>NZ_LGUF01000014.1 GCF_001274725.1 Sporosarcina globispora
ATTATTCTAGGGGGGAAAATATGAAGTACAGAAAAAAGTTTAGTAAGAAAATATTTTCGATCTTTGCGTTAAGTACAATGCTATTAAACATTGCATTACCTCAGGCTCTAACACATGTACAGGCTGAATCGAAACAAAATCAGCAAAGTCCATCCAGTGAAACCTTTAATGCAAAGGAAGTAAACCGAATTCTTGACGGGCTTACTCCTGAGCAAAAAGCAAACATTAATAAGCTCACTGGAGCAGATATCGCTCAAAAAATCCATGTGGACCAAAAAGATTTACGCAGTTCAAAAAATATTAACGTGATTGTTCAATTTAAAGAAGACCCAGCTAAGATACAAATCATTAAGCAATCGTTAGCTAAAGGTGGAGCAACTGTAAATAGTAAAGCTTTTGCAAGCGAATATGCCGAGGCACAAAAAAAGGTGAAAGATTCTCATGCAAAATTTAAAAGCTTTGTGAATACGCAGCCTAAAACGCAAATAATTGGCGGAAAATCTGTTAACACGGCTATGAGTATTACGCGAGAATATTCAGAAGCATTTAATGGAGTAGCTTTATCACTACCTGCAAAATCCGTTGAAAATATTGCCAAAAATCCAGATGTTGCTTCTATTTGGTCTCAAGTAGAATATACGGCTGCTGAAGGATCTGCTCCCAGAGCTTCAAAGACAAGTAAATCTGTAGGCAAGCCTACAACAGGGCTTTCTTTGTTAGGATTAGATAAACTTCAAGCAGAAGGTCATACAGGTATTATTAAATCGGGTCCTCGTGCTGGCCAAAAAGTGAAGATTGGTGTATTGGATACTGGTATTGACTACAATCACCCTGATTTGAAGGCTGTATATAAAGGTGGGCACGACTTAGTCAATAATAAAGGATTCGATGCAAATGGAAATGTCATTTATGAGGACGACCATGATCCAATGGAAACCATTTATGATGATTGGGTAGCTGCGAAGGCGAATCCAGATCCAGTTGTTGGACCACCTCCTGCAGATTATAAGCAGTATATTACATCTCATGGAACTCACGTTTCAGGGACAATTGCTGCAAATACGACAAATAATAACGACGTATATTCAGCAAATGGTGCAGCGCCAGATGTGGAACTTTATGGTTATCGTGTACTGGGACCAGGTGGACGTGGCACATCAGACTCTGTATTGAACGGTATTGATCAAGCAGTTGAGGATGATATGGATGTCATTAATCTTTCGCTTGGTGCAACAATTAATGATCCGCTTTACCCAACCAGTGTTGCTATTAACAATGCTACATTAGCCGGTGTTGTGTGTAATGTTGCAGCAGGTAATAGTGGTCCGGGTGCAGCTACTGTAGGTTCTCCAGGAACTTCAGCACTAGCCATAACGGTTGGTGCAAGTACCATTCCGGGAGACATTCCAGTGATGACCCTTAAGAATGGTTCAGATTCCTATCAAGCTCGTTTGTTTGGTAAAAACTTCGCACAAGCAGACGATGTATTTAAAGGACAAACCTTTCCAATTGTTGATGTCGGTTTAGGTAGTGCGGCAGATTACAATGGATTAGATATGACGGGTAAAATAGCACTCGTGAAACGTGGCGGAGATTTTTTACAGACAAAGATGGCAAATGCTAAAAAAGCCGGCGTAGCAGGTATGATTATTTGGAACAATACTGCCGATGCAGATAGCCAAGGATATATATCGAGCTTCTTAGGCGTAAGCATGGACAATGTTTATTCTGTTTCATTGACACAAGTGCAGGGACAAGCTCTTTCTGATGCCATTTACAAGGATCCTAAATCAGCAACGATTACGTTCCCAGATACACTTGATGCGCCGATCGCAAAGAAAGGCGACGAGTTGGCAAACTTTAGCTCAACGGGACCGGTAAAAGATTGGTCAATCAAGCCAGATGTTGTAGCTCCTGGTGTTGACATTTCGTCCACCGTTCCATATGACGTTTGGGAGCCACAAGACGGTGTAAGCGTAGAAGATAGAGATTATAAGTATGCTTATCAATTAATGTCAGGGACTTCAATGGCAACGCCTCACGTTGCAGGTATTTCAGCATTGATTTTAGCTGCAAATCCAGAATATACTCCGGCAGATGTCAAGTCGGCATTAATGAATACAGCAAAGGATATTAACACAGATTCAAAGACTTATAGCGTATACCAAGTCGGGGCTGGACGTGTTGATCCTGCACGTGCGATTAAAGAGGATGTAAAAATTCAAGTAGTAGATAAAGCATATACCCTTGATTCAGATTCAGAGTTGAGTCAAGTTGATAATCTTACAGGAAGCATGTTCTTTGGCTTTAAAGGCAGAGGAGAAGGCGCAGCGAGCGGCTCTGATGATGTGATTTCATCAAAAGATTTTAACGTAGCCAACCAAGGAACTAGCAGTAAAACATTTAATGTAAGTACTCAATTTATTTCAACAAAATTTGCTGGATCCAATGAAGTAGGTCCTGGCACAGGAAATGATGTCAAAATCGATTTTTCTGCCGCTGGTAAAAACGTGACATCCATTAATGTTGACGGTGGCAGCACTGTTCAAGCAACAGCAAAAATTACGGTTCCGTCAAACGCATTAGAGGGCACTTACGAGGGGTATATTTATCTTGTAAATGCGGCGGATTCATCGGAGTCTTATCGTATTCCGTTCACTATTACCGTTGCGGAAAAAGGAATT
>NZ_LGUF01000005.1 GCF_001274725.1 Sporosarcina globispora
TGTCGCCACGCTTCCACCTCTGACCTATCAACCTGATCATCTTTCAGGGATCTTACTAGCTTGACGCTATGGGAAATCTCATCTCGAGGGGGGCTTCATGCTTAGATGCTTTCAGCACTTATCCCTTCCGCACATAGCTACCCAGCGATGCCTTTGGCAAGACAACTGGTACACCAGCGGTGCGTCCATCCCGGTCCTCTCGTACTAAGGACAGCTCCTCTCAAATTTCCTGCGCCCACGACGGATAGGGACCGAACTGTCTCACGACGTTCTGAACCCAGCTCGCGTACCGCTTTAATGGGCGAACAGCCCAACCCTTGGGACCGACTACAGCCCCAGGATGCGATGAGCCGACATCGAGGTGCCAAACCTCCCCGTCGATGTGGACTCTTGGGGGAGATAAGCCTGTTATCCCCGGGGTAGCTTTTATCCGTTGAGCGATGGCCCTTCCATGCGGAACCACCGGATCACTAAGCCCGACTTTCGTCCCTGCTCGACTTGTAGGTCTCGCAGTCAAGCTCCCTTGTGCCTTTACACTCTGCGAATGATTTCCAACCATTCTGAGGGAACCTTTGGGCGCCTCCGTTACTTTTTAGGAGGCGACCGCCCCAGTCAAACTGCCCACCTGACACTGTCTCCCGCCCCGATAAGGGGCGCGGGTTAGAATTTCAATACAGCCAGGGTAGTATCCCACCGACGCCTCCACCGAAGCTGGCGCTCCGGCTTCTCAGGCTCCTACCTATCCTGTACAAGCTGTACCAAAATTCAATATCAGGCTACAGTAAAGCTCCACGGGGTCTTTCCGTCCTGTCGCGGGTAACCTGCATCTTCACAGGTACTATAATTTCACCGAGTCTCTCGTTGAGACAGTGCCCAGATCGTTACGCCTTTCGTGCGGGTCGGAACTTACCCGACAAGGAATTTCGCTACCTTAGGACCGTTATAGTTACGGCCGCCGTTTACTGGGGCTTCGATTCAAAGCTTCGCTTGCGCTAACCTCTCCTCTTAACCTTCCAGCACCGGGCAGGCGTCAGCCCCTATACTTCGCCTTGCGGCTTCGCAGAGACCTGTGTTTTTGCTAAACAGTCGCCTGGGCCTATTCACTGCGGCTCATCAGGGCTATGCACCCTAATGAGCACCCCTTCTCCCGAAGTTACGGGGTCATTTTGCCGAGTTCCTTAACGAGAGTTCTCTCGCTCACCTTAGGATTCTCTCCTCGCCTACCTGTGTCGGTTTGCGGTACGGGCACCTTTTCCCTCGCTAGAGGCTTTTCTTGGCAGTGTGGAATCAGGAACTTCGGTACTAAATTTCCCTCGCCGT
>NZ_LGUF01000003.1 GCF_001274725.1 Sporosarcina globispora
TGTTAATGTCCCCTTTAAGTAGACATTCAAAAAAACCTTCATGTTACCATGGAGGAAAGAATGCTACTTGGAGGGGATTTTTTCTATGGCAAAGAAAGGACAAACTTTTAATAGCTATTCGGAGGAGTTTAAACATAACGCCGTCATGAGATACGTGAATGGGTCTAAGAGTTATAAAGTTTTGGCAGAAGAATTGGGAATCCGTCACTGCAGCCAGCTTAAAGTGTGGGTTAAGAAATGGAAAGATGGAGTACCGTTTGATGAGCGTAAAGGAGTCTCTAACCCTTTAAAAGGAAGGCCTAGGACTAAATTCAAGTCGGTTGAAGAGGAAAGAGATTATTTAAAAGCACAGGTTGAATTTCTAAAAAAGCAGTATCCAAATCTGGTAAAGGAGGAGGAAACATACCCAGAAGAATAAAATATGAACTGGTTGATGAGTTAAGGGGTACCTATCCGGTCTCCTGGCTGCTGGAGATTGCCTATATCAAACCGGCTAGCTATTACAAATGGAGAAAAACCAATGTTAAACGGGAAAAGAAGGCTAGGGATGAACAAGACATTCGAGAGAACATTTTGGGAATTCATTTCATGCATCCTGAATTTGGCCGCCCTCGTATTACAGACGAATTAAATGAAAACGGGTATTTAATCAACCACAAGAAGGTCTACAGGCTGATGACGGAAATGGACATACAATCAGTCATCCGAAAGAAGAGAAAACGGCACGGTCATAGTCCTTCTATCACCTTCCCTAATCGCCTTAAAAGGAATTTCAAGGCTGCAGGACCTAATCAAAAGATGGTAACGGATATAACATATGTGTCTGTTGGAGAAGAATTTTATTATTTATCGGTCATACAGGATCTCTTTAATAACGAAATAGTAAGCTGGGAGCTATCTAAGAGAAATGATCTGGAACTTGTGTTAAATACAGTAGAAAAATGGACAAAGAAAAAAGACGTAGCTGGAGCCGTTCTCCATTCAGATCAAGGCTTCCAGTATACGTCAAAGCTATACAGCAGCCGATTAGAGGAATATGGCATCAAGGGCAGCCACTCTCGAAAAGGAAACTGTCTGGACAATGCCTGTGTAGAATCGTTCTTCTCACACCTCAAAGCCGAGAAGCTGTATATAAATAAGTGTAAGTCAGAAGAAGAACTAGAGCAAGCTCTTGAGGATTACATCTACCATTACAATTACAAACGAAGACAAAAGAAACTACAAAAACGCGCACCGATTGAATATCGACACGCGCTCACTGCTTAGCTTTTTATGTTGTCTACTTGACAGGGACAAGACCA
>NZ_LGUF01000001.1 GCF_001274725.1 Sporosarcina globispora
TACTTAAACTCCCTCAGTTTAATACGATTATCTTCCGAATACTCGCTTATTCGCAGGATTTCATCCACCTAGGATTACATTTAATTGAATGTAAGGAGTAGATTCTGGACATTTGGCTACGTGAAGGCATAGTTAAATAGAGGAGTAGGATTATACTCCATATTTTACCATGTGATGTACTTCTCCACGCCGCCCCTGGAGGCTTTCCCTCCCATGTCTCAACGGGTCAATCGCCCTCTCATTCCTTCGTCATGCCTATCCAAGGGGTGGAGGCCAGTCTAGCTAACGGAATGGGTCAGTGCCCTTTTGTTTAAGTAACCTGGTACTCCGTACATATTTGAGATCCTGCGAATAAGCCAACATTCGATCTAATTTCTCTTCGAAAAAATTTGTTTAAACTAAGCTGCCAGCTCTGTTAGGGGTCGAACTTTTTCTGGACAATACGATTCGTTATTACGTGCCATTCCTACAAAAATCCTGGCCAATTTCCCAACCAGTTTCATTATCGATTTCATCTTTTTCATTTTCTTGACTTTCACATTATTGGAGTGGACAGCCTTAAACTCAGCGTTGTTTATTACCAGGCTGATAGTGGCCAGGTAAAGGAAACGCCTGAGTCTTGACCTTCCACGTTTTGATAAGACAATTTGTCCTTTCCATTTCCCAGAACTAGCTTCAGAGAGATGGAGCCCTGCGTGGCGGAGTAAAGAATTACCGTGCGAAAACCCACTTAAATCTCCTGCTTCGCCTAAAATACCGGCTAAAGAAATATCACTAATTCCCTTGATCTTAAGCAGTTTATCGGCGAAAGGAATTTTAAGAAGTTCTTTCTTGATTGTCAGCTCGACTCTGTTTAGTTGTTGAACCGCAAGGTCATACTCTTCGAGTAATTGTTCCAGATGAAATTTATAGGCCTCTATGGCTTGCATTGTACCGACAGATTTCCTGGCTACATTGAGAAGTAAATAGGCTTTCTTTAACCCAGGCTGTCTTTTCATGAGTGATTTCCAACCGGAAACGATCTCATCTGGATTCATGGAACCTAGTTCCATCGGAGTTGGAAAAAGCCGCAGTGTGGCGATTGCCCCTTTTGCGGTAATGTCTTTAAAGACTTGCCTGAGTTCGGGAAAAACAATGTCCACCCAGCGATTTAATTGATTAATAGAGCTTACAAGCCTTTTAACAACAACATCCCGGTTAGACATGAGAACCCTGAGTTTTTC
>NZ_LGUF01000015.1 GCF_001274725.1 Sporosarcina globispora
AATGAAATAAAATGGCTAAGAAAAAAACTTGGCATTTCACAAAAAGAGCTTGCAAAAGGGATTTGCCATCAATCGGAAATTAGTCGTATTGAAGCGGGTGAGGTTTATCCACGAATAGATGTCTTACATAAAATCTCATTAAGATTAAGAGTTACCATTCAACATTTTTTATCACTGTCTAATGATCGAACAGACTATTTCGATGAAACTATAAAATATTTAATGTCCTTAAATAGATTGTTTAAGTATAAAGATATTTACGATTTAACCAATAGCGAACTTAATTATAGAATTAAAAAAGATAATTACTATTTCTTTACTTTTCTAGTATGGCAAAATACTGTAGCAAAATTTAAATTAGGTATATTAAATTACACAGAGATCATTGAAATTTTGCTGCAATTAATAAACGATGATCAATCCTTTATTCTCGATGATTTTTTGGATTTAAAAATCATTAACAGTATTGCGACTATTTACGCAGAAAGTTGCTGTTACAATGATGCCATCATTTTTTACAAACAAATACTTGATACGGATGTAAAATCAGAAAAATTCCCCATTTTTAAAGCAAAAGTAATTAATAACTACTCAAAATGCCTATATATTTTAGGAAGATACCATGAATCCATAAAAATTAGTAAAGCAGGGATAAAAATATGCAAAGAAGAGCATAATATGGAAATAATCGGGTATTTATATGAGAGATTAGCAGAATCACAAGAAAAATTACTAGATGAATTTCCAGAGAAAGAGATAGCTAAAAACTACTACAAGGCGATATTTTATCTACAAGTATTAAATGTCCAGCCATATATTATAAAGATTAAAAAATCAAAAAAACGCTTCCTCGAACTTATAACTATTAATGAC
>NZ_LGUF01000017.1 GCF_001274725.1 Sporosarcina globispora
AAATAACGACCACCCGTGATAACGGGTGGTTTTCTCTGCGGCTGGAAGCCTTTGTTACTGGCCAAACCCTAAAGGGCTACTGAATGGTTCGCCAATTGCACTACTTTTACTGGCCAGACCTCAAAGGCCTTCCAACTGATTATCTTTTCTTTTTCTTAACCTCTTCACCTGTGAATGGATCAATATATTCCATCATACTTATTTGTTCTGCAACTACATCATCTTGAATCTGATTACGTATATAATCTTCAATTACCTTTTTGTTTCTTCCTACTGTATCCACATAATACCCTGTACACCAAAACTTTCGGTTTCCATATCTGTATTTTAAGTTGGCATGACGATCAAATATCATCAAGCTGCTTTTGCCTTTTAAATAACCCACAAACGAGGACACACTTATTTTTGGAGGAATACTCACTAACATATGTACGTGATCCTTACAAGCTGTCGCCTCAATAATCTCCACTCCCTTCCTTTCACATAGAGTGCGGAGTATTTCCCCAATATCCTTCTTAATTTTTCCGTATATCACTTGTCTTCTGTATTTAGGTGCAAACACAATGTGATACTTACAATTCCAAGTTGTGTGTGCTAAACTATTAGTGTCTTTTTTAGACATAAGAATTCCTCCGTATGCTGATATTTTGGTTGGCGAACCAAAAATATTTTAGCAATACGGAGGAGTTTTTTTAATACCACGCTGTAAGCTTTTTGGAACCCTAGGCCTAGCCTAGGGTTTTCTGTTTCATAA
>NZ_LGUF01000018.1 GCF_001274725.1 Sporosarcina globispora
TCTTTTTGTTTCGCTTTAACTGATAGATTTGCAGAGTATGTCACACCTTGATAGTCATTCGTTGCTGTCTCATCAAGTTTTACGCCAAATGAAAGATCAATGTATTCATTTGACTTTAAATTCCAGAATTTATTGCCTTTCCCTGATTCTGCCCCATCACCCAAAAGAATTTCTTTTTCGCCAGCAGCAGAACGCAGCTCAGAAGAATTTAGGTAACCTGTAATAATTTCTACACCTTCCGCAATTTCAACTGGTTCACCTGAAACCGAACGAGTAACTTCATTGGTTGTTCCTTCGAATAATTCTTCAAGCTTAACTTGTGATGCTTTTAACACCTCATCATTAGGTTTCACTTTGTATTTAAGTGCAACATAGCCAACTTTGTACGTATCTAATGAAAGAGGTTTATCCAATGATTGGTTCAGTTTTGCCTGTAAGAATGTATCGACCGTCCCGGTGTTGTCAATCGTCAGCCAATCACCAAATACCAGTTGTGATGGAGCAAAATTCTCAACTGCTACAATACTCTCGTTAATATTTTCACCGTTATTCAGCTGCACTAGTGCATTTGTTACTTCACCTTTAGCAGTTGTTTCAGAAGTAAACCAAGAGTATGTTCCATAGCTTGCTGAAACTGCAATTGCCCCCGCAAGTGTTGTACCTAATAATACTTTTTTTGCTTTAGCGATTTTCATAAATAA
>NZ_LGUF01000019.1 GCF_001274725.1 Sporosarcina globispora
AAAGATTGATTAAAAATCCTGTTTATGCAGGATTTTTTTCTTTAGCCATAGGGCAGTTTCATTTTTTGGAATGTATAGTCAAGCTTCCCAATCTAACAGCGCATATCATAACACAAAATGGCTTTCGGAATAAAAAATCTTAGTTTATATTTACAACTGAAAAGTAAACATATACAATACAGTTAAATAAATTTAACCGGTTAAAAAGGAGAATGTGCGATGAATCAGAAACCTATATTAATTATTGAAACGTATGATCAATTAAAAGCGATAAGTGACCCTCTTAGGACAAAAATGCTTATTTTTTTAGTGGAACAACCTCATACAGGACATATGCTTGCAAATGAATTAAATCTTTCTAGAGCTAAAATTCTTTATCATCTAAGGGAATTAGAAAAACACGGAATTATAAAGCTTGTAAAGAAAGAAGAAAGGGGTGGGAACATTCTAAAATATTATCAAGCAGTGGCTAGAGGTTTTATTCCGGCTGATCATTTACTTAGTTATGTTGAATCAAAAGAGGCTACTAGGCAATCATTTTTAGAGGTTATAAACAGAGCTAAAACAAGAGTCCTAACAGCACCGGAGCAATCATTTGAATTGAACTCATCAAATGTAGAAGAGTGGTTGAATATGTCTATCCAAAGAGAATTCTCCTTGAGTAAAGAAAGATTTTTAGAGTTTACTCGCCAATATAGA
>NZ_LGUF01000020.1 GCF_001274725.1 Sporosarcina globispora
ACAACCCAAGTTGAATTCTGCTAAAATGTAGTTAATGTATAATGTAGATATCCCTCATGAACAAAGGAGAACTGAAAATGAGAAAACTCGTTCTATTTCTGCACGCATCGCTTGACGGTTTTGTAGAAGGGCCGAATGGTGAAATGGACATTGGCTGGGTTTCCTACGATGCTGATTTGGAGAAACACGCGAAAGAAATTCTGAGTACTGCTGACACTGTCATTTGGGGACGTGGGACTTATCAGATGATGCACAGTTACTGGCCATCTGTGCCTTCGAATCCATCAGCTTCGCAGCATGAACGGAATCATGCCGAGTGGATCGAAAAGACAGCCAAAATCGTTTTTTCCACGACGCTGGAGAAAGTCGAATGGAATAATTCCAGACTCGTGAAAGAAGATGTCGAGGAAGAGATCAATAACCTCAAACAGCAGCCAGGCAAGGATATGGTCATCCTCGGCAGTCCTAGGTTCGCACACCACCTTATGCAGCTTGATTTAATTGATGAGTATAAAATTACGGTTTCTCCCGTCCTGATCGGTAAGGGATTGCCGTTATTCCAAGGTCTCAAGGAGAAGATCAATCTTAAGCTAATCGAAAACAAGACCTTTGATTCTGGAGCCATAGGTCTCGTTTACCAGACGGTAAGATGACCTTGTCACTTAAGGT
>NZ_LGUF01000021.1 GCF_001274725.1 Sporosarcina globispora
AAATTGTTTGGATTAGCTTCATAAGCTAGCCATTTAAGGAAATTGACACTCTATGTTTCTATCGAGTATTTTTTGCACCAGAACCACATTTAAATTGTTTACTTAATCGTTACATAACGGTCTACTTCATTGCTTTTATTTCCAGCTTTATCAATTGCTTGTAATGTTATTTTATTATTACCTTTACTTACATTTGATAATTTTACTGAAAATGTCCCTTTACTTGATACTTTAACTTTTGTCACTTCTCTATTATTGATTTTTACAATAATTGTAGTGTTAGCTTCTGCAGTACCTTTAATTTGAACTTCTCTATTTTTTATGATGAAGCTTGTAATCTCTGGATCTTTTGGTGCATTTGGATCTTTACGATCTAAAACTTTGACTTTTGTAGTTTCACTTTGAATGCCAGTTTTATCTTTAGCATATACAGATAACTCTGTACCTGCTTTTTGTTGTTTAATCTTGATACTAAATATTCCATTAGAATCAGCTTTTCCTGTTGCAATAACAACACTGCCGCTTTTTACAGTGATCGTTGCATTTGCTACCGTCGTTCCTGAAAT
>NZ_LGUF01000006.1 GCF_001274725.1 Sporosarcina globispora
TGTAACTGCTAAACTAAGTTGAACAGTTTCTGACAGATAAAAATGAACACTTTTTGCCCGATTTTTTCTCAGCTAAGTTATGATGGGAGTTTAACACCATTGTTTTAGCTGGAGGATCTGAAAGGTGGAAAAATTACAATTGTTAGTGCAAGTTAAGCAACTTAAGAAACTAGGATTTTCAATCGCCGCCATTGCAAAAAAACTCGATGTTTCTAGAAATACAGTTTATAAGTATTTGGATATGAGTTTTGAGGAAGCTACAGATTGGATTAGTTCGTTGAGGACAAGAAAAAGGAAACTTGATCCCTATCAGAATCAACTTTTAACTTGGTTAAAAGAGCATCCAGATCTGTCTTCTGCACAGATTGAGGATTGGCTAAAGGAACGATACCCTAACTTAGAGGTTGGCGGCAGTACGATTCGTTCTTATGTTAGGGAGTTAAGAGATATTCACCATATTCCAAAAGCAGTACATATACGTTCCCATGAAGCTGTGGAAGAATTGGCCGCGGGTAAACAAATACAGGTTGATTGGGGAGAAATAAAGGTCAAGAATACTCAAAACAAAGAGGTGAAGCTTTTCTTTATCTCATTTGTCCTTTCCCATTCTCGATATAAGTATGTCGAGTGGCTAGATAGGCCGTTTACTACTAGAGACACCATTCGGTGTCATGAGCAGGCCTTTAAATACTTTGGAGGAATGTCGGAAGAAATCGTTTATGATCAGGACCATTTAATAACGGTTAGTGAAAACGCAGGTGATATTATCCTGACAGCAGAGTTCCAGGCATATAAACAGGAACGAGGTTTCAGATTATACCTCTGCAGGAAGTCAGATCCACAAAGTAAAGGGAAAATTGAAAATGTAGTTAAATTCATTAAAAGAAATTTTGCGAAGAATCGTGTATTCTCAAACCTCGATGAATGGAATGAGAGGTCACTTGCATGGTTGGATAGAACGGGGAACCATAATGTTCATCACACAATTAAAAAGAGACCGGTAGAAGTGCACGCCCTCGAAAAGCAACACTTAAAACCAGTCTCCTCTCTACTCTCTTTCGAGAGCAACCTAGGTAATAGTATAACAAGGACCGTTCATAAGGACAATGTTATTAAATACAAATCCAATCGTTATTCACTCCCTCTGGGTACATTCCGTCCCAAGGGGGACAATACCGTCTATGTGGAAGTGTCAAATGAAGAGGTCATTATTCGGGCAACGAACCAAGGGGAGATTCTAGCTAAACACCCGTTATGTCATGGGAAAGGTGAATTGATTAAAAACCGGAACCACACGAGAGATCGCTCAAAAGGTCTCCAGGCATACAAGGAAACAGTAATGCGACAGTTTAAAGACCAAGAAAAAGCTTACCTTTTTATACATGAGATAGGACTTAGATATCCTAGATATATGAGAGACCAGCTTCAAGTTATTCAACATACTATAGCCCTTTATAGGCCTGTCATTGATTTGGCCTTGGAAAAATGCATAAGTGAACACCTTTGGAGTGCAAATGATCTTCGGGACATATCACAACATCTTACAAGGTTAAGAGAAACAAATCCTCCTAAATCTTCGTTAGAACAAAAAGTCAAGATAGATTACTCCGTTTTAAAAGCCACTGCACAGACAAGGGAAATGGAAACTTATTTTGAAATCTTAGGGGGTATGAAAGAATGACAGGAACTGTACCAACTCTACAAGACTATTTTCGTCATTTAAGAATGGTTGAGACCGCGAATGAGCTGCCTGCATTACTCCGTAATGCAGAAAAGCATTCTTGGACCTATTTGGAATTTCTTGAAGAAATACTTACATATGAGATGAAAAGAAGAGAAGAAAAGAATATAGAGAAACGCCTTAAACGAGCAAAGTTTCCTTATTATAAAACATTGGATGAATTCAAAATAAGCGAACAACAATCCCTTAGTTTACGCCAAATCCAACAGCTAAGGGAGCTGAATTGGCTTGAACAACAGTTCAACCTTATTCTCTTAGGCCCTCCTGGTGTAGGAAAAACACATATAGCCATTGGAATGGGACTAGAGGCCATACAGAAAGGATTCAAGGTGTCCTTTTATACCATGGGAGACTTGATAAATCTTTTGAAAACACAAGAATACCTAAGAAAATCTCAGCTTCAATTAAAAACCATCCTGCAGGCTGATTTGGTAATCATTGACGACTTAATGTATATGGCAATGGACCAACGTGAAGCAAATATGTTCTTTCACCTGGTTAATGACCTGTATGAACGAAGTTCTATCATACTGACTTCAAATAAGGGTCCTGAACAATGGGGGGAGTTAATGGGCGACAAGGGAATAACAACAGCTATACTTGATAGGCTGCTTCATCGGGTAGAAGTAATCCATTTAAATGGAGAAAGTTATAGAATCAAAAACAGAACGACAATATTTGAAGCAGAAAGTGTTCAAACTTAATGAGCAAAAACTGTTCAAAATTACTTGACGGTTACACA
>NZ_LGUF01000009.1 GCF_001274725.1 Sporosarcina globispora
TACTGATATGAACGAAACTGTCAATGCTCCCTACACAAATTGATTTTGGTTCGGTTTTTGGGCAACTCTAAGAAGAGAAGCGTTTTTTCGGCTTCTTTGCTTATTAGTTAGGATTCAGCCTTTCAAGGCTAGGGGATCTCCTTCTCAGCTTACTGACTGCTCCTCAATCTCCAAATTGGCTGTCAAGTGCTTTCCTTGACAGGCAATTTGGAGATTGAGATACTTTTTAAAGCTGAGAATGAATAAATTTCTCCTTTCATATTGATATAAAAAGTTAAGCACACGGCACGAAGGCAAAAGTCTCAACTGCGGTTAGCACTCTGATATTCGTGGGTTTTCACATTTTATCTTTCCGTATAAAGGAGCTTCCACTAACTTAAAACGTGAGTTAGCCTACCTAGGCATATCACAAGTACATTTCGTGGTTTCTCCTTTCCGGTTTTTACCTTTGCCTTCGAGCCCTAAGCTCCGACTTTTAAAGAAAATTGATTTTATTCGAAACAATTACTTTGCCATGGAGTTATTTTCAATTTCTTGAGTTACTGCCCAGATAAATCCTGCTAATTCTCTTGCAATGGCTGTTAATGCCTTTCCAAATGCTTTTCCACGTGATAGTAAACGAAAATACTTTTTATGAAGACGATTTTGAGCTTTCCATGAGATCATTTGAACATTAGGCAACTGTCCTTCTAGTCTTTTCTTTAAATCTCCCTTAATAGCAGGTGGAAATCGATAACTCCAAGCTGCTTCTACTAGCAACCGACGAACATGACGATTGCCTGTTTTGGTAATATTACCTTGCCTTCTGGTTTCACCACTAGAACTTTCACTTGGAATTAGCCCAACGTAAGACATTAATTTTTTAGGAGTTGCAAATCTTTTAAATGATCCTATCTCAGCCACAAGACTAGTAGCTGTAATCGTAGCTATTCCCCTTAACGATTGTAGTGCTTGAATCATAGGCGCATGGTAACCTTCGGTTGATTGTAATTTTATTTCTTCCTCGAATCGTTTTACTCTTTGCTCAATTTCTTGTAGATGATGTAGATACTCTTGAAAAACTACTTTTGATGCTGAACGTTCAAACTTTAGAGTATTTAACCATTCACGATATCTACGAGTCCACTTTTTTCCTTTAAAAGGAGGGTGAATATCATTCCGTAAAAGGAATTTAGACAATCGATGTTTGGCTCTTAATTCATCTTCTTTGGCATCTTCACGAGCCCGAACTAAATCCCGAAGGGCTTCGTCATCTTCTGTTGGCACATAAACAGGAGTTAATTCGCCGGCGCGAAATAACTTTGCTAGTTTAATCGAATCCCTACGGTCAGTTTTAATACGCTCACCTGGTTTTTTAGGGATTAAAGAAGGTGCGATCACATCACACTCAATTCCTAGGGTAAGAAAAAGTCGATGTAAACCATAGCCAGTTGGTCCAGCTTCATAACACACTCGAAGATTCTCTTTTTCTCCAAGCTTTTTTACTAACTTCCTAATGGATTCCGGGGTGTTAGGAATCATTCCCCAATACCTTGGCTCATCACGACCTTCATCTGCAATGGCAACGGCAATTTTTTCCTTTGAAACGTCTAAACCTACATATTTTATGGTATCCTTCATAATAGCTAGCTCCTTTCGTAATGTAGCTCTGATTTGGTTTGTTTTTTCCAGTAAACAGTGTAACCAAATTAACCTAC
>NZ_LGUF01000002.1 GCF_001274725.1 Sporosarcina globispora
AAACCAGCTAATAGTTTGTCAACATTTTTCATTTAATTGATTTTTTGTTGTGTGGTATCCTAAAAGTACGCATGCCAAATAGCCCTCCACCAGGACAATTTTGGAAGGTTTTGATTTATTTAGCTAGCTTTTCATTTTAGGCTATATCTTGGAAAATTGAATTGCTTTTTAAGAGTGCAAAAATCCAGTGTATCAACTTATTGGCACAAGCGATGATGGCTACCTTGTATGGCTTGCCTTCACCACGTTTCTTATCATAAAACTCCCGCAGCTTCTTATTGCGTGGGATAATTTCAGGTGTTGTTTTCTTTTTACGGGAATCACGAATTGCACACCTGACAGCCATATATAACGCGTGCCTAAGCCTGCTTGATCCTCTTTTAGTTATCCTGTTGACTGTTCCTTTGAATCTTCCAGATTCAAAGATGCTGGGATCTAAACCGGCAAAGGCCACAAGTTTTTTAGGGTGGCTAAACCGTTCAATCTCTCCGATTTCAGAAATGATCGTTGCCGCGATCTTTTCTCCGATACCCGGGATAGATTGGATGATTTGATATTCTTCCATTTCTTTTGCCAAGGCATCTATCTCTGCTTCCAACTTCGATAGGTGCCTTTGGTACTCCAGAAGCATCTTTATATACAGTTCAAGACTTGTGATATGGCTTTGATACCATATTTCCTTGAACGGATTTCTGGAGGCTGCCTCGATAAGCTTCTTTGCCTGAGTGCGTGCCCACTTGCTTGAACGGCTTTTACAAAGCTCATCAATCCTGTTAGCCAGGGTGTCTTCTTCAACTCCCAATACCTCTTTGGATGTAGGGAATTCTAATAAGGTTAATAGGGAGACAGCCGAATACAAGTCACCAAAAACATCTTCGTATTCAGGGAATATCTGATCAAGTACAGCTTGAAATTGAAGCTTTGTTTGTACATACATGGCCGTCATACTTTGGTGCTGCCTCGTAAGGTTGCGGAGGTTCAAAAGCTGAATTCCACGCTTTTTATAAGGCTCCAGCTCCTCTTTGTAATAGAGTTCACACAAATGCCTGGCATCAATGATGTCTGTTTTTACCTTCCGCAAGGAAGAGCTTTTTGCCCGATAAGAAACGAGTGGGTTAACAATAATAAGCAGGTAGCCTCTTTCCTCAAAATACTGGACAACTGGCGTATGGTAATGGCCTGTAGACTCTAAAACGATGGGTGGTCTTATCCCAATAAGATCTTCTATCTCTTTAAGAAACTCACTTAACGTCCCCAGGCCTTCTAGAGTATGAGGTACTTTAAAGCTTGTTTTATAAGGTTTTTTCTTATCCAAGAAAGCCTGTACCTGGCTTTCGCCTTTGGCTACATCCAGTCCAACAACAGGATTCATTCGTTTATCTCCTCCAAAAAATAATAAATTTGCCGGCAGCCCCTAGTCCTCCTTGCAGTTTCATAGCTTCGCTTGTTATACGAGATCGCTGTCCCAACCAGCCAAATCATGTTTAAGCAAGTAGGGGGTGAACAGTTTAGTTGACGGGATCCTCCTCCCATGGGCAGGTACGTTCTACCCCGGCTACAGTTATAATAAAACCATATAAAAAATGGTCAACCAGAAATATCTGGCTGACCTTATAATACGAAAGGG
>NZ_LGUF01000004.1 GCF_001274725.1 Sporosarcina globispora
CCGTTAGCCATCCATGAATCGCAAAACCGGCGATTCACCACAGAGAATGAAAATGGCTCCAAGCCGTCGATACTGTTCCTAGGCTGGGAGAGGAAGGTCGATCAACTATGGTGCCATAGAGCCCATCCGTTAGTCTGACTCCAACGACCACGGTGCACCACCGACTGTCGCTCCCCTTCGGGGGAAGCACTCATGGTAGATTAATCCTAATTCTGGTTGCTGCACCAGCCTCCATTATAACTGGCCAAGAAAGGAAGAGTTCAATGGATGTAATCATTGAGAGTGCTTGCGGGCTGGATGTCCATAAGGACAGTATTACTGCCTGCATCATGACATCTGACGGAAAGGAGGTTCGGACATTTTCTACTAAAACGATCTTTCTCCTGGAGTTAATCGACTGGATTAAGGAACAAAGATGCAGTCACGTTGCGATGGAAAGTACAAGTGTTTACTGGAAACCTGTCGTAAATCTATTGGAAGCTGAAGGAATAGAATTTCTCGTAGTTAATGCCCAGCACATGAAATCCCTTCCCGGTCGTAAAACTGACGTGAAGGATGCCGAATGGATTGCACAATTACTTAGACACGGACTGTTAAAGGCTAGCTTTATCCCTAACCGGACGCAACGGGAGCTCAGGGAACTGGTGCGTTATCGTCGAAGCATTATTGAAGAACGTGCCCGGCAACATAATCGGATTCAAAAGGTGCTTGAAGGAGCGAACATCAAACTCGGCTCTGTGGTTTCCGACATCATGGGTGTTTCGGCAAAGGACATGCTTCACGCCATCGCAGATGGTGAAGACGATCCTGAAACACTATCAAACTTGGCACGGCGAACGATGAAAAAAAAGAAGGATGAACTTGAACTGGCTCTTCGAGGCTATGTAAATCCACATCAACGATTGATGCTCAAGACAATTTTAACTCACATTGATTTTCTTACTGAACAGATAGAGTTGCTCGACAAAGAAATCGCCGATAGGGTAAGCGAATATCAGGAAGATATCGAACGGCTTGATTCCATACCTGGCATAGCCACAAGGATGGCTGAACAAATACTCGCCGAGATTGGTACCAATGTGGGTTCGCAGTTCCCCAGTGCTGCACACTTATGTTCCTGGGCAGCGTTGGTTCCTGGACACAATGAAAGTGCTGGAAAGCGGAAATCATCGAGAGCCAAAAAAGGAAACAAGTATCTTCGTTCTGCTTTAACTGAAGCAGCTCAATCAGTCAGAGGTTCGAAGAACTATCTCGGTGCCCTATACAGGCGGACAGCCGGCCGAAAAGGAAAGAAACGTGCAGCTATTGTAGTGGCACATGCGATGTTGCGTATCGCCTATTACCTTCTCACCCGAAAAGAAATGTACGTTGATTTAGGTGAAGACTACTTTGACAAGCAGAGACAAGTTTCAATTGTACGTCATTCGGTTCGTAGGCTAGAGAACTTAGGATATACTGTAACAATTTCGGAAGCATCCTAGTCTTAAATATCCGAATTAGGGATCAGACGCTCTCCTTTTTTT
>NZ_LGUF01000013.1 GCF_001274725.1 Sporosarcina globispora
CTGAACTATACCCCAGATAGTGGACACTGATAAAAAAGTGCCCCTTTCCGGGGTTTTTTGTGTTTCAATAGATTTAATGAATAGGGTGGAGGATTTATCATGAGTAAGAATTTTTATAATGAATTCCAAATGAAAGAGCTTGAGAAGAATCCTAATGTTTTGAGGGCTTCTGAAAGGTCGATCTCCTATAGTCCGGAATTTAAGATAAAAGCAGTGACGGAATACACAAGTGGGAAAACACCATCGCAAATCTTTATTGAACAAGGCTTTGATCTCGAGATGATTGGCAAGGAACAGCCAAAACGTTGTCTTAAGCGTTGGAGAGAAACATTCGAAAGGTTTGGGGAGGAAGGTTTCCTTACGGAACGTCGAGGTAAAGGGAGTACTGGACGTCCTTCTTCAAAACAACTTTCCATTGAGGAGAAACTAAGGAAGGCTGAGGCAAGGATTAAATTCCTTGAGGCAGAGAATGGCTTCTTAAAAAAGCTGGAAGAACTAGAAAGGCAGGCGTTGAAGAAGAAACGATTCTAACGGCAGCTGAGAAGTTTTCTCTGATTGAGAAAACCATCAGAACTTATCAGTTGAAAAAATCTGTTTCCTACCTGTGTGAACTGGCAGGCGTAAGTCGCAGTGGCTACTATGATTGGCTGAAGGCGGCACAACTACGGGCACAACGTGACGAAAAGGATGAATTGGATATAGAGTTAATTCGAGAAATATTCATAAGTAAAAAAGAAAAAGTAGGTGTCCTCCAGATTAAAATGATTATGGAGAATGATTATTCATCGGTAATGAACCACAAAAAGATTAGGCGTCTCATGGCAAAATACAATCTTGTAACAAAAGTAAGGAAAGCCAATCCTTATCGTAAAATGGCTAAGGCAACCCAGGAGCATCGAACTTGTCCTAACCTCCTTAACCGAGAATTCAATCAAGAGGAACCAGGAAAAGTCCTGCTTACTGACATTACTTATCTCTATTTCGGAAAGGGACAAAAAGCATATTTATCCTGCGTAAAAGATGGAGCTACCAAAGAAATTGTCGCTTATCATCTATCCACTTCGTTGGAAATGGATATTGTATATAAGACGCTTAAAAAGTTAAAACAAGCTGTTGGCGATCATTTTCATCCAGAAGCCATATTGCACTCTGACCAAGGTTTCCACTATACTCATCCCCTATTCCAAAGCAAAGTAAAAGAACTTGGCTTAACACAATCGATGTCCCGAAAGGGAAACTGTTGGGATAACGCACCAATGGAAAGTTTCTTTGGGCACTTTAAGGATTTAGCAGAGTATAAATCATTAGATAATTTAGGAGATGTTAGAAAAGAAGTGGATCGAGTGATCGAGGAATATAACCAGCATCGTTATCAATGGGGCTTAAATAAAATGACCCCGGAGCAATACCGGGGCCATTTACTAGCCGCATAGGCGCTTTTTTAAACTGTCCGTAAATTGGGGTACAGTTCAA
>NZ_LGUF01000016.1 GCF_001274725.1 Sporosarcina globispora
CCGCTCCTAAATCTATATAGTTAATTTACTATAACTTTAAGTGTCGAATAATAATTTGGCCATTTCTAATGCCTTTTCTTGAAAGTTCATCCTAGAATAATAATTAAATAGTTCTTTTTTAGAGCGTTGAATCAAAAAAGCAACCCCGAATTTAACAAAAGTTGGTAAAGCTTTATTAGCCAAGTATTGATGATATTCTTTTTCTTTAGATCTCAATAAATAAAGGATTAATTTAAATAGATGAATATATAATAATTGATTGATCCTAATAGCAATAATCAATCCATCCTCAGCAAGTCTTATTAAATTATCACTGGCAATAAGCTCACCATCAAACGAAGAACGAATAAAACCTTCTAAAGAAAGTAAGTAGGCAGGAGATTCTTGAATTTTAAGAGACATTGATTCTTTAAAATATAAAATTGCTTGATCATAATTTTTTCTTCGATAGTATTCAAAAGCTAAGTGATGTAATACTTTTGCTTTTCGTTCAGGGGCATGACATAAATCACAACTTTTAATTAAATTCTTAAACCTGTTTATAATTTCATCATTATCATTATCTTTAACTTGAATAATCATAAGCATTTCTGCATCAATTACTCTTAGATAGTTGTTTAAAGCTTTAAAAAATTGATGAGATTTTTCGGAAAAATAATATGCTAAAACTGGTGATTGTAATGTATGATAAGCTCTCGCCATGTGATAGTAATATTCTTGATTATTGTAAATTTCATTTTGTATTAATTTTAGTGTTTGAATTGCATTGATGTAATCCTGTTTTGCTAAATAATAGATACCCAAAACATGTTTGAAAAGATTGGATTCATAATCTGTTAATTCATGTTCTATTTTTCTTATTTTCTTAATGATCTTAAATGCTTCAAAGGTATTATTATGACTTAGAAAATATCTGGACCTAAGTAACTGATACAAATGAGTGTAGTCTGAAATATTAACTAATTCTTCGCACTCGAGTTCACTATTGATTTGTTCTACCTCTTCTTCTAATTGCATGATTATTGAATCATGCCATTGTGATAAGCGATGTTTAATATTTATAAATTTTTTGATCTCTAAATCCATATTTATTCCAAGTCTCTTGGATAATAAAGTTATGATTTCATTATTATATGTTGTTTGGTTGCATTCAATTTTACTAATATGTGTTATGGAACATATATCCCTTCCTAATTGTTCTTGAGTTAGTTTGTTTTTTTCACGATAAAACTTGATGATTTTCCCCTCATACATAACCACTTCCCCTTTCCATTTAGTTAATGGAACTCAGATGACATATTAAGTATTACTACTATCTTTTTAATGTATGCGTAGAAAGAAAACAGCTCCTAGGCCAATTAGAGATTCT
>NZ_LGUF01000008.1 GCF_001274725.1 Sporosarcina globispora
AGGGGACGGAGAATAATATGAGTAAAAAGATATTTTCAGAAAAAGAAATCAAGCTACTATCAGCTAATAGCTACGTTAAATCGGTGAGTTCAAAAGGAATTACTTACACTGATGAATTTAAACAAATTTTTATTGCAGAAAAACAGAAAGGCAAGTTTGCCAGGGATATATTTGAGGAACATGGTTTTGATGTAGATGTTTTGGGGAAGCAGCGGATTAATTCAGCGAGTAGAAGATGGAGTGATGCTTACAAGGAGAGTGGGATAACCGGATTACGTGACACAAGGGCTGGAAATTCAGGGCGTCCAATGGACAGAGAGCTTTCCCTAGAGGAGAAAAACGTCCGCTTAGAAGCACAAATTAACCTGCTAAAGGCGGAAAATGAACTCTTAAAAAAGATACGTTTAGCAGAAAGGGGGATGAGGAAATAGAACTTCCCCCAAGCCAAAAATTTATCCTTATTCGCTCAGTTATAGAGAAATACCAGTTAGAAAATATGGTGAGCTACCTTTGTAAAGTAGCGGGCGTTTCAAGAAGTGGCTATTACAATTACTTTTCAGAGAAGTCTCAAAAACAAAGAGAGCTTAAGGATGAAAGAGATGAGGTTTTGAAGGAGATTATCTTAAAGGCCTTTAATTTCAAAAGACGGAAAAAAGGGGCACGTCAAATCAAAATGACTTTGGCGGGTCAATTTGGTGTTGTCTACAATTTGAAGCGTATACGACGAATCATGAAGAAGTATGCCATTAGATGTCCTATCCGAAAGGCAAATCCTTATAGACAAATGATGAAGGCCACTCAAGAACACCGGGTTGTGCCGAACCTTTTGAATAGGCAATTTAAGCAGGATGTCCCAGGAAAAGTACTCTTAACCGATATCACATATTTATTTTACGGAAAGGGCCAGAAAGCCTATTTGTCAACTATTAAAGATGGCTCGACAAATGAAATCTTAGCTTATCACGTATCGGACCGCATAACCATGGATTTAGCTACAGATACCCTTCTAAAGCTAAAGAAGAATCGCAACTTTAAGAAGGCGGAAGATGCATTGATACACTCTGATCAAGGTACTCACTATACACACCCTGACTTTCAAAAGTTAGTAAAGAAACTTGGCTTACGCCAATCCATGTCCCGACGGGGAAACTGTTGGGATAACGCCCCTCAAGAATCCTTCTTTGGTCATTTTAAGGACGAGTCATATATTAAACCATGTACGACTTTAGAGGAACTGGACGTGAAATAAGGCAATATATGATTTATTACAATAACTACAGATATCAATGGAATTTAAAAAAGATGACCCCTGTTCAATACAGAGACCATCTTCTAAAATCAGCCTAAGCTTTTTTTAA
>NZ_LGUF01000007.1:0-339219 GCF_001274725.1 Sporosarcina globispora
ACCCTGAAGGTTCACGTACTATTTCACATTCGCAGTTTAATAAGCACGCGCAAACCAAACCGTATGTTTGGCTTCTTTACCACAATGGATGCACGTATGCTTATTTGCCGGCGGGTTGAACGGAATGTTTCTTGTTGTGAATTTTGTTTGTTCTTTTACACTTTCTTCACAGGCATCGTCTCCGCACCAGCCAGCTAATATCCAGCCAGGGATGGTATCATTTAATTCGGATTCTGCTATGTGCTGCTTTAACTGGTCCATTGTATCGATATGTGTGTGCGAATTCTCCGCTCGGAACGCTTTTGCTTTTTCGAATAGACGAGTCTGCATGGTTTCAAGCTCTGTTTTAATGGTTTCAATAATGGATTCAAGCGGTACGGCAACTTTGTCCCCAAGATCACGGGCCTTCATTAAGCATTGATTTTGGTCTAAATCACGTGGACCTAGTTCTATACGTACAGGTACGCCTTTCAGCTCCCACTCATTAAATTTAAAGCCTGGTGATTGATCTGAATCATCAAGGCGTACGCGAATTCCTTCTGCCTTTAATGCGGCAAAGATTTCATCTAATTTCTCGATAATGGCAGGGTTCTTTTTCCATGGACCCACTGGAATCAGTACAACTTGAGTCGGTGCTATTTTTGGAGGCAGCACTAGGCCTTGTTCATCGCCGTGAACCATGATGACGGAGCCAATTAACCGAGTTGACGTACCCCAGGATGTTGTATGGACATAGGTGTGTTTATTTTCTTTATTTAAATACTTTATATCAAATGCTTCCGCAAATTTTGTACCTAAGTAGTGTGAGGTACCTGCTTGTACGGCTTTTCCATCTTTCATCATTGCTTCAATGGAGAATGTATCAACCGCACCAGCAAAACGTTCTGATGGTGTCTTTTGGCCATCATAAACTGGAATCGCAAGTAATCCTTCTACAACTTCTTTATAGATGGCCAGCATTTGCATAGTTTCCTTGCGCGCATCTTCTTCGTCCACATGAGCCGTATGGCCTTCCTGCCATAAAAATTCAGAAGTGCGGATGAATGGAAGAGTTTTCTTCTCCCAGCGGAATACATTTGCCCATTGATTTATTAATACCGGAAGATCCCGATAACTTTTAATCCAATTTGAATACAAATGTCCAATCATTGTTTCAGAAGTTGGCCGCAGTGCCAGACGTTCTTCTAATTTCTCTCCTGCCGCTTCTGTTATCCACGGAAGCTCTGGTGAGAAACCTTCAATATGATCCTTTTCCTTTTGGAAGAAGGATTCTGGAATTAACATAGGGAAGTATGCATTACGGTGGCCGGTTTCTTTAAAACGCTTATCCATCTCTTCCTGAATATGTTCCCAAATTTCATAGCCATCCGGCTTAAATGCAATACAGCCCCGAACTGGGGTGTAGTCAAATAAATCAGCTTTTTGAATTGTTTCAAGATACCATTTTGAAAAGTTATTTGGTTTTTGAGACATCGTCGCTTCCTCCTAAGAAAATAAAATTACTTTTAAAATAAAAAAGCATAAAGAGTCCATCAAAAGGACGTCTTTACGCTAATAGACGTGGTACCACCTTAGTTCGACTTTAATCAAAATATAAAGTCCTCTAAACGTTTGTAACGAAACGACCCGGTTAGCTTTACTAACATCTCCGTGGCAGGGTTCAATAAGGAGGGGTGATATAGCTTTCAGCCCAGGCTATATTTTCTGTTTCACAATCCTTATTTACTTGATCACATCATTGACACCATATATATAAGTTAATATATCAACTTGTCAGAGGTAATTCAATATTTACAATAGTTTATTTTCTTATTAAATATGCCACCCCGAAAAAGCAGTTAAATCTCCAATTAACGCACCGCATTAGTCAATAAGATCCTCAGTTGATCAATTTTATATGTTATGATGCAAAGTATGTTAACACAATTAAGATCCCAGTTAACATTTAAATGTAATCGAACCTGTTAAATTGGGGGAAATTTATGTATAAGCTGCGAGGCCATCATCTTTTTTGCCTTCTGGGATATCGGGGAATGGGCTATTCCCAAGAATACGTGGAAAATATGACACGTTTGCATCAAACCTTGAGAAACAACCCCAAAACATGGATTCATCTTGTAAAGGGGCCTGATCAACTGTGTGAAAAGTATCCCAACTCAGGCGAATACCATTGTGAACACGACGATATTTATGAAAGAGATGCCGCTATTTTAGAGAAATTGGGGCTTAAGATCGGGCAAATCCTCTATTGGAAGGACATTGAGTCGAGCATCCAAAAGCATGCCGTTCCCTCAGATATACAAACTATTTGCGAAACTTGTTCCTGGCGTTCATATGGGGTTTGCGAAGAAGGTATTCAAGATATTCTTGAAGGGAAAGGCTTAAAGGAAGTTAAATAAGCCCTCCCCTGTTAAATGCCAATTCTTAAACTTGCTTGAAAACTATTTTTAATTCTGGCAACAATTTTAAAATGTTAACTCACCCAGCCAGGTATTAGTCCAGTCCTTCCAGAATATATGTAGGTAAAAAGAAAAGTGGAGGAATTAACTTGGCATTTGTTGCGATTTTGACGATTGGCAGGCTGAAGCATCCAGAAGAACATCCTGCCTCTCGGGAGTTTTTTCAAGCGGGAAGTGAAGTAATGCTAGAGGCTGCTAAAACCGGTCATCTGATAAAGGAATTTTCACCAAATAGAGTGAAATTTCCAGAAGAACTGATCGAGGGTGAGGGTACCCCTATTCTTACCCTGACCGTATGGAAAAGCCTTCAATCGTTATATCGGTTTACCTATTCTGGCCTGCATAGGAAAGCATTGCAGGACAGGAATAAGTGGTTTGGGCCTCTTCCAGAGAGACAGCCTAATTATGTTGGTTGGTGGACGGATAAGTTATCTGATGTATCCTGGAAGGAGGCTTTCAAAAGATACGAATTTTATATTCAGCATGGCCCTGATCCTTTTGCATTTGACTTTAAGCATGCATTTGATGAATTTGGGGAGCCGGTCTTGCTGAAATAGCTGGGGTGAATTTGCTGCGAAGCGTCTCCTGCTTCCGCCGTTTAGACTAAGGGCCTCCTTTTGCGAAGCATGATAATGACTTAAGTTTGCGTCTTATACATTAAATGAATTTCATTTGCCATATAATCTGAACTAAAATGGAGACCCTTCTTTAACCACCACATAATGATCCCTACCAGTGAGGCTGTTTTAATATCTATCGAAACATATTCATCAGATGTTACCAGTTTTTCTTAATCAAATCAATTAAATAAAAACTCTGTGAATTGATGAATGATAGAAGCAAAACAATTATTTCCAAACCTCCATTAATGATTTATTTCCCTTGTTAATGAAAAACAAAAAGGAGCGGAGAAATCCATTCCTTTTTGTTTAGATACTAATCGTATTTGACGTTGTTTATTTAGTAAATTTCGGTTTAAAATCACCCTTATAAGGTTCATGTTCAACGAATATAGTTATGTCTTTGCCATCTTTGTCTTTTCCCGTTCTTTTATACGTAAATTTATTATTATTAAGTTCGGTAAGTTCAAGAGCGGCACCATACTTATTAGCTCCAATTGAAACATGGGCTCTTATTTTATTTTCGTTTACAATATCGAAGTAGCCAAAATCACCGCGGCTTTTGCCCGTTTCAAGATTGTAAAATTCATATTTATTAGTTTTGTCATCAAATTTTGCCAGACTTATAAACATCGTATTATACTTTGTTACATCATTGCCGTCTTCATCTAATACCTTTGTTCCATTCCAAAGGGTACTGCCTAGGATTTTATCTCCATCTATGTCTTTAACGATATCTCCTGTAACAGCGTCCAACTGCTTGTCCGGATTAGTAAAAGAAAGCTCTTTTTCTTTATATGGAACATGTTCAACGAATACTTCTACGTCGTTGCCATTAGCATCTTTTCCCATTCTTTTATAAGTAAAAATATCTTTATTAAGTTTTGTCATTTCGACAACAGCTTGATAATTCATTGATTCTGAAATTAAAATTCTCTTCTTCCCATCATTGGTGATAAAGAAAGTTCCCATATCGCCGCGGCTTTCGCCTGTCTCCGCATCGAAAAATTCATATCTTCCTGATTTCACATCATATTTCGCTAGACCAATGAAGTTTGCATTCTCTTTTGTTAAGTCGTTCTTATTTTTGTCATACACTCTTGTACCTTGCCAATTTGTGTTGCTTAGAATGTTAGCCATTTCCTGTCCTTTGGTTAATTTATGATCCTTTTTAGTCTCTTTAACCGCTTGTTCTTGCTTCTGCTTACTATGATTTTCTTCGGCGTTTGCACCAGTGCTGCACCCCGCTGATACTAATGTAAATCCAAGAAGTATTGATGTTATTGCTTTTTTGTTCATTTTTATCGTCTCCTCATTCTCATTTTTTAGGGATCTTAATAATTTTACTTAGAAGCTTATACAAGCCTATTTTGCTCCAGCTGTTAACAAAATTTGTTCAATCTCTTGAAATCCTTTTTCACGTGCATGCTGCAGAGGAGTTACATTATTTCCATCCGGAATATTCACATCTGCCCCGTAATCGATTAGCAATTGCACAGTTTGCTGCTGCTTTACATTTCCATCATTCAAAATAATTGCTTCTAATAATGCTGTCCAGCCAAGATCGTTTACATGATTTACATCAATATCTGTCTTGGTGAGAAGTTCCTTTATGGCATCTATATGGCCATGTTCTGAAGCAGGAATCAATGCAGTTCCACCATAACGGTTAATGATCGCCGGATCCGCACCTGCTTCGATCGTAAGTTTAAGAATTTCAACGTATCCTTCTGCACCAGCATATAAGAAAGGGTTGTTTTTCATGTTATCCTGTATATTGACGTCAGCACCCGCTCTAATCAAGACTTTAGCGGTTTCGACATCGTTATTGTAAGTTGCAATCATAATAGCAGTTCGTCCGTCTGAGTCCTTTTTATTTATATCAGCACCTTCTTCAATCAATCTCTCTATTGTTTCAGTTTCCTTGCGTTCTGCAGCTTGAAGCAATTGTTCATTCATATCCATTTCTACCCCTACTCCCTTTTCCTGTGTATTTGTGTCTGCATTATTATCTGAGGCACACCCCTGAAGGAGGATAACGCCTCCGATAACTATCGATAGCCACCTCCGCATCAAATTCACCTGCCTATTTTTTCTAAAAACCGTAAATAAAATGACCCAGATCCTCTTACACTTAGTTACTGCTTCTATTATGTTAGTACTAAAATATAAACTGCCTCTAAATAAATTCTTAAAAAAAGATAAACTTAATCTTAAGATTTCTTCATATTTATAGAAAAAAATAACCGCCACCTTTGTGACGGGTCCAAATAAACAAAATTTATATTAAACATTAAATCGATAACCAGCTCCCCAAACGGTCTCCAAGAATTTCGGGTGTGCAGGGTCCCGTTCAATTTTCCCGCGTATTTTCCTGATATGAACGGTAACCGTTGAAACATCTGCAGCTGACTCCAGCCCCCAAATTCTTTCATAAAGCTGTTCTTTGCTCAAAACTTGATTTGGATGCATGACAAGAAATACTAATAAGTCGAATTCCTTTGTTGTAAACGGAGTTTCTTTTCCGTCAATATAAACTTTACGTGCTGACTTATCAATTGTTATTCCATGAACGAAAATGGTATTGGTTTGAGTTTGTTTTCCTGCTAAACGATCATATCGCTCTAAATGTGCTTTCACCCTAGCTACCAGCTCACTCGGACTAAAAGGCTTGGTAATATAATCGTCTGCCCCTAAACCGAGCCCCCGAATTTTATCGATATCCTCCTTTTTAGCTGATACAAACAAGATAGGAATATTTTTAACTGCGCGTATTTGTTTACATATCTCAAACCCATTTACTCCTGGAAGCATGATGTCCAAAATAATTAAGTCATAGTGTTCTTGAAGAGCCTTTTGGAGTCCTCCATCACCAGTATGTTGAATGTCGACAAGAAATTCATTTATTTCTAAATAATCTCTTTGCAATTCTGCAATGCTAATGTCATCTTCAATAAGTAATATTTTTTTCACATTATTTCACCTTTCTTTAGGGAAAAGAATACACTTGTACCTTTACCTATCTCGCTCGAAGCCCAGATTTCCCCCCCATGCTCCAAAATAATTTTTTTTGCGATCGCAAGTCCTAAGCCACTTCCGCCTGTCTCGGAACTTCTTGATTGCTCTGCACGGTAAAAACGTTCAAAAATATTTGGCAGGGCAGAAGGTTCTATCCCTTGCCCATTATCTGCTACTTGGACAATTACATCACCTAATCGTTCATGCAGAGAAATTGAAATACTCTTCTTGTCTTTGTTCATATATTTAACACAATTGCTTATTAAGTTGGCCAATACTCGTTTTAATTTCTCTCTATCCACTGTCACACAGGTCGGTTTATTCAAAAGATGAAGCTCCATATGAATTCCCTGCTGAATTAAATCCAAATAAAGTTCTTCTGCATAGTCTTTCATATATATATCCAGTTCGACAGTTTCAAAATAGAATGGTTCTTTTTTCAAATCCAGCTTAGAAAATAAGAACAGCTCATCAATTAATGAATCCATGTCTTTTGCCTTTAAGTACACAGTCGACAAATACTTTTCCATTTTCTGAGGGGTATTTGCTACACCATCTTTAATCCCCTCTACATATCCAATGATCGAGGTGATAGGTGTCTTCAAATCATGTGAAATATTGGTCAGAAGCTCTTTTCGATTTTCTTCATACCGAAGCTGAAGGTTTATAGATTCTTTTAGTTTTATTCTCATTTCCTCAAACGCTCTATTTAATTGTCCGATTTCATCAATTGAAATAGCCTTGATTTCAAAATTTAAATCTCCTGATTTAATTCTTTCGGCACCTTCTTTAAGAACTGAGATAGGTTTAATAATGCTTCGTGAAACTAAATAATTCAATATACCAATAATCATAATAAAAAGAAAAAGTAAAAGGACTGATAAAATTGGAAACAATTCTCGAATGAGTTCAGCAGAGGAACTCGCCTTCCTTAATACGAAAACACTTCCTTCGCTTTTATCCGGAAAATAAAAATCAAACTTTACATAGGTAAAAAAATAGTCGTTGAGTTTAATCGTATCTCGAGTATTGATGTTTGTTTCTTCAAACCCGGGAAGGGATTTGATTAATGCCTGTTTATCAAGAACAGGGGAAGCGTACTCGACTTTTGTGCCCTTTCTAACAACAATCTCAATATCCTCCTGCTCAATCCTCTTTAGCTCCTTTTCATTTAGGAGCTGTTTAGGATTATTTTTAGCTAAAAGCTTTAAATCGAGAAACACACTTTCTTCAACTGTTGTCAAAGGTTTCTGTATATACGTTTTTTTGTAAAGATGCTCTATTGATCTTACATCACCTGTTATAGCAAAAATAATTAAAAAACCAGCTGCCAATAATAAAGTGATGGAAAAAAGGATCACTCCAACATATGACAGCAAAAACCTCATTTTAATTGACATCTGTTTCACTCACTCTGTTATAAAATTTTCATCAGATCATACCTTATTTTTGCATTCAAGATACTTTAATAAACCCTATTATCCATTAAGAAATTAAAAGAACTATACCACATAAATCTTAAAACTTTCTAAAATATGTATGAAATATTTCTAAACTGCTTAGCACCAATGATTGTTTTTTCTATAGAGTATTAAAGGAGTTATAGAACCAAGGTTTCCAATAGAAAGTATCCAAATTGCTTTATTCATACCTTTGGCATTGGTTCTTCTAACAAAATTGCTGATTAGCAACCCGCAGCAATTAAGAGAAAATTTCATATCTAACTTTAGCGTGTACCCCATTATCTTCCTAGCCTTTCAATCGCTGCTATGTTCGCTTCTCAAGGACAAAAAAGGAAAGCACACATCAAATTTTTTTGATGTGTGCCTTTATTACATGAACTTTTTCGTTAAGGAAAAAAACCAAAGGAGCTTCCAATATGACAGCTCCAGCTCTTTCGTTATGGCTCCCGATTGTTCAAGTGCAAAATTTCACAAGCATATTACATCCCAAATACCAACCTTGATCCCAATTCAATATAATTGGTAAGCTTAGTATTCAGCTGCCTTCCCTTTCTTAACCTGCTATTTTTCCAAAGCAATTTTTATCGGGCAATCATTGCAATAACTGATTTCTTCAATATCTTTTTCTAGTTTACAATACATGCAGCACGTCTTCCGATATGGGTTTAGTCTAAGTTCTTCCCCTATTTTCAAATATGATTGCAGAGGATTTTCCTTTAAACCAAACAAGTTACCGCTCGCACTCTTCAAGAAATTGAAATCGCTGTTTAACCTCTTAGTTTTTACTGAATCTATATTATCTTTTAACGCGTTCCGGTAGATACGATTAATTCGAATGGCTGTATTTTCCCACAATATTGACGAAGGTACACGGGCTACTTTTAATAATATTTCTATAACTGGTGTAATATGTAATGCAAAAAGATCGTACAAAACTTTTTCCTGCCACTTTTCTCTTTCCATATTGTTGAATTCCTGCCAGTGGCAGATATCAGGTCTAATACATAAGGTACGCTCATTCGTTAATCCACAAGCATCCACAGGAAAATAAGGGGCACAGTTAAACTCGACCATACTATATATAGTGGACGACACCACAAGATAAGCATATCTTTTCAAAAGCATTGATGCTGTAACTGACAAATTTGGCGCCTTAATCTCTATCATTTGTTTTTGAAGAAACGATAAACATTTTTCCTCATTTAATAAATCTGTTATCGCAATTTCTTTAGATCTCTCATGTTCCAAATATATATCAAAAGTTTTAAGTTTATCCACAACTACACTACTCATTACTCTCACTCCTAAAATAAATGTTGATTTTAATCAGTAAGTATAGTGTTATACTGCAAAGCTTTTACTCGTCTCAACCCTCCTGCCCTTACCATGCGGGATACACAAAGGGGTTCCAAAGATCGGGTCTTTCGTAATTTCACAACTCATTTGAAATACATCCTTCACCATACCAGCTGTTATGATGTCTTCTGGCTTTCCCTGTGAGTATACTCTTTTATCACAAACAGCTACTATGTTGTGAGCATATCGGCAAGCAAGATTTAAATCATGCAAAACCATAACAATCGTTCGATTTTCTTGTTCATTCAACTCAAATAAAAGGTCTAAAATTTCTATTTGATGGGTCAAATCTAAATAGGTTGTGGGTTCATCTAACAAGATAATATCTGTTTTTTGTGCTAACGTCATGGCAATCCACGCTCTTTGTCTCTGTCCCCCTGATAAGGAGTCAACAGATCTCTCGGCAAATTCTTTCAACCTGGTAGCTTTAAGGGCTTGTTTAACGACCTTCTCATCTTCGGTGGACCACTGCCTTAACCAACTTTGATGCGGGTACCTTCCTTGCTTAATGAGCTGTAAAACGGTTAGACCTTCTGGAGCAGTAGGACCTTGAGGAAGAATAGCCAGCCTTTTGGCCACCTCTTTAGTTGGTAAACTCCTTACTGCATCACCTTCTAATAAAATTTCTCCAGATTTCGGTCTTAAGAGGCGAGCCAGTGAACGCAATAACGTAGATTTTCCGCAGCCATTAGCTCCAACTAAAACGGTAATTTTACCTTTAGGTATCTTCAAATCAAGATTATCAATGATATTTGTGCCATTATACCCTAGAGTTAAGGAGCTTGTTTCTAATGCACCCATAATCTCAATCCCTTCTTTCATATTTATACAATACTTTTACTTATTTCGATTCCTATATAGCAAGTAAATAAAAAACGGAGCTCCAATTCCAGCCGTAAAGACGCCGGCTGGTATATCGAGCGGTAAAAAGGCGGTTCTTGCAACAATATCGGCTATTGCCACAATAATTCCCCCTATTAGGGCAGAAATAGGCACCAAACCCGCAAATGAACGCCCAATAAGCATCCTGGCAATGTGAGGTGCTACCAGGCCGACAAATTCTATTCCCCCTGCAAATGCTACAGAAGAACCAGCTAACGCAACACTAATGAAAAGGAGAAGAAGACGCTTAGATTGCACTTTCACCCCAAGGCCTACCGCAACATCATCCCCTAATTCTTTAACACTAACAGTCCTGGCAGCCAAAAATGTGAGAGGAATAAAAACAAGAACCCATGGAAACATCGAATAAACATCCTGCCAATTAGCACCATAAAGGCTGCCCGTTAGCCAAAGATAAGATTTGGTGGTCACAGCATCTTCACTCAATACAAGCATCATTGTTACAACCGCCTTCATGGCTGCTGCGACTCCAATTCCCATAAGTACAAGCCGGATAGAAGTAACTCCTTGTTTCCATGACAGCAAGTAAATCAGTGTAGAAACAATGGCTGCCCCTAATATGGCTGCTAAAGGAAGCCACGTAATACTGATCGTCCCCATAAAAAATACAATAAACACGATGGCTCCAACGGATGCGCCAGCTGTCACCCCGATAATATCAGGTGAGGCAAGGGGATTCCTGATTACCCCTTGTAAAATTAAACCGGCTACTCCAAGTGCTGCTCCGACCATAAAAGCAAGTAATACCCTTGGCAATCTCAATGTATTAAGAACAAAATCATATTCGCCGCTTCCATGTCCGGATAGTTGTTTGATGACATCTATGGGACTTATAAAACTGCTGCCGATTGATAAACTTACTATAAAAAGGAACAATGAAAATAAGCTTAGAAACAGAACAGTAATCCACGTTTTTTTATGTAATTGAAAAGAGAAAGCACCAGATTTGGTCCTTAATGTCATAAAACTAGTCATTTTTTGATAACCCCCTGCGTGCAATATAAACAAAAAATGGAGCTCCAATAAAAGCAGTCATGACCCCAATTGGCATTTCTTGAGGCATTATAACAAATCTTGCTGCTACATCTGCGAACAACAGTAAGGATGCTCCAACTAATGCACTAAAAGGAATGACCCATCTATAATCAGGCCCAACAAGACCGCGGACTATGTGGGGGACAATTAAGCCCACAAATCCAATAGAGCCTGCCACAGCTACAGATCCACCTGCAAGGAAAACAACTATGATACCAATCGTGGCCTTAATTAAGATCGTCCGCTGCCCTAAACCTTTGGCCACATCATCACCAGACATCATGATATTGATGGACCTGCCTAAAAACAATGTGATAAGACCGGCGCCAAGCATAAAAGGCAACACAGGTAATAACATATCCATACTCCGCCCTGCAACAGATCCTGCCATCCAAAATAAGACACTTTGCATTGATTGCTCATCAATGACTAATAATCCCTGTGTAAAGGAAACAAAAAGGGCTGTAATTGCTGCCCCTGCCAGGACAATTTTAATGGGAGTTAATCCATCTCTTCCCAAGGAACCCAGAAAAAAAACTAATACGCCAGCGACCCCAGCTCCAAGAAAAGCGATCCACATGTAACTGGATAATGAGTCAACTGAAAAAAATGCTGCTGAAAAAACAATAAAAAATAATGCACCTGCATTAATGCCCAAAATATCAGGGGCTGCCAGCGGATTTCTTGTCAGTGCTTGCATAAGAGCCCCCGCAATAGCAAGATTAGCTCCAACGACAGCCGCAATTACCGCTCTTGTCATTCGCGATGTGGTAATGATCACGTGCTCAGTATTCGATTCATCATAATGAAAGATAGCATCGAATGCTGTCTGTAGCTGAATCGCCGTTTGACCAAATGCAACACTTAGCACGAAGGCTATCATGAACAGAAAAATACAAATTAGTAAACCTGTTATTTTTAAAGATTTACGGGAAAGTAAATTTTCCAAGTAGATCCTCCTTTCGATACTTTTTTTAAGTAATTACCATTCATCACTAAACAGGAGAAAGCTTTATAGAATAAAATAGTGATGAAATACATACAAAAATAGGAGAAAGAATGACTTCCCTCTCCTATCCTCTTTTCATTATGCTATTTATTTTTCTAATTCAAATCTGTCGTAAATATCATCAAGCATCAGGTTGGCTGCTTTGATTCCGCCGCCCATATTCCAGATGACTTCATCAACCGTGTAAACCTGGTTTGCTTTTACAGCATCGAGATTTTTCCATAATGGATGGTTTGTCCATTCATCATAGGATTTCTTTACTGCTTCATTGTCTTCCATAAACATATAAAATACATCGGCGTTCATTTGTGAGATGCTTTCTTTATCTGTCAACTTCAGGATATCCTGACCTTCCACCGCCGGGTCTTTAGGTCCTTTAAAGCCCAGTTCCGTTAAAATGGATCCGGCAAAACCTGTTACATACATACGGGCATGGTCTTCCCTAAAGTTTAACACCGAAACATGAAGCGGCCACTTGTCCCCTAATTTTTCTTGAATTTTGCTTTGGAAATCAGCCACGCGATTATCCCAGGCAGAAAGGATTTCATTCGCTTTTTCTTCCTGGTTCATCGCTTGTCCCATTAACTCCACAGTCCCCTTAAACTCAAATACGGTTTCATGCATAACGGTTGGAGCAATTTGAGATAATTGGTCATAAATTTCTTCATGGCGTAATTTGGAAGCAATAATTAAATCCGGCTGCAGTTTAGAAATTTCTTCTAAATTCGGCTGAGTTTCTTGACCGACGATTTGAACACCTTCTAAGTCCTCTTTAAGATAGTTATAGATAGGCTGTTCTACCCAAGACTCTACCGCACCTACAGGCTTCACCCCGAATACCGTAGCTGCATCAGTTGCACCCTGGTATAAGGTAACGATTTTTTTAGGCGTTCCATTAATTGTTGTGGAACCCATAGCATGGGTGATTTCCCGAGTATTTTCTGTACCGGCTTTTTGTTCTGTCTTTTCAGTACCGCTGCTTTCATTGGATGTTTCCTTTGATGATTGATTTCCACAACCAGCTAAAAGCATCACAAAAGATAAAAAGAGTACTAGCAAAGAAAATATAGATTTTCTTTTAAATAAGTATGTAGTTCTAGACATGTTGTTCCCCCTTATATTTTCCATTATAATTGATAATGATAATCATTTCTGTTTCAAATTATAATCTATGAATTTATTAAAATCAATACACAATTTTAGAATAATTCTCACTTTTTACGAAAGGCTAATAACTCTGCTTCCCCCCTCTATACTTCTTATTTCTGTAAGTTTTACAAGTTAAGACGGAGCTTCTTTGGTATTGATATTTTACGAAGTTAATGAATTTATTACATAGAAGATCACTATCCTGCCCGCTTGTTCAATATTTTAAAAACAAAGAGAGCAGATTGACTTGCAAATAAAGCCTTCTCTTCAATTAAAGAAGGAAGGCTTCTGGGGAACTATGCCCGGAATGTCTTCCCCAGCTGTTCACCCAGTCCATAGTAGTGTCTGAAATTATAAATGAGGGGACTCCATTCATGCGGGTTCACATGATGATCATCCTTTAGGATGGATGTATGGGCATGGACCTTTAATGCCGTTACTTCCACAATCGCAAAGTGGGGGTCATGTTCCGGGACTCGGATGTGTTCCACCCTGCCCTCAATCTGAAGGGGACATTCCAGGATTCTAAGGGGCTTTACGATTTCTGCTTCCTGCTTTGTAAGCGAGGCTGCAGAGAATTTATCTTTTTCAAACCGGAATGAATTGGCTCTTTTATATTTCGGTACTGGGTTCTTGCCTGTCAGTGGGGCTAAAGCTTCTACATTCTCCCAAAGACCAGGATGAGGAACGTTTACAACACACTCGGGATGACTGCGAAGATTCTCCAATGCCTTCCCCTCTGCCCCGATTCCAAGGACTATGCATTCCCCTAATGCCCATGACGAGGATAAGGGACTGATGTTGGAAGATCCATCTTCATTTAGTGTTGTTAACAAAATCACTGGAGTTCCATAGTATAAGATTTTAGGCTGAATGGACTTGGTTTGTATTTGGTTTTCTTCCTTTTTCATTACATTTTCCTCCTGAATATTTTTTCAAATATCATTGTAAGGGCTAAATATTTCAATTATCATCGAAATATGGATTACATGGAGGAATAAGATATGATTGTAAATTCTAACGTAGCAAAAGTCGCTTCTCTGGTCAGTGAACCAAGTCGGGCAGCCATACTGACGGTCTTATTGGACGGCCGGTATCACACGGTAAATGAACTGGCCCATATGGCACGGATTAAACCGCAAACAGCCAGTTTCCATCTCAAAAAAATGCTGGATGCTCAAGTGGTGACGGCAGAAAAACAGGGCAGGCACCGATATTATGGCATCATGAATCAAGAGGTTGCCCAGGTGATGGAATCCTTTCTATCCATAGCACCTCCCGCTGAAATTAAATCACTTCACCATGCCTCTGAAGATAAAGCGATCCGTTTGGCCAGGACGTGCTATGATCATCTCGCTGGAAATTTAGGTGTACAGCTAACTGAATCGCTAAAAAGAAAAGGATTTATTACTGAAGAAAATGACACATTTAGTGTTACGGAAGATGGAAAAGCATTCTTTCACTCCATGCAAATCGATCTGACCTCTCTGAAAAAGAAGCGTCGCTCTTTCTCCCATAAATGTCTCGACTGGAGCGAAAGACGCCATCATCTTGCAGGCGCTCTTGGGAATGCCATCCTGGAAAAACTTCTAGAACGGAATTGGATACAGCGCATCCCCAAAAGCCGAGCCATCAAAATAACCCCTCGAGGAATGAAGGGCCTTAAGGAAACCTTTGCTATTGATATGGATAGGTAAAATAAGGATGGTTCCAACACTTCCTAGGTGTGAGAACCATTAGCAGTTCTTAAAATTTTTCAATTTCCCACTAAAAAATAAAGAGGGCAAGCTTTGATGTATCTTTCATCAAAACTTGCCCTCCATTTATGCTACATTTCTAAATCAGTAAATGCAAAAGGTAATAAGTCTTTTAATGTCAGTTCTAATATTTCTTTTTTCTCATTTGTTAAATAAACAGGCATATCAGGCAAACAAAATTCAGCTAACACTTGTCTGCAGATGCTGCAAGGCGGGAGAAAATCTGCCGTATCACCTGCTACAGCTATAGCTTGGAGATCACCTTTTTTGTAGCCGTTCGCAATTGCAGTGAAAATGGCTGTTCTCTCGGCACAATTTGTCGCACCCAATGAAACATTTTCCACGTTCACTCCATTAATGACAGTGCCGTCTTTCAGTAATAATGCTGCTCCAACCGGAAATTTGGAATAGGGAGCATAGGCTCTTTCCTTCATACTGCGTGCACTTTCCATCAATTGCTCTTTATTCATAGTTACCCATCCTTTTCAAAGAAGAATGAACTTTTCACAGTCCCCTTAGGCCAATGTAAAATTGGCAGGATTTTTATCCTATATTTTTTTGAAATGTTTGTCAATAACGACTTAAACTTCCATACTTTTGAATAGAGTAAGGTTTTCAGCACATTATATTCCATAATGAATCATGTGGAATGATCATTGTCTTTGCACTGCAGGTTCTTATATCAGAGTTAAATTTAGATCATTCCGCTCTAACTATCCGGTAAAATGCTTGCCTTCCTAAACTGCCCTGCCCTCTGGCTTTCCGTAAAGTTCTTTCTCAAGAACATTTTTTACCAAAATAATCCAATTATTTGTTCAATCATTTGCTCCATTAGCCCCAAAAGTAAATGCTCCCGGCCTTCTGGTTTTACATAGGTTTTTTAAAGGTATAGAATTGTTTTTCAGTGAGATCCTGAATATATTTAATGGATTATTCACAAAATCTTTAGGAAGACTAGCAGATAGGACTGAACAGCATGTGGAAAATTTACAAAAAGGATATCAGAAGTATTTTTACGAATTGGGTCGCGGCAATATTGATCGGAGGCTTGACGCTGCTGCCTTCTTTATATGCCTGGTTTAACATCGAGGCCTCTTGGGATCCCTATAGTCAAACGGATCAGCTTCCAGTAGGGATAGTGAATGAAGATGCTGGGGCTGTGGTTCGGGATAAGGAAATACATATTGGGGATGACATCGTCAAGGAGCTGAAAAAGAATGATGATATGGACTGGCACTTTGATGACCGTAAAGACGCGATGGATAAGGTGGAATATGGCGACTATTTTGCCGTCATCGTGATTCCGGAAAATTTCTCACAGAAGCTGGGAACCGTCATTGAAGATCAGCCCGAAAAAGCGAAAATCGAGTATTACGTGAATGAAAAAATAAATGCGATAGCGCCTAAAATCACGGAAACGGGTGCAGGCAGCATTGTCGATACTGTTACAAGCAATTTTATCTCTACTGTGAACGGCACTATTTTCGAGAAATTTAATGAATTAGGCCTGGAGATTGAAAAAGACCTTCCGGATATTAAGCGATTCGAGGAGTATGTTTTTGAAATGGAAGAAAAGCTTCCTGAAATTCATTCCTTATTAAGCAGCTCCCTTTCAGATACGGAAAATGCTCAAAAGATGATTGATAATGCACAAGCACTCGTTCCCGATGCTAAACGCGCGACAGGCAACGGTCTGCAGACAATTAATGAAGCAATGGAATTAATAAACGAGGCTGAGAATCGTCTGAATGCAATGGAGCCTCAGGTTCAGGAGAATCTGGAGAAGGTCCAGAGTATGGCGGTAAAGGTGAATGATTTTATCTCTACTGTTCAATCCTCTGACCTAAATTTGGACCAGGGAAAGGAAATTGGCAATCAAATCAATGCGCAGATAGCGGGTTCGCTTCAGAGTATTGAGACAATCGAGACAGCACTAAATCAGCTGCAGGAATCTAATAATGAACAAGGCACAAACCAGAATCAGGAACAAATCAATCAGGCTCTGGAACAATTGTCCGTACTAAAGCAGGAATTGCAGACAATCCAGGAAAACGGACAGAAGGTCAACGCCTTTCTTACTGACAAGCAGCAGGAAGCGGATGAATTAATCACCCGCCTTCAGGAAAATTCAGCTGCAACTGCAGGTAAGATTGACGCATTCGTTAAAGAATATAATAAAAACATCAGGCCAGCCGTCAAACAGGAAGTGGCCAGCACCAAGGAAACATTGAATAATGCCCGGAATATCCTGACTGAAATACAATCTGCCATGCCTGAGGTCGAAAAAATCCTCGCTAATACAGAGGGGAACTTAGATGAAGGAGAAGAAACGCTTAAACATATCATCGGAGAGTTTCCGTATGTAAGCGAAAAGATTAATCAATTAGCCGACCGGATCAGGGATATCCAAGGGGAGACAGACATCAATGAGATCATTGAGCTGCTGCAAAATGATCCGGAAGCAGAGAAGGGCTTCTTCGAGGAACCTGTTCAGCTCAATAAAAACAGCCTTTTCCCAATCCAAAACTACGGAACAGGGTTGACTCCCTTTTATACCGTACTTGCAATATGGGTAGGTGCCCTTCTGTTAATTTCCCTATTGGCTACAGATGTCCACCATCCTGAAGACTTTACGGGAAAACAAATCTATTTCGGCAAACTTCTCACCTTCATAAGCATAGGATTTGCGCAAGCCCTTGTGGTGACAATGGGGGATATGTTCATTCTTGGAGTGGATGTTGCAGAACCGGTTTGGTTTATCCTGTTTGGCCTGGTGAGCAGTTTAGTGTTTATAATAATTGTTTATACACTGGTTTCTGTATTTGGCGATGTCGGAAAAGCCATGGCGATTGTCTTGCTCGTTCTGCAGATTGCAGGCGCTGGCGGAACCTATCCGATCGCCTTGCTCCCTGAATTTTTCCAAACCATTCATCCCTTCCTTCCCTTCTCTTATGCGATCGATTTAATGAGAGAAGCCGTTGGGGGCATTGTTTGGGAGAGAGCGTACCGGGACCTCATGATTCTAGTGCTATTTGGTTTCATTGCTTTAATAATTGGAACCTTCTTGAAAGAGCCGTTAAGCAAGAAAACGAAAGCGCTGATGAAGAAATCGAAGGAATCCGGGTTGTTTCATTAGGGAGGTTTGAGAAAAGGGGAAAGGCGTTTTCATTCCCCTTTATAAATAAGCATGTTTTAGCAGTATTCCTTTAACAAAATAAAGAAAACTACCCTGATTGGGCAGCTAACCTTAATTGAACATAGAGGATTTAAGAATCATGAGGATTGGACTGAAGCGATTAACCCGTTAAGGTGGGATTAATGAAACGCTGGAATACATGGTGGTCAACCCCGGTCCACTTTACTGCCTATGCCTTTTTCTTGCCGTGGCTTTTAAAATTTATACGAAGAACTGAAACTCGGCAAAAATAAATCCGCTCCCCAAAATGAGGAACGGATTTCTCTTTAAGATCAGCTTTATAGCTTTTCGTTCAAGTATGCCCAGGCATATTGTGCATAGAGCTCTGCACCTGTTGATAAAGCGTCTTCATCAATATTGAATTTGCCGTGGTGGTGGGCCCATTCTGTGTCTTTTTCTGGATTGCCGCTGCCAACGAGGGCGAAGCTGCCAGGTGCCCTGTCCAGGTAGATGCTGAAATCTTCGGCTCCCATTGTGGGCTTTTCATTAAATAGCACATCTTCCCCGAAAGCTTCGGAAGCAACCTTTTGGACGAGTTGTGCACTGTATTCATCATTATTTACCGCACGCGTACCACGGATGTATTCCACCCTAGCCCCTGCACCGTAAATAGCTGCCGTGTTTTCAGCATAATGCTGAAGCTGTTCTTCAATATGATCTCTTGTTTCAGGATTGAAACAGCGGACTGTCCCCTCGATGAGGGCATTTTCTGCGATGATATTGAATCTTGTGCCCACCGTCATTTTTCCAATGGTGAGTACGGCAGGATGCTGGGCATCAATGGTTCTTGACACAACGCTCTGCACATTCATGACAAAGGAAGAGGCGACAACGGCCGCATCAATGCAATCATGCGGCATAGCACCATGCCCGCCCTTGCCTTTAAATATCACCTTGAAGATATCAGCTGATGCGAAGGAGGGCCCTGGTGTACAGGACACCTTGTGTGTCGGCATTTGCGACCAGATATGGATGCCAAAGACATTGTCAACGCCTTCCATCGCTCCCTGTTCCACCAGCATCTTTGCCCCTTCTGCTATTTCTTCAGCTGGCTGGAACAGCAGGCGGACATTCCCCGGCAATTCTTCCTTAATCTCATTTAATGCCTTGGCTGCAATCAGCAGCATCGCGGTATGGGCGTCATGTCCGCATGCGTGCATTTTCCCACTTTCCAGGGACGCATATGGCAGATCCGTATTCAATTCCTCCACCTGCAGCGCATCCATATCTCCCCTTAAAGCTACTGTATTTCCTGCCTTCCCGCCTGCAATCTCTGCAATGACACCCGTTGGTTCCGTTCTTCTGTATGGGATGCCCAGACCATCGAGATACTCACAGATAAATTGGGTTGTTTTAAATTCCTCCCATGACACCTCTGGTTCACGATGGAACCTTCTGCGCAGACCAGTCAATTCATCGCTGTTTGCCTCAATCAATTCTTTTAGCCCGTTATGAATCATCTTTTACTCCGCCTCCGTTAGCTCTATTGCTGCCTCAAACAGAATGTGGACAGCTTCGGCGATATGCCGGGAATCAGACCATTCTTCCGGACTATGGCTCAGTCCGTTTTTGCTTGGAATAAACAGCATCCCTGTATTGGTATAATCAGCGAAAACCATGGCATCGTGGCCAGCACCGCTATTTATGGAGCATGAAGGGAAGCCAAGTTTGTTGCTTTTCTCCCTTAACAGGCTGACAATCTCTTTATTCATCTCTTTTGGCTGAATATACAAAAGCTGTTCAACCGTTATTTCCATTCCGATATCGTGATAGGAGTCTGCTAATTCTTTCACTTTTTGAATGACACTCTGGACATGTTCTTCCTTTCCAGAGCGAATGTCTACAGAAAATACCGTTTGATCCGGAATCACATTGGCTCCATTTGGATACACCTGCAATTGCCCAGTTGTCACAACCGTCCCTTCCCCTTCGGCCGCCGCCAGCTCTGGAAATTGGGCGATCATCTTTGCGGCTGTAACCAGCGCATCTGCCCTCCTGTCCATTGGAGTGGTCCCTGCGTGTCCAGCCTTCCCTTTTACAGTGACCTCTAATTGGGTTAATCCGACAATCGCTTCGACTACCCCGATCGGAATATTTTTCTCTTCTAAAATTGGTCCCTGTTCAATATGCAATTCCAGATAAGCCTTTAGTGTCTTCGGGTTTCTTGGTTTCGGAAGAGACGAATCGAGCCCGATTTTCTCCATTGCTTCAACCGTCGTGATGCCATCTTTGTCTTTCAATGATTTGAAGTCTTCCTCAGCCAGCAGGCCGACCAACCCTCGTGAACCCATTAAGCCGCCGCTAAATCTGGAGCCTTCCTCTTCGATTAGGGCAATAACTTCCAGTGGATATTTCGGCGTTAATCCATTCTCAGTGAAAAGTGCAGCCACTTCAAGACCTGCTACAACTCCTGCAGGTCCATCATAAGATCCTCCATTCGGGACGGAATCAAAGTGAGAGCCGATGAGAACACTAGCTGCATCTTTTTCGGACCCTTCAAGCCTTCCAAAAATATTGCCCAATCCATCTTCACGGACAGTCAAGCCTGCTTCCTTCATTTTTTCTTTAATATACTGCCGTGCAAGCAAATCCTCCTGACTATAAGTCAGCCGGGTTGTTCCTCTGCCTGGAGTCGCCGTATAGGTGCTTAAGGTGTCAATATGGCTTTCGATTCGCGCCTGTATTTTCTCGAGGTTCACGTTTTTCCCTATTTGAACTTCACTCATTCTACCCATTCCTTTCTTACAAGAATCTGACAAATATTCCTGCCAATACGACCGACACAATGGTAACTGTAATGAACCCGCCGACAAGCATAGGCGGCAGCATGTTGCTTGTCAGCATTTCCCTCTCTTTCTCATCTTCTGTTAATGATTTAATCACTTCATTTGTAATAATGTAGTCAGCCGGGAATCCATATAGTGCCGTCAATGAAACAGCGAAGGCCATTTCCTTGCTCACTTTTAAAATTTTTCCAGCGATAAATGAGAAGATATACATTCCGATTACGCCTAAAATAATGCTTCCTGCAAGCGGATAAATAATTTCAAGCATCATCCCTGGTGTAGCCTGCTTTAAGCCATCAAAAATAAAGAGCATCAGGGCCATAATTGCAAAACCGAATCCATTTGCTTTTTGCAGAACCTGCTTTTCAAGAAAGCCAATACTTGTGGCAATAACCCCGAACAATAGGCAAAGGACAAATGGACTGACGCTGACCACTGGGGCTAAAAGAGTTGATGTCAGGTAAGCAAGGTAGGATACTGCTGCCAATCTTAAAAACTTGAAGAAATCTGTATTGTATTTCTCAGGCATATTTTTAAAGAGCTTTAACTCAGGTTTAGCAGCTGACGCTGATGCAGCGGCAGTCTCTTCAGCTGCAGGGCCCTGCGACTTAAAAGCAAGCTGCCCGCTGCGGTACTGCTGCAAAAGCCGTTTTCCTTCTTTTTTCAGGACGATGGATGTAAGCGGATATCCCGCAAATCCCTGCATAACATAAATCACGATCGCAAAGACAGACAGAGAAGCTAGACCCGCTTCTTTCGCTCCTTCCGACATAATCAAAGCAGATACAACACCTCCTACAAGAGGAGGAATGGCGACAACCACCGTTTTAAATCCAAAGATGAAGCTGCCGACTCCAAGTAATATCGCAATAATTCCTAAAATCCCTGACAAAGCAATCACAATCGTCTTCCACTGATTTTTCAATTCCTGGATTGATAGCAATGTGCCCATATTGGTAATCAATAAGTACATCATCATCGTTGCCACAACTGGCGGAACTCCTGCCAATGCCACGATATCCTGCGGAAAGAATGTCCAATAGCCTGCCAGGAACAGAACGGCACAAATGAAAATGGATGGCACCCACGCCTTGGTCCGAACGGCAACCAGATCTCCAATATATAAAATAAGCAAAAGAATAACCAAAGCTAACATCTGTGACATTAATCCCCATCCCCTTCTTCAGATAAATCATTCGTTTATCGAAAAATATATATTGTTAGAATAATAATACAATTATACTTTTCAGTCAATTTAAATTATTTAAAATTTTATGTAAGCGGCATCATTCCAGTTTCTGTATGAATCATGTTATTCATATAATTTATTAAAATAATAATATTATTCTAAAAATATATTGGAACTGCTGGAGATATAAAAAAACCCGTCAATAAGACGAGTTTAGAATTTAGATAATACATCCTTAATGTTATTCCATTCATAAATAAGAAGATTAAATTCAGCACCTGCAATGGTAATCTTTTCAGTTCTATGTATCTCTGCACCATAATACTCATAGAAGGAACGGGTTTTATTGTCTTCTAATACTTCAACAAAAATTCGATCGAAGCCAAGTTCTTCAAATTGCAGAAAAACTTGCTTTAATAGCCCTTTGCCAACTCCCTTTCCTTGATATTCTTCTAGGAGATAAATGGCAGTTAAGTCACCAGACTTCGGAATATGATTACTTTTTCTCTTTCCGCAATCAGCAAATCCGATGATATCACCATCATTATTTTCTGCAACGAACACATAGTTTCCTTCTTTTAAAATGTTATCATTCCATAAATCAGTTCGCCTGTCATAAGATAAGTTACTTAAAAATTCATCAGGAATAATATTTTTATAGGTTGTTCTCCAGCTATCAACATGTACTTTCGCAATACCTTTTGAATCAGCCAGACCCGCTTTTCTAATAGTCATGATCTTCACCTCCGAAAAAGGATAAGGTATATATTCCATATAAATACAAATAATCCCTCTCCCTATTCAGCAAATTGGATTCCAAACAAAAAAGGGGCAGCTGCTGCCCCTTTCTCAAGTATTAGTTTCTAGGATCAACATAATCCGGATAATCGGTAATGATGGCGTCAACTTTCATTTCGAACAGAAAGTCGGCGGCTTCCTGGCTGCGCACTGTCCATGATCCAATTTGCATGCCATGAGAGTGAACCTGATTCACTAATTCTTCAGTGACAATTCCATAGCTAGGGTTAAACCAATCCGCATAAGCTGAAAACTCCTGTAAAGCTTCAGCTGTAGTATCGGCACGGTTAGAAGTCAGTACACCGATTGGAACTTTAGGAAGAAGCTGGTCCATTTTTTTCATGGATTCGAAGTTAAAAGACTGGATAATGATTTTTTCATTTTGCGGATTATCAAGATTTCGTGCTTTTAATGCATCTGCCACTTGTTTTTCCATACCAGGGTAAAGCTCTGGAGCTTTCAATTCTATTAAAATTCCAACCTTACCATGGTACCGATCCAGAATCTCTTCAAATGTTGGTATTGATTCTCCTGCAAATTGTTCCCCTTTCCAGCTGCCTGCATCAAGACTCCTTAGGTAGTCAAAAGTTAAATCCCCCACTTTTCCCGTTCCATCTGTTGTCCGATCCACAGTTGTATCATGAATCACCACTAATTCGCCATCTTTGCTTCTTTGGACATCAATTTCGATATAATCGGCTTTCATATCCACTGCCAGATCAAAGCCAGCAATCGTATTTTCCGGTGCATACCCTGTTGCGCCGCGGTGCGCGATATTATCCACTTGTTTTCTTTCGCCTGTTGTCGGTTCTGCTGCAAACGCCTGGCTGATAGGGCTGAATAATAGTGAAAGAGCTACCCCTGCACCAATTAATAGTTTTTTGTCCATGCTCTCCATCTCCTATCTAAAATATGTATTCAACCATATTCTAGGAAAGGAATGTTGAACGGGTATGTGATTATTTTTATAGATAAATAAAGATCATGTTAACAAAAGCAGGCCTTTTTCCTTACGTTTATTTACAAAACTGCTATTTGAAATTGAATAAAAATACCCTTTTACATTTACCAGCTGGGGGATCTTCCCCGCTGGTAAATGTTTTAATCCAATGCCTTTATTGTCATCTCCGCTGCCTCTGCAATCAGAGCATTATCGTATTCTGCATCTTTTGAATCCCGGCTGGAAAGGATGGCCATGATAATAGGCTCCCTGTTTGGCGGCCAGACAATTGCTATGTCATTACGGGTTCCGTAGCCTCCTGCACCGCTCTTGTCAGCTACCTCCCAGCCGCTTGGCACACCAGCACGAATTAGTGGATCTCCAGTAGCGTTGCCCCGCATCCAATCGGTTAAAATGCTCTGTTTTTCCTCAGGAAGAAGGTCGCCCATTAATGACTTTTGGAGGCTTGCTGCAAGTTCTTTAGGTGTGCTTGTATCCCGGATATCCCCTGGCTCTGCCTCGTTCAAATCCGTCTCAAAGCGCGAAGGCTTTGTGACTGAATCACCCATTTCTTTCAATGCCGTTTCAAATCCTTCCGGGCCCCCTAATTCCTCTAACATTAAGTTGCCTGCTGTATTGTCGCTAAATCGGATGGCCGCTTCACAAAGTTCCCTTAAAGTCATTCCAGTCTTTACATGCTTTTCTGTAACCGGAGAATACGTGACCAGATCATCACTTTTGTATGTAATGATTTCATCCATTTCCTCCAATGATTTCTTCTCGAGCAATATTGCAGCTGCCAACGGCTTGAATGTTGAAGCGTAAGCGAATCTTTCATTAGACCTGTAAGCGATTGTCTTTTTTGACCCTGTGTCGTATGCATACACGCCGAGCCGTGCGTCAAAATCCCTCTCCAGCTGTTTGAACTTCTGATCTGTATTTACAGAGGTTTTTTTTGACGCTTCATCCATATTGGGTTCTGATGCCTTATTGGCATTAGCACAACCAGCCAGAATAAGGAGCAAAGCCATGCTTATTAGCCGAACTGCTTTTAACGTATGTTTACCAGAAATAGAATAATATAGTTTTTTCATATTCATTACCTCTTTCAAAAATTTTTGAGCCTAAGCACTTACTATCTATTTTTAACACCCCTTAAGACTACAAGTGTAATACAATACTACATTTGTAGTCACTATATGTCAACCATCTATCCTAAAGGAGTAAAATCTATAATAAATCCTTGATATAATTGCGTTTCACCATTTTCAATCCAGATTGATAAACTATAAATTGGATGCTAGAATTGATGGTATTCATTTTGTTTTAAGGTGTTAGAGTTTGATGCCAAATGTAAAGAGGAAGGTCTGAATATGATGACAAGCACAATGTTCTTTTCTGGTTTTGTAGTATGTCTGCTGGTGTCTTCTTTTACTATTGGGGTCATTATACTGGTTAAAAAAATATTTAATTTACATTTAACAGCGAAAGGCCATTATAATCTTTGGTTTTTATTATTGCTTTCTTTAACGTTTCCTTTTATTCCAATACAATTACTGCCAGTTACTGATTTAATGTCCTTTTGGGATAGCAGGAGCCCCCTTGAGTCTCAGACCGTCCCATCCGCAGAGCACTCCCTGGTGCAAACTAATTGGATACAGGACATAACGGTTTCAGTAGATCGCTACGACTTAGCTTTATTAAATAATATCTTTTTCTTTATTTGGATTTCCGGTATGTTCGTCATAGCCGTATTCACCCTGATGGCATGGTTCAAGATCAGAAGAATAAAAAAACATACACATAGCCTGACAAATAAAGAGTTATTATTACTGTTTGAATGCTGCAAACAAAAACTGAAAATTTCCAGGCCTATAATTGCCGGAGAATCATCGCTGGTTAAAACTCCGATGACGTTTGGCCTTTTTAAGACTTATGTGGTGCTTCCCCTTCATTTTGATCAGTGGCTTTCTGAAAAGGATATAGAATATATCTTTTTGCATGAACTTAACCACTATAAATATAAAGATTTTTCCATTAATTATTTAATGGTGATCTTTCAAATTTTATATTGGTTTAATCCTCTCGTTTGGCTTGCTTTTAGAAGAATGAGACTAGATCGCGAAATAGCCTGTGATGCAGCAATCTTAAATTCTTTGGATGAGCGCTCCTATGAAGAGTACGGCAATACCATTATTCAGTTTGTTCATAAAGCCTCAAGGGCAAGGACACTCGATTTGGCAAACCATTTAAACGGGTCAAAGAAACAAATCAAAACAAGAATCGAAAAGATTGCCTATTTTAAGTCTGAAACAAAACTGCTGAGATGGAAAAGTGCGGCTATATTCATTTTTGCGGGAATATTTGTTGCAGGCCAGGCTCCATTTATCCCTGTAATGGCCCAGGAGGATAACAGCTATAGATTTAAGCATGATAACGTTATATATGAGGATTTAGGGGATTATTTTGCAGGATTTGATGGAAGCTTTGTACTCTATGATAAGGAAGCTGGCCAATACTATATCCATAATAAAGATCAAAGCACATTAAGAGTTTCACCCAATTCCACCTATAAGATATATAGTGCCCTGCTTGGATTAGAAACAGGCACAATTACGGACGAGAACTCTGCAGTCAAATGGAACGGTCTCAAGTACCCAATTGATTCCTGGAATGCTGATCAGGATTTAACTTCAGCAATGAGAAATTCCGTTACATGGTATTTTCAGAACTTAGACCGACAAGTGCAGCCCGATACTATTCAAGCATTTCTTGATCGAATCGGTTACGGCAATCACGACATGTCTGGAGGAATCAAAGAATATTGGCTGGAATCCTCTCTTAAAATTTCTCCAGTCGAGCAAGTGCTGTTACTGCAAGCTTTTTACACTAACCAATTTGGCTTTAAAGAGGAGAACATCCAGACCGTTAAAGATGCCATTAAATTAGAAGGAAAAGACGGATCCATTCTTTCGGGGAAAACTGGTACAGGAACTGTAAATGGGAAAAATATCAATGGATGGTTCATCGGATATGTTGAGTCAGAACAAAATACATACTTCTTCGCAACTAATATACAAAATAAAGATCAATCCTATGGAAGCAAAGCAGTGGAGATTACATTATCCATTCTAAAGCAAAAAGGCATTTATTGATTGTTCATAATTAAAAGGGAGGGCGGGAATATGGCTGATAAAATCCCCAGCATATCAGAATCCGAGTGGGAAGTCATGACGGTGCTTTGGCAGGAAGCCCCCAAAACAGCTAACGAAGTCATACTTTCCTTACAAGAGTGCACAGATTGGAAGCCGAAAACAATCCGTACTCTTCTCGATCGGCTTGTCCAAAAAAATGCAGTGGGTGTAAATAAAAACCAGAGAATTTATACATTTTTCCCTTTATTTTCGCAGGATGAATGCCAGCGGGCTGAAGCTCAATCCTTTATCAAGCGAATCTATGGCGGAACGATGAAATCCATGCTAGTCCAATTCATCCAGGAAGACTCCCTGTCTGATGAGGAGATTAACGAACTGCGGAGGATTTTGGAAAAGAAACAGAAGAAGGATGAATAACCCATTGCCGATGAAGTAAATCGCCCCCCACAATTGTGGGGGGTTTTTGAACGTTACCCTTCTTTGCCACACACCCAAGTCAATGTCTTTTTCATAATCGGCAAGCTTTGCAAGCCTTGGACTCTATAAACCGCCACACTTGGGAGGTTTGTCCTTTTCTCCCTCAGCGAAATCGCATCCTTCTGCAACTGATTCAAGTCCGTAGTCTGTATTGCTTAACTCATTTAAATCTTGATCTTGAATGTTGTTTTGAGAATGCTTGAGCAGCTTTTCTTTATTTTCTCTCATGACTTTCCTCCAACGTTTTTATTAAAAAGTTTTCTCTTAGATGATGAATGTTATTCGTGTTGAGGAGATTCATGGGACCAGCATTCTGAAGCATTCGAACCTATTTATTCTCATATGCTGGTTAAAAAGAAAAAGTGGCTAGCTCCAGCAGTGGAGGCTTTTACAGAGATTGTTTTAGAATCAGCAGGAGGAATGGAAAAAGAAATACCTGTAAAAAGAGATTTAGCACCCTCACGCTAAAGAATATAAGAAAAGCCATATTCCCGATGGAAAATGGCTTTTCATTTATCTGGCATGATGGTAACTTATCTTGATGTGGTGATGAAAAGTTAGAGTTCAATTTGTTTAATTACTTTAGCAGGATTTCCGCCAACGACAACGTTATCAGGCACATCCTTCGTAACAACGGCACCTGACGCGATCACAACATTGTCCCCTACTGTTACACCTGGATTAATGACGGCACTTCCTCCGATCCATACATTGTTTCCAATCGTAATCGGTTTAGCATATTCTCTGCCTGAATTGCGTTCATCTGGATGAAGCGGATGTGTTGCTGTATAGATTTGTACTCCAGGTGCGAGCATGCAATTATCCCCAAAGCGCACTTCACAGACATCTAAGATGGTGCAGTCGAAGTTCGCAAAAAAGTTCTCGCCTACATATGTATTATAGCCATAATCAAATCTGATATTTGGCTCCATATATATATTTTTTCCAGTTGAACCGAGTAATGCCTTTAATAATTTTGTCCGTTTTTCTCCTTCTGTCTCCAGCGTTTGATTATAAATCCTAACCTTGCCTCTTGCTTCTTCGCGTTCCTTTAATAATACTGGATCTGCAGGGTCGTACATTTCTCCAGCCAGCATTTTTTCTTTTTCGGTTTTCATTATCATGACCTGCTTTCAAGTTTATTTAGGCGTGCTAAAGGGGAAATTTTACTTTGCTGGTGCTTTTAAAATAAGGTCAAGTCCCAGTCTTTGTAATCCATATAAATAGTCTTGTTTCCAATCACTTACTATAAGGTCTGGAAGATGCTCTGTCGGTATATAGCTGGCACTGACTGCAGCAATTTTTTCCGCTATCGCCTCTTCCACTTCATCATTGCAGAAAATAATCGTTTGAGGGTTAATGATAGCCGTAAACGAAGCTACTAATCTGCTGATAGCATCAATTTGGTCATCTCCCGAGATTGGCACCTCTTTAGTTCCCTTTTCAATTTCCAAAGCCTGACGGAAGTTTCGGTTATCATATTGAGGAACAAAAGAGACTTCACCGGCGAAGTATGTACTTCCCCGCACAACATCCCCATTAATCATCAATCCCGCACCAGGACCATTTTGGCCTGAATACAAATACACAAGGGATTGATTATCCTTGATCCCCCTATTATGGTGATATCCGAGAACTGCAGCATTCATATCGTTCTCAACAACGACAGGTATGGAAAAATGATCCTCATAATATCCTTTTATATCGAAATCTTGAAACTGCTCGTAACCAGGTATATAAAAAACCCGTCCATTATCAACGGAGCCAGGGACTCCGATTGCGATCGAGCTGATTTTTGAATTTGCAGTCATTAAATTTTCAATAGACCTGGTTAATAAATGCAGGCCATCGGCAGCTAATACGCTTGGAACTTTTCCTTGTTCCTTTACGTCTCCCGCACAATTAAAGATTGTATAATTCGTTTCTGCCCTCTCTAAGAAAATGGCAAGGCCGAGCATATGATCAGGATTGTATGTATATCTTTTCGCCCTTCTCCCCCCGCTGGATTTGTCTAATCCAACTGAAACAATCTCCCCATCCTTCTCCATCTGTGTCAGGAACTTACTTATGGTCGGGAAACTGATCCCTAAATTTTCACTAAGTTCAACCTTTGTTGCGCTTCCAAGGTCTAAAAGGGATCTGCGTATACCAGAAAGGATGATCTTCCCTAATGATTTTGGAGTAGCATTCAACATTGTCACCTCCCTGACTTTTTAAAGAGATTTAATATGTACCAAGAAAAAAACTTATTAAAGAACTTTAATAAGTGATGCTGATACTATATCATGTAATCTTATCAAAAACAATTAATTCCCAAATCACACTTCCTCCCTCAAGCAGCGCTGCCTATTTCTTTTATACTGCGCTTTCCCCCTGTTATAATATGGATAAGAACGAGTCTATTAAAGGAGCAAATCAGGCATGCAAAAACTTACTCTGGCTGAAGCAGTAAAATTAAAAAGTGTACTGGCTAAAAGAATTCACGAATTAGAAGAAAAAATGGACCGTGTCGCATTTGCTGAAATTGAAAAAGGCAGCAAAATTCCTGGTACGGCGCGATCTCTTGCTATGGTGGAAAAGGAAATGGATGATGTCCGCAAAGACATGAGACTGCTTGATAAGCTTGTGTATAAAGCAAATATTGAAAATGAGATAACCTTCCACAATGAATCAATGCCCATTGTGGAAGCAATTGAGCTTGCAACACAATATCGTGCAAAGGCCCGAAAATTTAAGGAGTATGGTACTGCAGCCAAGGAGGAATTCCTTTATTCCGTGTCGGAAAATGTGTCGATGGTGAAATTGGCTCTATTCGACCCGGAGCAATATCGGTTAAAAGGCCTTGAAGCGGAGCGCCAGGCAAATCGCCTGTCCAACTTGATCAATAACAAAAATTATTTGATAGAATTAGAGTTTGACAGCGAAAAGTATTTTTAATCCTTGAAGTGGTGAGACTCTGCTTCAAGGCATAGAAGGAACACCCTCTTATTGTGTACAAAGGTACTTGTAATGGCAATGGACCAACCGATCATCCATTACCTATTACAAATTCACCCTTAACCAATAACCAGCCCTGGCACTGGAGGCCGATGGCCATTCGATCGTAATCCTGGTTCCTTCTATGAGCCTCCATTCAATTTGGATGGAGGCTTTTTAATAGCAGAATTGCCAATTTGATTTAATTGGCACTTCTGCTATTAAAAATATTGATCTTTCTAACGAATGCTTCCGAAAAATCTTTCCACGCTATCCACTTTTGATACCAGGTTTGGAATATCTCTAAACGAAAGATTCGTAAGGCAGCTCTTTAGATAGTAAATCTTTTCATTTGTTGCTCTATTAATACGTGACCCCATTCGGGCATTGATGAAACCATTTTCTTCAACAATAGGGTTTTCTTTTAGAAAATTCTCGATCTCATTAGATTTCACTGTATAAAGTGTAGTATCTTTTTGTTGATTATAATACTGTCCTATTAAATATCCTGCAATGCTTGTATAAGAACGGAGGAAACAAAAAAGTCACTCAAAGGATTTCCTTTAACAACAGAGTATTCCTCAGCGGGAATTTTCAATAACTTTTTATAAGCTTCAGGTCGGGGTAAAACTACCTTAACCCCTTCAAATTCTTCAAAAGTACCTAATGACCGAAGTTCCTCATCTGAGTAGTAAACTTTCTTATTCTCTTGTTTTAGATCTATATCGGCAGCAACTTCCTGTTTGGATTGGCTCTGCACAGGCACATCAAATTTCTCACTAATCATCTCTGTTAATGCTTCCTGTATACATTTTTGCATCAAGGGCCTTGCTGTATTTATGAATTGTTGAGTAACTTTAAATTTAAATCGTTCTTTTATAACAAATCTTATAAAATCATCATTTGGATTTTCAAAAATCTCTTTAATTACAGATTTGAAGGACTCAGAGTACATGAGGGATTCAGCAAGAGTTTTTACACTTTCATAGTCATAAAGATTTTTGGAGAAGTTAACCAAATGGTTGAAATCCTCTTCCTTGAAATTGGTTATATTGAAGATAAAGAATGGCTTTGAATCCATAATATTGGCATTAGTTAAATCCGTAAAAAAATGATATTCAATTCCATTTGTTAAAACTCCTAATCGCACACTAGGAAATGTGCTAAAATATCTGCTTAATTGAGGGGCATTTTTGCTAATTCTACTCTGTATGGATTTTGCTTCTAAAAAGATTTTGGGTTCTCCGTTAATGGAAATTGCATAATCAACCTTTTCATTCTTCTTATGAAAATCAACTGTGAATTCTGGTGTTACTTCCTGAGGGCTGTATGTATCATATCCTAATCCTCTAAGAAAAGGCAGAATTAAAAATTGTTTTGTAGATTCTTCATTCTTAATTAGATCCCTATTGTCATTCACTACTTTGTTCAACATCTCCAACGTTTCCCTAAGATTCATTATTTTATACTCCTTTTAATAGAATTTTATTTTCAAAGAATATATCAACTAGAAGCACCAAACAATCTACAAACGGAATAATGAAAGAAGCTAAAAAGCATAAACAAAATCAATTTCTTAAGTTCTAAATTTGTCATTTCTATAGCATTATTTTACCAAATGATTCCTTTTAGATATATACTATTTTCCTTTTTTCCAAGGGCTGTTTTAGTAATGTTTATTGCTTTTCATGGTTAAACCTAAGTTTAACCATGTGAATGATTGGAACGGAGTGCATTTAATCAACAAATCAAGAATAAGGAGAAATCCTAAAGAATGAGTCAGAACCTGGTGCTCATTCGGACAGATTAAGGAAAAAACCAAGGGATCGTGTCCGAACTTGGCCCTCATTCGGACAAAATAAGGAAAAATCCGAGGGATCGTGTCCGAACTTGGTCTTCATTCGGACAGATTAAGGAGAAATCCTAAGGAATAAGTCAGAACCTGGTGCTCATTCGGACAGATTAAGGAAAAAACCAAGGGATCGTGTCCGAACTTGGCCCTCATTCGGACAGATTAAGGAAAAATCCAAAGGAACGAGTCCGAACTTGGTCTTCATTCGGACAGTAAAGCGCATTCTATGTCCATTTCCGCAGAAAGAAAGTGTTCGCAGTGGAAATGGCTACTTATCTTTAAAAGCTAATACAACAATCTAAGAGAACAGCTCTTTCATAAAGTTGATAAAGTCAAAACCATAATTAAGAAGAATTTTGAAATAAAAAAGAGCCAATTTCTTTTAATTAAAATCGGCTCTTCGCACATTCGATATTCGTTTAGCGTGATGCTTTAAGCGGCTGGCAAACGTCACATTTGCGCTGGTGATTATTTTTGAATTTCGTAAATGTTTTTTCAAACTGGATGCCGCATGCACATTGAAAAAGCAGTTTTTGAGAAAAACCATGATATTCCGTCGTTAAGAGCTTGCTATCCGAATTCTTCTCAACAAATTCCTTAATTTTACTGATGGTCCAGCGTTTATTCATTATTGCACCCCCATATTTGATCACTAGGCGGAGGCTTTTCTAGGCATCCGTTTCATTATGAACATCATAATTCCTAAGTTCCTCATTATAACATGCGCTGACACACAATGAAACATAGCCCCTGGACAAAAGGACAAGCCAAGCACTCGAGGTTTTAACACCTTACATATTTCCGTTTAAAGCCAATCCTCCCTTTATCTACTTCCTTTTGGATATTTTCCGATGCCTGCAGGATACTGCTTTTTTTCTTGTCCCGCTTCATTTCTACCGGCCCGATAGCTTTTGCGGTCTCAACTGCTTTTTCATGGAGCGGCAAATAGGATACAGCCACTGTATAGACAAAATTATTCATGGCTGATTTCGTACGCTCCGGAGAATTGTGAATGGTTTCTTTCACTTTATCAAGCATTTTGGCCAGCTTCTCTTCTGAAAATTCAGCATCCGGGCGATTTCCCAAAAGCCAGCAATAGCAGCTCCAGCCGCCTGACATCCGGAGCTCTTCCCCGCTTTCAATCCATTTATCGGCAACATCCTGTGCAATATCGGCTTCAGCTAAAGTAACGGCAACCACATAATCGGACAGCATATAAAAATAAGCATCGTCCATCCAGCGGTCGAAATCTGCTTCGGTCATGGCTTCAGGATCTGCAATGATGCCTGCAAAGTACATGGCATCATAGTTCCCTGTAGCGTAAAGCTCCTCTGCCAAAGGCTGATTTCTTTTAATTTTTTTGGCGATCGGCTTCATGGCGCCTGTTGCAGTGCCAAAAAGCGGCTCGTGTGCACCGTTTGATATGTACATTTTCTTGGTCCGTTCCTTGCCGAGAGCCTCAAGCTCCTGCATAACCGTCTGTAATTCCATCTTTAAACACGTCCTTTTATTTTAATGATGTTAACAGCAAAACGCTGATAAGCCTCAAGAACCCAAGTATTCTGTTTCCAGTTCAATCTCTTTTACTTCTTTATCGAAATAGACCTTATAAGCCCTGGCGTTCGGTCTTGAGCTTACAATTCTGCTGACCTCCTCCTCAATAAAGTGAATAGCCACTCCATCATCTGCGGCAATACCAGGCTTTATTTTATCAGATGCCAATAGTTCATGATAAGCAGGTCTTCTTTCCGCTTCCCCATCATAATGAGGGCAATTGCTTCCTTTTAAAAAGCCCAGGCATGTTAAGGGCTCCAGTTTATCACCATAGGAATCCGTAACCCCTTCTTCAAACCAGCAAATGGAGCCTGCGCTGATGCCGGCTAATACGATCCCTTGATGCCATGCCTTTATTAAAATCTTATCTAGTCCCCATTCTTTCCATAAAACCAATAAATTCTTCGTATTTCCCCCTCCAACATAAATGATGTCTTTTTCCATTATGAACCCTTCAATATCTCTTGTTGGCGGTTTAAATAATGATAAATGGGACGGCTGGCACTTCTGTTTTTCAAAAAAGTCATAAAACCATTTAATGCAAATGTCGGAATCCCCTGTTGCCGTGGGAATATAACAGATGTTCGGGTTTTCTTTTCCTGACTGGCGTAAAATATATTCATCTAATAGTGGATTCTCCGGCTCCATCGAGAACCCTCCGCCTCCCAGCGCGATTATTTGTCTCATATTCCAGCTTCCCCTCCAATGGTAATGCGATATGAACCTCTTATAAGGAAATATGCAGAAGAATATGGGATTGGTACCCTTTTCGTTAATTAGCTACTTGATTAATTGGCATGTCAAATTGTAAATCAGGTGGTTGTTGATCAGGATCGAAACCATACTGGCTTTATGTAGTAATGGAAAAAACGGCAATAGAAGGGGATAGCGTCTGGAACGATTTACAACGCTAAGGAAACTCCAATATTAAAAAGCCCAATTTCTTATTAAAATTGAGAAATTGGGCTTTTTCGTTACTCCATAAACGCGCTGTTGAAGATAATAAAGCTTTAAAAATGTATTAATCTATCAGTCCTTCCACAGTGTCTGTGTATTTCGCTGCCCAGTTAGAGAATGGAAGATCGTCATCCCACATAACCATCCCTATTGCTTTTGCACATCCCCAATCCAAGATTCTTTGGTGGAGCATGGTAGCCATCTGGTATCTAAGATGGCTACCTCTTGCTTTCCTTTAATTTAAATAGTCCAAGCTTTATGCCACATATGTTGGTCCCCACCTCGTACAAAACAGTCAATTCGGTTATCTCCCCAAGAAACAGCTGCTGGGGCAGAGGTAAGAAAACCTCCAAGATTTTCCCACTCATGCCATCTTGATCCGTCCCACGCTTTATGCCACATAGCATTGTCTCCACCTCGTACAAAACAATCTAGTCGATTATCTCCCCAAGAAGCAGCTGCTGGGGCAGAGGTAAGAGTACCTCCAAGATTTTCCCACTCATGCCATCTTGATCCGTCCCACGCTTTATGCCACATAGCATTGTCTCCACCTCGTACAAAACAGTCAATTCGGTTATATCCCCAGGAAACAGCTGCTGGAGCAGAGGTAAGAGTACCTCCAAGATTTTCCCACTCATGCCATCTTGATCCGTCCCATGCTTTATGCCACAAAGCATTGTCTCCACCTCGTACAAAACAATCTAGTCGATTATCTCCCCAAGAAGCAACTGCTGGAGCAGAGGTAAGAGTACCTCCGAGATTTTCCCACTCATGCCATCTTGATCCGTCCCATGCTTTATGCCACATAGCATTGTCTCCACCTCGTACAAAACAGTCAATTCGGTTATACCCCCAGGAAACAGCTGCTGGGGCAGAGGTAAGAGTACCTCCGAGATTTTCCCACTCATGCCATCTTGATCCGTCCCACGCTTTATGCCACATAGCATTGTCTCCACCTCGTACAAAACANAAAACAACCGATTCTCTCCCCAAGAAGCAGCTGCTGGAGCAGAGGTAAGAAAACCTCCGAGATCTTCCCATCCAGTCCATTCACGTAAACCGTCTCCTTGATAGTTTAATTGAGCTGTATGGTATGGATATGGTGTATATCTGTATTTGTCCAACATTTATTCCCCCAATCGTTTGTATTCTATATCAATTCATTTTATTTGTTTATTTTGGTAAATATAACTATTTACGTATTCTGGTGCGAAAACAATCAGAAAATAGAAGCTATATTGCTTATTAACTTGAGAGCTATAATGCTATTACAAATACCTTATGTATGAAATTAACTTTTTTCTAGGAAGATTTCACTCCATGATAAAATTGCATATCTTATTCATTTTTAGTTTACATAATTCTAATTCTCGGAAGTTCCGAAAAAGTAAACCCCTTGGGAGTCAAGGGGTTTTAGCATGTCTATATTTATCGTTTATGCAGGATTTTATACATTGCTGTTTTAGGGGTCCCCCCACATGCCCATCAAGCTAAGGCAAATCATTACCCCAAAAACGATAAAAACGCTATTCTTTCTGTAATATCATGGAAAGGATGGTGTTTTTTATGTGTAGAGAAGTTTTAAATGAACTTACTCTGTTTTCTCAGGAATTGCAACGATTTTTGTCCCCACAAGCTCTACAACAGCTGGCTAGAAAAGTGGGATTTGTTCAAAGGACAAGTAAGTATCAAGCTAAAGATTTAATTGCGTTGTGCGTGTGGTTAAGTCAAAAAGTAGCGAGTACTTCTTTGACCCAGTTATGTAGTTCTTTAGAATCTTCAACGGGTGTCTTGATCAGTCCTGAAGGACTCAACCAACGATTTAATCCATCGGCTGTTAAACTTCTACAACATGTATTCACTTCCTTGCTTACTCAAAAGCTATATACCTCTCAGAGTCTGCCTCATCGTTATGTTGATCAGTTTCAGCGAATACGAATCTTGGATTCTACGACCTTTCAACTTCCGGATATGTTTGCCTCAACTTATCAAGGATCTGGAGGGAGTAGCCATACGGCTGGCGTAAAGATTCAATTAGAATATGATCTTCTCAATGGTCAATTCCTGCACGTTCACTCAGGACCTGGCAAGGAAAATGATAAAACCTACGGTTCTACTTGCTTACAAACGGTGCAAACAGGTGATTTATGTATACGTGATTTAGGATATTTTGACCTGAAAGATCTATATCAAATGGATGAGGAAGGGGCTTATTATATCTCTCGCTTAAAATTAAACACTCGGATTTATCTGAGGAATCCTAATCCTGAGTACTACAAAAATGGAAAGGTCAATACCTACTAGAGTCATTTTCCATCGACTTACGGAAGAACAGACTCGAAAACGCCGGGAAAATCAAGCGTTAAAGGAGAAGAAGAAAGGCATAGTCATGAAAGAACGGAGTAAACGATTAAGTGCGATGAATGTATATATAACCAATGCGCCATCTGATGATGTTCCAACGGAACATGTTCATGATCTTTACTCTTTACGTTGGCAAATCGAGTTATTCTTTAAAACATGGAAATCCTTCTTTAAAATCGATCATTGCAAAGAAATCAAAAAAGAACGATTAGAATGCCATCTCTATGGTCAACTAATTGCCATCCTGCTTTGTTCTTCTACCATGTTTCAAATGCGGCAGCTACTCCTCACCAAGAAAAAACAGGAACTTAGCGAATATAAAGCCATTTATATCATCAAAGATTATTTTCTATTACTGTTTCAGGCAATACAAAAAAGCACCCAAGAGCTATCAAAGGTTCTCCTTCGCCTGTTCAACCTCCTACAGCGTAACGGGCGAAAATCTCACAGATACGAGAAAAAGACAGTCTTTGATATATTGGGTGTTGTCTATCAGTATACCATGTGTCACAAGAAAGCAGCATAGCGTAAAAAAATGACCTTTTTAAGGTTTATTTAGCATGTCTTTCTTCAGAGGTTAGGCACATTGCTTTGCAGAAACGGCTCTAGTTTACGCATTCATTAATATTAGCTTGATGGGCATGGGGTCCCCCCAACAAAACGCGGAAAATATACGTTATCAAGACCTAAATTAATAAAAGATAGATAAATTAAAGGACATTACATATTTTATAAGATTATCTTTAGGTTAGGTAAGTGTAACATTTGATATTAAAAGGACCACAACATTTTTGAAATGTCTAAAATGTTGTGGTCCGATTTGTTTTCTATTTTCACTAACGCACCCGTTCAACAAGGATAGTCAGGGTAGGATGACCTTATAGAGCTGTTCTTTCGTTGATAAACTAATATCATTTCTACCAACGAGAAAAGAATATCCGTGTAAAATCACTTCTGTTAGAGTGTCACTTGGACCTAATTCGATTATAGGATACTGTACAGAGACTTTACCCTTCAATTCATCTCTATCCTGCATCTTAAATCTTATTTCCCTTTGATGAATTAGTGATTTGTCATAAACAGCTTTAAAATATGGAATTCCTTGGATGTAAGCTGCACATTCTTATCTTTAACTTGTACAGAAAAGGTATTTAAGTCGAGGGATAATTCCTTAAAATGAATCGTATTAGGAGTGGATTGATTTTCAGTAGGAATATATTGCGTTGCTCTACGAATAGCAGCATGCACTCTAGCTGTTAATTCTATCATTGAAATAGGTTTGCTTATATAATCATCTGCACCAAAACCGAGTCCCAACGCTTTGTCTAAGTCACTCCCTCTTGCTGAAATGATCAATATAGGAATTAAGCTTTTTTCTCTTATTCGTTTTAAAAAATCCCACTTAACTTAGGAAGCATTAAATCAAGCAAGATTAAATCAAGTTCTTCTTTATCAAAAAGAGATAATGCTTCCTCTCCATCGAATGCGGTAAGTACTGTAAAATTCTCCTGTTTCAAGTAATCTGTTATCAATTTACTAATTTCCCTGTCGTCTTCCACAAGCAGAATACGCTTTCGCATACTTCCACATCCATTCATTTCTGTTAACAGTGCAAATTAATCTCATATCTTTTTTATCTATTACTTTATTTCTATACTTTGTACATAATTCCTTCCCCAATTAAATGGCCCTATAATTTTTCGAATTAAAATCAACATTAGGTTTAGAAATTCATACAAACCCTTGGATATATGAATTATGGGATGAAGAAGAAGAATTAGAAAAGGCAGATAAAGTTCTAAGACTAAGGCTCTTAATTCAAGGTAAAGGGATACAGGAATTATTAGAAATATATAGATCCGCATTCAATACGGATCACCCTGAGCAACAAATTCTTACTTTTAGTCGAGTGATAGAATATGTTTCTCAAACTGTCATACGTAAAGATCTAATTGAAAAGACCGTTTCGAAATTATCAAGTTTAAGAGCGTTAACACCCGATGCAAATTATATTTTAGAGTTATGGAAAATTTACGAAGAACATAAAAACCTACGTAAGGATTATCTCGCATTTAAAATAACAATTGAAACTTGCTGCGATGTATTCGAGCTAGTTAGCGTGGCTCCCAACTTCCTTAAGAAAACAAAAAAAATAACTATACAAAGTAGTCTAGAGGACCAAAAAAAAGCTCTTGAAGAGATAGCAAGTTCGATTTCCTCTACAAGAAATATGTTTGCACATGCGAAAACTAATTACGATCTAAAGGGTGATGAATGTCCAATGAAATATTTACACGAATTTATCAAGTTGATGGAAATCATATCTCAACAGATTATTAGATGGTTCTCTAGACAGCAAGAAGATATAAGAATTATTTAGCTTCATTAAAGGTTGTTATTGATTTCTTTGTTAAACTTACTGGTGCTTTACTTTAACAAACAGCAGATAAAACTGTCGTTAACATATGTGTTAACCTTACTGAAGACCTTCAATCAGGTTTTAACCTGATTTTAAACTTAAAGTTGTATACAAAAAGGCAGCTTACTAACTACTTTATTCCGGAAACGGGCCAGTTTATGGAGTGTCGAAAAAATCCTAATTTTTCCTTTTTTTTGTAATATGGGCATCTCCCCAATCATCATAGGTAAATTACTCATACTTTATGTGTGAATGACTATTATGTAGTGGAGGTATTGATTAATATGTATAGACAATTTATACCGTATAATTACAATTACTATGGATGGGGACAACCAGCATCACGACAGCATCATAATTTAAGGAGTACTCGAGCACCTATATCCAGAGACAGCAATGAAGATGGCGTTGCGGGTATGACAGGCACGAGTTGCACGTTCAATGACGTGCGGGGAATTTCCACAGAAAGAGGTCACGCAGGAGTTGTAGGTACTGAACGAAAAGATCCGGGATTTTATTTTAAAAACGAAACCAACGAAACGGTGCAAGTAGCTATCTCCTACCGATCAAATAAATGTGGTGGGGATGGCTGGAGAAATGTAGGCTGGTTTATACTGAATCCTGGGGAGGAGAGATGGGTGTTGAAAAAGGATGTCAAGGGCGAGAACTTGTACTACTACGCCGAGACTCCAGATCTTACATTCACGTGGGAGCCGATAGAGGGAGAGGATAAATTCCCAGTCTGGGTCGAATACGGGAAATTCGATAATTGTGAAGTGTTACCAGGAGATCTCGGCGTCACAGTATCTTCTCCCCCCCCTGGCAAAAGAGTAAATATGATCCAGACTTATGCCACCAATAAAGATAAGACGGTTCGTTTGACATATTAGGACAATTCATTTGACAAACTAAAAAAAGTTTTATCTTTTTATATTGTAGGTACCCATTTTAGCGTTGGGTACCTATTAGATATCGAACTCGAAATTAAAAGTGAGCTTTCGGAAATGCCCATCATTTCTTTAATTTTTATTATTATTTTGATCAATTGTATTTTATGATTTGTTTTCCTAAATCTCTTTCTATATTTCAATCTTTAACTGCCTGCTCGATTGTCGAGCTTATTTCTTTAATTTCTATCCACTATCTATATCTGATGTTAAACAGTCTGAAGATTCCGATTTCGATGTCTCTGTTCTATATGGCCGTGGTCCTGGCGTTGGTGTGTAACATTGTCTAAAATCATAAAAAAAATTCAACCCAATTCGAAAATGGGTTATTTAGTATAAGGGGTATAGTAAATTATAGTACATATTTATCGACTTTTTTTTATAATTATTTTTGGCCATATGTTTTGTCTGGTTCCCCTAAAATCCTTATTTGTGGTTTCTAAAAAAAAGTTAACTCCAAATAGTTTTTTTCTTTCAATTAGAGATGAATTTTTAAAAATTAGAGCCTGTCTCAAAAGGAATGAATTGTGATGATTTTATATTCCTTATATTTTCTAAATATCGATAAATTAAGATTTATCAGTTTATTAAAAGGGTATATTAAACGTATTCATATACCATTCATCGCTATATTTACGACGAGAAAAATAATTTTTTCGTTGTTTAAGGACTTCACTAGCAAGAACAGATTCATTAATTTTAGAATGTTTATGACTTCCAATTAGACTTTTACATTTATATATTCTCTCTTCATTAAAATGACTGTAAGCCATACGAAGCATATTGAAATGTATATTGTCAGGGATTACATGATAGGGAGGTGATTTCCTGAATACATGGAGAACTTTCACAACTGGCTGAGCATAACATTTATAACCAAACAGCCACATTTTTATCGATATCTCTATATCTTCAAAGCCCCACCCCTTGAAACCAGTATCAAAACCACCAATATTAAAGAAAACATTCCGCGATATTGCACAACATCCTGCTGGTAAAACTGCAATAGGAGCAAGAGTATTAATGTTTGTATACCATTCAACCCTTAAATGTTCATTTAACGTCATACCATATCCCGGAAAATTCGGCGATTTTGTATCAGCTATACCAGGCGTAGTACCATTGGCTAATCCATCTTTTATAGGCTTAAGTAAATGATCTATCAAAAAATCCTCAAAAAAAAGATGGGCATCACAAAAGATCAAATATTGTCCTAATGAATGTCTTGCCCCTATATTTCTAGCATTTGCTGGACCGACTCCATTACTTCTTATTAGTTTTAATCGGGGTAAATCTGCATAAGGGGATTGAGATAGAAAATCACAGCATCCATCTGTTGATGCATCGTTGACTACAATGGTTTCAAAAGAATAGTTAGTTTTTACTTGAAATACCGAATTTATAGTATTTTGGATGTGGATTCCTTCATTTTTAACCGGAATTATCAAGGATACCAATGGCATGTTAAAGTTTAACATAAGATCACTTCTTTCGATTTAAATGAAGATAATCGTACTCCGCAAACTAAGAATGAACCCGAACTAAAAGTATCAATTTGGTACAAAACATATCATTTAAGAACTAGTCAAGAATTTAAGGCTATTTGGATGTTCTTACTAAAACATGATTATTGTTAAATAAATAATTTTTTGGCTATCTAATGTAAGGCTATACCTATATATTGATCTGTGGAGATTTAATTCTCATCGTAATTACTTGAGTTCGCGGAATTTAGCAGCTCTAAAGCAATACTCCATAAAAAAAATTGGTGATTTTTTCAGAATGCTATATCTAGTCAAATCGGAAAGGGTCTTATCATAAACTGTAAGCTCGGCGATTTTCCAGAACAAGTCTTCGCCCCATAAATCTACTGGATAGTTCCTAAGGTAGTACCCAATATAAGAAAAATTATTATACTGATTGTACTTTGGAATAGCTTGAACAGCCAAACCTGTGGTTCTATGGTCTGAATGGTCACCCGGGTTGATGGTTTTGTTAGTCTCGGGATGGTTGACCTTGATAGAAGAGAAGCCATCCGCCTCATCATCGATGATCCCCTGGAGGCTATTCACAAAATCTTGCCATCCGTGGTATATCGTTGATCCGTCCAATGTCTTAATTGATGAGATTTGTCTTCGGTAGAGTTTCTGAAGACTTTGATATCCTTGACTAGAAAATCCATTACCTGTTACATTTCCATCAGGAAGCCGAAGGAAGTAACACACGACATTTTCTCCGCACCATCGATGAAGAACATGATTGTTGATCGTTACTTTCTCTCGTTCTCCACCCAAATATAATAAATCAGATTTTCCAAAGCAAACAGAGCTGATTGCCGCCTCCTCATTTGCCATCCAATATGATTTATCACTTCCAGCATCATTACCTGTTGTATAGATGAACACAACCTTATTTCTCTTATTTGAAAGCTCCCAAGAAACGTTAGGGTTCATGAATAATTGCCAGTCGTCCATATGAGCGACGATAAAGAAAAATATTGTTTTATCGCTAGACACTAGTAGTAACCTCATTTCTATGCTTTTTTATATTAACTTTCTAAGTATTCTATTTTAAATAACTGTCCCATATGACAATTGATCCCTTAACCAAATAGGAACATACGCTCTTGTGAATAGGGAAATAGACTGTCCGAGTGTATCATGGAATTCTTAATTGAAGAAATTGAAATGATGCAATCTGCTTATCGAAATTTGTATGAGATTGTGGCTAGAAGGTTGCCATCAAGGCAACTAAAACAAACGTCCTTAGGCTTTTCATAATAAGTCTAGGACTCTTTCTCAACGCAAAAAATGAAATTCTAAATAATGGATATTAAAAAAACCGTCAATATACTACCTGCGGTCTTTTTCTTCTCAATAAACGTTGATTCTCTTGTTTTCTTTGCTGCTTTGAACGGTTGCTGCCGACAATGCCTCCAATACATACATTCACAACCTCTTAAGGTGTTAATCCAGAAAATGGACCTTTTTATGAAGTAGGACACCTTCCTATTTCAGAAAAGCGCCAGATTTATTGAAGATCTTATTGAAGATAAGCACCCGTTCGTAATATGAGGTTAGCCAGATTTTTTTCTGGTTGACCTATTTGTTTATCGTCTTATTATAACCTGTTTCCACTATATATGGATTTTTCAGTGATCTTGGACAGGTCCTATGTCCCAGTAACTCTTCAAACTGCTAAACTTAAACTAGGTACCTGTCCCTCTATCTCTTATGGAGACGTAGATTATATTTTTCACTCAAATTCTTCCGTACTTCTATTCATTTAAAATCTCCTTACGCTCTATGCTTCTTTAGAAACTCATTGAGTTGAATGGCAGGAAGAGCTCAAATATCTCTGGGTAGACACGCTTACCTCGATCATTCAGTTTAAGTCAAAGAAGTGACTAGCTCCTCTGCACTTTGAAACAATGGACCGAATTTGTCTGGGTCCATCTCAGCCAGCCTACGATAAACTGTAACCGCTTCTTGAGCAGATATTTTCGCTTCGTTTACTCGTCCGGCTTTCTGCAATCGACGAGCCAGGGCGAACAGTGAAAAGGCGAATAATTCCAAATAATCCAGCTGCTTATCAGGTTGGGGCTGGAACCCTTTTAGAAAGAGCACGGCCACTTGTATCGGATTGATCGATTCGGAGTACAGTCCATAGTCGTACAGGTCAGCGGATAAATCCAATAGATGCCGGGCGACTGTCATTACATCTGCACCACTCATGCCTCCCAACCTCCGATACAACATCACTGCCTCATTAGCGGGACCAACTGCTTCCCCTTTGCGTCCAGCCTCTAGTAACCGCACGGCTAGCATGTGCACCGTAGAAGCGAATAACTCCAGATAATCCTTTTGCTTATCCGGTTCTGGTTGGAAGGCGCGGAGGAGATCCACGGCCGCCTGTATCGGATTAACCGCTTCGGAGCACAGCCCACCCACATGGCACAGTTTAGATGATAATTCCACTAAATACCCAACGATTGTCGTCAAAGCAGCAGGTATGGCTGCCAACTGCCGAAACAAGATCACAGCCTCGCTTGCGAGCCCAACTGCTTCCCTTTGACGTCCAGCCTCGATTAACTGAACCGCTTGCATATACAACGCTTGTGCCCGTTCGAGCCAAGGTTGCGGACAATCGTTCATGTTGTCCTTGCGGATTGGTTTCGCGGGATTTCGGTAATCGAGAATGAGCGGACTGCGACAGCCTGGGGTATAGGCCTCGATAAATCCGTCATGCTTGCCGAGAGCATTTAAAAATACGCCTTCTACCAGATTTAAAGAGGTGAAATCTTTCACCGACTCACCATTCAACTCGTAGATCCGCGGTATATATTTATGATCTTCTGGCCGTATCCAAAATCGGAACACTCGTTCTCGATCATGAGGAGTGTGAAAGTCATACACTCCAGCCCATTCGAATTTGTCAGGAAACTTGTTCCGTTCCAAAATACGTTTCTTGAATTCATCAAAGGACATGCCGGCGGCTTCAGTCGCATACAGTAAACCCACATTTTGCGGCACCATGCCATAGCGGACCTCAAGCTGCTCCGGATCCGCTACCGGTGTCCGATAAGCCGCGACATAAAAGCCGAGTGGACCGTAGTCCGGCAGGTCCTGATTGAGGTTGAGCAGATACCAGCCATTTGCGTCTGGAGTACCGGTAGGCGGAGTTCCAGTCAGTCGCAGCCATTTGTCCGGGATAACGAGGTTTGCTCCGCAAGCGAAGCCTAGATGTACTCCCGTGTTGACAGCAGAGCGCTCGTTCTCAAATGCACATTGCTTCTCTTCAACGGGTAGGCGTTTACTAGGAAACTGGTCGAACCGAATAAGATCTTCGAATTTCACATTGAGATCAGGCCTCCCCTTTATGTCCAGAGCCCGGGTTGGCAGCAGGGTTGTGGCCTGTGCGTAGGCAACCTGCTTGTATTTTGTAAACTGGTCATTTCCATACCCGCTATTGAGGAACATCCCCCCAGCAGTCAGCAGAAACGACGGGGAATTGTAATAAATCTCCACCCCTCCGTCAGCAATCTCGTCCGCTTCATATACCTCCGGCCGCCTCCCGTGGTAGAAACGGTGCTGGCTGGGACCAGGCCGGTCTATGGAAATGATATAGGCCGCAGGTGGAGGACGATAGCCAGTGAGCCCTGCGATCAGCGCAAAACCAGACCAGCCTTCCGGAAACAGATTGGTCGGATTTCGGTCACGGTCAGTGGGTCCTACATACATGAGGAAGAAACCTATGAGCGCGTCTGCTCCTTCGTAGGGAAAGGCCAAATCGTTGTGCTTGTTACACACACGGTTCATGTAATCGTGTAACCGACGGAAAGGGCCAACCCGCCGTGTCCTGTTGCTCGAGACCGCGAATTTCATCATTACATAGTCGAGGATGATATGCGCGGCGGTTGTTATGTCAGGGTCCTTAGCAAACTCGTGGAGATTAAAGATAGCATGTAGAGACAAGCGCTGATAAGGGCGCGAGTTGAACTCAAGGAAATCGTGCTTGGCGATATTTTGCATGAAACTGAGCAGCCAGGTCATAAGGCCGTTTTGGACGTTATTATACTGCTGGTTACCTGTCTGCTCAAACAGTATCTGATTCACCAGATACCTGGTGCTATTGATCATTAACATATGGTTCTCCGTTTCCGGAACAACTTCAGTCAGAATCGAATAGGACTGAATCCTCGGGTCGTGCCCACCTACAAGATGTCTGGGTACAAGCCCGCGCAATATGAAGTCAAGTTCGTCGCTGGTGAGGAGGTTCCTGTATCGGTATGCCACAACCATAAGGCCTTTCAGGGCCATGTCATAATCGCCTTTTTTGCTAAGTGTTATACCCAGGAACAACTCCTCTTCAAAGCCGGTCCCTACCTGCCCATGTCCTTGAGTCATACTTCTCAGCATAGCGTGAGCAATGACCCGATTTGGCAGCTCGCCAGGGACACGGGAATCAGGGTCATCTGACGCTGCTTGCAGGTAAGCGATCAGCAGAAGCGTATTATCCTCAGTGGCAGGCCCTGCCGGCCAGTTCAACATCCTTTTTACGTACACATAATGTTCGACGATTGACTTTATTCGTGCTGCATGACTGGCATAAGCATACGCATGTGCAGGAATACCGTTAGGCGCAGGCAGGTTAAGTTCAGCATCGTAGTACACCGCATAGTATCGGACATTAACCTGCAAAGTCTGACCATACGGAAAATTCACGATGTTCGTCAAGTCAAATTGAGAACTCACTGGTTCAACCGTAATTTCAGGATCGGGATTTGGAGCTAGTGCTGGGTTCAGACTGGATGTGGAACTAGGATTGATCACGAACCCATAGACAGCATCTTCAATCGTGTTAGGTGGTTCGTAGCGGAAAAAGCCGCTTGAATTAAGTGACCGGGCCCAGTCACCCGGCCACACCTGCACCAGTTTCTCAAGGATTTTTTTATTGTTACGGTACACGTCAACCCGGTACACGTTGAACGAGCTTGGTTTTCCTCCTCCCCAGTTCACCTCTATGAACCTCCCTCGCTGGTATGCGGCAACAACCATTCCATATGCATGATTAGGTGAAGTCGTAATGGCACCGCGCTCGAACCTCTGTATAAAGGCCTCATTGGGTTGAGGGTAATCGTAAAACGTAAAGATCGGTTTGCCGAGCGGTCCATCCCAGGCCCCAAGCTCGTGCCAGCGTTCTGCGAATTCAGGCTTGACCTGGGGCCCTCCGGGATTCGGATTCGGGGTTTCAGTAGATTTATCAAGGGTCAGTCGCACAGGTATCGTCCAGCCATGCTTGCATTCATCGGCACCGATGAAGGGGTCCGTGCAGAACTTTATAATGAAGGCATACTCACCGAATCCCTGAAGCTTTGTCCAAATCTGACTATGAGTCGATTTAACCTGCATTCTAGCCTGACCCTGTCCGGCCCCGTTATAGGAAATGTCGTATCGGAAGTAATCGTATTTTAATAAAGGGTGCGTCCACTCAAAACAAGCCTCGTTCCGCAACCGATAGACACTAGTGACTATATTATGGTCTCTAGACCATGCGATTTCCCCGCGTTCGAACCGCTGTCGGCTCCCATTACGTCCAGGGACATTCTCCTCTGGTCCCGTAGGCTTGCCGAAAGGGCCATCGGCCGCACCCCATCCTTGCCAATATCTGCCGATTACTCCACTCACCACAAAATCATTCGCCACCAACATCCTCCTCCTGTTGAAAATTTAACACGTTTGTTGTCACTGCCTGAGAGGTGATATAATTTGAAGGGCTTTACCTAACAATCATTCGCAAAAATAAAAGAATCAGATGCAAAATATTTCAGTCATTTAATCCACCCGCTAATTGTGTAACAACATTCCTATTTTATTGCATTGTGAGTCGTATAATGATTTAATTGGTTTTCTTTTTCGAATAAAAAGGCAGTTGAAAGTTCGATTGAATTGAACTTTCAACTGCCTAATTTAATTTAATAATTGGTTTTTGGCGCTCTCCTAACGAAACGGGTTACATTGTATAAAACTTTACAAAAGCATTTTGGAGTTAGCATCCAGCACCGGCAGTCCTGTTTTTATTCGCCAAACTGCTTGCGTTACTTTAAGTCCAATCCTTTACAATCTTCAATCAACATTAACATAAATACCCAAATAAGGGTCTTATTCCTCGAAATGGTCCCAAAATGGAAAATGAGCACTTATCCTTGTTCCAGGAGTCGAGTAGAAGGGAGCCTTTCTACCTTACGGTAAATTGAACTCGAAACCTTCCCAGATGATGTTTGCGGAATTGGTAAGACCTGATGCTACTGAATACTTCCTGGTGAGACACGAGGTAAAGAGTCTTGTGTAGGTGAGATTGGGACCTGCTGCTCCTGGATTAAACTAGAGTGTACATGATTTGTAAAATAAGGGTTATACGAGCTCATAGGAACACTTTCTTTTATTTTTTGTTTAACTTGCCTAGGTTTATGTTTATGTGAAATATCCCCATAATGACAATCGCTTGTTACACAATCCTGCTCCGTTAGCTATCCATGAAGTAAAGCTTCACCACAGAGAATGAAAGTATGTTAATAATCTTTTTAGCTGTCTAGGGTTAGGCTATATCGATATATTGATCTTTGGGGGTTTAATTATCGTCATAATTACTGAAGTTCACGGAATTTAGCAGCTCTAAAGCAAAACTCCATAAAAAAAATGGGGATTTTTTTATACTATATCTAGTCAAGTCGAAAAGGGACTTATCATAAACTGCGAACTGGGCAATTTTCCAGAACAAATCCTTATCCCATAAATCTCAGGAAGCCGAAGGAAGTAGCACACGACATTTCCTCCGCACCATCGATGAAGAACATGATTGTTGATGTTTACTATCTCTTGTTCTCCATCCAAATATAATAAATCAGATATTCCAAAGCAAACGGAGCTAATTGCCGCCTCCTCATTTGCCATCCAAAATGCTTCAAACCAACCTGAACCGTCCTTTTTTTGTTGATATAAATACGGATTATAGGAAGTGCTTTAACCCCATTTTAACGTTTTTCTTTTGTGCCTAATTTTAATCCCCAGGCTATTCATAAGTCCATTCCACTTTTTAGCCTTGATATGTATGTTAAATATTCGCCACCCAATTGTATATAGACAATCATCCAAATTATGGATATTAAATACGATAACGTGAGGGAATTAACTAGTACAGGAGGAATATGCTTTGTATGAAAAATTAACTCGAGAGTCTCATGATTTTCTATCCTCATTTCTCTATCCAACTCAATGGGGTAAAGGAAGTATATGTAATGTTATCCATATGGAACGTCTGACTGCATCACACATTTACCTGGCAACAACGGGGAGGGAGTAACATCGATGGGCCTCTATTTTAAAAACACTACCAACGAAACCTTGCAGGTTGTCATCTCCTACCCTAAAGACAACTGTAGTGGTGGCTATGCAGTAAAGGGATGGTGGATACTGGCTCCTGGGCAAGAGAAAAAGGCGTGGAGCGGGTGGGCTGGGAAACAAAGGTTCTACTACTACGCCGAGAGCCAAAGTAGTGAACGTTTCTGGCCGAGAGATGGTAATTCCCCAACCGCGGTCCAAACTTATGCTTTCGATACATGTGAAGATGATGTCCTCTGTGTTGCTCTTACTACTGCCCACCCTGGTGCTGGTGGAGATACTGGTTGCAGAACAGTATATATGGGGGAGATTAATCCCTCCTGGGAAGTCATGGATTATACAGTCAAATTTTAACTTGAATTTAAGGAAAAGATAAATTTTATCTTTTTATTTAGTTGGTACCCATTTTAAAGCGTTGGGTACCTTTTAAATATCCAGCCTCTTTTTTGTTGATAAAAATATTAATAACTTTGATTTTCTATCATTTCTTTTGGGTAAACTTACTAAGTGTAAAATCTTTTCCCGTTTTTAAAAATAACATGCAGGAGGGACAGTCATGATAAATAAAAATACACAGATTTCCTTAATCGGGAAAGAATATGCGTTAAAAAATATAAACCCTTTATCACCTGAAACTTTTACAGATTTAGTTAAAAGAAGAGCCTTATCTATATTGGATATATCTCCTGATGAAAACGAATGGGAAAATAACGAAGAATTAAGAAAACAAACGGAACAGAATATTTTTGAAAAAATACATAAGGAAAGTAATCTTCTTCCTATTGACTTTTTATATAAAGGTGTAGAGAAATCTAGATCTGTGTGCAGAATCACAACTCCTTCAGGAGCACTTGGAACAGGCTTTTTGATTGATAACGGAGCTATTATGACAAATCACCATGTCATTGAAGATAAAAATGTGGCTGAAGGCAGCTTCGCAGAATTCTATTATGAAGAAGGGAAAACCAGCATTAAAGTATACTTAAAACCTTCTGAATTATTCATTACCTCACCCATGAATGATTTAGATTTCACGATCGTAGCTTGTGAAATGACAGGAATAGAAGATATTAAACCGATAAAATTAACCCGAAATCCTGCTACCATCACAAGAGGTGAATATGTCAATATAATTCAGCATCCTGCAGGAAGAAAAAAAGAGATTGCTCTCCAAGATAATACCGTTTCCTATGTTTACGACAAGGCCATTCACTATGTGACTGATACAGAGCCTGGTTCTTCTGGTTCAGCAGTTTTTAATAATAAGTGGCAATTGGTAGCGTTGCATCACGCTGGATGGTATTCAGATCAATCTGCAATGGTGGCAGTAAATGAAGGAATCAGAATTTCTGTAATCGTAAGTAAATTGATATCCCTAGCTCATTCTGGAGATCCATATGCTTCAAAGATCATTGGTTCTTTAGAAGACACTTCTCCTTATTTGGGCTTTTATGATGTACATGGTTTGATAAATAATAAAAATGAACTTGCTGAAGTAGAGGTCCCTGCATTTAAAGGAGACAGGCGCTTTGCTGATGTTGGTTTCTGGAATATTGAACATTTTAATAACGGTGTAGATGATCTAAGAATTAAGGATGTTGCTAAGGTCATTGCCAACTTATCAATGGATGCCTTAGGGTTAATTGAGGTAGAAAAATGTGCCCTTGACAGACTCGTAAAGGCTTTAAAAAATCATGGATCTAATATGGATTATGTCTACTTTGACCCCGAAGGCTCACAAGACTTAGCCATATTATATGACGTAGAAACAACCAAGATGGAGCTTAGAACTGACATAAATGATAAGTACAAGGGATTATTACATTCAACACTCCCTTCAGGAAAGCCTGCCTTTCCTAACAAACGTGAACCTTTATTTGCAATTTGTACTATAAAGGAAGATGATCAAGACATCGAATGTTTAATGATTGTTGTTCATCTAAAAGCAATGAGGGATCCTGTAAGCGTTAAAAGAAGACAGCTTGCAGCAAATGTCATTTCATTGATTATAGAAGACTTACGTAAGGATGAAGCCTTCAAAAAACTTCCTATAATTTTAGGTGGAGATCTAAATGACGATATCCCAAGCACCTCTTTAATGGATATTATAAACTCACCGTCTTTAGTCACTCTGACGCATGACGATGCGATCGCAGGTCACATGTCTTATTTAAAGGCTCCATTTTCACTTATTGACCATATTTTCGTTAGCAAGGATGTGAATATCGGACAAATCGACGGTGATGATGTTGCCATCGTCAGATTGGATAAAAGTGTTCGTGATTTTATAAAGAACATCTCAGACCATGCACCTTTAGTGATGAGACTCGTATACAAGGATAGAAGTGAAAAATTTGAAGGCACTTCAGGCAGCCCTTCCCCTGCTTTTAACATTTTGTATGACGAAGAGAGTATTGAAAAAACGTTATTGAGGCTAAAGCTAAATAGAGAAAGACTTAAAGAAACGGACAACTATTATGATGAAGAAAAAGACAAGCTGATCATAAATGATTATTACAGTTCTATAAACTTTAACATTGGCGAACTTGATACACTGTATCAACATCTCAATAATCTGCTAACCAATACCCATAACAACGTACTTTCTTATAAAAGAAGCCGAAAAGAGTTGCATTCATGGGTAGACTTAAGAGAAGACGGAGAAACAAAAAGCATCTATTCTGGAAAAAGCGTTAACCCTGAAGATTTAATCCTGGAAGATTTTAGGTACGAAAAAGAGGAAAAAGAGCTATTCGAAAGTATCTCACGCCATGAACCTCTTTTAACAGACAGACAAAAAGAAGAATTTCTTGAGATGCTGGAAGATAGATCACAATTCAATATTGAGCATGTGGTACCACAATCCTGGTTTGGAAAACTCAGTCCTATGGTGGGTGATTTACATCATTTGTTCACTTGCGAAATAAACTGCAATAGCTTTCGGAGCAGCGTCCCTTATTTTGACTTTGCAGATTACAATCCTGAAGCATATAGAGAAGTCATTAAGAATGAATGTGGGAAAAGGGGCGGAGATATAAAATTTGAGCCTGAAGGCGGTAAAGGCGAAGTAGCAAGAGCAGTATTATATTTCTTGCTCCGTTACCCTGGTAAAATAAAAGGAGAAAGAAAAAATCAAATCGATATTGACTTATTAATAAAGTGGCATAAGGAATATCCTATCACCTTGCATGAAAAACATCGAAATCATGCAATCTTCGACCTCCAAGGCAATCGAAATCCTTTAATCGATTTTCCTGAATGCGTTGACCTACTAAACTTTTCATTAGGAATTTAAAGAAAAGTAGTGATTAACCATTCTTTATAAGGAAAAACAAAAAACACCTTCTTGATTCACAAACAAAGTGTATCAAGGAAGGTGTTTTTTAAACATTCACAATTACGTTTTTAAGGTATTTATCCAATTTCATACTTTTCCCTATATTATGGGATCGTTTGGCTCTGCAGCACGTTCGTGCATCTCGGTATTTGTGTGAAATATCCCTTCCTGGGTACGAGGATACATTTCTTTCACAAACTGCTTATCCATTTCCGATAAGGTTCTATTCCAACCGACCTCATAATCGCCTAACGTAAGGCTGTTTGGGATCGCATATAACATTATCGACTTTTTATCAAAAGAAGTAAAATTCGTAATCGATCTGCTGTAATGTCTAAATAAGTTCTGATCAACTTGTTGTTTAGTCCAATTATTTGGAGGACCTTGGTAATATCGATAAACAGCTTCTTTGTCCCACGGTATGTTTGTTGTAGGGTTTTGATGCTCATGAATACAGCCTAACGCATGGCCAAATTCATGCAAAACAACACGAGAGTATTCCTCTTCGGACGAATCTGATGTTAACCAGCCATAATTCATCGTTGGCTCATTTTTATCCTCAATCGATAAACAATCTGTTCCAAGGTAAGACCATGAACCTTTATCTTTAAATGAAATTCGAATTTCTGCATCTGGATCGTTTCCGAAAATAAATTTAATATTTGCATATTTTTCCCACTCATGTGCATACTTTTCTACTTTTTCTTGCACGTCAGGAGCGCCATCTAAAAAGCGGACTCGTAATTTCCGTCCAGGCTCCCACTTCTTAAATTTCATGAGTGCCATTTCAAATATTTCTGGTAAAGCATGCATCTCTTCCCTCATATCATTTGCTGGGTTTTCCTTAACGGCTTTCTCATAGGCTTCTTTACTCTTTTCTTCAGGAAGCAACTTTAGTGTACAAATTTTAATATCCTGATTCATTAAGAAGACTCCTTTCTTATTGAAAGTTTGGAAACGTATTTCCAATTTTTAACCTTCCCATAATAACTTTTAATATGCTTGATGGGTCTAAAAAGAAAATTTTCTGTTTTAAGAATTCTTAATCATTTTAGAAGAATAAATCTTAACATCCTCGCTGGGACTAATCCTCAACATTTGGAATTTGGTCAGCAAATTCAGTTGTTCTCGTACAGTCTTCTCCTCCTCCACCAGTAGTAGGAAATACCATTGAAATGTTACAGCTGCCATATCTTACGAAGTCAGTCTCTCCACGAACTAAAATCCCTTCCACTTCATGACTATCGCTGTTGAAGACAGGTGAACCAGAATTTCCGCCATAAGTGTCCAGATTGGCAACAAAAACAGCTTCTTGGTCATTATTACGAACACTCGCCCCTCCTGCATACTTAGTAGGAATTCCTACAGGATGTCCGATGACGTGCACAGCTTGATTATCTGCAATTTTGCCTGACCTTCGAATTTTAACAGAAGGATGATTGGTCACTTGCCTGTCCAGTTGGACCAACGCCCAATCGGGTCCAGATCCCTCCTCCTTACGCCCAACTAGTCTTAATCCTTTATATATTTCAGTATTGTTGATTACATTAGGTGCCGTAGAAGCATTAATCATTCGATACCCGAAAACAAATCGAATGTCCGTTACATTATCTGCATTCACACAATGTCCAGCTGTTGCGATCATATCCAGTGCTACGAGAAACCCAGAACAGAACGCACCCATTGGTTGTTCACGAAACTTTTCATTTTCGCACAAATTACGCGATGTGCCAAAATTTCTTGTCTTAATCGTGGATGTTCCATTTCCATTATCGACAATGTCATCGGTCTCGAAAAGAGCAACAACGCTGTTTGCATCATTGAGAATAGCTTGATCGGTTACCTGAAACATATCCATACGGTCGTCTGTTCCATAAATGACTTTTTGTTTACCAGCGATTGTCTCAATGATCTCGTTCGTAGAATAACGACTTAGGTCCTCATGTCCTACTCTCTCGGGAGCCGCAAAAGATTCTTGTTTAGACTCTCTAGATTTTACTTCTTCCAATAATTCTTCAATTGAGAAATCCTCTAGTTTTTTTTGTTGTGTCATCATATCTTTCCTTTCTGTTATGAGAAAATAATTGATACATAAAGTATTTTCTCCATTGACAACCTCTATATTCTTATTTGGATTCTTTCATTTTTTCGTCCTTTAATGAATCAGAATCGTTAAAGGCCTTTTCATCTGCCAATTTGGACTGCCTTAAAAGGTTTCATTTTTTATAAAATTTCCCTTAATGAATATACTAGTTTTAGAAAGATGTGCTTATGATCAAACTGATCTTAGGGAGTGTTTTTTATGATCGAAAACAAAACCATCTCTGGGCAGGTCCTGGAGGTATGATGGAATGATAAATAATAACAAACAACAGCTGATTATAGAACATTAAATATTGGTACACCATTCTAATGCTTACCAGAGAAAGGGACCAAAATCTCTATTATTTTTCAAGAATCTGGCCCTTTTCTGGAACAACCTTTATTGACATTAAACATCTAATTCTTGATTTTTGGATTTGTTTTCCATAGTTGCCCTTCATTCCTCGAATCGTTTCCAGACCACATTTATCATATGGGACAGTTATTCAAAATAGAATAAGGCCCTGCATGCTTACTTTACACACCGGCCGGACAACCCGCTAAAGAAAATGCAGGATGTTAAGTTAAATATTCTTCTTCATTTCTAATGTTCCTTGTTCCGCTTCATTTTTTACGTAAAAAATGAAGCTGCCAATATGACAGCTTCATTTTAAAAGATATCTTACGATTCACTCAGCGCCGGTTTTCCCGCTTCAAGAAGCACCTGGTCCCGTCCTAATATGACCGCTAATAGGATAATAAATGCCCCAGTCCCAACAAGAAGCCATTCAACGGCAATGATATCGGCGATTGGGCCAAATATCAGCATGCCAATCGGCATCATCGAGGTTGAGATCATCCCCATGACACCAAACACCCTGCCTAAATAATTCTCTTCGATTTTTTCCTGAAGCAATACGGTAGTTGGTGTGTTGAATATTGGCATGGCAACTCCGAATAAGGCCATGAACACTAAGTAGATCCAGAAAACTGGAACGATGCCAAGTGCCAGGGTGCAAATCCCCATGATGAGGCTGGCGAGGGTCATGGTTTTAATTTTATTCGGGTAGCCTCCCCAGGAAGCAATGATTCCGCCTCCAACCATCATGCCGACTGAAAAAGCAATTTCAATGGCAGTCAGCTTCCACACATCCCCGCCAAAGGTGCGGGTAACCTGCAGGGGCGTCAAAAAGGCCGCCGGCGCCATCAGTACGAAGAAGACCGCAAAGAACAGGAAGAATTTCTTCAGAAAAGGCGTGCTGTTTACATATTGCAGACCTTCTTTAAAGTCGCTGAAGTAGCTCGTTTCCTGTTTGGCTGATGCCTTTTCGTGCACTGCGATTTTGACAAAAGACATCAGGGTGACAATGGCAATCGCTGCTGTGATGACATCGATGAAAAAGATGATCTCAAGTGATGCCATTGCGATTAAAGCGGCACTGACCATTGGGGAAACAAACATGATTACAGCCTGTATACTTCCATTTGCCCCATTCACCTTTGTCAGCTTATCCTTCGGGACAATCTGCGGCAGTATCGCTCCGACAGCAGGAGTCTGAACCCCTGTTCCAAGCGCACGAATCGCTGCCATGGCAAACAGCAGCCAAATGGATTCATATCCCATTAAAAAGAGGATAGCGAGAATCAGTGTTGAAAAGGCAATAAGGCCATCTGCTAAAATAATCAGCATTTTCCGGTTGTACCGATCTGCCCAGACACCCGCAACCGGTGATAGAAAGAAGGTTGGAATAAACCCGCAAATAATGTAGAGCGTCATCATCAAACCAGATTCTGTCGTTAACGTAATATGCCACATAATGGCATATTGAACAAGGGACGATCCAAAAAGCGAGATCGTCTGGCTGCTCAAAAAGAGAATAATATTCTTCAGCCAATTCTCCTTCAGATTAGAATTCACTGTATTCATTGACTAATCACTCATTTCTATATATTTTATAAAAACAAGCTTTGCCTATATTCATTTGATCCATCCGCTATATACTTATTCTATTTCAAAAGACAGCAAAAAAGAGGAGAAATTCATCCCCTCTTTAAAATAACCGTTAAATTTAGGTTTCCTTAAATAGACAGACCAATCCCGATGCTCTGAACATAGGCAGAGCCTTCAAACGTATTCAATTAACGATTGAAAAGCGGGTTTCTTAATCTCATTGATGCTGTCAAAAGGAAAACCTCCATTTCATTATAATTACATTTATCATACCAGTGCAGACCTGTTCATGCAATAAATTTCATCTTAAAAAATGCGTTAATCCGAAGATTAACGCATTCCTCTTTATAAGGCTTCTTCCTCCATTTGCTTTTTCGGCGCAAACCACCCAAACAGCGCAATGGCCACCAATACACCATAGAAGACCAGTGTCCAGCCTGTACTATGGGGAAAATGATGATCCAGGACACCGATATCCTCATGGGCAAGCGTAATGACAGCAAGTTTGACACCAACCCAGGCGACAATCGCATAAGCGGTTGTTTCCAATGCCGGCCGTTCGGCAAGCAGCTTTACAAACCAGGTAGCAGCAAACTTAATCAGGATCAGTCCGGCAATTCCGCCAAGCACGACCACAATAAACTGTCCGCCATCCATGCCTCCGAAATCGTCGAGCGGTGAATCCGGCAAACCTAGGGCCAGCGCCACAGCTGCAAGAATCGAATCGATAGCAAAGGCCAGATCGGCTAATGCGATTTTCCCTACTGTAGGCCAAAATCCTTTCCCTGCTGCTTCTTCCTTCACATCCTCACGAATATTTTCATTTTCTTTTCCGAACTTGGCCTTAATGACATGCTTTAATCCAAGATACAGAAGATAGGCAGCTCCGATGGCCTGGATCTGCCAGACATTCGCGATAAACGATATGGCAAAAAGCGCACCAAATCGGAAAGCGAATGCCATAATGATTCCATAATTGATCGCCTTTCTCTTCTGATCTTCCGGTAAATGCTTGGCAATGACGGCGAGGACAAGGGCGTTGTCAGCCGACAGCAAGCCTTCCAATCCAATTAATATCAATAATGCCCAGGCATACTCGAGCCAAATCGACTCCATCCGCCTCACTCCTTTCAGCAGCAATCATGTTGTTCATTGATTTGATAACTATAGATTCCCCAAAAATTGCAGAAGGAAACCTTAAAAATATATATTAAAATAGCGTCCTTTATACTGACGCCAGAAGAAAAAATTAATTATTCAAATCAAAAAGCCCCGGAGCATGCTTATTCGGCATATCAGGCATTTCAGGAATAGGGCAGACTTTTGGAGGCAACTGCAAGGTCTCCGCCATTTCTGCTTGATGTTGTCCCCTGAAAGAAGGCTGAATACTCACCTTTTAACTAAATACACTTGTCAGGTTAACTAATACCATTATAGCTATAACCACATACATGCTTATTACAAATTTCATCGTCCATCACGCTTAAAATAAGCAGTCGGCTTAAGTTTCTGCAAAATATTACGCCATATAGTGGTTTCAATTTTTTTCATTCATATACTTGGCAAAAGGAGCCTTCGAGAAGGTACAATAAATTGAATCCATTCGGAGAAGAAACGGGGAGGCTTTATGAATGCCTATATACTATTAGCATTAGCTATCATAAGTGAAGTGTTTGGCAGTTCCATGCTCAAAGCAACAAACGGATTTAAGAAACTCCTGCCATCACTTGGCGTAATCATTGGATATGCTGTCGCTTTTTACGCGCTATCTTTATCGTTAAAAACGCTGCCGCTTGGTGTGGCATATGCGATCTGGGCTGGCCTCGGGACCGTGCTGACTGCCTTTGTCGGGATTACCGTCTATAAAGAGAATGTAAACGGCAAAAAAATTCTGGGTTTGGCTTTAATAGTTGGAGGAGTAATCTTATTGAATAGCGGCGGAGGCCATTAATATGAGGGGATATTTGTATTTAACCATTTCAATCGCGGGAGAGATTTTTGCCACCACCATGCTCAAGCTGTCTGATGGATTTACTGTGCTGCTTCCATCTGCAGGAGTCGTGTTTGGCTATGCCCTTTCATTTTATTGCTTATCATTATGTCTTAAAACTGTTCCATTGAGTTTGGCTTATGCCATTTGGTCAGGAGCAGGAACAGCGTTAACTGCGTTAATCGGCGCCATTATTTGGGGAGAAGCATTTAGCAGCCTCAAGATACTGGGAATCTTACTGATTATCGGCGGAATAATCGTATTGAATTCTTCCAGCAATACAGAGACGGTAAAAGAGCCTTCACGCTAGAGCTCTTGTCTGATTCCATGACTTATCTTCATTTATGCCTTCCTATATTGACTAATTCTTCAATGCCCTCAGTGTTTTATCCCGAATCTGAACACGGTTGACATAGTCCTTTGCAACAAGTTCTGTGTACAGTAAGTCAAAGAGCAGGAATAGCGGCAGCGTTGGAGAGATGTTCTGGCCCATATGCATACTGCTTTTACTCATAACCAGAAGTGAAAGATCTGCCAACTGGGAGAGTTCAGATGTTTTCTCACTTGTGATGGCAAGGACGGCCGCACCTTGCTGCTTGGCAATTTTAATTGCGTCGATGACTTCTTTTGTTCCCCCTGAAACAGAAATGCCAATAACAAGACTGCTGCCTGTGCTTAACGCAGCATCCATCACTGCTTGATGAGGATCTGTAATCGACTCAACCTGGATCCCAATCCGAAAAAATTTCCATTTGAACTCTTGTGCAGCAATCCCGGAGTTGCCAATGCCGTATACATGTACTTTCTCTGCATCCGTTAAAAGGGAAACCGCTTGCTGAATATCAAAATAAGTCATTTTCCGAAAAGTCGTTTCGATAATTTCCAAATGGTTTTGATAGAGATTGGAAAAATAATCGATCTCTTTTATATCACTGGACGCTGTCGGTTTGTTTCTTAAATCGATATATCTTTTTAATTCGTGCTTGAATTCATTAAACCCCGAAAAAGAAATTTTCTGACAGAAGCGGGTAATCGTAGCCGGGGAGATATGAATTTTTTTAGCAATTTGATTAATTGATAGCTGGCTGATTTCATCAGGATTTTCGATAATATATTTTGCTAATTCTGACTCCGAGCTTGTGAATTTTTCCATGGTGCAGGCTATGCCATGAAGGAGGTTCTCACCAAGATATTCCATATTCTTTCTCCTCTTTTAGATATTCCATAGGTTCATTATACAAGATGATAGCCTTATTTTTATTCAAAGAGCAAAAAACTATGAAATATAGCTCCATAAAGCAAAAAGCTGAAAACAGCCCAGTCAAAAGCCTGAGTTATTTTCAGCTAATCCTTATTTTTGCATTGCATCTACAAATCTTTTGGTAATGATCTGCGGTCTCGTAATCGCGCTGCCTGCCACAACCGAGTGAACATGAATATCCAGCACAGAGCGGGCAATTTCCGGTGTGGACACATTTCCTTCCGCTATAACCTTTGCATGCTTCACTTCTTTGACGATTTGTTTGATCACGGCGTAGTCATGATCATCGATTTTCAAGCCTTTTGTTTCTTCTGTATAACCGTATAATGTTGGCGCCACAATATCAAATCCCAGCTCATCGGCAAAAATGGCTTCTTCCACTGAAGAGACATCCGCCATCAGCAGAATATGGGGATACTTTAATCTTACGTACTGATAAAACAATTCTAGATTCTTGCCGTCCGGCCGAATTCGGTTCGTTGCATCTGTCGCAATGATTTCGGCACCCGTCTCTGCTAACGCATCGATCTCTTTCATGGTTGGTGTAATAAAGACAGGATTGTCCTTGTACACCTGTTTGATGATGCCGATCACAGGAAGATCGACCTGTTCTTTTATTTCCTTAATATCAGAGACGGAGTTGGCCCGAATGCCAACAGCCCCGCCCTCCTTTGCAGCCAATGCCATACGTCCCATAATGAACGGGCTATGAAGCGGTTCCCCTTCTAAAGCCTGGCAGGAAACGATTAGTCCATTTTTGATCTGTTCCAGCACTTGATGCATTTAAAAACACGTCCTTATTATTTATTACTGACCTAAATACTCTTCTATTTCGTTTTTAACAATGGTGACTTGAGGTCCATAAATAATTTGAACACCCGTTCCTTTTTTCACAATTCCTTTTGATCCGGTCTGTTTAATGACATCGTCTTTTACCAGGGATTCATCCTTAACGGTTACCCGCAGACGAGTCGCACAGCAATCAACGATATCAATATTATTTGTTCCGCCTAATCCTTCTACAATCGTTTTAGCACGGTCTGTAGCTGAAACCTGCTCTGAAGCCTGTTCTTCATCTTCTCGTCCAAGAACTTTGAAGTTCTTTTTCCTGATTAAGAATTTAAACGTAAAGTAGTATAGGAAGAACCATGGAATACCTACCATCAATACATATGGCCAATTTGTTTTATCTGTCCCTTGAAGAATTCCAAATAAAATGAAATCAATGAATCCGCCTGAGAATGTTTGACCGACAGTAATATTGAATATATCCGCCATCATAAAAGCAAAGCCATCGAAAATGGCATGTACTAAATAAAGAAGAGGTGCTACGAACAAGAAGCTAAATTCAAGCGGTTCTGTGATCCCAGTCAAGAAAGATGTTAACGCTGCTGATAGCAAAATTCCCGCTACCACTTTTCTGTTTTTCTTTTTAGAGCAGTGATAAATGGCCAATGCTGCACCTGGCAGACCAAACATCATCGTAATAAAGCGGCCTGACATAAACCTTGATACCCCTTCGTAATATTGTTCAGTCGAAGGATCACCCAACTGGGCAAAAAAGATATTTTGTGTACCGCTGACTAATTTTCCGCCAATCTCCAGTGTTCCGCCGAGTGCCGTTTGCCAGAAAGGAAGATAAAAAATATGGTGCAAGCCAAGCGGTCCAAGCATACGCAAAATAAATCCGTAGAATAGAGTTCCGATTTCCCCAGTGCCTGTAACCACTGATCCAAGCCCATTGATTAAAGCCTGGAAGTATGGCCAGATCACAAATAGGATGGCTCCAATAAAAATCGAAGCAAATGAAACGACAATAGGAATAAAGCGAGATCCCCCAAAGAATCCTAACACTTGAGGCAGCTGAATTTTATTGTATTTATTATGCAGGGCAGCTGCCGCTATCCCGACGATAATCCCGCCAAAAACACCGGTTTCCAGCGTCTGAATGCCGACAGCCATCCCTTGACCGGCTCCTGCCAAGTTATCCTTCGCCAGGTCTCCGGTTAAAGATAGCAGTGCACTGATCGTGCTGTTCATTACAAAATAACCGATCATGGCTGCCAATCCAGCCGTTGCTTTATCTGAACGGGCTAAACCGATCGCCACCCCTACCGCAAATATGATCGGCAAGTTGGCAAATACAATTGAACCTGCCGCACTCATAATTGTAAAAATGGCCTGAAGCCAGCTGATATCTAAAAATGGATAAGCTGAAACCGTATTCGGGTTAGACAGTGCTCCGCCAATACCTAATAATAAACCTGCTGCCGGCAGAACTGCTATTGGCAGCATAAACGATTTACCAAATTGCTGAGCTTTTTCAAAAGCTTTTTTCATTGATGTTGACCCCCTTTATCCTGATGACAAATCTTGTTGCTTTAACCTATGTCCGTATCATATATTTGCAGCTGTCGAAGTTCAATGGGATTGAAATCGGTTTCAATTCTTTTCACCATTTTCCCTTCCACGCTGAAAACACGTTCATTTTAGAGTATGTATCTACTTTTCATTCATTCCTGATAGTAGAATATCTACTAGAATGATGCTTCCGTCTTCCGAAAAACGGGATGCCCTTTTTATTAATACTTATAGAGATTAGCCGGACTTGGCCAGCTAATCTGCACACAAAGGGAGTAGATTACCTTGAACGCTATCTTGCTTAAAGGAATGCAAATATATGCAGAAGACCAAAAGATTGAAGAAGGTTATATTCTATTGCAGGATCACCAGATAATCGGGATTGGGCCACTCACGAATTTGCCAGCAGCGGAAGAATTTGAGGTGGTGGAATTTCCTTCTTCCTTTAAAGCCATTCCCGGCCTTATAGATATTCATATCCATGGAGTAAATGGTGCAGATGTGATGGATGCAACAGCGGAAGCTTTAGATACCATGTCTGCCGCTCTTCCTAAAGAAGGAACTACCAGCTTTTTAGCCACAACAATGACTCAAAGCCAAGCAGCTATTGAAAATGCATTGATAAATTCCGGGAATTATATAGAGAGGCAGCAGTCTCCCGGTAAAGCAGAAACCCTTGGCATTCATCTTGAAGGACCGTATGTCAATAAAGCCAGAGCCGGCGCTCAGCCCGTGGAATTCATCGTAGATTCCAGCATCGAGCAATTTAAAAAGTGGAATAATCTTGCCAAGCAAACGATAAAAATCGTTACACTGGCTCCTGAACAGCCAGGCGGCATGGAAATGGTGAAATACCTGGATGAAAACGGCATTATTGCCTCGATCGGCCATTCAGATGCCACATATGAAGAAGTAAACACAGCCATTGAGGCCGGTGCTAAACATGTCACACATCTTTTTAACCAAATGCGCGGCCTGCATCATCGTGAACCAGGTGTAGTCGGTGCGGCTTTATTGCGGGATGAATTAACAGCTGAACTAATCGCAGATGGTGTTCATGTCCGTCCTGAAATGGTGAAGCTTGCCTTTCAGCAAAAAGGCGAAAAAGAACTGATTTTAATAACAGATGCCATGCGGGCCAAATGCTTAAAAGCTGGAGTCTATGATCTTGGCGGACAAGCGGTAAGGGTTGAAAACGGCAAGGCGGTTTTACAGGATGGAACCCTCGCAGGGAGCATTCTAAAACTCGGAAATGCGATGAAAAATATGATTGATTTTACGGAATGCTCACTGGAAGACGCAATCCAGATGGCAGCCGTTAATCCTGCTAAGCAGCTGAATGTCATCGATCGAAAAGGAACCATCAAAATGGGAAAAGATGCCGACATCGTAATAATGGATGAGCAGCTTGAAGTTGCCATGACATTTTGCCGCGGAAAGCTTGCGTATCATCGAGGAGGGGAACAGCAGTGAAGATTTTACAAGTGAAACATTATGATGAAATGAGTCAAAAGGCAGCTGAGTTATTAATTGATAGAATCCGCCGCAGCCCTGGCATTAACCTGGGATTGGCAACAGGAGGGACCCCGGTTGGATTATATGCTCAAATGGTGAACGACCATCAAAAGAATCATACTTCCTATCGGGATGTTACAACATTTAATCTGGATGAATATATGGGGCTATCTGGTGAAGACCCGAATAGTTACCGTTTATTCATGGACAAGCACTTATTTAATCACATCGATATTCAAAAATCGAATACTCATGTTCCTATAGGCGATACAGACAATCCTAATCAGCAATGCAGCGACTACGAAAATCTGATAGAGAGACATGGAGGTATTGATCTTCAAGTTCTTGGCATCGGCAGCAACGGCCATATTGGCTTTAATGAACCAGGTACATCCTTTCACTCTGAAACACATATTGTTGAATTAACACCTTCTACTCGTGAAGCCAATGCAAGATATTTTAATAGCCTTAATGAAGTGCCTTCTCATGCCATTTCCATGGGAATTGCGAGTATTATGCGCAGCAGGGAAATTGTGTTGCTTGTCTCAGGAGATGCAAAAAGAGATGCTTTAGAGCACCTATTACAAGGAGACGTGAACGAAAGCTTCCCTGCCTCTATATTAAAAACACACCCTGCTGTGACTATTATTGCAGACGAGGCGGCGATAGGGAAAACCCTAGCTCCTTAACATATAAGGAGTGATTTACGCGGATAATTGGAACAGTGCTAATGAAGTTTTTCCCCATCTTTTTATGAAGATGCCGGAAAAGCTTCTTTTTAAAGTAAGGGACAATCTCTCCGGAGAATGGTGAAAATTATCAAATAGAATCAACCCTGATTCGCCAAATCATATGATGAGCCCCCTCTCCCCAGTAATCCTTTAATAGATAGTCTGGTTCTCCAAACTTCTTTCTCCAGACTTTTTGTGAATGTTTATATCCTGAGTCTAAACAGAATTCTTCTATTCCTTTATTCTTTAAGGTGGAATACATTGCTTCTAATAATTGATTGCCTATGCCTTTTCTCTGATAGTCAGGATGCACAAATACTGTACCAACTTCCAAAAGATCTTTAAGCGCCCGATATGTATTTTTATTAATCAGTTCACTAGCTGGGCCGTATTCTATTGATCCAACGATTTTATCGGCATGCAAAGCAATTAGAAAGTACCGTTCTATACCGCCGCTAATAATATCCCTATTCAGGCAGTTTTTCTTCGCATTAATTTCTTCTGCCATGTCCTCCAGCAAATCCCCAATACCTTCTTTAAGAAATGTATCGGTTATGACTATTCTAAAGAAATTGTTTAGCTCTTTTACATCCTCTGCTTTTGGCCTTCTAATCTTAACCCTATTCATTATTAACTCCCTCTCAGGGCATTGGCTTTCTTCCGTCTGGCATATCTCATTTCCTCATACAGCCATAACTTGGCGAGCTGCAGTATCTAACCCTAGGTTTTGCAGCTGACCTCAATGATTTTCAGTCGCCTCCCCCGCAGCCGCCGCCATCTCCACCAAACCCGCCTCCAAAACCATCACAGTTATCTGAACTGCTGTAAACTCCTGTATGATGATAGGAAGAATGATTTTTCCCGCTTGCATAAGAACGATTTGATGGTCTGGAACCTCCAATAGCGATCATGACAATAAGAAGTAAACCAATAATAATGAATCCTGACATTTCCATCACCCCTTATTTCTAATACGGATGATAGCTTATTTAGTTTCAGAAAATTGAAAAATAATCACAAATACATTGATAAGGTTAACAACAAGAAAGTTTTGCCGAAAAAACTATTAAGATAAGAATAAATAGAAAGAAAGAGGATTTTTCAGATGAAAGAAATGCTTGTTTACAGATATGAAGATGTTATCCATGCCCCGATTGAGCTGGTTTTCAAATACGTCGATGATGATGACAAAATAAAGCTTTGGAATACCATGCTGATCGAAAACATTTATGATAATGAAGAAAACAAACCAGTCCCGCAGCCCGGTACTAAGTTTGTCACTGTTCAAAAACTGGATAAAAAAATCATTAAAATCGATTCCGAATTGGTTGAATATGAGGCTCCCTATAAAATTATTATGCACTCTCATTCCAAAGAGGGGTTAAGCATATCGAGGTATCTCTTATCACGGGAACACAACGGAACCCGACTGATTGTGGAAGCAAGCCTGGTTCCGAGCAACTTCTTTTATAGACTGACAATGAAAATTTTAGGATGGACAGCCAAGTTCGTATTTGAAGAGCAATACCAGAACTTGAAAAAATTCGTTGAGAATGAAGCGGAAGATGAATAAAAAGGTGTCCTGGGATGGGACACCTTTTTTTCAGCTCAGTAAGACGAAAAACGAGGTGAGCTACTCTTCCTTCTTCACCCATTTATCATCATCATTTTTCTCGTACTTCTTTTTTACAGCACTCCAGGCAACCTTAAAGGGCGTTTCTTCCTCGTCATACTCTTCACTTGCAGAGTTGAATGCTTCCTTAAAAATTTCCTGTGTGTGATGCGGAAGATTATCTTTGACGGAGTCGGGCAGATCACTGAGTTTATCATATGGCATTTTGCTTCCTCCTCGTTGCTATTATGTTTTGTATTTTTCCTGATTATTAGCCTTTTAAACGCAGACCTTGGAAATAACCCCATGTACAGAAGCAACTCAACTGCCCATCATCTCATTACTCAGGAAGATTATTAATTAGTTCATCATAATACTCTCTCGGATTGGAAATATCATTTCATTATTCAAGGCAATCCAGCCTTATTGATCGCACCGGTAAATAAACAGAAGGGTTTTCATAAAAACCGGAATGGTATCTATGATTTTCATAAATTAAATCCAATCTTTCATATAGGCAGCTAATCCGGCCACAGAACCTATTACGGAGCCAAAAAGCACATAAAAACGAGTTTCGGGCTGCGCGAGCTTTTTTGTCAGACTAATCCCTCCTGAACGTTGTTCCCAGTTTTTACAATCATTATTGGAAAAGGTTTCAAGGTTCCCTTTTCCCATAATTCTATTCCTGTATTGGCAGCACCGTCGAATCCTTTATCTCCCTCAGCGCCAGGCTGGTCTGTATCTTCGTGATCCCCAATTGATTCAGTTTCCTGATAAACATCTCAAGCCCCTTGCGATCCTTGCACGCTACTTTCAACAGATAATCATACTCTCCTGTCAAACAATGACATTCTAATACTTCCTTCATAGATTCCAGCGTCTTTTCAAGAGATTCCAGTTTTTCAGCCTGGTGCATATTGGTGCTCATGAACACGAAGCATAATAAATCAAATCCCAGCTTTTCATGGCTTAAGATGGCGACATGCTTTTGGATGTACCCTTCCGCTTCCAAACGCTTAATCCTTGCGTGCACAGCTGGAGCAGAAAGATTCACCCTTTTCGACAGTTCCAGATTGCTAATACGGGCGTCCTTTTGAAGTAAATCCAATATTTTTATATCCAGGTGATCCAATACCTTGCTTACAATCGATTCCACTATCCATCAGCCCTTTTCAATAATTCCAAATACTGCACAAATCACTTTATCAAAGTGAATTTTCTATACTTTTAAACCAAAATACTTTTAATTGTTTTGAATTAATTACATTATACAAAATTATCTTTTGTTTTACCTGATAAATGTTAAAATTATTCATATAAACAATGTCATTGTGCACAATGGCTCTGAAAAGGGGCTTTAATGACGTGAAATATTATCTTCTACTTCTTTTAACAAGCTTTCTTTGGGGCGGAAATTTTATTGTGGGAAAAACGCTTGTAGATCACGCATCCCCTATTACCTTAACCATCTTAAGGTGGGCAATTGCGATTATCTGTCTCATTCCTCTTGTCTGGCATAAAGAAAAACGGCTGCTGCCTCCGAAAAAAGCTATCCTGCCCTTATTGCTGATGGGCATCACCGGAGTAGCTTTATTCCAGGCGCTGCAATTCATGGCGCTGGAAAAAACATCGGCCACCAGCGTAGGCTTAATCTCTACATTAAATATGTTTTCCATTGCTGCATTTTCTTATATTTTTCTAAAAGAAAAGATAAATACACTGCAGATCATGTCCATGTTCATATCCCTATTTGGTGTACTGCTTGTCCTTTCAAAAGGAAGCCTGGCGATGCTTGTATCGCTGCAGTTTAATAACGGAGATCTTTATATGATGGCGGCAGTGGGCATGTGGGGAATCTATTCCGTTTGCAGCAAATGGGCTATGTCCTTCGTTACACCCATGATGTCCATCTTATACTCAGGCATATTTGGCCTGCTTGTACTTCTGCCATTTAACACTGCTGATTTCACCGTTACAGATGTCAGTGCTTCATTTCTTTTATCCATTTTGTATACAGGTCTAATCTCAACAGTCCTATGCATGGTGCTCTGGAACATCGGGGTCAATCAGTTGGGGTTAAGCACTTCTGGTCTGTTCTTAAATTTCAATCCGATTTTCACAGCCATCCTAGCCTTTATCTTCTTAGGAGAGATCATGAACTGGATACAAGCTGTCGGAAGCATCATTGTCATTGCAGGGTGTTTCTTATTCTCAGCACTTAAAACCAGGCCTGAAAAAACATCAATGGGGATTCCTGCACCAGTATTAATAAGTGAGCCACTTAAGCAGAGATAAAAAATAGTGCCTGTTCAGAGCAGGCACTTTGTGTTCCTTCTAATCTTTTGTGTAATGGGGGACAGTGTACCTGTCCCCTTGTCCCACTCTAACCTATTTCCCCGTTCATAATTCCAATAAATGAAGCATATAAATCAAAAGTGAAACTCTATGCGGTTATATCAAAATACAAGAGGGGTGCGCGATGCGGTTTGCACCCCCAATTAATATTTTCTCCCCTCTAGCTGAGCACGCTAACATGTTTACAGAATTTCTTAATACAATTCATTTAGAGGTGATAAAAAGTGCCAAGAGTACAATATACCGACAGTGACGTGGCTTTAATGGCAAGGATGATGAGGGCAGAAGCCGAAGGTGAAGGGAAACTGGGGATGCTGATGGTTGGGAATGTTATAGTCAATCGAAGAATTGCCAATTGCCTGGATTTTGAAGGTCTCCGGACAATACCTCAAGTGATATTTCAAATACAGGGAGGAAATTACTCTTTTGAAGCCGTACAAAAAGGGAATGTTTTTTACAATAGAGCCAGAGGTGTAGAAAAAAGATTGGCCAAACAAACCTTAGACTATTGGAGACAGCATCCTTCCAAGTTTGCTCTCTGGTATTTCAATCCCTATGCCCCATGTCCGCCAACGTGGTACGATCAACCTTTTTCAGGACAATTCAAACAGCATTGCTATTATGAACCAAAGGCTAATACATGTGAAGGTGCTTATATGGGATGACCGTTCCCCCCAGGTTTTGCGGGGGGGGGGTTTTTAAACCTTATCGTAAAGTAATTTCCCAATAGAAATCCCTTAATTATTATCTATTCTTTCAAGAGTATCCGAATAAAAATCATCTATAATTTTCATAGGTTCCTTTTATAGATTCCAGGGGCCTTTCTATAGTGACAGATTCCTGTTCTACTTCTTCACTAACCTTTCTATAAACTGTTATAACCGCTTCCATTTTTTCTTTTTCTTCTTTACTCATACGATATGAATGATTTTCAAGAAACTTATATATTAATGCCTTCAAGCAAGACGGACGGAAAAATCTTTGATTAAGAAGTAATATCCATTTGATTTCGTTTTAGCATATACATCACCCAGTTTCAGTTTATGGATGATGGGAAAATGGGTGTAAAGACTTTCTCTGCTTACAAAACCAATTTATTTCAACTTTCCTGATCGCCCTGTCCGAACCGGCCTCATGTTCAGACACCGCTGCTCTTTATTGCAAACACTAAAAAAACCAACACACTCCAATAGCTATCATTAGCCTCAAGTCCTATCTATAGAAATATCAACTATTTTGCAAATAACCCCTGGAACATCATCGTGAGGCCCTAACGGATAGAGAACTTGAAAACTGAAGATTGCTGGATAATCTAAAATAAAATGCCTGTTTCCAGTTAAACAGACGGAAACAGGCACTTCTTCCTTTAAATTTTTTTAATATCCTTCACAAGCTCTCTCATCGAGTTCAGCTTCGAGGTCAATTCAAAAAACCATTCTTCATCTCCAGTGGAAAGGGCAAGATCAATCAGGAATTGAATCTGTTCTTTATTGGCTACTTTTGCTGCCGGCATCTTCTTAACCTGCTTGCTTAGCAGCGGGATGCTTTTACCTTCAATGGTTTTATTATCACTTGAAATAACTTTTGTCTTAATAATTCCTTCTTCAAGGGTCTCTATATAGCCAATGATTAGTTCCCCTTCACGGGATTTTCCCTTAATCCAATCCCCCGCTTTTAAAAGGGCATTGTTGCTGGACATCATATATATTCACCTTCTTTAAAGAGATTCCAAAACTGTAACATTTTTCATTACATTTTGGCGAATGGGAACTTGGAAGCTCCCAATTAATTTTCTTTATAGATCAGATCAACAATATCTTTTAATGTATAGTGCTTTAAATATTCGCCCAGATGTTCCTCTGCACCTAAAAAGATATCAATTAAAACTCTTTGCATATTCGCACCCACAACACACGCTTCATTTGAATCCGGACACTTGGGCTGCAGTGCTCCTTCAGAAGTAATCTTATAAATATCCCAGAGATTAACTTCGCTTAAATCCCGGGCGAAAATAAATCCGCCGCCCGTTCCCTCTTTTGATTTAATAAACCCATGTTTTTTTAATAAACTCAGGACTTTTCGGATGCGGACCGGATGGACCCCTGCGCTTTCAGAAATCGCATCGCTCGTTGACATGCGATCCAGCTGCAGGGCGAGATAAGTTATGCTGTGAATGGCAAGAGTAAAATCGCTATTCATGGCCGGCCTCCTATATTTTCTGCTACTGTACTGTAATGCTAATCGTTACAGATTAGCTTGTCAAGAATTTACAACCTGATGCCTAGTTAGCCAATTTTTGCAGTTCATTATATGAAAACGTGCGATACTTCCGTGGAAGGAAGCTGCGGATTTCGTCCTCGTTAAACCCGACCTGAAGTCTTTTTTCATCCAGGATAATCGGTCTGCGCAGCATTTGCGGGTTATCGATGATCAATTGATATAATTCTTTTAGTGGCAAAGTGTCGATATTGAAGTTTAAATCCTGATAAGCTTTTGATTTAGTTGAAATAATCTCCTCAGTCCCATTCTCAGTAAGGCGAAGAATCGATTTAATTTCATCGACTGTAAGCGGATCCGTTACAATATTTCTTTCAACATACTCAATTTGATGCTCCTCCAGCCATGCTCGGGCTTTCCGGCAGGAACCGCAGCTTGATGATAAGAATAAATTCACCATTTTATAACACTCCTTCATCAGTTATATCAGATAAATTAAAAATGTAATAAATTTATTTACAGTTAACATTCAAAAACAAAGAGTTATTTTCCTAATCGGGTATACTGTAATCATAATCGTTACAGTTAATTTAGTCAAGATGAACTTTTAGATTCGAATAATATTTATAAAATATTACACCCTAATAGTAAAAATGGAGTGGTAACCTTATTAAATCCTCCGCATCCTGTATTTTAGAGAAAGACTGGTATAATAATTCTAAAGTTTCATGTCGAAAAGGATGTTTCAATTGGATTGGAAACCTGATAGAAAATCGAAAACACCTATTTATAAGCAGCTCGCCATGTTTATAGAAAACGGAATAGCAGATGGCACCTTCCCCCCTGACAAACCGCTGCCCTCAGAAAGAGGATTGGCAAAAAAGTTCTATATCAATCGAAGTACGGTTGTTGCGGCGTATGATGAGCTGGAATCAAACGGGATCGTTGAACGAAATCGAGGAAGCGGTACGATGGTCAGCAAAGATATCTGGGGAATGGCAAAAAGGCGAATTCCGAGCTGGAGCAGGTATATCGAAGCAGGCTCCTTTTTGCCCAACTTGCCAGTCACACAAAGGATCCATAAAGAACTCGCAGAAACTAAGCTGATCAACATGGCCAGCGGGGAGCTCTCTCAGGACCTCTTTCCTTTGACTTCGCTAAGAGAGATCTCTTCCAACCGCTCTTTTATCGGGACACTAGGCTACGATCACCCTCAAGGTAATGAAATCCTGAGAAAAACACTGGCTGACCATGTTAGAAAGTTTCGGGACATCGAGAGCAGCGCTTCTTCCATACTTATTACATCCGGTGCGCAGCAGGCCCTGCACCTTGTCGTCCAATGCCTATTAAAGCCCGGGGAATCTGTTGCCATCGAGGATCCATCCTATCACTACAGCCTTCCAATCTTTAAATCAGCCGGAGTTAAGACTTATTATCTAAAAACAGGCAATGATGGTGTGAATCCTGATGATATTATAGCTTTGTATAAAAAACATCGAATTAAGATGATCTTTCTAAATCCCATTTTCCAGAACCCTACAGGGACATTGCTGCCTGAAAACAAACGCAGAAAAATCCTTGAACTGTCTTCTGAATATGGAATTCCGGTTGTGGAAGATGATCCATACAGCCTAACGTCCTTTACCGGCGAAAAGATGAAGACCCTCAAATCTCTAGATCGCAATGGCAATGTATTGTATATCAGCTCTCTTACCAAAATTGTCGCTTCCGGCCTCAGAATCGGCTGGATCATCGGCCCCAGATCAGTAATTGAGCGGTTATCAGATGCCAAGCAGCAGGTGGATTTCGGCCACGGAAGCTATTCGCAATGGATCGCGAATGATTTTATTGAATCCGCAGACTTTGAGTCACATTTAAATTCTCTGACCAAGCAATTGGAGCAGCGAAGGAACCAAATCGTTTCAAGCCTGGATCATTTCTTGAAAGACCAAGTGGAATTCAGCACTCCGCAAGGCGGTATCCACCTTTGGTGCAGGATCAAAAAAGAGCACAATGAGAATTACCTGCTCGAAGAATCCATCAAACGAGGTGTCATCTATGTCCCCGGAACAACCATGGGATCTGAGAAAGGCTTCGTAAGGTTTACCTTTGGCAGGGAAAAAGAAGAAAACATCCATGAGGGGATTAAGCGGTTTGCTGATGCTCTGAGGTCGATATAAAAGACAAAACGCTTGGTATGCGTTTTGTCTTTTATTTTCTTTTTTAAACACAAGATTATTACAAAAGAAACTTGGCTAACAGCATTATTTAGTTGTACTTAATTCATAATGATAGAATTGCTCATCACGCTTGAACCCAATTTTTTCATAGAGCCTTTGGGCATTGAAATTGTCATGTGCTGTGCTAAGGCTGATGCTGACCGCCCCTGTTTCAGCAGCAAGCTCTTTCGCCTTTTCAATAAGCATTTCCCCTATTCCATGCTTCCTTGCTTGTGCATCCACATACAAGTCATTCAAGATCCAAGCCCTTTTCATCGATATAGAAGAAAATGTTGGGTAAAGCTGAGTGAATCCAAGATACGTCCCTTCATTTCTTGCCACAAATATGACAGAATCCTTATTCTCTAAGCGCTCTTTTATGTATTCACCTGCTGCTTGCAAATTCGATCCTTGTTTATAAAACACCCGATATAAATTAAACAAAGCTGAAACTCCTATTAAATCGTTCATTGAAGCTTGATAGATTTCCATTATCATAACCACCTTAAAAATTTTAGTTAAGTAATTATATTAATATTAACAAAAGTTTGTAAACTCCTATTAAAAAATGCCCCAAATCTCTTAGGGCACCCAAATTATTAATGTTTTTCTTACTTCCCGCTCCACCGAAAAAATCGGGTTGCAAGCATAGCAGACAAAATCGCAATCCCAATTAGAAGAGCAGCCTCAAAGCCGTATTCCGTGATAGGAGCTTCGGTCCATGTCCCCCTCAGCAATTGAATCACATAATAAAGCGGAAGGACTTTGGCTGCGTATTGAAGAACAGTCGGCATCATCTCAAGTGGAAATGTTGCACCCGACAGAAACAGCATCAGGTTCAGGAATAAGGAACTGATCGCCGCTGCAGATTGTGTGTTTTTTGCTAAGGATGTCAGGAATAAAGCAAACGGGAAAAAGGCCAGGATGCTGATTAGCAGCGAGAGCAGCGTACTTCCTATATAAGTCGGCAGGGTTAAGTCATAAAGAAGCATGCCAAAGACCATGAGCAGCACAGCAGATATGGCAAAGATGACGGTGCCTTGAAAGGTATGGGCAGCGAGGATTTTCCAAGGCTGGAGAGGAGTTGACTGATATCTTCTCAATACACCTGTTTCCCGGTGATTGGTTAAGACGGTTCCCAGTGTGAAGAAGGAAGTGGTCACGATGTTGACGCCAATCCATGAAGGAACAAAGTATTCCGCAAAAGCCTTTTGGCTCATGTTATCGCCAACAAACATTGAACCAAAAAGCCAAATCATCACAACCAGGAATAGGAACGTCCAAAACACGCTCAGACGATCTCTAAAGAACATCTTCGTTTCAAGACTGGCAAGCTTTACGATTGCGTTCATCCAATTTTCTCCTTTTCTAGGTACTGGACAAATAAGTCATCGAGGGAACCCTTCATCCCCACCGGTTTATCAGAATATCCAAGTCTGTCATAGCGAACCTTGATTTCTTTGCAATGGATTGTCACCGAGGTTTCTTCGTTACGCGGGTCGATGTCGAGCAAGATTTTCATGAAGGGCGCTCCTCCTTTCCATCAGCTTTATAAATTTAGTATAGATGGCTAATTTCCAATTGTCACCAGCATAAAGGCTACACGCAGGATGAGGACGGTAAGTTGCAGTAATTTACGTACGTCCTGCAGGCATAAAAAAGCCTAAATCACTAAGGATCCAGGCTTCTATTTTTTCCTATATTATATGGCCTTTATTGCCAGTGAACTGCTTTGAAGGCTATCAGAAATGAGGCTGTATGCGATGACTTTTTTCCTGCGCTGTTTGACCACATCAATCCGGTCCTTATAACTAAATATGAACAGTCTGTCATCTCTGTCTAGAAACTCGATAACTATAGGTGTTCCGCAATTCTCCGGCTGTAAAAAAAGCTGTTCGTTCCCAGGATGGATATAATGTTTCTTAATAAATATTCCTTCATTAAACTGATTGATAATCTGAATTTTCTCCTTATCTTCCAGCCTATTATCACCAATTGTGACTGTAACCTCTTTCTCATCAAGCTTGGAATGAGTTTCAAATTTCCGGATCAGCCAATTAACCGTGCCAGTCGGCATACAGGTCAGCACGATTTTCAGCAGACTAACGAGAATAATAGGTACCAATACTGCCCATGTCATCTTTCTTCATCTCCATCTGTATTTAAATCCGCCAAATATAAACTCCGAGAGAAGCTAATCCGATAAAAATAATAACCACATATATTAAGGTTAAATTGGTTGTGTTCCGTTTTACAGAACTTCCATAGTTCTCATCAGCCTTGCCTGTCAGCAGCAAAGTCGAAACCACAGCAAAAATTAAGATGATAACAACCAGCCCAAGCATTATTCCCATGCTGCGCACCTCTTCTTTTACATTTTGAAAAACTTTTATAACTAAATAATAACGTAAACAAACCGATATTTAACCATCCAATTCAATATAAAATTAGCCATCCACTTTCACCAAATAAAAATGCCGCTCCCAGCTTATAATAGGTACGGCATACTATTCTTGAATTCTACTTATCAGGCATAGAAAGGGCGCTGAACCATTTTCTTCTTGCTGGTGAAATCCGGAAAAATTATGTTATTATTATCAAAGACTATTTATAAGCGGAGATAAAAATGAGGAAAATAATCAGATTGATCATGGGGATAAGCTTTCTTTTTTACCTATGCACATTAACGGGTTTACTCTTTTTTATGTCGAGAGGATTTTGGGCAGACATACCGTTAATGGAATATATGAAGCTTTCCTCCAATTTTGTGCCCTTTAAGACAATTAATGGGTATTTAATGGCTATTTCAAATAGAAGCATGAATTTAATCATTCCTATAAAAAACCTTGCCGGCAATGTGGCAGCATTTTTGCCAATGGGAATTTTTCTTCCTTATTTTTTTAGAAGGCTAGAGAGACTTAAATCATTTGCAATTACTATGACTGTCATGATCCTTTGTGTGGAGGTTCTACAACTAGTCACAAGAAGAGGAAGTATGGATATTGATGACTTTATTCTTAATATCATTGGAGCGTTACTAGGGTTTGGATTATGGAAAGTGTTGGCTTCCCAGAAGTAAGAGATAAAGCAGCAAATATTTAAGAAAATGCCTGTCTAGACACAGGCATTTTCTATTACCTTGACTTTTTAAAGGCTGATATAATCAGCTGCAGTCCATTTATCGCTAGTAAAATTACTGACAAAACCGTCAAAAGAGCGATATCAGGCGCAAAAACGGAAATGGAATTCCAAGGGGAAGCAGTACTATATGTGAGAAGAGGAACTAGCGCTGCTGACAGTACAATAAAAAGCAGCCCTAAAAATAGTCCCGCTCCCTTTTTTAGAGACTTCTGGGCTCTGAATCTTTTCCATAAATAGATTGAAAGCATAATTAGCAGCAAAATACATCCCAGCATAAGGCATTGTATGGCCAGACTATGATCAGGAACTTGTTCAGGCTCATCGCCATTTAAAAGATTAATAATATTATTCTTCAGATAGTAAAGCCCATCTTCCTCTAAAATATGATTTTTATTAGTCAGAATCACGCCGCCCCAGCCAGTTTCTGGAATATAAAAGACTTCTGCATGCGAATCAGGGGTGGAACCAGAATGCCAGATGATTTCTTTGGGAGTATCCGGGTTTGATATGCGTATTCCTAAACCGTAATAGCGATCCTCTCCTGTTTGGACCTGTGGTGTCATATATAAATCCAATGCTTTGTCACTGATAAAATGATCTGGCCCTTTCCCGCTCAATAATTTTACTAATTGGACCATATCTGCAGAACTGGCCGTAATGTATCCGTATGGTGCCCCAGCATTATCATAGGCTACAGAACTTTTCACCGGCACTCCAAACCACGATTGATAGCCGCTGAGGTACCCTTTCTTATAAGCCCCCTCTTTATTGGCTGCAGCATTTTTCATTCCTAAAGGTTCAAAGATCTCCTTTTGCATATACTCCGCATATGACATTCCTGTTAGTTCTTCAATCAGAGCACCCAAAATTAAAAAATTGGCATTGCTGTATTGATGTTTCTCACCAGGCCCGGCAGTTAGATCAACTTCTGACAATATCTTGACTTGATTCTTAATAGCATTACTGCCTGCTAACTCTTTATCAGATAGTGCCAGCCCATCATAAGTACTAAACCCGCTTGTTTGCGACAGCAATTGCTCCACTGTTATTTCGGCAGCTTTCCCATTTTTCAGTGTGAACCAGGGTAGGTATTCTTGAACGCTATCATCCAGGCGGATGGTTCCATTATCAGCTAATTTCATAATAGCAATTCCAGTTAATGATTTACTTATGGAGCCAATCGTAAAAGGAGTTTGTCCTGTAACCTTCTCCTCTGATTCTCCAGTAACGCCCCATGATTTTGAAAAAAACAGCTCATTGTTATGAACGATGGCAACTGATGCTCCTGGGACTTGATATTCCTCAAGGTAATCCTCAATACCCTTCTCAATTTTTGCTTCGGTGTCTCCCTCAGCTGAAGCCGGAGCTTCAAGTGAAGTAATAGTAATTGAAGTGAGCAAGAAAAGAACCATTATGATCTTTAATAAATTGGACGGCAGGAATGTCATATGATTACTCCCTCTAAAAATGTTGATTTATCAACGGTTTGACCTATTATTGGGGTGCTAAAAGATATCTATCAACAAGTTCACTTTCTTGATTTCATCTTACCTGTATTTTGAAATTGCTAAAATGAGCCTAAGCTTTATTTTCAAATAAGACTTGAGATGTAGCAGATGATCGGACTCTTTCTATCAAGATGGAGAATTTAGAAAAAGATAATACATAATAAGGGAGGGTACGCAGGGGTAGGGAGGCAAACAAATAAAGATGACTGCAGCGCTCAGGCTTTCTTTACATCTTTGAAATGGAGGTCCTCCTATGTTTTGGTTATGATGATTTTTGGAAATTCATGCAAGGTACGGAAAAAGAATATACGGAAGCGAAAACTCAATAAGATCAAATGAGCTCAAAGCATAAGCTTTGAGCTCATTTGATTTACATCAGGTCTGCTGGTTATACCAGGATATCTGGGTACACGCACAGATTAGAGGTATATGCATACTTTATCTGAGAAATTCATTTTCCCAGAAGGACTGAGCAGTAATGGTTAAATACTTGGATTACACCTCTCCGTCTTTAAATTACTTTTTTGATGTGAACAAAAGCAATCTGATGAAAAAAGATAACCGCAATTTTATAAATGTATTGGGTATTCAGCAATTAAACACGCTTGAAGATGTCTCGCTTCTGGATATCTATCTAAGTAAAAGCAATGTAGTAGAGCCCCATTATCACCAAAATGCTGCTGAATTGGTTTATTGTATTTCCGGTGCTGCAACGGTTTCATTACTTAATCCATTTACAAAACAAATCCAGAATTATTACATTACTCCTGGGCAGGTAGCCAATGTCCCGCAAGGCTGGTGGCATTATGAGGTTGCGAATACGGACAACACTCATCTGCTGGCTATCTTTAACGCACCGACGCCTGAGGTCATCCTGGGATCTGACATTCTCAAATTAACACCTTCAAATATAATGGCGCACACTTATTGTATGGATGAAAAGCAATGGAAAAAGACAATAGCACCTGTCCAGCCTTCAACCTTTATCGGCCCGACAAAAGACTGCAGCAGAAATGCTTATATCCCGCAGCCAAATCAACAATATCAATACACACAGCAATATTCCCCTCAACAAATGTATTATTATTGAGATTTAACAGGCATGGATTTTTTCCATGCCTTTCCTCTAAGGTTTTCTTAGCATATACAAGTCTTCCGCTTAACCCCGACCCGGCCCTTAGATTCCACCTTCTCAATATATTCCTTGGCCAAAGGTACTTTACAGGCTGTGTTCCCGACATCTACATGCACCTTCCCGATATGTTCTGCAACGATCTTCGCTTCCTCATTCAGCTCCGGGACATAAGAGCCCACGGAGATGACAAAGCCGTTCATCACATACCTTACTCGGTTTTTTTCTTCATGAATGGTATTTTTAACTTTAGTCAATAATGCTCTTATTTCACTGACATCCACCTTATCATTAGGTGTGATCGATACATAATTAGAATAAGTACTCCAGCCGCAGACAGAAACCATTTCATCCTCCGATTCGATCCACTCCCGGGCCAATTCAAGGGCATAATCACTTTCCGCTGCCACCTGGGCAACTGTATATTCTGCAGGCATGTACCAATAAGCCTTTTCAGCCCAGTCCTGTAAAGTCTCTTTTGTCATTAGCTTCGGATTGACAGATAGCCCTGCCAAGTACATTGCATCATGATTGTTTGATTCATATAATTTCAATGCCAGCTCATGATCCTTCTTTACATGCTTCACCAGCTTTTTCAAATCTCCAACCTTCACGCCAAAAAAAGGCTCCTTCGCCCCGTGATTCATATAGATCCTCTTCGTCTGATCAGAACCAAGCTCCTCAAGCTTTTGCATGATTTCTTCGTAAGTCATCTCTTTCACCCTTTCACCCAATAGCCACCTGCCTTTACATTATCGGCCTTGATCATTTACTTTAAGCCAAAATTTGAATGATTCTTCGATTAACTGAATGTCACTGCTGCTGCCGAAGCAAGCAAAAAGGGACACCACATTCTTATTATAAGTTCTCCTTCATGAGCATTCCGCCTTCTTTATCCAGCCAATAAATAGAGGAGTTCAAATCGTTCTATTAAAAATAGAATAACTGCTGCGAGAGGGATAATTCTTATGCGCTGATAATGAGTTTTAGGTAATACAATCCACAAAAACACTGCTAACAGCAAAACAAAGCCTTTTGGGATGGAGAAAGTATAGAAAAAGCTAAAGCCTTCACCAATGAGCAGGCTGATCGGCATCGCAGCACAAAATGCTGCAGGCCACCCTTCCCCTCTCGCAAACCATACAGCATAGCCGCATACTGGAGAAAGCAAGGCAATGCCTCCCCAATAGATAAATTGGGATTTTGGAAAAAAACCGAACAAAACCATGGAATACAAATAGTAAGCTGACAGCATCGCTGCGAAGAACACAAAAACATGCAAAACTGCAGCTAAAGGTGAACGGCTCCAGACTGCAAGCAAAGTGGCCGCGGCAATCCAGAAACCAAGGCCAGATCCAATTAACCCTAAAACGGAACCATCCGTATATTTTGCAAGGAACCCTAACAAAGTGCCCGCCATGAATATGGCCAAAACAATTCCAATTTTCCGCATCAAGTGAGGATTCGTTTCAGTACTTACATTTTCCGGACCTTTCATGGGCACATTTCTTAAGCCTCCTATCCACTAAATACTCTTGAATACCGCAAAACTCTTTTCAAACCAACCCCTCCTGCCCAAATATATCTCCAAAATTTATTTTACCGTAATTTGGACATTAACTAGGTGACTCTCATAAAAAAGCCTGCCCTCATTATTAAGGAGGCAGGCAGTATAAACCCTAGAGTTCTCTCACCTTCCTGCAAACATAAACCATCCCATAGCTATCAGATGTGACAGGTGTCTCCTTCCAATCACTAAATGCATGAACAATCTCCATTCCGTTATTCAATAGAAGCCGGTCCATTTCTCTCGGGAAAACATACCGCAGGTTTATTCCAGTTCTTTTTTCATCTACTTGAATTCCTTCTTTATCATAAAATCTTCTAATGGTGGTATAGTGCTGAATCTGACTTAGCGAGTCGTACGTACTGATTGTATAAACATCCACTTTATTTTGACTAACAGGGTCTATATACGTTTTCCAATACTCTTCTTCTGAAGACTGCAGCAGCTCTTCCACACTGGGAAACCTCGTTCCAAAGATAAAGATGCCACCGGGCTCCAGGTGTTTATTAACAGATGATAAGAAATCATCCTGATCTTCATTCGTTAAAAAATGCTGAAAGGAATTTCCGACTGAGAACATGAACGGACTCTTCACATTCAGGCTGAGCCCTCGGCAATCCTGCTCCACCCATTTGATTTGCAGACCAAGCCCCGTTGATTTCTCCCTTGCAAGCTCTAACATACCACTATGGGCATCAACTCCAATCAGTTGATGATCCTTCTTTGCCATTGGTATGGTCGCCCGTCCTGTCCCGCAGGCTAAATCAATGATGGGTCCACCCGTTTTTGTAGCCCATTTCAGCAAATAGGGAACTTCCTCCAGAAAGGAGTTATTCTCTTTATCATATAAAATTGGATCATCGTATTCTTCTGTATTTTTTATAGTATCCAGATTTATTTCTCCTTTCTATCTTCAAATGAAGTTTCACTTCTAGCTTCAATTTTATGAGGTTCCATGCTGATCTTCCTGACTAGCCCATTATCCAAGTCATCAATTGGGGTAAAATTATTGCTTGTTATGTCTCTTCTGGACTTAAACATCCGAAAAGAATATAAATTATCAAACCTATTACTGGGATTAATAATATATAGCACTTCTCCCACCTCATATCCGTTATTTCTTAAACAGCCGATAAACAATAATAATTCCACTTGCTATCAGGAACAGAAGTAAAAGCAGAATCAGTCCCGGAACACCTATATTAGCTATCAAATCTGTACCTCCTTCCAGCCTATAGTTTAGACTCTCTCTTTATTTAAACCTTTTTACACAAACATTTCTTCTTAAATATGTGAATTTTCAACGAAATTAAAAAACAGTAAAAAACGATCATGAATACTTGTCGTATTTTTTTACAAAAAAGGATAATTTTAATTCATAAAGAATAAAATGTTACATCTGCTGAATTAGGTGCGGACCTTACAGCACTGCAAGGGAAAACGAGAAAATATGAGGAAAAAGGGGATTGAAACACATGCAAAAGTATAGAAGGAGAAACACGCCGGCTTTTACATTTTTAGCATATTTTACACTGATTGCCGGTGTCGGCTTGTTTTTGATCGGACTTTACAATGCTGATATGGAACTTAATGAAAAAGGGTACTATATTGCGGTCATGCTCCTTGTGGCCGTTGGCTCTATTCTGACTCAGAAAGTAACCCGGGATAATGCAGAAGATGCGGAAATCTTGGCTGAGCAAGAGCGCAGATCGGCTAAAATTGAGCAATAAATACACAGGCTCCAGAACACTGCTGTTGGGCAAGTTCTTTTATTAAAATAAAAATCTATTGACTTTAACACTTAAAAGCGTTTAAGATATAAAGCATCCTAATACTTAAATGCTATGAAGGAATTGAAGTAGTGGTATCCTCCCTGTTGCAGAGAGCTGGTGGTGCTGAAAACCAGTACAAAGGAGATCATGAATTACGTTTCTGGAGCTTCTTATTTCTATTGCTGAAATAAGACGGTTTAGCCGTTATTCTGTGAAGAGGTAAGTTCTTTGCTTACAATCAGGGTGGTACCGCGAATAAATTCGTCCCTGCTGAATGAAAATTCAGCAGGGATTTTTTATATCTTTTTACTTTCACACTTAAAAGCGTTTAATCACAAAATCAACAAAAGGAGACATACACTATGAAAAAATCGATACCCGTACACTTACGTCCATTTACAGCCCAGCAGCATTACAATGCATACAGCCCCATTGATCATGCAGTTTGGAGATATGTAATGAAGCAAAATCATCATTTCCTTGAGGACATCGCTCATGATGCCTTCACTTCAGGCATGAAGTCATCTGGCATTTCCATCGATAGCATTCCAAGGGTAAGTGAAATGAACGATCATTTAGATAAAATCGGCTGGGGAGCGGTCATTGTCGACGGATTGATTCCCGGCACAGCGTTTTTTGATTTTCAGGCACATGGCATCCTTCCAATTGCGACAGATATACGTCAGAAGACGAATATCGAATACACACCCGCTCCTGACATTCTACATGAAGCAGCAGGCCATGCGCCGATTCTATTCGATGAAACTTACTCAGAGTTTGTTAAATTAATAGGAAATATCGGCGCCAACGCTTTTGCGACAAAAGAAGAACATGAGGTATTTGAAGCAACCAGGCATTTATCGATTGTCATGGAAAGTCCCAATTCAACAGAAGAAGAAATTGAAGCAGCCAAACAGCGATTAAAGGAAAAACAGCAGCTCGTAAAAGGACTTTCCGAAGCTGAGCAAATCTCCAGAATCTTCTGGTGGACGGTTGAATTTGGCCTGATGGGCGACCTGCAGCAGCCCAAAATCTTCGGTGCAGGACTGCTGTCATCTGTAGGCGAAAGCAGACATTGCCTGTCCGATCAGGTGGTGAAACACCGGTTCACGATTGAAGACGCGATTAACACCAGCTATGATGTTACTTCCATGCAGACTCAGCTATTTGTTTGTGAAAGCTTTGAACAATTGATTGAGGAAGTGACGGGATTCGGCGAGTCGATGGCCTTCAGGCATGGCGGTACAGCAGCCATTGAGAAAGCGATCGCTTCAAATCAGGTTGCGCACATCGAATTAAATTCTGGAATTCAGCTTACTGGTCTTTTCACAGATATCATTAAGGATGTGGACGGGGAAGCCATCTATGTAAAAACGTCAGGTCCAAGTGCCCTTTCGATTCAAAACGAACAAATCGATCACCATGGTCCTAATATTCACAGTGAAGGGTTTGGGGCGCCTATAGGAAAACTTGCTGGAGGCATTCAGCTGGAGAATCAAACTGAACAGAGCCTGAAGAAGCTCGGCATCGAGATGAATAAAATGATGCAAATCACCTTCGAAAGCGGTATAGAAATTTCCGGACATGTGACGAATCTATTATTTAATCATGAATCCCTTGTTTTAATAACACTTGAAGAATGCCTCGTTAAAAAGGGAGAAGAAATCTTGTTCCATCCGACTTGGGGCACATATGATTTAGCTGTAGGCAGCCAGATTGCATCAGCTCGGCCAATCGCAGCTGATTTCGCTGCATTCCACGGGGAATCTGTTATGAATGAAGAACGACAAAAAGAAGGAACAACCCTTACGCCTCTAGAAAAACTATATGCGGAAGTAAGACAAATCCGGGAAACGATTTTCCCTCAGGATGTCCTTCTTCACAGTGTTATCGGAAAAATTCTCGATGAATTCCCGGAAGAATGGCTGCTTCAGCTGGAAGTTCTGGAACTGCTTGAAAGACATGACAAAGAATCACCTTTGAAAAAGCTGCTCCTGGACCAGCTTGAAAAGTTAAGTAAGGAAGAACGCTTTGTCCGCCTGATTCAAAACGGACTCGATGTCATCTTTGATCGGAGGCATGTATCGGTATGACCAAATTATATGAAGAAGAAATAACCCGGCACCTGTCCGCATTGCCAGACTGGAAAAGAAAAGACAGTAAGTGGATTGAACGCCGTTTCCGTTTCAAAGAATATTTAGACGGTATCGCATTCGTTAATAAAGTAGCAGCTCTTGCCGAAAAGGAAAATCATCATCCTTTTATCACCATTCAATACAAAATGGTGATTGTCTCCCTCACTTCCTGGAGTGAAAACGGACTGACAGAGCTTGATTTCAAGCTATCCAGGCAGATTAATGCGGTTTATCTTGCAGACCATTTTTAGAAAGATCTAAACAAAAAATCCCCATTTAGAATACAAACTAAATGGGGATTTTTCCTATAATGCTGACTGCAAATCCTCTATTAAATCTTCTGCATCTTCCAAACCAACCGAAATTCGGATTAGACCATCTGTAATTCCTAGTTCCAGACGGCGTTCCCTCGGAATCGACGCATGCGTCATTTTGGCTGGAAGGGAAATTAAGCTTTCAACCGCACCCAAACTTTCTGCCAGCGTGAAGAATTTTACCTTTCTCAGCACCTCTTCTGCCTTTTCACCGCTGCCTGCATCAAAGGAAATCATTCCGCCAAAACCTCGCGCCTGCTTCGTGTGAATGTCATGGCCTTTATGATTTTCAAACCCAGGGTAATAAACCTTTGAAACCTGCGGGTGATTAGCAAGAAAATCTGCCACTCTTTTCGCATTCTCTTCAATCTCCTCCATCCGAACGGCCAGTGTCCTGATCCCCCTGACTAAAAGCCAGCTATCCTGCGGCCCCAGAACAGCACCAATTGAATTTTGGATAAAATGCATATCTGCCGTCAGCTGTTCCGAATTCACCACAACCAGGCCTGCAACAACATCACTATGGCCTCCTATATATTTGGTAGCACTATGCAGGACAATATCTGCACCTAATTCAATCGGATTCTGCCAATAAGGCGTACTGAAGGTATTATCCACAATCATTAGCAGGTTTTTGGATTTTGCCAGTTTGGAGATTCCGGCAAGGTCTGTAATCTTCAGCAACGGATTTGTCGGTGTCTCAACATAGATAGCTTTTGTATTTTCCTGTATCGCGTCCTCTACAGCATTCAGATCACTTGTATCCACAAAGGTTACATCTACATTATATTTAGTCAAAACCTTTGTCACTAATCGATAAGAACCACCATATACATCATCTGTGAAAATAACATGATCTCCTGTTGAAAATAAGTGCATTACAGAAGAAATGGCGGCCATGCCGGAACCGAAAGCAAAGCTGTGGTATCCGCCTTCCAGATCCTTTATTAATTCCTCAAGAGCATGCCTGGTGGGATTTCCCGTTCTTGCGTACTCATAAACAAAATTGCCCACACCATCTTGTTTAAACGTACTGGCATGGTGGACAGGTATAGAGACTGCACCAGTATGTTCATCTCTGGAGATGCCGCCGTGAATCATTTGAGTTTTCTTTCTCATTGTTCATCCTCCTCATAAATAGATTTACTTAAATACCGCTCACTGCTGTCAGGAAAAATAGTGACAATATTCGTGCCTGGTGAAGCTTTCTCAGCTTCTCTCAGTGCTGCTTCGAAAGCAGCTCCTGATGAGCTTCCAACTAAGTGTCCCTGAAGCAATGCCAGTTCCTTCACTCGTTTAAAGGCATCTTTATCTGAAATGGTATGAATGGAGTCAAATAAGCCTGTTTCCATATACGGGGGCAAAAACTCCATCCCAATTCCTTCAGTACGATGAGGCCCTGCCTTTCCTCCATTTATAATGGAGCCTTCCGGTTCAACGATAACTGTCCTTATCTTTGAATTCTGTTCTTTGAAATATTTTGCGCATCCCATGAACGTACCTCCAGTCCCTGCTCCAGCTGCAAAAATATCAATCTTCCCATCTAACTCTTCGAAAATCTCAGGTCCCAATGTTTCGTAATACGTTTGAGGGTTGTTTTCGTTGCTGAATTGCTGAGGACTGTAGGAATTCGGTATCTTCAGCAATAGTTCTTCTGCCTTCTTAATAGCACCTTCCATTCCTTCTTCAGTCGGCGTATTGATCACTTCTGCCCCTAACGCCTTCATTAACTCTTGTTTTTCAATGCTAAATTTTTGAGGTACGACACAGATGATCTTGATCTTCGTTCCAACAGCAGCCAAAGCCAGACCGATCCCGGTATTCCCTGCTGTCGGTTCAATTACAACCCCATCTTCCGGAAGCAGCCCATCCTCAATCCCTATCTGAATCAGCTTCTGTCCTAACCGGTCCTTTACACTGCCGCCCGGATTAAAATATTCAAGCTTAGCGAATACATTAACTCCTAAAGGAATAGCATAGTGTTTGATTTTCACAAGCGGAGTATGCCCAATCAGTTCTTTCACACTGCTGTAATAGTTCATTGATGACACCTCCTTTTTTTCACAAAATGTTTATGAAAATACGTTTCTCCATACCGCTTTTTTATCCAGCATTTTTCAGGCAAGTTCTTTTGTCCATTTCAGACTATGGCTGGCTGTTTCTTTGCACGCTGGCACTTCTGCTGCACCCAAGCACATCTTTCAATTGTTAAAGCTTTCAACGTTCATCTTTTTGATTGTCATTACAATAACTCCAATCTTTACAATTCTTATTATTCCTACTTGCATACTATGTTTTAATCCTGGATTTGTCAATTATCTAACTTAAATATTGATTTACCAATAATTCCGAACCTTTTAGAATAAAAAGAAGTTGCAATACCCACCACCAATTCATACTATACCAATAGGTATTATATGATTTTAAAAGGGAGTGTATTCATTTATGGGCCGTGAATTTGTTGAACTTTTTGACCACTGGGCTGAATCATACGATCAGTCGGTAATCGGAAAAGATCTCGAATACAAAGAGGTATTTTTGAATTACGAACATATCCTTAAAGAGGTTGCCAATCTTGTGAGCGGCAATGTAATCGAGTTTGGTGTAGGCACTGGTAACTTGACACAAAAACTGCTGGAAAAAGGGGCTAATGTGACTGGAATCGAACCTTCTTCAGCTATGAGGGAAAAAGCGAGTGAAAAACTTTCAAATGTTCCGTTACTAAATGGTGATTTCCTGGACTTTCAAATAAATAGCCCAATAGATGCCTTCGTTAGCACTTACGCTTTTCATCACTTGAAGGACACCGAAAAAGCTCAAGCCATCACAAAATACAGCTCTCTTCTTTCAAAGGGCGGCAAAGTGGTTTTTGCAGATACCGTCTTTAAAAGTGAAGAAGATAAACAGTCTGTCATCAAAGAGGCCAAAAAGAATCATTTTTTCAGTTTGGCACAGGACTTGGAAACTGAGTATTACACAACGATCCCAGTATTGGATGAGATCTTTCAATCCAATGGTTTTTCGGTCCAGTTTAAACAGCTCAATCGGTTTGTGTGGCTTATACACGCTTTGAAATTATGAAAATCTGTGACAAATAGGAATAATAAGAATTAAGATAAAATTATTAAATATAAATTGCCGATCAGTCAGCTGAAGGCCCTGCGGAATAGCAAATAGCTACTCCGCAGGGCCTTTCTTGTTTATTGGAGCAAAAAGGCAGGTGAAACTGAACAAATTCGGTTTACAGCAATGTTTTTCTCTACCGTGTGCCACGGAAATAGCCTCGGCTCCTGAAAAATAAATCCCTTATCAATACTTGGGCCCTTTACTTCCTTCCCTTCAATCACCACATTGCCTGATAGATCATTATCCAGTCCGGCAATGATCTTCAGCAATGTGCTTTTCCCGCATCCGCTGGGACCAATAATTGTAATCAATTCACCGTCTGCCACGGATAAATGAATATCCCTTAAAGCTTGGATTTCTCCTTTTTCTGTAAGAAAGGTCTTGTTTAAATTACTAATCTCTAGAAAAGCCATTTGAATCTCCCTCCATTAAGAATTTTCACCAGTCAGTTTTAATAAAAAAGGCTGTTTTCGTATAGATTGTTGCTTTCTTGACCAAGCTGATTATTGCTTGATATAATCGACTTTCTGGAGGGGAACATACGTGTGGAAAAGTGTTTATGAAGAATTCAGTGATTTAAAAAAATCGGAACAGATGGCTTTATTTAATGCGATGAAGCAGGACTTGTTCCCTGACGAACCTAACAAGATAACCAAACTACTAAAAAGAATTCGTGAAGCTCGTTTTAGCGGAGGTTTAGCCTGTGTTCATTGCGGTTGCGCATCTGTTAAGAGAAACGGAAAATACCGCACAAGGCAGCGGTATCTCTGTAAAGATTGCGGCAAGAGCTTTAACGATATGACGCATACTCCGTTTTCAGGCAGTCGATATCCTGAAAAATGGGTCAAATATATCGAGTTGATGGTAGAAGGTTATACCTTACCTAAAATCGCTGAAAAACTTAAAATACACATTTCTACTGCGTTCTATTGGAGGCACAAAGTCCTGAACGCTTTAAGTTCCATCGGATTTCAAGAGCTCTCTGGAATCGTTGAGAGCGATGAAACATTCTTTAAAGAGTCTATGAAAGGTAGAAAAATCTTTCATCGGGAAGCAAAAGAACGTGGCGGAAGAGACAGTAAACGAGGCATTTCTAATCTTAAAATTGCCGTAGTAGTTGCACAAGACCGCAACGGTAATGTAGTTGCCCGTAAAGCTGGAAATGGTCGTGTTAAAGCAGAAGAGATTGACGTTGTATTGGGAGACTATATTCATCCCTCTGCTTTGTTATGCACGGATACAGCTACTAACTATAAAAAGTTTGCGAAAATCAAAGGTTTGCAGCACGAGACTATCAATGAGCGGCAGAAGGAAAGAGTGAAAAAAGGCATCTACCACGTCCAACACGTTAACAATTTTCATAAACGATTGAAAGACTGGATGGACCGTTTTTTAGGCGTTGCCACCAAATACCTTGATAACTACCTATACTGGTTCAGATGGCTAGAAATCGGAAAGAAAATGGCATTTGAAAATCGGGTTGAGCAAATGCTTATTTCTGCTTGTCAAAAACCTAATTATTATACGGTCGAAAAGCTTAGACTCTTGTAAATAATAGTTTTTTATAAGGTTTTTTACAATATATGTTAAAATGTTTATAGGTATTTTTTTAGTTCAAAAATTGAAAAATACGAAAATAGTAGAATGATAAAAAGGAGAGAATTAAATGTTTCCTATACTAGAAACAGATAGACTGTTATTGAGAGAAATTAATAAAGAAGATGCAGAGGGTATATTTGCTTGTTTTTCAAACAGTGATGTAACACGTTTCTATGGACAAGAAACATTGGAAAGCATAGAAGAAGCAGAAAAATTTGTTGATTTCTTTTCAAAAAACTACAATGAAAAAAGAGGCATACGTTGGGGAATTGAAAGAAAAGACATAAAAGGAATAATAGGAACGATAGGTTTTAATGCTTGGATACCCAAACATAAACGAGCTGAAATTGGTTATGAAATGCATCCTGGACATTGGAGAAAAGGATATACTACGGAAGCAGTATCGAAAGTTATTTCATATGGATTCGAAGAAATGGGATTAACTCGAATTGGAGCTGTTGTTTTTATTGAAAACGAAGCGTCAAATAAGTTATTAACAAAAAAGGGGTTCGAAAAGGAAGGTATCTTGAAAGGTTATATGTATCAAAATGGAATAGCCCACGATACGTTTGTTTATTCACTTCTTAAAAAATGAATTTCGTTCCACAAAAGGGAAATTATAAAATGATTTAAGGCATACTCTTTGTCCAGGGTATGCCTTTAAGATTAAATCTTTAATTAGCAACAATCTTTTAGAAAACAGCCATAAAAAAAGACACGTTCTATTAAAAATAGAAATCGTGCCTTCTCCGGGAGTCCGGTGGAATGACGCCTGCTATGATAGAGCTTTGGAATTTTTGGCGATGTCAATTAATTGCTTCAGCTGATTCGTAACTTTTTCAAGCACCTCCTCATTTTGTATCGGGTTTTCGGAATCTTCTCTATCCACATACTGATCGGTGAGATAAACGCCTTTTAAGATTGTCTGAGCGCTTAATGCACCTAATAAAGGCTTTAAGGAATAATCAATCGCCAGTAAATGGGCAGGGCTTCCTCCAACCATTAATGGAAAAACAGGCTTATCTTTAAATGAATCCTGCGGGAGGATATCCAGTAATGCCTTAAGAGCACCTGTATAAGCAGCTTTATATACTGGAGACACAATGATGATGCCGCTTGCTTCCTTTATTTCTTCAGAAAGCTCTTTAATGGAAGAATGATTATACTGCCCTTCAATCAGGACATCTGCCGGAAAATCAAGTACAGAGTACCCCTTTACAGGAATCTCTTGTTTAGCAGATTCTTTCCGCAAATAGTTTACAAGTATGGAAGACCTTGAGAAAGATGATGGACTTCCGGATAAAGCAATAATATAGCTCAATAAAGGTCACCCTTTCTTTAGTTTCTTTGCACACAGCATTTAACCTATAATTCATATAAACAAACTAGGATTTAACTCAAAAATAGAACCTTACCTCTTTCCGTTATTTGTCTCCACCCGTATTTTTTCGGTTATCTCAACTTGCGCCACTTTCCCTGCATGAAGGGTAATAACTACTGACCCATAATCGATATCCTTAATAGAAGATAAAATATACTTTTCATACTCAGGCGTGATTTTTGCCATTGCGCATACTTCCTTCCTTATATGAAATTAAATGATAAAATCCTCAGGGGTGAAGATTTTGAGCTGCTTCGGCTTAATAAATACTTCTTCTCCTACATTCAGTCCCAGCTTGCGATATTTTTCTTTTGGAATCTCTGCCTCCAGATATTCATTGGTGCCTTTTCTGACTAACTCTATCTGTACAATAGGACCTACCAGATGAATATGGGAAATGATAGCCGGCACTGTACCTTCACCTGCACTTTCCCTGCATATGCTGATATCATGCGGCCTTGCATAACCAACTGCCTCCATATTGTCTGAACCGGCCCAATCAGGAATTTCCAGATTCACATTTCCCTGCGTTAGCTTGCCATTGTTAAGTCGCCCCTTGAACAAATTGACGCTCCCTAAAAAGTCATATACGAAAGGCGTCTGCGGGTTTTCATACACTTCCTCCGGTGTTCCGATTTGCTCGATTTTCCCTTGGTTCATCACGACAATCTTGTCAGCAACATCCAATGCCTCTTCCTGATCATGCGTAACAAATATGCTCGAGATCTGAAACTCATCGTGAAGCCTTCTCAGCCATCTTCTAAGCTCTTTTCTGACCTTCGCATCAAGTGCTCCAAAGGGTTCATCCAATAAAAGCACCTTAGGTTCTACCGCCAGAGCCCTTGCCAGCGCAACCCGCTGGCGCTGTCCGCCCGAAAGCTGGGCAGGATATCGGTTTGACAGGTCTTTTAGCTTCACAAGCTCCAGCAGCTCATGAACTTTGTTCTGAATATCTTTTTTTCCCGGCCGTACTTTCCTTGGTCTCACTTTCAGCCCATATGCAATATTATCGAATACGGTCATATGACGAAACAGCGCATAATGCTGGAAGACAAATCCCACCTTTCTTTCTTTAGCTGTGATGCCAGTAATATTCTCACTATCAAAAAAGATAGAACCCTGGTCAGCTGACTCCAAACCGGCAATAATCCGAAGCAGGGATGTTTTCCCTGAACCCGAAGGACCTAATAATGCCACCAGCTCTCCAGTGTTGATCTCAAGATTAATATCCTCCAATGCCTGAAATGTTCCAAAAGCTTTTGAAACGGAATTTATTACGATACTCATTTGAATACCCCTAACTTCAGTGATTTTCTATGCTCATCTGTCTTTTCCCATGCCATTCAAGAATGCTTTTGATAATAAGCGTGAAAATGGCCATTAATGACATTAAAGAAGCAACCGCAAACGCAGCAGCGAATTGGTATTCGCCATATAGTATTTCAATATGCAGCGGCATTGTGTTGGTCAACCCCCTTATATGGCCAGATACAACTGAAACCGCACCAAATTCCCCGATGGCCCGTGCATTGCAGAGAATCATGCCGTAAAGGAGAGCCCATTTAATATTCGGCAGTGTTACATACCAGAAGGTCTTCCATCCTCCTGCCCCAAGAGTGATAGATGCTTCCTCCTCTGAGGTTCCCTGGGCCTGCATGAGAGGAATAAGCTCCCTGGCTATAAAAGGCAGTGTTACAAAGATTGTCGCAAGGACAATGCCAGGAACGGCAAAAATAATTTTGATATCATTCGCAAAAAGCCATTTCCCGAAAAGCCCCTGAGAACCAAACAGCAAAACGAAAATTAGGCCGGCAATGACTGGAGAAACCGCAAACGGAAGATCAATTAGCGTAATAAGCAGGTTTTTTCCTTTAAATTGAAACTTGGTTATTGCCCATGCTGCCATAATTCCAAATAATGCATTCAATGGAACGGCAATCATGGCCACTAAAATGGTAAGCTTAATGGCAGATAATGCTTCCGGATTTGTAATTGCCTCCAGATAAACCGCAATTCCCTTTTCAAAAGCCTGAACAAAAACCGTGACTAGCGGCAGGATCAGAAACAGCCCCAAAAATGTTAAAGCAATACTGATTAACAGCCATTGAACCCATTTGGGATCCGCTGCTTCTCTCGAGCTCCCAAGCGGAGTATCCGTAAAACCCAAAGGTATATTCCCACCCATAACGTCACCTCCTTCTTAATAGGTAAAACAAATCTGCAATAGTGATTGAACCACTGGGGATTAAATGTTACTTAAAACGTCGCTTCTTCCCTGCCTAATGCGAAATAAACTTTCTGTTCGTCCACCATTGAATAAAGTTGATAATAAATAACAGCATAAACGAAGTGACCAGCATGACGGCAGCAATGGCTGTAGCACCTGCATAATCATATTGCTCAAGCTTCGTCATAATCAGCAGTGGCGTGATTTCGGTTTTCAGCGGCATATTTCCTGAGATAAAAACGACTGACCCATATTCCCCAAGAGACCTTGCAAAGGCGAGGGTGAACCCTGCCAGTGCTGCCGGCAGCACTTCCGGAAAAATAATCCTTCTGAAAGTCTGAAAGCGGCTTGCCCCAAGGGAGGCGGAAGCTTCTTCCACTTCTTTTTCAAGACTTTGCAGCACAGGCTGCACCATTCTTACCACAAATGGAAGCCCAATAAATGTCAGAGCAATCACCACACCGATCGGTGTAAAAACAACCTTAAATCCTAATAAGCTTCCAACCCAGCCATTAGGGGCATAAACCGTTGTTAGGGCAATGCCTGCAACAGCTGTCGGAAGAGCAAAGGGCAAATCAACAAGGCCATCTATGATCTTCTTCCCTGGAAAAGAATATCTGACCAGAACCCAGGCTAGAAGAACACCGAATACCATATTAATAACACCAGCTGCCAAGGATGCACCAAAACTCAGCTTGTATGAGGCCACCACCCTTGGATCAAGCACCGTGTCCCAAAATTCGGGCCAGCTCATTTGTGAACTATAAAAGATAATCATTGACAGCGGCAATAAAACTAAAATGCTAAGATAAAGCATGGTGTAGCCCATAGTCAGGCCAAAGCCTGGCAGTATACTATATTTTTTGAACCCTGTTTTTTTTGATTTCCTCAACCCCATCACCTGAATCCTCTCATTCTCATGCTGTTTATTGGAGATAGATCTCATCAAACGTTCCGCCGTCATTAAAGTGGGTTTCCTGCGCTTTTTGCCAGCCCCCAAACTCTTTATCCACGGTAACAAATTCAATATCAGCAAACTGGTTGGCGTATCTCTTCAGTACTTCACTATTTCGCGGCCTGTAATAGTTCTTTGCTGCAATTTCCTGTCCGGTTTCACTGTATAAATACTTTAAATAAGCTTCGGCTGCTTCAGCTGTTCCTTTTTTCTCGGCTATTTTATCCACGACTGAAACTGGCGGTTCTGCAAGAATGCTGATCGATGGATTTACGATTTCAAATTTGTCTTTTCCCAGCTCATTTATCGATAGATAGGCTTCATTTTCCCAAGCAATTAGAACATCTCCTATCTCCCGCTGAACAAATGTATTGGTTGAATCACGTGCCCCTGAATCGAGTACTTCCACATTCTGATATAAACTCTTTACAAATTCCTTAATCTTGTTTTCATCTCCATCGAACTGTTTGCTGGCAAAGGCCCATGATGCAAGATAATTCCATCTTGCTCCTCCAGAGGTTTTCGGATTGGGCGTAATGACCGAAACATCCTCCCTGATTAGATCATCCCAATCTTGAATATTTTTTGGATTCCCTTTTCTGACCAAAAAGACTATCGTGGATGTGTAAGGAGTCGAATTTTCATCCAGCCTTTTCTGCCAATCCCTATCGATGATTCCCCGCTTGTTGGCAATTTCATCAATATCATAAGCTAGTGCGAGAGTGACCACATCCGCTTCAAGCCCGTCAATGACCGATCTTGCCTGCTTGCCGGAACCGCCATGTGACTGCTGAATTGTAACACCCTGCCCTGTTTCTTCCTTCCAATACTTAATAAACTCCTGATTGAACTCCTGATAAAGCTCTCGTGTCGGATCATAGGAAACATTCAATAGCTCTACCGGATCCTTGCCTAGGCTTCCTCCACCCTCTTCTTTTCCACCGCTTTCCTGACTGCATCCTGTAATAGAAAACAAAGCCAGCAAACCTGCTGCAAATAAACCCATAAACAATTTTTTCTGCCTTCCCATCCTAAATCTCCCCTTTTGCCCGTTTTATAAAAAAAGACCGCGTGCTTAATCACTAAGCAGCGGCCTTCAGTTTATCTGATCAGCTTCATATTTTATTCGGCATCATTCTTTTTCTCTATGTCTAGTCATGCTATTAGCATATTCTCGCTCAAGGTCAGTTAAGGTCAACTCAAATAAATGGTGCTCACCTTTTTTATAGACTCCGGCACTTATCAAACTGTTTATTAAATATCTCTTTCTGCCTTCAACTGCCTTTCTTAAATGCTTTGACACCAAACTCCCTCCCTGATTTACTCAATCAATAGCTCCTTTGCTGCAAGTGCTTTTGGTTGACCAATCAGCGAAAAAATATAATTCTTATTAAACTCATATTTCAAATTATTTTACTCAAGAATTAATTAAAAAGTTCACTTCATGACAGGAAATATTTCAAAGACCTAAGCCTTTTTTTAAAAATCACCCCCGATAAGATGGTTTTTCCAAACACAAAAACCAACAATAAACAGTGTTTTACTCGGAATAAAAGTATAAAAAAGGCCCTGCAGTTCCTGTGGAACAGAAGGGCCTTTGGTTTTCCAATCGGCAATAATTATGAAATTCTTTGTTAGGAATGAATTTACAATGAATTTTTAGAAAAGTCAATCCTTTTTTTGCTATTTTTTTGCTAAACTTTATGAGTTAATTTTCCATGCGCTCAGCAGACCGCGAAGTTCCTCCCCCTTACACTCTTAGTAAGTTTATTATCCAAAACGAAGAGCTTAAACTTTGAAACTATTTCAGAATATAATCATAAGCATCACAGTTTGACTTATAAAAAAATTTAGAGTATATTAATTGACGGATCAATAATTGACCTATCAATTAAATGAAAGGCGGGGGATGCTTTGTTCAAATATCCAGAAGAAGAGTTAATAGCTCAGCGCCTGTTTGAGCTGATTAAGCAGACAATGCCAAAGTTTGAACGGTGCACAGGCATCAGCCAATCCCGGCTTGAGATCCTGCGGGAGCTTTTTGAAAGCGAAGAAATCACCCAGCGGGCCCTTCAAAAAAAGGTAAACATTGATCATGCTGCTGTCACCAGACATCTCAAACAGCTTGAAGAAAAAAGAATGGTCACCCGCAGGAAGAACCCTGAAGATAACCGTTTTACTTATGTCAGCCTGACAGAAGAAGGCAAAACGAAAATTGCCGCTTACTGTGAAGAAAAGCAGCTTTTTATTTCAAATATCCTTAACGGTTTTTCAGAACATGAACGGAGCTCGCTATTAGATATGCTTACGCGTATTCAGGAGAACGTGGATAAAATTTAATTTCATATCAGGGAAGACAAAAAGGAGAGTTCATTATGCATAAAACAGTAATCAACGACTTTAAAGAGATTGTTACAGGACGCCGTTCCATCCGTAATTATGACCCAACTGTGAAAATCAGCAGAGAAGAGATGGCTGAAATTCTGGAAGCAGCATCTTTAGCTCCTTCATCCGTTAACCTGCAGCCATGGCGCTTTTTGGTGATTGATACTAAAGAAGGAAAAGAAACCCTTGCACCACTCGCAAAATTTAATCAAAGGCAAGTTGAGACATCAGCAGCTGTCATTGCCGTCTTTGTGGATATGAAGAGTGAAGCCTACATTGAAAAAATTTATGATACAGCCGTTGAAAAAGGGTACATGCCTGCTGATGTCAGAGACACACAGGTTCCGTCCATCAAAGGCTTAGTAGAAAACATGACATTTGAACAAAAGAAAGAAATGAACCTAATCGATGCAGGGCTTGTCTCCATGCAGCTTATGCTTGCATCCCGTGCTCATGGCTATGACACAAACCCGATTGGCGGCTATGAAAAAGACCGCATTGCTGAAGCATTTGATCTGGACAAGGAACGCTACTACCCTGTCATGCTAATATCAATCGGCAAAGCCGCTGATCAGGGATACAAATCTGCCCGCCTGCCTGTTGAAGATATAATAGAGTGGAAATAAATCACAAAGGAGAAATCAAACATGTTCATTATCCATGCCGGCTTCCAAGTAAAAACCGACAAAGAAAATGACTTCCTGACTGAAATCCGCCCGCTTATCCAAGCCTCCAGAGCAGAAGAAGGCAATATCTCTTATGACCTTTTAAAAGATACAGAAAAAGAGGGTTCCTATACCATGGTGGAATTGTGGGAGGACATGGATGCTGTGAAGCTCCATAATCAGACTGTACATTTTACCTCATTTACAGCGAAAGCACCTCAATATTTTTCTGCACCTCCTCAGGTGAACGTATTTAAAAGCGAGCCAATAGAAAAATAAAGTTACCTGCCCCAAATCAGCTGGGGCAGGCAAATTTAATTTCCTTGATTCACTTTTTGATCATAAGCAATCAAAATCACTTCTTCTCCCTTTTCCTCACTTAACTGCTTCTCTAGATTATGCACCTGCTGAAGATCCTCATCAGACAAATTTGCAAAACGATATTGTTTATTCTCCATCCTTCATCACCTTTACATCAGGATACATAAAGTATTTGTTTCATAGGCGTTTTTATACAAAAAAGTCCAGGAAGTATCCCCGGACCTCATTTTTCTTATTCAAATTCCCAAGACGGCAACCGTAATGACAGCTAACACCAGGCTCAGCAGCAATGATATGCCCCAATGCTTCTTTTCAGTCATCTTAAACAAAACATTCATTACTGAACTGATTGCAAGAAAAACAAAGAATACAAATAAGAAAATCATTAATTCCATTATTGCTTAACCTGCCTTCTGTCCTGTTTCGCAAGAAAATAAGAAGAGCTTCCCATCAACATCCCTCCGAAGATCCCCATGAAACTGCCGGCGGCTGTCCAATAGGCGGATAGAAATATGCCGGACATAAGCAAAATCAGCCCTCCTATAAACAGGGCCATTCCCATTTTCATTCTGCGTCTCCCTTCCCGGCTTCTGCATCAGTCTTTTCTTTCAGAAGCAGAAACAGGCCCATTTTACTCAGCCGAATGATTCTAGCAGATTTCTTTAATAACCGCCATTTCCTTCCCGAATCGGTCGCCATGATCCACAAACCCCAAACTTGCATAAAGTTTGTGTGCTCCCGGATTTTCCGGATGGTAGCCCACTGCAAGTCTTTTGGCATCTGGCAGTTTTGCCATCTCCGCAATCATCAGCTCAGTTGCTTTTTTGCCTATCCCCTTGCCTTGATGGGCCATATCCACCATAATCCGATAAATCCAGTAAGCATCCAATTCTTCTATACATGTATTAAACATTAAAAAGCCGACAGCTTTGTCTTTCAAGTAAATCACATACGGTCTCAAAGCCGTTTCAAATTTAGATTGCGCAATAGAAACAGCATTCGGCTCCATATAGGCTTTTTGTTCCTCTGCAAGTTCCAGCTGGCAGCATTCATACCAATTATCCGCTGTTACTTCTTCAATTCTCACTTTGCCAGTATTCATATAAAATTCCCCTTTTCACATTGTTGGGGAAACGCTGATATTAATTAGGCGTTCTCCCTTTATTTTTAACCACAATAACTAAAGATTTATTTAGCATAATGAACGCCTCCTTTTACTAAATTGTCAGAAAAAAACAAGACTCTTTCATTATACTATAATATTCCAGTTAATACGCACACGGGATTTGAATTTCAGTTATTTTTTCTCTGTAAAGACCATATATAATATATTGATTCAGCAAAAAAAGGGGAGGATGCGATAATATGCCAACGAAGCAAATTCGTTTACGGAGAATTCAAAGCCTTGCTCACGACATTATGGTAGAAATGAATTCGAAGGAAGGCCATAAAAAGAATGAATCATACAGAACGGTGATTGACCACCTATCCAGAGCAATTGGGGAACTATCTGATCCATCGGGTGATTATTCATTAGACTATGTAGAAGAAAAAGTAGGTACTGCCCATTATAAGATCTTCAAAAACATGAAAAAACTCACACCTCTTAGAAAAACAAAAGAATCAACAATGTAAAATTTTTTTGAATGAAATTGATAATTATTATCAATAATATATATAGAAAGGTAACCCAAATGGTTACCCTATCAGCTTAAATTTCTGGTTCAAATGTTTTACAGTCTGTTTCTTTACTGTTGGATGCCTGCTTGCCTGTATGGCTGACAACGTAAATAGCTTCAGCACCACACTTATTTCCATTTTCCCAATAAGTGCAGTTATTTACTTCACAAAGAACATCTTTAGCCATGTATATCACCTCCTGTTTTTTTATTATTTTTAGCCATACAGGGTGGTGATATACTTGCTTATTTATTTATCCTTGTTCCACTCTTCTTTCAAAATCGCATAATAATACTCATCCCACCACTCATCGCCATGAGGAATGCACTTTTTAAAAACGCCTTCCCGCCTCATGCTGATATTCTCCATCACCCGGTAAGAAGGCGGATTCTCGGGCTGGCACGTTGCAATAATCCGGTGGAGACCAAGTTCTTCAAAGCCATATTTCAGAACTGCATAAGCCGCTTCCGATGCGTAGCCTTTATTATAAAACTTCGGATTAAACACCCAGCCAATTTCATATGTATGATCGCCAAAATATTTATGAAAAGCAATATGGCCTATCAGTACCTCTCCATCTTTTAATACAACAGGGAAATGCTCTGCCTTTCCGATATTTTTGCGGATAAACTCTTTTGCAGCTTCTTCTGTAAATACACCTCCCGGGATATACTTCATTACTTCTGGATTTGATGTGTACTCATAAACCGCATTCCAATCTTCTGCCTTAAACTTTCTTACGATTACTCTCTCTGTATTAATTCTCATGGCCATTTCCCCTATTAAAATTTATAAAGATAGTATTCTTCTTTTCAAAAAAATCCCCTCTAAATCCGGCAATTTTTCATATGTATGACCTCATTAATGTTTATCCGCTATCAATAAAGTGTATATATCTTATGTATCCCAAATAGATAAGGAGAGGTTCAAATGACATTAGTAAAAGAGTATAATACAATTGATGAAGCTGTTCAGGCAGCCAACTCTCTGCATGGCAGAGGTGTCGCAGAAAATGAAGTGTTCGTTCTTGCCCATGATGACGGCGTAACAAATACTGTGGCCAACTACTCTGAAGCTGAAAAAATTGGCGTGGATGAAACTGGAATGGGTACAGCTTTCAAAAACATGTTCCGAAGCCAAGGAGATGAACTTCGCTCGAAAATGAAGGAAATTGGATTATCCCCAACTGAGGCTGATTCATATGAAAGAACGCTCGATAAAGGCAAAATTCTGCTGATTTGCAAAGATGATAACCAAAGCAGCTTCCTATGATACTAAACCAACAATATAACTTAAATAAGCAAAGGGTCATGACCCTTTGCTTTATTATGTTGCTGACTTTCTCCCTGCACGTAAAAAGCATCCGCATCGGATGCTTTTTACGTCTATTTTAATTACTGATTATTATTTTCTTCAGAAGGCTCTTCATCCATATCCGGTTCTTCTTCATCCATCTTTTCTTCACTAGGCTCTTCGGTTGCATCAGGTTCCTGGTTATCTTCCCGATTTTCCATTTCCATATTTTCCTCATCTTCCGGAGGCGGGTCCTGCTCCGAAGCACAGCCTGCTAACATTAATCCTGCTCCTAATGGGATCGATAGTAGTAGATTCTTATATTTCATGTGTTGTTATCTCCTTTTGCAGTATTATGTTTCTATTCGGAATATTCCCCTATTCCCGTATTATAAACATGAGTAAAAGTAACATTTATTTCAGCTTTTTCTCCATTTCCTCCGGTTCAACTATTTCACAAGGCACAACAACTTTTAGGTCATCCAGTTGGCTGACAGCCGCTTTATACTGTTCTTCTTCTTCATAATCCTTTTGGAATAATAGACTGCCATCAGGACTTTTTGCGAGAATCTGAAATCGCGTCTATACGCACATAAAAAATCTTATGCGCACATATTTTTCCGCTATCCGCACATAAATCTCCCGGCACTCCCAAAATAGGAAAAACTACTAAAAAAGACTACCCCAGCCTCAGCCGAAGATAGCCTCGTTATAAATCATTCATACCGCAAAGATTCGATCGGACTAAGCCTAGAGGCTTTATTAGCCGGCAGCAGACCGAAGATAATCCCGATCGCCATTGAGAAGAACAGAGCTCCAGCGACGACCTGCCATGAAATGAGTGATGGCCATCCGGCAAAGAATGAAATCAGAGATGCTGAACCCCAGCCCAGCAGAATTCCCAGCACTCCGCCAATCAGGGTCAGTGTGACAGATTCGATTAAAAACTGGCCCATAATTTGTCCCCTGGTCGCTCCGAGTGCTTTCCGGATGCCGATTTCCCTCGTTCTTTCCGTTACAGATACGAGCATGATATTCATAACGCCAATTCCGCCAACAAATAGCGAAATACCGGCGATGCTGCCAATGATCAATGTCATAACCTTTGTAATCTGGCCGATTCCTTCTGCCATTTCTTCCATGTTGATGACCATATAAGATTCTTCCGTATTATGCATCTTGTTAAGTAAGTTGGCAGCCTTTTTTCCAGCCGTCTGAAGCTGATCGGCTGATTCTGCCTGAAGCGTCACTTGGGTATAGTCACTCTTTCCATAAATAGTCTGCCATGTTTTAGTTGGCACATAGATTTCAAGAACGCCAAATGAAAAGAGACCCGTCGGCTTTTCCATGACACCTATGATTTCAATGGGCTGGTTCCCAATCCGAATGACTTCTCCAACCGGTGACTTGCCATCAAAGAGCTCCTCCTGCATGGAATGGCTGACAAGTCCAACCCTGCGCCCTCCAAGAAAGTCCGCAGCCGTAAATGACCGCCCTTTTTCCAGATCAACATTATTAAGTTCAAAATACGCTGGCCCTACACCAGTTGTAGATGTTTCTGCTGTCTTCTCTCCAAAAGCAGCCTGTGAAAACTGTGAGCTTGAAGCAACAACTCTTTTAATCTCTGGGATCTGCTCCAGTGCTTTGATGTCTTCCCCATCAAAAGGAGCTTCATTAAATATATTGGGATTTGCCTGAATTTCCTCGTCAGAAGGCTGATAAAATAGTTCCACAGTATTGCCGGGACCTGTCAGCTGCGTTTTCAGCATCGCTTCTCCGCCCTGGCCGATTGCGACAACAATAATGACAGCCCCAACACCAATAATGATCCCGATCATGGTTAAAATTGATCTCATTTTATGTGCCTTTAATGAGTTAAGCGCCATTTTAATATTTTCTAAAAAACTCATGCAGGCGCCCCCCTGCGGGAAGGTTCAGCGGAAACAATCAGCCCGTCCCTCACCATAATCGTGTGATGGGCATATTCTGCAATCTCAGGTTCATGTGTAACCATTACAATCGTTGATCCCTCTTGCTTCAGCTCGTTGAAAAGCTCCATTATGGATTCACTTGTTTTCGTATCAAGAGCGCCTGTTGGCTCATCAGCCAAAATGATTTTCGGCTCATTCACAATGGCTCTGGCGATGGCGACTCGCTGTTTCTGCCCTCCTGATAAGGCATTCGGCAAGTGCTCTATCCGATCAGCCAGGCCCACTTTGACCAATGCGGCTTCAGCCCGTTCCAATCGTTCCTGCTTTGCAATGCCGCTATAAATCATCGGCAGCTCCACATTTTGAATGGCCGTCAGCCTCGGGAGCAGATGAAACTGCTGGAACACAAACCCGATCGATTGGTTTCTGACTCTTGCCAGCTCCACTTCGGAGTAATGAGAAATGTTCTCTCCATCCAGTTCATATATTCCTTCTGTCGGCAGATCAAGGCATCCAATAATATTCATAAGCGTGGATTTTCCTGAACCGGATGGGCCCATAATTGCTACAGAATCACCTTGCTCAATGTTCAGATTAATCCCTTTTAATACTACAATGTTTTCTTTTCCCACCTGATAAAACTTGGTTATGCCTTTAAGGTTGATCATTTCACATCCACTTCCATGCCATCTTTCAGCTGTTCAGATGGATCAGTAATAATTAAATCCGTCTCATCCAGGCCACTCGTAATCTCGATTTTATTCCCGGAAGCAACACCGGTCTCCACTTCCTGTTTATAGCTTTTCTGATCCTTGACCACGAATACATATACGCTGCTGTCTCCAGTTATAACTGCAGTTGCAGGAACAGTCAGTGCCTTCTTCTTATCCGTTTCGATTTCCATTATGAGCTGAAAACCCGGTTTCAGGGACATATCCTTCACCGTTATTCCCACCCGATACTGTGGTGCACTATTTTCCGCAGGGTTTACCGCCTGGCTCTCTTCAGGCATATCAGCTACTTCGCTGACTTCGCCTTTCCATTCCTTTTCAGGAATCGCATCGGAGCGGAGAATCGCCGTTTGTCCCTCTCTCACCTTTAATGAATCGAATTCGGAAAGCAAACCGGATGCACCAATCGCCTTAAGATCCCCAATATATATGACAGGTTTCCCTGCCGAAGCCGGATCAGATGAAGTCTCTTTGTTCACCTGAAGCACCTCTCCATCAATTGAGCTCTTAATCTCCAATTCTCCCAGACGTTCCTCAATATCTTTCTTCTGCAGAAGCACCTGGCTTAATTCTAGATTCGCCAATCGCTTTTCAAGTTTAAGCTGATCTCTTTCAGGCTGTATCTGTTTATCAGCTTCTTTTTTCCCAGCCTGTTTGCGAAGCTCTTTTTCCTTATCCCCCAGCTGATCTTCCTGTTTTTCCAGCTGACTGATCTTTAAGTACCCTGATTCAGCCTGGAGATTGACCTTTTCCAGTTCAAGCGTTAATGCCTGCTCATCAAACTTGGCCAAAACCTCTCCTTTTTTGACTGAATCCCCTTCTTCCACCAGTAACTCTTTAATTTCTCCTTTTTCAGGAGAAGCATATACTTTCTGCTCATTCACCAGCTTTACTGTTCCGGGAATCATAATCTGCTCTGTAATTTCTTCCTGCACCGGATAGGCGGTCTTTAATTCTGGCCCTTTTGCAAACGCCTGCCTGTAGACGCTGACGCCAGCCATCAGCAAAAACACAGCCGCAATTCCGATTGCAATCCAAACTTTCTTTTTCATTTAGACACCAGTCATTCCTGTCAGTGTATTGCTGATTACTGCAAACAAAATGCCAATAATGAAGAACGCAATTGCAATACCCCAAGCCCATCCTTTTGATAATCCTCCTACCCGGTGAAGACCAATAGCCGTTATTGCAGTCTGCCAGATGCTGAATAATTCAAAAGAATTTAAGATTCCTGGTTTTTCGCTATTCATAAGTCCTGCTAAACTAGTAATATAAATTTCCGGATTTCCGCCAATCGCTGCTCTTAATGCCATATTGATGATAAGTCCGATACCGCCAATGACAAGAATATATACATTCATGGAAAATATCTGTTTGAATGTTGCATCTGATCCAGCAATTTTTATGAAGATCATATAGATACCGCTGGAAATGAGTGCAACTACTACAGGTGTAAAAATCCCTGCTATAGCTACTCCCACCCTCGAAAACATCATTACCATCTCTGCCTCGGCCTCACTCATGCCGTCAAGCCCAAGGTAAGAAGCATCCATTGACATGGCCATCAGGAACATGCCCACAGCATACAGAATACTGATTAAAATCAGCGGCACCCAAATCTTCGGGTTCTGGCGAATGCGGTCAAACTGCTCCCCCGGACTCCAAACCATTCCCAGCAAACTCGGTTTTGCTTTACTTTCTTTTACTTCTTGTTCCATAAAGAACACTCCTATTCTATTTAAAATGATTCCACTATAGCTTTACGGAATAATATAGAAAAAGTTTCAAATAATTACATATCACATTAAAAAACCAGGAGATTTCACCCCTGGCATCCTGCCTAGACTGCCTTCCTCTGAAAATAAAAATATCCGCCGAGATAAAACAATATAAAGAATCCGCCGATAACAGTTAAAAGCTGTTCCCATGGGATAAAGAAAATATCACCCGTATCTGTCGCAGGATACATCATCGCAAACGGCTGTGCCCATGGATAATAGGGGCCCACTTTCTCGGAATTCATAGCCAGAATGGATGGCAGGGTAAAAACGACGTTCACAGCAAAAGGCGCGGCAAAGCTTTTGAACCAGACGGACATCCACAGCTGCAGGGCGACTAATGGGAAAGTCGCGACCCATCCTCCTAAAATACTTTTCCAGACAATCGCTGCCGGAAACGGATCGGCCACGCCTTTGTACAATCCTGCTACAAGAATAGCCGCTAAATAAAATAACTGGATGAGCAAAACTAATAGCAGAGTCAGCACATACTTTGCTGCAAACACTTTTCCCCTTGTGACAGGCAGCGCCAAAAGCTGCTTCCAGCCACCGGCCTGATGCTCATACCGGCAGACAAGGCTTGCCAGGACTCCTGTGACTAACGGCAGAAAAAGAACCGAATATGGCAGGTTCATATAGACTAAAAGCATGTACCATTCATTAATCATTCCCGCTGCTTCGGCTGTATCTGCCCCAATACCGGCACCTAGTCCAATCAGGGGCCCCACTAAAAGGATTCCGAAAATCTTTGATTTCCTCAGTTTAAACCATTCCGACTTCAAAATAGATAGCATCTATTTCACATCCCTTCTCGCAAAATCAAGCATCCCTGCTGCGTATAATAATAGGCCAGCTCCAACACCAAGCAAGACGTTGATGAGCGGTTCATTCCACTCATTCAGCAGAAGCGGCCATTTCCAAATCAGCCAATCCGGCAAAGTAAAACCAGCATATGTCAGAATCACACCCAAAATCCCCAAAGTGATTGGCACTCCCTGGTTCACACTCACCGTTGCTACCCAAAGCTGCAGCGCCAAAACAGGCAATGCCGCAAGAAAAGGATAAAAGCTGTATCTCAGCAGTCCAGCATACGGAATCTCCCTGCCCAAATCCAGAGACAATCCAAAAGCGAGCGTGAACAGCATCAAAAGCACTGACGAAGTCAGGAGCAGAACCAACAGCACCGTGAACTTCGATAAATACACGCTCATTTTCGATACTGGCAATGCAATCAGCTGTTTCCAGGCATTCGTTTCATTTTCAATGCTCGACATAAAAGACGTCAAGATTACGATTCCCAGCACAATCGCAAGAGGTGTGAACGAATGGATATTGTCCAAATAATAACCCCACCGGTCTTCATTCTGTCCGAACAAGTAATCCTTGCGCACCCCGTAATTGACCATCTGCATGGCTACTACCCCAATTGGGCCAAGGAAGGTCAGGAACCAGATTCCTTTCCGCTTAATCTTCATAAATTCGGCTGCCAGCAATTGTCCCATCATCCGGCCTGCTCCTCCCTCGTCATTTGAAGGAATATGTCTTCCAATGACCGCTTTTCTTCTTCTACCCGGTAAACGGAAAATCCATCTGCTACAAGTCCGCGCACAGCCTCTGCCACTTTTTCATCCGATTGCTGCGGCAGCGAAATTATGCCATTATCCAAACCAGCCTTTATTCCTCTCCCCAGCAGGGAGCGCCATGCTTTGTCGCTCTCACTGACCTTTAATAAAACAGACTGCTGTGCATACATGCGCATCGCTTCAATTGAATCCTGAAAAATCATTTTTCCTTTCGTCACAATGCCTACCGTTGTCGCCATCTGATCAATTTCTGATAGCAAATGACTGGAGATCAGCACCGTCATTCCGTATTCCGATGGCAGGCTTTTTATTAAATTGCGGATCTCAATAATCCCTGAAGGATCCAATCCGTTTGTCGGTTCATCCAGAATCAGCAGTTCCGGATTATTCAGAAGGGAGGCAGCAATTCCAAGCCGCTGCTTCATGCCAAGCGAGAATCCCTTTACTTTTTTATCCGCAGCATCCGTAAGCCGGACAATCTCCAGCACTTCAGCGATTCTCTGCTTCCGCACACCCAGTATTTTTCTCATTGCTTCCAGATTTTCATTTGCCGTTAAATGCGGATAATAAGAGGGTGTCTCCACAAGCGAACCCACCCGCCCTAATATAGTTAGCCTTTCTTTCTTTAAGTCTTTTTGAAAAATTTCAATCCTGCCCGAAGTTGGCTTTATCAGCCCCAAAAGCATCCGGATCGTTGTCGTTTTCCCTGCACCATTCGGCCCGAGAAATCCATAGATCTCCCCTTTTGGGATTTTCATATTCAAACCGGACACGGCCTTCTCCTGTCCAAAATCCTTTGATAAATTTTCCGTTCTTACGATATATTCCATTCCTCTCACCTCAATATTCATCTTAATCAGTGAAGGTTAAAACAAGGTTAGAGGGAAGTTTAAAATTTGTTTAAAAATGACACTTTTTTACGCCCCATTCGTCTAATAAAGCAGGCATCTTGGGGAGGAGAAAACCTTATGACGTTTAAAAAGCTGTTTAACATTGGCTACGCGGTATTCCTGCTTGCCTCCATACTTGTATATTTCTTTATTCCGCCCGCATATGGCTGGATTGTCCTGGTTTTACTGGCAGTTCTCTTTGGCATTTTTCAAATGATCGTATTATGGAAACTGAAACAAAAAAAGAGCACCTAATAAAGGCAGCTCCTAATGTATTCTTAAGATTTTAATCATTGTGCCCTCTTCTCCGGACTCAATACCCCACTCCAGTTTCATGCCCCTCACCATCATATCGACGATGGATAACCCAATTCCGGCTCCTTTTTCAACTGAACGGTTTTTCAGCCCCTTCCCATGATCGATAAATACAATCGCATCGTACTCATCGGTGGATTCAGTCGCCACTTCAAGGTAAAGCCCATCCTTCGCATGCCGGAGCACATTTTGCAGAATGTTATCAAAAATACGGCCCATCCACATCGGATCTGCCTGCCATTTCTCCTCAAATGGCTCTAACTCGATGATAACTTCGAATCCTTCTTTCTCAAAAGCAGGATACCACGATGCCATGCTTTCACGCACAAACCTGACAACATCCAGCTCTATCAGCTCCTGCCTATGCTTGCTCGCCATTAAAAGCGTGTAGCTCATTAAATTCTCAATCAGCCGATCAATATTGACAATCGAAGTTTCCAGCGCTTTAATCGCCTGTTTTCCTTCTGGAGACAGATTTTCCTTTGCAATTGAGTATGTTTGCGCATTGATTTTCGTCAAAGGCGTCCGCAGATCATGGGACAGATTGGCAATCAGCTCTCTCCTCAGCTGCTCTTCCTCCTGCTCGCGCTGCTTGCTTTCCTTGAGCTCTAAGATCATCTCATTAAACTTCTGTTCCAGCTGGCCGATTTCATCAATCTTTTGCACATCAATTTTGATCGGCAGATTATCGATATCCCGTCTTTCCATCGCCTCCTGGAGATGAAGCAGCCTTTTGCGAATGCCCCGGAAAAATAAAAAGGAAACGATGATAAACAGGGAAATGATCAGAAACAGTCCAGCTCCCAAAAGGATTCCATATTTCTCAGTCACCTGCACCATTGGCGGAAGGAACAAATCCCTTGGTATTTCAAGAACAATAAAACCGTTCTTTTCATCCCCGCCAATAAAGCTTATAACTGTAAACGGATCCCCCCCATACCGTTCCTTAATAAACTTCGCTGTAAAGGCAGGCGTCCAATTAGCAGGCAGATTCCCCTTCACATCCAGCTGCTCCATCAAGGTTCCCTTTCCATCTACCCAAAACATCGAAGCATTAGGATATTTCTTTTTCCATTCGGAAAAATGATTACGGATGGTTTCCTTTGAGGCACTCTCCAGTTCTTCTGCATCCGCATGCCATTTTTCTTCTATCTGATTGGGGTCTGAATCATTCTTGCTCTTTTCTCCTGAAATATCTTCCTCGAAACCCATAGCCAGCATGGCAACAAGTAAGTAAGCTGCCTGAAAAAGAAATAAGGCAACCAGAATTAGCACCATATACTTCGCCTGCAGTGATTGAAAGAACCTTTTCATATCTTCACCCTGTAGCCGATTCCGCGGATTGTCTCAATAATCTCAGGACGGGAAGGATTCTTCTCGAGTTTTTCACGAAGATAGCGGATATGAACCATCAAGGTTTTGTCACCCTCAATATATTGTTCTCCCCAGACACCTTCATAAAGCTGCTCTTTCGTCAGTATCTGATTCAGATGGCGAATGAAATATTGAAACAGCTGATACTGCTTGCCTGTCAATTGAATTTCACCGTCTGCCTCCCGATCGATAATCCGCAAATCCTTTGTATGTACCTGTAAGTGGTGAAACTCCAGCACCTGATCCTTCTTTTGAAATCGCCTTAACAGCACTTCAATCCTCGCAGCAAGCTCATCCGGCTGAAAAGGCTTTGTCAGATAATCATCGGCAAAGCTCAGGCCCTCCAGCTTATCCTCCACCGCCGTTCTGGCCGAAAGCATTAATACTGGCATGTCATTCTTTGCTTTCTTTATCCGCTTCCCAAGTGAAAACCCATCCAGCCCTGGAAGCATAACATCCAAAATGGCAATATCAGCATCAGAAAGATAATTTTCCATGCCTTCTCCAGACTCCAGCCAGATCACCTCATAGCCTCTTTCTGTTAAATCATTTTTCAGCCAGCTCCCTATATCGCTTTCATCTTCTATGTATAAAATTCGAGCCATACTCTCCATCCTTATCCTTATTGGTGTTTCCTGTTCTTCCACCTTCATATTAACACAATTTGGAACTTCCTCTTGACCAGATACCTATTCTAATACAAAAAAAACGACGTGCTGCTGTTACACACGTCGAGTTTGTCATAACCCATATAGGGGGAGGCGCAGACCCTCCGCCTGATACATTTTCTTTAACATTAGCTTTGCCCTGTAAATCCGGATTTTTATCGTCGATAGATTCATTTTTAACCGCAGCTGGATTTCTCTTAATGATAGATTTTCAAAATAATATAAAGTGATCATCACTTTATATTTTTCCGGCAGCAAGGCCACCTTTTTCTTCAAATCTTCACATTCAGCTTTTCGGATCAGCGCTGCTTCAGGAGTTGCCGCCCCTTCATTTGTAAGCGATTCTGTACCTTCGCTTAAATAGGAGCAATCCCCTTTCATTTTACGGAGCTTATCGATACAATAGTTTTTCGCTACACAATAGACCCATGTATCGAGCGTACTGGTTCCTTTGAAGCCGCTCCGCTTTTCAAAGCACTTAATCATTACTTCATGGGAAACATCTTCTGCCATAAATCTGTCCTTAAAATAAGAAAGCGCGATATGATACACCTTCTTCCTGTACTTCAGGTAAAAGTCACTGTCGCTTAATTGATTCATCCTTATCAATCCTACTATTCTATTCCTATATAAAATTTAGAGTCAGCGAAGCCTCACACTATAATAACGCATCGCTTTCGGCACACCTTTTATCTCAAAACCTCCTGTTGCAGCTCCATTGGGATAAAAAGCGCGCTCACAATCGGATACAGATCTTCCTGAGTGATAAGCCCCAGATCTGTAATTATCCAAACTATTTTCAAAAAGAAAACTTCCATGATTATCTTGTACTTGTTTAATACGAAAGGTAATTGTTGAAGTTTCATTTTTATGAAAAAAAATCCTATTTAATTTGCACTTCACCCGTTCGTCTCTTATACCAGGTATAGAAAAATGAAGCGAATTCCGGCGGCACATTCTCCATACCGGCATGCTGAACAGGCTTTCCGCGGTTGACAGTCTGTATAGAAGCCAGCCCAAATATTTTTTGCCAGCGTGTTGCCGTTACTTCTGCCTCAATGACCTTGCAGCGTTTTGAGATAAATACCCGCGTGCCAATAATACCGGTCTTGAATTGGATAAAGGGGCCATTGATTAAATAACGAGCATTTGCAAACCCAGCTATTCGTACAAAAACAATTAGAAACAAGAGAACGACCGATGCCCCCAGCCAAGTTTCCTCAATGCCCAGAAATCTGGGCCTGAAATAACAGAGGGCGGCGGCAGATAAGATCCATAACCAGCTTGGCTTTAATAAGCTTGCCCATAGTGCCTTTTTCGGAAGCGGGTGCATCTTCTGTAAAACTTCATAAGCAGGCAATATCTCCTCCGCTATCTTATATGCCCGATCAACTGGCAGAAAAGGAAACAGTGAATTTACACCTTCCTTTTCATCTCCTTCCATAACATCACCTGCCGTCACCAATTTAACTTCAGCCACTCCAGTCAGACGTTTCATCATATTTTGCTTGATCTCGATGGCCTGTACTCTGTCCTTTGAAATAGAGAAGGATGTCTCTTCCAAAAACCCTTTACGGATATAAATTCGGGATTCGTCAGAAAAAATTTCATATTTTCCATACTTTATATAGGTCCGCAGGAAACCTGCCAAGACAGATAGAAGCAGAAAAATGATGAGTGCTGCAGCCTGCAGCTGCCAGGAAGAAAAAAATTCTCTTAAAAAGCCCAGTCCTCTTTCTTCAAAATCAATAAAGTCTGATGTCTTTGTATAAATTGAAGCTAACAAAGACAGGAGCACAAGGAAGCTTAGAGATGTAAATGCAGCTTTTATAAGATCTTTTTTCCCTGGTGAAAAATGCAGCGTTTTTTCACTCATTTCCGGCACTTCCGCTTCCTTTTCAGCTGAAATCATCTCCTCCAGCCGGGCCGCTTCTTTTAGGGAAATTACCTTAAACTCAACCGCTGACTCACTTCCCTCCATTCCTGTTTCAAAGGTAAGGGATGTGACACCGAATAAGCGGTGAAGAATAGAAGTGTGCCTATGGATATTTTGAACTTTAGAAAGTGGTACATTTTGCTTAGAGCGGACAAAAATCCCTTTAAATAAATGGATTTGAGCATCATCCACCCTATACCTATTTGACAGCCATTTTAAAAAAATCGATAAAACAGCCAATGCAATTAACGGAAGAAAAAGCTTCCGTCCCCATACAAACAAAAAGGATTGAGAATCGGATTTTATCACAAATAAAAACAGGGCAATAAATGCTGCATTTCTTAGTAATTGAATGAGTCCAAATAACATTAGAAGCGGATGATATCTTCTGGCCTGCTTCATTCGTCTTCTTCCCTTACTTTGGCATATTTGGCTATCTGATTTCTTAATGAGACAGCCTCATCTTTTGGCAGTGCCGGAATCACATGAGAGGACCCCATTGTCCCCATGCTCACTGAATACAGTCCATATTTCCTCATAATTGGACCCTGCACCGTTTCAACCGATTGTATTTTCGTCATGGGAATAAGCAGATGCTTCTCCTGCCAGACCCCTGACTTCATTTGTACATATTCTTCATCCACATCATATCGCCAGCTTTTATACTGGATATACGGTGATATGAAAGACCAAATCGCTGCTGGGATAGAGACAGCCAATAAAATTATTAATAACCACCCGATCCATTCTTTCCATGAAAATTGATTATCCAGATAAAACAAAACTCCGAGTACCGCAAAACCTATGACATTCTGAATGGCTTCGCTGATGATCCATACTCGAATCGCATGGCGGGATATTCTGTTATTTGGTTCTTTTATGTTTAGATACATACTAATCTCCTGCCTGTTATTCATTCACTATTCATCCAAAAAGATTTCTTCAAGCGAAGGCTCTTCTACATCCACCCGTAAGACATCCGCTTTGCATTGGGTAAAAGCCCGTATCATTTCAGCAATCTTTTTCTCATTACTGATTGTGATCACTGTATAAGCATCTTCATGCTCAAGCAAGGTGCCAGCAGACTCAAGCCACTGCTTCAGCCTTGTTTGCTCATGCTTTGGCACACTGGAATGTTTCATTTTGACGGTCATGGTTGATCTGTAAAATGCCCGTAACTCCTCCATCGTTCCGATCTTATCAATCACTCCATCACGCATAATGGCAATCCTGGTACAGATTTTTTCAACTTCATCCAGATTATGCGAGGTCATAAAAATCGTCTTTCCCTGTTCCTGAAGCTGTCTAATAAGCCGATGGATTAGAATGGCAGATTCTGCGTCCATGCCTGATGTAGGCTCGTCAAGAAATACCAGCTCAGGGTCATGAATAATAGCCTGAGCAATTCCCAATTTCTTTTTCATGCCAAAGGAGAACTTCCCTGTTTTCTTATTGCCATGCGATAAAAGGTCTACACTCCTCAGAACCTCCAAGCACTTCTCTTTTGAAGCCCTGCTGCCGGAGAGCGCCGAGAAAAAACGTAAATGTTCCATAGCCGTCCAGGATCCATAGAAAGATGAATAGTCAGGCATAACCCCCACCCTTTTCATCACTTCGCTGCCAGGCGCTTCAATCCCAAGCAGGGAATAAGTTCCGCTGCTTGGCGAAATGATGCCTGTAAGCATATTAATAAAGGTTGATTTTCCTGCACCGTTCCGCCCCAGAAAGCCAAAAATTTCGCCTTTTTTTACTGTAAGATCCATCCCATTGACCACCTGATGGACACCATAGGCTTTTGAGAGCTGTTTCGTTTCGACCGCATTCATCAGCATTCCCTCCTTCTAAAAACAGCATCTGCAGCCAGCATCATCAAACCTGCCAATGCAAGTATGACTAAAAAAGTAAAATCATCCCGCTCCAAATAGTAAAAAGGGATAAAAAATTTCATCCAATTCACCCATCCATTTGGAGAAAAAACAGCCCAAAACCCCAAGGCCGGAAGCAGCAGCCCCAGAATATTGCCTAAAAACATGGTATATCCAGGTCTTGAAATGAGAACGGACAATAGGACAGCTAATGCTGCCTGGTACGTCACCAGACTCATGGTCTGAGAAAAAATGAACAGATCAAACTTCTTGGAGAAAATACTGATAAGCAAAAAAGACACCGCAATACAGACAAACCAGAACACCCATATTCCAAGGAATTTCCCGAATAATATAGCTGAACGTGATGCCCTAGTCACCAGAAATCTCATAGTACGCTCGTGGGTTTCTCTATTTATAGTATCGTGGGACAAACCAAACACAAATAATTGGCCAAGCAGCAAAATGACACTTAAAAGGCCGATTGTGTGGATATCCTCAGCCTCGCCCGCTGTCAGTTCCACTCCTGATGCTAGTAAGCTGGAAAACTTCGCTGCATAATACGAAACTGCAAATAAAATGGCGATCATAATAATGGATTTAATACTTTTAAAAAGACTTATAAACTCTCTCTTGCATATTACAAACATGCTCCTTGCTCCCTTCAGCCTGATTTTGACTAAAGTATAAATACTCAATCTTAACCCATCTGAAATACTACCTTAATTTTTCCTTAATTCCTATATTTTTGGAAATGGAATGATATGATAAGTGTTGAACAAACTAGATTAGGAGAATACTTATGCAAGATTCAAAATTATTGCTTGTAGATGATGAACAAGCCATTTTACAGATGTTAAAAACAATCTTACAGCGTGAACAATTCAAAAATATGGATACCGCCTCAACTGCCGCAGAAGCATTAGAGCTTTGCCGGGCCAATACCTATGATCTCATTCTATTGGATGTGATGCTCCCTGACCGCAGCGGTTTTGATATATGCCCTTTAATCAGGGAAACGACAGATGCCCCCATCTTCTTTCTGACTGCACGATCCACCGACCTTGATAAACTTTCAGGATTTGCCCTCGGAGCAGATGATTATATTACCAAGCCATTTAATCCGCTTGAAGTGGCTGCACGAATTAAAGCACATTTACGCCGACATAAAGGAAGTCAGCCTGTTTCCGTACAAACAATCTATGATTTTGGAAGAATTAAGATCAATACATTAGCAGGAGAAGTTACTGTTGCTGGAAAAAAGCTAGACCTGCCAGCGCAAGTCTACCAGCTTCTTCTTTTCTTAAGCAAACATCCCAATCAGCTATTCAGCAAAAGCCAGATATATGAGCATGTATGGGGAGAAGCAGGGTTTGGGGAGGACAACACGGTCATGGTGCATATCCGTAAGCTCCGGGAGAAAATAGAAAACAGCCCAAGCAGCCCCTGCCACATTATTACAGTAAGGGGACTTGGCTATAAATTCGTTCCGGAAGGCAGGATTCATGAACATTCATAGGCGATTCATCTTTCAATTTTTTGTCCAATTAATTATCGTTTTCGTCCTCTTTTTTATCATTCTGATTTCTTTTTGGGCTTTCATTGGATATTCTCTGATGGATATGGAATCCAAACAGGACCTCTCCAAAGCTGAAGATTATTTTGTATCTGATCATGTTAACTTCAAAAACGGAAAAGCTGTTTTTGAAGTTGAATTGAAATACCTTGCAAAAGAACAGAATGGATGGCTCCTCGCCATTAATGAAAACGGAGAAGTTTTAGGAACTTATAATATGCCAGGAAAAACCCCTAAAAAGTTAAATGCAAGTGAAATTGCTGCCATTACTTATGGGGAAAACAGTAAAGCACATTATACATACTGGAAGATTGCCAACAAACCACATTTTGTCCTTTTTGGAAAAGAGAAGATTGAGACTAAACTTCTAGAGCGAATATCTCCATTTGTAGATTGGAAGCTCCAAAAGCTGAACCTTAATGAAGACGTACAGAACGAGCTGAATAGCAAAAATGGATGGGTTCAGCTTATCGACCCTGAAGGAAATGTAACGGATGAATTTGGAGCCAAGGATCAGCAGAAGAATTATTCAGTCAAGAAGCTGTTCGCATTGCAAGATGAGGAAGGAAGCTCAACAGTATTATACTTCAACCCAGACACAGAACATGCCATCCTGGTAGGGGTTCCTGCTGATAATAAGGCCTCAAGCCTGGAAAAAAGCTTGTTTGATAGCCTAAACAAAAGTCTCATTATCATTTTTATTTTAGCATTCCTGCTGCTTTTGTCCGGAACTCTCTGGTATGCACGCAAATTTGGTGTTCCCCTGCTGACATTAATGAAATGGATTCAAAACCTGGGGAGCGGACTTTATCAGGAGCCTGCCGATGTTCATGGCCGGCCGGCAACACTTAATAGAAAAGGAAAACTGAAAAGAAAGTTCCGTCTGTATAAAGAACTGATCGCAACCTTGACTCAGCTTACCGAAACCCTTAAGCAAAATGAAAAACAGGAGCAGAAAATGGCCCAGACAAGAGAAGAGTGGATCAGCGGCCTATCCCATGATTTAAAAACACCACTGTCCTCCATTTCGGGGTATGCCCAAATGCTCGCTTCTAATGACTATTCCTGGTCAGAAAAGGAAACAAGGGAGTTCTCAGGGATTATGGCTGAAAAATCGGATTATATGATGGACCTTCTGGAAGATTTAACCCTGACCTACCGGCTCAAAAATAATGCTCTGCCAATTGCCAAAGTGCCTACCGACTTAAACGAATTCATTCGCCGAATCATCATTCATTACATTAATGATCCAGTCTATCAGGACAGAACATTCAATTTCATTCCTCATCCTGAATCCATTACGGCTTCCATTGATCCCAAATGGTTTCAGCGCATTATGGATAATATCATAGCCAACGCGATTAAATATAATCCGCCTGGCACAGCCATTTCCGTTAGGCTCTCTTCCATAGAAGAACATCTAATTGTCATTATCATTAAGGATGATGGCATAGGGATGGACAGCGCCACACTCGGAAAACTGTTTAGCCGCTACTATAGAGGAACTCATACTGGCGAAACCGGAAGCGGATCAGGACTAGGCATGGCCATCACCAAACAGCTTGTCCACCTCCATGGGGGTACTATCAATGTCCAGAGCAAGCCACAAAACGGCACCGCCATTCGGATCATGCTGCCTGTCAACTAACATTAAAAAGAGTGCCAAAGCGCACTCTTTTGCTGTATTTTACTATTCAATCAAACGTTTGATTGAAATTTTACCATTTTCTGGATGACGTTTTTTTAATAAATAGTCTTTATATTCCCCTGAGAATTCGAAAACTTAAAGCATAGCCTCATAAAAAGAAAGCAAACTAAAAACGCAGTTGCCTTATTGACTATAAAGGGGGTGAAAATCATGGCAAAGAATAAGAAAAACCAATCAAATCATAAGAATAATGCACTTCCAAAGGATACAGAATATGCGGATGACAGAGAAAATGGCCTCGAAAGAATCGCGTTAAAAGCCCAAAGAGACAACACCAAGTAAGCCATATGGGACAGGTAAGCTGTCCCTATTCACTTCTGGGATTACGGCCAAAATGCACGTGGTATATTTTTCGTGCTTGAGGTTCGGATTCTATATTGGTAATAAAGCGATCTTTAACCTCCTCCATCAGCAGACTCTCCAGCTTTTAAGTAATTATCTCCAATAAGGACTGATACAAGCGAACCATATCTAAACTGAAATTGTTTTTGCCGCCATGGACTGTTAAAATCCTTATTATAAGAATTGAATAAAAGGAGACCTTATCATGATTAACAAAATCGGAAAAATCACCGTATACGTTCAGGACCAGGAGCAGGCAAAAGATTTTTGGCTGAATAAAATGGGGTTTGTTTTAAAGCTCGAACAGCCTATGGGGCCAAATGCATCTTGGATTGAAGTTGGACCAAGCGATGATGAGTTTACGACTTTGGTACTTTATTCAAAGGCAGCCATGGAACAGCAAAACCCAACTGCAGTTGCCCACCCCTCTATACTTTTCAGCACAGCAAATATTGAAGCTGCCTATGAACAAATGAAACAAAATGGCGTTGAAGTTGAAGATATATTAAAAATGCCTTTTGGAACTATGTTTACGTTTAAAGACCAAGACGGAAATAACTACTTATTAAGAGAAGATAAATAATCCAAAGAGGACCCTAGCATGCTCTGCTGATTGCAATTGCAGCTGTGACGGGTCTTCTTCTCCTAATAAGACTCAAGATTATTCCTCAAACGCTTTCTTCAAAGTATTCAGGTCAATTTTTTTCTCCATTTGGAGCAGTGCCTTCATTACTCTCTCCGCCTTTTCCGGATCCTTGCTGCTGATCATTTCGTTTAATTTTGAGGGCACAATTTGCCACGAAACACCAAACTGATCCTTCAGCCACCCACAGGCCTGTGCCTTATCATCTCCGCCTTCAGAGAGCTTTTCCCAATAAAAATCTATTTCTTCCTGGCTCTCACAATGCACAATAAAGGAGATTGCTTCAGTAAACTTGTACATAGGGCCGCCATTTAAAGCTACAAACTCCTGTCCTTCCAGCTGAAATTCCACAGTCATGACTTTTCCCTCTGATGCTCCGCTAAGTTCATGCCTTTCATTCCCATAGCGGGTAATGGCGGTGATAGCGGAGTCCTTAAAAATGGAGGTATAAAAGTTGGCTGCCTCTTCAGCTTCTGTATCGAACCATAAGTTTGGGGTGATTTTTTGGATTTTATGCTTCATTTTATCAGCTCCTGTTTAACCGCTTCTTACATCATTTTAACCTAATTTGCTGCTATATTTACTTTTGTTTTAACCGGAGTTTCCATTGTCCTATTTGTAAAGAGCCTGTCACTCTAAGCAACAGGCTTAACTCATTATCCTAGGAAACGATGATATAGGTTTTTAGCCTGAAGAACGTCTTTTACTCCATGAACCAGCACTCTTCCATCCTTAAAAATAACCATTCTTGCCTGATCGGCCGAAAATGAAAGCAAATAGGGATTGCTCTCTATTCTGATTCCCTGGGACACCAGAACTTTTTCCAGGTAGGCAAAATCAATTTGCTGAAGCGCTGAAGGCCTGATTTGCACTGTATCTCTGCCGCATAGCAGAGCGGTTTTAGTCTGATTTTCATAAGCCATGCAGGGATAAGTCGGGTTAGTCCCACAGGATAAGCATTCCGGATTTTTTAAGGAGCTTACATGAATAGAACTAAAATGATTTTTCCAGATATCAAAAGAGACTAGTTTCCCACGCAGTGATTCGAAGTCTTCTGTTAATATCTTTATTGCTTCAGCAGACTGATGGGACACAACCATCTGTACAGCCGGCTGAATAACACCAGCCGTATCACAGGTAATTCCTCCGATCGGCAATTTATCCATCAGGCAATTAAGGCAAGGTGAAACTCCCGGCAGGATGGTATAGCTCAATCCATAGCTTCCAACACAGCCTCCATATATCCAGGGAATCCGGTGCTTTTGAGCTATATCATTGATTACAAAGCGAATATCAAAATTATCTGTTGAGTCAATGATTAAATCCACACCATCAACCAGCTCTTCCAATTCCTGTATCCCAACATCCATAATACGGGGAATGATTTGGACATCAGAATTAATGGCCCTTAATCGGTTCGCAGCTGCAATGGCTTTTGGGGTTCTTTGAATGGCATCTTCTTCAGAGTAAAGCTGCTGACGCTGCAGATTGCTCCACTCCACATAATCCCGATCAGCAATTGTTATCCTGCCGATGCCTGCCCTTGTAAGGGTTTCAGCATTTGCAGCTCCTAAAGCGCCCGCACCCACAATGAGAACATGTTTTTCTTTTAGCTTTTTTTGGCCATCTCTTCCGATGGGAGGGAATAAGACTTGGCGGGAGTATCGCTCATTCAACTAAAAACCATTCCTTCCGCAGGGCTGCTTGCTGCTGCATAACGCTTTTTGGGCATCCTGCCCGCTTCATAGCCCAAGCGTCCTGCTTCTGTCGCCAGTTTCATTGCTTTTGCCATCTTGACAGGATCCTTGGCGGAGGAAACAGCTGTATTTAATAGGACTCCATCTGCCCCCAGCTCCATTGCCAGCGCCGCATCTGCCGGACTCCCAATTCCAGCATCCACAATAATTGGTACGGCAGCCTGCTCAATAATAAATTGAAGATTAACGGGATTGATAATTCCCTGCCCTGAACCAATTGGCGAAGCACACGGCATGACTGCATGGCAGCCCAATTCTTCCAGCCTTCTGGCCAGCACTACATCATCAGAGGTATAAGGAAGGACAATAAACCCTTCATTTAATAGGATTTCCGCAGCCTTTAGCGTTTCAACCGGGTCAGGGAGAAGGGTTTTGCTGCAGCCAATTACCTCGACTTTTATCATGTCACATAACCCTGAGGCTTTAGATAGCCTCGCAATCCTGACCGCTTCCTCGGCTGTCTTTGCTCCAGCCGTATTCGGCAGCAATTTATATTTCTTTAAATCCAGCTTTTCCAAAAAGTTCGGCTGGTTCGCTTCAAAAATATTCATGCGGCGTACAGCAAATGTAAGCACCTCTGTTTCAGAAGCCTCTACTGCATCCTTTTGTATATCAAAATTCGAATATTTTCCTGTTCCTAGCAGCAGCCTGGAGTTAAATTCATATGGTCCAATTTTCAGCATATTATCCGCCTCCTACAAAGTGTACGATTTCAATTCGATCTCCATCAGATAAAATAGTTTCAGCATGCATTGATCTTTCTAAAATTTGCTGGTTCAGTTCAACAATAGCGACCTTTTGCTCCAGCCCGAAATGTTCGAGCAGAAGGGAAACGCTAGTAATTGTATCCGGAAGCTGAATTCCTTCTCCGTTAATAACAACTTTCATAATGGCACCCCTTTTTACGTATGAACTAATTTATCAAGGCGGGACAGGCTGAATGGGTTTGCTTGCACCGTTTTTCCTTCCAGGATGTCAGCCATGAGTTCTCCTGTTGCCGGGGCAAGGAGAATGCCATTCCTGAAGTGGCCGGCCGCAATATATAACCCTTTATACACAGGATGTTCTCCTAAAAAAGGTTGACCGTCAGCCGATTGAGGACGAATTCCCGTCCAGGCACGCTCCCATTCTGTATTCGCTATATCCGGAATTAGATTTCGCGCCTTTTCCATCAGCGAAGAAATTCCTCCAAGGGTCACCTTCTCATCAAATGAATTTGCCTTAACGGTCGCTCCCACTACTACTCTCCCGGATTGCTTAGGAACGATATAGCATCCATGTGAAAAAATCGTTCCCTGTACAAGCGGCTTCTCTGCGATGACCGATAAGCACTCCCCCTTAACCGGTATAATAGGCAGTGAAAGGCCCGACTTTTCAAGAACTTCTCTGCTCCAAGCCCCGGAAGCCACGATTACCGATTCTGCCAGGAATTCTCCCTGGCTGGTTGCGACCCCATGAACCTTTTCATCTTTTAATATTAATTCTGATACACTGGCATACTCATAAATTTCTGCACCAAGGGCCCTCGAAGCTTTTGCAAATGCAAGGGATAATTCATATGCCTGAACCTGGCCATCATTTGGGATATACATGGCGCCAAGCAATTGGCTGGATACGGATGGCTCACGATTGATCAGTTCATCAATGGGAAGCCACTCAGCCTGCTCACCTGCTTTCCGCTGGCTCTCTATTAATCTTCTTAATTCCAGTTCTTGATCTTTATCAGCTGCCACTTTATACATGCCCTTATTTTGATAGCCTATATGTACTTGTGATAGATCTTCCAGTTCAGGGATCAGGCTTCTGTACATGGAGCGGCTTTTGCATGCCATACGGAAGAGCGGGCCATCTTCGTCAAGCTCCGTTTGTGCCCCTAAAATTCCAGCTGCTGCCCCTGAAGCCTTGCCTGCAATTTTCTCCTTTTCCAAAACAGCCACTTTGTATCCTCTTTTAGCCAGGTGAAAAGCAATGGAGCTGCCGTTAATGCCTCCCCCGACAATTACGGCGTCAAACACTTTTCCCATCGTTACCCCTCCTCATTTAATTTCATTGAAAATAGCTTTGCTGCCTCTAATGGGTCCTTTGCCTGCAAAATCCCTGACATCACGGCAATGCCATCGGCTCCTGACATCACTACTTCAGGGACGTTCCCATGATTTATGCCGCCAATAGCGACTACAGGGATATCACAACTCTTTTTAACAGCATCCAGAGCTGCAATTCCTCTTGGCGGGACTCCCTTTTTAGACTCTGTCGGATAAATATGGCCAAACAGGAGATAGTCTGCTCCATGTAGTGCTGCCTCTTCAGCTTCCTCAGGAGAATGCACAGAGCAGCCGATTAGGATATCAGGAAAATGCATTTTGACCACATGGACTGACAGACTGTGATAAGCAAGCTGCACCCCTGTTTTAAATGCCCACGCAACATCCGCCCGATCATTAATGACGATTTTATTAACAGGGATTCCTTTTTTAAGAAGCAGCTGTATCCCTGTATATAGTTCCCTTGAGGTCCGATGTTTCTCCCGCAAGTGAAACTTGTCTGCAAAGGGTTCCACTTCACCTGCTATTTCTGCAAAAGCTTCCAAAGACAGTTTTCCATCCGATATAACATGCAGCTTTCTGCCTTTCATAATATTTTTCAAATAAAAAGCCACCTCCATATGGAAGCGGCAGTCCGGGGCCATTTTATATCCCCGAAACTCCACTTCCCTCCGCTGGCATTTATCCAGATCAGGTTCCAAGGGTCTTAAAGCTAACGCTTTACTCTCAGCCTGCAGCAGGCACCCCTAGCGGACATTCCTTCTATTAAAATATGAAATGCTGTATTCTACTGATAAACTCTTCCACCTGCTTGTTTGAATTCCTCAGCTTTTTCTTCCAAGACCTTTACATCAGGCCTAGATCCCTCCTCATAAACTTTTTTGCTGCCAGCAAAGCTTGACAAAATGGAAATACTGTCTTGATTTAATGAACTTGCAGTCATTGTTAAATCTCTCCCTTTTTAAAAATATTGGGACGAGATCTAGAACCAAGGAAGTACCGGATATGTAAAAAAGCCGGTCCAAAATGAATGGACCGGCTTTAACCGCAGATGTTCAGCACAAAAAATTTTTTTGCACATACTAACTTCCCCACGCTGGTATGATCCAGATCAGGTCCAAAGAGTCAAGAAACTTAAACACGTCTCTCTCTCAGCCCAAGCTATTGGGCACCCCTAGTTATTGCTATTTAATTCACTATTAGTATACATAATTCTGAAAATAAATCAAGGTAATTTCTGAAAGTGTCAGAGAAAGTTTCCGCCTTTTCCTGCTCCAACACTCATATCCCTTAAGTTCAATGCTCCACGGTCCTTGACTAAAAAGAAATGCGCCTGCCAGCAGCAAACGATGCTTGCTGTACTCGGGCAGAGTTAGTTCCCTGCAGATTCCTCATCATTCATATCCATACTCTCTTCATCTTGAGGAGATTCTTCATTCATGCCGGGCTCCTCCATATCAGATTCCTCTGATGTGCCAGTATCCTGCATTTCACTATCTTCATTATTGCCTTCTTCCATTTGATTATCTTCCAATTCCACATCTTCCGTTTCCGGCGGCGGATCCTGTTCATCCGTTCCGCACCCTGCCAACAATAATCCTGCACTCAACGGGACTGATAGCCATAGCTTATTATATTTCATGTATTTTCATCTCCTTTGGCAGTATTATGTTTCCTTTAGACCTTACCCTTTTGGCAATTGGATAAACAAGCCATTGATTAATGTGGAATTTTTGCAGGATTATCTCACTGTGATCCAGCAGCTCTTTATCTTCCCTCTAAAAAGCATCCTTCCGATTAAATTCCTAGTTTCTACAAATACTACCCTTGCCATAAATACTGGAGGATGAATGATGAAAGTACTTATCTCCGCCTTATTATTTAGCTGTCTAGGAATGCCTCTTTATAGCTGGCAGTCTTCAGAAAAAGATCAATGGGATCAGCAGGGCCTTTCTGAAGACTATCACGGCCATGTTGATGATCGCACAGAAGCACCATACAAGCAAATTCAATTGCTGGGGATCAATGATTTCCATGGACAGCTGAATGTCACTCGGCAGGTTAACGATAGACCAGCAGGACGGGCCGATTTCCTCGCTGCTTACTTGCGCCGTCGTTCAGCAGAAAATGAAAACACTATTTTGCTTCATGTTGGCGACATGATAGGAGCCAGCCCTCCTGTATCCGCCCTCCTGCAGGATGAACCGACCATTGAATTTTTGAATAAGATGGGATTTGATATTGGCACCATCGGCAATCATGAATTTGACCGAGGATCGGATGAACTGCTCCACCTGCTAAGTGGCGGCAGCCCTTCAGCAGCAAAAAACTATTCCGGAACCCGTTTCCCATGGGTTGCAGCTAATGTCATCAGTCAAAAGTCAGACAAGCCCATCCTTCCTCCATATAAAATATTAAACGTAAGCGGGATCCCAATAGGATTTATCGGAGTCATCATGAAAGATACACCGGCCATTTCCGCGCCAAACAGTGTGAAAGGTCTGATCTTCGCTGATGAAGTTGAAACAATCAACAAGTATGCCCGTGTACTAAAAAAGCAGGGGGTCAGAGCCATGGTGGTACTGGCCCATGTTCCCGGCAAGTCCAAACCAAACGGAGAACAAGCCAGAGGCCAGTTAATTGATCTGGCCCATAAAGCGGATGACGAAGTGGATATTATTTTCGGAGGCCACAGTCATGCCTATCTGAACAGTGTTGTGGATGGAAAACTCCTGGTGCAGGCCTATTCATATGGCACTGCCTTTTCTGATGTGGATATAGAAATAGATCCCAGGACAAAGGATATTGTCAGGAAACACGCGGAAATAGTGAATGTTTTTCAAGAGGATATCCAGCCTGCAGACGACATAACCAAGCTGATCAAACGCTATGAAAAGAAGGTAGAACCCATTGTAAACATATATATTGGCACTGCTGCAATTCCAATCACGGCAGAGCGAAACAAAAGCGGTGAATCTGCCCTCGGCAATCTTATTGCCGATTCCCAGCGGGCAGCGATGGCCACAGATTTCGCCTTCATCAATCCAGGAGGAATCCGTGCAGACATTGACGCCGGCCGTATTACATGGGGAAACTTATACGTCATTCTCCCCTTCAGCAATCAACTGGTCAAACTGAACCTGTCAGGCAGCCAAATCCGTGAAATCCTCAATCAGCAATGGCAGCCTAATACAACAAGAATTCTCCAAATCTCCGGCTTCGCTTACAGCTGGGATGACAGGCAGCCAGCCGGTGAAAAAATAAAAGAAATTTATCTGCCATACGGAACAAAGCTCGATCCGAACAAAAACTATTCGGTTGCGGTAAATACCTATCTTGCAGATGGCGGAGATAATTTTGCAGCCTTCCGAAAAGGGACAGACAGAGTGACGGGACCAAGTGATATAGATGCACTTGTGAATTATATACGGAATTCACCACAGCCATTCAGCTCCGTGATTAATGGCCGCATAAAGAAAATAGACTAAAAAAGACAGCCTCGGCGACTGTCCTTTTTTCTTGTCCGTTTGATACTAATAGCCGGATCAACATCATATCTTTCTATTAGTATCAGAAAGAAAGGAATATGCTGATGAAAAAATATATCTATTTTCTAATGCTGTTCGGCGTCTTTTTTCCATTTTTTCATAAGACTGCAATTGTGATGGAGAATTGGAGATTGTGCACAAATACTTCCATACTGATTGGAATCAGTATTCATGGGCTGGATTCCATGAGAAATCTCCTCATATCATCACTAGCGGCCCTGGCTGCATTCTTTTTCACCCAAATATTTATTGGCTGGGACAACAAACATAAAAGTTCTTAAAAATGTGGAATTTCAGCCTATTCATATACTGTAAATTGCGGTTTAGTCGGATGGTCAATGACAAGAGCATCATTTGGAAATTTTAAGAGCTTTTGATACAAAACAAGATCCCCAAAACAGCCGACTGTCAATATAGCTCCTAGTATCGATAATGCAGGCATATTCAGCACAATTCCAAGAACAAGGGGCAATAGGCCTGTCGGAATGAATGGCAGGAATAAAACCCTTTTCATCTGCTGAACCGTAACCGGCTGTTTAGCATGAGCATAAGCCACACCTAATTTCAAATTGACTCCCCAAGACATTTCATTCCAAGGGACACCGCCAATATAGCGAAAACCTGCCAAATGAATGGATTCATGCAAAATAACTATAACGACCATGCCAGCTAAAAATAAAAGCATACCTGTAAGATTAAAATACAACTCCCCTCCGCCATAAATCACGACGTGTAAAAAGAGCACCCCACATACGAGCGCAATTGTTGCTAAGAATAAATAAACCTGCAATTTCATCATTGAAATGGAAACAACCGTTTGTTTTTTATTTTCCAAATTTTCACACCGCGAGAAATTGGTCGATACCTATACCTACGGATCAAAAACGGCAAGGTTTCAAAAATAGCCATTGCAGGTATCGTAAATCCAATTTTTATCCAATGCTCTCCCTCATTGCCTTTAGCCCTCCAAACTGCCCGCTTCTAATGCATTTCCCTTCCCTTGAAGCTTCAGCTGAATAAAACCAAAGATGGAAGAAATGATTAATAATACTCCTGATAAAATGTAAATAAGCCGGACACCGATTAGATCAGTCAATACCCCAATACCCAAAATGGAAAAAACGAAAATCAATTCATTTAAGGCAGATTTAGCAGCAAGAATCTTCGTAAGCGTGGCTTCATCTGCACTATTTTGATACATAGTGGTTTGCGCAAGATCCCGCAGCTGATAGGATGGTCCCATCAATATCACTAATATCAGCGCTAAGAAAGGATTCGAAACAAAACCATACCCAAAAGTAAGAATCCCGAAAGCACTAGATCCAATCAGCATAAAAATAATCAAACGGCCTTGCAGTAAATAAGAAAGCCGGTAAATGAGGATTCCTCCAGCAATAGTGCCTAAGTAATATCCTCCGTTGATATAGCCCCACCAAGACTCTCCCTTTCCAAGGGCATCCTCCACATAGGTCAGCGTAACCGCACCGATCCAAATCGTTCCTGCCCAAGCTTCTATTAAATCCATTATGATCAGGACTCTAAGCCCTTTATCCTGGAAGAGCAATTTCCAGCCAGCGGTTAGACTGGACAGCATCCGGACGTTTGGGTGCAAAGCAGGTGATTGGCTAATTTTCATCAAAAACAAACTGAGAATAGATATGGCAAGTAAAAAGATCGTAATAATTAAAGTGTACTGTTTGCCCAGAAAAGCTAACAGCATACCTCCAAAGGTCCACCCTGCAAACAAGAAAGTCTGGTCAACACTTGACAGCAGGCTGTTCGCTTTTACTCTTTGCATTTTAGGAACAACAGCTTTTACCATGGAGACCTTAATAGGTGAGAAAATGCCATTAAAAAAGGATATAAGGGCCAACACACAGAAAATACCCATTAACATAACATCCGTCATTTGGTGCGAAAATAAGAATATTAATCCAGCGAGCAGCACAATCTGGCTAATCTGGGAAAACTTCAATAGATTTGCTGGCTGAAATCTATCCGATATGGATGGAAGCAGTATATTGCTGATCATTCTTGATAATACACTAACCAAAGTGACCGCTGCAGAAAGTGCTGTGCTCCCTGTTTCATTATACAAGTGCAGCACCACAGACATCGTGTACAGGGCAAACCCAAGATTCGTTGCTGTCTGGCTTACTAGAAGAGCGTAAAATGATCGATTCATCGCTATCCCCCTTTCTGCTGCAACCAGCTTTATTAATATAATGTTAAGCTCGCAATCTATTATAGAAAATTATCATTTAGCTTAACATATTGAAAATTTTGATTAACATGAAAATATGCCTGCAGCAGCCAGCTCGTTAATCAGTTCTCCCATTATGAAAAACAATATAAATCATGGTAACTTGTTCCTATTTTTATTAAAACATATCAACGATTTTCATTAATGTCTGTATAATCAACTTAACTATTAAAAGAAAGGAGCTCAACAGAATACGTGCTTTATATATGGGATATCGAAAAGATTATAAAAATCACCTTGGATGAGTTCCAATTGAATATTAACTATGAGTTCAGCAATACGCTTACTGCACCCATGAGCTATAATGTCTCAACGAATACAATTAAGTTTAACTACCTGAAAGTGAACGGCTACATAGCCAAAATCAATTTTAAAATAAGAGAGACGGATGAAAACCTAGTTAAATTGATGCTATACCATGAAATCGGTTATTATCTGGATTTCAAGAAAAACAAACATGATATTAGAACACTAATGTACGGAGAAGATGACGAGAAAGAACAGCTCATGTCTGAAATAGAAAAAAACTCCTGGGATTATGGAAGAAAAATAGTACCTGAACACCTGGTAAATGCCTATGATCATTTAAGGGAGTTGGATAAAGTGTTCAGCTAGAAAAAAGAAATGCGTCTCATCAAGAGACGCATTTCTTTTTCAATTCGGTTCCACATGGACGTGAACATCATAAACCCCATAATCCTGCATCATCACTTTCTCCACATGTGTTGCAATATCATGGGCTTCCTTAATATCCAGCGTGGAATTAACCAAAATAACCACATCTATCACTTCATTGTTGCCATAGCTCCTGCCTTTAATATCTTTTATGCCTTTTACCCCGTTTACTTTTTTGATGACATCTTGATATTCTTTAATCTTTTTTTCATCAAATCCATCTGAAAGCTCATGGGAAGCCTGTACAAAAATATCCCAAGCCGTTTTGCAAATTAATAGCCCAACAATAATGGCTGTCAGTGGATCCAGCCATGGCATATTTAGTTGTGATCCAAAAATCCCCACTGCTGTACCAATACTCACCCAGGCGTCTGAAATATTGTCCTTAGCCGCTGCCATTACGGCCTTGCTGTTAATTTTAATGGCCAATTTCTTGTTGTAGCGGTACACAAAGTACATTGCAGCTCCAGAAAAGACTCCGGTATATGCCGCAAAAATATCAGGAGATTCATTAACGCCTTCAAACATGGATGAAACAGCATTCAGCAGAACTTGAAGACCCACAGCAGCCATAATGAGGGAAGCTACCATGGAAGCGATGGTTTCACTCTTCCAATGGCCATACCCATGATTTTTATCCGGCGGACGCTGAGAAATCCTAAGCCCTATAAGCACAGCAATTGAAGCAATTATATCCGTTGTATTATTCAATCCATCCGCTTTCAAGGCATCAGAATCACTCACATATCCAATTGTTAATTTTAGTACAGAAAGACATATATAAGCTGCAATACTAATAAACGCAGCACGCTCACCCAACTTAAGGTTTTGATACTTTTCCTCTTCCATGCCCCAGCCTCCTACTTTACCCTTGCTTATATTACCAAGCTGAATACGGGTGGGTCTAGAGCAATCTTTTTGTCTATTATTAAATAAATAAGCAAAGTGCAATTAAGTTGCGCTAGCGAAAATTTAAGCCAGCCCTGTAATAGGCTGGCTTGATTTGCATCATTTTAATGTGCATTAAGGAGAAAGCAGAATTTGAACAGCCTGAAAGTAATAGCCCTTCTAATCACCAATTCTATGCTCTTTTCAGACTCGCTTCAAACAAATCGATAATTTCCAAAAATCTTTCTGCTTCTCTAAATGTATGATCAGCAAGAAGAGGATGAATATTGCTTTTGATCCGGCATGCCTCTATTAATTCTCTGGCAGTTTTCTTGAAGTCCCTTAATGAAGCAACTGATACTTTATTCTCATTTAAAAAATGGCTAAGTAGTGGTTTCGTTTCTGATTGCGGCTGCATAGAGTCAAGATCAATAGCTTGAAATACCAATTGGTCAAAATCATGACTGAACTCTCCTGCCTGTTCTACAAGCTTTCTTTCCGAAGGATCAAGCAGATGGCCAATAAACTTAGCATGATCAGCCATGATCCTTAGAAAGAAGACATTTTCTTCTATAATGGCATCAGCTTTTGGAGCAAGTATCCCTGAGTTGAGGTCTTTTAATCGATTAGCAAAGTAAGCAGCTTCTCTGCTGATATGATCAATCAATAAAGGATAATTATTTGAACGAATTTCACATCTTAATGTCAGACCCAGCACTTTCCTCTTATAGGCCCATATGGCAGCTGTTGCTTGATAAACCTCGTTATTAAAGGCTTGAACCTGGCTAAGTTCTGAATTGACTGTAAATCTGGCCAGCTTTTCCTCGATTCTTTCAAATAGAGCGATAAATTGCTGTGCCTCGGCAATTAATAGTTTCTGTTCATAGGTAAATCCCAAGCTTAAAAATAAAGCATGTTCTTTCATAATCCTGGACCAAAATTTAATTTCGTCCAGAGATCTAACGACTATTGGATCCGCCATGTTTTCCCCTCCCCAATTACTCACTCCTTCTCATATATATTTATAATTTTCAGCTATAATTCCAATTTATTTCTTGCCTCTCTACTCATAAAAAGCAGAAATCCATCCGAAAAACGTAAGAACTGCTCCCAAAGCAGCAGATGTCATTCTTTTACTCATATTTTGAAAAATCCATAAAATAGCTATAAATCAAGTAAACAACCATAGCAAACGCGGTTGAGATAAAACCCCATCCCAGCGTAATCTGCTCGATGACCAAATAGTTATTGCAAAGCTGTACAGGGGACCAGATATATAGCCATCCCAATGCTAAAAATAAGATAGTAAAGAAAATAATGAGGGCATGCTTCCAAAATGAACTGAGCTTTGGCCAGCTGTCCCCCAATGGCACTCCAGCCAAAAATGGCAGTGAGATAAATTTAAAAGCTTCTACACTTGTAAGCGTCAAGGCCTCATCCATCGTCCTTGGCAGAGACCAATACATCATGATGATCGAAAACAGCAAAATACCCGGCACTCCATTTTCATTCCAATTTGAAAAAAAATCCGGAAAGCGATTTTGAAAGAAATTCGCCATGAATAAACCAGAGATCACTAGTAAAGGCATTTGCATATGCATATGGGTAATCATAATGGATTCCAGCAAATTAGCTACTGGCGGAAGCATAAGTGCAAGAAGCAGCAGGAATCCAGAAACTGATGACTTCATCATTCTTCCCCTCCATTATGCAGAATCTCTGTTACCCGATCAGCCGCCTCTTCAATCAGAGTGTAATCCATGACTTCAACTAACTGTCCTTTTGGATTCACTAGATAAAAAGCCGAGTTATGTGCAAAATTTCCGTATTCATCCGGAATGACAATAACGCCAAATCGGTCCAGTAAAGACTTAAGTTCCTGCTGATCCGCAATCCGGGCCATTCTCCACGTTTCTCCGTCACTTCCAAAAGCCTTCCGATAAGTATCCAATGTTTCCGGATCATCCCTCTCAGGATCAAAACTGATGCTCAGAAACTGAATATCATGGCCAATATACTCTTCTGGAATCCGTTTATATACTTCAGACATATTAACCTCCAGCTCGGGGCAAACAGTACCGCATGAAGTATATAAAAAGGTAATAAAAACATACTTGCCTTTAAATTCCGAGAAAGAATAGGTCCTCCCATTATTATCTTCAAGCGTTACATCCGGGAACTGAGGCTTTTCATCCATTAACTGATTAATCCTGGCTGTCTCGGCAGTGAAAGCCTGAAACCCATCTGTGCCAATGTAAAATAGCACAACGCCAAACACCAGTACAAGCAAACTTGAAAAAGCCCTTCTTTTTTTGGGAAACATGATTCATCACTTCCTTCTAAAAGAAAGAGACAGCCCAGCAGCCGAGCTATCTCTCTATCCTTACCAGGTTTTATATGGAGGTGAACCTGGAGGCGCGTTGACAATGAAATCGACCAGTGGGATGACATAAGCCATGCCTACAAGGACAATCATACACACAATCCACAATCCCCAGCGCTCTGTCCATCTAGGTGTTGGCGCTTCATCCTCTTCCACTTCCGCAACAGGAAATTCTGTGTTTCCTTTTGGTGCAAAAAACATGAGGTTGAATACTGCGTATACCTGCATAAGTACACCGATCATCAAAAGGGTACCTCCGATAGCCAGGAAGAATAGATATGGATCCCAGCTTAAAGCAGTTGCATTATCAAAATATGTTGAGTAGGAAGTTCGTCTTGGAGATCCCAGCAGACCTACCCAGTGCATCGCACCTGACATGATGATCATACCGATCGTCCATATTATGGTTTGAATAATCCCAAGTTTGTTGATCTGCGGTGTCAGCACTCTTTTTGATACATAAGGAATGAGCCAGTAACTGATGCCGAAGAACGTCATGACCACAGACATGCCAAGTGTTAAGTGGAAATGGCCGACAACCCACATTGTGTTATGGACTACCTGATTCAATTGGTTAGTGCTTTGTACAATACCGCCAGCTCCGGCAGGAATAAAGGCAGCCATCGCTATAAATGGTGCGAGGAACCGAACATCTCCCCAAGGCAATTTCTTATACCATCCGACAAGGCCTCTTCCGCCTTTCTTTCTCGCTGTACGCTCAAATACTGCAAACATAGCATAAGCAGTCATTAATGAAGGGAAACCAATTGCCAAACTCATAAATACGTGCATGTATTTAACAGGTTCAGAAATACCAGGATCAATAATCTGATGGTGGAATCCGCCGGTAATATTCATAATTACTAGTGCAATAACCACAATTCTTGTTAAAAGATCATTCCATCTTCGGCCGCCGATGATCTTCGGAACAATAACATACCAGGCAGAAACCGCTGTTAAATACCAGATGTTAACCAGAGTATGGCCGAAAGCCCAGAACAGTGTGCGTGCAACCATCACATTTATTGTCTCCACCCATCCAAAAGCCCATGGGATAATGGTAAATACTTCAATGGCAACAGGTATGCTCCCGAAGAATAAGAGAACAAATACAGCGGTTGCAAAGAAAGATAGAATAGGTATATGCTTGCCGGGATTCCTCTTTCGCCAGCTAGCCACATTGATAAAGGCACCAAAGGCACACATCCATACACCCAATACAATAAAGACTAATCCTATATAGAAAATTGGTGACGCGGCCATTGGAGGGTAGAAAGTATACATAACAGACGCTTCATTCATTAAAATCGGAATCACCGCTAGGACAAATCCGAAAATTTTCATCCAGAAACCAATCCAGGCCATCTTTCTGACCTTGGGAAGCAGGCCGCCCAGTGTATGGGATAATCCCGCATAGAAGTATCCTATTGTGAAGAAAGCGGACAGTACGACTACTAGCAGCAGGCCGTGAGCCGTCAGTACCTGATAATAGTTCAGCCAAGCCGGTAATTCCAGCATTCCAGCCCGGTTCAAGCCTTGCAATAGTCCAAGTAATCCGCCTAGCAGGATGGCTAAGAAGGCAACAGATAAATATGATTTCGTTAATTTTGCATCCTCGAGGCTTATTCCCATAACTTTATTTGCTTTATCCTTAAAAACTTGTGTTTTTCCTGATTGCTTAATAACTGTTTCCACTGTCTATCCCCCCTTTATTTCACCGTAATGGTGGTACTCATCATCTGATGGCCGGCACCGCAGTACTCATTGCAAAGAACCAAATATTCACCTGGCTTATCAAATTTTTGAGTGATCTTTTGTACATAGCCAGGCACAACCATGGCATTTAAGTTAGTATCGGCAACCTGAAATCCATGAACCACATCTTTTGATGTCATAGTAAAATGAACAGTTGATCCAGCTGGCACTTCAATCTCATTTGGTGTAAAGCTGAATACCTGAAGGGTCATAACAACTTCATACTCATTCTCGCCAATCTTCTTAATGCCAGGATTATCGAATGGTGCTGTTTCATCCACTTTCTGCGGATCAATTCGCTCTCCATAGCTTGGCGGCCCCATCTCCAAGGCGAATGCCTGATAGCCCGTAATCAGCATGAACCCAATAATCATCCCAAAGCTTAAAATCAGCCATATCTTTTCCGAACGATGCATCATTGTTTATCCCCCCTATAATCTGGCCATGTACAGGCCATACATTAATAAATAAGTAACAAAGATCCCAAGCCCCACAACCGTAACTGAAAAGAACGTACCCTTTAAAGAGTCATGTTCCTTTGTACTGCTCTGGTCCACTTTTCGAGTTTCCACCTTCCATCAGCTCCTTAGTTTTGTTACTTACATCATAGTTGAGAAGGGTTTTTATAAAAGTGAAATGAATCACACTTTTTTCATATTTCTCAAAGGAAGAAGGTTGAATTCCTAGCCAAAACACAGTAATTTCAAGGCTTTCTTCCATCGTATCCTACACCGGCAAGCATAACGGTTCACAAAGAGTTCACAAAGAAACAACTTCTCCTGTTTTGGTACTATACTTATACTCTTGAGAAACTTTTAGCTTTTCTTTCGATCCTCTACAGTTCACTTCCCTTTTCCCTCGGGTTCGATGAGTTATGTTTGATCCCCCTATTCCGCTTTTGTGATTTCATGGAAACGATTAAATCTCTTTCCTTCCCCTACTTTCATACTTCCTAATCCAGCTGGAACAATTCCTTTCCCAAAAATCCATTTATTCTCTGATTGCCAAATTATTCACTGATTGCCAAAAAATAAAAAAGCCTGTCCCTCTAGGAGACAGACTTTAAACATATTGGAGTAATATTAAAGTTTGAGAACGAAAGCATTTTTGAAGTAGTCCGATAATCGTTTCTAAAAAGAGTTTCTTATAAACAAAAAAACTAATTCTCATAGGAATTAGTTTGAAAATGGTATGTATAATGGTGGGCCTAAATGGACTCGAACCATCGACCTCACGCTTATCAGGCGTGCGCTCTAACCAGCTGAGCTATAGGCCCATATGTTGGAGCGGGTGAAGGGAATCGAACCCTCATCATCAGCTTGGAAGGCTGAGGTTTTACCACTAAACTACACCCGCATAAGATTATGGTTTGGAGGCAACACCCGGATTTGAACCGGGGATGGAGGTTTTGCAGACCTCTGCCTTACCACTTGGCTATGCTGCCTTAAAAATGGCTGGGCTAGCAGGATTCGAACCTGCGAGTGACGGAGTCAAAGTCCGGTGCCTTACCGCTTGGCTATAGCCCAATAATATGCTGTTAAAAAGAATAATGGGGCGATTGATGGGAATCGAACCCACGAATGTCGGAGCCACAATCCGATGCGTTAACCACTTCGCCACAACCGCCACTATCCTACTGGCAGGGGTAGTAGGAATCGAACCCACATCAAAGGTTTTGGAGACCTTCGTTTTACCATTAAACTATACCCCTATTTAATTGGTGGAGGGGGGCAGATTCGAACTGCCGAACCCGAAGGAGCGGATTTACAGTCCGCCGCGTTTAGCCACTTCGCTACCCCTCCATGTCTGAAAAGACTTAGGAAAATGGTGGCTCAGGACGGAATCGAACCGCCGACACAAGGATTTTCAGTCCTTTGCTCTACCGACTGAGCTACTGAGCCATATACAATATACCTTTTAAAATTTAAAAATGGCGGTCCGGACGGGACTCGAACCCGCGACCTCCTGCGTGACAGGCAGGCATTCTAACCAACTGAACTACCGGACCAGATTGCGGGGGCAGGATTTGAACCTGCGACCTTCGGGTTATGAGCCCGACGAGCTACCGGACTGCTCCACCCCGCGATAATATTATTAAATGGAGGAGGAAAGGGGATTCGAACCCCTGCGCGGTTTGACCCGCCTGTCGGTTTTCAAGACCGATCCCTTCAGCCGGACTTGGGTATTCCTCCGTTGTAATAAAAAAATAATCATATTGGTAGCGGCGGAGGGGATCGAACCCCCGACCTCACGGGTATGAACCGTACGCTCTAGCCAGCTGAGCTACACCGCCGANTATGCTGTTAAAAAGAATAATGGGGCGATTGATGGGAATCGAACCCACGAATGTCGGAGCCACAATCCGATGCGTTAACCACTTCGCCACAACCGCCACTATCCTACTGGCAGGGGTAGTAGGAATCGAACCCACATCAAAGGTTTTGGAGACCTTCGTTTTACCATTAAACTATACCCCTATTTAATTGGTGGAGGGGGGCAGATTCGAACTGCCGAACCCGAAGGAGCGGATTTACAGTCCGCCGCGTTTAGCCACTTCGCTACCCCTCCATGTCTGAAAAGACTTAGGAAAATGGTGGCTCAGGACGGAATCGAACCGCCGACACAAGGATTTTCAGTCCTTTGCTCTANGCTACTGAGCACAATATACCTTTTAAAATTTAAAAATGGCGGTCCGGACGGGACTCGAACCCGCGACCTCCTGCGTGACAGGCAGGCATTCTAACCAACTGAACTACCGGACCAGATTGCGGGGGCAGGATTTGAACCTGCGACCTTCGGGTTATGAGCCCGACGAGCTACCGGACTGCTCCACCCCGCGATAATATTATTAAATGGAGGAGGAAAGGGGATTCGAACCCCTGCGCGGTTTGACCCGCCTGTCGGTTTTCAAGACCGATCCCTTCAGCCGGACTTGGGTATTCCTCCGTTGTAATAAAAAAATAATCATATTGGTAGCGGCGGAGGGGATCGAACCCCCGACCTCACGGGTATGAACCGTACGCTCTAGCCAGCTGAGCTACACCGCCGAAATGATTAATTATTTATGGTGGAGCCTAGCGGGATCGAACCGCTGACCTCCTGCGTGCAAAGCAGGCGCTCTCCCAGCTGAGCTAAGGCCCCAATAGTTATAAGAAGTGTCGCTGGTCGGGAAGACAGGATTCGAACCTGCGACCCCTTGGTCCCAAACCAAGTGCTCTACCAAGCTGAGCTACTCCCCGTTAATAATGGCGCGCCCGAGAGGAGTCGAACCCCTAACCTTTTGATCCGTAGTCAAACGCTCTATCCAATTGAGCTACGGGCGCAAAATAATGGAGCGGAAGACGGGATTCGAACCCGCGACCCCCACCTTGGCAAGGTGATGTTCTACCACTGAACTACTTCCGCTTAAAGAATGGTGCGGGTGAAGGGAGTCGAACCCCCACGCCTTGCGGCGCCAGATCCTAAGTCTGGTGCGTCTGCCAATTCCGCCACACCCGCAATATGAAATTAAAATGGTGAGCCATGAAGGACTCGAACCTTCGACCCTCTGATTAAAAGTCAGATGCTCTACCGACTGAGCTAATGGCTCGTACTAAAATTTTATTGCCTAAAGCTTGAAACTGCTAAGTCAGATGTTCCAAAGCCCTGCGTGCTTTGTCACAGATTGCTTTTCGGGTGAAGTAATTCACTGATGCTGCAATCTGCTCTACCGACTGAGCTAATGGCTCATACCTTATGAAGAGCAAGCAGCTCGTCCAAAAGTTATGGTGGAGGATGACGGGATCGAACCGCCGACCCTCTGCTTGTAAGGCAGATGCTCTCCCAGCTGAGCTAATCCTCCAAAATGGTGACCCCTACGGGATTCGAACCCGTGTTACCGCCGTGAAAGGGCGGTGTCTTAACCGCTTGACCAAGGGGCCAAATATCATTACCCAATTAGGGTGCCCGGCAGCGTCCTACTCTCACAGGGGGACAGCCCCCAACTACCATTGGCGCTGAGAAGCTTAACTTCCGTGTTCGGNGGAATATCAACCTGTTGTCCATCGCCTACGCTTTTCAGCCTCGGCTTAGGTCCCGACTAACCCTGAGCGGACGAGCCTTCCTCAGGAAACCTTAGGCATTCGGTGGATGGGATTCTCACCCATCTTTCGCTACTCATACCGGCATTCTCACTTCTAAGCGCTCCACGGGTCCTTGCGGTCCCGCTTCAACGCCCTTAGAACGCTCTCCTACCACTGACATCGGAAGATGTCAATCCACAGCTTCGGTGATACGTTTAGCCCCGGTACATTTTCGGCGCGGAGTCACTCGACCAGTGAGCTATTACGCACTCTTTAAATGGTGGCTGCTTCTAAGCCAACATCCTGGTTGTCTAAGCAACTCCACATCCTTTTCCACTTAACGTATACTTTGGGACCTTAGCTGGTGGTCTGGGCTGTTTCCCTCTTGACTACGGATCTTATCACTCGCAGTCTGACTCCCATGGATAAGTCTTTGGCATTCGGAGTTTGTCTGAATTCGGTAACCCGATGGGGGCCCCTAGTCCAAACAGTGCTCTACCTCCAAGACTCTTACTACATGAGGCTAGCCCTAAAGCTATTTCGGAGAGAACCAGCTATCTCCAAGTTCGATTGGAATTTCTCCGCTACCCACACCTCATCCCCGCACTTTTCAACGTGCGTGGGTTCGGGCCTCCATCCAGTGTTACCTGGACTTCACCCTGGACATGGGTAGATCACCTGGTTTCGGGTCTACGACCACATACTCATTCGCCCTGTTCAGACTCGCTTTCGCTGCGGCTCCGTCTCTTCAACTTAACCTCGCATGTAATCGTAACTCGCCGGTTCATTCTACAAAAGGCACGCTATCACCCATTAACGGGCTCTAACTACTTGTAGGCACACGGTTTCAGGTTCTCTTTCACTCCCCTTCCGGGGTGCTTTTCACCTTTCCCTCACGGTACTGGTTCACTATCGGTCACTAGGGAGTATTTAGCCTTGGGAGATGGTCCTCCCTGCTTCCGACGGGATTTCACGTGTCCCGCCGTACTCAGGATCCACTCTGGAGGGAACGAAGTTTCAACTACAGGGCTTTTACCTTCTCTGGCCGGCCTTTCCAGACCTGTTCATTTACCTCGTTCCTTTGTAACTCCGTGTAGAGTGTCCTACAACCCCAAGAGGCAAGCCTCTTGGTTTGGGCTAATCCCGTTTCGCTCGCCGCTACTCAGGGAATCGCGTTTGCTTTCTCTTCCTCCGGGTACTTAGATGTTTCAGTTCCCCGGGTCTGCCTTCCATACCCTATGTATTCAGGTAAAGATCCTATCCCATTACGGATAGGGGGTTTCCCCATTCGGAAATCTCCGGATCAAAGCTTACTTACAGCTCCCCGAAGCATATCGGTGTTAGTCCCGTCCTTCATCGGCTCCTAGTGCCAAGGCATTCACCGTGCGCCCTTTCTAACTTAACCTACTTCGGCCAATGATAAGCGGCGAATCTCTGCGTCAGCTCCGTCACTGTGCTCCTCACGTACTCTCGTACGCTCCGGTGCTCGTTCGGTCGCTTCCTTGATCTTCTTGCTTCTCGATTGTCCTCATGGTTTGTGCTCTTACTTCGTTTTAAAACAAATATAAGAGAAAAAACTAAGATGGCGATTACTCGGTTTATTGCTTCTTCATTAACATTATCTAGTTTTCAAAGAACGAAATTTTGAGAGATTAGTTCCCTCAAAACTAAACAAAAGCAGAAAGCGTCACGTTTCATGTAAATATCCTTAGAAAGGAGGTGATCCAGCCGCACCTTCCGATACGGCTACCTTGTTACGACTTCACCCCAATCATCTGTCCCACCTTAGGCGGCTGGCTCCAAAAGGTTACCCCACCGACTTCGGGTGTTACAAACTCTCGTGGTGTGACGGGCGGTGTGTACAAGGCCCGGGAACGTATTCACCGCGGCATGCTGATCCGCGATTACTAGCGATTCCGGCTTCATGCAGGCGAGTTGCAGCCTGCAATCCGAACTGAGAATGGTTTTATGGGATTCGCTTAACCTCGCGGTCTCGCAGCCCTTTGTACCATCCATTGTAGCACGTGTGTAGCCCAGGTCATAAGGGGCATGATGATTTGACGTCATCCCCACCTTCCTCCGGTTTGTCACCGGCAGTCACCTTAGAGTGCCCAACTGAATGCTGGCAACTAAGNGAAACCATCTTTCAGCTTTCCCTCATGTGAGGGAAAGAATTATCCGGTATTAGCCCCGGTTTCCCGGAGTTATCCCAGTCTTACAGGCAGGTTGCCCACGTGTTACTCACCCGTCCGCCGCTGACTTCAGGGAGCAAGCTCCCATCTGTCCGCTCGACTTGCATGTATTAGGCACGCCGCCAGCGTTCGTCCTGAGCCAGGATCAAACTCTCCATATAAGAGTTGATTAGCTCATAAGTTGTCTTTTCAAAAAAGACTAAAGAATTAACGTTGACGTTTCTGTTTTGTTTAGTTTTCAAAGAACTAATTTGCTGGCTTCTTTTGAAGTGACAACGAAATTTATCTTATCACCTTATCTCGTAGAAGTCAACATTTTTTTCATTTTTTCTGTTAGAAGTTCAAACAGAATTAAAAGTTTTGCTTTGCCGCTGAGCAACTACTTCTAAGCGACAAAAACTATCTTACAATATTATAAACCCATTAGTCAACACCTAAAAATAAAAAAATGCATGCCCTCAATTTTTTAACACAATCACCGTGCATACAACTTTTCTTCTATTAGATAACATATTTTTTTACCCATTCTTTAAGAATGTATAGCATTTCAGCACTCAATGGCTTTGAAAGACTACTTTTATAAATAGACTTCAGCTTTATCATGGAGGTTTCCTCTTCCTGGTCTCTGAGGAGATGATTCATCATAGGCACATTATAGCTCTCAGCTGGGCCATTCACTTTTTCAGCAAAAAGATGCACATGCTCAGCATTAACTTGAACATCTTTATTCCCGGTAATCGCTAGAACGGGACAGGTAATGCAGGCCAAATCTTCTTTCATATTATATTGAAAATGCTCGCGTGCCCACTTTGCATTAATCTTTGTAAATCCTTTTTTCAGTACTGTCTCTTCCGATTCTATCATTTCACCGAATACCTTCTTTTGTTTGGAGAAAGTCGTTTTATGAACATTTAAAGCTCGAAGAAGAACACCAATAATCCCTTTCATCTCTTTTACCTCATCCTCCAGCAGTCTGGCTTGCAATTCAGAAGCCTTCCTGACATTATCCGCCTGTCCGGCAAGCAGGATGAGACCCGCAGCTCCTGCTTGCCTATTAATAGGAGGAATTAAAGAGCACCCTTCGCTATGACCGAGCAGAAATATTCTTTCAGGATTGATTTCCGGCAGCCCTCGCGCTGCCTTCACCGCGGCTATACCACCATTAACTAAACCCCACATGCCTGCTTCATAAAAATCGCCGCCGCTTAGGCCTGCTCCCCGCTTATCATATCTAAGCACCGCCACCCCAATGGATGCAAAAAACTTAGCAAGCATCTTATAGGCATTCATCTGCATAACCTTCGCATTGCCATCCCGGTCAACCGGCCCAGACCCATGGATTATGACAACAATAGAAAGCTTTCCTTCTGATTTCTCAGGAAAACTTACTGTTCCCTTTAAATTTACATCTGTATTAAATTCGACTGCCCGTTCCTTCATCATTTAGCACCCCAATTAAATGACTTTACAAATAAGACGCATACAAAGAAATAACGTTCAGTTTTTTTATTAATTATTTTAAGGGAATACTAATAGCAAATTTATTTGTATTAGAAAGGGTTGGCATCATGCCAAAGAAAGCAGCATCAGCAGGCAATGAGGATGAGACCAAAAAGGATAATGAAGCACCATCAAATGCTAATGAAAAAAGCGAAGATGAATTCAGCAAGCTGAATCGGATGTTAGCTGCTGTATTAAATTATCTATCGGATGATGAGGTTGAAGAAATCGATATCGAGTATCTCCTTACACATACAGATGGCCTTAGGGAATGGTGGGACCAATACCGGGAAAATAATAAGAAACAAATCGAGGAAGAGATAAAAAAATCGCTTGGCTCTTTATCACTGGAGGAGCTTGAAAGTATTCGCGAACAGATAAAGAGCAATTTGTCTTAAAGCGGCATCTGCAGAATGGCATTATCGTTATCCCTAAGTCAACAAAGCCTCATAGGATCAAAGAGAATGCAAATCTATTTGGTTTTGAACTAACTCAGCAAGATATGGAATTGATTGATTCCTTAAATGAGCATTTACGCGTCGGACCTGATCCCGACAATTTTGATTTCTAAAAAAGGAGGAGGACGAGGAGCAGCTAGCTCCTCGTCTTTTCCTATTTATTTAATGGTTTTTTTCCTTAAAAGCGGCAATGTAATCTCTATTAATGTGCCTTCACCAATCTTGCTTTTATAAATAATGCTGCCATGATGCTGCTTAATGATTTTATGGCAAATCATAAGTCCAAGGCCTGTCCCTTTTTCTTTCAATGTATAAAAAGGTTCACCCAATCTCGGCAGAAATTCTTCAGGGATCCCGCAGCCCTGGTCCTGAAAGGAAACCATACATTCTCCGTCTTTATTATTCTTGAGGGAAATTTCAATATCTCCGCCTTTATCCATAGCCTCCATGGCGTTTTTTAAAATATTTAAAAAAACCTGTTTGATTTGATTTTTTTCACATGAAATTAAAAAATCACCCTCCGCTAAAACCAGGATAAATTGGATACCATTCATATTTGCCTGAGGTGTCAGAAGCTCTACAGTGTTCTCTAAAATGTCCTTCAAATCAGCCGTGTTCATCTGTATAGCCTGCGGTTTTCCAAGCGAAAGCATTTCAGTAGTGATATTTTCAATTCGTTCCAGTTCGCTCAGCAGCAATTCATTAATTTGCCTATTGTCGCTCCTATAAAGCTGCAGAAAACCTTTAATGGTTGTAAGCGGATTTCGGATTTCATGGGCCACCCCGGCTGCCAGTTCCCCAACAATCGATAACTTCTCAGATTGCAAAAGAAATTCTTCTGCTTTTTTCCGCTCAGAAATATCTCTGCTGATCATGACGACATGCTCAATCACGCCCTTCTTACCCTCAACCGGCATACAGCGTGACTCAAATTCGATCCAATGGCCTTCTCTGTGTTTTAGGCGGAACTCCATCGCCATCCCCTCATTATCTTCAAATATCCTTTGCAGGTTGTCCCGTAAAATATCCTTTTCATCCGGATGAATGATATTGTTCAATGCCATCTCAATGAGTCCCTGAACATCATATCCTAAAACAAATTCATGGGATGGAGATAAATAACTAAAGGTGAAGCCCCGTTCCATTACCGCAATAAGGTCTGATGTATTCTCGGCAATTAGCCGGTATTTAGATTCACTTTCCTCGAGCGTCTTTTCCATCCGCTTTTTATCTGTGATAATTCGAATCAGCCTTTCATAGGATTCGATCAGCAGGCTTCCAACGACGACACCTAGACCTATAAACAGGATATATTGCAGGTGAAAAATAGCATTATCTCTAAAAACGTTAAAAATAATCGGTACCAATATAGTGTAGATAGCACAATACGCACCATATAATATGGCTGTCTTTCTTACTGTCTTAAGATGACCGCTATATCTATGTATTACTGTGAAAACAATCAAAATAACTATTAATCCTACTATTGCAGGCAGCCAATTCTCGCTAATCGCAAGCCTTGATATAAGAGCGATAAAACCAGCAATCACCCCTGCCCCCGGCCCAAGATAGGAAAACACCAAAATCAGGATGGCGTAACGAATATCATAAGAAAAACCCTGCTGATTAAAAGAAAGGCCCACAAGAATGATGGAAATAACCCCTGCATACAGGCCCCCGAAAAGAGGCATATCCTTAAGCGGTTTATGATTAATAAACGAGCGAAGGATTAAAGGCACACTGACCAATAATGAAAATATGGAGAGATTAACTACGTAATCTAATAGTATCAAGGAGGTTCCCACCTATTTAGAGAAATTCTTAATATTTTTTCTTTATCATAAACTAGAGACAAGAACCTTTCCACTACTATTTTAGGAGCATTTATCGAATTTCTTGACTGCAGTCTATACTCTCTATTGGACTTTGTTTAGAGTATATTCATTTCTACTTGCGAAATCTTCTCATCCTGTCCAGTAATAGGCCATCTGAGCGATTATTCTCCCCTTTAACAAACTCATTCATATAATACGATACGTACTTTCCATAGTGGTTTGTTGTTTGCAACAATAATTCATCTACATAATAGACGCCATTTTTTACTTTATCCATAAGAAGTACGCATACTGCTGCATATAAACCGCAGGGCCAATAATGACATAAGCACCGAGCAAAAGGATCATCAGCGGCACCAGCCCAGCCATCTGGCGATAATCAGTACTCATTGATTCACCGATGCTTTTCACATATTGCTTCGGGCTATCCCCATCAAACGTTTGATTGAACTCTTTTTCTGCCATATCGATTGTTTTTAGCCAAAGAGGGAATGATAAGTTAATGTGGACCAGTGCTTAATCGTTCTATCCAATGGCTTCACTTAAAACTAATGCTAAATCACATTCTCAATTATTGACTTAAATATCATATTAGTTGAGATTGATGCAGGCAAAAAAAGGGTATTTAACATGAGAAAGAGTTATACTGTTATTAGACAACTCAAGTCTGTTTAAAAAGTACCATTCCGCCTTGATTAAAAGCACAATTAATCAGTGGAGTCTGTTTGTCATTTAAAGCTTCTGCCCCTCAAACCGGAAAGAAAGAAATTTTCGCAGGTTATCCCTTGACAAAAAATTTATCGTATATGATAATAATTACCGAATTAGAATTATTATTAAATAGTTCGCTATTTAATTAATAATCAAACCATCAACCAATTTAAGGAGGAATTTTATCATGGCATTAATCGGTTCAGAAGTACTACCATTCGCAGCAAAAGCTTACCATAACGGTGATTTCATCGACGTTACTGAAGAAAACTTCAAAGGAAAGTGGAGTGTGGTATGCTTCTACCCTGCTGACTTCACATTCGTATGCCCTACTGAATTAGAAGACCTTCAAAATGAATATGCAACTTTAAAAGATATGGGAGCAGAAGTTTATTCTGTATCAACTGATACTCACTTCACTCATAAAGCATGGCACGATACTTCAGAAACAATCGGCAAGATTGAATACGTTATGATTGGTGACCCAAACCAAAGAATCTCCCGCAACTTTGAAGTCCTAAACGAAGAAGATGGACTAGCAGAACGCGGTACATTCATCATCGATCCAGATGGCATCATCCAAACTGTTGAAATCAACGCTGGCGGAATCGGCCGTGACGCAAGCCAGGTTGTAAGCAAGCTTAAAGCAGCTCAATATGTACGCAATAACCCAGGTGAAGTTTGCCCGGCGAAGTGGAAAGAAGGATCTGAAACACTTAAGCCAAGCCTTGACCTTGTAGGTAAAATCTAAGGAGTAAGATAATCATGTTACTTGATGCAGATATTAAAGCACAATTAGGGCAATACCTTCAGATGATGGAGGGAGACATCCTTCTAAAAGTCAGTGCTGGATCTGATAAAGTATCCAGTGACATGCTGGCGTTAGTAGATGAGTTGGCAAACATGTCCTCTCACATTAAGGTTGAGCATACAGAATTGCAGAGAACACCAAGCTTTAGTGTAAATCGACCAGATGAAGATACTGGCATTGTTTTTGCCGGCATCCCTCTTGGACATGAATTTACTTCCTTAGTGCTTGCTCTGCTTCAAGTAAGCGGAAGAGCACCTAAGGTTGATCAGAAAGTCATTGATCAGGTGAAAAAGATTGAGGGAGAATATCATTTTGAAACTTATGTCAGCTTAAGCTGCCACAACTGTCCTGATGTTGTACAGGCTCTTAACGTCATGAGTGTTCTTAACCCTACTATTTCACACACAATGATTGATGGTGCGGCTTACAAGGAAGAAGTAGATGCTAAAGAAATCATGGCGGTGCCTACTGTTCTTCTAAATGGCGAATCTTTCGGCAGCGGCCGTATGTCTCTTGAAGAAATTCTGGCGAAGATGGGAACTGGTCCTGACGCATCAGAATTTGCTGATAAAGATCCTTACGACGTGCTTGTCGTAGGCGGCGGTCCTGCTGGATCCAGTGCAGCCATTTACGCAGCCCGTAAAGGCATCCGCACAGGTATCGTTGCTGAACGCTTTGGCGGCCAGGTAATGGATACTTTAGGCATTGAGAACTTTATCAGTGTTAAGCACACAGAAGGTCCTAAGCTTGTTGCAAGCCTTGAAGAACACGTGAAAGATTATGGCATTGATGTCATGAACCTGCAGCGTGCCAAGAGGCTTGAAAAGAAGGATCTTGTTGAAATCGAACTCGAAAACGGTGCTGTTCTGAAAAGTAAATCAGTCATCCTTTCAACTGGTGCACGCTGGAGAAACGTCAACGTGCCAGGCGAAGCAGAGTTCAAAAACAAAGGGGTAGCTTACTGCCCTCACTGTGATGGCCCATTATTTGAAGGCAAAGACGTAGCGGTTATCGGCGGAGGCAACTCCGGTGTAGAAGCAGCCATTGACCTTGCAGGGATTGTTAACCATGTAACGGTTATTGAATTCAATCCTGAATTGAAAGCAGATGCCGTTCTGCAGGAACGTTTAAACAGCCTTCCAAATGTAACGGTTGTCACAAATGCACAGACAACTGAAATTACCGGAACTGACAAAGTAAACGGTATTTCATACATGGATCGTGAGACTGAAAAACTACACCATGTTGAACTGCAAGGTGTATTCGTCCAAATCGGACTGGTTCCTAACACAGATTGGTTAGGTGATCAGATCGAGCGTACTCGCTTCGGCGAAATCGTAGTGGACAAGCGCGGTGCCACAAACATCCCTGGTGTATTTGCTGCAGGAGACTGTACTGACAGTGCTTATAAGCAAATCATTATCTCCATGGGATCCGGCGCTACTGCAGCTCTAGGTGCGTTTGATTATCTGATCCGTAATTAATTTTTAATCCTAAAGCCGCATACTGCCTATGGCAGGAGCGGTTTTTTTATTTCGTTATTTTCTCTTAAATTGTTGTTTTAAGTACCATGGGATATTGGTTCAGACTCATTTTCTCTTGGTTCTCCTTCCGCTGTTCGAATGAACATTGAGTTCGGACTCTCTCACTCGATTCTCTCCATCTCCTGTCTGAATGAGCACTATATTTGGACTCTCTCCCTCCGATTTCTCCCACTCTTGTCCGAATGAACACTGAATTCGGACTCTCTCCCTCCGATTTCTCTCACTCTTGTCCGAATGAACACTGAATTCGGACTCTCTCACTCCGATTTCTCTCACTCCTGTCCGAATGAACACTGAATTCGGACTCTCTCACTCGAATTTCTCACACTCCTGTCCGAATGAGCACTGAATTCGGACTCTCTCACTCGAATTTCTCACACTCCTGTCCGAATGAACACTGAATTCGGACTCTCTCCCTCGAATTTCTCACACTCCTGTCCGAATGAGCACTGAATTCGGACTCTCTCCCTCGAATTTCTCACACTCCTGTCCGAATGAGCACTATATTTGGACTCTCTCCCTCCGATTTCTCCGACTCCTGACCGAATGAACACTGAGTTCTGACTCACTAACTCGGTTCTCTCCATCTCCTGTCTGAATGAGCATTAGGTTCAGACTGACCTAAATAAAAAAACAATATCCCTATGATTTAAGTGCCCTGGTTCTACCAACTCTTATACCTAATACCTGGGTTTATTGAAAAGCAACAGCCAAAACTACAACAGCCACCTATTTCAATCAAACGTTTGATTGAAATAGAAAAAGGAGCACAGGCATAGCCTTGCTCCCTTCATTCTTATCAGTGTACCAATAAACCTTCTTTATATTTCTTCTCAACCTTCCTACAGCAAAAAAGGAATGCCGCATTAAAGCAGCATTCCTTATTCTTTAATTCACCGCCATCCTCCCCAGCGGCCCATTTTCATCAATAATATCCTGCAGATCATAAACGGAAATTGGAAACATCGGGAATCCATAAGCATATGGCGTTATTTCATAGAGCTGGAAGTAGATGATCAGGGCTTTGTCTGCTATATAAAAGTCCTGATCAGGCCTAATGGCTTTAAAGTCTACTAAGAGCGGAATGTCGCGCTCCTTGATCTGCACCTTAATCAGCTCCGATATTCTTTTAACATAGTCACTTCGCGGTTTGAATAAGTCCTTCAACGCCACCTGCTTTCCCTTCTGAAGATCAAACGTCAGTGATTTAATGACCGTCATCCCATGGGCAGCATGATAATGATACACATAATTAGATAAGGAGAGGCTCAGGACATCACGCTGATTATTTTTTATCTCATAATATCCATACAAATCCACAACAGCCGTATCCATATTGCCTGTTTGCTCGTTAATGAGCTGCTGGTTTTGCTGGACAATTGTATTGTTTATAAAGTGCTGCAGCTGTTTATTTTGCATTCCTGTCACACGGGGATAATAAACTACTTTGGTGGGCCCAGTGCTGATTGTCATCGTTTTAATGCCTGCCGGAAAGTTGATTGCCACGGCTATCCATCCTTTTTGGGTTTTACCATATCCTATTCATCGGATTGGCGTTAACGTGCATAACAGGAAATGGAAGTTTCATTGTTATATAATAATTAAGATATATAAAAGACAGGAGTACCCAACATGGATAAAAACCAAACCAGCCTAAAACCATTCATTTCACTCATCCTATCAACAAAAATCCCAAAGGCCGCGCTCATCATCGGCCTGACAGCCAGCATCTTAACTACCCTGACCGGCCTTCTCGTTCCGCTGCTGACAAAGAACTTGGTGGATGGTTTTTCTGTTGAATCATTAAGTGTCCCGCTCATCATCGGAATCGGTGCAGCCTTTATCGTCCAGGCCGTTATCAGCGGGATTTCCATCTATCTGCTCAGCTATGTCGGCCAAAAAGTGGTGGCTCGGCTTCGGGACCGAATGTGGATGAAGCTCATCCGGCTGCCGGTCAGTTATTTTGATAAGCAGTCCAGCGGCCAGACTGTAAGCCGTGTAGTTAATGATACAAGCATTGTCAGGGAGCTGATAACCAATCACTTCCCGCAATTCATTACCGGGATTATCAGTATAATCGGTGCGATCATTATCTTGCTTGTGATGGACTGGAAAATGACATTGCTTATGCTCACCTCTGTTCCAATTACACTGGCGATTATGATCCCTCTTGGCAGAAAAATGGCAAAGATCTCACGCGGGCTTCAGGATGAAACTGCCATTTTCACCGGAAACATTACACAAACACTAGGTGAAATCCGCTTAATGAAATCTTCTACTGCAGAACAAAACGAAGAAGAAAAAGGAATGGATGGCATCGACAAACTGCTAGGCTACGGCCTGCGGGAAGCTCGCATCTTTGCGATGATTGGCCCGACTATGTACCTGATCATGATGGTTGTAATCGTCATGATTATAGCCTATGGAGGCATGCGTGTTGCCAGCGGCACGATGTCAACGGGTTCACTTGTAGCCTTTTTGCTTTATTTGTTCCAAATAATTATGCCAATCACTTCATTTGCGATGTTCTTTACTCAGCTGCAAAAAGCGAAAGGCGCAACAGAACGGATCATAGAAATTTTGGAGGAGTCTTTAGAAGATGGACAATACGGCATCGAGATGGATATCAGCAGCAAGCCGATTATAATCGATAATGTCTCTTTTTCCTATAGTGCAGAAGAGAGTGTTCTGAAAAATATATCACTGGAAGCACAGCCCGGACAGATGATTGCACTTGCCGGTCCAAGCGGGAGCGGAAAGACCACCCTGTTTGGATTACTTGAACGTTTTTACGCGCCAAATGCTGGTGAAATCAGAATTGGCGACACACCCATTCAGCTCATTTCGCTTAAATCCTGGCGAAGCCAAATCGGCTATGTTTCACAGGAAAGTGCGATGATGGCAGGAACGATCCGCGAAAATTTATGCTACGGACTGGAAAATCACGAAAGCATTGCGGACGATAAATTATGGCAAGTTGCGAAAATGGCCTATGCAGATCAATTTATTGAAGATTTCCCGAAAGGGCTTGATACAGAAGTTGGCGAGCGGGGTGTGAAGCTTTCCGGAGGGCAAAGGCAGCGGATCGCCATTGCACGGGCCTTCCTGCGCGACCCTAAAATCCTGATGATGGACGAAGCGACCGCGAGCCTTGACAGTCAATCCGAAGGTATCGTCCAGCAGGCGCTTACCCGTCTAATGGAGGGCCGGACAACATTCGTCATTGCTCACCGTCTTTCTACCATTGTCGACGCTGACCAAATTGTTTTCATCGAAAAAGGCCGCATCACAGGAATCGGCACACATTACGAATTAACACAAGCACATGATTTATACCGCGAGTTTGCTGAGCAGCAGCTTGCATAAGATAAGAAGTGGCCAGTCTAATGCAGGCTGGCTTTTTTGCTGCAGATTTCGATTCCAGCCCTCTATTAAAACCGAAACCTTGTGATAAAATGTGACAAATTATCCATATAAACGAGAAACTAAATTCCTTATAATGGTATTAAGATCTCAGTTAGTCACGCCAATCCAAAAGGGGGCTAAAGGCTATGTCATCAGATCACACACTTAACATGCTTGAAACATTGAAATATTATTGTGACTCTCAAATCACCCAGACCTTTTCAACTGACAAGCAGCAGATAATATCTGTCTGCTACTTGAAAAACAATCAGTCATTTGAAATCACCTACACAGAAACTAATATAAAGAAAAATTTCCGCTACATAGAATCAGCAGCAGAAGAAATCGAAAAAGCTTTAAGGAATTGACTCAGACATTCCTAAGCTTAATTCAGACTGTTTTTTGGCTTTCTTTTTTTAATTCTTTTTCATGTAATATATGAGATGCAGGGATACTCGTCCCTGCATCTTTTCATTTAATAGAGATTCTTAACAGCCAAGGTGAGCAACAATGCAGCATTAATCAATCAAACGTTTGATTAACTTTTCAAATCTGCTTTAAAGCCTTCTCAGCCTGAAGAACTCTCTTAATTTCCTTGCTGTCTTGTGTCAGTATATCTTTCACGTTTGGTCCAAACCATTCCAGGGAAGCATCCATTTCTATCATATCCGAAGCTTCCTTTAAGAACATCCGGTAATCTACCGCTCCTTCAAATAAGGAAACCATGCCTTCCCTGCTCCCCGCTGCTGCATAGACATTATTAGGGGCAAACACGTCTAGCTGGGAGCGGGATTTAATATTTTTAAAATGAAAATGCGAAATATATGGCCGCAGCTGTTTTAGCGCAAATAGCGGGTCCACTCCTGATTCCCAAATATGAAGCACATCAAAATTGACTCTTAGCGCTGAATGGTCCGTTTCCTCAATGAGCTGAAGCGTGGAGGATGGGTTGTCGGTCAGTGTATTAGGATGAGTCTCAACCAGAAGCATCTGTCCCTCGGCTTCAGCCATTTTGCAGAGCATTTTCATGCGGGAGACCAGTTCGATTCTTTCCAATCTGCTGATATCCGCACTGCCTTTTGTCCCGGCAAACGTCCTTATTTTCTTCGTTCCCCACCTATGCGCCAGTGCACATAATCTTTGCATTTCTGTCATTAATACTGGAAGAGGCGCATCAAGAGGCAAATAGTCGCTCAGCATGGTCGTTTCGAGATTATAAGAACTAAGCCACTCACTGCCATAATGTATGTCTTCCGCCAGATTCTTAGCATGTACACCCCATAATTCTATCCCCTGGAACCCATTTGTCTGGGCATAGTGTGCAATTTGGTCAATGGACTGAAGGTGATGACGGAATGAGATGGTGCAGAGAGATAGCTTCATAGAATTGCCTCCTTAATATTTTGGGATTCCTGCAGTTTAACCCATGCCTCAAAGCTTTTCTGCAATCCCTGCTTAATTTTAAACTCGAGGATATTCAGTTCATCCAGTTTTAAAGAGATTTCATTTTTCAAACCCAGGTTTCCTGTCATGGCAAGCTTCATGGCCCGATATTGGATAACCGTATATCCTTTTACGAGTTTCTCAATTTCATCACACCAGGCTTCAAAGCCTTCCTCGTCATACCCAAGTGAATCCCAGAAAAACGCAAAAGCATGTTCATAGGCATATTTCCGGATGGCGAGGACAGGGAGTTCCCTTAATGCGAATGTCAATCCTGATAAAGGATAGTTTTCGCTTTCGGATGTATATAGATCGACAATCTTTCGAACAGCATAAGTCATTGGGTTGCAGTCAAGCTTAATGCATGTATTAAAATATGCCTCCACTGTTTCTGCAGATGGCGGAATGATATTGGCTGCATCAAAGAAATATCCTCCTTCAGCAGAAGGATCCTCAATGGCCGCCATAATCCGCTCCTTCGGCAAAACTCCTTCCCAGCGGAAGTCCGGATCATACATAAACCATTCCTCTTCGTTCTCTGTCATTTCCAGCATCACATAATGCGGAAATGGACTTTGATGAAACTTGTTCTCCCGTTCAGGCAGCTTAGACAAATCCAGCATCACCATGACATATTGGCAGGGCTTCTTATTTTCAAGCAAGCTCAGCAGCTTGTTTATATTATCCTGTTTGCTGCGTTTTTCGTCATACCATCTATGCAGCTTAATACCATAAAGCATTTCATACCATTGGTGGAAAAAATCATGGTCGATCCGTTTGGAATGATAGGTCAGAACCCCGTTATCCAATACATCGAAATCGGCATCCCATACCCCGAAATAATAAGGTCTGTGATCGGCCCCCTCTGTCTTTTTGACTGCCTCGCAAACACAGCTCACAAAACAATGGACTTTAATCATATGACCCCTCCGCTGCGACAGGATGCTGCAGGCGATTCAGCAATTCAGCCAGGCTACCAACGGTTCTGAAATCTTTAGGCACTATCATTTCATCCGGGATATCAAAGCCAAGATCCACTTCCAAATGAAGGATAAGCTGAAGGATCATAATGGAATCCATATATAAATCTTCATTTAAACGGGCATCCTCATGAAAGGCAGCCATCGAAGGCAGTTCTAATTGATGCTGCAGAATATCATATACAACCTGTAAAATTTCTTCTCTTGTCATGCCAGCACTCCTTCTCCCAGCCTTTTTCTGCTGATCTTGCCATTCGGAAGCTTTTCAATTTCTTCTTTCTGGATAAATTCCATTGGGATTTGGTAAGGAGCGAGATATTCCCTGCACCACTCCCGCAGTTCCTGCTCCTCTATAGGCTGGGTGCATACATACTGTGCACAGACTCTTTCTCCGGAAAGCGGATGAATTTTTTTATAAACCACTGCTTCTGCGACCCTTGGTTCTGCCATCAGAACATCTTCCACCTCTTGCGGATAAACGTTCAATCCTGCCACATTAATGGTGTCATCCATTCTTGCAAGAAATGACAGGACACCGTCTTCCATATAGCCAAGATCCTTAGTAAAGATGGTTTTGCCGGTATCACGGATGATAATCTCACTAGGATTTTCTTTACTCCCAGCCTCTATTTTTACATGGGGAAGCGGATAGCCCATTTCACGAGAATCGCTTACATTCGGGTGAATCGCCACACACCCGGCTTCTGAACATCCATACTGCTGAAGAACTCGGTTTGAAATACACTTTAATGATTCCAGCCAGCCGGATGGCATTAAAGTGCCAGATGTCATCACACAATCAAACCGCTCGCCATTACGAATAAGGAGTGTTAATGTATGCAAAAGCGCAGGAGCTCCATAAAGAATGTGCTTAGGATGTTCCTTTATTTTTTTCAGCACATACTTAGGGTTCATATTTGTCAGAATAACCGGCTCTGCCCCCCGCCTTAGGCAGGCAAATACCCCGCAGATCAATCCATATGAGTGGGTAACCGGACAGGCAACGACAGAAATTGTCTGATGATCAGCCGGCAATACAGAAACATAGCTTTCCAGCTCAAGCTCGATTGAATCCCAGCTCCGTTCAATGCATTTAGGTGCACCGGTCGTACCCGAACTCATTTGGACCAGGACACCTTCACGGGCATTTTTTTGTTCTGTCAGCTCGATCGGTGTATGGGCATTTCCGTAAAGCAAAATATGGCTTCCAGCCGATGAGGCCATTCGGATTGCCCCTTCTTTCGGCACGGAAGGATGGATCGGAACAATGGATCCCCCATTTCTTCTTACAAATAAACAAAGAGCGAGCCACTGAAACACATCCGGCATACAAACAGCTAATCTTCTATTCCCGCAATCTCTTAAATGAGGTGTATTTTCAAATACTGTATATTGTCTCTCAAGGTCCTCTAATGTATAGTAATGATCATTTACAAAAAACATCTCAAATCTCCTTTTGATAATTTAACTTAAAGAGTTTTTGACATAATGGCGAAAACCGCCGGCCACTTCTTTTTGAACTTTTCTTTTCAGCAGTGACTCCGCATAAATCACCGGCGCGGTATGCTGCAGCAGATAATTTCGGAATATTAGTTCCGGATAACAGCTCAAGTGCTCCGCTATCGCTTCTCCAGTCAGCTTCCAAAAGCGCTGCTCGCTGAAGCCATATTGCTCTTCAAGTACAAAAGAAAGTTCGGACAGGTGAAAGACAAATAGTGTATCCATTACTAATTCTCTTAGCGATTCAATAGAAGACATCCAATAATACTGATCTTCCCTGCCCTTTTTAAATTGTTCATGGATTCCCGCAAAGTCTGGAATACGGCTTGGCTCCGCCAAAAAGTCATGGCAATACTCAACGCTGTCATGGAAATCCCTTAGTGCGGCACGTGCTGGCCAGCCGTCCTTATGGATAAGAATCATATTCTGGGCATGCGCCTCAACGGCAATTCCATGCGCAGCCAGCAAATGCCAGACAGGAATCACACATACTTCCACAAGCCTTTTCAGCCATTTTTCAATTCCATAGCGCTTCAGCCAATCGTCAATAAACGGAAATCCGTCCCTCTCCATTAATGGCAAGGCCGTACAAGGCACCGCCTCTTCACCTTCTTCCATATAAAGAAGGATGCTTTCTCTCCATATAGCTCCGAGCTTTGCACAATGTTCTTCCTCCCCGGAATGAAAAGCAATTCCTGCGTATTCCTTTAGAATAATCAAAGAAGCTTCTTCTTTTAAAAACGGATCTCCTTTCACTGTATCCGCTATCCATTTGGAAATATGAGGTGCGGCATAGACCGCGTAAGAATCCAGAGTTCTTAACGATGATGTGTTCACGATATTCATGGAAAGTTTCAAATGAGCTTTTTCTGGATTTGTCATGTTCCATAAACTGCGCACAGACTGTGTTGCCCGATAAGAGTCCCCGATGCTTCCAAGAAGCACTACATTTCCTTCATCTGCATCAGCTTTTGCAAACTTTACCTGCCAGGGGTGAATGGGCAGGAATGTGTATTCATCAAAGGTTTTGCCAATATGGTGCAAGTCAGCAAGTAATTGCCCAAACATGGAAGGGCCAAGTTCCCGTTCCCAGAAACTCTTTTCATCTTCAAGAAGTTCGATTTTGGCATATTCTCGTTTGACAGCCGCCCATTGCAGCTCGAAAGACTGCCTTGCTTCCGGCCCATATGCTGCATGATCCCCTAGCGTAAATCCTATCCTTGCTTTATAGCAGGGATGGTAGGGATGCCCTTCCCATATCTCTGATTCTAGCTCTTCATAGCTGAAAATTCTCCTGGAAAAAGAATGCCTAAGATGAGCTTCATTCCACTCACTCAGCAGAATGGTTTGTTCAAGCTCATTAATCAGCTGACTCCTTTTTTCCGGATCTGCAATAAGGTCTTCAGCCAATTCCCCTATGGAGGCTTCTGTGCGGGAGCCATCATGATGGACTGAGCAAATGCTTCCTTCTATTAAACGCACACGGTCAAACGAAGCGATTTTTCCCTCACAGCAGTATGTTCGCTCGTTTCCGAAAATCGTAAAATTTAAGAGCGGATCTTCTGGCTGGTCAGCCGATTTGGCATAATCCATTAATCCTTCAAAAATGACGGCCTCCATGAGCTGCCTGATCACTCTTCTTTCAATGGTTTTAGACAACGGCGGACGCAGCTTCAGCATAGCTCTCCTCCTTCTTCATGCCGGCGAATGGATTTGGCAAATAGGTGTAAACCGCTTGTTCGTTCTTTGCCATCAGCTCATCAACATCATGAAAGCGGGTTAAAAGATTGGCTTTATAGGATAATCTCTCAGATTGCAGAATATGCTTAATGAAATCCTTCCCCTGTCCAGACAGCACTTTTTCCAAAGAGCCAAGCTGGTTCCGGCACCATTTGATTAAGTGGTCCTCACTGATGAGACCATCCTGCCCAAATCTGGAGATAACTGAAAAAAGCTGATTCATAAACAGGTAATACGTAAACCTCTCTAGAATGAGAGCGTCCTCATAAAATAGCTCCGGGCATTCTTCCAATACAGGCAGCAGTTTGCATAAAGCCTCTCTATGCAGATTTGATAGATAATATCCCTGATTATCGCGGTAATAATAAGCTTCCGGGTATCCAGTGGAAAGGTCCAGGACGCTATTCTGCTGATGAGCCTCCAGTGCCAGCCCGTGCTCATCATATAGACGAATGAGAGGCTCCATTGCACATTCCCAATATTTCCGGAACCAATCCATGCTGACATCCCTGATATCACGAGATTCCTCCCCAGCTATTCTCTCAATGGTCCGATGCAGCCTTGAACACTTGCCAGGCAAAGGATCCTGAACTAATGCCGCAATGGGAGAAATTCCTCTCTGTTTTTCTTCCTGAAATGGGTTGGATCGCAGTATAACTTCAAAGCCTGATTCTTTCCGGCCAGGAAATACTGCAGTTATATAGGCTGGATCATCAATCATTCGGAAAACTGGATGTTTTTCAGCAAATCGAAGTTTCTTCATTAACTCTGCCATGACGGCACCTGCCCTTAGTTCATGGAAGCGATTTTTCCTTAGTGAATTTGTGATTTTTACCGGGACCGAAAATTTGTACATCCATTCCTCTTCAGGATTGTAAACAGTCCTGATTGAAGAAGTGGCTGAATAATTTGCCCCCAACTGGCCAAGATCCTTTAAAAGCCCCTTCTTTATTGCTTCTCTGACATAGTCCTGCTGCAGAAGCCATTGAGCCTGGAGAGGGTGCATAGGAATGAGGCATTCCTGTTCTGAAACCATAAGGTGCGGCAGCGATTTTTTTATCGATTGAAGGATGAATTTGCTTGCAGTTTCCTGGCCATTAGAGGTTTCTTCCACCATCTCCCTGTCAACTTGAAAATAATGTAGCTGAAACTGTCCCTTTAACTCTGGCGCATAGCTTGGCTGCTGCCATCCAGCCATACCTTGCCTGCTTTTCGGTGTAGGATGAAGCCAGTGCCCAAACAGGAGCGATTGCTCTGCTTCAATGAAAGAACAATCTTCTGAATACAGGCTGTCCTCATCATTCATTCTCGCTTCAATGTATACCGCCATTGTCTGGTAGCTCTCAATCATCCTCAGCACCAGTTCATCAAAGTGGGATGCAAGTTCATGACAGCCATTAGCTTTGGCCACTAAATGCATCTCATGGATTAGGATGATCAACATCGGCAGCCTATCCTGTTGAATCCATTCCCGCCGATGAGAACAATATTTAAATGCATGGCCGATTACGTGTCTTCCTGTTCGTGACCGGTAAAGGACTTCGACAGCGAATTTAGCGGATTGTCCAGAAAGTTCAATCTCTGCTACCGACTCCCCTGAAAGAGGTGTGGATAGCTGCTGTTCCTGAATCCACTCCCCGCTTTCCATCCAATGCCCGCTGTCCACTTCCCGCAAATAACTATTTATAAAAGCTTGAAACGTTGCATTTTCTGCAATTTGTTTGGCTGAATGATGCATAATTCCATCCTTTCACCGAGTCTTTAGACCTAGTAATTGATAACTGTTCTCAATGACAGTTAAAAAATTTGATTCTTTTCCATGAAAAGAATCAAGATAATTGAGAGGACAGACCGCATATGAGTCCCGGCCTCTCTCAGTAAATTATTCACTTAAAAGAAGCGATTCAATTTCTTTTAATCCTTTTTGTCGCTCAATCGGATCCCAGAATCCCCAAGTTGTGGACAGAGTATGTACCTTGTCATTCTGAACAGCATTCAGGCTTTTCCAAACCTCACCCTGAGTGACTGAATCGTAAAATTCACCGCTGTTAAAGAAAGTCAGGTCTATAATATTGTCAGGATTATATTTTGCTAACCCCTCAATTGAAATATTCTCGCCAAAATCCTCTGGAAGGTTCTCAGCTGGTGTTAATTTCAAATCATCAAATAATAATGAGTTGGTTGCGTGGTTTGTCAGTCCAAAAACACGAATATCTTTTTTATTAATCGCTACTGCCATGAAAGTTTCTTCTCCTGTTTTTTCACGGACACGTTTTCCGATATCCTCTGCTTCCTTCTCCAGGTCTTCAATGACTTTCTTGCCTTCATCAAGCTTACCTACAGCTTCTGCAACTTTCAGGTGATCCTCTTTCCAGTCACCGCCCACTTCAACAACAACGGTTGGAATGGTTTCAGAAAGCTGATCATAGAGAGGCTTATAGCGATCACTGATGATAAGAAGATCTGGATCAAGCTTCACAATTTCTTCTGAATTAATTTCATCGGCATATGGGAGCGCCTTAACACCTTCAAGCTCCTGCGTTAAATGCGGCGGGAACTCATTATCGTATGCCATTACCGCATAGGGCTTTACCCCTACTGATACAAGCGATCCTTCCCAGGATACATGTGAAAGCAAAACTACTTTTTTTGGTTCTGCAGGCACTTCTGCTTTTCCGAAAAGATGTTCAACAGTTCTGGTTTCCTCTGTCTGTTCTTTCTCTTTCTGTTCAAATGCTACTGTCGAGGATTCTTCACCTTTTCCGCATCCTGTTAAAATTAATAAAAATAACATGAAAACAATGCTCCATGGATCACAAAACTTCTTCATGGAAAATTCCTCCTAAACAGTAATGAAATTCATTCTCAATGATAATCACTATCACACTAGCTTAACATGGACTTTTACAACTTCTTACATGGACAAAATGTACAAAACTTACATTTCGCTAAAAAAGGGGCCAGCTGAATAAACAGCTGGCCCCTTTTTTCGTATTATTTAAGCCTTAAGTTTAGCTTTAAGCATATCATCCGGAAATTCCTCCAGCATCTTCTTCCTGCCAAGCGGTCCCCAAGGGTCCCACTCATGGCTATCAGGATAGTATACTTCACCTGTTTGGACAGCACGGATCTTGTTCCATTCGGGAGTATGTGCAGCTCTCCAAACATCTCTTTCATGACTCCATAAGATGAGAAGCTTATCAGGATTGAGATCAGCTACATCCTTCAGGCTGGCAATCCGATATCCTTCAAAATGCAAATCAGGATGTGGCTGAAAACCCAAGTTCTGAAAGAACAGGTTAAGAAGCGCATGCCCGCCCTGTCCGTAAAGACGGATTTCCTCCGGCCGGATCCAGATTACAGCCCATCTGCCTTTTTTTGTTATTGGACAAAGCTTATCCCTCACTTTACATTCGAGGCAGTGGATGTCTTTTTCTATGCATTCTGCACGGCTTGCACACCCTACCATCGATGCAATTTCGTAAAGATACTGCCGCCAATCCGGCTGCAATGGCATATGATGAACCTTCTCCTGCTGTGAGAGAAGCACATTTTGAAGCTGATAATTATGTAAAGGTGTTTTAATGATTCGATCGGGCTGAGTTAAGAGAATATCCTCTGGATGAAAAGGCTTTTCAGCATTAAGCAGCATGGTGCCCTCCAATTCTTTTTGAAGATAGCTCGGCACTCCATTACTCGCAGGATAAACAGTTGGATAGGATGGCGCTGCAACAGGCTGTACTCCCAGCGAAAGGAGATGATCCTGCAAAAAGAGCTGGCTGACCACCGCAATCCTCTCCTTAGCCCTTTTCATAAATACAGATGGCGGCAAGCCCGTTTTCATTTTAAAAAGGCGGCTGAAATAAAATTCATCCTGCATTCCGATTTGCAGCGCCACTTCCTTTGCTGTAATCCCTTTCTTCTGCAGCATCAGCTGTTTGGCTGCTTTCATTCTTTCCCCATTCAGGAATTCCTTCGGCGTCATCCCGGTTCGTTTTCGAAAGGCCCTTGTAAACGAAACTGGGCTCATGTTTGCTTTAGATGCCAGCTCTGCCACAGTAACCGGCTGAGGCAGGTTATTTCTGATCAGTTCGACTGCCTCTTCAATCCGGTCTACTTCTGTCTTGTCTGTCAGAATAGACATCAAATTCCACAGCTGTGACTGAAATCGGCACTCAGCCGATATCGATTTTTCCTTGTTCCCTTTCCTCAGCTCTTCCCACAAGGGCACCATCTTTGATGGCGTCTGATTAGCAAGTATCCCGGAAAGATAACGGGAAAGCACGTCTTTATCCTTTGCCCAGGTGAGTATATAAACCGTTAACAGATCTGCTGATGCGGAGGTAAGTATGCCTGCATCCGGGAAAAAGTAACTTTTCCCCGCCTCTATCTTCAGCTGGCGGTTTTGGGTGACGATTATGCCTTTCCCCGATGAAATATAAACAAGTGTAAATTGACTGCGATTTTCATTGAAGGCTTTCGACAAGCCCTCTCTCAAGTTTAAAACTGCAATTTTATACGGTTCAATTTGTTTGCCGCTCAGCATATACAGAAAAAAACTCCCTTCTTTTTCCTTAAATAAGAATTGACAAAAGCTGTGAAAGGATAGTAGATTAATTACGATTATTTATAACGATAACGATTATCATTTTCAGTAAAATTTACATAGAAAAGGACTGAATATAATGGCCAGAACTGCAGCTGACATAACAGAGCAAATGCAGCCTGTTCACAAAAAATCTATTAAATGGGGCCTGGCAGGAATTGTGCTGGTGCTTATCGGCCTGCTTGTATCTATTGGGCTAGGCGCAATCTGGATTCCCCCTTCCGTGGTGTGGGAGTCATTTGTCTCCTTTCAAGGAGGCCTCATTGAACATCAGCTCATCAGAGAAGTCAGGCTCCCCCGGGCGTTGACTGGGGCACTTATTGGTGCAGCACTGGCTGTAGCCGGCACCATTATGCAGGGCATTACACGCAACCCGCTGGCAGATCCCTCCATAATCGGCATTACACATGGAGCGGGTTTAGCCATCGCGATTGCACTTGCCTTTCTTTCCGGCGGATCATACTGGGTTTTGCTCATATGGTCATTTGCAGGTTCCGCTGTTGGAGCCTTTCTTGTATTATCTTTCTCCATGCTTTCAAAAGAGAGGATATCACCTGTCACTTTGACACTGGCTGGCGCAGCATTAAGCACCCTGTTCAGCGCCCTTTCTACAGGCATCGCCCTTTACTTTCAGACTGCACAGGATCTGAGCTTCTGGTTTGCCGGAGGCCTTTCAGGTACCCAATGGCGCCATGTGTATATATTGCTTCCCGCTGTTTTTTTAGGCTTGCTCCTGTCCCTTTGGATCAGCCGCTCCCTGACAATCCTGGCCCTGGGAGAAGAAGTGGCTGCAGGGCTTGGCCAATCTCAGCAGAAAGTCCGCTGGATTGGGCTTGCAGCGGTCATACTATTATCCGGGGCGGCAGTTTCCATTGCCGGAGCTATAGGCTTTATCGGACTGGTGGTTCCCCATATGGTCAGGCTTTTGATTGGATCTGACTACCGCTGGCTCATCCCGCTTAGTGCCATTGCAGGTGCCCTGCTTCTTGTAATGGCAGATATCGGGGCACGGATGATCAACCCGCCGTTTGAGACTCCTGTCAGTGCTGTTACTGCACTAATCGGTGTACCATTTTTCTTATATTTGTCCAGAAGGAAAAGGGGGTATATGTAATGGATTGGAAGCAAGCTTTACGCCAATCGCGGGGCTGGATGGCAGCCTTTATATTCCTTATCCTGGTCACTTTTGTGCTAAGTCTCTCGACTGGTGTGATGCCTGTCGGAATGAATGAAATTATGGCTGTTCTCACAGGCAGCGGCACTCCGAAGCAGGAGCTCGTGCTATTTCAGCTAAGATTGCCAAGAATGATCATTGCCCTTCTAATCGGAGCAGGTCTTGCTCTTTCCGGCAGCATCCTTCAGGGTTTATCCCGGAATTCCCTGGCTGATCCCGGCATTCTCGGCATTAATGCCGGTGCCGGATTAGCAGTTGTTTTCTCAATCTACCTGTTCGGGCAATCGGGTGAAAGCCTTCTGGCTAAGCCGTTCTTCCTTCCCGTATTTGCTTTCGCCGGAGCACTTGCCATTGCAGCTCTGATCTACCGATTTTCATGGAAAGGAGGAATAGACCCGGAACGGCTTCTCCTCGTCGGCCTTGGATTTAATGCACTATGCGGTGCCTTGCTGCTGATCCTGCAGCTGAAAATGGATCCAAAGGATTTTCAGCAGGCAGCTATTTGGCTGACAGGCAGCATCTGGGGTGTTCAATGGCCCTATGTATGGGCACTCCTTCCCTGGATTCTTGTCCTGATGCCTGTCGCCTTTATAAAAGCAAGAACGATGAATATCCTTCAATTCAAACAGGAAGTTCCTGTTGCACTCGGCTTAAAAGTCGAATCCGAACGCCGGCTGCTTCTCTGTCTTTCAGCGGCACTCGCAGGAGCATGCGTCGCAGCTGGCGGCGGGATCGCTTTCATTGGACTGCTTGCGCCACATCTGGCACGCCGCCTATGCGGCCCCAACTACTTCAGCAATTTGCCTTTATCTGCACTAATAGGCGCAGCGCTTGTTCTCATTGCAGATATGATAGGGAAAAATCTCCTTGCACCTGCTGATATCCCAGTTGGAATCGTAATCTCCGTCATTGGGGCTCCTTATTTGATTTTCATGCTTCTCACCCGGAAAGGAACGGGATTGAAGGCTTAATACTTACCATCACACAGAAAAAATGCCCATTCAAAAATCCCTTTATGAATGGGCATTGCACTTTATTTAATTTCTGCTGGCTCTCGGTATTGCTTCTGTCCCAATGAATGATAGACATCCTGTCGGCTTTCAACAATATAGTCTGGCTTCGGCTTTCCGCGGTTAGCCTTGTGCCCTGCAAGATGAACATCACTTGTTTCCCATGCCTTCCAGGCTTCTTCCGATTCCCAGCGAATCATGATTATCACTTCTTCATCTCCGCTGCGCTGTTTTTTCTTTAAGACATTCAAATCAAGGAATCCCGGCTGCTCCTCGATGATTCCTTCCCCTGCAAAGCGCTCGACTAACTTATCTGAATGGCCTTCTTTTACCGTAATCGTTTTTAATTGAATAAACATACCTGTTCCTCCCCTGCTTCTTTTCCGTTATTATAATTGATAACGATTTTCATTTTCAACTATTTTAAAAAATAGATTCATTATTTCATTAATTTATAGTATGTTTAGATTATCGAACTAATCAGCAAACGAGGCTCAATTATGTGGAAAAATAAAAATGTATGGATTTTATTAACTGGAGAGTTTATAGCAGGGCTGGGATTGTGGCTAGGTATAATAGGGAATCTCGAATTTATGCAGGAAAAGGTCCCCTCAGATTTCTTAAAGTCGCTTATATTAGCTGGCGGATTGCTGGCAGGGATTGCTGTTGGACCCTGGGCAGGAAGAATAACTGACCAAATCAGCAAGAAAACGGTCATGCTGGCGTCTGGCTTCGCCCGGGCATTAAGCGTTGTTTTTATGTTAGTTGCCATACAAACTGGGTCGGTCTGGTGGATGGTTATTTTTCTGGTATTTCTGCAAATCTCGGCAGCCTTTTATTTTCCAGCTTTGCAGGCTGCCATTCCGCTGGTTGTGGAAGATAAAGATCTGCTGCAGCTGAATGGAATCCATATGAATGTATCCACCCTTTCCAGAATATTAGGTACTGCTTTAGCTGGCGTTTTGTTAGTCATCTTGCCATTATCAATGCTTTATATCGCTTCGCTTGTCGCCTATCTGATTCTCTTTATAATCACCTTTTTTATGGATTTTGAAGATTCTGTCTCGAAGGAAAGCACAGGAAGAAACTCAAGCAGAGGCGGCGGAGGATTCAAGGAAGTATTCTCAATTATTCAAGGTCTGCCTATTGTGTTTATGACATTGGTCCTAACCTTGGTTCCGCTTCTGTTCCTTGGCGGATTTAACCTAATGGTCATTAATATCAGTGAGCTTCAGGACAGCTCATCCATTAAAGGCTTGATCTATACTGCAGAAGGACTCGGCTTCATGCTTGGTGCGTTTATTGTCAAACATGTCAGCCAAAAACGTTCGCCTTATGCGATCCTGTTTTTCTTCTCCTTCATCATTGGCCTATCACAGCTGCTTTTGTACTTTGCAGATGTGCCTGTTTTATCCATCTTAGCTTTCTTTATTTTTGGGTTTGCCGTCGGCTGTTTCTTCCCGACTGCCGCCACCATTTTTCAAACAAGAGTGCCAAAGGAGTTTCACGGAAGATTCTTCTCCTTCCGAAACATGCTTGACCGTGTAACTTTTCAGATTGTCCTGCTTCTGACTGGATTCCTGCTGGATGCAGTCGGCCTTCAGATAATGGTCGTGATCTTCGGCATACTATCACTGGTCATGACGGCAGCTTTCTTTGCTAAATTCAGGCAAATTATTAGGACAGAAGGACAGATAAATGAAAAAATAAGCACGTAAAAAAACCGGCTCACATCGTGTGGGCCGGTTTTTCGCTGCTTTTTGCCTTAATTTCAGGCATTTATTCAGTTTGTGTGCGGATAGTCTTATTTTATGTGCGGATAAAATTTTTTCTGTGCGCATAACCCAATTTTATGTGCGGATAAAAAAATTTATGTGCGCTTAGCCATTTTACCCTAGTGCACCAGCTGCTTCACCAATTCCCGATTCCGTTTTTTAAAGACGTCATTATGAGAGGAAACCATTGCTGCAGCGGCAGCATCCGGTTCAATATACTGCTTCGCTTTGTTTACTGCGTTGGCAGCATCCTGGAATGCTCCGGCAATTAAGTGAAGTTTGCCGTCATGCTTTAGGATATCCCCTGCAGCATATAGCCCTTCAACTGACGTTTCACTGTTTGCGTTTCCTGCAATATAGAAATCTTCGAGCATTTCAATGTTGAGATTGCTATTCTTTAAGAGTTCCGTATCCTGTTCATATCCATGATTAATTACTACCTCATCAATTTTCAGATAAGAAATTTCGCCCGTTTCATTGCTGGTCAATTCCACCAGTTCAATTTCCTCGTGATTTCCGCCGGCAATTAATTTTGAGATGGACGTATTGTTAAGGCAGATAACCGAACTATTCATCAGCTGTGAAACCTGAGCTTCATGGCCAGTCAAAGCACCTCTCCTGCAAGTGATGTAGACCTGCTTGGCAACGGGCTCCAATTCATTCGCCCAGTCTACTGCAGAATTTCCTCCGCCTGAAACAATGACAGTCTTATCCTTAAAATGTTTAAGCGATTTGACTGTATAATTCAGATTGGAAACTTCAAAACGCTCTGCCCCTTCTATCTTCAGTTTCTGCGGCTTCAGAATTCCGCTGCCAACTGCGACGATGACGGTTTTTGAATAGTGCTCTTCTCCAGAAGATCCTTTTAAGACAAATAGACCATCTTCATTTTTGGCAATGGATTCTACTTTTTCATTAAGAACAACCGTTGGATTGAACGTAAGTCCCTGCTCCACCAGCTGTTCGATGAGCTCTGCCCCTGGAGTCGGAGTCAGGCCGCCTACATCCCAGATCATTTTCTCCGGATACACATGAATTTTACCGCCCAGCATCGGCTGAAACTCAATCAGCTTTGTTTTCATTTTCCTTAATCCGCTGTAGAAAGTGGAATAAAGACCCGCGGGTCCGCCTCCAATGACCGTCACATCAAATACTTCAGCATTTTTCATTTACCGTTCACTCCTATAATCAATTACTATTGATTATCATTCTCATTTCAACTATACGACCTTTCATCTCCTTTGACAATGAATTTTTTTCTGAATACTTTTCCTTTAAATTCTATTGACATCAAAAACAGATAGAATTATAGTAAAAAAGATCCGATACTGATAATCATTATCACTAAAATATATTCTCACATAAACGGAGGTTACATAATGGTCCGCCTTTATACAGATGGCTTGAACATTGGTTATAGTGAACGCTTGATTGTGAAAGACCTTAGTGTCCAGATTCCCGATAAGAAGATCACTACCATAATTGGCCCAAATGGCTGCGGAAAATCAACCCTTTTAAAAGCGATTACACGAATCATTTCCCATCAATCAGGCACTGTGATTCTGGATGGCGAGAATATTTCAAAAGAAAATACGAAACTCCTTGCCAAGAAGATGGCCATTCTGCCGCAGACACCCGAAAGTGCAAGCGGTTTAACAGTTGGCGAACTGGTCTCTTACGGACGCTTCCCATATCAGAAAGGCTTTGGAAGATTAACGAAAAAGGACTATGAAGTCATTGACTGGGCTCTTGATGTTACTGGAACGAAGGATTTCAAATATCGGCCGGTTGATGCCCTTTCCGGCGGCCAGCGCCAGAGAGTCTGGATCGCTATGGCACTTGCACAGGAAACAGACATTATTTTCCTTGATGAACCGACCACTTACTTGGATATGGCCCATCAGCTTGAGGTTCTCGAGCTTCTTCAAAAGCTGAACCAGGAACAGGAGCGCACCATTGTAATGGTCCTCCATGATTTAAACCAGGCAGCCCGTTTTGCTGACCATATCGTCGCACTAAAAGATGGTGAAATTGTTAAATCAGGAAGCTATGAAGAAGTCATTACACAGGATGTCTTAAGGAAAGTGTTCAATATTGATGCAGTCATCGGACGCGATCCCCGCACAAACAAACCAATGTGTATAACCTATAATTTACTAAAAGGAGTAAATCAACATGAAGAAACTATTGATCCCGTTTACGATCTTGCTGCTTCTGCTTATTAGCGCCTGCGGCAATACAGAGCAAGGAGAATCAAAAGAAGCTGAACCTAAAGAAGACAAAAAATCAGGCACCTTTACTTATGAGTCTGAAACTGGGCCGGTTGAAGTCCCTGCTGATCCTAAGCGAGTTGTCCTCCTTTCCGGATTTACAGGAAATGTAATGCAGCTAGGAGTAAATATCGTCGGAGTTGATACATGGTCCAAGAACAACCCTCGTTTTAAAGAAGAATTGAAAGATGCTGAAGAAGTATCCGAAGATAATCTGGAAAAGATCATTGAATTAGAGCCAGACCTAATCATTGCATTATCTACTGTTAAAAACTACGATAAGCTTAAGGAAATTGCACCAACTGTAACGTATACATGGGGAAAATTAGATTACCTGTCACAGCATGAGGAAATCGGAAAGCTTCTTAATAAAGAAGAAGAAGCAAAAAAATGGGTGGCAGACTTCAAACAGCGTGCTGAAGCAGCTGGTGAAGATATCCGAGCAAAAATTGGAGAAGATGCAACCGTTTCTGTAATCGAAAGCTTTGATAAACAGCTCTATGTGTTTGGCGATAACTGGGCACGCGGAACTGAAATCCTGTACCAGGCAATGGACCTAAAAATGCCTGAAAAAGTTAAAGAAATGGCTCTAAAAGATGGCTATTATGCTATTTCTACAGAAGTTCTTCCAGAGTATGCCGGAGATTACATTGTTCTGAGCAAATACGCTGAAGCTGACCATTCGTTCCAGGAAACCGATACCTACAAGAATATCCCTGCTGTTAAAAATAATCGCGTCTTTGAAATGGAAGGCAATGGTGCATCCTTCAGTGATCCAATCACACTTGATGCACAGCTGGAGTTCTTTAAAGAATCATTTTTAGGGAAGTAATACTGAAGGAGGGATTCTTAATTTTAGGAATTCCTCTTTCCTATTTAGAAAAGTGCACGGTGCCTGCCTAATGTGTGGAACCAGACAGTTATCGAAGTGTAAGATATTAGTACTGATCCTATAAAGAAAGATGAGAGTACAATGACAAAAGATGCTCAACCCTTCATTCCATTTATATATAAACTTACTGCAGGCTTTGTTATCTTTGCCGGCATGTTTGTGGCTGCGTGTGTGTTTGGGGCTGCGGATGTCACGGTCAGAGATGTTTGGCTGGCGCTTACTTCTAATGCTTCCGGAGAAAAAATTTCGATTATTCGCGAAATCCGTCTGCCGCGTGAAATTGCTGCGATCTTCGTCGGAGCTGCGCTTAGCACCTCCGGGGCCATTATGCAGGGAATGACAAGAAACCCTCTTGCCGATCCAGGGCTGCTCGGATTAACGGCTGGAGCAAATGCTGCACTTGCAATAACTCTTGTTCTCATTCCCTCAGCAAATTACATAGGGATTTTGTTCGCCTGTTTTATTGGTGCAGCTATCGGGGCTGGGATGGTTTTCGGTATCGGCGCCATGAAAAAAGGAGGCTTTTCTCCTATTCGTATCGTTTTGGCCGGAGCTGCAGTTTCTGCCTTCCTTTTCGCAATAGCAGAAGGAGTCGGCATCTATTTTAAAATTTCTAAAGATGTCAGCATGTGGACTGCAGGCGGAATCATCGGCACATCCTGGAACCAGCTGCAAATCGTTGTCCCGGTTATTTCCATTGGCATTCTTGTTTCGCTTTTTTTATCCAAGCAGCTGACTATTTTAAGTTTAAATGAGGAAGTGGCTGTAGGTTTGGGCCAAAATACAACTCAGATTAAGACTATCCTGTTCATTTTAGTGACCCTGCTTGCTGGCGCATCCGTGGCACTGGCTGGCAATATGGCTTTTATCGGGCTGATGGTGCCCCACATTGTCCGCGCCATTGTAGGTACCGACTATCGTTTTATTCTTCCCATGTCCGCTCTCACAGGAGCTACATTTATGCTTCTGGCTGATACACTCGGCAGAACCATTAATGCTCCCTACGAAACACCGGTAGCGGCTATTATCGCAGTCATGGGGCTTCCCTTCTTTCTGTTCATCGTGCATAAAGGAGGTAAGGCATTCTCATGATTCAGCCAGAGTTAGTAAAAAAACAGCGAATTTTAATGGCAGTTTTATCAGCACTTATTATCGTTACTATTGTTATTGGAATGGGATTAGGCGATGCCTCCCTTTCATATGACCGATTAATCCCGACTATTATGGGTCAGGGCACATTTAAAGAGGAATTTGTGTTATTTTCCATTCGGCTGCCGCGGGTATTAATCACCGTACTGGCTGGCATGGCACTTGCATTATCCGGTGCCATTTTACAAGGGATTACACGCAATGACCTGGCGGATCCAGGCATTATTGGCATAAACTCCGGTGCCGGGGTTGCTATAGCGGTTTTCTTTCTGTTCTTCCCGATCGAAGCCGGCACTTTCATATACATGCTGCCTTTATGCGCATTTCTTGGAGCTTTACTTACCGCAGTCCTCATCTATGCTTTTTCCTATAAAAAAAACGAGGGGCTTCAGCCTGTAAAGATGGTGCTGGTGGGGGTCGGATTTTCTACGGCGCTTTCCGGCGTCATGATTGTCCTGATTTCTTCAGCTGAAAGAGAGAAAGTTGATTTCATTGCTAAATGGCTATCAGGGAATATCTGGGGAACAGATTGGCCATTTATCTGGGCACTCCTCCCATGGCTTCTTCTGCTTATTCCATTTACTTTATATAAAGCAAATCGTTTAAATCTATTAAGCCTAAGTGAGCCTGTCGCCATCGGAATAGGGGTATCCATTGAAAAAGAACGAATCATCCTTCTTCTTACAGCCGTTGCATTGGCAGCTTCAGCTGTGTCTGTAACCGGCGGAATTGCCTTTATCGGTTTAATTGCACCGCACATGGCTAAAGCGCTTGTAGGACCGCGGAATCAGCTTTTCATTCCGATTGCTATTCTTTTAGGAGGATGGCTTCTATTATTCGCCGACACGCTTGGCCGGAACCTAGTTGATCCTGACGGCCTGCCAGCCGGCATTATGGTTGCGCTTATCGGTGCTCCTTATTTCATGTATTTATTATTAAAAAAATAGATGTTGCTATTAAAATGACGTGCATATCTGGCACGTCATTTTCTTTATAAATTTTATGTTTTCTCCAAGCTGAATTAAGAAAAGGTCAATCAAATCTATTTTCTGATATTTAGCCCTTTATAATAAAGCCAGAGCCATCCCAACTATTAATAATTAACAGCCTGGCAATTTCCAGGCTGTTTTCCAATTCAATCAAACGTTTGATTGAATTACTATACTCAAAAAGTATAGTAAACAGATAAGGGCCGCTGCCTTATCGTACAGGTCCTTCTTCTATCAGGGCTCTTACCCACCCGATCCCTTCTTCTACCATTTTTTCAGTAGGGTTCGTGTGTTGAGTGTACTCCATTACAAAAAATACATCTTTACAATCCTTCGCTAAAAATTCTATCAGGTTCTTAATTTTATGATGCTTGCCATCATTCTCATGAGATGGATGCACAGGCACCCAAATATATTTTTCACCCTGGTATCCAACATTATGTAAATGGACCACTTTTACAAACTCGGACCATTTTTCTATATAATTTAAAGTATTCTCGCCTGCAGCCAAAATATAATCCCCAATATCAATACAGAGGCTGAGTCCCCATTTCCTCCATGTCTCTACAGGAAAACGGTCAAGATAATTAATTCCTGCTGGCGATTGCTTGAACCCCAATTTAGGTTCACACACAATCATAATTCCATATTTTCTTTGAAGAGCACTGAGTTTCTTAAGTCCCTCCTCAATGATCTCTGCCGGATTCCCACTTGTTTCTTTTTTAAAGTAAGGGAAGTGCACCAATATGTATTCAGCTCCGAGCCGGGACACCTTTTCCACTTCAGCCTCAAACTGAATCCAGGCTTCCTCCGGATTCATACTGATCTTTTCCAGCAGATCGTATTTGCTTTGCCCCCGGAAAAGAGGCGAATGAAGACCAAAGCTTTTGTTTGTTTCGCGAAGCATTTCAAGAAAGCAATGAAAGGATTCTTGATCTTGAAATTCGCCAATCTCAATATGCCGCATATTACGTTTAAAGAGTTCATGAAACAACTTGCTGTCAGACAAAATAACGCTTCCCGATATCCCTATTCGATGGCTCATGATATCCCCTCTCTATGTATTCTATTAACAATCTTATCATATTCAATGTAACTTATTGGAAAATAACACCGTCTAATCATTAAAATACAAGAGGAGACCTTTATGATAAAAAAAGTATTTGCCTCTATAGTAGGAGTACTGTAATTATTCATTCTTTTTTAGCCGCTATGCAAAGTCATTGACAACAGAACTGATTACGGGGGATGTTAAAAATCTTCAGGAATGGCAGCCAGGTGACACGTGGTCTTCCTTTCTCCTAAATTTGACCATGTTGCCATCGTCTCTGACAAACGGACGAAAGATGGCATTCCATACGTCATACATAACTCCACGCCATTTGCAGCCGAAGTAAAGCTCTCTTCTTTTAAGACTCCTATTACCGCTCATTACAGATGGGATTTTGATAAAACGCCTGCACCGCAATAAAGCAGATGCAGGCGTTTTTCTTATCGTATTGCTGCCGGATTGCCCGCCGGCCATTCTTCGCATGTATAAGCCATCTCCCAGAAGCCAAGCTCCAGCTGGCAGCTTTTTCGGAAAGCTTCCTTCATTCTCTGCCTTTCTTCCGGTGAGGCAGCTTCAGCAAGCTCATCCAGGCGGTTTCTCATATTCATAGTCACAGCTTCGACCCTTAAATTTGCATAAAAAGAGATCCACGTATAAAACGGATGGTTCTCATCTGGCTCATATTGTTTCATGAGCTCAAGCCCAATCTCCCAATATGTCCATGGACAAGGCAATAATGCAGCGAGGATTTCACCCATACCGCCTGTGTGGGCATGATACATCATATGCTTAACATAATGATCTGCTGTTGGCGGGAGCGGATAACCCTGCAATGCTTCGTAATTCACACCAATCTGCTGGCAAAAATTATGGTGGGGATGTACTTCGCTGTTCAATACAAATTCTATCTGCTGATTAAAATAAGCAATATCCTTACGCTCTGCTGACTTTGAAATGGCAATCCCATAAATATGCATAAAAGCATTCAAATACTCATAGTCCGCCTTAATATAATGGGCAAGCGCCTCTTTGGGCACATCCCCTCTTCCGATTCCCTGAACAAACGGATGCTCAAATATCAGCTGAAACAAATCTTCATTTTCCTTGCGCAGAATCTCTGAAAAAGTCATAAAAAATAGCCTCCTTATTAAATTCAGAAGCTGCCGGGGGAATAAGCATGAGGATATATTGAGGCCCTCACCGCTTCCCTGCGCTGGCATTATCCAGATCAGGTTCCAAGGGACAAAGGAATAATTCCTTATCTCAGCCGTAGCGCCCCTAGCAGTTTTCTAACGTTTTTAATTGGTATTGGTTTTTTGCAAAAAGATACCGTTCATTCTCACCTTGTTATGTTTCATTCATAAAAATGTGAGCTTCTCACATAATTCTAGAAGATTGAATTTGGATTTCGCTGATAAAGTATGGTTTCGCCGATAACTCTTATCGCTCATACCTTTTGGATTTCACTCATAACTCTTGAAAGTCGCTCATAAATTTAGATCCTGTTTTTCGCCTACTCTCAAATCGCTTTACCATTCCAATATCATCACATATTCTGAACCAGGCTCTTTTCTTTAACCTTCGTCAAAACTATCCAGCCTATGGCCGCACCAGCAATGCTGCTGACTAGAAATGGCGGCACAAAGAAGAATGCTCCAGCTGAGCTCCCCATGAGAAACTTTGCATATGGAACTGCAAACAATGCACCGATTATGCCGGTACCCACCACCTCTCCAACAGCAGCCCATATTTTCCGGCCGAACTTTAAATAAAGCACACCGGCCAAAAACGCACCGATCATGCCTCCTGGGAACGCAAGCAGCGTCCCGAATCCAAGCAAATTACGAAGCAGGCCAATCATAAAAGCCACGGCTGCTGCAGGCAGGGGTCCAAGCGTCACCGCTGCCAATACATTCACCGCATGCTGGACCGGATAGGCCTTGGCTATACCTGCCGGAAACCAGAGCAAATGGGATCCCAGCGTCCCAATTGCCACAAATAAAGCCATCGTAGTTAACAATCGGGTTCTTTTCATCTAAACCTCCTTTCTCAAGGGCCGCCTGATTGCTTATCAAGACGAGAAGTATGTATACAAAAAAGCCAGATCCCCACAAGGACCTGGCTTGGTTTAAGTATATGAATCGACATATAGTCAAATCCTACTTCCCTCCGCTGGCATTAACCAGATCAGGTCCATAAGAGTCAGAAAGCTATAACGCGCTTTCCTCTCAGCCCGCACATTCGGGGCACCCCTAGTAGTTACATAAGATATTTAATTTGATAAGCTATTTCAAGCTTATCAAATTATTCCGGCACTGTCATCAATCTTTTTACTTAAATACTTTTCTTGATGCACTCGATTAAGCGCTCTTCAATTTCTGCTGCGAAGCTTTGAACAGCTTCGTCATTGATTAGCTCAATCATGCTTGTCGGCTTAGGCATGCCAATTTTCGTTTTGCCATCATCTTCATACACGACAATTTTACAAGGCAGAAAATAGCCGGCCATTTTATTCTGTGTTAAAACGCGATGTGCTTCATTTGGATTACATACCTCTAAAACATGGAATGCCTCGTTATATTCCAACCCTTTTTCCTGCAATTTCTCCTGAACGTTAAACTGCCATAGAACTCCGAACTTTTCTTCTTTCAGACTTCCTTCAAGTGAGGATATTGCTTCTTCAATGGATTTTTCGGTTTCAACTGTGTAATTGAACATGACTGCATCTCCTTTAGTATAGGTATATTAACCTTGTACCCCTATAGGTATATTATTAAACACAATCTTAACTGTCAACTGGTCAAGCTTTTTTTAGAAAGCTGAGAAACTATCGAACTAGCTGAAGATCAGCCATCTCCTTTAGGCTCCCCACCCCTGCCAATGAAAGGGACACTTTCGTTTCTTCTATAAAGTTGGCAAGTACTTTTTCAACCCCAGCTTGTCCGCCAATGGCTAATCCGTACACATACGGCCGACCCAGGCAAACTGCGTCTGCTCCTAATGCCAGAGCTTTTACCACATCTGAACCGCGGCGAATGCCGCTGTCAAACAAAACTGGAATCCGGCCATTGACTTCCTTAGCGATCGGTCCAAGCGCATCAATCGCCGCAATCACTCCATCAAGCTGCCTGCCGCCATGATTGGAGACAATGATTCCGTCTATTCCTTTTTCTACGGCCAGCTTGGCATCTTCCGGATGGAGAATGCCCTTTAATAGAATCGGCAGACCTGTTTTCTCTTTTAACCTCGCAATATGCTCCCAGCTCAATGTTGGATGATGGATATTATCAAGGATTCCCTGAACAACATCACCGTCATGGAGAGAGGCCATAAAGACTGGATCGCTCTCATAATTTGCTTTTCCATTGCCAAGCTTTAACGGGGAAAAATTGTTTCTTAAATCCGCTTCCCTCCATCCCATCATCACGGTATCAACTGTTAATACAATTGCCTCATACCCTGCTTCCTCTGCACGGCGAACCATACTGAACGCAGTCTCTTCATAATTGGACCAATATAATTGGAACCATTTTGGGCTGGCGCCTGTTGCATTGGCGATTTCTTCAATGGAATAACTGGATACCGTGCTCTGGATAAATGGAATTCCAAACGAAGCTGCTGCCCGTGCAGATGCAAGCTCCCCCTCATTGTGTTCAAGGCGCTGCATTCCAATCGGAGCAAGGAAAACTGGGTAAGGATAGTTTTTCCCAAATAAATTCACACGTATATCCGGCACTGAAACATCCCTCAGCATCCTCGGAACAATTGAGTATTTTGCAAAGGATTCGCTATTCTTTTTCAGCGTTTCTTCCCCGCCGGCCCCTGATTGGACATAGCCAAATCCACCCGCTCCCATCACTTTTTCTGCTTCTTCTTCAAGCTCCTTAAATGAAATAGGAAAGTTTTCTGCGAAACTAATATTCTCTACTTTTGCCATCATTCTGCCCCTCCTTTTTTTGAATTTATTGAAAATAATAACACTTTTTTTGAATTTAAGAAACCACGGATAAGATAATTAATCCACGGTCATGCAGCATTTCCATAAAAATTGACCACATTAAGCAGGGATTTCACAAAAAATCGGGAATAAACAGTTTAACCTTAATGAAATTGGAGTGTACAACATGCTAATCAAACAGCCTTTTGATGAATTTCTGAAATTCCATTATGAAAGAGTAAGTGAAAGCAAGATGAAGGTCACTTTGCCAATCCAGCCGCTGTTCATTAACAGCGCAGGGCTGGTTCATGGAGGAATCATTTCCACTCTAGCGGATGTAGCGATGGGGAATATTTTCGAACCGGATGAAAACCAGAAGCAATCCGTGGTGACTGCTGATTTGAAGGTCAGTTTCCTAAAGGGGGCGAAAGGTGAATTCCTTATTGCCGATGCTCACCTTGTGAAAAGAGGACGCACCCTCAACCATACAGATTGCCTGATTTATAACGACCAGGATCAGTTGGTTGCCAAAGCATCTGGAATTTTTGCCTCTATTTAGAGTGATAAACTATCGTTGCAGGGGGATATTTTCACAGACAGCGATAGGAGGAATTTCAGCATCCGAATGTAAGGGTTACAGACAATCCTCATAGCTTCTTTTTTTCCTCTTTTTATACAGGAAAGATACACTGAAAAATATCCCTATCATAACCGAGACGACTATTAAAAGCTGTGAGCCAGATAAAGATAAAGCATTGGCCAAAGAAAGAGAGTAAGCAAGAAGCATGGAAGTTGCCATTTTAGAAATAGACGCAATTCCCAGGAATTTTTTAAATGAAACACCACCGATTCCTGCTCCAACACAAATGATCTCATCTGGCAATATCGGAATAACAAATAGCAGCATTAGGATGATGTTCTCATTTTTCTCCATGTATTTTTGGTATTTTATCAGATGCCGTTCCTTTATAAGTCTTGATACAAGCTTTACTCCTCCTATCCTTGCAGTCCAGAACATAACAATGATCCCGGAAAGTGTACCTGTGAATCCAAGAACAGCAGCGTTAGCAGGACCGAAAACGGCACTTCCTGCAGGCAGAGTTACCGCTTCAGGAAGCGGCAAAAGGATGGGCTGGAAAAAGCAAAGCAAGAAAAAGATAAGCTTTCCTTCCGTTTCATATTCCCTCAGCACACTTTCGAGCCCATAGGCATCAGTCAGAACAAATATCTTTGTTAAATAAAAAGTAATAATAACAATTAACAGCAGACTGAACATATAAATCAGTGCCAGTCTGCTGTATTTTATTCGAGACAGCTTGCCTGCAGCAAAAAAGTAAAAATCCATTACTAATATGGCGGCCAAGCCTGTAACAAAAAACCATTTATAAGCCGTCAGCAGAGTCGGCATGAAATTAAACAATATATACAACGCTATTAAAATGATCAGCCCGTGCAAACTAACTTCAATTTTCCCATTCATACATTTTCCCCTTCACCCTTTTCTTATCTATAGTTTAGAAAAGAATACAAGGAGGATTAAGCTCCCTCAGCATTAAAATAATCTAAGGCCTGGGACTTAGATATTAAAAAATGCAGGGTTTTATCCTTCTTTTTCTAATACTCTATCTCATCATAATCCTTAGGCTGAGGAACCGGCTGATTTCCTTCATGTTTTCCAAATTCATTGACAAGCTCCCTCTCCTCTTTTGGGCATTGTGTCTGTTTCTTAGTTTGCTCATCTCTTCTAGACATAATATCTGCTCCTTCCTTTTGGTTCTCTAAATTAATATGTACCCAATACTTGCATTTCACGCATTAATAGAAGGATTTTTCCTATCCTCTGTTAAATAGGTAAAACAGCAATTAAAAGGAAAGCTCAGTAAGTCGATATCCCGCAAAACAGAAGACTGAATCCAAATGGAAAGCTGCTGAGTGCATGCAACGTGCAAAGGTCAATACGGAAAATACACCCCAAGCCCTACCCCAATTTACAGCTCAGGCTGATAGGGGCAGCCTTTTTCCCTTGCTACACTGATAAAGTGATTTTACAAGGAGGGAAAAAGATTGAAAAAAATGGGAACAAAAGAAGCCAGATGGCTAAAAATTTTTCATATCGTTCTGGTATCTTTATTTTTCGGCGGGATCATGAGCTCACTCGTTTTAAATTTCACCATGGAGTCAGCTGCTTATGATCAAACATTGGACATGTACAAAAACGTGGTGGCCATCAGCGACTATATTGTGCGGACTGGCGCTGTCGGCACATTACTAGTGGGCTTTATTTATGGTTTTTTTACAAATTGGGGATTTTTTAAGCACAGATGGGTAACGATTAAATGGATTTTATTTATTATCCAAACTATTGTCGGCATTACAATTGTCGATGAATTAATGATGGAAAATCTGGCTCTGCTTGAAGCAGAAGGCAGCAAGGCGCTGACAAATCCAGTCTTCATAGATAATCATATCGTGCGCCAGTATGCCGTATACTTTCAAATTGCAGTCACCCTTTTCATTTTTGCGATATCTGTCTTGCGTCCGTGGAAAAAGAAAAGGCAAAAATAGAGCTGTCAGTCTGTACCGACCATCATTTTTAATCCAAGCAATTCAATCAAACGTTTGATTAAAAAGAAAGGAGAATCCAGTGGTTAGATTAGAAGCTTTTACAGAAAAGGATTTCGATTTGCTCATCAGCTGGATCACAACCCCGGAATTAATGGTTCAATGGAGCGGTGCCCATTTCATGTTTCCGCTTAATTATGAGCAGCTTTCTAAATATATAATCTCTGCCAATCTGGACACTAGTTCAGAATATATCTACAAAGTTAGCGCATCCAACGAGGCAGTCGGACATATTTCCCTTGGCAGAGTTGACCGCGTCAACGAAACTGCGAGGATAGGCAAGGTTTTCGTCAGCCCCGCTGCCAGGGGGAAAGGCTATGCTTCAGAAATGATTCATCACATCCTGAAATTAGCCTTCCAAGAGTTGAAATTGAATAGAATCAGTCTCGGGGTTTTTGATTTTAATCTATCTGCTATTAAGATTTATGAGAAGGCAGGTTTCCAAAAAGAAGGGCTTCTCAGGCAGACCAATAAAGTGAGAAATGAATATTGGAACGTGATAGAAATGAGCATCCTGAAATCTGAATGGCAGGCCAGCACCGGGATTAAGGCTATTCAATCAAACGTTTGATTGAATAGTTCCTCTCAATAAAAAAACAAGGCGGATATACCACCGCCCTGCTTGATTAGCTTGCTTTTTCTTCAACTGGAACTTCCTGTTTTTCCTTGGAAAGGAACCATCCTGCTAATGCTATTCCAATTAAGACTGCATAGAATGTAATTTTCCATTCTGTCGACTTGGGAAATCCTTCAGGCAGGATCGCCAGTGCAGGATGGGACATGGTGTAGACTGCCAGTTTGACACCAACCCAGCCGACAATACCAAATGCCGCAACCTCAAGCCCAGGTCTTCTGTGGAGCAAATCCACAAAGAGGTTTGCTGCAAACCGCATGATGATCAATCCGATCATACCGCCGGCAAAGATGACAAAGAACTTTCCTCCGTCAAGTCCGCCTATATGGCCAAGTCCTGAATCCGGAAGAGCCACAGCCAGGGCGACCGCTGCCAGAATTGAGTCCACTGCGAATGCAATATCAGCAAGCTCTACTTTAAAAACCGTCAGCCAAAAACCTGATTTTTTCGTTTCTTTCGTAACTTCTGCTTCTTCTTCGCCTTTTTTTACAAGGAATTTTCTTAAAATATGGTTAGCCGCGATGAACAGAAGGTATAGTGCTCCAATAGCCTGAACCTGCCAAACATCTACTAAAAACGAAATCGCAAATAGGGATCCGAATCGGAAAACAAACGCTCCTGCCAATCCGTAAAATAAAGCTTTCTTCCTCTGCTCTTCTGGAAGGTGCTTAACCATAACCGCCAGCACCAGCGCGTTGTCAGCAGCCAATAGACCCTCCAGTGCCACTAGCAGCAGCAATACCCATCCATACTCAAGTATTAGTGATAATTCCATTTAAACACCCTCCCTTATTTCACCTTTGTGTATTTTTCGTCTACACGCTTTTCAATTTTCGCCAGCAATTCTTTATCTCTCAGCATCTCTTCTTTGTTTTTCTTAATTAATTCGGCAAAAGACATTTTATTTTTTTTCATGTTAATCCCCTTTCCTTCTATATTTTAAGTATTGAAAGCTTCGCACTGTTTCCCTGCAGTTATGTCGATTGAGGATTTTCGTTGCCTGGCAATTTAGGGCAATAAAAAAACCTCTACCAGCAAGCGGTAAAGGTTTTAAAAACAAAAAGACCTTTACCCGAAACAGGCAAAGGTCTTGCTAACAACGTTAAAGTTGCCAACAAAGCCGGGAGCTCTTAACTCCGAAATGACGACTCTGCTGTAAAAGCTACTCCCCTTTAGGAGAAACTATTCAACTATTTAAGTTAATAGTATTCTATTTTATTTAAAATGTCAATACTTAAGCTAATCTGAAATAAACTAAACTGAATGTCGCAAGGCCGAAAATAAAGTTCAGGAATACAAACACAATCTGCCTTGGTTTTATGCAAATTTATCAGCAGGTTATAAAAAGACACCCGAACAATATTAAGCCTGGGATGCTAATGTTGGATATCATGTCCTCACCGTCCGGTTAATGCAATACCTTTTCGCGCTTTTTCTCAAGCTGCTTTTCATGTGCCCGGGCATGGGCGCGATGGCGGTCTTCTTCCACCTCGACAGAGATTCGAACACCCTGAGGTACAGCTGAAGCCGATACTTGCTTCAAGCCAGCCTGATCTTTTTCAAAAACAAAGGATGATCTAGTTGAAATATCTGCTCCTGGCTCTGTTACGGAAGGAATCACCCGATAATCTGCACGCCATTGCTCTGGTGTTACCCGGCAGCGGACATAGCCTCTATAATTGTTAAAAAACTTAATATGAGGATTTTCTGTAAGCGTCTTTTCCGTATCCGCTCTCACATCTGATCCGTTTCCTCCTGAAGTGATAGAGGTTCCGACAAATTCGGCCCCAATCAGCTTTGCATTTGGATCATTATAGTCTGTTAGAATATTGGAAGCCCAGCTTGCATGAACATCTCCAGTCAGCACAATTAGGTTTTCGATATGGTTTGAAGCCGCGAAATCAGCCAGACGCTGCCGGGCAGCGGGATAGCCATCCCATGCATCCATGCTGAACTTAGGTGAAGCACTTGTCCCAAAATTCCTCTGAGCAAAGAACACCTGCTGTGCAAGTACATTCCAATGAGCATTGGAGCTTTTAAGATTGCTTTCAACCCACTGTTCTTGTCCCTTGCCAAGAAGAGTGCGGTTTGGATCCAGCGACTCCGGTGTATGAGGCTTGCTGCCATCCCCATTTGCCTGGTCATCCCGATATTGGCGGGAATCAAGCACAAGGAATGATGCAAGGCTGCCATAGCTGAATTCCCTATACAGCTGCATACCATCACCATTTGGCATGGAAGATAGGCGGAGCGGCATGTGTTCATAGTAAGCCTGATAAGCCGCAGCACGGCGTTTAATAAATTCATCAGCTGACTGGCCTTTCTCAGGAATCCCTGCTGCATAATTATTTTCCACTTCGTGGTCATCCCAAGTTACCACCCAAGGGAAAGCAGCATGCGCTTCTCTTAGATGCGGATCAGATTTGTACTGGGCATGGCGGTTCCGATAATCTTCGATAGAGATTATTTCCGGTCCGCTATGGTGGCGGACGTTTCCTGTTGGTGAAATATATTCATTTGGTCCATATTCATATATGTAGTCGCCAAGGTGAATGACAAAATCGAGATTTTCCGTTGCCATATGCTGATAGGCGGTAAAAAATCCATGTTCATACTGCTGGCATGAAGCAAATGCAAATGATAGCCCTGACACGTTTGCGCCCGCAGCCGGCAGCGTCTTGGTTTTGCCGATTGGGCTTAGTTCATTTCCGCTTTTAAAACGATAATAATAGACAGTGTTCGGCATTAAGCCTTCTGCCTCCACATGCACAGAATGCGCCAAATCCGGCACTGCAATTTCTGTTCCGTGTTTAACAACTTTACGGAAGTGTTCATCTTCAGCAAGTTCCCATTTGACCGGCACAGCATGATTAGGCATCCCGCCTCCGCTAAGCGGATCTGGTGCAAGCCTTGTCCATAAAACAACACTGTCTGAAAGAGGATCTCCTGATGCAACACCGAGCGTAAAAGGATATTTGCTGAACTTAGGAGCAGCATCAACCTTTAGATTGCCCACCCCTAATGATTGCGCCATTGCCAGGGCAAGTGAAAATCCGGCAATTTTCCCTGCACCAGATAGAAAGCTCCGGCGGTCAATGTCCCTCTTTAAATTCTCTTCATTAAACTTGCTGATTAAATCATCAATCGATCTCTCATTTCCCATTTTCTTCACCTCTTAACTCAATCTGGATTCACAGTTGATTATAAGAGGCTTTTTTTAAAGCAATATGAAGATGTGTAAAGGAGGATGACATTACCTCTGCCAATTTTAACAGGACTTTTGTAAGGATTTGATATTCATTCAGCCTATAATCTAGACTTGCAGCCAAAATACCTTTGTACCCCTGTATCATTTGTCCCAGCTATTTTTACAATATATACATAGAATATTAACGAATGCTGTCAAAATCTTTTAGTTTACTAATCTATTAATAGTGGTTATGATGATAGTTATAATCTTGAAAAGGGGTGAGGGAATGAAAAAAATTAAGTTAATGCCATTTTTAATGCTGTCGGTATTTTTATCCTTCCTCATTACCCAATACCCTGGCGTCCATTTTAATGACATTCCAATGGACCAAAGCAAAGCGGTAACTGTTTCGGACTTTACTGAGAATTTTCTATTAAAGGATGATCCCAAAAAACATATCTTCACACAGGATTTGATCTCTTTAGCCGTCACAATCCTGTCAATTATCCTTTTTGTATACAGCGCCCTGCACATCATCGCCCGCAGGAAAAAGATATTCTATACTCCAATCTTCTACGAGGCGAATTATGTAATCCACACTCCTTAATTGTCCAACAAAACAATTAAAGGAGGAAACGAATAATGTGGATTCGATTCTTAATGATTGGGTTATTTTCATTAACAGCTTCCAGCCTGTTCTTTTATCAGGGAGTGGAAATGTACCATGCTTTCACAGAATACTTCAGACAAAAATAAGAGTTGGCGTCCAGGTATCCCCTGGGCGTTTTTTTGAACTCATATGTTACCTGTATTAGTTTCCAACGTATTCTGCTTATTTTCCTTTGGGGCACTATTCTCCCTTATTAGTTTCCTTCGTTCATTCCCTGTTCTTTCCGCTGACACTATCCGCAATACATCCCCCGCCATTTTCACTTTTTTTACTCAGCTCCATAAAAAAACACCCAGCCTATTTCAATCCCAGGCCGGGTGCTATTCCTTACTATGCTTTTGCATATTTATCGTCTATCTTCTTTTCGATCTTCTCAAGCTCACGGCGATCTTTCAAAAGCGCTTCTTTATTTGCCTTAATCATTTCAAGCATTGATAATTTTTTCTTTTTCATTTCTGCTCACCTTCTCTCATGATGTTCGTAATCACCTGGATGCTAGATCTAATTTTTTTGACAGAGCATGGTGTCTGTCACCTAAAAAACAATCGTCTTATTTCCATGCACAATGACTTTGTCTTCCACATGCCAGGCAACTGCCTGGGCGAGAACCTGCCTTTCCACATGACGTCCGGCAATTTTGAGATCCTGCGCGGTGTGCCGGTGATTAACCCGCTGCACATCCTGCTCAATGATAGGTCCTTCATCCAAATCATTCGTTACATAATGGGCTGTTGCTCCAATCAGCTTGACTCCGCGGTTAAACGCCCTTGCATAAGGATTGGCTCCCACGAAGGCAGGAAGAAAGCTATGATGGATATTGATGATCCTGTTCGGAAATTTGGAAATAAAGCTAGGCGAAAGAATCTGCATATATCTCGCCAATACAATGAAATCCACTTTTCCCTTCAGCAGCTCCAGCGAATTTTGCTCGGCTTCAGCTTTTGTGTCAGGCGTAATCGGAACATAATGATAAGGAATTCCAAAACCCTCCACCACATCCCTCATGTCGGGATGATTGCTGATCACCAAGGGAATATCCACTTCCAGCTCCTTTGACTTCCAACGCCACAGCAGCTCCAGCAGACAGTGATCCATTTTTGAGACAAATATGGCCATCCGCTTGCGCTCGCCTTTGCCGCTCAGCTTCCACTCCATTGAGTATTCCTTGGCCATTTCAGGCAAATCCTCTTTCAGTTTTGAAAAGGACTCGTCAAAATTATTCATATCGAATTCAATCCGCATAAAGAAGATGCCTGCCAGCGGATCGGTTGTGTGCTGGTCAAAATGGACAATGTTCGCGTTATGTTCCAGCAGGAAGTTGGAGACTGTGGAGATAATGCCTGGTCTCTCAGGACAGGATATCAGCAATGTCGCCCGACTTGCGTTAATATTTGTATTCATCTTGATTCCTCCATCTGCATTTCTCGAAGCTGCCATCCAAATAAAAAGGACAGAAAAAGGCGGCATCTTCATCCCCCTTCCCTGTCCTTTTACCTGAGAGTTTAACCCCTTTGGTGTCGCATGAATCATGCGCGCTCTCCAGAGATGCGTCCGACTGCAGTTCTGTCTACCTGAGAGATTGGCTTCAAGGGTATTTTTGAAGCTTGCTCCTTCGGTGGCTAATGAATGCTCTCTCCTGCAGCCGTCATCCGCTCAATATTTTTGTTATTTTCAGAATAATATATTTTTTGACCCGTGTCAATCGAACTGCATTTCTTTCACAAAATTGCCACAAATACAATTTGACTATTTTTCTTTCAGTATTGATTTACAATTTACTTTTAGAATAAAAAGGGGGGGCGGATAAAACAGAAAAGCTTGAAGACAATGCCTCCAAGCCGTTTTCTATACAGCTGCTTTCGGTTTTGGCTCCTTTTTTTGCCAGGCAATCGTGATAAACAATGTAACGATCAATAGCGCCAGACCGAGAACGAACGGATATGTTATCCGCACATCGTAAAGTACGCCGGCAATCGTTGGCCCAAGTACGTTTCCAATGCTCATATAAGCATTGTTCATCCCCATCGCAAATCCCTGCTCATTGCCGGCCATTTTTGAGATAAGCGTGGTTAAAACCGGACGCAGGATGGAGGTGGCAAGGAAAATGATCAGCGAAATAACGAAGAAAAATGCATAGCTGCCTGCAAATAGCGAGACAAGGAATCCGGACGCTGCAACAGCCAAAAAGATATTCAATACCTTTCCCTCACCGAATTTACTAACCACCCGATCGACTACAAATAACTGCACAATAACACTAATGACCCCCGTTGAAGTTACCATAATGGCAATTTCCTGTGGAGTAGCAGCAAACTGATTGTCAAGGTAAAGTCCCAGCACAGATTCATATGCCATTAGTCCAAAGCTCATCACCAATGTAATGACAAGCGGAATGAAATAAGGCTTCTTAACGGACATTGCCAGCTTCTTGACCATTGGTTCGTCCTCTGGCATCTCTCCTGGCACCGTCTGCGATGTGCTGCTTTCCTCGAGGAGCACAATTGAAAAAATCACAGCCACTAGAGATACAAGCGCTGAAATCAGAAATGGCATCTTTAAGCCGAAGTCTGCCAAAAATCCGCCAATTCCTGGCCCAACTACAATTCCAAGTGACATCGCAGCTGAGACAAGGCCATTCCCTTTTGCACGCTGCTCCATGGTTGTAATATCAGCAATGTAAGCAAAAATAGCAGGAATCAATAAAGCTGCCCCAATACCTCCGATTACACGCGAAAAGTAAAGCAGCCAAATAGAATCCACTGCATAAAAGACAAGCATGGATAATGTCAAACCAGCTAATCCGTAAATAATCATCTTTCTGCGGCCGTACTGGTCTGCCCATTTTCCCGCAATGGGTGAAAAAATCAGCTGAGCACCCGCAAAAATGGCAATCATCAGGCCAGCTGCCGTTCCACCCTGATTAATGGATTCTAAATAAGCCGGCAAAATCGGTATGATAATCCCAAAGCTTCCGATCGCAATAAACATATTAATCATCAATATGATCATCTTTTTCTTTTGATCCCCAGACATAGCGGATACCCCTCCTTCTATATGTGAAAAATTTACATTAGTTTTTTCGGCACGCTAAATAGCTTATAATGAGACATGCTGCTTTGTCAAAGGAAAAATAAGAGAAGCTCCAGCATATGCTGAAGCCTCTTGTATTTACCCTTTAAATTTGTCCGGGAATTGTTTTACAACCGCATCGGAAATGGCATCTGCCATCATGATAATATGCGTTATTCCATCATCAATCGAAACAATTCTTGCATCCCAATCCTTAACCAGGCTCGCTGTTAAATCGTCCGTCACCAATTCAAGATGCTCATACAGCAATTTTTTTACATCTTCATATTTTAAATTAGGATTCGCTCCGCTTAGAAATGCAGCTATATCATCGGCATTCCGATGCCATTCTTTGTTCAGCTGATTCACTTTGGCGCCTTGCCCGCTCTTGGCAGCTTCAACGATATCTCCAGCAATAACGATATGCTCCTTTAGCAGCTCTGTAAGCTTATTTCCGGCCGCATCTCCATAATAAGGCTTTATGGAATTGCCGATATCCTCCTGGTTTTTCAAGAGCCTTGCCAGAACCTGCTTCTGATCCTCCGCCCCGGTTGTTGTGGCACTTGTAATATAATTGCTTGTCCATAATACATGGTCGATCCATAATCTCCGGAAATCATTTTCAAACTTAGCCTCTGCTTGGGTTATACACGGCTTCTGTGCAGCTGCATTGCCTGGAACTGCCATCATATTCAGCGGCATCATCAGCATTATTCCTATGATCAGTAATTTCTTCATATTCCTTTCTCCTTCCTTATTGAAAAAGTTACCTTCTTATTTTGATTATCTTTAAATTTTTCATTCAAAAAAATAAAGCTCGAGGTTTTTGCCTCCAGCTTTTTCAATCAAACGTTTGATTTATTTACCACATCTTGCTGTAATTAGGAATTTTATTGTGCTTATTTGCAGATAGAGCATATTTACTTTCGGGTAGCTCAATTTACTTTCGGATAAATAAGATTTACCATCGGATAAACCAAATTATCTACCACATCACTGCAGCCGCAGCAAAAAACTCATCATAAAGGGCATGTACTGCGCGTTTTTCATCCAATGCCTGCACGCCAAACATCATGCTCACTTCAGATGAGCCCTGATTGATCATTTCCATATTCACCTGCGCTTTAGCGAGGGCTTTGGAGGCGCGGGCCATTGTACCGATGTTTTGGCGCATGCCTTCTCCAACCACCATAATAAGCGACAGGCTGTGCTGGATTTTTACCTCATCCGCGTGAAGTTCATGTTGAATGCGGCCCAGGATTTCTTCCTCCATACCATCAGTAAATTGGTTTTCCCGCAGGATAATGGAGATGTCATCAATTCCTGACGGTGTATGCTCATAACTGAGTCCATATTCTTCCAAAATCGCCAGCAGCTTCCGCCCGAAGCCTACTTCCCTGTTCATTAAGTATTTGCCGACATATATGCTGCAAAAACCCTGGTCACTGGCAATCCCGATCACAGGTCCGTTTGTGTTATCCCGCTCGTTCACAATCCTGGTGCCAGGGGCCGATGGATTATTCGTATTTTTAATCTGTACGGGAATTCCAGCCCGGAATGCCGGCACTAGCGCTTCATCATGCAGGACTGTAAACCCAGCATAGGAAAGCTCCCGCATTTCACGGTATGTCAGTTCTTTGATTTCTTTAGGCCTCTCTACAATAAATGGATTTACCGAATAGACAGCATCCACATCTGTATAGTTTTCATACAAATCCGCCTTGACTGCCCCAGCCAAAATGGAACCTGTCACATCCGATCCGCTTCTTGAAAATGTGAACACCTGCCCATCCGTGCTATATCCAAAGAAGCCTGGAAAAATAATAATTCCATCCTGTTCCCTTAGGGAAGAAAGATTATCATATGCTTCAGGAAGCACCTGGGCATTGCCGGGCTCCGGGCTGACGAGCAATCCCGCTTCATTCGGGTTCACATATCTTGCTTCCACTCCCTGCTTTTGAAAATATGCTGCTACAAGCTTCGCGTTATTATCCTCTCCGCTCGCCTTGATCAGATCCATAAAGATTTCAGGATCGCTTGTATCGCTGGAAAGCCTTTCAAAAAGATCCTCCTTAATTATATCTTTAATGTCTGAACACAGCTCCAATTCATCTGCAATTAGGCCATACCGTTCCAATACTGCTTCAGACAATTCACCAGGATCTTCTCCCTGGATCCGTCTTTCTGCACATGCAATTAATAAATCAGTAACTTTGTGATCTGCTGAAAATCGCTTTCCAGGAGCCGAGACTACAACGATCTTCCGTTCTGGATCAGCATTTACAATATTAAAAACCTTTTCGATTTGCTTACCGGATGCTAAAGAAGATCCTCCGAACTTCACGACTTTCATCCTGACATCTCCTAATCTCTGAAAATTTAATTTTTATTTTACTCTTATCCGCACAGAAATCAAGAGAAATTTCTACCTGAAAAATACAAATGTTCTCCGTAAAAATACATTAAATATATCAATATATTAAATATACTTATTTAATACTACTATTATGCTTATAATATTATTTTGGAATAATAAAAGAAAACGCTTACAATCTTAAGTTTATTTTATGCCGATTAACCATATTTAACAAAAGCAAAAAAACTGTTACTATTATGGTTTTCCTTCTCCCAATACGGGGTATATGTTAAGGATATTTATATAAAGAAATAAATCGTAAAAACACGGGAAGGGAAAAAGTCTATGGGGATCCTAGTTGTGGACGATAATCAAGCCAATTTATTTGTTATTCAGCATATTTTAAAACGCGCCGGATATAAAGACCATTTAACGTTTTCATCTGCAAAGGATATGTTTCAGCATCTTCAAGGATATTCTCCTTTTTCTGCTGATATAAAAGCAGATATTATCCTGATGGATATTATGATGCCGGAGATGGATGGAATTGAAGCATGCCGGCGGCTTCAGCAAATTCCACATTTAAAGGATATCCCGGTAATCTTTGTAACCGCATTGGAAGATTCAAATAAGGTTGCAGAAGCTCTTGATGCCGGCGGTACCGATTATGTCATGAAGCCCATTAATAAAACGGAGCTGCTGGCACGCATTCGGGCTGCTTTAAGGCTTAAATACGAAAAGGACTGGCATAAGGAGCAGGAAAATAAAATTAAAAACGAATTGGATTTATCCATGCAGATACAGACCAGCATGCTGAGCGAGCCGATTTATCATGATCATACACTATTAAAAGCTTCATACCTGCCAGCCAACAAACTTGCAGGGGATATGTATTACTGGCACCAAATAGATGAAGACCGCTTTGCTGCCATTCAGCTTGATATGATGGGCCACGGAATTTCAGCCTCCCTTGTATGTATGTTTATCTCTTTTATCTCTTCTGTTCTCAGGGACGCCATCAGAACATGCAGCGATCCTGAATACGTCATGAACGAATTGAATCGCTGGATGAACTCCCTTAATCAGCGCAATCAGAGAATTCCATATTATTTTACAGCCATTTACCTCGTCCTCAATAAAAAAGATAAAACAGTCGAATATGTAAATGCAGGACATCCAACTGGATATGCACTGGTAGATAAGGATGAAATGGTCAGCTTATCCAGCAATATGTGTGCAGTAGGTTTCTTTGAAGATATTACGATAGAAAAAGAAACAATTCCCTTTGCAGAGTCCATTCAGCTCCTTTTATTTACTTCATAATCAATGCCCTTAATCCCTTTTGTAATTAGGCTGATGCTTCTGCCTGTACTTCTGATCACCCAAACCGTCACTCCGACAATTAAAATAATGGCTACTGCCATAGCAGCAACCAAAGTTGCTACTAACTGGCTATACGTTTCATTTGCACTTTCTAAAGAATCAGACATGATGGATTCCTGATACTCTTTAAATTCAGCCAGCTTTTCAATAAGGGAGTTTCGGTTTTCCCTCTGATCTCTATATAGTGCTTCTAAAGTATCAACTTCACCTCTTCCCATTAATTCAATGAAGCTGCTTTACATTTGGGCATATGATTCATAAGCCTGTTCTACTTCTTTTAAAAGCACTTTGGATTTCTGTCGATTTAATTCGCTTTCCAAATTCAATATCCGGGTTTGTATGCCTTCATGGTTTGCTTCAACCAATTCAGCCGTCATGGCTGGATCTGCTGATTCTTTATCGGTGAGCACATTCAGCAGCTGCTGGTCTGTCTGGTAAAAAAGCTGTCTAATCTCTGTAGCCTCGTTTACCTTATAATAGCGATCTTCCACGATTTCCAGCATGTTGGCCTTCATTCCGTTCACCATAGACAGAATGACAAACATCAGAATAAACATAAAAAACACAGTTAGGCCCAAACCCAATAATTGCTTTCTCTTAAAGCTCACCTGTTCTCTCCTTCTTTCCCCAAAAGCAGACAAACTAATTAACCCCGGTAACGGGTTTAAGCAGGTGCAGATTTTAATAGACTAACGACTCCTATACCCTTTTTCATTTTAATTTAAACCTCTTTATCTATTTTTTTCAAAAAAAAAGGAAGGACGAATCCTTCCCATAGTTTAACGATATTCCTTCACCTTTTCCCCTGCTGAAGTCATCCATTCAAACTGGCGTAGCTTCAGGTCAAATAGTGTCAGAGGATCCTGGTAAATCTCAGGATTTTTGCGCATATCGCTTAATGCATCCTTATTTTCTGCAATGTCTGCATGTGTCTCTTCAACCGTTTTATTCAATACATCGAACGGGTTTCTGAAGAACATTTTGATATCCCGTTCAAGTGACTTTTCGAAAAGCTCGAATTGCTGCATGAATTTATTGGTGATGAATTCAGCAATCTCGCTATAGTCTTCATGTTCAATGAACTGCTTATATTTATTATGAAGCATGGCTTTATTCTGCTGAATGGCACCAAGCAGTTTGCCTGCGCTTTTTAGCAGGAACTGCGATGGCGAAAAACGGTTTAGAATGTTTGCCTTTTCCAGCTGAACACTTCCTCGTGTCATCCGGTCCGCATCCCGGCGCCAGTCATCCAGAACCCTGAAGTCACAGTCCAGAGAGATTTTCTCCTCGCCATATAGCTCATTGAAGCTTTCGCTCATTTCATCCAGATATGCCTGGCTGCTTCTGAACTCCCCTTCGCTTTCGGCAATCCATTCCTGAATGGAAACATGGAATTCAGGCAATACTGTCTCTTCCATATACTCATGTACACGCTTATTCATTTCGTCATTTATTTCAGTATGGATTCTTCCAAAATCACTGTCTTCCGTCACCAAATCTGAACAATTCCGCAGCAGCTCCGGAATCTTTTTCACAAGGTCCTGTCTCATTTCATCTTTAATTTTGCTGTAGGACCTTCTAATCGTCCGGATTTTTTCTTCTTCCATATCACTCAGCTGGTTGTTGGCACCCTTGAGCTTTGTCACCATTTCTTCGTTCCATTTAATAGTATCTATCAAGCTATTTTCCATCTCAACGCGTTTTTCAAGAAGGAATTTGATTGATTTTTTAATGTAGTAAAGAACCTTTGCTGTACGCTCTTCTTTCAGGTTCCGGCCACCCATCATCGATTTGATAAAGTCTGCTAAATCGCTCAGCTGGCTTCCTCTTTCATAATAGGAAGAGAAAGCAAATACCTGTGCTTTTGGAAAATAGGTATGAACACGGGACTGCGTTTCATCAAGCAGTTCCATGGCATCCTGACTGTCTGGTATCCGGTCCATTTTACTGAGCAGGAAATGGATCGGCAATTCCGGAGCCTGTTCTCTCATTCTCACAGCAAGATCCAGCTCTTTATCTGTCAGAGGCGAATCTGCATTCAGGACAAACAGCATGCTATCTGCGAAATGGAGATATTGGAACGCACCATTCCGGAACTTGCTTTGTCCCGCAAGACCTGGCGTATCAATCACAGAAAGTCTATTCTGCTGTAAAAAGGCGAATGGCATTTTGCAGCGAATAAGCGTCTGCTGGTTTTTTTCTGCGCTCTGCCTAAAGTCCTCAAGGTCAGAAATGCTTCGTACTTCCTCGTCAGTAACCGCATGAATTTCCGCTTCATCACTATCCTTGAACAGCACTGAAGCAGATGTGGAATCTCCCATCAGCTCTTCGCCGACAAGAGTGTTTACAAACGAGGATTTTCCATTTGAAGCCGCACCGGCAATCAGCAAATGCCCGGCATCCAAATCAAGGAGCTCCCGTACCATCCATTCAAAGCGTTCACCCATCAGCACGCCCTTTTCCTTCGCCCATTTCATGACATTCTCAAAAAGCTTGAAGCTTTCTTCCAAGCCTTCCTGATAGCGGACAGAGCGGTTCACAAGGCTTTCTGCCTCGCTGACTGCTGATGAATCAATATTGGACGGGAAAATTTCACTCCATGCGAGCACTGCCGATGCCGATACAAGTGAATGCGAAGGTGCCGCAATTTTCATCCAGTTGGTTATATGATTCGGGATCAGATGTGATAAATCCCGGATTAAATGCTTGCCGCTTATTAATTCAAAATAAGTATCTTTGTAAAGCTCGGAAAGCAGGCTCCATGTATGTGAACGCCCCTGCTCCATGTTAAGGAGAATGTGGTTATATTCTTTCAGCCATGGGAAATAAAGATCTGTTTTCTTGTAGCTATGCCACAGAGCCGCTGATAAACTTTCAAAATGAGCTTGATCCACACGGAATAAAACCGAAAGCGCCTCACTGAAATAGTCAGGCTGGATTTTGGCTGTCCTCCCCTGTTCCACATAGGAATGGAGGACTTCGAACCACGATAGGGATTCCGTCCTGAGTGCTTCATTGACAGCCAGCTCTACAGCATTTCCCCAATCGCTGTGTTCTTCAAAGAATCCGCGCGCCAGATCGGTCACATCGGGATAATCCGGATTTAATTGGACCGCATCTTTAATGGATTCAACAGCCATTTCAAGCTTGCCGCGCTGTATGTAAAGTGAAAACAGCTGAAGGAGCACCTCTGTTTTTAATACCTCTGAATCTGTTTCAATGGATTTGTACAATTCCTCTGCATTTGAAAGCAAATCCAATTCGAAATAGGCATCAGCCATATTTTTCTGTGCCCATGGCCCCAATTCATTGGGAATGCTTTCCCACTTAAAAATGGCCGCTTCATAATCTTTGTTAAGGAAATATACCTCACCCTGGGCGAAGCGGATATTGGTTAAATCGGGCACTTCGTTCTGCTGCTCAGCCACATACAGTTCACCCAAAACCCTGATCGGATGCACATTTCCATTAGGTTCCATGAAGGTTTCATAAAAGGTTTTACTGATTAGCTGCTTCTCTAAAGTCATCTTGATCCCCCGCAGTGCTATTTTTAAAAGTGCGCCTAAAGGCGCCGGCTTTTTAAAAGAATTTTATTGTACCAGCCTGATGATTTCCTAATTTCATAGGGTTTTATCGGCATGCTTTTATAAAAAAACGCATAATGCGCCAATTTTCATCTTTTATCTTTATATTGTAGCAAAAATTTTTCTGCAAAAAATTTCATTTCTCTATCATTTTTGAAACATTACTGTATTCCTGTGTAATATTTTTAATAATTAGATTTAGCCTTTATCTTTTTATACCACCCCAAATCAAAATAAAAACTGGCAGACAGAAATATATATTCCCGCGTGCCAGTTTTCATTCTTCATTAAGAGGCTTGCTGTGCCCGGGCGGCTGAGCGCCGTCTCCCATAGAGGATTGTGACAGCCATGCCAAGAATCAGGAACACACTTGATATTTGGAATAGTGCTGCAGTTTCCACAAACTGTGCAAGCACCCCAAACACAAGACCGCTTAGTCCAATGCCAAGGTCGATGGATGAAAAGAACATTCCATTTGCCACACCTCGGCGGTTGGATGGTGTCATTGAAAGTGTCCAGGACTGCAGAGTAGGAATCAGTGAGCCGAATCCAACTCCAAACAAAATTCCGCTTATGATAATAAACAAATTCGAATGGGCGAAAGAAAGTACCCACATGCCGATGAAAGTCAGGAAAGTGCACAGAAGCACAAGTCCCTTGGGTCCCCGCTGGTCAAACCATTTTCCGGCAATCGGCCTGGAGAGCGACGCCATGATCGCATTGAACAAGTAGAAAAGGAAGATTTGATCAATGCCTCGCTCTTCTCCAAAAATAACGATGAACGTAACGATGGAGCCATATCCAAAAGTCACAATAATCGTGATGAACGCAGGAAACCAGCTGGATTTTTCCACTAAAGAGCCTAAGTAAGAGAATTTAAGATCCTCTTTCCTTGTTTTCTGGACAACTTCAGGCGTCTCGTAGCGGACAATGGAGAGGAGCCCGATGGCAATAACACCGAGTCCACTTGAAATATAAATAAGATTGGTAAAAGAGGTAATCTGATATAGGTAGATGCCGAGACTTGGAGCGATTATCATCCCGATCGTAACACTTAGGCCATAATAACCCATTCCCTCTCCAAGACGCGAATTAGGAACTACATCTACTGCTGCCGTCCCATTTACTGTAGTTGACCAGCCCCAAGCTAGCCCATGGACGAATCGGAACAGCAGAAAAATCATCACGACGCTTGACATCGGATAAATAATCGTAATAGCCAGAAGCGCCACTGCTCCAATCAGCACCAGCTGCTTCCTTGCTTTATATTCAAGCATGAATCCAATAAATGGCCTGCTCAAAACGGCCCCAATCGAAAACAGTGCCGTGACCAGTCCAATTTCAAGACCTGATGCCCCAATGGACTTAATATATGGCGGCAATGTCGGAATCAGCATCTGAAACGACATAAAAACAAATAAATTCCCGGCCATCAGCATAATGAAAGACTTTGTCCACAAAGTCTCCTTTTCAGCCTTTTCCAACTGCATCCCCGCTTTCCTTATTATCATTATCTGCCCAAGAAAACTGATAATTATTTCGCATCCCTAAATGCTAACATAACTGATTGGAAAAAGGAACGGGAATTTGCTTCAAATCAAGCTGCAGAAATTTATTGAAACAATGGAAATCTACTATTGAATTCCATAAAAAAAGGAGCCTAACTAAGCTCCCCGTCACCCCTGCAGACTGCTTGTTTCCAGTACCCGCTGCAGAAAATTCAGTGTTCTTTCTATAATGATGTCCTGATCATTATCAAGTGTTGCCACATGATAGCTATTGTCCAGGGTGACCAATTCCTTTGCAGCTGATCTGATGCTGTTGTATATTTCCTGAGAGTTGGAAGGGGGAACCACGTGATCTTCCTTTGAGACAAAAATGAGTGCAGGACATGTAACTTTCCCTAAATCCGCTTTAACCTTCTTCATCAGTTCCGTAATTTCTCCTAACGACTTAACGGGGGTCTTTTCATAGGCAAGTTCTTTTATATCAGGGTTTTTAATGTCTGATCCAATTGCATCCAGGAAGCGGAAATTCTCCAGCCCTGCTGCTGCAGCCATATCAGGGATCTCAATAGCTGCATTAATCGGGATAATTCCCTTAATCTCTTGATATTTCTCCGCCATATACAAGGTCAGGGTGCCTCCCATAGACAGACCTGTAACGAAAATCGTACTGCATCGCTCCTTTAGCCACAGATAGCCTTCTTCTGCCGAATCAATCCAGTCCTGATAGGTAGTAGTTTCCATTTCCTCATAATGAGTACCGTGGCCCTTCAGCCTCGGACCGCAGACCGTATACCCAGCATTTGCATAAGCTTCCCCAAGCGGGCGCATGCTTTGAGTAGAACCCGTAAAGCCATGCGATACCAAAATCCCAATCTCATTTCCTTCAAAATAAAAAGGTTCTGCGCCTTCTAAAATAGGATACTTTTCAGACATGTTCCTTCCTCCATTCAATAAGTTATTTTCTATTAAGAGATATTCTTTCCATCTCCCTCTATACCTCCTTATTTGAAAGTATTTAACATTTTTGTAAAACTTCGCACCCGAGTCTTCAGAAAAACTTTTTTTCCAGCATCGTCTTGTTTATAATAGATAGAATGAATAAAGAACTAAGCAGCATTGCCCTATAAACAAAAAGCAAGCTTTAGGAGCGCAGCAAAGGGAAGTTTCCGCTTTATTTTCCTTCCCGATATTATTAAAATAAGTACTAACTACATAAACAGAAAGGCTGATACCGGTTTGGAAAACAATTCAAATTTTATTCGAACGATTATTAAAGAGGATCTGGAGTCGGGAAAGCATAAAGAAATCATTACCCGCTTCCCGCCTGAGCCGAACGGTTATCTTCATATTGGACATGCCAAATCGATCGTCATCAACTTCGGCCTGGCAGATGATTTTAACGGCAAGACGAACCTGCGTTTTGATGACACAAACCCGCTTAAAGAAGATCAGGAGTTTGTTGATGCTATTAAAGAAGATGTTAAATGGCTTGGCTACGATTGGGAGGAGCTTCACTTTGCTTCGAACTACTTCGAGGAAATGTATAACCGTGCAGTTCTGTTAATCAAGAAAGGGAAAGCATATGTGGATGACTTAAGCCAGGAGGAAATCCGCCAATACCGCGGCACGCTGACAGAGCCTGGAAAAGAAAGCCCGTACCGCAGCCGTTCAGTTGAAGAGAATCTTAATTTATTTGAACGCATGCGGGGAGGCGAATTCGAAAACGGCTCTAAAGTTCTCAGAGCAAAGATCGACATGACTTCTCCGAACCTGAACATGCGCGATCCAGTTATCTATCGTGTTTCACATGCAACTCACCATAATACGGGTGATACATGGTGCATCTACCCGATGTATGCTTTTGCCCATCCGCTCGAGGATGCAATCGAAGGGGTTACCCATTCCTTATGTACAACTGAGTTTGAGGATCAGCGCCCGCTTTATAACTGGGTTGTCGCAGAGTGTGAAATGGAAAGCACACCGCAGCAAATCGAGTTTGGCCGCTTGAACATTTCTAATACGGTTATGAGTAAAAGAAAACTGAAGCAGCTTGTGGAAGAGAACTATGTTGATGGCTGGGATGACCCGCGCATCCCGACCATTTCCGGTTTAAGGCGCAAGGGATACACTCCGGAGGCAATCCGCGAGTTCGTAAAGGAAACTGGTGTTTCAAAAGGTTCCGGTGTAGTGGATGAAGCTATGCTTGAGCATTATGTCCGCGAAGACCTGAAAATGAAAGCCCCTCGTACAATGGGTGTGCTTCGTCCGTTAAAGGTTGTTATTACAAACTACCCTGAAGATCAGACTGAAATGCTTGATGCAGAAATCAATCCGGAGAATCCTGAGATGGGCATGCGACAAATTCCATTCTCAAGGGAGATTTATGTAGAGCAGGACGACTTCATGGAAGATCCGCCGAAGAAATATTTCCGCCTCTTCCCTGGCAATGAAGTACGCTTAAAGCATGCTTACTTCATCAAGTGCAACGAGGTCATCAAGGATGAGAATGGCAATGTTGTTGAGCTTCATTGCACGTATGATCCTGAAACAAAGAGCGGAACAGGTTTTACCGGCCGCAAAGTGAAGGGAACACTTCACTGGGTGGATGCAAAGAGTGCCATTCCGGCTGAATTTCGTTTATACGAGCCATTGATTCTTGACGAAGATGCCGATCAAAATGCTGAGGCAGACACTGATGATGCCGCTGAAAACGAAGCGGAAGGAAAGACTTTCCTCGACTATGTGAATCCGAATTCACTGGAAATTGTCCAAGGCTTCATCGAGCCTAACATGAAGGACGTTAAAGCGCAGGATAAGTTCCAATTCTTCCGCCATGGCTATTTCAATGTCGATCCGAAACATACGACAGCAGAAAAACCAGTATTCAACCGGATTGTACCACTTAAGAGCTCATTTAAATTAAAATAATTCATTGGCTTGAGGGATCCGTTTCCTCAAGCTTTTTTGTAAAAGCAGTTTTTATTCATAAACTACCTTCACGCAAAAAAATATGGTAAGGTTTTAAAAGTAAGCATTTACATAAGGAGGATTAGAATATGTCAAACCAGCATGACCCAAATGCATTACCGCCAAAAACATGTTCAGTAGACCGCATGGTTACAGTTAAAGAGGACGTTGAAAAGGTTCTGGCAGGAAAGAAAACAGCTACACGCCGCAACGGCCGCTATGCTGATATCGGGGAAATCATGACACTTGAAGGCCAGGATTTTGTTGTAGAAAAAGTTTATTCCCAGTCTCTTGGAGAATTAACAGACGATCATGCCCGCCAGGAAGGTTTTGAAAGCTTGGAGGACTACAAACAATCCATCCTCTCGATGCATCCGGGAATGCCTTGGCTTCCGCAAATGCGTGTATGGGTTCATGAATTCAGCGCAGTGAAGAAGTAATCTGCCGGGATGGACATACTGTACCGAATACTGCTGTATATCCATGTCAGCAGTGCCATTCTTTCTGTTGGCCCATTTTTTGTTCTGATTCCAATCGTCAATAAATTGAAATCAGCTCAGCCTGGGATTCAGCAGGCATACATAGGCATCTTCAGGACATCCGTACGCCTCGTCAAGCATGCAGGACATGTACTTGTAGGCTCGGGTGTCCTTCTTATCGTGAACAGCCACTGGGCTTGGACAACATCCTGGATCGTTGCAACCCTGGCAGTTATGGGAGGTTCAGTCTTTTTTCTCGCCCGGGCCTTCACTCCCGTTCTCAAGAAATTTGATGAGCCAGGGGCAGATCAGCATTTCCTTATCAGAAAGCTCTCCCGCTCCGTCTGGATCTATCTTTTTCTATTAATGCTCATGCTTTGGTTCATGGTGGCCAAGCCTGTGCTTTGGTAGGAAAATCTAAAAACAAGCGCTGCTGGTCAGCGCTTGTTTTTATTTTGGCGGAATCTCTATCCATCCTGCTTCTTGCCAACCTATTTCGCGGTTATATCCGTTTTTCCGCGGATATCCTGAATATTTCGCGGATATATCCTAATTTTCGCGGTTATATTAAATATTTCGCGGATAAACTTAATTTTCAAAGACAAGGTCTTTTATTTCAAAAACCTTTCCGGAAAATCGGTCATGATCACTTCGACTCCGGCTTTATTTAAAGTGCCGCTGCGGGTTTCATCATTAACCGTATAAACTCTCAGCGGAAAGCCCGCTTCTTTTGCTGCCCTTCCAAATTCCGATAGGGCAAACCCCTCTTCACAATGAATGCTGTTTGCACCGATTTTTTTCGCAATTTCGAGTGTATTTTCCGGTACACCTTCAATCAAATAGCCGGTCTGCAAAGTTTCATGCAAATCCCGGACTCTCCTCAGGCTCTCGGCATTGAAAGATGATATAATCACACGCAGTTCCAATCCATATTTAAGGATAAGATCTATAACCTTTTCTTCCATCCCGGGGTATTCAATCATATCATTTTTCAGTTCAATATTAATCAGCAGTTCGTTTCCTTCTATAACTGCCCACTGTAAAAATTTTTCAAGATCTGGGATCGTTTCGCCAGCGTTAGCAGCTGCAAACCAGCTGCCAGCATCAAGCTGCTCGATTTCTTCAAAGGTCATGTCCTTAATATAGCCGGTACCGCCGGTCGTTCTGTCCACAGTCTCATCATGAATGATTACCAGCTTTCCATCCTTCGCCATCTGCACGTCCAATTCAATCCCATCTGCTCCTGCCTCCAAAGCAGCCTGGAAAGCAGCCATCGTATTTTCCGGATAACGTCCGCTGACACCGCGGTGGGCAAAGATTTTTCCTTTTTTATTCAAAATATCTCCTCCTAAAACAATAATGTCATTATTAATAATCTATTCTACGCTCGGCCTCAAAACCATTTTTTCATTCCCAGAATGGCCGCTCAAGTTTCACTCCGCTTTCAATTCCCTTATAATGAAAACTATGAAACTTCTTTCTTCTCATAACGTATAAAAAGAAAAGCGAAAGCGCCTTGCCCACGAAGGAACGCAGACTAAGAGCGCCACGTCCTGTGGCAACGTCTGCATGACCCCGAGTCCCTAGGAGCCGCAACAAGACAAGCTTGTGACCTCGAGGGGGCAGGCGCTGGAGCTAGACAGTTCTCGAAGTACAAAGTTATAAATTCTTAGTATAAAAAACATAATAGGAGTGAAATCTGTGGGAGTTCGATTGAGCAAGGGACAAAAAGTAGATTTGACCAAAACGAATCCAGGTTTGCAGGTTGTGGCGGCAGGATTGGGCTGGGATGTCAGCCATAATCAATCGCAATATGACCTTGACGCTTCAGCATTTTTAACGGGTGCTTCCGGCAAAGTGCAAAGTGATAGCGACTTTGTGTTTTATAATAATCCATCCGGGGGAAACGGATCGATCCTTTACAGCAGTGATAATAGAACTGGTGCCGGTGCCGGGGATGATGAACAAATCCACATCGAATTAAATAAGGTTCCGCAGCATATCCACCGAATTGCCTTTACGATTACCATTCATGATGCCCAGATGAAAGGGCAGAACTTTGGACAAGTTTCCAATGCCTATGTAAGAATTCTTAATCCCCTGACAAACGAGGAGCTTCTCCGCTTCGACCTTGGCCGAGATTTTACCGTTGAAACGGCTATCGTAGCTGCAGAGCTTTATCGCCATAATGGCGAGTGGAAATTCAATGCAATTGCAAGCGGATTCCAGGGCGGATTAGCTGCCCTTTGCCGCAATTTCGGCGTTTCCGTAGATGATGAGCCTGCTCCAAGTCCGCAGCCATCATTCAGCCAGGATCAATATCAGCAGCCCGCCCATTTTGGACAGCCTGCTCAAGGATACACTCCACATCAAAACCAGCAAGTGTATGGCCAGCCGGCACAACAAGGATACAGTCAGTCCTCCTTTGGCCAGACTTCCTATAACACGCCGCCTCCATCGCAGCCATCTGCTTTTGGCGGCCAGTCAGGATTTGGTCAGCCAGTCCAGGCTCAGTCTTATACAGATGGAAATATTTCCTGCACCCGGTGCGGATCAACCAACATCCGTACCGGACAAAAAGGATTTGGTCTTGGAAAAGCAGCGATTGGAGGACTCATCCTCGGGCCGGTAGGACTTCTTGGCGGCTTTATTGGGAAAAAACAGCTGAAGCTCACCTGTAATGCATGCGGCAATTCATGGTCGCCTAATCAAACGGATTATGCACAGTGGGCCAATGACCAAAAACGCCGTGCCCAGGAGCTGTTTACACGCTTCAAAAGCCAGGATGTCCTGGACGCCGTTGTAGCATCATGTGCCCTTGTCGGTATGGCAGATGGCAGGCTCGATCCGGCAGAACGCCAAAAAATGATTGAGTTTGTAAACAGCAGCCAGGAATTAAAAGTTTTTGATACACAAAAAGTGATACAGCAATTCAATATGTTCGTCCAGCGGATTGAGATGGACCCGATCACCGGCCGGGCCGAAGCCTTCAAAGCAGTCGGCCGGGTAAGAAATAAGCCTGAGATCGCCCGCCTTGTCGCCCGTTATTGTATTGCGATCGGTTATGCTGACGGGAACTTTGATCAAAATGAAAAACAGGCTGTTACAGAGATCTGCATGGAACTCGGATTAAACCCTCATGAATTCCTATCTTAATATGTAATATTCCCTAGCTCTGCCAAACTGCGGCAGAGCTTTTTTTGCATTTATTCCCTCACCCTCCTGAATATGCCGCATACAAAGCTTTTATGCGGGTATACTCAAAAAGATGAAGGTCTTGTACTGAAAATTTAAAGGAGGTAATATCCTTGAAGGAAAGCTCATCTACTGAACGGTATATGCCGATGACTTCCTCCACGAGCGGAATGATTGTGAACGAAGCGGATGGAGTCTACTGCCTGACAGTACAGATTGTCAATGTTTGTTTTGTACGACTATCAGAAAAGCCTGGCGACTGGGTCCTGGTTGACGCCGGCATGCCAAAGTCTGCAGAGAAAATCATGGATGCCGCTGAAGAACTTTTTGGCGGGAACGCCAGACCGAAAGCCATAATTCTTACACATGGCCATTTCGACCATGTTGGCGCAATCATCGATTTGGTGGAGCGCTGGCAGGTTCCTGTATACACTCACCCGCTGGAAATGCCATTTTTAACTGGACAGCAGGATTATCCAAAGCCTGACGCAAGTGTTGAAGGCGGTCTTGTCGCAAAGATATCCCCCGCTTTTCCGCATGAAGGCATTGACCTCGGAAACCATGTTCAGCCTTTGCCTGAGGATGGAAGTGTTCCACATATGGAAGGATGGAAATGGATTCACACACCAGGACATACCCCCGGCCATGTCTCTTTTTTCAGGGAGTCTGATCGCGTGCTGATTGCAGGGGATGCTTTTGTAACAGTGAAACAGGAATCCTTATACAGTGTGCTCACACAGGAACAGGAAATCAGCGGCCCGCCCCGCTACCTCACCACAGACTGGGATGCTGCCAGAGCATCCGTACAGAAACTTGAAGCGCTGCAGCCGGATGTTGCCATCACTGGCCATGGCATCCCAATGGCAGCAGCTGCATTAAGAGAAAACCTCTACATGCTGGTAAATAAATTTGATGAAATTGCCGTTCCGGACCACGGAAAATATGTAGACGGAGAACGCTAAGAAAAAGCAAGGTTCACCTTATAGTGTGTACCTTGCTTTTTGATGTTTAAAACAATCAAAAAAAGGAAGAGTAATAAAAGACGAATTTTAATAGTTCAGGAGGTCCACATATGCATCTTGAAAACTTTATTGGCCAGAAAATCCAAATAAAATTTAAGAATTTTCCTAATGACCTCGTCGGCTCCATCACAGGCATTTATCAGCCCGATGAATGGTACCTTGTGAAACTGATAAAGACAGAAAGCATGGGAATCTGGGTCGAGAACCCCTGCTTTAAACGAACAAAGGTGAAAGAGGAAGACGGTACCGACATTCCAGAAGAGCAGCAAAAGGAAGAAGATTGCGTCACCCATTTTCTTATTCGCTGGGATTATATCAGTTCTGTCATTACCTTCCCCGATAAACAGACGCTCGGCGTTGATAAGAAAGCAAAATTAATAGGTTTTCAGCCTTCGTGATAGATACTCCCCCCGATGTCAGCGACCGGGGGCCTTTTTTCTTGGCTGAACCCATAACTAATTTATTTGCCGAATTATGATTTTGTTTGCTATTTTTCTGTTTTCTTTGCTAAATGACCAGATTTGTTTGTTAGTTTTCCCTATTTCTTTGCTAGTTTTTCATTTTATTAGAAAAGTTCACATTTATAGCTTTTTCGACTATGATATATTTACCGACTATTCAAAAAAATAATAACGGAGGAACATACATGACTAAAAGAACCTGCATCATCACACATGATCTGGAACCTTCACAGCTTGAGAAAATTAAAGAAATCATCCCCGATTGGGAGCTCATTGCCGGTAAAGATCCAGCAAACTGGCTAAACGGGATGAAGGAAGCCGAAATAATTGCCGGCTGGAAAAAGGAAATTAAAGAAATGGTCCTTGAAGGAAACAGCAAACTCCGCTGGTTCCAATCCTGGAGTGCAGGAGTCGATTCCCTGCCCCTGGCCGAAATGGAATCACAAGGCATCCAGATTACCAGCGCAAACGGTGTCCATGCGAACCCGATTTCAGAAACCATTCTCGCCCTCATGCTTGGACTTACCCGCAAAGTCCATACATATGTAAAAAATCAGCAAGCCAAAGTATGGCACCATTCCGGAATGAAGCTTGAAATTCACAATAAAACCATTGGCATGATCGGCGCAGGAGCCATCGGAAAAGAAACAGCAAGAATTGCTAAAGCATTCGGCATGAAGGTGATTGGCGTGCGGCACTCCAGAAAACCGGAAGAGTATATAGATGAAATGTATACCTCCAGACAGTTAAACGATGTGCTTCCTCAATGTGACTATGTTGTTGTCACACTTCCGCTTACAAAGGAAACACGGCAGTTATTCGGAGCGGAACAGTTTTCCCTCATGAAGGATTCTGCTTTCTTCATCAATATCGGCCGGGGGGAAATTGTAAAAGAAACAGAACTGATTGCTGCACTGCAGAACGGGCAAATTGCCGGTGCCGGGCTTGATGTCTTTGAAAAAGAACCGCTTTCTGAAGACAGCCCTCTATGGGACCTTGATAATGTCATCATTACCCCGCATACGGCCGGCTCCACAGAATACTATACCCAGCGTGTGATTGAAGATATTTTTATTCCTAATTTAAAGAAGTACATAAATAGCGGTACACCCGGCATTAATCTAGTGGATTATAAAAAAGGGTATTAAGAAAAGCGGAAGGCGCCCGCCTATCGGCGACAAGCATAAGACGAGACAGCTGAAAGGCTATTCTTTAACCTTTTAGACGGATTGGCTTAGACCCAAGAGCCGATGGCACCTGGAGCTAGACAATTACCTAACTTCAGAATTTATAATTATCTATTAATAAAGAGGGCCCTGCAGCAGATGCATTTTTTTTGCAAAAATAAAAAGGATCTCTATTTTGAGAGGTCCTTTTGAAAATATTTGCTATTCTCTTTTCTCCGCTTTCTCAATACCAGTTCCTCCAATGCTCCAGACCCTGAAATGACCCCTCCAACAATGAGAACCAGCCCAAGCAAGTGGTTTATAGTGATTACTTCACCCAGTATCAGTGCTGAGCCTGCCAACGAGAAAAAGGTATTTAAGTTCAAAAAAATACTGGCTTCTGCTGGTCCAATATTACGTATTGCTGTGTTATAAACCATATGGCCAACTGCTGTTGCCAATACTGCAGATGCGGCAAATGCAGCCCAAACATAAGCTGGTGCTCCGGTTATGCCCTTTAGCCCGCCAGGTTCCATCATGCCGCTCATTACGAACAGGATTAATCCTCCAAAAATCAGCATATAGCCTGTCAGCAATCTCGGATCAAGTGTTTTGGAAGCCTTGCTGATCACAATAAAGCTAAGAGCCTGTGATAGGATAGACAGGAACACAAAGAAATCCCCTGGAGTTAAACTGGATATCCCTTTATTGCCTGAAAGCACGATAAAAGTCACACCTGCACCTCCAAGCAGAAAGCCCAGCACCTGAATGCCTGAAGGCTTATGGCGCAGGAGAATTGAAGACAGTATGGCTGTAAGGAGCGGTCCCGCACCTAAAATAAGCCCTCCATTTACCGCGCTTGTTCCCGTTAGGCCTATTGCCAGAAATAGATGGTGGCTTACTACACTTAAAAGGCCGCCAAACACGATATACCAGACTTCCCTTAAGCTCGGCTTTCTCACTTTTCCCATCATGCTTAATATCAAAAACACGGTTATGCCCGCAGTTAATATTCGCAAGGAAGTAATTGAAACCGGCGGAAAATAACTGATAAGAATTTTTATAATGCTGACATTCAATCCCCATAAAGCCATTATGGAAGTGAGAAGAATGTAGGTTTTCATGCTTTTCACATCGATCCTTCTTTCCAGAAAATCCAAGTTAATATAATTTGTATCATTTTATCATAGTTAATTGGGATTATGACTTTAAACGCTTGGTTTTTCAGTGGATGAATGATCATAAAAGACATGAAGAAACTGGATAACAGTTAAAGAGCAGCCTCCCATTTAGGGAAACTGCTGCTCTTCTGTTTATTTTACTTGTTCCTCATATATCATTTCAGGTGTTGCTTTCATTTTATGCTGTTTTTTCGGCTTAGGGCCCATGTTATCGAAACGCGCCTTATCATAAATGGCGGCACCCACAATTTCTGCTACATCCTGAAGTTTTTCTTTGCTGATTTTATCAATTGTATCTTCTGGAGAATGGTACCATGGCTCAGTTGGGCTGTGAATGAATAACGCTGCAGGTATGCCTGCTTCAGCAAATGGCACATGGTCACTTCTGCCGCCCTGATATACTGGTGTAGGATCACCGTTCAGTCTTTCACTGGATGCTTGTGAAAGCTCTGTTACAAGATTCTCTTCTCCATCCAATGTCCACATCACTAAATCGCCTGCATCCTTGCTTCCAACCATATCAAGATTAAAGTTAGCAATAGTTCTGCTGATTTCATCTTCAGAAAGACTGTCAACATAATGGAAAGATCCAATCAATCCCAGCTCTTCTGCCCCAAATGTCATGAAGCGGATTTCTGTATCTGTTGGAATATCCTTGAATACACGTGCCAGCTCTAATGTCATCGCTGTTCCGGAAGCATCGTCATTCGCTCCAGGTGCCCCTGCTACAGAATCATGATGTGAGCCCACCACAATAATGTCGTCATTTGCTTTCTTTTTGTTGGTTGGCTTCTTTGTGGCAATTACATTATGAGATACTCTTTCTCCTGCATCCGCACCTTCAATTGTCAAGGAAGCTGTTAAGTCTTCACCGCTCTCCAGCAATGCAAGAAGTGCTTCACCCTCTGCTTTTGAAAGGGCTAATGCCGGAACATATTCTTCGTTATGAGCTCCAAGCGTACCGCTTAATGGCCCATCTGCATTATTAAAAATAATTACACCGGCAGCACCTTTTTCTGCTGCATTTAGAACTTTCTCGGCAAAAGAAATGGAACCGCGCTGGATCAGAGCGACTTTACCTGTAAGGTCTGCACCTTCAAGCTCATCTGCTGTGCCTAGACCAGCATACATCAGCTCCCCGCTCACATCACCATTTACCGAATAAGTAAAGGATCTTGGCTGCAGTTCTCCTTCATAGCCATCAATGGTTACTTCCATACTGCTCGGAGGTGTATATCCATAAAATGTGAATGGCTGAATCTCTGTCTCATAGCCATAGGATTCAAATTGGCTTTTAATATACTGAACCGCGTTAAACTCCGATTCAGTACCGGCTACACGCGGGTTTTGTGAAAGATAATCAATATTATTATAGATATTTTCTGCATTAATTTCATTGACTATCTTCTTATCGAATACCTTTACCGGCAGAGTCTGTTTAACGTCGGCCGGATGTGCAAAAACTGCCTGTGTTCCAATAGCTCCAAAGACAAGAGCTGAAGCTAATGCCACTTTTAAAATTGGTTTCTTCATCTAGTACCTCCAATAGAATAATAGATTTCACCCATTAAATTTTATAATGTTTTGAAAATTCTTATAAGGGTACAAGATACTAGAGAGAAGTAGGTATAATAATCTATATTTTGGATTTTATGTTAATTTTAGTTAATAACTAATGGGAGAAAAAGACAAAAAAAGAAGACTAACCCAGGTAAGCCTTCTTTCTCTTCTATTTCATTATATCATGGTCCACATAACGCTCGCCGTTCAATATCTAAATTGATAATAATTGTAAAATAATGTGATTAGAGGAAAATAGCCCAAATCAATCTTCATCCTTGATATCCCGGTCCTCCGGTATCGGCTCATTTAATATCTCTTCCACCAGTTGCTTATATTTTTCCATCTGCTTCACATGGGCATTAAACTGCTCCTTGTATATTAAATACTGCTCTCCGTCAAATACGGCACGTATTTTCTTTTGCTGAATCAAGCTTTCTACATATGACTCAGGATAAGATAAGTATTCTGCGGTTTCTTTTATAGTAAGATACATGCTTGTCCTTCCCTTTCTTATTCCTTATAATATGATTTTACTAATTTCTAGGCACTAGTAGACTCTACTGAAATCATATAGAATAGGAACTGTAAATAATTTGTATATGCACCTTATATTCTTCTATTATACAGCGAATATGGAGGAATAGAAAAAATACTTATTTGACTGAATTCCAGCTCTTTTTTCAGCCAAATAGAGAACAGGAGAAATATAAGCTAATGAATAAAAAAATGCTATTGGGCTTATATATGATCATTAGCCTTATTTGGGTATTCGGAACGAATTACCTTTTGCATATGCTTGAACCTTCATCTCTAGTCAGTTTTCTATTTAGAGCAAAAGAGCTTCTGTACATTTTTGTTACAGGCTGGCTGCTCTATTATTTTATTGGCAAACGGGATGAGCTCAGTGCCTCAAGGGAAGATGAAAAACGCCTTTCCACACTAATTAATTCCATGGTGGATTTTGTTAATTTCAAAGATGGCCAAGGCCGCTGGATTGAGTCCAATGAATTTGGACTTAAATTATTCAATCTTCAAAACGTCGATTATAAAGGCAAGAAGGATTCTGAACTGGCCGAGTATACGGATTTTTACGCAGATGCACTTCGCTACTGTGAAACATCAGATGAGGAGGCTTGGAAAAACGGCAAGATTTCCCGCCTGGAAGAAGTCATCCCTTTACCTGACGGAACTGAAAAAACTTTTGATACGATAAAAGTGCCGCTCTTCCATGCAGATGGAAGCCGGCAGGGACTCGTCATTATCGGCCGGGATATTACGGAAAGAAAACATGTGGAAAAGCTTCTTGCCGAGAGCCAGCAGCAATATAAATCCTTGTTTGAATATAATACTGAAATTGTTTTTATGACAGACCTTAACGGCACCATTACCAAAGTTAATCCCCAATTTAAAGCAGTGACAGGCTACAGCCCTGAAGAAACATTGGGTAAGCGCATTGATGAAATCATACCAAGCAATTATAAAATGAAGACACTTCAAGAATTTAAAGCGATCCTGGAAGATAAACAGCCTAAAACCTGTGAATTTGAGTTCAATCATAAAAATGGCAGCAAGCTCACTATCCAATGCACCGCGCTTCCGCTCATTGTGAACGGCCAAATTGCCGGAATTATCGGCTATGGAAAAGATGTGACAAAGCTGCGGGAAGCTGAGGAAAGATTGCGCCGCACCGAAAAGCTTTTTGTGGTTGGCGAACTGTCTGCAAGTGTAGCACATGAAATCAGAAATCCGCTGACATCTTTAAAAGGCTTCGTGCAGCTTATGCAGCTGGAAGATGAAAAGCACCAGTTCTATTATCAAATCATGCAGGAGGAGCTCGACCGGATCAACCACATCGTTGGCGAGCTGCTGCTCCTTGCTAAGCCTCAGGATATTTGTTTTACAAAAGCGGATGTCCAAAAGATCTTATTTAATGTCATCTCCCTATTAAAAACAGAAGCCAGCATGCACAATGTCCAGATTGAATTTCTATTAAAATCGGATGTTTACACGATTGAATGTGAACCAAATCAGCTGAAACAGCTTTTTATTAATATAATAAAAAATGCCATTGAAGCATCAAGTGAAGGCTGCAAGGTGACGGTTACCCTGGAGGGGGAAGATCAGCAAATGACAATTCTGGTTAAGGATAACGGCTGCGGCATGTCTGAGGAACGCCTTAACAGGATCGGCGAGCCTTTCTATTCTTCGAAGGAAAAGGGTACAGGCCTCGGACTCACAGTCAGCTTCAAAATTGTTCAATCCCATAATGGATCCATCTTTTTTAATAGCGAAAAAGGGAAGGGAACAGAAGCAGTCATCAAGCTTCCTGTAAAAAAACAACAACCTGCAGAGACTGCAGAATTAACGATTTAAAAAGGAAAGAGCGATGTTTAATCAAACGTTTGATTGAACATCGCTCTTTTTTTAATTTCCCTTAATCTCCAGCAGCTTCTGCCTCAAATCATTTTCCATACTGGCCAAGTCGTGTTCTGCCTGGCGGCGTTTATTTCGGCCTTCCTCCTGAATTCTCAGGGTTTCTTCAAGAGTGGAAATCAGGTTCTCCTGCGTTTTCTTTAACGTTTCAATATCGACAAGGCCACGTTCATTTTCACGGGCCGTTTCAATTGTATTCATTTTCAGCATTTCGGCGTTTTTCAGCAGAAGGTCATTTGTGGTTTTCGAAACCTTCTTCTGAGCTTCGACAGCATGGCGCTGGCGAAGCAATGTCAATGCGATGGCCACCTGGTTTTTCCAAAGCGGGATAGCGGTCATGATGGACGACTGGATTTTTTCAACCAATGCCTGATTGGTATTCTGAATCAGGCGGATCTGCGGTGCGCTTTGAATTGTTATTTCTCGGCTAAGCTTCAAGTCATATAGGCGTTTATCCAGGCGGTCAGCAAACTGAATCATATCGTTCACTTCCTGGAACTTCATCTGATCATTTGACTCCTCAGCCTTCTTTTTCAGCTCGGGAATCGTATTTTCATGAAGCTCTTCAAGCTTCAGTTCACCTGCTGCAATATATACATTTAAAGCATGAAAATACTCTTTATTATTTTCATAAAGCTTATCTAACATAACAATGTCTGAAAGAAGTGCATTCTTGCTCCTTTCCAGCTTTACACTGATGCGGTCGATTTGTGCCCCTGTTTTTTGGTACTTGGACAATACTTCCTGGACAGAACCGGATATCTTTCCAAACATCCTCGCAAAAAAGGAGGCTTTCTCCGGCTTAAGCTCATCCGGATTCACATCATTGAATTTCTTCATCAGATCGTTGATGATGGTCCCTACTTCACCAACGTCCTTTTTCTGAACATGTTCAAGCATCGTATGGGAAAACGTTAAAAGCTTTGATTGAGCTGGTGTTCCATATGAGATCATAGCCTGGTGATTGGCAGGATCAATCTGCTTTGCAAGCTGAAAGGCTTTTTCCCGATTTTCTTCCGGAATCACATCAATCAGCCTTGTCCGCTTTTCCGATTGAAACGGTGAGGAAGCAGCCTCCTGCTTTTCCCCAAATGGATCGGCCAGCAGATCCTCCATTAAATTAGTGTTTTTTAACAGGGATGGTTTTTCTTCAGTCATTTTAATCTCCTGCTTTCATCATGAATTCTTGATTCTTTTATTTTCTCAATCGAATTCTTGGCAACATCAATTTCAAGATGAAGCTGATCAATGTCCTCAGCTATAACCCGGTGAAGATCCTCCTCCACATGGTGGGTAAGAGTATCAAGTGTCCGTCTGGTCTCCTGGAGAGACTGCTCTAGATCACGCGATTTTCTAGGCTGGGAAGACAGAAAAACATACTTTTCCGCCAGCTCCACCGCGGAATCCAAATGGGAAAAATAAAACTGCTCTGCATGGTAAAAACGTTTCGGTTCATTTCTCGTCAATCTGTAAATCCTTCTTGTCACCCTCATAAACTCCATGCGCTGCTTCAGTGTCGGGAAATGGCGAATCGAGAACATCGCTTTATGCAAACGGGTTATTTTGCGGCGCGCTTCATCAAGATTTCGCTTAATATATTGGTATTCCCTTTTCGTCAATCCATGCTTTTTCAAAAAGCGGCGGCGCTGAATCAATCCTCCCGCCCAATAAGTGAGAAGCCCGGCTCCAGCTCCATATATCCCTGACAAAAGGAAGGTTTGCCCAAAAGCAAAGTAACTTGCCAGCCAGACACTGGCAGACACTGGGACGGCCGTCAGCAAACGAAAAGCAAATGCTAAAAAGTAATTCATATTGATCGACTCCTACTCATAGTCCTACTTATTTATACGTTATTTATAAACCTAAAGTTTCATCCACAGACATATTTCAGCAAGAAAAACGCAAGCGCCTTCGGAACAAGCCAAAACCGGTTGTTCCTGCGAGGAATATCCTAAGGAAGCTTTTCTTTGGTGCTCACCCCCTACAAGGGGGTAGGCGCTGGAGCAAGACAGAAAAAAAGACGTACATCCCTAAATCTATTAAAACACGTTTAAAAAACTTCTCAAGTTATACGATACAAAATAACATGATTGCCCGCCATAGACCACAAAAGTAATCCCGGCTAAGACCTGAGACGTATATTTTACGACAAAAAAGCAACTGCAGGAAATTTCCCGCAGTTGCTTTAGACTACTTTACTGCCAGTGCACGTTTGCCCATGGCATTGTAGATCTTTATGAATTTTTCTTTTGGCATTTTCACGTCCTTCTTAACTGCCTCACTGTCATTAAAGTACACATAATCGGCATCCACACCAGTTACGACAATGCAGTGCAAGGGTGTCGGTGCACTGATCGTTTTGCCGGCAGGCGTTTTCCAGCTTCTTTTATTCGGCATTTCATGACTGATCGTAAACCATGCCAAAACAGGGTTGCCCTCTGAAACAGCCTTTTCTATTTCTGAAAAATCTTTCCCGGTCAGATTTACTCCGCCTGGACGATATTGATCAAGCAGCTTTTTCAGCGGCCCCGGGTTTATCGTATGGCCGTTGCCAAAAGGCGTTCCGACGAACCCGACATCAGGGTCTCCCCAGGTTTTAATAGAACCATCCGCATTTCTTACCAGCTTGGTTGAGTCGTAAGGCATTTCTTTTGCAAGTGTTGTTTTGCTGACATTCACACCATAAAATTTCAGCGCCATAGCAAGGGAAGTTACTTCACACCCGCTTGGCAGCTCCGGCCGCTGGGCAATGAGCGGTACATTGATCTTGGCCAGGCGGGGATCACCGGCTGTCACATATTCACCGCTTACATATCCAGTACTGCCATTGTAAGAAATTTTATACCAGCCGCTGCTTTCCTTATGTATAACATTTATCACTGACCCGTTTTTTAAGGATCCAATTTTTCCGTAATTTAAACCCGGACCCTTTCTGACATTTAACGCTGTAGCATCCACCCGATAGAGTGTTTCATTTGTTTTGACATATTGGCCGCTGACATAGCCTGTTTTGCCATTGTAGTTAATTTTGTACCAGCCGCTGGCAAGGCGTTCGATTACCTGAATACTGCTGCCTTGGGCCAGACTGCCAATCCTGCTATAATTTGTCCCGGGACCAGAACGGACATTCAGACTGGTCGCATCCACTATGTAAGTATATGAAGCTGCTTCTGCCACCGCCTCGTTTGAAAAGTTCGGAATTGATGGTGACAAAACTCCTCCTGCAAAAATAGCTGCAGCAACAGACCCTTTTAATAGAGACCTGTTTCTATATGAACCTCTTAAAATTGCCATACACTTTCCTCCATATTCCTAATTTTTTTCTGTCGAATTTTGCAAACTACTCTAAAAATATAGATTTGGAAACTTCCAGTCTACCTTTTTGGGACTGGAAAATTTTTATTGAATCGATTGAATCACATTATTTAACTCATTCGGGATAATTGGCCTCTGCATATCTTCCTTCTTCCTATCATTAATGGATCCCGCCGGAGCTGATTCTTTGTTTATTGATAAGAAATACAAGGAATAAGCTCTTGTACCAATTTACTTACACCCTGGAGGAAGCATAATGAATAAGCCCTATTTTTATATAATTATTTTATTAATAGGATCGATAGTATTCCCTGCCCGAGGACATGCAGAGGGACAGCACGATCGGCTCAATTACCACGCTGGATATTGACCCAGCTTTTTATGACCTGCTGTGAATACCAGCCCCGGACTTTCTGGAAGGTGAAGTTTTGGGAGATCTTTGGAATAAACAGCAAAGGCCTTGCACATTCATGCAAGGCCACTTTCTCACTGTATTTAGCTCCATATGCCGCTTCTGGATTAATTCAACTCTATTCTCGCAACTGCTTCACAGTGCATAGTCTGAGGGAACATATCGACAGGCTGCACCTCGATTGTTCTATATCCGCCATCCTCCAAAATACGCAAATCTCTTGCCAGCGTTCCCGGATTGCAGGAAACATAGACGACTTTTTTAGGCTTCATGCTTAGAATCGTTTGCAGCAGAGCTTCATCACAGCCTTTGCGCGGCGGGTCAACCACCAGCACATCTGCAGTGTTCCCCTTTTTGTACCAGTCAGGAATCACTTCTTCCGCTTTCCCGACTGCAAACAAAGCGTTCGTCATGCCGTTTAAATCAGCGTTTCTCTTCGCATCTTCAATAGCTTCCGGCACAATTTCAACGCCGAACACCTCTTTTGCTTTCTGCGCCAGGAAAAGAGAAATGGTACCTATACCGCAGTACGCATCAATAACTTTTTCTTCTCCGCTCAAATTCGCATACTCCAGCGCCTTCTCATATAAAACTTTTGTCTGCTCCGGGTTCACCTGATAAAAGGAGCGGGCTGAAATCGCAAATTTAATATCGCCAATAAAATCATAGATTACTTCTTCGCCCCAAAGGACTCGAGTAACTTCTCCCATAATCACATTCGTCTTCTTGGAATTCACATTATGAACGATGGATTTAACACCCTCAATGCTTGATGTAATCTCTTCCACAATCTTTTGTTTATGCGGCAGTTCATTCGTCCTGGTGACAAGGACAATCATCACTTCGCCTGTCACGAGCCCATAGCGCGACATCACGTGGCGGAGCTCACCTTTATGTCTGCCTTCGTCATAAGCACGGATCCCATAGCGTCCGCAAATTTCCTTTACCATTTGTACAACCTCATCATTTTTTTCCTGCTGAATGAGGCACTCCTCCATATCGATGATCTGATGGGTGCGCTGCTGGTAAAACCCGCCGATCAGTCCGCCTTCCAGCTCGCCAATTGGCACCTGTGCCTTATTACGGTAGCGCCACGGATCTTTCATGCCGAGAACCGGATGCACTTTTACATTTTCAAGCTTCCCGATTCTTGCCAGAACATCCCGAACCTGCTTTTCCTTTGCAAGAAGCTGGCCTTCATAGCTCAGATGCTGCAGCTGGCATCCTCCACACTCTTTGTAAATCGGGCAAGGTGCTTCAACCCGGTATGGGCTTTTTTCATACGTCTCAATCAGGCGCCCGAATCCATAACCCTTATTAACCTTAATCACTTTAACCTTTGCTCTCTCGCCGGGAAGCCCATCCGGCACAAACAGCGGATAACCGTCCACTTTTGCCACGCCTGCTCCCTCATGAGTCAAGTCTTCAAATGTAACATCTATATAATCATTTTTTTGAACCGGTAATGTTCTGCTCATCATTTTCTTCCTTTTCAGCGTAATTCCGTGACCTATTTTGACTAGACAGATTGTATCACAAATCCCTGTTAAATACGAAATGGATAAGGCGCTTTTCAGCAAAAACCGCACTATTCTATTTGCAGGTCTTACCTGTGTATTTGCAAAACCCGTTCTCTATCTGCAATCGGCATCAAACCTCAAAATAAAAGCCCGCTCTGTTTATAGAGCGGACTTTTTATTATTCGCGGGAGCTTTCTCAATCGGTCGGGCGATCTTCCTCACGAATCTGGTCAATTGGAACGAAAACCTCCAGATGCCTGTACAAGTTAACGAATTCAGCTGGAAGCAGGCCTCCAAATTCACCATCAAGATTAAGCTGGACTTTCTCCTTTGATTGCACTTTGATGCGGTTTGCCTGTGTGTAAATGACATTCGAATCTTTGACATGCTCTCCCCGGATAGCCAATGTTGCGATCCGGATAAAATCTGGGAGATTGGTTTTCTTTAAAATCAGCAGGGAAAATAGCCCGTCATTTATACTGGAATCCGGCGCAAGCTTTTCAAACCCGCCGACTGAATTTGTCAGACCGACAAGGAAAAGCATGACTTCACCTTCAAAGATTTTCCCGTCAAACTCGATGCTAACTTCAGTTGAACGAATGGAAGGCAGCATTTCAATTCCCTTTAGGTAGTAGGCAAGCTGGCCTATCATGGTCTTAAGCTTGCTTGGCACCTCGTAAGTCAGCTCTGTCAGCCTGCCTCCACCAGCAATATTAATAAAATATTTTTCATTAATGCGGCCTATATCAACAGGAATAGTATCTCCTTTTACAATGATATCAGCTGCCGCTTCCACATCTCTTGGAATATGGAGCGCACGCGCAAAATCATTCGTTGTGCCCGTTGGGATAATACCGAGGCGCGGACGGTACTCCTGTTCAGCGAGCCCATTTACAACCTCGTTAATCGTACCGTCTCCGCCTGCTGCAATGACTAGGTCAAAGCGGCGTTCTACAGCTGTCCGTGCAGCATTTATCGCATCCCCTTCACCTGTGGTGGCATGACAGGAGGTTTCATATCCCGCCCTCTCCAGCTTTTGGAGTACTTCTGGTAAATGTCTTTTAAAAATTTCCCGTCCTGAAGTCGGATTATAAATTATTCTTGCTCTTTTCATAGCCCATCATCCTATTATTGAAATATCTAAACTTAACCCGTATATATCAATTCATCTTTTTACATCATAGCGAATAGTCTATCGCTTAGCAATTATTCTCGCTATCCGTTTCTATTCTATTCACTTCCGGCTGTTTTCACAAGTGATCAGATACACAAAAGAATTATACCCTCATTAGGGGAAAAAGTATCGTACTTAAGCCGTATTTCTTGGCCATGTGAACTGATATCTTTCATAAAGCAAGATGCGGGCGAGCATTATCACTGCTTTAAGTCTTTCAAAACAAGGCTTTTAACATAATCAATAATTGTCTTATATGGATATTCTTCATTGATTACACTATGAAGCATTGCCCCGTCCATAAAGGTCCAGAATAGCCCCGCTGTATGGTTTGGATCTGCATCCGGACGGAATTCCCCTGCAGCCTGTCCTCCTTCCATAATATCTGTTATCAGTTTTAAAAAGAACTTCTTTCCTCGTTCGTTCAGAATTCGATTCAAATTCTCATCTCTTGAGGAATACAGCGTAAATTCCAGCTGTACAGTAATTCTATCTTTACGTTCCTGGCTGAATGGGTTCATATCCCTGTACAAGTCAAAAAGGTATTCAAGCTTCTCTTCAGCTGAAGAAAACATGGAGATTCTCTCAGCAACTCTGGCATTAGCTGACTCTGTCTGCTCATTCAAAAGCTCCAGATAGATTTCTTCCTTGCTTTTAAAATAATTATAAATGGCTCCTTTGCTGATCCCTGAGCAGGCGACAATATCATCAATCGTCGCTGCCTGAAAGCCCTTTTTGCCAAAACAAGCCAATGCGCCCGCCAAAATCTCCTTCTTTTTTTTCTTTTTATATTCCTCTGATACGATAGGCGGCAATTGTGTCCCTCCATTGTATTTAATTTATTATCTGTGCAAATTCCTGCATTTCCAGTGGAACCTGCCTTCTTCCCAATTTCTCTCTATCAAGACTTTATGTTAAAAATAAACTGACTAGTCTTTTTTATTCTAAATATATTTAAATGAATTTTCAAACTTTTACCTTTCAAAAAAACTCCTAACTGTCCGTTAAGAGTTAATCCTGATCTATTTGTTTTTCTCCCGGCACATAGTCACTAATCCCCCAATCAGCATAAAGCTGGCAAAAGCAATGGGAAACAAGCGCTCAAACCAAGATTCTTTATTGGAAAGTTCTTTGTGTTCCCTGGCAGCTTCTTCTGGAATTCCACCTGTAATCTGAGCCATAATAAGATTGGTAAATTCATCCTCTCCCGCCATTGCCGGCATGGAATTCTCCTCTTCGTCCATTGCCTCAAGATATACTTCCAGACAATGATCACAGAGATAGAGATGATCTTCATAGAGTTCACGTTCTGGTTCTGACAGCTCATTTTTCACATATTTTCGCCATTCTTCCAATGTAAAATGCTCCATGAAAATCATCTCCTTCCAATGTTCCTGACATCGGTATGCTCAGGACAATTAGAATATCCTGCTGGGTATTGAGCTGCCAAGTTTCAGCTTTCCATATATCTATTCGGATACCAGTCCTTCTTTTTGAGTGCCGAAACAATCATAATCGAGAGAATCGAATAATTCAATACTTTTCTTATATAAAAATCTCTCAAAAAATTAAGGGTTAAAATTTCTCCAATAATAAAAATGGCCAGTACCGCACTTGATGTCTGCGGATTTCTGTTTCTTCATAATTCAAAAGCTTTTATTTTCAAGTTTTCATCGTTTAATATTCAAACAATGATTAATTTACACCTCTAACAAAACCAGTATATGGTAAACTGTAAGCAATACCTGCGAAAGAGGAGGTTAACGAACATATTTTTAAATAATGGACAACTCTTAATCATGATTGAATATATTGATGAAAAAGGATGGATACGATGACGTTTCTTATTTACATGGCAGCGTACCTGATTGGATCAATTCCTACAGCCTTATTGATAGGCAAATATGCCTTTGGGATTGACATCCGTGATCATGGCAGCAATAATCCTGGTGCTACCAATACACTAAGGGTGCTTGGAAAAAGAGCAGCTATCGTGGTACTGCTGGTTGATGTGGGCAAGGGTGCTGCAGCGGCGGCATTGCCTGTACTTCTGAACGCTGAGCTCGATCCGTTAATGGTTGGGATGGTTGCTGTAGCCGGCCATTGCTTTCCGATCTTTGCAGGATTCCGCGGAGGAAAAGCCATCGCAACCACCGCAGGTGTTTTGCTGACATCAAATATTTGGATGTTTTTGATCGCCTACATTGCTTTTGTGGCAGTCACTTACGCAACAAAGTATGTATTTTTCGGCTCTTTATCAGTGGGTGCATCTTTGCTTATTTATTCCTTTTTCACCGAAGGCTCTGAACATGAACTTATCTTTTCTATTTTCCTATTATTTTTGATATTCCTGCACCGTACGAACATTAAGAATTTCATCGGTAATAATGAACCTAAAATTAATGATAAGCGTCTGAAAGATGACCGCGTCCCGCCAAGAGATCATAAAAAACGTGCATAATTGAGACCCGGATCCTGCATCCGGGTTTTTTTATTATTTTTCACATGAAAGACGCTGATAAAGCAAATCCTTTGAATAAAAGCGAGCAGCCAAAAGGAGCTTATATATGTTCTTGATCTTAAAAATATTAAGTCTTTACTTAATCACAATCATGATTATGAGACTGATGGGCAAGTCGACAATTATTCAGATGACTCCATATGACCTTGTTGCCATCATTATCGTTGGAACAGTTGCCTCCGAGCCACTCATTAGCACCGAATACTGGCCGACAATAGCAGCATTGGCCATCCTTGTAGGCCTTCATATTCTCTTCTCCTTTTTGACTTTAAACCAAATTGGCAACCGTTTTTTTCTGGGGGAACCGACGATACTGATTAAAAATGGGGAAATTCTTGAAGACAATCTGGAAAAATCCCACCTTTCCATGTCTCAGCTGCTGTCCATCTTAAGAAGTAAAGGTTTTCCCAAAATTGCGGATGTGGATTACGCCATTCTCGAGCCTATCGGTGAAGTGAGCATAATTCCTAAAGTGGCCAATACGCCTGTCACAGTCGGACATTTAAACATCTCCATACAGGACGAGGGGCTCCCAATTGCGGTTATTGTGGACGGAAGAATTCTGAAGCGTAATCTCCAATTGCTGGGACAAACTAAAGATTGGCTTTTAGAGCATCTGCGGCAAAACAATATTACTGAGGAAGAGATTATGTATGCTTATGTAAATGAAAAATCGAAAAAATTGAATATTAACAGACGCAGATAAATTTCAACAACAGGTTTAATTCCTAAATGAACGGGAATAAGAAATAGGTTAGTGAGAATATAGATAGAATCAATAGCAAAAAATCTTTAATTACGGCAAAAGCTGACCCCGCATTGGGCGGAAAGTCAGCTTTTTTAAGTTAAATTATTTTTTTGAAGGAAAAACTGCCTGGATCAGTAAGATAACCGGACTTTGCGTGCGGATAAAAAATTTTATGTGCGGATAACTTTATTTATGTGCGTACAGACCCGGTTATTAGTTTTTTCAGATAAAACTCCTATGTCTTTGCTTACACTTTTTTCGGTGCACCTCTATATTTCGCTTCACGCAGCTCGAGCGCGTAGGCCTCAAGATTCGGCATCCCCATTTCTTTAGCAATGCTGATTTCTTGCTCAATATCATAAGGAACCCGGACAATCTCGATTGAAAAAGGCGCGGCCTCTTTCGATAAGTATTCGCCATGCAAAATCACATAGGCAGCCTGCGGAATATCCAAAGAATTCCCTACACTCCCTGTATTGAAAAGTATCTTTTGCGGATGAACCGGTTCAATCAGGGCAGCATGAATATCGCCATACCCAACTACATCTGGAATACGCCCTTGCTCTCCAGCAATAATATTCTCTGTATTCTCGAACATAGCCAGTTTTTCTTCATACGAATCCCGCATCGGCACAACTCGATGATAAATGCTTTTGGCTGAAGCATGGTAGAGCCTGATATATTTGCCGCTCATATAAAAATCGTGATGAAACGGCAGTGTCCCTAAATAGGACAAAGCCTCTTCCCCTAGCTGCCTTTGATGCCATTGCCCCTCTTCGAAGTCCAGAGGCTTCTGCATGAAATCATCCCAATTTCCAAGAAGGACTACTTCACATGACTCTTTAATCCGTTCCACGGTTTTACGGGAATTGGGCCCTTTTCCTATTAAGTCACCCAGGCAAAAAATAATCTCTATTCCGCGTTCGTGGATATTGTCCAGCACAGCCTCCAGAGCTGTGATATTTCCATGAATATCAGAAATTACCGCTATATTCCCCATATATGTCTCCTCCTTACCATTCTTATTTTATTTCTCCAAAACACCCAAGCTTCCTCTATCAATTAGATAAAACAAAATTTGATTTTTCCCTCTGCCGCCATTACATTAGAAATATGGTAAAATAACAGCATGTCAAAAACCAACATTACATATAGAAGGAGTAGGATTTATGTCAAAAGTATTTGTATTTGGACACAAAAACCCAGACACAGACTCAATCTGCTCAGCACTTGCTTATGCGGAATTAAAAAACCAATTAGGCGTTGATGCAGAGCCAATCCGCCTGGGCCAAGTAAATGAGGAAACACAGTATGCTTTAAATTATTTTAAGGCTGAAGCTCCCCGGCTTGTTGAGGCAGTATCCAGGGAAGCAAGCGAAGTAATCCTTGTAGATCATAACGAATTCCAGCAAAGCGCTAATGATATTAAAGATGTAAAAATTCTTGAAGTGATTGACCACCACCGCATCGCCAACTTTGAAACAAGTGACCCGCTTTACTACCGCGCAGAGCCGGTTGGCTGCACAGCAACCATTCTAAACAAAATGTACAAGGAAAATGGCGTGGAAATCCGCAAGGAAACAGCTGGCTTAATGCTTTCTGCCATTATTTCTGATTCTCTGCTGTTCAAATCTCCAACATGCACAGACCAGGACGTTGCAGCGGCACGCGAGCTTGCTGAAATCTCAGGCGTAAACGCAGAGGAATACGGTCTGGAAATGCTAAAAGCTGGAGCAGATTTAAGCAATAAGAGCTTGAAAGAACTGATTTCTCTTGACGCTAAAGAATTCCAAATGGGCAGCTATAAAACAGAAATCGCTCAGGTTAATGCTGTGGATTTAAATGACGTATTAAGCCGCCAGGAGGAATTGGAAGCTGTCATTACTGAAAACATCAATAATAAAGAACTTGACCTTTTCGTTTTTGTTTTAACTGACATCCTTAACAACGGCTCAGTTGCCATCGCTCTTGGCAAAGAAGCTGCAGCAGTTGAGAAAGCTTATAATGTAACACTTGAAAACAACAGTGCCGTATTGAAGGGCGTTGTTTCACGCAAAAAGCAGATCGTACCGCCGCTTACAAACGTATTGGCTGGCAAATAAGAGAGAAGCAGTGCCGCACTTGGCACTGCTTCTTACTTATCCAACAAAGCTTCTGTTCCTTTCACAAGTTTTATCATTAGCTCCTTCACTGTCACCTCTTCAGCCAGTCTCAATCCCTGTCCGGCCCATAATGACATAAACTCCGGCCGCTCCAGTTTGGCAGCCTCCTTTCGGATAGGAGCTGTCATATCATTCTGCAATGGATACGGCAATGCCTGCAGACCTTTCATCTCTTCCATGAACCTGTTGCGAATCCCCCTTGCAAGCTTTCCGGAAAATGATTTTGTTAAAGCTGTTTGACCTTCCCCGGCATTTAATAGGGCATGTTTGTACAACGAGTGAGCCCCGCTTTCTTTGCATGTAAGAAAAGCCGTTCCCAGTTGGGCTCCTGCTGCACCAAGCATCATAGCTGCAGCAATCCCGCGGGCATCCATTATTCCACCTGCAGCAGCCACAGGACAGCTTACTGCATCAGCCACCTGCGGTATTAGAGCCATGGAACCGATAAGCCCGCTTTCTTCACTGTGAAAAGTACCGCGATGTCCTCCAGCTTCAATTCCTTGAGCAACAATTACATCTGCGCCCGCCTCTTCCCATTCCACTGCTTCATTGACATTAGTTGCGGTTCCAATAATTACTGTTCCCCGTTTCTTTAATTCCGAAATTATCGCTGAATCAGGAAGCCCAAACGTAAAGCTGCAGACAGGCACCCGTTCTTCAATCAAAACATCGAGCTGTTTTCTATATAGAGCAGCATAATCTTTTTTAGGCAGAGAAGGTTTCTCCTTCATACCGAGCTCACTGCTGTATCCGGCAAGCACATCCCCTATGCTGCTTATGACCTCTGCACTCGCTGAAGCCTCACTATCCGGAACAAAGAGATTGACACCAAATGGCTGATCTGTCAGCTTCCGAATCTGTTTTATATCGTCTCTGATCTCAACAGAACTCATATAGCCTGCACCCATATTGCCAAGCCCGCCACTATTGGATACCTCGCTGATTAATTGCGGTGTTGTCATTCCTCCAGCCATAGGAGCCTGGAAAATAGGATATTTTATCCTCAGCTTCGAAGTTATGGAATTTTGGTTCCAGTCCATTTAAAACATCCTTCCGCCTTTATTTCCCTGAAACAATAGCTTCTATAATACTATCAGCAACGCTATGCCAGATTTTTTCATCCTCCTGATAGGAAGCAGTTAATCTCCTATACATGCTCATCTGTTTGTCCTTAAAGTCCTCAGCATCCTGTGTGGGGAGCTTTTTGCGTTCATTATTCACCATTTCCTGTACCTGTATCGCCCTCGGTCCCCAAACGGCTTTTTCCTTCCCTTCCTTATCTATAATTATATAAATAGGGATGGCTCTTGATGTTCCATTGGTTAAATACTGGTCCATCAGCTCAAGGTTTCGATCCCTCAAAACAAAACGGACCTCCATGCCGATTTCATCTGCGATTTTTAATAGAATCGGATTATTCAGCATGGCATCTCCACACCAATCTTCAGTGAGAACAATCACTTTCATGCCAGTATCCTTAAAATCTGCCAATCTTGTTATTTCTTTATCTGATAAAGAAAAACGATCGTAAATGCCCATCATTTCATCTTTATTTACTTTCATTCCCTGGATGTATTCTTGAAATCTCATCCCTTTTTGAAACCAATCCAGTAATTCCATTAATAAACACTCCTTTTTTCTAAATGCCTAATTACTAATTCTGTATTGCTTCCCTTCATTCCTTCTGTTTTTTGCTGCAGAAATTTGCAGAAAAAGATCTTTTCCTGGGAAATTACACAAGGGGTTTGTCGGCAAAAAACGAAGGCCGGCGAAAAACCGCCAGCCTTGCCATCAATCCATCATTCGTTTTTTGTAAACGGCGAACCGCGAGAGCAAACACAGCTGCAGTCCATACAATGATTGCTGCCAGATGGGACCATACATCTGTTAGGACCAGCCCCCGTTCCATAATGCACTCTTCTCTTTTGTGAATAAGATAGTTTTCTAATCTGCTTATTTCGTTCTGCATCTAGCTGAACAGCACGCGTCCCCTCGTCTACCGACTTTTTCGACCCATATAAATTCTTATAAAATGAGAAATTCTCCTTCGCGGTCAATCTTTCATATAGGCCGTCCTCCAAAGAGAATATTCCAATGTTCGTTAAAAATTTGCGCTTGTCCATCGCTGCACTAATTTCGTTAACACTTATCTCAAAAGACTTTCATATTCGTTGCTAAGCCATTCCTTTTTCAGCTCCTGGTACGCCACGCCAAAATAAATTCTTAAATTGTCCACCGCGTGATCGTCTACTATCATTTTATTGCTCCTTCTCTATATTATCGGATAGTGTACTACTTAATTTCTCTTTTAAAAATACATTCTTCACTGACAATGCCAACAAATTCCCAACCCTCATTGCCTAGCTCGTTGAGTATGTCTATACTCAATCCTCCAAACCACCCACTTATGGATGAAAGACTTTTCGTCATATACTCGTACTTCTTCACTTTTACATCCTCCATTCCTTTCGCTATATGTGTCTGATCCGCATAAACTTCTTTCTCCTGGACAAACTATCAGGACGAGCAGGCCAATCCTCCACATCCAAAAACTCCCTAGATGATTAGGTACTTGCTTGCCATTTAAATGGGGTGATACCATGCTTCAATGGATTGATGAAAACACTTTAAAAAATGTATATTTCGTCACACTTGGAGTTCCAAGTATATTGACTTTTCTTTGGCTCTTAGCAGTTGCTTTAACTTTTAGAGCTGAAAAAAAAGGGAAATGAAGCTGATTGCTTATTTTGCTTCTCAACATTCTCAGCTTTTCATCTTTTCATCTTTTCTTCTGCTCTTTTTCCACGAGATAACCACTGCAACGATTTTGTTCTATAAGCCGGAAAGCATATGTGAGCTGGCCCATGTCTGCCTCTGGTCTGCCGGGTTTTCTCCTATTAATTATAAATTCTTGTTTCATTATAGCTCCCCCTTCCATGAAAACTACTTTTATTGGAAGTAATTCTGCGGACTAGAACAGGTATCCTGTCACTAAGCCTTAATGACATACGAAATGTTTGATCATTTTCTACCTATGTTGTTAAACAATCGTGCCCGATTGTTGGAAACCGATTAATTTATGTCAAATGAAATGGTTAGTAGCAATACACGCGATTGCGCTTGTGGTTGCGTCACCTTCTTTTCAGACAGTAGCTGCCTCGGATAATGGATCGATTCAAATGTCAGAGTTACCGACTGAGCTTCCGCCCATTTTGGATGTAGCACCTGAACACCAGCCTACCTTGCAGCAAGGAAGTGAAGGTATAGAGGTTGAATTCGTTATAAACCATTTTGGTTTTGAAACCGAAGTGGATGGACTATTCGGAGCTCAAACAGATGAACAAGTGCGCCAGTTCCAATCCGAGCACGGATTAGCTGTTGATGGAATTGTTGGTGTGGAGACATGGACTGTTATGTTCAATGAACACGAAGTAGTCATATTTCCAGTAGAACAAGCGATTACTTATGCAGAGGAAGCCCTAGATAATGATGATCTAGTGTTTAGTAGCGATGGTGTGCTTCATAAGGACTCGGATGGGAACGTATTTTATTCTTTGAAAGCACAAAGTCAAGATTTAATTGATGATGGAGGTAGTGGCACGGTCGGATTCTATGATGTGTATCAAAATGGAGTTGTTGTGGAATCAGAGCCAAGATAGACAATTGTTTTGTATGGAGTAAATTACTCAAAAAGTAAGTCCCTGGCTTATATCAGTCGGGACGGGTCTGGTGTAGGTGGCCGTTTTTCTGGAGTAACGAAAAAGCCCAATTTCTCAGCATTAAATTGAGAAATTGGGCTTTTTAGCATTGCAATTTCTTTAAACGTTGTAATTCTGCGTTTTGCTGGTGGTACCCTGGTGGTACCCCTCATATGAGAACTGCTTTTTTTGAAGTAGATAAATATGAATGAAGAGCATTAAGGAATGGACAGCAGAGTATTGGAGATATTCCCCCTCTTTACTTATGGACATTTGCAAGTTTTATAGGTTAGATTTTCAGAAGAAAACACAATGAAGGTGGTGCAAGCATGTACACACAGCCAGGAACAATAGTAAAACACGCGACTTTGGACGCTATTTTGTTCGAAAGTGCCGGTTATGTGTCCATATCCCAACCATTGGAAATCGTAATACCACCCATAAACATTTTCAATAATACGGTCCTTACATTTGTATTTGTATGAACAGCTATGACCTCGCCCGCCGAGACCTCTAAACTAAATGGCGGAAACACAACAGTATGCTCATCATGCTCTTCTAAATTTTTGATTTTTAAAATGGTCACTAAGATCACCTAATTAAATTAGATTCCTATACCAGGTAATTATAGCTCTGAATCCCATGTAAAAAATAGCTTTTCCTGGGAAATGATAGGGGTATTTGTCGAATGAGGTTATTTTTTTAACAATAAAAGGGCATGAAACCGAATGATTTCATACCCCAAGAAAAAAGCTATCTTTTCTGAATTTCCTGCTGCAATAATTTGTTAACAAGCGGCGGATTCGCCTGTCCTTTTGTGGCTTTCATAATCTGGCCGACCAGGAAGCCGATTGCCTTTTGCTTGCCATTTTTGAAATCCTCGATGGATTGCGGGTTCGCATCAAGCGTTTCACCGATAATCTTAAGAAGTGCACCTTCATCAGAAATCTGGACAAGGCCTTTCTCTTTAACGATTGTTTCTGGATCTCCGCCATTTTCAACCAGCTCTTTGAAGACTGTTTTGGCAATTTTGGAAGAGATGGTGCCGTTTTCGATCAGTTTAATCATTCCGGCAAGTCCCTCAGGTGTCAGAGATATATCGGTTAGCTCTTTTTGTTCAGCATTCAAGTAAGCTGACAGCTCACCCATCACCCAGTTACTAGCCTGTTTGGCGTCAGCTCCTGCTTGGACAGCTGCTTCAAAGAAATCAGATGTTTCTTTAGTGACTGTCAGGACAGCTGCATCATAAGCAGGCAGTCCAAGCTCTTCAATATAGCGATTCTTTCTTTGGTCCGGAAGCTCAGGGATTTCAGCACGGATGCGCTCTTTCCACTCTTCGTCAATATGGATATCAAGCAAATCAGGCTCAGGGAAATACCGATAATCATCCGAACCCTCTTTTACCCTCATTAGAATAGTCGTATTGGTTGCTTCATCATAACGCAATGTTTCCTGCTGGATTGTACCGCCTGAACTTAGAATCTGCTCCTGTCGTATCTCCTCGTACTCCAGCCCTTTACGGACAAAGTTAAAGGAGTTCAGGTTCTTAAGCTCTGTCTTTGTGCCGAATTCCTCCTGGCCGACTGGACGAAGGGAAATATTCGCATCACAGCGGAGTGAGCCCTCTTCCATTTTACAGTCGGAAACGCCTGTATACTGGATGATGGATTTCAATTTTTCCAGATATGCGTATGCTTCATTTGGCGTGCGTATATCCGGCTCAGATACAATCTCGATCAACGGTGTACCCTGGCGGTTATAGTCTACAAGAGAATATCCTTTAGCATGAGACAGCTTCCCTGCATCTTCTTCAAGATGGATCCGCGTAATGCCGATTTTTTTCTTATAGCCGTCGACTTCGATCTCAATCCAGCCATGCTCGCCAATCGGCTTATCGAATTGCGAAATCTGGTAGGCTTTTGGATTATCCGGGTAAAAATAATTCTTCCGGTCAAATTTCGTAACAGGTGCGATTTCACAATTCAATGCCATCGCAGCTTTCATTCCGAATTCAACTGCCTTTTTATTAATGACAGGAAGCACTCCAGGATAGCCCAGATCGACTACCGTTGTGTTGGAGTTTGGCTCAGCGCCAAAATGGTTTGGGCTTGCCGAAAATATTTTTGAATCTGTTTTTAGCTCAACGTGTACTTCAAGTCCGATAACCGTTTCGTATTTCATGAATTTCCCCCCTTACAGTCCCGGTTTTTGCTTATGGAATTCTGTTGCCTGTTCAAAAGCATGCGCTACGCGGTAAACCGTGCTTTCATCAAAATGCTTTCCGATAATCTGAAGGCCAAGCGGCAATCCATCCGAGAATCCGCAAGGTACGCTGATTCCAGGCACGCCGGCAAGGTTAACTGGAATTGTCAGAATATCATTCGCATACATAGTCAGCGGATCAGACGTATTTTCACCAATCTTAAAGGCAGGAGTTGGTGCTGTCGGTCCAATAATGACATCATATTTTTCAAAAACATTTTCAAAGTCTTGTTTAATCAGTGTACGCACCTTTTGTGCTTTTTTATAGTAAGCATCATAGTAGCCTGAGCTTAAGGCAAATGTTCCAAGCATGATGCGGCGTTTCACTTCATCACCGAAGCCTTCTGCACGCGTCTTTTTGTATAAATCGATTAGATTCTCTGGATCCGGCGTTCTATAGCCATAGCGCACGCCATCAAAGCGAGCCAGGTTTGCCGATGCCTCAGAGGAAGACAGCAGATAATACGTTGCCAGTGCATATTTGGAATGAGGCAGGGAAACTTCCTCCCATGTTGCCCCAAGTTTCCCCAACACCTTTAGGGCATCCAGTACTGACTGGCGCACCTCTTCATTTACACCTTCAGCCAAATACTCCTTCGGCACCGCGATTCTTAGGCCTTTTACATCTCCAGTCAAGCTTTCAGCATAGCTCGGGACATCTACATTTGCTGAAGTAGAATCCATTGGATCCACACCTGAAATTGCCTGAAGCAGGTATGCATTATCTTCAACTGTGCGGGTAATCGGTCCGATTTGATCCAAAGATGAGGCAAATGCGATCAGTCCGAATCGTGATACTCTTCCATATGTAGGCTTTAACCCCACAACTCCGCAGTACGAAGCCGGCTGTCTAATTGAGCCGCCTGTGTCCGATCCAAGAGAAAATAAAACTTCCCCAGCTGCAACAGAAGCAGCAGAACCGCCAGAAGATCCGCCAGGAACCCTTTCTAAATTCCAAGGATTTCGGGTTACTTGAAAGCCTGAATTTTCATTAGATGAACCCATTGCAAACTCATCCATGTTCAGTTTACCGATTGTAATGGTTTCAGCATTATGTAACTTGGAAGCAACAGTCGCATCATAAATTGGATCAAAATTTTCAAGGATTTTACTCGCACTGGTTGTGCGGAGCCCCTTTGTGACGATGTTATCCTTTACGCCGATCGGCATACCGAACAGCAAGCCTTTAGCTTCGTCCGTTCCGATTTTTTCATCCATTTTTTTTGCTGCTTGACGGGCTCTCTCTTCATCAAGCGTCAAGAAAGCCTGTACTTTATCTTCTACTTCACCGATTCGCTTGTACGATTCGCTGACAAGATCGGTAACCGTGATTTCTTTTTTATGTAAAAGCTGATGAAGCTCCGATACCTTATGATCAAATAAACTCATCACTTTCCCCTCCCTATTCAATAATAGACGGCACTTTTATGTAGCCATCCTGATGTTCCGGCGCGTTTTTCAGAACCTCATCCTGTGGCAGCCCTTTATTCGCCTTATCTTCTCTCATTACATTTTTCATATCAAGAACATGGGATGTTGGTTCAACATTATCTGCATCAAGCTCATTCAGCAGCTCCGCAAACGAAATCATTTTGTCCAGCTGTTCCGTATAAGCTACAGCTTCTTCCTCAGTCATTGCAAGTCTTGCCAAATGTGCAACATGCTTAACCTGATCTATTGAAATTCTCGACATTAATGCCACCTCCAAAATTTGAATACTGACAATGCACAATTATTATGATCATACCAAACTTTCGCGCGTTAAAGCAATATGCGCGAACGGGCTGGGTCAGCAATCTTCTGCTTATTTTAACATGAGTTGAATGAATTGTGTGTTTGGTTCTCTTTTTAGAGGATAAATGAAAAGCGAAACCGAATAAACGGGGATGTGATATTTACTACAGGAGGTGCTATTATGGAATTTTTCCGATTTGATTTGGATGGAAGCAGGGAAATTACTCAATACAACAGCCGCAATGCCAGCATAAGTCCGATTATAAGGAACAAAACAGCTACAATTGGGTGTATCCATCTTAAGGATAATAGTGTTTTAGGCATGCATCCGGCGACTTGCCCGCAGTTATTTCTCATCGTTGACGGCGAAGGCTGGGTTAAAACAGCTGGCGGTGAGCAAGTTGCAGTCCAAAAAGGAACCGCTGTTTATTGGTCTGAAGGCGAGACACATGAATCAGGTTCTTACCTTGGCATGACTGCAATTGTGATCGAAGGTCCTGATTTGGATCCGCATACTTACCTGAAGCCTTTAGAATAGAAGACAGAACAGTTAGCATTATTCTGATACTTGCCCGAAAAAAATGGAGCAGCGCCGAAGACGCTGCTCATTTCCGCTTGAATAGTTTGGCAAAAATGCCGCTCTTTTTTTCTTTTTTTTCTTCTGTCTTGATTGTTTTTCTCTCCACAAAAATTTCCGGCCTATCAATCGCATAGTCATAGGCAAGAACCAGCCCGATCTCTGAATTATGTTCTTTGTTGGTGACGATCGTATATTCAACTCTATACTTTGAAGCAAGCTTTATATATTTTGATAAATAAGAGTAGCTCATATTTCCATTCAGATAAAGATGAGCCTTGCTGTTAGCTTTAATTGCCTCTTCCACCTGCGGATAGATTCCATCTTCCCTCATCTGCGGCTGCTTCAAGGCAATGATAACCCTCTCCCGAAGCGAGCCAAGAAATTTTCGGCGCTCATCAGGCTTTGTCTGTTTTTGTCCATGAATCCCCTGTTGAAGATAATCATCTATATTTTCAGCCAATTGTACATCCTCCGTCCTCATATGACCTCTATGCTTTCATTGTATTCAGTAATATGCCCTATTTCAAATTTTGCCTATATAATTTGTATGTTTGTGCATAGTGAGCTGTGCTTGTCTTTAAAGCAAAAAAATACCTCCCTTCCATGGAAGAGAGGTTCAAAATAGGAGAATATACAGGTAAAAAAAATCAAGTTACATACCGGTAAAACTAAGCTTCCTGCTTTTCAGTGAACTGTTCTTCCTCAGTTGAGCCCTTCAAAGCAGTTGTCGAGGAAGTCCCGCCAGTGATGACCATTGACACCTGATCGAAATAGCCGGTACCAACTTCACGCTGATGTCTTGTCGCCGTGTAGCCATGTATTTCGCTGGCAAACTCGGCCTGCTGCAGTTCCGAGTAGGCAGCCATTCCGCGGTCTTTATAGCCGCGAGCCAATTCAAACATGCTATGGTTTAGCGCATGGAATCCTGCCAAAGTAACAAACTGGAACTTATAGCCCATTTTTCCGAGCTCAACCTGGAATTTAGCAATCGTATCGTCATCAAGTTTTTTCTTCCAATTAAATGAAGGAGAGCAGTTATACGCTAACAGCTTGCCAGGAAATTTTTCATGAATTGCTTCTGCAAAACATCTCGCTTCATCAAGATCCGGCTCCGAAGTTTCACACCATACCAAGTCTGCATATGGAGCATACGCCAATCCCCGAGCAATCGCTTGGTCAAGTCCTGCTTTTGTGCGGAAGAAACCTTCTGGTGTGCGTTCCCCGGTAATGAAAGGTGCATCATAAGGGTCTACATCGCTGGTAATCAAGTCTGCAGCGTTGGCATCAGTACGTGCGACAATTACAGTCGGCACACCCATAACGTCCGCTGCCAATCTTGCAGAAATTAAATTCTTAACAGCAGTCTGGGTTGGCAGCAATACCTTTCCGCCAAGATGTCCGCATTTTTTCTCAGAAGAAAGCTGGTCCTCAAAGTGTACTCCTCCGGCACCTGATTCAATCATGCCTTTCATAAGCTCAAAAACATTAAGCTGGCCGCCGAAGCCTGCCTCGGCATCCGCTACAATCGGAGCAAACCAGTCAATGGAATGATCGCCTTCCATATGATGAATCTGGTCAGCACGCTGAAGTGCCTGATTAATTCTTTTTACAACACTCGGAACACTGTTGGCCGGATACAAGCTTTGGTCCGGGTACATATTTCCGGACAGGTTCGCATCAGCAGCAACCTGCCAGCCGCTTAAGTAAATGGCCTTCAGCCCAGCCTTCACCTGCTGGACAGCCTGATTTCCCGTTAACGCCCCTAGTGCATTGACGAAGTCTTCTTCATTGACAAGCTTCCATAGTTTCTCAGCACCACGGCTCGCTAATGTATGTTCAATATCAATTGACCCTCTTAATTTGATGACATCCTCAGCCGTATACGGTCTTTCTACTCCATTCCATCGTTCATCCATTTCCCAGCTTTCCTGCAATTGACGCACTCTTTCATCTGCCATTTGATTAAATCCTCCTTTTAATTTAGAAAAAATCATCATTTCAGCAAACTCCCAGATGTGATTCACTTCTGTACCATAACAGAAAGAAAAAAATAAACTGTTATAATATTTATCTAAGTTGTTATAAAACAATTAATTATCTATGTTTTGTATTATATAACAGTAAATTCATAATGGGAACCCCTTTTTTTGAAAATTTTCAAAATTTACCGCTAATTATTCACTTAGATCAATAGAAATGCTGCTTTTGGCAACTTAATTTTATTAATTTGAATGTATAGATATGTTGATATATGTGATATAACAGCAAACCAATGCGAAATTATGAATTTTTATACATTTATATATTTATAGCTTATTAGATTTTTTGTCCCTCAATCTTTATTATGTTATGATAATAAACGTCTTTTCAAAGTGGATGTTTCCCCAGGCTAATTTTCCCACAAACAAAAAAACTGCATGTTACTGTATAAAAGGAACTTTATTCAGGTTGGTTTTAATGGGGAAAATAATAGAAAAACGGAGGTGAACACATGGATTTCACTATGGCGACCTGGTTTTGGCTTCTAATTCCAATGCCATTATTGATCGTTCTATCAGGCATCTCTTATTTAATTGAAAGGAGAGGATAAAAAAGTATGGATATAAATATACCAACGTTAATTGCCATTATTGTTTATTTGGTCGGCATGCTGCTGATTGGCGTGCTTGCAGCCAGAATGACTAAAGATTTATCTGATTATGTTTTAGGAGGACGAGGGCTTGGAGCTGGCGTTGCAGCCTTGAGTGCCGGGGCTTCTGATATGAGCGGCTGGCTAATGCTGGGGTTGCCTGGAGCTGTTTATTTAGGCGGCATGGGCGAAATATGGCTTCCTATCGGTTTGGCGGCCGGAGCCTACCTGAATTGGCAGTTTGTTGCTAAGCCATTGCGTGTCTACACTGAAGTAGCCAACGATTCGATTACAGTTCCCGGATATTTTGAAAACCGATTCCATGACACCTCTAAAATACTTCGTGTGGTTTCTGCAATCGTCATATTGATCTTTTTCACTTTCTATACTTCTTCCAGCCTAGTAGGCGGTGCCATTCTATTAGAAAATTCATTTGGGATGGATTATACACTCGCGCTTTGGGTCGGAGCTGCAGTCATTCTGTCATACACATTATTTGGCGGGTTCCTGGCAGCCAGCTGGACAGACTTTATTCAAGGTATTTTAATGTTTTTAGCCTTGATTATTATCCCAATTGAAGCGATTCAGGAGCTTGGCGGATGGAATGAAACACTAGATCAGATCAGCGCAATAGATCCAACACATTTGGATGTTGCTTCAGGGGCCACTTTTGTTGGCGTTGTTTCCCTGCTGGCATGGGGGCTGGGTTACTTTGGGCAGCCGCATATCCTTGTCCGCTTTATGGGATTAAAATCAACAAACGACGTTCCAAAAGCCCGCTTGATCGGCATGACATGGATGGTTTTTTCGTTATTTGGAGCACTGTTTATAGGTTTTGCCGGTATCGCATATTTTGCAGATGCACCGCTTGCCAATTCTGAAACAGTATTTATCATGTTTTCACAAGTACTGTTTAATCCATGGGTAGCCGGATTTTTATTAGCAGCCATTCTCTCAGCAATCATGAGCACAGTTGACTCACAATTGCTCGTTTCTTCAAGTGCACTGGCACAGGATTTTTATAAGTCCATTTTTAGAAGAAATGCTTCCAATAAGGAAGAAATGATTGTTGGCAGAATTGCTGTACTGGGCATTGCCATTATTGCTATTTTCTTAGGATATAACCCTGAAAGCAAGGTATTGGAACTTGTGAGTTATGCTTGGGCCGGATTTGGTGCAGCCTTTGGGCCCGTCATTATTCTGAGCCTTTTCTGGAAACGCATGACACGAAATGGCGCCCTTGCCGGCATTATTGTTGGTGCTGTCACCGTTATTACATGGGCACAGCTTACCGGCGGTTTATTTGATTTGTATGAATTGGCACCTGGCTTCCTATTTGCAGGTTTAGCGATCATCATCGTCAGCCTTCTGGACAGGGAACCTTCAGCAGAAGTTCAGGAGCAATACAATCAATATAAAACAGTCCTAGAAAAATAAAATTAATTAACCCTCTTCATAAAGATGGAGAGGGTTTTTTGTATGTAAGCAGTTTTTCCTCTAACAGAAGCTTTTAGCTGGCAATAAATATTTTGGTTCCTCTCCCACTGGAGCCTTATTCTTGGAGGCTCCTTTACCATGTCATTTAATTTTGAATCGCAGACAAATTCATTAAATTACTTCTGCCCCAAGCGTCTTTTCAAAATGCCTTAAGGCCCACTCATGGCCCTTCTGGTCAAATGATGCGACGGCATCTTTATAAATCACAATTTTAAACCCTTTATTATAAGCATCAACTGCTGTATGAAGTACGCAAATGTCCGTGCATACACCGACCAAGTGCACTTCCTCTATACCGCGTTCCCTCAGTTTTATCTCGAGATCGGTTCCTGCAAATGCGGAATATCTTGTTTTGTCCATGAAATAAACATTTTCAGCTTCTTTGTTCGTCTCATAAACCTGCTGCAATAAACCGTAAAGATTTCTTCCCTCCGTGTTTCTGATATTATGGGGCGGAAATAAATTCGTTTCTGGGTGATGGATGTCTCCTTCATCATGAACATCAATGGCAAAAACAGTGAAATGCCCACTTGCGATAAACTCTTTTGTAAGTTCTGAGATTTTCTTTTCCAGCAGCTGTCCAGGCTTACCGCATGTCAAGGCACCGTCTTCAGCTACAAAATCATTTGTGTAATCGATATTGATTAAGGCTTTGTTTGGCATTTTCCATCACTCCAATTTAAAGTTCTAAATTTATCATATACTCCAAGGTGCTAAATATGAAGCGTTATCCGCCAAATAAAAAGGAACAGCAACCAGGTTGCTGTTCCCGCCTCCAATCGGAGATTTATTAATACATTTCAGAAGTAGTCTTCGCCTGCATGTGCAGAAGAATGTAGTCAGGCCCGCCAGCTTTGGAGTCAGTTCCTGACATGTTGAATCCGCCGAATGGCTGATATCCAACGATTGCACCTGTACAGCCGCGGTTGAAGTANAATCTTTTGCTGAAGCCAACGACCGGCCCAAAGGTTTCTTCCTGCATTAAACGTGCATCTGCGGCAAGGTCAGCGAATACAGTCGGCTTGATGAAGAAGCCTTTGGAGCTGTCTCCCTCTCCACCTGTCATCAGCTTGCCTTCTTCTTTGCCGATTTCGATGTAGCTCATAATCTTATCAAATGCACCCTGGTCAATCACAGGACCCATGTAGTTGCTTTGATCTTCCGGATTGCCCTGTGTCAATTCGTTTGTCAGCTCGACAACACGGTTTAACACTTGATCGTATACATCTTCTACAATGACTGCACGTGAACATGCAGAGCACTTCTGGCCGGAGAAACCGAATGCAGAAGCCACGATAGAAGTAGCAGCCAGCTCAAGGTCTGCTTCTTTGTCCACAACAATTGTGTCTTTACCGCCCATTTCTGCGATCACACGCTTCAGCCAGATTTGGCCTTCGTTTAACTTGGACGCGCGTCCGTTGATGCGAAGACCAACGTCACGTGAACCTGTGAATGAGATGAAGCGAGTGTCTTTATGGTCAACTAAATAGTCGCCCACTTCTGCACCGCTGCCCGGCACGAAGTTCAGAACACCCTTCGGAAGACCCGCTTCTTCCATCACTTCTACGAATTTCGCAGCCACAATCGGTGTTGTAGAAGCTGGTTTTAATAGTACTGTGTTTCCTGCCACAATTGCCGCAACGGTTGTGCCGGCCATGATTGCAAGCGGGAAATTCCAAGGAGAGATGATGATGCCCACTCCTAATGGAATGTAGTCATAACGGTTATATTCGTTCGGACGGCTGTTTACTGGAACACCGTCTTTAATTGTTAAAATTTGGCGCGCATAGTACTCAAGGAAGTCGATTGCTTCCGCAGTATCAGCATCTGACTCGTTCCAAGGCTTTCCTGCTTCTTTTGTTAGAAGGGCAGAAAACTCATGCTTGCGGCGGCGGATAATCGCAGCAGCTTTGAATAAAACATCTGCGCGTGTTTCCGGCTTCACTTTTCTCCATGTTTTGAACGCTTCAACTGCAGCCTGCATCGCTTTTTCCGCAAGCTCGCGGTTTGCCTTTGAAACACGGCCAACTACTTCTTCTTTATTAGAAGGATTGATTGATACAATTTTATCTTCAGTAGAAATGCGCTCTCCGCCAATTAAAAGATCATAATCCTGGCCCAAATAGCTTTCTACAGTTTGTAAACCCTTTAAATATGCTTCACGATTTTCTTCTTCTTTAAAATTCGTGAATGGCTCATGCTTATAAGGTTGTACCATTTTTACCGCCTCCTGAGTGTACAAATATCAAACGCCAGATACTAGCATCACTGTCCCATTCTTTTATCATAATGGAGAACTGATTGCTATTCTCATAAAACGTTTTCATCCAACCATTATAATAACATGAAAATAACTTTATCTTCAAACATTCTCCGCAGATGTTATATATTAACATCCTATAGGCGGATTTGCGGTTTTACTTAGAGATGATAAGGGTTTAAGACTCCTTAAGGCAGGCTTTGGATAAAACTGTTATATAAAATTTTTAGTGCTGTATTGAGATATTCTTCTTCAATTGGTGATATCTGTTTGCCTTACTCCTTTTTCATTTTACAGTTACGAACTTTTTTATGGCGACGAGTTTTCTCGAATCTCTTCCTTTTTCGTCGTCATGACCTCCGCCAGTTCACACCCCTCTTTCCTTCAAATAAAAAACCCAGAAAGCGCGTCTATTGCACTTCTGGGTTTACAAATCCCTATTGATAGATATGGACAAAAGGCTCGCTTTGGTCTGCTTTTCGGACTACGAGCGCTTCAGGTCCGTTTACGGATGAGATATTTACCTGGACTGAAATGTATTCAGGGAAGTGTTTCACAACAAGCCCTGTTACATATTGCGTGAAGCCAATCGCTTCTGCCTTTCCATAGAATTGGATTGGGATATCAATATTGATTTCCTGCAATTGGTCCTGGGCGTAAAAAGCTTTCCCGATAACCCCATTGAAGTTCGGGAAGTATGTTTCTACATCCTGTTTAAAATTTAGAAAAGCCGTTAAATCATCACGATGATTTTTTTCAGCCGAGTTTGAAGGGAAAAGGACATATTTCTCGTCGACATCTTCCCATCCGCCAAGCTTGCTGCTGCCCTTATCGGCAGTTGCATAGGCAAAAAAGCTTCCCGGCACAACAGAAGTTCTTGCTTGCTGTTCAAACAAAGCAATGGTTACCGGCACATCTTTCAAACCTTTGATTTGCCGTACTCTCTGCAGTACTTCTTCAGCCAGCTTTTTACCTTCCCGCTCAAGTACATCATGGTCAATCTTTGTTTCGAAAGTGGCACCATATTGTTCCTTTTGATAATAATGGACAGAGTTCATGGCAAGACCGATGACAACACCGCCGAGTTCCACTTTTCCATCATCATTTTTTAACAGATAGTTGTGTTCAAGAATATGTGCCAGGTATATTGGGCTCTTTTCATTATTTTTATCAATATCTCCGCCATCTGCGATCATTGGATTTAAGCCGATGTTGTCTTCAGCTTTCATCTTGTGTTCCTTCAGCTGAGCGTCAGTGAATTTGCGGTTTAGCCAGGCCTGGACAGTGCCTCTTTTTAGATACTGACCTTCCTGGAATAAGTATTCATCCGGATCAAACGTGTTTTGCGCAACCCGCATAAGTCCTGTCTCAAATTCATTGATGTCATACTTGGAGCTTACATTATTGACCACGAGACCTCTGGATTCACTTGGTTCAAATGGCAGCAGTGTACGATAATACTTGTCTGAAATTTTATAGTTCGGAATGATTGCCTTATCCTTTTCATTCTTGTCTTCCTGAACAACTTCCTCTTGGCTTTTAAAATTAGGCGCACAGCCTGCAAGCAGAAGGGTTAGGGATAAAGCAAGCATCAAAAGTTTTTTCACGGAGCTTACACCCTCTTACTTATTTAATTCTTCAACCAGTCTCTCCTCGTTCCAAACCTCTACTCCAAGCTCCTGGGCCTTCGTCAGTTTGGATCCAGCGTCTTCTCCGGCGATAACAACATCTGTTTTCTTGCTTACGCTTCCGGATACTTTGCCGCCAAGCGCCTCTACTTTTTCTTTTGCTTCATTTCGGCTCATCATTTCAAGCTTTCCGGTCAGAACCACTGTTTTTCCTGCAAAAAAGCTATCTGAGTTTTCGGCTGAAACAGGCTTTGGCCCATTATAAGCCATATTGACTCCGGCAGCTTTCAGCTCGGCAATCAGCTCATGGGCTTCTTCCTGTTCAAAGAAGGAAACAATGGAATCGGCCATTTTTTCGCCTATTTCATTGATAGCTGTTAATTCGTCCCGGGATGCTTTTTCAAGAGCTTCCATCTGGCCAAACTCCTTGGACAGTGTTTTGGCTGCCTTTGCGCCAACATGGCGGACTCCCAAACCAAATAAAAGCTTTTCCAATGAGTTGCCCTTGGAGTTTTCAATTGCCTGAATGAGGTTATTTACTGACTTTTCACCCATCCGCTCGAGCTGGATGAGCTGTTCATACGTTAATTTATAGATATCTGCCACATCTTTGATCAGATTTTCGGCAAATAATTGGCTGATCACCTTTTCACCAAGGCCATCAATGTTCATGGCGTTGCGGGAAACAAAGTGAATTAAGCCTTCCCTGATCTGGGCTGGGCACTTTGGATTAATGCAGCGCAATGCCACTTCACCATCAAGGCGGACCAGCTCGCTTTCACACTCAGGGCAATGTGTCGGCATGTTAAAATCCTGTTCCTCACCCGTTCTCCTGTCAGCCAGTACATTTACAACTTCAGGGATAATATCTCCTGCTTTTTTCACAACGACCTGATCGCCAATCTTAATATCTTTTTCGCGAATTAAATCTTCGTTGTGCAGTGACGCCCTTTGGACAGTCGTTCCGGCAACACGGACAGGCTCCAGAAGCGCAGTTGGCGTAACTACGCCAGTACGTCCCACGCTTAATTCAATATCCCTTAATGTGGTAACAACCTCTTCTGCAGGGAATTTATAAGCGATGGCCCAGCGTGGGCTTTTTGCCGTAGTGCCGAGCTGCTCCTGTGATTCCATTGAATCGACTTTAATAACGATGCCATCAATATCATAAGACAGATTCGGGCGTTTGTCAGTCCATCCCTCTACATAATCAATAACTTCCTCGATGCTTTTACATCTCTTGCGTTCTTTATTCGTTTTGAATCCCAGGCTATCCAAATAATTTAGACCTTCGCTATGGGAGACGATTCCAGTATCGCCTACATTCGCAATGCCGTAGACAAATATATCCATGTTACGCTTCGCCGCAAGGCGCGGATCAAGCTGCCTCAATGAACCCGCTGCTGCATTCCTTGGATTTGCAAAAGGCTCTTCCCCATTCTCTTCTTTCGCTTTATTCAATTTCTCAAAAGAACGCCTCGGCATGAAGGCCTCACCGCGCACTTCCATTGTGACGTTCTCTTTCAGCCGAAGAGGAATGGAGCGGATGGTTTTTAAGTTTGCCGTGATATTTTCACCAATGGATCCGTCACCGCGTGTGGCACCGAGAATAAATAAACCATCCTCATAACGCAGGGAGACAGCCAATCCATCGATTTTCAACTCGCATACATAAGTAACATTTTCCCCTGCCCCCTGGCGGACACGGCGGTCAAAATCTCTTAAGTCCTGTTCATTGAAGGCATTGCCCAAACTGAGCATCTGTGACTGATGCTCCACTTTTTCAAACATATCAAGAATTTCCCCTCCAACTCGCTGTGTTGGAGAATCCTCTGTTTTCAGCTCGGGAAATTGCTCTTCAAGCTCAATAAGGTCCCTCATCAGCCTATCGTATTCAGCATCTGGAACAGACGGCTGATCAAGGACATGGTACTCATAATTATACTGATTCAAAAGGTTGTGCAGATCTTTCACCTTTTTTTCTGCAAATTGAAGGTCCATACATTCAACCCTTTCTATAATCCTTTAAAAGATGCCTGGCAGGCCTGCTATATGATTATGCCTTTGTAATCGGTGCAAATTTGGCCAGCAGACGCTTTATGCCGACTGGTTTTGGGAACGCAATATCGAGCTCTGTTCCTTCGCCGGAGCCTTTTACACTGACAACTGTACCTGTTCCCCATTTTCCGTGCTGAGCTTTGTCGCCGACTTTCCAGTCAATTTCATCTCCGCCTGTGTTCGATGAGGATGGACGCACCACTGCTTTCCGCTGAGGCTGTGCTCCTCTTGATGACGAAGGAGATCCAAACGGCGATGATCCAAATGGAGACGGCTTTTTAGCAGGTTCAAGGCCATCCAGCAAATCAGCAGGAATTTCTTTGATAAATCGGGATGGCGGATTCATATTCGTGCGTCCAAATAAAGTACGCATTTGTGCATTTGTAATGAAAAGCTCCTCTTCCGCCCGTGTGATTCCCACATAAGCAAGACGGCGCTCTTCTTCCATTTCTGCTTCTTCCATAAGTGAACGGCTATGCGGGAATACACCTTCTTCAAGACCAAGTAAAAAGACAACAGGGAACTCAAGCCCTTTTGCTGAGTGAAGTGTCATAAGAACAACTGATTCAGCTTTTTCGCCATCATCATCCAATTTATCAATGTCAGCTACAAGAGCCAGATCAGTCAAAAATGCGATAAGCGATTTATCTTCGCTGGCTTCTTCAAAGTTTTTCGTAACGGACAGGAATTCATCAATGTTTTCCAGACGGCTTTGTGCTTCAATGGACTTCTCGGCAATAAGCATATCGCGGTAGCCTGATTTCTCCAAAAGCTCTTCCACAAGTTCTGTCACAGATAAGTATTCTTGCATTTGTGTATAGTTTTTAACCAAATCCCTGAATTCAATGGCCCCTTTTGTAATTTTCGGGCTCAAGCCGATCAGTTCAATGGACTCAAGTGCTTCAAACATGCTCATTTCGTGAAGCTGTGCAAAGTTGGCGATTTTATCAACCGAACCGGAGCCGATTCCGCGTTTGGGCACATTGATAACACGCTGAAGGCTGATATCATCATCTGGATTGGCAATCAGACGCAGGTAAGCAAGGATGTCCTTAATTTCTTTGCGGTCATAGAACTTGATGCCGCCGACAATCGAGTATTCAATGTTCGACTTAAGCAGCACTTCCTCCATTACACGGGACTGTGCATTTGTACGATACAAGATAGCGATATCCGACAAGCTGCGCTTGCCGCTATTGATATACTCTTTAATTTTACCTGCAACAAACTGGGCTTCTCCCTGCTCACTGTCGGCACGATAGTAAGAAATCTTATTGCCCTCTGCATTTTCCGTCCAAAGGTTTTTCGGCTTTCTGTTTAGGTTCTTGCTGATGACTTCGTTGGCAGCCAGAAGAATTCTCTTAGTTGAACGATAATTTTGTTCAAGCATAATAGTCTGTGCATTCGGATAATCCTTTTCAAAAGAAAGGATGTTGGCTATGTCCGCACCGCGCCATTTATAGATGGACTGATCAGAATCACCGACCACACACAGATTCTTGAAACGGCTTGCCAAAAGCTTGACCAACATGTATTGCGCTCTGTTAGTATCCTGGTACTCATCCACATGAATGTACTGGAATTTGCGCTGATAATATTCAAGCACTTCCGGCACTCTCTGGAACAGCTGAATCGTGATCATAATAAGATCATCAAAATCAAGCGCCTGGTTGCGTCTTAGTCTCTTTTGGTACTCTGTATATACATCACTTGCAACCTGCTGAATATAATCTCCTGCTGTTTTCGCATACTCTTCAGGGGTAATTAATTCATTTTTTGCCGAACTGATGGACCCCAGGATAGCACGCGGATCAAATTTCTTTGGATCCAGGTTTTTATCCTTTAGGATTGATTTAATCACCGATTGCTGATCTGTTGAATCCAGAATTGTGAAATTGCGGTTATAGCCAATACGGTCAATATCCCTTCTTAAGATCCGCACGCACATGGAGTGGAACGTTGAAATCCAGATATCATCTGCTGCTCCGCCCATCATGTTATAAATACGTTCACGCATTTCACGGGCTGCTTTGTTTGTAAAAGTGATTGCCAGAATATTGTATGGGTTAACACCCTTTTCTACCATTAAGTAAGCAATCCTGTGAGTAAGCACTCTTGTCTTTCCGCTTCCCGCTCCTGCCATTATCAGGAGTGGTCCATCCGTAGTTTTTACCGCATTTTGCTGCTGCGGGTTTAGTCCGTTCAATAATTTATCCGTTAAAAATTGCATTGCTTCTCTTCACCACCATAGAAACATATGTTCTTGTAATCTATTTTATCTTGTTTGATAATCATCAGCAACTGAATTATGCACGTGCGGCTTCGACTGTGGCCAGTGCAGCCTGCAGGTCATCGTAAATGATATTTCCGACCACAATTACGTCTGCATGCTGAGCCATTTCTTTTGCCCGCTCCACATTCACGATGCCGCCGCCGTAAAATAATACGGTTTCTTCAAGCGTATTTTTCACCTCTGCGACCACACCGGCATCTCCGTACTTTCCACTGTATTCCAGATAAAAGATTGGCAGGCGGAACATCTTTTCAGCCATCATGGCATATGCCCTTACTTCATCCAGCGATATATTTGTACGTGAATTGGTAACCTGTGCCGCTTTGCATTCTTCATTCAAAATGCAATAGCCCTGAACCATAATTTCTTCCCAATTCATAATATCCCCATATTCTTTTACAGCTTCCTGATGAAGGCCTGTAATCCACTTCACGTCCCGGCTGTTAAGGACTGTCGGGATAAAATATAGATCAAAGCCTGGAGTAATTGAATCAATTGTTGAAACCTCCAGCACGCAAGGAACAGTATACCTGCGGATGCGGGCCATTAAATCCAGTACCTTTTCAAGAGTTACTCCGTCCGTTCCGCCCACAATAATCGCGTCTGTCCCTGACTCACAAATCATCTCCAGGTCTTCATCTGATATATATTTATCCGGATCGAGCTTAAATACGTGGCTCCATTCGCGAACATCATACATGCAAAATTGCCTCCATTCTATCATTCCATTTCATCATTATATCATTTAAGATTGGGAATAAAAAATAAAAGCTGAAGCGCCATTGGAAGGGATGAACGTCAACTAAATGCCGCCACGTCCTATGGCGAACGTTGACGTCAGCACGTCCTGTGCAAGTCCGACAAGCGCTGGCCGACTAAAAACCCCACGTCCTGCGGCAACGTCGGCACTAGTACATCCTGTACGTCGGAAGGCCAGCTGATGATGTCGTTTTTTTGACTTCATCAGATGGCCTGAAGCGACCTAGAGGGGCTAGGCGCTGAAGCTAGATAAAAAAGAAAAGCAGGAAGTCTTTCTGAGGTGGGAAAAATTAATAGGAGAAAAAGAAAAAAAACCGCGGGAACACCCCATCGGTTTAAGCAAAAGGTATATTTAAGCTTTCTCGGCTTCTTCTTTAATTCTTTCCAATGCCATTTCATATGCATCATTTCCATAGTTAAGGCATCGTTTCACACGGGAAATGGTTGCCGTGCTTGCACCCGTATCTGTTTCGATTTTATGATACGTTTTGCCTTCGCGAAGCATGCGTGCCACTTCCAGACGCTGCGCCAGGGACTGTATTTCATTTACTGTGCATAAGTCGTCAAAGAAGCGATAGCACTCTTCCAGATCTTTTAATGACAAAACTGACTTAAATAACTGATCCAGTTCTTTGCCTCTTAGCTTATCGATTTGCATATATTTGCATACCCCTTTATTGTAATAGAATTTTTAATCATTATGGCTTAGCTTCAAAGGAAACCGTCTGCTCAAGACCGGGACTTGATGGAATGATGTTAATCCATGTCTTTCCTGGCACTAGGCCAGCCTGTTTGCCATTCATTACAGGAAGAATTCGCCCGTTAATATTTTCCCACTGTACCTCTGTCACTTTCCCTTTTTGCAGTAGATATCCATTTCCCCCAGAAGTTAAGTTAATATCACGGCGGCCTGAGCTGTCAACCACTTTATGGTCTGCTTCTGCGATAAAAATGTTGTCAAGCAATACAGGCTTTCCAGATTTGAAATCAGCTGTAAGTTCCCCATTGGAATACCTTTTGTATTTCCCCAGTGCTTCATCATACTCGTAGATGACATTGAATAATTCATTGTCTAGGTAGGAGACCATGGCAGAGTCGGCATCCTCTCCCTGAATAGCCTTCACCTCTTCCTTCGACAGAAATTCAAGAGATTCCGGTTTGTCTTCCATCGAATAATTTCTTTCTTTTGCGCCCTTCAGCACATTTTCGTATGAAATGTAGGAATTATGGGGAGGCTGGCGGAAGCTTTCCCGCTTAAATAATGTGCCGTCATACTGCATTCCATTTAGATTATCAATATACCCCTGATCCAGCAGCTCTTTGGCCTCGGGACTGTAGCCGTGGGCAACGTAGAGGCCGTCATAGCCTTTGGCCAGCTCAATATAATAATCCCTTGAACTTCTGACAGGTCCTATCAATTCGGGCTGCTCGCTTTGAAAAATAGCAAGAAAACGGGTCACATCCCCTTCTGCCAGCAATTCATAGACGACATCAGCCTGGTTAAGCCCGGATTGAGGGCGGGCTTTCGGATGATTATTGATCATCACCGCTACAGCCCTTCCATCCACCTCGGTTTCCGATCCGAAACCTGTGAGCGGATATTGAAATGGAAGTCCTTTTTCAGAGCTGACCCCTTTTGTGGTTTCTTCCGCTTTTTCCGTATCCTGCTTTGCAGGCTCCTCAGCTTTTTCTTTGCTGCATCCAGAAACTAAAAGCATTGCCGCTGCTGATACAGCTATCCATCTTTTTAGCATTTAGCACCCCTGTGTATTTTGCTTCGATGCAGTTTCTATGGTAGCTCCACTGAGCAGTTTTTTATCTCTATTATATTGCATCTCTTTTATATTTTAACGCATTATCGTTGGAAAGAGTACCGTTTTATTCATTACATCATACATTCCCTGCTGGGTAATCCTGATATAAGGCAGATGTGTTGAAGAGAAAAAGAGCAGCGTATACATTGGATCTTCATGCCTGTAGCCTTTATCTCGCAAGCAATGCACAAGCTGTTTTTCTTCCTCCATTAAGTCTTCCACATTTTTATGGGACATCACTCCCTTTAAGCGGAGTTCCATCTCCTGAACGACTTTGCCTCCTTCTGATATAACAATGCCTCCGCCAATTTCTTTCAGACGGTTAAAAGCATTCAGCATTTCATGTTTGCTTTTCCCTATTAAGATGATGTCACCGGTATTGGAAAACGAACTGGCCATTCCATCCAGGCTTTTCGAGAAACCTTTCAGCACCGTATTCATGCGCCAGTGTCCATTCCGGTCAACAAGCATGAAGAAACATTCATCATGGTCTTTCTCCAGTTCTTCTGCTGACACGTCAATCGTAATGGAGTACGGCTTCGTGATAACCGCATTCTCCATTTTTATCCCGAAAGGCATGGAGAACTGCATATCATCAGCAGTCAGTTCCCAATCAATATTCATAGGCTCAAAGCCGAATTCTTCCCATTGCACAGGCTTATAGGCGTGCAGGTTCTCACCGTCTCTTTTCACCCATTCCCCTTTGGCTATAACTGATATTGGGGTTGGTTCTGATTCATCTGATAGGAAATTAATATTGGCAACCCTTCCTGTAGCAATGGAGCCATGTAAATAATCGATTCCATAATGACGGGCCACATTGATGGTCGCCATATTATAAGCATCGATAACCGGCACCCCTTTGTCTATGGCGATTCGAATCATATGGTCAATGATTCCCTGTTCATAAAAAGAGGAAAAGGAACCGTCTGTTGTAAAGATCATCCGGTCATATTGATCAATGCCAATGTCATGCATCTCGTCCAATAAAATCGGCAGATCGGGACGGATAGAAGAATACCTGAGAGATACGGTATATCCTTGTAAAAGACGGTTATAGACATCCTTACCCGTCATCGACTCATGGTCGCAATCAGCACCAAGCAGCATGAGCTTCGCCAGGGTTTTTTCGGATGCCCCCGGAAAATGGCCTTCAATCTTTTTCCTCATCCGCTTTGTTTCCTGAATCCAATGAAGCATCATATCATCGCCATCCAAAAGCTTCGGCCAGCCTGTCAGCTCTCCTCCCTGAAGCACAGCATCATGTTCAAGCCAGGATTTAACGTTTCCATGCGAAAAAACGGATTCCTCATGCTGAATTTCCGTTTGGGCATCAAATCGGCACCACCAATAGGTTGTCGCAGGCATATTCCTCATTTCCTTCAAAAAAGAAAACGCTTTCTTTTTATCCTGCTGTAAAGCAAGCACCATATTGTCATTAATTAAAGTGGTTGTTCCAAACTGCGATGCATAGCTCGCCAGGGAATGGGGATTATATAATTGAAACGGATGGGCATGAGGCTCAATATATCCGGGAACCAGCGTGAGCCCTGTACAATCAACAACTTCACATTGTTCTATTTTTTCCGGCAGCTTTTCGCCCACATAAACAATACGGTCGCCATAAATCCATATATTTGCTGTTATCCATTTTCGAAATGCCTGATTCAGATAACGTGCGTTCTTTAGTAATATCATCGGTGACAGTTTTCCGTCCAATACGGAAACATGTTCACGCAAGTGCCTGTTTTTCCAACGGTATCGCTGTTCCAGCACCATACTCCCTCCCTTTTTGATATCTATATATAAAAGACTCTGTTTTTAGAATAAAATCAATCTGTAAAATGGCTTTAAATCAATAAAGAAAGCCCTTTCATTCTCTTGTTTTTCTATAGTAACATATTTCACTGTTTAACGCATTAAAGAAACAGTAAAAGATTGTAAAATTTTTGTGAAGGTGGTGGATACTTTGAATGTAAAACCAAATATCGGCATTGTAAATGCATTAATTCGCATAACAGTCGGATTTACTGTCTTAGCCTGGAGCACTTCAAAGCTTGTGAAACGACCTTGGCGGGATTCTTATCTCATGATGGCCATGCTTGGAGGCATGAAAGTGGCAGAGGGGATTGTCCGCTTTTGCCCTATAACAGCTCTTTTTGAGAGAGGCCAGGATATGGTTCTGGAGAAGAGAAATCAGGAAGGTAATCACAAGAATGATGAGGCTGTTGAGGAAATTCTGCCGTATAACCCTTCTTAAATTTTTGAAAATACAGCCCCCTGATTGGGGGCTGTAAAATACAAAGGAGCTGACAATATGTTTTGGGAATACGTAATGGATATGACGTTCGTCCTGGCAGCAATAATCGGAAGCATTGTGGCACTCCTGTTTGTGTATATCCGGAAGACTAAGAAACGACGTGCGCGATAGCCTTATCAGCAATATCTTTGCGGTAGAATACACCGTCACACTGAAGTTTCTCCAGTTCGGAATATACCTTTTGCTGCGCTTCCTTCAGGGTAGGTGCTTTCGCACCTGCAAGCAGCACGCGGCCTCCATTTGTCACATACTCACCTGAGCTGTTTTTATCAGTGCCGGCATGGAAGACAGAGACACCTTTAACCAATTGCAGCCCATTCAGAACAGCTCCTTTTTCGTATGCCTCAGGGTAGCCCTTTGAAGCAGCAACCACTCCGACTATAGCCTCATTATCCCACTCAATTTCAGGCTGCTCCCCTTTTAGGACTGCCAGCATAACCTCCGCCAGATCCGACTTCATACGAGGCAAAATCACTTGTGTTTCAGGATCTCCAAAGCGGGCATTGAATTCAATTACCTTCGGGCCTCCTGATGTTTTAATCAGACCTGCATACAGAATCCCTGTAAAACTTCGGCCTTCCTGCACCATTGCTTTTGCTGCCGGCTTCAAAACTTTTTCAACAGCAGCTGCAACTGTACCATCACCAATATGCGGTACTGGTGAATAGGCACCCATCCCGCCTGTATTCGGTCCCTGGTCCCCATCATAAGCACGCTTGTGGTCCTGGGCAATTTCAAGCGGAATCACAGTTTCTCCGTTTACAAAAGCCATTAAGGAAAACTCTTCGCCTTCAAGGAATTCTTCAATTACAACAGTTGAAGAGGCTTGGCCAAACTTTTCATTTAATAATAGTTCCTCAATCCCGGACAATGCTTCCTGCAAAGTCATGGCTACTATTACGCCTTTCCCGGCTGCAAGTCCGTCTGCTTTCAGTACTATGGGAGCCCCTTTTGCTTCGATATAAGCTTTCGCTTCTTCATAGTCGCAGAATACACCATACTCAGCCGTCGGAATAGCATATTTCTTCATAAGTTCTTTGGCAAAGGACTTGCTGCCTTCAATTTCAGCTGCTGCTTTTTTCGGGCCAAATACCTTTAAACCAGCCTCTTCAAATCGGTCAGCCAGACCCGCAAGCAGCGGCACTTCAGGCCCGATTACAGTCAATTCGATTTCATTCTCCTGAGCAAACTGCACAAGTTTTTCCTGCTCATTTTCCTGGATGGCAACCAGCTGAGCTGAATCCTCCATTCCCTGATTTCCTGGAGCCGCAAAAACCTGTTTCACTGAAGAGCTTTGATTCATTTTCCAGCAAATTGCATGTTCACGTCCGCCTCTTCCAATAACCAATACCTTCATTACGCCCACCTCCGTAAAAATGTCAGCTATAATAGCAAGGCCCCTGATCGAGGCGCTTCCGCTTTTCGTATTGTCCAGCTTCAGCGCCTAGGGGCTCGAGGTCATAAGCCAAACTATCAAAAAGGTAAAGGACAACCTTTCTGACAGCTCGTCTTATGCTTGAGGCTCCCAGGATGGGAGTCATGCAGACGTTGCCACAGGACGTGGCGTTCTTAGTCTGCGTTCCTTCCTGATCGAGGCGCTTCCGCTTTTCTTTTAATGTTTAAAATGGCGTACGCCGGTAAAGACCATTGCAATACCGCACTCATCAGCCTTTTTGATGGAATCCTCATCACGGATGGATCCTCCCGGCTGGATAATTGCTGTAATGCCAGCTTTGGCTGCAACTTCAACGGTATCGTTCATAGGGAAAAATGCATCGGATGCCATTACTGCACCGTTTGCTTTTTCTCCGGCCTGTTCAAGTGCAATTTTGGCAGAACCTACACGGTTCATCTGCCCGGCACCGACTCCAAGTGTCATGTTTGCATCATTTACGACAATCGCATTGGATTTTACATGCTTTACGACTTTCCAGCCCAGCTTCAGTGCTTTCCACTCTTCTTCTGTTGGCTCCCTCATTGTCGCAACTTTTACTTCTGCATCTTCAAGGGTGAATAGATCATATTCCTGCGTCAGCAAACCGCCCTCAATAGCGGACAATCTCATTTCCGCTTTCTTTTTGCCTTCAAAAGGTATTGTCAGCAGGCGCAGATTCTTTTTCCCTTTTAAAATCTCAAGTGCTTCGGTTGAGAAGGATGGTGCAATGATAATTTCAAGGAAAATTTCATATAGCTTTTTCGCTGTCTCAGCATCCACTTCCCTGTTCAGGGCAATAATGCCGCCAAAGATAGAAACAGGGTCCGCTTCGAAGGCTTTTGAAAAAGCTTCAAATACATTTTCACCAGTCCCTACCCCGCAAGGATTCATATGCTTAACAGCAACTGCTGCAGGCTCCGAGAATTCTTTTACAATTTGAAGAGCTGCATCAGCATCATTGATATTGTTGTAGGATAATTCCTTGCCGTGAAGCTGCTCAGCGTTAGCGATCGAAAATTCAGATCCAAGCGGCTTGCGGTAAAAAGCAGCCTTTTGATGAGGATTCTCCCCGTATCGCAATGTTTGCTTCAGTTCATACGTTACCGTTAGTTTTTCAGGTGTTTCTTCATTAGCCAAATCTGTCATATATTCAGCGATCATCGCATCATAGGCAGCTGTATGGCGGAAAACCTTTGCAGCAAGTCTGCGGCGGGTTTCCTTTTGAACCCCTCCGTTTTCTTTTAACTGGGAAAGAACTGTTCCATAATCCGCAGGGTCCACCACAACCGTTACATAATCATGGTTCTTGGCGGATGCACGCAGCATGGCCGGACCGCCGATATCAATATTCTCAATCGCATCCTCTACTGTCACATCTGTCTTAGCAATGGTTTGCTGGAACGGATACAAATTCACGCACACAACCTGGATAGGCTGAATCCCATGCTCCTTAAGCTGCTGTTTGTGGCCTGGTTCGCTATGCTTTGCCAGCAGCCCGCCATGAATCATTGGATTTAATGTTTTCACACGCCCTTCCAAAATTTCCGGAAAGTCTGTCACATCACTTACGCCGATAACGGGAATCCCACTCTCTTGCAGCGCCTTTTTTGTACCGCCTGTTGAGATAATTTCAAAACCCAGTTCATTTAACTGCTGGGCAAATTCTGTTATGCCATTTTTGTCGGAAACACTGATTAATGCACGTTTCTTCATGTTCGCTCCCCCTGACTCTGTTGAATGATATACTTTAGTTCTCTACCATTTTAGCATAGAAAAGATTTTGCAAAACCTGCGGATAAAGTCTGTGTTCGACTTCATGTATCTTCTTCTGAAGGCTTTCCAGTGTTTCACCTTCATCTATTTCAACTGACGCTTGAGCAATAATCGGCCCAGTATCCATGCCTTCATCAACAAAATGAACCGTTACGCCGCTTACCTTCACATTCGCAGATAACGCCTGGCCAATCGCATCCTTACCTGGAAAAGCCGGCAGAAGAGAAGGATGGATATTAATGATCCTGCCTTCAAACTCTTTCAAAAGCGTCGGGCCAATCAGTCTCATAAAGCCAGCGAGAATAATATATTCGGCACCGCTTTCCTTCAGCCTTTGCAAAATCACTCTTTCATACTCTGCTTTGCCAGCATAGTCTTTAGCTGAAAAAACAAACTGCGGAACTTGTTCGTTTTGGGCACGTTCAATGCTGTAGGCACCTGGCCGATCACAGACAAACAAGACGATCTCAGCCTGTAAATCACCTATTTTCACGGCATCAGCAATGGCTTGAAAGTTCGTTCCGCTTCCGGAAGCAAACACTGCAATTTTTTTCATGACTTCCTCCAAGTTACAGAATTTCAATTCCTTCCTGATCCGTTACTGTTCCCAATAGATAGGCTTTTTCACCAATTTCGCTGAAATAGCCGATTAGTTCATCAGCATTTTCTTTATCGGCAGCAATCACCATGCCTGTTCCCATATTAAAAATGTTGTACATTTCCTTGCGTTCCAGTCCGCCGATCTTCTCCATAACCTTGAACACAGGCAGCACTTCCCAATTGCTTTCCTCAAGCTGGGCACCAAGGCCTTCAGGCAGCATACGCGGGATATTTTCAATAAATCCGCCGCCAGTGATATGGGCCATGCCCTTCAGCTTGAATTGCTTCATAGCTGATAGAATCGGCTTTACATAAATTTTTGTAGGGCGAAGCAGCTCTTCCCCTAAAGTGCAGCCTAATTCTTCTACATGATCTGTTAAGGACATATTCGCTTTTTCAAAAAACAGCTTTCTGACCAGCGAGTAGCCATTGCTATGAATTCCGCTGGATGCAAGGCCGATCAGCACATCTCCAGCCTTGATGTCCGCACCATTGATCAGATTGGATTTTTCACAGGCACCAACCGCAAATCCGGCAAGATCATATTCTTCTTCACTGTACATGCCAGGCATTTCGGCAGTTTCACCGCCAACAAGTGCGCATCCAGCCTGTTCGCAGCCATCCGCAATACCTTTAACAATCGCTTCAATCCGTTCTGGCGCCGCTTTTCCGCAAGCGATATAATCCAAGAAATAAAGAGGTTCTGCTCCCTGTACGACAATATCATTTACACACATTGCGACCGCATCAATCCCAATCGTGTCATGTTTATCCATCATAAAGGCGAGCATCAGCTTCGTGCCGACTCCATCTGTCCCTGATACTAATACCGGTTCCTTCAGGTTAAGTTCTGATAGGTCGAACATGCCGCCAAATCCTCCCAAACCGCCGAGCACACCAGGACGAATAGTCTTCTGAACATGCTTTTTCATGCGGGAAACTGCTTCATAGCCAGCTTCAATATCTACTCCGGCCTGTTTATATGCGTTTGCCATCTGTTTTTCACCCCATATTAGAAAAGCGCAAGCGCCTTGTTCACCCCCGACAAGCATAAGACGGGCCTCTCGGAAAGGCGTTCTTTGCCTTTCTGGGAGGATTGGCTTATGACCTCGAGGGGGTAGGCGCTGGAGCTAGACAGTTATTGTATTTCAAAGTTACTTTCTTAATTATATAAAGGCCGATTCTTCAACTTATCGGCCAAATTAGTACATTTAACGGCCAAAAATCAATTTTTATCGGCCAATTCTCCATATTTATCGGCCAAACATAACAGTTTATCGGCCAAACTAACTTTATACCTTTTCATAAGGATGCACAGTGCTCGGATAAATCTCCGTTGGGTACTGGCCTGTAAAGCATGCCAGGCATTGTCCATCTTTTCGGCCAATCGCTTTGACCATGCCCTCTGTACTTAAGAAAGTGAGCGTGTCGGCACCAATGATTTCTCTTATTTCTTCAACCGAATGGTTGCCGGCAATCAGTTCTTCCTTTGTAGAAGTGTCAATTCCATAGAAGCATGGATTTTTAATCGGCGGTGAACTGATCAGCACATGAACTTCTGTAGCACCAGCTTCTTTCAGCATCGTTACGATCCGTCTGCTTGTTGTGCCGCGAACGATCGAGTCATCCACCATGATAACTCTTTTGCCTTCTACTACTCCGCGTACAGGAGACAGCTTCATTTTTACACCCTGCTCACGCAGCGACTGGGATGGCTGGATAAAAGTCCGGCCTACATAACGGTTTTTAATCAAGCCCATTTCATATGGAATGCCTGATGCCTCAGCGTAGCCAATCGCCACAGAGATGCTTGAATCTGGCACACCTGTAACGACGTCTCCTTCAATCGGAGCCTCAAATGCAAGCTCCTTCCCAAGATTTTTCCGTGCAGTATGAACATTGATCCCGTTGATATTGCTGTCCGGGCGGGAAAAATAAACATATTCCATCGTGCACATCGCTATATTAGAGGCCATGGCAAACATCTCTGAACGGAAGCCGTTATCGTCAATGATCAGCAATTCTCCTGGTAAAATATCGCGGATAAACTCTGCTCCGACAACATCAAAGGCACATGTTTCAGAGGCAACCGCATAAGCATCGCCAATTTTGCCAAGCGAGAGCGGCCTCATTCCGTTTGGATCAAGAGCTACCATTAATTCTGTTTCCGTCATAATTAGAAAAGCATAGGCTCCTTTAATCATCGATAAAGCGTTCTTTACGCGATCTTTTAAACTTGAAAAACCGGCACGCTTAATTAAATGAGCCAAAACCTCTGTATCAGAGCTTGTTTGAAAAATGCTTCCCTGTCCTTCCAGCTGATGCTTTAAGGCAGTTGCATTTACCAGATTCCCATTATGGCAAAGCGCAAGGCTTCCGCTTTGAGAGTTGAATAGCAGAGGCTGGACATTTTCATATCCCCCGCCTCCAGCCGTCGCATAGCGGACATGCCCGATTGCAGATTTTCCTTCCAGCTCCTTCATGGCATCTGCTGTGAAAATTTCCGTAACAAGCCCTTCACCTTTAATGCCCTTTAGCTTCTTGCCATCCGTAACGACCATCCCCGTGCCTTCCTGACCGCGGTGCTGCAGGCTATGAAGGCCGTAATACGTAATCTGGGAGGCATCCTGATGCCCCCAGACTCCAAAAACCCCGCACTCTTCATTCAGTCCTCTTATTTCAGCAAGCATGGGATAGCTCCTTTCCAGGCCTGTTCAAAAACCTCAACCTGTTCAGAAAGTAATAGGCCCTCTTCGTTGGATATATTAAGTACAGGTGCGTCTGTTACTTTACCGATTAGTGCTGCATCTACTAAACTTTCAAACGCTTCCTGATTTTCATTTTTAACAGATAGCAAGAAACGGGATTGGGACTCACTAAATAAAGCTGAAGTCGTGTTTCCGGTTACCTTGACATCTGCTCCAAGACCCTTTGAACCAATCAGGCTTTCCGCAGCAGCTACAGCCAAACCACCTTCCGCCACATCATGTGCAGATGCGACAAGCCCCGATCGGATGGCTTTTAAAATTTGAGCCTGTGCCTTCTCTTCTTTTGCAAGGTCAAGTTCAGGCGCTTTGCCGAAAATCTTCCCATATGTCATCTTCTGCAGTTCGCTCCCGCCAAATTCATCCTTTGTTTCACCAACCAGATAAATAAGGTCACCAGCTGCTTTGAAAGCTTGTGTTGTCACATTGTCAATGTCTTCTAAAAGTCCAACCATGCCGATCACAGGTGTTGGATAAATTGCTGTTCCATTTGTTTCATTATATAAAGAGACGTTTCCGCCGATCACTGGAGTGTTTAATGTGCGGCATGCTTCGCTTATTCCGTCTGCCGCTTTTTCAATCTGCCAGAAGATCTCAGGCTTTTCCGGGTTTCCGAAGTTCAGATTGTCTGTAATGGCTAGTGGTTCACCGCCGGAACAGACAATATTTCTCGCAGCTTCAGCTACAGCAATCTTGCCGCCCGTTTCAGGATCAAGATACATGTAGCGGGAATTGCAGTCTGTAGTCATAGCCAAACCTTTACGTGTGCCGCGGATGCGGATGACCGCAGCATCAGAACCAGGCGCAACAACTGTATTTGTGCGAACCATATAGTCATATTGATCATAAACATATTCCTTGCTGGCAATCGTCGGCTGCTGGAGGAGCTTCACCAATGTTTCTTTATAATCTTCAACCGCAGGAATTTCATTTTCCATCGCCTGAAACTCCCTGAAGTATTCCGGTTCTCTTGATGGCTTATGGTAAACCGGCGCATCCTCGGCAAGCGCATCAACAGGAAGCTCTGCTACCACTTCCCCCTGATGAGTCAGGCGGAGCATTTTATCATCGGTTACCTTGCCGATAGAAACTGCTTCTAAGCCATATTTGGAAAATAAATCAACGATCTCCTGCTCGCGTCCTTTTTTCACGACAATCAGCATTCTTTCCTGAGACTCGGAAAGCATCATTTCGTATGCAGTCATGCCTGTTTCCCTTTGAGGAACTAGGTCAAGATTCATTTCAATTCCGGATCCTGCCTTGCTTGCCATTTCAGCAGAAGAGCTTGTTAAGCCGGCAGCTCCCATATCCTGAATACCGACAAGAGCGTCAGACTGGACTAGTTCAAGACATGCTTCAAGCAGAAGTTTTTCCATGAATGGATCGCCAACCTGGACAGCTGGACGCTTTGCTTCAGATTGGTCTGTCAGTTCCTCTGAAGCGAAAGTAGCTCCATGAATTCCATCACGGCCAGTTTTAGCACCAACATACATGACTGTGTTGCCAACGCCGTGGGCCTGACCCTTCTTAATATCCTTATGATCGATTAAGCCGACACACATTGCATTTACAAGCGGATTTCCTTCATAGGAAGAGTCAAACTGCACTTCTCCCCCAACTGTTGGAATGCCGATGCAGTTTCCGTAACCCGCAATGCCTGCGACTACTTCTTTAAAAAGGTACCGTACACGAGGAGAATCCAATTCTCCAAAGCGTAAAGAGTTGAGGAGCGCGACTGGTCTTGCGCCCATTGAAAATACATCGCGGATAATCCCGCCGACACCTGTTGCTGCCCCTTGGTAAGGCTCGATTGCAGACGGATGGTTATGGCTTTCAATTTTAAAAACAACTGCTTGCCCATCGCCGATATCAACGATTCCAGCTCCTTCCCCTGGTCCTTGAAGTACTTTCTCTCCTGTTGTCGGGAACTTGCTTAAAACGGGCTTGGAGTTTTTATAGCTGCAATGCTCTGACCACATAACCGAAAACAAGCCGATTTCTGTATAATTTGGCAAACGCCCGATAATCTTTTCAATCATCGCAAATTCGTCATCAGACAAACCCATTTCTTTGTATACTTTCTGTGCCTTTAATTGTTCCGGACTTGGCTTAAAGCTTAACGACATGTGCTTCCCTCCATTGTTTTACGATTGATTGAAAAAGTTTCAGGCCATCTGCTCCCCCTAAAAGCTCATCAACGGCTCTTTCAGGATGCGGCATCATGCCGAGAACATTTCCTTTTTCATTGACAATGCCTGCGATATTTTCCAGGCTGCCATTTGGATTTGTTCCATTATAAGTAAAGACAATCTGATTATTTTCCTTTAAATTTGCTAAAGTAGCTTCATCACAATAGTAGTTTCCTTCACCATGTGCGATTGGAATATTGATTACTTCATTTTTTTCATAAGCAGATGAAAACATTGTCTCATTGTTTTCAACCTTTAACTCAACGGTGCGGCAGATGAATTTCAGGCTATCATTTCTTCTCATTGCCCCTGGCAAAAGACCTGCTTCAAGCAGGATTTGAAATCCGTTGCATACACCCAAAACCGGTTTGCCTGCCTCAGCCGCTTTTATTACTTCTTTCATAACATTGCTGAAGCGTGCCACAGCACCGGAACGAAGGTAATCACCGTATGAGAATCCGCCTGGAAGAAGGATTCCGTCATATTCGTCTAAGCTTTCTGCGTCATGCCAGACATATTCGGCTTCCGCTCCAAGTTCATCCTTTACTGCATGATACATATCGATGTCACAATTGGACCCTGGAAATACGATTACAGCGAACTTCACTGGGCAACAGCCTCCTCAATTTCAAAGCGGTAGTCTTCAATCACAACATTGGCCAAAAGGCGCTCACACATTTCCTTTACAGCTTCTTCAACAGGACGGTCACTTTTTTCCACTGTCAGCTCCATGTATTTCCCGATGCGCACATCAGAAACCTCACTGTAGTTCATGGAATGCAGAGAGTTTTTCACAACTGTTCCTTGAGGATCTAGAACACTTTCTCTTAATGTGACGAAAACTTTTACTTTGTACATACTGTTTGGCCTCCCAGTCTCGCTAAAATATTTTCATAAGCATCTGTTAAATTTCCAAGGTCTCTGCGGAAAACATCTTTATCCAGCTTTTCATTTGTTTCAATATCCCAAAGCCTGCAGGTATCTGGCGAAATTTCGTCAGCCAGCAGAATTTGGCCCGCTTCATCTTTTCCAAACTCAAGCTTGAAATCTACCAATTTAATGCCAAGGTCTTTGAAAAAATCTCTTAAAACCGCATTAACCTGAAGTGCCTTTTCCTGTAAAAGAGCTACTTCCTGCTTATCAGCAAGCTGAAGCACTTCAATATGATCTTCTGTCAGCAGCGGATCGCCGAGCTCATCATCTTTGTAATAGAACTCAACAATTGGTCTGGACAATTCTTTCCCTTCTTCAACTCCCAATCTCTTAGAAAAGCTCCCCGCTGCAAGATTGCGAACCACTGTTTCGAGCGGAATGATATCCACCTTTTTCACAAGCTGCTCTGTCTCCGAAAGTTTTTTGATAAAGTGGGATTCAATTCCCAGCTCATGAAGCTTTGTAAATAGCAAGCTCGTAATCTCGTTATTCAGTCGGCCCTTGCCGCTGATGCTTGCCTTTTTCTCACCATTAAAGGCTGTTGCAGAATCTTTATATTCAATCCATACGATACTTTCATCGTTTGTTTGATAAACCATTTTGGCTTTGCCTTCGTATAACAATGCTCCTTTTTCCATGGCGGAGAGCCTCCCTTATTCGAAAAGCGCAAGCGCCTTGACCAGGGGCGGCCACTCGAGCCCCTAGGCGCAGCTGCTAGACATTATTTTATAAGAAGATTGGGAATTTTCCCGATAATAAAGAGGTAAAGACTGCTCTTTACCTCTTTATTTTTTTACAAACCTAATCGGTCAAAAATTGTATCCACATGCTTGATGTGGTAGTTATAGTCAAAGCAGTCATCTATTTCTGCTTCAGAAAGCTTTGAAGTGATGGTTTCGTCCTGCTCGATCAGGCTGCGGAATTGCACCTGTTTTTCCCATGCTTCCATGGCACGCGGCTGGACAGTGTCATATGCCTCTTCACGAGTCATGCCCTTATCAATCAAGGCTAGAAGAACACGCTGAGAGTAAATCAGCCCTAGAGTACGGTCCATATTGCGTTTCATGTTTTCAGGGAAGACCGTTAAGTTCTTCACGATATTCCCAAAGCGGTTCAGCATATAGTTTAGCGCAATCGTTGCGTCAGGCAGGATGATTCTTTCAGCCGATGAGTGGGAAATATCGCGCTCATGCCATAATGCAACATTCTCATAGGCAGTCATCATATAGCCGCGGATCACTCTTGCCATTCCCGTCATATTTTCTGAACCAATCGGGTTGCGTTTGTGCGGCATGGCTGAAGAGCCCTTTTGACCTTTCGCGAAAAACTCCTCCACTTCACGCGTTTCGCTTTTTTGCAGACCGCGAATCTCTGTCGCAAATTTTTCGATTGAAGTGGCTACAAGAGCGATTGCACCCATATAATGAGCATGGCGGTCACGCTGGAGTGTTTGCGTTGAAATTGGCGCTGGCTGGGTGCCTAGCTTTTCACACACATATTTCTCAACGAACGGATCAATGTTTGCATATGTTCCAACTGCACCTGAGATTTTGCCGAATTCCACACCAGCCGCTGCCTCTTTGAAGCGGTCAAGATTACGCTTCATTTCTTCATACCATAATGCAAGCTTTAAACCAAATGTAGTCGGCTCAGCATGCACCCCGTGCGTACGGCCCATCATCACTGTATACTTGTGCTCCTGTGCTTTGTTTTTCAGGATTTCTACAAAGCGTTCAATATCTTTTAGAAGAATATCATTCGCCTGCTTGATTAGGTATGAAAGTGCCGTATCAACCACATCTGTCGAAGTCAGCCCGTAATGAACCCATTTGCGCTCCTCGCCAAGCGTTTCGGATACTGCGCGCGTAAAGGCAACAACATCATGTCTTGTTTCTTCTTCGATTTCTTTAATGCGGTCGATATTGAAAGAAGCATTCTCACGGATTTTTTTGACATCCTCTTTCGGTATATCTCCTAGTTCAGCCCAAGCTTCACAGGCTAGAATTTCTACCTCAAGCCAAGCCTGAAAGCGGTTCTCTTCTGTCCAGATAGCTCCCATTTCCGGTCTCGTATAGCGTTCAATCATGTTTTATCCTCCGATCTTTTCCTTCACAGGGGACCAAATGCCGCTCTTTTCCGCTTCTTCAAGCGCTTCTTCCGCTGAATTCCGCAAAAGCGTCACATGGCCCATCTTGCGTTTATGTTTGGCATCCTTTTTTCCGTACAAATGAATCTTCCAGCCATTCAATTCAGGTATTTTCTTAATTAAAGGCTCCTGGTGCTCTCCTAGTATGTTTACCATAACAGCCGGTTTTAATAGCTCCGTGCTGCCGAGCGGCCAATTGCATACCGCGCGGATGTGCTGTTCAAACTGGGAGGTCTCGCATGCCTCAATCGAATAATGACCTGAGTTATGCGGACGAGGAGCAAGCTCGTTAATGTAAATCTGTCCGTCTTTTTCCAAAAACATTTCGACAGCCAATGTACCGACAAGGCCTAAAGCTTCTGCCAGCTGGTTTGCTGCCTTTACTGCCCTTTCCTCAGCATCGGCGGTAATCATGGCCGGCACAATTGTCTGATGCAGAATGTTTTCTTTATGGACATTTTCCCCGACTGGAAATACCGCTTTTTCTCCCGAAGTGCTCCGGCAAATAATAACTGATATTTCCTTTTCGAAAGGAATCCATTTTTCAAGGACACATACGCCATTCTCAAGAAGCTCTTCAGCTTTTTTAATATCCTGCCCGTTCTTTATTACAACTTGCCCTTTTCCGTCATATCCGCCTCTGGATGTCTTCAATACTGCTGGATAGCCAAGCTTTTCTATATTATCATAAATGTCTTTTTCAGTAGTAATGACCGCATATGGCGCTACCTCGCAGCCAGCTCTTTGAATGGCTGCTTTTTCCTTTGTCCGGTCCTGGGTGATCTCCAGCACCTCGCTCCCCTGTGGAACATACGCATTTGCACATAGCCACTCAAGAGCTTCCGCACTGATATTTTCAAATTCATAAGTAACAACGTCACTGATGTCAGCCAACTCTTTTATAGAATCTAAATGACCGTATTCGCCAATGATTTTAATATCCGCTACCTGCCCGCAAGGAGAGTCTTCTGCTGGATCCAAAACAGCAATCCTGAAACCCTTTGCCTTTGCTGCCAGGGCCATCATTCTTCCAAGCTGTCCCCCGCCGATTATTCCAATTGTTTGTCCAGGTAAAATTGTTTTATTAGACAAGTTCATCACTGCTTTCTAAAACTTCCTGTTTTGTTTTTTCTCTTTTGGCATTAAGACGTGCTGCGATGGCTGTATCGAAAGCGCCAAGGATTTGTGCTGCCAGCAGACCCGCATTAACGGCACCGGCTTTTCCTATCGCAACTGTTGCAACAGGGACGCCGCCGGGCATCTGCACGATGGACAGCAATGAGTCCATTCCGTTAAGAGCTTTTGACTGCACTGGCACTCCAATGACAGGAAGTGTCGTTTTCGCTGCTACCATTCCTGGCAGGTGCGCCGCTCCTCCTGCTCCTGCAATGATTACCTTGATGCCTCTATCTCTTGCCTGTTCAGCATATTCAAACATAAGATCCGGAGTCCGATGCGCTGAAACAACCTTTTTTTCAAAAGGGATTTCAAGCTCTTCTAGAATTCCGCAAGCGTGCTTCATTGTCTCCCAATCTGATTTGCTTCCCATAATGACTGCTGCTTGTGCGCTCATTCCTTCTCCTCCAAATCTTCCAATATAAAAAACCCGCACAGATCCTTCTCTTTTATGAGAGAAAGCAATCTGTCCGGGCTAAAAAGAGCCATAAGGAAGACACCTGCAAACGGCAGGAATCATTCCTTCTACATGCCGGGCATATCAGCTTTCCCTCATAGTCCGGCAATTTACGGTCGCCGGGTAGAAACTTATGGGCCCTATTCCCATTATTATACGAGGGGCTTATTCACGTTTTATTAACTACCACCATATTAACAACATATCTGATACTATGTCAATTGAAAAATCGAACAATACTAAAAGTCAGACAATTAATGTTCGTGTTTTAGTTCTCTATTCGTTTAGCTTCAAAAACAATTTGTCTGCCCGCCGGTTCATATTCAACCTTGCCGGCTGTTTTAACTTCTTTGAAAATGGGCTTCTCTGTCCTTCTAACAGGCATATATCCTGTCTTTTGAATTCTTTCCAGGCACTGGTCAATCGTTTCATTTTCCTGTACTTCAAATACCATTTTACTTTTGCCTTTGCTCATTGAGACAACTTTCCTCTCTTAACAGATTTCACCCAGAAGCCGCCATGGATCGTTTTTGGCTCATAAGCAATGATGAAGGCTTTAGGATCAAGTTCTTTAATCGTCTGATAAAGCTTCAGTTCATATTTTCTCGGTGTCAGGATCTGCAGGGCCATCCGGTCTCCCTCCAGCCCATTGGCAGCCCAGTTGGTTACACCGTACCCTTTATCCCTTAAAGCTTTAGGAAGGTCTCTGTCATATTCTTTTGTAATTACATTTACCGTAATATAGCCAAGAGCCAGTTTCTCTTCAATTTTCATGCCTACAATAACGCCAATGCCATAACCGACTGCATAGGCAATCAGATTTTGTATTTCATTTAGGTTATCCAGAACAAGCCCCAGTCCAATTACATAGATGACAACTTCAATTGTACTTATAAATGCTGCAAGGTACCTCTGTCCCTTAAGCGTCAGAATCATCCTGATGGTAAAAAATGATACATATACAATATTAATGATCAAAATAATAGCGACCATAATAAAACTGTTTTCCAGCAATGCAAGCTTCCTCCTTTATGGGGAAATTAAGAGGCATATGGATGTCCTCTCCCCATTAAGTCCCTATTGTACAAAAGAAATTGGCATTTGATAACCTTTTTTCGTAAATCTTTATATTAGGTTATCCTTATTTTTCAGTGTTGAAACTAATAGCACAATTAGTCAGAATAGGGAAGTTCATATTTCCTTCCCTTTCCTTCGCCGGTATGAGAAAGCTCAAGCGAAACAAGCAATTTACTTGCTATAGAATAAGAATTTAAACATAAAAACTCTCTTATGCTTTTATTTGTTAATTGGTTGCTGATGAGAAGGGAATAGTCCTTGAGGGATAATATGTGGGCGTCCTTTGATCGGGAGTTGCACTGAGGACAAATCCACGATCCAGATTTCCTTTTAGAAGGGATATAGAAGCAATCAGGACAATAGACACCAGGTAAGATCTCATTTTTTTGAATATGAAACTGGGAGAGAATATCCGGATTAGCTGTACAATGATTTTTAATTAACAAGCGCGAAAGTTTTCTTAGTTCTTTTTGTGTAAATAATTCATTAGGGAATTGATTATACAGGTTACTTAACTTAAGGGGAAGAGCTGCTGCGCGGATAACTTTTTGAGAAATATTTCTTCTTCTCTCATCTGCTTTTAACACTGTTGAAGGATTACTAATCACAATTAGAGGCACAATGGGGAGATTTTTAATGTTGTGTTTTTCAAGGAAACAATGCAATTGATGCTTCTGCCTTTCTACTTGAAGAAGGGGATCTGGCAGTGCCTGTACATCATCCTTTGATATACGCAGCAGCTGATTAAATACATCATCAAATAATAGTGTCCCAGCGATATTCTTAACCTCCAAAATGACAACAAAACCTGCTGTTAAGATGGTAATGTCCAGCTGAATGTAATGTCCTGTACTGTCTGGTAAACGAAGGTCATGAAGAACTAGATGTTTATCACCTGAAAGTTGTAATAAATAAAAATCAATTGCCTTTTCACCATTATAACCTGCTAAGCATTTTCGAAGTTCCTTCTTTAATATATCAATTTTCTGATGCTCTGAAGGCAGCCTTCTTAATAACGCTTCTAGCTTTAGTGCCTTTATGGGCTTTTTTCGCTGTTTTACAATCAAAATACCACTCCTTTTTTTCAATATAAAAAGGGATTCTTCAATATTATCGTAAATCCTGCTTATAAATAGAAGGAAACTTTAATAAAATCTCGGCGGGCGTTCCTTTTATTGTTCAATTTTAAAATTTATTGTCCAGAATCTAAATTATATTGTCCAAAATTCTATTTTATTGTCCGATTTTCACTTTTTATTGTCCAAGCACAAAAAAGAGCACCCTTCAGGTGCTCTTTCATATGCCCGGCAGCGTCCTACTCTCACAGGGGGACAGCCCCCAACTACCATCGGCGCTGAGAAGCTTAACTTCCGTGTTCGGTATGGGAACGGGTGTGACCTTCTCGCTATCGCCACCGGACTATTTGACTGAAGAAACTTCGTTCCTTCAAAACTAGATAATGCATGAAGAAGTATTTGCCGAGTAATAACCATATGACTTGGTTAAGTCCTCGATCGATTAGTATCAGTCAGCTCCACATGTCGCCACGCTTCCACCTCTGACCTATCAACCTGATCATCTTTCAGGGATCTTACTAGCTTGACGCTATGGGAAATCTCATCTCGAGGGGGGCTTCATGCTTAGATGCTTTCAGCACTTATCCCTTCCGCACATAGCTACCCAGCGATGCCTTTGGCAAGACAACTGGTACACCAGCGGTGCGTCCATCCCGGTCCTCTCGTACTAAGGACAGCTCCTCTCAAATTTCCTGCGCCCACGACGGATAGGGACCGAACTGTCTCACGACGTTCTGAACCCAGCTCGCGTACCGCTTTAATGGGCGAACAGCCCAACCCTTGGGACCGACTACAGCCCCAGGATGCGATGAGCCGACATCGAGGTGCCAAACCTCCCCGTCGATGTGGACTCTTGGGGGAGATAAGCCTGTTATCCCCGGGGTAGCTTTTATCCGTTGAGCGATGGCCCTTCCATGCGGAACCACCGGATCACTAAGCCCGACTTTCGTCCCTGCTCGACTTGTAGGTCTCGCAGTCAAGCTCCCTTGTGCCTTTACACTCTGCGAATGATTTCCAACCATTCTGAGGGAACCTTTGGGCGCCTCCGTTACTTTTTAGGAGGCGACCGCCCCAGTCAAACTGCCCACCTGACACTGTCTCCCGCCCCGATAAGGGGCGCGGGTTAGAATTTCAATACAGCCAGGGTAGTATCCCACCGACGCCTCCACCGAAGCTGGCGCTCCGGCTTCTCAGGCTCCTACCTATCCTGTACAAGCTGTACCAAAATTCAATATCAGGCTACAGTAAAGCTCCACGGGGTCTTTCCGTCCTGTCGCGGGTAACCTGCATCTTCACAGGTACTATAATTTCACCGAGTCTCTCGTTGAGACAGTGCCCAGATCGTTACGCCTTTCGTGCGGGTCGGAACTTACCCGACAAGGAATTTCGCTACCTTAGGACCGTTATAGTTACGGCCGCCGTTTACTGGGGCTTCGATTCAAAGCTTCGCTTGCGCTAACCTCTCCTCTTAACCTTCCAGCACCGGGCAGGCGTCAGCCCCTATACTTCGCCTTGCGGCTTCGCAGAGACCTGTGTTTTTGCTAAACAGTCGCCTGGGCCTATTCACTGCGGCTCATCAGGGCTATGCACCCTAATGAGCACCCCTTCTCCCGAAGTTACGGGGTCATTTTGCCGAGTTCCTTAACGAGAGTTCTCTCGCTCACCTTAGGATTCTCTCCTCGCCTACCTGTGTCGGTTTGCGGTACGGGCACCTTTTCCCTCGCTAGAGGCTTTTCTTGGCAGTGTGGAATCAGGAACTTCGGTACTAAATTTCCCTCGCCGTCACAGCTCAGCCTGTATGGTAACGGGATTTGCCTCGTTACCGGCCTAACTGCTTGGACGCGCTAATCCAGCAGCGCGCTTACCCTATCCTCCTGCGTCCCCCCATTGCTCAAACGGTAAAGAGGTGGTACAGGAATATCAACCTGTTGTCCATCGCCTACGCTTTTCAGCCTCGGCTTAGGTCCCGACTAACCCTGAGCGGACGAGCCTTCCTCAGGAAACCTTAGGCATTCGGTGGATGGGATTCTCACCCATCTTTCGCTACTCATACCGGCATTCTCACTTCTAAGCGCTCCACGGGTCCTTGCGGTCCCGCTTCAACGCCCTTAGAACGCTCTCCTACCACTGACATCGGAAGATGTCAATCCACAGCTTCGGTGATACGTTTAGCCCCGGTACATTTTCGGCGCGGAGTCACTCGACCAGTGAGCTATTACGCACTCTTTAAATGGTGGCTGCTTCTAAGCCAACATCCTGGTTGTCTAAGCAACTCCACATCCTTTTCCACTTAACGTATACTTTGGGACCTTAGCTGGTGGTCTGGGCTGTTTCCCTCTTGACTACGGATCTTATCACTCGCAGTCTGACTCCCATGGATAAGTCTTTGGCATTCGGAGTTTGTCTGAATTCGGTAACCCGATGGGGGCCCCTAGTCCAAACAGTGCTCTACCTCCAAGACTCTTACTACATGAGGCTAGCCCTAAAGCTATTTCGGAGAGAACCAGCTATCTCCAAGTTCGATTGGAATTTCTCCGCTACCCACACCTCATCCCCGCACTTTTCAACGTGCGTGGGTTCGGGCCTCCATCCAGTGTTACCTGGACTTCACCCTGGACATGGGTAGATCACCTGGTTTCGGGTCTACGACCACATACTCATTCGCCCTGTTCAGACTCGCTTTCGCTGCGGCTCCGTCTCTTCAACTTAACCTCGCATGTAATCGTAACTCGCCGGTTCATTCTACAAAAGGCACGCTATCACCCATTAACGGGCTCTAACTACTTGTAGGCACACGGTTTCAGGTTCTCTTTCACTCCCCTTCCGGGGTGCTTTTCACCTTTCCCTCACGGTACTGGTTCACTATCGGTCACTAGGGAGTATTTAGCCTTGGGAGATGGTCCTCCCTGCTTCCGACGGGATTTCACGTGTCCCGCCGTACTCAGGATCCACTCTGGAGGGAACGAAGTTTCAACTACAGGGCTTTTACCTTCTCTGGCCGGCCTTTCCAGACCTGTTCATTTACCTCGTTCCTTTGTAACTCCGTGTAGAGTGTCCTACAACCCCAAGAGGCAAGCCTCTTGGTTTGGGCTAATCCCGTTTCGCTCGCCGCTACTCAGGGAATCGCGTTTGCTTTCTCTTCCTCCGGGTACTTAGATGTTTCAGTTCCCCGGGTCTGCCTTCCATACCCTATGTATTCAGGTAAAGATCCTATCCCATTACGGATAGGGGGTTTCCCCATTCGGAAATCTCCGGATCAAAGCTTACTTACAGCTCCCCGAAGCATATCGGTGTTAGTCCCGTCCTTCATCGGCTCCTAGTGCCAAGGCATTCACCGTGCGCCCTTTCTAACTTAACCTACTTCGGCCAATGATAAGCGGCGAATCTCTGCGTCAGCTCCGTCACTGTGCTCCTCACGTACTCTCGTACGCTCCGGTGCTCGCTCGGTCGCTTCCTTGATCTTCTTGCTTCTCATTGTCCTCATGGTTTGTGCTCTTACTTTGTTTTAAAACAAAAAATAAGAGAAAAAACTAAGATGGCGATTACTCGGTTATTGCTTCTTCATAACATTATCTAGTTTTCAAAGAACGAATCTTTCTTTGAGAGATTGAACTCTCAAAACTGAACGAACAAAAAACGTCACGTTTCATGTAAATATCCTTAGAAAGGAGGTGATCCAGCCGCACCTTCCGATACGGCTACCTTGTTACGACTTCACCCCAATCATCTGTCCCACCTTAGGCGGCTGGCTCCAAAAGGTTACCCCACCGACTTCGGGTGTTACAAACTCTCGTGGTGTGACGGGCGGTGTGTACAAGGCCCGGGAACGTATTCACCGCGGCATGCTGATCCGCGATTACTAGCGATTCCGGCTTCATGCAGGCGAGTTGCAGCCTGCAATCCGAACTGAGAATGGTTTTATGGGATTCGCTTAACCTCGCGGTCTCGCAGCCCTTTGTACCATCCATTGTAGCACGTGTGTAGCCCAGGTCATAAGGGGCATGATGATTTGACGTCATCCCCACCTTCCTCCGGTTTGTCACCGGCAGTCACCTTAGAGTGCCCAACTGAATGCTGGCAACTAAGATCAAGGGTTGCGCTCGTTGCGGGACTTAACCCAACATCTCACGACACGAGCTGACGACAACCATGCACCACCTGTCATCCTGTCCCCCGAAGGGGAACGCCCTATCTCTAGGGTTGTCAGGAGATGTCAAGACCTGGTAAGGTTCTTCGCGTTGCTTCGAATTAAACCACATGCTCCACCGCTTGTGCGGGCCCCCGTCAATTCCTTTGAGTTTCAGCCTTGCGGCCGTACTCCCCAGGCGGAGTGCTTAATGCGTTTGCTGCAGCACTAAAGGGCGGAAACCCTCTAACACTTAGCACTCATCGTTTACGGCGTGGACTACCAGGGTATCTAATCCTGTTTGCTCCCCACGCTTTCGCGCCTCAGCGTCAGTTACAGACCAAAGAGTCGCCTTCGCCACTGGTGTTCCTCCACATCTCTACGCATTTCACCGCTACACGTGGAATTCCACTCTTCTCTTCTGCACTCAAGTTCCCCAGTTTCCAATGACCCTCCCCGGTTGAGCCGGGGGCTTTCACATCAGACTTAAGGAACCGCCTGCGCGCGCTTTACGCCCAATAATTCCGGACAACGCTTGCCACCTACGTATTACCGCGGCTGCTGGCACGTAGTTAGCCGTGGCTTTCTGGTTAGGTACCGTCAAGGTACCGGCAGTTACTCCGGTACTTGTTCTTCCCTAACAACAGAGTTTTACGATCCGAAAACCTTCATCACTCACGCGGCGTTGCTCCGTCAGACTTTCGTCCATTGCGGAAGATTCCCTACTGCTGCCTCCCGTAGGAGTCTGGGCCGTGTCTCAGTCCCAGTGTGGCCGATCACCCTCTCAGGTCGGCTACGCATCGTCGCCTTGGTGAGCCGTTACCTCACCAACTAGCTAATGCGCCGCGGGCCCATCTGTAAGCGATAGCCGAAACCATCTTTCAGCTTCCCCTCATGTGAGGGAAAGAATTATCCGGTATTAGCCCCGGTTTCCCGGAGTTATCCCAGTCTTACAGGCAGGTTGCCCACGTGTTACTCACCCGTCCGCCGCTGACTTCAGGGAGCAAGCTCCCATCTGTCCGCTCGACTTGCATGTATTAGGCACGCCGCCAGCGTTCGTCCTGAGCCAGGATCAAACTCTCCATATAAGAGTTGATTAGCTCATAAATTGTCTTTTAAAAAAAGACTAAAGAATTAACGTTGACGTTTTTGTTCGTTCAGTTTTCAAAGATCAATCTGTCGCTCAGAAGCGACTTTATTAATATATCATTTCTCAATCACTACGTCAACAACTTTTTTTAAAGCTTGTTAAGATTGTTAACGTCTCAAGCGACTGTTTTTATATAGTAACACCTGTTGCCCAGAAGGTCAACAAGTTATTCATAAAAACTAAAAAGATTTTATTATGCATTTAAATCAAAAGAAACCAGCTGATTAAAACGCAGCTGGTTTCTTCTATATTTATACTACTATTTGGAGATGACAATGATATCTTTTTCCTTAAGATCAACAGAGCCAGGCTTATTAATCTTGACCACTTCACCTTGCTGAAGGTTTGTGAATACGATTGGCGTTATGATAGAAGCTGCATTTTTCTCGATATAATCGAGATCCACTTTCAACAATGGCTGCCCTGCTTCTACACGATCATTTTCTGCAGCTAACGCTTCAAACCCCTGACCTTTCAAGTTTACAGTATCAATACCTACATGGATCAGGATTTCACGGCCTGAATCTGAAAGGATGCCGATTGCATGCTTAGTCGGGAACATATTAACAATTTTTCCGTCTACCGGTGATACAACAGTTCCTTCTGCAGGTACAATCGCAAAACCATCGCCCATCATTTTCTCTGAGAATACAGCGTCAGGTACTTCTGTGATTGGTTTGATTTCTCCTTTGATTGGTGCAATGAAAGATTCTTCCTTATGTTCAGTCTGAAGAGCTTCAGGATTTACTTCTTCAATTTGCTGTTCAACTCCGCCTTCAGGGGCTTTTTCAACTGCACGCGGTCTTTTGCCGCTCATAATATCTTTCATTTGTCCTTTGATCGTTTCAGACCTTGGTCCAAAGATGGCTTGAATGTTATTTCCCACTTCCAGTACTCCAGATGCGCCAAGTTTCTTCAAGCGGGCTTTATCAACATTTTTAATATCGTTAACCGAGACACGAAGGCGAGTAATACAAGCATCAAGATGCGCAATATTTTCTTGTCCGCCCATTGCATCAAGAACTTCATATGGAAGATCTCCGCCTTTTCCTTCGGCAGCTGCTTCTTCCTCTTCTGCTTCTTCACGGCCCGGAGTCATTAAATTAAACTTGCGGATAGCAAAACGGAAACCAAAGTAATAAATGGCCGCAAATACTAAACCTACAGGGATAACAATCCAGGCATTTGTCTGAGGATTGATTAAACCGAATAAGATATAGTCAATCAAACCGCCTGAGAAAGTCATGCCAATTTTAACATCCAATAGATGCATGGTCATGAATGACAGACCCGCAAACACTGCGTGCACCGCAAACAAAAGGGGAGCTACGAATAGGAATGAGAATTCCAGAGGCTCTGTAATACCTGTTAAGAATGAAGTTAACGCCGCAGATGCCATAAGTCCACCGACTACCACTTTCTTTTCCGGGCGTGCTTCATGATAAATTGCTAATGCAGCTGCAGGGAGACCGAACATCATGAATGGGAATTTACCAGTCATAAATGTACCTGCAGTAAGGTTTTGTACATTGTCACTGATTTGTGCCATGAAAATACGCTGGTCACCGCGAACAGTTTCACCTGCATCCGTTACATACTGTCCAAATTCATACCAGAATGGAGAGTAGAAAATATGATGAAGACCAAAAGGAATCAGCGCGCGTTCAATTACCCCAAAAATAAACGCTGATAGAGTTAAGTTCGCATGAACCATGTTTTGAGAGAAAGCATTTAGTCCTTCCTGGATCGGCGGCCAGATAACCAGCATCAGCAAGCCAAGGACTACAGACGTTGCCGCCGTAATAATCGGAACGAAACGCTTTCCGGCAAAGAATCCTAAATAAGATGGCAGTTCGATTTCATAAAACTTGTTGTATAATGCGGCAGCGATAATACCAACAATAATACCTCCGAATACACCTGTCTGCAGAGTGGGAATTCCTAAGATATTCGCATAATTAAGCCCATTTACATCTTCTGCAGTGATTCCGGCAGCAGTACCCATTGTCACATTCATAATAAGATAACCGATAATGGCAGCAAGCGCGGCTACACCTTCACCGCCGGCCAAACCAACAGCTACACCAACTGCAAATAGTACTGGCAGGTTGGCAAAGACGATATCTCCTGCTTTTTGCATAACCTGAGCGACGATTTCAACCCCGCTGTTATCCAGGAATGGAGCCAGCTCAAGCAGCGCCGGATTTTGCAGAGCCGCACCAAGAGCGAGCAGTATCCCTGCTGCCGGCAGCAATGCTACTGGTAGCATTAAGGCTTTTCCGACTTTTTGCAGGACGCCAAATACTTTTTTAAACATATGTTAACCCCCTAAAGTTTTTTACTCATTAAGCGTTTTCATTTGATAGCAGCAACTATAAAAAAAATAAAAAAGGCATGAGGAAAAAAGGATAGAATTCAGGTGCATACAAGGGTATCATACCCTATTCACCTAAGTTCAATTACCTTTCTTCACTCATGCCTGATCGAATCAGTAACACGTAAAGACTTGCCTGTTGCTAGACAAGAAAGTATAGTAGTTAATTTATTTTCTTTTGAAGCCTCTGCAGATGCATGGTCAGATAAACAGCTTCTGCATTAAAGACTGGTTTTTTTAATGTTTGCTGCATTACTTTAATGAGCTTCCAAGAGAGATTGTAGCATACCGGATATTCTTCTTTCAAGAGGGAGGATATTTTTTCCGGTTCTTCTACCACCTCACCTTTGTTTACCCGCTCAACGGTAAATCGTATATGGCGGACAAGCCTCATATAATCTATGCTGTCTTTATCAATCTTAATGTCCAGCTGATCTTCAATCATATTCACGAGATGGGTCACAAGCTGAGAATGCTGATTAACTTCAGATAAATCACGGTTCATAACAGCACTATGAACATGAAGAGCAATAAACCCAATCTCTCCTTCAGGCAGATAAATGCCGGTACGCTTCCCAATAAGGTTTACAACATCGTGGGCAATTTCATATTCAAATGGGTAGAGTGTCTTAGTTTCTATTAGAAATGGATTTTTCATCTCCATCCCTTTTTTCAGGCGCGTTATCGCAAACATCAAGTGATCGGTTAACGCAACATGGATATGTTCATTAAGCATGGAGTTCGCCCTCTGTTTTATCAAGTGAATCGAGGAGATAATCGCTTCTAGCAATTCATTGTCCACAAAGGGCATCAGTTTAATATAATTCTCTTGCTCTTTTTCATTTTTAAGCACAAAGAGCTTTTCAACCAATGCTGAATCAATCGGCTGGCTGGGTTTCCGGTTAAAACCAATCCCTTTTCCGATAAGGACTACTTCTCCAAATGACTCATGGCTGCCAATAAGGACATTATTATTAAGCACTTTTTTCACCTTATACTCACCCATTTTCTTCGCCCCGCCCATTAAACAAATGTACTCTCATGTTATTAAAGCCCGACCGGGAAGTCAACGGGATTGATTGGATTTTAAGAAAAGCGCAAGTGCCTTGCCCACCCCCGACACCCCGAGGGAATCGGCTGCTTGCGCTAGACAGTTATCGACAATCAAAATTTACACTAAATGATTATATAAAAAAGAGACCCGCATCTCGCCTGCGGGCCCCAAACCATAATATTATTTCAGGAAAATAAAATATAAAACAAATATGACGGACAGCACGTACATGATTGGGTGAATCTCTTTAATTCTTCCTTTTACAATCATGGTGATTGGATAAAAAATAAATCCGATTGCGATTCCTGTTGCGATACTGTAAGTCAATGGCATTGCAATAATAGTAAGGAATGCCGGAACTGCAATTTCAAATTTTGTCCAGTCGATATTGCCTAATGAAGCAACCATCAATACACCGACAATGATCAGCGCCGGAGCCGTCACCGCAGAAGTAATAACCTCCAATAGCGGGAAGAAGAATAATGAAAGCAAGAAGAATCCTGCTGTTACAATCGATGCAAATCCTGTTCTCGCACCTGCCGCAACCCCTGCTGAAGACTCAATGAAAGAAGTTGTCGTTGATGTTCCAAAAATCGCACCAACCACTGTTGCTGTTGAGTCAGCCAAAAGCGCTTTACCTGCACGCGGCAATTTATTTTCCTTCATTAAGCCCGCCTGGTTGGCAACACCAACTAACGTTCCTGCTGTATCAAAGAAGTCAACAAATAGGAATGTAAGAACAACGACCAGCATGCTTGTTGAGTAGAATGAAGGGTCGCTATATGCTTCGAAAGCCGCTCCAAACGTCGGAGCTACACTTGGCACGGAATCAACAACTTTTCCTGGAACATCAATCAAACCGGCAATCATACCAACAATCGTTGTGATCACCATCCCTATAAAAATTCCGCCATTAATTCCCTTTGTCATCAGGATAACTGTTATGACAATGCCGAAAACGGCCAGAAGCACATTCCCATCAGAAAAATCACCTAACCCAACAAGAACTGCATCATTATTGACAATCAGCCCTGCGCTTTGAGCGCCGACAAATGTAATAAATAAACCGATTCCTGCACTAACCGCATACTTTAATTCTGCAGGAATTGAGTTAATGATTTTTTCGCGCAAACCTGAAAGGGATAAAAAGATAAAGATAATCCCTGAGATAAGAACTCCGCCTAACGCATGCTGCCAAGGAATTCCCATCGTTAAAACAACCGTATAAGCAAAAAATGCATTTAATCCCATACCCGGAGCAAGCGCAATCGGATACTTTGCTAATATCCCCATTAAAAGGGAACCAATAGCCGCAGCCACTGCTGTTGCCACGAATACTGCACCATAGTCCATTCTCATGGCATCCGGCAAGTCAGGAATATCCATTAACGATAAAGTGATCGGATTAACGACTAAGATATAAGCCATTGCTAAAAATGTGGTAAGTCCGCCGATGAATTCACGGCGATAGTTCGTTCCTAGTTCTTCAAACTGGAAGTACTTCTTCATTTCTCTTCCCCCTATTGGCTGTATATATAAATTTAGATATAAAAAAACTCCGGCTTTGAGTACCGGAGCATTGACAACTGGGCTCGTGCTTGCAATAGGGGAAAACAAAAAAGAATAATCGCAAAAGTTATCCCTATCTGCACTTACCTCGTAGTCAAGCTATTTACGGTAGCTCGGTAGAAACTTCTGGGCCTTATCCCCAAGATTATACGACGTAAAACGACATATTTAATTCTTCTATATCATAACACCCAAAAAAGTCCTAGTCAACAGAAAAAGCGAACATTCTCATGTCCGCTTTTTGTTAATGTTCGTATTTTATTCCCACTCAATCGTAGCAGGCGGTTTGCTCGTAATATCGTACACAACTCGGTTAACATGCGATACTTCATTAACGATTCTTGTTGAAATAATCTCAAGTACATCCCACGGGATACGGGCCCAGTCAGATGTCATGCCATCTATTGAAGTAACAGCACGAATTCCAATGGTATAATCATAAGTCCGGGCATCACCCATTACACCAACACTGCGGATATCTGGCAGGACAGTGAAGTATTGCCAAATATCACGATCCAGCCCGGCCTTTTTAATTTCCTCGCGTAAAATAGCATCTGACTCGCGCACAATTTCCAGCTTATCTTCTGAGATTTCTCCAAGTACACGGATACCTAACCCCGGGCCAGGGAATGGCTGTCTCCAAACGATTTCATCCGGAATGCCGAGCTCGGTCCCAAGTGCACGAACCTCATCTTTAAACAGGGTGTTAAGCGGCTCAATCAGCTTAAATTGCATATCTTCAGGAAGTCCGCCTACATTGTGGTGAGATTTAATGGTTTGCGCAGTTGCTGTTCCGCTTTCAATAATATCTGTATACAGCGTTCCCTGTGCAAGGAAATCAATGCCTTCAAGCTTATCCGCTTCATCATCGAATACGTAGATGAATTCATTGCCGATAATTTTACGTTTCTGTTCAGGATCGCTAACTCCTCTAAGCTTATTCATAAAGCGCTCCTGTGCATCCACTTTAATTACATTCATATTAAAGCCATCAGCAAAAGTCTTCATGACGCCTTCTGCTTCGTCTTTTCTCAGCAGGCCATGGTCAACGAAAATACAAGTCAGCTGATCGCCAATCGCTTTATGAATAAGAACAGCAACAACAGATGAATCAACACCGCCGCTCAATGCGCAAAGAACCTTTCGATCTCCAACTTCCTGGCGTATCTTCTCCATCTCGATTTCAATGAAGTTTTCCATGGACCAATCACCTTTACAGCCGCAAACGCCGAGCACAAAGTTTTTCAGCATATCATTTCCGTGAACGGAATGACGGACCTCAGGGTGGAATTGAACAGCGTATAGACCGCGCTCTTCATTGCTCATTGCCGCGATTGGGCATGATGGATTTGTACCATCCACTGTAAACCCAGCAGGAGCCTCCACAACAAGATCGCCATGGCTCATCCAGACAGTCTGTTCTTTAGGTAGATCTGCAAATAATTTGGATTCATTTTCAATCTTCAGGATAGCCTTTCCGTACTCACGGTGTTTGGCAGGTTCTACTTTGCCATCAAAATGCATTGTCATCAGCTGCATGCCATAGCAGATTCCGAAAATCGGCAAGCCCAGTTCAAAAATTTCTTCATCACAGCGGAAAGCATTTTCACCGTAAACACTGTTAGGCCCGCCAGAGAAAATAATCCCTTTCGGATTCATTTCTTTGATTTCCGCAGCTGTAATCGTATGCGGATGCAGTTCACTGTATACACCCAGCTCACGGATTCTGCGTGTGATTAACTGATTATATTGGCTGCCAAAGTCCAGCACTACGATCATTTCTTGATTTTGAAGTTCTGTTTTCCCCGTCACACTGTTCACCTCATTAAATTTGTCATATTGCTTTTAGTTTTCTCTACTGCAGGTAAAATATCTAGTAAAAATATAATTTCTTTGCAATCTCATATAAATAGCCCGTCAGGAGCTGGACAATAAAAAACCGGAACTCTTTCTCCACAAAAAAAGTGAAGGCAGAATTCCGGTTTTTACATATAGCAAAAAACTTCTTCTGCCTTCATAGTCAGATCATTTACGGCAATCCGGTAGAGACTTTCGAACCATATTTTCGAGGATATATGAAGGTTGCATAATTTAATTGTGATACACGGCAAAAACCGAACAATATGCCGCTGTCTTATTTGCCTATTGTAACAACAGCTCCAAATGCCGGTCAAGCTATTGTCTTTTTAATTAAATTTTCCCACAATTCCTTCGTGTCATTCCAGCTTCCTTCTTTTAGGACTCCCCTGTAGACAAACTCTTCGTAGCGGGCTGTCAGCCTGCCCATTTCCTTTGTTGAGAAAAAGCTGTCGATATATTTGGCATACTCCCTTAAGGTTTGGCCGTTTTTCCGTTTTAGTCCGTATCGGTCTAATTCTTTTAAAAGAATCAGATAAGCCTTAGAGAAATGCTCATCATTCTTTGTCTTTTTAAATCTCCAGATGAAATAATGCGGCAGCCATTTGCCCCGTTTTAGGAAAAGCACGAAAACAAGCACACCTGCTGCCAATATTACTGCTCCAATCACTTTCCAATTCTCTTTAAAGAAATTTTCTATATTTCCCCAAAGCTCTTTAATCGAGAACGATGGTTTTTCCGCCACTGTTTCTGTAGGCTCGTCCGGCTTAACAGGAGCCTCCGTCTCTTTTGGCTCTTCTGCTTCTGGCTGGCTTGCATTCTGGCCGGCAGTGTCAAAGTTGAATTGCACGTTATTATTGAAACCCTGAGTCGGCTCAAATGGAACCCAGCCCATTTCAGGAAAATAAATTTCCACCCATGAATGGGCATTATTATTGGTTATTTCGAACAAACGAAGACCAGACCCGATCGACTGCTTAAATTCTCCTTCAGTATATCCCTTCACCCACCTTGCCGGCAATCCAATGGATCTGGCCAGAACCACCATGGAGGAAGAGAAATTGTCGCAATACCCCTGTTTAGTATCAAATAAAAATTGGTCCACATAATCTTCATTGTCTTCCGGTACAGCTACATCAGTCTGGCTGTAGGTATATTCTGCTCTGCGGAAATACCTCTCAAGCTCCCTGGCTTTCTCAAACCAATCCGTTTTATCTTGCGTGATTTCCAGCGCCAGCTCCCTGACTCTTTCAGGCAATTCTTCAGGCAGCTGTGTATATCGCGCCATATAATCATCAGGCAGAGATTCCGCTTTTGCCCCTGCTTCCTTCATAGCAGTCACACTGTATTCAGGCACATCGAAGCCCAGTTTGTATTCATCCAGCGCAAACGGCCGTCCGCCATCCAGGCTTCGAATTTTTTCAGTGGCCGTTTCAACTTCATACGTAATGAACGGTGAAGCGTTAATACTTTTTAATCCTAATGGATACACTACATGAGGGTAATTCATAAATGTATAAACAGAGCTAGTTTCTTCAGTCGTTTCAATGGCATCATTTTCAATGAATGAGGATACCGGGATCTCATCTTCATTTCCAAAGGGAAGGTATTCGCCTTCTGCCTGGGATGTCACCCACCCTTTGCCTGTATACGTATCTTTCGTTTCCACCTTCCAGTAATGGCGGGATTCCACTTCAGCTCTAAAGACCACAGCGTTATCTCCTATAAAAGGGCCGCCAAGACGGGAATCATCTTCACCATAGCCGATTTTCTGAATACCCTGGCCATCGCCACCGCTATTTTGTCCATAGGATTTAATAAACGGAACAGGATCGGGCCAAATCGGTTCTGCCTTAGGAGCTGCAAATCCCAAGCCAGTACTTAAAGCGATCAGGGCCGCCAGCGGAATCATCCATTTGCGCGACAGGGAGGCTTCTTTTTTCAATCCTTCCTGATCCATGAGACGGTTAAACGTTAAAATGCCCATAACCGCAAAGCCCGTTATAGCTGTTCTGACAATCGCCGCATCTGCCTCATAAGGCGTAAAGGTATCCAAGACGGTTATATAAATGAGGGTCATGAAAAAGAAAATGAAAATCCGCCTGCGATTAATCAGCCAGTACTGGATCAAATAGGTCATCAGCCACAGCAGAATGAAAAAGAGCAGGCTTCTGAAAAGATTTGTTATGCCGGGCCAGTCTCTTTCAACGATTAAACCAAAGTTATGCGCCATGTCCGCTGCAAATACGGGTATCCACGAAAAGTCAAAAAAGGAGCCCTCAAAATACAAATAATGCAGCGCATAGAGAATATAAAGAACCTTAATAAAACTGCTTAATAACAGGCTGACACCGAAAAAAGCCAGCAGGAGTGATAGTATAAGAAACACGAGGAAAACAATGATATTGGATGTGTCCGTCAGTTCTTCAACCGGACGCAGCCATTCCCATAATAAGAAAAAGCCCAGAACATAAAGAAGAAAGGAGACAAAATCTATTTGTACCTTTGGAGAACTCATCACTTGCTCACCCCCGAGAACGCATCTGCAAAATGCCCGTTATGAACCAGAACCACCCGGATTCCCCTGGCATTGGCGGAGGTTTTAAGCAGCAGTTCCTCCCTCGAAGGAGAATCATGCTCTTGTTTGATTAAAAATATAGTTATAACCCCTTTTTTGGAGGTAAAAAAACCAGCCTTCTCTATAAGCGCTTTTGTTAATTGCGCTGTAATAACCATCAGCTGACTGTTCTGCTGCAGAAGAAAATGCTCTGCTTCAAGAACCCTATCGACTGTTACTGCAGAATCATCCTTTATTTTAGCCAAATGATAAAACAGCTGGAGCTGGTGTGCTTCTCCGCCTCTGATTGGAAAAGCTGTCCGGCCTGCCGCAGAAGTCAAAAACCCGGCCTGCGCTCCTTTGCGGAGTATCGCCCTCACAATGGAGGCTGCAAAGGAAACGGTCGCCTCAAATCGGCTATCCGGTGCACAGTCCATCAGGATATAGACATCATGCGATTGCCTTTGTTCAAATTCTTTGGTCATGATATCATTCCGCTTAGCGGTAGCTTTCCAGTTAATCCAGGAGAATCTGTCTCCCGGCTGATACTCCCTGATGCCGATTGCCATGGAAGTATCCCTTTGCACCCGCTCTTTTGAAGCTGTCATTCCCTGGTCATAATGATGGGCCATAGGCTTATAAATGATTTCCTCGAATGCCGGGTAGACAATCATCCGGCTCTCAGCAGGAGCTTGTCTTTCCTTTTCTATTAAACCGAGCGAATCACCTGTTTTAATACGGACTGAAGCAAAAAAATGCTCTCCCCTCGGCAGGCTATTAATCCTGTATTGAATGGTCTTTTCCTTCTGGAAACCCGGAAACAAAAACCGCTTTGCCTCGTTTGACTTCCTGACATGCAGAAGCTGTTCACTCATCTCGTCCTCAATTACCATGTACAATAAGGGAAAAGCTGTTCTTCTGCTTATCTTCAGGGTAATAACTGCCTGTTCACCTGCGTTGAATTCTGTTTTGGGCAGGATCCGCTCCACTTTAAAGTCGCTTAAGGAATAAAACGATAAACCAAGTGCGTATAGAGCAAAGGGCAGAAAGCTGTAAAACAAAAACCAGCTTACAAAGCCGCCCTGAAACATGGCATATGAAAAGGCAAACAGAATAAGCAAAAATAACACAATCAGCTTCCAGACACCTTTGAGTGAATTTAACAGCTGTTTCATTTTATTTCACTAGCCTTTGTACAGGGACGGGAACCCTGGCAATGACCCGTTCTACCACTTCTTCTGCTGTGATGCCCTCAAATTTCGCCTCCGACCTTAAGATAATCCGGTGGACAAAAACGGCAGATGCCAAATACTGAATATCATCCGGAAGCACATAATCACGTCCATACATAAAGGCGTAGGCCTGAGCTGCTTTCATTAAAGCAATCGAACCGCGCGGACTTGCCCCTAAATACACACTGCTGTGGTTTCTCGTCTGATTGGCGATTTCCACAATATAGCGTTTAATCGTATCATCGACATGCACTTCTTTAATTTCTTTCTGGAGTGAGCGCAATTCAGCTAAATCCATTACAGGCTCCAGATCTTCTATCGGCGGAATCCGCTGCGCCCGGTTCAGGACCTCCATCTCATCAGCTATATCCGGATAACCCATTTTCATTTTTAAAAGGAAGCGGTCCAGCTGGGCTTCCGGCAGCGGATAAGTGCCTTCATACTCGATCGGATTTTGTGTTGCCATAACGAAGAAAGGTTTTTCAAGGCGATGTGTCACCCCGTCGATGGTGACACTGCTTTCCTCCATTCCTTCAAGAAGAGCAGATTGTGTCTTGGGAGAGGTTCTGTTGATTTCGTCTGCTAAAATAATATTGCCCATAATGGGGCCAGGCCTGAACTGAAATTCCATTTCTTTCGGATTATAGATGGATACACCTGTTACATCCGAAGGCAGCAAATCAGGCGTGAACTGGATGCGTTTGAAGGCAGCCCCGACTGATTTAGCCAGCGCACGCACCATCATCGTTTTCCCTACACCCGGAACATCTTCAAGCAAAACATGGCCTCCTGCCAAGAGAGCCACTAAGCTTAATTCTGCAACATCCCGTTTGCCGATCATGACTTTTTCAATATTTCCTAATACCCTCTCAATTGCAGGGTGCATATGATTTCTATCCATGTGAAATCTCTCCCCTTTATCTATATCTCTCGTTCCAGTAATTTACATTATGCTGAATTTAATTCTAACCTATTATATATTCGCTGTCGCGTTAGAAAGTCCTGTGTTTTTCTTAGGATGATTCTCTCTTCTCACTGGGTTTTCCAACAATAAAAAAGACTGCTTCTCAGCAGCCAAAAATAATTAATTGTATCGTTTTCCATTCTGATCTACATGAAAGGATTCAATAATTGTTCTTTCATAGGGCTTTCCAGTTTCAGTTAGGCCTTTTATTTCTGTCGTCACATTATATACGCCTTCCTGAGTGAATTCGCTATCAGACATATGGCCCGGCTTCTCTCCTTTAGCTTTCTGCTGCAGCTTTTTCCCTGAAGGATCAAACCCGAAGCGGATCCATTTTGTTTTGAAAGTTCTATGACTTTTCGCGAACTTGCCCTGAATTTTATCATTTAATGGGCTATCAAGCGTAACAGTGTATAAATACGAAGCATTTGCTGGAGTACTTAACTCCCAGTTTCCTGCTTCAGGGTGATCGATCTCAAACTGGTGAACCCATGCTCCTTTGAAAAAATCGGATTCTTCCTTATATGCTTTTTTAGTTTTAAATTCTTTTCCATCCGGACTGGTCAATTTTAAAGCGGACAAATTCTTTTCACTTAAAAAAGAAACAGTTATGAATTTTACATTTTCCTCAACGGAAAACTGATCGCTTATAGCTCGGCCAGCTTTCCCGCCTTTTACAATGGAATGCGTGCCAGGCTGGCTGACAGCGGCCTCATAGCCTGGTGATGGTGATGAGAAAACCGCAGCAGGCTGAGTGATCGTGGTATATGGCCTGAACACCGGGAATGTATGGGATCCTTCCCGGATGGATGTATGATTCCAGCTGCCTTCCTGAACAATGGAAGCTCCAGGCAATCGGGAATTAATTGCCGTAACGACGCCATCGTTTTTTCCGTACTGGCTCAGGTATAAACCACCCCAGTAGGAAGCACTGCCAAATGAACCCCATTTTGTGCCGCCAAGTGTATAATAACGATTTTTGGCATTATTTTCATGGGAATCTGTAAGGCTCCGGTAGTATTGCATATTGCCTGTCTGCAGGGATTCAGTTGCTTCATTATTGTTTCCAAGGAGAGCAGCAAGCCACCAGGCGGCGCTGCTGTGGGCAAGATCTGCGAGCTGGGTGCCGTGATGAGGTGAGGATAGAGAAATGACATTTGATACGTATGGGTGAGCATTATAATGAACAAGCGCTGTCTGAATATCCAGCCCGCCTTTGCTATAGCCTATGACCACAAGCTTTTTTTCGCCGAAATGACGGTACATTTCTTCGAGCTTTTCAGCCAGAATTGCACCATTCGTCCACATATCCCGATCATGATGAAGGTCAATGAAAGCTGTTTCATACCCATTTGCCAAAGCCACTTCGTACATATCATTTCCTTCATGCCAAACAGCTGATGAATTGTTATAACCGTGCACAAACACAAGCGGTGATTTAGAAGGATCAATGGCTGAAGGTGTTTCTCCGGCATACCAATAACCCGGAGTGCCACTGTCATCACCGCCAAGGCCGCCAGCCTTCACCATACCAGGGAAAATCAGCATCATACAAAAGATCACTCCTGCCATTTGTATTTTCAAGGAATTCCCTCCTTAAAGGAGATCCGGACGGAAGTCCAGTCAATTTAACTTTATAATTTTCAGAAAATTTACAAAAGGGTAATTCGATTTAATTTCCACTCATATGGCAAAAAGGGGCCCGGTTATAGAAAAAAAGCCACAGGAACAAGCCCATGACTTTTTAGCAGATTAATAGGATACACCTGTACGGTTATGTGTTTTTTCAAACTCTGCCTTATTCGGATCAAAGTATTTTTCATTGAAAGCTGCCACGAAATGATCATCTTTAATATAACCCGATCCCCATGTAGGATCCATAGTAAGCCAGCTTCCATCCACTTTCACTTCCACCCATGCATGCTTCTGCGGCCAAAATCCGCCGAAAGCAGTCCCTTCGACAAAACGGGCTTCCATATTGCTGGCCCGCAGCAGAGCAATGGCAAGATACGAATAATCCTGGCAGACGCCCGTTTTGGAATCCATTGTCTTGAGCGCACTATCATCCCAGCTGAAATCATCTGTTTCCAGCTTATTCACATCATATGAAACGTTTTTCGCGACATAATCATAGATGGCCTTCGCTTTTTCTCTTTCACTGCTTCTGCCTTCTGTCAATTCTTTCGCCAATTCAGTAATTTGCGGTGCATCTGACTGGACGCCTCTTGAAGGAAGAAGGTCCCGCTTATCCTCGCCTGCTGACTCCACCTCAAACTTGGCAAATCCATAAAAGCGGAAATAATCACTATTCTCTTCTTTAATTTCCGGCACACTTAGTGTGACTTCATATGTGCCTGGGCCGAACCTTAAATAAAACGAATCATCAAACGTGAAGTCTTCTACCGGGATAACATCCAGTGCTTTGTCTTCGCCTTTTGTAGTGGTAATGTAAATATGATCGGTTTCAGGACCGAATTCTGCCTGTGGATCAATCTTTCCTTTGACAGAAAAGACTCCGTCAGATTCCTCACCGCCATATTGCGGGTACTCAAGCGTCACTCCCCGTTCCTCATACGTTTTAGAATATTCAATAGGACTCATCGTTCTATCTGACTCGTTATCTATTAATATAGTTGTGGCCGTCTGATAATAATTCTCCCTTTCCTTGTCCGGTACCAGCACCTCAAGCTCATGAAGTCCTTTTCCATAGAATAATGGCACATCATAAGAGAACTTGCCATCTTTAAGCGGAATGACATGCTTCCACATATCAGATTCCTTATTCAGCTTAAGCATGATCGTATCACTGTCTGATAGGCTTCCCGCTTCCCCTTTTAAAGTGAAAACTTCATTGCCTTTTAGATAGCTTGATTCGATATTCAAATCCAGTTCTGCTTCCTGGCCAAACGGAGTAAACGTCACATCGCGTTCCGCATCCGGGTTCACATTGTGCACAGTGAACGAGGCAAGGTCATAATAGTAATTCTCACTATCCGTGCTTGGAAGCTGGACGGTTATCTTGTACTCGCCTTCCCCATTATATAGGCGGATATTCTGCTTAAACTTCCCTTCTTTGATAGGTGCGTAGTATTCAAGATCATCCCCGGCAGGTCCATCCTCTGTGGAACGAACCTTAATCCAGACATAGTCTGATTTCAGGTCAGAATACTTCTCAACCTCTCCTTGTACAGCCACCTTGCCATTTGCAGCAAACTCCTTATATTCCGGATTCCCCAAAGCTGCCCCGACTTCCTCGCTGTAAGAAGTGAGCTCAAGGGGTTCAAGCTCCAGCTCTTTGTTTTTTTCTTTAACCAGCTTTTCATATTTGTCGTCTTCCTTCTTCTCTGCTTTTGCCTCTGAATTGCTTGGATCCGAGCTGCTGCAGGCTGAGAGGAAGAAGAAGCTGGATAATAAAATTATCAATATGGGGATGCGGCTTTTCTTTGGCATGGTGTCCTCCTATTTTTATCTTTCTAAATTTTATTACGTGCGTAATGCCATTGGTGTTTCAGAGATTGCAGAACTCAAAACAAAAGCTCCTTATAGGGTTAGACCTTTAAAGAGCTTCTCTGTAGTACTGTTTTTAAAAAAATCAATATCAATAGTTACAAAAATATTTCTATTAGTTTTACTCAATCCTATGTTCCTGCCTAACATAGTTATCTTCTTCTCTTAATTTATCCAGGTCGATTTTCCGATCCCATACCTTCCTGGCATTAATCCAGGCAGACTCCAAAGAGTAAAACCTTTTATGATTACCGTGTCGCCGTTTTTCTGAATCATTGACAAACAATACTCACCCCTTTGAACCAAGCAAAGATACTAAAGAAGAGAGAGTCACACATAATTTATTTGGAGATCATTACTCTGCCTTTGGTTCTTGCCTCTCATAATTAGCCTGCTGCCGAAGGTTCTCCAGGTTTATTTTCCGATCCCAAACTTTTTTTGCGTTTTCTGTCATATAGGGGTAGATATATTGGTCAACTATTATCTGATAGCGAAAATCACCAATAAGGTTATACGTACGAATTTTTATCTTTTTATCATTGAATGTTTCAATGACTATATCATTAATTAAATTTATTGGATTCCTAACAAGATCAATGTTTCGTATATTTTTAATTGGAACAGTATCTTTTTTTGTTTTAACCACACCATTCTCTCCCGGAATGATTGACAGCAAGATTTTCCCTGGGATTAATCCTGGTAAATTCCAAAGTGTGATATAGAGATAAAATGGTGTAAAAATTATTCCTCCCCCAAGGTAGAATAAGGAATACTTAGAGTCAAACTTTAATCCATGTACAATTAAAAAGATGCATGCTATTAAAAAACCTACAGTAGCTAGAGACACCAAAATATACATGATGTTTGAACCCTTCACAATGATTTCATCATTTTTCTTCTGAACAATTGACAAGTACTGCACCCTCCTTTACATCGAGAGAATTCGATCTTTTGAAAACAGATTGTTAATAGCTGATTCATTTGCCTTTTGGATATTAAGATCAAGATTTTGGTCTCTTGTTAAATACCAAAATCCTTCTTTTCCAGGTATAACAAAATGGAGATCTATGAGGTCAGGATTATTATTGGAGTCATATTTCAAACTTAGCAGGCTATCCATTTTTCCGCTTCTCTTAGAAATATCCTCAATAAACTCATTAGTATTTTGACTCTGCAGCCTATTACTCCATTTAGAAATAAGAGATTCTTGGATAGAATCAGGTTGACTTACATCATTTAAAAATTCCTCAAAATCATCATTTTTCAATTTAAATAATACCTCGCTTTGCTTTAACAGCGTATTGAAATTGAAAAATTCATTTATAATCGGAAGAATCTCTTCTTCATTAACCTTTGTAATGGAATGTACCTGGTGATCATGCAGTAATCTATGAAAATATATTTCGTCATCTATAAAATGAAACGAGATACTATTTTCTCCCTCAAGATCTAAATTAAACTTGGAGGCTTTTACGGTCTTTTCTGCAGAACTTAATATTTGAATAAAAGGAGTAAATTCTTCTTTTAACTTATATTGCCTATTAACTTCCTTTGCCATATTTTTAGCCAGCAAAGAACGAGACGCAAACTCCAGCATCAATTTTAATTCAGAATCCTCCAATGCCGGAAAATACGTTTCTTTCAAAGAAATTCCTTGCTCATACAAACCTTCACTATAAAAGGAAAATATCAATTCTTCTATGCTTAGCTGAATAGTTTTCATAATGCCTCCTTAAAAAAATGATAATTTTTTGCCGAGGAAACCCTTTGCTCCCTCTATTAAAGAACCTGCAGTTTCCTTTGCCTTTGAAAGGCCCTTTCCAATGTCCTTTACTTTCTCAATTGGGTCAGCAATCGTTTCTTTTATTTGCTTATTAACAAAATCAATTCCTTTATTGGCAACATCTATTGCCTTCCCAGCTTTCTCAAAACCAGCCTTAAATAACTCAACACCATGGTGGATAGGCTCTTTAAATAGGATAGCACCTTTTTCAGCAATTCCAGCAGTTAGTTTAGCAGCTTGCTCTCCAATAAGGCCACCTACGAAAGAACCTGCTGCAGCTCCTACAACTGTACCGACCGGGCCAACAACACTTCCTAAGGCACCACCTACTACTGCACCTACAATTGCCCCACCAGAAATTGCTACGGTATTGTTAATGGCATTTCCAACCGCCTTTGCATTCTCTCGTTTTAATACATCTGTGTTGTTTCCATACTTAGCGTAATTATCGGAGATTTTTAGCCCCATTCCGCCTGCTTCCATTATTCCCGTTAAAGCTACAGTACTAATAACATTTGTTTTTGCAAATTTTGCTCCTGTTTTAACAAAGGATTTAAACTTTGCTGAATCTGCTGCACCCACCTCTAGAGCACCGTATAACGCCTTAGAGCTATTTGTAAAATTAACAACATCATCCGGAAGGTATTTCGCAATTTTTTTATGAACTAAATCCGCAAGCGGTACATCTTTATACTTGCTTGTCAAATATAATGGACTGAGGAACGCTCTTGTCATCGTTCCCAGCTTTTTAGTTTCGTCAATATTCTCTGTTACCTTCTGAAGCGCCGCCATATGTTTATACGTGAATACACCATCAGCATTCTTTGTAAATTGAGTAAATCCCAACCCATAAAAAGCAAGTTGCTTTGTCATAAGTGCTCCAAGAGCTGTTAAGGCACCATATTTCTCATACAACTTATACAATTTACCTACAAGATTATCAGCATCAGCAAATTTATTTGCGACCATTCTCAGGTCAATTTCCATTTCACTAAGCTGCCCTACAAGCTGATTACCTGTACCCCAAGGGTCTCCTACATGATAGAAACAGTGCCTGTATTCTGGCGGGGCGCTGTTAATTAAATCTGCAATCTCCATATGGAGATTTCTGTATTCGTCTTCAATTCTGGACAAACGAGTAACCATGTCATTTGCCAAGTCTTCCAGGCGATCTGGATTTACAGAGATTTCATTTCCCATTTCAAAACCTCTCTTCTTTTATAATTTAATGGCTAATTTGGATTAAAATAAATTTATTATCTGATAGCCTGCTATTAAAACTTGTATTGGCAATATAAAAAGATCAACACACCCTGGAGCACATCCATCATCATACGTCTTATTCTTGTCATAAGAACCTTTTTTCTTCTCTTCATTATTAGACATAGAACCCATCCAATCTATATTTTCTTAAGTTTAGTAACTTATCTCTCCTTCAGCCTGGCCAGTCTCTCTAATTCTCTTTGTCTTTCAATTTCTTCTCTGACCCTGTCAACTTCATTCGCAGCGCTTTCCAGTTCTCGGCTGATGTTATAAAGGTTATCGGAGTGTCTTTGGAAGAGGACACCCGCTTCTTCCAGGGCGGAATCAAATTTGTCCCGGGCTTTTCCTTTCCATTCATCTGCATGGTTTTGGACACTTTGCTTTAGTTTGAATTCTTCTGTTTTGATATCATCTGAAGCTGTCTGAAATACCCTTGCCAGGGCTCTTACATGTGATGAGTTCATTTTAACACCTCATTTTAAAAGTTATTCTATCCATTAAGTTTAATGTCTCGTAATCTGGCTATTGTTCAACAGCCATCATTTTCATTTCTTTCATCCCTAATGCCTTTATTCAATTATTGAAGCCAGTTATGTGAGGGGAGCTTGAAGAAGAATTTGGTTGCAGTATTTATGTACATGTCTCCGAACCGGAGACATGTACGGGAATTATTTAATTGTCAGCCTGCTTTGCCATCCTCGGTATGAGGAATCCTATAATCACACCTATTGCAACGACAAGCAGAATAATATAAAGAATCATTAATTTGTTTTCTTGTTCGACAGGTGTTTGATCCTCCACCTTTAAAAAGCTTTCCTGTTTGGAATCGGAAAAAAGCTGAAGCTGGTCTGCTTTTGCGGTGATGGTATTATTAATGGTTTCACCGCCATCGAAAAGCTTATCCTTCACTTCCTTCAAAGGATCAAGGTTCTTTTTTGTAAAAGTAAGATTATTTTGTTCTTCCGGGATCTGCTTCTTATTTTCATATAGCGATTTTTCATGCAAGTAATCAGTATTCTCTTTGAATTCCCTTTTTTCATAGGTGTTTGGCGTTAAGTTATTAAAATCAGGGGTTGCCCCGGCGGATTGGCCAGCTAGCAGCAAAAGCGCCGGGATCAACACTATTACTTTAAGGAATCTACTAAGCCTCATAAGCCTGGTCCTCATCCCTCTTTGTACGCAGGTCTTTTATCGACCGGACTGCAAATGGAATGATGGCAAGGAAGGCAATGATGCCAATCAGTATGAGAATTGCCGGAATAAATAAGGATTGCGAATCATACTGGATGGACATATATACCTTAGACATTGGATCTTCATAGTTAATATTCGGTGCTGTAAGAGCCAGGAATGGACTGATGAAGAAGGCGATGAGACCAACGCTCAAAATCCATCCTGCGAGATTGCCAATCTTGAACCCTGCCAGCACAATGGCTGAGGCTGCAGTCAGAAGCAATATAGTGAAAATTGTCCACTCAATAGCCCGATCCTGTTCCATTGAGTAAATATTGAGGCCGAATATGCTGATAATTAGGCCAACAATCAGATTCAGCAGCACGAACATGGAAGCATGGACAAGCATTGGCGCATTTTTGAAATAATGGCTGAAGTATCCGATCATTAAGCTGCTGAGCAGTACAATAGCCAATACGACAACAGGCGGAAGCTTGCTTTCCTCTTTCTTTGCAGCTGTTTCTCCGCTGATTTGAAGCGGACTGGATAATTGCTCGTATACCGGGCCATTCTTTTGGCCATTCACATAGGTGTTTCCAAGAAGATTGTAAATATCATCCCGGAACATCTGAGTCGTCTCTACGTTCGAGCCCCACTTGGAATTCAGTGTATCCGCATCCTGCTGGACACTTTGCACATTTTGCTCAAGCTCGTTTGTGTAGGAAACGATATTACTTTGGTTTTCTCCGATGGACCCAACAAGATCATTAATCATCAGCATTCTTTGGCTGATGCCCTCTTGTTTGACCATGACGGAAGTTCCATCGATGCCATCAACAGGAACTGGTGTATTCGTTGAGAATGTTTGAATTTGTTCTCTAACCGAATTTGCATTTTCTTGCAGAGCGGACAAATCTGTCTCAATGGCCGCTTGCTGTTCTCCGATTTTTTTATTGTATTCTGTAAAGAATGCCGTAAACTGGCCTTCCAGGTCTGTCAGCTTTTGCTGAGATGATGGCAATGCGGTGTTTAGGCTATCCCATACTTTTTGTTCTTCCTCGTTCACAGCTACAATAGAGTTTAATTTCTGTACAAGCTCTTCCACCTTTTCAGGATTTTGACTGTACGAATTTTTTATTAGATCTTCATATTGAATGAGTGAGGCATAATACTCCATCATTTTTACAGGTTTAGTATTTGTAATTTCATCATCAAAAGCAGCTAAATTAAACCCGAGTTCAATGATTTGTTGTTCTTTCTCCTCTATAAGGGTAATCATGGAAGAGAAACTCATTGAAGCTCCAAGTTGATCCAAGAGGCTATTCTTTTCTTCCTCTAGACTTTTGTAAGCTGCATCTAAGTTGGTAAGATCTTCAATTAATTTGGCATTTGCTGCTTGAAGTTCCTCAACTACTTTTTGCAGCGGGTTTTCTCCAGAATCTTTCGCTGCCAGTTTTTGCTCAACAGCTATTAGGCGCTGGGATAAAGCAGGTAAGACAGTCAAGGCGGAAACAACTTGTTCGGGCTTGGTACCTTCTATCGTCTCTAAAGATGTTTTCAAATTCGTAATCTCTTTTTCAACGCTTAAAATCTCATTTCTTTCCTCTTCCATACCAGGTAAAGATGGAGCATCTACACTAGCAGCTGTTATGGAATTAGGTTTGGCTCCACCGGGATTTTTGTTAGATGCTGCTCCTGTCCCTGCACCTGGATTCCCCGGTTTTTGTCCATTTGATAGCTCCCCTTTCAATAGACCGATATTTTCAGCTGCTTTATTGAAGGAAGTTGCTTCTTGTTCTTGAAAATATGTTTTTAAGGCATCCATTTGTCGACCTACCTGATCGGTACGGATATCCGATAAATCACCAAACACTTCACTATTCTTTTCAAGCTGCTTCTCAACAGTATCAATCCCACCAGCCAATTCCTGATTCCCCTCATTCAATACACTAAGGGCCTCAGAATAAGTTGGCTGCTGCTTTCCCGCAACAGCTTGAATATCGACTACATTTTCATCCTGCATTTTTTGAAGGATATTCTGCTGATTATCCTGGTATTCTTTGTACTGATCTACAAACTGTACAAACGAGCCAAGGTTCTCTTCAAATTGACTAAGGTTATTTTCACCCTCGGCAGTGCTTTCAGCAGTGGTCTTCACTGTAGATTGAATGCTCTCCAGCATATTGCGCTGCTGTTCAATTTCCGCTGCCAGGTTCTTTGAGCTGGGCTTATAGAAAGCGAGCATTGCATTCTGGAAGTCTATTTCTTTTTGTAAAATGGTATCGAATTGGGATTTCACATTTTCAAGGTCCTGTGATACATAGGTCCAGTACAATGTTGAAATCTTTCCGTTTACACGGTTGGTTGCCGTTTGGATCTCACGGAGAACCTTTTCCCGGTTCAGTGAGTTCAGCTGGTTCTGAACTGTGTACTCAAAATTTGCTTTCTCAGGCTGCTGGCTTTCATAAGACATAATATTTCTTGAAAAGTTGGAAGGAATATAAACAACTGCGTCATATTTGGTATTTCTCAAGCCATTTTCTGCAGCACTCCTGCCGATAACGGTCCACTCATACTGTGAACCGTCTTCGAGGATCGATGTAATTTCCTCTCCAAAATCAAGTGACTTATCTTCCTTGTCAGCGCCTGTATCTTCATTCACAACTGCTATGGTTCTTGTCGCATTCTCCCTGACTAGCAGAGGTTTATCACCAATGGAGCCAAAAAAGATGGCTGGTGTGGCGATAATCAGAAGCATCACCAAAACCATTTTCACGATGTATTTTGTTTTGGCTGTCATGCTAAGACCTTCCTTTCAGTGGCACATAAAGGAATTTGGATTTTTAATTCCTTTCCGTTGATAACATAATAACCATATCCCGGCTGAATCTCCGCTTCTTTCCGGTCGTATGGAAGGGTAAACAGCGTCTGCTCCGATTTTTTCATCAGAACGATCGCCTGGCGGATCTGTTTGATTTCTGCTGTTAAGGAATCGTATCCTTTTGTCAGTTCATTATTGCTGCCTGTAACAATTACACTAAAGCCAAGATGGCTGCCATTTTTCATCAGCCTTGCCATTCTTTCCTGCAGGCTGTTATCCAATGTCTGTGCAAAACGGGAGTATCCATCAACAGCCAGTACGATTGGCGTGAACTCTATATCTGTCTTGCCATGCTGGATGGCGTTAAGATATTCTTTTTCCCTGAGGGATACGTGTTCTTCCGACTGTGCAACCCAATCGCTGATCTGTTCCTTTGTCTCGATATAAACCGATTTTTCCTCACTGGCATAGGATGACAATCCTCTGTCAAAGGAATCGAAAATACCGACGGACTCGGCTTCCTGACCAAGCATGTGATTAATCATGAGCTTAAGAACATTTGTCTTTCCTTTTTGGGCCTGACCGAGGATGATGCAATGTTTCGTTTTATTGAAGTTCACATAAACCGGTTTTACAGATTCCTCATCAAGGCCAATTGGAACAAGTCCAGGCTGAACAGCTCCAGTAGTGTAACGGGTGAAGTTAACCGTATTAAGTTCTGCCGGAAGCATCGGCACCTCTTCAGGCTGCCTGCAGTCCTTGTATTTCTCTTTCAGTTCCTGGATGTCTTCCCGGATGGCTTCCATAATCTCGAAGTCATCCTTGCCATCCCCAGGTAAGAATACCTGTGAAAAATACGCCTCTTCCATTTTAATAATGGCTCTTCCCGGTATAGGCTCTGGCGCAAACGGAACCCTTCCCAATACGGTGTAAGCCTCGCTGCTGTCCATCAGGTAATGGACGACCTTCGTTTTCAGGTTATTCATGAGCGACTGCCGGATCGAGTTGATCCTCGTCGCTGCAAAAATCATATAAATGCCGAGTGACTGTCCGTCCCTGGCAATCTGATTGATTTGCGTTTCAAGCTCCTGCATTTCTTCTTTTACTAAATCAAAGTTATCAAATGTTATATATACGAGCGGAAGCTTTTCGCTGCTTAGCGAATTGTACATCTTAATTCCGCTGACTTCCTGCTGCTGGAACAAGAGCTTCCTGCGGGCAATTTCATCTTTGACCAGATTCATGAACTTCTCAATTTTGCGTTCTTCATCCATCAGGAAGAAGTCGGCTGTATGCGGCAGCTGCCTTAGCGGCAGGAGCGAGCCATTTCCAAAATCAAAAATATAATAATGCGCTTCTTCAGGAGATAGCTTTTCGGCAATGCTAAGAAGCATTGTCATAATCGTATGGGATTTTCCATAACCGGATGAGCCGAATACCCCGACATTTCCATCCTCAATTATTTGATAGCTTATTGGATACTGGCTCTGCTTCTCAGGCTCATCCACCATCCCTAAATGAATCTCATGATTTTCTGCAGCGCGATGGAGTTTTCTGCTTAGGCGCTCTTCAAGAGGCGGAAGCCACGGACTTCTGAGCTTCCTAATTCCCAGCGAAGACTGTGTTGCTTCAATTTCCTCCACCACTGCTTCAATTTCTGTTTTTCCGCCTTTTTTCTTCCCTTGGCGTGAATTAACATCCGATAATGGCACAAGTCCCAAGTCGGTTACGATTGCAATTTCATCCTCTGTCTCAGAGGAGTCATCCAAATAAGGTGCCCCGCTCCAGGCAGATTGAAAGAGTTCATAGACTTCATTATTGCCGACTTGCAAATAGCCGCGTCCGGTTACGGTAATGGCAGCAGCGTCTCCGTTTTTGATAATCTCCCTGCTGTCATCTGTGTCCTGAACCTTTAGTGCCACCCGGAAACGGGCATTGCTCCAGATCTGTTCATCAATGACACCGCCCGGCTTTTGGGTTGCCAGAATTAAATGAACCCCCAGGCTTCGCCCGATTCGTGCGGCACTGACAAGCTCCCTGATGAATTCCGGCTCTTCACTCTTAAGCTCCGCAAACTCATCGGAAATCAAAAACAAATGCGGCAGCGGTTCCTTTGCCATCTTGTTTTTATAAAGGTCTGTGTAATCATTAATATGATTTACCTGATATTGATCAAAAAGCCTTTGCCGTCTTTTCAATTCACTTTTGATTGAGGCAAGCGCTCTTGAACTGAAGTTCTTGCTGCCTTCAATATTCGTAATCGTCCCCAAAAGATGCGGCATGTTCTTAAACGGCTGGGCCATTCCCCCGCCCTTGTAGTCGATCAGCAGGAATGCGACCTCATGAGGATGGAAGTGAACAGCAAGTGAAAGAATATAAGTCTGCAGGAATTCACTTTTACCCGATCCAGTTGTCCCAGCCAGTAATCCGTGCGGGCCATGCGCCTTTTCATGAAGATTCAAAAGCGACAGGTCTTCCTTTCCTTTTAATCCAATTGGAACCGCTAATGATTTGGAAGATTCTTTTGTGAGCCAATTCTGTTTGATTGGAAGTTTTCCAACTTCCTTTACCTTCATCATTTCCAGGAACGATACGCTATTTGGAATGGAATTGGTCATTCCAACCTGATGATCAAGCGTTCTTAACAGACGGGAAAATTCTTCATTTCCCTTCTTCTGATGAGCATCAAGCTCAAATGGGATACTCACGGCTTTTTTGTCCTGAATCAGAATGTCTCCTTCTTCCTGATTGACATATCTGACAAGTGTTTGAATATTATCATGCAGGCTCTCTTTTGAATCGGCAGCAAAAATAACGGAGATTCCCATGTTGGAGTGGTCACCCTCCAAATATTCAAGAATGACATGATCCGCAATGAGCTGCTGATTTGCAATAATAAACACCAGATGCGGAGAATACACCTGCTTCTCCTTATGTTCATCCAAATCTCTTTCACGCAGGATTTCATATATGGAAGATAACAGCTGATCTCTCGTTTGTTCGTTGTAAATCAGCCCTTTTGCATGAGCATGCGGCATCTGGAAATGAGGAAGCCATTTGAGCCATTCCCATTTCTTATATTCTTTTTCATTAAAAATAAATACAAACCTCACATCATGATAGCTGTGGAAAAAAGCCAGCTGTCCAATAATTTGATGTATCTCATTTTTAACAACGGAATCTTTTCCGATCAGCCCGATTGGCCCCTTAGCAAGGTCGGCTACTACAGGCACATTTCTAACTTCTTTATACACTCTTTCCATCTGCTGTGACTGTTCCAGCAGATCATCGATTTCACGGTTTGCCATATCCCCTGAGCTGACCTTCACCTCATAGCTCGCAGGCACATTACCGGTACCGAGCCTGAACTGAAGAAAATCAAAACTCTCCAGGGGCCGCTCCCAAATTCGGTCGGATATATGGCTCGTGAAATATTTCATTCTCTCAAAAGACGGAAAGTGGAATTCCAGAACATGCTTTTGCTGATCAGACAGTGCCTGCAGCTCTTTCCGCTTCTCTTCCAGGTAGGCAGTATACACTCTTTGTCTGCGCTCTTTCCTCTTTTTTTGATTGCTTTTATCCTTAAAGTATTGGACAGTAGATGTGACTAAAGTGGTCATGAACATAACCATTGAAATGATAATAAAAATCCCTCTTGGCTGAATCAAAGCCACTATGCCCATTACAACAAGCATAATCAGCGGCGGCATGATGATAAGCCATAATCCCCGATTGGAATCATCCGGCTCCTGCGAAGGAAAGGATAGAGAAACCTTCTCATCCGGCATTTCATAAATCATTCTTGGCGTTCTGCGGTAGAGCGGGTATTTCTTTGCCATCTCAGATTGCGGCTTGAAGGTAATCGGAAGCTTAGATTCATAGCTTTCAAAGCTGTCAATCTGGAAAAGATCCTCTTCTAATAATCGAATAGCCATAAATGGAAAAAAAAGTACATCCCCAATTTCAAGGGAAACTCTTTCTCCGGCTCTTTTGCCGTTTATATAAAGCTGTCCTGACCCCGGTTCTGCCATCCAGCCCTTCTCTGTTTTAATCAGTTCAAAAGAATAGCTTTCATCCATTAACATGCCGTTCTTTTTATAAATTTCCGCTTCTGGATTTTCAGAGGAAAATTCTATTTCCTTTTGATATCCGGAATAGTAAGTCTGGCTATTAATGTTTTCAGAGGTTACTATTATCGTCAGGGTCTTCCCCTCGTCATTTTGCCGAAAGGGCTGCCCATCATTTAGCTTTCCGAGAACTGACTCATTTTGCCTGACTTCATAGGAGCTGTCGTGCCTTTCTATTGACACAGCCCCTTTTGTAAAAGGAAACTCCCTTATTGTCACCAGCTGTTCCAGCTCTGGACCGATGGTGATCCTGCCGTTTTTTTCAATTGGAATAGACAGCTGCTGGCAGTAATCGCTGTAAAACAACCATAACTGTTCCATCTCTCCACCTCCTGTCTAACTTAATTTGGTTTTGTCTCAGCTGACTCTTCCTTCTTTTCGGCTGGCTTTTCAGCAGATGTTTCAGCTGCCTTAGAATCTGCAGGCTTTTGCTTTTCTGCAGCCTTCTGTTCAGACTCTTCTTTTACAGCCTGTTCATTATCCTCGTTGTTACTTTGCTCTTCCTGAAGACGCTTCTCCTCTTCCTCCTGAGCTTTTTGTTCCTCTATATACTCGTCAATTTCAGCTTGGATTTCGTCGATTTTCTGCTGTTTTTCATCTGATTCAAGGCTATCATCTGCTTTGACAACTTCTCGGTATTTAAGCAGTGCAAATAGAATTAAGTCTCTATCTTCAAGATCCCGTGAGATATCGAGAGCTTCCTTAGCATCTCCCCTCCCAATATGAATCCAGTAATGATAGTAAAGAGGATCCGTCTGCAGGGTGATGGTATTTTGGACATTCTCTTTTTGGTCTTCTGTCAATGCTTCATTTATTATGTAAGACTGGGCAAGTTCGTACTGCACGACTCTTGGCATCTGATCAATATCATAATTGGATAACTCCGAAACGACTTCACTATATTGGCTTTTCAAAAAGTGCTCCTGGCTATTGATAAAAGCTGCCTGTTTAGGCTGGGTAAAGATAAGGGAATATAGACTGAAAGCAAGGAAAGGCAATAAAGCAATCAGCAGACCCAAAGCAGAATATCTTGTTGCTTTCCATTTTTTCTGCGGAACCTTAACATATTCCTTATCTTTCTTTTCGAGCATTTCAATATTAGTCCGGATGACTTCTGACAGTTCATTTTCATCTCTAGCTTTTATAACACTTGCTGCTGCAGGCGACAGTTCAATCGTTTCATGAAGTCTAAGGTAATCCCGGAAAGAGTGCTTTCCATCAACAGCAGCTGCAATGGCCGCTTTTAATTCCATCCAGAGTTTTTCCTGATTGGCTTCATAAGGCGGAAGGCTTTCTTTCACACCATAATGAAGCAAATGCGGCGACAGGCTTTCATCAGCCACAATATTTTCAGGACAAATAATGAGATGCAGTCTGGAATATGGATGATTTTTCACAAGCTTTAGGAGCTGCGAAGAAAAAATCCATCTGCTTCTTTGGTCTTTCATTTTTAATTTGGAAAAGGTTAAATAATTTGAGGGAATTTGCAGGACGAGGCGCAGTTCATCCTCTGTTAAATGGACATCCCTTTTTATTGCTGAATCCATTGCCTTAAGCAATTCTAATTCCGCAGCAGCATCAGCTTTAATTTTCTCTCTTTGGAAAAGAATGGTAAGGGATTGATGATCTGTTTCGACAACCGCTTCAAGCTGCTCTTCAAGATAGGTTTGACTCTTTTCTGACATTTTTTAATTCTCCTTTATAAAATTTCGAAACGGTCCCCAGTGGTAATCCCCTTTTCTGCCAGCTTATCGTTTCCTGACAGAATCATTTGCTTGTTAGGAATTCTGACCCAATAGCCTTCCCGGGGCGGCTGAGGAATAGCCTTAGCTTGCCAAACAATATCAACTACTTTTTTAACAGAGTGATAGTTAGATAGACGGAGATCAAAAGGTTCAACTTCATAATGTTTTAAATCGATTGTTAACTCTATGTACATTTTATACACCCCATAAAAAAAAGAGCGCTTTTCATCTGGTGAATGTAGCGCTCCTTCTCCACTTATTAGTTCAGATGAAATTAACCGCGGATTTGGCCTGCAATCTGGTTATCAGCATCTTCAAGAGCTCTGGCAGTATTATTAAGCTGAACAGAGATATCCTCTAATAATTGCTGCATTTGAACAAAAGAAGGTCTTAAAGATTGGTATTGTTCAGCAAATGCTCTGCTTGCTTCACCCTCCCATGCACCTTCCAGTTCACGGATCATATTATCCAAACGGACAACCTGATCGCCAACCTGGCTGCTTTCTCCATTATAGCGGTTAGACATGCCTACTAATTCTGCTGGGGTAACGCGAATAACTCCTGACATTCAAATCTCTCCTTTTCAACAGGTTACTATTATTGTAAAAATACACAAATAAAACGTCAATTACTTACTTGCAAAAAATAACAAAACAGTTATTTATACCCACTAGTACCCAATTATTTAATGCTTAAACTTTAATTGGTATTTTTCTCTTAGGTTTTTTCTAATTTTTAGTTATCAAATTAATTAAGATTTCATTTTTTTCTACCTTTTTATTACTATCATGGCAGTCAAAACTCGTCAAATCACCAATTTAGCCATGTCGAATTATGTCTGTGGTTTTATTCCTATTAATCTATAAACCCCAGACTGTATTTTATAGGTAAAAATGCCCTGTTATTTTATGTAAATCGTACTTTATTGAGATCTTTTTTTCCAGCAAATCATCCTCCTCACTTATATAGTTCTTTTGGATCATTTTCCAGAAAAAATTTCCTGGTTCATTAAGACAAAAAAAGATACAGCTGAATCGCTGTATCTCTTACTAACATAATTACTCCCCAACCACCTTGGCATCCTTCAGCATTTCATCCGTCAAAGTAACTCCCTGTTCCTCAGCTGCTTTTTTGTTAATCACTAGCTCAAGGCTTTCTGGGTAGCCGACAGGAATTTCACTTGGCTTTTTGCCTTCAAGGATTTCAACAGCCATTTGACCCGTCGAATATCCAAGATCATGGTATTCAAAGCCATAAGATGCAAATCCGCCCCGTTTAACGGAATCGCTTTCTCCGACAAAAGCTGGAATGTCTTTTTCATTGGCTACGTTCAGTACAGATTCAAGGGCAGATACTACTGTATTGTCCTTAGGAATGTAAAACACATCAGCACGGCCCACTAAGGATTCGGCTGCCTGCTTTACCTCGGAACTTGTTGAAATTGTAGTTTCAACTGCTTCAAGGCCTGCTGCCTCGATGGCTTCTTTAGCATGCTTTACATTAACAACAGAGTTTGGTTCTCCGTCATTGTAGATGATGCCGACCTTCTTGGCATCCGGAACAAACATTTTAATGGAGTCGATTGTATTTTTAATGGCATCAGGATGTGTATCAGATGTGCCCGTTGCATTTCCGCCTGGTTTTTCCATGCTTTCCACAAGCTCAGCTCCAACAGGATCTGTGATGGCTGTAAAAAGGATTGGAATATCCTTCGTGGATTGCACAACCGATTGTGCACTTGCAGTAGCGATGGCAAGAATCAAATCATTCTTGTCCGCGGCCAGGTTCTGGGCGATGGACATATTGTTGTTCATATCCCCCTGGGCGTTCTGGAAGTCGATTTTGAGATTTTTCCCCTCTTCATAGCCAGCATCTTTCAGTGCGGCAATAAATCCTTCTCTCGCTGAATCCAATGATGGATGCTCCACAATTTGCGTGATGCCGATTTTTACGGTTTTCTTTTCTGATGCTTCCCCGCTGGTTTCCTCATTTCCTGACCCGCAGGCAGCAAGCATTAATAAGGCACTGCTTGCTAATATAGCCAGCAATTGTTTCATTCAAAATCCCCCCGACAAATTTGTTATTATGTAATCGTTTTTATAATTTTTTTAATATTTTGATATTAACACGTTTGATAAGTATGTAACAATAGCTAATCCATTTTTTTGTTAGATAAATTGACACTAATTGTTTGGGAATACAGATCACTTGCAGTAAAAATGAAGCTGATTCCGAATGGAACCAGCTTCTAATTACACTATTAACGAATTGGCACCCTGTTAGGGATTTCATTATATTCTTCCGGATTCAAATCATACACACTGCCATCGGCTACGCCATTGATAATCCCCATGACACCTGTTTCTACTGTCTTAACAAGCTGACCTTTCATCTTTTGGCCATAGTTATGTGTCTGTCCTTTTACCTCAAAAAGGACAACCCCGCTTCCGTTCAAGGCAAAGGAACCCAAGGCGGTTCCAGGCAAGTCTAAGTCCTGGTCATATAAGGAAATATTGGTGAACACTGAATTGCCTTTTTCCTGAAGAGCATCATATAGTGCAACGTTTAGCTGACGGGAGAAGTCAAAGCGGTAATTCTCCGCATATTGGCTATATTTTGATCCCTCTGGAGAACTTGGATCTGGAACAAAATCTGCTGAAATGGACATTGTTACATCTTCATCCGTTCCTTCAATCTTATAAAAATTTTGGTGATGAAGATCTAGAAAGACTTCAACATTTCCAAATTCCTCTTGCAGACCCTTATAAACATCCCGGACTGTTTGCGATTCAGGTGTAATATACCATCCTGGAGTGCTTGATTTGCCAGGGAAGTCCTCCGCTTTCGGAACATAGTTCAAGTCAGGGTTAAAGTCACGGTTTACATCGAATCCTGGTGCTGCAGCATAATCATCCCCCTGCATGGTGCGTGTGTAATAATTCCAGGTTGGCTGTGCATTATGTAATTGAGGAAACTGTTCCTGAACTTCTTCCCAAGTCATCACATTGCCGCGCCTGTCCAATTCGGAACCATCCGCATTCATCATTGGGATTGCCACAATCGTTAATTCATCCCTAATCCTTTTCGCATCCGCTGATTGACTTGAACCTAAGTATTGAAGAATATTCAGCAACGCGACAGTGCCGGTCTTCTCATTGCCATGAATTTCGCTCTGCACCAGGACTACCTTATCTCCATGGCCCACTCGTGCTGTAAAGATATCTCTCCCCTGATTTGTTTTTCCCGCAGATTCAACCTGAACCAAGCCATTCGATGATTTTTCAATTTGGCTTAACTTTTTCTTCAATTCTTCATAATCAACAAAACCATTAATTGATACATTTTCTTCTGTCACTGGCTTTGCTCCCTCTGCAAAGCCGACTTGGGGCACGAGAATCGATGCTGCCAATGCTGCTGAACTAAGTACTTTCCATAATGATTTTTTCTTCATTTTTAAGCCTCCCCTGATATTTTAATTCGATATACGAATTATTAATATCATGCCTTTTCAACAGGAGGATGTAAATCTGCTAAAAGAATTAATATTCTGAATAGTAAAAACCCTACATTTTCCTTATTTACTAAGACTTTCATCATATAGTTGGGGCACACACTTTCATTCTTCTGTGCGTTATTAACCTGATTCTTCTTCATCTTTTCCATACATCTCCGCCCATGCAGGCTGCCTTCTATCCTGATTTTCTTTGTAAACCTCTGTCGCGTCCCTCTCTTACATGAAAGTATTCATATCATGGATGACGTGATGATCCCCGATTATATTTCCAGACCCCTGGTTGTGTTTCTTATTGCTCCAGAATTCGGCATGAAAATTATTGCCTAATTCAGAAAGGGGAATCCCCTTTTAAGAGCTTCCCCTTAAATTTATTAATAAGGGTATCCAAATCCTGGTCCACAGCATGGACCCGGGTAATAAGGCGGCGGCGGTGGAGGATACCAATAATATGGACGCGGGTAAAATAAGGCAGTGCCTAATAAACCTCCTGCTAACCCGCCTAAAAATGGCAGTCCGAAGAATCCAAAAAACCGCTGATCCTGCGGCTGATAAGGGCCTCTATAACGGTACATCCGTTCTTACCTCCATTTCCTCTATATATGCTTACACTATTTTATATGCGCTGAAATGGGTTTGGCTTGGGCAATATCACTACACATTGAGGAGGAATATTCGGGGCACTGCGCACCGCACCACCTAAAATATAAAAAATGACCTTGAAATATTTTTCAAGGTCATCAATAAAATGGTATTAATTATAAGCTTTCTATATAAACATCTGAATTAGTTTTTAGTCCCTTCTCTAATGCTTTCATTAACATATTTATTAAGTCCTCGCCCCCACTGGTTATTTATGGTAGAGGAAAAAGAGTGTAAGAAATCGCCATGCCCAACTTGATACCAGAGGTTTTTTTATTTATTAACACATCCTACCTTTTGTTTTTTGACTCATTTTAAAACCATTTTAAAAATTTATTTATAATCTATACTGTTTGTCCAATCACTAAATCCTATCTATACATAAGCTATTAACGATCAACTATCCTAATAAGAAATGGAGGTTATTTTATGATGAGTAGTGGAAATTCAAGAAAATGTCAATGTAAGGATTATCAAACATCTAGTAATGAAAACGCCAACAAATGTAAAGGTTGCATTTGTGATACGTTACGAACATTGCAGACTCAAACAGAAGTAGATGTTTTCTTAGATGGCGGTCAAGTGTTAGAAAATGTTAATTTTATTAATTTAGACAACGACACGTGTTGTGCTTTCTTCGTAGAAACCGAACCAGGATCAACATTAATTGTAGACTGTCAAAAAATTCAAGCTATCCGTATACAAGCAGACTAATCTCAGAGAGGGTTGCCATCCTACAAGGATGGGACTCTCATTTTTATCTAACATGCATAGCCTACTTTTAAACTACTGATCTATCATTTTATATCTTTAATTTTTTCGACACCTAAACACTCACATAAATCTTTGACTGGCAAATAGTATCAATATGAACCGATCTCATACTCAAGGTTCTTCTCGTCCTAAGGAGTCCCCCTTTTAATGAGGGGTTCTTATTTTGCTTATTTCAAAGTTACATGAACCTGTTTGCCCTGGACAAACTATCTGCACGAGCAAGGCAAATCCTCCAAGTTCAAAAGCTCTTTAGATTAGGTCCTTGCTCGAGCAACATATTGCTTAGTTAGTTTCGTAGGATAAATCATAATTTGATTCAATGAAACGAACTGTTAACTGTCTATTCACATCATTTCCTAATCGGTCATAGATTTTTGCAGACTCTTTCTGATATCTAAGCTTCTATAAAACCTTTACAGATTAACTATATTAGTCAACTTACATCTAGTCTTTTAGAATTTTCGAATGAGAAGAAGCAGGATAGTTTTTTAACGATTTTTGTGTAGTAATTCGACATTAAATACAAAATTTCCTGCTTCTTCTGCTTCTTAAAAGTGTGTGATTTCCTTAATATAGTCTTCGTCTACCTTTATACCAAGGCCAGGTGCGTTGCTGAGTTCGATAGTGTCTCCATTATAATGAACGATTGCGACGTCTTTTCTGAACATTAAAGGGCCAACCATTTCATTTGTTTCAATGATGGATCGGCTCATGGCAAGATGGGCGCCGGCCATTGTGCCAATGGCAGATTCAACCATTGATCCAACCTGGCACGGCATATTGCAGGCCTCGGCCAAATTGGCTAAAGCTAAGGCAGGGTATATTCCGCCTGATTTCATTAGTTTAATATTCAACATATCAGCTGCACCCATTTCTACAACATAAACTAAATCATGAATCGTATGAACTCCTTCATCAATCATAATGTTGGCGTGCGACACCTCTTTAATGGCCTTAAGTGATTTTAAATCATGCTCCTTAACAGGCTGTTCATACCAATCAACATCACAATCAACCGTCTCACGAATCACCTTCAATGCCTCAATCCGGCTCCAGCCTTGATTCGCATCTACACGCAGCTGCACCTCTTTTCCAATTGCCTGCCTGACCGCTTTAATTCGCACAATGTCATCCGCTGCAGTTGTCCCCACTTTAATTTTAATATTTCGGAATCCTGATGCAACATAGTCTCTTGCATCCTTTGCCATTTCCTCAGGATCCTTGATGCTTATCACTTGAGGAACTTGTAATTGCTCGTGGGATTTACCACCTATTAACTGATAAACAGGTTGACCTGTGATTTTGCCCATTAAATCATATAAGGCGATATCAAGTGCGGCCTTTGCCGAAGGTGCACCATAAATTTTTCTATTGAACATATTGTGAATCGAATCAACAGCAAAAGGGCTTTGATCAATCAACATCGGAGCTAACTCATTTTTGATTATCTGGTAAGTGCTTTCCCATGTTTCACCCGTTACGTTTTGATCCGGAACGGCCTCGCCCCAGCCTACTAATCCCTCATCCGTTTCGATTCTCGTGAAAATCGTTGGCATATCGTCTAAACGAACGTATGAAATAATAAAGGGTTCTTTCAATGGCAGCCTAGCCGCATAAACATCAACTTTCTTAATCTTCACCAACTCTTCCATCCTTCCGTTTACAATGTCTATTCAAATTGTCATCAAAAAGACTTAATGATAATTTTTCATGATTTCTATAAATAGCTTAATAGCATTCGGAAACACATCTTCATCTAGATCGAATTTTGGGTGATGGTGTGGATATCGACTCTTTTCGCCGCCCATTCCTACAAAAATAAATGCCCCAGGCTTTTTCTGTAGGTAATAAGAAAAGTCCTCTCCTCCCATTACAGGGTCTACTAACGTAAATACCTCGCGATCAAAGAATTGACGGATAACCGATTCAACAAACAATGCTTCCTTCCGGTCATTGACTAGAGGTGGTGTTCCATAAATGAAGTCAACCTTGCATAGGGCATCGTAAGTCTGGCAAATCCCTTCCGTTAATTTCACCATTTGACGTTGAATCGTTTGAACTGCGTGTGGTGTCAAGGCTCTTATCGTCCCAATTAATTTTGCCTGCTCAGGAATAATGTTATAGGTCGTACCTGCTTCAATTTTTCCAACAGTAATGACTCCCGCATCGATGGGATTTAAATTTCTGCTAATAATACTTTGGAAAGATTGGATGACCTGGGTAGCCACATAGATGGGATCTACTGTTTCATGAGGCATGGACCCATGTCCTCCTGACCCTTGAATTGTAATGTCAAAATCATCAATGGAAGCCATCATCGGCCCGTGTGTTAATCCGATTTTCCCTTTCTCCAGACCCTGCCATAAATGAATACCAAAGATCGCATCTACTTGTTCTAATACACCTTGTTTTATCAGTTGATCTGCACCACTCGGAGTAATTTCCTCTGCCGATTGAAAAATAATAACAATATTCGGCCCGACTTCATTTCTATTTTTCGATAACCAATGGGCGACAGCTAATAATACTGCAGTATGACCATCGTGGCCACAGGCATGAGAAACCCCGAGATTTTTCGATATATACGGTTTATCACCTTCTTCCGTGATAGGAAGGGCATCGATATCTGCTCGTAGGGCAATGGTCTTACTCCCGTTTGTTCCTTTCACATACCCGACTACACTAGGTGGTTGATAATTTAGTATTTCAATATTTAAAGACTCCAACCGATTTCGAATAAATGTATGCGTCTCATATTCTTCCCCAGAAATCTCCGGATGCTGATGTAGATGGCGTCTATCCTCAATTGCTTGTTTGACTAAGTTGTCATCGATATGCATTGAAAAATCCTCCTATTAATGTGGTCCGTACTGGATGAACTGGGCAATAACAAGTGCTAAAACAGCCACAACAATTTGCAAAAACATAAAAGGCATGACCCATTTAATCCATTTGCTCCAAGGAATGCCTGCCATTGCAAGCCCAGCCATAAGGAATCCGACAGTCGGGAAAATGATATTGGACATACCGTCACCAAACTGAAAAGCAAGAACAGCTGTTTGTCTTGTGACGCCAATCATGTCCGATAATGGAGCCAAGATTGGCATTGTTAATGCAGCTTGTCCGCTTCCAGATGGAACGAGAAAGTTTAATAGTAATTGAAAAATATACATTCCAACTGCATTAAAAGCCGGAGGGATTGTATCTAGTACATTGGCAGTATGATAAAGGATGGTATCCATTAATCCTGCGTTGTTAAAAATAACCAAAATAGTTTGTGCCAAGCCAATAATCAAGGCACCTCCAATAAGATCCCCTGCACCTTTAATAAATGATTCGGCAATACGTGACGGCGATAGTTTGCCAATAAGCCCCATAATGATCCCAAATAACAGGAACAACCCGGCAATTTCGGTTATATACCAGCCAAATTTGATAACACCGAACATGAGTACAACAAAATTTAACAGAAAAGTAATCATGATCAATTTGTGTCTGGTTTCCATTTTCTTATGTTCTTTTAAAAGTGTTTCCATGTCTTCCCTTTTAAAGTTTCCATAAAAGCCAAGAGACGGATTATTCTTCACTTTACTTGCATATCGGTATACATAAATGACGGCCGTTAAATACAAGACGAAAAATATGACCAGCCGGAAAGCAATTCCTGAGAATATCGGCAGCTCAGCGATTTCCTGAGCGATCCCGACTGTAAAAGGATTCATGACGGCAGAGGTGAAGCCAACTGAGGCGCCGAGGATGACAATGGCAAACCCTGTGATCGCATCAAACCCTAAGGCAACAGCTAGCGGAACAAGGATGCCAATATAAACAATGGTTTCATCAGACATTCCCATTAATGAACCGGCACATGCAAAGAACAACATTAGCACGGGAATCAGCAATTTTTCCCGATTCACCATTATTACCGAAAGTCTTGCAATAAAGGCGTTTAATGCTCCAGTAGCAGTAAGAATGCCAAATGCGCCACCGACGATTAAAACAAAGAAAATAATACTTGCTCCCTGCACCATTCCAGAGTGGATACTGCTAAAAATCCCTAAAAAATCTAATGGATTTCCATCAGTATATTGAAAAGTATCTGGTTGGATGACACTGCGTCCATTTACTTCTCCCCTCTGAAACTGTCCAGCAGGTAGAATATGTGTTAATAATGCGGACAAAATAATAAGACAAAATATTAAGACATAAACATTAATACCTTTTTGCGATTTCGTACTTTTGTTCTCCAATGCCCCCACCCTTTTTTAAAATTTCTTTTTTAAATTATATTGAATAAAAATACAAATGAAAAATAGAAATAACCAATGGTTACTATTTAAAAACTTTTAGATAAAGCAAAAAAGGCAGCCTCCTGGTCACCTTTCACTATCCTATCATTAGCTTTTAAACGGTCCTCCACTTTTCTATAACCAAATCGATAAATGCAGTCACATTACTAAAATCCTTTAGATTTTCATGATATATGATATAAGTAGGTAGTCTTTTTGGAAACCTGTACAGGACCTTAAGGCTGCCCCTTTCCACTTCATCCTTAATAATCAGCTCACTTAATAAGGCAATTCCTGCCTGACTAATAACAGCTTGCTTAATGGCCTCTTCGCTACCACATTCAACAATCGTTTTGGGTATACATTGGATTTCTCTTAAGCAGCCTTGAATGATTTCATCCATCCCATATGTAATAAAAGGGCAATCATCAAGTATTTCCTGAACGGTCCGATTATGGGTAATAGCCGGATTGGCTACAAGGACTAAATCCTCTTCATCAATCAGAATTTCTTCGATTCCATATTGGTTCTGTTTACCCGCAATAAAACCAATATCCGCTTTATTAGAGCTGACAAGACGGAGTGTCTCCCTGGTATTACTGCAGTGAAGTTTAAGGTTGACCTGTGGATGAAGTTTAATAAACGGTCCTAGAAAATGAGATAAATAATAGCCGCAATAAAACTCCGGTGCGGCAATTGTTAAGTTTCCAAATGGTTTTTCAAATTTCTTTAAATCATGCTCAAGTTCTTCCATTACACTGAATACTTTTTCCGTATGTGTTTTTAACAATTTTCCCACCTGGGAAAGAAACATCTTCTTCCCAACCCTATTGAATAAGGTGTGACCTATTTCATCCTCCAACGTCTTAATCTGTTGACTAATCGTTGGTTGACTATAATTCAAAACTTCCGCTGCCTTCGTAAAATTTAAGTATATAGAAACCACATGAAAAGTCTTCAAAATACGTAAATCCATAAATCCTTTCACATCCTTGTTGTGTTTATATTCATCTAAAATTTAGTATTGCATAAATGTGGTGTTGTATCACTTCCCTTTTTTTAACTGAATCAATTTCATAATAGCTGATTCTTGGAATTACACTTTCAGAATTTCAGTGAATATTTTTTGGAAAATTTATGATGCGATTTTCGTTCTTTGATTAATCTTTTGATTGATTCTATCTAATGCTAATTTTGTGCAGTTGTAAATAAGGGTCACTAAATCAAAATGAACCTTCGCTCTTTTGCCAGTTCTATATCGAACATTGTTTAATTGGAAATATTCTTTTAAATATGCATTTACTCGCTCTACTGCTGTTCTTTATTTATAGATTTCTTTCCATTTTTCCGAGCCCCTTGCGGGTGCTGTGTACTTGCGAAGATCCGTTTCTAGTTTGATTTTATACACCTTCTGACAAATTGTATCTCCCTTTAATGGGGTACGGAAACGATTCTGGATTTCAGGGGCCACTATGGAATACATAACCAAATATCAAAGGTAGATGACGATAAATTTGTTCAATTAAAGGGCCAGATTGTGGAGCCACACAATTGTAGTGTGTTATATTCTAAAATCAAGAAAATATTGTGAAGAAAAGAAGGGTTTTGGGGGTCATATTTTTGTTACTTTACTTTTGATATATATCATCTGTCTAATAAGTTAATATAAAATTAGGAGCTGATATATAATGATGTACAAAAATTCAGTTGATGGTATTTCTTCTGGTATGTAAACAGGTTTTTTTGTTGATTGGCCAAATCCACCAAAACCAGAAACTCACTTAAAACTACTGAAAAATAGCAGTAAAGTGGTAATTGCGTTGGATGATAATACAAATGAGATGATTTGTCTATGGATTTAATGGAGCTAAAAAAGCTTGCTGATACATTAGACGATAAAGAACACATATTAACATGTATAATATGTGTTCTTCTTTTTTTCAATTAAAGCGCCCGATTGTCGAATAAGCTTTTTCTTATAAACAATCTTGGAAATAGTGACACTCACTTCATAAAGAAGAATTTATATAACATTTTTCAAACTGCTATTTGCTTAGCGTACAAAATTTCCGAAATGTTGGTGGTACCCCTTATTGAGATGTGACAGTGAGAGGTACATCATAAATCTTCTTCAATTCGTTCTTTCCATTTTCCACGATAAACGTTGCCCGTGTTGCAATCGGTGCATCAGGACGTCTGACATAGGGTACAACTCGGTAATCAGTAGTCCAAGTTTCAGGAGTTACCGTGCAACGTACATAACCGCGGTAATTGTTAAAAAATTTAATATGCGGATTCTCAGCAAGGATCACCGGAGTTGTATTGTTAATATCTGAGCCGTCTCCTCCTGAAGAAATCGACGTTCCGACAAACTCAACTCCTAGATTTGCTGAGTTCTGATCCTTGAAATCACTTTTGATTTCATTCGCCCAGCTGTTGTGCACATCACCAGTCAGCACAACAAAATTGGAAATTCCATTGTCTTTAATGAAGTTTAGTATACGTTCGCGATTTGCGGAATATCCATCCCATGCATCCATACTAACTTCCTCGCCTTCCCCATCCTTGAAGTCTCTCTCTGCAAAAAATACCTGTTGAGCAAGAACATGCCAGCGAGTTTTTGACTGACTAAGACCATCAAGGATCCATCTCTCCTGTTCGTCCCCAGTAATGGAACGGTTCGGATCCATTGATTCAGCATTTGGTTCATCTCTACCGTCTCCATTTGCTTGATCATCTCGATATTGGCGAGTATCAAGAACATGAAAATCGACTAAATGACCAACAGCAAGCCTTCTATATAATTGCATCCCCTCTCCATCTGGCAAGGATGAACGCCTCAGGGGCATATGTTCATAATAGGCTTGGTAGGCATCTGCACGCCGCTTTATAAACTGCTCCACTGGTTCATAAGTACTTGGAATCAGACCGGCAAAGTTATTATCCACTTCATGGTCATCCATTGTGACTACCCAAGGAAATGCTGCATGGGCTGCCTGCAAATTCGTATCACTTTTGTAAAGGGCGTATCGGTTCCGATAATCTTCTAGTGTTCTAATCTCGTCACTGTTATGCGGACGAACACCATCATTACTGATCCCACCCTCATAAATGTAGTCGCCAAGATGGATGACCAAATCGAGATCTTCCTGTGCCATATGTTTAAAGGCGGTATAATATCCAGTTTGCCAGTTCTGACAAGATGCAAAGGCAAACGTCATCCTGGAAACATCGGTATTAAAGGCAGGTAATGTTTTTGTACGACCTACAGGGCTCATATCCGATCCGACTTTAAAGCGATAGTAATAAATCGAATTTGGATCTAGACCTTCGACTTCAACATGCACTGAATGTCCCAACTGGTGCCTTGCAAACTCTACTCCATGCTTTACGATTTGGCGGAATCCTTCATCAGCAGAAACCTCCCATCTTACGGGGACATCATGTGCTTTCATTCCACCCCCATTTAGCGGATCAGGTGCAAGTCTAGTCCAAAGTACCACTCCATCTGGCAATGGATCCCCTGATGCAACTCCAAGGGTAAACGGATACGATTTAAACTCCGGTTCTGCCGCTTGAGTGCTATTACCAAATAACGAATTAGCGATAGTCAAACCAACTGCGAGTGCTGCAACTTTACTACTAGCCTGAAGAAAATAACGCCGGTCCATCTTTTCCAGCTTTGATTTCTCGATATGCAACAAGCTGCTTAATTCTTTGATTTCTTTTTCCTTATCCATTCTTGTTGTCCTCTCCCATAACAATCATTTGTTCAAAGATTTCTGTTACAAATTATCAGTGTCAAAATTCCTCTTATCCTGTATTAATTTCGTTCTGGACCAATAATAAACTTTATATGTAAAAGATAGATTAATACTATGTTAACTTTTCGAAAAATTAATCAACTTAAAATGGTCTTAGGAATTTTCCCTTATAAACCAGTGATTTTACCCATCCCTTCTTATTCAACATAATGGCCTGTTTGTTAAAGAGGCTTGAATATTTCATTGAACAAAAGCCCCCTTTCGTCAAAGTATATTTCTTCATAAACTTTTGCTTTATTATAGGTATGCTGCCACTCTAATTCATGAACTTAACCAAGGAACATATTTAGAGGAAACAGATAAAACTTTTAGCATATTTGCAAGAGAATGGCTTCCTGTTTACAGCGAATCAAAAGATGTAAAGCCGGGAACGATCCGGGTGAGAGAACATGAAATCGGTAAGCTTTTACCATTCTTCTCTCAGCTTAAATAAAGGACATCACCAGAAAGATGTATCAAGATGCGTTAAATGATTTAAAAGATCAAGGATATTCGGATAGTACAAGGGAGGGGATTAATCGAACAGGAAGAATGATTTTTCGAAAGGCACTAGAATTGGAGCTGATTAAGAAAGATCCTACTGAGTTTGCTTAAAGGGATAAGAAAACGATTGAACAGTTGGAGGAAGAGGAAGTTCCTAAATACCTTGAAAAAGAAGAGCTTGCCCTGTTTTTAAAAACTGCCAAGAATTACGGTCTGGAGCATGATTACTTGATGTATTTAATTTTAGCCTACACCGGAATTCGGGTTGGCGAACTGGTTGCTCTCAAGTGGAAAGATATAGTGAAGATTTGACTCCGCACAGTTTAAGACACACGCATACGTCGCTTCATGCAGAGGCTGGAGTCTCACTCGAACAGATCATGGACAGACTTGGCCATTCCGATGATCAGATTACAAAAAATGTGTATCTACACGTTACGCAAGAAATGAAAAAGAAGCTTCCCACAAGTTTGCTCAACTCATGAGAAGCCTCCGTTAAAAACTTCATGTTAACAAAATGTTAACAATCCACTCTCATCTTACATAAAACCCTTATATATCAAGGGGTGAAGCGGCCTATTACATCATGCCGCCCATTCAACAAGTTATAGAATAGGAAAAAACAGAATAAAAGAATCGTTGATATATTAAGGTTTTCCTCTTCCTTTTGATATAATTTAAAATGGAAGCAAAAAAGACTATGAGCAAAAATATGAGCATTTTTATGAGCAAAGGGTAAGGAGCTTTCCTTACCCTTTTTATCTACAGTAACCATTATTAAGCGTATTTTTTACGTTCTTTCATCTAAAAAATAATTATAAAGAAGCCTAATAATAACCAGTAAGTGAAAAGCCCGTTTTAGAGGGCTTTTTTTCATCAATATAAAATTTGGAGAAATTAAATACTATATGATTCGTGGTCATAAGGTGGTCAAAAAGTGGCTGTCATTTAAGCTTGTTTATGTTTAATTGTCCTTGTGATTAAATATCAAATTAAAAAAGTATCTAAATTCGCCATTTTACAGGTTTTAGATACTGTGGTAATAAAATGAAATTCTAGATTTCTATTAAATATTTTTCTCTGATTTTTCTTTAAGCAATTCAACAACATTTACTGATGGTATCATTAATGGTCTTTGACCAGAAATTGCTGTTAATGTAGAAATATGAGCCCTCATATACGGGAATAAAATGCTGATAGCATTGAGGATGTAATTTTCAAATTTATCGTCTTGTTCTGTTTTAAAGTGGCCTAATATAACTACTTTAAGATTAAAAGGAACTTCCTCAAGTGGTAAATCATCATTTATATGACATTCTAATTTAATAATTCCCTTAGACTCATCAGATTGAGCAATTAGAACTTCTACCTCAAAGCCTATTTCCGGATCAACTTCATTTGATCCGTCTTTATAATTAAGGTTAGTTTTATATATTGATTGTTCTACTATTACTTTATTAATATCTAATTTACTAGCCAATTTTATGCTGCTCCCTCAAAATTCATGGAATATAAAGCTTCTGCATTATTAATCAGTATCTTGAAGTCAGAATTTATATTCATTGTACTTTGTGTATTAGATTTAAGTTCAAAATTCAGCTCCAGTTTTCCGCCGCTTTGATTAATGTGTAAGGCGTCTAAATTCGGACCGTCGTTTTTTTCTATATCCTTTGGTGATACACGTAAATAATCAACGCCTTCAAATTGATCGACCTTAACGTAACCAGCTGCTATAAATAATTTTTCGGCCTCTTGTTCAGTAATCCAATTGTTAATATCATAATCAATATGATCACGTAGTTTAATTCCCATGTCTTATCTCTCCTTAGTACACGGCTCTATTACTTCAATATCATTATTTATTATTTTATTGTTTTTTATACATAATTCAGTTCCATTAGTAAAATGAGAAAGTTGTGGTAAACCTTTAAAATGAGTGTATGTTTTTTTACTGATTAGGTCTACATCTAACCGCGTCTTAAATAAGATATATTCAATAATCAATCCATCAAGACATTGTCGGCTTTTATCACCTTTAGCACTTTTATAACGCCTAGAAAGATTTTGTATTTGCTTTACATTAAAATGTTGTTTGAAGATTTCTTCATTATCTGGATCATCGAAATCCAAATATTTATCCTCATCTACTTCTAAATTTAGCTTTAACACTTTAGGATCATCAATATTATGGAATTTAGTGATGAAGTCCAGAGCATTTTGGTAAGAGTCATCATATGCGTAAAACCCCATTCCTAAATCACCAGGAACACTCTCCAACTCAGCACTAATAAAACTGTACTTTTTGATTTTTACACCTTCACGCATAATATTTTCAGCGCTTCCTGTATTTGTACCATGGTATGCTTGAAATTGTTTTATCATGAATATTCCCATTCCGATTACATAGTCTAATAAAAACATAGAACATAAAAAGTGTTCTCCCTATAATATACCTTTTTGGGGTTCAATGCTACACCTTTTTTGCTCATTTTTTTCCAAAAAAAATGAAATTAGGCTATTAATTTCTATGTATCAATACTTACTATAATTTATTCGACTTCTCTACTCATAATTCCTTGTATGTTTTGTTTACCCAAGATTTTTTCGGTTAATCTGATTCGGACGGCGTTACTGCCTTTCGGAAGCCTTTATTCACATGCTTACTTCTGTCATTTACTTGATCTCAAGCAAGTTTATCTTATCTTGAATGCTCTGCGTATGTCCTTCTTCGATGTCTTTGGCCTTCCAACATGTCCTTTTGCAAGTACTGCCTTTAGTCCAGTATGCATTCCTATAAGAAGCAGCACTCAGAACCTAATCTGCGGGGTAAATAATAATGCAACGTCCTGCATGGCTACCTACTGAATTTATTCATCTGTTCGTTATCTTGGAACTTCATAACAACATGAATAGTAATCATACCAGCGGCAATTGATGTTAAAAATGCTAATCCTTCTAGAAAATTAAAAAACATACCGATTTTAAAAATTATCCCTGTTGGAATTATAAAAATAAGGACGAAGGTTAATAACATATAAATTTTCATCCACATATGAGAATCATCGAAAGGTCCGGTGTGTTTTGCGTATTTACGTTCTAATTTAATAACTGATCTAAACATCAAAACTGCAAGTGGAAATTAGATATATATATGACATTGAAACCACTCCTTTGTTATTATTTATTCCACTTTTATGCAAAGAATCCTGCTATAACAATACAGATTTCGAAAATAAGGCTTGGACTGACTTCCCAGGTTGTCCCCTAAAAATTGACTGAATTAGAAATTACATAAAAAAATGCGAGCAGATGCTCGCATTTTTTATAAATATTTACAAATTTCAGGCCACCAATTTAGTTCAACAGTTTCAACAGCTGTTGAAGGTGGTTTGTTAACCCTTTCTAGTCTACAAATCTCTTACTATTTCTTCATCCAAAATCGCCTTCCTCTTTTCCCAATCAGGCATGAGGGAATAGAGCAAATTATAGAAGCCATCACTGTGGTCATTGTGCTTAAAGTGAATGAGTTCATGTAAAACCACATAATCAATGCAATGCTTTGGTGCTTTAATTAGCTCACTATTTAAAAGTATTGTATTTGAATCCACTAAAGCGGAGCCCCAGCGTACTTTCATTAAACGTAAGTCGATGGATGGCTTGTCGATAGCATATTTTTGAACCAATGGGTAAAGCTTTTCCAAGGATTTCTCAAAAACCTTCTGAGCCTTTTCCCGATACCACTCCTCTATTAGTTTGGCTTTACGATTATAATTATTCGCATCCTTTATATATAAATAAATAAATCCTCGAAAATATTTAACGGTGTCTTCTTTATCCGTAACCTGGATTCTTAATCTATACTGTTTTCCCAGGTACTTAAATGTCTCCCCGCTTACATATTCTCGTTCGCTTTGTTTGTTAGGCTGCACATTTTCAAAGTTTTTCACATGCTTTGAAATCCATGCACCTTTCCCCTTCACAAATTCGTATATAAAATCAATTGGAACTTTTGAATTTGCGGATACTATTATTGACATATCTGGTTTGATATTTAGATTTACGTTTTTAACATTCTTTCGTTCCAATTGGAATTCAATAAATTTCTGGCCGTATTGAACTTGATGGTTTTCCATGCTGCTCACAACCTTAATAACGTCGTAGTGCTACAGTTTTAATTTGTTCAATAATTTTATCAATTTGATCAAAGTCTAAATTAATTTTTTGCTCTTTTGTAAAGTCAAAGAAGAGGTCATCCAGCTCTTGAGCGATGCGATTATGGACTTCAATATTATTGTGCCAATCAACTTTGGTGTACTGCTGAATTATTTGATCCATTTTTAATGCTAGATCACCAATTATATCGTAGCTTGCAATAGTTTCTTGAACCTCATTTACAATTTCCTTTGTAACACCATAAAATGCTTGTGCATTCGGATTTTCCTTAATAATTTCCGGATAATCCTCTACAGGCTCTCCTTTACGGTAGTCATTCATGATATCCTGCATTTTATTTAGATATTCCGCTTCGGATATTCGTTTATCTTTGTAGGCTTGTATTGCTTCTTGAATACGCTCTGAGAAACGCTTATAGTGAGCAGGATTTTCATCCCATTTAGTACTAATACTTTTCGTTAAACGAGTACGAATTGCATCCGCTTTTGCTCGCTTGGTATCTAAGCGTTCTAATTCTTCTTCAAATGCTTTTTCATTGAGAATATCTACTGGATTGGTTATACGAATGACTTCTTCTGCTGAAATGTAATTGTCCATTAACTTTTGCATTTTGGCTTCGTACTCTTTGTGGTCGATCGTATCCGAGTAACGAAGTTTCACACTTTTGCGAAGCTCTTGAAAAAACTTCAAGTCCTTTTTATACTTTTTCAATTCTTCTACCGGTAAAGCATTATAGATTTTCTCGGATTCTAAAGCAATGCCAAGATTTCGGCCAAACTGACTCAATACTTCATAGAAACCATTCCTACGCTCTTCATCCTCTAACCAGACTTCATATTCTTCTGTGTCCTGTTTATTTTTAATCGAAGCAAAAATTTGAAGTAAATCTGAATGGTACTGCCTTAAAGAACCGATTACACTGATGACATCGTAAATGGCACCTTCAAGGTCTTTTGGATCAAAGTTTTCTAGCCCGGAACCTGAGTACATTTGCATTGCCTGGTCTAGTTTTGCCAACAACCCACGATAATCAATAATAAATCCATAATCTTTACCTTCATACAATCGGTTTACCCTCGCAATGGCTTGTAGAAGAGTATGCTCTCTCAACGGCTTATCAATATATAGAACAGTTGCTTTCGGTGCATCGAAACCCGTTAAGAGCTTATCAACGACAATTAATAAATCAATTTCGTCGCCCTCAATGAATTCTTCCTTAATCGCATCTTCATAAGCATCTTCATTTCCATAGCGTTCGATCATTGTCTTCCAAAAATTCTGTACCTTATCTTTGGATTCTTGGTCTACCGCCTCATGGCCTTCACGTTGGTCAGGAGGAGAAATGACAACCGCACAATTTAAATCATCAAGCTCCTCAAACGCTTCTAAATAACGAATTGCTTCAATCTTGCTGTTTGTCGCAAGCATAGCTTTAAATTGGCTTCCTTGTGTTTTATAATTATCCAAAAAGTGTTGGTTAATATCAAATGCAATCATGCTAATTCTTTGATTGGAAGAAGCTATTCGTTCAAACAAACTCCACTTCTTCATCACTTCTTCTTTTTGTTTATAGTTTAGATTCCGAGTAATCATATCTAAACGGTTATCGATGGCCTTTTGGTTTACGGATTGGTCAACCATTTTACCTTCATACAACAATGGTACAATTGCTTTATCTCGTACACCATCTGCTATGGAGTAAGTGTGGATTAGCTTTCCAAACTTAATCATTGTGTTCTTCTCTTTTTTCATAAGAGGTGTTCCCGTAAATCCTAAGTAACAAGCATTTGGGAATACCTTTTTCATTTTTATATGGAGCTCACCATATTGTGTACGGTGTGATTCATCCACCAAAACAAAAATATCCCTTGATTCAACAGGTTTTTGTTTTACGGAAGCTGTATCAAACTTATGAACTAAAGTGGTGACAATATCAGCATTATTATCATTGATTAAATTTACTAAATGGCTGCCTGACTTCGCACGGCTCGCCTTTAATCTTGTATGATTGAATGTCTTATGGATCTGTTTATCTAACTCAACTCGGTCCGTTACGACCACTACCTTTGGGCTGCATTCAAATAATTCAGATAATATATATTTTGCCAACATAACCATCGTGAGCGATTTTCCCGACCCTTGTGTATGCCAAATGACACCGCTTTGGCGATTGCCATTTTCGTCTCGCTCTTGAATAGTCTTAATAATTTCTTTAATCGCAAAGTATTGCTGATAACGAGCAACCTTTTTAATATCCTTATCAAATAGTGTAAAGAAACGTGTTAGTTCTAATAATCGCTCAGGATAAAACAAAGAAATGATATTTTTATCCTGTGTTGTTGGCAAGCGACCCTCGACTGCTTTATGTAACAAAAAATGTAGCCACTCTTCCTGCTCTTCCTTCCAAACTGACCAAAACTTTTTGGGTGTGTTACAAGTCGCGTATTTGGTTTCATTTTTATTCGTCGACATGACAATCTGAACAAATTTAAACAACTGAGGAGCATAGTCTTTTCCTTGATTACGAATCATTTGACTAATGCCTTGCTCCATGGAGATGGATGCCTTCTTGCATTCAATAACCGCGAATGGAATGCCATTTATAAACAACACAATGTCAGGGCGAACCGTTCCACGTCCATCAATTCGCTCAACATCAAATTCCTCTACCACATGAAATACATTATTTTCGAAGTTCTCCCAATCAATAAACTGAATAGTAAATGACTTTTTTGAGCCATCTGGTAAAAATTCTGTATAGCTTCGCCCTAACATAAGCGTTTCGAAAATCTTTTCATTCGCTTTTATAAGTCCATTTGTTAAGGGTTCATCCAAATCACGCATAGCTTGTTGGATATTAGAATCACTGAATTTGTATGTCTTTCCTTTATACTCATAGGAATTAAATTCACGAAGTTGCTCTTCCAAAACATCTTTTAATAATACATTGTGTAAATTTCCACGTTTACGCTCTGCATCTTCAGATGGAATGTACACATAATCTAACTTTTCCAACACATCAATTGCAGGCCTTTGGCTAATATACCGTTCATCATAACTATCCTCTCTTGCCATCTTCACACCTCCATTTCAAAGATTAAGCAAAGTAAAGGTATTAAACCTTTACTCTGCTTTTTCCAGTTAATAGTAACTGCATAAGGCCAGTTTTTCTATCTTTTTCAAGGTCTAAACTTTTTTCTAAAAGTTCTATTATTTTATCTTGAGTAGATAAAATTTTAGCAATAGCCTTTTGTTCCAAGATGTCTGATGGAATTTTCACTCTAATTTTTTTAAAATTACTATACTTTAGATTTAATGTATCATCCACTATCCCTTGAGAGTATCGCCAAAATAGATATATAGTTTTGGGGTATTTAAAGAGATATGCCATGTAATAAGGATCTATTTCGCTTGTTGGAATCAAAACAGTATATGCAGGGCTAACAATTCCCTCTAACTGTGAAACACCTGAAATACCTTGCCACATCCTCATCGTGTTATATCCAATATCATTCGGGAGTATCCTTTTATATTTGCTTTTATCATCACTTGAATTATCCTTAATATCAATTTCCTTACGTCTTACAACACCCCGCTTAGCTGTAATTGACAGTAACTCTAATTCATTGTACCCCGTTTCCTTTCTTTCCTTTAGTACATCTCCTAACCGGATTTGTTTCCAATCCCTTTCAAACCCTGGTAATCTTAATTCGCCTGTAACAAGTTTCCGCATTAAACCTTTTTTCTGTTCTTCTTTTTGCTCAATTTCTTGTATTATTAATTTAATGTGTTCATCCTGCTTTTTTAATATTTTTGCTATATACTCTTGTTCATGCAAAGGTGGAACTGGAAATTTAATACCACAAAATGAATCCCAACTTAATTTCATTCTCTTCCAATATTCGTTTCCACCATATGATAAGTAGGAGTAAAGTCTCTTTATTCGCTCAGAAGTAAAAACCTGTTCGAAAAAGTCTTTGTTAATGCCTTCTACATCGAATACTTCATAAGCTGGACTAACTACCACATCTTCATTATATTTTTGTCTGCCTACGGCTCCGTAGTAGGCTGACATAGGATCGTAAACGAATTCACCCTTTCTTACAATATAATAGTTAGTCGTATCAATAGTAGCTATTCTTTTAGTAAACTTTTCATTTTGATAAATAACACCATGCTGTTTTGAAACTGAACATGGTTCCAACGGTAAGTTATCAATATTCTTCCTTTTTACTTTTCGTACAAAATCTCCAAATTTTTTTAGCTCCCAATCTTCAGGAATAATGATATTGCCTACCCTCTTATAACCATAGGGAGTATCAGTGATATTCTCCTGAATAACCATTGTCTTTGTCCCTTGTTCCATATATATCACCTATAATCCAAGCTCTTTCAAATATTTTTCCATCTGACTCTCTAAATCACCAAGCTCTTTCTTTATATTCTTAATGTTTTCTTTTACTACATCCATATCCACTGGCAATTCTTCTTCGAATGTATCAACATAACGAGGGATATTTAAATTGTAGTCATTTTCTTTAATTTCATCTAATGTTGCTACATAAGAATATTTATCGACTGTTTCCCACTTCTCATATATTTCAACGATTTTCTCAATATCTTGTTCTCGTAATCTGTTTTGATTTTTGCCCTTTTCATAATTTCCTTCACCTGATGCATCAATAAATAAAACATCTTTTCTCTTACGATTTTTCTTAAATAGCATGATACACGCAGGGATTCCTGTACCAAAGAATAATCCTTCCGGTAAACCAATAACAGCATCAAGTAAATTCATATCAATAAGTTGCTGACGAATTTTCCCTTCACTTGCTCCCCGGAATAGAACCCCATGTGGCAATATGGTGCCCATACGACCATTTTCTGCTAAAGAATATAGCATGTGCTGAACAAATGCGTAATCTCCTTTAGAGCTTGGTGGAACACCCCATTCGAATCTACGATGAGGATCAAGACTTGCTTCCATTTTAAATTTATCTTCTTTTTTATCTGCATCTCTTGTCTCGTTAGCAAATCCAATCGCCCATTTGTCTAAAGAGAAAGGGGGATTCGCGACAATAACTTGGAACTTCATTAACTTGTCATTTTCTAAATGAAGAGGGTTTGCCAGGGTATCCCCCCATTCGATTTTGGCATCATCTATTCCATGCAAATACATATTCATAAGAGCTAGTGAGTGAGTTGCTCCGTTCCGCTCTTGTCCATATATGGCTACTTTTCTATTTGGAACTTGTTTTGCAACCTTAAGTAGCAAAGAACCTGAACCAGACGTTGGATCGTAAATACGATCGTTTTCTTGAGGTTTTACTAGACGTGCTAATAATTCAGAAACCTCGGCCGGTGTATAAAACTCTCCGCCCTTTTTTCCTGCATCTGAAGCAAATAGACCAATCATATATTGATAAGCATTTCCTACAATGTCTTCATTTCCAATTTGAGATGGTCGAAGAGAAAGCTTGTTAAAGTCTTCTAATAATGCCCGAAGCATTGCATTACGCTCTTTTGCTTTTCCGAGAATCGCTTCACTGTTAAAGTCAATATTACGAAATACGCCGCGAAGTTTCCCTGTATTTTCATTTTCAATACGTTCTAATGCTTTATTGATGATTTCCCCAATTTCAGGGTCATTTCTTTTGCTATATAAATAATCAAATGTTGATTGTTCATCTAATACAAATCGTTCTCTTGATAAAGCACGTTGAATTCGTTGCTCATCACCATCATATCTCTTGGTGTATTCTTCTAGATGCTCCTTATAGGTATCACTTAAATACTTAATAAATAAAGTGGTTAGGATATAATCCTTGTAAGTACTGGAATCAATTTTCCCTCTAAACGTATCCGCTGCTTGCCAAAGAACTCCATTGATTTGTTGTTGCGTTACTGTCTCGTTCATCTTTTTTCCTCCTAAAATGACTTTTGAATGATTTTCTGGGAAAGCGCTTTAAACAACTGATCCTTTTCCTTAATCAGCTTTTCGTAGAGTTCCTTTTCTTTATTATGCAATTTAAGGAGCGCCGTTAAGGTTTGTTGCTTGTGTAGTGCTATAGGGGAAACTGAAATCGTTTTTAGCACGTTTGTGTTTGTACTTGGTATACGAGTGCCAGCCTGTGAACGCTCTAATTCTTTTTTTACGGTATCTAAATTTAAATACCATGCGATAAACTCTGGCAAAAATTGATTATGGTCAACCTTAATAATTGCAAAGTAAGATGGAACTAATAAGCCACTCTGTTTTTTACCAACACATATTGAAGTATTTGGATAACTGAGCCGCATAAGAACATCGCCTTCATTAGTAAAATAACGTTCCTCTAAATCTTCACTACTTTGAAACTCTTCAAATGGTTCATCGTTAAAACTTCCATACTCATCGATGTTTTTTAGTGTCAATAGTTTATAGGTTGCTTCAACATTGAATTCAATAGTTGCTTTCTTTCTAGATAGAACCAATCCGGTTTTGATTTCTGCAATGTCTCCGAGTAGCATTCTACACCTCCTCCTTAAGTTAAATCAGCTATTTGATTGAATTTGTTAAATCGCATATTTAACTTAATTTGTTAAATACAGTATATAACACCCATGAATTTGACGTCAACATATATTTCCAATTTATTAAAAAATAAAAAGCCAATCCGAATGGATAGACTTTAAGATATATATTCCACAAAACAAAGTATTCTGAATAATCCTGCTTCTGTGTAATTCCTGAACTTTACTCGACATTTTATTTTCGGTTCCACATAAATAAACTACTATGTGACTTACCAATATCAAAAGATCTTGGTAAAAATAAGGTAAAATTACGGTAAAACTTAACAAGAATATAGTTTTCTTAGACTAGCTTCCCATAAGGTAAGTGCCCTTTTAAAACCTTATTTCTTTCTCAAAATGCTTGTTCTCGTTCCGTCTGCTCCTTACCCATTAAATAATATTTCCCTTGCTTAAGCGCTTGTTTAAAAATCACTGAATCCTTTTGAAGTAGGTTGTTTATTTCCGATGATGTGAGAATGACTGTGCATTTTTCCAACTTGATTATATATTTCGGCAAATCCGCTCACCTCTCGTTTTTGGTACACTTTAGGTACACCTGTAGTTCAACGGATATTCCACCCTTGTACTACAGTTTTTTAGTCAAACTACGGTTATCAATCCCCAATTTTCCCCTTGGCCAACTATTAAGCAACCGGTTCAACTTGCTCCCGCGGTTATCCCTTCCACTCGATGTAACTGGAATGAAGCAAATCATTTAAGGTATCATCCATGGTGCTTTCCTTTTTGAAAACAATATCGACCTCTTCGGCTTTCAATTTGTCGTATAATTTCATTTGAACATCAAACAACTTTTCAGTTGGAATTTCAGATAAATCCCGCTTTGCTAACTCTTCTTTTACAATAAGCAGCTGCTCCCCTAACATTTCCAGCCGTTTCTTTTTGGAAACAAAGTATTTTTCCTGTAAATATTCCCACTCGAACGCTTTCCGGTTACTAATGTCCAATTGCAATTCCTTGCCCCATTTAATCAGTGTAGGTTTACTGACCCCTAATTCCTTTCCTATTTGCTCATAAGGCACACTCTTTGCTCTTAACTCAATAAAACGCTCCTGTTGATCTAGCTTAGTTAATTGGGACAACCAAACCACGCTCCCTTTTATTTTATTAAAAGGCCAAGATTTCGAGTGTAGAACAAGTAGAACAGTAGACTCTACTCCATACTCCCTTGAGCCTGTAGCATTTGTCTTGCTATAGAACTCATAGAACCATTTTCTATTTCCATTTGGTAGAGATGCTTTTCCATTTCATTACTATGTTCTATTGTTCGACAACAAGGATAAAATGCTGATATTTTTTAGCTTTTTGTAATGAATTGCTGTTCTATCACCTGTCTACTTGTTCTACAACTTTGTTTCATATATTTGAATCACGGTACTCCATTGTAATAAAGCACAAATTGTTTTATAAAGTGATTTTTATATTGACGAAGTTGTATTTCTCCTAATCCCTGAGCTTCTAACCGTTCAATAGTTTCTTCTATTAGCCTAATATTTGTAGACCGCCCGAATACCTTTCCTTGGTTTAAGGTATTAACCCTAATACTAACACCATTTTCATGCTTTTTCCCTTTCCTTCGAACATAATCAATTAGTTTAATCGCGTTCTTATCTTCATAATTTGATTGCGTAAATTGAAAGACCTTTTTCGCCTGCGCTTTAAAATAATTCATCATGTAATTTGCATAAGAAACAATTTCTTCATCAATTATGTCTACCCTTACAGAATCAGGGTTACTAGCCCACTTAAGCATATGCATTATAAGCATAATCCGTGGATGTATACCCTTCAACTTCTTCCATACGCCCTTTAACAGCTCCGGAAACCCAGCAGCAATCGTTTCATCTTCTGTTATGTCATACCACATTGTAAATGCTTCTTTTGCCCCTGGACTTAAGGAAACTTTTTTAGGATTATCTTCATTTAATGAATTGTACAATTTTATGATTGTATCACAGTACTCTGCTACTACTTCTTGGGCAACGTCTTCATCAGTCCAATTAGAAGGAATTGGGTCCGGATAACAGAATAAAAAGCGGTCAATGAATCCATCATTCGCTGAACCTTTACGTTCAGATTTTATTATTTCGTCAATCATATCTGGTTGGATACCGCCAACTATAGTTACAAAAGGCTTTTGGAGTTGCATCGGCTCCTTACCTTTCCGATTAATAATAATAGGTTCATTCGACCAAATTGAAAGCCAATATTGGCGATCAGCACCTGCTCGATATTGGTTCATCCCTTTAACGAAACCCAACAGCTCATCATGCACCTTTATCACTCCCCTTTTGTTAAAAAAGAGATTCTCCTGCAAGGCTTCCATTGTGGAATCCATACTGATTATTTGCTGAAGAGTCGGAATATTAGGTTCATAGGGCTTTTCATCTAAATTTGCTTTCTTTTTGCCTTTTAAACTTTGCTTCCACTTTTCATATTCAATTTCATAATTTTCTTTTTCTAAATGATATTGCTCTTTTTTTGATAGGTATTCCCTATAGTTATAATCCTGTAAGTCAAAAAGCGGTTTTAGTGCTTTGCTAATTGCTGGTGTTTTTGCACTTCCTGGCTCTGCAACAATGGCACAATAAAGACTTGCTCCGGTAATCCAGCTTTTTTTTAGTTCTAAAACTGCACCATTTCCTATGGCAACACTAGCACAAGCTAACACACCCATCCCAACAAAATCGGGTGGACATGATAATGCCTTTGCTGTATCGTTAATAAATCTTGCTATTGGTTCAGGTAATAAAGTAAAGGGGAAAGGGGGTGTCTCGTGTATTGCAACAGTCTGTGCTTCCTTATGAAGTTCTTCTTCAAATAAATCTATCTCCTGTGGTATTCTGTTTGAAGTCACATTTTTTTGCTGAGGTTGTCCATGGTGGAAAACCTCTTTATTTATTTCCTCCCCATTAACATTCATCTACATAATCTCCTTTTAAAGAAAAACGTGTTATATATTGACCATTCCACCATGGTTTCTAACTTCTTCAAACCAACCATTAATGTATTCTTGAACTTCTTTCCTGTTAAAAACCCACTTTTTACCAATACGAACACTTGGGAAGTTAGGGTCATTGAGGAATAACTTTTCAATAGTTGGCCATGATAGATTTAACATCTGGCACAATTGCTTGCTATCCATAAGCAAGGTATCCATTTCAATTTTTTCAAGGTGCTTTTGAACTTCAGTGAGATATAGCTCTTTCAAACCTTCTTCATTTAATGATAAATGGATTATTTTTTCTTCAGCCATTACATATCACCCTTCCTTTTAATTTCCTTCTTAATTTCATTAATAGCTCGCATAACTTTATCTTTACGTTCTTCGGACATTTCCCTTTTCATCCAATTTTGAATTGTATTTTCATGAACCCCTAGGCGTTCTGCGATTACCCAATATGGAATCGTCCCCTTGGCTTCTTCAATCATTTGATTTCGTTTTTTAAACATAAACCCCACTCCTTTTTACACACAAAATATTAAAAAATGTTGTTGTTTATGTCGTAGTTGTGTTAATCTAGGTTTAATTGTAGTATATAAGCATTTTATTATCAACACTCAAAAACACTTAAATATTTTTGTTTTACGTCGTAGTTTTATTGAATTTATATAAAATAAAACAAACAATAGTCAAAAATAGGCGTTGAAAAAGGTTAATAGTCTTAAATAACAGAAAATACAGAAAGGGGAACGACATGAAAAAAAATTTTTTAAATGATTTACATTTTAAACAAGAAGTATATGTACTTGAAGATTATCAACCTTTCGAAGGTCTGGATTTCCTAGAAAAATATCATTTTAACTCCTTTTTGCCTCCGTCTAGGCTTGACTCTTATTTGCCTTTGTCAAACCGTCAAACAAGTGCTAATTTTTGGAAAAAAAATTTAGAAGAGGAATTTATTTTAGATGAGAATTTTCATCGGGATCTCCTTTACCATGCGTTAGAAACAAGCCTAGAAAATTGGGCTAATTATAAACAAATCCCGACAAAAGAATTTATGGCAATTTTGAAGAAACAGCAGGAAATTGAGAATAACAGTAATCAAATGATAGAAGATGAGGGCTATTACAAAATGAAAGTAAATAGCCCATTTAATGAACAGCTATTTTTCGGGGTGACTCCTGAAGCTATGGAAAATATAGAAAAAACATATAGCCTCCAAGATGCACATTCATTGTATACAGAATTAGCAAAGTTAGAGGTATTTGATTTTAGATCCTTGTATAGGTTTTCAAAACATTTTGGTATGCCCTATGGAATTATGGATGATAACGGATTTGATTTATATCTCGATGGAGATACTTTATTTTTCCCATTTTGTTCAATAGCTGTACTCAATAAAAAAATCGCAATTTACAAACGTGACTTTGAGTGGTTCAAGATAATCCAAACAAAAAATGTTTCAAAGATACGCTCACTACTCTATAATACCGATGCTCAAGATAATTTATCAGATGATGACGTTATTGACCAAGCTAAAGAACATATTACATCCTTACTTTCTAGACTAGATGCTTTTAATGTTAGTATGTACGTTGATTATCAAGATGGTTCCTTTGTTCCGGGTGTATGGTTTTCTGACCTTTTCAACTTCGCTTATTTTCAACTAGCAAAAGCCCTATCTAACAATATAGAAGTTCGTGAATGTGATTACTGTGGTCATATTTTTGAGGTTACGCACAAGCGGCAAAGGTTTTGCCCGCCACTTCCAAATAGAAAAAGGTCTAGTTGTGAAATGGCCTACAACAACCGTTTAAAAAAAGAAAAGAAATAGGAAGGAGAAATGAAATGGCTTATATTCATAAGCGGAGTAATGGAAAATGGGCTTATACGGTCTCCTGTGGTATAGACCCGCTTACTAAAAAGCCCAAACAAATTACTAAGTCTGGGTTTGCCACAAAAAAAGATGCTACTTCGGCTGCTCGAAAAGTCGAAGCAGAAGTTGAAAATGGAACATTTATTAAAGAAACTAAAATGACGTTTGAATCATTTACACAAGACTGGATAAAGGTATATAGCCAAAAATGCAAAAATAAGCAGTGTCAGGGCACGTAGTAAGGAAATGAAGCACTTTATATCGGTATGGGGACCTTATCCACTTAAAAAGATTAGCAAACAAATTTATCAAAAACGAATAGTTGAGTTAGCTGAGAATTACAGTCGAAATTATGTAGGTGGTATTCATGCATGCGGTCGAATGATTTTTAATCATGCAGTTGAATTGGGCCTCATAAAACTTAATCCTACAGAAAACATTCAATTGCCAAAATATCAAGTAAAGGTTGAAGAGATTGAAAGCCAAGAAGAGGAAATGAAATTCTTAGAAAAGGAAGAGTTAGCGCGATTTTTGCGCACTGCTGATTCGGAAGGCTTAGAAATGGATTCTTTAATTTTTACCACTCTTGCCTATACTGGTTTACGTATTGGCGAATTACTTGCCCTTAAGTGGACTGATTTTGATGAAGAAAAAGGGTCATTGCGGGTTACAAAGACTTTATACAATCCAAGTAACAATATAAAAAAATATGAATTACTTCCACCAAAAACATCAGGGTCTATTCGAACCATTCGAATTGATGAAAGACTTATAAAAATGTTAAAGCGACATGCGATCAAACAAAAAGAAATGAAATTACAAAAAGGATCCTTCTATATAGATAACCAGTTTATTTTTGCACGAGATGATGGCCATCCACAATTAAGAAAAGTGGTTGAAACTAGGCTAAAACGTTTATTAAAAAAGGCAGATATTGATAAAAATATTACCCCTCATTCATTCAGACATACACATACTTCTCTATTGATTGAAGCGGGTGTAGGAGTAAAGGAGATTCAGCAGCGTTTAGGACATACAGACATTAATACAACCATGAATATTTATGCTCATATGACCGCTAATATGGAAGAAAAGGCCTCCCACCAGTTCAGTAAACTGATGAAAGACCTTCTCTAATTAAGATGGTTTTTATGAAAAAAGTGAGCATTTTTTGCTTACTATGAGCAAAAGTATGAGCATTTATCTTTATTCCACTTAAAAACCCCTATATATCAAAGCTTTATGATGTTTATTACATCATGCCGCCCATTCCACCCATGCCGCCCATATCAGGCATTGCAGGACCAGCATTTTCTTCTGGCTTGTCAGCAACAACTGCTTCAGTTGTTAAGAACATAGCTGCAACTGATCCAGCGTTTTGAAGAGCTGAACGAGTTACTTTAGTTGGGTCAACGATTCCAGCTTCGATCATGTTTACCCACTCGCCAGTAGCAGCGTTGAAGCCTGTTCCAACTGCTTCGCGCTTTAAGCGGTCAACAATGACAGATCCTTCAAGGCCTGCATTGTGTGCAATTGTGCGTACAGGCTCTTCCATCGCACGTAATACGATGTTGATTCCTGTAGCTTCATCGCCTTCAGCTTGAATAGCTGACACTTTGTTGTATACGTTTAGAAGGGCAACGCCACCACCGGATACGATACCTTCTTCTACAGCAGCACGTGTAGAGTTAAGGGCGTCTTCGATGCGAAGCTTGCGCTCTTTCAATTCAGTTTCAGTAGCAGCACCAACTTTAACCACTGCCACACCGCCAGCTAGCTTAGCAAGGCGCTCTTGTAATTTTTCACGGTCAAATTCAGAAGTAGTTTCTTCCATTTGAGTGCGGATTTGGTTTACACGGCCGCCGATTTGCGCGCTGTCTCCAGCACCTTCAACGATCGTTGTGTTTTCTTTTGTAACAACCACTTTAGAAGCGCGTCCTAAAGAGTCAATTGTAGCAGATTTAAGGTCACGTCCTAACTCTTCAGTGATTACTTCACCGCCAGTCAGGATCGCGATATCTTCAAGCATAGCTTTGCGGCGGTCACCGAAGCCAGGAGCTTTAACTGCTACCGCGTTGAAAGTTCCGCGAAGCTTGTTAACTACTAATGTAGCAAGTGCTTCACCTTCAACATCTTCAGCTACAAGCAATAAAGGCTTGCCTTGCTGTACAACTTGCTCAAGTACAGGAAGGATTTCCTGGATGCTGGTAATCTTCTTGTCAGTGATTAAGATATAAGGGTTTTCAAGAACCGCTTCCATCTTATCAGAATCTGTAACCATGTATGGAGAAGCATATCCGCGGTCGAATTGCATACCTTCTACCACATCAAGCTCAGTTGTGAATCCTTTAGATTCTTCAATTGTGATAACACCGTCGTTTCCAACGCGCTCCATTGCTTCAGCAATCAGCTGGCCAACTTCATTGTCAGCAGCAGAAATCGCAGCAACCTGTGCGATGGACTCTTTGTTTTCGATTGGCTTGGAAATAGCCTTTAATTCTTCAACAGCAGTTACAACCGCTTTTTCGATTCCTTTACGGATGCCCATTGGGTTAGCGCCTGCAGTTACGTTCTTAAGGCCTTCACGGATCATAGCCTGAGCAAGAACAGTTGCAGTTGTTGTACCGTCTCCGGCAACATCATTTGTTTTGCTTGCTACTTCAGCAACAAGCTTCGCACCCATGTTTTCGAAAGCATCTTCAAGTTCGATTTCCTTCGCAATTGTCACACCGTCATTAGTGATTAGCGGAGAACCGAATTTCTTCTCAAGAACCACGTTGCGTCCTTTAGGTCCAAGAGTCACTTTTACTGCATTTGCAAGGGAATCTACACCGCGAAGCATCGCGCGGCGAGCTTCTTCACTAAATTTAATCTCTTTAGCCATTGATAAAAACCTCCTCAAAAATTTTAACTTTATCTTTTAAGAATCTACCGTCTGATCAGCGATTAGCCAATTACAGCAAGAATGTCATTTTCACGTAAAATTAAATATTCTTTGCCTTCGTACTTCACTTCAGTACCAGCATATTTTGAGAAGATGATACGGTCGCCGTCAGCAACTTCAAGGGCAACACGCTCACCATTTTCAAGAACGCGGCCAGTTCCCACAGCAACTACTTTACCTTCTTGAGGCTTCTCTTTAGCAGTGTCCGGCAGTACGATGCCGCTTGCAGTTTTTTCTTCAGCTTCAACAAGCTCGATAATAATTCGATCACCTAGTGGCTTTAACAAGTGAAACAACCTCCTCAAATAATATGTAAATATTTTTATTTATTAGCACTCTCTCTGTATGAGTGCTAACACAATTATTATATTAATGAATCTCTTTTCTATTTGCAAGGGTGAAGCTTAAAATTTTTTATAAAAAAATTCATCCGATAAGACCCGCTATATTTCGACACAAACAACCTCTTAATTATGCTTCAGAATCACCGATTTCAATCATTGTAATTGCTGCTTTGATGCTGATATTTGAAACCCTCTCCTTATTAAGAGTACAATGGCTTTAGGACTTGTTTTCCAACAATCAGATTAAGGAGTAAAACATTTTGAAGAAGGAATACTGGATTATATTAATAGCCTATATTGCCATGCAGCTTTCAAGTTTGTTTGGCGTTCCGCTCGTTTTATTTATTGCAGACGCACTTGGTCAGAATCCTGAGAATATGCAAATCCTGGCTGTAGCCTATTGGCTGGTAATCAGTTTTACCATTACGCTGATCATTACTCTTCTATTACTAAGGAAAGAAATGAAGAGGGGCTTGGATAGGGATGCTTCTTCCGCTGCAAGCTCAGTGGGCTGGGCAATAGGAGGCATATTTTTGGCCCTATTCGCTCAAGCTACTGCTGCAAGCATTGAAAATATGATTGGCATTGAAATGGGATCCGAGAATACTCAGCAGATTATCCGGATTATTGAAGCATCGCCAATCGTTATTTTAATCAGTTCGGTTATCGGGCCAATCCTTGAAGAAATCGTCTTTAGAAAAATTATTTTCGGTTCTCTGCATAAGCGCTTCAACTTCTTTCTATCAGCGCTGATCAGCTCGGTCATTTTTGCACTTGCCCACTTTGAGCCGGAGCATATTCTGCTATACTCAGCTATGGGATTCACCTTTGCATTTCTTTATGTCAAAACGAAGCGGATCATCGTGCCGATTTTTGCCCATGTGGCAATGAACACCTTTGTTGCAGTTATCCAGCTGAATCAGGATAATATGCAAAAATGGTTGAAAGAAATGGAAAACATGCAGAGCTTTATCAGCTTTTTCTAGCATAGCTGGTTACTGTGAAGTTTTATTTATTGGGGGATTTTGATGAGAAGCACACCTTTGTTTTCAGGCGTTATTTACATCCTTCTCGGATGCCTTTTCACCTTTATAGCCATTCAGAATATCCAGCGTGAAGAAACCTGGGGGTTCTTTACTTATTTTCTGATTATCATTGCCACATTTGATCTCGGCACCGGCCTGCGGATGGTTGGCCAGCATTTTAAATTAAAAAACAAAATGAAAAAATGAGCCCGCAAAAGGCTCATTTTTTTTACATTTCATCAGGATAGTTTTTCAGAAAGTAAACCAGTGACTGCAATTCAACTGCCAGATCGATATGGTGAATCCGAATCGATGATGGCACAGTGAGCCTCGCAGGTGTAAAGTTAAGGATCCCTTTTATTTTCGCAGTGACCATCCGATCCGTAATGGTTTGGGCAGGCGGTGCCGGCACCGTTAAAATCGCCACCTGAATATCATTTTTCACAATAACTTCTTCAAGGTCATCCATATGATGGACCGGCACATCACCGATTTTCGTACCAACCTTATTCTCGTCAACATCAAACGCTACTTCTATTTTGGTATTATTATTTTTAAGAAAATTATAGTTTAAAAAGGCCGTTCCTAAATTCCCCACTCCGACCAGAGCTACTTTAGTCAGCTCGTCCTGGTCAAGGGTCTTGCGAAAAAAGCTCAGCAGGTAATTTACATTATATCCATATCCTTTTTTTCCCAACGCACCGAAGTACGAAAAGTCACGGCGGATCGTGGCAGAATCCACTTTAACCGCCTCACTCAATTCTGCTGAAGAAACTCTTTGTTTGCCTGAAGAGTGAAGGTTTTTTAGAAAGCGGTAATATAAAGGCAGCCGTTTAGCTGTTGCCTGCGGTATCTTAATTGGTTCATTGGCCATTCGTCCATCCCCATTTCTTGTGCTGAATTAATTTCTTTTAAAATCTCCGTTTTTTCCGCCTGTTTTCTCTATTAAAAAAGTTGGTCCAATTACCATTCCTTTATCTACAGCCTTGCACATATCATAAACGGTCAGCGCACAGACAGAAGCAGCTGTTAACGCTTCCATTTCCACACCCGTATTCCCCTTCGTTTTTACAGAAGCAGTGATGATAAGGTCATATTCTTCCTCTTTCGCTTCCCATGAAAATGAAATGTCCACGCCCTTTAGCGGCAGCGGATGGCACATTGGTATAATATCCCATGTTTTCTTGCTCGCCATAATGCCTGCAGTTTGTGCAACAGCGAGTACATCCCCTTTCTTCATGGAGTTGGATGATATCTTCTCGTATATCTCCTGATTAACAGTAATACTTGATTGGGCGATGGCCGTTCTCGCCGTCTCAGGTTTATCGCTGACATCCACCATTTTTGCCCTGCCTTCTTTATTAAAATGAGTAAAATCCGCCATTCAAAAACACCTCTCTTCAAAATATACACTATTTTTCTGTCACTTTGTATGTGCTTTGTATGGTTCTTCACATATTTATTTCCCTTTAGTTTCGATTTAATCACCTGCAGAGGGGCTTATAGTCCTGTCTCCTTTATTGCCGAACATATATGAATGAGTTACACTTACTCTATACCCGAGGTGAAAGAACATGATACTATTACAAGTCAATCAGCTAGCTAAAAACTTTGGTGCTGATCCTATTTTAACTAATATAAAGCTTGAAGTACAAACTAGGGACCGGATTGCCCTCGTAGGACGCAATGGTGCAGGAAAATCCACCCTTTTAAAAATAATTGCCGGACAAATGACGTATGATTCCGGTGAGATTATAAAGCCAAAGGAAGTAACAATTGGCTATCTTGCGCAAAATACAGGCCTGGAATCCGAGTTATCCATTTGGGATGAAATGCTGACTGTTTTTAAACATCTGCAGAAGCAGGAAAAACAGCTTCGCAGCCTTGAAGAACAAATGGCGGATCCTGAGGTCTTAAATAACCCTGAAGCATATGAACGAATCTTAAAGGAATATGACAAGCTTCAGGTTGATTTCAAAGAAAATGGCGGCTACCAATACGAGGCTGATATCCGTTCCATTCTTCATGGTCTTAACTTCAGCTCATTCAGCAATGATACCAAAATTTCATCTTTGAGCGGCGGACAGCGAACAAGACTGGCTCTTGGAAAACTGCTGCTGACAAAGCCTGATATCCTTATTCTGGACGAGCCCACCAACCACCTGGATATTGAAACATTATCATGGCTTGAACAATACCTGCAGGGATACAGCGGCGCCATTCTTATCGTATCACATGACCGCTACTTCCTTGATAAGGTCGTTTCCCAGGTTTATGAGATTTCCCGCCACCAAATTCGAAAGTATCCTGGAAACTACAGTTCATATCTGGATCAAAAAGCGGCCAACTTTGAAAGGGAAATGAAACAATTTGAGAAACAGCAGGAAGAAATCGCTAAGCTCCAGGATTTCATCCAGCGAAATCTTGCCCGTGCTTCCACAACCAAAAGGGCACAAAGCCGCAGAAAACAGCTGGCCAGAATGGACGTGATGGACAGGCCGCTTGGAAACGAAAAATCGGCTTCTTTTGGCTTTGATATTGAGCGGCAATCGGGCAATGAGGTTTTAAATATATATTCTCTGGCTGTAGGCTATGAAGAGAAAGTGAGTGAAAATATTTCACTGCGTTTGGCAAGAGGAGACAGTATTGCACTTGTAGGACCAAATGGAATTGGCAAATCCACTTTGCTCAAAACCATCATCAAAAAAATCCCTGCTCTATCCGGTGATTTTCAGTATGGTTCCAATGTGACAATTGGATACTATGATCAGGAACAGGCTGAACTCACCAGCAACAAAAGAGTGCTGAATGAACTATGGGATGAATATCCGCTAAAGCCTGAAAAAGAAATCCGGACAATCCTTGGGAACTTTCTTTTCTCTGGTGATGATGTTCTTAAAACTGTTTCAACATTGAGCGGCGGTGAAAAAGCCCGCCTTGCCCTTGCAAAGCTGATGATGCAGAAAGCCAATTTTCTAATCCTCGACGAACCGACAAACCATTTGGACCTGGACAGTAAGGAAATTCTTGAAAATGTATTGATCGATTATCCGGGAACGATTCTCTTTGTGTCTCATGACCGCTATTTTATTAACAGGATAACAACAAAAGTCGTTGAACTTTCCAGTAATGGGGCGACTGAATATCTTGGCGATTATGATTATTATGTGGAAAAAAAGCAGGAACAAGAGGAACTGCATGCACTTAATCAGCAAGATGCCTCCTCCACCTCACTGCCTTTTAAGCAGGAAAAAAATAATTATCAGCTGGATAAGGAAGCCAAAAAGCTCGAACGCCAAAGAAAGAGAAGAATGGAAGAAATCGAAGAGCAAATAGATGCCTTAGAAAAAGTGATTGATTCTAATGATCAGCTTCTCTGTGATCCTGATGTTTACCAAGACCATGAAAAAGTACTGGAACTTACAAATGAGAATGATGAAGCAAAAGTAAAGCTGGAAGAATTGATGGAAGAATGGGCACTTTTAGCTGAAGATTAAATATGAAATATTCATAACTTTTAGACTGGTAGAATAGTCACTGCCAGTCTTTATTATTATCCACAAAGATAATCACAAGAAAAACTCAGTTATATATGCTCTCCAAAAACTTTTCCACATTATCCACAGATTCAATTGATTTTATCCACATTTTCAACATAAAATTCTGAAAAAAATGATTTTATCCACAGAAAAAGCCCCTGATGCTGCCAGGGACTCTTTCCTGTATTATTTATCATTGTGGATAGTGATGTCCAAACCGGGATTAGCATTTAAATCGAGACTTGCGAATTGTCCTTTTTCAAACAGCACACTCCCTGCAGCAGCAATCATCGCTGCATTATCTGTGCATAAAGATAATGGCGGAATAATTAGCTCTATATCCGCCTTGTTCCCAAACTTCTTTTCCAATGCTGCCCGCAGTCCTTTATTCGCAGCTACTCCGCCTGCAAGCAGCAGCTGTTTGACCTGATATTCTTCAACAGCTCTTTCTGTTTTCGTCACTAAGACATCGATGACACTTTCCTGGAAGCTTGCAGCCAAATCTTCCGGAACAATCTTCTCACCACGCTGCTCAGCATTATGGACAGCGTTGATAACGGCTGATTTTAAGCCGCTGAAGCTAAAGTCATATGAACCTTCTTCCAGCCAGGCTCTTGGCAGCTGAATCGATGGATTTCCTTCATGAGCGAGTCTGTCAATGTGAGGGCCGCCTGGATATGGCAGATTTAATGTCCGGGCAACTTTATCATATGCCTCACCAGCTGCATCATCCCTTGTCTCGCCAATCACTTCAAAATGACCATGCTCCTCCATATAGACCAGCTCTGTATGACCGCCAGAGACTACTAGCGACAGTAGTGGAAATTCCATTTCTTCAACCAATCGATTCGCATAAATATGTCCAGCAATATGATGCACACCGACAAGGGGGATATCATGAGCAAACGCAACAGCTTTTGCAGCATTAACCCCGATCAGAAGCGCGCCCACAAGACCAGGTCCTTCAGTCACAGCTATTGCTGAAAGATCTGAATATGTGATGCCTGCCTTCTCTAATGCTTCTTCCAATACTAAAGTTATCTGTTCAACATGATGGCGAGAAGCAATTTCCGGAACTACTCCCCCAAAACGCTTATGGCTTTCTATTTGGGATGCAACAACATTGGCTGCAATTTCACGGCCATTCTTAATGATTGCTACAGCCGTTTCATCACAGCTTGTTTCAATCCCCATGATCCATTGATCTTTCATCATTTTATATTCACCCACATTACTAAAGCATCTTCTTGATTATCAGTATAATAGTTCTTTCTTATGGCTCCATTTTGAAAACCAAGCTTGCGGTACAAGGACTGAGCTGTGAAGTTGGATACCCTTACTTCAAGAGTCATCCTGGCGGCCCCCATTTCAGAAGCGATTTCCATTACCTTTCGCATCAAAGCTTCGCCAAGTTTTTTCCCGCGATATTCAGGGAGCAGCGCTACATTCGTAATATGAGCTTCGTCCACTACAATCCATGCTCCGCAATAGCCTATTACTTTATCTTCTTCTTCTAAAACAACATACACAGCGAACTGATTCTGTGTTAATTCGTTAATAAATGCCTCCCTGCTCCAGGGTGTTGCAAATGACTTATGTTCTATTTCCAATACATCATCAATATCCTCTTTATTCATGAAACGGAAAGTTAAGGATTTATTCATACTTTCGCTTCCTCATCACTATAGCTTTTTTTCTTGATTTGCTTTTATCCAATTAGCTTCAGCTTCCGCAATCCTAATATAATTAGGTACAAAAGAGTGGACATCCTCTGGCTCTCTCTGTCTGCCCAGCAAAGCAAGCTCGGCCGGCCTTGGATTATGCTCCGCAGCAGAAGCATATACAGCCTGTTCTTTAAGGAATTCCGCAAATACATCTTTATGTAAAAGCAAATCATTCCCGATAAAAAGGATCTTTTCCTGCTGTTCAGCCAGCTTTGCTGCCCAGTCTTTTGCAAGAAGGAGCTGGTCTTTTATAAGAGATACTAACTGCCCTTCCTTATATTGATACAGCCCGGTATATATTTGCCCTCTCCGTGCATCGAACAGGGGAGAAATTACGCCATTAAAGTATCTGCCAGCTGAAGCCGCATAAACTTCCAGGCTGGATACCCCAACTAGCGGCTTATTTAAAGTCCATGCCAGTGTTTTTGCTATCGTTACCCCAATACGGACACCTGTATAGGAACCCGGTCCTTTCGCAACAACAATTTTATCTAACTCAGCTGGCTTCACACCGCAATCTTTCATTAAAATATCAATAGCCGGCATAACACGGACAGAGTGATTCTTTTTTACATTGGTAATATACTCTCCAATTACCTGATCACCATCAAGGAGAGCTACTCCCAAAGGGTAATTGGATGTATCAATGGATAGCACCTTCATGACATAATCTCCTTACACAATTCCTCAAATCTTTCCCCTTTTGGTTCCAAAACAATCTTTCTTGAACCACTCTCATCAAGATATAAATAAATAGTCAATAACTCTTCAGGAAGCTGTTCTTTTATTAAGTGAGCCCATTCTACAACTGTGACCCCATTGCCTTCAAAATATTCATCAAACCCTAAATCTTCAAAGGAATCTTCAACTCTATATACATCCATATGATAAAGGGGCAATCTTCCGTAGTATTCTTTAATAATCGTAAAAGTTGGGCTATTAACATTACGGGTAATATTAAGTCCTTTTGCCAGCCCCTTGGTGAATGTCGTTTTTCCTGCACCCAAATCTCCTTCTAAGGCAAGGACATCCCCCGGCTGAAGCAGGCTGCCCAGCCTTTCCGAAAAAGCCATCGTATCCTCTGGCTTCTTTGAGATAAACTCAAACTGACTCATATGTTTCATCACCTTTTATGGTCTAATCGATACATGAACAAAAAAACCTTAGGATAAACCCTAAGGAGAATAATCTATATGTAGTTTACCTTATTTTACAACAATGGGCAAAGTAAGCTATTTTCACTTTTTAGTTAACTTTAACCCCTGGTAAAAAAGCATAAAAAAAGACGAAACTAAGTTTCGTTTTACATTTTAATTCTATAAAATGGCGGTCCGGACGGGACTCGAACCCGCGACCTCCTGCGTGACAGGCAGGCATTCTAACCAACTGAACTACCGGACCGGATTGCGGGGGCAGGATTTGAACCTGCGACCTTCGGGTTATGAGCCCGACGAGCTACCGGACTGCTCCACCCCGCGATAGTAATATTCATGTGATTTCACACCACATATTATTGTTTCGCCCGGCAGCGTCCTACTCTCACAGGGGGACAGCCCCCAACTACCATTGGCGCTGAGAAGCTTAACTTCCGTGTCCGGTATGGGAACGGGTGTGACCTTCTCGCTATCGCCACCGGACTATTTGACTGAAGAAACTTCGTTCCTTCAAAACTAGATAATGCATGAAGAAGTATTTGCCGAGTAATAACCATATGACTTGGTTAAGTCCTCGATCGATTAGTATCAGTCAGCTCCACATGTCGCCACGCTTCCACCTCTGACCTATCAACCTGATCATCTTTCAGGGATCTTACTAGCTTGACGCTATGGGAAATCTCATCTCGAGGGGGGCTTCATGCTTAGATGCTTTCAGCACTTATCCCTTCCGCACATAGCTACCCAGCGATGCCTTTGGCAAGACAACTGGTACACCAGCGGTGCGTCCATCCCGGTCCTCTCGTACTAAGGACAGCTCCTCTCAAATTTCCTGCGCCCACGACGGATAGGGACCGAACTGTCTCACGACGTTCTGAACCCAGCTCGCGTACCGCTTTAATGGGCGAACAGCCCAACCCTTGGGACCGACTACAGCCCCAGGATGCGATGAGCCGACATCGAGGTGCCAAACCTCCCCGTCGATGTGGACTCTTGGGGGAGATAAGCCTGTTATCCCCGGGGTAGCTTTTATCCGTTGAGCGATGGCCCTTCCATGCGGAACCACCGGATCACTAAGCCCGACTTTCGTCCCTGCTCGACTTGTAGGTCTCGCAGTCAAGCTCCCTTGTGCCTTTACACTCTGCGAATGATTTCCAACCATTCTGAGGGAACCTTTGGGCGCCTCCGTTACTTTTTAGGAGGCGACCGCCCCAGTCAAACTGCCCACCTGACACTGTCTCCCGCCCCGATAAGGGGCGCGGGTTAGAATTTCAATACAGCCAGGGTAGTATCCCACCGACGCCTCCACCGAAGCTGGCGCTCCGGCTTCTCAGGCTCCTACCTATCCTGTACAAGCTGTACCAAAATTCAATATCAGGCTACAGTAAAGCTCCACGGGGTCTTTCCGTCCTGTCGCGGGTAACCTGCATCTTCACAGGTACTATAATTTCACCGAGTCTCTCGTTGAGACAGTGCCCAGATCGTTACGCCTTTCGTGCGGGTCGGAACTTACCCGACAAGGAATTTCGCTACCTTAGGACCGTTATAGTTACGGCCGCCGTTTACTGGGGCTTCGATTCAAAGCTTCGCTTGCGCTAACCTCTCCTCTTAACCTTCCAGCACCGGGCAGGCGTCAGCCCCTATACTTCGCCTTGCGGCTTCGCAGAGACCTGTGTTTTTGCTAAACAGTCGCCTGGGCCTATTCACTGCGGCTCATCAGGGCTATGCACCCTAATGAGCACCCCTTCTCCCGAAGTTACGGGGTCATTTTGCCGAGTTCCTTAACGAGAGTTCTCTCGCTCACCTTAGGATTCTCTCCTCGCCTACCTGTGTCGGTTTGCGGTACGGGCACCTTTTCCCTCGCTAGAGGCTTTTCTTGGCAGTGTGGAATCAGGAACTTCGGTACTAAATTTCCCTCGCCGTCACAGCTCAGCCTGTATGGTAACGGGATTTGCCTCGTTACCGGCCTAACTGCTTGGACGCGCTAATCCAGCAGCGCGCTTACCCTATCCTCCTGCGTCCCCCCATTGCTCAAACGGTAAAGAGGTGGTACAGGAATATCAACCTGTTGTCCATCGCCTACGCTTTTCAGCCTCGGCTTAGGTCCCGACTAACCCTGAGCGGACGAGCCTTCCTCAGGAAACCTTAGGCATTCGGTGGATGGGATTCTCACCCATCTTTCGCTACTCATACCGGCATTCTCACTTCTAAGCGCTCCACGGGTCCTTGCGGTCCCGCTTCAACGCCCTTAGAACGCTCTCCTACCACTGACATCGGAAGATGTCAATCCACAGCTTCGGTGATACGTTTAGCCCCGGTACATTTTCGGCGCGGAGTCACTCGACCAGTGAGCTATTACGCACTCTTTAAATGGTGGCTGCTTCTAAGCCAACATCCTGGTTGTCTAAGCAACTCCACATCCTTTTCCACTTAACGTATACTTTGGGACCTTAGCTGGTGGTCTGGGCTGTTTCCCTCTTGACTACGGATCTTATCACTCGCAGTCTGACTCCCATGGATAAGTCTTTGGCATTCGGAGTTTGTCTGAATTCGGTAACCCGATGGGGGCCCCTAGTCCAAACAGTGCTCTACCTCCAAGACTCTTACTACATGAGGCTAGCCCTAAAGCTATTTCGGAGAGAACCAGCTATCTCCAAGTTCGATTGGAATTTCTCCGCTACCCACACCTCATCCCCGCACTTTTCAACGTGCGTGGGTTCGGGCCTCCATCCAGTGTTACCTGGACTTCACCCTGGACATGGGTAGATCACCTGGTTTCGGGTCTACGACCACATACTCATTCGCCCTGTTCAGACTCGCTTTCGCTGCGGCTCCGTCTCTTCAACTTAACCTCGCATGTAATCGTAACTCGCCGGTTCATTCTACAAAAGGCACGCTATCACCCATTAACGGGCTCTAACTACTTGTAGGCACACGGTTTCAGGTTCTCTTTCACTCCCCTTCCGGGGTGCTTTTCACCTTTCCCTCACGGTACTGGTTCACTATCGGTCACTAGGGAGTATTTAGCCTTGGGAGATGGTCCTCCCTGCTTCCGACGGGATTTCACGTGTCCCGCCGTACTCAGGATCCACTCTGGAGGGAACGAAGTTTCAACTACAGGGCTTTTACCTTCTCTGGCCGGCCTTTCCAGACCTGTTCATTTACCTCGTTCCTTTGTAACTCCGTGTAGAGTGTCCTACAACCCCAAGAGGCAAGCCTCTTGGTTTGGGCTAATCCCGTTTCGCTCGCCGCTACTCAGGGAATCGCGTTTGCTTTCTCTTCCTCCGGGTACTTAGATGTTTCAGTTCCCCGGGTCTGCCTTCCATACCCTATGTATTCAGGTAAAGATCCTATCCCATTACGGATAGGGGGTTTCCCCATTCGGAAATCTCCGGATCAAAGCTTACTTACAGCTCCCCGAAGCATATCGGTGTTAGTCCCGTCCTTCATCGGCTCCTAGTGCCAAGGCATTCACCGTGCGCCCTTTCTAACTTAACCTACTTCGGCCAATGATAAGCGGCGAATCTCTGCGTCAGCTCCGTCACTGTGCTCCTCACGTACTCTCGTACGCTCCGGTGCTCGCTCGGTCGCTTCCTTGATCTTCTTGCTTCTCATTGTCCTCATGGTTTGTGCTCTTACTTTGTTTTAAAACAAAAAATAAGAGAAAAAACTAAGATGGCGATTACTCGGTTATTGCTTCTTCATAACATTATCTAGTTTTCAAAGAACGAATCTTTCTTTGAGAGATTGAACTCTCAAAACTGAACGAACAAAAAACGTCACGTTTCATGTAAATATCCTTAGAAAGGAGGTGATCCAGCCGCACCTTCCGATACGGCTACCTTGTTACGACTTCACCCCAATCATCTGTCCCACCTTAGGCGGCTGGCTCCAAAAGGTTACCCCACCGACTTCGGGTGTTACAAACTCTCGTGGTGTGACGGGCGGTGTGTACAAGGCCCGGGAACGTATTCACCGCGGCATGCTGATCCGCGATTACTAGCGATTCCGGCTTCATGCAGGCGAGTTGCAGCCTGCAATCCGAACTGAGAATGGTTTTATGGGATTCGCTTAACCTCGCGGTCTCGCAGCCCTTTGTACCATCCATTGTAGCACGTGTGTAGCCCAGGTCATAAGGGGCATGATGATTTGACGTCATCCCCACCTTCCTCCGGTTTGTCACCGGCAGTCACCTTAGAGTGCCCAACTGAATGCTGGCAACTAAGATCAAGGGTTGCGCTCGTTGCGGGACTTAACCCAACATCTCACGACACGAGCTGACGACAACCATGCACCACCTGTCATCCTGTCCCCCGAAGGGGAACGCCCTATCTCTAGGGTTGTCAGGAGATGTCAAGACCTGGTAAGGTTCTTCGCGTTGCTTCGAATTAAACCACATGCTCCACCGCTTGTGCGGGCCCCCGTCAATTCCTTTGAGTTTCAGCCTTGCGGCCGTACTCCCCAGGCGGAGTGCTTAATGCGTTTGCTGCAGCACTAAAGGGCGGAAACCCTCTAACACTTAGCACTCATCGTTTACGGCGTGGACTACCAGGGTATCTAATCCTGTTTGCTCCCCACGCTTTCGCGCCTCAGCGTCAGTTACAGACCAAAGAGTCGCCTTCGCCACTGGTGTTCCTCCACATCTCTACGCATTTCACCGCTACACGTGGAATTCCACTCTTCTCTTCTGCACTCAAGTTCCCCAGTTTCCAATGACCCTCCCCGGTTGAGCCGGGGGCTTTCACATCAGACTTAAGGAACCGCCTGCGCGCGCTTTACGCCCAATAATTCCGGACAACGCTTGCCACCTACGTATTACCGCGGCTGCTGGCACGTAGTTAGCCGTGGCTTTCTGGTTAGGTACCGTCAAGGTACCGGCAGTTACTCCGGTACTTGTTCTTCCCTAACAACAGAGTTTTACGATCCGAAAACCTTCATCACTCACGCGGCGTTGCTCCGTCAGACTTTCGTCCATTGCGGAAGATTCCCTACTGCTGCCTCCCGTAGGAGTCTGGGCCGTGTCTCAGTCCCAGTGTGGCCGATCACCCTCTCAGGTCGGCTACGCATCGTCGCCTTGGTGAGCCGTTACCTCACCAACTAGCTAATGCGCCGCGGGCCCATCTGTAAGTGATAGCCGAAACCATCTTTCAGCTTTCCCTCATGTGAGGGAAAGAATTATCCGGTATTAGCCCCGGTTTCCCGGAGTTATCCCAGTCTTACAGGCAGGTTGCCCACGTGTTACTCACCCGTCCGCCGCTGACTTCAGGGAGCAAGCTCCCATCTGTCCGCTCGACTTGCATGTATTAGGCACGCCGCCAGCGTTCGTCCTGAGCCAGGATCAAACTCTCCATATAAGAGTTGATTAGCTCATAAGTTGTCTTTTCAAAAAAGACTAAAGAATTAACGTTGACGTTTTTGTTCGTTCAGTTTTCAAAGATCAATCATGCAACTATATTAGAATAACATTTTTAGAATAACTCGTCAACACTTTTTTGTATTTATCGAGAAAATTATTTTTAATGTTTTCTTCTAATTTTAGAAATACTGGTGTGGTCAATGAAAATTATTCCAGTATGTAAGGATTAAAAAAGACAAAGAGCAAGTCTCTCTGTCTTCGCCCGGCAGCGTCCTACTCTCACAGGGGGACAGCCCCCAACTACCATTGGCGCTGAGAAGCTTAACTTCCGTGTTCGGTATGGGAACGGGTGTGACCTTCTCGCTATCGCCACCGGACTATTTGGCTGAAGAAACTTCGTTCCTTCAAAACTAGATAATGCATGAAGAAGTATTTGCCGAGTAATAACCA
>NZ_LGUF01000007.1:342956-507956 GCF_001274725.1 Sporosarcina globispora
CCCTCATGTGAGGGAAAGAATTATCCGGTATTAGCCCCGGTTTCCCGGAGTTATCCCAGTCTTACAGGCAGGTTGCCCACGTGTTACTCACCCGTCCGCCGCTGACTTCAGGGAGCAAGCTCCCATCTGTCCGCTCGACTTGCATGTATTAGGCACGCCGCCAGCGTTCGTCCTGAGCCAGGATCAAACTCTCCATATAAGAGTTGATTAAGCTCATAAGTTGTCTTTTTAAAAAAGACTAAAGAATTAACGTTGACGTTTTTGTTCGTTCAGTTTTCAAAGATCAATCAGTTTGTTTGGAGCGGGTGAAGGGAATCGAACCCTCATCATCAGCTTGGAAGGCTGAGGTTTTACCACTAAACTACACCCGCATATAAAATTCGTGTTTCCCGAATGGTCGGGAAGACAGGATTCGAACCTGCGACCCCTTGGTCCCAAACCAAGTGCTCTACCAAGCTGAGCTACTCCCCGTAATATGGCGCGCCCGAGAGGAGTCGAACCCCTAACCTTTTGATCCGTAGTCAAACGCTCTATCCAATTGAGCTACGGGCGCATCTTTTAAAGCAACTCTTAAATTATAACGACTTAGGATTCAAATGTCAACAACTTTTTTTGGTGCGGCCGAGAGGACTTGAACCTCCACGGGGTTGCCCCCACTAGGCCCTCAACCTAGCGCGTCTGCCATTCCGCCACGACCGCTCAATGAAGCGACAAATAATATCATACCAAAACACAACAGTTATATCAATGGTAATTAATGGTGCGGGTGAAGGGAGTCGAACCCCCACGCCTTGCGGCGCCAGATCCTAAGTCTGGTGCGTCTGCCAATTCCGCCACACCCGCAATATAAAATTAAAATGGTGAGCCATGAAGGACTCGAACCTTCGACCCTCTGATTAAAAGTCAGATGCTCTACCGACTGAGCTAATGGCTCAAAATAAAAATGGCTGGGCTAGCAGGATTCGAACCTGCGAGTGACGGAGTCAAAGTCCGGTGCCTTACCGCTTGGCTATAGCCCAATAAAATGGCGGTCCCGACGGGAATCGAACCCGCGATCTCCTGCGTGACAGGCAGGCATGTTAACCGCTACACCACGGGACCATCCATATAAAAACCGTCGGAAACAAAAAAAGTGACCCGTACGGGATTCGAACCCGTGTTACCGCCGTGAAAGGGCGGTGTCTTAACCGCTTGACCAACGGGCCATTGTGAGAATTTTCTGGCGGAGAAGGAGGGATTTGAACCCTCGCGCCGCTTACGCGACCTACACCCTTAGCAGGGGCGCCTCTTCAGCCACTTGAGTACTTCCCCAAATATGGCTCCGCAGGCAGGATTCGAACCTGCGACCGTTCGGTTAACAGCCGAATGCTCTACCACTGAGCTACTGCGGAATAGTAAAAAACTTTATCGATAAAGTGGTTAACATCTTATCGACTCTTTACATTATAAGAACGTGGGCTATAAAAGTCAAGCTTGTTTTTGCAAAATATTTTGTTAGCGATTGTCCTTCTTTGTCCTGAGACAACTATTAAATATAAAGCGTTCTTAATCCAATGTCAATTCTTTTTTTAATACTAATTTCCCCTTGCATTTTCCACAAACATACTTCTTCGTATCAACTGTTCTTTTTCTCTGATAAATTTGGCCGCATTCTTTGCACACATAAACAAGAATCTTTTTAGTTTTATTCGTTTTCGGACGATCGGGCAGTGCTGAGCAAAACCGAGGTGCTCCTACTTTCTTCATTAGCATCCTGAAATCCTGGTCACGATGTTTATAGCCTTTTCCCTCTAAATGCAGATGATAATGACAAAGTTCGTGCTTAATAATTCCGTCTAATTCTCCAGCGCCAAGCTGTTCATAATACTTTCTGTTTATTTCGATATGATGTGAATTCAGCATGTACCTGCCTCCAGTCGATCTGAGGCGTGAGTTAAAATATGCCTGATGGCGAAAGGGCTTGCCGAAACTTTCTAATGAGATTTTTTCAACAATTGACTGAAGCTCCTGATCATTCATTACAATGTTTTCCTCTCTTATGGTAAACATGACAACCTATTATAGCATACATTATATATACCTTTTATAGCTCTGAACTCGCTTTACAGCTCGAGTGAGCCCTTATCAGATTCCAATACACGGGAGGTTATATCATATGCCTGTATGGTTTCAAAATCAGATCCAGCGTGCCTTTTATGAAAAAGACCGTTATCAGATCAAACTGCTGAATCAGTGCTGGTTTTTCTATAGAAGAAAACACTGCTCTTAAAAAGCTATGAGCCTATAAGATGAACGCCAACTTAAATCAGCTGCATTCTCCCTGATTAACACTATCAATCGTATCGTTCCACTTTTTCTTGCGGAGTAATTGTTGGCGTCAGTATATCCTGAGAAAGCCCCCTCAAGCATAGGCCAAATCACTCCAGAAACTCTAATTCCCAAAGTGATTTGGCTAATAACTCGAGGTGCAGGCTCTGAAGCCAGTCAAATAAAGCAGTGTTTTTCAATTAATTAGAGTGGCCTAGCATTGTTAAGGCGACTCTTCCTTTGTGCTTATCAACAGAGTCAACCCAGACTGTTATTACATCGCCAACGGAAACGACATCCAGCGGGTGTTTCACAAATTGGCGGCTAAGTTTGGAAATATGAACAAGGCCGTCCTGTTTGACTCCTATGTCGACAAAGGCACCGAAGTCGACAACATTTCTCACTGTTCCCTGAAGCTCCATTCCTTCCTGCAGATCTTCAAGTTTTAAAACTTCTTTCTTTAGAAGCGGCTTTGGCAGATCATCACGAGGATCCCTTTCCGGTCTCATTAAAGCGTCAATGATATCTTTCAGTGTAAGTTCACCAATTTCAAGTTCCTGAGCTGTCTGGCTGATATTTATGACTTTTAGCGCTTCCCTCAATGATTGTGTTCCAAGGTCACTGGACTTAAAGCCGAGATTAGCAAGCAATTTATTAACCTCTGCATATGTTTCCGGGTGTATTCCAGTCCGGTCCAGAGGTTCTTTCCCATCGATAATTCGCAGGAAGCCTATCGCCTGTTCATAAGTTTTGGCCCCTAGGCGCGGAATCTTTTTCAATTGTTTTCGGTCTTTAAATTTACCTTCTTCTTCCCGTTTCTTGATTATATTAGCGGCAACAGTTTTCGAAAGGCCAGCTACATGCTGCAGCAATGAAGATGAAGCTGTATTTACATTGACACCCACTTGGTTTACTGCTGTCTCTACAACAAAAGAAAGTGATTCTGACAGCTTCTTTTGAGATACGTCATGCTGATATTGACCAACGCCTACGGACTTCGGATCAATCTTAACCAATTCTGCAAGAGGATCCTGGAGACGGCGGGCGATTGATACGGCACTTCTTTCTTCTACCTGAAGATCAGGAAACTCTTCTCGGGCAAGGTCTGAGGCAGAATAGACACTTGCACCTGCTTCATTGACAATTAAATAAAATATCTCCTCTTTCATGTCTTTTAAAATGTCAGCGATAAATTGTTCTGTTTCCCTTGAGGCGGTTCCATTACCGATGGCAACCATTTTTACCTTGTAGGTATTTAGAATATGAATTATTTTTTCTCTTGCCTGTTTCGTTTTGGAAACAGGAGGATGCGGATAAATGACGCCGATATCAAGTACTTTTCCTGTTTCATCTGCAACAGCCAGTTTGCAGCCAGTTCTATAGGCAGGGTCTACACCAAGCACCATTTTGCCTTTTAAAGGGGGCTGAAGCAGCAGTTTTCTGAGATTTTCAGAGAAAATCATGATTGCCTGTTCTTCTGCTTTTTCAGTTAATTCATTGCGTATTTCGCGTTCAATCGAAGGCATGATCAGACGCTTGTATCCATCCTCAATGGCTTCCTTCACAATCGGGGCTGCAGGAGACCGATCTTCTTTCACCCACTTTTTATACAAGTACTTTAAAATAAATTCTGTATTTGGCTTTATGTTAATCTTTAATACTTCTTCTTTTTCACCGCGGTTTAATGCAAGTGTGCGGTGCGGAACAATCTTGCTGGTTGGTTCCTCATACTCGTAGTACATTTCATAAACGCCTTTTTCGTCATTCTCTTTATTCCTTACAGAAGACTCAATTATCCCCTTTTTCGATGTTTCCATACGGATCCATTTCCTGCTTTCCGCTTCATCTGATACCCATTCTGCGATAATATCCTTTGCTCCGGCGATTGCCTCTTCAGCTGTGGTTACTCCCTTTTCATCGGACAAGAATTCTTTCGCTTTTGCAGCAGGGGTTTCATTAATCGGAAATGTGAGAAGCCATTCAGCAAATGATTCAAGCCCTTTTTCTTTAGCAGCAGTTGCTTTTGTCCGGCGCTTTTGCTTATATGGCCGATACAGGTCTTCCACCTCCTGCAGCTTCACAGCCTTTTCAATCTTGGATTTAAGTTCATCTGTCAATTTGCCTTGTTCATCAATTAGACGGACAACCTCTTCTTTACGCTGATTGAGATTTTGTATGTATTGCCAGCGCTCCATAATATCCCGGATTTGAACTTCATCCAGCGCGCCAGTCTGTTCCTTTCTGTATCGGGCAATAAACGGGACTGTGTTCCCTTCTTCCAATAAGCTGATTGTGTTTTTTACTTGTTTAATGGCTATTGATAATTCTCCAGCGATTAGGTTTAGCACTTGATCTTGTCTATCCAATGTTTTTTCCAAGTTCATTCCTCCATCATAGAGTCTCATTGTTCATTTTATCAAAAAGACAAACAAAAAGCTTACCCTGTACTAGAGTAAGCTTCCAAGTATGAAAGTAGCATCATCTGAGGTAGATGGATACTGCTTTTTTATATCTTCCGAGATAAGATCAATAGGGAGAAATCCTTTCAGCAAAGATTTAACCCCTTGAATATTTAAGCCATCTGAGTATATCAAAAACTTAGATTCCGCTTCATACGTAAACCGCTGGGTATGAAACACCTGCGGCCTTCCTGACAGATATCCTGTTACTGGCAGAGGATATGTGAGTTTTCCAGTTGATGAATAAAGGAAAAATCGAATATTCCCTACACAGCTGTATACAAATTCCCTGGAGGCAAAATGCACTTTAAACAGGGCTACTGCTGCTCCTCTTTTTTGTAAGAGAGCCTTGTTGCAAAGCTTCATAAGCGTATCGACATCTTTCTCATGATGCTGTTCTACAACGGAAACAACAGCAGAAGAAGCTTCATGCGCATATTCCCCGCTTCCGAGGCCATCTGCCAGAACACATACAAAGTATTCATCTGTTGCGGTGAAGTAATATCCATCACCGCAAAAGGACTTTCCTTCTTTTGCTGTCTGGTGAGCGATTACTTCGATGTTATCTCTAACCATTTTGGTCATGAAAGGCACTCCGAGTTATTTGTTTCAGAGTGGATCGCTTCCTGAAGCTTTTTGATTGCACGCCGCTGGAGCCTTGAAACATGCATCTGGGAAATCTCCAGTTTATCTCCAGCTTCTTTTTGGCTCATATTCTCAAGATATGTGTATTGTATAATTAATTTTTCTCTCTCTGACAGGACATGCAGCACTTTTTCAAGTACAAGCATTTGATTTACTTTTTCATAACCCTCGTCCTCATTCCCAACGATATCCAGCAATGTGACTGTTCCGCCATCAGAATCAGCCTCGATTGAATGGTCAACGGAAAGCGCCTGATAGCTTCTTCCCATTTCCATCGCTTCAAGCACTTCTTCTTCTGACACACCGAGTACATCAGCTATTTCGTCCACTCTTGGAGACCTATGGAGCTCGGTTGTAAGCTCTTCAACAGTTGCTTTAATTTTTGGTCCCAATTCCTTTATGCGGCGCGGAACATGAACGCTCCAAGTTTTATCCCTTAAAAAACGCTTAATTTCACCGATAATGGTTGGTACCGCAAAGGCTTCAAACGTTTTGCCGAAAGACTCATCATAGCGGCGGATTGCTCCTAATAATCCGATAATGCCTACTTGGACAATGTCTTCATGATAGGATCTGCCTTTTGAGTACTTGCGGGCAATGGCTTCCACTAGATTCTGATATTGAAGGACCAGGGTATTTTGTGCTTCTTCATCCTGGTGAAGCTGATAAGCCTTGATTAAGGCATTTGTTTCTTCCTTGGGTTTTTGGTTAGGTTGAGATTGTTTTTGCATCCCTCTCCACCTGCTCTCCCTCTAGGTATTTGGTCATGAAGACCGTAACACCCTCTTTGTGATGAATTCTCACTTCATCCATCAATGTTTCAATCAGGTATAGACCCAATCCTCCTTCACGCAGGAATTCCACAGAATCAGTCTGGTCATAAGGCCCAATGCCTTGTCTTGCAGATTGGAAGTCAAAACTTTTTCCGCTGTCTGCGACCATTAACTCAAGACGGTCAGTATACAAACCGAACCCAATGACTACTTCACCTTGCTCATTCTGCTTATATGCGTGTTGGACTGCATTGGTGCAAGCTTCACTCGTAGCAATTTTAAGATCTTCGATTTCTTCGTATGCAAATCCCATTCTGCTGGCAATCCCTGATAGAGTCAGGCGGATTACCCCAACAAATTCCGGCTTGGCTGGAATTTTCACCTCTATATAATCAAATGGCTCGTTCATTGTACTCCACCTTCAATCCCGCTGTTAATATCAATAATATCGGCTAGACCTGTAATTTCGAAAAGTCTCTTTAAACGGTCCGACAAGCCAACAATCTGAAATTTGCCGTTATTGGCGCGGACATTTTTAAATACACCAACAAATACACCTAAGCCGGTACTATCCATATAAGAGACTTCAGATAGGTTGACCACCATTTCTACGCCTTCTTTTTCCGTTAAAGGAAAAAGCTCTTCACGAAGTTTTGGGGCTGTATACGCATCAATTTCTCCGCTTACCATTGCTTCAATCAGCATATCATTTTCTTTTACATCTATTGTAATATTCATAACTGACCCACCTCTTTACATGTCAATTGCTTTTTACTAATTACCCGCTTTTAAAACACGTTAAACATTTCTTTTTAAAATAATTAAGGTAAAATCGTCCCGCAATTGAAAATGTTGAAGTTTTTCAAGTTCTTTATATACGCTATTAACAATTTCCTGTGCATTTAAATGAATATATTTCTTGATTAATTCCAGCAATGATTCCTTTTCTATAAATCCTTCTTCTGTACGGCATTCAGTAACCCCATCTGACATTAATATAATCATATCTCCGGGATTTACTCCTTTTTCGTACTGGCGGTATTTAGTTTTTTTATCAATGCCGAGAAGCAGACCTTTCGCAGCCAGCTCGGTAAATTCCTCATTCTCAGCATTATAAAAAAGGCCTGGTTCATGCCCGGCAGAGCCATAAGAGAACATATGGCTGTTTGTATCATATATTCCATAAAACATAGTAATGAACATCGTTAAATCCACGTTCTGTTCTACAACCCGATTAAGATTTTCAAGAACCGTTTTAGGGTCATTGCGGTTTTCAGGCAGACTGTCCATGGCATATTTAATCATGGACATACACAAGGCTGCCGGCAGACCTTTACCGATTACATCAGCAATCGCAATGCTGATCGTGCCGTTTTCATCCTGAACAAAATGGAAATAATCACCGTTCATATGTTTGGCAGGAACACTTATGGCGCCAATATCCAATCCCTCAACAGAAGGAACCTGGGTCCCAAGCAGAGTTTGCTGCACATTTGCAGCTATTTCCATTTCCGTTCTAAGCTCCTGCTGTATGTGCTTCAAGCTCTGATGCTCCCGATAGGCAAAACCATAGCCTATCATGACTTCCAGAAGGATATCGAAAGAATGGTGAACATATTCAGGCAAGTCCGGATAAAGTTCACCCATCAGACTTTTATGAACGCTGATAATCTCTTCAGGAGAGATTTTGTGCTCAATCGACTTCCTGCTGAACTTCTGACCCTGATACAAGGCCTGTTCAGATTGTTCTTTAATATAATTCTCAAGAATATCCCGATACTTTGATTCCATCATTTCTCGGAAATCCATAACGCTTCCCCCTAACGAAGCCACTTAGTTGCTTTTATATCTGTTCCGGTTCCTGGACTGGAGTCAATTAAGAACTCATCCATTAACCGCTTTACACCTGGCAGGCCGGCTCCTAATCCCCCTGATGTCGAGAATCCATCTTCCATTACTTGGCGTAAATCACTAATTCCAGGGCCGCTGTCTACCGCAACTATACGCAATCCCGCTTTTCCGCCGTCGTATATTTTTTCAATACAGATTTGCCCTTGTCCGGCGTATAAGTATATATTCCGGGCAAGTTCACTAATGGCAGTAGTGATTCTAGCCTGGTCAACTGTACCAAAACCAAGCTCTTTAGCAACATTCCGCCCAAGCTGGCGGGCTGCAACGATGTCCCATTCGTTTATGATTTTAACGCAGGATTGGTTTTCCATACAGTTACTCCCCCAATTCCTGTTGTAATTTCTCCAAACCTTTTTCTAAATCTAATGCAGTAAGGACATCATCTAACCCAATACCTAACTCAATAAGCGTAATAGCTACGGCAGGCTGGATTCCGGTTATGACTACTTTTGCACCCATCAGTTTGGACATATTTATTACGTCGCCGAGAACTTTAGCGATGAATGAGTCTATAAAGTCAATGGATGTTAAATCAATCACGACTCCATTTGCGCTTGTCTCATGGATTTTATGGAGCAGATCCTCCTGAAACTGCAGTGCAGTCTGGTCATCCAATTCCCATTGAATGGAGACTAACAGGCAATCGTTCAGCTTTAAAATCGGAATCCTCACTCTCATTCCGCTCCCTCCACATTCACTATTTTGCGGCTGGTTAATTCAAGAGCCGCTTCTACTCCCTTTTTCAAGGTGTTTTTTGTAGTGAACTGATTTAAATCAATTCCCAAGTTTACAATAGTCTGGGCAATTTCCGGGCGGATGCCTACAAGCATGCATTTCGCTCCAACAAGCCTTACAGCATCTGCAGCTTGTATGATATGATGGGCTACCATCGTATCAACAACAGGCACACCTGTTATATCTATAAGCACCACTTCTGAACGGTGTTTAACCACTCCATTTAAGAGGTTCTCCATAATTTGCTTCGCCCGCTCTGTATCAATTGTGCCGACAAGAGGCATTACCGTAATTCCCTCGAATACAGGGATTAGGGGTGCTGACAGTTCCTGCAGGGCAATTTTTTGCAGGGAGACGGTTCTTTCCCAAGTGGTCGAATACATATTCACCACTTCATTGACCATGGGAGTCATCCAGCTGTCAAACTCGTAAATAACTTTCATTTGGTTTTCCTGGGTGACAATCCCTGCTTCCTGCATATCCTCAAAAACAATCTTCCCAAATGTTTGAAGCCCTTTTGTCACAAAACTGAGCGGCCAGCCCAAACGTACGATTTTCTCAGAGAAGTCACTCAATTTGGAAGTGAATTCTTCATTTGAACTTTTTATATTTGAAATAATCAGGTCGATGAATTCCCGGCTTGTCCCGATATATACCTGATCAGAAACTACCTTCGTAACTCTTTCATCCGCATTTACCTTCGTGGCCTCAAGCCACTCATTGAATATGGAATCTTTGTTATTTTGTATATAATCCAAGATTGTCGAATTCATTTGTTCCTCCCTATTTTAGCATACCTCTATTATTATCCTTCCAATTCCCCTTTATTGTTGAGCAGATAAAAAATCATTCCGTACCGTTTATATCAATTAAATGATAACAGTTAATGCCAGTCAAATGATACCTATGTAATGTGAAATGAATAAACTCCCATCACTGGTTAGTTCGACAATTTTTTATTAAATCCCTTTTTTTCCACTTCACAACACAGCAGAGTTCCCATCGAATAATGAAGCGTATTCTCAGTATGAAACGGGTATATTTACTGCACCAGACAAATTGCATAATAAACGACTTTCTTTTTTACCCTATTTATAAGAACCTAAACCTTTTTGCTGTAAAAAAATAAAAAACGCCCTTCAAAAGAGCGTTTTTTAAAATTCGATGAGGCCTAAGCTGATTTGCACGGCTTCATCCACTTTTTCCATCATTTCGTCATCGAGATGGGTTATTTTATCGGTTAAGCGTTGTTTATCAATTGTACGAATCTGTTCTAATAAGATGACCGAATCCCTTTCAAAACCATAACGCTTCGCATCAATTTCAACGTGAGTAGGCAGCTTCGCTTTTTGAATCTGAGCTGTGATTGCTGCAACAATTACTGTGGGACTAAACCGATTCCCGATGTCGTTTTGGATGACAAGCACTGGACGGACGCCGCCTTGTTCTGAACCAACAACTGGGGATAGGTCTGCAAAATAAACGTCACCACGTTTGACAATCAAGGGATTATCCTCCGCTTACTAGACGTTCAACTGTGTGTTCTGCCTCGTATTCCGCTTGAAATGCTTCAGATGCAATCGTCAAATTTATTTTCGCCATCTCCATATAGCCTCTTCTCATGGACTCGCGAATTTGTCTCTTTTTGCGTTCACGCAAATACATTTTGGTTGCCTGATAAATGAATTCGCTCCGGTTAACGTTTTCCTGTTTTGCAAATCCGTCTAACTCGGTTAAAAGATGCTGCGGTAATTTCACCATTATCTCTGTTGTTGTGCTGGACTCAGACACAAACATACACCTCCACCATCACTACACACCATTTTTATATCTACCATTTTCAATATTACCATTAATAAAGACCAATGCAAAGGGGGTTCTTTAATTCTTCTGTATTATCGTCCAAAAAAATAGTATTTTATGCATGATTTCAGAAAAGCGGAAGCGCCTTGCTCCCTAAAGGAACGCAGACTAAGAAGGCCACGTCCTGTGGCAACGTCTGCATGACCCGCATCCTGCGGGCCTCAGGCATAAGGTGATTCCTGTAAGAAGGTGTTCTTCCTTCTGAAAGGAAGCGGCTTATGACCCCGAGTCCCTAGGAGCCGCAACTAGACAAACCGAAATGTGGAGGCGACTGCTCAGGGACGACAAGCATAAGACGAGCCCTGCAAGAAGGTGTTCTTTCCTTCTTGAAGGGATTGGCTTATGTCTCGAGTCCCTAGGAGCCACAACAAGACAGGCTTGTGACCTCGAGGGGGTAGGCTGCTTGCGCTAGACAGTTAACTAACTTCAGAATTTATCATGTTTATCTTTTCAGAAAGCTGCAGCGCTTATTCCATCCCTTTCTCCGGGCGATAGCGCAGCTGGAGAACAAATATAGTTTTTCCGATTATAGCAGATAATTAATTACCCCGATAATTTTGCCATCTCTTTTATATATGCGCGGAACCCGCGAAGATACCATGCAGGTCACTTCATAGTTGATGGTTTCAAGTTTTCCCGCGATTTCGTCAACCGGAATTTTACCTTCCCCCTGCTCGCCGATCAGGGTTACTTTAGTTCCGACAGGCATTTCATTCGGAAGCTTAATCATGCATTGATCCATGCATATTCTCCCAACAATTGGAACCCTCTTTCCTTCAGCAAGAACTTCCTGTCCCTGGAGCTTGCGGATCCAGCCATCTGCATATCCAATCGGCAATGTTGCAACCCATTCATCTTCTTCTGCTTCATAAGTGGCACCATAGCTGACCTTCTCGCCTTTATGAAGCTTTTTTACATGAACAATTGTCGTATGGAGAGAAAAGGCTTCTTTCAGCTGAAATGGAAGTTCAGACTTTATTTCCATAGAAGGGGCAAGTCCGTACATACTGATTCCCATTCTGACAGCATTCATGTGCGCTTTTGGAAACCTTAGGCCAGCAGCACTGTTGCTGGTATGGACGTACTTCGGCAAAGTCTCCATCCACCCAATCATTTCCTTAAATCTGCTCAGCTGCTTTTCAAAATAGCCATTATCCAATGAATCCGCTGTGGCGTAATGTGTAAAGACCCCCTCAAGCAGAAAACGCTTGTCCTCTTTGATAACGCTCTCAATTCCTGCAAGCTCTTCACGGCTTCGAATACCCAGGCGGCCCATGCCTGTATCAAACTTTAAGTGAATATTCAGGACTTCTCCATCTTCTACATATTCTTTCGCTTGTGACAGCCATTCCTTTTGAAATACTGTCAGGGCAATATTCCTTGCTGCTGCTTCGCCTGCATGCTCCGGACGGCTCGCTCCCATTACTAAAATCGGCGCTGCAATCTTTTTCTTTCTCAATGCCATCGCCTCATCCAGAGTAGCAACCGCTAATGAGGATGCGCCCGCTTCCAGGGCCGCTTTTGCCACAGAAGCATCTCCATGCCCATACCCATTTGCTTTTACAACCGCAATGACCTTTGTTCCTTCTTCTACATGCCTTTTCATATACTCTACATTATATGAAATATGATCCAGATTTATCTCTGCCCATGTGTCCCGATACATTTTTGTTTGTTCATTCATCGATGTATTCACGTCCTTTAGCCATTGCTTCTCTACATGTCGATTATCAAACTCAGGCGGAGGATTTGTCAAATGGTTATTTTTTATCACAAGACATTGACTGCTGTACACAAAAAAAACAGGCCCTAAATTGAGACCTGCTTTTTGGCAGTTATTTATTTTACCATTTCACCTTGTACAGAGCGTGCAATAGTGGTCATTTCTTCAGGTGATAAATCGTTGGATGCAATCATATAATCGACACCCTGGTAAGTCCACGAAATGGTGTTGTCGGAGATTGCCCCAATGGTAAAGCCAAGATCAACAGGCTCGCCCTTAACGGAAGTAACGACGGATGATGTCGGCATGACAGCAGCTTTCTCCTGTACAAGTGTGAAGGACTTTTCGCCATCATATGTTAATACAACACGCTTGCTGTCTTCTGTTTGCATTTCCTGCTCATCAACCAGCTTCACATCAGCCATGTCCATCTGCGGATATTTAACAGTAAATTCCTCATCCTCTACCTCTGCCATGACTGGCACTTCGAGCTGGGCTCCTGTCATGTTCTTCTGCATGTCAAAGTCTTTTTTGTCAAAGCTGGCATTGAATTTTACATTTGAAAATTCTACTGTTACAAGTGCATTTTTATCCGGATCCATGACCTTCACACTAACTGGGGATAAATCGGACTTCTTTAGCTTGATCTCCTGGACAGGAAGCATTTGATTATTTTGATAGCGTGTTTTTGTTTCAAACATATAATGATCTTTTGTAGCGGAGAACTTAGCTTCTTTATCTTCTACAATGTCCTTGACTAATGATTCATATAAATATGCCTGGCTGCTGTTCTGCGGCCAATCACTCTGGAAACGGAAGCTTTTGTTCAGCGCAGGAGTGAGGACAAATACACCGTCATCGTTACGCAGGATCATTTGGCTTTGTTCCTTTTGGGCGTTTTTCAGGTTTACCCGGTAAAAGTCAGGATCCTTATGCCACACTTCAATTTCATATGTCTGCGGGTCAGTTCCCATCTGCAGGGTCATTTTTGCCTCTGCCTTGTATCCCTTAATGTCTTCTAGCTTTTTATCGAGATCCTTCACAACATCTTCCTGTGATTTAGATCCACAGGCAGACAATGCAAGAACCACGAAAAGCCCGGCAAGCAGCATTAACCACTTCTTCTTCATTCCTTCAGCCCCTTTGTCTCATTTCAGTGAGATCGGCCAAACATCCGGCCTGTCTCTCCTATCGCATTATGAATATATGAGACAGCCTTAGGGAATATGCTAGGAGGAATGACAAGCTTTTGAAATTCTTCAGCATACACTGGTCAGTTTTTTTCTATAACCACCTGAGCAACCGCATACTCTCTGCTATGGGAAATCGACAAGTGAATCCCATCTTTAAATGGTTTCGAAATATACGGCTTTCCCTTTTCATCCTTTTCAATTTCAATATCCTGAAAGGAAAGTTCTTCGCCAATCCCAGTTCCCCATGCCTTTGAAAAAGCTTCTTTCGCTGCAAACCTCCCGGCAAGAAATTCTGCATGCCTTTTTTCCGGCAAGCGGTGATAACCAGCCAGCTCTTTCGGAGTCAATATCCGATTAGGAAACCGCTCCTGTCTGGCGAGAATTTTTCGAATGCGCTCAAGATCTGCAATATCAATTCCAATACCGGAAATCATCTCTCATCTTCCTTCTATTTATATTATTCGCTGCATAAAGAATACAGTAGAAGCACGATTATGTACAAATCATGCGATGAATAAGTGTTATGGCATGCTGAAAAACCGCTTTTCAGGCTATGATGTAGATACACGGTCCAACAATTCAAGCACGGAGGAGAGCCATGTTTACAAGAACGGAAAGCTTTAAGGAATTTATCCGCTACTATCCTGTTGTTTCTGCTATCATTTGTATCCATATTATCATCTATCTATTAACAGTCATTCCCCTATTCCCAAATACACTTATTTTCGAAAAGCTTGCAGGCGTCAATTTATATATTGTTCAAGGTGAATACTGGAGGCTGCTGAGTCCAATCATACTGCACAGCGGTTTCCCTCATGTTTTGTTTAACAGCTTTTCTCTCGTTCTATTCGGTCCTGTCCTGGAACGGCTGCTTGGAAAAACCAGATTCATCCTGCTTTATATCACTGCTGGGGTAGCGGCGAATATTGCAACACTGATTCTTGAACCATTAACATATATTCACGTGGGTGCAAGTGGTGCGATCTTTGGCTTGTTCGGATATTTTGCGGCAATCATCGTATTTCGAAAAGACCTTTTATCCAGGGAAAACTCACAAATCATACTGACTATTACGATAATCGGGGTAATCATGACCTTTCTCCAGCCAAACATCAATGTTACAGCTCATTTATTCGGTCTGCTTGCAGGATTCCTGTTTGGTGCGGCATTACTGGCCAATGGCCGTACATCATCTTCATCAAGTATAATACGGACAGGAGGACTTTCCCGCATCAGGCCGTCTTTAAAAGGGGTGCCTGCATCAAGGCTTGTTCTCTGGGGAATTATTATCATTTTGGCTGTCCTTGGGTTTTTGGCAAGATGAACCGCACAAAAAAAGCGCTCAAGGGCGCTTTTTTCTTTGCAATGAATGATTACTGTTTAATACGGAATAGGAATACCACTTATAAATAGCATATACTTCTTTCCTGTCCAGATCGGGAACTGTTCCGCCTGTTCCCCCAACCCCTGACATGGCCACAGCTTCTATTGTAGCCAGACCGCGCTTTTTCTGAAAATAACCTTCGCTTATCGTAAGGGACTGAATTCGATTTCTTTTCATAAAAACAGTTGTCCTGACAATACCACGGTATCTGAGCGCAAGCTGCTGGGAGCTAATATCCCAGCCTGCATCCCTATATTTGAAATACGACCACCCCAATGAAAGGAGCAGCAGCACCAATGAAAGGTATCCCCACGGCCTGAAAAAGAGGAGCGGCGCAGCCACAAAAGGCAGCACCCACAGAAACCCCCTCCATAAATATCGGTTAAGCGCCCTTTTCGGAGCTTTAAAAAATCCGGGCTGCAGTTCATAGTGTGACAAATGAGGCTTTAACAGTCCGGCAATCCTTGTTTTTTTCACAATCGGCAGGATCATAAGGCGGGCACTTTCATTATCCTCAATAGAACCTCCTGCGCTTTCAATATAGACAGTCGCCAGGCCAAAGGGCTGTCTAAGAAGATTTTCCCTGATCTGAATTGCCTGAATGCGATTCAGCGGAATCGTCATTTGCCTCTTTTCCAGCATGCCTCTTGTGACAATCAATTCCTTCTCAGACTTTACTAAAGTGAAATTTGCATATTTCAGCATGCTGCCAACAAGAGCGATCAGCCACGCAATTAAAAAGACGATGAAGACTAGTAAACTCACAAATATAATTCCATTGGCCATAAATCCTTCCAGCCCTGCAAACACTTTCTCATACGGGATGATCTCTTCAAATTGAAAAACAAAAGCAAAGACAGCTGAAATAACAACACCCGCACCTCCTGAAGTGGAAGCAAGAAGGAGCAGCTCACCAGGAGAAATTTTATAAATCACTTCCCGGCTCTGCAGTGTTGCTTCAACCCCTGAAGGATTATTCTTTGCCGCAGAAAATGCCTGCTGAATAATGGCTGCATCTTTTTTTGAAATAGCTGTCAGAACCGCTTCCGCCTCACCGCCGCCGCTTGACCCGGCAGTTTCCACCTTCATTTTCACAAGGCCAAATGGCCTCTGAAGCAAACCCTCCGATAAGTCGAGACTTTGAATCCTTTCAAGCGGGATATATCTTTTCTTCCTTATCAGAACACCATATTCAATTCGAAGCTCGCCTTCCTCCAGTCTATAAGTAAATCTCCACCAGGTAAGGACCCCGATAATAAAAACGGCGATTATTACCCCTAAAGAGAGGACGAGCTGAACGATTTCCCCATTTCCACCCCTGCTTCCAAAGACGACAAAAATAATAAACGGCACCAGCAATTCCTTCAGCTGCTTCAGGAAATTCGCTACCGCAGATATGGGATGAAGCCGTATCGGACTAGACATCATCATCTGCAGCCCTTGCCAGCTTGGAAATAAAGAAGCGCAATTCTTCGGCTTCGCCGACATCCAATGCCGGTATTTCATGAACGGTCGCAGCAGTCGAAATGGTGACAGTGGCAAGCCCGTATTTTCGCAATATCGGCCCTTGCCTGGTATCCACATGCTGCACCCGAATCATGGGAACAAGCGTCCTTTTAATAATAAACATCCCATGTTTAAGCTCTATTTCATTTTCCCGAACCTCATATCTCCACCTTTTCCACCTTAAAGAGGGAAAAGTCATTATGACAAGGTAGGCATAGGCAGAATAAAACATTAAGGAAGCTCCAATAACCCAAATTGGCCAATTAAACAGGAAAGCGGCAGCAATGGCGCCCCCTGATAACACAAAAGGAAAGACAGAGTGGATCGTGCCGGAGATTCTCCATGCAAGCAGCCCCCTTGCCGGGATCCTTTTATGCGGCTCTGTAATCATGCAGTACCCCCCGCAATTCCATGAAATTAATAGTTGTTCAAATCCTCACCATTGCATGGTGCTTTGAACCAGCTCTTTTACTTCTATAAGTATACATGACAGAAAAAAGAAGTGTCTCACTTTTATGAAAAAAGTGGGGGTCCTATTTATATTTCAAAACTGGATTGATCAATAAAAGTAAGATTGTGGTTCATTCTCAGATCTTCAGCCAATTTAAATAGGGCGCTGTCCTTCATCTTCGCTTCAATCATGCAATGAATCTCAGGCACTGACCCCTTAATGTTCTTCAGAAACTCCATGAACATATCAGCATCAATATTATCGGCATGCGCTCTGAAATCTTTGTCTGATTTCGGACTGGAAATATGCATCTTCACAGGCAGTTCAGAATGGTTCCAGGTCGCTGCAACTCTTTCCCATTGCCCGATCCAGTTATCATTCCCGAAATTTGCAAGGTGGTGGTGGTAATCAAACACAAGCGGAATCCCAAGCTTTTCACAAAGGTAGAGCGTATCATCAAGTGTAAAGGTGGTATCGTCATTCTCTAGGATAATCATTTGCTGGATTCCTGAAGGGGTGAAGCCCCAATTATGGATAAATTGCTCGAGAGCCTTTTCTTTATCATCATATCCTCCGCCCACATGCAGTACACAGCGGTGAGCTGGATTAAGCCGCATGCCTTTCAGCAGAGCCTCATGCATAGCCAGCGTTTTGATGGACATATTCAACGTATCAACTTTCGGTGTATTTAGGAGCACAAAATGGTCCGGGTGAAAATCCACCCGCATGGGATGTTCGTCCAGAAAGTCCCCTATTCTGGATAGAACATCTTTAAGAGGGCGCATATACTTCCAATTGGACAGTTCCTCATGATTAGCAAGAGGAATCAGCCGGGAACTAAAGCGGAAAAAATGGATATCATGGGCTGCATTGTGCTTTAGCAGCCTCAGGCAATTCTCGAGATTTGAAACCGCAATTCGCTCCAGTCTTGCTATAGCTGCCTCGCGGTCTTTAATAGCAGAGAATTGCTTGAACGTCATCGTTTGCGATGGCGACGCGTTTTTCAGATTCATACTCATCGCGACATACCCTAGACGTACAATCGTCATGTTGATTCCTCCCGTACAATATTTCCCTTAGTATGTGTCAGCGGCCGCTTGGAAATTGCACAATTGAATGGCACTTAATGAAGAGCAAAATAAAAAAGAGAGCAGAATTTCTGCTCTCTTTTTAAAGGTAAAAGTTAACCTTTTAACGTCGATAACTGTCTAGCTTCAGCGCCAACCCCCTCGAGGGCCGGGGGTTGGCAAGGCACTTCCGCTTTTCTTATTAACGATAGCTGCTGCTATTCGAACGGTTATTGTGGCTTTGGCGCTTTCCAGTATGGCCTTGGCGGGTTTTATATGAGCCTTTTTGGCCGCCTTGTCTGCCTCTGCCGTTATAGCCTCCGCGGCTGCGGTCATTCGGCTTTCTGTCGCGTTTAACTGGTAGCGGCTTCTCCTCTGTTAATTTAACAGGAGTTGTATCCGGTTCTTTTGTCAGCATCTTCAGCACTGCTTGAACGACTGTTGCAGCATCTTTTTGTGACAGAAGCTCATTTGCTGCTTCTTTATAGCTTTCAAGATTGTTTTCCTCGATTGTTTGCATGATTTTTTCCATCACTGCTTTTTGCTGGCCTTCAAGCGCCTCATCCAGTGTTGGAGCATCCATGCGTTCCATTTTTCTCTTTGTTGTACGCTCTACAACATGCAGATAGGACTTCTCCCGAGGATTGATGAATGTCATCGCAACACCCGTTTTTCCAGCACGCCCTGTACGGCCAATGCGGTGAACGTAGCTTTCAGGATCCTGAGGGATGTCAAAATTGTATACATGCGTTACGCCGGAAATATCCAATCCGCGCGCTGCAACATCTGTTGCAACGAGAACGTCGATGCTTCCCTCTTTGAACTTGCGAAGAACAGAAATCCTTTTTGCCTGGCTTAAGTCACCGTGAATTCCTTCAGCCATGTATCCGCGAAGATTCAAGGCTTCGGCCAGTTCATCGACACGGCGCTTTGTACGTCCGAATACAATCGCCAATTCCGGTGATTGGATATCCAGAAGTCTTGTCAGCACATCAAATTTATTCTTTTCATGCACTTCAATATAGTATTGCTCAATAGATGATACAGTCATTTCCTTTGCTTTCACACGGACTATTTGAGGGTCCTTCATGAAGCGCTCTGCCATTCTGCGGATTGGCTCAGGCATTGTAGCAGAGAAAAGCAGCGTCTGGCGCTCTTCCGGAATTTGCGCAAGAATCGCTTCTATATCGTCAATGAATCCCATGTTGAGCATTTCATCCGCTTCGTCAAGGATGGCAGTATGGACATGGTCAAGACGCAATGTTTTACGGTTGATGTGGTCCAGTATACGTCCTGGCGTTCCAACGATGATATGCGGTTTGTTCTTCAGCGCGCGAATTTGGCGGTTAATATCCTGGCCGCCATAAATGGAAAGGACTTTTGTTCTTTTGCCATAGCCGATTTTATACAGTTCTTCCGATACTTGAATTGCCAGCTCGCGTGTTGGCGCAATAATAATTCCCTGAATGAAATCCTTCGTATTGTCGATTTTATCAATCATCGGGATCCCGAATGCAGCCGTTTTTCCCGTTCCTGTCTGCGCCTGCCCGATCAGGTCTTTATTCTCTAAACTCAACGGAATAGTCTGGGCCTGAATAGGAGTCGCTTCTTCAAATCCCATTCTCTTCAGTGATTTCATTGTCGCCGGGCTGATGCCCAAGTCTTGAAACTTTGTCAATGTATTCATTCTCCTTCTAATCATAGAAAAATTTTGTCCCTGCACACCTGCAGGCAGGAGTTCTCCTGAAAAATTGGCCTATGAGTCACTCTTCCGGACGATTATAAGAATAGTTAGGGCACCCTGTAAGGAGCCTTTTAACCGGTTGTTCCGGCATCTAGATGCTGGAACTTCTTATTTTCTATAAAAAGTGCGGTTAGTTTCGTTAAGAAGAGTCCCACTCAATATGAAACCCGCTTGAGGAAAGGATGAGGGTAAATTCTATCCCAATTATGCAAATTGTTCACGGACAATCAGGTCTCTGAGATGAGTTCATTCAAAGGAAAAAACTCACCTATATTTGGCCTTACTGAAGTATGGCGTTCTCAGCAATACCTCTGTATTTAATGAAAAAAGACATTCTCCTGCTGGAGTATGTCCGGGTTCTCAAAAGAAGTTCCTGTTGGCACTTTGGTGTTTATATTACCATTTTCAAGTAAGGTTTGCAAACTTGAAGGCTACCTGAAAACCTTATCATTCCGGCTTTTTTTGAAGGAAGCCAAGGATTTCCCGAAAGAGGCGATCCCCTTCCTCGCAATGGCAGATAAGGTGTTTCGAGTCCTTTATAAAAATTAATTTTTTGGCCGACGAACTAATATTATTGAATAAATATCTGGCACTTCTCGGCGGCACAACCCCATCACTTTCACCTTGCGCAATCAATGTCGGCACAGTGATTTGATTTAAAATCGGTCTGATAGACGCCACAAGCCTGCGGAATTGCAAAGTTGCCGTAATCGGTGTCGCACGAATCTTCCGCTTATATCTGACAAACATTTCATTGTCAGCCAAGTTCCCCCTGAAAGCATCCCTCACCATCTCTTTAATATCAAAGAAAAGCTGTTTCGGGTTTACGTAATAAGCAGCAGCACTAAGCAGAACCAATTTGTCTACAGGGTAATGCACTGTTAAGTAGCTGGCGATCAGGCCGCCCATCGAAAAACCGATTACATATACTTTCTCACAGCGGCTTATCAGCCTTTTCAGCTCTTCCTCCGCATGCTCAATCCACTTGTTATAGGCGATTCCTTTCAGCTTTAGTTCATCGCCATGACCCGGCAATGTCGGCACTGAAATCTCCCAGTCTGTATGTTTTTTCAAATATTCTGCTAAAGGTTCTACTTCAAATGGAGCCCCAGTAAAACCATGTATGCACATGCAGCCAATCATCCACGAGTCACCGCCATTTTTTAAAGTTTAAGTCAATTCTATTGTACACTTTTTCCTTTTTGCCATACTAATCAAACCTGTTAGGGGATAGAAATTAAAACAAAGGAACTATATAGAAATAATTTAAACCCCTGTTCCACGTGGAACAGGGGTTTATTTCCTCCGATAACAGTTATATACAAATTGACTTCGTGAAATATTTGTTCCCATAGACTATAGCATGATTGAGTGCTGAAAAACGCATGGTATCTTCACACTGTTTCAGTCTCACTATTATTTCTGTTAAAGTTAAATTGTTATTCTTTTCCAAAATGCTATTGAAGGGCTGTTACAACATCTTCCAGTTTCATGCCCCGGGATGCTTTTACCAGTACAATCGTTTCTTGGTCGACATGCTTCTTCAGTTCTTCGATCAGCGGCTGTTTGTCAGTAAAGGCGGCGACCCGTTCATGGGGAAGGGTTTCCTTTGCCCCCTGTGCAATAAACTTGCCAAGCTGGCCGAATGTAAATACATAATCGACCTTTTCACCATCCACAGATTTTCCGGTGGAGTAATGGAAATCCTCCTCCTGCGGACCAAGCTCCAGCATATCGCCAAGAACAAGAATTTTCTTTTTATAGCCAGGCAGGTTGGCGATCAGTTCAACGGCCGCATTCATGGATGTCGGGCTTGCATTATAAGCATCATTAATGATTTTTTCTCCATTTTTGCCCTCAAGTAGCTCCATACGCATATTCGTTAGCTTTAAGCTTGCGAAGCCTTCATTCATCTTTTCGTACGGAACGCCAAAATGGGATGCTGCAATCATGGCTGCCAGAGCATTGAGAACATTATGGGTGCCTAATACAGGCAGATAAAACTTCTCGCTGGACACATTGATCCTAAACATGCTGCCGCTGTCATTCTGTTCGATATCCATTGGATAAATGTCGTTTTTCCCGGTTCTGCCAAAAGTTCTTAAAGAGGCTGAACCATTGTAGGATTTTAACTTTCCATCGAGAAGGGGCTCATCACCATAATAAATAACCAGACCATTTTCCTGAAGGCCATTCACGATCTCAAGCTTCGCTTCTGCAATCCCTTCCCTGGAACCTAAATCCTGCAGGTGGGACTCGCCTATATTCGTAATAATCACAGCCTCCGGACGGGCAAGCTTTGTAAGAAAATCGATTTCTCCCCTGCCGCTCATCCCCATTTCCAGCACCGCAATTTCCGTATCTTCCTCAAGAGCCAGAATAGTTAAAGGCAAGCCGATATGGTTGTTATAGTTGCCTTCCGTTTTTTGAACTTTGTACTGCAGGGAAAGAAGGTTTGCTGTCATATCTTTTGTGGTTGTTTTGCCGTTGCTTCCTGTAATGCCTGCAACTTTTACCTTTAATTCATCACGATAGCTTCTCGCCAATTCCTGGAGAGCCGTTAATGTATCTTCAACGATCAGGATCGGAAGATGCAGAGGAGGATTAGGGACATCCTTTTGCCAAAAAGCTGCGGCCGCCCCTTTACCAATGGCATCTTCTACAAATCGATGGCCGTCCGAATTTTCCCCTTTGAATGGGACGAACAAATTGCCCTGCCCGATTTTTCTGGAGTCAATGCTGACGCCCTGGATGACTGTGTCATAAAATGATGAAACATCGTTCTCAATCTTAATCATTTGTGCAATTTCCTGAAGTGTTTTCTTAATCATATGGCGCCTCCTATTTCGGCATTATTAATAGTGCTTAAGCAGCAATCCTAATAATGCCAGTTATGTATGAACAAAAGGAACACGGCAAAGATGCCGTGTTTCCTTCAAAGTTATATTTCTTACATTGTGTGTTTGATGCTTTGCTTCTCCTCATGTCGTTCGATGGCCAGATTGACAAGCTTTTCGATCAGCTGAGGATATTCTACTCCCGTATGTTTCCACAGAAGCGGGAACATGCTGAAAGGTGTAAAGCCTGGCATTGTATTGACCTCATTAATGTATAGCTTACCCTCTCTTGTTAAAAAGAAATCAGCTCTGACCAGACCTGAACAATCAAGTGCTTTAAATGCTTTAATGGCCATGTCCCTCAGTTCACTGAACTCAATTTCTGAGATTTCAGCAGGAATGATTAATGCTGTGTCCCCATCTTCATACTTCGCTTTATAATCATAGAATTCAACTTTCGGCACAATTTCACCGGCAACAGAGCATTCCGGATAATCATTGCCCATTACGCCAGCTTCAATTTCTCTGGCTGAAACACCTTCTTCAATAATAATTTTACGGTCAAATTGGAAAGCTTCTTTGAATGCCCCCTCAAGCTCTGAACGGTTCATGCACTTGCTGATTCCTACACTTGAACCAAGATTTGCCGGTTTTACAAAACACGGGTATCCGAGTTCCTTTTCCACTTGATCATAGGCTGCCTCCGTCTCATTCTCCCACTCGCTGCGGATAAACCAGACATACTTCACCTGCGGCAGTCCTGCCTGCGCAAAGATATTCTTCATGATGACCTTATCCATGCCCGCAGATGAAGCCAATACTCCATTCCCCACATATGGCAGGTTAAGCAGCTCCAGCAAACCTTGAACTGTTCCGTCTTCCCCGTTTGGACCATGAAGCAGCGGGAAGATTACATCAAATGGACCTTTATCCTGAGCATCCCGGAAAAGAGTCGGTGCCAATGCAGTTGGAGGAAGTGCTTCCCCCTGGGAAAATTCCAGCTCCTTTACACTGGAAACAGGGCCATGCAGTTGAGGGCCCTTTACCCATTGTCCTTCTTCAGATATATAAATAGGATGAATTTCATATTTCTCTAAATCCAATGCTTTAATCACAGCCATTGCAGTCTGCATGGATACTTTATGCTCTGCAGATTTTCCGCCGTACAAAAGGCCAACCTTCGTTTTCATAAAAGAACCTCCAATATTCAATCATGGACTAACCGGCTTCTCATGCCGCTTTATTCCGTTATTTTACCTTAACTGATTTTTATTCTCTTTCAAGCTACTCTTTATTGTAACACTTTCATATTTAAGAAAGGGAGTGATTACATGTTCAAATCATCAGGAATTTTTTTCTCCGCATACGCCCATATTCCTATATGTATGAAAGGGCCCTGAAAAAGGAAACTTTTCTTATCTGAAACTAGTAAAATAATTTCCTTTTCTGGCATTAATTTAAACTCTCTTTCTTCTATTATTATCTTAAGAAAACGTTTAATTGCCTACGATAGAACAATTAATGAGTAAAACCCTTAATCCCCAATAAATAATCAGACTTATTTTATTATTATATCAAAAACTTCACCTATTAACTTTTACATCAAAACAGGATATAATCCTCCTAACAAAAACAAATGTATTTTTTAGGAGGACACAAAAATGAAGTTCGGTTTGCTTCCCAGAATTATTGCAGCCATTGCGCTGGGTATTTTAATAGGTTCTTTTTCTCCTGAATGGCTTATTCAGCTATTTGCTACTTTTAACGGACTGTTCGGGAACTTCCTTGGTTTTGCGATTCCGTTAATTATTATAGGATTTATCGCGCCTGGAATTGGCAGCATGGGGAAAGGCGCAGGGAAACTGCTGGGGATTACAACCGGTTTTGCTTATGCTTCTACGATAACTGCTGGTTTAGTGGCCTATTTTTCTGCGACGGTTTTATATCCTATTCTTTTAAAAAATCAAAACTTCAAAGAGTTTGAGAATCCTGAGGATGCCTTGCTTTCACCCTTTTTCCAGGTGGACATGCCTCCTGTAATGGGTGTCATGACGGCACTGCTGATTTCATTCACTTTAGGGCTTGGATTGGCTGCGATCAAAGGAAACACACTGCAAAATGCCATGAATGATTTCCGTGATATTATTGAAAAACTGATTGAAAAAGTCATCATTCCATTGCTTCCTGTTCATATTTTTGGGATTTTCGCCAATATGACGCAAGGCGGACAGGTTGGTGCCATTATCTCTGTATTTGCCAAAGTATTTGTCATGATTATTGCTCTTCATCTTTTATTTTTACTGCTTCAATATTCAGCTGCCGGCATCCTGATGAAAGCCAATCCGCTTAGACTCATGAAGAATATGATGCCTGCCTACTTTACAGCACTTGGAACCCAATCATCCGCATCCACGATTCCTGTTACGCTTAAGCAGGTTAAAAAGCTCGGTGCACGCGAAAAAGTGGCTGATTTCTCCGTTCCATTACTGGCAACGATTCATCTGTCAGGCAGCACGATCACCATTGTAAGCTGCGCAATTGCCGTTATGATGCTGCAGGGTCAAACAGCTTCATTTGCAGAAATCCTGCCTTTCATTTTAATGCTTGGCATTACGATGATTGCAGCTCCCGGTGTTCCTGGAGGAGCTGTCATGGCCGCACTAGGTCTGCTTGAAAGCATGCTCGGATTCAATGAAACCATGCTTGCGCTTATGATTGCTTTATACCTTGCCCAGGACAGCTTTGGAACTGCGTGCAATGTGACAGGCGACGGTGCGCTGACACTATTATCTGATAAGGCAAGCGGCAAAGATACGAAACTTCAGTCTCAATCTGCTGTAAAAGCTGGCTAATGAAAAAAGATGTCCCTCTTGGGGCATCTTTTTTTGTTTTAGGTATGGTTTTCATGAAATTTGCAGCACTAAACCGGCATATCGGTCACTTCGTTTAGTTTATCGGTCAGTTTTAGATTTTATCGGCCACTTTCTAAATATATCGGTCGCTTTTTTAATTTATCGGTCACCTGGCGCTGTATCAGCTTTAACATCCGAAACCTTAAAAAAATGACCCTGTAACAGTCATTTATTAACCGATAGGCGAACAAATCTCAATATAATGTCCATCCGGATCTTCCACATAAGCCACTTTCTGGCCCCATGGCTTTTCAATAGGTTCAAGAAGGACAGGCACCCCCGCGGCCTTTAGTTTTTCAACAACCGCTTCTACCTTATCTGTGACAAAGCCAAGTTCAAATGTCTGCTCCTTCCTCACCCCATCCGGTATCGGAAGCCCGGTGACTTCCCTCCCGCCCTCTCTCGTATTGAAAGAAAGAATGGTGCTGCCTGTATCATACTCGATGTAAGTTCCAAATTCATTCCTAAGCTTTAGGCCCAGCAATTCACCGTAGAAGTGCTTCGTTCTCTCCAGGCTTTCCGCATATAAAATGACATAACCCATCTTCAACTCCACTTCTGTTCACCTCTTCAAATTTTCTTTTCATGATATGATTTCAATATAGGAGGTATTTTCTCCTTTTAAAAGAATGTCTAAACTTTAGAATCATTAATAATTGAGGTGCAGCAATGAACTGGAAAGAAATCGAACATCAGATGTACACGATGTGCATGGTTGCAGACGGGGATCAGATCCTTCTCATGAAGCGGCCGGATCATAAAGGCTTCCCTGGCTATCTTGCTCCGGGCGGAAAGGTCGAGTTTCCCGAAAGCATAACGGACGCGGCAAAACGCGAAGTGCTTGAGGAGACAGGACTGCAGGTAAAGAATATTATTTTTAAGGGATGGGATGAGTACGTCAACCCCCAGATGAATGTCCGATACATGGTATTTAATTATCTGGCAGACTCCTTTGAAGGCAGCCTTCTTGCAGATCCTCCTGAAGGAGAATTGCAGTGGATTTCAAAAAAAGATGCAATGGACCTTCCTATGCAGGGTTGGTTCAAGAGAAAACTGCCGCTGTTTTTCGAAGAAGGGACTTTTGAGATCCATTCGGTTTGGGATGAAGATAATAGCAAAGAAGCTGACAGCGAGACAAGAGTCTTTGCTAAAAAATAAAAAGAGGAGCTAAAGTATTCTGAGGAATCTCATAAAAATAGGCTCGTTTCATAACGAGCCTGAGCCTTATTCGCAGTGAGCCATGCATCCTTCTAAGAGGAATTCTTTTCTATCCTGATCGATTTGCAGAATGGTCAGGCTGGTTCCATGAATGAAGGGCGGGTCCCAAATGTGTTCGACAGCTGCATTGCGGCAAAGCATATAAAGAGCTTTGACGGCAACTGCATGGGTAACAATCAGCACATTTCCTTCAGATGATGTCTTTTGCAGGTCTTCTAAAAAGGAAGCAACCCGATTTGCCACATCATAAAAGCTTTCGCCCCCCGCACTTTCATAGGACTCCGGCCGATTCCAGTAGGCATCAAACTCAGCCGGATAATGCTCCCTTATTTCACTTTCCACTTTTCCCTGCCACTCACCAAGGTCAATTTCCATAAGCCTTTCGTCTGTCTCAATCGGAATCTCCCTTGCCCATCTTACAAGCTCTGCTGTATATATAGTCCGTTTGCTTGGGGAAGATACGATACGCTTAAAGTCTATATCTTTTATTCTCTCCCCCAGCAGCCCCGCATCGCTCCTGCCTTTCTCCGTCAAATCCGAGTCAAGGCGCCCCTGCATTCTTTTTTCTTTGTTCCATTCCGTTTCACCGTGCCGGATGATATATAAAGTCAGCATCCCGTTTTTCATGCCCTTCTTTTCAGTATATGAAAATAACTTCCTGCCAGCTTCCTGATTTCTTCCGATTTCTCTTCGGGAAAAACCGCTATAAAACAAGTGGATGGACCTGCTGATTTCCACAAATCCACTTCTGCTTCAAGATTATTAGCCTCAAATTTCCTATTGGAGAACAGCCCGTTCAGCTCGTTCAGAATGCCTTTTGAGCCCACCGGAAGAGTCACTATATCATCAATGGAATTAATCATTTTAAAAAGTTTCAGTGGTGCTGCATCCGCTTCTCTCTCAATCAGCTCCTGGCCAACCAAAGGGGAACCGATAACCGCTATCCTTGTATCATCTGTATGAGTGAGAGACTCAGCAGGAGGTTCTCCCAGCATTTTTCCAAGGACAGATAATCCTACTGCAGATTGAAGCAGGTTAAAATTACTTTCTGTACTGCCGGTGATTTGCAGTTCCATAAGGCCTAATTCATCGGCACCCTTCTTGATGCCCCGTATAAGCTGCTCCCAGGCTTCATCTCCGCAAAAATTCTGAAGGGCTGCAGCAAATGGCTGAGCACCTGCTGACATGCATTCCATGACAGCGACGCGGAAGGAATAATAAGAAACGGTCTCATAAGGAACTTGGACGGCATCACGTTCTTTCTCGCCGATTGCTCCGCTGTTATCACTGGCCACAACAATCATTACTTCAGAATTAAAAGGAAAACTTAAGACATCCCTCACCGCTCAGCACCCGCTTTGGAAAGAGCCGGGGCGACAAGCTTGACAAGTCTCGGAATCACTATATAGGCAATAACAGCATTTATCACAGAGCCTATAAAAAGGGAAGGCACAATTGCCAGGTAAAAGGCTTGGCCCATTAAAAAGATAAATGGAAGCGGGGCAGCAAAGGCATTGCCGAGCACAAAAAGAATCCCCGCCAGCCAGTGCCTGCCTCTCTGATACAATGAACTGAAAATAAAAGCTAAAAGTGCCATTTCAACAGCAATAAGGAGATGAAGTGGCCCTAAAGGCATACCGCCCAATAACGCCGACAGCAGATGGCCGATCGCAGCAACGGCAGCTCCGCCATAGCCTCCAAGCAGCACGGCTGCAAGCAACGCAGGAAATGCATCCAGAGCCACGCTTCCGATAATGGCCGGAACTTTAATCGCTGCACCGATTGCTGTTAGTGCAACAAGCATGGCGGCCATGCCCAATCGCATGCTTCTCATTCTTTATCCTCCTTGCGCTTACCTTCACGGAATACATTAGCACTGCGCACATACTCCACATCTTTCTGGTTAAGACGGAAATTAACCACTCTTGCCAGAGCAAAGAAGTAATCAGATAAACGATTCAGGAATTTCAGCGCCACTGCAGAGGTTTCCGGATCCGCTTTTCTCAATGAGACCACGAGACGCTCCGCTCTCCGGGTTACTGTCCTTGCAATATGAATGGATGCAGATGCAGGTGCTCCCCCAGGCAGAATAAACCTTTCAAGCTTTGGCGCCTCCTCAATCAATTTATCAATCTTAGTCTCCAAATAATCAACAGAATCCTTCGTCAATTTAAGCTCCCGTTTTTTCGAAACATTTGCAAGGTCGCCGCCACAGTCAAAAAGCTCATGCTGGATCTTCTCCAGATCATCAAGGACATCCTGAAAAATGGCCGGATCCAGCTGTGTCATAGCCTGCCCGACAAAACAGTTCACTTCATCCACTGTTCCGTATGCTTCAACCCTTACATCATCCTTTTCCACCCTGCCTCCGATAATGCTCGTTTTTCCCTCATCACCAGTTCGTGTATACAGTTTCATCAGCAATTCCCCATTTCATTTTATTTTTTGACTGATGCCATACCAAATCAAATCAACTCTATCTGCAGCAGCAGCGGCATCCTGGAAGGCCCAGCCTGATGCATCCCGCCACTTTCGGTCAGCTGCTTCCATTGGAACAATGCCTTTTGAAATATCAGACCCGATTAAAACTATTTTTCGATTGTTATCTTCTTTTTCCCACTCAAGCCATTTCGCCAGCATCTCCCGCCATTTGTCCCGAATTTCACCAAGCTCTATGGCTTGTGCCCACTCCCGGATCATCATCTCGATCCCCTCGAGAATGATTAGGCTATGATCCAATTCGGCAGCTGGCTCATCATGATAAGCTGAAATCCATTTATGAGGAGTACCATCCAATTGATAAAATTCCTTCACCCATCGTGATTTCCCGTTAAAGGCGCCTCCTGTAACGAAATGCATCTCTCGCCCCTCCTAAACTTTTCCCTTGTCCACCTAAGTTCATAGCCTCTTCCAAACTGAATTTGCCATTCCCAGAATTCTTTTTTCTCCGGAGCATACTTTCCAAGAAGGTATCTTATGACTCCGCCGTGTGTAATGACGGCAGAATCGCTAGTATCTTCCCGAAGTAATTTGTCTGTTAAGTTTTGCCAAGCTTTATCAACTCTTGCTGTAAATGCTGAAAAGGATTCCCCTCCTGGCGGTGCTCCCGAAAACGGATCTTCCAGCCACTTTTGATAGGCGATGTTATCTTTCAGCTCTTGGAACGTCCTGCCTTCCCACTCACCAAAATGCATTTCCCGCCATTCGGGACATGATTCAATAGAACGATCCGGAAAAAGTATAGCAGACGTCTTTTTGCATCTTCCTAAATCACTTGTAAAAATCATTCTATAGCCTTGAGACGCCGCAGCAAGCCTATCCCTATGTTCCGGGCACAAAGAGGAATCTGTCCATCCCAGATAAGCATGCGACTTATTGGCTTCTGTCAGCCCATGACGAAATAATGCAACAGCCACAGTATCATCCATAGAAGCACCTCCGTCCCTTCCACGCTGGCCCCAAGTACATCCCCTGTCATTCCGCCAAACCAGGAAATGACTTTCCTTGATAAGAATACGAAAAAAAATATTGAAAAAAGGACCATAGCAAGAAATCCAACAATAGCCGGGTAACCAGCCAGCCAGGCAGCTGCCGCGGCCACCAGAAGGAAGACAGGATAAATAAATAAGGTGGTTTTGGAAGCAGCCTGCTGAAACAATGAGCCCAGCCCCTCTTTTTTGGCTGCCTTAACCTTTAACAGCAATACCCCCATTACCATTTTGCTTAAAAAAGGAATCAGTGCGATTAAAAAATAGGTAGAGGGATTTGATAAACGTACAATTTCATAAATAAATAGAAAGCGGGCACTGAGCAATACAATGATGGACAGCACCCCGAACGCCCCCACCCGGGGATCACTCATGATTTCAAGTCGCCTCTCCTGATCGCGATAGGAGAAGAAGGCATCACTCGCATCCATCCACCCATCGAGATGGATCCCTCCGGTCAGCAAAATGCCGGCCAGCCAGACGGCAAAAGCAGCAGCCAAGAGAGAAAAAGGAGTCCATTCAAGAAAAGCATAGAGAATTAATGCGTATAGACTTCCCTGAATGAGGCCGGCTATAGGGAAGGTTCTGATTGCCCTCTCCAGATGGGGCTTATCCATGGGCAAGGAAATCGGAATGGGAATGCTTGTGAAAAATTGAAGATTGATCATTAATCCTTTAAACCACTTCATTCTGTTTTCTCCAGCTAAAGACGATTTCCTTTAATTTTTCCCAATCAAGATGCTGCATCATATTGTCCGCCAGTTCATTGTATTTCCTATCCTTTAAGGCTTTAATTCGGACAGGTTCCGTACATGGAATGCCTTTTTGCTTGCGGAGGGAATTAAGCCACGCACCCCTCCATTCATCATTATGGAAGATGTGGTGCATATACGTCCCTACCAAACGGCCTTCATTTCCATAGAATCCATCTTCTTCGCCATTTTCAAGAAGCAGGAGGCGCTTTCCTGCATATTCGTTTTCAAGAATAGTTTCACCCAGATGAATTTCATATCCATCTAAAACTTCTTTTATGGACAGGCTGGTGTTTGCATGCAATTTCCCCTTCACCTGAATTGTCCTCTTGCGTTCATGAAAAATGGTATCTGCCGGTATCAAATTCAATCCTTTTTCCTTTTCAAAAGGATTCCCAGTATCAGAACCGGCCATATCGATTAAGTTCCTGCCCAGCATCTGATATCCTCCGCAAATGCCGGCAATAGAACCTCCATCGGCAGCATAGCGAACAAGCCAGTCAGCCAGTCCTTTTTCCTTAAAATAGCGCAAATCGCGAATGGTGCTTTTCGTGCCGGGAATGATAACCGCATCAGGTAAGCCAATCTCCGATAGATGTCTTACCCATCTAATGTTTACGTCCTCTTCATAATAAAAAGGATCGATGTCACTGAAGTTTGAAATAAATGGCGGCCGAAGCACTGCGATATCCAAAATGCCTTCTCCAGTTCTTGAGACTGATGCCTGAATGGAAAGAGAATCCTCTCCATCAATCATATGATCATCCAAGTATGGAAGAACGCCAAGTACAGGAATACCTGTCCTTTCCTCGATCCACCGAATGCCATCCTCAAACAGGGTGATATCACCGCGGAATTTATTAATGATAATACCCGCAACCCTTCGTCTTTCCTGTTTTGTGAAAAGCTCTAAGGTCCCGACAATGCTGGCAAAAACACCGCCCCTGTCAATATCGGCAACCAGGATGACTGGCACATCGGCCATTTCGGCCACTTTCATATTAACAAGCTCTTTATCTTTTAAATTAATTTCAACAGGGCTTCCAGCTCCCTCTATTACAAGCAGCTCGAATTGAGTATTAAGCAGCCGCAGTGCCTCCCTGATAGTCTCCAGCCCTTTTTCATAAAAGGACTCCCGATAGCTTCTTCCTGATAAGGAAGAGATTGCTTTTCCAAGGAGAATGACCTCAGCATGCTGAGCGGATTGAGGCTTAAGGAGAATGGGATTCATCCAGACAGAAGCTTCAGTCCTTGCCGCTTCAGCCTGAATACCCTGCGCCCTGCCAATTTCATTTCCATCCTTTGTTACGTAAGAATTATTGGACATATTCTGTGATTTAAAAGGGGCTGTGCGGAACCCTTCATTGGAGAATGCACGGCAAAGAGCTGTAGCAATAAGGCTTTTCCCTGCATCAGATGAAGTACCCTGAATCATAATTCCTTTCATGCCGGCTCTCCTTTCATTTGTATGGGAATGCCTGCTTCGACAAGATAGGCTTCGTCAGCCATCTCGATGATATTCCTATGAAGCGTCCCCAGTATTTTTGCATATGCAAACACCAGTTCATTTTCGCCAATTGGCTCATTTAAGACTTCGTTGCTGACAACGATTAAGGACCTGCATCTCTGGCGAAACTCAGAGATGGCCCTGAGAATATCAGATGACAGTTTATCCTGAAATCCCCTGTTCTTCCAACCGTCTTCTGCTCTAAAAAGTTCATTATTCAAGAGAGTAGTCAAGCAATCGAAAAGAATAATATCCTGATAGTTAAAGCTGCCGGAGATCTCTTCCAGTGCGGAAGGCTGCTCCCATGTTGTCCAGCTCAGTCCGCTTTCTTCCCGGTCATCTTGATGCCTCTGAATTCGTGCCTCCATCTCAGGATCGTATGCTTTTCCGGAAGCAATATAATGAAGCTTTCCGTCCGTCTTTTTTGCCAGCTCTGCAGCAGTCCTCTCTGCAAAGGAGCTTTTTCCGCTGCGCACTCCCCCGGAGATAAAAATCAGCGATCCTTCCGCCATTCCTGCATCGCCTCCATCAGCCGATCGTTGTCTTTCGGCCCTTTAATTGCAAAGCGCAGCCATCTTCCTTCCAGGCCAGGGAAATTCATTGTGTGCCTCGGGATAATCCCTTTCTCAAGCAAAAATTGAAAAAGAGGCAGCTGTACATCCAGGCTGGAATCCCTTAACACATAAAAGTTTACTGAAGAAGGGGAAACTTCAAAATCCAAGTTCCGATAAAATTGAACCAGCCTTTCTCTCTCCTGCCGGATCAAATTCTTTGTCAGCCTGACATGCTCATTGCTGTTCAGACACCATTCTCCTGCTTTTAAAGCAAGGGCATTCACGCTCCAGTGGGGTTTCAGAGAAGCCGCTCTTTCAATTAACCTCTCACTTGCCATCATGTATCCTAGGCGCAGGCCGGGAATCGAAAACATCTTTGTCATGGAGCGCAAAACCACAACATTCGAATCCCTTCCAATGAAAGGAACGATAGATTGATAGCCTTCAACAAAGTCATAAAAAGCTTCATCCATAATGAGCAGGCAATTATGGATGCGGCACTTCTTTATCAGTTCCTCAACTATGGATAAGGGGTAAAATACACCGGTCGGGTTGTTTGGGTTGCAGAAGAAAAGAACATCAGCAAATTTGAGCTTTTCGGATAGCGCTTCCACATTCAGACCCCAGTCTTCAGGCTCCAGCTGATGATAGTAAACCGTACAGTTATTAACCCGGCAGGCCTCTTCATATTCCGAAAAAGCCGGCTGAATAATCAGCACACTTTTCCCCGCTATCATGCGGCCAATTAGGGTGATGAGCTCCGCGCCTCCATTCCCGACCAGAATCTGTGTTTCTTTTATTCCCTCTTCAGCCGCCAATTTGCTTTTTAAAAAAGCAGCATGGGGATCCGGATAATCAGTTATATATTGGAAAAGGTTTCCCCACTTGTCTTTTAATTCGCGGGGAGGTCCAAGGGGATTGATATTGGCGCTAAAATCAATCCGATCTGCCGGCATTGGTTTATCCATCGCTTCATATAAATATTGCGGATTAGATCCGTGTGAAGGCCAAGTCAAGGAACATCCCTCCTGTCCATAATAAAAGCAAGAAAAGAAAAACAGTCTTATTCATAATCGAAATGCTTTTTATTATATGTTCTTTTTCAAGCAATACCATTGGCTTCCCCATCGTCGCACGGTTAGAGAGTACACCCTTATAAAAATTGATGCCTCCCAGCTGAACCCCCAGAAGTGCTGCAACTGCTGCTTCGCCCCAGCCGCTATTTGGGCTCGGGTGCTTAGGCGCATCTCTTAAAAGTATTCCCCATGCTTCCTCATACGGAGCATGCTCCGGCTTTTGTGTGAGCATGATGCAAACCGACGTCAGACGGCTTGGGATCCAGTTCGCAATATCATCCACTTTCGCAGATGCCCATCCAAAATCTATGTATCTATCATTTCTATGGCCAACCATCGAATCGCATGTATTAATGGCCCGGTAGATAAGGGCCAGCGGAGCACCGCCAATCATTGCCCAAAATAATGGAGCGGTAATGCCATCACTTGTGTTTTCAGCCACTGTCTCCACGGCAGCCCTGACAATGCCTGGTTCATCCAGCCGATCTGTATCCCTGCCGACAATGTATGAAAGCTTTAATCTTGCTTCTTCCATATCTCCTTTTGAAAGAGGCTCGTAGACCTCCAGAGCTGCATCTTTTAAACTCTTTTGAGCAATGGCTGTAAAGATAAGGATCCCTTCTGCCAGGATGCCGGCGATCGGATGAATTCCATAGGAGAACCGGATAATTAAAAAGGACAGGCCACCAGTCACAAGCAACACCAGTAAAAGCATGATGAATCCTTTTAATTTTCTGAAGCGGCCTTTATTAAGGAGTTTTTCAAGTTTATGTATCAGGGCACCCATCCACCTGACCGGATGCGGCCAGTTAGGCGGATCCCCTATCAGCTTATCCAGGATGCAGGCAAATGTTAGAGCGGTCAGGTGATATAAAATCATTTCTTTATCCTTCTTTGCGAATTTTTTATCGCCTCAACGGTACATTCGTAGACACCTGTTCCAATCACTTTGCCAAGCGGCGTAATCGTCCCCGCATACTCTAGGCTTTCTCCCTGCTGTGTGGCAGCAATCAAAATGCTGTCTGTTGATGTTCCGGTCGCTATCGTCCCTGTGACTGCATCCTTTACCTTCTGATCAAATAAGGCCTTAGTTTTTGCCTCGGTTGCGGTCATAATGCACTGAATAAAGGCTTCCTCTGTCAGATTTCCATTTACGAAAATCCATGTATTGATGGTGCCCGGAGACAGATGATAAGAGTGCGCTTCACTTTTCGAGGCGTCAACAGCATTGCCGATTCCTGCTGTCACTGCCACATAGACAGAGAAATTTTCTTCTTCGTAAAATTTGCTGCTATGATCCTCAACATATACGGCTGTCATCATCCCCACGGTTTCACCGGGTTCAAAACCGATTTCCCGAATAAATTCAGCCATCTCGGCTCTATGGTCACTGCAATCATAATTCTTGCTCACATGCCGATTAAGAAATATGCGATTCCAGCCGGTGCCCGATCCAGTTACACCTGATGACATGGTTTTCAGCGGAAATGGGGAGCGGATGACAAGCAAGTCTTCCCTTGCCTCAAGATTGGCTGGATTAATTCGATTCAAAAACCGGCTTTCCGCCTTAGGGCGTTCGGGCAGCAAAACCATCTGAGGGGCCGGGACTCTGGGATGCGGAAGCTTCTCAATCTTCGTCCTATAGACCTCGCGTATCCGGCCTTCCTTTAAAACTTCATTGGGAACGTGGTTAATATTGACTTCGCCATTCTCCAGCAGCAATAATCGGTCACAGTACAAGCCCGCTAAATTCAAATCATGAAAAATGGAAATGACCGTCAGCCCGCAGTCTTTTGACCATACCGAAAGGAGATCGAGCAGCTCTTTTTGATAGGATAAGTCGAGATGGTTAGTCGGCTCATCCAGCAATAATACTTCCGGCTCCTGGGCAAGGGCCTGAGCTAAAAACACCCTCTGCCTTTCGCCGCCGGATAATTGCTGAATATCATAATCGTGAAAATGTGAGATGCCCGTCTGTTCCATGACCCGATTGACCGCCTCTTCATCTTCGCTGGACCAGCTCTGGAACCAGCCTTTTTGATGGGCATACCGGCCAAGGGAAACCGTTTCCTTTACGGTATAAGAAAAGGCTTGTGAGGAGTGCTGGGGCAGAACAGCAATAATTTTTGCAAGTTCTTTCGGTGTATATTGTGAGAGGTTCCTTCCTTTGATCAGAATATCTCCTGACTTATGAGGAAGAATGCCGCTCAGCATCTTCAGAATCGTCGTCTTTCCGCTTCCGTTCGGCCCCAATATTCCGAAAAGCTCCCCTTTTTCCACTTCAAAACTTATATTTTTCACAACCGGCGCACCGGCATACCCGCCAGTGACTTCATGAACGCTTAGCATGATTAACCACTTCTTTCTGAACTAAAAAAAGCGCAGGCGCCTTGCCCACCCCCGCTCCTCAAAGGGCTGCACTTGCGCTGGACAGTTATTAAAGTTCAAATTTTATTCTTTCTTTTCATTAAAATAATGGCAAAAGCAGGTGCACCGATTATCGCTGTAATTACACCGATTGGAAGCTCGGTAGGTGCAATGATCGTCCGTGAAACCAGGTCGGCCATGATAAGGAATCCTGCTCCCATCAGAATGGATAGCGGCAATAAATGCCTATGATCAGGCCCCCATAACAGCCTTGTCAGGTGCGGGATAACAAGTCCGACAAATCCTATTGTTCCAGACACAGCTACAGCCGCACCAGTTAAGATGGAGCCCGCTATCAGGACCATCATCTTTCTTTTCTGAACGTCCACGCCAATATGCTGGGCCTTTTCTTCTCCGAAGCTCATGGCATTAAGCTCTTTGCTGTTCATTAAAAGAAGGATGGTGCCTATCACAAAGAACGGGGTGATAATTTTAATATACGCCCATCCTCTCATAGATACACTTCCAAGAAGCCAGCCAATAATCTGTCTAAGCTCCTCCCCAGTCAGGGCAATCATCAGAGAGATAAGGGCGCCAAGGAAAGAACTGAAAATAATGCCTGTTAAAATAATCGTTTCCACTTTCATGGATCTTTCAATATTTCTGGCAAATAGTAAAACGGCAAAAATGGTTAAAAAGGAAAATAAGATGCTGAATAAAGGCAGCGTAAACATCCCTGCAAACGGAATGGATAATCCTAAGAACAATGTTAAAACAGCACCGAGTGAAGCCCCGGAAGAAACTCCTATTGTATATGGATCTGCCAGCGGGTTTCTTAATAAACCTTGAAAGGCGGCTCCCGCAATTGCAAGAGACGCCCCAACTAGGCCAGCCAGCAATACACGCGGCAGCCGAATATTCATAATGATATTTGAATGCATAGCATCTGTGTTTTCTAAAGAAATAAAAGGAAATATCTCAGCGCTTATTACTTTGATAATCGTCATGGGGTGAACAGATACTGTTCCAATTGAAATCCCCATCAGCATGGCACAAAGCAAGAATGCTGCTGCTGTTATATAGGCTAAAATTTTATTATTTAAATACGTCCGGATATACTGCTTTTGCAAGTTCCTCGACTCCTTCAATAATACGAGGGCCAGAGCGGGTTACCATATCGGAATCAACATCGACAACTTGCTTATTTTTCACCGCGTTTATATCCTGCCAGCCATCCCTGCTCATTACATTGCCAACAGCATCTTCAGTGTAATAGCCATGAGTTGTGATGATTACATCCGGATTCCGTTCGATAATCGCTTCCGGATCCATTTTTGGCCATCCTTCTTCCGTAATGATATTTTCTGCATTGATGGCACTCAACATTTCGTCCATAAATGTTTTTGTACCTGCCGTATAGATTTCAGGAGCAGGTGAAACTTCCACGAATACCGATTTGCGATCTTCTTCTTTTATGCCCTGAGCTTTTGTTTTGATTTCCTCGAGCTTATTCTTCATGTCTAAAACCAGCTGTTCTGCTTTTTCTTTCTCTCCCGCTGCGGTTCCAACCATTTCAATGGATGCAAAAACCTGGTCAAAGCTCTTCGCATCATTGACAACAAGGACGGTCACACCCGCATCCCTTAATTGCTGAAGACCTGCTTCCGAATTATGTGCGCTTGAAGCGTGGGCAAGAACAAGATCCGGATTTAAAGAGATGATTTTCTCGACATTAAATTCCATGCCGCCAATCTTTTCTTTTTCTGCAGCTTCGGGCGGATAGTTATCAAAATCGGAGACTCCGACCACTTCTTCTCCAAGCCCCAATTCAAAAGCAATTTCAGTGTTGCTTGGAATCATGGACACGATTCTTTCAGGCTTGGATTCGATGACGATTTCATTATCAAGAGCATCCTTTATCGTTACAGGAAAAGCAGCCTCTTCTCCGCCGGCATTCTGCCCTTCCTCAACTTTTTTCTCTTCTTTAGGCTGTTCAGCACTCTCGCCGCAGCCTGCAAGCACTCCTGCAGCAAGAAGCATCGTTAATAAAAATGCATAAACCTTTTTCATACTCAGCAATCCTCCTAGAACTTTCGACAAAATCAGTTTCGTGTTAGCACCACGTATAAATAAAAAACATCTCCTCGAATGGCAAGGAGATGTTGGTAGGGTCATTTATCAATAAGTTCAAAAAAGATGGCCGGACCAAACACCTCCCTATCCTCGTAGGTTTATGGGTGCTTAAGAATCAGGCAGGTCTCCTGGCTCATGGTCAATGCGTTCTGCTCCTTCCCATACATTCATGTACAGTGGATTTGCAGACAGCTTCCATTTACAGTGGCGGGACCGCGCTGGAATTTCACCAGCTTCCCTATTAAGTCTTCAAAAGAGCCTGCGTTTATTACCCTTTTGAGAAAACACCTGTTCTATGCGGATATAAAATTTTCTATCTCCGATTATACACCATCCCGCGGAAAAAGTAAGACAAATTTGCTGAATGTTGTAAAAAAGTTCAGAATTCTAACGCGAGTATATTTTCCATTCCCTTGTTTTCTTATCGAACACAATCTTCGCCTCACATGGCTCTTTCACAATGGCTTCATATTCATCATACATATCATCCATATTGGCTAAATCACCAATAATCCAAATAGGAATTTCTATCCGCACCCGATTCTGCTCGATATCCTTAATGGAAAGGACCGCCCCTTCTTTCATAAGAGGCTTTAATGAGAGCAGGACATCCCTGGTGATGGGAGGATATGTCTTTTTCTTTTTAATGCCCAGGAGCGTTTTTTCTACTTTCATCTGTCCCATTTTCCCGGGGATTACTTCCCCCAGCATGCGGTAAAAATCATTCAGATCACGATAATATGTGCGATTAAACCAGCCATCATCGTGGGCAAGGTACACATAACGATTGCTCAGATAATTGTAAAAAGGCGGCTTAAGATGTTCTTTCACATGGCCGAGATAAAGAAGCTCAGCAATCGTTTGGCCGGGAAGCTCATTCACCGCTTCCTCTTCCTCAAAGTCAATCCAGCAAAAATCGCCATAACCGTATACATCATCCTCAACCAGCCTGCCCAGCTTGTCCCTTGACACGTAATCGAACATTGTATGGCTATTAAAATCCCCATGTTCATAACGGTGCTTTAACAATAGCAAATTATTAATAGAATCTGAAAGAGTTTGGGCAAACTCTGCAAACTCAATTCCATAAGTCATCACATACTGATCCTGTTCATTAAGATGGATGTAGATGAGATCACGAATAGCATGATTTCTTCTTTTCAATGACGATACCTCCGAACCGTTACCCAAAGTGGTGTGTAATCATAAGAAAAGCGCATAATTGATAAAAAGACAGCTTCTTTTTTGGAAACTGCCTGGCAAACATCCAGTATTTTATTCTCTTATTGTAGCAAAAATATCTGAAAATATCTTTGCCGATAAGAAAAAATTTAAAATCGCACCTTCCCCAGTATTTTTGAAAAAACAGGAAACCATCATGGTGATTCATTCGTCTAAGTACATGCAGAGAAAAAAGAAATCTCTTTCCATTGTAAGGGCTGTTTTTCTTTGTTAGGATAAAAATGTAAAAAGGTAAAGAAACCAGGTGTATGTATATGAACCAGAATAATAGATTCTCAGACCGATTCGATTGGACGTTATGCTTTCTTTTGCTGCTATTTTTCCTCATCAGCTGCATCGCTATTTACAGCGGACAATCGTCCAATCAATATGAAGGGAATTTTGTCGTCTCACAAATTAAAAACTATATTGTCGGAGCTGTCATTGTGGCGATTGTCATGTATTTTGACAGCGAGCAAATCCGGAGGCTTGCTTGGCTGCTGTACGGTTTAGGCATCGTATTGCTTATGGGGTTATTCATAGCACCAGAAAGCATTGCACCAGAACGAAAAGGTGCTACATTATGGTATATCATTCCCGGACTTGGATCCGTACAGCCTTCAGAGTTTGTTAAGGTGTTTCTCATCATTGCCCTCAGCAAAATCATCGCTGACCATCATCAGAAATATGTGGTCAAGACCGCCGGCACGGATTTTTTCCTCCTAATTAAATTAGGGGCAGCCACATTGCCTCCATTAGGATTGATTATTATTGAAGACCTGGGCACCGCCCTTGTAATCATTGCCATATTAACAGGAATCATCCTGGTTTCCGGAATCACCTGGAAAATCCTTGTTCCGATTTATGGAATCCTTGGCGCCTTCGCCGGAACGGTTCTCTACCTGGTAATCATAGCACCGGAGATTTTAGAGAAGTACCTTGGGATAGACCCTTATCAGTTCAGCAGAATTTATTCCTGGCTTGATCCGGTTAATCACAAGCAGGGAGCCGGAATGCAGCTGTATAACTCCATGCTCGCAATCGGCTCAGGATTAATTTCCGGAAAAGGCTTTACTGACAGACAGGTGTATGTGCCTGATGCCCATACTGATTTTATTTTTAGCGTCATTGGCGAGGAGTACGGCTTCTTCGGCGCCAGTGTAGTGATCAGCCTTTTCTTTTTGCTCATCTATCACTTAACTAAAACTGGCTTAGAAACTACTGACCCTTTTAATACTTATATTTGCGTCGGGGTCATCAGTATGATCACCTTCCATGTATTTCAAAATATTGGAATGACCATTCAGGTCCTGCCGATTACCGGCATTCCCCTGCCATTTATCAGCTACGGCGGAAGTTCACTTATGGGAAACATGATGGCGATGGGACTGATTTTCAGCATTCGATACCATCACAGAAACTATATGTTTTCAACCGATTCAAATTATGTTGCAAAATAATTCCAACAGCTTATAATAACATTAATATATTTAGTGTCTATGATGAAGAGAGTAGCAAAGGGCTCTTTCCTAAAAGCGAGACAGGGAGGGTGCAAGCCTGTCGGAGAACCTTTTTGTGAAGCGCACTTCGGAGATGCATAGCTGAAACACAGTAGGCTATGCCGGGTAAGGAGTCCCGTTGCCAAACCCCTTAAGGAATATGATTCAGCATATTTTGAAACGTCCTTTCAGAAGAGGTCCTTTGGACAATCAGAGTGGTACCGCGGGCAGATTTCAGCTCGTCTCTATTTTATATAGAGGCGGGCTTTTTTATCGCCGTCTAACGGGCAGTAAGACCCCACTTCAAGACTCTGAGGAGTCAATGGAGGATAATTGGGGGTCAAACTGCCCGTAAAGGCCCGATTGGTTCAACTAACAATCAGCTGGGGATAAAGAAAACCCCAACTGATTGAAGTTTCACTTTATTTTTCAGGAGGTGTTAACATGATCAATTTCAAAGCTATTTTCACAGCTCAGCTGGCTTCTGTGCTGAATGGGCAGCTTTCTGAGGAAGCCATTACAGACTTAATCGAAACGCCAAAAAAACCAGCACATGGCGATCTTGCTTTTCCTTGCTTTACACTTGCGAAAGCATTCAGGAAATCACCTGCATCCATTGCCGAAGAGACAGCGTGCCAGATTCAGGGGCCATATATTGAAAAAGCGGAAGCTGCTGGTCCTTACATTAATATCTTCTATTCCAAAGAGGCTGCCAGTGCAGTCATAATGGAAAAAATCTTAATAGAAGAAAAAGAATACGGGCAGCTGAATGATGGCGCAGATAAAACAGCCGTGCTTGATTTCTCTTCACCAAATATCGCAAAACCCTTCTCCATGGGTCATTTGCGGTCTACCGTCATTGGAAATGCCCTCGGGAATCTTGCTGAAAAATGCGGTTATAAAGCGGTCAGAATCAACCACTTAGGCGACTGGGGAACACAATTCGGCAAGCTGATTACCGCTTATAAAAAGTGGGGCAGCCCGGATAAAGTGAAGGAAAATCCGATAAAGGAACTGCTCAGCCTTTATATACGCTTCCATGAAGAAGCAGAAGCAAATCCAGCCCTTGAAGATGAAGCGCGTTCCTGGTTCAAAGAGCTTGAAAACGGAAATAAGGAAGCTGGGATACTGTGGAACTGGTTTAGAGAAGAATCATTGAAAGAATTCCAGCGCGTATATGACATGCTGGGCATTCATTTTGATTCATACAATGGCGAAGCTTTTTATAATGACAAAATGGAGTCCGTCATAGAGGAGCTGATTGCGAAGGAACTGCTGACTGAGTCTGATGGGGCAGATGTCGTCCAGCTGCCTGATGAAGATCTTCCTCCATGCCTGATAAAAAAATCCGATGGAGCGACCCTGTATGCAACACGGGACCTGGCTGCAGCTTTTTACAGAAAAGCAGCCTATCAGTTTGATCACTCTCTATACATTGTCGGCCAGGAACAAAGCATCCATTTCAGGCAGGTTAAAAGTGTTATCAAAAAGATGGGCTATGAGTGGGCGGACAATATGACACATGTCCCGTTCGGCCTGTATTTAAAAGATGGAAAAAAGATGTCTACCCGAAAAGGCAGAGTAATCCTTCTTGAGGAGGTCCTGGATGAAGCAGTACTTCTCGCAAAGAACAATATCGAGGCTAAAAGTCCCGGTTTGGAAAATAAAAATGAAGTCGCTGAAGCTGTCGGCATTGGCGCCATTCTGTTCCATGATCTGAAAAATGACCGCATGAATAACATTGAATTTTCACTTGAAGATATGCTGACATTTGAAGGAGAAACAGGACCCTATCTTCAATATACGAATGCCCGGGCCTATTCCCTGCTCCGCAAGGCAGACGATCTTCCATCTGCCAAAAATGGGCTTTCCGATTCTTACAGCTGGGAAATTACCAAGCTGCTCTATCAGTATCCAGAAAAAATCAGACAATCTTATATGCAGTTTTCCCCTTCTGTCCTCGCTAAATATTTGATTGATGTGGCTCAAGCCTTCAATAAATATTACGGACAAGTAAGAATACTGGAGAATGATGCCGGCATCAAAGCAAGACTTGCCCTTGTCAAAGCAGTCACAATTATTCTTTCAGATGGCATGCAAACACTCGGCATGAAGGTGCCCCAGAAAATGTAAAAGGAGATGCCATCACGGTCTCTCCTTTTTTGCCTTTGTGCGGGCATTTGCCTTCTGCATTTTCACAAGGCTTCTTACTAAAAATCCGCCGACAAAAATGGCCATCAGCACTAAGCCGGTATAATTCAAATTAATTAAATTCAGAATCACACTTGCTACTGTAGCCATATATAAAGCTCCTAGCATATAGGTGATCTCTTCGTTTTCAAAATAGGAGGTAAGCTTCGCTCCAAATTGTGACCCTATCAGGCCTCCTGCTACGAGCGAAATGCCCATCCAATAATCAATGGATACAGTGGAAGCATAGGTTAGGAAACCTGCAGAAACGATTAACATGATAGCAAACAAGCTGGTCCCTACTGCTTTTTTCGGCATCATCCCTAAATAGGCAACTGACATTGGCACCATAATAAAGCCGCCGCCCACACCTAAAGTCGTAGAAACAAATCCTGCAAAAAATCCAATCAGCACCATCTTCACAATGGAACGAGAATGTTCGGAATGCTGGCCGGCACCTGATGCCGACTTTTTCCCCTTTTTTAACATGCTCAAAGCAAAATAAGACAGCAGAATGATATAAAACAAAGGAACTGCCCATGTATCCCAGCCTTTTTCCGCAAGAAACAGCACAAAGGGATGGGCTGCCTGAGTAGCTGCCATGCCGCTCATTCCAAGTATCAGCCCTTGCCTAAGCCCTATATTCTTCATCCTGATATGAGCGAAGATGCCTGAAAGGGAGGTTCCAATCGAAAAAAGCAAACTCGTGGTGATTGCTTCTACCGGAGAAAAACCAAATAGCATGAGCGTCGGAGTTAGAATGAATCCCCCGCCTACTCCAAAAAAACCAGAGAGTACACTAATAAGCGCTCCCAGTGTGATAAATAAAAGATATTCCATTTAAAAATCCTCACTAACCTTAATGTCTTTCCAATTAAGTGGTACTATATCACTTTACCATAATCGGCCAAGGTTATTTCTGCGGATTTCTTTTTTTATTTATTTATAATTATTATAAATAAGTATTGATTTTAATTTAATATTTGTTATAATAAATATATAAATTATTTAGGGGGAATCAGAATGGAAAAATTACATGCAGCATTAAACGTACAAATCGCTAACTGGAGTGTTCTTTATACTAAATTGCATCGCTATCACTGGTTTGTAAAAGGCCCGCTTTTCTTCACTCTTCATGAAAAGTTCGAAGAGCTATATAATGAAGCTGCGGAAGTTGTAGATGAGGCAGCGGAACGACTGCTTGCAATCGGCGGCTCACCGGCAGCAAGCTTTAAGGAATTCCTAAGCATCACTACTCTTGAAGAGTCTAATGGGGAAAAGAAAGCAGAAGACATGGTTGCCGCTCTTGCTTCTGATTATAGACATATTAAAGAACAATTAACTTCTTTAGCCCAGCTTGCTGAGGAACAGGAAGATCAAGTGACAGGCGACTTTGCCATCGGGCTTATGGAAAAATTAGATAAACATGTTTGGATGCTAAACGCCTACTTAGGAGACTAATTTATAATAAAGAAAGAGTCAGTGAGAAAAATCACTGACTCTTATTTTTGTGCAAAAAAATCTTTCCCCTTTATGCTCACTGAAATGTTATGATTGACCTGATTGTTTATTCTCACCTTCAGAAAGGAGCATCCATAATGGCAAACTTAAAATATTCTTTATTTATTTTTCTGGGCGCATGCAGTTATGGCATTCTGGCATCCATTGTTAAGCTCGGACTCCAGGCCGGCCACTCTGTTCCCGAACTGACCGGTAGCCAATATTTATTTGGGCTCCTTTTGTTATTGCTTTCTTTCCCATTTATCAAACGAACGAAAATCACCCTTAAACAAACAGCAGCTTTGTTATTAACCGGAGGCTCCCTAAGTTTAACAGGCATTCTTTATGGAATGAGCCTTGACCGGATTCCGGCCTCCATCGCTGTTGTTCTCTTATTTCAGTTCACCTGGATAGGGATCCTTTTAGAAGCCCTATATGAAAGAAAGATGCCAAGCAAAGCAAAAATCATTTCTTCCATTTTGCTTATTATAGGAACTGTATTTGCAAGCAACCTGATTAATTCCGGGTCACATCCTATTCAAGCTGATGGCCTGATCTATGGCTTATTATCAGCGGTTACATTTGCCGTATTCATTTTTGCTAGCGGCAAGGCAGGCAAAGGAGTGCCAACCATCCAGCGGAGCATCTTCATTACATTTGGCGGACTTCTTCTGGTAGCTGCTATTTCTGGCCCCGTCTTAATAAGCGGCGGCATTCAGCTTGAAGGCCTATGGAAATTCGGGCTGCTGATGGCTTTATTCGGCGCCATATTCCCAATTGTATTCTTTGCAATCGGCTCACCCCATTTAGATTCAGGGCTTGCTACGATTGTAGGATCTGCAGAGCTTCCGGCCGCTGTTGCTGCAGCCATGCTGATTCTCGGCGAAAGAATTTCAGAAGCACAGACTTTCGGAATCGTACTGATATTGATTGGAATCAGCATTCCGCAGTTTTCTTTTAAAAAAGTATCAAAGAATCGCTATAGCACGTAAGGGGTTTCGCGTATAAAATCAGAATTTCGCGGTTATATTCAGTTTTTCGCGGATAAAATCAGAATTCCGCAGATATATTCAGTTTTTCGCGGATAAAATCAGAATTCCGCAGATATATTCAGTTTTTCGCGGATAAAACCAGAATTTCGCAGATATATTCAGTTTTTCGCGGATAAAACCAGAATTTCGCAGATATATTCAGTTTTTCGCGGATAAGATTAAAGTTCTCCCCCATTTCAATAGTAAGAGGCTTTGGAAATCATTCTAAAGCCTCTTTTTTTTATAAATTGAACCGGACTGTTTACTCCCAAAAGTTGTGGGTATATGAAAGTATGCAATTCTACAATTTTTTTAAGGAGTGACAATATTGGACAATAATCGGTACTGGGGCGGATTTGATTACCTTTTGGCCAAACTGCCTGATCTATTATTAGCACTTTTAGTATTATTGGTTGGATGGATTATCGCAAAGGCAATCGAAAAGGCCGTTTTAAAAGGCCTGCGTAAAACCAGCCTTGATGACAAAGTATTCCCTGATAAAGCAAATAGAAAATATTCCTCTGAAAAAATAATCAGCAAAATCATTTACTATCTGCTGTTAGTATTCGTGTTTATCTTGTTCTTCAATATTTTAGACCTCGATATTATCGCTGCACCGCTTGTGGGCATGTTCTCTTCTATAGTGGCAGCAGTGCCGAGCACTTTAAAAGCAGCCCTAATTCTATTGTTTGCATGGCTTATCGCCACTGGGCTCAGCTTGTTAATCAAAAAGAGCGGCAGAACGCTCAAAGTTCATGAAAAGATGAGCAAATGGAATTTTACAGACAATAAAGATCAACCTGCCAATGTCATTGATAACGTGGCTAAAATTGTTTTCTACCTGACATTGCTGGTGTTCCTGCCGGCTGTATTAGGTGCTCTCAACTTGAATGGAATTGCTGGTCCATTCACTGGCATGCTAGAAAGCATCCTGGCCTTTTTGCCTAAGCTTCTTGCCGCAGCTCTGATTTTATTTGTCGGATGGTTTGCTGCAAAAATCGTCCGCGATATTGTAACGAATTTCCTGCAGGAAATCGGAAGTGAAAAACTAACGGCAAAACTTGGCGTAAGCCGTTTGTTTGAAGGGACAAGCCTGGCATCTGTAATTGGCACAGTTGTGTTTGTACTTATTTTAATTCCAACAGTCATTGCCGCTCTCGAACGATTGGATATTGAAGGCATTTCAGGACCGGCTATAGCCATGCTGAACGATGTCCTGACCATGCTGCCGAATATCGCTGTAGCTATATTCTTCGTTCTGATTGGTGTTTGGCTCGGAAAATGGATCCGAAAATTCGTCTCCAGTTTACTCGAACGCATCGGATTGAATTCTTACTTCTCCGGTATGGGATTAAACAAGTCTGCTGCAGCAGGCAATGGTTTAAGCTTCTCCCAAGTAATTGGCTATATGGCAGAAGTGATTATTGTCCTGTTGTTTGTGGTGCAGGCTCTTAATATCCTTGGCCTTGACTTCCTGGTTACATTGGCTACAGGTGTTATCGCCTACCTGCCTCATGTGATTGCAGCCCTTGTCATTCTTGGTGTTGGTTTGTGGTTAGGCAGTCTTGTCAAAAAACTGCTTAGCACAGTTCTTCAGGGGCCTCACTATAAATTCCTGGCAAATGTGGCTCAGGCAGCTATTGTCGCAATCTCGATCTTTATGGCACTTGACCAGCTTGGTCTTGCCGCTTCCATTGTCAATGCTGCGTTCATTCTAACGCTTGGTGCACTTGCACTGGCATTTGGCTTATCATTTGGACTTGGCGGAAAAGATTTTGCAGCTAAGTATCTTCAAAAGCTTGACCGTAAAATTGAAGAAACAACCATTAATAAAGATGCCGATACGAGGGCAGTGATGAAAGAGGCCATGCCGGAGATGAAACCAGGCAATGCCCCTGATACTGTTGATAAACCGATTAACCCAACAAGTCCTGATCCATCCATGAATCCGGCAAACGACCCGTTAGATCCACGCAATAACCGGATGGATGAAAACAATGGGCCGTTGAAATAAAGTAAAACCACAATAGTGGGGGTTTTGTTTATCCCCCACTGATTGTTAGTTGAGGCCCACAGGAAGTGGAAGTGGGTCACAAAGATGTTGCGGCAGGAACTTGGCGTTTTTTAGTCTTTGTTCTGCTTTTCGGGCCTTTACGGGCAATTTCCCCCACTTATCCTCCATTGATTCCTCTGAGTCTTGATGAAGTGGGCGGCTTACTGCCCGTTAGACTGCAATAAATTTCTGAAGCACGTCCTTGTGGGCGTGCTTTATTATTTTCCAGGCTTTTTCTCTTCACAAAAATATGAGATTTAAGTAAACTAATAATACCTATCAAACCAATGAGAAAGGTCGGAAAATAAATGGCAAATAAACCTGTTTCTATTCCCCGTCCGCTCGTAAGAACCAATCAATGGTCGATTATATTAAGTGTTTTAGCTTCCTGGCTTACCGGAGAAGCATGGATTCTCGCCATTCCCCTGCTTGCAGGTGTTATGGGCCTATTGTTCGGCTACAATCCCATTATGCGTACAGCAAGGCATTTTCTAAGAAAGAATCCTTCTGAATACATTCCCGAAGACTGGGAGCAGCAGCAATTTAATCAGGTGATTGCCGTTGCCTGCCTGGCACTTGGCTTAATCAGCTTCCTTCTGGACTGGACAGCTGCCGGGTATGTGTTTACAGCCATGGTAGCACTATCAGCATTTATTGCCATTCTGGGATTTTGCATAGGATGTTTTATCCGCTTTCAGTTTAATCAGTATAAATACCGAAAATCATTAGATAAAGTGTAAGGCAGCTATAACGGCTGCCTTTATTTATTCCACCCAGCTAGTTTCAAAGGACTTTTTAGGGGTACATATTTCATAAGTAAATCTTTGTGTTTGGAAATGCACCAGCATACAAGAAAAGAAAGACGAGGGATCTGGGCAATAGTCTTGTTCTCATTTTTGAAGGACTTGAAGGCACATCTAAAGGCGGCATCAGGTCCAGAGAGAAAGTAAGGGAACGGGTTGAAAAATGGGATGGCCTCCCTACCCATCCAAACATCAGCCACTACGGCGATCCTGAACACCGCGAGTGGAAACAATACTTTATCGGTGATGACATTAAGCCAATCGAAGGGAAATGCCCTTTTCATCATAAATAAGTATGAAAATCGCAGCACCTTGCTCACGAATTATTTTCTAGGATCTCCCGTCTTCCGCTCCAATCAACTAAGTGATTAAATCCGGTGATCTGCCTGAAAAGCAACAAACATCACGAAAACAGCATTCATAAATAAGGAACCGCTCTCAGTAAACGGTTCCTTATTTATGATCGATATATTGATAGATTCGTCTGCCGATGGAGGATAGTACTTCTTTGCCGGCTGACTGATTATAGAGCTGGTCCACAAGCACAGCAGCATAGACTGTTTTTTCGTTACGGGTAAATATGGCGCAATCGTGCTCTATTCCGGGAAGCTCCCCAGTTTTGCTGGCAACCTTGACTTTTTCTGTGTCCATCGTGTTTGCCAGTTTGTTTTTATATTGCTGCTTTTCCAATATATGCAGGGCTCTTTCTGTATATTTCCCAGATAAAAGCGAATGCTCTGCCAATGCTTTTAAGCCAATCGCCATATCCCTGGCTGTCGTTGTGTTGTCAATGCCGTTTTTTAATGCCTTAAAATCCATCATCACTCTGTTTAATTCTGTGTATTGGAAACCGAAACCTTTTATAAGCTGATTGATTTTCTCTTTTCCCAGCAGCTCAATGATAAGATTAGTCGCTGTATTATCAGACACAATGATCATGAGCGTCATTAAGTCTATAACTTTGAACTTCAAATCCTTGGACATCGCCTGCAATACCCCGGCGCCGCCAACCCGGGCAGCATCCTTAACTTCCACTTCTTCCTCAAGATGAAGCAGCCCTTTATCCGCCTGAGATAGCCCCGCGAGCAAAATCGGAACCTTAATTAAGCTTGCAGAAGAAAAAACATCATCGGCATTTGCTGCAATTACACCATCCTCTGTATGGACGTATACGCCTGCACGCCCTTCACAGCAGCTGGCCAAATCAAGGATCTCCGCTTTGAGAGTATTAAAATTCATTTTATTTAGCTGCAGCAACCTGCGGCCTATTATGGTCGCCTGTTACTTTTTCATTATATAAATGGCATGCCACAAAGTGATCCTTCTCAATCTCCTGCCACTCAGGCTTCATGGAAGCACAAGCCTCCATCGCATATGGACAGCGTGTCCGGAATACACAGCCGCTTGGCGGATTCATCGGACTCGGGAGCTCCCCTTCCAAGATGACTCTTTCCCGGTGATCCTCGACATCGGGGTCAGGGATAGGAATTGCAGACAGCAATGCCTGTGTATATGGGTGAAGAGGATTTTTGTATAAGTTTTCACTTGTTGTTAATTCCACTAAATTCCCCAGATACATAACGCCAATCCTGTCGCTGATATGTTTAACCATCGATAGATCATGGGCGATGAATAAATAGGTGAGTCCTTTTTTCTTTTGAAGCCCCTTTAACAAGTTCACTACCTGGGCTTGTACAGATACATCCAGTGCAGAGATCGGTTCATCAGCGATAATAAATTCAGGATCAAGCGCCAAAGCACGGGCAATTCCAATCCTTTGCCTCTGTCCGCCGCTGAATTCATGCGGATAGCGGTTGGCATGATCGCGGTTGAGCCCTACGTCCTCCAAAAGCTGATAGACACGTTCAAGACGCTCTTTCTTGTTCGGATATAGCCCATGAACCTCCATAGGCTCCGAAATAATCTCCTGAACGGTTGATCTTGGATTTAAAGAGGCATATGGATCCTGAAAAATCATCTGCATTTTCCTGTGGAAAGCAAATCTTTCTTTCTCAGTCATGTTATGGACGTTTTTTCCGTCATACAAGACTTCTCCTTCTGTACGATTATATAAACCAATAATCGTACGCCCAGCTGTTGATTTTCCGCAGCCGGATTCGCCGACAATCCCAAATGTTTCTCCTTGTTTGATATGAAAGGAGACATCATCAACAGCCTTCAGGGTCTGTCCTTTCCCCATTGAAAAATGCTTTTTTAGATTATTGACCTTTAACAGTGCTTCTTTTGACATGTTTATTCCCCCGTCTCTTGCCAGTAACGTCTAGCTGCACACAATTCCTTTTCATAGATGGTATCTTTCAAGTCAATAATTTCGATGGTTTTACCTGTATTAGGAGAATGAAGCATCTTTCCATCACCATAATAGATGCCTACGTGATGGAGTTTGCCTTTTCCTTCTTCATAAGCAAAAAATAATAAGTCACCAGGTTCAATGGCATCAAGCTCGACCGGGTTCCCTGCTTCCGCCTGATCATGTGCATCACGGGGAATGAGATATCCATTTGCTTTGCACATAGAATAGCTAAAGCCAGAGCAGTCATACCCATAGCCGCTCATGCCACCCCATAAATATGGAAGTCCTATGAATTGTTCACCCGCATCGATAATGTCTTTTCCGCTGCCTTTTCGTATAGCCTCGATCGACTCATAGACCTGCACGTCTTCAGGTTTTAGATATCCTTCTCCCCCAGGTATCTGCACCTGGATCCACCCGATTTCCTCTTTCAAGACTGGGAGTATGGTTTGATAACTTATAACAAGTTCCGATTCTCTGTCATTAGAACAGAGAGCTGCCTTTTTCTTCTGGATTACCGCAACCATTCCGCTATCAAGCTTCCAATCTTCATTTTGAGTCAGCTGCACTTTCGGAATCCAGCCAGGGTATCCTCTCTCGTCCTTTGAAGAAGATTGGCTCGGGACAGCAACATGTGCCCACCCATCCTTCTCCTCCAATACAATCACTTCTTCTCCGTAAAGAACTTGTGATTGCACAAGATTCCGATCGCAAAGTTCCAGCCGGGGCTCATATGTGAGCTTTTCAAGCCAGGAATCGAGATGAACTGGATTGGTTATGGCTTCAAAGTCTATTTCTCTTGATGAATCGCTTGCTGTCCACAAGGTTGCGGCAGGAACCGAAACCAGCCATTTTTGCTGTATTGCCAAAATGAATTCCTCCTTTTTAAATTTAATAATTAATCAGGAAGTCAGTTCCTGCTTGCCCTCTATTAACGATACATTCCTGATGCCAAGGCCAGGTTCTGACGGCAGGGTGATTTTTCGGCCGGAATAGTGGATTCCTCCATCCACAATTTCTTTTGCCATCATCAATGGGGCGTCAAAATCAAAGCGGGTTATATTCTTTTTGCTTGCTGCAAAATGGGCTGCGGCCGTAATGCCGATTTTGGTTTCAATCATGCTGCCCACCATGCACTCCATCCCGCAGACTTCAGCGAGCTGATTAATGATTTGAGCCTGATAAATGCCGCCTGATTTCATCAGCTTAATATTGATCAAATCAGCACTTCGCGTTTTAATGACTTCAAATGCCTGCTTCGGGGAAAAGACACTCTCGTCTGCCATAATCGGTGTATCAACCGCATCTGTAACTTGCTTAAGGCCCTCAATATCCCAGGCCTTAACAGGCTGTTCGACAAGCTCAATATCTAAGTCCAATGCCTCCATTTTACGGATTGTATAAATCGCGTCTTTCGGTTTCCAGCCCTGATTGGCATCCAAACGGATTTTGATCTTAGAGCCAATTCGGTTTCGGATTTCCCGAATTCTCTCTATATCTGTTAAAATATCATCTTTGCCGACCTTCACTTTAAGGACATTGAAGCCTTGCTGAACATAGGAAACTGCATCTTCCCCCATTTCCTCTGGGCCATTGACGCTTACCGTATAATCCGTTTCCACTACATTTTTATGCCCGCCCAAAAATTGGTAAAGGGGCAGTTTGCATTGCTGGGCTAGACAATCATAAAGTGCCATATCCACTGCTGCCTTTGCACTTGAATTTCCTATTAATGCTGACTGAATTCCCTGGAAGATATCCTCATAGTTTAGAAGGCTCTTATGAACCAGCTGAGGCTTTAACACATGATGTATGGCTGATTCTATGCTTGAGAGGCTGTCTCCTGTAATCACCACAGTTGGAGGTGCCTCCCCCCAGCCGGCAATCCCATTATCACATGTTACTTTTACAACAATCGTTTCAGCAGTCTCAACCGTTCTCAAAGCTGTTTTAAATGGCTTTTTCAGTGGTACCGCAGCTCTAAATGTTTCAATCGTGTTTATTTTCATCTATACCACCCTTTTACTTAACGCCGCTTTCGATTGTCAGCTTTTTACCGGCCGCATCCAATTCTGCCCTTACACCTAATGGCACAGAAATATGCGGAGAGCAATGGCCGATATTAAAGCCTTTTACAGCCGGCTTATTCACCCGTTTAATATACGTATCCAGCACTTCATCCAGTTCTAATGAAAGCTCTCTTTCCGGGACGCAATTATTAAAGTCCCCGATGATAAAGCCGGCCGCATCCTCAAGCTTCCCGGCCATATGGAGCTGGTTTAGCATGCGGTCGACCGCACGGGGCTCTTCATTGATATCTTCAATAAGCACTAGCTTATTTTTTGTATCAATTTCATACGGTGTTCCTATTGTACTGGCCAACAGAGACAGATTACCGCCCGTTAAAATACCAGCTGCACTCCCGCTCACCATCGTCTCCAGATTTGAAATTCCTTCTGGATAGTCAAGCGTTAGAGGCTCAAATAACTGGCTAAAATATTGCTTTGATAGTGGGTCCGCATCCTCCTTGCCAATATCGGAAGCCAACATCGGGCCATGGAAGGTGACCAATCCTGTCTGCTGGCGGATTGCAGTGTGCAGGAATGTAATATCACTGTAGCCCCAGAAAATTTTCGGATTTTCTTTAATAAGGCTGTAGTCAATTTGGGATGCAATTCTCCCTGTGCCATAGCCGCCGCCTGCACAAATGATGGCTTTGACTTCCTCATCCAAAAACATGTTATGTAAATCTGCCAGCCGGTCTGAATCCTTCCCGGCCAAGTAACCATATTGATCAGTCACATGTTTGCCCTTCTTCACCTTTACACCAAGCTCATCCAAAAAGGATAGGGATCGTTTCAGGTTTTCCTGATTGGGCGGACTTGCAGGTGCTATAATTCCAATTACATCGCCTTTTTCCAGGCGCTGAGGTTTAATCGCCATGCTGTCACATCCTTTTAGTAGATTATTAGCATTATATGCTCCTTCAGCAAAAGCATTGTTTGGAAATTGAAATGATTGTCGAGGATATAAGCTAAAATTCGGGAAAATATATTATTTTTCGGGAAATAATTCGAAAAGCGCAGAGCGCCCGCTTATCGGCGACAAGGTTAAGACAAGCACTGGCAGAAGGCGTTTTTTGCCTTCAGAAGTGATTGCCCGAAAAACGAAGGCGACTGCTTAGGGACGACAAGCATAAGACGATTACTGTAAGAAGGTGTTCTTTCCTTCTGGAAGGAATCGGGTTATGACCTCGAGCCCCTGGGAGCCGCAGTTAGCCAAGCTTAAGACCTCGAGCCGATGGCGCTCGGAGCTAGACAGTTATCAAAGTTCAAAGATCCTAATTCTTCAAAAAAAAATATCTTCTGAAAAAAAGGGATGTTCGTACGAACACCCCTTTTTCCTGTCACCTTCAAATCAAGCCGAAGAAGTATTACTTCTTATCTGCCCATTTAAGCTCCAGGTATCCAACCGGATGGCGGACGATTCCTGAAACAGCATCATTATAGAGATAAACCTGGTTATAGAAATGGATAGGGATAATCGGCATTTCTTCGAATAAGATTTTTTCAGCTTCATACATCAATTCAAAGCGTTTTGCTTCGTCTGCTTCATTCTTTGCATCTTTAATCAGCTGATCGTACTTCTCGCTGCTCCAGCCAGTGCGGTTCATGGAATGGCCTGTCTGGAAGTTTTCAAGGAAGTTGATTGGGTCAGCATAGTCAGCAAGGAACGAGCTTCGAGACAATTGGAATTTAAGCGCTTTTTGTTCTTCAGCGAATACATTCCATTCCATGTTGGCAAGTTTTACTTCTACGCCAAGGTTTTCTTTGAACATCTGTTGAAGAGCTTCAGCTATTTTCTTATGTGTATCATCTGTACTGTATGTTAAGGTAACTTCTGGGAGCTTATCATACCCCTCTTCTTCCATACCTTTTTCAAGCAGAGCCTTCGCTTCTTCTACGTTTGTTTTAACAAGATCACCTGATGTTTCACGGAAATCATTTCCTGAAGGGTCTGTAAATCCATAGGATACAAAACCATATGCTGGCTTTTCTCCATTCTTTGTAACGAAATCAACCATTTGCTGCTGGTCAACTGCCATCGCAAATGCTTTTCGGATATTCACATTTTGGAATGGCTCCATATTCACATTAAATCGATAGAAATAATCTCCAGCCTGGTCTTCAACTTTTGCTTCTCCTAATAGCTGCTCGCTTAGCTCAGAAGGAACATCAGATACATCCAGTTCTCCCGATTGATACATTTGATATTCTGTATTGGTATCATCAATGATTGCCCAGTGAATCTTATCCAATTTTACAGTCTCAGCATCCCAATACTGATCATTTTTCTCCATCACAAAATGGCTGTCATGCTCCCATTCTGTTAAGTTGAAAGGACCATTTCCTACAAAAGAATCAGCTTCAGCAAACCACTTCGGGTTTTCTGTTGCGACTTTCTCGTTAATCGGGAAAAAGGCAGGGTTTGTGATAACACTCAAAAAGTAAGCTTGCGGACTTGTTAATGTTACTTCAAATGTCTTGTCATCAACTGCTTTCACTTTTACATCATCAGCTGAACCTTCACCATTGTTGTAAGCTTCTCCGCCTTCAATGAAGTAGCCAAGGAAAGCTGCTGATGAACCTGTGTCAGGATTTAAAAGGCGCTTCCATGCAAATACGAAGTCACCTGCAGTTACAGGATCACCATTTGACCACTTTGCATTTTCGCGGATTTGGAAGGTATAAGTCTTTCCATCTTCTGAGATATTCCATTTTTCTGCAATCGCTGCTTCTGGTTCATGATCTTGTCCAAGACGTGTCAGACCTTCCATCAGGTTGTTTAAAGCACCCCAGGAAACAGAGTCAAAGCCGATTGGAGGGTCAAACGAAGTCGGCTCCTGGCCATTGTTCAAATAAAGCACTTTTTCAGCACTTTCTTCTTCTTTTTTGCCATCATCCTTGCTGTCTGTTTCTTTACCGGCATTTTCATTTGCCGTACAGGCTGCCATGACAAATAGCAATACACCTGCCAGCAGCAATGATAAAAACTTTTTCATTCTTTTTCCCCCTCTTAAAATATATTCCTGTTTCTATCAAATGCCTGTTGTCATCTGATAGAATCATAACTTTCACGGTACCTGTCTGGCACTGCGAAAGGAAAAACCTACTTTACACCCGCAAGCATTTTCTGTGCCCGCTCATCCTGGAGCCAGCAATCCACATGATGATCCCGGCTTAAATGAGTTTTATATGGATAGACCCGGTCGCATACTTCCATTGCGAAGTTGCAGCGGGCAGCAAATGGGCAGCCAGCCGGCGGAGCAAACAAATCCGGCGGCGATCCGCCGATGGGAATAAGATCGGCTCCGTCCAGATCAAGACGCGGAACTGAATTCAGCAGGCCTTTCGTATATGGATGCTGAGGTTTGTAGAAGATTTCCCTTCTTTCCCCGGCTTCCACTATTTTTCCTGCATACATGACGGCAATGCGGTCCGCTACTTGAGCGACAACGCCGAGGTCATGGGTAATGATGATAATGGATACTCCGGTTTTCTTCTGGATATCTTTAAATAAGTCCAATATTTGCGCTTGAATGGTTACATCCAGGGCAGTAGTAGGTTCATCGGCAATCAGCACTTCCGGCTCACAGACAAGGGCCATGGCAATCACAATCCGCTGCCTCATCCCTCCGCTGAATTGGTGCGGGTAATGCTTCAATCTTTCGGAGGGATTTGGAATCCCAACTAAATTAAGCATTTCCAGGGTCTTTTTACGGGCATCCTGCCTCGAAATGGTTTCATGCTGCATAATTCCTTCTATAATTTGCTCCCCGACGGTAATCGTAGGGTTTAAGGCCGTCATCGGATCCTGAAAGATCATTGAAATATCTGCGCCGCGGATATCCCGCATTTCAGACTCTTTTAATTTTGTCAGATCCTTCCCTTTAAACTGGACAGCGCCATCAGCTATTCTCCCGGGAGGGGATGGAATCAGCCGCATGATGCTCTGGGAAGTCACGCTTTTCCCGCAGCCGGATTCGCCGACAATCGCCAGGGTTTCCCCCTTATAGAGATCAAATGACACTCCCCTTACGGCTTGGACTTCTCCGCCATAAGTGGTAAATGTGACATGCAGGTCTTTCACTTCAAGTACTTTCTCCATGCTGCTACCTCCTTAACTTCGGATCGAGGGCATCCTGCAATCCGTCTCCAAGCACATTAAACGAAAACATGGTCAGGGAGATGAAAAAGGCAGGGAAGAACAGGCGCCACCAGTGACCTGATAGAATCGTAGATAACCCATCATTAGCCATGGAGCCCCAGCTGGCAAAAGGCGGCTGAATACCTAATCCCAGAAAGCTCAGGAAGGCCTCTGCAAAGATGGCGGAAGGCACGGTAAGAGTCATCTGTACAATGATAGGGCCCATCGTGTTAGGCAGCAGGTTTTTCTTAATGATCCTCGAGGTTTTTGTCCCAAAAGTCTTTGATGCCAGTACAAATTCATAGTTCTTGATCTGCAGAACCTGACCGCGGACAATCCGGGCCATCCCGACCCAGCCCGTCACAGAAAGGGCAAATATAATGGTGAACAAACCAGGTCCCATTACGACGCTGATTAAAATAACAACAAGCAAATATGGAAGCCCATAAAGAATTTCCACAACCCTCATCATGGCATTATCTGTTCTGCCGCCTTTATAGCCGGCAATACCGCCGTAAATGACTCCGATCGCAAAATCAATCATGGCTGCCACGATTCCGACAAATAAGGAAATCCTTGCTCCGTACCATGTTCTTGCAAAAACATCACGGCCCAATTCATCTGTACCAAACCAATATTTTGAAGATGGCGGAAGATTCTGATTGGCCAAGGACTGCTCAGAAACATTATGAGGAGAAATCATCGGTCCAAAAATAGCCATAAACGCTAAAGCAATGAGAAAGAATAACCCTGCCATAGCCAGCTTATTTTTCAAAAGCCGGCGCCATGCATCCTGCCAATAGGAAAGGCTTGGCCTTACAACTGCTTCCGCTGCATCCTGGTCCTTGGCCTTAGGCACAAACCAATCATCCGGAATATCGGGTGCAAGGTTGCGGTTATCATGCTGTTTGCGCAGTTCCATTAACTCGCCTCCTTTTTGTGAAGCTTAATTCTCGGGTCTAAAATTCCATATGCAATATCCACAAGGAACAGCATAATAATCAGAATTGAACTGTAAAAAACAGTCGTTCCCATTATGACGGGATAATCGCGGGTGTTAATGCTTTCTACGAAATACTTTCCCATTCCAGGAATGGCAAATATTTTTTCAATGACAAAGGTACCTGTCAAAATGCTCGCAGCCAGGGATCCCAAAACTGTCACTACCGGCAGCAGGGCATTTCTCAGTGCGTGCTTAAACACAATCTTCACCGGTGATAGGCCTTTTGCTTTGGCCGTTTTTATGTAATCCTGCGTCAGCACCTCCAGCATGCTAGAACGTGTCAGGCGGGCAATGATTGCCATTGGTCCGGTCGCAAGCGCCAGAGTTGGCAGAATCATATGCTTCGGACTTGACCAAGTAGCCACCGGCAGGATTGCCAGGTTGACCGCCAGCTGCTGAATTAATAGTGTGGCCAGCACAAAGTTTGGCACTGATATTCCCAGAACGGCAATGGTCATCGCTAAATAATCAATAAAGCCATTGTGCCGGAGGGCTGCTATGATTCCGAGGGCAATTCCCGAAAAAACAGCCACAATCAGAGTGACGATTCCCAGTTCAAAAGACACCGGGAAACCCCGTCCAAGCATTTCATTAACGGTTTGGGAGGACTTTTTAATAGATGGTCCAAAGTCGAACGTCACAACCGATTTCAAGTACATCCCATATTGGACATAGAGCGGTTCATCCAAATGATAGAATTTCTCCAGGTTCCGCTGGACCGCCTCACTTGTATTTCTTTCCTCATTAAAAGGCGACCCAGGTATGGAATGCATTAAGAAAAAAGTCAGAGTGATAATGAACCAAAGTGTGATGATCATGGCGATAAGGCGTTTCATTATGTATCCAGTCATTCATTAACACTTCCTAACAGAATGTAGTTCTCATGGCCAGCTCAACCATTACCAGCATTGCCTGGTATGCTTCAAGAATATCTTTTGCTTGATAGCGGACAATGGTTGAATTCTCTTCTATCTCTGCGCCCGGCATTAAAGCTGCCCACTCGGCCTGGCCGTAGTTGGCAAATTCAATTCTTAATACAGGGTTTTCCGGCGGAACCAGCGGCTTTACGAGATCTTTCTTTTTAAGAGCTTCTGCTGCTTTTTCTCTTAATAGCTGCCCTGCTTTTGCCGGGGTCAGTGATTTCACGACTGAGCGGGATATGGTTTCTTTTACAACAGCGGTGGTAACATTCGGGATTAATTTCTCTGCTTCCAATGCCGCCTGGTCATCTCCGGCCACCATTAAAACCGGCACGCCATGATAGCCTGCCACATAAGCATTGAAGCCCATTTCTCCAATAGCATGATCATTGATGTACATATGCCTTACACCGAATATCATGGAGTGGGACATAACTCCTTTCATGCTTGCACGTGCATGATATCCAACAAACATGGCACCGCTAAAGGTTGAATCTAGACCCTGAACCATTGAATATGGCTTCACATCGCCAGTAATCAGCTGTGTCTCAGGATGCATTCTTTCAATTAGCAGATTATTCATTTTCGAGTGGCTGTCATTCACAATAACCTCGCTGCAGCCTTCCTCAAAGGCAGCTGTCACCACATGATTTGCTTCATCAGTCATAATCACTCTGCTGCGTTCATAATTGTGCTTCGAAGAGTCTACATGAGTGTGATCAGCAAGACCAGTAATTCCTTCCATATCAACAGATAGATAAAGCTTCATTCCTAATCCCCCCAAATATTATATTGTTATAGTTTTTATATATTATAGATTATTTGATATTTTCTGTAAAATCAGCCGGTAATTTTCCTGGTTAACCAGAATGCAAAAAATCCAGCTATCGGAGAAAATAAGCCTTTTCTCTGATAGCTGGATTTCATCTGCGGAAAACAGAAAAAGCAGCTCTATTTAATCATAATTTGTGTATATTTTATATGGGCATTTTTAAAGGCAACCATTAGGGCCTTTTGCGAGGAACCGAAGTAGCGGCTTTCGATTTCTTCCATTACCTTGTCTACTTCCAGTATGGATTTGCCGACAAATATAGATTTAATAAATAGTGAGGTTAAGTTAATGGTAGATGAACATTCTGCATCTACAATTTCATCTGTTTCCCTATCGATCACAAGCCCAACAAAGAAACCATTGTATTTATGCATAATCGGATTGTTCAATGATGTCTTGCTGTCTCCGATGATATAGACGGTATTTTGTCTGTACATGAACTTGCCTCCTGCGGAACCGGATATTATATGAGGCGTTTATGAGGTTGTCATAAACATTCATTATAATGCATGGCCCGTACCAAAATTGTAATACAACAGCAGCCGTATGACAATCACTTTTCAAAACTTTTCTAAATATTTTATCAATTATACCGATCTTTCAGCCCCGGCTTTGTCCCGCGATTCTCAGCGCATACTGCAGCAGGTCATCCCCGCTCATGAACTTGTCTCCGCCACCCTGCGCAAATTGGGGATTCCCGCCGCCTTTGCCATTAATCTTTTGCAGAAGTTCTCCAGCAAGGCCCTTCATATCAGCCTCGGAATTTTCTCCTCTGGCACAAACAAATTGGAGTTTATCGTTCGTTTCATTGATTAGGATAACAACAGTATTTTCAGATTGAGAGGTAGTTAAGCGGGCCAGCTTCTGCAGCTCCTGGATGGAGCGTCCCTCAAAGACTTTGCTAATACACTCTTCATTTCCTGCTGTGAACATTTCTTTTGCTTCATAAGCTAACAGTGCTTCCTTTGCTGATTCCAGCTGTTTCTCCAGATCCTTTCCATTTTCAATCAAACGGGTTGCTGCTGTAGGCAGATCAAGCTCTGGTGCATTCAGAGACTGACAAAGTTTCTTTGTAATCTCATGTTTGGCTTGAAGCTGTGTAAGGATCCGGCTGCCGCAGACAAACTGCACACGAATTTTCTTCTTTTGGCGCTCCCAGTCCAATATTTTAATGCCGCCTACCTGGCCGGTTGATGTTGGGTGCGTTCCGCCGCATCCGTTATAATCAAATTCCGGAATAATGACAAGCCGAATGTCTTCACTGACAGACAGCTGCTTGCGGAGCGGGAATTGGGAGGCTTCTTCGGCACTCACCCACCTGGCTTCAATTGGCCGGTTCTCAAGAATGATGCTATTAGCCAGCCTCTCCGCTTCCTCTGCATGCGGTTCTGACAAATCACTGATTTCCAAGTCAATGGTTAATGTTTCTTTACCTAAATGAAAGCTGACCGTTTTATAGCCGCAGAGCTCTTCAAATGCAGCCGATAAAATATGCTGGCCTGCATGCTGCTGCATAAGGTCAAACCGTCTGTTCCAATCGATTTCTCCTGATACCTTAGAAATGGAAGAATCCAATTCCCTTACTAAATAATGACGGATTTCCCCTTCCACTTCCTCAACATCCACCACTTTAATGCCATTGAGTGTACCCTCGTCATGAGGCTGTCCTCCGCCAGTTGGATAAAAAGCAGTTTCTTTCAGGACGGCGTACACCTTTCCTATATCATCAGCTGTCTGATATTCCAATTCAGTTTCAAATGAATTCATATATGGATCTTCATAATATAGTTTTTTCAAGAGAACCAACCTTCCTTTTGCCTATTCTATTTTTAAACTACCGATTATGCAGTTACAGGTCAAGCTACTTATAAGTCAAGGAGAAATTATTAGTAATTTTATCCACGCAGTTTATGGCCGTGATGAAAAAGGTATGTATACCAATAGATAAGCTATAAATTATTAAGGAGGATGATGAACATGGCAACAAACAGGCATATTGCAGGTGCATATGATACAGAGCAGGAAGCCATTCAAGCGGTTGAAAAGTTACGAGCGGAAGGATACCGTCCTGAAGATATTTCCGTAATCAGCAAAAATAAAGATGATGTAGATATAGTTACAGAAGAAACAGGCACAAAAACTGAAGAAGGATTAGCTGCCGGCGCAGCAACAGGCGGAATTCTAGGAGGCTTAACGGGGCTTCTTGCCGGAGTTGGCGCATTAGCGATCCCTGGGATTGGACCGATTGTTGCTGCCGGACCAATCGCCGCTACTTTAACTGGCGCAGCAGTTGGAGCAGGTGCCGGAGGTATTGCAGGAGCACTTATCGGCATGGGCATCCCTGAAGATGAAGCGCATCGTTATGAATCTGATGTCAAATCCGGAAAAATTCTTGTTTTAGTCGATCTTGAAACTAAGTCTGCCGATTTTACTGACGGCTATACCACTACTGACCGTTCCGTTCTGGAAGGAGACCGGACAACCTATACAAACGCTGATCCTTTAAATCCTGGCGAGCTTGATCGCGGAACAAATTCTTTTAAGGATCACTCCCGAAACAGCAGAAGTGTTTGGACAGATGAGAATCTCAACTCAGACCGTCCGCTGAGCGAAAATCTTGATGACACGAAAGCAGATAACTATTCAGACCGGACTGTTTCTGCCTACAACGATGACGTGGATACCCGTTACAGAGATGCTTATGATTTTAACAACGTAAGGGAAAACCGCAATAACCCTTATAAAGGATAATGAACAAGGAGCTATTCCCACAGATGGGACTAGCTCCTTTTTTGAGTTTATATTGAATTTGGCAGCAGCTTTCTCTTTCCTCACGTTGGATTTTTATTGAATAAATTCCATTTTTTTCAGGTATGTCCTCATAATTTTCAAAGTTATACTTAAATGTAATGGAATGGAAAACAGAAATCTAGCGGGGGGAAATGATAATGAGAAGAGTGTTGCCGGCACAAATTATTTCTCATAGTCAATTTGGTTATAGGAAGCTACCATCAAGTGTCCAATGCGAGTGTCCAAAATGCAGCAAACCGAGCCTTTTTACGATAAAGGCAAATTATAATCATACAAGCAAGTCCAGCATACTTTCCCATGGAAATTGTTCTGCCTGTAAAAAGGAATCCGTGTTTATCATGATTCTTAATCAAGCTGACCAATCCAGCGACGAGACGATTCTCTATATCTATGATCCTAATTCTGCAAAAGAGCTGCTGACTCAGCTGGAGAAAATAAAGGAAGTGCCTGGAGACCTGACAAGAGCCTACCGATCGGCCTTAAATGTCAGCTATTCCAAAGATACAGTTGCTACTGCGGTGATGTCCAAACGGGTACTTGAGAGCATACTAAAAAACTTTCTCGGTGAAGAGGTCAAGGGGCAAAACCTTTCAAAGCAGTTTGAACAGCTGCCAAAGCATGTTGATTTAGCAAGGCCTCTGCAGTCTTTAAGCCAGCTGGCCCAGCCAGGCAGCGCCTTTTACCAGATGCTTGACCTTGAAAAGGATATTGATCAGGAAATGGCCTCTCTGCTGATGGAGCTCTTAGAGAGTTTAATAGAGTACTTATTTGTCCTGCCAAATAAAATCGAATTATTGCAGCAAAAACTAAATCAAAAACTGCACTAACCCCATATTTAACCCCCTTACCTTCACTGATTAAGGGGGTTCATTTTTTCTCTTAATTATTCCACTGTTTTCTGATCTGGTCTTCTGCCTGTTTTAAGATTTCCTCGTCGCCGGCTTCTTTATTTGTAATGATGTTTGTTTGATATTTTAATCCTTCATAGTCAATTGTCACTGTAATTTCTTTCATCTCTCTAATCCTTTCCTGGTGTATTACTATATAAATACCAATAAAAATGTGTTTTAAAACTTTTTATATCTGTTTCCCTATCCCGTTTTTATATGCTTTTCGAACATACCTGCCAGCCTTTCCTTCATTTCATCTTCCGTTACAATAAAGCTATGGCTGCCCATTTTCGTTTTAAGAATTAGTTCATAGCCTTCATTTACTTCTTGTGAATATCCATAGTATTTATGATTCAAATCGATTTTTTTAAAATGGAAGGATTTCAGCTTTTTCCAAGGAACAAACTTGCTTCCGCATATAAAACCGTCATCATAGACTGCAAATACATTCAGGAGATCCCTTGCGTTGATTAGAGGGATAAACAGAAGATAGAGATACGTCCAGCTGAATTTCATATTATATTTTCCAAATATAAACATAGCGATTAGAAAAACCAGCATGACAGCATACATAGTTAGTCCCAGCTTGTTTTTTGAGATAACAGGGGCATCCGCAGATTTTTGGGGGAATTTCCGGACGGTTTCCAGGTCAGTCTTGTTAAAAGGTATAAGGGCACTTTTCTTCATTTTCGTTATTAAAATGATGTAATGATAGCTGTAATAGATAACAATGAACAAAAATAGGGCCTCGAAAATTAATCGCATAATACCCGCCTCCTTAATAATCTTTACGATTATAAAAAGATAAAGGTTTCATCTCTACAAAAATTTAAGATTGTGAAAAACAACTGATTAGAATATAATCTAATTAGATATATATCGAATTAACATTCGCAGAGGTGCGGAAAAAATGACAAATTGGTCTGTATGGAAACAGGAAGCAAATTATCAAAAGCTCTTTTGGGCTGGTGTCATTAATGGGATTGGAAATCGATTTACACAGGTTGCACTGCTTGCGCTTCTATACCAGGTAACAGGTTCCGGAGTAGCAATCGGCCTCTTATTCGCCATCCGGATGGCACCTTTCTTCTTCATCGCTCCAATAGGGGGAATGCTCGCTGACCGTTTTTCCAAAAAGGCCATTCTGGTGACAGTAGACTTCTTGAGAGTGCCTGCGGTCCTGGGACTGCTTTTTGTGAAGGGACCAGAGGATTTATGGATTGTGTACGCGAGTGCATTCCTAATAGCAATGGGAGAAGCCATCTACTCCCCGGCCAGGATGTCTTCGATACCTGCTCTTGTAAAATCAGATAGGCTTATATATGTTAACGCAATAGAACAAATCATGATCGGGGCTGTCCTCATCATTGGATCAAGCACCGGAGGAATCCTCGCCTATTTTCTAGGAAACAATGCTGCTTTTATCATTAACGGCATCACCTTCATGTTATCAGCTCTCCTTATTTCCAGGCTGGCTTTCCCGGCAGTTTCTGAGGAAAATGGAAAAAAACGAAAAAGGCAGCTGCGAGTTCTCCAGCGAGACTTATATTTGGCTCTTCTGCACTTATTGCCTTTTTTATCATGATGCTGACAATGCCGCTCGCCAATGGAATTGACAATATTCTTGTTAGCATTTACGGGCTGGAAGTTTTTGATATGGGAGAATTGGGCGTTGGATTTATGTATGGAGCATTGGGGATTGGACTAATTCTAAGTTCATTCTTTTCTCATTTGATGAAGCGCGGCCTCCTGACACTGGCGATTATCTTTATCGCTTTAGAAGGCACTGGCCATATTTTATTAAGCCTTGCTCCGAGCTTTTATGCAGCACTTTTCACCGTCGTGCTGATCACCTTTGCGGGCGGCCTCGGCAACATCTGTCTGGACACGGTCATGATGAAATTCATCCCCCGATCCAAACAGGGAACCTTTTTTGGTTTAATGCAGATGATTTCAAACCTTTCCCTGGCCATCTCCATGGGTACAGCAGGCTTCCTTTTGGAAATCTTTGCTCCAAGGACCCTTAGTCTGATTATTGGCTTGGCGTATCTTGTTTTTACTATTATGTACGCACTTCTGTTTGCAAGAGTGGATCTTGTAAAAGAAAAAAGGGAGTTTATTAGGAGTATTTAAAGCGGAAGTTTTGTACCGATCTTTAGTCATGTTTGCACTATGATCTTGCTGGGAAGTTGATGTGACATTAATATAAATTCTGACCGATATGTAGAGTGAAGTGACCGATATCACTGGTAGGTTGACCGAAAAATTTAGAAATTGGAATTATATTCTTCCCATATCCATTATGACACTGTTCGGCACCTCAAATACACTTATAATTAGAAAAGCCCTGCAGGCATTCATTAATCCTGCAGGGCTTCTTCTTAGTTTTCTTCCACTTCTCTGCGGTTTTTCTTAAAGATCTTAGATAATACTTCATATACAATCGGCACAATGATAAGGGTCAATAGCGTCGAACTTGTCAGACCGCCGATAACGGTAATCGCAAGGCCTTTGGAGATAAGCCCTCCGCCGCCAGAACCGATGGCCAATGGAATTAATGCACCAATTGTCGCAATGGCTGTCATCAGGATTGGGCGAAGTCGGGTTGCTCCCGCTTCCAGCACCGCTTCCCTCATTACCAGACCGTCTCTTTCCATATGGATGATCCGGTCCACAAGCACGATGGCATTAGTCACGACGATACCAATTAGCATTAATAGTCCCATCATGACCGATACAGAAATGGTTTCGCCAGCAATTAATAAGCCAACGAAAGAACCAATCACGGCAAACGGAAGGGAGAAGAGAATCGCAAATGGCGCCACTCCTTCACGGAATGTAACAACCAGAATAAAGTACACAATCGCAATGGCTGCAAGCATCGCAGCTCCAAGCTGTGTGAACGTCTCAGTCATATCTGCCTGAACGCCCGCAACTCCGACTGTTACACCCTTAGGCAGATCCAACTCATCAATTGCTTTATCTGTTTTTGAAGTAGCCTTCGAGATGTCTTCGCCTTTTACCGTACCGGACACGGTAGCGTAGTACTCACCTTTACTGCGGGCAAGCGTATTATGCGTTGTACCTTCTTTCACTGTAACAAGCTCGGAAAGAGGCATCGTTGTCCCCATTGCTGTCGGTACCTGTGTTGCCAGGATATCATCGATGGATTTCGGCTGTTCGGCTTGCTCCTGCTGTACGATGACTTCAAGTGTATCACCGTCTTTTTCAATCGTTGTCAGAACATCCTTGGTATTTGAAGGATTCAGCATCATGACAATTTGTCCTGCTGTAAGTCCATACTGCAGCAGTTCATCCTGTTCAACATTAAAGGTATATTCAACAAAGGCATCTTCTGCACTTGAAGAAACATCCTCTAATTCTTCATTTTCCTTCATCACGTCTTCTACCATTTTGACAGAATCATTCAGTTTATCTAAATCTTCACTGTAGAATGTGTAGCTGACTTCATTGGTTGAACCGGACATAGAAGAGAAGTTCTGGCTCTTCCATTCGCCTGATTGTCCGATATTAAACACATAATCTTCTATTTCTTCGCGGACTTCAGGGAAATTATCCATTTCAGGGTCAAAGATCAGGTACATCAAGGCTCCGCCTGCTCCTCCGCCCATCATGGCAGCCATTTGATCCGCTTCTTCAGTAACAGATATTTGAACAATGTCAATATCATCACGTTTAAGCATTTCTTCTTCTACTTCTTTAACGTTCTCTAATGTTTCGTCTTTCAGCTCTCCAGCTTCAGGTGTGTACGTTAAGTACATCACTTTTTCTTCTTCGCTGCCCATAAAGCTGAAGCCGATCATTGGTGTCAGAGCTAAGCTGCCCCCAAGCAATACAACAGCAATGATGGAAGTAATAATCTTGTGATTAAGTGACTTCTCAAGAATACCTTTATACCATTTTGATAGCTTTCCAGCTTCTTTATGGCTGCCTTCCGTTTTTTCTCCATATAATTTCTTTTTAAACAGGAAGTGAGACAGTGCTGGAACGATCGTAATCGCTACAATAAGTGAAGCACCCAGTGCAAACGTCATGGTCAATGCGAATGGCATGAACAATTCGCCAACCATGCCTCCTACAAAAATGAGTGGTGCGAATACAGCAACCGTTACTAATGTCGAGGAGAGGATTGGCTTGAACATCTCAATCGTAGCTTCTCGAATAAGGGCACGCCCTGTCAGTTTTTCTTCTTTCAGATGCAGGCGGCGGTATATATTTTCAACAACAACAATGGAGTCGTCAATAACACGGCCAATAGCAACCGTAATGGCTCCCAATGTCATGATATTCAATGTAATATCCATCCAGTGAAGCAGCAGCAGTGCCATGAAAATTGAAACTGGAATGGATACGATTGAGATAATCGTAGATTTAAAATCACGCAGGAACAGTAAAATAATTAGGACTGCGATCAGTCCTCCGAACACTGCTTTTTCAATCATGGTTGAAACAGATTCTTCAATTGGCTCACCCTGGTCAAGTGAAACGTCTATGACAAGGCCATCGATCTTTTCTTGTTCTTCCTTGATTAAATCTTTCACACCGTTGACCACTTCAACTGTGTTTGCCTGCTGTTCTTTGACAATTTGAATCGCAATGGCATCATCACCGTTTGTACGGGAAACGGATTGCACTCTGCCGACAGTATCAATCTTGGCAATGTCACTTAGCTTCACAAAAGGCGACTGGTTTTGTGCGGTTGGTGTTACCGGGATGAGCATGTTCTTTAATTCATCCTCGGTCATGAACTTGCCGTCTACCGCGACAGCCTGCTCCCCTTCCTCAAACTCGTAAAGCCCCAATGATACAGCCATGTTGCTTGCCTGGATCATTTCCTTTACTTTATCCTCGGTCAGCTCAAGCTCAGCCATTTTCTTTTCGTTGTATGTGAGCTGTACCTCTTCCACATGCTGGCCAGTGATGGTCGCAGATGCCACACCATCAATTTTTTCAATCTTTGGCAGTATGATATCCTCTACAGTTGAGGTTAATTCAACAATATCTTCTGATTCACTGCTTACACTCAGCGCAGCAACCGGCATCATATTCATGCTGATGGCAGTGATGGTCGGCTCCTGTGCCCCTTCTGGAAGCTCAACTGCATCGAGAGCTGATTGAAGAGCACGCTTGGCTTCGTCCATATCAATACCATAGTCATATTCCACTTGGATATTTGACATGTTAGAATATGAATTTGAGTAAACTGATTTAACATCTTCAAGGCCTTCTACGGCTTTTTCAATTGGGATGGACACTTCTTCCATCACTTTTTCAGGAGTTGCCCCCGGATATACGTCCATTACCATTAAGTAAGGAATTGAGACATCCGGAATGGTTTCCATATTCATCCGTGTACCTGAATAGATGCCAGATACCGTGATAATAATTGTTAACAGCCAGACTGCAAGTTTATTCTGCAGGACAAAATTCACTAAACCTTTCACTTGTGCACCACCCTTAATTGACTTGTTAGACTCAATTACATATAATAATGACTGGTTGGTCATTTGTCAATCGAAAAGGAGTGACAGCATTACATGAGCAAAAAGCAAATAATTATGGAAAGCGCTTTAGAACTCTTTGCTAAGCAAGGGTTTGAAGCTACCTCTGTACAGCAGATCACCGAGCACTCCGGTATTTCCAAAGGAGCTTTTTATTTATCATTCAAATCTAAAGATGAATTGATTATGGCACTGATTGATCAATTTATGATGCAATTTATCTCAGATATTGACCATATAGTCAACGATCCGAATAACAGTGGTGAAGAGCTTTTAGTGAAGTTTTTTTACACCACGTTTTACTCCTTTCAAAAGCATTCAGACTTCGCCAAGATCTTTATTAAAGAACAGGCGCATACATTTAACGAAGAACTGATATCAAAAGGGCGTCACTTTGACCAATTAATCGATGATATCACCCTATCCATGCTTGATCAGTTATATGGAGAGACTATACAGCATACAAAATACGATTTAATCTATTGCATCAAAGGCTTTATGCATGTGTACTCTCATTTATTTTTATTTTTCAATGTTCCTTTGGATTTGGACCTTCTGTGCCGATCACTTGCGGAGAAAACAGAACTTCTTGCAAAGCATTCGACTATCCCGTTTATAACCGACGAGCTTTACGAGATGTTCAGGAAGACGGGACATGAAGAGATGACTGCCGGGCAAATAATAGAAATTATGGAGCAAAAAATTGAGGAATTAGAAGACTCGATTGAAAAAGAATCACTGGTCCTGCTTAAGCAGGATGTACAGGAGCTCAGCTTGAGTCCTGCTATTGTAAAAGGGCTGATTACAAATATCAGAAACAATCCTCATTGCAGCTGGATTGCTTTTCTGCTTTTAAATTACTATGAGGTTTAGATAAAAAAGGCAGCGTGCTTTAACAAGCAACCTGCCTTTTGTCTATGCATTTTGAGTATTGATGTTTTCCAAATGATCAGGCCTGATTACTGATTAGTTCACACTCTCACACTTGTAAGTTCTAATATTTTCTATTGTTTTTACCTTATTGGATTTATACCGCTTAGTGTTGTTTATTTTTTTACTTTTGAAATAGTCAGCCCATCACCGATAGGAATAAGCATAGATTCTAAATGAGGATGGTTAGCAACAGTTTCATTGAATTTTTTCATGAATTCAGTATGTCGTTTAGGTTCAGCACTCTCGTCTGCTACACTGCCGTTAGCAAGCACATTATCACAAACAATTAAAGCTCCATTTTCCGCTAGTCGAATGCAATAATTCAGATAGTTTTCATAATTTTCTTTATCTGCATCGATAAAGAAAAAATCAAATTGCCTATTATCGCTAACAAGCTGTTCGAGACTTTGCAAGGCTGGCCCGATCAAATATGATACTTGATCAGCAAACCCAGCTTTAGCTAGATTACTATTTGCTAATTTTGCGTAGCTCTCCACTAGTTCAAGGGAAGTTAATTTTCCTGCCCTATCGAATCCCCTGGCTAAACAAATCCCACTATATCCCCCAAGCGCCCCGATCTCAGGGAACATTTTTTGCCCCTGACATAGATACTAGCAGCGTTAGAAGCTTACCAGTAGAAGGAGATACTGATATGGATCGCATACCGTTCTCTTTTATCGAAATAAGAACTTCCTCTAAAATATCATCTTGGCTATAAAAAACTGAATCGATATAACTGTTAATCTGTTTCATTATTCCCGCCCCTTTATTAGAATTGATTATTTTTCTTTATCTTCATTGGAATCTAACAAGTATACAATTGTATACTATAAGTCAATAAAAAATGGGCCGCCAGAGAGTCAATTTTCACCGATTCTCCGGACAGCCCCTTACACAACTTATTTCAACTCAGCTAAAACTTCTTCAATTTTAGCAAGCTCGGATTGTAAACCGCCGCCACTTAAATACCATAGCGGGCCATCTAAGTAAACGATTTTTTCATTTTGATAAGCTTCTGTTTTCTTAATAATATCATTTTCCATATCAGCTTCAATATTAGAGTCTCCACCAGTAGCTGCTGTACGGTCAATTACAAATAGTACTTGTGGATTAAATTCTAAGATGGCTTCAAAACCGAAGTTAGAACCGTGAGAAGAAGCCTCGATATCTTCTGTTACTGGCTTAAATCCATAAATGTCATAAATGTAACCGAAACGGGAATTTGTTGCAAAACCTGATAATTTGCCTTCATTGTACATTGTTACTAATGAAGTTTCATAGTTTCCAGCTAAAGCTTTGATTTCTTCTAAAGCTGAATCAAATTTTGCAGTGTATTCTTCAGCTTCCGCTTCTTTACCAAACATTTTCGCGGCTAAATCTACAGAGGATAAGAATGTGTTCCAGTAGTCATCCTCAGAAGTACCAACAAACACGACAGGAGCGATTTCTTTTAATTCTTCATAGAATGCTGACTGACGGCCAGAGATGAAGATAACATCCGGATCCATCTCAGCGATATCTTCAAGTAAAGGTTCTTTTAATCCACCAACACTTTTATACTTATCAGAAGCGTATTTTTCAAGGTGAGCAGACAGGGTAGAATCTTTCGCAACCCCAACAATTCCTTCAACGCCCAGTGCATCTAATGTATCTAAGAAACCATAATCGAATACGGCAATTTTTTCTGGCATCTTTTCAAATTTAACATCTTCAAAATTAGTTGTACCACCCTCACGGCCTTCTGTTGAAGCAACTGTCGGAGATACGGTCATTGGATAAGAAGGGATTCCTTCTGTTCCAGCTGTACTCGTTTCTTCAGATTGGCCTTCAGCTGCAGCTTTATCAGTTGATTCTTCTTTTGAAGCTTCTTCGTTAGAACCACATGCGGCAAGCAATAATACCATGGCTGTTAACAATGCAAAAAATAATTTTTTCATATTACTTAACTCTCCCTTTTTATTTTAATATTGATATTGATTATCATTATCAATCATGATGATAATTATTATTTAATAATCTTTATTAGTCAATAACTTTCTAAAACTTTTTTAAATTTTATTCCAATATTTCAAAAATCTGACATAAATTAAGCTGATACACAATTGATTTCTCCAGGTGCTTTTATTGCTTCAATGTTTACGTATGCGAATTGAAATAGACACAAATCCTGCAGCCATTCTGTTCTTGAATTGGAATATCCATATCATAAATTTCACGCAACACATCAGAATTGATGATTTCATGGGTCGTCCCATTTTTCATAAGCCGGCCATTTTTTAATGCTACTATACGATCAGAATAGACAGATGCAAAGTTAATGTCGTGCAAAACAATGACAACTGTCTTTCCAAGTTCATCAACTAATTTGCGCAAAATTTTCATGATTTGAACTGAATGCTTCATATCCAGGTTATTTAAAGGCTCATCCAGCAATATATAATCCGTATCCTGGGCAATGACCATTGCAATGAATGCCCGTTGTTTTTGACCACCTGATAATTCATCTAAATATTTGTCTTCCATATCTGCTAAATTCATATATTCAATTGCTTGATCAACAAACTTTTCATCTTCAGCTGTTAAACGTCCCCTTGAATATGGATAGCGCCCAAATGCCACAAGCTCACGTACCGTTAATCTCACATTAAGGTAGTTTGCTTGTTTTAAAATGGATACTCTCTTTGCAAATTCCGAAGACTTCCACTTTCTTACATTATTCTGATCAAGTAAGACTTCACCTGTATCTGCTTCTAACAAACGGCTTACCATAGAAAGAAGTGTTGATTTACCAGCACCATTCGGTCCAATAAAAGAGGTTATGGTCCCCGGCTCGATTGTGACTGTAACATCCTCTACAACAGGCTTTTTACCAAATAGTTTTGTTAATCCTTTGATTTCAATCATCCTGCTGCCCTACTTTCCTTCAGTAATAGATAGATAAAGTAAATACCGCCGATAAAGTTAATAATGACACTTAATGTTGTACGTAATTCAAAAATATGCTCCACAAGGAAATTCCCGCCAACCAATGCAATGATACTGATTAAACTCGCCCCCAATATATGGATGGAGTGTTTATATGTCACCAGATATTGATAAGAGAGATTGGCAACGATTAATCCCAAAAATGTAATTGGGCCAACAAGCGCTGTAGATGTGGCAATCAAAACAGACGATAAAATTAAAATTCTCATAACCATACCGTCATAGTTAATACCAAGATTTATCGCATTTTCGCGGCCAAGTGACATAACATCCAGTTTATCCATAATAAGATAGCCATATAGAAATGCAAGGAATAAGATGCCAATTGAAATAAATAATAACTCCGCTTTTACGTTTGTAAAGGTCGCGAACAAACGGCTTTGAAGACTTAAATATTCGACTGGATCAATCAATACTTGCAAAAATGTGACAAAGCTTCCCAGGAGTGTGCCTATAATCATCCCTATTAATAGAAGAAAATATATTGGGTGCTTATCAGCTCTGAACAAAAACCGATATAAAATCAGGGCAAAGACGACCATGGCTAAAATGGCTGCACCAAAGTTTAAGTATTTATTTAACACCCACACTGACATCGCCCCTGCAAAGAAGTAGATTAATGTCTGTACTACTTGATACATAGAATCAAGGCCCATAACTGAAGGTGTTAAAATGCGGTTATGTGTAATTGTCTGGAACACCACTGTGGAATAAGCAATCGCAATTCCTGTTATAATCATCGCTGTAACTCGGAGCATACGCTTTGGAAAGGCATAATCAAAGCCGCCTTTAATATCATAAAAGCCATAAAGCAAAATACACACAATGGCAATAGCTGTTAATAAGATCAGTTTTGTACTATTTCGCATATGCTCTCCCCCTAAGCAGCATCGTTAAGAAGATTGCACTGCCAATCACTGCCACTGTTACATTAACTGGAATTTCATAAGGATGAATAATGACGCGTCCCAGAATGTCACATATTAGTAAGAAGACAATTCCTAATACCGCTGTATGCGGAATCGTTTTGCGCAGGTTATCACCCAAATAAAGAGAAACAATATTTGGCACAATCAGCCCTAAAAATGGAATAACCCCGACAGTAAGGACAACCGTTGTTGAAATAACCGCAACAAGAATCAGACCAATATTGAGTACTAGCTTATAACTTAAACCTAGGTTTCTCGCAAAATCTTCACCCATTCCTGCAACTGTAAATTTATTCGCATAAAGATACGCTAAAATAATAGCTGGAATGCTAACATATAAAAGCTCATAACGGCCAGCAATAATTAAAGTGAAACTCCCCATAAGCCAGGAAGATACATTTTGCAGAAGATCTGCTTCATATCCAAAGAACGTTGTAATGGAAGATAAAATATTTCCATACATAATTCCAACCAATGGAACAAAAATAACATCTTTAAATTTTATACGATCTAAAATCTGCATAAAGAGAAATGTACCTGCTAAAGCAAAGGCAAAACTAAAAATAACTTGCTGTGTATAGGTCACATTCGTAAAAAACAGCATGGAAATTAAAATACCCAGCTTTGCTGCATCCAAAGTTCCAGCAGTAGTTGGTGATACAAACTTATTTCGGCTTAAAGACTGCATAATCAAGCCGGCAATACTCATCCCTGCCCCCGCTAATATAATCGCCAATAACCGCGGGATGCGGCTAATAAGGAAAATATGTGTTTCATCTGATTCCCAATTAAGCAGATCCTTAGGCGTTATATCTATTGCTCCGATAAATAGCGAGATAAAAGACAGAACGATGGCTGCAATTACTAACATCCATAATCTCATTAATAACCCTCATAACATGTTTATATTGAAAAATCTTTATTCCAAGTTGAGGAATAGTAGTAAATCTATAAAACTATTTTAAATGCAATGATAATCATTATCAGAGAAAGGCAAAAAAAAGAACCTTGATATGTATAGCTTTTTTGATTATTGAAAATGATTATCAACTTACCATCACAATTAATGTATCACAAAAAATAATAAAAGAGAAGAGGCAGATTGGAAATTCCGGCAATTGTCTAAATTTATTCTCTCTTTAAAAGAAGCAAGCTCAAATTAAAAGGGAGATTCAAACAGAAAAGTTGAACCTCCCACTTGTTTCCCCTATAGAGTTTTAATAAGCAGCCGAATAGCTTCAGATACATCGATTTGATTTTCCTGACAGTGATTCGTGAGCTGCCGATACGTTTCCTCATCTAATCTTACATGAACAGTGTGTAAATATTTTTCAGAATCTAATTTTTTTGGTCTTCCTCTCGTAACTTTTCTTTTGCCGCTGCCGTCTTTCCATACATTTATGATGACATATCCGTGTTTTTGAATCCAAAGATCGCAATCATACTCTTTCCACATTGTTTTGGCTCTTTGCAGAAATTCAAGTTTGAATTTTACCAGTTCATCCCCTTGAAGTCCCTTCATGACCGCTTTTTCCATCGCCTTATGCTCGTTAAACTGGAGAAATTGGTCGTAAGATTTGAATGTTAATTCTTTCATTATTCCGCTCCCATAATCTATTATCTATCCTATAAAAATCATACCCTTAAAGAAAACGGTTGTAAATCCTGCCTAAATCCGTAACTTCCTTCATTTATTACACTAGACTGCTAAATTTTCGAAGCTTAAAAGGAAGCTAAATGATGACGGTCTTATATGCAATTATGATTTTAAAAAAGACCCAATCCTGCAATTGGATTGAGTCCTACTTGATCAAATTTTTATGAATGTGCATTGAGCGGCCATTTTCTAGTCGGCACCCCAACTTTACTGATCCAACATTGTAGCTTTAAAATAAAGTTTGATCATTTTCTATCTATGATCTTATCTTCAATAATAGTGCCCTTTTGTTGAAGATCCTAATTTTAAATATTTAAGATTATTTTCTGTTCTGATTAACTTTATTTTTGAGATTTTTTATAGAACAAAAGCTCATTATATACAAGGATATTGTCTATTAATTGTTCTTCCTGACCCATTTTCTAAGAGTATCAGGATTCGAAAATAAAAGTGCTAAAAGAATAATTAATATGCCAATCTTATGCTGCAAAAATAATGGATCTTTTAAAATAGCATAGCCTAAAATTACACCAATAACCGGGTTAATATAGTTGCTAAAAGAGGCAAATAATGCTCCCTCTTCTTGAATTAAGAGATTATACAGCATATAGACAATTCCTGCATGGAATATACCTAAAATGATCATATATATTACTTGCGAATGATTGATATCGATTTGTAATGGCTTTTCAAAAAGGAATGCCATTGGTAATAAGATAATACTTGCAATCCATAAAACATTTCTCATATGGACCACCGGAGAACCCTCTTCTAATTTTTCCATTAGAATTAAAGACCATGCAAAACTTATAGCAGCAAGAATGAGCAACACATTACCCAATATATTACCTGAAACGTTCATAATTCCTTGCGTTGGCCACGATAAGATCACAATTCCTAAAAATCCTAATACTATGCTGACTATTTCAAATTTGCTTGCTCTCTTTTTGAAGAGCGATACGAAAAATATTAATGTGAAGATTGGGACCATTGCGATTAGCATAGATGCAATGCTGCTCGATACGTACTTTTGGCCTTGTGCAATCAGAATAAACGGCAAGACTACTTCAAAAAGTGCAATCCAAAAATATTTTTTGGTCTTGGTTGTGTACTTTTTCTTTGGTTGGAACAGACTAATCACTGATAAACAAAGTGCACCGATCAATGCTTTCAAGGCAGACAACGAAATGGAATCTACATCATTCGTCACTAATTCCACGAAGAAAAATTGAGATCCCCAAATGAGGCTTATGATTAACAAGAGACTATATTTTCTCATTTGATTTGCCCCTTGCACCAAAATAGTTTGTACCAACCACACCGATGATAATGATAATGGATCCGGCTATGTGGTATAAATGAAATTCCTCTTTTAAAAAAATGACCCCTGCTAAAATGGTAATGAGCGTAGCAAAATTACTGAAAACACTCATTTTCGATGCATCTATTTTTGATAAAGCATAGTTGGAAAGATAGGACGTTCCTAAAGACGATAGGATACCTAAATATAAAATGGCAAGAACAAAATCCCAGTGACCAAAAGGTTGGATAAATTGATGGACTGTTCCATTTATTACGTGGTTTGTTAGTGCCATTCCATTAAAAGCTATAAACCCGAACAAGGTCATGATATATGTGATAGTGAATAACGAATAGCGTTGTGTTAATTTTCTGGCAAATACGTTGTATAGTGAGGCGGTAAGTGCTGAAAGTAAAATTAAACCAGTCCCGATGAGACTTGTATTTGTGCCTCCTGCCCCGTTCATGTACATAATATACATCACACCAAGTACAGATAAACCAATCGCAATTTTTTGACTACGTGTAGATGTTTCCTTTAAGATGATACTTGCAAAGATTAACGTAAAAATTGGTATTGTTGCTTGAATAATACCAGCTTCCGATGAAGATGTATGCACTAACCCAAATACTTGAAAAGCAAAAAATAGTGTCGGATATAAGATGGCTAACAAGGCAATCCGCAGTACATCTTTTTTTGTTACTTTGAATTTGATCGATTCTTTTTTTAACACGAACAACACTGTGGCAGCAATCCATGCAATGGTAAACCGATGAGCTAATGTATCTAACGGTGTTGCAACCGTTAATGTCACTTTAACAAACATAAATGACAATCCGATAATGATTGCATAGATGGTTGCTGCGATATATGCATTTCTATTTTCAATCATTTCGATTACCCCCTTATATTGATCCGGCCGGTACCATTATCGTAAGGGATAATAATAACCTTTACGATATAAAAAATACACATCTGTACCGATACAGACGTGCAAGGAGGTTTATGATGCTTAAATATGAATCAATCTATCAATCACTTCTGATGCAAATTCAGTCTGGGAAATTTTCGACCGGTGCAAAATTACCATCCATTCGAAATTTAACACAACAATATTCTTGTAGTAAAAGCACGGTATTGACCGCTTTAAAAAGATTGGAGGAGCAACATATTATTTATGCTCTACCGAAAAGTGGTTATTATGTTGTGGATAATCACGTCTTCAAAACCCCATTATCCACTGACATAATTGACTTTGCAAGCGCATCTCCTACTTGGCAAGCATTTCCTTATAAAAATTTTCAACACTGCATAAATAAAGCAATTGATATGTATCAAGAAGAATTATTTCGCTACGGAACGCCAAAAGGTTGGCCGCCACTCATAGCAGAAGCTAAAAAACTGTTAGAATCTTACCAAGTATTCACGCATAACGAACAGATTTTCATCACTACAGGTGTTCAACAGGCTCTTTCTTTAGTAAGTATTATGCCCTTTCCAAATAATCGTTCCACCATTCTAGTTGAACAACCTAGTTATCATTTATATATGGATCTGCTGAAAACCTTACAGTTGCCAGCAATAGGAATTCAACGTACCTCGAAAGGTATTGACTTAGATCGGTTAGAACAAATATTTCATGAAGAAGATATTAAGTTTTTTTATACAATGCCACGCTTCCATAATCCTTTAGGATCTTCATACGGTAAAAAAGAAAAAGAGGCTATTTTACAATTAGCAGACCAATATAATGTGTACATTTTAGAAGATGATTATTTAGCAGATTTTGAATACAATCCGAAGAACGATCCTCTTTTTGCTGATGATTACCATGATAAAGTCATCTATGTAAAAAGTTTTTCAAAAATTATGTTTCCTGGGTTAAGAGTTGGATTGGCAGTTCTTCCTCATTCAATTATTGACATTTTTCAAAAATACAAAATGACAACGGATATCGACAGCTCTATGATTTCACAAGCTGCATTATATCTCTATATGAAAAATGGTATGTTTGAACATAATAAAACGAAAGTCAGTAACATCTATCATGCACGTGCGAAAATTCTGCATCAATCAATACAAAATCATTTACCTACCTACGAATCATCATCAGAAATTGTAATGCATAGTCATATTGGGTTGCCCAAGCGTGTGAATTTAAAATCGTTTATTTATCATTTGCAAGAAGAAGGCATATATCTGGATTCAGTTGAAAGAAATTATTTAGATGATTTTTACCACGAACGGATTTTGAAGTTGAATGTTTCAAATGTTGACGCCTATCAAATTGAAGAAGGAATTAAGAAAATTGCAAGTGCATTAAAAAATCCCCAAAACTACTTTTTATAATCTTTCAGGAGGGCATAACTATCCTTATTTCGAAAGCATAAAGGGTGAGGGATATTAATCATGACTAATATCCCTCACCCTTTTACTCTTGTCTAATACATTTACCTTTTTATTTTGTCTCACGGCTCCTATAGTATTCTTTCTTTGAAATTAGATTTACTTTATCATCGTCTGATGAATTTTCGCTGTTGCTTTGAAATAAGTTTGATAAGAAACATGCTATAAACGCTGTTTTATCAACATGGTTTATAGCATGTTGATAATTAGTCTGACTGGGTTTGGATTGGCATCATTAGCATTAGGTATCGGAATTAGTCATCCTACAATCATTTATATTGCTGTAGCTATATGGGGTTTAACCTTTGGAGGAGCAGCAACACTTACGCAAACCGCAATAGCAGATACTGCTGGAAAAGGCGCGGATATTGCCCAATCTATGTTGGTTACTGTTTGGAATCTAGCTATAGGTGGAGGAAGTGCGGTTGGAGCGATCCTGATGGAATCATTTGATATGAGTTCTCTTCCATGGGTAATGTTTATCCTCGTTCTTCTTGGATTCTTAGTGGCGTTTCGTGCAAATGTTTATGGATTTCCTGCAAAAAAACAATGATGAAATCATGATATTTCTTGTAAAGAGCATAGTCATCCCCCTTAGAAGAGTTTATCTAAGGGGGATTTATTTTCTGATATTCACTGGAATCATATACCATGTTGCAAAAAAAGTCATAAAATTGCTCTCTGTATTATCTCTTTTTTTCTAGGTAAAAGTTGAACTTTTATCGCATCATTTCAAAATTGTTATCACTGTATAATCATATTCTAATTGTTGAATCCATTAATGTAATAAATCTTTTCCTTCTTCAGACCTACCCTTGAGATTTTTCCGAAATGGCAAGGGTAAATAAGGAAATTGTTCTCGGATATCAACAATATGATTTGAATATTCAGTTAAATAGAAGTAATTTTTTTCTAAATCCGATAGAAATTCATGCTGTCTGTTTGTTTTTATTCCTTTTAAACGAGCGGAACGACCCTTAGAAGATACATCTTGAATCTTCAACCAAGGTTTATAATCTACTCCTATACCGGTGCCTCGACCTTGTTTAATCCACTGTTCAATTCAGATGTTCTTTTTCTTTTCGACATAAAAACACCCCTTTAGATAATCATATCCAAAGGGGTAAAACGGTGCAACTTTTTTATAAACGGTATAACTTTATTTTAAACGGAACATCTTTTTTATAAACGGTACGACTTTATTTCAAATCCACAACATTATTTTCAGTATAGACTTCCTTACTCCACAGTAACCGACTTAGCCAGGTTACGCGGCTTATCTACGTCACACTCACGGTGGAGCGCAGCAAAGTAAGAGATTAATTGCAATGGTATTACAGAGATAAGAGGTGTTAATATTTCGTTCACTTCCGGAATGATAAAGCTGTCTTCTTCTGTTTCCAGCCCTTTCATGGAAATGATGCAAGGGTTTGCTCCACGGGCAACGACCTCTTTGACGTTGCCGCGAATGCCTAAGTTAACACTTTCTTGAGTTGCCAGGGCAATGATTGGCGTACCGTCCTCGATTAAAGCGATGGTTCCATGCTTTAATTCTCCGCCCGCAAAACCCTCAGCTTGAATATAAGAAATTTCTTTCAGCTTAAGTGCACCTTCAAGGCCAACATAAAAGTCGATTCCACGGCCAATGAAGAACGCATTGCGTGTAGTGGAAAGGAATTTGCGTGCAATGTCTTCGAACTCTTCTTTCGCATCACAAAGAACTTCCATTGCATTCGCTACTATGCCAAGCTCCTGAACAAGGTTGAAGTCTATTTCCAATCCGCGGCTCCTCGCTGTAACTTCAGCAAGAATGGATAATACAGCAATCTGGGCTGTATAGGCCTTTGTAGAAGCCACGGCGATTTCAGGGCCTGCATGAAGCAATAAAGTATAATCCGCTTCACGGGATAGAGTAGAACCAGGAACATTTGTAATCGTTAATGCCTTATGGCCCATTTCCTTAACGTTTACAAGCACTGCACGGCTGTCTGCCGTTTCACCGCTTTGAGAGATAAAAATAAATAACGGCTTCTCTGAAAGCAACGGCATATTGTAGCCAAACTCACTTGAAATGTGTACTTCAACTGGAATTTTTGCGATTTTTTCAATGAATTGTTTACCAACAAGTCCTGCATGATAAGAAGTACCGGCAGCGATGATATAAATGCGGTCAGCATCGTTCATCGCCCTAACGATTTCCTGGTCGATTGTCAGCTCGCCATTATCATTTTGATACTTCTGGATGATTTTACGCATCACTAAAGGCTGCTCATCGATTTCTTTCAGCATATAGTGAGGATATGTTCCCTTTTCAATATCGCTTGCATCCAATTCAGCCGTATATGGATCGCGGCTTATTGCCTCGCCATTCAACGTCTGAATCTTGACATCATCTTTTGTAACAATAACGATTTCTTTGTCCATTAGTTCAACATACTGATCTGTAACTTGAAGCATCGCCATTGCGTCAGAAGCAACTACATTGAATGTTTCACCCAATCCAACCAGAAGAGGGCTCTTGTTTTTCGCAACAAAAATAGTTTCATCATTTTCTGCATCTAAAAGGGCGATCGCATAAGAGCCTTTTAAAAGTGTCAGCGTTTTGCGGAACGCTTCTTCAGTATTCAATCCTTCGTTCACGAATAATTCAATCAGCTGAACGATGATTTCTGTATCTGTATCACTCTTAAGGACAACTCCCTGCAAATATTCGCGCTTTAAGATGTCGTAGTTCTCAATTACGCCATTGTGAACAAGCGTGAAACGGCCGGAATTGCTTTGATGAGGGTGGGAATTTACTGTGCTTGGAACACCGTGAGTCGCCCAGCGAGTGTGACCAATCCCTGTGTTTGCCATCACATCTTCATCAACAATATTGCGCAGATCCGCAATACGGCCTTTTTCTTTGAAAACCTGAACTCCGTTGTCATTCATAACGGCGATTCCAGCTGAATCATAGCCCCTATATTCAAGCTTTTCTAAGCCTTTTAATAAAATTTCCTTTGAATCTAAGTTTCCAATATATCCAACGATACCACACATACTTCTTTTCCTCCTAAAAATGAAGGGGCAAGAAGCCTTTTCGGGGCAGTCTTGCCCCTTATCTCTGTTTTTTTATATATTTAGTTCGATGTCTAGCTACAGCGCCTAGGGGCTCGAGGTCATAAGCCAATTCCTTCCAGAAGGAAAGAACACCTTCTTACAGGAATCGTCTTATGCTTGAGGCCCACAGGATGTGGGTCATGCAGACGTTGCCACAGGACGTGGCGTTCTTAGTCTGCGTTCCTTCCTGGGCAAGGCGCTTCCGCTTTTCTAATTAGCATTCCCTTCTCTTTGTCCATTCAGTTGCCCGAATGTTTTAAAGAAGAAATCATCGGTTGTGCTTTCAACCGGGAGGCATCCGCCGAACATTCGATAAACCTCCTCCTCGTCAACTAATCCTTACGTCCAGGATCAGTTCAGGCGCTTTATATTTAATTATTTTCACTATCCACCTTTCTCTTCTTGAATGAAGCTGTCTTGTATTCTTAAATACAAAAACAGGATTATCATACATCAAAGTCAGACTTCCGTCAACAGATAAATGAATATGGCAAGGACGGAAACTCCCATATATAAAAATATGCATAAGGGAGTTCAGGAGTTCCCTTATGCATATGAATTGTGCTTCTTATTCTTTTAATCCCATTTCACTTTCAACAACAGCGGCGATGCGCTCTACATATGATGCGCATAGTTCACCTGTTGGCGCTTCGGCCATTACGCGGACAAGCGGCTCAGTTCCGGATGGACGGACAAGAATCCGGCCGTTTCCGTTCATTTCTTCTTCAACCTGCGCAATGATTTCTTTTACTTTTTCATTGTCTGTAACATGGTGTTTGTCTGTTACACGGATGTTCACAAGCTTCTGCGGGAATTTCTGCATTTCGTTTGCAAGCTCAGATAATGGCTTCTTGGTTACTTTCATGATGTTCACAAGCTGAAGGCCTGTCAAGAGTCCATCCCCAGTTGTGATGTAGTCGAGGAAAATGATGTGTCCTGACTGTTCTCCTCCAAGGTTGTAGCCCTTCTTCTTCATTTCTTCCACAACATAGCGATCGCCTACAGCAGTCTGAACACTTTCGACCCCGTTAGCTTCCAGCCCTTTATAGAAGCCAAGGTTGCTCATCACAGTAGAAACAACTGTGTTTTGCTTAAGTCTTCCCTGCTCTTTCATGTATTTTCCGCAGATATACATGATCTGGTCGCCATCCACAATATCACCATTTTCATCAATGGCAATCAAACGGTCGCCATCGCCATCAAAAGCCAAACCTACATCTGCTTCTTTTTCCTTAACAAAGGCAGACAATGCCTCAGGATGAGTAGAACCGACTCCTGCATTGATATTTAATCCGTTAGGGGATGCTCCCATCATTGAAAGATCAGCATCAAGATCAGCAAATAGGTGAGTTGCAAGCGGCGAAGTAGCCCCATGTGCACAATCCAGCGCAATGTGGATGCCTGAGAAATCTTCATCAACCGTCTGCTTTAAGTATTGAAGATACTTCTGTCCGCCTTCAAAGTAATCATTTACCTGCCCCAGGCTGCCTCCGACCGGTCTTGGAAGCTGATCTTCTGCCATATCCATTAATTCCTCAATCTCAGCTTCCTGATCATCGGAAAGCTTAAAACCATCAGGACCAAAGAACTTGATTCCGTTATCTTCAACCGGATTATGGGATGCAGAAATCATTACTCCAGCTTCTGCACCAAGTGCTTTTGTTAAATAAGCGACTCCAGGCGTTGAAATGACTCCGATGCGCATAACTTCTGCTCCAATAGATAATAGCCCCGCTACAAGTGCGCCTTCCAGCATATGGCCCGAAATACGGGTATCACGGCCGATTAATACTTTCGGACGATCATGATCCTTCGTTAATACATAACCCCCAAAACGGCCAAGTTTAAAGGCCAGCTCAGGTGTCAATTCACTATTTGCAACGCCGCGTACTCCATCTGTACCGAAATATTTACCCATTTTATAATCGCTCCTTCTTACTTTAAAAAATACTCTATATTAAGTTTCTTCTTTTTGTGTAATCGATATGGTCGCATTACCTGCTGCAGGTTTAATATCCACCCCTGAAGGGCCATCTACATTGATCGGCACCTCATGTTCCCCTTCACCCAGGTCTGCAAGGCTCAAATATATATTAAAATCTTCCGCTTTGAGATTCTGAACCGTACTGTTTTTCCCGGTAACCGTAATACTTGTCCTTCCGGAAGCTGGGTTTTTAAGGATAGCTTCATATTCTTCGGCTAAGCCGGCTATGTTGATGGGAAGGCTTGAAAAGGTTCTGGTTTCCTCTTGTTCCTGTGCCTGTGTTTCTTCAGAAGGCTCTTCTGTACTTTCCTCTTCTTTATTAGCATTCTCCTCAGTGCTGATGTCAACAGACGCCTTTACTGTCTTAGGATCCACTGCTGAAATGCCATTCGGAATAATAACCGGCAGGGTAAGCACCGTATCTTTCTCAATCTTGCTGACATCCACCTCTACCCTTACACTTTCAGTCTCATTTAATATTTCTTCCCGGCCCGTTATGGAAGCCTCGTTAACATCGAGTTCAATCGAATTAATTGTAACCCCTTCTTGAGGGTCCCCCTTCCGAACGATCGTAACGGGAACTGTCTTGCTTAACTGCTTAACCGGGACTGTTACTTGAATCACTTGCGGTTCCACAATTACATCAAGCTTATTCATCTCACGATCCAATACCCTGACAGTTGCTTCATCAGTGATTGTCTCGGTTATAGGCCCTCTTACATCCAGGGTGGCTTTGACAAAGCTGATCCGATCGATCACTTCTTTTGCCCCCGTAATTTTTACCGTCTTTGGTTCTGCAGTAGCCGCTTCGGCCGAATAGCCCTCACCAAGCAGGCTTTTATTAAATTCTGCATCCACTTTAAATTCCTGAGTTACTTTTTCGTGGACTGTCACGTCTGCATATTGCGGATTGATCGTCACATCAAGTTTATCTGAGATATCACGGATTTTAAATTCCACTCTTTGAGAGCCAATTTCTGCATTCGTCAAATCTACATATACTTCAAAGTTCTGCTGTTTTTTCGCTGGCTCAAGGTGGCTTTTTGGGCCCTCTATATTCAAATCAACTGTGTCTGGAATACCAGTAACGACCAGGTTTTCCGTATCATAATAGCTTTTCACCGGGACATCTTCAACAACGTCTGAATCCTGCTGGCCAGGAACGTTAATATCCTTTAATTCCTTATCTGAATCATATACAGAATCAAATAGAAAAAGTGCCAGAATCAAGGCAACAATTTTCATGAACCAGCGGGTATCTACCAATTTATCAATTAACTTATCCATTCTTTTTCCCCCTCCAGTTCCAAAGACCTGAAGAAGTCTGCTTTATTTTCTGTTGAACAAGCAATTCGTTTGAAAGCATATCTTTAAAAGCCTCGGCTTTTAAATCACGGTGCAGTTCACCGTTTTTGGTTAAGGAAATACTTCCTGTTTCCTCTGAAACTATAATGGTAATACTGTCGGTTACTTCACTTATTCCTAAAGCAGCCCTATGTCTGGTGCCCAGCTCTTTTGAGATGAAAGGACTTTCTGACAGCGGCAGATAACAGGCTGCTGCAGCCACACAATTCCTTTGAATGATAACGGCTCCGTCATGCAGGGGTGTATTCGGGATGAATATATTAATAAGAAGCTCAGATGAGATTTTGGAATCAAGCTGAATGCCTGTTTCAATATAGTCATTCATGCCTGTTTCCCGCTCAACAGAAATAAGCGCCCCAATTCGACGTTTAGCCATATAATCCACAGCCTTGGCAATGGATTCAACCAGTTTCTCCTGATTTTCCTCCTCCTGATTAGCCGTCCTTGAGAAGAATCTTCCTCTTCCCAATTGCTCCAGTGCTCTTCGCAGCTCCGGCTGGAAAATGATGATGATGGCCAGAAATCCCCAAAGAAGCACTTGTTCCATCATCCATCCTAATGTTTGCAGGTGGAACTTGTCGCTTGCTACTTTAACGAGGATAATGACAAAGATCCCCTTCAGCAATTGGACAGCCTTTGTTCCTTTAACAATCATTATGAGTTTATAGATGACGTACCAGACAAGGAGAATGTCTATTGTATTAGCCAACAATTTCAAAATAGAGAAATCTGCAAACGACATTATCCTTCCTCCAAATATATATTTCAAAAGCAAAAATGCTTAAAGTTCCTTTATGTAACTTTCATATTATATCATATTTGACGCTAATTCCAATTTTGAGACAACAGACTTCATCTGGAAAATTTAGCTTAGGAATTAAGTACACTAAGAATCCCTGCCTTAAAGCAGGGATTCTAATTATTGGCATGTCTATTTCTCTTTGTCTGTTTCTCCGCTTTCAAATACATTTACAGCATCCTTGGCTGCCTTTTTGATGTGATACCACAGCCATTCGAAAATGGCATCAACCTCTTCGATTTCTCCGGTTACCTTACCGGCTGAAGCCATGTACTGCTGGCCATTGATGACCGTAGCATTCCCCTCAATTTTCCCCTGGATTTCCAAGTCGCCATTCTTAACCACTACATCACCCTTAACCACCTCACCTTCTGGTACAATCACTTTGTCATTTTGCACCACAAGATTTGGCTGCTTAGAAACTGATAATTGCTGATCCTGATCCCAGGAAGAAACGACGCTTCCCATCATCAGAACAAGAAAGAGGGACGCAGCAGTTAAAAGCGGATGATGCCTGAACCAGCGCTGAACTCCAACTTTCCGCTTTTCTTTTGGCAGTTTCGCCATAACATTTGCCGTAAAATTTTCAGGTGCCTGTATATGTGAAGTGCTTTGGACTAAAGCGATCGTCTTCTTTAATTCGTGGAAATGAGTTTGACACTCCTCACAGTTTTGCAGATGTGCCCTTAATTCCTTCTCATGTTCGGCTGAGATCTCTTCATCTAGGTACTCATGCATATAAACAACCATTTCTGCTGGACATTTCAAAGTTCTCACCCTCTTTATTAAACATACCTTAATTGATTTCTAAGTGCTTCCCGGCCCCGGTGAATCCGGGTTTTAACGGTTCCCAATGGAAGGTCGAGCGTTTCACTGATCTCGTTCAGCGATAATTCTTCAATATATTTTAAAACAATGACTGAACGATATTTCTCCGGAAGTTTCGATATTTCCCTTTGGATCGTTTCCTGGAGCTCCAGGCTTTCTACATCTTCCTCCGGCAGCCTTGCATCTGATGCAATTTGGGAATACATGTTCAGTCCATCCGTTCCTGCGACCTCTGCATCCAGATAATAATCAGGCTTCTTCTTTCTGATTCTATCTATACAAAGGTTAGTGGCAATCCGATAGAGCCATGTGGAAAATTTCAAGTCAATATTAAAGCTGGCAATGTTTACATAGGCTCTTAAGAAAGCCTCCTGAGCGATATCCTCTGCCTCATGCCTGTTTCCCAGCATTCTGTAGCAAATCTGAAAAACTTTGTCTTTGTATATTTCAACAACTTCAGCATAAGCATCCTGGTCGCCTTTTAATACTTGCTTTATCCTCTTCTTTACGATTGTCTCCATTTTTTTACCTCCGCTCCAGTGCGGCTAATCGATAATACGAATCGATAGCGGAAAAGGTTTCATTTTAATAAAAAAACATTCAATTTCTATATTAGCAAATTTTTACTAATCCTGGTTTATTTTTTTCCTTTTAGGGTATAAAAGTACTAAATTAATCGAAAAGGGTTGGTTACGGTGTGTGTTAAGGAATTATTGAAAGATATTGAGGATTGCCGATCAAGAATGATTCAGTTAACAGCTTCCGCTTCTTTTACAGATCACATAGTCGTTGATATCAGCACGAAACTCGATCGACTTCTAAATAAATATTATACACTCACAGCAAAAAAATGAGCAGAACTTGTTTGCGTTCTGCTCATTCTTATTTTCATTAATTATAGAAGCTTTTCGCCAAATAATGAACCCATTAGGGCAACAGCAACAGTAGCTGTTTTGTTTTTGTCATCCAATATCGGGTTAACTTCTACAAATTCAGCTGATGTAATGATTTGCGCTTCTGCAAGCATTTCCATTGCCAAGTGGCTTTCACGGTAGCTGATGCCGCCAATAACTGGAGTCCCAACCCCTGGTGCATCATGCGGATCCAGTCCATCCAAATCCAGAGACAAATGAACACCATCGGCATTTCTTTCCTTTAAATATGTAATCGTCTCATCCATAACCTTTGTCATGCCAAGCCGGTCAATTTCGTGCATGGTGTAAACCTTAATGCCTTTTTCCTTAATGAGCTCCCGTTCTCCCTCATCCAAAGATCTTGCCCCAATAATGACAATATTCTCAGGCTTAACCTTTGGAGCATATCCCCCTACATTGGTTAAAAGCGGGTGGCCAATTCCAATGCTTACCGCAAGAGGCATGCCATGAATGTTTCCTGAAGGTGAAGTTTCAGCAGTATTTAAATCCCCATGGGCATCATACCAGATTACCCCAAGGTTTTTGTAATGCTTGGATACACCGGCCAATGTTCCAATTGCAATGCTATGGTCACCGCCAAGCACTAATGGAAAAGAACCAGCCTCTATTGCTTTGTCTACTTCTTCCGCAAGTTTTTCTGTCTTCTCAGCAATAAGGTCCAAGTTTCTAAGATTAGAAGTGGGATCGATTTGAACTTCCGGGCGGCCAATGGCAATATCGCCCTGGTCATGGATTTCTTCAAATAAGCACTTTAATCGCTCATTCACTCCAGCATAGCGGATGGCGCTGGGACCCATGTCCACACCGCGTCTCATCTGGCCAAGATCCATCGGCATTCCAATTATCGATAATTTCTGTCTATTCATAATATAAGTCCTCCCTTTCCCTTCATAATCATATTTTAACCGCTTTCAGACACATGACTCAACTCGACAAAATCGTGTATATATATGCGGCAGCTGGGGGAAGAGGTCATTAAATTCAGGTCAAACTCCATTATTTATGAAATAAAAAAATCCCTAAACCATATTGGCTTAAGGATTGCGATTTATGTATGATGGTGAAGTGAGTCTAGCGGGATCGAACCGCTGACCTCCTGCGTGCAAAGCAGCCGCTCTCCAAGCTGAGCTAAGGCCCCAATTGGAGCGGAAGACGGGATTCGAATTCGCGACCCCCACCTTGGCAAGGTGATGTTCTACCACTGAACTACTTCCGCAAATATATTTGTATTTACAAGTATGACCTTCAGGACTCGATTCCTAAGGTCTGTGTTTTTCTATAAAGATGAGCCATGAAGGACTCGAACCTTCGACCCTCTGATTAAAAGTCAGATGCTCTACCGACTGAGCTAATGGCTCATAATAGTATTATTTCCTATATCCTGATACTGCTAAGTCAGATGTTCCAAAGCACTGTGTGCTTTGTCACAGATTGCTATTCGGTGAGGAATGACCTAGATGCTGCAATCTGCTCTACCGACTGAGCTAATGGCTCAAAATAATAATATTTCTTAAAGCTTAATACTGGAATGGCTGGGCTAGCAGGATTCGAACCTGCGAGTGACGGAGTCAAAGTCCGGTGCCTTACCGCTTGGCTATAGCCCAATATTAACAAAATAAAAAAGGACATTCATAGGTTGTCCAGTTTTTTGTGTTTTATTAAAAATAAATGGTGGAGGGGGGCAGATTCGAACTGCCGAACCCGAAGGAGCGGATTTACAGTCCGCCGCGTTTAGCCACTTCGCTACCCCTCCATCTATAGAAATAGATGGTGCCGGCGAGAGGACTTGAACCCCCAACCTACTGATTACAAGTCAGTTGCTCTACCAATTGAGCTACACCGGCAAATATGGTGGAGGATGACGGGATCGAACCGCCGACCCTCTGCTTGTAAGGCAGATGCTCTCCCAGCTGAGCTAATCCTCCATAATGGTGACCCCTACGGGATTCGAACCCGTGTTACCGCCGTGAAAGGGCGGTGTCTTAACCGCTTGACCAAGGGGCCTAGTATTCTAGTTGTCTTCATTAAGAGAGCTTCCAACCGGGCTCGAACCGGTGACCTCTTCCTTACCATGGAAGTGCTCTACCTGCTGAGCTATGGAAGCAGCAGCTCATAATTCCCCAAATGGGACTTTATGAAAATGGCTCCGCAGGCAGGATTCGAACCTGCGACCGTTCGGTTAACAGCCGAATGCTCTACCACTGAGCTACTGCGGAAAAGTGGTATTTTAGAAAACAGCCTGGCAGCGTCCTACTCTCACAAGGGGACAGCCCCTAACTACCATCGGCGCTGAGAAGCTTAACTTCCGTGTTCGGTATGGGGTGTGACCTTCTCGCCATCGCCGCCAGACTATTTTTCAAAAGACAAGTATGATTATACTTTCTTTTGATACTTTTTTCAAGAGGGAAATTATTTTTTCGTTCCCTCAAAACTAGATAATGCATGAAGAAGAGTTTGCCGAGTAATAACCATATGACTTGGTTAAGTCCTCGATCGATTAGTATCAGTCAGCTCCACATGTCGCCACGCTTCCACCTCTGACCTATCAACCTGATCATCTTTCAGGGATCTTACTAGCTTGACGCTATGGGAAATCTCATCTCGAGGGGGGCTTCATGCTTAGATGCTTTCAGCACTTATCCCTTCCGCACATAGCTACCCAGCGATGCCTTTGGCAAGACAACTGGTACACCAGCGGTGCGTCCATCCCGGTCCTCTCGTACTAAGGACAGCTCCTCTCAAATTTCCTGCGCCCACGACGGATAGGGACCGAACTGTCTCACGACGTTCTGAACCCAGCTCGCGTACCGCTTTAATGGGCGAACAGCCCAACCCTTGGGACCGACTACAGCCCCAGGATGCGATGAGCCGACATCGAGGTGCCAAACCTCCCCGTCGATGTGGACTCTTGGGGGAGATAAGCCTGTTATCCCCGGGGTAGCTTTTATCCGTTGAGCGATGGCCCTTCCATGCGGAACCACCGGATCACTAAGCCCGACTTTCGTCCCTGCTCGACTTGTAGGTCTCGCAGTCAAGCTCCCTTGTGCCTTTACACTCTGCGAATGATTTCCAACCATTCTGAGGGAACCTTTGGGCGCCTCCGTTACTTTTTAGGAGGCGACCGCCCCAGTCAAACTGCCCACCTGACACTGTCTCCCGCCCCGATAAGGGGCGCGGGTTAGAATTTCAATACAGCCAGGGTAGTATCCCACCGACGCCTCCACCGAAGCTGGCGCTCCGGCTTCTCAGGCTCCTACCTATCCTGTACAAGCTGTACCAAAATTCAATATCAGGCTACAGTAAAGCTCCACGGGGTCTTTCCGTCCTGTCGCGGGTAACCTGCATCTTCACAGGTACTATAATTTCACCGAGTCTCTCGTTGAGACAGTGCCCAGATCGTTACGCCTTTCGTGCGGGTCGGAACTTACCCGACAAGGAATTTCGCTACCTTAGGACCGTTATAGTTACGGCCGCCGTTTACTGGGGCTTCGATTCAAAGCTTCGCTTGCGCTAACCTCTCCTCTTAACCTTCCAGCACCGGGCAGGCGTCAGCCCCTATACTTCGCCTTGCGGCTTCGCAGAGACCTGTGTTTTTGCTAAACAGTCGCCTGGGCCTATTCACTGCGGCTCATCAGGGCTATGCACCCTAATGAGCACCCCTTCTCCCGAAGTTACGGGGTCATTTTGCCGAGTTCCTTAACGAGAGTTCTCTCGCTCACCTTAGGATTCTCTCCTCGCCTACCTGTGTCGGTTTGCGGTACGGGCACCTTTTCCCTCGCTAGAGGCTTTTCTTGGCAGTGTGGAATCAGGAACTTCGGTACTAAATTTCCCTCGCCGTCACAGCTCAGCCTGTATGGTAACGGGATTTGCCTCGTTACCGGCCTAACTGCTTGGACGCGCTAATCCAGCAGCGCGCTTACCCTATCCTCCTGCGTCCCCCCATTGCTCAAACGGTAAAGAGGTGGTACAGGAATATCAACCTGTTGTCCATCGCCTACGCTTTTCAGCCTCGGCTTAGGTCCCGACTAACCCTGAGCGGACGAGCCTTCCTCAGGAAACCTTAGGCATTCGGTGGATGGGATTCTCACCCATCTTTCGCTACTCATACCGGCATTCTCACTTCTAAGCGCTCCACGGGTCCTTGCGGTCCCGCTTCAACGCCCTTAGAACGCTCTCCTACCACTGACATCGGAAGATGTCAATCCACAGCTTCGGTGATACGTTTAGCCCCGGTACATTTTCGGCGCGGAGTCACTCGACCAGTGAGCTATTACGCACTCTTTAAATGGTGGCTGCTTCTAAGCCAACATCCTGGTTGTCTAAGCAACTCCACATCCTTTTCCACTTAACGTATACTTTGGGACCTTAGCTGGTGGTCTGGGCTGTTTCCCTCTTGACTACGGATCTTATCACTCGCAGTCTGACTCCCATGGATAAGTCTTTGGCATTCGGAGTTTGTCTGAATTCGGTAACCCGATGGGGGCCCCTAGTCCAAACAGTGCTCTACCTCCAAGACTCTTACTACATGAGGCTAGCCCTAAAGCTATTTCGGAGAGAACCAGCTATCTCCAAGTTCGATTGGAATTTCTCCGCTACCCACACCTCATCCCCGCACTTTTCAACGTGCGTGGGTTCGGGCCTCCATCCAGTGTTACCTGGACTTCACCCTGGACATGGGTAGATCACCTGGTTTCGGGTCTACGACCACATACTCATTCGCCCTGTTCAGACTCGCTTTCGCTGCGGCTCCGTCTCTTCAACTTAACCTCGCATGTAATCGTAACTCGCCGGTTCATTCTACAAAAGGCACGCTATCACCCATTAACGGGCTCTAACTACTTGTAGGCACACGGTTTCAGGTTCTCTTTCACTCCCCTTCCGGGGTGCTTTTCACCTTTCCCTCACGGTACTGGTTCACTATCGGTCACTAGGGAGTATTTAGCCTTGGGAGATGGTCCTCCCTGCTTCCGACGGGATTTCACGTGTCCCGCCGTACTCAGGATCCACTCTGGAGGGAACGAAGTTTCAACTACAGGGCTTTTACCTTCTCTGGCCGGCCTTTCCAGACCTGTTCATTTACCTCGTTCCTTTGTAACTCCGTGTAGAGTGTCCTACAACCCCAAGAGGCAAGCCTCTTGGTTTGGGCTAATCCCGTTTCGCTCGCCGCTACTCAGGGAATCGCGTTTGCTTTCTCTTCCTCCGGGTACTTAGATGTTTCAGTTCCCCGGGTCTGCCTTCCATACCCTATGTATTCAGGTAAAGATCCTATCCCATTACGGATAGGGGGTTTCCCCATTCGGAAATCTCCGGATCAAAGCTTACTTACAGCTCCCCGAAGCATATCGGTGTTAGTCCCGTCCTTCATCGGCTCCTAGTGCCAAGGCATTCACCGTGCGCCCTTTCTAACTTAACCTACTTCGGCCAATGATAAGCGGCGAATCTCTGCGTCAGCTCCGTCACTGTGCTCCTCACGTACTCTCGTACGCTCCGGTGCTCGCTCGGTCGCTTCCTTGATCTTCTTGCTTCTCATTGTCCTCATGGTTTGTGCTCTTACTTTGTTTTAAAACAAAAAATAAGAGAAAAAACTAAGATGGCGATTACTCGGTTATTGCTTCTTCATAACATTATCTAGTTTTCAAAGAACGAATCTTTCTTTGAGAGATTGAACTCTCAAAACTGAACGAACAAAAAACGTCACGTTTCATGTAAATATCCTTAGAAAGGAGGTGATCCAGCCGCACCTTCCGATACGGCTACCTTGTTACGACTTCACCCCAATCATCTGTCCCACCTTAGGCGGCTGGCTCCAAAAGGTTACCCCACCGACTTCGGGTGTTACAAACTCTCGTGGTGTGACGGGCGGTGTGTACAAGGCCCGGGAACGTATTCACCGCGGCATGCTGATCCGCGATTACTAGCGATTCCGGCTTCATGCAGGCGAGTTGCAGCCTGCAATCCGAACTGAGAATGGTTTTATGGGATTCGCTTAACCTCGCGGTCTCGCAGCCCTTTGTACCATCCATTGTAGCACGTGTGTAGCCCAGGTCATAAGGGGCATGATGATTTGACGTCATCCCCACCTTCCTCCGGTTTGTCACCGGCAGTCACCTTAGAGTGCCCAACTGAATGCTGGCAACTAAGATCAAGGGTTGCGCTCGTTGCGGGACTTAACCCAACATCTCACGACACGAGCTGACGACAACCATGCACCACCTGTCATCCTGTCCCCCGAAGGGGAACGCCCTATCTCTAGGGTTGTCAGGAGATGTCAAGACCTGGTAAGGTTCTTCGCGTTGCTTCGAATTAAACCACATGCTCCACCGCTTGTGCGGGCCCCCGTCAATTCCTTTGAGTTTCAGCCTTGCGGCCGTACTCCCCAGGCGGAGTGCTTAATGCGTTTGCTGCAGCACTAAAGGGCGGAAACCCTCTAACACTTAGCACTCATCGTTTACGGCGTGGACTACCAGGGTATCTAATCCTGTTTGCTCCCCACGCTTTCGCGCCTCAGCGTCAGTTACAGACCAAAGAGTCGCCTTCGCCACTGGTGTTCCTCCACATCTCTACGCATTTCACCGCTACACGTGGAATTCCACTCTTCTCTTCTGCACTCAAGTTCCCCAGTTTCCAATGACCCTCCCCGGTTGAGCCGGGGGCTTTCACATCAGACTTAAGGAACCGCCTGCGCGCGCTTTACGCCCAATAATTCCGGACAACGCTTGCCACCTACGTATTACCGCGGCTGCTGGCACGTAGTTAGCCGTGGCTTTCTGGTTAGGTACCGTCAAGGTACCGGCAGTTACTCCGGTACTTGTTCTTCCCTAACAACAGAGTTTTACGATCCGAAAACCTTCATCACTCACGCGGCGTTGCTCCGTCAGACTTTCGTCCATTGCGGAAGATTCCCTACTGCTGCCTCCCGTAGGAGTCTGGGCCGTGTCTCAGTCCCAGTGTGGCCGATCACCCTCTCAGGTCGGCTACGCATCGTCGCCTTGGTGAGCCGTTACCTCACCAACTAGCTAATGCGCCGCGGGCCCATCTGTAAGTGATAGCCGAAACCATCTTTCAGCTTTCCCTCATGTGAGGGAAAGAATTATCCGGTATTAGCCCCGGTTTCCCGGAGTTATCCCAGTCTTACAGGCAGGTTGCCCACGTGTTACTCACCCGTCCGCCGCTGACTTCAGGGAGCAAGCTCCCATCTGTCCGCTCGACTTGCATGTATTAGGCACGCCGCCAGCGTTCGTCCTGAGCCAGGATCAAACTCTCCATATAAGAGTTGATTAAGCTCATAAGTTGTCTTTTCAAAAAAGACTAAAGAATTAACGTTGACGTTTTTGTTCGTTCAGTTTTCAAAGATCAATCTGCCGCTCAGAAGCGACCTTCTTAATATATCATGTGCCACCTTTGAAGTCAACAACTTTTTTTAAGTTATTTTTCCCTTCCGTCATCAGCGACGTTTATTAATATACCAAGACACCAATAACAAGTCAACAGTTTTTTTATTTTTTCTTCAGCAAAGAAATACATTACCCTTTCTTCTCATGATGCCGGCCGGAACGCATGTATTTAAAGCAATCCGATGGAGTTGCCATACGCTGAAATAGGGAAAATAAAATTTTATATCGTTCTTCCATGGCCCTTTTGACAATGTGGTCGATCCTGTCATCCTTTAAATCGAATAGTATTTCATCCATTTCCCGCTTAATGAGGTACTCCATTTCTTTTTGCTCTTTTTGGTTTAATAGCATTCCAATCATTTTGATGGCCTCCAATGAAATTTGTTTTCTGTAGTATTTTTCCATTTATAATTTTTTATGAATAAAATTTTATACATGGAAGAGACAAGTTAAGCATAGGTATAAGACTAGGAAGGTATCGGACGAGGTGAACTATTATGAACTTTTTTTATGTATTGAATGGAAAGTCATTAAAACAAATTTTACTGGTTGTCATCGCAGCATTTTTTACGGCTTGGTTTCTCTACATGCAGAGCATTGTCCACTTGCCTGCTTTTTCAGCCAAAGACGGGCCAAAAGCGATTTATAAGGGGGAAAAAGATTTAGCCCTTACCTTTAATATAGGATGGGGTGATGTAAAAGCAGAGCCCATACTGGATATTCTCAAAGAGGAGAATGTTAAATCTGCTACCTTTTTTCTGGCTGGCTCCTGGGCGGAACGCCATCCGGAATTAGTTTCAAGAATCGTGAAAGAGGGATATGAAATTGGAATTCTGGGCTATAGCTACGAAGATTATACAGAGCTTGAAGAAGATAAAATCAGGAGAGACCTTGCAAAGGCGCAGGAAGCATTTAGAAAGCTGAATATTAAAGACATTAAGCTTGTGCGCGCCCCAACAGGACATTTTGATCAAAAGACGTTAAAGGTCGCTGAAAGAATGGGCTACACCGTTGTCCATTGGAGCGTTGATTCAAAGGATTGGACCAATCCGGGAGTCGAAAGAATTGCAGAGAATGTATCAAAAGCGAAAAAAGGAGAAATCGTTCTGCTGCATGCCTCCGATTCTGCAAAACAAACAGCAAAAGCTCTTCCGCTCATTTTAGATGATGTAAAATCCAAGGGGCTCAAACTTGTTTCCGTCTCAGAAATGATTGCTAATGCTGAAACAAAAACAAAGGAAATAAAGTAAATAATAAAAGCCATCCCTTATTTGGATGGCTTTTTAGCTATTTTGCTTCTTTGTTTTTGAGAATCTTCATTTAGCTTATGAAGGATAAGGAGCTGATAAGTGTTGCAAACTAATAATGGAAACAGCATTAGATAAAGCCAGCTTTCCTCATTTACCCTTAGGACTGGAACCCACTCAATGGCGGTTACAACCACCATAAAGAATACAGCAGGAATGAAAGCATGCTGATTAGTCTGCTTGGCCTTAATAGCTGCAACCACTAGCGCAGCTATAAGAAGAAAGGCCGCAACGCCAATATACGGAAGCATGCTGTCTCCCTCTCCAGCAAACACCTTATAGCGGAAATAAATCAAGTCAAATAAAGCAAATACAATAAGGACAATCTGAATAGGATTCCATAATCCTTTAAAAATTCCCAACCCAAAACGATGTACTGTCAAATAAGCAAAGAAGCCCATTTGGCTAATAATACTGAAGATTAACCCTACACCTATAAGCCAGAACAATACTGACAGAATTTCCAGGAAATCGAAATCCGTAAAAATAGGCGCAAATTCATCCCAGCGCACAATAAATCCGACAACTCCAGTAGTTAATCCTCCAACTAAGAGAGTTGATATAAAAAGCTTTACCCAGTTACGGCTAGTCAATTTATTTTTCCCCCATAATAAATAAATTCATTCTTTATGATTGTACCAACCAAAGTTTGAAAAATCTAGGCATTGTATTTCCGGCGCATAATATTTGCTGAATTTCTTCATTCTAAAGGTAAGGACACCCCTGAAAGGAGCTTCATAATGATAAAAAAATTCCGTTTGCTCCTTCCATTAGCGCTAGTGTTTTTCATATCAGGCTGCGGTCAAGGTGAAGCAGGCGTCGGCCAAATGGATTATGAGCAAACTAAAAAAATGGTTGTAGATATATTAAAGACAGATGAAGGAAAGAAAGCACTCGAAGAATTAATGACTGATGAAAAAATGCAGCAAAAGCTGGTAATGGACCAAAAGGTTGTGGCTGATACCATTGAAAAAACCTTAACCTCCGATAAAGGCACAGAGTTTTGGAAGAAGTCATTTGATGATCCAAAGTTTGCCGAAAGCATGGCGAAAAGTATGCAAAAAGAAAATGAGCAGCTCTTAAAAGATCTTATGAAAGACCCTGAATACCGGGGAATGATGATAGAAATACTTAAGGATCCCGAACTGGAAAAAGAAATTACAGATGTCCTTAAGAGCAAGGAATATCGGGAGCATTTACAGAAAGTAATGACTGAAACATTTGAAAGCCCGCTTTTTAAAGCTAAAATTCAGGACATCCTTCTGAAGGCCGCAGAAGAAACTAAAAGCGGCGGTCAGCAAGGCGGCAAAGAAAGCGGCGGTCAGCAAGGCGGCCAGGGTGCAGAACAAGGCGGTGGAGGCGAAGCATAACACCTCCAAATAGAAAACCTCTTCCATTTGCGGAAGAGGTTTTCTCATTACTTGCTTTCAACTGTTTGGATAACTTTGCGGGCGATGCCTGAATAAATTTGTCCTAGTTTATGATCTTCATCATAAATGGACGGAGCGAAATCTTCTTCATTCCAATCAGGCTGCTGAAGAGGAAGCTGACCCAGCACTTCCGTACGCAGTTCCTCTGCAAGCTTTTCCCCGCCGCCTTGACCAAATACGTGCTCTCTTTCTCCAGTCAATTGGCTTTCGAAGAAGGCCATATTCTCGATAACACCCAGGATTTCATGCTCAGTGCGAAGTGCCATGGCACCAGCTCTAGCAGCAACAAATGCAGCTGTAGGATGCGGAGTTGTCACAACAATCTCTTTGCATGATGGCAGCATTGTGTGCACATCCAGGGCAACATCTCCTGTTCCTGGAGGCAAATCAAGAAGAAGGTAATCCAAATCGCCCCATTCTACTTCATTGAAGAAGCTGTTCAGCATTTTGCCCAGCATTGGGCCCCTCCAGATAATCGGTGCATTATCTTCTACAAAGAATCCCATTGAGATCACTTTCACTCCAAAGCGTTCAACCGGGAGAATTCTTTCACCTCTAACCACAGGGCGCTTTGTAATGCCCATCATATCCGGAACGCTGAATCCATAAATATCAGCATCAATTAATCCGACCTTTTTGCCTAAACGCGCCAGGGATACAGCCAGATTTACAGAAACAGTGGATTTGCCGACCCCGCCTTTTCCGCTGGCAATGGCAATAAACTCTGTTTTATTTCCAGGAGAAAGCAGGCCTTTGTCTTCTTCGGCCGCTGCCTCTCTATATTGTGACAGCACTTCATCAGGAAGATCGCTGAAGCGTATGCCGACGGTTGCCGCTCCTGCTTCTTTTAAAAGATTGACGATTTGAGTCTGAAGCTGAAGCTGTTCAGCGGTACCTGTCTTGGCGATTTGAATCTTAACGCTGACATGGCTCTTCTCTTCCTTGATTTTAATTTCTTCAATGGCGTTAAGTTCGCCCAATGTTCTATGTATAAATGGTTCATTCAAGCCGCTTAAAACTTCTTTGACTTTCTGTTCAGTTAACATACATTGCACCCGCCTTCTGAATTCGTTTCCATTTTAGTATAACATATTGAATTTTCTATACTGTTAATTCTATCACATCAGGAATACATTCACTATTTCACTGCATCTCTAAAAAGAAAAGGCACTTTTTCAGCACCTTTTCATTCCCATGTTTCGGTCAGTTCTTTTTCATTGGTATAGTAGCGCATGATTCCATTGTAGATGGAGGCAGCGATTTTATCCTGATATTCGTCTGTTTTCAGGTTGGCTCTTTCCCCAGGGTTTGATAGGAATCCCACTTCAACTAAGACACCTGGCTTTTTGGCATATTTTAAAATGAATACATTGTTCAAAGGCTTTGAGTTCCGCTTGGTATTCTCCAAATTGCGGCGGAGTTCATCCTGTATGAATTTTGCTGCTTTGGCATTTTCCTTAATCCCTGGTGCATAGAAGGTTTGTGCTCCGCTCCATCGAGGGGAAGGAATCGAATTTAAATGGATGCTGACATAAAAATCAGAATTAGAAGTATTGATCATTTCAAGCCGTTTCTTGAGGTCTTCTACTTTCCGCCGGCTGTATCCCCTGGTCCCTTCTGGCGCAAGGTCCCTGTCATCCTCTCTCGTCATCATGACGAGGGCTCCCTGTTCCTGGAGGTAATCTCTTACTTTTAACGATACATCCAGAGCGATATCTTTCTCGAGTGCGCCTTTATCCCCTGCGCCGCCATCAGGACCTCCATGTCCGGGATCAAGCAAGATAATCTTCCCTGTTAAAGGCAGATTCCACGAGTCCCAGGAATCATCATCCGCAAAATCATATTGCAAAATAAGAAAAAGGACGATAAGCCCGAGCGCAAACCCGCCTATTTTTAATTTTTTCTTCATATGTCCCAATCAGTCCCCTCCTGCTTATCCTCATTTCAATATATGGGACAAGACGGAGATCTAGAACTTCGATTAGGACAGCATCTGGGCAGCTTTTTCAGTGAAGACGGAGCTTACGCCTTCTTTCCCCTTTATTAAAGCCTTCTGACCACCAGCTGTTTACATATTGCTCACACATATAATAAAGGGATTCACTCATGACCGCTTCCGAACCATGACCCCAATAAAGGAAAAAGTTATATAAAGTATCCACTAAATGCTTATGATCTTTTTCACATCTTTTGCGGATTTGATCCATGGATTCGCCAAAATGCCCAAAACGGCTATAATTGGCTCCCAGCAAATAAGCTTCAATCGCTACATCATAGCAGGCCTCTTCAATTCCGGTATTCATCAACAAACCGGAAACAAATCTGGATGAACCGAAAAATTGCTGCACTTTCTCTTTTAACGCTTTTATCGAAATTTCCCGAAGGACTGATTTTTCATATTTGATTTGCTTTTCTCTTTTTTTCTCATTGAACGTCGTTATGACAGTCACTGATTTCTCACCCCTTAAAGATAGTCTTTATCCGCGGCGGGGGAGAAATGCAAAACGCTGACACCATTTCGGCTGCCAATTTTTTATGGGTTTATCGAAAAGCGGAAGGCTCCCGCTTATCGGCGACAAGCATAAGACAAACCGGCTGAAAGGTTGTTCTTTAACCTTTTTGACGGATTGAAAGAAATGTTGAGGCGACTGCCCAGGGACAACAAGCATAAGACGGTCCCTGTAAGAAGGTGGTTTTTCCTTCTGGGAGGGAACGGCTTAGACCAGAGAGTCCCTAGGAGCCGAAACTAGACACGCTTAGACCCAAGAGCCGATGGCGCCTGGAGCTAGACAGTTATCTAACTTCAGGATTAATTCTTAGGTTTTAAGAAAAGCACCAGCAGAAGCTGATGCTTTTAAAAACATTTTATCGAGTCTGTCCATCTCCGGACATGAGATATTTGCGGGTTGTTAATGCTGGAAGACCCATCGGGCCCCTCGCATGAAGCTTTTGTGTGGATATGCCAATTTCAGCACCGAAGCCAAGAGCGCCTCCATCCGTGAATCTTGTCGAGGCATTGTGGTACAGCGCAGCAGCATCTGCTAACTGCATGAATTTCTTGGCTGTTTCTCTGTTTTCGGTAATAATCGATTCAGAATGCTTTGTTCCATATCGGTCAATATGTTCCATGGCCTGTTCAAGACTGGCTACGATTTTCACAGCCAAATCCAGGCTTAAATATTCATTTGCCCAATCGCTTTCACCCGCCGGCACAACATCAGGCAGAGCAGCTGCTGCAGACTCATCTCCATGTACAGTTATACCATGCTTTTTCAGACAATCTGCAAGCAGATTTTTATGCTTGTTAAGCCATTCTTCATGGATAATCAGTGTCTCAGCTGCATTACAGACTGCCGGACGGTCTGTTTTTGCATTAATAAGGATATTAATCGCTTTTTCAGCATCCGCTTCCTTATCCACATAAATATGGCAGTTACCTACACCTGTTTCGAGTACAGGCACTGTCGCATTCTCAACTACTGCTTTAATGAGGGATGCGCCGCCTCTCGGAATTAAGACATCAATATGCTCTTTCATGGTAAACAGCTGCTTTGTCGCTTCTCTATCTGCTGTGGCAATAAATTGGACAGCATCTTTTGGAATTTTGGTCTTTTCAAGAGCATGATGCATGATTTCAATAATAGCCTGATTCGAATTCAAGGCTGATGATCCGCCTTTTAAGACAATGGCATTTCCTGACTTTAGGGCAAGACCTGCTGCATCCGCTGTTACATTGGGCCTTGCTTCATATATCATGCCGATGACACCAAGCGGAACACGGACCTCTTCCACCTTCAGCCCATTATCCAAAGTCCAGCCTGACATGACATCTCCAATTGGGTCAGGAAGTCCGGCTACCTGGCGGAGTCCAGCGGCAAAATCAAAAATCCGCTCTTTAGTTAGTGACAGCCGGTCCATAAATGCCGCTCCAAACCCTTTATCCTCTCCGTTTTTTAAATCGGTAAGATTAGCCGATAGAATCGATTCATAACCAGCCTCCAAAGCGTCTGCAACTGTATGGAGTGCTTCATTCTTTTCTTTTGTTGTTAAAATACTTAATGTTTTGGCAGCCTTTCTGGCCTTTTTTGCCTGCTCTTCTACACTATTTGTCTTTACTGCTGATGCAGTAGTCATTGAATCCCTCCTATTTGTTTAAACAAGTGCCGGCAGCTTAAAATCCCGGGAACATACAAACGTTTCCTGAGCAATGGCCGGTTCGAGCTCACCATCTGCTGTATCTTCGTTTAGCTGATCGTTGGAAAAATTAATTCGGCCGAGTCCGATTTCTTTTCCCTCTTCATCAAGGACCTGGACAACCGCTCCATCCTTGAATCTCCCTTTTACTTCCTGGATATCAGAACGATACAGGTTTTCATGATGATCCACTATGGCCTCTATACCATGGGAGCTGATAGTTACTTTTCCTTCAGGGCCAGAGTGGAAAGCGATCCACTGTTTCTGATTATCCAGATTAAATGCATCCGGTTCCGGCTTGAAGCAGGTGCCTCTCGCCCTGCCTTCCACAGCTTCCATTAAAATATTTTCCGTCCCTGCTTTTCCTAAAAAGGAGTCAATCCCAGCAGCCATCGCAATTTTCACTGCCTGGATTTTTGACTTCATGCCGCCTGTTCCTACAGCACTTCCAGATCCTCCTGCAGCAGCTTCAATTTCAGGTGTAATGCTGTGAACCCTCTCCAGAAGACTTGCATTAGGGTTTTCATTTGGATTGCTGTCATAGAGGCCGTCAATATCCGATAAAATAATCAGTAAATCAGCATCGATCAGACCGGCCACTTTTGCTGCCAGGGTATCATTGTCCCCGAAGCGCAAGCGGTCGACCGTAACCGTGTCATTTTCATTTATGATCGGAATGATTCCGCGCTCCAACAGCACATTCATGGTATTATGCATATTCTTATAACGCTTTTCATCGGAGAAATCGCTTCTGGTAATTAAGATTTGTGAAGCGACATAACCATGAGATAAAAAGAGTTCTGAGTAAGATTCCATTAATAGCCCCTGGCCAATTGAAGCAGCAGCCTGCTTTTCCGAAAGGGAAGAAGGCCGGTCAAGCAGCCAAGCTTCCGGTAGCCTGCAGCTACAGCACCTGATGACACGACAGCTGTTTCATAGCCAGCATCCTTAAGCTCAACTATTTGTTCCGCGAATTTTTCAAGCTTTCTCCGGCTGATCTCACCGTGCATGCTTGTTAGGGAGCTGCTTCCAATCTTAATAACAACTCTTTTTATCTGCTTTTCTTTAATCAACATCCAATACCTCCTGTGAACTTATAAATCCCATCTCCCTTAGGAAGTGACAAGGGCGCCTTCCAATTCTTTGCTGATCTCCTTTGAACGTTTGGCTGCATGCTCAACTGCCTGTGTGATGGCTTCGCCTCCATTGTATTTCCTCAAGGCTTCGAGACCTGATGCGGTCGTGCCATTTGGAGAGGTCACTTTCTCTCTAAGAGAAGTGGGAGCTTCTTCTTTTTCAAGCACCATCTTAGCTGCTCCAAAAATCGTCTGGGCGACAATTTTGCGGACGGTTTCTTCATCCATGCCTTTTTGCACCCCTACCCGTTCCATGTTTTCCATCAGATAATAGAAGTAAGCAGGGCCGCTTCCGGCTAATCCAGTAAAAACATCCATCTGGTCTTCATCGATGATATACACTTCCCCCATGCACTCCAGCAATTCCTTAACCAATTCCACATTGGCCATGCTGGTATGCTTGCCTGCCACGACAGCCGTAGCAGATTCCTGAATCATGCTCGAAGTATTCGGCATCACACGCACAACCTGCTGTCCTGGATTTAAATGGTCTTCCATAAATTCGGTTGTAATGCCTGCCAATACTGAAAGAATCACCTGGCCGGGGTTTAATTTATCTTTAATCGAATGAAGAGCTTCCTCTGCACCTTTTGGTTTCATGGCCAAAATGAATAAATCTATCTGCTTAATTGGAAGCTCATTTTGCGGCATCGCACTCACACCATACTTATGCTGAATCTCCTCAAGCCTGTCGGCATTGCTCCTATTTGTCACAAAGACTCGATCAGGTGATATTTTTTCTGCTGAAATGACTCCGGAAATCATTGATTCCGCCATTGAACCTGCTCCTAAAAAAGCAATCGTTTTATTTGCTAACATGGACATCCTCCTCAAGATGACAATCTGTTCGTATAACTGTTCGTATTTTATCAACGCTATCTATCGTAACATGCTCAAATCCATATTCAAGGGTATTTGGGAAAGACAGGAGGATAAGGGCGAGATAGTGAATGAAAACGTTAACATTAGTGTTTCAGAACTCTCTGAGGCTCTCTCAGCACCAATAATCCCTTCTCAAGCCTATATTTGCAGAATAAAATTTCCATCAAATAAAGCCCAGCCTTCTGGCTGAGCTAAAATGGATTGTTAAGCAGCAGATCGGACGTTAGAAAGGCACCTACCGGCGGCAGGTCTCCTGTATTCATCGCGGGACCTGTAAGGGGAACATTTGATGAAGCAATCCAGTTTCCGCTCTCTCCTGCCTGCAGAGATGGCGGCTTCATTAAAAATCTCCCGCTCAAGAGTAAATGACGAATTCGAATGGAGGCGTCATCAAAAATTTTCAGATGGCCGGAAAAAGTTGCATAAGGCGTATCAAAATCGATTCTCTTCATATTTTCATCCCAAAACCCGCTTATGGGTATCGGAATTCCCCGGAAGTTAGCAGTCCCCAACACCAGATTGTCTGAAATGGATTCAATCGTAAGTACACCCCTTACCAATGGTCGGCCGGCTAAATCGGTGCTGATGCCCCATCGTGACGGACTCGGTAAACTTAACGAAGTATTTTTAGCGGCTTTCAAAGCAATCTCTCCTTTAACATATTGACCTAATTTAAAGTATATGCAGCACAAAGCTATTTGGAGATTATCAGCCAAAAGGGGAATCTAATTGCTCTGCTATTCCTTGAGTCTGATGGTGAAGAGATAAGCATTTACCAGGTGGAATTGGGGATAACAATAAAATAGACCCCACCAAAGTTGAGAGTCTTTGTAACGTTGATGAATGCTTTAAGTACTGAGAAATAAGACTAAGAGTTTACTTTCCACCATCTCATGCAGAATTCTGTATCAAATTTATTGGCCTCTTCGAGGAAGAATTGAAGATGCCCTAGCTTTTTAAGCCCTCTAAACAGGTGTTTGGGATAATTTGAATTAATCTTAAAGCTATTTACGTGGTCTATTACTTTAATTTCGTTTTCATCCGTTATGAAAATATGGCGTAGTCGTGCGTCTATTCTTGTAAAGTTTAATCGTTCCATTTCTTTTAGCAACATTACAATTTCTTTAATTATTTGGTTACTGAGTTTACCTTCTTTTTCTAAATAGTTATTTAAAGTTTTGCCCTCAATATACTCCATAACAATATAATTAGAGCCTGTTTCATATATTTTTGGAAAAAAACGAGATGACGTTGCAGACCTGAGCACATTTGCTTCCATCCTGGCATGCTTTTCTTTTAAATAAATTTTGATACATCTATCAGGAGACAATTTGTATACTTTCCCTTGAGAACCATAGCCAATAAGTTTATTTTTTGCTTCTATCTCTTTAATATTGATTTTTGTCCACATCCTTATCTCATATTTTGTATTAATAATATATATTACGTGGACGATTAATTCTTGTCCTCCGCAAAACCCTTAATTTATGGAAGAAATTGTAGATTAGGGCAGGCTAATACTTTTTAACAATAAAAAAACCCCCAACCAAAGGTTGAGAGTCTTTGTAACATCGAATATTAACGCTTTGAGAACTGAGGAGCATGACGCGCACCTTTAAGACCGTATTTCTTACGCTCTTTTATTTATAAATTAAATATGAAGAAACATGGAATAAAACCATTTACTGAAAGCCTGATTTATCGGGCTTTTTTTCTTTTTTAATAAAAACAAGAAAAAGATCTTTATATTTGTTTGGCGGTCAGAATGTGGTCAAAAATAACGTAAGCTTATTAAACTTATGCCACCCGTTGGAATACTGTTTCTTTTACCATTCTCTCCATTCTTCAGTTATGTCTTCTTCGGATTCTAAGCCAGCTATACTTGTAGCTTCAATAATAAACTCACATAGTTCTTCTCTTTCCATTGTTTCGATAAAATAATCGTATTGGTCATTTATTTCATTTAATCTAATTACTACTTCTTTAACATATTTTAATATGTCTTCCTCAGTCGGCATATCTCCAAGTTTTTGTAAGTTGTTGATGTATGAATCAAGAACCTTATTAGTTGCATTGATATTTTCGTCGGTAAACAGATCATCATCTTCATCCATTCTTTGTTTCCATTCTACCGTTGGTTTATTTTTTGTTAGTTCTTCATAAGCCATAGTATCCTCCCCAAAATGTGTTATTTTAACTTCCTTTTTTAACCTGACCCGTTTGTTATGTATACATTTATGTAGATTTGTGTACGTTCGTGTAGACTTTTGTAGACTCTTGTGTAAACTTGTATACGTTTATGCAGACTTATATATATTTATGACGAATTATATTCTTCAAGGTGAATAAATGTTCCTGCTTATATATATAAATTTTGGTTATATTCTTTAATTACCTATCCTCTGGGTGCAACAAAAAGAGCGGTTTTGTACAATCTCTTCTTCAACTAACGCCCTCATTAAAATATTTAAAGAATGATATAGTGAATCTGAATGAGGAGGAGTTAATGGAATCTTATTTTGTTGTAACGAATAAAAACGGTATAAAGGTACAGTGTTTATATTATGGGAATAAACAAGACAATATTGTAAGCGGTGTAGAAACGCTGAAATACGGCGATATATTGACAGTTGCTGATTATGGAAAATATGTGTTTGGAATTGGTTGGTATATATTAATTATCGTCAACGAAGAAATAAACTGTTTTGTACCGATAAAGATACTTGAAGAGGCCATTAACTCCAACAATATTCAATTAATGATTGAATTATTAACTGAACATATATCTTTGTCTTATCAATTGGATAAAGCTTTAGAATACAAAAATAAAGAATTATTTTTATGTATCTCTAATAAGCATCGGCATTTGCAAAGTCTTATTGAAAAAATATCACTTATCTCATCTGCTTTATAAAAAAATCGCCAACTATCACTAAAGTAGAACTGAATTGTAAAAAAAGGAAAACCACAAATCTAGTTGACAATGATTCTCATTTTCTCTAAAATCAACATATATAATTTTCAGACGAAACTTTTGCTAGGGGGACTTAAAATGTTAAATATGCTTCATGGATTGAAGGATATTCATACAGTGATTTCAAATTATCGCAAGGTAGGCGGGGTTGCAGAAGCAACAATCATCCGTTTGACATCTGGTGAATCATACCAAAATCCAGTATTTATGAATATTGACATGTCAAAAGGACAATATGTTTCCCTTTGCTTTATAGATGAAAATGGAACAAATATCATTGCTCACATTGATCAAATTGCTGTAATCAAAGGATTAGAGCATAAATTGATTTGTCAGTTAAATAACAACTACGTAAAACAATTTTTGGTGAATGAAACGTTACAATACTTAGAAAAATTGTGTGAAATAAATAATGGGTTTATTACACCTACTTTTAAGAAAGAAACGTTTAAGCTCGTTCGAGATATAAGTGTAAAAGAGCTTAAAAAGCGCAATTTTGACCTACCATTCCAAATTGAAGATAACCTAATCCAACTAAATGAGCGAATGTTTGCGTAATGCGAAAAAGAGGTTCCGACAGGGAACCTCTTTTCGTATTCACTGGATCATCGATTGACATGCTAATCTATACCCTTGGTTTAAGGCCATTTTCAACTTTTTTTTCTCTTTATCGTTAGGAGGGTGTAAATGGGATGCCCCCTCTTCAATTTTTACTGTACATACCCCACAAGTTCCCTTTCGGCATTTGAACTTTAAGTCCTGCCCCTGCTGCAAGGCAGCATCCAACAATAGTTTTCCTTTAATAGGCTGAATTTCAAGCTTGTTCTGATTTTGAACCAAACCGATTTTTTGCAATTGATGGGCCACCGGAATACTTTCCGCATCAATTAGATTCGAATTTATTGCCTCTATGTTAACTATGTTTCCGGGAATAAGTGAACCAACAGTAAATATTCTTTTATCCAACGAATTCACTCCTTAACCTTTAGGGTCGTCAAGAGTGCATATCGCGGAAGGACGTTTAATTCTTAGTACAACTGTCTCATATACACGGAATGGATGGTTCATTCCTTCATCTCCTAAGTAAGCTGTTTCAAAATCCTCAGAGACAGCCAGATCCAAGTTATTTCTCCCCGTATTTACTACGACTCCAGTTTTTCCTTTTAAAACGGGTGACTGAAAGACGCCATCTGTCATAAGTTCACGTACATGTTCAATTTCCAATACATTTGTATCTTTATGCACACGATGCAATAGTGAATATAATTCAGGCGATAAAACGAGTGCATATGGTCCATTGTGATTTAGATCGAGCAGTTTATTTCTTGCGTCAACAACATCTTTAAAGGCGTTTCCCGATTCATACCAATTCCCGACTAAGTGTGTTAATCGGCCCTTTACATTCATTAACCCGGGGATATCAAATTCCTTTGACCCATGGAAAATCATTTGGTCTTCTAAGATGGAAACATCGCGTGCGGCATTAGCAGCCACTGAAAAATCAATAGGGATGTCCAGTACTTTTGCCTGTTCTAAATCGCGCCAATAAAGCACAAAATCCTTGTAAAGCAATGGTATTGTATAGTTGACTCTTTTGCTGGACTCAATTTCTGTATCAAAAGAACCTTGAAAGTCCATTTTGGCTTCATGATTTTCTACAAAGATATCATTGAAAATACTTTGCACCCCTCTGCCAAGAGGACCGTATAATTCAATAAAGCGTCGTCCAACTAATTGTCTCCTTGCAGCCTCAATAACGATTTGGTTTAATTGTTGAAATTCTTGATTTGATAGAGGTAAATCTGAATGTATTTGAGAATTCATAAATTTCTCCTTTCCCGTAAGTTCTTTATAGTAAACTTCCAACAGTAAAACCTTTTTTGGGACTTTTATGATTTTTTGCTGTTGCAGTTTGAGAGATTAGGGGAGCCAAATGATCATGGTCTTTATCATGATGTGCATGGGGATCTACATAATCACGATCAAACTTTCCATTTATTTCATTTAAAAAATTCTTAACTTGTTGATAATCTTGATAAGAAACCTCTCTCATTTGCTGCAGTTGTGTGCTTCGTACTTCGTCTGTAAATTTAAAGAGTGCTAAATCCAGGTGTTCTACAAAATTGTGCAAGCCGAATTTTTCAAGATTTAATTCTTGCAAAAGACGGTTAAACTCATTGTTGGTTGGAGAAAAAATAGTATCATTTTTATCATTTTCAAAATTTGTTATTAGCGGAATAAGTTCCTCTAAACGTGATAGCCTTTGTTCTTCTTCTTCATAAATATGATGGTAGTAGAGTCGTTCATGATCGTCTTTTGCATTTTGAATAACAGGATCTAGTATGGCCATAAAGTTTTCGATTGATTCCTTTGTAGCTGTAAAAATTCGGTTGAAAATCGCTAATTCTTCTCTCATACGATCCACCTCCAGTTTTTATCTGATAAAACCCATTATTGCCAGGCTATTGATATTTATTACATCTCTATTTACAAATATATGTTTAAGTTTAATTGTGAATTTAATAACACAAACATAGTCAACTTCAGCCCATTACCATTCATAGATTCCGACATACCTATGCTTCTTTACTATTTGAAGCTGGTGCAAGTATCAAAGAAGTTCAGGAGCGGCTTGGACACTCCGACGTTAAAATGACAATGAACAGATACTCTAAAAGAACAAACTGCATAAAAGTTTCCTAGGTACATTGAGTTATGATATGTGGTCTGATGTGGTCAAAAGTATTTTCAGGCATATAAAAGACCCCCAATCAAAATGGTTGAGAGCTTTAAAACTTTTTTGGTTGTTTATATTCATAACAATTTTCATTAAAAAAAGACGCTTTCTTACGTGATCATGTGATATTTCACCTTTTAATTTATACAGGTGCCCGAAAAGGGGTATTATTAGCACTTACTTGGGATGACATTGATTTTGAAGCAGGATCTATACGACTATGGAAGACTCTTTTCCAAGCAAATGGCAAACATATATTTCAAACGCCCAAAATCAAGGATTCTAAACGTTTAATTAGTTTAGATACCCAACCCCTTACTTTACTAAAAAAATGGCGTATAAGCCAAATCGAAGAGAATTTAGCATATGTGGATAGGAAAGGGGTTAATAATATTGTGTTTACGAGAACTGACGGGACGCCACTCCGATTAGCTTATCTAAACGAGAAGCTCAATATATTAGTTAAAAGACATAATCTTCACCCCATAACTATACATGGCTTACGCCATACACATGCCTCATTGATATTTGAAGCTGGAGCAAATATAAAAGAGGTTCAGGAACGGTTAGGTCACTCGGATATCCAAATGACAATGAACGTTTATACTCATGTCACAGACACATTAAAAGAGCAGACTGCTGAAAAGTTTCAGAAATATATTGAACTTTAAAGTGGTGGTTAAGGTGGTCAAAAATGTTTTTCGTGGTCAAAATGTGGTCAAAGCAGCTTTCAAACATAAAAAAGACCCTTTCCACATAAGTGAAAAGAGCCTTTGAAGCGTTGATAATTAACGCTTTGAGAACTGAGGAGCACGACGCGCACCTTTAAGACCGTATTTCTTACGCTCTTTCATACGTGCGTCACGAGTTAATAGTCCTGCGCGCTTTAATGTTGGACGGAATTCTGGATCAGCTTGAAGCAGCGCACGAGCGATGCCGTGGCGGATTGCGCCAGCTTGACCAGTGTATCCACCGCCGTTTACATTTACAAGAATGTCGTAGCTGTTAACAGTTTCAGTAGCTACAAGCGGCTGTTTTACAACTTCACGTAAAGCTGCAAAAGGAATGTAATCTGTGATTTCACGACCATTGATGATGATTTTACCGTCGCCTGGAACTAAACGAACACGTGCAACGGAGCTCTTACGACGACCAGTACCAATATATTGAACCTGTGCCAAGTTAATAACCTCCCTAAAAATTATCCACGAAGTTCGTAAACTTCAGGTTGTTGTGCTTGGTGCTTATGTTCGCTACCAGCATATACGTGTAATTTCTTGAACATTTGACGACCAAGAGAGTTCTTTGGAAGCATGCCTTTGATTGCAAGCTCAAGCATTCTCTCAGGGTAGTTTGTGCGCATTTCAAGAGCAGTTCTTGTTTTTAGACCGCCTGGGTGCATGCTGTGACGGTAGTAGATCTTGTCAGTAAGCTTTTTCCCAGTAAGTTCGATTTTTGAAGCATTGATAAGAATTACATGATCACCAGTATCAACATGTGGTGTATAAGTTGGTTTATGTTTACCACGTAGGATTGATGCTACTTCACTAGCAAGACGACCAAGAGTTTTGCCTTCAGCATCAATCACGTACCATTTACGTTCGATATTGTTTGAATTCGCCATAAACGTTGTACGCATCAGTCTTTCCCTCCTAATAAATCCATTCATAATCATTTTTTTGGTTTATCTATTCGACACAATAAGTTCCGGGGCTTATCGTGGTTTTAATAATAATACCATATGCTATAATATAACTTTGACAGTCCAATGTCAAGGGAATGTTACACCTGGTTTAGTTGTTTTAATATCTTTTTTTTAAAGAGTTTGGCTTTACAACGCGCCCTCGCGGTTCCTCAATTGTTTTTTCCAAAATTTTAATAAAAAACTTTCCACAAATATAAACCTTGGGGAGGCGCTGTTTTTCCTGCAGCGGATCTGTTTTTTTCCAGGATAACGGATGGCATGGAATTTGGATCTCTTTCCCCTATGCCGACTTCAAGAAGTGTGCCGGCCAGAATGCGGACCATATTATATAAGAACCCAGTGCCTCTAAAGCGAAAAATGAGCATATCCTCTTCTTCGAGGATTTCGATCTCCTGAAGTTCTCTGACCTTATCTTCCACTTCGGTCTTCGCGGAGCAGAAGCTTGTAAAATCATGCGTCCCTATCAAATCCGCTGCGGCTTGTTTAATAGAATCCGTATTTAAGGCAAACGGGTACTGATAGACATAATGGCGTTTAAAGGGATCTCTCCTTGATGATCGGTGTACAAAATACCGATATTCCTTCCCCTTTGCATCAAAGCGGACATGAAAGTCATCAGGCGCTTGCTCCGTCCCTAATACGGCCACATCATCCGGCAGCAGCGAATTCAGGGCGATTCCCCATTTTCCAAGAGGAATATTCAAGGGCGAATCAAAATGGATCACCTGGCCTCTTGCATGGACGCCAGCATCGGTTCTGCCTGAAGCAGTAACCTTAATATCTTCTCCTTTATGAAGCTTCTTTAAGGCCCGTTCCAGCTCTCCCTGTACTGTCCGCTTGCGCGGCTGCACCTGATAGCCTGCAAAATGTGTCCCGTCATAGGTCACGATACATTTAAATCTTGGCATATTTCACTCCGTTACGTCCTCAGCAGGATTAACACAAGGGTCACGGCTGCAAGCATTGCAAGCATTGCCGTATCTTTAAGACCCCAGCTAAGCTGCCTGTATTTCGTTCTGCCTTCCCCGCCTCTATAGCCGCGTGCTTCCATCGCCACAGCTAGCTCTTCAGCCCGTTTAAACGAACTGACAAACAAAGGAATCAAAAGCGGGATAATCGCTTTAATCCGTTCTTTTATCGGCCCGCTAGTAAAATCTACTCCCCTGGCTGTCTGGGCCTTCATGATTTTATCCGTTTCCTGCATGAGTGTCGGAATAAAACGAAGGGAGATCGACATCATCAAAGCCAGCTCATGCACCGGAAACTTAATTTTATTCAAAGGATCGAGCAAGCTTTCCAGACCATCCGTTATTTCAATCGGGGTGGTGGTCAAAGTCAGAATAGAAGTCATCAGAATGAGCAGGAAGAAGCGCAATGAGATGAAAATCCCCTGTCTCAACCCTTCCTCATAGATTGTGATCCATCCGAACCTGAAGAGTTCTTCACCCTCTTTTGTCAAAAACAAGTGGAGGAACAAAGTAAAGATAACAAGCAGCAGGACCGGCTTTAATCCTGTATAGATAAACCGGACTGGCACCTTCGATAAAGCAATCATAAAAAAGGTATAAACCGTCAGTAAGCCATATGTCAGCATATTATTTGCCAGGAAGACAATGCACACGAATAAGAAAATAAGGACAAGCTTTGAACGGGGATCCATCCTGTGGATGACAGATTCAGCCGGAACATAGCGCCCGAAAATCATTTTATCCATCATTTTGGTGCCCCCCTTTTCATAGCGGCTGCAATCTCCTCCGTCAGCTCTTCCATCGTCAGGCAAGTCTTAGAGAATCGAATGTTAAGTGATTTTTCCATTTTCAGCTGAAAACGGACAACCTCCGGAACATCAAGACCAAGCTTAAGCAAGCCTTCAGGCGACGAAAAGATTTCTTTAGGCGTCCCCTTTTCGTAAACCTCTCCATTATGCATGATGACAATCTGATCAGCATAGCGGGAAGCATCCTCCATGCTATGTGTTACGAGCACTGTCGAGAGCCCTCTGGTCTCATGCAGGCTGAAGAACATATCCATGATCTCTTTTCTGCCCCGCGGATCAAGTCCTGCTGTAGGCTCATCCAGAACGATTACATCAGGCTCCATCGCCAGTACTCCAGCAATGGCAACACGCCTCATTTGTCCGCCTGACAGGTCAAACGGGGACTTGCTTAAAATTTCTTCCGGCAGCCCAACCTGCCCGATGGCAGCTCTTGCTCTTTTTTTGGCTGCCTCTTCTGTAACTCCGAAGTTCATCGGGCCAAAGCAAATGTCCTTCTCCACCGTTTCCTCAAAAAGCTGATGCTCTGGAAATTGAAACACGATTCCGACCCTCTGGCGGATTTCCTTCAGGTTTTTCTGTTTCTTTTCTGAGGTAATCATACGGTCTCCGATTACTACATTGCCTTCAGTCGGCTTCAGAAGAGCATTTAAATGCTGCAGCACAGTCGATTTGCCTGATCCGGTATGTCCGATGATTGCTAAAAACGTGCCTGATGGAATATCGATAGAAACATCCTTTATTGCAAGGCGCTCAAATGGTGTATTGACCTGATACCGGTACTCTACATTTTGGAGTGAGATGTCCATAATTCTTCCACCAACTCTTCTTCAGATAAATAATGCCTTGATAACGGCAATCCTTTTTCTCTTAACATTTTGCTTAGTTTTACAGGAAAAGGAATATCCAGCCCCAGGTTCACCAGCTCTTCATCCATTTGAAAGATCTCCTCAGGTGTGCCTTCACGATATAACTGTCCCTTGTTCATCACCACGATGCGGTCAGCCTTCGCAGCTTCCTCCAAATCATGGGTGATGGAGATGACTGTCATGTTATAATCCTGCTTCAGCTCTCTGACGGTTTCAAGCACCTCTTCACGCCCTCTTGGATCAAGCATGGAGGTTGACTCATCCAGTATGATAATGTCCGGCCTTAAGGCGATGACGCCGGCAATGGCCACCCTTTGTTTTTGGCCGCCAGAAAGATGGTGCGGCTCTTGATTAAGAAACTGTGCCATTTTGACTTTCTCCAATGAGTGCGTAACACGCTGAACCATGTCATCTCTTTCAATTCCATGGTTTTCTAAACCAAAAGCCACATCATCCCGTACAGTCGTTCCGACAAACTGGTTATCCGGATTTTGAAAAACCATGCCAATCTTCTTTCTGGTTTCCCAGACCGTGTCTTCACTCAATTGAATTCCGCCTACTGTAATGCAGCCTTCCAGAGGAAAATGCAGGCCATTCAGCAGCTTTGCCAGTGTTGATTTCCCGGAACCATTATGCCCAACAATTGCGAGCCATTCCCCTTTAAAAATAGTGAAAGAAACTTTGTGCAGCGCATATCCAGCTTCTGCATCGTACTTAAACGAAACATTTTTCAATTCAACCAGCGGCTCGTTCATTTGAAGTCCTCCTCTCAACTCTGCTTCTCTATGTCAGCTCAGCTCTAACTATTTTTACCCTAATGAAAAAACCCGCCATTTTTGGCGAGCTTTAAATAGTTCGATAATAGGTTATGTTACTGGATAGCAAGCGTTGAATGATACCATTCTCCCACACTTGTAATTCACAAGAAAATCTGGTTTTCTGCTATCTAAGCTTATTGGATGCCTATTATGCCTCCCTATTAAAAGCTCATACTAACGCAGTATGGTGGTTGGTTCTTGCTATTTTATGTCTGTTCAGAGACCTGGATTTAAAAAAGCCTGCACCTCTTTCCGTCAGGCAGTTAACTGCCGGGCGCAAATCTTGGTTCCGGAAGAGGTGCATGAGCTAGACGAGACAGTGTACCGGGTGATGGAAAATCCATTACTCATCCATCCCTGTCTATTAGCTGTACATGCTCATCGTAACGCTCGTTTTTGGCCTGGTATGGGCATTCCTAACAAATTAAGGAAACAGCCGCTTTTATAGAAAAAGGGCAAAGAACAAGTTCAATCAAACTGTCCCGCGCCCTTCCCTTAAAAAAATTATACTAACTCGATGATTACCATTGGTGCACCGTCTCCACGACGAGGTCCAAGTTTCATAATACGAGTGTATCCGCCTTGGCGCTCTTCATAACGAGTTGCGATGTCGCTGAATAATTTTTGAACTGCATCTTGATCAGTTTCAGCGTTAGCTACCTCATTGCGAACAAAAGCAGCTGCCTGACGGCGTGCATGCAAGTCGCCACGCTTTCCAAGAGTGATCATTTTCTCAACAACTGAACGAAGTTCTTTCGCACGAGCTTCAGTTGTTTCGATGCGCTCATTGATGATTAGATCTGTTGCTAAGTCACGCAGCATAGCTTTACGTTGTGAGCTAGTGCGTCCTAACTTTCTGTATCCCATGAAAGTTTCCCTCCTTTGTTGAAGTCATTCAATCTGCTGAAAGCAAACATCTATAGATAATTAATTAATCATCATTAATCAATCGTCTTTTCGTAAGCCCAGTCCAAGATCTTCTAATTTATGTTTTACTTCCTCAAGTGACTTTCTGCCCAAGTTACGGACCTTCATCATATCCTCTTCAGTCTTATTGGCTAATTCCTGAACAGTGTTGATGCCAGCACGTTTTAAGCAATTGTAAGAACGTACAGATAAGTCAAGTTCTTCAATTGTCATCTCAAGTACTTTCTCTTTTTGGTCTTCTTCTTTTTCAACCATGATTTCGGCATTTTGAGCTTCATCAGTTAAACCGACAAAAATATTCAAATGCTCAGTTAAGATCTTCGCTCCAAGTGCAACTGCATCTTGAGGACCTGTACTGCCGTCAGTCCAAACATCGAATGTTAACTTATCATAGTTAGTCATTTGACCTACACGTGTATTCTCTACTTGATAAGAAACGCGAGCTACTGGAGTGTAGATAGAATCGATCGGAATCACACCGATTGGCTGATCTTCTCTCTTGTTTTGAACAGCTGGTGTATAGCCACGGCCGCGTCTTGCAGTTAAACGCATGCGCAGGTGGGCATTCGAACCTAGAGTAGCAATATGAAGATCCGGATTCAGAATTTCAACATCGCTGTCATGAGTTACGTCAGCTGCCTTCACTACACCTTCACCCTGAACATCGATTTCCAATGTTTTTTCTTCATCAGAGTAGATTTTAAGTGCTAGTTTTTTAATGTTTAAAATGATAGATGTTACATCTTCTACGACGCCTTCAATTGTTGAGAACTCATGAAGTACCCCATCAATTTGGATCGATGTGACAGCGGCACCTGGGAGTGAGGATAAAAGGATACGACGTAAGGAGTTACCCAAAGTTGTACCATACCCACGCTCAAGTGGCTCGACGACGAACTTGCCGTACTTGGCATCATCGCTGATCTCAACCGTTTCGATTTTTGGTTTTTCTATTTCGATCATCAAAATATACCCTCCTTCAAAACGTCGAAACCCCGGCTAGCAATCTCTAACCGAAATTCCCCCATGTATACGTTCCCGTTTTGTGCACAACAACTGGAATAATTGTTCTGTATAACCAGAAATTTAGTATCATATCCCATTATAGACAAGGATACGAAATCTATACAGAAAAATTATACACGACGGCGTTTTGGTGGACGACATCCGTTATGAGGAACTGGAGTTACGTCTCTAATAGCAGTAACCTCTAGACCAGCAGCTTGAAGAGCGCGGATAGCAGCTTCACGTCCTGCACCAGGTCCTTTAACAGTTACTTCAAGGGTTTTCATACCGTGTTCCTGAGAAGTTTTAGCCGCAGTTTCAGCTGCCATTTGTGCTGCGAATGGAGTAGATTTACGAGAACCTTTGAATCCAAGAGCTCCAGCACTTGACCAGGAAACAGCATTTCCATGAACATCAGTGATAGTTACGATAGTGTTGTTGAAAGTAGAACGGATATGCGCAATACCTTGTTCAATATTCTTTTTCACACGACGCTTACGTGTATTAGTTTTACGAGCCATTTAAAGTACCTCCTTTACCGATTATTTCTTCTTGTTCGCTACAGTCTTACGAGGACCTTTGCGAGTACGAGCGTTGTTTTTTGTGTTTTGTCCGCGAACCGGTAAACCACGGCGATGACGTAGACCGCGATAGCTTCCGATCTCCATTAGACGTTTGATGTTAAGTGAAACCTCACGGCGAAGGTCACCTTCAACTTTTAATTTGTCGATGATGTCACGGATTTTGTTAAGTTCGTCTTCCGTAAGATCACGAACACGAGTGTCTTCAGAAACACCAGCTTCAGCCAAAACTTTTTGAGCTGTAGATTTACCAATACCAAAGATATAAGTTAATGAGATTACTACACGTTTTTCACGTGGAACATCTACACCAGCAATACGTGCCATTATATAAGCGCACCTCCTTCAAATTTAGCCTTGTTTTTGTTTATGTTTAGGGTTTTCACAGATAACCATTACTTTACCGCGTCTGCGGATAACTTTACACTTTTCGCAGATTGGTTTAACTGATGGTCTTACTTTCATTATCCTAACCTCCTTAATAGTACGGAGTGCAATAATTATTTAAAACGATATGTGATTCTACCGCGTGTTAAATCATATGGAGATAGCTCAACTGTTACTTTATCTCCAGGTAAAATGCGGATAAAGTGCATACGGATTTTACCGGATACATGAGCCAGCACTGTATGACCATTTTCTAATTCTACCTTAAACATTGCATTTGGCAAAGTATCAACAACTGTGCCTTCTATTTCAATTACATCGTCTTTCGCCATTGAACGATTCTCCCTTCTTCATGTCATATACGAACTCATTTACATACTTTGCAAGCGCAAAGCGCAACTTTCCGTTTGTTACACGGCCGGTCTCCTCGAGACTGCTCTGAACTTCTGGAGAGATATAATTAAGCAATTGCAGATGCTGAATGTTCTTTTTCTTCGGGTGATCGAATTTCTTCTTGTCACCGTCAGCAAGCATAACAAACCTTTCATCCATCAACCTTATAATTATAGCATAATGACCAGCATCGCGCCCGCTTTTGATCAAAACAATTTGACCAGGCTGCGGATTCGAATCAGAACGAACCAATGGAATCACCTGCACCTTAGGCTTTTGTTAATATTTCATAACCGGATTCAGTGATCGCTATTGTATGCTCAAAATGTGCACACCTTTTACCGTCAACCGTTATAACAGTCCAGTTATCGGCTAAGGTTTTAACATAACGACTTCCTGCATTCACCATAGGTTCAATAGCAAGTACCATTCCCGGCTTTAAGCGTGGCCCTCTGTTAGGCGGACCATAATGAGGAATTTGAGGATCCTCATGTAAGTCTTGCCCTACACCATGGCCGACATACTCGCGTACAATGGAAAAGCCATTAGATTCCGCATACGTTTGGATAGCATGGGAGATGTTCGACAAGCGCTCACCCGGTTTTGCTTCTTCAAGGCCCTTATATAATGATTCTTCTGTTACATCCATCAGACGCTGAGATTCCTCATCAATTTGGCCAACAGCATAAGTCCAGGCTGAGTCACCATGATAACCGTTATATTTAGCACCGATATCAATGCTGATTATATCACCGTTATTTAAAACTCGATCACCAGGTATGCCATGAACAAGTTCATCGTTAACTGAAGCACAAATGCTGCCGCGGAAACCATTATACCCTTTGAATGATGGGATTGCATCGTGTTTACGGATAAACTGATCAGCAACATTATCCAATTCACGGGTAGTGATTCCAGGTGCAATATGTTTTTTCAGTTCCTGGTGTGCAAGTGCTACAATTCTGCCGGCCTCACGCATTATCTCAAGTTCACGCGGGGTTTTGCAAATGATCATTGTAAGCCCCCGAGCAAAGCATCAAGATCAGAAAATACTTTATTAATATCTTGCTGACCATCAATATTGCGCAGATATCCTTTCGTTTCGTAGAAATCAAGCAACGGTTTTGTTTGTTTGATATTAACGTCAAGTCTATTCTGAACAGTAGCTTCATTATCATCAGCACGCTGATACAGCTCACCGCCGCAGCGATCGCACACTCCGTCCTTCGCTGGCGGATTGAAGACTAAGTGATAAGTAGCTCCGCAGTCTTTACAGATGCGGCGTCCGGTAAGACGTTCCATTAGAATGCTCTGATCAACATCAATATTAATAACATAATCAATTTTCTTATTCAAATCAGAAAGGATGTTTTCAAGGGCATCAGCTTGGGCAACCGTTCTTGGGAAGCCATCCAGCAAAAAGCCTTTTCCGCAATCATCCTTGCTTAAACGTTCACGGACAATTCCGATTGTTACTTCATCAGGAACAAGTTCGCCTTTATCCATGAATGATTTTGCTTTAAGGCCTAGTTCCGTTTCGTCTTTAATAGCCGCACGGAACATATCTCCAGTGGAGATATGAGGGATGCCGTATTTTTGGACGATCTTCTCGGCTTGTGTACCTTTGCCGGCACCAGGGAGCCCCATTAATACTAAATTCACGTCAATTTCCCCCTAGTCTCTAAATGGTTTAAGGGAACATGCTGTCCCCTACAACCAAATTATTTAATGAAACCTTTATAATGACGCTTAACCAGCTGTGCTTCAAGCTGCTTCATCGTTTCCAGTGCAACACCGACAACGATCAACAGGCTTGTGCCTCCAATTTGCGCAGATTCAGGCAATCCGGCGATATTGATGAAGAATATCGGCATGATTGAAATCACTGTCAGGAACAGCGCACCCACAAAAGTTAAACGGTATAAGACTCGAGTCAAATATTCCTGTGTGTTATTTCCTGGACGGATGCCCGGGATATAACCGCCCTGCTTCTTCAGATTTTCCGCAACTTGTTCCGGATTCACCTGAATGAAAGCATAGAAATAAGTAAAAGCAATGATTAATGCACTATAAATGACCATACCGATTGGAGATGTGTAGTCAAATATTCTTTGAATCCATAAAGTCACATCATTTTGTTCAAAGAAACCGGCAATGGTTCTTGGCGTAATGATGAATGAAATGGCAAAGATTACTGGAATGACTCCAGCTGCATTAACTTTTAACGGAAGATGAGTTGATTGTCCGCCAGCAGAATTTTTGCCTGCTGTAACACGCTTAGCATATTGAATAGGAATCTTTCTTAATGCCTGTTGGATAAAGATCGTTCCTACAACAATAGCAATGACCGCGATTAAGATAAGCACTACTGTCACAATGCGAAGGAATAGCTGTTCTCCAGCATTTTCAAACTGCTGTGCATAGATCTGGTTAACCGTTGAAGGAATACCAGCTGCGATACCAGCAAAGATAATGATGGAAATACCATTGCCTACACCTTTGGTAGTAATCTGCTCACCAAGCCACATTAGAAATGCAGTTCCGGCAGTCAATACTACAGCAATCAATAGATAAGATGGAATTCCCGGATTTTCAATCAGCATTCCGCCTGCAAGGTTATTAAACCCATAAGACATACCGAGAGCCTGGATAAAACCAAGCACGATAGTAAAGTAACGGGTAAACTGAGCTAACTTACGGCGTCCAACCTCACCCTGCTTTGACCATTCCGTAAATTTAGGAACAACATCCATCTGCAGAAGCTGCACGATAATGGATGCCGTAATGTACGGCATGATGCCCATCGCAAGGATCGAGAAGTTTAGGAGCGCCCCGCCGCCGAATGTATTCAGAACACCGAATACATTAAGTTCATCCTGGGCTTTTAACAGATCTGCATTTACGCCCGGTACAGGGATAAATGTACCGATGCGAAATACGATCAGCATTAAAAGGGTGAAAATAATCTTTCGTCTTATATCGCCCACACGCATAAAATTGGAGATTGTCTGAAACATTAGATCACCTCAGTTTGACCGCCGGCAGCTTCAATAGCTTCCTTCGCAGCAGAGGAGAATTTATGAGCTTTAACTGTAAGCTTTTTCTCAACTTTTCCTTTTGCAAGAATCTTGATTCCTGCCTTTTCGTTACTTACTACACCAGTTTCGATAAGAAGCTCAGGTGTAACGATTGCTCCATCTTCGAAACGGTTTAAAGCATCAAGGTTCACAACCGCGTATTCTTTACGGTTGATGTTAGTGAAACCGCGCTTAGGCAAGCGTTGGAATAACGGTGTTTGACCACCCTCGAATCCAGGACGGACACCGCCGCCAGAACGAGCGTTTTGACCTTTATGACCCTTACCAGCAGTCTTACCATTACCGGAACCGATACCACGGCCTTTGCGTTTGCGTTCTTGACGAGAACCTTCTGCAGGCTTTAATTCATGAAGTTTCATATTGGCACCTCCTTATTTGTAGAAGAATGGAATTATTTTTCTTTTACCACAACAAGGTGAGCAACTTTGTTGATCATTCCGCGGATAGCAGGATTATCTTGATGCTCAACTGTTTGGTGCATTTTGCGTAAGCCAAGAGCCTTAACTGTTTCGCGCTGGTCTTGCGGGCGACCAATCACGCTGCGAGTGAGGGTTACTTCTAGTTTATTCGCCATTTGATATCCCTCCTTATCCTAACAGTTCTTCTACTGATTTACCACGTAATTTCGCTACGTCCTCAGCACGTTTTAATTGAGTTAAACCGTTCAAAGTGGCGCGAACCATGTTGATTGGTGTGTTCGTACCTAGAGATTTAGATAGGATATCACCAACACCAGCTAATTCTAGAACCGCACGAACCGGACCGCCGGCGATTACTCCAGTACCTTCAGAAGCAGGCTTAAGAAGGATTTCTCCAGCACCGAAGTGACCGATTACCTGGTGAGGAATTGTTGTTCCAACCATAGGTACTTCGACTAAGTTTTTCTTAGCATCTTCAATAGCTTTGCGGATTGCTTCAGGAACTTCCTGTGCTTTACCTGTACCAAAGCCAACGTGACCGTTTTTGTCACCTACTACTACAAGAGCAGAGAAACGAAAACGACGTCCACCTTTAACAACCTTTGCTACACGATTAACCGTAACTACGCGCTCTTCAAGTTCAAGTTTGTTTGGATCAATACGACGCATCTTTTTGTGTCCCTCCTTTGTCTATTAAAATTCTAAACCATTTTCACGTGCTGCATCAGCTAATGCTTGAACACGTCCATGATATAGATAGCCACCACGATCGAAAACGACAGCTTTAACGCCTTTTTCGACTGCGCGCTTTGCAACTAATTCTCCGACCTTAACTGCTGCATCAACGTTGCCAGTTGCATCAAGGTTTACTTCTTTATCTTGTGTAGAAGCACTTGCTACAGTAACTCCGTTTACATCATCAATAAGTTGAGCATAAATGTGCTTGTTTGAACGATACACATTTAAACGAGGACGAGCCGCAGTTCCAGAAAGTTTCGCACGCACACGAGCATGTCTTTTCTTACGAACTGCATTTTTATCAGCCTTCGTAATCATTTCGGTCACTCCTTTCGTTTACCTAAGCGGCATTACTTACCAGTTTTACCTTCTTTACGACGAACATATTCGCCTTCATAGCGGATACCTTTACCTTTGTAAGGCTCTGGAGGACGAACATCACGGATGTTGGCAGCTAGTGCACCAACACGCTCTTTGTTAGTACCTTTAACAATGATCTTTGTGTTAGATGGCACTTCAACTTCAATACCTTCTTCAGGTTCGATTTCAACAGGATGAGAGTAACCAACGTTTAAAACAAGCTTTTTGCCTTGTTTTTGAGCACGGTAACCGACACCGATAAGCTCTAGTCCTCTTTCGAATCCTTTTGACACACCTTCAACCATGTTAGCTAGAAGTGCGCGAGTAGTTCCGTGCAATGCGCGGTGTTCTTTCGCATCAGATGGACGGGAAACGTTGATTACGTTCTCCTCCACCTTAATTTCGATATCCTGGTTGAATGAACGTGAAAGTTCACCTTTAGGACCCTTCACAGTAACAGTGTTATTGTCATTAGTAACAGTAACACCAGATGGAATTTCGATTGGTTTTTTACCTATACGAGACATTTAATTGCACCTCCATTCATGAAAAACTCTATTACCAAACGTATGCTAAAACTTCTCCGCCGACTTGTTTAGCGCGAGCTTCTTTGTCTGTAAGAACTCCTTGAGAAGTAGAAACTAGTGCGATTCCAAGACCGTTAAGTACGCGAGGTACTTCATCAGCCTTTGCGTATACACGAAGACCAGGCTTACTGATACGCTTAAGACCAGTGATAACGCGTTCGTTGTTTGAACCGTATTTTAAGAAAATGCGGATGATGCCTTGCTTGTTATCCTCGATAAGCTCAACATCACGTACAAAACCTTCACGCTTTAAGATCTCAGCAATTTCCTTCTTGATGTTAGAAGCAGGAACTTCTAATTTTTCGTGACGAACCATGTTCGCATTACGGATGCGAGTTAGCAAGTCTGCAATTGGATCTGTCATGACCATTGTTTTTACCTCCTTCCCATACTTGGGGTTTACCAGCTAGCTTTTTTCACGCCAGGAATTTGTCCTTTATATGCTAATTCACGGAAACAAATACGACAAAGCTTAAATTTACGGTATACAGAATGTGGACGTCCGCAGCGTTCGCAGCGAGTGTACTCCTGTACCTTGTGTTTAGGCGTGCGTTTTTGCTTCGCAATCATTGACTTTTTAGCCACGTTTTCGCCTCCCTCTATTTAACGATTACTTTTGGAATGGCATTCCAAATTGAGTTAAAAGTTCACGAGCTTCTTCATCAGTGTTAGCTGTAGTTACGATAACGATATCCATACCACGAACTTTGCTTACTTTATCGTAATCAATCTCAGGGAAGATCAACTGTTCTTTGACACCTAGAGTATAGTTACCACGGCCGTCAAATGACTTCTTAGAAATACCGCGGAAGTCACGTACACGTGGAAGAGATACAGATACTAACTTATCAAAGAACTCATACATGCGCTCTCCACGAAGAGTAACTTTCGCACCGATTGGCATGCCTTCACGAAGACGGAAGCCAGCGATAGATTTCTTAGCGCGAGTGATAACCGGCTTTTGACCAGTGATCAATGTTAATTCCTCAACAGCTTTATCTAGTGCTTTAGCGTTTTGAACAGCGTCACCAACACCCATGTTGATAACGATTTTTTCAAGCTTAGGTGCTTGCATAACTGATTTATAATTAAACTTGCTCATTAGAGCAGGAGTAATTTCTTTTGAATGCTTTTCTTTTAGGCGGTTCATCCATTGTACCTCCCTTCTTCTTTAAACTATTTATCTAGAACTTCACCGGATTTTTTTGCAACACGTACTTTTTTGCCATCAACCGTTTTGTAGCCTACACGAGTTGGTTCACCAGATTTAGGATCGACAGGCATAACGTTTGATACATGAACAGGTGCCTCTTGGCTGATGATTCCGCCCTGCGGGTTCATCTGAGAAGGCTTAGAGTGTTTCTTTACAATGTTAACTCCTTCAACAAGCACTCGGCTTTGTTTAGGGAACGCTGCAAGAATAACGCCCGTTTTGCCTTTATCCTTACCAGAGATGACCATAACTTTGTCACCTTTTTTCACATGCATCTGTGCGCACCTCCTTAAAGGCAATTTGATTTGTTATTTATAATACTTCTGGAGCTAAAGATACAATTTTCATGAAGTTGTTTTCACGTAGTTCACGGGCAACTGGTCCGAAGATACGAGTTCCGCGTGGTCCTTTGTCATCACGAATAATTACACATGCGTTTTCATCGAAACGAATGTAAGTACCGTCATTACGGCGTACACCGCTCTTAGTACGAACAACTACCGCTTTAACAACATCACCTTTTTTAACAACGCCACCTGGTGTTGCTTGTTTCACTGTACAAACGATAACATCACCGATATTAGCAGTCTTGCGGCCAGAGCCACCAAGAACTTTAATTGTAAGTACTTCACGAGCACCAGAGTTGTCAGCAACTTTTAAACGTGATTCTTGTTGAATCATGTGTGTAACCTCCCTTCGGGATAAACCTTATTCCGAACAATTAGATAATAACTGCTTTTTCAACTACTTCTACAAGACGGAAGCGTTTAGTCGCAGATAGTGGACGAGTTTCCATAATACGAACGATATCGCCAGTTTTTGCTTGGTTTTGCTCATCATGAGCTTTGAACTTTTTAGAGTACTTAACGCGTTTACCGTAAAGTGGATGCTTTTTGTAAGTTTCGACAAGAACCGTTACTGTCTTATCCATTTTGTCAGAAACGACGCGTCCAGTGTAAACTTTGCGTTGGTTGCGTTCACTCATTGTGCGAACCTCCTCTCAATATCACTTGCTAAAGCCGATTTCTCTTTCACGAATAACAGTTTTCATGCGGGCAATCGCTTTGCGTACTTCACGAATGCGAGCTGTGTTTTCAAGTTGTCCAGTCGCCAATTGAAAGCGAAGGTTGAAAAGCTCTTCTTTTAATGATTTTACTTTTTGTTCAATTTCGGCAGTGGTAAGGTCACGAATTTCATTAGCTTTCATTTGATTCACCACCAATTTCTTCTCGTTTTACAAACTTGCACTTAACTGGAAGTTTGTGTGATGCAAGACGTAATGCTTCACGAGCGATCTCTTCAGATACACCAGCGATTTCGAACATTACTTTACCAGGCTTAACAACTGCAACCCATCCTTCTGGAGCACCTTTACCGGAACCCATGCGGACTTCTAGAGGCTTTGCAGTGTAAGGCTTATGCGGGAAAATTTGAATCCAAACCTTACCGCCACGTTTCATGTAACGAGTCATTGCAATACGTGCAGATTCAATTTGACGGTTAGTGATCCATGAAGCTTCAAGAGCTTGAAGACCATATTCGCCGAAGTTTACTTCAGTTCCGCCTTTTGATTGACCACGCATTTTTCCGCGGTGTACACGACGATATTTAACGCGCTTTGGCAATAACATATTATTTGCCTCCTTCCCCAGTTTTCTTCTTAGTAGGAAGGACCTCTCCACGATAGATCCATACTTTTACGCCCAATTTACCGTAAGTTGTATCAGCTTCAGCTGTAGCATAATCGATATCAGCACGAAGAGTATGAAGTGGAACTGTTCCTTCGCTGTATGATTCTGAACGAGCGATATCAGCACCGCCTAAACGACCAGATACCATTGTTTTGATACCCTTAGCGCCAGCGCGCATTGCACGTTGAATAGTTTGTTTTTGAGCACGACGGAAAGATACGCGGTTTTCTAATTGACGAGCAATGTTTTCCGCAACCAATTTCGCATCAATATCTGCTCTTTTAATTTCAAGAATGTTGATATGAACACGCTTGCCAGTTAATGAGTTAAGTGACTTGCGAAGTGCTTCAACCTCAGTACCACCTTTACCGATAACCATTCCTGGTTTCGCAGTGTGGATAGTGATGTTCAGGCGATTAGCAGCACGTTCGATTTCTACTTTAGAAACTGAAGCATCGTTTAAGCGCTTTGCGATGTACTCACGAACCTTAAGGTCTTCGTGTAAAAGATCAGCATAGTCTTTGCCTGCGTACCATTTTGACTCCCAATCACGGATGACACCGACACGCAAACCGACTGGATTTACTTTTTGACCCACTGATTATCCCTCCTTCTTTTCTGATAAAACGATAGTAATATGGCTAGTGCGCTTGTTGATTTGGCTTGCACGGCCCATAGCGCGAGGACGGAAACGTTTTAAAGTTGGTCCTTCGTCTACGAATGCTTGAGCAACTACCAGATTGTTAACGTCCATTTCGTAGTTGTGCTCAGCGTTAGCTAGTGCAGATTTTAAAACTTTCTCTACGATTGGAGAAGCAGCTTTAGGTGTAAGGTTTAAAATCGCTACTGCTTCGCCTACTTGCTTTCCTCGAATTAAATCTACGACTAAACGAGCTTTACGAGGAGCAATACGAACTGTTCTTGCAACAGCTTTAGCTTGCATTAGAATGCCCTCCTCTCATTAACGTCTTGTTTTCTTATCATCATTGCCATGGCCTTTGTACGCACGAGTTGGAGCAAATTCTCCAAGCTTGTGGCCTACCATGTCTTCAGTGATGTATACAGGCACATGTTTACGACCATCATAAACTGCAATTGTGTGTCCGATGAATTGTGGGAAGATCGTAGAACGGCGAGACCAAGTTTTAGTAACTTGCTTGCTTTCTGTTTCGTTAAGCTTTTCGATCTTTGTCATTAAATGTTCATCAACAAAAGGTCCTTTTTTTAAGCTGCGACCCATGATTGAACCTCCCTTCGTGATTGCTCTACGGTTCTTAATTGGAACCGTAGTACAATCCCGTTATTTTTTACGACGACGTACGATAAATTTGTCTGATTTGTTGTTTTTCTTGCGTGTCTTGTAACCAAGTGTTGGTTTGCCCCAAGGAGTCATTGGAGACTTACGTCCGATTGGCGCACGTCCTTCACCACCACCGTGTGGGTGATCGTTAGGGTTCATTACAGATCCACGTACAGTTGGGCGCTTGCCTAACCAGCGTGAACGACCTGCTTTACCAATGTTAATAAGTTCGTGCTGCTCGTTGCCAACCTGACCTACAGTTGCACGGCACTCAGCAAGAATCATGCGAACTTCACCAGAGTTTAAACGAACTAATACGTACTTGCCTTCTTTACCAAGAACTTGTGCAGAAGTACCAGCAGAACGTACTAATTGTCCGCCTTTACCAGGTTTTAATTCGATGTTGTGGATTACAGTACCCACTGGAATGTTAGCTAGCGGAAGTGCATTACCCACTTTGATGTCTGCTTCTGGACCAGACATTACTTCCATGCCCACTTGTAAATTCTTAGGTGCAAGGATGTAACGCTTCTCTCCATCCACATAGTTAATTAGTGCAATATTTGCAGAGCGGTTTGGATCATACTCGATTGTGGCAACGCGTCCTGGAATGCCATCTTTGTTACGTTTGAAATCGATGATACGATATTGACGTTTATGACCGCCGCCTTGATGACGAACTGTCAACTTACCTTGGTTGTTACGGCCGCCTTTTCTCTTAATAGGAGCAAGTAAAGACTTTTCTGGTTGGTTAGTCGTGATTTCTGCGAAATCAGACACCGTCATGCCGCGACGACCATTAGAGGTAGGTTTATACTTTTTAATCGCCATTTCGTTTCCCTCCTCTTCTAGTTATAGTAATTAAGCTTCAAATAGCTCGATTTCTTGGCTTTCAGCTGTTAATTTAACGATCGCTTTACGGCGTTTGTTAGTGTAACCGCCAAATTTGCCCATACGCTTGAACTTGCCTTTGTAGTTCATGATGTTAACTTTCTCAACTTTAACGCCAAAGATTTGCTCTACAGCGTCTTTAACTTGAGTTTTGTTAGCTCGTACGTCAACTTCGAACGTATATTTTTTATCAGCCATAATATCAGTAGAACGTTCAGTGATTACGGGGCGCTTAATGATTTCGCGTGCATCCATTATGCAAGCACCTCCTCTACTTTTTCAACCGCTGCTTTCGTCATGATAAGCTTATCATGGTTTAAAACATCTAAAACAGTGATTCCAGAAGCAGACACAACTGTTACACCAGGGATGTTGCGAGCAGATAATGCTACGTTCTCATCTAGGTCAGCAGTTACGATAAGTGCTTTTGAATCAACAGAAAGACCAGTTAGTACACCTTTGAAGTCTTTTGTTTTAGGAGTTTCGAAAGCAAGGCCTTCTAATACTAGGATGTTTTCTTCTAACACTTTAGAAGATAACGCAGATTTGATTGCCAGACGGCGAACCTTTTTAGGTAGTTTGTAGCTGTAGCTGCGTGGTACAGGACCAAATACAGTACCGCCTCCGCGCCATTGTGGTGAACGGATTGAACCTTGACGTGCACGGCCTGTGCCTTTTTGGCGCCATGGCTTGCGTCCTCCGCCCGCTACTTCAGAACGAATTTTAGTTTTATGAGTCCCTTGACGTAATGAAGCTCTTTGCATTACAACAGCTTCAAATAATACGTGCTGGTTAGGCTCGATACCAAAGATCGCATCATTAAGTTCGATATCACCAACTTTAGATCCGCTTTGGTTAAACAATGCTACATTCGGCATTCTGTTTTCCTCCTTTCCGGTTTAGTTATTATGCTTTTACCGCACTTTTGATTTTAACTAATGCTTTTCTAGCACCAGGTACGTTACCTTTGATCAATAGCAAGTTGCGCTCAGCATCAACTTTAACAATTTCAAGGTTTTGTACAGTGATTTGCTCTCCACCCATACGTCCAGGTAATAATTTACCTTTGAATACACGGTTTGGAGCTACAGGACCCATTGAACCTGGGCGACGGTGGTAACGAGAACCGTGAGCCATCGGCCCGCGAGATTGTCCGTGGCGCTTGATCGCACCCTGGAACCCTTTACCCTTTGAGATTCCTGTTACATCAACAGTTTCGCCTTCTGCGAATATATCAACTTTGACTTCTTGACCAACTTCATATTGTCCTAAATCAGCTCCGCGGAATTCGCGTACGAAGCGCTTAGGAGCAGTGTTTGCTTTTGCAACATGGCCTTTTTCAGGCTTGTTGGATAGCTTGTCGCGCTTATCTTCAAATCCAAGCTGGATTGCTTCATATCCATCAGTGTCAACTGACTTCTTTTGAAGAACAACGTTTGGAGCTGCCTCAACAACTGTTACCGGGATAAGATCACCGTTTTCAGCAAATACTTGAGTCATACCAATCTTTCTTCCTAAGATTCCTTTGGTCATTTCAGTCACACCTCCTATGTTTGTTGTGATTATTTATTGATTAAAGTTTGATTTCGATATCTACACCAGACGGTAAGTCTAAACGCATTAGAGAATCAACCGTTTGTGGTGTTGGGTTAACGATGTCGATTAGACGTTTATGCGTACGCATTTCGAACTGCTCACGAGAGTCTTTGTACTTGTGAACCGCACGAAGGATTGTGTAAATAGACTTTTCAGTTGGTAATGGAATCGGACCTGAAACAGCCGCACCAGAACGTTTTGCAGTCTCAACAATCTTTTCTGCTGATTGATCAAGAATTCTGTGATCATACGCTTTTAAACGAATACGAATTTTTTGTTTTGCCATAATTTTCCCTCCTTTTCGCCTATTTTCATATAGACATTCTCCGTGAAAATTTCCCACACATTCGCCATGGCAAAGCGGCCGGGTGTGTCAGCAACCTTTCACATCATCGCAGTCAAAGACCAACATTGTCTATTATACAGAAACAATAAATGAAATGCAACACGAATATGTTATTTCTTTATGTTTCGCACACTTTTACTATTATAACTGCTGTTAATGGAGTTTTCAATAGCATAGGAAGAAGTCTAAATATTTGCTTTAGGTACTTGGAATCTGCAAAGGAAGGATGGTTAGAAAAGGTGATTATATATAGAAGAAAGTAGTTTACAATAAGATATTTTTGTTAAAATTTGATTGGTTCAGCTACAGAAATCTAGATGCGTTTGGATTAAAGGGATTTGGTAAATTCGTTCTATTTTTCGGTCAGAGGGCCAAGTTTCACTATGATCAAAGAAACTGTCTCTTGTTACTAGGTGACCCGGCGCACACACATACTTTGATATTACAGCCATTGCAGCTATTGCAGAAATACACCTCTGCGCTCAGCACTAAAAGACAAAAAAACAGATGGGTCGTCACCCATCTGTTTTTATCTATTGGAATTACTCAGTGATTGTAGCAACTACGCCAGCGCCTACAGTACGTCCACCCTCACGGATAGAGAACTTAGTACCTTCTTCGATAGCGATTGGAGCAATTAGTTCTACAGTCATTTCGATGTTATCTCCAGGCATAACCATTTCTACGCCTTCAGGAAGATTACAGATACCAGTTACATCAGTTGTACGGAAGTAGAACTGAGGACGGTAGTTTGTGAAGAATGGAGTATGACGTCCACCTTCTTCTTTAGAAAGAACGTAAACTTCAGCTTTGAACTTAGTGTGTGGAGTGATTGAACCTGGCTTAGCAAGTACTTGTCCACGTTGGATATCTTCACGTGCAACACCACGAAGAAGGGCACCAATGTTGTCACCAGCTTCAGCATAGTCAAGAAGCTTACGGAACATTTCTACACCAGTTACAGTAGTTGATTTTGGCTCTTCAGCAAGACCGATGATTTCAATAACGTCACCGACTTTAACTTGTCCACGCTCTACACGTCCTGTAGCAACAGTACCACGGCCAGTGATTGAGAATACATCCTCAACAGGCATCATGAATGGCTTGTCAGTGTCACGAGTTGGAGTTGGGATGTACTCATCAACAGCAGCCATAAGCTCTTCGATTTTAGCTTCCCACTCAGGCTCTCCTTCAAGAGCTTTAAGAGCAGATCCTTTAACAACTGGAATATCATCGCCAGGGAATTCATACTCAGAAAGAAGATCGCGAACTTCCATTTCAACTAGCTCAAGAAGCTCTTCGTCGTCTACCATGTCACACTTGTTCATGAATACAACAAGGAAAGGTACACCTACCTGACGAGATAGAAGGATGTGCTCACGAGTTTGTGGCATTGGGCCGTCAGCAGCAGAAACAACTAGGATTCCGCCGTCCATTTGTGCAGCACCAGTGATCATGTTCTTAACATAGTCAGCGTGACCTGGGCAGTCAACGTGTGCATAGTGACGGCTTTCAGTTTCATACTCAACGTGTGCAGTTGAGATTGTGATTCCACGCTCGCGCTCTTCAGGAGCCGCGTCGATTTGATCGTATCCGCGTGCTTCACCGCCGCCCTTCTTAGAAAGAACAGTTGTGATAGCTGCAGTTAAAGTAGTTTTACCATGGTCAACGTGTCCGATAGTACCGATGTTAACATGGGGTTTTGAACGGTCAAATTTAGCTTTTGCCATTTGAAAAATCCTCCTTTAGATTATAAAAGTTAAGTATTTTTTGCTGCGGAGAGGTTTCCCTTTCCACAGCGCTTTTGCCTACAATAGTAGTTATACTTTATTAAAAAGGTAAAATCAATTATTCACCTTTATTTTTTTTGATGATTTCTTCAGAAATTGATTTTGGTACTTCTTCATAGTGGTCGAAGTGCATTGAGAATGTACCGCGGCCCTGCGTATTAGAACGCAATGCAGTTGCGTAACCAAACATTTCTGATAGTGGAACCATCGCACGAACTACTTGTGCATTACCGCGTGCTTCCATACCTTCAACGCGTCCACGGCGTGATGTAACATCACCCATGATATCACCCATGTATTCTTCAGGGATTACTACTTCAACTTTCATAACCGGCTCAAGAATTACAGGATTACATTTTGACGCAGCATTTTTAAGTGCCATAGAGGCAGCAATTTTAAATGCCATTTCAGAAGAGTCGACATCATGGTAAGAACCATCAAATAGTCTAGCTTTGATATCTACTAATGGGAATCCAGCAAGTACTCCTCTGTCGAGAGCATCTTCAAGACCAGCTTGAACTGCAGGGATGTATTCACGTGGAACAACACCACCGACAATGCCGTTTACGAATTCGAAGCCTTTACCTTCTTCATTTGGTGCAAATTCGATCCATACATGACCGAATTGTCCGCGTCCACCGGATTGACGGGCAAATTTACCTTCAACCTGCGCTGAAGAACGGAAAGTTTCGCGGTATGCAACCTGAGGTGCACCAACGTTTGCTTCCACTTTAAATTCACGTCTCATACGGTCAACTAGAATATCAAGGTGAAGCTCACCCATACCAGCGATAATAACCTGTCCAGTTTCCTGGTCAGTATGCGCGCGGAATGTAGGATCTTCCTCTTGAAGCTTTTGCAGAGCAGTGGTCATCTTATCTTGGTCAGCCTTAGACTTCGGCTCGATAGATAATGAGATAACTGGTTCTGGGAATTCCATAGACTCAAGAATAACAAGATTCTTTTCATCACATAGTGTATCTCCAGTACTAGTATCTTTAAGACCAACAGCTGCTGCGATATCTCCAGCGTGAACAACTGAGATCTCTTCACGAGAGTTGGCGTGCATTTGCAGGATACGACCTACACGCTCACGCTTCCCTTTAGTAGAGTTCTGCACATAAGAACCTGAGTTCAATGTACCAGAGTAAACACGGAAGAATGTAAGTTTACCGACATAAGGGTCAGTCATAACTTTAAACGCAAGAGCTGAGAACGGTGCATCATCGCTAGAAGGACGAGTAATCTCTTCTTCCGAGTCAGGAAGTGTACCTTTGATAGCTGGCACATCTAATGGAGAAGGAAGATAAGCAATTACTGCATCCAGCATTTTTTGAACACCTTTGTTTTTGAACGCAGAACCACAGATTACAGGGTAGAATTCAACGTTTACTGTACCTTTACGAATAGCCGCTTTAAGCTCTTCGTTAGTGATTTCCTCACCGCCAAGGTATTTCTCCATTAATTCTTCATCAAGTTCAGCTACCGCTTCAATTAGCTTTTCACGGTATTCTTCAGCTTGATCCATGTATTCAGCAGGAATTTCACGCTCTTCAATGTCAGTCCCTAGGTCGTTACCGTAGAACGTAGCTTTCATTTCAATTAGGTCGATAATGCCTTCGAATTGATCTTCAGCACCTATCGGCAATTGAATTGCAGCTGCATTCGCTTGAAGACGATCATGAAGAGTCTTCAGTGAGTACAAGAAGTCTGCACCGATTTTATCCATTTTGTTTACGAATACCACACGTGGCACTCCGTAAGTAGTAGCCTGGCGCCAAACTGTTTCAGTTTGTGGCTCAACGCCTGATTGTGCGTCAAGTACAGCTACCGCACCATCAAGAACACGAAGTGAACGCTCAACTTCAACTGTGAAGTCTACGTGTCCAGGAGTGTCGATGATGTTAACGCGGTGGCCTTTCCACTGTGCAGTTGTAGCAGCAGAAGTGATTGTGATTCCACGCTCTTGCTCCTGCTCCATCCAGTCCATCTGTGAAGCACCTTCGTGTGTTTCACCGATTTTGTGAATACGGCCAGTGTAGTAAAGTACACGCTCAGTTGTTGTTGTTTTACCGGCATCGATGTGAGCCATGATACCGATATTGCGAGTATTTTCTAAGGAGAACTCTCTAGCCATTGGGTCTTTCTCCTTCCTAGTATGAGTGTTATTTTAATTATGCTGTATATCTTACCAGCGGTAGTGAGCAAACGCTTTGTTTGCTTCCGCCATTTTGTGTGTATCTTCACGCTTCTTAACAGATGCACCAGTGTTGTTAGCTGCATCCAGGATTTCGTTAGCTAAACGCTCTTCCATAGTCTTTTCACCGCGAAGACGCGCATAGTTTACTAACCAGCGAAGACCAAGAGTAGTACGGCGGTCAGGGCGCACCTCAACTGGTACTTGGTAGTTTGCTCCACCTACACGGCGTGCTCTTACTTCAAGTACAGGCATGATGTTTTTAAGCGCCTGATCGAAAACTTCCATTGGCTCTTTGCCAGTGCGCTCACTGATGATATCGAACGCAGAGTAAAGAATAGCTTGAGATTTACCTCTCTTACCATCGGTCATCATTTTGTTGATCAGACGGCTAACTAGCTTTGAGTTGTAAATCGGATCCGGCAATACGTCTCTTTTTGCTACAGGACCTTTACGTGGCATGGATTGTTCCTCCTTTCAAAGATGGTTGTCTATTTAATAGAATTATTTTTTAGCTGCTTTTGGACGCTTAGCACCGTATTTAGAACGGCCTTGCATACGGTTGTTAACACCAGCAGTATCTAATGCGCCGCGCACGATGTGATAACGCACACCCGGTAAGTCTTTTACACGTCCTCCACGGATAAGAACAACACTGTGCTCTTGAAGGTTGTGGCCGATACCAGGGATGTAAGCATTAACCTCGATACCGTTTGTTAAACGAACACGAGCATATTTACGTAATGCAGAGTTCGGTTTCTTTGGAGTCATTGTACCAACACGAGTACAAACACCACGCTTTTGAGGTGAAGCTACATTTGTTTGAGCTTTTTTGAAGCTGTTGTAGCCTTTGTTAAGAGCTGGTGAGTTTGACTTCTCTGACTTAGTTTGACGAGGCTTGCGCACTAATTGATTAATAGTAGGCATTTGATTTTTCCTCCCTTCGAATTTGTTTAAGCCCACACATCCAGGTGGTTCATTTTGATGCAAAAACAAAGTTCTTGCAGATAGCAATCTACAAAAACAGTTTTTAAAAAGATATGGCAACAGCTGCTGCCCCAACTTCAATCCCGCATGCTTTACCGAGTTTTTTCATCGAGTCCACATACACAATCGGAACTTTCATCTCATTCGCTGCACTAACCACTTTAGCTGTAACCCTAGGATCAGCATCACTGGCGATTACGACTTCATCGATGGTTCCCAGTTTAAGAGCTTTTACTGTTTGCTTTGTTCCTACAATAAAACTTTTTGCCTGCAATACTTTATCATAAGACATTTACGACATCCTCCAAAGTATCCAGTGAATAGGAGCACCTTTGCTATAGTACCATCTTCATTTTCCAATGTCAACAAGCAAGATGATTTTTATTTTATTTATTCACTTTAAAATGCGGCACTTGCTGTTAAATAAGCAAGCACCGCAATGACTAAATTATTCTACAGTAACAGTGTCTTCAGCAGTTTCCTCGTTTGTATAAGGCTCTGCTCTTCTATATCGCTGCATACCTGTTCCGGCAGGGACAAGTTTACCAATAATTACATTCTCTTTAAGGCCAAGAAGCTCATCGCGCTTGCCTTTGATCGCTGCATCGGTAAGAACTCTTGTCGTCTCCTGGAAGGATGCTGCAGATAAGAATGAATCTGTTTCAAGAGATGCTTTTGTGATACCAAGCAGAACCGGACGTCCTGTTGCAGGCATTTTACCAGCAAGAAGGGCTTTTTCGTTGGCATCTGTAAATTGATGGATATCAAGCAGCGTACCTGGAAGTACATCTGTTTCTGCTGCATCAATTACACGCACTTTTCTAAGCATCTGGCGAACCATTACCTCGATGTGCTTATCGCCAATTTCAACACCCTGCATGCGGTATACCTTTTGGACTTCACGCAGCAAGTATTCTTGAACAGCTGTTACATCCTTAACTTTAATTAATTCTTTAGGGTCAATTGAACCTTCAGTCAATTCCTGACCGCGTACTACTTCATCGTTGACAGCCACTTTCAGGCGGGCTGTGTACGGTGCTGTATAAGTCTTAGACTCTACTTCACCTTGAACGACAATTTCGTGCTGACGGTCGCGGCCTTCGTTAATGCCGACTACCACACCATCAATTTCAGAAATGACAGCCTGACCTTTAGGGTTACGCGCTTCGAAAATCTCCTGGATACGCGGTAAACCTTGAGTGATATCGTCTCCTGCTACCCCACCTGTATGGAACGTACGCATCGTTAACTGTGTACCCGGTTCACCGATGGATTGGGCAGCAATGATACCTACTGCTTCACCGACTTCAACCTCTTGGCCAGTAGCCAGGTTTCTACCGTAGCACTTCTTACATACACCGTGGCGGGTGTTACATGTGAATGCAGAACGGATCCATACTTCTTCAATGCCGGCTGAGACAATTTCAGTTGCGATATCTTCAGTGATCAAGCCGTTTTCAGGTACAATCACTTCTTTTGTTTCAGGATGCTTGATATTTCTTCTTGCATATCGACCGATTAGACGCTCTTCAAGAGCTTCAATGACTTCAGTGCCGTCCTTAAGTGATGCGATCAGCAAGCCGCGGTCAGTTCCGCAATCATCATCACGAACGATAACATCCTGCGCAACGTCAACAAGACGGCGTGTCAGGTAACCTGAGTCAGCTGTTTTAAGAGCCGTATCGGCAAGACCTTTACGGGCACCGTGTGTAGAAATAAAGTACTCGAGTACTGTTAAGCCTTCACGGAAACTAGATTTAATCGGTAATTCAATGATGCGTCCAGCCGGGTTGGCCATAAGTCCGCGCATACCTGCTAACTGAGTGAAGTTGGACGCGTTACCACGGGCACCGGAGTCACTCATCATGAAGATTGGGTTGGATTTATCCAATGAATTCATCAATTTTGCCTGGATATTATCTTTCGCTGCACTCCAGATAGAAATGACACGATCATAACGCTCATCTTCGGTAATAAGACCGCGTCTGAACTGTTTCATGACATTATCAACCTTGCCCTGTGCTTCATGGATAATCTCCTGCTTCTCGCCTAATACCACGATATCAGCTACACCAACAGTGATACCGGCTTTTGTGGAGTATCGGAATCCAAGGTTTTTCATGCGGTCAAGCATTTTAGACGTTTCAGTGATTTTGAAGCGTTTGAAGACTTCCGCAATGATGTTTCCAAGGATTTTTTTCTTAAACGGATCTACTAGAGGCATCTCCTTGATAACAGCAGCTACATCAGTAGCAGGCTCTACAAAATATTTCTCAGGAGTTTCAATCTCAAGGTTTTCTTTTGTAGGCTCGTTAATATAAGGGAATGTCTCAGGCAGAATTTCGTTGAAAACAAGCTTACCAACCGTAGTTAATAAAAGCTTTTTATTTTGTTCTTCAGTAAATGTCTGGTTATTTAAAGATCCAGCATGGACAGCTACTCTTGTATGCAAGTGAACATAGCCGTTCTGATAAGCAAGCAATGCTTCGCTTGTATCATTGAAGATCATGCCTTCTCCGACAGCGCCGGCTCGTTCAAGTGTCAGGTAGTAGTTACCTAATACCATGTCCTGTGAAGGAGTAACAACTGGCTTACCGTCTTTCGGGTTCAGGATGTTCTGTGCTGCAAGCATCAGCAAGCGGGCTTCTGCCTGTGCTTCTGCTGAAAGCGGCACGTGAACAGCCATTTGGTCACCGTCAAAGTCTGCGTTGTAAGCAGTACATACAAGCGGATGAAGACGAATAGCGCGTCCTTCCACCAAAGTAGGTTCGAATGCCTGAATGCCGAGTCTGTGAAGAGTCGGGGCACGGTTAAGCAATACAGGGTGCTCTTTAATTACACTTTCAAGAACATCCCAAACTTCCGGCTGTACTCTTTCGATCTTGCGTTTTGCAGACTTGATGTTGTGGGCTAAGCCCTTTTCCACCAATTCCTTCATAACGAATGGCTTGAATAATTCCAATGCCATTTCTTTTGGAAGTCCGCACTGATACATCTTTAAGTTTGGTCCTACCACGATAACCGAACGTCCAGAGTAGTCAACACGCTTACCAAGCAAGTTTTGACGGAAACGGCCTTGTTTCCCTTTAAGCATATGCGATAGGGACTTTAATGGACGGTTTCCTGGTCCTGTTACCGGTCTTCCGCGGCGGCCGTTATCGATTAGCGCATCTACAGCTTCCTGAAGCATACGCTTTTCGTTTTGAACGATGATGCTTGGAGCACCAAGATCCAATAAACGCTTTAAGCGGTTGTTGCGGTTGATTACACGGCGGTACAGGTCATTTAAATCGGAAGTGGCAAAACGTCCGCCATCCAGCTGTACCATTGGACGAAGCTCCGGAGGAATAACCGGAAGAACGTCTAGAATCATCCAGGATGGTTCATTTCCAGAACCTCGGAAAGCTTCAAGAACCTCCAGGCGCTTGATTGCACGAGTGCGTCGCTGGCCCTGGGCAGTTTTCAGTTCCTCTTTAAGGGTATCTACATCTTTATTGAGGTCTATATCAGATAGTAGCTTCTTAATGGATTCAGCACCCATGGATGCCTGGAACTTGTTTCCGTATTTTTCACGGTATGCACGGTATTCTTTTTCAGAAAGCAGCTGCTTCTTTTCAAGAGCCGTATCACCTGAATCCGTTACAACATAAGAAGCGAAGTAAATAACTTCCTCAAGTGCACGCGGAGACATATCCAGCACAAGACCCATACGGCTAGGGATGCCTTTGAAATACCAAATGTGGGATACAGGGGCTGCAAGTTCAATGTGGCCCATTCTTTCACGGCGCACTTTGGCACGTGTTACTTCAACGCCGCATCGATCACAGACAACGCCTTTGTATCTAACACGCTTATACTTTCCGCAGTGACACTCCCAGTCTTTTGTCGGTCCGAAAATGCGTTCGCAGAATAGACCGTCTTTTTCTGGTTTTAATGTACGATAGTTGATCGTTTCAGGCTTCTTAACCTCACCATGTGACCAAGAGCGTATCTTATCCGGTGAAGCAAGACCTATTTTCATATACTCGAAATTGTTTACATCTAGCAAGGGGCCTACCTCCCTTTTAATCTCCGGGTTTTACCCTTATTGCTCAAACAGCAGCATAAAGTGCCAATAATATCCCCAGCAAGCCTCCGCCATTCGAGGCGGAGTGCACAGGGATTAAGGAAATTTATATGAAATTATTCTTTCGTAACTACTTGCTCTTCGTTTTGCGTTTCCGGAGCGATTGTCAATGATTCAGCCTGCTGAACATCATCTTCATCTTCCAGGTCACGCATTTCGATTTCTTTTTCATCGCCAGATAGGATCTTAACATCCATACCCAAGCTCTGAAGTTCTTTGATCAATACCTTGAATGACTCAGGCACACCTGGCTCAGGGACATTTTCACCCTTGACGATTGATTCATAAGTCTTAACACGTCCTACAACGTCATCGGACTTAACCGTTAAGATTTCCTGAAGTGTATAGGCAGCACCATATGCTTCAAGTGCCCAAACCTCCATCTCACCGAAACGCTGTCCGCCAAATTGAGCTTTACCGCCCAATGGCTGCTGCGTAACAAGTGAGTAAGGTCCAGTTGAACGGGCATGCAGCTTGTCATCAACCATATGCGCCAGTTTGATCATATACATGACACCGACTGATACGCGGTTATCAAACGGCTCACCCGAACGTCCATCATATAGGACAGTTTTCGCATCACGCGCCATACCTGCTTCTTCGATGGTAGCCCACACATCTTCCTCGCGGGCACCATCGAATACAGGAGATGCTACGTGAATGCCCAGTGCTCTGGCGGCCATGCCAAGGTGAAGCTCAAGCACCTGCCCGATGTTCATACGCGATGGAACCCCCAGCGGGTTTAACATGATGTCTACTGGAGTGCCATCCGGCAGGTAAGGCATGTCTTCTTCCGGTAAAATACGGGAGATAACACCTTTGTTACCGTGGCGTCCGGCCATCTTGTCACCTTCAGAGATTTTACGCTTCTGAACGATATATACACGTACAAGCTGGTTAACACCTGGAGGAAGCTCGTCTCCGTCTTCCCTGTTAAACACTTTAACATCCAGTACAATACCGCCGCCGCCGTGTGGCACACGCAGGGAAGTATCGCGGACTTCACGTGCTTTTTCACCAAAGATTGCGTGCAATAGCCTTTCCTCAGCTGTCAGTTCTGTTACCCCTTTAGGAGTTACTTTACCAACAAGAAGGTCGCCATCTTTTACTTCCGCACCTGTGCGGATAATTCCGCGCTCGTCAAGGTTGCGCAGTGCATCTTCCCCAACGTTAGGGATATCTCTTGTGATTTCTTCAGGTCCAAGCTTTGTATCACGTGATTCTGATTCATATTCTTCAATATGGATGGATGTGTAAACATCATCTTTTACAAGGCGCTCACTCATAATGATCGCATCCTCGTAGTTGTATCCATCCCAAGTCATGAACGCTACAAGAACGTTACGTCCAAGCGCTAATTCACCAAGTTCCATGGAAGGTCCGTCAGCAAGGATTTCTCCTTTTGTTACACGGTTGCCAACAGCAACGATTGGGCGCTGGTTGTAGCAAGTTCCCTGGTTGGAACGGATAAATTTAAGCATTCTGTATTTATCAAGATCGCCTTTAACTTCCTGGCCATCCACGTTTTGAACGCGGCGAACCCAAACTTCGCGTGCTTCTACATGCTCAACGATTCCCTCATGCTTACAGATAACTGCAGCACCAGAGTCTTTACCTGATACATATTCCATACCAGTACCAACTCTAGGCGCCTCCGGCTGCATTAAAGGCACAGCCTGACGCTGCATGTTCGCTCCCATCAGGGCACGGTTGGAGTCATCGTTTTCCAAGAAAGGAATACATGCTGTCGCAGCAGAAACTACTTGTTTAGGCGATACATCCATGTAGTCAACACGGTCGCGTTTAACTACTGTGTTTTCACCTTTGAAACGGGCAACTACTTCTTCGTCAAGGAATGAACCATCATCTCCAAGAAGTGCATTTGCCTGGGCCACTACATAGTTATCCTCTTCATCAGCTGTCAGATAGTCGATGCGGGATGTAACTTTCCCAGTTTCAGGGTCAATTCGGCGATATGGTGTTTCAATGAATCCGAACCGGTTTACCTTCGCAAATGAAGATAAGGAGTTAATCAAACCGATGTTTGGTCCCTCTGGCGTTTCAATCGGACACATACGGCCATAGTGAGAGTAGTGAACGTCACGCACTTCGAAGCCTGCACGTTCACGAGTCAGACCACCTGGTCCTAACGCAGAAAGACGGCGCTTATGTGTCAGTTCAGCAAGCGGATTTGTCTGGTCCATAAACTGGGACAACTGAGAGCTTCCGAAGAACTCTTTAATTGACGCAATAACAGGACGGATATTGATCAGCTGCTGAGGTGTAATCGTATTTGTATCCTGGATGGACATTCTCTCGCGGACCACACGCTCCATACGGGATAGACCGATACGGAACTGATTCTGCAATAGCTCTCCAACTGAACGAAGACGTCTGTTTCCAAGATGGTCAATATCATCTGTATCTCCTACAGAATGCAGAAGGTTAAAGAAATAACTGATTGATGCAATGATGTCAGAAGGTGAAATGTTTTTCACAGCTTCTTCAACATAGGCATTTCCGATTACATTGATGACTTTTTCGCCATCTTCATTAGGCGCGTAAATCTTAATAGATTGAAGCAATACTTCATCATCTACTACTCCGCCTAAAAGGCTTACTGTTTTAAAGCCGATATCCTTCTCGAGGTTAGGAAGAATCCGGTCTAAAGTGCGGCGGTCAAGCGTAACGCCTTTTTCCGCAATGATTTCGCCAGTTTCTGGATCCACAAGCGTTTCAGCCAGCTTTTGACCGAACAGGCGATTTTTGATATGAAGCTTCTTATTGATTTTATAGCGTCCAACATTCGCCAGGTCATAGCGCTTTGGATCGAAAAATCTTGAGACAAGCAAGCTTTTCGCATTTTCGACCGTTGGCGGCTCGCCCGGACGAAGGCGCTCATAAATTTCAAGAAGCGCTTTCTCTGTGCCTTCAGTATTATCTTTTTCAAGCGTGTTGCGAATGTACTCGTTGTCTCCAATCAAATCGATGATCTCTTGATCAGATCCGAACCCAAGTGCACGCAAAAGAACCGTAACGGGGAGTTTCCGAGTACGATCTATTCTGACGTATACGACGTCTTTGGCATCTGTTTCATACTCAAGCCATGCGCCGCGGTTCGGGATTACGGTTGCAGTAAAGCCTTTTTTCCCGTTTTTATCAAGCTTTCCACTGAAATATACGCTCGGTGAACGTACTAACTGGGATACAATGACACGTTCCGCTCCATTAATAACGAACGTACCTGTCTCTGTCATAAGCGGGAAGTCACCCATAAAGACATCCTGGTCTTTAACTTCGCCTGTTTCTTTGTTTACAAGACGCACTTTCACACGTAAAGGTGCAGAATATGTAACATCTCGTTCTTTCGATTCCTCAACGGAATATTTTGGTTCGCCAAGGCTGTAATCAATAAATTCAAGCGACAAATTACCAGTAAAGTCTTCAATCGGAGAAATGTCATGGAACATTTCACGTAAACCCTCATCAAGAAACCATTGATAAGAAGAGGTTTGGATTTCGATTAGATTTGGTAATTCTAAAACTTCACTGATTCGTGCGTAACTTCTACGTTGGCGGTGTCGTCCATACTGAACTAGTTGACCTGTCAACTGATTCACCCCTCAAATCAAGCGTTATTGTTGCTAATAGCAATTTATATCATCCTATAAGAAAAGCAAAGAGCGCCTGCCTATCGGCAAAAACTTTAAATCCTACCGATGGCGCAAGGAGCCAGCCAGCGAACCGGCTTAGAAGCTGAACTTTCCCCGGATAAGTGCAGGGATATAAGCCAAACCTCCATTCTTATAAGACAAAAAGAAAAAGGGTTTTCACTTCAAAAACCACATTTTCACAATACGACTATTATTTTGTTAGCTTTCCCATTAAAACCAAATTTATACAACTATTAGATAAATTTAGTTATAAATAGAAATATAATATGTTGGCATTTTACAATACTATCATAGCAAAAAAGTCAAGTCAATCTTTTTTTGCTTTTAAAATAAAATAGCCTTTCTTCTTTTCTGCCGTCTCCACTTCGCCGAATAACTCCGTCAGTTTATCGATGGCAGATGGCGCACCCTGCTTTTTCTGGATGACAACCCATAGCTCTCCGCCAGAAAGCAGCGAATCAAAACTTTGTTCAAAAATATCATGAACAATCTTTTTCCCAGCCCGGATCGGCGGGTTTGTCAGAATGGCTGCAAACTTATTGCCTTTTGTATTTTCAAGGCGGTCACTTTTATAGATTCGCACATTTTTTATGCCGTTCAATTCAGCATTTTCCTCCGCAAGCCCAAGCGCCCTCTCATTTACATCAACCATATGAATAGTCCGTTCAGGCATAAGCCTTGCAGCTGCCAGCCCAATAGGCCCATATCCGCAGCCGACATCAAGAATGTTCCCATCAGCTTCCGGCTGTTCAAAAGTCTCAATTAATAGTTTTGAACCAAAATCCACTTCGCCCTTCGAAAAAACGCCATTGTCTGTTTTGAAGCGGAACGAATATCCCTTTAGAGTATAACTCCAGGTTTTAGGGCTGCTTTCAACTTTTTGCGTTTGGGAATAGTAGTGTTCAGACATGATATCACCTCCAGGGAGAATATATAAGAAGAAAAAAGGAGAATCGCAATTAAGTGGGTTCGAAGGAATTATATAGGATTACCCATCAAAAAGCAAAAAAGTATACAGAAAAGCGGAAGCGCCTTGACCACCCCCGATACCTCGAGGTGGCAGGCGCTGGAGCTAGACAGTTCATAAAGTTCAAAGATATAAATTTTGGAATAAGCAAACAAAAAGCCCGCCTAAGCAGCGGGCTTTTCATAAATGTTATTACTTAACTTCAACGCCAGCTCCAACTTCTTCAAGCTTAGCTTTAACTTCTTCAGCTTCTTCTTTAGAAACGCCTTCTTTAAGAGCTTTTGGAGTGTTATCAACAAGTTCTTTTGCTTCTTTAAGTCCAAGACCTGTGATTTCACGTACAACTTTGATAACTTTGATTTTTTGGTCGCCTGCAGAAGCAAGAACAACGTCAAATTCAGTTTGCTCTTCAGCAGCGCCGCCAGCAGCAGCTCCACCCATTACAGCTACAGGAGCAGCAGCAGTTACACCAAATTCTTCTTCGATAGCTTTTACTAAGTCGTTAAGTTCTAAAACAGTCATATTTTTAACTGCTTCAATGATTTGTTCTTTAGTCATGATTATGTTTCCTCCTTATTTTTGGTTTGAATCTATTAGTTTAACGCTAAAATCAACTTACGCGCCTTGTTCTTCTTTTTGATCTGCAACAGCTTTTGCAGCAAGAGCAAGATTGCGGATAGGTGCTTGAAGTACGCTGAGTAGCATAGAAAGCAAGCCTTCGCGTGATGGTAGTTCAGCAAGAGCTTTGATATCTTCTACTGAAGCGATATTTCCTTCGATTACACCTGCTTTAATTTCAAGTGCTTCATGCTTTTTCGCGAAATCATTAAGGATTTTCGCTGGAGCAACTACATCTTCTGTGCTGAACGCGATTGCGTTAGGTCCAGTTAAAGACTCGTTTAAACCGGAAAGTTCAGCAGCTTCAGCAGCACGGCGAGTCATTGAATTCTTGTATACTTTGAATTCTACGCCAGCTTCACGAAGCTGTTTACGAAGTTCAGTAACTTCAGCAACAGTAAGACCACGGTAGTCAACAACAACTGTTGATAAACTTGACTTAAATTTATCAGCAATTTCTTCTACGATTTGTTTCTTTTGTTCGATAATGCTGCTCATCCTTACACCTCCTGTAGAATTTCTACATTTATACCGTTCAATAAAAAACCTCCACGACTTTGCAGACATGGAGGAAGTATACAATAGCAAGAAAAAGCAATTCTATCGTAATACCTCGGCAGGAAATTAAGCTTTTTCAGCACCTGCTGTCTACGGCACAAATGTTATTATATTTTAACAACAAAATACATATTACTATATGCATTTATGATTGTCAATTGTTATTATTTTACTGCAACAGATGAAGGATCTACTTTAACGCCAGGTCCCATAGTAGAAGTAACTGAAACGTTCTTCATGTAAGTTCCTTTAGCAGCAGCAGGCTTCACTTTCATCATTGTATCGAAAATAGTGTTGAAGTTTTCAACAAGCTTTTCGTCTTCGAATGATACTTTACCGATTGGCACGTGGATGTTACCAGCTTTGTCAACACGGTATTCAACTTTACCTGCTTTGATTTCGTTAACTGCTTTTTCAACGTCGAAAGTAACTGTGCCAGTCTTAGGGTTTGGCATTAAGCCTTTAGGTCCTAATACGCGGCCGAGTTTACCAACTTCACCCATCATGTCAGGTGTAGCAACGATTACATCAAAGTCGAACCAGCCTTGGCTGATCTTGTTGATGTATTCAGAATCACCTACGAAATCTGCTCCAGCAGCTTCTGCTTCTTTCGCTTTTTCACCCTTAGCGAAAACAAGAACGCGCTGAGTTTTACCAGTTCCGTTTGGAAGCACAACTGCTCCACGGATTTGCTGGTCAGCTTTCTTAGGGTCAACTCCCAGACGGAATGCTACCTCAATAGTTGCATCAAATTTTGCAAAGTTAGTTTTCTTCGCAAGTTCAATTGCTTCTGCAACTGGGTAAGCTTTTGAAGAATCAACAAGCTTCGCAGCTTCTGTGTACTTCTTACCTTTTTTAGCCATTTTTATTTCCTCCTTGATTGTGGTTTTAGCGGAATAACCTCCCACGTCGTAAAGCGGAAGCGCCTCGGTCAGCCCCTACAGACCTCGAGGGGCTAGGCGCCGCAGCTAGACACGAAAAGCGGAGGCGCCTAATAAGGCGCCGGCGCTAGACAGAACAAAGGTTGCGAGTGAAACCAAATTCAGCATCGCAACCCCATCCATAAATCAACTAATTGCATGGATTAGTCTTCGATAACGATACCCATGCTGCGTGCAGTACCTTCAACCATACGCATTGCAGCTTCTACACTTGCAGCGTTTAGATCAGGCATCTTTGTTTCAGCAATCTCGCGTACCTTGTCACGCTTGACTGTTGCTACTTTATTACGGTTTGGTTCACCAGAACCAGACTCGATTCCAGCCGCTTTCTTAAGAAGAACTGCAGCAGGAGGAGTTTTCGTAATAAATGTAAATGAACGGTCTTCAAAAACCGTGATTTCAACAGGAATGATTAAGCCAGCTTGTTCAGCTGTGCGAGCGTTAAATTCCTTACAGAATCCCATGATGTTAACACCTGCTTGACCTAGTGCCGGTCCTACTGGCGGTGCAGGGTTTGCTTTACCTGCAGGGATTTGCAGCTTTACAAGTTTGATTACTTTTTTAGCCACGAGACACACCTCCTTAAAGTCCGTGATGTGGTAATAGGGAATACTCCCTCCCACTCAACTTATAGTCTTTATATTAAGATAAAGAACTTTTAACAATTGTCCAGCCTCTTTGTCCGAGACATACTGACCTTTGAAATATTATCACTTTTCAAAGGCAATTTCAAGTTTTTTTACAAAGATATATAAAAGTACTTTCATAGCAGTCTTCTTCTTACATTTTTTCAATCTGTGAAAAATCAAGCTCAACCGGCGTATCACGGCCGAACATGTTAACAAGCACTTTGATCTTCGCCTTATCTTTATCGATATCCTCAATGGTGCCTGTGAAGTTTGCAAACGGACCTTCTTTCACCTGAACCGTTTCACCGATCTCAAAGTTGATATCGAAGCGGGCTTCTTCAACACCCATGTGCTTAAGAATGTTTGTAACTTCTTCCGGCAATAGCGGGGTCGGTTTTGAGCCTGAACCTGCTGAACCCACGAATCCTGTTACACCCGGAGTATTCCTTACTACATACCAGGAATCATCTGTCATCACGATTTCTACTAGTACATAACCTGGGAAGACTTTGCGCTTCACTACTTTTTTCTTGCCGTTTTTCAATTCTGTTTCTTCTTCTTCCGGAACTACCACGCGGAAGATCTTATCTTGCATACCCATCGATTCAACACGCTTCTCCAGGTTGGCTTTTACTTTATTTTCATAGCCGGAGTACGTATGAACAACATACCAATTCTTTTCCATTCAAGAGGACTTGTTCGTCCTTCCCTCCCTGTATTCAACAATTTATTATTTTTAGCCAAATTAAAAAACCCGTTTCCGGGCTTTGCAAATGTTTCCTGTGTTATTCTCCATTATACCATGGAAACTCAGGGGTTATTCAAGAATTAAACGAATCAATTCAGAAATTCCCAGGTCAACCACTGCAAAAAACAGAGCAAAGAACGTAACTGTAGCAAGAACTGTAACAGTATAGTTTGTTAGCTCTTTACGTTTAGGCCAGCTGACCTTTCTCATTTCTCGTCCAACTTCACGGAAAAAATTCACGATGCGCTGCATTTCGTATCCCCCAACTTTCAAGTGATAGATCCTTTAATAAGAAGCGAAAGCGGCTTCATTAACAGACCAGTTTCCGGATCTGCATGAAATGCACAGCTTCAGACTATTAAAAGAGCAAACTTTTTATCTATATAAATCACTTTGTTTCTTTATGGATCGTATGAGCACTGCATGCGCTGCAGAACTTCTTCAGTTCCAGCCTTGCAGAATCACTTTTGCCTGCAGTGGAATAATTCCTTGAACCACAAACAGAGCAAGCCAAAATTACCTTTTTAGTCATATTCCCACCTACTAAGTCACATTACACCCTTAAAACTTTAACACGCACCCTAAAACATGTCAATAACTGCAAAAAAGCAAAGTGTCGGGAAATTCTGTCTATAAAGAAAACTCTCGCACTTCCAAATACCTTTCCAGTTTCCTTTTCACCCGCTGCAGAGCGTTGTCAATCGATTTGACATGGCGGTTCAGTTCTTCGGATATCTCCTGGTAGGACTGCCCATCCAAATAAAGGGCAAGCACTTTTCGTTCAAGGTCACTAAGAAGCTCGGACATCTTTACTTCAATATGATCAAATTCTTCCTGGTTGATAATCAGCTCTTCAGGGTCCATAACCTTTGCCCCTGAGATCACATCCATAAGCGTTCTGTCAGATTCCTCATCGTAAATAGGCTTGTCCAAAGACACATACGAGTTCAGCGGAATATGCTTTTGGCGGGTGGCAGTCTTGATGGCAGTTATGATTTGCCTGGTGATGCACAGCTCAGCAAACGCTTTAAAAGAAGACAGCTTGTCCTCTTTAAAATCGCGGATCGCCTTGTATAAGCCGATCATTCCCTCTTGTACAATATCTTCTTTATCTGCGCCAATCAAAAAATAGGATCTTGCTTTTGCCCGGACAAAATTGCGGTACTTATGAATCAGATAATCCAATGCCTCACTCTCACCCTTATGCACGAGCTCAACTATTTCTTCGTCCTCAAGCTGGATAAAGTCTATAAGATTTTCGTCGATTGTCTTGAAGTCAGCACTCACTATGATCCCCCCGACCGTACAAGCATGGTTAGAAATATTATACAGCACGGTTTTTTCAAGCGTCAACCGCTCATTGGCCTCCTCTGCGCCATTTTTCAAAAATTTCTGCCACTTCATCACTGAGAGGTATCTTGGAAACAGGCTTTTTCTGCTTAATTTTTTTAACTTTCTTTTCGATGCTGCATTCAATCAAATTCATCTCATTTAGCAGCTCCCTGGCTGATTTCCTTAGGGCTCCCTGGCCAAATATGACCCATTGCTCTGTGAAATCGGAGGTTGCCACATGAATTTGGGTTTTAATATTGCTGAGATCGATAGCCAATTTTTCAATGCGTTCATCGGCCGTTTCATTATTTCTTGTAAAAATGACTTCGACCTTTGAATCCTTGAACTTTTTTTCCGTGCCCTTTACATAATGCGCATCAAACACGACAATCACTCTGTACCCGGAATATCCCTGGTACTCGGCCATTTTTTCAATCAGGCGATCTCTGGCAGACGATAAATCCTTGTTTTTGAGTTCCCTGAGTTCCGGCCAAGCACCAATTATGTTGTATCCGTCAACAAGAAGGATGTCCATTTTTATCCCTCAAGCGGGTGCCGTTTCCGATAAACCTCATACATGAGCAGCGCGGCAGCTACTGATGCATTAAGGGAAGTAACGTGCCCAGCCATCGGCAGGTTAATGAGGAAATCACATTTATCGCGAATCAGGCGGCCCATCCCTTTACCTTCGCTTCCAATCACAAGGCCCAGCGGCATCATTCCATCCATCTGCCGGTAATCCTGCTTGCCTTTTGCATCCGTACCGGCGATCCAGACGCCTCTTTCTTTTAATTCATCAATCGTTCTGGCCATATTCGTAACACGGACAACCGGGATATACTCGATCGCTCCTGTTGATGCTTTGGCTACTGTTGCAGTCAGCCCGACCGCTCTCCTCTTTGGAATAATAATTCCGTGTGCCCCGACTGCATCTGCCGTTCTCATGATGGATCCAAGATTATGCGGATCTTCTATCTCATCAAGGAGCAAGAAGAATGGAGCTTCGTTTTTCTGTTCTGCAGCAGCAAACAGATCATCAATTTCTGCATATTGGTAGGCAGCAACCTGTGCAATGACGCCCTGATGATTCCCCTCTGCCATCTGATCTATTTTTTTCTTGGGAACAAACTGGACCAGTACCCCGGCGGATTTAGCCAAACCGATTACCTGCTGCATCTGTCCGCTTTGCGACCCTTCTGCAATAAAAATTTTATTAATATCCCTCTCTGACTTTAAAGCTTCAATGACGGGATTTTTCCCGATGATTAAATCCTGGCTCACTTTACCGCTCCTCCTTTCTTTTTCTCAACTATATTTATGGATTCAAGTATAAGCTCTTCCATCCGCTCCTGCCTTTTTGATAAAAACAGATAGCCGATCAGAGATTCAAAAGCTGTGCTGTATCTGTATGTTTGGACATCCGTATTTTTCGGCACCGAACCGGATTTCGCATTCCGGCCCCTGCGGACTACTGCCAGTTCCTCCTCCGTCAGTCGTTCAGAGTCAATTAATTCATGAATGATTATGGACTGGGCTTTCGCAGATACATACCGGGTGGCCTCCCTATGGAGAAAGTGAGGCCGAACCCGTCCATTTTGAAGGAGATGGTGGCGTATATAGGTTTCAAAAACCGCATCCCCCATATACGCCAAAGCTAGACTATTCAATTGTTTTTCATCTATTTTGTTTTCATAGTGAAGCATTGCTTAGCCTCTTTTCCATCTGATTCCCTGCGGTGTATCTTCAAGGATAATATTCATTTCTTTCAGCTGATCGCGGATCTTGTCTGCCAGTTCGAAATTACGTTCTTTTCTGGCCTGCTGGCGCTGTTCAATCAGCTGTTCGATGTCCTCATCCAGAAGGTCTGCATTTGCTTCTTCCAGAGTAAGGCCCAATACATCAAACAGTGTTTCGAATTCTTTCGTGAACCAATTGATCACTTCAACAGATGTGTTCTTCTCCATCAGATAATAGTTCGCAAGCTTTGACAGTTCGAACAAAATAGAAACGGCATTGGCTGTGTTGAAATCATCATCCATATCGTGAATGAACTGCTCATGAAGAGCTGTTATTTTATCCAGCCACTCCTGATTATTATCAGTCAGGTTCACACTTGCTTCTTTGCGGTGCTGCAAATTGTGATAAGACGTTTTAATGCGCTCCAGCCCTGAACGGGTATTTTCCAGAAGCTCATCACTGTAATTGATTGGATGTCTGTAATGCACGGACAACATGAAAAATCTTAAAACCTGCGGGTCATGTTTTTGGATAATGTCATGCACAAGGACAAAATTCCCAAGTGATTTAGACATTTTTTCATTGTCTATATTAATATAGCCATTGTGCATCCAATAACGGGCAAAGGTTTTTCCTGTCAATGCTTCTGATTGGGCAATCTCATTTTCATGATGCGGGAAAGCCAGATCCTGTCCGCCGGCATGAATATCAATTGTGTCCCCGAGAAACTTCCTTGCCATGGCCGAGCATTCAATATGCCACCCCGGTCTTCCTTGCCCCCAAGGGCTATCCCAGGCGATTTCTCCTTCCTTTGCTGATTTCCACAAAACAAAATCAAGGGAATCCTGTTTCTTTTCGCCGACGGCAATGCGGGCACCGACGCGCAATTCATCAATGGACTGATGGGACAGCTTTCCGTATTCATCGAATTTACGGGTATGATAATAGACATCTCCCTCTGATTCATACGCGAAGCCTTTATCAATCAATGTCTGGATAAACTCAATGATGATATCGATGCTTTCTGTCACTCTCGGGTGGACATCAGCCCTTCTGCAGCCAAGTGCGGAAACATCCTCGAAATAGGCATTAATGAATCGTTCCGCTACGCTCGGTACATCCGTTCCCAGTTCATTGGCTACGCGGATCAGCTTATCATCCACATCAGTAAAATTGGAGACATACTGAACATCCAAGCCGCGGAACTCAAGATATCTGCGCACAGTATCAAATACTATTGGCGGGCGTGCATTCCCTATATGAATATAGTTATATACGGTAGGCCCGCACACATACATTTTCACTTTTCCCTCTTCTAAGGGAATAAAATCTTCTTTTTGACGAGTTAGTGTATTATAGATCTGAATAGCCATGAACCTGGCTCCTTTCTATCCTCAATGTCTCGACTTCGCTTTTTAATTCGTGCAGCTCCTTCTCCAGTTCCTTAAATCGGTCTGCAATTGGATCGGGAAGATCACAATGATTTAAATCCTTGTTAATTTTCACTCCATCCCGGACTTTCACTCTTCCTGGAATGCCGACCACAGTTGAGTTCGGCGGAACCTCATGAAGAACAACAGAGCCTGCACCTATCTTAGAATTCTCCCCAATCGTAATGGATCCCAAAACCTTCGCACCGGTCGCGATCAGCGCGTTGTCCTTAATAGTAGGATGCCGCTTGCCTTTTTCCTTCCCGGTTCCCCCAAGTGTCACACCTTGGAAAACAGTTACGTTATCGCCGATTTCACAAGTTTCCCCGATGACAACCCCCATGCCATGGTCGATAAAAAAGCGTCTGCCGATCTTTGCTCCCGGGTGAATTTCAATTCCTGTGAAAAAGCGGCTGACCTGGGAAACAACTCTTGCAAGAAAATAAAACTTCCGCTTAAAAAGAGCATGGGCCATGCGGTGCGACCAGACAGCATGCAATCCTGAGTACGTTAATACTACTTCCAAATAACTTCTTGCTGCCGGATCCTGTTCAAATACCACTTCGATATCTTCCTTCATTCTTGCAAACATTGTTCATTTCCCCTCCTGACATAGGTCACGATCTCTATTTTATTTTTCTAAAGCTTTTCCCCTATAATATTTCTCTGCCCATGGAAGCAGATTTTAAATATAAAAAAGCGCCTCTGCCACAATCGGACAGAGACGCTTTATGCGCGGTTCCACTCTGTTTAGGCTTCAAAAGCCTCAACTTCAACTTGTTAACGGATAAGTTCCGCTCAAATCTACTTGGAAGCAGGGGCAACCGTTCAAATTGAGGCTCTGAGGCGCACTTCGGAAAAAAGAGAGGCTTAAACCACTTTCAGCCGGTGATGGTTCTCTCTAAAAAGCATCTTTTTTCTTACTTTTCCTCTTCAACACTTTTCAATATAGAATAATTTACTTAATACTATATTACATTTTCTCCAAGATGTTAACCAATAATGCTCATTAAACGAGATTTTACTTTTTCTTTCCCTAATAGCTCGATTGCCTGCGGCAGATCTGGTCCATGGGTTTGGCCCGTAGTTGCTGAACGGATTGGCATGAAGAGCTTTTTGCCCTTGTGGCCTGTTGACTTTTGTACAGCTTTCATGGCCGCTTTGATTCCATCCGCTTTGAATTCTGCCATACTATCAATTTCCTGCAGGAATGCAGACAGCACTTCAGGAACCTGCTCTTCAGCCAGAACTTCCTTCGCTTCTTCATCAACTGTCATTTCTTCAGTAAAGAACAGCTCTGAAAGCTCTGCAATTTGAGCTCCAAAGCTCATTTTTTCCTGGTAAAGAGTGATCAGGCTTCTGACCCACTCTTCATTTTCCTGCTGCCAGTTTTCACTGATCTTCCCTGCCCTCACAAGGTGAGGGGCCGAAATGGAAACCAAACGGTCCTGATCAAGCTTTTTCATGTACTGATTATTCATCCACTCAAGCTTTTGCTTATCGAAAAGAGCAGGAGATTTGGAAAGGCGGTTCTCATCAAAGATATCAATGAATTCTTCTTTGGAGAAAATTTCTTCCTCCCCTGCAGGAGACCAGCCAAGCAAAGTAATAAAGTTAAATAGCGCTTCCGGCAAATAGCCAAGCTCTTCATACTGTTCAATGAACTGAATAATCGTCTCATCGCGCTTGCTCAGTTTTTTGCGTCTTTCATTGACAATCAGCGTCATATGGCCAAACGTCGGAATTTCCCAGCCTAATGCTTCATAAATCATCTGCTGCTTAGGCGTATTGGAAATATGGTCATCGCCGCGCAGGACATGAGAAATTTTCATGAGATGGTCATCCACAGCTACCGCAAAGTTATAAGTAGGGGTACCGTCTTTTTTAACGATGACATAATCGCCAAAACCATCAGATTCGAATGACACTTCACCTTTTACCATGTCATTGAATTTCAATACCTTGCCTTTTGGCACTAAGAAGCGGATGCTTGGCTTTCTGCCTTCCGCTTCCAGTGCAGCTCCTTCTTCCGCTGTCAGATGGCGGCATTTCCCTGAATAAGCTGGGGTATCGCCTTTTTCAGACTGAGCTTCACGTTCTGCTTCCAGTTCTTCTTCCGTACAATAGCATTTATAGGCGTGCCCTTTTTCGAGCAATTCCTTGTAGTATGTTTCATAGATATGATTTCTTTCAGATTGGCGGTATGGGCCATATTCGCCTTCTATGTCGATGCTTTCGTCCCAATCCATGCCAAGCCATTTTAAATAGTGAAGCTGGCTTTCTTCGCCGCCTTCAATATTCCGTTTCTTATCTGTATCTTCAATGCGGATGATGAATTTTCCGCCTTTGCTTCTTGCAAACAAATAGTTGAATAGCGCCGTTCTCGCATTTCCGATATGTAAATGTCCAGTCGGACTCGGAGCGTAGCGGACGCGGATTTCATTTGACATACTAACTGCCTCCTTAAAATCTTTACGATAAAGTGAAACTCAATCAGTGGTACAACTACAGGGATAAGCCGCTGATACAAACGATAGGACACTTATTTGCTCATTTAGTCACCTTTCCCTCCACTGGTTGCTAGTTGAACCAATCAGGCCTTTACGGGCAGTTTGACTCCCGCGTATCTCCCTTGTAATCTTCTGAGTCCAAAAACGGGAGTCTTACTGCCCGTTAGACTGCGATAAGCTATATTTTAACACTCAGGTTTTTCTTCTGAAAGGTAATTTTACCGGTTCTCTTTCTTTTTCAGTAAAACAGCCGCCTGGGAGGCAATTCCCTCTTCCCGTCCTGTAAATCCAAGCTTTTCTGTAGTTGTGGCTTTCACATTAATATTTTCCTTATCCGTTTCCAGAAGCTCTGCGATCCGCTCCTGCATCTTACCGATATGAGGAGCCATCTTTGGCTTCTGGGCAATGATAGTACAGTCTGCATTGACCAGCTCATACCCTTTTTCTTTTACAATTCCCCACACATGCACAAGCAGCTTCGCAGAATCGGCATCCTTAAATTCAGGATCGGTATCAGGAAAATGCCGTCCAATGTCTCCTTCTCCAATTGCCCCAAGGCAGGCATCAGCCACCGTATGCAGCAGCACATCTGCATCTGAATGCCCCAGCAGCCCCTTTTCATATGGTATTTCAATTCCCCCAATAATCAGCGGGCGTCCTTCAGCGAACTGATGAACATCAAAACCTTGTCCAATCCGAAACATTTTACAATCTCCTTTACTTATTACTTCTTTTCTTTATAATTGCTTCCGCAAAATAAATATCTTCAGGCGTAGTCAGCTTAATATTATCGTAACTTCCCTCAACAATCACCACTTCTTTGCCTAACCTCTCCACGAGGCTGGCATCATCTGTTCCCAAAAAGCTGTCTTCCTCGGCCTTGCGGTGTGCCTCAAGCAGGGAAGAAACACGAAAGGCCTGTGGAGTTTGAACAGCCCACAGGCAGGAACGTTCAAGTGTTTCTGTAATTAAATTCCCGTCAGCCTTTTTAACTGTATCCTTCAGCGGGACTGCCAGAACAGCGGCTCCTTTTTCCCGTGCTGCTTTCTCCAGCGGCTGCAGTAAATCCCGGGTAATAAAAGGGCGTGCAGCGTCATGAACCAGCACCACTTCCACACCTGAAGCCGCTTTGGCCGCATTATAGACGCTATGCTGCCTTTCCTTCCCGCCTTCAACCATAGCAGCCACCTTCGTAATCTGATGCTTTTTTAACAGAACGCGCATTTCTTCCTCATCCTGAGGATTGATTGCCAGAAAAACACCCGTACACTCGGGGTCATTTTCAAAAACTCTTAACGTATGTATAAATACAGGGACATTCCCGATTTCCAGGAGAAGCTTATTCTTTCCAGCACCCATTCTTTTCCCCTGCCCGGCCGCCGGGAGAATTGCTTGATAACTCATATTATGGCTCCAATCTTTTAAAAAAGCAGGCAAAAAGGCAGGGAAAACAATCTCCCTGCACGTTCTGTCCTGCTTTTTTTCATACATTATAAAGCTTTTTCCAGAAGCTTAGGTTTTGCAAAGATCATCCTTCCGGCTGATGTCTGCAGAACACTTGTAACAAGAACATCGATATGTTTGCCAATATAATTTCTGCCTTCTTCCACCACGATCATTGTGCCGTCATCCAGATAAGCAATCCCCTGATTCTGTTCCTTGCCGTCCTTAATAACCTGTACCTTCATCTCTTCGCCTGGAAGTACAACAGGTTTGACGGCATTAGCCAGGTCATTAATATTAAGGACTGCCACTTTTTGCAGTTCACAAACCTTGTTTAAATTAAAATCATTAGTCACAACGACACCATTTGTTAATTTAGCCAGCTTCACCAGCTTGCTGTCCACCTCTTGGATTTCTTCAAAATCGCCTTCATAGATTTCCACATTAATCGAAAGCTCTTTTTGGATCCTGTTTAATATATCCAGTCCGCGTCTCCCGCGGTTGCGCTTTAATACATCTGATGAATCAGCAATATGCTGCAGTTCTTCCAGTACAAACTGCGGAATGACAATTGTACCTTCCAAAAAGCCCGTCTGGCAGATATCAGCAATGCGCCCATCTATAATAACGCTTGTGTCAAGAATTTTGAGTGAATTTTTAGGTGCACCTTCAGGCTCAGGCTCTTCTTCACTGCTCTTCTTTTTCTTGCTTGAAAACAAAGTTAGAAGCTCATCCCGCTTTTTAACGCCAACCTGAAATCCAAGATAGCCGAATAGCAGCGTCAGCACAATCGGAGCTACCATATTCAGAATCGGGACCTCAATCGCATTTAATGCATATCCGATTAAAAAGGCAATGACTAATCCAAATACAAGGCCGACACTTCCAAAAATAATATCTGTTATAGGTACTTTTACCAGTGATTCTTCTGCCCATCTCACAAAATTGACGACATGATCAACCGCCCAAAAAGTTAATAGATAAAAAATAATAGCACCTAAAATGGCGGACACATATGGATTATTTAAAAGAGGAATGTCATTTAAACTGATTAATTTTAATAAGTCAGGAATCAAAAATATACCCAGCGTTACCCCGATAATAAGGAAGCATGCTTGTACAATACGTTTTAACATTCCTTCACCTCCTTTTAATCATTATAAACAAATTCCCAAAATTGAAACCTTGAATCCGGGAGATTTTCAACTTTCTCCCTTTTTATTATTTCAAAATAATAAAGCAACGGCTTTTTACTTGGTTTTTTTTTACTTATACACACTTTAAGGGTAGCACCATTGGCAATAAACTGTCAAATAATTAACTTATCATTTTAGCATAACCAATTACATAGTTCAATGGTCTCTTTATAGCTGACGGTCCGCAAAAACCTGTTCTTTTATGAGCTTAAGTCCTTCCTTAATTTTTCTTGCCCTTACTTCCCCGATTCCTTCTACCTCATCAAGCTCCTCCACAGTGGCCGTAATGATATTCGGGAATTCTTCAAACCGGTTAATCAGGTTATCAATAATAATTGGCGGAAGGCGCGGCACTTTATTCAGCATGCGGTATCCGCGGGGGCAATTGAATTCCTCCGTATGAATATACCCGTTGTAGCCAAGAAGCTTAAGAATGACAGAGTCTTCGAGCATTCCCCCTTTTGAAAGCTCCTGAAGCTTAACAAGCACATCTTTGGAGTCGATGTCCCTTGAGTAAGCATAGTCTCTTATAATCCATTCCGCTTCCCGCTCTAGCTCTGTCAGCAGCTCGTTCATCTGGAGCCGGATCAGCCTTCCTTCGGTGCCCAGTTCGCTTAAGTAGGTGAGGAGTTCATTTTTAATGCGCAGAACCATTTCGATATTATGAAAAACATGAAGGATGTCACTGTATGTAACAAGCTCTTCAAATTCAAGGATGCTCAGGTTCCCAATGCTTTGTTCAAGAACGACTTTATATTTTTCGAGAGTCTGCACGGCCACATTCGCCTTGGTTAAAATGACTCCAATATCCCGCAGAGCATAGCGGGAATGTCCTTTATAAAGAGTAATGACATTGCGCCTCTGGGAAATGGCGATGACTAGTGACCCTGTTTGCCGGGCAACCCGCTCTGCCGTCCGGTGCCGCATGCCCGTTTCGGTAGAAGGCACACCAGGATCAGGAGCCAGCTGGGCATTAGCAATTAAGATCTTGTTCCCTTCTTCATTTAAAATGATGGCTCCATCCATCTTAGCCAGCTCATACAAATAGCTTGGCGAAAATGGACAATTAATTTGGAACCCGCCATCAACAAGATTATTCATCTTTTCTTTTGAGCCCAATACAATCAGCCCGCCTGTATTGGCACGAAGAACATTATCAATACCTTCCCTGATAGGCGTTCCCGGAGCCATGAACTGAAGGATTTCACTCATCGTTTTTTCGCCCATTTTTTTCGTCTCCATCTTTATCCCCCTAACGCAGCCTTTAATGCTTCACCGACAGAACTTACTCCGATAAGTTCAATTCCTCCCGGTGCGCTCCAGCCGCCAAGATTGTTAGCCGGCAGGATGACCCGCTCAAAGCCCAGCTTGGCTGCCTCCTGGACTCTTTGTTCTATTCTTGACACTCTCCTGACCTCGCCAGTGAGCCCTACTTCCCCAATAATGCAGTCTGTTGCCTTTGTTGGCTTATCCCGAAAACTTGACGCAATGCTGACAGCAATGGCCAAATCAATTGCCGGTTCATCGAGCTTCACTCCGCCAGCCACTTTTAGGTAGGCATCCTGATTTTGCAGGAGCATCCCAACCCGCTTTTCCAAAACCGCCATCAGGAGCGGAACACGGTTATGATCAATTCCTGTCGCCATTCTCCTTGGATTTCCAAAGCTTGTCGGGGAAATCAGTGCCTGAATTTCAACGAGAACTGGCCTTGTTCCTTCCATGGAAGCAACTACCGTTGAACCTGCAGCTCCCTGTGACCGCTCTTCCAGAAAAATCTCTGACGGATTGGCCACTTCCTCAAGCCCAAATTCCTTCATTTCAAAAATACCCATTTCATTTGTTGATCCGAACCTGTTTTTCACCGCACGCAAAATCCGGTATGTATGATGGCGTTCACCTTCAAAATACAAAACTGTATCTACCATATGCTCGAGCAGTCTTGGACCCGCAATAGAGCCTTCCTTTGTAACATGCCCTACGATAAAAATGGCAATTCCCTTCGTTTTGCCGATGCGCATTAGCTCAGCGGTACATTCCCGAACCTGAGAAACACTGCCTGGGGCCGATGTCACTTCCGGATGAAAAATCGTCTGAATGGAGTCAATAATGACAAAGTCTGGATTCACTGAATCAATCGTTCTGCTGATTTCATCAAGGCTTGTTTCCGAGTAAACAAGCAGGCTATCTGAAGAAACACCTAAGCGGTCAGCCCGCAGCTTCGTCTGGCGCATCGATTCTTCCCCTGATATATAGAGAACAGAATGTTTCCTGTTCGCCAGCTGTGATGACACTTGAAGAAGAAGCGTCGATTTCCCGATGCCTGGATCTCCCCCTATTAGAACAAGGGAGCCTCTTACAATTCCGCCTCCAAGGACACGGTTTAATTCTTTTAAATCGGTATGAATACGGGGTTCGCTGACTGTCTCAATGGATGTAATCGGTGTAGCTTTCGCTGCTATTGCTGAGCCCTGTGAATGAGCAAATGCCCCTCTTCTTGTCGAGGCCGGCTTTTCCACCTCTTCCACCATCGTATTCCATTGTCCGCACCCCGGACATTTCCCCATCCATTTCGGTGATTCATAGCCGCATTCCTGGCACATGAATTTCGTTTTTCTTTTAGCCATACTTCTTCTCCTCTCTGTTCCAGCCGCCATAAAGGAAATCTTAAATATTACCGGCCTTGCATGAAAGAACCAGTGATGACAGAAGTACGGTTTACTTCCTATTCCCTTTTCCAACGGGTCTTAAAATGTTTTGTCCTGATATCTTTTTCTCTCTTAAAATTAACATAAAACGGGAGAATAAACCTCTTTTAAGGCTGTGAATATGAAATGGCTGGAAAAGTGCAAAAAGGTACACGTATAACAGGGACGTGTACCTTTTTGCTGTGTAAAATCTTTTGATGTTATTAGGGTTTGTTAAACCTTATTTCTGAAGGTTTGCTGTTCCGCTTGGTTCAGCCGTTTTTACTACAAATTCTCCTTCTTTCACATCGATTACCACGCTTTGCCCGGTTAGGACTGTTCCTTTTAACAGCTCCTCCGATAAGCGGTCTTCAATATGCTTTTGAATCGCCCGGCGTAGCGGACGTGCTCCGTACTCAGGATCATAACCCTCAACCGAGATTTTTTCTTTGGCTTCATCTGTCAATTCCAGGGTAATATCCTGTTCCTTCAATCGTTTCGTTAAGATGTCAGACATAAGCGTAACAATTTCCTGAAGATGCTTCTTCTCCAATGCATGGAAAACGATAATTTCATCGATACGGTTCAGGAATTCCGGACGGAAGGACTTCTTCATTTCCTCCATTACTTTTCCTTTCATATCTTTGTAATCCTGTTCCCCATCCTGAATGTTAAAGCCAACGTATTTATTTCGCTTCAGTGCTTCAGCACCTACGTTGGATGTCATAATCAGAACGGTATTGCGGAAATCAACGGTTCTTCCTTTGGAATCTGTTAGCCTTCCGTCTTCCAATACCTGTAAAAGGATGTTGAAGACATCCGGATGAGCCTTTTCAATTTCATCCAGAAGCACAACAGAATATGGTTTTCTGCGGACTTTTTCAGTTAACTGACCGCCTTCTTCATACCCTACATAACCCGGAGGCGAACCTACCAGACGGGATGTAGAGTGCTTCTCCATGTATTCAGACATATCGATGCGGATCATCGCATCCTCATCACCGAACATTGCTTCTGCTAATGCACGCGCTAATTCTGTTTTACCTACCCCTGTCGGACCAAGGAATACAAAGGAGCCAATAGGACGCTTTGGATCTTTAAGGCCTGCACGGGCACGGCGTACAGCTTTTGAAATGGCCTTAACAGCTTCTTCCTGACCGATTACACGGGAATGAAGAATTTCTTCCAGATTAAGAAGCTTTTCTGTTTCTGTTTGGGCCAGCTTCGATACAGGAATTCCGGTCCAGCTTGCCACCACATTGGCAATGTCCTCAACCGTCACTTCACTGTTCTCTTTGCCCTGCTTCTCTTTCCAGGTTTTTTTCGTTTCTTCCAGCTGTTCACGCAGGCGCTGCTCCGTATCTCTTAAGGAAGCCGCTTTTTCAAACTCCTGGCTTTGAACTGCAGCATCTTTTTCTTTCCTTACATCCTCCAGCTTAACCTCCAGCTCTTTCAGATTGGGAGGTGTGGTATAAGAACGAAGTCGTACTTTTGAACCTGCTTCATCAATTAAATCAATCGCTTTATCCGGAAGGAAGCGGTCTGAAATGTAGCGGTCAGATAGCTTTACAGCCGCTTCAATCGCAGCATCTGTAATCGTTACGCGGTGGTGAGCCTCGTAACGGTCGCGCAGCCCCTTAAGGATTTGGACAGATTCTTCTGCAGTCGGCTCATCAACCGTAATAGGCTGGAATCTTCTTTCAAGTGCCGCATCCTTTTCAATATATTTTCTGTACTCATCAAGTGTAGTTGCACCAATACACTGAAGTTCACCGCGTGCAAGAGATGGCTTTAAGATATTTGAAGCATCGATTGCACCTTCTGCTCCGCCTGCACCTATTAATGTATGAAGCTCGTCAATAAATAAGATGATGTTTCCTGCCTGCCTGATTTCGTCCATTACCTTCTTCAAGCGGTCCTCGAACTCACCGCGATACTTTGTTCCAGCAACTACGGTACCCATATCAAGCGTCATAACCCTTTTATCACGAAGAGTCTCAGGCACTTCATTATTAATGATCTGCTGTGCCAAGCCTTCTGCAATGGCTGTTTTACCTACCCCAGGCTCCCCAATTAGAACAGGGTTGTTTTTCGTCCTTCGGCTTAACACTTCGATTACACGCTGAATTTCTTTGCTTCGTCCAATAACCGGATCAAGGCTTCCTTCTCTAGCAATCGCAGTCAAGTCACGCGCCAGCCCATCCAGTGTCGGTGTATTCGCATTGACAGCGGAACCTCCCTGATGGCTGCTGGACTCATTGCTTCCTAAAAGCTGAAGCACTTGCTGGCGAGCTTTATTGAGGCTGACTCCAAGGTTGTTCAGGACTCTGGCTGCAACGCCTTCACCCTCACGGATCAGGCCAAGCAGGATATGCTCTGTTCCTACATAAGAATGGCCAAGCTTCCTTGCTTCGTCCATGGAAAGTTCAATGACTTTCTTGGCACGCGGTGTATAATGAATGGTCTGGGAAGCATCCTGCCCCCTGCCTATTAAATTCTCAACCTCTTTTTGGATCTTATCAGAGCCGAGGCCTAATGCATATAGAGCTTTTGCGGCAATGCCTTCACCTTCGCGTACAAGCCCCAGCAGAATATGCTCTGTTCCGATGTTATTATGTCCTAAACGGATTGCTTCCTCCTGTGCTAAAGCCAATACTTTTTGAGCTCTTTCCGTAAATCGTCCGAACATCATATTTTCATCCTCCCAACTCTTGATCTTCCATTTTTAATCTTTCCCTAATTAATGAAGCCCTGCGGATATCGCGTTCATGCGGCCTAAGCGGCCCGCCTGCATATTGCTGCAGGAAGCCGGGCTGTGTCAGGATCATCAGCTCATTCAATATATTTTTTGATATGTTTTTGATGTACTGCATATCAATCCCCAGGCGAACATCAGACAAGCATTGTGCTGCTTCCTTTGATTCAATGATCCGGCTATTTGATAAAATGCCATAAGAGCGGAAGACTCTGTCTTCTAATTGTATGTTAGAAGTCTTTGCTAATGCTTCCCTTGCCGATCTTTCCTGAGAAATCAGCTGACTGACAACGCTTTTCAGATCCTCTACGATATCCTCTTCTGATTTTCCGAGAGTGATCTGATTTGAAACTTGAAAGATGTTACCTAAAGCTTCGCTGCCTTCCCCGTAAATTCCTCTAACAACTAAACCAAGCTGGTTAATTGCCGGAATAATCCGGTTCATTTGCTGGGTAAGAATGAGGCCTGGCAAATGCATCATAACGGATGCCCTCAGCCCTGTTCCTACATTTGTCGGGCAGCTAGTTAAAAAGCCGATATTTTCATCAAATGCAAAATCGGCATCTTCCTCCAGCCAATCATCAATTTCATTCGCCATACTTAAGGCTTCAGAAAGCTGAAACCCCGGAAACAGGCATTGAATCCTTATATGGTCTTCTTCATTAATCATGATGCTGACTTCTTCATTTTCAGAAAGAAGACAGGCACCATAAGTTGAATTCTCAGCAAGATGGGGACTGATCAGATGTTTTTCCATCAGCACTCTTTTTTGAAGCGGCTGAAGGTTATCCATTAATAAAAGCTCCATTTGCCCCATTTTAGAAAAAGAAGAATGCTCCACCCTTGCCTTTATTTTTTCAATGACCGCTTCTGCTTCTTCATTTGAAAACAAAGTAGGGAATTTATATTGCTTTATATTGCGGGCGAGCCTGATGCGTGAACTTAATACAATATCCGAATCAGGGCCTTCCGCACTCATCCAGGAGCTAATAGCTTGATTCATGAAACGTTCCAGCGACAAGCCTACTCCCCTCCCTTTTGATCGGCATTGAGCTGTTTTTCCAGTTTCCTTATTTCATCCCTTAATTCTGCCGCTCTCTCAAACTCTTCTTTAGCAATCATGTCTTTTAAATTATTTTTTAATTCATCCATATTTCTTCGCAAGTGAATGGTTCCCCCGATTCGTGCAGGAATTTTCCCGCTATGAGAGGAATTCCCGCTGTGGAGCCTTCTAAGAATAGGATTCAATTGTTCTTTAAAAGTCTCATAGCAGCTGGCGCAACCAAATCGGCCTACTTTAAT
>NZ_LGUF01000007.1:512956-1375842 GCF_001274725.1 Sporosarcina globispora
TGGGATTCGCTTAACCTCGCGGTCTCGCAGCCCTTTGTACCATCCATTGTAGCACGTGTGTAGCCCAGGTCATAAGGGGCATGATGATTTGACGTCATCCCCACCTTCCTCCGGTTTGTCACCGGCAGTCACCTTAGAGTGCCCAACTGAATGCTGGCAACTAAGATCAAGGGTTGCGCTCGTTGCGGGACTTAACCCAACATCTCACGACACGAGCTGACGACAACCATGCACCACCTGTCATCCTGTCCCCCGAAGGGGAACGCCCTATCTCTAGGGTTGTCAGGAGATGTCAAGACCTGGTAAGGTTCTTCGCGTTGCTTCGAATTAAACCACATGCTCCACCGCTTGTGCGGGCCCCCGTCAATTCCTTTGAGTTTCAGCCTTGCGGCCGTACTCCCCAGGCGGAGTGCTTAATGCGTTTGCTGCAGCACTAAAGGGCGGAAACCCTCTAACACTTAGCACTCATCGTTTACGGCGTGGACTACCAGGGTATCTAATCCTGTTTGCTCCCCACGCTTTCGCGCCTCAGCGTCAGTTACAGACCAAAGAGTCGCCTTCGCCACTGGTGTTCCTCCACATCTCTACGCATTTCACCGCTACACGTGGAATTCCACTCTTCTCTTCTGCACTCAAGTTCCCCAGTTTCCAATGACCCTCCCCGGTTGAGCCGGGGGCTTTCACATCAGACTTAAGGAACCGCCTGCGCGCGCTTTACGCCCAATAATTCCGGACAACGCTTGCCACCTACGTATTACCGCGGCTGCTGGCACGTAGTTAGCCGTGGCTTTCTGGTTAGGTACCGTCAAGGTACCGGCAGTTACTCCGGTACTTGTTCTTCCCTAACAACAGAGTTTTACGATCCGAAAACCTTCATCACTCACGCGGCGTTGCTCCGTCAGACTTTCGTCCATTGCGGAAGATTCCCTACTGCTGCCTCCCGTAGGAGTCTGGGCCGTGTCTCAGTCCCAGTGTGGCCGATCACCCTCTCAGGTCGGCTACGCATCGTCGCCTTGGTGAGCCGTTACCTCACCAACTAGCTAATGCGCCGCGGGCCCATCTGTAAGTGATAGCCGAAACCATCTTTCAGCTTTCCCTCATGTGAGGGAAAGAATTATCCGGTATTAGCCCCGGTTTCCCGGAGTTATCCCAGTCTTACAGGCAGGTTGCCCACGTGTTACTCACCCGTCCGCCGCTGACTTCAGGGAGCAAGCTCCCATCTGTCCGCTCGACTTGCATGTATTAGGCACGCCGCCAGCGTTCGTCCTGAGCCAGGATCAAACTCTCCATATAAGAGTTGATTAAGCTCATAAGTTGTCTTTTTAAAAAAGACTAAAGAATTAACGTTGACGTTTTTGTTCGTTCAGTTTTCAAAGATCAATCAGCCGCTCAAAGGCGACTTTATTATCTTATCAGGTTTAAACACCTGAGTCAATAACTTTTTTAAAAAGTTTTTTTGGTGGAGCCTAGCGGGATCGAACCGCTGACCTCCTGCGTGCAAAGCAGGCGCTCTCCCAGCTGAGCTAAGGCCCCAATATAAATGGTCGGGAAGACAGGATTCGAACCTGCGACCCCTTGGTCCCAAACCAAGTGCTCTACCAAGCTGAGCTACTCCCCGCAATATGGCGCGCCCGAGAGGAGTCGAACCCCTAACCTTTTGATCCGTAGTCAAACGCTCTATCCAATTGAGCTACGGGCGCATTATTATATTAAATGGTGCCGAGGACCGGAATCGAACCGGTACGGTAGTCACCTACCGCAGGATTTTAAGTCCTGTGCGTCTGCCAGTTCCGCCACCCCGGCATAAAAATGGAGCGGAAGACGGGATTCGAACCCGCGACCCCCACCTTGGCAAGGTGATGTTCTACCACTGAACTACTTCCGCTTAAAGAATGGTGCGGGTGAAGGGAGTCGAACCCCCACGCCTTGCGGCGCCAGATCCTAAGTCTGGTGCGTCTGCCAATTCCGCCACACCCGCAATATGAAATTAAAATGGTGAGCCATGAAGGACTCGAACCTTCGACCCTCTGATTAAAAGTCAGATGCTCTACCGACTGAGCTAATGGCTCGTTGAGTGGTGCCGGCGAGAGGACTTGAACCCCCAACCTACTGATTACAAGTCAGTTGCTCTACCAATTGAGCTACACCGGCAAATATGGTGGAGGATGACGGGATCGAACCGCCGACCCTCTGCTTGTAAGGCAGATGCTCTCCCAGCTGAGCTAATCCTCCATTATATACGCCCGGCAGCGTCCTACTCTCACAGGGGGACAGCCCCCAACTACCATCGGCGCTGAGAAGCTTAACTTCCGTGTTCGGTATGGGAACGGGTGTGACCTTCTCGCTATCGCCACCGGACTATTTGGTTGAAGAAACTTCGTTCCTTCAAAACTAGATAATGCATGAAGAAGTATTTGCCGAGTAATAACCATATGACTTGGTTAAGTCCTCGATCGATTAGTATCAGTCAGCTCCACATGTCGCCACGCTTCCACCTCTGACCTATCAACCTGATCATCTTTCAGGGATCTTACTAGCTTGACGCTATGGGAAATCTCATCTCGAGGGGGGCTTCATGCTTAGATGCTTTCAGCACTTATCCCTTCCGCACATAGCTACCCAGCGATGCCTTTGGCAAGACAACTGGTACACCAGCGGTGCGTCCATCCCGGTCCTCTCGTACTAAGGACAGCTCCTCTCAAATTTCCTGCGCCCACGACGGATAGGGACCGAACTGTCTCACGACGTTCTGAACCCAGCTCGCGTACCGCTTTAATGGGCGAACAGCCCAACCCTTGGGACCGACTACAGCCCCAGGATGCGATGAGCCGACATCGAGGTGCCAAACCTCCCCGTCGATGTGGACTCTTGGGGGAGATAAGCCTGTTATCCCCGGGGTAGCTTTTATCCGTTGAGCGATGGCCCTTCCATGCGGAACCACCGGATCACTAAGCCCGACTTTCGTCCCTGCTCGACTTGTAGGTCTCGCAGTCAAGCTCCCTTGTGCCTTTACACTCTGCGAATGATTTCCAACCATTCTGAGGGAACCTTTGGGCGCCTCCGTTACTTTTTAGGAGGCGACCGCCCCAGTCAAACTGCCCACCTGACACTGTCTCCCGCCCCGATAAGGGGCGCGGGTTAGAATTTCAATACAGCCAGGGTAGTATCCCACCGACGCCTCCACCGAAGCTGGCGCTCCGGCTTCTCAGGCTCCTACCTATCCTGTACAAGCTGTACCAAAATTCAATATCAGGCTACAGTAAAGCTCCACGGGGTCTTTCCGTCCTGTCGCGGGTAACCTGCATCTTCACAGGTACTATAATTTCACCGAGTCTCTCGTTGAGACAGTGCCCAGATCGTTACGCCTTTCGTGCGGGTCGGAACTTACCCGACAAGGAATTTCGCTACCTTAGGACCGTTATAGTTACGGCCGCCGTTTACTGGGGCTTCGATTCAAAGCTTCGCTTGCGCTAACCTCTCCTCTTAACCTTCCAGCACCGGGCAGGCGTCAGCCCCTATACTTCGCCTTGCGGCTTCGCAGAGACCTGTGTTTTTGCTAAACAGTCGCCTGGGCCTATTCACTGCGGCTCATCAGGGCTATGCACCCTAATGAGCACCCCTTCTCCCGAAGTTACGGGGTCATTTTGCCGAGTTCCTTAACGAGAGTTCTCTCGCTCACCTTAGGATTCTCTCCTCGCCTACCTGTGTCGGTTTGCGGTACGGGCACCTTTTCCCTCGCTAGAGGCTTTTCTTGGCAGTGTGGAATCAGGAACTTCGGTACTAAATTTCCCTCGCCGTCACAGCTCAGCCTGTATGGTAACGGGATTTGCCTCGTTACCGGCCTAACTGCTTGGACGCGCTAATCCAGCAGCGCGCTTACCCTATCCTCCTGCGTCCCCCCATTGCTCAAACGGTAAAGAGGTGGTACAGGAATATCAACCTGTTGTCCATCGCCTACGCTTTTCAGCCTCGGCTTAGGTCCCGACTAACCCTGAGCGGACGAGCCTTCCTCAGGAAACCTTAGGCATTCGGTGGATGGGATTCTCACCCATCTTTCGCTACTCATACCGGCATTCTCACTTCTAAGCGCTCCACGGGTCCTTGCGGTCCCGCTTCAACGCCCTTAGAACGCTCTCCTACCACTGACATCGGAAGATGTCAATCCACAGCTTCGGTGATACGTTTAGCCCCGGTACATTTTCGGCGCGGAGTCACTCGACCAGTGAGCTATTACGCACTCTTTAAATGGTGGCTGCTTCTAAGCCAACATCCTGGTTGTCTAAGCAACTCCACATCCTTTTCCACTTAACGTATACTTTGGGACCTTAGCTGGTGGTCTGGGCTGTTTCCCTCTTGACTACGGATCTTATCACTCGCAGTCTGACTCCCATGGATAAGTCTTTGGCATTCGGAGTTTGTCTGAATTCGGTAACCCGATGGGGGCCCCTAGTCCAAACAGTGCTCTACCTCCAAGACTCTTACTACATGAGGCTAGCCCTAAAGCTATTTCGGAGAGAACCAGCTATCTCCAAGTTCGATTGGAATTTCTCCGCTACCCACACCTCATCCCCGCACTTTTCAACGTGCGTGGGTTCGGGCCTCCATCCAGTGTTACCTGGACTTCACCCTGGACATGGGTAGATCACCTGGTTTCGGGTCTACGACCACATACTCATTCGCCCTGTTCAGACTCGCTTTCGCTGCGGCTCCGTCTCTTCAACTTAACCTCGCATGTAATCGTAACTCGCCGGTTCATTCTACAAAAGGCACGCTATCACCCATTAACGGGCTCTAACTACTTGTAGGCACACGGTTTCAGGTTCTCTTTCACTCCCCTTCCGGGGTGCTTTTCACCTTTCCCTCACGGTACTGGTTCACTATCGGTCACTAGGGAGTATTTAGCCTTGGGAGATGGTCCTCCCTGCTTCCGACGGGATTTCACGTGTCCCGCCGTACTCAGGATCCACTCTGGAGGGAACGAAGTTTCAACTACAGGGCTTTTACCTTCTCTGGCCGGCCTTTCCAGACCTGTTCATTTACCTCGTTCCTTTGTAACTCCGTGTAGAGTGTCCTACAACCCCAAGAGGCAAGCCTCTTGGTTTGGGCTAATCCCGTTTCGCTCGCCGCTACTCAGGGAATCGCGTTTGCTTTCTCTTCCTCCGGGTACTTAGATGTTTCAGTTCCCCGGGTCTGCCTTCCATACCCTATGTATTCAGGTAAAGATCCTATCCCATTACGGATAGGGGGTTTCCCCATTCGGAAATCTCCGGATCAAAGCTTACTTACAGCTCCCCGAAGCATATCGGTGTTAGTCCCGTCCTTCATCGGCTCCTAGTGCCAAGGCATTCACCGTGCGCCCTTTCTAACTTAACCTACTTCGGCCAATGATAAGCGGCGAATCTCTGCGTCAGCTCCGTCACTGTGCTCCTCACGTACTCTCGTACGCTCCGGTGCTCGCTCGGTCGCTTCCTTGATCTTCTTGCTTCTCATTGTCCTCATGGTTTGTGCTCTTACTTTGTTTTAAAACAAAAAATAAGAGAAAAAACTAAGATGGCGATTACTCGGTTATTGCTTCTTCATAACATTATCTAGTTTTCAAAGAACGAATCTTTCTTTGAGAGATTGAACTCTCAAAACTGAACGAACAAAAAACGTCACGTTTCATGTAAATATCCTTAGAAAGGAGGTGATCCAGCCGCACCTTCCGATACGGCTACCTTGTTACGACTTCACCCCAATCATCTGTCCCACCTTAGGCGGCTGGCTCCAAAAGGTTACCCCACCGACTTCGGGTGTTACAAACTCTCGTGGTGTGACGGGCGGTGTGTACAAGGCCCGGGAACGTATTCACCGCGGCATGCTGATCCGCGATTACTAGCGATTCCGGCTTCATGCAGGCGAGTTGCAGCCTGCAATCCGAACTGAGAATGGTTTTATGGGATTCGCTTAACCTCGCGGTCTCGCAGCCCTTTGTACCATCCATTGTAGCACGTGTGTAGCCCAGGTCATAAGGGGCATGATGATTTGACGTCATCCCCACCTTCCTCCGGTTTGTCACCGGCAGTCACCTTAGAGTGCCCAACTGAATGCTGGCAACTAAGATCAAGGGTTGCGCTCGTTGCGGGACTTAACCCAACATCTCACGACACGAGCTGACGACAACCATGCACCACCTGTCATCCTGTCCCCCGAAGGGGAACGCCCTATCTCTAGGGTTGTCAGGAGATGTCAAGACCTGGTAAGGTTCTTCGCGTTGCTTCGAATTAAACCACATGCTCCACCGCTTGTGCGGGCCCCCGTCAATTCCTTTGAGTTTCAGCCTTGCGGCCGTACTCCCCAGGCGGAGTGCTTAATGCGTTTGCTGCAGCACTAAAGGGCGGAAACCCTCTAACACTTAGCACTCATCGTTTACGGCGTGGACTACCAGGGTATCTAATCCTGTTTGCTCCCCACGCTTTCGCGCCTCAGCGTCAGTTACAGACCAAAGAGTCGCCTTCGCCACTGGTGTTCCTCCACATCTCTACGCATTTCACCGCTACACGTGGAATTCCACTCTTCTCTTCTGCACTCAAGTTCCCCAGTTTCCAATGACCCTCCCCGGTTGAGCCGGGGGCTTTCACATCAGACTTAAGGAACCGCCTGCGCGCGCTTTACGCCCAATAATTCCGGACAACGCTTGCCACCTACGTATTACCGCGGCTGCTGGCACGTAGTTAGCCGTGGCTTTCTGGTTAGGTACCGTCAAGGTACCGGCAGTTACTCCGGTACTTGTTCTTCCCTAACAACAGAGTTTTACGATCCGAAAACCTTCATCACTCACGCGGCGTTGCTCCGTCAGACTTTCGTCCATTGCGGAAGATTCCCTACTGCTGCCTCCCGTAGGAGTCTGGGCCGTGTCTCAGTCCCAGTGTGGCCGATCACCCTCTCAGGTCGGCTACGCATCGTTGCCTTGGTGAGCCGTTACCTCACCAACTAGCTAATGCGCCGCGGGCCCATCTGTAAGTGATAGCCGAAACCATCTTTCAGCTTTCCCTCATGTGAGGGAAAGAATTATCCGGTATTAGCCCCGGTTTCCCGGAGTTATCCCAGTCTTACAGGCAGGTTGCCCACGTGTTACTCACCCGTCCGCCGCTGACTTCAGGGAGCAAGCTCCCATCTGTCCGCTCGACTTGCATGTATTAGGCACGCCGCCAGCGTTCGTCCTGAGCCAGGATCAAACTCTCCATATAAGAGTTGATTAAGCTCATAAGTTGTCTTTTCAAAAAAGACTAAAGAATTAACGTTGACGTTTTTGTTCGTTCAGTTTTCAAAGATCAATCCGCCGCTCAAAGGCGACTTTATTATCTTATCAGGTTTAAACACCTGAGTCAATAACTTTTTTTGAAATCTTTTTTCGTAAGTCGCTGTCTCGCAGCAACGAATATAAATATATCACCATACCGGACAACATGCAATATGTTTTTTTCGTTTTTATCCGCAAAATAGAAAGAAAAAATATTCCCATTATTCTGCTCGAAATAATACTCAAATATCCGGATTTCCGCCAGAAGATCTGTTTTAGATGAGAAGCTCAACACATGGTAAATCCTTAGAATATAGAAAAGGCAGAGCACGCTTTGTGCTCTGCCTTCATATATAAGATTTTAACGATGGCGCATTAATGGGAATAACAGAACATCTCTAATAGAAGGAGAATTTGTTAACAGCATGACAAGGCGGTCGATTCCGATTCCCAATCCGCCAGTTGGCGGCATGCCGTATTCAAGAGCTTCAATGAAGTCATCATCCATCATATGAGCTTCATCATTGCCCTCTTCACGTTCTTTCAGCTGTGCTTCAAAACGCTCGCGCTGGTCAATCGGATCATTCAGCTCAGTGAAGGCATTTGCATGCTCGCGGGCTACAATGAATAATTCAAAACGATCTGTAAAGCGCGGATCTTCTTCATTTTTCTTTGCAAGTGGTGAAATCTCCACAGGATGACCATAGATAAATGTAGGCTGAATTAATTTCTCTTCTACCTTCTGCTCGAAGAATTCATTAACAATATGGCCATATTCCATATTGTCTTTAATTTCAACACCATGTTCTTTCGCAAGCTGATGTGCTTCTTCCTTGCTTGTTTCTTTCCAGAAGTCTACTCCTGTGTATTCCTTAATGGCATCTACCATATGAAGCCTTTTCCATTCAGGCTTTAGATCCACTTCGTACTCGCCGTATTGCACAGTAGTCGTTCCAAGAACTTCTTGGGCAATGTGGGCAATGAGGTTTTCAGTCAGGCTCATAATATCTCTATAGTCAGCGTAAGCTTCGTATAACTCAATCATAGTGAATTCAGGATTGTGCCGTGTTGATACACCTTCATTACGGAATACCCGTCCAATTTCATATACCTTTTCAAGGCCGCCGACAATCAGGCGCTTCAGGTGAAGCTCAATCGCGATACGCATATAGAGTTCCATATCCAGCGCATTATGATGAGTGATAAAGGGACGTGCAGATGCTCCCCCAGCAATGGAATGCATCATAGGTGTTTCCACTTCCAAATAGCCATGACTGTCAAGGTAGCGGCGCATGGATTGAATAATGCGGCTTCTTGTGATGAAAGTCTGTTTGCTTTCTTCACTCATAATTAGATCCAGGTAGCGCTGGCGATAACGCTGCTCAACGTCTTTTAGTCCATGGAACTTATCCGGCAGAGGACGCAAGGATTTTGTAAGAAGTTCAAATTCCTGTGCTTTAACAGACAATTCGCCTACTTTTGTCTTAAAGAGCGTACCGCTGATCCCAATGATATCTCCCAAGTCAGCAGATTCGAAGATTGCATAGCTTTCTTCTCCAATAGCATCTTTACGGACGTAGATTTGAATTTGCCCTGATAAATCCTGTATATGAGCGAATCCGGCTTTCCCTTTTCCGCGCTTTGTCATAATGCGGCCTGCCAGCGTGACAGAAACATTCTTTTCTTCAATTTCTTCTTTTTCAAGCTCACCGTACTGCTCAATTAATTCTTTGCTTTGGTGAGAACGGTCGAAACGTTTCCCGAAAGGATCCATTCCCTGTTCGCGCAAGCTGTTCATTTTCTCGCGTCTTACTTTTAACTGGTCATTTAATTCTTCATGACTCTGGCTCACTGAAATCATCTCCATTTTGTAAATCTTTTTATGTACGCACAATTCTGCGGTCCTTCAAAAATGTATATCACTATTATTTTACACAAAGTGAGTAAATCAGACATCCTAAATATTTAAATAGAATAAAAACTGCCAGTTCATGCACTGGCAGTTTCCTTTTATCAAAAGTATTATAGGCAAAGAATGACAGCCTGTCAAACTTTACGCCGCTTATCCAGCCTGTGTCTGGCTTCTTTCCTTTTCTTCTGCATCGATAACTAAAGCGTTCAGCAATGTAACAAGATCTTCTCTCGTATCACATTCGTTTATCGCATTGCGGACTTTTGCATTGCCGCGGATTCCTTTAAGGTACCATGCTGCATGCTTTCTCATTTCACGGACAGCGATAAATTCACCTTTTAATGAAATCAGACGGTCCAGGTGAAGAATGCACACTTCAATCTTCTCGCGTACAGAAGGCTCGCCCATTAATTCACCAGTCTCAAGGTATTTGACTGTTCGGTAAATCATCCATGGGTTTCCTAGTGCAGCACGTCCGATCATGACACCATCACAGCCTGTTTCATCCAGCATGCGCTTGGCATCCTGCGGAGTCTGCACATCACCATTTCCGATAAGCGGAATATTAATGCTCTGCTTCACTTCTCGGATGATATTCCAGTTCGCTTCACCTTCATACATTTGGACACGCGTACGTCCGTGGAGGGCTACAGCTTTACCGCCTGCACGTTCAACAGCCTGGGCGTTTTTAACAGCATAGATGTGATCTTCATCCCAGCCTATGCGCATTTTCACGGTAACAGGCTTTTCGACAGCATCTGTTACAACAGAAACCATTTCATATATTTTATCCGGGTCAAGGAGCCACTTGGCACCAGCATCACATTTGGTGATTTTAGGGACAGGGCATCCCATGTTAATGTCGATGATATCTGCATTTGTATTTTTATCTACAAATTTCGCCGCTTCTACAAGCGTTTCTTTTTCTCCTCCGAAAATCTGCAGGCTTAGCGGTTTTTCTCTTTCATCAATATAAAGCATGTTCATCGTTTTTTCGTTTTTGAAGACAATGCCTTTGTCGCTGACCATCTCAGCACATACGAGACCGGCACCGAATTCTTTTACAGTCAGACGGAAAGCCGAGTTGCACACTCCGGCCATCGGGGCCAGTACAACACGGTTTTTCATCTCGATATCGCCAATTTTGAACATGATTGCACCTCCTTTTAAAATATTCAAATGTATATATTAATCGTGCTCCTGCCTGGGAGCCAATTCTTCCTGCGTTACTTTAAGCGCCAGAGCGATCTGTTCAATTAAAGCCGGTGCAGGCATGCGGTTGCCTCTTTCGATTTCTCCTAAAATTGAAACCGAAACACCCAGCTCTCTTGCAAACCCTTCTTGCGTAAATCCTTTTAACTTTCGAAAAGCGCGAATACGTCTTCCCCATTTTTCTGCTTCCATATCCGTACTCCCTCTCTGTCAGGTATATCTTCCAGTATTATAATTAAGGGCCTCTCCATCTTCGGAAGCCTGATGCTGGAATCAACCTCTAATAGAGGAACAAGGACAAATGCTCTTTCATGCATCCGAGGATGAGGAACAATAAGCTTCTCTGTTTCAATATTTTCGTGATTATAAAGTAAAATGTCAAGGTCTATTGTCCGGGGGCCCCAATAAATTTCCCTTTTTCTCCCAAGTTTTAATTCTATATTAAGGCATGCATCCAGCAATTCAAAAGGATTGAGACCTGTAGAAATTTGGATTGCCATATTTAAAAATTGTTCTTGATCTTCATAACCAACCGGATCGGTTTCATAGATAGATGAAGTATTTACCACTTCAGTATCAGGAAGCTGATCAATCATCTCAACAGCTTCTTTCAGGTGGTCAAACCGGCTGCCGATATTTGAGCCAAGTGCAATAAAAGCGGTGTTTCTCATGACCGGCCTCTCGTAATTTCAACAGCAACTGATTGATAGTGGCCAGGAATAGGCGGATCCGGCTTGATTACTTTGACAGTCAGCTGCAGAATCAGCGGGAAACGCGAAAGAAGCTCTGCTGCCAGCTTTTCTGCAACAGCTTCAACCAGCTTATAAGGCTTTCCTTCCACAACCTCTTTGCAGACTGCATACAGCTCCCCATAGTTGATGGAGTCATCAAGATTATCTGTTTCCCCTGCTTTCTTCAGGTCTGCTTCCACGGTAAGGTCTACAGCAAAGCGCTGGCCAAGGCGTGTTTCTTCCGGAAAAACACCATGGTAGCCATAGAATTCCATTCGGTTTACATAGATTTTATCCATTGTATTCACCTTTTCCCATTAAAGCGTCCATCATTTTAGCCATTCGGCTCATTTCCTTTACATCATGGATGCGGATCATCTGGCAGCCTTTTTGGATGCCATAGCAGACTGTAGCTCCTGTTCCTTCAGTTCTTTCCTCAACCGGAAGGTCTAGGATGGTTCCAATCATCCGCTTTTTCGATGTGCCAAGAAGCACAGGGTACCCGATGTCAACAAGCTTGTCCAAATCCCTCATCATTTGCAGGTTATAGTTTAAGTCTTTGGCAAAACCGATGCCCGGGTCAAGGATAATGTTCTCATCCTTAACACCTGCAGACTTTACAAGCGCTATGCTTTCATACAAATCATTCATGACATCACGGAAAAATGAAGTGTATTCCATATCTTTGCGATTATGCATTAAGATAATCGGAGCACCCGTTTCCGCCGCGACTGCAGCCATATCAGGATCCGCTTTGGCACCCCACACATCATTGATTATATGGGCACCCGCTTCAATAGCCTGCTTGGCGACCTCAGCTTTATAGGTATCAATCGATATCGGTACATCCACTTCCTTTGAGATTGCCTCGATGACTGGAAGAACACGCTTCAGCTCTTCGCCTGCAGGCACGGGGTCAAATCCGGGACGAGTTGATTCTCCTCCGACATCAATAATATCTGCCCCATTTTCAACCATCTCAAGAGCATGTTTGACTGCAAGATCCAGATGATTATATTTACCGCCATCCGAAAATGAATCCGGCGTTGCATTCAAAATTCCCATCACTATGGTTTTCTTTCCGTAATCTAACGTATATGGCCCACACTGAATTGTTGTTTTAGACATTACGAATCCTCCTACAGTTCATTCCTGCTCCATAAGTGTTCACAGTGGCTTTCATAGTGCTGCTGGAGCTTTGCTGTTTTCTTGCCTGAAAGCCCTGGCATAGGATGGCCGTCAACTGAAGAAATCGGTACAATTTCCTGGATAGAGTTCGTTACAAAAACTTCATCTGCCCCCAATATAACTTCCGGCCTATACATGCCTTCCTGGACATTCATCCCCAGTTTCTCTGTAAGTCTGATCACAAATCTTCGGGTAATGCCGTTTAGTATGCCAGTATCAAGCGATGGCGTAAATAAATGGCCTTCTTTAATCCAGAATAAATTCGAAGTGACCCCTTCTGCCAAAAAGCCTTCCTTCGTTAAGAATATCCCTTCTATGCCAGGATGGTCTCCCGCTTCTTTTTTAGCCAGGATGTTATTTAAATAATGATGGGACTTCAGGCGTTCTGTCCCTTCAGGTGTATTGCGGGGAATCTTCAGCCATACTGCCTGCTTTTCCGCGCCAGCACTTCTTGGCGGAAGCGGTTTGCAGAAGAGAATCGTATTCGGGTTTGGGTACGGAGCTGTCTGCAGGCCAATCTCCCCGTTTCCCGCAGACACATTCATCCGGATATAGGCATTGTTGTATCCGTTTTTTTCGAGAAGCATCTCCAGCGCCTCGAGCACTCGTTCTCTTTTATAGCTTGCATCAATATTCAGAGCTTCCAGGCTCCGGTTCAGCCGTTCCAGATGGTCATCCAGTAAAAAGGGATGACCATTGTATACACGGAAGGTTTCAAACAGCCCCAATCCATATAAAAAACCATGATCAAAAGGAGAGATCCTCGCTTCTTCTTTCCTGACAACTTCACCATTCATGTAAATATACAAAGTTTACATCCCCTCTGTGTGCAGTGATCCTTTGTAATGCTGAATAAAATTCTGCAGCAATTCTTTTCCGGCAGTAGTCATAATCGACTCCGGATGGAATTGGACACCTTCCACAGGAAGCTCTTTATGGCGAACGGCCATAATTTCTCCCTCCGCCGTCCATGCCGAGACCTCAAGACAATCAGGGAGAGTTTCCTTTTTTACTATCAGCGAATGATAGCGGGTAGCATGAAACGGATTTGGTAAGCCTTCAAAGATTGTTTTTCCATCATGAAAAATTTCAGAGGTCTTTCCGTGCATGAGACGCTCTGCCTGCACAACATCACCGCCGAACACCTGAGCAATCGACTGATGCCCCAGACAAACACCAAAAACAGGGATTTTTCCTGCAAAAGCTTCAATGGCTTCCAGGCTGATGCCTGCTTCATTTGGGCTGCACGGCCCCGGAGAAATCATTAAGAACTTCGGCTGTAAACTGCCTATTTCAGAAATAGACGTTTCATCGTTTCTTTTTACAACCAGCTCTTCGCCTAATTCACCAAGATACTGTACGAGATTATACGTAAAAGAATCGTAATTATCGATCATATAAATCATAGCTGATCCCCTTTTGCCTGTTCTGCAAGTTCTTTTGCTTTCCAAAGTGCAATCGCCTTTTTCAGGGACTCTTTGTATTCATTTTTTGGATTGGAGTCAATGACAATGCCGGCGCCCGCCTGGACATGGGCCTGTCCGTCTTTAACAAGCATAGTCCGGATGATGATGTTCAGTTCAAGGTCTCCGCTGAAATTGATCCAGCCAAGAGATCCGGTGTATGGCCCCCTTGTGACCGGTTCAAGCTCTTCAATGATTTCCATGGTCCGCACCTTTGGGGCACCCGTAATCGTTCCCCCGGGAAACACAGCGTCGATGATATCAACGGCATTCTTGCCTTGTGCTAACTCCCCTTTTACATTGGAGACTATATGCATCACATGCGAGTATTTTTCAATGACCATGAACTCATCCACAGTGACGGTGCCATATTCGCAGACTCTTCCCAGGTCATTTCGCTCCAAGTCGACTAGCATCACGTGCTCTGCACGCTCTTTCTCATTTTCAATCAGCTCACTGGCGAGCCTGAGGTCCTCCTCATGATCCTTCCCGCGGGATCTTGTCCCGGCAATCGGCCGCGTGCTGACGGTGTTTCCTTTTTTCTTAATCAGCAGTTCCGGCGATCCGCTCACAAGCTGGTATTCCGGCGTGTGAAAATACCCCATATATGGAGATGGATTCAACACTCTCAGCTGCTCGTATACCCTCATAGCCTGAACATCAATCGGCCGGCTTTGGCGTACCGAGAGATTCACCTGGAAGACATCTCCCTGTGAAATATATTCCTGAACGCTTCTGACGGCAGCCATGAACTCTTCTTCATCCATCGATACACCAAGTGTATTTTCTGCATTGGATTCCTCTTTCATGGAAGGTTCATAGCTTTCATTCTGCCATTTCTTTTCCCAAATCTCTGCTCGTTCCTCTAATGTATGCTCCTCCTCTTTTTCATATAAGAATAGGAGCCAAAGCACCTCCATTTCATGATCAAATACAAAGCATTCTTTATAGACGAAAAAATGGATATCAGGTATTTGCAGATCATCTTGTGCTGCATTTGGAAGCTTTTCGATATGACGTGCGTAATCATAGCTGATGAACCCAATAGCCCCTCCCTGAAAATCTGGCAGATCATCGAGCTTATCCGTTTTGTATTGGTTCAGCCATTCCTGCATCAAGTGAAGAGGATTGCCTTCTAGCACCTGTTTCTCGCCATTCTTGACTATTTCCAGTTTTGAGTTTTTCCCTGTTAAAATTGCTTCCGGCTCAAAAGCTGCAATGCTGTATCTGCCTCCCCGTCCGCTTTCAAGCAAAACATGATGCGTCATTCCCTCCGAAAGCCGGCGGTACTGGCTAAAAAACCGATTGTATGTATAAGGTATTTTTTTTGCATGGATGTGAAGATGATTCAATAAAGTCACCCCTATATATTTCTCTTTTTTCATCATACATGAAGTGGAGCATGCTTTCATAATTTTATTTGCACGCAAAAAACAGCGGCCAGTGGAGACCGCTGTCATATCTATTATTCAGCTTCAAATTGATATAAAGGAGTACTCAAATAACGCTCACCGTTACTTGGGATAATCGCCAGCACTTTTTTGCCCTTGCCAAGCTCTTTGGCAACTTTTAGTGCTGCACTGATGGCCGCACCGGAGGAAATTCCTCCAAGAATCCCTTCTTCCTTGGCCGCACGGCGCGCATAATCAAATGCCTCGTCGTTTGTAATTTGAATCACTTCATCATATATTTTTGTATCTAGCGTATCCGGTACAAATCCTGCTCCAATACCCTGGATTTTATGCGGGCCAGGCTTTCCGCCTGACAGGACAGGTGAATCCGTTGGTTCAACTGCATAAATTTTAATATTTTTATATTTTTCCTTAAGCACTTGACCGGCACCTGTAATCGTTCCGCCTGTTCCAATTCCGGATACGAATGCATCCAGCTGATCTCCCATTTGCTCTGTAATTTCAGGTCCAGTAGTCAGACGGTGAATTTCAGGGTTTGCAGGATTTTCAAACTGCTGAGGCACGAAATAGCCATTTTCCTGCGCCAATTCTTGCGCCTTGCGGATCGCCCCGCCCATTCCTTCCGGTCCAGGTGTCAGCACAAGGTCGGCACCGTAAGCACGAAGCAGATTGCGGCGCTCCATACTCATCGTCTCCGGCATCACAAGAACTGCTTTATAGCCTTTTGCTGCTGCAATCATCGCTAATCCGATTCCTGTGTTTCCGCTTGTTGGCTCAATAATGGTATCACCTAGTTTAAGGCTTCCATCTTTCTCTGCTGCGGTGATCATTGCAAGGGCAATACGGTCTTTTACGCTGCTTCCAGGATTCATGTATTCCAATTTTAGAAAAACATCTGCACTATTATCATCAACTAAACGGTTTAGTTTCACAATTGGCGTCTGGCCAACAAGATCTGCAATTGAATTTGCTACACGTACCATTTTCCCCACTCCTCATTTCCGACTATTTTTATTGGTTTAATACAAATTTACCAATTTCCCATGGGAATGTCAATGAATTTGGTTGCCTTTTAAATGAAAATTCATACTTTTGTCATTATAATTAAACTACCCATTTCTATTCATGATACTCAATTTATGCAGAAAAAAACACGGAAATCCTCCGTGTTTTTTATTTTACTGCTCCCCATAAAACCACTCAACATCAGCATCTTTCCAAAACGGCTTGGCAGAGACAGGAACATCCATCTGCTCAAGAGCAATCTGGCGGCGAATCACGCTTTTCACTTCTTTAAAGGAATAATTTTCTCCCTTTAAATGCTCATGGAGCATTACAATGGCATATCCATCTTCCGTTTTAATCGGCTTGGTCCATTTACCGGGCTTAAGGTTTTTAACCTGTTCCAGGACTTCTGCTGATATGTGTTCATCATCTTCACTGACATACCCTGCATTGCCTCCCAGGTTGGCAGTAAATTCATCGATGGACCTTTCCATCGCCAGCACAGAGAAACTGGAGCCTTCATCTAACTCCTTCAATGTCTGTTCCGCTTCTTCTTTTGTTTTGACGATGATCTGAGAGATGTGATAGGTGTCCGGAATTTGGAACTGGCTGTTGTTTTGCTCATAGTAACTCTTCATTTCTCCCTCCGAGATAGAGACATCGGCAGTCAGCAGTTCTTCAAGAATAAGATTATTTTTGATTTGCCTGCGCCATTTGTCTTCGCTCATCTCATCGGTGAAATTGCCGCCGTACATGGTCTTGACCATTTTAAGCTCAAGATCTACAGCCTTATCAGAGATCTTCACCCCGTATTTTTTCCCGGCTTCTTCAATGACCTTCTGATCAATTAATTCACTTAATGTGCTTTTCCCGTACTTTGTTTCCATTTCACTCATCCATTCCTGGCGAGTGATTTTGTCTCCGCCGATTTTTGCTACTGCTTCTCCGCTGCCATCGCCTTTAAAAAGCAAAAAGGCCAATGTGATAAGATTCAGCAATACCAACCCGGCAATGATCATCAAAAGCTGTCTCTTTTCCAAGTGCTCCTCCCCCTAAGAAAAGCGCAAGCGCCTTGCCCACCCCCGACAAGCACAAGACGAGCCTCCCGGAAAGGCGTCCTTTGCCTTTTTGGGAGGATCGGCTTGTGACCTCGAGGGGGTAGGCGCTGGAGCTAGACAATTCTCGAAGTTCAAAGATATAGATTTTAATAATACAATTAGCGCAAGCGCCCCGCTCAGCCCCGAACCTCAGCGACCTTTTCTTTCAGGAGCCTAAAAGCTTGGACCTTTAGGCAGACGCTTAAGCATTTCAAGTTTATTACTTTTCTTCGCTCTTTAATTCTTCCAATTCTTCTTTTGAGTAATGGTATTTCTCGTTGCAGAAGTGGCAGGAAGCTTCAGCCTGGCCGTCTTCATCGATCATCTGCTGTATTTCCTCTTTACCCAGGCTGATAATCGCATTGGCAAAACGCTCTTTTGAACATGTACAAGTAAAGGATACAGGAAGCTTCTCAAGGAACTTCACATCGTCTTTACCAAGGATCGTTTCCAATAGCTCTTCAGGCGTTAATCCCTGCTGAATCAATTTGGATACAGGCGGGATTTCTTTTAGCCTGTTTTCAATTAAGGTAATCGTCTCTTCATCTGTTCCTGGCATTAGCTGAAGAATGAAGCCCCCGGCGGCAAGAATGGAGTTGTCAGGATTGACGAGAACACCCACTCCAACAGATGAAGGAACCTGTTCAGATGTAACAAAGTAATAAGTGAAATCTTCTCCAAGTTCACCGGAGATTAGCGGGACCTGGCCAGTGAAGTGCTCTCTCATTCCAATGTCCTTGACGACAGTCAGGGTCCCTTCAGTGCCGACCGCACGGCGCACGTCAAGCTTGCCCTGCTCATTCAAATCAAAGTGCGTCTGCGGATTCGTGACATATCCGCGCACCTCTCCCTTTGCATTGCTGTCTACGAGGATGGCGCCAATTGGACCGCCGCCTTCAATTTTAATGGTCAGTTTGTTATCGCCTTTCAGCATGGCGCCCATCATGACGCCGGCCGTCATGGCTCTGCCTAATGCGGCCGAAGCGGTTGGCCATGTATAATGTCTGCGCTGACCCTCTCCAACTGTTTCGGTGGTACGGGATGCATAGGCACGGACTTGTCCATTATATGCAAGTGCTTTTACTAAGTAATCGCTCATTTTCTTCTCCTTTCCAGAAAGCCACAATTGTTGTCTGCGGCTTTTTTAAAGCTTACGTCCTATTTTTTTATGGTTTCCAAATTTCGTTTATAAATAATCTGCAGGCCCTTTAAAGTTAAAAATGGATCTACGACATCAATGATATCTGATTCCTGCGCGATTAGGCCTGCAAGTCCTCCTGTTGCAATGACAGTCGGCTTTTGGCTTGCCTGGTCTTTCATTCTTTTTACTATACCTTCAACCTGGCCTACGTATCCATATAAAATCCCCGCCTGCATGGCAGATACGGTATTCTTTCCGACAATATGATCAGGACGGGCAATTTCTATTCTTGGAAGCTTGGCAGCACGGGAGTAAAGAGCCTCTGTTGAGATTCCGATTCCCGGGGCAATCGCGCCACCCATGTATTGCTTACTCTCATTGATATAACAATAAGTCGTGGCAGTTCCAAAATCGACAATGACCAATGGGCTTCCATATTCATGAATGGCCGCTATTGCATTGACAATGCGGTCCGCACCGACTTCTCTCGGGTTTTCATACTTGATGTTTAAGCCTGTCTTGATACCAGGGCCTACAACCAGGGGCTTAACATGGAAGTATTTCTGGCACATTCTTTCAAGCGAAAACATGATTGGCGGCACTACAGAGGAAATGATAATGCCATCTATATCTGAAAAGGAAAGATTCACATGCTCAAACAGAGACTTCACAATCATTCCGTATTCATCTTCTGTTTTATTCCGGGTCGTTTCAATTCGCCAATGATGCTTTAATTCATCTTGATCATAGACACCCAGAACGATATTCGTATTTCCTACGTCGAAAACAAAGATCAACATTCTCACCACTTTATGATTATTTAGAAAAGCGCAAGTGCTTTATTTTTTCACTGAAAACATCATATCACAACTGTTATTGTTTCGTGTAATCGGAAATTCCAATCGCTCTGGCAATTGATATTTTTTCGGCAAAAAAAAAGCGCCCCTAGAGGCGCTTTTTAGTTATTTATCTTTGCGTTCTTCGTCGATGGCAGGAGGCACATCGGCTTCTGCAGGGCTTGAGCCTTCCCTTGTTTCTGGGATTTCGCCTGTTTCAGCAGGATCTTCTTTCTTGGTGCTGATGTTCACTTTCACATCTTCATCAGTTGAAATGGAAGTCACTGAACGGTCAGGCAGTCTGCCATGTTCTGATAAGTGCTTGATTTGTTCCGCATCAAGCGTTTCAACTTCAAGCAATGTATTTGCGATCAGATTCAGCTTATCACGGTTTTCTATTAAGAGCTTTCTTGCTCTTTCATAAGATTCCTTGATGATGCGCTGAATTTCAAGATCGATTTCATATGCGATTGCATCTGAATAGTTCTGTTCATTATGGAAGTCACGTCCAAGGAAGACCTGGCCGCCCTGAGACTGTCCGAACTGCAATGGTCCGAGTTTGTCGCTCATTCCAAATTCGGTTACCATGCGGCGGGCAATACCTGTCGCACGCTGGAAGTCATTATGGGCACCTGTACTTACTTCACCGAACACGATTTCTTCCGCTACACGTCCGCCAAGCAAGCCGACAATTTTGTCGAGAAGCTCAGGCTTGGTCTGGAAGTAGCGGTCTTCTTTCGGAAGCATAACTGCGTATCCGCCAGCCTGGCCACGAGGCACGATTGTAACCTTATGAACCATCTCAGCTTCATCAAGCACTAAACCGATTACCGTATGACCTGCTTCGTGGAAAGCAACAATGTTTCTTTCCTTTTTGGAAATAACACGGCTCTTCTTAGCTGGTCCCGCAATAACGCGGTCTGTTGCTTCATCGATATCTTCCATATCGACTTTTTTCTTATTGCGGCGGGCAGCTACAAGTGCTGCTTCATTTAATAGGTTTTCAAGGTCTGCACCCGAAAATCCAGGTGTACGCATAGCAATGCTCTTTAGGTTAACTGACTCATCTAAAGGCTTGTTGCGGGCATGTACTTTAAGCACTGCTTCACGGCCCTTGACATCTGGGCGGTCAACCGTAATCTGTCTGTCAAAACGCCCCGGACGCAATAATGCCGGGTCAAGGATATCCGGACGGTTAGTGGCAGCAATGATGATAATCCCTTCATTTGCTCCGAATCCATCCATTTCAACCAGAAGCTGGTTAAGGGTCTGCTCGCGTTCGTCGTGTCCGCCGCCAAGGCCGGCACCACGCTGGCGCCCTACCGCATCAATTTCATCGATAAAAATAATACATGGAGCGTTCTTCTTCGCATTTTCAAATAGGTCGCGGACACGGGAAGCACCCACCCCTACGAACATTTCAACGAAATCAGAACCGCTTATAGAGAAGAACGGAACGCCTGCTTCACCAGCTGCAGCCCGTGCAAGCAATGTTTTACCTGTTCCCGGAGGTCCTACAAGAAGAACCCCTTTAGGAATTCTTGCTCCAAGTTCAGCAAACTTGCGCGGGTCTTTAAGGAATTCAACGACCTCAACAAGCTCCTGCTTTTCTTCATCTGCACCTGCTACATCTTTAAAGCGCACTTTCTTCTTGCTTTCATCATAAAGCTTGGCTTTGCTTTTGCCGAAGTTCATCACACGGCTTCCTCCACCCTGCGCCTGATTCAGCAGGAAGAAGAATAGTATGAAGATGATGATGAAAGGAATGATTGACGTAAAGAATGTTACCCAGCCGCTTGTTTCCTTAGCTGGCATGACTTCAACATCGGAAGTCTCAGCTAATTGATCCACACGGTCAAGGATACTATCGTTGTTCATGATATAAGTCAGGAAGTATTTGTCTTCCTCATATCCTTTAAGCTGACCCCGTACTTCAAAAACACCTCTCTCAGGCTGAAGGGAAATGGACGTAATATCGCCGCTTTCCAAGTGATCAACAAATTTATTATAAGAGATGTGCTCCGTTGGTTCATTGTTGCCGTTAAAGAAGCTGACAACTCCAATAATGACTAAGAATATTAATAAATAAAAGATGGTATTTCGGAAGATCCGATTCATCCCTTACCTCCTCCCACGGTAAACAAACTATAGTGTATAGTATCATAGAAAATCGTGCCAATACAAGGAATTAGACTTCTTAAAACCGGGTGATTCTTGTTTCAGTATAGGGCTTTAATGCAAGATTAAGTTTAGGATTTCCTTAATCGTTATTGCTGTATACTTCCGGCTTAAGCACTCCAATATATGGAAGATTGCGGTATTTTTCCGCGTAATCAAGGCCATAGCCGACAACGAATTCATCAGGAACAATAAATCCTACATAATCAGCTTTGATATCAGCCTTTCTTCCTGTAGGCTTATCAAGAAGTGTTACAATCTTAATGCTTTTCGCTTTTCTATAGCGGAAAAGCTCAACCAGGTAGCTTAGGGTCAAGCCGCTGTCGATGATATCCTCAATGATCAGAATATCTCTGCCTTCCACAGAAGTATCAAGGTCTTTCAGAATTTTCACTTCTCCAGTAGAAACCATTGCATTTCCGTAGCTTGATACATCCATGAAATCCATCTCAAGATATGTATCCACGCGCTTTAAAAGGTCGCTCATGAAAGGCATTGCCCCTTTTAAAACCCCAACGGCAAGCGGGAATCGGTCCTGGTATTCTTCAGTAAGTTCAGCAGCAAGGGATTTAATCTTATCCTGCAGCTCCTCTTCCGAAATCAATACTTTTTCAATATCATTTTTCATCATTTATTGTGCCCCCTAGAAGATCATTGCTTTATGTATTTTAAAATAATATAACTGGTACAAGATTGCTGCTGCCTATCATGATGCGATTTCTTCAAGCCAGGCACCCACAGGATCCTGCCTTGTGCATCTGTCACAATTGGCCAGGTTTTCCGGTCTTGCAGCGGTATTTTATAATCGATGAAAATGTCCTTAATCTTTCGGGACCCCTGCATTCCTTTAAGCGTCATGCGGTCTCCCTCTTCTCTCGACCTGATTATGATTGGAAGTGAAACATCCTCCCTGTCTAAAACCAGGGTATCGTTGTTTAGAATTCCATCAGGACAGTCAGCATATTCAAGGATAATCGATCCGCTGTTTGGGAGTTTAATGCTTGCAGGTTCGAAGACTTCATATCGATAGGATTGTACAGGTTCCTTCGGGAATAAGAAGCGGCATTGCCGGTAGGAGCGTACAATATGTAAACCGCCTGGAAAATCAAGATTTCCCGATGGATGAGGACTTTTCATTAAGGAAAAAATGCTCTCTATATGAGATGCCGATAACGATGCCGGCCTTTCCTTATAAAGATAGTTTAATATTAGTTGAATCCCTCTCCTTTGTAAAGGCATTGGCATTGCCTCGAAAGCATCGATATCCATACTAATTTCCTCATTGGCATTCTTTTTCATTACTGTATTCATTTTATGGACAGTTAATTCCTGCAGATATGCTTCATCACTTTCTAATTCTTCACTGAACCTTTGAAAATGCTCATGCACCTGAGGGTTTTCTTTTCTAAGGAATGGGAGCACTCCTTTCCTGAATCGGTTGCGGCTGTAAATCCCTTTTTCATTGCTGGGATCCCGCCGGGGGTTCAGCCGTTCTTTCAGGCAGTAGCTTTCGATTTCGGCCCTATTTAAACATAAAAACGGGCGGATGATAAATCCACTGCCAATTGGACGCTTGAAGGGAATTCCCGCTCTTGCGCTGCCGGTGCTTCCCCTTGTAAGCCGCATTAATATGGTTTCAACCTGATCATCGCCATGATGCCCCAGCGCTATATAGTCTGCCCCATTTTTCTTGGCGGTTCTATGAAAGAAGCTGTAGCGGCAATCCCTGGCAGCTGTCTGAGAACTCTTCCCGGTCCTCTCCATATACTCAGGAACATTAACTCTTTCCATTTCAAATGGAATCGCTTTGTCTCTGCAGTAATCCTTCACAAACATAGCGTCCTGTAAGGATTCCTCGCCTCTGAACATATGATCGACATGGGCGGCGATGATTTCAACCCGAAGCAGCTGTTTCTGGCTCCAAAAAAAATGGAGCAGGGCGATTGAATCCGGACCTCCTGATACACCGATCAATATTTTCTTATTCTTTAAATCCAGTCCCTTTTTCTTAAGGAAAGCACTCACTTTCTCTTCGAGCATAGGCTTCTTCCTTATCCGATAGAAATATATTTATCACAGTCTAACGGGCAGTAAGCCCCCCCACTTCAAGATTCAGAGGAATCGATAGAGGATATTCGGGGGGCAAACTGCCCGTAAAGGCCCGAAAGAAGAACAAAGACTAAGAATGCCACGTCCTGTGGCAACGTCTTTGTGACCCACTTCCTGCGTGCCTCAACTATCAATCAGAGAAAAAAACCTCTCCTCTGATTGAAGTTTCACTTTAACACTACCCCTGCAAAGAGCAGCATAATCCTTTATATAGAAAAGCATATCATTTTTAAAGGGTAAATATCAAAAAGGATTAAGCTTTATTTACGGATCAGGGAGAAGAAAGTTTCATTATTCTTAAATTCAAAGCAGCTGCCCATAAATATATAAGAAATAAAGAAGCGTCACAATAAAGGTAATCAGCAGTGTTTCAAAGAAGCTTCCTTTTTGCTTTTTTTGCCTATACATTTGCCTGCTGGCTGCCTGGGAGCTGGCGGCTGGTCCGGCATTCCTGTTCACCGTGCTCCTTTGCGCCGGATTTGAACGTGTGAGCTGGAGCATATCATTTCTCATTTCATCAGCTGAGCTATACTGGCCCTGCAGGGCATTTAAAATTACATCTTCGTATTTCATCAGTTCTTTCTTTTGACGTACCATCATTTTGAGCTGCTTTAGGTCGCCTGTTGTTTTGGAAAACCTTTTTGGGTAAGCCGTATTGATTAAAATCATGGCTGCAGCAAAGAGGTCGTAAGCAGGGTCAGCCTTTCTGGTCCCCAATCCCCAATAGCCGCGATCATAAAATTCGGTAAATTCTTTTATCGCCCTGCCCTGAATGGTGGTACCGCCCACATCAATGGTGCGTATTTTCGGCGGCGGTCCTGTTACGATCAAGTTGTCCGGCTTTAAATCGCCGAAAACCCAGCCCGCTTTATGCAATGAATCCAGATCCTTCAGCATCTGTACGATTAAAACGCCAGTCCAGGCTTGCCCTTTTTGCTGTACAAATGTCAGTAAATCCGGGCCCTGTATATATTCCATCACATAGAATGAAACCTTTCCGCTCCTTCTATCCCAATCATCGACATCAAGCAAAGAAGGCCCGAGGGCAGAGCCTTGGACCTTTGCAAAGGATTTAAGGACGTTCACTTCCGACGTGATGGACATCCCGTTATCACTCATCTTCAAAGCAACCTGCTGATTTTGGTTTTTGGCGAGATATACAATCCCATTAGCACCATACCCCAATTCCTTAATAATGGTATATCGGTTGCGGTGCCACTTTCCTTCAATCACAGTACCAGGATTTACTTTACACTGACTCTTCAAAGAATGATTCATCATCACGAGAGAGCAGACTCCTTAAAGAACGTTTTTTCTTAAAATGGGTTAATGCTTCATGAATGGCTGGTCCTGTTGGCGTAATCCCGCCTGTCGTTAATTTCGAGAAAATACTTGTCAGCGATTCTAGGTTCGGAGTCCAATCCAGCAGCTTTTCGACATCTTTCTTTTTCCCGGGAAATACGAATACAGAAAAACGGTTATCGCCGGAACGGGCATTAAGGCTCAAGGACAGATCCAGCAATGCTTCCTTAACGGTAGGAAGCTTATGCTTCATGCTCGCACTCGTATCCACCAGAACCAGCACTTCAAGTTCGACTGTCTCACCAAGTTCATCCACAACCTCCATCACTTCGCCGCGCTGATCGGGCGGGAGATCTTCCATCGTTTTTGAGCCGCCAAGAATCTGCTGAAGCTCTTTGTTCACAACTCCCTGAAGAGTCTGGGTCATAGCTTTTCTCGTCACCATCTGCACAGTCTGCGACAGCTGCTGAGAATAAACCACCTGGCTGACCCCGCCTCCTGACATGGCGATTCCTTCAATTTCGTTCAATCCCTGTTCATCAATCACATCCTGCTCCATGACTCCTATTACATTTACTGTTATTCCCTGCTCCTTGGCTAGAGCCGCCATGGCAATGGGATCTTCACCCTGATTCGAACAGCCATCCGTTATCAGTAAAATTTGCTTCAGTGTTCCTGTTTTCATTTGAAACTCCCCTCCACAATATGAGTTGTTAGCATTTTCGACTGAAAGGAGGGGAAATATACCTAAGAAATGCGGAAGCACCTTGTTCACGTGGAACGCAGACTAAAAACGCCACGTCCTGTGGCAACGTCTGCATGACCAGCATCCTGCTGGCCTCAAGCACAAGACTAGCCTCACGGGAAGGCGTGCTTTGCCTTTCTGGGAGGATTGCCCGAAATGTGGAGGCGACTGCCCAGGGACGACAGGCATAAGACGGTTCCTGTAAGAAGGTGTTTTCCCTTCTGAAAGGAAACGGATTGTGACCCCGAGTCCCTAGGAGCCGCAGCTAGACAAGCTTGTGACCTCGAGGGGGTAGGTGCTGGAGCTGGACAATTATCTAACCTAAGAGACCTTTTTGAGTTATTTAACCGTGAGCAAATTAATCAGTTGGCCTTTTGGCGGATGACATGTACCGGAATGCTTGTCCATTTTGGTGTATTATGTTTGACCTTGGAGACCACCACCGTCATATCATCTTCAATATTTCCTGATCGGGACCGGATCACCTCTTCCATAATTAAATCAGCCACCTCTTGAGGATCGTCCGTCTTTAACTCGGATATCTTGCGCTTCATCCATAGATCAAAGTTTTCAACATGCTTGGGCCCTTCAAAAACGCCATCACTCATCATGATCAATAAATCGCCGGCTTTAAGCTGCTCACTGACCACATCAACGTCGAATTCCTGGATAATGCCCATCGGGAGATTGCTGGCCTGAATTTTCATTACTTTTGGGCCTCTCTTTACAAAACTTGGAGTTGATCCAATTTTCAAAAATTTCGCGTCGGCATTCTGCAGATCAATCATAGCTAAATCCAAAGTAGAGAAAATTTCGTCTGTAGTCCTTAAAGAAAGAACGGAATTGACTGATTTAATGGCAACCTGCTCTTCAATGCCCGATTGAAGAATTTTCTGCAGGAGCTGAAGTGTTTCCTGGCTTTCTGCATGAGCCCGTTCCCCATTGCCCATTCCGTCACTGATGGCAATCGCATACTTTCCGCAGCCCAGCTCGATGGTGGAAAAGCTGTCGCCTGAAACTAATCCGCCGTCCTTTGCAGCATGCGCAACACCTGTTTCGACCACGAATGCCTTGGCTGACCGGAATGTGACATTGCAGAATCCATTCGGGAACGTGGCACATTCCTCTGAATTTACTAGTATCGTTTCTCCTAAAATATCAGATAGCATCGGCGCAATCAGCTTTTCGCATTCCCCGTGTCCCTGGCAGTATGGGATGGTCATATCAATGTCGACATTCCCCTGCTCCAGACTGTATACTTCCACCTGTTCAATATGAATGCCAAATTCCTGAAGCGCCTCGAGGATTTGCTCTTCTTGTTTATGATGGTTTTCACGCTCTCTTTGAATTTCTTTTGCAAAATCCCCCATCACTTCAGAAACACCCATCAGCTGATCAGCTACAAGCCTTCTGCTTTCCTGAACCTGCTTCTTCAGCTTTTGGTTCGCTTTAAAATAAGTCAGCTCCTGCTGGACAGCTTCTGTTACTTTTTTCGATCTTGTGCAATACTTTTCCCAATCCCTCGCTAGTTTTGGAGAAAGAGCACCTTGATTGTCGTCCACATCATGCATAATTTCCATCATATAGTCATAGGTTGTATTAAAGTTCTTTGACCAGCAATGGTCTTTCTTAAAACAGGTCTGGCATGTTTTTTCCGTTACATTGCTTAAGAAATAATCCATTTCCCTGTCTCCATCTTCTACCCATTCAGTAGGCTCATCATGAGAGGAAAAGCTTTTGGAAAGAGCCTGGAAGACGCTTGAAAACTGGGCCACGCGCTGTGCCGTCACATCGCGCATTTTTCTCATATACTGCTGCTGCTCAGCGGCATATTCAGGTGTTCCTGGAATGTGCTTGGCCAATTTCATCGTTAATGCCTGAGGGGTTAATAAAAATAAGAGAATCGCAGCACCTGTTTCTGACAGAGTTTTCATCAGGTTTCCGCTTCCTTCTCCATACATGCCCATCAGGAGTGTCGCAATCAGCAGGCCGAATGCAACACCAAACTTCTTTCCTTCTTTTAAAAGGCCTCCTAATAGACCTGCGAAGGCAAGCAGACTCATATGATAGAAGCTCGAAATATTTGCAAGAGAGAAGATCAAGCCGGTTACCACTCCTACTGTAGAACCAACTGTTGCCCCTGCCACAAAGGCAAAGACCAGGACAAGATAGCGTGACATAATATGCTCGACCGATAGATCATAGACTGTCCAGCCGATTGTTCCCGTCATGACAGAAGCCAGTATAATGATCAGGCAGACGATTTCTTCAGTCTTCAGTGATTGTCTGCGTTTATTTATGGAAAGCAGCGGCAGACCCTGCAGAAAAATAAGAGTTAATATAAAGCCTAGGCTCGATTCAACACCAGCCATCATTCCATCATATAATGACAGCTGGCCCTTCATAATGAAAGCCTCCAGGAGCTTGCCTGCCAAAAGAGTGAAGAATACATAAAAAGGCAGTGCCCTGATTTCATTATTCAGCCATTTTTTCGAGACCCGGAAAGCAAATAAAAAAATGAACGTAATCCCAAAAGCGGATACTGCATTGGATATAGACAAAGTGGCTGCCCCTGCCATTAATCCCACTAGTGCAAGCGGCGCCTTATCCCTTCGTATGAAATAAACCGCTGCAAAAAACGGAAGGCTAAATGGGGTAAGCTTCGCCAAAATCAAGGCTCTTCCAAGCAAAAAGCCAATGATCAGCAGAACATAGCCTTTTTTCAGAAAGAAATTCTCCAACCCTGATTGGAGCTTTTTTAAGCCTTTGGCATAATCCAGTTTCGGTTTGTTGAAGGGAACTTCTCCGATCGGCTCCATTACATTCCTTTCTACCTTTTCCATTAAACTACACTCCCCATATTTTTATCGTTGCTGACAATTATAAAAGCCAGCGTCCCAGAAGTTTGTCAAAATAGCGGACAAGCCCCTGCTTTTCGTTCGACGGTTTTCCACTATATATGGGGATAGATAACAAGATTTAAGATTTCATCTGTTGAAGTTCATTTCCTTTCTGACAAAAATAGTAAACAAACCCTTGAAATTACAGCTTTCTGAAGAAAGAGAAGCATGGAAGAAATTGACGAAGCGGCATGGGAGATTTACGACATATTTCTTTAAATATATTATTGACTTCCCTTTTAAAAATTTGTATTATAAATCTTGTGCTTCAGAGCACATCTATGAATCTATTGAAATATGGCGGTGTAGCTCAGCTGGCTAGAGCGTACGGTTCATACCCGTGAGGTCGGGGGTTCGATCCCCTCCGCCGCTATCATGAAATATTCGGGGTTCGTGCTTGGAACACGCAAGCTGCCTCAACATTTATATTATCCTGGCCCGTTGGTCAAGCGGTTAAGACACCGCCCTTTCACGGCGGTAACACGGGTTCGAATCCCGTACGGGTCATTTCGAAAGAGCGTCAGCCTTAGGCTGGCGTTTTTTTGATGGTTTCAGAGGAATTTTTCTTCTTTCAGAGCATAATATGGGTTGCCACCCTGCATTTGATTGGATAAGCCCGGCTTTTTTTATTGCTTCTATTTTATCGGTCACTCCGAGCTGTATCAAGATCACACTATTAATAAGTTGGCAGCAGAATTTGTTGTAGTGCTAAACACAAAAAAACAAGCCCAATCCGGACTTGTTTTCTATCCTGCTATATAGATCGATCAGCAGCAAGTTAGCCTTTTCTGGCGCCTTTTCCCCCACGTTTGGATTCAGTATGGCGTTTTAGCGAGGACAGACGATCTTCGCTGTCCTTTAGGAAACGAGCCATTTTGGCTTCAAAGTTTACTTTAGGGCGATGGTCGTTTGATCTGTTATGGCGAGGCCGGCCAGAATTTGAATTCCCTCTGAATTCTTTTCTGTCGCCTCTTTCAGGTCTTTCAGAACGCTCAGGCCGGTCTTTTGCCTTTTTGATGGATAATCCAATTTTGCCGTCCTTTTCGACATTAATGACTTTCACTTCAACCATGTCACCTACTTTTAGGTGATCATTAATATCTTTTACATAATTGTCAGCGACTTCACTTATGTGCACCAGACCCGTTGAGCCTTCCGGCAGCTCCACAAATGCTCCGAAATTTGTAATGCCTGTGACCTTTCCTTTTAACTTGCTGCCTACTTCGATTGACATTAAAAAAATTGCCTCCTTAAAAGATGTAAAGTGAAACTTCCATCAGGGTACTTAGTAATTGTTGCAAAATACATCCTCAGCTCTGTCCAGCTTTACAGAATTGTATTTTCATACATATTCACTGATGGTTAGTTGAACTTATCGGGCCTTTACAGGCAGTTCCCTTTTTACTAACTTCATTAAGTTTTACTTACTTTATAAACAAAGGGTTACTGCCTGTTAATCTGCGATAAATCAAACTTATTATATAATATACAGAAACCAAAAAAAGAGTGTCAATATAGCGTCAGTCGGCCTTTTTTTCCTTTTTCTTTTCTTTTTCCGTCTCTTCTTCAGGGAGGTTAAAAATGATTTCGTTATTGTCAGATAGGAAATAATCTTTTCGGGCAAGCTTTGCGATATACTCATCATCATTAAGCTTAACAATTTCTTCTTCGAGCATAACTTCCTTTTTCTTCAGGTCAGCAAGCTCCTGGTCCAGCCTGGTTTTCTCCTCCACTTTTTCTCCTAGAGCAGCAGACTGCGAAACGAGTGTGGAGATCATAAAAAATGAAACGACGGCTGCCAGTATACAAAATGCTGCTAATCTGCGAAATAATAGCTTTCTTCTCCGGCCTGCACTGATCTCTGCTGCTTCCTGCTGTTTGACATAGCTGGTTTCCATTTTGGCTACATTTTTCTTCTTGGTAACACTCATTTTCGCACTCCCTCCTTACTCTTTAGGTTTCTTCCACTTGGCAATCCATTTTAAAACATAATTCTTTATCCGCTGTAAATATCCTGCCAATTTATTATATAACTTCTCGACTGTTTTTTTAATCTTTTTCGGCAAAAGTTTCCACAAAAGTGACAAAATCCATTTGACAGGCAGCAAAATCACCTTCAACGTGATCCAAAAGACCCTAAGCATGACTTTTAAAAGGGAATAAAGTCCTTTTCCAAGCATAACGGTTATCGCAATTACCGCCATAATAAGACCCTGGATAGGCTTATAGATGAGCAAAGTAATGGTCTTCACGAAAAAGCGGTATATGGAGATCACCATCCGGATGGATATCTCCAATACCCGCAGATACATTTCCTTAAATAAACTTTGATAAGCAGCAAAACCGCACAGCAAAGCAATGAAAATATAAAATCTTAATTCGCCTTTATTCACCAGAAATAAAATATAGAAGATTGCCAGGCCCTGTACGACCCAAAAAAGAATATCGTTAATAAAAACAATCCAGCTTTTCCGTTTGGTCCTTTGCAGGAAACGATTATACGTATCAAGGGCAGCCCCAAAAGCACTTCCCATGCCGATCATCGCAAGCATGGTCACAAATTGAGTGGTCAGTGTCATCGGAATAACTTGCTAAAGAAACCTTTAGCCTTATCTCCATTCTGATCGTCAATATAAACAAGGTCAAATACCTTCCCCTTGATGGAAACAATTCCCTTGTCCACATCCAGATTCTTCATCTGCAGATTCTGCCCTCTAATCGCCAGGAAGCCCATCACCGTCTCCAGCAAAAACTCTTCATTATCAAAGCTTTCCACCTGTTTAACGCCAGTAATATCAAGCAGCCTTCTGCCTCTCATAATGACATCATGTTCCTGTGTATTGGCCTTGTTTGAACTTGGCTCATAATATTGACTCATTATTCATCCCCCGCAATCACATAGTACATCCTTTTTGTACATGTTTATGAGTAGGTAGATTAAAATAGAACAAGCCAATATGAAAAGCGGAAGCGCCTTACCCCTATGCTTCCGATTCTACTTTTTCTTCCTTAATAACCGAGTACATTTCCGCCGCTTCTTCCTTGCGGGTTGTTTCCTGCAGGCGCTCCACTTTTACCGTTACCAGCTTTTGGCCGAAACGGATTTGAAGCTCATCTCCAACTTTAACGGTGGAGCTTGCTTTTGCCTGCTGTCCGTTTATAGAGATTCTTCCCTGATCGGAGACTTCTTTTGCCAGTGTTCTTCTTTTAATAAGCCTTGATACTTTTAAAAATTTATCTAATCTCATCTATTGCCACTCCTCTATTAGTAACCTTTGGATTTTGCCTCATTCCAGAATTCATCGAGCTGTTCAAGCGTAAAGTCTTCAAAATTTCTGCCGCTCATCATTACCCGTTCTTCCACATATGTAAAACGTCGGATGAATTTTTCATTAGTTTTTCTTGTTGCCTCTTCGGCATCAATTTTATAGAAACGTGAAATATTCACAAGTGCAAACAGAATATCACCAAATTCCGACTCCATCTGGGGGCTGGAGTTCGCGGCCTCCTTCTCAAATTCGTCAATCTCTTCTTTTACCTTCTCCCAGGCAGGCTCAACTTCCTTCCAGTCAAAGCCGACTTTTGCGGCTTTTTTCTGAATTTCAGCCGCTTTCATTAAGTTCGGGAATGATTTAGGGACAGAATCCATTATGGATTCCTGCTTGTCACCCTTCTCTTCCTGCTTAATGGTCTGCCAATTCTTAAGGACATCCTCTTCATCTTCAGCCTGTACATCACCAAAAACATGAGGATGGCGGCGGACCATTTTTTCAGAAAGGCCTTCGATCACATCATCGATGGTAAAGTAACCTTCATCCTCACCAATCTGGGCGTGAAGCATGACCTGGAGAAGGACATCTCCCAGTTCCTCTGTCATATGCTCACTATCTTCATTATCAATCGCTTCAATCAGCTCATAGGCTTCTTCAATTAAATATTTCTTCAATGATTCATGATTTTGCTTTTTATCCCATGGGCAGCCGTTTGGACCCCGCAATTCAGCAATAATGCTCCGGAGCTTCGAAAAATCTTTATAAAGAATTGCTTCATCTTTTACAGGAGGCACGTATACAGAAGTTAAGTTATTCAGCTCCATCTTATGATCCAGTTCATGCAGCTGCACTTTTTTTATAACTTCTTCCTTGCTGCCTGCAGCTGTTACAATATAAACCTCGTAATCGTAAGGCAGTTTTTCCATCAGTGTCAGCTTGACGTCGCTCGCAACAAACTGATCATATACCTGTCCAATGATGACGTGCTGGGCCACCTGTATCTCATCTCTTTTTAAATCAGTTCCATCCAGCAGCTGAAATCCTTCGATCGGATCGATTTTCAATGCCTGAAATAAAGGATCAAGGAAGCTTTGTCCACCTCCGATCAAGATCTCAATGCCTCTTTGCGGCGCACGCTCTATGAGAAGCTGCACCGTACGTTCTGCAACAAGCGGATGTCCTGGAACTCCATATGCAATATTTTTGGCAAGGGCTTCTCCCAGGAGAAAATCACAGATTTCCTCATAAACTTCCTCAAATTGCTCATGCTTTTCATAAATATGATCAAAAGACTGATACTGCAGTCCTTCATGTTCAAGGTCGCGCAGAACTGGGTGCTCCTTTGTCCGCAGATATAGAGTCTCTGCATTTTTAAGTTTTCGATATACGCCAAAAGGAAGCTGATCCAAATCTCCTGCTCCAAGCCCGAGAATGGTTATTTTTTTCATGGCTATTCATCTCCTAGTCTTTTTAGGAAGCAAGAACATGAGTTTGCTTCCAAGCGGAAGCAGAGCAAGCTCTTCCTCTTTAAAAGTATTGCCTTTAAACATGATATACAAATACGTAAAGCCTCCAAGCGCTACGCCGGTTAATGCCTGGAAGCCAGCAAACATTCTGCCCTTTTCCGGTATTGGCAGCATGGCTGTAGCCTGAAGGTACAGCTGCAAAACAATCGACATCATTAAAGCAGCAAATCCGACCACCAATAAAAAGCGCAGAGAAATTAATGATATTTTCAAATAAACCCGGAGCTTTACGATAAGAAGTATTAAGACGGCAGCAAGGGCCAGGCACGAGGCTGCCGCTGCGCCGATTGTCCCGTAAGATGGCACCAATAATTGGTTCAGGCCGAGTTTTGCCGCAAATCCCAGCAGAATGGCCGCGGCCGGGAAAAAGATAAAACCCAGTCCCTGTAAAATGCCTGTGATTGTGATGATCAGGCTGCTCAGCAAAATCAGCAGACTGAGAATCGATAGGACATCCGATCCTGACGAGTTTTCAAACAGCATAATATTTGCAGGCTTTATGATATTCCAAAGCCCCACCGTTGCTGCAGCTCCAACTAAGATGCCTATTTGAAGGGCAAGTCTGATTTTATCATGAAGGAATGCGGGCTGATCTCTCATTTTTTCTTCGGAAATGAGCGGCACCAGCGACAAGGACATTGATGTTGCCACGACAATGCCCAGCTGGACAATAGGCTGTCCGCGGTCATACACACCTTTCAGTGCCTTTGCCTCTTCCCCTCCGATTCCAGATGTTAATAGGAGCGAGTATAAATTGAATGAATCTGCGAGCTGAATGAAAATAAGCACCAGACTGCTGATGGAGATGGCAAATCCCTGTATGATAATCGTTTTGGCCAGCTTGCAGCTCTTTTTAAAGTCAATGGATATGGCTGATGGCAGGTTTTTTCTTTCTTTTATATAAAAAAAGGTGATTAAAATCAGGATTGCAATAATTCCGCCGGTTATGGCCCCAAAAAGGGCCCCGCCTCCCACCATATAGAGAGAATTTCCTCCCTTAACAAGCAAATAAGCGGCAAGCAGTATCGTAATGACTCTGACAAGCTGTTCTCCTACCTGGGAAACTGCAGTTGGAACCATGTTTCCTTTTCCTTGAAAATATCCCCGAAAAAGGGACAGGACCGGAAAAATAAGAAACACGGCTGCCACCACTCTGAGTAAAATCGCAAGCTGCGGATCGCCCATCCTGACAGCCAGCCAGTCTGAACCCCAATATAGAATGGAGAACCCGATAAAACCTATTATGGACAGAACAAAGGCAGAAACTGCAAATAAATTCTGAATATCCTTCTCTTTCTTTAAAGCGGCCTGCTCGGCATAAAGCTTTGAAATAATGACAGGGAATCCATATGTAGATAACACAATAATGATTCCATAGAAAGGATAAACCTGCTGATATATATATAAACCTACATCCCCGACGATATTTTGAAAAGGGACCCGGTAAATGGCACTTAAAATTTTTGTAATCAGGGCAGCGATCGTCAGGATAAACGCACCTTTAAACAAATCGCCTGATGTCTGAACGGGCTTCAATTGCCCATCTCCTTCCAATTGAATTCGAAAGTATTATAGCATATTGAGCCTTTTTACGCGGGAATGCTTGGATTGGGACCGGATAAATTTGTTTAGTGCGCGGATTTACCTGGGTTGCGCGCGTTTGTTTTTCGATTACGCACGGATCCGGGGCCTTTGCGCGCGCATTTCCTTTAGTTATGTTTGCTTACTTACCTTGTGCGAGGGTGCACTGAGTTTGCGCGCGCTCCTTTTTCGATTACGCGCAGTTCCAGGACTTTTACGCTCGCTTTCACCCGGTTTATGCGCGGCACTATCCCCAATCCAAAGAAAAAAGGCAGCATTCCGCTGCCCCTTTCATTAAGTATCCATTTTTATGATTCCATTTGTCTGGCAAGGAAGCCTGCAGCTGTTTCAACTGCTTTTTGTTCCACGTCGCCCAGTGAATCTTCTTTTGCAAAAATGATAACTGCTCCTATTGGGTCGCCGTTTGCAATGATTGGGCCAATTGTATAAGCGGAGGAAGATTCTGTGTGCCCGTCAACAAGCGAGATGTCGCCTGACTGGTTAACAAGGACGGAACTGCGCTCTTCCATTGTTTTTTCAACAAGATCGCTTATGTTTTTGTTTAAGTAATCTTTTTTGGAACCGCCTGCAACAGCAATGTAAGTATCTCTGTCACAGATTAACACTGGATTTCCCAGGCTGTCATATAATGCTTCTGCATATTCTTTTGCAAAATCGCTCAGTTCACTAATTGGTGAATATTTCTTTAAGATGACTTCTCCATCACGATCTACGAAAATCTCCAGCGGGTCCCCTTCACGAATACGCAGTGTTCTGCGAATTTCTTTAGGAATTACTACACGACCCAAATCATCGATACGACGAACTATACCTGTTGCTTTCATCCAACGTTGCCTCACTTTCATCTGATGATTTATAGAAAAGCGGAAGCGCACATCAAGATATATGAACATCTGCTAAAAACCGCCATGTCCTGTGGCGAACGCAGATGCCAGCACATCCTGTGCCAGTCCGACAAGCATAAGACGAATCACGCAGGAAACCTCTCAAAGCTCGCTTTGGTCGGGCGATGTATCGCTGCCGAAGCGTTCCTTGTCCTGATTTCTGGAGTGATTTGGCTTATGACTCGAGGAGCTAGGCGCTGGAGCTAGACAACTCTATATCCAGCGAAGCACTTACTCTTTCCTCTTTTGGCTATGATCCATAATTGGGAGAAAATGAATGCATCGCCATGTTTGAACTTAGTATCTTTCATATGGAAAGTTATATACGTGCACAAAAACTTTTTCTCATAGATGTTATTCATTCCAAATTCGGATAAACATTCCAAATGATCCTTCAACTTAAAAATACCCTCGTCAGAAAGAGATAAACATTTCTATTGTTTCATTTTATTGACAGCAATGTTTCCATAAATTTACACAGTTGGATGTTCTTGCTCTTTTTTAGCTTCCTGCATTCCTTTAATCACTTCGTATGCAATGTTGAGCCATTCATTTGTTTTTACGCCTTTAATGTGGAGGACAGCTTTCAGTTTCTTCCCGTCCATACCCAGGCCAATCATTCTGCCGTATTTGCTGGTGATCTGGAAAATCTTTTGGCCGTCTATATTTTCGCTCGCTTTTTCCGTTAAAAGAATCAGCACTTCCTGTTTCGATTGCTTAACTGTCTCGACTCCTGCAAGTTCACCGTAAACCTTCATTTCAGCAATCTGGAATAAGTAACCTACCTCATCCGGATACTCGCCAAAACGGTCGATCATCTCATCCTGAAGCTCTTCCACATCTTCAAGCGAAGAAATGCCTCTGAAGCGCTTATACATTTCTATTTTCTGATGGCCATCAGACAAGTAGAAATCAGGAATATAGGCATCAACATCCAGATCGATTTCAATTTTAGCCGGTTTTTCCTCGACGCCGTCCAGCTTATCTTTCCGTTCTTCAATCGCTTCTTTAAGCATTTGAGAATACAGATCAAAACCGACAGAGTCGATAAATCCGTGCTGTTCGGCTCCAAGCAGATTGCCGGCGCCCCTGATGGACAAATCCCGCATGGCAATTTTGAAACCTGAACCGAGCTCTGTAAATTCTTTTATAGCCTGAAGCCGCTTTTCAGCTACTTCCGTTAATACCTTATCTTTTCGGTAAGTGAAATACGCGTAGGCAACCCGGTTGGAACGGCCAACCCGTCCCCTAAGCTGATAAAGCTGGGACAGACCCATTTTGTCTGCATCATGGACAATCAGCGTGTTGACATTCGGAATATCAACGCCTGTTTCAATGATCGTTGTGCTGACAAGAACATCGGACTCGCCTTCAAGGAAGCTTAACATAACAGATTCTAACTCATTTTCCGTCATTTTCCCATGGGCATATGTTACCCTTGCATCTGGAACTAACATGGATATTTCCTCGGCTTTTCGCTCTATATCTTCCACTCGGTTATATAGAAAATAGACCTGTCCATCCCTCGCCAGTTCCCTTTCAATCGCTTCACGAACCAAAGCTCCATTATATTCCATCACATAAGTCTGGACCGGGAATCGGTTCTCAGGCGGTGTTTCAATAACAGATAGGTCCCTAACGCCCAGCATTGACATATGAAGGGTTCTTGGGATCGGCGTTGCTGTCAGTGTAAGGACATCTACATTCGTCTTAAGCTGCTTGATCTTCTCTTTATGCGTAACGCCAAAGCGCTGCTCTTCATCGATAATGAGCAGGCCTAAATCTCTATACTGGATATCCTTTGATAAAATCCGGTGTGTGCCGACAACTACATCAATAGTCCCTGCCTTTAGGCCTTTAAGGGTTTCTGTCTGCTGCTTTTTCGTTCTGAACCGGCTTAAAAGCCCAATCTCAATCGGATAATCCTGGAATCGTTCTCTCATCGTTTCATAATGCTGCTGAGCAAGGATGGTCGTCGGAACAAGGATGGCAACCTGTTTTCCATCCGCAATCGCCTTAAAGGCAGCACGGATGGCCACTTCGGTTTTCCCATAGCCCACATCTCCGCATAATAAGCGGTCCATTGGACGCTCTCTCTCCATATCTTTCTTAATTTCATGGATGGAGCGGATCTGATCTTCTGTTTCCTGGTACTGGAAGGCCGCTTCAAATTCCCTTTGCATATCTCCATCAGGACTGAACGCATACCCTTTTGAAGCTTCGCGCTCTGCATAAAGCTTAATCAGATCATCTGCAATATCCTGAACAGATGATTGAACCTTCTTTTTAACCCGCTTCCAGTCATTTCCGCCAAGCTTATAAATTTTTGGCTCTTTTGCTTCCGAACCAACATATTTCTGGACAAGCTCAATCTGCTCCACTGGCACATACAGTTTGTCGCTGCCCTGGTAGCGGATATGGAGATAATCTTTGTGAACCCCGTTAATCCCAAGGGTTTCGATTCCCAAATATTTTCCGATCCCGTGATTGACGTGAACGACGTAATCTCCAACCTTCAGTTCAGAATAGCTTTTAATTCTTTCTGCATTCGACAGCTTTTGCCGGCGGGCTTTCTTTTTCGTCCGCTTGTTAAAAAGCTCCTCTTCCGTAATAACAGCCAGCTTTTGGCTTGGAAGCTCAAAGCCGGTCTGCAGACTGCCTTCTGAAATTTGGATTTTCCCTGTCAAAATTGGGTCATCCGCATTCACAAATGCCGCTTCAATCTCGTAGTCTTCAAGCACTCTTTGAAGCTTCTTGATCCGCTCTTCATCCGGCCCTAGGAATACGACCGAATATCTGCCTTTTTTCCATCTGTCCAGCTCACTTTTCAGCACGTGCATCTGTCCATGGAAATTCTGCATTTGCTTGCATGTAATATTAATGATGTTTTGCGGATTCGTATTCGGGACATGCCTCAGGAACAAGGACATGTATGTGATTGGATGCTTTGAACGATGCAAAAATTCTTTTAGAGTGTGAGATACCTTCACATCATGAATAATCTCGCCCTCACCTAAAAGGCTTGTGTACCACTCCGCCTCTTCCTTATCAAGGGAGTCGTTCATTTCCTGCACACGGCTGATTTCATCAATAAAAATTAAGCCATTCTTCGGTAGATAGTCTACTAAACTACTTCCTTCCTCAAAGGCAAACGATAAGTATTTGAAAAGCTGTTCAGGCTTGTTTCCCATTCTCAGCTGTTCTAATTCATAGCCAACATTCTGTGCCAGCTGTGTTTTGGCTTTTTCATCTTTTAATTTTTTCAGGCTTGATCCCAGGCCATTTTCCAGTTTTTCAATTAATGTTTGGAAATGTCCCGCATCAAGTGGGATCTCAGTTGCCGGCCCAATGGATATTTCGGTTAATTTTTCTTTCGATCTTTGGTCCTCCAAAGAGAAAGTCCGGATGGAATCAACTTCCGTATCAAAAAGCTCAATTCGGATTGGATCAGCTTCAGTCAGCGGATAGATATCAATGATTCCTCCCCTGACACTGAACTCTCCTGGCGAAGATACCATTTCTGAACGGACATAGCCCATTTGGACAAAGCTTTTTAATTGCTCATTTGTCAGTTCATCGCCAATTTTTAAAGACAGCTGGTATTTCTGCCAATGGCTTGGAGGCGGAAGAATTTTTCTCAACCCGGCCATCGGGACGATCATGATTCCCGTTTTATGTTTGCTCCAATAATTTAAAGCCTCAATCCGCTGGGCCTTTAACTCCGGGCTTGCAATCCCGATTTCCGCTGCAATCAGTTCATTTGCAGGATATAAAAATATTTCCGATTCTCCGGCCAGATTGACGATATCATCATATAGCTTCTGTGCCTGCAGAAGGTTGTGGGTTACAACCAGCATCGGCCTACCCGACTGCTCATATATGGAAGACAAGAACAAGGTGCGCGCCGATCCTGATAATCCGGCAAGCATTTGCTCCCTTAGTCCTTCCTCTATGCCAGACAAGATGGAACTTACATCATCCTGCCGGCTAATAATCTTTTTAAGACCTAACATGAAAGCCCCTCCTATTAGAAAAGCGCAAGCGCCTCGATTACCCCCGACAAGTATAAGACGAGCCTCACAGAAAGGCGTTCTTTGCCTTTTGGGAGGGTAGGCTTATGACCTCCGAGGGGGTAGGCGCTGGAGCTAGACAATTCTCAAAGTTCAAAAATTCCCTTTATCTTTTTAAAGCACAAGCGTCTTGACCGCCCCCGACTCCTCTAGGGGCAGGCGCTGGAGCTAGACAGGTTCAAAGTTACAAGAGATTTTTTCTTTTAAAAGCGCTCAGGACGCCCGGGCAGTTTAACCGCCAAAAAGCAGATGTCAATCCGGCCCTATGGTGCCAGATAACTGACAGTCTGCAAAATCCATTTTAACTATCATTAATCTTACTAAATAAAATATAGATGCAACAAGAATCTATAGAACGGTTTCTATCAAATACAATGAGTGCCGTCAAAATAGAAATAGAAAAATGCTTTGGATCATCTCCAAAGCTTGTTAATGAATAATAAAGTCCTGCTGATGATAATCCGGATTGCGCTCAAGCGATTCCTGGCAATCCTCACAGATGGCTTTTACATGCATATCTCCTGATTGATCATATGAGATCATTTCCTGGCGCTCCTGATCGTCTAGCTTATGGAAGCCCAGCTGCTCTGTATAAACAGAGCTGTTTTCTAACGAACCAATCTTTGTTCCGCAATGACGGCAATGATAATGGATAGCCATGCCTGTCCCTCCCGTTAAACTGTCCATGATTCTAGTATGGACCTTGGGCAGGGAACTTATTCATGCATCATGCAGCTGCCAGAAATGAGAAGATACATTATTCTATGATAAGATTTATAAAATATGAAGATTATTGATTAAAATCGTTCATTACCTGTAAAAATGGTTTTCTAAACCATTCCTCACAGGCATCTGCACATTTTTTAGCTACTTCGTCCATTATGGCCTGTTCTTCTTTAGAGAAGCGGCCCAGCACATAATCAGGTACCTTCATGCCGCTAGGCGGACGGTCTACGCCAACTCGTATTCTGTTAAACTCCTGTGTCCCCAGATGCGCGATTGTAGATTTGATTCCATTATGGCCTCCTGCGCTCCCTTTCTGGCGGAGCCGAATCTTGCCTACGGGAAGATCCAGATCATCATAAATGACCACAAGCTCATCATCATTAATATCAAAATAATCCATAACAGCCCGGATGGATTCTCCGGATAAATTCATATATGTAAGAGGTTTAAGCAGAAAAACTTTTTCTCCATTCACATAGCCTGTGCCAAATACGCCTTTCAGCTTGGCCTGATTCAAAGGAATATTCAGCCTGTCCGATAAAACATCAATCACATCAAAGCCAATATTGTGCCTCGTTTTATCATATTGCTTGCCGGGATTCCCCAACCCTACAATCAGCTTCATTTTCTCACCCCATATTAGAAAAGCGCAAGGCGCCCGCTTATCGGCGACAAGCATAAGGCAAGCCGGCATGAAGGTTGTTCTTTAACCTTTGTGACGGATTGACTTAGACCCGAGAGCCGATGGCGCCTAGAGCTAGACAGTTATCTAACTTCAGAATTATTAATTTTAATCTTTTAAGAAAAGCGCAAGGCGCCCCGGATTAACATGGCGCGTGCGCTGAACTTATTCAATTCTCTTTTTCATTATAGTAGAAAGTTTGTTGTTCGATAAGAGAATTCTATCCGAAGTTGCCCAGGTTCGGACTCATTCATTCCTGCTTCTCTTATTTTGATGCCAAGCAAACAGGGGCTGGCCATTTTGCCAAGCCCCTGCAAGAATAGATTCCCTGAGCTTATTCTTCACCTTTTTTATCTTCATCTGCTGTTGTTTCTCTGCCTTCTTCGTTATCAGGTGTGCCTGCTTCCTGTTCTTCACCGCTGTTGATTTCTTCTTCCTGCCTTGGAGGTAGGATGGAAGCGATAACCTCATCTTCTTCATGATTGATTTCATAGCCGCGATCCGCTTTGATATCAGCGATTGTTAAGGTTTCATTCACCTGGAGATTCGTTACATCCACTTCAACAGAAGATGGAATATTATTCGGTGTCGCTGTGACAGAGACTTCATGCATGGATTGCTGCATAACGCCTCCATCTTTTACTCCCGCTGCATCCCCTGTCAAGACGACGCGTACATCAGCAGTCATTTCCTTATTCATATCTACCGCAAGAAAATCGGCATGGACAATTTCATTTTTAATCGGATTGGATTGATAGTCACCAAGAACCACTTCATGCTTGCTGCCGTCCACATCCAATGAAAATACACCGTTTCTGCCTACTTCTTTTATCGTCTTAAGAAAATTCGCTTCGCTTAAGTAGATGGATTTGCTTTGAACTTTTGAACCATACACGACTGCCGGAATATTACCTTCCTTGCGCAGTGCTGTTAAATTGGAGTTGCGTGAACCTTTTCTTTCTTTTGCTTGCAATACAGCTGTCATAAATACGTCCCCTTCCTCAATTAGAAAAATTTATAAAGTGAAACTTCAATCAGTGGGGGTTTTTTCATCCCCCGCTGATTGTTAGTTGAACCAATCGGGCCTTTACGGGCAGTTTGACTCCCGCTTAGTCTCCTTTGATTCCTTTTAGTCTAGTAATGGGAGTCTTACTGCCCATTAGACTGTGATAAAGTCTTCTCTATATAAAAAAATGCCCTAAAATGAGGAAGTCTAAACGTTTTTGTTTTTACAGTCTTATTTATTTTTTAGAAAGAACGCAGACCAGGCTTGCTTTACAGCAAGCCTGGATTGGTTATTTAATTACCGATCAATCAAACAAAGTGCTGACAGATTGCTCTTCATGAACTCGGATGATCGCTTCACCGATTAGCGGTGCAACGGAGAGTTCGACAATCTTGTCTGTTTTCTTCTCTTCTGGAAGAGTGATTGAGTTTGTCACAACCAATTCCTTGATTGTTGAGTTTTCAATTCTTTCGATGGCAGGTCCAGATAGAACCGGGTGCGTACAGCACGCATAGACTTCTGATGCACCGTTTTCGATCAGGGCATTTGCTGCTAATGTAATGGTCCCGGCAGTATCAATAATATCGTCAATTAAGATGGCAGTTTTTCCATCGATGTTACCTACAATGTTCATGACTTCGGCCACATTTGGCTTTGGACGGCGCTTGTCGATGATGGCGATCGGCGCTTTTAAGCGGTCAGCCATTTTACGCGCACGTGTAACACCGCCGTGGTCTGGAGACACAATTACGATGTCGCCATCCATGAGTTTGTTCTTAAAGTAATCAGAAAGGATTGGCACACCCATTAAATGATCGATAGGTATATCGAAGAATCCTTGAATTTGCGGTGCATGCAAGTCAAGTGTAATCACGCGGGTAGCACCAGCTGTTTCCAAAAGGTTTGCTGCAAGCTTAGCAGTAATCGGCTCACGCGCTCTGGCTTTGCGGTCCTGACGGGCATAGCCATAGTAAGGCATTACAATGTTGATGGTCTTGGCAGATGCACGCTTAAGAGCATCGATCATGATCAAAAGCTCCATTAAATGCTCGTTGACAGGAGAGCTTGTAGACTGGATGACATACACATCGCATCCGCGGATGCTTTCTTCAATGTTAATTTGGATTTCGCCGTCGCTAAAGCGCGTTACTGAACATTTACCAAGCTCTACACCAATCACATTGGCGATTTCTGCAGCCAGCTTACGGTTTGAATTTAAACTGAACACCTTTAAGTTTGGATCTAAATACTGGTTTGACATTTTGGGCCTCCATCGATTTATTTCTTACATTTAGAAAGTTCGGTTTATTTCTTAATGTTTAACTTTTGCGTGTAGTTTTCCTTGTTCACCTGGCGTGCACGGGCAATGGAAAGAGCTTCTCCCGGCACATCTTCTGTAATCGTTGATCCCGCTGCCACATATGCACCTTCCCCAATCGTTACCGGTGCAACGAGATTGGAGTTGCATCCAATGAATACACCATCTTCGATTTTGGTCAGGAATTTATTTTTGCCGTCATAGTTGACAGTAATTGAGCCGCAGCCCAGGTTAACATCCTTGCCTACTTCTGCATCACCAATATAGCTAAGGTGAGAGGCTTTGCTTCCTTTTCCAAAAACAGATTTCTTCACTTCAACAAAGTTGCCGATTTTCACTTCATCATGAATATCTGATTGCGGACGAATGTGAGCAAATGGCCCAATATTCACTTGCGAACCGATATGGCTGTCATGTGCCGCAGATTGGCGGATCACTGTGCCTTCCCCAATATGACAATCAGAAATCTCCGTATGTGGTCCGATGACACATTCGGATCCGATGACTGTATTGCCGGAAATGATTGTTCCAGGATAAAGAACTGTATCGGAACCAATTTTCACATCTGCACCAATATACGTATTTGACGGATCGATAATGGTAACGCCATTACGCATATGTTCTTCATTAATTCTTTGTTTCATGAAGGATTCAGCCTGGGATAAGGCTACCCGGTCATTGACACCCAGGGTTTCTCCAAAATCAGCCGTTTGGTAAGCGGTTACGACTTCTCCTTCATTTTTCAGGATTTCAATCACATCCGGAAGGTAATATTCGCCCTGCACATTATCATTTGTTACTTTGTTCAAGGCTTCGAAAAGAGCCTTATTATCAAAGCAATAGGTTCCAGTATTGATTTCCTTTATCTTGCGTTCTTCCTCGGAAGCATCTTTCTGTTCAACAATTTTTTCAACCATCCCCATGTCATTGCGGATCACTCGTCCATATCCGAATGGGTTTTCCGCATGGGCTGTTAAAATAGTCGCTTTGGCAGACAGCTCTTCATGATGCTTGAAAAGCGCTTCCATTGTTTCGTGTTTGATGAGCGGTGTATCTCCGCAGACAACGAGCGTCACGCCCTCTTTGCCTTCTAGCATATCGCGAGCCTGCATAACCGCATGCGCGGTGCCCAGCTGCTCCTCCTGGAGGGCATATTTGCTGCTTGAGCCAAGCTGCTGCTCCACCATTTCCGCTCCATGGCCAGTAATTGTGACAATTTCTTTTATGTTAAGCTTTATAACTTGATCAACAACATGTTGAACCATCGGTTTGCCGCATACAGGATGAAGGACTTTGTAAAGCTTAGACTTCATTCTGGTCCCCTGGCCTGCGGCTAAAATGACCGCGTATCGATTAGACATTTACAGGCCTCCATTTTAACCTTTTTATCCATAAAGAATATATCTTAAATAGGCTTTTATTTCAAGGAATGATGACAAAGTACATATATTTGTCATTCCCATAAACGGTATTTTTCTGAAGAAACGGTTTAATTACTTTACAGAAAGGGTAATGAACAGTAATGAAAAAAGCCCTAAGCACCGCCAATGACAGAGGTCTTAGAGCTTAAATTTTTCACAGATAAATAAAAAAGAGCCTTACTTATGAAGTAGGCCCTTGTTGATATATTTTCTTAGGAAGCACCGGCTTCTTCAAATTCCACTTCTAATTCACCTAAACGGTGGTACTCGGCTAATACAGCCTCCTGGATTTTACCGCGCGTTCCTGAATTGATTGGGTGCGCGATATCTCTAAACTCCCCATCCGGAGTACGTTTGCTCGGCATGGCTACAAATAAGCCATTATTCCCATCAATCACACGAATATCATGAACAACAAATTCATGATCAAGCGTAATAGATGCGATTGCCCTCATCCGTCCATCCGTGTTAACGCGGCGTAATCTTACGTCTGTCACTTCCATTCTGTTCACCACCTTTTCGAGAAGATTTAATCCTAATTGTATAAATTCAACATATTTCCTGAATCTCCTTCTTCGCCGAAAAATATTTTTTGAATATTTTGTTCAAAGTGATGCATCAACTTATAAAGCCCTTTTCTAGATAAAAAACGCCCGTTCATCTGAACGGGCGAAACAAATGCGGTTATTTATTTTACAAGGGCAACTACTTCAATTTCTACCAGTGCATCCTTTGGCAGGCGTGCAACTTCCACACAGGAGCGCGCTGGCTTGTGTGTGCTGAAATATTCCCCATATACTTCATTGATGGCTGCAAAATCATTCATGTCCTTGATAAATACTGTCGCCTTCACCACAGTATTTAAAGATGCACCTGATTCTTCAAGTACAGCCTGAAGGTTTTTAAATACCTGATGCGTCTGCTCTTTTACATCACCTTCAACCATAACGCCTTCTGCCGTAAGCGGTATTTGCCCAGAGCTGTAAAATAGGTTATTGACTGTAATTCCCTGCGAGTATGGTCCAATTGCTGCCGGTGCCTGATTCGTTTGAATGACTTTCATGAATTCTCCCCCTAAAAAATATGATTATTTTTTAAAATAGTTGCCTTCACTTACATTGATACTCTTTTCCCGCACGTCAACATCAGATAGACGCACAAGTGAAAGGTACTCATCAACCAGCCGTTCTTCTGCTTTTTCTGCCTCGACCAGAACAGCAATGCCAGCGAGATTTGCTTTGAATTCTTCCAGCATGCTGACCATGCCATTTACCGTTCCGCCAGCTTTCATAAAATCGTCAATGATTAAGACATTAGAGCCTTCTGCCAGACTTCTTTTTGAAAGAACCATGGTCTGAATCCTTTTGGCCGAACCTGACACATAGTTAATGCTTACCGTCGATCCTTCTGTCACCTTGCTGTCCCGCCTTACAATGACAACAGGCACATTGAGATAATTAGCGGCAGCATAAGCAAGGGGAATCCCTTTTGTCGCAACCGTCATGACCACATCAATGGGCTTATCCGCAAAGGCAGAGGCAAAGAGCCTTCCTGCACGCTGTACAATGGACGGATCTCCGAGGATATCAGTCATGTAAAGATATCCGCCAGGCAGAAGCCTTTCCGGACTGGCAATTAAGCTGCAGAGTTCATCTACAAATGGCCGGGCTTCATCATCTGTAACTTTTACATGAAACTTGACGCCGCCTGCTGCACCTGAAACGGTTTGCAGCGTGCCGATTCCTCTTTGCTCAAATGTTTCTTTGATGATTGCGAGATCTTCACTGATTGAAGATTTGGCAGAACCATATCTTTCTGAAAAGAAAGTTAAGGATACCAGCTGACGCGGATGGTTCAATAAATAATTGGTCATATCGATCAACCGTTCGCTTCTGCGAAATTTCATTGTGGAACCCCCATTTAAATCCGAATATTTTAACGATAATATACCATTAATATACGGATTTAATCAAGCCTATGTCTTTCACCCAGCATTCTGACGGCAAAAACCTGGTCGCAAAATCCTCTAAGACCATTATAAATCCGATGCATTCTTGAATCATGATGAACAAGCCCAAATACGGTTGGTCCGCTGCCGCTCATCAGGACAGCATCCGCACCAAATCGTTTCATCTGGTCTTTTATTTGCGCTACTTCAGGATGCATTTTTAGTGTTACATCCTCCAGAACATTTCCCATGTTCAGGCAGACATGGTCATAGCTGCCCGTCTTTATCGCCTCAATCATTCCTGCTGTATTCGGGTGCTGTACCTGCTTTACATCCAGTCTTCTATATACATCAGCTGTCGATACGCCGATGAACGGCTTAGCCAGTATGACCCAGCAGGTCGGAGGAGCAGGAAGTTCCTGAATCTTTTCGCCTCTTCCTGTAGCTATAGCAGTTCCTCCGTATACACAAAAAGAAACATCAGAACCGATTTCCGTCCCGATTTCGGCAAGCTCATCCAATGAAAGCCCCAAATCCCACAGTTTGTTAAGCCCTCTGAGAGCTGCTGCCGCATCACTGCTGCCGCCCGCAAGCCCTGCAGCAACCGGTATTGTTTTTTCTATTGTAATGGACACACCTTTCTTCACTTGATACCGTTCCTTAAGAAGGTGTGCAGCCTGATATGCCAAATTCCGCTGATCATCCGGAACAAAACGGTTATGAGAGATAATCTTTATCTCGTCCTTGTCTAAAAGTGTTAATTCCAGGCGGTCTGCCAAATCAATCGTTGTCATTATCATTTCCACTTCATGATAGCCATCTTCCCGCTTATGTAAAACATCCAATGACAAGTTGATCTTAGCAGGTGCCTTAACCATGACCTTCAACATTTCCACCTACTTCTTTCCTAATAAAATCGGACTCCTGTCCAGCTCCACAAGCAAAACGTTTGCCATCTAAAGTTAAATCCTTCATTCAGTATTGACTTTATATTACCGGCGATAAGCGGCTGCCTTGTGCTTTTCTTATAGAGCGTCTCCATTTTTTGTCCTATTTTATCACAAATTAAACATAAAAGCTCAGGTGGCTTGGAATATAAGGGTATCACTATTTGACAAAAAAAAGCCGAAGCATAAGCTTCGGCTGACGCAGTGCATATTAATGCTTAAACATGTTTTGTGCGAATGCTATTTGTTAACAAGGTTTTGCTGTGCCATTTCGATGGCCCGCTTTACCATATTGCCGGCATCTTTGGCACGGATGCCGCCCCAGCCTTCCTTTTGGACAACATCATAAAAGCCAAGCTCTTTCGCAATTTCTTCTTTTAAACCGTCTGACATAACGCTACGTCTTCTGCCCAACATTAACATCCCCTTTCGCACTGCGGTATGTATAGTATGTGAAAAGGGCCTTCTATTCATTAAGAAAAGCGCAAGCGCCTTGCTCACCCCCGACACCTCGAGGGGGTAGGCGCTGGAGCTAGGCAACTCTAAAAAAAGGCAAAACAAAAAGCAGCAAACAATTTGTTCACCGCCGCTGTCATATATATATTAGCTTAAAGCAACCTGTCCTGATGTGTCTTCATAGAATGTAATTTGAACCGTTTCTGTTAAAACATCTGCATAGCTGTAAGATACCCGTTCAAATGCATTTTCATCCTGATCTAATTCAATCACAAATACTGAAGGATACGTCTCTGCCAAAACTCCTGAACGCTCAATGGTCTTTCTGCGCCCGCCATTTGCTTTAAGCAGGAGCCTCTTTCCAAGATTTGAATCAAGAGCTTTTTTAATATCTGATAATGTTTTTGCCATTCGGTCCACCTCACTATGTTAAGTATATCACACTGACACACTACTGTCAAACAAAAATATAAATTATAACAGTGTTTAAAAATAAATGTCAATATGTTTTGTTCTACTTTTTCTTCTAATTTTCAACAATTTTAGGATTGCCTTAAATCGAAAAGATTATGTATGATTTTTGAAATCCTTATAAGACCGCACTTCATTACCTGGGAAATAGACATTTATCATTGCTCGAAATTCCTCGAAAAATACATGTCTTTTTAGCGAAATATATAAAAAAACAAGCCGCTAAATAATACAAACGGCCTGCTGATTAGGATTCATTAAGATCTTCGTCATTAAAAGGCATTCCTGTTCTCAGTACTCCCCGGGTTTCAATTCCTCCGAGTCCCTTTTCACCTGTAAGTGTATTTCTTAAGATATCCCATAAATTGATTCTTTCCATAAATGGAGTAAGGCTGACTTTCGCAACAATGTATACGGGGTCAAGTGCATGGATATTCACCCTGGAAGGAGAACTGGCAAAGTTGGCACCTGCATGGATAAGCGATTCGAAATGTGACTGGCATGCTCCGGCAAAAATGACAAGCTGATCAAGGTGCGGTATTTTTTTGCGCGCTTCTCTCACTGTCTGAACAAATTCCCTGGAGTGCCTGTAAGCATTGATATCGGATTTCTTTCCCTTTGCCTTTGAATAGGCATCATGACCTGTTACAACGAGGATATCAGGCCGGTAATGATCGATGAGCTGTCCGATTTTCATCGGCATTTCCTTTTCATTGCAATGGATCCCTGTTACGGGTATGCCTATTTTTTCATACACACTTAAGCATTTCTTCAAATAGGATGGATCACCATCCAAGTGCAGCACCCTGCCTGGTATCTGAAAATAGTTAAGTGTCTTGCTGTATCCGTCAGTCACCTCATACTCCTGCTTCTCCCTCAAAAGAGCCAGATCCTGCCTGAATAGCTGAAAGGACTGTTCCTCAAGCGACCTATACTCCTGCTCGAGCTTCATCCGATGCGCCTGGTTAATAACGATTAAATCCTCGCAGGGAGCATCCGCAACAAGACGAATATCTTCTCCGAATAATACAGCTATTTTTTTGCCGCCCTGTTCGTTAATATCAATCACACGGAATAAAATATCACAGTGATACGAAATTCTTCCGACGATATCCATCGTATTTATAGTCAATGTCGTCACTCCAATTGCCCGCAATAAGCATGTGGGCTGCTTCTGGTCTATTGTTTGTGATTTATTATTTATGTCATAAATTATGCATTCGTCTATAAACATGTGCGTAGAAAAGGGGAGATTAGAAGAGCGGAAGCGCCTGCCCACCCGACACCTAGATGGGCAGCTTCATCCTCCTCCTTTAAGCCAACGCCTATGGGAGGAGGATGAAGCTGCCAGAGCGTTACTTGTGGAACTAGACAGTTTTCGATGTTCAGAATGTTATTTTTCTTGTGTAATAAAAAGAGCAAGCCCGCTGTTTTCAGCAGGCTTGCTCTTTTTATGAAAAATGGATCAGCAGTGCATCGCTTAAACGGGCAAATTCTTCGATGGATAGAGTTTCCCCTCTTCTGCCCGGTTCGATATCGGCTTGTTCGAGAGCGGCAAGGATCTGTTCCTTCTTTTGTTTTCCTCCAGGAAGCTGGCTTGTTAAATTATTCAGCAGGGTTTTGCGCCTTTGTGCAAAGCTTGCTTTTGTCACCTGGAAAAAGAAGGATTCACTTTTCACTGCAACTGCAGGCTCTTTACGCTTTGTCAGTTTAATGACGGCTGAATCCACATTCGGCTGCGGCACAAAGACCGTCTTCGGCACAATCATCGCCGTCTCAGCCTCTGTATAGTACTGTACAGCAATGGAGAGTGATCCGTATTCTTTTGTGCCAGGACGGGCCGCAATCCTGTCTGCCACCTCTTTCTGGAGCATACAAACGATGCCCCTGATCGGAAGCTTGTCCTCCAGGAGTTTCATGATTATCGGTGTTGTTACATAATATGGAAGATTAGCAACTACCATAATATCGTCGATGCCCTCAAATTCCCGTTCAATGGCGGCCTTTACATCTGCCTTCAAGACGTCTTCATTGATGATGGATACATGGGGATAGGGCGCTAAGGTTTCCCCTAAAATAGGAAGAAGCCGCTGATCAATTTCAAAAGCAAGCACTTTTTTGCTTCTCCGTGCCAGCTGTTCAGTCAGTGCCCCAATTCCCGGGCCAATTTCGATGGCACCGGACTCTTCCGTCAAATCTGCATGATCGACAATTCTCCGAAGTATATTGGTATCGATTAAAAAATTCTGTCCCAGGCTTTTCTTAAATGAAAATCCGTATTTATCCAAAATCGCCCGCGTTCTGGCTGGCGTTGCAATATCTTTATGCATTTTGTTCCTCCTTGCGAATAGCTTCGATTGCATCAGCAAAATCTTTCTGGCTAACCTGAAACATCATTAAGCGCTTATGAAGCTGCTTGCCGTTTGTGTAGCCGATTTTAAGAATTCTGCCAAGCTTTTCTCTTCTTTCCTTGGCGCCTTCCCCGCCAATCAGGCCTGCAGTGACGAGGTCTTCCTGGGTAATGGTTTCTTCATAAGTTTCCTGCATAACCTGGGCATCCTTTAATGCCTGGCGGATCATATCAGGTGATGCATGCTCAACGCCCACTCCTTTTCCATGCTTATGAAGGGCATCCGCTTTTTCTATAAAGGCATGTTTGCATCCAGGAACTTCATTGGTGATTGTATTCCTGATTTTCTGGCCGGGAAAGTCCGGGTCTGTGAACACTATTACCCCTCTTGTCCTCTGGGCAAGCTTTATTTTTTCAATGGTTTCCCCATTAATGGCAGACCCATTGGTTTCAATTGTATCGGCATCCAGCGCCCTCTTGATTGCTGCTGTATCATCCTTGCCTTCTACAACAATGATTTCTTTTATTTTCATACTTCCTCCAGAAAAAATAAAATATAAAAAAATTGAAAAAAACTTGAAACATTTCTGTAATGTAATTCGTCTATTTAGATGTAAGAAGAATATATTTATAAAGAATAGTTCTTATTATATATGAAGCTGCTGGAAAATGAAAAATACTAAAATAAAAAATGCAGGGGAAGCCCCCTGCATCATAAAAATTAATTCAGTATTTTAATCTTTACGGTTTTTCTTCCCCACTTGTAAGCTTCTGATTTAGAGGAGAAAAATACATCGATTTTGTTTCCTTTGATGGCGCCTCCAGTATCAGCTGCAACGGCATAGCCATAGCCTTCAACATAGACTTTCGTTCCAAGCGGAATAACACTTGGATCAACAGCTATTACCTTAGCACCCGGATTGGCACGCAGATCCAATCCAGTAGCGGTTTTGCCTGAGCATCCGCTGCAATTGGCCGTATAGGCTGTTGAAGATACATAAATTTCTTTTCCGCTTGCTTTGCTGCTTGTTCCGCGGGAAACAACCTGTGTTGCTGCAGCCACCTTCGTTCCAACAGCAACGACTTTATCCTGCTTATCTCTCACTTGCTTTTCACTGATCAGTTTTCTGGAAACTTCCTTGCCATTCTCCCTGACGACTTGAAATTCTTTCGTCTTAAGGCCTTCTTTTCCAGCAGTCATCACCTTTTCAGTGCCTTTAGCCAAGTTGTTATCGTTCTTTGTCACAACTGCGAAATTAATTGGTTCTTCCACTACATCGGTGACTTTTTCAACTCGAATGACTTTAATAATGTCATTGGCTTTGACTGTCTCTTCCAACTTTGGTTCAACACGGTCTAAATCATTGATCTTGATTCCCTGCTGTGATAAAAAGTCAGCGACCGTAGTCGAAGTTGACCAAACCTGCTTCTCTTTGCCGCCATTATTAAGCGTTAAAGCGAATGCTTTCTCTACTTGAATTTCCAGGTTGCTTTTAATTTTATCCTCTGGCTTTGGCTGAACCTTATCATGTTCAGTCAGAGTAATATTCTGTTCTTTTAAAACATCCCCGACCGTCTTTGCAGCCGTCCAAATCGTTTTCTTCTCGTTATCTGTTACAACTTTCACCTGTTTAGCCGGTTCATAGACAATTTCTGTATTATCCTTAACCTCTGTGTTTACCGAGGGAAACACATAATCTTCTGAGCGAAGTGAAATATCTAGATCATCGAATATATCTTGAATCGTTGATGCATGCGTTTTGATGACTTTCTCTTGGCCATCTATCGTCAGTGCTACTGTTTTCTTTGTCGTTTCATATGCAATGAAACCGCAGGCAGCAGCAAAGACTACTAAACTAGCAGAAAAAATGGCCAATTTCTTTTTACTCAAAGACTTGGATAACAGGTTTTTCATGTTTTGAATCACGATGAAAAACGCCTCCTTTTCTCTCGGAGTGATTATATAGAGTATCTTGCCGACTGTCAACTCTTTCAATTTTCCAGCTTCCGGAAGGCTGGCGGAATGCAGGCATCGAGCAGTCTTTGCCTGTATCCATAGAACTGCACTCTATCTCTATGTATGAAAGACAGCTCCACTCTATGCATACCTTCTTGCAAATGCCCCTTTTTCGAAGATGCTTGCCTTGGATTAATAATTTTCAACACTCATGAGAAAAATCCTTCTTTTTTGTCTCGAGATTTTTTCACAGGTCTGAAAATCCTTTATTTTTCTGCTGACCAGGCGCTCAGCAATCGGGAGCGGTCCTTGGAGTTCCTCAAGCCTTCAGGAAGCTGGTCCTTCATCTGTCACGCTCCTCAACTAGCATCAAACGCCCTCCGCTCGATCAGCTCGGTGCCAAAACAGCACCTTTTCTAGTAAATGGCAAGCTCTCTCGTAAACATATTTCCTATTATGCAAAAAAAGCAAGAGAAAGGAAAGAGAGACTTATCGACATGGTTATCCTATGAGAAGCAGGAGACTTGTAGAACTTTTTAGAATCAGAAAAAATTTGGACAAGCTCCCACAGGTTTCGACAAAAAGGGATATCAGTTTATGCCGAATAATTTTTTTGCATTTTCAGTGGTTGCCTGCGCAACTTCTTCTACCGAAAGTCCTTTAATTTCTGCTATTTGCTCTGCAACTAGTTTGACATAACTAGGTTCATTGCGTTTTCCCCTGAATGGATGAGGGGTAAGATATGGGCAGTCTGTTTCAATCAATAGCTTTTCAAGCGGAATGACATCGGCCACTTCTTTTGGCTTTTTTGCATTCTTAAATGTTACCGGACCTCCAAGGGAGATATAAAAATTCATATCCACACACTCATTGGCGATTTCGGGGCTGCCGCTAAAGCAATGCATGATTCCGCCTACCTCTCCCGCTCCTTCTTCCTTAAGGATTTCGACTATATCAGCTGTGGCATCACGGTTATGGATGACAATTGGAAGCCTTACTTTTTTCGCGAGACGGATCTGCTTTCGGAAAACTTCCTTCTGTATTTCCTTCGGAGACTTGTCCCAATAATAATCCAAGCCCATTTCCCCCAGTGCAACCACTTTGGGATGGCCCGAGAGCTCTTCAATCCACTGAAGATCATCCTCTGTCATATCAATGGCATCAACCGGGTGCCAGCCAACACTGGCGTAGATGAAATCGTATTTCTCAGTCAGCTCCATCGCCTTTTCGATTGTCGGACGGTCAAACCCAACGACCACGATGTTGGAGATTCCTTCACTTAGAGCCCGATCAATTACTTCTTGTAAATCTTCGTTATATTGTTCGGCATTCAGGTGTGCGTGTGTGTCGAAAAACATCAAAAAACTCCTTTTTATTTGTATTATTTTTTCGTTACTATTATGTCAAGAGTGTAACAAGACTATAGAGTAAAAGAATGGTTTTAATTGAATCATTACCCTAGAAATTACTTTTCAAAGATAGTTTTTCCCAAAAATAAAAAACATAGAAATGCTTACGCTATACGCTTAACACTTCTATGTTTTTATATTGAACAGGAAAAATAAATAATATTATTTTACCCTTGCACCCAATGGAAGAGATTCAGCGATCGTAGCAAGTGAAAGTTCGCCGTCTTTTCCGCCTGCTAAAATCATTCCCTCTGAAAGCTCGCCGCGAAGTTTAACAGGCTTCAAGTTTGTAACGCAGATAACTTTTCTGCCAACCAGGTCTTCCGGCTTATAAAATTTGGCAATACCAGAAACGACCTGGCGTTTTTCATAGCCAAGATCGAGCTGTAATTTTAGAAGCTTATCAGCTTTTTTCACCGGGTCAGCCTGGATGACCTGAGCCACTCTTAAATCGACCTTCATAAAGTCATCAATTGTAATTTCCTCGCTATCAGGCTTTTCCTCTGCTTTTGCTTTCGGCTTCGCTTCTTCTTTTGGAGCTGCGCCCTGCATTTTGGTTTTAATGAACTCCACTTCTTCATTAATATCCAGACGAGGGAAAATCGGTTCTCCCTTCAATACCTTAGTGCCTTCCGGAATCAGGCCGAAAGTCTCAAGGCTTTCCCAGGATGTTAATGCTTCTTCATTCACATTCAGCTGTGTGAAGATTTCTTTTGGCGTACGTGTCAGGAATGGCTGCAGAAGCACCGCGATTCTGCGCAGGGATTCCGCTAGATGAGCCATCACACTTGCAAGCTCTTCTCTCTTCTCTTCCTCTTTGGCAAGAGCCCAAGGCTGAGTTTCATCTATATATTTATTCGTTCTGCTGACAAGCTGCCAAACTGCAGAAAGGGCAACAGAGAATTCCATTTTTTCCATTGCTTCCTCATACTTGGAAATCGTCTCACGGTTCATCTGCAGAAGCTGCTGATCAAACTCTCCGTCTGAATCTTTATATGCCGGAATGACACCGTCAAAATATTTATTGACCATCGCAATCGTACGGTTTAAAAGGTTTCCTAAATCGTTGGCAAGATCAAAGTTGATTCTTTCCACAAAACCTTCCGGTGTAAACACTCCATCAGCTCCAAATGGAACCTCGCGAAGCAGGTAATAGCGCAGTGCATCCAGACCATAACGGTCAATCAGCGTAACAGGGTCCACTACATTTCCTTTTGATTTGGACATTTTGCCATCCTTCATCAACAGCCAGCCGTGGGCAAATACCTTTTTAGGAAGAGGCAGATCCAAAGCCATCAGCATAATTGGCCAGTAAATCGTATGGAAGCGGACAATTTCTTTTCCCACCAGATGTACATCTGCAGGCCAGTAATTCAAATACTTGGAATCATCATCGGTTCCATAGCCAAGCGCTGTGATGTAATTTGATAATGCGTCGATCCATACATACACTACATGTTTAGGATTATTTGGCACTTTTACTCCCCAGTCAAAAGTTGTCCGGGACACCGCCAAATCCTCAAGACCCGGTTTAATGAAATTATTGATCATTTCATTCTTGCGTGATTCAGGCTGAATGAAAGATGGGTTTTCTTCATAGTACTGCAGAAGTCTGTCAGCGTATTTGCTGACTTTGAAGAAATAGGATTCTTCTTTTACTTTATGAACCGGACGTCCGCAGTCTGGGCAGTTTCCATCCACAAGCTGGCGTTCCGTGTAATAAGACTCGCATGGCGTACAATACCAGCCTTCATACTCTCCAAGATAGATATCGCCTTGCTCTACAAGCTGAGCAAAGATTTTTTCAACAATCTGCTTATGTCTGTCCTGAGTAGTACGGATAAAGTCATCATAAGAAATATCAAGCTTCTTCCAGAGATCCTGGATTCCGGCGACAATTTCATCTACGTACTGCTGAGGTGTAACCCCTTTTTCCTCTGCTTTCTCCTGGATCTTCTGCCCATGTTCATCCGTTCCAGTCAGGTACATAACGTCATAGCCGCGCATGCGCTTGTAGCGAGCCATTGCATCGCCGGCAACGGTTGTATAGGCGTGCCCTATATGTAAATTTCCGCTAGGATAATAAATTGGAGTAGTTAAATAAAACGTCTTTAATTTGTCCTCCACAAGATTCCCTCCCTCATTTTAAAAGCGCAAGCGCCTTGCCCACCCCCGACAAGCACAAGACGAGCCTCCCGGAAAGGCGTTCTTTGCCTTTCTGGGAGGATTGGCTTGTGACCTCGAGGGGGTAGGCGCTGGAGCTAGATAGTTATCGAAGTCTAAAGTTATACTTTCTTAAATTTTAAAAAATCCCGCCCAATTTGGACGAGAGGCTTAATCAGAAAATCGTGCCGTTATTGGGCCTGCTATATCGATATTTTAGAAGAAGTTATATTCGTCATCATAACCTCTTATACCATCAAAATATACCTAAAAACTTGAAATTGTGCAACCAATAGGCAGGATTGAACGGCACAGGAATCTTCCTAAATAAAAATTTTTTCTACTCTATCCCTAAAAAAGGAAATAAACATTCGAATATTATTATTGTAAAAAGTTTTGTTACTGTAGAATTTTGTCGAAATGTCGAAAAGAGTCATGTAACAAATTTATGGATACTTCTTTTCCTCTTCTCATTAAGAACATCTTATTTTAACAAAGAACGTTGTCATATCAACGCTTCAGTTAATATCCTAAAATTTTCTATTTGAATTCAAAATAAAGTAATTGACGTATATGGGAATGGCTGGTATTATAGGTGTAACAAAGATTTTGTCGAATAATGACGAAACAACATAGATAGAGAAAAATATTATTGGAGTTTTGAGAGGAGACCTTTATTATGAAATCCACAGGTATTGTTCGTAAAGTTGATGAGTTAGGCCGCGTAGTTATCCCTATTGAATTAAGACGTACACTTGGAATCGCTGAAAAGGACGCTTTGGAAATCTACGTAGATGACGAAAGAATCATCCTTAAAAAGTACAAGCCAAACATGACTTGCCAAGTTACTGGGGAAGTATCTGATGAAAATATTTCTTTAGCTAACGGCAAATTAATTCTAAGCCGTGACGGTGCAGAACAGCTGTTAAAAGAAATTCAAAACACATTTGAATTAGCAAAATAATAATGTAAAAAAGCTTCTCACACGTGTGAGAAGCTTTTTTACTATCTATATTGATATCTCTTTACTTCGAGAGCTACCCCCTCGAAGTGCCGGGGGTGGGCAGGCGCTTTCGCTTTTCTTATCCCTCAATATGATAGGCATGATAAACATCCCGCTTATTTAATCCCCGATCTTTTGCCGTTTGCTTAATGGCATCTTTGCTCGAAAGTCCGGTTTCTTCTATATAATATCTAACATGATCTTCAACCGAAAGATTTTCCCACCAGGCTGTTTCTTCATCCTGCACTGCCTCGGAAGTTCCTTCTATAATAATCACAAATTCTCCTCTAACTTCTCCGTTTGAAGCCCATTCCATCGCTTCCGAAATAGTTCCCCGGATAAATTCTTCATATTTCTTCGTCAGCTCGCGGCATAACGCGATATTCCTGTTGCCCATAACATCAGCCATAAGCGAGAGGGTTTCCTTCAGGCGGTGAGGAGCTTCATATAAGATGATGGTTGCCGACAGCTTCGAGAGATCCTCCATCTCCTGTTTCTTAAGTTTCTTCTGCCTGTTCAGGAACCCATAGAAATAAAAAGGCTGTGTATCAATGCCGGAAGCAATAAGGCCGGTTAAGGCAGCATTTGCGCCTGGAAGGGGCACCACTGTCAGCTTTTCTTCAGCAGCTGCTGCTACAAGATCAAAGCCCGGATCTGAAATCGCAGGCATCCCCGCATCACTGACAAGGGCAATCTTTGCGCCATTGGCCACTTTCTCAAGCAGCTTCTGACCGCTTATCTCCTTATTATGTTCATGATAGCTGATGATGGGTGTTGCAATTTCAAAATGATTGCAAAGCTTCTTCGTATTGCGCGTATCTTCCGCTGCAATAAAGTCAGCTTCTTTCAGAATCCTTACCGCTCTGAAGCTCATGTCTTCAAGATTGCCGATCGGAGTCGGGACTAAATATAGAATTCCCTTTGTCCCTTCATGTTCAAAGCTTTTTTGCTGCCACATATGTACCACCCGTTTCTTTCATTAAAAACTCGTCCTTCTTTTTCCGGGACCATTGCTTAAACTTATATTCCGCTCTCATCGCTTCGCTCTTTTCAGAAAATGTTCGGGAGAAGACCAGTTCAACCGGTCCTCTTCCTCGTGTATACTTGGCCCCTTTTCCTTCATTATGGGCTTTCACCCGTTTTTCAAGATCATTGGTGTAGCCTGCATATAAGCTGCCATCACAGCAATGGAGAACGTAAAAATAATGGCTATTCTCCATATAAAATCTCTCTCATTTCAGGTGTGTATTCATTTTCTTCATTATATACAAATAAAGGAGGCAGGATTTTCAAGTCCGGGTTGCCATTTTTTACTGCCTCAATCAGCAGGGTATTCGCTTCTTTTCCGGCCTTCGGATAGACGAATTGCACCCTTTTCGGCTCAAGCTTATACTTGCGCATGAGCGTGACAATGTCCAGGAACCTTCCCGGTCTGTGCACAAACGCCACCTTGCCGCCCTGTCTCGCAAGCCCGCTTGACGCTTTAATTGCATCCTCCAATGTACAGAGAATTTCATGGCGGGCAATCGCCAAATGTTCATTCTCATTGATTTCATCCCGGGAAGGTGTAGGAAAATAGGGCGGATTGCAGGTCACAACATCAAATTTTCCATATCCTAATACCTGATGTATTTCTTTAATATCTCTGTGAATCATCTTAATCCGGTCTTGGAGCTTATTGTATTCAATGCTTCTAACCGCCATATCATGCAAACGCTCCTGAATTTCGACCCCTGTAATCGTTCCCTTTGTTCTGGTGCTTAGAAAAAGCGGAATCACACCATTTCCGCTGCATAAATCAATGAGATTGCCTTTTTGGATCGGCACATATACAAACCGGGCAAGCAGGACAGCATCCAGTGAAAAAGAAAAAACGGCCGGGCTTTGTATAATCCTCATATCTTCAGCCAGCAAATAGTCCAGCCTCTCCCCTTCTTTTAAAAAATCCATTGTTGATCCTCCATGCTTCTCTGATACTTTGCTTCTATTCATATGGAAAAATAGCCTTCCCATCATCAGGAAGGCTAAAAATTTACTTCTTATTCAGGAAAGACAAGCAAAACAGACAGTCTCCCTCTTTTCTAGGGCTGCCGAAATGGAGATTGCAAATGTGAAAGCCTTCCTGATAGAGGCGGGCAAGATTATCATAGCCTTCGCCAATATCAATCAATTTATCATCATCTGCAGCATCAGCAGACTCCTTTGATTTGCCTTTTTTCGCCGATGTGCTTTCCTTTTCCGCAGATATGTCTAAATGGCGTCTTAAATGTTCATTTTCCAGCTTCAAAGAGTTATTCTCTTCAAGTATTTCTGCCAAATGCTGCTTTAACTCACCAAGCTGCTGATATAACTCTCCAATTTGGGTCTCCATATTACTTACTGAGTCAAAGATTTCTTTTTTATCCACGACTTCCACCTCTTAATCTGTGGACTGAACTGATACAGCACCTTGTTTTAAAATTTCATCCAATGTATATTCGAGTACGCGCTCCGCTTCTTTCACATCGACCTGCAGAACACGCTCCAATATATTCAAGCCTACCACTTTTCCAGCTCCATCAGGGGTCTGAATCCATTCCCCAAGATCCGGAAGCTGTTCTTTTGCTGCTTCATACTCATCATTTTCATACTTCAGGCAGCACATTAAGCGGCCGCACAAACCTGATATTTTCGTTGGATTCAACGAGAGATTCTGGTCCTTTGCCATCTTAATGGATACAGGATCAAAATCACCCAGGAATGTGGAACAGCACAGCATTCTTCCACATGGGCCAATTCCGCCCAGCATTTTTGCTTCATCCCTCACACCAATCTGGCGAAGTTCAATTCTTGTCCGGAAGATGGCTGCGAGGTCTTTGACAAGCTCACGGAAGTCAACCCGGCCATCAGCCGTAAAGTAAAAAATGACCTTATTTCGATCAAATGTATATTCAACATCGACCAGCTTCATATCAAGCTGATGTGTATGGACCTTTTCACAGCAGACCTCATATGCTTCTTTGGCAGCCTGCTTGTTCTCCTCGACAATCATGCGATCCTTTTGATCTGCAATACGAAGAACCTTTTTTAATGGAAGGACAACGTCATGCTCATCGACCTGCTTCGGGGCAATGACCACTTTTCCGTATTCTACGCCTCGGACAGTTTCGACAATGACAAAGTCATCCTTTTGTATTGAGAGATCTCCGGGATCAAAATAATAAATCTTGCCCGCTTTTTTAAAGCGCACTCCTACTACATCATACAAAGGAAGATCCCTCCTGCAATTTTAGCACAAGCTGTTCCATCAACAGCTGCGGATTCATATTTGCCTGTAATTTTCTTTTGGCTTCCAAAACAGCCGTCATCTGTTCCGTCAGACGCTTTGTTGAAGATTGCAGCGCAAACTGCTCTAAACGATTTCGCTCGTTCAGATGGACAACCTGGTCTTGTTTCCCAAGCTGAATATATAGTAAATCTTTAAAAATAAGAAGTAATAGATCCAAGCCGCGATCAATCTGCTCTTTTTCCTTAAAGTGCAAGAACCAATCCTCCTGCAGGGCAACCATCGCCTCAAGCGGATTCTTCTTGACCACTTCATATAATTTTAACACTATTTTTTGTGCTTGTACAAACCAATCATCAGAACTATATTGCAAAGCTTCATCCATATTATTGGTAATTTGTGCAAGTAATGGTGCCTGGGCAGGATCCACTCCATTATTTTTTAATTGCTGAATCATTTCCGCAGGAGATAATGGTTTAAAAGAAATGGTCTGGCAGCGGGATAGAATGGTAGGAAGCATCTGCTGCGACTGCTCGGTAATCAGCACAGCGGTCGTCTCTGAATGGGGTTCCTCCAGAAATTTAAGCAAACTGTTGGCAGCATTAACTGTCATTCTGTCAGCATGTACAATCACATAAAGTTTTCGCTTTGATTCTACCCCGGTCTTTGAAAACTCTTCCTGAAGGCTTTGAATCTGACTTTTTTTGATAGAAAGCCCGTCCGGCTCAAGAATATGAACATCCGGATGATTGCCGCTGTTGATCCTCTTACAGTTTGAACATGTTTCACATGGAACATATCCATCAAGCGGCTCGCGGCAGAATCGGCTTTTCGCCAAAAGCATGCTTGCTTCCCGCTTTCCTGTTCCTTTCATCCCTTCAAATAGGTAGGCGTGGGCCAGCCGGTCCTTCACTATGCTATTTTTGAACATTTTCAATACAACTGGCTGTATGGCCTCCAGCTGTTCCCACGTTTTTCCCACAACTATCACTCGCTTACATATATAAATTTATTAATAGTCCCTTAATCTCTCCGACTTTCCCAAGTATATCAATAGAAGACTCTTCTTTTTTCATTAGTTCATCCGTCAGATCTGAAAGCTTTTCATCAATCGTTTCTACCACTTTAAGAGACCGGCCCTGTCCATGCTGGTTCCAGCTGTGCGATTGCTTCAGCTCCATCCCAAAGTCAACGGCTTCCTTCACAAACCGCTTCACTAGCGTTTTAAACTTGGCTAAATCCTTAAAGGTCCTGGAGCGGGTGAGGCGTTCTCCAGCGGCATCTATATCCTTTAGCAGACCCTGAAGCTGTGAAGCCTGCATTTTCTGGTCCTGCTTCTGTACCATTTCAGAAAATTTAACGCCGCTCCCAGCCGCCTGCTTCTGCTCATTGCGGCCATTTTCCATTTTGAGCCGAAGTTCCTGATTAATTTTCATACCTAATCCTCCGAAAAGGGCATAAAGCTCCCTTTGTATTTATTAAAAGTGGTGGAATTGTTCAACTGGGAGGACAAATACCGTCGCACCACCAACCTCAACTTCTACAGGGTAAGGCACATAAGAATCAGCATTTCCGCCCATTGGCGATACCGGTGCTACCAGCTGATCTCTAGCTCTGCAATTTTCCTTAATAATCTGCAGGGCTCTCTCGACACGGATATCCTCTGTCCCAATCATGAACGTTGTATTGCCTGATTTTAAAAAACCGCCAGTGCTAGCCAATTTTGTCGCACGGAAATTATTCTCAACCAAAGCATTCATTAGCTTGCTGCTGTCCTGATCCTGAATGACTGCCAGGATTAATTTCATAAGCCCATCCCCTTTACAAGTTTTTAATCCGTTTTTTTCTTACTTTTATTATATCAATTATTTTATCTTCAAGCAGAAATTAAGGGAATACCGGAAAAATTATTTTGAATGCTGCCCGGCACCCTATCAAAAAAACCTTAAAGATATGCTATCTTTAAGGCGAATTTTTATATTAATTCTTTCAGCTTGCTCTCCGCCTGCTGATACACTTCCTCCAATGGCTTCGAGGCATCGACCTTATAGATGCGCTCTGGATAAAGCTCCATTAATTTCATATAACCCTCCCGAACTTTAAGGTGAAAATCGAGCTTTTCCAAGTCCAGACGGTTCACTTCCCGTCCCTTATGCTGATTGATTCTTTCCAGTCCAGCTTCCGGTTGAATATCAAAATACAGCGTCAATTCAGGCATCATTCCTTCAATGGCAAAACTGTTTATAGAATAAACTTCGTCAATGCCAAGACCCCTTGCATAGCCCTGATAAGCAAGAGAGCTATCAATAAACCGGTCACATAATACGATAGATCCTTTATCAATTGCAGGCTTTACTTTTTCAACCAGATGCTGCCTTCTGGCTGCAGCATACAGCAAAGCCTCTGTTCTTGGATCCATTTTTGTATTATTTTTATCGAGTATGACACTTCTGATTTGCTCTGCAATCTCGATTCCGCCAGGCTCCCTTGTCTGAAGAACCTGATAGCCTTCCTCTGCCAGATTGCTTGCCAGCATATCAATAATCGTTGTTTTTCCGGCACCCTCAGGTCCTTCTACCGTTATAAACATACCTTTTTTCATTTTACTTCCTCCAGCTGCTGTTATATATCCTGATAAACGCTGATGCTGCCTTTTTTTATATTTTCCCCATTTTGAAACCGTGCTCCAGCTTTTATTTGAAATCTGATATTTGCTATGTCTTCCCCTTCGATGATTTCACCTGGGAATAGGAGCGGAATGCCTGGCGGATAAGGAGTCACCTGCTGTGCACAAATTTTGCCGGCCGCCTCTTCCAATGCCACAGTTTTAATTGTACGGGAATCTTGTTCCTTTTGCTCCAATGCCAGTCCAGAGACAGACTTTTTCATAAAAGGGATTTTTTCTTGGCAGTCTGCCGGCCCGTATGATTTCAATTCCTCTTCCAAACATTGAATAACCTGATCAAATGGATAATCCATAGTATGTTTCAGAAGAGGCAAAACAAATAAGACATTATACGGATCTGCCATTTCTGTATAGATTCCGTGTTTCTCCAGAAGAGTCTGCAGTTCAAATCCACTGAGAGCGGTTTCCGACTGGATGGTCACTTTTAAAGGGTCGCCGTTTTGATGGTCAAAAGGCAGAACTTTAATTCCTTTTATCTCGCTTAGGTTCTTCCTGAAATGGACGATCTTTTCAAGCAGTACTTCCTCATCCTTTGCGGAAAATGAAGCTAAATAGGCCCTTGCCCAATCGAGAGAAGCCATAATGGGATAGGAGGGGCTGCTTGATTGGAGAATTCCCAAATATTTGGACACTCTTTCTTCATTTATAATACGGCTATTAACATGCAGATAAGCACCCATCGTCATAGCAGGCAAAGTTTTATGTGCCGATTGTACAACCATATCTGCCTGAAGCTGAACGGCAGAAGCAGGAAAATGGCTTCCCCCGATCAAATGCGCTCCGTGCGCCTCATCCACCAGGACTGGTATTCCATGGTCGTGAGCATATTGGATAATACTTTCTAGATCGAACACCATACCGTAATAATTGGGATAAGTTAAAATGATCGCTTTTGCATCCGGATGCTTTATGATCGCCTCTTTAACAGTCTCTAAAGATACTTCCCCGGCAACGCCCCACTCTTCATTAAACTCAGGAGCTAAGAAGACAGGCTTCGCCTTAGTCAATGTAATGCCGTTAAGGATGGACTTATGGCAATTCCGCTGGACCAGTACAGTCTCATTTTCCACTGCGGCTGACATGACCATGGCGAGATTACCTGCAGTCGATCCGTTAACCAGGAAAAAGCTTTTTGAAACTCCATACAAATCGGCAAGCAGCTCTTGCGCCTCCAAAATGACTCCTTCAGGAGAATGCAAATCATCCAGTCCGCTGAGCTCTGTGGCATCCAGCTTTAAAATACCTTTAAAATAATCTGCTTCCTTACCGCCTGCAAGATAACCGTTCTTATGTCCCGGGACATGAAAAGATACCGGCTGGTGTGAAGCATGTTTTTTTAATCGATCCAATAATGGAGTCTGTTTTTGATTCATATCTTCGTCACTTTCTTAAGATTCTTCTCCTATTTTAACAAAACGAGTATGTGCTATAAAGAGACATCTGTGCCAGTCCCTGAAGCATCAGGCAAATTTATGAAAGAAATCCTCTATAGACATACACCCAAATTAGATTTCCATCATACAATATTAATCAAGTAACCTCAAAAAACCCGCCAATGAATATTCTAAAAATTGTATACAATAACATTGATCTGGGCAGAATAAGTGTATGGAGGTGGAGTGATTGGGTTCGCTATTAGCAAAAAAACAGGCAGGGGAAGAATGTGTCATATGCGAGCAGGCTAAAACAAGGGGAATACATCTATACACTTCTTTTATCTGCACAGATTGCGAAAAAGATTTAATCACCACGGATACGAGTAATCCAAAATATAATTACTACTTAAAGAAACTGCGGAAAATAACCATGCCGGAAATTTTTTCTTAAAATGTAAGCCCTTTGATTGGGCTTTTTATTTTTTTAGGATATAATTTTCTTCATAGTGCAAAGGGCTATTATATTTAACATGTTCGGGTATCTATCTCATTTACCTATTGCAGGCGATGCTTACTTACAGCTGATGGATACCAACTCGGCAAGGCAAGTTCCAGCAATGGCTTAAAACATGTGGCTAGAAAGATCATTTTTGATTATTATTAGAGAAAATTATATAAAAATTGATAAAAAAGGTGCAGAATGAAACGTTCCGCACCTTTTTCTTGATTTAATGGCCGCCAAGATAGGCTATTTTAATTTGTTCGCTTTGATTTAGTTCTTCAGAAGACCCTGATAAGACAATATTTCCTGTTTCAATAACATAGGCGCGATGAGCAATAGATAGCGCCATATTTGCGTTTTGCTCGACCAGAAGAATTGTCGTGCCGCTTTGGTTGATTTCTTCAATAATCTTGAAAATTATTTTTACTAAAAGAGGGGCAAGTCCCATCGAAGGCTCATCTAATAGCAAAAGCTTCGGTCGTGCCATAAGTGCTCTTCCCATTGCCAGCATCTGCTGTTCCCCTCCAGATAATGTGCCTGACAGCTGCTTCCGTCTCTCGTAAAGCCGTGGGAAGAGTTGGTACACCTTTTCAAAATCTTCCCGAATGCCTTGTTTGTCTTTACGCAAATAGGCACCTAGTTCGAGATTTTCTTCAACTGACATGTTTGAAAAGACCCGGCGCCCTTCAGGAACATGTGATAAGCCTTGTTTTACAATCGTTTGTGCAAGTTTACCGGAAATTGGCTGGCCCTGAAACAAAATATCTCCGTTTTTCGGCTTTAGCAAACCAGAAATGGTTTTTAACAGCGTGCTTTTACCTGCACCATTCGCTCCGATCAGCGTGACGATTTCTCCTTCATTGATATCAAGGGAAACGCCCTTCAGAGCATGTATATTTCCGTAATAGACATTAATATCGTTTATTTTTAGCATTACGAAACCTCCTCGCCGAGATACGCTTCGATGACTTTTGGATTATTTCTGATTTGCTCGGGATTTCCCTCAGCAATCAGCTGCCCATGGTCGAGGACATAAATTCTCTCGCATACTCCCATTACAAGGAGCATGTCATGCTCAATTAATAAAATGGATAGCTCGAATTTGTTGCGTATTAAGGCAATCAGGTTCATTAATTCTTCTGTTTCCTGCGGGTTCATTCCTGCTGCGGGTTCATCAAGAAGCAATAATTTCGGTTTTGCTGCAAGCGCTCGGGCAATTTCAAGTCTGCGCTTCTGCCCGTATGGCAGGTTTTTTGCTTTTTCATGCATATATTGATCCAAGTTAAAAATCTTTAAAAATTCAATTGCTTTTTCCTCCATTTCCCTTTCCCCGGAAAAATGGGACGGAAGACGAAAGATAGAGCTGAGCATGGAGTGGTTGACTAACGAATGATAAGCTACCTTTACATTATCAAGAACAGATAACTCATCGAACAGGCGAATATTTTGAAATGTACGGCTAATCCCTTTTTTAGTAATTTTGTAGGGCTGCAATCCGTTTAATTTTTCGCCATCCAATTCAATCGTTCCTTCAGTAGGGACATAAACACCGGTCAACAAGTTAAAAAAGGTTGTCTTACCGGCACCATTTGGCCCAATCAGGCCTACTAATTCACCTTTCTTAAGTTCTAGGTTTACTCCTGCTACCGCTTTTAACCCGCCAAACCGGATTCCAGTATCACTAACTTTAAGCAACTGTGTTTTTGCTGTCACTGTTGACTCCCCCTTTAGCCGATTTACCAGCTTTTAAGAAAGAAGTAATTTCTCTCGTTCCTAATAATCCCTGTGGACGGTAAATCATCATAATGATTAGGACTAAACTATATATAACCATCCGCACCTCTGGATAGCTTTGAAGAAATGTTGAAATAATGGTTAAGAAAATGGCTGCGATCATAGCTCCTGACATACTGCCCAAACCGCCAAGCACCACAAATATCAAAATATCGAATGATTTTAAGAAACCAAAGTTTGTCGGCTGGATAATATAAAAGTTATGGGCATATAAAGCACCCGCAATACCGGCAAAAAAGGACCCAATCACAAAGGCTGTGACCTTGTAATAGGTGGTGTTAATTCCCATGGCGTCTGCTGCAATTTCATTCTCCCGAATCGATATGCAGGCTCGTCCATATGTTGAATTAGTAAAGTTTACAATGACCAGAATGGTTAATAAAACACAGCCAAAAAGCCACGGCCAGGTTGTGAGGTGGGATACTGTCATTCCGCTAGCACCGCCAACATAATCCATATTCAAAAAGACAATTCTGACAATTTCACCAAATCCAAGGGTAGCAATGGCAAGATAATCGCCCTTTAGCCTAAGAGTTGGAATCCCGATAATTAGGCCAGCAATAGCTGCAGCCACACCGCCAGTCATGATTCCCAGCCAAAAAGGAAGCTGCAATTTCATTGTAATAATGGCTGAAGCATATGCTCCGACTGCCAGAAATCCAGCGTGTCCAATGGAAAACTGTCCTGTAATGCCTATGATTAAATGCAGGCTGACCGCAAGAATAATATTGATTCCAATAAAAAATAATGTATTAACATAAAAGGCATTTAATGTTCCGCCAGTAATTAAAAACTGCATAATAACTCCAAAAATTACGGCTAAAACAATCGAGGTCCAAAAACCGCGAGCATTTTTGAAAATATTCACTGCCATAGCCTCCCCCTACACCTTTTCCCTGATGTTTTTACCGAACAGACCTGCTGGACGGAATATTAAAATCAGGATCAGCACAACAAATGCTACGCCATCCCGCCATAAAGAGAAACCGGCCGCACTGACTAGTGACTCAATAACACCTAATAAAAGACCACCGGCCATTGCACCCGGAATAATGCCTATTCCTCCCAACACTGCAGCAACAAATGCCTTAAGACCTGGAATGATTCCCATTAATGGTTCTATTTTTGTATAATACACTCCAAAAATAACTCCGGCTGCTCCAGCCAGCGCAGAACCTATTGCAAAGGTGGCTGAAATTGTATTGTTAACATTGATCCCCATTAGCCTTGCAGCATCCATATCGTGGGATACTGCACGCATTGCTTTCCCGATTTTTGTTTTATGAACGATAAATTGCAGCAATACCATTAAGAAAAGAGAAGTGCCTAAAATAAGCAATGATTGGGTGCTGATTTTTACTCCAAGAATTTCAATGCTTTTTGCTGGGATGATATTGCCCGGGTATGCTTCTGGCTGGGCTCCGCGAACAAAAATTGTTCCGTATTCGATAAATAATGATACTCCAATAGCTGTAATGAGTGCAGCAATCCTTGTTGCATTGCGCAGCGGTTTATAGGCAATCCGCTCAATTAAAACACCTAAGACCGCACATGCTGTCATTGAAATAAGCAATGCAGGAAAAAACCCTAAATCAAACACTGTTATAGAATAAAAACCGATAAATGCTCCAACCATGAAAACATCTCCATGGGCGAAATTGATTAATTTAACAATTCCATAAACCATTGTATATCCCAGGGCGATCAAAGCATAGATGCTGCCCAAGGACACGCCGTTAACTAGCTGCTGTATGATTTCCATGTCAAAAACTCCTTCCGATGAATCAAGAGTTAACGCTGATTCCTAAAAAATAGGGAGACTATACGCTCCCTATTCATTTTGTCCATTATAAAATTTAGATGATCACTGCCCGGCAGCGGATGCGCTCCACCTTTCTATTAAGGATTCACCTTTGTGTTAAATTCTTGTTTTCCGCCTTTATATTCCAAAATAACTGCAGATTTTACTGGGTCATGGTTTTCATCCAGCTTTAATTGGCCAGATACAAGTGAGAGACCTTCTGTTTCACCAAGCGCTTTTTGAATTTCTTGAGGATCTGCACTTCCTGCACGGTCTATTGCATCTGCTAGGAAATAGACAGTATCATAGCCTAAAGCGTTAAAAGCATCAGGAGCTTTCCCCTTGTATTTCTCACTGAAAGCTTTTACGAAATCTTGAACCTTTGCATCTGAGTCACCAGAAGAATAATGGTTTGTGATAAAAGTATTGTTTAAAGAATCCGCGCCTGCAATTTCTATCAGTTTAGGGGAATCCCATCCGTCTCCACCCATAAATGGTACAGTTATGCCAAGTGCACGAGCCTGTTTAATAATTAATCCAACTTCTTCATAGTAGCCAGGAAGGAAGATGAATTCAGGGTTCGCTGATTTAATGTTTGTTAATATTGCATTAAAATCTGTATCTTTTGCAACATATGCTTCTTCCGAAACAATTTTACCTCCATTGCTCTCAAATGACTCCTTGAAAGCAGCAGCAAGCCCTTTTGCATAATCACTTGAACTGTCAATCAGGACTGCTGCATTTTTAACATTAAGGTCTTTTGAAGCAAAGTTAGCAGCTACTGTACCTTGAAATGGGTCGATAAAGCAAGTGCGGAAAATATAATCATTTAACTTGCCATCTTTCATTGTTATGGTAGGATTTGTACCTGTTGGAGTTATTAATGGAACCTTATTATCTTGTGCAATTTGAACTTGAGCCAATGTATTTGTACTAGTTGCGGCACCTATGACCGCCGCTACCTTATCCTGGCTAATCAGTTTAATGGTCCCATTTGTTGCCTCTGCTGCCTCTGATTTATTATCAACTTTAACAAGCTCTATTTTTTTGCCATCGATGCCTTTTTTGTTGATTTCATCTAATGCCAATTGAATACCTTCCTCAATGGATTGACCGTAAGAAGCCACACCGCCGGAAAGCTCAAGGTTAGCTCCAATCTTAATCGTTTTGCTGTCCCCGCCTCCGCCTGTGCTTTCGGAACTGCATCCCGTCATTACGCCCGCCGTCATCAGCACCGACATTAGAATACCCGTCAATTTTTTCTTTCTCATGATTAACCCCCTAAAATAATGAATTTCTCTAAAACTAAGATGTTTCTCTCTAAAAATGAAACAATATTCTGAAAATATTGTACATAATAAATCTAGGTTCGTCTAGTAATATTTTTCAATATATTAAGATAATTAAAAAAGTAAAATTAGATTGTCCCCCAACATCTTTAGGCATTTCTCTGAAATAGTAATTCAGTAAGAACTTTTTGTCGAAAAATTTATTATTTTGGCTATAAAAGAATGAAAAGAGACTCCAAAAAACAGGAATCTCTTTCTTCAGAAAATAATTCTATACTCTTTGAGTCTATCCTGGAAATAATACTCAAAGTAACCCAACAAGGACCAAAATAATGTAATAATATCAATGAATGCTTCCTTTTAAAAGCTGGCGTCTTTAGTCCTGAAATGATCCTCTGTTGAGGGGTTCCTTAGGGAGCTAGGCAGTTATCAATATTCAAAATTTTATACTTTTATGCAATAAAAAAGAGCACCCATCAGGTGCTCTTTCATTCGCCCGGCAGCGTCCTACTCTCACAGGGGGACAGCCCCCAACTACCATCGGCGCTGAGAAGCTTAACTTCCGTGTTCGGTATGGGAACGGGTGTGACCTTCTCGCTATCGCCACCGGACTATTTGGTTGAAGAAACTTCGTTCCTTCAAAACTAGATAATGCATGAAGAAGTATTTGCCGAGTAATAACCATATGACTTGGTTAAGTCCTCGATCGATTAGTATCAGTCAGCTCCACATGTCGCCACGCTTCCACCTCTGACCTATCAACCTGATCATCTTTCAGGGATCTTACTAGCTTGACGCTATGGGAAATCTCATCTCGAGGGGGGCTTCATGCTTAGATGCTTTCAGCACTTATCCCTTCCGCACATAGCTACCCAGCGATGCCTTTGGCAAGACAACTGGTACACCAGCGGTGCGTCCATCCCGGTCCTCTCGTACTAAGGACAGCTCCTCTCAAATTTCCTGCGCCCACGACGGATAGGGACCGAACTGTCTCACGACGTTCTGAACCCAGCTCGCGTACCGCTTTAATGGGCGAACAGCCCAACCCTTGGGACCGACTACAGCCCCAGGATGCGATGAGCCGACATCGAGGTGCCAAACCTCCCCGTCGATGTGGACTCTTGGGGGAGATAAGCCTGTTATCCCCGGGGTAGCTTTTATCCGTTGAGCGATGGCCCTTCCATGCGGAACCACCGGATCACTAAGCCCGACTTTCGTCCCTGCTCGACTTGTAGGTCTCGCAGTCAAGCTCCCTTGTGCCTTTACACTCTGCGAATGATTTCCAACCATTCTGAGGGAACCTTTGGGCGCCTCCGTTACTTTTTAGGAGGCGACCGCCCCAGTCAAACTGCCCACCTGACACTGTCTCCCGCCCCGATAAGGGGCGCGGGTTAGAATTTCAATACAGCCAGGGTAGTATCCCACCGACGCCTCCACCGAAGCTGGCGCTCCGGCTTCTCAGGCTCCTACCTATCCTGTACAAGCTGTACCAAAATTCAATATCAGGCTACAGTAAAGCTCCACGGGGTCTTTCCGTCCTGTCGCGGGTAACCTGCATCTTCACAGGTACTATAATTTCACCGAGTCTCTCGTTGAGACAGTGCCCAGATCGTTACGCCTTTCGTGCGGGTCGGAACTTACCCGACAAGGAATTTCGCTACCTTAGGACCGTTATAGTTACGGCCGCCGTTTACTGGGGCTTCGATTCAAAGCTTCGCTTGCGCTAACCTCTCCTCTTAACCTTCCAGCACCGGGCAGGCGTCAGCCCCTATACTTCGCCTTGCGGCTTCGCAGAGACCTGTGTTTTTGCTAAACAGTCGCCTGGGCCTATTCACTGCGGCTCATCAGGGCTATGCACCCTAATGAGCACCCCTTCTCCCGAAGTTACGGGGTCATTTTGCCGAGTTCCTTAACGAGAGTTCTCTCGCTCACCTTAGGATTCTCTCCTCGCCTACCTGTGTCGGTTTGCGGTACGGGCACCTTTTCCCTCGCTAGAGGCTTTTCTTGGCAGTGTGGAATCAGGAACTTCGGTACTAAATTTCCCTCGCCGTCACAGCTCAGCCTGTATGGTAACGGGATTTGCCTCGTTACCGGCCTAACTGCTTGGACGCGCTAATCCAGCAGCGCGCTTACCCTATCCTCCTGCGTCCCCCCATTGCTCAAACGGTAAAGAGGTGGTACAGGAATATCAACCTGTTGTCCATCGCCTACGCTTTTCAGCCTCGGCTTAGGTCCCGACTAACCCTGAGCGGACGAGCCTTCCTCAGGAAACCTTAGGCATTCGGTGGATGGGATTCTCACCCATCTTTCGCTACTCATACCGGCATTCTCACTTCTAAGCGCTCCACGGGTCCTTGCGGTCCCGCTTCAACGCCCTTAGAACGCTCTCCTACCACTGACATCGGAAGATGTCAATCCACAGCTTCGGTGATACGTTTAGCCCCGGTACATTTTCGGCGCGGAGTCACTCGACCAGTGAGCTATTACGCACTCTTTAAATGGTGGCTGCTTCTAAGCCAACATCCTGGTTGTCTAAGCAACTCCACATCCTTTTCCACTTAACGTATACTTTGGGACCTTAGCTGGTGGTCTGGGCTGTTTCCCTCTTGACTACGGATCTTATCACTCGCAGTCTGACTCCCATGGATAAGTCTTTGGCATTCGGAGTTTGTCTGAATTCGGTAACCCGATGGGGGCCCCTAGTCCAAACAGTGCTCTACCTCCAAGACTCTTACTACATGAGGCTAGCCCTAAAGCTATTTCGGAGAGAACCAGCTATCTCCAAGTTCGATTGGAATTTCTCCGCTACCCACACCTCATCCCCGCACTTTTCAACGTGCGTGGGTTCGGGCCTCCATCCAGTGTTACCTGGACTTCACCCTGGACATGGGTAGATCACCTGGTTTCGGGTCTACGACCACATACTCATTCGCCCTGTTCAGACTCGCTTTCGCTGCGGCTCCGTCTCTTCAACTTAACCTCGCATGTAATCGTAACTCGCCGGTTCATTCTACAAAAGGCACGCTATCACCCATTAACGGGCTCTAACTACTTGTAGGCACACGGTTTCAGGTTCTCTTTCACTCCCCTTCCGGGGTGCTTTTCACCTTTCCCTCACGGTACTGGTTCACTATCGGTCACTAGGGAGTATTTAGCCTTGGGAGATGGTCCTCCCTGCTTCCGACGGGATTTCACGTGTCCCGCCGTACTCAGGATCCACTCTGGAGGGAACGAAGTTTCAACTACAGGGCTTTTACCTTCTCTGGCCGGCCTTTCCAGACCTGTTCATTTACCTCGTTCCTTTGTAACTCCGTGTAGAGTGTCCTACAACCCCAAGAGGCAAGCCTCTTGGTTTGGGCTAATCCCGTTTCGCTCGCCGCTACTCAGGGAATCGCGTTTGCTTTCTCTTCCTCCGGGTACTTAGATGTTTCAGTTCCCCGGGTCTGCCTTCCATACCCTATGTATTCAGGTAAAGATCCTATCCCATTACGGATAGGGGGTTTCCCCATTCGGAAATCTCCGGATCAAAGCTTACTTACAGCTCCCCGAAGCATATCGGTGTTAGTCCCGTCCTTCATCGGCTCCTAGTGCCAAGGCATTCACCGTGCGCCCTTTCTAACTTAACCTACTTCGGCCAATGATAAGCGGCGAATCTCTGCGTCAGCTCCGTCACTGTGCTCCTCACGTACTCTCGTACGCTCCGGTGCTCGCTCGGTCGCTTCCTTGATCTTCTTGCTTCTCATTGTCCTCATGGTTTGTGCTCTTACTTTGTTTTAAAACAAAAAATAAGAGAAAAAACTAAGATGGCGATTACTCGGTTATTGCTTCTTCATAACATTATCTAGTTTTCAAAGAACGAATCTTTCTTTGAGAGATTGAACTCTCAAAACTGAACGAACAAAAAACGTCACGTTTCATGTAAATATCCTTAGAAAGGAGGTGATCCAGCCGCACCTTCCGATACGGCTACCTTGTTACGACTTCACCCCAATCATCTGTCCCACCTTAGGCGGCTGGCTCCAAAAGGTTACCCCACCGACTTCGGGTGTTACAAACTCTCGTGGTGTGACGGGCGGTGTGTACAAGGCCCGGGAACGTATTCACCGCGGCATGCTGATCCGCGATTACTAGCGATTCCGGCTTCATGCAGGCGAGTTGCAGCCTGCAATCCGAACTGAGAATGGTTTTATGGGATTCGCTTAACCTCGCGGTCTCGCAGCCCTTTGTACCATCCATTGTAGCACGTGTGTAGCCCAGGTCATAAGGGGCATGATGATTTGACGTCATCCCCACCTTCCTCCGGTTTGTCACCGGCAGTCACCTTAGAGTGCCCAACTGAATGCTGGCAACTAAGATCAAGGGTTGCGCTCGTTGCGGGACTTAACCCAACATCTCACGACACGAGCTGACGACAACCATGCACCACCTGTCATCCTGTCCCCCGAAGGGGAACGCCCTATCTCTAGGGTTGTCAGGAGATGTCAAGACCTGGTAAGGTTCTTCGCGTTGCTTCGAATTAAACCACATGCTCCACCGCTTGTGCGGGCCCCCGTCAATTCCTTTGAGTTTCAGCCTTGCGGCCGTACTCCCCAGGCGGAGTGCTTAATGCGTTTGCTGCAGCACTAAAGGGCGGAAACCCTCTAACACTTAGCACTCATCGTTTACGGCGTGGACTACCAGGGTATCTAATCCTGTTTGCTCCCCACGCTTTCGCGCCTCAGCGTCAGTTACAGACCAAAGAGTCGCCTTCGCCACTGGTGTTCCTCCACATCTCTACGCATTTCACCGCTACACGTGGAATTCCACTCTTCTCTTCTGCACTCAAGTTCCCCAGTTTCCAATGACCCTCCCCGGTTGAGCCGGGGGCTTTCACATCAGACTTAAGGAACCGCCTGCGCGCGCTTTACGCCCAATAATTCCGGACAACGCTTGCCACCTACGTATTACCGCGGCTGCTGGCACGTAGTTAGCCGTGGCTTTCTGGTTAGGTACCGTCAAGGTACCGGCAGTTACTCCGGTACTTGTTCTTCCCTAACAACAGAGTTTTACGATCCGAAAACCTTCATCACTCACGCGGCGTTGCTCCGTCAGACTTTCGTCCATTGCGGAAGATTCCCTACTGCTGCCTCCCGTAGGAGTCTGGGCCGTGTCTCAGTCCCAGTGTGGCCGATCACCCTCTCAGGTCGGCTACGCATCGTCGCCTTGGTGAGCCGTTACCTCACCAACTAGCTAATGCGCCGCGGGCCCATCTGTAAGTGATAGCCGAAACCATCTTTCAGCTTTCCCTCATGTGAGGGAAAGAATTATCCGGTATTAGCCCCGGTTTCCCGGAGTTATCCCAGTCTTACAGGCAGGTTGCCCACGTGTTACTCACCCGTCCGCCGCTGACTTCAGGGAGCAAGCTCCCATCTGTCCGCTCGACTTGCATGTATTAGGCACGCCGCCAGCGTTCGTCCTGAGCCAGGATCAAACTCTCCATATAAGAGTTGATTAAGCTCATAAATTGTCTTTTCAAAAAAGACTAAAGAATTAACGTTGACGTTTTTGTTCGTTCAGTTTTCAAAGATCAATCCGCCGCTCAGAAGCGACTTTATTAATATATCATTCTCTCGATTCAATGTCAACACCTTTTTTAAGATGTTTTTTCATCGCGTCGTGGTGACGACCTTTAATATATTATCACCGCCAAAAGGAACTGTCAACAGAATCACTTAAAAAATTTTTTTAAAAAAAATGACCAATCTGGTGGTCTAATCCGATTTCCTCTTGCACCATTTGAATATCACCACCGGACGCAGCAAAGATTCTTGAAATTTCATTAATATAGAAATCAAAAGAACCTCTAGTAAGACATACATTTTAACACCCAGGTCATGTTCGTCCAAACCCATTACTAAAATATTCATATTATAGATTATCAAGAAAGAAAGGAAGTGAAATTAAATGGCCGTTATAAATGTTCCTGCTGGCGGCAGTATTAACAGTGCGTTTACTAGCGCAAATCCTGGAGATACGATCCGAGTAGCAGCTGGCATGTTTGACGAAAATGTTGTCATTCCAACAGGACTGGATCGCCTGAGACTTCTTGGGGCAGGGATCGGTCAAACAATTTTGGACGGGACAGGCTCTGGAGGTAGTGGAATTGAATTAAACTCAGCCTTAGTGACAATTGCCGGATTTACAGTAAGAGACTATGTTAATAATGGGATTGTCATTAATACGAGTGATAACATTATGCGTGATCTAAATGTTGAAAACAATGGAGTTGTTGGAATCTCAATTGCTTCTGGAGCCACCCATAACTTGATTTATAAAATAAAATCTAAACAGAACGGGAGCGACGGGATAGAAATTAATGGAAATAACAACTATGTAATCGAGAGTAAGTTTTTAGAAAATGAAAGATTAGGAATGGTTTTGAATGGTTCAAACAATTTAGCTTTGAGGAATACGGCGATAAGGAACCTTGGCGTAGGAATTGAAGTAGGTATTAGCGTAAGTGGTCCTCATTTTCTCATCAATAATGTTTCAAAAAGAAATGGAGGTGATGGAATACGTTTTTCAAACGGCGGGAACTTCATCTATGAGAATAAGGCAAATCGTAACGATGAAGACGGTTTTGTGATATCTGAAATTGCTAATAACTTGATTTTTAATAATAGCGCAAAGAATAATAACCTAGATGGAATTGATTTATTTGAAGCTGATAACAACCGCGTTATCGGCAATAAAGTAAAGAAGAATGCGTTTACTGGAATCGAGTTAGGTGATGACTCCGATCAAAACATCATTGATCAGAATTTGGTGAAAAAGAACACAGGCCCTGGCATTCTTTTAACTAGTGATGCAAATGACAATGCAGTAAGAGAGAATACACTACGCGACAATACTCCGGACATTCAAGCAGATGACCCAGCAGATGATAATAACACGTTTGATGAAAATGATTGTCAATCGAGTTCTCCTCCAGGCTTATGCTGATAAACTATAAAAAAGAGCCGGCTATTTTTTATAAGAAAGTTGGCATGTGATAAACTATTGTCACTCATAAGTGATGCTCCTTTCGTTATGTAGAAGTTGGTTTGACGGCCAGTTCAATTATAACGATAGGAGCTTTTTATGTCACTTTACCACTCTAGAAGGTTTGTTGTCACACATGCAGAGCACGTGGTTTTAAACCCCATAACAAAACCAGCCACTTCGAACGGCTGTACAATTAAATAATCCATGTCTGTATGGCAACAAGCGCAAACAATCCAGGAATGCCTAGAAATCCGGAAATGGCCGAAGTGGCAAGGTTTATGGGAACATGTATGCCAACCTGATTGCCAAATGCATTTAAGAAAAATAAAAAGAGGGCTCCTATGATCAGTTTAATGGCTCCCTGGCCAATGAGTCTTACTGGTTTTACTGGAGCTCCTATAAATAGAAGCAATAAGATTAACCCTCCTAAAATGGAGATTACTGCAATAGGATCCAAAAGAAACATCCTCCTCTCAGGAAACTTGTACTACTAATTTATGATTAGTGTGTACAAAAAAGACCTTAGAGGAGGACAAGTATTTTGTTTATGAATGATTTTCCTCATGCAATAGAAACAAACTATATTCTGACTTTCACATTTCTCTTTTTAGCTTCCCTAAATAGAAAAAAGTATTTAGCTTCGGCCAGCTTTGCCTGGCTGATAGCTTCCCGGGATGGATCAAAGCTTTTTTCCACTAATGATTTCTGATTGTTCCAATCTGTTTTCAACCTGTTCAGCTGCTCCAAAAGCTTGTCATCGAACTCGCTGCGAAGCCATCCTTTCCTGCGAAAAAACATAAATTCCGCCTCCGTGCTTAAACTTCTCTTCTGCCCTCTAACGCTTTTGATAAGGTTACTTCATCCGCATATTCCAAGTCTCCGCCTACTGGCAGGCCATGAGCAATCCGGGTAGCCTTTATGCCAGACGGCTTGATCAGGCGGGAGATATACATCGCTGTTGCTTCCCCTTCAATATTTGGATTGGTGGCAAGAATAATTTCCTGGACTGTTTCATCCTGAAGCCGCTTCAATAAATCAGGAATATTAATATCTTCAGGGCCTATTCCATCCATCGGAGAAATCGCTCCGTGGAGGACATGATACAGCCCGTTATATTCCTTCATCTTTTCCATAGCAATAACGTCTTTCGGATCCTGGACCACACAGATCACTGAGCGGTCACGTCTCTGGTCCTCGCATATATAACAAGGATCCTGATCGGTAATATGGCCGCAGACTGAGCAATAAGATAAATTCCTTTTCGCATTGACCAGTGCCTTGGCAAAATCCAGCACAGTATCTTCTTTCATACTTAAAACAAAAAACGCCAGACGCGCAGCCGTTTTCGGGCCGATTCCGGGCAATTTCATAAAGCTGTCGATCAGCTTTGATATCGGTTCAGGATAGTGCATGTATGATTTCCTCCTATATGAAAAGGAAAAGCGCCGCGAGCATGATGGCCTGATACAAACTTCATCAGACTATGTTCGCTGGCGCCCGGCCTGTCCGTCCTTTCGTGCATATCTCTATATAGATGCAGGAAAGCACTCTTTCAGGACGTTTGATTAAAACATTCCTGGCAGGTTCATTCCTTTAGTAAATTGGCCCATCGTGTCATTTGTTAAATCATCCGCCTTTTTCAGCGCGTCATTAGTAGCCGCCAGAACAAGGTCCTGAAGCATTTCAATATCTTCCGGATCGACCACTTCTTCTTTAATGTTTACTTCTAATACTTGTTTATGTCCGGATACAATGACAGTCACCATTCCGCCGCCAGCAGTTCCTTCAATTCGTTTTTCGCCAAGCTCTTCCTGCGCCTGAGCCATCTTCTTTTGCATTTTCTGCATTTGTTTCATCATATTTTGCATATTTCCCATTCCACCGCGCATTTTACATACCTCCAGCTATTTTCTATTCTTTAATTTCAATTAGTTCAGCGCCAAATAACTTGACCGCTTCAGCTACATGAGGCTCTTCCTCATTTCCACTGAAGCCCTCGCCAGACTCATCTCCGTCACGCTGGCTGCGCAGGAATTCCTCCCTGACACTTTGCCATTGTTCATCCGGAATGCCGACCAGCTGCAATCTCTTTCCTAATAGCTCAAATAGGACATTCGTCAATGTATCCAGGAATTTTGCATTATCCATGGCCATCTGACAGTGGATTTCATATTTGAACTTTACGATAAGAGCAGTTTCAGATGCGGCAACAGGTTCTGCTTCATTGAGGAGCGCTGCCTGAGAGCGCATCTGGTTTTGAACAAGCATGTTCAGCATTTCACCCCAGCGGCTTTTTATAGACACCAGGTCATTTTTTGTTGCTTGCTTCAGTACTTCATTCACTTTTCCAACTGGTGCCTGGAACCCTTTGCGTGAACTTCTCTGTGGCTTTTTCTGCACAGCAGGGGCTCCATCATCTTTCACCGCAACGCCATTTTTCTTTAATTCCGTCAGCTCATGCTGAAGCTGTTCGATTTTTTGCATCAGCGGCTTGATGTCTGCAGATTGCCCTGATTTCTCGGGCTGTTGAAGCTGGCACAGCTTTACAATCGCCACTTCCAGGAAAATCCTCGGATGGTTGGTCCATCTCATTTCCTGCTGGGCTTTGTTCAGCACCTCAATCAGTTCATAGAGTTCTTCCGGCTCCACTTCCTGGGCAAGCTGCTGGAAGTCTTCATCGAGCATTACTCTTTCCAATGATTCCTCCAGCCTTGGAGCAGCTTTATATAAAAGCATATCCCGGTAATACAGGATAAAGTCTTCTATAAAACGGGATGGATCTTTCCCCTGAAAGAGAAGCTCTTCCAAAAATTCCAATCCGGATGCGGCATCCCTGTCTTTAACCGCTCTTGCCAGTTTATTTAAAAACCCCTGCGAAACGGCACCCGTTACAGACAAGGCATCTTCAACTGTAACACGATCCTGGCTGAAGGAAATCGCCTGATCAAGCAAGCTAAGCGCATCACGCATACCGCCTTCTGCGGCTCTCGCGATGATCTGCAGGGCCTGCTCCTCATATGCTGCACCTGTTTCATCCGCAATCAGCTTCATTCTTCCTGTTATCGCCTGAGCCGTAATCCGTTTAAAATCAAATCGCTGGCATCGGGAAATAATCGTAAGCGGAATTTTATGAGGCTCCGTTGTGGCTAAAATAAAAATGACATGCTTAGGCGGCTCTTCAAGCGTCTTTAACAGGGCATTGAAAGCCCCAATGGAAAGCATATGCACCTCATCGACAATGTAAACCTTATACTTTACAACGTTCGGGGCATATTTCACTTTATCCCTGATATCCCTGATTTCTTCTACACCATTATTAGATGCAGCATCAATTTCAATAACATCAGGGATTGAACCGTCTGTAATGCCTCTGCAGGCTGCACACTCATTGCAAGGTTCAGTAACAGGTGCCTTCTCACAGTTAACGGCCTTTGCCAGAATTTTTGCAGCACTCGTTTTACCGGTTCCTCGAGGACCGGAAAACAAATAGGCATGTGATATCTTCTCCTGAAGCAGGGCGTTTTGCAAAGTCTTTGTCACATGTTCCTGCCCGACAACATCGATAAGCTGCTGCGGACGCCAAACACGATATAAAGCTTGATAACTCACTGACACGCCCCCTTCCTATGTATAGTCCTTCATCTATTATAACGTATCTAATTTCCTTTTTACAAAACCTAGAGCAAATTATTACAACAAAAAACCCACCCTGCAAAAGGATGAGTTTTATTTACAATATAAACTGCCGTGCACCTTCCGTCGACTGACGCCCATAGGCGTTACTTAAGCAGTTAGCTCGGCCCAGGCAACCCTGCGGCACATGGGAGCGTCCACTTAATGCTGCTTCCTTCCGGACCTGACATAATTCATGGATTCCCATTGCGCAGGACCCAGGCGTCAACACCACTTACTTAAGGCAGGCCCTACAGGACATCAGCCTCGGGAAGGGATTCAGCCTCGCTAGAGCGGATTGCGAGTACAGGGCACCGCTACCTCCCCGCCTAGCACGGCAAAGTTGATACCATATTAAGTGCGTCTTTGTCCGACGCATTTATAAGTATACTAACATTCAGGCAAAAAAGCAATGCTTAACCATTGTCAATTCCTGTCTCATGTTCCATCTGCAGCAATTGCCTTCTTTTTTTCTCTTCTTTCTTGCGCTTTCTCAGCCCCCTGAAAAAGTTTGAGAGCATTTCGCCGCATTCCTCTTCAAGCACTCCTGATACGACTTCACTTTGATGATTGAACCGCTCATCCTGCAATAAGTTCATGAGCGTTCCCGCACAGCCGCCCTTTGGATCCTTAGCCCCATACACTACCTTTTGGATGCGAGATAAAATAATGGAGCCGGAACACATCGGACAAGGCTCCAATGTAACATAAAGGACCGCATTCTCCAGCCGCCAGGTTCCGAGTTTTTTGCATGCCTGATCAATGGCAAGCAATTCTGCGTGCGCAATGGCGGTTTGATTCACTTCTCTCAGATTATGGGCGCGGGCAATAATTTCCCCATCCTGGACAATGACTGCGCCAATCGGAACTTCTTCCAATCCTTCCGCCAGCTTTGCTTCTTTGATGGCCTCCCTCATATACAGTTCATCTTCAGTGAATGATGCTTGCATCAAATATCTTCATTCCTTCTCTTAACATCTGTGTAAAAGCTGCCCCTTTTACGGAAAATAATCTTAAAGGAGCGATACTATGAAAAATCCTCAAGCCTATAAACCGGCTCTTATCATTATTGACATGATTAACGACTTTAATTTTCACCACGGAAAAATCCTTGCCGAAAAAGCATTGAATATCGCAGAACCCATCAATGAATTAAAGACAGCGTTCCATGAGCAAGATCTCCCGGTCATTTATGTGAATGATCATTATAATCTCTGGCAGGCTGATCTGGATACCATTATGAATCATTGCCGCAATCTTGTCAGCGAGCCTATCCTTCATGAAATGCACCCGTCACCGGATGACTATTTTTTAATAAAGCCAAAGCATTCCGCCTTTTACGGCACTGCCTTAAATACTCTTCTGCACCAGCTTGGCGTCAATATGCTCGTCATGACGGGAATTGCAGGCAATATTTGTGTGCTATTTTCAGCCAATGATGCCTATATGAGAGAATATCAATTACATATACCGCATGATTGCACTGCTTCTAATGATGACCACGATAATCAAAATGCCTTAAAGATGATGGAAAACGTATTAAAGGCCAATATATCTTCCTTCTATGAAAACAATTATAACATTTCTTCTATGTTTTCTTCATAAAATGGCAGTAGTGTTCTAAGACGTGTTTTTCAGGGAGGGAGATAGATTGCAGATTCATGTGGTCCAGCAGAACCAGTCTTTGTTCGGCATTGCCCAGGCATATGGAACGACGGTTGAAGATCTGATAGAAGCAAATGAAATTCCCAATCCAAATAATCTGGTGATCGGTCAGACACTTGTTATCCCGATAATAGGAAGCTTTTATTGGGTTCAGCCCGGTGACAGCCTATACTCGATTTCAAGAAGGTTCGGCATTTCTTATCAGCAGCTGGCATCGGTCAATGACATCTCGGTGAACCAGCCACTGCAGGTAGGGTCCCGCCTTTATATCCCGCCCCGGCCGAGAACGACAGCAGAGTTCAATGCCTATGTGGAGCCAAGGGGCAATACAGTTGCTCCTGAATTGGAGGAAAGTGCAAGAGAGGCTGCCCCTTACCTGACGTATCTTGCACCATTCAGTTTCCAGGCCCTTCGCGATGGTTCTCTGAAGGAGCCGCTTTTGAATGAGTTCCCTGCCATTGCAAGAGCCAATAATAATGTATTGATGATGGTCATCACCAATCAGGAAAATGATCAGTTCAGTGACGAACTGGGCAGGATCTTATTAAATGATATGGCCATTCAGAATAAATTCCTTGATAACATTACTGCTACGGCAAAAAAGTATGGTTTCAGGGATATTCATTTTGATTTTGAGTTTTTGCGCCCTGCGGACCGGGAAGCTTATAACAACTTTCTCCGTAAAGCAAAGGCGAGATTCAGTCAGGAGGGCTGGCTGATTTCTACAGCATTGGCTCCGAAAACAAGTGCGGAGCAGCAAGGCCTCTGGTATGAAGCACATGATTATAGAGCACATGGAGAAATAGTTGATTTCGTGATCATCATGACCTATGAATGGGGCTACAGCGGAGGTCCGGCAATGGCAGTTTCCCCGATCGGCCCCGTGCGGCAGGTATTGGAATATGCCATCAGCGAAATGCCATCATCCAAAATTATGATGGGCCAGAACTTATATGGATATGATTGGACACTCCCTTTTGTCCAGGGCACCACCGCAAGAGCAATCAGTCCGCAGCAGGCAATTCAGATCGCAGCGGAGAATAATGTAGCCATTCAATATGATTACCAGGCACAGGCGCCATTTTTCAACTACACAGCACCTGACGGTAAAAGGCACGAGGTCTGGTTTGAGGATGCCCGCTCCATCCAGGCAAAATTCGATTTAATCAAAGAACTTAAGCTGCGGGGAGTGAGCTACTGGAAACTCGGCCTGTCTTTCCCGCAAAATTGGCTCCTGATTACCGAAAACTTCGATGTTACTAAAAGAGCATAATCTCTCAGCAGCTGCCATGTACAGGCAGCTGTTTTTTACATTTCAGATTTCATATGCTTGTTTTCTTATTTCCAGCTTACATTCCATATCTCTTCCATTCCAGACTGTGTTAAAATAAGCTTTGTGTCGTTTTGGAACGTACTATATATGGTTTCTATAGATAAATAAGCAATGCAGGAGGACGATCAATATGGAGGGAATCCCTTTCATTACTGTAGAAGGGCCGATTGGCGTTGGAAAAACATCTCTCGCTAAAGCGATTTCTGAAAAATTCCAGTATGCCCTTTTAAAAGAAATTGTTGATGAAAATCCTTTTTTGGGTAAATTCTATGAAAACATTGAAGAATGGAGCTTCCAGACTGAAATGTTTTTCCTTTGCAACCGCTACAAACAGCTGGTTGATATCAACAATCACTACTTAACTCAAAATAAGCCTGTTGTGGCTGATTATCATATATTTAAAAATCTGATCTTTGCCCAGCGCACGTTGAATCAGAATGAATATCAGAAGTACTTAAAGATCTATGACATTCTGACAGGTGATATGCCAAAGCCCAATGTCATTATCTATCTCAATGCCAGCCTTGAAACACTTCTCGACCGCATCGAGCTGAGAGGCCGTGAAATTGAAAAAAATATCAGTCCGTTATATCTTGAGCAATTATCCCTTGATTACGAAACGGCTATGAATGAGTTCGAAAGGCAGCACCCTGATATTCCGGTGATCCGTTTCAATGGAGACCAGCTGGATTTTGTGAAAAACGAAGCAGACTTATTGCATATATTCGATACATTGTCGACATCATTAAAAAAGAGGAGCATACACTTATGAATCTAAGGCAAAAATACGAGATTCCTTCGAACGCCGTCATTACTATTGCCGGAACCGTCGGAGTCGGGAAATCAACGATGACCAATGCGCTTGCGAACGCATTGGGGTTCCGAACCTCTTTCGAAAAGGTTGATACGAACCCTTACCTGGATAAATTTTATGCAGATTTCAACCGCTGGAGCTTCCACCTGCAGGTTTACTTCCTGGCGGAACGTTTCAAGGATCAGAAGCGCATCTTCGAATATGGCGGCGGCTTTGTTCAGGACCGATCCATTTATGAAGATACAGGCATTTTTGCGAAAATGCATTTTGAAAAAGGCACCATGTCCAAGGTGGATTACGAAACTTACACCAGCTTATTTGATGCAATGGTGATGACACCATACTTCCCGCACCCTGATTTGCTTATTTATCTGGAAGGCTCCCTTGATGACATTCTTTCCCGCATCCAGGAGCGCGGCCGTCCGATGGAGCAGCAGACGCCTATTTCCTACTGGGAAGAAATGCACCAGCGCTACGAAAATTGGATCAACAGCTTTAACGCCTGCCCGGTCCTTCGACTGAATATCAATGACTATGACATCATTCAGAACGAACAATCCATTGAGCCAATTGTGGAACGCATTTCCTACTTCTTAAGACAAACTCAATTATTAAAAAAATAACCGCCAATTTCGGCGGTTTTTTTGGTGCTTTAGTATAACAAAAAAACCGCTGCAGTTATCAGCGGTTTAATGTATCTCCAATATTTATGCGCGTGTTAGATGTCAATAAAAATGGAGGAGGAAAGGGGATTCGAACCCCTGCGCGGTTTGACCCGCCTGTCGGTTTTCAAGACCGATCCCTTCAGCCGGACTTGGGTATTCCTCCGCATCGACAAGAAATACTATATCATTTCTTAATACGCATGTCAACACTATTTAAATAAAAAATAGAGCGGATTTGATATCCGCTCTGACATTTTTCATTAAGGCTTAATGACTTCACGATTGCCCATATATGGACGCAACACTTCCGGAATCACAACACTTCCGTCTGCCTGCTGGTAATTTTCAAGAATGGCTGCCACCGTGCGGCCGATCGCAAGGCCAGATCCATTCAATGTGTGCACATGCTCCGGCTTGCCTTTTGCCTCCCGGCGGAAGCGGATATTCGCACGTCTTGCCTGGAATCCTTCAAAGTTACTGCAAGAAGAGATTTCTCTGTAAGTGTTATAGCTTGGGATCCATACTTCAATATCGTATTTCTTCGCAGCTGTGAATCCAAGATCGCCCGTGCACATGCTCATCACACGATATGGAAGACCAAGCATCTGAAGGACTTTTTCCGCATGGCCTGTCAGCTTTTCAAGTTCATCATAAGACTCCTCAGGCTTAACAAACTTCACAAGCTCTACTTTGTTAAACTGATGCTGGCGGATCAGGCCGCGTGTGTCACGGCCGGCAGAACCCGCTTCAGAACGGAAGCATGCACTGAATGCCGCATAGTTAATTGGAAGTTCATCTGCATTCAGAATCTCTTCCCTATGCATATTCGTGACAGGCACCTCAGCAGTTGGGATCAGGAAATAATTTTCGCTTTCAATCAGGAACGCGTCTTCCTCGAATTTCGGAAGCTGTCCTGTACCTGTCATGCTTGCACGGTTGACCATGTATGGCGGAAGAACTTCCTTATAGCCATGCTCTTCTGTGTGCAAATCAAGCATGAAGTTGAATAATGCTCGCTCGAGGCGTGCGCCAAGGCCTTTGTAGAATACAAAGCGGCTGCCTGTCACTTTGCTGGCACGTTCGAAATCAAGCAGACCAAGATCTGTCGCTACATCCCAATGCGGCTTTGGCTCGAAATCAAATTCACGGACCTCTCCCCATTTGCGGCTTTCCACATTATCATCTTCTGTTTCACCGACAGGCACGCTTTCATGCGGAATGTTCGGGATGCTCAGCAGCAGTTGGTCCAATTCTTCCTCAACCGTGCGGAGCTCCTCATCCAAGGCTTTGATTTTATCGCCAACCTCTCTCATTTCAGCGATTAAATGGTCGGCATCCTGCTTTTCGCGCTTTAATGTCGCAACCTGCTGGGATACTTCATTTCTTTTGCTTTTCAGCTGTTCTGCTTCAACAATCAATTCACGTCTTTTCACATCCAGATCTTCGAATTTCCCGAGATCCGTTAAATCTTCGCCACGGTGCTGAAGCTCTTTTTTCACTTTTTCAAAATTAGCTCTTAAAAACTTAATGTCCAGCATTTTAATACCTCCTGAAAAATTGTTAAAAACACAAAAAACTCCCGTCCCCAAAAAAGGGACGAGAGTTACCCGCGTTGCCACCCTAGTTGAAAGCATAAGCTTTCCACCTTAAATCCATAACGGTTTTAACCGAAAGCATTTACTTTTCCCGGAAAGTACCGAGTGTTCCATGCTTTGCTCGAGGATGGATTCGCAGGGTTTATTCACCGGTTCTCACCAGCCACCGGCTCTCTTTTGAACAAAGTTCCTGTTACTAGTTCCTCTCATTGCTTTTAGCTATAAGAATTTTGTAATTCATAATGTACTACAATTATGTTCCTTTTGCAACCAAAATATTCAAATTGTTACTTGCTTGGACTCTTTGATCATTTCAATGAAATATCCTGTCAGTCGATGGTCATCCGTAAGTTCTGGATGGAATGAGCATCCCAGGAATCTGCCTTCACGCGCAGCGACAATCCGGCCGTTGTGCTTGGCCAAAACTTCGACATTCTCGCCCGCCTCCACAATATGTGGAGCCCGAATGAATACAGCCGCAAAATCCCCTGCCACTCCGGCAATATCAAGGTCAGCCTCAAAGCTTTCGCGCTGGCGGCCGAATGAATTTCTTTCCACCTGGACGTCCATCACACCGATATGCGGCTCATCATAGCCAATGATATGGTTTGCAAGAAGGATTAAGCCTGCACAGGTCCCGAACATCGGCTTTCCTGATTGGGCAAACTCCTTAAGGCTGTCCATAAAATCATATTTATCAATCAAGCGTCTCATGGTCGTGCTCTCGCCGCCAGGCAAGATAAGCCCGTCCACCTCATCAAGCTGCTCTTTGCGTTTGATGACTACAGCTTCTGCGCCGCATGCCTCTACAGAAAGCACATGCTCTCTGACCGCACCCTGCAGCCCTAATACTCCAACCTTTATCATTTCGATTCTCCTTACCAGCCGCGCTCCTGCATACGAGCTTCAGGAGCCAATGAAGAAATTTCAATTCCCTTCATTGGTGTGCCAAGTTCTTTTGAAAGTTCAGCAATTAATTTGTAGTCCTGGTAATGTGTAGTTGCTTCTACAATTGCACGTGCAAATTTCGCAGGGTTTTCAGATTTGAAGATACCTGATCCTACGAAAACTCCGTCAGCACCAAGCTCCATCATTAGAGCTGCATCTGCAGGTGTTGCAACGCCGCCTGCTGCGAAGTTTACTACCGGTAGGCGGCCAAGGCTCTTAATTTCCAAAAGAAGCTCATATGGCGCTCCCAGAAGCTTAGCTTCTGTCATTAACTCATCTTCATTCATGCCGACAACCTTGCGAACCTGTGCATTCACTTTGCGGATGTGGCGGACAGCTTCAACGATGTTTCCAGTTCCAGGCTCACCCTTTGTGCGAAGCATGGATGCACCTTCGCCAATACGGCGTGCCGCTTCCCCTAAATCACGGCATCCGCAAACGAACGGAACTGTGTAATCTCTTTTATTAAGATGGTATTCTTCATCAGCAGGAGTTAAAACTTCACTCTCATCTATGTAATCAGCACCCATCGCTTCAAGCAAACGAGCTTCTACAATATGGCCGATACGCGCTTTTGCCATTACCGGGATTGAAACTGCACCCATTACTTCTTCCACAATACGCGGATCTGCCATGCGTGCCACACCGCCAGCTGCACGGATATCAGAAGGAACGCGCTCAAGTGCCATAACTGCTACTGCACCGGCTTCTTCTGCGATTTTTGCCTGCTCAGCGTTAACAACGTCCATAATAACGCCGCCTTTTTGCATTTCTGCCATTCCCCGTTTAACACGATCTGTACCTGTCTTCATGTTTATCCCCCTTCGTAAATACCATCTGCTTTGGATGGGTTAAATATTATGATAAAAATAATTTTTCAAAAAAAGGAAAATAAATTATTTTACTCGGAATTTTCCCTATTGAAAATATGCAATGAAAAAGGGCTCCTGTCAAGACAGGAAAGCCCTTTTTCTTAAAACCAACCTTTTACAGTTGAGGAAACACTTCCCCATACATCTCCGAAGAAACCGCCGATGCTGCGCATAGTCAGCACGAACCAGTTTGCTTTTTCAACACTTTCAGCGGCTACAACATCCACCTGAATATTGCCTTTGCCTTTATCAGACAAGAATTCGAGCTTGCCGTCCTCTTTCGACTCAATTGTTAAATAACCGATTTTTTCTCCTTTTTTAATAGGAGCTGTCAATTCGCCATTTTCATTTAATTTCTCTTTATCAAGAACAAGAACAGGCTTATAGTTTTCTTTTTCCCCGTTTCTCACAACCATTTCGATGGCATCTTTAGAAGAAATCTTTACTTTATCTTCTTTCCCTTTTGTAACAGGCACTGTTTTCTGGCCTTTCACCTGATAATTGGCAGGAACGATTTCTTCTTTCGTGAAGTTGCTGAAACCAAAGTCGAACATTTTCTTTGTTTCATCGAATCTGGATTTGGGAGTAGCCTGGCCATCCGAGCCTTTTGCGTTCATGACAACACTGATGTAGCGGTTGCCATCTCTCATGGCAGTACCGGTAAAGCAGTACCCGGCAAAGTCAGTAGTACCGGTTTTAAGGCCATCTGCACCTTCATAGCCATATACTAGCTCAGGAAGCATCCAGTTCCAGTTTTCCATTTTAATCTCATCATCTGTACCCTCTCTGAACGCCTTTCTAGGGGTACTTGCTGTTTCCAATACCTCAGGGAATCGGTTAATCAATTCTTTAGCCAGCATTGCTGTATCTTTTGCTGACATCACGTTTTCTTCTTCAGGGCCGCCTGCTGGAGGAGATCCCTTTAAATCACGGTTGTTCAAACCGCTGGAATTCACAAATTTATAGTCTTTTAGCCCAAGCTCTACAGCTTTTTCGTTCATCATTTTAACAAAGTTTGTTTCTGAACCGGCAATCGTTTCTGCAATCGCAATAGTTGCACCATTCGCAGAGTAGATAGCCATTGCTTCATACAATTCACGGATATTGTATTTGCCGTCTCTTCTTAATGGGACATTTGATAGATTGCGATCCTGTGAAACTTTCCACACATATTCACTTACTGCGTATTCCTGTTCCCACTTCACTTTGCCTTCTTCAATTGCTTCAAGTAGCAGGTATTCTGTCATCATTTTAGTCATACTGGCAATGCCCAGTACTTTATCCGCATTTTTTTGATATAAAATTTTTCCGGTCTCTGCATCTACTAAAATAGCAGCATCTGCATTGATATTTAAGATATCTTCTGCATGAGCTTTATTTATACCAGGTAAAAGACCTAATATCATGACCAAGGCAAGGAATCCAGCGATAGACTTACGGTACAATGTTTTCTTCAATTTTACTGCCCTCCAACGTTTTAATACACTTTTGTTATTTTATCATAACTCTGATGCAAAGAATAGATAGAGTAATTACCTATTCCTGCCTTCTCAGTGGCATGATTGGCCCACTGTTTATGCATTAGTATTTTCCTAGCTTTGATTCCTGGATATTTTAGGATAAAAAATTAGCTGCTGATTTCCGCTGCTGGCTGCTAAAAACAGCAATAGTCTATATCAGAGCCGAAAAAAAAGCAGAAAAGGTTTCCCTCTTCTGCTTTGTTATTGATTATAGCGAGTAGTTCGGCGCCTCTTTTGTGATCTGCACATCATGCGGATGACTTTCTCTAAGGCCTGCGCCAGTCATTTTGATAAATTGGGCATTTTCACGAAGCTCGTGAAGATCTTTTGTGCCGCAATAGCCCATTCCTGAACGGATACCGCCGACAAGCTGGTAGATCGTATCGGATAGAGGTCCTTTATATGCAATGCGCCCTTCGATTCCTTCTGGAACAAACTTTTTATTATCTTCCTGGAAGTAACGGTCTTTTGAACCTTTTTCCATGGCTGCAACAGAACCCATTCCTCTGTATACCTTGAAGCGGCGTCCCTGGAAAATTTCTGTTTCGCCAGGGCTTTCAGATACACCAGCAAGAAGGCTTCCAAGCATAACGGCATGTCCGCCTGCTGCCAATGCTTTCACTATATCCCCTGAATATTTGATTCCGCCATCAGCAATGATTGATTTGCCATGCTTGCGTGCTTCTGTTGCACAATCATAAACAGCTGTGATTTGCGGTACACCTACACCTGCAACAACGCGTGTTGTACAAATGGATCCAGGCCCGATTCCAACTTTCACGATATCAGCGCCAGCTTCAATCAAATCCTTTGTCGCTTCAGCTGTTGCTACGTTACCTGCAATAATGGCCAGATCCGGATATGTGTTCCTGATTTCGCGTACTGTATCAAGCACACCTTTTGAATGCCCATGTGCTGTATCCACTACGATGACATCCACATGTGATTTAACAAGCATTTCAACACGTTTCATCGTGTCGCCGGTTACGCCAACCGCTGCACCTGCCAGCAGGCGTCCGCGCTCATCCTTTGCCGAGTTTGGAAACTCAATTACCTTTTCAATATCTTTAATGGTAATTAAGCCTTTTAACACACCTTCATCATCCACTAGCGGCAATTTTTCAATTTTATGCTGCTGGAGAATTTTTTCTGCTTCATCCAATGTTGTTCCAACTGGAGCTGTTACGAGATTTTCTTTTGTCATCACATCGGAAATTTTAATCGAATAGTCCTGAATAAATCGGAGGTCACGGTTTGTCAGAATGCCAACAAGCTTTTGTTCCTCAGTATTGTTGACGATTGGCACACCGGAAATCCGGTACTTGCCCATTAAATGCTCTGCGTCAAACACCTGCTGTTCTGGCGTAAGGAAAAATGGGTCAGTAATAACGCCGCTTTCTGAACGTTTTACTTTATCCACCTGATCAGCCTGCTGTTCAATGGACATGTTTTTATGGATAATTCCCAAACCGCCCTGGCGCGCCATAGCGATCGCCATTTCAGATTCAGTTACCGTATCCATTCCGGCACTGATAACTGGAATGTTGAGTGCAATCTTTTTAGTCAAATTTACTTTGAGGCTGACATCACGAGGAAGCACCTCTGATTTCGATGGAACCAGTAAAACATCATCAAAAGTTAAACCTTCTTTTGCAAACTTAGTTTCCCACATCTTTTTTGACCTCCTAGACTCAAAAATATTATTAGTAGGTTATCAATTGGACAAAATACTGTCAAGAACCGATTAATATGTTAGATTTTTCTAAAGATTCGGAGGTTTTACAGTGATACATCCCTTTGACCTTAAAAACTCCTTTTTATACTTCTTTTCAGCTAACACTTCCCAGGAATTTTTAAAGAAATGCTACTTAAAGAAAAACCTGGATCAGGCTGAACAAAAGAGCTATGAAAACAGTTACCCTTTTATATACTATCTAGAACACGGACAAGTATACTACGAGCAGGCAGAGAAGGCACCATTGGTCATCAAGCCGATTCTCTTTTTTTATGGACTTGTTCACCTTGTGAAGGCCTGCATACTGACTGTGGATCCTAATTATCCGGAGACTACTTCTGTCTTGGCACACGGAGTTTCCACACGGAAAAGAAAAAAACAGCACTATAATTTTTTTCTGGATGAAGTGAAATTTCAAAAAAGCGGCCTTTTTCCTTATATGGGAGAAAAATTGTTCCACATGAAACATTTGGAAGGCGAGAAAACAACAATGGGAGAGTTATTTGGCCAGATTCCCGAGCTTAATTATCTGTATAGCCAGACAGAAGGACGGACTACTTTTCTGGAAGCTGAAATAGAGAAGGATATAATTATTTTGCCAAAAAAGATCCTTGATCGCTTTCATATGACCGAGTCCCGCTTTGTTGAATATCTGCAGTCAAAATCAGACTTCAATATAAGCTTTCAGGAATCAGAGGATTCAGCCTTGAAATTTTCAACGAAAAACCTGAATACATATAATTTCAAGCCCTTAAAATACAGTCCGGATGCCGGAAAATTTTTCTTTCCGCTTGCCAAAGATGGCCTGATTGATTTTCCTGAACTTCTTATTCATTTCCTGCTGCTTTATAACTTAAGCATGATTGCCCGCTATGAAACAGAGTGGTGGAGTGAACTCATCAAAATGATGCCGAATAAAGACTATCCTTTTATTCAAACATTTCTTCAAATTACTTCTGCAAAGGGGCCTTATTTAATTTATCAGTATTTGGCTGATAAAAAAGAGTGAGCTGCTGGAGTGTAATTATGAATGTGGATCTCTGGTATGTTTTTTGGCGTTATTGCTGGTAATTTGGCGGAAGGCGAAGAGGCGGGCACTTATATCTACCATGTTCTGAGATTTATCTGGCATGATTGGAGAGTTATCTAACATGTATGAGTTTGATCTGACATGGTTTGAATTTTATCTAGCATTTGGCACAGTTTTTCTTGGTTAAGAACAGATCTGGATTTTAAAACAGACTTAGGAATAAGGAGTGGCGCAAATAATTAAATTTTGGCACATATATGATTAAAAGTGGCGCATAAAATGTAAAAGTGGCGCATATATCAGCCAAAATGGCACGTATATTTATATTTTATAGTCCTAGAGCCTTTATTTACTGCGGCTTCAATAACTGCTCCTTCTTAGAATCCGGGATTCTTTTTTATTGTCCGATCACAAATTTTTCTCTCCAAAAGCACAAAAAAGAGCACCCATCAGGTGCTCTTTTATATGCCCGGCAGCGTCCTACTCTCACAGGGGGACAGCCCCCAACTACCATCGGCGCTGAGAAGCTTAACTTCCGTGTTCGGTATGGGAACGGGTGTGACCTTCTCGCTATCGCCACCGGACTATTTGGCTGAAGAAACTTCGTTCCCTCAAAACTAGATAATGTATGAAGAAGAGTTTGCCGAGTAATAACCATATGACTTGGTTAAGTCCTCGATCGATTAGTATCAGTCAGCTCCACATGTCGCCACGCTTCCACCTCTGACCTATCAACCTGATCATCTTTCAGGGATCTTACTAGCTTGACGCTATGGGAAATCTCATCTCGAGGGGGGCTTCATGCTTAGATGCTTTCAGCACTTATCCCTTCCGCACATAGCTACCCAGCGATGCCTTTGGCAAGACAACTGGTACACCAGCGGTGCGTCCATCCCGGTCCTCTCGTACTAAGGACAGCTCCTCTCAAATTTCCTGCGCCCACGACGGATAGGGACCGAACTGTCTCACGACGTTCTGAACCCAGCTCGCGTACCGCTTTAATGGGCGAACAGCCCAACCCTTGGGACCGACTACAGCCCCAGGATGCGATGAGCCGACATCGAGGTGCCAAACCTCCCCGTCGATGTGGACTCTTGGGGGAGATAAGCCTGTTATCCCCGGGGTAGCTTTTATCCGTTGAGCGATGGCCCTTCCATGCGGAACCACCGGATCACTAAGCCCGACTTTCGTCCCTGCTCGACTTGTAGGTCTCGCAGTCAAGCTCCCTTGTGCCTTTACACTCTGCGAATGATTTCCAACCATTCTGAGGGAACCTTTGGGCGCCTCCGTTACTTTTTAGGAGGCGACCGCCCCAGTCAAACTGCCCACCTGACACTGTCTCCCGCCCCGATAAGGGGCGCGGGTTAGAATTTCAATACAGCCAGGGTAGTATCCCACCGACGCCTCCACCGAAGCTGGCGCTCCGGCTTCTCAGGCTCCTACCTATCCTGTACAAGCTGTACCAAAATTCAATATCAGGCTACAGTAAAGCTCCACGGGGTCTTTCCGTCCTGTCGCGGGTAACCTGCATCTTCACAGGTACTATAATTTCACCGAGTCTCTCGTTGAGACAGTGCCCAGATCGTTACGCCTTTCGTGCGGGTCGGAACTTACCCGACAAGGAATTTCGCTACCTTAGGACCGTTATAGTTACGGCCGCCGTTTACTGGGGCTTCGATTCAAAGCTTCGCTTGCGCTAACCTCTCCTCTTAACCTTCCAGCACCGGGCAGGCGTCAGCCCCTATACTTCGCCTTGCGGCTTCGCAGAGACCTGTGTTTTTGCTAAACAGTCGCCTGGGCCTATTCACTGCGGCTCATCAGGGCTATGCACCCTAATGAGCACCCCTTCTCCCGAAGTTACGGGGTCATTTTGCCGAGTTCCTTAACGAGAGTTCTCTCGCTCACCTTAGGATTCTCTCCTCGCCTACCTGTGTCGGTTTGCGGTACGGGCACCTTTTCCCTCGCTAGAGGCTTTTCTTGGCAGTGTGGAATCAGGAACTTCGGTACTAAATTTCCCTCGCCGTCACAGCTCAGCCTGTATGGTAACGGGATTTGCCTCGTTACCGGCCTAACTGCTTGGACGCGCTAATCCAGCAGCGCGCTTACCCTATCCTCCTGCGTCCCCCCATTGCTCAAACGGTAAAGAGGTGGTACAGGAATATCAACCTGTTGTCCATCGCCTACGCTTTTCAGCCTCGGCTTAGGTCCCGACTAACCCTGAGCGGACGAGCCTTCCTCAGGAAACCTTAGGCATTCGGTGGATGGGATTCTCACCCATCTTTCGCTACTCATACCGGCATTCTCACTTCTAAGCGCTCCACGGGTCCTTGCGGTCCCGCTTCAACGCCCTTAGAACGCTCTCCTACCACTGACATCGGAAGATGTCAATCCACAGCTTCGGTGATACGTTTAGCCCCGGTACATTTTCGGCGCGGAGTCACTCGACCAGTGAGCTATTACGCACTCTTTAAATGGTGGCTGCTTCTAAGCCAACATCCTGGTTGTCTAAGCAACTCCACATCCTTTTCCACTTAACGTATACTTTGGGACCTTAGCTGGTGGTCTGGGCTGTTTCCCTCTTGACTACGGATCTTATCACTCGCAGTCTGACTCCCATGGATAAGTCTTTGGCATTCGGAGTTTGTCTGAATTCGGTAACCCGATGGGGGCCCCTAGTCCAAACAGTGCTCTACCTCCAAGACTCTTACTACATGAGGCTAGCCCTAAAGCTATTTCGGAGAGAACCAGCTATCTCCAAGTTCGATTGGAATTTCTCCGCTACCCACACCTCATCCCCGCACTTTTCAACGTGCGTGGGTTCGGGCCTCCATCCAGTGTTACCTGGACTTCACCCTGGACATGGGTAGATCACCTGGTTTCGGGTCTACGACCACATACTCATTCGCCCTGTTCAGACTCGCTTTCGCTGCGGCTCCGTCTCTTCAACTTAACCTCGCATGTAATCGTAACTCGCCGGTTCATTCTACAAAAGGCACGCTATCACCCATTAACGGGCTCTAACTACTTGTAGGCACACGGTTTCAGGTTCTCTTTCACTCCCCTTCCGGGGTGCTTTTCACCTTTCCCTCACGGTACTGGTTCACTATCGGTCACTAGGGAGTATTTAGCCTTGGGAGATGGTCCTCCCTGCTTCCGACGGGATTTCACGTGTCCCGCCGTACTCAGGATCCACTCTGGAGGGAACGAAGTTTCAACTACAGGGCTTTTACCTTCTCTGGCCGGCCTTTCCAGACCTGTTCATTTACCTCGTTCCTTTGTAACTCCGTGTAGAGTGTCCTACAACCCCAAGAGGCAAGCCTCTTGGTTTGGGCTAATCCCGTTTCGCTCGCCGCTACTCAGGGAATCGCGTTTGCTTTCTCTTCCTCCGGGTACTTAGATGTTTCAGTTCCCCGGGTCTGCCTTCCATACCCTATGTATTCAGGTAAAGATCCTATCCCATTACGGATAGGGGGTTTCCCCATTCGGAAATCTCCGGATCAAAGCTTACTTACAGCTCCCCGAAGCATATCGGTGTTAGTCCCGTCCTTCATCGGCTCCTAGTGCCAAGGCATTCACCGTGCGCCCTTTCTAACTTAACCTACTTCGGCCAATGATAAGCGGCGAATCTCTGCGTCAGCTCCGTCACTGTGCTCCTCACGTACTCTCGTACGCTCCGGTGCTCGCTCGGTCGCTTCCTTGATCTTCTTGCTTCTCATTGTCCTCATGGTTTGTGCTCTTACTTTGTTTTAAAACAAAAAATAAGAGAAAAAACTAAGATGGCGATTACTCGGTTATTGCTTCTTCATAACATTATCTAGTTTTCAAAGAACGAATCTTTCTTTGAGAGATTGAACTCTCAAAACTGAACGAACAAAAAACGTCACGTTTCATGTAAATATCCTTAGAAAGGAGGTGATCCAGCCGCACCTTCCGATACGGCTACCTTGTTACGACTTCACCCCAATCATCTGTCCCACCTTAGGCGGCTGGCTCCAAAAGGTTACCCCACCGACTTCGGGTGTTACAAACTCTCGTGGTGTGACGGGCGGTGTGTACAAGGCCCGGGAACGTATTCACCGCGGCATGCTGATCCGCGATTACTAGCGATTCCGGCTTCATGCAGGCGAGTTGCAGCCTGCAATCCGAACTGAGAATGGTTTTATGGGATTCGCTTAACCTCGCGGTCTCGCAGCCCTTTGTACCATCCATTGTAGCACGTGTGTAGCCCAGGTCATAAGGGGCATGATGATTTGACGTCATCCCCACCTTCCTCCGGTTTGTCACCGGCAGTCACCTTAGAGTGCCCAACTGAATGCTGGCAACTAAGATCAAGGGTTGCGCTCGTTGCGGGACTTAACCCAACATCTCACGACACGAGCTGACGACAACCATGCACCACCTGTCATCCTGTCCCCCGAAGGGGAACGCCCTATCTCTAGGGTTGTCAGGAGATGTCAAGACCTGGTAAGGTTCTTCGCGTTGCTTCGAATTAAACCACATGCTCCACCGCTTGTGCGGGCCCCCGTCAATTCCTTTGAGTTTCAGCCTTGCGGCCGTACTCCCCAGGCGGAGTGCTTAATGCGTTTGCTGCAGCACTAAAGGGCGGAAACCCTCTAACACTTAGCACTCATCGTTTACGGCGTGGACTACCAGGGTATCTAATCCTGTTTGCTCCCCACGCTTTCGCGCCTCAGCGTCAGTTACAGACCAAAGAGTCGCCTTCGCCACTGGTGTTCCTCCACATCTCTACGCATTTCACCGCTACACGTGGAATTCCACTCTTCTCTTCTGCACTCAAGTTCCCCAGTTTCCAATGACCCTCCCCGGTTGAGCCGGGGGCTTTCACATCAGACTTAAGGAACCGCCTGCGCGCGCTTTACGCCCAATAATTCCGGACAACGCTTGCCACCTACGTATTACCGCGGCTGCTGGCACGTAGTTAGCCGTGGCTTTCTGGTTAGGTACCGTCAAGGTACCGGCAGTTACTCCGGTACTTGTTCTTCCCTAACAACAGAGTTTTACGATCCGAAAACCTTCATCACTCACGCGGCGTTGCTCCGTCAGACTTTCGTCCATTGCGGAAGATTCCCTACTGCTGCCTCCCGTAGGAGTCTGGGCCGTGTCTCAGTCCCAGTGTGGCCGATCACCCTCTCAGGTCGGCTACGCATCGTCGCCTTGGTGAGCCGTTACCTCACCAACTAGCTAATGCGCCGCGGGCCCATCTGTAAGTGATAGCCGAAACCATCTTTCAGCTTTCCCTCATGTGAGGGAAAGAATTATCCGGTATTAGCCCCGGTTTCCCGGAGTTATCCCAGTCTTACAGGCAGGTTGCCCACGTGTTACTCACCCGTCCGCCGCTGACTTCAGGGAGCAAGCTCCCATCTGTCCGCTCGACTTGCATGTATTAGGCACGCCGCCAGCGTTCGTCCTGAGCCAGGATCAAACTCTCCATATAAGAGTTGATTAAGCTCATAAATTGTCTTTTCAAAAAAGACTAAAGAATTAACGTTGACGTTTTTGTTCATTCAGTTTTCAAAGATCAATCCGCCGCTCGAGGCGACCTACTAAATATATCATTTCTGATAATCGATGTCAACAAGTTTTTTCATCTCATCAAATGATGATGTTATTCTCTTGCTGACTTGAATTAGTATACCAGCCCACTTCTATTAATTGCAAGCATTTTTTAATAGAAAGTTAACCTTTTTTATAAATATTAAAAAAGACCGCCATTAAGCAGTCATTTTAATACTTCATCTATAAATAACTGGCGGTTTTTTTCCAAATGAATAATGTCGCCGGTTTCTTCGAGTTTCACAAGCGGCCTCGTTGGTGATTTATCCTCTATAAATAGGATTTCTGCAGTCTGTCCATCTGAGAGCTTCACCATGCTGCCAATGGAAAAGGTCATAATGCCGGAACCCAGCGCTTGAATGGATGGGATATCATATTTGCCGAAGCTATCCTGAAGCAGCATCTCAAGCACTTTAAATGGAGATTGCTTCCGTCTGTAAAGCCTTTGGGAGGTCATGGCATGAAATGCATCCGCTACGGCGATGATTCTCCCAGCCTGATTGATTTTGCTGCCTTGTTCTCCAAATGGATAGCCGCTTCCGTCCAGACGCTCATGGTGCTGGATAATGCCGATCTTGGTGCTTTCTCTTAATAAAGATATATTCTGAACCATTTTAAAGCTGAGAGTTGAATGCTTTTCAATTTCTTCAAATTCTTCGGAGTTTAATGAAGTGCTTTTATGCAGGATTGATGGGTTTATTTTTGCCATGCCTGCATCTGCAAGGCAGCCTCCCAGGGCAAGCTGCATAATTTCTCCCTTATTTAAATTTAGTTTTTTTCCTATAAAGGCACTGATCATCCCTACAGCAATAGAATGCTGGTATAAATAATCTTCATTCGCAGAAAAATGATGAAGGGAAAAGATGCCTGAGGGGTTTTTCTCCATCTTTTCAATCAGCGGAATCATAATGTTTCTTATTTTTGCAATATCAACGAGAAGGCCAGACTGCCAAGACATAAATTCCCTTTTAAAATTTTGAACGCCTGTTAAGAATGTATTAAAAAAACTTGATTCATTTGATTCATTTGATTCTATCGCTTCTTCTGATTCTTCCATGCTTCCGGCAGAAGCAAAAGGCCTTCCGTTAACCATGGTGGTTTCAACTTCTGCTTCATCAATCAGGAATATTTTCATAATATCCAGCAATCCCTTTGTCAGCACTGTTTTTTGGCTGATAATAGGGCGGTTCGTCAAGCTGAAGACATCTTCTGATAAAATGCAGCCTTCTCTTAATTCCTGTATAGGTACACGCACCATTTCACACCCCAAATGTAATGAGTCTTTTTTACTATTTTACATTATTTGGACAAAAAAAAGGAACACAAAATCTGTGTTCCTTTAAATTATTCTTCAGTATGATCTCCATTTACTTCTTCTTCAGGAAGTGAATCGGCATTTTCAAGAGGCTTCGTTAATTCTTCTTCTTCATCTTTTTCCTCTTCTTTTTCAACTTTTGCTACAGTTGATACCGCTTCGTCAGCATCTTCATTTAAACGGATGAGTCTGACACCTTGAGTGTTTCTTCCCATAGTGGAAATATCGCTCACTGCCATACGGATTAGTACGCCGCCTGTTGTAATAAGCATAACGTCTTCTTCACCTGTGACGGCTTTCATAGAAACCAGGCTTCCATTTTTATCGGTGATGTTGCAGGTCTTGATTCCTTTACCGCCTCTGCCCTGAACACGGTATTCTTCAGCAGGAGTGCGCTTACCATAACCGTTTTTCGTTACGATCAGGATTTGGCTGTCATCGTCAAGAACTTCCATGCCAACAACTTCATCACCTTCACTAAGGCTTATCCCTTTAACACCGGTAGCAGTTCTGCCCATTGAACGGACATCTTCTTCAGGGAATCGGATGAGCATCCCATGGCTTGTTCCAATAATGATCTCCTTGCTGCCATCTGTTAAACGAACCGAAATTAATTCATCATCTTCACGCAGATTTAGTGCAATTAAGCCATTATTGCGGATATTGGCAAAGGATGATAATGGCGAACGCTTGGAAATCCCCTGTTTAGTCGTAAAGAATAGGGACCAATCATCGACAAATTCTTCAACAGGAATAATCGCGTTAACCCATTCATCCTTGTCGACTCCAAGAAGGTTAATGATTGGAATTCCTTTCGCCGTACGGCTGAATTCAGGAATTTCATATCCTTTAGCGCGATACACTTTTCCTTTGTTCGTGAAGAACAGGATGGTATCGTGTGTGGAAGTGGTAATGAGGTGTTCCACAAAGTCATCCTCATTGGTTCCCATTCCCTGGATTCCCCGGCCGCCGCGTTTTTGCGCACGATAAGTCGATACAGGAAGACGCTTGATGTATCCCTTATGAGTTAAAGTAAGGACAATATTCTCGCGCGGGATTAGATCTTCGTCTTCGATTTGTTCGATTCCGCCGGCAACAATTTCTGTACGGCGTTTATCGTTAAATCTCTCTTTTAATTCGGTTAATTCTTCTCGGATGATTTCCAATACTTTTTCTTCATCTGCTAAAATAGCTTTTAATTCGGCAATTAATGCTATAAGGCTTGAATACTCGTCTTCAATCTTTTCGCGCTCCAAACCTGTCAGACGCTGCAGACGCATATCAAGAATAGCTTGAGCCTGTTTTTCGGAAAGATTGAATTTTGTCATTAAGCCTTCGCGGGCAATATCTGTAGTCTGTGAGCTGCGGATAAGACTAATAACTTCATCAAGATGATCAAGCGCTATCCTTAAGCCTTCTAAAATATGCGCGCGCGCTTCTGCTTTTCTTAACTCAAATTCTGTCCGTCGGCGAATAACAACCTTTTGATGTTCTAAATAATACTCAAGACACTGCTTTAAATTCAGAACCTTAGGCTGTCCGTCCACCAATGCCAGAAGATTAATTCCAAAGCTCGTCTGAAAGGCTGTTTGTTTATAGAGATTATTTAATAATACACTTGCATTTGCATCTCTTCTGACTTCAATAACAATTCGCATCCCGTTACGGTCAGATTCATCACGCAGATCGGTAATGCCGTCAATTTTCTTATCTCTAACAAGTTCCGCAATTTTTTCAATCAGTTTTGCTTTGTTAACCTGATACGGGATTTCATGGACAATAATGGTTTCTTTGCCATTGGACTTTTCTTCAACCTCTACTTTAGCACGTAAAGTAATCGATCCGCGGCCAGTTTCATAGGCTTTGCGGATTCCGCTTCTTCCTAATATCATTCCGGCTGTTGGAAAGTCTGGTCCAGGAATAATATCCATTAGCTCCTGAATGGTCATTTCAGGGTCTTTACTTATTGCTAAAACCCCATCAATCACTTCTCCAAGCTGGTGGGGAGGAATATTAGTCGCCATTCCAACAGCGATGCCTGAAGTTCCATTGACCAGCAAATTAGGAAAACGGGCAGGCAGTACAACCGGCTCTCTTTCTTCCCCATCATAGTTATCCTGATAATCAATGGTATCCTTATTGATATCCCGTAAAAGCTCCATTGATATTTTGGACATGCGTGCTTCTGTATAACGCATGGCAGCTGCAGAATCGCCATCCACCGAACCGAAGTTACCATGGCCGTCAACCAGCATGTATCGATAGTTAAAGTCCTGCGCCATGCGCACCATGGTTTCATAAACAGCAGAGTCTCCGTGCGGATGATACTTACCAATTACATCCCCGACGATACGTGCTGATTTTTTATAGGGCTTATCTGAATGCATGCCGAGATCATGCATCGCATACAGAATGCGGCGATGCACCGGCTTTAAGCCATCACGCACATCCGGAAGAGCACGTGAAACAATTACACTCATGGCGTAGTCCAGGAATGATGAACGCATTTCCTGGCTAATATTAATTTCTTTTATTTGGGACCTTGGCGTATCAGCCATATAAAGAACCTCCCTTTTTAAGGGACTTGGAATTTAACCATATCCTCTTAATTAGTAAAACATTCATAATGCTGCAGTAAATCGCAGTTAGCTGCTCTGCAGGCTGTGCTCAAAAAGTGACTCTGGCACTTTCCTTATGTAAAAGCAGGATAGTAATAATCCTATCCTGGCTTTTGATCATATATCTAAGTTTTTTACATATTGGGCATTTTCTTCAATGAAATTTCGGCGTGGTTCAACTTTATCACCCATTAATATTTCAAACGTTTCATCTGCCTCAATGGCATCTTCAAGACTTACCTGCAGCAGTGTTCTTGTTTCGGGATTCATCGTTGTCTCCCACAGCTGGCCGGGATTCATTTCACCAAGCCCTTTATAGCGCTGAACATTCGGCTTTGGCTGGCTGGACAGACTGCTCATTACTTCTTCAAGCTGCCGGTCATTATAGGCATATTCAATCTTCTTGCCCTGCTGTACTTTATATAATGGAGGCTGCGCAATGTAAATATAGCCCGCTTCTAAAATTTGTCTCATATAGCGGTAAAAGAAGGTTAATAATAATGTTCGAATATGGGCGCCATCCACATCTGCATCAGTCATGATCACAATTTTATGATATCTGGCTTTTGAAATATCAAAGTCTTCGCCAATCCCTGTACCAGCAGCTGTAATCATAGCTCGTACTTCATTGTTTGAAAGAATTCTATCCAAACGGGCTTTTTCAACATTAAGGATTTTCCCTCTCAATGGAAGGATTGCCTGGAAGTGACGATCACGCCCCTGTTTGGCTGAGCCTCCGGCGGAATCACCCTCAACAATGTATAGTTCAGATATAGAAGCATCTTTAGAAGAGCAATCAGCCAGTTTTCCCGGCAAGCTTGATACTTCTAATGCACTCTTTCTTCTGGTCAATTCCCGTGCTTTTTTCGCAGCCAGTCTGGCACGTGCAGCCATTAATCCTTTTTCAACGATTTTTCTGGCTACAGTCGGATTTTCCAGCAGGAACTTTTCAAGTGCATCTGAGAAAATCGTATCAGTTGCAGCGCGGACCTCTGAATTGCCAAGCTTCGTTTTAGTCTGTCCTTCAAACTGTGGATCTGGATGCTTAACAGATACAATCGCCGTTAAACCTTCCCGGACGTCTTCCCCTGATAGATTTGCATCATTTTCTTTAAAAACCCCATGTTTACGGGCATAATCATTAATAACTCTTGTTAATGCGGTTTTAAATCCTGATTCATGCGTACCGCCTTCATACGTATTAATGTTATTGGCAAAAGAATAAATATTGCTTGTGAAGCCATCATTGTACTGAATGGAGACTTCAACTGTGATGCCCTCACGTTCTCCCTCAATATAGATTGGTTCCTCATGGAGAACTTCTTTCGTTCTATTCAAATGTTCAACGTACGATTTAATGCCGCCCTCGTACATATATTCATTTTTCTTATTTTCCTCACGTTTATCTTCAATCGTGATGGTTAATCCTCTATTCAGGAAAGCCAACTCGCGGATGCGGTTTGCGAGTGTTTCATAATCATATTCAAGTGTTTCAGTAAAGATTTCGCCATCCGGCTTAAAGTGGATGGTTGTTCCTGTGTAGTCGGCTTCCCCGATCACTTCAAGATCAGCACTGGGAACTCCTCGCTCAAACTTCTGATAGTATTTCTTTCCGTCACGATGGACAAATACTTCCAGCTCGGTTGAGAGAGCATTAACTACAGAAGCACCAACACCATGCAAGCCTCCGGAAACCTTGTATCCTCCGCCTCCGAATTTACCGCCTGCATGAAGAACCGTCATAATGACTTCGACTGCCGGGCGCCCCATTTTTTCGTGGATCCCGACTGGTATACCGCGTCCATTATCCACTACCGTAATACTATTATCCTTTTCGATAATCACATTGATTTCAGAACAGTAGCCTGCCAATGCTTCATCAATACTATTATCGACTATTTCCCAAACAAGATGGTGAAGCCCTTTGGCACTTGTTGAACCGATATACATTCCCGGACGCTTCCGAACCGCTTCCAGACCTTCCAGTACCTGTATCTGATTCTCATCATAGGATTGTTCCTGCACTGCCTTTTGCTCCATTGCCACATCGGTCACCTGCACTTTCCATTTCACTAATCTATAAAAAAGCCTGGCTTTGAGATGAGCCAAACTGTAATTTTCACTGACTTGCCTTTCATCCCCCTTAGGGAAAGCTCATCAGGCATTTCTGCATGTCTTTAAAATTCGTGAACACTTAATTTATGGGATCGTTTTTTTAGCGTACCTGAAGATAGCGGAGAGAAATAGATTTTTTCTGTTGTGATGACCACAGATTTATAGGAGCCTTTTGCGAGGTTCACAACTGAATCCTCCAGACGCTCCTTACGCTCTTCCGCATACTCGGAAGCAAGGGCTTTTTCTTTATCAATTATGGCGACAATATCCCTTGCCCGGACCAACACATCTTCACCAATGTGGATGTACATGCGATCACCTCACTGAATCTTCTTGATTCTTCCTGCCTCAACACTGAATGCTGCTGCTTCTTTTAGTGTCTGGTGGTCTATTCCGTCAACACTTGTGGTAGTGACAAACGTCTGCACCTTCCCCTGAATGGTATTCAATAAGTGGGATTGGCGGTAATCATCCAATTCCGAGAGGACGTCATCCAGCAGCAGAATGGGATATTCTCCAATTTCAGAATGGATCAGTTCGATTTCGGCAAGCTTAACCGATAGAGCCGTCGTTCTTTGCTGGCCCTGGGAGCCGAATGTTTGCACATCGCGCCCATTCACATGAAAAATCAGGTCATCGCGATGCGGGCCAAACATGGTGACGCCGCGGTCAATTTCCCTGCTTTTCACTTTTGCAAATTTATCCTGGTATACTTTAACCATTTTCGACAAATCTTGTTCTTCTGATACCTCAGCAGAAGGCCTGTACTCAATTTTCAAGGTCTCAAGCCCTCTTGAAATTCCTTCATGGATCGGCTTAGCCCAATTCTCGAGGAGTTTGAGGAACTCATATCGCTTGGAAACAATCTTCGCAGCCATTTCAATGAATTGCTCTGTTAAAATCTCAAGCATTGTATGATCGGTCTGCTTTTTGATCTGGAGCATTTTCAGGTAGTGGTTGCGCTGCTGGAGAATTTTCTGATACTGGCTGATATCATGCAAATAGACAGGTGAAACCTGCCCAATCTCCATATCAATAAAACGACGCCTTACTTGAGGGCTCCCTTTCACAAGATGGAGATCTTCAGGCGCGAACATCACAACATTCATATTGCCGACATACTGGCTTAATTTCTGCTGCTCAATATGATTGCATTTGGCTTTTTTGCCTTTTTTGCTGATAACTAATTGCATGGGCAGGGATCCTTGTTTCTTTTGGACCCTTCCTTCTATTTTAGCATATTCCTGGTCCCAGCGAATAAGATCTTTGTCATTTGATGTCCGATGGGACTTTGCCATCGCCAGCACATAGATCGATTCCATGACATTTGTCTTACCCTGGGCATTCTCTCCCAAAATGACATTCACTTTATTTTCGAAATTAACTTCCAGCTCTTCGTAATTCCGGTAATTTTTTAATAGCAACTGCTCTATATGCATAGACGCTACATCCTTTTAGGTAATAACAGAAAAGCGTAAGGCGCCCGCCTATCGGCGACAAGCATAAGACGAGCGGGCTGAAAGGCTGTTCTTTAACCTTTTGGCCGGATTGGCTTAGACCCGAGAGCCGATGGCGCCTGGAGCTAGACAGTTATCGACGTTCAAAATTATAAACTTTGTTATTTTTTAATCCTGTGGGCTAGACGATCGTAAATTCACCCACACCCGGAATTTCGACTTTATCCCCTGTTCTTAGCTTTCTTCCCCGTCTTTGATCCTGTTCCCCATTGACGAAGACTTCGTATTCACTCAGGAACCATTTGGCCATTCCGCCAGTTTGAATCACATCAGCGGCTTTTAAAAACTGGCCCAGCGTAATATATTCTGTATCAATTTGTATTTCCGTCATATTTTCACTCTTCCCCATTGTCCGACGTCAAGTGCTGCAGTGAATCCTGCACCCGGTAAAACAATTTCAGAATGGTATCTAATATTCTATTTTACTAAATAAATCTCCGATACACAAAGAAAACTCGCTGCAGCTGTTTATTTTCATTATTCCCCTGTAATTGGCCGATATTCTGGCGGCTTAATAATCAGTTTTGGAATCTGTTTAACCAAAAAAGTAAGCCGCCGGCACAACCGGCAGCTTTTTTCTTAATACGTTCTAACTGGCAAAATTAATTGCAGGATTGATTCATCGTTTAGAGGTTTGATGATGAATGGTCTCATCGCGCCGGTGAAGCTGATTGTAATTTCAGAGCCTTCAAGGGCTTTTAGGGCATCCATCATAAATTTCGCGCTAAAGGAGATTTTTAATTCTTCTCCTTCGACGGATTTGCTCTGCACTTCTTCGACTACTTTTCCGATTTCAGGAGTGTTGGATGAGATTTCAATTACCCCGTCATCAATTGTAGAAAGCTTGACTACATTGTTGCGGCCTTCTTTGGCCAATAAAGAGGCACGGTCAATGGCCTGCAGGAATTCTTTTGTATTGACGACTACATCTGTTTTGCTGTCTGAAGGGATCAGTCTGGATGTATCCGGGTAATTTCCTTCCAGCAGCCTTGAGAAGAACAGCAAATGCTCAGCCTTAAACAGAACCTGGTTCTCAGTAATAACGATGTCGATCAAATCATTGTTATCGTCAAGAATTTTACTTAATTCGCTTAAGCTTTTTCCCGGGATGACCACATTGTAGCTTTCGCTGGCATTTGTTTCGATTTGCGCTTTTCTTAATGCCAGCCTGTGGCTATCTGTTGCAATACAGGTTAAAGTTCCGTTTTCCACTTTCCAGTTTACACCTGTCAAGATAGGGCGTGTTTCTGAGGTGGACACTGCGAAAACCGTTTGGCGAACCATTGCTTTTAAAAGGTCTGTTGGAATTTTAAATACATTCTCTTCCTCGATTTGAGGCAAGTGAGGATATTCCTCAGCATCCAGTCCATTTAGATTAAACTCAGATTTACCTGAGCGGATGACTGTCTGAAGATGGTTTTCAACGTGAATTTCTACACTATCGGTAGGAAGCTTTTTAACAATTTCACTGAAGAACTTTGCCTGGAGCACAATGGCACCGGTTTGTTTGATCTCAACAATTTCATTTTCAGCTTCTTCTTTAGGAATGAAAGATTCGATTGAAATATCAGAGTCGCTTCCCGTTAATGTGACTCCTTCTTCAGAAGCGACGATTTTAATACCTGTTAAGATGGGAATAGTCGTTCTGCTTGTGACTGCTTTCATGACATCCTGCACGCTTTGGACTAAACGATCGCGTTGGATTATAAATCTCATTTTTTAAATCCTCCAAGCATATTTTAATGACGTATTGAATATATATATTTTTTATAAAAAAATAGTAGAAGTACTAGTAGGTCCTGTTAACATGTGGATAACTGCAATTTTTGAAAGGAAACACAGTCTATCCACATGTGGACAGACTGTGTGTAAGTTAGGTCAAGTTATACACATTATACCTTGAGTATTTCATTGATTTCCTTCAGCTGCTTTTCAAATTGTGAATCAGACTGCAGCAGCTTTGAGATTTTTTCATGGGCATGAATGACGGTCGTATGGTCCCTTCCGCCAAATTCTTCCCCTATTTTAGGAAGTGAAAAATCGGTTAACTCCCTGGACAGGTACATAGCGATCTGCCGCGGGAATGCAACAGACTTCGTTCTTTTCTTCGCCTTAAAGTCCTCCAGCTTTACATTAAAGTGTTCCCCGACTACCCTTTGAATTTCATGAATCGTTATCACCTTCGGCTTAGAGCTTGGAATGATATCCTTTAATGCTTCTGCTGCAAGGTCGGCATTTATATCTTTATTTATTAAAGAGGAGTAAGCTACTACACGAATCAGCGCACCCTCAAGCTCACGGATGTTGGAGTCAATCTGATTAGCAATGTACAGCATAACCTCGTTAGGTATATCAAGTCCCTCCGCTTTAGCCTTTTTGCGCAGAATCGCAATACGCGTTTCCAGGTCTGGCGGAGTAATATCAGTAATAAGGCCCCATTCGAATCTGGAGCGAAGCCTGTCTTCCAATGTCGGAATTTCTTTTGGAGGACGGTCACTTGAGATAATGATCTGCTTGCTTTCTTCATGCAATGTATTAAAAGTATGGAAAAATTCTTCCTGGGTTTGTTCTTTTCCAGCCAAAAACTGAATATCATCGATAAGAAGAACATCCACATTTCGATATTTATTGCGGAAATCTCCCGCTTTGTTATCTCGGATCGAGTTAATGAATTCATTCGTAAATTTCTCGGAAGATAAGTATACGACTTTAGCTGATGGATTATGATCTAATACATAATGGCCGATTGCATGCATTAGGTGAGTTTTTCCGAGTCCAACTCCCCCGTAAATAAATAAAGGATTGTATGCTTTTGCCGGAGCCTCGGCTACAGCAAGTGAAGCTGCATGGGCGAAGCGGTTTCCGGACCCAATGACAAACGTGTCGAATGTATACTTCGGGTTCAGCATCGTTAATGGCAGTTCCGGCTGTTCTTCCTCCGCCTTTTTCTTTTTTGGCGGAAGCGGAAGATCGACGTCTTCTTCACTTTGATTTTGCGGAATGATGAATTTTACTCCTAATTCTTCACCGGTAATGTCATAAAGAATGCCGGAGATCAGCTGGGAATAGCGCTCTTCAAGCCAGTCACGGGCAAACTCATTCGGGGCCTTAACCACTAAAGTGTCTCCCTGCAGAGAATGCGCTTTTGTCGATTTCAGCCATGTATCAAAACTTGGTTTGCTGATTTTCTTCTCGATATTGGCCAGAGCATTATTCCAAAGATCCGCAATGTTTTCCAATGATATCCCTCCTTTTCCATCTGAATTGGGAATTAAGATAACTGTCTAGCTCAGGTGTCTTTCCGAAGAACACCCCTGTTTTTCTTTGTTTCGCGCCACAAAAACGATAGGTTATACACGCTGTATAACCCTGAAGTTTATAAATATACGAAACTGTTTATGTGGAAAATTATATAATAAGGAAGTAAAGTGGAATTTCGACAGTATCCACTGTCTGTGGACAAACTTTTACAAACCCCTTGGATAACCTGTCCACATGTTATCCACAATCTGTGGATAATGAAGATATGCACATTGATTTGTTAAGTGTTAAAACACAATTATGATAACAGATAATCTTAAGGCTTGCAATGCTTTTTAAACCTTTATCCACAACATGCCATCCCTGTTCATAAAAATTGTCCACAGCCTCTGGTTGTGTGAAAAACTTGTCAATATGTGATGTGGATAATGAAAAAGCTGTCGAAAATTTATCCACAGTCCTGTTTTTAGGGAGAATTCGATTAATATGGCCCGGTTATGGTGATTCAATTTTTCTATGGCGAGTTTGTCTGGTGATCGTGAAAATGGAAGAAGAATTGACAGGAAGAAATGAGAAAAACGTGGAAAAAAGAAATTTTAGGATGACATTCATGCGAAAAGAAGGTACACTTTCTGAGTGGGTTCTTTCAGATTTGTAGTAAAGAGAAAGAGCAGCAAAGAGAGAAGCCAGGTTCATACTAATATTTTTTGCCATTGAAGGCAGATTGACTTATATGCATAGTTGACAATTTTCTAGTTACATCTATATAATTAGAAAGACTGTCTTTAACAGCAAATCCTCAGGGAGGTGTCATATAATGAAAAGAACTTATCAGCCAAACAAGCGTAAAAGAAGCAAGGTTCATGGTTTCCGCAGCCGCATGAGCACTCCGAACGGACGTAACGTTCTAGCTCGCCGCCGCCGCAAAGGAAGAAAAGTATTATCTGCTTAGGCCACTGAAACGTCAGTGGTCTTTTTTTCCATGTAAAGATAAATGAGCAACGCGCGCTTGCGCTTTTCTAATAAAGAACTGTCTAGCTCCAGCGCCTACCCCCTCGAGGTCACAAGCCTAGCCTCCCAAAAAGGCAAAGGACGCCTTTCCGTGAGGCTCGTCTTGTGCTTGTCGGGGGTGGGCAAGGCGCTTGCGCTTTTCTAAGTAGGTGATGACATGAAAAAAGAGTTCAGGGTAAAAAAGAATAAAGAATTTCAAGAGGCCTTTAAAAAGGGAAAGTCATTCGCCAACCGTCAATTTGTCGTTTACATCTTGAGGAAAGAGGAGCAGAATCATTTTCGCATAGGCCTTTCTGTCAGCAAAAAAATCGGCAATGCCGTTATGAGAAACCAGATCAAGAGGTATATCCGCCAGGCCTTTTTAGAACTGGAGGAAGAAATCAAGCCGCAATATGATCTGATCGTCATTGCAAGGAAGCCGGTGGCAGAAATGGACTTTCATGAAGTGAAAAAGAGTCTGATCCATGTATTGAAGGTTTCACGGGTTTTGAATAAACCGAGACTTGGAAATACTAAAAATCAATAATCCTTATCTATCTTTATTTGAAGCACTTCATTTTAAAAGATGTTAAAATAAGATACATATGAGCGTGTGCCCTCTGACTGGGGACAAGCAAATGAAATCCATACTATTATCAGGAGCAATTAAGGAGGAAAAAACGGTTGAAGAAACGAATATTCCTATTAATCGGTTTAGTGTTTGTGATGGCCCTTTTATCAGGCTGTACAGAAATCAACCAGCCGATTACGTCTGAAAGCGAAGGCTTTTGGAACGAGTATATTGTCTACCCGCTTTCGCTGTTTATTATTAAGGTAGCAGAATTTGCAGGCGGCAACTATGGACTATCGATCATTATTGTGACGATCACTATACGTCTGATCATCCTGCCATTAATGATTAAGCAGACGAGAAGTTCAAAAGCTATGCAGGCGATTCAGCCAGAAATGCAGAAGCTTCGTGAAAAATACAGCTCGAAAGACCAGAAAACCCAGCAGAAGCTGCAGCAGGAAACAATGGCTTTATTCCAAAAGCACGGTGTTAACCCGCTTGCCGGATGTTTCCCGTTAATTATTCAAATGCCGATTCTGATCGGTTTCTACCATGCGATTACACGTACCCGCGAAATTGCAGACCACAATTTCCTTTGGTTTGACCTTGGTTCTCCGGATCCAATTTACCTATTGCCTTTAATTGCAGGTGTGACAACATTCATTCAGCAGAAAATGATGATGGCCGGCACACAGCAATCAGGACCAATGGCTGCACAAATGAAAATGATGCTCTACCTTATGCCGATTATGATTGTCGTTTTCGCCATTAATTTCCCGGCTGCCCTTTCGCTTTACTGGGTAGTGGGTAATATTTTCATGGTTGTTCAAACGTATTTTATTAAAGGTCCGGACCTGAGAGCTGCAGCGGCCGGAAATGCAGGAGGAGCCAAAAAGTGAAACAAGTAACTGCTACAGGACAAACCGTCAAGGAAGCAGTAGAGTCAGCTTTAGCTCAATTAAATACAACAGAAGATCGCTTAGTGATTACAATCGTTGATGAAGGTAAAAAAGGCATTTTCGGGATTTTCGGATCCCGGCCAGCCGTGGTGAAAGCTGTGAAAAAGCCTGATCCGATTGAGGAAGCCGAAAAATTCCTCAAAGACGTCAGCGGGAAAATGGGACTATTCATTGAGGTTGAAACATTAAGAGACGGAAAAAATGTTCAATTCATCTTATCCGGCGAAAAGATTGCTCTTTTAATCGGAAAAAGAGGACAAACACTCAATTCCCTTCAGTATTTGACACAGCTGGTCATCAACCGCTACGCAGAGCAGTACTTAAATGTGGTGATTGATGCAGAGGATTACCGGAAGAGACGCCAGGATACACTGATTCAATTGGCTGAAAGGCTTGCTCAAAAAGCTTTGAAGACGGGAAAAGAAATTGCGCTGGAACCTATGCCTTCATATGAACGCAAAGTGATCCATACCGCTCTCGTAAATAATAAGCGAATCAAAACGTATTCTGATGGAAGTGACCCGCATCGCCATATCGTCATTGCACCAGCCAGAACCAGGTAGCAAGAAAAGCGGAAGCGCGCTAGTGCTAGACAATTATCGACATTCAAAATTTAATACTTTCTTATTTTGCAAAATCCCAGTCCATTAATGGATTGGGATTTTTTTGTCGCTCTTTGTCATCTCCCCGCAAATTATTAAATCTCAATTGGTTTTATTGTTATTCACATGTGGATAAGTTAAAATAGAGCATATTAATTATGAGACGTGTGGATAATTTTTCATTGGCTGGTTTCAAATTAGTTGTTGATAAGTATCATGCTGACTGATGGACAAGCCGCCACTGCGGGCTGATATGCTTTTCTAAAAAAAAACCATGTGATACTCTATTAATTTGGGGAATCGATATCATTTTTTATATAGATCGTTGAAACGGAATAAAGAGAGGTGAATGAATTGGAATTTGATACAATAGCCGCGATATCTACTCCAATGGGGGAAGGAGCCATTGCGATTGTCCGTCTGAGCGGTGATCAGGCGTTTGAAATTGCAGACCGCCTGTTCAGAGGGGTAGGAGGCAAGCGTCTAAAGGATGTTGCTTCCCATACCATTCATTATGGACATATTATGGACCCAAAAACTGAACAGATTGCTGAAGAAGTAATGGTTTCAGCCATGAAGGGACCGAAAACTTTTACTAAAGAAGATGTCATTGAAATCAACTGCCATGGCGGACTGGTTTCCGTAAACCGCGTGCTGCAGCTTTTGCTGAATAATGGCGCAAGGCTGGCAGAGCCGGGAGAATTTACAAAGCGGGCCTTTTTGAATGGGCGGATTGATTTATCCCAGGCAGAAGCGGTCATGGATTTAATCCGTGCCAAGACCGACCGGGCGATGAACATGGCACTTGGCCAGATGGAAGGAAGGCTGTCAAAGCTAATTCAGAAGCTTCGGCAGGAAATTCTGGAGATCCTTGCTCACGTGGAAGTCAATATCGACTATCCGGAATACGATGATGTCGAGGAAATGACACATCATATGCTTCTGGAGAAATCTTCTTATGTAAAAAAAGAAATAGAAAAGCTGCTTCAGACCTCACAGCAGGGGAAAATACTGCGTGAAGGGCTTTCAACGGTTATCGTCGGACGGCCAAACGTTGGAAAATCTTCCTTATTGAATAGCCTTGTCCATGAGAATAAGGCAATTGTGACAGATATACCGGGCACCACCCGTGATGTCATTGAAGAATATGTGAATGTAAGAGGTGTGCCGCTGCGATTGCTCGACACAGCTGGCATTCGTGAAACGGAAGATATTGTCGAACGGATCGGCGTCGAAAAATCGAGGCAGGTATTAACGGAAGCAGATTTAATTTTGCTCGTGCTTAATTACTCGGATGAATTGACAGCTGAGGATGAAAATATTTTCAAAGCGGTCGAAGGCATGGATGTCATTATAATTGTCAATAAAACGGACCTTGATCAAAAAATCGACATGGACCGCGTCCGCGGGCTTTCCAAACATCATAAATTGGTCACGACTTCATTATTGGAGGATCAGGGAGTCGACGACCTTGAGGAAGCCATTGCTTCTCTTTTCTTTGAAGGCTCCATTGAGGCAGGGGATATGACGTACGTATCCAATACCCGCCATATTGCTTTATTGAACCAGGCGCTGAATGCCATTGACGAAGCGATGCAGGGTGTTGAAATGGGAACGCCGATTGACATTGTGCAAATTGATTTGACGAGAACATGGGAGCTGCTTGGTGAAATAATTGGCGACAGCGTTCATGAAAGCTTGATTGACCAATTATTTTCTCAGTTCTGTTTAGGAAAATAGATGATTTGAGGCAGGCTGTGTTAGTTGACGCAGCCATCGCTGGAAAGCATTTCTAACTTTTGCAATTATCCAGTTTAGGACTGGCTTTCTGAAGCCTGTGCCTGTGCTTTACTGATTGCAGCAAAGGAGGCCGCATCATGACATATGAAGCTGGAAGTTATGATGTCATAGTAGTCGGAGCCGGACATGCGGGTGTGGAAGCAGGCCTTGCTTCGGCCCGTCTCGGCGCAAAGACATTAATGATCACAATAAATTTGGATATGGTAGCCTTTATGCCCTGCAACCCTTCTGTAGGAGGTCCTGCAAAAGGGATTGTTGTAAGGGAAATCGATGCCCTCGGTGGAGAAATGGGTAAAAATATCGATAAAACTCATATTCAGATGCGCATGCTTAATACAGGAAAAGGACCTGCAGTCCGTGCTTTAAGAGCACAGGCCGATAAATTCACGTATCAGCATGAAATGAAAAAAACATTGGAAAATGAACCGAATCTGACGCTTATTCAGGGAATGGTTGAACGACTGATTGTCGAAGATGGAGAATGCAGGGGCGTCGTCACCCAGACAGGTGCCGTGTATCATTCAAAAGCGGTGGTCATTACGACAGGAACCTTCTTAAGAGGGGAAATCATCCTTGGTGAGCTGAAATACTCAAGCGGCCCTAATAACCAGCAGCCATCCATTAAGCTTTCTGAGCATTTGCAGGAGCTTGGCTTTGATCTGGTCCGTTTTAAAACAGGAACCCCGCCGCGCGTCAACAGCCATTCCATTGATTACAGCAAAACGGAAATACAGCCTGGCGATGATGTGCCAAGAGCTTTTTCCTATGAAACAACAAAGTATATCACAGACCAGCTTCCATGCTGGCTGACGTATACCAATGAAGAAACGCATACATTGATTGACAATAACCTTCATCGTTCGCCGATGTATTCCGGCATGATAAAAGGAACGGGACCGCGCTATTGTCCCTCGATTGAAGATAAGGTTGTCCGCTTTAATGATAAGCCGCGCCATCAAATCTTCCTGGAGCCTGAGGGCCGCAATACACAGGAAGTGTATGTACAGGGACTTTCTACAAGCTTGCCTGAGGATGTGCAGCAGAAGATACTCAGAACCATACCTGGACTTGAAAATGTACAGATGATGCGTGCCGGCTATGCGATTGAATATGACTCGATCGTACCAACTCAATTATGGCCGACACTTGAAACCAAGAAGGTTAAAAATCTATATACTGCCGGGCAGATCAACGGGACATCCGGCTATGAAGAAGCTGCCGGCCAGGGACTTATGGCAGGCATGAATGCCGGATTAAAATCTCTGGATAAAGAAGAAGTCATTTTAAGCCGTTCAGATGCCTATATTGGCGTCCTGATTGATGACCTTGTGACGAAAGGCACGAACGAGCCATACCGTCTATTGACTTCAAGGGCGGAATACCGTCTGCTGCTTCGCCATGATAATGCCGACCTGCGCTTAACAGAGCTTGGCCGCAAAGTGGGCCTGATCAGCGAAGATCGCTTTGAAAAATTCCAGCTGAAGAAGCAGGCGATTGAAGAAGAGAAAGCACGTCTGCAAGGAATCATCATCAAGCCGACTTCTGAAGTGCAGGAGCTGATCAAAAGCCAGGGTGGAAGCGAGCTGAAAGACGGCATCCGCGCATCTGATTTGCTGAAGCGTCCGGAAATGACGTATGAGCATATCCAGCAGCTTGTTCCGGCTGAGAATACACTTGATGCGGATGTAACCGAGCAGGTAGAAATCCAGATCAAGTATGAAGGCTATATTGAAAAATCACTTCAGCAGGTAGAGCGTCTGAAGAAGATGGAAAACAAAAAGATCCCTGAAAACATTGATTATGATGATATTAACGGACTGGCTTCCGAGGCAAGACAAAAGCTGAAGGAAGTAAGGCCGCTATCTCTGGCGCAGGCTTCCAGAATTTCCGGTGTAAACCCTGCCGATATCTCCATTTTGCTTGTTTATCTAGAACAGGGCAGAATCGCAAGAGTTTCAGCGGAATAAGGGAAAAATCCGATCAAACTTGAGAACGGAAAGGATTTATAGATGAATACCGAACAATTTACAGAAATGCTGGCGGCGAAAGGGATTGCCCTTTCGCCACAGCAATTACATCAATATGAAACATACTATTCCACACTGGTGGAATGGAATGAAAAAATGAATTTAACAGCCATTACGGAAAAGGAAGATGTTTATCTAAAGCACTTCTATGACTCAATTAGCGCTGCTTTTTACTTTGATTTCAACCAGCCGTTAAAGGTCTGTGATGTCGGTGCCGGGGCAGGTTTCCCAAGCATTCCGATCAAAATTGCTTTTCCGGGTTTACATATTACGATCGTTGACTCGCTTAATAAGCGCATTGGTTTTCTGGAGAATTTAGCGAAGAAGCTGGGATTGGAAAATGTCCGTTTTATCCATGACCGCGCAGAAACGTTTGGCCAGAACAAAGAATACCGTGAGTCTTTCGATGTCGTGACAGCAAGGGCTGTTGCCAGATTGTCTGTTTTAAGCGAGCTTTGTCTGCCTCTGGCTAAACAAGGAGGCACATTTGTGGCCATGAAGGGTGCCAGCGCTAAAGAAGAGCTGGATGCCGGCAAAAAAGCCATCTCGGTACTGGGCGGAAAACTCATGGATTCCCACACTTTCACCTTGCCTGAGGAGGCAAGTGAGCGCAACATTTTAATTATTAAAAAAGAAAAAAGCACACCCAAAAAGTACCCGCGGAAGCCGGGTACACCCAATAAAACACCAATTGAATAGGGTGCGCATTTTGCCGTTGTATGACATAATGGTGTAAACTAATCGATTTTTCCTGATATTAATATTGCTGATATCCGGCAGGATTTGTCATGATGATAGAGAATATGTAATAGGGAGTTTCGTAAAGGTGGTGCAGGGTGATGAAGCATTCTTTCTCACGCTTTTTTGGCCTAGGCGAAAAGGGAGAACAAGTTACAGCGGAAAAACCAGCAGAAGAACAATTGGATATTGAAGACTTAAGCGGCAGAGAAGAAGTTAAGAGAATACCTATTGATCAAATCGTCCCCAACCGTTTTCAGCCAAGAACGGTGTTTGATGATGAGAAGATAGAAGAGCTTTCTCGGACCATCCATACGCATGGAATTATCCAGCCGATCGTCGTACGGGAATTTGAGGATGGCCAGTTTGAAATCATAGCCGGTGAACGCAGATATCGGGCCATGAAGAAGCTGGGCTGGGAAGAAGCTCCGGCTATTGTAAAAAATCTAAGTGATACGGAAACGGCTTCAGTTGCTTTAATTGAAAACCTTCAAAGGGAAGAACTCTCTCCGATTGAAGAAGCTGTTGCCTACGGAAAGCTTTTAGAGCTGCATAATCTGACACAGGAAGCATTGGCACAGCGCCTTGGAAAAGGTCAGTCCACTGTAGCAAACAAGCTTCGGCTGCTCAAATTGCCGCAGCCTGTTCAGGATGCATTATTAAACAAATCAATCACCGAGCGGCATGCCCGTTCGCTCATTCCGCTAAAAGACCCAGAGAAGCAGGTTGCCCTGCTTCAGGAGATTGTGGAAAAGAATCTGAATGTTAAGCAGACAGAAGACCGTGTTGTTAAAATTCTCGAACAGAAAAATCCTAAGCCGAAGCCGAAACGGAAGGCATTCAGCAAGGATATGAGAATTGCGGTCAACACGATCCGCCAATCACTATCCATGGTTTCTGACAGCGGCATTAATCTTGATTCGGAAGAAGAAGAATTTGATGAATTTTATCAAATCACCATCAAGATTCCTAAAAAGAAATAATTTTTTGAACGCGAGAGATAAAGCGGGGGCTACCTGTTTTGTTTTTCGCGTTTTTTTGAAGAAGCGATAAAAAAAGACTATTAGAATCTTCTTATTTTTTACAAAAAAATTATTCTGTCCTGTTTTTCATGATAAAATAGACTACGTGATTTAACGAACTAATAAATTTGCTGATAAATAGATTGTAATACTGATAGATGAAAGCAGGTGACACCGTGGGCAAGATTATAGCCGTTGCGAACCAGAAAGGCGGAGTCGGCAAAACCACTACGTCCGTCAATCTTGGCGCATGCCTGGCATACATAGGCAAGAAAGTGCTGCTGGTCGACATTGATCCGCAGGGAAACGCTACAAGCGGAATCGGCATCGAAAAAGCTGATGTCGATCATTGCATTTATGACGTTCTCGTTGATGATGTGGAAGCATCAAAAGTCATAAAACCAACTTCTGTAGAGAATTTATATGCAATACCGGCAACCATTCAGCTGGCAGGCGCAGAAATTGAACTGGTGCCGACCATCTCTAGGGAAGTTAGATTAAAGAGGGCTTTGGAAGAAGTAAAAGCAAACTTTGATTATGTCATCATCGACTGTCCTCCTTCCCTTGGGCTTTTAACGATTAACTCATTGACCGCATCGGATGCCGTCATCATCCCGGTGCAATGCGAGTACTATGCACTTGAAGGTCTGAGTCAGCTTCTGAATACCGTCCGCCTTGTCCAGAAGCACCTCAATCATGACTTGAAAATTGAAGGCGTTCTGCTGACGATGCTTGATGCCCGTACAAATCTCGGCATTCAGGTCATTGAAGAAGTTAAAAAGTATTTTCAGGACAAAGTTTACAAAACAATCATTCCCCGCAATGTGCGGCTGGGAGAGGCTCCGAGCCATGGAGAACCTATAATTACTTATGATCCGAGGTCACGCGGAGCTGAAGTATATTTAGAACTGGCAAAGGAAGTGGTTTCAAATGGCTAAAGGTTTAGGAAAAGGTCTGAATGCTTTTTTCAATAATATTGAAACCGAAAAAGAAGAAATGGTCCAAGAGGTCAAAATTAAAGATATCCGTCCAAACCCTTATCAGCCGCGCAAGGTGTTTGAAAAGGAAGCCATCGATGAATTGAAGCAGTCCATCCTTGAACATGGAATTCTGCAGCCGATTATCGTCCGCAAAAGCATCAAAGGCTATGAAATTGTTGTCGGGGAGCGCCGCTACCGGGCAGCGAAGGAAGCAAAACTCGAGACGGTTCCTGTTGTCGTACGGGAGTTAAATGAACAGAAGATGATAGAACTGGCAGTTCTTGAAAACCTGCAGCGTGAGGATTTAACTCCGATTGAAGAAGCGGCTGCGTACCAGCTGTTAATGGAGAAGCTGAAGGTGACGCAAGAGGAACTGGCCAAGCGCCTTGGAAAAAGCAGGCCGCATATTGCCAATCATATCAGGCTTCTGTCTCTTCCTCCGAAAATTCAGGGTTTGATTTCTGACGGGAAGATCTCCATGGGCCATGGCAGAGCACTATTGGGGTTAAGAAAAAAAGAGAAACTGCAGGTGCTTGTTGAAAAGACGGTGAAAGATGGCCTAAATGTCCGTCAGCTTGAACAGCTGATTCAGCAGCTGAATGATGTTTCACGTGAAACGAAAAAGCCAAAAGCACCAAAAGATATTTTTATTAAAGAACGGGAATCATCCCTCCGAGAAAGATTCGGAACCACCGTCCATATTAAACAATCCAAAAACAAAGGGAAAATCGAGATTGAATTTTTCTCAAAAGAAGATTTGGAGCGCATTATGGAGCTTTTAGAAACCAATTCGTAAGCCATCTAAATGATGGTTTATTTTTTTACAAGATTTTATAAAAAAAGATTGTGGGTCATTATTATCCGTGGTAATTTTAATAGAAAATAATTCGCGCTGCGAAATAATAGATAAGGTGAAGAGTATGTTTCTGCTAGGTACGCTTGTGAATGGGCTATTGATTATTATTGGAACACTGCTGGGGAAAATGCTTCATCGCATTCCTGAAAGCATGAAGGGCACGGTAATGCATGCGATCGGCCTTGCTGTCATGGTGCTGGGCCTGCAAATGGGATTTAAGAGCGAGAATTTCCTGATTGTGATTTTAAGCCTTGTTTTTGGAACGGTCATAGGGGAATACTTTGCTCTTGAAGATAAGCTGAATAAGCTTGGCGATTGGCTCGAAAGTAAAATTGGCTCAAAAGGACAAGGCAGCATTTCGCAGGGCTTCGTAACCGCTACGCTCATCTTTGTCATTGGCGCTATGGCCATTATCGGCGCGCTCGACAGTGGTATCCGGGGTGACCACTCGGTACTTTATACCAAATCGATTATTGACGGCTTCACCTCCCTCATCCTTACGACAACATTGGGGATTGGAGTGCTCTTCTCGGCTTTCCCGGTCATGCTTTATGAAGGACTGATTGCCCTTTTTGCCACCCAAATCGACCGGTTCGTCCCTCAGCTTCTAATGGATAGCTTTATCAAGGAAATGACTGCAACAGGTGGAATCATGATTTTTGCCATCGGTCTGAATTTAACAGGGATTACGAAAATACGGGTTGCAAACCTGCTTCCTGGAATTGTGGTTACCGGGGTTATTGTGTCGGTTGTTTATTTTTATGGGGTTTATTTTTAGGTGATTTAGTTGATAGGTGCGAAGGTGTGTGCCGCGTATACGGGAATTAATGGCGCGAACACCTGTTAAAACAGTGCAAAAAGATGTGTTTACCACGCATATGTTGGATAAAAGCGCAAAAACATCTTCAAACAGCGCAAAAACTTATAAAATCGATGCGGAAAACTGTTGTTACGGCGCATACCCCTGTAACAGTGCAAAAAGATGTAGCAGCGCAATCCCCCGCCAAACCAAAAAAGCCGCAGGCCCAATTCCCTGCGGCTTTCTTATTCATTATGGTGTTTGTTCACGGTTCAGTTCCCACTTAAATGCAGGCCATGCAGGCGCTGTCTGATGATGCAGGCTGGCTTCATAGATGCCTCCCGCGATGGTTTTGGCCATTTTCAGGACGAGATTGAGCCTTGTATTCTGGAGGACGAAGAATTCCATAAATCCGCTGACATTGACGATGCCGGTAATATGCATGTCCCCTACTTCGGGCAGGTCTTTATTGACTCCGGCACCAGGCTTGACAGGGCCTTCTCCGATTTGAATGACTCCGACGCTTTTTAAGCGGCCAAGGCAGGCGTCGATGCCAATAATATAGGGATTAAAATGCTTCTTTTTAATTTCGCTCAGCTTTTCTTCCAGGTTTACGGCATGGATTGGATCCTCCAGTGTTCCGTACACATGGAAAGATGAAATGGATTTTTCCTCGAGTAGTGTGCCGACCAGCGGACCTAATGAATCGCCTGTAGAGCGGTCTGTGCCAATGCAGACAAAAACGATGGGACGGCAGCTGATGCCCGCAGGCAGTATATTCTTCAGTTCAGCCGCCAATTTTACAGCAGAGTTTGTTTCTTCATGCGAGATTCTGGCATAAGCCCCGCCTTTTTTGTCAAACAAATTTGGTTTGAAGTTCATATAGGTCCACTCCCTCTTTATTCCTTGCCATGCCCGTTAATCAAGTATTTATACGTTTTTAACAGTATACGGAAATTTTGTGTAATCTATACATCCTGTATTATTAAATCGTTAAACAATCGAGTTTTAAACTGTAAAGTAATGAGAAAAATTGATAAAATAATTTTGTTTTACAGGGGAATTCGCACTCGAAGGCAAGATGCAGTATAATTTCATACAAGCATTGAGCTTGAATTGCTTTCTGCCTATTTTCACTAAATTAAAGCAGGTGAACCCATGAGTCCAATTGAAAAAATGATTAACAGTATGATAGATATGCTTTCTAATGAACAAACGTGGATAAGCATTGGTGAAGGCATCTTTAAAATTTTTGCGATTCTGATCGTTATGAGCATTCTGATAAGGGTCGGCAAGCTGGCCATCCGCAATATTTTTAAAGTGAGGGCCCCGTCAAGCCTCCGGATTTCAGAGCGGCGGGAGACAACACTTATTAAGCTGCTGGAAAATATGCTCACATATGTGGTGTTTTTTGTTGCGGCCATCATGATTTTATCGGTGCTGACGATCGATGTGAAAGCCCTTTTGGCTGGTGCCGGAATCGTCGGATTGGCTGTTGGGTTTGGGGCTCAAAGCCTTGTGAAGGATATCATCACCGGATTTTTCATTATTTTTGAAGATCAGTTTTCGGTTGGAGATCATATCCGAATCGATCAATTTGAAGGAACGGTGGAAGAAATCGGGCTACGGACGACAAAGATTAAAAACTGGACGGGGGAAGTTCATATCCTTCCGAACGGCAGCATTATGCAGGTAACCAATTTTTCTATTAATAATAGCGTGGCCTTTGTGGATGTCAGCATTGCTTATGAAGGCGATATTGTGAAGGCTGAAAAGGTGCTTCAGGAATTATTCGAAAAGCTTCCAGAAAAATACGAGGATATGATCAAGCCGCCAGAAATTCTCGGCATCCAAAATCTCGCTGCTTCTGATGTGGTGCTGCGTGTGGTTTCAGAAACATTTCCGATGAGGCATTTTTATATTGCGCGACAGCTGAGGAAGGAGATTAAGCTTTGTTTAGATGAGCATGGCATTGAAATTCCGTTCCCGCGCCTTGTGATGTATTCGCGGAATGACCAGGCACAGGAGAAGCCAAAACTGAATGCGGAGGGATAGACATGGAGCAAAAAGAATTTGATTTACATGATGTGGTAGAAATGAAGAAGCCTCATCCATGCGGGGCTAATAAATGGAAAATCATCCGAATGGGAGCAGATATCCGCATTAAATGTGAAGGCTGCGGACACAGTGTAATGATCCCCAGAAGGGAATTTGCCCGCAAAATGAAGAAAATTCTCGTCAAGCATGAGGGATAAGAGACAAACTGCAGGGAGATGAGGTTCTTGACGCATACATTCAAGTCAGCCTGTCCCCTTAACTGCTGGGACAGCTGCGGCTTTCATGTAACAGTTGAAGACGGTAAGGTGACAAAGGTAGATGGTGATCAGGACCATCCTATCACGAGGGGGAAAATTTGCGGCCGCGGCAGAATGCTTGAAAGCAGAACTAATTCTCCTGAGCGCCTGCTTCATCCGCTGAAAAAGGTGGATGGAGAATTTGTAGAAATTTCTTGGGAGCAGGCATTACACGATATTTCCCTGAAAATGAAGGAGTTAAAAGAAACGGCTGGTACCACTTCGATCCTGCACAGCCATGATTACGCCAATGGCGGCTTGCTGACGAACCTGGATCAGCGCTTTTTTAACTGTTATGGCGGTGTGACTGAGCTGACGGGATCAATCTGCTGGGGAGCCGGCATCGAGGCCCAGAGCTGGGATTTCGGAGATGCGTACAGTCATGGTCCTGAGGATATTTTGAACAGCAGGCATATTGTCGTCTGGGGCAGAAATGTTGCTCGCACCAATATGCATTTATATCAAAAGCTGCAGGAGTCAAAGAAGCAAGGTGCCAAGCTGTATGTGATCGACCCGATTTTTAATGCGACAGCTAAAATGGCGGATCGCTATTTTTCAATCAAGCCGGGGATGGATGGCTGGCTTGCGGCCGGCATCATGAAGGAAATGCTCCGTCTAGGCTTAGAGGATAGAAGTTTCATAGATAACCATTCAGTTGGTTTTGAAGATCTGAATGAACTGCTGAAAAGTGTAACACTTGAGGAAGTCGCAGAAAAAACGGAAGTGCCTGCTGAGGTAATGACCGAGCTTGCAGAGGTGTATGGGGATCGCCCTGTTTCCACCATCTTCGGCTTGGGCATGCAGCGCTACGAAAACGGAGGGAACACAATCAGGCTGATGGATGCTTTAATTGCAGTAAGCGGCAATATAGGCATTCCCGGCGGCGGTGCCAACTATGCCAACAGACAGGTTGGTCAGAGCTTTAATGCAGCAGCTCTCACCCTCTCTGAGCGGAAAACGGCTTTCAGGCAATTTACGATGATGCGGCAGGCAGAGGGGATTTTAACAGCGAAAGATCCAGAGATACAAATGATCTTCGTTACTTGCGGAAATCCTCTAACACAGGTGCCTGATTCTTCAAGAGTCCGCGAGGCTTTTGCATCTGTTGAGACAGTCGTGGTGATGGAACAGTTTATGACAGATACAGCCAAAATGGCTGATTATGTGCTGCCGGCTGCCACAGTGTTTGAACAGGAAGATGTCTACTATTCTTCCATGTACCATCATTATGTCAATCATGGCCCGAAGCTGGTCGAACCGCCAGGCGAAGCGAAGCCTGATTTATGGGTGTGGGCCGAGCTTGCCAACCGCCTTGGCTTCGGAGCTCTTTTCGATTTTACAAGAGAAGAGTTTATCAGCATGGGCCTGGGTTCACTTAAAGATCATGGAATCACGCTTGATCGCTTAAGGAGCTCCCATCATAAGGAGCTGCCGGTTGATACGGTGCCCTGGGCAGACCGCCAATTTAAAACGCCGAGCGGAAAGTATGAATTCACCTCAGCTGCTGCGTTCCGAAAGGGTTCCGAAAGCAGGCTGACACTGGCTCTTCCTCGGGAAACCAAGTGGACGGACAAAGAACGTGCAGGGCAGTTTCCTTATACATTGCTGACGATTCATCCGCTTCGATCCAATCATTCGCAGCATTATCACCTTCTGAAGCCCGAGCCAAAGGCAAAGGTGGAAATTGCCGATAATATTGCCTCGAAGCTTAGCCTCCAGGAAAACGATTATGTCAGAGTGTGGAATGACCGCGGTGAAATGAAGGGCTTTGTCCATATTATGAAAAAAGCCCATCCGGATACCATCAATATTGATGAAGGAATCTGGGCAAAATTTGGCGGTCCCGTCAATAACCTCACATCCAGCCGCGAGTCAGACAATGGCCTCGGAAGTACTTTGTACGACTGTCTTGTTAATATTGAGAAGGTGTAATAGGTGACAGGCACATAGGCTGCCTGCCACCTTTTCTTTACATTTCTCCGGCAACTATCTATAATTGTTAGAGGCTTGTTTAAATGGGAGACAATCGTATTTTTTATAGATGATATTAAAGTTGAGGAGTGACTTGGATGGCTTTAACAGCTGGTATTGTAGGTTTGCCGAACGTTGGAAAGTCTACATTGTTTAATGCAATTACCCAGGCAGGAGCGGAGTCTGCGAACTATCCGTTCTGTACAATTGATCCGAATGTGGGAATTGTTGAAGTGCCTGACCACCGTTTGAATAAATTAACTGAATTGGTTCAGCCGAAAAAGACTGTGCCAACGGCTTTCGAATTTACGGATATTGCCGGCATCGTAAAGGGTGCGAGCAAAGGGGAAGGTCTTGGAAATAAATTCCTTTCTCATATTCGTGAAGTGGATGCCATCTGCCAGGTTGTCCGCTGCTTTGCGGATGACAATATTACACATGTCTCAGGGAAAGTGGACCCAATCGATGATATCGAAGTCATCAACCTGGAACTGATTCTGGCTGACCTTGAATCTGTTGATAAGCGAATTGGCCGCGTGGGCAAGCTTGCTAAGCAAAAAGATAAAGATTCTGTGTTTGAACTTGAAATTCTTGAAAAATTAAAAGAAGCGTTCGAAAATGATAAGCCTGCACGTACAGTGGAATTCACGGAAGAACAAATGAAAATTGTAAAAGGCTTGCACTTGCTTACAATTAAACCTGTTCTTTACGTAGCGAACGTAAGCGAAGATGATGTAGCAGATCCTTCTTCCAACGAATATGTGCAGACGGTTAGAGAATTTGCCGCAAAGGATAATGCGGAAGTAATCGTGATCTGTGCAAAAATTGAATCCGAAATTGCTGAGCTTGATGGAGAAGAAAAAGAAATGTTCCTTCAGGAGCTTGGCATCGAAGAATCCGGCCTTGATCAGCTGATTAGAGCAGCCTACAACCTGCTTGGACTGGCAACTTACTTCACTGCCGGCGTACAGGAAGTCCGCGCCTGGACATTCCGCAAAGGCATGAAGGCTCCACAGTGTGCGGGAGTTATTCACTCAGACTTTGAAAAAGGCTTCATCCGTGCAGAAACGGTTTCCTATGAAGACCTTGTCGCTGCAGGCAACATGACAGCTGCCAAAGAAGCTGGGAAAGTCCGCCTGGAAGGAAAAGAATATATTGTTAAAGACGGAGATGTCATGCACTTCCGCTTTAACGTTTAATTTTTTTGGAACCTCTTTTTGGAGGTTCTTTTTGTTTTTTTACCATGCTCGCATTGTAAAGCTGATGTAGCGCGGATTGACCGATATATGCGAAAAGTGACCTATAAACATGGGAGTTTGACTGATATATTTTCAAAGTGACCGATATAAATGAAATCTGACTGATAAACTAGTAAAAGTGACCGATATAGCATGCTGGCATCTCTGCTGCAGCAAAAATCTACATTTCAGATAAACATAAATATAGCAACCCTCTCTAAAATGAACTTCCATCTGCCAATCCCCTCTATCGTTATTGCTTTTGCATAATTAATGTGCTATAATTTCAACTTGTGAGTAATGAATATATTGCTCCTTGCCCTTTTGAAGGGCCGTTAGACCAAAAGGAGGTGAAAGTGATGAGAAAGTACGAAGTTATGTACATCATCCGCCCAAACATTGAAGATGAGGCTAAAAAAGCCCTAGTTGAGCGTTTCAACACAATCTTAACTGATAATGGTGCGGAAGTTTCTGAATCAAAGGATTGGGGTAAGCGTCGCCTTGCATACGAAATCAATGATTTCCGCGATGGCTACTACCAGCTAATGAACGTTAATGCTGAAGCAAAAGCTGTTGACGAGTTCACTCGTTTAGCTAAAATCAGCGAAGACATCATCCGTTACATCGTTGTTAAAAACGAAAAATAATAGATATAGCATTTTTACCGAGAGGAGTTGATTCTGATGATGAACCGTGTTGTTCTTGTCGGACGTTTGACAAAGGATCCAGATTTAAGGTACACGCCGAACGGAGTTCCTGTCGCTTCATTCACTCTTGCTGTGAATCGTGCTTTTACGAATCAGCAGGGTGAGCGGGAAGCAGACTTTATCAACTGTGTGGTATGGAGAAAGCCTGCTGAAAATGTAGCGAACTTCCTTAAAAAAGGAAGCCTTGCTGGTGTAGACGGCCGAATTCAGTCCCGCAGCTATGAAGGCCAGGACGGAAAGCGCGTTTACGTGACAGAAGTCCAGGCTGAGAGTGTGCAATTCCTTGAGCCGAAGAACAGTTCTGGCGGCCAGGGCGGCAATCCCAACTACGGCGGTCCAAGAGATCAGGATTTCCCATTTGGAAATAACAGCAATCAGAATCAACGCCAGGATAATCGTAATCAGGGGGGCTATACTCGCGTGGATCAGGACCCATTCGCAAATGACGGCCAAATCGACATTTCCGATGACGACCTGCCATTCTAATAGTGACCGATTATGAACGGAAATATATTATCAAAAAGCTAAAGGAGGTAACTGACCATGGCTGGAGGACGCAGAGGAGGACGTGCTAAACGTCGTAAGGTTTGCTTTTTCACTGCAAACGGAATCACTCACATCGACTACAAAGATGTGGATCTTCTTAAAAAATTCATCTCTGAGCGCGGTAAGATTTTACCACGTCGTGTAACTGGCACTAACGCTAAATACCAACGTAAATTAACGATTGCTATTAAGCGTGCACGCCAAATGGCATTGCTGCCATATGTTTCAGGTGAATAATGAATATGAAAAGACGCTGGTTTCCGGCGTCTTTTTTTATTATGGCTCTCCTTTAGCACAGGGTTGTATTAAAGTGTGACTTTGCTGAAAAGGCCGGCATTCCTTCTTCATAAATCGCGAAGGTTGAACCTGAATTTAATACTAGCTACAATAGACTTTATGAGTTGTCTTATTTGGAAATTGGTTCAAAAAGCCGGGAAAATGATTTCCTCCTTTTTGGATACACAGTTTGAGGGGTGTATCAATGAATAATGTACATAAATTAACAGAAGGTGCAGTGCTTCTGGCTGTTTTTGCAGTGCTTCTTCTGATTTCACTCTATGTGCCGCTTCTCGGCACCGTTTCAATTTTCTTCCTCGCACTTCCGTTTATTATGTTTGCGGCAAAAAATAACCGAATGAGCGCAATTGTTTTTTTAACAGGAGGTGTCCTGCTTTCCCTGATAATCGGTTCGTTTATGGCCCTTCCGCTTGTGCTGACCTTTGGGTTGACTGGAACGGTAATCGGCATTTTCATAAGGGAAAACAAAGGACGGGCCTCTTCCTTTATTGCGGGCACCCTGGTATTCCTTACAGCCCTGCTGATCCTGTATGCAGCGGCAGTTGTTCTTTTTGATGTGAATATCATTCAAGAAGGCATCAAAATGATGAAGAAGTCCATTCAAGCTTCAGAAGGTATGCTTGAGGGCTTCGGCCAGAATGTGGATAAAACCGTGATCGACCAATTCACAGCAGGCCTGAAAATGATAGAGACGCTAACGCCTAGCTTATTTGTCATGACATCTGTCATCTGCGTCTTTATTATTCAGCTTGTCTCTTTTCCAATTGCCAAAAGGTTCGGCATTCAGGTTGAAAACTGGAAGCCATTCAGGGAAATGAGCCTGCCGAAAAGCATCTTATGGTACTATCTCATCGCAATCCTTGCATCTTTCCTTTTTAATCCGTCAGAAGGAAGCTACTGGTTTTTGGCTCTTGTGAATATCGCGTTCATGCTGCAGATTTTCATGGTGATTCAAGGCCTGTCCTTGATTTTCTTCTTCAGCCATTTAAAGGGGTGGCCGAAAGCTGTGCCAGTCATTGCAGCGGTATTTACATTTCTTATTCCATTTCTCCTTTATATTGTGAGGATATTAGGTATAATTGACTTAGGATTCGATTTAAGGCAAAGATTAGGAAAAAAGTGATGAACAACACTACTGTTTAGGAGCTGAAAACATGCCTTCGTATTTAGAAAAGCGGTCCATACGCTATCCGATTTTTGGATTGATGGGCATAACAGTGGTGCTTCTCGGTATATTGGCGTACTACAATTGGCTTTTTGCACTAATTGGGCTGATTCTGGCCATCCTTCCTTTTTACTATCTTTTTCAGCTGATTCAGCAGCATCGGAAGGATACGGAAGAATACATCTCTACCCTTTCCTACAGGGTAAAAAAAGTCGGCGAAGAAGCTCTGATGGAAATGCCGATCGGAATCATGCTCATCAATGATGATTATTACATTGAATGGACCAATCCCTTTTTAGCATCCTGCTTTGATGAAGATACGCTTGTCGGAAGATCGCTTTATGATGTCGCGGATTCACTTGTTCCGCTTATCAAACAAGAAGTGGAAACAGAAATCATTACCCTTCACGACCGCAAATTCCGGGTGATCCATAAACCTGAAGAACGCCTTTTATACTTTTTTGATGTCACGGAACAGACTGAAATTGAAAAAATGTATCAGGAAGAACGGACAGTTATCGCCATTATATACCTTGATAATTATGATGAACTGACTCAGGGGATGGATGACCAGACGAAAAGCAGCCTTAACAGCCTTGTGACCCAGATTTTAAATAAGTGGGCACAGGATAATGGGGTCTTCTTGAAGAGGGTATCGTCTGAGCGCTTTATTGCCGTTTTTAATGAACATATTTTACAGCTTCTTGAAAAAGGAAAGTTCTCGATACTTGATGATGTCCGGGAGACCACTTCCAAGCAAAATGTTCCGCTTACGTTAAGCGTGGGCGTGGGTACTGGGGTTTCTTCCCTTCCAGAGCTTGGCTCACTGGCCCAGTCCAGCTTAGATCTTGCATTAGGCCGCGGCGGAGATCAGGTGGCCATCAAACAGACCAACGGGAAGGTTAAATTCTTCGGGGGAAAAACCAATCCTGTTGAAAAAAGGACCCGGGTCCGTGCACGAGTCATTTCTCATGCGCTGAAGGAATTAATTTCCGAAAGTGATAAAGTGATTATCATGGGCCACAAAAGCCCGGATATGGATGCGATTGGAGCGGCCATCGGCATTCAGAAGGTAGCGCGCCTGAACCAGCGTGAAGGCTATGTGGTTGTGAATTTCAATGAACTCGATACAGGCGTCAGAAGGATGATGAAGGAGATTGAAAAGAATGAAGAGCTCTTTTCTAAATTCATCACCCCGGACCAGGCGATGGAAATTGCTACTGACGATACCCTGCTCGTGGTCGTTGATACTCACAAGCCTTCCATGGTGATTGAGGAAAAGCTGCTTCATAAAATTGAACATGTTGTCGTCATCGACCATCACCGCCGCGCTGAAGAATTCATTCATAATCCTCTGCTGGTCTATATGGAGCCGTATGCCTCCTCCACAGCAGAGCTTGTGACAGAGCTTCTGGAGTATCAGCCGAGGAACGGCAGAATCGAAATGCTGGAAGCAACGGCCCTGCTTGCCGGGATTATTGTCGATACAAAGAGTTTTTCACTGCGGACAGGGTCCAGAACGTTTGATGCGGCTTCCTATCTGCGCGGACAGGGTGCAGATACTGTACTCGTCCAAAAGTTCTTGAAAGAGGATGTAGATACCTACATAAAGCGGGCTAAGCTGATTGAAACCGTTCAATTTTACAGAGAGGGAATTGCCATTGCAAAGGGGCAGCCAGATCAGATATTTGATCAGGTACTGATTGCCCAGACGGCAGACACCCTGCTGACTATGGATGGTGTCGTTTCTTCTTTTGTCATTTCAAACCGCTCTGAGAACATGATTGGCGTCAGCGCACGTTCCCTCGGGGATATCAATGTCCAGGTGATCATGGAAAACCTCGAAGGCGGCGGACATTTAACAAACGCTGCCACACAGCTTCATGATGCAACACTTGATGATGTTGAGGTCCGATTAAAAGAGGCTATAGATGAATACTTTGAAGGGAGAAAAAAGGAATGAAAGTAATCTTTTTAAAAGACGTTAAAGGCAAGGGCAAAAAAGGCGAAGTGAAAAATGTAGCAGATGGCTATGCACATAACTTTTTAATTAAGCAAGGGCTTGCTGTCGAAGCAAACCAGGCCAATGTCAGCAGCCTGAACGCCCAAAAGAAAAAAGAAGCAAAGCTTGTCGAAGAAGAACTGGCTGAAGCAAAAAAACTGAAAGAAACACTTGAAAAGCTGACGGTTGAATTTACAGCAAAATCAGGTGAAGGCGGCCGCCTATTCGGTTCCATCACAAGCAAGCAAATTGCTGAAGAGCTTCAAAAGAAGCACAGCATCAAAATCGACAAGCGCAAAATCGAAATGGAAGACGCGATCCGCACGCTCGGATACACAAAGGTTCCAGTCAAGCTTCACACTGAAGTAACAGCAACATTAAACGTCCATGTAAAAGAAGCATAAAGTGAAACTTCAATCAGTGGAGGTTTCTTTCCCCCACTGATTGTAACCAATCGGGCCTTTACGGCCAGTTTGGCCCCACTTATCCTCCTTTGATTATTTCTCTGAGTCTTGAAGTGGGGGTCTTACTGCCCGTTAGACTGCGATAAACTAATATTGGAAGTAGCTTTTGCCGATAAACATGTTAAAATTAAAGGGTTGATTAAAAATGTGATCAGTTTCAGCTGGTCACATTTTTTAAAGGGAAATATAGAGATTTTTATATAGATATAGATTTAATTTTTGAAGTTAGATAACTGTCCAGCTCCACAAGGAACGCTTCGACAGCATTATCATCGCACGACTAAAAGCGTTAGCTTTTAGGAGGAGCGCCTACCCCCTCGAGGTCACAAGCTTGTCTTGTTTCGGCTCCTAGGGACTCGGGGTCATAAGCCGTAACATTCAGAAGGAAGAACGCCTTCTTACAGGAACCGTCTTATGCCTGAGGCCCGCAGGATGCGGGTCATGCAGACGTTGCCACAGGACGTGGCGCTCTTAGTCTGCGTTCCTTGAATGGGCAGTCGCCTCCATATTTCGAGCAATCCTCCCAAAAAGGCAAAGAACGCCTTTCTGTGAGGCTCGTCTTGTGCTTGTCGGGGGTGACTAAGGCGCTTGCGCATTTCTTTTAGGAGGTTTGATGAGATGAGTGATTTATTTGCGGATCGGCTCCCGCCTCAAAATATTGAAGCGGAACAGGCAGTGCTTGGGGCAATCTTTCTTGAACCCTCCTCTCTTACACAAGCATCGGAGATCTTGATACCTGAAGACTTCTACCGTGCGGCACACCAGAAGATTTTCAATGTGATGCTGAAGCTGAGCGACCAGGGAAAAGCGGTCGACCTTGTGACCGTGACAGAAGAGCTCAGTGCAGCGAAACTGCTGGAGGATACCGGAGGCGTCAGCTATTTAAGTGAACTGGCCGGCTCTGTTCCAACAGCAGCGAATATCGAGTACTATGCAAAAATCGTTGAAGAAAAGTCACTGCTTCGCAGGCTGATCCGGACGGCGACGGGCATCGCCCAGGACGGCTATACTCGTGAGGATGAAGTAGAAGTTCTATTGGGTGAAGCTGAGAAAAATATCATGGAGGTTGCACAGCGCAAAAATGCCGGTGCCTTCCATAATATTAAGGATGTTCTTGTCCGGACCTACGATAATATCGAGGAAATGCATAACCGTAAAGGAGATATTACAGGGATTGCGACTGGATTTACCGAGCTGGATCGCATGACAGCCGGCTTCCAGCGAAATGACCTCATCATTGTCGGTGCCCGCCCTTCCGTAGGTAAAACAGCCTTCGCCCTGAATATCGCGCAAAATGTGGCAACGAAAACCGGAGAAAACGTCGCGATCTTCAGTCTGGAGATGGGAGCGGAACAGCTTGTCATGCGTATTCTTTGTGCAGAAGGCAATATTGATGCACAGAGGCTTCGTACCGGATCCCTGACGGATGAGGATTGGGGAAAGCTGACCATGGCAATGGGAAGCCTATCAAATGCAGGGATTTTTATTGATGATACCCCAGGTGTCAGAATCACAGATATTCGCTCTAAGTGCCGCCGGTTAAAGCAGGAGCATGGGCTTGGCATGATTCTGATCGACTACCTGCAATTAATCCTGGGAAGCGGACGTTCGGGAGAAAACCGCCAGCAGGAAGTATCTGAAATCTCACGTTCCCTTAAACAATTGGCCCGTGAACTTCAGGTCCCTGTTATCGCACTGTCACAGCTTTCACGTGGCGTGGAACAGCGCCAGGATAAGCGCCCAATGATGTCGGATATCCGTGAATCGGGAAGTATCGAGCAGGATGCCGATATCGTGGCATTCCTATACCGCGATGACTACTACGACAAAGAATCCGAGGATAAAAACATCATCGAAATTATCATCGCCAAGCAGCGTAACGGCCCGGTTGGTACCGTACAGCTGGCATTTGTGAAAGAGTATAATAAATTTGTAAACTTAGAGAAACGCTTTGATGACTCATTTGCGCCGCCTGGTGCATAAAGAGGGCCTGCATGCTGCATGTCCTCTTTTTTATTGTCTGGCTCCAGGCACTTCAGCTTTTCTTATTTTCATATTTTCATGGTTTTACGAACATATTTTTATATTTTTATTAAAAATGTTCGTGTTTTATTGACTATCACACTTCACCTTGATAAACTATAGTGGTTGAAATAAGTTACTTAATTAAAAATGATTATAGAAATTTTAAAACCATGGGATTCCCGGAGGTGCTTTTTTAATGTCATCAGTAGTAGTAGTTGGAACACAGTGGGGAGATGAAGGGAAAGGAAAAATTACAGACTTCCTTTCTGAAAATGCAGAAGTCATCGCACGTTACCAAGGCGGAAACAATGCAGGACACACAATCAAATTTAATGGTGAAACATATAAGCTTCATTTAATTCCATCTGGAATATTCTATAGCGATAAAATTTGTACGATCGGAAACGGAATGGTTGTCGATCCGAAAGCGCTTGTGAAGGAATTGGCGTATCTCCATGACAAGGGAGTTACAACAGACAACCTGCGCATCTCAAACCGCGCACATGTCATCCTTCCTTATCACCTGAAGCTTGATGAAGTGGAAGAAGAGCGCAAAGGCGCGAACAAGATCGGTACAACGAAAAAAGGTATTGGCCCTGCTTACATGGATAAAGCGGCTCGCAACGGAATCCGCATCGCGGACCTTCTTGACCGTGAAGTTTTTGAAGAAAAGCTTGCGCGCAACCTTGAAGAAAAGAACCGCCTGCTTGAGCGCTTCTATGAAACAGAAGGATTCACAATCGAAGAGATTTTAGATGAATACTACGAATACGGCCAGCAAATCAAGCATTATGTATGCGATACTTCAGTTGTCCTTAACGACGCATTGGATGAAGGCCGCCGCGTGCTGTTTGAAGGTGCACAAGGGGTTATGCTTGATATTGACCAGGGTACTTACCCATTCGTTACATCCTCCAACCCAGTAGCTGGCGGCGTAACGATCGGTTCTGGTGTCGGCCCTACAAAAATCAAGCATGTTGTGGGTGTATCAAAGGCGTATACGACTCGTGTAGGAGACGGCCCATTCCCAACTGAGCTTGATAATGAAATCGGAAACCAAATCCGCGAAGTTGGCCGTGAATACGGTACAACAACTGGCCGTGCCCGCCGTGTCGGCTGGTTCGACAGCGTGGTTGTCCGCCATGCCCGCCGTGTCAGCGGTATTACAGACCTTTCTCTTAACTCCATCGATGTATTGACTGGAATCGAGGCATTAAAAATCTGTGTAGCTTACCGTTATAACGGAGAAGTAATCGAAGAGTTCCCTGCAAGCTTAAAGGTATTGGCTGAATGTGAGCCGGTATACGAAGAGCTACCAGGCTGGACAGAAGACATCACAGGCTGCAAATCTCTGGATGAGCTTCCTGCGAATGCCCGCCACTACCTGGAGCGTGTATCACAGCTGACAGGAATTCCATTGTCGATCTTCTCTGTAGGACCTGATCGTACGCAAACAAATGTTGTCCGCAGCCCTTGGAGACAGAACTAATACTTGATTGGAAAGCCCTAATGAAAATTAGGGCTTTTCTATTTTTTCGGGGAGGCTGCATTTTTGGGGGTATTCGGACAGGAGAGAGGAAATTGAGGTGGCGAGTCTGAAGGTGGAGCTGATTCGTACAGGAGAAAAAGAAATCGGAGCGGATGAGTCCGAAGTTTGTGCTCCTTCGGACAAGATAAAAAGAAACCAGAAGGAATGAGTCCGCACCGGATGCAGATGGTTTAAATTGGGGAAAAGAATTAAAAATTTGAGGAATAATTAATGAAAAATGGGGAAAAGAATCCATAAATCAGGGAAAAGAACTCTCACTTTAAGGAAAGAAAACCTCAAACCAGTGGCTACTAGTCTCGGGTTCAAGCAGATCATGCCGTATCAGCTGCAAAAATAAAATTTTATAAAAAAAGTTATTGCGCTTTTATAAAACTCTATGATATTATAAAAAGCGTCGCCAAGGTGACAGCCTAGGCAACAATATTTTAGTACGAGCCATTAGCTCAGTCGGTAGAGCATCTGACTTTTAATCAGAGGGTCGAAGGTTCGAGTCCTTCATGGCTCACCATTTATATTTTTTAGGCCCCTTGGTCAAGCGGTTAAGACACCGCCCTTTCACGGCGGTAACACGGGTTCGAATCCCGTAGGGGTCATGGCAAATAACCGTCAGCAAACGGCTGGCAAGCCCAGCTTATATGCTGGCGGTTATTATTTTGGTCCGGTAGTTCAGTTGGTTAGAATGCCTGCCTGTCACGCAGGAGGTCGCGGGTTCGAGTCCCGTCCGGACCGCCATTTACATATTTAGCTTCATTCGAAATCGATTCGATTGTAAAAATCGGTTTGAAGCCAAATTTTATTTTCGCTAATAACTAAATAAGGCTCAGTAGCTCAGTCGGTAGAGCAAAGGACTGAAAATCCTTGTGTCGGCGGTTCGATTCCGTCCTGAGCCATCCTAAAAAGGAGTATGTAACCAAACATGCTCCTTTTTGTTACATTCATGTAATGAAAGCGGTTTTCTGCAGCAAGCCCGGTGTAATTTAGCACTCCCCTCGCTCCTCTTCTTTCGCACCCCTAACAAAACCTTATAAATAGGGATTATTTCCTACCGTTTCTTCGACAAAAACCTCACTTTTTCTTTCAGATCCTTGCCATTAAGAGTCATAAAATGTCAGCTATTATACATTTTTGTTACATTCCCGAGTCTAGTAATCTATTTGCTTTGCTGTATGGTAAAGTAAATATTGTGAAAAAATCAGGTTCGCAAATTCGTAGTTACATAGCACTAAATGAAAGTGTCTTTTGTTACCGTAGTCTAGGGGGATATAACCATGTTCAAATGGGTGAAAAAAGTAACCTCAACGTCAGAATCTACAGCGAAGAGCTTTAAAAGAACGATAAATAGAACGATCGCAGCTGGCTTTGCAGCGGCGGCTTTAACATTTGCAGGCGGCATTTCTGCTTCTGCCAATGAAGATAGGCTTGTGACGGTTTACTATGTCTATATGGGTGACGAATATATTGGAACGGTTTCGGATAAGAAAGTCATCGAGGATATGGTTGATAAAAAGATCAGTGAGGCAGAAGGTTCCTACAAGGGATTAAAGCTGGAGCTTGCATCTGAACTTTCTTTTATTCCTGAACAGGTTTTTGAATCCAGTTCAGAAGTAAATGAATCAGAAGCTGTCAATGGCTTACAAAACAAGATGGAAGTTCAGGCCGAAGCTGCTGCTTTAGTAATTGGCGGCAAGGAAATAGCTTATGTGGAAAATGAGGAGCAGGCAAAAGCGGCCCTTCAGAAAATCAAGACTCCCTATGTATCAGAGAAAGACTTAAAGGCTCTTGAAGAAAGAAAAGCATCTGCTAGTATGCCTTTACCTCCACTAAAGGAAAATGAAACACGTCTTTTGGATGTCCGATTCAGCGAAGATGTAACCATCTCTGAAACAACCGTTAAACCGGACCAGATTATCAGTGCAGAGGATGCTGTGAAGCTTCTGCAAAAAGGAACCCTTGAAGAAAAAAAATATCAGGTTAAAGAAGGTGACGCACTAAGCAATATCGCCAGCGCCCACGACCTTGATATGAAGCAGCTTATCGAGCTGAACAGCGGCCTTAAGGAAAATTCTGTCATTAAAAAAGGGCAGGAATTAAATGTAACTGTCTATAAACCATATGTAAAAGTGGTTGTTGATAAGGAAGTATCAAAAAAAGAAGAAATCGATTTTGAAAAAGAAGTCATCGAAGACAGCAGCATGCCTAAAGGTGAAACGAAAGTAAAGCAAGAAGGCAAGCAAGGCGTTCGTACTGCAACTTATATGATTTCTGAAGAAAACGGCCAAACGGTCAAAAAAGAAGTAAAAGAAGAAAAGGTTCTTGAGGAGCCTGTAAAACAAATTGTCATCAAGGGTACAAAGGTTATTCCATCACGCGGTGAAGGAAGCTTCGCCTATCCTGCTGTCGGCGGCTATATTTCCAGTAAAATGGGATACCGCTGGGGCAAAATGCATAAGGGAATTGACATTGCAAGACCTAGCGACCGCACGATAAAAGCAGCCGATAATGGAACGATTGTATCGGCAGGCTGGGGTGGAGGCTATGGCAATAAAATCGTCATCGACCATAATAATGGCTTCCGCACGGTTTATGCCCATCTCGATTCCATCAGTGTCAGCAGCGGTCAAACCGTCTCAAAAGGCTCGAAAATCGGTGTAATGGGATCAACTGGAGATTCAACCGGTGTTCATCTGCATTTCGAAGTATACAAAAACGGAAAAATGCAAGACCCGCTTAAATATATAAATAAATAATTCACGCTAAAAAGTCTCTAGCTTTCATGCTAGAGGCTTTTGTAGTTAAGAATAATATAAAAAAACAGCACCAAAGTTTTACAGGCCTTTTCTAATAGATGATTTCCCATTGCTAAAATGGTAAAGTAAAGTAGATAACATATGTAATAAACTGACTTCTACTGCTCCAAAAATAAATAAAAAGATGAAAGAAAAAGGAGATAGGTATGGATAAAAAAATACTGGTTGTAGACGATGAAAAACCAATTGCAGATATACTGCAGTTCAATTTAAAAAAAGAAGGCTTTGAAGTGATATGTGCCTATGATGGCAATGACGCTCTCGAAAAAGTAGAAGAAATCAAGCCGGACATGATCCTGCTTGATATCATGCTTCCGCAGAGGGATGGCATTGAGGTTTGCCGTGAGGTGCGCAAGAAATACGATATGCCGATCATTATGCTGACAGCAAAGGATTCTGAAATCGACAAAGTTTTAGGCCTTGAGCTGGGTGCAGATGATTACGTCACGAAGCCCTTCAGCACGAGAGAATTGATTGCCCGTGTGAAAGCCAATATGAGGCGCCACCAGCAAATTGCTTCCAAGACGGAAGAAGAGGATGAATCAAACGAAATCGAAGTCGGTTCCCTTGTTATCCACCCGGATGCGTATGTGGTTTCCAAGCGCGGTGAGACCATTGAATTAACACACCGGGAATTTGAGCTTCTTCACTATTTGGCCAAGCATATCGGACAAGTCATGACGAGGGAGCATTTGCTTCAGACTGTATGGGGCTATGATTATTATGGAGATGTCCGCACAGTTGACGTTACCGTAAGGAGACTGCGCGAGAAAATCGAGGATAATCCAAGCCACCCGACATGGATTGTGACAAGAAGAGGAGTCGGTTATTACTTGCGGAATCCTGAACAGGAGTAAAAGGGTACATGGAAAAGGTGGGTTTTTTTCGGTCCATTCATTTGAAGTTTGTGATCATCTATGTCCTTCTCATTTTGGTAGCCATGCAGATTATCGGTGTCTATTTTGTCAGGCAGCTGGAATCGACCTTAAAGGACAATTTTAAAGATGCCATTCAGGAACGGGTAAATCTTCTTGATTATTATGTGCAGGAACAGATGTCCAAAGAAAGGCTGCCGGATGAAGAAACTTCCTCATTAGAGGAAGATATCAGAAGGCTATTAAGTGACTACAACTCTGAGGATATAAAAGAAGTCCGTGTGATTGAAGGAGAATCACTGAGAATACTTGGCACCTCAGATCCTGATAATCAGGAGGTTGTCAACCAGAGGTCCACAGACAATTTAGTTAAAATGGCCATAGCCACAAAGCAGCCGGTATCGGAGGACATGGTTGATCGCCAGACAGGCCAGCGGATTTGGGTCCTCGTCACGCCTATCAAAAACAATGGGGAAGTAAATGGAGCCATCTATCTGGTTGCGAAAATAGAAAACATCTATGAGCAGATGAGGCAAATTAACAATATTTTCACTACCGGTATAGCGATTGCATTAGCCATCACAGCTGTTCTTGGCATACTCCTTGCCCAGACGGTGACACGCCCGATTTCGGATATGCGGAAACAGGCGCTTGCCATGGCAAAAGGGAACTTCTCCCGCAAGGTTAAGGTTTATGGATATGATGAAATTGGGCAGCTGGCCATTACCTTTAACAGTTTAACAAAGAAGCTTCAGGAAGCTCATGCTACAACTGAGGGCGAACGGCGAAAGCTGTCCTCCGTCCTTTCCTATATGACGGATGGAGTGATTGCAACAGACCGCAAAGGGCGGGTAATTTTGATTAATGAGCCTGCAGCAAAAATGCTGAATGTTTCACGTGAAACGGTCCTCTCTTCACCGATCGTTTCACTATTGGGCCTTGAAGAGGATTATACCTTTGAAGAGCTTCTGAACGAGCGCGATTCGGTTATCCTGGATTACAGCAGCCAATCGAAAACGCTGATTCTTCGCGCTGATTTTTCGGTTATCCAAAAAGAAACCGGCTTTGTAAACGGCTTAATTACCGTTTTGCATGATATTACGGAGCAGGAGAAAATTGACATGGAACGCCGTGAATTTGTGGCCAATGTATCACATGAACTCAGGACGCCGCTAACAACGATGAGAAGCTATCTGGAGGCTCTTGCGGAAGGCGCCTGGAGAGATGAGGAGATTGCCCCGAACTTCCTGGATGTCACACAAAATGAAACAGAGCGGATGATCCGCCTCGTTAATGATCTGCTGCAGCTGTCTAAAATGGACAGCAAGGATTACAGTTTGACCAAGGAATGGATTGATTTTATTTTCTTCTATAACCGGATTATTGACCGTTTTGAAATGACGAAGCAGCAGAATGTGACATTTGAAAGAAAGCTTCCGGATCATTCGGCTTTTGTGGAAATAGATGAGGACAAGCTTACCCAGGTGCTCGATAATATCATCTCGAATGCGATGAAATACTCTCCTGAAGGCGGGAGAATCACTTTCAGCATTGAAGAGAAAGATGAATTTATTGTTGTCAGCGTCACAGACCAGGGGGTCGGGATTCCAAAAGAAAATATTGACCAGATTTTTGAGCGTTTCTACCGTGTGGATAAAGCCAGAACAAGGAAGCTTGGCGGAACAGGCCTTGGCCTGGCCATCGCACAGGAAATGGTGGAAGCGCACGGCGGAGACATTTGGGCAACAAGTACGGAAGGGAAAGGAACAACAATTTCATTTAGCCTTCCATATGTTCGCTCGGAAGAGGATGATTGGGAATGACTTATGAAAATATTAAAACCATCATACTGACTATTCTTGTAGCGACAAGTGCCTTTTTGACCTGGAATCTTTGGACCTACCAGCCTAAATATGATCTATTTGAAACAACCAATACTGTTAAAGAAGTAACGATAGCTACAAAAAAAGAAGTCAATCAGATTGTAAGGCCGGATACCCTCTTATTTCATCATAGCGAAAAGGAGACTTACGGAACTGTCAGCCCCGCTGAAATTGATAAAATCATTAAAGACATCAGTGTGTGGAATTTCAATGATTTTGAAAATGTAACGGAGGATATGGGCAATCTCCCTTCATATGTTCATGACGTAGGAAAAGCGGTCATTATGTTTCCGGATTCTGTCCCGATTGACTTGTATAAATCAGTAATTAAAATTGGTGATAAGAATGTGACTAATTTTCAATTTGACCGAATTGTCATTGATATGAATCAAGTTCATAAAGAGAATGGAATCGTCGATTTTGTGTCAATTGACAATCAGCAGGTTTTTCGAAGCCATGTGCCGGTTTCCTATATTCAGAATTTCAAAAGCCAATACTTCAAATTATCGGAGTACAGCCCTGAGTATAAAACCTATTTTGCTTATGAGCCATCTGATAAGAGAATCATCTACCTGCCTTCACAGGAAACGAAAATGGAAAGATATCAGTTTTTGGAGAAGAAATTGGACTCTGAACAATATAAAAATGCTTTGTTCAGTGACCCGAGTGTCGTGCAGAAAAGCTTTCAGCAATCAGAAGAAGAGTACAATGATACCTCAAGCTTATTGCGAGTGAATTCTGATAAGAATACCCTTCGCTATGTAAAACCGGCTGCAGGAGACAATCTGACTTTTCCATCTGGCGACTTGCTGAAAAGAAGCATTGATTTCGTCAATGCCCATTCTGGCTGGACAGACAATTATCAATTTGCTGAGATAGATGAGCTGAATCATAGAGTCATATTTAGAATGTACGATTCTTCAGGCTATCCTATTTTCAGCGATGATCCAAAAATTACTGAGATCCGCCAGATTTGGGGACAAAATGAAATCTATGAGTATTTCCGAAGCAATTTTGAGCTTGGCTTGCGTACCGATGATAAAACGGAAGTATCTTTAAGTTCCGGAACGCCGGTCATTAAATACCTGCAAAGTCTCGATGGATTTGATCCGGAATTGCTGGAGAATGTAACCTTGGGATATAAAATGATGCTGGTAAAGGAAGCCCAAACGACATTTATCCGTCTGGAGCCTTCCTGGTTCTACCGGTATGATGGAATATGGGAAAGCATCTCACTTGATGAGACAGGGGGCATGAATAATGGATTGGAGTAAAATTAAAACAATCTTTATTTTGACCTTCCTGGTGCTGGATATCTATTTAATGTATGAGTTCTTCAAGCTGAAGGAAGCCAGTGAAATGGAACCAATTGCCAATGCATCTCAGGAGAAACAGCTCAAGAATGCTGAAATCAAGTTCGAAGCGGAGCTCCCCAAAAGCAAGCCGAAAGACCATTATTTGAAGGCCAAGCCGGTGGAGTTTGATATCGGGGATCTTGAGGGCTTGAAGGATAGTAAGCTGGAGGGCCAGGAAATCACGATTACGGATGGAACTACTTTAAATTCTATCCTCGATGACCCGATTAAAATCAGCGACAAATTCAGTCCTTCTGAATTAACCGCTTTTATCAAGAATAGGGTATTATACGGCGACCAGTACCGCTTTTGGGAAAAACCTAAAGACAGCAATAAAATCACGTATTATCAGCAATTCGAAGATAAAATGTTTTATATGAATTTAAACGGCGAGCTGACGTTTTTTTTGAATGATGAAAATGAAATTGTTTCTTATAAGCAGACCCTCTTAGGAGATATTGAGTCCATGGAGGAAAGTGAAAAAGTCATTCAGCCGGTCAAAGCAGTTGAAACACTTTACAAGAATGGCTCACTGCTGCCAAAATCAAAGATAACGAACGTGGAGCTGGGTTATTTTACGTTTGTGCATTTAAGCTCTTCTCAAGTGTTAACGCCTGCCTGGCGATTTGTCATTAATGACGAAGAGGATTTATTTGTTGATGCCTTTCAGGGAAAAATTATTCAGCTGACCAATGAAGAGAAAAAGATAGTGGAGTGAGGAGAACATGTCTTTACAATTCAGCGTTCTCGCGAGCGGCAGTACTGGGAATGCGATCTTTGTCGAGACGGAGGAACATTCCTTTCTGGTTGATGCCGGATTAAGCGGGAAGCAAATGGAAGGATTATTTCAGCATATTGGCCGGGACATCGGCAAGCTTTCAGGCATACTGGTGACCCACGAGCATAGTGACCATATTAAGGGTGTCGGGATTCTCGCCCGGAAGTATAACCTGCCGATCTATGCCAATGAGAAAACATGGCTGGCCATGGATGGACTAATTGGACAAGTCCCGGTTGACCAGAGGTTCCATTTTGATATGGAAACGGTGAAAACGTTCGGGTCCCTTGATATTGAATCCTTCGGGGTCTCCCATGATGCGGCCGATCCTATGTTTTATGTGTTCCATCATAATGGGAAAAAGCTTGTATTGATTACCGATACAGGATATGTCAGCGACCGCATGAAAGGCCTGATTTCGAATGCGGAAGCTTATGTATTTGAAAGCAATCACGACGTTCAGATGCTCCGCATGGGACGCTACCCGTGGAATATTAAAAGAAGGATCTTAAGCGATGTCGGCCATGTTTCCAATGAGGATGCAGCGCTTGCGATGAGCGAAGTGGCCGGCGACCGGACAAAGAGCTTTTATCTCGCCCATTTAAGCCAGGATAACAATATTAAGGATCTGGCAAGAATGTCTGTCACCCAGACACTTGAAAGCCGCGGAATCATTGTCGGCGAACAATTCGACCTTTATGATACAGATCCGAAGGTTCCTACTATTTTAACAGCCGTTTAAACATAAACCAGAAGAGGAATACACAGAGAGACAGCAGTTTCCGTGTGTTCCTCTTTTTCTTATGTCTAGCTTCAGCGCCTACCCCCTCGAGGTGTCGGGGGTGAGCACCAAGGAATGCTTCCTTGGATAAACCTCGCAGGAACAAGTGGTTTTTACTTGTTCCGAAGGCGCTTCCGCTTTTTTTTAAAAAACTTTAAAAAAGTATGAACAAATTCGTAAGATTTCTGCAGCAAGTGCGTTATTGTTAGATTTTTAAAAACAGGAGAGTATAATATTGGGTATAAAGGAAGACTAAATTTTAGCATTTATTTTTAAAAAGAGTTTTTTCAACAGCGGTTTTTTGCAAATGAAAGAAGGGATGGGTGCAGTTTGGGCTATTATGATCAAGATCATCAGAACAGTTATAAAGGGCAAAAAGGCAACAAGGGCGGATATTTTCTGGCCAGCCTTGTTGGTGTCATATTAGGGGCCATCCTGGTCGTTGTGGCGGTGCCAATGCTATCTGACTACAACGTGCTTCAACCGGATGAAAAGCTGCAGGATGAAGCAGCTAATAACAATAATGCCAATGTTCAAAAGGTCTCACTCGATGTTGAAACCGATGTAACCAAAGCGGTTGATAAAGCTGGTGATGCAGTCGTTAGCATTACAAACATCCAGACAGCCGGCTTTTGGTCAAATGAAGGAAATGGCAATGGAGGCGGGCAGCCTGCCGGAACAGGTTCAGGAGTTATTTATAAGAAGGAAGGAAATACAGCCTTCATTGTTACAAACCACCATGTGGTCGAAGGCGCTCAGGAACTGGAGGTAAGCCTCCAGGATGGAACCAAGCTGCCGGCAAGACTGGTTGGCAGTGATATTTGGACAGATCTTGCCGTGCTGGAAGTAGAAGCAAAGGAAATCAAGACGGTTGCTGAATTCGGCAATTCGGATACTCTTAAACCAGGTGAGCCTGTTATTGCCATTGGGAACCCACTTGGCCAGTTCTCTGGATCTGTAACACAAGGGATTATCTCTGGTCTAGAGCGTGCCATACCTATCGATATCGATCAGAACGGCACGGTTGATTGGCAGGCTGAGGTTCTGCAGACAGATGCCGCCATTAACCCGGGTAACAGCGGTGGAGCTTTAGTCAATATCAGCGGCCAGCTGATCGGCATCAACTCCATGAAAATTGCTGAGAGCGCCGTCGAAGGCATTGGATTGGCTATCCCGATTAACTACGCAAGACCAGTTATTGAGGACCTCGAGAAGTTCGGAGAGGTAAAACGTCCGTATATGGGAGTACAACTGGCATCTGTCAATGAGATTCCTGGCTATTACCAGCAGGAGGCATTGAAACTGCCGAAGGATGTAAAAACAGGTGTGGCCATCACTTCTGTTGAACCTAATTCTCCAGCTTCACAGGCAAGACTGAAGGAAATGGATGTCATCGTCGAGATGGATGGCAAAGAAATCAAAGACATCATCGAATTGCGTCAGCATCTTTATACGAAGAAATCTGTAGGCGATCAGATGAAAATCAAGTTTTACCGCGACGGCAAGCTGAAGGAAGCAACGATGAAGCTAACCGGCGAGACATTTTAAAGGATAATGTAAGACTAAACGGGAAAGCGATAAACGCTTTCCTGTTTTTTATTGTTTTGATAAGATGATATGTGGATAACTTATTTACATGCACGAATTTAAAAATTATCCACAGAACGGATAAAAAAAACAGGCTGCCAGCCTATAGAAGGAGCATGCTAAAATGATATACTGCTGTGATGAACACGTTGATCTGGCAATAGATATAGTGGTTGATGAGTACGAAACATTCCCGCAATTAACAAAACTTGAAGACGAAAAAAAGTTATCAACAACCTGTGAATATTGTCAAAATAACGCAATATATGTTGTAGCGAACGAATGATCTCATACCATATGTGGATGAAAAATGTGGACATGTGGATAACTTTTGTGGATATCTTGTTTGTAAAGTGAGGACATGCTGTGAATATCTCAATTATTACGGTCGGAAAGCTAAAAGAAAAATACCTGAAGCAAGGAATTGACGAATACTTAAAAAGACTGTCGGCCTACGCCAAAATGGACATCATTGAAGTACCGGACGAAAAAGCCCCTGAAGAACTAAGCGAAACGGAAATGATTCAAGTGAAGCAAAAAGAAGGCGAACGGATTCTGGCGAAAATCCATCCGGATGCTCATGTCATTGCCTTGGCTATTGAAGGGAAAATGAAATCATCGGAAGAGCTTGCTGATACACTTGATAAATTGGCTACATACGGGAAAAGCAAGATTGCGTTTGTTATTGGCGGATCGCTTGGGTTGAGCCAGGAGGTTTTGCAGCGGGCGGATGAGAAGCTTTCTTTTTCGAAGATGACGTTTCCGCATCAGTTGATGAAGCTTATACTTTTGGAGCAAATATATCGGGTTTTTCGGATTAATCGGGGGGAGCCGTATCATAAGTAGGTGCGGTTTTTTTATTTTTTAATATGTAATCCGTTTAAAAAAAATTAATTAGAAAATCAGCAGTCCAACTTTGTGGTTGGACTGCTTTTGTATATATTTGGTATATAATAAAATTTAGATGATTTAATAGATAGGGGGATACAATTGAATAAATATATAGAAAAAATAAAAGAAGTCGAATCAATTACAAGTACAAAGTATTATACGGAGTTTAAGGAAGGATTTGTGAAAATAAGAAATTGGGCAGAGTCAGAAGGGATACTAGATAAAGCACAGTTAGCACAATACGAAATTGAAATTTGTTCATTACATCAGAAAAATCCAATCATCTCAGTAAATAAGAAAGAATCGAGATTTGTCGCTAATATCGTTTATCAAAATGGAACAGAATGGCCAGATATTAAAAAGTTTACTGATGAGCAATTTAAATATTATGAGGAAAGATTAATTGAAACTGATAATGTATTTTTAAAAGTAAGATATTCAGATTTTCTGTTTGAATACGGTAATAAGAAAATATCCAAGAGTAAATATCAAGTCTCACAGTATTTGTTATCAGGGCTTGTAGAGATTAGTGATCATTATCGATGCATTGAAGAAAATTATGAATACATTTCGGCTGTGGCTAGGTTAGTAGAAGTTTCTCTTTTAATGGGGAATGAAGAAAAGCTTAAAGAAGCTGTTCATTTAATAGCTGCACAATTAACTGATTGGAATAGTAAAACTGAGTACAGATGGACGTTCGAACTTTCAAATCTTTTAAGAGCGATATTAAGTTCAAAGTTTAAAGAGATAGTTTCAGACGAATTTTCAGTTTTTATTATAGAAGTGCTAGAGAATGCTAGAAAAAAGTATCTTGAAGAAAAAGAGTATCATTTTTATAGAATGTTTTGTGAGGAATTGATAGAATACCGCAAACTTAATTTAATTTCTTTAGAACAAGAAGGTGAATTGCAATTAGAAATTGGAAAAAGTTACGAATTAGAATCTGAAAATCAGCAAGGGAGACAAGATAAAAGCTTAATGGTAAAAGCTCACTTTTTAGAACTTGCAATGAGACACTATGCAAATATAGGAGAAAGAGAAAAAATTAATGATATGAAAATCTTGATAAAACAAACTTATGAACAATATGAGCAGAGTGATGAAATGGCAACTATAAGTGTGCCTCTAGAAATTCCTTCGGATGTTATAGATAGTATTGTTTCAAGGTACATCTCTTCTGATATACAAAGTGCACTTGATAATTTTGCATATAGTGATCAATTTATTCCGAAAGTTAATGAAATCGAAAAGCAAGTAACTAATAATGAAGAAGCTTTTCCATTGCAAAGCCTAATTTCCAAAAGTATTATTAGTGATGGTAAAAAAATTGATCATACATTAACAGAGGAAGACTCAAAAAACATCAATTTTGTTAGTAATTATATGTTAAGTTTAAATCTTAATTTGGAAATATTAATTAAAACTATTTTTGAAAAATTGACAGCAGAGTTTCATTTAAATGTTGATGATATTATGGAGAAATTTAATAGGTGGGGCTGGTTAGATGATAGAAATCGTCCAATTGTTGAGAATGGAATAAAAAAATTTTTTGAAGATGACTATATTGGTTCCATTCATATATTAGTACCTCAATTTGAATCTACACTTAGAAGATTTTTTGCTAATATAGGGTTTCCTACAACATCTATTAAAAAAGGAACAGCACAACATGAAGAAACATTTAATGAATTTTTAAATAGAGAGGATATTAAAGTTTCATTAGGTGAGAATGTTCATAAATTGATTCAAATTGTTATGGTTGAACAGGCAGGATTAAATTTACGTAATGAAATTGCTCATGGCTTGATTAAGTTTTCAGATATTACAAAAACTAAATGTATTTTAGTAATTTACTTATTCTTAGTATTAACTAGATATAGTATAACTAATGAATAATTACCGCACTTAGTCATATTACGGTGAACCGTATCATAAGTAAATGAGGTTTTTTAAGAATTTTCTACCTTTTATATTTAAGTTTCATTGAGTTTTAAAAATATTTTGTAAAAGTTAATCTAGAATTTAAAAAAGGTAGAGAAAGTATTTACCGAAGATGATTTCTCTACCTTACCTTCTAACCGATACTTTTGTGGATAATACACAGGTTAGAAAAGTATGTCAATTTGAAAAGAAACCATTACACAAACCTAAATAACTCCATTTTTTATTGGTATAAACAACAACGATATTTTCTGTTTATTAATGGATAAAACAAAAAAACATTTCCCAAATAACACCTCTACTGGAAGATCTAGTTAAAAAGACATCCCCTTTCTTTTAATCATTCTGCTTAAACTTCTGTTATTTCATGGACTCCTCCTACTTCTTTTATCCTATATTCATGTTGGGGATTAATCCTAATCTATCATTTTTATTCGATTTACTTATATTTTACGAAAAGTTCAAATTCTACATACAATTAGAGACTAAACTTTTCAATGAATGCAAAAGGAGGATTAATATGAGAGAATTTGACAATAATCGTAGAACATTCTTAAAAAGCACTGGAAAGGGAATAGGAATTGCTCTTGGTGCGACTATTGTGAGTTCGTTGCCTATCGGAATGGCGTCCGCAGAAGAAAACAACAAATCTAACAAACTACAATATCCCTTTACATTAGGAATTGCTTCTGGCGACCCGCTACCAGATGGGGTTGTCTTATGGACGAGACTTGCGCCGGATCCATTAAATGGGGGCGGCATGGATAACCATCCATACCCAGTCCATTGGGAAGTCTCACTTGATCCCGATTTTAAAAAAGTCGTCAAAAGAGGAACCGAACTTTCAAAGCCTCAACTTGGCCACTCTGTCCATGTAGAAGTTGATGGCTTGAAACCTTCCACATGGTATTATTACCGATTTACAGTACACGCTGAAGTCAGTCCAACAGGCAGAACAAAGACGGCACCGGGCAATAATAGCGAGGTTGATCAGCTCAACTTTGCCTTTGTTTCCTGTCAAAACTGGCCTACCGGGTATTACACAGCCTATCAGCACCTGGCCCAGGACGACTTGGATTTGGTCGTCCATCTTGGAGATTATATTTACGAAGGAAATATTAAGTCAACGGTTCGTCCACTGAATTATTCTGCTCCTGAAATCTATACGATTGATGACTATCGTAATCGTTATGCTCTGTACAAAATGGATAGCGATTTACAAGCTGCCCATGCTAATTTCCCATGGATCGTGACATTTGATGACCATGAAGTGGATAATAACTATGCGGGGGATATTCCGCAGGATCCAAACAAACAACCAACTGAAGATTTCTTGAAACGGAGGGGTGCTGCTTACCAAGCTTATTACGAACATATGCCGCTTCGCCGTACATCGTTTCCGCAAGGTAGTGATATCCAAATGTATCGCCGTTTGTCATTTGGTAATTTAGTAGAATTTAATGTTTTAGATACTAGGCAGTACCGAGATGATCAGGCAAATGGAGATGGATGGAAACCCCCAACCCCTGAATCTGAGGATCCAAGCCGTACCCTTTTAGGTGAGGAACAAGAACAATGGTTATTAGATGGATTGGCTATATCACAGGCCAAATGGAAAGTACTCGCTCAACAAGTCTTTTTCGCTCACCGCGATGGTGATTTTGATCCTGACGAAGAGAATGTAAGTATGGATGCCTGGGATGGATATCCTGCCGCACGCCAACGTATTGTGGACTTTATAGCTGAAAATGATATTAAGAATGCCGTTGTCCTCACCGGGGATGTTCATACCAGCTGGGCAAACGAAATCAAGGTAGACTTCCATGACCCTGATTCAAAAAATGTGGGGGTTGAGTTTGTTGGAACTTCTATTACTTCCAATGGAGACGGTTCTGATGTAAACAGCAATACAGCTCAGTATCTGAAGGAAAATCCGCATATTAAATTCTTTAATAACTATCGTGGCTATGTGCGCTGTAAAGTGACACAAGACATTTGGCAAACAGATTATCAGGTCGTTAAATATGTAACAAGACCAGGTGCCTCAATCAACACACGTGCCTCTTTCGTTGTAGAAGATGGAGTACCTAGTTTGAAGCAATTAGTATCGAATCCGGTGTAGGGTTGAAAATCTAATTTACTTTTGATAATTGAATCTGTGACTTTTGAAAGAGAGTGATTGACTGGAAATTGATCTAGTATCAATGAATGTGGTACCACGGAGATAAAGCTCTTCCGTCCTTTTCGGAGATGGAAGGGCTTTGTTTTTTATCACGTAAAGGAATTTCTTGTTTTTTTACACTAGGAATATATGTTTCTAAATGCTTGAAATATTGGTATATTCATGTAATTTTCAACGGTCCAAGAATGGCTTACAACACCTAATATCACCCTTTGTATAAATTGGTAGTTGTAAAACACTCTGCTCTTATTCTTTTTTATTCATGCGAGGCATACAAAAGTCCTTATAATCATCTGTATAGGTAATAAATTTACAACTTTTAATGATTTTTTTGTCGTTTATTTTCCATGTATGATATTCCGGGTTTTCTCTTCTTACGTACACTAGGTGATATCGGTCAGTCGAATATATTTTAAATCCATGTTTTACGCAATCCTTGCAAAACATTACGTCCTCATTATTTGAGATGTTCCGAAACCTGACCTTATCGAAAACATTTCTTTTTACAACTTTTTTTCCACCGCATACCCAATCTACAAACTGGTTTTCTTGATTTAGATTTCTGAGGTAAAGGGCTTTGCAGCTTTCGAAATAGACATAATGTGTTTTTTTTCCAATAATATCAGCATCGGTATAGTCAAATGCCAGCATCATATTGTTTAAATAAAGAGGAGCATAATAATCGTCGTCGTCAAAGATAGCAATAAAGTCACATTGCGTTTGATCAATTGCAAAATTCAGGCATTGGCCTAAGGATAAATTCTCTGGAAGTTGATAAATAAATATATTTGGATCATCAGTTGCTTTTCTTCTCCATTGGGCCAAATCCATGTCATCCTTGTTTAAAATAATGATCAGCTCTTTTTCAAACCAAGTTTGATTCCAGTAGTTTTCAAATATATTATTCATATAAATTGGCTTATTAGTACAAGTGATAATCGATACCCCTTTTGCCTTTTTGGCCGTATTGGTAAATAGGGAACTTTGCATTTCATTTTGTCCTTTCTTTTGAGTAGGAATTCGAGATATGATCCGCTATTCGGATGGCTAATGCAACTGTGGTAAGAGTAGGATTTGAAGCACCAATCGAGGAGAGTATGCTATTATCGGCTACGTAAAGGCCGGTAATACCATGAATTTGACCATAGCGGTTCGTTGCAGATTGTGAGGGATCATTCCCGATACGGCATGTTCCTGATTCGTGGTAATCCTCTCCAGGCTCCATAACATGTATCTGTGCTTTTCCTTTCTCGTGGACTACTCTTGCTCCCAGATAATTGAAAACCTGATGTAACGCCTCATTCATTTGGCGAATAATCTCCATGTCCTTGACAGAATAGGAAAAATTAATCTTTATTTTCGGTATACCGTATTCGTCTACACTTAGCGGGTCTAATGTCAGATTATTATCAAAGAGGGATTCAACTTTCCCGAAACCCACTGCATTTATCAGTCGTTTATTTATATATATTTGAAATTGGTAAGGGGTTTCGTCCGTCTGCGGTATTAAAATACGGATATTCTCTGAAATGTTCCCAACCTTTTTGCTAATAAATTCTCCTTTTGCCTTAATAAAAGAATGATTTGTTAAAAAGTGCCCAATTGTATTCCCTGGGATTTTTGAATGAAGCAAGAGGCGTGGGGTTTCCAGGGAACCAGCGGCCAATACGATCGTTTTTGCTCTTAGTACATGTATTTTTTTGTTGTGATCTCCTACTTTCAGACCTACTGGTTTTCCATTTTCCATAAGCAACTGTAACGCTCGAGCCTTTACCGCGAAATCAAAGGGGTGTTGTTCCCAAGCATTTTTTAAGAAGCATAATGAACTAAAGGTTTTCCCATGTGAAGTCGCACTAGGAATCGGACTTGCTTCATGAAACCCTTTTGAATGAAGGTGTTGAAGTATGGCTTGTAAGTGTAATGAATTTATTGAAGATGCCTGATGAATCTGCATGATATCTTCGGCAATCTGGTAATAGGTGTCTATTTCTTGTTCGGATATTGGCCAATTTATGAATTCGGATGCGTGCATTCTGGGAGTAACTGCTCCCCAAAATAACGTTCTTCCACCCACAGCGAAAACCTGCTCCGCCCCCAAAAACTGAGGAAGGTGCTGTCCGATAGGATTGGAAACTTCATTATAGTATTTTTTCCATTTTTTCCTTAATCCAGGGATGTTATAGATATGCGTTGGCAATAATAGATCACCGGATTCAATGACACCAATACTCTTCCGATTTTTTCGCCACTTTTCGCATAATCTCCAGAGAACAGCTCCTCCTCCGGCTCCTGTACCTACTACCAAAACATCGTAATTTTTCTCTTCCATATGTTCTAAAGATTGGAAAGGGATAGAAAAGGGATTTGATAATCCTCTTACCACTAATAATACCTCCATTCACCCTAATCATCTTGATAAAGCCGGTAATTCCCATTGTATTTTCATATTTATAATTATGTCTATTGAATGGTTAAGGTGTGGTTATCTGCCGTAAGGAAAGCGCATATTTCATAACCATAGCTTTGAAATGATTGCCTTAGACATATGCCGTTTCAGGTGTTGTAGAGAGAACCGTATCATAAGTAAGCGCAAAGTCATACCTAGCAGATGCGTCAAAGAACGATTCAATGTCCTTGGCGCTTCTTGATCTATCTTAGTCTCTTCTTAAAGTTTTATAATTTTTCTTCTCTTTATCTAATGTCTGAAATTCTTATATTTGGAACCAGAAAGTTTTGAGATATAGCTAAACACACTTTTTGAAATTTTTTAACTCACATATTGTTCAACATTAGTCGGTCACAAGTTTCTGCCTTTGTAATGGAAATTGCCACATTGATATTAACATATATATACTTGTTAGATTCACTTCCTTTTGCATGAAGATCTATCATACCTGTCCACATTTGGAGCTGCGTGAAAGGATTGAATAAGGGCAAATCACTATTACATTTTTCAATGTTAATAATCGGTCATGTTAGCTTTAGATTTTTTTACAAGAGGAGCTCAACATCATCCGGCTCATTATTTAAGATGTGACTTCTAAATCTTGAATTTGGACTGGGTCATTTACTGGAAATTTGTTATATTTCCATTTGGGAGGGTTACTTTCTCAAGTTTTTTCTATTTATTTTCAATAACATTCCCACTTCAATTAAATCCGATTCTAAGTGGTTAAGTTTCATAATTTTTTTAAAATCAACACCGTACTTTTGAGAGATTTCAAATAGAGTATCGCCATTTTTCACAACGTGTATTTCGTATTTTTGTTTTAGTAGCTCGGGATAATGGATTACCTCTCCCGCTGTAGTAGATTTAACGTTATTGCTTAAAATTCCGTGGTCAATCAATACTTTAATTATTTGTTGAGCTCGATGCTGATAGGTGTCATTCGTTAATGCTGTTTTTGCCTGGGTTCTGATTTGTTCTCGGATATTATTATTTTTTAAATAATATTTAATCAGTTTTACCGTTTCTTTAGGAGATGACGAAATGGCTAGATCACGATTATGTTTAAATTTGCTCATAACAGCAGGGGTTTTAGAGGTAATCAAAAAAGCCTCCGAACCAAGAGTTTCGTAAGTGCGTTGTGTTAATTGATCTATACAGTTTTGGATACCAATTACGATTTTGGCAGAACTATAAACCTTATGGGCCTCTCTATAATCCAAATATCCATGATTCCAATCACTAGGAATTTTTCTCCCTAATAGATCCTCCATAGCATCCCAATTGTTTCCCCAAAAGTCTACCCGGATATTTTTTTTAAGAAGAGGAGATATTAGAGTTTGTAAAGAAGATAATCGGTAAGAGTCGGGGTTCTTTAAAATAAAGTCGGGATACGCATTTGCTACAACTGCAATATCACAACGGTACTTTTCTAATGGCTCTACACGATGATGGACACTGTTGTGATAGGCGAAATCTAAATGAGCAGATTTGAAACCATGGTCTTTATATAACTCACACATAGATGGAGTAACTGTGAATACAAAGTCTGGTTTCATTCTTTTAATTAATGGAATAGAAAATTTCTTAGTGTGCAGTGGATCTTCCGTTGCCCAATAAATGAGAGGTATTTTATTCTTTTTTACAGCATCATGAATCCATGTTTGTTTTATCTTATAATGTTCTTCCGTCCATCCCATAGATATGATAAGATCTGGTTTGAATTGCTCTGTCATTTCGGAAATATTTTGTTTAGTTAGTGATCCTGAAATCATAACTTTATGACCTGCATCCTTAAAGCCATTTGGTAATCCATATATCCACATTGGATGACTCTCAAGAAAAAGCACCCTCATGATTATACACTCCTAATCATATATAATTTATTTATCCTACGAATGATTTGGAATTTTGGCACGGCATTTATCTATAGGTAATAGATTAAGTGGGTTAGATTATTTCCACATTAAAGGATTTCCTTGCGAAACTATCGAATCTGAATTCAGAAAGCGAAATTTCAGTTTTCTCGCCTAGCTAACTACTGCTATTAAAGTCCGGGGAGGCACCCTGGTCAAGTCAATGAAAAAGTTTATTTCAGGGGGATCTCATGATTGAATTTAGAGAAATAGATCGGCATAATTTTTTGATGTAATTGATTTGCGTGCAGCAGAGGAACAGAAATCGTTTGTTGCGCCGAAGGTGTTTTCGCTTGCGCGGCTAAGGCCTTTCCGGAGTGTGTTTGTTTTAGCTATCTTTCATGATGATGTGTTAGCGGGCTTTACGATGTACTGCATGGATTTCGATGATAAGGAATATTGGGTTTACCGCTTGATGATCGGATGCGAAGCACCAGTCAAAAGGGAAAGTGGCCATGGAGATGCTGATTGAGCGGATTAAGCAGGATAATGAGAATAGGGTGATTTATTTGAGCTTTGAGCCTGAAAACAGTCTGGCGAAGCGGTTATATAAAAAGCTGGTCTATGAGCAGATGGCCGGGTCATCGATGGGGAAATCGTTTATAAACTAAGGTATTGATAAAGTTGATCAAATCGAGATGAAAATACAAAAGAGCTCCTGCTGTGGGAGCTCTTATTATGGTCAGATTTATAGCGGCAAATTATTTTCAATGGAGGTGAACCAAATGAAGGAGCTATTTAAAAAGTATAAAACATTGATTGTACTCTTCATTATAATCATTTTGTTGATTGCCGGCCTGCTAGATCTTAAGTATGAAGGGCTGTTCTTTCAGCTGCTGCCGGAATCCATTCAATCCAAAATTACAGGTGCCTGACCCCCAAAAAAATCATGAGTACGACCACCGTAAATCAAATAAACCAGAACGATTGATCAAACAGGCGACATTCAACGACCCCTCAGCTGCAAATGAAGATATCGAATACCATCCAGACCGAAATCTGGATAAAGCACCTATCCTTGAGCTGGCAACAGAATTACCTTCAACATCACCACAACATTATCTTGATGGGAGCACGTAAGACATTGGTAATCCTATATTCCCTAATTTCTCCTGAATGTTTCAGCTGCAAATTTCTTATCTCTTCTTCAGTTACTGGATTTCTTAGTGAACTGAATGTGACTTTATATATTCTCATGGCTTTTAACCTTATCTTCAATACTTACTGCTGTCATTAATGATATTTCCATTTATCTATTGATAAAAATTTGAATTAGTCCGAACGAAAAAGACATGGAGTGTATAAACTAAAACAACATTCAATAATTAAGTTTTGAGGAGATGAATATGAAAAAAGTATATTGTGTAGGTATGGTTAAGAACGAAGCTGATATTATTGAATCTTATGTTAGATATCATCTTAATATTTTTGATGGTATAGTCCTTTTAGATCATAAAAGTACAGATCGTACTGTTGATATTATCCATAAATTGCAATCAGAAGGTCTCCCTATATATTTGAAACAAGATAATAGTATAGATTATATTCAGGGAGAGCTAACAACAGAGTTAATAAACTATACATTCGACCAATTCAATCCTGATTTTATTTTCCCATTGGATGTGGATGAGTTTTTAGCTTCTCCCGGTCATAGTGGAAACCCCAGAAAATTAATTAACAACTTATCTACAAGTAAACTTTATTACCTGCAAAGAGAATATGTGTATTCCCCCATTAACCTTAATGAAAACGAGCTACTTATTCCAAAAAGAATCACTTATGCAAGGAGAGAAAAGGATGATTGGCCAAAAGTAGTTGTTTCAAGAAAAATATGGAAAAAGCACAGTGCTTCTATTACTGGCGGTAATCACGACATATTTATTGGTAAAAAGAAAAAAGTACAACGTGAGATTTCAAAATATCTCAAATTAATGCATTTTCCTTATCGATCTGTTGAACAATTAAAATCAAAAATAATCGTTGGTTGGATTAGCAATCTTTCAAATTATAATTATAAGGAAGGCGATGTTTTCCACTGGAAAATTCTATATGAACAACTTAAGAAGAATAACCTGAATTTTAATTTTTCAGAATGGATTGAGAAACCATTTCCAATGGATCTTTCATTTTGCCAGTCGATAGAATTAAAGTATACAACACCTAATGAAGTTAATGCGATAATTAATCTCTTAAACTATTGTGAGGACTTAGCAAGAAGCTATTCACAATTGGAAAAAAGCCAACGTAAAAGATGATAATTTCAATATTAACCAAAATAATGTTACAGGAAATATTTGGATGATTACAAAGGATGGGCACATGTGGCTCATTTCACGATTTAAGGCAAATAACCTCATGTAGTTTTAAAAATAAAAGATCCCCAATCCTTAAAAAGTGGAGGGGTTAATTAAGATATAACCCAGAACAACAAATAATATATGAGAATATCATATTCTATGTTCCACGGAAAATTATGACTTAGTGATGTAAAAGAGGAGGAAAAATTAGTTTATTCAATTCCTTTTAGAAAGTTTTTAAAGGACATTTCAATTTGTAAAGGGAGATATAAAATGCACTATGAAGTAAGTATCATCATCCCTACCTATAATCGTTACCCCCTTAATCTTTTAAGCCTACAGGCATTAGAGAAGCAAGAATTCGATTTATCTAAAATGGAAGTGATTTTAATTGACGATATGTCGACAGATGATACACATCTTTTAGAAAAATATCAGCCACCTTATCGTTTTAAGTATATTCGACATGAACATAATTCAGGGCTTGCGAAAACAAGAAATACGGGGATAAAGAACGCAAAGGGTAAAATTCTTATTTTTATGGATGCAGAGATTATCGTCGATCCTCAATTTGTCCAATGTCATTACAAAAAACATTTGGAAAATCAAAATGCCATTGTTACAGGAGGCAATATATTAAGTTTTTATTCCACTCTTTTTCCAACATTTAATGACTTCCAAATTTCTGAACTATCCTATTTGCTAAATAAGAGAAAAATGTTCAAAGAGACATTAAGAGAGCGTGTCCAAAAGGATATTCGTGACGCCTCTTCACTTATAAAAAGCTTAAGTGAACCCATACAGTTTGTATCTTCAGAAGACATTCGCAACATTAACCTTTTAAATGATTTCAGTATTCCTAAAGAATCAGGCTGGTTTAATAAAGTGATAACTGATGTGACATCCTTTGATGACTGCCAAATCCCCTGGTTATTATGTCTCGGATTAAATCATTCGGTCAAAAAGGAATTCGTTGAGAGAGTTGAGCCGTATGATGAAAACTTTAAAGCATATGGATTAGAAGATTATGAATTTGGTTATAGGCTTTTTAAAGCCGGTGGAAGATTTATCGCTGATCCTAACATAACAATATATCACCAAGAACACCCAGCTAAAAGGGAGAGAGCTACTGACGAATGCGAAAATCTAGTCCAATTCATTGAAAAGCATCCAGAAATTGGTGTAGCGATTTATTCGATAAGTTATATAAATAAACAGGATTTTCCATTTATGAATAATGTATTAAAAGAACACAAGTTTCTTTGTCAACATTTCCCAAATATGTATAATCACTTTAAAACAGCTTTATTTAGGATGTTACACCAAATTCCCCTGCAAAAATCCACCAACAAAACCCCTAAAAAACTTTTGCGAAAATCCGGTATTAAAAGGGGCTCGAAATGGAAAGCCGAAATATTTTCAGAACGGGACATAATTGAAGCTAACGGTATGTATCCACATTTAATTCAACTATTTGATATGCTGGCTAAAAAATAATCGTTTAATCACAGCCTAAAAAAAGTGGGCAAAGATATTGTTACGCTCTGGAAAGATAATTCATACCTTAGTATTAAAATCAGAGGAGGATCTTTAAGTAAGGAGGGATTTTATGAAAGTCATTATTTTAGCTGGAGGGTTTGGGCAAAGAATAAGTGAAGAAACCCATTTAAAACCAAAGCCTATGATTGAAATTGGAGATAAGCCCATTTTATGGCATATAATGAGACTTTACTCAAGTTATGGTTTCAACGATTTTATTATTTGCTTAGGATATAAAAGTCATATTATTAAAGAGTATTTCTCCAATTATTTTTTGTACAATTCAGATGTAACTTTTGATATGCGCGAACAAAGCAAATGTACTATTCACCAGCACACCACCGAACCATGGAAAGTAACCTTAGTTGATACTGGTTTAAATACATTAACAGGCGGGCGGTTAAAAAGAATACAGAGGTATGTGGGCGATGAACCTTTTATGTTGACATATGGTGATGGAGTTAGCGATGTGAATATTAAAGAATTAGTTGAATTTCACCACTCACATGAGAAATTGGCTACAGTAACAGCTACAAAGCCCAAAGGCAGATTCGGAATGTTATCCTTGTCTTCTGAACAAAAAGTAGAGAATTTCCAAGAAAAGATACAAGGGGATGGCGGATGGATCAATGCCGGCTTTTTTGTATTAGAGCCGGAAATCTTTAATTATTTAACAAACGGGGATCAAACTGCTTTTGAAAAGGAACCTTTGGAGAACCTGGCTAAAGACAAGCAATTAATGGCCTTTAAGCATCATGGCTTTTGGCAGCCAATGGACACTTTACGAGATAGAAAGTATTTAGAAGAACTTTGGGCTTCAGGTAGTGCTCCTTGGACAACAGAGCGCAAATAAAGTCTTATAGAATCCTAAGTTGGAGGTAATGATGAAAATATTAATTACTGGTTCAACGGGTTTCTTGGGCAGTCATTTAACCAAGATGTTGGTAAAAGAAGGATATGAAGTTATTCTTTTAAAAAGAAGCTTCTCAAACACTTGGAGAATTTCAGACATTTTGTCCAAAGTAACTGTATTTAATATCGATCAATGTCCAATTGAGCAGCCCTTTATGGAATGTGGGCCAATAGATGTTGTTATACACACGGCAACCATGTATGACCGAAATAATGAAAGACACTCACAATTGCATAAGGCTAACGTTTCTTTTCCATTACAATTATTAGAAACAGCTATTTCCTTTCAAACCAATGCATTTATCAACACGGATTCATTTATTCATAAGAATAATGCAGGGTATAGGCATCTAGCGGGTTATGCATTAACGAAGAAACAGTTTCTAGAATGGGGAAAGGAATTAAGCACAGCAAAGAATATTCGCTTTATTAATGTGAGATTAGAGCATTTATATGGATCCTTTGATAGCGAGAGTAAATTCTGTGCACATGTTATAAAGAGTTGTTTAAACAATGTTCCTGAATTACATCTTACTGAAGGTAATCAAAAAAGGGATTTTATTCATATTAAAGATGTGGTCTCTGCATATTCTTTATTATTAAAGCAAAATTGGTCTGATTTTCCAAGCTTTAAGGAATATGAATTAGGAACAGGGAAAACGTTAACAGTTCGCCATTTTGTAGAACTTGTTCACAGACACTCCCAATCTATAACGAAACTGCATTTCGGTTCGCTGCCACAAAGAGACAATGAAATAATGGAATCAGCAGCCAATATTGACGAACTGAAAAAATTAGGATGGACCAATAAGATAACAGTAGAAAAAGGAATTGAACTAACAATAAGCGATGAAAAAAATTACAAAATGGATGACATAACTGATTAATATCCAAACTTGATTACACAAGAATCTAAGTTGAGGTGGATAAACAGAGTGCTATCTGAAAAAAATACAATTTTTTATAAAGACCTTCAGTATATTTTTAATAATCTTGAACAGTCCGAAAAAGAAAGATTGAAGGAGTCATCAATCCTAATAACGGGTTGTGCCGGATTCTTAGGCTATTATTTTATGTCGTTTTTATCTGAATACTCAGATGAGTTTGGTATTAGAAAGATAATTGGCATTGACAATTTTAAACTAGGGAACCCTAAATGGATCTCGGTTTTAAGGAACTCCAGTCCAAAGATCGAACTTCACACTCTTGATATTACTCAATTTTCATTATTTGATCAGGAGAAAATTTCTGACGTTGACTTTGTTATCCACATGGCTTCGATTGCCTCACCCACTTTCTACAGAAAATATCCTCTTGAAACCGTCGATGCAAATATAGTAGGACTAAGAGAATTGCTTGATTTTTATAGGGAAAAAGAGATTAAAGGATTTTTATTTTTCTCTAGTAGTGAGGTTTATGGTGACCCATTTCCAGAATATATTCCCACTTCCGAGGAATATAGAGGTAATGTAGCGATGATTGGACCGCGCGCATGCTATGACGAGGCAAAAAGATTCGGAGAAACGATATGTTACTTATATGCAGAGGAATTTGGCATGCCGATTTCAATTGTCAGACCATTTAATAATTATGGACCCGGAATGAGACTTGATGATAAGAGGGTACCAGCTGATTTTGCTAAATCAATAATTGAAAATAAAAAAATAATTTTACATTCTGATGGAAAACCAACTCGAACATTCTGTTATGTGACAGACGCGATCGCTGGTTATTTAAAGGCGCTGCTATATGAATCTTTTGACTACTTTAATATAGGCATAGACAATCCTGAAATTTCAATTAAAGAATTGGCCCAAATTTATAAGGATGCAGGTTCAGCCATTTATGGTTTTCATCAATCTATAGAGTTCAGAGAATCTGAAGAAAAGAGTTATTTAAAAGATAACCCGCAAAGAAGATGTCCAAATATTTCAAAGGCCAGAAAACTATTAAACTATTCCCCTTCAATTTCTGTTGCTGAAGGTGTCCATCGTTTCCTAACCTTTTTGAAGGAAGAAGGTGAAATTCATTGATTACCGTAATAGGCCTTGGATTTGTTGGATTAACAACGGCTTTAGGGTTTAGTGATAAATCATACCCTGTTTACGGTTATGAGATTGATGAAAAAAAGAAAGAGCAGCTGCGTACAGGCAATATTCCCTTTTATGAACCGTATCTTGAAGAAAAGTTAAATCAGCACTTAAATAAAGGTTTTACGATTGTCGATGATTTACAGGAGGCTGTAAATAACAGTAAGGTTATCTTTTTTTGTGTGGGAACCCCGAGCAATACGGATGGAAGCGCAGATTTGACGTATATCTTTGATGCCATTAAAAGTGTCGTTGGTTATATTAATAAGCCGGAATTTAAAGTATTAGTGCTAAAATCCACCATTCCCCCATCAACAACAAGTGAAAAGATAAAACCTTTTTTGGGAAATTTAGGTTATAGAATTGGCGTTGATATTGGTTTAACCAATAATCCTGAATTTTTAAGAGAAGGATATGCTTGGGACGATTTTATGAATCCTGATCGAATTGTTATCGGTCGGGAAGATGAGAAGAGCGGAATGATCGTCGAAAAAATCTATCAAACCTTTGATGCCCCGATTTATCAGGTTACATTAAATACTGGTGAATTTATCAAGTATTTATCTAATACGATGCTGGCAACTCTCATCAGTTTCGCCAATGAACAGTCGATAATCGCTAGGACCATAGGAGATATTGATATAAAACAGGCTTTTCAAGTGTTACATCTTGATAAAAGATGGGTTGGTGCTCCAGCCAGCATGACCTCCTATGTTTACCCCGGCTGTGGATTTGGGGGCTACTGTCTACCTAAAGATACGAAGGCATTAGTTAGTCAGTCGTTGTTTAACTCTTACTCTCCAGAACTATTAATAAGTACCCTAAAAGTAAATGAAACAATTAAAGAATTTGTTGTAAGTGATGTGGTAAATAAAGTAAAAGCGAATGAGAATATAGGAATCCTCGGCTTAGCATTTAAGCCAAATTCCAATGACATAAGAGAAACGCCGGCAAAAGCAATTATTGAAAGGCTGATACAAAAAGGATTTAAAAACATTATCGCTTATGATCCCTTAGCTATGGAAGACTTTAAAGGAGCTTACTCACTTCCTGTTGAATATGCCGATAGTCTACAATCACTATTATCGAAAACAAACCATACTGTTATTTTAACTGCCTGGCCTGAATTTATTAAAAACGAAGAATTAATAAAAAGGAAAAATGTGTTCGATTATCGCTATTTATATGCTTAACAAGTGTTCAGTATTTTCGGCCAAATCTTTATTGGGAGGTCATCAATGTAGTGAATAATGAAGGAAGCTTTGAAGAATATGTCACGAACAATGATGTTAAAAAGGAAAATATGATTAAACCTTTTCACAATACAGGAAATAAAAGGTTTTTAGTAATGGCAAGAGTCGGGGATACCTCTCTTCATAAAGAGTGGTTACAACCAAATGGATGTAAAAATTTTGATTTATTCCTAGAGTATTATGGCAATGGAAGTAATGATTTTAGAAATGATTGTGATTTTTACTCAGAGGGTAAAGATACAAAATGGCCAAGATTATATCGAATTATAGAAGAATATGGAGAACACATTTTTAACTACGATGCTGTATGGATACCTGATGATGATATTAGTACTGATTATTCAACCATTAATCAAATGCTCGAAATTTTTATGCACTATGATTTACTTTTGGCTCAACCAGCCTTAACAAAGGATTCCTTTTATTCCCACAAAATCACCAAAAGAAAAAGAGGCTGTCTTTTGCGTTATACTCAATTTGCAGAAGTTATGGCTCCAATATTCTCAAGAGAAGCTCTTCAACTATGTTGGAAATCATTCGTAAAAAGTCGCTCAGGTTGGGGACTAGACAGCGTTTGGCCAAAAATATTAGGTTACCCACAGAATAAAATAGCTATTATTGATAAAACACCCGTACAACATACTAGGCCAATTAGGGGTGGAACATTATATAAAGATATTGAAAAAGGTTCGGAATGGAAAGAAATAAAGCGTATTTGTAAGGAGTACGGAGTTACTAAGCGATTTGATTACAAAATCTATGGTCAGATTCCGAAATAAATAAGCATAAACAGACTAACCATAAAGATTATTCACAAGTGACAGTGTCGAATGATACCTATGCAAAGCATCTTGATGTTATGATAAAATCATTGTTAAAAATAACTGATCTTCAAACATTAAGTATAAAAATGGCTAATTCCAAAAAAGAATTGGTCATTTTTTATTCTATGAGTGAATTGAATTAAATCCTAGTTAATTCTTAATTCCATTTACAAGGATAAACATCATATAAATTACGGTGAACCATGCCACCAAGTGATAACAACATAAAAAAAGTGCCAGCCCCATTCAAATGTTATTTATGGAAAGGGCACTTTTCCTATTTTAATTGCATTAACTAATAATCCTCTCGATCTTCAGCCACTCTTAACATCTTTCAGGTGAAAAATCATTATAGGTTTTTGTTTGCTGCAATCGCTCTTTAAAGTAGGCATTTAACTCAGGATCGTACTAAAGATAAAACAACCTTTTTGGCCTCTAGTCATAAGAGTCCGGTAAGTATTGCGTATTATTTGGGCGGCAGCTGCTTGTGCTTTTTCCGTGTCATTTTTGGCTAGAGTTTTGATGCCCTTTAGAGATGAATTTAATTTTTAGCTTTAATACTCTCCTTTAATTACAAAAAACGACCCCCGAATAACCCCCGCCAGTTTAGACTTCCGCCTGGCAAACTTAAACTTCCCTTCTAACTCCTTTGGTACTTCCATCCCCTCAGAAAGCTTGAAGCCAACGGCGCGCTTCTTAGGGTCATCGACGGTATACATGACGTTGATGCTTAGGCCATCCTCATAAAAGACGTAGGCCCATTTGATATTTTCCACTTGAAAACGCGACGTTTCTAAAGGTCTGGCCGCAAATTCAATATTGCGTTCTTCTTTCAAGATCCGGTTCACATAATCAAGGGTTTTCTGGCTTTCGCTGGCTGGTACAACCGTAAATTCATGCTTATATTTAGTCATGAAGTAACGGGCTTCATTAGCTCGCAAACCAGCAAGGGCTTCCGCTGCCGGTGAAGACTCTAAACCAGCCGCAGACACATTTTTAAAATCAACCATATAGGACATTACCATCCCGCCTTTATTTCCTATTTCTTAACAACAGGAATCCACATTTCACCAAATACTAAGCCGTTTCGCTGCCCCATCTCAACTGCTGCATTGGGACCGCCAACATAGGCGAAATTCTCTGCTTCCGGCAAGATTTGACCAAAGGCAATACCAGTAAGCATATTACTCAACTCTTCAGATGTCTCAGCTTCCCCTTTAACAACGAGGTATTCCCCTTTAGGAAATTGGATCACTCTTGATGCTTCTGGCAGCGACTCCTCTGTCATGACGCCTGCATAATGCATCATCTTGTTATTCACCGCTTCGTTCACGACAAAAATGTAATCATTTGTGGCTATGGCTTTTAAAGCGTCTAGCCTTCCATCCTGTTTGACTGCCTGCCAAAAGTCTGCCTTTTCCTTATTGATGCCGGCATAATCCGTGTAATCGCTCTTAAGTTCAGTCCCAATGCCTAATACCGTAAAGCTTTCTTTTTCTTTCAGAGTAAAATCTGCCATAATCAAAACCATCCTTTTTAAAAAATTTCAAATGATTTATCTTTTCACTTGATGAGTTTATAATAACTTTAAATCATGTCAAAAAATGATACTGTTTAGGGGGTCCAAATGAAAAAAGTTGAGCGGATTAATGTTATGATGCGGTATATCAATAACCGCGCCCACTTTACGATTTCTGAAATTATACGGGAATTTAACATCTCCCGTTCAACAGCTATTAGAGATATTAGAGAAATTGAAGCCATGGGGATGCCGCTAGTCGCTGAAGTTGGGAGGGATGGGGGTTATTTTGTCATGAACAACTCTGTCCTGCCCACTGTTCGCTTTACCGATAATGAGATCAAAGCACTTTTTATTGCTTTTATGGCTACAAGAAATCAGCAGCTCCCCTATCTAAAGAGCCGTCAGTCTTTAGCTGAAAAATTACTCGGCCTTATCTCAGAAAACCAGCAGGAAGACCTTGTTCTTTTAAATCAAATCTTGCTATTTGAAGGGACCAATCCCCATAATCCCGACCTGCTTGATTTGGCAGACCTCCCTCATCCGATGCTGGAAAAACTCATCCAAACCCTTCTTTTGGATAGCTATTTATTGATTACCATCGAAGAAGAGCAGGGAATCAGGTCTTATCCTATTTATCTCTTGCACCTCTATCGTGAAAAAAGCATTTGGCTGATTGAAGGCTTTGACTTAAAGGAAGAAAAGAAACAAATTTTCCCCGTGGACAATCTCACCAATGTTGAACCCTATTCTGCGAAAAAAAGAGTAAGCAGGAAAAATATTTTAGAAAAAATAAGTAAGCAGGAGGAAGTCATCAATCTTGTTCTTGATCTTGGTCCAAAGGCGATTGCCCAATTCAAAAAATACCATCCTTTAAAAGTTTCGATTTCCTATACGAATCCTTACCAAACTACAGCTGTTCTAAAGACTTTTATCAATGTTCATAATTCAGAAGAACTGACCGAAATTACCAATTGGCTGCTTTTCCTGGGTGGGGATATCAAGGTCAGGGAAATGCCGGAAGAAGTCTTAGAAGGTTTGCAAGAGAGATTAAGTTTATTCTGTCCATAAGAAGAGTAAGATAAAACCTGGCGTTTTGCCAGGTTTTAAGGAGTTACAAGGGCTGCCCCATTACGAGGATGCCCTAATATTTATGATATACCAGCCAGATGCTCTTCAAGGCGCTCCATTGTCTGTTCGGCACCTGGGACGGCATATGTTTTTACCTTTTCAAATATTGATGCCAAGTTCCAGTCAAAGGGGTATGGGAAAGCGGCCATGGAGAAGCTGATTGAGCGGATTAAACAGGATAAAGAGCATAAGGTGATTTATTTAAGCTTTTAGCCTGAAAACGATCTGGCGAAGCAGTTATATGAAAAGCTGGGCTTTGAAGCAGATGGCCGGGTGATCGATGGTGAAATTGTTTATAAATTAACGTATTGATAAGAGCATAAGCAAAATGAAAAGGGTGATGCTGCATTTTAGCATTCACCCTTTTTGCGGCAATAGATTGATTTAAATAACACCTTGAGCGATCATGGCATCGGCTGCTTTTTTAAATCCTGCGATATTAGCGCCAGCAATCAGATTACCCGAATAGCCATAATCCTCGGCAGCTTTGACGCTGTTTCGGTATATGTTAATCATAATGTGCTGTAGTTTTGCATCCACTTCTTCAAATGTCCAGGATAATCTTGAGCTATTTTGGGCCATTTCTAGGGCAGAAACGGCGACGCCGCCTGCATTGGCTGCTTTTGCGGGGCCAAAGAGAATGTTGTTTCTCAAAAATACGTTAATTGCTTCTGATGTGGATGGCATATTTGCTCCTTCACCGATAGCTTTTACTCCATTAGCAACGAGCATCTCAGCTGCTGATTCATCTATTTCATTTTGCGTCGCACACGGCAAAGCGATGTCACAAGGGATGGACCAGATGCCAGAACAGCCTTCAAAGTATTGTGCATGAGGATGTTCTTTCACGTATTCCAGAATTCTGTTTCTTTCGACTTCTTTCAGTCTTTTTACGGTATCAAGGCTGATGCCGTTCGGGTCATAAATATATCCGTCAGAATCGCTGCAGGCGACAACCTTTGCGCCAAGCTGTAGAGCTTTTTCAATCGCATAGGTGGAGACATTGCCTGATCCGGAGACAACGACTGTGCTTCCTGTAAAGGAAAGGCCTTTTTCTTTGAGCATTTCTTGTACAAAGTAAACAGTACCGTAACCTGTAGCTTCAGTGCGGGTTAGGCTCCCGCCATACTCAAGTCCTTTTCCTGTCAGGATTCCAGCTTCATATCCTCCGCGGATTCTCTTGTACTGTCCAAACATATATCCTATTTCTCTGCGGCCTACCCCAATATCTCCAGCTGGAACGTCGACATCTGGACCGATATGCCTGAATAGTTCCAGCATGAAGCTTTGCGTGAATTTCATGATTTCTCCATCAGATTTCCCCTTAGGATCAAAATCGGATCCGCCTTTGCCGCCTCCGATTGGCTGACCTGTTAGAGCATTTTTGAAAATTTGTTCAAAGCCCAGAAATTTGATGATGCTGGCATTTACAGAAGGATGGAATCGCAAACCGCCTTTATAGGGACCGATGGCGCTGTTAAACTGTACACGGAATCCGCGGTTTACATGTACTTTTCCCTGATCATCCACCCAAGGGACTCTGAAGGTAATCACTCTTTCAGGTTCGACTATTCTTTCAAGAATACTTTGTTCCATGTATACTGGATGTTTCGCAAATACAGGCACGAGTGAATCAAACATTTCTTTCACAACCTGATGAAATTCACTTTCATTAGGATTACGTTGTTTGACCGTTTCAAATACTTTATTGATATAATTTTTCGCCTCTATTGTTTCCTTGTCTTTAAGCTCTGTTAATACAGTCATGCTGCTGCCAGCCCCCCTTGTGGTTAATACTGAATTCTATAAATGCTTTCTAGATAATAATGATTTGAAAAATTGTATGATTCTCTCATTTTATAGTTGAAAATCAATCTGAACAATATGAAAATTAGATAAGAATGATGCCGAAATTAGATGATTACTGAAAGGAAGAGCTTATTTGGAATTAAGGCAGATAAAATATTTTATTGAAGTTGCGAAAAGAGAGCATGTAACTGATGCGGCTATGGCTTTGCACGTGGCGCAATCGGCAGTGAGCAGGCAGATTTTTAATCTGGAGTCTGAGCTGGGGGCGGATCTGTTTATCCGTGAAGGAAGGAACGTAAAATTGACGCCAATCGGCAAGATGTTTTTAGAACAGATGGAGGAAGCCATAAAAGTAATCGATAATGCGAAACGGCAAGTCAGAGAGTATCTGGATCCGGAGCAAGGCATTATACGATTCGGTTTTCCAAGCAGTCTAGCACTACATACACTGCCTTCCATCATTTCTGCTTTCCGTGAGCGCTATCCTCATGTGAAATTTGAACTGAAACAGAGCTCCTATCGTGATTTGATTAGCGGAGTGGCGGAAGGAGAAATCGATATGGCTTTGATTGGTCCGCTGCCAAAGCAGGAAAAAAAGGTTAAGGGGGATATTTTATTTACAGAGAATATGGTTGCCTTGCTTCCATCTGACCATCCTCTTGCAGATAAACCTTTGCTGAATCTCGACCAATTAAAAGATGAGTCATTAATCTTGTTCCCTAAGGGATTTGTTTTGCGTGAACTATTCGATAATGCCTGCAGTCGGCTTGGTTTTCATCCTAAAGTGTCATTTGAAGGTGATGATATTGATACGATTAAAGGCTTGGTCTCAGCAGGTTTGGGTTTGACGCTTATTCCGGAATCTACATTGGTTGACAGCCTGCCGCGCTCAACAGTAAGGCTGCCTGTTATTAATCCACATGTTACCCGTACGGTAGGCATCATTATTCCCAGCGAACGCCAGCTGCTTCCCACAGAGAAACTTTTCTATCATTTCTTACGCGATTTCTTTGCGGTATTGGATAAATTTCAAAACTGAGGAATCGGAAAAATCAGGATAAATATAAAAAACCACCGGTGGAGACTTTAGGTGGTTTAAGCGGATTCTTTAATAGAGTGTATTATTGGCAGACAAATCGTAACAGCTGTCCCTTTGTTTTGAGCACTTTACATCTCAAGTCCGTATTCTTCGCCAAAATGAAGGCGAATGCGGTCATGAACGTTTTTGATGCCGATATTTTTTCCGCCCGGCAAAGAATCATCCTCTGCCAGCTTCTTTTGAAGCCCTTCAAGGGTGGTTGCATCCATGCCTGATCCATTATCGCTGACCTTGATTATGAGTGTTTCAACTGACAGATAAGCTTTAATGGTGACCTTGCCTTTCATCATTAAATTCTCGAGTCCATATTTCGTGCATTTTCAACGATTGGCTGCAGCATGAAACGGACTACATATAATTGGTCGCAGCCTTCCTCAATCTGTTCCAAATAGTCGATTCGATCCTCGTATCTCATTTCTTGCAGATTGAAATATAAACGGATATATTCCAATTCAGAATTTAGCAGCACCAACTCTAAAAACAACGAACTTACATGTGTCTTTTGATATTGATCATCTGGATGAATTCCTGGCGATAGCAAAGGAAAAGGTCTGGATTACGCATAAAGGGATATTAAACAGTTTAGCGGCTAAGATTCAGCATATTCAGGACCATCCGGGCTCTCAGGAGAAAGGATTGAAATCACTGAAAAATAAAGTGAAGGCACAAAATGGGAAGAAGATAAATTCAGAGTGTGCAAAGATCTTTTTGGAGAACATATCGTATTTACAGGCAAAGTGATTTAAAAATATCCCATAAAGATTCTTTTTTTTACAGAAGAGAATCTTTATGGGACTTAGGAGATGCGGGGAAGGAATAGAGTGTTTCAGCACCCGCTTAGATCGCCAGCTGTCTGGTTTCAGCTTTCCCTTCCAATCTTCGATAAACAAAAGCAAGCAGCGCTGCTGGTATAGTGCAAACCACCATCCCGATAAACGCGTACCTTGGCTCCATTTCATACAAATACCCGCCGAAAATCGTGAAGAGGGCTGTGCTCCAGCTAAGTGCGAGGGCAGAGTATACCCCTTGTGTAATTGGCACCTGTTCATGAGGAACAAATTTGATCAGGTATTTCATGAAGGCGTAGTGTGCCATGGCAAATGAGAAAGCATGCAATGTTTGGGCGATGGTAAACATAATCACATGCGGAAAGGCAAATACGAGTATCCAGCGTGCGGTTGAGCCCAGTGCAGCCAGGGCCAGCAATGAGCCTATCGAGAATTTGCGGAACGTCCGGTCGGCTATGAAAAAGAAGAGGATTTCAGCAATCACGGCAATGTTAATAATCACGCCGATTAGATATTTGGGTGCCTGGATTTCCTGCAAATAAATATAGCCGTAGTTGTAATAGGAAGCATGTGCTGCCTGCAGTAAAATGACAATGACGAGCACCAGTCCAAAGTGCCGGATGCTGAATAATTTCAATATAGCTCCTTTTGCATGGCCGGCTTTTGGCTTTTCAGATAAAACGTTCGGCATATCCATAAACCCGAGACACAGAAATATGATCATGCCGAGCAGCAGTGCCCAGAATATGGCTTCGTCCCCAAGCGCCCCAGTAAAGAAAGTCAGGATCATGCCGGATACGACGAACCCGATTGATCCCCAGGAGCGGCTTTTTCCGTAATCTCTTAATTGTTTACTCTGTACAAGAATGCCGGCTGCACTATCCAGTGCAGGCATCAGCGCAGGATAAAAGAAATTCAAAATTAACGTTACCACTAGCAGGCTCATAAAGGAGTTTGCAGGGATATAGCATAGAATGGCGATAAATGTACCGATGGACATTCCGTTCAGCAGGGTTTTGCTGCTGAATTTTCCTGACAAGTAAGGAAAAGCAAATAGTGTGGAAAGTCCCCGTATAGCCAAGCCTAAGCTCATGATCAAACTCGCTTGTGAAACTGTCATTCCTTTTATATGGATCATCCACCCTGTCCAATAGGGCAGAAAAACTCCCCAAGTCATGAAGAAACTGAAAAACTGCCGGCTCATCCAGCTTTGTGTATTCATTAAAAATCCCTCCGATATTTGCATGATATCAGGAAGATTCGTACAATAATATGAGATATCTCATATTTTGGGGTGAATGATGGAAATTTATAAACAGGAAAAAAGGCAGCATTACCTGGAGGAACACTCCATTTCGCATTTATTTTCTTTTCCGATTGAGGAGTTTATGGAAGTCCGTGAATACAAGCGGGATGAATGGATTATTCGAGAAGGTATGAGGCCGGATTATTTGTATTATGTCATCGAGGGGAAAGCCAAAATTTACGTAACGTATCAAAATGGGAAGGTTTCTTTGATTAATTTCATTAATGCCCATGATTATATTGGGGAAATGGAACTTTTAAATGAAGTGTATTATACAAAGGGGGTCCAAACCTCCACGAAGATAATCTGTTTTGCGATTCCTTTACATCACTATCGCACAAGGTTGCTCGAAGATACGACCTTTCTCCGAGAGCTCACCAAGTTTTTAAGTATGAAAGCAACAAAAATGGCTGAAAAGTATTCCCAGAGTCTTTCCTTCCCGCTTGAAAACCGGCTGGCGGATTTCATCCTGCAAACCGCTGATGGGGAGATCTATAAGGAAAAACATGTAACGGTATGTGACTTTTTAGGAGTGTCCTATCGGCATTTTTTGCATGTTCTTGTGCAGTTTTGCGATAAAGGTTACTTGCTGAAGGAAGGGCGCCATTACTGCATTCGGCAGTCAGACGCACTGCACAGGCTTGCTGACGTGCTGAAGAATGAGTCATTTTAAAAGGAACAATACTATAAGGTTTCTCATTCGGACAGGAGAAGTGGAAATCCGAGAGATGTGGTTCGAATCTAGCACTCAAGCGGACAGAAGAAGCAGGAATTCAAGAGTGCAGTCCGAATCCGGTGCTCATTCGGACAGGAGAAGCAGGAATTCAAGAAAAGCAGTCCGAATCCGGCGCTCATTCGGACAGGAGAGGCAGAAAACCGAGAGAGCTAGTCCGAATCCAGTGCTCATTCGGACAGAAGAAGCAGGAATGAGTAGTAGTCCGAATCCGGTGCTCATTCGGACAGGAGAAGCAGAAAACCGAGAGAGCTAGTCCGAATCCGGTGCTCATTCGGACAGAAGAAGCAGGAATTCATAGAGTAGTAGTCCGAATCCGGCGTCCATTCGGACAGGAGAAGCGGAAATTCAAGAGAAGTAGTCCGAATCCGGTGCTCATTCGGACAGGAGAAGCGGAAAACCGAGAGAGCTAGTCCGAATCCGGCGCTCATTGGGACAGGAGAGGCAGGAATTCATAGAGAAGTAGTCCGAATCCGGGGTCCATTCGGACAGGAGAAGCGGAAATTCAAGAGAAGTAGTCCGAACCCGGCGTCCATTCGGACAGGAGAGGCAGAAAACCGAGAGAGCTAGTCCGAATCCGGTGCCCATTCGGACAGGAGAAGCAGGGATTCAAGAGAAGTAGTCCGAATCTAGCACTCATTCGGACAGGAGAGGCAGAAAACCGAGAGAGCTAGTCCGAATCCAGTGCTCATTCGGACAGAAGAAGCAGGAATTCATAGAGTAGTAGTCCGAATCCGGCGCTCATTCGGACAGGAGAAGCAGAAAACCGAGAGAGCTAGTCCGAATCCGGTGCTCATTCGGACAGAAGAAGCAGGAATTCATAGAGTAGTAGTCCGAATCCGGCGTCCATTCGGACAGGAGAAGCGGAAATTCAAGAGAAGTAGTCCGAACCCAGTGCTCGTTCGGACAAAAGAAGCAGAAAACCAGTCTAAACCTTTTACTCATTCCCTCAAGACCGCGAGTGAACCTTTTCCCCTTGTACCCAGACTTCCCGAATATGCTCCGGCCGGACAAGATGCATGATTTTCTGGAATACATCATCTAACGCTTCATTATCCGTAAAGATGGGCAGGCTTGCTCCCGGTACTTTCGTATCGACGATTTGAACGTCCCATGCATAGTTTTCCTGGATTCGTCCAATAGGCAGGCTTAGGCTTTCCCCGCCGCCGGCTGTAGCCAGGTAAAAGGCTTCATGAATGGATATCCGGGAATCCGGTACACCGCGCTCCTCGGCAGGAAGAGCCGGATTTACCCCGTCCTCAAGCATTCTTGATGAGACAACAGCCTGCTTAGCATTATCATAAAGACTTGGAGTCGCGCCAGCTGAAATATCCGTTCCTAATCCAATATCGATTCCCTTAGCCATAAAACGCTTGATCGGAATCACGCTATTGGCGAAGTAGGCATTGGAAAGCGGGCAATGGCTGATTGCTGTTCCTGTCCTGGCAAAGAGCTCTGCATCATGGTCATCTAGGAAATTGCAATGAGCCATAACGGATTTTTCACCTAATAATCCGAAATCATGCAAGGCAGCTGCATCATGTTTATCGAAACGGTTTTGTACATAGCTATAGGCCCAGTCACTTTCGCTGCAGTGGGATTGTACATGTGTATCATACTTAGCAGCCAGTTCGCCCAAGCCCTTAAGTGCTTCGTCCGAACAGCTTGGAATAAAGCGAGGTGTAACGACAGGATACACGCCTTGTTTTACCGAATTGGCCAGCTCCTTCACGGCTAAAATAAACTCCTCCGTATCGGCTAACGCCGTTTTCGTATCTGCATCCCGATAATAATGTGGATTTTGTTCAGGATCATCCATGACGACTTTTCCCACTAAGCCCCTCTGCCCTTTTTTCGCACAAATTTCTGCTAATAATAAACTTGCCTCTTTATGAACCGTTGCAAAGTAAAGGACCGTCGTTGTTCCGTTGGCGAGCAGTGTGCTCACGAGATCTTCATAGACTGTCTTGGCAAAAACTAGATCTGCATATTTGGACTCTAATGGGAATGTGTAAGTGTGAAGCCAGTCATAGAGCGGGATATCCAAAGCTGTCCCTGATTGAGCCCATTGCGGCGCATGGACATGCAAGTCCACAAAACCAGGAAGAAAATATTGCCCATCTTCTAAGTGGTGAAAGTTTTCCTGTCCCTTATAGGCAGACAGCAGGGATTGGTAATCCTCATGCTCTGGCCCTGCCATTTTTTCAATCATTCCATTCGAATTTACAAAAATTAAGTAGTCTTTTAAAACATTTATTTTCTTAGGAGAATGACTGGAAAAAGCGGTCCCATGAAAAATATACGTATATTTACTCATAAACACCTTCCTAACGTTCGTGTTTTATGCTACAATAGTCATTGTAAAGGAAAGAAAAAGCACAGTCTATAAAAAAAACATTGTGAAAAATCTTGTTGTTATTTATAGAAAAACTATTGTAAGATAATTTTAATCAAAAATTAATAGTGTTTTTCATATAATCGTAGGGATATGGCCTACAAGTTTCTACCCGTTTACCGTAAATAAACCGACTATGAAAAGCAGGGACAGAATGGACGCAGACTCATTTGGGATTCTTCTGTTCTTTTCATACTTCGATTTTTTAAGCTCGAAGTACATGCTTTCTTACGTTTTGGGGGAGACCATGTACTTTGGGCTTTTTCTATTGGTCTGTTTAAGAAACCAAGATTATATGGATATCATAACACCAACAGGGGGTTCTTATGATGGATGCAAGGGCTGAAAAACCAGAAACAAACATTAGTGAAGCAAAAAAAGAGGTTTCTGTTGGACAATCCATTTTTCTTGGATTGCAGCAAGTATTGGCGATGGATCTGTTTATTCCGCCGATGATTTTAGCAGGATTACTGTCTTTTTCCGTTCCGGATAGTGCCCTGTTAATTCAGATGACCTTTATTGCCTGCGGTATTGCTACAATCATTCAGGCAGGATTTGCCATGAAGCTTCCAGTCATGCAGGGGCCATCCTTTGTGCCGCTTAGCGCACTGGCTGCCATCGGAACAACGTCTGGCATCGGGGCCATGATTGGCAGTTTGATCCCCGGAGCTTTGCTTGTTGCCTTACTGGGCTACCCAATGAAAGTCTTCAGCAAAGTCGTCAGGAAATTCATCCCTCCGATTGTGGCAGGGACGGTTATTGTAGTTGTTGGGCTTTCGTTAATGCCGAGTGCGATCAATTCCATCTACACGGCACCAGGCAATTTTGGGGAAAATATATTTGTTGCGGCTGTGACAGCGGCTGTGCTCATTTTCTGCATGTATATTGGCGAGAAGTCCAAATCGAAATTGAAATACATTAAAGTCGTATCGGTTATTTTATCACTGGGGATTGGGTCGCTTGTTGCTTCATTCTTTGGCTTAGTCGATTTCTCATCACTGGGTAAGTCGGCGTGGTTCCAGATGCCAAGCCTGTTTGCCTTTGGAGCTCCTGAATTTGATCTGCATGCCATTCTGATTATGGCAGCCATCTATTTTATTGTCACAATTGAAACAACTGGCACGTGGTTTACGGTTAGTAAGGTGACAGGCGAAAATCTTGATGATAAACGTTTAAATGGCGGGGCATTTGGGGAAGGATTGGGCTGTTTCATCGGTTCATTCTTTGGGGGAACACCGGTAACGGGCTACTCTTCCAATGCTGGCATCATTGCGATTACAGGAGTGAAAAGCCGCAAGCCGATTATCGCTGGCGGTGTGATCATGATCATTCTTGGCATGATGCCAAAGCTGATGAATTTGATTGCCTGCATTCCAGGGGTTGTCATTAATAGTGTGTTTGCCATTCTATGCGTAGTCATTATGATGAATGGGTTCAAAGTGATTAAAGAAGTAGCATTCACTGAACGGAATATGCTTGTGATCGGTGTGCCGATTATGCTTGCCTTGTTTGCGGTGTTAATGCCTGCTGATGTGTTAAAAGGGCTGCCTGATATTGCGACTTATTTTGTTTCATCAGGTACAGCCATCGGAGCAATTGCTGCGCTGGTTCTAAATCTGATTCTGCCGCAAAAGCTTGAAGACGGCGTAAAAACGAATGAAGTAACAGTACATGCAAATTAAAAACGCAAAGGTGTGTGTCTATTATGCAGCAAGATCGATTATGGAATGAATGGCATCCAGTATGCAAAGCAGAAGAATTATTGGAGGATCCCAAACAGGTATTTGTCCTTGGGGAGCGGGTTGTCATTTTCCGCAATGATAAAGGGGTTCACGCATTCAAGGATCTATGTATCCACCGCGGGGCAGCCCTTTCACTTGGAAAGGTGAAGAACGGAAATCTGGTTTGCGCTTATCATGCCTGGGAATATAATTGTGCAGGTGCCTGTGAGAAGATTCCTGCCCTGCCGAGCGGAAGAGCCATTCCAAAGAAAGCAAGGGCAACCGTTTACCATTGTGAGGAGTATCTTGGACTGATCTGGGTTAACTTAGGCGATGATCCGGCTCCGCTTATTTCATTTCCTGAATATAGCATGGAAGGGTACCGGACAGCGATTTGCGGCCCTTATGAGGTAAAAGCAAATGCCCCAAGAATTATTGAAAATTTCCTGGATGTTTCGCATCTCATGTTTGTCCATGAAGGTCTGCTGGGAGATGAGGATCATGCAGAGGTAGTCGACTATAAAGTTGAATTTGCAGATAATCGCTTAATTACTAGTAAAATCCCTGTCTACCAGCCGAATCCTGACGGACGCTCCCAAGGCGGGTATGCTAACTATGTGTACGAAATCCTCAACCCAACAACTGCCCGTTTTACCAAAACGACGGAAGGATCGGATGAGGAGCTAACGATTCTGCTTGCTGTCAATCAAGAGGATCACGAGCAGGCCAAGGCATTTATGCTGTTAACCAGAAACTATGATTTGGATAAGCCGGATGAGCCTTTTATTGAATTCCAGGATACGATTTTCTATCAGGATTTAGATATCGTCCAAAGCCAAAAACCAGAGCTTCTGCCACTGGACTTACAGGCGGAGCTGCATCTGAAGTCAGACGCCCTTACGATTGCCTATCGCAAATGGTTAAATGAGCTGGGTGTGGAGAATGGTACAAATCCGATTCAAGATGAAGGCGGGAAAAAAGTTACAGTGAAATAATATGAGTGCCAGCCCTCTGCTATGCAAAAGCATACCGGGGGCTGGCACATCTTATTCAATCTTGTATTTTATAAAAATTATGAGGAAAGACTTGCACAAAATCAAAAGTATTGATATATTCTTATTGTGAAATGTTTAACAAATAATTATATCAATATTTTTTTGGGGTCATATGTGAAATAATTCACATAAATGCAACCACCTATATTGGATTGAATGTAAAGGTTTTTTTTACGAAATCATGTGAATTATTTCACAAATATATATTGGGGGAATTCATAATGAATTTAACATTAGGGAACAAAATTGTATTAGTAGGAAATGGCGCTGTTGGATCAAGTTATGCTTATGCGTTATTAAATCAGGGCTTATGTGATGAGTTAATCATTGTCGATTTAAATGAAGAGAAAGCAAAAGGAGATGTCATGGATTTAAACCACGGCATTGCCTATGCGCCAACGGCTATGGCTATAAGATATGGTTCTTATGAGGACTGTAAGGATGCCGCTCTTGTGGTGATCTGTGCAGGTGCAGCACAAAAACCTGGAGAAACCCGGCTCGATCTGGTGAATAAAAACGTTAAAATTTTCAAAACTATTGTAGAAAGTATTATGGACTCTGGCTTTAATGGCATTTTCTTAGTGGCAACAAATCCAGTCGATATTTTATCTTATGCAACCTGGAAATTCTCTGGCCTGCCTAAAGAAAGAGTCATAGGGTCCGGAACCATTCTAGATTCCGCAAGATTCCGGTATTTATTAGGGAAAGAATTTGATACAGCAGCCGTAAGTGTGCATGGATATATCATCGGTGAACATGGTGACTCTCAATTCCCGGTATGGAGCTTTGCCAATATTGCCGGAACACCTGTAGCAGAGAGGTTAACAGAAGAAAGAAAAAAAGAAATTGCTGTCAAAGTCCGGGATGCAGCGTATGAAATCATTAATGCAAAAGGGGCAACCTACTATGGGATTGCGATGGGGCTAGTCAGAATAACAAAAGCCATTTTACGAAATGAAAATGTGGTTTTGCCAGTCGGGGCAATGCTAGATGGAGAATACGGCCATCATGATGTGTTTGTCGGGATTCCATCTGTAATTACTAGAAACGGTGTGAAGAATATTGTTGAACTGTCACTGACCGAGGATGAAAAAAGGAAGCTTGCCAAATCTGTTCAAACCTTAAAAGACATTCAAAATTCAGCATTATGACGAGTTGACATCTTAGATCCAAAGGAGCAGATCGCATGTTAGTAGAAACTTTCAATCCTTTTCATAACCTTGCTATTTCATCTCTTGTGGCTTCCATACCGATCCTGTTATTTCTGATCTGCTTGACGGTATTAAAAATGAAGGGCATTCATGCAGCGTTATTAAACTTAGCTGTCACTTTCTTTATCGCACTTATCATCTTTCAATTGCCATTCGGGGAAGCGGCGGGAAGTGTTATTCAAGGTGCTGCAGCAGGAGTTTGGCCGATTGGCTGGATTATTGTCATGGCTGTATGGCTATATAAAATTTCAGTCGCATCAGGTAAGTTTGATATTTTGCGCGGAAGCATTGCTGGGATTTCCCAGGACCAGCGCATTCAATTTCTGCTGATTGGATTTTGTTTTAACGCCTTTCTCGAAGGCGCAGCCGGGTTTGGCGTACCGATTGCCATTTGTGCCGTGCTGTTAGTTTCACTGGGCTTCAGGCCTTTACAGGCAGCGATGCTCTGTCTTATTGCAAACGGAGCTTCAGGAGCCTTTGGTGCGATCGGCATACCTGTTGGCATTATCGATACGTTCGGAATTCAAGGAGTCACTTCCATGGATGTGTCGATGATGACTGCCCTGACACTGCCAATTATTAACTTTACCATTCCCTTTTTATTAATATGGCTCATTGACGGGTTTAAAGGAATTAAGGAAATATTCCCGGCTATCCTGATCACAGCTGGGGTGTATACCGTTACACAAGCAATCATTACTGTATTTGTAGGACCGGAGCTTGCTGATATTATTCCTTCATTATTAGCGATGGGGATATTAGCTTTATTCCTGAAAAAGTGGAAACCTAAGAACATCTTTTTACTTAATGGGAAAGAGTGCAATTTTGAACAGCATTCATTAGGTGAAATTGTTAAAGCATGGTCACCATTTTATCTATTGACCTTATTTATTTTAATTTGGAGTTTCCCTGCATTTAATGGTCTTTTCGCTGAAGGGGGCCTGCTTGAATTCACGGTCATCAATTTCGGAATACCCGGGTCTTCTCTTGGAGTCAGCATCAGTTTAATTGGAGCAACAGGTACAGCGATCTTATTGGCTGGCTTAACGACAATTGCAACGACAAAAGGCATCAGTATGGGTGAAGGCTTCAGCCTTTTCAAGAAGACTGTTTCAGAGTTCTGGATTCCGATTATCATGATTTGTGCCATTATCGGTATTTCAAAGCTCATGACATACGGTGGAATGACCGTCACTTTAGGGGAAGCAGTTGCGACGACGGGAAACATATTTCCGCTGTTATCACCTGTTCTGGGCTGGATAGGGGTGTTCATGACAGGATCAGTTGTGAACAATAATACGTTATTTGCGCCAATCCAGGCGACTGCGGGTAATGTGATCGGAACCAACTCCTCCTTATTGCTTTCTGCCAATACGGCTGGAGGCGTGATGGCAAAGCTGATCTCCCCTCAGTCAATCGCCATTGCCACAGCAGCTGTTGGCGAGACAGGAAAAGAAGCAGATTTAACGAAGATGACATTGAAATATAGTTTTGGACTGCTGATATTTGTAAGTGTTTGGACATTCCTATTGTCATTGTTCTTCTAGGGGAGTCATTTCTTTCATAGAATTTCCAGGCGGGGATAGACCTTAATAGCAAGACCTTGAGGGCAGGGGAGCAATCAAATTGCTATTTAAGAATTTTATGTTAAGGATCTATCTGCTGGATATACAGACTAAACAGCGGCTGAGAAGGAAAACGGTACACAATGTTTTCATAAGACCGGATTATAAGAGGAGAAGGAAAGCATCTAATGTTGATTCCTTCTCCTTTTTGTTTGCGAACTATAAGCAATAAACATGATGATTATTCTATACGTATTAATAATTTTGAAGCAGAGTTCGATTTGCAGATGAGAAAAAGCCATGAACGCTTGAATTTCATTCATGGCTTTTAACTTTGGTTGTTTAGTTAACTCCTACAGAAGTGTATGCATCCATAACAGCTTGAGTTTCTGCTGATGGTGCCCCATTTTTATCTGGATGTAAGTCACGAGCAGCGTGGATAGCAGCTTCACGCATGTCATGGAATCCTGATGTAGGTGTTAAATATAGAGTTAAAGCACGGTAATAAATTTTTTCTGCTTTTGTCCTGCCAATTCCTTTAATCGTAATTCCGTTATTTGTACCGCCTTGCGTAATTAAGTAAGCAGCTTTATTATTAATACCGCTGTTAATGTGAACGCCCCCATTGTCTAAAGTACCGAGGTAACGATCATCATAATGATCTGGATAGCGACCTGATGGCATATATGCTGTACTTACGCTCTTAGAAGCTGGGTCACTCATGGAACGAAGGCCCCCGTCACCAGGAATGTTAGGAGTATAGATATCTTCTCCCAGATCCCATTCAGTTACTCCAGTAGTGTACATTTGAGTGAATTGACCGAAGATGTCTGCTAATGACTCATTGATAGCTCCAGATTCATTCTCGTAAGTTAAGTCTGTCGTATTTGTAATGACGCCATGAGTCATTTCATGACCAGTTACGTCTAACGCTCCAGAAAGTGAGCCATATTTAATCCCGTCTCCATCTCCGTATAACATTTGTTTTCCATTCCATCCGGCATTGTTCCATTTTATTCCAACGTGGACAGAATTGATTAATGTCATCCCTTTATCATCTAAGCTGTTGCGCTTGTGAATGTTTTGATAGTATTTGTTTACTTTATCCGAGTTTACATGTGCAGAAACGGCAGCAGGATCATAGAAAAAGTTACTTGCACTATTTGTTGATACTTCCCATCCTGAGAATCCTAAAAGACCTGCAAAGATTATGAAAAGAGATTCATCTGTACGACGAGCGTCATAGGTGGCAATAGGTACAGTGTTCTGGTTCACAACAGAAGCACCATACATATAACTTGTTCCAGTTTCAAGATCCTTTCCAACAGGGAAGGATTGCAGTTTGCCAAATACGTCTAGTCCTCTTGCCGTCACTGGTGAAAGTGTTGTTGGATCCACGTTGTGCAGTGCGTTGAAGCTATTAATGACTTTACCGCTTGTTGCATCTACGAAGTAATGGAAGTATCCAGGGGCCGGGACAGAAGTAGATGCTTTTACTAGGTAAGTTAAGTAATATTTTCCTTCATGGGGATAAATGGTTAATTCAGAGTCAATACCATCATAAGATTTTACTTCACCAATTTGGGATTCAACGTCTTCTTTGACAATTGCAATTGCCTCATCTTTGGAAATAGACGCTTCTGTTGGAATGATTGTACGGGCTAAATTTTGTGTTACCTTGCCTAAGGATGCATACACATCATTGTTTGCGTCTAATGCAACAGTTTGTCCTGAACCGTAAATCGGAATTCCTTTGTACTGCTCGACAGTAAGTACATGATATGTATTTGTTGTACTATCCGCCGTTTCTCGAATGATTTTGAATTGCTCCCCTGGAGTTACTAGTTTCACAGCTGGAGATTTTACCTGTGATTGCAGATAAGCTTTTACCACATCTTTCTTACTTAATCCTTCCGCCTTAAAAAGGACAGCTGATGTGTTTGCAGTCTCAGCAGCAAATGAAGCTGAAGTTGGCAATAGTCCTCCAAACGCAACGGATAGAGCCAATACAGCAGGAATTGCTGCCTTCTTACTAATTTTTTTCTTCTTGTTCTTTTTCAATCCCTTCACCTCTTCTTCAAAATTTGATTCAACAATTAGAATTATTGAGAAAATTATGAAATAAATCAACGATTTTCGATGAATCTCGTATTGAGATAATTTTTACGAGTTTTATCAAGGGTTTTTGAGAATTTCGAGTATTTTCGATAAAAAACTACATTGATTTACAAGGGAAAAATCTCGATATCAATTTTCGGAAAATTAAGTAATAATTAGGGCCAATAGAGTTGTTTTGCAGGGGAGTGTAAAAAAATGAGGAGAAAGTTTCATCATGCAATCATACTTCCAAGCTTATGCTGCATTTCCTTTTATATCGGAATTCATATAGTAGGTGAAACAGAAGCATCATTCACAAGCCAAGTTTCACCTGAACCTATGGAAATATCAGCTGCATTTGTTTTTCCAGCAATTATTGAACAGCTAGAGGGTGATGCTGAGGAAATTGCGAATAACGCGGCCAGCAAATATGAAATAATCACTAATGATTTCCACGATGCAGTGCTGCCAGAATTATATACTAGGCTTGCTGAAATCGAAGAGTGTGAACAGGAGCTGCGAATTCAATTAAACCAACTTCAGAGCATTTATAATGAACTTTTTGCCTACCAGAGGAAGATCCAAAGTTATGAAGAGAGCGACACCCTTACATTTCATTATGTACGTGACGGATATCAACACGTGAAAAGAATTATGGAAGATGGACAAGCTGCCATTGATTTTCAGGAAATCGAAACGATCCGCTCCTCATTACAATCACAAATAAATGAACTGGAAAGAGAGAAATCTATCCAAGCCGATCACCAAGAGAATACGAAATCTCTGGATGAAACCGAAGGATTGAATCAGGCAGCAACAAATTCAAATAACTTAAAGCAGGTGACAGAAAATGGGCAAGAAAATTTTTAACATTCTAAGTAAGATTTCAGGAAGTATTTTCCTGGTTATCGTATGCGTGTTAGCATTTGTTGTTCTTTCTTCTAGAATTTCTGGTGGAGAACCAACCGTTTTAGGGTATCAAGTCAAAGCAGTCTTGTCAGGTTCGATGGAACCAACCTTTGAAACGGGTTCAATAATTTCGATTAAATTAAGTGATTCTCGCACGAAATATGATAAAGGGGAGATTATAACATTTCGTATGGAAGATAAGTTAATCACGCATAGAATTATAGATGTCATCAATGAGAATGGACAAGTTTCCTATAAAACAAAAGGGGATAATAACAATGGTCCAGATATATGGATCGTTTACCCGCAAGACATAGTTGGGAAGTATTCAGGAGTCACGATACCCTATGCAGGATTTGCAATGAATTATGCAAATAGTAAGGCGGGGTCAGCTCTATTGTTGATTGTACCGGGCATACTGTTGATTATTTCTGGATTGCGCTCGATTATTGGTGCGAAGAATGAGCTAGAAGTGAGCAAAGCGTAAAAAATTGTTTACAACTCCTATGTATCTACAAAAAATACATAAGAGTTTAATAAATTTTACAATATCAAAATTAGGAGGATTTTCGTATGAGTTTTGCAAAGAAGGTAAGTCAAGGTGTGATGAGTGCAGCATTAGGATTATCGTTAATTGGAGGAGGAACATTTGCATACTTTAGTGATACTGTAGAAACGCAAAATACATTTGCTGCCGGTACATTAGATTTGGGGATGAATCCCAGTGCTGTTGTAAACATTAGCAATATTAAGCCTGGTGACGAAGTATATCGTGAATTCACTTTAGAAAACAACGGTACACTGCCGATTGGAAAAGTATTATTAAATACAAAATACACGGTTGCTGATGCAATGCAAGATGGACAAGCTAATACAGATGATTTAGCAAAACACATCAAAGTTACAATCATGTACAACACAAGCAGTGCAACAAATACAGTAGTTGAAACAACGCTGCATGACCTGCAAACCCAACAACCAGATTTAACTGAAATAAATACAAGCGTTGGCCCTAAGCCAGATGGAATTCCTGCTGGAGAAAAGGAAAAAATCTTTGTATTATTTGAATTCGTAGACAATGGAGAAAATCAAAATCAATTCCAGGGCGATAAACTTCAAGTGAATTGGACGTTTAATGCACAGACAGAAAGTTCAACCTACCACGACGATACAGATCCAAACAACAATTGATCAATCACCTGAAGCAGTTCTTATGGGAAAAATTTCAAAATCATACTGCCAGCGCGTTTCGGTATTCAACCGGTACGCGCTGTTTTTTGCTGGTGTCTTGTACTCAGAATATTCAGATTCGTGTATAATGAAATAATCTTTATTCCTACATAAAACTTTTGATAATTCTTTATATTTATTTGAGTACTGAAGGAGCGAGTAGCATGTTAGCGGGAGAAATCATCAAATTTTACCGGCAAAAGGCTGGTCTTACACAAGAGCAACTGGGAAAAGGAATTTGCACACCCTCCTATGTAAGCAAAATCGAACTTGGGCAAACGGAGTGTTCTTCGGAAATAATAGTATTAATAGCAGATCGTTTAAACATCGATTTCGACAATGAGGTCAGCAACTTTAAGATACTTGGGAAAAAGCTTCATTCCTGGCATAAGGCCATCATTATGCAAAGAATGAATGACATAGAGGAATTCAAAAAAGAACTAGAAAAACTCCCCTTTATAAACTCTTCTCACTATGGGCCTTTATACCATTTACTACAAGCAAGATATTATATTCTGAAGCAAAATTTCGAGAAAGCAAATGTAATTTTAAACGATATTCAAAAAGAGTATCCCGTTCTTCCCCCTTTTGAGCAAAATCTGCTGAAGCATGTATGGGGCATATATTATATAGCCAACTGCGTCACTAATAGAACCGAAAATCATCAAAAGGCAGTAAGAGTCTTAAATGAAATCAATAAAGAGGAATATGGAAACTCTGAATATTATTATGATTTGGCTCTAGCTTATCACTGTATCGATTCCAAAGTGATGGCTTATTCATATGCAGAAAAAGCGCTGCGCTATTTCAAGGAAACGAATAATACCTTAATGTCAATCAATGCCGAGTCCTTGATGCTTCTGCAGATTGGAAACGATATGTATCTTGATATGGATGAGTTGGCGGAATCCTATCAGAATCTAATTTATCACTGTGAAATACTGCATGCGCCTGTAAAAAAAGGTATGCTCTTAAACAATTTAGGATACGAATATTCTAAAAGAAAAGATTTTGCCAATGCACATAAATATTATAAAAAAGTGCTTCAAATGACGGAAAAATCTTCTATTATATATCTTCCGCGTCTGTTCAATTATTTGGAAAGCGGTTTGGATGGAAATCTGATCCCCAAAAGAAATTTGCTGCAGAAGGCTAAGGAAGGGAAGTTCTTGTCAAGAGAGCTGGACAACCGTTTTTTCAAAATATTATTCAAGCTTTTGATTTATCGTATTGAGAATAAACTTGATCAGTATTACAGTTTCATTGAAAAGGATGCTTTACCGTATTTAAAGTTAAACGATCATACGAGTTTAATTAACATGTATGCCAAGCAATTGTATAATTTTTACATGGAGAAGGAACAGTATGAGAAAGTTGCCCAAGTATCAACAATTCTTATAGAAGGTGTATCTTAACACATAAATAATGGTAATATAGCTGACTGTTTTTTAGGTTCTGGTGCAAATAATACTCAGTATAAACATTTTTGAGTTTACCATTTGATACTGTAAGAGGATTCAATAAACCTTTTGCCTTTTCTAAGGTCAAATAAGGAGCTTGAAGCTCATATCATTTTTTACTGTTCATTATAAAACGCCACTCGCTTGATTTTCATGTGCTCCTGGAGTAAATCATTAATGAAGATTAGAGGTATCGGGGCATGGGCCGCAGATTATATGATGATGAAATGTCTGCACATCACTTCTTCCTTCCCGGTCGCCGATGTCGGCCTTCATAATGCTTTAAAGAATCAATTAGGACTTGAGAGAAAACCGGCAATCAAAGAAATCGAAGAATATGCAGCAGAATGGAAAGGCTGGGGGGCGCATGCTGCCTAGAGGTCATTATTTGACAAAAATACATAAACTGGATTAACAATCACCGATTGATGTGATCGAAATCTTTTGTTCTCTGAAAAGGGGAAAAAGGGGAATTTACTGCATGCAGAAACTCCTCCGCTTTTAGCAGAATGCTATAACCAGCTTGACGAGTATTTTAAAGGAGATCGTCGAGAATTTACCCTCCCGTATCAATTTGAAGGGACTGACTCAGTATGGAACGCTTTAATAGACATTCCCTACGCGGGAACAGGGTCCTATAAGGATATTGCCGTTTCTATCTGGAATGAAAAAGCGATCAGAGCTGTTGGTAGTGCAAATGGAAAAAACAAGTTAAGCATTGTCATTCCCTGTCACAGAGTAATCGGTTCAAATGGGAAATTAACCGGCTATGCATGAGGCCTGTGGCGAAAAAAAGTCTGCTTCAACATCTTGTACTAAGAAATTTAAAGCTTGGAATAGATAAAAAACCAATAAAACAAAAACAACCGAGTATCCAAAACTTACTCGGTTGTCTTTCGTTTATAGACTAATCTCCTCGAAAATATTTCCAGCTGACCATTAAAATTCCTTTTTTCAATTCCCTGGGCCAGCACAAGAGAAAGACACCAAATTCCCACTGCACTCACCGATGCGGCCTTAACTCCATCCCGCAGGGCCTTACGCCGTTCATACAAGATGGAGTTAATGTAGTGACAGGCACTTTTTGCTTAATCATTAATCATTGCCAATTCCACTTATCAGCATTATAGTGAATACGAAGGATAAGTCATTACAAAACCTATATATATCTGAAAGGTTTATATAAAGGAGAAGAAGTATATGTTAGCAGCAAAGAACAGCTTCAGAATTGAAAAAGATTTTCTAGGCTCTAAAGAAGTTCCAGTTGAAGCCTATTATGGCGTTCAGACGCTTCGTGCGGTCGAGAACTTTCCAATCACAGGCTATAGGATTCATCCTGAGTTAATTAAAGCAATGGCGATGGTGAAAAAGGCTGCTGCCTTGGCGAATATGGAGGTTAAGCGTCTTTATTCCGGTATTGGAGATCCCATCGTACAGGCAGCCGATGAAATGATTGAAGGACTATGGCATGATCAGGTCATTGTTGACCCAATTCAGGGTGGTGCCGGTACATCAATTAATATGAATATTAATGAAATCCTTGCTAACCGTGCGATTGAAATAATGGGCTACGAAAAAGGCGATTATTCTCATTGCAGCCCTAATACCCATGTCAATATGTCACAATCGACGAATGATGCCTTTCCGACAGCGATGCATATCTCAGTTTTAAATCTTTTGGATCAATTAATCGTGACAATGGAGCACATGCATTCCGTTTTCCTTGAAAAATCAAAGGCATTCAACCATGTGATTAAAATGGGACGGACTCATCTGCAGGATGCTGTTCCGATCAGACTTGGTCAGGAATTTGAAGCATACAGCCGTGTCATTGCACGTGACATAAAGCGCATTAAGCAATCAAAACAGCACTTATATGAATTAAATATGGGGGCAACAGCAGTTGGAACAGGACTGAATGCGATCCCAAAATACATCGACTTAGTGGTGAAGCACATTGCCGACATTAGCGGCCTGCCATTTACAGGGGCAGAACATCTTGTGGATGCTACACAGAATACGGATTCTTATACTGAAGTTTCCGGAGCATTGAAAATCTGCATGATCAATATGTCCAAAATCGCTAATGACTTGCGTCTAATGGCTTCTGGCCCAAGAGCAGGCCTAGCGGAAATTTCGCTTCCAGCGAGACAGCCGGGTTCTTCCATCATGCCAGGAAAAGTAAACCCTGTTCTTCCGGAGCTTATTAATCAGGTGGCATTCCAGGTCATCGGAAACGACCATACAATCTCTCTTGCTTCAGAAGCAGGACAGCTTGAACTGAACGTCATGGAGCCAGTCCTGATCTTTAACCTTCTGCAATCGATCAGCATTATGAACAATGCTTTCAATACGTTTACAGAGCACTGTGTAAAAGGAATCGAAGCCAATGAAGAAAGATTAAGGGAATACGTTGAAAAGAGTGTGGGCATCATTACTGCAGTAAACCCTCACCTTGGCTATGAAGTCGTATCAAGAATCGCGAGGGAAGCTATTTTAACAGGCTCTTCAATCAGGGAACTATGCCTGAAATATGATGTGCTGACAGAAGAAGAACTGGATTTAATCCTCGATCCATATGAAATGACAGATCCTGGCATTGCAGGCGCTGTGCTGCTGGAAAGAGACTGATTCGTTTGCCTAACCCCCAATACTTTATTGGGGGTTTTGTTTTACTTTTTGTTGCTCATTCGGACAGGGTCAGTCGAAATCCGGAAGAATCAGTCCGAATCTGGGCTTCATTCGGACAGGAATAGTTGAAATCCGGAATAATCAGTCCGAATCTGGGCTTCATTCGGACAGGAGCAGAGGAAATCCAGAAGAATCAGTCCGAATCCGGGTCTCATTCGGACAGGAATAGCGGAAATCCGGAAGAAACAGTCCGAATCCAGTCATCATTCGGACAGGAATAGCGGAAATCCGAAAGAATCAGTCCGAATCCGGGTCTCATTCGGACAGGAATAGCGAAAATCCGGAATAATCAGTCCGAATCCGGGTCTCATTCGGACAGGAATAGCGGAAATCCGAAAGAATCAGTCCGAATCCGGGTCTCATTCGGACAGGAATAGCGGAAATCCGGAATAATCAGTCCGAATCCGGGTCTCATTCGGACAGGAATAGCGGAAATCCGAAAGAATCAGTCCGAATCCGGGTCTCATTCGGACAGGAATAGCGGAAATCCGGAATAATCAGTCCGAATCCGGGTCTCATTCGGACAGGAATAGCGGAAATCCGAAAGAATCAGTCCGAATCCGGGTCTCATTCGGACAGGAATAGCGGAAATCCGGAATAATCAGTCCGAATCCGGGTCTCATTCGGACAGGAATAGCGGAAATCCGAAAGAATCAGTCCGAATCCGGGTCTCATTCGGACAGGAATAGCGGAAATCCGGAATAATCAGTCCGAATCCGGGTCTCATTCGGACAGGAATAGCGGAAATCCGAAAGAATCAGTCCGAATCCGGGTCTCATTCGGACAGGAATAGCGGAAATCCGGAATAATCAGTCCGAATCCGGGTCTCATTCGGACAGGAATAGCGGAAATCCGGAAGAATCAGTCCGAATCCGTGCTTCATTCGGACAGGAATAGTTGAAATCCGGAAGAAACAGTCCGAATCCGGGTCTCATTCGGACAGGAATAGCGGAAATCCGAAAGAATCAGTCCGAATCCAGGCCTCATTCGGACAGGAATAGTGGAAATCCGGAAGAATCAGTCCGAATCCAGGCCTCATTCGGACAGGAATAGTTGAAATCCGGAAGAAACAGTCCGAATCCAGGCCTCATTCGGACAGGAATAGTTGAAATCCGGAAGAATCAGTCCGAATCCGTGCTTCATTCGGACAGGAATAGTTGAAATCCGGAAGAAACAGTCCGAATCCAGGCCTCATTCGGACAGGAATAGTTGAAATCCGGAAGAATCAGTCCGAATCCGTGCTTCATTCGGACAGGAATAGTTGAAATCCGGAAGAAACAGTCCGAATCCAGGCCTCATTCGGACAGGAATAGCGGAAATCCGGAAGAATCAGTCCGAATCCAGGCCTCATTCGGACAGGAATAGTTGAAATCCGGAAGAAACAGTCCGAATCCAGGCCTCATTCGGACAGGAATAGTTGAAATCCGGAAGAATCAGTCCGAATCCGTGCTTCATTCGGACAGGAATAGTTGAAATCCGGAAGAAACAGTCCGAATCCAGGCCTCATTCGGACAGGAATAGCGGAAATCCAGAAGAAACAGTCCGAATCCAGTCATCATCCGGACAGGATCAGCGGAAATCTGAGAGCTATAGTCCGAACTCAATCCTTTATCCATAAATAATAAATCATTCATAATAAGTATCCCTTGTACTTCCAACTGCAATAAAGTTCTTCTTTAAAACCCTGCAAAATGTCTTTTTGCTTAAGTCAGTGTTGCACCATTCATAAATACTTTGAGTAGTAACCTTCCGTTCGGGAAAAAGCATCTTAAATTCCCCTACACTCCGCAGAATAGCTCGTTCAATCTTTTCAGCCCCTCCGCACTTTCCGCATACAAGGCTCTTCTTTTTTATAACTACCAGCATCGATTTACAGGTTTCACAATACATCCCTTTTAGCAATTGGTCATACTGAAAATTAGGTAATGCAGTAAATGGATTTTTGGTTTGATGTAATGAAATTAAATTTTGGGCTAGTTTCCTGTGCCCTTCATTCAGTTTGGATGGAGATTTATTTAAATCATTCAGAAAGCGATTCACTTGGGTTGGCAGAATAATGGGCTGGTCCATGGGAGCTTGATATAAGGTGAATTCAGGGTTTATAAAGATAACGGAGGGTTCAACGGGATAGTTTTGCTTGAGGGTTTGGAGCAGCTGGCGGAATAGGGTTGCACTTCTTTTTAATTGGTATACAGGGTTTTTATATTCACGCCCGGTATTCACGGCATAAAGTTTGTCAGATTCTAAGTAACAATCTCCCTGGTAATTTTTAATTTCTAAAAGATGAATCATTCCTTGTGAAATAACTAAAGTATCAATTTGAAAATATGAGTTGCTTACCTCCAATAGCAAATCATTGATGATCAGCTTCTCCTCCTTCAGACTTTCTGCCAGAAGGTCAAATGTCAACTCTCCTTCATAGCCTTTCTCAAGGTTTGAATAGTGCAGCGTTTCCTTTTCAGTTAACGCCATTCGGGTGTTTAAATATCTCATCGACAATAATTCATCCGATGCGAATCTTTTTTTTAGTAGCATCATCCACTTCCTTTCTTTACCTCTAAGTTTATTTTATAAGAAATTTCAAAAAATACAAATCAAAAAAAGGGCCCCTATAATGCCCCTTTCTAAAACAACCTAGGTTTTACTGCAGACAATTTTACTTTAAACTCATCCAATACTTTTTTTCTATCCTCATAGTCCTGTTTTTCACCCTCTTTCCAAAGGTGAAGATCCCCGCCTTTTTCAAGGTATTCCATGGCTTTCTTTTTGATTTTGCTTTGCAATACCCGGTGTCTTACTTGCAGGGCGGCCAGTGAAATATAAAGGATCGATAAGTCTGCCAGGGCATCCTCCTCATCTTCATAATCTTGAAATTCCTCTAACCATGATTCAAGAATGATTTTTGTCGCTTTTCTTGGACTGCAGCCTTCATCCAGCAGATCATTCCATTCATTCTGTATGTCACAAGACAAGTCATCTTCCCATAGTTCATGTCCCCATGCGCCCATTGCAGCAGCCTCCTAAAAAATAATTTATAAACATAATTATACATACAGCCCATCACACAGAACACTAAAAATAGACAAACATGATGGCAGCTCTCCCCTATGCCGATATTTTAAAAATTTCGATGTGTCAGGAGGCCTGGCCGTGACCAGGAAAGGGGCCATGACCGGGCTTCCCAGCCTGAATGAAGTGCAGGAAATCATAAAAAAGACATAAATTTTTCCAAACAGCAGACAAAGCTTCCAATAATGGAACTGTTTTGTCTGCTGTTTTCGTTCCCTAAAAGGCCCGCACCACTTTTTAATTCTTCTAAAATAGTATATAATTATCAGATAATACTAGCTATCTTACCCAATCAATCATTATAATAGAATAGAATGTGTATTTTTTGTGACGGAAAAGGTGTGTCCTTGGGTGATGCCTTTCTAGTGGTGACACCTGAGCAGAGCGCCTGCAGTTTTTGGCAAATATCTGGGATAAGGAAGGTTTAAAATGAGCAGCGTACAGAACAAAACAGACGTTATCTTAATTGGTGCCGGAATCATGAGCGCGACTTTGGGGTCTTTACTGAAAGAGTTAGCACCTGAATGGGAAATCAAAGTGTTTGAGAAGCTTGCAAGCGCAGGAGAAGAAAGCTCTAACGAATGGAATAATGCAGGGACGGGACATGCTGCATTGTGCGAGCTTAACTATACATCTGAAAAATCTGATGGATCAATAGATATCACTAAAGCGATTAATGTAAATGAACAATTTCAGCTTTCCAGACAGTTTTGGGCTTATCTTGTAGAAAACAACCTGATTCGCAACCCTCAGGATTTTATTATGCCAATCCCTCATATGAGTTTTGTACAAGGGGAAAAGAATGTATCGTTTTTGAAAAAACGTTTGGAAGCGCTGTCAGCCAATCCGCTGTTTCAGGGCATGGAATTTTCCGATGATCCTGAAAAGCTGAAGGAATGGATTCCGCTGATGATGGAAGGCCGCACTTCGGACGAGCCAATCGCAGCCACAAAAATTGACTCTGGAACGGATGTTAACTTTGGTGCGTTAACGCGCATGCTGTTTGACTATTTAAAGAGTAAAAATGTCAATGTCCATTATAAGCACAGCGTGCAGGACTTAAAGCGTGCAGGCGATGGATCATGGAATGTAAAAGTGCGAAATATGGAAAGCGGCATAACCGAAAACCACCAGGCGAAGTTCGTCTTTATCGGCGGCGGAGGCGGAAGCCTGCATCTGCTGCAGAAGACCGGCATCCCTGAGTCGAAGCATATTGGCGGATTCCCGGTTAGCGGATTGTTCCTCGTCTGCAACAATCCAGAAATTGTCGAGAAGCATCATGCGAAAGTGTACGGAAAAGCAAAGGTCGGCGCTCCTCCAATGTCCGTGCCGCATCTTGATACAAGATATATCGATAATAAGAAATCCCTGCTGTTTGGCCCGTTTGCCGGCTTCTCGCCTAAGTTCTTAAAAACGGGTTCCAATATGGATCTAATCAAGTCCGTTAAACCGAATAATGTCATCACCATGCTGGCAGCAGGTGCAAAAGAGATGGCATTGACAAAATATCTGATTCAGCAGGTCATGCTATCCCATGAACAGCGTGTAGAAGAATTGCGCGAATTTATTCCAAATGCACAGAGCGAAGACTGGAGTGTCGTGGTGGCAGGCCAGCGTGTACAGGTAATCAAGGATACGCCTGCAGGAAAAGGAACCCTGCAATTCGGCACTGAAGTAGTCAGCGACTCTGATGGCACGGTTGCTGCCCTGCTCGGAGCCTCTCCGGGCGCTTCGACAGCGGTTAACGTCATGCTTGAAGTATTGAATAAATGCTTCCCGCAGCATATGGAAGAGTGGCATTTTAAAATTAAGAAAATGATTCCGTCCTACGGTATGCAACTATCGGAAAACCCTGAGCTGTTTCGTGAGATTCATGAATCAACAGCGCAGGTGCTGGGACTGAGTGAAGCAGAAAATCAAAAAGAGCTGGCCTATACTTGATCTTTACCAGATAGAACCTTTGACCCAATGCGGGTTGAAGGTTTTTTTTTGTGAAAGCACACAGGAAACCGCTTCCAATTATGGCATCAGGATCGTTTGACAGCTGACAGAAAATGTATTGACTAAAATAATGATAATGATTATCATTATTGACAGGAATAATAGTTTGATATTATTGGAGGCTTACATATGAATAGGTTTATAAAAGTTACAGGCTTATTGATGCTATCATGCGGTATTTTAGCTGGCTGCGGTGAGGATGTTTCACATGAAACAGCTGAAAAAGAAGAAAGTGTCCAGACAAAAGCCAGCAGCACAGAAAAGGAAGTTAGTACATATAAACAGTTTGCTATTGAGCAGCTGGATGAATTCGTAATGGCTACAGAAGGGTTTGTGGAAGCCGTGAAGGCTGGAGACGTGGAAAAGGCAAAAGAGCTATATGCACCAGCCCGTATGTATTTTGAACGTTCAGAGCCAATTGCCGAGAGCTTTGGTGACCTTGATCCGCGAATTGATGCCCGCCTGGCTGATATCCAGGCAGAAGGACAGGGAGAAGAAGAATGGTCCGGCTATCATAAACTTGAATATGGACTTTGGGAAGAAGGTACAACAGAGGGGTATGAAGAGACAGCTGACCAGTTGCTGAAGGATGTAAAAGAACTGCGTGCAAAGGTTGAGACAGTTGAAGTGACTCCAGACTTAATGATTACAGGGGCAGTGGATCTTTTAAACGAAGTATCCACATCCAAAATAACAGGTGAAGAGGAAATTTACTCTCATACCGACTTGTATGACTTTAAAGCTAATGTGGAAGGCGCAGAGAAAATTTTTGAGATTTTCAAAGAGAAATTAACAGCAAAAGACGCTGATCTTGTAAAAAAACTGGATGAAAACTTTACAGTATTGGATGATCTGCTCGCCAAATACGAGGACGGAAAAGGCGGTTATGTATCATACGAAAAACTAACACAGGAAGATACAAAAGCACTGTCGTCAGCAGTTGACAATTTAGGAGAACCTTTAAGTCAAATGGCCATAGTTGTGGAGTGATCAAAATGAACACAAAAGAAGAACAATCTTTATTCAAAAAAGGATTTTCCCGCCGTGAAATACTGAAAACTGCTGGGATCGGAAGTGCAGGTGTGATTCTGGGGGCTACAGGATTCTCAGGAATCTTAACTGCCTTTGGAGAAACTCCATTTGTGGATGATAACCATGAAACCAAAAACAAAGTAAATTTCTACGGCAAACATCAATCAGGCATACTAACGAAAAATCCTGAACACGCTTACTTTGTATCCTTGAATTGTACGGCAAAATCTAAAGTTGAATTAAAAGAAATGTTCCAGCTTTGGACTCGTTATAGTGTACAGCTGATGAATGGGCATCTGGTTGAACCCGATTCAGCAAACAAGCTGCTTCCGGCTCCGGATACAGGAGAGGCTGTCGGACTCGATGCTTCACATTTGACCTTAACATTTGGCGTTGGCCCAAGTTTATTTGAGAAAAGTGAGCTTGGAATGGAACATATGAAGCCGCATGAACTAAAGGATTTACCCCATTTTCCAAAAGATCAGCTGGATCCGCGGTACGTCGGCGGAGATATCTGCATTCAGGCGTGTGCCGACGACCCGCAGGTTGCCTTCCATGCGGTGAGGAATTTAATTCGTTCGGCACGGGGCCTTGTGACGATGAGATGGTCACAGACTGGCTTCAATTCTTATGGAATGAAAGACAAAAAAAAGATGACGCCCCGAAACTTGTTTGCCTTTAAAGATGGCACAGGCAATCCAAATGTGGATGATACAAAAGAGATGGATGAGGTCGTGTGGGTACAGCCGGGTGAATCAGAGAGCTGGATGTCCGGCGGGTCTTACTTAGCTGTCAGACGAATCCAAATGCATCTTGAAACCTGGGATCGGACAGCTTTGCGCGAACAGGAGGCCACATTTGGCCGGCACCGCGACACAGGGGCCCCTATTGGGAAGAGCGATGAGTTTTCTGATATGGAAATAGAGCGGAAAGAAAATGGAAAATCAGTGGTTCCTGAGAATTCGCATGTATTTTTGGCAAGGCAAGTAAAAGATCGGATGCTGCGGCGTTCATTTTCCTTCTCGGATGGAATCAACTCTGACACTGGATCCTTTGATGCCGGATTGCTGTTTATCTCGTTCCAGAAGAACCCTCAGCAATTCATCAACATTCAAAATAGTTTTGGACGGGCGGACAAATTAAATGAATATATAACCCATCGCGGCAGTGCGCTATTTGCTTGCTTCCCCGGCGTAAAAAAAGGCAGCTATCTTGGTGCCGGGCTGTTTGATTAGGGAGATGCTGAAATGAAAAAACTGGTTTTTCCATTATTATGTTTATTCATGTTTTTCTCTCCAATGGCTGACGCAGAAGAGGATTACAGCGACCTGTTTATTTTAGTAGGGGATGCCATTATGAAAGTGAAGGCCGATGACTGGAAATCAGCCGAAGATCTTGTTGCGGATTTAGATCAATCCTGGCAGCAAGTGGAGAAAACGGACAGTAAAGAAGCAAAAAAGGTCGGCCAGACGATCTCAAAGTTAACGGCTGCTCTTGAAGAACATCAGAAAGAGGAGACGCTTCAGGCACTATCGAATGTATCCCATGCTCTCGTTAGTTTTGAAAAAGAACAAAATCCTGTAGACAAAGAGAAACAGCGGGAAGAAGTGAAAAATGCCTTTAACCCCATTCTGGAGGATTTATCTGCATCCATAACAGAAGAAAATGCAGAAGGAGTCAGCACTCAATATCAGAACCTTTTATCAATGTGGAATCGCAAGGAAAAAATTGTCCGTGACCAAAGCATTGCTCATTATGGCAAAATCGAAACACAAATGGGCTTTTTGCGGATAGCCTTAACACAGGACGAGAAAGATTTTGTGCAAATGAAGGACATTAGTGCCTCCTTATCTGCTGCTTTCAGCGAATTTGTATCTGGAAAAGAGATTAAAACAGAAGAGAACAATTATACTCTGCAGACTTTAGCTGATATTTTAGAAGATGTTTCTCAGGCAGTTGAAAACAGCCGAACAGACGAAGCTGTTGCTGGCTTACAGCAGTTTCTGACAGTCTGGCCTTCTGTAGAAGGAGATGTACGGACAAGGAATGGGTCCCTATATACAAAACTGGAAAGTGAAATTCCGGTCATAGCAGGAAAACTGGCCTCTTCCAATGCGGATTTGGATGCCATTCAAGAGAAAGTTCTCCAGCATAAACAGGCAATTGAACTGATTCAGGAAAAACAAAATTATACATTTTGGGATGCTGCATTAATCATGCTTCGCGAGGGTATGGAGGCATTGCTTATTGTATCGGCGCTTATCGCCTTCTTAAACAAAGCGAATGCCCGGGACCAGCAAAAGTGGATTTGGACGGGAGCGGCAGGAGGAATCATGATGAGCATCGCTGCGGCCGTTTTCATCAGCCAGGTATTTTCTTCTGCCACAGCGGGAGCAAACCGGGAAGTAATCGAGGGCGTAACAGGCATAATTGCCGTGGTTATGATGATTGGTGTCGGCATTTGGATGCACCAAAAGTCAAATATGAAAGCATGGAACCAATATGTCGAAAAGCAGCTTGGCTCTGCTTTATCAAAGGGGAGCATTATTTCCATGTCGCTTGTCAGCTTCCTGTCTATTTTTAGAGAAGGAGCGGAGACCATCATCTTTTATGCCGGAATGGCCCCTTCAATCAGCACAGGAAACCTGCTGACGGGCATTGGCGTCGCTGTTGTTATATTGAGCTTATTTGCCTTCTTGTTTATCCGCTACAGCAAAAAGATAGCGTTCGGCATTTACTTTAAGATTGCGACGGCTCTGATTTATTTCCTGGCCTTTAAGATCCTGGGTGTAAGCATACATGCCCTGCAGATCACCAATAAGCTGGAAACCACCCAGATCAGCAGCCTGCCAATCATTAACTGGATGGGTTTCTATCCGACCATGGAATCCGTCATACCGCAGCTTGTGCTGATTCTCATCTTTGTCATTACGAGTGTCATTCTAAAAAAACAGAGCAATAAACCGGATATGAAGGAAAGCTTTTCGAAAGCTTAACACGCAATTTAAATTTAACCCTAGCCCCAGTGGTTGGGGTTTTTTGCTGCAAAATCACGTGTATGGCCCTTGCAACTTATGCGTGCGCCCCACTGCAACCATACCTGCCTTTACTTTTAGCCGAAAATTTTACCATAATGGAGTATCGATTTGCGGAAAGGTGATTGTGAATATGATTTTTGCCGAGAAGCTGAAAAAGGAGAGGAAAGAGAAAGGGTGGTCTCAGGAGGAACTGGCTGAAAAGCTGTTTGTGAGCCGTCAGTCTGTCTCTAAGTGGGAAAATGGGAGAACTACCCCAGCATTGAAATCATTATTAAGCTGAGTGATCTGTTTGGGGTTACGATTGACGAATTATTAAGGAGTGATGAAGAATTGACAGAGAAAGTGATAAAGGACAGCAGGCAATTGACTTTTCCAAGATTGAAGGTCTTCTTTGATTGTTTATTTCTGATAGGATCCGCTATGCTAATCATTAAACTAAGCATTTTAGGCCTCAATCATTTTACTGCTTTAGAAATTCCTCTTCGCGGGTCGTTTTTCTGGAATTTCGGCCCGCTGCTCTTAATGGCAGGCGGGGCGATTTTCTCTGACACATTAAAAAAGAAGTATAAAAATGAGTAACTCAATCCTGCATTCTTGTGCATAGATTGTCGGGCTAACACCATACAGCTCCTGCTATTCTGTAGTTACAAGGAGGTCATCGACATGGATTTGCTGCAAAACGTGAATCAGGCAATGAAGTATATCGAAGAACATTTAACAAATGAGATCGACTTCAAAGAAGCGGCAAGGATATCGTATTGTTCGGAATATCATTTTAAAAGAATGTTTTCCTTCCTTGCTGGGGTAACGCTTTCCGAATATGTCCGCAGAAGACGTCTGACATTGGCTGCCTTTGATCTGAAGGATAAGAATGCCAAGATCATTGATATAGCCATGAAATATGGGTATAGCTCGCCTGATTCGTTTACGAGGGCGTTCCAGCTGCTTCATGGCATCACCCCGTCTGAAGCAAGGAGCAATGGCCACGCCCTAAAGGCTTATCCGCCGCTGACCTTCCATTTATCGATAAAGGGAGGAACTGAAATGAACTATCGAATCGTGGAAAAAGAGGCATTTCGGATTGTGGGCATAAAGAAGCGGGTGCCAATCATTTTTAACGGAGTGAATCCGGAAATTGCAGCCATGTGGAAGAGCTTAGATGAAAAAATGATTCTAAAGCTCAAGAGTCTATCGAATACAGAGCCATCTGGTCTGATCAGTGCTTCAGCCAATTTTTCTGAAGGAAGAATGGAAGAAAAGGGAGAGCTTGATCATTATATCGGAGCAGCCACCACAATGGAATGTCCGGGCGGGATGGTCTCTCTTGAGGTTGCAGCCTGTTCATGGGCGGTATTTGAAGCGGTGGGGCCTTTCCCTGAAACGCTTCAGAATGTCTGGGGCCGGATTTATTCGGAATGGTTTCCTTCCTCTTCCTATCAGCAAATAGAAGGGCCGGAAATCCTTTGGAATGAAAGCAAAGATACTGCTTCTCCAGCATTCCGCAGTGGAATCTGGATCCCGGTTGCGAAAAAATAGGACTCCCTGGCCATAGCTATTGGAGTCCACCCTTTTTAAAATAAGTATTAAAATTTGAATATGGATAACTGTCTAGCTGTAGCGCCTACCCCCTCGAGGTGTCGGGGGTGGGCAAGGCGCTTCCGCTTTTCTATTCTTTCAGCCGATCCGGCAATCCCTGGATTGAGGACACGACCACATCGAGCTTGGCTTCAATCCGGTTCAGCAGAAAAAGCGTAACCACAATCGGGAAGCCGAGTTCGCTGATCAGGGTGACCATCTGTTCCATCCTGCATGCTCCTTTCTTTTTTCAAATCTATAAAAAAGGCCGGGTTCCAAAGAATCCGGCCTCTTTCCCTTACACTAATTCGTAATCTGTTACATTGCGCTCTACTAATCTAGCGCCCTTGGCAGAAACAAGGTCGCCGCCATTGCCGTCAAATGCGCTGGCTGCAATGATCTGTTCCATCGCTGCCTTCACAGCTGCTTGATCGATCGGTTCCTTCGGGCTGTCGACCGATAATTTGGTTTGCTTGCCCATTTCTGTTTGAAATGTCATTTCAAGTGATTTCGCCACTTCTTTCACCTCCTGCTTTTTTTTCTACAAGAATTAGCCTACGATATCAAAGCTGTCATTTCTGTTCAGCTCAGCCAGCGGGTAGCTTGATAATCCTGCGATTGCTTGTCCCACTGTGAAAAGCTGGTCCGCTGTTGCGGATGGCTTCACGCTGTTATAGGTTTTTGATTTGTAAACAGGTTTGCCCTGCTCGTTCAGACCCGTTTCAAAAACCAGGCGAAGCTTTGAATCAACGATGATTGCCTGTGCCATTCGTGCTCACCTCCCTTTCACCTATATAATCGAAATGAAGACTGTAAAAAGACAGGGTGCGAAAAAATTTTTATTAGAATTTATTTGTTGAACTTTGATAACTGTCTAGCTCCAGCGCCTACCCCCTCGAGGTGTCGGGGGTGGGCAAGGCCGCTTCCGCTTTCTAATTAATGGCGATATTCCTGCTGAAGTGAGGTCCTAAGCTTCGCCAATGCGCCTTTTTTCCAGTCCTTCACCGCTGAAACGCTTACTCCATGCTGTTCGGCGATCTGACTGGTTGATAAATCATAGAGGAAGGATGAAATCACCCAGATGGTCTGATTTTTGGTGAGGCCATCACAGTAAGAAAGAAGCTGAGCATCTTCCAGGGGCCTGTCTTTATAAGGAGCTTCCGCTGAGGACCAGAATTTTTCATCCTGTGTGACAGTGCTGTTTTTCTGCAGGCTGGATTTTCTCAATTCATCAATCATTTTCTGCTTAACGGCGGAATAGGCAAACGTCAGGAAGTTTCCCTTTGCAGGATCAAATTGATTCCACACCTCCCAAAGCCGGATGAGGCCGATCTGAAAATACTCTTCCTGATTTTTATATATGCTCAAAGATCGAATAATCTGGTGAATCATAGGTTCATATTGTTCTGCCGCTTGTTCAAAGCTCTCCATGCTGGAATCCCTTCAGGAAAGCGCGCTCTCTAAGTATTCCCGGGTAGCTCTAACATAGCTTTTAATCCTTTTTTATGCGAATTGAGAAAAAGCCGTAAAGTCGGCAGTTACCCCCCTTAACTCCGGAGTTAGGGGGTCTAAGTCCAGAGTTAGGGGGTCTAACTTGGAAATAACGGGTAGTAACGAAGTTTTTTTATTTTTTATAAAAAAATTCCGCGAAAAAGTCTCCTTCATTCGCTGAAAATCCCATTTCGAACAGTTCTTCGAAATACTGCTCTTCGAATTTTTTAGTCAAAATTCCATAGAAATACGCGATAGGACGGGCGATTGAGCAGGATTTCATTTTCCGGATCAGCTGCTTAAAAGCTTGGATAGCTATATCCAACACAGCGTTCACATTTTGTTCACAATTATGTTTGTAAGCAGCAATGGCTGTCATTCTCCAGAATTCTTCAATCTGCTTTGCTTCCGGGAAAAAGTGCTTAACGAGGTCCACAAATGATCTTGGAACACGATCACTGGTAAAACTGTGATCAAGTCCGGTTCCGCTGCGTTTAGTATTCTTTTGATAATTATTAGTTTTAGAAAGATTGATAGTTTTATTAGGGTGGTTCATTTTTTCCTTTTTTGGTGGTTCACACTTGGGAAAACGATTAAATACATATAAGTTGCTGGACTGGGAGCCATTTTTTCTTTCCGTTTCATGAACGGTGAAAATACCAAGGCTTGCGGCCTTGGCAATCATTCTTTTAAAAGTGGAGCGGGAAATGCCATTGCCGCTGTACTCCTCATGAATCGCCTTTAACACGGTTCCGATCTTGGCATTCGAAACACCGGGAACCTTCGCGGCAAAACGGACAAGACGCTTTAACCCAACAACCTCGCCCTTCGAGAACTGCTCCTTATGTACGGCAAGCCACATTTCCAAATGTGCATTAAACTCCTGGAGATCTTTAAACTGAGAAAACTGTTCAAACTGGTCAACACTGCCTGATTTAAGATTCATATCTTTGCACCGCCCTTTCATCCCTGATAATCGAAATGAAAGGGGGAAAAAGACAGGGGGATTGCAGAAAGATGTGACAGAATGGTGAAAACTCTTATACACGCCTCCCCACCGCCTGTGGCGGCTGTTCGAGCCATGACCAAATGTTCGAGATCTCAGAAGACCGTCAGCTCTTTATAACGCACTGCAATCACTCCTTTTTAGCCAAATTAATTATATAAAAATACCTTCAAGGTACCCTTGCTGTCCATGGTAGCAAACAGAACATTATCAATGTTCGTCTGATAGAAATTTTGTAAATGGGCGATTAGCCATCTTTCGTCCTTTTGTATGTATTGCAGCTCTTTTTGATCCACTTTGCCTTCCTTAATAATGGTTCTTGGCATATCGAATGGTTCTGCATTCCTTTGCAGGAAAGCAGGTGTAATGGGTTCATATTTGGGATCTAAAAAAAAGGAAATGCTCCCGTTTGCTTCCCAAAGAGCAAGTGCCACCTTTTTTACATCTTCTACTTTTCTCTCGCGTAATTCCTCCAGCAGCACATCAATGGAAATCCTTGCTTTGTTTAAGCCTTTGTAGATGATTTCGCCATTCTGCACAATGGTGATGGGCTTGCTATTTACCAGTCTTCTAAGCGCTGGCCATTTCAGGATACTGAATAGGCTAATCAGGTAAAGAACCACCAGCACAGAGGTTGTAACTATTGAACCTTTTAGCCCAAGCCCCTCATCTGATAAGGGATGCGCAATAATATTGCCAATGACTAAAGCCATTACCAAGTCAAGGAGCCTTAATTGAGAAATGGCACGCTGCCCCAGCACTTTGGCGACAATGACTAAGAAGAAATAAGCGATAACAGCCCTGAGTCCCCACTCCAAGGCGGAAAGTGAGTGCTGACTCTGAAAAAAATCCATATATGGCACATCCTTTAATCGGCGTAAAAAGTGAGATTACATAGTTCAGCTTTATAAAAGTGTTTTCCTATCCAGTTGCATTTATTCAAAGGTAAAGAAGGATTGTAAGTTACTTACAGTACATATAAAGTTTGCCTTTTTGAAAAACTAAGCGAAAGGAGGTTAGATAAATGAAAAAATTTTTAATGATGTTTTTCCTATCTTTATCTTTCATAACGTTAACGGGCTGCGGTAACGATGAAAAGCCAGAGGAAGACGAACAGGTTGAAGATGTAGAAGAAGAGGATGAAATTGGCGACGGCGAAGTTGATGATGAGTAAAAGGTATCGATGAGGTTGAAAGTCCTGTAACCGCATAAATCATACTCAGAAGTATTCCAATTGGAGCCTGGTTGTTGTCCGAATCCGAGGTGACTTCGGGCAGGGAGCGGGAGAAAATGCCAGTAGTTGTCCGAAAGCAAGTCAACTTCTGACACTCACCAAGGAGTTGACCTGCTCTTGTCCAAAATATAATGAAAGCCCCAATCACAATATGATAGGGGCTCTTTCCAAGGTTTTTCCATAGGAATGGCTACATGCTATCAGATAAACACAAAACAATGATTTTATAAGGCGTGGTCTGGGCAGGGATGCTTTTGGTTGAAGGACCATAGGTCACAACTAAGTCTCTGTTTGCAGGGCTGCCGGTAAAAGCCTGCCCATTTGTTAACACCATTTGGGTATACGGTGAAATGTTTAACTGCAGCTGTCCATCACTGCTGACTAATTGGCTATTAAAATAGTCAGTTTTCACATTTTGATGAGAAGTATGTTTTACGACCACAAGCGCACGGTATTGAGGAGGATATATCAGCGGAACAGGTGCATTGCCGTCATAATATCCAGTGATGATGTCCCCCACTGACAACATGGTTTGATCTAAAACGTAAGTGGAAGGGGATACGATGAAATTTACAGTTCCCCCCATTCCATTATCAGTGGAAATGATTTTATGACAGCCTTCTCCGTTAAAATTAGAGATCTGTGTAATGGTCCCCGTGAAATATAGAAAATTGATCATGTTCTTCCCCCGTTTTTATAAAAATAAAGCCCCCGATTTAAACAATATATTAATAAAACCTACTTTAAGTTCCTTTGTAAATTAACAAGCTCTTACTTTTCACCCAATCTTTACATTCAATTTACAATCGGTCTGTATAATTTTTATAGGTCATTAGTATGATATTTTGGGGGTTTTGACGGATGAAAGAGCGGCTGGACAACTTTGCAGCAACCATTAGCCATAAGCTGAACCTGGGAACTAGATTAATAGCGCTGTTTTTTACCCTTCTGCTGCTATCGGCAGCGGCAGTCGGGGTTAGTTCTTATTTTAAAACAAAGGATATGGCAATCAAAACAATCGAGGATCGACTGGCAAGAGAAGCGGAATTAATGGGCTACATAGCGGAAAACTTAAAGTTTGTGTATGTCAGCGATGATGCTTACTTTAAGCAGCAGCTCGAGGCAAGCGTCCGCTCTCAGCAGAAAAAGCTGCAGTCGGATTGGATTGACTCTGATTTTTTCTATCTATCGGATAATAAGATTACGCCTTTTAAGGTCAGCAGCAAAAATGATGCCTCTTTTTCAAGGGAAACGATCAAAGAGATCAGCACTATGAAAAATGGTGTTATACATATTGAGATGAATGGGACAGATTATACAGCGGCTTTTCAGGAGATGGAGGAAATCGGCGGCAGCTATATAGTGCTCATCCCGGCAAAAACGTATATGGGCGATGTGCATGCGATCGGGTATTTTATGATTGCAGCGATTGTAATCAGTTTATTGGCTGCAGCGGCCATTATCAGCACCTTTGTCAGAAAAATAACCAAGCCGCTGAACTTATTAAGGAATACCATGCGGGAGGTCCGGGGAGGGAACCTGCAAAACCCGCTTGAGATTCATACAGCGATACCCGAAATTGCTTCTCTGCAGAAAAGTTATAACAGCATGATCGAACAAATGAGGAGCATGCTGAGGGAGCTGACCGGCACAACGAAGGAGCTGGAGAGTACAGGCAATGAGCTGAAAGGGTCATCCTTAAGTGCTCTGGAAAGCGGCCAGCAGCTCGTATCAGCCATTCACCTTGTAAAAATGGGGGCAGAGCAAACGGCTGCGAGTTCTGAAAATAGCGCGTCCAGTTTTAAAGAAATGAAAGACAAGTTCGAAGAAATGCTTCTTCATATGGAAAGTGTAATTCGCAGTTCAGAGGTGATGAATGATTCTGCCTTGCGCGGAGGGAACAGTATGGGTGAACTGATTACTGCCATTCACTCCTTTGGTTCGGAGTTTGGAAAAATGACCCTTACAGTCCAGGAGGTCAAAGATCATTCCGTATCGATTACAAATCTGGTCGGAATGGTAAAAGGGATTGCAGAACAAACAAGGCTGTTGTCCTTAAATGCTTCTATCGAGGCCGCCCGCGCAAGAGAGGCAGGGAAAGGCTTTGCCGTGGTGGCAGGGGAAGTCCGGAAACTGGCTGAACAATCAGCAGCAGCTGCAGAGGATATCACCCAAGGGATAAAAAATATGGAAAATATCACATTCAGAGCTTCAGAGGAATTTAACCATCTTCATACGAAGATAAAAGGCAATCTTGAGATGGCAGGCAGATCAAAAATATCTCTGGATGAGCTGATGAATGAGATTTCTAATGTAAGCGGAAAGCTCCAAACCATGCAAGCGGAGCTGAAGGGCCTGGAAAAAACACTGCCTCAGCTTGAACAGGGAGCCGAACAGTTCTCATCTGTTTCACAGGAAACATTGGCCAGTGCAGAAGAGATGCTCGCAGCCAGCGTCATTCAAACAGGACAAATGGAGAAAACGGATGAAATTGGGATTAAACTTAACTCTCTGGCAAGATCATTGTCTGAAATGACAAGCCATTATAGGGCTTAATGGAAAAATAAAGGAACCAGGCCGCAGCTGCCTGGTTCCTTCTATGCTTCAAAAACACCTTCATAGATCCTTTTCAAATCATTACGAAGCTTCCCCATCGGTATGAACCGCGCTTCCCTCAAAACTTCTCTTCCATCCAGATATAGTGCAATTACAGGCACTGTGAAAGCCATCAGGAACCCGGCTATTTCGGTTACCTTTCCTGCATTCACAAGCCGTGTTTCTATACGGGGATAATCTTTCAAAACTTCCTCAACCTGAGGAAGCAGGCCATGACAGACGCTTCAGCTGTCGTTTAAAACATAAATGAGGCCCAGCTCGGCGCTATGAATAAACTGATGCACCTCTTCCATCGTTGTCATCTCTTTCATCGTCTTCCTCCTCTTTTTGCTGGAACTTTTTCCATTATACAATAGGATTTCCATAACCACTTCTAGAATACCTTATCAGGAGGGAGTGGTTATATTGGCAAATCTATGGGAAGAAAAGTTCTCCGCAGAAGGATATTTATATGGCGAAGAGCCAAATGAATTTATTAGAGAGCAAGCGTGGCGGCTTGAAGGACGCAAGAGCGTCGCTGCTTTTGCAGAGGGGGAGGGCCGAAATGCTGTATTTCTTGCCAGAAAGGGGCATGATGTAACAGCATGGGACTATACGCAAAGCGGGTTGATCAAAACGCAGCAGCTGGCTGAACGCCACCATGTAAGAGTTGAAACAGGGCAGAAAGATCTGATTCATGATTCTGTGCCAACCGAGGAGTATGATGCTTCCATTATGGTTTTCGGCCATTTTCTGAAAAAAGATCAAAAAACGGTTTTCGATAAGCTGGTTTCAGTTGTCAAGCCGGATGGAATCGTCATGCTTGAGGTCTATTCAGAGGATCAGCTCCGCTATGGAACAGGCGGGCCGAAAAGTCTGGACATGGTCTATCATCCCGCAGATCTTCTCGAATGGATTCAGGGATATAAGGTCCTTCATTTCTTTTATGGCGAACAGGAGAGAGTGGAAGGAAAAGGCCATACAGGAACGGGACATGTAATCCAGGTCATCTTGCAAAAGTAGAAAAAGGAGGCATAAGCGGCCTCCTTTTCCTATTTTTAAGAAGTAATCGATCGGGTACTGCTTATCTTGGCAGAATATACACGATACAACACAAACGCTAATCCCGAAAGCAGGATCCCAGATATGTACGGAGCACCGATGCTGAGGGTAAAAAGCCATCCTCCGAGCGGCGGTCCGATAATGCGTCCCAGGGAGTCAAATGATGACAGCAGGCCGGTCGTGCTGCCGTGCCCCGTTTGTGAAGTCTTTGTCAGCAGGGAGGATACGCTTGGGCGGATAAACCCGTTTCCTATGCCGAAAACCGTTAAGAAAATCGCTGCGGTAGTAAAACTGTCAATCAGGAGAATAAGTCCAAAGCCAATGGCAGAGATTATGATCCCCAGCTGAATCACAGCTCCTTCTCCATACTTTTTCGTCATTCTTCCTACCAAACCGCCCTGCACAAGGGCGCCTCCAAATCCCATTATCATAAAGATATAGCCAAGCTCCACGGTGCCAAGACCAGCTTTTTCAGCCGCAAAATACGCAAAAGTTGCTTCCAGTCCTGACAATGACAACGAAACAAACAGCTGAAGAATAAACAAAATGCCGGCTTGCCCCTTTAAAGCGGTCAAAAGTCCTGGACGCTTAGACGTTCCCTGGCTGCGCTGCTCTGGTGAAAGGGATTCTTTCAGCACGAGCATCACAAGAAAGAAGGTGATAAACGAAGACGTTCCTGCCGCGTAGAAAGGTATGTTCAAACTTTCCCGGGAAAAGATGCCGCCGATCGCCGGGCCGAAAATAAACCCTAAGCCTACAGCAGCACCAATGATGCCCATTCCTTTTCCTCGGTCTTCTTCAGATGTAATATCCGCTACATAGGCCATTACAGTCGGCATATTGGCAGATGACAGGAAGCCGCCGATGATTCTGGCCGCAAACAGCATCCAAAGCTCAGTGGATAATGCCATCATGAAAAAAGACAGACCGAGGCCGAAAATACCGATCATAATGACCGGCTTGCGCCCGATTTTATCGGAAACGCGCCCCCACATAGGTGCAAACAGCAGCTGCATCAAAGAATAAACGGCCATTAAGAGGCCCAGTTCAGTGGGGGAGGCCCCTAACTCTTCCGCATAAAAGGGGATAACAGGAATAATGATTCCAAACCCCACCATAACAAGAAACATAACTGCGAATAAAAGAGGCAGTGCTTTTTTTGTATTCAACGTATTCACTCCAGTTAATGTCAAATTCCATCTAAGTATTATGATTATAACAAAAACATACCCATACTTTCATCTCATGGAAAGGGCAGGTAAATAAGTTCTATTTAAAAATCATTATTAAAAATATATTGAAATATCAAAATAATATAAATTATGATGTACTTGTACATATTTTATAGTCATGGAAGGGGGAATTTTAGTGGAAAAGAAATTAGAAAAGAAAGTGCTGATCGCAAGCCTGATTGGAAGTTCCATTGAATGGTTTGATTATTTTTTGTATGGGACTGTAGCTGCACTTGTATTTAATCAAATGTTTTTTCATAACGATGATCCGGCTGTCGGTTTGATGCTGGCGTATGCCTCTTTCGCACTTGCTTTTTTCATCCGTCCGCTTGGAGGCGTGATTTTCAGCCATATCGGGGATAAAATTGGCAGAAAAAAAACCCTTGTCCTCACCCTATCCCTTATGGGCGGTGCAACAGTCCTCATGGGCTTCTTGCCTACCTATGACAATATTGGTGTGGCGGCACCGATCCTGCTGATCATTTTACGCTTAATACAAGGAATTGGCCTTGGCGGAGAATGGGGCGGCGCGCTCCTGCTTGCTGTTGAGTATGCCCCAAAAGATCGCCGCGGCTTTTTTGGAAGCATTCCGCAAATGGGTGTCACCATCGGAATGCTCCTTGGAACGCTCGCATTATCCATTATGACTTTATTGCCTGAAGAAGCCTTTTTATCATGGGGATGGCGCGTACCGTTCATTCTAAGTGCCCTGCTGGTCTTTTTTGGTTTATGGATCCGCAAAGGCATTGATGAAACACCATCCTTTAAAAAGGCCAAGGAGAAGGGCGAAATCGCCAAGATACCGTTTGTGGAAACAATGCGCAGCCATTGGAAGGAAGTATTGATTGCAGTTGGCGCAAAAGTGGTGGAGACAGCGCCATTCTATATCTTCGGAACCTTTATTGTTTCCTATGCGACAACACAGCTTGGGTTCTCGCGCACCGTTACCCTGAATGCAGTTACGATTGCAACGATTATTACCACTATTCTAATCCCGATCATGGGAAAACTGTCTGATAAAATTGGCCGGAAAAAGCTTTATGTGGGCGGAACAGTCCTCATGATGCTTTATGCCTTTCCATACTTCTGGCTTCTTCATCAGGGTTCGCCTGTTCTCCTGATTGTGGCCACCATACTCGGTCTTGGCATCATTTGGGCTCCGATCACAGCTGTTCTGGGAACGATGTTTTCTGAAATATTTAAGTCGAACGTCCGCTATACCGGCATCACACTTGGGTATCAAATAGGAGCAGCATTGGCAGGAGGAACCGCTCCTCTTGTCGCAACGGCTTTGCTGAATGCATATGACAATTCCTATGTTCCTGTGGCGCTTTATATCATGCTTGCAGCCGCCATCTCTTTAATTGCGATTGCATCCGTCCGTGACCGAAGCAATCAGGACCTCGATTCTGATCTGCCAGGGGAGGATTCAATCCGTACAGGCTTCGGACAAACCGATCAAAAAGCTTAAACCGAAGAAAGGTAGATTGTATGCTTTTATTATCTGAAAAAGAAATCAAATCCATATATACGATGGAATCAGCCATTAAGGATCTGGAAAATGCCCTGGTTCATAATCTGGAGGGAAAAATCCAAAATCCCCACAGAACCGTGCTGGACTTTCCGGAGAAAAAGGCCTCAGCCCTTTATATGCCGAGTGCCATGCCGCCAATCGGTAAAACGGCTGTGAAGGTGGTCACCATTTTTCCGGAAAACCCTGCGGTCGGCAAAAAAACCACTCAAGGAGTCATTTTGCTGAGTGATACGGAAAATGGAGAACATCTGGCATGCATGAACGCCTCGTACCTGACAAGGCTCCGGACAGGTGCCGCAAGCGGCATTGCCACTAAGCATCTGGCGAAAAAATCGGCAAGGACTGTAGCAGTGATTGGGTGCGGGGCGATGGCTGAAGAGCAGCTGCAAGCCGTATTGGAGGTCCGCAGTATAGAGGAAATTTTCCTTTACAATCGAACTGCCTCAAAGGCACATGAGTTTGCTGGGAAATTTCATGAGTTCAAGGGTGCTGTGACCACCTTGGAAAATGCAGATGATGCTGTTTCCCGGGCAGATATTGTCATCTGCAGCACCCGCTCGGACAAACCGGTATTTACAGGCAAGGCTCTCCGGCCAGGTACGCATATTAACGGGGTAGGCTCCTACCTTCCGCATATGCAGGAAGTGGACGCAGAAACTCTGCTGCGAAGCTCTAAAATCGTCGCAGATACCATTGAAGGTGTCGAGGATGAAGCCGGTGATTTCATCATTCCTGCCAGCGAAGGTGTTTGGAGCTTTTCCGACCTTCACGGCGAACTCGGGCAGTTATCCGCAGGAATGATTCCAGGCAGAGAAAACGATGAAGAAATTACCTTTTTCAAATCCGTCGGCATTGCCTACTTTGACCTCGCAGTGGCTGCGGCCGTTTATGAAAAAGCAATCCTAGAAGACATCGGAACAAAGGTAGATCTGTAAAAAAGTGAATAGTGCCGGAAGCTTTGGAAAATCTATATCTATACTTCTAAAACAAAGGAGAGATTACAGATGCCAAAGCAGCCGAATAAAGTAACAGAAGAACAGCAGATCGTCGCCGCCCAAAACCAGGCGGAACAATTCAAAAAAGCGATGGACACAGAATTTGCTCTCGAAGAAAACGTACAGGATGCGGCAGCCAAAAGTCAGCAGTATCAGGCACAAAGCCAGCAGCCGACCTATGAGCCGAATAAGCCATTCTAATGAAACTGCATGATGGGTTTTGAGCCTGTCATGCAGTTTTTTAGTCTTCATTTGGTCGCTGGATAAAGGGTAGAGGCTGTATCTGGCCGCTGCGAGCAGGATATCAGTCAGAATTTGAATATATCCGTTACTATGCTAAGCATATCGGTCAAAAATTACTTTTATCGGTCAGTTTGCCAAGGTTATCGGTCACTTCGCGTCCTATCAGCTTTCCGTCACCATCACCTTGAAAATGTGACTAAGCCCCCGCCATGATTTTTTTGAACGCTTCCTCAAAATCTTGTAAAATAAGTGGCAAACAAGGTCGAAAAGGAGTCATTATGAAAAGTAATATCGTAATCGGTGCAGGAATTCTGGGGGCGTCTGCAGCCTACCATTTGGCTAAGGCAGGTGCTAAAGTCACTGTTATCGACCGCAAAGATCCAGGACAGGCCACCGACGCTGCGGCCGGAATTATATGCCCCTGGCTGACACAGCGGAGGAATAAGGCTTGGTACGCGCTGGCCAAAGGGGGAGCGGCCTATTATCAAACACTCATCAGGGAGCTTGAAAAAGACGGCGAGACAGAGACGGGCTTTCAGAAAGTAGGAGCCATCAGCCTCCATACCGACCCTATTAAGCTCGAAAAAATGGAAGAACGTGCGGTGAAAAGGCATGACGATGCCCCTGAGATGGGAGAGATTACGGCATTGTCTCCGGAACAGACATATGAGCTGTTCCCGCCTTTAGCAAAGGAGTATGCTTCTGTACATGTTAGCGGTGCGGCGCGCGTCAACGGCCGGGAGCTAAGGGATGCATTGCTGCAGGCAGCTCAAAAGCATGGGGCTGAATTGGTGCATGGCTCTGCTGAACTTGTGTGTCAGGGAGATGAGGTCACGGCTGTTAAAGCCTGCGGAAAGCAATATGATGCAGAAAGTGTGATTGCAGCAGCAGGAGCATGGGCTGGTGAGCTTTTTAAACCGCTTGGAATCCATTTGGATGTGAAGCCGCAAAAAGCTCAAATCATCCATCTCCAGCTTGATGGGGGGGATACGGGGAATTGGCCGGTTGTAATGCCTCCCAATAATCAATATATTCTAGCCTTCGAAGGCGGCCGTATCGTCGTTGGTGCTACCCATGAAGATGATATGGGCTACGATTTAAGAGTAACAGCGGGCGGCTTGAATGAAATTTTCGAAAAAGCATTGGCTATAGCTCCAGGATTGGCCGATGGAACGTTTGCTGAAGCACGGGTGGGATTCCGCCCTTATACGCCCGGTTTCCTGCCTGTTATAGGCCAAGTTCCGGGATTGAAGGGTCTTTATATCTCCAATGGGCTTGGAGCCTCAGGGCTGACCGCAGGGCCGTTTCTGGGAGCCCAGCTGGCCAAGCTTGCTCTCGGGCAAGAGGTGGATATTGACCTGAGCCTCTATGACCCGGCTGGTGCTATTGAAAAATGATAACAGATACAAGGCGTGCCTGTTCCGAAGCAGGCACCTTTTTTATGTGCTAATTAAATAAATCCCTTCATTTCGGGTATACACTAATCAAATGAATGATATAAGGTGTTTCATTAGGGGGCGGAGTCATGAAGTGGAAAGGCAGAAGAGCGAGTTCTAATGTAGAAGACCGGAGAGGCATGGGCGGACGGGGAAAATGAAGGCAGTGTTTTACCGGCCGATTTCAAGAAAATACCGGCCAAATTGACGAATTTACAGGCCAAACAGGTTTTAACCCGAAAAAAACCGGCTGCACAAAAAAAGCCAGAAGAGCATAACTCTTCTGGCTACTTTTTTTAATTAACGTACACCCTTCATAAACTTTTGAATCTTAGGACTCAATATGAACAGGATGATGGAAAGTACGATTGCGGCTGCACCAATTACACCGAAATACATCATTTCAGTTTCAGGTGTATAGAACTTAACAATTTGCGCATTGATCGCCTGTGCTGCCGCATTAGCTAGGAACCATAGGCTCATTGTTTGTGCGGAGAAAGCAGCAGGCGCTAATTTTGTTGTGGCTGAAAGGCCGACTGGCGATAAGCAAAGCTCCCCAAGAACAACAATGAAATAGCTAAGAACCAGCCATAAAGGATTTACTAGAGAATCTGTTCCTCCAAGATAAGCTGGAAGCAGAATCACAAGGAAAGATAAACCGGCAAATAATAGACCCAGTGAGAACTTCTGCGGCACTGAAGGCTGGCGATCGCCAAGCTTCACCCACAGCCAGGCAAACACTGGCGCAAAGAAAATAATGAACAATGGGTTAAGAGACTGGAACCATGCTGGTGAAATATCAAGACCCATAAAGTCAAGCTGTGTACGCTTGTCTGCATAATTCGCAAGAATCGTTGAACCCTGCTCCTGGATGGCCCAAAACATAACAGATGCAATGAATAATGGAATGTAGGCAATGATGCGTGAACGTTCCACTTCTGTTGTTTTCGGGCTGCGGTACATCACAGTAAAGTAAATGATTGGAAGACCAATACCAAGTATACCAACAAGGGCAATAAACGAATCAAATGTTAAAAGACCAGTCGGGATGCCGACTGCCACTAAAATGGCAATAACAACAGCACCAAGGCCAATTCTTGGATAAACCTTTTTCTTTTCATCTGCTGATAATGGATTAGATACATAAGTTCCTGCTAATCCAAGATTTTTCTTTTTCGTAAAAACAAACACTAATAATCCTAAGAACATACCAACTGCTGCGAGTGCGAAACCTAGGTGGAAATTATAATTCATTCCAACTGTTCCGACAATTAAAGGAGCAAGGAATCCGCCGAGGTTGATACCCATATAGAAAATGCTGAAACCGGCATCGCGGCGATTATCTTCCAGACTGTAAATGTCCCCAACCACGCTTGATACATTCGGCTTCAATAATCCAGTACCTAGTACAATAAGCACCATGGAAACAAAGAACATAGCCATGCTGCCAGGAATGGAAAGGGCAATATGGCCGAGCATGATTAAAATTCCGCCATAGAATACAGCTCTGGAGGTTCCGAACAATCTGTCTGCCATCCATCCGCCGATGATTCCTGACATATACACCAAAGATCCATAAATGGACATGATTGCTAAAGCTGTCGGCTCATCCAGGCCTAAACCGCCTTTTGAAACCTCATAATACATATAGAATACAAGTATTGCTCTCATTCCATAATAAGAAAAGCGCTCCCAAAATTCAGTGAAGAAAAGTGTGAACAAGCCTTTAGGATGTCCAAAGAAACCTTTTTGAGGCACACTTTCAACAATTTTCTGTCTATTATAATCTGACATGTTTCATCCTCCTTTTAGCTATTCTATAATATCTTTCATAGTTCCTAATTGTCAAAAAAAAATTTTTGTAACGATGGTTATTATTGACTTTATAGGATGAATAAATATGTATTTCCTCTAAAATGACAAAAAGAATATTTTTTCGGAATAATAACAGTTTTTAAACTATTCTAAAAAATAGGGTTATTATACCCATAAAAAAAAGCCGCTCAAACCGGCGGCTGCTGAAAATATTTCTATGCATTTGTAAGCACTGATTCTTTAGGGCTATGCTGATGGATTGTTTTTTCCCTGCAGGATAGCCTGTTTTTCCCTAGCTCCTTTGACTGCAGGAGGAGCTGGTCTGCGTAAACATAAGCTTTTTCAATAGAAAGAAGCTCGTTCACTTTATAGTAAAAAAGTCCAAAGGACGCAGTGTAGGAAATGGATATGGAATTATCTTTAAAATCTGCCTGGAAACTGTTGTTTTCAATGCCTTTGCGGATTTTTTCTGCTAAGTTCAGACATTCATCATATGAACGCAGCCTCAAAAATATCGTAAATTCCTCTCCTCCGCTTCGAAATAAGTAATCATCTTTGGAGAGGCAGCTTTTCAATGAATCGGCAAAGTGCCTGATTGCCTGGTCCCCCACGGCGTGGTTATAGCTGTCATTAATCCTCTTGAATTTATCGATATCCGCCACCACAATCCCGATGCATTCCCCCGATTTATTGAGTTCCGTCATTTTTTTATCCATATAAGCACGATTAGATACACCAGTAAGAAAGTCGGTATAGGCCATTTGTTCAAATTTATCCCGTTCGATTTTATTCTGAAGCATATGCGATTTTGACAGGAATGAGCGGCTGACAAGGTAATTAAGAATAAATAGACTGATGAGCATTTCCCATTCAGCATCATTCAGGAACAGCAGCAGAAGCCCATTTGTAAAGGCAATCTTCCCCATATCGAGGGCACTTCTTGTTTTGATAAAATCAATCGCTTCCTGCTTCGTTTTAATATCTCCTGTCAATTTAAACACGATAATCAGGAAAGTGTCCGAAAGCATGGATGTAACGGTAATCAGCATCAGCATGACAATCCAAAAACCGAAAGGTATATCCTGAAAGAGGGGATATAGCAGATGGAATAAATAGAATGCGATGGAGTTGCTCACCACAAAGGAACCGATGTTATAAAATGTATGGAAAAATTCATCCGGATCGTCTGTTTTCGTATGCTTTTTATAGAAATAAACGCAAAAGCGGAAGATGGCCTCAAAAATAAATAGACCTAACGGCCCTGTAAACAGCCCGATGGAGAGGCTGTAATTTATCCCATAATCGATCGATGTATTCCCGTTTCTGCTGATAATCCGCAAATGGTGATACAAGCATGAAAAGAGCAAGTATATAAACAGTGCATTTATATATGCAGAACTCTCGACAATGATCCCCTCTGAGAAAAAAGCAGCGCAAAGTGAAACGATAAAAAGCGAAATCATAAATATTCTGGAGCCTTGCATCTTTCTGTACTCCTTTGCCTGTTGTTATATCTCTATTTTAAAGGAATTATTTTCTAGAAAATAGATAAATTTAACTTATTTTCTAAATTTTTAATATTTAATCTCTTTTTGTAAATTTCTCTTGGAAATAAACTTGATAATATTTTATATCTTAAACTAGCAAAATTAAATGGAAATACCAAACAACGCACCTGTAAACAAGTTTGAATACTTGTAAACAAATTTGTTTACTTTTGTGTTCAATAATGTAAACAAGTATACAAATTAGTATACTTGTTGATATACAAGGATGTGTGCGACTTTGTTTACATGTATACGGAAAGTGTATACAATGTAGGTATAAGTTTACATTTTGTTTACGTCATTACGCTTTGATTACTTTTTGTTTCCTCTCATTGATTAATCTCTCAATCTGAATTACTCTTAATCCAACAGCTATATTTTAATAATGAAAGGATTGAATGATTTGACGAATTCAAGAATTGCAGCAGTTGACGTAGGAAACGATTCTATTAAAGCAATCTTTGGAAAACTGGATTCAGAATTAAACATACCGAATGTTATTGCGAGAGATGTTGAAGACCGCCCGGTTATCGGGATTGAAGACCTTGACAGCAAAAATCCGCTTGAAGGCATACATATTAGAGTTCACTCCCCTGCCCTGAAAGAAAACAATGCAATTTATCGTGTGGGCAATCTTGCAACAAAAAGCGACAACGCTACTGAGCTGGATCCTGGCAGCAGCAAGTCTGAAGAAGATCAGACGTTGGTCATGCTATTCTCTGCTCTGGCATTGGATGCTGTTCAAAAGGACGGTTCCACAGGCTTCAAAAAGTCCGGGAATGTCATTGATGCCAACTACACACTGGGAACAGGGCTTCCACTTCGTGAAGTAAAGGAAGGCAAGGATGCGGGTTACCGTTCCAAATTGCTGGGTTCTGTCCATCAGGTAGAGTTCCTTGTGACTCCGAAGTATCAGGGGCAAAAAGTAAATATCAAGTTTGATGAAATTAAGGTTTATCCTGAAGGATTTGCTGCATATATCAACCTTGTGATGGATAACAACCTGAACATCATTAATAAGGATTTAATTGACAAGCGTATTTTAATCCAGGATATCGGCGGATTATCAACGGATATTGCTGTCATTAAAAACCGCAATGTAGATGATGATAAAGCGCAAGGCTTCAATCTCGGGGTATCAGAAGCTCTTGAATCCATCCGTGAGGAGATTCGTTCGAAGCATGGCGTTGAGCTTGACAGCCGCAGGGATGTTGTGGAAATCATCACGAAAAAGAATGACCGCAACCATATTATGGTTAAAGGAAGCCGGACAAGCGTTCATGATATTACAGACCGCATTCTGCTTGACCTGGCTAAGAAGCAGTATCGACTTCTCCGCAATGTGTGGCAGAAAAACTCCCAGACGGAAATCTGCTATTTCGTTGGCGGCGGCTCCATTGTATTAAAAGATTATCTGAAAACATTAAATAACAATCTTGATGGCTATAACATTGACTTCTTCGAGGATGAAAAGGAAAGCATCTGGATGATGGCAAATGCGTATTATAAGCTGATTTCCGATTTCGCAAGAAGAACGAATAAAGATAAGGCAGACCAGGATAAGAAACCTGTAAAAGCCAACTAGGGTGATTTTTCATGAGTAAAGCTTCCTCTTCTGAAATTAAGAGAGGGCAATCCATATCCTTTCGTGTACCATCTGACACACCTGACCATATCCTGAAGCACCTGCAAAAGCTCAAAGAAACCGAAAAAAGGAATTTTTCGAGCAAGATTGCCGAGTTTGTGATGCAGGGAGTTAGCAGTTCTCAATCAAAAGACCGGGAAACCATCACCATCCCCCTCCCTAAGGGGTTAAGCAAAATTCAGCGGGACTGGCTAAAGCATGAGCATTCAGAAGCATTGCTCGGGAGCATCCTGTATCAGCTGATTACGGATCCCGTCCGGGCAACCTCTCTCCTGGCTTCTTTAAACAGCAGATCTTCTGATATTGATGAAGCTCTGTATTTGCAGGAGGAACCAAGACGTGTAGTGAATCAGTATGATTCGGCAGCGGCAGCTTTAGAAGAAGACGGTCTAGCTGAGGCTGATTTGGATATTGAAGATGATTTGCTTGACTTTGATTGGGAAAAAGCCAAACAGGAGCAGCAAGAGAACGCAGAGGACAATACTGAAGAGGAAAGCGAAGAGGATCTTGATACTCTTCTTGGCGGCTTTCTTGCACATATGAATAAATGAGTTTGAGGAGAGTTTCAGTGATGAGACTCTCCTTTTTTGTATTTAGAAGGCAATTTTCAGGGTACCTTACAACTATAGCCTAACTTGGCACGAAAAGGAGGAAGTTCAATTGAGTTATGATTGCCTAATTATTGGAGGAGGGATTGCGGGACTGCAGGCTGCCATTCAGCTGGGCAGATATAAACATAAGGTGCTGGTGCTTGATTCCAATGATGGGCGTTCCACGATATGCAAAAGCTATCATAATATCTTAGGCTATCCTGATGGCGTGAGCGGCCCTGAGCTCCGGGATATTGGGAAAAAGCATGCAGAAAGCCTCGGAGTGGAGTTCGTGAATGAAAAAGTGGAGCAGGCAGAAAAGGCAAATGGAGGTTTTGAGGTTTTATCCCTAAAGGGCAATAAATACTCTGGTAAGCGGATATTGCTTGCAACCGGAATTATGGACCGGATGCCGCCCTTCCCCGAATTAATGCCATGTCTTGGCATATCTGTCTATGTCTGCCCTGACTGTGACGGATATGAGGTAAAGGATAAACGCACCATTGTGCTTGGCTCTGGCAATGCCGGCGCCAATATGGCTTTAACCTTATCATATTGGACGAATGATCTGGTTTTTATAAACCATGAAAAAAAGCCGGCGGATCAGGAATTACTGAAGAAAATGAAAGAAAAAAATATTGAATATCATGAAGAGTCAATAGGTATGGTACTCGCAGAAGACGAAAAATTCAACGGTGTACAGCTTGAAAGTGGCAAAGAGATCACGGGTGATAGAGGATTTATCGCCTTTGGTGGAAACAAAGTAAAATCCGACCTGGCGAAGCAGCTCGGAGCAGAGCGCCTTGAAAATAAGCATATCTTAACAGATCCCCGCTCAAAAATGACAAGTGCCAAAAATGTTTGGGCAGCAGGCGATGTGGCTGCCCATTCGGAACAAGTAACCATTGCAATGGGGGAGGGCTCGCAGGCTGCCATTTGGATCCATAAATCGCTTTTGCAGGATAAAAATTAAAGGGTATTTATTGGTTTATTTCTGTACACTTTTCTCATATAATAGCCTATAAGCTATTAAATAGAGAAAGGTGTAAGCATTGAAGAAAGAAAGCTTGGATCTAGTCGTTCGGGAGTTGCTGGAGAGATCGGGGAGCCTGGTGGACATTAAATTAGAGAGTCATTTTCCGGGAAATCGTATAGCTGGCGGAAAATACAGCATGGGAACACATACCGTAACCCTTTATATGGAAGAGATTAAGAACCAATGCCTTCAGCTGTTTTCTTCTGCTGAACGTTTTTTGGACTATTTTACCGTTGTGTTTGCTCATGAGCTTGGTCATGCTGAGGATCAAGAACTGGAGGAATTGGCCAATTATCTTGATACCTGCTTAACAGAGCAGGAACGCTGTCTTACAGCATTGAAAATTGAGGAAAATGCCTGGGCATTTGCTGAAAAACTGCTGCCAGATATGGATAAAGTCTTCATGCAGAAAATTATCTATCATTCGTTAAAACCATACCGGGAACAGCTTCAAATGGAGCCAGCCTGACAATATAGAAGAAGGCCGCAGCCCAGAATGCTGCGGCTTCTTAATTTATTGGTGGGAGTTTGTCACGAAAAAGGGTATTGAAAAATCAAATTGTAAGCGTTACACTTACTGTAGTAGTATGCAAATGCTGTAAGCAGGCAGCTTTTTTTATACCGCTTAATGCAAACGTTTGCGCACCGCGATGACAGAAAAAGAAATTTATATAAATTGAGGGTGTTAAAATGAAGAAGGTTTGGTGGAAAGAAGCAGTAGGATATCAAATTTATCCGCGCAGCTTCCAGGATTCGAATGGAGATGGAATTGGCGATCTTCAGGGAATCATTCAGCGGCTAGATTATATTAAAGGGTTAGGGATAGATGTCATCTGGATTTGTCCAATGTACAAATCCCCTAATGACGATAATGGCTACGATATTTCAGATTACCAGGATATCATGGAAGACTTCGGTTCGATGGAGGATTTCAACCAGCTGATGGATGAAGTCCATAAGCGCGATATGAAGCTGATTCTTGATCTTGTATTGAACCATACAAGTGACGAACATCCTTGGTTTATCGAATCGCGTTCGTCAAAGGAGAATCCGAAGAGGGACTGGTATATTTGGAGAGACGGAAAGAATGGCAAGGAGCCGAATAACTGGGAAAGTATTTTTGGCGGATCAGCATGGGAATTCGATCAGAAAACGGACCAGTATTACCTGCATGTTTTTTCAACAAAGCAGCCTGATTTGAACTGGGAGAATAAAGATGTCCGTGAGGCGTTATATGATACCGTGAACTGGTGGCTGGATAAGGGAATCGACGGCTTCCGAATTGATGCCATCAGCCATATCAAAAAGCGTGCCGGCCTGCCTGATATGCCAAATCCTAAGAAGCAAAAGTATGTTTCTTCCTTCGATATGCATATGAATCAGGAAGGCATTCAAGGTTTCTTAAAGGAATTTAAAGACCGCACATATGCGAACTATGATGTAATGACAGTCGGAGAAGCGAACGGTGTTACCGTGGACGAGGCCGATCTTTGGGTCGGTGAAGAACAAGGTAAAATGGATATGATTTTTCAATTTGAACACCTTGGCCTATGGGATGCGGAAACAAATCCCGAGGTTGACATTGTCGAGTTGAAAAAAGTTCTTACCCGCTGGCAGAAGGGTTTGGAAGCTGATGGCTGGAACGCATTATTTATTGAAAATCATGATAAGCCCCGTGTCGTCTCAACATGGGGAAATGATGATGAATACTGGCACCAGAGTGCAACATCCATGGGGGCCATGTACTTCCTGATGCAGGGAACACCATTCATTTATCAGGGACAGGAAATCGGCATGACCAATGTCCAATTCCCTTCCATTGACGATTATGATGATGTAGCCGTGAAAAACCTGTACCGCCTTAAAAAAGAGGAAGGCATGTCCCATCAGGACATCATGGACATCATTTGGGCATCTTCCCGTGACAACAGCCGTACGCCTATGCAGTGGTCAGCGAATAAGAACGCAGGTTTTACAACAGGCCAGCCATGGATGAAAGTAAACCCGAATTACAAAGAAATCAATATGGAGGTCCAATCCCTGAACCAGGACTCCATCCTTTCTTTCTACAAGAAAATGATTCGATTGAAAAAGGATAACGAAGTCTTCACCTATGGCCAATATGGTCTGCTTCTTGAAGAAGATAAGCAAATCTATGCTTATACCCGTACATCAGATGATGAAGTGGTTGTCGTGATTACGAACCTTTCAGCTAAGGAAGCTGCTTTTGAAGCTGAATTCAAGCTTTATTATGATCAGCTGTTATTGAATAACTACCCGGTTGAAGTGCATGAAGACATGGATTCATTTACGCTAAAGCCTTATGAAGCCCGTGTGTATCGTTTGAAATATTGATTAAAAAGCAGGATTCTCTTTTGGAGGATCCTTTTTTAATAACAGCTACCCATCAAATCTGCGCCTTTTTGAAAGCATACAAAAAGTGCTAAAATGAGGAAAATAACCAATGGAGGCGCAGGCAATGGCAAAGGGTAAAACAAATGCGATGCGTATGCTTGATGCTCAGAAAGTGGATTATGAGCTGATTACATATGACAATCTGGACGGGAAAATCGATGGGGTATCGGTTGCAGCTAAGATTGGCAAAGATCCTAAGGCTGTCTATAAAACACTAGTTGTTCAGGGCCAAAGCAAGCAGATCTACGTTTTTATCATTCCAGTGGCAGAAGAGCTTGATTTGAAAAAAGCCGCAAAAGCTGCCGGAGAAAAGAAAGTGGAAATGATTCCGGTCAAAGATATCCAGAAGCTGACCGGGTATATCCGCGGCGGCTGTTCCCCGGTCGGAATGAAAAGGCAGTATCCTTCTTTCATCGATGCAAAGGCAGCTGAGCTTGATCAGATTATTGTCAGCGGCGGCAAAATCGGTATGCAGATAGAGCTTAAAGTGGAAGATTTGGAGAAGGCGATTCGAGCTGATCTGGCGGATGTAATTAAATAAACTGTTCGAAGTAAAGAGTGCTGAATCATCATGATTCGGCACTCTTTTTTTCATAGGCTTTCACCCATCCAGCCCCCTTTGCATACTGTAAGGTGAAAATGCATTTCGAAAGGAAGTGTAAGAGTGGCTGGGAAAATATTAAAATACTTCGCCGGAGGGAATACAGCCCGGGGGTTCCACAATTTATTCGAATCAAACCTCCAGGGGCTGGATCGTTTATTTATTTTAAAAGGCGGCCCTGGAACAGGCAAATCATCCCTGATGAAAGCAATCGGAGCGGAACTGTCCGAAAAAGGCTATGACCTCGAATACATTTATTGCTCCTCTGACAGTCAATCGCTCGATGGCGTTATTATTCCTTCTTTAAAAGCAGGCATTGTTGATGGAACAGCTCCGCATGTAATTGAACCGAAGGCACCTGGCGCAATTGAAGAATATATCAACCTCGGAGAAGCCTGGGACTCAGGGGTGCTGGCAGCGAAAAAAGAAGTAATCAATTCATTGACAAACCAGATTAACAGTTCCTATGCAAATGCTTATGAAACGTTTGCGGAGGCACTGAGAATTCATGATGAATGGGAAAAAATCTATATAGACAATATGAATTTCCAGAAGGCGGATGAATTAACGAAGAAGCTGATTTCCACCTTCTATGGAAATATGAAATTAAATAAAACACCATCTGTGAAACATCGTTATTTAGGGGCAGCCACTCCGATCGGAGCGGTGGATTTTGTGCCGAATCTTACAGAAAATATTCAAAAAAGGTACTTCATTAAAGGGCGTCCGGGTTCAGGCAAGTCAACCATGCTTAAGAAGCTGGCATCAGAAGCTGAAAACCGCGGATTTGATATTGAAATCTATCATTGCGGGTTTGATCCGCACAGCCTTGATATGATCATCGTACGCGAGCTGGGCCTCGCAATTTTTGACAGCACGGCCCCGCATGAATATTTTCCGGATCGTGATGGGGATGAAATTGTAGACATGTATGAAATCACGATCAGCTCGGGCACAGATGAAATTTACGCTGAACAGCTGAAGGATATCAGCACCCGTTATAAAAATAAAATGACCGAAGCTATATCCTATTTGGCACGGGCGAAAACCCAGCGGGACACTCTGGAGAAAATCTATGTAAACGCCATGGATTTTTCAGTGGTTGACCGGATCAAAGAGAAGGTCCGCTCTGAGCTGCTGCTGATTTCAGAGAAAGTATAAATCTGAAAATGAAAGGAGATTCAAAAATGGATTTTACAAATTATCCGTTTTATCCATATATGGTTGACCAAAATGAACATGGACGCATTTTTCCGGGAGGTGGATCAGGAGGGGGATTCGGAATTCCAGGATTTCCGCCAGGAGGAGGATTCGGGCCTCCTGGACCCCCTCCAGGACCGCCGGGCGGTGGAGGAAGACAGGACGAACCGCCACCAGGGCCTCCTCCGAGCTTTACACCACAGATGCAGCAGGCGACCACGTTTGCTGTTGACCCCGGCGCCATAAGAGGCTGCTTATTTCGCTATACGTATGTATGGCTGCAAAACGGAAGGAGCTTCTGGTTCTACCCGACCTTTGTCGGCAGGACGTCTGTAGCCGGCTGGCGCTGGAGAAACTGGCGATGGACTTATTACGGAACAGACTTGAGGAGAATTCGTTCCTTCCAATGTTTTTAATAAACGAAAAGACGGCCAGCAAGGCCGTCTTTTTGATTAGAAAAGAATATGCGCAGCCAGCACAATCACCGGCAGGGTAATCAGTGTTCTTTGTAAAAAGATGATGATCAGATCCCATAAGGTTACAGGGATTTTAGAGCCAAGCAGAAGCCCGCCTACCTCTGACATATAGATCAGCTGGGTAACCGATACAGAAGCCACGATAAATCGTGTCATCTCGCTTTCGATGCTTGCTCCGATAACAGAAGGCAGGAACATATCGGCGAACCCGACGACAAGTGTTTCTGAAGCCGCTTTTGCTTCCGGCACCTGCATCAATTCAAGCAAAGGAATGAACGGCATTCCTAAATAAGTGAAAACGGGAGTATACTCGGCAATAATCAGAGCCAATGTTCCCAATGCCATGACAATAGGGGCTACACCCATCCACATATCAAGTATGTTTTTGGCGCCATCCTGGAAGAAGGCTTTGAGGCTTTGGTTGGTACGTGCTTTTTCCAGAGCCTGTTTAAGTCCCCAGCTGAAAGGAGTGTGCCCTTCAGGAATGCTCTCATCCAGTTCCGCTTCCTGGCCGTTATAATACGTGTCAGGCTTTCTGGACAGGGGCCAGATTCTAGGGCTGATGATAGCGCAAATGAACCCAGCCGCTGTGATGGTCAGATAAAAAGGCACAAACATATGGCCAAGATTCACCTGTGAAATAACGACAAGACTGAATGTAATGGAAACGACGGAAAACGTTGTGCCGATAATGGCCGCTTCCCTTTTCGTATAATAGCCCTCTTCATACTGTTTGCTGGTCAGAAGAACACCAATGGTCCCATCACCCAGCCATGAAGCTACACAGTCAATTGATGACCTTCCAGGAAGCTTAAATACCGGACGCATGATTTTCGTTAAAAGGGCGCCAAAGAATTCAAGCAAACCGAAGTTCAATAGCAAAGGCAGGAACAGCCCGGCAAATAAGAAGACGGAAAACAGGATCGGCAGAAGGTCATTTAAGAGCAATCCCCCTGTGTTTTCAGACCAGATCTGTTCAGGGCCGATTTGAAAAAGGGTAATAACGGCAAAGACAGCGCCTATAAATCTCGCTGCAGCCCAGATATAGGGAACGTCAAATAAATTCTTGAAAAATGGGCTTTTCTCGATAAAAGCAGGTTTAGCGAACTTTGCTATTAATGTACCCAAAAGTGTAATGACAATAATAAAGGTCATAATTTCAGGAAGATAGCCTGTAAGCAGGTTTTGAATCCAGCCTGAAAAAATGGCTATGGGAATCGTAATATCCCCCTGGTATTTGATCGGAACCATAAACAAGCTGACTCCAATTAAAGACGGTATGAGAAATTTTATTAGATCTGAAGAAGAATGCTTCTTTCTGGATGTATCAATCAATATCATTCACCTTTTTCTTATATTTATAAACCAAATGTTATTTTAATTCATATCCCCTGAAAAAGCCAACCCTTTCTCTTAAATTCCACTGTTTCCCTTATTTTTAAACTTATTTAACAAACATATTTTCAACTCCCATATTATGTTAAAATATGAATAATCAAAAAAATCAAAAAGCAGGTGTGCGGATGTTCAGGTTTCGTTTATATTGGACCTTCACGAAGAAGGCCTTTCTTCGCTCAGCCGTATATCGTTTTGATGTATGGTCGCGGCTTGGCTCAAATCTCATTTTTCTGCTTATGTGGGGTTCGATCTGGACCGCATTATATGCCGGGAGGGAAGAAGCTGGCGGTGTCAGCTTTGAGTCGATGCTGACGTATATTGTTGTCAGCCAATTTTTATCTGGAGTAAATGGGGCGGGCACCCCGCTGTGGGAGATTCAGGAGAAGGTCCGTACGGGAGATATTTCCCTGGAATTAATGAGGCCGTTTGATGTGCCGCTTCGCTATCTTTTTGCTGATTTCGGCAGTGTGGCCTTTTACATACTGACAGCTTTGCTCCCCTTATATACTGTCATGTTCATCTTTATGGATTTGACGTTGCCTTCGGCCTGGGAGACTTGGATTTTGTTCATCGTATCTGCTTTTATTGGATTCCTGATTCGCTATTGCATTGAAATGGCTTTCGGGCTGCTTTCCTTTTTTCTCGTTGAAACGGGCGGCATTGTCGATGTCTTTTACTTCGCCATGTCCCTTCTTTCCGGATCAGTCATACCGCTGTGGTTTTTTCCGGGCTGGCTTGAGAAAATGGCGCTTTACTTGCCGTTTCAGGGAATCTATTACATACCAAATGCAATTTTTATAGGCAAAATCTCTGGTACGGAGATCCTGCTTTCATTGGGTGTCCAATTATTTTGGGCGGCAGCCAGTTATCTGTTATTAAGGTTTGTCTGGAATCACGCATCCCAAAAAATAGTGGTGCAGGGGGGATAGAGTGTGAGTGTTTTAAAATATTTCGATTTGTACTTCAAGCTCATCTCCGCAGGTGTGAGGGCCCAGCTGCAGTACCGGTTTGCCTTTGTCATGAGGATTGTCGGGCTGATCACATCCTATACAGGCACCGCTGTAACGATGTGGATCATGCTTTATCAGTTTCAGGAACTGGGTTCATGGACCTTTTATGAGATGCTGTTCTTATTTGCTGTCGCTGTTTTATCCTGGGGATTCTGCATTATTCTATTTTTTCACTTCAGGGGTTTGGACACCTATATTTTAAATGGTACGTTTGACCGCTTTCTTGTCAGGCCGATTAATCCCTTCTTTCATTTCATGGCGATGAAGTTTGACGTGGCCTCGTTTGGACAATTTATCTTCAGCATCGGCATTTTTATTTGGGTCAGCTTTGAGCTGCAGCTGGATTGGACAATCGGGAAAAGCTTTTTTCTGCTGTTATCCGTGGTTGGAGGCATCCTCATCCAGGGCGGTCTGCTTGTGATAATTTCTGCCCTTGCTTTCTGGACGACGAAATCGGAGCAATTTTACTGGGTGGCCATGTTTCCGGCCCGAAATCTGACCAATTATCCTTTGGTCATATATCCGAAGGCTGTCCAATGGTTTACTGCCTTTGTCATTCCATTCGGCTTTGTGAACTATTTCCCTGCTGCGGTTCTCCTGGAAAAAGAAACGCCATTTTTCCCTGAAAACATAGGCTATTATTCGCCGCTTGTAGGCATCGTCTTTTTTGCCATTGCCTATTATATTTGGATGCTGGGTTTGAAGAGATATAAGAGTACAGGTTCATGACATAGTTTAGGAGGGCTGGAATTGCCGATTATAGAGGTTGAACACCTAATGAAGGACTTTATGATTGCCAAAAGGGAGACAGGCTTCCTTGGCGCCGTGAAGAGCCTTGTGAAAAGAGAACATATTAAGAAGGAAGCTGTAAAGGACATTAGTTTTTCCATTAAAGAAGGGGAAATGGTCGGCTATATCGGACCGAATGGGGCCGGAAAGTCCACCACCATCAAAATGCTGACGGGCATCCTTGTTCCAAGCTCAGGGAGTGTGAAGGTGAACGGCATAATTCCCTATGAAAACAGGCAGGAAAATGCCAAGAATATCGGAGTGGTTTTCGGCCAGAGAACACAGCTTTGGTGGGATCTGCCTACGATCGAATCGTTTGAGCTGCTGAAGGAAATCTATCAGGTTTCGGATAAACGGTTTAAGGAAAACATGGACACGTTTACCGAGATATTGGGCCTCGATGAATTCCTGAATACACCGGTCAGGCAGCTGTCGCTTGGGCAAAGGATGAGGGCTGATATTGCCGCATCCCTTTTGCATGACCCGCAAATCCTATTTCTTGATGAGCCGACGATTGGCCTGGATGTCGTCGCCAAAGAGAAGATGAGGACCTTTATTAAAGAGATTAATAATGAGCGGAAAATCACAGTCATTCTCACCACACATGATATGGAGGATATCGAAAAGCTCTGTGAACGGATGATTCTTATTGATCACGGGCAGAAGGTTTACGATGGTGAAATCGCAGTGGTTAAAGAACGTTTTGGAAAAACGAGGACACTCATCGTTGACTTGGAGGAATCGCCACATAACCTCCAGCTTAAGGGCGGAGAAGCTTTTAAAGAGGAAGCAAGCCGCTTCTGGATCCGATTTAACCGGGATGAAGTGTCAGCCTCAGAGTTAATTGCCCAAATTACCCAAACACATAACATCAAAGATTTAACAGTGGAAGAGCCTGCAATCGAATCCATCATCAGCCGCATTTACCAGGAGGGATATCAGGACCTGCCTGAAATCGTCAAAGTGTAAGCGGCAGAAAAGCGGAAGTGCCTTATCCACGAAGGAACGCAGACTAAAAGCGCCACGTCCTGTGTCAACGTCTGCATGACCCCCATCCTGGGGGCCTCAAGCATAAGACGGTCCTCCCGGAAAGGCGTTCTTTCCCTTTTTGGGAGGCTTGGCTTGTGACCTCGAGGGGGTAGGCGCTGGAGCTAGACAAGCCCGGAAAAAATAGGCTCGGTCAATATGTCAATATTTTCTGAAAAATTGATATAATATATAGAGGTGATCAAATTGATTCTATATTTGCTGGGCTTTTGTGCAGTATTGCTGGGAACAGGAATGTTTGTGGACTGGTGGCATAAAAAGCATGGAATTGACGATTTTGACCCTGAGGAAAATGAAAAGCATGTATCTGAGTCAGAGAGAGCCTACATCGAGTCCTATATGCATAACATGAAAAATGATCATCATAATGGAATGTCATAAGAAAAGCGGAATCGCCTTGCCCACGAAGGAACGCAGACTAAAAGCGCCACGTCCTGTGGCAACGTCTGCATGACCCCCATTCTGGGGGCCTCAAGCACAAGACGAGCCTCGCGGAAGGCGTTCTTTGCCTTTTTGTGAGGCTTGGCTTGTGACCTCGAGGGGGTAGGTGCTGTAGCTAAACAGTTGTCTAACTTCAGAATATATATATCATAATGTTGAAGAGCATGGCAGCTGCCATGCTCTTTTGCACAATCAAAAAGAGGATGGTCACAAGTACCATCCTCCTTGACTTTAGAAAAATAAAAACCCTATTGAAATAATCGCGCCGCTGACGAGCAGAGTCAGAACGCAGAATCCCATGATGTCTTTAGCTTTTAGGCCCGCAATAGCGAGTGCCGGCAGGGCCCAGAAAGGCTGGATTAAATTGGTCCAGGCATCACCCCATGCGACCGCCATGGCTGTTTTAGGGATGGAAGCTCCCATCGACTGAGCTGCTTCAAGCATAATCGGAGCCTGAACAGCCCACTGGCCTCCTCCTGAAGGAACAAAAAAGTTTACAAGCCCCGCACTTAAAAACGTAAAGAAATGGAATGTGTAATCATTCGAAATGCTGACAAATGCTTCGGACATAACCGCCGCCAGCCCTGATGCGGTCATCATGCCCATGATTCCGGCATAAAAAGGGAACTGGATAATGATTCCGCTGGCTCCTTTTACTGCATTGAGGACGGCCTCGAGGAACTGTTTAGGCGTTCCATGGAAAAGGATGCCCAGGAATAGGAATAGGAAATTTACGATATCAAGATTCAGGTTAAAGCCCTTTGTAGCAAAATAATAAAATAAGAACACGAGCCCAAGAATCCCGGCAAGCAAGGAAATGAGGCGGCTGTTTTCCAGACGTTCAGCTGGTGTCATCGCCTCTTTTTCAAGTGCAGCAGCCTGGATGTCATCTTGAAGAATGACAGGATCGACTACAATGGTCTCCTCTTTCGACGGCATCATAAAGCGGTTTACAAAAGGCAAAACCAATAATAGTGCGACAACAATAAAAATATTGTAGCCGGCAAAAATTGTCTGGTCAGTAGAGATGACGCCAATCATATCTTCGGAGAAGTGGCCTGGAGTAGCAATCGTCAATGGAATTGAGCCGGAAATTCCCCCGTGCCAGACAACGAAGCCGGAGTAAGCGCTTGCAATCAACAGGCGATAATCCACATTTTTCACTTTTTTGGCAAGCTCTTTTGCAAATAAGGCGCCAATAACGAGGCCAAATCCCCAGTTAATTAAGCTTGCAATCATCGATACGAATGACACAATAATGATGGCCTGGCCTGGTGACTTTGCTAATGATGCCAGGGCACCTAATCCTTTTTTAAATATGGTGCTGCTGGCCAATACATGTCCAGTAACTAAAACCAGCACCATCTGCATAGAAAAAGTCAAGAGGCCCCAAAAGCCATTGCCCCAATGCTGAACCATCTGATAAGGTCCATTATCTGTAAAAATCAAGCCTAATCCGAAAACCGCAAAAGTTAGGATAATAACAAATAAAAATGGATCAGGCAAATACCGCTGCATAATGCGGTTAAAGAAAGATACCAGTGCTTTCATGATGCAACCTCCAAATTTTATTTTTCAACCTATTATATATATTTTCTGTAAAATTCGATCTATTCCTTCTTTTCTGAAATAATTATTGTCTTAAAAGCTTTTGAGATTTAAATTAGGAAAGTAAACATCGAAAAGGAGACTGGGGACATGGACGTAAAATTAATAAAAGCGGCACTTGGGGATCGGGACATCGTAAGAAACATGTATGCTTTCTATCTGCACGATTTAACAAAATATACTGAAGCACTCGAAGTAAATGAAGAAGGCACATTCGAATTTGATGCATTTTCATTAATCTGGGACAAAGAAGGCATTGAACCTTTTTTCATTAAGGCTGATGGGAAATTGGCAGGATTCCTGCTGCTTTTGCGTGCACCCTTTTTGAAAAAAGCAGACTACTGTATCAATGACTTTTTCCTTTACAACTCGTTCAGAGGGAAAAACGTGGGTCAAGCCGCTATCGAACTGCTGTTTAGAGAATATAAGGGCACCTACTATATCGAGCAATTAAAACGAAATGAGCCTGCCGTCCGCTTTTGGAAAAAGGTATATCGCGATTATCAGTTAGATGTTCAAGAGACTTCAAGAATGGAAGATGGGGAAGAGTGTGTTGGGCAGTTTATGAAAGTGGAATGATAGATTAAAGTTTGAGTCCAGTGCTCATTCGGACAGGAGAAGAGGAGATTCAAGAGAACCAGTCCGAATCCGGTGGTCATTCGGACAGGAGAAGAGGAGACTCAAGAGAACCAGTCCGAATACAGTGGTCATTCGGACAGGAGAAGAGGAAATTCAAGAGAACCAGTCCGAATACGGTGCTCATTCGGACAGGGGAAGGGGAAATTCAAGAGAACCAGTCCAAATCCGGTGGTCATTCGGACAGGAGAAGAGGAGATTCAAGAGAACCAGTCCGAATCAGGTGGTCATTCGGACAGGAGAAGGGGAAATTCAAGAGAACCAGTCCGAATCCGGTGCTCATTCGGACAGGAGAAGGGAAAATTCGAAAGAACCAGTCCGAATCCGGTGGTCATTCGGACAGGGGAAATTCGAAAGAACCAGTCCGAATACGGTGGTCATTCGGTCAGGAGAAGAGGAGACTCAAGAGAACCAGTCCGAATACGGTGGTCATTCGGACAGAAGAAGAGGAAATTCAAGAGAACCAGTCCGAATACGGTGCTCATTCGGACAGGGGAAGGGGAAATTCAAGAGAACCAGTCCGAATCCGGTGCTCATTCAGACAGGAGAAGAGGAAATTCGAAAGAACCAGTCCGAATCAGGTGGTCATTCGGACAGGAGAAGAGGAGATTCAAGAGAACCAGTCTGAATACGGTGCTCATTCGGACAGGGGAAGGGCAAATTCAAGAGAACCAGTCCGAATCCGGTGCTCATTCGGACAGGAGAAGGGGAAATTCGAAAGAACCAGTCCGAATCAGGTGGTCATTCGGACAGGAGAAGAGGAGATTCAAGAGAACCAGTCCGAATACGGTGCTCATTCGGTCAGGAGAAGAGGAGACTCAAGAGAACCAGTCCGAATACGGTGGTCATTCGGACAGAAGAAGAGGAAATTCAAGAGAACCAGTCCGAATACGGTGCTCATTCGGACAGGGGAAGGGGAAATTCAAGAGAACCAGTCCGAATACGGTGCTCATTCGGTCAGGAGAAGAGGAGACTCAAGAGAACCAGTCCGAATCCGGTGGTCATTCGGACAGAAGAAGAGGAAATTCGAAAGAACCAGTCCGAATCCGGTGGTCATTCGGACAGGATAAGGGGAAATTCAAGAGAACCAGTCCGAATACGGTGCTCATTCGGACAGGAGAAGGGGAAATTCGAAAGAACCAGTCCGAATCAGGCGGTCATTCAGACAGGAGAAGAGGAAATTCGAAAGAACCAGTCCGAATCAGGTGCTCATTCGGACAGGAGAAGAGGAGATTCAAGAGAACCAGTCTGAATACGGTGCTCATTCGGACAGGAGAAGAGGAGACTCAAGAGAACCAGTCCGAATACGGTGGTCATTCGGACAGGAGAAGAGGAAATTCGAAAGAACCAGTCCGAATACGGTGGTCATTCGGACAGAAGAAGAGGAAATTCGAAAGAACCAGTCCGAATATCGTAGAGACCAAACCGTTTTCTTTCCTCCTGAATTGGAAATACCCCATTGCAAGCCCTACTATCGTGAACACAGACCATTGGTTTACACCCCAGTGGAAAAAGGAGTATCTCATCGCCTCGCGGGCAGCATCTATAGTTAAAGGATCCATGCCTTCCCTTGGCGGAGTAAAATAATGGCTCATTGGCTCGGCAATTCCCCAGAAAACCAATCCAATTCCAAAACCTGCGCTAAATAACATCCCGATCCATGTGAAAAATGGATAATCCGCTTTATCTTCATCATTCCCAAGCTTGATGCGGCCAGATTTACTGATAGCCAGAAAGATACAGAATAAGACAAAAACAAGACCGAAATGAAGTAAAACCAGCCAAATGCGTATGTAGTAAAATCGAAAGCTTTTGCTGCAGCACTGGCAAACAAATTAGGACCTATGGCTCCCAGTAACACTAAAAACGTTATAACAACGGCTGAAACCCAAAATACACTATTTATCCTGCCGGACTTATCATTCAATAAAATCCCCCCTGAATATGCCAATCACATTTGTATTTTGGTCTTCTTTTCTGTCCAATCAACTTTGGGATTTGTAAAATGCAGGCTCAACTCTATAAAATGGAATTAAATAGAAGGGGAAATGCAGTGCAAAAACGTAGAAAGAAGCATATCTCTAAACTACCTTACCCTTAAAATGATGACATAAACACACTTTGACTTAAAAAGGAGTGCTCATATGGATATTCGTTTATTAATAGAGCTCTTTGAGAAAAACAAAGATGAAGAAAAAGCAATCCCCATGCAAAACTATATGAAAAACAACTTCCCCTTCCTGGGAATTAAGTCACCTGAAAGAAGAGCCCTGTTAAAAGAATTTTTCAATGAGACAGGCCTTCTGAAGCTGGAGTTTAATCCAGCTTTTGTTGAAGCCTTATGGGACATGGAAGAGCGTGAATATCAGGCTGCCGCCCTCGACTACATCGGGAAATTCACCAGGAAACTGGACAAAAGCCATCTCGCATTAGTTGAAAAATTGATCACAACCAAATCCTGGTGGGATACCGTCGACATGCTTGCCACCCATGCAGTGGGCGCTATTGCTGCCAAAAACCCGGAAGTTATTCCCGAAAAAATAGAGGGATGGGCAACCAGCAAAAACATGTGGCTCCGCCGGACTGCTATCCTCTTTCAGCTAAAATACAAAACCCGAACAGATGAAGACTTACTATACCGCTATATCCTTTCAAACAATGACAGCAAAGAATTCTTCATCCAAAAAGCCATTGGCTGGGCTCTTCGTGAATATTCCAAAACGAACCCTGAATCAGTAAAAAAGTTTATTGAATCCAATACACTTGCCAAATTGAGCATTAGGGAAGGGAGTAAGTATTTAGGTTAGATTCTTATTAGGGAGAGCATTTATTTAAAATAACCCAAAGAACATGTTAGAATGGCATGAAAAATACTACAGCCAGAAGGTGAAATTCAAATGATCAAATGTATTGCCAGTGATATGGACGGAACGCTTTTAACCGCCACACAGAAAATCACGCCTGAAAATATTAAAGCCATTAAAACAGCACAGGAAAAAGGAGTGGAAGTCGTCATCGCAACCGGGCGCTCCTACTTTGAAGCAAGCTTCGTCCTCGATGAAGCCGGCATTTCCTGCCCGATTATTTGTGCAAACGGGGCAGAAGTAAGAGCTGCAGATGGAAAAGTTGTATCCTCCAATCCGCTCGACAAGGACCTGGCTAAAAATGCCGCCTATATCCTTATACAGAACAATGTTTATTTCGAGGTATACACAAACCAGGGTACCTATACCATTGATGAAGACCGTGGCGTCTCCATCATTGTCGATATCTTTCTGAGCGGGAATCCGGAGGCAGATATTGATGAGGTGACAAAAGCGGCGGAAGAGCGCTTTACAAAAGGGCTGGTGCGAAAAGTGAGCAGCTATGATGAGCTTTTCAACAGTGACGAGCACCAAATATACAAGCTGCTGGCCTTCTCGTTCGAACCGGATTTTCTCGTTTCCGCAAAAGAAGATTTGCTTAAGCTTGAGGGCATGGCAGTAAGTTCATCAGGGGATGAGAATCTGGAGCTGACAAGCGTCAATGCCCAAAAGGGAATTGCCCTTGAAGCTTTTGTAAATGAAAAAGGAATCTCGCTTCTGGAAACAATGGCCATTGGCGATAACTATAATGATCTGTCCATGTTCAAACGCGCAGGAAGGTCCGTTGCCATGGGCAATGCCGATGACATCATTAAAGCACAGTGTGATGCTGTGACATCCGCAAATGAAGAGAGCGGTGTAGCCAAGGCAATCTGGGAAGTCCTGAAGTAAAATTTCAAGGGAGATGAAAGCTGGATGAAAAAGGTGTTAGGTGCGAGTCTGCTGGTTTTTGGTCTGCTGGCCGGATGCTCAAGTGCCGGCGAGGATAATAGGGGGAAACAGGTCGAGGATCAGGAGGCCAGCCTTCCTGCCGGTGCAGAGCCGGAAATACTGGCGGATGAGCTTGATATTCCCTGGTCCATTGCCAAAACTGGTGAAACCTTTTACATGACGGAAAGACAGGGAAGCATTGTGAAGGTGGAGGAAGGCAAGAAAGAACGCCAAAAGGCCGAGCTTGCGAAAAAGCTTTCTACGGCATCTGAAGCCGGCTTGCTCGGCTTTGTGCTGGCACCCGATTTTTCACAATCTAATGAAGCGTATGCCTATTACACCTATGAAAACACCTCAGGCCAGTTTAATCGTATAGTGGTCCTCCGGCTTCAAGACGGAACGTGGAAAGAGGAGAAGCTTTTGCTCGATAAAATCCCGAGCGGGCAATTCCACCACGGCGGCCGTCTTGAAATTGGCCCTGACGGGAAGCTTTATGCTACTGCAGGCGATGCTGCCACTGATCCGGAAATTGCTCAGGATGTAAATTCCCTGGGAGGAAAAATATTAAGAATGAATCTGGATGGCAGCGTACCGGAGGATAATCCTTTCAGCGGTTCCTATGTCTATAGCTACGGCCACCGCAATCCGCAGGGGCTTGTCTGGGCTGAGGATGGGACATTATATGAAAGTGAGCACGGTCCCTCGGCAAATGACGAAATCAATCAGATTCTCCCCGGGAAAAATTACGGGTGGCCTGTCATAATTGGGACTGAAAAGAAAGAAGGCATGGAATCACCGCTTTTTACCTCCGGTGATGACGAAACGTGGGCTCCGTCCGGAATGGCGTATTATAAAGGCAAGCTTTACACCGCTGCCTTAAGAGGCAGTGCCGTTCTTGAGTTTGATCTGGAAACAAAGAATGTCAGGAAAATTGTTTCTAACTTAGGAAGAATCAGGGACGTCTTTATTGAAGGGGATGTGCTTTATTTTATCAGCAACAATACGGACGGACGCGGCAATCCGCTTGAGAAGGATGACAAACTCTATCAAATTCAGCTTTCGGATATATAGAAAAGCGGAAGCGCCTTGCCCACGAAGGAACGCAGACTAAAAGCGCCACGTCCTGTGGCAACGTCTGCATGACCCCCATCCTGGGGGCCTCAAGCACAAGACGAGCCTCTCGGAAAGGCGTTTTTTGCCTTTTTGGGAGGATTGGCTTGTGACCTCGAGGGGGTAGGCGCTGGAGCTAGACAGTTATCAAAGTTAAAGTTATACTTTTCTACTTATAAAAAGAGCCTGGCAGCAGTGCCAGGCTTTAGTCTCTAGCTGAAAGTCCATGCAAGATGAATTGAATGGTCAGCTCGATTTCTTTTTCATCATCCCAATCGGCTTCAGGCAAAATTAAATACCTCGCGATTAAAAAGCCGAATATCGATGTAAATGTCATTCTGACTGCACTATAGGCTGGGATATCAATAATCTGGCCTTTTTTCTGATAGTATTCAGCCAAATTAGCAAAACGTTCGAATACTTTAATCGCAATATGCTCTTTAAACTGTTCCTTGAGCTCGGGGTGAAACGGAATTTCCTGTATCAGGATCTTAATAAGAGGCATATTGTTTTTAAGAAACGCTATCCGGTTTTCCATCATGGCTCTTAAAAAATCTTCAAAGCGTTCATATTTATGATTGATTACTTTATACAAGTCTTTAATGACGAATGGTGCAATCAGCTTCGCCATCATTGGAGAAACGATCCCCATCAGCAGATCCTTTTTTGTTTTATAATGCCTGAAGATGGTTCCTTCTGCTACCCCTGCCTTCTTGGCAATTTCGCTTGTCGAGGTGGCTGCATAGCCTTTCTCGGAAAACGATTCAATTGCAGCCATGATAATTTTCTTCTGCTTCTCCGTCAGTCCTTCTTCTTCCTGAAACAACTCTTCTAAAATGGAATCCTGCTCTGGCATGGTAAACTCCTTTATACGCACTTGATCGATATTTTTATTATAAATGATGAAAATTATAAACAGAAATTTTAAATTTTCCGGTACCGCCTTAGAGCAGCGATGTTCAGAAGCATAAAGAGCAGAGAGAAAGCGAGCAAAATAAGCAGATCTTTATAAATCATTTCCCATCCAAAGCCTCTCACCATTACATTCCTTAATGCTTCAGCTGCGTAGTACAAAGGTGTAAAAGGCCCGATCCAGCTGAGCCACTCTGAAATGGTCTCCAGATTGAATAACCCCGAGAAAAAGATCTGCGGAACCACAATAAGCGGAATAAATTGAATCATCTGCAGTTCATTATTGGCAAACGAAGACAGCAGGATTCCCAGAGTCAATGCTGTCAGCGAAAGAAGCAGTGTGATGAGCAGAACAAAGCCAAAAGATCCTTCCATCAGCATGCCAAGCACATAGATCGCATACCAAGCGATGATGGTTGCCTGAATCATGGTGAAAATCCCAAATCCCATGATATACCCCGTAACGATTTCCCACTTCCGAAGCGGACTGGTCAAAAGCCGTTCGAGCGTCCCAGTTGTCCTTTCTCTTAGAAAGGAAACACCGGCAATCAGGAATACAAAGAAAAATACAAAAAACCCCAGAAGAACCGGCCCAAAGTAATCAAACTGCCCCATGTCGTCCGAGCCGAATAAATAATCGATCTTTATTTCCTGATTCATGCCATTTTGCTGCAATGGCTTCAGTGCATCCTGAATCCATTTCACCACAGCTCCGTTTACACTCGGATCGCTTCCTTCAAGAACCACTGATGGCGGCATTGTATCAAACACCAGATACCCATCCAGCTTTTTGTCTGATAAATCATTTTTTGCCAATTTCTCATTTTCATAGTGTTCGAGTTCCGCATTTTTCAAGTTAAGCTGGGTCTCCATCTGTTCAGGGATGTCAACGAGACCGATCTTTGGCTTATATTCATCCCCATTAAACACAAGATGAAGCATCGTCAGAACCAGAATAGGGGCGAAGATTAACAGGGCCATCGTGCGTTTATCTCTAATAATCTGGCGGAGTATTCGAATAACCAGTGCGGTAATCCTCATGTTAAGCACCCCCATATGCCAGAAAGGCGTCTTCAATATTGGCAGCGCTGGTTTGCTGCATTAATTCTTCCGGTGTCCCTGCTGCTATTAGCCCTCCGTCTCTAATCATGCCCAGCCTGTCACACTTTGCTGCTTCGTCCATGACATGAGTTGTCACCAGGATAGTAGTACCGTTCTCTTTCAGGCTATTAAAAGATCCCCAGATGCTTTTTCTCAGGACAGGATCAATCCCAACAGTAGGTTCATCCAGAATGAGCAGACCAGGATTATGCAGGAGGGAAATGGCAAGGGAAAGCCTTCTTTTCATACCCCCAGAATAATCGGAAACCAGCTTGCCGAGATGGTCAGTTAACGAAACAATTTCCATAACCTCATTTATCCGCTGCTTTTTTTCTTTGCCTTTTAGCCCATACAGCGCTGCAAAAAAATCCAGATTTTCTTTTGCTGTTAAATCAGTGTAAAGAGCATCGGATTGTGCCATATAGCCAATTCGTTTGATTAAGTCCAGATGGGGCATTTTTTCGCTGAAAATAAAGTTGCTCCCCTGTGTTGGCACCTCGAGTCCTGCCAGTTGTTTAACAAGCGTCGTCTTGCCGGCTCCAGATGGACCGAGCAGGCCGAAAATCTCGCCTTCATAAATCTCAAGGCTAATATCTTTAAGAACCTGGTGCTTTCCATAAATCTTGGATACATTTTGAATGGAAACAATCGGATTTTTCATAGGTTCACTCCTTTTTATCTAAAAAGTGAGTAATCACTCACGTGTATCATAAATGAAATACAACCTCTTTGTAAAGTGAGTAATCACTCATTTTTGCATTTAATAAAATGAATTTTAAGCATGAGCAGGCTTTTTGTGAGTTAAGTCACTTCTTTCTTAGCCGGCCTTCGCTAAAATATTTCTAATAGAATTGTAAAAGCGGGGGATGGGAATGGAATATGAAAAGCAGGATCATAGGCCGTTAATCGATGAATTTTTAGGCAAGATTGAAATTTTTAAAGAACTCCCCAGTGAATCCATACAGCTGATCGATAAACGAATTATTAAGAAAGCATATTTAAAAGGCGAAAGAATTATGTCTGAATATGAAGTCGCCAAAGGAGTTTACTTTGTTCATTCCGGCATTGTGAAGCTGACGAAACAGGATGAAGATGGCAACGAACTGATTGTCTGCATTAAGAAAAAAGGCGAGATTTTTGCAGAAGCCAACCTTTTTAACCAGACGGGCCAAACTTATCCTGCGACGGGTACAATGGTGCAGGATGGTGAAATCTACTTTCTGAACACGGATGATCTGGAACAGGAGCTCTTGTATTCACCGGAAATGGCTGTTCAGATTATCCGCTATATGAGTGAATCGCTGCGTGATATGACCTCCATTCTGAGGGACATCGCCCTGCTTGATGTTTACACGAAAACAGTCCGGACATTGGAAAGGCTCGCGGAGAAATTCGGCGCCAACCACTGTAATCGGATGCATCTTGAACTTCCCATAACCGTCCAGGAATTCTCCACCCTTGTCGGAACATCCCGGGAAAGTGTCAGCCGGGTTTTTTCCAGACTGAAAAAAGAAGGAATCATCGAAATTACAGGCAGAAAAATAGTCATTGTGGACTGGTGTAAATTTTGCTCCCTTTACCATCAGAGGCTGTAAGGCAAGTTGTTTTTATTCGAGAACTGTCTAGCTCCACCAAGGAACGCTTCGACAGCGTAATCATCGCAGGACTAAAGCGTTAGCTTATAGGAGCGCCTACCCCCTCGAGGTGTCGGGGGTGGGCAAGGCGCTTACGCTTTTCTTAGTCAGTCCTGTTTTTTTGTTATATAATAGATTCATAGACTCTATGACTCTGAGGTGCAAAGCATGGCTGATTTTCGTTCCAGTGAGATTATCAATAAACCTGTACATGAAGTATTTGATTATATGATTAAGATGGAAAATGTCCATGAACTCATGCCGTTTGTAGTGAAAGTGGAAAAACAGACCGAGGGCGAAATCGGAAAAGGAACAAAGTTCATCGAAACCCGTATGGTCAGAGGGAAAAAGATCAACGCAGATATTGAGATCATTGACTTTGAACAAAACAGAACCTATACCACCCGCAGCAATGCCAATGGATTGATTACAGAATATAAATATGATTTTCATGAAATAGAAGAAGGAACGCAGGTGGAGATGGAAGCAAACGTCAAAACCATCGGCCTTGTCGCCAAATTAACGAAGCGTTTCATCGTGAATATTGTGAAGCGGGAAGACGGAAGTCAGCTTCAGTACTTGAAGGAAATGATGGAGAAATAATAAAGCGCAGGGCGCCTTATGGCCTCGAGGGGGAGGCGATCTTCGTAAAAGCTAACGCTTTTTATTGTGCGATGATTAAGCTGTCGAAGCGTTTCTTGTAAAGCTATAGTTAGACAGTAAAGCAGGGGAGCCTCTCAAGTGAGCGGGCCCCCTGTTTTTATTTATTTTTCTTTTCATCCATTACCAGAATGACCGTACCGCCGACATTTCTGCCCGGCAGCTTGACTTTAATCTGCTGAGTTTTGTCCACTGAATATTTCTTTCCGGTGTATTGGTCAATGACCTTGCTGCCGGCTGCAAATGGGACTTTTACGGTTACTTTCTTTTTATCCGTCATAGTGTTTATGCCGACAACCGCATTCGTGCCCTTATAGGAGCGGTTAAAGAACAGATAACCATCAGCGTCACTGCCTGCCAGTTTTTCGCGTGTTCCTTTTGAAAATACTTCTGAGTAATCTTTCCGGATGTTAAGCAGTTTCCGGTAGTGCTTGTGCATGTCATTTCCGATTAGGGACCAGTCAAAGTCATAGCGGTTTTCGTTAAATTCTCCTTTATCCATATCTCCTGCATGCTTGCCGGAAAGGCCGATTTCTTCCCCATAATAGATAACTGACTGTCCCTTTGCCGTTATTTGGAGGGCAGAGGCGATTTTCATTTTGCCCCAATCATTGCCCGCACTTGTGATCAGGAAGCCGTCTTCATCATGGCTGCTTAAAAATTGCCCAAGAGTTGCCGTATTTGTGAGCTTTTCATTTCGCTCCTGTAATTTTGCTTCAGCTGCATCGATACTGCCGTTAATGAAACCAGCAGCGGTATGCTTAAAGTCAAAATCGAGAATGGAATCCATTTCCCCGCTGTTCAAGAAGTCCCCATGCTCTTCTGCGTGGCCGCCGTAATATTCCCCGATCATTTTAAAGTCAGGCTTGATTTCAGTCAGTGCATTTTTAAAGGCTTTCCATGTTGTGTGTTCAACGTGCTTAACGGTATCCACCCTGAAGTAGTCAATCGTATCTCCGCGGTCTGTCCTTGCTTTTTCAAGCCAGTCTGTCTGCCATTCAATGATTTGTCTGCGGACCTCTTCTTCCTCAGTCTTAAAGTCAGGCAATCCGGCCAGCTCGCCGCGGATAGTATCGGTTCCTCCATCGCGGAGCATGCCGGCAAAGCGATCGCGGTCAGCATCAGCAGGGAAGTTGGGAATTCCAAGCCCAATGGATGGATCGTTTTCCTTCAATCCGTATCCGGTATGGTTCAGTACCACGTCCACCATCACTTTTATGCCGCGGTCATGTGCTTTTTCCAAGAGTTCCTGGAATGTTTGGATGTCCCCAAGATGCTCATCCAATTTTGTAAAATCCTTTGCCCAGTAGCCATGATAGCCATATTGGTTTCCATCTTTATCATGGCGCAGGTCCCAATTGATGTTGTCGACGATTGGAGTAATCCAGATCGTGTTAATGCCAAGGTCCTCAAGATAATCTAGTCTTTCAATCACTCCCCGGAAATCCCCGCCATGATAGGTTTCCAGATGGGACGTATCATAATTTGAATGGTTTGGATCATCGTTAGCAGAATCTCCATTGTTAAAGCGGTCTGTCAGCATAAAGTAAATGCGTGCCTCATCCCAGTCAAAATCATCTTTTTTGCCGCTGAAGGTACGGGTTTTCACTTCAACAGAAGCTTCTCCGGCATGAGTATTTCCATATTCATCAATCACTGTGATCGGCAGCTTCTTAATGCCCGCCGTTACAGATTGATCAATGGAAATGGTGTGTGCCTTTAAAACCGGGTCAATGCTGACTTTGCTGCTTCCGCCAATAGCAGAAAGGTCAGCGTAAGCCTCTTTAATAGTTACTTCAGGATCTGAAAGAATCGTTTCAATGGATAAAACAGCATTTTCATTGTAGGAAACTTTATTTGGACTTACCTCAGTTCTGATTTCCGCAGTCGGGTTTTTGTAGATGATGGATGACTTCTCATTAAAAGGGTCTGTCATTTCAGAGGTTTCTCCATCTCTAGTAACAAGGAAAGAGTACTCGTATGTGCCTTCTTCCAATTGATCAATCGTCAAAAAGAAACGTTCTTCCCTAGGGGAGTACTGCATATCATAAATCCGTCCATCCAATTTTGCCTGCACCTTTTCAATCGAATCCATTTCTCCCTGTTTGAACAGCTCCGGATCTCTATAATAAAGAGTAAGGCTGCCATTGTTTAGGATAGGTCCCTTAATGGAAGGGACCTGATAGAATTCACCCTGGCTGCTTTTGACAACAACCTTGGTGTATTTGTCATTCCCTGTTTTAATATAGCGGTCGGAACCATATGGATCCTTATGATCCCATCCTGTTCCTTTGCGAAGCACAAAGCCCATTTGCTCAGTTTGCTGGCCAATTTCAATCAAAGCAACAGCCCCCTTGTCATTGACTTCGGAAAAATCTGCTTGCCCATCCTTTATGCCAGTCTGCCAGGTCCAAATGTTCCAGCCTTCATAATCGTGATTGTCTCTTACATACCTAAACTCGATAAAACGACGGTTATCTTCTGCGTTCCGATCGTCAAATTCCTCTTTTGAGTAATAAACGGTTTGATCGCCCTCAGCGAGCCAAACTTCTGCCTCATGTTGGCCTTCAGGCATGGTAATGGTTCTGGCAGCATCCTGAGTATCCCAGTTTCCAGGCCGGGGAATGACATGGATTTTACTTGAAGGAACAGAAATCTTAGCTTGGGCAAACTCTTCTGTCCGGTTTGTAAATGGGTAAGCATGGCCGTTTTTTCCCTCCTCCCATGCCCATAGATCCCAATTAAATTGCTCTCCGTCTCCGCGCCAGTAGTTTATTGTATAGCTATTCATCTGCGCGATGATGCTGAAGCTATGCTCCAGAGTATATCCATTGTATTCGCCAATGACGGTAACGCTTCCTGCTTCAGCAGAATCAGAGATTTCCAGCTGATTGTTTTTCAGCTCAATGCCATCTGCCTCTGTTTTTAATTTCCAGGATAGCTGCACATCTTCAATGGTGCCGTTGCTATGTACTAGTTTGGCAGAAAGAGAAATCACGGTGTCTTTTACAGCTTCAGCCGGCATTTCAGTCGTTAATCCGCTAATAGCCAGTAAGCTGTTTCCATTAGCAGTCCTGCTGTTTGCCGGATCGGTAATCCAATTGCTGTCATCCAGTATATATTTATATTCATAGACTCCAGGTGATAAATGAATAGTCTTTGACCAAATATTGTTTTCGCCTTTCGTCATTGCTAAAGCTCTATCTTGCCAATCGGTAAAACTGCCGGCAACGCGAACCTGCTGAGCTTCCCCCTGATAGGAAAAAGTAACTTGACTCCCGTCCACGACAGGGCTTTCAACTGTGCTTGCAGAGGATAAGAGCGGGTGAGTTCCCGTGAATAAACTGAGAATCAAGCTTAGGAGCATTATCCAGATACCGGCTTTTTTTACTTTGTCCATAAAGTTCCCTCCCTAAATTGGTTTCGATATAGTGTGCAATGGGGCAGTGCAATCGATTGCACAAAAGAGTATATGGAAACGCTCGCAAACAACCCTTAAGGAAATTCTAACATCATGAGGGGGAAAGCTCATGGGTGAAAAGTAGGTAATATTCAGAAAATAACAACATAAAAAAGCCGCTCTGAAATCAGAGGCGGCGTGCTCTATCTTTAGAATTTATAGGTCCAAAAACGCTCTTTATACATTCTGGCCAATACTTCAGGCTCTTGCTTTTTGATGCTTTCTTCCATATTCGCTGCCATCAGCTGTGTCTGTGAGGCATGTGCCTTGATCGCTGCAACTTTCCGGTCTGCAACCGCACTGACGTCATTGACAACATCGGCCTGGCCGATTTCTTCCTCACAGTTATTGGAGAATGCGACACAGTGAACCTTCAGACGCTTGTCAGCAGGCAGCTCTTTTACCGCACGGATCACAGCGGCGCCTGTTGCGTCATGGTCCGGGTGCACAGCGTATCCCGGATAGAACGTGATGATGAGGGAAGGGTTTGTCTCACCGATGATGACTCCGAGTCTGTTCGCGAGCTTTTCTTCATCTTCAAATTCAACGGTCTTATCCCGATACCCCAGCATTCTTAAGTCCTGGATGCCCAGAACCCTGGCTGCTTCCTCCAGCTCTTCTTTGCGGATTTTCGGCAGAGTTTCCCTGGTGGCAAAAGGGGGATTTCCCATATTGCGCCCCATTTCTCCAAGCGTCAGGCATGCGTAGGTGACAGGTGTGCCGTTATCGATATGTAAGGAAATCGTTCCTGAAACGCCGAATGCTTCATCGTCCGGATGAGGGAAGATGACGAGTACATGTCTTTCCTTTTCCATGATCGTGCTCCTTTCCATTTGATGTCTTCTGAGCTCTTATTCAAAAGGTATTTCACTAATTTGCAGGGCGACTGCAAGTTTGCCGCTGAAATCATGGCCGGCTAAAAGGAGCCTGTCTTCTTCATCGACTTCAAAGTGGGTAATTCCTTCAGCATACACCCAGCCAAAATTCATTTTTAACCCAACCCGGTAAGGGCCTTTGCCTGTGATTTTCCCATGTTCATACATCAGTTTGGCGTTGCGGATATAAGCGCCTGAGGAAAAGAAGCTTTCATCAAAGTGGGAAGCATAGGCTCCATTTGTTGTTTCCAGATGAATAAAGACCTCTTTATTGGCAAGGCGGTCGATCTCTTTTTGCACGTGTTCTATTACTGCTGGTTCCACTCTATAGTCCCCCTTCCGTTTTTCTTCATATATTCGTCTGAGACGGCATTTATATGTTTATCTTACTAAAAAAAGGAACGAAAAGCGAAAAAGTAATCTCATTGCGGGCCTCAAAAAAGATATAACCGCTAAATTTTTAATTTATCTGCGAAAAAGCAAATATAACCGCGAAAATTTAATTTTATCCGCGAAAAAATCAATATATCCGCTAAATCCCCGTTTTATCTGCGAAACCCTCCCATGCAAAAAAACAGAGCCCCAACCGGACTCTGTTCCCTCATGCTTATTCTGATTCAACACGGCCTTTGCGGTATGCACCAGGCATTGTAGGGCCAACATATTCATTTAGCTTGAAGCCATGATTGATGGCTGCAGTGATGAAGTCCTTCGCTGTCTGAACTGCTTCTTTAACAGGCTTGCCCTTTGCAATTTCCGCTGTGATCGCAGAAGAATAAGTGCATCCTGCGCCATGGGTGTAAGTCGTTTCAACTCGTTCGCTTTCATAAAGAGTGAACTCTTGTCCATCATACAGAAGGTCGACTGCTTTTTCATGCTGCAGCTTGCTGCCGCCCTTGATTAATACGTATTTCGCGCCAAGCTCATGAATTTTAACAGCCGCTTCCTTCATGTCTTCAACTGTTTTTATAGGACCGGTTTTAGCCAGCTGCCATGCCTCAAATAAGTTAGGTGTTACCACTGTGGCAAGCGGTACAAGCAAATCTCTTAATGCTTCGTTCAATTCAGGATGGATCGGCTCATCTTCACCTTTGCAGACCATAACCGGGTCGATCACAACATGATCCAGGCTGTTTTCTTTAATGGTCTTTGCGGCAATTTTAATCACTTCTTCAGAACCTAGCATACCTGTTTTCATCGCGTCGATTCCTGTAGAAATAATCGTTTCGATCTGTGTTTCCAGAATGTCTGTAGAAATCGGGAACACATTGTGGCTCCAGTTATTTTTAGGATCCATCGTCACGATTGTAGTCAGGGCAGTCATGCCGTAAACGCCAAGCTCCTGGAATGTTTTAAGGTCTGCCTGGATGCCTGCGCCGCCGCTCGTATCTGAACCGGCAATGGTCATTACTTTTTTCATCGTCATATGCATAATTCCTCCTTGAAGTACTGCTGGATATCTTTTTCTAATTATAACAATAATTGAAAAGGGTAAAAACTACAAAGGACTGCGTTTGCGCAGACATTCTCAAGAGCAGAATAAAAATATTGATGCGGCTGCAGCACACAGTAAGGCCGGCTTAAAATAACATAGCCAGTTAGTTATACAGCTTTTCAGGAGGTGGCAAATTTATACCCAATGCCTCTGACTGTTTGAATGAAGGGGTATTCCGAATGCTCAGCGATCTTATCTCGGAGATGTTTAATATGGACGTCCACTGTTCTTTCATTAATGGCCTTTTCACCTTTTATATAGATGGTATTAATGATTTGTTCTCTTGAAAGAGCCTGATCTGGATGAGTCATGAATACATAAAGAAGGTTATATTCAAACAGAGTTAAATCAAGAACTCTATCATGGTATTTTGCCAGTCCCTTTATAGGTTTTAATGTAAGGCCTTTATAGCTGATTTTGCTGCATCTGTTGGCTGTTCTTCTTAACACGGCATCGATTCTTACTGTCAGTTCCTCCAGGCTGAAGGGCTTGCCCATATAGTCATCCGCACCCAGCTTCAGCCCGATAATCCGATCCTGCTCAGACTTGTTGGCTGTAAGCATGATGATGGGCACTTTACTATCCAGCTCGCTGCGGAGCCAATGGCAAATTTCTTTACCGCTTATGTCGGGCAGCATGTCATCAAGAATAATAAAGCAGGGATCATGTTTTATGTATTGCTCTTTTGCTTCATTGCCGTCCGAAGCTTCCAGGACCTCAAATCCTTCCCGTGTTAATGTCATCTTAAGCAGCCTTCTAATTTGTTTTTCGTCATCAACAACCAGGATTGTTTTCCCTTTTAATGGAAGGTTACTCAATGCTATCTCCATCCTTTTCCCTGCTTTTAGTGCTATGTGTATTATATAAGAAAAAAAGCCCGGTTTAAACGGGCTTTTTACAGTTATTCTTTGTCCTTTTTGCCGGCGAGTGTCTCGTATGCAGCATCGTCAGGGGCATCCCCCTTAGGCCAATCATAGATTTTATCTGGGAAATCCGGGCGGTCATGGGAATTGATATAGGCAGCAAGATTCATAGCCTCTTCATCTGTCAGAGAGCCCTGGGAATATCCTCCAGATTCCATTTTAGGCATATACGCCTGAATAAATCCTGCAGCGGTTCTTAGTCTTGCCATACCGGCACCTATATTGTATGAGTTATCTCCCCAAAGAGCCAAGCTGCCAGAATCTCCATTCTCACCGTGGCAGCTGATGCAGGCTTTATTGTAAAGCTCTCTGCCTGCCTCAATGTCCACATTCTCAATATCCGCCTGGGATCTTTCAAGTTCTGCCCAAGGTCTTTCCGTCGTTCCATCCGGGACATTTTGTGAAATATAATCATAAAAAGCAACCATTGCCTTCATTTCCTGGGAATCCGGCGGAAGAGGCTTGCCGTTCATGCTTCTTTTAAAGCAGCCGTTGATCCGTTCCTCCAGTGAAACTTCTTTGCCTGCTCTTGGGTTGTATTGCGGATATGTTTTTGATATCCCCACAAGATCCAGAGGGGCTTCATAGCCTCCTCCAGCATGGCAGCTTGCACAGCTAAGGGCATTCCCTGAGTATCCATCAAGGGCAGTAGCAGTTTCTGTAGCATATTTATAGCCAAGTTTAATTAGTTCTCCTTCATCACCTTCTGGAACCTCATCCATGCTTGGCGGCGCGTAAGGGTGTGTACTTGCTTCATCCGGGACCTCCGTCCCGCTGGATGTTGCAATGTTTTCATTGCTTGTCTTTTCAGAAATGACAAGATAAGTGAATCCGATTCCAAGTAATAGGGAAGAAACAATGGCTAAAACCGAATAGTTGAAAACTTTATTTTTCACTTTGCTGTCTCCCTTCTGCAAAAAATTTTTTTTGCATTTCTGATATACTTTTAGTATAGGAGTGAATTATTAAGATTTGGTTAATAATCTGGTCATAGCCGGCAGAATTATTTGCAGCGACACAATTTTGCCATACTCCTTGAAACAGTGGTGATTTATAAACGGAACCATATGGAATAGATGATAAAATAATAGTTAAGGATAGAATGGCTGAAAAGAACCTTTAAGAGCAAAAGTTAGGTGAGAATTATGAGTGCAACAGGCATCATTTTAGCGGGAGGGCATTCAAGCCGGATGGGGGAGAATAAAGCCCTGCTGAAAATAGGCGGCAAAACGGTCATTGAACGCATCGCTGATCAGCTGTCTTCTCTATTGCCCAATGTCATCATCGTAGCCAATAAACAGGAAGATTATCAGTTTCTCGGCCTTCCCCTTGTGAGTGACCGCTGGAAAGAGAAGGGGCCTTTGGCGGGCATTCAAGCCGGCCTGTCTGAATCCAGGACACAAAACAATCTGATTGTGGCTTGCGATATGCCTTTTATATCCGGGGAACTTGCCAGGATTCTTCTAGATCAGCTGGATCAGCATCAGACGGCAGTGCCCGAAATTGGAGGGCAGCTTCACCCGCTATTTGCAGCTTACCGAAAGGATGCCTCAACAGCAGCAGAACTTGCTTTGAGCGAAAATAAGCTGCGGATACGCCAATTTCTGATGGATATCGATAGTAGAATCATAACGGATAAAGAGCTTGAGAAAATGGGATTTTTATATAGGGACGCTCACTTTTTTAACATGAACCGTCCTGACGAATACCAGCTGGCACTGAAAATGGCCGAAGAAGCCTCGAAATAGGGCACAGTCATTTCCATTCCGGCTCTGTCTATGTCAAAATCAAATAAAACGAGGTGATTCCATGAATTTTGAGATTTCCAAGGACCCGATTGATATCCAAAGTGTGATCGATAAAGTGGTGCAACGGGAAGCAGGAGCGATTACGACCTTTATCGGAACGGTCCGCGAGCTGACACACGGCAAAAAGACACTTTACTTAATATATGAAGCGTATGAATCAATGGCTGTGAAGAAACTGGAGCAGATCGGAACCGAGATAAAAGAACGCTGGAACGGGGCAGAAGTGGCGATTACACACCGGACAGGCAAGCTCGATATTACCGATGTAGCGGTGGTCATTGCCGTTTCCACTCCACACCGTGCAGATGCTTATGAAGCAAACCGCTATGCGATTGAAAGAATTAAAGAGATTGTGCCGATCTGGAAAAAGGAACATTGGGAAGATGGGGAAGAATGGATTGGCAACCAGCTGGAAACAGTAGCATACCCAAAAGGGGAACCGGAGGCGAAGGATTTAAATGAATAAAATCATGTTTTTTGCCCATTTGCGTGACAGTGTTGGAGAAGAGTCTGTGACGAAGGATGTCAGCGGCAAAACAATTGCTGAGCTGAAACAGATGCTTGCAGAAGAATATGAGCTGAAGCTTGATTCAGTCATGGCAGCCGTGAATGAGGAATTTGCTTCAGATGATGAAGTCATTCAGGATGGAGATACCGTTGCCTTTATCCCTCCAGTCAGCGGAGGATGATGCCAGCTACAAGAGAGGAGGGGCCGCATTGTCTGAAAGGTACTCACGCCAGACTTTGTTTCCGCCCATTGGAAAAGAGGGGCAGGAAAAAATCCGCTCCAAGCATGTGCTGATTGTCGGTGCCGGCGCACTCGGCTCTGGGAATGCGGAATTGATGGCGCGTTCAGGGGCAGGCAAACTGACGATCATTGACCGTGATTATGTCGAGGAAAGCAATCTGCAGCGCCAGCAGCTTTTTGCAGAAAGTGACGCCTTGGAAAAGATGCCAAAAGCGGCCGCTGCAGAAAAACGGCTAAAACAGATTACTAGCGAGGTCGAAATCCGCTCGATTATTGGCGATGCTACTCCGGAAAAGCTGGAAGAGCTTGCTGAAGGGGTGGATCTGATCCTGGATTCGACCGATAATTTTGAAACCAGGATGGCCATTAATGATATTTCTCAAAAGTTTGACATTCCGTGGATTTATGGAGCCTGTGTCGGCAGCTTTGGCATGAGCATGACGATCATTCCCGGAAAAACGCCATGCATGAATTGCTTATTAAAAAAAATCCCCATTCAGGGAATGACCTGTGACACTGGAGGAATCATTGCGCCTGCTGTCCAAATGGTCGTCGCCCACCAGGCGGCTGAAGCGCTGAAAATTCTGTCTGAGAACTGGGAATCCGTCCGGAACGCTATGGTCAGCTTTGATTTATGGCGGAACCAGTATACAAACATGAAGGTGTCAAAAGTGAAAGATGAAGGCTGCTTATCTTGCGGAAAAGAAAGAACGTATCCTTATCTGCAGCCGGAAAACATGATGAAATCCACTGTTCTTTGCGGGAGGGACACCGTTCAGATCCGCCCGCCGAAGGAGCTGGAAATCGAGTACACTGAAATCGCCCAGCAACTGAAATCACTTGGCTATCAGGTGAAAGGAAATCCGTATCTGCTTTCTGTCGAAATGGAGGGACAGCGGCTTGTCCTTTTCAAAGACGGACGTGCGCTTATTCATGGCACTAAGGATTTAGCACAGGCAAAGTCCATTTATCAGCGGATTATGGGATAGAAAACTAGTGCTTTATCATCATATATAAACTCCTGCCTTTTTTGTAAAATAAAGACAAAAAGACAGTAGAGGTTAATAATGATCACATTCATGTATTTTATTACGTATTTGTTTGATCAGCTGCTGGTCAATTTTATAGGACTGGTGCTGATTTTATACAGCTTTATCATTCCGGTTACCCCTTTGTATAAAACAAAGCGCCCTGCAGATTTAATCGTGCATATCAGCCGGATTCTTTTCTGCATCATTCTCCCTTTCCTGAACTTTTTTTACTTTTTATTCAATAGTGGAGATTGGGCGACGGGGAACGGCATTACAGCGCCGGAAGATTTTTACACATTCGTCTGGCTGCAGGTTTTCCTGATTGTTTTGCCTGAGCTGGTTTTTTTCATACTGTCAAAAGTAAACATAACCAGAGTCTGGTGGTATGTGCTGTACCCGGTTCTGCTCATAGGGTTATGGATTTGGATGTTTTAACGGCACAAAAAAAGCGATGAAAAATTTTCATCGCTTTTTCCATTTAGTTTACTTCATCCGTACCGACAATGACTAATTTGCCTTCGTCCAACACTTTTTCGTATTGCTCTGCTTCCACTTTCGTTAAACCAACAGATTCAAATTTAGAACGAAGCTCATCACCGCGCTTTTTGAAGACGTTGCCGACAGAATCGAATAGGCCTTGCTCCTTCATGCCGACCTCTCCTGTATCCGTAGCGTCGGATAGGTGCTCGGAGCGGTCCTTGTCATGAGCGAAGATATAAATATTTTCCTTATTGAATCCCTGGCTTTGCAGCATTCCAATCGTGTCAGTAGCTTGTACACCGTTTTCTGCAACTTCAATTTTATACATATATAACATCCTCCTTAAAAGATTTGCAGATTTATTTAATTGAGCAGCATGTCCTGCCCGTTCTATTTATTACATATCCGTTCTGAACTTTTTTTAAACATGTATGCAAAAATGAAAGATTATGTAATGATAACCAATGGGTATTAGGAATCCTGATTGGACCTTCAAAGAAGAGGAAGGAGAGTTGGCAGATGAAGCGAATTTTGAGAAATGATTGGCAGGAGATTTTGGGAGAGGAATATGAGAAATCCTATTATCTCCATCTTCGTGAATTTATTAAAAAGGAATATGAGGAGCAAACCATTTATCCGAAGCAGGAGGATATTTTCAATGCTCTGCAATATACGGCTTATAAAGACGTAAAGGCAGTGATCTTGGGGCAGGATCCATATCATGGGCCGGGGCAGGCGCATGGGTTAAGCTTCTCGGTCCAGCCGGATGTAAAGCTGCCTCCTTCACTAAAAAATATATTCAAGGAAATGCAGGATGATCTCGGCTTTAAGGTGCCGAACAGTGGTTATCTATTAAAATGGGCCCAAGAAGGGGTGCTGCTCTTAAATACCGTTCTGACCGTCCGCAAAGGACAGGCCCATTCGCATAAGGGGATAGGGTGGCAATCGTTCACCGACACCGTTATACAAAAACTGAATGATAGGGAAAAGCCAGTTATTTTTATTTTATGGGGCAAACCGGCTCAGGAAAAAGAAGTGCTGATTGATGGTTCAAAACACTATACAATAAAATCGCCTCATCCAAGCCCTTTTTCTGCAAGAAAAGGATTTTTTGGCAGCAGGCCATTTTCAAGAACAAATAAAATATTAATAGAACTTGGGGAGAAGCCAATCGACTGGCAGATCCCGAATCTCTGATTTTTCGTCATGTTTCACGTGAAACATATTATTTTATGCAAGAGAATAAGAGAAGTGCTCGAAATATGGTTTGTTCGAGAAGGGAAAAAATGAGTATACAGAAAATCGATTGCTTTAAATGCAAATATTTTTATGTTACATGGGACCGGAACCATCCAAAAGGATGCAGGGCCTTTCAGTTTAAAACAAGGCAGATGCCATCTCTTGAAGTTTCAGGGCATCTGGCCATCCCTGTTTGCGTTTTGAAAAGAAAAACTGATAAACTTTATATGACCGGTTTTTTAAAAAGAATGCATAAATAAATTTTTTGAACTTCGAGAATTGTCTAGCGCAAGCAACCTGCTCCCCTCGAGGGTTGGGGGTGGGCAAGGCGCTTGCGCTTTTCTTGCAGAAAGAGGTGTAGAGGGTGAATATCTCTATTCAGAAGCTTTTAGGGAAGATGGAAAAGGAATTGCTGGAAGCGAAAAGCAGCTCTTCCGATGCCAGAATCAGAGAAAGAGTGCAGGCGATCAAGTCATTATGCGAGCTGGTTTTGGAAGAGTCGGATACAGGAAGCGTGGCGGCTGTTTCTTCTATTAGCCATACATACAGTGCGCCGCCAGCTGCTCAGCCAGCGAATCTGCAGCCAAAGAAAATGCAGATGGATGATGAGGCAAACGGCGATTCATTGTTCGATTTTTAATAAAACGATAAGAGGTGCAGGGGACTATGAAGCTATTTATTATTATTGGAGCCATTAATGCTTTTTTATCAGTTGCTTTAGGTGCGTTCGGAGCACATGGGCTTGAGGGAAGAGTGGAGCCGAAGTATCTGGAAACATGGAAAACGGGTGTAACCTACCAGATGTTCCACGCAACAGGCATTTTGATTATCGGCGTCCTGCTTGGCAAACTGCCGGCGACATCTTTATTATCCTGGTCAGGCTGGCTGATGCTGATCGGCATTATTTTATTCTCAGGAAGCTTATATGTATTAACACTAACGAAAATCAGCGTGCTGGGCGCCATCACTCCACTTGGGGGAGTAGCCTTTCTGGCTGCTTGGATATTGCTGATCATTGCTTCTGTAAAATATTTATAATGAGGAAAGGAGCTTTGACGTTTGGTCAAAGCTCCTTTTTATTACCTTGGCGGATAAGCCGCCATTCCAGGTGCACTTCCAAATGGGTATTCATATTCAATTTCTTCATCAAACGTCACATAGTCTAAATAAATCATTGGAAGGAGGATACGTTGGCCTGTTTGCGGATCGCTCAGGATTACGTGATCCCGTCCTGCTGCTTCGATGATGCCTTTGAATATTTTGGCGTTCCATTCTGTGTTGTTTTCAAATGTGGCATATACAGTCGCAAGCTTGCCTTTGTTCAGGCGAAGAATGTTTTCAATGTAGGATTGTTCAAGCGGCAGCATTCCTGGAATAGATGGAGCTGCTGAAGGGGCCATTGCTCCTGCAACTGCACCAGGAACAGCACCGGGAACTGTCCCGCCTGTCGGCATTTTCTGATATTGCGGCTGTCCCTGATAGTTCTGTCCCATTTGTCCGCTTCCAGTGTAAGGCTGCTGGCGGTAATCGTAATAAGGGTATTGACCATAATTTGATTGACTCAATGTTTTCCCTCCTAAAAATTAAAATCTGCCATTTTTCATCCGCATTTTGCCAGTAGACTGTCGGAAATTCCTGCGGGTTGAATTTATAAAATAGAAACTCACTATTTCATTACTATGTAGGGGCATGTTTTTTTATGACCTGAGGAAAAAGAAAAACTCCCAGACGGAGCCGGGAGTTTTGATGATTATACGTGAAGGAACTTTTCTACTTTGTCTTCTTCAAGGATATTTCCAACGAAGAAAGAGCCGAATTCGCCGTAGCGTGCACTTACTTCATCGAAGCGCATTTCATAAACAAGCTTTTTAAATTGAAGAACATCATCAGAGAAGAGGGTAACGCCCCATTCGTAATCGTCGAAGCCGACGGAACCTGTGATGATCTGTTTTACCTTTCCTGCATACTGGCGGCCGATCATGCCGTGGCTGCGCATCATATTGCGGCGGTCTTCCATCGGAAGCATGTACCAGTTGTCATTGCCCTGACGGCGCTTATCCATCGGATAGAAGCAGACATGCTTCGCTTTCGGAAGTTCAGGATAAAGACGAGCCAGGATTTGCGGATTCTGGTATGGATCTTCTCCTGCCGGCAGATAGTTGCTCAGCTCGACAACAGAAACATATGAATGAGCCGGAATCGTGAATTCGGCTAATTTTGTTTTGTTGAATTCGTTTTCAATTTCATTTAGCTCTTCCATTGTAGGCCTTAAAATCATCATCATGAAATCAGCTTTTTGGCCGACAATTGTATAAAGGGCATGGCTGCCGTTTTTCTCGCTTTGTGTTGTATTCCACTTGTCCACCAGGGCCATAAATTCGTGGATCGCTGCCTGGCGCTCTTCGCTGGGAGCCATTTTCCAAGTTGTCCAATCAACTGTGCGGAAGTCATGTAAGCAATACCAGCCATCGAGCGTTACTGCTGCTTCACTCATTCTAATCACTCCTAATATGTACTGAATTCTCATCATTACTATAACATAGTTTCTCCAATTAACATGTGTACAAAACTTGAAATGTTGGAATTCATCAGGGTGGAAGGCACCTTCGCCACTTTGCAGGCTGTTACATGAAATCCCCGTTTACAAAGCTGGCTTTATGGATATCTTAAAAAAGGTATGAGATGGGAAATGATAAGGATACTTATTATTAGAAATTTACCGAAAACAAAAACATTTTATTTGAAAACGCTAACAGCAGGATAACTCCTTGAAATTCTTAGGATGAAGAGTATTCTAAGGGAGTATATAGGAAAAATTCTATTAAATTGAACGGAAAATTTATGCCATGGGAGGAATTAGCATGAGTGATTTATTCACAGTATTGAAAGAAAAAGTAACAGGGCAGAATTTAAGAATCGTTTTTCCTGAAGGGCAGGATGAGCGCATTTTAGCGGCTGCTGGAAGATTGGCTGCGGAAAAAATCATCACTCCGATCCTTATTGGAAACATCGCAGAAATTGAAGCAAAGGCAAAAGACATGGATATCAGCCTGGAATCAGCTGAAATTTATGATCCAAACAACTTTTTAATGATGGATGAGCTTGTGGCTGCATTTATTGAAAGACGCAAAGGAAAAGCGACAGAAGAAGATGCGCGCAAGATCCTTCTTGATGAAAACTATTTCGGAACAATGCTTGTTTATGCCAATAAAGCAGACGGCCTTGTGAGCGGTGCAGCGCATTCCACAGCTGATACGGTGCGCCCGGCTCTTCAAATCATTAAAACTAAAGAAGGTGTGCGCAAAACATCCGGTGTATTTATCATGGTCCGTGACGACGAGAAATATGTTTTCGCTGATTGTGCAATCAACATCTCGCCTGACAGCCAGGATCTGGCGGAAATTGCGATTGAAAGCGCCAAGACATCAAGAATGTTCGATATTGAACCTCGTGTGGCGATGCTGAGCTTTTCTACAAAGGGCTCTGCCAAGTCACCTGAAACTGAAAAAGTTTCTGCAGCACTTGAAGCTGCCAAAGTTCGGGATCCGCTATTGATCATCGACGGGGAGTTCCAATTCGATGCAGCATTCGTTCCATCTGTAGCCGTGAAAAAAGCTCCGGATTCACCAATCCAGGGCGATGCAAATGTATTTGTTTTCCCTAGCCTGGAAGCTGGGAACATTGGCTACAAAATTGCACAGCGCCTAGGAAACTTCGAGGCAGTGGGACCAATCCTTCAAGGCTTAAACTGCCCGGTCAATGACCTATCCCGCGGCTGCAGCGAAGAAGACGTTTATAAGCTTGCCTTAATTACTGCAGCTCAAGCTTTAAATCAATAATACAGCAGCTTAGAAGCCGGTCCCCTGCGACTGGCTTTTTTGCTATAATGAATCTATTATGGGCCTTTGGCTGTTAAAATTTGATATTTGGCCGATAAAACTGTAGTTTAGACCGATAATCTAACTGATTTGGCCGTTAAATTGACACTAAATAGATAAATTCTGCCGACTAACTGGTAATATCGGCAAAAGGGGATCAAATGAAGATGAATTCGCTACAAGATTTGCTGCTTCAGGATGAATGGCGCGTTATTGACCAATCTGCTGCGGGCATCCACTTAAATGCCCTGCACTCATTTGGGATGGACGATACGCTTTGTGCTTCTGTCGGATCCGGTGCAGCGCCTGCCACTGCAAGGACATGGGTCCACCATAATACGATCGTGCTTGGAATTCAGGATACGAAACTTCCTTTCTTAACTGAAGGCATCAATTTTTTAAAAAGCCAGGGGTATGAAGTGATCGTCCGAAATTCCGGCGGCCTTGCAGTTGTCCTGGATCAAGGCGTCCTGAATATTTCGCTGATTTTTCCTGAAAGTGAAAAGGGAATTGATATAAATCGCGGCTATGATGCGATGTGGCTCTTCATCCAAGAGATGTTTTCCGATTTTAATAAAGAAATAGAAGCCCGTGAAATTGTCGGTTCCTATTGCCCGGGAAGCTATGATTTAAGCATTGGGGGACAGAAGTTTGCCGGCATCTCGCAAAGGCGCCTCCGCAATGGGGTGGCGGTCCAGATTTATCTGTGCGTTGATGGCAGAGGAAGTGAGCGTGCCGATTTGATTGGGAAATTCTATTCTCTTGCTAAAAAAGAAGAACAGACGAAGTTCCAATACCCTGAGATTCGGCCTGCAGTGATGGCGTCCTTGTCGGAATTGTTTGGGACAGAGCTGACTGTTCAGGATGTGATGCTCCGCTTTTTGCAGTCATTAAAAAAGAAAGCTGGCCGCCTTTATGCAGGGCAGCTGACAAATGAGGAAGCGGGCCTGTTTGAAGCCTATTATCGCCGCGTCATCGAACGGAATGAAAAGGTACTTTGCAGTGATTAAATAAAAGAAGAGCCGCAGTCATTTTCGATCTGCGGCCCTCCTTGAAAGGAATTGCTGCCATTTTCTCCTGCTCCCGTTGCCGGAAGCACTTTTTTATAAAATAAGAAAAATTTTGAACGGAGTAATTGTCTAGCTCCAGCGCCTGCCCCCTCGAGGTCATTGTCGGGGGGTGAGCAAGGCGCCTCCGCTTTTCTTATTCAGCTACTCTCTCCAAATTGCCGTTGCGGTCCATTTTAAACTTGGATGCAGGTCTTTCTTCTTCATCAAACAGAACAAAATTGCGGGCTCTGTTCATGATTTTCATCAGGGTCTCGTAATCTTCCTGAATCGTTACCGTATTCTGCTCCAATTTGCCGATTTTGCTCTCAAGCTCTTCATTTCGGCTTCTGAGATCCGCATTTTCGCGCTTCAATCTTTCATTCTCATTTTTTAGTATATCAAGCTGAATGCCTGAGTGATTCAATGTTTGCAAGTATGTGATAACGGTATCCATATCCAGCTGTGCAGGTGCTGTATAAACCGGCTCTGAATAGGTGTAGGATGAGACCGCTTCTGTTTGGGCAGGAGCTTCATTCTCTGTGCGCTCCTCGTAAAAATCTGCCGGTGACGGCGGTACGATCTCATTTGCCGTAATTGGTGCTGCTTCAACATCCTGCATAGTTGGGACTGGCGGAGAGTATAAGAGTTTCTTTTTGCCGCCCTGATCCTTCCCTAGCATTCTTTGTCTTTGCTTGCGCTGTTTTTTGGCAAGCTGAAGCGCTTTTTCATACTGATGCCTAACCACTGCGTTCCAGCGGAATCCACAAGCTGCAGAGGTGCGGTTCAGTTTATCCCCAACTTCTTCAAAAGCATTTAACTGTGTGCTTCCTTCCCTCACATGCCGCAATACTGTTTCTGCAAGCAATAAATCATTTTCATCTGTCCATGCGTCCTGACGTACTTTCATGTAACCTCAACTCCCTGATTTTTACTTTTTGCTGTTGCTTTAGTTAAAGGATGGACAATCTTGGCAGATTTTATACAAAGGTGATTAAAAGGATAGTAGATTTTTTGAAAAAATTTATTATCTATCAGAATTTATATCTTTGTACTTTGAGAACTGTCCAGCTCCACAAAAACGCTTCGGCAGCCTGAATATCGAACGGCTTAAAGTGGTAGCTTTTAGGAGGAGCGCCTGCCCCCCTCCCTCTAGGTGTCGATGGTGGGGAAGGTGCTTCCGCTTTTCTAATTAACTAGATACGTATGGCGGTTTTGTGAAGATTACTAAGATTCACCACCGTAGTTAATGATTACAGCTTGCAATGAGACTGGATTAGTTTTAAAATAGCCTGTAGCAGTTGGGCAGGGCAGTCCTTTTATTTGAATAGGAATGCCGTGCAGCGGACATGCTTTAACGAAGAAGATTGAAAGGCGCGATAGGCGCCGTGGAAGTCCCAATGGTGGGGCACAATATAAAAGATTGACCGGAGAAAGGGTTGTAATAAAATGGCAAACGAATTTCGTGTTTGCGACGATTGTCAGGCTGTAAATCTGAAGACACTGATACCGTGTTTAAAAGAAATAGATCCTGAAGCAAAAATTGATGTCGGCTGCCAGTCCTATTGCGGGCCAGGCCGCAAGAAAACATTTGCTTTCGTCAACAACCGTCCCCTTGCCGCGCTGACGGAAGAGGAATTGATGGAGAAAATTAATAAAAAGCTGAAAAAGTAAAGATCACCCTGACTTCTGTCCTGAGGTGATTTTATTTTTGGGGCCTGCGTTTATGATCGGGCTCCGTTTGGTAAATAAACTGAGCAGACAATATTCATTTTTAGAAAAGTCGAAAAATATTTTAAGCAACTGACAGTCGCTGTATCGCGATTTCTGTCTAACAGCCAAGAAAAACAGGGAATTTTGTGATGAATTGACACTATAATCGGGATATAATAGGTATACGCCAGAAAATGGGAACAATAGGTTCGGATAGTGTGGACACAGGAAAAGCGGAGGGTACGGAATGGCATATTCAGCGGAAAAGTTAAATGAGGAAAAAGTATTTAAAGATCCCGTTCATCGCTACATACACGTAAGGGACAGAGTGATTTGGGATTTAATCGGTACAAAAGAGTTTCAGCGTCTTAGAAGAATTAAGCAGCTCGGGACAACTTATTTAACCTTCCATGGTGCTGAGCATAGCCGCTTTAACCATTCGCTCGGAGTTTATGAGATTGTCCGGCGAATTTCTGATGATGTCTTTTTGGGCAGGCCGGAATGGAACGAAGAAGACCGCATGCTTACCTTATGCGCAGCACTTCTTCACGATTTGGGTCACGGTCCGTTTTCACATTCCTTCGAAAAAGTTTTCGACCTCGACCATGAACATTTTACAAGAGCAATCATTCTCGGAAATACCGAAGTCAATAAGGTGCTCACAAGGGTAAATGCCGATTTTCCTCAACAAGTGGCAGATGTGATTGCCAAAACTTCTAAAAATAAGCTGGTCGTCAGCCTGATTTCCAGCCAGATTGATGCGGACCGGATGGATTATCTGCAGCGGGATGCCTATTTTACTGGTGTCAGCTATGGCCACTTTGACATGGAGCGGATCCTCCGTGTCATGAGGCCGCGGGAAGACCAGGTCGTGATTAAGCAGAGCGGGATGCATGCCGTTGAGGATTACATTATGAGCCGGTACCAGATGTATTGGCAGGTGTATTTCCACCCGGTTACCCGCAGTGCAGAGGTGATCCTGACGAAAATTCTGCATCGCACGAAAGATCTGCATGAGCAGAAATACAGGTTTAAATATGATCCTATCCATTTTTATTCTCTATTCAATGGTGAAATTACTCTTGAAGATTATATAAAGCTCGATGAGGCTATTATTCTTTATTATTTTCAGATGTGGCAGGAGGAAGAAGATCAGATTCTGAAAGATCTCTGCTGCCGCTTTATGGACCGGAATTTATATAAATATGTAGAATTTGACCCGGCGAAAGAGTACAAGAAGCTGGCAGAGCTGTCGGCTTTGTTCAAAAAAGCAGGCATAGACCCGGAATATTACCTGGTCGTCGATTCTTCATCTGACTTGCCATATGATTTTTACCGTCCGGGTGAGGAAGAGGAAAGATTGCCGATTCACCTGCTGCTGAAAAATGGGGATATCCGTGAGCTTTCCCGCGAATCGGAAATCGTAGATGCCATTTCAGGGAAACGCCGCACCGATCATAAGCTGTACTATCCGGCAGATTTTATTGCAGACAACAGAAAAAAGCCAACCATAAAAAAACAAATTAGAACGCTGCTGGAAATCGATTAACACTACATAATTGGTTTTCTATAGATACGGGAAAAAACGGAGTAGGAGATGAAGAGCTTTGTTAAAGGATCACGCCAAACTAATGCACGCCATTGCAGTTTCTGAAGAAATCGTGGGACGGAAAAAGCTGCAGAAAATGATTTATATCGCCAAAAACATCGCATTCCCCTTTCAGGAAAGATTTCAATTTCATTTTTACGGGCCATATTCGGAAGAATTGACACTTAGGGTCGAAGAGCTCTGCAACATGGGATTCTTAAACGAATTAAAGGAAAAAAAGGGCGGCTACTATCAGTACCGTTACACCCTCACTGAAACCGGCAAAGAATTTTTGGACATCAACGCAGTCGACATGCCCAGCCTGCAGGACTGTCTGCTTGATATGAACAGCCAGAATGCAAGATTCCTTGAACTCGTCTCAACAGTTCTTTATTTCAGTGACCTATCTAAAGAAGAAGTGAAAGAAAAAGTCTTTACGCTGAAAAGCAAACAGCGCTACACCGATGAAGAAGTGGAGCAGGCGTATCAATATATTGAAAGCTTAAGAGAAAAAGCCGGGCTGCATTAAATGCCTGGCTTTTCTTATGTCTGCTTTGCGCAGATTAGTCAAGTTATGCCAGGGAAAAGTCTATCCGCACACAAACCTGAGCTATCCGCACATAAATTTTTTTATGCGCAAATAAATTCGTGCTATCCGCACATAAAAAATTTTATCCGCACATAAAAAGCATTTTGGCGACAGATGAGAGCACGGTCCGGACCATAAATGAAAAAAATCCAAAGAAAAAAGCGGTTTTCGCATGGAAAACTGCCTTTTTAAGAAGTTCTACTGGTCGCTTAAGCGTTTTCCGCCGACAGCATAGTGATTTTTAGACATTTCTTCGATAAATACGACGATTTTATCTTCGGGTGCTCCTGTCGTTTCGCTTACGGCAGCTGTAACTTTTTCCGCCAGCGCTTTCTTTTGTTCTTCAGTGCGTCCTTCAAGCATTTTAACGGTTACGTATGGCATTTCTTTTCCTCCTCACTATTATGCTTGTATTTTTCCACTTTTTCTCGCAATGTGCAAGCCTGATTCCCTTTGACCAGGCGTTCATGTATACTTTTAGGTAAATAGCAGCGGCTTTACCTACATAGTATGTATTATTAAAAACAGTATATAAATAAAGCCTGGCTGTTCCCATTTTTCAGCCGGCAGGAGAGGGAGTTTTGCTTTTGGAACAATTTTTGGCGTTTTCTCTCAGGGAGATTCCCTATGTCGCGGTAACATTGATGATTGCCTTTACGGTCCATGAATTTGCCCATGCCTATGTAGCCTATAAGTTTGGGGATCCGACTGCAAAAAATCAGGGAAGATTAACCCTAAATCCCATGCAGCATCTGGACCCGATTGGTACGATCCTGATTTTTATTGCCGGTTTCGGATGGGCCAGGCCTGTACCGGTCAACCGCTTCTTTTTCAAAAATCCGAAGCTTGCGGGGATCTCTGTCTCGATTGCAGGCCCCCTATCAAATCTGGTGATGGCTGTCCTTGGCTTTTTCATCTGGTATGCCCTCGCCGGAACAGGACTTGCAGCTTCGTTTCCAGCGTTTGTGGCAGATTTCCTGAATATCTTTATTCAGCTGAATTTAGTGCTGTTTGTATTCAATCTGCTGCCATTTCCGCCGCTTGATGGCTACAGAATTATTGAGGATCTGGCCCCGGCCCATATTCGCCCGAAAATGACTCAGTTTGAGGCATATGGCTCCGTTATTTTCCTTATCCTTGTCATTACACCGCTGGATCAATACACCATCCAGCCGATTTTTAACACCGTATTGCCAGTGCTGGCGAGCGGTTTAAATGATTTTTTCTATGAATTATTTATGACATAATAATAAAAGCCTAATACTTGTTTAGGAGGACTAGAGATGGAAGAAAAAAAGAAAAAGAAGGTCGATTTTAATATAATCAAGAGCGACCCGACTGACGGACATGGCGGATTTGGGGTCGGGACTCTCAGTCTTGATAATGTGACTCCGGTTATTATTGATGTGGATGCCGGGGAAGCGTCTATTGAAGTGGGCGCCATGCATGCGCGCAGTCCCGTGGAAAAAGGCATCAAGTTTTTGAAAAGCAAAGAAGAAGTGCCTAATGGGAAGCCGTACTGGCTGATGTGGGTCACGATTGACCGCAAAGAGGGCGGTGCATATTATGCAGGCGTTACGGCATGCGAGATGACGGTCGACAGAGAAATCCGCCGGGGCTATAAGTCGCTGCCTGAGCATGTGAACCGCATGGATAAATCGATTAAGAGGCACATTATTGTGGATCATATGGATGAGAAATCCAAAAAAGTGCTGACTGACTTCCTGAAAAACCATGATGCAGGCATGTGGGAAAGATCAGCGGAACAGCTAAAAATAGATTTACAAGCTATTTAGAAAAAAAGTCTAATTTTGTGACGAAATTGTGACATATTTTTGACTTGATTTTCTAACTACTTGTACAATTCCAATAAAAAAAGTAAACTATTTAACAGTGTAAAGGCACAATATAAACACTAGGACACGAAAAACCCCGGGATTCGGACCCCGGGGTTTTTCACTTTTATTGGGGGCTGGAGTTTGGTTTAGCGGGGAGTTAGCAGTGCTAATAGTGCCGTTGAACGGAATGGAAGCCAGCTGAATGGAACTAATCAAGAATAATCGCTGGATATAAAAGCCCAAGAGTTCCCCTGAAAAATAAAGCGCCTGATCTCTTTTCAAAGATCAGGCACCATGACTGACTCTATATCACGAAGCCCACCGAAATAGTTTCTTATACCAAGGTGTCTCCGGCTTCTGTTCAGGCTGCTCAGTTTTTATCTCTTCTTTGTGGTTCAGGTGGTCTGTACAGTATTCCGCTGGCTCTGTTCCTTCTGCAAAGTAGGTAAGACGCTTGACAGGGCAGTTTTCCCCGGCAATTTTTCCGTTGGCTGGGTCAATGTAGACGCCGACTGTGTCTTTTGGCGCTTTAAATTCTTTGGCCGGTTTTCCTTTATGGGCTTCTTCCATGAACCGGATCCAAATATTTTTGGCATACGTCTTTTCAACGGTATTGGTGATGACCTGGCCTTTGTCATAGCCCGTCCATACAGCTGTAACAAGCTGCGGTGTAAAGCCGGCCATCCAGCTGTCTGTTTCGGTAGAACCGGACTTGCCTGCGTATGGGCGGGTCATGTCGTTGATGACTGTGCTTCCAGTAACCTGAGCATAGCCATTCAGCTTCCGGTCAAAAATTCCCGTCATCATATGGGTCATCACGAATGCAAGGTCAGGCTTCAGAATCTTCATCTGGGATGGCTCCTGCTCATAGATGACTTCGCCTTTATGGTTTTCCACGCGTTTAATCAGTACCGGCGATACCTTTTTTCCGCCATTCGCAAACATGCTGTAGGCGTTCGCCAGCTCAATGACTCTCATGCCGGATGTGCCGAGTGCAAGTGAAGGCACCTTCGCCATTTTAGAAGTGATGCCAAATTTCTTGGCTGTATTGACGAGCGTCTCCTCTCCTAAAAATAAATGGGTTTTCACCGCATAGACATTATCAGATAGAGCAAGGGCCTGTGCCATTGTAATTTCGCCATCTGCATATTTGCTGTTGAAGTTATGTGGTGTGTAATCCGACGTGCCGTCCTCGAAACGGAATGTTGTCTGTTCGCTTCGGATTGGAGTGGAAGGGGTGAAGCCCTGCTCCAATGCCGCGTAGTACAGAAGCGGCTTTATCGTTGAACCGGGCTGCCTGACTGCCTGGACTGCCCTGTTAAAGGGGCTTTCCTCATAATTCCGGCCCCCGACCATCGCTTTGACATAGCCGTTTTTCGGATTCATGGCAACGACTCCGACTTGAATCTCCGAGTCTTTAGAAATCAGCTTGTCTACTGTTTCTTCCGCGATTTCCTGTTCCTTTAGATTCAAAGTGGTATAAACCTTCAATCCGCCCAATTCAATGGTCCTGTCATCCAATTTCAGCTGTGTTTTTAGGGCATTGCGGACTGCAGCCTGGAAGTAAGGGGCTGTTTTAGCTCCTGGATGCATGTGCTCACCAACCAGTTCAAGCTCCTCCGCCGCAGCAAGGTCTGCTTCTTTTTGGCTGATCAGCCCGTTTTTAACCATCGTTTGCAGAATTACCTTTTGCCGCTGTTCTGCTTTCTCTGCCGATGCAAATGGCGAGTAGATGCCTGGCCCTTTTGGAATGCCGGATAAAATCGAAGCCTCAGCCAATGTCAGCTCACTTGCGTTTTTTCCGAAATAGAATTGGCTTGCCGCCTGAGCGCCATAAGCCCCATTGCCGTAATAAATCGTATTTAAATAGCCTTCCAGAATTTCCTTCTTCGTATAGTTCATTTCAAGCCTGATGGTGTAGAATGCTTCAAGCAATTTCCGCTTCCAGGTTTTTTCGTGCTCAAGAAACAGGTTACGGGCATACTGCTGGCTGATGGTACTGGCTCCCTGAACTTTGGCCATTGCTTTAAGATCGGCCAGTGCAGCCCCAGCAATTCTTTTATAGTCAAAACCATTGTGCTCGAAAAAATTCTTATCCTCAATCGAAACCGTCGCATCAACCAAATGCGGGCTGATGTCTTCAAGAGGTGCCCAATAGCGTTTTTGACCGTTGTGGCTTTCCCCAATGACCGTGCCGTCATCTGAGAAAAATAAAGTCGATTGCGGAACGGCGAGCGGCGGCGGACCCAATATTTTGGCATATACCACGATGCCTCCGATTATAACTGCAGTTAAAGCTATTCCTATTAAGCTAATAATGAGAACCGCCCGCAAATATTTCATCGTTTTTCGAAAACGCTGATCTGTCATTAATTCCAAGTCTGACACCCCCCTGATTCTTTCTAAAAATAAAATAAACATAAGTACATATCTTCAGTATTAAAAAAACAGGGCGATTTTAAACATCTTTCTCTATTAATAAGTGAAATTTTTCTTGCAATTTTGCTAGATTCATCTATACTTTTTCTGTGTTTGTTATTTGCATGTTAGGGAAGTATAAAAGATGAAAATGCTTTTTGCTGCTCTTCAGTGATAATTCATTTTTTTATGGAAGGATTGATTTAAGAATGGGACTTTGGTTTACAGAGAAACAAACTGAGAACTTCGGCATTACGATGAAGGTGAAGCGTACTTTACATACAGAACAGACAGAATTCCAGAAGCTTGATATGGTTGAAACAGAAGAGTGGGGCAATATGCTTCTGCTTGACGACATGGTTATGACTTCAATCAAGGATGAGTTTGTGTACCATGAGATGGTTGCACATATTCCTTTGTTCACACATCCAAACCCTGAAAACGTTCTTGTAGTAGGCGGCGGTGACGGCGGCGTTATCCGTGAAGTCCTTAAGCACCCAAGCGTGAAAAAGGCGACTCTTGTTGATATCGATGGAAAGGTAATTGAGTACTCAAAGAAATTCCTTCCTGAGATTGCAGGCAAGCTCGATGATCCTCGCGTTGATGTACAAGTTGGCGATGGATTTATGCACATCGCGGAAAGTGAAAACGAATATGACGTGATCATGGTTGATTCAACTGAGCCAGTTGGGCCTGCTGTAAATCTTTTCACTAAAGGCTTCTATGCGGGAATTTCCAAGGCTCTAAAAGAAGACGGCATCTTTGTTGCCCAGTCTGATAATCCTTGGTTCAAAGCAGACCTAATCCGCAACGTACAGCGCGATGTTAAAGAAATTTTTCCAATCACCCGCCTGTACATTGCGAACATTCCTACTTACCCAAGCGGCATGTGGGCGTTCACAATCGGATCTAAAAAATACGATCCATTAGAAGTAAGTGAAGATCGCTTCCATGAAATCGAAACAAAATACTATACTAAAGAATTGCATAAAGCGGCGTTTGTATTGCCGAAATTCGTTGCAGATTTAGTGAAGTAATGGACAGGCTGCTTTTGAAAGCAGCCTTCTCGAATACATACAAAGTGAGGGATGACCTTGGTGCGTTTTGACGAAGCATACTCAGGCAATGTGTTTATTAAAAGCCATCCTAGTTACGAGGAAAGTGAAGCGGTCATTTATGGAATGCCGATGGACTGGACGGTCAGCTATCGTCCGGGATCGCGTTTCGGCCCTGCCCGCATTCGCGAGGTGTCCATCGGGCTTGAAGAGTACAGCCCATATCTGGACCGCGAGCTGGAAGAAGTAAAGTATTATGATGCAGGCGATATTCCGCTGCCATTCGGAAATCCGCAAAAAAGCATCGATATGATTGAAGAGTTTATCGATCAGCTTTTGGCTGAAGGTAAATTTCCGCTTGGCATGGGCGGAGAGCATTTGGTTTCATGGCCTGTCATTAAAGCCATGTATAAAAAATATCCGGATTTAGCGATTATCCATATGGATGCCCATACCGATCTACGTGAGAATTATGAAGGGGAGCCATTATCCCACTCTACGCCAATCCGTAAAGCTGCTGATTTGATCGGGCCAGGAAATGTGTATTCTTTTGGAATCCGTTCCGGTATGAAAGAAGAGTTCCAGTGGGCGAAGGAAGTTGGCATGCATATTTCAAAATTTGAAGTGCATAAGCCGCTGAAAGACATTCTTCCAAAACTTGCAGGACGTCCGGTATATGTAACAATTGATATTGATGTTTTGGATCCTGCCCACGCGCCGGGAACAGGCACAGTAGACGCAGGCGGCATTACATCAAGAGAGCTTCTTGCTTCTATCCATGAAATTGCCCATTCAGATGTAAAGGTGGTTGGAGCTGACCTTGTCGAGGTTGCGCCAATCTATGATCACTCTGAACAAACTGCGAATACAGCAAGCAAACTGATCCGTGAAATGATTCTTGGATGGGTTAAATAAAAAAAAGCGGGGACTGCGGTCTCCGCTTTTTTTCGTCTGTCACCTCCTTGCACTTTCACCAGCGAGTATTTATACTTATATAGTTATAGACAAGATGAAAAGGATGTGTTGCCGTTGTCGAGTCGCTCAGCGGAACAAATGCCTGTGAAGATTAATGTGAAGACAGATATTCGCAAGCTTGGCAGCAAAGAGACTTTTGAATTGACTGCTTTTGGCCGATACTATAAAAAAGATTCTGCCCGTTTCCTCCAGTATGATGAAGTGATGGAAGAGGGAACAGTAAAGACGATCATAAAAATGTCCGACGCAGACGGGCTGATTTTACGAAGCGGCGCCGTGAAGATGAGGCTCCCTTTTAGAATGAATAAAAAGCTCCGCGGCAGCTATGAGACGCCATATGGAGTGTTTGAGATGGGCACGGTAACAAAACGGATGGTCCATCAATATGATGACGAATCTGGTGAAGGTTCGATAGACATTTTATACGATCTGAAAATGCAGGGATCCCAGGCAGGTACATACCATTTGGCGATTACGTTTGAGGAGGAGAACAATGAACATAGTTGAGCAGGTGCAAAGCAAATTAAAGCAGGAAATTAAGGATGCGGTTGTAAAGGCAGGGCTGGCATCTGAAGAACAGATTCCGGATGTTATTCTTGAAATCCCAAAGGAAAAGGCACATGGAGATTATTCTACCAACATGGCGATGCAGCTGGCGCGTGTAGCGAAAAAGGCGCCAAGAATGATTGCAGAAGATCTAATTGCTCATTTTGACAGCTCAAAGGCTTCAATTGAAAAAATTGAAATCGCGGGCCCGGGCTTCGTTAATTTTTATATGAATAATTCTTATTTGACTGACCTGATTCCGTCCGTTCTGGAAGCGGGGGATAAATACGGAAAAACAACTGTCGGAAACAACCAAAAGATTCAGGTGGAGTTTGTATCTGCGAATCCGACAGGGGACTTGCATTTAGGGCATGCCCGCGGTGCAGCAGTTGGGGACTCACTATGCAATATTTTAGATAAAGCTGGCTATGATGTATCCCGTGAGTACTATATCAATGATGCCGGCAACCAGATCAACAATCTGGCCCTTTCGGTTGAAGCGCGTTATTTCCAGGCTCTTGGCCTTGATAAAGAAATGCCGGCAGACGGCTACCAGGGGGAAGACATCATTGGCATCGGCAAAAAGCTGGCGGAAGAGTTCGGAGATAAGTATGTAAAAGCGGATGAAAAAGAGCGTTTTGACTTTTTCCGTGAATACGGCCTGAAATATGAGATGGCAAAGCTGAAGCAGGATCTCGAAGATTTCCGCGTTCCATTTGATGTGTGGTATTCTGAGACTTCCCTTTACCATAACGGAAAAATCGAAAAAGCCCTTCAAACGCTAAAGGATAATGGCCACATTTACGAAGAAGAGGGGGCAACATGGTTCCGTTCGACAACGTTCGGTGATGATAAAGACCGTGTGCTTATCAAAAATGATGGCTCGTTTACGTATTTGACTCCAGATATCGCTTACCATAAAGACAAGCTTGATAGAGGCTTTGAAAAACTGATCAACATCTGGGGTGCTGACCACCATGGCTATATTCCGCGCATGAAGGCAGCCATCCAGGCGCTTGGATATGACCGTGAGGCGCTTGAAGTTGAAATCATTCAGCTGGTTCATTTGTACAAAAACGGTGAAAAAATGAAGATGAGCAAACGTACCGGTAAAGCGGTAACGATGCGTGACCTTGTGGAAGAAGTAGGATTGGACGCAACACGCTATTTCTTCGCGATGAGAAGCGCGGATACACATCTTGATTTCGACCTTGATCTGGCTGTATCACAATCTAATGAAAACCCTGTTTATTATGCGCAGTACGCACACGCGCGTATTTCCAGCATCCTGCGCCAGGGTGAAGAGCAGGGTATGACTGCCGAAGCTGCAGACTACTCTCTGATTCAGGCTGAAAAGGAAATCGATGTTCTGAAGAAAATCGGCGAATTCCCGCAGGCTGTCGGGGAAGCTGCGCAAAAGCGCATGCCGCACAGAATCACGAACTATATTTATGAACTGGCTTCTTCTTTCCACAGCTTCTATAATGCTGAAAAAGTATTAGATGCGGAAAATCCGGAAAGAACCAAGGCCCGTCTGGCACTGATTAAAGCGGTGCAGACTACTTTGAAGAACGCACTGGAATTAATTGGCGTATCTGCTCCGGAAAAAATGTAAAACGAAAGCTGGCACTTATTTGGTGCCGGCTTTTTTCATGTTTTAGACGAAAAAGGGGAAGCTAAATGCATATGTTTAAGGTAATAGTTAAACTGGTAAAACATAGTAAGCTGTTTAGGAGGGTCTCATGAAAATCGTTCTTTTATCTATTCTCACCGGATTCGCAGTCGGATTTATCTTTGCTTTCATGAAGCTGCCGATTCCCGCACCGCCAGCGCTTCCTGGCATCATGGGCATTGTCGGCATTTACCTTGGATTTAAAGCGTACGAAGCGGTTTTGCCCTGGCTGCAGGGGATATTGAGATAGGATGTCCTGAATTAAGGGCATCCTTTTTTTGTCTAAATGTGAACTTTGCAAACAAACATTAAAAACCTGCTAACAAATAGGTGAATTTTGCAAACAAACCCTGTAAATCAGCAAATAAATCAGTCAAACCAGCAAACAAATCAAATCAATTCCGCATTTTACAAACGGACGAGCATATCATGATAGAAACCCTGCTGGAAAGGACATGCTCGCTCATGAAGCCTCAATTTGCAGCCTCTCTTTATGCAACCATTTCAATCAGTTTTTGGGGAGTTTCTTTTGTCTCCACCAAAGCTGTATTGGATAAGCTGGACCCTTATACTTTAATCATGCTCCGGTTTGCCATCGGGGCGGCTTTTCTGCTTCTATTACTCTTGCTGAAAAGATATCCTCTCCAGATTCCGCTCAAATTTATTCCCCATTTAGTTGTTCTCGGTGTTCTTGGTGTGTTCATCCATCAAGTCATCCAGGTGTCAGCCTTAGAGACCATCGACGCCTCCTCTGCCGGGTGGATTATTTCTTTTTCACCTGTATTTACCGTGCTGCTTTCCATGATCTTCCTTAATGAAAAATTGACATTCGTTAAGACACTTGGCATCATTACTGCCATTTCCGGCGTGCTCATGGTAACGGGAGCGAGAAGCGGACAGTCGGTGGGATTTGCTTTGAATATAGGGTATTTTCTAATGATCCTAAGTACGCTAAATTGGGCCATATATTCGATTTTGGTGAGAAAACTTAATATTACGCTGCCTTCTCTTGTGGTGACCTTTTATATGAGTTTGCTTGGCTGCCTCTTGACCATTCCATTTTTAATGAGAGAAAGAGGGTGGGAGAAGTTTCATCTGTTAACGGGTGCTGAATGGGCCCATATTCTGTTTCTGGGCATATTTGTGTCAGGGATTGGCTACTGGTACTGGTCCAAGGCACTCGAGGTTTTGGAGGCTTCCAAGGTATCGATGTTTATTTATATGGAACCGCTTTTTACCTTTATAGCGGCCATTCTATTGCTTCGTGAAAAAATTTTCTTCATAAGCATCATGGGCGGAATCATAATTATAATTGGAGTGATCATGGTGAATGGTCAGATGAAGCACTTTTCATGGAGGAAACGATAATCCATATTTGAAGGGGGAGTCGTTTAATGGAACTGCTGGACCGGTTTAAAAACAATCTGGACTCATTGAAATCACCTTCTGCCGAAGAACTTAGAAAGGCTCTGGCATCGCTTGATATCAAGCTCGAGGATCTGCTTGCGTACTTGCAGCCGGCAGATGGAAAACCCTATTACCGCAAGCTGCTCTACCAGAATGACGAAGTGGAGCTGCTCGTCATGAACTGGTCGGATATTGAATGCGCACCGCATGATCATGGAAACTCAAAGGGATGGATTCAAGTGTTAAATGGAGATTCGGAAAACACCGTTTTTGAAGTGAAGGAAGGCGTCCCAAATGAGCTGTTTACAGAGGTAAAGTCCAAAGGCTTCTTCTTTTTTGCCCCCCAAAATGGGGTGCACAAAATGAAGAGTACAGGCAGGGAAAACCTTGTCACTCTGCATCTTTATTCACCGCCGATTACAGGAATGAAGGTATACGATCTGCAAAAATGTGCTGCCTGTATAGTCTCTGAAGACTGTGGGGCCTGGTGGCCTGAGGGTTTGAGGCAGAAAGTGAAGGAGATACAGTTAAAATAAAGGGGCGTTCCCAGTGGGGAACGCCTTCATTACGAATGACAAACTTCGGACCTAGATAACTGTCTAGCTGGGCGCCTCCGTTTTTCTTATTTCCATTCTACCTCCGCCCCGCCAATCCTTTTCACCCCGCGGATGCTGCTGATGTCCTCAGTCAGCTTAAGCGCAGCCTTGTCCTTTGCTTTGGCTTCAATCATAAAATCCACATCGCGGTTAAAGGTTTTTAGCATATCGAGAAGCGGCCTGATAAAGTCAAGCTCGACATAGTCGGCATGGGACCGGAAGGCTTTTTCCGATTTGGGCGAGGAAATATGAATTTTCGGCTTGAGTCCTGTTTTTTCCCATGTCTGAAAAATCTCTGCAAGCAGCTCATCCAGCGGGCGGGTGCTGAGATTTGCCATATGGTGGTGATAATCGAACAGAAGAGGGATGTTTTCCTTTTGGCAGGCCAGGAGAGTTTCATCCGCATTATAGGTTTTATCATCATTTTCGAGTGTCATTTGCTCCTTAATATGATACGGCAGCATTTTTAGGTTTTCATGGAAACGGCCAATGGTCGCTAGCTTGTCCCCATAAGCCCCGCCAATATGGATATTGATGATGCTTTCTTTTTCCACGCCCATGGCCTCGAACATCCGGTAATGGTATTCCATATCCTTGATTGCATTCCTAGTTACATCTTCACGAGCAGAAGTGAAAAGGGTGAACTGATTGGGGTGAAAGCTGACCCGAAGCCTATATTTTTTTATCAAGTCGCCAATTTCTAGCCATTCCTCCTTAAAGGGGGTGACAAAATCCCATAAAACCTCCGGATGTGTGGCGAGAGGAACAATAGAGCTTGAAAGGCGATACAGCTGGATTTCATGTGCAATATTAAAATAAAGCATTCTTAACGTATTTTGCAGATTCACCGCTGTGACGGCCTTCAGCTTTTCCAGCCTTTCTTCCTCAGGCATCTGCTGATAGCGCGTAAAAGTTAACGTTCTGGCAGGGGATGCCTCCCACAAACTGATGGCATGGGAAACATAGCCCAGTCTGATTTTCATTTTGCAGCACCTTCTTTATGCTGGTCCCCTTTATAGGAAGCCTGCCACAGACCGGGCAAGTATTTCCTTGAATGTCCGAAAAGGATCCAGCCGGTTTAATTCTTTTAGCGTCAATCTCTTTGCATTGAGTATGTCTTTGTCCAAAACAGACCTGATCTGCTTAATGAACTCTTTGTCATAAATAAAGCAATTGATTTCATAATTTAAGAACAGGCTCCGCTTATCGAAATTGGCTGTTCCGATATCACTTATTTCATTATCGATATTAATCGCTTTCGCATGATAAAACCCCTTTTTGTACTCATACACATATGCACCTTCTTTAATCAAGGTTCTTAAGTAAAGATAAGAAGCTTCTTTTACAAGTATATGATCCGTGACGCATGGGACGAGTATTTTGACTGTAACACCGCGTTCCAGGGCATGAATTAAGTCCTGAAAAAGCCTTTTGCCCGGAATAAAATAGGGTGTCCCAATCGTAATGCTCTGTTTCGCATTGCGTATTAAGGAGGAGAAGCTTTCTTCTAAAAAAGCACCTTTATAAGACCAAAACTGATGACGGGAATCTCCGGCATGCAAATCAGGAAAATAGATGCTGTTTGCGAGCAGGTCAGTCTTAGTTGCTTTGTACCAATCAGTGAGAAACTCTCTTTGAAGATCCTGTACGCCTTCGCCCCAGAATTTTAGATGATAGTCACGCCAGGGGGTCAGCTTTTTATCCTGATTAATGTATTCTTTGCCAATATTGAAGCCGCCGCTGTATCCGATCTTTCCATCAATGACGGTAATCTTCCGATGATTCCTGGCCTGAAATGAATAGAAAAGGAAAGGCAGCTTAGGCACATGGGCAAACGAAAACTTGATGCCGCTGCTTTTAAGATCCTTAACGGTTTTTCTTTTTAGAGGAAAGCTTCCGGCCCAATCCAGAAGAAGACGGACTTCCACTCCTTCTTTTGCTTTACCCTTTAATATGGCTAAAAACTCCTTGCTGATTTTATCGTCTTTCACAATATAAAATAAAATATGGATGTGCATTTGCGCTTTTTTTAGTTCGGAGAATAAATCATCAAACAAGGCAGGCCCGTCTGCAAACAATTCCATATCAGACTGCCTGATGGGACAGGTGGTCCGCTCAAGATTTTTTATATGGCTTTTCCGGCCCCATGTAAAATCAATATAGAGCCATAAGAAGATTACGAGTAAAACGACCATAATGATATTCCAGACAGTCAATGCGATCTTCCTCTCGACAGGATTTTCCCGTTAGTATTGCCTGCTGTGCTATTTCTATCATGAAATCTTCCCAATTCGGGAGGACTTTTCCCTTTCTGAAGAAAATAACAAATGAAAATAATAAAATTTTTCGAACAAGTTTATACAAAAATGGTTGACTGAATGCTCATTCATAATATAATGGGAGTAAGAGTAAATTCAGAAAATTATATTGTTTTTTAAATTTTCTACGAAGAAGAAAGGAGAACCATGCCCATGAACGGATTATTATGGATCAACTTAATTGCATTCCTTCTTGTAACCGCTTACGCCTTCAGCCTGTTTGTCTATGTTGTGAAGACGCGGATTGAATATATCAAGCTTGGCAAAAAGGTGGAGTTTGACGGCAAGGTGAAGGAGCGCCTTGAGAAGATCTGGGTCAACGTTTTCGGCCAGAAAAAGCTCTTAAAGGATAAGAAAAGCGGTATCATTCACGTGATGTTTTTCTACGGCTTCATTCTTGTCCAATTTGGAGCGATTGATTTTATTATCAAAGGAATTAAGCCAGGTGCGCATTTGCCGCTTGGGCCACTATATCCAGGCTTCACCTTTTTCCAGGAAATTGTGACCCTGACGATTCTTGTTGCGGTACTCTGGGCTTTTTACCGCCGTTACGTGGAAAAGCTTGTCCGTCTAAAGCGCGGATTCAAATCAGGTCTCGTACTTATTTTTATCGGAGGTCTCATGCTTTCCGTACTTCTCGGCAATGGAATGAGCATGATCTGGCATGGCCATGAAGGAACCTGGACAGAACCAGTTGCTTCCCTGATTGCCGGCGGATTCTCATGGATGAGTGAAACAGCTTCGATTGCTGTATTTTACATCGCGTGGTGGATTCACTTAGTATTCCTGCTGGCTTTCCTTGTGTATGTGCCGCAATCCAAGCACGCTCACTTAATCGCCGGACCGGCCAATGTTTATTTCAACCGTCTGGATAATCCGGGGAAATTAAAGGCGATCGACTTTGAAGACGAATCACAGGAAAGCTTTGGTGTCGGGAAAATTGAAGATTTTACACAGCATCAAATGATCGACTTCTATGCATGTGTGGAATGCGGACGCTGTACCAATATGTGTCCGGCAACCGGCACTGGCAAAATGCTTTCGCCAATGGATTTGATCCTGAAATTGCGTGACCATTTAACCAACCATGGTGCTGCGGTTACTTCCAAGCAGCCTTGGGTGCCGACATTTGCTTTTTCCAACACGAAAGGCAACCAGATTGCGCTAGCTGCTGCCGGCCAGGGTGCCGAAGAAGCTGCTGCAGGCCTTGCATACAGCCCAAGCCTGATTGGCGAAGTGATCACCGAAGAGGAAATCTGGGCTTGTACGACTTGCCGCAACTGTGAAGACCAATGCCCAGTCATGAATGAACATGTTGATAAAATTATTGATCTGCGCCGCTACCTTGTTTTAACAGAAGGAAAAATGGACGCCGATGCACAGCGTGCCATGACCAATATCGAACGCCAGGGCAATCCTTGGGGACTGAACCGCAAGGAGCGCGAAGACTGGAGAGAGTCACGCGAAGATGTTCATGTGCCGACAGTGAAGGAAATGAAAAAGGCGGGAGAAGAGTTCGAATACTTATTCTGGGTTGGCTCCATGGGATCTTACGACAACCGCAGCCAAAAGATCGCCCTTTCCTTTGCGAAACTAATGAATGAGGCAGGCGTTAAGTTCGCGATTCTTGGAAACAAGGAAAAGAACTCTGGTGATACACCTAGACGCCTTGGAAACGAGTTCTTATTCCAGGAGCTTGCCACAAAGAATATTGAAGAGTTTGAGAAAAATGAAGTGAAGAAGATCGTGACGATCGACCCGCATGCCTACAATATTTTCAAAAATGAATACCCGGATTTCGGACTAGAGGCAGAGGTTTACCATCATACTGAGGTTCTTGCCAAGCTTGTGGAGGAAGGCAAGCTGAAGCCGCAATATGCTGTTGAAGAAACAATCACATTCCATGACTCCTGCTATCTGGGACGCTACAACGAGGTGTACGATCCTCCTCGTGAAATCCTTAAAAGCATCCCTGGCGTCAAGCTTGTGGAAATGGAAAGAAACCGCGAAACCGGCATGTGCTGCGGAGCGGGGGGCGGCTTGATGTGGATGGAAGAAGAAACAGGACACCGCGTCAACGTCTCACGTACCGAGCAGGCTCTGGCAGTGAATCCATCCGTGATCAGCTCCGGATGCCCGTATTGCTTAACGATGCTGTCTGATGGCACGAAGGCAAAAGAAGTGGAAGAACAAGTTCATACGTACGATGTGGCTGAAATACTAGAAAAGTCTGTGGTGGGCGAAAGCCAGAATTTAGCTTCTTAACATCATGAAAGTGGAAATTGAAGCACTGAAGCAAATTCCAGTAAAGCATTTTGACGAAAAATGTTTTTACCAGAATTTTGTGTAAAGTGTTTCAATTTCTGCTATTTTTCTAGTAAAATAGAAAATGATAAAGCGCTTACAATTTAGCTGATTGGCTGACGGGCGATTAAACCCTTTTATTTCGCAGTGTTTTCGAGCGAGCGTTCAGTCAACTAAAGCACCTTCACAAAACATTTAACTTCAGCCAGAACAGCTTCAGAGACCCAATTTTTTTCTGATCAATTTTTCGAACATTTTAAATTAATAGTACAAAGGAGCGATTCTTTATGGGGAAAACCGTAATTCTTAGCGGAGTAAGAACACCTTTTGGAAAGTTTGCAGGAGCGCTTAGCAGCTTTACCGCATCTGATCTTGGCGGATTTGCAGTAAAAGAAGCGCTGAACCGTGCAGGCGTCAACCCAGAGGAAGTAGACGAGGTGATTCTCGGAACTGTTCTCCAGGGCGGACAGGGGCAGATCCCTTCACGCCAGGCAGCTAGAAAAGCAGGCTTGCCTTGGGAGGTCAAAACGGAAACAATCAACAAAGTTTGCGCTTCCGGCATGCGAAGCGTCACTTTAGGTGATCAGATTATCCGGGCAGGTGACGAGGAAGTCATCGTGGCCGGCGGCATGGAATCCATGAGCAACGCGCCTTACATTTTACCAAAAGCACGCTGGGGACTGCGCATGGGTGATTCAACGGTTAAGGACTTAATGGTTCATGACGGTTTGAGCTGCAGCTTCACTGGCGTCCATATGGGGACATACGGAAACTCTACAGCGAAAGAATTCGAAATCAGCCGTGAAGAGCAGGACAAATGGGCGCTAAGAAGTCATGAGCGTACGGTTGCGGCAATTGAATCCGGCAAATTGGCAGAGGAAATCGTGCCGGTGGAAGTTCAGCAGCGAAAAGGGGAGCCAGTCGTTGTTTCCCAGGATGAATCGCCCCGCAAAGATACTTCCTTAGAAAAGCTGGCTAAGCTTGGATCTGTTTTTAATTCTGAGGGAACAATCACTGCCGGAAATGCCCCTGGTGTAAACGATGGGGCAGCAGCATTGGTATTGATGAGCGAAGAGCGTGCAGAACGGGAAGGCAAAAAGCCGGAAGCTTATATTCTCGGCCATACAGCCATTGCAGTGGAAGCGAAAGACTTCCCGCAGACCCCTGGACTTGTGATTAATGCCCTATTGAAAAAGACAGGAAAAACTCTGGATGAAATTGATCTTTTTGAAATCAATGAAGCCTTTGCTGCTGTTGCTTTAACAAGCGGAAAAATTGCCGGCCTTGATGAAGAAAAGGTAAATGTAAACGGCGGGGCAGTTGCACTTGGCCATCCAATCGGCGCAAGCGGAGCGAGAATCATTTTAACACTCATGCATGAACTGAAGCGCCGCGGCGGTGGAATCGGCATTGCAGCTATCTGCAGCGGCGGCGGCCAGGGCGATGCGGTCATGATTGAGGTTCCGAAGCAGTAATCTGTTTTGGATGGCGGCTGCAGCTGGAAAAACGCCGTCTTACCGGCCAAACGGATAATCTGCCGGACTGAACAAACATTTACCGGCCAAAAAGCAGAATTTACCGGCCAGTCAGCAAAAATACCGGCCAAACGGAAAAACGATAGAGGCAACTGATCATCTATTCAATCCAAATAATTAATTCATCGGCCAAAGCCCAAGAACGGAGGACACAAAAATGAACGTAAAAAACATTATGGTAATTGGTGCTGGACAAATGGGTTCAGGAATCGCACAGGTTTGTGCACAAGCAGGCTATAGCGTCATCTTAAACGATCTAAAGCCAGAATTTGTAGAACGCGGTCTTGGCATTATTAAAAAGAATCTCTCCCGCCAGGTGGAAAAAGAGCGCATGACAGCTGAAGAGATGGAAGCTGTGCTCGGAAATGTAACCGTTTCAACAGATCTGCAGGATGCAAAAAACGTTGAACTCGTCATCGAAGCAGCCGTTGAGAATATGGAAATCAAAACAAAGATCTTCAGCCAGCTCGATGAAATTGCACCTGAACATGCGATTTTGGCAAGCAATACGTCATCCCTTCCTATTACAGAAATCGCGGCAGCGACAAGGCGTCCGGAAAAAGTCATCGGCATGCATTTTATGAATCCGGTGCCGGTGATGAAGCTTGTCGAAATCATCCGCGGACTGGCAACAGCTGACGAAGTTTACCAAACCATTGAAGACATCACAAAGACGCTTAAAAAAGTGCCTGTTGAAGTAAATGACTTCCCTGGATTCGTATCCAACCGAATCTTGATGCCGATGATCAATGAAGCGATTTACACGCTTTACGAAGGGGTTGCGACGAAAGAGGCCATTGATGAAGTCATGAAGCTTGGCATGAACCATCCAATGGGACCGCTCACTTTGGCCGACTTCATTGGTCTGGACACGTGCCTGTATATTATGGAAACCCTGCATGAAGGCTTTGGCGATGATAAATACCGCCCATGCCCGCTGTTAAGAAAATATGTTAAAGCTGGATGGCTTGGCAAGAAGGCAGGCAGAGGCTTCTACGTTTACGAATAATTTTATTAGGAGCCTGGCCAACAGAGCCAGGCTGCATCGGAGGGTATACAAATGAACCTGAGATTTACAGAAGAGCAGGAAATGATGAGAAAAATGGTGCGCGATTTTGCCCAGACGGAAATCGCCCCTTTTGTTGAAAAAATGGAGCAGGGCGAGTTTCCAAGGGAGATTCTCTCCAAAATGGGTGAGCTTGGCCTGATGGGGATTCCGATTCCGGAAAAATACGGCGGATCCGAAATGGACTTTACCTCTTACATTATCGCTATCCATGAACTGTCCCGCGTAAGTGCGACAGTAGGCGTTATTTTATCCGTCCATACATCGGTAGGAACAAATCCAATCCTTTATTTTGGAACAGAAGAGCAAAAGCAGAAATATATTCCAAAGCTTGCTGCAGGCGAGTATCTTGGGGCTTTTTGCCTCACTGAACCGAGCGCAGGCTCGGATGCAGGAAGCTTAAAGTCTCGTGCCGTAAAAGATGGAGATCAGTATGTCATTAACGGATCTAAAGTGTTCATCACTAATGCTGGCGAAGCAGATGTATATATCGTATTTGCATCCACAAATCCGGAGCTTGGAAGCAAAGGCATCTCCGCCTTTATTGTAGAGAAAGATACGCCAGGCCTTGTATTCGGAAAAGATGAGCACAAAATGGGCTTGCACGGCTCAAGGACACTGCAGCTGACATTTGAAGATATGCGTGTTCCGGCTGAAAATCTCCTTGGCAATGAAGGAGAGGGCTTCAAAATTGCGATGGCCAATCTGGATGCTGGCCGGATCGGGATTGCTTCACAGGCGCTTGGAATAGCAGAAGCTGCCTTTGAAGCAGCCGCCAATTATGCGAAGGAACGAGTTCAGTTCGGCAAGCCAATCGCCGCACAGCAGGGTGTCGGATTCAAGCTTGCAGATATGGCAACGAGTGTTGAAGCTGCAAAACTATTAATCTATCGCGCAGCAGACATGCGCCAGCGCGGCGTCAAGTGCGGACTCGAAGCCTCAATGGCAAAGCTTTTTGCATCCAAAGCTGCAGTGGATGTGACAACAGAAGCCATCCAGGTATTCGGCGGCTATGGCTATACAGAAGACTACCCGGTTGAGCGCTACTTCCGTGATGCCAAAATTACCGAAATCTATGAAGGCACAAGCGAAATTCAGCGGATTGTCATCAGTAAACAGCTGTAAGAAGCAGATCAATAATGAAATACACCATTTATCAACGAATCCATATAAAGTGAGGGAAAGACGATGAATTTCCAATTGAGTGAAGAGCATGAAATGATCAGAAAAATGGTGCGCGATTTTGCCAAAAATGAAGTAGCGCCAACTGCAGCAGAGCGTGATGAAGAAGAGCGCTTTGACCGCGAGATCTTTGATAAAATGGCGGAGCTTGGCTTAACAGGGATTCCCTGGCCTGAAGAGTACGGCGGAATCGGCAGTGATTACCTTGCCTATTGCATCGCAGTTGAAGAGCTATCCAGAGTATGTGCATCTACTGGCGTAACCCTTTCAGCACATACATCTTTAGCAGGCTGGCCGATTTTTAAATTCGGAAGCGAAGAGCAAAAGCACAAATATCTGAAGCCTATGGCACAGGGTGAAAAAATCGGTGCATATGGCCTAACTGAGCCAGGAAGCGGATCAGATGCCGGCGGAATGAGAACGACAGCACGTCTTGAGGGTGATCATTACGTTTTAAACGGCAGTAAAATTTTCATCACAAACGGCGGAATAGCAGATATCTATGTGGTATTTGCTTTGACAGATCCAGCTTCCAAGCACAAAGGAACAACAGCGTTTATCGTGGAAGCCGGCTTTGAAGGCTTCTCTGTCGGCAAGAAGGAAAAGAAATTGGGTATCCGTTCCTCGCCTACAACAGAAATCATTTTCGAAGAGTGCAAGGTTCCGGTTGAAAACGTGCTGGGCAGTGTAGGCGAAGGCTTCAAAATTGCCATGATGACACTTGATGGCGGCCGTAACGGAATTGCCGCCCAGGCAGTCGGTATTGCACAGGGCGCACTGGATGCTTCTGTGGAATACGCAAAAGAACGCCATCAATTCGGCAAGCCAATTGCTGCCCAGCAGGGAATCGGCTTCAAGCTGGCAGACATGGCAACAAGCATTGAAGCTTCAAGACTATTAACTTACCAGGCAGCATGGCTGGAATCAGAAGGCCTTCCATACGGAAAAGAATCCGCCATGTCCAAACTTCTTGCTGGTGACACAGCTATGAAAGTAACAACAGACGCCGTTCAAATCTTTGGCGGATACGGATATACAAAGGATTACCCGGTGGAACGCTTCATGCGCGACGCCAAAATTACGCAAATCTACGAAGGAACACAGGAAATCCAGCGTCTCGTAATCTCTCGTATGGTAACGAAATAATAGATCTCACAGAGGGAGGCGGTAGGTAAACAATGAAAAAACGGGAAGTTCAGGCTTCTGTTAAAGATGAGCGCCTTGTCAAAAAAAGACGCGATCAGATGATTAAAGGTGCCGTCACCCTTTTTATCCAAAAAGGGTTCCATCGTACAACAACTAGAGAGATTGCAAAGGCATCTGGTTTTAGTATTGGAACGCTTTATGAATACATCCGGACGAAGGAAGACGTCTTATATCTGGTTTGTGACAGCATTTATGATCAGGTTGCGGAACGGCTCCAAAAAGGCCTTGATACGAAGCAGGGCACGCTTGAGAGCCTGAAGCAGGGAATCGCCGATTACTTCAAAGTTGTCGATGAAATGCAGGATGAAGTGCTCGTTATGTATCAGGAAGTAAAGGCACTGACAAAAGACGCGCTTCCGTATGTTCTGAAGAAAGAAATTGAAATGGTCGGCATGTTCGAGCATGTCATTACGCTTTGCGTGGAGAACGGGGAACTGGATCTGCCGGAGGGAAAAATCAAAATGATTGCGCATAACATTTTTGTCCAGGGACAAATGTGGGCATTCCGCCGCTGGTCACTGCAAAAAATGTACAGCATCGATGAATACATCCAGCTGCAGACCAATCTTCTTTTTCAAGGAATAAAGGATTCGAACAAGGTTTCGGAAAAAGCTTAATTATTGCGCACAGGCATCAGCAGACTGGTGCCTGTGCTGCGGGCAAGGGGGAGAACGATGAGCAATCCAGAAGTCTATAAGCCGAAAAATCATATCCGCTTCGTTACGGCTTCCAGTCTATTTGACGGACATGATGCTTCCATCAATATTATGCGCCGCATCATCCAGGCAAGCGGTGCAGAGGTCATCCATCTCGGGCATAACCGTTCTGTGGAAGAAGTCGTAAATGCTTCGATTCAGGAAGATGTACAGGGAATCGCCATTTCCTCTTATCAGGGAGGACATGTGGAGTATTTCAAATATATGTATGATCTCCTGAAGGAAAGAGGCGCATCCCATATCCGCATTTATGGTGGAGGCGGCGGTGTCATCATCCCGAAGGAAATCAAAGAATTGCATGACTATGGAATCGCGAGAATTTTCTCGCCTGAAGATGGCCGCCAATATGGTCTCCAGGGCATGATTGATCAAATGATCAAAGAATGTGATTTTCCTACTTTCACAGCTGAAGCATCCGAACAGATTGTAAAGCTTCAGGAAGGGGAAACCAACTCTATCGCGAAGCTGATTACGCTGGCAGAGCATCAGGTAACCGTTGGCAAAGAAGCGGCTGCTGCGCTTGAGCCTGTCATGGAAAAAGTGAAATCACTTGAAAAACTAGTTCCGGTGGTGGGAATCACAGGTACGGGCGGTGCTGGAAAAAGCTCGCTGACTGATGAACTGATCCGCCGTTTCATCAATGAAATTCCGGAGAAAAAGGTAGCGATTCTTTCAGTAGACCCGACGAAGCAAAAAACGGGCGGTGCGCTTCTTGGCGACCGTATCCGCATGAACGCCATTTTTAATCCGCGCGTTTATATGCGAAGCCTGGCAACAAGAAATTCCCGCAGCGAACTATCGCTTGCGATTCAGGATGCTATTTCCGTTGTCAAAGCAGCTGGATTTGATCTGATTATTGTGGAAACAAGCGGAATCGGGCAGGGGGATGCAGGCATTACCGAAATTTGTGATGCCTCAATGTATGTCATGACAAGCGAATTCGGTGCGCCTTCCCAGCTTGAAAAGATCGATATGATTGATTATGCAGACTTGATCGTCATTAATAAATTTGAGCGCAAAGGTTCAGAGGATGCGATGCGCCAGGTGCAAAAGCAGTACCAGCGCAGCCGGATGCTTTTTGAAAAAGAGCTTGAAGACATGCCTGTCTACGGAACCATTGCCAGCCAATTCAATGATCCGGGCACAAATGCGGTGTTTGCAGCACTCATTGAAACGATTAATGAAAAAGCAGGCACAGACTGGAAGACAACTTTTGCAAAAAATGCAAAAGTTGAAAAGCAGAATGTCATTATCCCGAATGAACAGCGCTATTATCTGCGCGAGGTTTCAGAAGCAGTCCGCGGCTATCACAAGAAAGCCGAGGAGCAGTCCGATCTTGCCCGCAAACTGTTTCAGCTTGAAGGAGCGCTGCTTGCGGTAAAAGAGCAGGAAGGAAATGAAGAAGCGGTCGCATCTCTAGAAGCTATCAAAGCCGCAACAGAAGAAAAACTGACTGCCGAAACAAAGAATATCCTTGCAGGCTGGGAAGATCTGAAGGAAAAATATGCAGGCGAGCAATTTGTCACGAAGATTCGCGACAAAGAAATTGTCACGATTTTAAAAACAAAGAGCTTATCTGGCCTGTCCGTCCCAAAAGTGGCGCTGCCTAAATACAAGGATTACGGAGAAATCATCCGCTGGGTGTATAGAGAAAACGTGCCGGGTTCATTCCCTTATACAGCTGGTGTTTTCCCGTTCAAACGCGAGGGAGAAGATCCGAAGAGACAGTTCGCGGGAGAAGGTACGCCTGAACGGACAAACCGCCGCTTCCATTATCTGTCCAAAGATGATGCGGCAAAGCGTCTGAGCACAGCGTTTGATTCTGTAACTCTATACGGGGAAGACCCTGACTATCGCCCGGACATTTACGGAAAAGTCGGGGAAAGCGGAGTCAGCATCTGTACCCTGGATGATATGAAAAAGCTGTATGCCGGTTTTGATTTATGCCATCCATCTACTTCTGTATCCATGACGATTAATGGGCCGGCACCGATCATTTTGGCGATGTTCATGAATACCGCCATCGAGCAGCAGATTGAAGCAAAAGAGCAGGAGCTTGGCCGTGTGCTGACTCCGGAAGAGTTTGCGGAAGTCAGGGCCAAAACGCTGCAGACTGTTCGCGGAACGGTTCAGGCTGACATTTTAAAAGAAGATCAGGGCCAAAATACATGCATCTTCTCTACAGAGTTTGCCTTAAGGATGATGGGGGATATTCAGCAGTACTTCATCGACCATAAAGTCCGCAATTATTACTCTGTATCTATTTCCGGCTACCATATAGCGGAAGCAGGTGCAAACCCAATTTCACAGCTTGCCTTTACACTGGCAAATGGTTTCACGTATGTGGAGTACTATTTGAGCAGAGGCATGAACATCAATGATTTTGCACCGAACCTTTCATTTTTCTTCTCGAATGGATTGGATCCGGAGTATACGGTGCTTGGCCGTGTGGCGCGCCGCATCTGGGCAACGGTTATGAGGGATAAGTATGGTGCGAATGAAAGAAGCCAGAAGCTAAAGTATCACATCCAGACGTCCGGACGTTCCCTGCATGCACAGGAAATCGATTTTAATGATATCCGTACAACACTGCAGGCACTGATGGCGCTTCAGGATAACTGCAATTCCCTGCATACAAATGCATATGATGAGGCCATCACTACGCCAACGGAAGAATCTGTCCGCCGAGCGATGGCCATCCAAATGATTATTACAAAAGAGCATGGCTTATCGAAAAACGAAAATCCGCTTCAGGGCGCATTTATTGTGGATGAGCTGACAGACCTTGTGGAAGAGCAGGTGCTGAGAGAGTTCGAACGCATCAATGACCGCGGCGGCGTGCTTGGCGCCATGGAAACTCAATATCAGCGCGGCAAAATCCAGGATGAATCCATGTACTATGAAATGAAGAAGCATACAGGTGAGCTTCCAATCATTGGAGTTAACACATACTTGAATCCAAATCCTCCTTCAGAGGATGAAATGAACAATATGGAGCTTGCACGGGCTACGAAGGAAGAAAAAGAAACACAGATCCGCAATCTCCGCAGCTTCCAGGCCCTCAACAAAGACATAGCGGAAGAGGCCCTAACACGATTGAAGGAAGCAGCAGTCAGCGGCGGCAACATTTTTGCCGAACTGATGGAAACGGTCAAAGTTGCAAGCCTTGGCCAAATCACCCGTGCTTTATACGAAGTGGGCGGACAGTATCGCCGCAATATGTAAGAACCAATTGAATCAATAGGGCCTGCAGCTGCAGGCCCTTGTTTTCTGTACTATTATTTAACATAGAATTAATATAAAATAATTCCATATCCTATATAATGGAATCAATACATAGCGGTGCACTTCTGGGAACCTGAGGATGTGAAAAAATGAAAAAAATCTTGCTTTACGCAGCCATACTTGCAGCTGTTGCAGGAGTTTACTTCTTATACGGAAAACAGCTGGGAGCCATTGCATTCTATCTGCTCTCCATCTACTTCACCTGGCTTGCCTATAAAAAATGGGATCGGCCGTTAAGGGGGAGGAGAAAGAGGAGGGCTGATTAGCTTTATACGTTACATTAATTTATCCGAACACTCGTATTCAGAAAGGGAAGGCATTTTTGATTTGGCAGTGATAGTAAAAATGTGTAGTCAGCACCTGTTGATTGGAGCGGAGGGCACTTGACTCCTGCGGGAGATGCGGGTCATCGGGAGACCCCGCAGGAGCGAATGGGAGGCTCACGGACCGCCCGCGGAAAGCAAGTGCCCGCAGCGGAAATCAACAGGCCTTTCAAACAAAGCTACAAAATATATTGTGGCAAGAAAAATTGCAGAAAAAAGGGCAGAACAGCAGATATAACTGGCATAAACCGTAAAAATTTGTTTATAATGAAGAATATGCCTTCTTGCAGGCTGTCCGCATGCATTTGTGGGGCTTGCGGAACTTTCAGCTTAAATAGTTTGTGATTTGCGCTGCAGAATGAGCGTTTACATAGGGAAAGGAAGTGCTGATATTGAGTTTGGAACAGTTCTCAAAAGAAGAATTACAAGAGATGTCATTGATTGAAGTGGCTTATGAACTTCTAACAAGAAAAAAAGAACCAATGGCCTTTAATGACATCATGAATGAAGTGGCTAAACTTATGAACCTTTCAGAGGAACAAGTTAAGGGGAAAATTGCACAATTCTATACAGATTTAAATATAGATGGCCATTTTATCGGATTGGGCGAAAACCGCTGGGGCCTTCGGTCATGGTATCCGGTTGATCAATATGAAGAAGAAGTCGTAACGGTAATCAAGCCTAAGAAGAAAAAGGCGAAGAAAAAGGACGACGATGATCTCGATCTTGAAGATTATGATGAGCTTGATGAAGAGGATATCGATTACGACGATATCGACGGATTCGAAGATGACGATCTGACAGAAGATGATGATGATGATGATCTTCTCGACGATGACGAGGATCTGGATGATGATGATTTCGAAGACGATGAAGATCTAATCGATAAAGATGAGGAATACGACCTTGGCGATGATGACGAAGAGCTTGAGGAAGATGATCTCGACGATGACGATGACAAAGAAGATTTATAATCTTGACTTTTCGTTTCAGGGCTTGTAGAATACTTTTTGGGCTCCTTAAAAAAGGAACAATTCGTTTAGACGCTAATAGCGCTCCCTTACTTACTTAAGTAAGAGGGGCGCTTTTTATTTTTTTATAGGCCATGCTGTCTTATTAAAATTGCTAAACCATCCCTATGCGATAAGCTTCCGCTGAAATCCGGAGGCTGAACAATAGAATTTTTATCATGAAGTCTTTAAACCAGCATCATTATGCACAAACTGATATCAAGGGGGAATTTTTCATGACTAAGTATATTTTTGTTACGGGCGGAGTTGTTTCGTCACTAGGAAAAGGAATCACGGCAGCATCGCTTGGCCGCCTTTTGAAAAACAGAGGGTTATCGGTAACGATTCAAAAATTTGATCCTTACATAAATGTGGATCCGGGAACAATGAGCCCGTACCAGCATGGTGAGGTATTTGTAACAGGTGACGGCGCGGAGACTGACCTGGACTTAGGCCACTATGAGCGCTTTGTTGATATTAACCTGACAAAGTACAGCAGTGTCACAACGGGTAAAATTTACTCTACCGTGCTTAGAAAAGAACGCCGCGGAGATTATAACGGAGGAACGGTACAGGTAATTCCTCATATCACTAATGAAATCAAGGATAAAGTTTTCCGTGCAGGCCATGAAACGAATTCTGATGTGGTCATCACAGAAATCGGCGGAACAGTAGGGGATATTGAATCACTGCCATTCCTTGAAGCGATCCGCCAGATTAAGAGCGATATCGGCCGCGATAATGTGATGTACATTCACTGTACATTAGTTCCTTACATCAAGGCAGCAGGCGAAATGAAAACAAAGCCGACTCAGCATAGTGTTAAAGAACTAAGAAGCCTTGGCATCCAGCCAAACGTGATCGTTCTTCGTACAGAAATGCCAATTTCCCAGGATATGAAGGACAAGATTGCGCTATTCTGTGATATCGATAAAGAAGCCGTTATTGAAGCAACAGATGCTGATACATTATATTCTGTACCGCTATCACTTCAAGACCAGAAGCTTGACGAAATCGTCTGCAAGCATCTGAAGCTGGAATGCGGCGAAGCGGATATGATTGAATGGAAACAGCTGGTTGAGAAGGTTCTTAACCTTTCCAAGAAGACAAAAATTGCGCTTGTCGGTAAATATGTAGAACTTCAAGATGCCTATATTTCAGTAGTCGAAGCTTTAAAACATGCGGGCTATGCTTATGATTCTGATATTGAGATCAAATGGATCAATTCCGAAGAAGTAGACAGCAATAATGTCAATGAACTGCTTCAGGATGTTGACGGAATCCTTGTACCTGGAGGATTTGGCGACCGCGGCATTGAAGGGAAAATCCTTGCGATCCAATATGCGCGCGAAAACAAAAAGCCATTCCTTGGTATTTGCCTTGGCATGCAGCTGGCTTCAATTGAATTTGCAAGAAATGTACTGGGCCTTGAAGGGGCACACTCAGCAGAAATCGCTCCTGACACGCCACACCCAATCATCGACCTTCTGCCTGAGCAAAAGGATATTGAAGATTTAGGCGGAACTCTAAGACTTGGCCTGCAAGCATGTAAACTGAATGAAGATACAAATGCGTTCGAAGCTTACCAGGATGAAGTGGTATATGAGCGTCATCGCCATCGCTATGAGTTCAATAACCACTACCGCCAGGATATGGAGAAAGCAGGATTTGTCTTCTCTGGTACAAGCCCTGACGGCCGCTTAGTGGAAATCATCGAGGTGAAGGATCACCCATGGTTCGTTGCTTCCCAGTTCCATCCTGAATTTATCTCAAGACCAACTCGTCCGCAGCCATTATTCCGTGAATTTATCGGGGCATCATTGAAGGCTAGCGAGGAGTTATAAGTTTGAAAAATCCCTCCGGAGGTGGAGGGATTTTTTTGTGCCGTATGGCATTTTGCGGATAAAATTGAAAAATCGCGGATATAACATTTTTTTCGCGGATAAAATGAAATTTTCGCGGTTATCCCGGCAAAAACTATTCATTTTCCTCCAAAATCTCTTCAATGGTAAATTTAATGCCATAATAAACAAATAAAGCAGCCATGGAAGCCGGATAGCCGAAGCGGTTGCCTTCTTCATCAGGCAGAAGCCCTTTAGCTAGCTTCAAATCAATATGTACATCGGCTAAATCAGCAATGTTAACATTGTTTTCCGCCTTAACAGTGCTCACTGCCACAAAGGGAATTCCTTTTTCAGACAAAGATTTTGCCAGAGCAGCAGCGTCTTCGTCATCTGAATGTCTTGAGAAGATGATCACTCTGTCTGTTTCTGCGACTTCCGCATCACTTTCCAATATCGCTGCATCTCTAAGCGGTTCCTGGCTTTGAACGGCTTCATAGCCAATTGCAGCCATTTCTTTAGTACCGTAAATATATATTTTCCCATCACCGGCGGCAGCCTGAGCCAATAGGCGTGCACTATCCTCGATGGAAAACTCTTCTTTTTCCTGAAGTCTTTTAAACAAGCCTGTCAGCTGGGTAGAAAACATCTTCAGCAAAGCAGTTCACTCCTTTATTTCTTCACCTGCGGTTCTATTATAGTGAATAGGGAGGAAAAGGTAAAATATACAAGGTTAAATTGAGAATTTTAGAAGGAATAATCATGGCTTGCAGAGAAATTAGCAGTAGGAGAATGTATAGTTAAGTGACCTGCAGTCATAATTCAGTATGATATTTACCTAAGTGCTTTTAATACGACAGGAAGAGGTGGCTTGATGAAAGGGAAAATTTTAATCGTAGATGATCAGTTCGGAATCCGTATTTTGCTTAATGAGGTACTGCAGAAAGAAGGGTACGACACATACCAGGCTGCCAATGGAGTCCAGGCTCTCGACATTGTTTCCAAGCATTCGCCTGACCTTGTTCTTCTCGATATGAAAATACCGGGAATGGACGGGATTGAAATTTTAAAAAGAATGAGAGTGGTGGATAAAGATATCCGTGTCATCATCATGACTGCTTATGGTGAACTCGATATGATTCAGGAAGCCAAGGATCTTGGCGCGCTTACCCACTTTGCGAAGCCATTCGATATCGATGACATACGGGCAGCAGTAAAGAAATATTTGCCTGTGCCCAACTCAAATTAAGAAAAAAATCCGATTTTAACCTGAATTTCCATTGTTATAAAAATGATAGCGTTTGCTTTATGACAATTAAGAAAAACGCGCAGGAATAATGGCTTTTCTAAGTCCTTTTTGGTATGATAACAGATGAATTCCAAAGGGTCGTATTCGTTTAGCGGACTAATTTAAGGGTACATATTCGATAGTGTTAAGGGGAAAACTTTAACAGTGTTTAGTCTGCCTAAGCTTAAACGATTATCAATAAGGAGGAAGAAAGATGCCTTTAGTTTCTATGACTGAAATGCTTAATAAAGCAAAATCAGAAGGCTATGCAGTAGGTCAATTTAACTTAAACAACCTTGAGTTCACTCAAGCTATCCTGCAGGCAGCAGAAGCGGAAAAATCACCGGTAATCCTTGGTGTTTCCGAAGGTGCTGCACGCTACATGGGCGGTTTCAAAACGGTTGTAAAAATGGTTGAAGGACTGCTTGAAGATTACAAAATTACAGTGCCAGTGGCTATTCACTTAGATCACGGTTCAAGTTTTGATAAATGTAAAGAAGCGATCGATGCAGGCTTCACATCTGTTATGATCGATGCTTCTCATGATCCATTCGAACAAAACGTTGAGACTACTTCTAAAGTAGTTGAATATGCTCATTCAAAAGGCGTTTCAGTAGAAGCTGAGTTAGGAACTGTCGGCGGACAGGAAGACGATGTTGTTGCTGATGGCGTTATTTATGCTGATGCAAAAGAATGTGAAGAGCTAGTAAAGCGCACTGGCATCGACTGCCTTGCTCCAGCACTAGGTTCTGTTCACGGTCCATACAAAGGCGAGCCTAACCTTGGCTTTGCTGAAATGGAAGAGATTGGAAGCCTTACGGGTGTTCCTCTAGTTCTTCATGGCGGAACTGGAATCCCAACAAAGGATATCCAAAAATCCATTTCTTTAGGAACTGCTAAAATCAATGTAAATACTGAGAACCAAATTGCTTCTGCAAAACGCGTTCGCGAGGTATTGGCAGCAGATACAGAAGTATACGATCCACGCAAATACTTAGGACCTGCACGCGAAGCGATTAAAGAAACAGTAATCGGCAAAATGCGCGAGTTCGGTTCTTCCAACAAAGCATAATAAATATCATGCAAGAGAAACCGCTTCTGGATTTAGGGGCGGTTTCCCTGTATTTTATTGCGCGAGTTGCTGAGTGCCTGCTTCTGAATTCTGCATCCAAATGCAAGGCTTTACAGAATAGAAACTTTATTGAATAATACATAGATATCCGCAGTTCAATATCAAAACATTAAACAAGGTGGGATTATTATGAAGTTTTTCATCGATACAGCAAACATGGAGGAAATTAAAGAAGCGTACGCCCTAGGGGTAGTAGCAGGCGTAACAACCAACCCATCACTGGTGGCAAAGGAAAAAAATGTATCCTTTCCTGACCGTCTTCGTGAAATTACGGATCTGGTGCCAGGCTCAGTAAGTGCGGAGGTAATCGCCCTTGATGCTGAAGGCATGATTAAGGAAGGAAAAGAGCTTGCAGCGATTGCGCCGAACATTACGATCAAAGTGCCGATGACTCCGGATGGCTTAAAAGCAGTAAGCGCTTTTTCAAAAGAAGGCATTAAAACGAATGTAACCTTGATCTTCAGTGCGAACCAGGCGCTGCTTGCTGCAAGAGCGGGTGCTACATATGTTTCTCCATTCCTTGGACGTTTGGACGATATTGGCCATAACGGTCTTGATTTGATTTCCACAATCGCAGAAATCTTCGCGATTCATGATATTGATACAGAAATCATCGCAGCATCCATCAGACATCCTCAGCACGTGACGGATGCAGCATTAAGAGGAGCCCATATTGCGACAGTTCCTTATAAAGTCATCCAGCAATTATTCAACCACCCTCTTACAGATAAAGGAATCGAAGCGTTCCTTGCTGACTGGAACAAAAGAGGATAATGGATTCTTCGGAAAAATAACTCTAGGAAACTGGCTTTGTTTCGATTCTATAAATCGGAGCAAAGCCAGCCCCTTCCCTTGACCCCGGCTTTTAGTGCTTCTTTCTTAATTTTAACTTTTTTTGAATACAATACATGAGATTTGATTTTTCGTGTAAACTATAGGATAAAGATAATGTCGGAATCTGTAAAAAACATATGGAAAATTGTTCCTTGTGCATCTTGCAATGTTGTTAAACGCAGATACGTGATAATATAAAAGTGCATATTTTCCCAAAGAGTATTTTTCGATGGTAAAAAAAGACAAGCCTATTAGGTTTCTTATAGAAGCTAGGGCTATTTTCTGGCGGAATTGGTTAGAAAAGTAGTGTGTAGCTTTTGCTGTAAGGGCTAACAATTTTTTTAATATTGAAGTCAAATGTCAGCATGTGTGATAAACAACGGCTTAGAAGGGAGTTACAAATGGAAAAGCTAATGATTGCAGGCGGATATCCCTTAAAAGGAACTGTCCGTATCAGTGGAGCGAAGAATAGTGCAGTAGCATTGATTCCAGCTACCATTTTAGCGGAATCGCCTGTGACAATTGAAGGATTGCCGGATATTTCGGATGTACAAATTTTAAAAGATTTGCTTGAAGAAATAGGGGGCACTGTCGAATTTACTGAGAATGATATGACAGTTGATCCCTCGTCCATGATTTCCATGCCTTTGCCGAACGGAAAAGTAAAAAAATTACGCGCTTCCTATTATCTAATGGGAGCGATGCTGGGCAGATTCAAAAAAGCGGTTATTGGACTTCCTGGCGGATGCCATCTGGGGCCAAGGCCGATCGACCAGCATATTAAGGGGTTTGAAGCTCTTGGCGCGCGTGTGACCAATGAGCAGGGAGCCATTTATCTTCGTGCCGATGAACTTCGCGGAGCCCGTATTTATCTCGATGTTGTCAGTGTTGGGGCAACCATCAATATTATGCTTGCTGCAGTCAGGGCTAAGGGCAGAACGATTATTGAAAATGCCGCAAAAGAGCCTGAAATTATTGATGTTGCTACGCTTTTGACCAATATGGGGGCAAAAATTAAGGGGGCGGGTACAGATGTGATCCGCATTGACGGTGTGGACCATCTGCAAGGCTGCCAGCATACGATCATCCCAGACCGGATTGAAGCGGGAACGTATATGATCGTTGGTGCTGCTGCCGGAGAAGGCGTACTGATTGACAATGTTATCCCGCACCACCTTGAATCCTTAATCGCAAAGCTGCGTGAAATGGGCGTCCAGGTCGAAACGAATGATGACCAGGTATTTGTCGGGCCAGCTGAGAAGATGAAAGCTGTTGATATTAAAACGCTGGTTTATCCAGGCTTCCCTACAGACCTGCAGCAGCCGCTTACTTCTCTGCTCACTGGTGCAGAAGGGACAAGCATGGTGACCGACACGATTTATAGTGCCCGATTCAAGCACATTGATGAGCTTCGCAGAATGAATGCCAACATTAAAGTGGAAGGCCGCTCGGCGATCATCAACGGTCCGATTCAGCTTCAGGGAGCTAAAGTAAAAGCTAGTGATTTACGTGCAGGCGCCGCACTTGTGATTGCGGGCTTAATGGCTGAGGGAGTTACCGAAGTTACAGGTTTAGAGCATATTGACAGAGGCTACAGCCATCTTGTAGAAAAGCTGAATGGACTTGGTGCGACGATCTGGCGTGAAGAGATGACCGAAGAAGAACTTGAACAAATGAAGAACGCGTAAATAGAGAAACATCTTGGAGTATTGACAGCTGACTGATTGATGACCGGGGCTAGCCTTGAGCGGAAATCAGCAGATAATTATAATATAAGGCGGGCAAAACGGTTCCGGCTGTGATGCCGGTCCGCCATTGCCTTGCAGCCAGCCTTAGAATTCGGGGAGGAAGAATCGATGGAAAGAAGTTTATCAATGGAATTAGTTCGCGTAACGGAAGGTGCCGCTTTAGCATCAGCACGCTGGATGGGCCGCGGATTAAAAGATGAAGCGGATGGTGCCGCTACTTCTGCAATGAGAGATGTATTCGATACTGTACCCATGAAGGGAACAGTCGTTATCGGGGAAGGCGAAATGGATGAAGCGCCGATGCTTTATATCGGGGAAAAGCTTGGAACTGGCTATGGTCCGCGTGTCGATGTTGCCGTCGATCCGCTGGAAGGCACCAACATCGTAGCATCTGGCGGCTGGAATGCATTAGCTGTTCTTGCTGTCGCTGACCATGGAAACCTTTTGCATGCTCCGGATATGTATATGGACAAAATCGCTGTCGGTCCTGAGGCGGTTGGGCAAATTGATATTAATGCTTCTGTTTTGGATAATTTGAAAGCGGTCGCAAGGGCCAAAAACAAAGATATCCAGGATGTCGTGGCTACAGTGCTTAACCGTGAGCGCCACGAGCACATCATTAGCCAGCTTCGCGAAGCAGGTGCCAGAATTAAATTGATCAATGATGGGGATGTAGCTGGAGCCATTAATACAGCTTTTGATGAGACTGGTGTCGATATACTGTTCGGATCTGGCGGAGCACCGGAAGGCGTGCTGGCAGCTGTTGCCCTTAAGTGCCTTGGCGGGGAAATTCAGGGGAAACTTCTTCCGCAAAATGACGCAGAGGCTGAGCGCTGCCTGAAGATGGGGCTTGATATTAATAAAGTCCTTCTTATGGAAGACCTGGTAAAAGGCGATGACGCGATTTTTGCAGCAACAGGCGTAACAGACGGAGAGCTTTTAAAAGGCGTACAGTTTAAAGGTTCATATGGTTCAACCCATTCGCTTGTCATGCGTGCCAAATCTGGTACGGTCCGCTTTGTTGAGGGACGTCATAGTCTAAAGAAAAAGCCTAATCTTGTTATAAAATAATTTTCATAAAAACAGATAGAAAATGAGAGCTGGCCATCTGTGCCAGCCTGCTCATTTTCATTTCCTTCCTGCTATTTTTTCCATATCAAATTTAGTTATTGATTAATTTTCATATTAAGGGGTAAAATAGAGATTGTTTTTTGTGGAAGAGGATACCTCCAAATTTCAACCGAAAAACGGACAACAAACCGTTCCATTCCTCGAAACCTATAATTAAGAACATAATGATAGAATCTTCAACTATTTTCAGTACCTCAAAGTATCTTTCCCTTTCCTTTCATATAAAGTCCAATATTTGTACAGCTGCATATGGAGGAAATGATTGAAAATTTCAAAAGTGTGGTGTAAAAATGGGTTTAAACATTTCAAGTTTAGAAAATATGAAGCTGAAAGAGCTTTATGAACTTGCCCGTGAATATAAAGTATCTTATTACAGCAAGTTATCGAAAAAAGAATTGATTTTTGCCATCCTGAAAGCTAGAGCAGAGCAGGAAGGCTACTTTTTCATGGAAGGTGTCCTGGAGATCATTCAGTCAGAAGGATTCGGCTTCCTTCGTCCAATCAACTATTCACCAAGCTCTGAGGATATCTATATTTCCGCTTCCCAGATCCGCCGTTTCGATTTGAGAAACGGAGATAAAGTTTCAGGAAAGGTTCGTCCTCCAAAAGAAAATGAGCGATATTTCGGCCTTCTGCAAGTAGAAGCCGTAAATGGCGATGATCCGGAATCGGCGAAAGAGCGCGTTCACTTCCCTGGTCTGACACCTTTATATCCGAACCGCCATATGAAGCTGGAAACAGGTACAAGACAGCTGTCCACAAGAATTATGGACCTGCTTGCACCGGTTGGATTTGGGCAGCGCGGTCTGATCGTCGCGCCTCCTAAAGCAGGTAAGACCATGCTTTTAAAAGAAATTGCCAACAGCATTACAACAAACCACCCGGAAGCGGAACTGATCGTGCTATTGATTGACGAGCGCCCGGAAGAGGTAACTGACATCGAGCGTTCTGTTGCAGGCGATGTAGTCAGCTCAACGTTTGATGAAGTACCTGAAAACCATATTAAAGTGGCCGAGCTGGTTCTTGAACGCGCTATGCGCCTCGTTGAGCACAAGCGTGATGTTGTCATTCTGATGGACAGTATTACAAGACTGGCAAGAGCCTATAACCTGGTTATTCCTCCAAGCGGAAGAACACTTTCCGGCGGTATTGACCCGGCTGCATTCCACCGTCCGAAGCGTTTCTTCGGTGCAGCACGCAACATTGAAGAGGGCGGAAGCTTAACCATTCTGGCAACTGCACTTGTTGACACAGGCTCACGCATGGATGACGTCATTTATGAGGAATTCAAAGGGACAGGCAATATGGAACTCCATCTTGACCGCTCATTGGCTGAAAGAAGAATCTTTCCGGCCATCGACATCCGCCGATCCGGTACGCGTAAGGAAGAACTTCTTATTCAAAAAGATCATCTGGACAAGCTTTGGGCAATCCGCAAATCCATGTCCGATTCGCCTGACTTCGCCGAAAAACTGCTTCGTAAGCTAAGACAGACAAAATCGAACGAAGAGTTTTTTGCTAATTTGGCGGAAGAAATGAAGTCTAAACGTTCACAATAAGTTTCCTATTTGGAAAATCCAGGATGCGAAATTCGCTTATTGCAAAAAACAATTGGACTTGTTATAATGATGACAGTGTGTTTTTGAAGTTTACGGCAATTCATGATTGCCCGTAATATATAACTCTGTTTCGAATGATTCAGGGCGGAAGGAGATGAAAAGAATGAAATCAGGAATTCATCCTAACTATAAAAAAGCAATGGTGAAATGTGCTTGCGGCAACGAGTTCGAAACCGGTTCTGTTCAAGAAGAGATCCGCGTTGAGACTTGCTCTGAGTGCCACCCATTCTATACTGGACGTCAAAAATTCGCTGAAGCTGGCGGACGTGTTGACCGTTTCAATAAGAAATACGGCATTAAGTCAGAACAAAAATAATAAACAACCAAAACAGGCAAGTTAACTTTCTTGCCTGTTTTTTATTGCGAAATAAGCTGTATTCGGATATGAAGAATTATTTTTCAGGGAACCTTTTTGCTTTGAAAAGCGCGAGTACAAGTAAAACTAACAGCTCGACTCTTTCTTCATAAAATAATAAAAACAAGCCATTCTATTAGTTAGAACGAGGAAGGAGAGGCCGTTCATGTACGTTATGAATCATCACGGATGGGTGGAAGTCATTTGCGGAAGCATGTTCTCCGGCAAATCAGAAGAGCTGATTCGGCGTGTGCGCAGAGCTCAGTTCGCCAAACAGCAAATTGCTGTATTTAAGCCGCAGATTGATAACCGGTACAGTGATGAAGCTGTCGTTTCACATAATGGAACTTCAATCATAGCTAGACCCCTAAACCAGTCTACCGATATTTTTAAATACATTAATCCTGACATTGATTTGATTGCCATTGATGAAGTGCAATTTTTTGATGATGAAATTGTAAAAGTCATTCAGCATCTGGCTGACAGCGGACACCGTGTGATCGCTGCCGGACTTGACCAGGACTTCCGCGGGGAGCCATTTGGCCAAATGCCTGCTATCATGGCGATAGCTGAGCTGGTGACAAAGCTGCAAGCCGTATGTGCCGTTTGCGGATCACCTGCAAGCCGTACACAGCGTCTGATCAATGGGAAGCCTGCTTCATATGATGACCCGGTTATTTTAGTAGGCGCATCAGAAGCGTATGAACCGCGCTGCCGCCATCACCATGATGTGCCCAAATCGCCAAATATTTTAGAAAAACATAAAACAACCGAGTTTTTATCATAAATTCATACTTAACGATCTCTCTGCCCTGGCATGTTCCGGGCAGTTTTTTTATTTGGCGATTTTTATGGCGCTAAAAAACGGAAGGCGATTTGAAAATGGTCGCCATAAACAGTACATGGAGCCGAAAAGAAGAAGGGAAGCGGGAAAATCGTCGCCATGAGCGGTTCATGAAGCCGAAAAGCAGAGGGGAAGAAGAAAAATAGTCCCTTCAAGGCGCTAAACTTAATCCCTCCCAAGCCCAGCTCTGCCTTATTTTGGACCGCACATTCCTCCTTATAGCGGACATGCTATAAAAAGGAGGTGTAAGAAATGAAAAAATTGAGTGTCTGCCTTCTGATGCTCGCATTTATGGCTGGCTGTGCGAACAATCAGGCGACTGAGAGTGAGTATGACCATGAGAGCAGGGATGGAGTTTCATTTATTAATAACGATCTCGATCGCACCGAGGACAACGATACATTGGACCGGACGTTTAGCGGTGACCAGAACCCGAACTTTATCAATTTTGACGGCAAACGCCTTGATAACCAGGATGATATCAACCAGGCCCGCAAGGTTGTTGCTGCTCATGAAGGATTGCGCCCTGGAGCTGTTTGGATCAATGGAGAAGATATGTGGGTGACTGCATACCGGAAAGGCGATATGACCCACCAGGAAAAGCTTGAGGCACAAGCACAGTTGCATAAAGATCTCATTAGAGCTCTTCCGACTTATCATATTGAAGTAAAGATTCAGGAAGACCGCACGTAAAAATGCCCTGCTTACCCAGGGCATTTTTTTTACGCAGCTTTCTTTTTTAAAATGACTTTGTTCGAAGTTACAAAACTGTGCAGCACCATGCCCATGATCACAAGTGCCATGCCTGTCAAAGAGATGCCTGACGGCAAGGGGCTAGCCAGCAGTATCACTTCGCCCAGGACAGCAAAAAGAACCTCGAGTGATTGGGTTGCTTCTACTGCTCCTAATTTTTGCATATTGCCGCGGACGAGGTCAGTGGCTGCAAAGAACAATACCGTGGCAAAGACGCCGGAGAAAAGGGCGACTAAACCGGACTGAGTAACCTGGCCTAAGCTAGGCACTCCGCTTGTTGCCAGAGCGGCACCAGAAAGAATGACCCAGAATGGAAGACTGGCAATCGTCATCCCGAGCACACGCTGGTAGGCATCCAGCCGATTTTCACACACATCCATCATTTTGCGGTTACCTAAAGGATAGGCGAAGGATGCGATAATCAGAGGAATGATAACCAGCATCGTACCCCGCAATGAAATGGAGGAGGCATGCTCCACTTGCATGACAGCAACTCCAAGAAGAATAATCAGGCTCATCATTAAACCGCGAAAAGGGATTTTTCCCCTAACCTTTATAGTTCCATTGCCAGTTTGAAAAGCAACGAAAAAAAGCGGTGCAAGCAGGGAACCGGAGATAATCGTAATCTGCCAGGTACCGGCAATCAGCCACCCGGGTCCATAGGCTGCTGCAAAACATAAAGGTGCATAAAATAAACCAAAGCCGACAAAGCTCCATAACATCCATTGCCCGGGAGCTTTTTTCATTTCAGTAAATAATGGCCGCAAATTCCCTCTGAATACTACAATGGCAAACAAAAGAGGAATCATGAAAAAATAGCGGAGAGATGCGCTCCATAGCCAGCTTCCGCCATCCATTTCCATTGCCCTGTTTAATACAAATGTAAAAGCAAAAAAGAAGGCGGAGCAAACGCCTAATAGAATGGCCTTCATGCAAGTTCACCTCATTTCCCTGTTAAAAGTTCACCAAGACTCAGCCAGTTTTCCTCCACCAGCCTGGATGCCAGCAACTCCTGGCCTTTCCTGCTGGCTTCCATAATTTTTTTGTGCTGTTCAACAGACTTCAGACCATTCAAGGATCCGAATTGGGCTATTTCCAGACGCTGAATTTTTGGCATGATCCTCTTTAATGCGGAGATAATTTCAGGATTATTTGCAGCAGAAAGATAAACCTCATGAAAGGCTTCGTCCGCTTTTACTGCACCAAGTATGTCCTGTTTTTTCATGGCAGCCTCCAGATTTTCATTGGCAGCCTCAAGCCGTTCAAAATCATCTGGTGATAAGCGGGGAACACCAAGCCTGGCACCTAAAGAATGCAGGGAAGCCGCCACTGGAAAAGCGTGGCTGGCGCCTTCTTCATTCAAGGGAGTTACACGAGTAGAGGAGCCGGGCGTCGATACAACGAGCCCTTCATCTTCAAGCCGTTTTAAAGCTTCCCGGACAGGGGTGCGGCTTATCCCAAAGTCTTCAGCCAGTTCCTTGTCATGAAGGCGCGAACCAGGTTCAAATTCAAGCTCGATAATATTTTTCTTAAGTGTTTCGTACACTTCATCTCTAAGTGATAAACGTTTAATGGGTGTGATATTTTTATTTTTCATAAAACCAATATATCGGATATTGCTAAAACTCGCAATGATTTTTCAGAAAATTTATGAACAGGAGGAAGGCATCCTTATTCCCGAATGGTTTTGACTGCAACTATCACCTATACTATAATTAGAATGTTATGGAGTAACGATTGTAAATAAAATTAAACTATACCCCGCTTGGACATGATCCGGCGGTTATTGGATAAAAAATTGAGGTGAATGGCTGTGTTTGATCGTCTTCAATCTGTCGAGGACCGTTATGAAAGATTAAATGAGCTTTTGAGCGATCCGGAAATTGTCAATGATCCGAAAAAGCTTCGCGAATATTCAAAAGAACAGTCTGATATTCAGGAAACTGTTGACACATACCGCGAATACAAAGAAGTGAAAGAGCAGTACCAGGATGCGCGTGCCATGCTTGAAGAGAAGCTTGATGCCGAAATGCGCGAAATGGTAAAAGAAGAATTGGCTGAGCTTGAGGAAAGAAAAGAGGACCTGGAAGCACGTCTGAAAATCCTCCTTATTCCGAAAGACCCTAATGATGATAAAAACGTTATTATGGAAATCCGCGGTGCAGCCGGCGGAGATGAAGCTGCTTTATTTGCAGGCGACTTATACCGAATGTACAGCCGCTTTGCTGAGGCGCAGGGCTGGAAGATCGATGTCATTGAAGTCAGCTCTACGGGGGTTGGCGGCTATAAGGAAATCATCTTTATGATCAACGGAAATGGCGCATATTCCAAGCTTAAATTTGAAAATGGCGCACACCGTGTTCAGCGTGTACCGGAGACTGAATCCGGAGGACGCATCCACACTTCAACTGCAACGGTTGCGGTTCTTCCAGAGGCAGAAGAAGTGGAAATTGAAATTCATGAAAAAGATATCCGTGTGGATACATTTGCTTCAAGCGGACCGGGCGGACAGAGTGTTAACACGACGATGTCAGCTGTTCGACTGACTCACTTGCCGACAGGTACGGTTGTATCCTGCCAGGATGAGAAATCACAGATCAAGAATAAAGAAAAAGCAATGAAGGTTCTTCGTGCCCGTGTTTATGATAAGTTCCAGCAGGAAGCACAAGCGGAATATGACCAGCAGCGTAAATCAGCAGTTGGTACCGGAGACCGCTCTGAGCGTATCCGGACTTACAACTTCCCGCAAAACCGGGTTACTGATCACCGTATCGGCCTGACTATTCAAAAGCTTGATCAGATCCTTCAAGGCAAGCTCGATGAGGTAATCGACGCGCTGATCGTTGAAGAGCAATCCGCGAAGCTGGACAGTGCATCCAATGAGTAATCCAACTATGAAAGTATATGAAGCCCTCAACTGGGCTTCTTCTTTTTTAAAAGAGTCAAACCGCGATGAAAATGCCGGTGAGTTATTATTGCAGCACTTTATGGAGATGAGCAGGGCAAGCTTTCTGGCTAACCTGCGCGAAGATTTACAGCCGGAGGTTCTGGGGGAATTTCAGAAGGCTGTGCGCGCACACGCAGGGGGCAAGCCTGTTCAGTATATCATCGGTTCAGAAGAATTTTACGGGCGCACCTTTAAAGTGAATGAAGATGTCCTTATTCCAAGGCCTGAAACAGAAGAACTCGTTTATAACGCCATTCAGAAGTTAAACAAGCTGTTCAGCTCTGGGCAGGGACTTGATATGGCTGACATTGGCACAGGCAGCGGAGCGATTGCGGTTACGATGAAGCTCGAGAAGCCGGAATTAAATGTCACAGCGACCGACATTTATGGACCGACACTTGAACTGGCTAAGAGAAATGCAGAACAGAACGACGCAAAAATCGAATTTTTGCAGGGAGACCTTCTCGATCCTCTAATCTCAAATGAGAAGAAATTCGATATCATTCTATCCAACCCTCCATATATACCGGAAAGGGATATTGAGTGGATGTCTGATGTAGTCACCAAACATGAACCGCACCGTGCCCTCTTTGCAGGTGAAGACGGACTGGATCTGTACAGGCGCTTTATGAAAGAACTGCCCGCTGTCATCAAAGACCGTGCCCTCATCGGTTTCGAGGTAGGAGCCGGCCAGAGTGAAGCAGTATCCTCACTCTTAAATCAGACTTTCCCGCAGGCAAAAGTAGAAACAATCTATGACATCAACGGCAAAGACCGGATGGTTTTTGCGGAAATAGATTAACACAGCCGCCAGATTGGCGGTTTTTTTATTAGGGGAGGCACCACTGGAATACTAGAAAGAAATTTAATTTTAATAGTTTAAGAATCTGGCATCCTGTCCACACTGTGGATAGTGAAGGGATGGTGCTGGAGAGATGAATACAAAAACGATTGTGAAATTATATGTACTGATTTTATCCTTAGGAACAATTTTAAGTTTATATATACCGCAAACAGAAGTGACAGCTGATGAGCCGATGGTGATACCAAGTGAGGCTATCAGGCTGCGCATTCTGGCCAACAGCGATAATGAAGAAGACCAGGCGATTAAAAGAAAAGTAAGGGACGCAGTAAATGCAGAAATCACAGAGTGGGTGGCAGAGTTAACTTCCATTGAAGATGCCCGTGAACTGATCCAAGCCAGATTGCCTGAGATTCAAAAGATTGCCGAAGAAGTAGTAGCTGAGGAAGGATCTGACCAGAGTGTAAATGCGGACTTTGGAAAAGTCAGCTTCCCGACGAAATTATATGGACAGTTTTTATACCCTGCAGGTGAATACGAAGCGATTCTGATCACGCTGGGCGAAGGAAAAGGAGCAAACTGGTGGTGTGTGCTATTTCCTCCCCTATGCTTCCTTGACTTTTCAAGCGGTGTCGCTGTAAGCGAAGGCTTTGAGGAAGGAGAAAAGAAGGGGGAAGTAAAAGCAGAAGAAATCGCTGCTGACACAGATTCGGAAAAAGAAACACCTCCGGTTTATACAGATGAAGATGAAGAACCTGTAGAAGTGAAATTCTTTTTAGTTGAAATTTGGGAGAAAATCTTCGGTTAGACCTTGCTGCAGAGCAGGGTCTTTCGTTTTTAAAATCATTTTAAAAACCGGAAATCATATTGCATTTAAGACAAGCATTTAACATCTTCTTTTCACACGTTTGATTTTACTAAAAGAGGATATTAAAAGTAGTGAAACAACAAAACATAAACAAAAAGGAGATGAAAGATTATGGCTAAAACCAACAATAATAACAACGATAAAATGTCTCGTGAGGAAAGAGGACGCATGGGCGGGGAAGCAACAAGCCGCAACCATGATAAGGACTTCTATCAGGAAATTGGCCAAAAGGGCGGAGAAGCTACGAGCCAGAACCATGATAAGGACTTCTACCAGGAAATAGGCCGAAAAGGCGGAGAAGCAACATCAGAAAATCATGACAAAGACTTCTATCAGGAAATTGGACGCAAAGGCGGAGAAGCAACAAGTGAAAACCATGACCGTAATTTTTACGAAGAAATCGGCCGTAAAGGCGGCAACTCAAACGACTAAACCAGCCGCAGAAAAATTGTATATGATGGTAATCCAGACACGGCAGCCGAATTCAGACAGCTGCCGTGTTTTGTTTTATAAAAATCTTGTTTCTCTCATATCCCGAAATATATTGCAAATCTAGTTCTACTTTTTCTATTTTTTCATATTCATAGAATGACAATAAGAAAAATGGGGTGAAGAAATGGAAACAGGTGTAGTGAGATGTGCTCATGCTTCAGATGTGGAGAATCTGACATCTTTTCTGGAATCGGCAAATTTAAGTACGGACGGGATTAGGGAAGCAATTGAATATTTTTTAATTATGGAGAATGATTCCGGGGATATAAAGGCTACCCTGGGAATTGAACCCCATGGAAAGATCGGTCTGCTGAGATCACTAGTGATGACATCCACAGCATCGGAGAAAGATCTATTTATTTTGTTTGAGCAAATTTTAATGCTTGCAAGGGATCGGGACATGGAGTCCTTGTATCTCGCATCAAATAAAAAAAACTCGATGGCATTTTTCAGCTTGCTGGGATTTAAAGAGGAAGAAACAGCACAATTGCCGAAAAATTTATTCGAGTCAGAGCATGTTAAACACATTCTGACTGTGGATAACTCTTTCTTTTTAAAATTATCCATGTGAATTGTGGGTATCTTCCCAAAGTTATGCACAAAATCCTGTTATTTATACACAATTTGTGGATAAAGCTTGAGTTATCCAACTTCTTCTACTATACTTTCCAAAGGAATGTTCAAAAAAATGTCGAAAACATAGGAATTTTGGCAGCAACAAAACATTTTTGGTGAAGGTGGATAACAATGATTACTAAAAGATGGTCGGTGGATAACAGTGTGGATAAGGAAGATAGTTATTCACAGTTTTCACAGGCTGCCGATCTGTTAAAAAATAACGAAGTGGTTGCTTTTCCAACAGAAACTGTATATGGATTAGGCGGAAATGCGAAAAATGATGAAGCCGTAAGAAAAATATTTGAGGCAAAAGGCCGCCCGAGTGATAATCCCTTGATTATTCACATTGCTGAAAAAGGCCAGCTGGACGCTTTTGTAGCGGAAATTCCGCAAAACGCTCTGGTGCTTATGGAACGATTTTGGCCAGGGCCGCTTACGCTCATTTTTAATCTTAAGGATGGTGTTCTTTCTCATTATGCAACGGCAGGTTTATCCACAGTTGCGGTAAGAATGCCCGATCATCCAGTCGCGCTGGAGCTCCTGAAGAAAACTGGATTGCCAATTGCCGCACCAAGTGCGAACCGCTCCGGAAAACCAAGTCCGACAACGGCTGACCACGTTTGGGAAGACCTGAATGGAAGAATAGCCGGATTAGTGGACGGAGGTCCGACAGGTGTTGGCGTGGAATCCACCGTTGTGGATTGTACAGGTGAAGTGCCGGTCATTTTAAGGCCAGGCGGCATCACCAGGGAACAGCTGACCGAAGTTGTGGGCGAAGTCATTGTAGATCCTGCATTAGCGGATGAAAGCCAGGCGCCAAAATCTCCCGGCATGAAATACCGACACTATGCGCCTGATGCACCTCTTTACTTGGTAGAAGGAACAAAAGAGGATATACAGCACTTTGTGGATGATAAAAAACGTGAAGGCCTTTCGGTCGGAGTTCTGACGACATTGGAAAACAAGGAATTTTATTGTGCTGATTATGTTTATGCCTGCGGGCAGCGGGAAAAGCTTGAGACTGTGGCAAGCTCCCTCTATGAAGCATTAAGATTCTTCAACACAACAGACGCTGATATTATTTTCGGTGAAATGTTTCCGGGTGAAGGTGTCGGGCATGCAATCATGAACCGCCTGATGAAAGCAGCAGGACACCGGGTCATTAGCAGGTAAATAAAGAAACCGTTTCGAATTGAGGCGGTTTTTTGTTTTGTAAAAAGGCCAAAAACAGGTTGGCATTCTAAAACCGCTTGGACGTGCATATGCTGAATTAGCAAGTCCAAGGGGGCGGAAAAATGTCTGCAATGATTGGGGAAATAGTGACACTGGCTTTGATGGCGTTCGCATTGGGGATGGATGCCTTTTCGGTAGGTCTAGGTATGGGGATGTACAAACTTCGCCTCAGACAAATAGCTAAAATCGGCATTACCATTGGACTTTTCCATGTATGGATGCCTTTATTGGGAATGATAGCAGGAAGATTTCTTTCAAATACATTCGGAGCCATTGCCGGTTATGCTGGCGGTGGATTGCTCCTTTTATTAGGCTTACAGATGATTTGGTCAAGCTTCAGGGATGATGACGATAGCTTACTCACACCAAAGGGTTTAGGACTGCTGATTTTTGCCTTGAGCGTTAGTCTAGATAGTTTTTCAGTCGGCTTAAGCCTCGGAATCTACGGAGTAAAAACATTCCTTGTGCTCGTGTTTTTCGGAGCAGGGGCGACCATTCTGACATGGGCCGGCCTCCTCACCGGCAGAAAAGTCCAAAGCTGGATCGGTACCTACAGCGAAGCCCTCGGCGGTGCCATCCTCCTTGCTTTCGGAGTAAAACTATTATTTTTATAGATGTTAGCCTGTATTTAAATGTTAATATTTTGTGAAAAATGAAAAGGGGTGCCGGCCGCCCTATTTCTTTTTTTTGCACCGGAGCTATAGGTGTTATGGGGAATTTGTCTTATAATGTAAGAAAAGTGCAAACTGTTAGCTGAATAAAGTTTTTATGGATAAAACCGATATAAAAGGAGGGAGTATTTCAATGACAAATGTATTATTTGTTTGTACGGGGAATACTTGCAGAAGCCCGATGGCAGAAGCCATTTTAAAAAGCAAATCGCTCCCGGGTGTAGAGGTAAAATCGGCGGGGGTTTTTGCGGCAGATGGGAGCGATGCATCCCCGCATACAAAAAGTGTGCTGGAGGAGCAGGGGATTCCGCTGCAGCATCAGTCCTCCAGTATGAGCGAGGAATTAATTGACTGGGCGAGCTATATTTTAACGATGACAGCCGGCCACAAAAATACAGTTCTGGGCATGTTTCCTGCCGCAGCAGGCAAAACCTTCACATTGAAAGAGTTTGCGGGGGCAGCGGGTGATATTATCGATCCATATGGGGGATCTGTTGATATATATAGAAGTACATACAAAGATCTGACAGAAGCCATCGGACAGATTTTAGACCGTGTAAAGAAAACAGATTGATCAGGGGGCACAATAATGGGGGAGAAGAAGGACTATAAGTTTGGCCTAAGGAAGAAGCTTGTTTTATTTATCACGTCATTGGCTGTGATTACATACACGACAAGTGCAGTTTTTCTTTATGTTTTATTTCCAAGTATTGAAGAGATGCTTCCATTTGATGAAGCGGTTTTTACTATTTTGACATTGAGTATGGGAATTTTTTGGTCAGGAGTGCTTGCCTTTTTTGCGGCAGGCTTCATCATCAAGCCCTTACAGAAGCTTGAAAAGACGGCACTTATGGCTGCAAACGGGGATATTGGGCAGGATGCCGAGCTTTCCAAGTCAGATGATGAAATCCGTTCACTTGGGATTGCATTTAACCATATGCTTAACAACTTAAGAGATATGGTTCAGAAAATCGATGAAAACTTTAAGGAAACGAATGAAAAAGTAATTGCGATTTCGTCCGAATCCTCGGCTGCTGCCGATCAGGCGGATGCGATTGCCAGGACGATCAGTGAGATTTCCCAGGGGGCGGACAACTCTGCCGTCTCCATTCAGTCAACAGCTGAATCCATGGAGGATGTCATTAGGATTGCCCAGGAGGTGCAGGATACAGCAAGAGCCTCCGAAAATGTATCCGGTGAAATGGTCCAGGATCTGATGGAGTCCAAGAAAGTGATCCACTCGCTTATCGCGGGAATAGAAAAACTAGCGCATGATAATGAGGAATCGCTGAAGACTGTGAAACGCCTTGAACAAAATGCCGTTAAAGTGGAGCATATTATCCAGCTTGTCGGCGACATTGCCGCACAAACTAATCTCCTGGCATTGAATGCTTCCATTGAAGCAGCCCGTGCAGGAGATCATGGAAAAGGATTTGCCGTCGTGGCTGAAGAGGTCCGTAAGCTTGCAGATGAAAGTGCACAGGCTGTCCAGGGTATTTCCGAATTGATCCAAAACATACAGGAAGAAGTCCGCAATGTGGTTACGCAAATTTCTAACCAGGTTGAAACCGCCAATAATGAAGTGAAAAAAGGAACGAAAACAAACGAAGTCATAGAGGAAATGGCAAAAGTAGTTAATGAAATGGCTGCATCCGTTTCGGCCATTTCAGGGCTGGTGGATAACCAGATGGAGGGCATACAGCATACATCCACACAATCCCAGGAAGTTGCGGCCATTGCGGAAGAAACTTCAGCAGGCGCACAGGAGGTTGCAGCAGCCACTCAGCATCAAACCGCTGTGATTGGCAATGTGGAAAAACTGGCCATTGAGCTTAAAGAGCAAGCAGAAAAATTAAATAGCACAATCACTAAATTTAAACTATAAACGAATTTATCTAAGGGAGCCAAAAATGCAGCTCCCTTTCTTTATATTTTCAATGTTTTGTGTCAAAATAAGATTATATTGCCAATATTGCGGGCTTCAAACAGGAGGGTTTCATAATGAAAATTGCGATTGCATCAGACCATGGCGGACTAAATCTCCGCGAAGAAATAAAAAGCCTAATGGATGAAATGGGCATTGAATATGAAGACTTCGGCTGTGAATGCGAAACTTCAGTAGATTATCCGGATTATGCATTGCCTGTTGCTGAAAAGGTAGCCAAAGGCGAATTCGATAAAGGCATCCTGATCTGCGGGACTGGGATTGGCATGAGCATCTCTGCCAATAAAGTGAAAGGAATCCGCTGTGCGCTTGTGCATGACGTATTCAGTGCAAAAGCAACCCGTGAACATAATGACAGCAACATCCTCGCAATGGGTGAACGCGTGATTGGCCCTGGCTTGGCACGTGAAATTGCAAAAGTGTGGCTATCAACTGATTTTGAAGGCGGCCGCCATGAAAACCGTGTAGGAAAGATTACTGCTTACGAAACGAAATGAAGCTTCCGAAAGGGTGAGCTTTTTGATTGAACAATGGGAAATAGAGCTGGATACAATCATTCGTGAATTAACCGATCAAGTTCCTTTAAGTGAAAAGCAAATTCTTGTAGTGGGCTGCAGCACAAGTGAAGTAGCCGGAAAAAGAATAGGCACAGCCGGAACGGAACAAGTGGCTGAAATGATTTTTGAGCGTTTGGACAAGCTCCGTAAAGATACCGGGGCTGCTCTGGCTTTTCAATGCTGCGAACATTTGAACAGGGCACTGGTCGTTGAACGGGCAACTGCCGAGGCAAAAAATCTGGATGAAGTGACCGTCATACCTCACCGCACGGCCGGCGGCGCGATGGCGACTTATGCCTATGAACACTTCGATGACCCCGTCATAGTGGAGTTTATTAAGGCAGATGCCGGCATCGATATCGGTGACACACTGATTGGTATGCATCTGAAGCATGTAGCTGTCCCAATTCGAACATCGCAAAAATCAGTCGGAGAAGCGCACGTCACCATGGCCAAAACCAGGCCCAAACTCATCGGCGGAGCCCGGGCCATCTACGAACGAAACGGGGAAAATGAATCTTGCAGATGATTAAAGGCCTTACTATCTAGTTAAGCAGTTCAGTTTTTGTGGAGAGATCTTAGATAATAACCTTTCGCTGCCCCAATCGCCTATTGATTAGGGCTTTAATTATCCATATTAAATTATGATCTCTTATTCAGCTTGACCAAACTAGCCACCTTTTCGGAGATCAAAAGGTAAATTCCTGTACGACGAGTCCGAACCCGGCTTCTTCAGACAGGAGAAGGATGAGTGAATGGGGTCCGAACTTGGCCCTCATTCGGACAGGAGAAGAAGAAATCCGGAAGAAAGAGTCCGAACTTGGCACTCATTCGGACAGGAGAAGAAGAAAGAGAAAGAGTCCGAACTTAGCACTCATTCGGACAGGAGAAGAAGAAATCCGGAAGAAAGAGTCCGAACTTGGCCCTCATTTCGGACAGGAGAACAAGAAATCCGCAAAAAAGAGTCCGAACTTGGCCCTCATTCGGACAGGAGAAGAAGAAATCCGGAAGAAAGAGTCCGAACCCAGCGCTCCTTCGGACATCAAAAGCCAAATTCCTGTATAACGTGTCTGGACCAGCCATGCTATCAAAACTAATTTTTGGTGCCTGTCACTTTTTCAGAAAACATGCTAAAATAAAAAAGAATTTTCACAAAGAGATCGATACATAAAAATGGTGAGCCATCAGGAGGCTTGCCTTTATTAAAAGTGTGTTGGAGAAAAGGGAGGATTCTTATGAAGCATTTAGCACAGCAGGATGAGCAAGTTTTCAAGTCGATTCAAGAAGAATTAGGACGCCAGAGATCAAAGATTGAATTAATCGCTTCTGAAAACTTTGTCAGTGAAGCGGTAATGGAAGCACAAGGTTCTGTTTTAACAAACAAGTACGCTGAAGGCTATCCAGGCCGCCGCTATTATGGCGGATGTGAACATGTGGATGTTGTTGAAGATTTAGCCCGTGATCGTGCAAAAGAGATTTTCGGAGCAGAGCATGTGAACGTGCAGCCGCATTCAGGTGCACAGGCAAACATGGCTGTATACTTCACTGTTTTAGAGCAGGGAGACACTGTACTTGGAATGAATTTATCCCATGGCGGACATTTAACACACGGAAGCCCTGTTAACTTTAGCGGCGTGCAGTACAATTTCGTCGAATATGGAGTGGATAAAGAAACACATCGCATCAATTATGATGATGTGCTTGAAAAGGCACGTCAGCACAAGCCAAAATTAATTGTAGCGGGAGCAAGTGCCTATCCGCGTGAAATTAACTTCAAACGTTTCCGTGAAATTGCCGATGAAGTTGGTGCCATGCTGATGGTTGATATGGCTCATATTGCAGGCCTTGTTGCTGCTGGGCTTCACCAGAATCCTGTTCCGTTCGCGGAATTTGTTACAACTACTACGCACAAGACATTGCGCGGACCGCGCGGCGGCATGATCCTCTGCAAAGAAGAATACGCGAAGAAAATAGACAAATCCATTTTCCCTGGCATTCAGGGCGGTCCTTTAATGCATGTCATTGCGGCAAAAGCTGTTGCCTTCGGCGAAGCGCTTCAGGAAGATTTCAAAACATATGCAGGCAATATCATTTCTAACGCCAAAAAGCTGGCTGAATCATTGCAGGCTGAAGGAATTGACCTTGTATCTGCAGGCACAGACAACCACTTGCTGTTAGTTGACCTCCGTTCCCTTGGCTTAACAGGGAAAGTAGCTGAGAAAGTACTTGATGAGGTCGGCATTACAGTCAACAAAAACACAATTCCGTTCGATCCTGAAAGCCCATTTGTGACTAGCGGCATTCGCATCGGTACAGCGGCCGTTACGTCCCGCGGCTTTGGTGAAAAAGAAATGCAGGAAATTGCATCCATCATTGCCTTCACACTTAAAAATCATGAAGATGAAGGGAAGCTTCAAGAAGCGTCTCAGCGCGTGGAAGCCTTAACCGGCAGCTTCACTTTATACCCTGAATATTAATCGATCAGCCGGTCTCGTTAAGAGGCCGGCTTTTGTATGGTTATATAAGAAAATTTTGAACTTCGAGAACTGTCTAGCGCAAGCAGCCTACCCCCTCGAGGTCACAAGCTTGTCTAGTTGCGGCTCCTAGGGACTCGAGACATAAGCCCTGCAAGAAGGAAAGAACACCTTCTTGCAGGGCTCGTCTTATGCTTGTCGTCCCTGAGCAGTCGCCTCCACATTTCTGACAATCCTCCCAAAAAGGAAAAGAATGTCTTTCCGTGAGGCTCCGTCTTGTGCTTGAGGCCCCCAGGATGGGGGTCATGCAGACGTTGCCACAGGACGTGGCGCTTTTAGTCTGCGTTCCTTCGTGAGCCAGGCGCTTCCGCTTTTCTTATAAAAATGACTTTTCTTTTACAAAAGCGAATCACAGTTGCCGATGGAACCGTTTTTCTGTAAAATTAGACGAAGTGTGGTTCGACTAATCTGCATATTGAAAAGGAGAGATACTCATGGCAAAGGTTTACGTTTTTGACCATCCATTAATTCAGCATAAGCTTACATACATTCGTGAAAAAAGCACGGGAACCAAGGAATTCCGCGAGCTTGTTGACGAAGTGGCAACATTGATGGCATTCGAAATCACCCGCGAAATGCCTTTAGAAGAAATCGAAATTGAAACACCTGTCAGCACCATGAAATCCAATGTACTAGCAGGTAAAAAACTGGGAATCATCCCAATTCTGCGTGCGGGAATCGGAATGGTTGACGGTATTCTGAAGCTGATCCCAGCTGCAAAAGTAGGTCATATCGGTTTATACCGCGATCCGGAAACACTGCAGCCGGTTGAATACTATGTGAAGCTTCCTAGCGATGTGGAAGAAAGAGATTTCATCGTGGTTGACCCAATGCTTGCAACTGGCGGTTCCGCGGTTGAAGCGATCCATTCGCTTAAAAAGCGCGGAGGCAAAAACATTAAATTTATGTGCCTGATTGCCGCTCCTGAAGGGGTAGAGGCTGTTAAAGAAGCTCACCCTGACGTTGACATTTATATCGCAGCATTAGACGAAAAATTGAATGAAAAAGGCTATATTGTCCCTGGACTTGGTGATGCAGGAGACCGTTTATTCGGGACGAAATAATATTTGTTGTTTTAGATCATATTCTTATCGAAAAGAATTTTTTACAGTTCTGAAAGTGTAAATATATAGACTAGTAAATGCACCTCTTAAATGGAGGTGCATTTATTTGTACTCTTTAAAAAGGGGAGGGGATAACATGAAAAATAATGTGGTTGATATGTTGGTGGTTTGGTGGGTGAAGTCGGGCAGATGAATTTTCATAGTATTAATCATTTTTTATGTTAAAAGTCTCTTTCCCCGCAAAGCTGGAAAAGTTATGATAGAGTATAGAAGAAATGGAAGATGAGTACGAGTTAAAATAGTAAGTGGTTAACATGCTGGTGGTTGGATGGTTATTTGAAAAATGTTGATATATTAGTGTTTTTAGAAGTTTTAGAGTGATTGATTGATGTTGTCATGGCTGAAGAAAGGTCGGCAGAAATGACTTCATTGATAGATCATTCACCGCGAAAATAATGATGGTGGTTTTGTTGGCGGTTAGGTGGTTGGTTATGGGTAAAGCCCAGGTGCTGCTGGGTGATCGGCTAAGATACCAAGAAAGGTGCTGAGTACGTTGGCAAATCAGTATTTGACAATGAAGGAGCTCAAAGAGGCGCTTCCGGACATACCTGAGAATAGCTTAAAACGTTATTTGCAGGAGCATGCAGAATACATAAATTATAAAAAAGAACATAATCGCTATAAAATACAGGCTTCCGAAATAGAAAAGATTAAGTTCATCCGGAAATTATATTCAGATGGGTTAAAAAAAGAAGAAGTAACAGCTAAGCTTGAGGAAGCAGGCATCCCAGTCATCATAACGGTGGAAGATGAGGAAGAGAGCACCAGCACCTCATTGGTAAACGTGAATTCCGAACTGACAGATATGAAAAAGCTGGTCAGCTTTCTCGTTCAGCAAAATGAGCAATCCCGTCTTTCCCAGAATAAAATCAGAGAGCAAAACAAACAGCTGATTCATGAAGTGCAAGAGCTCAAACTAACAATCGAAGATTTAAGAATGGCTCATGAGCAAGGCTATGAAAAAGAGAGTGAGAAAGTCACTTCTCTTTATGAAAAACTGATGGCGACACAAAGGTCTGTTGAAGAGGTAGCAGGTGCATTAGAGGCTGAAAAAAGCAAAAGCATCTGGCAAAAGATTTTTGGAAAGTAAAGGAATGCCCGAATTGCATGATTTAGGTTTATACTGTTGTCTTCAGGGTATTGGCATAGTGATTTTAAATCGCAGTCTTACGGGCAGTAAGACCCCCACATCTAGTTTCAGAGGAATCAAAAAGGGAAAAGTGGGGGCAAACTGACCGTAAAGGCCCGATTGATTCAACTAACAATCAGTGGGGGATAAAGCCCCCCACACTGATTGAAGTTTCACTTTATACCCGGGAGGTCGATTAAATGAGAGCATTAGCCATATTAGAAGGAGCGTTAATTGTCTGGATCATCTCGCTGCTGATTTCATTAATAGGAACGTTCATGTCAGAAGGTGTCATAGCCCTGGTATTTAAACTAGCAGAAGGAAAAGGAATCCTGCTTACAGTATTATTAATAGCCGCCACCATAACGGATATGTGGAGAGATAGGAAGCGGGACCGTTTGATTCAAAAAGGAAAGCTTGAACCGAATCAGCTGTTTTAATACATAGCAGTAAGCCATCATTAACTTGATGGCTTTTTTATCTGCAGCAATGCAAATATAATCTAAAAGTACTATTTTCTGAAAATACTAAAAATTATATTGATAATCATATAAAAGAAGGATAGTATTAATTATACAGAATATTGTATATTGGTTAATCTGTAAAGGAGATGAAAATTTGAAAAGATTAAAGTTATTGTTAATAGTATTGGCAGTATCTTTAAGTTCTGCTGTTTTTTCTGGAAATGTTGTGAATGCCGAAGAACAGTCTGGACAGAAATTAAGTCATGCCCATCCCGACAAAGCTGGCTTTGATCCTGAAAAATTGAAGGGTATCGATAAAGCAATTACGGAGGCTGTTGAGGATGGTGTTACACCCGGTGCAGTGGTTCTTGTGGCCAAAGATGGAAAGATTGTTAAAGAGGAAGCATACGGATATGCTCAAAAATACGATATGGGAGAATTGCTCAAAAAACCAAGAGAAATGAAAAAGAAAACAATCTTTGATCTTGCTTCAGTTACGAAGGTGATGGGGACAACTCAGGGGATTATGAAACTTGTTAGTGATGGAGAACTTTCAGTCAATGACAAGGTATCTGAATATATACCGGAGTTTGCCCAGAATGGAAAAGGAGATATTACAGTTGCTGACTTGCTGACACACACCTCGGGATTAACTCCTTGGAAGCCGACATACCTATATGCTGATAATTCAGAAGAGGTAATGAATTATATAAACCAGCTCCCCCTTGAATACCCGACTGGCACTGACAGAAGATATAGCGATTTTAGCTTTATGGTGCTGGGTTTTTTAATTGAAGAAATAAGTGGACAAAAGCTGGATAATTACTTAGAAGAAAATATTTATAAACCGTTAAAAATGCATGATACGATGTTTTCTCCACCTGGCCATTTAAAGCAAAAAATTGCAGCTACGTCCTGGGGAAATCCGTATGAGTATAAAATGATTGATGATCCTAATTTCGGATACTATGTTGAAGAAAGCCCGGATATGTTTAAATACTGGAGAGATTACACCTTAGTAGGTGAAGTTAATGATGGGAATAGTTTCTATGGCAATAAAGGAATAGCCGGACATGCTGGTTTATTTTCAACAGCAAGCGACATTGCTGTATTGGGCCAGACCATGTTAAATGGCGGAATTTATGGTAAAACCCAATTATATGAAAAAGAAGTTATCGATGCCTTTACTTCTCCTCAACGCTTTGGCCAAGGATATGGCTGGGAGTTGAATAAGAGCTGGTACATGGGAAATCATTATTCTGACAAAACCTTTGGCCATACTGGTTTTACTGGAACACAGATAATAATTGATCCTGAAAAAAATCTCCAGATTATCCTCCTTACGAACAAACAAAACAATGGTCCTTTACCAAGCGGATCATACCGCAGCACAGGGCCGCTTTCTAAAGAAGTCGCTAATATTGTCTATGAATCCTTAAACTAGCCGTTTATTTTTTTACGCATACAGAGTGCACATTCAGCCTACCCTAAAACAAAAAGAGGGTGGGTTTTTATATGAAAAAATTCTTGCTGATCCTAACAGTCATGTCCTTGTTTTTGAGTCAAAATCCTGTTTCTGCCCGAATACTATCGCACCCTCCTATTCCGGAAGAATCAACTGATATAGAAAAGGTGGCTATTGTAGTACTAAAGGACGCGAATAAAGAAAATGAAATAAAAAAATTAATAGAACAAAATCCTGACCTGCAAATAAGGCATACATTTAATCAGGCATTAAACGGCTTTTCAGTTATAGGAAAGCATTCGGCATTGAAAAGTCTGCAAAAAATAGATTCAGTATCGTCTGTTTCACCTGTTAACACATATCATGTCCACTCTAATGACAATATCAAACTGATTGGCGGAATCAGCGTCAGAGGCTATTATGGCAAGAATAATCAGCGCCTTACAGGCAAGGGAGTTAAAGTAGGTGTAATCGACACTGGCATTGATTATAATCATCCGGACTTACGAAGAAGCTATGGCGGCGGGCGTGATCTGGTGGATAATGATAAAGATCCAATGGAAACAAAGGCTGCGGGGGGACAAGGCACACTGCACGGCACTCACGTGGCGGGGATCATCGCGGCAAATGGCAAGATCCAAGGTGTCGCACCAGAAGCGACCATCATTGCCTACCGTGCACTCGGACCAGGCGGCAGCGGAACAACAGAGCAGGTGATAGCCGCCATTGAACAGGCCATAAAGGATAAAGTCGATGTATTAAACCTTTCCTTGGGAAATAACGTAAACGGACCAGACCTTCCGATAAGCCTGGCACTGAATAAAGCGGTTGAAAAAGGAATAACCGCTGTCACTTCATCGGGTAACTCCGGCCCGAATATTTGGACGGTCGGATCGCCGGGTACAGCTTCTAAGGCCATTTCTGTAGGCGCGTCAACACCAACGATGAAAGTGCCATTTTTGAATATAGGCGGACGAGAAATTCGGCTTGATATGCTGCAGGGCTCAAAGGATTGGGAATTTGACCGCACATATGAAATCATTTATGGCGGAATCGGGCACGCAGACGAATTGAAGAATGCCGAAGGAAAAATTGTATTAGTGGAAAGAGGGGAACTGACATTTACAGACAAAGCCGTCCATGCATTGGAAGCTGGTGCAGAAGGAATTATCATTTTTAATAATACGAAAGGAAGGTTCTTTGGCAATCTGGACAGCGGAGTTCCCATCCCTGTAGCAGCGTTATCAAAGGAAGAAGGGGAGGAGCTCAGGGAGCTTATTAAAAAAGGAGAAGCCTATGCCCGGACTAATATAATAGAAGAAAGGGATCTCCTGGCTGACTTTAGCTCCCGAGGGCCAGTTACATCTACATGGGAAATCAAACCGGATGTAGTGGCGCCTGGAGTTGCCATAAAAAGCACCATACCTGGCGGATACCTGCCTCTGCAGGGAACAAGCATGGCCGCACCGCATGTCGCAGGAGCCTGTGCCATCCTGAAACAGGCTCATCCAGATTGGGGACCGGAACAAATTAAGGCAGCTCTCATGAATACGGCTAAGCTTCTTATGAAAAAGGAAGGGCAGACATATAGAACCTATGAGCAGGGAGCAGGCAGAATCCAGCTTGAAAAGGCACTGAAAGCAGAAACGCTTGTCCTCCCGGCTTCCCTGCAGTTTGGAAAATTTCAGGTTGCGGACAGACTGCATGACCACAGCGGTTTTGTAACAGTTGAAAATATAAGCGAAAAAACGAAATCCTACTCCTTTTCAGTACCCTATAAAGAGCAGGGCATCAATTGGGAAATGCCTATGGCGTTTCAATTAAACCCGGGTGAAAAGAAAAAGGTGGAAATCAAAATGTCGGCAGATCCAACCCTTTTGAAGAAGAAGATTCATGATGGGTATCTGCAAATAGCTGCAGGCGCTGAGAGCATAAGAATTCCATATCTGTATGTACTTGAAGAGCCGGATTATCCAAGGGTGATGGGTTTCGGGCTGGGCAAAGGAGATAAGGCAGACACATATCGGTATGAAGTATATCTGCCTGGCGGGGCAGAGGAGTTCGGAATTGCCATGTTTAATTCGGAAAGCCTCCGGTTCATGGGTTTTCTGGACTGGAAAAGAAATGTAGGCAAGGGACAGCTGCTCCAGGAAATTCCTGCTGATAAGCTTCCTGGGCCAGGGCTGTACCTTGCAAAGGTATTTGCTAAAAAGGCCGGCAAGGAAGATTGGATCGAAACGTATTTGTTTGTGAGGCCGGATGGGCAGCTTGGAGACCCGGAACCTTCGGCAAATAAGAGGAGCTCACTCAGTAAGTAAAATCATAAAAATAAAGCGTTTTCAGGAGCGAAGCAAAAACTCGCTCCTTTTTCAATAGAAAACCGAAAATTAAATGTGATAAATCTGTGAACATACCATATTTTCACCTTTTTGTTTGTGAACTTTTTCACTCCAAACGCATTGACATTGACAAAGCCCTATTGTATGCTTACAAAGGGTAAAAGATGATAGGGTTTTCAAAATATTTGTGCAGACAAATTTCCCACTTCTGCATGATGTTAAAGTGATTAATTATGGCCTCAAACCCACCTACCATTCTCTTAAGGGAGGATGCGTTTTTATGCGTCAAAAAGACCGCAACCCGTTTAAAGCTATGGCCTTAATGTCCGCCATTCTTTCTCAATTAGTAGGTTCCACGCTCATTGGCATATTCGCCGGAAGATGGCTTGACAGTAACGCAGGAACGGAGCCTTTATTCCTATTAATCGGCCTGTTAATCGGACTGGGCGCCGGGATTTACGCCATGCTTCGCTTAATTCAACATTTCTTCACAGGAGAATAAACATCATGCCGGAAATCAAAGCCATTTTTCAAAGACAGCGAAAATACATATTCCTGTTATTGTCTGTTTACGTTCTCGGCTGGGGGTTTACACCTTATCAATCTATATTCTTGGGCTTGATCCTCGGAACTTCGTTTAGTCTGTTCAATTTGTGGCTGATTTCACGAAAGACTCTGCAGTTTGGAGAGGCAGTTGAGAGGGGAGAGAAGGTGCGTTCACTTGGAACGGTATCCAGAATGGCTACGGCAGTGCTGGCAGTCATGATATCACTGGAATATCCGGACAAGCTGCATCTGATCAGCGTGGTAATTGGATTAATGACATCCTATATTGTCATTATGATAGATTATTTTCTTCAATCTTTTCATTTACGTAAATAGCGGGAAGAGAGGTGAACACTATTGCATCATGAAGCTCCTATAGTGGAATTTTTAGGATTGAATTTTAACTTATCTAATGTACTGATGATTACAGTGGCAAGTGCTGTTGTTTTCATTATAGCTTTGCTTTCCACCCGTCGATTGGCCATGAAACCAACGGGGATGCAAAACTTCTTCGAATGGATCATGGACTTTGTTAAGAACATCATTAACAGCACGATGGACTGGAAGACAGGCGGAAGATTCCATATCCTTGGATTGACCCTGATCATGTATATTTTTGTATCAAACATGCTCGGACTTCCGTTTGCGATCACTTATGATCACACTTTATGGTGGAAATCGCCAACAGCCGATCCTGTTATCACCTTAACATTGGCGGCGATGGTAGTCGGGCTTTCGCATTACTATGGCGTAAAGCTTAAAGGGGTAGGAGAATATGGCCGCGATTTCATCAGGCCAATGCCTTTCTTGTTCCCATTGAAAATTATTGAAGAGTTTGCAAACACTCTGACTTTGGGACTTCGTCTATACGGTAACATATACGCGGGTGAAATCCTGCTGACATTGCTTGTCGGTGGACTTGCACATGCTGGTGTAGGCGGTATGCTTGCAGCAGTTCTGCCAACGCTTTTATGGATGGGATTCTCAATCTTTGTCGGTTCTATCCAGGCATTCATTTTCTGTATGTTAACAATGGTTTATATGGCACACAAAGTGAGCCATGACCATTAATATATACCTGTTCATTTCATGGACAAAACATTTTAAACAAATAAATTTTTATACAATTTAAGGAGGAACTCAATAATGGGTCTTTTAGCAGCAGCAATTGCAATCGGTTTAGCAGCACTAGGTGCCGGTATCGGTAACGGTCTTATCGTATCTAAAACAGTTGAAGGTATGGCTCGCCAGCCAGAAGCTCGCGGTATGCTTCAAACTACAATGTTCATCGGGGTTGCGTTAGTAGAGGCTGTTCCGATCATCGGCGTTGTTATCGCGTTCATGGTTATCGGCGGTTAATAATACTGTACCAATCGTTCTAAATGGCGAAGATCATTCCATGAACCTTCGCCATTCCTTTATGTTTTTTTACAGTAAAACTAATTCGGAATCATGCATATGACTCCGTTTCATAAGTGGAACAACTCTTGAAGGGAGTGAATCGAGGGTGTTAACAAACAGTCTAGTATTAGGCGCTGCAGCCGGTTTTAACGGCGGGGACATTTTGTTCCAGATGATCATGTTCATCATCTTGTTGGCATTGCTGAAAAAATTCGCGTGGGGTCCATTAATGGGCATTATGCAGCAGCGTGAAGAGCACATTGCCAGTGAAATCGAAGCGGCAGAAGAAAGCCGTGGGGAAGCAAAGAAGCTTTTGGAAGAGCAAAGAAATCTTTTAAAAGAAGCACGTACAGAAGCACAAGGCCTTATCGAGAATGCCAAGAAGCAAGGCGATGTGCAGCGTGAAGAGATCATTGCGGCTGCCCGCACTGAGTCTGAGCGCATTAAAGAATCTGCTAAGCTTGAAATTGAGCAGCAGAAAGAACAAGCGGTTGCCGCTATCCGCGAGCAAGTCGCTTCATTGTCTGTCCTAATTGCTTCTAAAGTAATTGAGAAGGAATTAAGTGCAGCAGATCAAGAAAAGCTGATCAATGAATACATTCAAGAGGCGGGAGAAAAGCGATGAGCAACTCCACGGTAGCAAAGCGCTACGCGTTAGCTCTTTTCCAGCTTGCGAATGAACACCAGCTTCTTGACCAAATGGAAGAAGAGCTTCGTGCAGTGAAAGAAGTAGTAAACCATAACTCAGATTTAAAGGCCGTATTAAAATCTCCAAAGCTTCCAATTGAGAAGAAAAAAGAGATTCTAAAAGGCGCATTTGCATCTGTGAACACTTATGTACTAAATACGTTAATGATATTAATTGAGCGCCACCGTGAAGATCATATATCTGATGTGGCTGATCATTTTATAAGTCTTGCGAATGACAAAAAAGGGATTGCGGATGCGAAAGTATACACTGTCCGTCCTTTATCTGAAGCAGAGAAGGAAGCATTATCTGCGTCATTTGCAGCTAAGGTTGGAAAAAAATCACTTCGTATTGACAATATAGTTGATACTAACTTGCTCGGCGGCATCAAGCTTCGAATCGGAAACCGGATTTTCGACGGCAGCTTGCGCGGGAAGCTAGAGCGTCTTGAACGTCAATTATTAGGCTAAGATTCGTAGATAGGGGTGAAACTCATGAGCATCAATGCTGAAGAAATCAGTGCGCTGATAAAAAAGCAAATCGAAAACTATCAGTCGGAAATTCAAGTGAGTGATGTAGGTACGGTTATCTCTGTTGGTGACGGTATCGCTCGTGCTCATGGCCTCGACAATGTCATGGCTGGAGAACTTGTTGAATTTTCAAACGGCGTTATGGGTATGGCACAAAACCTTGAAGAAAATAACGTCGGTATTATCATTTTAGGACCATTTACAGAAATCCGTGAAGGCGATGAAGTACGCCGTACGGGCCGCATCATGGAGGTACCGGTTGGTGAAGAACTGATCGGCCGCGTAGTAAACCCTCTTGGACAGCCAGTAGATGGGATGGGACCAATTAACACAACAAAATCACGTCCAATTGAAAGCCCGGCACCAGGTGTTATGGATCGTAAATCCGTACACGAGCCGCTTCAGACAGGCATCAAAGCGATTGACGCTCTTGTGCCAATCGGACGGGGACAGCGTGAATTAATCATCGGTGACCGTCAAACAGGTAAAACTTCCGTTGCAATCGATACAATCCTGAACCAAAAAGATCAGGATATGGTATGTATTTACGTGGCAATCGGACAAAAAGAATCTACAGTTCGTAATGCAGTAGAAACACTTCGTAAGCAAGGTGCCCTGGATTACACAATCGTTGTAACAGCATCTGCATCACAGCCTGCTCCAATGCTATACTTAGCTCCTTACGCAGGTGTAACAATGGGTGAAGAGTTCATGTACAACGGCAAGCACGTTCTTGTTGTGTATGATGACTTAACAAAGCAAGCTTCTGCTTACCGTGAGCTTTCATTGCTATTGCGCCGTCCTCCAGGCCGTGAAGCATATCCAGGGGATGTTTTCTACTTGCACAGCCGCTTGCTTGAGCGCGCTGCGAAGCTAAGCGATGCGAAAGGTGCAGGTTCAATCACTGCGCTTCCATTTATCGAAACACAAGCAGGCGACGTTTCTGCTTACATTCCAACAAACGTTATCTCAATCACTGACGGACAAATTTTCCTTCAGTCAGACCTATTCTTCTCCGGTGTGCGTCCGGCAATCAACGCAGGTCTTTCTGTATCACGTGTAGGTGGATCTGCACAGATCAAAGCAATGAAAAAGGTTGCAGGTACACTGCGTCTTGACCTTGCTTCATACCGTGAACTTGAATCATTTGCCCAGTTCGGTTCTGACCTTGATAAAGCAACACAGGCTAAACTTAACCGTGGTGCCCGTACAGTAGAGGTTCTAAAGCAGGATCTTAACAAGCCGTTAAAAGTTGAGAAGCAGGTTGCAATCCTTTACGCTCTAACTCGCGGTTTCTTAGATGACATTCCTGTACAGGATATTCGTCGTTTCGAATCTGAATTCCTTTCATGGTTAGACCATAACCGCAAAGATTTGTTAGACCATATCGTGACTACAAAAGAACTTCCTTCTGATGGCGATATGACATCTGCGATTAACGACTTTAAGAAAACTTTCGCAGTATCCGAATAATAGAGTAAGCAATTAAGGATAGGGGATGTGATCCCCTCCCTTTGCCTCTCTTGTTAGGGTCTGACAAAAAACGAAAAGCGGAGGCGCCTTGATCAGCCCCGGCAAGCATAAGTCGAGCCCTGCAGGAAAGGTTATTTCCTTCCGGAAGGGATTGACTTATGACTCGAGGGGCTAGGCGCTGCAGCTGGCCTAATCTTGAAAAAGGGTGGTGAGAACCTGTGGCATCATTACGCGATATAAAAAATCGTATTACTTCTACGAAGAAAACGAGTCAAATTACAAAAGCAATGCAGATGGTATCGGCTGCGAAAATGAATAAGGCAGAAATGAATGCAAAGTCATTCGTGCCTTACATGGAAAAAATCCAGGAAGTTACGGCATCCATCGCATTGGGAAGCAAAGATGTATCACATCCAATGCTGACCAGCCGCCCTGTCAAGAAAACTGGTTACCTAGTAATCACGTCTGACCGCGGACTTGCGGGAGCCTATAACAGTAACGTTTTGCGAAATGTCTACCAGACAATTCAAAAGCGCCATAAATCACCGGATGAGTATGCAATCATTGCGATCGGACGTGTTGGCCGCGACTTTTTCAAAAAGCGCAATATGAACGTTATTTTGGATATAGTTGCCGTTGCAGACCAGCCAGCATTTGCTGAAATCAAGGATATTGCCAGCAAGACAGTTGGCATGTTCGCTGATGAGACATTTGATGAATTATATATGTACTACAGCCATTATGTCAGCGCGATTCAACAGGATGTAACAGAGAAGAAGCTTCTTCCGCTTACGGATATCTCCAGCTCGAAAAAGCTTACATCTTATGAGTTTGAACCTTCCGCTGAAGAAATTTTAAAAGTATTGCTGCCTCAATACGCTGAAAGCTTAATCTACGGAGCGCTTTTAGACAGTAAGGCAAGTGAGCATGCTGCAAGGATGACAGCGATGCAGAATGCGACGGATAATGCTAAAGACCTTATCAACTCATTAAGCTTAAGCTACAACCGTGCACGTCAGGCAGCCATCACGCAGGAAATTACCGAAATCGTCGGCGGAGCAGCCGCGTTAGAATAATAAAGAAAAGCGGAAGCGCCTCGATCAGCCCCGACAAGCATAAGACAAGCCCTGCAGGAAGGCGTTTTTTCCTTCCGAAAGGGATTGGCTTATGACCTCGAGGGGCTAGGCGCTGGAGCTAGACAAACGAAAAAGCGGAGCTAGCAGGTGAGTTGTTGCCTGCTCTCCATTATGTAAAACGAACGGAGGGAAAAAGATGAACAAAGGACGCGTTCTTCAAGTTATGGGTCCGGTTGTTGACGTAAAGTTCGAAAGCGGACAGCTTCCTGAGATCTATAACGCATTGACTGTTACAAACCCAGCGCGTAACGAATCTGAAGTTGACATCAACTTAACCCTTGAAGTTGCCCTTCATTTAGGTGATGATACAGTCCGCACCATTGCAATGTCTTCTACTGACGGCTTACAGCGCGGAAGTGAAGTTGTTGACACGGGTGCTTCAATCTCTGTACCAGTAGGTGATGTAACACTTGGACGTGTATTCAACGTACTTGGTGAATCAATCGACTTAGATCCTGCAATCCCTGCAGATGCTCGTCGTGATTCTATCCACAGAGAGGCTCCTAAGTTTGAGCAGCTTTCTACTGAAGTAGAAATTCTTGAAACTGGAATTAAGGTAGTAGACCTTCTTGCTCCATACATCAAAGGTGGTAAGATCGGTCTATTCGGTGGTGCCGGTGTAGGTAAAACTGTACTAATCCAGGAATTGATCAATAACATCGCTCAGGAGCACGGCGGTATTTCCGTATTCGCCGGTGTAGGTGAGCGTACTCGTGAAGGTAATGACCTTTATCATGAAATGACAGATTCAGGCGTTATCAAGAAAACTGCGATGGTTTTCGGTCAGATGAACGAGCCGCCAGGAGCACGTATGCGTGTTGCCCTGACTGGTTTGACAATGGCAGAATTCTTCCGTGATGACCAGGGACAGGACGTTCTTTTCTTCATGGATAACATCTTCCGTTTCACACAGGCAGGTTCAGAGGTATCAGCCCTATTAGGCCGTATGCCATCTGCAGTTGGTTACCAGCCGACACTTGCTACTGAAATGGGTAAATTACAGGAACGTATCACATCTACTAACGTAGGTTCTGTTACTTCCATCCAGGCGATTTACGTACCAGCCGATGACTATACGGATCCGGCTCCGGCTACAACTTTCGCTCACTTGGATGCAACAACTAACCTTGAGCGTAAGCTTTCTGAGATGGGTATCTACCCAGCGGTGGATCCGCTCGCTTCCACTTCCCGTGCATTGTCACCGGAAATCGTTGGAGAAGAGCACTACTCAGTTGCGCGCCAAGTACAGCAGACATTACAGCGTTACAGAGAACTTCAGGATATCATCGCGATCCTTGGTATGGACGAGCTTTCTGACGAAGATAAGCTTGTTGTAGCACGTGCACGCCGTATCCAGTTCTTCTTATCACAAAACTTCCACGTTGCTGAACAGTTTACTGGACAGCCAGGTTCATACGTACCGGTTAAAGAAACAGTTAAAGGCTTTAAAGACATTCTTGAAGGTAAGTACGACCACCTGCCAGAAGATGCATTCCGACTTGTCGGCCGAATCGAAGAAGTGATCGAGAGTGCAAAGAAAATGGGCGTAGAGGTCTAATTCTGGACCAGGAGGGTAAAAAATGAAGACGATTAAAGTCAGTGTTGTTACTCCCGATGGCCCGGTGTATGAATCAGATGTGGAAATGGTAAGCACCAAAGCTCAAAGCGGTGAGCTTGGAATCTTACCTGGACACATTCCAATGGTTGCACCGTTACAGATTGGAGCCGTTCGTTTAAAAAACGGCGGAAAAACTGATTTCGTTGCAGTAAGCGGCGGATTCCTAGAAGTTCGTCCGGAGCAGGTAACGATTTTAGCGCAATCTGCTGAGCAGGCAGATGAAATTGATGTAGAGCGTGCGGTTCGTGCTAAACAGCGTGCTGAACAGCGCCTGAATGATCAGAAGCGTGAGAACATCGATTTCCGCCGTGCAGAGCTGGCTCTTCAGCGTGCGATAAATCGTATCGAAGTTTCGGAAAGAAAGTTCTAATAAAAACATCAACACCTCCCGGCTTAGCAGGGAGGTGTTTTTTCTAGAAACATTTACCACCCGAATTTTAAGGAAATTGCCCCAAAAATTAGATATATCACTCGAATTCTTTCATATAGGCCTTTACAATAGAAGAGAGTAAACCTTTAAAGGTTACTCTCTTTTTTAAAGAAGTCATGCAAGTCTATTTGAATAAAGGAGGAGCCGCAATGCTGGAGTTTGATACAAATATAGACCAATATGCTACGATCAAAGTCATCGGAGTCGGCGGCGGGGGAAATAACGCTGTAAACCGGATGATTGAACATGGAGTTGAGGGAGTAGAGTTTATTGCTGTTAATACAGATGGACAAGCTCTAAATCAATCAAAGGCAGAAGTAACCATGCAAATCGGTGCAGCCTTAACAAGGGGCCTGGGAGCAGGGGCAAATCCTGAAGTAGGCAGGAAGGCGGCGGAAGAAAGCGAAAGTCAGCTTCGTGAAGTATTGAAGGGTGCTGATATGGTATTCGTTACTGCCGGAATGGGCGGCGGAACCGGAACTGGTGCTGCTCCTGCCATTGCACGTATCGCACGTGAAGTGGGCGCACTGACAATTGGTGTGGTAACACGCCCTTTTAAATTTGAGGGACGCAAGCGAGCAGCCAATGCTGATGCAGGCATTGAAGCAATGAAGAAAGCTGTAGACACGTTAATTATTATTCCAAATGATCGCTTATTGGAGATTATCGATAAGAAGACACCTATGCTTGAAGCGTTTATGGAAGCGGATAATGTCCTCCGCCAGGGTGTTCAGGGCATTTCTGACTTGATTGCCGTCCCAGGTCTAATCAATCTCGATTTTGCCGATGTTAAAACGGTTATGTCCCATAAAGGAACAGCATTGATGGGCATTGGAATTGCCACTGGGGAGGACCGCGCGGCTGAAGCAGCACGTAAAGCAATATCAAGTCCTTTGCTGGAAACGTCCATTAATGGAGCCCGCGGCGTAATCATGAATATTACGGGCGGGTCAAATATCAGTTTATATGAAGTCCAAGAGGCTGCAGATATCGTAGCTTCTGCTTCGGATGAAGAAGTGAATATGATTTTTGGCTCGGTCATTAATAATTCTCTGAAGGAGGAAATGATCGTAACAGTAATAGCGACTGGCTTCAATAACCAAGAAGAACCAAGGGTTAAACCAAGTTCTAAGCCTCCTGTCGAACAAGAATATGTTCATACATATCAGTATGCAGAAGAACCAGCCAACCGACGTCCGGTTAGAGAACATCGGGAACGGGTTCAGGATGATTATCGGGTGCAGGCCGACCGGCAGGAAGAGTCACTTGACACGCCGGCATTCCTGAGAAACCGCAGAAGACGCTAATAATAAAAACAGGCTGCCTTCATGAAGAAGGGCAGCCTGTTTTTAGGTAACGGGTAATTTTTTAGGAGTTATTTATGGATGGTTGATATGTTGGTGGGTGAGTGGTTGATAGCTGCAATCCTTAATTGATACATGAAGAAAGGACAGGCATGTGCCTGTCCTTATATTATTTCAATACTTTGTCTGGTCATGCAGTGGTAACTGATCTAAATTCTTATGCACGGTCATGAGCTTTTTAAGCAGGCTCAAAAACTTTTGCTTATCTTCAAATGGAGTCACGTCTAGTTCCTTTTTTAGCTCATTGCTTTTTTTAACGAGCTCATCAAATTTTTGAATAACTGGGCAGTTGTTTTTAGTCATATGTATTCTCCTAATTTAAGCTCTTGAGATAAATGTATCACAAAACATAATTTCAAAGGAAACAGCCATATTTCATTTATATTAAAAACGAATGGCCTATTTGACTAATATAACTATTTTGTTAAAAGTGTCAGATTTTGTTGAAACCCGAAGAACAGAGTCATATATTATCAACATGTGCTTAGAAAGACAAGGCTTGAGAAAACCGGGGGGTGATATCCTTGTCGACTGTATTATTTGGAACGGTGGAATATTATGAAAGAGAGTTAATAAACTATTTTTCAAATAATCATATAAGCAATACGATGAAAGAAGATGCAACCATGAAAATATTCATCATGCTTGAAGCGGAAATATTCAAGGTCTTTCTATTTGACGAAGCGATTCGGATTAAATGTATGCAAAATCTTTTAAAAGCATTTTGCCGGGTGTCTGAATCATTCTTGATTAAAGAGCAGCCTAATAAATGAATAGATTAATTGAAATAAGAGGTCCCTGCTGTGAGAGACCTCTTTGTTTTAGTTCAGAATAGTAACTTTTACATCTTTTCTTCCCCATTGCATTGCATCTTGTGTTCCAGGAATAAACACGTCAATTTCATTTCCTTTTATGCCTCCGCCAATATCCTCAGCAGTTGCATAGCCGTATCCTTCTACAAATACTTTAGAACCCAAAGGAATAACGTCTGGATCAACTGCAATAACTTTTGCATCCGGGTTATCGTTAAGGTTTACCCCTGTTTTCGTAATGCCGATGCATCCTTCACAGCTGGCCGTATAGGCAGTTGCGGTGACAGTCAGGCTTTTGCCCTCTTCAGCTGCAGGCTGTTCGATGTTTGCTGCTTTTACGACTGTTTTGGGATTGGCAGTTTCTTCTTTTGCTGAATCATTTTTATAGATGATAAGCTCTAAACCAGGTTTTATAAAGTCTGATTTTAGCTGATTCCACTTCATAAGGTTATGTACACTAATATCGTAAGTTTTGGCAATATTCCAGAGAGTATCACCAGATTCTACTATGTATATTTCCTCAGGTGAAACATCAAGTTTATCATTCGGATGAATCAAATCTGAAGTTAAGCTATTCCAGTTTTTAATATCCTGAACTGAAACTTCATGTTTTTGTGCTATGGACCACAGTGTATCCCCTTTGTTTACAGTTACTTCTTCAGCATGTGCGCTCACACCCGCTGTACTCCAGATGGTTATGGCAGCGAGCAGATAATATAAATACTTTTTCATAATAAGCCTCCTAATTGCTTGTTTGACAAATTCTATGCTAGCACAGAAAATTCTGAGAAAAAGAACAGGGGAGTTATAATTTAATTACGCAGATTTCAGGAAATTAACGAAGAAATGGCAAAACATAATAATGTTCATAAAAGGTGAACACAAAGAATCAGAAATAGTCATATTTGATATATTTAATCCTTAAGATGGTTTAAATAGAAATTTGTGGATTTGGAAGTTACACTGTTATCCAGCCAACAATGTAATATTGATAAACGGGAACTGGACGATAAAGCAGCAGAACTAACTGATAAATTTCGGTATCAAGGCTTTTACTTAAAAACACAGCCTATATTATTGAAAATTCTTCTTAAGTGTTACATACCTCACTGATAAAGGATAAAGTTTGATTTTTAATAGTAGAAAAGAATAAATGGTTATTGGATGGGGGCAAGCTCATATAATCTAGGGAAGGTGTGTCAACAGCTGAGAATAGCGAAATATAAATTCTCTCCCTGCGATTCCTCTTCTTGCGGTTCTCGGGATTAAGCAGGATGAATCCGCCGCCGAACTATAGATTCCTTCGCTTTTTGAGCGCGCCTTATAAAAGGCAGCAAAACCTTTGTTCGGGAGTCGAGAGAATTTCCAATAATAGTATGAGGTTGTGTCGACACATGGGGGAGTAGGGTGTATAATGATTACGGTTACATGTTTAAATGTTGTGAAAATTTTCAGCATTGGAGGGGATGGGCATGGAGCTTTGGAATTTATATCAGAATAACTATCTGATAGTTTTTGTGTTTTTATGCTTGGGAGTTTTATTGCCTGTGGTGGCTTTGTTTTTGGGGAAGCTTTTGCGGCCCTATAAGCCATATGATTCGAAGTATACCACATATGAAAGCGGGATTGAGCCATTCCATGATTCGAGGGTGCAGTTCAATGTCCGCTATTATATTTTTGCCCTGATGTTTGTCATTTTTGATGTAGAGACGGTTTTTTTGTATCCATGGGCTGTGGCATATGAAAAGCTTGGTATTTTTGCATTGATTGAGATGCTGATTTTTGTATTTATGCTGGTAATTGGACTTGTCTATGCGTGGAAAAAGAAGGTGCTGAAATGGATTTAAAGTTGGATAATATAACCCCAGAAGAAATGGAAGAGCTGCAGCGTAATGTGTTTATGGCAACTTTGGAACAGATTAAAGCGTGGGCGCGGAGTAATTCATTGTGGCCAATGACCTTCGGGCTTGCTTGCTGTGCCATTGAAATGATGGGTGTAGGTTCATCGCATTACGATTTGGACCGCTTCGGATCTTTTTTCCGTACATCTCCCCGCCAGTCTGATGTCATGATTGTTTCAGGTACAGTGACAAAGAAAATGGCGCCAATTGTCCGCCGTCTTTATGATCAGATGCCTGAACCAAAATGGGTGATCGCGATGGGCTCCTGTGCAACTGCGGGCGGACCATATGTGAAGTCTTACTCAGTTGTAAAAGGGGTCGACCAGATTGTCCCAGTTGATGTATACATACCAGGATGCCCGCCAAATCCGGCAGCATTGATATATGGAATTAATAAACTAAAAGAAAAAATCCGTTATGAGGCTAAGACTGGGAAGAAGGTGATCTAACCTATGAGCGGAGAAAAAGATCTTGAACAGCTGAAAAAAGAAGCGGCGGCTAAGGCAAAGGCTGCGGCACTTGCAAAGATGAAAGCAAAAGAGCTGGGTGAAGTAAAGGAAGAACCTACTGAAGATATGGATCTGGCGAAGCAAAAAGCTGCAGCCGCTGCAAAAGCTAAGGCCGCCGCATTGGCTAAGCTAAAGGCAAAAGAGCTGGGTGAAGCAAAGGAAGAACCCCCTGCTGAAGATATGGATCTGGCAAAGCAAAAAGCTGCAGCCGCAGCAAAAGCAAAGGCTGCCGCTGCAGCAAAGGCGAAAGCCGCTGCCCAGGCAAAACAGACTGGCGGGGATGACGAAAAAGCAAAAGCCATTGCAGCCGCAAAGGCAAAAGCAGCAGCTGCCGCAAAAGCGAAATTAGCTGCAGCAGGCAAAGCTGGCGGAGCCGGAGATGATGAAAAGGCCAAGGCAATCGCAGCTGCGAAAGCAAAGGCCGCTGCAGCCGCGAAGGCTAAAGCTGCCGGAAGCAAGGCTGACACTGAACCAGCTGCAGAAAAGGCGCCATCCGTTAATCAGCACTATCTGGATAAATATGTGAAGGTAATCGAAGAAAACCTCGGAGCTGAGGTTCTTGAAGATTCCTACATTAATAATCTTTCCAAGGAAGTGCCGACTTTGGTTGCCAAGGCTGAATCATATTTAAAATTGGCAGAATTTCTGAAATATAATGAACAACTTGGCTTTGATTACTTATCAGAGCTTCATGGCACTGATTTTGAGACCCATATGGAAGTGTATGCTCACTTATACTCATATAAAAATCGCCAATCTGTTGCACTTAAGGTTAAAATTGACCGCGATGAACCGGTAATCGATTCTCTGCAGCCGTTATGGGCGGGAGCGAATTGGCCGGAATGTGAGACGTATGATTTGCTGGGGATCAAGTTCAAGAGACACCCTAATCTATATCGGATTATGCTTGGGGAAGACTGGATCGGGCATCCGCTGCGCAAAGACTATGAACCGTACGATGTGGAGGTGTAACCAATGCTGCGAACCGAAGAAATGCTCCTAAATGTTGGACCTCAGCATCCAAGTACACACGGTGTTTTCCGTCTTGTTTTGAAAATTGACGGTGAAGTCATTAAAGAGGCGAAACCGGTCATCGGCTATCTGCACCGCGGGACGGAGAAATTGGCTGAAAACCTGCAGTATACGCAAATTATCCCTTATACAGACCGAATGGACTATCTTGCAGCCATGACGAATAATTATATCCTTGTCCATGCGGTTGAAACGATGATGGATATAAAAATTCCAGACAGAGCTGAATATCTGCGGATCATTACAATGGAACTTGGCCGAATTGCCAGCCATCTTGTCTGGTGGGGTACATATTTGCTGGATATTGGAGCGACAAGTCCGTTCCTCTATGCATTCAGAGAGCGTGAAATGATTATCAATATGCTGAATGAGATTTCCGGCGGCCGCTTAACGTTTAACTATATGCGTGTCGGCGGCGTCAAGTGGGATGCCCCGGAAGGCTGGATTGATAAGGTAAAAGAATTTGTTCCCTATATGCGTGAACAGCTGAAAGGCTATCATCAGCTTGTTACAGGCAACGAAATTTTCATGAACCGTGTCAAAGGAGTAGGGAAGTATACAAAAGAGGATGCTTTAAACTACTCGCTCAGCGGTGCAAACCTCCGCTGCACAGGCGTGAAATGGGATCTCCGCAAAGATGAGCCATACTCCATCTATGACCGCTTCGATTTTGATGTTGCTGTTCAGGATGGCGGGGATGCATGGGCCCGTTACCATGTTCGCATGAAGGAAATTGAAGAGTCATTAAAAATTCTGGAGCAGGCTGTTGAACAATTCCCTTCAGAAGGCGATATTCTGGCAAAAGTGCCGAAAATCATCAAAGCACCTAAGGGGGAAGCGTTTGTAAGAATCGAATCACCGCGGGGAGAAATCGGCTGCTATATCGCGAGTGATGGAAAGAAAGAGCCATACCGGCTGAAATTCCGCAGGCCATCATTCTATAATCTTCAAATTCTCCCTAAATTGCTTGAAGGCGAAAACATTGCGAACTTGATTGCTATATTAGGGGCAATTGATATTGTCCTTGGGGAGGTGGACGGTTAATGGTAGAAGAACTTCTTTATTCCGAAGCAGGTCTTCTGAATTTCGGTATTTTCTTCTTGCTTGCCACCGTTTTGCTATTAGTCGTTCTGGGGTTTGTTACTTACGCCATTCTGGCAGAACGTAAAATTATGGGATTTATGCAGCTGCGCCATGGTCCGAATCAGGTCGGCGGACGCTGGGGGCTGCTGCAGACCGTTGCAGATGTTTTGAAGCTTCTATTAAAAGAAGATACCATTCCTAAGCTTGCAGACAGGCCGCTGTTTATTCTTGCACCGGTCATTGCATTTGCGCCGGCGTTCATGGTGCTTGCGACGATTCCTTTTACAGATAAACTTCAGTTTGCTGATATTGGAGTCGGCTTGCTTTATTACATTGCCATTTCCGGATTGACAACAGTCGGAATTGTAACCGGCTCCTGGGCTTCCAATAATAAATACGCCCTGCTTGGGGGAATGCGTGCTGCGGCCCAGATGATTTCTTATGAGATTCCGCTCGTTATGTCTGTATTAGGCATTGTCCTTTTAACAGGCAGCTTAAACCTCAATGAGATCGTAGAAGCGCAAAAAAATGGCTGGTTCATTATTTGGCAGCCCATTGCATTCATCATATTCCTGATTGCCTCGACAGCGGAGCTGAACCGTGTTCCGTTTGACTTGCCTGAAGCGGAATCAGAGTTGGTCGCAGGTTTCCATGTTGAATATTCCGGCTTCCGCTGGGCGTTCTTCATGCTTGCGGAATATGTATATTTCTTTGCAATGGCTTCATTGACAACAGTTTTATTTCTTGGAGGATGGCTTCCGCTTCCGTTCCTGGATTTCATTCCGGGAGCAGTTTGGTTTGCGCTTAAGTTTACAGCTGTAATCTTTGTTTTGGTTTGGTTCCGTGTCACTTTCCCGCGTATTCGTGCAGACCAGCTCATGGAATTTGGCTGGAAGGTTCTGCTGCCGATTGCACTTGCTAATATATTCTTAACAGCTCTTTTGAAAGAATGGCTGAGTATATTCTAATTGAGGAACCTTCTCATAACTATTGAGCTTCGAAACAAGGCGCTTCCGCATTTCTAAAATTGTCTAGGTCCAGCGCCTACCCCCTCGAGGTCACAAGCCAATCCCCCCAAAAGGCAAAGGACGCCTTCCTGGGAGGCTCGTCTTGTGCTTGTCGGGGGTGGGCAAGGCGCTTCCGCATTTCTAAACAAGGGGTGAAAAAACATGCTTGGTTTAGCGAAAGGATTATCGTATACCCTAAAAAACCTGACACGCAAAAAGGTTACCTATGACTATCCGAATGAACCGCTTCCGCTTCCAGACCGGTTCCGCGGGATTCAGAAGTTTTATCCTGAAAAATGCATCGTCTGCAATCAGTGTGCAAACATCTGTCCAACGGATTGTATCCAGCTGACAGGCAAAAAACATCCGGATCCTGCCAAAAAGGGAAAAATCATTGATGCGTATGATATTAACTTCGAGATTTGTATCCTTTGCGACTTGTGCACAGAGGTCTGTCCAACAGAAGCGATTATCATGACCAATAATTTTGAACTGGCAGAGTATAGCCGTGATGAACTGTTTAAAAATCTCGAATGGCTTGATGAAAATGATGAAAATATACGGAAGGTGAATAAAGCATGACGTTTTCAGGTGAATTTTTAGCGTTTATGTCTCTTGCTTTAGTAGCGGTCATCGGCGGCGTGCTTTTATTGAACCTTACCAGAGTCGTGCATATGGTAGTCGCCCTTGTATTTACATTTGTAAGCATTGCCGGTATTTACGTGCTGCTTTCAGCTGAATTCCTGGCTGCAGTCCAGATTTTAATTTACTCAGGTTCGATCACCATCATCATGCTGTTCGGAGTCATGCTGACACGCCATAACGATACAAGCGAGCCGAAAACAGGGCGCTTGCGAAAGCTGTTATTATTCCTTGGCGTACTTGGCTTTGCTTTCGCGGTTTACATCGGGATTTATAACCTCGATTTGCCGTCAGCGCCGAATGATCTTCATGTCAATAATACAGAGCAAATTGGAATAGAGCTTTACTCAAAATTCATTATTCCATTTGAAGTAACATCCGTTTTATTATTGGTGGCTTTGGTTGGTTCCATTGTTCTGGCCAAAAGAGATGATGATAAGGAGGCGGAAAAGGAATGAGTGCAGTTCCCGTTCAAGCCTACCTGGCATTGGCTTTGATCCTCTTTTGCATCGGGCTTTATGGTGCCTTGACAAAGCGCAATACCGTGATGGTCCTGATTTCGATCGAACTGATGCTGAATGCGGTCAATATTAATCTGGTTGCATTTAGCAAATACGGCATTATGCCATCCATTACAGGTCAGATTTTTGCATTGTTTACGATCACTGTTGCAGCAGCAGAAGCAGCAGTTGGTCTGGCGATATTAATTGCACTGTACCGTAATAAGAAGAGCGTTAACATTGATGAAATGGATGCCATGAAGCACTAAAGATACTTTGAATGATACAGCCGGACTGGCTGAGAATAGAGAGTAGAAGAGGATGCCATATATGGCACAGCCTTAATGGACCTGTTCATAGGGTCCCAATCTGACACGCCAAGCATTAGGGCGTGTTCAAAAAAGGGGATTGTGATAATGATGGAGAATGCATGGATCATACCGCTTTTCCCGCTTTTATCGTTTTTGTTCCTTATTTTATTCGGCAAACGGCTAAAAGAAGCGAGTGCTTATATAGGAATTCTGTTTACCTTGGCATCGCTTGTCTATTCGATATTGGTGCTATTTGACCGGTTTACGGCACCAACTTACAAAGCAGAAGGCGTTTGGCTGACTATAGGGGATGTTCAGTTAACAGCGGGTTTTGAAGTTAATCAGTTAAATGCACTGATGCTTGTGATTGTATCACTTGTCAGTTTCCTGGTACATACCTATTCGAAAGGCTATATGCAGGGTGATGACCGCTTCCCTGTTTTCTATGCCTATTTAGGGTTATTTACATTTGCCATGCTTGGCCTGGTCATCTCGCCTAATCTGCTGCAGACATATTTCTTCTGGGAGCTTGTCGGACTTGGATCATTCTTGCTGATCGGTTTCTATTTTTACAAAGAGGAAGCAAAGGCTGCGGCTAAAAAGGCATTTATCATGACCCGTATTGGCGACGTCGGCCTTTTGATCGGTATGATTCTATTATTCTGGCAGGCTGGCAGCTTTGAGTATGATGAAATTTTTGCAGCTGTCGAAGCTGGTGCCATTTCGGGCACGATGATCACGTTAACAGCCATTCTTATTTTTGTAGGGGCTGTCGGTAAATCGGGCCAGTTCCCGCTGCATACCTGGCTTCCGGATGCAATGGAAGGTCCGACGCCTGTCTCCGCTTTAATCCATGCTGCGACAATGGTAGCGGCAGGAGTTTATTTAGTGGCATCGCTGTTCCCGCTGTTTACAGCAAGTGAAACAGCACTGATGACAGTAGCAGTAATTGGGGCGTTTACAGCGATTTTTGCGGCAAGCATCGGCTTGGTCCAAAAAGATATTAAGCGGGTGCTCGCTTATTCAACTGTCAGCCAACTTGGTTATATGATGCTGGCACTGGGATCTGCGGGATATGTAGCCGGTGTATTCCATTTAATGACACACGCCTTCTTCAAGGCTTTGCTGTTCCTTGCGGCAGGAAGTGTCATCCATGCGGTTCATACACAGAACATTGAACATATGGGCGGATTATGGAAAAAGCTGCGCGTGACTGGTCCTCTATTCCTGATTGGAACACTGGCGATCAGCGGGGTGCCGTTATTTTCAGGGTTCTTCAGTAAAGATGAAATTTTAATTGCTGCCTGGGCACATGGGAATACAGTGCTGTTCTGGCTCGCAGTGATTGCTGCGTTCTTTACGGCATTTTATATGTTCCGCCTGTTCTTTATGGTTTTCGCTGGCGAAGCAAGAAGCGATATGAAAAATGTTCACGAGTCGCCTAGTGTCATGACATTGCCAATGGTGGTCCTTGGCGTGCTGGCTGTAGTGGCTGGGTATGTGAATACGCCATGGTTTGGAACGTTTCTCGGTGATTGGCTCGTGGAGGATAACCATGCTTTAGGCCATGGCCATATTGAAGGACCGGCATGGATTATGATTGTTGCTACGGCTGTATCCCTGCTTGGAATTTTCCTTGCCTGGCTAATGTATGGCAAACAATCGCTTTCCCGCGACTGGCTTACAAGCAGAATGCCGCTTTCGTACAGCGTTTTGTACAATAAATACTATGTAGATGAATTGTTTTCGCTGACAGTAGTGAATGGAGCGAAATTTATTAGCTCTTTCCTGCGCTTCCTGGAAGTGTTCTTAGTTGAAGGCCTTGTGAAGACCGTAACTGGACTCACAACATCACTCGGAAAACTTGGCTCTAAACTTCAAAATGGCCAGATGCAGACTTACGGAACAGTGGCGTTTGTCGGGCTTGCTATTTTAGTCGTCATCTATGCGTTTACAGGGGGGTACTTAAAATGAACTTAGCTTATTTTCTATCCATTTTAGTTTTCTCCCCGCTGCTTGGTATTTTAGTATTATCATTCCTGCCGAAAACGCAGGAATCATTGATCAAGACTGTTGGATTCCTGGCTACCATTCCGGCACTGGTATTGTCGCTGATTGCTTATTTTCAATACCGGGCAGGTGCAAGCCTGGATCAGCTGAATGAAAAAGTGAGCTGGATTCAGTTTGGAGATTCAAGCCAGCTGGGAAACCTTTTTTCCATTGATTACGAACTGGGGCTAGACGGATTTTCCTTGATCATGATTGTTCTGACAGCTGTGCTTTCCACACTTGCAGCTATTGCTTCTATTCATATTAAAAAAGAATGGAAGGGCTACTTCATGCTGTTCCTGCTGCTTGAAGTCGGCATGCTTGGTGTATTTGCGGCTGAAAACCTGATACTTTTCTTTATTTTCTTTGAAATCACCTTAATACCGACTTTCTTCCTGATAGGGAAATGGGGTTACTTTGAAAAAGAAAATGCAGCGTACAGCTTCCTGATCTATAACGGACTGGGATCTGCTGTTCTGCTGATTGTCATTATGGTGCTGTTTGCCCGTACTGGCACAGCCAATATTGATGCTTTGATGGCCGCGATGAACTCGGATAATCCGCAGCTTGTTGCGCCAATCTCTGAAAATATGAAAATGGGCCTGCTGATTGCACTTTTAATTGCATTCGGTGTGAAGCTTCCTATTTTTCCGCTTCATAGCTGGATGGTAAGAGTTCACGTACAAGCTCCGCCATCGATTGTTATGCTGCATGCCGGGGTGCTTTTGAAAATTGGTGCATTCGGTTTAATCCGCTTTGGCATGGGGATATTTCCTGAGCAATTCCAAAGCCTTGCTGTATGGCTGGCAGTGCTCGGGGTAGTGAATTTACTGTATGGAGCGTTCCTGGCGTTTGTTCAGACCGATTTTAAAATGGTGCTTGCTTACTCTTCTATTTCCCACATGGGAATCGTTTTAATCGGGTTAGGTGCCTTAAATGAGGCAGGAATCCAGGGGGCGATTTTCCAGGTTGTTTCTCACGGTTTAATCGCAGCACTTCTATTCTTCCTTGTTGGTGTTTTTTATGAACGTGTTCAAACCTCCAATATTCAAAATCTTGGCGGTTTGGCAAAAGGGATGCCGATTACGGCAGGTTTCCTGCTTGCAGGGGCAATGGCCTCGCTTGGCCTGCCTGGGATGTCTGGGTTTGTAAGTGAATTTATGGCCTTCCTTGGCCTGTTTAAAGAAATGCCGATTCTCGCTGCAGTGGGTACAATCGGAATCATTATGACAGCTGTTTACCTGCTTCGCGCGGTACTGGGCATCACATATGGCAAAGCGCATAGAGACTTTGCCGGCATAACCGATTTGAAAAAGTTTGAGTACGTGCCTGTCCTGGTCTTAGTCGGCTTAATTGTCCTGATTGGTGTTTATCCAAGTGTACTGAGCGAACCGCTGACATCAACACTTGAAACGATCATGCTGGGGATAGGGGGGTGATGAAGGATGGATCTTGAAACATTATTATCATATGAATGGGGCATTATGGCGCCAGAGTTCATCATCCTTGGTGTTGCGACTGCTCTAACACTAATGGATTTGTTTATGCCAAAAACACAAAGCCGGAAAATTCTCGGCTGGGTCGGCTTTGCCGGAATTCTGGCGGCTCTCGTTTCCTTATTGGGCCTTATCGGGCATGGTCCAGAATCGATTTTGCTTGATACGTTCAGATTGGATTCCTTTGCAAAAGCTTTTAAGCTGCTGCTATTAATCGGATCGGCTTTGGTACTGCTCATTGCCATCAGCTATGAGCCAAATGAAGGATTGGAAGAATTCAGAGGGGAATTTTTCTATCTATTCTTGGCTGCATTGCTTGGAGCGATGATCATGTCTTCAAGCGGCGACTTAATTACCCTGTTTGTGGGACTTGAACTTCTTTCGATCTCGTCCTACATTCTCGCAGGCATGAGAAAAAGAAATCAGCTTTCAAATGAATCTGCCATGAAATATGTGATTAATGGCAGTATCGCAACAGCAATCACTTTGTTCGGGATGAGTTATGTGTACGGATTGACCGGAACGACGAATTTAAAGGAAATGGCCGGATTTTTGACATCGGTCTATAACGAACAGCATATTTACCTGCTTGGCCTTGCGTTCTTTATGATTGTTGTGGGACTATCTTTTAAATTGGCGGCAGCGCCATTCCATATGTGGGCGCCGGATGTTTACCAGGGTGCTCCTACACCTGTTACAGCCTTTTTAAGCGTAGTTTCCAAAACAGCCGGGTTCATTATTATTATCCGCATCCTGTTCTCAATCTTTGCGAATGCACCATCCGGTGATGTGCAGGGGCTTCCGATGATTCTTGCTCTGCAGGATTACATTGCCTTCCTGGCAGGAGCCACGATGATAATTGGTAACGTGATTGCGCTTAGACAGCGGAATATCAAGCGTTTGTTTGCCTATTCAAGTATCGCACAGGCGGGCTATCTGCTAGTCGTGATTGCGAGTATGTCACTGTTCATGTTTGATACGCTCTGGTTCTATCTGGGAGCCTACTTATTCATGAACTTGGGTGCTTTTGCGATTATCCAGCATGTGACACATAAATCTGGTTCTGAAGATATCAGCCAATTTGCCGGACTATACCGCCGCGCGCCATTCCTGGCTATTGCCATGGCGGTCTTCCTGCTTTCACTAGCAGGTATTCCTGGAACAGCCGGATTTATTGGCAAACTGAATATCTTTATGGGTGCATTAGTGCCAAGTGAAGGGCATTACGTATTGGTATCGATTATGATAGCGACAACTGTCATTTCATACTTCTATTACTTCGGCGTAATGGTGCAAATGTTCTTCAGGCCAGCGGCTGATACAGGGAAGGTTAAGATCCCAGTGGCATTAACTGCTGTTATCGGCATCAGTATAGCAGCGACAATCCTCTTTGGGGTTGCACCAAATATTGCATTTGACTTCCTTCAGGGCAATTTCAATCAATTTACTGATTTCTTTCAATAATGGCTTTCTTAAAGTTTGTAGCTTTCAATCAATAGCTTTTTAAAATGGGGGTTTTAAAAAGCTTTTCTAAAAGGGACAAAAGGGGTATTAATAGGAGGGGAGATTTCCCCTTCTTTTTTGTTTGCCCCAGTTTAGACTTCGTGTTTTTTCGACAATTCGATATAATGGACATACAAATTGCGAAAAAGAAAGAAACTTAATTTTCGAAAAATATCCAGTCGTGAAACTTACCTGGTAGTATAAACGTCAAATGGTATTGTAGCGCACAAAACAGGTAAGCGAAGTGGCAAAGTATTAAGGAGGGAAGAAGATGATATCAGGATTTGGGCAGCAGGCACTCATAAGCATTATGTCTCATCTGGTGTTTATTGCGCTGGCCTGGTGGGCGCTTCAGGCATTGCGGTTTGAGACCCTTTTGCGGGCGAATCATGTTTTTCAGGCACGTGTTTTGTATGTTTTGCTTTCAATTGTAATTGGATCAATCGTCAGCAACTTCTTTCTCGACTACCTCTTATGGTCCCAGCAGCTTCCGCTTATACTGCAGAACATCACCTTTTTCAAGTGATTTTGAGGGCCTATTTTTATATAAAATCAAGAACTATCTCTTTGAAGAGCGACTTTTGTTTCTAGCTCCAGCGCCTGCCCCCTCGAGGTGGCGTGTGTGGGCAAGTCGCTTCCGATTTTCTTATAAATATAGGTCTTCATACATGTTTTCTTTTTGAGGATTATTGAGTAAAATCTTTTTGTTGCTTGTTTCCCGCATACATACTATCTTGTGAAATGGTTTTCAAAGTATGCATAAAAGGGCAAAGAGAGCTCGACAATTAACAGTGCTTTAGCTGCTTTTTACAGTTTGTCAAAAAGTGACGACAATTCCCAAGTATGCTCACTCTATCCTTGGTAACAATGGTACTAAGGGGAGGAGTTTACAAATGAGAAACTTAGCGATTACTATATCAATTATTGCCATTATTGGTTTCATGATGATAAACATTGGGAATAAGACGACTGTAGCCAAAGGGGAGTTTGACCTGTTAACTCTGGCCTCAGGAATACAGGACGAGAATATTTTAATCAAAAATTGGACTTTGCATGCGAGAGAAAAAATGGAAGACCTGCAAACCATACAGGAAGTCAAAGCATTCACCTTTGAATTGCAAACGAAATATCCTGATTGGGAATGGAGCTTTCAAAGAACGGAAAAGTCATGGGAAGCAGAAGCTATTATTAAAAAGACAGATACTCAGTCAGAAACAGTGAAAGTTTTATCGACCCCTACAAAAGGTCAAGTTCAGACGTATGTGATTTATGAGGCCAAAGGTCAGGGGTGGAAGAAAGAACAGAACAAACTGGCTGCAGAACTGAATAGCAAGATTTCTGACATTTTTCGAGGAAATGCCACAATTTTCTCTTGTATTCAGGGTGAAAGCAATGGTAAGATTAAAAAGTCTTTGCCTGATACGGCAACTAAATTACTGGCTGCTTTTAATGCAACAGAAATAGAAGCACTAAAAGAAGACCAATTTATTTCAGTATCAGCAAATTCACCGCTTTTTGGTGAATCCATTGTGACAAATGGCAGTGAAATGAACATGCAGCTTGGATTACGGACAAATGGAATGGGCACCAAGACAAACATTGTTATTGGCACACCCATCATTACGATTGAATATTAATATAGAGAAATTGGACGCGGAGGGGAATACACTTTGGATAAAATCATCGTCCGTGGCGGAAATAGGTTAAGCGGTACTGTCAAAGTAGAAGGAGCAAAAAACGCTGTTTTACCGGTTATCGCCGCAACACTGTTAGCAAGTGATGGCAAAAGCGTAATTCGTGATGTCCCAACACTCTCCGATGTATATACTATTAATGAAGTATTACGCTATTTAAACGCCGAAGTGGAGTTTGAAAATAATACAGTAACAGTAAATGCATCTCGGGAGTTGAAGGTAGAAGCACCATTTGAATATGTACGCAAAATGCGTGCTTCAGTTTTAGTCATGGGATCTTTATTAGCGAGAAATGGCCGTGCCCGTGTGGCATTGCCTGGGGGCTGCGCAATCGGTTCCCGCCCAATCGACCAGCATTTAAAAGGCTTTGAAGCGATGGGTGCGAAAGTAAAGGTTGGAAATGGCTTTATTGAAGCGGAAGCACCAGAAGGCCGCTTGCATGGAGCAAAAATATATCTCGATTTCCCTAGCGTTGGTGCTACCGAAAATATTATGATGGCTGCAACATTGGCCAAAGGCACAACGGTTTTGGAAAACGTAGCGAAGGAACCGGAAATTGTTGACTTGGCTAACTTCCTGAATAAAATGGGTGCCAAGGTTAAAGGGGCAGGAACTGGCACGATCCGCATTGAAGGTGTGGACGTACTGTTTGGTGCAGAGCACAACATCATTCCTGACCGCATTGAAGCAGGTACATTCATGGTGGCAGCTGCCATTACTGGCGGAGACGTCCTTGTAAAGGGTGCTGTTCCTGAGCATTCCGCTTCTTTAATCGCCAAGATGGAAGAAATGGGTGTTACCTTCATTGAGGAAGCTGAAGGAATCCGTGTACTGGGTCCAGACAAGTTGAAGGCTGCTGATATTAAAACAATGCCTCATCCTGGATTCCCAACAGACATGCAATCACAGATGATGGCCCTATTGCTTCACGCTCAGGGCACAAGTGTGATTACGGAAACTGTATTCGAAAACCGTTTCATGCATGTGGAGGAATTCCGCCGCATGAACGCTGATATTAAGATTGAAGGACGTTCTGTGATCATGAACGGACCAAGCAATCTGCAGGGCGCAGAAGTAGCTGCAACTGATCTTCGTGCAGCAGCAGCCTTAATCCTCACTGGATTGGTGGCAGATGGCGTAACACGCGTAACAGAGCTGAAGCATCTAGACCGCGGATATGTGAATTTCCACGAAAAGCTTGCTGCACTGGGAGCAGATATCGAACGTGTCACAGAAGTGGAAGAAACACCTGTTAATAACAACCTTGTTTCTGACATGAACGCATAAGTAATGCCCAATCAAGGCGGCCAGCAGCAAGTCGTCAAAATCGTCGCCTTGCGCGCATTTCAAACTGAAACCGCAGAATCGAGCTGTCAGGGAACTGACAAATCGATTCTGCGGTTTTTTGAGTGCTTGGCCCGTTTTTTATCATAAAGTAGGAAACCGAACATAAAAAAATGTATCCGCAAATAAATTAAAGCGACAGGGAACTTCGCTATAGAAATAGCATCAAATTAACTACTTAATGGTAGAATAGCCACTGGAATAAAGAAAAACGATCATTTTACGAAAGAAAACCAAGAATTTTTTATTTCTTAACATATTCTCACTCTGGTGATTAAGCTTCCTGCACCACTCTCCGTCATCAGGAACACTCCAACTCAAAAGAAATTCATCTTTTACAAAAAATATTCTATTGTCATATTAGCTTGTCCATAGCCATAAACATGAAATGAGTTCGAATTATTTATTTGCTATGGAGGCTTAAAACATGACAAAATTCAAACCTTTCATCGTACTAGCCGCATTGTTGTTTGCCGTCACTCTTGTCGTTCCTGCCTTGCTTGTGATTCCTTTTACGGAAGGGAAAGTCAGCGGAAAGCTAGGCGAGGAGCTTAAAACAGAGACTAAGAAAACAGAGACGGCGGCAGAAATTCCTCAAGGGCCAGCCATAGAGGTAGGGGTCTACCGCCTTGCACAGAAAAAGCTGGAGACTGTACCGCTTGAAGAATATATCGTCGGAGTAGTAGCATCGGAAATGCCAGCCGAGTTTGAAGAAGAAGCTTTAAAGGCACAGGCTCTGGCAGCAAGAACCTTTATCGTGAAACAGATGATGAACAAAGATAGCGTTGAACTGCCTGAAGGGGCATTGGTTTATGATACAGTAACCCATCAGGTTTATAAAAATGAAAATGAACTCAAGCAAATTTGGGGATCTGATTACAAATGGAAAATTCAAAAGGTTAAAGACGCGGTTAACTCAACTCGAGGCCAAATCCTCACTTTCGACGGCTCACCGATTACAGCTTCCTTCTTTTCAACAAGCAATGGTTTTACCGAGAATTCTGAGGCTATCTGGCCAAATTCGGTTCCTTACTTAAAAAGTGTAGAAAGCAAATGGGATTTAGAGTCTCCAAAGTTCAATGGCAGAGAGGTACTCACCGTTCAGGACTTTGAAAGGAAACTAGGTGTGAATCTTCCTAGTGATAGCACAATTGGCACTGTGACCGAGCGAACAGCCGGCCAGCGGGTAGCCAAGGTGGAGATTAACGGAAAGACTGTTAGCGGTCAGGACATCAGAGAGAAACTGGGCCTGAAATCGACTGACTTTACCTGGGAACGCAAAGGAGAAAACATCATCATCAATACTCAAGGCTACGGCCATGGAGTCGGCATGAGCCAATATGGCGCAAATGGCATGGCAGCAGAAGGAAAGAGCTACAAGGAAATCGTTGCTCATTATTATAAGGGTGTAGAAATTGCGGCTTCTGATCAATTGCTGACGAAAGTGACAGCTAAAAAATAAGCGAAAGAGCTGGTTCATAGAATCAGCTCTTTCAATTTGCCTTATTAAAGAAACTAAGAAACTTACCAAGCTTATTAAATTTCCCATAAAAAAGAGCCCGGCTGATAAAATACCAGCAAACCATCACACCGGTAATATCCTTGACAGCGTCAATCAGAGTGGCAGAACGATAAGGGACGAAGGATTGGTGAATCTCATCCAGAATCCCATAAAAGCAGGCAAAAACAGCGAGTGAAATATTCACTGTTGAGGTAAGCTTGCCTGTCGTCAATGCTGCCAAAACAAGAAGAGCATACAAAATACCAAACTCAATCAGGTGCATAGATTCTTTTATAAACCGGTCCACCGCTAAATCCGGAAGCTCCACCACTGCATCTGCCGGCATGCTGGACAAGATCCAAATAAGCGCCATATATAGGAAAGGCAGCACCCGTATAATCCACTTAACCATCTATCAATAACTCCTTTTTAAATTTTTTCTTCAATCATGCATAATCCTAAAGTCTTTGTCGAAAAATAAGACCAAAAAAATTTTTTTGAGGAATGTATATAATCCTCTCAATCTGTTCAGACTGATTGCTGAGGTGATGATAAATGAGAGAGGAAGAAAAGAAACGATCTTCTCAAGATTCCAGCTTTAAACGCTTTATGAAGAAGCGGTGGGCATTCCCAGCTATCTACATTGCAAGTGCAGCAATTATTCTAACCGGTGTACTTTGGTATCAAACAAGCGATAACGCTACGGATACTGACAGCTACGATTACGAAGCCACTGATATTACCGGCAAAAAGTACGACGAGCCAGCATTGGAAGTTAACCGTGCAATGGAAAACTTCGTAATGCCTGTCAAAGATCCAGACTCAGCTGTCATTCAAAAACAATTCTATGACTATGACGGCAAGGCTGAAGAACAGGAAGCTGCTCTAGTATTTTACAATAACACATACCATCCGAACACAGGTATCGATATTGCCACAAAGGATGGAGAAACATTTAATGTCCTTGCTGCATTAAGCGGAAAAGTTACAAAGGTAGAAGAAGATTCACTATTGGGCAATGTCATTGAAGTGGAGCATGACAAAGGAATTGTAACACAATATCAATCTGTTACAGAGATGAATGTTAAGGTTGGCGACCAGGTAGAACAAGGTGATGTACTTGCGAAAGCAGGCGAAAGCTTATTTAATGAAGAAGCAGGTGTACATGTACACTTTGAAATCCGCAAAGATGGAATACCGGTCAATCCGCTTGATTACTTCAATAAGCCGCTTAGCTCATTACAAGAGCTAGACACAACTGAGAAAGCTGACGCTGAAGAAAACAGCGGTGCAACTGAAGGAAACGACGAGGCTGCTCCTTCTGAGGACAAGTCAGCTGAAGAGTCTGGCAAAACGGAAGACGAAGGTTCTGCTGAAGAATCTGGAGCTGAAGATGAAAATGCCGGAAACACTGAAGAAGACGATTCTGCTGATACAGAAGAAGATCCAGCTGGAACTACTGAAGACGAAGGTCAAACTGACGACCAAGTGGAAGAAGACACAGCAACTGAATCAACTGACGCATAATCATACGGAGTCCGCCGAGTTGGCGGGCTCTTTTTGGTGACTAAAACTATCTAGTATTTTTTGACAATTCTGCCATTATCCTGTATAATTTTTCCAAAATGAAAAGTTGTACAGGGGGAGAAGACATGAAGAAGCTTCTATTAACCGGTTTTGAACCTTTTCTTGACTTTCCGATCAATCCGACGGAAAAGATTGTGAATGCACTGGATGGCAAAAAAGCTGGAAACTATGAAATTATGGGACATCTATTGCCTGTGGATTTTAATCTCGCACCTAAGAAAATAGTAGAGCAAGCGGCTGAGAAAAAACCGGATGCGGTGATTTCTCTCGGGTTAGCAGCTGGGCGAACTGCAATCACACCTGAAAGAATTGCGATCAATTGCCAGGATGGCGAACCGGATAATAGCGGGATTGCCCCAGAAGACAAACTGATAGAGGAAAATGGTCCGGATGGCTATTTTTCCACACTTCCAATTCGCCGGATGGTTAATAGACTTAAAGAAGCGGGTTATCCTGCTGCAATATCAAACACAGCGGGAACCTATTTATGCAATAATGTTATGTATTCTGTGCTTCATATGTTAAAAACTTCAAACAAAGACCTGCCCGCGGGTTTTGTGCACATACCTGCATCCCACGAGCTGGCGGCTGCCAGTAAAAAAAGCATGCCAAGCTGGTCAGATGCTGATCTGCTTGAGGCAGTCACTCTTATCATAAAAGAATTGGATTAAGGAGCCGGGAAGGCTCTTTTTTTTCTGGAAAACTTCAGTAGTTTTCATTATCACTATAGTGTTTTCCTCTAATGTCCTAAAGTTCCTGGCATCCATGCTAGCTGATTAAAATCCTTTAGTATCAACGGTGCAATTGGTTCCTTTAAAAAAATTAAATATATTTCCAGCATGTACTTGACCTGGAAATGATTTTTGTACATAATGAAGTATGAATTTTCTTAAAATTAAATTAAGTCAGAAAACAACTCAGAAGCCTATACCAAAACTTAAAGCAGTAAGCGTTATAAAATGACAGCGCTTTCTAAAAGGGGGATGCCAAATTGCTTACGCTAGTGTCAATGATGATCCTTACAGGGATTTGCCTTTTTCTTGCTTTAAGAAAGAAAAGGCCGATCTTCCTGGCAGTTCCATTTCTATCAATCTTTGTTTACTTCCTCGTTCAAATCATTCTCGTTCCCGCACCTTTCATGGATACAGTCAAATTTATTTTCAGTTTAAGGTAATGGTTTTTCCCGGGTCCGGATAACGGATCCGGTGAAATAGCAGCAATTAAGCTGCAGATTATCCATAAAGGAGTGATTCCTGACAATAAAGTTTGTTAATCAGAATTTAGAGTTGCGAACTTATCATTTTTACTGGAGGTGGAGTTTTGAAGAAAATTGATAAAAAAGCAGCGGATAGTTATTTCCGCGAAAAGACTCGGAACATGATTATTTATTTTGCAATTGGATTTCTTGCCTCTTTTGGCGTGGTCTTTTTTGCAGAACCATTAAGTGATATTACGATTAACGGATTTCCATTCCATTACTTTATGGGTGCACAGGGAGCTGTATTGACCTTTATCATTCTGCTGTTTGTTAATGCAAAAATGGGAGATGCCATTGACCGGAAATATGGAATTGATGAAAACAAAAATGAACAAATCAGTTCAGGGAAGGTTCTTGATCATTAATTAACAATAAATGAGCGGCTGTTCAAGCCGCCGCTATTAACAGAGATAAAAGGGGCGTCAAAAAAATTTGTCCGTAAAAAAGGGGGATGTCTTTGGATACGCAATTTTTGGTCTCATTATCCATTATTTTAGCTACATTTGCTTTGTATATTGGCATAGCCATTTATAATAAGGCAAAAGAAACATCGGAGTTCTATGTTGCAGGCCGCGGGGTGCCGCCAATCTTTAATGGAATGGCGATTGGCGCCGACTGGATGAGTGCCGCCTCCTTTATCGGGATGGCTGGAACGATCATGCTCCTCGGCTATGACGGTCTTGCTTATATTATGGGCTGGACGGGCGGATATCTGCTCTTAACATTCCTATTGGCGCCGCAGCTGCGGAAATACGGCCGCTACACGGTTCCGGAATTCATCGGTGACCGGTTTGACAGCCATACAGCACGTATTCTCGCAGCCATTTGTACAATTATCATCAGTTTTACGTATTCGATCGGACAGTTATCAGGATCCGGAGTGGTCATTGGCCGTCTATTCGAGATCGATGCAAAAATCGGCACAATGATTGGAGCAGTGCTTATTGCCTTTTATGCCGCATTCGGAGGCATGAAGGGGATTACCTGGACTCAGGTTGCTCAATATATCATTCTGATTATCGCTTACCTAATTCCGGTAATATTCATGTCATTACAATTAACAGGAAACCCTATGCCATGGATTTCTTACGGTGAACTTGTCGGTAAAATGGGCGAGCTTGACCGCGAATTGGGAATCTCTGAATACTTTGCGCCATTTACAAATGGAACAAAGTGGCAGTTCCTTGCGCTTATGTTTACACTGATGGCTGGTACTGCTGGTCTTCCGCACGTTATTGTCCGTTTCTATACGGTGTCAACAATGAAGGCTGCACGCTGGTCTGGAGCATGGGCATTATTATTTATCGGTTTGCTTTATTTATCTGCTCCTGCTTATGCTGCATTCTCACGATTTATCCTTATGACACAGGTTGCTGGCAGCAAAATTGCTGAGCTGCCTGCCTGGACGAAGACTTGGGTGGATACAGGTAAGCTTCAAGTAGCAGATGACAATGGCGATGGTGTGCTCCAATGGAATGAACTAATCATTTCGAACGATATTGTCGTTATGGCGACACCGGAAATTGCAAACCTTGGCATGTTTGTTATCGGTCTGGTTGCTGCAGGTGCAATGGCGGCTGCGTTATCAACTGCCGGCGGTTTAATGATTGCGATTTCTTCTGCCTTTGCCCACGATATTTTTTACCGGGTGCTAAAACCGAACTCAACTGAAAAGACACGTCTTTCTGTTGCTCGCTGGTCCATTGTAATCGCCACTCTTTTGGCTGGCCTTATCGCACTTAACCCTCCAGGAGCGATTACGCAAATTGTTGCATGGGCCTTCGCGCTCGCGACAGGAACATTCTTCCCGGCGCTTGTTCTGGGTGTCTGGTGGAAGCGTTCAAACTCACAGGGGGTTATTGCAGGCTTGCTGGTTGGATTAGGTGTAACATTGGCGTACATCTTTGCAGCAAAATATGGCGGCTTTACAATCCTGGGAATTATTGATACAGGTGCTGGCGTGTTTGGTGCAGCAGCTGCATTTGCAGCAAATATCGCTGTTTCTCTTATGACAGCTGCTCCTTCGCAGAAAATTCAGGAGGAAGTTATGGACCTTCGCTATCCGGAGCAAATGGTATATAAAGATGGTGAAGTGTGGATGAATGAAGATGGATCAAAATCTGTATAATCTATACCAGTTGGAGGCTGTGCGATTTCACCCTTTTTTCCATGGGGTGGAGTCTGACACAGCTCTTTCACTTCTATCTTTGTGTGAAGTCCGACGCTATAAAAAAGCTGAGATTATTCTGAAAAGAGATAAACCGCGTGAAGGCCTTCTGCTCCTTTTAGAAGGTCTTTCAGAGGTTTTGATCAAAAATGAACTCAATGGACGGGAAGAAGTGCTTGAAGTAGTCCAAGCAGGAGAAATGATTGGTTTTTCCAGCCTCGCCGATTTCCTGGGTGTATCCAAACAGGCCAATCCAGAAGCTATGGTCGAAGTCAAAGCCTCAAGTGATGTAAGAGCGATGTTCATACCGTTCGAAGCAGTGAGAAAAAGGTGGGATGACCCTGCTGTTCATGATTATTTGCTGACACAGGTAGCCATCAGATTGAAAGATGTTTATGCTTCTCTTGCAGAACAGGTTAAGCTCGCGACAGATTATGGAGAAAATGATGCATTCATGATTCGGGTCCAGGATGTCATGAGCAGCGGGGCAGCCGCAGTCAGTCCAGCCGCAACCATTCAGGAAGCAGCCCAGCTAATGCATAATAGGAAAATTAGTTCGGTCCTCGTTACAGAAAATGATTGCTTAAAAGGAATTATTACGGAGAGAGACATAGTGGAACGAGTCGCTGCTAAAGGTGCAGATTTATCAGCTCAAGCAAGAACCATTATGACAGGAGACCCAGTCACGATATCAAGGTTTGCGTATTACTATGACGCCCTTTCACTGATTCTGCTAAAGGGAATCAAACACCTTCCTGTCATCGATAACTCTAAAGTGGAAGGGATTGTAACACTATCAGATTTACTGAGAAAGAAAAACGAGAGTGTGATGAAGACGGTTCAAAAAATCGAAACAGCTGAACATGACAGCCTTCCGCGAATAAAGTCCGGCATCTATGACATCATTGATAGGTTAATAAGGGACCGTATTCCCATATTAAAAACACTTGAAATCATCACAAATCTGTACGATCGCATGACAGGAAGAATTATAACTCTATCTACTTCTGAACTGAGAGAAAAAGGCTTGCAGCAGCCATGTGAATTCGCTTTCTATCAAATGGGATCAAGCGGCCGTGGAGAACAGTTCACGTTCACAGATCAGGACCATTTTCTGGTTTATGAGAGTCATTCTAAGGATGCCGAGGCGTTTTTTGAAGAACTGGGGAAACGAATCACTTCCAAAATGGAAGCGGCTGGCTATGCACGCTGCAAAGGGCTCATGATGTGCAGTGAACAGAAATGGCGCGGTTCACTGGCAGTATGGGAGGAGCGGCTGCGAACATGGATGCTTCAATCAACTAATGACCATTTACTATTAGCGCAAAACTTTTTCTCCTATCGGCTAATTGCGGGGAGTGAAGAGCTGCATTCGAAATTCGAAGCACTGGCCGAAGAACAGATGAAAAGGTCCAGAATTCTTTTATACCGGCTGGCACAGCTTGAAAAGGAACATGCCATACCCAAATTGGATCAGCCCATCCGGTCCTTATTCAAGCTTGATCGAAAAAGCATTGATATGAAAAAAGAAGTTCTATTTCCGTATCACCATAGTCTGCAGATACTGTCACTTATGCATGGAAAACTATCAGGAACACCGATGGAAAAAATAAATTTCCTGCAGGAGAGGCATGTATTCTCAAAGGAGTTTGCACACGATTTGAAGGAGGCAGTAAGCACGATTATGACCATGTATGTCACCCAGCGCTGGCAGCAGGAAAAAGCAGGTTCTGCCCTCTCTTCCGTAATCTCATTTGCAAGAATGTCGACCCGCGAAAAAGAGGAATTGATATTAAGCTTAAAGGCATTAAGGGAGGTGCAGAGCCAGGCAGTTGCAAAATTCTCTCTATAGCTCTGAAAGGAGGCTGGTATGTTTTTTCGCAGAAAAAATGTGACATGTTCCTTAACGTATGAAAATATTCCGTTATCCACTCCGCTGGAAGACTTGAATTTTATCGTTTTTGATACTGAAACAACAGGTTTTCAAGTTTCAGCGGCAGATCGGATCATTGAGATTGGCGCCGTACCGGTGAAAGGATTCCTGGTGCAGGATAAAGATCTTTTTCAGACATATGTTAACCCGAAACGACAAATTTCTCGGGAAATAAAAGAATTAACCTCCATTTCCGATGAGCTGGTAAAGGGCGCTCCTCAGGCTTTGGAAGCAATGCTTAGCTTTTTTGACTATGTCGAATCGAGGGAGGCTGTCTGCCTTGTTGGCCATTATGTAAGCTTTGATGCACTTGCTTTCAAAAGTGAATTTAAGCGGGAAAAGCTTAAATTAAAAAATTTCCTGACCATTGACACGCTGGATTTGATTGGCTTTATCGCCCCGTCCTACGATATGCGCGATCTTGAAAGATACGCCATGGCATTCAGCACTCGCATATATGACCGCCATAGTGCAGCAGGGGATACTTTAACTACTGCTTACCTATTTGTTGAATTGCTTATTCAATTCCAGCAGCGGGGCCATAAAACGTGGGGAGAACTGATTAAAGCAACCGACAGTCAAATGAGATCACTGCATTTTTAAACTAAGAAGACTGTGGTTGGAATGTTGGTGAGCGGGTGGGTGAAGTGGTTTAATCATAGAAAGCCGGGTATTTCCGGCTTTCTAGACCTTTACTGTATATTGATCAGTACTTCGTCTTTATAAAGCACCAGGACTTCTTTTCCTGACATTTTTTGATAGAACTGGGCTGTTCCGTAAGGGACCTTCAATGTAAAATAGTCATTCCCGTTTTTGAATTCCACTGTAAAATTATCTGCCGCGCCAATGATTGTTGCCTTTATCTTGGCAATATCCCCTTTGATGACCAGTTTTTGATTAATGAGAACCATGTCACTTTTTAACTTGTTCAATGTTTTCAGTTCGTTTACGCTCATGCGGTAGCGCTTTGCGATTCCCCATAGAGTATCGCCTGGCACAACGGTATAAACAGCAGTATCCTTGTTAAAAGGTTCTTCTGTGTGCCGCTCGGTTCGGACCTCCAGTGTTTGACCTGGATAAATGGTGTTTGCCTTTAATTTGTTAACCGCTTTCAATTCTTTGACCGTCATATCATGTTCTCTTGAAATTTTATATAACGTATCTCCTCGCTTAACCTTGTAGGTACCTGTCAAAGCATGGGCCTCATTTGATGAAGCGTTGAAACCAGAAGCTGCAAGAGCGGCTGCGAAAATAGTGCTGGCTGCTGCCATTCCTCTGGCCTTTATCTTCTTTCTTTTCTCCTTTTGAATTCTTACCTTGCGTGTTTCCATATTATATTCATCCTGCCTTTTGGAATATTATGGTTATATATCCAATTAAATGAATTGTTTCCAAAAAAATAGTACGTTATAAATATTCGCTTCACAATAGGTAGGAGTTCCTGGCTTTTTTTTCTCGTTTTTGAAAGTGTGAATAGTTTAAAACACTCTATAATTCCTGGATTTTTGCATTTAACCATTGCTAAAGCGGTTATTTATCGTTATCGAAATGAAACATTCAGCAAATGAGGATTTTGTCGAATATAAGGAAAAAGTCCTAAAATTGATTGGCAGGTCAAGTGAAAATAGGTATGTTATCACTGGTCTTTAGGATGCTTATTTTTCAAATACCCTAAAGAATTTTTTGAAAACATTTCTTATTTTTGGCCGCCAGATGTCCTATTTTCGAAAAATTTACACAAAACCTTGTCCCTATTGAGTTTTTCGTGCATATTACCTCAACCAAGCTAATAAACTGTTACAAACCTTACAAAGAGAATGTATGAGGTGAGGGATCGTTTTACTAAAACTAATGAATATGTTGAGGACATGTTTAATTATCGCAAGCTGAAAGCAAGTCTTTCAGGCGCATGCACGATTAAGTTCATTTAATCGTGCATGCGGAATATAGTTAGAGACCAGGCAGAAAGCGAGTCTCATTTCACACTTCTCACATCCAAATCGGGGAGGGCGAGTGGTGTGCACGATTACATCAAAGAGAGAACTATCAAGATTGGAAAGTATATCGTGGAGACGAAAAAAACGGTTCGCGTAATCGCGAAGGAGTTTGGCGTATCCAAAAGTACAGTCCATAAAGACTTGACAGAAAGACTACCTGAAATCAATCCTGAACTGGCAAACGAAGTAAAGGAAATCCTGGATTATCATAAATCGATCCGCCATCTGCGCGGTGGTGAAGCCACTAAAATGAAATACAAAAAAGAGGAAATGGAAGAAGAGCCAGTTAAATGAAAGAATCAAAAGGCGCCGATAAAGGCGTCAAAGGCTAAAGACTGCCGTTTTTAGCTGTGACATGGCACTTTTTCTTTTGCTGTACATGATGAACCTTCAAGCGGCTCCGGGGGCTAAAAGATCATAAGCTGATTCCATGGCCAGAACCAAGGCTTTGCTCTATGGATTTAAGCCCCTTCCTAAGCCGTCTGCATCTATTTGCCCATTTCGACAAAAACCCTCAAAAAGTCTCACAAAATCTGTCAAAATGTTACTGCTTTCACAAGGAATGTGTTAAAATATAAAATTAGGATAGAACTTGGTTCGTAAAGACTAGGACTCCTAAAGAGAACGCCGGGCAAAATCATTTCTTTTTAAAAGAACTGATTTTTTTGCGTGGCTTAAACTGCTGTTGCGAATAATGACTTGAACATCTAATTAAAAAATTAATAAGCGAAGTTCGCTTTAAGAATGCCTAAATAGAGAGAGCCTTCAAAGGTGCGGACAGAAGCTGGCCATTTTGCAAGGAGGAAAAAAGAAATGTTTGCTAGGGATATTGGGATTGATTTAGGAACGGCCAACGTGCTAATCCACGTTAAAGGTCGCGGAATTGTGCTGAATGAACCATCTGTAGTGGCAATTGATCGAAATACAAACAAAGTATTGGCCGTTGGGGAAGAGGCGCGCCGCATGGTCGGACGTACGCCAGGGAACATTGTGGCAATCCGCCCGCTAAAAGACGGGGTTATTGCCGACTTTGATGTGACAGAAGCGATGCTGAAGCATTTTATCAACAAACTGAATGTTAAAGGCTTCTTATCAAAGCCCCGCATTTTGATCTGCTGCCCGACAAATGTTACAGGTGTTGAGCAGAAGGCGATTAGGGAAGCTGCTGAAAAAAGCGGTGGCAAAAAGGTATACCTTGAAGAAGAACCAAAAGTTGCGGCAATCGGAGCGGGCATGGATATCTTCCAGCCGAGCGGAAACATGGTTGTTGATATCGGCGGCGGTACAACAGATGTGGCGGTTTTATCAATGGGAGACATAGTTACGTCTTCATCCATTAAGATGGCCGGAGATAAATTTGACAACGAAATTCTTCAATATATCAAAAAAGAGTACAAGCTTCTAATCGGCGAAAGAACTGCCGAAAATATTAAAGTAACAATCGGGACTGTATTTCCTGGCGGCAAAAATGAGGAAATGGAAATCCGCGGCCGTGACATGGTTTCAGGCCTGCCAAGAACAATTACTGTGCGCTCTGAAGAAATCCAGGGTGCTTTGGCAGAATCTGTCGATGTCATCATCCAGGCAGCCAAAAGCGTGCTGGAGCGCACTCCGCCTGAACTTTCTGCAGATATCATCGACCGCGGGGTTATTTTAACAGGAGGCGGCGCACTTCTTCACGGAATCGACCAGCTTCTGGCTGAAGAGCTGAAAGTCCCTGTCTTAATCGCAGAAAATCCGATGGACTGTGTAGCCGTTGGAACAGGCATTATGCTTGATAATATTGATAAGCTTCCGAAGAAAAAGCTAGTATAAGTGAGGAACCCGTCTTTTTGGCGGGTTTTTCTTTTTGGATCACTTTTAATATTGCTGCAGCGGTAAGTCGATAAAAATTGAATCCGTTCGATATGCAAATCAACCTGTCCGATATGAAATAGTAAAGCTCTTTTGTAAACTTTCTGCAATTCCAGCCGATTAAAAAAAGGTAACAGCTTTTTTCAAAATCTGACTTAATTCTTCAAATTTTTAATGTTTATTGTCGGAAAGTTTCTTATAATAAAGGGAGCATATTGATCGGAATAGGTAGAGGTGAAACAGATGTTTAGAGGTTTCTATACGGCTGCTTCCGGGATGCTTGCACAGCAGCGGAGGACGGAAGTGCTGACAAATAATATGGCAAATGCCAATACTCCCGGTTTTAAGGCAGATCAAACAAGCTTGAGGGCTTTTCCGGAAATGCTTTTGCAGCGTCTTGATCAGGAGAAAGTGCCGATTGAAAATGGGCTGAACCTTCCTTTCAATGGAGAAGTGGGCAGTCTGAATACGGGTGTTTATATGCAGGAAACACTTCCATCCTTCATGCAGGGGGATATTAAGGAAACAGGCCTGAGTACGGACCTGGCATTGCTCGATATTAATCTGCCAGTTAATCCGGATACCGGCTTAAGAGGGTCCGTTTTTTATACAGCTGCAGGCATAGATGGCGAGCCGCGCTATACGAGAAATGGGAATTTTGCCATTGATGCTGAAGGCTATTTAACGACAGCGAGCGGATTATATATTTTGGATGATGCTGGTAGACGGATTCAGCTCTCCAGCGACCGCTTTACAGTGAGTGAAGATGGTATGATTACCGGTGATGCGGGTGAAACAGCGAGACTTGGCATTGCTTATGCCCAAAATCCTGAAAGCCTGCGAAAAGAAGGCGACGGACTATTTGCAGCGACAGAAGAGAGTGATCTTGAAAATGCCTATAATGCACAGAATGTACAATTCAAGCTGCAGCAGGGCTACCTGGAGCGTTCCAATGTAGATGCTTCCCGGACGATGACGGATATGATGACAGCTTATCGTTCTTTTGAAGCAAATCAAAAGGTTCTGCAGGCTTATGACCGCAGTATGGAGAAAGCCGCAAATGAAATTGGGCGGATCGGGTAATGTCCAGCGGCAGACCCGCTAAGGGGGAAATACAATGAATAGAACCATGATCACAGCAACGAATACTCTTGCCCAGCTGCAGAAGCAGATGGACATTGTCAGCCATAATGTGGCCAACATGGATACAGCGGGCTATAAAAGAAGAGAAGCCAATTTTACCGATTTGCTTTTTCAGCAGTTCAATAATCAGCGAAATCTGAATGCCGAGGAAGTAAGACTAACACCGGCAGGCATAAGACAAGGTGTAGGCGCAAAACTGGCTCAGTCCCAAATTGTTTTGCAGCAGGGTGCTTTAAAGGCAACCGAACGGCCTCTTGACCTTGCTTTCACAAAGGAAGGGCAATATTTCCGTGTGCTCGAGCAGACCGAAGATGGAGCAGCTATGCGTTATACCAGGGCGGGCGCCTTTTATTTAACACCGGTTTCAGATAATGAGACTATGCTTGTGACAGGTGACGGATATCCTGTTCTTGATGAAAATAATAATTCGATTATAATAAATGGACAAGCTAAAAATTTTAAAGTGACCGAAACGGGGAGTTTTTTGGCTGAAGCAGCCAATGGGGCAATTCAGGAATTTAACCTTGGAGTGGTTCTGATAAACAAGCCTCAATTCCTGGAGCAACAAGGCAATAATCTTCTCGGCCTGCCTGATGGAGCCGCTGGCGAGGGAATTTTTACAGAGCTGAACGGTGCGCTCCGCGGCCAGATAGGAATGGCACAGGGTTCCCTGGAACAGTCTAATGTGGATATGTCCAAGGAAATGACAGACTTAATAAATCTGCAGCGGGCTTATCAGTTTCAGTCAAGGTCTGTCTCAATGGCTGATCAAATGATGGGGCTGATCAACGGAATACGTTAAGTAAAAAAGGGGAAATAAAATGTCAGTAAACAACAGTAATCAAGAAGCAGTCAAGACGCGTGAACAACTGAAAAAAGAAAACAGCAAAGAAGAATCACCGCGTAAAGGGCGGATTCGCATTCGCCTCATTCCGATCTGGCTTCGGATTATTATTGTCGCGCTTTTAATTTTCCTGAGCGTTACGGCAGGGGCCGCTGTCGGATATGGAGTCATTGGCGGCGGGGAAGTAAAGGATATTTTTACAAAGTCCACGTGGATGCATATTGTGGAATTGGTTGAAAAAGAATAGAAAATGAAAAGGAGGGCAGAGATCCCTTCTTTTTTGTTAGCTCTTTGCGTACGGCGGTTTTTTTAGTAAAATATATATAAGCTATTAGTATCTGGTACTAAATAATGCATGGGAGCGATACATATGAAAATGAATGTAGAAGAAATTAAAGAAATAATCCCTCACCGTTATCCATTTTTATTTGTGGATTCCATTGAAGAGCTTGAGCCTGGAAAAAGAGCAGTCGGCAAAAAGAATGTAAGTGCCAACGAGGAAGTGTTCAATGGGCATTTCCCAAATTACAACGTATTTCCAGGATGTCTGACGCTTGAAGCGTGTGCGCAGACAGGTGCTGTGGCCCTGCTGTCTCTGGATGAATATAAAGGAAAACTCGCCTTTTTTGCCGGTGTGGAGAAATGCCGGTGGAAACGCCAGGTGCGTCCAGGAGATACACTCATCATGGAAGTTGAATTACTTTCTGTCCGCCGAGGAATCGGAAAAGGAAAAGCCGTTGCCACAGTTGATGGCGAAGTGGCGATGGAAGCTGAAATTATGTTTGCGATTGAAAGATAATCATAAGGAAAATCCCGTACGGAACGTGCGGGATTTTTTCTGTAAAAAAATATGCAAGTTGTTTCGGTTTTTGGGAAATATAATGGAAGACCATTGCAGCAGGTCAACAATACATCTTATGAAAGGAGCTTTTACGATGAATAAAAAGCTTTTAACACTTATCGGAGGTTCAGTTCTTTCTGCTATGCTTCTAGCAGGATGTGCGACAGATGACCAGGAGCCGCCGCCGGAAGACGATACAATAACAGAAGAAAATGGCGGCATGAACGGTGAAAATGGCGACATGACTAATGAACTGAATGAGAACGGCGATAACAATGACATCAACACGGATAATGATGGTGACATGATGGAAGATAACAATGAGCCGGGCGAAGATATGATCGAAGATAACAAAGATATGCAGGATGAAGATAATAAAGATCAGTAATGAATTGAGGACTGGGGTTAACTGTCCTTATCTAAGAAGAAACTCCCCTCACGATTGAGCGGGAGTTTCTTTATTATCCTTTTTGGCAGCAGCAAGGCGCGGCTTGCTTTGCATTTTAACCTTAAATTCGTCAAGTAAGCTGTCTCCGGTGAAGCCCTTGTCAAGCAGGTCCTGAAGCAGCAATTCTGCGTAATCATTTTTCGTTCTTTTGAGTGATCCTTCAAAAAGGATGCTGATATGGTTTTCCAGTTCACTGATAGAGGTAATTTTAGTTTGGAATGCGGCTGGATCGTTTTCTTTTTTCGTAATAACAACTTGGATGGTCAGCTCGTCTTTGTCATCAGCGCGCTTTTTGAAGTACTCATGATAGGATTTATCAATAAATGCCTCCAGGAGCCAGGTGCTCTTCTCGTCTTCTTTATTGATAATTAATCCATCATCCAGCTCAATATCAATCAGGCCATTTTCTTCCACCAATTGCAGAGAAACAAGTTTAAATGTTTTCATGGCTTACCTCCATCTCTAAAATAAGTTGTCTATAAAAAATTATAACACAGGCATAACTGAAAGCGAATTTGGCAATTTGTCGAATTTTATTTTCTCTGATGCTGAAAATTGGATTTTAGGGGCAGCTTTTTGCGGAAAAGGGGCTGAAAATTGAATTTTTAAGAAGTTTTTGCCGAAAAAGCACTGCAAAAAACACATTTTGGCTTTTTTACACAGTGGAGAAGTTCCGGCTATGATAAAGCTATCAAAGAGAGGAGATGAAACGATGATCAATCAAGTGACATTGGTTGGAAGACTGACAAAGGATCCTGAGCTGAAAAGGACACAGGAAGGAATTCCTGTGACAAATGTGACGCTGGCAGTAAACCGCCAATACCGCAACCAGAAGGGAGAAATTGATGCGGACTTTGTGCAGTGCACATTATGGAAGAAAACGGCGGAAAATACATCGCAGTTTTGCCGAAAGGGCACGCTGATTGGAATAACCGGACGAATCCAGACGAGACATTATGATAATCAGGAAAAAAAGCGGATTTACGTAACAGAGGTGCTAGCGGAATCGGTCCGCTTTCTTGATCGGAAGAAGACAGAGGAAATACCAGTGACTGTGACCAAGGAGGAACTGCCATTTTGAATGAAGTGTCTGAAAGAGAAAAGGCATTGGAATATATGCTCGAAAGCCTCATAAAGATGCTTGGAAAATCAAACCAAAGAGTAGATGACCTGAATAAACGCGTTCTTCAGCTTGAATCCTTCATCCGTGAAGCTGTTATGCCAAACAGCCATCCCCAAGTAAGCCAATTGCCTAAACGCTTAACCATCATGAACTGATGGCTTCTCCATCCTGCTGTCCACATAATTTCCTTCCCTAAAGAGAATCAATCATATCCCCAGAACTTCCCCTTAATTGTAACCCGGTACTCCAGTGCCGGGTTTTTTTTGGCTAAAGTTGTCCATTTCCCTAAAATTCTTTTAGTGCTTGAATGTTAGATTTAATGACTTTCACAGCGAGGGCTTTTTTCTTTTCGTTAAAGGTGTATATGTCCAGGAGAGCCTTTTTAAGATCTGGATGATTGCTGATGATTTCCCGGATCATCTCCATATCCTTATCATCCGGATTTTCTTTTAGAATGGACTTGTCCGCAGAGTAAGAGGACGAACCTTCCAATTCATCGGTCAGATAGGTCTTGTCCACTTTATATACATCTGCTATATGAACAAGGGTCTGGTAGGTGGGGGTAACCTTGCCTGTTTCATATTTGCTGATGGTCGAGCGATCCACTTTTAGCATTTCAGCTGCAAAATCCTGAGTTTACTTTCGGTCGGTTCTTAATTTTCTCAGTTTTTCAGGTAAAGACATCCTTTTCACCGCCGTTTACATTCTTTCTTCTAACTTAGCGGGAATAAAAGCTGAAAAGGCTGTTTGTGAACGATGGTCACAATATCCGTAGTGATTGGTGTTCACTAATGATAATTATCGCAATATAGGTAATAAGAACCAGGGAGGATTTTCACAGAATATGTCGAATATACTTTTTGAAAATAATGATAAGGAGGTGAAAATGGAATGGGTAAAGGAGATATAACCGGGTACCTGTATTTTCAGACAGCAAATAAAAGTTTAAACATTCATCATCAGCCTGGCTTCTTTGATGCGCTTCAGCTCATCCAGCTCCAGAATAACAAATCCTATCAAAGAATTCCTCTTAGAAGCCATACTTCACTCACGTTCAGCGATATGGATAATGATAAGGAAAGACTTCTTCAATACAAATTTAAACTCGGCCAGGTGGCAATAAGCACCGGTGACAAGAACCCTGCATACCAGCTGCTTTCCTGTTTTATCATAAAAGAAGGCAGCAAAGTAACCTTTCTGACGCAAAAGCCCAATAAGCCTGAATATGCGAAAATTAAAAAAAAGCCTTCAAGCCTTTATGCATATAAAGGACTTGAAGACTGATCAAACATTATGTCAGGTGAATCAATTCCCGCAGCTCATCTGTTGACAGCTCGGTAATCCAATTTTCGCTCGTAATAATTTGATCATTAAGGGATTGCTTTTTTTCAAGCATGCTATCAATCTTTTCTTCGAGCGTGCCGGTGGCAATCATTTTATGAACATGAACAAAACGTTTTTGTCCAATACGGTAGGCGCGGTCGGTTGCCTGGTTTTCCACGGCCGGATTCCACCATCGGTCATAATGAATGACATGGTTTGCTGCCGTCAGATTCAAACCGGTTCCTCCGGCTTTAAGCGACAGCAGGAATACCGGGAATTCGTGATTTTGAAAACGGCTGATCATTTGATCCCGTTCCTGTTTTGGCACGCTTCCATTTAAAAATGGCACATCGAATCCGAACTGTTTTTTCAGCAAGCGGGCAATCATGTTCCCCATTTCGATGTACTGTGTAAAAATCAGACAGCTTTCGCCCTGTTCATGTACTGCACCAATCAGTTCACTTAATTTTTCAAGCTTTACTGAACGTTCAAGGACATGTTTCGGCTTCGCTTCCTTCAAATAGAGGGCCGGATGATTACACAGCTGCTTCAAGCGGCTTAATAACTGCAGAATCAGACCTTTTCGCTCAAATCCGGACAGTTTTTCAATCTGTGCGAATGTATCCTGGACAAGCTGCTCGTAAAGGGAGGCCTGTTCAGCTGTAAGCGGGCAATATTCCTTCTGCTCAAGCTTATCAGGCAGGTTCAGGGCCACGTCCTCATCCTTCTTCGTGCGGCGGAGCAGGAAGGGGCGGATATAAGCCTGCAGCTGCTTAACTTTATCTTTGTCGTCATCCTTCTCAATCGGAAGAACATAGCGCTTCTGGAACTGGCCGAGACTGCCGAGATAGCCGTGGTTCGTAAAGTCAAAAATGGACCAGAGCTCGGAGAGGCGGTTTTCCATCGGCGTGCCGGTCAGGGCAATATGGTGCTTGCCCTTTAACTTTCGTACAGCCCGTGATTGCTTTGTCTGGGCATTTTTAATATTCTGGGCCTCATCAATCGAAATCGAGCTCCACTCGATTGTTTCAAAATCCTCCAGATCCATATGGGTTAAACCATAGGAGGTAAGCACAATATCAGATTCCAATGCTTTTTCAGAAAAGCTTTCGCCCTTCAGGCGGTTTGATCCGTAATGAAGATACACGCTCATGCCAGGGGCAAAGCGCTCGATTTCCTTCTGCCAGTTGCCGAGGACCGATGTAGGACAGATGATAAGGGATGGGCCGCTGTCTTCCTCTTTCTTTACCTTCAAAAGATAAGAGATCAGCTGAATCGTTTTTCCAAGTCCCATATCATCTGCCAGAATGGCGCCAAATCCATAGCGGCGCAGAAACAGCAGCCAGCTCATGCCAAGCTTCTGGTAAGGGCGGAGATCACCCTTGAAGCTTGAAGGAACCTCTTCATGCGGAAGACTTTTGATATCGCGGAGCTGCTTCACCATCTGTTTCCATTGGCGGTTAAGCTCAATTTGGATGCGGGCAAATGCTTTAGGATTATCCAGTTCGTCTTCCTGCATGCTCTCGTCAGCCATTAGCTCCTGTTCTATCAGGTCACGGACGTGCAATCCTTCTTTTTCTGCTTTCTTCATTAAATCCTGAATATGACGGACAAAATGGGGATCCAGCTTAATCCAGCGGCCACGAATGTAGACGAGCCGTCTTTTTTCCTCCACCATACCCTGGAATTCTTCCTCGGTTAAATCAACGCCATTCATGCTGAAGCGCCAATCATAATCCAGCATCGACTGCAGCCCGACAAACGAAGGACGATGGCTGCCGGTTCCTTTCACTTTTGCTTTGACCCTCAGACTAGCATTCTTCATAGCCTGCCACCACGAAGGAAGCAGAATTTCAACGCCAAGTGCGAGCAGGGTTTCGCTTGCCTCAGTCAGGAATGTCCAGGCTTCATCTTCAGTCAGCGAAGTGGAGATCTTGCCAGGCTTGCCCTCAAGCCATGGGAAAAGCTCCAGCCAGCGCTGGATTTCTTTTTCAATTGTAACTTCGTAATCATGCCATTCATGCGGATAATTCGAATAGTCCTTATAATCGACAAATGCATCCGGATTCTTTTTTCCGCGGAGAAAAATCGTCAAATCCCAGCTGGTATCAACATCTGCCGGTTCTTCCAGTTTTAGTCCAATCGAAAAAGGAGCTTCATTTATTTTGACACCGATCCATTCCTGCCAGCTTTCTTCATCAAAATAAGCAGCAAGATCTCGAGAGGAGAGATGCTCACTCTGCAATGCTTCAAGTTTCTCACCAAACTGCTCTTTTGCTTCCTGGTTCTGATTCATAAAGCCGTCAAGGGAGCGGTGAAATAAATCTCCGATAAACTCTCTGACAGGAGTGCCTTCTACAGTCTGGTCCCAAAAGTTTGTGCCGAATTCGGTAATCACACTTTCCGGCAGTGCCCAGCGGAAATGGTCCTGTTCCCAGGCAGCAAAATCAGGCACCCATTCTTTTTCAACAATTGAATCGTATAGGGCATGAGAGGAGGCCAGCAGAATTTCCGCAGTTTCATCCCAGCTCCAATCAATCAAACGGTTGAACTGCTCTGCCGCAAAAAGGGTAACGAGCTGCCAGCCGCTAACAGAAACCCCTTTGATTCCGTCCACATCTACAGCATCAAGCATGGTCCCAAAAAAACTTTCTCTGTGATGGTTAAAAAGAAGCGGCTTCCATTCTTTTTGGGAAAGGAGGCGGCCTTCTTCATTGACAGCGAAAATCAGGTAGCGGTCATTGTTTATTGATTTGACTTTCACATGGAGAAATCTCGTTTTAAGCATCGATTAGCTTACCCCTTTTGCATTCTTCCTGAAAGGCGCGGAGACGTTTCGTTTTTTCAAGCAGCATTTCTAGAAAAAGCTGCCAGTCTTCCTGGCGTTTCAGCTTGTTGTAAAGTGTGCGAAGCTTTTTCATTTTTCGGACGGCCTCACGGTAATGGTCCCTGTTTTTCATATTGATATGGTCGTTGATCGACTGATGATACAGCGGCAGTAGGATGGATGGTTCCTTTTTGCTGATTTCCCTGATCCGGTCCTTTCCAAGAGAATCAATATCAAAGCCGATGAATGCCTGCAGATCCGCCCACTTCATGAATTCGCCTTTTTCAAAAAGAAGATATTCATAATCGCTGTAGCTGTACGGCAGAGTCTCCATTAGGGCTTTCTCGTACAAATCCATTTTGCTGCTTTCCAGGCAATAGGGAGAAATAGCCTTGATGGCTAAGCTCGTGAAATCCATGCAGGCATAATAGTCTTCAGATCGTTTCAGATAATCCCGTAATTTATGGATAAATGCTTCTGCATAAGGACCCATCCGATTCCAGTCCTTATGGGCTGAAAAGTAATCTATCCAGTAAAGCATATAAGGTGTTATTAAGTCATTTGGCACATTTAAAACACTGAGTGCCTGTTCATCATTGCGTTCAAGGATATGCAGATGGACATAGCCTGCCACTGACGGAAGGCTGTGCTCTTCTTTGACAATAGACTTCAGCTTTTGAATCTCCGCTTCACGCCATTCTTTCTTTTTGAAAAAATGCGTCCATAACAGGCGGTATAAATGGGCCCGTTCATAATCCAAACCAAAAGAACAGGTGATCAGGCCGGCTGAATCATCCTTTAGCTTTTCGATAAATTGATCAAAAGCGAAGGGCAGGGAGTGCACAGACAATTTGTTCATAATTTCAACGGAATCTTCCATCAGAGACTGATAAAGATGGCGGTAATAACGGTCAATCAATTCTTCGCCATGCCCATACTTCCTGCTCAGCGCCATCAGCTTTTTAAAAGAAAAGACATAGCCGATAAGCAGATAAAGAAGCTTCCATTCCTGTTCAACCGGTGCACCGGCTTTCATTCGTCGCAGGTACACATGGAAAAGCTCGGGAAGTACATAAGGTCGAGGCTCTCCCTGTTTTTCCATCAGCTCGGTAAAGCTTTCTTCAAATGCGGCAATCCAGCGGTCATAATCCGCTTTCATCTGGCCGGAGGATTTCAACAGATCCTTCGCTCTTTGAAGCCCCCAGTTCTTGGCTGTCTGCTTTTCCTTAATCGGCTTCCGCCACTCTTCAATCCACATGGATACACTTCTGGCTTTGGAAAGAAGCTGCAGAAACACCGCAGTCTGATGGCGGCAAAAACCTTCAGCAGGGCAGGAACACTCACTCAAATGAATGAACTCAAGATCAAGTTCAACCTTTGCCGGAGTCACATCCTGTACCGTTGCCAACACTCTATCACCTTCAAAGCGAAGCTGATACACAAGTCCCTGCCGAAAAAGCATCAGCCCTTTCTGCACCAGGCGGGCATCCTCCTCATTCTCAGCCCGCAGCAGCCCCTTCAGCTCATTCGCTGCAAACTCCAAAGGCTCCAAAAACCGCTCCGGAATCATTTTTCAACCCCCTTGTTGTTGGGACATAGGGACAGGTTCCCTGTCCCGGCCTTCTTAGAGGGACACCGAACCTGTCCCCGTGTCCCAAAGTACATTCCTTTATTATAACATTTAGGAGGGATAGAATGAAGGCGTGCATCGTTTCAAAAATAGTATGAGGGAATTCTTGATGGAAGTCTTGCGGAAGATTTAGTCGGAATTTTCGATTTTTTGATGTAAAATGGTAGTATAGATTTAATGCTTTAAAGGAACTGGGTGGGGAAATGACTGCTGTAAATGCAAGACAACAGGAACCAGCTAAATATTCATTGCATGATGCTGGCTTCAAGAAAATAATGATTGCACTGACTAGTGCATCCATTTTGGTATTTGCTAATTTGTACTTTGTGCAGCCAATAATGCCGCTGCTGGTGAAATCATTTGACATCACATCAGCAGCTGCCGGTTTATCGCTTTCTGCTGCTGTTGTTTCTATGATTGTCGGATTACTATTCTTCGGATTTTTATCGGATCGAATCGGCCGAGTTTCAATAATGAATATCACGCTTGTTTGTACTATTATTCCGCTGGCGCTTATGCCAATTGCACCTAATTTTGAAATATTTCTGATACTGCGCTTCATGCAGGGTTTTTGTATAGCAGGCCTGCCTGCAGCTGCCATCGCCTATTTAGGGGAGGAGCTGGATTCTAGAAGCGTCAGTCACGGCATCACCATGTATATCGCAGCCAATGCCATTGGCGGAATGGCAGGCCGTGTCTTCGTTGGGTATATAGCTGATATGGCCAGCTGGCAGTCTTCTGTATATTATCTTTTTGGATGCTCCATTCTGCTGTTTGCCATTTATTTCATCACTCTGCCAAATTCCCATTTTTTCAGGACAAGTAAAATATCTATTCGAAAAGACTTGTCAGGCATGGGATCACATCTGAAAAATACGAAGCTTTTCCCTGCGTTTGCAATGGGAATACTCCTCCAATTCTCGTTTACAGGAGTATGGACGTACCTGCCTTTTTATCTGGAACAGGATCCTTTTAATCTTTCAGTAAAGAATATATCTTTTACCTACCTTGCCTACAGTTTCGGGATAGTTGGCTCGATCCTTGGCGGAAGACTATCTGCTCAATTTAAGCAAACGACACTGGTCTCAGTAGGAACCGTTATCTTAATAGGAGGGACATTGCTGACCAATGTGCACTCCTTATCTGTAATCGTAATGGGCTTATGTTTGACCTGCCTGGGGTTCTTTGTAGCGCATTCGCTGATGGCGGCCATTGTGAATGAACGCGCTTCCCATCACAAAGCCGGTGCATCCAGCATCTATCTCGTAAGCTATTACCTTGGAGTCGCAACAGGAGGGACCCTTGCCGGCCTTGTATGGCAGACTGGGGGCTGGACGGGGATAACTGTGGTTTCCTTTGGGCTGCTTCCGGTTGTGGTGTGGCTGATGGCCGGTAACGGGAAGGTTCGTAGCTGATATGGCGAGGCTGATTCGGACAGAGCAGCCGAGAATTAGCTAAATGAAGTCCGAACCGGAGGCACCTTCGGACAGTGCAAGCAAGAATTTCCTTATTGGAGTCCGAACACAAGGCTGAGTACTAGAAACAATTAATGCTAATCTAATAGGGAAATTTAAAGCCCCAATCAATAGTAATTGGGGCATATTAAAACAAGGCACTCTTATCAATAAGCTTAAAAAATCAATTTATGTGCGGATAAACTTTTTTCTGTACTTATTGCCCGAAATAATATGCGGTTAAAAATATTTATGTGCGATACGCAATTTTCAAAACAGCTGATTATCACTGTCCCGGCCTTATCCTGCTTTAAACCTAACGAGGATCCCGTTCCTGCCCTGTTTTCAGATCAATAACCTTTACCGGGTTCTTCGGTGCATCAATCGTTTTGCTCGCAGGAGCAGCATTTCCATTTTCGACCCAGTCGACAAGCATGTCCAATGACTGGTGAGCGTAAGGCAATAAAGGCTGAAGCTCTTTATCCGGATCGGTGGAGGTGTTCCAGACAAGGCTGTCAACATGGTTGCCGTTCTCAATGGTATACAGGCGGTGCAGGTCCTGCTTTCCGGATTTCTTTACCAGCTTTTGATATCCCTTTGCATGAATTTCCGGGAATATCAGTGCATCAAGGGAACCAGTGAAAGAGATGAGAGGCACATCAATATCTCCAGTATTGGCCACTTCCTTAATATTGTCTTTAACCTCCTTCGGCCGGGTCACATACTTATAATCTTCAAAAATATGATCATAGGATCGGTCTCTCACGCCATTAACGAAGTTCAGGTAATTGCTCCAATGCGTACTGCCTGGTGCTTCCGGGTCGAAATGGTCTCGATAGATATTCAGCGAAACAAACCAATATACCTGATCATGATAGGCCCACAGTTTTTCCGAGCCTTTTGGCAAACCTGCTTTGTATAGCTCTTTAATCGCTTTTTGCTGTTCCTTGCCGCTTCCATACAAAGCCTCCTCAGCGTGATTCACAACGGAAGTCAGGGAACTGATCAAGTTAGGCTTTTTCTCTGTCCATAAAACGCCTTCCCAATCAACTCCTCCGTCAAAAAGGCGAGGTTCACCGGTTTTATCCGGATGGTCATTTTCAAGGGCATAGCGCACGACATATCCGCCGTTGGAAATACCCATCGCATATGTAGGGATTCTGTGCTGTTCTGTAATTAAATCATTTGCCGGTTCAGAAGAATCCGCCGGGTCGATCAGCCCATCTGAATAGTGCTCCACTAAATATTGCTGTGCTGCTTTCGTAATTTGGCGGAACCGCAGATGCCATTCTGAAACGCTATCATCCTTATCGGCTAAGGCATTCTTTACTTTTGCAAACGGATCAGAAGATTCGGCCTCGCCCTGGGTTCCTTTATCAATTGCTGCAAAAGCATATCCTTTTTCCAGGACATAGTCGCTGAAAAGCAGGTCGGTCGACGTTTCATTTCTTGTAGCCGGGATTCCCGAAACAACCAGCCTGCCATTCCAGTTATCCGGAACCCTAATGACAAACTGGGCATCTTCAAAAATACCATTTACTTGAGTTCCCGTTACTGAAGCAGGTTTGTACATTTGATGCCATCCGGTTCCTTCCGCAGCACTTCCCCATAAATAAGGGGCAAGACCGATATTTCCATAAAGAGTTGCTTGCTGATATTGGAGGGGATTCTTGGTCGTCAGCCAGCTGCTGTCCACACCGTTAAAGTATTGTTCCGTTACTGAATGCGCACCAGGTATTATAGCCTGGTTTTCCGCTGCAGTTTGCTCGGCAAAACTTCCTTCCGGAAAAAGTGAAAAGCTTAAAGCAGAAGCCAAAGATAACGCGATCAGCTTATTTTTCAGATGAATCCATCCCTTCTTCATAATCTCGTACAGTTCTATTCTACTTTTACTAAAAATGGGAATCATGGGTCTTAATAATTAATTATTTGAATTTTCAGTAAAAAACTGAACATTAAAAATTGTGATAGCTGACCGATGTTAGTCCTATAGACTTATAAGTAAGCTGTTTTGGCTGCAATTGAAAATTCTCTGGCCATGATTGAATTTGATGTGAACGGGAAAGTGCTGTGGGCAACATAACGGCAAACCAGATTCTTAATGAACAGGCTGTATCCGCATTTAAAGATATTGGGGAAGCTGCAAGAAAGCTGGATGAGCAGGCGAGGGGATTTATGAGTATTTTATAGAAATTAATGAGGGTTGCCTAAAAGCAGCTCTTTTTTTCGTTTTGATAGGAAGAAGGCATGGTGGTGGCGAAACTTAAAATATTATATTTTTACATGAGAGAAGATGATTAGATGAAATATCATCATAAGAATTTCACCTCAGAGTTAAAGGCTCGGATTCAAAGTGCAGAAAAAGAACTAAACGGGCATGTTGAAAAGCTGCTTAAAGGCAATAAAGCTGAATTTACAAAGAAAGGCCTGAAACTGGAGGCTGGATTTGATCAGGAGGGAAGCGATGTTTTCCAGCCCGGATACAGATCCTCTATTACACTGGGAGTTTCTGAAAAAAATGGCGACCTCATAGATATGAAAATCATAAACATTTGGGAGTGCGAATATTCTTTCCTTGGAATGCCGGTTTCAAAAAAAGTTCCTGGAAGCAAGATGTTCGGGGAGCTTCTGGATGAATCTTCACAAGAAATAACAATGGAATTAGAGGAATACATAGCCGAATTCTTAGGGGAAGTTACCAATTGAGGAGGAAAATAGAATGGGAAATCAAACTTTAAAGCTGCCAAAGGAATTTGAAAAATATCGGAGCGAATTAGAAAAAACAGCTAAACCGTTTGTCAGCATACAAGCAGTAAGAGGAGAGACGACACTTTTTGAAAGCAAGTTCGGAGGACAACCCTACCTTCCAAAATCAAGCGATCACCCAAAGGATGAGCAGGGAAATTATATGAATCTATTTGCGCAAATCAATTTCGAAGAAGTTCCTCACATTGAGCCGATGCCTGAAAGCGGGATTCTTCAATTCTATCTCTCGCCGGCTGATGATATGTACGGCCTTGATTTTGATAACCCTGCTGCTCAAAAGAATTACCGGGTTATTTATCATCCAAATGTCCTGAAAGATGAGTTGGACCTGGTGACAGATTTTTCGTATTTGCCTGACTTAAGTGATGAATATGATCCGATTGTTCAGGAAGCAAAGATGAGTTTCCAGCTTATGATAGGTCCTGTACCTGTTGATGATTTCCGTTTTGAGGACATGGTCAATATTGATTTATTCGAATCCGCCGATCATCCAGACTATGTAGATTTACATGAACTCTACTTCGAGGAATTAGGTGCAGAGGGTCATAAAATTGGCGGCTATCCCTGCTTCACCCAGCAGGATCCGAGAGAAAAAGGTGACCAAACAGGTGAATATACGATTTTGCTATTCCAGGCGGATACGGACGATAATATTGAGCTGATGTTTGGGGACAGCGGTGTTGCCAACTTCTTTATTAAGGAAGAGGATTTGCGGAAGAGGGATTTTACAAATGTTCTTTATAATTGGGATTGCTGCTGAATAGCAGAAAATACGTACTCTGTTTGCAAAATCAGCGGCCTTTTTATATTTTTTAGAAAACTCTTGAATTAATAAAATATAAACGCTACACTAATAATATACAGTTTTTTGTATATTGATCAGATGGTAAAGAGGTTTTGTGATATGAGCCGTATTTGGGAAAGTTTATATTCAAAGAATGGGCTGGCTGCAAAGTTTATTGCAAAGGAGCTCATTCAGTTTTCAGAAGGAGAGAGAATCCCCCGGGTAAGTGATTTTACGGAAAAGCTATCCCTGGGCCGAGGGACCGTACAGGGAGCATTAAGAGTGCTAGAAGATTTGCATGCTATATCTCTTGGATCCAGAGGCCATCTTGGGACCTTTCTAAAAAAGAGGGACATTAACCTGCTGTATGAGATTGCCGGCATCGGACCAGTGATGGGAGTAATGCCGCTGCCTTATTCCAGAAAGTATGAGGGGTTGGCGACTGGAATTGTCGAAGGGTTTGAGGAAATCAATAAGAAGTCAGGCCTCGCATATATGAGAGGTGCAAGAAGGCGGATTGAATCATTAAAAACACGGCGATACGATTTTGCGATTATGTCCAGGCTGGCCGCGGAAGAAGCTATACAGGAGTTTGAGGGCCTGGAAATTCTCCATACACTTGGACCGGAGACATATGTAACGTCCCATAAAGTCTTTTTTTCGGATAGCAAAAACAGCCAGATTACAGATGGCATGAAGATCGGAATTGACTATTCATCCGCGGATCAAGCCAATATCACCCTGCTTGAATGTGAAAAGCACGATGTTGAACTGATAAAGGTGGACTATATGCAGCTTTTCAATATGCTGAAAAACGGCAGTATTGATGCAGCGGTCTGGAATGCAGATGAAGCCAGGGCTTTTAAGACGTTTGCCTCCTCTGATTTTAAATCTAAAAAGGCAAAGGAACTGGCCATAAAAGCAACCAGAGCAGCCATTGTCATAGAAAGTGAAAGAACAAACATAAAGGAACAAATCCAGCTCCTTCAATTTACTAAAGTGGAAGAGATCCAAAGGCTAGTAGAGGAAGAAAAAAAATATCCTCATTATTAAGAAACTGACGTTCTAGTTTCTTAGCAGCATTAATATACTAAATACTGTATTCTGGAGGGATTCTTAGATATGGATTTAAATCAATTGAAAGAAAGAATGGACATCCTTTTAGCTTCGTCCGTTGTGAGCACCAAAGCCGCTGATATTACTATGCTGGCTTTTATGCATTTACATTCTCACTTGAAAAAAGAAGCCATTGACGGGGCGGAAATGCTTTTTACCCATTTGCCGACAGCTCTGACGAGAATTGAAAAGGGTGAACAGGTTGAGGCTCCCCATCCTGCCTTGCTGGATGAAGTTAGACAGTCACCAGAAGCATCCATAGCAATGAAAGAAATCGGTTATGTACAGCAGCAATGGAAAGATCAGCTCCCCCAAGAGGAAATCGATTTTCTGCTCATTCATTACACAAATGTACTGCAAGTCAACAAAGGAGGAAACTAAGATGAAAATTGTAGTTGGCGGTCAGGTTGATAAAAAAGAGATTGAGAGCTTAATAAAAGAGATTGATAGCAGCATTACGACAATGGTCAAGTCGGATTTGGAAGCTGCGATGGCCGTTAAGACAGGTCAGGCAGATTATTATGTCGGTGCCTGCCATACAGGTGGCGGCGGAGCTTTGGCCATGGCTATTGCTCTTCTTGGAAAACCAAATTGCGAGACGGTCTCCATGCCAGGAAAGAAGCCCGTTGAGGAGAAGATTGTAACCGCTGTCAGTGAAGGGAAGAAAGCGTTTGGATTTACAGCTGACCACAAGGAGACCGCGGTGCCTATGATTATCAAAGCTATAAAGAATAAGAGCTAATCCATTTTAATTGAGGGGGAAAAAGAAATGGAAATGACGTTAATTATCCTGATTGGTGCCGTTGCTGCTGTATTGGCCAATATGAATATTGCTGTTTTTAATGATGGGCTTCGTCCAATTGTCTCCGAACATATGGAAGGCCGGATGACGAGACGGGACCTTGCTTTCACTGCCTTTGCGATGAGCTTCGGCCTTGTAATCGGATTTGGAATCCCTTTTACACTCTCCGCCAGTATCATCCTCGTTCACAGTATCCTGCTGGGAACAGATATTATCGGTCTGCTGACGCCAAAGAATAAATGGGGAACACCGCTTGCTGCTGTGATTGGCGGCGCTTATGGAGCAGGACTTTTAATCGGACTGGACGGCTTTGTGAAGCTGTTCGATTATCTGCCGCTTAATTTCCTTGAAGCGATGGGAGCGGTTGGGACACCGGTTGTCGTTACATTTATGGCATTCCCGGCGCTTGCAGTTGCCATGCAGTTCAGTGTTAAAAAAGGGGTCATTACGTTTATCGTGTCTGCATTAATCCGTCAGCTCGCTGTCTGGCTGAATGAAAGCGGCATCCTTACGATTTCAGGCGCGACAGTAACACTGAACCAGGAAGGAATGGCCCTTATTACAGGTATGATCTTCCTCCTTGTTTTTGCCATGAAGGAAAAAGCTGAAGAGGGATCTTCCATCGACCTTGCCGCCGTATTCAGTGACAAAGTGGCTAAAATCAGAAAAAATGTTGTGTTCTTTATGATCATTGGCGGCCTTATTGCAGCTGCTACAAATCTATGGATCATGGCAGGAGACCCTATTTCTCTAAATCTATTAGCAGAAGGCAAAGCGACAGATGCCGGAATTGCTGCGGCTGCCCGTGCGCTCGGTTTTATTCCGCTTGTCGCCAGTACAGCGATCGCGACAGGTGTATACAGCCCGGTTGGATTCACGCTCATTTTCGTTGTTGGATTTTTCTCCCCGAATGTTTGGGTAGCCTTAATTGGCGGTGTCATTATTATTTTCATAGAAGTTATGCTATTAAGCTCGATTGCGAGATTCCTGGATAAATATCCTGGTGTCCGTAATTCCGGTGAAAACATCCGCAGTGCGATGACGAAGCTTCTGGAAGTGGCGCTTTTGATCGGTGGAGCGAACGCTGCCAATGCGATCGCACCAGGGTTCGGATTCTTCTTCATAGCCGGATTCTACTTGCTGAATGAAGCGGCAGGACGCCCGATTGTCCGTATTGCAGTCGGCCCTGTTGGTGCCATTGCAGTCGGAATTATTGCCAATATCCTGGTTGCGCTCGGAATCATGAACATACCTCAGTAAGGAATCAAACTAAGCTAAGGGAACGGAGTGAACAGTCATGATACAAACTGTACTTGGAAAAATTGCTCCGGAGGAATTGGGGATTTGCTCGGCACACGAGCATCTCTCCATTGACCTTTCGCGAGTAAAAAAAGATCCGGATACGATTCTGGATGATGAACAGGGCATGTGTGAGGAACTGGAGGATTTTTACCGAATCGGCGGAAGGTCGATGGTGGAAGTGACGAATGACGGCATGGGCCGGGATGTTCTTGCGTTAAAAAGGCTGAGCGAGGCAACGGGGGTTCACCTTATTACGTGCACAGGCTTCTATAAAGATCCTTATATTCCGGATTTTGCAGACGGCTGGAAAGCGAAGCAGTTTGCACAGCATTTTATCAAAGAAGCAACTGAAGGAATCGGGGATACGAGCATTCTACCGGGTGTCATCGGGGAAGTGGGCACAAGCAAAAATGAAATGAAGCCGATTGAACGTGAGCTGTTGATTGGTGCAGCTATGGCCGGAGTCGAAACCGGCCTTCCCGTGACGACCCATACAACACTTGGAACGCTAGGCTATGAACAGGTACAGCTGCTGAAGAAGCATGGCCTGCCAGTCGACCAAATTATTATTGGCCACCAGGACCTCAACCCTAATAAAGACGAAGTTCTCTCTGTTTTGGAAACAGGAGCCTATATCGCGTTTGATACGATCGGAAAAAATAATTACCGCCCCGATGAAGAGAGAGCCGCTTTTCTCCTGGAATTCATAGAACGCGGCTATGAAAAGCAAATTCTCTTTTCGGCAGACTTAACCCGTAAGTCGCATTGGAAGAAGCACGGAGGCCCAGGCTATGGACTCGTGCTTGAGACCTTTATTCCCAAATTAAAAGAATCCGGAGTTCCGGAAAGCGTTATTCATCAATTCCTGACCGTTAATCCATCCAGAGCTTTTTCAATAAGGGAGCGATAATATTGTCCACATATAACCCAGCTGAGTTAAAGTACGCAAATTCCGTTTTGCCAAGCTTATCGATACTGGAAGCACAGGAAAAACAATTTAAACTGGTAGACAGAATGAGCCGTTATTTCAAGGGTAAGCAATTTCTCTCCATGGGGGATCTTGGAGTCTCTCCAAAGTACAAGCGGCCGGAACAGACGTATCTTGTGGAAAGGGTAATGGCGGATTTTTTTGAGGCAGAAGATTGTGCCCTTGTCCGGGGTGCCGGAACAGGCGCCATCCGTACGATTTTAAGCATGCTTCTGTCCCCGGGAGATGAGATGTTCATTCATACGGCACCTGTTTACACGACGACAAAGGAAACGTTAAGGATATTGGGCATTAAAACAGTCCATGCTGATTATAACCACCTTGAGGAAGTCATAACGGCCATCAGAGGTAATCAAAATCCTAAAGTTTTCTACATTCAGCATGCACGCCAGCAGCCGACAGATCATTATCAATTGGCAGAAGTCATCAAAACCGTGAAGGAAGAACGCCCGGATCTTCCAATCGTCGTGGATGACAATTATTGTGCATTGAAGACAAAGGGAATTGGAGTGGAATTAGGAGCGGATTACTCCACATTTTCCGGTTTCAAGCTTCTCGGGCCGGAAGGAATTGCCGTCATTGCCGGCAAAAAAGACGCCATCGAACGAGTACATCACTATAACTACTCGGGCGGCGGCCAGGTTCAGGGCTACGAAGCAATGGAGCTTTTAAGAATGATGACCTTCGCACCTGTATCGCTGGCTATTCAAAACGAGCAGGTGGAAGAGCTCTGCCGCCGTCTGAATGAAGGTGCGGTGGACGGGATCCGTGCCGCATACATGACGAATGCCCAATCCAAAAACGTCATTGTAGAGCTTGAAGATCCGATTGCCCAAGGCGTAATCAGCATCAGTGATGAGCATGGGGCGGCCACTCATCCGGTCGGGGCGGAATCAAAATATGAAATCATCCCGATGATTTATCGCGTTTCCGGCAGCTTTTTGGAAGCCCAGCCGGAGCTGAAAGAATATGGACTGCGCATCAATCCGATGAAATCTGGATCCAGCACGATCATCGGCATTCTGGAAAAAGTGATACCTCTTGCAAAAGAAGTGCAGCATCGTTGATACCCGTAAACAAAGGGGGGAACTTCAATGTTTTTAGATGTAACAAAGCGCAGAAATCCTAAGCTAATTCAATCAGGTGTCACCTTGCATCAAAGCGGGCAAATACCCCCGAATACGTACGTGATTGACCTTGATATACTCGGAGACAATGTAAAAGCACTGGCACAAACGGCAAAAAATCATGACTTTACGCTTTATTTCATGAGCAAGCAGCTGGGGCGGCTTCCGTTTATAGGCCAGTTTATTGCAGAGCACGGAATCGATAAGGCGGTCGCAGTTGAATTCGACGAAGCCAAAACATTGGCAGAAGGCGGAGTTAGAATCGGGAATGTCGGCCACCTGGTTCAGCCGGGGAAAAATCAGTGGCCGGAAGTGCTGTCGTGGAATCCGGAAGTCATTACCCTGTTTTCCCTTGCACGTGCCAGGCAGCTTTCTGATACAGCTGTTCAATCAGGATTATTGCAGGATGTACTTCTCAGGGTGTATGCAGAAGGCGATATGATTTATCCCGGACAGCAGGGCGGTTTTCAACTGGAAAAGCTGGATGAAGAGCTTCTGGAACTGGCCGGGCTTCCTGGGATTAACATAGCAGGTGTAACAACCTTCCCGAACTTTCAGCTATCAAAGGACAGGAGAACCATGGAGCCAACTCCAAACTTTAAAACCCTTTTAAAGGCAAAAGAGGTTCTGGAGAAAAAGGGCATCACAGTCAAACAGGTAAATGGTCCAAGTGCGACCAGCTGTGAAACCATACCGTTTCTGGCAGAACAGGGTGTGACACATGGAGAACCGGGACATGCCCTCACTGGAACAACCCCGCTGCATGCTTACCGGGATCTCCCCGAGAAACCTGCCATTGTATATGTAACAGAAGTGTCCCACCAGGATCAGGAACATTACTACGTCATCGGCGGCGGCTATTATGGACGCTCCCATTTAACGGGGTGCCTGGTCGGAAGCGATGAAAAAGACATATTGAACCAGCATGTAAAAGCAATCGAGCCGGCTCCTGAATCGATTGATTACTATGGTGCGATTGAGAAACCGAACGGCTTTCAGGTTTTTGAAGGAGATACAGCTGTTTTCTCTTTTCGTACCCAGGTGTTCGTCACAAGGGCCCACATTGCTCTGGTTAAAGGAATTCAGAGCGGCAATCCTGAACTGGTTCACTTTGAGAGGAAGTGGTAAGGATGGCAAAAGCAATTCTGCTGGTAATTGACAGCTTTGGCATAGGGGCAATGGAGGATTGCGGAGAGTTCAGCCCTTCTGACTGCAGGGCCAATACCTATAAGCATATCCGGGAATCGGTCGACTTTTTAAAAATCCCAACTCTATATAGGCTTGGGCTAGGGGCGCTGGTGGATGGCAAGGAAGCCCCTGCCAATGCTTACGGCTGCTCGGCACTGGCCCATCACGGGGCAGATACGTACCTCGGGCATCAGGAAATTGCCGGAAGCTGCCCGAAGCGCTCCAATAAAAGGCTGATGAAAGATATTCATCCAGATCTGGCACAAGCTTTAACAGAAGCAGGCTATCAGGTTGAATACCCATGGAAAGACCGGCCGGTGCTGCTGGTAAACGGTGCCTGTGTCATAGGGGATAATCTTGAATCTTCATTAGGAAACATCATCAATTTAACTGCTGATTTTAATAAGATGCCTTTTCAGGAATTAAAGGAAGTCGGAAAGATTGTCCGCCAGAATGTAGACACCAGCCGGGTCATTGCTTTTGGAGGACCCTATACAACCATTGAACATATCCTGTCAGTTGTACATGAAAAAAAACCTGGCCAGTGGGGAGTGGATGCCCCAAAGGCCAAAGTGTACGGAAAAGGATATGAAGTCTATCACATGGGCTACGGCGTAAACATAGACGGACAATTCCCGATGATAGCTGCCAGACATGGCCTCAAAGTACATCGGATTGGCAAAACGGCAGATGTTTTGCATGGAGAAGGGCCTGCAGATCCGATTGTGGATACTAAAGAGGTTTTAAAAGTTTTAGAGACTTCTTATCTGGAAGAAAAAGAGCATGCCGCGTTTCTGGTTAATGTGCAGGAGACAGATCTGGCAGGACATGCAGAGGATGCCGCATGGTATGCCAGACTGCTGAATACAACCGACCAGTGGCTCGCAGAATTCCTGCCCAAAATGGCAGAGGAGGACCTGATGATCATTATGGCCGACCATGGCAACGACCCGACCATCGGCCATTCCAACCATACGAGGGAATACGTTCCGATCTTGGCTGCCGGGAAGCGAGTGAAGGCAGTTAATATAGGAAGACGAAATAGCATGGCGGACGTTGGGGCTACGCTTAGCGAGTTTTTTGATCTGCCTGCACCTGAGGAAGGCGAGAGTTTTTTTGAGATGATTATAGATTAGGAGAGATACTGAAGCCAGATGGGGACAAAGGGACAGGTACATCGTCCCGCCCTAAAAGGCCACAGTATATATTGAACACAAATAGTATTTTTTAAAAAATTTCTATTTCAAATACTTTATATAAAGCAGGTTTCTTCCTGCATTTGTCGAATTTAGATTCTGGAAGTTTCTACACACACTCCCCCGTTTTTTCTTCGATTTAAAACTGCTCAGTACTAACATTTTTCACAAGTGACTATAATTACTATAATTACGGAGGTTATGCTTTTGACTGTAAAAATTTCAAGTATTGGCCTAAAAGGGTTAGAAGCCTATCGGGTACAGGTAGAGGTGAAGGCTACAAATATGTCTAGCAGATAATCTCTCTGCTAGATTTCTTTTTTATAACCCGATTAGTATCAGTCAAAAAGTTTTGGGGGACAAGGGACCTGTCCCTTTGTCCCATTTTGGTGAAGACCCTAATTAAATGATTTATATTTCTAAGATAGGGCCATCTCTCCATGGATGTCCTCCCAGTGGGCCGTTGTTATAAGAAGGAAGATGATATCCTTGTTCCGGAGTTAATTCTTGAAATCCGGAAAGGGCAACCAAATCCTTACGGATGAAAAAAGCATTGACTCCCCTCAAATCAGTTCCTAATAATGCATACCCTAATTTCTTTGCCAGTTCCGAAAGAGAAGTTAAACTGGCTCCATAATAAGATGTTCCATCCCAAACAAAATTTGGATTATATGGTATCACCATTTTTTGAGGCGGAGGATAAGATGCGTTATATTCTATGACTACTATTCGTGGTTTATATTCTAGCAAAGCATTCCAAACCCAGTAATCGTTACCATCGATATCAATCGATAATAAGTCAAATTCTGCAGGAACATAATTGTGTTTGAATATTGATGAAATATTATCTTTCGTCACAAATTGATGTACTGTTTTTACAAACTTATGGTTGGAAAAGTTAGCCTTTAACCTTTTATAATTTTTTTTATTCCCTTCGATCATAAGCCCTGACCAATTATTGAATAAGGAAAGATAGGCGGTGTTGCATTCTGATCCATCTTGTACGCCAAATTCCACAAAATATTTATTTGTTGTCCCTATTCGAAAAAATAGTTCTTCAATGATTCCGTCTTCCCCGTTCTGAGACCTTACCTTTTTTTCATAAGAATTGATACTATCCCGCATTTGATCACCTTCCTGTTAATTTAATAAACAATAACCCTTAACCATATAAATGCAAGCAGTGATACTCTATGTTAAAGTTGTTTTTTATGCCAAATAACCATTTTTCAAATTGGGTTGAATGAAACATATTCTCGTCCCGATACACAAGCATGCAAAAAGATGGTGAAATATATAGTATTCGGGGACATAATGAATAGATTAAACTTATCGGCAAAAAGAGTTTGGGTATCCAAGAGGTACCCAACTTCTTTTTTGTGTGCGCCTGGCATTGGGCTATAACTTGATGGTGAAAGTTCACTATAAGCTTGGTAGTAGGAACTGTTAGCCAATGGCAAGGGTGTTCACTGTTAGGTGGAATCTGAAGGAATCCGGAGGTAAAATCCCGAAACTGAAGGACAGAATTTGTATATAAGACTGAATTGAGACGGATGGTTTGCACAAAAAACAAAGTCTATACTGTACGAGTTCCATACAGTAAATACAGCAGTTATGGGAGGGGCCTTCCTCTCCATTTGTCCAATAAGAGAAATTAAACCATTTGACCGAGTTTTCTAACTGATCTTATAGGGAAACAAGCAAAGGTGAACTATTACTTTGTCAAAAGGAGGTCAGTCTAGCTCTAAGCAACAGCATAATACATAAAGAGGAGTGTTCCAATGAATTTCATAAAATGGATTGCGGCCGCTGCCGCAATGGTTTTTGTTCTGAGCTTCAGCCAGCCGAAAGCAGATGCTGCTGTTCTAAAGAATGGCTCTGCAGGTCCGGAAGTTACATATATTCAATCGACATTACAAAAGCTTGGTTATTTTAATACAGACAATACAGGGTATTTTGGAACGGTAACAGAGAATGCAGTAAGAAACTTTCAATATGATTTCGGTTTAGCGGCTGATGGGGTTGTTGGAGTTAACACGGCAGAAATGCTCAGGAATGTGGACATGCTGGCTCATGTTGTTTATGGAGAAGCGCGCGGGGAAAGCTATGAAGGCCAAGTGGCAGTTGCTGCTGTTGTCCTCAATCGTATGGAGTCCAATGAATTTCCGGATACTCTCTCCAATGTGACTTTCCAAAAGAATGCCATCACAGCTGTGAATGACGGTCAGTACTGGCTTCAGCCTGATGCTGCAGCTTATCAGGCAGTACGAGATGCCTTTGATGGCTGGGATCCTACCGGCGGTGCAGTCTATTATTACAATCCGTATACAGCTACAGACCAATGGATATTTACTAGAACAGTCATTAAACAAATCGGCAATCACAATTTTGCCTATTAAAAATGGGGCACCTTTCCTGCACATGCCGGAAAAGGTGCCTTATTTAGTTCTGCTAAAAAACTCGAATTAAAATCTGGTAATTTATATTACAAAAATATTAAAAGCGTTTTATTTTGTAACAAAAAAAGAGTTTTACTGAAATCTTCCTGTCATCTTACGGTGTTAATATATTCCTATCAAGGGACATAAAGGAGATATCATGAAGAAATTAGTAATCTATCTAATCACAGCTGTTTTTCTATCGTTTGGATTTTCCAATGTCACTTCAGCCGCTGGAAATACGTATACAGTAAAAAATGGGGATACGCTTTGGGCCATCTCTAAAAAACATAACGTTACTGTACAGCAAATTAAATCATGGAATAAACTAACTTCAGATAAAATTAAACCTAAGCAAGTGCTAAAAGTTACTGGAGCTTCAGCAAAGGCTGCGGCACCTAAAAAGACAGCTGTAAAGGCTGCATCAACGAAAGCTTATAAAGAAATTAAAGTGAAAGCCACTGCCTACACAGCCAGCTGCAAAGGCTGCAGCGGCATTACTTATACAGGAATCAACCTGAAAAAGAACCCGAACGCCAAGGTTATTTCAGTCGATCCGAAAGTTATTCCATTAGGTTCTAAAGTTTACGTACCTGGATATGGGGAAGCAATTGCAGGTGACAAAGGCTCTGCAGTAAAAGGAAATAAAATTGATGTCTTTATCCCGAATAAACAGCGTGCGCTGCAGTGGGGCAGCAAAACGGTTACTATTAAAGTTTATAAGTAATAGAATTTGAGAGAATCTCCTTGTGTGGAGGTTCTTTTTTTCTCAGAGATTTAGGGTCTTTGGATCTAGTTGCCAACAGGTATATTTTCTCATTTTTCCTCATTTGCTTATTTTTTACAAATATCAGATTGTACGCCAAAAAGAAGAGTGATTTACTAGAATGGTAGTGTCATGTAAGCGTTTAAAATAAGGAAATAGGAGAGGATTACATGATTGAAAAGCAGCGCATAAAGTTATTTAGCTTTATTAGTGTTTTTGCTTTGATTCTAAGTCTTTTTAGTCCTTTTGCCACGGCAAGTGCAGATGAAGTGAGGTCTGTGGCACAAGCGATTGCGGATAATAACGGAGTTGCCACTGTGGAAGGCTATATTGTTGGAGTTACGAAAAGTACTTCAAGCTATAGCCATAGGGGTCCGTTTACAATTGCAACAAATATTGCAATTGCAGATTCCCCAGATGAAACGGACCCTAGTAAAATACTGCCGGTTCAGCTGCCGAGCGGTAATGTGAGATCAGGATTAAACCTGGTGGACAACCCTGATAACCTTAGAAAGAAAGTTCAAATTACCGGTTCACTGGAAGCCTATTTTACAGTTCCAGGTCTAAAGAATTCTTCGGTTTATTCTTGGGTGGAAGAAACAGAACCCACACAAGTTTCAGCTGTAACAGCTTCACCTGAAGCAGGTCCAATTAAACAGGGAACAGGTGTTACTTTATCGACAGAAACGGAAGGAGCAGTGATTCATTACACTTTGGATGGATCAGAGCCGACTTCTCAAAGTGAAACATACACTGATCCGATTGTCATAAATGAAAAAACAACCATTAAAGCCTTTGCTGTCAAAGAAGGCTTAACAGACAGCAGAGTGTCCCAGTTTATTTATACGCCTGCATTAGGCGGACTTCGCATTCATGATATTCAAGGTGCAGGGCATTATTCCGAATATGCCAACCAATATGCTGCGGATGTGGAAGGCATCGTCACAAAAGTTGCAGATGCAAACAATTTCTATATGCAGGATCTGCAGCCTGACCAAGACCCTAATACTTCTGAAGGAATTCTCGTTTACAAAAAAAATCACGGTGCACAAGCGGGAGATGTGGTTGCAGCAACTGGACAAATTAAAGAATGGGTTCTTGACGGCTATGCTGAAAAACTGGAGACAGATTTGCCTGTTACCGAAATTAATGCTTCAGCAATCAATAAAATAGCTTCAGGCCAGGAGCTTCCGGCTCCAGTCATTCTTGATAAAGAGAACCTGCCAGCTGAAGTGATCGATAATGATAGCTTTGGTGAGTTTGATCCAGAGCAGGATGGCATCGATTTTTATGAAAGTCTGGAAGGTATGCTTGTTCAAGTGGACAACCCTAAAGTAGTTGCCCCGCAAAAATATGGAGAGCTTGTAGCTGTTCCGGGAGATGTAGATACGAACACAAGGGCAGGCGGCCTGCGCATCTCAGAAAATGATTTTAACCCTGAGAGAATCACTTTGGACATTAACGATAATGGCTTTGTTGCTAAAATGGGCGATAGCTTCAAAGGCAGCATTCAAGGTGTTGTCAGCTACGGCTTCAGCAACTATAAAGTATTAAGTGATGCAGATTCATTGCCGGAATTTGTGGAAGGACCAGCGGCAAGAGAAGAGTCAAGCATTACTCCTGAAGAGGACAAATTAACCATCGCGTCTTATAATGTTGAAAACTTCTCAACAAAAACGGATGCGGAAAAGGTAACAAGATTAGCAGAAGCAATCGCCCGGAATATGAAGCAGCCGGATATCATTGGCCTGACAGAAGTACAGGATAATGACGGACCAACGGATAGCGGCACAACAGAAGCGGACCAAAGTGCAGCATTGTTAATTGAAAAAATAAAAGAACTTGGCGGTCCTGCATACACATACACAGATATCGCTCCAGAAGATAAACAAGATGGCGGCCAGCCAGGAGGGAACATCCGTGTCGGCTTCCTATATAACGCTGAACGGGTAACATTATCGGAAGGCGAAAAGGGATCTGCAACTGATGCTGTTGATTTTGAAAACGGCAAACTGACGCTAAACCCAGGACGCATTGATCCGACTAATGAGGCATTTGAAGATAGCCGCAAAGCATTGGCAGCCCAATTTGAATTTCAGGGCGAAAGCGTCATTGTCGTAGCCAACCATTTTAACTCGAAGGGCGGAGATCTTCCATTATTCGGAAAAGTTCAGCCTCCTGTTTTAAACAGTGAAATTCAGCGCATGAAAATCGCCAGCGTTATTAATGGTTTTGTAAAGGATGTCAAAGCAGAAGACCCTGATGCCAATATTGTCCTGCTTGGCGACTTTAACGATTTTGAATTCTCCAATCCTTTAAAGGCTTTAAAGGGCGAAGAACTGACCAACATGATCGAAAAAGTGCCGGCAGAAGAGCGTTATACGTATAACTACCAAGGAAATGCACAGGTGCTGGATCATATTTTAGTATCCAACAACCTTGCCAAGAAAACAGAAGTCGATATTCTTCATATTAACTCAGGATTCATGGAAGAGCACGGCCGTGCAAGTGACCATGACCCTGTCATGATTCAGACAAGCTTAAAGCCGGCTTCAAAACCGGAAGAGCCGAAATACGACCATGTTTTCAATCTCGTAAATTACCACACGAAGAAATTCGTTGTTGGACCTCATAATGCATTAGTTGTTATGGATGGAACTTCTAGCCTCTCGCAAGGTCTATGGCTGAAGAAATCAGCAGCAGTTAAAGGCGAAGGCCTAAAAAATACGAAAGTCGTCATCAGCTCTGCCAACAAAGGGGCAGTTGTTGATCTAACTGGATCAGAGATTAAAGAAGTCATGATTGAGAGTGACAAAGTCGTGGAAATCCGCGGTGCCGAAAATGTACAGAAATGGACACTTGGAAAAAAAGCGGATCCATCCCATATTATTTTCAAAGATTCAGATGGGAAGGAAATGGACTCTCCTTATGAAGGAGAGGAAGCGGCATAACATTGACAGCCGGAGTGAATATACTCCGGCTTTCAATCCCTCATTCTATGAAAAAATTAAACATCTGAAAGGGGCAGAAATAATGAAATTTCCTTTTAAAGTATTATCTACAGTAGCCTTAACAGCAGCATTAACAATCTCTACAGCCGTTCCGGCAGGCCTGGTTTCAGCAAATGAGACATCAGCTGCAGATTTCACGCTTTCATTGATGCATAGCAATGACACACACGCAAATATGGACAGTGCCGCCAAAAAAGTGACGGCTGTAAAGGAAGTAAGAGAAGCAAAGCCGAATGCCCTGCTTGTTGATGCAGGCGATGTTTTTTCCGGAACTTTATATTTTAATAAATTCCTTGGACAAGCTGACCTTGAATTTATGAACCTGATGGGCTATGACATTATGACTTTTGGAAATCATGAGTTCGACTTGGGTTCAAGTCCGGAAGGGCACCAAGCACTGGCTGACTTTGTAAAAGGTGCACAATTCCCATTTGTCAGTTCAAACGTAAATTTTTCCGAGGATGCTAACCTGCAGGGGTTGTTTAGTGATGTAATATCGAGCGAACCTGCCAATGGAAAAATATATAATGGCATAATCAAAGAAGTTAATGGAGAAAAAGTAGGATTCTTTGGTTTAACTACAGCTGAAACAGCCAGTATTTCCAGCCCGGGCAATGTGAAATTTGAGGACTATATTGAAGAAGCAGAGAAAGCAGTAAAAGCATTTGAGGGCATGGGAGTTAATAAAATAGTGGCTGTAACTCATATTGGCTATGATGATAATCCGAATGTGGATAATGATTTAAGCTTGGCTGCTCAGGTAGATGGAATTGATGTCATTGTTGGCGGACACAGCCATACGCAATTAAATGAACCAGTGATTGTGGCAACTGATGAAACAGGAGCGGAAAAGGATCCTACTGTTATTGTTCAAGCCGGACAATACAATAATTATCTAGGAACATTGGATGTGCAATTTGACGAGGCAGGAAAAGTAGTTGGGCAAGCTGGCGAGCTGATTAAAATATCGGATAAAGCAGAGGATCCCGAGGCTGCAGTGCTGCTTGAAAAATACTCATCACAAATAGAAGAATTAAAGAACACGGAAATTGGAGCAGAAACGGTGACTGCACTTGAGAATCCGCGTACAAGCGGAGACAGCACAGAGCCAAGTGTACGGAAAAATGAAACAGCGTTAGGCAACCTAATTACGGACGGCATGCTTGCAAAAGCCAACCAGTATAACAGCAGCGTAATCATGGCGCTCCAAAATGGTGGCGGCATTCGTGCAGCAATAGACGCAGGACCAATCACTGTTGGGGAAGTGATTACTGTTCTTCCATTTGGTAATACATTAGCGACTATGGAGGTAACGGGAGCTGAACTAAAGGAGGCTTTTGAAATCAGCGTAGGACAATATCCTGCAGAAAATGGCGGCTTCCTGCACGTGTCTGGTGCAAAAGTAAAATTTGATTCTACAAAGCCTGCAGGCGAGCGTATTGTTTCGATCACTTATAAAAATGAACAGGGGACTTACACTGAAATCCAAGATAGTCAAACCTACACAATCGCTACGAATGCTTTCACAGCCAAAGGCGGAGATGGATATACAGTCTTCGCGAAAGCATACCAGGAGGGAAGGGTAACGGATCTTGGACTTTCTGACTGGGAAAACTTTGCGGAACATCTAACCAGCCTGGGTACAATCACACCAGCAGTGGAAGGGCGTATTGTAGATGTTGACAGCCTGCCGCCAGTAACGGAGTGGGAATTTGAGAAGAAGTATAACCTTACAGATGATAAAAAGAAAAAGTTAGTAGTGAACAAGGTTTCTTTTATTAATGTAGAAGAATCCGCAAAAATCAAAAACGGCATCTGGCTCAAAAATTCTGCTGTACTGCAGGGCAAAGGCCTTAAGAACCTGAGTGTCCGTGTAACACCAAAGAAAGAGCCGATTATTGTAGACTTTAGCGGTGCAGAAGTGAAAGAAGTCATTATTGAAAAAAGAGAATTAGTCGAGCTTAGGGGAGCAGAAAACATTAAAAAGATTAGTTATCGTAAATAATAGAAAATCAGAATGGCAGATTGAACTGCGCACCATTGCTGGTGTGCAGTTTTCTTTTGACAATGATTCAGCCATTTTTGTGCTCTTTTTGATATGATGGATATAATATGACTGGTAATAAATTTGGAGGAGCAGGTATGGCTGGTATAAAATCAATAAACCTGGATGGGGAAGAAGTCTATGTGTTTAACAGTGCCATCTATATTTTTGAGTCGTCTGCAGGAAATACGCTGGAAGTGGATCTAATTGTGAGCGAGGTTACTCTAAGAAAATTTCAAGATAGGGATAGTATGATCACGGAAATTGAATTGGAAGATGACCGAATACTAAGTTCATTTATGTTTCTAAAACCTGTGCCAGGCAAGCTGCCAAGACTAAGCTTATTTTGCGAACTCGATCCAGAGGAATCATACGAAGGTGTTTCAAGAATAAGTGAGGAGCATTCGGACTTTCCGGATATTGAGGCTGGCATTTCATTAGAAGAAATTCGAAAAGTAGAGATGCCGAATGAAAAAATCACACTTAAATTAAACCTGCCGATTAATCAGGTGGAATGGCTGAAGGAGCAGAAAAATAAAGAATTGAATCAGCTTTTTAAAGAACTGTTAGAGGGATATTTGGAGAGATGATCGCTTGCTGGCTGCGATTTAAAAGAAGAAGAAAACCGAGCTGACAACTCAGCTCGGTTTGTTGATTCTGATACTTGGGACAAGGTACCTGTCCCCATGTCCCTGTTAATTGATCGTTCCGCGATCCACCTGTTCATACAGAAGCCCCATATTACTCTTCACCTTTTTGGATACCTCGCACAATGCCTCGATTGCTTCGGCTTTATGGTTTCCTAGCTGATAAACCACATCATCGAATAGCATTTCCATTTCTCTTAAAATGGCGATGGATGCCAGGTTATAGAGGTGGACGTTAAAGTATCCGCTGTTATTAAATATGGCGGTCTCGACATAAGGCCTGAAATTCTCCAGCAGAGTGGGATACTCCGTCATTAATCGATCTAAGCCCTTTCGAATGCCTTCAATCGTAGCAGCAAAATCATCCAATGGCTCGAGCGCGTTGGCGACACTGTTTCTGATTTTATCATCAAAGTCCGAAAACAGGCCGAATAACTTGCCGGGGATGGTGTAGTCCAAAGCGAATTTGGTTGCGCCTTTGATGGTGCTCGATAGGAGTTCCAATGCATTTTCAATGTTCAGAGTGATTACCCATGCCTGATGCAATAAAGGCAGGAGGAGTGTATGAGTTGATCTAGTAAAGGCAGTATAAGCAGTATCCATCTGGAATTCCTTAATCTTCATCCTCAGCTCCATGTAGGGGGAATCTTCCAGTTTATACGTATTCGTTCCCTGTACGGATATTGAATTGGAATGAGCGGATTTGCTTCTGATGGACTGTCCGAGGGAAAGGTCCCTGTCATGAAAATTAGCTGCAACATCCTGGACTTGTTTCTGGTATTCGCTGATATGTGAAAGAAGCTTATCCCTGTTATGGTTTACGATTCCATAATGGGCTTTTAACTCACTGACTACAGCATCATACCAGAGTTCTTTTCCGCCCTCAAACAGCTCGGGGATTTTATTAGAAATAATCCTGATAAGGCTTTTGGAAAGATCCTGAACATCCGCTTTCAAATCGTACAAAAAACTGCGGATTTCATTAAATATGCTTTCCACACTGACGTTCGTCCGGAAAATATGTTCAAGCAGCTCAGCAGGCGGGGAGTTCAGTATATAGTTCAGTGATTTTGCATGACTTTCCGCCACATTTAACAAAGAAACCAAATGATCGATTTCAGCCGTTAATCGGTTGCTGATCGAAGTAATCCCCATAAACAGCGGTTCACTGATCAGATTTTCAAACATCTCTTCGAAAATCTTCTGCAGGCGGCTGAGCCGTTCATAATAACGGTTTGCTTCATCGTCTACAATGGCAACCGAGTTGCCCAGGTACTCGTGGGCAAGGTTCAGTCTTTCCATTACATGGCTTTGCAGGGAGGAAGCAAGAAGATCCAGATTCTCCTTGTTGATCTCAATGCGGTCTGAGTGCCCGCCATATAGCGGTACTCCAGTCCAGATGCTGGATACGATATGGGCATCAGCATCGATATAGATTTTGCCATAGCCGGGCTTGCCGATTTCTCCAATTACATAGAACTGAGTGCCATCTTCATTCCTCAAATAGCCTGTGTGGTTTGTACCAAGCTTTGAGAATCCTGGAATCCCATTGAAGATTTCATACTGCTTGCCTGGAATCCTGTCATGTAGATTTAATGCGATCAAAGTCTGAGTCAGCACATCGTAGCTGCTGAAGTAATTTGTAATGTTGTCATACGTTTTATTGGGGTCCATCATTCCCTCAGGAAGGAGTGCAGGGTTAAGTGTAACTGCTTTAACCTCTGGATTTTCAATTGCGACGGCATTTACTAGGCCGCCTCCGAGAGAATTTCCTGCAACATACTTAACACCGCCAATATCCTTATACGTTTCATTCATCTGATTGTAGTATTCTCGTGCAGCTGTAATTTGTTCTGGGGTCAGGTCACTTAAAAGCTGAACATCTGTAATGATATCCTCATTTCCATATTTCGCTTTAGCATCTGTACCCACATAAATAATGGATACTTCTTTTGTTTCCGTATTTATGACTGTCATGGCATCAAGGCCCGTTGGGTCTTCATAACGAGTATTAAGTACGCTATATTCATTATCATTTACATAAAATTTGGTAAATTTAGTTGGGTGTGTATAAGCACGGTACCCTGCGAGTTCGACTAAATCTTTATCATTATTTACGGTGATATTTTGATTGATAGGGGGAGGGCTCTCCAGTTTATCCATTATATACACCTTCTTTTATTCTTTTACAATTTGGTTAGGGTAATCTCTCTCTAAGGAATTTTCTTTAAAGCCCTCAGAAGTTTCCCTGTGGATTAAGTTATCATTAAGAACTATGCCATAAGCGCCTCTTGGAATGTTTTTCATTTCCTCCAGATCTTTTACAACTTGATTAAAGATCTTTTCACTTGGCTTAGCATCCTTGTCTTTCATAAATAATTGAATGCCGATTGTTAGATTTTCTGCCGAAAATTTACTTTCATCAAATGCGGTTTTTAGTTTTTCAATACTTTCCTTAGGATTACTTAGATATAACTCATATACAGGAATAATCGATTCATCGTTCTTGGATGTTGATATTAAGTAATAAGAAGTCATAAAGCCATACCCGCCAACATTTTGAAGGGCTTCTTTTGTTTTTCCGGTAATTTCGCCTTCAGCAGCAAGCAATTCAAAGTACTTATCAAGCTGCTGGAACTCTTCCTTGAAAATCATATGATAGAGTCCGCCTTTAATTGCATTCTGTACTTGATAATCATCCGCCCAAATCTTGTCTGTATCTACTTTATTCTCTTTTTCATTAATCGGTACTACTGCATAAGTATAGAAATGCGGTTCTCCAACAGATTCCACAAATACTGTTGCACCATCTTTGGAACCAACCACATTATGTACCTTTACTTCCGTTTTATATTTCTCCTGAAAAAACTTTTTGGCTGCTTCATCAATCTGAGCTCTGTTTGATTCAGCAATTTTATCGGTTTCTTTTCCATTCGCAAGAAAATAACCTTCCCCAGTATAATCCTGTACACTGATAAACGTATCACCAGAAGGCAAGGTCTGTACTTCTTTTGCTTTTCCACTATCTTGATTGGTATTTGTACTATTCATACCAGAACATCCCCCAAGCATTAATGATATCCCTAAACTGCAGAGTACGATTTTTGATTTTATTTGCATTATCTTATATGTCCTCCTTAAAAGGAATGAGCGTATCCAGAATTTATATATTCATTTTAGCGGATAGAGTTATATTTTTACAGTTCAATCGTGGAAAATTACACTTTTTAGGCGAAAATAGGAAAAAAGACAGGGGCGTGGTAATGAATATAATACTAAAAAGTTATAACGCTTTATTATTTTTAATGAATAAGTGCCTAATGGGAACGAAAAGGACAGGGAAGATTTGCCCCATTGAGTATTCGTGCTAACATTATTCTTTGATAATATCATCCAGTAAGTCCAGTGAATTATCTTTCATACCGCTGGAGCTCTGCTTATCAATAAAATTATCATTTAAGACAAAACTATATGAACCTCTAGGGATTGAAGTCATTTCTTCAAGGTCTTTTATGATTTGATCAAATAGCTTTTTATCTGGTTTTGCATTTGTATCGGCCATAAATAATTGAATATTAATGAAAAGGTTTTCGGCCGAGAATGAATTGTCCTCAAAAGCCTTCCTGAGGTTTTCTGCACTTTCATCAGGATTTTTCATGAAAAGTTCATATACAGGTTGGATAGCTGTCTCATCGGCTATTGAAATAAAATAATAAGGGGTTGAGAAACCCTTGCCTCCAACATTTTGAATGGCTTCCTTAGTTTTGCCAGTAACTTGACCTTCTGCTGCAAGTGAATCAAGGTAGTCATCGAGTTGTTTGAATTCTTCTTTAAAGATCATGCCATATAATCCACCTTTAATGGCATTTTCCACCTGGAATTCATCCGCCCAAATCTTTTCTGTCATCACTTTCTTTTCTAGTTCATCAATTGGTACTACTGCATAAGTGTAGAAATGGGGCTCACCTTTTGATTCTACAAACACAGTTGCCTCATCCTTGGCACCAACCACATTATGCACCATTATATCGGTCTTGTATTTCTCCTGAAAAAACTTGATTGCAGCTTTCTCTATCTGATCAAGGTTTTCATCAGCGATTTTATCGGTTTCTTTTCCGTATGGAAGTGCATAGCCTTCCCCGGTATAATCCTGAACACTCACCGCTGTGTCACCAGAAGGGGCAGCCTGTGTTTCTTTTGCTTTTTCACTGTCTTGATTGTTATTCGTGCTATTCATACCAGAACATCCTCCAAGCATTAATGATATTCCAACACTGCATAGTAAAATCTTTGTTTTAGTGTGCATTAGTTAAATGTCCTCCCTAAAGGAATATGCCATTCAAAATATATCCCTTATTTTAGCGGATAGAGTTATATTTTTACAGTTTAAACGTGAAAAATTACACTATTTAGGAAAAAATAGGGAGAAAGTCAGGTGCGTGAAAGTGTAAAATAGATAATAAATTGCAGACTTATTTGTTTTCTCCTGTAAGAATTCTGTGCCTGACTCCGGATAATGGAAACCTCTTTATTCAATTGGGGAAATCCTCAATTGTAATCTTGTTTTACTCTCTAATTATTTCATTTGGAAACTCTCTGCTAAAAGAATTTTCTTTACTCCCTTCAGACGTTTCTCTTTGAATCAGGTTATCATTTAGTGTAAAGCTATAAGTCGCTTTTGGGATACCGCTCATTTCTTCAAGATCCTTTGTGACCCTGTTGAAGATCTCCTCACTTGGTTCTGCGCCTTTATCGCTCATGAATAGTTGGATATTTATAAAGAGATTTTCCGCGTCAAATAGGCTTTCTTCATATGCATTCCTTAACTCTTTATTACTTGCATCAGGATCTCTTAAGTAAAGGTCATACACTGGTTTAATCGCCTCCTCAGCACTCCGCATGTTAATAAAATAATAGGGAGTCATAAAACCGCGTCCCCCTGCATTCTGCAGGGCTTCCTTTGTTATGCCTGTTACGCGCCCTTCTTCTGCAAGGGACTCTAAATAGCGGTCAAGCTTTCGGAATTCCTCTTCAAAAATCATGTGATACAAACCTCCCTGAATAGCACCTTGTACTACATAATCCTCTGCCCCAATGAGATGGGTCAACACTTTATTATCCTGAATCTGTACATAAGCATAAGTATAAAAATGCGGTTCACCTATTGATTCCGCAAATACTTTAACACCCTTCAGGACACCCACCATATTATGTACCTTCACATCGGTTTTGTACGTTTCCTGAAAATACTTTATAGTGGCTTCCTCAATCACATCCCTGTTTGCTTCAGCAATCTTACCGGTTTGTTTCCCAAAAGGCTGACGGTATTCTTCCCCAGTATAATCCTGAACGCGGATATATACCTTTTGAATATGTTCCTCTTCACTATCACGAAATAGACTAGAACACCCTCCAAGAAAAGTAGACACTCCAATTAGCAGGAATACTCTTTTAATACGCATGCTTTCCCTCCAGATTAGATGGTTGCCTTTATTTTAGTGTAAGAAGTAATTTTATCACAGTAAAAAATATGTAGATTTACACTAAAAATGTAAATTAGGAAGAAAGCATTGTATTTAGATTATTTTTTAAATAAAAATCAAATTGAATTTTCTGATAACATATGTATAATAGATTTAAGGTAATGAAACGGAAAATGTCCGAAATAATATTCAACAAGGGGGATCATTATGGACAGTAGCTTTATAGAGGAGATAGCTCCCCAGCTTATCAAATGGCGGCGCACTTTGCATGCACTGCCTGAACTGGGGTTCATGGAGTACATCACTACATACCGGATCGGAAAAGAACTGGAAAAGATGGGGTTTCAACTTTATATAGGGAAAGACGCGCTTGAAGAGAATTCCCGCCTGGGGCTTCCAGCACAAGCTGATCTTGAAGCCCATGAGAAAAAGGCGAGGGAATGGGGCGTTGAGGAGTCCTGGCTCGATCAAATGCGCGGCGGCAATACCGGGCTTGTGGCAGTCTGGAATACTGGCAGAAACGGAGACCATGTTGGTTTCCGCTTTGATATTGACGCACTGCCGATAAACGAATCAGCCGATTCCGGCCATCACCCGGCAAAAAATGAATTTGCCTCAAAAGAAGAGAACGTGATGCATGCCTGCGGACATGACGGACATACCGCAATTGGACTAGGTGTAGCTCAGTATATTTCTTCACGCAGTGATCATCTTCAAGGCCGCTTTACCCTTCTGTTTCAGCCGGCTGAAGAAGGAGGGAGAGGGGCTCGGGCCATGACAGATAAGGGATGGCTTGATGATGTCGATTATTTATATTCAGGCCACATCGGCATTCAATCCCTTCCCGTCGGAACAATCGCAGCTACAACACCGGGATTCCTGGCTTCAACCAAATATAATGCCTATTTTAAAGGAGTTTCCTCACACGCCGGCATCAATCCGGAACTCGGGAAAAATGCCTTATTGGCAGCGACGACGGCTGCGAATAACTTGTATGGAATCCCGCGCCACCATGATGGTGTTACACGGGTGAATGTTGGAAAGCTGGCTGCTGGCAGCGGCCGGAACATCATTCCTGGTGACAGCTATATGGAAATTGAAGTGCGGGGCGGAACGCCGGAGATTGCTGAATATATGGCAGAAAAAGCTACCCGTATTATTCAGGCAGCAGCAGATATGCATGATGTATCCTGCACAATTGAAGCAGTCGGAGTTACGGAAGTGGTTGTCTGTGATGAAGAGCTCATACCAAAAATCACCGAATGGTGTGCTACAAGTGAGCTTGTGAAGGAAGTGCAGCCTTCCGTTCCTGTCTCCGGATCGGAAGATGTCAGCTTTATAATGAACCGGGTCCAGAAGCATGGCGGCAAAGCAACGTTTATGCTGTTCGGTACGAAGCTTGATTATCCTCACCACCATCCTCAATTCGATTTCGAGGAAGAAGCTTTACTGGTTGCGGTCGATGCTTATATTCATATCTTAAATGGCGGATCTGCCATTTAAATTTAAAGGAGGAAACCATGTCGAACAACTTTGCGAAAACATTTTTGGCAGAGAACAAAGAGACGTATGAAAAGATCAGCGAGTATATCTATCATCACCCGGAAACTAGATTTGAAGAATATGCATCATCAGAATTTTTATCGTCTGAATGCGAAAAGGAAGGGTTTCAGGTTGAACGTAAAGCGGGAAACATCGAAACCGCTTTTGTAGCTGTTTATGGAAGCGGAGCCCCTGTTATTGGCTTTCTCGGGGAGTTCGATGCTTTGTCCGGATTGGGGCAGGTGCCAAACAAGACTTCGTATGAGCCAACCGAGCTGAATGTCGGCCACGGCTGCGGTCATAATCTGCTGGGGACCGGCGCGTTTGCGGCAGCCTGCGCAGCAAAAAAGTATTTAGAAGATAACAATCTGCAGGGAACTGTAAAGTTTTTTGGCTGTCCAGGTGAAGAGGGCGGTTCCGGAAAGACCTTCATGGTCCGTGAAGGAGTATTCGAAGGGGTGGACGCAGCATTAACATGGCATCCATCTCCTGCCAACAGCATCATGAGCTTATCCAGTCTTGCAAACTATCAGGTTTATTTTCGATTTAAAGGCTTATCCTCACATGCGGCGAACTCGCCTCATCTTGGACGCAGTGCCCTGGATGCGGTTGAGCTGATGAACGTGGGTGTGAATTACCTTCGTGAGCATGTTGTGCAGGAAGCCAGAATGCATTATGCCATTACGAACACAGGGGGTATTTCGCCAAATGTCGTACAAGCAGATGCTGAAGTGCTGTACCTGATCCGGGCGCCTAAGGTCCAGCAGGTGGATGAAATCTACAAGCGGGTATGCAAGATTGCGGAAGGTGCAGCTCTGATGACAGAAACTGAGCTTACCATTGAGTTTGACAAGGCCTGCTCCAATTATATTCCAAACCGCAGCCTTGAAAAAATTCTCTATCAAAGCCTTCAGGAAGCCGGCATCGAAAAACCGGACGAAGAAGAAAAGGCATTTGCCGAAAAGCTTTGGACAACCCTATCTGAAGGTGAAAAAGAAAGCTATTTAGATATTGTAAGAGGATTTGGCTATGTAGGGGACGGCAGTGAGTTTGAAGGTAAATACTTGGCAGATTCAATCTCAGCCTATGAACCTTCCAAAGAAGTTCTTGCCGGCTCTACCGATGTTTCCGATGTAAGCTGGGTTGTCCCAACCGCGCAGCTGACAGCCTCGACATCAGCACTGGGCACTCCGCTGCACACATGGCAGATGACCACTCAAGGCATCAGCAGCTACGCCCACAAAGGAATGCTCCGAGCAGCAGAAGCCATGGCGTTAACGGCTGTAAAACTGCTGACGGACAAGCAAGAATTGGAGGCTGTAAAGCAGGAATTCAATGAGTTCAAGGCAGCCAATCCTTATACATGTCCAATTCCTGCAGAGGTTAAGCCCTCTACTTTAAAGTAAGTTCTCATTCGGACAGAAGAAGCAGAAAACCGGGAGAAGGAGTCCGAACTAGGGGCTCATTCGGACAGAGGAAGCAGGAAATGGAGCGAAGGAGTCCGAATCAGGCGCTCATTCGGACAGAAGAAGCAGAAAATCGGGAGAAGGAGTCCGAACTAGGGGCTCATTCGGACAGAAGAAGCAGAAAACCGGGAGAAGGAGTCCGAACCTGGCCCTCATTCGGACAGAGAAAGCAGAAAACCGGGAGAAGGAGTCCGAATCAAGGGCTCATTCGGACAGAGAAAGCAGAAATCCGAGAGAAGGAGTCCGAATCAAGGGCTCATTCGGACAGAGAAAGCAGAAATCCGAGAGAAGGAGTCCGAATCAGGCGCTCATTCGGACAGAAGAAGCAGAAAATCGGGAGAAGGAGTCCGAATCAAGGGCTCATTCGGACAGAGAAAGCAGAAATCCGAGAGAAGGAGTCCGAATCAAGGGCTCATTCGGACAGAGAAAGCAGAAATCCGAGAGAAGGAGTCCGAATCAAGGGCTCATTCGGACAGAAGAAGCAGAAATCCGTGAGAAGGAGTCCGAACTAGGGGCTCATTCGGACAGAAGAAGCGGAAAACTGTGAGAAGGAGGCCGAATTAGGGGCTCATTCGGACAGAAGAAGCAGAAAACCGTGAGAAGGAGTCCGAATCAAGGGCTCATTCGGACAGAAGAAGCAGAAATCCGTGAGAGGGAGTCCGAACCTGGCCCTCATTCGGACAGGGAAAGCAGAAAACCGGGAGAAGGAGTCCGAACTTAGCGCCACTTCGGACAAAAGAAGCAGAAATCGGGAACAGTAAGTCCGAACTTGGCCGCCACTGCGGAAAGCAACGTCTTCACTCATAAATAAAAAAATCCAAAAACTTGAAAAGCGAGGGGAGTATATGAAAACAGAAAAGCAAGGAAAGAAAGTGGTAACAGAAAATAAGAAGCCAGGGATTGCCCAGAGATTCCTCAATGGGGTCGAAAAGGTCGGCAACAAGCTCCCGGATCCATTTATATTATTTGCCGGGCTCGCAGTGCTTGTCATTATTGTTTCAGCAATATTTAGCGCCTTTGGTGCTACCGTTATCCACCCTGGCACGGGAGAAGAGCTGGAAGTTAAAAACCTGGCTTCTGCTGAAGGCCTGGAGTACATCCTGACATCCATGCTCGATAACTTTACAGGATTTGCGCCTCTAGGACTGGTCCTGTCCATGATGCTCGGAATCGGCCTTGCCGAGAAAGTCGGCATGCTCGATTACGCGATTAAGAAAACGATTTTAAAATCACCTCCTGCACTAATCACATACACCGTTGTCTTTGTCGGGATCATGGGGAATATCGCATCTGATGCAGCTATGGTTCTGGTGCCGCCGCTTGCGGCAATGGTCTTCTATAAAATCGGCCGCAACCCGATTGCCGGATTGGCGGCAGGATATGCATCAGCCGGTGCCGGTTTTACCGCAAACCTGCTGATTGCGGGAACCGACGCGCTTTTGGCAGGGATTTCAACAGAAGCTGCCAAGATTATTGACGAAAATATTGTCGTTACACCAATTGATAACTGGTATTTTAATATTGTTTCCGTATTTGTTTTGACAATTGTCGGCGGACTTGTCACAACGAAATTCATTGAGCCGCGCCTTGGAGAATACAAAGGCGACGAGGTTAAAGAGGCTATTACAGAAGATCCTCCTAATGCAGGCAAGGCTTTGCGGAATGCAGCCATTGCCGGGTTTGCCTATATTGCCCTTATTGTGGGAGCGATCCTTATACCAAATAGCCCGCTGACCAATGAAGATGGCGGACTTGTTCCATCTCCATTCCTGGATGGCATTATTCCGATTATTTTATTCTTCTTCATCATTATCGGTACTGTATATGGAGTAACGGTTGGCAACATCAAGAGCAGCAAAGATGTGGCTAATTTCATGGCAGAGGCTATGAAGGATTTAGCGTCCTATATTGTCTTAATCTTCGCAATCGCCCAATTTATCGCTTACTTCAGCTGGTCAAATATTGCCACCTGGGTAGCGGTTAACGGAGCAGAATTCCTGAAAGACGTTGAGTTCACCGGAATTGGATTGATTATTGGCTACATCATTTTCACAGCATCCTTGAACTTCTTAATTACTTCGGGTTCTGCTAAGTGGGCGCTTGAAGCACCAGTCTTTGTTCCAATGTTTATGCAGCTTGGCTACCATCCTGCATTCACGCAAGTGGCTTACCGTGTAGCAGATTCATCAACGAATATCGTGACACCAATGATGCCATATATGGTTATCGCACTGTCATTCATGCAGAAGTATGACAAAAAAGCGGGAATTGGAACGTTCATTTCATTAATGATCCCATACTCGGTTACATTCCTGCTTACATGGATCATTATGATCTTAGTTTTCATCTTCTTTGAAATTCCGTTCGGTCCGGGAATTGGTCCTTATCTATAAGAACAGGATGTGGGTAAAAGATGAGTAACCTCGAAAATCAATTAAAAAAGTGGCGGCGGGATTTTCACCGCTATCCGGAACCAGGATTTCTGGAAATGCGGACAGCTTCCATTGTAGCATCAATTCTCGATGAACTAGGTTACCAGCTGGAAATGGGCAGCCAGGTAATGGCCGCTGATTATTGCATGGGTAAGCCGAACCAAGAGGAAACAGCAGCACACTATCAATGGGCCCTTGAAAATGGTGCGAAAAAGGAATATGTCGAACCTTTCGCAGACGGCTATACAGGCATTGTGGCGACTATGGATACGAAAAAAGAAGGCCCAACTATAGCATTCCGTGTAGATATGGATGCATTGCCTATTCATGAATCAGAGGCAGACAGTCATTTTCCGCAAAAAGAAGGATTCAGGTCTACAGTTCCAAAAACCATGCATGCTTGCGGACATGACGCCCATACCACAATCGGGCTGGGGCTGGCAGCCTTGATTGCTGAAAATAAGGACAGCCTTAAGGGAAAAATTAAATTGATTTTTCAGCCGGCTGAGGAAGGGACACGCGGCGCACGCTCCATGGCAGAAGCTGGGATTGTCGATGATGTGGATTATTTTATTGCCACTCATGTCGGCACCGGTGTTCCAGATGGACACTTTGTTGCATCAAAGAATGGATTCCTGGCTACTTCAAAGCTTGATGTAACGTTTAAAGGAGTTGCCTCCCATGCCGGCGGAAATCCGGAAGAAGGGAAAAACGCCCTGCTGGCAGCCGCTTCTGCTGCTCTAAACATTTATGCCATTCCGCGCCATTCAGAAGGGGCAACCCGCATCAATGTTGGCGAAATGCATGCCGGTTCAGGCCGTAACATTATCGCAGATCAAGCCCACTTAAAAATTGAAACACGCGGGGAAACGACTAAAATTAACGAATATGTCAAAGCCCAGGCCGAAGCCGTCATCGCAGGATCAGCCCAAATGTATGGAGTAGAATATGAGATTCAAACTGTGGGAGAGGCTATTAGTGCACAAGGTTCAAAAGGACTGGCTTCCACCTTGCATGCCTGCGCACAAGAAGTCTCCTATATTAAGGAGAGCATCCTTGAAGACAATTCACCTGCAGGCTCCGAGGACGCAACCTTCTTCATGGAGCGTGTTCAGCAAAATGGAGGACAGGCCACATACTGTGTTTTCGGAACAGAACTAGCAGCAGGCCATCATAATGAGAAGTTTGATATAAACGAAGTCACCATGATGAATGCTGTTCAGCTGCTGTTTGAGTCTATAAGAAAATTAAATTAACGAATGGATGAGGCAGAGCAATCTGCCTCATTTTCTTCATGGAAACAGGATTATCTTTATCCAATTCTAACCCAGTGCCGATCGTGGCAACTGCAAGCACCATTGAACTGAAGCCGAACGCCATGAATGTAATTCCCGGAACGGTCGAGCTTGGCGTGGATATCCGCAGCGTGGACGATTCGCTGAAAAAGAAAATGGAGCGGCTCATCCGCGAAAAATGCCATCAGCTTTCTGAATCTTTTGGTGTTACAATAGAGGTGAAAACGCTTGTACATAACCCATCCGTTCAGCTTGATGAGATGGTGATGCGCAAATTACAGCAATCAGGGGAATCTTTAGGGTATAAAGCATTGGTGCTTGAAAGCGGAGCCGGCCATGATGTCATGAATATGGCTGCCAAATGGCCTTCAGGGCTTTTATTTATTCCCTGCAGAAATGGGCTCAGCCATCATCCTGAAGAATTTGCATCTATTGAAGATTTGGAAATGGGAACAGAGATTATCGCTCAATACTTAAAAAATGAAACAAGCATATAAAGAAGAAGCAGGTGGAAAAGAATGAAGATTCGCGTTGGGGTAGTAGGGCCGGGAGACTCCGTTGGACACATTCTTGCCTTGTCGCGTGAATACAGCGAGCTTGAGATGATTCCATATATATATAAGGAAACTAAAGAAACGGAAAAAATTATCAGGGTACATCAGGCGGAAATCGACTTATGGTTTTTCTCCGGACAGGCTCCCTATTATTACGCGCGTACAAAAGGGCTGATTGGGGAAGAAAACGCCCATTATCCCCCTCTATATGGCTCGAGTCTGCTGGGAACACTCCTTGAGGCACATATCAGGGAAGGCGGATTTCAGCAGGCCAGCCTGGACACTATTCAGGAATCCGAGCTGGATACTTTGCGAAATACATATTTTTTAGGAGAGATAAGCATTCATGCCTTCTCCTATAATGAATACAAGCCGGCAGAGGAAATCATCCGTTTTCATAAAAAACTATATGAGCAAGGAAAAACAGAAGTCGCATTGACATGTGTCCAGGAGGTTCACGACCGGCTGAGAGAACAGGGAATTCCCTGCTACAGGGTAGTCCCTTCTCCTGTTGCAATCAAACTAGTTTTGCGCTATCTAAGGGAGAGAGGCCAATCCAATTGGTATAAACGTTCCCAGATAGCCATAATGGGAATAGAAGTTGTGCACTCTTCAAGCTCACTCGAAGAGCAGTATTTTACTTATGAAATGAAGCGCCATGAGCTCGAGGTTAAACAGGTGATGCTTGATTATGCAGAAAAAGTTCAAGGCTCATTTGTTCAAATTGGAGATGGTTTGTTCTTTATTTATACAACCCGGGGCGAAATGGATATACACTTTCAGGAAGCCTCTATGTATTCGCTAATTGAAGAAGCGAAAATCCACAGCAAGCTGAAGGTGAGAATCGGGCTCGGCTATGGCCTGACGGCATACGATGCAGAGCAGAATGTCCGGCTTGCCCTCCAATATGCCAGGGATCAGAAAGCTTCGCCTGTTATTAGTGTCGATGAAAACAAGCAAATAAAAGAACATCTTTCGGACAGCGGAGAGGAGGCGATTTCCTACCAGCAGCGCATTTGGGGAGAAGAATGGGAAGAACGCTTTAAAGACGCGAAAATCAGTCCGGCAATCGTTTCCAAAATCGAATACCTTTCAAGGCATTACCAAAAAAAGATCGTAACAGCACAGGAAGTCTCGAGATGGCTAAAAAACACCGAGCGCAACTCACGAAGAATCATGGCCGAGCTCGAGCGGCTGGGGCTTGCGAAAGTGACAGGAGAAGAACAGCCTGGGCAGCGGGGGCGGCCGCGGAAGGTTTATGAGTTGAAGCTGTAGGCTGTTTTCAGGTAGATATAATTAACGTTCGAATCGAAAATCAGGAAGGTTCCCCATAATCTTCAGAGTACCTTCTGATTTATGGGGGACTCTGAGATTTTCGGGAAAAGGGAGGAGCGGAAATAGGATAAAATGGTGAATTCAATCAAACGTTTGAATGAATATGTAAAGCAGGAGGAGTAGCATGAACCTCCAATACCCCCTGCACCTAAATCCCATACTTCCGCACCCGCCTAATCAAAGGGGAATGGGCAATACCAAGTTGCTATGCAGCCATTCGCGTCGATTTTCCTTCTTCATAGGGCGGGTAGAAGCAAAAAAATTTCCAAATTAATTTGAATTTTTAGTAGTTGACTTTAAAACCACTTTCAATTATCCTAAAAGGGAAAATAATATGTAACCGGTTACACAGTGGTGTGTGATAAGTTGGTTATCATGCTCTAACAACTTCTGCTAGTCATGATTGTTAGGAACAGTCTTCTATAGCCATTTATGTAACCGGTTCCACATTATTTAGATTTTTGCGGTTAGCCTTTATTTAATATGATGGATGGCAAGGGGGGCAATCATTCATTAATTTCATTGGATATAAAAAATAATTTGTAGGGGGAAAAGTAATGAGAAAATCTTTATTAGCACTATTAAGCCTAATCTTGGTTTTTGGTATCCTGGCGGCTTGTTCGAACAAAGATGAAAAAAATCAAGGAGATAAAGACAATGGGGGAGCAACAACGATCCGTGTTGTCATGAAAGATGATAATAGCTCTAACCCAGTATCAGAAAAATATTATGATGCGATTGAAAAAGGGCTCCTTGAAGATGAAAATATTAAAGTGAACTTTGAATTAGTCGACCTCCCGCAAGGTAACTATTCTGAAAAGTTAAACTTATTGCTTAATAGTGGCGACATTCCTGATATGATTTATTTCCAAGGCGGAGATCAAGCAATGGCAGATCAAGGTTTATTGGAAGATTTACGTCCTTACATCAAGGAATCCAAATATCTAAAGGATATTATCCAGCCATTTAACGAAAAAAGACTTGAAAACTATCCTTATTTACTTTGGGTTAAACCACTTGCTCCAAAGGTTCCTGTCATTAGAGCGGATTGGTTTAACCAAATGGAAACTTCTAAAACACTAATGGAAAACCCAACAGTGGATAATTACTATGCATTCTTCAAAGAATTAGTTGAAAAACAGCCAGGCGGCGATAAACCTAAATATGCGATTACTGTTGCTGGTGATATTGCAGAAATCGACTATATGTTTGATATGGCTTTTGGCATTAATAAGACTTGGCTGCAAAAAGAAGATGGCTCTTACGAATACGCAAGAGTTTCAAGCCAGCAAAAAGAAAAGCTTGAATTCTATAACAAGTTATATAAAGAAGGACTATTGGATCCTCAATACTTAACAAAGCAATGGGATACGAAAGAAAAAGCCTTCTTTGATGGAGATGCTGGGATCATCCCAGGTACAGCTGGTAAAGTTATTGATATTTATGATGGCAAAATGGTTCAAGTGAGTGGAGAAGAAGCTTCACTTGTCACGCTGCCACCTGCAAAGGGAGAATACCAAGGCTTTGGTGCTACGGATGTTACGAAAGAATCAAGGGGTATTGCAATCTCTGCTAATTCCGAGAACAAGGAACTTGTATTCAAGATATTAGATTATATGGCAAGCCCTGAAGGACAAATGATCGATCGTTTCGGATTCGAAGGTGAACATTATAACGCAGTGGATGGAAAGCTCCAGCTTACTGATAAATATTACAGTGAATGGTTTTCTCGATTCTGGGAGCCAGCTGATTATACACCTGTTACTCCAGTAGATGAAACAACACCATTATTAAGTGAATCAGCAGAAAAGTCGCTCCAATCAGCGGTTGAATTCTATGAAGAAGACAATAGCTTCATTATCCCAGAAGAATATGTTGCTAACTGGGATGCTATGCAAAACCTATATTTGGAATTTACGACAGACATCATTACGGGCAAGCGTCCAATCTCTGATTTCGATAAATTCGTAAAAGAATGGAACGAAGCAGGCGGAGAGCAGATTACAAAACTTGCAAATAAAAATTTAAGATAATACTAAAAAAATAGTGGAGACTCCGTTCTCCACTGTTTTTTATGAAACTTTAGTATAGGGGGATCTCATTTGGATTACGAACTTTGGTATAAACGAGTTTATGGCAGTTTAATAGGATTATCAGTGGGTGACGCATTAGGAGCTCCAACTGAGGGCTTGGCTTTGGAAGAGATACGGGAAAAATATGGCTGGATCAGTGACTTTGTCAATGATGATCCAGTTGGTACAGATGATACCGAATACACAATGCTAACAGCAAAAATCATCTTAAAATATGGGAACAAATTAACATATGAGGATATGACAAGAGAATGGACCAAATATCTTGTTTCACAAGAAGGAGGCTTTAAAGGCGGCGGTTTTAGTGAAGTAGAGGCGATCTTTAATCTCCGAAAAGGAATGGATGCCCCTGCCACTGGAGTCGATAATCACCAAATGTGGAGTGACGGAGTTGCCATGAGAATTTCTCCAATTGGCATTTATTGTGCAGGCCACCCGGAAGAAGCGGCAAGATTAGCTGAGATTGAGGCAAGAGTCAGCCACGACCGGGACGGAGTGTATTGCGGTCAAGCTGTATCTGCTAGTATTGCTTATGCCATGACGGGGGATGATTGGCAAAAAGTAATTGAAACAGGGATGAACAATATACCTAAGGATTCCTGGACATATCGGAAAATCAACGAAGCTGTAGAAATTGGCACAAAGTATACCGATATACAAGATGCTATTGAAGAGCTCTACAATAAGATCTCAATTTTCTACTATCCTTGGGCTGATATGGGGCCGGAAGCTATTCCGCTTGCCTATGGTGTTTTTGCGGCAGCGAAGGGTGAGTATATTCCTGCTGTGCTTGGCGGAGTCAATATTGGAAGAGATTCTGATACGATTGCAGCCATGAATGGCGCAATGGCAGGGGCATTACATGGCGCTGATGCTGTTCCAAAGAATTGGCAGGACAGAATTAATATTATTCGCGGCCGTTGTGTTTTGGCAATGAAAGATATAGATGTTCGTGATATTGCAAGAGATTTAACAAACGTAATAATAGGAGGAAAAGAGTAATGTCTTATGATAAAATTTACGGTTCCCTTCTCGGTATGGCAATGGGTGATTCGGTGGGCTTTGCTGCGATGTATCATAGATCGCTCGTACTTCCTCCTAAGCGGAGAAATCGTTTATGGAGCTTTAGCCAAATTACGGATCGGCACCGGATCAATAAAATTTCATTACCCTTTACACATGCTTTGAGTGAGGAAATATTAGATTTTTGCGGAACGGATGATACTGAATTTGCAGTCGCTGCAGCCCAAATGATTTTCGATTGCGAGAGTGAAATTACAGAAGAAAAATTACTTCATGGCTGGATTAAATATATTGTTGAAGCTGAGCAGGAAATCTGGAGCGGAGTAAGTGAGAGAGCTTCTATTGAAAACATCAAAAAAGGAATCCTTCCCCCGGCATCTGGGAATGACAATCCGCATCACTATGATGATGGCTCTGTTTCACGTGCGGTTCCAATCGGTCTAATCTATAAAAATCAACCTGAAAAAGCTGCAAGTACTGCACAAAAAATGGCTTCTATCACAAATGCTGAGGATGGTGTTTATGCAGCCCAGGCAATGGCTGCCAGTATTGCTGCTGCTCTATCAGGGTCATCCCCTCAAGAAATAGTGGAAGAAGGATTAAAATACGTTCCCGAGAATACCTGGATTCGAAGAAAAATTGATATTGCCTTAAATGTACTCGAAGAAACTCAAGGAGACGGACTTGCGGCAATACCTTTATGGCAAAAACGAGTTGTTAATGCGGTCTATAACTATGCAAATGTTGCTCCTGAAACACTTGCAGTTGCATATGCCATTTTCCTAAGTACGCAAGGAGACCTGCAAAAAGGGATTCAACTGGCATCATTGCTCCCTAAGCAGTCTGATAGTATGCCTGCTATGGTAGGTGCTCTATCTGGAGCTTTGCAGGGAGCAAGTGCAGTCCCGGAAACTTGGAAAGAAGCACTAGATGAAATTAAAGGAATTTGTATTCCCAGCTTACAAGGGACATCACTTAAAGATGTTGCTGCCAAATTGGCCAGTTATGAAAATGCCTAACGTCTAGGGGGAATTTTAAAGATAGGTGCACGATTGATCCTAATAAAAGAAAAAATCGTGCCATCCAATCTTTAACACAAGCCATTGAGATCGATGCGGCATAAACCTATACACATTAGGGGTTAATAATTGATTGACATGGACTGGCGTTAAAAGGTAACATAAGAATATACAATGTGTAACCGGTTACATGTATCGAGGACTGGCTGGTTTTTATCATTATATTTTTTTAAGAAAATGTGTAACCGGTTACACATCATCAAATGGTTTATCAATAAGAATGTGTATAAAAAATCTAGTTAAAAGAGGTTAAAACATGACTAGCAATGATGTACGTATTGTTTCTCCGTGCGGGATACTGGGTTATGGGTTTCCGGAAGAGTCTTTTAACAGGGCGTTTGAGAACAATCAAAAGGTTCATGGAATCGTTGTGGATGCAGGATCGACTGATGCAGGTCCACATAAGCTCGGTGCGGGTGTCGCGATTGTGAGCCGTCGGTCAACCAAAAAGGATTTGGATATCATCATTAAAAATGGTGTTCCCCGCGGCGTTCCCATTGTGATCGGATCTGCTGGCGGAGCAGGTGCGAAGCCGCATGTGGAGTGGACGCTGGATATTATTAAAGAAATCATGGCAGAACGCTGCTTAACAGCTAAGATTGCCGTGATTTGGGCCGATTTTACACAGGAAGAAATTATAAAAGCAAATTATGAGGGCAGAATTACTCCTCTAACGCCAAACATTCCGGCTCTTACAGATGAAGTCATTCAAGAAACAAATAACATTGTTGCTCAGATGGGACATGAACCCATTTTGGAAGCGCTCAAGAATGGGGCAGATATTGTTGTCTGCGGAAGAGCATATGATCCATCGCCATTTGCGGCAGTTGGAATTTACTGCGGCAAAGATCCTGGTCTTTCTTATCATCTTGGGAAGATTTTAGAATGCGGGGCATTATGTGCTGAACCAGGTACTACGAAGGATTGTATCGTTGGGACATTAAAGGAGGATTCCTTCATCGTTCAATCTTTGAATCCCATTCGCAAATGTTCGCCGATTAGTGTGAGTGCTCATACTTTTTACGAAAAGGAACATCCATATATTTTGCATGGACCAGGCATCATCATTGATCTTAGTCAATGTGAGTTTACACAGGTGAGTGAGGGTGCTGTTGAGGTTAAGAATAGTAAGCTGATAAAAAATGACCATTATTTCATTAAACTGGAAGGTGCCAGAAAGACAGCATATAGAACCTTTGTGATTGCAGGTGTTCGTGACCCAATTTTAGTAGAGAATATCGAAGAAATTGAGGAGCTTGTGAAAGAGCAAGTAAAGGATTATTACGAGGACATTCCAGAAGAAGATTATTCGATCAACTTTTATAATTATGGAAAAAATGGAGTGCTCGGTTCAAAAGAAACCGCACCCTTCCAGGGATATGAGATTGGTGTCATGTTTGAAGTGGTTGCTAAAACACAAGAAATTGCAAACAGTATTTGCTCGAGTGTAAGGTCGACATTCCTCCATTACGGATATGAAAGCCGGAAATCAACAGCGGGAAATTTAGCTTTTCCATTCGCACCAAGTGATGTAGAGTTTGGGCCTGTTTACGAGTTTTCTCTCTATCACCTAATGGAAATCAATGAAAATCCATTTGTTATTGAGTATTTGTAAGGGGATGAAAAAATGGATACTTTATTTGATTTAGCTAAAGTATTGCGAAGCAAAAACGCAGGACCTTTTGAGCTGACATTCGATATTTTATTTGATTCCAAGGAAGTTTATGAGCGCGTTAAGAAATCAGGAAAAATCAATGAACAAACCATTTGTGAGTTGTATAACCTCACAGCGGACCAGATTGACCATCTCGTTTTCTTTGATCAGGCACTTGGAATTAAGATTACAATTTTAAGGGATATCTCCTCTGGAACTGTTGGAGACCGGGATGTATATGGGGCACAACAGCATGCACCATTAATGAATATACTGATTGATTAGGATGATGAACATGCACAGAATAGCCGTTGTTGGAAGTATCAATATGGATTATTTTATTGAAAGCGAGATACTGCCTAAAGTAGGAGAAACAGTCTTGGGTGAGAATTTCTTTTTATCCATTGGCGGTAAAGGAGCCAATCAAGCTGTGGCAGCTGCCCGCCTCGGCGGTAACGTGTCCTTATTCGGATCAGTGGGTGAGGATGAGAATAGTCATATTATTATCAAAAAGCTGGAAAACGAGAATATCAATCTTGGAAATCTCCAATCTGTAAAAGGACTGCCTACTGGGGCAGCGTTTATTGAGCTTTGTCAAAGTGAAAATCGAATCATTGTGGTGCCGGGTGCAAATAACAGTACTAACGTTGACTATGTCAAAAACGTTGCATCGGAGCTGCTAAACTACGATGTAATTGTATTTCAGCTCGAGACACCGATCGAAATGATTGAGTATCTGGTTCCGCTCCTTAATGATCATGGAAAAACGATTATTTTAAACCCGGCCCCAGCACAAACACTCGGGGAAGAGCTGCTTAAAAAGATAACCTATGTTACACCGAATGAACACGAATACAATTTGGTGTTTAACACCAATCTATCAATGGAAGAGCTTCTTAAAAAGTATCCTAATAAATTAATCATTACGTGCGGGTCAGAGGGAGTTCGTTTCTTTGATGGAAAAGAAATCAAATTAGTTCCTTCTATTCAGGTGACTCCGGTTGATACAACGGGAGCTGGAGATACCTTTTCAGGAGCTTTCGCTGTTGCCGTTGCAGAAGGGAATGACCTTGAAGATAGTATACGTTTTGGGAACATAGCCGCTGGTATATCGGTCACTAAAAAGGGTGCTCAAACAGGAATGCCTAAGCGAAATGATGTGACTCAATTTGTAAAGGAAAAGGAGTATAAAGATGAAAAAGGGCATACTGAAGCAAATTAAATCAAGCTGGGTCCTGTATCTTATGCTTTTTCCAGCCCTCCTTTATTTTTCGATCTTCCACGTCATTCCTTTATTCGGAATGAAGCTGGCATTTCAGGATTACCGGATTATCGGTGATAATGTTTGGGTCGGATGGAAGCATTTTAAGGTTCTATTTAGCTCTCCAGCCTTTATGGATGTATTAAAAAATACCATCATTATTAGTGTGATGAAGATTGTATTCTTCTTTCCAATTCCGATTCTTTTATCATTATTGATCAACGAAGTAAGAATTGGTAAATTCAGAAAATATGTACAGTCGATTGTTTATCTGCCTCACTTTTTATCATGGGTCGTTATTGCGGGGATATGGATTACATTTCTGAATCCCGATGATGGTGGAGTCAACGTAATTCGTAACTTCTTCAATATGCCTTCACTTGATTTCATGACAAGTAAAGACCATATCCGCTGGGTATTAGTGTTTCAGGAAATATGGCGCAGTGCCGGATGGGATTCTATTATTTACTTGGCAGCCATTCTAAAAATAAGCCCATCTCTCTATGAAGCAGCCAAAATTGACGGAGCATCTAAGATACAGCAAATGAGGTACATCACGCTGCCGTCTTTAACTTCAACAATCATGACAGTCTTTATTCTAAATCTGGGATTCTTCATGAATGCCGGTTTTGACCAAGTCTTTAATATGATGAACACTTCTGTCATCAGCGTAATCGATATTTTAGACACGTATGTGTATCGAATCGGTCTTATAAACGGTCAATATGCATATGCAACGGCAGCGAGCCTTTTTAAAGGTGTGATAGGAGTTATCTTAATCTTGAGTACGCACTTTATTTCAAAACGCTTTACCGGTAAAGGTGTTTGGTAGGAGGTGGGACGATCATGAATAAATTAAAAAAATTGAGTGTTTCAACCATTATTATTTACAGCATTTTGTTTTTGATTTCATTGACAGTGTTAATTCCGCTTCTTCACTTGCTGGCCATGTCGTTATCAGATCCTCTCAAGGTTCATGAGCTAAGTGGTTTGGGAATAATACCAGAGGGATTTTCACTTATTAACTATAAAATTCTATTATCAAACCCGCTAATTATAAAAAGTATTTTTAATACTTTATTTATAACCATTGTGGGTACTGCATTGAATCTATTGCTTACAGCAATGACAGCCTATGTGCTGGCAAGAACGAAATTTCCGGGCCGGAAGCTTGTAATGATTTTCTTAATTGTCATCATGGTGTTCGAACCTGGATTAATTCCGGAATATTTACTAGTGAAAGATCTGGGATTGCTTGATACGTATGCGTCCCTTATTCTTTATAAAACCATCAATATCTTTTACTTGTTCATCATGATGCGATTTTTTGAGGATGTTCCTGAAAGTATTTTGGAAGCAGCGCGTATGGATGGGGCAGGACACTTCCGTATCTTTACAAAAATTATGCTGCCGTTATCCAAGCCTGCTTTGGCAACGATGGGTCTGTTTTATGGAGTTTACCACTGGAACGAATACTTCCGTGCGACGATCTACTTAACGGACACTGACAAATGGCCGCTTCAGCTTGTTCTTAGGCAGTTTGTAGTAGAACGTGATAATACATCCATGTTAGGAGCACAAAACTTTCTATCCTATGAACAAATAGCAGCCCTTGATTTTGCTTCCCTGCAGGCAGGAACAATTATCATCTCAATTGTACCTTTACTGCTGCTGTATCCGTTAATTCTAAAGTATTATGCAAAGGGTGCTTTAGAGGGTGGAGTCAAGGACTGATCGCAACGCTCTAAGTGGAATAGAATGAAAAAATAGTCAAAAGCGAATTTTGCAGAAAAAGGGAGTTCTTCATATGGTTACTTTTAAAGAACGAGTTAGGGGTGTTGTATTATCCACGGCACTAGGGGATGCAATGGGGGCACCTGTTGAAAAATTAAGTTATGAAGAGATTAAAAAAATGTATAAGAGGGTCGAGAGCCTCCGTACTAAATGGTATAAGGAAGATTACCCAGCCGATGTGAATTTAGGCAGGAAAAGAGGCGACGGTACAGTTACTGACGATACTCTTATGACTATTGCTCTCATCAACGTCTATAACAAAGAAAAAAGGCATTTAGATGCGTATGACATGGGAAACGAATATGTGAAGGAAATTGCATTCAGAAAAACGTATATCCCTGAGTTTGGCAGAGAGGCACTTATTATCGACCGCCTTTTCTACCCGGAAAAATATATTTTCATGCGTCATGTATTAGCAAATTGTGAACCGCGTGAAGGCGGAATTGGCAATATGATCAACTGTGGGGCTGCGATGTATATTGCACCTGTTGGAATTGTCAATGCAGGAAATCCGAAGGCTGCTTATGATGAAGCAATTTTGTTTGCAATGGGACATCAAAGCAGCTACGGTTTGGAAGCGGCAGGTGTACTGGCAGCATGTGTGGCAAAAGCGTTTGAAGAAAATGTGACAGTTGATGATATTGTCGAGACAGCCCTGTATTTTGCCAAGGATGGAACAAAGAATGCCATTCGTGATTTAACCGAAGCTGCAAAGAAATTACGTTCGGAAAAGGCTGAAATGGATACAGTCATAGTCACTTTCCAACGTGTGATTGAAAAATATTCGCCAATGAAAGACGATGTTCACCGTAAAATTGAGAAGGTGGGCATTCCTTCAAATCATTATACGCCAAGCAGGCTTTTCTCCATTGAAGAGCTGCCGATGGCGCTAGCGTTTATGGTGTTAAACGATGGAGATTATTACAGCTCTATTTTAGATGGCATCAACTCTGGCCGTGATACAGATTCCATCGGGGTAATGGCCGGTGTTATTTTAGGTGCAATGTATGGAGACAGTGTTATCCGTTCTGAAGACGTTGATCTTTTGCAAGCAACGAACCAAATGAATTTAATTGAGGCAGCTGACCAATTTTCAGCGACTGCCAGATTGATAATTGAGCAGGATCTGCAGCTTAATGACAAGAGAAAAAACATTCTTTAAAAAGAAATTTTGGGGATCAGGAGTTGAGTATATTGTTACCTGAAAACTATTTAGAAAAGGTATATGCCGGTTTCTTAGGAATGAATGTGGGAATCCGTCTCGGTGCACCACTGGAGCCAAATGAATGGTCATATGAAAAAATAAATGAAATTCATGGTGATATCAGAGGGTATGTAAAGGATTATAAAACCTTCTCTGCTGACGATGACGCAAACGGTCCGGTTTATTTTATCCGAGCATTAATGGATGACGCGCGAGGAAGGGAACTGACACCGCAGGATGTTGCAAGAGCGTGGTTAAACTATTCGCGTGAAGGAATCGGAATGTTTTGGTGGGGGGGAGACCAGGTCAGCACAGAGCATACAGCGTATTTGAATCTGAAAAAAGGCATCCCTGCACCACAGTCCGGTTCGGCTGAAGTCAATGGCATCATTATGGCTGAGCAGATTGGCGGGCAGATTTTTATTGATACATGGGGATTGCTGTTCCCAAATAATATTCATAAGGCAGCCGATTATGCCGAAATAGCGGCGAGTGTATCTCATGATAAGAATGGGTTATACGGGGCCCGTTTTATGGCAGCGTGTATTTCGAAAGCCTTTTCAGCTAAAAGTATTGCTGATATGATCGAAGCAGGTTTGTCTGTAATCCCTAAAGATTCCACGTATTATGCTGTCGTTGAAGCTGTGATCGATTTTTATCAGAAGCACCCTGAGGAAGAGGATTTCAGGAAGTGCCGTCAGTATTTAGAAGAAGAATGGGGTTATGATAAGTACACAGGTGTGTGTCATATCATCCCGAATGCCGGAGTATGTGCCTTGGCTCTACTGTATGGAAAAGGTGATTTGGCCCGAACAGTCGAAATCGCTACCATGTGCAGCTGGGATACGGACTGTAATGCGGGAAATGTTGGAACCATCTTAGGTGTTTTCGCTGGACTTGATGGAATTCCTGGTCATTATCGTAAGCCAATTAATGATATGATCGCGACATCTAGCGTGTCTGGTTACTTGAATGTGCTGGATATCCCAACCTTCTGTAAGGAGCTTGCCGTTCTTGGCCATCAAGTGAATGGGCTGGAAGTTCCTCAGCGATTAGCGGAAAGCGTTCGGCACGGTGAAGTTTATTTGGATTTTACATTGCGGGGATCAACGCATGGATTTAGGACGAATAATGGATTTAAGACGTTCCTGCGCCCATGTAGTGATGTGGGGATTGAGGAAGCCAGAGGTTCCTTGTCCGTTCTTTTTGACAGATTTATAGAAGGCGATTCCAGTAAAGTATTTTACAAGCCATTTTATCGTCGTGAAGAGTTCAACGATGAGAAATATAAGCCGACTTTTGCACCTACTGCATACAGTGGGCAAACGGTTTCTGCTAAAGTTTTTATGGATAAATGGCAAGGCGGGGCGGATGTTTATTTAACACCATACGTCCGTAATACTTTTACAAAGGAAGACTTGAAACTGGACCGTATCACATTAAACCATCAGGAGTGGCTCGATATTGAATTTGTGATTCCAGAAACAGATGGTGCATTGATTGATGAGGTTGGCTTTATTGTCGAGAGTCCTTCCCCTGCCGATAATCGTTCATTTGGAAAATTTTACATCGGTGAGTTTAGAATCTTTGGAAATGCAGATTATTCCATTGATTTTGCCAAACAAGCCGTGGAGTTCAAATGTGTAACTCCTTTTGCTCATCACCGCGGTGAATGGACACTAGAAGATGGTTTCATGAAAGGTGCTGCAGGCGAGGAAGATGCTTCTTCCTTTACAGGGAACTATTATGGCCGTAACCTTGAATTAGAAATAAGCTTACAGCCCGCTTCTGGCAATAGCCACGGGGTTATTTTTAGAGCAATCGGAACAGAACGTTATTATTGGGCGGGGTTTGATGGTGATAATCAGGTCTCACTAATAGAAAATAACTTTGGATTTAAGCGTATAAGAACAGTTCCATATAAATGGAATCCCGAAGCGATATATGACTTTAAAGTTGCCAGCAAGGGAACGGCAGTACATGTCGAAATCAATGGCGAGTTAGTCCTGGATTTCGATGGCTTGGAAAATGCCTATGGAATGATGGGCCTAGGACTGCTAGAAAAAGGGGAAACAAAATTCCTTCATTTCCATGTAAAAGAAACGAACGGATAGTTTAAAAGCAGAAAAATCCTTTTAAAGGAGAATTTTCGTGAGAGAGAAACAAACAACGATTCGCGATGTTGCAAGGGAGGCAGGCGTATCCGTAGCGACCGTGTCCAGGTATTTAAATAATAATGGATATATCAGTCAAAAATCGGAGAAAAAGATTCGTGAAGTGATGGAGCGCCTAAACTATTACCCAAATGAAATCGCGAGAGGATTAGCGAAAAAGAAAACTCGAACAATTGCTCTCATTATTCCTGATATTACAAACCCATTTTTTCCGGAACTTGTCGTGGCCATTGAAGAAGTGGCTAAATCCAAGGGGTATAGCATTATTTTAGTAAATACCCAAGCCGAGGATATGGACGATAATCATTTTTGGAAACAGCTTCAAAAACGATATGTCGATGGTTTTATCCTGGCGTCGTTTGACTTGAGCGAAAAGGTTTTAAAGGCGATTGAAAAATTAAAAATACCTTTTGTAAGAATTGACCGTGCAGCTGAAAATAACACCTTTGACTCGATCGGATTGGATAACTATAAAGGTGCCAAGCTAGCTGTTGAGCATTTGATTGAAGTAGGCTGCAAGAAGATTGCCCATATCAGCGGACCCAAGTCGTTCCTGCTATCGTCTGAGCGGAAACGAGGATATGTAGAGACTGTCACTGATAGAGCCATAAGGGCTGGAATAGCATCTCCAGAGGATGCAGCCATCGTGTATGAAGGAGATTTTACGTTAGAAAGCGGCAAGCTGTTAACTCAAATCCTTATGAACCAGCATAAGGATGTCGATGGAATATTCCTAGGCAATGATTTAATGGCAATCGGATGTCTCAAAGCTCTTAAGCTCATGGGCTACCAAGTTCCAAAGGAAGTCGCGATAATTGGCTTTGACGGAATCAAACTAACTGAAATGGTAGAGCCAGAAATCAGTACAGTTGAACAGCCTATCTATGACATTGGGGTTGTGGCCACTAACAAACTTATTCGAAAAATTGAGGGGATAGAGGACGATCAATCGTTCCTGAATGAACCTTCGCTTGATATTCGTCTTGTTACAAGACAATCTACACTTGGGTTTGGGAAATATAGGTGAAGCGGATGGATTGGATAAAAGTGAAGGAGGGTGGAATACTCTGCTTTTCTTTATCTTTTCCGTACATAATTTAGAGTTAAAAAAGATTCTTCTAGTAAATATTTAAGATCACCATGCACTTAGCTGCCTTGGCTGAATGCATGGTGATCTTTTTCATGTTTTGGGAAATTACGCAGGCAGAAGAACCTTAAAAATAAACATAGAATTTTGACCGCTGAATTCTATCAGCGGTTTTTTCGTTTTGCAGAAAAAAGCACCTGCAGGATGCATAATAAAATCTCTTAATCCAAAAAAATGCTTTTTAATGTACGTGTTAATCCATTCTGGAAAGTTCAATGTCTTGGAGATAATCTCCTATATCGAAGTGAATGCATTCGATTGCTCGAGAGGGGTTAGTGTTTAAAGTCCTTATTCCCTGAAAATTCGACTTTTAAATTAGTTAGTTAAAGGGATAATGTGATATAGTTAATTTGGTAACAGGTCATAATAGTTAGTTACAAATGGATTTTAGTAAAATCAATTGTGATGGAGGTTTAAACTTGTTAACAAATCATCTCGATTTTCGGCTGGAGCCAAAGGTTAGGGAATTATATGAGGAACACAAAAAGCGGGCTGAAAAAATAGATTGGGGCTATCACGAATTTCTCCCATGGGATAAAGCGCAGGATTTCCGCCGTGTACCGTGGGATGAGAGCCAGGTGACTCTTCCGGGGTCCGTCATTACAGCAGTAGAGACAGCTCTATTAACCGAAGTGAATCTCCCATGGTTCACCTCTTATTTGGACCAGACATTTAGAGGTTCATTGAGTGTCATTAAGGAATTTGTGCATACCTGGACAGCGGAAGAGGATCAGCACTCCAATCTGCTTGAAACCTATCTATTAATCACGCGTAATGTCCATCCGGGAAGGCTTCATCAGCTTCATAAGCAAACAGTGGAAAATGGCTGGAATCCTGATTTCCATACTCCTTTTGAAACGATGGTCTATACCTCCATGCAGGAGCTGGCCACTATGGTGTTTTACTATAATGTGGCGAAAGTAGCGGGACCTCATGATAAGGATTTATCCAGCTTGCTAAGGCGATTGGCTAAAGATGAGACCCTGCATTATACTTTTTACAGGGACGTTATTAAATATCACTTGCAATTAGAACCTAATTATTGCTACTACCTGGGGAACGTCATCATGAACTTTAAAATGCCAGGTGCTGTTATGCCGGACTTTGAAGATCGGATGGCTATCATCGCAAAAGAGGCCAATTATGGCCCGCTAGAGTATTTTGATCAGGTTCTGGATGTCATTATAGAGTATTGGGAAATAGAAAAGCTGAGGCCGATTGCACCTGAAGCAGAGAAGGCAAGACTTGATATCTTAAATTATCATGCCCGCCTGAAAAGGGTCCGGGATCGGTTTTACAGCAAGAAATAAATAGAATCAGCGAGGGAAAATCCTTTGCTGGTTCTTTTTTTTGTTGTTTCACAGAAAAGATTCAAGGGAATTTTGTAAGAAAAAGACTAATTGGTACATTCTATGATTCAATTCATAGAATCCCGCTCTTCTTCTACAATTGCCTTCGCTTTCAATGGCAATGCAACGGAGGAAGATGCTGAAAAACTGGATCAACACGTGAGAGAAAATGTTAAAGAAGACCAGAAATAGTCTTATTCCTAATTAGAAAGGGCTATTTCTTTAAATGAACATTGCCAGATATAAAGAATCTGCTGTTTTAATCAAGGTATAGCAGGATATCGGCCACTTTGCCATGTTTATCGGTCAAAATCTAATTATATCGGTTAGTTTCTCAATATATCGGTCAAATTTCTTTTTTATCGGTCAATTTTTCAATATATCGGTTACTTGCCGGTATATCAACTTTCCTGCAATGTCATAGTGACAATAGGATTCCCCCATCCTCGCTACATCATCATCCGCCCAGCAATGTCAGCTTGACACTGCTAATCTTTTCTGAAATAATAATAGACAATTAAATACTGGTACCTTTAAATCAGTCCCGTGAGGCTGACAAGGACAGCGGAAGTATGATGACTAATGGGTGAGGTGCATCCTGCCCAGGGGGTTCTTCATGCAGGAAAAAGGCTTCTTGTCGGAAAACGGCAAGAAGCCTTTTTCTTTTTCCAGCCACTTACTATCGAAGTATCCTTCGGTACCAGTTTCAAAATACGATTGGAGGAATTGGTATGAAAAAAATAGATTTGGATTTTTCGTTAGAAGCGGTACCTAAAAGTCATCGCAATGGTTTTTGGAAAATGCTTGTGGTGATGCTTGGTCTGACCTTCTTCTCGGCCAGCATGTGGTCGGGAGGGACACTTGGAACAGGATTAACGTTCATTCAATTTATAGGGATCGTTCTGGCAGGAAACTTAATTTTAGGTGCATATACGGGAGCACTTGCCTATATAGCCGCGAAAACAGGCTTATCGACACACCTGCTTACCCGATATGCTTTCGGTGAAAAAGGATCTTACCTATCATCCTTTTTACTGGCTGCCACTCAGGTTGGCTGGTTCGGAGTAGGTGTAGCGATGTTTGCGCTGCCGGTTCAAAAAGTAACAGGAATTGATGCGTATCTCCTGATTGCGGTGGCAGGTCTTTTAATGACAGGCACAGCATTCTTCGGCATGAAGGCACTGGCAATCCTGAGCTTCGTAGCTGTACCCCTAATCACCATTCTTGGAAGCTTCTCAGTCTTTAAAGCGACAGAAACTGCAGGCGGTCTGGAAGGACTTATGCAATATCAGCCAACAGAGGCAATTAGTCTGGCAGCGGCGTTAACGATTTGCGTCGGTTCCTTTATCAGTGCAGGCACGCTGACTCCGGACTTCGCGCGATTCTCGAATACAAAGCGTTCAGCCGTAGTATCAACAGTCATCGCCTTCTTCATCGGAAACTCAATCATGTTCCTCTTCGGTGCAATCGGTGCAATCGCAACAGGGCAATCGGATATCTCGGAAGTCATGTTTATCCAAAAACTGATTTTCCCTGCGATTCTAGTACTTGGTTTAAATATCTGGACAACGAACGACAACGCTTTATATGATTCAGGCTTAGGGTTTGCGAGCATTTTAAAAATCCGTAAAGGAAAGGTTGTCATCTTCAACGGGATTGTCGGAACGATTGCGGCCATGTGGCTGTACAACAATTTTGTCGGGTTCCTGACGATCCTGGGATCGACGCTGCCATCCATCGGGGCTATCATCTTAGCTGATTATTTCATCGTAAATCGCGGAGAGTACAAGAATTTTGCAGATATGAAGTTTAAGGCTGTTAACTGGGTCGCCATTCTAGCCTGGGCAGCCGGCGTAGCCATTGCAAATTTTATGCCGGGAATCCCGCCAGTCAACTCGCTATTAGGTTCTGCAATAACATTTGTCCTTGTGTCAAAAATGGCTGCTCTTTTACAAGGTAAAAATACAGTAAGGGAAGGGGAATTCAGAAGTGATTATTAAAAATGCGAAACTAAGGGGCCAGGAAGGCTTATGGAATATAGAGATACAAGATGGAAAAATTCATAGCCTATCCCAAGGGGAAGCTGAAGCCGGCGCGGAAATCCTGGACGCTGCAGGATCCCTGGTTTCTGCACCCTTTATCGAGCCGCATATTCACCTGGATACAACTCTAACAGCAGGAGAGCCGGAATGGAACCAGAGCGGAACATTATTCGAGGGTATCCAAAGATGGGCACAACGAAAAGAAACCCTGACACATGAAGATGTAAAAACAAGGGCGAAAACGGCACTGAAATGGCAAATAGCACAGGGGATACAGCATGTCCGAACCCATGTGGATGTAACAGATCCCAGTCTGACTGCTTTAAAAGCACTTTTGGAAGTAAAAGAAGAAATGGCTGACTATGTGGACCTCCAGCTTGTAGCTTTCCCGCAGGAGGGGATCAATTCTTATCCAAGCGGTGCAGAACTAATGGAGGAAGCGCTGAAAATGGGTGCTGATGTGGTAGGAGGCATTCCTCATTTCGAATTCACAAGAGAGTACGGCGTTGCTTCTATGAAAACTGCCTTTGACCTTGCAGAAAAGTATGATCGCCTTGTCGATATCCATTGCGATGAAATCGATGATGAACAGTCGCGCTTTGTGGAGGTAGTGGCAGCGGAAGCCTATGAACGCGAATTGGGCAGCAGGGTAACTGCAAGCCATACAACGGCAATGGGCTCGTATAATGATGCCTATACCTACAAGCTTTTCAGACTGTTAAAACTATCAAACATTAACTTCGTGGCCAACCCTCTCGTAAACATTCACCTGCAGGGACGCTTTGATACGTATCCGAAGCGAAGGGGGATTACAAGAGTAAAAGAATTGCTCGAAGCAGGGCTTAACGTAAGCTTCGGCCATGATGACATCTTCGATCCGTGGTATCCGCTTGGCACTGGCAATATGCTTCAGGTGCTCCACATGGGCATTCATGTGTCACAGCTGATGGGCTACGAACAAATTGTTAACTCATTTGACTTGATTACAAATAACAGTGCTAAGACATTAAATATTGAAGAGAATTATGGAATTGAAGAGGGGAAACCGGCCAATCTGATCATTCTTGATGCGGAAAATGAGTATGAAGCGATCAGGAAACAGTCGGCTGTGAAGTGTTCTATTCGCAAAGGCAGGGTGATTGCGGAAACGAAGCCGCGTGAGACTGCCATTCATTTGGGAGAATCAGTAGAAAAAATTGATTATCGAAAATAAAGAATTGAAGGACTAGCTCTTTTTGTGAGCTAGTTTTTTTCTTTGGAAAAGTTTAGTCTAACGTTTGATTGAAATGTATCTTTACCTGGTTGAGTAGTTTAGGAGGAAATTAATTATGTGATAATATCAAAATAACGATATGAAAGCAGGTGATTTTTTGTTATCGATCGGTATTGTGGGTTCCCAGCAATTTATTGATGAAATCAGCAAATACTATAGGCTTTACCCGTCTTTTAGAATAGTTTCTTATACATACACTTCCCCTGGGGAGTTAGATGCTCTGATAGAGTGTGCGGTTAAGGAGTGTAATTTTTTGATGTTTTCAGGAATCATTCCTTATCACTATGCCAAGAAAATTTTAATTCATTTCCCAATAGGTTCCAGCTATCTCTCTTTTAACGAAAATATGGTAGCGTTATCATTGCTGTCTATCTATTACCATCGTTCTCTTACGCTGAGTGAGGTATCCATCGATTTGCCGAGGCGAGAATTCCTGGAAGGGGTTTTAAGTGAAGCGGGAATTGCAGAGAGTGCAAGCTTTGTAAAAGAGTATCCATGGATCTACGATTCTCTGGAAGAAAGGGAATTATCAATAGAAGAATTCGTCACATATCACTCTGCTTTATATGAGGATAAGAAAACTGCTTTGGCTTTAACGAGCATCCATGCGGTTTATGATCAGCTTCAGGAAAGAGGAATTCCTTCCATGTTTATGATCCAATCGGTTCCAACGATAAAGGGGGGGCTTGAAAAGGCCATAACACTCGCAGAGCTGAACCAGTCCAAAAATTCGCAGGTTGCTGCAGTTTGTTTTAAAAACATTGGAAATGAGCAGATTACCCTATTTGCTAAGTCCATGCAAGCAAAAGTAACTTCAAGTGATTCAGGGCTTCAGCTTGTTCTTTCCAATAGGGGAGTGCTGCAAACACTGATACTGAATCAAAAGCTTGCCGGTTTATTTAATGAAATGACAACTATTTATGGGAAGATTTCATTTGGGATTGGGTATGGATACACTGTGAAAGAGGCGGAATCTCACGCTATCACTGCATTGGAATTTGCAGAAAAAAAGCCCGTTGAAAGAGCGGTATACTTATTGGATGAGGAGAAAAAGCTGACTGGCCCTCTATTTCAGAACGAAGAACGATATGCTTTAAAAAATGAAGATCCCTTGGTGAAAAAATTAAGCGGCGAGTTAAAAATGAGCAGCAAAAACCTCTCCAGGTTCCTGTATTTTCTGCAGGTACATGACTTTAGGCCATTTTCATCACATGAGCTTGCCGATTATTTCACCATCAGCAGAAGATCGGCTGAAAGAATGATAAAAAAGCTTTTGGATCAGCAATTACTGCAGGTGGCAGGGGAGGAACAGCCCTATGAGCAAGGCCGTCCGCGCTCATTATATCAAGCGGGCAGCAAGCTAAAAGGGCTAAGGTAAAGCCAAGTATTTATTGACTGATGCTGAATTTTCAGTATATTATAAAAGATATCCAATTAGCGACACCTTAACGACAACTAAAAAATATGTAGGGGCTGGTCTTATGAAAATAGTAAAAGCTGAAATCTTTGGGATCCACTTACCTTTAAAAGAACCGTTTATTATCTCTTATGCAACCTACGATTATATGCCATCCATTATTGTTCGGCTTGAAACGGATAACGGATTATTGGGTTATGGGGAAGCGGTCCCGGATGAACATGTAACAGGAGAATCTTTTCACAGCACATTTTCTTTGCTGAAGCATACCCTTTTGCCTGCTATCATCGGATTTTCTCCTCTTAAAATGGAAAGTCTGCATCAAATGATGAATGAGCTTATCAGCTTTAATCCCTCTGCCAAAGCGGCCATTGACATTGCCTGTTATGACCTTTTGGGAAAATACAAACAGGAGCCTGTTTACAACTTGCTTGGAGGCAGGCATCACGAAACTCTTTCATATCCAAAGGTGCTCAGCATTGAAGAACCTTCAATAATGGCCAAAAAAGCCAAAGAGGCAACAGCACAAGGCTATCAGTCTTTGAAACTGAAAGTGGGCACAGAATATTTAGAAGACTGCAAGCGAATCGCCTATGTACGTGAACAGGTTGGGATGGAAGTTCCGATCCGAGTGGATGTCAACCAGGGCTGGAAAAATGTCTCTACATCGCTTCAGGCGATTAAACTGCTGGAGCACCTCAATGTCTCATGGATTGAACAGCCGATTAAGATGGGCGATATTCATGGTCTCGGAGAAATCAGGCAAAAAACAAGCACACCTTTGATGGCGGATGAGAGTATCCATTCCGGTGAAGATCTAATTGAAATCATCCGGAACCAGGCGGCAGATAAAATTAATATAAAGCTCATGAAGTGCGGCGGTATTTATCCGGCTATCCATATGGCGAAAGCAGCTGAATACGCGGGCATCGAATGTCAGATTGGATCGATGGTGGAGTCCTCAATCGGTTCAGCAGCAGGCTATCACACAGCTGTTTCGAGAAGGAATATTATCAGTACCGAACTGACGGGGCCATTGTTATTCAGTAAAGACATAGGTGATTTGAAGTATGAAATTCCGTTTGTTCATTTAAGTGACAAGCCTGGACTTGGTATTACGGTTAATGAAGAAATTTTAAAAGAGTTAACCATTCAATACGACTCTATTGAAAAAGATTAAGGAGGAACCGGGATGAAAGTAGAATCACCTCAGCAGGAGGTTGTAGTTGAAAAGAAGAGGAAAATTCCTCATACATATGCCATCATCTTTGCCATCATTATTCTGGCAGCCATCGCCACCTATCTTATACCAGCAGGACAGTTTGAAAGAGTGGAGCAGGATGGAAGAACGATTGTAGTTCAGGATAGCTATCAGGTCGTTGAGTCGAACCCCATAAGTTTTTTTGAGTTGTTTAAAGCCATTCCGGAAGGCATGTCTAAAGGCTCTGCCATCATCTTTTATATTTTCCTGGTTGGGGGCGCTTTCGGGATTATCCGTGAAACCGGGACAATTGAAGCCGGGATTCACAAGGCCGTAAGGAAACTTGAGAAGAGAGAAAAGCTGCTCATACCCATTACCATGATCATTTTTTCAATTGCAGGAGCCACAACGGGAATGGCGGAAGAAAGCATTATCTTTGTGCCAATTGGAATCGCTATTGCAAGAGCGATGGGGTATGATGCCATCACCGGTACAGCCATGATCAGCATCGGGGCAGCCAGCGGTTTCATCGGAGGGATGATGAATCCATTTACGGTGGGGGTCGCCCAATCCATTGCAGAAGTTCCCCTTTTCAGCGGAATCGGCTTCCGATTTGCTGTTTACATTTTTGTTCTTTCAATGGCAATTTTTTATGTTATGAGATATGCAGCAAAGGTAAAAAATAATCCTGAAAAAAGCGTGATATATGACATTGAGATGAAGGAAAAAGAAAAGCAAAGGGAACGGCCAGCTGGACAATTTGAGGAATTCAACCTTCGCCATGCTCTCGTTCTCCTTATCATTGCAGGCGGACTTGCTTTTAATATGTATGGCGTTTTTGAATGGGGCTGGTATTTGACTGAGCTAACGGCATCCTTTATTATTATCGGTTTTGCTTCGGGCGTTGTTGGAGGCATTGGAATCAATCGCATGTTTGACGCCTTTGTTGATGGGATGAAGCTTGTGGCATTCGGGGCATTGATTGTTGGATTTGCCAGAGCCATTTTGGTTGTGATGGAAAACGGACTGATCATTGATACGATGATTAATGGGCTTGCTTCGGCCATTAGCACACTCCCCAATACATTGAATGCTGTTGGCATGTTCTTTGTTCAAGTAGTAATCAACTTCTTTATTCCTTCAGGAAGCGGGCAGGCAGCTACAACCATGCCAATTATGGCACCGCTAGCTGATTTGCTGGGAATCGAACGTCAGGTTGCGGTCCTTGCCTTTCAATATGGGGACGGCATCACGAATTCCATCATTCCCACATCTGCAGCACTGATGGGATACTTAGCGGTTGCTGGTATTCCATATGAGCGATGGGTGAAATTTATATGGAAGCTTATCATAGGGTGGCTGTTTATTGGGGCGCTAGCATTAGTCGCGGCTGTGCTGGTAGGAGTTCAGTAAACAGATCATAAGGGAGACGCCAGAAAATCTGGGTCTCCCTTATTCTTTATTTTTAGCCCCCAGTCCCTATTCTGCGATTAAAAGTTAACTTAATTTTTTTCAAACAGTCAAACCACCTTGCTGTTGATAACCTTCAAACTTTAAATAGTGTTATAATTTAGAAAATTATGACCTGAGGGGGTGCATAACATGCCTAAATCTAAGTCTTTACATAATGATGAACTATTCCACGCAAAAAACTGGATGACCCCCAGCCCTTTTTGTATTCATCCGGGGCAAACATTGGCAGAAGCTTCAAAGATGATGGTGGATTTTTACCTGGAAAGCCTGCCTGTAGTAGATGAATCTAAAAGGATAGTCGGGGTGATTACTTCAAGAAAGCTGCTCGATTATTTTGCCCGAGGCAATCGGGGAGACGTTTTGATCAGCAGTATTCCAAGATCAAATCTGCCTGCTGTCCGGCATGATGATTCCATCCTTGAAATCATGTCGCTCCCATACGATCAGTTACCGGTTACGGATGAAGATGGAAAACTGCTAGGCATTCTGACAACAAGGGATATCCTTGATGGGCTTTCCAAATATCTGTATAAGCTAAGGCAGCAGCATAATTCAGAGGGTGCCCTAAGTGCGATTTTGGAAAGTGCCTATGAGGGGATAGCAGTTGTTGATGAAAACGGCATCCTGCAGGAATTCAATGAAGCGTACAGCCGTTTTACTGGCATTAAACGGGAGGATGCGATTGGCAGGCATGTGACAGAGGTGATTGATAACACGCATCTTCACGAGACTGTAAAGACCGGAATAGCCGAACGGGGGGTTCTCCAGAACATCCAGGGGCATGACATGGTTGTGCACCGGATTCCGCTCTGGAAGGAAGGCCGGATTGCCGGCGCCATTGGAATGCTGATTTTTGAAGGGGTCACCGAAGTTTATAAAATCTATGAAAAGCTGCAGGAAAATCAAACTCCTAAGCCGGACCTCTTCACAAAGAAAAAGGAAAGCGACAGCAGGGTCACGCTTGATCAAATCATTGGGACAAGCGAAGGAATCGCCGAAGTGAAGCGGCTGGCACGGAAGGCGGCCAGGACTGCCGCTACGGTTCTGATTACGGGAGAAAGCGGAACAGGAAAAGAGATGTTTGCCAAGAGCATTCACCATCTGAGCCCATTTTCGACCGGGCCATTCATTAGTGTCAACTGCGGTGCCATTCCTGAGCATTTATTCGAATCCGAGCTGTTTGGCTATGAAGAAGGCGCATTTACTGGTGCGAAAAAAGGAGGCAAACCCGGGAAATTTGAGCTGGCAGACAACGGAACGATTTTTCTGGATGAAATCGGTGAAATGCCGCTTGTCCTGCAGACCAAGCTTCTGCGGGTCCTGCAGGAAAAAGAAGCAGAACGGGTTGGCGGTGTGAAGAAGTACCAGATCAATGTCAGAGTGATCGCCGCGACAAACCGTGACCTTTTGAAGATGATTGAAACCGGGGAATTCCGCGAGGACCTATACTACCGGCTGAACATTATCCAGCTGCATATCCCGCCGGTGCGCGAACGGAAAAAGGATATCCCCGTCCTGCTGGTCCATTATCTGAGAGAAATTTGCGAGAGGTATCAGGTACCCTCAAAAATATTCACATCTGAAGCGGTGAATGCATTTGTACAGCACCCATGGAGGGGGAATATTCGCGAGATGGTAAATACGGTGGAGCAGCTGGTAACGCTGGTGGATGGGAAGATCATTGACTATCATCATTTGCCGGAGATGTTGAAAAGGCCGGAACCTTCTATTAAAGAAGGGAAAGAACCCTCATTAGCTGTCGGATCCATAGAAGAAGCCAAGCTTCTGGGGAATCAAAGAGAATCGGAATTGATTCTTGATGCCTTAAGAAGGGCGGGCGGGAATAAATCGCAGGCAGCTGATTTACTGGGGATTCATCGGACAACCCTCTACCAAAAGCTGAAAAAACATGGAATATCGTGAATGCAGTGTAGTAGTTTCGGTACAAAAAATCTACAACTGTAGTGTAGTGACTACATTTTTGTAGATATACAACACTGATTTTATTGGGTTTCATAGTTGGCACGCTCCTTGCAAGTTATAGAAGTAATCGAACAAAAGGGGTGGAATGTCCAATGGAGATACCAGCAGTTTTCCGGGTGCCGGAAGCGATCTTTTATGGAAGGGGATCTTCCGGAAAAGTAGGTGCTGAAGCGGCGCTTAGAGGGAAAAACGCATTAATAATCAGTGATCAAATAATGGATCAGCTTGGATATGTAAGCGAGTGCAGAACCTATCTTCAGGAAGCTTGCGTTAAAAGCGAGGTATATCTGGGGGTAGCATCTGAACCAACTGATAAGTATGTGGCAGAAGCATTGGCGCTTTTTCAAGATAAACAATGTGATCTCGTCATCTCAGTAGGGGGCGGCAGCTGTATTGATACGGCGAAGGCTATCGCCGTTATCGCAGCGAATGGAGGCTATATCGGCGATTATATGGGAGGAAAGAAATTGGCCCAGAATGCACCTGTACCTCACATTGCCATACCGACAACAGCAGGGACAGGCTCTGAGGCAACAGATGTAACAGTCATCACGAACTCATCCAATGATGTAAAAATGATGATCAAGCAGCCTGCCTTCATGCCGAGTGTAGCTATTGTGGATCCTTTGCTCACGATATCTTCACCAAAGAATGTTACATCCGCAACAGGAGTGGACGCGCTAAGCCATGCAATTGAAGCGTATCTATCCAAAAAAGCACATCCAATGACAGATACGATGGCCATATCAGCTATGAAATTGATTGCGGCAAATATTTTAACCGCTTACAATGACGGCGAGAACGTAGATGCCCGCGAGGCCATGAGCCTGGGATCTCTCCAGGCGGGAATGGCGTTTTCAAATGCATCCGTATGTCTTGTGCACGGAATGAGCCGCCCAATCGGGGCTATATTTCATGTGCCGCATGGAGTCTCGAATGCCATGCTTTTGCCGGCGGTATTGGAATTCAGCCAGGAAGCATGTGTGGATCGCTTAGCAGAAATCGGACGAATTTTTCAGCCTGATAATGAAAGCCTTACCAAAGAAGAAGCAGCTGAAATCGCTGTCCAATCTGTTAAGGACTTGTGTTTGAAATTAAATATTCCTAACTTAAGAGGTTGGGGAATAGACGAGGAAGCGTTCAGGAATGCTGTTGGAAAAATGGCAGCTGACGCGATAGACAGCGGCAGCCCTGGCAACAACCCAAGAGTCCCGACTCAGAGCGAACTGGAAGAGCTATACCATATTTGCTATGAATATCAGTTTTCCTCTGAAACAGAGAAAGTATAACAGGGGGACATCCAGATGATTGGAATGCTGGGGTTAATCGCTTCACTGATTCTATTAATGTATTTAACAATGAAAGGCGTAAATATAATTATTGCCGCCATCATCAGCGCAGTTGTGGTTGCTCTTACAGGAGGACTTAATCTTGAGACTGCCCTGACAGAACACTATATGACAGGCTTTACAAATTATTTTTACTCGTGGTTCTTAATCTTTTTGCTTGGAGCGGTTTTCGGAAAAATCATGCAGGTAACCAAGGCGGCTGACAGTATCGCCATTTGGGTCAAGGATACGCTTGATCCATCTAAAGCGGTATTTGCTGTTGTGGCTGCAGCTGCAATCATGACATATGGCGGGGTTAGCTTGTTTGTAGTGGGGTTTGCTGTTTATCCGATTGCTGTTTCCTTATTTAAAGTGGCCAATCTGCCGCATCGTTTTATCCCGGCCGCTTTGGTGTTCGGATCAATCTCGTTTACGATGACAGCACCGGGTTCACCTGAAATTCAAAACTTGATTCCAACTGAGTTTTTCGGAACAAAGCCGACTGCGGGTGGAATCATTGGAGTGTTAATGGCCATAATCATCATGGTAACAGGCGGCATTTTGCTCAGCCGAATGGTGAAAAAAGCAGTTCAAAATGGCGAGGTATTCTCACTGCCAAATCAGTCATCCAATGAAGAAACAGCCGCAGCTCTCGAAGAAGAGCTGGAAATGCAAAGGCCGAATGCTGCTTCATCGGGGAATGACTATCCGAATGTCATTCTGGCGATTTTACCGCTGGCGGCCGTGATTGCGATTTTAAACACTGCTGCCAACTTCACTTCTTCAACGGCTGCCGCTTTGATCTCCTTGACCAGCGGCATCGTTTTGGCATGTATATTGATGATGAAATATTTAGTTGGATTCTGGGAGGCACTTGCCAAGGGTGCCCAAGATGCTTTAGTCGCTGCAGCCAATACGTGTGCGGTTGTAGGATTCGGAAGCGTTGCAGCCCAGGTTGCAGCATTTGATACATTCGTAGATGCACTGGTGAATATCCCGGGGCCACCGTTAATGGGACTGGCCATTGCCGTCACGCTTATCTGTGGAATTACAGGTTCGGCTTCAGGCGGTTTGGGGATTGCCCTTCCGATTCTGGCGCCAATGTATATGTCACAAGGCCTGGACCCTGGAGCTATGCACAGGATCTCAGCGCTGGCATCAGGCGGGCTGGATTCACTTCCGCATAATGGCTATGTGGTTACGACCATTCGGGCCATATGCGGTGAAACCCATAAGCGCGCCTATTGGCCAATTTTCATCCTGAGTGCAGCCATGCCAACGGTTGTATTATTCCTGGCTGTAATCTTATATTCAATTTTTTAAAAGTCTGGGTGACTTATAGATTTCTAATTTTGAAAGGGGTTTTTACTTGTGACAGCGACAACAACAACAAAGGCATTAAAGAACTACATAAATGGTGAATGGGTGGATGCCAATACGGATAAATTCGAAGTGGTTCCAAATCCTGCAACTGGAGAGATGCTTGCCCGCACACCGATTTCCACTCGCGAAGATGTCGATAAAGCTGTTCAGGCAGCAAAGGAAGCGTTTAAAACATGGAGCAAGACGCCGGTTCCAAAGAGAGCCAGAATTCTATTTAAATATCAGCAGCTTTTAGTAGATAACTGGGACGAACTTGCGAAGCTGATTACTCAGGAAAACGGCAAAAACTATAAAGAAGCGTACGGTGAGGTTCAGCGCGGAATTGAATGTGTGGAATTCGCTGCAGGCGCACCATCTCTTATGATGGGCAAGCAGCTTCCTGACATTGCGACTAATATAGAATCGGGGATGTATCGCTACCCGGTTGGCGTCATCGGCGGCATTACGCCTTTCAACTTCCCGATGATGGTTCCCTGCTGGATGTTCCCGCTTGCCATAGCGTGCGGTAACACATTTGTATTAAAGCCATCTGAAAGAACGCCAATCCTGGCTAATCGCCTGGCAGAGCTATTCACTGAAGCCGGCCTTCCAGCTGGTGTGTTCAACATCGTTCATGGTGCGCATGATGTAGTAAACAGCCTGATCGACCATAGGGACGTACCGGCTATTTCATTCGTTGGCTCCCAGCCTGTTGCTGAGTATATCTACAAGTCTGCAACAGCCAACGGCAAACGCGTTCAGGCGCTTGCTGGTGCAAAGAACCACTCCATCGTAATGCCGGATGCAGACCTTGATGGCGCAGTTAAGGAGATTATTGCTGCCGCTTACGGATCAGCGGGCGAAAGATGCATGGCCTGCTCTGTTGTTGTAGCTGTTGATTCTGTTGCTGACGAGCTAGTTGCGAAATTGAATGAGCAGGCGAGCCAGCTGACAATTGGGAACGGTTTGGATGAGGATGTATTCCTTGGGCCAGTCATCCGCGAGGAAAACAAGGAGCGCACAAGCAATTATATTGAAATTGGCGAACAAGAAGGAGCATCCCTTGTCCGCGATGGCCGTAAAGACGAAGCTTACCACGAAACCGGGTATTTCATCGGACCAACGATTTTTGACAATGTGGATCCATCCATGAAAATCTGGAAAGAAGAGATCTTTGCTCCGGTTCTATCAATTGTCCGTGTGAAAAGCCTGGAAGAAGCGATTGAGCTGACAAACAAATCCGATTTTGGAAACGGCGCATGCCTATTCACGCAAAATGGAAGCAATGTCCGCTACTTCAGAGAAAACATCGAAGTCGGCATGCTCGGCGTCAACATCGGCGTTCCGGCGCCAATGGCCTTCTTCCCATTCTCCGGCTGGAAAAACTCCTTCTACGGAGACCTTCACGCTAACGGAACAGATGGAGTGGAATTCTATACAAGGAGAAAGATGCTGACTGCGCGCTGGTAAAGATATGAGAGAGAGGCACCTGCAATGAATTGCGGGTGCCTCTTTTTTGTTAATTACATAGTCCCATATATTTTAAAAAAAGAGTGAAAAAGGTCACAAAATTTAGCGTTTTCTGTCGATATAATAAATAGAGTATACAGGAGATGGGGCGATTTACGATGTTCAGAAAAGGTAAGCTGCAGCAGCTGGAAGCGGAGAAGCGGGAACTGGAAGCAAAACTCCAGGCTGCTGAAGAAGAGTTTCAGCGCCGGGAAAATTATTATCAGACGCTGATTGGTTCTTTTAATGAAGATTTGACGAATACGGTGAGCCAGCATGAGATTGTCAATGGACAGCATTATATGCTGGGGGACCTGGTGCTGAAAATTAAAGGTGGTTTTGAAAATGTAAAAAGACATAGCGAAGCCACTTTTACAAACAGCCTCACTTTATCGGATAAAGGCGAAAACCTGATTCAGTCTGCAAAAGAGATGGTGAAAAGCTCGGATGAAGGACGGGAATCAGTCAGTAAATCCGAACGGCTGATTAAGCAGCTGGGAGAACAATTAGAAGTGAATTCACAGAAAATGGAGGCGTTGAGCAAAAGGTCAAAAGAAATTGAAATGATTGTTCAGGTCATTAAAGATATTGCGGACCAAACAAATCTCCTGGCATTGAATGCGTCCATCGAGGCGGCGCGCGCAGGCGAGCAGGGAAAAGGATTCGCAGTCGTTGCGGATGAGGTCCGGAAACTGGCCGAAAGTACAGCGACGAGCACGGCTAATATCAGTTCTCTGACGAAAAATATACAGGACGATATTGAAGCAACACTGAATTCGACAGTCGCAAGCACCGAATTAATTAAAGACGGCATGTCCCTCAGCGGCAACACTGCCAGCAAAATTGATACGATCACAAACCTTATTCATACCGTGGAATCTGAACTCAGTGAAGTGATCGGGATGATAAACATTCAGAAGAAGTATTCACAGGAGGCAGCCGGTGAGATTGCAGAAACAAAGTCTGTTTTTGATCAAGTCAACGAACTGATCCAGAGGCATATTGACGATGCGCGGGCCGTGGATGAAAAGCTGGAAGGTGCCATATCCCAAGTTAAGGCAGTAAATTACTAAGTTGTCAAAAGGGGACAATTATGAAAAAGAAAAAACAGAAGAAGCAGAGAGAAAAAGGGTCGCTGTTTTCATTTACTATTAGAAAAAAATTATTGCTCTCATTTATTATTATTCTATTAATTCCTTCCATTTCAATCGGATATATATCTTATCAAAAAGCACATGATGAGATAACAAACCAGATTGAATTGAGTGCTGATGACAATATGAAAATCCTTGACCAATTTATTATGGACTTTGTTAAAACAAAAATGGAGGATGCGAATTATTTTTCAAAGCGTATTAAAAAGGATTTTTATACTGCTGAAGAATTAGAGGAGACGAATAAAGCCTTTAGTCAATATAAAGAGCTGAATCCGGAAGCAGTCGCTATTTATGCAGGCTCTGAAAATGGCGACTTGGTCATCTATCCTCGTGCAGATCTTCCTGCTGATTTTGATGCCACCACACGCCCTTGGTATCAGGGTGCTATAGAGGCAAAGGGAAAAGCCTTCATCACGGAGCCTTATGTTGACGCTGTAAGCGGAAATGTTTTAATCACTGTAGCCCAAAAGCTCGGCGACAGTTCTGGTGTTATCGGAATTGATTTAAGCCTTTCTGCTCTTAGTGAACTATCCAATAATATAAAAATTGGAAAAGAAGGGTATCCAGCTATCTTAAGCGCGGAAGGAAGTTTCTTGGTTCACCCGCATGAGAAGCCTGGTACACAGGCAGAGGGCAGCTGGGTGCCGGAAGTTCTTGAAAAAGAAAAGGGACAAGTCGAATATACACTTGATGGTGTAAAGAACGAAGTGCACTTTACCACCAATGGTTTGACAGGCATGAAGGTGATCGGCACGATGAATTTGGAGGAAGTGACGGCAGCCGTCCAGCCTATCTTAGTGTCGACAATTCTATTTATAGCGATTTTCGTACTTGTAGGTGCACTTGTTTCATATATCATTGTCCGTTCGATTACACGCCCGCTCAATCAGCTGATCGCGGCAACCGATAAAGTCAGTGAAGGGGATCTGACCCAAAAGTTTGTTGTAAAGAATAACGATGAAATCAGTAAACTTGGCGTTAGTTTTAATAAAATGGTCCTTTCCCTGCAGCAATTAATCAACCAGGTGAGCGAAAAAGCGGTTCATCTTGCTTCATCATCAGAACAGCTGACGGCAAGCTCCGAGCAAAATAACATGGCAACAGAGCAGGTGGCCAACTCCATTCAGGAAGTAGCATCTGCTACAGAGCAGCAGACAGAAAAGGTGAAAGAAAGCACCTCTGTTGTAAAAGAAATGTCCGGCCGCATTCAGCAAATTATGCTCAGCACAAATGTCGTTGCCAAAACAGCTAGTGAAACAAATGAAGTAGTTGAAAAAGGAAATGAAGCAATAGATCTCTCAACAAGTCAAATGAAACACATTAATTTAACGGTCAGCGAATTAGGTTCCATTGTTCATACATTAGGAAAGCGTTCAGAAGAAATTGGCCAGATTGTCAATGTTATCTCTGAGATTGCTGATCAGACAAACCTGCTCGCCCTAAACGCAGCGATCGAAGCAGCAAGGGCAGGCGAGCACGGCAGAGGATTCGCGGTTGTGGCCGATGAAGTCCGTAAATTGGCAGAACAATCATCCAAATCAACTGAAAGCATCCGTGAGCTGATTTCAACCATTCAAACGGACACCAGCAAAGCTATTCATTCCATGGAAAAGGGAACAGCTGAAGTGGAAAAAGGAATAGACCTTGTGAACAATGCCGGAGATGCCTTCAGCCACATCCAGCAATTTGCCGACACCGTATCGGGTCAAATTGCGGAAGTTTCCGCGTCCATTAAAGACATGGCAGAAGGTGCCGACCAGGTGGTGGAACTCGTAAGCGCAATTGAAGAAATTGCCGCTGTCACGACAGCCGAAAGCCAGGATGTATCCGCTGCTACAGAAGAGCAGCTCGCGTCGATGGAAGAAATAGCGGCATCTGCTGCTTCGCTTTCGGGGATGGCGGAGGAGCTGCTGGATTCTATTAAAAGGTTTAAAGTGAATTAACATGCCTGGCACCACCTGAATTTTGTCGATTAAATATGCTTTTTTAAGACGTCTACCCAGGCGTCTTTTTTATGAAAAATACAAATAGCTTTTGATATTACACACCTATTCCTGTAATCTAGGCTTATATATATCTGGAAATTACCTGTTAATTGTTTCGGGGAGGGTCTGCCGTGAACAGTATTCTGATAGTTACCTATACAAAAAATACCTTGAGAGCTTTAATGGATCAGTTAATAGAAATTGGTTTACAAGAGTATTTCGTGCTGAAGGCAAGAACCGTTGATGAGCTAGACTATTCAGACATTAAGAGATATTCACTTGTACTGATATCTAGCAGGATTGTATATACCATGGTTAAACCTTATTTGCCTGAGAATATGCCTTATATTATTACGAGAAGAACCATTAATTATGGAAGAATAAGAGAACTTCTTGAAATCCCAAAAGGAACAAAGGTATATTTGGTTAGTGATTTAAAGCAATCAGCCGAGGATACAATTGGCATTTTAAAGGAAGCCGGTATTGAATTGGACTTTATGCCTTATTATTCGCATGAAACACCTCGGGCACAAATTTCCATAGCTGTAACAGCAGGTGAACCCCAGCTTGTCCCCAAACAGATAAGCAGAGTAATTAATCTAGGAAGCAGGCAAATTGACATCTCCACTCTAGTGGAGATATTTAATCATTTTCAAATATCCCCAAATACATCTACAACTCATTTATCAGCAAGATTCATGCAGTCTTTGGTCGATCTTACAAAGGACTTAAGCGGTGAGATCCTTCGCTCCAAAATTTTGCAGCAGAGTCTGGAGAATATCGTTCAGAATATGGACGATGCAGTGCTGGTTTATAACAATGAGAATGTGATCGAACATTTTAATCGAAAAGCAGCAGAGCTTCTTAATTTATTTGAAGGAACTAAAGAAAAAAACAATATTCATGCCTTGCCGCCTGCTTATTTTGAAGCGATGATGAGTGTGGGGGTAGGACAGGAGACTTTTGCCGAGATTGAAGACATTGCTTTCTATATGAGGAAGAAACGGATTATTATTGATGAGCAGGTATACTCAACCTTAATTATTTTCCGAAAGGTTGAGGATTATCAAAAGATTGAACACGATTACCGCTCTAAAGCAAAGCAAAAAAATTTGGTTGCACGTCATACTTTTGATGATATTAAAACGAGAAGTGCATCTGTTATTGAAATGATCAAGATTGCAAACAGGCTGGCAAAAAGTGATTCCACCATTCTAATACTCGGGGAAACTGGGACAGGTAAAGAGGTGCTGGCACAGGCAATCCATAATGCATCATTAAGAAGATATCAGCCCTTTATAGGGGTCAACTTTGCGGCGATTTCTGAGAGTCTTATGGAAAGCGAGCTTTTCGGCTATGAACCGGGAGCCTTTACTGGTGCGCGAAAAAACGGTCATATTGGGATGTTTGAACAGGCACACAAGGGAAGTATCTTTCTTGATGAAATTGGAGACGCATCACCTGTTATCCAGAACCGGCTTTTAAGGGTTCTCCAGGAAAGACAAATTATGAGAGTGGGCGGAGACCGGATGATTCCACTTGATGTCCGGGTTATTGCCGCTACAAATAAAGATTTAAACAGGCTCATTGCAGAAGAAAAATTTAGAGAGGATTTATATTACAGATTGAACGTTCTGCCTTTAAAACTACTCCCGCTCAGAGAAAGGAAGCAGGACATTTCACTGTTAATCAATATTTTTATAAAAGAGTTCCAAGAAAAGCTGGGAAGGGATACTTTTGTCTTTTCAAATGGTGCTCTAAGATTATGTGAAGACTATCATTGGCCAGGGAATGTCAGAGAGCTGCGAAACGTTGTGGAGTACGCAGCCCATATTAGTGATGATATTGTTTATAAAGAGGATTTGCCTTTCTGGAATTCAGCATTAACTACTGTTCCACAAGTGAATAATCATGAGGACTTCGAATCAATCCATAATGAATTCCTCCAAAAAGGGTTCCTTGATGAGATATTACTCATGCTTGATTTATTAAGGGATGATGATATTCCTTCTGCAGGCCGAGCTGCAATGGCAGATCATTTGCTAAAAAATGGTGTAGTGCTGACCGATCAGCAGCTGCGATATCGGCAAAAGCTATTAAATAATTTTGAGCTTATTATAATTGAAAAGGGAAGAGCAGGGAGCAGGATTACAGAGAAAGGGAAGCGGTTTTTAGAATTGGAGTTGTGTAAGAGATAGAAATAAAAGGAGAGCCTGGTCCATCCAGGCTCTTTTTGACTTCCTTTTCATATAAGATATTCGCTAATCATCCTGACCAACTCGTGTCTATAATCAATCATTGCTTTGCCAAATCGTAAATTGCCCGGGCATATATCGCAGTAGCCATACACAAATCATCAATCTCAATATACTCATTTCTTTGATGGGCTGTATTTTCTTTACCCGGAAAAACGGCTCCGTATGCTACTCCTTTATTGATAAAACGGGCATAGGTGGCACCGCCTGTGGTGAGCAGGTTTGCTTCCTGGCCAGTTTCTTCTTTGTAGGCATGCTGAAGTATTTTAATCACTGGTCCATCTTTTGCCACATGGTGAGGCTTTTTCTCTCTGACTTCCTCTATTTCGAAACCATATTTTTGAGCGGTTTCGTTTAGCTTTTCGATTGTTCTCAAATAAGGTGTTTCCACTGGACAGCGAATGTTAAGGGCAATAGTCCCTTCCGCGTTTTGTGTATAACGGAAAATTCCAGGATTGACGGTTAAAGATCCTGTTACTTTATCAGCAAACGCTATGCCCAGCCTTTCTCCAATGTGATCGTCTGCCAGGCATTCACAAATGAAAATCAGGAAAGGAGATCGGACTCCATCCAGTAGAAATAGAGCCATTTTTGCTGCGGCACTTATTCCTTTATGTGGCTCCATTCCATGGGCTGATTTTCCATATAAAGTTAATGTGAGTGAGTGGTTATTAAGATCAAAAGCAGTTTCGAGACTTTCTGTTTTTCCAAATTCAATAAATTTTTCTTTGAGAGTCTCCAGCTCTTTTCCGCTAAGGACTACAACCGCCTTATCGGGCACCATATTTCCTTTTTCACCTGCATGAAAGCTTTTTAAGATAACCTCTCCGTCTTGTGGAACTGTATCTTCCTGCATTTTTAAAATGGCATTAATTTGTCCCTTTTCAGCATGGATTAAAGGGAATTCAGCATCAGGGGCAAAGCCGGTTAAAGCTTCTGGTTCAGTTTGGACATATCTTTTCATGCAGGACATCCCGCTCTCTTCATCTGTGCCAAAAATAATTCTTACTCTATGCTTTAAGGGAAAGTTATTATCTTTAATTATTTTAAGAGCACAATAAGCTGCCATGGTAGGGCCCTTGTCATCTATGGCTCCGCGGGCATAAAGTTTTCCGTTTCTTAGCTCTGGAGAGAAGGGATCAGAATCCCAATCCCCTGTAGCTGGGACAACATCCAAATGACAGAGAATAGCAATATATTCTTCAGCATTTTCGGGGCCCATTTCAGCATATCCGACATATCCATCAATATTCTTCGTTCTAAATCCATCTTGCTTGGCTTTATCTAGCATAAATTGCAGAGCATCGTTAATAGATTTCCCCATTGGGGCCATCTCGGATTTGGTAGATAGATCCTTTACACTCTTTATTGATAATAAGTAGGATAAATCTTCTATTAATCTTTCTTTTCTGGCTAAAACTTCACTTTTCCAGTCCAATTATTTCCCCCTCCTTAAATTGTTTCATTCATTAACATGCAAGTAATATACCAAGGAGAAATCTATTTATCTATTCATTCTTTATATAAAAATGGGGTTAGCCAATTAATAAGATATTGTGGATAATCCAAAAAATGGTTAGCCAATTCAAAAATAATTTACAGAACATTTTCAATAATTGCAATAAACGAACAAAATATTAAAGTTGGCATAATACTTGCATTGTATTAAATGAAAAATTTCTAGGGGGTTTGAAAATGAAGTATGCATGGTCAAAAAAGATGTCTATCCTGCTGCTTAGCCTTATGGTTCTTTTAGCCGGCTGTAATTTCAGCGGAAAATCTTCCACAGAGCCAACTGAGAGTGAAGGCGGGGACAAGCCAGCAGAACAATCGAGAGGGAAGGATGAAAATGTCCTTAACATGAGCCTGGATAATGACATTCCCGATTTAAATCAAGTGAAAACAACAGATGCTATTTCCTTCGCTATATTAAATAACGTCATGGAAGGATTATTTCGCTTAGACGAGAATAATGAGCCTCAGCCTGCGATGGCAGAGAGCTATGAAAAGTCTGAAGATGGTTTAACTTACACGTTCAAATTAAAAGATGGAATCAACTGGAGTAACGGGGATCCTGTTACAGCCAATGACTTTAAGTATTCCTGGCTGCGCGCCATGCATCCAGATACTGCAGGATCATATGCAAGTATTTTAACGGAGTACATTAAAGGCGGAGCAGTGTTCGCTGCAAGAGAAGCAGAAGCTGATGCTGTTGCCATCGAAGTAAAGGATGACAGGACGCTAACAGTTGAGCTGGTTCAGCCAACACCGTTCTTTTTGGGTCTTACAGCATTCGTCACCTATTTCCCGCTTAATGAAAAGTTTGTATCAGAGCAAGGAGATATGTTTGCATTAACGTATGATTCCGTTCTTTATAATGGTCCTTATGTCTTAACAGATTATGACCAGGCAAAGGGAGTTTCAATGGAAAAGAATCCTGAATACTGGGATAAAGAAAATGTTGCAATTGAAAAAGTCAATATGAAGGTTATTAAGGAACAAAGCACTGCCCTTAATCTATATGAAGCAGGAGAGCTGGACAAGGTATATCTATCCTCAGCCGATGTGGACACGTATAAGGATAGCCCGGAATTTGCCACTGAAACAGAATTCAGAAGCTATTTCATTCAGTTCAACCTTGGCAAAGAGCCATTCAATAATGAAAACATCCGTAAAGCCCTGCAATTGGCTTATGACCCTGAGGTGTTAACAAGTGTTATTTTAAACAACGGATCTGAACCTGCTTATGGACTAATTGCCCCTAAGATGGCGGGTGTAGATGGCAAATCCTTCAGAGAGCTTCAGGGAGATGTAATCAAGCCAGACGTTGAAAAAGCGAAGGAGCTTTGGGAGAAGGGTGTTGAAGAGCTGGGGAAGACACCTGAAATCGAATTGCTAATATCTGATGATACCGTTTCAAAGGATACTGGAACATTCCTTCAAAGTGAATATAAAAAGAATTTAGGCATTGATATCAATCTTGCTACACAGCCATACAGCGGCCGTCTTGATACGATGAGAGCAGGCGATTATCAAATGGCTGTCAACCGTTGGGGAGCAGATTATAACGATTCGATGACTTATCTGGATCTATGGGAAAAACCATCCAACCCTCACTTCCGCGGAAATTACACAAGCTCAAAATATGATGAGTTAGTAGCTTCTGCAAAAACAGAAGCAGATGATAAGGTTCGCATGGATAAATTGCTTGAAGCGGAAAAGCTGATTCTTGAAGATGGCGCTCTTGGGCCATTATACTATGATGGTTTATCTTATTTGCAAAAGCCTTACTTAAAAGGATTGGTGACTCATCCTTACGGTGCTTCACCTGAACTAAAATGGGCAACTGTTCAATAAGATCAGAATGGGTAGGGAGAGAAGCGTTCTCTCCCTGCTTTTTAAACTGGATAGACCCCGCAACAAGTGGAGGTGTTTAGATTGAAAAAATATCTTTTCGTACGAATTATAAACATTCTTATTACTTTATACATTATTGCCACAGCAACCTTTTTTTTAATGAAGCAGCTGCCGGGCTCGCCTTTTGATGAAGAAAGGCTATCGAATCTATCGGAAGAACAAAGAATTGAATTTTATGCAAAGTATGGGCTGGATAAGCCTTTATCTGAACAATATGTTCTCTATTTAAAAAATCTGGTTCAAGGGGACCTGGGAGATTCCTTTTATTTTAAAGGACAGGGTGTGAGCGAGCTGATTGCCGGACGGATTGGCCCTTCCGCATTGCTTGGCTTCCAGGCTGTTCTGTTAGGTTTTACCCTGGGGATCGTTCTGGGAATTATTGCTGCTTTTAAACACAATACAATGTGGGACTTCTCCACAATGCTCGTAGCGGTACTGGGTGTATCTGTTCCCAACTTCGTATTTGCCGCCCTTTTACAATATTATGTCGGCTTAAAGCTAGGAATCCTTCCGGTCGCCTTTTGGGAGTCTTACTCGAGTTCGATTATGCCTTCATTGGCCTTATCTCTGATTGTTATTGCGTTGATTGCCCGTTTTACAAGAAATGAAATGCTTGAGGTTCTGCAGCAGGATTATATGCTGACAGCGCGGGCAAAAGGCTTGAGCCAGTTTAAAGTCATTTATAAGCATGCGATCCGCAATGCATTAATTCCGGTTATAACCATTTTAGGGCCTATTGTTGTCAGCTTATTGACAGGCTCCCTGGTCATTGAAAATATTTTCGGGGTGCCGGGGATCGGAAGTCTTTTTGTGGATTCGATTAAAGTAAATGATTATACAACGATTATGGGATTGACTCTTTTCTATAGTGCTTTTTTTGTACTGACGATGCTTGTCATAGATCTGTTGTATGGAGTTATTGATCCAAGAATTCGCATCAGCGGGGCAAAGGAGTGATTTTGAAATGAAAAATGCTGAGCCGCTTTTGAACGAAGAGGAATTATTAGATGATTTGTTCGAAATTGCCGGCAGACGGACGGAGGACAGTGAAAATATTAATCGTCCGCCTTTGTCTGCTTTTAAAGATAGCTGGATGAGACTAAAGAAAAATAAAGGTGCAGTCATCAGTTTGATCGTTTTATCGGTCATTCTGCTCCTGGCTATTTTTGGCCCGTATATGAGCGGCTATAAATATTATGAAACCGATTATTCTGTTGCTTATCAGCCGCCGAGCGGAGAGCACTGGCTGGGGACCGACAAATTTGGCCGTGACCAGTGGACGAGGATTTGGGAGGGAACCCGGATTTCTTTGTATATTGCTGTTCTGGCTGCTTTTCTCGATTTGCTGATTGGTGTTACATACGGAGCCGTTTCAGCAATGCTGGGCGGTAAAGTGGATAACGCAATGCAGCGGGTTATTGAAATTTTAGTAGGGATTCCTAATCTGATCATTATCATTCTATTAATCATGTTAATGAAACCGGGAATTTTTACGATTACGGTGGCGATGGTGATTACAGGCTGGGTAAATATGGCGCGGCTCGTACGCGCACAAATTTTTAAACTGAAGGAGCAGGAGTTTGTGCTGGCGGCGAGGTCACTTGGTTCCACCAATAAGCGGCTTATCCTGCACCACTTGGTTCCAAATGTAATGGGGTTAATCGTCATTAATATGATGTTTACCATTCCATCAGCTATTTTCACTGAGGCCTTTCTAAGCTTTATCGGGCTTGGTTTGCAGGAGCCGCTGGCTTCGTTGGGCGTGCTTATTAATGACGGATTTCAAGGGATGAGAAATCATTTCTATTTACTGCTATATCCTGCCATTGTGATTGTAGGCATCATGGTAAGCTTTAATATCCTGGCTGATGGCCTAAGGGATGCGCTGGATCCGAAGATGAGAAAGTAGTTTTCAAGAATAAATGATTTGGAGATGGTTACGATGGAAAATCCGATAGTAGTATATCGCGGAACATATATTGAAAGCACACACAACATCCATGTTGCTGTGGTAAACGCAGCGGGGGAGATTTTATATTCCTACGGAGATCCTGGAAGACTTACATTTCCAAGGTCATCAATGAAACCGTTTCAGGCGGTCGCGGTTATTGAGACAGGTGCAGCAGATCAGTATCAGTATGTAGAGGCAGACCTTTCCTTGATTTGTGCATCACACAGCGGGGAGAATTTTCACAGAAGCCGCGTGATGAGCATTTTGGAGAGAGTGCATTTGGAGGAGGAGGCTCTGCAATGCGGAACTCATATTCCTCGTGATATTAAAAGCTACAATGAGCTTATCCGAAACGGCGGGGAACTGACCCCTGTTTTCAGCAACTGCTCAGGAAAGCATTCCGGAATGCTTTCAGCAGTTGTCCATATGGGTGAAGATGTAGGCAGTTATCGTGAGATTTCCCATCCACACCAGCAACGGATTTTAGATGTCATTGAGGATGTATGCGGCTACCCGAAAGATCAAATAGAAATAAGTGTAGATGGCTGTGGAGTGCCGGTCCACAGGCTTCCTTTGATAAATACAGCTATGGGCTTTGCCAGATTGGCTAATCCTTTTGTCTGGAGTGGAGGGGAGCGTCCGCGTGCGCTGGAACGTATTCGAATGGCGATGACAAAGCATCCGGAAATGGTAGGAGGAACGAATCGATTCGATACCGATTTAATGAGAGCTTTTAATGGGAGGATTGTCGCAAAAGCCGGAGCTGAAGGTGTTCAATGTCTTGGAGATAAGGAAACAGGTCTTGGAATTGCTATTAAAGTGGAGGATGGAAATGCCCGCGCGGTAAGTGTAGCCACGATGGAGGTGTTGAAGCAGCTGGGGATTGGGGATGACACAATCTATAAGCAGCTATCAGAATATGCGAGTGCACCGGTACTGAATGCAAGAAAGGACAGGATCGGACATATAGAGGCTAATTTTCAATTGGCCGGAGGAGAAGGAATACTGACAGGAAGCTGATGTGAAGGAGTGAGACGATATGGAAAAATTGCTTGAATTAAAGAACCTCCATGTTTCCTTTCGTACATATGCAGGCAAAGTGCAGGCAGTTAGAGGCGTTAATTTATTTTTGAAAAAGGGAGAGACATTGGCGATCGTGGGGGAATCAGGATCAGGTAAGTCTGTTACCTCGAAAACAATCATGAAGCTGCTGCCTGGCCACTCAGCAAAAATCGATGATGGGGAAATCCTCTTTGAAGGAAAGAACCTGGTCCATTACTCTGAAAAAGAGATGCAAAAGGTGAGAGGCTCTGAAATCTCCATGATTTTTCAGGACCCAATGACAGCATTGAACCCGACCATGACGATTGGAAATCAAATCATAGAGAGTCTCATGGCTCATCAGAAAATCGATAAAAAGCAGGCAGCTTTTAAGGCTGTTGAGCTTTTAAAACTGGTTGGGATCCCAAATGCTGAAGCTCGCATCATGCAATACCCTCACCAATTCTCTGGCGGCATGAGACAGCGTGTTGTAATTGCCATTGCATTAGCGTGCAATCCAAAGGTCCTGATTGCGGACGAGCCGACAACTGCTCTTGATGTGACGATTCAGGCTCAGATTTTGGACTTGATGAAGGATATCCAAAAGAAAATGAAGACATCGATTATTATCATTACTCATGATCTTGGTGTTGTCGCCAATATTGCGGACCGGGTAGCGGTTATGTATGCCGGCAAGATTGTGGAAACCGGGACAGTAGAGGAAGTATTTTATAATCCTCAGCATCCGTATACATGGGGATTGCTGGGCTCCATGCCAAACATGGAAACAAGGGAAGAGCTCATTGCGATTCCTGGAACGCCTCCCGATCTCCTAAATCCGCCAAAGGGAGATGCCTTTGCTGAAAGAAACGAGTTTGCTCTAAAGGTGGACTACTTGCGGGAGCCGCCTATGTTCAAGCTTTCGGAAACACATTATGCAGCTACATGGCTACTACATGGAAAGGCGCCTAAAGTTGAGAAGCCAGCTGTGCGGAGTAGAAAGCGGCTGGCTGTTACGAGGCCCAACCTGCAGGCCGTCGCGGAAAAGCCTCAAGTGAAACAGTCTTTAGTAGAAATTAAGAATTTGAAGAAGTACTTTAGCTCAGGCAAGAATGAAGTCTTAAAGGCTGTTGATGATATTTCCTTTACTATTTATAAGGGTGAGACGCTTGGTCTGGTTGGTGAGTCAGGCTGTGGAAAATCAACTACGGGAAGGACGCTGATGCGCCTTTATGATGCCACAGATGGGGAAGTCTTGTTCCAGGGAGAGAAGGTTCACGGTAAAAAGAGTCCTGCAGAGTTAAAAGAGTTTAACCGCAAAGTACAGATGATATTTCAAGATCCGTATGCCTCTCTTAATCCGCGAAAAACGGTGGCGGATATTATTGCGGAGGGAATTGATATCCATGGCCTTGCTGCTTCGAAGGAAGAGAGAAGAGAAAAGGTATACGAACTGCTCGAGACAGTTGGGCTGAATAAAGATCACGCGAATCGCTATCCTCATGAGTTTTCAGGAGGACAGCGCCAGCGGATCGGGATTGCACGGGCACTGGCTGTGGAGCCGGAATTTATTATTGCAGACGAACCCATCAGTGCTCTTGATGTTTCGATACAGGCTCAGGTCGTCAATTTAATGAAAAAGCTGCAAAAAGAGCGTGGTTTAACCTATTTGTTTATTGCCCATGACTTATCTATGGTTAAGCACATCAGTGATCGCGTCGGCGTTATGTATCTTGGCAGTATGGTAGAGCTGGCGTCTTCAGATGAATTATATGATGAGCCGCTGCACCCTTATACTCAAGCGCTGCTGTCAGCTGTACCGGTACCGGATCCGGCCAGAGAAAAATCACGGGAGAGGATCATCCTTGAAGGAGATCTCCCGAGTCCAAGCAGTCCTCCAAGCGGCTGCCGCTTCCGAACTCGCTGCCCGCATGCAACAGAGCTTTGCGCCAGCTCTGTGCCGAAATGGAGAGAAGCCAAACCGAATCATTGGGTTGCATGTCATTTGTTTTAGAAAATGGCTGGTTAGAAATAAAAGTTTGCATACAAACTGAGCCTAATAGGGCATCAAATTAAAATTTATTTGAAATATTCAATTGAGCTGTGAAGGAAAAATTCGTACTTTCACAGCTCCCTCTCTAAGGAAAATAAATATCCAAACGATCCTTATCTCTTCGCATAATATAGTAATTTTGAAAACCTTCGCCTATCAATGCATTACGATACTTTCTCGAATTAATGGTCAAAACCTGCTTTTTATGTTTAATAAAATAAATCGATCCATGATGTACATAAATGGAGTTAAAGTCCGTGCCATCACGGCTGATCAGCTCATCTTCATAATAATAATTTAAAATAACCTGGCGATTTTTATAATCACATAAAATAGTAAAATCCTTTATTTGCTTTTCCATACCCTTAGAACGTACCCTCCGCATCCGCATTGATCAATAAATTGAGCATCCACTTTATTTCCGAAGTGCAATTGTAAAACATCAGTTAAGTAATCATCTGGATTTCCTAATTTAGCAGGTGTAACGATATTGACATAAAACCCCTTCGCCGTCTGGCTGACAGCTGTCAGAGCATCATTGACCAGCAGTTCTATGTTATTTATATAATTATCTTCTTCAAGGGAAACAGACCAGTTCTTTTCCATGACGGCACCTCTCTTCAGCACAATCTTACAATACATGGAAAATAAATGATGTGAGTTGAATCACAATGACTCAAAAAAAGAACAGCCGCATAGGCAGCTGTTCTCTTTAAACTTATTCATTTTGACCGTAGCTGATCAAATTCGTGAAAATGCGGTAGCCTCCAGGAACCTGACCCTGGATCTGGCGATAGAATACCAGGTTGGTATAAAGGTAGGTTCCTTCGCCATAGCCGGCCATTAGAATGCCGCCGTCAAATGGCTTCTCGTTTGGATCGCCCATGCGCACAAAAGTTTCAAAGCGGTCATCCCACTGCATTGGATAGTATAATCCTCTTTCCTGAATCCAATTGGCCCAGTCGTTCTCTGTAATGTTATTTGGATAGTTGAAGAGCGGCGATTCAGGCTGAAGAACGGCAACAGGTGCATTTTCATCGGTTACCCTCCAGCGGATGGATGGGTCACCAATAGTCAGCGGGTATGGTGCAGTGTCTTCTTTATTCCATCCATCGTTCGGTTTATGGTATTGGACCACCATATGCCCTCCATTTGCAACATATTCTTTTAAGCGTTCATTATTTGCCGTAAGGTCTTCCCGTGATAAGTAGGCACGGATACCAACAACGATGGTGTCGTATTGGCTTAAATCACCTGAAGCCAGATCGTTCTCAGTAAGCTTCGTCACATCAATTCCTGCATTGGACAAGTAGTCTGCCACTTTATCAAAGCCGCTTTCAACATAGCCGACCTTTAAGCCCTCCGGTGCAAGCAATTCAAAGGCGACCCCATTTACTTGTGCTGGATACAGGTAATAAAAAGTTCCGATGTGGTCATACTGAATCTCTTGAACCGTTGAATCAAAGGTTTTTCCATTTACGGATGCCTGAGCCGACAGTTTAAAGTCACCTTCCTTAATATCAGCGGGCGGGCTAAGTGTAAAGGTAACCTCTTTTTCCTCCAGTGAAGAGGAGAAGTTTACAGCAGCATTTTCCGGGCTGACTGACCATCCTTCCGGTATATTTAAGGATACAGAAGCTTGAGCTGCTCCTTCACGGTAATTTTTCACTTTTACCTTTACAGGGACTTCTTCCTGAACATCAGCTGTATTAATAACTAGATCTTCAGGAGAAAGAGTAAGGCCAACGTCCGGCAGAACGGCAATGGTGCCATACAATTCAGAAACAGTCACTGTCTTTGCACCTGCATATTCATAGCTGACCTTTGCCTGAATGGCATGGGTTGCGTATGCGTGGTAATACTCTGCATCAGCTGGAACCTGAACATCAAAAGTAACTTCGGTTGTTTTACCAGGTGCAAGGTCTGCAGCTTTAGATTTATCAGAAACCTTCCAGCCCTCTGGGGTGATCAGTCCAACATCTGCTTTCTTTAGTTTCTGGCTGCCGCTATTCGTTAACGTGACGGTAACAGCAGTTTCCTGCCCTTTTGTCAGAATGCTGGACTCCGCCTGTGCTTTGATTTCAAGGTCAGAGGATACTAAACTCGCATTTAGCAGCTGTTCTTTTTTCACTTCAAGCTTATGAAGCAAATCAGACTTCAGCTGAGAATCAAGGTTGGATTTCTCCGTTTTCTTCACTAAGCGGTCCACTTCTTTTAATGCTTTTTGCGTTTTGCTGAATACCTGGCTATGACTTGGGTAGCTGGAGATGATCCCATCCAGGCTTTTTTGGAATTTTGTAAAGTGCACCTGCAATGCTTTTTCTTTCTTTGGAAGTGTTTGTGCCCATTCTTTAAAATCGTATGGGATTCCGGCAAAAAGATCATTGCTGCCGTTTGTTTCAACTGCGCTATCCACTAACTCCAAATGTGTTTGTCTTGGCGCGACAGGGATGTCATTGCCCATTCCCTGGCTCTTGTGCATATAGCGTGATTCTTCGCCGATTTGCGGATAGGACATGCCGTAGATAGGATCAAACATGCCTATTTCAATCGATGTATCTGCTGTATCTTTACTTTCTGCCGGCAAATAAAACTTTTTAGTCTGCCAGACAGATAATCCCTCTTTTAAGTGTTCAGGAAAAACGTTAGGATCTGCGGCATCTTTGAAGGCTTCCTGGCTGAGAATGGTCATAGTGCGGTGGTGTCCGTGCTGGGTATCCGAGTCCCTGAAGGATGGCATCACAATATCTGGCTGGTAAGTACGAATAAAGCGGATTAATCTTTCATACGTAAGGTCCTTGCCCCAGTGGCTCAGGGTTTCATCCTTTGTCTTGGAAAAGCCGAAATCATAGATGGTATCAGAGGTTGTTTCACTTAAATGGTAGGCTTTAACTCCGGTGATTTTCGCTGCTTCAATCATTTCACGGGAGCGGATAATTCCAAGGCCGTTCCCAAGCTCCTGCCCGATTTCATTCTGGCCGCCCTCGCCGCGGTTAGCAATCAGGCTTGAGGTTTTAACACCGAGTCCTCTTGATAGGTAAGCAAGAAAGTCACTGCGCTCATCGTCAGGGTGTGCCCCTGAATTCAAAAAGCTGACCGTTGTGTCCAGTGGTTTCACTGCACTCCATAGGTCGGGGTCATGCTCTTCTGACTGAGCACTTCCGTTTAGAGGCAGCAAAGAGAGAATTAACGCTAAGGATAAGAAATAAACAAAGATTTTTTTCAATGTGTGTAACCCCTTTCAAAATATGTTAAATAGCGATCTTTTTAAACTCCTTTCATTCTAGGTCTAAAGCAGGTTAGTTAAATATCCTAACTAACTTACGGCAACTACCCGCCTAATAAATATCATAATAGGGGAAAACTGTTAATATTTCAATATTCTAAAAATTAATCATATTAAAATCCTTCTTTAGTCATATAAATAGTCATATAAATGATCGTAATTATCATAAAATTTAAAATAATGGGTTGTAAACGGTTACCAGGTAGGTTATATTGAAGTTAATTAGTAATATTTACTAACCAAATCAATTAAGGCCGTGATGTGATGAATTTTAATGGGACACCAATGCAAATGAAATCGATCAATAAAAAGAGAGTACTTCAATGGATTCAGGAAAATTCACCGACTTCAAGGGCCGAGATTGCTGCGAAGATTTCCATAAGCAAGCCGACTGTTTCTTTATTGGTGGACGAATTGATAGGGGAAAAGTGGGTGTATGAAAAGGGGATAGGCGAATCGTCTTCACAAGGCGGAAGGAGGCCGATACATCTTTATTTCAATGAAAAAGCGGCTTATGTAATCGGAACAGATATCGGCGGCACGAAAGTAAAGACAGTCATAAGCGATCTGGGGGGCAATATCGTCCATTCCAGCAGTTTTTCAACTGTTCAATTTTTAGAATCAGGTCTTTTAAAACAAATTGCCAAAGAAGTTCATTTCATGCTGGATGAATGCCATATTCCCCTGGATCAGGTGCTTGGAATGGGAGCGGGGGTTCCTGGAATTACCCAGACATCCAATGGGGTCGTTTTAGAAGCACCAAGTTTAAATTGGATTCGATACCCGTTCTTAGCCGAAGCTGCGAAATACTTCACTTTCCCAGTTCATGTGGACAACGATGTGAATGTCGCAGCACTTGGGGAGCAATGGCTGGGAAATGCAAAGAATAAACAGAATGTTCTGTTTATGGCGGTAGGAACAGGTATTGGAAGCGGAATTATTATCAATAATCAGCTGTACCGGGGATATTCAAATGCTGCTGGTGAAATGGGTTATATGGTGACGGACAAAACAGATATGAAAAAAGACTTTAAGCCAATTTTTCACCGCTATGGTTACTTGGAAAGCGTCGCCGGCGGAAAATCAATCGAAAAAAAACTGACAGAAGTCATCCAGCAGGAGCCGGACCACCCCGCTTATTCTCAGGCAATAAAGGGGGAGCTGCCGGGGGAAATGTCCTTTTCCCTTGCGAAAAAGGGCGACACTTTAGCCATTTCGGTCATTGAAGAAGCCATTGAGCATCTGGCTTATGGAATCATTAATGCCGCGAGCTTATTGAATCCTGAAGTCATTATTTTAGGAGGTGGTGTTTTAAAATCATCTGATTACATTTTGCCTAGATTGGACAGGATCGTGAATCACTATCTTCCAAGTTCAGTAGAATTGAAGACTTCACGATTAGGTGATAATGCGGGAGTCCTGGGTGCTGTTTCACTCTTTTTGCGGGAGCATGAAAGTATTATCAAATTTTCTTAATGAGGGGGATTTTTCAATGAAAAATAAGAAAAGGGCATCGATATTAACCACTTTATCCATTTCGGCTGCATTAATGCTTTCGGCGTGCAGTTCTGAACAGGGATCCAGCTCAAGCTCTGAAAAGGAGCCGGGAGACAAAGAGAATAAGCTGGAAGAAAAGGTAGTTATCTATTCACCGCATGGAAAAGATATTCTATCAAAGTTTGAACAGCAATTCGAGGAAAAATATCAGATTGATGTTGAATGGCTTGATATGGGATCACAGGAAATCCTGGACCGGGTCCGTTCCGAGAAAAACAATCCACAGGCTGATGTCTGGTGGGGAGCGCCATCAGTAAACTTCGACCAGGCGAAGGATGAGGGGCTGTTAAAGCCATATGAACCATCCTATTCCGGAAGCCTGGCAGAAGGCTTCCATGATCCTGAGTGGCACTGGTCCGGAACAAGCCAAACACCGGAAGTCATCATGTATAACAGCAAAGAATTATCAGAAGATGAAGCGCCTAAAGACTGGGATGAGCTTCTGGATCCGAAGTGGAAGGATGAAATCATCATCCGCTACCCGCTGGCATCCGGAACGATGAGAACCATTTTCTCAGCGATGATTTACCGTGATTTCAAGGACTCCAATGATCCGGCAGCTGGTTACGAATGGCTTGGAAAATTGGATGCCAACACGAAAGAGTACGCAGCAAACCCTGAAATGATGTACAACAAGGTGGCTAAAGGGGAAGGAAAGCTGTCTGTCTGGGCAATGCCTGACGTTGTTATGTTAAAAGAAAATAAAAATTATCCATTTGAATTCATCATTCCGGAAAGCGGCACACCTGTCCTGACAGAAGGGATTGCCGTTGTAAATGATGCTCCGCATCCAAAGGCGGCAGAAGCATTCTATGAGTTTGTCAACACGCCTGAAGCAGCCAAAATCCTTGCTGATGAATTCTACCGCATTCCAACAAGGGATGATGTGGAAGGACTGCCTGAATGGATCACAAATACAGAGATTAAAAGCATGGATATCGACTGGAAAGTATTCCAGGAGAACAGCGACAGCTGGATGAAGTATTGGGATGAAAACATTAAGAGCGGAGAAAAAGAAATTAAAGAATAGGAAGTGTAATAGGTATGGCGTCCATAAACATAGATAATGTCCAAAAAGCCTTTGGAAAGGTTATTGCAGTCGATCATTTAAATCTGGATATAAAGGATGGGGAATTCTTCACCTTCCTTGGACCAAGTGGATGCGGCAAGACGACCACACTGCGGATGATTGCTGGATTCTATTATCCTACTAAAGGTGTTGTCCGTTTCGGCGATAAGGATATGACGCGTGTACCTCCTGAAAAGAGAAATACGGGCATGGTTTTCCAAAACTATGCCCTTTTTCCTCACATGACGGTTTTTGAAAATGTCGCTTTTGGATTAAGGGTTAGAAAAGTAGGCTCCAAGGAGCTCAAAGCAAAGGTTGAGGAAGTATTGCAAAAGGTAAGGCTTGAGCAATACGCCGAACGTCAGGTGAGCCAATTAAGCGGAGGTCAGCAGCAGCGTGTTGCGCTGGCAAGGGCATTAGTGATTGAACCGGAGATTTTGCTGCTGGACGAACCACTCAGCAACCTGGATGCCAAGCTGCGCGATGAAATGAGAAGCGAAATACTGAGATTGCAAAAAGACTATAAGATTACGACCATCTATGTTACCCATGACCAGGCAGAGGCATTATCCATGAGCGACCGGATTGCGGTATTTAACTTTGGGGTCTGCCACCAGGTGGGAACACCTTCGGAAATCTATAATGAACCAGCCAATGATTTCGTTGCCGGTTTTATCGGGGAAATCAATCTGCTGCCTGTCAATATCAGCAGAATGGAAGATGATTATATCTTTGTAGAAGTGCAGAACGGTGAAAATGACAGTGAGCTTGCCGTTCGAAATGCCCCCTTTAATTATAACCAGGAAAACAAAGGGAACCTGGCTTTATCCATCCGTCCTGAGTCTATTAAAATACTGGAAAAAGAGGCGGAAGGGAAGAATATCTTCAAAGGAGTGGTTGAGGAAGTCCATTTCTTTGGCTCCCTTATCAATGTTGTTGTCAGGGTTGAGGGCCTTAAGCTCCAGGTGAATGCCCTGAATAGCGGCTTATCCAGAAATCTGCAGGCGGGAGCAGAGATATGGGTGGAGCTGCCTGAAGAGCAGATGCGGATTATTCCGGTTGTGACTGGTGATGCATCATGATTAAAAATCGGGATACAAGACTGACCCTGCTCCTGCTTATTCCGGTCCTGCTGGTTCTTATCGCTTATGTTCTATACCCCTCTTTGCGGACCATAATGGAGAGTCTGCAAAAAGACGGCAGCATGACCTTCGGGAATTACAGCGATTTCTTTACCCAGGAATCCAAGACCAATCTGGAAGCCCTCTGGAATTCTGTATATATTTCGGTTTTAAGTGTCCTGGTCAGTGCGCTGATCGGCATCCCGCTGGCATTCATTTTCAACCGGTATGATTTTCCGGGCAGAGGCTTCTTTGCATCTGCTGCCATCATGCCGATCGTCCTGCCATCACTGGTAGGGGTAATGGCGTTCATGTTCCTGTATGGTGAAACCGGATTGATTCCTAATGCCATTAAAGATTTATTCGGGCTGGATGAAGTCCCGTTCAAAATAGGCGGTATCTCAGGCATTTTGATTGTCCATGCATATACTATGTATGTGTATTTCTATATGACTGTTTCATCAGCCATTAATAAAATCGATCCATCCCTTGAAGAAGCTGCATACAATCTGGGAGCAAACCGTTTTAAAGTATTCTGGAAAGTAACCTTTCCATTATTAACACCGGCTATCGTAGCCGCATCTTTATTGGTGTTTATGATCTCGATGGCTTCCTTCAGTGCGCCGTTTCTGCTGGCAGGCGGATTCAGGGTGCTGAGTCTGCAGATTTATTTTTCAAAAATTAACGGCGATATGGAAGTTGCCGCCACGCAATCCGTTATTTTATCGATTGTATCCATCAGCTTCCTGCTGTTTATGCGCTGGTATCAAAACCGCAAGGATTACCGGATGGCGTCTAAAGGAATTGGCGCCCATCGCAGTGAAGTCAATAATCCTGTTTTGAAGTGGACGCTGGTTTTTACAGGAATTGTGGGAGTGATTATTCTGCTGCTTCCCCATTTCACGATTCTCCTGCTATCGCTCGTACCGGACGGAACATGGACATGGCAGACCTATCCATCGGTATTTAATTTTGAAAATTATCGTTTATTGTTCCAGGATCCGAACATTTTCAAGCCATTGAAAAATAGCTTGCTCCTGTCGGTTATTGCTACAGCGGGGAATCTGGTCTTTGGAGTATTGGCATCCTATGTGCTGGTTAAACGGAAATTTGTCGGAAAAAGCTTTGTGGATATTTTGGTTATGATTCCATGGGCATTGCCGGCTACCGTCATCGGAATGAATTTGATTTTTGCCTTTAATGAGCCTACCATCTTCTCATTTGGCAACATTCTCGTCGGTACATTCTGGATTTTGCCTCTGGCCTATTTTATCCGCCATATTCCATTGGTGGTCAGATCAACCAATGCTGTATTGGAGCAATTGGATGATTCCATAGAAGAAGCCTCAAGAAGCCTTGGGGCAAAATGGTTCTATACGTTCAGAAAAGTAATCCTTCCGATTATTATGCCTGGGGTCTTATCAGGAACATTGCTGGCTTTTGTTGAATCGGTCGGTGAATTTCCGACTTCAGTATTGCTGTATACCCTTTCGAACCGCCCGATTTCCATCGAGATTATGAATCAGCTGAGAATGTTCAACATGGGCCAGGCGGCTGCTTACGGTATGATCCAGATTGCTTTAATCGCACTGGTTCTGTTCATATCAAACAAGTTCTTTGGCGTAAAGGCTGAAAAATCATTGTCTTAAAACGGAGTTGAAAAAATGAGTAAATTAGAAGAGTTTATTAAAAATGAAGGCCCTGTCTTTCCCGGCAAAACATATGCAGAAGAACTGCTGATGCCCGTTTTTAATGACCAGCGGGACTATCTGTTCCATGTCATGTTTGATATTCATCGGGCACATGTAATAATGCTGGCAGAAAAGGGGATCATTCCTGAAGAAGAAGCAAAGACCATGCTCGAAGGCATTAATAAAGTGGCCATGTCAGACACCAGCTCATTATCCTATCAGCCTCAATTTGAAGATCTCTTCTTTATGATGGAAGCGAAAATAGGAGAAGAGATCGGTGATGAACTGGCCGGAAAAATCCATATTGCCCGGAGCCGAAATGATATGGGGATCGCGATGTACAGGCTGGTCCTAAGAGAACACCTGCTGCAGCTTCTGGGTAGTGCCTATCAGCTTAGTGAGGCATTGCTGGAGCAGGCTGAAGAGCATAAAGAAACCTATATGACCGGATATACCCATACGCAGCCCGCCCAGCCGACCACTTTAGGGCATTATCTGCTGGCTGTATATGATGTCCTTCAGAGGGATATTAAGCGGCTGTGGGCTGCGTATAAAACGGTTAATAAATCCTCACTTGGTGCAGCTGCCCTTACGACGACCGGTTTCCCAATATGCAGGGACCGCACTCGTGAATTATTGGGATTTGAAGGAATTATTGAAAACTCGTACGATTCGATTGCGGGAGCAGATTACCTGCTGGAGACGTCATCCGCTCTTATGACCTGCATGGTGAATACCGGCCGGTGGATTCAGGATTTCCTTCAGCATGTAACAAGGGAGTTCGGTACCTTCCAGGTAGCGGATCCTTACGTACAGGTGAGCAGCATTATGCCGCAAAAGCGGAACCCGGTTTCCATTGAGCATTCCAGATCCATTGCGAGCAGTGCTTACGGTGAAGCGTATGCAGCCATGAATATGGTTCATAATACGCCATTTGGCGATATCGTCGATACAGAAGATGATCTGCAGCCACATCTGTACCGCGCTTTTACAAATGCCAATCGGGTATTAAAACTGATGTACGCCGTGATTGCCACATTAAAAGTCAATAAAGAACATGCAAAAGAAATGGCAAAGAAATCGTGCATCACGATCACTGAACTGGCTGACACCCTGGCGAGAGACTACCGCATCCCATTCCGGAAGGCCCACTCCATTGCCAGCTATATTTCGAAGCAAACCGTGAAAGATCAGAAAGAATTGTGCGACTGGAAAGTGGAAGACGTAAATGAAGTCATCCGGGGATTTGTCCCCGTTTCCCTGACAGAGGAAGAGTGGAAGAAAATCATCTCCCCTGAATACTTTGTGCAGATCCGCAGCCTTCAGGGAGGACCGAATCCAGATGAGGTCTCCAGGATGATTAAGGATCGGAATGAAATACTCACAGGGGAACTGCTGAGCTACGAGGGGACTGTGAGAGGGCTTAAGGAGAAGAAAGATCGTCTAATCAGTTTTAGATTTTAATTAGCGGAGAAAAAGCTGCCAATCAGACTGGCAGCTTTTTGCATTTGATGCCGCCTAAATTGAAACAGTCCAATCCTTGCAAAAATAGGATATCAGAATTCGGACTTCTTTTTCTGGGACACAGGAGTATAATACGAATTAAGCAGAGAATTCTATTAATTTTGGAGTCTGATTTTTGCAAACTTATACTTGCAGAATCAGGTGGTCCAACAATTGGGTCCAGTAAAGAAGGGAGCGCTCCCCATGATTCTCGACCATCGCTGCATGGCAATTTTGACGAAAGTTGTTCATGCGCCATCACATGTTTCCGCACAGGAACTGATGGAGGAATTGAAGGTTTCCAAGCGGACTGTTTATTACGATATAGATAAAATAAATAGCTGGCTGAAAGACAAAGACATAGAAGAGCTTAGTTATGTTCGTGCTGCCGGCTTTTTTCTCAGTGAGAAAGGAAAGAAGCAGGTCAAGCAGACTTTAAGCTCTTTTGATAAAGTATCGAGTTATGAATTTTCCCCGAAAGAACGGGCTGCCTGGGCAGCGATTATCATCCTGACACGTGAAAAATCGATTTTTCTGCAGGATCTGATGGATAAGCTGAGTGTGAGCAGAAGCACTCTTCTGGCAGATATCAGGGATTTAAAGGGTCAGCTTAGCCATTTTGAGATCGAGCTGAATTTTCAAAAAAATTCCGGCTATTTCATTACAGGCGAGGAGCAGGATAAGCGCAAAGTGCTTATTTATTTCCTGTCTCAGGTATTAACGAATCGCGGATGGAATGACCTCTTATCAGAGGTTCAGTTAACGATTCAGGAGAAGCAGGAAGTATTGCCGGAATTATTCCACCGGTCAGACCCCGATGCGATTTACAGCATATTAAATGAAAGCGAATCTTATTCCGGAGTTCAGTATACGGATGAGGTAATGGAGACTTTAAGTGCCCATTTGTTTTTGCTTATTAAGAGATTTAACCAGGGGAAATTCATTAAAATGGACCCCGTTGAAAAAGAGGTCATTAAAGAAACAAACGAGTACAGGGCTGCTCAATTTATTTGCAATAAAATTGAAAGCGGTTTCCAGCTGAGTGTTCCAGATGATGAAGTCTGCTATATCACTACCTACCTGCTGGGGGCAAAGATCAGTGATTACAAACTGAACGATTTGGAGAACCACGACGTTAAGAATCTTAAGAAAATGGCGGGCAGAATGGTGGATGATTTCCAAAAGTACGCCTGTGTATTTTTTCAAAATCGCAGGGAGCTGGAGCGGAATTTACTGATTCATCTTAAGCCGGCCTATTTTCGGATAAAGTATGGCATTGAACTGGATAATCCTTTATCAAGGTCGATGCAGGATTCTTATCAGGATCTGTTTGTGCTTACCAAAAAAGTTGTGCACCATTTTGAGTACGTTCTCGGCAAATCGGTTTCCGATGATGAAGCTGCCTATATTGCTATGCACTTTGGAGGATGGATCGATAAAGAGGGAGTAAAGGTTGAGGCCAGGAAAAAAGCGGCCGTTGTTTGTGCCAGCGGAATCGGCACATCTCGAATTCTTAAAAAGCAGATTGAGGACCTGATGCCATTCGTGGATGTCGTACATGTGTACACGGTCCGCGAATATGACAAAGCATCTCTTGCAGGGCTTGATTTGGTCATCTCGACTACCCCGCTGTCTGAAAAAAATGTACCCGTATTTGTGGTGAATCCGATCTTGAACCCCGCTGAAAAAGAATCGCTGCTCAAACAAGTTCAAGCTGCGGATAACGCGCCAAAACAGGAGAGCATAGAGGCTGTCATGGATATCATTAGAAAGCATGCAGACATAAAAGACGAAAGCATGCTGGTTCAGGAATTGAAAGCCTACTATCAGTCTAAAAATGAAACGAAACGTGAGGTGGATCAAAAGCCAATGCTAAATGAAGTACTGACCGCAGATAAAATTCAATTTGCAGACTCAGCCGGCACCTGGCAGGAAGCACTGGAAATGTCATCACAGCCGTTATTGAAAGATGGCTCGATCAGCCGGGACTATATTGATGCGATGATTGCCAATGTCAATAGTATGGGGCCATACATTGTCATTGCGCCAGGGATTGCCTTGCCGCATGCACGTCCTGAAAACGGAGTAAAGAAGCTGGGCATGAGTTTTCTGAGATTAAAAGAAAGCTGTTCTTTTTCTGAAAAGCCTGAGCACCAGGTATCCCTATTCTTCGTGCTGGCTGCGATTGATAATGAAACCCATCTGAAAGCATTATCACAGCTATCCAAAATGCTGTCTGATGGCGATAATCAGAAAAAATTGCAAAGTGCTGAAACGGCAGATCAGGTTTTAGAAATTATTAATCAATACTCACAAGACTAAGGAGGAAATAAACATGAAAAAAATTCTAGTTGTATGCGGAAACGGACTGGGAAGCAGCTTTATCGTAGAAATGAATGTGAAAACAGTATTAAGCCAATTAGGCGTGGAGGCAGATGTTTCTCATACTGATTTAACAACGGCTAAATCAGAACAAGCGGATATCTACCTTGGTTCAAAAGATCTCATTTCCACTTTGGATGATGGTTCAAGAACCATTATTGGATTAACGAATATCCTTGACCAGAATGAATTAAAAGCAGCGCTTGAGTCACATTTAGGATAAACATAAAAAAAGAGCAGGCGAAAAGATCGCCCGCTGAAAAATAAAATAGACAAATCTAGTATAACTTGAAAAATGTTTCCGTGTGAATCATTTTCATATAAAAAGAGAGACAGAGACTTTAAAAGGAGGGGTAAAAATGTTTGATTTCATCATGAATGATATATTAGGCACACCCGCCATATTGGTTGGTTTATTCGCCCTGTTCGGTTTGCTTCTTCAAAAGAAAGGGATTGCCGATGTCATTTCCGGAACGCTGAAAACAATCATGGGCTTTCTCATTTTAAATGGAGGAGCCAGCATATTAATCGGTTCGCTTGATATCTTTGGAAAGATGTTCGAAAAAGCATTCCATATCCAGGGTGTCATTCCCAATAACGAAGCCATCGTAGCGATTGCCCAGCAGACATTTGGGAAAGAAACCGCGATGATCATGCTTTTCGGGATGGTCATGAACATTTTAATTGCGCGTTTCACACCGTTTAAATATATTTTCCTTACCGGCCATCATACTTTATTCATGGCTTGCCTGATTTCAGCTGTATTTGCAACTGGCGGAGTGACAGGGCTTCCGCTGATCATTATCGGTTCTATTATTCTAGGATTATTAATGGTATTCATGCCAGCGCTTATCCAGCCTTATGTACGTGAAATTACAGGTAATGACAGTATAGCTGTCGGCCACTTTGGATCTTTTGGCTACTTTATTTCTGGCTTTATTGGAAAGCGTGTTGGTGATAAATCAAAGTCAACGGAAGAGATCAAAGTTCCAAAGTCACTTGGATTCCTGCGCGATACATCGGTGGCGATGTCCCTGACGATGACAATTCTTTTCCTGGTTGTGGCGCCGATCGCCGGAAAAGGCTATGTAGAGTCTGAATTGAGCGGCGGAGTTAACTTCCTCGTATTCTCGCTCATGCAGGCAATAACATTTGCAGCTGGTGTATATGTCGTCCTTGCCGGTGTGCGGATGCTGATTGCGGAAATCGTTCCTGCGTTTAAAGGAATTGCTGATAAAGTGGTAAAAGACGCGAAGCCTGCCCTTGATTGCCCGGCAGTGTTCCCTTTTGCTCCCAACGCGGTTATTATCGGGTTCCTATTCAGCTTTATAGCTGGCTTGCTTTCGATGTTCCTGCTTCCGTTATTCGGACTGAAAATAATCGTGCCAGGGCTGATTCCGCACTTCTTCACAGGTGCTGCAGCAGGGGTATTCGGAAATGCGACAGGCGGACGCAGAGGGGCGATGATCGGGGCGTTTGCAAATGGTCTATTAATCTCATTCCTTCCAGCGTTGCTGCTGCCAGTCCTGGGATCACTGGGATTCGAAGGAACTACTTTTGGAGACTCGGACTTTGGCATAGTGGGGATTTTATTGAGCTTCCTAATTAAACTATTTTCTTAATCTATGTAGTATTGGGACTTCACTTTAATGTGGAGTCCCCTTTTAGTTTTTCGGCAAAATTTGGGCCATGCCTGTCACTAGGAAAATTCTTCAATTAAGTGATAATATAGTAATAGGGAGGGTGATTTATGAGAAAGGGATTATTTTTTGTTTTTGCTGTCCTGGTTTTGGCCGCTTTGAGCGGATGTAATAAGGAGATTAAGCCGCAGGATCGCTTTTCGCAGTATGTAGAACACTGGAATAAGCAGGAGTTTGAAAAAATGTATGAATTCCTGTCGAAAGATGCAAAGCAGTCGATCAGTAAAGAGGATTTTGCAGCCCGATATGAAAAGGTTTACAAAGATTTGGAGATAGATAATCTGAAGGTTACTTACAAGCCGGATATGGAAAAGGAATACAAAAAAGAAGAGAATGCGAGTTTTCCTTTCTCAGCAAGCATGGATAGTGCAGCCGGCAAGATTGAGTTTACCCATGATGCCAAGCTTGTTAAGGAAGAGAAAGAAGATGAAGACAATTGGTTTGTTGCCTGGAATACTACTTATATTTTCCCGGAGCTGGGGCCTGAGGATAAAATCAGCTATTCAACCGTTCCGGCCCAGCGCGGAGATATAGTAGACCGCACAGGTGACCCGCTTGCCTTAAATGGCACTCTTTATGAAATCGGTGTTGTTCCTGAACAGATGGGTGATCAAAAGGAGCAGACAATCAAAGGTTTGTCTGCAGCATTGGGAATTTCTGAAGAGCAGATTAATAAAAGCTTGAATGCAAGCTGGGTGCAGCCGGGTTCTTTTGTGCCTATTAAAAAGGTGTCCCCGGATGATCAGGCAGCACTTACTAAAGTTTTCGCACTTAAAGGCGTTCTGAAGCAGGATATTAAAGGCAGAGTATACCCGATGGGTGAATCAGCAGCCCATTTAATAGGTTATGTTGGACAAATTACGGCCGAAGAAATGAAAGAGCGTGAAGGATATTCAAGCACTGATGTAATCGGAAAAAGAGGCCTTGAACAGGTTCTCGAAGAACGTTTAAAAGGGAAAAACGGAATCAAAATTGGAATCAAAAAGAAGGACGGTTCAGAAGTGGTCCTAGCTGAAAAACCGGTAGAAAACGGCGAAAATATTCAGCTCACCATTGATATGAACCTGCAGAGATCTCTTTACACAGAGCTGGGAGGAAAGCCGGGAACTGCTGCGGCGATAGATCCAGTTACCGGGAGTACGCTGGCGCTTGTTAGCAGTCCTAGTTTTGACCCGAACCAGGCCTCACTCGGTTTTAACGCTGATGAGTGGAAGGCAATTGAAGAGAATAAGGACATGCCGCTTTTAACACGATTCAAGCAAACCTATGCACCAGGGTCAGTGATGAAACCGCTGACAAGTGCAATCGGTCTGACTGAAGGAACTTTAACGCTTGATGAAACAATCAATGTAAAAGGCCTTCAATGGCAAAAGGATAGCTCATGGGGCGGCTATAAAGTCACACGTGTCAAAGATCCCGGCGGTCCGGTTAACTTTGAAAAGGCAATGATGTATTCGGATAATATCTATTTTGCCCAGCAGGCCCTTGAGCTGGGGAAAGAAAAGTTTTCAGCTGGACTGAAGAAATTTGCGTTTGAAGAGGAAATTCCATACGCATTCCCGCTTGAACAATCCAAAATTGGCGGTCTGGACACTGAAATTCTGCTCGCTGATTCCGGCTATGGACAAGGTCAGGTGGAAATGAGTATTGTTCACCTTGCAGCATCATATACACCTTTTATCAATAAGGGTTCTATGATCAAACCTGTTCTTCTGGAAGAAGAGGAAAAGGGACAGGTGCTAAAAGAAGGCGTAATGAGCGAAGAAACAGCAAATACAGTTGCAGCAGCAATGGCAAAAGTAATCCAGGATCCTAGCGGAACCGGACGTACAGCTTACATGAAAGATTATCCGCTGGCTGGGAAAACCGGAACAGCCGAGCTGAAAAAAAGTGCGGATGAAAAAGGGCAGGAAAATGGCCTGTTCGTTGCCTACAACCCGGAATCACCAAAGCTGCTTGTAGCGATGATGATTGAGAGTGTTGAAAAAAGCGGCGGGTCGAAAGTGGTAGTGGAGAAAGTGAAGAAGGTATTTGAAGAGCATAAAGGGCGGTTTTAATTACCTCAACTAATAGTGTTTGCATCTGTGATAAGGTGCAGGCACTTTTTTAAAAGTAAACTCTAGAATAAGCTATCTAAACCATCGAAAATTCCCCTGGCATTCAAATGAATAATAGCTTTCAAATCCTTCTTATCGAATAGTTAGGCACCGTTACCTTAAATTTTTGGTAAGGTGCCTTCTATGTTGAATTGATACAATGAAATATCCAAAGATGCGTATTTAACATTATTGACGCTTCTTCGTTCTAGACTGAAGAAAGCTGACAGCTTCCAAAATAAATAATTTCTCCTGCTCACTCAGCATTCTCCAGTTTCCAGCTTTTATTTTCATTATTAAGCCCTCCTCGATTTTTATTCTTCTCTTGATAAGGACATAGTTGTAAAATTCTTACTTATCTATACCGCCTTTCAAAAAAATTAAAACAACAAAAATTTTTGCAAATTCTGACACGCTTCTATGTGAAAAAGCGAGAAAAATGGAGCAAATACGCATTTCTAAGCTATTTCGACAAACCATGAAGAGTAACAAGCCTCAATTTTGCACAATTCTACCTATTTCCCAAAATTTTGATTTTGAGTTAAGATAAAAGAATAGTAGATTATAGTGTTGGAGGATTCTTTATGGGCTATCGGGTACCGCTTCTGAGAGGATTGAAGGAGCCATACACAATTTCGCATCAGTTGAGGAAAGAGGAAAGTCTGTCTGGATTGTGGAAACAGGTGTTGCTATTAATCCTATTAAGTGCGCTTGTTTTTGGGGTCAGTGCTTTCTTTGGTATTGGAAGTGAGCATACATCGAGAAGTCTTACAGAACTTTCGAGAAGCGAATATGAATTGTATAAGCTTTTCTTTGGAGCCGGACAAGTTATCTGGGGGATTATTTATGCTATTTTGGTCATTTTTGTGCCTTCCCTGTTCCTTTGGACGGTTGTCGAGGTCGAGTACAAGAAACTGATAAGCATTCAATTAATGGTTTTGCTGATTCTTCTAACTGAGAAGACAATCAATATTCCAATGTTTTTATTTCTCGGAATAGATACCGAATCCTCTATATTCTCACTCGGTATTATTGCTCAAGCCTCAGCATTTCCTGAGCTAATAATTTATACGTTATCTGCAATAACATTATTTAAAATCTGGACACTTGTCCTGCAATATCAGTACTTAAAAGTCGTTTCCGAAAGAAGCCCTCGCTTTCTTATTTTTGTTTTACTCGGAACGCATCTGTTTTTTGTGATTGTTTCAGCTTTACTCTCATCCATCCACCTGGAAAAGCTTATATAAGTGAGGGGATTTCTTCAATGACTTGGAAAGCAAGATTGCTAGTAGGTGCTGTGGTTCTATTTTTGGCTTGTAATATTACCCTGCTATTTTTTAAAAATGAAAAAATAAGCCGGACTTACCATGTTAATGAATGGACTGCTGTAAAAAAACAGGACCTTCTTGAAACCATGCCAGCAAAAGGTGTATTGGCTCCGAAAGAAGAACAGCATTTTTATTATGAAAATTCGACTGGTACATTCAAAGGATTTCTCGTCGAAAAAGGCGATGAAGTCCAGAAGGGTACAGGGTTATTTGAATATTCTCCGGATGACATTACACTCACAAAGGAAGAATTCCAAATTGAAAAGGATAAGCTGGAAAACGAACAAGAAAATCTTGAAAGCCATATCAGTGATCTGGAAAGTATGCAAAAAACCCTTTCCAGTGCACCCGTTGAAGAGGACCAGCCTAATCCGAATGTATATATGATACAAACACTTGAACGGGATATTTATGAAAAAGAGCTGCAAATCAGCAGAATTGATAGTGAAATCGAAAAGTACGAGGACCTGATCAATGCTGCAGATGAAAGTCTTTTAAAACTTACAGTAGAAAGCGAAATTGACGGGACAGTAAAAACCATTAAGCATGATCTCACTAATCCTGTAGTAACTGTCATTTCCAATGAGCAGAAGGTCAAAGGGATTCTTTCAGAGCAGGAAATTAAAAAAGCCGCGGAAGGGATGAAGGTATTCATCACACCGGAAGGCAGCAATAAAAAGATTAATGGAACAATTGAAAAGATACTAAGCCACCCTACTTCAGAACCACACGCAGAAACAGAGAGCCGTTATGAATTTTCTATTGCAATAGATGAATCAAACAAGCTTGAAAGCTTCCATGGAGAGCATGTTGATGTCCGAATTGTGACGAATGAAGTGACAGATACGCTGACCTTACCGTACCAAGCTGTTAAGAAGATGAAAAAGGACATCTATACATATGTGATTCAGGCAAATGGCCGAGTTGAAAGAAAGAAAATTAAGATAGGCCATAAAATTGGTCAGACCCAAGAAGTGAAAGAAGGGGTTGAGAAAGGAGAGGTTATTCTTATGGAAAGACCGCCCTTTTTAAAATCAGGTTCTCCCTTCATCACATCAATGGAACCCAAGAAACTGAAAAAGAAAGACTTAAAGGAGTTAAGAAAGAAGGACATGCTGAAATACGCAGCAAGAGGATTTCTGTCAAGATAGTAAAAAGCCAGCAGCCGTATGTGCTGCTGGTTTCTTTATGGTTAATAATAAGGATCTTCCTTACCGGACCGGACCCTGAATAGGATGCCTATAAACATAATCACAGCGGTAATCAGCCATACAACCAAAAAGGCTGAACCAAGCGTAAACGAGTTGCTCGCATAGTCCATGCTTTGTTCGGTATAGACAATATACACAAGGGGTACTGCATTCAAAAGGAAAAAAACAATAATCGCAGCCAGCTTGCCTGGCGTCTGATGCTGGAGCTTGGAATAAATTAAAAGAAGACTCATTAATAATAATGATAATGACAAAAATGTAATAATGCCTACGATATTCATTTGATCTCCTCCTTTAGACCCCGCTGTCTATATTATTCTTCAAAATATATGTATTTTCCTTCCAAAATATGAAAAAGACACCTGTAAAAAGGTGTCTTAGTAAAATCTTTTAAATCCATCAAAATGTTTCTTCCAATAAGAGTTATCCAGGCTGGAAACTTCAACGCCCGATGAGCCAGCGTGGATAAACTTGTTATTTCCTACATAGAAACCTAAGTGAGAAATGCCTTTTTTATATGTATTCTCAAAAAATACTAAATCGCCAGGCTGTGGCGTATTCACATAAAAAGAACGGCTGTAGTACCCTTCTGAAGAGTATCGTCCCATTTTGGAGCCTGTCTGCTTTAGGACATAATAGATGAATCCACTGCAGTCAAAGCCTGAAGGAGTTTGGCCACCCCATTGATATGGAACGCCAATATGTTTCTGTGCTTCGGCAAGAACCGATGCTGCTGCCCCATTGTCTGCCTGCTCATTATTGCCAGGCTTCCCGCTGGAAACAGATTCACTTGAATCCTGGCTTGCACTTAAGTTTAGCTTTTGTCCGATCAAGATTAGATCAGAACTTAGTTTATTCCACGCTTTAATCTGTTGAACAGTAGTCTTATACTTAGCAGCAATGCCGCCTAGAGTATCTCCTTTTTTAACTACATACACCTCTGAGCTGCCGCCATTTGAAGGTCCTGAAGGTGCAGGGGTTGAACCGGTCTGTCCTTGAGAATCTCCCGTTGTATTTCCTGCAGATCTTGAAATCTTAAAGACTTGTCCCGGGTAGATTAAGTGTGTGCTAAGCCCATTCCAGCTCATTAAATCTTTTAAACTAATATTATGATGTAATGCAATTTTAGATAGAGTATCCCCACTTTTAACTGTATAAGTTTTGGCAGTGTTACTTGGTGGTGCAGTTACTGCAGTGCCGCCTGATTGCTGATTTGATTCAGGTTTCTCTGCTTCTCCAGGTATTTGAAGTTTTTGATTGATAGATAGAAAATCGGAACTTAAATTATTGGCTTTTTTAATATCTGTTACAGTAGTTTTGTATTTTATAGCCAGATGATACAGGGTATCCCCTTTTTTAACTGTATATGTATCGGCGGAAGCCTGAGAGGCAAAGGCAGAAGAAAGCATTGCTGCAGCAGCAATTGAAACCATCTGTTTTTTCACTTTTCCAAATCACTCCTTGGACGTATTTTTGGTACCATTTTATCACATATATCGTCCAAAAAGATCATATTTTTACATCATTATACAAAAAATATCTATTATTTTACAATAATAAAGGACTGTCGACTTATGTCTTGATGATTACTCGGGGTTTCTGTCGAAAATTGCCATTTTTCTGCGTATAAAGTCATTATATCTTTCATCTTGTTGAAATCGAAAAATATCAAGAGCTTGTTCCATGTACTTTTTTGCCAAAACAAACTGTTCTTTGAGTTCATAATTATATCCAATATGATAATGCAGATGTCCCAATAGAAATAACAGATCTTTTTCTATGCAAATGCCGATGGCTTCATGGCAGAGTTTAATAGAGCGTTCATAGTCCTTTAAGTCAGTATAAGCTTTTGCTGTATTATAAAGGAGTCTGCTGCGGATTGTTTCATCATTTAAATAAATCATTCCCTCTAAATAATTCAGGGCGCGAAGATATACATCAAGTGCATCCGTGTATCTTCCTACTTCATATAATAAGATTCCTTTGCTATTCATAATCTCGATTTCTCTTTCACTCCACACTTTCTCAAACGTCAAATCTATGGCTCTATCGATAAATAAAAGTGCTTCCTCTATCTGGTCATCGACATGATATTTGTAAATCCCTTTATGCCAGAGGAGAATCTGAAAATTCTTCTTGTTCGCTGTAAAAAGCGGATTCTTTTCTTCGGTATCCACTATCTCTTTTATGAGGGGATAATCAAGCTTGCGTCTCGCCATTTTCAGCTGGTTTTTAACCTCCTGAACATAATCGAGCCTTGGAGTTGTTCCGTGTTCAAAAAAGTAATTTATATCAACCCCCAGCCTTTGTGAAATGAAATATAAAGTGGACGCCAAAGGAAGTACATCCCCTTTTTCGATTTTGCTTATTTGCGCTTGAGTACATATATCTTTTGCCAGTTCTTTCTGGGAAAAACCTGCTGATTTTCTTAACTCTTTTATTTTTTTACCGATTGCAGAGAAGTCCAAACGATTCCCTCCTAAAAGATATTCTTATAGTTATATTTACTATTAAAAATCTCCATAAACAAGAGATTTAGAACTGAAATCATGTAACTATGAAAAATAACCAAAAATTCATAGATTATAAAAATATGTTTTAATAATTAATGAAAATGTTTCTAGAGGGAAACCTCTAACTGAACGCATGTTTAAATACTTTTAAATCTCCAGTTTCAGCCGCTTTCCTATAGGAAGCGGTTCTTTTTGTATCTTACATGGAAAAATATTGTCAAATGATAGATAATAGAATAGAATAATGTCATATGAATGATAGGAAAATAGGAGGAGTCAAAAAGTTGTTGGGTAAAGAAAGTCATGAGAAATTAAATCAGCTTTTTTTGGACATGCTTACCAAAGCATACGAGATGGGTGTTAGGGAAAATGAAATGAGTGTTAGCCAGCTCCTTTTAGAGATTGAAAATGACTTAAGAAAAATTGTGGAAAATTAACGAAACCAAATAGTACATAGAATATGAATGTTAAATTAACCCTCTTTATAGAAGGGTTTTTATTTTGCAATGAATTACCAGAGGGTTGAAAAAATTAATAAAGCTGCCTGCATTTGGGGCAGAAGGGATTTATAAAATTTTTAATAAATGAAAGGATATTTGCAGGTGCTATCGAATAATATATAGTGGGGATAAATTTCATTAAACTCCTGAAGATGTTTTCTTTATTGGATACAGCAGGCTCTTTATCCTTTGAACTACAAACGTACCGCATATAGACTGATGCAGTTCCTATACACTCCTGAATCTTTATTAAACGATATTATATTTTTTTGTGGTAGGATATTACTATTAATCATACTAAGTGAGGGAAAGCTGATGAATTTAAGTGAGTATTTAATTGGCGACAGCTTACAATCTTTTCGTCAGTATAAAGGGTTAAGTGTTAAGGAACTGGCAGAGGGTATATGTTCTGAGGAAGAACTTATTTCTTTTGAAAAAGAGAAAGCGTACCCAAGGTTGGAAACACTGAATCAATTAGCAGGCAGAATGAATATTGATCTAACTTACTTTTTTAATATTGCCTCAAAGTCTGCCATAAATTATTCCACAGCTGTTATGCAACTTATTAATAAACACAAACGAAATTGGAATTATCAGGCCATCTACGAAATTGTCCAGAAAGAACTTGAAAATCCCGTTTTCCAGCCTGTAATGCTGAGGCAATTTCTAGTCTGGCATCAGGGGATATGTGTTTTTTATCTCGAGAATGATTTTGATAAAGCGATCCAGCTGCTGCACGGCGCTTTAGATCTTACAAATGAAAAAAGGGTAAACTTATCGGAAAGAGAAGTCGAAATATTAGCAAGTATAGCTATTTTATATAAAGATATGAATCATTATATGGACGCCATTGCTATGCTCAAAAAGGCACTTAATGATTTGGAGAAACTCCCTCATATACTTGAGAGCAGAGGGAAGGTCAGGATTTTGTTCGGCTTATCTCAGGCTTTGACAGAGGTCGGGGAATTCCAGGAATCCCTGGTATATTGCAAAAAGGGAATTGATATTTGCATACATGAAGAAATTCAATATTTATTTGCTAATTTGCACTATCAAAGTGGAGAAAATTATATAAAACTTGGCAATCAAGAAAAGGGAATAGAGTTCCTGCAGAAAGCTATTTATATCTTGCAGCTGCAAAAAAATGATAAATTCATCCAAATTATTGAATCGGAAATGGAAAAATTGCTCAATAAATGTTAATATATTAATAATTCAATAAATTATGAATGGGAGGAGTTAATGTCATGAAAAAGTTAATTTTAGCTGGGGCGTTGGCTTTAGGATTAATTGGCGCTGGAGCATCTTTCACGGGGAACCTGGAAGCTGGCATTCCATCGGAGCATAGTATTGGCAAACCTGTAGAGTTAGCTGGCATTCCATCAGAACACAGCTTAGGAATTCCATCAGAACATTAATTTAAAATCATATATTAAAAGCGGATGTTTACCGCTTTTTTCTTTTGGTTTCAAATGTACAAAAAGCCCGAGCTCTGAATAAGAGTAGCTCGGGCTTTAACTTTTATGGGAAATTTGATTTTACCCGCAGAGCGGATGTTTTTACAGTAGTATTTCTCTTCTGCTTCTTAATGACCGGCACTGTTAATATATATTGATTCAGCGGTATTAATTGTATCGCTTTTACCATTGCAATTGAACCTAATAAAATTAAGGCATAAACAAAAGGAAAGAGTGCTGTTTTCCAGACAAAATCCGGTGCAATCTGGATAAAGCTGTAAAGAACAAAAGGATGTACCAGGTAGATGGCCATAGATAATGTTCCTATCTGGGTAAAAAAGCTGTTTAGCCACCTGATTTTTTGGATTTGTTCTCCGATTCCTATTACAAAAAGAGTAATGATTGGAATGTTGACCATATTCGTCACTCTATTTGATGGTGTGGAGCCCATCGTTTTGTATTCCCATACAGCGGCAACTGTGATAATTAGAACCGCAATCCCCAATAAAATTTTATATTTCTTTGAAAATGCACTTAATGGTTCCCAGAAATAAGCGAGAAAACCGCCAAAAATAAAATAGAAAATCCAGCTTGGCAAAAATGCACGCTGACTTAGGATACTCCCAAGGATTCCTTCGAATTCTCCAGGATTGAATAATTTTACAAAGTAATAGTTTATACATACTGCACCGATAAGGAGCACTGGCCAAATCATTTTTGATTTAACAGCCTGCAGCAGCGGAAACAGCAGGTAAAACTGAAAGACAATGGACATAAAATATAAATGATAATAAGCATTGCCAAATATGAAGTTCACCAGGAATTGTTTTTTTCCTGATTCAAATGGATTTACGCCAAGTACTAAATACGTAAACAGTAAATAGAAAACACTCCAAAAAAGAAATGGCAAGCCGATCTTTGTAAATCGGCTAGTAGCAAATCTATGAAGATCAAAACCCTTAAATCGTGCCTGATAAAAAAGTAGAAAGCCGCTAATAAGTGCAAACATTGGTGTGCCAAAGCGGCTGATTTGATTGATAAATAATGTAAACTCGTTATATGTTTCGCCCTGCTCATAATAGAAAGAACCAGATACATGAACAGCAACGACAAATAGGCAGCCTATTGCCCTCAATATATGAATTTCAGAAATATGTCCGCGAGTAGTACTCATTAATCTCACATCCTTGAGAAGGATTAAATACCTTATACATGATATATGATAGATCCTTTTAAATCCTTATTGTAAAATAACTTTAATATAAACTTAGCGTATCATTAATAATAGATCCTGAAATTGGATATGATGGCTTATCAAAGGAATAGAAGGATTTACTCATGTCTGGTTTTTTCTGAATTTTTAGGGAAATTGATAATGTAAGAGGAATAATTAAAGGAGGAGTTAGAATGGAAGAATTCTATGGAACAGAAGAGTATTTTGAGCAAAAGGTTTCAAATTGCCTATCAAAAGATGCAGACGAAAAAAAACTGTCAAAAATTGCTGCCCAGCTGGAGTATGAAATCAGGCATGAATTCATCTGCCACGAAAGAATCAGAAAAGAATGCCTTGAGAATTTATTTGAAGTCTGCGATCGGGCCATTTCCGATAAAAAAAATAAATAAAAATAGTATTTTCTTGAAATCTTCCTGTCCCTTATACTTTTAAATCTAAAGGAGACAAGACTTGAAGAAAATACTATTCTCTATTGGCCGAAACGCTCAAGTTTTAATAGAAAAATGAGGTTGTTGTTACAGCAGAAGAAGTAACAGAAACAGTATCTTTACCTGCCGGAAAATATTTTATCAAGGTAGATAACTACTACAATTCTTCTTTACAGGAGTACTCCTTCTCTGTTAAGAATTAAAAATGAAAGACTGTTTCCCAGCACACCTAGTGCTGAAAACAGTCTTTTTTTGTTACATATAACCGATTGATCAATCAATCATAGCGTTTACAACAAAATTACAAAACCAGTCGGGATTTTAAGGGTTTTTTTACAAAAAATGATAGTATTTTACTATTTTTAGTATATAATCGACTTGTCAGACATTAGACGAGAGGTGGAAAAAAGGTGAAAAAGGGTATTAAAAAGAAGTTTAGCGGATTGCTAATCTCTACACTTGCTGTTGGTATGCTTTCTCCATTAGGATCCGGCGCATCAGCCGAATCTTTGCCGAAAAATGTCTTATCAAACGAGGCATATGTAAAATTGAAGATTATGGAAACAACAGACCTTCATGGAAGCATCATGAATCATGATTACTATTCGGATACTAAGGCTGATAAAGGTTTGGTGCAGGTTTCAACTTTAGTTAAAGAGGAACGGGCAGAAAATCCAAACAATCTATTATTCGATAACGGAGATCTTCTTCAAGGTAACCCATATACAGATTACATAGCAAAAGTTAACCCACTTACATTTGCTGATCGCTTATCAGGAAAAGACCGTTTCAAAACTGCAGTAGCAGTTTCTCATGAAGGATGGGATTCTTCTGAAGTGGTGGTTATCGCCAGGTCAGACGATTTTGCAGATGCATTGGCAGCAACACCATTAGCTTATAAATATAATGCACCGATTCTTTTGACTAAGACGGGTTCATTAAATGAAGATACGAAAAAAGAAATCAAGCGTCTGGGAGCTAAAAAGGTTCTGATAGTCGGTGGTACAGGAGCTGTCTCAACAGCAGTACAGCAAGAAATTTCAAAAGATTTAAAAGTTTGGGTAAAAAGAATTTCAGGTTCTGACCGTTTTGAAACAGCCTCAGAAATTGCTGCTGAATTAGGAGGAAATCCAGATACAGCGATTTTGGCTTATGGGGGAGACTATCCGGACGCCCTTGCCATTGCTCCATATGCAGCAAAAAATGGCATTCCGATCCTGCTGACTGGAAAGAACTCACTTCCAAAAGCAACTTCTGAAGCTCTTGCTGGAAAGGAAAACACTATCCTGGTTGGGGGTACAGGTGTAATCAGTCCAGCTATTGAAAAGACAGTTAAAAACCCTAAGCGCTATTCTGGGAAAACTCGTTTTGAAACAGCAGTCGAAGTGGCGACTAAACTTGATAAAATTGAGGATAAAGTGTTTGTAGCAAACGGACGAGGTTTTGCGGATGCTTTAACTGGATCCGTTTTAGCCGCGAAGAAAAATGCCCCGCTTCTTTTAGTTGAAAAGGGTAACCTGCCAGCTGGAACAGAAGCACTTGTAGATGGCAAAGCTGTTTCAATCCTGGGCGGATCTGGTGTTGTGGCAGAAGAGCTGATTGCAAATGAAACACACCCAATTTATCAAGCTATGAATCTATTGGATTATGATGCTGGAAACCTAGGAAATCATGAATTTAACTATGGATTGACCTTCCTGGAAAATAGCATCAAAGGTGCACAGTTCCCGTATGTATCTTCAAATGTCTATCTTGATGATAAGGATTCTGATCCGTCAAATGATAAAAACTTTGTAAAACCTTACACAATAATTGATAAAAAGGTTAAAGATGACAAGGGAAAAGAGCACACAGTGAAAGTGGGCGTAATTGGTTTTGTCCCTCCACAGATCATGCAATGGGATCAATCGAATCTGGAAGGAAAAGTTGTAACGAAAGACATTATTGCTTCAGCAGAAAAATGGGTCCCAAAAATGAAAGAGGATGGAGCAGATATTGTTGTTGCGATTCCTCACTCCGGATTTAGTTTGGACAAGAATGATACAGAAAACAGAGTAGCAGGCTTAAGTGAGGTGGAAGGAATTGATGCAATTCTTTTCGGACACTCACATAAAGCGTTCCCAAGTGATAAGTCCTATGACAATGTCAAAGAGATTGATAACAAAAAAGGAACAATCAATGGTATTCCTGCAGTTCAAGCGGTTGTAGATGGAAGCCACTTGGGTATTATTGACTTGACACTAGAAAAAGTAGATGGTTCCTGGAAAGTAAAAGACACTCAATCTGAAGTCCGTTCGACAGCGGGAGTGACTCCAGACCCGGAAATGGTCAAGATTTTAAAAGAGTCTCATGAAGGCACAATTGAATATATCAATGGTAAAGTTGGAGTAACAACTGCGCCGATCCACAGCTTCTTTGCACGTGTGCAGGATGATCCATCTGTACAAATTGTAAGCAATGCCCAAAAAGAATTTGTGGAAAATGCACTAAAAGGAACAGAATTTGAAAAACTTCCAGTTCTTTCATCTGCAGCTCCGTTTAAAGCAGGCCGAAACGGTGCAGACGAATATACACATATTCCTGCAGGGGATATTACAATCAAGAATGTATCTGACCTGTACAAATTCCCTAATACTGTACAAGCAGTTAAGTTAAATGGTGCAGAAGTGAAGGAATACTTAGAATGGACAGCTGGAAACTTTAATCAAATTGACCCTTCAAAAACAGAAGAACAAAATTTGATTAATTCTGATTTCCCTGCGTACAACTTTGATACTCTGGATGGAGTAACATACGAAATTGATGTAACACAGCCTGTTAAGTACGATAAATCCGGAAAGGTTATTAATGAAAATGCAAGCCGCATTAAGAACCTTGAGTTTAATGGACAACCAGTTAAAGAAGATCAGGAGTTTGTTATTGCAACAAATAACTACCGTGCAGCAATGTCTGTTGTAAACCCTGATGGCAAGCGAATCATTTATACATCTCCAGATGAAAATCGTCAGGTAGTCATGAATTACATTATCAAGAACAAGACAATAAATCCTTCAGCTGACCAAAACTGGAAGCTTTCACCTATCTTTGGAGATGTAAACGTTGTATTCGAATCCTCCCCAGCGGCAAAAGATATTGCAGCCTCTACTGACAATGTCACACATGTTGGTAAAGGTGCTAATGGTTTCGATAAGTATTCTATTAACATGGCACAGCCTTTTGAAGTTCAATTGCTGGGTATTAACGACCTGCATGGCCAGCTTGATACATTTAATTCAAAGATCAATGCTGGTGGAATTGAATATCTATCAGCATACTTAAAAGAGCGTGAAGCAACAAACCCTAACACCTTCATGCTTCATGCAGGTGATGTGGCAGGAGCAAGCTCACCGGTATCAGCATTACTTCAGGATGAGCCGACTATTAAGCTATTAAATGAAATTGGCTTTGATTTAGGAACGCTCGGAAACCATGAGTTTGACGAGGGTGTTGACGAAATGCTTCGCCTGATCAACGGCGGAAGCCATCCAAAGACGGTTGATAAGTACGGTGAATTCGAAGGTGCAAGCTTCCCTTACGTAGTTTCTAACGTAGTTGATTCAAAAACAAAGGAACCTATTTTGGATCCGTATGTTATCAATGAAGTAAATGGCGTTAAGATTGGATTTATTGGAGTGGCATACTCTGACACGCCTACAATCGTTACTCCTAGCGGTGTAGCTGGAGTAGAATTCACGGATGAAGTTGAAGCAATCAACAAGTATGCTAAAGAATTGAAGGGCCAAGGGGTAAAATCAATTGTTGTAGTATCCCATAATCCTGTTAAATCTGATAATGACGGATCTAACCCAACAGAAGAACTTGTAGATATCGCCAATGCTGTTGATGATGAAGTCGATGTATTGTTCGGCGGACATAATCACCAATATGCGAACACAGTAGTTGATGGTAAGCTTCTAGTACAATCTTTCTCATACGGAACAGCTTTTTCTGATGTAGATCTTACGATTGACCCTGTAACACAAGACATTATTGAGAAAAAAGCGGAAATCGTAACGACTTACCGTGATGGCATTGAACCAGATGCAGAAATTAAAGCGATGCTTGATGTATACATTGAAGACGTTGCTCCGATTCTAAACGAAAAAATTGGTACAACTACATCCGGTATCAGCAGAGATGAAAATGCTGACGGCGAGTCTCCAATGGGTAACCTGATTGCTGACTCTATGATTGCTGCAACAGGATCTGACTTCGCATTCATGAACCCAGGTGGTATCCGTGCAGAAATTGATGCAGGGGAAATCACTTGGAAGGAAGCATTCACTGTACAGCCATTCGGCAATGACCTTGTAACAATGGACCTGACTGGTGCACAAATTAAAACTCTATTAGAACAGCAATGGGGTTCTAAGCAAAGAATTCTTAAGGTTGCCGGTTTGAAATTCTCTTATGATACATCTAAAGAAGCTGGCAAGCGCATTGTTTCTGTAACAAAAGCGGATGGAACTCCGATTGCAGATACTGAAACATATTCAGTTACAGTCAACAATTTCATGGCTGATGGCGGAGATGAATTGCACGTTCTTAAAGATGGCAAAAACCGCGTAGTCGATGTAGTAGATTTAGATGCATTAGTTAACTACATCAAAGACAAAGGTGAAGTTAACCCTGTTACAGAAGGGCGTATTACAAAATTAGATAAGTAAAAAAAGAGACAGGCTCGTAAGTTGAGCCTGTTTTTTGTTTTTGCCGGGCTGTCATATAGAGGGTATCGAAGAATGCTAGGGTAATTGCCTCTAAAACTTTCTTCATATATATCGATTGATATGCCTGCAATAGAACCTGAATTGGATTAATTGAACCCCTTTTCAGTACAGGCACAAAAAAGAGAGAATCTTGTCGAAAAATATATCCATCTAACTCAACAAATCCATCTTTCACTTTTTGGAAATACCCTCTATAATTACTTTTGATACTTAACCAACTAGGAGGAAAATTATGAAAAAGGCTATCATTCTATCGGCTTTATTGACACTGGCATTACCTTTTGGACAAGCTAAGGCAGAAGAAGCACCAACCTATCGTATCTCAGGTAAAGACCGTTACGAAACTGCAGTAAATATCTCTGCTGAGGGCTGGGACACGTCTGCAGTTGCTGTTATTGCCACAGGCAAAGACTTTCCAGATGCATTAAGTGCGACCCCCCTTGCTTATAAATATGGTGCTCCGCTTCTATTAACACCAGCCAACTCTTTACCGGAAAGTGTAAAAAACGAAATAAAGCGCCTTAAGGTTAAAACCGTATATTTAATTGGTGGGAAGTCGGTTATTTCTCCAAATATAGAGATAGAGCTTAATAGTCTGGGTGTCTCATCAATAACAAGAATTAGCGGTGCAGATCGCTATGAAACATCAGTAAAAGTTGCCAAACAGCTAGGGAGTTCAGAGAGTGTAGTGGTGGCGACTGGTGAAGGTTTTCCAGATGCTCTATCCATTGCTCCAATAGCTGCGCAATTAGAAATGCCAATTCTTTTAACTAAAAAAAATTCGGTTCCATCTTCAGTAAGTCAGTTTGTTAAAGCAGAACAGCCAGTGGAATCATTTGTTATAGGTGGTACTGGGGTTATTAGTGAACAAGTGGCAGGTACCTTCCCTATGCCAGAACGTATCAGCGGGGTAAACCGTTATGCAACAAACAGCAATGTCATTCAGTATTTTGAAGAAGCAATCGATATGGATTTACCGGTGATTGCAACGGGTGAAAATTATCCGGATGCACTAGCTGGATCAGCCTTTGCTGCAGCTACCTGGAATCCTGTAATCTTAACCCATCCAACTAATCCACATCAAACAACGAAAGATACTGTCCAAACTTACTCTGATCTTGCAGAGCTCTATTTTGTGCTGGGTGGGGATAAAGTTGTGACTGATCAGGCTTTAAGGTCACTATTCCAATAAAAAGTAATTCTGATTATAGAGTTTAGTTCTTATACACACAAAAACGCTTGTATTAAAACACAAGCGTTTTTTCAATTCATATTTTGCACATCTTGTTAAGAGAAAGATAGATTTTATTCTTCCGAGTCCTTCTCATTAAAAATTATTGATATAAAAGCAAGAATTATACTGCATAAGCTGCCCCTCACATTATATTAAAGGAATTAATAAGATTCCTCTTCAGACTCAAGACTTTCACTTTTCCCTCTCTAAAGAACGCACAAGTACTTGAATAATACTGGTTATTACTATGTACCTGGCAGAGGTGCTTTCTCTAACAAGAATGGGCCAAGGCCTATAAAATTATTGGGTGCCGCTACAATCATAATATTTTATGAGAAGACGTTAGGTTAATGACACTTAAATTATGTTTTTTTCATTCTTCTCCTTGTAACTTCATCTATAAGAAAGAAGAATCCGGAGTATAAAGCTGGAATTATGAAAACACCAGGGCTTAGGTAGTATGATAAGCCAAAAATGGCAGTTAATAGACCAAAACCAATGTGAATTAAGCCAGATATCAGAGCACGGTGCCTAACGAACCTCTTTGAAACAAGTTCTGCGATGATAGAAGCGGGAATTCCGTAACAAAAGATCCCTAAAGAACTAAAGAAAAATAAAATAAGAAACCACATAAAGTATTCAATATCAATAGGAGGTGAATCCGTAATAGTTCCTACTGCCATAATGCCAAGTGAGGTTATAAGTGCTGTATAAAAAGCAACTTTAATTTTTCTTAGTCCATTTTCGAACATGATCTCTCTGGCAATAGGTATAAGAAAAGTAATTGAAAAAATGGCAAGGACAAGCTTTATATATCCAGGGATAGTGGAGGCATATATTATGAATAAGACAAGAGTCACAGTGATAGTAGGAATTATGTTTTTAGGTTTTAGCAAATTAGGCCAACCTTTCTCTTATTAAAAATAATTCTTTGGTTAAGGGATATTTCATTATATGTTTTGGTTATACCATTAGGGAAGATCGGGTATGATGTAATTCCCCTGCCTTCTTTATTTAGTTTTTAGGATGGGCATAAAAGACAAACCGCTCAGGCGCATCGCCAATATAGTTAAACGGGTAGCAGGTAGTTACGGTCAATACCTCTTCCGGAGACGTGCTTTTAATAATGGTAAGGTCATTCGCGTCAACTATCTTCGTATCATAAATTTCGTAGGAAAAGTCCCCATATGACAATCTCACAGTAAAGATGTCTCCAATTTTAAGCTGGTCAAATTTCCGAAAAACCGTGTCCCTGTGCCCTGAAAGAACAATTTGCTCTTTTTGGCCGGGAAAAGCCGTACCGATATAATGCCCTACACCAGCTTCGAGCTGATCGTTATCTGTACCCTCAATGATGGGGATTTCCTTGTTGATTTTGGGAACAGAAAGAATTCCGATGGTTTCATTCTGTTCAAACACTATCTTTTTGTTTGATCCATTACTCAGTAGCTCCCTGGCTTCTTCTTTTCTATCTTCAACTTGAAGATGAGAGTCTCTAATCTCAAACAAGGAATAGGCTGTTAATGCCGTTCCTATTAATAGTAATAAATATATTAGTGTTTTCATCCCAGCCTCCTCATTTGTCGAAAAACGGCTAAAAATAAAGATTTACTTTAATTTATTAACAATTATAATTATCTTAATTGTATAATTCTAGTAAATATTAACTATTAATTCCAGAAGAGGGGCACCAAAATGAAGAAAATTAAAAACTGGTTAAATATTGCAGTGGTTATGGCTATTATTTTCTCATTTTTCAGTCCAATTTCCCAGACGCATGGATCGACAAAAGCAGCCGCCATGATTGATTTAGCGGAACCTGTGCTGAAGGACGGGAAAGTGACGTTAACCTGGAAAACAATTTTATCTGTCCAGAATCAAAGCCAGGAAACCTATAAGATTATTAAGAACGATGAAATCCTAGAGGTCGAGCCCATTTTGATATCGACTGAAATCATAGATGAAAATGTCATTAAAACATACGAGTATATTGACCAGGCTGCAGCAGAAGGACAAGTATATGTATACTCCATTAAGGGCCAACAGGGGGACGTAGAGCTAACAAGTGCTGCAAAAACGGTATCGGTATACATAGAGGACTCACAATCCTCACCAGCAGAAAGTGAAGAGCCTGAAGAAAAAGCAACAGAAGAAAAGATTGGAACTGCAGAATCTTCAGAAGGCAGTCAAGAACAAGCAGTGCATGAACAGGATTCCGCTTCAAAAGAAGAACCAACTAATTCTGTTGGTGAAGAGGTTATACTAGGTAACCCTAAACTTGAAAATATCATCCGCGAGCAGCTGCCTAAACCAGAAGGGACTCTTTTAAAGGAGGATCTGGAAAAGTTAACTTTCCTGAATATAAATGACCGATTTGGGGATGTTGATAGTTTAAAAGGATTAGAGCTTGCTGTTAATCTCCAGCATTTAATAATTGAAGATGTGTCGATATCAGATATCAGTATCCTGGAAAACTTCACGAACCTCACTCAATTAAAACTAAATTCATTGCCTTTGGAGAATATTGATAGTCTTTTAATGCTTCCGCTTCTGGAGAAAGTTCAAATAGGGAATCTGAAGATGAACCTAAGTCAATCAGAAGTGCTAAAGGATTTATCCCATAGAGGCATTCAGATTGAAATTTTAGATGACAGTAAATCGTTTCTTTTAAATGTCTATCGGATTACCGAATCCTCTGCTCAAGTTTCATGGGGGATGTACGGGAGTGGTAAGGTTGATCAATACACTTTATCTGTTAATGGGGAAATCGTTGCCACACTGGATGGCGGCGTATATGAATACCATTTAACAGGGCTGAAGCCATCAACCTCCTACAATATTAAAGTAAGCGCTTTAAGTACTGGAAGTGTAATGGCAGAAAATGATTATTCCTTTACAACACTGCCTTCTCCATTAGGAGAAAAAGTGAAAATATCGGACTCTAATCTTGAAGCAGCCATCAAGGAAGAGCTTGGCCATGATCGTGACCTTTATACGAGTGATATGGAAAGATTGACGGCCCTCTTTGCTCCGGGAATGGAAATTGAGTCGCTGGATGGTTTAGAGCATGCAGTAAATTTGGAACATCTGGTTATTTACGATAACAAAATAGAGGATTTAGCTCCTCTGAAAAATCTAACAAAGCTTGTGATTCTTGATATTGGCGATAACCCTGTTTCGGATTCTTCTGTTTTTAAGAATCTAAAGGAGCTTGCCAATCTGGATTTATCCTACACAGAATTTGAAGATTTTACTTTCTTAAAAGAACTTCCAAGCCTTCAAGCAGTTTATCTATATGGAAACCTTCAGATTGAGGATCATGCTCCATCTATGGATGCGATTGAGTATCTGCGTTCAAAAGGTGTGGAAGTGAATTACGAATTGGACGAGAATGTGAATATGGATATCTATACTGATTTTGTGAATGAATCGAAAATCGGAATCACCTGGGACTATTGGACAGAGGAAGAGGATGATTACTCCTATCCGGATCAATACGTCCTTTCTGTGGATGGTGTTGAAAAAGAATTCTCAGGCGAAACAAACTCAGAAATTTTAACTGATTTGAAGCCAGACACAGAGTATAGTTTTAAAGTTAAGGCCTATCAGGAAGGGAAATTAATCGGAAAGGCAGCGCTGACTGTAAAAACGGCACCGCGGCCAACTGGAGATATTATTCATTTTCCGGATAAGAAACTGGAAAAAGCGTTGAAGGAAAGACTTGGGCTGGATCGTGATATCCAGGAAAGCGACATGCTCGGGCTCGTATCGATTGACTTGTCATCAGCTGGAATTAAGGACCTATCCGGTTTGGAGAAAGCGGTCAATCTGGAGGATCTGTCTCTTTGGGATAATCATATAAAAGACTTATCACCCTTAGGCGGCTTGGAACATTTAATGAGTCTGGATTTGGATGGAAATCCGATTACAGACCTTAAACCGCTAACAGGATTATCTAATCTGCTTGCATTGTTTCTTTCCAATACAGGGATTAAAGACTTTTCCAGCTTAAATGAATTGTCCGGCTTAATGTATTTGACCCTTTCAAATAACGGTATCGAAAGCATTCCGGACATATCTGGGCTGAAAAACCTCGAAATATTGGAGCTGAACAGCAATGACATAACATCTCTTAAGGGACTTGAAGGACTGTCAAACCTAATGATGCTTACAATTGAAAGCAATCCGGTATCCGACTTTTCAGCGCTGTCCAAAATGAAGCTGCTTTATTTAGATGCTTCTTATACAGATATGCAAAATCTTGATTGGGCAGCAAATTTAACCCAGTTAGAGGTCCTTGCTATTGCCGGGAACAGCCTCAGTAACATTTCACAGCTGAAGAATTTAAAAAACTTACTCATGCTTATGGCGAATGATAATCAGATCAGTGAGATTAGTGTTCTTCTTGAGCTTGAAAAGTTAGAATATGTAACCTTATTTAACAATGAAGGACTGGACCTGTCAGAAGGCTCCGAAGCAATGAAAATCATAGAACAGCTGCTGGGAAAGGGAGTCTTTGTTGAATACAAAGACTTTAATGAAGGAATGCTTAATTTTGACTCAATAACCTCAACAAGTAATACCATTGATGTGTCCTGGACATATGAAGGGGAAGAGGAGATTGAGGAGTATCAGCTATATCTGAATGGCGAGCAAATAGGAAGTGCAGATCCCTCTGAACCTTTCTTTACTTTTGAAGGATTGGAATCAGGAAAAGAATATGAAATAGCTGTAGAAGCATGGTCTGGAGAAGAATTAATAGACTACGGCTTTGCTTATGTGTGGACGTTGAGCGATGATTTGAATTTCACAGATGTCAGTACATCAGATAGCTCAATTGCAGCCTCTTGGGAATATACAGGCTCAGAGATTGATGAGTATTCTCTTTATCTGGATGGTGAATTAATGGCAACCCTGGAGCCGGAAAAATCATTCTATGAATTCACCGGCTTAGAGGAAGGTACTGAATACGAAATTAGCATTGAAGCTATTTTGGATGAAGAACCTGTTGCGTTTGATTCACTGCAGATTACCACAGATGAAGCCGTGGAAGAAGATGGCGGTACTATTCCGGGTAAAAATCCAGGCAAAGGCGGAACACCGGATAAAGATAAAGGAAAACCAGGTTCACCGGCAAAAGATCAGAACGTGAAAGATAACAAGCCAGCCAAACAGACTGTAAAAGACACTAAATCAGGCAAAAAGCTTCCAAATACAGCGACTAACATGTATAACATGCTGGCGCTGGGATTGACTTTGTTATTCGCTGGGTCCATGCTTATGCTACGGCAAAGCAGAAGAAAGAAGCTTGTATAAAAGTAAGCAGGATCCCTCCTTATATGGGGGGATTTTGCTATGTCAATGTAATAGGAAGGAAATAATTTATCATGAAAAAAGTAGTGAACCTATCATTCATATTATTGATTCTATTAGCAAGCGGATGCAGCAGTCAGAAAGAGGCCGAAAAAAATGAAAGGGAACTAGCCAAACTGCAAAAAGAAGTGAGCGAGCTAAGAATTGAAAATACGAAACTAAAAATGGAAAATACAAAATTGGAGAGGAAACTGAAAACAATCATAAAGGAGAGAACCGACAGCAAAAATTAACTGATTGGATTCTATCTCCCCCTTTTCAATAATTTACTATTATTAGATATAAGAAGAAATGCTATGATAAATATGTCTAAAAATACAGATAAATGTCATATAGGGGGAAAGAATGAAAAGGATCAGTCAATTTTTAATCCTGTTGTTGTCGGTGTTTGCAATTATATGGAATATAGATGTGCCAGAGGCAAAGGCAAATTCAAACTTTGAAAGGATTTCGGGAGATAACCGAATACATACAGCTATTAAAATATCACAAAGGGGCTGGCCAAAGGGACTGGTTTCACAGGAAAGAGCCGTTATCCTGGCTAGGGCTGATAATCCGGCTGATGCTTTGGCGGCCGCAAGTCTGGTTGGTGTAAAGGATGCCCCAATTCTACTAACCTACCCAAACAAAATCGATACGGCCACTTTAAATGAACTGTCACGCTTAAAAGCTGCAAAAGTTTATATTCTGGGTGGAACAGGTGCGATTAGTGCAGGGGTGGAAAATGCGATCAGAAACAAAGGAATTGCCACACAAAGGGTTAAAGGGAGCACTCGCTATGATACGGCAGCTGCCATCAATTCCATAACAGGGGCTTCATCAACGAAAGCCATTCTCGTAAACGGGGATACCATTGTCGATGCATTGCCTGCATCCAGCTATTCAGCTATTAATAAAATCCCTATCTATCTTGCAAAAAAGGATTCGCTGCCAAAAGCCCTCCCTCCTGCGATCAAAGAGGTAATCATTTTTGGCGGAACAGGAGTGGTCAGCGAGAACTTAAAAAAGTCACTTGCTGCAAAGGGGATTAAGGTACAAAGAGTGTCAGGCGAAAACCGATACAGCACAAGTGTAGAGGCAGCAAACTTAAATAATAATACTGAAAATGTCATTTTTGTAAGGGGCACATCCACCAATCAAACATACCCTGAATATCCGGATGCAGTTGCTTCTTCCGGATTGGCAAAAAAGCTAAACACAAATATTGTGCTCGTCCATCCAACAAGCGTCCAGGACCCGGTCTATGATTATGTAAATCAAATCGATCCAAAGGTATACGTCCTGGGAGGAACAGGAGCTGTAACAGATAAGGTACTGACTGGCTATGGCCTTTTAGCTGCCAATTCCTGCCCGCCTTTTAACTGGCCGGCAGATGGGACGCTTACTTCAGGATTTGGACCGCGCTGGGGCAGCTTTCACTATGGAATTGATATAGCCAAAAAAGGAGATGTGCCAGTCAAAGCAGCCTATGATGGAACCGTGAGCTATGCCGGCTACATGAATGGATATGGGAATACCATTATGATTAGACATAGAGGGGACACGCAGGAAACGTTATATGCACACTTAAGGAGCATATCAGTCAAGAAGGGCCAGTTGGTAAAAACCGGACAGCAGATTGGCTGGATGGGCAGTACTGGCCAGGTAACCGGTCAGCATCTTCATTTTGAAACACATTTGGGGTTATGGAATGGATCGAAGTCCAATGCGGTTGATCCAATTAAGCTGCTGCCGAATTCATCAACGCCTGCTTCTTGTTTTTAAATAATTTGTTTAAAGGCTTGCTTACATTCTTATAGCAGGTCTTTTTTTATGGGATTCATGAAGTATTAAAAATCTATAACATCTCAGAGAGTGTTTACAGAAAAAGTTTTTTTATGTAGAATTTTGTAATGGAACTGTAAATATATTAACAAATTACAGTCATTGACTTTTGTTAATGACAAAATATGGTGAAGAATACTTTAACCTGGTAGTGAGAGGTAAATAGAATTAAAAACCTAAATGTAAAATCGATATGATAAAATAATGTAGAATACTGTTAAAAAATAGGTGATTCTAACTATGGTTTAATTGATTCTACCACATAGGAGGATAGTGAGTGAATAAAAAGATCCTTATTATCTCACAGCATTTCTATCCTGAAATTGGCAGTGCGGGGAATAGAATCAAGAACATCTATCAATTATTAGTAAAAGAAGGATATGAAGTTTCAGTAATTACTAATGATCCAGCTTATCCTAATAAAAAAATATATGAGGATAGAACCTTTTGGAATGATCCATCTATTAAAGATAACGCTCCGAATATTAGCCGAATCCAAGTGACTAATAGAAAATATTCTAGAAGCATAACTAATAGGCTGTTTTTTTATGTAGAGGTAGCATTAAAGCAAACTCTAAGAATAATGAAGGATAAGGGACATTACGATATTGTATTTGTCACGTCTCCGCCAATATTTATTGCTATAGTTGGGTTTTTGGCTAAAGTAAAATTTAAAAGCCGTTTTCTGCTGGATATTAGAGATTTATGGCCAGAGTCACTAAAAGGCGTTGGTGTTTTTAATAACACAATTATTATAAAAGTGTTTGCTACTATTGAAAAGTTTCTATATAAGCAAGCTGACCACATTATTGTAAATAGTCAGGGTTTCGTTGATTATATTAACAATAAGGCGTCTATTCCTTTTGATAATATAAGCTACATCCCCAATGCGGCGAGAGAAGATGAAATTAATGGAAATCCTCAGTTAACGGGGGGGGGCAAGGTGATTTATACAGGCAATATTGGGCTTGCGCAAAACATTGACTTTTTCAAACAATTAGCTAAAAAGTTAAGCCTGCATAATATTGATCTGACTATTATCGGATATGGCATAAAAAGTAAAGAATTAAAAGAGTTTATTTTTCGGGAGAAGCTTAAGAATGTCACGTTGCAGTCGCCCCTTACCCGACAGGAATGTCTTGAAATGATATCCCTGCATCATATTGGAATTGTCAGTCTTAATGATAAAGAAGTATTTGATACAGTCTTGCCTGGAAAAGTTGTAGACTATATGACATGCAAAATTCCAATTGTGGCTGCAGTATCAGGGTATTCAAAAAAAGTGATAGAACAAAATAAAGTAGGCTTGGTGTCAGAATCAAGGGATGTGGATGAAATTGTTAAACACATTCAACAGCTGCTTAATGATTCTAAGAAAAGAGAAGAGATGTCCCAAAATAGCGAGAAGTCGATTCGGGAAAGCTTCCTTTGGGAGAAGAATATAAAAAGATTAAATGAAATCATAGAAAGAATAAATTAGATTCATTCTTAATAATTAATAGAGGTTAAAATTATGAATAAAAAAGTTTGTATGTTCGTCTGGAATCATTTCATGAATGATGCGAGAGTTCTGCGGGAATGTACAGCCCTTTCGGAAAGCGGCTATGTGGTGGACCTTGTCTGTATACATGACCCTAAAGACAAAAATATGCCATACTTCGAAAAGAGAAGTGAAAACTTTAGTATATATAGAGTGAGAAGATATCCAGCTACTCTAATAGCACTTCAAAGATTATTACGATCCTTTTTTAAGTATAAGGCTATAGGAGCTTTATTCTTAATTATATGGCTCTTATTGTGTTTCCATTTACCTGTCATTTTCGTTCCAGCTACAATTTTTATATTTCTCATTCTAAAAACAAAATTAAAAGGATTTGTGATCAAGGGAAATGTTATCTTAAGGATGATATTAAGAGGATTCTCTCAAAATTATGCTATTTACCATTCCAATGATCTAAATACGCTACCCCAAGGTTATATTTGTGCGAAATGGCGGATGAATAGAAAAAAACTTATCTATGATTCACATGAGGTCCAAACAAGCCGGACAGGATACGAAGATCCAAGTTATGGTCGGTTGGAGAAATTTCTTGTGAAAAAGATTGATTCAATGATTGTTGAGAATCATACAAGAGCCAAGTATAACGAGGACTTATATGGATTCTATCCAAATGTAGTTCATAATTACCCCTTTAAGCAGATTTCAAACGTAAGTGAAAAAGTTAATATACATGAGATGCTTAATCTGCCAGCAGATGAAAAGATTTTACTCTATCAGGGTGGTATACAAATTGGCAGAGGGCTTGATAAATTAATTCAAGCCGCACCAAAATTCAATGAAGGGACGCTGGTATTAATTGGTGATGGGAAGATTAAGCCTCAATTGTTGAAAATGGTAGATGAGATGGGGCTGCAGGAAAAAGTCAGGTTTATACCAAAAGTACATTTAAGCGAACTCCCTCAGTATACAAGGAATGCTTATTTAGGCTTCCAAGTGTTGAACAATGTATGTTTTAATCATTATTCCGCATCGTCTAATAAATTGTTTGAATATATGATGGCCGGAGTCCCGGTTGTCGCTTGCAGCTTTCCTGAAATTAAGAGAGTTGTAGAGGGAGACAGGACAGGTATTTGCATCGACTCACATAATCCTGATCAAATTGCAAGTGCAGTTAATCTGCTTTTGGAAGATACTGAATTGTATAAGGGATTAAGCGAGAACAGCCGGAGAGCTAGTAGGAAGTATAATTGGGAAGAAGAAAAACATTATTTTCTCAAAATATATAGTTCAATAGCTTAATATGTACTTATATGAATTAAGTCTACATCCCGTTGCTTAACGGGATGTTTTTTATTATGCTCATAGGTATTGAGATGCTGATTATTAATAGAATAAATTAATCTGAAAAGGGTCGAGAGGAGAGAATTAAGCTGGGTAACGAAATTGGTTCTGATCATATACAAAAGCAACTTAATAAAATCATACAAGAAAATGAAGAGCTTAAGAAATTGAATAAAGAGTTGGCGGATTTGCTGAAAATAGAAAAACAGAAAGCAATCCAACTAAGATATTCAAAAGTTGAATATGCTGAAAAGATGATTAGTTCTATCGAACAGGAAGAAAATCTATTAAGGGATTATCAGAAGCTTCAAAAAAAGTATAGTGCGCTGTCTGAATCAAAGTTAGGGAATTTAACTTTACGATACTGGAGTTGGAGAAAAAAGTTAGGAGGAGGAAAGTTTGAAAAAAGAGCAAAATGACAGGTTGAAAATGTTAAGTGAATTGAAAAGAAAACTTCAAAGAGAAATTTTAATAGAAGAAGCTGCGGTTAAACTTGAACAGGATTCCTTAGATTTACTTTTAGAGGAAAATTATAATGAACGTCTGGAGGATTTAAAAAAAATCAATCAAGCGATTAACAGAGTTATAAATAACAAAGATGAAATGAATGAGTGGATACCGCTAGACAAAGATGAATACCTAAGGTTTAGAGATAGGCATGCAGACAAAAATTTTGATGAAAAAGTACGTCCTTTAATTGAAAATATGCCTTTAAGTAATGGAAGCAGATATTATGAAAAGAAAAGAATAAATATAGGTATCATATCTGATGAATTCTTATTTAACTCATTCAGTGGAGTTGCCAATTTCATTTACATACAGAGGAATCACTTTAAAAGTCAAAAGGAAAAACTCGACTTTATATTAATAGCTTCCACATGGAAGGGTTTATATGGTGAATGGAAGGGATTAGGTAATATTAACAAAAGAGAACATAGAGAAGACTTAATTAAGATTATTAGGTACTATAAAAAGCAGAATATTAAAACTGTGTTTTACTCTAAAGAAGATCCAGTTAATTACGACGTTTTTATTGATATAGCTAAGGAATGCGATTATGTATTTACTACAGCAGAAGAGTGTATTTCCAATTATAAAAATGATTGTAAAAATGAAAAGGTTGGTGTATTAAGTTTTGGTATAAATCCCTTATACCATAATCCAGTTGGTGTGAAAAATTCCCCTAAGCGGCAAGAAATCCTATTCGCAGGCTCATGGTACAATAAGTATCCGGAAAGGCAAAAGGATACGAAAATGATCTTTGATGGAGTGATAGAAGCTAGCAGGCGTCTAAAGATAATTGATAGAAACTTCGAAAATAAATTAGAACAATATTTTTTTCCAAAAAAGTATATGGAGTATATTTCGCCCGCTTTCCATCATCATGATCTTCAAAAGCTCCATAAACTTTTTGATTGGTCAATAAATTTGAATTCAGTTAAATTCAGTAAGACGATGTTTGCCAATCGGGTCTTGGAGTTACAGGCAATTGGAAACCTATTAATTTCTAACTATAATAGCGGAATCCATATTCATTTTCCTAATGTTTTCCTGGTTCAAAATAAAAAAGAGGTTCAACAAATATTAAAAGGTTATTCTCCTGAAGATCTTTATAAACAGCAGATCAGAGGGATTAGAAGAGTTATGTCAGGAGAAACGACATTTGACCGAATAGATCAATTAATGGAAACGATTGGGTATAGAAAAGAAAAAACGATTCATAAAGTTGCCGTAGTAGTCAAACAGAAAACTGAGTTAGCGCAGAAAATGTTTAACAAACAGACCTATCCATTTAAAGAGTTATTGCTTGAAAGCGATTTGAATGATCATGTCAAAGACCAATACAGTATGATTGCCTTTTTTGATATAGATAGGGACTATAAGATGTTTTATTTGGAGGATATGGTAAATGGGTTTAAATACACAGATTCAGACTACATTACTAAAGACTTCTATTACGATGGTAATATCCTTAAAAAGGGGATCGAACATGACTACATTGATTTTGTAAAGGATAAGTACAGGACTATTTTTTGGAGCAAAAACTTTACAAGTGATTATCTATTAAACCTGACAAAGCCAGTTCAAATTCCAAATGGATACAGTATTGATCCTTTTGAATTTAATAATAGCTCACCAACGAGGAGTAATAATCAAAATAAGGAATATCTGTTAACTGTCATCATTCCAGCATTTAATAATGGAAATCATCTAATAAATAAAAGTTTTAATAGTTTAAGACGAAGCAGTATTTTTGAAAATATGGAAATTATCATAGTTGATGATGGTTCAACTGATAACTTTACGCCTTTTATTATTGAACAATTAAAAGAGGAGTATCAAAACGTTAAAATATATCAATTTAATGATGGCGGAAGCGGAAGCAAACACAGGCCAAGATATAAAGGGGTTGAACTATCGACCACTTCTTATTTAACGTTCCTAAATCCTGAAAATGAATCAATAAACGATGGATATTCACAACTTCTAAAAAAAGCTATGGAAAACAATCTGGATATGGTTGTTGGGAATATGGTTATGGCCACAAACGAAATAAAGAATTTTAATTCTCATAAATTATTGCAAGAGGTTAATTCCACAGGTTGCCTGAATGACTATCAAAGTAATCAACTGATGCTGCCGCTGCAGCCAGCAATATTTAAGAGAGAATTAATAGAAAGAAGCCAATCGGAACTAGGAGTAGAGGAATTCGGACAAAACACAGATTATGTTCCTGGGGGGATTTTAAAGTTATATAAAATAAAATCAATAAACGAGGATGTCCTAATTTGTTACTCTTAGAACCTTTTCAACCAATAGTAAGTCAGGTAGAATGGTGATGCTCTATAAATTTATGCACATTTATTCAATTATAGGAGTTTAACTATATGGATATTCAAATAAACTTTGAAGATATTAAGGATTATAAGTTTGCTTTAGATGAAAAATATGAAGTGAAAATAACACGCAATGATTTAGATTTTTATTTCTATTTTCATTTGAAGTCGGGTTCTTCCCAAATGATATTTTTTTCAAATGGTGCTCTTGATCTAAAAAAAGGTGTCCCACCAGTTTATCAGCGCAAATCATGGTCAGATGAATTTTCTGCGAGTACTATTTACATTGATGACCGGACTTTGCATGATACAAAATTGGTTCTTGGGTGGGGTCAAGGAACTATTGAAAGGTATTTTCTAGATGATATTGCAGACATATGCCGTGAGATTCTAAAAAATTTGAAATTAAAGGAAACAAATACTGCCTTTTTTGGCAGCTCTGCTGGTGGATTTATGTCCCTTGTTTTAGCTTCAAAAGTCAAAGGTTCTACAGCAATAGTAAACAACCCGCAAACATACGTTTATAACTATTTAAAGGGCCCAGTAAATAGTATGTTTAAAGTATGCTATCCAGGGTTAGAGAGAGACGAAATCATAAAAAGGTACAATCACAGGCTTTCAGCTGTAGAGGCTTTTAAGTATAATGGCTATACACCAAGAGTGTTTTATTTTCAAAATAAGCAATGTGCTTCTGATATGGAAAATCACTTCATTCCTTTTAGCGAGGAAATCGAAAAGGACAATGAGGATATCAATAATGTTATCTACGTTCTATATAATAATGAAAAGCTTGGCCATAATCCCTTGCCAAAAGATAAAACTATTAATTGGGTTATCAAACAAGTTGCTAACTTTTCTAATGAGTATATTAATCAACCCAATAACTTGACTGGCGAGATGAAATTCACTGAATGGCTGAATAGTCTACCGTATGAAGAGTTAAATGGCAGTATTGATCAAGAAAAGGAAATAAATATAGGAGAACTTTATAAATATCCAAATTCTAAAACTAAACAGGAAGTGGCTAAAAAGCTGCCTGCCTTCCCGACTGCATTATCTAGTCAAGAATTAAAGCGAATTGCAGCTTATTTCTATTCTTTATACAAACCAGATTACCAGAAATACAAAGATGAAAACTCGTTACCAAAAAGTTATGCTTATCTTATATTAAATTTAAATAAAAATGAAAAGGCTTCGATTAATCAGTGCAGAGAAATAATCAAAATGATTGATGACCATCAAAAGAAAACATTTAAACACCTAAAAATGAATAGAAAATAAACAATGGGGATAACTTACAATGCCCAAAAAGGTAAAAAGGATAGAATCCACTCTACCTTTTTGGGGTTTTTTATTCGTAAGAGAAAAGTATTAGGTTTGAGATGGTAGTTTAGTTGGATTTTCATTATTTATATTATTCTGAAGTCATATATTACTGTTAATTAATTGGTATTTATATGATATTATTGAAGGGTTGAAATTTGAGTAAATAGAAAGTACTAAAGGTGGCTCAAAAATGAGTAAAACAATAGATCAAGAAATAATGAATAATTTTTATGATCTTGAACTTGATAATAATGAATATGGCAAGGAAGATCTCTATAGAAAATTATATGTGATAATAAATGAAAATAATTCTTTGAGAAAAGAGCTAGAAGATAAGTCGAAGATTTCAGAACAACTAGAGGGTGAAAATGAAGGCCTAAAATTGCAATTATTAGAGCGAGTAGATGGAGAATTGAAGATTTTAACAGATTATAATCTGTTATTGGAAGAATATTCCAAATTAAAAAATAGCCCAATTACCGATCAGAGAATCTTTGAATTAGATAAAAAAATTCAGCAATATAAAAATAGTTTTATTAGACAAAAAGATCTTGCTGCTACTTTGGAAAAAGAACTAAAAACAACGAAGAAAACTTTAAATAAGGTCACCCAACAATACAACTCTCTTAAAAATTCCAAGCTAGGAAAATTGACCTTAAAATACTGGCAATGGAGAAGAAAAAAATAAAGGTGGTCTATTAAATTGCAGAAGAAGAAAATTGACTTTATTGAAAATCGAATAAGTCAACTTAATAATATAAAACTAGATTTAACGGCTGACCTTTGTGATCGTTCTTTTTATAACCGGATGTATCAAAAGATTGATAATTTATCCGTGAGCAATGGAACAAAATTTTTTACAAAATTAGATATGACTGTAGCTTTTGTTGGTGATGATTACTCCTTTCAGCTTCTGAAGGATGTTGCTAGAGTAATTAAGTTAAAATCACACAATTTAATGGAAACCTTTAAAACAAACGAAATTGATTTCATTATGTATGTTCCACCAACAAGTCATTCCATTCCTAGAAGCTCGGGAAATTATTATGAAATGTTCTTGGATAGCAGTCTCGAAGAGCTTTTTCAGATAGCAGGAGAAAAAGGTATTAAAACTGTGCTATATGATATGGAAGCTTCTATTCAAGCACTGGAATATACTAGCATCATAAAGAATTCGGACTTTATTTTTACTGTCCAAAGAGAAAAAATCGAAAAAATAAAAGGAATTTGCAATCATCAGAATGTTTTTGAGATCGGGCTTGGATTTAACCCATTAATAAATAACCCCATTGGTAGAAAGATGAATGATGATAGTTGTGATTTACTTCACATTGGTTCTTTTGACAATTACTCTGAAGAAGTTCGTGAAAACTTCAATGACATAACAAGAGGATTATTTGATGAAACCGTAAAGCCACAAATTATTGACCTTCATTTTAAAATAGGAAAGAACATTAGTTCTTTCCCAATTGATTATATATCTCATACATCTTCTAATGAATTTAACACTTTGCAATTAGCTAAGGTATACAAAGAATATGATTGGGCTTTAGCAATCAATGAACTAAAATACAGTGAAACGGGCTTTTCACCGGTCATTTATGAATTATTAGCATCTGGATGTAATGTGTTGTCCAATTACAATGTATATCTAAATAACAAGTTTCCGAATGTATTTATTATTAGTAATGAAGGAGAAGCCGAATCAACAATCCATTCATTTAAAGGTATTCGTAAGGTACATCAGCAGAATGCGGGTATCAGAATGACATTTAAAGATTCAACCATTTTTCATCAGTTTCCAAAAATAGTAGAGAAACTCGGATTAAAAGGAAGTATTAAAGACAAGAAAGTCCTCGTACTTGCAGATCGAATTGATGAGAATTTATTAGAAATGTTTAACAAGCAAACATATGAACATAAAGATCTGTTAACTATCAATGAAGTTACAGAAGAGTCTTGCAATCATTACGATATGATCGCATTTTTCAGTGCCGATAAGAATTATGGGGAATTCTATCTGGAAGATATGATAAATGCGTTTAAATATACAAATTGTGATTATATCACAAGAAATTGTTATTATGAAAATAGTGATTTAATAGATGGAATCGTGAATGATTATACAGATAGAATGCTTGATAAATTTGCTACAGTTTTTTGGCGGGAGTCTTTTGGTCTTAAAGAACTATGCAGGCTTAATGGTAAGGTAATGTTAAAAAATGGTTATAGTTTAAATAACACGGAATTTAATAATTCGAAGAACTTAGAAGATTATGCGACAAAGTCATCTGGTTATAAACTTTCTGTTATAGTACCGATCTACAATAATGGAAAATATCTATTATATAAGTGCTTTAATAGTTTACAAAGAAGTTCAATGTTTAAAGAAATGGAGATTTTATTAGTAGATGATGGTTCTAATGATGGGTATACTCCAAAAATTGTTAATAGGCTATCCAATCAGTATGATAATGTAAAGTCATATTTCTTTAATGATGGAGGGAGCGGCAGTGCTTCTCGTCCAAGAAATAAGGGGAATGTGTTAGCTTCTGCGGAGTATATAACGTATCTGGATCCAGATAATGAAGCAGTTAACGATGGCTATAAAAAGTTATATGAACAAATTGTTGATACAGATTATGATTTTGTCATTGGAAATATGAAGACATTATCAAATAGCAATGAATTAATGGCCATATATGGAGAAAACAAAGAGAATCTTGATCCAACATCCTTGCTGATTAAATATAACTTTAAGCCTCAAAGTATACAGGCTCTTGTTATAAAAAAGGATTTTGTCTTAAAGAATGAACTGGAAATGGTAATTGGATCCGCTGGACAAGATACCTTGTTTTTCCAAGAGTTAATGATAAATGCCAAGAATGTTAAAGTTACGGATATATTAGTTCACTTATATTATTCAGCCGTAGAGAATTCTACAGTAAATTCAATCAATAAGAAGTATTTTCACAAAGTTTATCTTCGAGAAGTGGAAACAAATAAGAGATTAAGCAAATATGGGCTTATAGATGAATATAAGAAAAGAAGATTTCAACGGTTCTTTAAGCTTTGGTATTTGAAGAAACTAGCCAAGGTAAAAGTGAGTGATATTGAAGAAAGTGTTAAGATTTTATATGATATCTACTCAATTCATAAAGAAGGATTGGAGTTAACTGATAAGCGTGTCGCCCGCTTTGTCATGCTATATGAAAAAGAACGTTTTGAAACACTTTATAACGACTTTATTTATAAATTAAGATAACATTTTGAACTGGAGGAATTATTAAATGAAATTATGTACCATTGGTCTAGGATACATTGGATTACCAACATCTATCATGTTTGCAAAACATAATGTTGAAGTAATAGGGGTAGACGTTAGGCAAGAAGTAATTGATTCGCTAAACAGCGGTCAGATTCATATTGAAGAGCCCGGATTACAGGAAGCGTTGGAAGAAGTAATTGAGAAAGGTACTTTTAAAGCTTCGTTAAAGCCAGAAAAGGCAAATGCTTTTATTGTTTCTGTACCTACGCCTAATCATAATGATGAATATAAATCTTGTGATTTATCATATGTAGTGAGTGCAGTTAAAACTGTTCTTCCTTACGTAGAAAAAGGAAATGTCATAATCGTAGAATCTACTATTGGGCCACGGAGCATGGATGATGTCGTTAAGCCATTAGTTGAAGAAGCTGGGTTTGTAGTTGGTCAGGATATCTTCCTTGTCCATTGTCCTGAAAGGGTTCTTCCAGGCCAAATCCTGCATGAACTTATTTACAATAACCGTATTGTTGGCGGCATCACACCTGAATGCACAGAAGCCGGAGCAATGATATATAGTACTTTTGTTAAAGGTGAAATTATTAAGACAAATGCTAAGGCTGCAGAAATGTCCAAATTAATGGAAAATACTTTTAGAGATGTAAATATAGCTCTTGCAAATGAGCTTGCAAAAGTTTGTAATGAGTTGGAGATTAATACATTAGAGGTAATTAATATGGCCAATAAGCATCCTCGTGTTAACCTGCACACTCCTGGTCCTGGTGTTGGCGGACATTGTTTGGCAGTAGACCCTTACTTTATTGTGGCAAAGGCTCCTGAAACAGCGCAGTTAATTAATCTTGCACGTTCTATTAACACTTCTATGCCGCACTATGTAGTAGAGAATGTTAATAAATTGATGGAGAATGTAAGTGGTAAAGTTGTAAGTGTATTTGGTCTAACATACAAAGGGAATGTTGATGATATTCGGGAAAGTCCGGCTATGGAAATATTTGAGATGCTAAAAGAACAAAATAAATATGAAGTAAGGGCATTTGATCCGCATGTTCAGTTAGACTGGGTGATTGAAAAAATGGAGCAAGCAGTAACTGAATCTGATTTAATACTTGTATTATCTGATCATAATGAATTTAAAGAATTAGAGGATGCAAATTTAGAGAGTATGAAGCATAAGAGGATTTTTGATACCAAGAACGTGGTTATGAGCTTTGGGAATGATGTTGAATATATAAATTACGGAAATCTACATGAATTCCTTAAAAAGGAAGCAAGTCTTGTATGAATCATATTTGGCAAGTCCTGAAAGAACAGCTTTTTAATTTTAATCTAATTATTAGATTGGCCTTTTATGAAGTCAAAAGTAAATATAAGATGCACTATTTAGGTGCGTTTTGGCAGATTCTTAACCCATTCATTCTAATAGGGATCTATTGGTTTGTATTTGGTTTAGGCATTAGAGGGGGTTCTCCGGTTGGAGAGACCCCATTTTTCCTATGGCTAATAACTGCCCTTGTTCCGTGGTTTTTTATATCCTCAACTATAATTCAGGGGTCCAGCAGCATCTACACTAAAGTCAGTTTAGTATCAAAAATGAAATTTCCTGTAAGTGTTTTGCCATCTATTCAAATTATAGCTAACTCTTTTTCCTTTATTTTTATGTTGTTATTTACAATAGGTGTTTTATTGTTGAACGACGTCTATTCTGGATTATATATACTACAGTTACCCTATTATTTGTTTTCTTTATATTTTTTGCTTTTTGGTTTAACCATTTTATTGTCTACTATAACAATTATTATTAGGGATATTCAATCTTTGGTACAGTCCTTTATGAGAGTTATAATGTATATGTTGCCAATCCTTTGGAATGTCAATACTTTACCAGATCTTCTTGTCACTATTCTTAAGTTAAATCCTTTCTTCTATATAATTGAAGGATTTAGACATACACTATTAGGTGGAGAATGGTTTTTTAATGATCTCCCGCAGACTTTATATTTTTGGCTTATAAGTATTTTATTGTTATTTATAGGATCAACTGTCCATTTGAAATTTCGTCATAAATTTGTTGATTACATTTAATTGGAGGCTTATTTTATGAGGCCGAAAATAGCTTTTCATAACGTGTCAAAAAGTTTTAATTTATATAAAAAGCAATCAGATAAACTTCTGGAAGTTATTTCTTTTAAAAAAAATAAAGATAATTTTTATGCACTCAAGAATTTGTCCTTTGAAATTTATGAAGGCGAGGCAATTGGAATTGTAGGACTTAATGGATCTGGTAAATCTACTTTATCAAACTTACTTGCTCAAATAATTCCACCTTCATCTGGTACGATACAAATAAATGGAGAAACCTCTTTAATAGCTATATCCGCTGGGTTAAATAATCAGTTATCTGGAATTGAAAACATAGAATTGAAATGTTTAATGCATGGACTAAAAAAAGAAGAGATAAATAGACTTAAATCGGATATTGTTGAGTTTGCAGATATCGGAAAGTTTATAGACCAGCCTGTTAAAAGTTATTCAAGTGGAATGAAGTCAAGATTGGGGTTTGCTATCTCTATCCATACCAATCCAGATATCTTAATCGTTGATGAAGCTCTTTCTGTTGGGGACCAAACTTTTTATGAGAAATGTCTTGTGAAAATTAATGAATTTAAAAGTCAGGGAAAAACAATTATTTTTATTAGTCATTCTCTATCCCAAATTGAGTCGTTTTGTGACCGTGTTATGTGGATTCATTTTGGAAAAATAGAAATTTTCGCCCAAACAAAAGAGGTTATCAAGGAATATAAAGCCTTCATAAAATGGTTTAATAAATTGACTGAGCAAGAAAAGAAAAAATATCGTAGAGAAAAGTTAGACAATCAATATAAAGAAACAAATGATATGGAAAAATCCTTTACCTCTACTAGGCAAGTAAATAGAAAAATGAGCAAGAAAAAGAGCAGTTCCTTTCTAACTTTTCAGTTTACATTATTGTTTCTTAGTGTAGTTCTTAGTGCATCGCTTATGTTTGGAATTCAGCCTGTGCAAAGTATTGGAAATTATATCAGTTCATATATAGACAAAGACCAGAGTGCAGTAAAAGAAACACTTAAAGAGGAAGAATCTGAATTTATTTCAAAAGAAATTAATAAAGAAGGTATTGTCTTTGTAGAACAAGCCGAAATATATGGTGACACAGGGTTAACAAATAAAATTTCTGATATGTCTTTTGCTAACAATGTTTCAGTGGAAGATCAGATAAATGAAGAAATATATAAGGTAAAAATAGATGGAGTTTCTGGGTTCACAAAAATGACTAACATAAAACTTATAGAAAATGAATTGCCAGTCGTCCAGATAGGAGTTACAGATTTTCTACCTATTTTTCCAGAAGAATTCTCAAATGCTTTTGAATACTTTTTTACCTTTCTTAATACAGAATCTGAAGAAGTAAAATCAAAAGTTAGAGGACTCTCAAACGAAGAAACATTAAATAGTGGGGAAAGAATTCTCACTTATTCTGTTAACGATGTACAATATAAAACGGATCTAGAAGGTATTACTAAATCAATTACAGTGAGTAATATTGATACGGATAGAGACGAGTGGTATAGGATTAAGAATAATGCTTCATTAATTTCTAATGATAGCCAATCTTATTTATTTAAAACAAATGAGTTTAATATAGTTGTTGATCAGAATAATAACACAACAACATTTTCCATAGTCGAATAAGGAAATAGAAAAAGAGGGGTCTTATCATTGGAGAACAAAATTAAGGTGATGACAATATTTGGTACTAGACCAGAAGCGATCAAAATGGCTCCCCTAGTGTTGGAATTAGAAAAACACTCAGAGCATATTGATTCAATTGTTACGGTAACAGCACAACACAGACAGATGCTAGATCAGGTTCTTGAAGTATTTGATGTAGAACCAAACTATGATCTAAATATAATGAAGGATCGGCAGACATTAACCGGAGTTACGGTGAGGGCTTTAGAGGGATTAGATCAAATTATGAAGGAAGTAGAGCCAGATCTAGTTCTTGTTCATGGTGATACCTCTACGACTTTTGTTGCAAGTTTAGCTGCCTTTTATAACCAAGTTTCTGTTGGGCATGTAGAGGCGGGATTACGTACTTGGGACAAGTACTCACCATTCCCAGAGGAAATGAACAGGCAGTTAACAGGAGTAATCGCAGACTTGCACTTTGCTCCTACAGTTAAGTCTCAGCAGAATCTATTAAATGAAAATAAAAAAGCTGAAACTATCTTTATAACCGGAAATACAGCCATTGATGCCTTAAAAACCACTGTTACTAAAACGTATACTCATCCTATACTAGAAAAAATAGGTAGTGACAAAATTATTTTACTGACTGCTCATCGTCGTGAAAACCTAGGGGAACCAATGAGAAATATGTTCAAAGCAATCAATCGATTGGTAAATGAACACGATGATATTCAAGTTGTTTATCCAGTTCACTTAAATCCAGCAGTCAGAGAGATAGCGGATGAGATTCTTGGAGACAATTCTAGAGTCCATTTAATTGAGCCTCTAGGAGTGGTTGACTTCCACAATTTCGCTTCAAGAGCATATATAATCTTAACTGACTCTGGTGGAGTACAGGAAGAAGCTCCTTCCTTGGGTGTACCTGTCCTGGTCCTAAGGGATACAACTGAAAGACCTGAAGGAATTGAAGCAGGAACCTTAAAGTTGGCCGGGACAGATGAAGAAATAATTTATAAACTAGCAAAAGATTTATTAACTAGTCCTGAACAATATGAAAAAATGGCTAAATCTTCCAATCCATACGGTGATGGTAAAGCATCTGAAAGGATAGTTCAAGCCATTCTTCATTATTATGGTAAATCAGAACGTGCTCCACAGACCTTTGGTATATAATTTGGTTTATAAGAATTTTGTCTTCTACTTGTTAATGTTTCAAAATTGCTAACTCATACAAATTCCTCTTGTAAAAAATTTCGGAAATAAGAAAGAAATAAGAAGGAAAATCATCTAAAGCGAAACAGGGTTAAATAACTCCTGCTTCGCTTTTTTTATACCTATATGAAAGTTTTGCGTTAAAATATTTGATCGATGGGAAAAGAAAAATGTAACACAAATGAAATAAGTTTGGTAAATATTGAATTTTTTTCACCTTTAAACGTCTAACTAATATAGATCCAATGGGAAAGGTGTGTAGGAGATGAAAGGGGAAATTCCGTTAATAATCCTTACTGCGGTGTCATTATCTACAGTGGGTGCATTTTATTATGGAGGCGCACCTAAAGAAACGAATGCAAATGAGAAAGAGCTGGTATCTAATGAAATTCCACAATCACAGAAGTACGCTGAGTATAAAGATGGTAACACAGAAAAATTTATTGATTCCAAAGAAATCCCGCCTACAAACACGATAGTAACAAAAAGTAAATGATGAAACAGAATTGGAGGAGACTGGAATGGGGAAATGATATATTCCAGCAGTACTGGCTATGCCGCTGCCCCTTCTGGCTATTCGGAATTGCTTAAAGAAGTATTTACAGGAGAGGGGTTTGTATATGAAGGCATGACTGAAAATATAAATTTTGTAAAAGAAACAAGAGCGAAAGTTAGTGTTGAATTTACACGCCATCAAGCGTATACAATTGATCAAAAAGAGGATGGATGGATTACAGTAAGCTGGTAGAAAATCCAAATCACATAGTGGAGGAAAAAAGGCCGATTCTGTGGAGAATCGGCCTTTTCAAATCATTGAATAGCGAAATATTCATTCTTCTATATATGCATAAGACAGTTAGATTTCTTTCTGATCCCTATCTTCTGTTTTTATTGAAATTTTTTAATCAAACGTTTGATTAAATTTTATTTATATGAGTATTCAGATCAAGTATGCTCACATATAAATACGGTTAATGTAATTATCATATTTCTATTAAGAACCAATCCTTCTTTGAAGAAATTATGGAGCTTAGGCTAGAGGACAAAACATACATGGAATATATTGCTGAAAAATTCCTAAGCTGGTTTTTCCTTGATTTGTTCCTTCAGCCGATACAGCCCCTAAATTGATGACACAACTTCCTCGAGAATGGCTTCAATTCTGTTCAGCGGAAATAGCGTGACAACAATCGGAAAGCGGAATTCGCTATTTTGAGTGACAATCTGTTCCATAATGATTGTCCTTTCTTTTTAGATTTTATAAAAAAGGCCGGTTCAAAATGAACCGGCCTATTGTTGTATGATTTAAAGAAAATTCCGGGTGTTATTGGCTGTAAAAATTTTCATAACAGAAAATAGTATTCTTGTAAGAAATATTTTTGTAATATAAATGTAATGAAACATAAGGAGTGAAATAATGAAGAGAAGTTTCGCAAGACTATCTTTGACCATGGGAATTATCTTAACATTAAACCAGTTAGGATTTCATGGTTATTCAACTAAAGTAATGGCTGCCAATCCGGATGCTGAAACGGTTGCTGACACGGTCATTAATGAAGCATCAGAGATAGTAAATATACCGGATAAGAACTTACATAAGGCCATCATAGAACAGTTAAAAAAACTGCCGTCGGATTTGACCGTTGAAGATATGGAGCAGTTAAGGACGCTAGATCTTCAAAATACGATGATAACAAACCTGGAGGGACTGCAGTATGCAGTCAATCTGGAAAGCTTGCATATCGGCAGTAATGAAATAACCGATTTAACCCCGCTGTCCTCTTTAATTAACTTGAAGATCTTAAATATTAATAGCTATTCAAACATAGTAGATTTACAACCTTTAGAAAGCCTCACAAATTTAGGGATGTTAAGTTTAACAGGGGAAAAAATAGCTGATCTAAGTCCAATTGCAAAGTTAGTAAATTTGCAAACTTTGGATTTACGAGGGAAACAAATAAAGGATATTAGCCCATTAGCCCATTTGCAAAAATTGAGCAGTTTGGGTATAGAGGATACACAGATTAGAGATATTACTCCGTTAAAATCTTTAACTGCATTAAGATTCTTAACAGTTGGAAACAGTCAGGTAGATAGTATCAGCCCTTTAGCTGATTTAAAATCCTTAAGTTACCTACGTTTAGATGGAAATGAAATTTCTGACCTCACACCATTAAGTGGGTTAAGTAACTTGAGGTCCTTATCTCTGAACGGAAATAACATTACTGAGTTGACGCCTTTAAAAAATTTAAATGGTTTAAATTCCATAGGGTTAAGCGGTAACAACATTTCTGATATAGATGTATTGGCAAGTTTGAATTATCTTCAAGTACTGGAGTTAAGTCATAATCCATTAACAGATATTAGTCCTTTGAAAAATTTGACCTGGCTAAAAACACTTTACCTGGAGAACGCAGGTATATCGGACATATCACCATTAGGGGAAATGACTGATTTGGAACAAGTGAGGCTGGAGAACAATATGATAACTGATCTTAATCCATTATCAGCCTTAACCAAAATGACTGATTTAAGTCTGGCTCATAATAAGATAAGTGATATTACACCGCTATATAATTTAGGAAATTTAGACTTTTTGGATCTGTCATATAACCAGATTATAAATTACAGTCCCTTCTCAGGGATATGGAATCTTTATATAAATAATAATTTCATTGCCGGCAAGAGAGACCAGTACAAGCTTGTTATTCCTTCAAATTATCAATCGATTGTGCTTGGCGAAAAGGAAATGGAAATACCTTATAACTGGTATTTTAACAATGAACTCATGTACGAATGGGACGATTATGTAAGAAACCTGGTAACTATAGAATCAAAGAATAACAATGTGTCTGTTTCAATTGTGGAACCTTCAGCAGGAAATAATGGAAAAATAATATTGAAAGGTAGCTCCAATGGGGTTGATGAGGTTACACTTAAATTTGCAAACCCAGATTTAAATAAGACCATTAAAATAAATGAAATTGATTTGGATCGTCCGGCTGCTCCAATCGTTAATAAGGTGGCTGATTTTTCAGAGGCAGTATCGGGAAAAGCTGAGCCATATGTAAGTATAACTGCCAAGGTTAACGGAAGAGCCTGGGACATGGATACGAGTGCGGATCAGGACGGAAACTTTTCTTTATGGATTACCCCTCAAAAGGCAGGGACGGAGATAGAACTGACGGCCGTAGACCGGGCAGGAAATACTAGTGATACAGTTAAAGTAATCGTTGTTGATGAAACGGCACCGGCTGCTCCTATTGTTGAAAAAGTAACGGTGGATACCGCCTCAATAAAAGGCAAGGCTGAAAAAGAGTCTGAGATCACTGTTAAAATTGGAAGCCAAGATTGGAATGGAACTGCTGATGCTGATGGGGATTTTTCCATTAATATACCAACTCAAAAAGCAGGAACAATCATTGAAGTAACTGCAAAAGACACTGCAGGCAATGTGAGCTCAGCTGCTAAAGTCATTGTAGTAGATGAGATACCACCTGCACCACCAGTGGTAAATGGAGTAACTGATTTGCACACCCAGATTACAGGTACTGCCGAACAGAATGCCACTGTCATTGCGAAGGTATCTGGCAATGAAATCGGAAGAACAGAAGCTAATGCAAGCGGCCATTTTGTTATGGAAATTGAAAAACAGCAAGCTGGAAGCTATATTCAAATATTCGTCATAGACGCTGCAGGGAACTCAAGTGATATTACTGAAATCGAGGTTACTGATGAAAAACCTAACATTCAGAAGCTAGTTGGAAAAACACGCTATACAACTGCAGTGGAAATATCCAAAGCTGGCTGGGACAAATCGGATACAGTATTTTTAGTAAATGGATGGGCTATTGCCGATGGACTAACGGCAACTCCATTAGCAGCAGCCAAGGACGCTCCTATCCTGTTAACAACCAAAAATTCTCTGCCGGAAGAGACTCTTTCTGAAATAGAACGGCTTCAAGCGAAGGAGATTGTTTTCATTGGGGGATCGGGTGTTATTTCAGATCAACTGAAGAGCAGTCTATTTGCTAAAGGATATCAGGTCACGCGAATTGGCGGGAAAACTAGATATGAAACGTCACTTCTTATTGCACAGGAGCTTGATAAACTAATTGATGTCCAAACGGTATATCTGGCATATGGCCACGGAGAACCGGATGCTTTATCTATTGCGGCTCAATCTGGTCAAACTAAACAGCCAATTATTCTATCAGACAAAAATGCTGTGCCTTCAAAGACCTATTCATGGTTAAAAGGTGAAGGGTTGGATACTTCTTATTTCATTGGTGGGAAAGGTGTTATATCCCCAGCCATCCTGAATGAAATGAATCAAATTACAAGTAAGAACGTATTAAATAATAGGTTAAGCGGTGTTAACCGTCAGGAGACAAATGCAAAAGTCATTGAGACATTCTATAATCAGTCTGAAATGCCAACGATTATGGTGGCTCACTCAAATACAGCAAAATTAGTGGATGCCTTAGCGGCAGGGCCACTGGCAGCAAAGTTTAATGTTCCTGTATTATTAGTTTCCAGTACTTTGGCTGATTCACAGATTAGCACCTTGGAAGCTAAACAATCTGAAAATGTTCACCAAGTTGGCGGGGGAATTGGAGAACCTGTGTTAAAGCAAGTAGTGGATTTAATGAATTAAAAGCATTTAAAGAGCATTTAAGGAGGGGATTAATGATTGTTGAGCAATCTATTAATCACTCTCTTTTTTCTTAGCATTTGCCATCATTCATTTAAATAAGATGCCGCAGATCTTAGTTATTCCAGACTTCAATCAAACGTTTGATTGAAAAAATTATATGATTGATAGTTCTGTAATATGGTAACAATATAATATATAATATTACCCTTTATTATGGTATACTTTCCTCGAATCATTTTAGGAGGAAGTAGTGTGGAAGGTAAAAAAAGTAAATATAATTTCCTTAGGGTTATTTTATGGGGAACTTTATTTATAATAGAAATAATAAATTTTAAAATACGAAATAAAGTAAAACCATCTCTGAAATGAGATGGTTTATTTAAATAGAAACTCTGGATAATAAACTATGAGCAAAATGGCCAACCCTAAAAATATGACTATTCCAAAGTTTAGAATGTAAAGGATTTTAATCCCTAAATTGTATCGCTCTTTATTATATTTTCTTTTAGTCACTTTAATCGACTCCAGATCGTCCCTTTTTGATTAATATACAATAATGTGAATGAGTTAGGTTTAAAATTATCTTACCGGTTTAAATACTATTTATAAAAATCCTCTTTCGCAGTAAGTGAAAGAGGATTTTTTTTAATTAATCTCTAAATGAGTTTTTAATTCGTTCTGAACGCGCTGTTTTTCTTCATCCGGAACCACTAAGTAATAGACTTTATCAATTTTTGTTCCCGAACCTTTGATAGACATTTGTTCAACTGATTTGGCGGCTGCCCGATAGTTTTTCTGGATATCAACCATTTCATTAAATTTCATGTTGGTTTTAATATTATTGCCGAGAGCTGTGAATATTTCATCATAGTTTGTTAAAGAAGATAAGCTTGCACCTTTTTTAAGCACACCTTGGATTACCTCACGCTGTCGAAGCTGGCGGCCAAAGTCACCTCTCGGGTCCTCATATCTCATTCTGGAGAACTTTAATGCCTTTTCTCCATTTAAAGTTAACTGCCCTTTTGGAAAATGGACACCTTCATAGGTGAAATCTAAATCATTATTTACTGTTACTCCGCCAACGGCATCAACGATATCCTTAAAGCCTTCCATGTTGATTTGCATATAGTAATCAATAGGGATGTCAAGGAAATTCTCTACAGTATTCATGGACATCTCAACGCCGCCGAAGGCATAGGCATGGTTAATCTTATCATCATAACCTTTTCCAATAATTTCTGTCCTTGTATCACGCGGAATACTAAGCATTTTAACGGAATTTTGGTTAGGGTTCACGGTTAGAACAATCATGGAATCCGACCGGCCGCGGTCTCCCTCGCGCTCATCAACACCAAGCATCAATACAGAGAAAGGTTCCTTCTTCTCCAGAGTAATTTGCTCTGTTCTCTTTTCCGACTTCTTTCTTTCTATCGGTTCATGCATTGTGTCTACTGCATTTGTTAATGATTTATATACGGTATAACCATATACTCCTGTGCCGATTAATATTAATAAAACCAAAATTCCGGTCACACGGAGCCAGGTTCTTTTCTTCTTTTTATTCTCTGACCTCATTGTTGCTTCCCTCCACATAAATTGACAAAAAGTTACATCATAAAATATAGAATAACAGAATTTCATCCATTTTGATACTGAAATTTCAGTCTGTAAGAAAAATTAATCAGGAGCAAAGTCTCAGTTGATTTCCCCTTAAATAGTAGACGAAAGGCATGGGTGTTTAGTTACAAAAAAAATAGAGATGGCATAAAACCATCTCTATCTGATATTATTTTTCATAATCAATTTCTTTTATCATTTTTCCAAGCTCATTCTCAACGCCAACTACTGATTTGCCGCCAAGGAATTGGAAGTGATCGTAGTTTTTCTCCAAGATTGTCGTTTTAATAGGGTCTTTTATGACAGTTGGCGGTGTTAACAGAAGGTGTGAGTTCTTTTTAGCAGCCAGGACTGCTCCTGTCAAAGCATCTGCAAAATTATAGCCGGTAGCTACAAAGGCTTGTTCACTGCCCATGTCTAACTTCCTTACAATATCGGCGTTTGTTCCAAAACGATCTGCTCCTCTAAAACGGACAGTGTTTAAGTTGGCGATCGCGTTATCACTAATAACACCATAGCCGCCTGCAACAAGAGTTTGGCTAAAGTCGTTTAGGATGTTAGCTGTTTCAGCAGGAATCGTATTCGTTTCAGTTAAAAGAATAGGATATCCGTTCTTTGCAGCATAAGGAGCAATCGCCAGTGCGTCTGGGAAGTTGCGTCCATATGCAAGGACAGCCTTATCTCCCTTATTAGGCATATGCATAGCAATTTCATTTGCCGTTTCAAATCTGGTTTTGCCGCCGAGACGGTTAATTTCAGTAATTCCTAGTTGTTTAAGTTCAGTTTCTACATTTTTGCTTATCGCGCCGGTACCGCCAAGGATATAGGCTGCCTTTGGTGTGAGTCTTTTAATCTCGGCTTTTGTTGAATCTGGCAAGCTGCTAACACCGGTTAATAGCATCGGGGCATCCAGCTGGTAGGCCAGTGGAGTCCCGGCAAGCGCATCTGGAAAATCGCCTCCATATGCCAGCACTACTGCGTCAGCCCCATCCTTCCAGCCTTCCTGGGAGATGGAAACCGCTGTATCATAACGGGTTTTTCCGTATAATCTTTTGCCAAGATGCGTAAGGTCACTTGAGGCAGTATAAGCCGTCCTGCCATCTTGCATCTCAACTTTATACCAGACGTATTGTCGGAACCGCATCTTGTCATCCGCTAATCCATATTTGTTGGATTGATCATAAACAAATGATGTATCTAGAACTCTCACAGCTTCTCTTTCGCCTGATGGAAGATCCTTCAGCGATTTTGATAAGCTGGTGGGAGCCTCACGGAAGTTTGCGCTGTCCGCGGAAAGCAAGATATCATTTTGTGTAAATTTATGCTCTGTCTTATGCAGCAGATGCTCAGGAATTTCATAATGATCCTTTTTGAAAATTAAAAGGTGATCTGGTTCACCGCTATATTCAAAATCCTCAGGCTTAAAGTCAAATGGAATCGGGTGTATATCCATTCCGATATAAAAGGAATCGTTCATTAGCTTAAAGAACTTCTCCTGATAAGCTTCTGCATTTCTGCTTCCATCTGTAGTTAATTTTAATGGGCTATTTTCCTCAACTCTGCCATTATAAGCTAGAATAGCAAAATACCAGCTTTCCAGAATATCACGGTCATTATTATTTAAGGTTGGCAGTTTGCCATCAACACCGCGAAATTTCTCATCGAGCTTTTGCAAACCGGCATTAATATTGTATTTGATGTCCGTCTTTAATAGGTTTTCATCAAATCTGTCATCATTTGTTACCTGCATAATGCCGATTCCGCCATCAGGCGCTACATATGGTTGTCCATCCTTAAATTGATTCCAGCCGCTTTCCTGGTAAGCGAGTGTTTTAGCAATTTCTGGAGGGATATTCTTTGCCAGTGCCGCTTCTGTTAACAGCTTGTTTGTCTCATAGTAAGTTGGAATTTCATAATCTTCTTCAGCCATGCTTGTTGCGGGGCTGAAGAATCCAAAAAACAGGCTAGATACAAGTAAAAAGGGTAAAGCTTTCTTAAACATTCTCCTCCGCCTTTCAATAGTCTCTCTTTAGAATCCTACCATTCTTTTAAAAACAAAATCTACAATAACATTACAAATTTATCCTTTTATTGATGCCATCTGCTTTCCAAGTATTTAATAGCATTCTCAAAGTAGTCTGTTACCGAGATTTGCCCGATTTGAAATTTGCCTTCCTCAGGGGACCACTCGCCATAAGCATCCAAAGCGTTTTGGTACTTCTCAGCATGTTCTTTGCTTATTTCATCTTTGCCTGTATAGGATAAATTTCCGAATTCCTGAATGGGGATATGATAATAACCTGCCTTTTTAATTGTCCCTTCTTTATGTAAGGCCATTAAAGCCTTGCCTGTTGAAGCGTGGTCTGGGTGGGGGTCATGATATGTCATCACATGATGGGTCGCACCAGGGTAGCCTTTTTCCATATCAATCATGATTTCTTTTACCATATCAGGTGTGAATTCAGCATCCGGCAAATCATAAATAAGAATATTTTCAGGTTTCACGCCCATGGTCTCTACGGATTTTTTAAACTCTTTAATCCTGGCCTCACCAAATTCCTCTGGAGATATGTTATCATAGCCCTCTTCCTGAAGCTTTGTGTTCACCTTATGATAGGCGCTGCTAGCCAGTCCTTTGGACAGCAATATAACTATGACATTTTTATCTTCTTCCACTGCTTTTATTATCGAACCTCCCATGCTTAGTACTTCGTCATCTGCATGGGGAGAATAGAATATAACTGTTTCTTTTTTAAACAAGAAGTAACCGCCAATAAATAATGCTATGATTAAAAATAAACCTATCAATCGTTTCAAGAAAAGTCCTCTTTTCTGCGTTTTTTTCCATGAAGTATTATATCATATAACAGTAATGACATTTGCTAGAAAGGACATTGTTTATGGAACGTGCATTAAAAGAAACACCGAAAAAAAGAAGATTTCGCTCCCTTGATATAACAAGGGGACTGATTGTATTGCTGTCTGTGTTTTTATTTCATATTCCGGCTGGAGGCTACGAGTATCTTCGCCATGCCAGGTGGTACGATATTACAATCATGGACTACATATTGCCTGGATTTATAACGGTTTTCGGAGTAGGGATGGCTTTTGCCTATCATCGCGGCGTGAACTGGAGCAAGCTGATTAAGAGGACCATCCGGTTAATAATCTATGGATTAATCTTTAATATGATTGTCGACTGGAAATTTGATTTATCTACTATACGCATTACAGGGGTTCTTCAATTATATGGAGTTCTTGGGCTGCTTGCGGTTATTATATCTACTCTCGTAAAATCATGGCGATGGCTCATCCCTGTTGTTGCTTTCATCCTTCTTATTCACGGATATATTTTATTTTCATTTAGCCAAAGCTGTACGGATGGGCTTTTGCAGCCGGACTGCAATCCTTCAGGCATCATTGATGTTGCCGTATTCGGCGCTGAACATTTGTATCATCAGGGGACAATGGGCTATGATCCAGAAGGTATTATGACGGTAATAGGGGCTCTATCAAATGTGCTCCTGGGTATGATAGCCGGAAAAATTTTATTGGAAAAGCGGGATAAAGGGGCCTGGAAAGAATTAATTCTTTTTGGAGCTGCAGTATTGCTTCTTTCTTATGCAGCTTCCAATTTCCTGCCCTTTAATAAAAAAATCTGGACTCCTTCATTTGCGATGCTGACAGCGGGCAGCGTAATTATTGTATTCGCTTTTATCCATCTGATTTTTGATCAGCTAAGAAATACGAAAAAAACTATATTTTCATGGTATATAGAAGCGTTCGGACGAAATAGCTTCCTCATTTATTTTGGCAAGTTTATCGTTTATTCCTTCCTGGCCCGCATAATGATCGATGCTGGAGGGGAAGAGGTGCCTTTTTCGGCCTGGCTACTAAGTAAAATTGACCTGGTCACCCAATATTCACAGCTGGCCTATGCCGGCGTGATGCTTTTAGCATGGTCTATTGTTGCTATTACCCTCCATTTGAAAAAATGGTATGTGAAGGCCTGATACTCTTATATGAAAAAAAGGAGACACTCGCATATAGTGTCTCCTTTCTTATGTTTCAAGGTAGTATAAATATTTTGAACTATCTAAATTTTATTGACTATCAATCTATTAATTTGTAAAATATAACTATTAATCCCATTTTTATAAAAGGAGGCAGGTCTTTTCTTAGTAATATTGTACTAAGGTCGAATTGTACATAGCATTATTTTAATCTAAAGGATAATGGGGGAAGAAAAGTTGAAAAAACAAAATAGGAAAAAGGCCGGTAAAATTGCTTCTTATGCCCTTACTTCTGCATTAGTTCTATCAAGCTTCAGCTACACTGCTTCAGCAACTACCAAAAGTTCAAATGACTTCTACGACCAAAAAATTAGCCAAATTAAAGAATTAAAAGCAGAGTCATTAAAGAAAACAGAACTTAAAGATAAAACTCTTAAATCCGAATTAAAGGCATCTGATAAAGTTCGCGTAATTGTTGAACTTGACGGAAAAACACCTTTAGAGACTGCAACTGATGAAGGCAAACTTTACAAAGAATTATCAGAATCGACAAAAAAATCCCTGAATTCAAAGGTGTTAAAACAGCAAAGTTCGGTAAAAAGTGCAATTAAATCAAAAGGTGTCAAATTTGAATATCTTAAAAACTTCTCTACTGCTTTTAATGGATTCAGCGGTGAAGTAAAATACGGGGAAGTTGCCAAAATTGAAGGCTTATCTGGAGTTAAAGCTGTTTATTTAGCCAATGCTTACAATCGTCCTGAAGTAGAGACTAATATGAAGACAAGCCACGGTTTTATCCAGTCAGCTGCCACTTGGGGAGATGCAGGATATAAAGGGGAAGGCATGATTGTTTCTGTAATTGACACAGGTGTTGACCCTTCCCATAAAGATTTCCAGAATATTGATAAAACAAATGCCGATCTGGAAAAGGGCGAGGTAGATGCTCTTGTTAAAGAAGATGGCCTAAAGGGTAAATATTATTCAGATAAAGTACCTTATGGTTATAACTACTATGACAGCAATGATACCATTCTAGACCTTGGACCTGCTGCCTCCATGCATGGTATGCATGTTGCCGGTACAGTAGCAGCAAATGGGGATGAAAAAACTGGAGGCATCAAGGGTGTAGCTCCTGAAGCACAGGTGCTTGGCATGAAAGTATTCAGTAACGATCCTAATTTCCCGTCAACATGGTCTGATGTTTATTTAGCGGCCATTGATGATTCTATTAAACTTGGTGCAGATGTATTAAATATGAGCTTAGGATCAACTGCTGCATTCTATGAAGAACAGGGCGCTGAGGATATTGCCATTACTAGAGCGGTAGAAAACGGTATTGTTTGCGCTGTTTCTGCGGGTAACTCTGCACATCTGGGAAGCGGCTGGGATGCGCCATATGCTAAGAATCCGGATATTGGGGTTGTTGGATCACCAGGTTTAAATCCGGATACACTGCAGGTTGCTGCTTCAGGTAACGTAGCATATTTATACCAGCATCAAGCAACAGTAGGCGGAAAGACATTTACTGGATATGGAGTGGATGATTGGTCTAGCCTTGCTGCTTCTGGTTTAGAGCTTGTAAGCTTATCTCAGGCAAATGGTGTGACGGAAGAAAGCGGAAAGGCTTGTAAAGTTTGCGGAAACCCTTCTGATTACGAAGGTGTCGATGTAGAAGGCAAGATTGTCGTTGTTAAGCGCGGAACTCTATCATTCTTTGATAAAACAGTAAACGCTGCAGAAGCAGGTGCTGCAGGAATTATTGTATATGATTCAGGAGCTGGGACATTCTATGAAAACCAGGGTGGCTGGGATGTGCCGTTTATGATGATTTCAGCTGGCGATGGAGAAGAATTGGAAAAAGCGATTGCGAATGGTGATGCAACTGCTTCTGTTGCTCAAACAAGCAAAAAAGAAGATCCGGTAATGGGCCGGATGACTGACTTCACTTCTTGGGGTGTTACGCCTGATTTAAGATTGAAGCCAGAAATCACAGCTCCCGGCGGAAATATCTATTCTACAGTAAATGATGATAAATATACGGTTATGAGCGGAACTTCCATGGCAGCTCCTCATGTTGCCGGCGGATCCGCATTAGTTCAGCAATATCTGCAAGAAGATGACAGATTCTCGGATCTGGACTTTGAACAGCGTACAAGATTGGCGAAGGTTCTATTAGTTAATACAGCGAAAACAATTGATGATGTTCATGGCCAGCCTTTCTCTCCGCGCCGTCAGGGTGCTGGTATGATGCAAACATTTAGTGCCGTTTCTTCACCAGCTATTTTAACTGATCAGTTAACAGGGGAAGCGAAAGTAGAACTCTTTGACTTTAAAGAAACAAAATTTGAACTGCCTTTAGCGGTTACCAATATTTCTGATTCAGAAGAGGTTACTTATAACGTAAAAACACGAGTATTAGCTGATACAATTCAGCAGGTTGAAGGAGAAGAAGACCGCAATGCTCTAATTGCCGGGGACCTTACTGGTGTTGAAGTTGATGGTCCTGAGACAGTGACAGTAGCTCCAGGTGAAACGGTTGAGTTTACAGTCACAGTTGATCTCTCTAAAGCAAAACTTCCAGGGTTGGATAAGGATGGGAAGCCAGTATCCCTAAACCTTAAAGAGGATATCTTTGTAGAAGGTTTTGTGCATTTAGAAGATGCCAAGAAAGATAGTGCAAACCCAACACTAACTGTACCTTACCTGGGATTCTATGGTGAGTGGGATCGCCCTGAAATCTTCGATGGCTTTAAGACTCAAGGGGAAAACAGATTCTATGATGCGTTCCCTACAGGTACAGATATGCTAGTCGAAAATGGTGATTATTTCGCAGATGTGTTAAAAGTAGATGGCAAGGATGTTTATGCATTCTCACCAAATGGCGATGGAAATCTTGATGATATCAATGCCCTTCCAGCTATGCTTCGTAATGCCAAGGAATTGCAGACAAATATCCTTGATAAAGATGGCAAGCAGGTAGCAAGAGTGAATCTTGAATCAAATGTCAGAAAGAATTGGTTTGATTCCGGTGATACCGATCCATATGACTTTAATCCTGAACGTGCATGGGATGGAAAAGCGAAAGGTGAGACTGTAGAAGATGGTCTTTACTACTATGAGCTAAAAGGAAAAGTACATTATGATGGTGCTGAATGGCAAACGAAGAAAGTACCTGTGTACGTTGATAATACAGCTCCGAAACTTGAGGCTAAATATGATGCTGAAACCAAAACATTAAGCTGGGAAGCTTCTGATGCGGGTGTTGGCATCGGTGCATATGCTGTGTTTGTAAATGGAGTGAAAGTAGCTGATGCAGCTGCAGATAAAACAAGTGTTGTACTTGATTCAATTCCTGAAAAAGCTGTTGTTGAAGTAGCTGCTGTCGATAAGGTTTATAATGTTTCTTTTGATGAAGTAGCAGTAGGAGACTCTGCGCTTCCAATCATTGATGTCTCTACAGATGAGCTCGTTCCATTTGGACAATACAATACTCGTTCCATTACATTCTCTGGACTGGTACATGAGGATATCGCCCTTAAGTCTTTAACTGTAAATGGCAAGGATGTTTCTTTCAAGCAAAACGACAAAGGGGAATATGAATTTACAGCAACTGTTACGTTTGAACAGGACGGAAAATATGATGTCCAAATCGTTGCAACAGACGTTTCCGGAAAAGAGTTTTCATTTGCCCGTAAAATCATGATTGATACAACTAGCCCGGTATTAAACAATGATGCTCCTAGATTTGTTGATAAAGAAGTGGAAGAAGTTACATTCAATGTTGATATTGAAGATAACTTCAATGCCTTTACTTTATTACTAGACGGTGAAAAGGTATTCGTCCAGCAGATGGAGGAGTTAGCTGAACCTGATACTGCAACTGCTGAAGTAACAGTTCCGGTAAAAGAAGGAGACAACTCCTATACGTTAACACTTGTAGATGGTGCAGGAAACGAAACTGAACAAGAAGTAAGCATCTACCGTAACGAAGATGCAGAACGTGTGAACCGTATTTCTGGTGCTGATCGTTATGTGACAGCTGTTGAAATAAGCAAAAAAGGCTGGACTGAAGCTGATACAGTAGTATTGGCACGCGGTGATGAGTATGCCGATGCTCTTGCAGGTGTCCCATTAGCAAAGAAAAATAACGCGCCATTGCTATTAACATCTCCAAATCAGCTTTCTGATGCCACCAAGGCTGAAATTAAGCGCTTAGGTGCTAAAAATGTCATCATCCTTGGCGGAAAAGGTGCTGTAAGTGCTGAAGTTGCCAAAACGTTAGAGAATTCTGGATTGAAAGTTAAGCGTTTATCCGGTAAAGACCGATTCGCAACAGCTGCAGCCATTGCATATGAAGTGGCTCCAAATGGTGCAGATGAAGTTGTCGTGGTGAGAGGCAAAGACTTCCCTGATGCTCTATCTGCTGCTGCTTATGCTGCTTCAAATGGAATGCCGATTCTTTTAACCGAAATGTATAGCCTTCCATCAACGACAAGCGCTACAATCAAAGACTTAGGTGCTACTAAGTCATTAGTAATCGGTGGAACAGGGGTTGTATCTTTCTCTGTAGCAAGTGAATTGCCTAACCCGTACCGTATAGGCGGCAAGACTCGTTACGAAACATCTTTAAATGTTGCCAAGCATTTTGATAACGGTGCTTACGAATATTATGTGGCAACAGGCAAAAAATTTGCCGATGCTCTTGCGGGTGCTGCTTTAGCTGCTAAAAATGATACAGGTATCTTGTTAACTGATTCTAACTTACCAGCAGAGACAGAAGCTTTCCTTGCTGAAGAATCCGTAGAAAAAGTAACGGTTCTTGGTGGAAAAGGTGCTGTTAGCGAGACTGTATTTACTAAGTTAAAAAATCTATTTAAGTAATTGAAGAAAAAAAGAAGGCTGACTCATTTGAGTCAGCCTTCTTTTAGCTTTCTAGAGAATTGTCAGGAGTGCGTTCCCTTTTTAAATATTTTCTTTTTTGAACAATATATCCAAGGGCAACGCCATAAAGCAGCCACATCGGCCAGAAGTAGAATAAGCTGCTTGGCCCCAGGCACGATATCGCAAATCCAATGAAGCTTAAGAAAAGGATCAAAGCCAGTATATTATTCTTTTTATCCGACCAGTAGATCAAATATAACTGGACCATAATATATAAAAAGAACGCACAGTATCCGGCAAAAACAAAAAGGCCATAGTTTGTGAGCACTTCAAGCCACCAGTTGTGGGGATTTGTAAAGCCCAATGTATCAAACGAAAAATCCATATGCTGGAAGTTTCCCGGCCCCACTCCTAACATAAAAGATTGGAATGTCCCATAGATGCCGCTTAAGTATAAATTCATCCTAATAAAAGCTGATCCCTGGCCGGCTTTTATTCCTTCAAAAAATGAAGCATTTGCAAGGTAGTATACAATTCCAGCTGCTGCAAGGAATAGCAGCGGACTGAATAACAGAAACAGACGGGCTCCATGTTTTATCAAATTTTTATATGATAGCAAAGCAAATAGCAGGATTTGCAATACAATCGCTATTACGCTTAATCTGGCGTCATTAAAGTAAGTAATTAAAAGGAGAGCCACTATTATAATGACATTCGCCAATTTAACTAACAATGACTTTTTCAGTAAACCAGATAAATAAAATGGAAGCAGGATTACTAAAAATAATGCTAAGTCATTTTCATTATAGAAAAACCCTGTTGCCCTTCGATAATCTATGTCTGAAAATCTTTCGGCTTCAATCACAAACCGGGATGTTGGGAGATGAACATCAAATATAAATTCCAGGATGGAAATAGGGATTAGTACAACTCCAATAAACCAGAATGTAGCTGTAATCACTGAGCTCTTTAGGTTTTGCAGTAAAAATACTAGTACTAAAATTAATAATAGAAAGACAGCAAAGTAATAAAGCTCTTTGATCGCTGTGCCTTTATTGTTTGTCCATATTAATGATATGGCACCATAGTAAAACCATATTCCCAAGAATACTAACGGGAACCTAATATGGTCGGTATGAAATGGGTTTTTTTTAATAAAGATCTGATCAAGCATTATGACGAAAAGGAATCCGATAACCAGTCTTAATAAGGTCATTCTTAAGGGGCCAATCGGGATATTGAAAAAAAATGGATCTATAAAAATTAAAGCAAATAAGATTATATAAGCTGTGGTTTTCCAATTCATGTTGGGTACCTCTAAACTAGAGTCTGATATATTTTTAATATTTGTTCCGTGATTACTTCCTCACTGAACCTTGCCGAACAATCCTTTTGAATTTCTTTAGGGTCATAAAATGAATAGTTACTGTAAACATTTTGCATGGCTTGACTCAATTCATCAATATCATCCACAGGTACAATAAGTCCATTCTTTTCATTCACAATCGAGCTAGGTCCGCCAGAGTTTGTAGAGATCACCGGCTTCCCGCAGGCAAGAGCCTCAATTAAAACAACCCCGAAGGTCTCGAATTTGCTGGCAAGAACAAAAGTGTCACAGGAATTCATGTGGTGCACCACTTCTTTGCGATCCACTGCTCCAAGAAATTGAACTTGATTTTCCACTCCCAATGATTTCGCAAGGGCCACTAATTCCTGCTTTTGAGCACCATCCCCGCCAATAACCAATTCAGCCTCTTGATCTTTAAACCCTTTTGCAAAGCTTTTAATAAGAATGTCCATACCCTTATTAGGCGTTAATAAAGCTAGGGAGAAAAATCTGAACTTATTAGATTTTACAGACTGCTGCTTGCTTTCTTTTTGAAAGGTCTTAAAGTCAACAATATTTGGGATTTCGATGATTTCTTTATCAGTATACTGACTGATTGCCTTTTTTAAGCTTGGGCCTACTGAAATGATTTGATCTGTTAATTTCATGGCTGCAGCAATTTCTTTTTCTTCATAAGGCTTAAGGACTCCTCTAACAAGTTTGCTTGAGTGTTCAGTTATAACAACAGGTATGTTTTCTTCCTTAGCTATTTTTGCTGCTGCCCAGCCGCCCCACAAGCAGGAATGGGCATGAATGATATCAGGTTTGCCTTCTGCTGCAATCATTTTTTTGTAAAGTGTCTTTAATCTTATATAGTATACAAACGCAGTAGCATATGGGATTCTGGCAGGGAAGGGGTTATACCCTTTATAACGGTAAGTCTTCAAACCATCCTCACTCTGGACTTGAATCCCTTTTTGCCAGCTGGCATTATAGGATCGCATCGTCTTGATCTCCGGGTAGAGAACTGTCACATCGCATCCGCTTTTTTGGATAGCTTTTGCCTGCTCCTTGAAGAATATGCCTAATATAGGATTTTCTTTTATAGGGTACCAAGATGGGATGATTAAGACTTTCATTTTCTCTTTACCGCCTTATTAATTAGTTGTTTGAAAAGAGCTATATCCTCTTTCTGCAATAGGACAAGCTTGGAATAAGCTACACCTGTTTCTCGTTTGTACAAAACTATTTTAATTATAGTACTCAAGCTATAAGTGACTGATGTACTAACAGCTGCACCAGCTATGCCGATTTTCGGTATGAGCACGAAATTCAAGATGATATTAGAAACAACAGTGAAAATGGAAGTATACATATTAAGCTCAGGTTTTCCTCTTCCAGCTAAATCGTTAGATAAAATTCTATCAACTGAAAACAAAATAATACCTGGAAGGAGCATCTTGAGAATATCGGAGCTTTCATCATATGCGGCACCGAATAAAATCCGGAAAATGAGATCACTGACAAAATAAAACACGATCCCGCCCAAAATAGAAAAGAATAAAACATTTCTGCTTATAATGCTAGTTAATTTATTCTTGCTTTCAATATCATTTGAAGAAGAAATGACAGGGTATAAAACAGAAGAAATGGATTGAGAGACAATCCATAATCTCTCTGCAATACTGACTGCGACCCCATATAGCCCTACAGAAGCCGGATTTAAAAACATGGAAATAAGATAAATATCTGCCCGGTAATTGATAAAGGACAATACATTGCTGAAGTGTGCTTTGAAACCGAATGAAAATGAATCCTTAAAATAATCTTTTGATATGTTTCCTGCCAGCAGATTGGTTTTCAAACTTTTCTTGAACAAAAAGAGTGTGACAGCAAATTGTGTTATAACTCCAATTGTAAAAGCAATTACTGTACCGGCCAGGCCTATTTGAAGTATAAAGATAAATAGCACCAAACTGATTAATGCTGCCAGCTGCCGTAAAAGGGCAAGAGAATTATAAGACTTAAAGTCCTGAACGCCCTGAAAAATGACCAGATAGAATTCATTCAGCATGAGCAGAGGCATAATCATAAGGATAATATAAAGATAATCCTGTGGCACTCCTGCAAAGAACTTGTCAGAAAAAAACATGACAACTACGAATCCTATAATAATAGAAACAAGACTTAAAACAATTCCTGAAGCAGTATTTGTTTTAATAATATCTTTAACCTCATATTTATTCTTCCCAACATAATATACGCTGGATGTTCCTACTCCGAAATTAAGCAATGTCATTAGGGTAGTTGGAAGCAGTACAATTAATTGATATAGCCCGTTTCCTTCAGGACCCAATGATCTTGCAATGATAATAGAAGCCAGCAGCCCCAGCAAAATTCCGGAGATTTGTCTGGTCAATGTCATGATTGTATTTTTAATAAAAGAATTACTCATATAAACACCTTCTGTTATAAAACCGAGAAAACCCTTAAAAATACCAGAGGCATCAAGGATTTTAAGGGTCTGAATGTTATATTATTGACGCTGAGATAATGAGCGTCGGGCGTTGATGATATATTTCCAAAGGACTAATAGGACAAGCATTAATTGAAATCCAAAGGCACCTGCCAATAGAGTGTTTTTGAGAAGATTATTATTAGATGATTGTATCGTTTTGACATCACTTTTCTTTGGTTCTTCTAATAAGGCTAAATCATATTCGGCTTCATGAAAATCGGCTCTATACTTATCAGCTATGTCCATTTTATTAATTAAGATCTCAGAATAACTGATAAGCTTACTATCATTTGAAGTATCTTGGATTAGCTGTTCATATTGTGTAATGGACTCTTCTGTATTCTTCACTTTTTTTTCAAGAGCATTTCTATAATTAGCCATGGCATCATGCAGTTCATCAAAGTCTTCTATCAAGTCATTTGTATACTGTTCAGCCACTTTATTCATATTAGATTCCACTGCTTCTTTGTTCGTTCCGCTTAAGCTTAGCGTAATCTGGAACGGGTCAGCTTTGACATTTAGGGAACTCTTGAGTTCATCCGGAAGCTCCTCTTTATACCTGCCTGTAATTAAATCTGGCTTCGAAAGTTCATCATTATTTCCGTTTCCTGTAAACACAATTGCAGTTGATGTATATACTGTCGGCTTAGTATAACTTAGCGCCGCTCCAATCACCATGCACAAAATAGTAAAACCGATCAGCAGAAGCTTCTTTTTCCAAATGAACTTGATATAGTCGTAAACTGGATATTTAATCTTCTCCATTAGTAATTCTCCTTATAATTATCAAAATAAAAACATTTTTATCTTACCATAGATATCTTAAATAATTCCACCGGCTACTAAATAATAGAGGAATTTTGTTAATCAAAAATTACCAAGTGTTGGGGTATTTAGTTGTTATAAATTGAACAAATACCCTCTGGATACTCGTCTAACTATTGAAAGGGGGATGCAAATAAATGCCAAAAAGAAAGATAGAAATAGGCAATCCTCCTATAGATGAGAATTATCTGGATAAAGAAGCTTCTCATACAATCAAAAAAGCTGTTTTTACATTAAAGCTAAAGTATCGGGAAGTTGTATTGATGGAAATAAGGAACAGCTAAAAAACCAGGAGAGTAAAAAATAGTTTTTTAGGTTAACTGCATCGAGTGGAAAATATTTAAAGGCGGGCATAAGCCCGCCTTATTTCATTTCAATTACTTTTCTTACCATATTATTCTCCAGTAAAAACTTAGAGTCCTGAATGTCATTTGTGAGTTTATTGTACACACTCCTGCAAGCCTCTATATCAGCTTTTTTTCCAGTTCTGTTATTCATGCAAGTCCCTGATTCAAATCTGCCATCATGGGATGCAATGTAATCATAGTCATCTGTAAAATAGGTGAATCTGGTTGTTTCGTATGCAAATCCTGCAAAACCTTCTTTCTTTAAGTCCAGAGATTCACCAAACTGAACGAGAGGGCCATCAATCCCCAAAAGAGTAGAGATGGTTGGATAAATATCCATTTGGCTTGCAGTAATTGTATTAACCTGGCTTTTTTCTTGATCTGGATGATGAATGATAAGGGGAATCCTGAATCGTTCCTTCTCATCAAACGTAACACCAAGAAGCTTCTTTATTTCAGCTTCATTTTTAGGGACTAGCCCGTAATGGTCACCGTACATAACAAATATGGTCTCATCCCATAGATTTTCTTCTTTAAGTTCCTCAATGAAACTGCCTAATGCCCTGTCAAAATAATGAACACTTTGAAGGTAATTTCCTGTAGGGGTATCCTTGAACTCAGCCGGCAAATCGAGGTATAGCTGTTCGATTGGCAATTCAAAAGGTCTATGGACTGACAGCGTAACAATAAAGTTATAAAATGGTTTTTCCATTTCTTTATAAAGGTCTGCCATTTGATTGAATATGCTCTCATCTGAGATTCCCATCCCGATTATATTACTTCGATCAATCTCAGGATGATTAATATGATAAAACGGATCATATCCCTGTTCGCGGTATGCTTCCTGTCTGTTCCAAAAATCCGCGCTATTTCCGTGCGTGGCACTTGTCGAATATCCCATTTTATTCAGGGCGACAGGCAGTGATAGATATTTGTTATCGGGATATGTCTGATAGACTCCCTTTGCAGCAATCGGATACATTGAATTATTGGCAACAAACTCTGCATCTGAAGTATTGCCCCTGCCAATTTGAAGGTAAGTGTTCGGATAATAGCTGCTGGACTCTATCAATGAATCAATGTTAGGAGTAATCTCCTGACCGTTAATATTCATGCCGATTGGGAAAGCGTTAAGGGATTCAGCCTGAACCACTATAATATTCTTGCCTTTATACTTGCCAAAGATTGCAGACTCTGCCGGTGTCTCAAATTTACTTTCAAATTTTTTCTTAAGTTTCCCCAGCTGTTCCTTTTGCTGTTGTGCATACTCATCCGCCAGTGCTTTCTCACGATAACTTTGGGCCACATCATAAATATGGGCAGGGATAATTCCCGTTAAAGATACTTTATATTGATCTGTGTGTGTTGGATGAAGCGGAAGAAATGCAGCAGTTAAAAGGGCGGCGATTCCGATTCCCCCAACTGCAGCGGAATATTTTAAGCGCCTGTCTAATGAACCGTTCTTTTTGTAAATAATATAAAAGCAGACAGCAAGAACGGGAAGATCAGCCCAGTATAGCAAATCGCTTTTATACATTAATGAGACAATCGAATCCGCGATATCTCCCAGCTGATTTGCCTGGCCTGCCAGTTCTATATGAAGGATTGCATCGTAATATCTTTCGTAAACAACATCTGCATATAAAAGAAAAGACATAAGAAAGTAAATCAAAAATGCTGAGATGCTCCCAAGTAAGGATTTTTTAGCAAAGAAAACAGCAGCAATCACCATGCTGAATCCGGCCGAAGAGAACATGATGAACTTTTTATGTGGGCTCAGTTCCAGCTCATCTATAAAATAGAGAGTTTTTAAAAACCAAAATACAGTTATTATGCCTATTAATATGATAGATAAAAACCAAAATGATTTATTGGATTGATGCTTCATAATTCACACCCTTTAATTACTAGTTTAATAGAAGATTTTGTAATCAAATATTAACAAAATTACACAGTAAATTAAAGGAAAATTAACAAGAACTTAACAAATGTTCGGGTTAGTTGAAGTGAATATTCGAATATTCAGATTCTGGTCATAAAATTGTAAAGAAAACACAGGGTTTTAATTGTTTTTTAATAATAATGCAATAGACTTGTACTTATTTATTCACTAAAATGGGACAAGAGTTCAGAATAAATTTTAAGGAAATCTTGAATAGTTGAAACTTTTTTCGATAAGGTGCGTCAAACAATTTGTGGGGGAGTTTAAGAAGCTCAATCCAGGGAATTTTACTTTTAGCTCTATTATTTGCAATATAATCTCTTTCATCCATGGCAATAAAAAAATGATTGCGGATTTAAAGAAATATGATACGATTAGGGTTAGTGAGTAAAACTAAAACAAACCTCCAATAAAGGTGATGACATATGTATATTCAAGCTGGTATAGCTTTTTTAGTATCCTTAGTTACTGTTCTGATTGCCACGCCTTTTGTTCAAAAATTCGCAATAAAAATTGGTGCTGTAGATAAGCCGAACCACAGAAAAGTTCACCAAAAGCTCATGCCTCGTTTAGGTGGTCTAGCTATTTTTATTGGGGTTATTGCCGGTTACTTTGCAGGCGGTGTCTATAATCAAAAAGTTACTGCTATAAGTGTCGGTGCAATTTTAATCGTAATTATCGGCATTCTTGACGATAAATACGAATTGTCAGCCAAAATCAAATTTGCTGGTCAAATCGTTGTTGCTTCTTTAATAGTGGCAAGCGGTTTGACAATAGATTTATTAACCATCCCATATATTGGTGATTTCAATCTTGGGTGGTGGAGTTACCCGGTCACTATTTTTTGGATTGTCGCTATTACAAATGCGATTAATCTAATAGATGGTTTGGATGGTTTATCCGCAGGGATTTCTGCAATTGGCATTGCGACAATTGCTATTATGGCGGGACTGTCTGGAGCCATGCTGATTTTCACTTTGTCAGCCATTTTGCTTGGAAGTATTTTGGGATTCCTGTATTACAACTTTTATCCTGCCAAGATATTTATGGGGGATACCGGAGCCCTATTTCTGGGATATTCCATCTCGATTTTATCGCTGCTCGGATTGTATAAGAGCGTTACCCTCTTCAGCTTTTTGGTGCCAATTATTATCCTTGGTGTTCCTGTTTTTGATACCACCTTTGCCATTTTGCGCAGACTGGTTAATAACAGGCCAATATCTTCTCCGGATAAGTCCCATTTGCACCACAGGCTGTTAGCATTAGGGCTTTCGCACAGAAATACAGTCTTGGCTATATATGCCTTTGGTATTTTATTCAGCATAAGTGCCGTATTGGTGTCGGAATCGACACTCTGGGGTACAATCTTTATAATATTTGGACTGCTTGTTGTAACAGAAGTAATTGCAGAGCTAATTGGTTTGGTTCATGATCGGTACAGGCCTATTATTAGTTTGTATAAAAAAATAATGGGTAACCGTCCACTGGGCAGAACAGGTGATAAATAGAAATTAATATTAATCAAACCGTTTGTTAGCTGGAAAGTGACAAACGGTTTTTTTAAGAAATATTGTCACCATAAGTATGAACATTTTTTAGAAGCGTTATGCATTATTTTCACTTTATTGATAAAACTAGAAGATAATCCTAATTATGCCAGTAAATTTGTTTTTTATACTTTTTTCGACATAAATAAATCATATAAATCTTATGATTTGTGATAAACTAAACATGCTTTAAACATGTTGATATTTTACATTTTCGGAGGTATTACAATGAAAGTTCCTATGCTTGACCTTAGTGAACAATATCAGTCTTTAAGAAGCGAAGTTTTAGAAGTTCTTGATGAGGTTATGAGCTCGTCACGTTTTATATTGGGTGACAATGTAAAAAAGCTGGAACAAGATGTTGCTAAATACAGTAATGTTGCCCATGGAATTGGCTGCGGCAACGGAAGCGATGCCATACATATTGCATTACAGGCTTTAGGTGTGAGTGAAGGCGATGAAGTTATCACGACTCCTTTCACATTCTTTGCAACGGGCGGTGCAATTGCAAGAGCAGGTGCTACACCGGTTTACGTAGATATTGACCCTGTTACATTTAATATTGATCCGAACAAGATTGAAGAAGCTATTACAGAAAAAACAAAAGCAATTATTCCTGTGCATTTATACGGGCAAATGGCAGATATGGAGAAAATTGCTGAGATCGCAAAGAAACATAATCTTGCCGTTGTTGAAGATGCTGCTCAAGCGATAGGCGCGAAACATAATGGAAAGACAGTTGGTGAACTTGGAACTGCTGCTACTTATAGCTTCTTCCCAACTAAAAATCTGGGGGCTTATGGAGACGGTGGAATGGTTGTAACAAATGATGATGAGGTTGCTGAACAGAGCCGTGTTATTCGTGTGCATGGAAGCAAGCCTAAATATTATCATCATGTTCTTGGCTATAACAGCCGTCTGGATGAGCTTCAAGCTGCGGTTTTAAACGTTAAATTCCCACATTTGGATCATTGGAGTGAGCTTAGACGCGAAAAGGCGGATAATTACACCAAGCTTCTTAAAGAAGCACTGGATGACCAAGTTGCTACACCAGTGGAAAAAGAAGGAAACTACCACGTTTTCCATCAGTATACAATTAGAGTAGATAAGCGTGATGAACTGCAGGAATACCTGAAAGAACAGGGAGTAGCTACAATGATTTACTACCCGCTTCCTCTTCATGTTCAGCCTGTATTCAAGGAGCTTGGATATAAAGAAGGGGACTTCCCTGTAACGGAGAAAGCGGCTAAAGAAGCATTATCATTGCCAATGTTCCCTGAACTAAAATTAGAGCAGCAAGAATATGTTGTGGCGAAAATAGCCGAATTCTATGGAAAATAATTTTTTAGGAGACGTCGCCGACATTTAAGGGGGCGTTTTCTTTACTTGCTTTCGTTTGATAGAGGTAAATCAAAGGCTTTTGGAAGGAGATAAAACATGATAAATTTTGCAATAGTGGGGATGGGTCATATTGCTAACAAGCATATTGAATCCATTCAAAAGGTAGAAGGCGCAAATCTCTATGCTATCTGTGATACAAATTCTGATAGGCTAGAGCTTGATTTGCCAGGAGTTAAAAAATATACTGACTTAAATGAAATGCTTTCTGAAAACAAAGACATCCATGTGGTCAATATATGCGTTCCTTCCGGATTGCATGCAAGATTGACAAAAGTGGTTGCGGACCATAAGCGCCATATTATTGTGGAAAAGCCGATGTCCTTAAAACTAGAGGATTCAGAAGAAATGATCAAAGTGGCACAGGAAAATAACGTAAAGCTGGCGGTTGTTCATCCAAACCGTTTCCGTCCTGCCGTTCAGATGCTGAAAGCAGAACTTGAAAAAGGTTCTTTCGGTAAGCTAAGCCATGCAAATGCAACAGTTAGATGGAACCGCGGCCAAGCATACTATGATCAGGCTGATTGGCGTGGAACAAAAGAGTTTGATGGCGGCGTTTTAATGAATCAGGCAATTCATGATCTGGATTTAATGCTATGGCTTATGGGCCCTGTTGAATCAGTCCAGGCTATGGCAGCCACTCGCCTTCGTAAAATTGAAACAGAAGATGTGGCAGCTGCTGTCGTGCAATTTAAGAGTGGGGCGTTAGGTGTTATTGAAGCAGCAACGACGATCTACCCTAAAAACCTTGAAGAATCCATCTCTGTTTTCGGTGAAACTGCTTCGGTGAAAATCAGCGGCCGAACAGCAAATTACATTGAAACATGGGATATTGAAGGAGTCTCAGAGGAAGAGGCAGCTTCCCTTAAGGATGAAGTAAGTAAAGATCCATTTGGCACTCCAGGTCATCAGTGCATTATTGAGGATATGGTAAATGCCGTTAGTGAAGATCGTGAGCCTATTGTTACTGGTGAAGATGGGATTGCTCCCGTTAAACTGATTTTATCCATTTTGGAATCCGCAGAAACTGGAAAAAAAGTCTTTATCCAATAAAGGAGTAGAAGAAAATGAGCCACCATAAAACATTATTAGAAAAAATTAATAATAAAGAAGCTGTCATTGGAGTAGTTGGATTAGGTTATGTAGGATTGCCTCTAGCTGTTGAAAAAGCAAAAGCTGGATTTAAAGTTATTGGCTTTGATGTACAGGCAGCAAGAGTAGAAGAAGTAAACATGGGAATAAATTATATTGGTGATGTTGTGGATGAAGACCTAAAGGATATGGTTAAAGCCGGAAAGCTGGAAGCTACTACAGATTATCAGCGCATCCAGGAAGTTGATGCTGTAGCAATTTGTGTTCCAACACCACTTGATATTTATCAGCAGCCGGATACTTCCTATGTGGAATCATCAGCTAAAGAAATTGCCAAATATGCTCATGAAGGCATGCTTGTTGTTCTTGAATCAACAACATACCCAGGTACCACTGAAGAAATCGTTAAGCCAGCCTTGGAAGAAAAAGGCCTTATAACAGGTGAAACGGTATTTGTTGCATACTCACCTGAACGAGTAGATCCAGGCAACAAACAATTTAAAACAAAGAATACACCTAAAGTTGTCGGTGGGATTACGGGAAACTGTACTGAAGTAGCTGCTGCATTGTATCGTAATGTCCTTGAAGGGGACGTTTTTGAAGTATCCAGCCCTGCTATTGCGGAAATGGAGAAAATTTTTGAAAATACGTTCCGACACATTAATATCGCACTTGCGAACGAAATGGCTATTCTGTGTGACAGAATGGGTATTGACGTATGGGAAGTTATTGATGCAGCGAAGACAAAGCCTTATGGCTTCATGGCATTCTATCCAGGCCCTGGTCTTGGCGGTCACTGTATTCCGATTGATCCATTCTACTTAACATGGAAAGCAAGAGAATATAACTATCATACGAGACTAATCGAATTAGCCGGAGAAATTAACAATTCAATGCCTGAATTTGTCGTTAACCGTGCAATGCACCTTCTAAATGAAGATGGAAAAGCGTTAAGAGGCTCCAAAGTAACACTTTTAGGTGTAGCTTACAAAAAGGATATTGATGATGTGCGTGAATCTCCTGTTCTTAAAATCATCGAATTACTGGATGCCCAGGGGGCCGATTACAAAGTCGTCGATCCTTATGTAAAATCATTTAAATCTTGTAATACACGAGTTGAAACAGTGGAATTAACGAAAGAACTGTTAAACGAATCTGACCTTGTACTTGTTACTACAGACCACTCTGATTTTGATTACGAGATGATTGCAAGAGAAAGCAAGTCAATCTTTGATACACGTAATGCAATGAAAGATGTGCCAAAGCCAAATAAATACGACAAACTATAATTGTTATATAAGGGAGAGCTCAAAATGAACTTTATCGATCCTTCCGCAGCAGTAGATTCTTCAGCAAAAGTCGGATATTTTAGTGTCATTGAAAAAGGTGCGAAGATTGGACAAAACGTTGTAATCGGGAACCGCGTTACCATCCATGAGGATACAGTTATTGGCGACAACACTACGATTGCTGATGGCGCAGTTGTAGGAAAACCGCCAAAGCCGGCTAAAACGAGTACCGTTAAGCTGTCTGACTCCATTCCAGCACTTGAGGTTGGGGAAGATGTTACGATTGGCGCTAATTGTGTAATCTACCGCGGTGCTGCGATTGGCTCCAATACACTTATTGCGGACCTTGCAAGTGTAAGGGAAAACGTAGAAATTGGTGATTATGTAATCGTCGGCCGTGGTGTCACAGTTGAAAACTATGTGAAGATTGGCAGCCGGACTAAGATCCAATCCAATTCCTATATTACAGCGTATACGACTCTCGAAGAGCAAGTATTTATTGCTCCTTGTGTTACAACTACAAATGATAACTTTATGGGAAGAACGGAAGAAAGATTCGATAAAATCAAGGGTGCAACCGTCAAACGTGGTGCAAGGGTAGGCGGCGCCTCCATCATTCTCCCAGGTATAACAGTAGCGGAAGAAACTTTTGTAGCTGCTGGGGCACTTGTTACTAAAGATACAGAAGAGAAAACAGTTGTTAAAGGCATTCCTGCGAAGTTCCTTAGAATGGTTGATGAAAGAGAATTATTATAATTTCTGATAAGGATTAAAAACGTATGGGAGCGGTATCGCTCCTTTACGCTTTTATGACCTAACATAGAAAAATTTGGAGGTTTCTGTTAATGAAAATTGTAACAGTTTTAGGCGCTCGTCCTCAATTTATTAAGGCTGCACCTGTTTCAAGAGCTCTAAGGCAAAATCATCAGGAAATCATTGTACATACAGGACAGCATTATGATGCCAATATGTCGGATATTTTCTTTGAGGAGTTAAATATTCCAAAGCCTGATTACCATTTAGCGGTTGGTTCCGGAAACCATGGAAAGCAGACTGGCGAAATGATGGCTAAAATTGAAGAGATTGTTCTGAATGAGAAGCCTGATTATGTGCTTGTTTACGGGGATACGAATTCAACTCTTGCAGGTTCACTGGTTGCAGCAAAGCTGCATATCCCTGTCATTCATATTGAAGCAGGTTTAAGAAGCTTTAACAAGCTTATGCCTGAAGAAGTGAACCGAATCTTGACTGACCATATTTCAGAATACCTTTTCTGCCCGACTGATACAGCTGTTGAAAATCTTAAGAACGAGAACATTACAAAGAACGTTATCAACATTGGTGACGTTATGTATGATGCCGTATTATATAACCGGGAGCTTGCCAAGGAGAAATCGCAAATTCTTGAAGAAGCTCAGCTGAAAAAGGGAGAGTACTTGCTGATTACGATTCATCGTGCAGAAAATACCGATGATCCGGAAAAAATGAAAAGTATTCTTCAGGCATTTTCGAGTACGGAGGAGACCAAGATTTGGCCAATTCATCCGCGTACCAAGCATAAACTGGCGGATTACGGCCTAAACGTAGAGGAAATCCCTAATTTAAAAATAATTGATCCTGTAGGTTATCTGGATATGTTGACGCTTGAAGCAAATGCCCGCAAGATTGTTACAGACTCAGGCGGTGTTCAAAAGGAAGCATATTTTATGGAAGTTCCTTGTGTTACAGTAAGAGAACAAACGGAGTGGGTTGAAACTCTTGAGGGAGAAGCCAATATCCTAGTAGGAACCGACCAGGCAAAAATGACGGAAGCCATTAATAAAGAAGTAAAGCCTGAATACAAGCAATTATTCGGAAACGGTGAAGCAGCAAGCAAAATTGTTGAAGTGCTTGAGGATCGGCTAAACGCTTAAACTGTTTGATCTAAAAGATGCTCTTTCAATATTGGGCAAAGCAGGCAGTTAATGCATTAAAAAAGGAGTATTAGCATGAAATCAGTTTTGGTTTATTATCCTTTTGCTTTATCAGAAAACCCCAATAGCGGATCCAAGCTCCGTCCCCTGGAAATGAAAAATGCATTTCATGCCTGGGGAATGGAGAATGATGTTAACATTATTATGATTTCCGGTACGACTGAACAGCGGGAACAGCAGTTTAATGATTTAGTATCATCTGGCAAGCTGGAAAAACTGTGGTTTTGCTATATGGAGAACCAGACTATCCCCCTATGGCTCACAGATCCTGGACATAAGCCTAAACGGCCCTTTATTGATCGGAAAGTGCTCCGTTATCTCAAAGAAAAAAGTGTGCCTGTAGGAGTATTTTATCGGGATGTTTATTGGAAATTTGATGAGCTCTACTCATTAAAAGGACTCAAAAAGACCATTATGCAAGCTATTTACCGGAAGGAAGAGAAATTTTACGAAAAATACTGTGATGTGATTTTTCTTCCAAGTGATGCTATGGGTGAGTATGTGGACATTGCCAAAAGAAAAATTGCGCTGCCTCCAGGAGGAAAAGCCAAAGGCATCTCTAAAAAGGGCAGAGATGACGGACGATCCAGGGGGATTTATGTAGGCGGCATCAATAATGAGGATTATGGGCTGTTCCTGCTGCTTGATGCTTTGGAATTAGCTAACAGCCAAAAGATAATCTGTGATTTGACAGTTGTTTGCAGGGAAGAAGAATTCGCAAACCTTCCGGATGTGAAAAAAAACAGATTTGCTGAGCTGGGTGTTCAAGTAAAGCATCTAAGTGGAGAACCATTGAATGAGCTGTACAAAGAAATGGATTATGCTTTTATACCAAGGTATAGAAGCACTTACAATGATTTCTCCGTGCCTGTCAAACTCGTTGAGTATCTGTCTAATGAGCTGCCAGTGATTGCCACTTTCTGTGAGGCGCAAAAAGAAATTATTGAAAAAGACGGTTATGGTCTTATCTGTGCAGACAATGCAGAGGATATGTCGAAAGCGATTCTATCTATGGCAGTTAATACGGAGAAGTTCCGGCATAACATTCAGCAGTCCTTCGTTGAAAAACATTCCTGGAAGGCTAGAGTGAAGAAAGTCAAGAGTGCCCTGTTAAAGGAGGAACTATGAAGGTTTTAATATTAGCTCCAAGCAGATCAATCCATACACATAAATGGGCTTTATTTTATAAAAATAATGGCATAGACGTAAAGGTTGCCACCTTTTCCGACCACTATTCCGAGGAGAATGCCAAAGAAATCGACACGATTAGTCTTCCTAAGCTATTACCCGGGAAATTGTCGTATATTTCGAGTGTTTTCGCTCTTAAAAAAATATTAAAAAGCTATCAGCCGGATATTCTGCATGCGCATTATATTTCAAGTTATGGTTTCGTTGGTGCACTTGCTAATTACCGAACATTTTATGTGTCTGTTTGGGGGAGGGATATCTTCCAATTTCCTCTTCAGGGAAGCACAAACCGTAAAATTGTTGAATATACCCTTTCCAAAGCAGATGTTATCTGTTCAACAAGTCATATCATGGCAAAAGAAACAAATAAGTATACAGATAAAAATGTTTTCGTGACACCTTTTGGAGTAGATATGAGCAAATTCAGGCCAATGCCTGAGTTCAAAACAGATGGTAAAATTACCTTCGGAACTGTAAAAGCACTCTCAGATAAATATGGAATCGGAGATTTAATTAAAGCTTTTGCTAAAATACACCAAGAGAAAAACAACTCTGACTTGCTGATTGTAGGCGACGGACCTCAACGAAGCGAATATGAACAATTAGCAAGGGATTTGAAGATTGACCATGTGACAACATTCACTGGAAGAGTGCCAAATGATCAGGTGCCAGAATATATCAATAAGATGGACGTGTTTGGAGTTCCTTCTACTGAAGACAGTGAAAGCTTCGGAGTGGCGGCAGTTGAATCAATGGCTTGCGGGGTTCCGGCTGTTGTCTCAAATGTGGGCGGACTGCCTGAAGTCGTGCTCGAAGGGAAAACCGGCTTTGTTGTGCCTAAAGAAAATCCGGACGAATTGGCTAAAGCCATGCTATACCTTGCTGATCATAAAGATGAGAGTAAAAAAATGGGTCTTGCCGGCATTGAACATGTAAAAGCTAATTATAATTGGACAGATAATGCAAACGGCATGATCGAACTGTACGAGCAAACCTTGAAAAAGGGGATGAAATCATGATTAAAAAAGCTGTCATTCCAGCAGCAGGACTTGGAACAAGATTTTTACCTGCCACGAAGGCACAGCCAAAGGAAATGCTTCCGATTGTTGATAAACCAACTATTCAATATATTATCGAGGAAGCAGTTGAATCAGGAATTGAAGATATTATCATTGTGACTGGTCGAAGCAAGAGAGCGATTGAAGACCATTTTGACAAATCAGTAGAGCTTGAGATGCTTCTTGAAAGAACCGGTAAACATGAGATGCTTGAAATTGTTGAGAACATCTCTAATTTGGTAGATATTCATTATGTCCGTCAAAAAGAGCCTCTTGGACTTGGACATGCAGTTTTATGCGCCAAGAAGTTTATCGGCAGCGAGCCATTTGCCGTGCTTTTGGGCGATGATATAGTAGATAGTGAACAACCTGCCTTAAAACAGATGATTGATCAATACGAAAAAGTGCAGTCAAGTATTTTGGGATGTAATGAAGTGCCGCGTTCAGAAGTGAATAAATACGGTATAGTGAATTACTCGGAAAATAAAGGCGACCTTTTTAAGGTTGAGAGTCTTGTTGAAAAGCCGGCAATTGAAGAAGCGCCATCGACTCAAGCCATTGTTGGCCGTTATATTCTGACACCTGCCATTTTTGATATGCTTGAGGAAGTCAGTCCGGATAAGAAAGGTGAGATTCAGCTTACAGACGCTATTGACAGCCTGCTTGAAAAGGAATCTATTTATTCCTATATCATTCAGGGTAACCGCTATGATGTGGGTGACAAGTTTGGATTTTTGCAGGCATCCATTGACTTTGCTTTAAAACGTCCAGACCTGAAAGACAAGCTGTCTGCCTATTTGAAGGAAATAAATGATAAGTAATGGAGTTGGGAAAATGAGAGTAATCTATTTATGTCAGCATTTTCCCCCTGAAACAGGCGCTCCTCAAATACGTGTATATGAAGTGAGCAAGGAACTCATAAATAGAGGGCATCAGGTGGAAGTATTAACAGCATTTCCTCATCATCCGCACGGGATTATTCCTGAGGGGTATAAGGGACGCTTTTATATGTTTGAAAACTGGGACGGAATACCTGTTCATCGTTCCTGGATTTATCCCTCGCCAAAGGGCAGCTTTTGGAAAAGGCTGGCATCCTATTTTTCCTTTACTTTTAGTGCCTTTTACTCGCTGGCGAAGGCGAAGCCGACAGATGTAATCATTTGTAACTCACCTCCGTTATTTCTTGGAATTACAGGGTGGCTCGGGGCTAAATTGAAAAGGGCCAAGTTTGTCTTTAATGTCGCAGATATATGGCCTGAATCAGCAGTGGAATTAGGGCTTGTTAAAAACAAAACCTTTATTAAACTGGCTGAAGGGCTGGAAACCTTCTTATATCGAAGTTCCTGGAAAATTGCAGGTGCAACAGAAGGCATTTGCAGCTATTATGTCAAAAAGGGAAAGCCGGAAGAGGATGTATTTTTACTGCCTAACGGGGTAAATACGGACTACTTTAAGCCTCTGGAGAAAGACCGGGAAATCATTAAAAAAGCTGGCCTTGAGGGTAAAAAGGTCTTTACCTATGCAGGTAACTTCGGTTATGCACAGGGACTGGACTCTGTATTGCAGGCAGCAGCTTTAGTTAAGGATTCCCATCCGAATGTCCACTTTTTATTTGTTGGGGATGGTCAGGAGAAGGACAAGCTGCTGGCAATTAAAGAAGACCTGCAGCTGACAAATGTCACTTTTTACGGTTCGGTGCCGCTGGATGAAATGCCGAAGATTTTCTCTGTTTCCGATTTTAGCATCGTGTCCTTGAGAAATATTGATTTGTTTAAAGGGGCAAGGCCCTCAAAGATATTCCCAGCCATTTCAACAGGTACTCCTGTCCTGTATTGCGGAGTTGGAGAGAGTGCTGAAATATTAAATGAATACAGCTGTGGTAAAATTGCTCCTCCAGAGAATCCTGAAGGAATTGCTGAAGGAGTCAGGGAGTTAGCATCAATGCCACCTGAAAAATATGAAGAGATGTGCCAAAATGGCAGAAAATTAGCCATTGATCAATATTCCTGGAAACGTATTGTGGACGATCTGGTTCACCACCTTAAGGGTGAAAATAAAAAGGAGAGAAGCATGGGTTAACCTTCATGTCTTCTCTCCTTTTATTATTTATTTTGAAACCGAGGTTCCTTTAAAGTAATAAGTAATGATTTGGGTGGATGTCCATCCATTTTCTGCATAAGCCTTTGCCCCATATTGGCTCATGCCAATACGGTGTCCCCAGCCTTTTCCATTTAGAGTGACAGAGAGAACTTCCCCTGTCCCGCTCTCACTTGTTATGACACCAGATGGAGTTTGTACAGATACTATTGAATCCGATAGAGTTATTTCTCCGCTAGGCGTTTGGACTTTCTGTCCTTTCATATCTGAAATAGGAACAGTCCCACTATTAGTCTGAACAGATAGCGCAGGCTGGGATCGTGTTACCTCCATTGTGAACCAGTTGGAATAAAGTGAATTATAATGTGCTGAACTCTGTAAAGGGAAAAGTTTTCTGATCACACTTTCATTTCCCCGTACAGTTTTGTCACCCTTAGAGGTTTTGACTGTAACGGCACCTACTTCACCATTTGCTCCTTTTATTTCAAGACTGATATCCAATAATTTTGCTGTGCTATCAAAACCAAACGATTTTAATATTGTCGCAGCAGAATATTCTTCGCTCCAATTGCTGTAAGGAGATTTTTCATATTTGTCTTCAACTGATACTAAATAAGGGAAGGAACTTTGGTCTGAATTCCAGACATCCCCAACATTGGCAGTTCTCCCGCCGCTTGTTGAAAAGAAAAATGTTTGAATTGGCTTTCCATTATGTTTTACGAGTAAGCCTTCCGTTTCTTTAATAGCAGTGTTTGCCCGGGTGTCTTCAGACGAATACCCTCTGTATACCTGGCTTGCTGCAGTGCTTGTCAGCATCATCATATTGGCTGCGTAACTTCGTGCTGCGATTGCCTGTGCTTTTAAGGCTTCTTTATGCCAGGATGCAGGCATCTCATTAGGAACTACGCCCTTTAGATAATCTTCCATATCCAGGATGTTAATTACTTCGACTTGTGACCCATTTTTCTTTAAATAAAAGCTGCCCCTGTAAGTTAAGCCGTTACTGACATTTGCAAGGGAAAGCTTGTCTCCCTCTGTTAATTTAGCATTTTTTGCAGGGACCCAGCCTGTATAGGAACCAATATTCACATTATACCAAAGCTCACCCGTTGTTCTATTGGTGAAAGAGCCAAGGTAGTTTGCGCTATCTCCTGTCTGAAATGCATAAACCTTTGCATAGGATGTATCCGCGCCCCTTCTCATATCTGTCTGTGCTGTAAAGATTGCTAATGGAGCAGTTCCTGCCAGCTCATTGACATCAAAGCCTGAGGTCGATGTTTGGCTGAATCCTGTATATGAAACTGTTACAGTTGTACTGTTACTGGATACAGTAATGGTTGTTCCAGGAGGAATCATGGATTTGCTGCCAGTTTGTCTATTTTTTAGCTGATAATTTCCATTCAGGGTTAAAGTAACGTCCTTGTTTATGTGAACAGAAACATTTACGCTGTTGGGATATGTTTTAACTTCCGCTGCAATTGGATTCTGTACACCTGAAAAAAGCAAAACCATAAAAAGAACGATCGAGATAAATTTCTTCAACTTATCTCACCTCACCATAGTCGCTGATAATCCAGCCCCGGACGCCAGATGAAGTCTCTACGTTATACCAAACTTCACCTGCTGAGTTAGTATGGCTTTGAATATATTTTACAACTGTGCCCTTAGGCAATAAGGAGATAATTGCATAGTCAGTTCTGGCTCCTTTGCGCATGTTTACATCTGCTGTGGTGACAACTGTCTTAACTTCGGATGGTTTCGTTGTTGAAACATCTTCGGAATGAACCCACCCTAAGAGAGAAGAGGAAACAGAAACCCTATACCAAAGACCTGAACTGGAAGTATGGGAATCCACAACGGTTAATGCAGTATTTTTGGGCATGGTTGCAACAACCTTATATGTTCTTAAAGCACCTGAGTGAATGGTGACACTATCTTTTGTTGTATAAACAGCAGATGGCAATCCGCTTGGTGGAGGAGTTGTTGGATCGGTTGTGCCTCCGCCTCCATTGGATTTTAGGGCTTCTATTTCTTTTTGTTGGGAAGCCACTTTTGCTTCTAAACTGCTAATCTTAGTTTCCAGTGATGATAGTTTTGTATTAATTGGGTTTATTTTTGTATTAACCCATTCCACACTTGCCAATACAACATTAGTAGAAGCATCAGATCCTGAAGGAGTAAACAAAATGGCACCTGTTCCAATACCTGCGGTTACAATGCCAGCTGCGACCAATTTTTTTACACGATTCATCTTTTATTTTTCCCCCTATAAGCTGAAAAGTTGCTTTGGGCAAATAACCCAAAGCATTATATAATCCTCTGTTTAAAAACTGCTGTAATAATCCTGAAACCCTTTTCTGATTCCTTCTGCCGCTTTTTGGCGGAAAGTTGTTGAACGCAGGAGCTTTTCCTCATTTGGGTTCGATATGAATGCCAGTTCTACAAGTATACTAGGAAGCTGGTTCATTCTATTAACATAGAATTCTTGTTCTTTTACACCGCGATTATAGGTACCTAAAGAAGAAACCATATACTTTTGTACAGAATCTGCCAATTCTTCACTCTTTGGACCATTAAAGTTTACTGTAGAATTGAAAAATGTTGTTGATCCTTGTGAAGTGCTGGAAAAAGAGTCTGCATGAATGCTGATAAATGAATCATAATTGCTAGAATTTGCAATTGCTGTTCTATCTGCAAGCTCCAGGAAAATATCAGTGCTGCGGGTTAGGTTTACGACTGCACCGGATCTTTCAAGTTCTGTTTTCAGAAGTAGAGCAGTCGCTAAATTAACATCCTTTTCCAATAATCCGGTTGGACCAATTGCGCCTGTATCTTTACCGCCGTGGCCTGCATCAATGACAATTTTCTTGCCTAATAAACCGGTAGGCATTACTTTTATTGAAACTTTATCGCTGTAATTTCGAATAGTAAATGTATAACCAGGCTCGAAGGTCAGGATAACTGATTTTTGTGTAGCTGTAGATTGGACTGTTTCTACTGATTTAATGCCTCTTACTTTGAAACTTGGAAGGTCAGCATCCGTAATTCCTTGAGTAAGCTTTAATCGATTCTCAGATAATGTTGTATAGGTAAAATCAAAATCTGTCGGTTTTTTCCATACTAGGTAGCTTGCAGTACCTTCACTATATGTAGAAGGGGAGGTAAGGCGTTTTAAGGATACCGGAGAAGTTTGGGATTCTAAAACCCAGCCGCGCAATCCAGTATTCGTTTCAACATTTAGCCACCCATTCAGCTTGTTTAGGATAAGCAAAGGCTCATCAGCTTTTAAGGAAGCAGTTATTTGATAAGAGCTGGATGCTCCTCTTCTTAAAGCTGCATTATTTAATGCATATACATACTTTAGTTCTGCTGTGGAAGTAACCAGGTCTTTAAAAGGAACCCAGCCAATATTCCCGGATGAAGTGCTCACTCTGGCCCAAGTTTGCATAGACTGGTTTATAAATCCGCTCAATACAGTGACTTTACTTGTGAAATTTAATTTTTCTACCACTCTATAATCATAAGTAGCACCTGAATGGAGATTGGTATTGCGGTTTCCGACATAATAAGTGCCTGTTAAAGATATTGGCCCCGGTTCTGGCTTCTTAAATGCACTGCTGTTTACCCAGCCCAACAAATGGCCAAGATCTGCCCTATACCAGAGTTCTCCCTTTGAGTTCGTGAATTCATCAATAATCTTTACTTCTTGAAGCTTTTCAAGAGATGCAACTGTTTGATAACTCGAATCCGCACCTCGACGAACAACTGCATGATCTATTTGGACTGTTTTGATGGTATATTCAGGAGCTTGAAAGGCAGAGCTGTTGACCCAGCCAATAATATAGCCAAGATCGGCCTGATACCAAAGTTCGCCTTTAGAATTCTTGTGTTCGCCGATGATTTTCACTTCTTGGTTTTTATCCAGAGTGGCGACAGTTGTATACTCGGCAGAAGCACCTCTGCGGACGGCAGAATTGTCAATTTGAACGACTTTGGTCGTGACCGGATAGGCAGGGGCTTCAAAAGCGGAACTGTTGACCCAGCCGATCATATAGCCAAGATCAACCTGGTACCAAAGTTCACCTTTAGAATTCTTGTGTTCGCCGATGATCTTTACTTCCTGGTTTTTATCCAGAGTGGCGACAGTTGTATATTCGGCAGAAGCACCTCTGCGGACGGCAGAATTGTCAATTTGAACGACTTTGGTCGTGACCGGATAGGCAGGGGCTTCAAAAGCGGAACTGTTGACCCAGCCGATCATATAGCCAAGATCAACCTGGTACCAAAGTTCACCTTTAGAATTCTTGTGTTCGCCGATGATCTTTACTTCCTGGTTTTTATCCAGAGTGGCGACAGTTGTATATTCGGCAGAAGCACCTCTGCGGACGGCAGAATTGTCAATTTGAACGACTTTGGTCGTGACCGGATAGGCAGGGGCTTCAAAAGCGGAACTGTTGACCCAGCCGATCATATAGCCAAGATCAACCTGGTACCAAAGTTCACCTTTAGAATTCTTGTGTTCGCCGATGATCTTTACTTCCTGGTTTTTATCCAGAGTGGCGACAGTTGTATATTCGGCAGAAGCACCTCTGCGGACGGCAGAATTGTCAATTTGAACGACTTTGGTCGTGACCGGATAGGCAGGGGCTTCAAAAGCGGAACTGTTGACCCAGCCGATCATATAGCCAAGATCAACCTGGTACCAAAGTTCACCTTTAGAATTCTTGTGTTCGCCGATGATCTTTACTTCCTGGTTTTTATCCAGAGTGGCGACAGTTGTATATTCGGTGGAAGCACCTCTGCGGACGGCAGAATTGTCAATTTGAACAACTTTGGTTGTAATCGGATAGGCAGGAGCTTCAAAAGCAGAACTGTTGACCCAGCCGATAATATAGCCAAGATCAACCTGGTACCAAAGTTCACCTTTGGAATTCTTGTGTTCGCCGATAATTTTCACTTCTTGGCCTTTGTTAAGAGAGGCTACAGCTAAATATTCAGTTGATGCTCCTCTGTGGACTGATGCACTTTCCACCTGAACAATCTTTTTTATAATGGCAGGTTCTGGGGTTGAAGGCGCTTCTTGATCTGAAACTGCTTCCAAATATGATCCCATTGTCCATCCCTGCTGGCCATTAAAGGAAATTCTATACCAAAGCTCTCCTTGGCTGTTTTCATGCTGATCAATAACTTTTACTTTTTGACCAAGAGATAGCTTGCCAATTACTTCATAAGAAGTTGATGCTCCTCTTCTAACATTTACATTAGACCCAGTTGAAACTGCATCCTGGCCAACAAGAGAAGAGTTTGCCTCTTGAAACCCTGTAGACAGTCCCCACCCTGAAATGCCATCACTTTCAACCTGGTACCAAAGTTCTCCTGATGAATTTGTAAATTCATCAACTACTACTACACTTTCTCCATCAGCTAAGGTAGTTACAACCTGATCATCAGTGGTTGTTCCTTTTCTGATTTCAACAGCAGAATCCGTTGTCATACTGGCAGGATATGTTGTTTCTTCTGCATATGTAAAGTTTGGAAGCAACGCTGCAGTAGCCAAAACAGAAGAAGCAATAATTTTCTTCACGGTAACCCTCCGTTTTAATAGTTTTTTGACCTATGTCATATTCTATCAAAAAATGTCAAATGTTCCAATCTCTGATTTAAATAGAAAGCGAGGAAAAATATAACAAAAAAGGAAGCTTTCCAATTGGAAAGCCTCCAAAAAAATAGGTATTATTTAATAATTTGATTCAGAATTATAGTCAGCTTCAGTTTCACTTTCAGACTGATACTCAGAGTTTTCCTCAGAATCATATTCTGATTCCGATTCATTAGTATCATATCCAGATTCAGAGTTTGAATCCTTTTCTGAATTAGAGTCAGACCCAATTTCAGAGTCGGATACTGATGTACCATCTGAAATTGCAAGTGCAGTTTCTAAGGTACTATTAATTTCTAAAAGAGATTCTTCATCAGGAATATAATAATATACACCATCTATATATTCGTCTGTACCATTTAGAGTAAGGTTCTGGATTTCAGTGTCTTTGATGTCAGAATATAATTTTGCAAAACTTGCAAACTTGGATGGCGGGATATTCGTTTTTACATTTTTCCCTAAGTCATCCATTACATCATCAATTTTCGTAATGGAAGAGAAGGAAGTGCCTTTATCTATGATCGCTTTTATAACTTGCTGCTGGCGTTCGTTTCTTCCATGGTCCCCGCGTGGATCTTCTTTCCTCATTCTTACATAAGCAAGGGCTTCATTTCCATTTAGGTGCATATTACCTTCATAATAGGTCTTCCATTTTAGGCTGCCTGTTAGCTGGGCGTCGAAGGTAAATGGTACATCGACGTTTATGCCGTCAAATGTATCGACAATATCTTCAAACCCTTCAAAATTAGTCGTTATATAATAATCAATTGGAATATCAATCATATCGTTGATCGTTGCAATGGTAGTCTCAATACCGCCAGCGCCATAGGAATGATTTAATTTTGTGTTATAGCCTAGTTCTTCTATATATGCTCTCGTGTCACGGGGAATGCTTAACAGGTAAACTTCTTCTGTCTTTGGATTGACTGTTGCCAGCATCATTACATCCGAACGTTCTCCGCCTTCTTGGTCTTCTAATCCAACAACAAGAACTGTGAAAGGATCTTTGGTGATTTCTACTTCTTCTGTTCGGTGATTAGGTATTTTGCTTCGATCCAATTCCTGAAAAATTTTATTGGAGGCACCTTTGGCATGGGAATAAAGGTTATAGGCGAAGTATGTTCCGCCGCCAATAATTGTAATAAGTGTGAACAGCAGGAGCACTCGCCAAATTCGCAGCTTTCTTTTCTTCCGCCTGACAATTCTAGTACCAGACATATATCATCCCTACTTTATTTGAAAATTTATCGTTAGCAATAGTTAATTTTATCGAATTTTCACGAAATAGTAAACGACTAAATCTGTGTTTCCAAGTATAGTTTATTTCCAGCAAACGTTTGGCTTTGGCCATTCGTTAATTCCGTCATCCAACTGGTGAAAGAGTCAATGAGATCTTCCTTAACAAAGGTTTCTATCTCAACTGCTTCAAGGTAATGGATTTCTTTAATTGGATATATGGAGGACCGGAGTTCATTCTCTATTTTTCCAAGCCAGGTATAGTCTATTTTTGTATGCATGACGGTCACAAGTTCTCTTTCAACAATCCCGGTTGTCTGCAATCCTTCCGAAGTTGCTTTCCCATAGGCGCGAATTAGGCCGCCTGCGCCTAACTTTATACCGCCAAAGTAACGGGTAATGACTATAACAGTATCCTTCAGCTTCTTTTTCTTCAAAACCTCCAGTATGGGAACACCAGCAGTTCCGCTTGGCTCTCCATCATCATTCGCCTTTTGGATTTGATCATTTTCTCCAATTAAATAGGCAGAACAATTATGCGTGGCATTATAATGTTTTTTCTTTATAGAAAAGATAAATTCCTGCGCTTCCTCTTCTGATTTCGCTCGGGATACATGTGCAATAAATCGGGATTTATCTATTATTATTTCATTCTCACCATATCCCTTTACCGTATAGTAATGGGGCAGCATGTAAACCGCTCCTTCCACTTTCTCTTATAAAAAATTGACCTATTCCATTATAAATCGACAAAGTTCGAAACACATAATTTTCAACAGATTGTAATAAAACTTTAATATAGAACATTTTTTCCCATGTTATAATGAAACCAATTCTGATGTTTATGCTGCTATAATAAAAAATGTGCCGATTTTAATCTTTAAGTGGTATAAATATACATAATATTTTGCTTGGTAGTAATGTTTACCCTGCTTTTATATAGGATATAAGACATAGGGTTAAATCACAAGCCTAAGCCTTTCTACCGAATTTTAGGTAACTTGGTATAATTTTCAGACTGGAAAGATAGTATCTTAGCTCATTTAGCGCTAAAATAATGGTACATAGCGGAAGGGTTAAGCCCTTGGAGGAGTGTAAATGAGTATTAAGAAATTTGATTCCAAGACTCTGGATCTTATTCTTGAAAAAATGGTTCAAACAGTAGGTACCAGTAAAGATGAAATATTCCGTATAGGCGAACAATGCCGTAAAGACCATAAGACTTTAACAGAAGAACTAATGGAAGTTAAACAAATGGTCCTTAAAGTAATCGAAGAAGGGGATAGGCTGGAGGTTCAAACCAGGTTTGCAAGAAAACGCCTTTCTGAAGTAAGCATGCACTTTAAGGATTATTCAGAATCCGAAGTCCGGGAAGCCTATGAGAAGGCCCATCAGCTTCAAATGGATTTATCCATGAACCGCCAGCTTGAAAAACAGCTGAGAGATCGCCGTGATGATATTGAAAGAAGGCTTATAGGTGTTAATGACACTATTGAAAGAGCTGAAGTTCTCATTTCTCAGATTACGGTCGTGATGAATTATCTGACCAGTGACCTAAAACAAATGGGAGAAATCATTGAAGACGCGAAGCTCAAACAGGATTTTGGTCTGAAGATCATTGAAGCACAGGAAGAAGAGCGGAAACGGGTGTCCCGCGAGATCCATGACGGACCGGCCCAAATGATGGCGAATGTCATGATGAGATCCGATTTAATTGAACGGGTATACAAAGAGCGCGGTGCGGATGAAGCCATTACTGAAATAAAAGACCTGAAAAAAATGGTCCGCAATGCTTTATATGAAGTACGCAGGATTATTTATGACTTGCGTCCTATGGCTCTTGATGATTTGGGTTTAATTCCTACCCTCAAAAAATACTTAACAACGATCGAAGAGTATCACAAGAGTACAAAGATATATTTCGCGAATGTTGGCGAAGAAAGGCGATTACCGCCACAATATGAAGTCGCATTGTTCCGTTTGATACAGGAGTCTGTGACAAATGCTCTTAAACATGCGGGAGCTAAAGAAATCCATGTAAAAATAGAGATAAACAATTCAAGGGTAGCAGTAGTCATCAAAGACGATGGGAAAGGCTTCAATATTCGAGAGAAGCGTCCGGGCTCTTTTGGAATTATGGGAATGGGAGAAAGGCTTGAACTTTTGGATGGCCAGATGTCCCTAGATTCTAAACTAGGCAAAGGAACCATTGTCATTATTCAGGTACCATTGAATATAAGCTAAGAAACACCTTAAGAATAGAGATAGATAAAAACGAACTGGAGATTTGGGAGGCGAAGCATTTGAATACAAAGATCGTCATAATTGATGACCATCAATTATTCAGAGAAGGGGTAAAACGCATTTTAGATTTCGAAAAGAGCTTTAACGTAGTGGCAGAAGGCGATGATGGCAGTGAAGCCATGGCTCTAGTAGAAGAGAATGATCCCGATGTCGTCATCATGGATATCAATATGCCGAATACAAATGGTGTGGAAGCGACCCGCCAGCTGATTAATAAATATCCTGATTCCAAGGTGATCATTCTTTCCATACATGATGATGAGAATTATGTAACGCATGCACTTAAGACAGGAGCAAGCGGATACCTTTTAAAAGAAATGGATGCAGATGCGTTAGTGGAAGCTGTTAAGGTAGTAGCTGATGGCGGCTCTTATTTACACCCAAAGGTGACGCACAACCTGGTAAATGAGTATCGCAGACTTGCAGCAGAAGGTACAGGGACCACATCTTATTCACAGGTGGAAATCCGCCGTCCTCTTCACTTGCTGACACGCCGTGAATGTGAGGTTCTTCAGCTCCTTGCTGATGGAAAGAGCAACCGCGGTATTGGTGAAGCTTTGTACATAAGCGAAAAAACAGTTAAGAACCACGTGAGTAATATTCTTCAAAAAATGAATGTAAATGACCGCACTCAGGCTGTTGTTGTAGCGATTAAAAACGGCTGGGTAGAGGTACGATAATTTTATTGTGAGAAAAAGTCCTTTTTTATAGGGGCTTTTTCTTCTTTATTAAAAACTTTTCTTATTAAACTTTTTAAATTCACTTCAGAAATAAAAGGACCATTTATGTATCTTTTAAATGCAAGGTGGAAAATTTCCTCAATTAACATAAGGATTACAAGCGAAGAAAGAATAATTGTAATCACTAACTCCATATGGTTTACCCCTATTCTTTTATTTTCTTAAAAGAAAGTACACCCTCTCTATTTAATGATAACGTAAAGACTTTGCGAATAATAGGTATTTATACACTTTTTTTGGAATATTAACCAAATGAAAACACACAAAAGCAATCAAATTGCGCGGTCATTTTATAAGAGCGGCTGCAGCTGTTTGAAAAATAGCTTTTGTATTGGAAGATCTCTTTTTAGCTTGATTTACCATATAAACAAGTTCTTCGATTTCTTTAGGTGACGCACTGTCTATCAGCCATGAAGCAAGTTCTGCTCCGCTGACAGAATGGTTGATATTAGGGACTTTAATGTGTTTATATTTACTTAATTCATTATTAAGCATTTGATGAAGAGTATCTAAGCTGTATCTATTTGATGCGGGGTTATTTGTGGAAGAAGTGCTTTTAATCAATGTGTTACAGCTCCTTTACAAAATAAAGACACAAAAAGCATTTTATCATATGCTTGGGAAAGATTTGAAGGTAAAAAAATACTAGGTCCTAAAAGTAGGAATAATGGAGCACAGGTTTTATTTTGTCCCCTTCTCTGTCTGTACTCTAAACTTAATGCAATTTCCCCCGCTATCATATAAAATGGAACTTGAACAAAAAGATAAGGATGGTAACTCTATTTATGAAAACGGCTGTTGTAACGGATAGTACAGCATACATTCCAAAGGAGTTAAGAGAAAATTTAAATATACATATGATTCCACTGAGCGTGATTTTTGGCAGTGAGACTTATCAGGAAGAAGTAGAAATTACTGCTGCTGACTTTTATGAAGAAGTGAAGCATAAAGACCTTCCGACTACTTCACAGCCGCCGGTTGGTGAGTTTACCGAGCTGTTTGAAAAGCTTTCGAAAGAGTATGATGCGGTTATCTCAATACATTTGTCCAGCGGAATTAGCGGCACATTCCAGGGAGCAGTTACTGCAGGGAGCATGGTGGAAGATATTCAGGTTTTCCCGTTTGATTCGGAAATCAGCTGTATGGTACAGGGCTTTTATGTAATTGAAGCTGCTGAACTTGCTGCTGCCGGGAAAAGTCCTCAGGAGATTATTGAGCGCATCGAAGAAATGAAGAAATCAATTCGAGCTTATTTTATGGTTGATGATTTATCACACCTTCAGCGCGGGGGACGTTTGTCGAGTGCACAGGCACTCATTGGAAGCCTGCTTCAGGTTAAGCCTTTGCTCCATTTTGAGGATAAGAAAATTGTTCCGTTTGAAAAAATCCGCACACGTAAAAAAGCGATGAAGCGGATGGTTGATCTTTTCTGGGAAGATGTGAAAAGCGGTGAGCCATACCAGGCAGTTATTATCCATGCCAATCGCGAAGATGAAGCACGTGTGTGGAAGGCTGAACTGGAAGCGGAATATCCGAATGTGGAATTTATGATCAGCTACTTTGGACCTGTTATCGGTACCCATTTAGGTGAAGGTGCTATGGGGTTTGGCTGGGTGAAGAAATAGTATAGTGAAGTGCCATTCTGTTTGCGGGATGGTGCTTTTTTTGTCTGAATTGTGAACTTTGGGAATTGGCTTGAAAAATTGGGGAATAGAATGGCAAAATTGAGGATAGAAGTAGAGGAATACTCTTATTCTTTAAATAACGAGGTGATTTTTTGAGATTTTCCCTGAAAAATAATATCTTAACTCCAATTCTAAACAAAGAAACTCCGGACAGCCTCCCGATTTCTTTAATTGAGGCCATCCCAGCTTTACCACTCAACGAAAGCTCCCACTTTAATTATGAACTCCAGCGATTGCTCCATGGAAAACAGCTTTTACTTGATGATCTGCCATATCCCCTCGAAGAAATTCAATCCCATTACGAAAACGGTTATATTCATTACCGGAAAGGCATTATTAAAGAAAAGAATAAGATTGTTTGTGCAAGGTGCGGCAACAAAGATAGTTCCCTTTTCGCAAGTTTTCCCTGTGCCCGCTTTGGGGAGGATGAGTGTACTTACTGCCGGAAATGCATCATGATGGGACGGGTCAGTGCGTGCACCCCTCTGATTAGCTGGGCTGGACCTGAACCACTCCAGGAACTTACCGAGAATCCATTAGTATGGAATGGCGCCCTTTCACCTGGGCAGCAGCATGCATCCGATCAGGTAAAGCAGAATGTAGTTGAAAATAAGGAGCTCCTAGTTTGGGCTGTTTGTGGTGCAGGTAAAACTGAAGTTCTATTTGAAGGAATCAGCACGGCCCTTGCTTCTGGAAAAAGAGTGTGCATCGCCACGCCGAGAACAGATGTTGTTCTCGAGCTTGGTCCGCGGCTTAAAGCAGTCTTTCCCGGTATCCAAGTTGCCGTCCTTTATGGGGGCAGCGAAGATCGTCATCTTCAAGCACCTTTAACCATCGCCACCACGCATCAGCTGCTCCGCTTTTATAAAGCGTTTGATACCGTGATTCTCGATGAAGTGGATGCCTTTCCTTATACGGCAGACGAAAGTCTCCATTATGCTGTCCGCCAATCCCGCAAATATATTTCCTCTATGATCTATTTAACTGCAACCCCCAGCCAAAAATGGCAAAATGAATGTCGCAGCGGCAAAAGAGATTTCGTCACCATCCCCGCTAGATATCACCGTCATCCCTTGCCAGTACCGTCTTTTAAATGGTGCGGCAACTGGGAGAAACTCCTTAAAAAAGAAAAACTTCCGCCTGTTGTCACCCAATGGATCAAAAAGAGGCTCGATAACCAGAAACAGTGCCTGCTCTTCCTGCCCAAAATCGATAAAATGGGAAAAGCCCTAACTGTACTCCGTAAATCCTATCCCAAAATCCAAGCTGTTCACTCAGAAGACCCCGATCGAAAAGGCAAAGTCCAAATGATGCGCAATAAAGAAATCCCCATGCTTTTAACAACGACCATTCTGGAAAGAGGGGTTACGTTCCCTAATATTGACGTAGCGGTAATAGGTTCAGAAGACCGCATTTTTACTGAAAGCGCTCTTGTGCAGATCGCCGGCCGGGTTGGAAGAAGCTTTGATCACCCCAAAGGAGATATCACTTTTTTTCATTATGGTAAAACCGAAAGCATGGTCAAAGCACAAAAACAGATTCTCAATATGAACTCAGAAGCCAAAAAGAAAGGACTGATCGACTATTAACTGCTTAATCTGCCATGAAGAAATCCCCTATGATGTTAGCTGGTCGACTCTCTGGTCGCGGCCAAAAGAGAATCATCTATGCCAGGGCTGCACCGATAAACTCCCATTTATCAAGGGGGAGACATGTTGTAAATGCTCCCGGCCCTTCAGCACCTTAGACCCTGAATTTCGAAAAGGTAATCTATGCACAGATTGTGTGCGGTGGAACCATGAAGAAGACTGGTCAGGGCTGCTGGACAAAAATGTTTCTCTTTTCATGTACGATGACTTTCTAAAAGAAACAATAGCACGCTGCAAATTCAGAGGTGACTATATCCTTGCCAGAGCATTCTCTCCGTTTATAAGAGAAAGGCTGAAAAATATGGATTTTGATTATCTTGTTCCAATTCCTCTAAGTCCTGAAAGACTTTATGAACGGGGATTTAATCAGTCCGCTGCACTCATCCATGAAGCAGGCTTTACAGTCACGGAACTGCTTAAGCGAATCCACTCTGAAAAGCAATCCAAGAAATCACGTCAAGAGCGAATTCACCAAAAACAGGTATTCGAGCTGATTCCTGCAGACATTGAAAATAAGGTAATCCTTCTAATCGATGATATCTATACAACCGGGTCGACTCTTTACTATGCTGCCAAAATATTGAAAATAGGAGGAGCCTCATCAATATGTTCTATAACATTGGCGAGAGGATAAAAGGTTAATTACTAATGATCATTTATTCAGCTCTGTTCTTAGAAACGCAAGCAGGGAGTTGTATTTTTTGATCATTTCACCTACAATTCTCTTTTTCTTCGAGCTATAATGGGGTCAAAAGAATCAGTGAGAGGAAGAATCATATGGCTGAGTTATCTAATTGCCCGAAATGTGATGCCATTTTTGTCAAAAATCAATTCCGCGACGTTTGCCAGGACTGCTGGAAGGAAGAAGAGAAGGCCTATGAGACGGTTTACCAGTTTATCCGGAAAAGGGAGAACAGGACGGCAATGATGATGGAGGTTGTCGAAGCGACCGGAGTAGAGGAAGAACTCATCATTAAGTTCATTAAGAGCGGCCGTTTGAAGCTCACACAATTTCCAAACCTGGGCTATCCTTGCGAGAAATGCGGGGCAAGCATTCGGGAAGGCAAACTATGCGGCAGCTGTGCGGGGGGACTGAGGAAAGATCTTCAGCAGTTTACCGCTGAGGAAGAACGAAGAAAAGAAGCTGCCCAGAGAGAGAAACCCGGCACTTATTTTGCCGTCAATGAAAAAATTAATCGGCGTTCTTAAGCTATGTTGATTCATTAACATAGCTTTTTCTATAGGCTTTTTGATGTATTTTTTGCCAAACATAAATTAACATTTAAACAAACTGCCACAATAGCCGATAATAGAGTTAGGTTATATTGACCGGAAAGAAAGTGAGGGGTACACATGAAAATCAATAATAATTTTGGTCCTTCAGGCGTGAACCCATACAAACGCCAAATGAACAAGCTTGAAAATGCAGGCAAACCAGCCAGAACGGCATCAGATAAAATTGAAATCAGCTCCACTGCAAAGGAAATGCAGCAGGTATCGCAGCTAAGTGAAAATCGCAAAGCAAAAGTAGAAGAGCTTAAAATCCAGGTAGAGAACGGTACTTATAAAATAAATTCAAAAGAAGTCGCGAAAAGCATAGCTAATTTTTATACGAAAAAATAAAGGGGAGGGAATGGCATGTCAGCCGAAGTGCTTACTTCAGTGATGGAAAAACTGCTTAAGCTTCATAAAAGCCTTTACGAACTCGCAGTTAAAAAGACAGATATCATTAAGACCGGTGACATGGACGCCCTGAATCAGATGCTGAAGGATGAGCAGGCTCATATTGCTGCTATCGGCCGATTCGAAAAAGAGCGGGAAAAGGCAGCGAAGTCGATCGCACCTATGCTGGAAAGCCCTACAGTATCTGATTGTCTAAATATCCTTTCGCAGCCTGATCGTCTCAAGCTGGAGGCCTTCACGAAGGAGCTTGCTGAACTGGTATATGAACTGAAAGAGCAGAATTTCTTAAATCAGCAGCTTGTTCATCATTCGCTTCAGTTTGTAAATGTATCTATGAATCTTTTAAGGCCGCAGCCTGAAACGATGAATTACGGCCCTCCTGCCAAAAAGAAATCGGAAAAGATAAATCCAGGAATTTTCAACTCGAAAGTGTAGCAGAACGGAGGAACAAACATGCGTTCAACTTTCATGGGACTTGAAACAGCCCGCCGCGGCATGTTCACCCAGCAAAGTGCTTTATATACAACCGGACATAATATTTCAAATGCGAATACGCCAGGATACACCAGGCAGCGCATTAATTTCGCGCAGACCACTCCATACCCTTCCATCGGCATGAATAGGCCGCAGCTTCCCGGACAAATGGGAACAGGTGTCGAAGCGGGAACAGTTCAAAGAATAAGAGAATCATTTCTGGACCTTCAATATAGAACCGAAACTACTAAAATGGGCTACTATGGTGCCATGAGCGAGTCCCTCACCAAGATGGAAGAAATCATGAATGAGCCATCTGAGAATGGGTTGCACAGTACTCTTGAAAAGTTCTGGAATGCCCTGCAGGATTTATCAGGCCACACCGAAAATACCGGAGCGAGAGATGTTGTGGCAGCTACAGGACAGATGGTTGCAGATACACTGAACTATTATTATAATTCCCTGTCCAGGGTTCAGGAGGATATTGGCAACCAGGTTGACGTGAAAGTTGATGAGATTAACGCAATAGTCGCGCAAATTAACCATCTGAATAAGCAGATTGCATCTGTTGAACCGCACGGATACCTGCCAAATGATCTTTATGACGAGCGGGATTTATTGGTAGATAGCCTTTCACAATTGGTTAACGTTAAAGTGACCAATGTGGTCCCGAATACGTATGGAGATGCCAAACCGATGGCAGCGGGCCTTTATAATATCGAGATTGTCCAAAAGGATGGAAAATCCTATAATCCGCCTATTAACCTCATATCTGTTACAAAAGGGAGCGGCATTGTGGGTACAAATAAACTCGAACTTGAAAAAAGCGAAGAGACCGGACTGGTAACAGAATTAAAAATCGGATCTGCTTCCTTAACACAGTTTGAGACTTTGTCAGGTGAACTATCCAGTTTAATAAACAGCTATGGTTATAAAGCGAACGGATCCGCTAAGGGCGCTTACCCTGAAATGCTGGAGAAGCTGAATAGAATGACAGCTGCTTTTGCCAAGGAATTCAATGAAATTCATAAGAACGGATATGCCCTTGGTTCTGATACAATCTCTGGACTGGACTTTTTCCAGTTTGATGAGGAAAATCCAGCACAAAGCATTAAAGTGAATCAAGTTCTGCTTGATGACTCATCTAAAATCGCGGCAGCTGCCGAAAAGGGCGGCGCTTCAGGAGATAACAAAAATGCTCAGCTGTTGGCTGATTTGAGAAAGAAAAGTTTTAGTGATTATACCTCTTTGTCTGATGATGAAAAATCAAAGCTGAACGGCAGTCTCGATTCCTATTATTCCGGGATTATCGGCCGGCTAGGGGTAGACTCTCAAAGTGCTCAGAAAGATTTAAAAAACTCCGCCGTGCTGGCAGATTCAGTAGACCGGAACAGGCAATCTGTCAGCGCCGTGTCATTGGACGAAGAAATGACCAATATGATTAAATTCCAACATGCATACAATGCTTCGGCCAGAAATATAACAGTGGTTGATGAAATGCTCGATAAAATCATCAACGGCATGGGCGCTGTAGGCAGATAAAGGGTGAAATAAAGTGCGCGTAACGCAATCAATGCTATCGAATAACATGCTTCGTAATTTAAGCAATAGCTATAGCAGGCTGGACAAACTGCAGGCCCAAATTAATACTCAAAAGAAATTTACTAAGCCTTCAGACGATCCAGTTGCTGCGATGATGGGGATGAACTATCGTACTGATTTAAACAGGATTGAGCAGTATACCCGTAACATCGGGGAAGTGAGAAACTGGGTCGACAGTACGGATGATGCCTTGGATAAAGGTGTTCTGGCTCTGCAAAGGATTCGTGATCTCACACTTCAAGCCAGTAATGGTACTCTGGAGGGTGACCAGCGAAAAGCTGTTGCTGAAGAAATTAAACAGCTTAAAGAGCATCTGCAGAATATCGGTGATACTCAAGTTGGAGGAAAATATATTTTTAATGGCAATCAGACAAATGTGCGTCCATCTGAATCAGGCTTTCAGAGCGGTACCATCGAGCTTGAGGTTTTTTCAGGAATTAAAATTCCGGTGAACACAGAAGGGAAAGCTTTGTTTGAGGACATGCTCAGCGATGATGGAGATATCCAAAAGCTAATCACAGCTCTTGAAACGAATGATCCAGCCCTTGGGGACATGCTTGAAAGTGTTGATAAAAATATAGATAACTTTTTGTCTGCACGCGCACTAATTGGCGCCAAGCAAAATCGGGTAGAGCTGATGGAGGACCGTCTTTCGCAGCAGGAAGTTTTCTCAACTAGAATCCTTTCCGATAATGAAGACATTGATATGGAAAAAGTCATCATCGAGCTCACAACCCAGGAGAGCATCCACCGTGCAGCCCTAAGTGTCGGGGCAAGAATTATACAGCCGACCTTAACAGACTTTTTAAGATAATCAACGAAAAGCTATCCATAGGAGATAGCTTTTTTTCATAAAAGAGGTGTTCAACATGAATGTGCCGCAAATCAGGCTGGAATCCAACTTTATCAAGCTAGGATTAAAGATAGAAAAACCTGTGCAGGAAATCGAACAGCCTCCTGCCATTCAATCTATCCAGCAGCCAAAAGCCATTCTGGAAATCGAAACAATTCCTGGGAAGCTGACGATTGACCAGACAAAAGCACGGGAGGACGTCGACCTTAAAAGTGTTGGCAGAAGAATAGAAGAGTTTTCCCAATACGGATACCAGGATTGGCTGAAAGGACTCGAAAGAAGGGCTGCACAGGGTACAGAGCTCATGAAAATTGAAAACGGAGGCAACCCCATCGCCTATCAGGCCAAGGAAAACAGTGAAGGTCCACCCAAGCAGTTCAATATTGGCTGGGTGCCTTCCTACAATAGCGTAAAGATCCAATGCGAACCAGCAAAAGTGAATATTGAGGTCCGGCCGCAAAAGCCGAAGATCGAGGTTGAAATCAGAAAGCCGGTTCACACCTATACACCTGGAAAAGTTAGCACAGAAATTCTTAAGAAAAATAGCCTAAATATTGATTTTATCAATCTAACAATATAGCAATGAGGTGAAAAAATGATTATCCAAACAAAGTTTCATGGTGAGCAGGAAATAAATAGGAACGATATTATTTATTTTGCATCAGGGATACCAGGTTTTTTAGAGGAGAAGGAATTTTACCTTCTCCATCTTGAAGAGACAGACTTATTTGTGCTGCAGTCAGTAAAAACGCCTGAAATAGCTTTTATAGTTACAGATCCGTTTGCTCTTTATCCGCAGTATGAGTTTGATTTGCCGGAAGAGACAATAGAAAAGTTAGAGATTCAATTAGATAAAGATGTGGCAACCTTTGCGATCTTAACAGTAAGAGAGCCATTCCAGGAAACAACCGCAAACCTGCAGGCCCCATTAGTCATTAACCAAACAAAAAAGCTAGGCAAACAAGTCATACTTAATCACACACCTTACCAGACCAAGCATAAAATCATATCACTTCAGGAACAGGGGGAGAGATAATGCTTGTACTCACAAGAAGACTGAAAGAATCGATCATGATTGGTGACGATATTGAAATCTCTATCCTATCTATCGAAGGTGATCAGGTAAAGCTAGGCATCAGCGCGCCGAAAAATGTGGATATACATAGGAAAGAAATATATCTATCCATTCAGCAGGAAAACAGCAGTGCAACTCAAACAGAATCTAGTGCAATCGAAATTTTGAGCAACTTTTTTAAAAAGCAATAAAAAATTTTTCCAAACTATTAAACACCTGTCAAAATAAGTCGATATAACCATTGTAAAGCTGAACAGCAAAAAGGCGGCCGACTTTTATGCTGGCTGGTAAACAAACCACATGGATGTGGGACATATAACTCAAGGAGGAAACAAACAATGAGAATTAACCATAATATTGCGGCGTTGAATACTTATCGTCAGTTGGGTAGTGCAAACAATGCACAATCAAGTTCAATGGAGAAACTATCTTCAGGTCTTCGTATTAACCGTGCAGGAGATGACGCAGCAGGTCTTTCAATTTCTGAAAAAATGCGTGGTCAAATTCGTGGTTTAGAACAATCATCAAAAAATGCTCAAGATGGTATTTCTTTAATTCAAACAGCTGAGGGTGCTTTAAATGAAACCCATGCAATGCTTCAGCGTATGCGTGAATTGGCAGTACAAGCATCAAATGATACAAACACTACCGAAGACCGTACAGCAATTCAAGCCGAAGCTGACCAGTTAGCAAAAGATATAAATCGTATTGCGAAAGATACACAATTTAACGGTCAAGATTTATTAACAGGAGCAGGTGGTCCAAATACTAATGGTACTTTTACTTTCCAAGTAGGTGCTAATGAGGGTCAACAAATAACTTTGACTATCGCTGATATGACTGGTGGAACAGGTTTATCAATTGCATCAGGAGACGATGAAACTGCAACTGCTATTGACATCTCTTCAGATGCTGCAGCAGCAACTGCTGCAATTACAACAATTAACGATGCAATTAAAACAGTCTCTGCTCAACGTTCTAATCTTGGTGCATATCAAAACAGATTAGATTATGCAATTAACAATATTGACACTTCTGCTGAGAACTTAACTGCTGCTGAGTCTCGTATCCGTGACGTAGACATGGCAAAAGAAATGATGAACCAAACAAAAAATTCTATACTTGCTCAAGCATCACAAGCAATGTTGGCTCAAGCCAACCAACAACCACAAGGTGTTCTTCAACTTCTTCGTTAATTATAGAATAATAGGAAGAGACGCTAGTTATACTAGGGTCTCTTTTTTTACGTAAATGAAGTTTTTTAATACTGAAACCATTTCCTCAACAATTCCTCGTGAAAGCCGATATTATAGCTATAAATGCATTTTACATAAAACAAGGTAGGGGATTGTTGTGATAGACAAATTACCATCTCAAAAAATTTCTCTTACAACTAGAACTGCGCAAACAAATGAGTCTACTAAAGTAATTCAAAGGAATGAGATTACCAGTAATGATGGGATCCCTCAGGAAAAGGGTGAACAGGTAAAAGAGAAACAAGTTATTGAAGTAATCGAAAGCATGAATAAATTTCTGCAGGCGTCACACACTTCTTTAAAATTCGAACTTCACGAAGAGTTAAATGAATATTATGTAACCCTTGTGGATGATGTAACCCAGGAAGTGGTAAAGGAGATCCCCTCTAAAAAGCTGCTGGATGTCTATGCAGCAATGACAGAGTTTCTTGGCCTCATGGTTGATAAAAAAATTTAAGCGAGTTGATATAAATGGTAAGAATCGGTGGTCTGGCAAGCGGCATGGACATTGACTCACTAGTAAAAGACTTAATGAAAGCTGAGCGTTTACCGCTGGATAAATTAAAGCAAAAGAAACAGGTATTGGAGTGGCAGCGTGATGACTACAGGGCAATGAATACTCTTCTCTTGGATTTTCGCACCCAATTAACACAAATGAAGCTGACTACCCAATACAGAGCAAGGACGGTCAACTCCTCTGATGAATCGAGAATAACTGCTACGGCTACAAGTGCTGCTTCTCAAGCATCGTATACCATCTCGAAAGTAACAAAATTGGCAAGTGCTGAAAACTGGGTTACCGGAGGTATTGGGTCTGTAGATTCATCTAAATCTTTAGCTTCCCAATCCAGTAATTTCACCGCAGGCTTAACATGGCAAAAAGGTGCAGTAGGAAGCAGCAGTTTAGTAGGCAATGGAGCAGCTACTGGCTTGAAGCTGGACCTCGCAGCATCAGATGGAGAAACCATCAAAACCGACGAACTAGCCAAGATGTCTGTTAAAGTGAATGGGGTGGCATATGAGGTCGTATCCAGCACCTCCTTTACAGCAGGCAAAAACCAAGTTCATATTGATGCAAATGGCAGCCTCACCTTCAGTAATACGGTGGCAGCTGGAGCAACAGTGAAGGTTAATTATATAACAGAAAATAAAGTTCAAACAGGTTCTTTGGCAGAGGGTGCTATATCATTTCAGCTTAATAAAAAGAACATTGTAGCTGATAATTTTAAATTAACAGTTGGAGGCACTGCTTATTCAATAACTTCGGTCGATCCTGAGACAAATGTTGGACAGCTAAGTGATGGTCTTGGAAGCATTAATTTAACAACAGGCGAAATAACCTTTAGTGCTGCACAAGCTGCTGATACTGAGATAAAAGCTGTCTATCAGCAGGAATACGCTGATTTTTCAATTTCTACTTATACATCTGGATCAGGAAATAAACCTGTAAAAGAAAACTTTCTGATTGAGTCATCTGAATCTCTAAATTCCGTTATGAATAAAGTTAATACCTCTAAAGCGGGGGTATCCATGTTCTTTGACTCTGCAACTGGAAAAATATCGATGATGAGAACGGAAACAGGGGATTTTCATGATGATCCAAACACCCCTGATAGAGATTATGATATTTCCGTTACGGGTGACTTTGCTTCTGTAACACTAGGTTTTTCCGGAGCAGCTAAGACGCACGGAGAAAATGCCGCTTTTGTTATCAATGGACTCTCTACTACACGCCCTTCAAATACGTTTGATTTAAATGGTGTAAATATAACGCTTAAGAAAGAATTTGATGATGGCACGTCAGCATTATTATCCATCAATAACGATGGAAACAAGGTATTTGAAAATATTAAATCATTTGTTGAAAAATACAATGAATTAATCGGAAAAATAAATGGCAAGGTTTCTGAAGAAAAATATCGAAGCTATACACCATTGACGGATGAACAGCGTGAGCAGCTTAGCGATAAACAGCAGGAACTTTGGGAAGAGAAGGCCAAAAGTGGATTGTTGCGCCGAGATTCCATTTTGACAGGTGTCCTTTCTTCCATGCGGATGAAAATGTATCAGCCTGTCGCAAACAATGATGTTAATCCAATATTTAATCAGCTTGCCTCAATAGGGATCACAACCACTTCGAATTATTTGGAAGGCGGCAAGCTTGAAATTAATGAAGCTAAATTGAAAGAAGCTATTAATAATAATCCAGACGCAGTTGAGGCTTTATTCAGAGGGGGCAGTGAATCTGCCGCTGAAAGCGAAAAAGGGATTATCCATCGCTTATTTGATTCTGTAAATGAGACAATGGACAAGCTCAAAGAAAAAGCCGGGAACTCTTTTTCTACTAACCAGCAATTTGCACTAGGACGGACACTATCTGATTTAGACAGCAGAATTGATCGGTTTGAAGAGAGGATGAACCAGGTAGAAGACCGTTACTGGCGCCAATTCAGTGCCATGGAAAAAGCGATTCAGCGTTCCAATGAGCAGTCTAAGTTCCTCATGAACCAATTTGGATAAAAAGGAGTGTTACAAATGGCAATAAGCAATCCATACCAATCCTATCAGCAGAATTCCGTAAATACAGCATCTCCGGGAGAGCTTACATTAATGCTATATAACGGGTGCCTTAAGTTTATTCATCAGGCTAAAAAAGCCATAGTGGATCATAACATTGAGGCCAAAAATACAAATATCCAGAAGGCACAAAATATTATTCAAGAGCTGATGGTTACGTTGAATATGGATGTAGAGGTATCTAAAAACATGATGTCTTTGTATGATTATATGAACCGGAGACTAATGGAGGCGAATATCAGGAATGAGACAGCGATTCTTGATGAAGTCGAGGGCCTTGTAACCGAATTCCGCGATACATGGAAGGAAGTCATCCAAGTCAACCGACAGAAGAAATTCTCCCAAGGCGGCGCTGTATAGTGAGTTCGGTTCAAAGGTTTTATGATTTAACACTCGAGCTAATCAGCATTCTGGAAAATACAAAGCTTGACCGTGATGCGAAAATTAATGATGTCGATATCCTGCTTGAAAAACGCCAGCAGGAAATGGCTGCTATGGCACCTCCATATTCAGATGCCGAAAAGGGTCTGGGAGGAAGGCTGATCGGCCTCAATGCAAAAGTCACTCAGCTGATGACAAGGGAAAAGCTGTTTATTCAAAAAGACATCAAAGATTTAAGCGTTAAAAAGGAATCAGCCGGCAAATACATTAATCCCTATCAATCCATGGCGACAGACGGTATGTTTTATGATAAAAGAAAATAGGTGACTACCTTTGTTGACTCTGACCGAAGGGCAGTACCTTTTTATGAAGGAATACAGTGATCTTTTATATACCATTGATGAAGCGTTTGATTATATCGTAAAGAGCTTTGCGATTTAAGTAAAACAGAGGGAGAGTGGCTTCTAAGTGATATTTTTCAGGCATTCCCTCAAGTTGCTTCAGCTAATGAACAGCTTAGCCAGCTAGCTCAGGACAATCAGCCCATGCTTAAAGCTATCGCTGATATCAGTACAGTAGCAGATCAGGCTGAACTGTTTATTCAGAACTTTGACGATCTTCCTATTAGGCAGGAGTTCATTTCAAACAAACTCTATCCTGCATTTGTGCAGTGGCATCAAACCATTCAGCAGGAGTTAAATCCATATATTCAATCCTAAATATGATAAGGCTTAAATAGCCAGGAGGTGTTCACTTGGATATTCCCTTAATGTCTATGGTCTTATCTCAAGGCCAAGTCCAGCAGCAGGCATCCATCTCAGTTATGAAAAAAGCCATGGATCAAGCGCAGGGAAATGCAGAATTCATTAATAAAATGATGAGCGGGACTCAGATACATGCCCTTCAGCATGCTGCCCAGCCACATTTGGGCGGCAATATTGATATGAAAGGATGAGCAGTGAAATGAGCTGCTCGTTTTTTTATATACGTCACCAATTCGACAAAATTTCTCAATCTTTTTACCAGTTTCAGCAGGAGTTTTTAGGGGTAAAATAGAAATATAAATACATAGTCTTAATATACTTTTAAGACTAGGCATTTCCTTTTCAAACGTTTAGGCATTTGTCTTCTGGGTTCAAGAGCGGGCGTTCTTGAAAAGGATGTCATTGTATAATGAGAAGGAGGAGTTCACATATGAATTACAACATTCGTGGTGAAAACATTGAGGTAACTCCAGCAATTAGAGACTACGTCGAGAAGAAAATTGCTAAGTTAGAAAGGTATTTTACTGAAACTCCTGATGCAAATGTACATGTAAATTTAAAAACGTATAACAATAACCGTTCTAAAGTGGAAGTAACGATTCCTATGCCGAACCTGGTTCTCCGTGCAGAGGAAGATCATGATGATATGTATGCAGCGATTGATCTGATTACAGATAAATTGGAGCGTCAAATCCGCAAGCATAAAACAAAAGTAAATCGCAAATTCCGCGAAAAAGGCAATTTGACTGCTGTGTTTGCAGCATTGGAAAATGAGACAGATGCGCCTGAGGTGGAAGAAGAGGATAACGAGCTAGAAGTTGTCCGCCAGAAGAGCTTCGATTTGAAGCCGATGGACAGCGAAGAGGCAATCCTGCAGATGAACATGCTGGGCCACAGCTTCTACGTGTTCACCAATGCAGAGTCTAACTTAACAAATGTAGTGTACAAGCGTAAAGACGGCCGCTATGGCTTGATTGAAGCGCAATAATAAAACACGAAACCCCCGCAGTCATAAGCGGGGGTTTCGTTTGTTCGGACAAGTCATCCATCTAAACCGTAAACTTCTCCAACTCCCTCTCCATTACCCCAGTCATTTTCTTCAACTGCTCCACCTTCACCATAACCTGCTCAAACGCACGCAGCTGCTCTTCCGTGGAAGCGGAGATTTCCTCAGTCCCGGCAGCTGTTTCTTCGGTTACAGCCGAAATGTTTTCCACTGCGCTAATGACCCGCTGGCTCATATCACTGGAGGTTTTCATATCTTCCACCAATTTTTCCAGATGGCTGTGAATGCCGGATACATGCTCGGAAATGGTTTCAAAGACTTGTTCCGTCTCACTCATCGATTGGGATTGCTCTTTTGAAAGGGCATGTCCCTGTTCGGTTGCATTGTAAATATTGCTGATGCCATTGTGGATATTGCTGACCATTGACGCAATTAATTCTGTTGCTTTGGATGAGGAATCGGCGAGCTTCCGAACTTCTTCCGCCACAACGGCAAATCCTTTCCCGGCCTCACCGGCACGGGCTGCTTCAATAGCAGCATTTAATGCCAGCAGGTTTGTCTGATCGGCGATATCTTTAACCGTATTGGCCGCTCCTTCAATTTCCTTTGTAAATTGTGCGAATTTGCTGACTGAACTTTTAATATGGTTGGACGAGCTGGAGATTTCTTCGGCAAGTCTCATTTGACTTCCGAGGGACGCTCTTCCCTGGATAACAGATTCCAATGCCTGTGTGCTTTGTGTAGCGCTTTGAGCGCTTGACTGATGGACAGCTGAAAACTGTTCGCCCATTACACTCATTAATTCAGCGGTAGCCTGAACGTCTTCGGAGATAGCCTGGCTTCCTCTTGCCAGTTCGTCCGTTGAAACAGCCACCTGGCTGCTGCTTTCATTTAAGCTGGTCATATAGGAAGCAACATCCTCCGCAAATCCTTTTACATTCTGGCTGACCTCTTCAATGGATTGAACAGTTCCTTTTAGATTCACAACCATTTTTGAAAAAGCTTCCGATAATTTATCCACTTCATAGCGGCTGTTTTCTTTGAACGAAAGCTGTGATAAGTCTGCTGTTAAATCGCCCTCTGATATTTTCTCAGCTTTTTCCACAATCGCATTGATTGGTTTTGTAATCTTTCTGGCAGCCATCCATGAGAAAACAGTCGACAACAGAATTAGCAGCACGCTTCCTATGAGGGAGGAATTCGTGATAAAGGCGATTTTCTGGCTGGTCTCCTGAAGAATGCCTTCATACCATTCATTTGTGCGCTTTTTCAACAGATGCATATCGTTTAAAATGCCGGAGATTCTTATGCTCTGGCGTTTGATTTCTGCTTTGTTTCCCTTGTTGAAAGCGCCGGTTGATGTTTTCGATAGCTCTGTATATTTTCCTTCAATGCTGCCGATGATTTTGTTATGCTCGGGCACTGAGGAAATTGAAGAGAGGGAAGTCAGATTTTCCTGAACTTCTGTCATCATGGTAAGTGCCTGGTCTTTGTTGGCGTCACTTGAATTATAGGTATAATTGGCAAGCGACTGGCTTGTCACCACCAGGCTTTGCTCCAGGTCCTTCACTTTAAGGAGCAATTCCACATCATGTTTAGCGGAGCTTTGAATATTTAAAGTCTGCAGTATGATAAAGCCAATCATGCTGACCGACAGTACGAGCGGGATCAGCATGACAATAATGAGGCGGTTTCGTAATGTCATCTTGTGAGCTCCTTTATTCAGATTTTACTGTGATTTTTCCAGCGATTATGTCTTCGGTTGCTTTTTTCAATGCAGCTTTCTGCTCCTCGGTTAAGGAAATTACCCGGATTTCGGAAAGGCCGACTCCGTTTTCTGCGAGTCCCAATACATAGGATGAAGCCTCGATTTTTCCTTTTTCGGTTAATTCTTTAGCCATATTAAAAACGGCTACGTCAATATTTTTCAGCATTGATGCGGCAACGGCATTTTCAGCTACAAAGTACTGGTCGGAATCGACACCGCCGGCAAGCACGCCTTTTTCTTCCGCTTTTTTCAGAGCACCAAAACCGGTGAATCCGGCTGCAGGGTAGATAAAATCTGCACCCTCAGCAATTTGCTTCTCGGCCATTTTCTCACCGAGAGCAGCATCCCCAAAGGTTCCGGCATATGCTGTTAGTATTTCAATTTTCGGATTGAAGTGCTTGGCTCCTTGAACAAATCCATTCTCGAAATGATGGATGACGGAAACATCAACACCGCCGATAAATCCCAGCTTGTCCGTTTTGCTTGTCATGGCAGCGAGCATCCCGACAAGGAAGCTGCCTTCATGTTCCTTAAAAGTAAGTGAGACCACATTATCAAGCTCAGATACAGCATCAATCAGCAAGAATTGCTGGTCTGGATATTTTTTTGCCGTCTTTTCGAGTGCTTCCTGTGCAGAAAAACCCAGTCCGATGACAAGGTCATTATTTTCTTTTACAAGCTCTTCCAGCGGCTTTTCAAAATTTCCATCTGGAGCTTCCTTGTAATCAAACAGAATGCCGAGTTCACCCCGGGCTTTTTCCAGGCCGCGGAAGGCAGAGTCATTGAACGACTCATCTCCAAGCCCGGTGTCTGATAATAGAATGCCAATTTTATATTCTTTATTTTGGTTTGTGCTTTTTTCAGTGGCACATGCTGCCAGAAGTAAACTGAATATAAGCAGGATTGGTAGTAGTTTTTTCAAAGTAAACCTCCGTGTTGTAGTATTTCGCCTTACATATTATCGGCAGAAAGGAGGGGATTTTAAGTCTGAAGGCAGACCTTACTAAAAAAGAAAGCAAAATAAAAAAGCCTGCATTTCACAGGCTTTAGAAACTATCATTCCTCTAGGACTTTATATTTCTTCTTCAATGACTCCGGAGCCATTTTCACCATCTTCTGGAGGACAAACGAAGTGATCACAATATCATCCGTAAAGCCGAAGATCGACAGGAAGTCGGGCACAAGATCTAGCGGCAGAAGGATATAAAGAAGTCCAGCCGCAACCGGGAACAGCTTTTTGCCGGCTGATACTTCCGGTGATAGAAAATAATCCTTCAGGAAGGGCAGGAACTTCCAGAATTTTAATATGAATTTGATGCGTTTAATAAACTTCATCTGTTTCACCTTCTTTTGTTGGTGCTTTAGTTCATTCGCTGGATGGGAGCTGACACTTGAATTCGCGGCGGGTTTTTCACCTCAAGTGTGGCAGCCGAAAGATAGCTTGTTTCAAGTATGCTTCAAAAAGTAAATAGAATTAGCCGCTTTTGCAAAGTGTTCAATTAGGTATGAATCTCCTCTTTTTATGATTTGTACCGCAGTCTAACGGGCAGTAAGACCCCACATCAAGACTCAGAGGAATCAACAAAGAATAAATGGGGGTCAAACTGCCCGTAAAGGCCCGATTGGTTCAACTATCAATCAGTGGGGAAAGCCCCCCCCCCCGCTGATTGAAGTTTCACTTTATAGATTAAGAGGGGATCTGTTACACTCGTTTCTTCCTCCTTAGGATGGTTATTGAATAATCTTGATTTTATCCAGGTCGGCGCTTTTGACGCCTTCGTTAAAAATAAGTCTAGTTTTAAATTGAAAAATGCGATCAGGTGCAGAGCAAGGTATGTCTTTCGGTAATAGGAAGTTAAAGTCCATTTTATTAGTTTCCTCTGATTCAATGACTTTGGTGGAAAGAATGGTCGATGTCCCGATCACTTCCTCCCTCTCTTCGTCAGGCGAGGTCATGATCAGGTCGCACTCAATCCGCTTAATCTGCTGATCAATGGTTCCTCCTTCAATTAAAAAGATTCCGCTCACATTTTCTCCTGGTGTATATTGAAGCTTCGGCAGCTGCAAATCAATTTTGGCAGAGCCAATTCCAAGCATTGACATGTATTTTCGTAAAATCAACAAAGATCTCTCCTCTAAGTTTAGTTAGGGGGGAGCTGCTCGCTCACCACAATTTTTCTGTTTTCCTTTTTTACGTGGATGTACTGATAAAGTTTCAAATAATTTTCCCTGTTTCTATTCCTCCATTTTATAAAGTAAAACGTGCGGTTGTGCGGGCCTGTATATAAAAAGGGCCTTTACCGCACTGGTAAAGGCCCATAAATAAAGACCTCTACCGAATTTGGTAAAGGTCTTGCTAACAATTGAGATAATTGCCAACAAAGCCGAGAGCATTAGCTCCGTAATGACGACTCTGCTGTAAAAGCTACTCCCCTTTAGGAGAAACTATTTAATTTATAGGTAAATCATATTGTATGTTTCTAGTTTTGTCAATAAGAATAATTTCTGTATTCATTTAGTTTTCCGAAATGAACACTATCATAATATTTATACAATTTGCTATAATCAGAATTAACTATTTTAACACTTTAATACAGAGGTGAACTCCATGAACTTTGATTTCCACCACCACCCATACATATCACAGCGAACGACAGTCATGGCGAATAACGGCATGGTTGCTACTTCCCAGCCGCTAGCAGCACAGGCTGGTTTAGGTATGATGAAAAAAGGGGGAAATGCCATTGATGCAGCAATTGCCACAGCAGCGGCTCTTACAGTCGTTGAACCGACATCAAACGGAATTGGCGGCGATGCATTTGCACTTGTTTGGACGAAAGGCGAACTGTACGGGCTGAATGCAAGCGGCCCTGCTCCAAAGTCCATTTCCATTGAGGCTCTAAAGGAAAGAGGCTTCGAAAAAATGCCAGCGCACGGCTGGATGCCGGTTACGGTGCCAGGCGCACCATCCGCGTGGGCAGAGCTTTCCAAGCGTTTCGGCAAGCTGCCGTTAAAAGAGGTCCTTCAGCCCGCAATCGATTATGCTGAAAAAGGCTATCCTTTAACACCAATTCTCGGCAAGTACTGGAAGTATGCTTATAAAAAGTTCAAGCAGATTTTGACAGATGACGAATTCCGGCATTGGTTTGAAACCTTTGCTCCAGAAGGCAGGGCACCTGAAATTGGCGAAATCTGGCGCTCTGAAGACCACGCTGCTACTTTAAGATCGATCAGTGAAACAGACTGCGAAAGCTTTTATCGTGGGGAGATTGCAGAGAAAATTGATGCTTTTTCAAAAAAATATAATGCATTCCTGTCAATGGAAGACCTCACTGATTACAAAGCGGAATGGGTTGACCCTATCAAAGTTCATTACCGCGGCTATGACGTATGGGAAATCCCGCCGAACGGACAGGGCCTTGTTGCTCTTCTGGGTTTAAACATTGCTAAAGGTTTTGAGTTCGGCGATAAAGAAACGGTGGATACATATCATAAACAAATAGAAGCGATGAAGTTAGCTTTTACTGACGGCAAGGCATTTATTACCGATCCTGCTGAAATGAATGTTACTGTGGAAGAATTGCTTTCCGAAGAGTACGGCGAATCACGCCGAGGTGAGATTGCCGACGAAGCTCTGACCCCTGAACCATACCAGCCGCCACGCGGAGGTACGGTTTACCTGGCGACAGCTGACAGCGAAGGCAATATGGTTTCCTTCATCCAAAGCAACTATATGGGCTTTGGGTCAGGACTTGTCGTTCCAGGAACAGGGATTGCCCTCCAGAATCGCGGTCATGACTTTTCTCTTGATCCGAAACATCATAATGCGCTGAAGCCAGGCAAGAAAACGTACCACACCATTATTCCTGGTTTCCTGACAAAAGACGGCCAGGCAGTAGGCCCGTTCGGTGTGATGGGAGGTTATATGCAGCCGCAGGGGCATATGCAGGTGGTCATGAATACAGTGGATTTCCACCTGAATCCGCAGGCAGCACTTGATGCGCCGAGATGGCAGTGGATAGAGGGAAAGAAGGTCCAGGTGGAACCACATTTTCCTAATTATATTGCCCAGGCCCTGGCACGAAAAGGCCACCAAATTGAAGTAACCGTTGATACCGGCGGATTTGGCCGAGGCCAAATCATCTGGCGCGACCCGAAAACAGGCGTGCTCATGGGCGGAACCGAAGCGCGAACGGACGGGTCAATTGCTGCCTGGTAATAAAAAATGAGGAAGCAGCACGCATATAAGAGTAAAATAACCATATAAAAGGTACTGGGGAGCGGAAAAATAACCGCTCCTTCACCTGCTTGTTCCAGTGACGTATATATTCAAATGAAAAGAGGTGGCACCATGAAGCAGGCTGACATCTTTATGGCTTTTTTCCGGGTGGGCATTCTGGGATATGGCGGCGGCCCGTCATCCATTCCGCTTGTCCATAAAGAAGTTGTTGATAAATATAAATGGATGGATACAGATGAATTTGGCGATGTACTGGCGCTCGGGAACGCTCTCCCAGGTCCGATTGCAACAAAAATGGCCGGCTATATCGGCTATCGTGTTGGCGGTTTACTTGGCATGGTTAATGCATTGGTGGCAACGATAGTACCGACAATTGTCCTTATGATTATACTTCTTACCGCATTAAATACATTTAAAGACCAGCCATGGGTAGCAGGCATGACAAAGGCAGTCGTTCCGGTTGTGGCAGTGATGCTGGCAACACTGACCTGGGACTTTGTTAAAAAGTCATCGAAATCTTCACTCGGCTGGGGCTGGACATTGCTTTTTACAGCGGCAAGCCTGGTACTTCTGGAAATTGTGAACATCCATCCGGCGATTATCATTTTTGTTCTGCTGGCAGCTGCACTGCTGAAAAAGGATAAAGATGAAAAAAATGAAGCAAAGAAGGAGAAGAATCTCGCATGATTTATGTTCAGATATTCTTGGCATTCTTCATTCCAGGGATTCTCGGATACGGCGGGGGACCGGCATCCATTCCTTTGGTCGAAAATGAAGTGGTGGATCATTATGGATGGCTCACAACGAATGAATTCAGTGAAATGCTGGCAATGGGTAATGCACTGCCGGGACCGATTGCAACGAAAATGGCTGGATATATTGGCTACGAACAAGGCGGGATCCTGGGAGCAATCGTAGGGGTATTCGCAACCGTAGCACCATCGCTGATCTTGATGATTGCGCTGCTTGGACTTCTTATGAAGTATAAGGAATCACCGCGCGTCAAGCGGATGACTACCTATATCCGGCCAGTTATTGCCGTACTGCTTGGCATCATGACGTATGATTTCTTTTTCTCTTCATATGAAGGAGTGGGCATTTGGCAGACGCTTTTCATTGGACTGCTTAGCTTTATCCTAATGGAAAGGCTTAAAGTCCATCCGGCATATGTCATTGCCGGTGCACTGATTTATGGGGGGCTTGTTTTGGCGTAAATTAAAATAAACTTTACGAAAAAACGGTGAGTTCAGGTTTGCTCTCCGTTTTTTGTTTTTACTATAGACTTGCTGTAAAGCTGATGTGGAGCGGACTGACCGATATATTCAAAAACTGACCGATAAAAAAGAATTGCGACCGATATATTGGAAAATTGACCGATAAAATAAAAATCTGACCAATAAACTTAATCAAGTGGCCGAAATCTTTAAAAGATCTGCACTTTTTAAATGAGGATCTACTATTGTTTGAAAACCCATCAATTCGTTAGAATGTATAGTAAATATTCTACTAAACTGAGGGATCGGGATGAAAATTAACTTTCACTTAGATGAATTGGAAAGGATGAAGAAGGAAAATGCCTATTTGAAGAAACTGCTTACAAATATGATGCATCAGCGGGAAGCTAAAGCAGGCACTGAAGAAAAAATAGATGTAGCCACCATTCAGAGTATTAAATCAAAAGGGGAACTGAAATCTTTTATAACTCAATATGGCCAAGTCATTGTGGATGAGTGTCACCATATTTCAGCTTATACTTTTGAGAAGGTATTAAAAGCTATCCGGGCAAAATTTGTTTATGGATTAACTGCTACACCCATTCGCAAAGACGGATTGCATCCCATTATTTTTATGCAATGCGGTCCGGTGCGCTATAAAGTGGATGGAAAAAGACAGGCGAAAATCAGGCCTTTTAAGCACCAGCTCATCCCAAAATATACAAGGTTTAAGTCAGGATCATCTGACTTGCAGGAACTTATCGAAAAATCTCGACTGACAAAGATCGAAATCAGCAATTATTTAATGATGTCCTCAACGAACTCGAAGCAGGGCGATCTCCAATTATCTTAACCGAACGGATTGAGCATCTTGAAAATCTGAAAAGGCAATTCAAAGGATTTGCCAAAAATATTATTGTCCTATCGGGAAAAATGTCGAAAAAATCAAGAAAGCAAGAGCTTGAGAGGCTTGCATCTATTCCAGATAAGGAAGAACGATTGGTGATTGCAACAGGTAAATTTATTGGCGAGGGGTTTGATGATCCTAGACTGGATACGTTATTCCTTTCTATGCCCATTGCCTGGAAAGGAACACTCCAGCAGTATGCAGGCAGACTGCACAGAATACATTCGAACAAACAAGAAGTAAGAGTGTATGATTAATTGACAAGCAGGTCCCCCTGCTGAAGAACATGTATGAAAAACGATTGGAAGGCTACGCCGCAATGGGATCAGAACAGATGAAATTTTTTTAAAAGAAAGGTTGAACATTATAGTGGAATTTCTGGAGAAAATCGAATTAGCGCTATTAAGTGAAGATCCGTTTGTACAGCAATATGCTGTCACGATATTGAAGGATAGTTATCTGGCAACTGAGGGTACATTTTTTACTGCTTTAGAAGCTTATGATAAAGGACAGACAGATCTGTTTCCGGCTTCCGTTTTACCTCGTATCGATTATATGCCCATTTCTGAAAAAGGGATGCAAGAGATATTGAGCAGATTGGAAATAGAACATGAACATCTTATCCATTACTTAAGATTAGCTGCAAGTGCGCCTGTGGAAGTTCAATTAAAATATAAAGAAAAAATGCCTTATGCAAATAAGGAATATTTTGAAGTTCTTGAGGGGATCAAACATGCTGACACTCAAGGTTTGCATCAGCAGCTGCAATCTGTCATCTCCCAGTTAGAAAGAGATTATTTTAATGGTTCGCTTTTTAAACTTGGAAAGCAAATACTGCAGGAGCTCTTGTTTCGTAATGAAATTTCTGAAGGAGAAATTATCAACAGCCTCCGAAGCTATATACATGATAATACTTTCATTCTCTATGGAGGGATTTTTAAAATATTTATAGCGGGAGAACTATCCTTAAAGTCTTTAGTGCCGGATTTCATTTCACTATTGCAGAAAGAAGAAGATTTGGCACTTGAGGAAATCGCTAATGCTCTAATAAAAATGGGGACACCTTCTGTTGTAAAAGCAGTGGAAGAGATAGCACTTCATGAAAATGCCTATTTTTACACCTTGAACATATTGGCTAAAATTAAATCTCCTGAAGCCGAAGAAGCACTATTAAGGCTCTTTAAAAAGACAGACAAGATCAGTATTAAAACGTTAATCTGTGACTCATTATGCCAGCAACTTTCTGTAAAGGGTATTCCTCTTGTGGAAGATTTGCTGAAAACAGGATTTGACTCCAGTATTCTTGATTTGAAAGAATCTTTATACGCTAACATAAAAATAAATGGGATTGATCATCCTCTGGCTCATTCACTAAAGAAAAGTTTATTACAAGAGATGCAGAGTCAGCGTAATATCCAAAAAAGAGCAGATGCTGGCTTCTTTACCCTTGATAAATCTCCGGCCCAGAAAATCGGACGAAATGATTTTTGCCCATGCGGAAGCGGAAGAAAATATAAAAAATGCTGTATGAACTAGAGGTGCAACATCTTGGGAAAAAGAAGATTGAAAAAGAATAAGAAGCAACAAAAAAACTTTGGAACCTGTGAATTTCATTGCAAACATACCTTTGAAATAGATTGGGAAACAATATGTGACATTCAAGAACTTACACATGGGTATGTTGGATTTCATAATACTGATACATTCATATCCTGCCCAAAATGCGATAGAATAGTAGACGACGATGACACTTTATTTCCTGGAACAGCTGAAGAATATAACAAGATGACAGGTGCCTGATAATTTGGGCATCTTTTGCTTTTTCCAGTATTTTTTCATTTTGTTTATCCATAGGGAAAATGTCCAAACTATTGATAAACAGTGGATTAACCAGAAGGAGCGTGGTAGAATGCACGATGTGGAAGAATTAATCGATGCTTATTTAGAAGGGGATCACTCTCTCTCATATTATTATGACCTGGCTGAAAAAAAGGTAGTACTTGATGAAGACCCTGCCATAACAGGGGAGCCAGGTATTGACTGGGATGATGAGGAAAGCGATGAGAGATATAAAGCAGTCCCAAGGATGGAAAGCTTTGAAGCATATAAATTGAGAGAGTTATTTGCAGAGAGCCTGAGCAATAAACAGGCTTCAGAAATCCTTTATCAGGCTTTGAGTCATAAGAAGCCATTCCGTCATTTTAAAGATGCCCTTTATGAAACAGGGTTATGGAATGAATGGAACACCTTTGAACGATCATATGGAAACAAAGAGATAGAGAAATGGCTTAAAGCATTAAAAATAGATTGAGAGGAATTAAAGAATGTCGAAAATAAGCAGAAACGACCCGTGCCCATGCGGGAGCGGGAAAAAATATAAAAAGTGCTGCGGCAGCAAGGATGCTGTTTCAAATTAAGGATGTATTGAATAACGAAGTTCTTGAGCTTCAAAAGGAAGTAAGGGCCTTTGCACTTACTCATTTTGCAGATGATATGAAAGAGGATTTCACGGATCTTCTGGATATCCTTGAAGACGTAGAACCAGCTGAAAAAGAGTTTTATGAATTTGTACACTCTTTTTGGTACATTCTCTTTGGAACTCTTGATGAAGTGGAATCCATTATGGATGAGTTCATTCACGCGAAATTACCGGCCGTTGCACGTCCGCGCTTGAAAAGCATTTTAAAGTCGTGGGAAGACAGCAAAGCGGTCGCTGGAATACTGACTGAAGTGACTGAGGATAAAGCGTCCATTCAAGATTGCCTGACCGGGAAGGTTTACAATGTGTCTCTTTTCGGCGATATGAATGACCTTAATGAAGGAAACTTTGCTTTTGCCATGCTTCTTCCTTATGGAGAAGAGTATGTGGCGTTTCCTGCTATTTTTGATCTGCCAGGAGAAAATGCTGCGCAGTTTGCAGATTATATTCAGTATTCCTTCGAAGATGCAAAATACGATGATCCTGAAGAATACCTGGCTGAATACTTCATTGACCTCATGAATGATACGCCAAAATCGTTAGCGGTTCCATCAATGGACAATTTCGACTGGCCAACCAAGGGTGCAGAGCAGGTTGCCGACATGTTCAGAGACGACATGATTAAAGCTGGGGAGGAACCTTGGCTCATCGGCATGGGGATTTCGCTTTGGATGGAGTATCTTGAGAAAACAGGCAAACAGGTCAAAAAGCCTGACAACTATGTTGCTGGCCTTCGTTACCTTGTAAGCACAATCGCTCCAACGAAGGAAAATCTCACTCAGAAGGAATTCGGAGAGATATATGGCATCAATGCCAACCGTGTTTCCACTTATTATGGTGATATTTATGACGTGGTTGAGAAAACCATTATTGAATTGATTGAATCGTCGAATTCATAAACGGAGGGCATCTTTGCTCTCTTTTTTTGCGTGAATGTGGATTTGGCGCGGACTGACCGATATATTGAAATTCTGACCGATAAAATCGAAACCTGACCGATATATCTAAAAAATAACCGATAAAATAAAAATTTGACCGATAAAGCCGACAACGTGACCGATAAACCATTTCGACATTGAAAATGAAGCATGAAAGCAGGAAAATCTGTAGCCGCACACGAATTCTATTTTCATAACCCAAAAGGAGTGCTGCTTTTGATTGAAAAAGAACGATTTTTACCCATCAGAATACAAAAAAATCACGCATTACTGAAGAGAATTGCGAAAAATCACCCAAAGCGGCTGAATATTGAGTCAGATCAAACCAGAAGATTAGCAGGTTATAAAGGTGAGCAGGCAATTGACTTCCACTTAAGCAAACTCCCGGAAAAAGAGTTCTTAATCTTCCATGATCTTCGTCTCTCAAGTGGCAAGCATTTTTTCCAGATTGACACGCTTATCTTAAATTCAGCATTCGTATTAATTTTAGAAGTGAAAAACTATGGCGGAACTTTATATTTCGATCCCGATTTTAATCAATTAATCCAAACAAATAGCAAGGGTGAAGTCAAAGGCTATCCAAATCCGATAGAGCAAACCAGAGTACAATGTTCTGAAATGAAAAAATGGCTATTGAAACGCAATATCAATATCCCGATTGAGTTTTTCATCATCATCAGCAAACCCTCTACCATTCTTAAAACCGCTCCAGGCCACGCGAAAATGCTCCAAAGAGTTCTTCATGTTCAATTCCTTTTGAAAAGTATGGAGAAAATAAAGGCCGCCCATAAAAAAGAAGTCCTATCTCCAAAAGATATGAAGAAAATCTCCCGCTCTATTCTAAAAGAACATACCCCGAAAAATTTTGATATCCTAAAGCATTATGAAATCTCAAGGTCTGATATACAGACAGGAGTTATCTGCAAAGTTTGTTCATCCTATCCCATGAAACGCCATTACGGAACATGGTGTTGCACCAAGTGCAAAACCAAAGACAAGAGTGCTCACATCACGGCCCTCAAAGACATATTCCTTCTAAACAACAGCTCACCTTTATCCAATCAGCAAATCTGCAAATTTCTTCACATTCCCTCAGGAGATATAGCAAAAAAACTTCTCTCAGCAAGTAAACAGCGGTGTTCCGGTTCAAAAAAAGGAAGAGTGTATTTCCCGAATACAGATTATCAGCAAATTAAAGATCTGGAATAGCTCGCATGTGGCATAAGTTGTCACCCCCCGTCCAAAGTGGTATTCTTAATAAGAAATAATGTGAATTTTCATGGGAGGATTCTGCCGAAAAAAAGCGAATCTAACTACCTATGCTTAAATAGACTTTGAAATTAGATATGCAGTTCCGGCGCCTGAGTCATCAACAAGGCACTTGTGCTGTCGTATCCAACATAAAGGAGCGTTTTTAATGCTTGGGATTTTAAATAAAGTGTTCGATCAAAATAAACGCGAAATAAAGCGTCTCACCAAAATGGCAGAGCAAATCGATGCTCTTGCATCTGATATGGAAAAATTATCGGACGAGCAGCTGCGCGAAAAGACAGAAGAGTTCAAAGCCCGCTATCACAAAGGAGAATCAGTCGATGATATGCTGACTGAAGCCTTTGCGGTTGTTCGCGAAGCGGCGAAGCGCGTTCTTGGCTTATATCCTTATCCGGTTCAGTTAATGGGGGGTATCTCCCTTCATGACGGTAACATTTCCGAGATGAAAACCGGTGAAGGTAAAACCCTGACTGCAACCATGCCGGTTTACCTTAATGCATTAACCGGAAAAGGTGTCCACGTTGTAACAGTCAACGAATACCTTGCAAGCCGTGACGCCACTGAAATGGGCCAGCTTTACGAATTTCTTGGCCTGACTGTCGGCTTAAACTTGAACGGACTTTCCAAAGAGGAAAAGCAGGCGGCATATGCTGCTGATATCACATACGGCACAAACAACGAGCTTGGGTTCGATTACCTCCGCGATAACATGGTTCTTTACAAGGAGCAGAAGGTTCAGCGCCCCCTTCATTATGCCGTAATCGATGAAGTGGACTCCATCCTTATAGACGAAGCGCGTACACCGCTGATTATTTCAGGTTCAGCACAAAAGTCTACCCAGCTTTATATTCAGGCCAATGCCTTTGTTAGCCGCCTGAAAAAAAATGAAGATTACACGTATGATGAAAAAACAAAAGGTGTGCAGCTGACAGAAGAAGGAATGACCAAAGCAGAAAAGGCTTTTGGTATCGATAACCTTTTCGACATCTCGCATGTTGCTCTTAATCACCATATTACACAGGCTCTAAAAGCACATTCCAGCATGCATCTGGATGTAGATTATGTCGTTCAGGACGACGAAATCGTTATCGTTGACCAATTTACTGGACGTCTGATGAAGGGCCGCCGCTACAGTGATGGACTGCACCAGGCTATCGAGGCTAAGGAAGGCCTTGAAATCCAGAATGAAAGTATGACTCTGGCAACCATCACATTCCAGAACTATTTCCGTATGTACGAAAAGCTTGCCGGTATGACGGGTACGGCGAAAACGGAGGAAGAGGAATTCCGCAACATCTACAATATGAACGTTGTTGTGATTCCGACAAACCGACCGATTGCCCGTGATGACCGTCCGGATTTAATTTATGCCACAATGGATGGCAAATTCCGCGCCGTTGTGGAAGATATTGCTGATCGCCATAAAAAAGGACAGCCTGTGCTTGTCGGTACAGTGGCAATCGAGACATCTGAAATTATCTCTAAATACTTGAGTAAAAAAGCCGTTCCGCATAATATCCTGAATGCGAAGAACCACGGACGTGAAGCGGAAATCATCGCGGACGCCGGTAAGCAGGGTGCCGTGACGATTGCCACTAACATGGCAGGACGCGGTACGGATATCAAGCTTGGAGAAGGTATCAAGGAGCTTGGCGGCCTATGCGTTATTGGTACAGAGCGCCACGAAAGCCGACGTATCGATAACCAGCTCCGCGGGCGTTCCGGACGTCAGGGAGATCCAGGTGTTACGCAATTCTATCTTTCCATGGAAGATGAACTGATGCGCCGCTTCGGTTCAGATAATATGAAATCAATGATGGAGCGCCTTGGAATGGATGATTCCCAGCCGATCCAAAGTAAAATGGTTTCAAGAGCGGTTGAATCTGCTCAAAAACGCGTTGAGGGCAACAACTTTGATGCGCGAAAGCAGCTTCTTTCTTACGACGATGTTCTCCGTCAGCAGCGTGAAATTCTTTACGGTCAGCGAAACGAAGTTCTTGAGTCTGAGAACTTGAGAGAGATTGTCGAGAAGATGATCATGACCAGCATCCAGCGTAATGTAGAAGCATACGCACCTGGGCATGAAGATGAAGAAAACTGGAACCTGCAGGGCATCATTGACTATGTAAATGGAAATCTTCTTAATGAAGGCGACCTGACAGTCAACGATATCCGCGGCAAAGATACAGAAGAAATCGCTGAAACGATTTTTGCCAAGGTAAAAGAACGCTATAATGAAAAAGAAGAAATGCTTAGCCCTGAGCAAATGCGCGAATTTGAAAAAGTTATCGTGCTTCGTGCCGTTGACTCCAAATGGATGGACCACATCGACGCAATGGATCAGCTTCGCCAGGGTATCCACCTGCGTGCATATGGCCAGACAGATCCGCTTCGCGAGTACCAGGGAGAAGGCTTTGCAATGTTTGAAAACATGATCGCTTCCATCGAAGAAGATGTTGCGAAATACATCATGAAAGCTGAAATCCGCAACAACCTTGAGCGCCAGGAAGTGGCCAAAGGCCAGGCCGTCAACCCGAAAGAAGACGGTGAAAAGGTTAAGAAAAAGCCTGTCGTCAAGCAGATGGACATCGGACGAAACGACCTATGCATCTGTGGCAGCGGGAAAAAATATAAAAACTGCTGTGGTGCAGAATAAGAAAAGCGGAAGCGCCTTGCCCACGAAGGAATGCAGACTAAGAACGCCACGTCCTGTGGCAACGGCTTATGATCCCGAGTCCCTAGGAGCCGCAACAAGACAAGCTTGTGGCCTCGAGGGGGCAGGCACTGGGGTTAAAAGTTATCGGTGTAAAAATTTTTAGTTTCTCATTAAAAATAATCACATGAGCCGGCAACAGCTTTGCCGGCTTCTCTCTTTGGAAAAAGCTTAAATTTGCCGATGCTGAAAAAACTAAAAGGAAATATGCTTTTCAGATAATCAGGCTATAATAGGAAAAAATATTTTTTGAGGTGACAGGAATGGAATTAGCAGATATTCGCAATGAACTTGAAAAAACAGCTAAGATTTTAGCGGACTTTAGGGGGTCTCTTTGACTTAGAGAACAAAGAGGCCCGCATTGCTGAGCTTGATGATGTCATGCTTCAGCCTGGATTTTGGGATGATCAGCAGGCAGCTCAGGGTGTCATAAATGAATCCAATGCTCTTAAAGACCAGGTAAATGAATTTCATGATCTAAATGAAACATTTGAGAACCTGGAATTAACATATGAGCTTGTAAAAGAAGAAAGTGACGAAGACCTGCAGGCTGAGCTTGAAAATGAGCTTAAGGATTTAGTGAAGCGCCTGAAAGACTTTGAGCTTCAGCTTCTTTTAAGCGAAGAATATGATAAAAACAATGCCATTCTTGAACTGCATCCTGGTGCAGGCGGAACCGAGTCTCAGGACTGGGGCAGCATGCTGCTTCGTATGTACACACGCTGGGCTGAAAAGAAAGGCTTCAAGGTTGAAACGCTTGATTACCTGCCTGGAGATGAAGCGGGCATAAAGAGTGTTACACTTAGCATTAAGGGGCATAACGCATACGGCTACTTGAAGGCAGAAAAAGGCGTGCACCGTCTTGTAAGGATTTCTCCATTCGACTCCTCGGGCCGCCGTCATACTTCATTCGTATCCTGTGAAGTGATGCCGGAATTCAATGATGAAATTGAAATCGATATCCGTACAGAAGACCTGAAAATTGACACATACCGTGCAAGCGGCGCCGGCGGTCAGCATATCAATACAACTGATTCTGCTGTCCGTATCACCCATTTGCCGACAAATGTCGTGGTAACATGCCAGACAGAGCGTTCTCAGATCAAAAACCGTGAACGTGCCATGAAAATGCTTCAGGCAAAGCTCTATCAAAAGAAAATCGAAGAGCAGGAAGCAGAATTGGCTGAAATCCGCGGTGAGCAAAAAGACATCGGCTGGGGAAGCCAAATCCGCTCCTATGTCTTCCATCCCTATTCCATGGTAAAAGACCACCGCACCAACACGGAAGTCGGTAACGTCCAGGGAGTTATGGACGGTGACCTGGATATGTTTATTAATGCATACTTGCGTTCAAAATTGATTATGCCTCAGGATTAATACGTAAAAATAGCCTATGCTGGCTTATAACCGGCATAGGCTTGTTCTTTATTTATGGAATTTTAACTGAGCTAGCCGGTGAATGGGGATTGCTCTAGGAGTGGATACGCTTCTTGAGTTGATTAATTTCGGTTTCGTGGACTCCGCTTTTTTTACTGAGGTGTTCAATATCAATTTTTGTACCCTTCAAAGCATCCGAAATTACATGGAAAGTCTCTTCATGCTGCTGAGAAAGCAGCGCAGGAGCATTTTGGAACAATGTTCATAAACATTTCACACATAAAATTGCATGATAAATTGAATGTTTTTATGACAACATAATGAAAAGCAGAGGGGAGGAACTACAGTCCTTTAATACGGCAGTTTAATGGCATTTACAGGCTTCAAACTCCGTGCTATACTCACTGACGGTAAAAATGGATAAATGTTCAGTAAATGTTATATCTGCATAGATCGGGTCACCGGAGGGAGAAGAAATGGGCAAGAATAGAAGAAGTTATATTTATAGTACAAAGGCGGAGAGGCTGCTGGAGTACCTATATGTTTTAATAGGATCAGGTTTTGTGGCTATTGCGTTTAATGTGTTTTTGCTGCCCAACCGAATTGCTTCAGGAGGGGTTAGCGGGATCAGTACGATCCTGGATGCGGTTGCTGGCTGGGAGCCGGCATATGTACAGTGGGCATTTAATATACCGCTTTTTATTGCAGGTGTGCTTTTGCTCGGGAAACAATTTGGGGCGAAGACACTGGCTGGGACAATTTTTCTGCCGTTTATTGTTTTTCTTACAAAAGATTATGAACCATGGACATCGGATCCGCTGCTTGCTTCCTTATTTGGGGGTATTGGCGTAGGTCTTGGTTTAGGAATTGTTTTCAGGGGTAAAGCATCAACAGGAGGGACAGACCTGGCAGCACAGATTATTAACAAGTATACAGGTTTGTCTCTTGGAACTTGTGTAGCGATTATCGACGGTCTGATCGTGCTGTCGGCTGCGATTATTTTTGACATTGAACAGGGTTTATATGCCTTAATTGCCTTATATGTGACAAGCAAAACAATCGATCTCATACAGCTTGGATTCAGCCGGAAAAAGATGGCTTTAATTATTACAGAAAAACAAAGTGAAGTTCGTGAAGGAATTTTGAATAAAATAGACCGCGGTGTGACAAAACTATCAGCATACGGTGGTTATACCGACCATAAACGTCCTGTCCTCATGTGTGTTGTGGACCAGACGGAGTTCACAAAATTGAAACAACTGGTTCAAACCGTTGATCCTACTGCATTTATCATTGTTACGGATGCTTCTGAGGTGTTGGGCGAGGGTTTCAAACGAGCATAGTGTTGGTATAATATAGCTGTACTTAGTATTTTTTCCTGAGGGGGAATTATTGGTGAAAAAGAAGCTACTAGCATTACTGATGGGTACATCATTAGTACTTGCAGCTTGCGGCGGCGGAGACGATGCTGCTGAAGACAAGGACACTGCTACAAACGGCGGCGGTGAAACAACGACTGATACTGCTGACGCTGGTGATGCACAAAAGCTTTATGAACAGAAATGTTCAAGCTGCCACGGTGCAAACCTTGAAGGCGGTGTAGGGCCTGCACTGGATAAAATTGGTGCTAGTCTATCACAGGAAGATATTGAAAACACAATTGCTAACGGTAAAGGGGCTATGCCTAAAGGACTGCTTCAGGGAGAAGAAGCTTCAGCTGTAGCATCTTGGCTAGCAGGTAAGAAATAATTGAACTAAAATGAAAACGTTCTGTTCAGCAGGACGTTTTTATTTTTTGTCTTATGCGGAGCTTAGACAATTTATGACATATATCGAGTGAATGCAATATGAAAAAAGAAGGAAAAATTCGGCGATTAAGCAAATAAATTACTAGAATATTAAAGGAAATCAGGAAAAAAGTAACAATAGATAAGGGATTGAAAAGAAACTGTAATAATTTTTTCCGTTATTTTGACAACTTATGATGTTATAATGGGTTGTGTGAGAATTTCAGATGGCTAAATAGGCAGTATTTACAAGTAACTTGTCATCCGCTATGTCGAAAGGATGTCGTTTTTTAGCGAAACAAAGCTGTTTGTCATTTAATTCTTAATACACACTAGATGCTAGGTGATATATATGATCGATATGAAAGACGTATATAAGAGATACCCTAATGGCGTTACAGCTGCCAGCGGGATAGATATCCATATCAAACAAGGTGAGTTTGTTTATGTAGTAGGACCGAGTGGGGCCGGTAAATCTACTTTTATCAAAATGATGTACCGGGAAGAAAAGCCTTCGAGCGGAACGATAACCATTGATGGAGTAAATCTGGCTACATTAAGGAATGCAAAGGTGCCGCTTATGCGCCGTAAGATCGGTGTCGTTTTCCAGGACTTTAAGCTCCTCCAGACACTGACTGTCTATGAGAATGTAGCATTTGCTCTTGAAGTGATTGAAGAGCATCCGAAGAATATTAAAAAGCAGGTCATGGAAACTTTGGACCTTGTAGGTTTAAAACATAAGGCAAGGATGCTTCCGACCGAACTATCAGGCGGTGAGCAGCAGCGAGTTTCCATCGCCAGATCAATTGTAAATTCTCCGAAGGTCGTTATAGCGGACGAGCCTACAGGAAACCTTGACCCGGACACATCATGGGAAATCATGAACATCTTCGACGAAATCAACACGAGAGGAACGACTGTGGTCATGGCTACTCATAATAAGGAAATTGTTAACACGATTAAGCACCGCGTTATTGCCATAGAAGGCGGAAGGATTGTACGTGACGAGCAAAGAGGTGATTACGGCTATGAAAGCTAGAACAGTAGGCCGGCACTTCCGCGAAAGCTTCAAGAGCCTCGGGCGAAACGGATGGATGACGTTTGCTTCGGCAAGTGCGGTGACAGTAACCCTGATTTTGGTTGGCGTATTTTTCGTCATTATGATGAATCTCAACATGGTGGCTACAACCATTGAAGAGGACGTGGAAATCCGCGTTCACATCGATGTTGCTGCAAATGAGCAGGACCAGCAAGTTTTACAGCAAAAGATCGAAGGAATACCCGAAGTCAAAACAGTCGAATATTCAACTAAGGAAAAAGAGCTTGATAGTTTAATAGACAGCCTTGGTGAAGAAGGAGAAGCCTTCAAACTTTTCGAACAGGATAATCCGCTGAACGATGTATTTATCGTAAAGACGAAAAACCCGGAAGACACAATGAAAGCTGCTAAGCAGATCGATAAAATGGAATACGCAGCAAAAGTAAAATATGGGCAGGGGCAGGTTGAAAAGTTATTCAACTTTATCAATGCCGGACGAAACGTTGGCCTTGTGCTGATTATTGGCCTATTATTTACTGCTATGTTCCTGATTTCCAATACGATTAAAATTACAATTATGTCGCGAAGAAGAGAAATTGAGATTATGAGATTGGTAGGAGCAACCAACTCGTTCATCAGATGGCCATTCTTCCTTGAGGGTTTATGGCTTGGCTTGCTTGGATCCATTATTCCAATCGCGCTTGTTTCAACAGCCTACTATTATGCCTATGATTACTTGGCACCAAAGCTTGAAGGACACTTTATCAAGCTGCTGGAATTCAGTCCGTTTGTCTATCAGATTTCCGGACTGCTTATCCTGATGGGCGCACTCATTGGTGTATGGGGAAGCTTAATGTCAGTCAGAAAGTTCCTGAAAGTATAAAAAAAGCTTAGAAGGCCCTGCGGGGGGAACCTGTCCAGGCGCCTTCAAGCCTCATATTAATAGACGATTTAGCAGAGTTAAATGTTTCAGACATAGATGAAAAATAGAACGATTGACCTGTACATATAGTGTTCATTGAAAGGAGAAATCGGAAAATTGAAGAAATCCATCATTACATTATCATTAGCTGCCGTTTTGGGTTTTGGCAGCGCAACAGTCGGACTGCCTCTTGAAAAGGCGTCTGCAGCAGATAAATTAAATGAGTTAAACAGCCAAAAAGATAAGATTAATCAGCAGCGTTCTGGAGTAGAAACAAACATTAACGATACAGATAAAAAGATTACCGAAAACCAGGGCGAGCAGCAATCCGTACAAAGTGAAATTGAGCGCCTGGATAAAGCGATCAGTGATGCTTTAGCGAAAATTGAAGAGAAAAACGGCCAGATCACAGAAACAAAAAAGGAAATTGAAAAACTCGAAGCAGAAATTAAAGTATTAGTAGAGCGCATCAAAAAGCGCAACGAACTATTAAAGGACCGTGCGCGCAACTACCAGGAAACTGGCGGAATGGTGAGTTATATTGATGTTTTAATGGGTGCGCAAAGCTTTGGAGATTTTGTTGAGCGTGTAGGAGCAGTTGCTACGATCGTAGAAGCTGACCAGGACATTTTAAAAGCACATCAGGCGGATAAAGATGAACTGGAGAAAAAACAAGCTCAAGTAAAAGAAGAACTCGCATCTTTAGAAAAAATGCGTACAGAGCTTGAAAGCATGAAAAAGAGCTTAAATGCCCAAAAGGCAGAGAAAGATAAACTGCTTGCATCATTAAAGCATGAAGAAGAGGAAATGCATGCTCATAAGCTTGAATTAGCTGAAGAAAATGAAATTCTTGCAGCCCAGGAAGCGGCAATTCAAAAAGCAATTAAGCTTGAGCAGGACAGACAAGCTGAAGCAGCAAAACAAGCTGAATTGGCAAAACAGCGTGCGGCCCAGGAAGCGGCTAAAAAGAGCAGCTCTTCATCAGCAGGAAGCAGTTCATCATCTGACAGCGGATCATCAAGCAGCCCACAAGTTTCACCACCTTCAGTATCAAGCGGTGCCTGGACGAGACCAGCTTCAGGAAGACTTTCTTCCGGTTTTGGCGACCGTTCATTAGGCGAGCACTTTGGTGTAGATATTGCCTCAGGCGGTACAGTACCGATCGTTGCAGCAGCAGATGGTGTCGTAATCCGATCATACTACTCCAGCAGCTATGGAAATGCCATTTTCATTGCTCACTCTGTAGGCGGACAAACATATACAACAGTATATGCTCATATGAGTAGCCGTTCTGTCGGCTCTGGCCAGACTGTTTCTAAAGGCCAGCAAATCGGTATCATGGGTAATACTGGGCAATCTTATGGCCAGCATCTGCACTTCGAACTTCACAGAGGTTCTTGGAATGCAGCAAAATCTAATGCGATTAATCCAGTAGGCATCGTGCCTCTATAAAAATAGTGAAAGTGGAAGGAGCTTAGCTTCTTCCACTTTTCTTTTTCCCTTAAGGAGGGTCTTTAATCCTATAAAAATAATTTGTTTTTGAAATTACTGATCCTCAAGCAAAAGAAATCATATCTCGTCCATTCCAAACATAGGATGAAATATGCGAAGACATCCCGCTGCCCTTTGCGGGTTGTTTTTATTTATTTAAGTATCGAGAAAGGCAGCTGATAAAAACAGCTTACGATTAAACAGGAATCCCAGCAAAATAGAAAGGGAGATGAAGATGAGCAGAAAATGGATCGCCGTGCTGATGACGGGATCATTGCTGACTGGAGCTGGCGGTACATATGCAGGCATGCAGTGGCTGGCAAAGGAAGCTCCGCAGACGGGAGCCGAAAATCATTTAATAAATACCAAGGAAAACGGTTCTCAAGCTGGAGATGAGAAAATAGAAAAGATGGAAACGGCCTATCAGCTTATTTTAAATAGCTATGTGGAAAAAGTAGAGGAAAAGCAGCTCGTGGAGGGGGCGATTCAGGGCATGCTTGGAACTCTTGAAGACCCTTACTCTGTTTATATGGATGAGGAAACAGCGAAGCAATTCAATGATACACTGGAATCCTCTTTTGAAGGAATCGGGGCAGAAGTCAGCATGGTGGACGGTAAAATCATCATTGTTGCACCTTTTAAAGATTCACCCGCTGAAAAAGCAGGGCTGAAGCCTAAGGATGAAATTTTAAAAGTGGATGGGGAAAGCGTGGAGGGGCTTGATTTATATAAAGCTACCATGAAGATCCGCGGCAAAAAAGGAACAAAAGTAGAACTTGAGATTGCGCGTCAGGGACTAAGGGAGCCATTGAAGGTTCAAGTTAAGCGGGATGAGATCCCGCAGATTACAGTGTACTCAGAGATAAAGGAGCAAAGGGGAAAAAAGGTAGGGTATTTGGAAATCACCTCTTTTTCTGAAGATACATCCAAAGAATTTGTGAAACAGCTGAATGAAATGGAGAAGGAAGGGATCAAGGGTCTTGTAATCGATGTGCGCGGAAATCCCGGCGGTCTCCTGACATCTGTACAGGAAATTCTGAAAGAATTGGTTACGGCTGAAAAGCCATACTTACAGATCGAGAAACGGGATGGCGAGAAAATGAGGTACTTCTCCACACTTGAAAAGCCAAAAAGCTATCCGATTGCTGTACTTGTGGATAAAGGGAGTGCCTCTGCATCGGAGATTTTGGCTGGCGCTTTAAAGGAAGCACAGGGTTATGCTATTATCGGTGAAAATTCCTTTGGAAAAGGTACGGTTCAGCAGCCTGTTCCAATGGGGGATGGAAGCAATATCAAACTTACTTTGTTTAAATGGCTGACACCTGACGGAAACTGGATTCACAACAAGGGAATAAAGCCGACCCTCGAGGTCAAACAGCCTGATATTTACCATACACATCCTTTACAGGTGGAGAAGCCTTTGGAAATGGATATGAATAATGAAATGGTGAAGAATGCACAGGAAATTCTGGACGGACTTGGATATGCTCCGGGACGGACAGATGGCTACTTCAGTGATTCCACTGCAGAAGCTGTAAAAGCTTTTCAGCAGCAAAAGGAGCTTGAAGCAACCGGCCGGATAGACAAGAAAACTGCATCGGCACTCGAACAAGCCGCCATGGAAGAAATAAAAAAAGAGCACAACGACCTTCAGCTTCGAACGGCTCTGAGATATATTGCAAAATAGCCTCGGATTATATCGAATAAAGAACACTTTTTAGCAGGAGGAATTTTCCTTCTGCTGTTTTTGTATTTCTTCCAGTTTGTGATAGGTTTTGGAAGGCGGTTTTGGTAGAATATAGAGTAATAGAGTTTTGTTATTACATAATTTATGAGAATTTATTAATAGAGGCTGGTGGCAAGTTTGTTAGAGGAGTGGATTTTTGAGTTTTTGAAAGGAACGGGAAAGCTGCTGTTGAATCCAGTGTTTTATTACCTGTTTTTTGTGGCCGCATTTTTGGGAGTTTCCCGTGTGAAGCGGGAACGCAAAGATTTTTCGGTCCGCGTGGAAAATGCATATTTTGAACTGAGGCAGTTCCTTCCTCTAGGGCTGTTGGCTGGTCTAGTGGTGAGCATTGTTATGGTTGGGGCAGGGTTTGTCATACCAATCGAAACGATTGTATTTACAGCCTCCCTTACATTCCTGTGGAGCTTCACGGCAAAAGTGAGATGGATGTCGCCTGTTTATACGCTGGGCTTTGCGTTTTTTGCCACGATGTTTGCGATTGAACAGAATTGGCTATTACCTTCATTCGCCCAGTCGGCAGTAGATTTAGATTCTTCTATCTTCCCATCCATTGCTGTTCTCCTAGCTCTTCTTGTAATCGCGGAAGGTTTCCTGATTATAAAAAATGGCCGAAAAGGGACATCTCCCAAGCTTGTGAAGAGTAAGCGCGGCCAAACCATTGGCATTCATGAGTCAAAAAGAATATGGATGGTGCCTGTGTTTCTGCTGATTCCCGGCCAGGTGCTGCAGCTGCCATTTGAGTGGTGGCCAGTGATCCCCATTGGCGGAGAAACCTATTCGCTTATTCTTGCTCCGTTTTCGATCGGGTTTTATCAGCGGATTCAAGGCACACTTCCTAAAGAGGCAACTGCACTGTTAGGACAAAGAATCGCCGTGTTTGGCGTACTACTTTTGCTGATTGCATCTGCAGGTTACTGGTATCCGCTTGCTGCCATTGGTGCAGTGGCACTGGCTATCATCGGGCGTGAATTCATCTCGCTCCGCCAGCGACTGGCAGAAGACCAGGCACCATTTTATTTTTCCAAACGAAATCAGGGAATTACGGTACTGGGAGTGGTTCCAGATTCACCAGCTGATAAAATGTCTCTTCAAGTGGGAGAGGTTGTTACAAAAGTCAATGGTGTAAAAATTCAAGATGAAAAAGGTTTCTATGAAGCGCTGCAAAAGAACGGAGCTCACTGCAAACTCGAGGTCCTTGACGTGAACGGACAGGTTCGCTTCGTCCAGCGTGCTCTGTACGAAGGCGATCACCACGAGCTTGGACTACTTTTTGTGCAGGACGAGAAAAAGTGGGACAGTGAAGCGGTATGACTTCTGTAATTTTTCTTTAACTTCCGGAAGGAGTTCAAAATCTAACGGAAAGATTTTCAATATCCACAGGAATCTTTCTTTAATTTTAAGGAATGAATTTATTATTAATCGGAATACAAATGGCCCAACTTATAGTGGGCTATTTGTGTACTGTTGAAATTAAAGAAATTTGACAGGAGATTAATTATGGGGAGATTGTTGCTAGTACCACAACCTCAAAAGGGAGAAAGTTTAAAAAGCTTTTTGCTACGACTATCAATGATAAACCAATATGATTCAATTTCGTGGATTCACGAGTTTAGCAATTTAAATAGAAGAAATCCATACCTTTTGTCTCCTGGTTGATGGGGGATATCTATACTTAATTCATGATGTTTTAAAATTTAAAGGATTCCATCGCTAGTTTATTTGTCGTGGTGCCAATACCTTTGTGGATGTACCTTTAAGGTGCATCTTATTTGTTTTCATACCTAAATGACTTAGAAAATATGTTATGGTACTAACAGGACAGAACTCATGTAATAAGATACCTGTAAAAAGCACAAATATGTGGCGTTGATCTAGGAAGGATTAATCGCCTTTTTTTTACTCTTTATTGAACAAAAGGGGCAGGTTTATTTTAGGCTCCTAATGATTCTACATCTAAAGTTGTAGGGGATTTCAAACTATACCTGGAGGCAATAATTTCGTATTAATGTAAAAATAAATAAAGAAGGTTATATAAATGTTTAAAGGGATTTATTTCGAAAATATTTGAGAAGAAAATAAATGAGAAAAACCACAAAAATAGCGTCTTTAACCGATGAAAGGTTAAATTTGGCTGAGAAAATTAATGGGATGAAACAAGAATGGGAGGATGGAAACGAATGACCATATTAGTGGCAGGAGCAACGGGAACCGTAGGGCGGCATGTCGTAGATCAACTTATTCGAAAGGGGGAAAAAGTGAGGGCATTGACTCGTAATCCACTAAAGGCCAATCTGCCTGCAGGTGTGGAGATTGTTGCGGGGGACTTAAGTGAACCAAGTACGCTAGGTTCTGCTTTGGCTGGCTTGAGCGGTATGCATTTGATTACTACCGGCGCCGAATATACTCCGTTACAAACGGGACCAGAAATCGTTCGTCTTGCTGAGAAAGCTGGTGTAAGCAGGGTTACTATTTTATGGAACGGCGAGAAGGGCCCCTTTGAGCGTGCTGTTGAAGCAAGTGCCCTAAAGTGGACTCAACTTCAAGCCTTTGAATTTATGGCAAATGCACGAAAATGGGCAAATACTATACGCTCAGATGGGCTGGTTCGAGATCTGTTTGGGGGTTCACCAATTGCTCCTGTTCATGAAGCTGATATTGGAAGGGTCGCAGCAGTCGCACTGACTGAGGACGGTCATGCAGGTAAAATATATACCTTAACAGGGCCTGAGAGTTTGTCAGTTAAAGATAAAGTTGGGATTATTAGCAAGGTTATCGGACGGGAAATCCGATATGTTGAGAGTTCCGAAGAAGAAGAACGTGAGCAGATGAGGAAGATGGGTGTTGAGGAAGATGCCATTGACTATGTGATTAACTGGCACCTTAACCCGCCTCCATCCGTTCATAAGGTATTGTCGACCGTAGAGGAAGTTACAGGACATAAGCCGTATACTTTCGAAGAGTGGGTTCAGGCGAATACAGGATATTTTATAAATTCAAACAGCTAATCATTCCGGAAACTTTTGAGGAATTGAAACTAACATCAGAGGGAGAGCATATTTAACTATAGGTACTATTATTAAAAACCCAGCTGCCAAACCAGGCAGCTTTTTCTTATTCAACAAAAGGGACAGGTTTATAACAAATATTTGGGCTTATTTGGTAAAAATAATTTGAAAGGAAGGGAAGGGAATGTAATGAAAAAGATAAAATCGGTTTCTATTTTTATTATAACTTTCGTAGTTCTTCTACTACATGATGCTTATTTCAATAAGGATGATGTAGCTACTAACCATGATAGTAAGGCACGAGATGGCCGAATTGCATCCGTCCTAGACAATGGATTTGATGAATATGGTTTATTCAGCTTTGAAATAAGTGATACAGACCGCGACCCAACGATTTTTATTGTAATGGACGAAGCCAAAAGTGAAAAAAACTACAGGAATATTTAGAAAAAAAGGTATCTAAAGCAGATCTAAACCATTACAATATAGAAATTTCAAAAAGAAACTTACAAGAAATGCAGACAGAGCATGCTATGGCATTGTTTGAAGGGATTGCGATCGATTACATAAATGAAAAAAATTATAATGATGTTCAAGTTCATTATTCCATTCTTAAACCTAAACCAGTATTAAGAATAACTATTAACGAGACAAATAAACGATCCAGTAAAGATATAAAAACAGAATTGGAAAATTTCTTAGCTTCTAAGGTCACTGAACTGCCAATACCACTAAGAGATATTTCTTATGAAATTCAGGTAGTAAAAGTATAAATTAAAGAAGTCGCTTTTCTAGGAAGAATCTTTATCCTTCAAATTAAATGCTTCTTTGTACTAGATCAGCAGCCGATTCAGTGGGCTTTTTTCTTTTTCAACAAAAGGGGCAGGTTTATTGAATAAACACCGGGAGATTCGGAGCGCAGGTAATTACCTCGCTTCTTTTTAGTGGCAAAACAATTTTTTATCATAACACAAAAACTTACTATGTTTTGGAATCGTCTAATGGGTGGAAGGGAGCAGAGTGCCTTGGAAGAAAGTATTATTGAAGATCTAATCGTACATGAAAGGGAAAAACTAATTGAACAGCTAATGGACCAATATGGCCAATCGTTATTGCACCTTACCTTTTCATACGTTGGTAAAAGAGAGATCGCAGAAGACCTTACTCAAGAAATTTTTGTGAAATGTTATCAAAAGTTGGACCAATACCAAAAAAAATCCTCACTAAAATCCTGGATCTGGAGAATAGCAATTAATCATTGCAAGGATTACTTAAGGAGTTGGCATTATAAACATATTGTGGTTTCGGAGGAACATGTAAAAAATACCCCGAGCCAAGAAAAAAGAGTGGAAAACCAAGTTATCCAGAGATATGAAGACGAAGAATTAGTTAGAACCGTAATGAGTTTGCCAGATACATACAGGGAAGTTATATATTTATACTATTTTGAAGAATTACCGATTAAGGAAATATCTAACCTAACAAGTGTGAATCAAAATACAATTAAGACCAGGCTAAAGCGAGCAAAAGAAATTTTAAAAGAGAGCTTGGAGGTATAAACATGGAAGATCGTTTAAAGAACTTTAAAAAGGCTATGAAAAGAACGGTATTACAGGACCTTACTTTTACAGAGAAACATAAAAGTAGCATTAGACGACAGATTAGCTACCCTTCCATCTCAGAAGAGGGGGTATTAGTCGCCATTTTTCAGTTGCTGAAAGAAAAACGGACAGGTTTTGAATTGAATAGACTATTACGTGCAAGAGGAATTGAGAAGTTTGAAAACGAAGAGGGGTTCCTCTATATGTCCTTGCATAGATTAGAACATAAAGGTTACCTTCATACTCACTGGATAGAGCCTGATGTTAAATACTACCAACTTAATGCCAAAGGGTTAAAAATGCTGAAAAACCTTGAAAATAAAGGTAATAATGAAGCTTACTTTCTAAATGAAATATTGGAGAGGTAATAAATATGACAAATATTAGGGAGCATTTCTTAAACGAAGTTATGCAATACATAAAATCAAGAGAAGCTAAGGAAATTGTCTACAAAGAGCTAAGTTATCATCTAGAAAAGTCAAAATCAGAATTAGTGTCTAAGGCTGTACCCCAAAACAAAGCAGAAGAACAAGTTATCAAGCAAATGGGGAACCCATCAAAACTGGGTACTCATTTTAATAAACTGTATAGACCGGTATTTGATTGGAAACTATTTGGTCTTTTTATCATTATTATCTCAATGGGGATACTACCAATTATAAATGCAGATGGTTTTTCTATGGCCAGACAAATAATAAATATTGTATTGGGAATCTTGGTCACAATAACGTTTATGTTGATAGATTATAGAAAAATAAAGAAATTAGGCTGGCTATTTCTTATAGTAGCGTTCGGGTTTCTGCTTGCTTTAAATTTTTTCCCTAATGCAATGATTAATGGAGTGTCCATTATACGAATAATGGGTTTTACTATTAGTGGAATATCTCTTTTACCTATCCTTTTGGTATTTTGGGCATTCTATCTATCTAAAGAGAAACCAAATTTAATCGTAATATATAGTGTGTACTTGATTTCTGTAATCTTGTTTATGAGATTGTCTAATTTTACTGATGTTTTCATTTATTCGGTTTTAGTGTTAACGTTGTTTTTATCTAGCTCTATTAATAAAATGACCATTTATAAAACCATTGGCGTTTATTTTGGTCTACTTCTTACCTATGTAAGTGTATTTTGGTTTACTGCGAAAGAGTTACAAAAGATTCGTTTGTTAGCATTTTTAAACCCTGCTGAATACCAGCATAATGAAGGTTTTATATACCTGGTGTTAAAGGATTTTAGAACTCAAAGTGGTTGGTTTGGTCATAAGCAATTACCTAAGTATTATATACAAGAACTGGCAACAGATATGGTGTTTGCAAATATCATGTATTTTTATGGTTGGCTAGTATCCGGGTTTCTACTAGTTCTATTATCTTTACTCTTTTATAGAATGGTTATTCTATCTATACAAATAAAGGACCGATTCGGTAAGCAGCTGATCATAGGTGTTTGTTCATTACTTTCTGTCCAATTTGTATTTAATGTTGGTACGGTACTAGGTTTATTACCACATATATCGATTTCATTACCATTCATTAGCTACGGTCTAACACCGTGTAACTGCTAAACTAAGTTGAACAGTTTCTGACAGATAAAAATGAACACTTTTTGCCCGATTTTTTCTCAGCTAAGTTATGATGGGAGTTTAACACCATTGTTTTAGCTGGAGGATCTGAAAGGTGGAAAAATTACAATTGTTAGTGCAAGTTAAGCAACTTAAGAAACTAGGATTTTCAATCGCCGCCATTGCAAAAAAACTCGATGTTTCTAGAAATACAGTTTATAAGTATTTGGATATGAGTTTTGAGGAAGCTACAGATTGGATTAGTTCGTTGAGGACAAGAAAAAGGAAACTTGATCCCTATCAGAATCAACTTTTAACTTGGTTAAAAGAGCATCCAGATCTGTCTTCTGCACAGATTGAGGATTGGCTAAAGGAACGATACCCTAACTTAGAGGTTGGCGGCAGTACGATTCGTTCTTATGTTAGGGAGTTAAGAGATATTCACCATATTCCAAAAGCAGTACATATACGTTCCCATGAAGCTGTGGAAGAATTGGCCGCGGGTAAACAAATACAGGTTGATTGGGGAGAAATAAAGGTCAAGAATACTCAAAACAAAGAGGTGAAGCTTTTCTTTATCTCATTTGTCCTTTCCCATTCTCGATATAAGTATGTCGAGTGGCTAGATAGGCCGTTTACTACTAGAGACACCATTCGGTGTCATGAGCAGGCCTTTAAATACTTTGGAGGAATGTCGGAAGAAATCGTTTATGATCAGGACCATTTAATAACGGTTAGTGAAAACGCAGGTGATATTATCCTGACAGCAGAGTTCCAGGCATATAAACAGGAACGAGGTTTCAGATTATACCTCTGCAGGAAGTCAGATCCACAAAGTAAAGGGAAAATTGAAAATGTAGTTAAATTCATTAAAAGAAATTTTGCGAAGAATCGTGTATTCTCAAACCTCGATGAATGGAATGAGAGGTCACTTGCATGGTTGGATAGAACGGGGAACCATAATGTTCATCACACAATTAAAAAGAGACCGGTAGAAGTGCACGCCCTCGAAAAGCAACACTTAAAACCAGTCTCCTCTCTACTCTCTTTCGAGAGCAACCTAGGTAATAGTATAACAAGGACCGTTCATAAGGACAATGTTATTAAATACAAATCCAATCGTTATTCACTCCCTCTGGGTACATTCCGTCCCAAGGGGGACAATACCGTCTATGTGGAAGTGTCAAATGAAGAGGTCATTATTCGGGCAACGAACCAAGGGGAGATTCTAGCTAAACACCCGTTATGTCATGGGAAAGGTGAATTGATTAAAAACCGGAACCACACGAGAGATCGCTCAAAANCAGAACGACAATATTTGAAGCAGAAAGTGTTCAAACTTAATGAGCAAAAACTGTTCAAAATTACTTGACGGTTACACACCGATGGTTTTAAATTCACTTTTAATTGGGATAGTGTTAAGTGTATATCGTAGGAAGAATCTAGTATTAAATTTTTGAGTTTCGGGTTATAAGTGAAACACTTATCCTTGAGAAACAGCTTTCAATAACGATAGCTGTTTTTTGAGGGTTTTTTTATGTTAGGATTAATTTGTGAATAAATACACTTAAACAATAGGGTGCTATAATTGAACAAAGGGGCTGCAGCGGCAGGCTCTTTTCTTATTGTCCTTAAGTGTCGGAATAGTTAAACGTGAAGAAATCTAAAATCATTAAATTTTATTAAAGTATCACCTCAAATTATTAATTTGCTATATTAAAAAAGGCTTTTGCCTTTAGCTATTAGTCTATTCTTACACAAATATCTCAGAATAAACTGTTTAGTAAGTCATGGACAAGGAGGTGATGTTAATGAGAAAAAGAGAGTCAGACAACTTCGGAATTTGGTTTGGACCTTCAAATAATCCTGATAGATCTTACCGTGGCGAAGTCAGGGGCATAAGTCCATCAACATGCCAACAACTTGCTGATATTATCAGGGGTGAGGTTGTTGTAGCAGCCCCAGTTTGTGTAGTTCAACGCCTCCGTGATATTGATGCAACGATTTTAGGACGTCAGACTCAATCTCCTTTAGCCCTTCCATTTGCCCTTTCCTTTGAAAATAACGGTTTAAACTTGGGAGAATCGGTAGTTCTGCAAAGAGAAATTAACCCATTCATGACAGAATTACGAAGAAGAGGATTAATAGTCACTGCGGTTCATAACCACTGGCTATTTGATCGTCCGCGATTAATGTATATGCACTGGGAAAATGCTGGCGAGAGCCCGTTTAATTTTGCCAGAAAAAGCTTTGAAGCAGCAGTGGCAGCAAGGCTTTTCAGAAGATAAGCTGCTTGTAAAGATGGTGGAAATCTGTTAAATGTAGAGGCGATGCTTATAAAAGTGTCGCCTTTTTATCTTTCAACTAACAAAGAAGATTGTGAAAACTCGTGTTTTTTGAATAAGGAATAAAACCAGAATGAAGAAAACTCCCCCAATATTGAACATATCCCCGTCAAGTAGACGGTATAAAAAATAACCACCCTTTTTTCATATAATATACATGCAGTTTTTAATTCATGCATTGTTTCTAAATAGCACTTTTCATATTGTTTAGAGGCAAATTACAAAGCTGTTTCAATTAGTTTCTTGGAAAGCCCTAAACCTTGTGCTTTTGGACTTAAGTAAAGCTTTTGTAATTCGCAAACATTATCCTGTTCGTTAAACGGTGCTATACCAATTCCACCTGAACTTCTCCATCTATTTCTACTACCCAATAGTTCGCATGTTTTAAATTACTATAATATTGGTGAAGATCGTTAAGTTGAGGATCAAAATAAGCTGTTCCAGGAATCGCTAATCCAAGTGATTTTAATGAATCTTGTATAATTTTTTTTACTTTTGCATTGTCGTCTTTTTTAATTTCTCGAATAATCATTTCCGATCTCCTTCAATTAGGTCTTAATAAAGATTGCGATAGGTTTTTAAAGATCCAGTTATATTAATATTAAATGTGGACTAAGTCAACAAAAGGAGAATGTATGGATAAGAAATTATTTATGATATCAGACAATTTAATCGTTTTTATACAAAGGTACCTGGTTTATTTAATAACCAAATTCTGGATATATTTTTTATTTTTGCTTAAAACAAAAAAATACAATAAAAATGTTATACAAATTAATAAAAATTTATTGATAATCGATAAAATATATATTAAAATCTAAATCAGAATAAATAAGTGAGGTGCTTACTATGGAAAAAGTAACAACGTTGTTTTTAAAAATAGCTGTTTTTCTTTTAGGAGTCCCAGTTCTTGCTCTGTGCATCTTTTTGGTGCCTGAGATGGCGAATCTTGCAGCAAATTTGCTTCCAGAGTTTGCTTTTATAAAATATCTCGTTTTCATCGCTTTTGATGCATCGGCGATACCTTTTTACTTTGCTTTGTATCAGGCTTTCAAACTCTTACACTATATTGACAAAAATAAAGCTTTCTCCGATTTATCTGTAAAAGCTTTAAAGAAAATCAAATACTGTGCCATCACAATCAGTATTTTGCATGTGCTAGTTTGGCCGCTCTTCTATATCTTTGCGGAAGTAGACGACGCACCAGGAGTTATCTTTGTCGGATTGGTTGTTCCTTTTGCTTCGATGGTTATCGCAGTCTTTGCGGCTGTTCTCCAAAAACTTTTACAAGAAGCAATTAATATCAAATCAGAAAATGATTTAACGGTCTGAGGTGAATAACAATGGCAATTATAATCAATATTGATGTGATGTTAGCAAAAAGGAAAATGAGCGTAACAGAACTTTCGGAGAAGGTTGGAATAACAATGGCGAACCTTTCTATATTGAAAAATGGAAAGGCAAAAGCGATTCGATTATCCACTTTAGAGGCAATTTGTAAGGCTTTAGAATGCCAGCCTGGAGATATTTTAGAATACAAAAGTGACGAAGACAGTTAAACATTGTGGAGGAAACTTAATATAACAATTATTAGGGGAGGTATAACTATGGACATTAACAATTTGATTATTGAAAATATTGCTAACCCTCATGAACTGGAGAGAATGTATAGAAAAGACCCGAAAGCTTTTAAAAAGTCATTCTCACACGCATGGGAACAAAATCCTGATTCTCAGGTTCTTAGTGTTTGGTATGAAAGATTGCATTTCAAGGAGACGGCAAATACAGAAAAATCTTCCTTGCTTCAAAAAGGTTTCTTATTCATGGGCATTTTAGCCATTCTGGCCGGGATAAGCACCAGGATCATTTTCCATTTTGTCGAACAGGAAGCAATTGCTCCAATTAACCTGGCTTTTGGTATAATTCCCTTTATTGCTGCCTATTTTGTTTACAATAATACTCCGAAAAAAAGTGTTATTTATTCCCTTGCAGCGTTATTCCTAATTTCCGGGTTTTATCTTAATATGCTGCCATTAAATTATAAAGACAGTATTATCCTTGCTTATTTACACCTTCCCATATTCTTATGGGTATTGGTAGGGCTTGCATTTACAGGAAATGAATATTCAAAAGGCAGTACAAGATTAGCCTATATTAAATTTAATTTGGAATATTGTATTCTCTACGCCAGCATGGCAGTTAGCGGAATGGTACTAGCAGCATTAACCATGCAGTTATTTAGCTTTGTTGGCTTGGATATAGAAGACTTCTATTTTAGTAATGTCGTTTTATTTGGTGCTGCCGCTCTCGCTATTGTGGCTGCATACCTGGTATCAATGAATCTTAAACTTGCTAAGAATATTACACCATATATAGCTAAAATTTTTAGTCCTCTTGTCCTGGTCACATTGTTGGTCTATCTTATAACGGTTATATGGGTCGGAAAAAATCCATTCTTGGACCGCAATTTCCTGATAGCCTTCAACGGAATACTCCTTGGTGTATTGGCCGTTACCATATTTTCCATTATCGAGAGCGACTCAGACGAGAAAAAGAACATTTCAGATTATATAAATTTTGCCTTAATTGTTCTTGCGCTTATCATTGACAGTGTGGCTTTGTCAGCCATCGTGTTCAGACTTTCTTCTTATGGGATTACGCCTAATAGACTTGCTGTTTTAGGAGTAAACATACTTATCTGGGCAAATCTAATTTGGATTATGCTCTCCTATATGCGTTTTCTACAAAACAAATCCGGACCTTCAAATATCCAAGATGCCGTTACTAAGTATTTGCCGGTCTACGGACTTTGGGCAGCTTTCGTTACATTTACTTTTCCTATAATTTTTAATTAGAAAGGCTCTGTTATTGTAACGAAAAGCTAATCTTCTATAACGTATAAAATCCTTAGAGCCGATATTATGCAGCTTTTTATACAGAGTTGCATAGTTTTGGCTTATTTTCATTACTAAAGTTAAAAAGAGGGTATTCAAACTAGAAGACATAATATATTGTTGCAACTGGATTCTTTAAAATATGTCAAGTTTCATGTGCCCAACGAAAAAGGACTTCATGAACATATTTGATAAGCTAAACTTGCAGGTTTTAAGTTGAGTTTGAGATTAAATGTGAAAAGATGTACTTACACTAAATGGTGCAATACTTTAAGATCTAGCTGCAATCCCAGGTGGCTTTTCTTATTGTACAAAAGGGGCAGTTTAGTGTAATAAGAAGTGTTACAATAGTTGTAAAAAATTTGTAGTTATAAAATGAATAATATTCTTCATTCAGGTGCAATTTTATTGTTTATTATTGGTTACTTTATTGATATTGTGAAAGAGCACACTTGAGGTAACAACGCAGGTTACATTAAGAAAGGGAGCAGATTAAAAGTTCTGCTCCCCTTGTACCAGTTTTAAATTAACTAACAATCTTCAGCTTTATAATGGTGTAATGGTGGTGGAATTAACCATCCTTTTTCTTTATTTAGACGTAGAACTTTAGCTCCAAGTGCTGCCTTTTGAATATGGAACTGTCCGAACATCATAGCTATATCTTCTCTAATGGATTGTCCCATAATCGTACTACACGCTACTAATCCTGCTGCAATGCTCGCAGAAAGCATAGCAGCTATTTCAGGGTCTGAAAAGCGTGCTCCGGCTGGAATGTCATCTAAGCAAGCTTTAGGTCGCTCAGGAGGTGTTGGAGGTAATCCAATTCCATTCGCTTTTAATAAAGTTTCAATCTGTTTGATTTCTTGTTGTCCACCCTGAATGGCTTCCTCAAGTAATTTTTGCAAATCTTCGTCACCTGCATGGTTTAGGTGAGTTTGATAACCTGCAATTGCCCCTTTAGCTGTTAATAGAAACGACCATGTACTAAATACTTCACCGTAGTGCATTGGCTCATCTGTTGGATTTCCACTTAAAATTCCCATTGTAATCCTCCCTAATTGAAAAATATTCATTGAGCGACCTTCCTTTCTTCACAATTGGTCACCTTTTTTATAATCTCCAAAAGAAATAAAGGTATCCTTCATTTTTACTAATGGTTGATAAAGGTATAAATTCTAATTTTAACTTAAATGGTTTTATGGACTTAATGAATGTTGATTAATACAGTTGGGGAAATTACTTATTAAAGGAGGGAAACGATTCTCCATCATCTACCATGAAAATGAACTTCTGTAATTTAGGGAAAAGGCAATACATAAGAAGGCGCAGTTTATTCGTCTTTTTAGAGGAGAGCGCCTAATTCATTGATCTATTATAGGTAAGTGGACCGAAGGGTGCTTTTGTTCAATATCCCATTATTAGTAAGTCAAAATATGTAAGTTTTTATTCATTTCTTTGCATATTTTCGTCTTTTTTACATTCAAAAAACATATTGCCAAATCACCTTATAAGTTGGTTATAGCTTTGAATAAAGTTTGATTAAAAAAACTCTGCTGCTTGATAATTTAGCAGGAATAAGAAGGCGTCTTTTTGTATGGACAACACATTTAAGGGATTGAGTTTATTGAGGTGTAAAAAAGATTGTGAAGTATTGCACTTAAAGTAACGGGTGCTATTGTTGAATAAAACTTAGATTTTTAAACGACTTTATTGTTATATTTTTTAGTGTAGTGAAGTATCTTACATCTAAAATTAAACAACTATATTTTTAACCCCGTCCTAGATTTAGAACGGGGTATGCTTGTTTGAGCTTTTAAAATTAAATAACTTTATTGTCATTTTACACACAAAAGAAAAAGATAACCTAATTCTTCAAAATCAATAAAAGGAGATTCTTGAATAAAGAAGGAACCCCTCGTTTGCGAAAACTTTCATACAAACGAGGGGTTTTTTGCATTACAACTTATTGAGAATTAGATGCTGATGTGACACGGTTTAGTGCTGGTGGTTCTATGACCTTCTGTTCCTTTAAATAGTTTATGAATGCCCAATAGTCGACTTCAGCCCGAACAGGGTCACGATATTGTTTAAATGTCGGGTATCCATCAGCTCCGATAACCAAATATGCTAATGCAGCCACGCGGTAAGAGCGATTCAGGTCGAGAGGCTCCCCATTAATGTTAACGTTTTGTGGATCAATTCTTTCATTAATTGGTTTGCTTTTGTCGTAACTATAGTGCACATTGTGCGAAACAGCGAGCGGGTAAAAGCCATCGGAGCCGTCCGGTTTCTTTCTCCACTGTTCGTGGTCGTTGGAGTCAGACTATAGGATGGGCTCTAAGGCACCATAGTTTATCGACCTTCCTCTCCCAGCCTTAGAAACAGTATCGACGGATTAAATATATTTTCATTCTTTGTGGTGAAGCGCTGATTTTTGCGCTTCATGGATGGCTATAGGGTGCTTTTGTTAAATATGCATAAGCCTGTATCATAAATAAATTAAAAGATACAGGCTTATTATTTCAATTTATCTCTCAATTTGTTGATGACTTCAAAGCAAACCATACCCACCTTTATTGTTCTCGTAAGAACAAAAGCCTTTTTCCGTCATTCATTTGGGGACCTGATATAGAAAAAATTAGTTTTCCTAATTATATTTTTTAATAACCTGTTTAATTTGAAGGTTTAGTTTGATTGCCAGCTCTAATGTTGTTATAAACCTCTTTTGAAAGTCTATGAAGTTTTGAAATGGAATGATGTTAGTACCTTCATGGTCAAAATCACCAAATCGACCACTTTTTATCCAATACTGAATATCAGATTTTTCAATTCCTAAGAGGAACGATATTTCTCTAAATGAGATAAACTCTGTCTCCTTAAATTAGCAGGTACTGCTAGCTGGAATGGATATTAACTAAAAATATAGACCCGGAATTGAAAAAAGAGCTGCTTTGGTCTGAATACCTGCGATTAATGCAGGTATTTTTTTATATATAGATCTGTTAAATCTCATTGTTGTTTTAGCACCTGTTGATTGGAGTGGAAGGCCTGAGCTCCTCGAAAATGCTATCGCATTTCCTTCGTGCGGTGTTTACTCAGGAGATGCTTATTCAAAGTCCTGCGGGAGAGCATACCAAGGGGAGACCCCGCAGGTGCAAAGCGTCGAGGCGGCTCCCGGTAGCCCCGCGGAGAGCGAGTGTCTCGTGCTGATATCAACAGCCAAATTTAACAGAGCTTATTATTTTTTCAAAGCTCTGCCGAACCTTAAAAAGTGAGCTAATTTGATTCATATGACCATACCGTTAATGGAGTAGCCCCATAGAATACTAGTACCAGCTTTATATTTGCTTAAAAATGGGGTTGAGATATGAAAATTCTATTACTATCAGGAGGTTCGGGACGAAGACTTTGGCCTTTATCTAATTCAGTTAGGGCCAAGCAGTTTTTAAAGCTGCTGCCTGCACAGCATGGGAAGCCTGAATCCATGATTCAGCGGGTCTGCGGACAGCTGGATGACGCTGGGCTTCTATCATCAACATATATTATTACCTGTGAGAATCAATTGGAGATTATAAAAAACCAAATAGACATTCAGATCCCCGTCATCTGCGAGCCGAGTCAAAGAGGTACATTTCCTTCTATTGCTTTAGCTTGTTCGTACCTTCATTCCAATTACTATGCCGGTCCTGAGGAAACCATTTGTGTGGTGCCGGTGGATTCCTATGTGGAGCCTCTGTTTTATAAGCTGCTGCAAAGCATTCCGGATATTCTGCATATATCGCAGGCTGAGCTTGCTCTGCTAGGTGCTGTGCCGCAGTTTCCGTCAGACCAGTTTGGATATATCCTCCCTAAGCCGGGTCAAAAAGAGGAAATAGGCTTCATTCCAATAGATCAATTCATAGAAAAACCAGATACAGAAACAGCCCGGCGGCTGATAGAAAAGAATGCTTTCTGGAATTGCGGTGTATTTGGATTTTCTCTGAATTTTATGATTGAGTATTTAAATAAAATGGGGCTTTCCACTTCTTATAGCCAGCTGCTGAAAAACTATGATCTTCTGCCTGAAATCAGCTTTGATTATAAGATCGCTGAGAAAAACAGCAGGTCGATTGTAATTCCCTATTCTGGTTTATGGAAGGACCTCGGAAGCTGGGAGACATTAAGCGGCCAGCTTGAGAGTTCAGTTTCCGGCAAAGGTTCTCTGTCAGAGGACTCTAAAAATACCCAGATTGTCAATGAACTTTCCATTCCGATTCATGCCATTTCAATCTCTAACAGCATCATAGCTGCCAGCCCGGACGGGATTCTGGTTGCCGATAAGCAGAGGAGCAATGCTATAAAGCATATCTCTGAAACAGCCCGGCTTATGTATGAAGAAAAAAGATGGGGCATCTATAAAGTTTTGGATTTTTCTTATACTAGCGAAGGAATGGAGTCCCTTTCCAAGCTGCTTAAAATATTACCTGGCAGAAATATCAGCTACCAGACTCATCAGTTCAGACAGGAGACTTGGACAATCATCTCTGGAGAAGGGGAGTTTATTTTGGATGGCCGTCTTGTCTATATTAAAGCAGGAGATGTCCTTCAAATTCCGGTCGGTGCAAAACATGCTGTAAAGGCCATTACACCTCTGGAAATTATAGAAGTCCAATGGGGCGAAAAACTGCAGGAAGAGGATATTATTCGTATTGCTGCTTCCTGGGAAGAGACGGTTAAGCTTATCATAAAGGAGCGGGAAAGATGGTCTCTATCATCTGCTGTACAATGCGTCAGGACTATATGGAAAACGTGTTTCAAAACTATGAAAATCAGGTTTGGGAGGAAAAAGAATTAATCATTATCTTAAATAATGATGAGATGGATAATGCCGCATGGCGGAAGAGGGCAAAAGAGTCTCATAATGTAACTGTTTTTCAATTGCGCGAGGAAGTCACACTTGGGGAATGCCTGAATATTGCCATTCTAAATTCACGTTATAACATAATTGCAAAATTCGATGATGACGATTTTTATGCTCCAAACTATCTGGCTCAGTCTGTCAGAACTCTGAAGGAAACAAAGGCAGATATAGTAGGGAAAAGAACGGTTTACATGTATTTTCAAAAAGAGAAGCTGCTGGCTATCCAAAAGCCTGGCAAAGAAAACCGGTTTGTCAAGCATGGAATAAAGGGAGCTACCCTGGTTTTCAGGAAGGAAATCGTGGATCATGTCCCGTTTCCGGATGTGAACTTGGGAGAGGATACCTACTTCTTAAAGCTATGCAACAAAAATAAGCTTAAAATATACTCTGGTGATAAAAATAATTATGCCTGCTTGAGAATCTCACAGCCAGGACATCATACATGGACTGCTGACAACGACAGGCTGATAAGAAAATCTGCTCCCGTAAGCAGAACCAGTGACTTGAATAAGGTAAAACAGATTGTCAGCGATGGAGGGGAGGCGTACAAATGACAAATTATCAAGTAATTTGGAGAGGGCCGGTCCTTGATGCAAGCGGATATGGAATTGCAAGCAGAGAATATGCTCTTGCATTAGACCGTCTTGGTGTAGATCTTATAATCCAGCCGTATACTTGGAATTTCCCCTATGATTTTAGCAATAAAAACAAGAAAAAGAGATTATTGCAGTTAATTGAAAAGCCATTCCAAAAAAACAAACAAAAAATATTAATTTATCATTGCCCGCCTGGAAATATTGATGATATCAATAAAGAAAGAAAAAATTTTGACCGGATCCTATTTAATACTGTTTGGGAAACAGAAAAGATTCCGGGTCCATGGCTTCCAGTCATTAATGCATGTGATGGGGTATGCGTACCATGCTCTCAAAACATGGATGCCATGATTGAAGGCCGTGTGAATGTTCCTGTGTTTCTGGCTCCTCATGGGGCTGATACACAAGCATTTTACCCTGGAAACAAAAAGCTTTCATTAAAGGAAGCAAAAGGGAAGTTTGTTTTTGTTTCGGTTTTTGATTTTCAGCATAGGAAAAATCCTGAAACTTTGCTGAAAGCCTATTGGAGCGAGTTCACTTCTAAAGACAACGTGCTGCTGGTCATTAAAACATATGGCAGCAAGCGTGAAAAAATATTAAAGTCTATTTCGGAATATAAAAGAAGCCTTGGGTTTACAAATGAAACTGCCCCTCTGCATGTAATAACGGGCATTATACCGGAAAAGCAGCTTAAAGGTTTATATACGCTGGGCAATGCATTCATTCTTCCCACCAGGGGAGAAGGGGTAGGTCTCCCATATATTGAGGCATTATCAAGCGGTCTCCCAGTTATAGCGACAGGCTGGGGCGGACAAATGGACTTTTTGAATGAACAAAATTCCTTTTTAATAGATTTCAAGCTGGAGAATCCAAGAGACAGCATGGGCAGCAAAAGTGCCATATCGAAGCTTTACCCCCGCTTATTTAAACATGAGGACCATCTTTGGGCTGAAGCCGATCTGGAGGATACAAAAAGACAGATGAGATTGGCCTATGAAAATCCGCATCTGTGTAAACAGAAAGGCCAGCAAGGAAGATTGGATATGCAGAATCTTACCTGGGATAAGGCAGGGATTTTATTGAAAAAGGCTATTGAAGAGATTCTTTCTTAAACAGAAAAAATCTCTTCAATATCATTATGGATCTTTTTAGCTATGCTTTTCCATGAAAAATGGGTGTTAATATGTTTTTGCCCGCATACGGCTATCTCCTCCATAAATTTATGTCTGCTGCTGAACTGGTTAAGCTTATCCGCGAAATCCTCTGCCTCAGCATGGATATAGTGCTTGCGGTCAATGAGTTCTAATCCCCGGACACCGCATAAAGTGGAAAACAGGGGAATCCCTGCTGATAAAAATTCCAGCGTTTTCAAATTGACTCCTGCACCGCTAAACATCGGATTGATAGCGATATCAGCTTCAGCAAATAGCTTTAATTTTTTTTTGTGCTGAACCCTGCCCAGTAATTTTACGTTATTTTTCTTAAGCTCTTGAAAAGGTCTGCAGCATCCGCCTGCAATGATAAAGTCGATATCCGGACATTTATCGGCAAGTTGCTTAATGATAAACTTCACTGCCTGAGTGTTAGGCGGGTAATCTGCTCCAATAAACAGAGCTCTTGGCCTTCCAGCAGGCTTCTTTCTGCGCGGAAGCCATTCATCTGGATTGATTCCATTTGGGGCAAGCATAATTTTTTGAGGATCCAGCCTATAATCTTTAATAAATTCCTCCCTCTCCGCTGCGGATGTGGCATAAATCAAGTCTGCTTGTGAAGTTAATCGCTGTTCTGCTTCATAAAGCCGGGGAAGGTATTCCCGCGCCTTTTCATCCTTCCAAATTTGCTTTGCCAGTGAGTAATCATGGTTATGGCTGTTATAAATTCTTGGCTTTTGATCTTTGTTGAAATGGAAGTCATAATTCAGTAAATAAGGGGTTTCATGAATAATGATATCGCTCGTTTGGTAGAGCTTCTCAAAATACTTTTTGTATAAGGCAGGATAATTGGCAAGCTCCAAGTACATAATTAAAGGAAGTTCATAGCCTGAAGCTGCATTATGAACTTTCTGTCTTATTTGCGAGTAGAGAGGATCCCTTTCAGCTTTGTATTCTCTAAAGCTTGAAGAGTATTTTATGACCTTCCCCTTTTTGCTGTTTGTTTGGGATAGAAGAGTAATATCATAATAATGGCTTAATTCGTTATAAATATGAAAATACCTCAATGTGCCTCCGCTTGTCGGCGGGAAAACCGTTGGGAAAATATTAAGGACAAGTATTTTTCTCATCATTTCCCCTCCTCTTCATTAGTTCCGGGTTACACCCCGAAAAACTTTCATCGTTTCTGCGGCAGTCTTTTTCCAGGAAAAATGCCGTGACCTAAGACTGCTCTTTTCGCTAAGCTGTTTTCTTGTTAAAGGATTTAACAGCTCCATCATTTTTAAAGCAATCTCTTCAGGATTTTCAGGATTAAAATAAAGAGCCGCGTGGTCTGTGATTTCAGGGATGCTTCCCTTGTTTGAGCAAACGATCGGTGTTTTTGTTTTAAACGCCTCCACCAGGGGAATGCCAAATCCTTCATATAGGGAAGGAAAGACCAAAAAGCTGGAGTTCCAATAAAGAGAAGGCATTTCTTCAGGGGGAACGTATCCCAGAACCCACACCTGTTTTTCTAAAGAACGTTCTCTTATAAATTGCAAAACAGATTGATAAATTCCATTGCTTTTATCTGCATAGCCTGTCAGGACAAGCGGTATGGTGGTATTGTATTTTTCCCTCAGAATCAGAATGGCCTTTAGAAGATTCAGATGGTTTTTGTGCGGATTATAGCTTGAAGGATATATGGCGTATGTATCGGGCAATTGATATTTTTGTTTCACTCCTTTCATTGTGTCCTTCGCTGGTGCTTGATCAAATATGGCTGGTGCATTTAGGTGAATGACATGAATTTTTCTCTCTGGAATGGAGAGCTGACGGGCTATGGCACCCTTGGAAAAATCTGAGACTGTAATGACAGCATCGAACGAAGCCGTATATTGTTCATAATAGCGATTATTCTCTTCTAATCCGCCGGGGACAAAGTCCGGATATTCCGTATGAAGTACATCATGAATCGTTGCCACAGTCGGAACAGGGACACTTGGGAGATACGATCTGTGCAATGGGCAAAACCAAAGGTCCAGCTTGCATTTTTTGATGGCATCATAAACATCAGCAGAATCCATTAACTTCCGGAACCGAATTGTTTTTATTTTTTCATGTTGGGGAAAAATGTTTTTCAGCTTGCGCTTAAGAAAAAGGAACAGGGTAAGGTTTTCCCGGCTGTCAGCCATATGGCCGATTAAATGCGTTATATATTGTTCAACCCCTCCAAACCGGTCTTGAGATAGATTGAGGAGATTAATTCCGATTCTCATCCTGCAGCCTCCTTAGTCTTCAATTGGTTATTTAGAAGATATTTATTAAATAAACTATTATATTCGCCTGATAAGATTATCATCACAATAAATTTAATATTAGAAAGGGGAGCATCAAGAGAAGGGATTCATGCTGAAAAATGAGGCTTTGTTAAATTTCCCCGTTGATTTCAGCACGAGGCACTCAAGCGTTCAGATGGCGATCCGATGCTCCCCGGTGCATTTGCGCCAGCGGGGTCTCCCGCTGACACGCTTTACCTGCAGGACTTTGAATAAGCATCTCTGAGTAAACACCGCACGAAGGAAATCCGATAGCATTTCCGGGGAGCTCGCGCCTTCCGCTCCAATCAGCAGGATGCTAAAAATCAACAATAACCTTTAACAAAGCCAAAAATAAAAAGGAGCGTTTGGTTATGCTAAGAAGTTATGAAGAAAGCCAGAAGGAATCACCAGGGGCAGAGATTACAACAGGCCCTTTTCTAATTCCGGTGGAAGCACGAAATGCAAATTGGCCGTGATAATGAAAGGCTGATCATCATCCTTAAAAATCCGACCAATCAAAAACTAAGGGCTTCTGTTGTGCTTGGCGTTTGCCTGCAGCCTGAATATTCATCTTATGATAAAAATGGAATTCGTGTGTTCAAAAATATACCCGAGACAGAAATCAATCTGGGGACACATGAACTTCATCCCCATACGGTACAAGGATTGAAAGGGATATTCCAGGCGGGATAATGATAGGCGAAGGTGAGGCGAATGCAGTCTACCGGGTAAGAGCAAAAGGAGATTTTAAATTAAGTGCGCATACAGGTGAACCGGTGTGCGGTCTTCTGGAAATTTCCGTTGCCGGCGGAAGTATTTTTAATCCCGAAGAGCCAGGCCTTGAGCAGGCAGATTCAGCCTTATTGTTCCGCTATAAAGACTTCGTTCCATGTGAGGGAAAAGATTGCGGGTGTAAAAAATGACCATCATAAATAAAAAATAGCGTCCATTCAGGCAGGAGCTGTTTTTTTTGGTCTATTTTTGAAACCATTCAGAAAGGCTGTACGTATAGAGTGTTATCTCCTAATAGTAGAAGGGAACACCAATGTGGTATTCTATATTTAATTAAAAAAAAGGAAAAAAGGTGACATTGTGGCAAAGAAAAAATTGCAGTACTGGACTTTGCAATTGCTGATTATCTTAACGATCATTTATGTATCAACGAAAATTTCCTTTCTGTTTGTACCGGTCGGTATTTTTGCGTCAACATTGTTCTTTCCGATTATTATTTCAGGATTCCTCTATTTCTTATTGAATCCGCTGGTCAGACTGCTGCAGCGCTACAAGGTGCCAAGGACAGCAGCTATTTTAATCATCTATGCAGCAGTTATCGGTTTAGTGATGCTGGTTATTGGCAACATAGCTCCGCTTATCAGCAAACAGGTTACTGAATTATACAACGATATCCCGGGATATGCGAAAACGACAAGAGACTTTGTTAATTCAATGTCTAACACCCAAGAGTTTAAATGGTTTATGACGCAGGACTACATATCGGTTGGAGAAATTGAAGCGCGCATTATGGAATATGCCAATACCCTGCCTAGCCGTGTAACCCAAGGGGTAGCAGGAATTGTCAGCCTGGTCACGAATATTGCGATCACAATTGTAACGGTACCTTTCCTGCTATTTTATATGTTTAAAGATGGGGATAAGTTCCCGGCTGCCGTTTCGAAGTTTCTTCCGGTTTCATACAGAGAAGAAGGAGTTAAGACGCTTAAGGAAACAGCAGAGACCCTCTCTTCTTACATTCAGGGGCAGATTACAGTGGCATTGTTTGTGGGAACACTGTCGTTTATCGGCTATTTAATCATTGACCTGCCATATGCACTTGTCATGGCGCTTGTTGTGTCCATAACCAATATCATTCCTTATGTCGGGCCGTTTCTTGGCGGTGCACCTGCCGTAATCGTTGCACTTTTTGACTCACCGACTAAAGCCTTTCTGGTTGTCGTGGTCATCGTAATTGCCCAGCAGATTGAAGGGAATGTACTATCGCCGCTGATTCTCGGAAAAACCTTAAACACTCATCCAGCCACAATCATCATTCTATTGCTGGTTGCCGGCAATCTTGCCGGAATACTTGGCATGATTCTGGCGATACCTACCTATGCTGTAACGAAAACGATTGTTTTAAATACAGTGAAGTTTTTAAGGGTGAGGAAAGCAGCACAAATGGAAGAGAAGGCTACGTAAAAACGAGGAAGCTCCTATTTAAAAAGGGGCTTTTTCTCATTGTTTTGCCTGTTCTTTCTTCATATCTAACATGCTTCATCATTTATGCTGCAGGTTGTTGGATTTTTCTGGCATGTTAAAAGATTTATCTAGCATGATCTCTGTTTTATCTGACATGATTTTATATTTATCTAGCATTTCACACAATTAATAGCTGGTATTTTTGTTTTTTTCTCCCGAAAAGTTAAAATAAAAAGTAAAACGAAAGCAGTGATCCAAATGTGTTTAATCCTCTTCGCATACAAAGTCCATCCTGCATACAAGCTTATTGTTGCCGCTAATCGAGATGAATTTTACGAGCGCCCGACCGCACCAGCCCACTTTTGGGAGGACCATCCCGCTATTCTGGCTGGACGCGATTTAAGCAAGATGGGGACGTGGATGGGTGTCACAAAAAATGGGAGGTTTGCAGCTCTTACAAATTACCGAGATCCGAGTGAAGTGGCAGAAGGCAAGAGGTCGAGAGGGGATCTGGTGGCGGATTTTTTGAAAGGGAGCGATTTGCCTGCTGATTTTATGATAATGGCATCTGAAAATCGAAGCAGCTATCCCGGCTACAATCTGCTTGCGGGCAATTTGGATGAGCTCTATTATTATTCGAACGTGGAAGATAGAATCGAACAGCTCCAACCAGGAGTCTACGGGGTCAGCAATCATGTCCTGAATACCGCATGGCCGAAGGTGAAAAAGGGGAAGAAGGGCTTATTAAAATTAATCGAAAATGCATCTGGAAATTTGACAGAAGACCTATTCACTCTACTCCAGAATGCAGACCCTGCCCCTGATGATATGCTCCCGAAAACAGGAGTATCACTTGAGTGGGAACGGATTTTGTCTCCTCTATTTATTAAGAGCGAAGGCTACGGAACTAGGAGTTCAACAGTGATGCTGATGTCAGAGTATGAGATTTTTTACAGAGAAAGGGTACATATAGGGGATAGCCCGCAGGACCAGGAGTTTATCATCCAAAATTAAAGAAGCCCGCTCAGATATCTGGCTTCTTTCATCGCAATCTAGCGGGCAGTAAGACTCCCTATTCAAGCAAGCGGCAAAGTAATCCGGACAGTGGTGCCTTCATTTTCCCTGCTGTGTATATATAGGTTTCCACCGTGGTTTTTAATGATTTTTTTGCAGATCATGATGCCAAGGCCTGTCCCTTTTTCTTTTGTGCTGTAAAACGGCTCTCCCAGTTTGGCGAGGCGTTCTTCTGGTATGCCAATCCCTTCATCCTCTACACTGATGATGACAGAATGATCATCCTGACGGATATCAACGTTTATTTTTCCGCCCATCGGCATGGATTCAATCGAGTTCTTAATGATGTTAATCAGCACCTGTTTAATTTTATCCTTTTCACATTTTACATAGAACTCGCCAGGTGATTGAGTTAATTCTATCATGATATTTTCCAAAACTGCCTGGCTGTTTAAGAGAGTGATTACACTTTTTACAACGTTTGTCAGACAGGTTTCTTCCATCTCGGTTATTTGAGGTTTGGCGAGAACGAGCAAGTCATTGACGATGCTTTCAATCCGCTCCAGCTCATTGAGTATGACCTCAGCGAAATTGCCTTTATGTTCTTCGTATAATAACTGTGTAAAGCCTTTTATGGCTGTAAGCGGATTGCGGATTTCATGGGCAATGCCAGCGGCAAGCTGGCCGACAACGGAAAGTTTTTCAGCATTCTGCAGCTTTTCTTCCGTCTTCTTTTGTCCTGTCACATCTTTAATAATGATTTGGTAGACCTTTCTGTTTTTAAAGGTGGTTGGAATCAGCTGGACTTCGGTTTTTCTCATTTGTCCGTCAGTCCGGATCAGATTTAGCTCGAAATTGACGCTTAGCTTTGTTTGCAGAAAATCATCGAGGGTGGAGTGTTCTGAAGGAGGAGTGTAGTCGTGGAGGGAGGTGCCGATCATCTCTTTGATGCTCGTGAATCCAAAGAGCTTCTTTCCTTCATTATTGATGTAGGTCCAAATCCCTTTTTGTGTGACCATTCCTATCGTGTCCTTGGAGTATTCCACCAGAAAGCGGTACTTCTCCTGTGTTTCAAGAATCTCCTCTTCCATGATAATTCTCTGTGTCATATCCCGGATGATGCACATCATTTCTTTATCGTCATTAATAACTGAAAAATTGGCTTCGAGCCACAGATAATGCCCTTCATTATGCCTGAAGCGAAAGGTCTCCCGTTTATACGGAAGCTGTTCGAGATCGGCCAATGCATCTTTTAAAAGATCCCGATCATTTGGATGGCAGTATGTATAAAGGCTGCTTCGATAAAAATCCTGCTGTGAATAGCCCAGCATCGGCAAGCATGAAGGCGAGACATATAAAGCAATGCCTTCTTTTGTCACTCTTGCAATCACATCGCTGGAATGCTGAATGGCCAGCTGCAAATTCCTCGCTTCGACTTTATCAGCGAATAAATCTGCAGGATTCGCGGTCATAATCATTTTCTGTCCCTCCTTTTCGAATAATGTCACTTTTCCATTATTATACATGAGTTGTTGGCTTAGACACATAGGTTTTAACTATCATTTTTTTAGGAGAAAATTGCATATTACAGGGGATACGCAACTTGAAAGGGAGCAGGTGGATAAGCAAAATGAAAAAAATAATAATTTTATATTGACATTCTTTTCTTTGTGGTGGTAGAGTAATTAACATATTAACAACCGAATAATAAAAATCTTCTTATCAAGAGAGGTTGAGGGACTGGCCCTATGACACCTCGGCAGCGGACAAAAGTGTACCGTGCCAAATCCAGCAAGCGCAGCTTGAAAGATAAGAAGAGGACCATTGATAAATGCTGCCCTCTTCTTTCTTTAGAAGAGGGTTTTTGTTTTACCCGGAAAAATGCATCAAGATTCTATTCATATACATATGAATAATTCTTATCGAGAGAAGCAGAGGGACCTGGCCCATTGAAGCTTCGGCAGCAGGCAGACTGCACTGTGCCAAATCCAGCAGGCGAAAGCCTGGAAGATAAGGAGAGGACTAAAAAAAAACCTCTTCTGATGGAAGGGGTAAATTTCAGGATATAATTCTTAGTTTTCGCATAGGAATAATTATAAATAAAAACTTTAGAAAAGGAGAGATGCATCATGATAGAATTTCAGAATTTAAAGAAAGTCTATGAGAGCGGTGGACAGCAGGTAGCTGCTCTAAATGGAATAGATTTAAAGATTAACAAGGGTGAGATATTCGGTGTGATTGGCTTCAGCGGTGCGGGAAAGAGCTCTTTGATCCGCTGTGTCAATTGGCTGGAGAAGCCGACTTCAGGAAAGGTCATTGTCAGCGGACATGATCTGACGGCTTTGTCGGTAAAAGAAATTCGCGAAGTGAAGAGAAATATCGGGATGGTCTTTCAGCATTTTAATCTTTTAAACTCGAAAACGGTGTTTGCCAATGTCGCGATGCCGCTCACTCTGGCTAAGGTCCCTAAAGATGAAATTAAAAAGCGTGTCCATGAACTATTAGAGTTCGTGGGGCTTGAAGACAAAGCGAACAGCTATCCCGATCAGCTGTCAGGCGGGCAAAAGCAGCGGATTGGAATTGCCAGGGCACTGGCGACCCAGCCTTCCATCCTGTTATGTGATGAAGCAACTTCAGCTCTGGATCCGCAGACAACCAGCTCCATTCTGCAGCTGCTGAAAAAAATAAATAAAGAATACAACATTACCATTCTGATTATTACCCATGAGATGTCTGTAATCAGGGAAATTTGTGACCGTGTCGCTGTAATAGAGGCAGGGAAAATTATCGAAGAAGGAACAGTCTTCAATGTTTTTTCATCACCAAAAACACAAACAGCGAAAAACTTTGTCAGTACGGTCATGAATGACCAAATTCCTGACTCCATTAAAGAGGTAATTGAAAAACAGGAAGGTCTTCAAAAGATATTTAGAATCAACTTTGTCGGCAGCTCTGCCGGGCAGCCGCTTCTCTCGCAGGTTGCCAAAAAGTTTAATATTGATTTCAACGTCCTGTTTGGAAATATTACTGAACTTCAGGGAACACCGTTTGGCAACCTGATTGTTGAATTCCAGGGTCCGGACAGTGAAATCAGACGGGCAATTCAGTTCATCAGTCAGGAAAAAGTTTCAATAAGGGAAGTGACATCACGTGCTAGTTAATCAGGAGAAAATCATCGAGGCGTTAATCGAAACGATTCAAATGGTGGCATTTTCGCTGTTATTTTCAGCTGTAATTGGTCTGCCGCTTGGCATATTGCTTGTCGCGACAAGGAAAGGGCACCTGCTTGAAAATCTCGTCGTTTTTAACGTCATAAACAGCATTATTAATATATTCAGATCTGTTCCATTCATCATATTAATGGTAGCCATCATCCCGATCACAAGGCTGATTGTTGGAACATCGATTGGAACGGCTGCAGCAGTTGTGCCGCTTGTCTTTTATGCCGGGCCATATATTGCAAGATTAATAGAAAACTCATTGCTTGAGGTAGATCCGGGAGTCATTGAAGCTGCAGAAGCAATGGGAGCGACACCGGGCCAGATTATTTTTAAATTCCTGATTCCGGAAGCACTCAGTTCACTGGTATTAGGTTTTACTATCGCGACAATCGGTCTTGTAGGAGCATCAGCCATGGCTGGGGCAGTTGGAGGCGGCGGTCTTGGTGACCTCGCCATTACATACGGCTACCAGCGGTTCGATACAACAGTCATGCTGATTACAGTCGCCATCTTAGTGGTCATGGTTCAAGGCCTGCAGTCATTCGGAAATATTTTATCTAAAAAAATTAGACGGAGATAACTTAGGAGGAAACACAACATGAAAAAGCTATTTTTATCATTCATTATTTTAACATTGGCAGTGTTCACTGCTGCTTGCTCAAGCACTTCAGGCGGGGAAGAAACAAAGAAGATTAAATTGGGTGTCAGCGGATCTGATACACGGATCTGGGATTTTGTAGCAGAAAAGGCTGAAAAAGAAGGAATTGAAATTGAAGTGGTAACATTCTCTGACTATGTACAGCCTAACGTTGCCCTTGCAGAAGGCGACCTGGATGTAAATGCGTTCCAGACAGTAGCGTATTTTGACACTTTTATTAAAGAGCACGATATGGATCTTTCGCCAATTGCCACAACTGTATTAGCACCGATGGGTCTTTATTCTGAAAAAGTAAAGTCGGTTGAAGACATACCTGATGGAGGCAAAATTGCGATCCCTAATGATGCTTCAAATGGAGGAAGAGCACTTCTTTTACTGGAGGAAGCCGGCCTTATCAAATTATCCGAGGACTATGACAGAAACCTGGACTTGAATAAAATCGTTGAAAATCCGAAGAACCTTGAATTTGTAGAAATGGTATCAGCGCAGACACCGCGTGCACTTCCAGATGTCTCTGCTTCAGTCATCAATAATGGAATTGCCGTAGATGCAGGCTTTAACCCAACTAAGGATTCAGTTTTTATTGAAAGCGAAACCGCTACTCCCTATGTAAATATCATCGCTGTCAGAACAGAAGACAAGGATAACAAAACACTTAAGAGAATTGCTGAACTTTACCAAGAGGACGATGTAGCTGATTTCATCACGAAAGAATATGACGGAAGCATGATTCCGACTTTCATTCCTTTAAGTGATATTGGCTGGTAAAAAAATCATAAAGGAGGCACAATGATGACGGCACCTGTAAAAGCACTATCTGAACTGAAGGAATCAATTAAGAAAAATGTTGAGGATAATAAAGAACTATACCTTTCCGCAAGCCACCAGATCCATGCAAACCCGGAAATAGGAAATGAGGAGTTTTTTGCCTCAGGCTTACTTGCAGGCATCCTTGAGAAGGAAGGGTTTGAAGTAGAGCGGGCAGTAGCGGGGCATGAAACAGCTTTCCTGGCCCGGAAAAAATCCGATAAACCGGGGCCGTCCATTGCATTCCTCGCAGAATATGATGCCCTTCCCGGGTTGGGCCATGGATGCGGTCACAATATCATAGGCACGACAAGTGTGGCAGCAGCCATTGCATTGAGCAAGGTTATTGATGAGACTGGAGGAGAAGCAGTAGTATTTGGAACCCCGTCAGAAGAAGGCGGCCCAAATGGAAGTGCAAAAGGAAGCTTTGTGAAACATGGCTTACTTGAAGGAATCGATGCGGCGCTGATGGTTCATCCATCAAACCATACCCGCCTGACCAGTTCATCACTGGCAGTTGATCCGCTTGACTTTGAGTTTATCGGCAAGCCTGCCCATGCGGCAGCTTCACCGGAGGAAGGAATCAATGCCCTTGATGCAGTCATTCAGCTGTTCAACGGAATTAATGCTCTCCGTCAGCAATTAAAGGATGATGTGCGAATCCACGGAATTATTACTCATGGCGGGGATGCGCCAAATATTATTCCTGAGTATGCAAAAGCCAGATTCTTCATCCGTGCTGCAACCAGAACGAGTTTAAACGAAGTTACTCGAAAGGTGAAAGCTGTCGCTGAAGGCGCCGCCCTGGCAACCGGAGCGAAGCTGAATGTCATTGCTTTTCAAAATGAAGTCGACAACCTGCTGTTAAACAAGACATATGACCAAGTGTTCAAAGAAGTTATTGAAGACTTGGGAGAAACGGTCGTGGAAGGGGATAGAGATGGAATCGGTTCAACGGATGCAGGCAACATCAGCCAAGTGGTTCCAACTATTCATCCTTATATAAAAATTGGTGGGGATAATCTTGTAGCCCATACCGTTCCATTCCGGGAGGCTGCAGCATCTGTAAAAGGAGACGAAGCACTTATAACTGGAGCAAAGGGTCTCGCACTCACTGCCTACCAGCTGGTAACGGATCCGGCGCTTCTTGAATCCATTAAGCAGGAATTTCTTGAACGGAAAGCAGCTGAATAAGAACAAAAGCTATCCTCAGCGGGATAGCTTTTCCACATTTGAGGGTCTTTTCCTTGAATTTAGGGTTTCTTTCCCAATTTCACAATTCTATTCCAAAAGTTCACAATTACCTACTTTTCCTTCATTCGTTCCTGTGCTATCCGAATAAGCTCCTTCACCATACTGCCGCCAATCTTCCCGCCCACTGTTCCTGCCTGTTTTGATGTAAGACGGCCGTTATAGCCCTTCTTTAAAGGCACACCGGTTTCCTCAGCAATTTCATATTTCACGCTATCAGGGTTTTCGCTGTCAACATGATACCCCTGGTTTGCCATTACCTGATTTTTCAGCTGGTCTAATGCCGCTCTTGATTCCGGCACAAGTAGGCGTCTTTTTCTTCTGGCCATGATGCATTCCTCCATAATAAGTTCTTTTTCTTATTATGTGAAAGAACATAAGGATTAACACTGAAAAAACTTGTACAACTTCTTCTGAAAAGCTATTCTAATGTTAGACGATAACCTTGAATTTTTGTGAACAAACAAAAGAAGGTGTTTTGATTGGCATTAAAATATTTGTCAGCTCTTTTCCTGCCTGGACTGCTGGTATTGCTTTTTACAAGAGTAAGCTATAATCGTGTGATTGGGCTTGTACTGACAGTTGGACTTATTGCTGCTTCTGTATATAAAGGCTACACAAATTCATTTGCCTTAATCGTTATAGACGCACTTTCGCTGACTGCCGGGTTTTGGTACGCCCAGAAAATGAAGCCCAAAACAAAGCAAATTGCTGAATAATTTTTGCGGAACCTGTCGAACAAACTTGTCGACAGGTTTTTTAAAGTATGGATTTTAAGCTGCATCTATGCTTGCGTCGTAACAGCTTTAAATGGAATTAAATCAAACGATTGATTGAATTTCATGCGATCAATCAAACGTTTGATTAATTATTCCTCGACATCCCCCTCAATAATTCGGCATATTTCCCAAGCAATATTTTCTCAGTGAAAATAAAAAACGAATATCCGTTCGCATATTATTGGTTTGTTTTAGGCTCTTTGTGGTAGAATGATGATATGAGTTTTGAGTAAAAAACTGACAAATCAGCATTGCATCCCGGACTTTAAATCATAACCACGCTGGTTTGTATTTAATATATATAGATAAATAAAAGTAATTTGAACGGGAGGCTTTTAGGTGAAGGATCAATTTGAATTAGTCTCAAAATATTCTCCTCAGGGCGACCAGCCTGGGGCGATCAAAAAAATTGTGGAGGGAATCAATTCCGGTAAGAAGCACCAGACGCTTTTGGGTGCAACCGGAACGGGAAAAACCTTCACGGTTTCGAATGTAATAAAAGAGGTTAACAAGCCGACGCTTGTCATTGCCCATAACAAGACACTTGCAGGGCAGCTATACAGTGAATTTAAGGACTTTTTTCCAAACAATGCTGTTGAGTATTTTGTCAGCTATTATGACTACTATCAGCCGGAGGCATATGTGCCTTCTACAGATACCTTTATTGAAAAAGATGCAAGCATTAATGATGAAATTGATAAGCTTCGCCACTCGGCGACTTCTTCATTATTTGAGCGCAAAGATGTCATTATTATTGCCAGTGTGTCTTGTATATATGGTTTGGGTTCTCCTGAAGAATACGGTGAAATGGTGCTGTCCCTCAGAACCGGTATGGAGATTGAGAGGAACCAGCTTCTTCGCAGACTCGTTGACATTCAGTATGAGCGCAATGATATCGACTTCCAGCGGGGGACCTTCCGTGTCCGCGGGGATGTTATTGAGATTTTCCCGGCTTCACGGGATGAGCATTGTATCCGTGTAGAGTTTTTCGGGGATGAGATAGACCGGATCCGTGAAGTAGATGCCCTCACCGGAGAAATTATAGGTGAACGTGAGCATGTTGCGATCTTCCCAGCATCCCACTTCGTAACGCGTGAAGAAAAAATGCGAATCGCCATCCAGAACATTGAAAAAGAACTGGAAGTGCGCCTTGCGGAATTAAGAGAAAACGAAAACCTTCTTGAAGCCCAGCGCCTCGAGCAGCGGACCCGCTATGACCTTGAGATGATGAGGGAGATGGGTTTTTGTTCCGGAATTGAAAACTACTCCCGCCATCTTACATTAAGGCCGTCTGGTTCAACACCGTATACCCTTCTGGATTACTTTCCGGAGGACTTTCTAATTGTGATAGATGAGTCGCACGTAACTCTTCCGCAAATCCGAGGTATGTTCAATGGTGACCAGGCAAGAAAATCCGTCCTAGTGGACCATGGTTTCCGTTTGCCTTCAGCCATGGATAACAGGCCGCTAACGTTTACTGAGTTCGAAAAGCATGTGAAACAGGCTGTCTTTGTTTCGGCAACACCTGGTCCTTATGAGCTTGAGCATACACCGGAAATGATTGAGCAAATTATCCGCCCAACCGGCCTGCTTGATCCTACCATCGATGTACGCCCAATCGAAGGGCAAATTGATGACCTCATTGGTGAAATCCAGGAACGTATTCAAAGAAATGAGCGTGTACTTGTTACCACTTTAACAAAGAAAATGTCTGAGGATTTAACAGACTACTTAAAAGAAATCGGCATTAAAGTGCAGTATCTGCACTCGGAGGTAAAAACGCTCGAGCGCATTGAAATTATTCGCGAGCTCCGTCTTGGCAAGTATGATGTGTTAGTCGGCATCAACCTTCTGAGGGAGGGGCTTGATATACCTGAAGTGTCTCTCGTTACCATACTCGATGCTGATAAAGAAGGTTTCCTCCGTTCAGAACGTTCACTCATCCAGACAATTGGACGTGCAGCGCGTAATGCGAATGGCCATGTCATTATGTATGCAGACCGGATCACTCACAGCATGGAAAAAGCCATCAGTGAAACAAAGCGCCGCCGTTCCATGCAGGAAGAGTACAATGAGAAGCATGGCATCACGCCAATGACTATACAGAAGGATATACGCGATTCAATCCGTGCAACTCATGCGGCAGAAGAGCAGGAAGAATACCAGCCGTCAGGAAAGCTCGGCAAGCTGAACAAGAAAGAGCGCGAGAAGCTGATCGGCAATATGGAAAAAGAAATGAAGGAAGCGGCCAAGTCCCTGAATTTCGAAAGGGCTGCCGAGCTTCGTGATTTAATATTAGAGCTGAAAGCGGAAGGATGACGTAAAAATGGCGATGGATAAACTGATTGTAAAGGGTGCCAGAGCCCATAATCTGAAAAATGTTGATGTCACCATTCCGAGAGATAAGCTTGTCGTCCTGACAGGACTTTCAGGTTCCGGAAAGTCCTCACTGGCTTTTGATACGATTTATGCAGAAGGGCAGCGCCGCTATGTGGAATCATTATCTGCTTATGCACGGCAATTCCTTGGCCAGATGGATAAGCCGGACGTGGATGCGATAGAGGGGCTGTCTCCTGCAATCTCTATAGACCAAAAGACGACAAGCCGAAATCCTCGTTCCACAGTTGGGACGGTGACAGAAATTTATGATTATCTGCGATTATTGTTTGCACGGGTGGGGCGTCCGACCTGTCCGATTCACAATATTGAAATCTCCTCCCAGACCATTGAACAAATGGTTGACCGGATTATGGAATACCCTGAAAGAACAAAACTGCAAGTTATGGCCCCGCTTGTATCCGGCCGGAAAGGCACGCATGTAAAAGTATTTGAGGATGTTAAAAAGCAAGGGTTTGTACGCGTCCGTGTGGACGGAGAAATGATGGATCTCGGTGATGAGATTGAGCTGGAAAAAAACAAGAAGCATTCCATTGAAGTGGTAATCGACCGGATTGTCGTAAAAGAAGGCGTAGCTCCGCGGCTGGCTGATTCATTGGAAACAGCGTTGAATCTGGGTACCGGCAAGGTGCTTGTGGATGTAATTGGTGAGGAAGAATTGCTGTTCAGCGAGAACCACGCTTGTCCACAATGCGGATTTTCAATCGGCGAACTTGAGCCAAGAATGTTCTCTTTTAATAGTCCGTTTGGCGCCTGTCCGGAATGTGACGGATTGGGCTCAAAGCTTGAGGTAGACATTGACTTGGTCATTCCCAATAAGGATCTTTCATTAAAGCAAAATGCCATTGCGCCATGGGAACCGACAAGCTCTCAATATTATCCTCAGCTGCTGGAGGCAGTCTGCAGCCATTACGGAATTGATATGGACCTGCCGGTTAAGGATATTCCGGAACATATTTTGGATAAGGTTTTATACGGATCCTCCAAGGATAGCATCTATTTTCGCTATGAAAATGATTTTGGCCAGGTGAGGGAAAACTACATCCATTTTGAAGGTGTTATCCGCAATGTCGAGCGCCGCTATAAAGAAACAAGCTCTGATTATATCCGGGAGCAAATGGAAAAATACATGGCCCAGCATCCATGTCCTTCCTGTAAAGGCTACCGTCTGAAGCCGGAAACTCTTGCGGTGCTTGTATCAGGAAAGCATATCGGCCATGTAACAGAATATTCGATTGTAGATGCATTCAGCTTCTTTGAAAATCTGACACTTTCTGAAAAAGAAATGAAGATTGCCAATCTCATTTTCCGTGAGATTAAGGAGCGCCTTGGATTTCTCATTAATGTCGGTCTTGATTACCTTACACTAAGCCGGGCTGCGGGAACATTGTCCGGCGGGGAGGCCCAGCGAATTCGCCTTGCCACACAAATTGGATCACGCCTAACAGGTGTACTTTACATTCTGGACGAGCCTTCGATTGGCCTCCATCAGCGTGATAATGACCGTTTGATTGATACGCTGAAAAATATGCGTGATATCGGCAATACCCTTATTGTAGTAGAACACGATGAGGATACGATGGTGGCAGCCGACTATTTAATTGATGTAGGCCCGGGAGCAGGGGTTCACGGCGGACAAATCGTTTCAGCAGGTACGCCTCAGGAGGTAATGGATGATCCGAACTCTCTGACAGGGCAATATCTGTCCGGCAAGAAATTCATTCCGCTTCCAATAGAGCGCCGAAAGAACGACGGACGCTTTATCGAAATTAAAGGGGCTAAAGAAAACAATCTGAAGAATGTAAACGTCAAGTTCCCGCTAGGCACTTTTATTTCTGTTACTGGTGTATCAGGTTCAGGAAAAAGTACATTAATCAACGAAATCCTTCATAAAGGTCTTGCCCAAAAGCTTCACAGAGCTAAGGCGAAGCCGGGTGAGCATAAAGAAATTAAAGGTGTGGACCACCTTGACAAAGTCATTGATATCGACCAATCTCCAATCGGAAGGACGCCTCGTTCCAACCCGGCAACATATACCGGAGTGTTTGATGATATCCGTGATGTGTTTGCGTCAACCAATGAGGCAAAAGTGCGCGGCTATAAAAAGGGGCGCTTCAGCTTCAATGTAAAAGGCGGACGATGTGAAGCATGCCGCGGAGACGGGATAATCAAGATTGAAATGCATTTCCTGCCTGATGTGTATGTGCCGTGTGAAGTGTGTCATGGCAAACGCTATAATAGGGAAACGCTAGAAGTAAAGTACAAAGGGAAAAACATTTCGGAAATTCTTGAAATGACAGTGGAAGATGCACTGGAATTTTTCGAAAATATCCCCAAAATTCGCCGCAAGCTGCAGACGATTTTTGATGTTGGCCTGGGCTACATCACTTTGGGTCAGCCTGCGACAACATTGTCCGGCGGGGAAGCGCAGCGTGTCAAACTTGCGTCCGAATTGCACCGCCGTTCAACGGGCCGCTCCCTGTATATTCTTGATGAACCTACAACAGGTCTCCATGTTGATGATATCTCCAGACTGCTAGTGGTCCTTCAGCGTCTTGTTGAAAATGGTGATACCGTACTGGTTATCGAGCATAATCTAGATGTCATCAAGGCAGCCGACTATATCGTCGATCTTGGCCCTGAAGGCGGAGACAAGGGCGGTACAATCTTAGCAGCAGGCATACCTGAGAAAATTGCCGAAACAGCTGAATCCTATACAGGTAAATATCTCAAACCAATCCTGGAAAGAGATCGCCTGAGAATGAAAAAGCAAATTGAAGAAAAAGAAAGCGTGACTAACGCTTAATTAAGACGAAGCAGTGCCGTTTTTGGCACTGCTTCTTTTTTCGGAGGAGAGATTAAGTAACTGGAATACGGGGTAAAGAACATGCGTCTGCCGCAGCAGCCAACACTATTTTCAACAATGAAAGGAACATCCACTATGAAAAATAAATTCTACATTTTGGCTGGCCTTATTTTACTTGGAGCCGGTGTGTATCTTTCCATTATTTTTTTCGGTGAAGAAAAAAAGGCTGAAAGCAGCAAAACCATTGCAGCTTTCGGTGATTCGCTTACCTATGGGTTTGGAGACGAATCAAAAGAAGGCTATATCGGCAGGCTGCAGAGTAAATTAGATCAGACATACCCAAATAAGAATTATTCAATGATAAATCATGGAGTATATGGCTATAAATCTTCTGATGTTCTCAAGCAGATGCTCAAACCGAAAGTAGCACAGGATATCAGAAATGCAGATATGTTTATAGTATATATTGGCACCAATGATTTGCTGAAGAGCAACGGCGGGGATCTCTATCCGCTCCATCATGAAAAGCTTGTTGAAGCTAAAGATATATATGAGGATAAGCTGAATGGAATACTGGAAACATTGGAAACCGCCAACAGTGATGCACCCATTATCCTGCTGGGGCTATACAATCCCTATCCGGACGGCGACCAGATTGAAAAATATATTGACCATTGGAACGAATCCATAAGAAAAAAAGCAGCGGAAGATAAAAATATTACCTATATTTCCACCAATGAACTGTTCAAGGGGAAAAACAAGAAACAATACTTCGCTGACTCTCTTCATCCAAATGGAAAGGGATATGAGCTGATTGCGGATAAAATTATAGAAAGCTATCCTTTTTGATAAACCTTCCATAACAACAGACTATTCCTCTCCTTCTATTTAATTGATAACACAATGTAATGTTCCAGCAAAACCGGTGTAACCAAGCAGCGTTATACTCCTATATAAGGGAAACTATTGTCTATAAACAGAAGGGGAGGTCATTATGGAGGATTATTTAGAGAAGTCTCTGGAAGAATGGAAAGAGGATATTTCTGAGGTTTTGGATCAGATCAATAATGAGTATGAGGATGTTAAAAAAGAGCTAAAGGTGTACTCATATAAATATGGAATTACAAAGCAGGTTATCCAGTCTACTGTGAACGAAGAGATTATTGATAATATCCGCGAAATGTATCATAAGCCTTTTGAAGAGAAGTATAACGAATTGAAAGAGTACATACGTGATTTGGATGAAAAACGAAAAGTATTCCAAATGTTTGTTAACAAAATCGACGAAGTGAAAAAGAAGGAAGCGCCGCGCACTGACCTGGCAGCTGCTTATAAATAATCCAAGACCAAAAACCGTCTTTATAGAAAGGCGGTTTTTATTATAGAAAAAGCTATGCGACTTGAGGCCATAGCACTCCTCAGCCTGCAGATGTATTTTTAGAAATATTGAGGAAAATACTCCTTTGATTTTCTATAATGAAGAGGAGGTTGAAACTTTTAGCGCTCCATTACCGTATGACAGATAAAGGAGCTGAAAACATTGGAAACAAGAAAGGTTCTGTCTGCATTAAGCTATTTTAGCATTATGTTCGCAGGATTTATTTTCCCGCTTATTGTATTCTTTGCTACAGGAGATACGGAAGTGAAGCGGCATGCCAAGAGTGCATTCTTATCACATTTGATTCCGCTGATTCCTGTTCCGTTTATTGTTTTTGCGGGAGTGACCCAGTTCACAGTAAATGATCAGGATATTCCGGTATATTTCCTTGCAGCTGTAGTCATCACAATCATACTAAGCTTAATTGTACTAATCTGGAATATCATCAGAGGGGTAAAAGTCCTGATACAAGAATAGAACTAATAGAGGAGGGCCAAAAAATGAAAGAGGAACGCAAGCGTATTTTGAAAATGGTTGAGGAAGGAAAGCTCACTGTTGATGAAGCTTTAACACTCCTCGAACAGCTTGAAAAAACAAATCAGACAATGGAACAGAAACAGGAAGATTTAATTAAGGAGCTATCTGCCGAGGTTAAATTTGAAGAAGCAAAAAAAGGTGAACCATACAGCTCTAAGCATCAAAGTGCTAAGGAAAAAATCATCGATTTTGTAGATTCAGCTTTTAAGAAAGTGAAGGATCTGGATCTTGATTTTAATTTTGGGAAAAGTGTTGAAATCTCTCATATATTTCAGCATGCAGACGCATACTTAAAAGATCTGGACATAGATGTTGCCAATGGGACAGTTAAGGTGATTCCATGGGAGCAAAGTGATGTCCGTGTTGAATGCAAAGCTAAGGTCTACCGTGTAGATAATCAGGATGAAGCACGCAGGAATTTTCTGAAAGATGTTATTTTTGCCATTGAAGGGCAAAGATTAAGATTTTCGACACAGCAAAAGTGGATGAAGCTTGAAGCGGTCATTTATATTCCAAAGTCTGAATATGAAAATGTGAAAATCCGCATGTTTAATGGGCCGATTGAAAGTCAAAACTTATCAGTGGAAAACTTTAAAGCGAAATCGGCTAATGGAAAGATTACGGTTAGCGAATTAAACAGTAAAAATGTTGAGGCTGAAACGGCCAACGGCCAGATTACCATTCAAAAAAGCCGAATCGATCATGTAGAAGCCGAAACGTTAAATGGCGCAATTTTAGCTGAAGGAGACTTCAAAAAAGCTGAACTGCAATCTTTTAATGGCAATGTAACGTGCAGAGCAGAAAATGAACGCTGCGAATGGATTGAAGCGAAAGCTGCAACCGGCAGCATCGACCTGTTTGTTCCGGATTTCGCCGCTGTCAGCGGAGAGCTTCGCACCAATCTGGGCAGTTTCCACCCTGATATTGAGGGTATTGAAGTAATAGAAGAAAAGAGCGAAGTAATCCAGAAAATGCTGCGCTTTAAGTCTGTTAAAGAAAGCGGCAGCGGACTTAAGCTGCGGGCTGACTCAAAGACTGGTGCGATCACGATTAAGCGGTCAACAGCCTGGTAAATTCGCAGCAGACAAAATTCGCTTCTCTGATAGGAGGGATTCTTAATGAATAAATTGGTTCGCTCCTGCAGCAATCGGAAATTAGCGGGAGTATTGGGTGGCTTATCAAAAGCGATCGGTATAGATCCTACCATACTCAGGGTGATTTTTATTGTTCTATTATTTGCAACAGGCGTTTTCCCAATGACTCTAATATATGCTCTGCTTGTGTTTGTGCTTCCGAATGAAGAGGTGCTGTAAGAAATGAGATGGATTCTGGGAATTTTGATTAATGCGGTCCTATTTGTAGCGATCGCCGGCTTTTTTAAGGATTCGTTTTACTTGTCGGGATTTGGGGCTGCCATTGGTGCCAGCTTCATGCTTTCAATCCTGAACATTCTCGTGAAACCAATCCTGATTATTTTAACTCTGCCAGTCACTGTTTTAACACTCGGTTTGTTTTTGTTCGTCATCAATGCAGTCACGCTTATGATTACAGATGGCTTTATGGGTGATTCATTTGAAATTGCCGGATTTGGCACAGCGATTCTCGTATCGGTGATTATGTCTATTGTTAACTTGATTATTCAAAAAGCAATCCTTGAACCGGCGGGGAAAAAGTAGTTCTGGTCAAATTGTGTATAATGTTAGATAAATTTCAGAACATGCTAGATATAAATTGAAACATGTTAAATATAGTAAATATCTTGCTGGATTAAATTGAACTTGTGTTAGATAAACTGACTAACATGCGGGATATGTTAACAATCAGTATCCAGCCCTAAAAAGCCAGCACCCATGATGCTGGCTTTTTCCTATTCAATGATGGTGGCATTAAAGCCATCATTCTTCAAAGTCCCTGCAAGCTTCTCGGCAAGCTGTTTTTCTGAAAAAGCAACTTGAACTTTGTATTGTTTGATTTTATCAGTTTTTCTTAAGTCATATTGTTCGGCAATTGCTTTTACAATAGCCTGTGCACAGCGCTTTCGGTATAGAGGGGTCCGGAGAAGGGATGCTTCTTCTTTATTTGTCATAAACCCGCATTCCACAAGCACTGCAGTCATTTGTGTCTCACGAAGCACCTGGAAATCAGCTGTTTTGACTCCACGATCCCGCAAACCGGTGGCATTGATTAAATTTCGCTGAATTTTTTGGGCTAAAGCAAGTGCCTCACGGGGTTTGGATGGGTAGACATATGTCTCGATCCCGCCTGCGCTGTTCCATCCGCCCGTTCCGTATGCATTAGCATGGATGGACACAAAGCAGTTTGCGTTTTGCTTATTTGCCAGGGCAGCCCTCTCGGCGAGCGGCACGTCCCGTTCATCCGAGTGGGCAAAGGAAACCGCTGTGTGTTGAAACTTTTCCAGCATCTCCTTTGCCAGGCTTGCGACAGCACGGTTGAATTCATATTCTCTCATTCCGTCAGGACTTCTTTTGCCGGGGGTGCTGTAACCATGCCCGGCATCCAGTATGATTTTCATTTAATCGCTCCTTTTTAAATAATGTTCTCATCTATATAATACGGACAGACCCTTCAAAAAGGACATGGTAAAATGGAAAATAGGAGAAAACCCTAATGGGCTTTCTCCTATTTAGCAGCGCGCTGCATCGTATGGACGAATTTATAGCGGTCTGCGCGATATGCTGATTTAACAAGCTCAAAAGTCGTACCGTCCTGTAAAAAGGAAGTTCGGACAATGAGCAGTACAGGTGAACCAGATTCTACCTGAAGATGGCTTACCTCTGTGTCCTTAGCGATGGAGGCTTCAATTTGCTGGGTTGCTTCACTGATTGTCAGGGACAATTTTTCTTCGATATGCTGATAAAGTGACTTGTTGATGATTTCTTCTGTCAGTCCTTTAACGAGATTAGCAGGCAGGTAGGACGTTTCCAGCGCCATTGGCAGATTATCTGCCATCCGCACCCGTTTAATTTCATAAACCGGTGTGTTTTCTTTAATATCAAGCTTTCTGGCCAGCTGCGGTTCGGCCGGGATGATTTCAAAAGAAATAAGGCGGCTGCTTGGCACCATGCCGCGCTCTTTCATATCTTCAGTAAAGCTGGTCAGTCCTTGAAGCTTTTGTTCGACCTTTTGTTTGTTGACGAAAGTTCCGCGTCCTTTTTGCCTGTATAGGTAACCATCGTTGACGAGGTTGTTTAGGGCCTGTCTGACTGTCATGCGGCTAATCTGGTATTGCTCAGAATACTCGCGTTCAGAAGGGATGGCTTCATCAGGCTTTAAAATGCCGTTTTCTATTAATTGTTTAATATACTCTTCCAATTGGTGATATATCGGGATGGGTGATTGCTTATCGATCATAGGTATTCTCCTATCACTATTAGTGCTCCTTATTGACAAGACTAAGAGCTTCTTCATCGGCTATGATTGTCACATTCGGATGAAGTTTCAAAGCTGATGCCGGAAACTTTTCATTAGTCTCTCCATAAATTAATTGTTTTATGGCTTCAGCCTTGGCTGAACCTGAAGCAAGCAGAATGATCTCCCGGCTATCAAGTATCGATGCGATTCCCATTGTAATCGCCTGGGCCGGAACGTCTTCAATGAAATTGAAAAACCTCGCATTTGCCTTGCGGGTGCTTTCCGCCAGATCCACTACATGCGTACGGCTTTTAAATGACGTGCCAGGTTCGTTGAAGCCGATATGTCCGTTTCGCCCGATTCCCAGCAGCTGCAGATCGATATCGACAAGATCCTTTATCAGCTGTTCATACCGTTCACATTCCTTGAACATATCTTCTGCTGCTCCATTGGGAAGATGTGTGTTTTCGGCCAGGATGTCCAGATGATCAAATAGTTCGCTATTCATAAAATGCCTGTAGCTATTATGATCGGAAGGAGTCAGGCCGATATATTCATCCAGATTGATTGTCGTGATTTTTTTATAAGAAGTGCCATTTTTATTATGATCTTTAATCAGTTCTGCATAAACGCCTTTTGGTGTACTGCCGGTTGCAAGTCCTAATGTCATATCTGGCTGCTGGCGAATTTTATCAATCATCAGCTGGGCGGCTTTTTGGCTCATATCCTCATAATTGGCTGTTCGGATGATTTTCAAGAACTTTTCACCTCACGTTCAAAGGCTTTGATGCCTCTGCAGAAAGTCAAAGCAACCTCAAGGTTCTTATCCAGCACAACCAGGTCGGCATCCTTACCTTCCGAAATGCTGCCTTTCCGGTCAAAAATATTAAGCTGTCTGGCCGGATTGCTGCTCGCAAGCTGGACAGCTTCAAACAACTCGATATCTGTAAAGTCAATCATATTCTTTATGGAATCTTTCATTTTCAAAATGCTTCCAGCCAATGTTCCATCAGCAAGCAGTGCCTGGCCATTTTCAACCTTTACATCTTGTCCGCCAAGATCATAATGGCCATTTTTCAGGCATTTCGCTCTCATGGAATCCGTAATCAGGATCATTCCATCTGTGCCCTTGGCGTTCAGTGCAAGCTTGATCATCTCAGGCCGGACATGGATTCCATCTGCGATCATTTCAACAATCAGTTCCTTGAATAAAAGTGCAGCGCCGGCTACACCAGGTTCACGATGATGCATGCCTCTCATTCCGTTAAAAAGGTGAGTCACCTGTTTAGCTCCAGCCTGAACAGCCTTCTCCATTTCTGTAAAAATGGCATCGCTATGACCGATTGAAGGGACGACACCATTTTCACTTAAATAGCGGATAAATTCATAGCCATTTGTCTTTTCTGGTGCAATCGTAATCAGCTTGATGGTTCCATTCGCTGCTTCCTGCCAGCGCTTAAAAAGTTCAATATCAGGCTCGAGTATATGATCCTTCGGCTGGGCTCCGCCTCTTGCTTCGTTAATAAACGGGCCCTCCAGGTGGATTCCGATTACTTCCGCCTTGCCGGGAGTATTTTGTTCTTTTTGAAAGTGGGCTGCATTGACCAGGGCAGCTTCTATTTTCTCTTGAGCCTGTGTGATGGTTGTGGCCAGAAAGCTGGTTGTCCCTTCTTCAGGCAAAACGCTGGCCATTGTGTTAAGCGCTTCAGGTGTTGCATCCATCGTATCGGCGCCGCCTGCGCCGTGGATATGGACATCAATAAACCCCGGACTGATTGTATGCTCAGGGGAAAGTTCTATTATTTCTGTAACCTGGCCGATGGCAGGAAGATCCGCCATTGTTCCAGTTTTTAAGATTTGTTCATTTTCTATTAAAATAAATCCTTGATCGATCATGCTGTTTTCCAGAATAATTCTAGCGTTTTTCAGCAGTAGACGGCTCATTACCAATTCATCTCCGTTTTAATGATACTTTTATTATAAAAGGTTTGGATTTAGATGTCTATACCAGTTAAAACAATTACCCTTTTAGCAGTTTTTGGTCTATACAACTCAAAAAGAATAGAAAGCTGAACAGCTTGCTATCCTTTTAAATTGACTATAGGGATAAATTTTCAATCAAATGGACAGGTTTATTTTGAATGAAAGTCCGCAATCGCTTCACGCAAGTAACCTTTATGCTTCTTCAAGAGTTCTGCAGCTTCTTCACCCTTTAATCCTGTTAAAATCTGAAGAATGGCTGCCTTTGTATTATGTTTTTGGTCTTTAAGAGCGGCCTGGGCTTCTTCATCAGATGCACCTGTTGCCATTTTTACGATGTTTTCAGCACGTTTAAAAAGCTTTTCATTCGTCATCTGCACATCTACCATCAGATTGCCGTACACTTTTCCAAGTTTAATCATGGCAGCTGTTGTTAACATGTTCAGGACGAGCTTTTGTGCAGTGCCGGCTTTCATTCTGGTAGAGCCTGTAACAACCTCAGGACCTGTAATCGGTGCAATCGTATATTTAGCGGCTTTCTCCATTTCGGAGTTTTTAGTGCAGGCAACAGCTACAGTTACGGCACCAACCTCATTACCATATTGAAGAGCTCCGATCGTGTACGGCGTGCGGCCGCTCGCAGCAATGCCGACAAGCACATCTTTGTCCGATAATTGAATATCGGCAACATCTTGGCGCCCTTGTGCACTGTCGTCCTCAGCGCCTTCAACTGCTTCGGTCATGGCTTCCTTGCCGCCGGCGATAATGCCGACAACCATTTCAGGATCCGTTCCATAAGTTGGCGGACACTCTGAGGCATCAATAATGCCAAGGCGTCCTGATGTGCCAGCGCCAACATAGATCAGGCGGCCTCCTTTTTTTAAACTGTCCGTAATTTTATCCACAGCTTTTACAATGTGGGGGATCTCTCTTGCGATGGCATTAGGAACAATCGTATCTTCCTGATTTATGATAGTAATAATTTCTTCTGTTGTCATTAAATCTATTTCCATTGTTTTTGGGTTTCGCTGCTCGGTATTTAGCTTCGTAATATTCATTTGTAATCCCTCACTATTAATTGAAATTTAGTTCTTGCCCTGATTTGATCCAGGAGGGGCATATCCTCTTCTATAACTCTGGCGATCACATTCACGCGTTCATCCCGAGGCAAATCTGCTAAAGTTATTTGCATCTCACCTGCATAGCGCCCATATAAAATATTATCAACTGTGACACTTCCTTTTTTACGTTCCAGCTGATTAATAGGTTCCCATTTATTTGATCCCTTACTAGCGTATGATCTTGATTCAACTGACCTTACAACATCCCGGGCAGGATCCATCCGATTTGTATGGATTTTGTTAAAGAGATCGCCGCAGAAATGTCTGCTGATCAGCTCAATTCTGAGAGGCACAGCACCTTCAGCGATTTTCGCTAATTGTGCTAGAGTCTCGTCTTTTCCAGAATGGTCCCCAATCAGCACTTTGTCTGTATAGCAGCTGTTCATCAGTTCAGCCGCCGCAGCAGCAGGGGGATAGCCCCGATGTTTTTCAAGAGTAGGAAGCCCGACAAAAACAGGCCCCCGAAATTCACCGTCACCTGGCACAAATGCCATGGTGGTTATCCCCATGCTTTTTAGGAATCGATTTCGTTCTATTAAAAAAGCTTTGTCCAAACCGGTTTCTGGCCGAGGGTAAAAATTATGCCAAGCTTCTACATTATTGGCGTTCAAGCCCAGTTCCATCCACTCCTGCAATTCTTCTGCAGAAATTGTGCTGGCATTGATTCCAAGTTTCATTTTTTTAGAGAGTTCAACAATTTGTTCTGAAGTAAAGCCGTAATCAGCCCGGATGCCAGAGAGGCCCCATTCGAGAAGAGTATCGATCGAATCCCAGTCCAATCCTAAATGGCCCAATGATTGAGGGGAAACATCGGCGAGGAGTTCCATTTGATACTGCTTTGCTAGAGCACCGAGGTCCTGCAGCAAATGTTTATAAGTGCTGTGATCATCTTCGGGAATATGGAGGGATGTGAAGATGGATTTGAGGCCGTAAGAAGCCGCCCGTTCAATCCATTTTGCATTTTGAAGCTGGCGCTCTTCTGATAAATAAACTGATATTCCAAGCATCATGGTCACCTCTGTAAGTCTGAATTTTTAAAAAATGAAATCTCATAAGTAAAGAAGGAGGAATGGCTCCTCCTTCTCCTTTATTCATTATATGTTTTTAGCCATTTCCTCTTTAAATCCGAACATCCATGTGAACAAGAAGCCGAATGCATATGCGATTAATAGGCCTAACAGATACATGACAACCTGATTCGGATGCACAAGGAAGGCTAGAGGTATGCCAGAGACCCCGATGGCGACCGTTGCAATTTTAAAGAACGCCTGGAAAGCACCGCCGACTGCAGCTCCTAGACATGCTGTCAGGAACGGACGCCCCAGCGGGAGTGTAACCCCAAAAATAAGCGGTTCGCCAATCCCGAGCATACCTACTGGAAGTCCGCCTTTGATGACTTTCTTAAGACGGGCATTTTTGGTTTTGAAGTAGATGGCGAAAGCCGCCCCAACCTGGCCAGCACCGCCCATTGCCAGGATCGGCAGAAGCGGGTCGTCGCCAATCGTGTTGATCAATTCCATATGAACTGGAGTTAAACCTTGGTGCAGCCCAGTCACAACAAGCGGCAGGAATGTTCCGGCAAGTACTAATCCAGCCAGGATCCCGCCGACATCCAGGATGCCAAGCAGCCCTTTAGTAATAATATCTGAGAGGAATCCGCCAACAGGCTGAAGTACAAAGAATGTCGCAAAGCCTGTGATTAATAATGCCAGTGTCGGTGTTACGATTATATCAATAGCTGGAGGAACGACTTTTCGGATTCTCTTTTCCAAAAAGGCCACAAGCGCAGCAGCGAGCATGACTCCAATTAGTCCTCCCCGACCTGGCACCAATGCTTCACCGAAGAGAGTTATATTTGCAAGGCCCGGATTGATTAATAGAATCCCGGCCGCACCGCCTAGAGCAGGAGATCCGCCAAACTCCTTCGCTGTATTAATACCAACAAACACACCCAGGTAACCGAATAAGCCCCAGCCAATCAAATCAAGCATTTGAACTATAGTAGATTCAGGATCTCCGCCTGATTTGATGATTACATTATTAATCCCTGCAATCAAACCTGAAGCAACGATTGCCGGTATCAGCGGGATAAAAATGCTCGCTATTTTTCTTAAAAATAACTTGAAAGGAGTAGCGTTTTTCTCATTGAGTCCAGCTTTCGTCCGGGCTGCCAGTCCTTCCAATGAAGTGTCAATCTCTTCGTCATCATCAACGGACGAAACATTTTTGCCAGTCATTTTAGAAACTTCGTCAGCTACCTTGGTGACAATCCCAGGGCCGAGAATGATTTGAAGTGTTTCAGCTTCCACAACTCCCATCACGCCGTCAATATCCCTGATGCCATTCAGGTTGACTTTGCTTTCATCGACCGGTTTCACGCGAAGGCGGGTCATGCAGGAGGCAAGTTCCGCAATATTGCCGGTGCCGCCCAATTGCTCCGTAATCTCTTTCGCCAAGCGTTCTTCTTTACGCATGAGTTTTCCCCCTCTTTTTAAAAATGAAAAAATGTAATAAAAACTAAAAAATGAAAATGAATCCGCTTACATACCTATATTACCAAGGTTTAGTATAGTTGTCTATACCATCAGAAAATTTTTACAAAGGAATGTCATCATATTTATACGCAGAAAAATCCGAAAAATTGTCCCTTTCCTAGTGTTAATTTTTTAAAAATCGTTTTTAGAAATTTGGTTCTGCGTTAAAAAGTGCTAAAATAGAGTGATACTTCCGAGTGAATTTTTTAGAAATTCAAAGTTACATATAAAGAGATCATCCAGAAGTGCCAGCTTTAAAGGAGGAACCTAATTTGGTAAAAGTGCGCACGAAAGATATTATAGAAAAATTTGGACTCGAATTGATTGCCGGAGAGGAAGGCATTAATCGGCCAATTACAACGAGTGATATTTCTCGGCCGGGCCTGGAGATGGCAGGTTATTTTGATTACTACCCTGCTGAACGCATTCAGTTGATCGGAAAAACCGAGCTGTCTTTCGCTGAGAAGTTAAATAATTCTGAGCGGCAGATCCGGCTGGAGCGGTTATGTACAGATATTACGCCTGGCATAATTGTTACGAGGGGGCTTGATATACCTGAAGAAATGATCGAAGCGGCTGAGAGAGAATCGGTTCCAGTGCTTCGCTCCAAGCAAAAAACGACCCGTTTTTCCAGTTTGCTGACAAACTTTTTAGAAAGCAAGCTTGCTCCAACCACGGCTGTACATGGCGTACTTGTTGATATTTATGGGGTAGGGGTACTGATAACAGGAAAAAGCGGAGTGGGTAAGAGTGAAACTGCCCTTGAGCTTGTAAAAAGGGGGCATCGCCTTGTTGCGGATGACTGCGTGGAAATCAGGCAGGAAGATGAAGATAATCTGGTAGGAAACTCACCGGAATTGATCGAACATCTGCTTGAAATCCGCGGCCTCGGCATCATCAATGTCATGACCCTGTTTGGTGCTGGAGCTGTCCGCAGCTATAAAAAAATCTCTGTGGTCATGAATTTGGAGCTGTGGGACCCGAAAAAGCAGTACGACCGTCTTGGCCTTGATGAAGAAAGGATGAAAATCATCGATACAGAAGTTACAAAGCTGACCATTCCGGTAAGGCCCGGACGAAACCTGGCTGTTATCATTGAGGTGGCTGCGATGAATTTCCGCTTGAAGAGAATGGGGATGAATGCAGCGGAACAGTTCACGAACCGCTTGTCAGATGTGATTGAGGATGGAGACCATGATGATCGATAAGACTGTGAAAAACGGGTCATTCATATTCAATCAAACGTTTGATTGAATGCAGTGTAGCTTCGTAATACCGGCATTTTATGCAGTAAAAATTAGATAACTGTCTGGCTCCATCGCCTGTTTCAGAAACCAATCCAAAGGTGCATGAGCTTTTCTTGCAATAATAGAATTTATATCTTTGAATTTAGATAACTGTCTAGCTCCAGGCGCCATCGGCTCGAGGTTATAAGCCAATCCGTCACAAAGGTTAAAGAACAACCTTCATGCCGGCTTGTCTTATGCTTGAGGCCCGCAGGACGCGGGTCATGCAGACGTTGCCACAGGACGTGGCGGTTTTAGTCTGCGTTCTTTTTAAGCGGGCGCCTTGAGCTTTTCTAGAGAAGGAGAAGTGATCATGGAAAACAATATTCAGCCATTAGATCCGATAGCCATATCCCTTGGACCTATTCAGGTGTACTGGTATGGCCTGATTATCGGTGTCGGCATTGCGCTGGCTCTTATTATCGCGATGAGGGAAGGGGAAAGAAGGGGACTTCCTAAAGATATCTTTGCCGATTTAATGCTGTGGGCTATTCCCATTGCGATAATTTCTGCAAGGATTTATTACGTTATTTTTCAATGGGATTTCTACTCGCAGAATCCAGGTGAAATCATCAAAATATGGAATGGCGGAATTGCCATTCATGGAGCCTTGATCGGTTCTGTTATCACAGCTTATGTTTTTGCGAAAAAAAGGAAGATTTCATTCTGGAAGCTTGCCGATATTGCAGCGCCAAGCATCATTTTGGGGCAGGCAATCGGCCGCTGGGGCAACTTTATGAACCAGGAGGCACACGGCAGGGAAGTCAGCCGCGCATTCCTGGAAAATATGCATCTGCCTGAGTTTATCGTAAATCAGATGTATATTAACGGCGCTTATTATCATCCGACGTTTTTATACGAATCGGTTTGGAATATAATTGGATTTATCATCCTTATATTATTAAGAAGAGCAAACTTAAGGCGCGGGGAGCTCTTCCTCACGTATGTAATCTGGTATTCGATCGGCCGTTTCTTCGTAGAAGGCCTGCGGACTGACAGCCTGATGCTTACTGAGACTTTAAGGGTTGCTCAGACGATATCGATCGTTCTTATTATTGGAGCGCTAGTCCTGATTTTTTACAGAAGAGCAGAGGGGCTTGCCAAAGCTCGTTATTTGGATAAAGCTGAGGGGAAATAACAAACAGGGGAGAGTATAGATGCTGGTTGAATCATGCAAACGGGGGCTGATGGCCGGCTTAAAGACAACATGGACACTCGGGAAAGTCATATTCCCAGTCACGCTGATCGTGGCACTGCTGCAGCATACGCCAGTGCTTCCATGGGTTATCAAGCTGATCACGCCGCTTATGAATCTGATTGGGCTGTCAGGAGATGCAGCCATACCGCTTGTGTTGGGGAACTTCTTGAATTTGTATGCCGGGATTGGAGCCATTTTAACGCTCGATCTCTCGGTAAAGGAAGTATTTATTATTGCCGTCATGCTGTCTTTTTCACATAATATGCTGATTGAAACAGGAGTGGCATTGAAGGTTGGCGTTAAGCTTTGGGTCGTTCTTGCAGTACGCATCGGATTGGCGCTTATAAGCGCGATTGTCATCAACCTTGTTTGGCAGGGAGGATCCGAAACTGCTAAGTACGGATTTATTCCGGCAAAAGAAGAGCAGGTATCCGGTGCAGTGCCAATCCTGCTGGATGCACTGCAGACTGCTTTGCTCGGCATTCTCCAGCTTGCCATCATTGTCATTCCGCTGATGATTATTATTCAAATCTTAAAAGATAAGCAATGGCTTGCTGTTTTTTCAAAATGGATGGCCCCTGTGACCAGGGCGCTTGGAATGAAAGAAAATACGTCTACAACACTTGCAGCCGGATTACTGATTGGCCTTGCCTATGGGGCGGGCGTCATGATCCAGGCTGTAGAGGAAGATGGCGTCAGCAAAAAAGATGTAACGATCGCATTTATTTTCCTCGTTGCCTGCCACGCAGTCGTTGAAGATACTTTGATTTTTGTGCCGCTTGGCATTCCGGTATTGCCGCTTCTGCTGATCCGTCTGGGTGTGGCAATTATCCTGACATTGGTAGTAGCAGCGATCTGGAACCGTGCTGATCTGGCAAAAAGAAAGGAAGCAACATATGAGCATTAACACAATATTATTTGACTTAGATGGAACATTGATCGACACAAACGAATTAATTATTTCCTCTTTTTTGCATACACTGGGAAAATATTATCCTGACCGCTATCAGCGGGAAGATGTTCTTCCGTTTATGGGGCCAACCCTTCATGAAACATTTGAGTCTGTCAACCCGGAAAAAGTTGAGGAAATGATCTCGGTTTACCGGGAGTACAATATTAAAAACCACGACGTGCTTGTAAAGGAATTTGCTGGCGTGTTTGAAACAGTTCGCACTCTAAAAGAATCGGGATATAAATTGGGCATTGTAACGACGAAAGTTTCCAATGTAGTTGAAAAGGGCTTAAGGCTGACAAATCTTGACCAGTTTTTCGACGTGGTTGTCACGCTCGATCATGTGGATAAGCCAAAGCCCGATGCGGAGCCAATCTTGAAGGCATTGAGCCTGCTGGATGCGAAGCCGGAAGAAGCAATTATGGTCGGTGATAATTCGCACGACATCGATGGCGGAAAAAATGCCGGCACGAAAACCGCTGGTGTTGCCTGGACAGTGAAAGGCCGTGATTTCCTCACGCGCTTTGAACCGGATTATATGCTGGATAATATGGCTGACCTGCTCGATATCCTTGAGGCGGAAAAGCAATGAGAAAAACGGAGCGTTTTCCGGTAGAGGGAGGCAATTCTCTCTGGCATGTGTATAAAACGGTTCCGTTCTTGAAAGTGGTCAAAAACTTTATTGTGATTCAGCTTGCGCGCTACACGCCATTTCTGGGCATGAAAAATTGGCTCTATCGTAATTTCCTGCGAATGAAAGTTGGGGATCAGACATCATTCGCACTCATGGTTATGCTGGATGTCATGTTCCCGGAAAAAATAAGTGTCGGCCGCAACACGGTCATCGGATACAACACTACGATCCTCGCCCATGAATATCTGATTAAGGAATATCGCCTCGGCAGGGTTGAAATTGGCAGCGAAGTCATGATTGGAGCCAATTCAACCATTCTTCCCGGTGTCACAATCGGAGATGGTGCCATTGTTTCAGCTGGAACGCTCGTTCATAAAGATGTTCCAGCTGGTGCTTTCGTTGGCGGCAACCCGATGCGTGTCATCTATACAAAGGAAGAGCTTTCCGCGAGGTGGGCGGACGATCCGATATATGGTGTGGATAAAGACGATGTTCCGCTGGCTTAGGCTGGCGGATTTTTTATTTGGCTGGGCCGTAATTGTGAGTGATGCCAGATAAATTTAAAAAGATGTTAGATAATTTATGATAAAAGTTTTTCACTTCAAATAACCTTTCCAAAAGAGTACAAACTATAAGAAAGCTCCTTTTTTAAATAAGGGAGTCTTTTTTATTTTTCTGCCCCTTTTGGTTGACGGCATGGAGTTTGCACGTTAAACTACATATAACTTCAATTTGCTACCATATTAGCGAACTAAAGGATTCGGAATTTATAAGTCATAGAGGTGAATACTTTTGAGCCGATTATTTATGTTCGAAAAGCCGTTAGGCATGAGAGATACATTACCAGATTTATACGAAAGAAAGGCTGCAGTCCGGTCATCGATCCAAGGGGAAATGAAACGCTGGGGCTATCAGTTTATCGAAACACCTGCACTCGAATATTACGAAACAGTTGGAGCCGCGTCAGCGATTCTTGATCAGCAGCTGTTCAAGCTCCTTGATCAGCAGGGCCACACACTTGTGCTGCGGCCGGATATGACAGCGCCGATTGCAAGGGTGGCAGCATCCCGCCTCTTAAAAGACGAGCTGCCAATCAGACTTGCATATTCCGCAAATGTTTACCGCGCCCAGCAGCGGGAGGGCGGCAGGCCAGCTGAGTTTGAGCAGATTGGTGTTGAATGCATTGGCGACCATACGATCAGTGCAGATGGCGAAGGAATGGCGATGATGATAGCTGCTTTAAAAGAAGCAGGGCTTCAGAACTTTCAGCTTTCTGTCGGCCACATCGGCTTTGTCCGTGACTTCTTCCAGCAGATCCTGGGAACTGAAGAAAGAGCGGAGAACTTAACGAGATTTTTATATGAGAAAAATTATGTTGGGTATAGGGAACATGTAAAGAGCCTGGCACTTTCATCCATTGATAAACAAAGGCTTCTCGATTTCCTTAAATTAAGAGGCGGAGAAGAAGTCATTGAGATTGCATATGGCCTTCTGGAAAACGGTACAGGCAAAAAAGCATTAGCTGAGCTCGAGCAGCTTTGGGGCATTATGCAGGACTATGGCCAGGAAGACACAGTTAAATTTGATTTAACACTTGTCAGCCATATGAGCTACTATACTGGCATCCTTTTTGAAGTATATGCAGGAAATGTTGGTTTCCCGATTGGAAATGGCGGCCGCTATGATCTGCTGCTCCAAAAGTTCGGAAAAGATACAGGAGCAACTGGCTTCGCCATCAGAATGGACCGCCTGCTTGAGGCGCTTGAAGACAACATTGCGGCAGAACATGTGTGCTGCGTTTTATACAGTCCGGAACGCCGCAAAGAGGCATTCGATTTCGCGAGGGAAAAACGCTCCTCCGGAAAGGGAGTGGTCCTGCAGGATATTAGCGGTGTAAAGGATATTGATGCATGCACCAGCCAATATGAAGATATTACCTTTTTAGTCGGAAAAGCTGGAAAGGAGAGCATAAAATGAGTGATGTTTTAACGATTGCGATGCCAAAGGGCCGCATTTTTGAAGAAGCGGCTGAATTGCTCCGCCAGGCAGGCTTTCAATTGCCGCCAGAATTTGATGATTCACGTAAATTGATTATAGATGTACTGGAAGAGAATTTCCGCTTTATCCTTGCAAAGCCTATGGATGTGCCAACCTATGTAGAGCATGGTGTAGCAGACCTTGGGATTGCAGGGAAGGACGTAATGCTCGAAGAAGAGCGTGATGTATATGAACTTCTTGATTTAAAAATCAGCGCCTGCTATCTCGCGGTTGCTGGACTGCCAAACACCAAAATTAATGATGTTGCCCCAAAAATTGCTACAAAATATCCGCAGATTGCTGCAGCGTATTTCCGTGAACAGGGAGAGCAGGTCGAAATTATTAAACTGAACGGCTCCATAGAGCTTGCGCCGATGATCGGGCTTGCAGACCGGATCGTGGATATCGTTTCAACCGGCCGAACGCTAAAAGAGAACGGGCTCGTTGAATATGAAACGATTGTCGGCATCACTTCAAGATTGATTGTCAATCCTGTCAGCTACCGCATGAAGGATGAACGCATCAGTGAGATGGTTGGACGTCTCACGGAAGTAATAGCCGGAGAAGAAATTCGTTCTTAAAGGATGTAGAGCCCCTATGAAAATTTTAAAAGTAAGTGACCAGATTTCAATTAAGCGCTCGGTGGATAATGGAACCGAAGAACAGCGGGCCATTGTAAAAGGTATTATTGAAACAGTCCGTCAAAATGGAGATAAGGCTTTAAAAGAATACACTGAAAAATTCGATGGCATTTCTCTTGATGAATTTAAGGTATCGCAGGGTGAAATAGAAGAGGCTTTCAGGCAGGTGGATGGAAAAATCCTTGAGATCATTAAAGAAGCTGCCGAGAACATCCGGTTTTTTCATGAAAAGCAGCTGCGTCCTTCCTGGATGACAACGGAAGAAGACGGCACTATGCTGGGCCAAAAGATCACACCGCTTGATTCGGTCGGCTTGTATGTCCCGGGCGGTACGGCAGCCTATCCATCATCTGTACTTATGAATGTGATCCCGGCAAAAGTTGCTGGCGTTAAACGGATTGTCATCACATCTCCTCCTGATAAAAAGACTGGCAAGCTGCCGCCGGCGGTCCTCGCTGCGGCCCAAATCGCAGGTGCAGAAGAAATCTATAAAGCGGGCGGTGCCCAGGCAATTGCTGCTCTTGCCTATGGAACGGAAACGATAGCTCCTGTTGATAAAATTACGGGTCCAGGAAATATCTTTGTGGCACTTGCAAAGCGTGAAGTTTTTGGGGATGTCGATATTGATATGATAGCAGGCCCCAGTGAGATTGCCATTTTGGCAGATGACACGGCACAAGCAGATGAAGTGGCGGCAGATCTTTTATCACAGGCAGAACACGACCCGATGGCAAGTGCAGTCCTTGTGACACCATCATCCGCTCTTGCAGAACAAGTCTCAGCAGAAGTTGACCGCCAGCTGGCTGAGCTGCCAAGACAGCAAATTGCTTCTCAATCAATCGAAAACTATGGTGCAATCTATGTGGCGGAAAATATGAATGAAGCTATTGAAACGGTGAATAGCCTGGCTCCAGAACATCTTGAGATTTTAACAGAGAGTCCGATGGAGCTTCTCGGGCAGATTCGTCACGCAGGAGCTATCTTCCTCGGAAGATTTAGCCCTGAACCGGTCGGCGACTATTTTGCAGGTCCAAACCACGTCCTGCCGACAAATGGAACGGCCCGTTTCTCAAGCCCGCTTAATGTGGAGGATTTTCAAAAGAAATCAAGCATTCTTTTATACAGTGAAAAAGCCTTAAAGGATAACGGCGAAAAAATTGCGGCCTTTGCGCGACTTGAAGGCCTAGAAGCCCATGCAAGATCCATTGAGGCAAGACTAAGAAAATAAGCTGGAGGAATAATCATGGCCAGAACTGCAGAAATTTCACGTAAAACCAATGAAACGAATATCACTCTTTCCTTGAATATAGACGGCGAAGGCAAAAGCGATCTGGAAACAGGCGTGCCTTTTATGACGCATATGCTTGACCTGTTTGCCAAGCACGGCCAATTTGACTTGAACATTGTTGCAAATGGCGATACAGATGTGGATGATCACCACACAACAGAGGATATCGGAATCTGCTTAGGTCAGGTGCTGAAGGACGCTTTAGGAGATAAGAAAGGCATTAAGCGCTATGGCAACGCTTTTGTTCCGATGGACGAAGCATTGGCTCAAGTCGTGGTTGACCTCAGCAACCGTCCGCATTTGGAAATGCGTGCGGAGTTCCCAAGCCAAAAGGTGGGGACATTTGATACTGAGCTTGTTCATGAGTTCTTATGGAAACTTGCTCTCGAAGCGAGATTGAACCTGCATGTCATCGTCCATTATGGCCAGAACACTCACCATATTATTGAAGCTATTTTCAAAGCCCTCGCTCGTGCGTTGGATGAAGCAACGACGATTGATCCGCGGATTAAGGGAGTTCCATCAACGAAAGGGATGTTGTAAATGATCGGCATCATCGATTACGGAATGGGGAATTTGTTCAGCGTCAGTAAAGCGCTTGAACGGTTGGAGGTTCCTTATTTCCTTTCTGAAAAAAAAGACGAGCTTCTGAAAGCAGACGCATTGATTCTACCGGGTGTCGGCTCTTTCAAAGACGCCATGACCATCTTAAATTCTACAGGCCTGGCAGATCTGATAAAAGAGTTTGCTGACACAGGCAAGCCGCTTCTTGGCATTTGCCTTGGCATGCAGCTATTATTTGAAGATAGCGAAGAGAATGGTATGACGGAAGGCCTGCAGCTTCTGCCTGGCCATGTGAGGCGTTTTCCCGGTGAAACAGCAGAAGGCGAGATGTATAAGGTTCCGCATATGGGCTGGAATCGTCTTGTATTCTTGCACAGTTCGCCGATTTTAAAAGGGCTTGATGAAGATTATGTCTATTTCGTCCACTCTTATTTTGTGGATACAGATGATCAGGAAGCAGTCATAAGCAGAAGCTTGTATGATGTGGAAGTGCCGGCAGTTGTCGGAAGGGGAAATGTGTTCGGCATGCAGTTCCACCCTGAAAAAAGCAGTTCGCTTGGCATGGCTCTTTTACGCAATTTTACAGAGCTGGTTGAAGAAAGGATGTCTGTGAAATGAGTTTTACGATCTATCCAGCAATCGATATGAGAGGCGGCAAGTGCGTACGGCTGCTGCAGGGGGATTACGATAAGGAAACGGTGTATGGCGACTCTCCGTTTGATATGGCCAAAAAGTTTGCTGATGAAGGGGCAGACTGGATTCATATGGTTGATCTTGACGGGGCAAAAGATGGGAAGCGGGTTAATGATCAGTATGTAATCCAGGCTGCCCGCGAACTTGGCGTCTCCGTCCAGATCGGCGGGGGAATCCGTACGGAAGCGGATATCCTGCATTATCTTGATAATGGTGTGACCCGTGTCATTATTGGAAGCATTGCTGTTTCCAACCAGGAATTTGCGATTGATATGATCCGGAAATATGGCAAAGCAATAGCGGTCGGGCTTGATGCGAAAAATGGCTATGTGGCAACACATGGCTGGCTGGAAACATCTGAAGTGAAGGCAGTTGATTTAGGCAAAAGATTTGCGGATGCGGGTGCGGAAACGTTTATATTTACAGATATCGCAACAGACGGAATGCTGTCGGGGCCAAATGTTGAAGCGGTTCGCCTGCTTGCGAAGGAAACCGGCAAAAGTGTTATTGCATCTGGCGGTGTCAGCGGGCTGGCTGATTTGGCTGAGCTGCGGAAGCATACTTCTGAAGGAGTTGCTGGGGCTATCGTCGGAAAGGCCATTTATGAAGGCCGGTTTACCGTAGCTGACGCTCTGAAAGAGGTGAAGGAATCATGCTGACGAAACGCATCGTTCCATGCCTGGATGTAAAAGACGGCCGTGTGGTAAAAGGCGTTCAGTTTGTGCAGCTGCGTGATGCCGGTGATCCGGTTGAGCTGGCCCGCTTTTATGATGGGCAGGGAGCTGATGAGCTTGTATTCCTTGATATTTCAGCATCCCATGAAGGGCGGAAAACGATGGTTGAGGTTGTGAAGGCTGTTGCATCTGAACTGGCCATTCCATTCACGGTCGGCGGCGGGATAAACGCACTGGAAGATATGAAGCGAATCTTGCGTGCCGGTGCTGATAAGGTTTCTCTTAATACAGCAGCTGTAAATAATCCTGATTTAATTACAGAAGGGGCGAATTTCTTCGGATCACAGTGCATTGTTGTGGCAATTGATGCGAAATATGATGAAGAGCTCGGTTCCTGGCGTGTATACACACATGGCGGGCGGACTCCGACTGATCTTGAAGTCATTGCCTGGGCACGTGAAGCGGCGGAGCGCGGGGCTGGGGAAATCTTACTGACAAGCATGGACTCAGACGGAGAGAAAAAAGGCTTCGATATCAAGCTTACAAAAGCAGTCAGTGAGTCGGTTTCCATTCCGGTAATTGCTTCTGGCGGGGCCGGAAATGCCGATCACTTTGCTGATGCATTCATCGATGGAAAAGCGGATGCTGCGCTGGCAGCGTCGATTTTTCATTATAAAGAAACATCTGTTGCAGAAGTAAAGTCTTATATTAGGGAAAAAGGGGTGGTTGTCCGATGAATATCGAGAGCGTGAAGTTTGATGAGAAGGGACTAATCCCTGCAGTTGTGCAAGATGCGAATACAAAAGAAGTTTTAACACTAGCCTATATGAATCGGGAATCCCTTTTAAAATCAGCGGAAACAGGCGAGACCTGGTTTTTTAGCCGTTCCCGCAATGACCTCTGGCATAAAGGGGCAACAAGCGGAAACACGCAGAAAATTGTTGAAATGAAGCTTGACTGTGACCAGGATGCTATTGTGGTTCTGGTTGACCCAGCTGGACCTGCCTGCCATAAGGGGACAGTTAGCTGTTTTGAGGAAAGAGTATATGGAGAAGAGTCCGGCGGCTTTTCTGACTATGAAATACTTTATACACTTGAAAAAGTCATTGAAGAACGTGAAAAGACACGCCCTGAAGGAGCATACACAACCTATCTTTTTGAAAAAGGCGTTGATAAAATCCTGAAGAAGGTCGGTGAAGAATCTGCAGAAGTCATTATTGCGGCTAAAAATCGCGATAAAGACGAACTGAAATGGGAAGCGGCCGACCTGATTTATCACCTGATGGTACTGCTGCGCGAGCAGGAACTGCCATTCAATGAAGTCCTGAAAGTCCTGAATAAACGGCATGATAAGAAAAGTGAGCCGGCCTCCGAATAGGGAGGGCGGTTTTTTACATGAATTGTGTCAAATGATAAAATATGGATCATGCTAAATAAATTTTAAAATGTGCTAGATATAATACAAAACATGCTAGATATGAAAAATAATAACTACTAATAAGCAGGAAATTAGGCCTCTTCAGGCGAAAACATCCTTAGCAATTATAGGAGTGATGCTTTTGATCATGAAACATCGGACAATTCCAGTAAGAATGCAAAAAAATGACGTGCTTTTACGAAGATTGCCTAAAAATAATCCTGATAGGGCCGAAATAGAGGAGGATCAGGCAAAAAGATGGGCAGGTTACCGAGGAGAAGCGGCTTTAGACTCCCCATTTAAGCAAACTCCCTGATAATGAATATATGATTTTTCATGGAATACGCCTAACAAACGGACAATACTTCTTTCAAATTGATACGCTGATACTTTCATCGAAATTCGCCCTCATATTAGAAGTAAAAAATCTTTCCGGAAAATTATTCTTTGAACCACAGTTTAATCAAATGATCCAGACAACACACAATAGTGAACAAAAAGGCTATTCTAATCCAATCGAGCAAGCCAGCCAACAAGCAATGGAATTAAAAAAATGGTTAACTAAACGAAGCATTATTCTTCAGGTCGAGTTCTTTGTTGTTATTAGCAAGCCTTCTACTATCCTCCAAACAGCTGCAGGAAACTAATCCTTCAAAAAGTCACACATGTCCAATATTTATTAAGGAAAATTGAAAAGTTAGACATGGCAATTAAACAAACCCCACTCACAGATAAGGAGCTTAAAAAGATTTCTAAAGCAATTTTAAAAGAGCATGCACCAGGAAAGTTTGATATCTTAAATTTCTATAAAATATCAAAAGATGAAGTTATAAAAGGTGTTTTCTGTCCAGTATGCATCTCGGTTTCTATGAAAAGAAGAGATGGTGCCTGGGTATGCAAAGGCTGCAGCATAAAAAGCAATGACGCTCATATAAAAGCGATTACCGACCAATTTCTATTAAATAATGATGAGGCAATTACGAATAAGGAACTTCGGGATTTCCTTCAGATAAAATCTCCTCACATATCCAGAAGATTATTAGATTCCCTCAGCCTCTCCCACACCGGCACCAACAAAGGCTGCCGCTACCACCCGCCTCCAAACTACCAGAATATAACCGACCTTAACACCAGCACTGCCAAACTACCGCAATAAACCTTTAAAACATAACTGCATTAAGATTTCCAATAAAAAATTCCGATTGGAAATAGTATTGTCAATTCTTCCCTTCTCCGCAGGCTTGTTCGTGTGATATACTACTTTAGTTACTAACATTTATGGAGGATTTCATGAGTAAAGACTCTAAAGCTAGACACCAAAAGGGAAAGTTACTGTCATTTATCCCGAACGGTGAGTACTATTTTTCCAAAGGGATTAAGGCGTACCACCGCAGGGATTTCCATAAAGCAAAAAAATATTTAATGCGGGCGATGCAGCTTGAGCCGGGTGAACCGATGATTGTCTGCCAGCTTGCGATTGTTCATTCAGAAATGGGTGAGTATCAGGAGTCGAATCAGCTGCTTCATTTGATATTGGAAGAGCTTGATGAGGATATGGTGGAATGTCATTATTTTCTTGCCAACAACTATGCTCATCTCGGACTATTCAAAGACGCGTACCAGCATGCAAATACGTATCTGGATTTAGATCGGGACGGAGAATTTACGGAAGATACAGAGGATCTGCTGGAGCTTCTGACTCTTGAGGCGGAGGATATGGATGATGAGCTGTATGAACAGGATGATCTAATCACAAAGCAGGAACAGGCAAGGGAATTGCTGGAGTCCGGCCATTTTCCAAAAGCGGTTGAGATCCTGAACTCTGTTATTGATGAGTATCCGGAGTATTGGTCCGCATATAACAATTTGGCACTGGCGTATTTTTACCTTGGAGAAGTGCAAAAGGCGTCAGATATTCTAGAGAAGGTACTGGAAGAAAATCCGGGGAATCTCCATGCTCTGTGCAACAAGCTTGTATTTGCTTTTTACGAACGGGATTTCAGGCAAGTACGTTTATTAAAAGAAGCACTGAAAAAAATCAAGCCGCTTTCGATTGAACATCAGTTCAAGCTTGGTGCCACTTTTGCTTTAACCGGTGAGTATGAGGCTGCCTTTGCATGGCTGCGCAAGCTTCAAAAGATAGGCTTTGAAGGGGACGGACCATTTTATTACTGGCTATCCTATTCTGCCTATTTTACGGGCCGTGAAGAGCTAGCGAAGTCGGCATGGAAGAAAGCAATTGAGATTAATCCGGACAAAGAAGGCTTTGAGCCCTGGAATGATGAAAAAGTAACCAGCAGCGGCTTTGAAGACCATTATTCTTCTATATTAAAAAAGCTGGAAAGCGACTATATCGAAGAGCGGTTATTCGGCCTATTCCTAACGTCAGTATCCAGCAGAAGAGATGAAATTTTGGCATCTGAAGCTATTGTCCGGAACAAAAAGTTTTCAAGCCTGGAAAGAGATTATCTTTCTTATGTAAAAACAGAACAGGAAGCGCCTGCTCAGGTTCAGGCTGCACATGAGACAGCTGAACTGTTTTATGAAAACTACCACCCGATCGGCACAGTGGAAGCCGGGCTATATTTAATGTGGTTTACCATTTTTGCTGAAATGACTAATAGCCGGCAGAATATTAAAAACAAAAAAGCCTGGGCTGCAGCAATCGAATATGTCTGGCATAAGCTGCGAAACGAAAAGGTTTCCCAGTCAAAAATTGCAGGGAGATACGGTATTTCGGCTTCGACTATGGGCAAATATGTAAAATCGGTGAACGACCGCCTTCAGTGAGCAGATGTTTGGACGAAACACGCGCCAATTTTATAGGATAACAGTAAGAAGGTCATACTATAATAGGCGTATTTATAGGGTGCTTTATTAAAATACTGGAGATCTGATTACTGAAGGAGTGAATCGCTGTGACTGAAGAAAAAATTTATGATGTCATTATCGCAGGCGCTGGTCCAGCCGGGATGACAGCTGCTGTATATACATCTCGTGCAAATTTGTCTACTTTAATGATTGAGCGCGGTGTTCCGGGGGGACAAATGGCCAATACAGAAGAAGTTGAAAACTATCCTGGTTTTGATCATATTTTAGGTCCGGATTTATCCACCAAAATGTTTGATCATGCTAAGAAATTTGGCGCTGAATATGCGTACGGAGATATTAAAGAAATCATTGACGGCGAAGAATATAAAACTGTAGTTGCCGGATCGAAGCAATATAAAGCACGCTCTGTGATTATTTCTACTGGTGCCGAGTACAAAAAGCTTGGCATTCCTGGTGAAAAAGAGCTTGGCGGACGCGGTGTATCCTATTGTGCGGTCTGTGATGGAGCATTCTTTAAAGGCAAAGAGCTTGTTGTTGTCGGCGGCGGTGACTCTGCTGTTGAAGAGGGCGTATATTTGACTCGTTTCGCATCTAAAGTGACAATCGTTCATAGACGGGACCAGCTTCGGGCGCAGGCAATCCTGCAGCAGCGTGCATTTGACAATGAAAAGATCGACTTCATCTGGAACACTACAGTGAAGGAAGTCAATGATAAGGACGGAAAAGTAGGCAGTGTAACACTTGTGTCTGCTGAAACCAGTGAAGAAAGAGAATTCAAAGCAGATGGTGTATTCGTCTATATCGGCATGGTTCCTCTTTCCAAGCCATTTGAAAGCCTCGGCATTACGAACAGCAATGGCTATATCGAAACAAACGACCGAATGGAAACTAAAGTAGAAGGCATTTTTGCAGCAGGAGATATCCGCGAAAAATCCCTTCGCCAAATCGTTACAGCCACAGGTGATGGAAGCATCGCTGCTCAAAGCGCTCAGCACTATGTGGAAGAATTAGCAGAAAGCTTAAAAGTGAAAAAATAATCGGTGCAGGCATATGGTCCTATGGGCTGTCTGCCTTTTATTTTTAGAAAAAATAGCCACCAGTTGCAAAGATTTACAAAAAGTCATGTGGTTTTAATTCTCCTGTAATCTTGATGAAATAAATTTCGGGTAATATAGGAATAGAAATTGACCCCCTTTTAAAGATATAATCCTTTGTAAAGCACAGGCACATGGCCTGTGCTTCTTTTTTTGTTACTGTTTTTTGAAGAATGTTTTTTAGAAATCTGAATTCATTGTGGCTCTATGACAAAAATAGTATAATGAAAGGAATAAGAAAAGAGCGTTAGCCGGCTTTTGCATTGAGCGATTTCATGGAAAGACGGCAGCGGTATGATTCGGAAATTAGAGGTGAAATGTGTTGCAGCGAGTCACGAACTGTGTGTTACTTAAAGACGATAAAGTATTGCTTTTACAAAAGCCAAGGAGAGGCTGGTGGGTGGCTCCGGGCGGAAAAATGGAGCCGGGTGAATCAGTGAGGGACTCGTGCATACGTGAGTTCAGAGAAGAAACAGGCATCTATCTGCGCAATCCGAATATTAAAGGCATCTTTACGTTCATCATGAAAGATGGCGACAAGGTCGTTCAGGAGTGGATGATGTTTACTTTTCTGGCTACAGCCTCCGATGGATTGAACCTGGATGAATCAGAGGAAGGCAAGCTTCGCTGGCATCCATTTTCAGAGATCAAGGATCTGCCGATGGCTGCCGGAGATTCACATATTTTGGAGTATATGATTCATGGCCAAGGGATGATTTATGGAACGTTTACGTATACGCCAGACTTTGAACTGCTTAGTTACAGGCTGGATCCAAGCTGAAATTGACAGAAACAGGGGGAAAATATAAATGAGTACGGGTGCAGTTAATGATACTCAAATGGTGATTATTACGGGAATGTCAGGGGCAGGGAAGACAGTAGCCATCCAAAGCTTTGAAGATCTTGGCTTCTTCTGTGTAGACAATTTGCCGCCGACACTGCTGCCGAAATTCCTTGAGCTTATGAAGGAATCAGGGAATAAAATGAATAAGGTAGCATTGGTGATGGATTTGCGCGGCCGTGAGTTTTTTGATCATTTGTTTAAAGCGCTGGATGAATTATCCGAGACATCCTGGGTAACCCCGCAAATTTTATATCTTGATGCGGATGATTCGACACTCGTCAGAAGATATAAAGAAACAAGACGATTCCATCCCCTTGCACCATCAGGATTGCCTCTTGAAGGCATAAAGCTTGAGCGGGAGCTGCTCGAAGAATTAAAAGGCAGGGCCCAGCTTATCTATAACACATCGCAAATGAAACCGAGGGAATTGCGCGAGAAAATTCTTACGGAATTCTCATTGAATAAAAAAACAATATTTACAGTTAACGTAATGTCTTTTGGCTTTAAGCATGGCATCCCAATTGATGCCGACCTGGTATTCGATGTCCGGTTCCTTCCGAATCCGCATTATATTGAGCATATGAGGCCAAAGACAGGATTAGATGAAGAGGTATCCAGCTATGTGCTGAAATGGACCGAAACAAGTAAATTTCTCGAGAAGGTTACGGAGCTGCTGAGCTTTATGCTTCCGCATTATAAGCGGGAAGGGAAGGCTCAATTGGTCGTTGCAATTGGCTGTACGGGAGGCCAGCATCGTTCGGTAGCACTGACTGAATATATTGCTAATTATTTTAGCAAGGATTACAATACGGCAGTCACTCACCGTGATATCGAGAGGAGAAAGGAAAACGTCAAATGAATCGACAGCCAAGAATCGTCATCATCGGTGGAGGAACAGGTCTGCCTGTTCTCTTAAGGGGATTGAAGCAATACCCTGTTGATATTACTGCCATTGTGACAGTAGCCGATGATGGCGGCAGCTCAGGAAGATTGCGAAATGATCTTCATATCCCGCCGCCCGGTGACATCCGTAATGTGCTGGCAGCTCTTTCAGATGTGGAGCCGCTCATCGAGGAGATGTTCCAGCACCGCTTTGCAACATCCAATGAATTATCCGGGCATTCGCTTGGCAACTTAATTCTCGCGGCAATGACCTCGATTACAGGTAACTTTGTTCACGCGATTCAGGAAATGAGCAAGGTGTTAAATGTAAGGGGAAAGGTTTTGCCGGCTGCCAACCAAAGTGTGGTCCTGCATGCTGAAATGGAAGATGGGTCCATTGTTTCGGGAGAATCAAAGATTCCTTATTCCGGCAAGAAAATTAAACGGGTATTTTTAACCCCGAAAAATATAAAAGCCCTGCCTGAATCACTGCAGGCAATCCGACAGGCTGATATGATCATCATCGGGCCTGGCAGCTTATATACCAGTATTCTTCCTAACCTGCTTGTCCCTAAGCTGGGAAGTGAGGTCTGTCATTCGAAAGCGAAAAAGGTGTATATATGCAATCTAATGACACAGGCAGGAGAGACGCTTGATTATACGGCAAGCGATCATGTGAAAGCGCTGTATGATCATATGAGCTGTGCTTTTATCAATACCATTCTTGTAAACAATGAGGAAATTCCTCCTTATATTCAAGAAAGGTACAGCGAGGAAATGGCAAAGCCTGTTGTGTATGATACAGCTGCTCTAACTGAACTGGGGCTTGAAATTATGCACGGTGAAATTGTCAGCCATGAAGGCGGAATTATCCGCCATGATACAAAAGAAGTTGCCCAAATGCTTTATAATTTGCTTTTACATGAAACCAATAGGCGTTTTAACGCGTAATATATAGGTGTGAAAGGGCTTTTGCCGGTAAAAAATAAACTGTGCATACGTTTGCTCAGGTTAGAATATCTTTTTATATGCAACTGGCTTAGCGCTTTTACGGATAGGGGGTGAAGGGATGTCTTTCGCTTCGGAAACGAAAAAAGAATTGACGAACCTGGAAATGAAAGACTGCTGTGGGAAAGCGGAATTGTCCGCTTTGATCAGGATGAATGGTTCACTTTCTTTTTCCAGCAGGAAATTGATTGTGGATATTCAGACGGAGAATGCAGCAATTGCCAGAAGGATCTACACACTGATTAAAAGGAATTACAACGTTCAGGTCGAGCTCCTGGTCCGGAAAAAAATGAGGCTGAAAAAGAACAATGTTTACATTGTCAGGCTATCGGAACAGGCCAGCATGATTCTTGACGATCTGAAAATCTTGAGCGAGGGGTTCGTATTTACACACGATATCTCCGAAGAGCTGATAAAAAAGAAATGCTGTAAGCGTTCTTATCTGCGCGGTGCATTCCTTGCCGGGGGATCGGTTAATAATCCGGAGACCTCCTCCTATCATCTTGAGATTTCTTCACTTTACAAGGAGCATAATGACTCCCTTTGTGAACTAATGAATACGTTCGGGCTGAACAGCAAAACGCTTGAACGGAAAAAAGGCTATATCACATATTTAAAGGAAGCCGAAAAAATAACGGAGTTCCTTAATATTATTGGTGCACACGCGGCTCTGCTCCGATTTGAAGACATCCGGATTGTCCGTGATATGCGAAACTCGGTCAATCGACTCGTAAATTGTGAAACAGCGAACTTAAACAAAACTATTGGAGCTGCACTCCGTCAGGTGGAAAACATCCGGTTTATCGACCAAACAGTCGGACTCCAGGTACTGCCTGACAAACTGAGGGAAATAGCCGAATTGCGTGTGGCTTACCAGGATGTCACTCTAAAAGAGCTTGGGGAAATGGTCTCAGGCGGGAATATCAGCAAATCGGGCATTAATCATCGTTTAAGAAAAATAGATGAAATTGCTGAGAAACTTCGGGCAGGAGAAAATATAAGCACTCACTGACAGAAGTATCAGCAGGGAGGAGATATACAATGGCGGAAAAGCAGGTTGAAGTTAGGCTAAAAACAGGATTGCAGGCACGTCCGGCGGCATTATTCGTCCAGGAGGCCAATCGGTTCTCATCCGATATTTTCCTGGAGAAGGATGGCAAGAAAGTAAATGCGAAAAGCATCATGGGGCTTATGAGTCTTGCTGTAAGCTCAGGCTCAGTCATTATCCTGAAAGCTGAAGGGAACGACGAAAACGAAGCTCTAGAGGCACTTGCAAACTATATTCAGAAGGAAAACTAAAACAACTCGCATCGGGAAGATGCGAGTTGTTTTTTTAAAACATAAGAAAGTCTAAAATTTTGAATGTTGATAACTGTCTAGCTCCAGCGCCTACCCCCTCGAGGTCACAAGCCAATCCTTCCAAAAAGGCAAAGGACGCCTTTTCAGAAGGCTCGTCTTGTGCTTGTCGGGTGTGGGCAAGGCGCTTCCGCTTTTCTTATTATTTATCTTTCTTTTCGTCCAAAGAGTTTCTGGAAATGATTTGGTCAACCAGCCCGTATTCAAGAGCTCTTTCAGCTGTCATAAAGTTATCGCGGTCAGTGTCTCTCGCGATTACTTCAAGCGGCTGTCCACTGCGCTCGGAAAGGATTGTGTTCAATTTTTCGCGAAGGAAAAGAATGCGCTTAGCAGCGATTTCGATTTCAGTCGCTTGTCCCTGAGCTCCCCCTAGCGGCTGATGGATCATGACTTCACTGTTTGGGAGGGCAAAACGCTTGCCTTTCTCACCAGCAGCAAGAAGGAATGCACCCATGGATGCCGCCATACCAATACAAATCGTTTGCACCTTTGGCTTGATGAATTGCATTGTATCGTAAATAGCCATACCAGCCGTAATGCTTCCGCCAGGGCTATTGATGTAAATGGAGATGTCTTTTTCAGGATTTTCAGCTTCTAGGAATAACAGCTGGGCAACAATTGAGTTCGCCACATTGTCATCGATTGCACTTCCCAGCATAATAATGCGGTCTTTTAAAAGGCGGGAGTAAATATCATAAGCGCGCTCCCCGCGGTTTGTTTGTTCAATAACTGTAGGGATTAAGTTCATTTTCCAATTCCTCCTTCAAGATAAGGTCAACATACATGATGAACAAGCATGTTCTTCCAAGTAAAGAAAATTTTTTAACTCCTATGTATTATCATGATACACTGATGGTCAATTAAGGTCAAACGAATCGCATGGAAATCGTGTTTGATTCGTTCGACACATTTTTCTGTGCTGTGCTATCTCATTCCATGATACCCATTGTTCCAATTTTTAAACTAAAAGGAGGCTTGCAAAGTGAATAAACATATCATATAATTAGTTATCGTAGCGGCTGAGAGCATGCTCAGCCATCTATTAAAATATTTGCCCTCGTGGTGCAACGGATAGCACGTGAGATTCCGGTTCTTAAGATGTGGGTTCGATTCCTGCCGAGGGCGTCATTAAAGGATTGTATTTATTGATTTTCCAATAAATACGATCCTTTTTTTATTTGTCTTATTTTCGGATGTTATTTAATAATAGCTGAAGCCGGGCTCCGAATATATAGGATCTTACCGCAGAGTTTCTGAAGAGTGTGATGCAATTTTGGAGGGTTACAGACAACTTCAAGAAAGTCACAGGAGAAAATTCTAGAAATTTATTTTAATTACTGATTTTCCCTGTATTATCCATGTTTTGCATTTAACAATAAGTTTAATGTGAAAAACAAAAGGGGAAAATGAGGACAGCAGGAAATCCGATTTTAACTGGGGGCACTCCCAAATAATATGATGCTTACTCGTGGCATTTATTTGTTCATTGGAGTTAATTCTATAGGAGGAATTTATAATGATTGGTCTTTTGACTGCGATTGCAGGAATTGTCTTATTAATATGCATAGCATATATGATGAGTAACGATAAGAAGAGGGTTAACTTCAAAGGTATTGGAGTTATGATGATTATTCAGTTAGGCATAGCATTCTTTATGTTAAATACTTCAATAGGTCAACAAGCTTTACAAGCAGTTGTTAATGGTGTTAATAAGGTTCTGTCTTTTGGGAAGGAAGGAACAGCTTTTGTTTTTGGTGATATCGGCGGAACAGATGCTTTTTTTATAAACGTTTTAATGGCGATTATCTTTGTAACCAGTTTACTGGGCATTCTAACCTACACTCGCATCTTGCCGTTAGCAATTAAATACATAGGTGGATTTGTTGCTAAAATTACAGGCTTGCCAAAGGTTGAATCATTCGTTGCTGTTAACTCTATGGTGTTCGGAGATACTACTGCTATATTATCAGTTAAGTCTCAGATCCCTAAGTTATCGGCAAATCGATTGTTCGTTGTTACTACAAGCTCTCTTGTTGCCGTTTCCTGCTCTATCCTAGGGGCCTACATGCAGATGATTCCTGCAGAATTTGTTCTTGTAGCGCTTCCTATAAACATTTTTAGCGGACTGATCCTTTCATCTATTGTGTGTCCTGTGCCTGAAGAAGAGGATGAAGACATTGATATTAAAGAAATGATTCCAGAAAAATCGATTTTTGAGGCAATCGGAAACTGGACTTTGCTAGGTGGAAGGACTGCACTTATTGTTGGGGCTATGCTTATTACTTATGTAGCATTACTCGCAATGATTAATGCAGGATTCGACGCTGTTATTGGTATGACTTTTACAGAAATTCTGGGTTATATCTTTGCACCTGTCGCTTTCATGATGGGTATCCCTGCTTCTGAAATCGTACAAGCAGGGTCAGTAATGGGGACAAAACTTGCTGCTAATGAGTTCGTTGCAATGCTTGGTTTTGCGGAGATGATTCCAGATTTGAGTCCTAAAACAGTGGGGATTGTGTCAGCATTCCTAATCTCTTTTGCTAACTTTAGTTCAATCGGCATTATCTTAGGGACTGTACAAGCCATTAATGGGGAGAAGGCTTCCATGTTCGCTAAAATGGGGCTGAAAGTATTATTGGTTGCTACGATGGGCAGCGTCTTAACAGGCTCTATTGTTGGTTTGTTCCTTTAATAAGTGTTGGGCCGATTCACAGTTCCGAGACTTATAACAATTGCCGATGCTGCCTGTCATCTATAATAAGCCCTGAATCTTTATAGTGAGGGCGCTGCCAAAACTCCTTGTCTGATATGGGCAGGGAGTTTTTACTTTTTACGCTATCCGCAAATAAATTCGGCCTATGCGCACATAAAAAATTTTATCCGCAAGTAAATTGACCTTATCCGCAAATAAATTTCCTTTATCCGCACATAAATATATCCAGCCATAATAAATTTCCGAGATTTAAGCCTGAATTTCAAAAAAAATCCATAAAATCCGCAGTTTTCACCATTAAAAATGAATATTCTTCACTCTGCCATGCATATTGTGTAGTATTCAGAAAGATGGAGAAGCACTGGATAAGCATGGCATTGCCAAGATATTTCCATACAACATTTTCCGCGAATATTGTAAAATGGGGACAGGGGGAATGTACGATGAATTTGAAAGCTGGGTTATGGCAGCAGCAGACAATGAAATTAACAATGACACAGGAGCTGACGCAGGCAATTGCCCTTCTGCAATACAGCACACAGGAGCTTTCTGCTTTCCTGGAAAGCAAGGCGCTTGAAAATCCCCTTTTAAAAGTAGAGTCCGGTCATGTCCAGACGATGGATCCCCGTCATGATCGTGTCAAACCGACGAGAAAAAAGGCAGAAAAAGATAAAATAAATTGGATTGAGCAGATTGGCTGCGGAAAGACGATGCAGCTGAATGAATATTTGATGTCGCAGCTTCATCTCGATTTAAGCAAACATGAAAAAAAATTGATCGAACAGCTTATTGATAGTCTTGATGAAAACGGTTACTTTCGAGGTGACCTGCAGACGATTGCCGCAGCTATTAATCTATCATCTGAAGAAGTGGAGCAGATGCTTAGAGAGCTGCAGGAGCTCGAGCCTGCTGGCGTTTGTGCCAGAAATCTTCAGGAATGTTTGTCCCTGCAGGTTAAAAGATTGCCTGAACGAAATGAACTGGCTGAAATTATTATAGATGAATACTTTACCTTCTTTGCGGAGAAGAAATGGAAGGAAATTGTAAAGCAGCTCGGTGTGGGGCTTAAAGAGGTTCAGGAGGTATTCGACCTCGTGCAGACTTTGAATCCGAGGCCGGCATCTTCCTTCCATAGTGAGAAATCTGCTTATATTACACCGGACGTTATTGTTCAGTGGGATGGGAGCTCTTTTTCCGTCAGCGTTTTTGATGAAGTTCTTCCTAGGATCAGTTTTAATGAAGGATATTTTAAAAAGTTTTCGGCCGCTGGAGACCGGAATGTCAGCCGCTTTTTACAGGAAAAGCAGCAGGACTACCACTGGATCATGAGGAGCATTGAGCAAAGAAAAGAGACACTTACTAATGTGACTCTTAAAATCGTTGAAAAACAGCAGGACTTTTTTATAAAAGGGCCTGCACAACTGAAGCCGATGACGATGAAGGAAATATCAGATGAACTTGAAATACATGAATCGACTGTCAGCCGGGCCGTCCGGGAAAAATATGCGCAGACGCCATTTGGGACGTTTGAGCTGAGGTCGTTCTTCTCTAGCACAATTAAAACAACATCTGATGAAAATACGTCTTCACAGCAGGTTAAGACGATTATTGGTAAAATGATTGAAGAGGAAAATAAGCAAAAGCCTTTATCCGATCAGGAGCTTGTGAAGCTGCTGAAGGAAAAAGAGGGAATGGTTGTCAGCAGAAGGACGATTGCAAAATATCGGGATCAGCTGGGCATTCCATCATCATCGAAGCGGAAGAGGTATGACTGACAAAGGAGATATGCTGCTTGAAACAGCCAGAGCTGGTTTTTTATACACGCAGCAGATGCCCGCTGTGTGACAAAGCAAAGGATGTAATAATCGAAGTAAAGAAAGAATATGATTTTAACTTAATTGAGAAAGACATCGATGAGAGCGATGAACTGACTGAGAAGTATGGTCTTATGATTCCGGTCGTTGAAATTGATGGAATTGAAGTCCAGTTCGGGCATATTGATCCTATTACTTTAGGTGAAGCGCTTACAGAAAAAAACTAAGTTTTATCAGTTGATTTCAGTACTCACTCTTGCTATTATTGAGGTGAAGCAAGGGTGATTTTTTTTACGATAAGTGGGACATAATATGTCTATGCGGGACAAAAAATGACCACATATGATGAAGGAGCTTTCCGATGTACTCACTAATTGATATTCAAAAAAGATTATTGCCTGATATGCTTGAGGTTATGCAGAAGCGCTATGGGATCCTTCATTACATAGGGCTGATGGAGCCGGTTGGAAGAAGGAGCCTTGCAGTTAGTTTGGGCTTGACGGAAAGAGTACTGAGAAGTGAAGTCGAATTTTTAAAAGAACAGAACCTGATCCGCATTTCAAGTACGGGAATGAGTCTTTCTTCCGATGGAAAGGATTTACTGGAAGCTCTTGAAGGAATAATGAGGGAAATTTCGGGTATAGCCGTAATGGAGCAGGCATTATCCCGAAAACTTGGCATTCGCCAGGCTATCATTGTTTCCGGAAATAGCGATGAATCTCCATGGGTGAAGCAAGAACTTGGCAGGGCCACAGCGATGTGCATGAAGGCAAGACTCAAAGGAAAAAATATCATCGCAGTTACCGGCGGATCCACAATGGCAGCCGTAGCAGAGATGCTCACTCCTGACCTTGCTGAACGGGATTGGCTGTTTGTGCCGGCACGGGGCGGAATTGGAGAAGATGTCAAAAATCAGGCTAACACCATTTGTGCAAAAATGGCTGATCATACAGATTCAAGGCACCGTGTCCTTTATGTACCGGACCAGGTAAGCAAGGAAATGTATGAAAGCATCATTAAAGAACCCAACATTAAAGAAGTAATTACCCAAATCAAATCTGCAAGCATGGTTTTACACGGGATTGGGGACGCTATAACAATGGCGGAACGCCGCAAAACCAGTGAAGAAGATTTAGAGAAAATCAAGCATGCCAAAGCAGTAGGAGAATCCTTTGGCTATTATTTCAATGAAGGCGGCGAGGTTGTACATAAGGTTCAAACCATCGGCCTTCAGCTGGATGACTTATCCCATATTGAACATGTCATTGCAGTGGCAGGCGGTTCTTCAAAGGCAAAAGCCATCACAGCTTACATGAAGAGGGCACCATCCTCTACCATACTGGTGACAGATGAAGGTGCAGCAAAACAGTTGTTAAAAGGGTAATCCCTTTTTAAATATAAAATCTACCTTTCTAAGGAGGAAATAATTATGGCAGTTAAAGTTGGTATTAACGGATTTGGAAGAATCGGGCGTGTTGTTTTCCGTGCAGCTCTTAAAAACCCTAACGTAGAGGTTGTAGCAGTAAACGATCTTACAGATGCAAACATGCTTGCACATCTTTTAAAATATGATTCTGTACACGGAACATTAAATGAAGAAGTAACAGTAGACGGCGACTACCTTGTAGTTGGCGGCCAAAAAGTAAAAGTTCTTGCTGAACGCGATCCTGCTCAATTAGGCTGGGGAGATCTTGGCGTAGAAGTAGTAGTAGAATCTACCGGCCGTTTCACAAAGCGTGCTGACGCTGCGAAACATCTTGAAGCTGGCGCGAAGAAAGTAATCATCTCAGCTCCTGCAACCGACGAAGATATCACAGTCGTTATGGGTGTTAACAATGATAAGTATGACCCTGCAAACCACCATGTAATCTCTAACGCTTCTTGTACTACAAACTGCTTGGCACCATTCGCAAAAGTATTGAACGACAATTTCGGAATCAAGCGCGGTATGATGACAACTGTTCACTCCTACACAAATGACCAGCAAATCCTTGACCTGCCGCACAAGGACTACCGCCGTGCCCGTGCAGCAGCAGAAAACATCATCCCAACAACTACTGGAGCTGCAAAAGCAGTATCTCTAGTATTGCCTGAACTAAAAGGCAAATTGAACGGTGGAGCTATGCGTGTTCCAACTCCAAACGTTTCACTTGTTGACCTTGTTGCTGAGCTTGACAAAGACGTAACAGCTGAAGAAGTAAACAGCGCTCTTAAAGCAGCAGCTGAAGGCGAACTAAAAGGCATCCTTGCATACAGCGAAGAGCCATTAGTATCTGGCGACTACAACGGAAACCCAGCTTCTTCTACAATCGATGCACTTTCTACAATGGTTATGGAAGGCAGCATGGTAAAAGTAATTTCTTGGTATGACAACGAGTCTGGTTACTCTAACCGTGTAGTTGACCTTGTTGACTACATCGCGCAAAAAGGACTTTAAAGGAAACTTCCATCAAAGGGGAATTAATTCATCCCCTTTGATGGTTAGTTGAACTTATCGGGCATTTACGGGCAGTTCTTCCTCGTTTTACTCCAGGGGTTATTGCCCGTTAATCGCGGTAATTAATAAATCTTTACCAGAAAAAAATATTCGTTTTGCGAAGCATTCATAAGATTAATTTTTTCTAAAAAAATACCTCATCTTGTTGGATATTAAAATCGCGAACGTCTATAATGGATAAGGGTAAAAGGGGAGCAGGGAAACAATCCCTCTCCCTTTTGTTTTAAAGCAAAAAGTTAAAATATAAGTTAGAAAACTGCTTTGTGATTTCGCTATGGTCAAGGCGCTGCATTTTACTAGGTGATGTATTTCTGCTTAGATAGATGTCCAGCTCCGAGCGCCATCGGCTCGAGGTCTTAAGTAATCGCTTCTGAAGGCAAAAAACGCCTTCGCCAGCGCTTGTCTTAAGCTTGAGGGCCGCATGGATGCGGCTCATGCAGACGCTGCCACAGGACGTGGCGGTTTTAGTCTGCGTACCTCATAAGCGGGCGCTCTGCGCTTTTCTGATAAGGAGGTCCTTTTGCTATGAACAAAAAAAGTGTTAAAGACGTAGAGTTAAAAGGTAAACGGGTTTTCTGCCGCGTTGACTTCAACGTGCCGATGAAAGATGGACAGGTAACAGATGAAACTCGTATCAAAGCAGCTCTTCCAACGATTGGATACTTGATGAACCAGGGTGCAAAAATAATTTTAGCCAGCCATTTGGGCCGTCCAAAGGGTTCAGTTGTTGAAGAATTGCGTTTAACGCCAGTTGCTAAGCGTTTATCCGAGCTTCTTGGCAAGGATGTAAAGAAAGCTGATGAAGCATATGGCGATTCAGTAAAAGCAATGGTTGACACGTTAGGTGAGGGTGATGTCCTGCTTCTTGAAAACGTGCGTTTCTATTCTGGAGAAGAAAAGAATGATCCTGAACTTGCAAAGGCATTTGCTGAACTTGCTGATGTGTATGTAAATGATGCATTCGGAGCAGCACACCGTGCACATGCTTCAACGGAAGGAATAGCGCACCATCTTCCTGCAGTTTCCGGCCTGCTAATGGAAAAAGAATTGGATGTACTTGGAAAAGCTCTTTCAAATCCTGAGCGTCCATTTACAGCTATTATCGGCGGTGCAAAGGTTAAAGATAAGATTGGTGTGATAGAAAACCTTCTTGAAAAGGTAGACAACCTGATCATTGGCGGAGGATTGGCTTACACTTTTGTAAAAGCAAACGGCCATGAAGTAGGAAAATCACTATTGGAAGAAGATAAAATTGACCTAGCAAAATCGTTCATGGAAAAAGCGAAAGAAAAGGGCGTTAACTTCTACATGCCAGTTGATGTGGTGGTAGCAGATGATTTTTCTGAGGAAGCCAATATTAAAACCGTAGCAATTGAAGAAATTCCTTCTGACTGGCAAGCACTTGATATCGGGCCTAAGACTAGCGAAATCTACAGCGATGTGATTCAGAATTCAAAACTTGTCATCTGGAACGGACCAATGGGTGTATTTGAATTGAAGAAATTCGCAGGGGGAACAAGAGCAGTGGCTGAGGCTTTAGCAGAAGCAAACGATACATATTCAGTCATTGGCGGCGGCGATTCTGCAGCTGCGGTCGAAAAATTCCATCTTGCTGACCGCATGAGCCATATCTCAACAGGCGGCGGCGCTTCACTTGAGTTCATGGAAGGCAAAGCCCTTCCTGGCGTAGTGGCTTTAAACGATAAATAATTTATAACCAGGGCTGTTTTAGCCCTGTCTATTGACCATAATAAAAAGCATGAAAGGATGTGCAACATGCGTAAACCAATTATCGCAGGAAACTGGAAAATGCATAAAACACTTCCGGAAGCAAAAGTCTTTCTTGAAGAGATCAATGGTTTAGTTCCGGGGAAAGAGCAGGTAGATACAGTTGTCTGTGCTCCTGCACTATTCTTGGAGCGTCTGGTTGAAAGCGCGAAGGGTTCAGATGTTGAAGTCGGGGCGCAAAACATGCACTTCGAAGAAAGCGGTGCTTTTACAGGCGAAATCAGCCCTGTGGCACTTGAGGACCTTGGAGTTAAATACGTCATTCTTGGCCATTCAGAGCGCCGTGAAATGTTCAATGAAACAGATGACGCCGTAAACAAGAAGACATTGGCTGCTTTCAAATATAACCTGACACCAATTGTTTGTGTCGGTGAATCGCTTGAACAGCGTGAAAACGGCGAAACAATGGATCTTGTAGGCTCTCAAGTTGAAAAGGCCCTTAATAGCTTAACTGAAGAGCAAGTGAAACAAACAGTCATTGCTTATGAGCCCATCTGGGCAATCGGAACAGGCAAATCTTCAACGTCTGAAGATGCGAATGAAGTTTGTGCACATATCCGCTCAGTTGTGGCGAAGCAATTTTCGCAAGCTGCTGCAGATGCAGTACGCATTCAGTATGGCGGCAGCGTAAAGCCGGCAAACATTAAAGAATATATGAGCCAGCCTGATATTGATGGAGCACTTGTAGGCGGCGCAAGCCTTGAGCCTAAAGGCTTCCTTCAATTATTGGAGGCAGGAAAGAATGAGTAAATCTCCAGTTGCATTAATCATCTTAGATGGTTTCGCGCTTCGTGGCGAGCGGATGGGAAATGCCGTTGCCCAGGCAAAGAAGCCAAACTTCGAACGTTACTGGAACACCTATCCTAATGCTGCGCTAACAGCCAGCGGCGAAGCTGTAGGTCTTCCGGAAGGGCAAATGGGAAACTCTGAAGTAGGGCACTTGAACATCGGTGCGGGCCGGATTGTTTATCAGAGCTTAACAAGGGTGAACGTGGCAATCCGTGAAGGACAGTTCGAAAAGAACGAAACATTCCATTCTGCGATTGATCATGTGAAAAAGAATGGCACCGATCTTCATTTGATGGGGCTTCTATCAGATGGAGGAGTTCATAGCCATATTCAGCACTTATATGCGCTGCTTCGTATGGCTGCTGAAGAAGGCGTGAAGAATGTCTATGTACATGGATTCCTGGATGGACGCGATGTTGGCCCGCAAACAGCAGCAGGCTACATTAAAGAAGCGCAGGAAAAAATGAAAGAATATGGAGTAGGCGAATTTGCGACCATTTCCGGACGCTATTATTCCATGGACCGCGACAAACGCTGGGAGCGTGTGGAAAAATCATACCGTTCCATGGTATATGGTGATGGTCCTTCATATAGCGATCCTTTGGATTTAGTTGAAGATAACTATAAAAATGGTATTTTTGATGAGTTCGTCATTCCATCTGTCATAACAGCAGAAGATGGTAAACCTGTTGCAACGATTAAGAATAATGATGCTGTCATTTTCTATAACTTCCGTCCGGACCGGGCAATCCAGATTTCGAATACTTTTACGAATAAAGACTTCCGTTCCTTTGATAGAGGGCCAGGACATCCTGAGAACCTGTTCTTCGTTTGTTTGACCCATTTCAGCGAAACGGTTGACGGATATGTAGCGTTCAAACCGACTAACCTGGATAACACATTGGGCGAAGTTTTATCGCAAAATGGAAAAGCGCAGCTCCGCATTGCGGAAACAGAAAAGTATCCTCATGTGACGTTCTTTATGAGCGGCGGACGTGAAGAGAAATTCCCTGGTGAAGAGCGGATTCTGATCGACTCACCGAAAGTAGCTACCTATGACCTTAAGCCAGAAATGAGTGCTTATGAAGTAACGGACGCGTTATTGAAAGAAATAGAAGCAGATAAATTCGATGCGATCATTCTTAACTTTGCCAACCCTGACATGGTCGGACACTCAGGCATGCTTGAGCCAACCATTAAAGCAGTAGAAACGGTTGACGAATGCCTTGGCAAAATTGTCGACCTGATTATTTCAAAAGGCGGAAAAGCAATCATCACAGCTGACCATGGCAATGCCGATGAAGTTGTTACTTTAGAAGGCGGCCCAATGACCGCCCACACAACAAACCCTGTGCCAGTGATCGTAACACAGGATGGAGCAGGACTCCGTTCAGACGGTATTCTTGGAGACCTTGCTCCAACTGTCCTTGACCTGCTGGGACTGGAAAAACCGGTTGAAATGACAGGAACATCTTTATTGAAAAAATAATTGTTGCACCATAAAGATTTTTTATAAAAAAGGAGAGAATTACTATGCCATTTATCGAACAAGTATATGCTCGTGAAGTATTAGATTCCCGCGGTAACCCAACTGTTGAGGTTGAAGTATTAACAGAATCAGGATTTTTCGGCCGTGCCATCGTTCCTTCTGGAGCATCCACTGGTGAGCACGAAGCTGTTGAACTTCGTGACGGCGACAAGTCCCGCTACCTTGGAAAAGGTGTTCAAAAAGCAGTAGACAACGTGAATAACCTAATTGCTGACGCTGTTATCGGCTTGGATGTAACTGACCAGGTTGGCATCGACCGCACGATGATCGCCTTAGATGGTACTGAAAACAAAGGCAAGCTGGGTGCAAACGCAATCCTTGGCGTATCCATGGCTTGTGCACATGCAGCTGCTGAGTCTGTAGGTCTTCCATTATACCGTTACCTTGGAGGCTTCAACGCGAAGCAGCTTCCAACACCAATGATGAACATCATCAACGGCGGATCTCACGCTGACAACAACGTAGACTTCCAGGAATTCATGATCATGCCTGTTGGAGCTCCTACTTTCAAAGAAGCAATCCGCATGGGTGCAGAAGTCTTCCATTCATTAAAGAAAGTTTTATCCGGCAAAGGCTTAAACACAGCTGTAGGTGACGAAGGCGGATTCGCTCCAAACCTTGGCTCAAACCGTGAAGCTCTTGAAGTCATTATCGAAGCAATCACAAACGCTGGATACGAAGCAGGCAAAGACATCCACCTTGCAATGGACGTTGCTTCATCTGAGTTCTTCAACAAAGAAACTGGCAAATACGATCTTGCAGGCGAAGGCCGCACTGGCTTAACTTCAGAAGATATGGTTAACTTCTACGAAGAGCTAGTAAACGAGTTCCCAATCATCTCGATTGAAGATGGTCTTGACGAAAACGACTGGGAAGGCCACAAGCTATTAACTGAACGCATCGGCGGCAAAGTTCAGCTGGTTGGTGACGACCTATTCGTTACAAACACGAAGAAGCTTGCTCAAGGCATCGAGCAGGGCGTAGGCAACTCAATCCTTATCAAAGTTAACCAAATCGGTACATTAACTGAAACATTCGAAGCAATCGAAATGGCGAAGCGCGCTGGCTACACTGCAGTTGTATCCCACCGTTCCGGTGAAACTGAAGATGCTACAATCGCTGACATCGCAGTTGCTACAAACGCTGGCCAAATCAAAACGGGTTCAATGTCACGTACAGACCGTATCGCTAAATACAACCAGCTTCTTCGCATCGAAGACGAGCTTGGCGACTTGGCAGTATACGATGGATTAAAATCTTTTTATAACTTGAGCAAGTAATCTTGCTTGTGCAGCCGTCCTGGGGGGCGGCTGTTTTTTGGTGCTGAACGCAGAATCCTGCCTTGGCCGGTAAATAGGACAGTTTGGCCGGTATTTTTTCGGTATTGGCCGGTAAATATCAAATATTGGCCGGTAGATATTCATTTTCGGCCGGTAAAAAGAAGTCTTTCAAGAAAATCGGCAGATAATTGATAGGTTCGGTCTTTATATGAACCGGTGTAGGGAAGTTTCAACGCGGTAAGCGACTCAATGGGTACCTTTACAGATAGCCATTTTGAAAGTTCCTTTTGCTGCCTTCTGGCTTGTATCAAAGGATCCGGAAAACCTCTTTCGTTTTCCTGCTTGGTTTGAATAAGCTGATTAAAAGTGGGGTCAAAGTAAATAGTGCCGGAGATGTTCTTAATTTCGAGGATAAGAATGAAGTTTGAACATAGGAGCAGCATATCGATTTGATAGAAGTCACCGTTTCCATTGGAAAGCCGAATGTCCTTAAGAATCATGAAACCAGTTAATTCTTTTAAGAAATAATCCACGGCTTCCTCTCCGCGAAGACCGGCCTTTCGCTTGGATAAATCATTTTCAATCAAAGCCCTTTTCGAAAGAGTTCCTGGCAGTCTTCTCAACAGTACCTCCATACTTTTTTTATAAAATCAGGAGACTTCCGTTCTTTTAGTATCACAGGCATCATTCCTTTCATAAATTCAATTCTCGCCACTTTTTTAAAAATCCTTCCTAACAGCCAGAGGCTTCCAAAATCTTATTGTTTCTGTCACCAAAATGTGATAAATTAAGATTAATGTGATTGTACGTTTTCAGGAGGTGGCTTCATGCATACATTATTGATTACTCTTTTAGTCATTGTTTCGATTGGCCTTATTGTAGTTGTACTCCTTCAGTCTGGTAAAAGCGCAGGTCTTTCCGGTGCAATTTCAGGTGGAGCGGAGCAGCTTTTTGGAAAGCAAAAAGCACGCGGGATTGATCTGATTCTTCACCGGGTCACAATCGTTCTTTCTGTTTTATTCTTTGTGCTTACTGTTTTAGTTTCTTATTTTGCGATATAAATGAATGCAGTGCCTGGCCTTCAGAAGGTCAGGCTTTTATTTTTTGGCTCTGTTTAACGGCTAACATCCGTAATTTTTACATAAGAAAGCTTTTTATTGGCATGTTGCCACGCTGTTTGCTAAAAATAAGGAATGCAGATTTAATCAAACGTTTGATTAATAAAATTATAGGAATTATAAAGGTAAAAGGAGTTTTATCAATGAGAGTTGTTGCACCAAAACCGTTTACATTTGGAAATGGAAAGAGAGCAGTCCTGCTGCTGCATGGTTTTACCGGAAATACAGCAGACGTAAGAATGATGGCAAGATTCCTTGAAACAAAGGGCTACACCTGCCATGCACCGCAATATAAGGGGCATGGGGTTCCGCCTGAGGAGCTTGTTCATACTGGCCCGGAAGACTGGTGGAAAGATGTCATGGAAGGGTACGAGTTTTTAAAAAATAAGGGATATAAAGAGATTGCTGTAGCCGGTCTTTCTCTTGGTGGCGTATTTTCACTTAAATTGGGTTACACTGTACCTGTAAAGGGTATTGTTCCGATGTGCGCACCTATGTACATAAAAAGCGAAGAAGTCATGTATAAAGGAATTCTGAGCTATGCAAGAGAATATAAAAGACTGGAAGGAAAGTCGGAAGAACAAATCGAGAAGGAAATGGCAGAGTTTCAAAAAACGCCGATGAATACGTTAAAGGCACTTCAGGACCTGATTTCAGATGTACGCAATCATGTGGACATGATCTACTCGCCGACATTTGTTGTACAGGCACGTCATGACCATATGATCAACACGGACAGTGCCAATATTATTTTTAATGAAGTGGAGAATGACTTAAAGCAGCTGAAGTGGTATGAAGAATCCGGACACGTAATCACTCTTGATAAAGAACGTGACCAGCTGCATGAAGATGTGTATGAGTTTTTAGAAAAGCTGGATTGGGAAGAATAAAAGCAGAAGAAAATCTCCTCAAGGAGGGATGATGATATGGAAAATAATATACAACAGCTGATCGACAAGCTGCTTCATTATATGAAAGATGAGGCGTATAAGCCTTTGACGGTTCAGGAGCTTGAAGCTGCATTCGGAATAGAGGATTCCACGGGCTTCAAAGATTTCGTCAAGGCGCTTGTTGTCATGGAGGAAAAAGGGCTTGTCGTCAGAACGAGAAGCAATCGCTATGGCCTGCCGGAAAAAATGAACCTTATTCGCGGTAAACTTTCCGGCCATGCAAAGGGATTTGCCTTTGTCATTCCGGAAGAGCAGGGAATGGATGATATTTTTATCCCGCCGAATGAAACAAATAATGCCTTAAACGGGGATATCGTTCTAGCCCGAGTAACAACTGAGAGCTCAGGACAGAGGCGCGAAGGTACGATTGTCCGCATCCTCGAGCGCGGTGTGACTCAAATCGTAGGAACCTATACAGAAAGCAAGCATTTTGGTTTTGTTATTCCGGATGATAAAAAGTTTGCCAGCGATATTTTTATCCCCAAAGCAGCATCAAAGGGTGCTGTTGAAGGACATAAGGTCGTTGTGAAACTGACCACTTATCCAGAAGGAAGAAAGAGTGCAGAAGGAGAAGTTATTGACATCCTTGGGCATAAAAATGATCCTGGTGTGGATATTCTGTCGGTTATCCATAAGCATGGCCTTCCGCTCGAGTTTCCGGATGAAGTGCTAAAGCAGGCAGAGGAAACGCCGGACACAATTGATCCCAGCGAACTGGAAAACCGCCGTGATTTAAGAAATGAAGTCATCGTTACAATTGATGGTGCTGATGCGAAAGACCTTGATGATGCGGTAATGGTTCAAAAGCTTGAAAACGGGAATTACAGACTGGGTGTCCATATTGCAGATGTTACTCATTATGTGCGGGAGGATTCACCGATTGACCGGGAAGCGGAAGAGCGGGCGACCTCTGTGTATTTGGTGGACCGGGTAATTCCGATGATTCCACATCGCTTGTCAAACGGCATTTGCTCATTGAATCCTAAAGTGGACCGCCTGACACTTTCTTGTGAAATGGAAATCACGCCTGACGGGGAAGCTGTGAATCACGAGATTTTTCAGAGTGTGATTAAAACTACCGAACGGATGACTTATTCAGATGTGAATAAGATTTTAGAAGAGCAGGATGAAGAACTTATCAACAGGTATGAACCACTTGTGCCGATGTTCGAGCTGATGAAAGAGCTTTCTCTCATTTTACGTAAAAAGAGAATGCAGCGCGGTGCCATCGACTTTGATTTTAAAGAAGCGAAAGTCATTGTGGATGAAGAAGGCAATCCGACAGAGGTGGCGTTGCGTGAACGCTCGATCGCTGAGCGCCTGATTGAAGAGTTCATGCTGGCGGCCAATGAAACCGTTGCTGAGCACTTCCATTGGATGGAGGTACCGTTCATTTACCGTATCCATGAAGATCCAAAAGAAGATAAGCTGAGAAGATTTTTCGAGTTTATCACAAACTTTGGCTATATTGTAAAAGGAACAGCCAACTCGGTTCACCCGCGTGCTCTTCAGGAAATCATAGAAGAGGTTCAGGGCAAACCAGAAGAAATGGTAGTATCCACAGTGATGCTGCGCTCCATGCAACAGGCGAAGTATTATGAAGAAAGCCTGGGCCACTTCGGGTTATCAACAGAGTTTTACACACATTTCACATCACCGATTCGCCGTTACCCGGATTTAATTGTCCACCGATTAATCCGCACATACTTAATTGAAGGCAAGCTGGAACAGGCGACAAGGGAAAAATGGAACGCGCAGCTGCCGGATATTGCCGAGCATTCCTCCAATATGGAACGACGTGCGGTTGAAGCGGAACGCGAAACAGATGAGCTGAAAAAAGCGGAATATATGGCTGATAAGATTGGCGAGGAATATGATGGCATAATCAGCTCTGTTACAAACTTTGGCATGTTCGTTGAGCTTCCAAACACGATTGAAGGACTTATCCATGTCAGCTACATGACGGATGACTATTACAGATATGACGAGCGTCAGATGGCGATGATCGGGGAGCGTACAGGCAATGTCTTCCGTATTGGAGACGAGATTACTGTCCGTGTTGTTAACGTAAATAAAGACGAACGCTCGATTGATTTTGAAATTGTCGGTATGAAGGGAACCCGCAGACGGGAACCAAGAGAAGCGCCAAAGGTTTTCAAAACAGGCAGCACTGAGAAAAAACCGCGCAGAGGGAAATCTGACCAGAACAGAAGCAATTCAGGCGGGCCTCGCAAGAAAAAAGAGAAAAAGCATTACGAAAATGCGCCAAAAGCAAAGCGCAAGAAAAAGAAGCGGTAAAGAAAAATGGGAGGGCCAAAAAAGGCTCTCTCTTTCCCTTCTCAGCAGGGCTCCTCGTTGAGAGGGACAGGCAATTTTGCTATAATAGAAGGACCGCTATAGAACGGATGCTGCATTTCCTGATTTCAGGAAAGAGGAGCAAAGGGGGAGTCAACATGCCAAAAGGAACTGGCAAAATGGTTGCGCAAAATAAGAAAGCCTATCATGACTATGCTATAGAAGAAACTTACGAAGCGGGCATTGTACTGCAGGGGACGGAAATTAAATCGATCCGTGCGGGAAAGGTGAACCTGAAGGACTCATATGCTAGAATTCAAAACAACGAAATCTATCTTTTCGGCATGCATGTCAGCCCATATGAGCAGGGAAACCGCTATAACCATGATCCGCTAAGGACAAGAAAGCTTCTTTTACATAGAAAAGAAATTAACAAGCTGATTGGTGAGTCGAAGGAAGTCGGCTACTCGATCGTTCCATTAAAAATGTACCTCAAAAATGGATATGCAAAAGTTTTAATCGGTCTGGCAAGGGGTAAAAAGAAATATGACAAGCGTGAGGATCTGAAGAAGAAAGAAGCCAAGCGTGAAGTAGAACGTGCTTTCCGCGAAAGGCAGAAAATGTAAATCCAGAACCTTACAATTGAAAAATTAGCTCAGTGTGCTATAATAGTAATTGTCACAGCGAGTGACACAATCTTTAGCTCATCTATTTCGAGCTTATCCGAACGTCAGCGTGCTGAATAAGATTCGACGCAGACCTATTATAATGGGGACGCTACGGATTCGACAGGGATAGTTCGAGCTTAGGTTGCGAGTCGAGGGGATCGGCCTCGTTAAAACGTCAAAGCCAATAACTGGCAAAACTCAAAACAACTTCGCTTTAGCTGCCTAATAGGCCTTTAGCGGTTCGCCCCTCCATCGCCCATGTGGTAGGGTAGCGGACTCACTCTTAGTGGGCTACGCCGGATTCCACCGCCTGAGGATGAAGGAAGAGAACAAACAGGCTAGCTGGCCGGACGCCCGTCGATAGGCATAAGGATCAGCGAAGCGCGAATATATCGACTACACTCGTAGAAGCTTAAGTGCCGATATTTCTGGACGAGGGTTCGACTCCCTCCGTCTCCACCAAATACATATTTGGTGGTTTTTTATTTGCTGTAACTTTAAGCATAATATTGTCACTGTGACATTCTTATGCTTAAAAAAGTGCATTACAATATTATGCTTAAAATCAATTCAAGAATTATTAATAACCAAGCACCAAGCATTGACTTTTTCATATATTTTTAAATCAATTAAGAAGGACCCATTGTGGTCTTATTTTTTTTGCCTAAATATATAAGAATATTCGGAATTTATTAGAGATAAAAAGTCCATTAAGTGCCGAAGGGATTACTATAAGTTATTTAGTGTAATACCCTCAATGCTAGTCCTATATTTAGAGTTAACTGGCTTAATTGCATGGTTTGATACAAAAAAAATCAGAACATCTATTTTTTCTAGCAACTCTATTTCAAGTTTACATTCTACTCTTTGCTTTACCACTATTTGTGGTACATTCATCTTTCTTAATTTTAATCGTTAAACATCTTGCCCTTTTGTTGAAAAAATTCAAGCTTCTACAGTTTCATTTTTGACGCTAAGATATGACACCACTCAACACCTTGATAATTCAGTCCTTTAAAAACAGTGTTAAACTTTTAAGTTATGACGCTTAGCCATAGCCTAGTGTATTTTTAAATATGAGTTAACGAATTAGATCAATGTAATCATGAAATTAAAAACGTTCAAGTCTTATTAATTCAAAAGGTTTCAAGCATAAACTATTTGGATTAGTTTCTTAATCTCCGAATTTAAAAGAAATAATGATGTCTATTTTTCTAGTGAATGTTTTTGCGCCTGAGCCTTAATTCTTAACACTAAATTTACTATCTATTAAAAATAGATTAATATTTTGTGAATATAATAGGCTTCGTGACATCGATGAAATATTAATTGGGAGGTAACAACATTGTTTAAAAATAAATTAACGAAAAAGTTATTACCAGTAGCTGTTCTTTCAACGGTTGCTTTCGGTGGTTTAATTAGTGGCGTCTCAAATGTAAATGCAGAGAGGCCTGTTAATAAACAAGTAACTAATAATGCAGATATCAAAAACGTCATTGTTTTAATCGGTGACGGCATGGGAGGTTCTTTTACTTCCGCTCATCGTTACTTGAAAGACGATAAGGGGACAAAAGTTGTTGAGCGAACAGCATTTGATCAATACCTTGTAGGACAGCAAATGACTTATCCGGAAGACCCTGCACAAAACGTAACGGATTCTGCTTCCGCTGCAACTGCGATGTCTGCAGGTATTAAAACCTATAACAATGCGATTGCCGTTGACAATGACGGATCAGAAACTAAAACGGTTCTTGAAGCAGCTAGAGAACAAGGAAAAGCGACAGGTCTTGTTGCGACTTCGGAAATTACACACGCAACACCAGCTTCTTTTGGTTCACATGATGAAAGCCGTAAAAACATGAACGCAATTGCCGATGACTATTTTGATGAAATGGTAAATGGTGAACATAAAATCGACGTTCTTCTTGGCGGCGGTAAGAGCAACTTTGTTCGTAATGATCGCAATCTGACAGAAGAATTCAAAAAAGACGGATACAGCTATGTAACAAATCGTGAAGAGATGTTAAAAGATAAAAATGGACAAATTCTTGGTTTATTCGCTGACGGTGGACTTCCAAAGAAAATTGACCGCACAGAAGATATTCCTTCATTAGAAGAAATGACAAACACTGCTCTTTCAAAATTAAGCGAAGATAAAGACGGTTTCTTCCTAATGGTAGAAGGAAGCCAGATAGACTGGGCAGCGCATGACAACGACATCGTTGGTGCAATGAGTGAAATGGACGATTTTGAAAAAGCTTTTAAAGCAGCGATCGAATTCGCGAAAAAGGATAAGCACACGTTAGTAGTAGCAACGGCTGACCATTCTACTGGCGGATTTACCATCGGTGCAGACGGCATCTACAACTGGTTCAGCGAACCAATCAAAGCAGCAAAACGCACACCTGACTTTATGGCACAAGAAATTGCTAACGGTGCAGATGTTGAAGCAACATTGAAAAAGTATATTGATCAAAATGTCTTAGCATTAACAACAGAAGAAATCCAATCAGTTAAAGATGCTGCCGTTACAAAGAAAGTTCTAGACATCGACAATGCGATCGAAGTTATTTTCAATAAGCGTTCTCATACTGGCTGGACAACAGGCGGACATACAGGTGAAGATGTTCCTGTATTTGCATACGGACCGGCAAGTGAAAAATTTGCTGGACAAATCAATAACACGGATATCGCAAAAAATGTCTTTGATGTTTTAAAATACGACATTAAAATCGAAGATAAATAAAAAATAACTGGATAAAATAAAAGTCTCCCGTCGCTTCCATAAAAACGGCGGGAGACTTTTTTGAAGATAGAAATCATATGGAGGAATCAAAATGAAACAAATTCTTTCAATGCTACTTTTGATCACACTGCTAGTAGGCTGTTCATCAAATGCCCTTCCTAAAAATAATGAAACAAATAAAGAAAACGAAGCCCAGACAGAAAACAACGTGAACGAAAAGAATGATGAAACTGCTCAGCAAAAGAATCAGGAGCAAACTGAGAATAAGACTGACGAGTATCAGCCAAACCCTCAAGTAACGGATGACCGATCATTGCAAAAGGTTGGTCAAACGCATGAAGATGATAAAGGTGAAGCCACTTTAAAAGCAATTAAAAACGTCAACAAAACTTATGAAGTTGGACCGATTGAATTAACCGTAAAAGAGATGAAATTGATTCATTTAAGACCTAGCTACGGTATGATCGATTATTTTCATGTGTTAACACATGAAGAGGAATTTGATTTTATTAAAGTTTTCGTTGAGATCAAAAACAATTCCCCAGAGAAAGTGAATTTTGCACCGATTGCACTACTTAAAACGAACACAGGCGAAACATTTGATTGGGAAAAAGATATTTACCTTGAAGAGTTAAACGGTGAAATTGAAGGTAATGCCACCAAGTTTGGAAATCTTGGCTTTATTGTGAATGCAACAGATGCTCATAAAGAGGAGCACAGTGAGGAAACAGGTGGTCAAAGCCATGAAGAAGAACATAGCGATGATGAAGTAAAGAACATAGAGTGGATTGAAATAACGACAAGTGATGTGTTTGATCAAAACAATAAAAAAATCAGTGAATCGCAAAAGATTAAAATTAAATTTTAATAAAAATCTCTCGCAGCAATTTCGGGAGACTTTTATATGTTGGAAAGTTCTTTTTGGAATTCTGTTGAGAAAACTTCAAGACAATTGCAATGAATTCTAATCTTGCCCCATTAATTGAATAGCTTATAGCTTCTATTCACTGTCACGTTTTTCTCGCACTAATAGGGGTAGTACCAGCGTTCGTGTAACCAGGGGCAAAGTAAACTGTCAAAATTATTTATTTTTTTCCCTTGATTTCTAGTTAGACTCATTATTTTTTTAATTTCCGATATAATGTCATTCTGGAGATCCCGGCTTTCTCTGCAGCATCCGTGCGACTCAACCCCTGGTCCATAAGGTAGAGAGCATAATTAACCTTTTCTTCATCTGTTTTCGGTCTTCCCGGATATTTTCCTCTTTTCCTAGCAGCTTGAATCCCTTCCTTTGTCCGTTCAGAAGTTAAGTCTCTTTCAAATTGAGCAATTCCGGTGAAAATGGTAAACAGCATTTTTCCGTGAGCCGTTGTTGTGTCTAACCAGGTTTCCTTTAAACTTTTTAGATGAGCTCCTTTTTTGGCAATGAGTTCTGTAATTTCGATGAGCTCCTTTGTGGACCGTGACAAACGAGTCGGGACAAGAGTCCATTATCCAGAAGAAATAAAGTGGGAAGCGATTAAGTTAAAGCAAAAGGGATTAAGCAATCAGGCGATTATGGATCAGCTTGGCATTAAAAATGTTTCACAAATCAAAACTTGGATGAAATGGCATAGAGAGGGTCAGGTTCACCGATTTTCTCAGCCTGTAGGCAAACAGTACGCTTATGGCAAGTGCCTAGACGGATTAAGTGAAGTGGACGAATTAAGAAGGAAGAACAAACAATTGGAGATGCAGCTGGAAATTTTAAAAAAGTATCTCCTCCAAGAAATAAATTAATCGGTAGCCCCTAAGCTCCTTGTAATGTCATAGGTTCCCTTGTTAAACGGGATCCATGTCCCAACCAGCCAGAAACATGTTTATACAAGTAGGGGGCGAACAGTTTTGCTGACTGGATCAAGTCCCACGGGCGCTGCGTTCTACCCCGACTACCGCTATCATAAGACCATATAGAAAAAGGTCAACCAGAAATATCTGGCTAAGCTTATATTACGATCGGGCGCGATTGTTGCAGAAAACTTAGATTTTTAAACGACTTTATTATTAAGTCTACGAAGTGTTATTCAGCAATTGTACTAAAAATTAAACAACCTTATTTTTACACCGTCCATATTTGTGGACGGTGTAATGCGTATTTGAAGCTTCAAAATTAAACATATTTATTGTCACGTATCAATAACATCAAGGGGTTTTTTAAGCATAAAAATGTCCAGAGTTAAAAAATAAAGCAAGAGGTTGCCAAAAGTAATAAAACTACATGTATTTAATGAGTGGTGCTTTTTTCTTTGTCATTTTTTTAAAAAAGATTAGTCAAGATAAAACAGTAGATCCCTTACATACTAAGGTTTTACAAGATTTAACTTTATTTACTTTCAAAACCGATATTAATGGCTGTTGTAAAGGATGTTGGGGCAACAATCGTGGGAGCGCTTTAAACAAATATCGAAGATAATTTTTTAAACCATATGTTAACCTCTGCTTCCTGCCTCCTCAGAAACTTAGTAAACAAAAAAGTAACTTATCTCTTACTAAATAAACAATTTTTTTGTCAAAAGGGCTGCTGCATCATATCGGTGTACGTTTCTAATTTGAGAAAATAGGTCACATTTTCCAAAAGGTAATTTAAACACAACAAGGATTAATAATGTCAAAATCGTTTTAATTCCCCGCTTTTAATTATTATAGTCTAAATTTTGAAACTCCCTCTGTAGAGTTGTCTTATAAGTCAATACTTGTGTAACTGCTCCCATCAAGTCTTTATGTACTGCATATACTCCTGCTCTGTAATTAAAGGAGTAATTAGTGGGGTTGAGGGAGTCTTAATTTCCATCAGCACTGCATCTTTTTATAAGGAATTTGCATTTAAGAAATCAACAAGCCTGCAACTATCATTGTTGATAGTTGCAGGCTCCTACATAAGCTTCATCATTAATCAAAACAGTTGGGTTAGAAAAAATCTGACTAAGAATCCAAGTATTTTCTTTCAAGACACTTTGCCAAAATTTTTCAAGGGTATTATGTTTGCTACTATCCAAACAGATAATACTTTTTTAAAATTTGCTATTCCAACAAGAGTATTAAGTTGGTCTAAATCTTTCTCTTGCAGGTTTTTAAGCTTGTCAATTATTTTATTTGGCTTATCATGTGTAACAATCCACTCCAATGTTTTCACTAGTGCCTCACTATTATCATCCTCTAATAGTTGAGTAAACAGATCCGTGTTACCTTCGAACATTTCAATCAGTCTTTCAATATCTGGACTGCTCTTGAAAAGCTGAAATCCTCCATACCTAACCCCATACTTTTCATGTACTGCATAGTGTTTGAATTTCTCTTGTGAGAGTCAGCATAGACGGTATTCGTAAGAAAAAAACGATGTAAAAAGTACATCAAATGCCCAGATTAAAGACTTATAATTATAAATTTTCGTATAATTCTGTTTTTAGTAATGTTAAATAAAAATAATTGACTGAAAGCTTTATTAATAATAAGATTTATGTAGAGATAATCAAAACATACCCAAAAGTTGATATACACTTGAGGTTGTCATCAAATCTCATATCACAAACTGATCTTTTTAATAAATTATGAAAGCGCTTATCAAGCAGATAAAAGGAGGATCACCATGAACGAAGTTAGAGTAGGGATTGTTGGATTAGGTAGACTTGGAAGAACACATGCAATAAATCTAGCTCAAAATGTTCCGGGTGCAAAATTAGTAGCAGCCTGCAGCTTTGTAGAAGATGAACTGGAATACGCTAAAAGGGAACTAGGAGTAACAGAAACATATAAATCCTTTGAAGAAATGGCTGCAAGCCCAAATCTTGATGCAGTATGTATCGTTTCACCATCCGGGTACCATCCGGAACAAATTCGATTAGCGATGGAAAAAGGCCTGCATGTATTCAGTGAAAAGCCAATTGGATTAGATATTGAAGATATTGAAAAAACAATGGAAGTTATCAAGGCTCATCCTGATCAAGTATTCCAGCTTGGATTTATGAGAAGATACGATGAATCCTATCAATATGCTAAAAAGATGGTAGACGAAGGGCAATTAGGTGAACTAACAGTTGTTCGCTGCTACGGTATAGATCCAAGTTCTGGATTGGAGAGCTTCGTCAATTTTGCCCGAAACAGCAATAGCGGAGGGCTATTCTCAGATATGTCCATCCATGATATTGACTTGGTAAGATGGTTTACGAAAAAGGAAGTCAGCCGTGTGTGGGCGATGGGTAAAAACGCTGCTTATCCGGAGCTCGATGAATTAAATGAATTAGAAACCGGCGCAGCTATGATGCAACTGGAAGATAAAACAATGGCCATTTTAGTTGCAGGACGAAATGCGGCGCATGGTTATCATGTAGAAACAGAATTAATTGGAACAAAGGGAATGCTTCGTGTAGCTGCTGCGCCAGAGAAAAACCTGGTAACGGTCTTTGATGAAAATGGTGCAGTAAGACCTACATCACAGAACTTCCCTGAGCGCTTTAGTGATGCGTTTGTTCATGAAATGAAGGAATTTATTTCTTGTATTAAAGAAAAACGCCAGCCGGAAGTAGGTGCTATTGATGGTCTGCAAAGTACTAAAGTAGCAATTGCATGCCAACAATCTGTTGAAGCAAATCAAATTGTTGAAGTTAAGTAATATCCAATTTATAGAAGATCAAAAAAGGGAATCCATCGCACAATGGATTCCTGAAAATAAAAAAATACATGTAAACAATAGTATACCCTATTTAAACAGCAAATCATCCATTCATTTTCAGGGAGGAAATAAATAATGACAGCGGAAACAAAAATTCAGTTCGGTTGTGCGCCTATTGCTTGGACAAATGATGATATGCCTGAATTAGGCGGAGAAAATACATTTGAACAATGTATTAGTGAAATGGCGTTAGCTGGCTATACAGGAACAGAGATTGGAAATAAGTATCCCCGTGATCCAGAGACATTAAAAAAATATTTAGACCTCAGAAATCTTCGAGTTGCAAGTGCCTGGTTTAGTGCATTTTTAACAACAAAACCTTTTGAAGAAACGAAACAAGCATTCCTTGAACATCGTGATTTCCTCCATGCCATGGGTGCAAAAGTCATTGTTGTATCTGAGCAGGGACATAGTGTTCAAGGACAAATGGATACACCGGTATTCAAGGGAAAGCCAGTGTTTACAGATACTGATTGGGATAAATTAACACATGGACTAGAGGCATTAGGGGAGTTAGCTAACGAAAAGGGAATGGAAATAGTTTACCATCACCATATGGGGACAGGCGTTCAAACAACTACTGAAATCAATCGGTTAATGGAAAATACTGCTGCTGATAAAGTGTCGCTGCTATTTGATACAGGCCATCTTGTATTCTCAGGTGAAAATCCAATTGAAATTTATCAAAAATACCAATCACGTATCAAACATATCCATTTTAAAGATATTCGAGAGTCTGTTGCGAAAGAAGTTAAGGACAATCAAGATAGTTTCCTTACCGGTGTTAAAAAGGGTGTATTTACGGTTCCTGGAGACGGGATGATTGATTTTGACCCTATTATGAAAGCGATTTCTGAAAGCGGATACGAGGGCTGGATTGTTGTTGAGGCTGAGCAAGACCCGGCGAAGGCGAATCCATTTGAATACGCTTTAAAGGGAAGAAGACATATTGATCAATTAATGCCCCAAAAACAGTTAATCTAAAAACTCATATATTTTTTTATTCGGCTCATACCTATTCACCCACGAGATTTAATATTAATGAGCCGGGTTGCTTATATATTACAGAGATTACTTGATTAGTAAACTTAGTTTTATAGGTTGGTCGGATGTTTTCAATAAATACTTACAAGGCTGCATGATTTTTCTACAATGGGAGGCTAAACCCTTGGGTGTCTTTTCAGTTATTTCGTTTATTATCATTATTGGTGTCATTTGGATTTACGCCTTTAAGAGAAGTAGGGCAGTTGATAATACCAGTTCGGAAGGATTTTTCCTTGGTGGGCGAAGTTTAACAGGTATAACGATCGCTGGTACGATTATTATGACCAATTTATCAACGGAACAAATTGTTGGACAGAATGGTCAAAGTTTTGTTGGCGGTATGGAAGTAATGGCTTGGGAAGTTACCGCAGCGATTGCTTGCGTATTTTTGGCACTTGTCTTCCTTCCAAAATATTTAAAATACGGTGTAAATACTGTATCAGATTTTATTGAAATACGTTATGATACAACAACGAAAAGAATTGTATCTGCTTTATTTATCTTTACCTATATGACTTCATTTTTACCTGTTGTTTTATATTCAGGCTCATTAGTTTTTAATAAAATATTCCATATAGATAAAGCATTAGGTATTGACCCGTTAGTAGCTGTTGGCCTTATATCAGCATTGATTGGTATTGTCGGTCTTTTATATCTGTTAATCGGCGGACTATCGTTAAGTGCCTTTAGTGACACGATCTATGGTGTCGGGTTGCTTGTCGGAGGTCTTTCAATCCCGATTATTGGCTTAACAATCCTCGGAGACGGCAGCTTTTTTGGCGGAATGGAAACGGTTAAAAATGAAACCCCCCAATTATTAAATGCAATTGGTGATGTCGATTCGAAAATTGTTCCTTGGCCAACTCTATTTATGGGGATGTTATTTAACAACCTCTTCTTCTGGTGTACGAACCAGATGATTGTTCAAAAAACATTAGCCGGAAAAAGCCTTAAAGAAGGACAAAAAGGCGCATTATATGTCGGGTTCTTTAAAATCTTTGGTGCGTTGTTCCTGGTATTCCCAGGAATTATTGCCTTTAATATGTTTGGTAATACCCTTGCAACACCAGATGATGCCTATCCGTCCTTAGTTACGGCTGTATTACCAGGGTGGGCATACGGAATTTTTGCTGCTGTTATTTTTGGCGCCATTTTAAGTTCATTTGTCGGGGCATTGAATGCAACTGCAACATTGTTTACTTTAGATTTCTATAAACCGGTTATTAAAAAGAATGCAACGGATAAGCAGGTAGCAAGAGCGGGAAAATTCATTACCATTGCCGTTGGTTTCATTTCAGTTATAATTGCTCCATTTATTTCATTCGCACCAGCGGGACTGTATGCTGTTGTGCAGGAATTTAACGGAATCTATAGTATGCCGTTATTAGCGCTTGTCTTATTAGGCTTTTATTCTAAACGTGTAACACCGCTGGCCGCGAAAGTAACATTTGTCTTCCACATTGTAATTTATGGTCTGTCTAAGGTAGTTTTAGCGGATATTCATTATCTATATGTTTTAGGATTCCTATTCCTAGCAGATGTTTTAGTTATGTGGTTAGTTGGAAAAGTAAAACCTTTGGATACTCCTTTTGAGTTCCAAGAAAATATTAATAAAGTTGATTTAACCCCATGGAAGCATAGAAAATGGGTAGCTGCCTTGGTTATTATTGCAATGGTAGGTATGTATATTTTCTTCTCTCCGCTTGGTATTGCAATTTAAATATAATAATCTAATAATTGAGGTAATTGGAAAGGAAGTCTAATATTATGATAGAGTCAAAAATTATCGTCGGGGTAATTGGTGCTGGTAGAATTGGAAAATTACATATTGATAACATGAAAAATATGAAAAATGTACGCCTTAAAACCGTTTCTGATGTTTTTGCTGATCAATTAGAGGAGTGGTTTCAATCTTCTGGTGTTGAATATATGACAACGGATTATCATGATATTATCAATGACCCGGAAATCGATGCTATTTTTATTTGTTCTCCAACTGATACACATACAAGTATTATTAAAGAAGCGGCTAATAGTGGAAAACACATCTTCTGTGAAAAGCCAATTAGTTTTTCTGATGAAGAAACATTGGAAGCTTACGAAGTAGTGAAAAAGACAGATGTGAAATTTCAAATTGGTTTCAATAGAAGATATGACCGCAACTTTAGTAAAGTTAGATGTTTAGTAGAAACGAAAGAAATTGGCGACTTGCATATTTTAAAAATTACTTCTAGAGATCCTGAACCGCCATCATTAGATTATGTATCACGTTCTGGAGGCATCTTTGTTGATATGGCTATTCATGACTTTGATATGGCACGTTTCATCACGGGTTCTGAAGTTGAAGAAGTGTATGTTCAAGGTGCTGCATTAGTCAATCCGAAAATTGCTGAATTAGGTGATATTGATACAGCGGTTATTTCATTGAAATTTGCAAACGGGGAAATCGGTGTGATTGACAACAGCCGCCAAGCTGTCTATGGCTATGACCAGCGTCTTGAAGCATTCGGATCAAATGGTTCAGCCCTCGCAAACAATGAAACTGAATCAAGAGTAGAAGTGCTATCTAAAGAAGGTGTGAAGGGGGATAACCCATTACACTTCTTTTTAGAGAGATATAATGATGCATACATTCGCGAAGTGAAAGAATTCTTTGATGCAATCGAGAATGATTCAGAAACAACATGCAATTTTGTAGACGGTATCATGGCACAAAGAATTGCCATGGCTGCCAAAAAGTCATTAGAAACTGGACTTCCAGTAAAGGTAGAAAAATTATCGTAACATTAAGAGATAAAAACAAAGGGTTGCCTTATAAAGTTGGGCAACCCTTTTTAACTTAAAAATAAAACGGCCTCTTCTCATATGAGGTAAGGCCATTTTAATTACTCAGCTATAACAAGTTGAATGTCGTTCTTTTCAGTGTAATTCTGGTAGACTTCACTTGGCGTGATGTCCGTTACCAGGTAATCGATTTTATCTAATCTGCAATAGGTCATTAACCCATATTTATCAAATTTATCATGGTCTACCAGTAAAAATACTTCAGAGCTTCTGTCAACAATAGACGCTTTCAATTCGCTTTCAAGCGGAGAAGCATTCGTAACACCATTTGATAAGGAAATACCTGTTGAGGCCATAAATGCCTTATTAATATTATAGGCATTTAAAATATCCATATATTTTAAGCTTCCGAAAGAATTTGTTTTTCTCTCGAGGATGCCTCCAGCTGTTATCACATTTAAATTTTCATAAGGAAGGGCACGAACAATAAAATTGAGACTATTGGTGATAATCGTGACCTCTTTCTGTTTGATATATTCAATCATTTCAATGGTGGTAGTACCAGAATCGATAAAAATAATATCACCATCATTTACATGATTCGCTGCCGCCTTCCCAATCATCTCTTTCTCCGTTTGGTTACGTACTTGGCGGTCATGGAAAGATTCTAACTTCGCACGCTTATCATCAATTACAGCTACACCGCCATAAACCTTTTTGAAATCTCCTTTTTCAACAAGTTCCTGAACATCACGCCGAATCGTATTTTTAGACACATTAAACACCGTCATCAGTTCATCTAAAGATACTGATTTGTGTTCGATAATATATTCCTCAATTTTATTAATCCGTTTATCTTTAATCATACCTGCTCACCCTCTGTTTTCAAATCATACTCATGCCGTTACCGCTTTCAACAGAACTTAATAATTATATATTACCAACAAATCATCAGAACTTCATCATATAAATTGAAGATTTTCAATCATATTACCTGCCACTTTTTAGAATTCTGTTCCTACCCCTTTTTTGCGCCCAGGCATTAGAAAATAGTGCCCGGGAGACCGGTTATGCAATTATTTTATGCAGCACGGATTATCAGCGGGAACTAGAGCATGATTATCTGGAACTGCTTTTGAAAAAGCAAGTAGCTGGCATTATTACTGCTGCGGAACCGGAGGACATCAGCGCGTTTTAAAACTTCAATCAAAACATGCCCCGTTATTAATGTTTTCCATAGATCATATCGCTTTATCCACAAATGTTGTAACGACAGATGATTTAAGGGGTGGATACCTCTCAGGGTGTTACCTGCTCGACAATGGCCACCGCCGTATGGCAATTATCTCAATCGGCTCCTTCGGATTATCGACTGAAATTCGGGCAGTTTTCCCAAACTCCGTTCCAAATTGCAATTCTAGCGTCTTCGCCATTTCCATTCACCCGATAAACTTACAATAAACACTGTACACAATGAATTTATATTGGTATCTAAATTTAGCAGACTCCTATCCATTTTCATTGACTGAATGGATTTTTCATATTATGATGAATTAGACATAACCAAAATATTATCAAAAGTTAACAAATAAATAATCTTTTATTCAGCCGAGCGATCAATTCTTAGGAGGAATATCCATGCCGTTAATTAGATTTGATGTTATAGAAGGACGAAATGAGGAGTCTTTAAGAAAATTATTAGATGCAGCACACCGAGCTGTAGTTAAAGCATTTGATGTACCGGAAAGAGACCGATATCAAATTGTTACCCAGCATCCTGCAAATGAATTAGTCATTCAAGATACGGGCTTAGGATTTGAAAGAAGCCGCGATCTTGTTGTGATTAATGTAACAAGCACAGAAAGAAGCAGCCAGCAGAAAAAAGACTTCTATCGATTGGTTGTTCAAGAGTTGGGGGAGAGCTGCGGTATTGAACCTAATGATATTATGATATCCATTGCGACAAACGGAGCGGCGGATTGGAGCTTTGGATTTGGTGAAGCACAATTTTTAACGGGGAAGCTGTAATTCCCGGATTTTTCATTTGAAAATGGTAGATTCAATTAAAATAGATTAATATTAAAATGTGCCCAACATATTACAAAGAGTTTGAAAAAATGTTGACTGAAAGCGTTTTAAGTATTAAGATATAATCAAAGATAACCAAAACATAACCAAAATATAATAATGTTAAAAGGTGCTAGCAGGTTATCAAACTATAAGAACATATTAAAAGGCATAAACAATTTATTCATAAAACAACCGTTAATCAAGGAGGAACTAGAAATGTCTGAAGTAATGGTACAAGTTAAAAAACTAAAAAACTATATTAATGGTGAGTGGGTAGAAAGCAAAACTACTCAATACGATGACGTATACAACCCAGCTACAAAAGAAGTAATTGCTCAAGTTCCAATCTCTACAAAAGAAGATCTTGATTATGCAGTAGAAGCAGCCGCAAAGGCGTTTGAAGAGTGGAAAAATGTCCCTGTTCAAAAGCGTGGAAGAGTTTTATTTAAATTCCAACAATTATTACAAGAAAATACAAATGAATTAGCGCGGATTATTACCATCGAAAATGGTAAATCTTTTTCCGAAGCATTAGGTGAAGTGGGACGCGGAATTGAAAATGTTGAGTTTGCCGCAGGAGCTCCTACGCTCATGATGGGCGACTCATTAACAACTATAGCAAAAGATGTTGAAGTTACGAACTACCGTTATCCAATCGGGGTTGTAGGCGGGATCACACCATTCAACTTCCCAATGATGGTACCTTGCTGGATGTTCCCAATGGCAATTGCAGTAGGTAATACATTTGTATTGAAGCCATCTGAAAGAACTCCATTATTGGCACAAAAATTAGCAGAGCTATTAGAAGAAGCAGGTCTCCCTAAAGGCGTATTCAACATAGTTCATGGTGCACATGATGTGGTAAATGGACTTCTTGATCATCCACAAGTGAAAGCTATTTCGTTTGTTGGTTCACAGCCAGTTGGTGAATATGTTTACAAACGCGGAAGCGAGAACCTAAAACGTGTTCAAGCGTTAACAGGTGCTAAGAACCATTCCATCGTTTTAAATGATGCTGATTTAGAACATGCGACAACAAACGTAATTGCTTCTGCCTTTGGATCAGCTGGCGAACGCTGCATGGCTTGCTCTGTTGTAACAGTTGAAGAAGGGGTTGCTGATGCATTCCTTGAAAAATTAATCGAAAAAGCAAAAGATGTGAAGATTGGTAACGGCCTTGATGAAGGTGTGTTCTTAGGTCCGGTTATTCGTGAACAAAACCATCAACGTACATTAGGCTACATCCAAAAAGGTATTGAAGAAGGAGCGAAACTAGTTTGTGACGGCCGCGAAAGACAACCAGAAGAAGGATACTTCGTTGGGCCAACAATTTTTGACGGTGTAAACACTGATATGCAAATCTGGAAAGATGAAATCTTTGCTCCTGTATTATCAATTGTTCGTGTTAAAAACTTAAAAGAAGCAGTTGAAACAGCAAATAAATCAGAATTTGCAAATGGTGCATGTATTTATACATCAAATGCTTCATCTATTCGTTACTTCCGTGAAAATATCGATGCTGGTATGTTAGGAATTAACTTAGGAGTTCCGGCACCAATGGCATTCTTCCCATTCTCTGGCTGGAAATCATCATTCTACGGCACATTACCTGCAAACGGAAAAGATGGCGTTGAGTTCTACACTCGCAAGAAAGTAGTAACAGCAAACTACAAAGCACCATCATTTGAATAGAACTTGGAACGAAGACTATTATCCTGACTATCTTAAGTCAGGGTAATAGTCTTCATAATTGATGATATAGGAGTTGAAGAAAAGTGAGTAAATTACTCCGAAAACCGAATCAAGTAGAAGTATCACCAGGAGTCAAAGTAATCCATGAAGTAACAAGTGAAAATTCACCATTAGAATATGTAGCAATGAAAGTAGTGGATTTAGCATTAGGAGCCAGCTACAGAGAAGAATTAGGAAAAGTAGAATGCTGCATTGTTGCCCTAACTGGAAAAATCAATGTAACAGACCAACAAGAAACATTTGACAAGATCGGTACGAGGGAAAGTGTTTTCGAAAAGAAACCTACAGATAGTGTTTATGTTTCAAATGACCGTACGTTTGCAGTTGAAGCAGTAACAGAAGCACGTATTATTCTTTGCTACTCTCCTTCAGAGAAGCAATTACCAACAAGACTTATTAAAGCTGAAGACAACAGCATTGAACATAGAGGAAAATATAATAATAAACGATTAGTACACAATATTTTACCTGACTCAGACCCATCTGCCAATAGTTTGCTGGTAGTAGAAGTGTTCACTGAAAGCGGAAACTGGTCAAGCTATCCGCCGCATAAACATGATCAAGATAATTTGCCGCATGAATCATTTTTAGAAGAAACTTACTATCATGAAATGAATCCCAGACAAGGCTTTGTTTTTCAACGTGTCTATACAGATGATCGTTCCCTTGATGAAACGATGGCAGTGGAAAATGGAGATGTTGTATTAGTGCCTGTGGGGTATCATCCTGTAGCGGTTCCGGATGGGTATGAATCCTATTATTTAAACATTATGGCCGGACCGGAGCGAATTTGGAAATTCCACAATGAACCTGCACATGAATGGATCCTAGAACGCAAATAATTAATAAGGAGATCTAAAACAACATGAAAATTGAATTTAATTCAGAGAGAGAATTTGACATAATCGCGATTGGCCGTGCATGCATCGATTTAAACGCTGTCGAATATAACCGTCCAATGGAAGAAACAATGACATTCAAAAAATATGTTGGCGGATCACCTGCAAATATTGCGATTGGGACATCTAAGCTTGGCTTAAAATCAGGCTTTATCGGGAAACTAGCAGACGACCAGCATGGGCTTTTTATTAAACAATATATGGCTGGTGTCGGTGTAGACACATCCAATATGGTAACAGACCAAAAAGGACATAAAACAGGCTTAGCTTTTACCGAAATTAAAAGCCCTGAAGAGTGCAGTATCTTAATGTACCGTGATGAAGTGGCCGACCTTTACTTAGATCCTTCTGAAGTAAGTGAAGACTACATTAAAAGATCTAAAATCCTTTTAGTCTCCGGAACAGCTCTTGCAAAAAGCCCATCACGTGAAGCGATATTAAAAGCTGTACAGCTTGCAAAGAAAAATGACGTGAAAGTTATTTTTGAACTGGATTACCGCGGTTATACATGGGCATCGAAGGAAGAAACATCTGTTTACTATACATTGGTTGCCCAGCAGGCTGATGTTGTCGTTGGTACACGGGATGAATTTGATGTCATGGAAAATATCGAAGCAGGCAGCAACGAAGCAACCATTTCTGCTTTATTCAACCATTCTCCGGAACTAGTTGTCATTAAGCACGGTGTCGAAGGCTCATACGCCTATACAAAATCAGGCGAAACGTTTAGAGGCCACGCTTATTTAACGAAAGTATTAAAGACATTCGGCGCAGGAGATTCCTACGCTTCCGCTTTCCTCTATGCTTTAATCACTGGCAAAGATATTGAAACAGCACTAAAATATGGCAGTGCTTCTGCAGCAATCGTTGTAAGTAAGCACAGTTCTTCTGAAGCAATGCCAACAGTAGAAGAAATTGAGAAATTAATTGCTGACCGCTCTAAAGAAGCAGTGACAAATCAGTAAGAGGTGAAAATGTCATGGGGAAAACTAGATTAACAACTGCGCAAGCCCTAATCAAATTTTTAAACCAGCAATATATCCATGTTGACGGAGAAGAATTCCCATTCGTTGAAGGTATTTTCAGTGTGTTCGGACACGGAAACGTATTGGGAATTGGCCAGGCATTAGAACAAGACCCAGGCCACTTAAAGGTTTTTCAGGGGAAAAATGAACAAGGGATGGCACTTGCAGCGATGGCTTACAGCAAACAAATGCTACGCCAGAAAATCTATGCTGTGACAACATCTGTTGGACCAGGATCTGCGAATCTAGTGACTGCTGCCGGAACAGCACTTGCAAACAATATTCCGATGTTACTTTTACCAGGGGATACATTTGCATCAAGACAGCCTGACCCTGTATTACAGCAAGTAGAACAGGAATATAGCGCAGCGGTTACGACAAATGATGCCCTAAAACCTGTCTCCAGATATTGGGACCGTATTACCCGTCCTGAGCAGTTATTGTCAAGTCTTATTCGTGCATTTGAAGTCATGACTGATCCAGGCAAAGCCGGCCCTGTAACGATTTGCCTAGCGCAGGATGTCGAAGGTGAAGCATATGATTATGATGAAAAATTCTTCGAAAGACGCGTACACTATTTGGATCGTAAAGCACCGGTGGAACGTGAACTAAAAGGCGCTGCCAAAATGATTAAAGCAAGTAAAAAGCCGTTAATCCTTGTTGGCGGCGGAGCTAAATATTCAGAAGCACGCGACATTTTAGTGGCTCTCTCTGAAAAACATAGTATTCCATTAGTAGAAACACAAGCTGGTAAAGCAACTATTGAATCTACTTATAAAAATAACTTAGGTGGTATGGGCGTTACTGGTACACTGGCAGCTAATAAAGCGGCACGCCAGGCAGATTTAATTATCGGAATCGGTACTCGCTATACAGATTTCGTAACATCATCTAAAACAGCATTCAACTTTGAAACAGCTAAGTTTTTAAATATTAATGTCAGCCGCCTGCAGGCGTATAAATTGGATGCCTTCCAGGTAGTTGCCGATGCAAAAACAACATTGGAGCAATTAGCACCGCTATTAGATGGATATGAGAGTGAGTTCGGACAAACAATTGCTGAATTGAAGCAAGAGTGGAATGCCGAGCGTGACCGCTTAAGCAAAGTAACCTTTACTCGTGAAAACTTTGAACCGGAAATTAGGAACCACTTCTCACAAGAGGTTTTAAATGAGTATGCCGATGTATTAAACACCGAATTAGCGCAGACAACAGCATTAATCGCTGTCAATGATACGATTGATCCGGATAGTACGATTATTACTTCTGCCGGATCCCTTCCTGGCGATGCTCAGCGTATTTGGAATCCGACTGTAGCGAACACGTATAACGTAGAATACGGATACTCATGTATGGGATATGAAGTTTCAGGTGCACTAGGCGTTAAATTAGCTAATCCGGATAAAGAAGTTTATTCTCTTGTTGGTGACGGCAGTTTCTTAATGCTGCACTCTGAGCTGATCACAGCGATTCAGTATGGTAAAAAAATCAATGTTGTTCTTTTTGATAACTCTGGTTTCGGTTGTATTAATAACCTGCAAATGGGCAATGGCATGGGAACTTATTTCACAGAGTTCAGAACACATGACAATAAAGTTTTAAATATTGACTATGCAAAAGTGGCTGAAGGCTATGGTGCGAAAACATACCGTGTTAATACTATCGAACAATTGAAAGTAGCTTTAGAAGATGCGAAAAAGCAGGAAGTTTCTACTTTAATTGAGATTAAAGTACTTCCAAAAACAATGACAGAAGGTTATGACAGCTGGTGGAATGTTGGAGTGGCAGAAGTATCTAATAAAGAGGGCATTCAACAAGCATTTGAATCTAGAAAGCAAAAATTAGAAACGGCAAAACAATACTAATAGAGTGAAGAATCGGTTGCGAGGGTCTGAAAACCCTCGCTTCCTACAATTCTATTCACGATTAAGAGAGGTGAGACAGGTGACAACAGCACAATCAACAAGATTAGTTTCTATGAAAGAGATGCTATCAAAAGCTAAAGAAGGAAAATATGCAGTTGGAGCATTTAACATAAACAGCTTTCAATGGGCAGAAGCGATTCTAGAGGCAGCACAAGAAGAACAAGCTCCTGTTATTGTATCATCTTCTGACAGACTAGTAGATTACTTAGGCGGTTTTAAGACAGTTGCCGCAATGGTTAATAGTATTGTAGAAACAAAGAACATTACCGTTCCAGTTGCCTTGCACTTAGATCATGGCCGCAGTGTGGAACGTTGCATGGAGGCGATAGATGCCGGGTACACTTCCGTTATGATAGACGGATCGCATCATCCAATTGATGGAAATATTGAAATGACCAAACAAGTGACAGATTATGCAGGAAATTATGGAGTGACGGTTGAAGCAGAGGTTGGAACTGTTGGTGGTAATGAAGATGGACTTATCGGCGGGATTCAATATGCAGATCCGGAGGAATGTTTACGTATTGTCAAAGAAACAGGGATTGATGCATTAGCAGCCGCTCTAGGGTCTGTTCATGGTCCATATCAAGGTGTGCCCAAATTAGGATTTGCGGAAATGAAGGAGATTTCAGAAATGACTAATTTGCCGCTTGTACTACACGGCGGTTCAGGTATCCCTGACTACCAAATTCAAAAGGCAATTGAACTTGGCCACGCAAAGATTAACGTGAATACAGAATGTCTGCAGGCATGGACAAAAGCTGTTCGCGAAGTTTTGGATAAGGACAAAAAAGTATATGATGCACGTACCATCCTTTCTCCGGGTAAAGAAGCTGTAAAACAAACTGTCGTAGGAAAAATTAGAGAATTTAAATCAAATAATAAAGCGTAAAGAAAGGGATGATGTCGATTTATTTTTCAAAGGCATCCTCTAATTTTCACTTTTTTAGGAACCAAGAATTGTTTTTAGGGATGGTTTTTGGCCAATAGGAGCTCAAAAGTAATGATTAATAAACTTATTAAGTAATAAATTGTGATCTCCCGCAATCGGGCGCTATAATGAAATAACTAAAGCCTAATTTCTCGGTGCTTAAAGCGAGAAATTAGGCTTTTTTATATTTGAATTTCCTTACCGTTGTAAATCTGTATTTTCCTGAAAGGGTCGTAAATGTCATCGGTATAAGAAGATGACCGTCTTTGATATTCTAGGGGTTGTGTATGAAACGACGGTGAAGCATAGACAAGCTGCCTAGCGAAAAAATCGCGTTTTAATAGGCTTCTTTGGCATGCCTGCTTTTCCATCACTCGCTAGTTTTGAAACAAGGATCATTTCGTATCTAGTAATTTACTTTGTTAGCTTGATGGGCATGTGGTATGACCCCTAGCAGAAATCTTTCCAAACCGAAATTTCCCTTTACATATAAGGTTTAAACATACATTTCAAACTTATCCACCTTTTCAAATCCTCCGCCGTATCATAGAAGTTTAACAATCTATCATAAGGTGAAGAACTATTTTAGTAAATAAGTGTTCAAGATTATTTGTCGTAAACAGCTCACTTTAGTTTAGCAATTACAGGTGTCATTATGACGATAACTAAATTAATAAAAATATATAAAATTTTCATTATATTTTTACAATATATCATTACAATGTTAGGTGTAACAAATAGGTTGATAAAGGAGATGCATAATACTTGAAGAAACAGCAGTTTAAACTTCCAATAGTCACAGGTATTTTGTCGGCAATCATGTTGGGGGGATCCGTTCTTCCAACCGAATTAGTACATGCCCAAAATGTCAAACCGCTCCCTCGATTCATAGATTCAGATTTCAAACCAGCACTAACCCCCTTTTTACTTACAAAGGGTTACGAACAAGTATGGATTATGAGCGAACAAATCGATCAGGATTTCCTCCATTATCCAAGTACAAACGTCATTAGCGAAACTGGTGCTAATGCAGGGAGATATCTTTACCGTACCCACCAACTGGACAGTCATGCTGCCATTAGTGTTACTGATCTAACTGGTAAAGAAGAGACCAAAATACTTGCTCAGCTCGAAGATTGGGAGAACCTTGATGAATTGGTTTGGACCCCTTGGGGGAATTTACTCACCGCAGAAAGCCCGAAAATCGCAAACCATTCAGATGCTTATAATTCTAAATCTTCAGGCGGATTGGTATATGAAATTAACTCCTCAAACGGCGAGATAGCCCCAATTCCAGCATTGGGATCTTTCACTCACAAAGGAATCCATCTTGATGAAAACGGAAATGTCTATTTGACTGATTATAATGAGAATGGAAATATCTATCGATTTGTGCCTGATCAGGTAGGTGATCTTTCCAGTGGGCAACTTTACGTCTTGCGTATTACTAAAGATTTAGGGGATTTTACCGGAAGTGCCGAGTGGATCCCAATTGACCAGAATAATACTCGTTTGCAAGCTAAACAGGCAGGTGCAGCCGTTTATCAGCTGCCATCCGACCTTGTGATAAAGGACAATGCGCTCTATGTTTCAATTGAAGGCGAAAATCGCGTCCTTTCCATCTCCCTCTCAGAAACACCTGTTGTGCGTAACTTTGTTCGGGCAGGAGACAATGCGAAGAAAAAAGAATTTCAAAATCCAAGCTATTTGACTTTTGATAGTGAAGGAACTCTTTTCATAGCCGAGAATAATGGAAAAGCCGATATATGGGCTGCATCAGCCGATCAAAGGAAAAAGGATGGATTGGCCAAGAAGGTTAAACGTTTTGCTACTCTCTCTGATGCAAAGGCTGTTCCTTCTGGCTTGTATTTTGACCCTATTGAGCGTTTTGCTCCTTCCGAAGGTCAGAACCTTTTTATAAATGTTAAAAATACTTATGACGGTAATGATAAAACCTTTGTGATCCGAAAGAAGCCAAATTCAAAGTTGAACCCGGAGCCTGACCGTTGGATCGAGGCTGGAACGCCTGATCGCGGAGTGGAAGATCCAATTATTTCAGCACATCGTGGAGCACCTTGGCTAGCACCAGAAAATACACTTGATTCCTATCGTTATGCTTATGCATATGGTGCTGATATGGTTGAAGTTGATGTTCGAGAAACGAAAGATGGCAGATACGTAGCATTCCATGATTCGACAGTCGATGCAATAACGGACGGTACAGGTCCCCTTTCTGAAAAGACCTTTGAAGAGGTACGGGCACTAAATGTAGCTGACAACGACCAATGGCGCGGAAGCGAATATGATCCCGCTCAAACGGCTTCTTTGGAAGAAATTTTGGAGCTTGCAGAACAAGTTGGCGGAGGCATTGAGTTCGACATCAAAAGCATCACTGATCCCGCAAAATTAGCTAATTTAGTAGCACAATATGATGGAGTTTTAGAACGCTCAATCTTTAATTCAAGCGATATTAGAATTAAACATGCACAGCCAATGGCAAAGCTAATCTATAATCGAAACCAATACGAGACACCGGGTATGCTCTACCTGCAAGGTGCTTATTATTCAGTTTTTGGATCTAGACAGGACGAATATACTCCGGAAAGTATTGTCGCTATTCATGATGCAGGAGGAATCATCTTGCCGCATTCCTATGACTTTGGAGCAGATAAAGAAGGTGCAACATTCGTAGAAGGGCGCGCGATGGGGACAGATGGTGCTCAAACAAATCAGCCAGATAGTATTTTAGATGTACTAGATACCCCTATACCTTCATCAATCACTGTTAACACTGATGGCAATACAGTCACGGCCAATCTTGTAAATTCTTTAAATAGCATGGGGATTCCAGACAAATTGCTCACTGTAGATAATGGAGTAGAAACCATTCAACTAACTACGAAACGTGGTGGATCTATAACCTTACCGGACGGCTGGGAAGGTGCCCGAATCGTGTTTGCTGGCGATGCTACCGTACAATCTAGCTCGTCGGATGTATCGAAAACGGAATAAACTTATTACATCACGGATGAACAAAAATGTGGTTGAAGATTACAAACTTGTTCCGCATGAAGATCATTTACAAGAAAAAGGTTTAACATAGCATGATATAGAGGTATAGGAAGCAGAGATTATTGGGGGCATTCCTACATTTAGGGGGTGAACTGTTTAACGGACGGGATCGAGTCCCAAGGGCGCTAACGTTCTCCCCGGCTACCGTCATCATATATCGATTTAAAAAATGGTCAACCAGAAATATTTTCTGGCTGACCTTATAATACGAAAGGGCGCTATTATGGAATAAAAATTAGATTCTAAAACTACTTTTTTTCGGTAAGGCCATTTTTATTAATAATTAAACAACTTTACCTTCCTAAAATCAGGACGGGAGTAGGAGTGTTTGAGGTTTTAAAATTAAATAACTTTATTGTCATTCTACACCAGCTCCAATTATTGGAGGCTTGCTTCTATCTGTTTAATGATATCCCAAACAGAAGTAGTTATTACGTAAGTGGCTATTTCATCATCATGATGAGAGTCTGATAATGATAAAAGATCTAAATTTACTGTTGCTTCTTTTTTATCCTCGTATAGAATGGTCAAAGTGATTGTATTTGCACCGGAACCGTCTATTATTCCTGCAATTTAAGCTGCCTCAAAACTTTCCATTTCCCAGCCTTCAGTGTAAAATAAGAATATACGTTCCCTTTTTGATTTTAGCATATACTCCCTCTTTATTTATAAAAAATTCAGATAATTCGCCGTCTTTCCCAGAGGGGATAGTGGATAATACTTGTGAATAATATAATGCAGACGGAGCTGTTTATTATGGGACACAGAGGACGGAAAAAGGGGCCAGCGGGGAGCAGAGCCGCGCATTACTTCTTGAAATTGCAGCGGAGGAATTTGCGCAGAAGGGCTATTTTCATACATAATAAGTGTGATTGTGCAAAGGGCAGGTCTGACACAGCCTGGAACGACTGACATTAACCAAATTATTAAGGATTAAAAACTCCAGAAGGTTTAGCAAAAGAAATTGTCCTATTATTCCAATATGGAATGATTAATAAAAGCAGCACTCAATGAAGACTTCTGAGTGGAACAGAATCTTTACGGGAGAGTGGAAAGGGAATGAAAACCTGTGAGGGGAAAATTGATAAAGAATGGGTAGAGTTAATAATGGCTGCTAAACAGCTGGGGCTAACAATTGCGGATATACAGGAATTTATCAAACAATCCAAGACTGACAAAAAGCAAGGCCAGATCCCGGAATATCATGAATAGAAGGATTAGATAAAATATGCGAATACAATGTGCAAAGGGTGCCTTATCGGGACTAATCTCTGGAACTTTTCTGGGTTTATTCCTGAAAATGATTGAGTATGCTTCTGGAGTAAAAGTGTACACATTGCTTTTAAATGTTGATTATATCCCTATTTTAAAAGACTATCATTTTCCGGAAGCAATCGAATTTGCATATCATCTAATCATATCCGTCGTTTTGGCAGTTAGCTTAATATTATTAATAAAAAAATACCGCTGGAATAGGCTCCAAATCATAGTCCGCACCTTATTAATAACCTTTTCCATTGGAGTCCTGCTTTATCCAACGACTGCTTTATCCGATCGCACCCCTGAAATTACCTCTATTTATGCTATTGTTTTCTGGCTTTCTGGCCATCTATTATATGGCCTGCTGCTTTCTATTTTTTTTATAAAAAGCCATTGAGCTCTTAAACCAGGCTAAAGGCGAAGAGTTTTTTTTGAAGGTCTTTTCTTCCTTGGTCAAATGTTTTATAGTGTTAGTAAAAGTACGTCTTATTAGGTGATGGAGAACCTTTAACCGCCTTAGGGCTAATGACTCCTGTCAGTTATGCGGTAACTGGCAGGAGTCTTTTTATGTAAAATAAGAAAATATAAGTTATGAACGTCGATTACTGTCTAGCTCCAGCGCCTACCCCCTCGAGGTCACAAGCCAATCCACCCAAAAAGGCAAAGAACGCCTTTCCGTGAGGCTCGCCTTGTGCTTGTCGGGGGTGGGCAAGGCGCTTGCGCTTTTCTTATGGGGCAAACAAAGAGAAATGGAGGGATTGAGATGGTTTATTTATTGGTTGGGGCAGCGGGGTTTTTGGGATCATCTTTGCGGTATAGCATTGGTGTTTTTCTATTTCATGAAAGTGCGGTTTTCCCTTTTGCAACCTTGACGGTTAATCTGCTGGGAAGTTTTCTTCTGGCTTGGCTGATGACAGGGCTGTTTGTGCGTTTTTCCTTGCCAGCCCATATAAAAACAGCATTGGGAACTGGTTTTGTTGGCTCATTTACCACTTTTTCAACCTTGAGTGTTGAAACTGTAACACTCTTTCTCCATGGAAAAATAGTTCTGGCAGTTTTGTATGTTGCAGCCAGCGTATTCGGCGGATTATGGATGAGCCGATTAGGATTTCAGGTCAGGAAAGGAGAAGAAGCGGGATGAGTATGTTTCATATTCTTCTGGTGGGTATAGGTGGTTTATTTGGGGCAGTATGTCGGCTATGGGTCAGTCAAATTATTAATAAAAGGCTTGTATCGAAGTTCCCTGTTGCCACGCTTGTTATTAACTTAATTGGTTCCCTTCTTCTTGGAATCATGGTGGGATCAGGTATTGATGGCAGTCTCTTTATGCTGCTCGGCACAGGCTTTATGGGGGCATTCACCACTTTTTCTGCATTTAAGCTGGAAGCAATACAGCTCCATATTGATAAAAGGAAAAAAGAGTTCCTTTTTTATAATGTATTTAGCTATGGAGGTGGGATACTTCTGGCTTTTCTGGGTATTGAACTGGGAATCCTCCTCGGATGAACAGAGGGTTTTTTAGGGAATATCGTATGATAATCTGTCTAAGAGAATTATGTTATGATAACAAATAGCATCAAGGAGGTTATTCATATGTTCTGGGAAACTTACATGAAAGACGATATATTGGCGGATGTGGGAATTTCAATTGGAATTTTCCTGCTGTTTCTCGTGTTCCGAAAACTCTTCACCAAATATGTATTTACACTTTTATTAAGGCTCAGCAGAAAAGCGCCAAATGACTTTTTCTCACACATATTTATCTCATTTCAAAAGCCGATTCAGTGGTTATTTATCATTATAGGAATCTATTTTTCTGTCGGTTATTTTCCTTATTTAAACCAGCATAATTCCTTGTTTTTAGATATTATCAGAGCGTCAGTCATAATCATGATTACCTGGGGCCTATACAATATGGCAGGTGCATCGTCAGCCCTTTTCACAAATCTAAAGGTAAAGTACGACTTGGAAATTGATGATATTCTCATTCCGTTCATCTCTAAGGCCTTGAGAGTCGTCATTGTGGCAATCAGTATAAGCGTTGTTGCCCAGGAATTTGATTATGATGTGAATGGTTTTGTGGCAGGGCTAGGATTAGGCGGAGTCGCGATTGCTTTTGCTGCCAAGGATGTACTTGGCAATTTGTTTGGAGGTTTCGTCATTATTACTGAAAAGCCGTTCACGATTGGTGATTGGATTATGACGCCAAGTGTCGAGGGAACGGTTGAAGATATCTCTTTTCGAAGCACAAGGGTCAGAACCTTTGCCCAGGCGCTTGTCACAGTGCCTAATGCCACTTTAGCAAATGAATCGATTACAAACTGGAGCAAGATGGGGAAAAGACAGATCAGCTTTAGACTCCGCGTTACCCATGATACAACTAAAGACCAAATGGCGAATGTCGTCGGGCAGATTGAGTATCTTTTGAAAAATCATCCGGATATACATCCGGAAACCATTCTTGTTACCTTTGACGACTACAAAGAAAATGGTCTTGATATCTTCCTTTACTTCTTTACCAAAACTACAAATTGGGGAGAATTCCTGAAAATTAAGGAAGAAATCAATTTTGAAATCATGGACATCCTTGAAAATGAACGTGTTTATGTCGCTATGCCAAGCAGGAAACTATATTTAGATCCTGATGGTGAAAATCAGCTGAAAAAAGACTCCAGGGTAAGGCAGGAATCGTAATATGTGAAAAGGCGGAACCATGAGTCCGCCTTTTTATTTTGAAAATAATTTATTCCATTGTTCGGCCTTCGCTAAAGCAAAGGTGTCTTCTTTAACCTCTCCCGGTTTTACCCCGCTTCCAATAATATAATCAGCAAACTGCATCCCCACAAAATCAAAGATGTATTGAAATTGCTGAACAAGGGGCAGTCCTTTTACTTTAGCGCTGCTGCCGCCCGAAATAACAACATAGGCTTTTTTCTTTGACAGCTCTTCTTTAAGGTTAAAGCGTTCATCTCTTAAATACTGTGACCAGCGATCAAAGAAATCCTTCATGGGACCGCTCATCCCATACCAGTATAAAGGCGTGGCAAAAACGAATACGTCATGTGACAGCATAAGCTGCACTAAATGTTCATAATCGTCATCAACCGGTGTAAAGCCGCCATCCGTATGCCTCTGATCTACAATCGGTTCGATATGCAGATCTGATAATTTTAGCAGAGTGTGATCAGTACCTTCTGTAATCTTTTTTGCCAAATACTCTGAGTTCCCATTTTCTCTGGTACTGCCCAGCAAGGCCAATACTTTCATTAAAATCTCCCCTTTGTTAATATCTTCTTTTTATGAATTTTACATAAAAAGATTTTGGGAAGCAAAGATAGTAACTTTACATAACATCTTAGCTTAATCTGCAGATGGTGGACGGTGCTTTTTTCCGATTTCGCTCATAAATCCTGGTTTTTCGCCGATTAATTCAAAATTTCGCTCATGAAATAAAAAAATCGCTCATAAATCTCAAATTTCGCTCATAAAATTGAAATTTCGCCCATAAGGCAGGAATCTGATTCCTGTAAGCAGAATTTTTAGTTGAATTATAGAGAAAGGAGTCTAAATATGATTGTAAAATCAAAGACAAAGCCACTCCTGCTGCGCCAATTGGAGGCACTTTTGAACAGAATTCCCAATACCCATTCAAAAAGGAGGTTCATCGAAGAGGATTATGCTAAACAAAAGGCAGGATACAAAGGTGAAAAGTCTCTAGAGTATCATTTAAGCTATCTTCCAGAGAAGGATTATTATATTTTCCATGATTTAAGGCTTTCTGCTAGTAAACATTACTTTCAAATAGATATCCTCATACTCACCCCTTTTTTCATCTCCATCCTGGAGGTTAAAAACATTTCAGGTTCACTCTATTTTAATCCTGCATTTACCCAGCTGGTTCGTACGATTGAAGATAAAGAGGAGGGATTTCCGGACCCGATACAACAGGTAAAAAGACAAGCCTATCACTTAAAAAGCTGGATAGAAGAACAAAAATTTCCCGTGCTGCCGATTGAGCCGCTGGTCGTTATCGGCAATGAACGCTCGGTCATCAAATTCGACCCCCGTGATAAAACCAGCCCTCAATTGGTTATTCCTTCCTCGGAAATTCCCTATAAAATCAATTACTTTAAAAACAAATACAAAACTGAAGCTCATTCCACCGGGCAGTTAAAGAAGCTAATCAATAAACTGAAAAACAGTCATACTCCCCTTTTAACAGAGATCCTCCAGCGATATCATATTGGTCCTGCTGAGCTGAAACAAGGGGTCCAATGCCAGAAATGTTTTTCCTATCCGATGATAAGAATACACGGGAGATGGATCTGTTCAGCCTGCAAACATCTCTCCAAGGATGCACATATTCAATCTCTTCAGGAATACTCTCTACTAATTAATCAATCAATCTCCAATTCTCATGCAAAGGAATATTTAGGGATAGAATCAAGAGACTCTGTTAAAAGGCTTCTCCAATCAATTAGCGGGAAGAAGGCAGGTGCGAAACGGGGAACAAAATACCTCCTGGATTCTTTTATTGACAACCCTGACTCCTTCCATTAAAGTTAACTACATTAATAGTTAAACAGTTGAACAGTTAAACGATAGAATAATTACACTGTGAGGTGAATATATAAGTGAGTGTGCCAAACATTAAGGATTTAGTCGATCGGTATATCGCTGTTTCTTTTTCAGTTGAGAAAAAGGCTGCATCCCTTGTGAAAAATCAGATTGGCAGCGATCTGACTAATGACCAGCATTTTACTCTGAGGTACATAAATCAGGTAGGTTCTTGTACTTCGTCGGAGCTTGCGGAAGTGTTTGATGTGAAAAAGAGCGCGATCACGGCGATGATTACACGCATGTGGGAGAAGGGACTGATTCAGCGGACACGAGATGAAAATGATCGCAGGGTTGTATATCTGACTCTTACAGACAAAGGGAATGAGTTGTACGCCAAGGCAGAAGAAAAGATTCATAACCTTGTAGAATCGTTAATAAACAAATTTGATCAGGCCGAAATCCACCAGTTCATTGAAACCTTCGAAAAATTGGATAATGTATTATCAGAAAACAAAGCGGGGGATTAAATAGTGTATTCTATTATTAAAAGAAAATGGATTGTCATTCTTGTCTGGATCGCAGTGGTTGCCGGCTTGTTTATGGCAGCGCCGAACATGGCAGAGCTCGTCCGTGATAAAGGGCAGATTACTGTTCCGAAAGAGTATTCTTCCGCACTTGCCGGGGACATCATGCAAGAAGTGCAGAAGCAGGAAGGCGGCGGGGATGAGACCCAGGTCGCACTTGTTTTTCATAATGATAAAAAGCTGACAGAAGAAGAAATCAAAGAAGCAGAGAATGCTATCCGTTCGCTTGAAGAAAAAAGCGATGAGATGGGCATTACGGAAATTCTCACCCATTTCAATGAAGAAAGCTTGAAAGACCAGCTTGTTTCAGACGATGGAAAATCGATTCTTGCTTCTGTCAATGTAAGCTGGAACGACCGTGAGCCAGCGGAGCTGAGTGAAGAACTTTATTCAGCTATTGATGATGCGAAGGTTGATTACTATTATACGAGCGAATGGCTGATCAATGAAGATCTCATGACCAGTTCACAGGAAGGGCTGAAAAAGACTGAAGGAATTACAGTGGTCTTTATTCTGGTTGTTCTGCTGCTGGTATTCAGATCAGTCATTGCACCAATTATCCCGCTGCTGACTGTAGGATTCACCTATCTTGCCTCACAGTCCATTGTAGCATTTTTAGTGGAAAAGCTGGATTTTCCAATTTCGAGCTATACACAGATTTTCCTTGTTGCGATTTTGTTTGGGATTGGAACGGACTACTGTATCCTGCTATTAAGCCGTTTTAAAGAAGAACTTTCTTATAACGAAAGTATAGCGGATGCTATTGTGGCAACATACCGAAATGCTGGACGCACAGTATTTTTCAGCGGCTTGGCTGTTATGATTGGTTTTGCTGCAATTGGCTTCTCGCAGTTTATCCTTTATCAGTCAGCAGCAGCTGTTGCCATTGGAGTAGCAATTCTCTTAATTGCCCTGTTTACCATTGTGCCGTTTTTTATGGCTGTGCTGGGACAGAAAATTTTCTGGCCTTCGAAAAAGAGTGCTGAGCACGGCGAAAGCAAACTCTGGGGTACGGTCGGCCGTTTCTCACTGGCGCGTCCATTCCTGGCATTGCTTATAGTGGCAGCTGTTTGTGTACCGTTCCTGGTAACATATGACGGAGAGCTTTCTTACAACTCCCTTGAGGAAATCGGTGGAGATGTAAACTCCATCAAAGCATTTAATGCCATTGCCGATAGCTTTGGCCCAGGGGAATCCATGCCAACGCAAATTGTACTGAAAAATGATGAGGAAATGGATTCTGCAGAGTATGTAGGCCTGGCTGAAAAAATTAGCCGCGAGGTTGAAAAAGTAGATTTGGTAGATACAGTTCGCTCTGTCACAAGGCCAACTGGAGATCCGATCGAAGACTTCTTTGTTGCTAAACAAGCTGAGACTCTTGAAGAAGGCCTTGGAGAAGGTAAAGACGGCCTGAACAAAATTTCAGACGGTTTAAATGAAGCAAGCAGTGAACTTTCTAAATCAGAGCCTGAGCTGCAGAATGCCACAAAAGGAATTAGTGATTTGATTTCCGGTACCAATGAAATCAAGTCCGGCCTTGGTGAAATTCAAACAAACCTTGCTAAAATTGAAGATGGTATTCGTCAGGGGTCTGCTGGTTCGGACCAAATTAAATCAGGGTTAGCTGAAGCAAAAGCTGGAGCAGAAGAGCTTCTTGCCGGATACCAGGAGCTCTTGGGGGGCTATGAGTCAGCAGAAGAGTCGATCCCTTCACTAATTGCAGGCTATAAAGAAATACAGACGAACTTGAATCAGTTATCGGATGGCATCAAACAGGCGAATGATGCACTGTTTGGCTATGTTGAAATAAATGATCCTGATCTGGCCAAAGACCCCCAATATCAAGCTATTAAAGGTCAGGTAGCAGGCCTTCAACAGCAGCTTCCAAAGGTTTCAGAAGGAGTCAACGCTGCTAATAGGGGATTATCACTGCTGCAGAATGGCCTAGCCGAAGCTAATAAAAACTTTGGAACTGCCATATCCGGCCAAAAAGAATTAGCTGCAGGGCTACAGCAGCTGATCAAAGGAATCGAAGCCCAGCAGGCGGGTCTTAATCAGCTTGCTGATGGCCAGGGGCAAATAGTCAATAATTTTCCGAAGCTGACAAATGGTTTAGCTGGAATCAGCGGGGGCCAGGAACAGCTTCTTGCAGGCTTTGGCGATCTTGGAGGACAAATCAGCCAGCTGACAGATGGGCTTGGCCAGAGTGCAGATGGGCTTGAACAGGTATCTGATGGTCTCGGTTCGGCACAGGAGTACCTTGCAGGTCTATCTAACTCGGAAAATATGGATGGTTTCTATTTGCCGCCAGAAGTTCTGGAGGATGAAGAGTTTGCCCAGGTGTTTGATGTCTATATGTCAGAGGACCGCAAAGTGATGACAATGGATGTGGTGCTTGAAGCAAATCCTTATTCCAACGAAGCTATTAACCAGGTGGATGAAATCAAAGAAGCTGTGGAAAGAGCGACAAAAGGGACTAAGCTTGAAAACGCGGTTGTCGCAGTAGGCGGTATTACTAGTACAAATGCTGACTTGAGTACAATGTCAGATCAGGATTATTCCCGTACAGTTGTATTGATGCTGCTTGGTATTTCCATCATTCTTGTGTTCCTTTTCAGATCTATCATAATGCCAATCTATTTAATTGGTTCATTGATTTTGACCTACTATACAAGTATGGCAATGAACGAAGCGATTTTTGTAAATCTGCTTGGATACTCAGGCATCAGCTGGGCGGTTCCATTCTTTGCATTCGTTATTCTGGTTGCGCTTGGCGTTGACTACAGCATTTTCTTAATGGACCGCTTTAATGAATATCGTGACCTTTCAATCGCAGATGCAATGCTGTTATCCATGAAAAAGATGGGAACTGTCATCATTTCAGCTGCTGTGATCCTTGGCGGAACATTTGCGGCAATGATGCCATCCGGAATGCTGTCGCTATTGCAGATCGCATCCATCGTTCTAGTCGGATTAATGCTTTACGCACTGGTGATGCTGCCGCTATTCATCCCGGTCATGGTCAAGAACTTCGGCCATGCAAACTGGTGGCCGTTTAAAAGAAGTGAGAATTAATTTAAAGAGGGGCTGTCTTTGAGGCAGTCTCTTTTTAATGGGAGAAAATTTGTCGAATATACAAAGTTGATTCAGTTAACCTACTCCTGTCCGAAAATGGTGTTTATTTCGAAACAGACGCTATTAAAGCCCCAATCACTAAGTGATTGGGGCTTCTCCAAAACCTATGGATTTGTCGACCACATGCCAGCGGTTTTCACAAACACCCTCGGATTTAATTTCAGCTGTGCCACCATGAATTCTGCCAGGTCTTCCGGCTGCATGACTCTTTCCGGGTTACCGTCTGTAAGGTTTGTTTCAATTGCCAGATCGGTCGCAACGGTGCTTGGAGTTAACGCGCTAACTCGGACGTTATGCTTACGAACCTCTAGCATAAGGGACTCTGTTAAGCCTAAAACGGCAAATTTGGATGCGCTGTATGCACTAGTGACAGGCGCGCCCTTTTGGCCGGCTGTGGATGCAATGTTGATAATGTCCCCGGACTTCTGTTCGATCATTTCAGGAAGAACGGCTCTTGTAACATTATAAACACCCATCAAGTTGACCTGGATGATGCTTTCCCATTCATCAGGAGATAACTCCAGGAATCCTCCGAACTTGGCAATTCCGGCATTGTTAATCAGGATATCCACAGAGTCAAGGTCTGACTTAATATGCTCGACTGCATGAGTAACGGCTTCAAGGTCTGCAACATCAGCTGCTGCAGCAGATACATTCACATCATACTGGCTAAGTTCATCCGCCACTTTTTCAAGATTTTCAATCGTGCGGCCAAGCAAACCAATGTTGACGCCTTCTTTTGCGAGCGCGATAGCTGCTGCACGTCCGATCCCTCTGCCTGCTCCTGTGATAAGAGCTGTTTTGCCTTTTAATGTATGCATCGTTTTTCCTCCTCAAAAAAAATCATTCATATACTACCAGAAAGATTGTGAATTTCCTAATAAACCGCCTGAGAGGGCGAGACATTTGAGAAGGCTACTCCCCTTGTGATATGATCATTTTCAATAAAATTTTCAAGACAAGCTGAATTCGAATACTTTGCTGGCGAAAGCCTTTGGCTTATCGTAAGAAGGTTTGAAATGCACAAGTAATCCACATATTGAGGATTATTTTCATTTTAGAGTTTCCCATTATTTCAAATTGTGCATAACTAATTCGTTGATTTTTTAAATTTTTCAGAATTATCCACAATTGATAGCGGATTTTGCCCGATTCATCCACATGAAGTGGATAATCTAAGGAGAATATAAAGTTATCCACATAAAAGAGTCCAATCGAGACAAAAAGTTATCCCCATATCATCTTTGTCGTTTATTTATCCACATAGTATTTGACTATTTTTCCATAAAGCCCAAGCTTAATCATCATTCAGCATCAAAAAAGCCCGGTTTCCCGGACCTTATCTGAAGTAATTAATTTATCTCAGCTTTCCCGCTGGATACAGAAATGCCGATATCATGTTTTCCTGATCCATGCTTACCTGAAATATCATTTTTATCGTGTCTCTCATCATCCAATTCAAAATTGCTGCTGATATGTCCGCTGCTTGCTTTGCCTTTTAAGGTGAAGTCAGCATCATCAGGCAAATCAAGGCGGACAAAGCCTGAATTTGCTTCCACTTTTATTGAGTCAATCAGTTTGCCGACCATAATATCCAGCTGTCCAGAAGAGACACCAGCGTCAAGCTTGCCTTGGTAGTTGCGAATCTTTACTTTGCCGGAACTCATATCTATTTCGCCGGAACGGGCAAATAAGTGATCTGCATCCATCATCCCTGATGATCCTTCATGCTCAAATTCATTTGTTTTAATGTTGGCAAGGCTGACCCTGCCGGAGCTCATATTAACTTCCAAGCGCTCAAGCTCGAATGGATTGTTTTCAGATTCACCGGCAAAATTCAAACGGCCTGATCCAATGTCAATTGACATGGACTTATTGTAATCTTCAGGAATGTAAATCTTCAGGCTGCTTTTATTATTGAAAAACTGGAAGCCGTCCAGCCACCTTCTCTTATATTCTACACGAACTTCGTTTCCTGATTTATTTACGGTTACCTTGCCTTTACCGTCAAGTTCAGCCATAACGTCATTCCGTTTTTCTGGAATAATGACTGTATCTGAACTTGCTACATCTATGCTGATCATATCTGTTCTCTTGCTGAGGGAAGCTTCGGTACTGCTTCCCCCAGAGCTGAACCAGCTGTTCACACCAGTAAAGAGCAAATAGGAACAGACTAAAATAATAAAAATGGCGATTATCCTTTTCACTGTGAATCCCCTGCTTTCATTCAATAGATTTCTTAAGTATATCTTACAAAAGCCGCGATTCATGCACATTGAGCTGCAGCTTTAATTTCAGCTAAGACTTGAGGCGTATGGAATATAGTATAACGTTTTTTGACTGGAGGGAAGATGTGCAGATGAGAGTGTACAGAGCAGTGGACTTTCTAGAGAAAGGTTCCGCCTGGGATAGTGCAGTAAACCTCTATAAACGCTTCGGGTATAAGGAGGATAAAATAGAAGATGGGATGATTCATCTATCCAAAGAAATTTAGCGGATTTGCCAAATGGCAGATCCGCTTTTTTTTACATAGTGTGCATATGAGATGTCATGTTACATAATGTATGTTACAATGTATTTATGTAACATTGAAAAATGCTATAAAAACAATGGAAACGGTAAAAGATATTCATATGCTTGGAACGATAAAAAAGCCTGAAACAAACATTCACCGTTAAATCCTAAGTCTAATTACAGGGTCAGTCTCCCTGACCAGCTTCACTTTATAGACTAAAGAACCGTCATTGGCTGCCGTTTTCATCTCTCCGGGAATTACACTGGTTAACTCAATTCCACCTTTTTCGTACCTTACGCAAGTCATTCTTCACTATTGATAAAAATTGGTTTCAAATGCAAGGTAATTTCTCCGTTATTTAAAAGACATTTAAGTTTGAATAAGCTGTATTGTCTGCTTGTATGAAGCTTTGCTGATTCAGATGGTCAGTATTCCTCAACAATAAGATAACAACTTTTATTACTGTATCTTTTGATATAAATCTAAATAAAGAAGGTGATTTTATTGGCTGAATTTATTTGGCAAACAGATGCACTTATCCTATTGGCTGCTATACTTTTTATCATTGGTGTTATGACAACAAAATTCTCAGCAAGACTAGGTGTGCCTGCCCTTGTACTCTTTATCGCAGTCGGGATGGGATTGGGGCATTTCATCTACTTTGATAATGCAAGAATTGCGCAGATGATTGGGGTTTTGGCATTTATCATTATTTTGTTTGAAGGAGGACTTCAGACGAACTGGAAAACAGTCCGGACGGTCATTGCACCTTCCTTGTCATTGGCAACCTTAGGGGTTGTCATTACCACCGGGCTTGTTGCGGTAGCGGCTAAGTTTATTCTTGGAGTGGCTTGGCCTGTAGCAGTGCTATTTGGCGCGATTGTCGGTTCTACTGATGCTGCTGCTGTTTTTGCTGTATTAAAAGGACAAAATATAAAACCAAGGATCGCCGCAACACTCGAAGCTGAGTCTGGATCGAATGACCCAATGGCGGTGTTCCTGACAGTTGCCATGATTGAATTGATCGTGACTCCAGGCTCAAGCATTTTCTCCCTTGTTGGTTCCTTCTTTATCCAGATGGGAGTTGGGGCTATTCTTGGTCTTTTATTTGGCAAATTCGCAATTTGGTCACTAAATAAAATTAATTTGGATTCAAGCGGACTTTATCCTGTTTTTGCAACTGGATTTGCCATGCTGACATATGGAATAACTGCTTATCTAGGAGGAAGCGGCCTTCTTGCTGTATATGTGGCGGGTATTATGATTGGGAATGCAGACATTGCCTATCGCCACTCTGTTTTCCGTTTTACCGAAGGTTTCGCCTGGATGATGCAAATCACCATGTTCGTTATTTTGGGACTCCTGGTCTTTCCGAATGAACTTTTCCAATCAGATATTTTGCTAAAAGGCCTGGCTCTTTCAGCTCTTCTCATTTTTGTTGCCAGACCTGCTGCAGTGTTTCTATCCACCATTAAAATGGGCTTTTCCTTGAAAGAACTGGTCTTCTTATCCTGGGCAGGTCTAAAAGGAGCAGTACCAATTGTTCTGGCCACTTTCCCGCTGTTATCCGGTGTGGAAGGAAGTCATGAAATTTTCAATGTTGTCTTTTTCGTAGTCCTGACCAGTGCTCTTATCCAGGGGTCAACGATTACATTGTTAGCCGATAAGCTCGGTTTAACAGGGCCTGAAAAGGCTACTCCCATGCATTCCCTGGAACTTGTTTCACTCGGAAAAGCTGATGCTGAAATGATTGAATTCGAAATAGAAGAAGATGCATTCATTATCGGGCAAAATCTGATGGAGATTCCTTTTCCTGAAGGTGCACTCGTTAATGCAATCATTCGTAAAGATGAATTAATTACACCCACAGGCAACACGAAGATTGAACAGGGTGATTTTCTATATATCCTTACCAAGAGAAACCATAAAAGAGAGCTTAAGCAGCTGCTGAAAAAGAAAAAACCAACGGAAACTCTAGTAGAAGCAGAGGCATAGTCAATTCAGTAACTAAACCAGTGTGGAGCAGGATCCACACTGGTTTCTTGCGGTTTCACAGATATACTGTGTTTTTCGCGGATAAAGCAAGTAAAGTCGCGTATAAAATCAAAATTTCGCGGTTATCTTCTATTTTTCGCGGAAAAATTTTATACTTAATGACTAATGTCCAAACCATTGGACATCCTGCTGTCCGAAATGCTACCATAAAATCAGTTTCGGCCCAAAAGGTGGTAGTATGAAAAATAAAATAAAAGAAATACGAAAAAAGCTGGGAATAACTCAGGAAAGGCTCGCTCAGGAATGCAGTGTGGCGAGGCAGACGATCAACTGCATTGAAAATGATAAATATGACCCCACGCTGGAGCTCGCTTTTAAAATTTCTAAAACTTTAAACGTAAAGGTAGATGAATTGTTTATTTATGAGTAAATTTAATGCTGATGCGATCATTACTATGAAAGAGATTGTGCAGGAAGGAGATCCGATTCTGCGTGAAGTGACAAAAGTAGTGCCAGTGCCATTGACTGAGGAGGATCGCGGAACGCTGATTGCGATGATGAGGTATTTGAAAAACAGCCAGGACCCTGCCATTGCCAAGAAATATGGCTTACGCCCGGGCATTGGGCTATCTGCCAACCAAATTGGCCTTAATAAGCGCATGTTTACTGCGTATTTTACCAATCAGAAGGGTGAGCCAGAGGAGCATTATGTGATAAATCCGAAAATCATCAGCCACTCTGTCGGTGTCATTTTCCTGCCGGAAGGAGAAGGCTGTTTGTCTGTAGACCGTGACGTAAAAGGGTATGTGCCACGTTACGAGCGCATTAAGGTAAAAGCTCATAACCTTGAAGGCGAGGAAGTGACACTCCGATTCAAAGGAATCCCGGCTATTATTATGCAGCATGAAATCGACCATCTGAATGGAATTATGTTTTATGATCGAATTGATAAAAATGACCAGTTCAAAGTTCCGGAAAACTCTGTTATGGAAAACTTTTAACATGAAAAACCGGCTTCGAAGAGGAAGCCGGTTTTCTCTTAATCCAAATCAGTTTTATCGTTTTGATCTTTATTCCTCTTATTGCCCTTGCTGTTATCTCCGCTTATTGGCGATTGGTTTCCTGTAGGTGAATTTTGATTTTTGCTGCCTTTATTGAACTTTTTTGTCATTGGGATTCTCCTTTCTTAAAAATGCTTCCTTATTTTTTCTAAATCACTTCCTTTTTATCCGGACCGGCCTTCATGATTACTTTATAGGACATATATGGCTGTGGTTGAAATGAATGAATAAATTAAGGCATTGTCCAAAAATACGCGCAAAAGGATTCTCTATAAAGTGACGCTTAGATTTCTCGAACACCATTTCCCTGAAGCCTGCTATTTAGTAAAAAAAACTCATTTATTATGCATCCGAACTGGCAGAAGAATCTTCGAAATGTTCTCGAAATAAACCATCTTATTCATAACTTCTACCCCAAACCTTCTTTTAAAAAGAGGTTTTTTTCTTTGTCCTTCTATAAACTAAGCACTTTAGGAAAGAATAAAAACGACCATTTCTGAAACAGGAGGTAGACAAATGAAAAGAGCTTTTATTATTTCCGTTTTAATCAGTTTTGTTCTGTTCATTACAGGGTGCGGAACGAACAAAGCCAACCCTGAAAATCAGGATCAAAATGCTGCAGAAGAACAGGGGCAGGATTTATGGGCAAAAGTGCAGGATGAGGGAAAGCTGTTAATAGGAACAGAAGGGACTTATCCGCCATTTACGTTTCATGACGAGAAAGGAGAGCTGACAGGCTTTGATGTGGAAATTTCAAAAGAAGTGGCTAAAAGGCTTGGTGTGGAACCGGAATTCCTGGAAACTCAATGGGATGCCATGTTCGCCGGTTTGGATTCAAAACGATTTGATATGATCGCAAACCAGGTGGGAATTCGCCCGGAACGCCAGGAAAAATACGATTTTTCGGATCCTTATATTTCTTCTGCAGCTGTATTGATTACTCATGAATCGAATAATGAAGTTTCAAGCTTTGAAGACATTGAGGGTCTGAAAGCCGCTCAGTCCATGACAAGCAATTATGCGGATCTTGCAAAGTCCTATGGAGCGGAACTGGTAGGTGTGGAGGGGTTCAACCAGGCGATTGAGCTGATTAATTCAAAGCGTGCAGATGTTACACTCAACGACAATTTATCTTTTTTGGATTTTAAAAAGCAAAAGCCTGATGCTCCTGTCAAAATCGTTGCTGAATCTGAAGATGCTTCCCAAAGCGGCTTAATGTTCAGAAAAGGAAGCAGCACATTGGTTGATAAAGTCAATAATGCCTTGAACGAAATGATTGAAGATGGCACTTACTTGAAAATATCCGAAAAATGGTTTGGCGAAGATGTACTTAAGTAGTATTTTTGCCAGCCCGGAAAGGGTTACAAGGCTGATAGAGATTGGCAAAAATTCATTCCAGCCATTGCTCGAGGGGGCTATCGCATACACCATCCCGCTAACACTGATTTCATTTATATGCGGGCTGGCATTAGCGATATTTACGGCACTTGCCCGCATATCAGGAAATAAAATACTGCAGACGATAGCCAGAATTTATGTGTCAGCAATTAGAGGCACACCGCTGCTTGTGCAGCTATTCATCATTTTTTATGGGCTTCCGACGATAGGTGTCATTATTGATCCTTTCCCTTCAGCGATTATAGGATTTTCGCTGAATGTTGGGGCATATGCCTCCGAGATTATTCGGGCAGCCATACTTTCGATTCCAAAAGGACAATGGGAAGCGGGTTATTCTATTGGAATGTCCTATTCGCAGACGCTTAAGAGGATTATTCTTCCTCAGGCATCCAGAGTATCCCTTCCGCCGCTATCCAATTCATTTATCAGTCTTGTAAAAGATACCTCTCTGGCCTCCATGATTCTGGTTACAGAGATGTTCCGAAGAGCACAGGAAATAGCCGCAACCAATTACGAATTTTTGCTTCTATATACACAGGCCGCCTTCATATATTGGGTGATTTGCTTTATGCTCTCGATCGTACAGGGAAGGATTGAACGCCGTCTAGACCGATATATTTCTTCATGAAATGAGGCAAGGCTAGGGATGATAAATATAAAGGATTTGCATAAGCAATTTGATCAGCTGAAAGTGTTGAAAGGGATTAACTTAGAAGTAGGGAAAGGGAAAGTGGTTGTGGTGATCGGACCATCTGGCTCCGGAAAAACGACCTTGCTGCGGTGCTTAAATGTGCTGGAGCAGCCTACTTCAGGACTGCTTGCGATTGGTGATCAAGTCCTCGATTTTTCTCAGCAGGTCACCAAAAGGCAAATCCCTCCCTTTAGGCGCCTTACGGGAATGGTTTTTCAGAACTATAACTTATTCCCCCATATGACTGCACTGGAAAATGTCATGGAAGGGCCGGTTACAGTAAAGGGAGAACCTAAGGAAACAGCAAAGGAAAAGGGCGAGATGCTTTTAAGAAAAGTTGGTTTAGCGGATAAAATCGGCTTTTATCCTTTTCAGCTTTCAGGAGGACAGCAGCAGCGGGTTGGGATTGCGAGAGCTCTTGCAATGGAACCCAAGGTTATGCTTTTTGATGAGCCTACTTCGGCACTCGACCCTGAACTTGTTGGAGAAGTGCTGAAGGTGATGAAGGATCTGGCCGCTGAAGGAATGACAATGATGGTCGTCACTCATGAGATGAGGTTTGCCAGAGAAGCAGCGGATGAAGTCATTTTCATGGACGGCGGTATTATAGTGGAGCGCGGAAAACCTGAACAGATATTCTCCAGCCCCAAAGAAGTGCGCACTAGCCAGTTCCTAAATTTAATTCAGTAAACTGACCTCTGCAAATCAGGCAGAGGTCAATTTTTATCAAAAAAAAAGCTTCCTTAACAGGAAGCGGAAAAAAGGGGGATTTACACTTGTAGGATTAGTATGCCCGGGCAGCGAAATCCTATTCGTATTTTTAGAAAAATTAAATAAATACCCAAAGTTCCAATATCAACACAGGGTTTATTCCACTGTATTAGTGCTATACTGAATATAGAATCCGGTGCGAGAGGTGTAAAAATGAAGGAAACTATCTTAATATGTGTATGCAATCCCAATCATGCGGAAAGACTGGCCCAGAGAGGAAAAAAACTGAAGGACGCTTTTCAGGGGGACGCCTATATTCTCTCAGTAGAAAACCGGAAGCAGGAAGAGTTAAACTTTAACGAGCTCCAGACAAAATATTTGTTCGAAAGTTTAGCACAAAAATACGGGCTTAAGATGCTCTCCAAGTATGCTGAGGGCAAAAAAATCGCCAGGGTGATTGCTGATGTAGTTCATGAGTATAAAATTACCCAGATTATCCTTGGGCAGGCTGTCCAAACCAAGCTGGAGCGGATGGTAAAGCATTCGCTAATCGATGAATTATTCCATCTGCTAGAAGGGGTGGATATTCATGTCGTAGAAGTTTCAAGAAAGGTTCATGATCCTTCTGACGATTGGGATAAAGGATTGCCGGCACAGCTAATTAAAAAAGGCTCCGACTACCATCTAATAATTGGAGAAGACCATGAGAATGGCATTAAGGGCAAATTCTTTAAAGAATTATCCTCCGACTTCTCGAACGGTTTTTTTGTTTTTCAAAGAGATAATAATCATGAAGTGCTCCGTATTCACCAAGGTGTTGTGGATAGCAATATATTGGGAGAGGAATAAAAATAGCCGGCCCATCTCTGGATAGCCGGCCATTCTTACCTTTTAGATTAAGTCGTTAACATAATAAACTTTTCCGCTCTTAATTTCCTTCTGCAGCAGCAGATCGACCAGTGCGTTTGCCACAGTTTCCGTCTCCCTTAGCATGCCCTTCTCCTTGTATGCCTGGAATTTCTCAAGATCGTGAAATGCTTCCTTAGCTGAAGACCGTATGGTTCCTTGCATATCCGTGTCCATGACACCGGGACTAAAGGCTATAATTTTATGGCTGCTGCCTGCAGTCTGCTGCTCTAATGCAGCTGTTTGGGTGAACATATTAATTCCAGCCTTTGTGCTGCAATAAGCACTCCATCCCTGGATGGGCCGTTCAGCAGCGCCTGAAGTAATGTTGACAATGGTCATTTCACTTGAAACTTCACGAAGCAGGATGTTGGAAATCATAATGGGAGCAATCAGGTTAACGTGAGCATTTTGAATTAAGGCCGTATGATCAAGATTCCCAGCTGTTCCGATTGGACCAATGATACCTGCGTTGTTAAATACATATAGGGTTTCCGGCTGTTTTTCCTGTAATAATGCTGTTATTTCCTTAAAAGCAGTTTCGAGTTCGCCGGGAGAGGACAGGTTGCAGAAATATTGGGCATAAAATACTTGATTCTCTGCAGCAAGCTTAGCCATTTCCGGATTTTCTGTCCTTGATACTGATATGATGCCTGTTCCTTCTATAACCATTCTTTTGGCAATGGAAGCTCCTAGGCCCTTGGAGGCGCCTGTTATAATAGCCAATTTCACTTTGATCACTCCTATTTTCTGTTTCATTATTTTCTATTAAAACAGAAAATAATTGTTATTTCCTGTATCAGCCATTATGGTCCTGTCTGAATGGCTTCATTTCATCTTCTATTAGATTGATTATTGAGAGGATAATCCCTGAAAACAGGCAGGAAACTGTAATCGTGCTCAAACCAAACAGAAAGTAAAGAATACATGTGCTGAAAAAAGTAAACAGAAGGGAATAATGGCAAGCTTTAATCTTCCGCATTGACCGGCTCCGCCTTCCAGTAATAATCACTAAAGACTTCTGCAAATGCTTCTATGGAATTATTCAGTTCATCCAGGTTGTTCTCTACACCCCCGAATTCCAGCAGAAGGGCATGCTCGGAAAGGTCCTGGTTGTATATGCCATTGCCTTCACTCTTTCCTTTAACAAATACCCCCCTGCTGATTCCCTTATATTTAGCTTCCAGTGCTTTATGGAGATCCGTTGCGACTTTTAAGTTCTGTTCATAGTTTTTGTGCTCTTTCCCGACGACAAAAAATAGTCGTGCATAGGATTCCTGATCGATTAAAGCAGTTGTTTTCCCGCGGGGCAGCGAATCCCTGTGGATATCAATTAGAAATGTAACATCTTTATTTTCTGTCATGGCGGTTTGTACAGTTTCTCTGGACATGGAGTAGGAATTTTTCCAATTCCAGCCCTTCTTCTTCAGTTCGGCGGCTATATTGGTTTTATCATGCTCAGCGCCTATGCCTTTTCTCGCGAGCTCTTCACTAAGCTTTTTCCCAACAGCAATAACATTCACCTGCTCATTGGGACTCACGGCCTCATCTGTATCCTTCACATCTTTTAATAGTGGAGCAAACGATTCCCAGCTGTGGGAATGGTAAATGAGGACCCCTTTTTTGTCCGGAATAACGGGTGGAGCTGTATTTTCTTCGCTTTGCCCGTTATTCATAGCGAGCTCTTTTTCTTTTAAAAGCACTTCAAGCGGAGGTGCTGACTCCACTGGCAGGTTGGTAAAATCGGTACCCACTCCCGCAACGGCAATACCAGTGTCAAAGATCGAAAAGCCAGGGAGCTCGCGTCCAAGGAATGTCCTGATATCCTCCGGCTGTGTGTTGGTTGCCAATTTAAATAGGGTACCGGAAAGAGAATAGCTTTCTGTAAGAGCTTCCTTATGAAAATAATGATTTTCAGCTTTCAAAAAATGAATGAAGAGCTGTTCAGCTTTAGTATCCTTAAGCAGCACATTCACATGAGACGAAGAAAAGGCAGCTGGATATAGCGTAACAATCCCCGCGAGAACCACTACCGCGCAAATACTGAATAGCCAGCTGTTTATATAAAAGAAAATTGAATGGACTCTTAATTTTGAATTCATTTAGATCCCTCCACTTTCTAAATATATGACGGATAAGCTGATTTAGAAGATACGGGGCGGCCATTTCTATGAAAAGAGGATGAGGAAGATATCTCAAAAAAAGGAGACAAAAAAGTGGTCCTGTATGACCTTGCGTCCATCAAGTATAAAATTCATAATAAAAAGCAACCCTGTGTACTAAATCTTAAAAGGGCCTGAAAGGGTCTTTTATTTTTTGAAAAGATTTCATTGTTTTATCACAAATGGCTTTTATATTTAAATTACACAAAAGATAAAGAGAGGGACACTAAATTGAAAAAGATACTATTTAGCATAATGGCGGGCTTCCTCGTTCTTAGCGGATGCAGCCAATCAGAAGAGGAAAAGCCGGCAAAAAATGACGAAGTGCCGCAAATCATTGAAGCAGTCATCCAGGTGCCTGAAACACTTAACCCAGGTGAGGAGGCACAGCTGGCCGTCACTGTCAGACAAGGCGATGAGGCCGTAACGGATGCGGATGAGGTGAAGTTTGAAATTTGGAAGGAAGGACAAAAAGAAAACAGTGAAATGGCCGAAGCAAAGCATGATTCTGAGGGGAAATATACCGCTGATCATACCTTTGCAGAGGAAGGCCTCTACTATGTCCAGTCCCATGTTACTGCAAGAAGCCAGCATACAATGCCAATGGTTTCGGTACAAGTTGGTGAAGTAAAAGCGGAGGACACAGAGCACGGGCATGAACAAGAAAAAAATGGACATGAAGAAGGCAACTCTCACAGCCATGGGGGAGAGGTATCCATTGAGCTCCAAGCGCCGGACCAGCCCCATTTAAATGAACAAACAGCTTTATCTGTCATACTTGAAAAAGAAGGTGAACCGCTGAAGGAGGCTAAAGTAAAGCTTGAAATCTCACTTAATGGCGCAACACCCCAATGGGTGAACATGTCTGAAAATGAAACAGGCAAATACACTGCTGACCATCAATTCAAAGAAGCGGGCACATACATCATCACAACACATGTCGAAAAAGGCGATGACATTCACGAGCACACAGAAACTGAATTAACAGTTCAATAATACTTTAATCAGTGGGGTACTTTCATACCCTGCTGATTTTTTGTTGGGCCAGCAGGGGTTTTCGGATCCTGCAACTGGATCTTAGTTGCGGTTGGGAATAATACAGACAGCTTCGGACAGGAAGCCCAGGAATAAGCAGGCTGGAGTCAGAATCCCTCAAAAAACTGCCACAAGTACCCCGCTGGTATTTTCATGATAATATAAAGGGAGAGATTAGAGAAAAGCAGGTGTAAGAGAGATGTCAGATACACATTTGCATTTTAATACGGGGATTGGAGTTCAAAAGCCTAATAGCATACGTAATAAGGATATAAGATGCCCTTTTTGTGCCAGGGAGGAGCTGAACGATATCATCGCCGTTGAAGATTCAATGATTTTGCTGAAAAATAAGTATCCTGTTCTTGAAAACACCTATCAGACCGTGCTGATTGAAACAGATCAATGTGACGGTGAGCTGTCCGTTTATACTGAGAAGCATTTGGTCAGGTTAATTTCATTTGGACTGAAAAATTGGCTTTTAATGGAAGAAAGCGGGGAGTATGAGTCTGTCTTGTTTTTCAAGAACCATGGCCCATTATCCGGTGGCAGCATTGCCCATCCGCATATGCAGATTGTCGGACTGAAAAATATAGATTACAAGGAAAAAATTCAGGCCGAGGATTTTGAAGGGCTTCTCATCCACGAGGAAAGCGATACAGTGTTCACTTTATCGACTTCACCGAGAATCGGCTTTTATGAATTCAATGTTAAGCTTGCCGATCAGGATGATATTCCGTACTTTGCAAAATGCATCCAGATTGCTGCTCATTATATTCTGAATGCCTTCCCTTTTCCAAGCAGCAGCTATAATTTATTTTTCTATAAGCTGGGCAAGGATATTTACGCAAAAATTGTTCCTCGCTATATCACAACACCTATTTTTATAGGATACAGCATCCCTCAGGTTCCTAATAATCTTGAATGGATGAGAGATGATATAAAAGTGAGATATTTCAGCAGAGAGTTTAGGAATAGGCCATAATGCCCTGTTGATGGCATTGGCTGTGACCTAAGGCCGGTGCTGATAGTGGACACGAATAACCATTCTCAGTAATCATAAAAATTTGAAATAATAACCATTCGCTTTTAGAAGTTGTGATTTATCTCTATTAAAAATATAATGAAATATTGTAGCGAGGAATAATGGAAGGTACATACTCTATTTCTTGCGCTGTGCTCCGTTATGCCTGAAAAGCTAAAGGCAAATGGTTTGGTTTAATTGATAAGAATGTATAAATTCTGAAGTTAGATAATTGTCTAGCTCCAGCGCCTACCCCCTTCGAGGTCACAAGCTTGTCTAGCTGCGGCTCCTAGGTACTCGAGACATAAGCTAATCCCTTCCAGAAGGAAAGAACACCTTCTTGCAGGGCTCGTCTTATGCTTGTCGTCCCTGAGCAGTCGCCTCCACATTTCGGGCAAGCCTCCCAAAAAGGCAAAGGACGCCTTTCCGGAAGGCTCGTCTTGTGCTTGAGGCCCGCAGGATGCGGGTCATGCAGACGTTGCCACAGGACGTGGCGTTCTTAGTCTGCGTTCCTTCGTGGGCAAGGCGCTTCCGCTTTTCTTTAAAGGAGAATGATCATGACCTCAAATCGATACACACCACCTAAGCTCGATTGGGGCTTAGTATTAATATTGATGCTGTTATTCCTGGTAAGTGCAGTTTCCATCTATAGCGCACAGACAACAGGACAATATACAGAAAATTTCCTGCTGAAGCAAATTGTCTGGTATATCGTGGGCACTGGGATAATTGCTGCGGTGATCACACTTGATTCTGATCAGCTGAAGAAGATTTCCTGGTATGCGTATGGCCTTGGCATTCTGCTGCTTGGATTCCTGATTGTGGCGCCAAGCAGTATTGCTCCTGTTATCAATGGGGCAAAGGCATGGTACAAGGTTCCTGGCATGGGTTCCCTTCAGCCGGCTGAGCTTGTTAAAGTGTGTATTATCCTTATATTGGCGAAAACGATTGATGAACACCATCAAAAAAATGCATACAAAACGATGCAGACCGATTTATGGCTGCTTATTAAACTGGTTGGTTTAACAATGGTGCCGCTACTGCTGGTTATGCAGCAGCCCGATCTAGGGACAAGCCTGGTATTTCTGGCCATCATGCTCGGTATGATATTCATTTCAGGAATCAGCTGGAAGATTCTGGCGCCTATTTTTGGAACAGGAGCAGCTCTTGCGGGCACTATTTTGTATTTTGTATTATGGCATCCAGATATTCTTGAGAAGTATTTAGGTGTTAAGGAATATCAGTTTGCACGCATTTATTCCTGGATTGATCCCTATAATTATCAAAGTTCAACGGGATTCCAGCTGACACGCTCTCTCCTTGCTATCGGATCAGGTGAAACAAGCGGGAAAGGATATGGAACAAGGGAAGTTTATCTGCCTGAAAGCCATACCGACTTTATTTTCAGTATCATAGGGGAAGAATTCGGATTTGTTGGTTCAAGCGTAGTCGTGAGCCTCTTCTTTCTGCTGATTTATCATATTACCAAGATAGGCATGGAGACAAACAACAATTTCTATACCTATATTTGTGTAGGGGTAATCAGCATGATCACATTCCATGTCTTCCAAAATATCGGGATGACCATAGGCCTTTTGCCAATAACAGGGATACCGCTTCCATTTATCAGTTATGGCGGAAGCTCGTTGATGGGGAATATGCTGGCCATGGGATTGATTTTCTCGATCCGCTACCATTATAAAAAATATATGTTCTCGACTAGTGATTAGGAAAAGTGCAAGCACTGGAGCCAGACAGTTTTCGCAATTTAAAGGAATACTTACTTATTTAAATAGGTAGAGCGGGTTATCCAAAGCCCGCTCTTATTCAATAATGCCAGTTTCTTCAATTTCCACATTGCATTTAACATCAAATCCCAGCGTTTTGTATTCATCTTCCCACTTTTTATAATCAAAATCTCGCTGCTTGGATTTTTTCATTTGGCCCAGTCCAATCGGATCAATTCCGAGTTCCTGAAACTGTTTTAATAGCCTGAGGCATTCCTTTTCAATTTTTTTCTCCAGATTCTTTTGAACGGCACCAATGACATCTGTCGCTAACTCATCTCCAGTATACTCACGAATAATGCCTTCAATTTTAATGTTTATAGAAGCGTGATTATCAGACATCTTAATATCATGCTTGGATCTTATACTCTTTACAGCAGCTAACTCTCCCTTTTTCAGCTTAACATCGAAGTTCCCTTCACTATATTTATCTACCAGCAGTTTAAAAAAGAACATATCTTTGACAGGAAGGCTATCCACTTCCTTATCATCTTTGAAAAGACTGATTCCAAAGATCTCGATTTTATCATTAGAGACTTTCTTAAGTTGAGGCAGAAAAGGGTCCTTGCCTTTCTGATAATAATCATGGGCTAAGATGTGCAGGTTGGTTTTGGGAATATCCCGATGGGCAATATTATGCTGTATAAGATTGTAGATATAGGTTGAATTTCCTCTTGTTCCATACTCTCCTTTCATCAGGTCTTCCGCTTTTCCCTCCGAGGTTGCAACAAATACCCGCGCTCCAATACTTGCGTCTCTTTGGAATGAATCTATAAGATCGTAGATTCCTGCCCTGGAAACATCAGGGCCGAAAACAGCTATCTTCATTCCGCCTGTGACTACGGGTTCTGATGATTGTTTAGTAACCTCCAGCAGAAGGTCCTGGCGCAGCTTTCCACTGCCTGAAAACGTCCGGTTTATTACGCTTTTATCAGGCTGAAACTCCTGGAATAATACAGTTCCCCTGTACTTATCTTTTGAATCCTCTGCTAAATCATAGCCAACGCCTACTTCAATATTAATATCATCAATAATCTCTTTCTCAACACAGCCTGAAAGCAGCAAGACAAGACAGAATAGTGTCAACTTTTTCATTTGTTCTTCCCCTTTTTCAGCTTCTTGGCGATCATGACTGCAGCGAAAAGCAAAGGAATGTAAATAAAGGTAAAAGCAAATCCCATTTTTCCAACATATTTGTTAAGCATATTAATTTTAATCCTTGTATCCACAAAAGATATTACAGAAAGCACTGCAGCGGCGACAAAAAACACTCCCACTTTCTGGCGGATATTAAAGACCCTTTTTATGAGCCGGGAGGCGACCCAAATGGATATGCACACATTAGGAAGAATAATTAAGTTCCAGTTGGCGATCCCTATATATTCAAAACGTTCAACAAAGGGCATTTCAACTATTTTCCACATCGTTAAGCTGGCCCATATTTGTCTGGACAGCTGGTCTTCGGAAAAATAGGCAAAAGTAATGATGGCTAAAATAGTGTAAATAAGAGTAGTTGTTAATACGGCCAAATGAGCCCATTTCTGTGACTTTTTTGGTTCTTTAATAAATGGGTAGAAAAAAATGATGATTTCAAACCCTGCTAAAGACAGGGACATATGATAAGAAGCTGTAAGCAGCTCTTTAATGGAATGATCCAAAATGGGCAAAAGATTGTAAAAGTTGGAGAATTTAATCGCCCACCCGAATGTAAGGAGGAGATAGGCCGGCAGAACAAGCCCGAAGAAGGCTGTACCGACTACGGTTCTAAATCCCCCAAAAACAATATAAATACAAAGAATCATAAAGCCGAAGGAGAACCAGAAGGTGCTTATTTCCGGGAACATCCATACCTGTATAACTTCAATGAATGTCCGTACTATCGTTAAGCAATATATGATAAAATAGCCAATAAAAATGAAGCAGATTGCCTTGCCAATAAAGTTCCCTACCACGTATTTATGTGCCGTTACAATATCACCGCCAACGGTCTCGCCGATCTTATAGATCATCCAAACAATTACATGAACGCATGCGCCGGTAAATAATATGGATATCCAAGCATCGTATCCTGCATCCATGGCAATAATCCGCTGATATCCTAACACACCAATTCCTATTTGCATGGACATAACCAGGTAAAATACTAAAAAAGGAGATATCTGCAACCTCTCTGGTATTGGCTGTTCCTTCATCTGATTCACCTCCATTTGATGAGTTGAGAACACTCTGAACATAACTGCATTATTCGTCAATATCTTTCTTCTCTTCTGCCTTTTTCTTACTAAAGCGGATTGGATTCTTTGTCCTTAAAAAAATCGGCCTTTTGGATTGTTTTTCAAATGGAAGCCTGATAATGGCATCTTTCATATCAGTGACCCGAGGCGGATAGATCGGTTCAAGAAATGGCCTGCCAAGGGAAGTCAGCCGCATTAAATGAGTCAGAAGTAGACAGAAGCAAAAAACAATACCGAGCAGGCCCCATAGTTCGGCAAAAAACAGGAAAGGAAAGCGGAGTAAACGGATTGTATTGCCCATCCTGTATACAGGTGTTGTAAAGGAAGCAAGGGCGGCAAGAGCTACAATAATGAGCAGGACGTTACTCGTCAAGCCTGCTTCTACAGATGCCGTCCCAATTACGATTCCTCCCACGATACCGATTGTCTGGCCGACCTTAGTCGGAAGTCGGGCTCCAGCCTCGCGCAGCAATTCAATGGTCAGCTCCAGAAACAAAGCTTCCAGAATGGGAGGGAGGGGGATCTCCCGCCTTGATGTAATTAATGTACTCAGCAAATCTTTTGGAATAAGTTCATAATGATATGAAAGGGTTGCTACATAAATGGGCGTAACCAGAATGGAAAACGCAACCGCGAACAAACGGACGAGCCGAAAAAAAGAAGACAAGAGCCAATTCAAAAAATAATCTTCAAAGGAACTGAAAAATTCAACCAGTGTGGTTGGTGTAATTAACACATGGGGTGAGCCGTCAACCACAATGGCTATTTTCCCCTCTGCCAAAATTCCTGCTACCCTGTCAGGCCTCTCTGTATCAAGCAGCTGCGGGAAAGGGGAATTGGAGTTATCACTAATCAGCTGTACAATATAGGAACTGTCTGTAATGGCATCAAATTTCACGTTTGTAAGTCTCTGCCTGACAGTATTTATATTATCCTCATTTGTGATATTTTCCATATAAAGCATGGCGATTGATGTTTTTGACAGGCTGCCCAGTGTAAATTCTTCAACAATCAGTTCTTTTACCGGCAGACGTTTTCGGATTAAGTTTAAATTTTGACCCATTGACTCTACGAAGGCTTCCTTAGGGCCGATAACTGAAAACTCAACTTCAGGCTGGCTGAGCCCTCTGACAATTTCTTTTTGCGCAGCTATAAAGCCGAAATGTTTAAGCTCTGTTTCAACCGTCAGCATGACGTAGCCATTTAAAAGTTTTTGTTCAATTAAAGAAGGGTCATCACAAATCTGCACATCGGCCACAGGGACAAGCTGTTTAATATCCTCGATTTCCCGGAATTCCTCTTCTAGCAGATTAGGGAGAATGCCATCCTGGATAATATTTTCATCAATTAATGTAGCCATGAAAGTAAGCCCAAAGCGCACATTTGTTTTTTGGTTATAATAAAAGATTTTTTTAAAGTCTTTGGATTTAATCAAGGATTTTTCCCATTCTTTATGCTGAACATCCTCTTTAATCCGTTTATTTTTCAACCATTTTCTCATAGGTTAATCACCATCATTTTCGGCATTACGCTTATTGTTGCCGGTTTTGGAAAACTTATGAATGGAAGGCAATAAAAAAGAAAGGTCTGGGGGGTAATTCGAAAAACCTGGGCAAATAAAAAAGGAACCTGGTCAAGGTTCCTTTTAATATATTTGAGCTCTCATAAAAGAGGGGGTATTATGGGAGCGCAATCACGAGTTGATTTTATTTGGCAAAATATTTTTCAATATCATCCAGAAGCAGGTTTGCCGCAATAACACCGCCGGCAGTGTTCCAGATTGTGTCATTGACCTGGTGGACATTGCCCTCCTGGGCTACCTTTAAGTTTTTGAATAATGGATCTTCAATCCATTCTTTCTCAAGTTGGCTTGCTTCACCATCGCCAGTTTCATATGTGAAGTAGAATAGGATATCTCCATCCATGGCAGGAATTCGTTCTTTTGTAGCGTTTTTCTCTGCAAAATCATCTACATCCTGACTTTCAGGGCGTGCAAAGCCGATTTCGTCAAGGATTACACCAGAGAAGGTATCTTTATGGTAGATGCGGACATCTCCAGCCATAAAGCGGACAATGGAAACTTCCTGGTTTACTTTGTCTCCAAGGCTTGTTTTGATTTCCTGGATGCGGCTTTCATAATCAGCAAGGACTTTTTTGCCTTCTTCTTCTTTATTAAGTGCTTTTGCGTAAAGATCAAAGTTTTCCTTCCAGTCTCCGCGCAATGTTTCTGCGAAAATGGTAGGGGCAATATCATTTAACTGATCATAGATTTTTTCCTGGCGCATCTTGTTGCCGATGATAAGGTCCGGCTGCAGTGCTGCGATCGCTTCTACATTGACTTCGCTTTCTGTTCCTACAACCTGAACATCTTTCATATCATCTGCGATATGCTCATACCATGGATCGCCAGTCCAGGACTGAACGGCACCGACTGGAGTAACACCCATGGAAAGTAATGCTTCTGTTCCTTCATTTGTCAGAATTACGACTTTTTCAGGTGCTTTATCTAGCTTAGTTGTGCCCATTGCATGCTCAACTGAATAACTTGTATCTTCTGTTTTGGTTCCTTCTTTTTCCTTATCAGCTGCCTTATCCTGTTCATTGTTATTCCCGCAGGCTGCCAGGAACAAGATAGTGAAAACTGAAAGAATGGCAAGTAAAGATTTGAATTTCATTATGTACTCCTCCGTTGTGCTTGTTAATGATAATCATTTTCATTTGACATTTTTATAGTAATGCGGACACATTAAAATGTCAATAGGTAATTGAAAATCATTTTCATTTATTTTTGTTAAAGATCAATGAAAATGATTTTCAAACTCATTGACAGCTAATCCTCTGTACAATAGACTAAAAATGTAACTAAACCTCAATAAATAGATGCAAGAAGGGTCTCGCTATGCTATTAAAAACAAATTCTATGAGGTGGGCTGGGCTATTTGCAGCTATGCTTCTATTATTAGTATTAATGTCTTTCAGTATTGTATACGGATATACAGACACAACCTGGAAGATGGCAATTGATGCATTTACACAATTCGATGGATCGAATGAACACATTATCATTCAATCTGTACGCCTGCCGAGAGCTTTAATTGCAGCGGCAGTAGGGGCAAGCCTGGCCATTGCGGGTGTCCTGCTCCAGACATTGACAAAGAATCCGCTTGCTGCTCCTGAGATATTCGGCATCAATGCAGGAGCTGGATTTGCAGTTGTCATTACAGTAACGCTATTTTCCATCAGTAATCTGCAGGTCTTTACATGGGTTTCATTTTTGGGGGCTGCTGTTTCATTTATTTTCGTATATATTATTGGCTCTATCGGGAGGGAAGGGCTTACTCCCATGAAATTGACCCTGGCCGGTGCAGCGATGAGTGCCATGTTTGCTTCAATGACACAAGGCTTCCTTGTTATAAATGAGACTGCCCTTGAACAGGTGTTATTTTGGCTGGCAGGATCTGTATCGGGCAGAAAGCTGGAGACCCTGACAGCTGTATTGCCATATTTATTAGCCGGCTGGATTCTTTCCCTGATCCTTGCGGGGAAACTGAACGTCTTATCAATGGGCGAGGATGTAGCGAAGGGCTTAGGTTTGAAAACAGGGCTGCTTAAACTGGGTGCCGGAATTGTTATTGTGCTTTTGTCAGGAGGAGCGGTAGCTGTTGCAGGACCCATTGGTTTTCTCGGCATTGTCATACCTCATTTAACACGGGCCGTTGTCGGCATTGATCATCGCTGGGTCATTCCCTATGCAGGCCTATTAGGCGGAATGCTCCTTTTGATTGCGGACATAGCATCAAGATATATCATCATGCCGCAGGAAGTTCCCGTTGGCGTCATGACAGCCGTAATTGGAACTCCTTTCTTTGTGTATATTGCCAGACGGGGGTTCAATCAATAATGAAAAAATATTATAATCTGCGTCTTTTTGGCGATAAAATATCTTTTTTAGTAAACCGCAAAGCACTTATGACTTTTTTATTATTGGCAGTAGCTTCTGCTGGAGTTTTTGTGATCAGCACCGGCACGGGTGAAATGAAAATCAGCCCTATAAAGGTAGTGCAGGTCTTCTTTGGCGGAGGATCGGATATGGAAAGACTGGTTATTCAGTCATTCAGACTTCCAAGAATTATCGTAGCATTAATGGTAGGAATGGCGCTTGCCGCAGCGGGGGGAATCCTGCAGGGAATTATCAGGAACCCGCTTGCATCTCCTGACATAATCGGGATTACAGGGGGGGCATCTGTAGCAGTTGTTGCTTTTCTTGCCTTTTTTAGTGATAAAAACAATGCATTAACTGTAAGTATTAATTGGATGCCTCTTGCGGCTTTTGCAGGTGCTGCAATTGTGGCTTTCCTTGTATATTTTCTAGCCTATAAGGATGGAGTATCGCCGGTACGCCTTGTTTTAATTGGGATTGGGCTTTCAAGCTTAATGAAGGCAATGACCACTTTGATGATGGTCTTTGGGCCAATTTACCAGGCCAGCCAGGCGAATATTTGGATAACCGGGACCGTTTACGGTTCAAATTGGGATAATGTCGCAATCTTGGTCCCTTGGACGCTTGTGTTTCTGGTACTGGCGTATGTTTTAGCACGAAATGTTAATATCCAGGAACTTGGCGATGATATTGCCATGGGTGCAGGTAGCACTGTACAGAAATACCGGTTCCTGCTCCTTATGGTCAGCACTGCATTAATTGGCGGGGCTGTTGCATTTGGCGGAGGGATAGGCTTTGTAGGATTAATGGCTCCTCATATGGCACGAAGGCTGGTAGGTTCTGCTTTTGGAGCTTTACTTCCCGCTTCCGCATTGATTGGAGGAATCCTGGTAATGGCTGCCGACCTGATAGGCAGAACTTTATTCTCACCGCTTGAAATCCCGGCAGGTGTGTTTACAGCCAGCATCGGCGCACCTTACTTTATATACTTGCTTTTCAAGACAAGAAACGCATAAGCTGGAAAAGCTTGAAACTCGTATCGTACTTGTAACTGGATAGCCTATAGATATAGATTTTTAGGAAAAGGAGAGGGCAGAAATGACAGCAGGGCAAGCGATCGCAACAAAAGACTTAACCTTGTCATATGGAGATACCATTATTATTAATGAGCTGGACTTAGAAATTCCTAAGGGAGAAATCACTGTATTTATCGGTGGAAATGGCTGCGGAAAATCGACATTGCTTAGATCCATTGCCAGGCTGCTAAAGCCGAAATCTGGTGCTGTTTTATTAGAAGGCGAGGCTATAGCCAAACTCTCAACGAAAGATGTTGCCAGAAAAATGGCGATTTTGCCCCAATCCCCTTCTGCTCCGGAAGGACTCACTGTGCTTCAGCTTGTCAAACAGGGGCGGTACCCATATCAAACATGGCTGAAGCAATGGTCTACTGAAGATGAATTAAAAGTCCGAAATGCATTAAAGGCAACAGGCATGGAAGAATTGAAGGATCGGACAGTGGATTCTTTATCTGGCGGACAGCGCCAGCGGGCCTGGATTGCCATGACTTTGGCACAGGATACTGATACCATTCTGCTTGATGAGCCAACGACCTATTTAGATATGACACATCAAATTGAAATACTTGATTTATTATTTGAATTAAATGAAAAGGAAAAGCGTACGATCGTCATGGTTCTTCATGATCTGAATTTGTCCTGCCGCTATGCCCATAATATTGTTGCCATAAAAGATCAGAAGGTTTTTGCTCAGGGCAAACCCGAGCATGTCATTAATTGCGGATTGGTTAAAAACGTGTTTGGCATGGAGTGCGAAGTTACGATAGACCCATTATTTGGCACACCTCTCTGTATTCCTTATGGAAAAGGGAGATGTATTATAAAAGGGCAAGGATTCCAAGGATGATTAAATTAACAGGAGAGCAGGCAGATGCTCTCGGGCAATTTAGACTTGTCCAGGATTTAGGGCAAGGCTCTCCTTTGACAATTGAAGTGAAAAATTTGCTGGATGCCAGTCAGACTGGTGCATACCTGGATAAAGTGAAAAATCATATAGGAGCACCTGATAATAAAACGGCTGCTTCTATTTTAATAAAAAGATATGCCTTTATGCCCGTAATTTACTTGTATAGCATGACGTCCTGGAATTTAAAATTGGATATCAGGCATGAAAATATAACGTTTGTCAGTCAGGAAAAAGATGGACAGTGGCTTCCGGGCTTTAGTTTTATTCACCTTCAAGGGCAAGGCATTGAGACGGGAAGAGAACAATGGAGAGAGGATGCTGTGCAAGCTCTTTTTAATGGCCATATCTGTCCGGTTTTAAATAGAATAGCAACTGAAGCCAATATTTCTAAACTAATTCTTTGGGAGAATATAGCAATTTATCTGTTCTGGCTTTACGAAAAGATTTTACCATTGGAAGTACATTCGGAAAGGGCGGCTGAAGACTTTAAGTTTATTCTGGAAGAGGCTTCAGGCAATTTGTTCGGCTGCAATAATACTAATCCCCTAAAGAAATTTGACAGCAAAAAAATACTGATTGAAAGTACCGGCAAAACTGTATGTCCGAGAAAAACATGCTGCTTTTCCTATTTGACCAGCAGCGGCAAACGATGCGGAACATGTCCTCAGTCCTGCAATTTAAAAGGGAGGAAGCGCGATGAATGAGAAATTGAAAGAACAGCTGGATGGCTTGCTTGAAAAATATACCGAACTCCTTATCGGCGAGACCGCTCCGGAGCTAAAAGAAAAAGTTGAAGCTTGGGCGCTGTACTCTTTTATTGCGAAATCCATGCCGCCTTTAGCCAAGCACTGGAATGATACATATCCTGATGCAAAAGAGGAAATGAAGGCACTGATCGCTGAAATTAAAACGATGAACGAAGAGATGAGAAGCAAGAAAAAGTAAAGATTTTTTATATCAAAAAAACCGCTGCAGATCAAAAGCAGCGGTTTTTGTTTCCTGAACAATGCCCATGTTAGTGTCTTTAGCGCATCTTATTGCATTTGGCCATTGCCATATGGCAATTGATTTGTATAGCCCTGAAACTGCTGATAAGATTGCTGAAGCTTCTGCTGGTCGGCTGCTTCAACCTTATACCAGCCTTTTCTGAACATAAGGTTATAAAATTCTCTTTGCTGGTTTTGTGTTTCATTAAATGCTGCAAGAATATCCTGATACAGGCTCTGATGGCTTGCCTCATTTAAGGCAACAGAATAGGCATCTGTCATATATTTTTCGGTAGACAGAATATCATTTGTAAAGTCCCGCTCATTCATTTGCGGTGTTTTATTCACTTGTGTCTCAGGATTTTGAATCGTATTTGGATTCTGGTTCTGGTTCATTTTCAAGGCTCCTCCCTATTGCATTCCCATAAAGTTTTGCTGGTTTTGCTGATTGAAATGGGCAAGCAGCTGTTCGTAATGACGCTGATGCATTTGGCCGCATTGTTCGAAGTGTATTTTCAGCTCCTGGTCCTGGCATTGCTGCGCGTAAAAATGAGCTTTTTTACAAGCGAGAAGGTTCCAGGAAAGCATATCTGTTAAGTAGAGAGCATCCTTAGTTGAAATAACAGCGGGAGGCTGCTGCATAATGCCCTGCTGATTCTGCGTGTTCATATTTTGCTGTTGCATTAATTGTCCCTCCAATACTTTTAGCGTAATAATTCTTATCGAGGATATCTTGCCTCTGATAAATGTTTGCTATTCTGTAGAAAATGATTTACCTATCTGCATAATGAAAACTATAAAAAGGCTGACGGAAGCCAGCCTGCGATGAAGCAGTTCATCGCTTATATTGATTATTTTGGCTATTCTTTTTTTTAGGGCCTTGCCTTTCAGCAGTCGGTCCTGCATCTCCCTGAACACTTGCTGCGCTGACTCCTGCATTTGAAGGATCTTTTTTCATTTTTCCCAATTCTTTCACCTCCGACATGAACAAAATGTTTCCCTTTTAGAATGTCCAAAACACTTTTTAACATTTCGTACAAAATACACAAATTACAGTTAAGGAGGATGAAAAATTCAAAACATTTTTAAATTTCCGCGTAAAATCATTGCGTAAATTTTGCAAATATTTTATAGTTATAACTAACAGAACTCATTCAGAAGAAGCATATTTTTTTTGAAAATAAAATGAATGAGTATTCATTCAAAAAGCAAAAGGGGGAAATAAAGTTGATCCAACAAATAAAGAAAGCAGCAGTTTTAGGCTCCGGAGTCATGGGTTCGGGGATCGCAGCCCACCTGGCTAACATCGGAATTCCAACATTATTATTGGATATCGCGCCTCGCGAATTAACGGATGCTGAAAAAGCAAAAGGACTTACTCTTGAAGATAAAGCAGTCCGCAATCGAATCAGTGAAGGAAACCGCCAAAAATTGTTAAAGCAAAAACCGGCTCCGCTAACTTCCAAAAAAAATATTGCGCTAATTGAAGCAGGAAATTTTGAAGATGACATGGAGCGTTTAAACGATGTCGATTGGATAATTGAAGTTGTTGTGGAGAACCTTGCCATAAAGAAACAGGTCTTTGAAAAAGTAGACCTTCACCGCAAGCCTGGAAGCATCGTCAGCTCCAATACATCGGGAATATCAGTCGAAGCAATGTCAGAAGGCCGTTCGGATGATTTCCAAAAGCACTTCCTTGGCACGCATTTCTTCAATCCACCACGGTACTTAAAGCTTCTTGAGGTTATTCCTGCTAAAAATACTTCTTCTGAAGTGCTGTCATTTATGAAGCAATTTGGCGAAGATGCTCTAGGAAAAGGAGTAGTTGAAGCAAAAGACACACCAAACTTTATCGCCAACCGAATCGGCACTTATGGCTTGCTGGTAACAGTGCAGGAAATGCTCAAGGGCAGGTACAGCGTCGGTGAAGTCGATTCCATAACGGGACCGCTGATTGGCCGGCCGAAAAGCGCTACCTTCAGAACACTGGATGTAGTAGGCCTTGATACATTTATACACGTCGCAAACAATGTTTATGACCAAGTGGACGGTAAAGAAAAGGAAGTATTTGAAGTTCCGGGCTTTATGAACGTGATGCAGGAGAAAGGCTGGCTTGGAAGCAAGTCTGGACAAGGATTTTTCTTGAAAAAGGGCAAAGAGATTCTTGAGCTGAATCCGGAAACTTTGGAATATGGTCCGCGCCAAAAGCTTAAGACTGCTTCGACAGAAATGAGCAAGCAGGAAAAAGGCACTGCAAGAAAATTGAAAGCGCTTGTATATTCAGATGATCGAGCAGGCCAATTATTGTGGAATATTCTGAGTCCGTCTCTTCTCTACTCAGCGCAATTACTCGGCGAAATAGCTGATGATGTAACAGCGATAGACCGGGCGATGAGATGGGGCTTTGGCTGGGAACTGGGCCCATATGAAACTTGGGATGCCATTGGTGTAGAGAAATCTGTTCAAAAGATGGAAGAAGCCGGTGAAAATGTGCCAGCATGGGTGAAAGATATGCTGGATAAAGGCTTGGATTCTTTCTATAAAGAAGAGGAAGGCAAGCAGTATTTCTATCACAATGGAGAGTATAGATTAATCGAGGAGAACCCTAAAGCAATTAATGTGAAACAGCTTAAAAAGCAAAAAGGCGTAATTAAAAAGAATACCGGTGCAAGTCTTATTGATCTAGGCGATGGTGTTGCACTGCTTGAGTTCCATTCACAAAGCAATGCCATTGGATTGGATATTATCCAAATGATCAACTTTGCAGTAGATGAAGTGGAGAAGAACTACAAGGGACTTGTTATCGGGAACCAGGGCAAAAACTTCTGTGTAGGAGCCAACCTCGGTATGATCCTGATGGAAGCGCAAGATGACAATATATATGAACTGGATATGGTAGTCCGCCAGTTCCAGAATGCCATGATGAAAGTTAAGTACAGCGCGAAGCCGGTTGTTGCTGCCCCATTTGGAATGACGCTTGGCGGCGGAGCTGAGGTTTGCCTGCCTGCAGCACATATTCAGGCATCAAGCGAAACGTACATGGGACTTGTTGAAGTGGGTGTAGGACTGATTCCAGGAGGAAGCGGAAACAAGGAGCTCTATATTAAACATCTTGAAAGTATGCCAAATGGTGTGGAATTTGACCTTCAAAAGGTTGCCAATAAAGTATTTGAATCGATTGCAATGGCAAAGGTTTCTACATCAGGCGAGGAAGCAAGGGATAATAACTTCCTGAACCTGGCAGATGGCATCAGTGTGAATGGGGACCATCTGCTTTATGATGCAAAGCAGGCTGTTCTTGCTCTGAATGAAAAGGGCTATAAGCCTCCTATCCGGAAGAAGGTGCCTGTTGTCGGAGAAACAGGATACGCAACACTTCTGCTTGGAGCGCAGGCTATGCTCTACTCAGGCTATATCTCAGAGCATGATCTGAAAATTGCCAAAAAGCTTGCTTATGTAATTGCAGGCGGAAAATTGCCATACGGAACTGAAGTAGATGAGCAGTATTTACTTGACTTGGAACGCGAAGCATTCCTTAGCCTTGTAGCTGAACCGAAATCACAGCAGCGTATGCAGCACATGCTTTTAAAAGGTAAACCATTGCGCAACTAATTAATAATGCGTGTTCAAAAGGAGGATGAAAGGGAACAGGAAGATCAAGGCGTCGTCGCTTTGAGTACCGGGACGTATGTGATTAATACGTAAGGAACACAACCGCGAGCCAACGAAGGTATTCGATGTGTCATTTTCACCGGACTTTTTGAACATCCTCTAATAGATTGAGACATTAAGAGAGAGAGAGGGAACATGATGAGAGAAGCGGTAATAGTTGCAGGTGCTAGGACACCGGTAGGGAAAGCAAAAAAAGGTACGCTTGCGAACGTCAGGCCGGATGACTTAGGAGCGCTTGTGGTAAAAGAAACGCTTAAGAGAGCAGAAAATTATGAAGGAAATATCGATGATCTAATTATCGGCTGCTCAATGCCCGAAGCAGAACAGGGGCTGAACATGGCCAGGAATATTGGAGCACTTACAGGACTTTCACATGAAGTGCCGGGAATAACAATCAATCGTTATTGTTCTTCAGGCCTGCAGGCAATTGCTTACGCAGCTGAAAAAATCATGATTGGCCATGCAGATACAATCATCGCGGGCGGGGCGGAGTCTATGAGCCTCGTGCCGATGATGGGGCATGTAGTCCGCCCGAATGCCAAACTAGCCGAAACAGCTCCTCAATATTATATGGGGATGGGTCATACCGCAGAAGAGGTTGCAAAGAAGTATGGCATTACACGTGAAGACCAGGATGCATTTGCTGTCAGAAGCCATCAGAGAGCTGCGAAAGCAATCCAGGAAGGCAAATTTGAAGATGAAATTGTGCCTGTAGATGTAACGTTTAGATCCGTTGGAAAAGACAATAAGCTTATAGAAAAAACAATCCAGTTCACCAAGGACGAAGGTGTCCGTGCGGATTCAACAGTTGAAACGCTTGGCAAGCTGCGTCCGGCATTCTCCGTAACCGGTACTGTCACGGCCGGCAATTCCTCGCAAACAAGTGATGGAGCTGCAGCAGTAATGGTAATGGACCGTGAAAAGGCTGAATCCTCAGGACTAAAGCCGATGGCTAAGTTCAGAAGTTTTGCAGTAGGCGGTGTTCCTCCTGAAATCATGGGTGTCGGCCCTGTTGTGGCCATTCCTAAAGCGTTAAAGCTTGCAGGGCTGGAGCTCTCTGATATCGATTTATTTGAATTGAATGAAGCTTTTGCATCCCAATCCATTCAAATTATCCGAGAGCTGGGCATAGATGAAGAAAAAGTGAACGTAAATGGAGGTGCAATTGCACTTGGGCACCCGCTGGGCTGTTCCGGTGCCAAGCTCACTCTATCCCTAATCCATGAAATGAAGCGCCGCAATCAGCAATTCGGAGTTGTGACAATGTGCATCGGAGGCGGAATGGGCGCAGCGGGAGTATTTGAACTTTTGTAATATGAGCCAAAATTTGGAGAGAAGCCCATGGCTTTTCTCCGAAAAAATAGAATGGAGGAAATAAGAAAATGTCAAATCAAACTGAAAACCTTATTAAAGGCGGAAGCTTTTTAATAGAAGATGTTTCCTATGACCGGGTTTTTACACCTGAAGACTATACAGATGAGCAGGTTATGATTGCAAAGATGACTGAAGATTATGTCGTAAATGAAGTTGTTCCGCAAATCGAGCATCTGGAAAACCATGAATTTGACCGTTCGGTAAAACTCTTGAAGCAAGCTGGAGACCTTGGCCTGTTAGGAGCGGATGTTCCGGAAGAATACGGCGGGCTTGCTTTAGATAAAGTAAGCTCTGCGCTAATTGCAGAGAAAATGGCTCGTGCAGGCGGCTTTTCCATTTCTCATGGAGCACATGTCGGAATCGGTTCCCTTCCGATAGTTCTTTTCGGAAATGAAGAACAAAAGCAAAAATACCTTCCTGAATTGGCCACTGGCGAAAAACTAGCTGCTTATGCATTGACGGAGCCAAGCTCTGGTTCTGACGCTCTTGGTGCTAAAACAACTGCCAAGCTAAATGCTGAAGGAACACACTATGTCCTAAATGGTGAGAAACAGTGGATTACCAATGCAGGTTTTGCAGATGTATTCGTCGTATACGCAAAAATAGACAGTGAACACTTCTCAGCATTCATCGTTGAAAGAGAGTTTCCAGGTGTATCTGTAGGTGCAGAAGAAAAGAAAATGGGAATCAAGAGCTCTTCTACCCGTACATTAATCCTTGAAGATGCACAAGTGCCGAAGGAAAACCTGCTTGGTGAATTCGGAAAGGGCCATGTGATTGCTTTTAATATTTTAAATATTGGCCGCTATAAGTTAGGAGTAGGGGCTGTTGGCGGTGCAAAACGCGCATTCGAACTTGCTGTTCAGTATGCGAACCAGCGCCAGCAGTTTAAGACACCTATCTCTCAGTTTAATTTGACTAAAGAAAAACTGGGAACAATGGCTTCCAAGATCTATGCAGCTGAAAGCGCAGTATACCGTACTGTAGGCTTGTTCGAAGACCGTATGAGCAAGCTTTCAGATGAAGAAATAAAAGATGGCAAAGAAGTAGCGAAGTCAATTGCTGAATATGCCATTGAGTGCTCAATGAATAAATTCTTTAATACAGAAGTCCTTGACTATGTTGTAGATGAAGGTGTCCAAATTCATGGCGGCTACGGGTTTATGGCTGAATATGAGATTGAAAGAGCTTACCGAGATTCACGCATTAACCGTATTTTCGAAGGAACGAACGAAATCAACCGTCTATTAGTGCCAGGCACGTATCTTCGTAAAGCATTAAAAGGTGAGCTTCCATTATTCCAGAAAGCCCAAGCGCTGCAGGAAGAGCTTATGATGATGATGCCTGAAGAGCCAGGTGACGAGCCGCTTGCACAAGAAAAATATCTGGTAAAGAACGCGAAGAAGATCGGCTTGCTTACAGCTGGTTTAGCAGCACAGAAGTATGGAAAGGCTCTTGATAAAGAACAGGAAGTTCTCGTAAACATTGCGGACATTATTTCAAATGCTTATGCAATGGAATCAGTGGTTCTCCGCACTGAAAAGTCAATTGAAAAAGCAGGCCTTGATAAGAGCAAGCAAAAACTTCTGTACACCCAAATCTTCTGCCAGGAAGCATTCAACAAAATCGAGCAGGATGCAAAAGAAACGCTAGTGGCAGTAGAAAACGGCGATGCACTGCGCATGATGATGTCAGCACTGCGCAAATTCACGCGCCACACGCCAATCAACGTGATTGCGAAGAAGCGTGAAGCATCAGAAAAACTGATCGACGCGGAACGGTTTACAGTATAATTGAATTTAGGCTCCCTTCAAGATGAAGGGGGCTTTATTTTTTGTAAAAATAACCATTCAAAAACTTTTTAACGGCGTGCAGGAACATATAGAAAAATGTCGAATATTAAATTGGTGATCAATGTTATGCTTTGTCATCCATTTATGGTAGTATTCAATTAAAAGGCAGCAATTTTGGATAAGCCTGAATTTGCTTTAATGGGTGGTGAAAAAATGGCGTTGACTTTTTACTGGTATCCTAAATGCGGGACATGCCGGAAGGCCAAAAAATGGCTTGATGAACATACCTTGTCTTATGAAGAAGTACATATCACAGAAAATCCTCCTTCACAAAGCGAGCTTGAAGCGCTTTATAAAAAGAGCGGATTGGAACTTAAGAAGTTTTTCAATACGAGCGGCCAGAAATATAGGGAGCTCGGGTTGAAGGACAAGGTGAAGACCTCTTCGGAAGAAGAACTGCTCGATATTTTGGCAACAGACGGAATGCTGATTAAGCGTCCGCTTCTGACAGATGGAGAGAAGGTAACAGTGGGCTTTAAAGAAGAAGAATATGAAAGGACATGGCTTTCTTAGGGTTAGGATTTGCCTTTTTAAGCCATCTTGAAATATGAGATCTTTTTTAATGATCATAAATTGAGATATTATTATGGAGGGATACATAATGAGTACACCAAAAGAATTACGTTATTCAGAAGAGCATGAGTGGGTAAAAACAGAAGATGGGAAAGTCCGCATTGGGATTACGCATTTCGCGCAATCAGAACTAGGTGACATCGTATTCGTTGAACTTCCTGAAGTTGGCGATGAGATAAGTGCAAACGAGCCATTCGGAAGCGTAGAATCTGTTAAAACTGTTTCTGAGCTTTATGCGCCTGTAAGCGGTAAAGTGGTTGAAGTAAATGAAGACCTTAACGACAACCCTGAATTCGTAAACGAATCTCCATATGAAAAAGCATGGATGGTTGTAGTGGAACCTTCAGATTTAAGCGAAGTAGACAATTTGATGACTGCTGAGCAATATGAAGAAATGACAAACGAAGATTAATTTACGAAGGCCGGTTCAGTACGAACCGGCTTTTATGCTGTTTAGGGTGAAGTTAAGTTAAGGCTAACAAAGCTCTTACGCTTGTGGTGCTGGCTTTAATTGCTATTTTTCTTTTACAGAGAAAGGGAAAAACTATAGGTACCCAAAAGGATGAAAGGATTGGTTATCTATGACATTGAATCAGCAGAAAATCGATATTACAAATCAGATTGTCGGCAAGCTGAACAATAACCAGATTGATCTTTACCTTGAGAATGAAAAAATCGGTCAAATCAATATGCCTGAAGGCACTCCATTTAATTTGACCCATCATTTTGAAGCCGACCACCAAAAAATATATCAGAATGTTTCTGTTCCAGCCAAAACGCAAGAACGCTATACTGACTGTGATGAAGGCGGCTGGTGCTAACTACTGTAAACAGCGGAGTAATTTCCGCTGTTTATTTAATATGCTAAAGCAATAGTACCCAGCATATAATGGAATCGAACCAATGAAGAAGCAATATTGATTATTTTTCTTCAAAAACTTTTCCTTCCTTAATTTGTGCTAGAAATTAGGGTGAAATCAGCGCAGTCTTCCCATTCAATTTGGGCAGGAGATTCACACCATAATCGAGAATAATGAATATATTAAGAAAAAAACCATTGTATGACCGGTTTTATTTTTAACGCAGTTTCAAAATAACTCCTTTCAGGTGATGACGATGAATGAGGGAATTCCGGAAAAAGTTATTATTGTAGAGGGAAAGTCAGATAAAACGAAGGTTAAAAACATTATTAGAGAGCCTGTTGAGATTATCTGCACAAATGGCACAATAAGCTTTACCAAACTGGATGAATTAATTGACACACTGTTTGATAAGGATGTATATATATTGGTGGATGCCGATTCTGCCGGTGAAAAGCTGAGAAAACAGTTTAAAAGGGAATTTCCAGAGGCAGAGCATCTGTATATCGATAGAATGTACAGAGAAGTAGCTACAGCACCTGAACATCACTTGGCTACTGTGCTTTTGGGAGCTAATATTGACGTTTATACACAGTATTTAGACAGATAAAGATAAGGATGATAAAATGCAGGAATGGTCGCGTCAGGAAATTGAGGTAGCGGTTAATGGGCAAAAAAATGCTCTTCTATATTTGTACACACCTATGTGCGGAACCTGCCAGATGGCAGGAAAGATGCTGACAGTTGCAGAACAATTGCTGCCTGATCAAGAGATTGGGAAAGCAGACTTAAATTATATGCCGCAGCTGGCTGAACAATGGGGAGTGGAAAGTGTACCTTGCCTCCTCATTTTTAAAGAAGGAAATTTACACCAAAAATTATATGCATTTCGTTCAGTTCCGTATTTATTGGATAAAATCAGAAGCATCTATTGAGAAAAACCAGGAGCAGAGCTGCCTGGTTTTTTGCATGTTTTAAAACAAAGGAATTTGCCTTTTAGATAATATTCAAAATACATTTACAAAGTTCCTCTGAAGGAGTATGATACTTAGGGAATCGAAATAAAAACATACAGTGCAGGAAGGGATCCGGATGGCATTTTACAAGGAGTGGGCTGGTCAATTTAAAGGCTACAACCACAATATTAAGTTAGCTTTTATGGCGAATATTCTTACACAAATAGGTTTTGGGATATTCATGGTGATCTATAATTTCTATATTAGGGAGCTCGGCTATTCTGAAAGTGTCATTGGGCAAATCATTTCCATGACTGCTCTCGCCACAGCATTCATTCTAGTGCCTGCAGGGATTTCCAGTGACCGTATTGGCAGAAAAAAAGCAATGATGTTTGGGGCTGTTTCAACTGGTGTGGTTATGCTTTTCAGAAGCATGGTTGAGATGCAGGAGCTTCTGATTTTATTTGCATTTTTAACAGGGCTGACAACAGCGTTTCTGCAGGTATCCGGCATACCATGGCTGGCTGAGAATTCTAAGGCTGACCAAAGGGTCCATTTATTTAGCATCCATTTTGCCATTATGACCGGCGCAAATGTGATTGGAAACTTAAGCGGAGGCATCTTAACAGATTTATTTTCTTTATTTGTGGATCAGCTTACCAGCATCCGTATCACCCTTCTGATTGCCAGTATTTTCTTCATAGCAGGTCTTTTTCCAATCCTGCGTTTTACGGAAGTTCCTAAGGATAAAAACGATGTAAAAGGCTTTAAAGATTTTTCGTTAAAAAACCTTTCCCTAAAAAATGAAGGTGTTAAAATAATTGCCATGTTTGCTTTTGCACAGCTGTTAATTGGAATTGGGGCTGGACTGGTTATTCCATATCTTAATTTGTATTTTGCAGACCGTTTTGAAGCCTCCAATTCTGCCATAGGTATTATTATTTCATTAGGGCAGGCTGCCACCGCTTTTGCTATGATTATTGGTCCTTTTGTGGTCAGGAAGGTCGGAGAAGTCACAGCTGTTGTAATCCTGCAGCTCTTGTCACTTCCTTTTTTGCTTTTAACTGCTTATACAGAGAATCTTTGGCTGGCAGTCATAGGATTTTTGTTCCGGCAGGCATTAATGAATGCTGGAAACCCTATACAAATGTCGCTGATGATGTCCAAGGTAAATGATTCGATGAAAGGACTGGCAAACTCCGTCAATCAGATGGTATTCAATCTGGGATGGGCTGTGATGGGACCTGTTTCAACGGGAATCGTCATGAAATATGGAGCATATTGGGGATATGCACTTGTATTCACCATTACAGCTTCATTATATTTGATAGGCTCACTCTATTTTTTCTTTGTTTTCAGAAGCTATAATAAGACAAAAACAGCCGCACCTTCAGTAAAAATAGTATAATCTGACATATTTCTCGGGAAATGAAAAGGCAATGTCTAATAAACAGGCATTGTCTTTCTGTATTTGTCGAATAAAAAATAAAGGATTGAAGCCCTTCTTACTGAATATTTAAAGAAGATAAACCCATTAAAAGGGGTGAGGCTGTGAAGGATTTACCTGATGTATTTATCCGGGAATTAAAAGCTAAAGGGCATCTTGGATATTTATTAAGAAAATCAAATTTTTCTTTGCTTATAAAGGCGGAAAATATAAGCATTTCTATGAGGGTTTCGAATGGGGAAATCAGGAAGGTGAAGCAAACCAGCCATTTTGACGTGGAGATTTTCGGTTCTGAAAAAGCTGTGCTGTCGCTCATTTCAGGGGATGTGAAGTTAAGAGAAGCACTTTCCCGAAATGAAATAACGATGGAAACTACCTTTAGAAAAAAATTGCTCCTTGAGTCTTTTTTCTGTTTAGGAAAAATTTCATATAACAATACTTGACCAGTTTTTCAGTAGTATGATAATATCACCTTAACATTAATTAACTGAATATTCTTATCAAGAGAGGCGGAGGGACTGGCCCAGTGAAGCCCGGCAACCGGTAAAGAACACGGTGCTAAATCCAGCAGAGCGGGATGCTCTGGAAGATAAGAAGAGACGATACAGCCCTCTTCTTATGAAGAGGGTTTTTTCCGCTCTTCGAAAAAATTATGTAAGAAGTCCTAAATTTTTATAGAGGAGAGAGAGCGATGACCGACAAACAAAAAAAATACCGTTTTGAAACAATTGGAGTGCATGGGGGACTGAAGCCTGACCCTGTAACTGGGGCAAGGGCGGTACCGATTTACCAGAACAATGCTTACCAATTCAAGAATACAGATCATGCCGCAGATCTCTTTGCCCTGAAAGAGCAAGGATATATTTATAGCAGGATACATAATCCGACTGTAAGTGTATTTGAGGAAAGAGTGGCCTTGCTTGAAGGAGGAGTTGGTGCATTGGCTCTTGCAAGCGGCCAGTCTGCCATTACGCTTGCCATTTTAAACATTGCAGAAGCAGGCGATGAAATTGTTGCTGCATCCAATTTATATGGTGGTACCTACAATTTGTTTGCAGTCACACTTCCGAAGTATGGAATTAAGGTGAAATTGGTTGATCCAAAAGATCCGGAAAACTTCCGAAACGCGATTACAGATAAAACGAAGGCCGTCTTTGCAGAAATGATTGGGAACCCTAGTCTGAAGATCCTGGATATTGAAAAGGCTGCAGCAATTGCACACGAGAATGGTGTGCCGCTTATTGTTGATAACACTTTTGCAACTCCTTATCTGTGCAGGCCGATCGAACATGGTGCAGATATTGTTATACACTCTGCAACTAAATGGCTGCTTGGCAATGGAACAACAATGGGAGGAATTATTGTAGACGGAGGGAAATTTGACTGGAATTCCCCTAAGTTCCCCGGCTTTACAGAGCCGGACCCGAGTTACCACAATATTGTCTATAGCGAAGCAATTGGCGAGGCGGCATATATTATAAAAGCACGCGTGCAGCTGTTAAGAGATTTAGGGCCAGCGATGAGTGCGCAAAGTGCATTCCAGTTTACACTGGGACTTGAAACTTTGCATGTGAGAATGAAAGAGCATATTGCCAATACAAAAAAAGTAGTGGAATATCTGGAGGCGCATCCAGCCGTTAATTGGGTGCTTTATCCAGGCCATGAAAGTCATCCGGACAAAAAATTGGCAGATAAATATTTGCCTAAAGGAGCAGGGGCTGTGGCTGTGTTTGGAATAGCGGGCGGAAGAGAAGCAGGTGCCAAGCTAATCAACAGCCTTCAGCTTTGGGCACATGTTGCAAATGTCGGGGATGCAAAGAGCCTGATTATCCACCCTGCAAGTACCACTCATCAGCAGCTGGATGAAGAAGGTTTAAAAGCTGCGGGAGTTCCGGAGGATTTAATTCGGATTTCCATTGGAATTGAGAATGCTGATGATTTGATTGAAGATCTGGAACAGGCGATAGAGGCAGCTTCCGGCATCACTTCACTTGCTGTAAAAGCATAAAGGAAAATTTACCATTCAATTTTTTCCGAAAGTTTAAAATTTCATCGTTGACACCTTTTTAATAGCTATGATACGATAGCAAACGTAATTAAAAAACTGCTTAAATTATTTAAAGTGTTAATAGAATATAGAACGTTACGCTCTTATCAAGAGAGGTGGAGGGAAGTGCCCTATGAAGCCCGGCAACCGTCAATTAGTTGAAATGGTGCCAATTCACTCAAAGCATAGCTTTGACAGATGAGAGAAAGGACATGTATGATTAGTGCCTTTCTGCTCATATGCAGAAAGGCATTTTTGTTTTTAGCGCATGAAAGCCTCTAAGGAGTAAAAAAATAGGGGAATATGAGCAGTCTATTAATTATAATCTGTATTTTGCGAAATAAAGAGGTGACACTTCACGTTGATTTCTATAAAAGATGTAAAGAAGATTTACTCTTCTAAAAAAGGCCAGGTAAAAGCGGTTGATGAGGTAAACCTAGAAATAAAAGAGGGAGAGATTTTCGGAGTTATCGGATATAGCGGTGCAGGCAAAAGTACCTTGATCCGAATGCTGAATGGTTTGGAGCTTCCTACCCAAGGCAGTGTAACAGTTGCAGGAAATGAAGTATCAAAAATAAAGGGGAGCAAGCTAAGAAAAGCGCGTCAGGAAATAAGCATGATTTTCCAGCATTTCAACCTATTATGGTCGAGAACAGTAAGGGAGAATATTGCTTTCCCACTTGAGATCGCAGGGGTTTCCCGTCAGGAAAGGCTGAAAAGGGTAGATGAACTCATTAAACTCGTTGGCCTGGAAGGAAGAGAAGATGCTTATCCTTCCCAGCTTAGCGGCGGGCAAAAGCAAAGGGTTGGGATTGCGAGGGCTCTTGCCAACAACCCGAAAGTGCTGCTTTGTGATGAGGCGACATCTGCACTTGATCCGCAGACGACGGACTCCATTTTGGAACTGCTTGTTGATATCAATGAGCGTTTGGGGTTAACAATTGTTCTTATTACACACGAAATGCATGTTATCCGTAAAATTTGCCACCGGGTTGCTGTTATGGAGGGCGGCAAAATTGTTGAAATCGGTCCTGTACTGGATGTATTTAAAAATCCTAAAGCTGCGATTACAAAGCGATTTGTCCAGCAGGTGACAGAGCCTGAAGAAACAAAGGAAACGATTGATCACTTGGTCGATTTGTATCCGCATGGAAAAGTGGTCCAGTTGGGATTTGTCGGTGAATCAGCTGAACAGCCTCTGATTACAAACCTGATCCGGAATTTCCAGGTAACCGTAAATATTCTTCAAGGGAAGATTTCCCAAACACAGAATGGCTCTTACGGTACTTTGTTCATTCATATTGATGGAGAAGCAGAGGAAGTTGCAAAGGCCATCGAATTTATCCATTCTCAGCAGGTGGGTGTGGAGGTGATTTCCAATGCTTAACGAATGGTTTCCAAATGTGAAATGGGATTCCATGTGGGAAGCTACCATGGAAACCCTGTATATGACAACTATTTCTGTTCTCGCGACCTTTATTTTGGGAGCAATTCTGGGGCTGCTGCTCTTTTTGACCTCCAAGGGTAATATTTGGGAAAACGCAGTAATCAATAAAATTATATCTGCCTTCGTCAATATATTCCGTTCGATTCCGTTCATCATCCTGATCGTTTTATTGATTCCATTTACCAAGTTTCTTCTTGGAACGATGATCGGGGAGGATGCAGCATTGCCGGCATTAATCATTGGTGCTGCTCCGTTTTATGCCCGCATGGTAGAAATCGGATTAAGAGAAATAGATAAGGGTGTAATCGAAGCTGCTAAGTCAATGGGGGCAAAAACCAGTACAATTATATGGAAGGTTTTACTTCCTGAATCCATGCCTGCGCTTGTTTCGGGCATTACCGTAACAGCTATTGCGCTTGTTGGTTATACAGCCATGGCCGGTGTTATCGGTGCAGGCGGGCTTGGCAACCTGGCTTATTTGGAAGGATTCCAGAGAAGCCGCAATGATGTCACAATTATGGCAACAATCATTATCCTAATTATTGTCTTTATCATCCAATTTATTGGTGATTTCATTACAGCAAAACTAGATAAACGATAAAGGAGAGGTCAACATGAAAAAATGGTTTTCACTTGTTCTTGCACTAGCTTTGGCGTTAGTCCTTGCAGCTTGCGGAACATCAGAAGAAGAAGGCAATAATGCAGGTGAAGGCGGCGAGAGCAAAGAAAGTGCAAAAATTACTGTAGGTGCTTCCAATGTGCCGCATGCCGAAATCCTTGAAGAAGCTAAGCCGCTGCTTGAGGAAAAAGGCTTCGAGCTTGATGTGGTGACATTCCAGGATTATGTATTGCCAAACCAGGCTCTTGAATCTAAAGACCTTGATGCAAACTACTTCCAGCACATTCCATACCTTGAGTCACAGAAAGCTGAGCATGGATATGATTTTACGAATGCAGGCGGAATACATATTGAGCCAATCGGTGTGTATTCCCAAAAGTATAAGAGCCTTGAAGAACTTCCTGAAGGTGCAACAATCATCATGAGCAACTCAGTAGCAGACCATGGCCGCATTTTATCCATGCTTGAAGCAGAAGGGTTAATTACCTTGAAAGCCGATATTGATAAAACAAAAGCGACTATCGATGACATTTCAGATAATCCGAAGAAATTGAAGTTTGATACAGAATATGAAGCATCACTTCTTCCTCAAATCTATAATAATGGAGAAGGGGATGCAGTCCTGATCAACTCCAACTATGCAATTGATGCCGGGTTAAATCCTCTTAAAGATTCAATTGCCATCGAAGACAAAGATTCACCGTACGTAAATGTAATTGCAGTCCGCACAGGGGATGAAGAAAAAGAAGGAATTAAAGTCCTTGTAGAAGTACTTCGCTCAAAAGAAATCCAGGATTTCATTCTTGAAAAATATAAAGGTGCCGTTGTGCCGGTATCTGAGTAAAAGTTGAAAAAAGCAGGCGTTCAAAGCGCCTGCTTTTTCAATGCCATTCCCAGGCTCACTTCCCGTATAGATTGAAAAGTAATCAACCATACTAAACCTGATACTACTTTGAAATGGAGTGGAGCGGAATGGAACATTATCATGAACCTTCAAATTCAATAGAAGAAGCCCTTCATGACTATAAAGTCGGATTAGGTGTTTTCACTGAAAAGATGCCTGATTTAGCACAGCATTATAATGCTTTTACAGAAGCCTGCTTTAAGGAAGGTGTTTTATCCCAAAAGGAGAAGCAGCTGATTGCACTGGGAATCAGTTTATATTCTCAGGATGAATACTGCATTATCTATCATACGAAAGGATGCATTGACCAAGGTGCGTCAGAGAAAGAAATTCTCGAGGCAGTAGGAGTAACAGCAGCTTTTGGCGGCGGTGCGGCGATGAGCCAGGCGGTTACTCTCGTTCAGGAGACTATGACAGAATTGAATCAGCAGAATCACTAATACTCATCTCCTGCTCAATAGCAGGAGATTTATTTTTATATAATGATAATTTCAGAAAATTATTGGGACAACCATTAATCCAGAGGATTTCGCCAGTATTTTAAGAATGCGCATCTTGAAAGCTCCTCATAGGTTCTCGTTCCTTATTTTGCTGAAAAAATCAGGTTTTTTCCGCTTTGTGCGGGGTATATGGTGAGTGTTAAGATTTTAGATGTAAAACTTAAATGCGAAAGCATAAAAACTGAAAGGATTGATTCATTATCAGTCAGTTACAGCTGAACTACACGAGTGAAATGGAAAAAGCTATGCAAGCTGCCCATGGAGTTGGATATGAAGTGTACAGCCGGAAACATGATATTCGAATGGAAGTTGAAAAAAGACGTGAAGAAGATTACCTTAAAAGCCAGCGCTTAGTTGCGGACCTTGAAAGAAAAGTTCATTCCTAGGATAAAGGTATATATAATAATGAAGAAAATAGAAACCAGTGCTATGATGCACTGGTTTTCTTTTTTTTGCGATACATGAAATTATTTCCTCTGGAAAAAATAGATAGGACATGCCTGGATCCCGGTTAGTTACACTTTGAAGACATCAAATTAATATGATAAAATCTATATTTATAGGCTTTCTCAACATTTTTGTTTGAAAAGTTTGTTAATGGTCTCAAAGAGTTGCTATGAAATTTGATTTGTTATAAGATTGTAATGAGAATAAAATGAGAATAGAGATTTGCGGACAATACAGCCGATTTACACAAATCTTCTTTTATTGACGGAGGTATATATTATGGCAGGATCAGTACTTACAATTAAAGACCTTCATGTTGCTATTGAGGGAAAAGAAATATTAAAAGGTGTTAACCTTGAAATCAAAGGCGGAGAAATTCACGCCATTATGGGGCCGAACGGTACAGGTAAATCCACTTTATCTTCTGCAATCATGGGCCATCCTAAATATGAAGTAACTGGGGGAAGCATCACTTTAGATGGCCAAGATGTTCTTGAAATGGAAGTTGACGAGCGTGCACGTGCAGGTCTATTTCTTGCAATGCAATATCCAAGTGAAATCAGCGGTGTAACAAATGCCGATTTTTTACGTTCTGCAATTAACAGCCGCCTTGAAGAAGGCAATGAAATTTCTCTTATGAAATTCATCCGCAAAATGGACAGCAAAATGGAATTCCTTGAAATGGATCTTGATATGGCACAGCGCTACCTGAACGAAGGCTTCTCAGGGGGAGAAAAGAAGCGTAATGAAATTCTTCAATTAATGATGCTTGAACCTAAAATTGCCATCCTTGATGAAATCGATTCTGGTTTGGATATTGATGCACTGAAGGTTGTTTCTAAAGGAATCAATGAAATGCGCGGCGAAGAGTTTGGCTGCTTAATCATCACACACTACCAGCGCCTTCTTAACTACATCACTCCTGACCATGTCCACGTGATGATGCAGGGCCGTGTTGTAAAATCAGGCGGGCCAGAGCTTGCACAGCGCTTAGAAGCAGAAGGATATGACTGGATTAAGAAAGAATTGGGCATTGAAGACGAAACAGTTGGGCAAGAAGCGTAAGCGTTAGGGGGATCACTATGACAACGGAAATAAAACTACCATTTGACAAGGAATATGTTAGTTCCTTTTCAAAAGACATGGGCGAGCCGGCATGGCTGACAGAACTCCGTCTAAATGCGCTTGCAAACGCGGAAAACCTGCCAATGCCAAAGCCTGATAAAACAAAAATAGACAATTGGAACTTTACACAGTTCGAAAAGCATATTGTAGGAAGCGAAGATTTTGCTTCATTAAGCGACCTTCCAGAAGAGGTCAGAAACCTGATTGACCTGGAAGCAGGCGACCAGAATTTATACATTCAGCGCAACAACAGACCAACTCATTTGGCTGTATCAAAAGAACTTCAGGAAAAAGGTGTTATTTTCACAGACATCTTTACTGCTGCAAGAGAACATGGCGAACTTCTTCAGAAGTATTTTATGAAGGATGGCGTGAAAACAGATGAGCATCGTCTGACAGCACTTCATGCAGCGCTTTTAAACGGTGGAGCTCTCTTATATGTTCCAAAAAACGTGGAAATTGCAGAACCGATCCAGGCTGTATATATCCATGATAATAAAGAAGCAAACCTATTCAACCATGTATTGGTAGTAGCTGACGATAATAGCTCTGTTACTTATGTTGAAAACTATGTTTCAACTGTTGATGATGCTAATGGAATCTTCAATATCATTACTGAAGTGATTGCAAATGCAAATGCAAAAGTTCAGTATGGTGCGGTTGATACACTTGCAAAGGGCACTACAGCCTATGTGAACCGCCGCGGTGTTGCAGGACGCGATGCGCGCATTGAATGGGCTCTTGGCCTTATGAATGACGGCAATACGGTTTCTGAAAATACTACGAACCTTATTGGCGATGGCTCTTTCGGAGACACAAAAACAGTTGTAGTCGGACGCGGAGAACAGAAACAAAACTTTACAACAAAAGTTATTCATTTTGGGAAGAACTCTGAAGGATATATTTTGAAGCATGGTGTTATGAAAGACTCCGCTTCATCCATCTTTAACGGAATCGGAAAAATCGAGCATGGTGCTTCCAAGTCAAATGCAGAGCAGGAGTCTCGCGTACTTATGCTGAGCGAAAAAGCGCGCGGCGATGCAAACCCAATTCTATTAATTGACGAAGATGATGTAACAGCAGGACACGCTGCTTCAGTTGGCCGTGTGGATCCATTGCAGCTTTACTACTTAATGAGCCGCGGTATTTCCCAGAAAGAGGCAGAGCGTCTTGTTATTCACGGCTTCTTGGCGCCAGTTGTTAATGCTCTTCCTATCGAAGGAGTTAAAAAGCAGCTGACAGCTGTTATTGAAAGGAAAGTAAAATAATGAATGCCCGTGAGATTCGGCAAATGTTTCCCATTCTGGACCAGGAAGTCAATGGAAAGCCTCTTGTTTATCTGGACAGTTCTGCTACTTCCCAAAAGCCTGTTCCGGTTATAGAAACGCTTGATAAATATTATCGGGAATATAATTCGAATGTTCATAGAGGAGTCCATACACTGGGCACTAGAGCAACGGATGGCTATGAAGGTGCTCGGGAAAAGGTACGTAAATTCATTAATGCAAAATCGACTGAGGAAGTTATTTTTACAAGAGGGACAACAACTTCCATTAATACAGTTGCGGCAAGCTTCGGACGCACTAACCTGACTGAAGGCGATGAAATTGTCATTTCCTATATGGAACATCACAGCAATATCATCCCGTGGCAGCAGGTGGCGAAACATACAGGAGCAACATTAAAGTACCTCCCTCTGCAGGAAGACGGAACGATCTCTCTTGAGGATGTCAGGGAGACGGTGACAGCTGATACAAAAATCGTTTCCATCATGCAGGTATCAAATGTACTTGGTGTTATGAATCCAATTAAAGAAATTGCGAAAATTGCCCATGAAAATGGAGCAATTATGGTTGTGGACGGTGCACAAAGTGCCCCACACATGAAAATTGATGTTCAGGACCTGGATTGTGATTTCCTTGCTTTTTCCGCCCATAAGATGTGCGGTCCTACCGGCATTGGAGTTCTTTACGGAAAGAAAAAGCACCTTGAAAAAATGGAGCCGGTCGAGTTTGGCGGAGAAATGATCGACTTTGTGGGCCTTTACGAATCAACCTGGAAGGAGCTTCCGTGGAAATTCGAGGGCGGCACGCCAATTATTGCAGGTGCCATTGGATTGGGTGCTGCGATTGATTTCCTTGAGCAGATTGGCCTGGAAGAAATTGAGGCATATGAGCACAAGCTGGCAGCATATGCTATGGAAAAAATGTCTGCTATAGACGGAATGACTATTTATGGGCCGAAAGAAGCTTCGAAACGCGCTGGCCTGGTTACTTTTAATATAGACGATGTTCATCCACATGATGTGGCTACTGTATTGGATGCAGAGGGAATTGCAGTCCGCGCCGGCCACCATTGTGCGCAGCCTTTGATGAAGTGGCTCAAGGTATCGGCAACTGCACGAGCAAGCTTCTATCTGTACAATACGGAAGAAGATATTGATAAGCTTGTTTCAGGGCTTGTCAAAACAAAGGAGTATTTCAGCGATGTCTTCTAAAAATTTAGATACCCTTTACCGCCAGGTTATTATGGATCATTATAAAAACCCTCGTAACAAAGGGGTACTTGAGGATGACAGCCTGACGATCAATATGAATAACCCTACTTGCGGAGACCGAATTCAATTGACGCTGAAGCTTGAGGATGGCAAAGTGGCAGATGCGAAGTTTGAAGGCGAAGGATGTTCCATTTCCATGTCATCAGCTTCCATGATGACACAAGCCATTAAGGGTAAAAATATTGAAGAAGCATTAAAGCTTTCTAAGGTTTTCTCAGACATGATGCTGGGAAAAGAATATGATGAAGACGATCTGGATCTTGGCGATATTGAAGCTCTTCAGGGAGTTTCCCAGTTCCCTGCCAGAATCAAATGCGCTACATTAGCCTGGAAAGCAATGGAAAAAGGCGTTAGCACGGAGAAAGAAGAACAGGAATAAATTAATCAAACGTTTGATTAAAAACTTTTTCGTCTCCCTTGTGTGTTAAAATATTATGAAATGACTGGGTGAGGGCCCTTTCTTATAGAATGGAGGAATACGACGATGGCAAAAAAGATGCCTGAGATCGGCGATTACAAGTATGGTTTTGCCGATAAAGACGTTTCCATTTTCCGATCAAAACGCGGTTTGACAAAAGAAATTGTTGAAGAGATTTCAAAATTGAAGGAAGAGCCACAATGGATGCTTGACTTCCGTTTAAAATCATTGGAGCATTTCTATAACATGCCTATGCCGCAATGGGGCGGAGATTTAGCGTCATTGAACTTTGATGAAATTACGTATTATGTAAAGCCTTCTGAAAAAACAGAGCGCTCTTGGGATGAAGTGCCTGATGAAATCAAACAAACGTTTGATAAATTGGGTATTCCGGAAGCCGAGCAGAAATACCTTGCTGGTGTATCTGCACAGTATGAATCAGAGGTTGTTTACCATAACATGCAGGAAGACCTTGAAGCGAAAGGAATTGTATTTAAAGATACAGATTCCGCTCTTCGTGAAAATGAAGATATTTTCCGTGAGCATTGGGCGAAGGTTATTCCTCCAACAGACAACAAATTTGCTGCATTAAATTCAGCTGTTTGGTCTGGAGGATCGTTCATTTATGTTCCAAAAGGGATTAAGGTTGATACGCCATTGCAAGCATATTTCCGCATTAACTCTGAGAACATGGGACAGTTTGAGCGCACATTAATCATTGTTGATGAAGGCGCACATGTACATTATGTAGAAGGATGTACAGCACCTGTATACACAACAAACTCTCTTCACAGTGCGGTTGTTGAAATCATCATCAAAAAAGACGCATACTGCCGTTATACAACTATTCAGAACTGGGCGAACAACGTATTCAACCTGGTTACGAAGCGTGCGGTTTGTGAATCAAACGCAACAATGGAATGGATTGACGGAAACATTGGTTCAAAACTGACAATGAAATATCCGGCCGTTATTCTTAAAGGAGAAGGTGCACGCGGTATGACTCTTTCCATCGCATTAGCGGGTAAAGGGCAGCACCAAGACGCAGGTGCGAAAATGATTCACCTTGCACCAAACACTTCTTCAACGATTGTATCGAAATCGATTTCCAAGCAGGGCGGTAAGGTAACGTACCGCGGGATCGTTCACTTCGGCCGCAAAGCGGAAGGTGCACGTGCCAATATCGAGTGTGATACGTTAATCATGGATAACCAGTCAACTTCAGATACAATTCCTTACAATGAAATCCTAAATGACAACATCTCTCTTGAGCATGAAGCAAAGGTTTCAAAAGTATCGGAAGAGCAGCTATTCTATCTGATGAGCCGCGGAATTTCAGAGGAAGAAGCAACAGAAATGATCGTAATGGGCTTCATCGAGCCATTTACGAAAGAACTTCCAATGGAATACGCAGTAGAGATGAACCGCCTGATCAAGTTCGAAATGGAAGGTTCCATCGGTTAATAGATAATATTATGAAAACCCGTTTACCGGCCAAGGTAAGCGGGTTTTTAAATAGGTAAGAGGTATATAATATTTTTGGAAAATTGAAGATTAAATTGCTAAAGTGAAGATATAACCCTTTGCGTAAAGCTAATGCGGTTTTGGAATGATTATTCTTAAAATACTTATGGCAAAAAACGGAGGTGTTTCAATGATTATCATAGGCGTAACAGGCTGGGGCGACCATGATAGCCTTTATGCAGGCAATATTTCGCCGAGAGATAAATTAAAGGAGTACGCTGGCCATTTTCCGACTGTGGAGGTGGACTCTGCTTTTTATGCGGTGCAGCCAAAGCGCAACTCTTCCAAATGGGTAAAGGACACGCCAGAGTCTTTTCAATTCATAGTAAAAGCCTACCAGGGCATGACCGGACACCAGAGAGGCGAAATCCCTTTTGAGAGCAAAGAAGAAATGTTTGAAGCCTTTAAAGACACATTGGAGCCTTATATCGAATCCGGCAAGCTGGCTATGGTGCTGTTTCAATTTCCGCCATGGTTTGACTGCAAAAAGGCCAATGTCGACTATCTTCGCTGGTGCAAAGAGCAGATGGGGGATATCCCATGTGCCCTGGAGTTCAGGCATCAATCATGGTTTCGGCCGGAGTTTAAGGAAAGCACATTAAGATTCATGAGAGAAGAAGGCTGGATTCACAGCATCTGTGACGAGCCGCAGGCAGGTGAGGGTTCGGTTCCAACGGTCCTGGAAACAGCCAGTCCTGACAAGGTGCTTGTTCGATTTCATGGCCGGAATTATCATGGCTGGCAGAAAAAGAATGGTGACAACTGGCGGGAGGTCCGCTATCTTTACCGCTATAACGAAAAAGAACTCTCTGAATGGGCAGAACATCTAAAAATGCTTGAGAAAAATTGTAAAAATGTATTCGTCGTCTTCAACAACAACTCTGGCGGTGACGCGGCAGATAACGCTAAACAAATGATCGGCCTGCTTGATATTGAATACCAGCAGCTCGCCCCCAGACAACTTGATTTATTTTAAGGGGTGCCAGACACCTATAGCCGCAAGCTAGCTGAAGAGGTGCCTGGCACTTTCACCCTTTTCCTAGTCCGCACATATTCTGTAAAGGAAAAGGGAAAGGAGTGGCGGCAAGTATGATTGATTTGAAACCGCTTGATATAGATGGCCATACTTTTTTGAGTGTGTCGGTGCAATTGCCGAAGACCAATCTGCTGGTTGTAACGAATGATAAAGGGTATATCATGTGCGGCGCCCTTGATGTAGCTTTGCTGAATGAGAAGCTCAAGGACCGAAAAGTAATCGCTGGCAGGGCGGTCGGTGTAAAAACAATAGAGCAGCTGTTAAATGCCCCCCTTGAATCTGTCACTTATGAAGCGGAAGAGCTAGGCATCCATAGAGGAATGATCGGAAGAGAAGCACTTCTTAAAATGATCTAAAGGCATGCCTTAAGAAGGCTGTCTTTTTTTATGAGCCGCTTCGTACATAAATTTTTTTTATGCGCAAATAAAAAAGGGCTATCCGCACATAAATTTATTTTTACGGAAAAAAACAGTCCGAATGAATGCAGGAACACCAAATTGGCCACCAGATACAGTCAATAAAACTAAAAAGACTCTATTAAGCCAAAAGCCGCTTCTAATCTGCCAACACAAGAATTTTGTCGTATAATGTAAATAAAACCAAATAATACCCGATATGATTATAAAGCGCACTTGAAAAAAGGATATGGGAGATTTATATGAGATTAGCAGCAACCAATACAATTGAGACTGGCAGCGTTCTGGCCAAGCCTATATATAATGATAAAGGTCAGGTTCTCTTGCATGAAGGTGTGGAGCTGGCTGATAAATTAATACATAAACTGCAGGAAATGGGCATTACTTATGTGTATGTCCGGGATTGGCGCACTGAGGATATTCAATATAAAAACCCTCTTCCTTCCCAAATGCGCAAGAAAGCTATAGAAACCCTGGAATCGGTCTTGAAGGAAGTCGAAGGAAATAAAGATCTATCAGGCTCTTTAGTGATTGAAAAAGCATCTAAACGGCTATCATGGCTAATTCGACAGCTCATTGGCGAAATAAGAGGAAATAAAGAGCTGCTTACGATCTTATCAGATGTATATACATATGACCAATATATTTTTACACACTCCCTTAATGTAACTCTTTATTCACTGGCAATCGGGATGAAGCTTCAGCTTCTGCCAAAGGATCTGGAAATCCTCGGGCTAGGTGCTATTCTCCATGATGTTGGCAAAATGAAGGTGCCTGCAGACATTCTTTTAAAGCCTAGTAAATTGACAGCGGAAGAATTTGATTCTATAAAGAAGCATCCTGAAGATGGATTTAATATGCTGCGAAAAGTAGAGGCGATACCGCTTCTTGTTGCACATTGTGCCTTTCAGCATCATGAGCGATTAAATGGTTCCGGCTATCCGCGCGGCCTCCAGGGAGACGAGATTCATGATTTCGGGAAGGTTATTGCGATTGCTGATGTGTTTGATGCGGTAACATCCAATCGTATATACAGACAGGCTATGCTCCCGCATGAAGGCCTTGAAATCTTGTATGCAGGAGCTGAAAAGTTATTTGATAAGAAGATGATCGAAGTTTTCCGTCAGGCGGTTGCCGTGTACCCTATTGGTGTTACGGTCGAGCTGAATGATGGACGAAGAGGCGTTGTCTGCCGGCAAAATGCGGGACTGAGCGATAGGCCAGTTATACGCATACTTGAAGAAAAGGGCAGAAATGTGGAGCCATATGAGGCAGACTTGGGACATGAATTAAGTTCAGTCATCATAGGCTGTGATACGACTTTTGTACAATAATAAACTATTTTGGATTTTTGAGCCTAGTTCCCTCCTTTACAGCATACATATAGCTTGTAAAGGGGGGATTTGTTTTGGCAAAATTTCGCGGCCGGCTGCCCCGGAAAGGTCCTCTGCCATTTCGCTACGTATTTCTATTGACCTTTATATTCTTTGTTATCTCAACTGCTGCCGGCCTCTGGATTATCAATGAAGGGCTTAAGCCCACACTCATGAGCTATGCTGATTCACAGACAAGGAAAATTGCATCATTGGTGATTAATAATGCGATTAATAAAAAGATTACCAATGTGATGGATTTGGAAGAGATAATCGAAGAAAAGGGTGATGGATCCTTTTATACTATTAATACAGAGAAATTAAACAGAGTAAAGGCTGAGGTAACTGAACTTGTTCAAGATAATATTAAGCAAGCAGAAAAAGGAGATTTAACTGCATTGGAGTCTTTTACTGATGTAGAAATAAAGATGGAGGGAGATAAAGATGCAAATGGAATTGTATATTATGTTCCATTAGGACAGGCGACTAACAACGCTCTTTTAGGTAACTTAGGTCCTAAAATCCCAGTAAAATTCAACGCAGTAGGATCAGTAACCTCCAATTTTATTACAAAGCGGGAGGATCACGGAATAAATAATGTATATATTGAGGTACTGGTTAGGCTGGATGTTCAGGTGCAGATTATTATTCCTTTTGCCACTGAAATAATCACGGTACAGGAAGATGTGCCAATTGCCATTGGGCTAATTCCTGGAGAGGTGCCGCAATTTTTTAATGGTGGTGATGGATCCTCGCCATCAATAGAAGTTCCAGCAGGACAATAACACTTGCTAAAAGATTAGTATTTTGATAAAATTTTAATATAATTTCATAAAAACCTTATCATATCCGATGGGGTAGAGGTGCAGGATTCAAGAGTACGCTGTGCGAGGATGACAACTACGACCGCAGCCGAAAGGGAATTTTGCCGAAGCATAATTAGTGAGTCAGAACTAATCTTGCTGGGGTTACTTCGAATAGGAGTAACACTGTCATTATGAGGGAAAGTATGAATATACTTTATAAAGCCTTCATAATGGGGAGCTACAGATCGTGATGGAGAAACTAATTACTTCAAAAGAGTAATGATAGATTTTTCTCTATCGTTACTCTTTTTTATTTTGACTCTGTCATCATTCTTGTTGTTCCCCCTGATTGAAAAACGGACACGCCTAAATGGCGGGATCCAAAAAAACAAGAGGAGGACAAGTAATGGAAAACACAATTTTCTCCCTGCTGCCGCCATTGGTAGCAATCGCCATGGTTATCCTGACCAGGCGCGTATTGCTGTCATTGGGAGTGGGGATCGTCACAGCGGCACTGCTGCTGGCTGAATTCAGCATCACAGAAACATTAAGCATCATTTGGGATGCTGTAAAAGGAATCTTTGTTTCAGACGGAGCACTGAACACCTGGAATGTATATATTATTTTATTCTTGCTTGTATTAGGCGTTATTACTGCATTTATATCTATCTCAGGCGGAAGCCGCGCATTTGGGGAATGGGCGATGAAGCGGGTCAAAACCCGTGCAGGCGCACAGATTGTCGGAGCTGTTTTAGGTATTATCATATTCATTGACGACTATTTCAATGCTCTGGCAGTCGGCCAGATTTCACGTCCGATTACAGATCGCCAGCGAGTATCCCGTGCGAAACTTGCATATTTGATTGATTCGACTTCAGCACCTGTTTGTGTTGTTTCACCAGTATCAAGCTGGGGCGCATATATTATTGCACTGATCGGAACTATCCTTGCAGCTCATAATGTTACCGAGTATTCAGCTTTCTCGGCGTTTATTCAAATGATTCCAATGAATCTTTATGTATGGGCGACCCTTGCAATTGTGTTTATCGTGGCATTAAGAGGTCTTGAAATTGGGCCGATGAAGATTCATGAAAAGCGTGCAGTTGAAGAGGGGCTTGTAATGGATCCAGAGAAGCCGGCACCTGGTGAGCTTAAGGATGATCTTCCAACAAGTTCAAAAGGGTCTGTCGGAGATCTTGTGTGGCCGATTATAGCCCTTGTCATTGGTACAGTTGGCGCAATGTTCTGGACGGGTTCACAGGCGGTTGAGGGAAATGCGACAGTTTTACAAATATTTGAAAACACAGATGTCTCGAAGTCACTTATCCTTGGAGGCCTAGTGGGTCTATTGGTTTCATTAGGATTATTCTTCCGTCAGGCCTTTGCTTTGAAAGGCGTTAACCCAAATGTTTTTGGCAAAGGAGTATGGGAAGGCGTTAAATCCATGCTTCCAGCTGTTTATATCTTACTGTTTGCCTGGGCGATCGTTGATTTAATTGGCCGTCTTGAAACTGGAAAGTATTTGGCAGGTATTGTGGAAAGCTCTAATATGAGCACTTCATGGCTTCCGCTTTTACTTTTTGTCATAGCGGGAATTATGGCATTCAGTACTGGAACTTCATGGGGATCTTTCGGCATCCTGCTTCCGATTGCAGGAGACATTGCTGCTGCAACAGATATTACTCTGTTATTGCCGGCTATGTCAGCTGTCCTTGCCGGTGCGGTATTCGGAGATCATTGTTCACCGATTTCCGATACAACGATTCTTTCCTCAACAGGGGCAGGCTGTAACCATATGGACCATGTGATGACTCAGCTTCCATATGCTTTGATTTCAGCGGGAATCGCAGCTGCTGGTTATTTAATCATGGGCTTTACTGGCAGCACTGTTATCGCATTACTTACAGTGGCTGTTCTTGTAGCGGCATTTGCGTTCCTTGGCCGAGGGCAAAAAGAAGCCTGGCAGGAGAAAAGGGCAAGTTAATAGACCGATAGAAAAAGGCTTTCTCTTTGCGAGAAGGCCTTTTTTGCTGCTAATATTCAGCTTCTATCACTGAATAAAATGATTTTTCCCTCATTCACATAAGCTTTATACTTTCGGGCTTCTTCATCTGACATGCCCGGTTCCCTGAATTTTACTCCAGATGAGTCACTGCTCATGCGGCCCTCATTAAACCATGATACAAGGCTATTCAAGAATCCAGCACTCTCATTGCTGTCTCTATCCTTAGTCTCGAAGGTCTCTGTATGAACACCAATCTTATCTTCAAGAGACGTATCCAGATGTTCTGTCTGCGCAATGATTGATAGATCCTGGACAGGGTATCCGTCATTCTGCAGTTCCTGAATGGCATTTACTACTTCCCTTTGTGAATTATAAACTCCGATAATATTGGCATCCATTTGTATAACCTCCTCTGTAGTACTTTTATACTATATTTGATAATTGTTAAGTACACTGGTTATATTCCCGAGTTCTGGAAGAGCAAACAAGGTTAAATTTGGAATCCTAATGAATTAATTTAGAATTTTCTGAATAAATTATGAAAGTTTTTATCTTTAGAGAATAAATTTTACTAAGGGGGTGAGGACAAAGAATATTTGATCAGCTTTGGTGAAATAACTCTTGCCAGAATGGAATTCAAATGGAAATTAAAATAGTTGTATATTAATTTTCTTGGATGCTATACTCTGGCAGTGTGTTGAAACGAATAATTCAGAAAAATATTATTATTCCCAAAATAATGTTTTGACAGAATATCAAAAACTAGCTATACTAGGCTTAGTTAAGTTTAATTATCTGAAAATATAAAAAGTTCTCATTGTTCTTTTTAATTGGGAATATTTACAGGGGGGTAGGAAATACTATGGATAATCGTCCGCAGTGGGGATCCAGGGCTGGTTTTATAATGGCAGCTGTGGGTTCTGCAATTGGCCTTGGAAACATTTGGCGTTTCCCGGCAGTTGCTTATGAAAATGGAGGGGGAGCATTCTTTTTTCCATATTTGTTTGCCCTGCTGACAGCAGGTATTCCGTTGCTGGTTATGGAATTTACAATTGGCCATAAGTATCGCGGATCAGCACCATTATCTTATGCAAGATTAAGTAAAAAATACGAATGGTTAGGCTGGTGGCAGGTCGCCATCTCATTTGTCATTTCAACATATTATGCAGTAATTATTGCATGGGCAATGTCTTTCGCAGGCTTTTCGTTTAATCTTAAATGGGGTGACGATCCAAATGGCTTTCTCTTTGGAGAATATTTAAAGCTTGCCGAAACACCAGGAGATGTAGGCGGGATTGTACCAGGTGTATTCATTCCGTTAGTTATTGTGTGGCTTGTAACGCTTGGTATTCTGTTTAAAGGCATTAAAAAGGGTATCGAAATCGCGAACAAAATTTTTATTCCTGTCCTTGTAGTTTTATTCTTAATTATTGTTGTTCGCGCATTGACACTTGATGGAGCTATTGCAGGTTTGGATGCATTCTTTAAGCCGAACTGGGAGATGATAGCAGATCCTAAAGTTTGGGTAGCGGCCTATGGGCAAATCTTCTTTAGCTTATCCATTGGATTTGCCATCATGGTAACATATTCAAGCTACCTTCCAAAGAAAACTGATTTGACAAACAGTGCTTTCATTACAGGTTTTGCAAACTCAGGATTTGAACTTCTTGCGGGTATTGGGGTTTTTGCCGCGCTGGGATTCATGGCTTCACAGCAGGGTGTAGGAATTAATGAAGTTGTTTCTTCCGGTGTAGGATTAGCATTCGTGGTTTTCCCGCAGATCATTAACGAGTTCCCTGCTTTAAATGGATTATTCGGGTCTTTCTTCTTTATATGTTTAACATTGGCCGGCTTAACGTCGTTAATCTCAATTGTTGAAACGTTTGTTGCCGGTGTACAGGATAAGTTTAATGTTTCACGTAATAAAGCTGTTTTTGTTGGCGGCGGTTTATCTGCTGTTATTTCCATCCTCTTTGCGACACAGGGCGGCTTATACTTCCTTGATGCTGCAGATTACTTTATCAACCAGTTTGGAGTTGCTCTAGCAGGACTAGTACAGGTTGTCATTGTTGGATGGGTGCTAAAAGAATTGAAAAACCTTCAGAACCATGCAGATGCTGTTTCGGATATTAAACTTGGGTCATGGTGGAAAGTATGTTTAATTGGAATTACGCCAATCGTGCTTGGATACATGATGATTCAGAACATTATTACGAATGTTAAAGATAATTATGAAGGATATCCTACAAGCTTCCTGCTCTATTCAGGATGGGGAGTCGCAATAGCTGCAATAATTATGGGCTTTGTGTTTATGGCTATTAAAAAGAAAGAAACACAGACTAAACTTACGATTCCAAATGATAAGGAGGTATCTCAATAATGTCAGGCGGCGCAATTACAATGATGGTGGTTGGGATGCTCATTATCTGGGGCGGTCTTGCAGTAAGTATTATGAATGCAGTATCTAAAGCAAAAAAAGCGAAATAATATAATGAAGGACTGCCAGTTCCAAGGCGGTCCTTCATTTATGTTTTATTTTCTTCTGGCCTTTATCCGATCCTGTCTTTCCCATAACCTTAAATGTGGATATGGATCATAGGACCATTCCGTATAGCCATTGTCTTTGTATATGCCGTAATGGAGGTGAGGGGGGAATTTGCCAGATGTACCTGGAGGCCCATAACCAGAGCTTCCTACCCCTCCTATCATCATTCCAGGTTCAACGATTTGTCCGACTGTAAGTTCCTTTGTAAATCCGCTTAAATGGGCAAAGTAATGATAGTTGTTATTAATATCACGGATGCCAATTCTCCATCCTCCATATTTGTTCCAGCCTTTCATTTCCACTATTCCATAGGAGGTAGCCCGGACAGGTACTCCGTAATCAGCGAAAATATCGGTTCCCTCATGAATTCGTCTGCCACCCCAGCCTCTTGCGTCACCCCAGGTATTTCTGTAGCTGTAATTGCTCCTCAAGGGGACAGGGAAGGCGTGCTCATCAAGATCAAGGCGGCCGAATTGCTTATAAATCTGGGCTTTGCCAATGATGATGCCGACAGCTTTATCGCGTTTATAATAATTCCACAATCCAATTTTCAAATTATCATGGTCTGTACCATAGGAGAGAAGGAAATTTGCAAAAGAATGGAGCACATCTTCATCACTTTTCAAGCTGGCTTTTCCATCCCCATCCGCATCCATTCCTATTCCATTGAAAAATTGTATCGATGTGGAATTTTCATCGGATGGATCCGGATTCAAAATCCCTGCCCATTCCTCAGGTTTGAAATAGATGCCTGTAATGCCTTCAGCTTTGGGAATATCCCTTCTGGATTGCCGGACATTCCGTTCATACTGATCAATCCCTGCAAGGTAATACCAGGGTATGTTCGTAACAGCTTCAACTTTTTTATATAAGGTCATTCTTTGTTTATAGATGTCAGCTGGATTTTCTTGAGCGCTAACTGTGCATAGGGATACCAGAAAAAACGATAAGGCCGCAGCAGCGGTAAATATAATCCGCACGGAAATCCTCCCTTCATTTATGGTCTGCTTATTTAGTTTGTGAGGAATGGATAATTTAATAAATATCAATTAATGGAAATACCAGAATCTTCGGCTTGTCCTCTTTAATTCGTTATGATAAAGTGGCATCAGGTGAAGCCTAATCAGCTTAGTCGGAATTTGCTTGACTGGCTTTTTTAATAGGCGAGAATGTATCTGAAGTTAGATAACTGTCTAGCTCCAGCGCCTGCTCCTCAAGGTGTCAGGAGTGGGCAAGGCGCTTCCGCTTTTCTTTACGTCTAGCTTCAGTCTTTAAGGAGTGGGAAAATGAGCAAAAAAGAAGAGTACTTGCGCAAGCCGGAATGGCTGAAAATAAAGTTAAACACGAATGAAAATTATACTGGCCTAAAAAAAATGATGAGGGAAAAGAATCTGCATACTGTTTGTGAAGAAGCTAAGTGTCCCAACATTCATGAATGCTGGGCAGTAAGAAGAACTGCCACATTTATGATTCTTGGCGATGTATGTACGCGTGCCTGCCGTTTTTGTGCTGTTAAAACTGGCCTGCCGACTGAATTGGATCTTCAGGAGCCGGAACGCGTGGCTGATTCTGTTGCACTCATGAACTTAAAACATGCGGTTGTAACAGCAGTAGCAAGAGATGACTTAAAGGATGGCGGTGCTGCTGTTTTTGCAGAAACGGTCCGTGCCATCAGAAGAAAAAGCCCTTTCACTACCATCGAGGTATTGCCTTCAGACATGGGCGGTGTTTACGAAAATCTGAAAACGCTTATGGATGCCCGTCCTGATATTCTTAACCACAATATCGAAACAGTCGAGCGCTTGACTCCAAGAGTAAGAGCACGTGCGAAATATAAGCGCTCTCTTGAATTTTTAAAGCGCGCAAAAGAAATGCAGCCAGATATCCCGACGAAATCCAGCTTGATGATCGGGCTTGGCGAAACAAAAGAAGAAATTATCGCGGTTATGGATGACCTGCGTGCTCATGATGTTGACATTATGACAATTGGGCAGTATCTGCAGCCATCCAAGAAACATCTTAAGGTTTTAAAATATTATTCACCTGAAGAATTCCAGGAGCTGAAGGAAATTGCGATGAGCAAAGGCTTCAGCCATTGTGAAGCAGGTCCTCTTGTCCGCTCTTCCTACCATGCTGATGAGCAGGTTAATGCGGCATCTAAACAAAAGCAGCTTATGGGAGAAAAGGAAATAAAGGAAGCATAAAGTGAAAAAAAGAGTTCAGCGCCATCGCTGGACTCTTTTTCATACGAATGAAGGGTTAGAGGTTCCCTGCTTTTTTGACGGTTTCCCCAAGATCATCTTTATCCATATCATCGTTTCTTTCGCCCTGCATTTCACCGTTTTCATTTTCACTTTCACTCATTCTTTCTCCTTGAGGAGATTTAAGCATTTGTTTGATTAACTGGTTAACGCCATTTTCAGCATTTCGTCCATCAGAATCGACTGTTGCATAGTTTTCAACATTTTTCCTTAAAGATGTATCATCACTTACATAAACATGATACCATCTTGGGACAACAGACATGGCCATCTTCTTAACCTGATCAGCTGTCTGGTTGCGATTTTTTGTGTCAGTGTTATATACGATCAGGACTTCTTCATCTGTCACAAGAGTTGAAATATCGTCTACATTCGGAATTTCAGTGCAATATTTGCCGATAATATCTGCAACCTGTTCACGGTCAATGGCAGCATAATGATCTGCTGAGACATTGTCTCCCATGATTGGGCTTTTTTGATGGCGGACATATCCGAAGTCTTCACCAATATTGTTTCTTCCGTTTCTGCCGTTGCCCATATCCCTATTGTATAAATCAGCACGTTGGTCATTTACATTTATGGTATGGCCGCTTTCTTCATAGATATCTTCTTTTGCTGCATTGTTTTGACAGGCAGTCAGTGCAGCCATGCCGCTAATTCCAAGAATAATTAGTGATTTTTTCATTATAAACACCTCCTCATTTATAGAATTGCCACAGCTATATTTTTTTCTCTTAGTAATTGATGGGGAATCAGTTATAATTTAATTAGGACAATCATTGGTTTGTTTTCATATACTCTTTTTTCCAATATAATACTTGTACATATGCTTGTAAGTTGAGGTGAATAAATTGGTTTGTATTAATAACATCTGCTATGAATTGATTCAGGAAGAACGGGATGGTTTCAATGAGGAAGCATTTCGCGGGAGATATAGCGAAATTTTATCCAGATATGACTATATTGTTGGGGACTGGGGATATGGACAGCTTCGTCTCCGCGGCTTTTTTGATGATCAAAACCAGAAGGCTACATTTGATACAAAAATCAGCACACTTACGGAATACCTTTACGAATTCTGTAATTTCGGCTGTGCATATTTTGTTGTGAAAAAAGTGAAAAGCTAAAAAGGGCAGGGAAACCCGGCCCTTTTTTGACAACTATTTAGTTTCAGCGTCTGCCCCTTCGAGGTCGGGGCTGAACAGCGCGCTTGCATTCTCTTAAGTCTCTGTATATGGCGGTTCTTCGTTTTTATCAGGGTCATCATGAGGCGGGTGCGCCCCTGGCATTTGCCGCGGCAAGTTTTGGTGAAGGGACTTGAACTCATAGTTAAAGGCACTGTAATAGCGCTGTCCCTCTTGCCATGGCGTGCTTTTGTTCTCTACCGGCTCATCTGCATTTCTGGGGGCACCATAAGCACCTTCAGGCAGGTCCTCGGGAATAAGGAAGTTCATTTGGGTTTCCACATTTGAGAAATCGGTGTATGAGCGACTCTCTTTATCGTCCATGCCATCACTCCTTAGGAAGTTCATATGCAGCAGGGTCTTTAAAGAAAAAAGGAGAACCCCTTACAAAATGGGTTCTCACTTAGTATTTGTTTATAATCGTATATTAAACGATCTCCATCAGAAATGATTGAAGCTCCTCTGCATCTTCCTCTGAAAGCTGAAATACATGCTCAAGATAGCCTTCTTCCTTTAAATCATCTTCTCCAATGATGGCAAACCGGCTTCCTTGGATATCAAGGACCAATTGTTTGCCGTAATAGCGATCAGAACGGACAATAGCCAAATCGAATCGCTGGTTTTCTCCCATGAAGCTGACAAATCTGGTTTTTGTATCTTCAAGATCATCATATAAGAAAAAGCGTTCTGCCAAATATAACACTCCTTAGTTGATTTTATATATCGATTATAGCATGACCACATGGAGATTATGTTCAAGAGCAAGGTTCTTTTTTCACCCTTTGATAAAGGCAGGCACTGCACAATTTAATAATTTTTTCTACTGAAGGAAAAAAACTCAATTCTAAATATTGTGATACAATAGTGGATAGGGTAGCGCAGTAAGAAAGGCTCACTGACAATTTAAAAATAGAAGCTGACACCTGAGAGGAAGGAAAGGCATGGCCCAACATTACATAAAAAGAATTAGGCCGATCAGTAAATGGAGCAAACTTATGCTGCCTTTAAACAAAATAAAGTATTTTCCTCCCCAGTTCATTATTCGCGACCCGGTTGCAGAAGGAGTGAATCTGGCGCTGAAACAAGGATATGAAGTTGCAGTCGCTTTCTTTAATTTTAAAAATTGGCAAGAGCTATCTGAGCAGCTGGGTGAGCTTTCCTTCAGGCAGTTTATTAAAAACCTCAAAAAAATATTTCTGGCTGTCATTCAGCATGAACTCGAAGATAACCAAATTATTATCGTGCATGATCATTATTGCGACGGCCTTACCTTGATATTGAAAGTGGACCATAGCAGGGACTGTGTGACAGAAATTGATCAAAAGCTTAAAAAAATTGTCAGGGAAGCTGAAAAGTTCCTGCATATTCAAATAAAGCCAATTATTGATACGGGATATATGTTTGTAGAAAAGAAATATTTTTCGTCTGTGCAGGAATGGCAGAAAAAAGGTCAGATCCGAATTTAATGAAATGATGTATAAAATAAATAAGATAGTAGCAAAAAAAGAAATCACAATGCTGGCGCAGCCGATTATTAATGTGGCTACAGGCGAGGTGAAGGCTTGGGAAATGCTTACTCGAGGGCCCCGCGGCACATCCCTGGAAAGCCCGCTTCAGCTTTTTTCCATAGCGGGGCAAACCGGCAGCCTTTATGAATTGGAGCTTATTGTATTTGAGAAAACACTCGAGCAAATAGCCAAGACAGGATGTCTGCAGGATATATTCATTAACTTCACTCCCATTACCATAGGGAATGAAAGATTTGTCAGGGGTGTTAAGAAAATGCTCGCCAACCATAAAAACATTCCCCCTGAACAGATCACACTTGAAATTACTGAACGCGATTCCATTGAAGGCATTGAAAACTTTATATACAATATAAAGGTATTAAGAACATTAGGATTTCGGGTGGCTGTGGATGACACGGGTGCAGGTTATGCCAGTTTGAATTCCATAAGTGAGATTATGCCGGATATAATAAAGATCGACCGTTCCGTCATACAAGGCATTGATACGAACAGTGTAAAAGAATCTATGCTGAAGGGTCTGCTTTTAGTGGCAAAGGAAACGGGTTCGCTGGTGGTTGCCGAGGGAATTGAAAGCGAAGGGGAGGCTTCGGTTCTCTCCAGAAACAATGTCGATTTAGCTCAGGGATATTTCTACGCTCGGCCGGATACTTTAACCAAAAGCCTGAAATCTTCATAGGAGGAAGGAAGCATTATGTATTTCGTGGACAGGGAAAAGATAGAAGATACGCTTAGCTATTTGGAACAGCAGATCTCCCTTTTTGAAGAAGTGAAAGAGTGGACATCCCCTATTGAAAAGGCAGCATTGGAGCGGATTGCTCAAATTATGATCGAAGCTATCCTTGATACAGGAAACACAATGATAGACGGCTTTATCATGAGGGATCCAGGCAGCTACGATGATATCGTGGATATTCTTGATGATGAAAAAGTTATCAGCAAAGAGATGAGCGAAAGCTTTAAAAAATTCATTACATACCGAAAAATGCTCGTTCAAAATTACACAGATGTCAATCATGAGGGAGTCAAAGCGGCAATAACCAATCATTTGCCCAAGATAAAAGAGTTTCCGGGCCGGGTCAGACAATACTTAATCAATGAATTGGGGCCGGTTTCTGCTTTTAAACCTCAATAAAGATCGGAGAAATCCGATCTTTTCTCTATTCTGCTATCAAATAAGGACGGTGAACGTCATGCTGGATGGATCTACTAAAGGCATCATACTGCGGTTAATCAAAACGTCAGGAAAGCTTTCGATTATGGAAATGGCAAAAGAGCTGGGGATTTCAGAAATGGCCGTAAGGAGGCATATTCAGGTCCTTGAAAAAGATGATTTTATTATGTCTGCAATCCAGAGGCAAACAAAAGGACGCCCTTCAAAGCTTTATCAGCTAACGGAAAAAGGAGAAGATCTGTTTCCGAAAAAATACAAGCAGCTAAGTGTTGAATTATTAACGGAACTAAGTAGCATGGGGCAGAACCATTTAATTACAGAATTGTTTCTGAGAAGAAAAAGCCGCATCGTACAGAAGTATGAGTCTCAGACAGCAGGCAAATCTTTTTCCGAAAAGCTTAAGATTTTGGAGGACCTCCTCCTGCATGAGGGCTTTATGCCGGAGGTCAGAATAGAGGAAGGCCAAGTCCATCTCAAAGAATTCAATTGCCCATATATTGAAACTGCAGAAGAATTTAAACAAATCTGCAGGTCTGAAAAAGAGTTTATCAAAGATTTTCTATCTGCTGATAAAGTTGATATTAAATCCTGCATGGCTGCCGGTGATGGCTGCTGTCATTATTTAATAAGGCAAGACTAAGCTAAGGCTCCTGTACCACATTATAAACCTATTCAATCGTGAAAAATTGCACATTTCACCAGGTTCCTTTAACAAAGCTGTTGTGGGCAATAGCGCAATTAAAAAGCAAAGCTTATACGAATACTAACATAGATTATTTGGGAGTGAGGAATGTGAAAAAATATAAAGGCTATTTAATTGATTTAGACGGCACTATGTATCGCGGGACAGAGCTGATCAGTGAGGCAGCGGATTTTGTGAAAAAGCTTCTTGAACTGGAGCTGCCGTATTTGTTTGTGACGAATAATTCGTCGAGAACACCAGCCCAGGTGGCGGATAAGCTTGTGAAGTTTGGCATTCCTGCTGAAGAGGGACAGGTTTTTACAACGAGCATGGCTACAGCCAACTACATATATGAGCAGCAAAACGATGCTTCTGTTTATGTAATCGGAGAAGAAGGAATACGGGAAGCGCTGGCTGAAAAGGGGCTAAGCTTTGCTGAAGAGCATGCGGACTACGTTGTGGTGGGAATTGACCGTTCCATTAACTATGAAAAGCTGTCAATTGCTTGTCTGGCTGTCCGGAATGGGGCCACATTCATTTCTACCAATGGAGATATCGCCATTCCGACAGAAAGAGGGCTGCTGCCGGGGAATGGGTCACTAACCTCTGTCATCACTGTATCTACACAAACACAGCCTGTATTTATTGGTAAGCCGGAATCAATTATCATGGAGCAGGCTTTAAAGGTGCTGGGAACAGCTAAGGAAGAAACACTTATGGTTGGGGATAATTATGATACGGATATTTTAGCAGGGATGAATGCCGGTATGGATACCTTGCTTATTCATACGGGAGTAACAACGAAAGAGTTATTGAAGGGCTATGAGAAAAAGCCGGACTTTGTACTTGATTCATTAGCGGATTGGGACTTCAAATAGAAAAAGGATGGAGAAAAGCTCTCCATCCTTTTTCTATTCCGCATTTTCGGCACTATGTGCAAGTCTGCTCGAAGCGGCTGCAGCGATAGCTCCTACAATATCATCGAGGAAGGTATGGCATCTGCCGGAACTCTTATCGTTCAGATCCTTCAGAATGCCAGGCTTCAATTTATCGATATATCCAAAATTGGTAAATCCGATGGAGCCATATACATTTACAATGGATAACGCCAATACTTCATCTGCTCCGTATAAACCTTCATCAGTAGCGATAATTGACTGCAGCGGCTCTAGGAGTTTCTTTTCCTCTGCCAGCATATCAAGCTGAATTCCCGTTAAAATGGCATTTTGGACTTCTCTTTTTGATAAGACACGTTCAACATTGTGAATGCAATCTTCCATCTTTAACTTAGGGTGATATTTTTCCTGGAGGAAGAACACTAAATCAGCTATATCCTGAATTTCTACCCCTCTTTCATGGAGCCATTTACGTGCTGTCTGCTCTGTAACGTTAACTGCTTTTTTTTCTTCATTCATTGGCTTCACCTTTTCTGGTTTTTAAATGATTGCGGAATGCACTAAACCTTGGATAAGGGGTCATGCGTGATGTGCTTTTCATTCTTTTCCCTATGTATATACCCTTTTGCAATTAAATATGCCCGCTGCCGCTGGAACGGCAAAATTTCATTTCCTATATCATTTTCCATGGTACACAGTCTTATCCAAGAAAACAACAAGTTTTAAAGTCTTCTATCATATATATCCCATAAGGATTCAATCCAAAATGAGGTGGTATAGTGTTTAGAGAACTGCTGAAAGAGCAATTTGGCATAGAAGCAGAAGATACATTGAGAATCGGTAAATACGATGCTTGCCGGAAGCAGGGACAGCTCTACTTGCTTGTTCCAGCCGGGCATACAGATGAAGAGGAGCTTGAAGAGTTGGATCAAATGGCTGAGCACCTATCCAAATACGGCGACAGAAATATAAGCACTTTTTTGAAAACAAAGGAAGGCAAGCAGTCAATTGATTGGAACAATAGCCGTTTTTGCATTCTGGTTAATCGTCATACTCTGAGCAGAAAACAAAGTCAGTTTGGGCGAAAGCTGGCAAAGTTCCATTATAGGGGCAGGAGCATCTCTTTTTCTGTGAAAAAAACGAGCAGAATCGGGCAGTGGAAGCAGCTTTGGGAACAGCGGCTGGACCAAATGGAAAAGGTGTGGAATGAGATGCTTTTCCAAAAACCTGAAAATGACTTTGAGAGAATGTTTTTAGAATCCTTTCCATACTATATGGGCATTGCTGAAAATTCGATTCAATATCTTGTGGATACAGAGCTGGATGACGAACCGGGGATGGTAGACAGCGGAACTGTTTGTCATATTAGACTGACTTCGGCTACCTGGGGAGATAGTTATTATATGAAAAATCCATTTGACTGGGTATTTGACCATTCTTCCAGAGATTTGGCCGAATGGACGAGAGAAAAATACTTCCATAATATCAAAACCTACCAGCCGGATCTCCGCCAATTTTTATCAGAATATCAAAGTGTAGGTCCATTATCGTCCTTTTCATGGCGGCTATATTACGCTCGTCTATTGTTTCCTCTCCACTACTTTGAAACAGTAGAAAATTATTATGGCGCTGAATCCGAACAGCAGAAGCTGGTGCTTCAGGAGCGCCTGCAGAAGTATCTATGGCAGTCGGATGACCATGAGCGTTTTCTAGGCAGCTTTTACGAATTTGCCGAGGTTCCGATCAAAAAATTTAGGATCCCGCTGGTCAATTGGATTAGGGGCTGAAATAGGCAGGTATATTTCCCTTTCTTGGCGAAAGAAACATAAAACTGAGAATCTAAAGAGGGGATGCTGTAATGAAACCATACGTATTTATCAGCAGGAAACTGCCTGAAGATGCTATCGCAATGTTAAAGGAAAAGTACACAGTTGAAATGTGGGATAAGGAAGATGTGCCTGTTCCTTATGATGTATTACTGCAGGAAACGCGTAAAGCGGATGCCATTTTAACGATGCTGTCTGAGCCGGTGAATGAAGAGGTTCTAAAAGCTGGAGAAAAGCTGAAGATCGTCGCCAATATGGCTGTCGGCTATGATAATGTTGATGTGGAGACAGCTAAAAGGCTCGGAATCACCGTGACGAATACACCTGATGTATTAAATGATTCAACTGCTGACCTAACGTTTGCACTTGTGCTTGCCGCTGCCCGCAGAATGGTGGAGGCAGCTGAGTTTGTGAAGGAAGGCAATTGGAAGAGCTGGAGTCCGCTGCTTCTGGCAGGACAGGATGTGCATCATAAAACAATCGGTATTGTAGGTATGGGGAATATTGGGAAAACAGTTGCAAAGCGAGCAGCTGGATTTGATATGGAGATTTTGTATCATAATCGTTCAAGGAAGCCGGATGCGGAACAGGAACTGGGAGCTCAATATGTTAGCTTTGCTGAGCTGCTCAAACGCTCAGATTTCGTTGTCTGCCTGACGCCATTGACAGAAGAAACACGAGATTTATTTAACCGGAATGCATTCCGGATTATGAAGGACCAGGCTGTTTTTGTGAATGCCTCCAGAGGGCCGGTAGTAAATGAAAATGATTTATATGAAGCACTGAAGGCAGGAGAGATTGCAGCTGCAGGATTGGATGTTTTTGCTGAGGAACCAATTGGCGCCAACCACCCGCTATTAGAGCTGAAAAATGTGGTGGCTATGCCCCATATTGGTAGTGCAAGCATGGAGACACGCTATGCCATGATGAAGCTATGTGCGGAAAACATTGATCTTATTCTTTCAGAAGAGCAGCCGAAGACACCAGTCAATTAGAAGTGATGAAGGCACCCCAAAGCAGGGTGCCTTTATTGATTTATTAAATAAAAAATTTTTTAAAACAAAAGCGTAATGAAACAGTATATTAAGCGCTTTCATGTCATATTTTCGGAAAATTCCCTATTGTAAAAACCTCAAGAGACCTCTATAATGTCTACTATATAAATACAAATGTACTTTTGTAGTGAACATTATAAGGGGGAGCTAGCGTGGAATCAATCTCAATCGGTTTATTAGGGTTAGGAACAGTAGGATCGGGTGTCGTGCAAATCATTGAGAAACATCAGGATAAGCTCATGCACCAGGTCGGCTGTCCGGTTGTTGTAAAGAGAGTTCTTGTTAAAGATTTAAATAAAGAAAGAGCCGTTAAAATGGACAGGAGTTTGCTGACGCTAAATCCCGAAGATATTTTAAATGATTCTGATATAGATGTAGTAATTGAGGTAATGGGCGGAATTGAAGAAACGAGAGATCATCTTAAGAAAGCTTTGGATAATGGCATGCATGTTGTGACGGCAAATAAGGACCTGATGGCTGTGTATGGACCTGAATTGCTGGCTGCTGCAGCGCAAAGCGGCTGTGACCTCTTTTATGAGGCAAGTGTTGCCGGGGGCATCCCAATTTTAAGAGGGCTGGTAGATGGTTTGGCATCTGACAGAATTACAAAAATGATGGGAATTGTAAATGGGACTACGAACTTTATTTTGACAAAGATGAGCAAGAATGGCAGCGCTTATGAAGAAGTGCTGAATGAGGCTCAGGAGCTTGGCTATGCGGAAAGCGATCCGACTGCTGATGTAGAGGGCCTTGATGCAGCCAGGAAAATGGCCATTCTGTCAACACTTGGTTTTTCCATGAATATTGACCTTGATGACGTAAAGGTTAAAGGCATTACAGAGATTACAGAAGAGGACCTTCAGTATGGCAAGCAGCTGGGCTACACAATGAAGCTGATCGGCATTGCCCATCGGGAAGGGGAAAAGGTGGAAGTAAGCGTCCAGCCGACTTTGCTGTCCGAGTCTCACCCGCTGGCATCAGTTCAGGATGAATACAATGCAGTATATGTTTATGGTGAAGCGGTAGGGGAAACGATGTTCTACGGTCCTGGAGCTGGGAGCCTGCCTACAGCTACAGCCGTTGTATCGGATCTCGTTGGGGTCATGAAAAATATGCGTCTTGGTGTTAATGGAAAAAGCGCTGTAGCTCCTCAATATGATAAGAAATTAAAAGGTGCATATGAAATTTATTCGAAGTATTTCCTTAGATTGCATGTAAAAGATGAGGTAGGGACATTTGCCAATATCACATCCATTTTTTCAGAGCACCATGTCAGCTTCGAAAAAATTCTGCAGCTTCCTTTAAAAGAAAAAGGGCTTGCGGAGATTGTTCTGGTTACCCACCAGGCATCTCTAAAGGATTATGAGGATATTTTAGTGAATTTAAGAGATTTGCCGGCAGTCCAAACAATTAAAAGTTCGTATCGTGTGGAAGGGAGCGCCAGAGTATGAGATGGGAAGGCCTTATAAAAACATATAAAGATTTTTTGCCTGTTAATGAAAATACACCAATGCTTACATTAAATGAGGGCAATACTCCCCTGATCAGGCTCGATAAGCTCTCAAGGGACTGGGGTATTGACCTTTATGTGAAAACGGAAGGAGCAAATCCGACAGGTTCATTTAAAGATAGAGGCATGGTTATGGCCGTTGCCAAGGCGAAGGAAGAAGGAAGCGATGCCATCATCTGTGCCTCCACTGGCAATACCTCTGCTGCTGCCGCTGCTTATGCAGCCAGAGCGGGCATGAGATGTGTGGTGGTCATCCCTGAAGGAAAAATCGCCATGGGGAAGCTTGCTCAGGCAGTCATGTATGGGGCCGAAGTCGTATCAATCGAAGGCAATTTTGACCAGGCACTTGCCATGGTGAGGAAAATAAGCGAAACAGAACCTATTACTCTCGTAAACTCGGTTAATCCTTATCGTCTTGAGGGACAGAAAACAGCGGCCTTTGAAATCTGCGACCAGCTTGGAGGCGCTCCTGATATTCTCGCTTTGCCCGTAGGCAATGCAGGCAATATTTCTGCTTATTGGAAAGGATTTAAAGAATACCATGGAGTTCGCGGTACTGGCCTTCCAAAAATGCATGGAGTACAGGCTGAAGGTGCTGCAGCTATTGTTCATAACCGTGTGTTCGAGAATCCAGAAACGGTAGCAACAGCCATCCGGATCGGAAATCCGGCCAGCTGGCATTTAGCCAATGCAGCATTGTCAGAATCGAATGGAAAAATTGATGAAGTCAGCGACGAAGAGATTCTTTGCATGTATAGAAAACTTGCATCTTCTGAGGGGATTTTTGCTGAACCAGCTTCATGTGCTTCACTTGCGGGGGTATATAAACAGCTGCGCAATGGGGAGATTCCGCATAAAGCAAAAGTTGTGGCTATCCTGACTGGGAATGGACTTAAGGATCCTAACACAGCTATCGATTGCAGCCCTGTTAAGCCGGTATTGCTGCCTAATGATGAAAAAGCAGTAGCGGATCATATCAAGGGAGTCGTTCACATATGAGCGAAGGTGAAATGGTTGTCATTAAAGTACCAGGTAGTACGGCAAATCTCGGGCCAGGCTTCGATTCGATTGGCCTAGCCTTAAATTTATATTTGACGCTTGAAGCCGAAAGGGCAGATAAGTTTGAAATGATCCCATTATCAGAGCCGTTAAGCATCTATCCTTCAGATGAATCGAATTTTATTTTTCAAGTTGCAATGGATACCGCAAAGAAGTACGGGAGAGAGCTTCAAGGATGCAAAGCCCGGATTTCAAGTGATATCCCCCTCACACGGGGACTAGGATCAAGCGCAGCCGCCATTGTAGCGGGAATTGAACTGGCAGATGTGCTTTGCGGGCTTCGCTTGAGCCAGCATGAGAAGCTGGAGCTGTCATCACGAATGGAGGGGCATCCTGATAACGCAGGAGCTTCCCTTCTTGGGGGTATTGTGATAGGTTGTATGTCAGAGGAAGAGGTGCATGTCCAGAGCATTAAGAATATCGAATTTGATATTATAGCAGTGGTGCCGAAAGAAGAGCTTCTTACAAAGGAATCAAGAGGAGTACTGCCCGAAGAATGGTCTTTTAAAGCAGCCGTACAGGCTGGGGCAGTCGGCAATGTGATGGTAGCCGCATTGCTTAGCAGGAATTATTCCCTGGCAGGCAAGATGATGAGTGCAGACTTATTCCACCATCCATACCGCAAGGAAATGGTTCCGCATTTGGAGGTCATTGAAAAAGCAGCACCACGTCTAGGGGCATTTGGCGTTGCCTTAAGCGGTGCCGGACCGGCCGTTCTCTGCCTTTCTGAATCAGGATGTGCTCCAGCAGTAGCAGAAGGACTTCAGCGGGTTCTGCCGGAAATGGAAATTCTCTGCCTTAAAATTGACCAGGAAGGCAGCGCCGTTTTTAAAAAAAGCCTAATTGAGCTGGAAGTCGGCCCAATTGTATAACGAGAAACAAAAAAAGCGATGTCATCCCGACATCGCTTTTTGAAAAGGTCAATTAAAATACTTGTTCTACTTCGACTACACCAGGTACTTCTTCTAAAAGAGCGCGCTCAATACCGGCTTTTAACGTAATCGTTGAACTTGGGCAGCTGCCGCATGCACCAAGAAGGCGCAATTTAACGATGCCATCTTCAATATCCACCAACTCACAGTCCCCGCCATCGCGAAGAAGGAATGGGCGCAATTTATCTAATACTTCCTGAACTTGTTCAGTCATAGTCGTTTGTTCTGCCATGTGAAATCGACTCCTTTCCTTATATTTATTATAATCAAATCAATCTTAAAAATCTATTCCAAGAGCGCAATTTCCACTCATTAGGAAAATATTTTCTTATGTTTGCTTTTTGTTAATGTTGTAAAATGAAGGTAAGAACCAGTATTACTTAGGGGGAGAGAAGAATGAGAAAAGAGATTGAAATCACTGTATATGGTGCTGAGCAGCTTTGTCCTAGCTGTGTAAACCTGCCATCATCCAAGGAGACTTACGAATGGCTGGAGGCAGCTGTGTCACGCAAATTTGCCAATCAGCCTTTCAAGATCATGTATATTGATATTCATAATCCGCCTGAAGAGGAGGACAAAAAGGAGTTCGCTTTGAGAGTAATTGAAGAAGATATGTTTTACCCGGTTGTCCTGATTGAGGATGAAATTGTTGGTGAAGGAAACCCGAAATTGAAAACAATCTATGCAGAAATGGAAAAGCACGGATACCAGGCTGTTTAATAAAAAATGAGCATCGAAAAGGATGCTCATTTTTTATTATCCATTATGGTATTTATACATCCATAAAATTCCTGATTTCAGCAGGCGGGCTACCCGTCCGGTAATTGGGCGTTCAGCAACTAGGCCGAATCCATGCTTTTTGCCGAGTGATCCAAGTACTCCTTTAAGCTTGATTACAGGCAATGAATCAGGGAGTTCTTCACCTTTCCAGCGTTTCAAGAGGATTTGAACGATCTGCTCTGCCTGCCCCTCAGCAAGCTGGGCACTTGGTGCATGCGGAAGGCTTGCACAATCCCCTACTACATAGACATGTTCATTTCCCGGGATGTTGTGATACTTGGTTAAAACTACGCGTCCTTGGTGATCTTTTTCGACATTCATATCACGAACAACTTTGTTGGGCTGGATTCCGGCTGTCCATACGATAGCATCACAGTGAATTGCTTCGTCATGATTATAAAGTGTCTTTTCTTCTACTTTAGTAATGTTGGATTGGTTAATAATTTCAACATTATGCTCTAAAAACCACTTTTCTACATACGTGCTTAATCTTTCGGAGAATGCAGAGAGAATATGTTTCCCTCTATCGAATAATTTGACTTTCAAATCTGGACGGCTTTCATTTAATTCAGAAGCAAGTTCCACGCCGCTTAAACCTGCACCGACAATTCCAACAACAGATCCTGGTGAAAGATTATTCAAAGCTTCATACGTTCTTCTGGATTTTTCAATTGTTTGAATGCTGTAAGTATGAATGTCAGCTCCTGGAACATTATGGTACTTATCTTCACATCCAAGCCCTATTATTATATCATCAAACGAAACAGGCTCTTCTCCCTGAAGATATACCTTGTTTTCCTCGATGCTGATTTTAGTCACTTCTCCGTATTTAATAGTTAATCTTGGATGTTCTGGGAAGGTAACACGCACATGCTGATCAGAAATAGTACCCGCAGCAAGAGCATAATATTCAGTCTTTAAACAATGATAAGGCACACGGTCTATTAGTGTAATGGAGACATCATCAGGAAGCTGATTAGGCAAAAGCCGGGCAAGCGCCCTCATACCGCCATAGCCTCCGCCAAGTATCACAAGATTTTTCATAGTATAATTCCCCTTTTGTCCGTACTGTTTACTTTCACCGAACTTTATTGACCATTAATTAGTTATCTTAAAAAAGTAAATAATTGATATTAATAACCTCAAACCCATAAAAAGTATAACGAAATTGTGACAAAATCACAACACATATCAGCAGGAAACTTGACAATATACGACATGAAGTGGTAAATATGTGCACTTTTATAGGAGAGAAATGAAATCCGATTCTTGCAGAAATCCTATAAAAAAGGTAGCATTAACAGGGTAGAGAGGTGAAAGATGTGATTAAGCCAATCATTGAGTTTTGCATCAGCAATTTGGCCAGCGGCTCCCAAAAAGCGCTTGAAACGCTGGAAAAGGATTATGACCTGGATGTCATAGAATATGGCTGTCTTGGCTATTGCGGCAAATGTGCAAGCACTCTATTTGCGCTTGTAAATGGAGAAGTGGTCATAGGAGAAACACCAGATGAACTGGTTGAAAATATATATCAATATCTGGATGAAAATCCAATGTTTTAATATAGAAAAGGAGCGATTAAACTTCGCTCCTTTTTTCGTTCTTCAGGTGCCTGCAGCTTTATGTTCTTGTCTCATTTGATACCACCTTTCTCTCGCCAATGTGCAGCTTCTTGAAAAATTCTATAAATATGTAAAAGCCTCTTAAGTTGAGCACATACCATTAACTGTATATACTATGAATATAGAAGTATCCTTACATTGACAGGAGGGAATAACGTGGAACAAGTTGTGATTATTACAGAAGCAGCAGCTTTGCATATAAAAGATATGATGAAACAAAATGAGGAAGAAGATGCATTCTTGCGTGTAGCCGTTAAAGGAGGCGGGTGCAGCGGGCTTTCTTATGGGATGGGCTTTGCGCATGAAGTTGAGGAAGATGATATCCAGTCTGAGCACTATGGCATCCAGGTTCTTGTCAGCAAGGAAGATGCCCCTATTTTAAAAGGCACGAAAATTGACTACAAACAATCTATGATGGGCGGCGGATTCACCATCGACAATCCTAATGCCATTGCATCATGCGGCTGTGGATCTTCTTTCCGTACAGCTGCAAATACAGGTACACCGGAAGAGTGCTAACACCACAGCTAATGAGTTAAATAGCTGCTAGACAGCCCCTGGTGTAATTTAGTTTAGCTATCTCAAAAAGGACGGTCCCCGCAAGGCCGTCCTTTCCTATCTTATTATTTGCCAAACATAGAAGAGCTGTGCATTGGCTGTACTTTTGCTTTCGGGTCGATGTAAGATTTTGCGTGATTGACTGCAGTTGGCGCTTCACCGAAACCGCAGGCAATAAGCTTTACTTTTCCATCGTAGGTGCAGATATCGCCCGCAGCATAGATGCCCTCGACATTTGTTTCCATTCTAGAGTTAACAACTATGGAGTTCTTTTCAATTTCAAGTCCCCATTCCTTAATTGGTCCAAGGGAGGAAACGAATCCGTAGTTAACGATTACAGCATCAACATCGAAGACCTCTTTTTCTTTTGAAGTAACACCCTCAAGCACGACTTGCCTGATTCCCTCGCTGTCACCGATTAGTTCTGCAGGCACATAAGGCGTTTTGATTTCGACTTTGGAGTTCTGCAGATTTTCTACGCTGTGCTCATGCGCACGGAACTTGTCGCGGCGATGAACAATCGTCACTTTTTCAGCGATAGGCTCAAGCATTAAGGCCCAGTCTACTGCCGAATCCCCGCCTCCGAATACAACTACTTTTTTGCCGGCAAATTGATTTAAATCATCAATGAAATAATGAAGGTTCTTGCCTTCATATTGAGCAGCACTATCAAGTTCAAGACGGCGAGGCTGGAACGCGCCATTGCCGGCAGTGATGATGATGGTTTTCGAGTAGTGCACTTCTTTATTCGTTGTAAGCTTGAATGTTCCATCAGCCTGTTTCTCTAATTTCTCTACCGATTGTTCAAGTGAAACAGTCGGTTCGAATTTAGCCATTTGTTCTTTAAGGTTATCAATTAATTCCTGGGCGCGGACTTTCGGGAAGCCGGCAACATCATATATGTATTTTTCAGGATAAAGAGCAGATAATTGTCCCCCAAGCTGCGGCAAGCTTTCAATAATTTTTACTGAAGCTTGTCTCATGCCCCCGTAGAAAGCAGTGAATAAACCAGTTGGCCCCCCGCCAATAATGGTTATGTCATACACTTTTTGATCTTCTTTCATGCAATATCCCCCCATGTATGTATTGAAATTCCACCCTTAATTCTAACATAAATCGTTTGAAACCTCATCAATCGAGGTAAATATTATGAATAATTGGAAGATTTCAAACGGATACCCTTCAGTAAAACACGTATATTCAATAAAGTTTTCCTAAAATTTTTAAGTTTTTCGTCAATTTTTTTAGGCTTGAAAAACTATATGAAGTAGAATAAGATGTAATGGAGGAATAATGTTAATATTTTATGACAATTTTATTGAGTTTTTTTGAACTAATTCGTGAATAACATCACAAATTTTTTTTTATGTTTTTTGCTATAAAAAATATAAAGCAGTGGAAGATAAGAAAAAACATTCGAAAATACTTAAAAAAGGTGGAAGTGATACACTTGAGAAAGCCAAAGATTGTAATCCTCGGTGCAGGCTACGGCGGTTTGATGGTTGCAACCCGTTTGCAGAAATCTGTAGGAACGAACGAAGCAGAAATCGTTTTAGTGAACAAGAATGACTACCATTATGAAACAACATGGCTGCATGAGGCATCAGCAGGAACCCTTCATCACGACCGTGTGCGTTATGAAATAAAAGATGTTATTGACCGCAATAAGGTTGAATTCATTCAGGGAACTGCCCTTGAAATTAAAGCAGAAGAAAAGAAAGTCATTTTAGAAAACGGGGAAATTGACTACGATTATTTAGTTGTTTCTCTTGGAGCTGAGCCGGAAACATTCGGCATCAAAGGACTTAAGGAGCATGCATTTTCAATTGTCAATGTTAATGCAGCGCGTCAGATCCGTGAGCATATTGAATATCAATTTGCTACTTATAATACAGAGGCTGAGAAAAAAGACGAGCGTCTGGCAATCGTTGTCGGAGGAGCAGGCTTCACGGGCATTGAATTCCTTGGAGAATTGGCAAACCGTATTCCTGAGCTTTGCAAGGAGTACGATGTGGACTACCACAAAGTGAAAATAATCTGTGTAGAAGCAGCGCCAATGGTACTTCCTGGATTTGATCCTGAGCTTGTTAATTACGCAGTATCACACTTGGAGAAAAAAGGTGTACAATTCATGATTGGAACAGCGATTAAGGAAGCTACGCCTGAAGGCATCATCGTTGGCAAGGGCGAAGATGAAGTGGAAGAAATCAAAGCTGCAACTGTTGTCTGGGCTGCAGGTGTACGCGGAAACTCCATTATTGAGAATTCCGGCATCGAAGCAATGCGCGGACGTGTAAAAGTTCAGCCTGATTTGCGCGCTCCTGGCTATGATAACTTGTTTATCATCGGAGACTGCTCATTAATCATCAATGAAGAAATAAACCGTCCATATCCTCCTACTGCACAAATTGCTATGCAGCAGGGTGAAGTCTGTGCAAGAAACATTACTGCATTAATCCGCAACAAAACTGAACTGGAAACATTTACTCCAGATATTAAAGGTACTGTATGTTCTCTTGGTGAACACGATGCCATCGGTATGGCATTCGGCAAGAAAATGGTAGGCACAAAAGCTTCATTCATGAAGAAGATGATCGATAACCGCGCTCTTTACATGGTTGGCGGCCCATCACTAGTATTGAAAAAAGGTAAATTCAACGTCCTTTAATAAATCGGCTATCATATTATAGAAATGGGATGGACTATAAAGTCTGTCCCTTTTTTCATGGAGAATTTGTTCGTGATAGAATTAGTTAAAAAGGAGGCTTTCGGATGGGAGTGGAGCATAAACGGGGAAAGATCTGGCTGGCGGTTTCGGGGCTTGTTATTTCACCTGAAGGTAATTGGCTTGTTGTCAAAAAGAAATACGGCGGCCTTAAAGGCAAATGGTCTCTGCCTGCCGGGTTTGTCGAGCCAGGCGAAACAGCTGATGAAGCTGCAGTACGTGAAGTGGAAGAGGAGACGGGAGTCAAATGTAAAGTGAAAGGCCTGCTTGGTCTTCGTACAGGTGTCATAAGAGGTGAAGTCAGTGACAATATGGTCTTGTTTTTGCTTGAAGCAGAGACTGGACAATCGCTAAAAGTACAGGAAAGTGAACTTTTTGACGTGCAGTACCGCGATCCGAAAGAGCTGGCAAATGACCCGGATGCATCAGTTCTTTTAAAATACATATTAAATTCTTCTGACTCCTCTGTAAAACCATTAATTGACGGCATTAATCCAGGAGATACATTTGGATATACAGCATATAAACTATTTTTATAATTTTCTGAAATTTAAAGATAGAACGAGAAATTAGAAGCAAACAATGCTTGTATGCGTTTCCAACGATAGTTTTTCCTGAAATATGGAGCTTTTCATTTATTCATATCCTTGATATATTATCAGAAAATTCAGTTGAAAAATTCAAAAGGAGATGAATGAAATGACAGCTAAGAAATATGAAAACAAAGAGTGTATGTATTGTTCAGGTAAAGGCTATTTCCAATTATTATTAGGCGGATCTGAAACTTGCAGCTGCTGCGGGGGAACAGGAAAGAAAAAGGAATAAACCCAAAACTTCGCGGGATGCGAAGTTTTTCTTTTCATTAGCGGGTGTCCTTGCATACCCGCTTTTCTTATTGACTCCCTAATCCTCATTAAAGTACACTAAATATTGATGTGCTAAGGGAGGAAACAAGTTCATGCAAATGACGATTTTCGTTTTGCCTATTTCGATGCTTCTGTTTTTTGTGCTGTTTTTTGGGATAGGTTTTATACTAAATATGCTGTTAAGAATGTCTTGGATCATGGCCATTATTTATCCGATTATTGCCCTCTTTATCATTGATAAAGTCCGTTTTATTGAGTATTTTCAAAACCCGGGGGAATCGTTTTCGAGTCTTGGCGTTGAATTATCCAGCCTGGCTCTGGCCGACATCCTCATATTAAGCAGCGGAATGGCAGGGGCCATTGTCGCGGGAATTACAATTAGGCTGCTTCGTAAACAAGGCTATCGGATGTTTTAAATTAATGATAAAATCTCTGCTGATGGCAGGGATTTTTTATTTTTTTGATTAGTGTGATCAAATCGCCAAATCCTTTGGCATTACTGGCTTTAACCGTTTTGAAAACGGGAGCTGGAAAGCTTCATCTCCTATAAGTTATGAATATTTCTCTGGAAGATGGGAAATGAATAACTTTGGGAGGAGTGTAATAGATGAACAAATTAAAAAAATGGATGAAACGTTCAGTAATGTCCGCCTTATTTATAGGTGCATTATTGACAACTTTCCACTCGATTTCTGGAGTGGAAGCAAGGTCAATTGTTCAGTTGTATGAAAGCGAAGCTGAACATGCTGGCAAAGATGGAAATTCAAAGTTTGATCATACATTAAAATCGGTTGGCGTAGCATTTAAGTTTTTGAAGCAGGCAGTGAGTCTGGAGTCTAAAATTTCTGCAAGTGAAGCTGTGGCAAGTGAACAGCTGCCAACATTGGAGGAATCGATTGACTGGTCGCAGTATCAGAAAAAACAGGTAATAGCTACAGGATATACGGCATTTTACGAATCGACAGGCAAAAATCCGGATCATCCATCCTTCGGAGTTACATACTCAGGAGTAAAAGTGAAAAGAGATTTATACTCTACAGTCGCAGCAGATTTAAATGTTTTTCCGATTGGAACCATTTTGTTTATCCCGGATTATGGATATGGTGTTGTAGCAGATAAAGGCGGCGCCATTAAAGGGAATAAATTGGATCTCTATTATGAAACCGTGGACGATGTTTATAATAATTGGGGTAAGAAAACGCTCGATGTTTACATCGTTGAAATGGGTAATGGAACCCTGACGGAAGAAGATTTAAGGTTACTGAATGAAAATGAATCCATGCAGGTGTTTAGACAGCAATATATTAGATCTGAGAAAAAATAATCAGGAAAAGCAGGCAAATCCGCGAAAATTATCGGATTTGCCTTTTAGTTTTATAAAATAGAAAATGCCTGCGGATGAATTTTTTTAGCCAAATTTATGGCTCCTTCAATCAGCCGTGGAGAAGGCCTGCAATACAGCTCTTCTTCCAGAATTAAGATTCTGTTCTGTTTAACTGCTTCCATTTCACCCCAGCCTGGACGCTTCAGGACAATTTCCGGATTTACCTTTTCTCTTCTGACACCGACCCATGCGAGGCAGATATAATCCGGCTGCCGGTTCAGCACATCTCCCCAGTCAGTCTGGACACTTGCAAGCTCAACATCCTTATATACATTCAATCCTCCGGCAATTTCACTGATTTCCGTAAGCCAATTCACCTTGCCTGGGGTAAATACAGGCTTGGGCCACCATTCCCAATAGAGGACTGGTTTTTTCTCCATTCCATTGGAGATGCTCTTTAGTTCCACTATTTTTGCCCGAAACTTTTGAGCAGCCATAACACCTCTTTCTGGCCTCCCGATTTTTTCAGCAACTGAAATCAGGTCCTGTTCAATATCTGCGAGGCTTTGGGGATTTAGGACAATATGTGGAATTTCCCTTTTTTCAAGCTCTGCTACATTCTTTTCCATGCCGGGTACGCTTAGGGAAGCCAGCACAAGATCAGGCTTTAATTCCTCAACTTTGTCCATATTAATGGACAAGTCGGGGCCCAGCCGGGGAAGCTTGGAAATTTGCTCCGGCCAATCCGAATAATCGTCCACTCCTGCAAGCATATCTGTAAATCCCAAGTATTCCACTAATTCTGTATTGCTTGGGCATAAGGAAAGGATCTTCACTACATATCACACCTTCAGGAAAATAAATAATGGAGTGCTAAAGTCAATAGGATTCCAGTCAGGCCGCCAAATAGAACTTCTATCGGCTTATGGCCCAGCAGCTCTTTCAATTCTTTTTGCTTTTCTTGTTCTTCCTTCTTCTGCCATGTCTTTGCTTCTTCAACAAATTTATTGAAGTCGGCAACAAGCTGATTTAATACAATCGCCTGTTCTCCGGCCTGCCGGCGCACTCCGGTAGCATCAAACATAGTGATAATGGCAAAAAGGCTTGAGACAGCAAATACAGCGGAGTCCATTCCTGTCTCAAGTGCCACTCCTGTTGAAAGGGCAGTTACCGCAGCTGAGTGTGAGCTTGGCATTCCGCCGGTGCTTGTCAAAAGGGACCAATCCACTTTTCTGGTGGCAATAAATTGGATGGGCACTTTTACAAATTGGGCAAAGAAGATGGCTGCCAAAGCAGACCATAAAGGGAAATTTGTCAATAATTCCATGTGAGACCACCTTTGAGTTGTATGATACTCCCGCTCAACTGACATAATACAATTCCAGGGATTACCGAGGTTTCTATTAACTAATATTCTCTAACAGTTTGCTCCTTCCTGCAAGATGCTGCATTTTAAGTTTATGTTAAATGATGCTTTTTTTGAAAATGGGCGGTTGCTGTCAGGGGAAATAAAAGTAGGCATTCAATAGAGAATCCTTAAAAGTCTCCTTTGTCCCTATTTTCTTTACCCAATAATTAAAAAATATACTGATATGAACGAAACTGTCAATGCTCCCTACACAAATTGATTTTGGTTCGGTTTTTGGGCAACTCTAAGAAGAGAAGCGTTTTTTCGGCTTCTTTGCTTATTAGTTAGGATTCAGCCTTTCAAGGCTAGGGGATCTCCTTCTCAGCTTACTGACTGCTCCTCAATCTCCAAATTGGCTGTCAAGTGCTTTCCTTGACAGGCAATTTGGAGATTGAGATACTTTTTAAAGCTGAGAATGAATAAATTTCTCCTTTCATATTGATATAAAAAGTTAAGCACACGGCACGAAGGCAAAAGTCTCAACTGCGGTTAGCACTCTGATATTCGTGGGTTTTCACATTTTATCTTTCCGTATAAAGGAGCTTCCACTAACTTAAAACGTGAGTTAGCCTACNAGGGTAAGAAAAAGTCGATGTAAACCATAGCCAGTTGGTCCAGCTTCATAACACACTCGAAGATTCTCTTTTTCTCCAAGCTTTTTTACTAACTTCCTAATGGATTCCGGGGTGTTAGGAATCATTCCCCAATACCTTGGCTCATCACGACCTTCATCTGCAATGGCAACGGCAATTTTTTCCTTTGAAACGTCTAAACCTACATATTTTATGGTATCCTTCATAATAGCTAGCTCCTTTCGTAATGTAGCTCTGATTTGGTTTGTTTTTTCCAGTAAACAGTGTAACCAAATTAACCTACGGTGTTACGAGTAAGGAGCTAGTTTCGTTCATGATAACTTAAGGATTGTATATATAGGATAATCTCTTTCCTTTTTGTTAAAATGATCAGTAAAAGAAAGTCCGGAATATGGAGTGATTTCATGGTAGAGTATCCTCTTGAATACTACGAATTCTTTGTCAGTTTTAATGAAGGTGACTATTACACATGCCATGATCTTCTGGAAGAAATGTGGATGACGGATAAAGGCAACCTATTTTTTAAAGGCCTGCTGCAAATGAGCGTCAGCATCTACCATTATGAATATGGCAATGTCAAAGGTGCAAGGCTGATGATGCAGGCTGCACATGAATATTTGCAGTCTTACCGGCCTAAACACTGGGGGCTTGATCTTGAGCATGTATATGAGTTTATTGAAGAATGCATATCCATATTTCCCGAAGATATCGATCGGCTGCCATTTGAAAAGATAGGAATTCTTCCTAAACTGCCGCCGCTGGTATTGTATCTGGAAGATTAACAAACTAAGAACGTCATAAAATTGGATAGTCGAAATAATTCAGTATTTTCGATATAATAAGATGAAATATATTATGGGGGTGCCTGAATGTTTTCAGTAAAGAATGAGTTCGACTTCTCAGCTGAACAAGAATGCCTGATCGTAGGTGTGTTTGATAGACCAGCCAAGTTTGAAGGGGTACTGGCCCGTGCAGATGAACAATTTGACGGCCATCTGACAGAGCTGGTGAAGAGCGGCGATATTTCTGCCAAGAAAAAAGCAATTGCAAAAATACATACTTTTGGAAAAATCGGGGCCAAGCGTTTGATTACAGTCGGTCTCGGAAAAGAAAAAGAATTAAGCTTTGAAGTATTGCGTGAAGCATTGGGCAGGGCTTTTAAGGAAGTAAAATCATCCAAGCTTCAAAACGCTGGTGTATACCTTGATACATTTATAGGAGGAGATGTGGATGCGCTTGATGCAGCCCATGCAGTAAGCGAGGCATTTGCTCTTTCGACCTATAAGTTTGAAGATTACAAACAGAAATCGAATGAACCGGAAAAAGAAATTGAAAATATTGCCGTTTATAGCGAAGCGGCAGATGAGGAAGAGGTAAAGGCCTCTCTTACAGTAGGGTATGCCTACGGAAATGGAACGAACTCAGCCCGTACATTAGTCAATCTTCCAGGCAACATGCTGACTGCCACAGATATGGCAAATTACTCTTCTGAACTGGCATGGAGATACGGATTCGAAGTTGAAATCCTTGAAAAAGAGGATATGCTTAAGCTTGGCATGGGTGCTCTTTTAGCGGTGAATCAGGGGTCAGCAGAGCCTCCTAAGATGATTGTCCTAAAATACCAGGGCAAGGAAGAATGGAAAGATGTCATCGGCTTGGTCGGCAAAGGAATTACCTTTGATACAGGAGGCTATTCCATTAAGCCGAAGGACGGCATTGTCGGAATGAAATCCGATATGGGCGGCGCAGCGGCTGTTCTTGGGGCTATGGAAGTCATTGGAGAGCTGAAGCCTGAACAGAACGTTGTCGCTGTTATTCCTTCTACAGACAATATGGTGAGCGGAACAGCATTCAAGCCGGATGATGTGATCACATCCATGAGCGGAAAAACAATTGAAGTTCTTAACACGGACGCAGAAGGTCGCTTGGCTCTTGCTGATGCGGTAACATATGCGAAGCATCATGGAGCAGACTGCCTGGTGGATGTTGCTACCCTGACTGGCGGTGTCATTATCGCACTGGGAGAAGAAACAACAGGTGCTTTAACCAATAATGAAGAGTGGTTTGAGCAGGTGCTGGAAGCATCCTATGAAGCTGGTGAACCAATCTGGCGCCTGCCTCTATTTGAAAAAGATAAAGAAAGAATCAGAAGCAGCAAAATTGCTGATCTGAACAACTCGCCTGGACGTGCCGGACATGCCATCATGGGCGGTGGCTTTGTCGGTGAATTTGCAGAAGACACGCCTTGGGTGCATCTCGATATTGCCGGTACAGCCACAACAGCGAAGAGCCATGATCTTGGGCCAGACGGTGCGACAGGCGTTATGGTGCGCACATTGGCATTACTGGTTGAAAGATTTGAAGCTAAATAACTACGAATTCAATTCTCCGGAGCAATCCGGAGTTTTTTTATGTGAATTTTGTAGAGTGAAATGGCAAAGGAAAAGTGAATATGAACTTTACCGGCCAGTATATACAAAATACAGGCCAAAACCAGCAATTTACCGGCCAAACAGCTGCCTCTGGCGCAAACTCCCATATCTGAATCTGCCCAAAATCATTGACATGAAAAGTGTAAGTATGATAGTTTAATACTTGTATTTTAGTTCTCTACCGATTTAGCATAATAAAGCGTTGGGCATCTAAGTAACAGAAAGAGGGTAGCATCATGAATGCAGTTATACTTGCAGTTCTAATCATGCTTGTTCTCAGCCTTCTGCGGGTCAATGTGGTACTTGCCCTTGTGGCGGGCGCATTGGCAGGCGGGCTGGCAGGCGGATTAAGCATAGATAAAACGATTGAAGTTTTCTCAAACGGGCTTGGCGGAAGTGCTGAAGTTGCGTTAAGTTATGCTTTATTAGGCGGATTTGCCATAGCAATTTCCGCAACTGGGCTTCCTAACTTAATGGTGGAATGGGTTCTGGCAAAGGTCGGAAAAGACGGCGAATCCAGAGGGAAAACTTTACCAAAGGCACTTATTATATTTTCTATTTTACTAATGGCTATTTTTTCCCAAAACTTGATTCCGATTCATATCGCGTTTATTCCCATTTTAATTCCGCCTTTGCTGAAGGTAATGAATGAATTGAAAATAGATCGCCGTCTGATAGCATCTGTTTTGACATTTGGTTTGACGGCTCCGTATATTCTGCTGCCTGCAGGCTTTGGCCAAATATTCCATGGAATCCTCGCTGAAAATATGGAGAACAGCGGATTGGCAGTGGAAATGGCGGACATCCCGAAGGCTATGCTTATTCCTGTAGCCGGGATGGCTGCAGGTCTATTGGCGGCATTATTCGTTTACCGTAAAAAGAGGGATTATCGCCCATCAGAATTAATAGAGATGGAAAAAAACGATTATTCCAAGAAGGGCATTATTTTTTCTCTCATTGCGATTGCAGCGGCTCTTATTGTGCAGCTGCAGCTGGATTCCATGATCTTTGGTGCAATGACAGGTATTTTGGTTATTTATATCAGTGGTGCTGTTAAATGGAAAGAGGCAGATCAGCTTTTAACAGAAGGTATGAAAATGATGGCATTCATTGGATTTGTTATGCTGGCTGCATTCGGATTTGCTGATGTATTAAAAGAAACAGGCGATGTTGATAGCCTTGTTGAACAGGCTGCAGGAATCATCGGCGATAATAAATCACTTGCGGCATTGCTAATGCTTCTTGTCGGTTTGCTTGTTACAATGGGGATTGGTTCGTCATTCTCAACGATCCCGATCATTGCAACCATTTTTGTGCCGCTTGCGCTTGAAGTCGGCTTCAGTCCGATGGCGACGATTTCTCTTGTAGGGACAGCTGCTGCTCTTGGAGATGCAGGTTCACCTGCTTCAGACAGTACATTAGGGCCAACGGCAGGCTTGAATGCAGATGGACAGCACAATCACATATGGGATACTTGTGTGCCAACATTCCTGCACTACAATATTCCGCTCATCCTGTTTGGATGGCTTGCAGCAATGATATTATAAAAATCGAGCAGCTTCTCTTAAAGGGAGGCTGCTTTCCCATTGCTTTTATCCACCCAAAAAGTAGGGTACGATATAGGAAAAAGAACAGAGGTGTCTCTTATGTATTTTGGGAAAATCAGAAAGCAGACCTCCGGGAGGGTACCGCCAAACCAAAATGTAACCACTGCGTTTCCTGTGCTGCATTATGGGAATGTTCCTTACTATAAGGATATGCAGGAATGGAATCTGCAGGTATTTGGAGAAGTGGAAACTGAGTTATCCTTTTCACATGAGGAAGTAATGAATCTTCCGCAGACCGAGTACAAAAATGATATCCACTGTGTTACGGGCTGGTCAAAGCTTGATAATGTTTGGAAAGGAGTCTCCGCCGCTGAAATTGCCAAGCAGACAGGTGTAAAAGAAACGGCACAATTTGTGATCCTCCATGCCGAAGAAGGATGGACCACCAACCTTCCTATTGAAGATTTCCTTAAGGATACTAGTTTGCTTGCCCATACACACAACGGTGAGCTCCTGGCTCCTGAGCATGGGTTTCCCCTGCGAGCCGTAATTCCGCATCTTTATTTCTGGAAAAGCGCAAAGTGGGTCAGGGGCATCGAATTTTCAAAAATGGATAAACCAGGATTTTGGGAGAATAATGGATATCACAACTATGGAGATCCTTTCCGCGAGCAGCGTTTCAGCTGGGATGATTAATAAAAAGCGTTACATGGAGTAACGCTTTTATGTTTATTAAAACCCGAATAGCATGGTGAAAATATTTTTCTTCTTTAACTTCTTCCTTGGCTTATCCTGATCGAAAACTAACAGGGTGTCAGCAGGGATGCTTCGGTTTTTGGCGGCTGACTTGGCTTCAAGATCTTCAATCCGTTTAAGCAGGCGTGCATTTTCTTTCTGCAGTTCTTCTATTTCGCTGCGGTGCTGCAGCAGCTGATAAGAGACAACATCATCCGCTTTTCCGTTCAGCCGCTGCTCGAGCTCACTGATCTTCAAATAAATTTTTTCCATGGCTGGGGCAGATATATCCCCTTTTACCGTACCTTTTCTGGCATTTTTGCCGTTAACTGTCACATCCTGCAAAATAATCCCCTGATTAAGCTGCTCCTGAACCTGCTTCAGCAGGTCAATATCTTCATTTGTAAATAAGTAATGGCCCAATTCATTCCGTTCCGTCCGGAGTTCCAGTTGTTTAACCCATCGCTGAATAGTGCTTGGCGAAACCCCTAACAATTTGGCAGCAGCACTTGTATTCATTCCTGATCCCTCCCGTTTTTACAATGGATTCTATCCGGATAACGGGAAGTCCTTCCCAGTTGACAAAACAAGTTTTCTTTCGGCAAAGAAAGTGGTGTTTTTACAATTTTTTATAATCCTGAACTTCAGCTTCTGATTTCAGATTCAAACATTTTTCTGTCACCCAGCCTATTGTTCCGCCAATCACGGCACCGCCTATTATATCAGAAGGGTAATGGTGGCCTGCCCAAATACGCGCGAAGCCTGTGAGCGCTGAAATCCACAGCAAAATTCGGCCTATAAATCGATTGCCGTAAAAAATGACGACAGAAGCAGCAAACGACACTACTGTATGCTTGCTAGGAAAACTTGAATCTCTTTTGGACGGGATTAATATTCCAACCTTGTTTTTTATGAAGGGGCGGGGCTTAAAATAACAAATTTTTATTATCTTATTTGCGAAAATAGCGATCAGGGAAGCTGCAGCAGCTTTTTTTGCTGCTGTTTTGGAGGGGCCTTTTGCCAGCCACATGCATGCCAGTATGAATAAATATAAATATCTAGCCTTGTTTGATAAAAGAATCATCAAAAAATCCATGAAAGCAATATGTCCGGACAACCGGTTGATTGCCTTGAAAATTTTCAGGTCCATTATTAGTCTCCTTCTGCTCTTGTCATTGGCAGATTCCTGCTGTCAGGCTCTCTTTTTGGAGGGGGAACTTCTGCCTTTTGTTCAGTTAATATCCTTATTATTTGCAACTCTGAACTTAAAAACACAATTTGAGTAAAGACATTAAAATAATAAAACCATGCAGCAGCTGCATGGTTTTAAAAGCTATACATAAAATAAGTCTTGCAGATGACCATTTGAATGTCTTGTTCATTGGTTATGTCACATTTAATTGCCAGAGATTTAACTCCCTTAGTGTTTTTAATAATCAATCCTACAGGGTCAAAATAGACTTCGATATAGTATAGACAAGTTAACCATCTATGTGGTGCTAAATTTGTATATTTGCCTTGTCCCAGAATGTATAAGGAAGATAGAAACAGAAAAGGATGGATACCATACGAGGAAGGAGGCAGAAAGGTGGAAAGGGAGCAAATAGAGGAGCTTTTTGAAGAAAGCGGATATCACGATTTAAACAGCCAACTTGCATATAAAGTCTGGATGACCGGGATATGGGATGAAGAGGATGAGGAAAAAATAGAAGCTTTTTTAGATGCTTATTCATTTGAAGGAGAAGGAATATTAACTGACGAGTTTCTGTATCACTATCGAATATTTGCCTATATTCACGAGAAAAATGCGTTATTTCAGCGGCAGATATTTTAGGATACATCTTAAAACAAAAACAAACACAGATCCAGGAACTGTGTTTGTTTTACTTCTATCAGCCAGCTTTATTAAGCTGCTTATTGGCTGCTTTATAGTGGTTCTCAAAGAATTCGTTAGTATCTTTAACAACAACCTTGCTTAAAAGAATTAATGCAATTAAATTTGGAATCATCATTAATGCATTTGCCATGTCTGCAAATGCCCATACAGTTGTTAAGTTGGCAACCGCACCGATGCCAGTCGCAAAGATGTAGACTGCACGGTATCCCATAATTCCTTTTGTGCCAACAAGATACTCAAAGCATTTTTCACCGTAAACATACCAGCCGACGATGGTGGAGAAACCGAAGAAGATAACTGAGAATGCGACGATATATTCTCCCGCAGTCCCAAGAGCATGGGCAAAGGCTGCACTTGTTAATGCTCCGCCGTCAAGGCTGCCGTCATGTGCCACCCCAGAGATCAACCCGCCTGTTGTGTCCCAGAAACCAGTCATGATAAGCACAAGTCCAGTCATCGTACAAACAACGATTGTAACGATAAATGTACCTGTCATCGCAACAAGTGCCTGTTTTACGGGATGGTCTGTTTTTGCGTTGCCTGCAATAAGCGCTGCTGTACCAAGGCCGGCTTCGTTAGAGAAAATACCCCTTGAAACACCATTCTTGATCGCTTCAGATACTACAACACCTACAAAACCGCCAGTCGCTGCAACAGGGTTAAAAGCATAATAGAAGATAGTCTGGAAACCAGGTATGATCTGGTCATAATTAACTGCCAGAATAAGTAATGCGCCGCCAATATAAAGAAATGCCATGACTGGCACAAAGAAACCAGCAACTGTACTGATGCGCTGAATGCCGCCGAAGATAATTAAAGCAGCAAGTACAGCAAGAATAATGCCTGTAATCCAATTATTAATTCCGAATGAAGTATCCATAACAGCTGCAATCGTATTGGATTGAACACTGTTGCCGATGCCAAGTGCTGCAAAAGCTCCAAATATTGCAAATGCAACTGCAAGCCATTTGAACTTTTTGCCAAGGCCGCGTTCTACATAATACATCGGTCCGCTGGAATACTCGCCATTCGCATTCTTTACACGGTATTTCATTGCCAGTAAAGCTTCGGCATATTTGGTGGCCATTCCAAGCAAACCAACAACCCACATCCAGAAGATGGCTCCAGGCCCGCCAAGTGTAATAGCAGTGGCAACACCGGCGATATTACCGTTTCCAATTGTTGCAGCCAGAGCGGTCATCAGAGCTTTAAAGTTACTGACATCCCCCTCGTCATTGGATGAAGCCTGTCCTTCTTTCGTAAATCCTAATTTGAATGCATAAATCAACCTTCTGAACTGAAGGCCTTTCAGCATGAATGTTAAAAGAACACCAGTACCAAAAAGCAAAATCAAACTTGGTGTGCCCCAAAGCACCCCGTTAATTTTATTAAGCGTCTCAAGCATAAAATCGTCGCCTCCCAGATGTTAACGCTTTCAATCACTGTGACCAAGACTATTAAAATATGATTTTTTTGTGAACATGTTCTATTGTAAAATTATCTGAATATAACTTCAAGTCAAATGGGTAAAGTAAAATAATTAGCAATATTATAAAAATGAACAGGCATCACACGATTTTTGTGGAACCGTACGGAGCTTTAGTAGAGCAGTGGATGTGAATGAGGTATAATATAATAGGAAAGAAAAAATTAAGATTCTGGCTAGAGGGCCGGCACTTGAAGGGTGCGCACGAGAAATATCGGCCTAAAAATCAGCTTAGCCTATTTTTTATAAAATTGCATCTTAAATTTTCTATTAGCTGTTAAAAGGAGTTTTACAATTGGGTGATGATAAAATGGAAAAAGATCCGTTTAAAAGGGCATTTAGCGATTTGGAGGAATTGGTAGATAAGATCCGCGATGTCCTGGAGTGCCCTGTTACAATAGAAGATGTTAACCATCGCCTGCTTGCTTACAGTACACATGATGATCAGACAGATACAGCGAGAATTGCAACGATTATCAGCAGAAAGGTACCTGAAAAGGTAATCAATCGTCTATGGAAAGAACGTGTGATACCGCAGCTGATGCAAAGTGGTGAACCGCTTAGAATCCCTGAAATAAAGGAAATAGGGCTGGGAAATCGGGTAGCTATTTCTATACGCAATAATAACGAAGTATTAGGCTACATATGGGTAGTCGAAGAAGAAGCACTCTTAACAGAAAGCAAGCTGAACCTGCTAAAGCTGGCTGCACAGTCGGCAAGGACAGAAATGCTAAGATTAAACGCCCAAAAGAAAAAGAGAGCGAAGGGGTACCGTGACTTTTTCTGGGAACTGTTAACCGGCCATTTCCATAGCCATGATGAGATTGCAGATAGGTTCGAGGATTTAACCATTAAACCGCCATCACCTTTTGCTGTACTCGTCTTTCAGTTTAAAGAAGAAATTACTCCTAAAATTGAACAATATATCATTTATTTGATCACGACAAGCCAGAAGATTCATATAACCTTTTATGCAGCGATGGGAAATGAATTTATAATTCTGGCTGCACCCCCGGAACCTGCTCTTTCTGAAAATGCATTTATAGAATTCATCCAGTTTTTTATCGATCAAATGAAGACACGATTTAGCATTGATCATATTAACGGGGCAACTGGAACAACTTATAAATACTATGAGAAAGTTGAAAAAAGCTATCAGGAAGCACTAAAGGTACTTCGCCTTAAAGAACAATTTCCCGAAGAGATCCATCATGTCTATAGTTATCAGCAGCTTGGCATTTTCCGCTATCTTGATTCCATACTTGAAAAAAAGCGGCAGGAACCATATGAGCACCCTGCTATTGAAAAGCTGAATAAATATGACCTTGAGCATCGGACCAATCTGCTCACCACTCTGGAAGCTTTTATTGATCATGACAGCAATGTGAATGAAACAGCTAAAAAACTGCATATCCATATGAATACACTGAACTACCGATTAAAAAGGATAAACGATATTGGGGAAGTTGATCTGAAGAATACGAATACAAAACTGTCCTTATATCTTGAACTTAAGATCCGGAGAATGGAAAAGAAGAGCCCTCATTTGTAGATTTCCACAAATGGAGGCTCTTTTATTTTACCGATTTAACAATGACAGCGCTTCACTATAATTATTATACTTGCAATAGTAAATATCATATTTGATAGATTGAAAGGGGAATTTTCCATGATTATTGGAGTGCCTAAAGAGATTAAAAATAACGAAAATCGTGTTGCTGCGTCACCAGCAAGCGTTGATGCATTAGTAAAAGCTGGACATAAAGTACTTGTAGAAATCAACGCAGGAATTGGAAGCGGTTTCGCTAATGAAGATTATACAGAAGTAGGAGCTGTTATCGTTGAGACAGCTGCAGAAGCATGGGCTGCTGAAATGGTTATGAAGGTTAAAGAGCCTCTAGCTTCAGAATACGGTTATTTCCGCGAAGGTTTGGTTCTTTTCACATATCTTCACCTTGCAGCTGAGCCTGAGCTTGCAAAAGCATTAACTGAAAAAGGTGTCACAGCTATTGCTTATGAAACAGTAGAAGTAAACCGCACATTGCCTCTTTTAACTCCAATGAGTGAAGTGGCAGGGCGCATGTCTACTCAAATTGGAGCTCAGTTCCTTCAAAAAACAAATGGCGGCATGGGAATCCTATTAGCGGGCGTTCCTGGCGTATCACGCGGCAAAGTAACAATCGTGGGCGGCGGTGTAGTAGGAATTAACGCAGCGAAAATGGCAATCGGACTTGGAGCTCAGGTTACAATTATCGACTTAAGCCCAGAGCGTCTTCGCCAGCTTGACGATATTTTCGGAAACAGCATCCAAACACTAATGTCTAACCCATTCAACATTGCACAAGCTGTTAAAGATGCTGATCTAGTAATCGGTGCTGTTCTTATCCCAGGAGCTAAAGCACCTAAGCTTGTAAAAGAAGAAATGATCAAAACAATGAAGCCTGGATCAGTTGTTATCGATGTTGCGATTGACCAAGGTGGTATTTTCGAAACTGTAGATCATATTACAACGCACGACAATCCTACTTATGAAAAGCACGGAGTTGTTCACTATGCAGTTGCGAACATGCCTGGTGCAGTTCCAAGAACATCTACAATTGCTCTTACAAACGTTACTATTAACTATGCACTGCAAATTGCAAACAAAGGTGTTGTTAAAGCGATTGAAGAAAATGCAGCACTTAAGCTTGGCGTTAACGTTGTAAACGGCAGCATCACATACCCTGCGGTTGCTAAAGACCTTGGCTATGAGTATGTTTCTGTTGAAGATGCATTTGCTAAAGTAAAAACAGTTAACTAATAGACCATAAATCCCCTTGGCCTTAAGGCTAAGGGGATTTTGTTATGAAACAGAAAACCCTAGGCTAGGCCTAGGGTTCCAAAAAGCTTACAGCGTGGTATTAAAAAAACTCCTCCGTATTGCTAAAATATTTTTGGTTCGCCAACCAAAATATCAGCATACGGAGGAATTCTTATGTCTAAAAAAGACACTAATAGTTTAGCACACACAACTTGGAATTGTAAGTATCACATTGTGTTTGCACCTAAATACAGAAGACAAGTGATATACGGAAAAATTAAGAAGGATATTGGGGAAATACTCCGCACTCTATGTGAAAGGAAGGGAGTGGAGATTATTGAGGCGACAGCTTGTAAGGATCACGTACATATGTTAGTGAGTATTCCTCCAAAAATAAGTGTGTCCTCGTTTGTGGGTTATTTAAAAGGCAAAAGCAGCTTGATGATATTTGATCGTCATGCCAACTTAAAATACAGATATGGAAACCGAAAGTTTTGGTGTACAGGGTATTATGTGGATACAGTAGGAAGAAACAAAAAGGTAATTGAAGATTATATACGTAATCAGATTCAAGATGATGTAGTTGCAGAACAAATAAGTATGATGGAATATATTGATCCATTCACAGGTGAAGAGGTTAAGAAAAAGAAAAGATAATCAGTTGGAAGGCCTTTGAGGTCTGGCCAGTAAAAGTAGTGCAATTGGCGAACCATTCAGTAGCCCTTTAGGGTTTGGCCAGTAACAAAGGCTTCCAGCCGCAGAGAAAACCACCCGTTATCACGGGTGGTCGTTATTTTATTTAGCCTAGGCGCCTCCGCTTTTCTAATGCTGTCTAGCTCCAGGCGCCATCGGCTCTCGGGTCATAAGCCAATCCGTCCAAAAGGTTAAAGAACAACCTTTTAACCGGCTCGTCTTATGCTTGAGGCCCGCAGGATGCGGGTCATGCAGACGTTGCCACAGGACGTGGCGCTTTTAGTCTGCGTTCCTTTATAGGCGGGCGCCTTCCGCTTTTCTAGTGCTGTCTAGCTCCAGGCGCCATCGGCTCGAGGTCATAAGCCAATCCGTCCAAAAGGTTAAAGAACAACCTTTTAACCGGCTCGTCTTATGCTTGTCGCCGATAGGCGGGCGCCTTCCGCTTTTCTAGTAGCCCACTCAAAATGAGGACATCTGCATATTAAATAGAGAAGGCATTGAAAATTAAGGAGGTTACCCTGCATGTATTATTACAGAGGCCCATATAGAAACGGGGGCGAAAGGTTCTTCTTTTTAGGAGCTCCTTTTGTCGGCGGTCTGCTTGGCGGTTTTCTGGGAGCCGGGCTAGGAGCTGCCATATTTGCACCCCGTCCATTTTACGGCCCACCGCCGCCATTCTACGGCCCGCCGCCGCCATTGTATGGCCCTCCAGGAGCGCCATACAAGGCATATGGCGGCGGATACCCTGGTTATGGTCCATACGGAAACCCTTATTATCGCTAAATAGGCATAAGCTCTCTTGATTGAGAGCTTTTTTTATATGATATGAGTGTATAAAATCTGAAGTTAGATATCTGTCTAGCGCAAGCAGCCTACCCCCTCGAGGTCACAAGCTTGTCTTGTTGCGGCTCCTAGGGACTCGGGGTCATAAGCCGTTTCCTTTCAGAAGGGAAAAAAAACATCTTCTTACAGGAACCGTCATATGCCTGAGGCCCGCAGGGTGCGGGTCATGCAGACGTTGCCACAGGACGTGGCGCTCTTAGTCTGCGTTCCTTGATTGGGCAGTCGCCTCCACACTTCGGGCAATCCTCCCCAAAAGGCAAAGAACGCCTTTATGTGAGGCTCGTCTTGATGCCCCCTGGTTGGGAGTCATGCAGACGTTGCCGCAGGGCGTGGCGTTCTTAGTCTGCGTTCCTTCGTGGGCAAGGCACTTCCGCTTTTCCTTACATCCATCTGAGCTTTAGAGTTAAATCACAGCATTTTTGGGGATCCTCTTTGTCTGATTCGAAATGAAGGCTGAGCCCGTCAGGTGTATAGGATACAGATGGAATTCGGGAAATCCCAGTTGATTTTATCATTTTTTCAACTGCATCCTTATTGGACTGCTGAGCGGCTGACATCAGTTCATAAGAAAACTTTTTTGACTCTGCCATATTTACAAGCAATGTGCTGGCGTCTCTCATGAGGACTTCCATTTTTTTTGCGGAGCTCATGAACATTTGAGGATCGATAGCTGGAAATGTTCTGCAGAAATGGACAGGATGGCAATAAGGCTGATAGGCTTGCGGATAATTCCAGCCGTTCTGAGGCTGAGGGTAATATCCAGGCTTTGGGTAGCGAAAATAATAATAGGGGTACATCCGGTTCTGCCCCTTTCGATTAATAATCAATGCACGCATTCCCAATATATGAAAACCAGGCTTTTCCTATGAAAAAATATAATAAATGCTTTATTATAAAAATCAGGCTTGCACCCTGCATAGATAAAAAGAGTTTGCATAAGGTGCATTAGAAAGCCAATTTTTATAAGGATTGATATAATTAGAAAAGGGGTAAAAGAACGGAATGAAGAATATATTAGTGTGGTGAAATAAAAAAAGTAAGCGCGGCTTACATAGATAGGAGGCCCCGGATGGAACTCGAATTAATTCTGGAAATCATTGAAAATAACGGATATTTGGGGCTGTTTCTATGGCTTTGGGTAGGAGTCTTTATATTTCCTGTACCAAATGAACTGATCGTAATGACAGTTGGCCTTTCTTCCTCTTTAAAAACGCTTCATCCAGTGCTTGCTTTCATCGTCATTTATCTGGGTATATTGGCTGCATTGTCAACCTGTTATACGATCGGGCGTTTGATTGGCAGGCCATTGCTTAAGTACTTCTATAAAAGCAAAAGGATGTCTAAAACAATTGATGCTTCATTAAAACTAATGGAAAAGTATCATGCCTTTTCCCTCTCCTTCAGTTATTTTGTCCCGGGTATCCGAAATTTCCTCCCCTTTCTATATGGATTCTGTAAATTGCCATTTAAAAAATTCGCTTTATTTGCATACAGCGGCGCACTGATATGGCTGTCCGTTACCTTCACGCTCGGTTATATATTTGGAGATCATATCGATACCATCATCAAACATGAAAAAGAATTATTGATTGGCCTGGCAGCAGTTGCTGTACTTTTCTTTATCTTTCGATTCAGCAGAAGGAAGCGCAGGAAGGAACATGAAAAACTGCATGACCAGGGCTTGGGACTATAATAAAAAGGCAGCTCGGACGCTGCCTTTTTTAATTACATTGCTCTATGGCTTCAATACTGATTGCGGTGCTCGACCAAGTCAATGGCACCAGCACAATATGAGCGAGCCCCAAACCAACGATGGTATCTGATAACATGTTATTGGTTCTGCGGTTTTGTTTCATTGCATAACCAGTCGCAGTAACAGCGGTGCCGAGAACAGTTGGAATTAATCCTTCGCGAACGCGATTCATGACGGTCACCTCTTTTTTTATGATTGTCCCACAGGACATGAATAGTCTGTTCTTATATAATGAAGTATAGTATGACAACATTTTACATATGGAAAGGGGATAGGGGATTGGACTTGAAAGAAACTTTAATCGAAACACTTGGAATGGAAATTGTCTCACTTGAAAAAGGCCGTGTAGTGGCTACCATGCCTGTTGATGAACGGACCCGCCAGCCGTTTGGCCTGCTGCATGGAGGGGCATCTGTCGCCCTTGCGGAAACAGTTGCAAGCATCGGGGCATTTGAACTTTGCGATAAAGAAACGGAATCAGTTGCCGGACTTGAAATCAATGCCAACCATGTGCGCGCTAAAAAAGACGGAATTGTGACGGCTGTCGCAACCGTGCTGCATCAGGGGAGAACCACAATGGTCTGGGATATTAAAATTACGGATGAAAATGACAAGCTGATTTGCACCTCAAGATGCACCATGGCCGTAATTAAAAGAAAATAAAGTTACAAAAAACCCACGAGAGTGTCTCCCGTGGGTTTTCGTTTTATTGACCTTTACCAGCAGTATCTTTTGCTTTGGAGACATTTTTCAAGTCATCCCGGATACTTTTGTCCCATAGCTTGACGCCAGAGTTATAAGCCGCCCGTCCAATTAAATGACCAGCAATAGGGGAAGTCAGGAAAATGAAGATAATCCCCAATACTACTCTTGAGTTAAAGTAACCATCCTTAAAGTAAAAGAAAAGCAGTGTTCCCAGAAGGACGCATAAAACTCCAAGTGTTGCAGATTTTGATGCAGCATGGTTTCTTGTATAAACATCAGGCAGCCTGATAACACCGAAGGCTGCAACAAGGATAAAAAATGCGCCTAATAGAATAAACACGATAATAAAGACATTAGCGATCTCGGTCATGTTCTATGATAACCCCCTTCTCCAAATATTTAGAGAAGGCCACAGTCCCGATGAAAGCGAGTATTCCAAGCAGAAGGATGACCTCCAAAAAGGCATTCGTATTAAGAGCGATGGAAATAAGTGCTACGATGGCAACTAAATTAATTCCGATCGCATCCAGTGCCACTACCCGGTCAGGAATGCTTGGGCCTTTAATTACTCTGTAAATCAAAGCCAGTGTGGCGAGCGATATACACAGAATGGCAATCATTGCAATTGTCTGGATCATTATCGGCTCACCTCCATGATTGCTTTTTCGAATGAATTTTTTATTGAATCAATTTCGTCCTGGACTTCACCCATATCCATTGCATGCACGTATAATATTTTATTGTCTTCTGAAACAGAAATGGTCAATGTTCCCGGGGTCAATGTAATAAGGTTAGCTAAAATGGTTATTTGCCAATCTTTTTCCAATTCCGTAGGGAATGCAAAAATGCCTGGCTTCATATCAAGCTTCGGTTTAAGCACAACTTTTAACACTGCTATGTTTGCAAGAATCAGCTCTTTAATAAAAATCAGCATTAAGTTGAGCACTGCGATTACGCGCAGCAGATAAAAGCGGGAGGTAAAGAACCTCCTGAAGACAAAAATAATGAGCAAGCCGAAAAGGTACCCTTTCAAAAAAGCTACCCCATCGTAGGTTGTTGTTAAGAACATCCACATAAACCCAAGGGACATATTTAATAAAATTTGAAATGCCATACTCAGTACTCCTTTAAGACTGCTTCAATATAAATACTTGGGTTTGCAAGCGTTTCTGCAGCCTGAGAGATATACGGATATACGAATTCAGAGCCGACTCCGTAAAGGACGGCAATAGCAACAAGAATCACAGGAGCAATCATCATGCTTTTAACAGGTATTTTATCTGCACCTTCATAAGCACGGGGTGTTCCCCAAAAACCATTGATAAATATCTTCATGATGGAGAATAAGACAAAAAGACTGGACATTAGCACAATTCCGGCGCCCCAGTAATGCTCAGACTCAAACCCGCCTTTAATAATTAAAAGCTTACCGACAAAGCCGCTCAGCGGAGGAATACCGGATAATGAAAGAGCTGCAATGAAAAAGGTCCAGCCCAAGCCTGGATAGCGTTTTATTAAACCGCTGATCTTCCTAAGATTACTCGTTCCTGTTATGGCTGCCACAATACCAACAAGCATAAACAGCGATGCTTTAATGTTCATATCATGGATCAAGTAAAATATTGCTCCAGTCAGCGAATCTTGCGTCATCGCTGAAATGCCGAAAAGAATGACTCCGACCGCTATAATAATATTGTAAATGACAATTTTCTTAATATCCCAATAAGCAATTGCTCCTATTACGCCCAAAATAATGGTGGCTACCGCCAAAATGGTTAAAAGCTGCTGGGTAAAGCCGCCATCCTGATAAAAGAATAATGTATATGTTCTGGCAATCGAATATACACCTACTTTTGTGAGAAGAGCTCCGAATAGTGCCAGAACCGGCGCTGGCGGTGCATAGTAAGAGCCAGGGAGCCAAAAGAACAGAGGGAAAATTGCACCCTTAAGGCCAAAGACAATCAAAAATAGAACGGCAATTACAGTAATGATGCCAGGCTGCCCCATTTCACTAATCTCACTGATCCGGGCAGAGATATGGGCCATGTTGAGCGTCCCGACAACTGAATATAAGTACGCTACTGCAATGACAAATAAAGCAGAAGAAATGACATTCACGAGCAGATATTTAATGGATTCCCTTAACTGAATCTTCGTGCCGCCAATAACAATTAACACATAAGACGACATTAGCATTACCTCGAAAAAAACGAATAGGTTGAAAATATCTCCTGTGGTAAACGCTCCATTTACTCCAACAAGCAAAAAGTTGACAGCAGAGTAGTAGTAGAATTTCTCCCTATCTTCATCAATTCCGCGAAATGAATAGATGACACATGCCAGCCCAATGACACTGGTGGTTAATACGAGCAAGGCAGAAACCATGTCCGAAACTAGTGTAATTCCAAAAGGGGCATCCCAATTCGATAAGTTTAAAGTTTGAATCCCATCGTTTTTAACTTTTTGCACTAATAACACTGAAACTATTACAGATAACACAGCAGAAAGGCCTGCAACCCACCTTTGCAGCATAACATGCTTAGCAGCGAAGATTAGAAGGACTCCCGTAATTAAGGGAATTAGTATCGGCAGTATTAAAAAGTTAATCATTTCCTTCAGTTCCTCTCAATTTGTCCATATTGTCAGTGCCCAGTTCCTGATAAGCCCGATAAGCCAGCACTAAGAAAAAGGCGGTAACTCCAAAGGCGATTACAATTGCAGTTAAGATTAATGCTTGCGGAAGAGGGTCTGTATATGGGCCATTTTCACCAAGCAGCGGTGCGGCTCCTTTCTTAAGACCGCCCATAGTTAAAATCAGCAAATGGGCACCATGGCTTAATATTGCTGTCCCAACAATTATGCGCAGTAAGCTTTTTGAAAGCATTAAATAGGTGGCTGACATAAATAAGATGCCAACAACAACTGACATTACTATTTCCATTAGTCATCCTCCCCTATCGTTTTGATAATGATCATTGTTACACCTACAACAACCAGAAAAACACCGAGATCAAACAGTGCTGCGGTATGAAGTGACAGGTGTCCCAGGATTGGGAGGTCTACATCTGTAAATGCATGTGTCAGAAAAGGAACATTGAATAGCAGTCCGCCTGCTCCAGTTCCGATTGCAAAGAGCAGACCAGTTGCTATCATATACATAAAATTTACAGGGAGAATTTTATCAACTGTCTTCATATCAAAGGCCAGCAGCAATAGAATGATGGCTCCCGATGTCAGCAGGCCGCCAACGAAGCCTCCGCCTGGCGTATAATGCCCGGCAAAGAAAATGTATACGGAGAAAAGAACAATGATAAACAAAACAACTTTAGTGGCTGTCTGCAGAATGATGTCATTTGTTTTCATTTTTCTTTCCTCCTCCCAGCCGAAGCTTAATCATTCCAAATATTCCTAATGCAGCAATGGCAAGAACCGTTATTTCAAACATCGTATCAAATCCGCGGAAATCCACAAGTATAACGTTTACCATATTCTTACCTGCTGCTTTTTCATACGTATTCTCTATATAATACTGAGAAATAGAATCAAATAGTTTATTGCTGTGAGCCGAAAAAGCAATTAGCGTAACGACTAGCCCTACTCCAATGGAAATCACTGCATTGGTTGCTTTAAACGGCATCCTTTCTTCATCTTTAATCTGAGGCAGATGGTAGAAACACAGCAGGAATAAAGCAACTGAGATCGTTTCAATGACAAGCTGTGTCAAAGCAAGATCCGGCGCACGGAAAATAACAAAGAATAGCGCCACGGTATAGCCGACTGCCCCTAATAGAATAATGGATGTCAATCTGGATTTTACAAACAGGATCGTTATAGATGCAACTGCGATTACGAGAGCAAGCACAATTTCAGAGAATTTAATGGCAGACACATTACTTGCATCAAATTTGAATGCATTCTTTATGAATAAAGTTGACAGCAAAATAACAATAAAGAATGTAAAGATATAAACTAAATAGTTCCTGATTGAACCATTCATATACCATCTGGTAAATCCGTGTGCTCCTTGCTGTATCCCTGAAAGACCACTATCGTAAAACCGATTAAGCGCCAATTTTTCAGGGAACAAACCATACACACCTTTCCACTTCGGCAAAGTGGCAAAAAGCAGAATTCCCAATGTAATAACACCTAAAGTCATGAACAGTTCCGGCGTAAATCCATGCCAGAAGGAAATATGAGTATCATACACATATCCTTCGGCAGGCATAATGGCTGCCTGTGCAGGAGAGATGAGCGTGTTTGAAATGATATTAGGGAAGAAACCGATAATGATGACAAGTGAAGCTAGAATAATTGGTGATATTAGCATCCCGATTGGTGCTTCATGCGGTTTCTTTTCTAATTGTTCAGGCTGGAATTTGCCTGTGAACGTTTTGAATACAATGATCATGCTGTAGATAAAAGTGAATACGCTCGCCACCCAGGCAAGAACAGGGAACAAGAAACCCCAAGTATCCAAATTGAAAATATCCATTTCCAGTACACGGACCATTCCGGTGAAGAACATTTCCTTACTTAAGAATCCATTAAAAGGCGGAAGACCGGCCATGGCAAATGTGCCGATGATCGCCAAAGTAAAGGTAATCGGCATAAAGTTCATCAAACCGCCAAGCTTGCGGATATCACGGGTTCCGGTTTCATGGTCTACGATTCCAGCTACCATAAAGAGACTTCCTTTAAAAGTGGCATGGTTGATTAAATGAAAGACTGCTGCTGTCGTGGCAACCGTAAAATAACCGTCTTCTACTGTTTCGAAGTGAAGAGCAGCAGCACCGATACCGAGAAGGGACATGATCATCCCCAGCTGGCTGACAGTTGAAAAGGCAAGAATGGCTTTAAGGTCAGTCTGTTTGACAGCTGAGAAGGAACCCCAGAATAATGTTGTGATCCCAAACCCTGCAATGAGCCAGAGCCATAGCGAATGCTCCGCAAAAACCGGACTCATTCGTGCTATCAGATAAATGCCGGCTTTAACCATCGTTGCCGAGTGCAGGTAAGCGCTGACAGGCGTTGGAGCTTCCATGGCATCCGGCAGCCAGATATGGAATGGAAATTGTGCAGACTTGGTAAAAGCACCAAGCAAAATGCAAAGTAAAGCAGGAACGAATAATGAATGTGAAAATATTTCATCTGATTGAGCAATTATTTCAGAAATGCTGAAAGTGCCTGTCATCAGATAAAGAAGTATGATGCCTCCAAGCATGGAAAGACCGCCGAAAACCGTGATGATCATCGACTTCTGTGCACCATATCTTGATTTCTCTCTGTGGTACCAGTACCCGATTAGCAGGAATGAAGAAAAACTCGTCAATTCCCAGAATGTATAAAGTACAATCAAGTTATCCGAAAGGACAACCCCAAGCATAGCTCCCATAAATAGAAGCAAGTAAACATAGAAGTTGTTCAGTTTTTCTTTTTTCTTATCCAAGTAGTAGATGGAATACAGAACAACCAATGCACCTATTCCAGTAATCAGCAAAGCAAACAGCAAACCAAGCCCGTCGATTTTTGCAGTGAAATCGATACCAAGAGAAGGAATCCATGAGAAAGAGTTTGTCACCGATTGCTGATTGGAGGTGATGGATAGGTAAGAGATAAAATAACTGAATAAAAGGATTGGCAGAGGAAGAACGAACCAGCCCGTATGTATCTGCTTAAACAGCTTGTACACTATAGGTACAAGGATGGCAAGCAAAAATGGTGAAATTATTGCCAGGTGAAGCAAGGACAAAACATTACCCCCTTTTGACTAATTGTGAAGTATTCAACAGAGTTTCCTATCATGCAGTTTGTGTACCGGATTAATGGTACCAAACAGTCAGCATATTTGGAAAACTGTATTTTTCTTCCGCAGGATGTATAAACCTTTTCTGCAATAAGTAAAGCGCTTTATAAAAAGTTTTTCCACCTACCCCCATATTATCCAGCCAGGGCAGGCAAGACAGGCGTGCCATATTCATCAAAATTATCCGCTCATGCACCTCAGAACAAATTATAACCTAAAAATAAAGTCTGTGCATACATCAAACCCTTATCAGCAAAGGATTTATCCATTCTTATTAAATAGGTAGAAACACGAATTAATCAGGAAAAATTTTTTTGAAAAAATTTATTAAAAGGCGGCAATTTTGTATAAAAAATCATTGATTCACGCACACTACTCTTAGGTGGTGTTGTGCATGATAAAGCATAAAGTTTCAGCAGCCATTGCAATCTTTGCCCTGCTGTTTGCAGGCGCCTGGATATTGGACCACCAAACCAAAAGGGAATTTTATATTCCGGGAGACGAAGAAGTGGTCGAATTATTACCGGCAAATTACGAAATGGAAGCTGAAAATAAACAAAAGCTGAGGGTATTTGAACCGAGAGAATATGTGAGGATACAATCAGCATCTTAACAAGAAGAGGATGAGAAGCGGCTCATCCTCTCTTGCTGCTGTATTAAAATTTGCTTCGGCCGCGGTTATGAAAAATCATTATGAATAACGGGACCATAATGATAAAGGAAAGGAAAAACAGGAAGAGAAATTTGGAGAAGGGAGTTATACTTTTCTCAATATCGTCCACATGCAAATCAAAAAACTCCCGGATGGATTCATTGCCCAGCACGTTTGATGCTGTCAGGAATTCCTTTTTGTCAAAGTCATAATAAAAGAAATCTTTCTTCTTAAAAATATATAAGCCATCTCTTTTTTGCTCTAATTCCAAAAAGACAATTCCGATATGTGAAGAATATTCTTCAATTTTCTCTTCATTTTCTGATGTTGACGGATCATCAGGCGTAACAACTTTTGTTACTTGCCCCTGCATGCCATAGGCATCAATGACTGATAAGGAGTCTTTGTTATAATAATGGACAGTGCTGCGAAGCTGTTTTTCAAGTATGTCCTCGAAATCTTTTTCAGAATCAGCAGCTTTCCCGGGCATAAGGTACTGAGCTGAGAGCAAGACTGCAAGCAGAAAACAGCATATACCTTTTCTCATTTCAAATTCCCCCTTTTCTCTATTTACCATTTAAATTACTAGAATATGGTTTATGTCTATGCTGGGAAACACTGAAATATACAGGCGGGCTATGTTATTGTAAAAATTATGAAAATCGCAGCTGATAGATAGCTAGAGTAAAAAAATAAGAAGTAAGTGGATGGGGAAAAATGAAAAATACATATTTGATGAGTTATTTTCCACTATTGGCGATTATCTTGTTTAGTATATCTCTGGCTATAAAGACTCAAATAGAGTTAGTCCATTTCCTGCAAAAATCAGGGATTTACAATGGGCTGCTGGAATTCTTTTCAGAAGGTGGAGTAAAGCTTTCATTGACGGTTCTCCTCCTGTTCGTTAATTTTATGGTATTTGCAGCCTTATAATTATCTTTCTTTGAAAATATATTACAGCATCATGGCTAGTCTGCCGATATAGAAAAAGAGGCCGTTGTGAAGGGCCTCCTTTTACTCAGACATTATATCCTTCCAAATCTGCAGCTGTGGAGAAGCCGATTCGATAGCACCCAGACTTCCGGGCCGATCCTTTCCGACCCAGACGCCAGCCGTGTACTGGCCAGTTATTAAACTCCTCATTTTTTCGATGTTCGCAAGCGGCTTCCGCCTCCTTTAATTGAACTTCTATCCTATTTTTCGGCATTATCTCCACGGAGTTAAGCTTTTTTGAAAGAAGCATAAGCAGATGAAAAATTCCAGCTGAAATGCAATTTACTCAGAAAATTGAAATTTTTCATGCTATAATATAAGAAATTATGTGCGTAAATTTTCAAGGGGGAGCAGGTGAAAACATGGGGGAGGAACATCAATACCTATTTATTGATTTTGAATTTACCATGCCTGAAAAAGGCAGTGCATTCAGAGGGTTTTCTCCGGAAATTATCGAAGCAGGAATTGTATCAGTCATCAACAATAAAATTTGTGAAGAGTTCTCATCATATGTATTTCCTGTCCGGTTTCCGATATTGTCCGAGCGGTGCAAATCCTTTCTGCATATATCACAGGAACAGGTAGACCAGGGAATTGATTTTCTTGAACTGGTGAAAAAAATGAAGGATATGAACAGGAACCGTCCATGTACAATCGTTACGTGGGGAAATATGGATATGAAGGTACTTAGAAATAATTGTAATCTGGCTGGGATTGCTTTTCCGTTTAGAGGAAAAGAAGTTGACCTTTCGATGGAATATAAGCGTTTCTTCGGTGACCAGAACCAGACAGGATTGTGGAAAGCCGTTCAGGAATACGGCAAGGAGGGAACAGGGAAACACCATCGTGCTTTAGATGATGCATTAACGACTTACAATATTTTCAGATTGGTAGAAAAAGACAAGAAGTATCTTCAGAAGCCCAAACCTACTACAATTGGCGACCGGGTGGACTTCTCGAAGCTATTTAATAAATTTGCCTGACAAGCCAAATCCATCAAAACGATTTGGCTTGTGTCATTTTACTTAAAATAATCCTTTTTCAATGAATCAAGGTTTCTAATGCTTTGTTCTGCCCAAGGAGAAGAATCCCCTTCCAGTTCCGTTCTCATTTTATCCAATGCAATTTGCAGAGAATCCTTATAGTCTGGTATTTCTTCTTCAAACGGCTTTACCATTTGCGTAGGCACATTGGTCTGCTCTCTGTATGCAAGCGCGCGGCGCTCATGAAAAAGCATGACGTCAGCCTCTTTGGGATTGTGCAAATCGCCCTGCATTGGATGCTTTAAAACCGCAAGTACCCTGACCAGGTAATGCTGAGGCCGGATATCTGTAACTTCCCCGATATATTTACCTGTTTTATAGATAGCCGTTACTTTATCACCAATTTTTACTTCTGCCAACCTTAACCTCTCCTTTTTATTTTTCTTTAGCCCTATTATGATGCTTGAAAAAACAAAGTGCAAATTTTCAATAAATCAGGTAAGCTAAAAATGATTAGTTTTTTCATAGGAGGTTGAGAAGATGAAATGGCGCATTTTAAGTCCGATTCTTATTCTGATGCTGATCCTGTCAGCATGCGGGACAAGCAATGAAAAACAAGAGGACAGTGCAAATGGCTCTGAAACTGAAGAAAGCAAAACAGAAAACCAGGAAAGTGAAACACCGGACAGCTTTCCGCAATTAACAGAAGAAGTCCAGGAAAATGAAAGACTGGTGGAAATGCAGACATCCAAAGGGAATATCAAAATTAAGCTGTTCCCGGATCAGGCACCAAAAGCAGTTGAAAATTTCATTAAGCATAGTGAAGATGGCTATTATGACGGTTTGATTTTCCACCGCGTCATTCAGGATTTTATGATCCAGGGCGGCGATCCTGAGGGAACCGGCATGGGCGGAGAAAGCGTTTACGGTGAAGAGTTTGAGGACGAATTCTCCAATGAGCTTTATAATATCCGCGGAGCTTTATCCATGGCGAATGCTGGTCCCAATACTAACGGAAGCCAATTCTTTATTGTTCAGAACACAACGTTTGATCCAAGCATGAAGGAAAAGATGGAAGAAGCAGGTTATCCGGAAGAAATTATCAAAGCTTATGAAAAAGGCGGTACACCTTGGCTTGACAATAAGCACACCGTTTTTGGACAGGTTGTTGAGGGAATGGATGTAGTCGACAGCATCGCAGCGGTTGAAACTGCCGAACAGGACAAGCCTGCGGAAGATGTGGTAATCGAAAAGATCAAGGTATTAAAATAAGTTTTTAAACATTGGACTGTGTAATCATTGCTGATATAATAATTCGGGTGGACACTGCTTTTAGCAGAAAGGATTGATTAGCATGTTGCAATGGTATGTACTGTCGCTGTTTCTATATTTTCCGGAAGATAAATCAGAATATGGCCCTGCTGCTGTATCGTTTGCCATCTTTTTAGCTGCAGCCATACTTACAATGAGATTAATAATCCGTGTGTCAAAGCGCGAAGCAGCAAAGGCAAAAGAACTGGAAGAGCGCATTGAGAGGCAAAATAGACAAGGGGGGAACAGCTGAGCAGCTGTTCTTCTTTTGTTAGGTAAGAAAGTATAACTTTGAACTTCGATAACTGTCTAGCGCAAGCAGCCTACCCCCTCGAGGTCGCAACCCGATCCTCCCAAAAAGGCAAAGGACGCCTTTCCGAGAGGCCCGTCTTGTGCTTGTCGGGGGTGAGCAAGGCGCTTGCGCTTTTCTTGTTTATTGATAAAGTGATTGGGCAACACTAAAAACAAAATGTCTTGATGGAGGATTCAATCATGAGAAAAGCTTTAATGCTTAGTCTTATTCTGCTTCTGTCCGGCTGTGGAGAAGAGAAAATTACAAATACGGAAGTTGAAATGTTTAATGCTGCAGGCGATTCATTGGGCACGATCAAGGTACAGGAACAGGCGAGCGGTGTAAAATTGAGCGGGAATCTGAGCGGGCTTCCGCCTGGAGAACTTGCAATACATATTCATGAAGTAGCAAAATGCGAACCCCCAGATTTTAAATCGGCAGGGAATCATTTCAACCCTGACAATAAGGAACATGGATTGCTTCATCCGAAAGGATCCCATGCTGGTGATCTTCCCAACCTGATTGTTGAGGATGACGGCAAAGTTAAGATTGACTTTATGGCTCCCCAAGTCACGTTAAAAGAAGACAAAAATTCTTTGCTGACAAAGGAAGGGACCTCCATTGTCATCCATGATGGGCCGGATGATGGCATGACACAGCCGGCAGGAGATTCCGGAGAACGCATTGCCTGCGGCCGTATTTCTAAGGATAAAGATGAAAAAGGGCAGAAAAAAGCTCAGGACGATCAATCAGCAGAAGAATAGATAACTAATAAAGGCTTTCCTGGAGGGAGAGCCTTTATCACTGGGAATTTTCCCGATCCTTCCGTATAATGGAGTTAAGCCTTATAAAGGAGGTTGGTTAAATGGGAATTTTCGACGGATTTATCGGCAACGCTTCTGAAGCGGACATTAATGAGGTTCAAGAAGAGTTTTCAGCCGTACTGGCTCCAAGCGAACATGTTGAAAAAGCCTATCGGCTCGTCCGTGATTTATTTATCTTTACAAACAAGCGCCTAATTCTGGTGGATAAGCAGGGAATCACAGGGAAAAAAGTTGAATATCATTCCATCCCTTATAAAAACATCACTCATTTTAGCATTGAAACTGCAGGCAGCTTCGATTTGGAAGCCGAATTAAAAATCTGGATCTCGGGATCAGACGAACCAATTGAAAAACAATTTAATAAAAACTTGAACATATATGAAGTGCAGAGCGTACTTGCTGAGTATGTGCTATAATCCCCCTTGCTGAAAGAGCCAAGGGGGTTTTGCTTGTAGGTATGGAAAATTTTTCATAGAATTAAATTATCTTAAAACAAGGATGTGAATTATGATTAACAGACTCCGTCTCGAACCAAAGGAGCTGAAATTGCTCCGCTTTCTGTCCTGCCGTCTGGAGCTGCCATTGAAAGACGAAAATCACTATCTGAATTTAGAGAAGGGCTATGCTGGCGAGCTTCATTTTGACAGGGAGCTTCAGGACTTGCCAGATTCTTGCATTATTCTAAATGATCTATTGCTCGAAAACAGCAACACCCACTTCCAAATCGATACACTCCTCATCACTGGCGGCACCATTTTTGTCTTCGAAGTAAAAAATTACGAAGGCGACTATTACATTGAAAATGAAAGATGGTATTCCCTTCTATCCAAAACAGAAATAAAAAACCCTCTCCTCCAGCTGCAGAGAAGTGAAACACTATTACGAGGACTTCTCAAGGACTTTGGCTTTCATCTTCCCATCAAATCTCATCTGATCTTCATTAACCCCTGCTTTCACCTTTATCAAGCCCCTATTAATATGCCTGCAGTATTTCCTCCCCAGGTAAAACGATTCCTGGAGAAATTAAAAGCTGTGCCTAATGTGGCGAAATCAAAAAACATGAAGCTGGCTGAGCGGTTAAAAGCTCGCTGCCTGAAGGAGAATCCCTATGTGCGAAAGCCTGAGTACACTTATGACCAATTGAGGAAAGGGATTGTGTGTGGTTCGTGTTCAGCATTTCTGGTCCCGATTACTCAGGGTTTCTTAAAATGCGAAAAATGTGGATCGAAAGAAAAAATGGACACTGCGGTTCTTCGAAGTGTGGAAGAATTTGCAGTTTTGTTTCCTGATAGGAAAATTACGACAAATACAATAATTGATTGGTGCGATGGTATTGGTTCTAAGAAAGTGGTGCAGAGGATCCTTGTGAGAAATTATGAGAAAAAGGGAAAGGGGAAATCTTCTTATTATCAAAGATGCCAAAGGGAAGACATAGTGAATGCAGGAGAGGAGGTCGGATGGATTACCAGCGAAAATATGGGAGGAAAAGAAAAATGGTAGTTAATCAAAAGGAATAAACGACGAAAATAAGAGCGGCAAGAAAAAATGGTAGTTAATCAGAGGGATTAACGCCGAAAATAGGAGCAGCAAAGAAAAAATGGTAGTTAATCGGAGGGGTTAACGCCGAAAATAGGAGCAGCAAAGAAAAAATGGTAGTTAATCAGAGGGATTAACGCCGAAATGAGGGCAGTAAGAGAAAAATAGTAGTTAATCGGAGGGATTAACGCCGAAAATAGGAGCAGCAAAGAAAAAATGGTAGTTAATCAGAGGGATTAACGCCGAAAATAAGAGCGGCAAGAGAAAATGGTAGTTAATCGGAGGGATTAACGCCGAAAATAGGAGCAGCAAGAGAAAACGGTAGTTAATCAGAGGGAATAACGGTGAAAATGAGAGCAGTAAGAGAAAAATAGTAGTTAATCGGAGCGAATAACGACGAAAATAGGAGCAGCAAGAGAAAACGGTAGTTAATCAGAGGGATTACCGCCGAAAATGAGGACAGTAATAGAAAAAATGGTAGTTAATCAGAATGGGCCACGGTTATCTCAATACAACAAAAAAGCACGGCCCCAGCCGTGCTCCCTCTATCACCCAAAAGCTCTCTTCAGCCTCTCCAGCCCTTCCGCCAAAACTTCATTCGGGCAGGCAATATTCATTCGGACGAAGCCTTCGCCGCCTGGGCCGTATTTTGGACCTGGTTCCAGGGCGAGTTTCCCTTTATCCAAAAGGCTTCGGCGGAGTTCGGCATCACTTAATCCTAATCCGCGGCAATCTAGCCATAGCAGATATGTTCCATCCGGTTCCATCATGTGAATGTCCGGCAGGTGCTCCGCAATAAATTCCGCAGCAGTCCTTTTATTTTCTTCAAGATAATCGATTAAACCATCCAGCCATTCTTCTCCATGCCGGTATGCTGCTTCCATACCGATGATCCCGAAGGCGGACAGCGTGAAGAATCCTTGCTTGTGCTGTTCTGCCTCAAAAGTCTTCCGCAGGTTCTCATCGCTTATAATGGCAGCGGAAGCTTGAATTCCTGCGAGGTTCCATGTTTTTGTCGGAGCAATGCAGGTGACCATGATCTCTGCGAATCGCGGATCCAATGAAGCAAATGGGTAATGCTTATGGCCTTTATAAATTAAATCAGAATGGATCTCGTCGGAAAGAATAAGACAATCATATTTAACACATAGCTCCCCTATTTTCCTCAATTCCTCTCCTGTCCATATTCTTCCACCCGGATTATGCGGATTACAGAGCAGGAATATCTTTACTCCCTCTTTCAGCTTATTTTCAAAATCGACAAAATCAATTTCGTACCGTCCATTCTCGAGTTTGAGCTCAGAATTAACGACTGTGCGCCCATTCTGTTTAATCATCTCAAAGAATGGAGTGTATACAGGTGACTGAAGCATCACTTTATCCTCTTTTTCAGTAAAAGCCTTAATGGCAGTTGCGATAGAGGGAACGACACCTGTGCTGTATAGAATCCACTCCTTTTCAATTTTCCAATCATGACGCTTATAAAGCCATTGTGCGATAGATTCTGCAGTTGAATCCGGTGCATACGTATATCCGTAGACTCCATGAGCAATCCTGTCTTCAATGGCTTTCTTAACTTCTTCGGGAGGCTGAAAGTCCATGTCTGCTACCCACATGGGCAATACATCTGATCTGCCAAAAACCTCCTTGGTACGATCCCACTTTACAGAAGCTGTATTTTCCCTGCTGATTTTTTGATGGAAACTAAAACGATTCAACCCTGTCACCGCCTTTAGAATTCTTTTATGTAACCTGACTCTATGATATGATAATGATGCTAAAAATTAAAATATTGCGGCTTTATTCGGCCGAATAATAAAAAGGTGATACACATGGAAATTCAGCAAACGAATCTTTTGCTTGTCTACACTCTGGATCAGTGGGATCCACTTGGTGTGGGGCCGGGCAATTATGATACTGAAATTGCCGATACAGTCCAGGCGGTTCATGATCTTAATGATCAGGAAAAATTGGCCAGGAAGATTCAATCCATTTATGAATTCTCGTTTGAGGAAATCATTCCTTTGGAAAAATGCAAAGAAATCTCGGGGCGGCTTCTTGAGATCAAGAATAATGGCTCCTGCGCTATTTAATATAAAAAACGGCAGCTCTCAGACCAGGGGGCTGCCATTTTTTATTATCCCTTCGCTCCTAAACACTCTCCTGCACCCCAGCGGTTTCCATAAAACTTCTGATATGCTGAAGAACATCTTCCGGCCGCTCTTCTGGCACGAGATGCCCGGTATCTTTTAGGACCACCAGCTTGGAGTTTTTCAAATCCTTATTCAGCCGTTTACCGATATGAAGCGGGACGACCCTGTCATGTTCACCCCAGATTAATAGGCACGGTGTTTCAATTCTTTTCAAGGCAGCTGATGGCATATCCCCTTCCCGGTCGCGGATCATCCTGGTTAAGGCTCGGAAAATATCGTCTTCTAAAAATGGCGACAAATACCCGTATAGCATTTCATCATTAATCATGGAATGATCATAGACGACATTTTTTAAATTCTGCTTTACTCCGGAGCGCTGAAGATATAATTTAACATACAAATGAAAAAAAGGTATGTAGCTTGAAAAGATGATATGCGGCTTCATTCGCTTCATATATCCGGAACTGCACAGCAATACTGCCTGGTCTACGAGATCAGGCTTTGAGTGTGCGACATTCAAAACAATCTGGCCACCCATGGAATGCCCTACTAAAGTAACTTTTTCAAAGCCCAGCTTTTCCGATAAGCGGATAACCGTATCCGCAAGATTTTTGTATGAGTAGACGAATTTCGGGGATTTTCCGCTTTTGCCGAAGGGCGGCAAATCCAGGGAAACCACATTGAATTCCGTCTGCAGCAGAGGAATCAGCCTGCGATAGCTAAAGGTGGATGACAGAAAGCCATGCAGCAGGACCAGAGTATCCCTGGAGGACTCATGTTTGTAGTATTCATAATAAACATCCGTTCCATTTATTGGCTCCATTCCTGAGAAAGTCGCTTTTTCCATTGGCCTTTCCCTCCTAGTACCAGTTTTACTTTATTTTCCCCTTAAACTTAATCTTGACACATATGATTTTATAGAAATTAATAAATAATGAAAGTGACACATTTATTTTCCGCAGTTTTTGCTATAATGTAACTATTTTATAGAGTAAATCATTAAAGGATGGGAGCGACAAAAGTGAAATTAACCGAAAAGCAAATAGAAGTTTTGGAAATTTTAGAAAACAACAGTGCACGGATCCCTGTGGAAGACATTGCTAAAATGGCTGAAATAAGTATTGCGGAAACTGAAACTATTTTAGAAAAACTTGAGGAAATGAAAGTGCTTGTGCGTTTTAATTCCGTAATTGACTGGTCTAAGGTAGACGGGCATGAAGGAGTTACCGCTATGATTGATGTGAAGGTCGCTCCAAAACGCGGGGTAGGATTTGATGAAGTTGCACAGAGAATTTACCGTTTCAAAGAGGTAAGGTCTGTATATTTAATGTCCGGCGCCTATGATCTTTCTGTTATTATCGAAGGCCGTTCCATGAATGAAGTCGCCCGTTTTGTATCTGAAAAGTTATCTACTCTCGATTCTGTCTTGTCGACAACCACGCACTTTATTCTTAAAAAATATAAGCATGACGGCACTATTTTTGAACAAAATGAAGACGATAAACGAATTGTGGTGTCACCGTAATGAATGGAACAAAATCTTATATATCCAAAACGGTTGAAGAGCTGAAGCCTTCAGGGATTCGCCGCTTTTTTGATCTTGCAGCAGGAATGGAAGGAGTCATTTCTCTTGGAGTAGGGGAACCTGATTTCATCACACCCTGGTCAGTACGGGAAGCAGCCATCCTCTCCCTTGAGCAGGGATATACCTCTTATACGGCTAATGCAGGGCTGATGGAGCTTAGGGAGGAAATTGCCGGTTATATGCAGAAAAGCTTCGGAGTTTCTTATTCTCCCCAAAGTGAAATAACCGTGACGGTCGGAGCGAGTCAGGCCTTGGATATAGCTCTAAGAGCAATCCTCGATCCGGGAGATGAAGTGATTGTAGTCGAACCAAGCTTTGTTTCCTATGTGCCATTAGTTGCTCTTGCCGGCGGTGTGCCTGTTCAGGTTCAGACCTTAAAAGAGAATGGGTTCAAGATTCTGCCTGAGCAGCTGGAAAAGGTAATAACGGTCAAGACAAAAGCCATTATGCTATGTTCACCAAATAATCCGACTGGAACGATGTTAGAGAGAAGTGAGCTTAAGGCGATTGCACAAATAGCGGAAAAGTATGATTTACTTGTTCTTTCTGATGAAATTTATGCAGAGCTTGCTTACGAAGGTGATTATACGAGTTTTGCAGCCATCAGTGGAATGAAGAAAAGAACCATATTAATCTCGGGATTTTCAAAGGGATTTGCAATGACAGGATGGAGATTGGGATTTGTCTGCGCTCCTGAGGCAATCTCCCAGGCCATGCTGAAAATTCATCAGTATGCGATGATGTGCGCGCCGACGATGGCTCAGTTTGCTGCTCTTGAAGCCTTGAGGGCCGGCAGATCAGATGTTGAGGATATGAAAAAGAGCTATAGGCGCAGACGGAATTATTTTGTTCAGTCACTAAATGACCTGGGATTAACATGCCATGTGCCGGGCGGAGCCTTTTATGCTTTCCCATCTATTGAAAGTACGGGACTTTCTTCGGAAGAATTTGCAGAAAGGCTGCTTATGGCGGAAAAGGTAGCGGTAGTGCCAGGCAATATTTTTGGCAAAAGCGGGGAAGGCCATGTGCGCTGTTCTTATGCCACCTCAATGGAACTGCTCCAGGAAGCCATCAAAAGGATTGGCCATTTCTTAGATCAGCACCAAAAGGCATAAAAAAAGGACAATCCACAACAGATTGTCAACTTCAAAAAGGGGGGAATACTAGAAAGCCTTATACTACAAGGCTAACCAGTATTCCCTTTTTTATACTTAAATTTATAAAACTTTTTGATTATATTTGATTTCATATAGCATCTGCATTACCCGGAGAAAATCTTCTTCGCTGAATTCCTTTGCCTTACGCAAGATGAGCTTTGCTTTTTTGGTGCCAATTTCACGCACAAGCTGTTCAATCTCATAATCAATTCCTGATTGGCCCTTCTGAAGTTCCTGTTCAAGCAGCTCAGAAGCTGGAATATCGAGGGCTGTTGAAATTTTTAAAACAGTCTGGGTATCAGGAATCTGGTCCCCGTTTTCATATTTGGCAATCGTTCCGGTGCCAACTCTCACTTTCAATGCAAGCTGCTGCTGGGTCATATTAGCGCGTTCGCGGCAAGCTTTAATGTTATGGCCGATATTTGACATATCCATCACTCCCACTGTCAATTTCTTCTATCTATATTTTATCATGAAGAGCTATTGATCCATTCTGTACTTCATGAACATTTCGTTAACAAACTGATTGATGTATACATATTGTTTGCGGATGGTTTTATTATAATGAATGGCAGTGAAGAATTTATTATGGGAAAAATTTATCAACTAATTCACTTTTGATATTTTAATCAAGTTATGATATAATTTTTTATTGCGTATAAAGAGATAAAATTTGAATTTAAATAGGAGTGTTTTCATGTCTGAGAAAATCGAAGTAGGCAGTGTTATTACAGGAAAGGTAACAGGTATTCAGCCATATGGTGCGTTCGTGGCATTAGATGAGAATACTCAGGGATTAGTACACATTTCCGAAGTAACTCATGGTTTTGTAAAAGATATCAATGAGCATCTTAAAGTGGGCGATGAAGTAAAAGTGAAGGTACTTTCTGTTGACGAAGCAGCGGGTAAAATCGGCCTATCAATCCGTGCTACAGAAGAGGCTCCACAAGCAGAAGCGAAAGCTAGAAAGCCTCGCAAACGCCAGGCAGCTCCAATCAAAATGGAAGACGAATCTGCACAGGGATTCAACACACTTAAGGATAAGCTTCAAGAGTGGATTGATCAGTCTCAGCGCGAGGATCTAATCAAGAAGTAAGAAAATGTTAAACCGGGTTAACTTGCCCGGTTTTTTATTTTACTCAAGTGCAAAAATTATTTGCGGACTCATGCAAAATGAGCGAGCGCTCGACAAATTATTTTGCGTACTTAATTGAATAAAAGATAGCTGAAAATCATTTTTATAGCATAAATAATCTGAAAAATGTTGGAATTTGATATCTTGGCATTAATCTTGCAATAGATAAACCAACAGATATTGCAACTTTAAAAGGAGGAACATACATGCAAGAAACAGGAAAGAGAATTCCTTTCTGGTTTTCAGTGCTGCCGCTGCTGGTGATGATTGCAGCCATGATTATTACAATTGTTAAGTTTGAGGGAAGTCCTCATGTGCCTTTAATTACCGGAACAATTGTATCCGCTTTCATCGCTTGGCGTTTTGGCTATAAGTGGAATGATATTGAGGAAGGCTTTTATAAAGGCATAAAGTTAGCGCTGCCGGCTATTCTAATTATCATAATGGTAGGCTTGACTATTGGCTCCTGGATTGGCGGGGGTATTGTAGCGACCATGGTCTATTACGGATTAAAACTGATGACGCCATCCATGTTTTTAGTCTCAATCTGTATTATTTGTGCCATTGTCACTCTGGCAATTGGAAGCTCCTGGTCTACTATGGGAACGATTGGCGTTGCTGGTATGGGAATTGGGATCAGCATGGGCATCCCGGCTCCGATGGTAGCAGGAGCTATTATCTCAGGAGCGTATTTTGGAGATAAAATGTCTCCGCTGTCAGATACTACTAATCTTGCTGCGGGAATTACAGGGACAGATCTTTTTGAGCATATAAGACATATGTTTTACACCACCCTCCCTGCCCTTGCCATAGCCATTATTGCTTATTGGCTCTTGGGAAGGCAATTTGGCGGAGATGATTTGAATAATGAAAAAATTATTGACGTAATGAATGTTCTATCAGAGAACTTTGTGGTCTCTCCGTGGCTTTTATTGGTCCCTGTAATTGTTATTGGATTAGTGGCAAAAAAAGTGCCTGCACTGCCTGCGCTTGCGGTTGGGGTTTTCCTTGGCTGGCTTTGCCATATCTTTGTTCAGGGCGGTGCTGTCGGGGATGCCGTCAATACCCTCCAGGGCGGATTTACAATTGAATCCGGGAACACGATGGTGGACGAGCTTTTTAATAGAGGCGGCATTGACGATATGATGTACACTGTGTCCCTTACGATTGTAGCGATGGCTTTTGGCGGGGTTATGGAGCAGACCGGCATGTTAAAAGCCATTGTCGAACAGATCCTTAAATTGGCCCGATCTGCAAGAAGCTTAGTAGCAACTACCGTGCTATCATCCTTCTTTACTAATGTGGCTGCCGCAGAGCAGTATATTTCCATTCTGCTGCCGGGCAGAATGTATACTCAGGCATTTAAGGATAAAAATCTGCAATCCAAAAACCTTTCACGTGCACTTGAAGATGGAGGAACGGTTACTTCAGTTTTTGTACCTTGGAATACTTGTTCAGTGTTTATTATGTCTACATTGGCCGTTCATCCATTTGAATATGCGCCATATGCGATTTTAAATTTCACTGTGCCGATCCTGGCTATTATCTTTGCCATGCTTGGATTCAAAATTACTTTTATGAGTGATCATGAGCGAAAAGAAATGGAAGAAAGAGATCAAAAGGCATCTTAAATTTCTGGCTTCGGAATTTCCGGAGTCTTTTTTGTTTTATTGAAAAATAAATGGGTAAATACAATGAAATCTGTAAAATTATGAATAGAGACTTTCAGTTAGTCAAAGATTATATTTTGTTGAAAGGAGTGAGTAATATGTCAGAACAGACACTTTACGAAAAAGCAGGCGGCAGTGAAGCCATTGAAAAGGTGGTCGATTATTTTTATGAGGAGCTGGTATTGAAGGATCCGACCGTCAATCAGTTTTTTGAACATACCGATATGGTCAAGCAGAAACGCCACCAAGCCAAGTTCATCAGCTATGCTTTAGGCGGGCCAAATCAATATTCAGGCAAGTCCATGGCAAAAGCACATGAAGGCATGAATCTTCAGCCTGAACATTTTAACGCTATAGCCAAGCATTTGCATGATGCACTGGCACACTTTGGTGTGAGTGAAAGGGATATTGACGAAGCCTTGACTCGCGTTGCAGCGCTTCGGGACGATATTCTATACAAATAAGCTCCCCCGGGGGGAGCTTTTCGTTTTTTAACCGCGAAATTATGAATATAATCGCGAAACTCCAATTTTATCCGCGAAATTTTTTAGTATATCTGCGAACCAATTATTCGCATGATAGTCACTCAGCATCAATCAGCTGTTTCTTTCTTAACTCCGTATTTCCTCAGCCGGTATTGCAGGTTTTGCCGGCTCATGCCAAGGGATTTTGCGGCTTGGGTTATATTGTTCTCATGATGTTTAAGGACCTTCTTTAAATAGTAGGTTTCAGCTTCCTGTATATATTGTTCGAGTGTTTTAATTGGCTTGTTTTTCTGAATAAGCAAATCCTCCAAATGACAAGTTTCGCTCGGCTCCTCCTTGAATTGGGGCTTATTCCGGAAGTGAAGAGGCAAATGCACATAGCTGATCGCTTCTTCCTGTTCGATCAGATTCATGGCTCCTTCAATAATATGCTCCAATTCCCGGACATTGCCGGGCCAATCGTATTGCTCGAATTTGCTCATTACTTCTTCATCGATTTCCGCTACATTCATTCCAAAGAGCTGATTGTATTTTTCGATAAAGAATTGTGCAAGATCCTGGATATCTTTTCTTCTCTCACGCAAAGGCGGAATGAAAAGGGAAACGACACTCAGCCTGTAGTATAAGTCTTTTCGCATCCGGCCTTCTGAGATGGCATCAATCGGGTCTTCGTTAATGGTTGCTATAATTCTGATATCCACTGTCCGGTCTTTCGTATCACCGACCCTGCGGACCGTTTTTTCCTGTAAAACTCTCAATAGCTTTGCCTGCAGGGATGGATTAAGGGAATTGATTTCATCAAGCAGCAAAGTCCCGCCATTTGCCTGTTCAAACAATCCCGGCCTTTCAATGGAGCCTGTAAATGCCCCTTTTTTGGTGCCGAACAGAAGACCCTCTATCAGACTATCTGGCAGGGCAGCACAATTTTGAGAGATGAATGGCTTCGAAGAGCGGCTGCTGCCATTATGGATGCTTTGGGCAAAGAGCTCTTTTCCTGTGCCGGTCTCCCCGATTATCAGGACAGAGGAACTCGTCCGGGTTGCTCTTTTGCTTGCTTCAATCACTTCATGAATTTCGTCGCTGCTGCCAATAATACTATCGAAAGTATAGCGGGTGTCTCCGCGTTTATTCATATTTTCCCTGATCAGTTTTTCGAGTTTGGTCACATCACGGGCGATCTCCATGGCGCCAATCTGATTCCCATCCTCAATAATTGGAAAAGTATTATTGATTGTGGTGATTTCCTGTCCCTTATTGTTAAAATACGTTTGTTTGGCATTTTTAATTTTGCTGCCATTTTTGAGCGCCTGAAGTAAGGTGCTGTCTTCGTCCTGGCTGAAAGAAAATACATCCAGCAGATTTTTATCCAATACATCTTCATAATCCATGCCTTCTATTTGGGCCATTTTTTTATTGTAGAATGTTGTTCTTCCTTCCTCATTCACTACATGGACTCCAACATCAATTTCATCTAATATCCGCTGAAAGATCTTGTTTTTCAATTGGAGCTTTTCAAATTCCGTGTGATTCATTGTAATCTCCTTCACTCTCCAGTTTATTAAATAGTATATACTTAATTAAAAAAGTGCAATGAAAATTTGCGCCAAGAACTATTATCAGGTTTAATGGAGCAAAAAAATTTTGCTCTAAGCTTATGAAAAAAATTCATTTATAAGGTTTTTATATTTGGCACAGTTCTTGCATAATAAAAGGGTGGATGAAAAACGAATTTATTAAGGGGGATGGAATCATGGTACAACCGTACAAGCATGAGCCTTTCACAAACTTTAAAACAGAAGAAAACCGAGAAGCATACTTACAGGGATTAAGCACAGTCGAAAGCTATTTAGGCCAAGACTATGACTTATTAATAGGCGGAGAAAGAATCTCCACTGAAGAAAAAATCGTATCCATCAATCCTTCTAATAAAGAAGAAGTAGTTGGACGTGTTTCAAAGGCAAACCGCGAGCTTGCGGAAAAAGCGATGCAGGCTGCAGTTGAAGCGTTCAAAACATGGAGAAAAGTGAAGCCGGAAACACGCGCAGATGTTTTATTCAAAGCTGCTGCGATTATCCGCCGCCGCAAGCATGAGTTTTCTGCCCTTCTAACGAAAGAAGCAGGAAAGCCTTGGAACGAGTCAGATGCTGATACTGCGGAAGCAATCGACTTCCTTGAATACTATGCGCGCCAAATTTTAACAATTAAAGACGGTGTTCCAGTAAACAGCCGTCCGAATGAATATAACCGTTATGACTACATTCCATTAGGAGTGGGCATCATCATCTCTCCTTGGAATTTCCCGCTTGCAATTATGGCCGGCACAACCGTTGCGGCAATTGTGGCAGGAAACACAGTACTATTAAAACCAGCTTCTACAACACCGATTGTGGCTGCGAAATTCGTAGAAGTGATGGAAGAAGCGGGTCTTCCGAAGGGTGTTCTGAACTTCGTGCCGGGCAGCGGTGCAGAAGTGGGCGACTATTTAGTTGACCATAAAGACACTCGCTTCATCTCATTCACAGGTTCACGTGACGTTGGACTTCGCATCAACGAACGCGCGTCCAAGTTAAACGAAGGCCAAATCTGGCTGAAGCGTGTGATCGCAGAAATGGGCGGTAAAGACACAATTGTTGTGGACAAAGAAGCAGACCTTGAGCTGGCTGCTACTTCTATCGTGGCTTCTGCATTCGGTTTCTCCGGCCAGAAGTGCTCTGCATGTTCACGTGCAGTCATTGTAGAAGATGTATACGATCAAGTGTTAAACCGCGTTGTCGAGCTGACAAACAAATTGACACAGGGCAATCCGGAAGATCAAAGCAACTACATGGGTCCTGTGATTGACCAGGGGGCATTTGATAAGATTATGAGCTACATCGAAATCGGCAAAGAAGAAGGCAAGCTGATGACAGGCGGAGAGGGAGACAGCTCCAAAGGCTTCTTCATCAAGCCGACTGTATTCGCTGACCTTGCCCCAAATGCACGTTTAATGCAGGAAGAAATCTTTGGGCCGGTCGTTGGCTTCACAAAAGCAAAAGATTTCGACCATGCGCTTGAAATCGCCAACAACACAGAGTACGGCTTAACNTCAGCCATTCATTCAACATGTCAGGAACTGACTCCAAAGCGGGCGGGCCTGACTACATCCTTCTGCACATGCAGGCTAAGACTACTTCTGAAATGTACTAAGACTTATAAAGCATGCACAGGATATATTCATATCCTGTGCATGCTATAACCTTAAATAGTTTAAAGAAGAATAGCTTAACGTTACAATAAAAAGGACTATTTTGAAAAAGGAGGAAATTTAATTGACTGAAGCGACAAAATCAAAATCACTTATCGAACAAACTGAAAAATACGGTGCAAACAACTATCATCCGCTTCCAATCGTTATTTCCAAAGCGGAAGGTGTATGGGTAGAAGATCCTGAAGGCAATAAATACATGGATATGCTAAGTGCCTATTCAGCAGTAAACCAGGGGCACCGCCATCCAAAAATCATCCAGGCGCTGAAGGATCAGGCAGACCGTGTTACTTTAACTTCACGTGCTTTCCATAACGATCAGCTTGGACCTTGGTATGAAATGATTTGTGAGTTGACAAATAAAGAAATGGCCCTGCCAATGAACACAGGGGCAGAGGCAGTTGAAACAGCAATCAAAGCAGCACGCCGCTGGGCTTATGATGTTAAAGGAGTGGCAGATAACCAGGCAGAGATCATTGCTTGTGTCGGAAATTTCCATGGCCGTACAATGACAGCGGTTTCCCTTTCTTCTGAAGAAGAATACAAGCGAGGTTTCGGACCTATGCTTCCAGGCATCAAGCTGATTCCGTACGGAGATCTTAATGCCCTTAAAGAAGCAATCACTGAGAACACGGCTGCTTTCTTAATTGAGCCAATCCAAGGTGAGGCCGGAATTGTGATCCCTCCAGAAGGATTCCTGAAAAAAGCATATGAAACTTGTAAGGAAAACAATGTGTTATTTATTGCAGATGAAATCCAGGCTGGCCTAGCCCGCTCCGGAAAAATGTTTGCCTGTGAATGGGAAGATGTAGATCCTGACATGTATATCCTTGGTAAAGCGCTTGGCGGCGGAGTATTCCCGATTTCATGTGTTGTTGCGAATAAAGATGTCCTTGGCGTATTTAATCCTGGATCACATGGTTCAACATTTGGCGGAAACCCAATGGCTTGTGCCGTATCTGTTGCTTCTATGAACGTATTGGTTGAAGAGAAGCTTGCAGAGCGTTCCCTAAAATTGGGCGAATATTTCATGGGCAAATTAAAGGAAATTAATAACCCAGTCATTAAAGAAGTGCGCGGCCGCGGATTATTTATTGGTGTTGAGCTGGATGAGCCGGCACGCAAATACTGTGAAGAGCTTAAAGAACAAGGATTGCTTTGCAAAGAGACACATGACACGGTTATTCGTTTTGCTCCTCCTTTAGTCATTTCTGAAGAAGAGCTTGATTGGGCAATTGAGAAAATCAATAAAGTATTAAGCTAATACAAGTTTACGGACAGTCCGCCCCTGTGTCTGAATGCATGATGCAGGGCCGCCGGTTATGTTTTATTACTGTAATTTTCCTAAATATTATAATCAAGAGGTGCCGTGATGGGAGCTGCAGGAGTAGCTGGTAAAGAAACTGAACAAAAGATGGAAGAGTCTTTAAATTTATTGACTTCAACTCAAGTTGTGATCAAAGAGGCTTTGAACAAGCTTGGCTATGCGGATGAGGTGTATGAGCTGCTGAAAGAGCCGCTGAGAATGCTCACAGTTAGAATCCCGGTAAGGATGGATGACGGATCAATAAAGATCTTTACTGGCTACAGATCACAGCATAATGATGCGGTAGGTCCGACAAAAGGCGGTGTCCGTTTTCATCCTGAAGTAAATGAGGATGAAGTAAAAGCTTTATCCATGTGGATGAGCCTGAAGTGCGGAATCGTGGATCTTCCTTATGGAGGAGGAAAAGGCGGCATCATTTGTGATCCCCGTACCATGTCAATGGGCGAGCTGGAACGCTTAAGCCGCGGATATGTAAGGGCGATAAGCCAGATCGTTGGCCCTACAAAAGATATACCTGCTCCGGATGTTTATACGAATTCACAGATCATGGCTTGGATGATGGATGAATACAGCCGCCTCCGTGAGTACGATTCTCCAGGGTTCATCACAGGCAAGCCGCTTGTTCTCGGCGGGTCGCAAGGAAGGGAAAAGGCAACTGCACAGGGTGTAGTGATCTGCATCGAGGAAGCTGCGAAAAAGCGCGGCATATCCATTGAAGGAGCCCGGGTAGCTGTTCAGGGATTTGGAAATGCGGGAAGCTTCCTGGCAAAATTTATGCATGATGCAGGCGCTAAAGTGGTCGCCATTTCAGATGCCTATGGTGCTCTATATGATCCGAATGGACTTGATATCGATTACCTTCTTGATAGACGCGATAGCTTTGGAACAGTAACAACCCTATTTGATAACACTCTGACAAATAAAGAATTGCTTGAACTGGATTGCGATATCCTGGTTCCTGCGGCTGTGTCCAACCAGATTACCGCTGCAAATGCTCATAATATAAAAGCTTCCATTATTGTAGAGGCTGCAAATGGCCCAACCACTCTTGAAGCTACAAAAATTCTTTCAGACCGCGGAATCCTGCTTGTTCCTGATGTATTAGCCAGCTCAGGCGGTGTAACTGTATCCTATTTTGAATGGGTGCAGAACAACCAGGGATATTATTGGACTGAAGATGAAGTTACAGAAAAGCTTAAAAAAGTGCTTGTTCAGGCTTTTGATAATGTTTATCAGACATCCCAGCAGAGAAAAGTAAATATGCGTCTTGCTGCTTATATGGTCGGCGCGAGAAAAATGTCTGAAGCATCCCGCTTTAGAGGCTGGGTTTAATCAAGAAAAACGCAGGAGTTAGACAGTTTATAAATATTTATCCTTTTTAAAAAAATCCTTGCACTCAATGTGCAAGGATTTTTTGCATATATTAACGGGTTGGCCTAGCTTCAGGTTCTCTTTCCAGCTCTTCATTCGGTTTGAAGAGAAGCCCCAGATTAATTAAGCCGGCGATGCCCACCAGACCGTATATGATTCTTGCAAGGGCTGAATCCTGGCCGCCAAAGATAGCTGCGACAAGATCAAATTGGAAGAATCCGATTAAACCCCAGTTAATAGCGCCAATAATTGTTAGAACCAGTGCGATACGCTGAATGCCACTCATGATGTTTCCTCCTTGTAGTATGGGTTCATTATTATTTTGTTTCACTGGAATAAAAAATATTCATCGTAAGATCCAGTAAGGGCCATAATGAAAAAGATGTCTGAGAAGCTGAAATATCTAATGCTCATCTTTCAAATCGTACTCTTTGCAATAGCCGAAAATTTGAAAGATAATTATGGGGAAAAGGAGATGGTGATATGCAAAATTTTACCTTTTATAATCCAACTAAGTTAATTTTTGGAAAAGAACAGCTATCCCAATTGCAAACTGAAATTCCGCAATATGGAAAAAAGGTTCTTGTAGTGTATGGCGGCGGAAGCATTAAGCGCAATGGTTTATATGATAGAGTGATGGCACAGCTAAATGAAATTGGTGCTGAAGTTTTTGAACTATCAGGCGTTGAACCAAATCCAAGAATCTCTACTGTCCGCAAAGGCGTTGAAATCTGTAAAAATGAAGGCATCGATTTCCTGCTGGCTGTTGGCGGAGGGAGTGTAATCGACTGCACTAAGGCTATCGCTGCTGGAGCTAAATATGATGGCGATGCCTGGGATATAGTCATCAAGAAAGCATTTGCTTCAGAGGCTCTTCCATTTGGAACCGTTCTTACATTAGCGGCTACCGGATCTGAAATGAATGCTGGATCTGTCATTACAAATTGGGAAACAAACGAAAAATATGGATGGGGCAGTCCGGTGACTTTCCCGAAATTTTCAATCCTTGATCCTGTTAACACGTTTACGGTGCCAAGGGATCAAACGGTATATGGAATTGTGGATATGATGTCCCATGTGTTAGAGCATTATTTCCATCTTGAAGAAAATACAGATTATCAGGATCGCATGTGTGAATCGCTGCTGATTACCATAATGGAAGCAGCTCCTAAACTTCTTGGAGACCTTGAAAGCTACGAGCATCGTGCAGCCATTTTATATTCCGGCACGATGGCTTTAAACGGAATTCTGAATATGGGCTATCGAGGTGATTGGGCAACGCATAATATCGAGCATGCTGTATCGGCTGTTTACGATATTCCTCATGGAGGCGGTCTATCTATCCTGTTCCCGAACTGGATGAAGCATAATCTGAACGTGAAGCCTGAACGATTTAAGCAGCTGGCAGTCCGGGTATTTAATGTGAATCCTGCCGGAAAAACGGATGAAGAGGCAGCACTTGAGGGCATTGAAAAGCTTCGTGAATTCTGGAACAGCATTGGTGCTCCTTCGCGCCTGGCCCATTATGACATCGATGACAGCAAGATCGAATTGATGGCAGATAAGGCGACTGTCAATGGAGAATTCGGCAATTTTGCGAAATTAAAACATGATGACGTAGTTTCAATCTACCGCGCTTCTTTATAAAAACCACGCTGGACTCTGCCAAAGGCGGGGTCCTTTTACATTTTTCGCCAAGGAATTACAATCATCATTTGCGCGTAAAAAATATGTCAAAATTGGACACGCTTACATTATGGGATGATTCTTGATAAACTTTGAGGCTTTCGTTAAAGTTGTATAAGGATGACAGCAAGAATGACTGCAGGCTGTTTAAATTAGAGAAAAATTGGAGGACATTCATGACACACGTTCGTTTTGATTACTCAAAAGCACTTCCTTTTTTTGGCGAACATGAAATTACATATTTGCAGGATGCCGTGAAGGTAGCGCATCACTCCCTTCATGAACAAACTGGAGCAGGCAGTGACTTTTTAGGCTGGATCGATCTGCCTGCAAACTACGACAAAGAAGAGTTTTCCCGCATTCAAAAAGCGGCTGAGAAAATTAAAAACGATTCCGATGTTCTTATCGTCATTGGAATTGGAGGTTCATATCTTGGAGCGCGCGCAGCTATTGAAATGCTTCAGCACAGCTTCTATAATGTACTTCCAAAAGAAAAGCGCGGTACTCCTCAGGTATTATTTGCAGGCAACAATATCAGTTCCGCTTACATGAAGGATTTAATGGATCTTCTAGACGAGAAAGATTGGTCCATCAACGTTATTTCCAAATCCGGCACAACGACTGAGCCGGCATTGGCTTTCCGTATTTTCCGCAAAATGCTGGAAGAAAAATATGGAGTGGAAGAAGCTCGTAAACGAATCTATGCCACAACTGACAAAGCAAGAGGTGCTTTAAAAACTCTTGCATCTGAAGAAGGCTATGAGTCATTTATTATTCCGGATGATGTCGGTGGCCGCTATTCTGTATTGACAGCGGTTGGCCTTTTGCCAATTGCAGTCAGCGGAGCGAACATTGAGGATATGATGAACGGCGCTGCACAGGCACGTGAAGATTTCAGCAAATCTGAGCTTCAGGAGAACGCAGCATATCAGTACGCTGCTGTCCGCAATGTTCTCTATAACAAAGGCAAAACCATTGAAATGCTGATTAATTATGAACCAGGACTTCAATATTTTGCAGAGTGGTGGAAGCAGCTGTTCGGTGAAAGTGAAGGAAAAGACCAGAAAGGAATTTTCCCTTCCTCAGCGAACTTCTCCACTGATCTTCATTCATTGGGCCAGTATGTGCAGGAAGGCCGCCGGGACCTTTTTGAAACGGTTATCAAGGTGGAAGAATCACGCCATGAACTTACAATTGAAGAAGCAGAAAATGATCTTGACGGCTTAAATTATCTTGCAGGCGAGACTGTGGACTTTGTGAATAACAAAGCGTTTGAGGGAACGATGCTTGCACACACAGACGGCGGAGTGCCAAACCTGATCGTTTCCATTCCCAAAATGGATGCCTACACTTTCGGCTACCTGGTTTACTTCTTCGAAAAAGCATGTGCAATGAGCGGCTACCTGCTGGGAGTAAATCCGTTTGACCAGCCTGGTGTTGAAGCATACAAAGTAAACATGTTCGCCCTATTAGGAAAACCAGGATTTGAAGAGAAAAAAGCTGAACTTGAAAAGAGATTAAAGTAAAATGAGGAGCGTCTGCCTGCGGGTGGACGTTTTTTTATTAGAGAAAATATATTCTGCCTTTTTTAGTGCCGGAACTGGGCATTGCAGAAAGGAGGCGGGATGCGGTGTCTGCAGAAGCTAAATGAAGGAAGGCTCTGGCTTGCTTGTTTGAGATCGTGGTGCTAATCAGAAGAAAATAGTCTTGGATAGCAGGAAGGTGAGCTTTCTTATCTTTACATCCGCATTGGGGGCATAGCCAATCTCCATGGATACGTCGCATGGGAAAAACCAGACAGCTTGTGCATTGCACTCCTGTAATAATTTCCTGAGAAAAAATATTATAATAATCTAAGACATTTATAACTGAAGGAACATTGTTTTTAATCAGGGCTTTCGAAATCTTTTTAACCTGTCGAGATGTAATAACTTCTTTTGGATAGTATTGTTTTAAAATCTTTATTCTTTCAATAAGACTTTCAATGTGAATAACGCGAAATGGCACATGTGAGCGATTTGCAGAGGTTTTCAATATAGTAGAGGGGCTGCTTATGCCAATCAGATATTCAATTGGTAGGTCGGTTGCTAAGTTTTCGATTAGCCAAGCTTTTAATTGTGCTTTCTGGCGTTTGGCTTGAATAAGCGGATTAGGGAAGCCCTCTTCTTTTTCATTTTTGGTTCTTATCAACTGATTAAAGGCCTCATCGAAAAGAAGAGTTCCAAGGATATTTTTCACTTCAATAATTAAAGCAAAATATGGGGAAAGAATGAGGGTGTCAATTTGGAAGTAAGTGCTTCCGTTATAAAGCCTTAAATCATGCAGAATTGTATATTCTTTATCGGGAAGCTGATTTAAATAATAATCCAGTGATTGTTCCCCTCGATAACCAGCTTTCCTTTTAGCTAAATCACTTTCAATAATTGGTCTCTTTGGATGAGCTTCTGAGATTCGCCTTATGAGGGCCTCATTTTGTCGGATTCTGATAGGTATTAAACGATTTTTTATTATCAAATAGGTTTCACTCCTTTCTAGTTGTAATAATTCCGCTTTATCGAATGGAAATCCTCCTATCGAAAGACGAAAATGGCACTTATCCGCGAATTTTTACATATATCCGCGAAAAAACAGATATATCCGCGAATTTTTACATATAATCGCGAAAACTAAATTATATCCGCGAAACATTAATTCCTGAACATAATTCTTCGGAAATCTCATTCATGATATCCCCCACTTTGGAGAAAACTAAGCAAAAAGCGTAAAAGGGGATGGATTCAGTGATTGAGATACCTTCAAAAGTGGAAGGAAAGCATTTTGATTTATATAAGCTGGAACAGGCGCTAAAGCCGATTGGCTATTCTATCGGCGGGAACTGGGATTATGATCACGGGTCTTTTGATTATAAAATTGATGATAAGACAGGGTACCAATTTTTAAGGGTCCCATTTAAGGCAATTGATGGGCAGCTTGATGATCCAAGCTGTACGGTGGAAATAGGCAGACCGTTTCTGCTTTCTCATAAGTACCAGCGCGGCCTTGATGACCACGCCTATACTGGAAATTTCAGCTCCTCCTTTGATCAATTCTCGGAGCCAGTGGATAAGGATGCCAGTTTTCCGGAAGAATTTATTGACATCGGCAACGCGCTTGTGGAAGAGCTTGAATCCATTTTATTAAGAGATTAACCTAGAATAACAATCAGCTGGTCCTGCTGAAGAATCTTAAAAGGCTGGGGGGGATTAACAAGAGTTTCTTCCCCTCTTTTAACACCCAGAAGCAAAATTCCATCTTTCATAAGATCGGCACTAAGTTCAGCAAAAGTCTTATTTTCTACTTCCTCTGATGCAGGCTGAAAAGTTAATTTGCGTTTATCAAGCTGTCCCAGCAAATCAAGGAAAGAGGTAACCAGCTCCTGGGAAGAAATGCTGTTGATCATCACAAAGCTCGTAAGTACATTCGTCTGAATAATTTCATCAGCTCCAGCTCTTTTAGCGTTGGCTGCCTGTTCTGAAGTTAATATTTCAACGATGCATTGAACATCCCGGTTTAATCCTTTGATTGTCAATAAAGTTAATATGGAATTCATATCAGCATGCAGTTCATCTTTATTCTGATCTGCTGTTATAATTACTTTTTTGGCATCAAATATATTTGCCTTCACGAGGACATCATCTTTGTTAGAGCGTCCCTGAATAAAATGTACATTATTGTGGGGAACAGGATTTGACTTTAGTGTTTCATCAATTAAGGCAATGGAGTGGTTCATTCCATCACCCCCGAGCGTATTAACGATCTCCCTAGAACGCTCGTTCCAGCCGATCACAACAATATGGTTTTGGCCCCGATATTCAATTTTCCCTTCCAGGAAGTCATTCTGCCGGGTAACTGCTGCTGCTGCAAGTGAAATAAAATATGTAGACAAAAAGCCCGCTCCTGTAAAAATCAATGCAATTCCCACAATGCGCCCTGCTGTACTTTTGGGATAATAATCTCCAAAACCGACGGTAGAAGCCGTCACAACCGCCCACCAGATTCCATCAAAAAAGGTCGGAAAAGAGGAAGGCTCGATTATATGTATTAATCCGCCAAAAAGGAAGATAACCATCAGGGCAATCAGTAGAGTTCTGATCACTAAAGGCAGGCGTATGAAACTGTAATAGATGTGCTGAGGCATAAAACCCCCCTCCTAAATTACAAGTTAAAGTTTAATCATGGCGCGCCAAAAAATTCCAGACGCACAGAATATAAAAAAAAGCCATGCCAGCATATACTTAATTAAGTATATCGTCTATTGCACGGCTCAGCAGTTGAATATCCTTTGATATTTCATTTTTCACGTCGTCAATCTCGCACCTTTCATATTCATCCATGAGAAGGGAGAGTTCTCTCTTTAGTATGACAGCCTCCTGTTCAAAATCCATGATGACTCCCTCCTTTAGGGATATATAGGACTATCGGGCAGATAGTAGATTCTTTTGTAATGTTACAATTATGTTACCCGAATTCTTTTCCATATAAACGGTAAATCCTTTTATTATTTGAACATGAAATTTAGAACGAATATAATTTACCCTCATATTTTGTGCATAAACACATCATTTATACTAAATAGCTGAAAGTAAAAAAATCCCCGGGAAAATTCGGGGATTCTATAAGTCAATTCTATTTTCGAATTAGACTGTAAACCGAAGCACCTATTAGATCCCCGGCTTCTTTCATCCGATCGGCACTAATGTGCTCTATGGAATCCAGTGGTGTATGGTAATAGGGTTCAAGATTGGCAGTGACAGGTTCGCGTCTGATAAAGTTAACAGCCGGGATGCCCGCATCATGGAAAGAAACATGGTCGGAAGCCCCGCGCTGATAAAGAACTAATTCAGATGGAGTGCCAATCCGCCCGGCTGTGGCAAGAGCGGTTTCTGTTACGATATTTGCCTTGCCATCAAGGGTATTCATGTAAATCGCAGTTGCATTTTCCCATGCTGTGCCTACCATATCCATATTGAAGTTTGCGATGCTTCGCTCTATATCATTGCCGCTCAGCTGGCTGACATAATACTCAGAACCAAGCAGACCAATTTCTTCTGCACCTACAAATGCAAATCTTAATTCTTTGTCAGCAGGATAGCTTTTCAGGACTCTGGCCAGCTCTAAGGCAACAGCAGTTCCAGATGCGTTATCGCTTGCCCCCGGAGCAAATGGTACACTATCGAAATGTGCAGAAATGTGGACAATGTCAGTTTCCCCGCCTTTATTAGGCTTAGGGTGCTTGGTGGCAATAATGTTTTGCGATTTTATGTTTTTAAAGCTCTTTACAGTAAGCGTCACCGTTTTGTTTTGTGCCGCCACATCTTTAAGGAGTGCTTCTCCGCTGGCCTTCGTTATGCTTCCCACTGGAATGTCATATGGACCTCCAATTGAGGGGTTACTAGGTGCTGGCTGATCCACATTGTTATAAATTAGAACGCCTGCAGCACCGGCATTTACTGCGTTTGTTACTTTTTCCGCAAAAGTAAATTCCCCGCGTGAAATGAGGGCTATTTTCCCTGCTGCATCCTCTGTAAAATCAGATACCCTGCCTAATCCTCCATCAAATAATTCAGATGTAATACCTTCTTCAGGTGTTAAACCTGATCCAGAAGGAATTGTTATTAAAACTCCCTGCTGATCGCTTGTATGCAGGTCCCCAATCATTTTATCCGGTATGCCAAACTCTTGTGTTTCTACTGTGTAGCCGTATGACTCAAGGCGTTTGCGGATAAAATCAGCTGCCTGTTTTTCCGCTTCTGTTCCCGCCACCCGCGGTCCAATGGTTTCAGATAAATAGCTGACATCCTCCATCATGCGTGCTGCATCTACCCTTGCAATTACCTTCTGGTCAAATGCATTGGAGTCAGGGTTTCCAGCTTTGATTTCTGCGGCTTCAGCAGTCCGCACAAATTGACCAGGCACTGCATACAAACTTGAAGCTGTCAGCACGGCTGCAAGCATGATTGAAGAAGCTTTCTTTCTAACTTTCATCTTTTATTCCCCCTCGACTAGTAATCCAGCTATATGTATTCGCTTACATGTCTCTGCTTCCTTTAACAAAGAGTTAAAACGATTCTATTAGACTAGCAGATTTTTCAGACGTGTGAGAAAAGAAAGACTTTACCTTTCTGAATTGTAAAAAATGGTAGATTTAAAGTACCGAATCAGAACAACGCCCATGTTAAATCATGACCTTTGAAGGAGACCAATGAATTGTTATCAAAATTATCTTGGAAAATATAGGTCTTTCGACTATCGAAGCTTAGGTAGTTTTAATTTATTCTGAAAATTATAACATCTTTTTATATAGGGGGATTTTTATGAAAAAATCTGCATTGAAAGTGTTCATAACCTCAGCTATTGCTTTCCCGCTAATTGCCGGAGGGGCATTGCCTGCAGCAGGTATAGACAGCCAAAGCAGCATTGCCTCGGCTGAATCTCAGATTAAAGTCGAAAATGGCATGACACAGCCCATTTTTTCTCTGGATGATGCCATTGTCGAAAGAGTATTTGTTGAAACAGCAACTGACAGTGATGGGGATGGAAAGCTGGATCGGGTACGTGCTGATATTATCAGGCCAAAGGAAACAGAGGAAGGTTTAAAGGTTCCTGTTATTTATGAAATGAGTCCTTACCGTTCTGGAATTAAGGGTGTCCCGGTCTATGATGTGGATGTAGAACTGAACTCTGTGCAAAAGAAAGGGAACAATAAAGGTGAAAAAGGAAAACCGCAGGCGAATCTTCCAGGATATTATGATGACTATTTTGTACCCAGGGGGTACGCTGTTGTTCTTGCAGAAAGTGTAGGGACTGGCCTATCTGACGGCTGTCCTACAACAGGAGATGAGCATGAAATACTCGGAACACGTGCAGTAATTGATTGGCTGAATGGAAGAGCAAAAGCTTTTAATGCAGAGGGACAGGAAATACAAGCTGATTGGTCAACAGGAAATGTGGGGATGACAGGGGTTTCTTACAATGGAACACTTCCCAATGCTGTTGCTTCAACTGGAGTTGAAGGTCTGAAAACGATTGTGCCAATTGCTGCAATTAGCAGCTGGTATGACTATTATCGTTCAAACGGTGCTGTGATTGCGCCAGGCGGATATCAAGGTGAAGATGCGGATAATATGGCTGAAGCAATTTTAACTAGGCAAAAACCTGAAGCGTGCAGCAATATGATCAAAGGTTTAACAGAAGGCCAGGACAGGGAAACCGGGGATTACAATGAATTCTGGAGTAAAAGAGATTATACTAAGGATGCTGATCAGGTTAATGCAAGTGTCTTTATTGTCCATGGGTTAAATGACTGGAACGTTAAAACAAAGCATTTTTCAGATTGGTGGCAAGCGCTTGGCGAGAATGATGTTCCCAGGAAAATGTGGCTTCACCAAGGCGGCCATTCGAGCCCCTACAGCTTCAGACGCGATGTATGGCTCCCAACTTTAAATAAATGGTTTGATTACTGGCTGTATGATATTAAAAATGATGTCATGGATGAACCAATGGTTGATATCCAGAGGGAGGATAAGACATGGCATCCTGAGGCAAACTGGCCGGCTAAGGAAACCTCTGCTGCAAAATTGCATTTTAAGCCGGCTTCAGATGGAGGTGGCAGCTTAGAAGTGCAGCCTGTACCGAACAAGAATAAGGATAATCAGCATTTTGTGGATGATGCCACAATCAAGGCTGAAGAGTTGGCTATGGATCCTGATGCTTCATTAGCTAATAGGCTCGTCTATTTGACTCCGCCTTTAGAAAAAGATATTCGCATGAGCGGAACCCCGGAAATTCAAATTCGGGCTAGTATTGACCGGAAAACAGCCAACTTAACTGCCCTCCTTGTTAAATATGGGGAAGGAAAGCCGGAAATTGTTACTAGAGGGTGGATGGATCCGCAAAACATTCACAGTGAAAATAGATCTTCAGGGCTTACACCGGACCGTGAATATACTTTTACATGGGCTATGCAGCCTGATGATTATGTTTTTAAAGAAGGTGATCGTCTGGGAGTTGTCGTTCTATCTAGTGATTATAATTATACTATCAGACCAAAGTCAGGCACGAAGATAACCATCGACCCTGAAAGAAGCCATATAGTGCTTCCTGTGCAAGGTGGAGTTAAAGAATTTAAATAATGTATAGAAGGGATCATTTCTTGATCCCTTTTTTCTAGTTAAATAGGCTGATTCAGGAGAATGATAGCATCTCCACATAGGGATTTTCTGAATTAAAATAATTTTCATATCATAAATATACAAAAACAGGGTCTGATTGAAAAACTCTATTTTTGAGAAGTAACAGCCGTTTTTGGAGTATCCATTCAGTTTTTTGCACAGCCGTATCATTTGACGAATAGATTATTTAATCATATAATTAAATTAACAAAATAGTTCGGATTCTTCCTAAAGGGGAGTAGCTGTTAAGTAGAGCCGTCAATACGAGATGATGAATCTCCGGCTTTACTGGCAACAGAATGTTGCTTGCGAGACCTTTACCATTTATTTGGTAAGGTCTCTTTTGTTTTTAAGGCGCTGAGACCAATAAATGGTTCAGTGCCTTTTATTTTAGGGGAGAGTCTGGAACAGGGAGGTTAATAATGAAATCATATCAACAGCTTGCAGACAGTGTGAAATTTTCCAGGAGCCTGAATTGGACCAGACTTCTTGAGAAGGATGACAGCTTGGATTTTATAGGAGCAGGGAGAAGTGCATTCGCTTTTAGGATAAAAGCAACCAATCTTGTATTAAAAGTATTTTTCCCGGAGTTTAAAAGAACTGCCAGGGAAGAGGCTGAAATTTACATGGCGCTCCCTGACCATCCGTACTATCCCGCTTTATATGGCTCGGGAGAGAATTATATTGTGATTGATTATGTAGAAGGGCTGACTCTGTTTGAATGTCTTGCACATGGAGTCCCGATAGAAGAGGAGAAAATCAGACAAATAGATGAGGCCTTAAAATTGGCGAGGGAAAGAGGGCTGAACCCTTCGGATATCCACTTGCGCAACATTATTCTTACAGATGATGGCCATATTAAAATCATTGATGTTGCCCGATTTAAACAAACGAAGAATTGTACACAGTGGGACGACTTGAAGCATGCATTCTATAAATTTTACAGAAAAAAATATTTTCCAAAGAAGATCCCTGTTTTAATCATGAATACGATTGCGGCTCTTTATAAAAAGGGGATTGTTAGGGGGCCCTAAACAGTTCATTTGATATCACATTTTTCTTTTGAAATAATAAAGATCACAAACACAGGTTGTGCTGGATAAAGCAAACACCTATAAACGCGCATTCGACCTGGTATCAGGCGATGAAGATGCAGAAACTGCAGTGAAAAAAATATAACTCTTGCCCGGTGTGTATGCACCGGGATTTTTTTTGCGTTGCTTCATATAAAACATCTGTATAAATTCACCAGTTCAAACAGATAAATAAAAACAAGATGAAAGGTTTTAGAGCGTCTAAAAAAGTCATTGAAATTCCAATTGTCTTTTTCGTTTTAACCCCATCGTTAAAGGGAATAGGAAGTTGTAAAAAGAATTACATAGTTTTCACATTTTCCTCATACAAATGTTGTTTAGGTGTCACTGCATTTAGTCTGAAACTGTGGAATAATGTGATGTAGTGAGCATTCTAAAGGAGTGAGTGTATGTACAAAAAACAGGAACGCATATTAATATGGCTCGCTTTTACAGTGGCTATCATTATGGGGCTTTCTTTTATAGGACGCATTTTTGCAGGATAGGAAAAGGAGAATGTTAAATGGGAAATGAAGAATCTGTCTTTTTCAGCCGTGTCTTAACTGAGCTGACATTATCCTTCCACATCATTTACGCAACCATTGGTGTCGGCATTCCGCTCATGATTATGATAGCGCAATGGGTGGGGATAAAAAAACAGGATGAACATTATATACTGCTCGCGCGAAGATGGGCGCGCGGATTTGTCATTACGGTGGCTGTCGGTGTTGTTACGGGCACTGCCATCGGCCTGCAGCTTTCATTGCTGTGGCCCAACTTTATGGAACTGGCAGGCAATGTCATTGCACTGCCTCTGTTTATGGAGACGTTTGCCTTTTTCTTTGAAGCGATTTTCCTTGGGATTTATCTGTATACGTGGGATCGGTTTGAGAATCAGAAGAAGCATATGCTGTTATTAATTCCAGTTGCAATTGGGGCTTCCTTTTCAGCCATTTTCATTACAATGGTCAATGCATTTATGAACGCTCCGCAGGGGTTTGATATTGTCAATGGACAGCTTGTAAATATTAATCCGATACTGGCGATGTTTACTCCAGCCATGCCGACGAAGGTTGCGCATGTGCTCTCGACAGCCTACATGACATCAGCGTTTGTCCTGGCATCAATCGGAGCTTATCGTCTTCTAAAAGGGTCGAATCATATCTACCATAAGAAGGCATTACTGCTGACGATGAAAATCGGCTTGATTTTCTCGATTGCTACAGCGGTAATTGGTGACTTCTCAGGAAAATACCTCGCAGAATACCAGCCGGAAAAACTGGCTGCTGCCGAGTGGCATTTTGAAACAGAAGAAGGGGCGCCATTAATGCTATATGGAGTGCTTGATGACGGTGAAGTGAAATATGCAATTAAAATCCCATATGCTCTCAGCATCCTTGCGCACAGCAATCCGAATGCAGAGGTCATCGGACTCGATCAATTCCCGGAAGATGAAATTCCGCCGCTTTATATCCATTACTTGTTTGACCTTATGGTGACAATCGGTATGTGGATGACGGCACTTTCACTCATCTATGTCTTAGGCACCTGGTTTAAAATGCGCTTTGTTTCGTCGAAGTGGTTCCGCTGGCTGATCGTTTTGGGTGGCCCTTTATCCATAATCGCGATTGAAGCGGGCTGGTGGTTTGCGGAAGTGGGCAGGCAGCCGTGGATTCTGAGAGGGATCATGCGTACGGAAGATGCCGCAACTTCAAGCGGGCAAGTAGACCTTATGCTTCTGCTGTTTGCAGGATTATATCTCGTGCTGGCAATTGGAAGCATCATTGTCCTCACCAGAATGTTCCGCAAAAATCCGGTCGAACAGGAATTGGCCGACCGTGAGCTCGAGAAAGAAGGTGAGCTGCAATGACGCTTGAAATCATCGGAATTTCCGTCTTATGGCTGTTTCTGTTTGGCTACGTCATCGTTGCCTCTATTGACTTTGGTGCAGGATTTTTCAACGCATACAGTCTATTCCGCGGAAAACAGCATATTTTAACGCGAATCATACAGCGTTATCTATCACCGGTTTGGGAAGTTACAAATGTGTTCCTGGTATTTTTCTTCGTAGGCATTGTCGGATTTTTTCCGAAAACAGCTTACTATTATGGAACGATCCTTCTGGTGCCGGCAAGCATTGCGGTAGTCCTGCTTGCCATCCGTGGTTCTTATTACGCCTTTACCACATACGGGGGGCTGAGACAAAAAAGATGGACCTACTTGTATGGACTTTCAGGGCTTTTCATTCCAGCATCCCTGTCCATTGTCCTGACCATCTCAGAAGGCGGATTTGTTAGTGAAACTTCTGCGGGATTGGAGCTTGACTACTGGGCATTGTTCACCAGTCCGTTGACATGGAGCATCGTTGTACTGAGTATAGCAGCAGTTTTATATATATCAGCAGTATTCCTGACCTGGTATGCCAATAAAGCAAACGATGAACCGGCCACGGAGCTGCTTAGAAAATACGCCCTTATATGGGCGGTGCCTGCAATCGTAACAGCGACAGGCATCATTGTCGAACTGAGGGATCACAATCCTGAGCATTTCAGCAGATTAATGGACCTATGGTGGCTGTTCGGAGTCTCATTCATTCTGTTTGCCGGAACCGTCTATCTTATATGGAAGCGTAAATTATACGGACTTGCATTCGGGCTGCTGACAGGTCAATTCTTTGTGGCTTTCTTTGCCTACGGAATCTCGCATTATCCGTACCTGCTTTATCCGCACCTGACCATTTATGACGGCTTTACAAACGAAGCTATGGCCATCGCCCTGATCATTGCCTTCATAGCCGGGCTGGGATTGCTGCTGCCGTCCCTTTACCTGCTGCTCAGGCTGTTCCTGTTCAACAAAGACTATGTTCAGGGGAAAAGAGATGACCATGCATAGGAGGGAAACATATGGCGGAATTTGTGATGTTTTATGCACCGTTTATTGTGATCATTGGTTCCATTGCTGTGGCTTTTTGGCTTGCGGGGAAGGATGAGCGAATAGAGGAGTAATTAGTACGATTCAGCCCTTATTGGGCTTTTTTTTATTGCAAGAAAGGTTGAGTACCTACTGGCAGAAAAGCCGAAATAAATTTTACAATAGTTTAACATGCCCTAAAGAAAGTTTTAAATTTCCTTAAGTACAATGTCAGTAAAGACAAATTAGGAGGGATTGCATGAGAATAGCTGTTGCCGGAACAGGTTATGTGGGATTAGTTACTGGAGTTTGTTTAGCAGAAATGGGCCATCATGTGATTTGTACAGATATACAGGAAGAAAAAATTCAGCTGCTGAAAACGGGGCGATCGCCTATTTTCGAGCCGGGGCTTGAACCGATGCTGAAGCAGAATCTTTCCAATGGCCGTTTGGATTTTACAACAAATCCCAAAGCTGCTTATAAAGATGCAGACATCATCTTTATTGCAGTGGGAACACCAGAAAACGAAGATGGAACAGCAAACCTCGATTCCATACATGCAGCAGCGTATACAATTGGAGCTAGCATTGAAAAGGATGTCATCGTCTGTACAAAAAGCACAGTGCCTGTCGGGACAAATGAGAAAATCAAAGAAATTATTCAAAGCGTAAACCCTCCTCCTCTTCAGGCAGAGGTTGTTTCTAACCCAGAATTCCTGCGTGAAGGCTCCGGGATTATCGATTTTTTCAATGGTGACCGAATAGTAATTGGGACTGAATCCCGGGAAGCGGCATCCATAGTGGAAAAAATCTATCTTCCTCTCAAAATACCAATAATGAAAACAGATACGAGAAGTGCTGAAATGATTAAGTATGCTTCCAATGCTTTCCTCGCAACCAAAATTAGTTTTATAAATGAAATAGCAGCCATTTGTGAAAAAGTGGGAGCGAACATCGACGAAGTAGCATATGGCATAGGGCAAGATAAGCGGATTGGACCGCATTTTCTGCAAACGGGAATTGGCTATGGAGGCTCCTGCTTCCCCAAAGATACAAAAGCACTCGTTCAACTTGCAGGAAATGTAAAGCACAGCTTTGAGCTTCTTGAATCGGTTATTAAGGTGAATAATCGCCAGCAGGCTTTAGCTGTCCTTAAAGCTAAAGAGATATTGGGATCCTTAAAAGGCAAAAAAGTGGCTCTTTTGGGCCTGGCATTTAAACCGGATACAGATGATGTCCGGGAAGCAGCATCTCTAACCATTACAAGGGCACTTAAGGACGAAGGAGCAAAGGTTACCGCCTATGATCCTGCTGCCATCCCCAATGCCAGAAAGGTTTTAGGAAATACAATTGAGTATACGATGGATATACAGCTAGCCATTGAGGAAGCAGATGCAGCCATTATTGCAACAGAATGGGATCATATCAAGCATCTTCCATTAGAAATATATACGGAGAAGATGAAATCTCCAATTATCATTGACGGAAGAAATTGCTACTCTCTTCAGGACATCAGGAAGCATCCGATCACCTATATTTCAATTGGAAGGCCCTCTATTCAGCCAAGCAAGGTTAAAAGTTAATGCAAAATGAGGGGATGGGACATGATGAAAATACTGCTTGTTTTCTATGAGGCAGATTGCAGATTATTTAAAAGGGTTAACCGGCACTTTGATAAGAAATGTTTAAACCTCTTCTTCCGGTCTATCACGCATATCGGGGGCGCGAGATTCACCATTGCTGCGGTGCTTGCACTGATATTATTTTCATCTGATAAGCTGCGGCTGACAGCTCTTTCAAGTGGGCTTGCCCTATCCTTTAGTCATCTCCCTGTACACTTGATTAAAAAAAAATATCCGCGTCAACGGCCTTATATTATTTTGGAAAATACTAAATGTCCAGCAAATCCTTTACGGGACCACTCTTTTCCTTCAGGCCACACTACAGCCGTTTTTTCAGTCATTATACCTTTTGTATTACTCATGCCAGCACTTTCTTACAGTCTTTTTCCCTTGGCGGTTCTTGTAGGAATATCTCGAGTTTACCTGGGATTGCACTATCCTACTGATGTACTTGCAGGAGGAATACTCGGTACTGCAAGTGGCATTCTAAGTTATTCGTTCATTCTTTAAAAGTACAATGAAGGATAAAATGGCAAGGAGGATCATATGAAAATTGCCTTTTTCACTGATACCTTTTATCCCGACATCAATGGAGTTGCCAGAACGCTTAAAAGATTTACAGACTATTTAAGCGAACAAAACATAGCGGTAAAAATATTTGCGCCTGCAAATCAGCCAGATGAATATGTACCGTCCCATATTCACCGATTTAAAAGTGCTTCGTTTTTTTTATATCCAGAATGTAGGCTGGCTTTTCCAAACTATTTCCAAGTCAAAGCAGAATTGGAAAAGTTTAATCCCGATTTAATACATGTTGCCACACCTTTTAATCTCGGGCTTAGCGGCATTTACTGCGCAAAAAAATTAAATATCCCCTTAGCAGGATCGTACCATACTGATTTTGACTATTACCTTGAGTTCTATGATCTTAGATTTTTGTCAGGCATTCTTTGGAAATACATGACTTGGTTCCATAGCTCATTTAAGAAAACCTTTGTACCATCCATTGAAACACTGCAGCAATTAAAGCAGCATGGTTTTACCAACCTGGAAATATGGCCAAGAGGTGTCGACTGCCAGCTATTTCATCCACACTATGATAAATTATCCGTCCGCCATGAATACTCCATCCGCAAAAAATATCTTCTCACCTATGCAGGCAGATTGGCACCTGAAAAAAATGTAGATATCCTTCTGGATATTGCGCAATTAATCCCTCCAGATTTAAACGAAAATATTCATTGGCTAATTGTTGGAGACGGACCACTCCGCAGAAAAATACAGGCAGCAGCTCCAAAAAACATGACCTTTACTGGCTATTTAACAGGTCAGCAGTTAGCTGAAGTGTACTCAGCTTCAGATTTATTTGTTTTTCCTTCTCCTACAGAAACCTTTGGAAACGTCGTTCTTGAATCGCTGGCCAGCGGAACTCCTGTAATTGGTGCAAATTCAGGCGGAGTCAAAAGTATTATTCAGAATGGGGTAACAGGTCATTTGTGTAAACCTGGAAATGCGGAGGATTTCTCTCAATCAATCACAAATCTGCTGATGAACCCTAAAGTCCGGACCCAAATGGGGTTTGATGGAAGGGAATATGCGCTGACTCAGAGGTGGGACGGAATCTTTAATAATTTAATAGGTCAGTATGAAGCTATTATAGGGGAGAGCGGAGAAAAGCGGTATGCATAATGGATATAAAACAAGAACGTCAATCCTTTTTGGATTGGCGTTTTTTATGATGGGGAATGGGGCTCGAACTTCTGATCAGGCTCTATTAAATTATTTCCATCCGATTTAATCTTTCGTAACTTCTCTACCTGTTTACTTATATTCAAATTAGTACAAAAGTCGGATTATGAATTGGCTGGGGATACATATATTTGTTTAAAGAGCGCAGAGGTTCTTCCGCAGTAATAGAATATACCTATCATTTTGCCGGAAGATAATTCTATAAATGGAAAGGTGAATATTATGAAGGTTTTGTTAACGGGTGGAGCAGGATTTATTGGTTCTCACATTGCCGAAGAACTTATTAAAGAAAATTATGAGGTCATTATTTTAGACAGTTTGGTAACTGGACAAGAACATAATATTCCTGCTGGGGTTAAATTTTATCATATTGATATATGCGCAAATTTAGATCCAATTTTCTTAGCAGAGAAACCGGATTATGTAATCCATCAAGCTGCGCAAGTGTCAGTTTCAAATTCATTCGTTGAGCCAAAATTTGATGGTGAATCAAATATTATCGGAACGATCAATCTTTTGAATGCGTGTGTAAGGTATGGAACTAAGAAATTTATATTCGCATCCACTGCTGCATTATATGGAAATCCAAAATACTTATCCATTGACGAAGAACATCCTGTATCGCCCATATCATTCTATGGTTTATCGAAGTTAAATGCTGAATCTTATATTAAGCTCTTTTCAGATCTTTACGGACTGTCTTATACCATTTTGCGATACTCGAATGTTTATGGGATGAGGCAAGATAAAAAGGGTGAAGCAGGTGTGGTAGCCGTTTTCATTGAGAAAATCCTAAAAAAGCAAACTTTGAATATCTTTGGAGATGGGCTGCAGACAAGGGATTTTGTTTTTGTAAAGGATGTTGCCAAAGCTAATGCTGCAGCCATTCTGTATGGTGACAATGAAATTATAAATATAAGTAATCATTCTCAAATTTCCATAAAAGATATTGTAAACGAGCTTACCGAATTACTTCAGTCTGAAATACTGCCAATTTACCACGAGGAGAGGGGAGGAGATATAAGACATAGCTGTTTATCCAATAACAAAGCTTTTAAATTGCTGAAATGGGAGCCGCAGTACACCTTTTTAAATGGTTTAAGAGAAACGGTTGCCTATTGCCAAATGAAACAAGTCCAATTAAAAGCATAAATGTCTTGGAGGTTTCCATGAATGAACATATAGATTTAAAAGCGTTTTTCAGGATCATGAAAAAAAGATTGGCAGCCATTGTTTTAACTGTGATATGTATATTCCTTCTGACTTTATGTCTATCCATTTATTTTATAAAGCCCACTTATGAAGCAACTGAGAATATACTTATCGGCAAGCTTGCCAAAAAGGATGGTCAATATGGAGATTCGCAGGAGCTAAGTATGCTTCTTGCTTCGACTATTGATTTAATAAAGAGTCCGATTGTGCTAAATTCCGTGAAAGAAGAATTTACATTAGATGATGATGAATTAGAGAAAAAGCTATCCGTCCAAAACAATCGAAACTCGCAAATTGTAAACGTTGTGGTGAGGGGGCATGATTTGGATGAAACCAAAAAGATTGCCAATACGATCGCTAAAACGACTGTCAATAGAATGAATGTACAATTTGATGTGCAAGATATAAAACTATTAAGCGAAAAGGGTGGAGATTCATCCGTTAAGGTCATTGGAAGTTTGTCATTGAATCTTGTTATTGGTCTGGTAATAGGCTTTTTTCTTGGAGTAGGACTTGCCATGTGCAGAGAGCATTGGGACGAATCAATAAAAAATGTAAACGAGGTCGAAAAAATTTTTGGCCTTCCTGTCCTGGGACAGGTTAATTTAAAAAAAAGCCAAAGAATATATAGGAAGAAAACCATGGTTAACCATCAGTCAGAAATAGAAAAAAATGAAAAAAGGGGGCAAGTAGGTGTTTAAAAAAAAGGAAATAAAAAAATATACCAGGATGATTCATCAAAATGGCCAATCAATATGTTCAGAGCAAATTCGTATGATTAGGACTTATATAGATCATCTATATGATAGTGAATCCAAATTATTAATGGTAACATCACCCAGTGATGAGGGGCAGAAATCTATTATTTCTTCTAAATTGGCGATTGCTTTTGTAGAACAAGGGAACAGGGTGCTCTTGGCAGATGCCAATATTCGCAGCCCTTCACTGCATCATTGGTTTCAGCTGAAGAATGAAAATGGGTTTTCAAATGCAATTATGCATGAAGAGAATATCCTTTTGACTATTAATGAAACTCTTATTCCAAACTTATTTGTGATGCCGTCGGGGCCAATTCCATTAAACCCATCAGAAATATGGATCGCCAGCAAAATAAAGGAGATGACGAGCATCTGCAGGACGGAGTTTGATGTAGTAATCTTTGAGGCACCGCCAATATTAACTGCATCAGATTCTCAAGTATTAGCTAACTATTGTGATGGAACCATTTTAGTGGTTAAAGAAAATAAAACCAAAAAAGAAGATGTACTTAAAACAAAAATGAATTTAGAACGGAAAAACAGCAAAATCTTGGGGGTTATTTATCAAACAGGTTAATGTCTTCCATTAACGTGCCAATCTAAGGTGGCTAATCCATTGAAAAAACTAAAGAAACATACCATTGGAAAAAATATATTTCACTTATTTTATAGTACAGCGTTATCTAGTGCTTTAAATGCTGCCGCATTAATACTATTAGCTAATTATTTGCAGTCCTATTATTATGGCATGTTTAGTGTAGCGTTAGCTTTTGCAATGATTATGGGCTATTTAACGGATGCTGGATTAAACAGCATTGTCTTAAGGGAAGGATCAAAGAAAGGCGCGGACCTATCCATATTAATGTCTTCTTATTTGAAAGTTAGAATTATCTTGCTTATTGCTGTATTCATTTGTGGATTTGGCGTAATTCATCTTTCACATACGGGAAATAGAGAGTTAATTTTAACATCATATTTCTTAATTATTCCTATGGTTTTAGGCCTTACCCTCCAAAGTATCGGAACGACTTTTTTTCAAATGGCTGAGAGGATGAACTATTGCGGTTTAATACGGATAATTTCATCTGCTTGCTTAGTTATTGCATTATCTGCTGGAATAATTTTTAGCCTGAATCATTGGATCATTTGTACATTATATGGGATGTCTTACCTGGCATCAGGTGTGTTTGGAGTATATAAAGTCAGCCGCAACGTTCAAATACGAATAAAAAGCAAGTTTCATAAGGGGCTATTAAAAAATATTGGCTCATTTACTCTAGGAGGACTTCTTTTTGTATTACTTCCCCACTTAGGCCCTCTTATTATAGAAAAAACCCTGCCCTTAGGTGAGGTTGGCAATTTTGCCGTTGCATACCGAATCCCTCAAGCACTGCAGCAAATCCCTTTTATTGTCGCAGGAGCTTTTTACCCTGTGCTATTCAGGGCATTTAACAATAACTTATTAGAGGAACACTTACAAAAGAATATAACTCTAATTAAACTCATGGCTTTGTCTGGTATATCGATAACACTTCCCTTGTACGCTAAATCGGGTGAAATTATTCATTTTTTATTCGGTAATATGTGGCTTGATGCATCATTGCCGCTTAAGATTTTATCTATAATGGTCACGCTGCAGGCTATAAATATTGCGTTAGCTGATGGTTTAACCACAAAAGGGCTTCAAGCTCGCCGTACTGCTATCCAAGCCTTAGCCATCATTGCAGGCATCTTTTTATATATGCTTCTTAGCAAGTCATACGGTATAGCCGGAGCCGCATTCGCTGGAGCGACAATTGAAGGAATCGCACTTATCGGTTTTTGGATTTGTAATCCTTCTCGCTGGATAGTAGCTAAAAAAGCGATAGTTCCATATTTATCCCTTTCCATCATAAGTATCTGCAGTATAGAGTTGTTTTTTGACTCCCGCACATGGATTGTTTTCTGGTTTAACTTCCTTTTATTATGTTTAGTCATCCTAATAGATAAAGAAATAAAGAGTATGATTTTCAATACCATAAGCAGATTAGCGTTTAAATGGAAGACTAAGGAAACGCAGGGAGGCTAAGATGGACAACGGCATTACTGCAAAAAAACCAAAAGCCAGCTTTACGATATTCTTCCTTTTCTTACTGGTAACTCTGGCTAATTATTATATTTATATCGGTTTTGCCATAAAGCCGTATATGATTTTTTCTCTATTGTATTTATTAATCCATGTAAGTTCATTTTACTTTCAGCGCCTGCATGGGTTTGAAGTGGCATTGCTGATATTTTACTTGATGTATAGTTTTAGCGGAGCGTTTTCCTTATATCCTTCTGCCAGTATAAGGATTCTATTGGGTATCATTCTTTATATTGCTTGTTATTTCATTATTAAAGCAATAATTGGCCGTTCAAATAATTGGAATATCGAAAGAGCCATTGCGGACGCAGGAATATTTTTTAATACAGTAAGTCTCATTTTATATATGATTGGGATACAAAGTCTCGGATTCGATTTCGAAGGAGACAGAATATATGAATGGGGCGTTATGCTTGACCGTAATTATCCCCGGTTAATTGGGGTGCTGCAGGATCCCAACTACTTTGTATTTTATAACACTCTCTTTTTCTGTTATTTTTTATGTCATTCCCAATCCATGAAAAATAAAATGGGACTGCTCCTTTGTATTCTTACGAATCTATTAACTTTATCAAGGGGCGGACTATTAGTCATATTAATTATTTTATGCCTTTACTTTTTGAAGGATCAGCCAATTAAAAGGCTAAAATTGCTGGCAGGCATGGTTGTTTCTCTATCAGCTGCTGTTTATCTTGCAATCGTTCATATGAAAATAGATCTCTTAAGTATCTTAGGATCCAGAATAGAAGACCTCTCAGAGGACGGCGGAAGCGGAAGATTGGAATTATGGGGCAGAGCCTGGGAGTTTTTTGCTTCCAATAAATATATAGGAATAGGAGCATATAATTTTCCTGAGTATAATTCATTTCAATTTGGTGATTCGCTCCAGGTTCATAATACATTTCTTGAAATATTGTCAGAGTCAGGGTTAATCGGGATTTCTTTTTTCTGTGTGTTTGTCCTTACGGTGTTCGTACAATTAATCCAAAGCAAGTTATATAAAAATAATCCATATCTATTTTTTGCTTTTATCGCAATCATACTTCAAATGGGATTCCTCTCAATCATTATAAACGATATGTTTTTTTTGTATCTGGCTATCTTATCAACCTATTTACATAATGAAAGATACATAATTCGGAATGAAGATGAGAAGTCAGATGTTCATCATGCCAATATTCACATAAAAAGGAATTAAGTATAAGAGGAAGTGATGCAAAGCGTGCAGATTCTAGTCATGACAGATAAATTGGATTTTGGGGGAGCGGAAATGTACTTTTGTAAATTAGAGAACTTTTTACAGGACCCTAAAATCAATTTTTATTTTGCAGCAGGGCAAGGTGAGCTGTACGGGAAAATCAAAAATAAACATCGCTTTTATGAAATGAGCAGAACCAACCATATTCAGAATGTAATGAATCTGATAAAAATAGTTACTGCTGAAAAAATTGATTTAATTCATGCAAATAGTTTAAGAATGGTCCTCTATAGTATATGTGTGAAAAAAATGACTGGAATTAATTTTAAAATCGTGTATACAAAGCATAATGTAACGATCCTTGAGTCAAAAAGCCAGAGGGTATTCACCTATTTGATAAATAAATATGTAGAAAGAGTAATCACAGTAAGTGATTATGAAAAAAATAGCCTTGTTGAAGCCGGAGTAAAGGCAAAGAAAATCAAGACTGTATACAACGGAGTAGATTTGAACCAATTTGTTTTTCACCGAAAGGCTAAAGAGAAATTTTTCAATATTGGTATATTAGCCAGATTATCAGAGGAAAAAAACCATGAATTATTTATTAAAATTGCAGACCAGCTTAGAGATAAAACGGAATTTATGTTTTATATTGCGGGCGATGGTCCAAGTAAGCAAAAAATAATAAACATGATTGATTTCTATAAGCTATCCCATAAGGTTAAATTGGTGGGGGCCGTTCAGACCCCAGAGGAATTTATAAAAGGCATGAACCTTTTACTCTTAACTTCATATCGTGAGGTGTTCCCAATGGTTATTTTAGAGGCTATGGCAGTAGGAACCAACATCATATCTATTGATCGGGGAGGTATTAATGAAGCCATTATTGAAAAACATACTGGTTTTCTAATAGGCAGCCACTCAGCAGAAGATTTTTGCCGTAAAATTTTGCAAATGGAATCGGATGAATTAATCAGAAATCATCATATTGAAAATGCCCGAAGAAAAGTGGAAGATGATTTCTCATTGGAAAGGATGGTTAAAAATACTCTGAGGGAATATTGGAATTGCTGAGATTAATTTCTAGAGTACTTTATGAGAGGAATTGCACGCATTTTCCTTATAGATGGTATAAGAAGGGGTAGAGTAAATATGATATTGGCCATTTTGGATATGGGATTGATATTTTTTGGCTATGTTACGACTATTTGGTTTTATCAGGTGTTTTCTATTCCTTTAGAAGGTGAGTCCATTAATCCATTCTGGTTATTGGCACCATCTGCAGCAGCCTTCATCTTTTTCCGCTTTTTTGATTTATACAAGGATTTGCGCCGAAATAATATACAAACCCAGCTTTATTCCATTGTTTTACCGATGATATTATTTTCAGGCTTCATTTCAATCTTATCTTTTTTAGGGACCTTAAATATTTATCGGAAAAGCTTTTTTATTGAAGCACTATTCATTCAGATTATTTTATTGGCTGCTGTTCATGCGGGAATATGGTATCTGGCGAATACATTACATGGCCGTAAAAAAGTTATCATTATTTGTGACGATCAGAATACTGGCCAGTCTTTGGCACAGAAATTTCTTAATCATAAGTGGTTTGAGATATCAGGGTTTTTGCCATTAACTCAAATAAAGGATTTGGAAAATCACGTAAATAAGTTTGATGTTTTTCTCCTTGCTCCTACAGTAATAGGGCAGAAAAAAAACGACATCATTAGCTTATGCATCAAGAACGGGAAGGAGATATTAACAGTTCCTCAAGTTTCAGAACTGTTTGTTCAAACAGCTAAGACTCAACAGGTTGATGATATGTTAGTATTTTCAATTAACCCTGCTGGTTTAAACCTCTGGCAGCGAATAAATAAGCGTGTTTTTGATGTAATCATATCTTTACTCATGCTGGCTCTTACCAGCCCTGTTTTTTTAATTCTGCTAATGTTAATCCCCCTCACTTCCAAGGGTCCAGCTATATATAAACAAGAACGGATAGGGCTAAATGGCAAACCATATTGGATTTATAAATTTAGAAGTATGATACAGGATGCTGAAAAAATGACAGGTCCAGTACTGGCCGCAAAAAAAGATACAAGGATTACTGCAATTGGAAGATTCATAAGAGCTGTTCGTTTAGATGAACTCCCACAATTACTTAATGTAATAAAAGGAGAAATGAGTTTAATTGGGCCAAGGCCGGAAAGAGAGTATTTTATTAGCCAATTCAAAGAAGAATTTCCGGATTATTCTCATAGATTAACTGTCAAACCAGGAATTACAGGACTCGCACAAGTATTATCCTACTACTCCACTACCGTTGATGATAAGCTGCGCTTTGATTTATTATATGTGAGAAATTATACCTTTTCCTTGGATCTAAAAATCTTGTTTCAAACTTTTCAAGTCATCCTGCAGCGAGATAGAGCGCAGGGATTATTGGAAAATAATAAATATGTTCAGCAAAATCTAAAAAATGCTAGAACAATAAAAGACATCTCTTAAGCTTGAAATTTAGTGAAGAAAAAATTACTCCGAAAGATAAAATAAGAATTGGAGGATGAAAACATGGAAAATTCAGTTCAAGATCTTATTTCTATCATTACTCCCTCATTTAACTCTTCTAAGTATATTAGTTCAGCCATTCAATCTGTTAAAGCGCAAACTTTTCAAAACTGGGAAATGATAATCATCGATGATTGTTCTTCTGATGAAACATTAGAGAAAGTGAAAAGCGAGATGAAGCATGAATCGAGAATAAAAGTAATACAACTTCAAAAAAATATGGGGCCAGCCTATGCCAGAAATATAGGTATTACTGCTGCTAAGGGCAACTATATTTCTTTTCTTGATAGCGATGATATTTGGCTTCCACAAAAACTGGAGAAGCAATTAATGTTCATGAAAAAGAAGCATATAGCCTTTTCATATACAAACTATAGAATAATGAATGGAAACGGAGATATATCAACAGAAGTCATTAATATACCGCCAAAAACGACGTATAATAATCTATTAAAAAATACAGCAATTGGGACACTAACTGTTATGCTGGACATAAAAGAAGTAGGGGATGTACAAATGCCCTTATATAGAGACTGCTCTGAAGATTTTGGGCTTTGGCTATCCATTTTATCTAAAGGAATCCATGCCTATGGACTAAATGAAGAATTAGCGTTATATAGAAAGTGCGAGAATTCTCTTTCAAGCAATAAACTCAAATCTGCTCAAAAAACATGGAATACATACAGGAAAGTGGAGAAAATCAATTTTCTTTCTGCACTATGGTATTTTGTACATTATTCATTAAACGCGTTAAAGAAGCATTCGAAGAGTAGTTATTAGGAAAATAGCAGAATAAATACAAATTATAAAACCAGCTCATTAATAATTATGGGCTGGTTTGTTTATTTTATTGTCTCGTTAAATTTTTGCTATGATTTCTTCATTGCCTCTATTCAAGCTGCTGTGTGAAATATTGAAGACATTATAAGAGAACATTTTTTTATACTAATTTTCTTGCGGACTTGTGTGATTTAATTATTCCTCAGGTTTAAAGAATACATAGAATAAAGTAAAAATTGAAAAATGGAGGTGGGTGACATAGCAGATAATCCAAATATTGTATATGTTGAAGATTTTGCTGGCAGTACACCACAAGCGAAAATTCAGGCAGCAATAAATTTTGCTTATACAAATGATAAAAAGACTGTTATTGCAGCAAATAAAGATTATTATATGACGGGAACAGTTATTATTAAGCAGGGTGTGAAGCTTCGAGGGAGCTATGGGACAAGATTTGTTATTGGTGCCAACGTTCGTGGGTTTGAAGCAGAGAAAGATGCCTCATTGTGTGATGCTAGTATAATGGTCGATTATAGAGGGTACACCAAAGAGGTTATTTATTTGGATGGGAAATATAAATACTACAATACATGGAATAATACATCCCTAAACAATCTAGTGATTGTAAATTGGTCAGGAACAGTATCTGGTACAGGAATTCATTTGTATTCAGGCGGAAGTGGGCATGAAATTTCATTTGTAAATTTTACAGATGTTAAAATTGTAGCATTTGCAAAAGGAATCTATCTAAAAGCGGTTAAACCTGCCAGCGGATTTGCATATGTTAATGCAAATCGATTCGATAAAATTTCACTGGATGATTGTATTGATAATATTGTTTTGGAAGGGAGTGAAACCATTCCAAACGAATGCAGCGGCAACTCCTTCACAAATTTACAGATTCAGCCTACAAGAAACACGAAACGAATCATGACTATTCAGGGCCAGGTTAATAAAATTGATGGGATTTGCTGGGAATTGCACCTAATTCAGCATTCGGATCCTGTGTTTATATTTAAACCAGAAAGTAATAACAATTATTTAGATATGAGAACCATTCCTCCAAATCGTATTTTAAATAGTGGAAAATCCGGCAATCGTTTCGAAACACTATGAATAAATTATTGAAGAGATATGAAAAAAGAGTTTTACCACATGGCTGTTATTATTTAAGTTAAACTTGATGCAAAAGCAGGAAACGAATATCAAGGAGTAACGTATAGTTCAAACTTAAATGTAACAGCCAAACAAATGGATGATGGAGCAAAATATTAATTGTCAGTTATAATACTAAAATGATAACAAGCCACTGAATGTACATTCAGTGGCTTTAATTATGAAACAGAAAACCCTAGGCTAGGCCTAGGGTTCCAAAAAGCTTACAGCGTGGTATTAAAAAAACTCCTCCGTATTGCTAAAATATTTTTGGTTCGCCAACCAAAATATCAGCATACGGAGGAATTCTTATGTCTAAAAAAGACACTAATAGTTTAGCACACACAACTTGGAATTGTAAGTATCACATTGTGTTTGCACCTAAATACAGAAGACAAGTGATATACGGAAAAATTAAGAAGGATATTGGGGAAATACTCCGCACTCTATGTGAAAGGAAGGGAGTGGAGATTATTGAGGCGACAGCTTGTAAGGATCACGTACATATGTTAGTGAGTATTCCTCCAAAAATAAGTGTGTCCTCGTTTGTGGGTTATTTAAAAGGCAAAAGCAGCTTGATGATATTTGATCGTCATGCCAACTTAAAATACAGATATGGAAACCGAAAGTTTTGGTGTACAGGGTATTATGTGGATACAGTAGGAAGAAACAAAAAGGTAATTGAAGATTATATACGTAATCAGATTCAAGATGATGTAGTTGCAGAACAAATAAGTATGATGGAATATATTGATCCATTCACAGGTGAAGAGGTTAAGAAAAAGAAAAGATAATCAGTTGGAAGGCCTTTGAGGTCTGGCCAGTAAAAGTAGTGCAATTGGCGAACCATTCAGTAGCCCTTTAGGGTTTGGCCAGTAACAAAGGCTTCCAGCCGCAGAGAAAACCACCCGTTATCACGGGTGGTCGTTATTTTTTTTGATTCCACTTTGTTGCAGGCATGGGGTTATAAATTTGATAGATTCATGCAAAAGCGAGAACTATGACTCAGGTTTATGTACCTATTATTATAATGAAAGGCTATAGAATTGGTCGTGATGACTATAGGAATAGTTAAATTAGTCTGTCTGAATTTCCCAAGAATGAATAATGATACCCTCTCATTTTTAAGGTTTAAAAAGGTATAATAAATAATGTCATAAGATACTAGTTTATATTCAATAATTGTGAGGAATTTTCATAAAAGACAAGGAGAGATAGAATGGAAAACATGGATCAATTAATTAATTCCTTTGAAGAGATTAATTTTAATCAATATCAAATGCCGATTATTTGCATATTCTCAAATCCAAAAGATTATCGCGGTATGTTTGTTGCACGAATTTTTGATGCGGATAAGCCGACAGAAAATATAATTATGAGAGTAAGTTTAGATGCAATTAGAAAGGAAATACCAGATGGTTTCACTTTGATACCCAGATCAGCTGATGATGATTCTGCATTAGTGGAAACTTGGATTTGAGGCAGATGGTTTTTTCCTAAAATTCACCAGGGAAATTATCAAACATACATACAAAAATGCTTTAAACGGAGCTGCTGTAACACTTCCAGCTAATGAGATTCAGAATCTTCTGGAATCAGAAGAAGTAAAAGCAGTTTACAGTGAATTAGAAGTAAGGCTTACCCCGCCTAAATCCAAGGAAGAAGAGGGCACAGCTACAAAAGTAGACAGCATTCCTTTCTTAAACATTGATAAACTGCACAAAGAAGGCTTTACAGGAAAAGGGATCAAAGTGGGTGTTATAGATACAGGTGTGGATTATAACCATCCGGATTTAAAAGCTGCCTATAAAGGCGGGTATGATTTCATAGACAATGACGACGATCCAATGGAAACAACCTATGATGATTGGAAAGCAGCATCTGGGTATCCTGAAACCAATCAAGGCAGTACTTATTATACAGAGCATGGTACACATGTATCAGGAAACATTGTAGGCCGAGCGGCAAATGATTCTGATTATAAGGTAATTGGAGTGGCACCTGAAGCGGATTTGTATGCCTATCGAGTATTGGGGAAATATGGGAGTGGATCCAATAGTGCGGCGATTGCAGGTATTGACCGTGCTGTTGCCGATGGCATGGATGTTATCAATCTCTCTTTAGGAGCCCAAACGAACAATCCGCTGGATGCCTCCAGTCTAGCAGTTGATAATGCTGTATTAAGCGGTGTTGCAGCTGTCGTTGCAGCGGGGAACACTGGAGACTTGGGAAATAGTACACTTGGGTCTCCTGGAGAAGCTGCATAGCATTAACGGTTGGTGCAAGCTCTGCTTCATCTAGGTCAATTGAAAAAGACAGAGAGGATTGAGGAGTTAAATGGAGAAATACACATATAAATCTAATAACGTCTCTTCACCCTATTCTGTGATATCAATGTGATTCCATTGGTGCCATTTAGTGTCGCTCTTTTTTCCGCTCTTAAAAGGAAGGAGTTAGAATGTTTAAGAAGAAGTCTTACTGTATTGCTCTGTTAATAGTCGTGCTTATAGGTGGATGTCAGCCCAATAAAAGTGAGAATGTCTATCAAAAAGAAGACAAGGTGGTGGAAAAAAAGATGCATTCGTCAGCGAAGGTAGATCCATCGATTGACCTTTCAAGTCATCAGAAGGTCTCCATTATCATTGAATTCAAAACGAAGCCAGCGAAAGTAGCTGTTTTAGAAGCGAAAGCGAAAGGAATCAACCTGACATTAGAGGAAGCTAAAAGACAAGTTGAACAAAGTCATCAAACGTTTAGAAAACTTCTAACAGTATTAGATGAAAATAAAGTGTCTTATAAGATCGAACACACATATAAAACTGCGTTTAATGGAGTTTCAATGGAATTGCCAGCACATGAAATAAACCGATTATTGGGATCTTCCGTAATTTCTAAAATTTATCCAAACAAACAAATTCAGCTTGACCCGCCCATTAATCCTTCAGACCAGATGTAAGAAAGAAATTTAATGTATTCTACCTTACTGTTTAAGATCGGTAATGTTCTATAAATGTTTGGGGAAATGAAACCCAGCTAATCTTATGTGAAGATTGCTTATAGTGAAACAACTGCTTTTGGACCTAGTTTTAAGTTCGAAGATGTCAATGTTTCTGATTTAAAGCTTACTGGTTCTGAAATACCAGAAAATATTGGTATGGGACAAAATCTTCATATTACTGCTGTACTTGAAGAATACAATGAAACTTCTGGACTTTTCATATTTAAGCCAATTTCTACTGAAATAAGATAAAAGTTATTGAACAAAAAGCAGCTGAAGTATTGAAAGGTACAACCGACGTATTTAAAGGTGCTTTTGGTGTAAAAGATATGCTTTGATAAGGATGGGACCGCTAGTAGAAACTAGCGGTTTTGTTAATTATAAACCATTTCTATTCAATAAACGATGAGTACGAGTGGATTGTAGGAGTTGCTGTAAAAGCAGCAGCCTATAATCCACTCTATTTATGTTTGTCTGAAGGATGGAGAATGAGTTTTCAATTTATGGTTTAGATAATGGAAATGTATTAAAAGGAGATAAAGCTGGGTGTGGGAGAAAGTACTCATTGGGATCATGTAATGTTACTATCTAGACCTTCACATAAGACGATTGAACATTAGGACACATAATTTTGAAATCCGTTTAGTCGGTCTTTCCGAAGTATTTTTACATTTCTTTAAATTTATTTACCTAACTATTAAAAAAAAACAATTAATTCTTAAAGTTCCCCAGCTAATCTACCAATGATAGAAAAATATTGATAGGGAGGAATATTTATTATGGAAAATCAAACATCTAAAAATGGCTTGAACAGAAGAGATTTCTTAAAAGCGGGAGGAATGAGCACACTTGCTCTTACCCTAGGATCAACTGGAGTATTAGCACTTGGCTCCAAAGTATTGGCGGATACAACTAATAATCCAACCAGCGGCTTTGGCGGATATGGTCCATTAGTTCCGGATCCAAATGGCATTATTGATCTTCCAGAAGGCTTTCATTACAAAATTATTTCTAAAGAAGGAGGTCTAATGACTGATGGGCGAAAAATTCCTGGAGCCTTTGATGGAATGGCAGCTTTTGAAGGTCCTAACAATACGACCATCCTTGTTCGTAATCATGAATTGGGGGGAGGCACAGCATTTGGAAGCAATCCTTATGATGCCGCTGCTCAAGGTGGTACAACGGCTGTAGTTGTAGGTCCAAATCGCGAAGTTATCGAAGAATATGTCACCTCTTCAGGTACAATCCGAAATTGTGCCGGTGGAGCGACTCCTTGGGGCACTTGGCTGACTTGTGAAGAAACACGTTCTGCGACACATGGATATGTGTTTGAAGTGGATCCAACACAGCCAGAAAACGACATGTCTAGAACTCCAATCAAGGATATGGGGCGCTTCTCACACGAAGCCTGTGCAATTGACCCAGCGACAGGATATGTGTACTTAACAGAGGATTCAAGCCCAAGTTACCTTTACCGTTTTATCCCAAATGACTTAAGCCAAAAACCGGGCGCGTTACAAAAAGGCGGTAAGCTTTATGCGGCGGCGATTGAAGCAGTAACTGATCCATCAGCAAGCACATTTAAAACAGGACAAAAATTTCAGATTGTTTGGAAGGAACTAGATCCTCATCTCTGCCGTGAGGATGCCGCTAAACATAACTGCATTCAGTTCAGTAGACTAGAGGGAGCGTTCTTCCAGGCGGGTGTCTTCTGGTTCGATGATACCTCTGCCGGAGAAAAAAATCTTGGGCGTATTTATCGCTATTTCCCAGCAACCAATACCTTGGAGCTTTTCTATGAGGGAACGGATGCACATGACATGGAATATCCAGATAATATCTGCATGACTCCTTGGGGCGACCTTTGGTATGCAGAAGATGGTTCAGGACAAGATCGACTTATGGGAATTACTCCAGAAGGCAAAGTCTATCCTTTTGCCGCCAATCGTCAAAGTGGATCTGAATTGGCAGGACCTGTGTTCTCGCCTGATGGAAACACGCTTTTTGTCAATATTCAAGGCCCAGGTCAAACCTTTGCCATTTGGGGACCGTTCCAACGCAGAAACTCTGCACGCGCAAGGGAAATGTCCTATGCAGTTCCTTCGAAGCATTTTGCACCGCAAGTTTCGGATAAACTGGCTCGAGTTGCCGAGAGTCAAGGGATGTCCATTCTAGAAGCTGCAGCATTTGAGCGCCACGGAGTAAAGATGATTTAAACCTTTACAGGATTCATCCATAAAAAGGTGTAAGCCGGCTATACGTTGCAGCGAAGTATGGGCAGCCACGTATAGCCGATTTACTCGGAGACCGGATGACGGAAAACAGCTTAACGATTGATACATACAGATCCGGAGAAGATGCAGCGTTTGACAATGTCCCTGGATATTCGGAACCAACAGATTATAAATTCAGTGTCAACATCGGCAGGCACGGAAGCAACGTAACGGCCAATCCACGCCTGTAGGGGATGGCGAAATCCGAACTGGTGCAGTGCAGGTTCGGGTAAAATCCAATGAAGAGACAAGAGACCCTGCAGGTTTGCCATTGCAATCGAATAAAGATTGTCCCGAAAACAATGTTCATGATGTGTATTCTGTAGAGCGGATCTTGACTAGAGGTAAAGAGCTGGCAGTGAATGTGAAAATTAATCACAAGCTGCTTACAGTGATGACGCATATGTGGTATTCGAGCTGTTTAAGAGCAATAGAGCAATAGATTAATGATGATCAATGCAATCCCTATTCATTAAAGCACGATGGAAGTCACTCAGTATCTTAATATAAGAGGATCTTAATACAAGGTTAAAGTATTTGTGTTCCAACAGTGACATTCCTGTCCATTTTGCAGAACACTCGTGCTTAAGTAAAAGATAGAACTATAGGTGAATAAAAGATTCATAATTAATGAAATTGGGAGGACAGATTAAAATGGGAAAAAAGCTTTTATCCATGTTTATGATGGTATTGATTCTATTGACTATGATGGAACCATTATCGTCGGACTCCGTTATGGCGGTATCCGAATCCCATCCGCAGGAATCAAAGACCACGAATGTGGCTTTGAATGCGAAGGCGACAGCCAGCGGTCAATGTAATGAATATGAAAAGCCTAGTTTTGCTGTTGATGGCAAAACCGATACGAAGTGGTGTGACAATTCCGGCAATGATCAGAAATGGCTAGAGTTGGATTTGGGCAAAGAATACAACATTAACCAATGGGTTGTACAAAATGCTTGTATTGGTGAATCAAAAAATTGTCCTTACTGGAATACCAATTCATTTCGTTTGCAGATGAGTGAAGACGGAAAGACCTGGGAAGATATCGATGTTGTAAAGGATAACTATCAGACAATCGTTGACAGATACGTCCCTACGTTTAAAGCTCGTTATATTAGGCTCTATCTAGATAAACCTTCCACTCAAGACTCAAACGCTAGGGTTTACGAGTTAGAATTGTATGGCACAGATGTAGAACAAACGCCTGCTTATCCGGAGATTAACAAAAAACCTGTAGATTATGTCGATCCATTTATCAACACATTAGGCGATAATGGCCAGACGAATCCTGGTCCAACAACGCCGTTCGGTCTAGTATCATTGGGACCGGATTCCGATGGTGGGGCATTTAGTGGCTATTATTATCAAGATAAATATCTGAAAGGGTTTTCACACCTTCGATTCAGCGGTGTCGGCTGCAGCGGTGCAGGTGGAAATATCTTGATGAAGCCTGGGATCGGTTCGTTTACGAATGACAGCAAAAAATATAAAGAGAAGTACGACAAAAACAGTGAGGAAGCATCACCTGGCTATTATAAAGTGAAACTTGAATCCGACATTGAAGTGGAACTGACTGCTTCAAAGCGTGTAGGATTCCATAAATATAAGTTTCCTAAATCACAAGATGGGTATGTGCTAATTGATCTAGCAAACTCATATGCAGGGATGCTAGATGCTAGTCTTAAAGTTGAAAATAACAATGAAGTATCAGGCTATATTAAGGCGCAAAATGTATGTGGTCATGGCTACTATAAAATGTATTATTCTATTCAGTTTGATCAAGATTTCGACTCCTATCAGTCTTGGTCTGGCGATGCTGTCGGAGACGATGAGAGTCGCAGCGGCACAAAAATTGGGGTATTTGCAAAATTTGACACAAACAAAAATCAGGAGATAAAAGCAAAAGTTGGTCTTTCTCCAATTAGTGTAGAAGAGGCAAAATATGAAAGAGATCATGATATTCCAAATTGGAATTTTGACCAGCAACGGAGCAAAACGAGAAAAATTTGGAGTAAACTTCTAAACAAGGTGGAAATCACCGACAACGATGAAGAAAACAAGACGATTTTCTATACGCAGCTGTATCACTCCTTCCTTCATCCAAATAATGTAACAAGCTCAAAAGGCGAGTTCCGAGCGGCAAGGGATGAGAATACGATTCGCAAGACCTCAGAGTTTAGTGAAGATTTTGAATATTACTCAGGCTGGGCGACATGGGATGATTTTAGGAAATACTCCTTGTATTCAATACTTGCTCCTAAGGAGTTTGATAATATTGTAAAATCTATGGTGGATGTATATAAGACTAGAGGCTCCTATGTCCAGTGGGGGCAAGGGTACTGGCCAAGTCCGACTGTACGGAATGAATTTAACGGTGCGGTAATCCTTGATGCTTATACAAAAGGATTTGATGATTTCGACGTGTATACGGCGCTTCAAGGGATGGCTGTCGATACAGATCATTATACTCCTAATAAAGTATCCGGAGCACTAGAGAAAGCATACAGCGCTTATTACCCGATGAAGCTAGCTTCACTTCTTGGAGACAAGGTAACCTATTTGCAATACCGGGAAATTGCGTTGTCCTATCAGGATCTTTGGAACCCAATACAGAGGGATGACCAACAAAATGAACGAGGATTTTTTACTCCGAATGCAGAAACTGTTGCAAGTGTTTCAAAGATTAATGAATTTGCTTATCAAGGAAATCTGTGGCATTACCGATGGTTCGTTCCGCATGATGTCCAAGGTCTGGCCAAACTAAGGGGGAGCTCTGAAAAGTTAGCAGACGACCTAGAGTATTTCTTTGAAATTGATGAATATATGGCAATCAACGAACCGGATATTCAAGTACCGTATATGTTTAATTATTTAGGTAAGCCTTACTTGACCCAGAAATATGTTAGAGAATACACGACGGAAGTAGTTACACAAAAATACCATAACCACGGATTGTATGCTATGCCGATAAAATCACGTGTATACCGTGCTGACCCGGAGGGGTATTTGCCTTCGATGGATGATGATGCAGGGGCAATGTCTTCCTGGTTTGTGTATAGCGCAATGGGATTGTTCCCTGGAAATCCAGGAGACCCTTACTATATGATCGGTTCGCCTATCTTCTCTGAAATGACATTGCATCTTGAAAAAGGGAAGTCATTTACGATTAAGGCAAACGATGTATCTAGTAAAAATCGCTATATTCAAAAGGCGAAGCTGAACGGAAAAAGCTTTGATCAGGCATGGATCAGCTACGAGGATATTATGAAAGGCGGAAAACTAGAATTCCAAATGGGCTCAACCCCTAACAAAGAATGGGGAGCTGATCCAAGTAAAACTCCTCCTGCTACGGATTTCACAAAAGAGGTCGTTGTAAAATTAAATAGCATCACTGCACCTGTTGACAAAACAGGGGTGGCAATCGGAACGGCGAAGACAGTGGACGCCCTAGGATTGCCAACAACAGTAGACTTGGTTACCGATTCAGGCAGCTTGAACGGGATGGCCAAGGTGACATGGAATGTAGATGCTTCAGACTATGATCCTACGGTAAAGACTGTACAGACCTTTACTGTAAATGGAACTGTAACTTTGCCAAATGGGGTGGAAAATCCCAATAATGTCCCTTTGACAACAAGCATGAGAGTAACGGTTAATAAGATCCCCCAGTCTCAAATGACGGCAACGGCTACAAGCCAGGAAACGATTGGTGATAATAATTCAGCATCCATGGCGATTGACGGAAATTCACAAACGATTTGGCATACAAAGTGGGATAAATCTGATGTTCTCCCCCAATCGATCACCTTAAATCTTAGAGGAACTTACCTAATCGATAAGGTCGCTTATTTACCAAGGCCATCAGGCAGCAACGGAAATATTACAGGGTATAACGTTTATGTAAGTACAGATGGAGTTACCTTTACTAAAGTTGCAAGCGGAACTTGGGCAAACGACAATGCGGAGAAAGTAGCAACTTTTGATCCGACAGATGCATCATATGTCAAGCTCGAAGCAACGGAGGGTGTTAACGGTTGGGCATCGGCTGCGGAGATTAGCGTCCTTGTGAAACAGAAACTGTAAAACATTAGCTTCTAAAAAGAATTTAATGTATTGAATTCTAAATTTGAAGATGAGATTGATGAGGATTAATAAACATAGCACATGCTATCACAGCCGCATTAAAGGGTTTTCCTTCTTTACGTTTCTTATCATAAAACTCTCGTAATCGCTTGTTACGAGGAATGATTTCATCTGTCGTCTTCATCTTGCGACAATCTCGAATGGCACATTTAACGGCCATATACAAGGCCTGTCTTAGTCTGCTAGAGCCTCGTTTGGTAATTCGATTTAAAGTGCCTTTGAATGTACCAGATTCAAAGATACTGGGATCGATTCCGGTAAATGCTACTAGTTTCTTAGGATGATTAAACCGATCAATTTCCCCAATCTCAGAAATAATCGTGGCAGCGATTTTTTCACCGATGCCGGGGATTGATCGGATAATTTTGCACTCTTCAATATGCTTTGCTAAAGCATCTATCTCCTCGTCAAGCGCGGATAGATGTTTTTTTGTATTCAAGAAGCATATTAACCAACTTAATGACAGGCTATGATATAAGGCTTTTTGAAATGGGTTTTGAGCTGCGGCAGCCATTAGTTTTTCTGCCTGACTGTTTGCCTATTGTTGTGAACGACTTTTACAGAACTCTTTTATTTTGTTAGAGATGGTCTCTTCGCCTGCTTTCAAGACTTCTTCTGAAGAGGAAATGCTTGTAAAGTCAGTAAAGAAACATCCGAATATAAGGCTCCAAAAACTCCACAATATTCAGGAAATACTTGATCCAGAACTGCTTGAAATGGCAGTTTGGTTTGTACAAACTTTTAAGGTTATTAGTATAAGGCATCTCTTAGCATAACTTTAGAGGGGCTATCCAATTTATGGTCAGCCAATACAATGTCCGTCCAATTGCTCAAGTAACTTCCTATAAAGAGAAATTATCACTAGTTGCTCTGTTTCTAGCTATTTTCTTTTATAATTTTCTTTAAAGTTCTTCTTCATAAATAATACTTTTACTTATTTTCTGCAAGCCTTTCATATTGTGAAATTCTTTATAAAAAAAAACCGGAATTGGTAAATGGCAAAACCCATTAACCAATTACCGGCTGTATTCATTTTAGAGTACCAATTTCACCTAAATGGTAGGTGAAAGATGATTCTATTGTCTTCATTCAATCTATGATTTACCTAGGTTTTACGTTGACATACAGTTTACCAGCAGCTGTTTGACGAGATTCATTTCCGTATTCGTCTCTCATAACTACTTCGATTACAGCACCGTTAATCTTGTCTTTTGGAGCCGTCCAGGTACCAACATAGTGACCGCTTCCTTGTTCTTTTAATGGTATTTCAAAAGAAGAGGCGGCTGTAGTTGCGGTTGCGGTTGCATTGGCTGAAGGCACGCTGAACGAGAAGAAACCACTCATTCCTGGCTCACTGTCTAGTTCGACGGTCAATTTATCACCCTTTCTTATCACCACATTTTGAGCTGGTTTTAAGTTTTCGATCGCAGGTGGATTAAACTTGGCGTAAACAGTGACTTCCTTGTTAGTTTCGTTACCTGCACGGTCCTTTGCAGTGACAATGAATTTATTTTCTCCATTATTGAGCAGGACATCTAGGTAGTAGGAGCCATCTTTTGTGACTTTCGCTTTTTGACCATTTATAGTGACTTCGGATAAATGCAGGTCGGTCGCTTTTCCTTCAATCGTAACTGCTTGTTGATTGGTTTTGTAGCCATCAGCAGGTTTAAAGATGTATAGTTTTGGTTTTTCTTGGTCAAGGGTGATCTTCACTGGATCGGACGGTTTCGTACTACCTCGATCAGATGAAGAGGTAGCTGTCAGTACGTTTTCACCATTTTGCAGGTTAACATCTACAGAGAAAGTGCCATCTTCTCTAGCTGTTGTGGCAGCCACTTCTTCGCCTTTATTGAAAAGATGAACTTGGTTAGTAGGTGAAGCTTTCCCTTCTACTGTGATAGTAGATTGATTGGTAATGGCTGCATCCTTAGGCGTTGTAATTACTGGAGTCATCGATTCATATTTTACCTGTGCCCGAATCATAATGTTCTCGTAAGGGGCTGGTCCAAAAGCTCCATCATACATTATCCAACTGTGTCTCGCAGGTGTACTACTTGTATCAGATGAAAGTGCTGGTGTATTCGGGCGGATGTTTTTTTGGATATAGACCATATAGAATCTGTCTTTTACCACGATTCCTTTGTCTGACAGATCGACAACCGTCCATTCCCCATTTTGCACAGCAGTTGCATCAAATGGACCCGCCACTATTTTACCAGGAGAACCATTCACTCCAGGTCCGCTATTATCATAAATGGCAACCTGAAAGTCTGTTCCGCCTGGTTTTATACCTGAGGTAGATGAATCCGCGAAACGGAAGAGACCAGCAGTGACTAAAGCGCTAGTTTTGCCTTCAGGTAGAAACATTTTTACAGCATAACCACTATTAACAGCATCAAATGTGCGATGGGCTTCTGCTGTCCCATCATCATAGCCTATCTCACTAGGATAGCCGACAAATGGTTGTAACGAGACATTTTGTTCGATATTTCCGTTTGCAGGGACAGTAATCCTGATATCTTGGTTCAGATAGAAAGGCGCGGACACATGCAAGGTATAGTCCCCTTCATAGGCAGTGATAGAGAAGCGTCCGTTTTCATCTGTTTGTACAGGTTGAACAATCGCGTCTTCGATCAGAGAGAGTGTTGCGTTAGCTATCGGCTGACCTGTTTGCTTGTTTGTGATCGTTCCGTTAATCGTTCCTTGCGGAAGCGGTTTTAAGGTAAAATTGGCTTCTGCTTCCCCATTGGGAGCAATCTTCACTCGTTGATCTGAAGAGTAGTATCCATGTGACTCCGCACGTAAGGTGAACTCACCAGCAGGATGAGTCGACATAACATAGCTGCCATCAGCTGGGTTGGTGGCAACAGAACGTCCTGATTCAAGCACGCTCACTGTAGCTCCAAGTGGCAGGGACATAGGTGTGTCTGCTGTTGGTGTTACCGTGGCGGTTGGTGCCATCACGTCTTGGATTTTTGTTGGTTTGATTGCTTCCGAGCTTTCCAATTGCACATCTTCTAGATCTATATTTGCTGTGGTAAGTGCTGTATTACTTAAAGCAACATCATCGATATACCACCCTGTTGTCCTGAATTTATCGTCTGTGGTGACGTTAAAGGTGATATAAATTAGTTTACCAGCATATGCGGATAGATCGATTTGGTGTTGGGTCCATGTCGAAGAGTTACCAGTAAAGCTGGACAGCTGCTGCCAGTTTTGTTTGTCTGTCGACACAAACACATTACCAAAGTCTTTGCTTGCATTGTCTTCAAGTTGATACCAGTCTTTAAACTGAAGATAGCTGTTACCTTCAGGCAAGATGATTGGAGGCATCATCAAGTTCATATTGGCATTGAAATCAACATTACCATTTAACTTGGTTCCGTACACTTTTTCACCAGAAGCGGCCTTTAATGGCCCAGCGGTAGGTACTCCCCATTCCCAAGAGTTTTGGGTACCATAAGAAATCCAGCCATTCGGTGCAGATTCAAAATCTTGAAAATATCCGGTGCTGATTCCAGCTTTGACAGGTACGTTGTAATTATCAGATGTAACCTCGTGTGCACCATAATCTGTAATGCGCCAACGATAGGTGAGGGTTGAGTTCTGTACTGCTTCAGCCGGAATTACAGCTTGGTACGTTCCGCCTTTATAGTTACCTGTGGTACGACTTGCCATTACTGTTTGCCAATCGGCAGTTTCGCTTGCACGGTATTGTAGCTCTACACTTTTTACGCTGACATTGTCTTGTGCTTGAACAGTTAGAGGTAATACCATATTCGTATAGGTTTCTTTTGGAGCGGTATGCTCATAAGTTGGATTTTCAGTATCTTGACCTTCATGAACCACTTGTCCTTGAACTCCGCCTATTCCGGTTAAAATGGAGGAGACAGCGTTATAGGCGTTAACTAGACCATGACCATAACCATTGTTTGGCGAAGTTGGATATCTAGAGTCAGTTAATGGAATTGCGGTTTCAGTTAATATTTGTTCAATAGCATCAACGGAAAGAGATTTATTCGCCTGCTTAATCAAAGCAACGACTCCAGCAAGGGCTGGTGAAGCCATCGAAGTTCCGCTCATTAATCCATAGTTGCTGCCTGGTATAGAAGAGCGAATGCCCACACCTGGAGCAGAGATATCTGGCTTCATTACTCCATATGCCGAAGGACCACGTGAGGAGAAATCAGCAACCTGATTTTTCATATCTGTTGCGCCAGTAGCAAACGATTCCGGATAATTGCCTGGCAAGCCGACGCTTCCATCAGCAGGACCGGAATTTCCAGCAGAGAATGCAGGGAAAATTTCAGCTGCACGCCAGTTTTTCACCATTTGTCGGTAAAAATCATCGATAAAAGGGCCGGAACCCCAAGAGTTGTTCACTACGTCTGGTGCTTTTTCTGGATGCGGATTGCCCTGGGCATCCTTTGGAGCTAGAACCCATTCTCCAGCTGCCAGTAGATCATCAGTGGTTGCACCCTGCGCTGTAAAGGCTTTTACAGCAATCCATTTTGCACCTGGAGCGACACCGATTTGGTTCGTGCCATTTGGCTCAGAACCCACCATCGTACCTACGGTGTGAGTTCCGTGACCATGATCATCATAAGGTGCAGCTTTCCCATTAATAGCGTCAAACCAGTTGTAAGTGTTATCAGGTTGATCTGGATTGGCTGGGTCGTAACCCCGATACTTTGTTTTTAAAGCTGGGTGATTCCACTGGACTCCTGAATCAATACTAGCAACTACAATTCCTGTACCATCAATGCCCATGTTCCAAACTGGTGGTGCCTCGATTTTTGCCATATTCCATTCGGTTGAATCGAGAGGATTAACTATTGATTGAGTGGATTTGTTACTGCTTTCAGATGGGATCAACTGTACCTTTTCGTTAGGTAGAATTTCTTCGACTTCAGGGAAGGTAGCAAGTTTTTCCATCACTTGTTTGGTTCCTGTTACCGCCATGCCGTTTACGATATAGAAAGATTCAAACTCTTTAACATTTCCTTTCTTTTTTTCTTGTTCTAGATAAGTTTTGACCGAGTATTGAGTTTCATTGGCTTTAGCTCGGAGAGTGGAGACGATAGCTGAGCGTTTCATCAATTCGGTTTTGGCTGCTGTTTGTTTTTGAGCTTTAGCTTTTTTAGCTGTTTCGATTGCAACTTTGTTTGTATCCACTTGATCTTTAAATTCTAATAAAAATGAAACGGTTTTATTCTTATTAAACTGATCGTTCAGTTTTTTGTCTATCTTTGATTCCGCACTCTTAGATTCTCCATCAGAACTTTCCTGAAGAGAAATACTTTCTTTGGAGTTGGGTTCAGCCAAAGCGAAATTTGGTGAAAAAGTAGAGATCAACAATAATGCACATAAAATAAAACTAAATGTGATGTGGCCTTGTTTTTTCCTTTTTATCAATTTGAATCCTCCTTAAATCTGCTTGCATTAAGACTTGCGTAAGGGAGCAGTATTTTTAATTGTTTGTAGATGGCCACCAACTGTTGTAGATGGCCACCAACTTTCTTTATTTTTATAAATCTTTTATAAATTGAATCTATCAATCTATGATTTACCTAGGTTTTACGTTGACATACACTTTACCAGCAGCTGTTTGACGAGATTCATTTCCGTAATCGTCTCTCATAACCACTTCGATTACAGCACCTTTAATCTTGTCTTTTGGAGCCGTCCAGGTACCAACATAGTGACCGTTTCCTTGCTCTGTTAATGGTATTTCAACAGAAGTGGCGGTTGCTGTTGTTGTTTTTGATGTTGTGGCTGCGGCTGCATAGGTTGAAGGTAAGCGAACAATGAAAGAGCCGCTAATTCCTGGCTCACTGTCTAGTTCGACGGTCAACTTACCACCCGTTTGTATCACCACATCTTGAGCTGGTTTTAAATTTGTGATTGCAGGTGGAGTAAACTTGGCGTAAATAGTGACTCTTTTGCTGGTTTCGTTTCCAGCACGGTCCTTTGCAATGACCGTAAATTCATTTTTTCCATTTTTGAGTAGCAGGCGTAGGGAGTAAGAGCCATCTTCTGTGACATTCACTTTTTGACCATTTATAGTGACTTCGGATAGATGTAGGTCGGTCGCTTTTCCTTCAATCGTAACTGCCTTCTGATTTGTTTTGAAACCATCAGCAGGTTTGGTGATGGTTAGTTCTGGTTTTGCCTGGTCAAGGGTGATCTTCACTGGCTCGGACGGATCCGTACTACCTTGATTAGATGAAGAGATAGCTGTCAGCACGTTTTCACCTTTTTGAAGGGGCACATCTACAGAGAAGGTGCCATCCTCTCTAGCTGTTGTGGTAGCCTCTTCTTTCCCTTTATTGAAAAGATGAACTTGGGTAGCAGGTGAAGCTTGCCCTTCTACTGTGAAAGTAGATTGATTGGTGATGGCTGCATCTTTTGGTGTTGTAATCACTGGAGTCATCGCTTCATATTGTACCTGTGCCCGAATCATAATATTTCCCTGAGTTTGAGCGAACGGTATCCAAACTCCACCTAACATTTCCCAGCTCCGACCCGCGCTTTTACTGTTTGTATCAATAGCAAGACCTGGAGCATGCGGGTAGAGGCCTTCTTGAAGATAGACAAAATAGAAGTCGTCGTTTACAAAGATGCTTTCATTTGACAAATCGACAGCCGACCATTGCCCATTCGTTAGTGCAGTCGAATCAAATGGACCCGCTATTCGTTTGCCAGGAGCACCTAGATTTCCACTATTATCATAGATGGCAAGCTTAAAGTCTGTTCCACCTGGAGACGGCCATCCTTTATCCCAGAAGCGGACGAGACCTGCAGTGACTAAGGCGCTTTTTTTGCCCTCAGGTAGAGAAATTTTTACAGCCCAAGCATTTCCAGGAGCATTCCAAGATTTAGCATTTTCCGCTGTCCCATCATCATAGCCTATCACACTTGAATAGCCTACAAATGGTGGTAACCCAACATTTTGTTCACTCTGCCCGTTTGCTGGGATGGAGATGGTGATATCTTGGGTGAAAAAGAAAGGCGCGGACACATGTAATGTATAGGTTCCTTCATAGGCAGTGATAGTGAAATGTCCGTTTTCATCTGTTTGTACAGGTTGAATGACCGCATCTTCGATCAGAGAGAGTGTTGCGTTAGCTAGCGGCTGACCTGTTTGCTTATTTGTGACCGTTCCGTTAACCGTTCCTTTCGATGCCGGTTTTAAGGTAAAGTTGGCATCTAACGTACCATCTTTAGGAATCTTCACTCGTTGATCGGAAGAGACATATCCATATGACTCTGCACGTAAGGTGAACTCACCAGCAGGATGTCTCATGGTAAAGCTGCCATCAACTGGGTTGGTGATAGCAGAACGTCCTGATTCGAGCACGCTCACTGTAGCCTCAAGCGGCAGGGTCATGGGTTGGACTGCTGCCGGTGTGATCGCGGCGGTAGGTGCCATCACGTTTTGTGTTTTTATTGTTTTGATGGTATCCGAGTTTTCCAGTTGTCTTGCATCTTCTAGTTCTACATTGGCTGTAGTAAGTGCTGTATTGCTTAAGGCGACATCATCGATATACCAGCCTGCTCTTTGGCCAATTTCGTCTGAGGTGAGGTTAAAGGCGATATAGATTTCTTGACCAGCATATGCGGTTAGATCGATTTGGCGTTGAGTCCATTCAAGAGAGTTACCTGTGATGCTGGACAACTGCTGCCAGTTTTGTTTGTCTGTTGACACAAGCACATAACCATTATCGTAACCGCTTTCAATTTGATACCAGTCTTTAAACTGCAGATAAGTATTACCTTCAGGCACGATGATTGGAGGCATCATCAAGCTCATATTGGCTTTAGCGTCATATTGCCCACTTAACTTGGTTCCGTACACTTTTTCACCGGAAGCGGCCGTTGCTGGTCCATTGTTGTAGGCAGGTACTCCCCATTGCCAAGTGTTTTTCGTACCATAAGAAGTCCAGCCGTTCGGTATAGATTCAAAATCTTGATAATATCCAGTGCTAATACCCGCTTTGACTGGTACTTTGTAATCGTCAGAAGTAACCGCGTTTTGTCCATAGTCCGTGATGTGCCAACGATAGGTAAGGGTTGGAACCTGTATGGCATCGGCCGGAATCACGGCTTGATACGTTCCGCTCTTATAGTTACCTGCGGTACGAGTTGCTGCTGCTGTTTGCCATTCGGCAGTTTCGCTTGCACGGTATTGTAGCTCTACTCTTCTAACACTGACATTGTCTTGTACTTGAACAGTAAGAGGTAATGTCATATTTGCAAAGTTTTCAGTTGGAGCGGTATGCTGATAAGTTGGATTCTCAGTATCCTGACCTTCATGACCCACTTGTCCCTGAACGCGGCCAAGTCCGCTGGTTATGGATGATACAGCCATATAGGCGTTTACTAGTCCATGACCATACCCATTGTTTGGTGAAGTTGGATAGGTGGAATCAATTAATGGTGTTGCTGAATCTTTTAAAATTTTTTCAATTTCATCAACAGTAAGAGATGGATTCGCCTGCCTCATCAAGGCAACGACTCCAGAAATGTGTGGTGCACCCCACATAGTACCAAATAAAGTCGAATAGCTGCCACGTAGGTCGGAAGAGCGAATGTTCTCACCTGGAGCGGAAATGTCTGGCTTTATTACTCCAAATGCCGAAGGACCGCGTCCTGAGTGAAACCCGCGCAGATCATTACTATCTGTATACCCAACAGCAAACGATTCCGGATAGTTGGCTGGGGTCCAGATTAACCCTTCTTTATAGCTTGAATTTCCAGCAGCGAACACAGGGAAAATCTCAGCTGCACGCCAGTTTTGCACCATTGGACGGAACCATTCATCGACTCCTTCTTGAACTGAACCCCATGAGTTGTTCACTACATCAGGTGCTTTTTCTGGATGTGGGTTGCCCTCAGCATCTTTTGGAGCTAGAATCCATTCTCCGGCTTCTAGTAGATCGACTTGGGTTCCGCTGCCACCATAGCCTTTAGTGGCTTTCACAGCGATCCATTTTGCACCTGGAGCAACCCCAATTTGATTTGAACCATTAGGTTCAGAGCCTACCATGGTTCCTGTGGCGCGGGTACCTTGTTTAGAGTCATCATATGGAGTCGGCTTCCCATAAACAGCATCAAACCAGCTGAAGGTATGGTCAGGCTGATCTGGATTGGCTGGGTTGTAACCCCGATACTTTTCTTTTAAAGCAGGGTGATCCCACTCGACTCCTGTATCGATAATAGCGACTACAGTTCCCGTACCATCAAAGCCCATCTTCCAGACTTGTGGTGCGGCAATTTTTGCAAGATTCCATGGGACTGAAGTGGTGTCTGTTTGAGTGTCTTCCTGAGTGTCCGCTTGGGTGTCAGTTTGAGTTTTTTCTTTAGCATCAGCTGTTGGCTGAGTGGATTTATTACTGCTTTCATTCGGGATCATCTGTACCGTTTCGTTAGGCAGAATTTTTTCGACTTCAGGAAAGGTTGCAAGTTTATCCATCACTTGTTTAGTTCCTGTTACCGCCATGCCGTTGACGATATAGAAGGATTGAAACTCTTTGACATTTCCTTTCTTTTTCTCTTGATTCAAATAGGTTTTGATTGAGTATTGAGTTTCATTGGCCTTAGCTCGAAGAGTGGAGACGACAGCCGACCGTTTCATTAATTCGGTTTTGGCAGCAGTTTGTTTTTGAGCTTTAGCTTTTTTAGCTGTTTCAATGGCAACTTTGTTTGTATCCACTTGATCTTTTAATTTTAATAAAAATGTAACGGTTTTATCCTTATTAAACTGTTCCTTCAGTTCTTTATCTACCTTTGTATCCACATTTTTAGATGCTGCCTCTGAACTTTCATGTGTTTTCGCATTTTTAGATGCTGCCTCTGAACCTTCATGAAGAGTAATACTTGCTTTGGAGTTGGAATTAGCCCAAGCGAATTGAGGTGAAAAAGTAGAGAGCAACAATAATGCACATAAAAAAAAACTAAATGCGACGTGGCCATAGCCATGTCTTTTCCTTTTTATCAATTTGATTCCCCCTGAAATTTGATGGCATTATGACTGGCGTTAATATTTGGAACGCTAAACTCGAATTTTTATTGATTATTAACTACATTAATTGTTGTTCGTGCTGTCGTAACTTTAAATCCGAACTCATCAACACCAAAGTGTTATGGTATAAATTCCATTTGGCTGCCCCTGTCTTGGAGATCCATTTACCTGCTTCAACCATCCACGTATTCCTTTTCATCTGGAGCTTATGTAAACCTATAGTTTTTTAGAATTCTCCTCAATAATTCCCATATGCTCAGTGGATGCATTTCCATAAAGGCTTCTCTGCGTAAAGCAATTGTTTTCTTAGATCTTTTTTTCATCCCATGAAACCCCTATAATTTTTTTATCAACTTGATAGTCCCCCCTTGGTTGAGCATTTTACTTGATTAATTAATCCTTAAAAAAGTAATTAATAAATATCCAAGAAGTGGGATTTTGCCCAAATCTTAGATACAAATAAATAATAATTGAAATAATAAAACTTGTGTATTGGGGGAAAATAGGCTTTTTTTTTCGTCAATTTTTTTGATAATAATACAAATAATTACAAAAATAGACATTTTATTATTAAATAGTAAAATCAAACAAAAAATAAGGCTATTAAGAATGCGTAGGAATATATTCCTGTATAATTGGGGTAATATGGATATTAACAAGGAATGAAATATTATTTTTAGAATATTCAATATATATTAATTAGATTAAATTCTTGCAGTTAAATAGTAATTTGATACTAGAATTAATAAAAGAGGTTGGAAAAAAATAAGCTAACCAAATCCCTAAAAATTGGGGGAAAGTGTTGTTTTCATAGATAAATAAAATCGACAAAATCATCCAAATTCCTTTTCATATATGCTTTTTATAAAATGGTTCTCGCATGTACAGCTTGATGCCCTTGTTTTTGGTGAAAAGCAAATCCATCAGTATATCGTCGACGTACTTTCATGATATCCGTTATCGCTTAACTCCAAATAAAGATTTTCTTAACAAAGTATTAGAAGCTAATTAAAGTTCAGAGTACAACATAAAAAGGCATGAGTCCGGTTCAATACCGAACTCATGCCGAGGAAGCGGCACAATATGCGCGTCTACCTTTTTGGGTTGAGATCATGATTTTAGCTCTTCTAGGAGGAAGCATTAATTGCTTGTAATAAAGATCTTCTATTTATTTCTAGTTCAATTAAACGAATAAAGTCATTACTCAGCAATAGCTCTTTTGCTTTGAAATAAGCTTCAATCAATAATTCATCAGATAAGAGTCTCATAATTTCCTGCCCTAAATTGGGCCAAGCCCCCTCCTAAAAAATGATACTTTAAGATAATATCATTCTAGTATAGCAACTTGCCTACTTTGTTACTATTCAACAAAATCTTAATAGCTGAACTAGTACCTATTCTTGTTGCACCTCCATCTACCATTGCTTGTATATTCTCAATGTCACGAACGCCGCCAGAAGCCTTAACTCCAATCGTTGGTCCATCCGCTCCTAAATCTATATAGTTAATTTACTATAACTTTAAGTGTCGAATAATAATTTGGCCATTTCTAATGCCTTTTCTTGAAAGTTCATCCTAGAATAATAATTAAATAGTTCTTTTTTAGAGCGTTGAATCAAAAAAGCAACCCCGAATTTAACAAAAGTTGGTAAAGCTTTATTAGCCAAGTATTGATGATATTCTTTTTCTTTAGATCTCAATAAATAAAGGATTAATTTAAATAGATGAATATATAATAATTGATTGATCCTAATAGCAATAATCAATCCATCCTCAGCAAGTCTTATTAAATTATCACTGGCAATAAGCTCACCATCAAACGAAGAACGAATAAAACCTTCTAAAGAAAGTAAGTAGGCAGGAGATTCTTGAATTTTAAGAGACATTGATTCTTTAAAATATAAAATTGCTTGATCATAATTTTTTCTTCGATAGTATTCAAAAGCTAAGTGATGTAATACTTTTGCTTTTCGTTCAGGGGCATGACATAAATCACAACTTTTAATTAAATTCTTAAACCTGTTTATAATTTCATCATTATCATTATCTTTAACTTGAATAATCATAAGCATTTCTGCATCAATTACTCTTAGATAGTTGTTTAAAGCTTTAAAAAATTGATGAGATTTTTCGGAAAAATAATATGCTAAAACTGGTGATTGTAATGTATGATAAGCT
>NZ_LGUF01000007.1:1375886-1447103 GCF_001274725.1 Sporosarcina globispora
CGGCTAAAACAAGCACGGTTGTAGCTTGAAGAATTTATCTCCTAATTCCTTTCATCACTTAACCCCCTCTTTCTTTTTATTAAAATCAATTTAGAAAAACAAAGTCAGAAAATATTCTGTCTTACAGTTTATCAAAAAGTTTGCCTCTCTGAAATTTCTGAATTTTACTTGAATAAGGTGTATTTATAGGATAAAGTAGAAAAAACTCATAAATACTAAAAAAAACATGCATTTTTGCATATTTAAGGGAGTATGGGGGCTTGAACAAAAAATTAGGTAATGAAATAAAATGGCTAAGAAAAAAACTTGGCATTTCACAAAAAGAGCTTGCAAAAGGGATTTGCCATCAATCGGAAATTAGTCGTATTGAAGCGGGTGAGGTTTATCCACGAATAGATGTCTTACATAAAATCTCATTAAGATTAAGAGTTACCATTCAACATTTTTTATCACTATCTAATGATCGAACAGACTATTTCGATGAAACTATAAAATATTTAATGTCCTTAAATAGATTGTTTAAGTATAAAGATATTTACGATTTAACCAATAGCGAACTTAATTATAGAATTAAAAAAGATAATTACTATTTCTTTACTTTTCTAGTATGGCAAAATACTGTAGCAAAATTTAAATTAGGTATATTAAATTACACAGAGATCATTGAAATTTTGCTGCAATTAATAAACGATGATCAATCCTTTATTCTCGATGATTTTTTGGATTTAAAAATCATTAACAGTATTGCGACTATTTACGCAGAAAGTTGCTGTTACAATGATGCCATCATTTTTTACAAACAAATACTTGATACGGATGTAAAATCAGAAAAATTCCCCATTTTTAAAGCAAAAGTAATTAATAACTACTCAAAATGCCTATATATTTTAGGAAGATACCATGAATCCATAAAAATTAGTAAAGCAGGGATAAAAATATGCAAAGAAGAGTATAATATGGAAATAATCGGGTATTTATATGAGAGATTAGCAGAATCACAAGAAAAATTACTAGATGAATTTCCAGAGAAAGAGATAGCTAAAAACTACTACAAGGCGATATTTTATCTACAAGTATTAAATGTCCAGCCATATATTATAAAGATTAAAAAATCAAAAAAACGCTTCCTCGAACTTATAACTATTAATGACTTATTTAATACGGATGAAATTTCAGCCACTGATTACCAACACGCATAGGTACTTACTCAATTACTGCTCCTGCTAGTTGGCTGACGCTCCTTGGGGTACGGCAACCATAATAAATCTTTACCAAATCTCATGTATTGAGCCGAAGACCGTTTAAAACCAATTTCACCAAAATCAATTTCTAACTTTATTGCAGCAGCAACTTTTGTTAAATAATTGCAAAAGTTGTTTTTTCTNGCCGCCAGAAGCCTTAACTCCAATCGTTGGTCCATCCGCTCCTAAATCTATATAGTTAATTTACTATAACTTTAAGTGTCGAATAATAATTTGGCCATTTCTAATGCCTTTTCTTGAAAGTTCATCCTAGAATAATAATTAAATAGTTCTTTTTTAGAGCGTTGAATCAAAAAAGCAACCCCAAATTTAACAAAAGTTGGTAAAGCTTTATTAGCCAAGTATTGATGATATTCTTTTTCTTTAGATCTCAATAAATAAAGGATTAATTTAAATAGATGAATATNGAAATCTGTCCAAAATCAAAAAGAATTCATTCATAAATTGTTTGGATTAGCTTCATAAGCTAGCAACTTAAGGAAATTGACACTATCGAGTATTTTTTGTACCAAACCTTAAAAATTGTTAAAGAGATAGAAAAAAGTTTTCATATGCAAATTCCAGATGAGGAAATTGGTCATCATCTTCTAAGAACGATTCCAATTCAAAATTTACAATTTCCCTCCTGTATCATTGTAAGATTGTATATCGTCGACGTACTTTCATGATATCCGTTATCGCTTAACTCCAAATAAAGATTTTCTTAACAAAGTATTAAAAGTTAATGAAAGTTCAGAGTACAACATAAAAAGGCATGAGTCCGGTTCAATACCGAACTCATGCCGAGGAAGCGGCACAATATGCGCGTCTACCTTTTTGGGNATGATTGCAGTCAACGCCAGTATCAAGAACACCGACTTTAATCCCTTTACCGGTAATATTCTCGGCATGCATCTTGTCCACGCCTATTTGCGGAACGCTCTCTGCCATTTTCGGCTCAATGGCTTCCTTTGTTTTTACCGATGGTTCCACTTTTACCTCGTAATCTTTAATAATACGTTTAACTACTCCAGATTGCAGCAAATCTTGTACTGCCATGCGAGGCAGCGTTATCATTAATTCTGTGGTATCTAATTTTTGCAATGCAGCCCTTTGTTCATCTGATAAAGAGCGAATAATATTCTCTGCCACACTCTCACTTGATAAAGCATACGTTGGCCTTTGAGAAATCGCGGAAGAACTCAAGAGACTACTGTCGGCTAAAACAAGCACGGTTGTAGCTTGAAGAATTTATCTCCTAATTCCTTTCATCACTTAACCCCCTCTTTCTTTTTATTAAAATCAATTTAGAAAAACAAAGTCAGAAAATATTCTGTCTTACAGTTTATCAAAAAGTTTGCCTCTCTGAAATTTCTGAATTTTACTTGAATAAGGTGTATTTATAGGATAAAGTAGANATGGAACATATATCCCTTCCTAATTGTTCTTGAGTTAGTTTGTTTTTTTCACGATAAAACTTGATGATTTTCCCCTCATACATAACCACTTCCCCTTTGCATTTAGTTAATGGAACTCAGATGACATATTAAGTATTACTACTATCTTTTTAATGTATGCGTAGAAAGAAAACAGCTCCTAGGCCAATTAGAGATTCTGTGATTGTAGTCAACGCCAGTATCAAGAACCCCGACTTTAATCCCTTTACCGGTAATATTCTCGGCATGCATCTTGTCCACGCCTATTTGCGGAACGCTGTCTGCCATTTTCGGCTCAATGGCTTCCTTTGTTTTTACCCATGGTTCCACTTTTACCCCGTAATCTTTAAAAATACGTTTAACTACTCCAGATTGCAGCAAATCTTGCACTGCCACGTGAGGCAGCCTCATCGCTACTCCGTTGATGGCGTTTTTATACTCTCTTGTTATGTTTAAATCTTTCTCTTTACATCCTCTCCTAATCGATAATTTTAACGATTCACAAATAAAACTAGTAAATTGCGATTCTATCCTTATCATCACATGTTCTTATTTTTCTGAAAATTAAACATAAGGAGTGAATTTTATATACTATTAGTTCTACACCCGCATAAAACAAAAGATCTATTCAAGCCCTTTTTATTTAAGTAAGTGCTTACATATCTTTCATTTAATGTAAGTTTGATCAAAGGAATTTGATTCAAAAGATCAAGATCGATCTGTAGTCGGAGAATCGAATCTCGTTGGGATAGAAGGTCTTTTAAGTAGTGAAATATCTCAACAATATCGTAGAGCAGGATCATCGCTTCATTAAAAAAACGAATTCGCCCGATGCTTGGATTAGAGTCTTTACGGACTGCTAAACGAATTATTGCGGGGATAGAGGCTATGCACATGATCAAAAAAGGACAGACTCTCCAAAGGGATAAGTCTGTCCAAAATNTTATTTAATACGGATGAAATTTCAGCCACTGATTACCAACACGCATAGGTACTTACTCAATTACTGCTCCTGCTAGTTGGCTGACGCTCCTTGGGGTACGGCAACCATAATAAATCTTTACCAAATCTCATGTATTGAGCCGAAGACCGTTTAAAACCAATTTCACCAAAATCAATTTCTAACTTTATTGCAGCAGCAACTTTTGTTAAATAATTGCAAAAGTTGTTTTTTCTTAATAAACCTTTTTCAAAAGATCAAGATCGATCTGTAGTCGGAGAATCGAATCTCGTTGGGATAGAAGGTCTTTTAAGTAGTGAAATATCTCAACAATATCGTAGAGCAGGATCATCGCTTCATTAAAAAACGAATTCGCCCGATGCTTGGTTTAAAGTCCTTACGGACTGCTAAACGAATTATTGCGGGGATAGAGGCTATGCACATGATCAAAAAAGGACAGACTCTCCAAAGGGAGAAATCTGTCCAAAATCAAAAAGAATTCATTCATAAATTGTTTGGATTAGCTTCATAAGCTAGCAACTTAAGGAAATTGACACTATCGAGTATTTTTTGTACCAAACCTTAAAAATTGTTAAAGAGATAGAAAAAAGTTTTCATATGCAAATTCCAGATGAGGAAATTGGTCATCATCTTCTAAGAACGATTCCAATTCAAAATTTACAATTTCCCTCCTGTATCATTGTAAGATTGTATATCGTCGACGTACTTTCATGATATCCGTTATCGCTTAACTCCAAATAAAGATTTTCTTAACAAAGTATTAAAAGTTAATGAAAGTTCAGAGTACAACATAAAAAGGCATGAGTCCGGTTCAATACCGAACTCATGCCGAGGAAGCGGCACAATATGCGCGTCTACCTTTTTGGGTTGAGATCATGATTTTAGCTCTTCTAGGAGGAAGCATTAATTGCTTGTAATAAAGATCTTCTATTTATTTCTAGTTCAATTAAACGAATAAAGTCATTACTCAGCAATAGCTCTTTTGCTTTGAAATAAGCTTCAATCAATAATTCATCAGATAAGAGTCTCATAATTTCCTGCCCTAAATTGGGCCAAGCCCCCTCCTAAAAAATGATACTTTAAGATAATATCATTCTAGTATAGCAACTTGCCTACTTTGTTACTATTCAACAAAATCTTAATAGCTGAACTAGTACCTATTCTTGTTGCACCTCCATCTACCATTGCTTGTATATTCTCAATGTCACGAACACCGCCAGAAGCCTTAACTCCAATCGTTGGTCCAACCGCTCCTAAATCTATATAGTTAATTTACTATAACTTTAAGTGTCGAATAATAATTTGGCCATTTCTAATGCCTTTTCTTGAAAGTTCATCCTAGAATAATAATTAAATAGTTCTTTTTTAGAGCGTTGAATCAAAAAAGCAACCCCAAATTTAACAAAAGTTGGTAAAGCTTTATTAGCCAAGTATTGATGATATTCTTTTTCTTTAGATCTCAATAAATAAAGGATTAATTTAAATAGATGAATATATAATAATTGATTGATCCTAATAGCAATAATCAATCCATCCTCAGCAAGTCTTATTAAATTATCACTGGCAATAAGCTCACCATCAAACGAAGAACGAATAAAACCTTCTAAAGAAAGTAAGTAGGCAGGAGATTCTTGAATTTTAAGAGACATTGATTCTTTAAAATATAAAATTGCTTGATCATAATTTTTTCTTCGATAGTATTCAAAAGCTAAGTGATGTAATACTTTTGCTTTTCGTTCAGGGGCATGACATAAATCACAACTTTTAATTAAATTCTTAAACCTGTTTATAATTTCATCATTATCATTATCTTTAACTTGAATAATCATAAGCATTTCTGCATCAATTACTCTTAGATAGTTGTTTAAAGCTTTAAAAAATTGATGAGATTTTTCGGAAAAATAATATGCTAAAACTGGTGATTGTAATGTATGATAAGCTNCGATTCTATCCTTATCATCACATGTTCTTATTTTTCTGAAAATTAAACATAAGGAGTGAATTTTATATACTATTAGTTCTACACCCGCATAAAACAAAAGATCTATTCAAGCCCTTTTTATTTAAGTAAGTGCTTACATATCTTTCATTTAATGTAAGTTTGATCAAAGGAATTTGATTCAAAAGATCAAGATCGATCTGTAGTCGGAGAATCGAATCTCGTTGGGATAGAAGGTCTTTTAAGTAGTGAAATATCTCAACAATATCGTAGAGCAGGATCATCGCTTCATTAAAAAAACGAATTCGCCCGATGCTTGGATTAGAGTCTTTACGGACTGCTAAACGAATTATTGCGGGGATAGAGGCTATGCACATGATCAAAAAAGGACAGACTCTCCAAAGGGATAAGTCTGTCCAAAATCAAAAAGAATTCATTCATAAATTGTTTGAATTAGCCTCATAAGCTAGCAATTTAAGGAAATTGACACTCTATGTTTCTATCGAGTATTTTTTGCACTAGAGCCCTTAGTTGAAAATAATGTCAAAAATACAAATGGAATTGATTAAAGTAACGATAACAAAAAAGACGATCCGCACACATATCGTGTCGAGTCGTCTTTTACTTATGTGTCAGTCAGACAAGGTAAGTATTTTTTATAAAAAGCATTTGAATTCCTCAGTATCTAACCCTTTTTCTTTCATGAAATCCAGTACTTTTTGACTTGTGGCGACTCCACCTCGGGCTCCCATGATGGTAACAGCACGTGCAGCAGCAGCATTTGCGAAACTAGCTGCCAATCGCAAATCATTACTTTTATTCATCGCATGAATAAAGGAGCTGCAAAATGTATCACCTGCACCTGTAACATCGATAACATCAACAGAAATTCCTGGTATACGAATTTGTTGCTCTTTCGTATAAACGAGACAACCTTCTTCCGCTAATGTTATGACTACAACTTCAGTGCCATAACTAAACAATTGCTCTACGGCTTCCTCATATGTGGCACCTTTTCGGTACACATCAAATCCAACCTCATTGAAAAAGACGATATCCATTTCCTTGAAGAACTTTTCATCTCCCTCTTCAATGAGACCGACATCAAGGTCGTAAACCATTTTGGTGCCCGATTCACGAATCTTTTTTATGATATCGATCGCATTCATATCACCGCATGTTAATGGTTTTATTTCCACGATTGTTGTGTATACATATTTGGCCTTGCACATGGCATCTATGATTTTAGGGGTAATTTCAATATGCTTTATCCCTAAAGTTGGGATAAATAAAGTGTGTTCTTCTTCGGCAAGGATAATAATACATTTTGAATCAGGCAGACTATCGTCATGCAATATGTATCGGGTGTCAATTCCTCGGTTCCTTAGATCCTCACAAAGTAAATGTGTGATATTTCCGCTATTGAGAAGCGAGAGAAAATATACGGATTCATTAAATCCGCTATAGACACAAGCGGCATTGGCAATACTTCCACCCATTTGTGGCTCTAATGTCTCGACAAGCACCTTTTCTTTTATATTGGGCCAGTATGGTGCTCGATAATATTCATCAAGAGCAACATCTCCAACGAAAAAGGAATAATCTTTTTCCATAATAAAACCTCCATGAAAGACTTCAATCCTTATTTATACATGCAGTTCGACGGGGCCGCCGCAAATATCGACCCATTCTGTTGGCTCACCTTCATATTCTTCAGCAAGCCAATAGTAGCGAACAGGATTATGAAGACCATGACAAGCATCATGCCAAATTCCTTTATTTAGTACGATGACTTCCCCGGGCTGGATAATAACAGCCTCTATTTCCGAAGGCAGAGGCTGTTTGTGATCCCCGCCATTTGCTATTGCAACAACTATGGGATCAGTTAAACAAAACAGAGCTTCCTCAGTGTGTAAATGTCGTTCCATTTTGGAAACTTTACAAGGCAGAGCCGATCCCTGGGTGATTCCTAGACTTCCAGAAGCATTTATAATCGACCTATTGGTTCTAGCATCCTTCCAGCCATCCCCTTGTGAGGTCCAAACATTTGCCGAACCACCGTTCATGTCATAATATACCCCATACTTTGAAAAATCTATTGTTGAAACAGGTACCGCCTTTATTTTCATCTAAATTCACCTCGGACTTTGCACCTTTGTTTTTCAAAATTAAATAGTTTTGCACTCTGTTTGATTGCGTACTTTTTGTAATGTATCCATAAAGTGTTTAACATGTTTAACACTTACGTCACCGTCATCTTTAAAACTATCTTTCAAGTAGCTGCCAATAATAGCTGCATCCGCGATTGCAAGCTGTGTATCGCAATTTTCGGCTGTTAATCCAGCTCCAACGATTAATGGAAAATCTCCTATTAATGTTCTAAACTCTTTAATTTTTTCTAAATCAGTTTCAATACCAGTACCTGTACCAGTAACGACAATCCCATCACATCTGCTCATGCCGATTTTTAAATCTTCTTCTAATGACCTTCCTGATAGATAGGGCTGATATTTAAACCTTACCCCTCCACAAACGAATGCATTCGTTTGTGTACGCATATGATCAATAAACTCATGATACTTTTCGTCTTCTTCAATAGTTAAGTGCCCGGCCACCGAATCAAGCTGAATGAACTTTGCTTCATATTTCATTGCAAGTTCAAAAGCTTTTTTGTCGTCATCGAGAACGTTTATTCCATAAATGATATTTTTCCGTTCTTTATAAATATATTTTAAGACTTCTTCCACATCTTCTGGGGAACCGAAATAGTTTTCGATGATCACCGCATCAATTCCATTTTCGATTAATTGGTCAATTTCATTTTTAGCAATTTTTAGTTTTTCTTCTTTACTTTCACCTTTAAGATGAATCATGGCTAATACGGGTTTAGCCGTATTGAATAAATTTAAAAATTTTCTTTTTTCATTTAACAATTCTTTCACCTCGGAAATTTTTGATTGTTATTCAATATTTATTTATTAAAAGGTCGACAAGCTCTTTTCTTAAAATAATATCTTCGCTTAATCCTAGATCACTAGCCAGTTCTCCAATTTGAGGCTTTTTTATCTTGGCTTGTTTTACTACATCATGATTCCAAAATATTTTTCTTGCAGTTCCATCCGCAATAATTTGTTTATTCGCCATAGCAACCACTCTTGAAAAATTGTCAGAAACAAATTCCATATCATGCGTGATGGTGATGACGGACTTCCCCTCATCCTGCAGTACATTCATAAGGGTTGTCAGCGCTTTAATTCCAGACATATCCTGGCCAGCAGTTGGTTCATCCAAAATAATATATGGTGTTTCAATTGCGAGGATGGCGGCAATCGATATAAATTTTCTTGTTGAATACGGCACGTCATACGGATTCATATGCAAAAAGTCTTGAATCCCAGTAAGTTCGACAGCCCTGCCAACACGGCGTTCAATCTCTTTTTCATCTAGCTTTAAATAGCGCAGCATGTATTCAATTTCTTTCTTAACATTACTATTAAAAATTTGATCATCTGGATTTTGAAATACATATCCGACATAAGATGATATTTGTGCTGTTGTTTTATCTTTCGTATTCATTCCATTAATGAAAACATTGCCTTTTGTTGGCTTATTCAATCCATTCATCAGTTTTACCGCTGTCGTTTTTCCAGCACCGTTTTGCCCAACAATGGCTACTCTTTCTCCACTATTGATAGATAGAGTAAGATTTTCATTGGCGATAAATCCATTTGGATAGGCAAATGTTACGTTCTTTAATTCAATAGCTCCCATTTACACAGCTCATCCTTTTCATGATTTGTTGTTTCGCCTGTTCGTTGGTGATTGTTATAAAATCAAAAGGCTTATTTTGCCTTTGCAGATCATGACTCAATAGTGCTGCTTGAGGAATGGCTACTCCTCTGTCAATTAATTCGATATTTGAAAAAACGTCTGAAGGTGTTCCGCTATAAGCAATATGTCCATTTTCCATGACCAAAACCTCATCGGAATACTCAGCAATCAGGTCTACCTTATGTTCCACTAATAAAATCGTTTTTCCCTGCGACTTCAACATATTGATAATTTCAAATATATCAGCGGTACTCTCAGGGTCAAGCTGCGAGGTAGGCTCATCTATTACGAGAATGTCATTATCCATCGCGATGATGGATGCAAATGCGACCCTTTGACGCTGTCCTCCTGAGAGATTATTTGGATTTTTTTTAATTAAATCCTCGATTTTTAAGAGTTTTACAACATTAATAACTCTTTCAATCATTTCTTCTTTATCAATTCCAAGATTTTCAAGACCTAATGCGATTTCCTCTAAAACGGTATCTTTCACACCGCTTATTTGAGTAAAAGGATTTTGAAAGATATATCCTATCTTTGTAGATAATAGGCTTCCATCCCATTCGCGAACATCTTTACCTTCGATTAGAACGTCTCCGCTAAGTTCACCTTCATAGAAGTGGGGGATTAGTCCTCGTACAAGATTACAAAGTGTTGTTTTTCCAGCACTATTTGGACCAATAATGCCGTAAAACTTCCCTTTTTCAAATGTATAATGAATATTTTTTAAAGCGAAAGCTTCACTAAGAGGATATTGATATGAAACATTTTTAAGCTCGATACCCTTCATCAAATAAACCTCCAAATGATAAATAAAATAAGGGAGATATTGACCAGTAAAACAAAAAGCTTCTCCCACAAAGGCACCTTCCGAAGCTCGCTCAAATGAGTATTTTTTTCGGGAGCAGAAAAGGCCCTTGCTTCCATGGCAATAGCTTTTTCTTCAGTACTTGTAATTGCACCTAAAACAAGCGGTCCCATAACCGGGATGAATGCTTTGATCCGTTGCAATAAATTGCCTTCTGTTTCAATCCCTCTCGCTTTTTGTGAGTCCATAATTAACTTTGCCCGGTCCCCAAGATCAATAATCGATTGAAAAGAAGCGAGAATAATATAAGAGGTAGAATGTGGTGCACCTAAATTCTCCAGCGCATACATGAAATCTTTCGCTCGTGTTATAGTGCTGAAAAGGACAATTGCTCCGCAAATGGAGACAACAAGGGTTGAAAACCAAATCCCCTTATCAATACCTTCTTGAGTGATCGTAAAAAGCCAAAACGTAAATAATGGATGATCTCCGGGAATAAACATAGCTCTCATAATAAAGAGCAGGGAACCGATTAACAAACCTAACTTTATATACATTTTTGAAAAACGCTTAAGGCAGCCGGCAAGAGCAGCTAACAGAAAATAAAAAGCGATAATAGAAGCGCTTACTTGCCAACTCAATGAAAGGATTGAAATAATAGCAATGACGATAACAATATTTAATTTCGTTAAAGGATTGAGATCTAAAAACCAATTACCTGTGAGTTGGGGCTTTTTAAAAGAGTATATAAATTCATAGTCCATAAATATCGCTCCTTCCTTTAAAAAATCAGCTTTTCTTGATATTTTTCAAAATTTTGCTGCCAGGAAAAAATAAACAGGGAGTCAATGATAGCGAAGATATGTAAGAATCTTCTATCCTAGTCCCATCGACAGCCCTATTAACTAGTTAAATATTGTGGATTCTTTGATCTTTACCATTATTAGGTATATATAATTTCCCTTGTGGAAGCTTTACTAAAGTTCGTACTGGTATACTTTTTAGAATGAAAAATACAATAATCATTGTTGGTATTTTGTCTAAAAGATCAGCGAATAACTCCGCAATAAATGCTCCTGCCTGAACGGAAAACCCCATTGTCATTAACATACCGGTAATTGCACCTGTTGCTCCGGCACCAAGCCCCCCAAATATAAGGATGGTAATGGTTGACCCTAATCCGCCGCCTATAATAGCAAAACCAATGGAAGTAATAATTGTTTTCCATAAACTTGTAAAAATACCTTTCTTCCCTAAATAGCCAGCAAGTAAACCGAACAGAATATTTAACCATATATAAGCCAGCGTGGTTGGATTGGTTATGGAAATAAGTAAATTGGTAATCGCTCCAACAACCGCGCCTGGAATTCCCCCACAAAGAGCACCTACTACAATCGTACCGATTGAATCAAGATATAATGGAAGTTTTAACAGCAGAACGATTTGACCACCAATAAAGTTAACTGCAATACCAATGGGGATCAAGAACACGGTTAATTTAAATGATTTTTTCATACACATGCCTCCTCATTTATATGAAACTTGGATTTTCCTTTAATAATTTAAATTAGAACTGATAAATAAAGAGCATTAATTAAGTTCTGTCATAATATTGAACTCAAGATTAGGCGCATAAATAATTTTCACTTTTTCAATTTCAATATTATTTTGGTCAAAAATACTTCCTTCGGCCTTCAGTAGTGCAGTCTCGTTTTCGTCTAAATGGAATATTTCCCTTGTTTGTTGATCGATTGATGCAGGGGATAGTGCAATTTCTGTACGCTTAGGGAAAATTTCGTATTTTTCTCGAAGCACTTGATAGAGAGACTCTTTTTCAAAATCATATTGATCCAACTTTGGAAATAAGCTGACTGGAAGTAAAGAAGTGTCGAGCATTAAATACGTAATTGTGTCTTCTTTTTTTACTCCGCGAGCTCTAACTAATTTGTAGAAATCTTTTCCCTCTACTGAAACAACTTTTTGTTCTAAAACTTTTGAAACGCCGACTTCATTACGGATATTCAAATAATCTGTAAATCCCCCGAAATTCGTTATGCTGTACTTTAAAGGTCTTAACAAAACTAACGTACCTTTGCCGTGTACTTGTTGAACCAAACCATCGTTTACTAATAACGAAATAGCATTCCTGACTGTCCCTCTTGTTGTTTGAAACGCTTTCATTAATTCTGATTCAGATGGAATGAATTCCCCTTGCTTATATTCCCCATTTAAAATTTGTTCTCGTAACTTTCGGTACAATTGAACATAGAGAGGAATAAAATCATGTTTATCAAGCAACAGAAAACCCCCTTTGTTATTTGGTTGTACACTTATGTGTACAAGTTGATTTTAGCAAAATTTTTTTTAAGAAGTCAATATTATTTTTTTTTTTGAAATTATTCTGACTACTGCAGGGGGATTGGGTTCTGGTGCAAAAAAATTTTTTTCGAACGATTGAAAGAATTGCCCAAGGAGATTTATGATCGGGAAATACAAAGTGTTTTTTCCTCGATTGCGAAGGCACTTGTTCATATTTATAAGGCAGATACAATATGGCTCGGTGTAATGCAGGAGAATAGTATGGAAGAGATTCAAGCTTCTATCTCCATTGCTCAAAAAAAGACAAAGGATAAGAGTGTTGAAGAAATGGAAAAGCTGTTTCAAAGTTTGTCAGAGGACTATCAAAAGCTTCTTAACAATGTTAGCGATTTGGATAAAGAGATTTCCTCAGGCGGACCTAATCAATATTCATGTCTATTTAAGCTCTATTTCAAGTGTGGGGACATAGACTATTTTTATTCCGAATTGGTTCTTAAGGATGAAACGGTTAATCATTTTTTTAAACATACAGATATGGAAAAACAACGCCGACATCAGGCAAAATTCATTAGTTTTGCATTTGGGCTCAGCTATATTAGTTTTTTGGTTGATCTTCGGAAAGTACGGAAGGGTAAAATTGGGCGGTCCTAATGATAAACCCGAATTCTCAACGTTTAGCTGGGGAGGCATGCTTTTTTGTGCAGGCATGGGTACAAGCATTATGTTCTGGTCTATTGTGGAACCGCTTTATTATTATACTTCTCCCCCGTTCCATATTAAAGTGAGCACAACAGAAGCTGCTGAATGGGGGTTGGCGTACGGCTTTTTCCACTGGGGTGTTACAGCCTGGACACTTTATGCGCTACCTACCGTTGCCATTGCCTATTCATTCTTTGTACGTAAACAATCATCATTAAGAATTAGTACCGCGTGCAGAGGTGTGGGTATAAAATAGACAATTGGAAGTGATTGCATGCGTATTGTTGTTATCGGCAGTGGGTTTGGGGGGGTAAATGCAGCTGTTGAGATTAGAAAAAAATTAAAAGAACCTAAAGATGAAATCATCGTGATTTCTGATATTGCCCAATTTGTTTTTCGTCCATCCCTAATTTGGCTGCCATTTCACAAACAGAAATTAAAGAAGGTCAACCAATTGTTATCGGCGTTGCGCAGGATAATCCGAACCCAGGTATTGCCTATGAGTTTTTATTTGAGCTGTCTGCGTATCTGAATGAGCATCGTATCAAATGCCCAATAACGTTTTTTACACATGAAAAAGAGCTTTTTGACAAAAAAGGAAAAGAGACGACAGAGAAGCTCGAAGGGTTAATGATGGAAAAACATATATCCTACTATTGTAATGTTTCTATTGAACAGGTAGATGGTGGGAAAGTATATTTGGATAACGGAGAATGACTGCCTTATTCATTTTTACTCGTTTTGCCTCCTTATAAAGGAAAGGAATTTATTTTTTCATCGAAAGATCTTGAACATGAAAATGGCATCATACCTGTTAATGAAACTCTCCAATCGGTTCAATGGAAAAATATTTATGTTGTTGGCGATGCAAATAATATAAAAGGAACAAAAACAGGGCGTGCTGCTGAGCTTCAAGGTGTGCTCGCCGCTGAAAATATTATCCAGCAAATGCATCATGAACCTCTTCGAACAATTCAAACATGAGACACTTTATTTAATGGAACTTGGAAAGGAAGGTACCATGTTTATCATGAATAAACCGTCGGAACAAGGAACATTAAAGTGGACAATAAGTGGCATGATGCCACATATGATGAAGCGAGCATTTGAAAAGTATTATTTACTTAAATTCAGCTAACTGAATCAATTTCAAAAGCCCCAGCCCTTGTACTACAAGGTTTTTCATACAAAGAAAAAGAAGTACCTCACCAGATTTTCAAATTAGTTAAGTGTGCCCCAAACTAATTGAAAGCGGCGGGGACTTCCTATTATTATGTGATTTAGAACCAACCTAAAGCTTTTAGATTATTCTTTTCAACTCTAGTAATCGGATCCTATTCTTTAAAAGGATTAAGGGCATTATTAGTTTATATCTCGCATCTAGACCTCTATTTCCCAACAAACCTCACAGGATATATAATTTACCATCCTTCTTTATCTTATCTTAACATCTGCGTAAATATGTATTTACACTTTCAATCTATTCTTATAAGAGTACTAGATTCATCATAAGGAGTGGAGCAGATGAAAAAGAAAAAGATAATAGCCGCAGCGATGGCTGCATTAATGATGTGTTCAGTACAGCCAGCTTTGGCTGATAATGAGCCGGACAGCTTTGGTCCGAAGAAGTTTGATCTCCAGGCACACCGTGGGGGAATGGGGCTGACAGTTGAGTCGACCATAGCATCGTTCTCTCATGCGCTTGAAATGGGTGTAAGCACACTTGAACTTGACGTACAAATTACGGAGGACAAGCAGGCAGTTGTTACGCATGATCGCAAAATATCAGGAAGAAATTGTAAGGACACGCGCCCAGCGTTCACTGGAGACCCAGAGTTCCCTTACGTAGGCAAGTATATAAAAGACCTTACAGTAGCTCAGATCCGCACAATGGATTGTGGCTCAACTACCAAGCCTGAGTATCCTGAGCAGCAAGCGAGTCCAGGAGCTAAAATGCCGTTGCTGAGTGAGGTTATCGACCTTGTAAAGGACTACAAAGCCAAGAAGGTTTGGCTGAATATTGAAACGAAAGTAGAGGCCGGTGCACCGTGGGAGACTGCTCCACGTGAAGATTTCGTCCAAATCGTCGCTCACCACGTTCGTGAAGCAGGAATGCTTAACCGCGTATCCATTCAAAGCTTTGACTGGGGCGCCCTAATGCGTATGAAAGAGGTAGAGCCGCGCTTACCTATCATTGCACTGACCAATGGTCCGCAATTCTTACAGCCAGGCCAACCGGGGGCTTCACCGTGGTTGGGTGGAATCGATATCGATGATTTCAATGGAGACCTTGTCGCTGCAGCCCAATCGTTTGGTGCAGACGCAATCTCCCCTGTTCACGGCTTCCCGCAAAACGGTACAATCACTGACGATAATTATGTACCTTATGTAACGAAGGATATGGTGGAAGATGCGCACAAGTCTGGCATGAAGGTCATTCCATGGTCCATCAACGATATGCCAACGATGAATAAGCTTATTGATGACGGTGTCGACGGAATCATCACTGACTATCCAGACCGTCTGCGTGAGGTCATGGCTGAGCGTGGATTCAAACTGCCTAAGGGCTATAAAGCACCGAAAAGTGAGATGATTCAATAGTTATTGAATATATGATTCTATTTAAGGTTAAGAATCCGTTCACAATCTAATTAAAGTAAAGTTTAAGCAAAGATCCTGTTGTGAAGCAGGATTTTTGCTTATTTTATTCCCATAAAAATAAACTATTGTTATTCAAGATAAAGCACTAGATTATAAACAAAATTGCAAAAAGAGAAGAAGTTCTACCAACTACCCAAAGCCCCTAGTAAAAGAAAATGAAGTTTTTCCTCATTTTATTAATTGGTTTGGGAATTTTGTTTCCATTGGTTGGTTTGTCAATTATCGTTGTATGGCTAATGGACTGGTTAATTATTCAAAGAATATCTGCAGTTAAGAAATTTATGAATGCATAATTCGAAAAGTAAAGGGTGTCTTTTGCCGTGAAAAAAAATATATGTATATCTCTTATCATTATTTTCGGCCTATTGCTAAGTGCATGTTCACTTGAACAGGATGCTGCTAATCTATATAAAAAAGAAATACCTCTTGAAGTAGAAATAGTCATACCTGAATCCTTCGTAGATAATAAGCAGGAGACAATTAAGGCATTTCTTACTCAAGGCGGCAAAAAAGTTGAAGACGCAGATTTTGTCCATTTTGAGATATGGAAACAGGATGGTTCGGTTCATTATAAAATGGAACAAGCTGAGAATATAGGAAACGGTACGTATAGTTTAAGTAAAGAATTTGATCGTGACGGGCTATATTATATAAAAGTACATGCAAGCAACGATGGATCAATAATTATGCCTCAAAAACAGTTTATTGTAGGGGAACTTTCTAAAAGTGAGTTAGAATTTCTGCAAAAAGGTTTACAAAAACAAAATGTAAATCATGAACATCATCATTAATATATTAAGAAATCCGGTTTTCATTGGAAGACCGGATTTTTTTTGGAAGAGTTGACTGGTGTCTTTAGGATTATTACTGTTCCGTAATGATTAGTAAATATGGTGACGAAAATGATTAAATAAACAGATTAAGTATAATGCTGGATGAAAAAGTTCTTGTGAATCAGCATTTTTTCACTTATTTATTAACCTAATTAAACGATCAGAATCCCATCAATTCTTTAATGCGCTCTGTATTTTCCTTTGAAGTTAACATTTCGAGCAGCATAAATGCAACGTCGAAAGCTGTGCCAGGATTAGAAGACGTAATAATATTTTCATCACAGACAATCCGCTGATTCACAACTTGCACTCCGTACATCCAGATGTGATTGAATGCTATCGAGTGGCTGGAGAAATTAGTCATATCGTTAAAGTAGCGACGAAATCAGTCGAAACTTTAGAAAATTTTATCGATCAAGCGATGCCTTTTGGTACTCCATCAACTAATATTGTGTTATCTGCTCATGAAAACGATCTACTATAGAAAAAGTGGCTTAACATAGCAGCCTCTTTTTGAATGAATGTTCTTCATGGTGTGCCTTAGGTTCTTTTTAATAGATAAATAAAAACAGCTTGCGATCTTCATAGGATTTGCAAGCTGTTTTAATTCTGTATCGCTGGTTGGCTGTTGGATCAGGATTATTGTTCCTTATTCTCATGATAGGAGCTATTCATGCACACATTTTCCGAGCTCATCAATCGCTTGCAATGATCATCCCTGCATCGATCTGCTTACTTGTCTCTATCATCATCATCATTATTTGGGAGTTGAACGTACGCTTTTAATTACTACTAATATAATATTGAGTTTCAAAAATTAATATTTTAAATAATTTTTTTATAAAAATAATAATCTATTAAATAACTAAGAAGCTTCTTCTAAAGGAGGGCATTGGAGGACCTCGAATTTTATTAAATATTTACATTAAATATTTACATTAAATATTTACATTAAATTTATATTTCTATAACAAACAATCAATATAATTTAAAAGATTCTAAATGACTAGCAAAGGGAGCTACATTCTATGAAATTCTTTCAGAGGAAAAAGTCTATTCCTGTAGCAGCAACATTGGCAGCCGGTTTCCTTATATCTGCAACGGGATTTATATCGAATGATACAGAAGCGAAAAGTTCAGAAAAAAAGGATAAAAGCACATGGCTAGCTGGAGACCATCATATTCATACAGAATGGAGCTTTAAATACGATTATACTCAAAATCCAATCACCGGTATCAAAGGTGGAGATGCAGTTTATCCGATCGAGAAACAGGCAAAGATGGCTAAAAAGTTTGGTCTTGATTGGATCGTAACCACAGATCATGGTGGACCAAATCATTCAGCGGATAACTTGGAGGGCGCTTATCCAGACGTTCTAAAATCCCGTGAAAAACATCGTGATTTATTGCACTTTTACGGATTGGAACTTAATCCGGCCGGGGCAGACCATGTATCTTTAATTATGCCAAAAAGTGCAAATGAAGCCGATAGCTTATATCGAATTGAAAAAGAATTTGGCCGAGGAGATATTCCCGGAAATCCGGAGGATAATGATGAGGCCAAGATGGATCGAGCTGTCCAATACATGGCCTCTCTTCCTAAGAAAGATCAACCTATAGTGTTTGCTAACCATCCAGCACGCGATCATTCAGGTATTGGGGTTTATGATGGAAAAACCTCTCCTGCAGAGTTAAGAAGATGGAATGACACAGCACCATCAATTTTTACAGGAATGGAAGGAGCACCAGGACACCAGGCTGATTTCTATGGTGAAGATAAACGAGGAAGAGGAATTTATGAAAAAGCTCCAACGCTTGGCGGTTACGATCAAATGACTGCTACATTAGGCGGATTCTGGGATGCAATGTTGGGTGAGGGAAGAAAATATTGGATCACTGGTACATCTGATATGCATGAACATTATTCTGATGGAGGACGAGAGTTTTGGCCTGGGGAATATGCAAAGACTTATGTAAAAGCAGAAAAAGACTATAACGATGTTATGGAATCTATGCGTAATGGACGGATGTTTGTCACAACGGGTGATTTAATCAGCGAATTAGATGTGACAGTAAAAGCAAAGAAAAAAACAGCTGAAATTGGTGAAGAAATCGTTATTTCGAAGCATAATCGAGATAACTTAAATGTTGAGATTACGTTCCGTGATCCAAAAAGTAAAAATGCAAATAAGGAAAATCCAAAAGTAAACCGTGTTGACTTAATTATCGGTGAGATTACAGGAGAGAGTAAAGATGACAAGAATCCTACAACAAAAGTAATCAAACGGTTCAACGAAAACGAATTCAAACGTCACGGTGAGTATATTACCGTATCTTATAAACTAGACGATATCAATACAAATAGTTACATTCGCGTACGGGGAACAAATACTAATGAATTAGAACCGAACACTGATCCAAAAGATGAAAATCCATGGTCAGATCTCTGGTTTTACTCAAACCCAGTCTTTATTAAGGTAAAATAACATTCAAGCTGTATAAACATCAGGGAGTTGTACTCCCTGATGCTTAGTCGCCATACCAGATGAAAATGGAAATGTAGAAGTTTGTCTTGAAGTGGATAGAAAAAAGTTTACTCGTCTTTTACTTGAACGATTATTGCCGACTAAACCTTAATGATAAAGAAGCTGCTGCCTTAAGTATGAGGCGCAGCTTTTTTATGTTTGTAACGTTATTCGCTTGATTAATCTTTTACAGGTAGCTGCCTTCTTTTAAGTCAAAGTAACACTTTTCCAATAAATTTCTTTTTGTAAGTGAACCTTTTTTAGTAATCGATTATGATAAATATGATGGTGTATTGAAATTCATAATCAGAGGAGGGCTTACATGGACTTGGATGCAAACCAGATTAGCTATAAAAGGTTAGAAATGGATAACCTGCCGCTCATCTATGACTGGATTACGAATGATCGAGTAGTAAATCGTTTCTGGGGTTATGGAAAAGAAGAAAATTATCATCAAGTTACTAAGGAATTTTCTGATTATATTTCTGGAGTCGAACCTACCGATCCCTATTTAATTCTCTACAATAAAACACCGATTGGTTATATACAAATGTACAAATGGTTGGATTATCCCGATTATGAACAATTTGTGGATCTCACAAATGCTGCTGGCATAGATCTTTTTATTACAGGAGAGTATCGAAATAAAGGCTTAGGCCAAAGAATTATAGCTCGTTTCCTCCTAGAGTATGTATTTAATGACACAGGTATAGCCAGGTGTGTAATTAATCCGGAAGTAAACAATGTTCACGCTATTAAGGCCTATGAAAAGGTTGGTTTCCAGATTGATAAAATGGTATCAGATATTCCTGGAGAACCAGGCCCTGTTTATTTTATGAGTATTGAGCGTGATCGAATGACTGGTAATGATAAGTTCTCTTAACTTGCATAGTCTTCTGATAAAGTGCCTGAAGATTTCGGATACTTCAAATGCCTTTGAATTTCTTCATAAGGATGCCTCTCTTATATAAGAAGGTGTTCTTTTTAATTCAATGGAAAAAGGGTTATTGAACAAAAAACGAATAGGGAATTGTGGTAGTATGGATAAAAATACTTAAACTTCTGAATTGTCAAAGGGGAGTGACGATATGAATCACCAATTCTATTTAATCAATGCTTTTTCAAAAGAAGAATTTAAAGGAAATCCTGCTGCGATCGTTTTTTTGAAAGAGGAAAGATCAGAAGAGTGGATGAAATCCTTAGCAAAAGAAATCAATCAACCGATCACAGCTTTTATTTTAAAAGAAAATGAAAATAACTATCACCTGAGATGGTTCACACCTGCTAAAGAGATTGATTTATGCGGGCATGGTACATTAGGAGCTGCCCATATTTTATGGAGTGAGGGTTTTTTATCATCTGAGTCAGCCATTTATTTTAATACTCGATCTGGCATCCTTCAAGCGGAGAGAGCAGGCGAGCAAATCATTCTGAGTTTTAATATAAAGGAAACCAAGCAAACAGAAGTGACAGAGAAATTAAGGAATGTGGTTGATTTTCCTATAAAAGGTGCGGCTTGGGCAGAAGATCGGTATATTATAGAACTGGAAAATCAGGATATGATACATAACATCATACCTAATTTAGAAGCAATTAAAGAGCTAGAGGGCCCAGGTATAATTATTACTAGCCTCGGGTCAGATAAGTATGACTTTGTATCAAGATATTTTGCTCCAAAAATAGGAATTAACGAAGACTATGTAACTGGATCTGCACACTGCGCATTGGCTTCCTATTGGAGTGATCGTTTAAATAAAACAGAATTTACAGCATATCAAGATTCGGAGCGCGGGGGAGAAATAAAACTTAAGATAAAAGGAGAGAAAGTTGAGTTAAGCGGGGGATGTGTAACCTTGCTGAAAGGTTATCTATAAGTTACTGCAATATTAAAAAAACAAAGCAGTCTAAATGCGATTTAGACTGCTTTGTTTATTTTTGGCTAATTTCGTAAAGTTTGTTGCATCTTTAGTGTAATTTAACTTTAACGATCTGAGTTGATTGTAGCGGAGGGTACTTGACTCCTGCGGGAAATAGAGGGAAGTGGGAGACCCCATAGGCGGAAACCGCCGAGGAGGCTTCCATCCCTCCCCGCGGAAAGCAAGTGCCTGGAGCGGAAATCAACGGACAAACTTTATGACAAAAATCTATCCGAAAAGAGCCCTATTTTTTAATTCAAATTAATGTGCGGTATAGCCCCCGTCAACAAGAAGGGTTGTACCATTTACAAAAGCATCATCACTAGCTAAAAATAAGACAGCCTTTGCGATTTCTTCTGGCTTACCAAGTCGGCCTTGCGGATGAAGAGAAGCCTAATATTCTCTCTTTTGAGGATCAACATCTGCAAGTAAAGGCGTTTCAATATAACCAGGGCAAATCGCATTAACACGAATGCCATCTTTAGCATAAGACGTACATAAGTTTTGAGTTAATAGCTTCACTCCGCCTTTTGCAGAGGAATAGGCAGTTGGATTCGGTTATGAAACGAAACTATGAATGGAACCAGCGTTAACAATAACACCGCCTGTGCCTTGTTTAAGAAACTGTTCAATCGAATATTTATCAGAAAGGAATACCCCTGACAAGTTAATATCAATAGTTCGTTTTCATTTTTCATAAGTCAATTCATGTGCGGGTGCGTCATCGGCAACTCCGGCATTTGCATACATAATATCCAGTTTTCCGTATTTATTCACGGTTTCATTGATCATCTGTTTAATGTCTTCTTCATTTGTTACGTCTGTTTTAACGAATAGTGTATCGAATCCATTCGTATTCAATTCTTCTGATATGTCTTTACCACGTTCTGAAAAGTCAGCAATGACTACTTTTGCTCCCTCTTCAGCAAAAAGGCGAACAGTCGCTTCACCAAAACGGTATTAGCGTTATGGGCAGTTTATGGCGCAATGATGTCTATCATAGTTTGGTTTGGATTTTATCGAAAAAAAGTAAATATTAATAAAAATTAGGCTGCCGTTGGGTAGTTTTTTTATGCCTTTTCTTAAACTCCTCACCAATGGACTTCCTAGTAATCATATTCTTTATTAAAACCTCTCTCCACATTTTGTTTTTCTTAATCCCTATATCAACTTCTTTCATTAGTGATAATTTCCACTCCTTAAATGTATTTTCCTGAAAGACATATTGGTTAAACAAACAAAAAAAGGAATAACGGTTAAAGTTTACCTTTTCTTAAATTTCGACAAAAAATCTTATAAAAAACTTAACGATTTTACATTCGAAAAAATGATGTTCCCTTTTGGAGGGTGACTATAGACCTGTGTGTTTCTAACGGAATTCTAAGAGTTTTGTAGAATGCTAAAAAAACAGTCAGCCAGATTATTACTTTCTCTCAGATTTATTCTGTGAATATATTCCTATGTCGGAAAGTTAGAAATTTTACAACTCTTTAACAGTGGCTTAACTCTTTTTCTCTATTATTAGACATGCATGACTTCGAATAAGGAGTCCTTGTTTCCATCCGACATACTCCCTATTAATCTATCAATCTAGCATGAATTCACTAGTCTTTATCCACCGAAAGAAAATGCAGAAGACTAGTTAATAACAAAATTTACAAAAAGGAATGGGAAAAATGAACTTATCACCAATGAATCGAAAAGAATTTTTGAAAATGTCAGGCAGTGTAGCTGGGTTATTCTTCCTAAGTCAATTTCCGATAAAAGTCAACGCTTCTTCTGGGAAGAATGAAGATTTTTCATTTGCAGTGATTGCGGATACTCATATTGATCCTTACTCACCACACAGAAGTGAATATATTAAAAAGATTTTTTCCAGCTTTCAATCGAAAGATAATCCTTCCTTCGTTCTTCATTTAGGCGATTTAGTGGAGGCTGGTCTTCCAGAAGAGTATCAAGAATTTCATCGCATCATTCCCGAGAATTATCGAAACCGATTATATGCGGTTAAGGGAAATCATGAAGTAAGGTGGGACGAATGGGCCGGAGAACTTTTTCATGATGTAGTCGGCAAATCACAGTATTCCTTTGATTTCGGCGGAATTCATTTTATTGCTTTAGATCCAACCCAGCTGCTTCAGGAACCAGGATATTTTACAAAAGATCAGCTAAATTGGCTCGAGAAAGACCTAAAGTCTATCGGGCAAAAAACCCCAATCGTCGTGTACTTACATTATCCCATTGGAGATAACAATTATTATATATCCAATGTAGAAGCTCTTTTTGAAATGATTGAGTCTTATAATGTTCGGATGATTTTAACCGGCCACGTTCACAAAGAACAAATGTGGATGCAAAATGGCTGTCATATTTTCAGCCTTCCTGCTGCAAAGGATGCACCTGTTTTTTTCTGGATAGAAAAAAAGACGGTTGATAAGCGGCCTTTATTGTCCGTTTTCCATGCAGGCATTAACGAGGAGGGAATTCAAAATCGAACGTTATTGACAGAGATTCAGCTTACAGGAGCAAGACCTGCAGAACATGAAAAGCCAAAGTCTATCTTATTTCAACAAAAACGGAAATCTTCGGAAAGTGAATTAAAGGTCATTTTGGATCCTCGAACAAAAGTAAAAGAGGTTCTGTATCAATTCTGGCCTGACCATAAATATGCAGGGAAGGATGACGGCACCTGGGAAAACCTAAATCAAGCAAGTCATTCCTCACTTCGCTTTGAAAAAAACATCGATTTACATTCCATGCCAATCGGGAAATACCGATTACAGATCAGAGTTAAGAATGAACAGGCCGAATGGTGGGATTCATTTAAGACGATACATATAGAAGATCGTAACGGTACATCGAGACTAGAATGGCGAGAGGACCTTGAAGAATCTATTCAGGCTAATTTAACAAGTATCCCGACTTTAAATCTAGTAATTGCAGCAACAACAGCCGGAAGCGTTAAAGCCATCCATCAGAAAAAAGGGAAAGAAAAATGGTCCAGAAGGCTAAAAGATCCGATTTATTCACAGCCGGCATTAAATAAAGAAGAAACCCATATCTACGTGGGTACATCCGGTCAAAATGTTTATTGTATCCATACCAGTAATGGGGAAACAGCATGGAAAAGTAAAACGCCGAGCCCTGTTCTAGGAAACATTTTTTATGATAACGGGGAATTGGTCGTTCCATCTGGACGTCATATCGTATTAATGGATGCACAAACTGGAAAAATTAAATGGTCAACAGAGGTTAGCGGCTTAACCGCTGGGACGCCAACCGCCGATGATCAAGCCATTTACTTCGGAGCGGGAGATGGCAAGGCATATGCATTGGATCGATCTAATGGACAAGTAATCTGGAAATCTACCATTCTAATACGGGACACACCATACAAAACGTTAATTTATAGTCCATGGGCAACAAAAGCGACAATCGTTCCAACCAAGGAAGGCACAAAGGATCTTGTTTATGTATCGAATGTTTCAAACACATATGCACTTAATCGCCAAACTGGAACAATTGAGTGGACATTAAAGGGCGGTTTTCTCTATTCTGCTCCACTCATCTTAAACGAAAACACTATGGCTGTTTTAGCAGATGAATGGGGAAAAGTTAGTGCAATCGATCCTTATTCGGGCAAACTGCTTTGGCAAACACCAACAAAACAAAGAATATTTAATGCTTCCCCTGTAAACGTTGATGGAGAAAAAGTCTATATTTCCGGTGTAAATGGTTTACTTACAGGGCTTGATTTGAAAAATGGAAACATCATTGATGAGTATCATTTTTCCGCTGACTATGTTTACTCAACACCAATTGTTCAAAACGGACACATGATCCAAGCTGGGCAAGATGGGGTTGTGCAGGCTATAAGGATATAAAGTTTTGATACTGCCCTAAACGATCCAGGAAACCTTTTCAAAGATAACAAATGAAAACTAGGTATTCCTGGATTGATCTTTATGATTTTTGCTTGATGCAGATATCTATGAAGCATCGATAATAAACTTTGAATTTCAAGAATGTTTCGTCTTTTTTTATTAAAAAAATTAATAGAAAAACAGATTAAAAGCATACTCAAAAAGTAGAAAGGTATGAGAATTTTTGAAAAAAAGAGTTTTGTGGTATTCACTTTTTCTTTACTGTTTTCTCATTTTATTGACCCCTTTTAAAGCAATGGCTCACACAGATAATAGTGAGGGATATTCTAAGATAACCATGGATCGTGAAAATAAAAAACTGCATGTAGTGCTTTATGTTGACTATTTTGAGATGGGCAGATTAATTGATTTCGGAGTTAGTCCCGGTGCACCTGTTGCTCAACTGAGTAAGGTATTAGAAGAGAAACGAGGACTGATGACTGAGTACATTTCATCACATTTCGAGATTCTTTTGGATGGAGAAAGAGTAGAAGGATCTGTCATCTCTACAGATGTAGAAAAGAGGAAGGATCGAGATTATGCAAAAATTTTCATGGATTTTCCGATTACTTCTTTAGATTCGTCTATACAGATTCATTACAATATTTTCTTTGATGACAATGATCCAATGCATCGAAACATTATGACCTATAAGCTCGGTAAGGAAAATGGGCAGTTTGTCTTTCAGGCAGGAGAACGGGAATTTCAGGTAGGAAAGGAGTCCATTTTTAGTCAAATTACTCGTTTCATTAAACTGGGGTTTCACCATATTATGATCGGTTTTGACCATATTTTATTTGTGATTGCACTTGTAATGGGAACACGGAAATTTTCAGATATTTTAAAAGTAATTACCGTTTTCACAATTGCACACAGCATCACTCTTGGTCTATCAGCTATGAAGTTTCTCAATCTCCCTCCAGAGATTATTGAACCGCTCATTGCATTAAGTATTGCCTATGTTGCAGTTGAAAGTATCCTTGGATTTTCTTCAAAGTTCCGGTTTGGAGTGGTGTTTATTTTCGGGCTTATCCACGGAATTGGCTTTGCAGGAGCTTTACAGTTAGATAATCAAATAACATGGCAAACATTATTGTCTATCTTTTCTTTTAACCTGGGTGTTGAAGTGGGGCAAGCTCTAATTATTACGCTGTTATTTCCTTTACTTCTTTATATTCGAAAATTCAAATGGTCCTTATACCTTCATGGAGCAACGACTATTTGGATATTAGGAATGGGATTATTTTGGTACTTTAATCGCTTGTTAGGCTAAAGCATCATTCTAATAAAGGAGGTGACGCCGCACTAGGCAGTCTTGTCAAAAACAATCAACAAAAACCACGGAGGAGAGGCAATGAAAAAATTTTTTGAAGGCAATGGGAAAACCACCAAGCAAAAGTTAAAAGCAATTACCTCAATCGTAATGTGTGGTCTGGCTGTTGCTGCTGTAACCAAGCCGGTAATTGCAGACCAAGAAAATGTAACTGTTAAAGGTGTAGTTTTTGTAGACAAAAATGAAAATGGAACCCGTGATCCTAATGAAAATGGGATTCCAAATGTGTCTGTTTCGGATGGGAAAAACATTACTGTAACAGATGAACAAGGAAATTATGCATTAACAACAAGTGCGGAAAGGCGACAAACGGATATCGTCTTCGTAACTGTTCCAAGTGGATATAGCGTGCCAACGGATGATAATAAAACGCCTCAGTTTTATAAAATGCTAGGCAGCCTTCAAGCAGGTGAAACACGGGAACAAGACTTCGGATTGCTGGATACACCTGGAACGAATAATCCAAACTTTAGTTTTGTTAATGTAGCCGATGTCCACGTAGAGGCTGGAAGTACTAATAATCGCGAGCGCTTTACAGATCAGCTGAAGCAAATAAACGAATCAACAGGGGATCCAGCTTTTATTACTGTCAGTGGGGATCTCACGAACCGAGCAACGGATGCAGAATACCAAGATTATACTGCGAGTACAGCAACCTCTGCTCTGCCAGTCTATCCAGCTGTAGGTAATCATGATTTTGCTCCTGGTTCCAATTACCAAACAAGAATCGATCGTTATCGAAACTATTTAGGCCCTGAATGGTATTCATTTGATTATGGTAAACGACATTTTGTAGTTTTAGAAAATAATTTAGGGTTTTCAGAACCGGATCAATTGGAGTGGTTAAAGCAGGATCTTGCTCAAAATGGGAAAAATAAGGAAGTGGTAGTGTTTGTTCACAAACCATTAAATACACCACAAACGCCAACATCCGATCGTACGAAGGAATTTATTGATCTGCTTAGTCAATATCAAACCCGCCTCGTAATGGTAGGACATACGCATGTAAATGATGTAGCGCAAGATACGATTCCTGGTGCTGAACATGTAACAACTGTTTCTAGTTCTTACACGATCGATCAATCACCAAATGGGTTCAGAATGGTCACATTCCAAGGTGACAAACAAGATCCAAAATTTAAAATGTATGATGTGGAAAAAAGTGCATCCATCGTACATCCGGCAAACAACAGTGAAGTTCCAAAAGGTGAAATAAATATATTGGTCAATGCTTACAACACTACAAGCAATGTTAAAAAAGTAGAATACCGTGTGGACGGGGAAAAATGGAAAAAGCTTAAGCAAAGCAGCGGTATGAGCTGGTATGGCACATGGGATGCCCGCAAAGCAAAAGGAAAAACGCATCATTTGGAAGTTAGGGTGACAGATGATGCTGAAAACGTTTGGGCAAAATTTTCTCGATTTACCATTGTTGATGACGACAAAAAAATCTCACCAAAGAGTGGAAGCGATTGGACAATGTTCCACGGTAATGCTCAGCATACAGGATATGCTAAGGATACGCTAGAAGCTGGTCTTCGCCTAGGCTGGACTTACCGGACTCCAGGAACAATTCTGACTTCTTCACCAGCGATTGTAGATGGAATCGTCTATATCGGTACCCGTGATGAAGATGGCAATAAACATCATGCCATTCATGCGGTGAATCAAAAAACTGGCAAAAGGCTATGGAAGGTAGATGCAGACGCCCAGGTCCAATCTTCTCCAGCTGTTTCAGATGGAATTGTATATGCTTCGTCCATTCGAGGTACCCTTTATGCCTTGGATGCCGAAACAGGAAGAATGATTTGGAAGAAATCAGTCGGTACAGATGATGTGAAGCGTGCATGGATGTACTATTCTCCAACTATCGAAAATGGAGTCGTATATCAGGCATATAGTACAGGCAGTGGAGGAGCCATGATGGCGCTTGACGCTCGTACTGGAGAAGTATTATGGAACGCACCTTTAGCAGGTGGCTGGATTGTTGAATCGACGCCAGTCGTTGAAGACGGAAAGGTGTATGTTGGTGCAGACGGAGGCTGGCTGATCGCTCTTGATGCAGAAAGCGGCAAGGAAATTTGGCGACAAAAGCCTGCGGGCGGCTGGATGCATTCAATGCCTTCTATTTCAGAAGGACGCTTGTACATGGGATATCAAGGTGGATTGTTAGTTGCTCTTGATGCTGCAACAGGTAAAGAATTGTGGCGCTACAAGAGTTCAGATCCATCCTATATACACGGAGGAGCAACAGGATCATCTGCTGCTGTAGCTGATGGGGTCGTTTACATGGGATTCCCAGATGGAAATGTAGCAGCTCTTGATGCAGCTACTGGTTCATTGATATGGAAGTATCGTACACAAGGCGGAATTATTTCTTCCGCAGCAGTCAGCGGGAATGTGGTATTTATCGGATCGAATGATGGGAATCTCTATGCATTTGACCGTAAGACAGGTCAGCCTTTATGGCAGCATGGAATTGGGGCATGGGTAGCATCATCTCCAGCCATTTCTGGTAATACATTAGTAGTCGGCGCACTTGATGGAAACTTATATGCATTCACTCCTGGCGGGAAAACGGTTCAGCGCTGGCCGCAAATAACTGGTAAAGTTACGGATTCCAAAACAGGAAAGATTGTAAGTGGTGCAATCGTTCTAGCTGTAAACGACAAGGGTGAAACTCAGACTACAGTCACAAACAAGGATGGCGAGTATGTTCTTGGGGTACAACCTGGTAAGTATGCTCTTACAGCAAAACGGAGAGGGTTCCTAAATAGCACGTCTGCTTCCATAGAAATGACTGATAGTCAAACTAAGACAATCAATTTGCAGATGGATGAGATTACCGATCCTGTTGCTGGAATTGCAAAGGAATCACCAGATTATCATTCAGGAAGTCCACGTTTGGACACAATGAACGGGGAAGAGTATCACTATGTAATGAATAAACAAATTCAAGCCACAATCTCTTCCAGAATCGGAGGTAACAACCTTGCAGGAACGTTCCAGCCAGGCTGGATGGGTGATATTGCTTTAATGGACAATCAAGCAATGGAGACGCTGGATTGGAGTGAGTGGATCCTTTCCCCGACAATGAATGATCCGAACCGGCCTTGGAACCGTGAGGGAGAATGGTTATCTTTACCTGCGATTAAAGTTGATGGGGATACAATACATGCATCAGGACAAGCTCAAATAGATCCATCAATTAAAACATCTGTTACTTATAAGGCACTTCCGAATGCACCAATCGTGAAGTTTACTTTGGAACTGAACAATACAGGAACAAAGGATTTTAAGGGGTATTTTCAATATTTGCTGGATCCTGACAGTTCAGATGATACTGCTTTTGTTCCTGGAATAACAGCAGCGAATCCTGGTTTTATTACATCTGGTTATACAGGTAATTATATTTATGATGGACCGAAAACAGCCATTTCCAGCCCGGCACATGGAATTGCTTGGGGAAATGACAAACCTACTGGATTAAGTGCTTTTGGCTATATATTTGGGGTATCTTTTGATGCAAGTGTAGCGGCAGGTCAAACAAAGTCCATCAGCTGGTATCATATCACTGATTATCCGGCTGCTGGAAATAACCCTGCTGCAAATATTGCAGATTGGGCTTCTAAGCTGGGTACTCTTGACCCTGAAGCTGCTCGGTAATTCAGCAATTCAAGTAGATCGAAAGCAGGAAATGGAAACTACTCGTCAAGTGTTAAGGTTCCAGCAGGTGAGATCATTCATCACGGAATATCGCAGCAGCACATGCTGGTACAAGAGAATTAATAGTCTTTAATAAGCTTTATAGCTCTAAATATGTTTTAAAAAATATGGGCTGAGGAGCAATTCTTCAGCCCGTATTACATGTATTTAATAGGGATAATTCTTCATTCAATATTTACTTTGGTTACCTTAGAAATAATGGGTGAGCGCAATCAGAGGCACCAAATAAAAGTCTAGTATATACGTAATTTTTATAAAAACGAAAAACAAAAAGAAGAGACAGGAGGAGAAAACCATGCCTTTAAATAACATCGGAATTCCTGGCTTAATTTTAATAATCATTCTGGCATTAATCATTTTTGGACCTTCAAAGCTTCCTGAACTAGGGAGAGCTGCTGGAAGTACAATTAAGGAATTTACGAATGCAACGAAGGATCTTTTGTCCTCAGACAAAGAAACCGATAAGGAAACTAAGAAAGAGGCATAACACGGTGGATTAAATATTTTAATAAGAAGTTCTTGACTCCTATTAGCTGGTTTAGTTGAAAAAGACCATCAAAATGTGGTGGTCTTTTTTTAGTATCAAATATGATGTCTAACTGATCCAAGTAGAAATGACACCAAAAAATAAATTTCGGCGACGGTTCGGCGACAATAATCAATTTTTTAAATCGTATTTATAGAAGAAAATAAAAAAAGCCTTGATATTGTTAATGTCCCCTTTAAGTAGACATTCAAAAAAACCTTCATGTTACCATGGAGGAAAGAATGCTACTTGGAGGGGATTTTTTCTATGGCAAAGAAAGGAAAGGACANCCGAGAAGCTGTATATAAATAAGTGTAAGTCAGAAGAAGAACTAGAGCAAGCTCTTGAGGATTACATCTACCATTACAATTACAAACGAAGACAAAAGAAACTACAAAAACGCGCACCGATTGAATATCGACACGCGCTCACTGCTTAGCTTTTTATGTTGTCTACTTGACAGGGACAAGACCATATACAAGGCTTTTACTTATGGAGAATAGGGGGCTCGAACCCCTGACCTCAACGCTGCCAGAACAACAGACGTAACAGGAAGCGAACGGAAGTTCTTGTTTGAATATTGATGTATCAAGGGTTCATATTGATGGTTACCAGTTTGAACAGGATGGAGTTAGGCAGTTGTTGACCAAGTTCGTCAACAATTTGTCAACAACTCTATTTTGCTTTTGATTTATAAGCAAACAAGCTATCTAATTTATTAGCAGCCTCCTGGTCTGCTTTTCGAAGAACATGACCATAAGTGTTCATGGTTATACGAATATCTGAATGTCCTAATCTCTCTGAAATGATTTTTGCGTGTACGCCTTGGTTAATTAACAAAGTTGCTGAAGTATGACGAAGATCATGAAGTGTAATATATCTTACATTAACCCGTTCGGAAAATCGTTTCCACCAAGTTGTAGGTGTATCAGGGTAATAATGAGTTCCGTCTATATTGCAGAAGACCCAATTGTAATCTTCTTCAGTCCATTTTTCTGATCTCATTTTCTCTTTCTTCCAGTGTAAATGGAAAACTTTCATTTCCTCCACAACGGAGGAAGGCAAAGAAATTATTCTCTTGGAATTTTTAGATTTAGGCCCTTTAATTATCGGCCGACCATTTCTCCCTTTTGTGATTACTTGGGTGATATCTATAGTGCCTTTATTTAAATCGACCTTACTCCACTCTAAACCTAAGCATTCACTTCTTCTTAATCCAGCAGCTAGAGCTAATGTCAAAAACATTCTCCAATGAAATGGTTCGTTCTCAGCAGCAACAAACAATGATTCTACTTCATCCTCATCATATACTTTAACCTCTCTGTCTTCTAAAGCTTTAGGCTTCTTTACGTTCTTAACAGGATTAGATTTTATCACTTCCCACTCTATTGCACGTTCAAAAATATTTCTCAGCACTAAATAAGTATCCTGTTTAGTTCGTTCGGACAACGCCTTTTCACTATCATTTTTTCTCTTCATATCGTCAAGGAGGTTAATGATGTGCATGGGCTTAATCTGATCTATTCTCATATATCCAATGACCGGTAGTATGTGGTTTTTGATGTGAGATAAGTAATTAGATAAAGTGGTTTCAGCCAATTCTTTTACAGCATATTTTTCTTCCCAATCAACAACAAAATTATTTAATGTCATTTTCTCAGGTGCGATATATTCGCCAGCCTCAACTTCAATTCTGAATTTGTGTAGTTCTGATTCTAAATAATCCCGTAGTTTTTTTGTTGTTTTTAACAGTGATTTATCTTCAACCCTGATTGTTTTAGTTCTCTTTTTTCTTTTTCCTTTAGCATCATATCCTGTTTCAACAACTAAAAGAAATGAGTTCCCACCTCTTTTTTGTATACTCGCCACCCTGTTCACTCCCTTTTCGAATATATGTTCTGTTTTTAGCTGAAAAGAAAAGCCCAAATAGGGCTCTCTTTTATTTAGCAAGTTTGATTTGTCCTTGTTCTGTTCCGAAAAATCCTGTTTGTACATTCAACAATAAATCTTTGCTAGATACTACATCAGCAGGAACATCAAATACAATTTTTCCTTTGAATTCTAATCCTGGATTAATCTTTTGTAAGAAGAATCCTCCACCGGCTTCATTTGCATAAATATCTGCAGTCGAGTCGGCTTCATACTCAACGTCACCAACTTTTAACTTGAAGAATGTAGAATCAGTTGTGATAGCTTCTTTCGATTCATTTTTTACTGCTACATCAACGATAAGGTAAGTTCCTTGAGCAGTTTGACCAAATCCCTCAGGGCCAACAGATGCAGCAGTCGAGGTGCCGGCAGCTGTAAATACCACATCTCCTACTTTTGTAGGCTCATTCAGTCCACTTACCTTAGGTTCTTCTTTCTTTTCTTCAGGTTTTGCAGAATTGTTTTCTGCTTTCTCTTCTTCCTTAGGCTCATTAGATGCCTGTTCCTCATCTCCACCAGTAGCCATACTGATAATTACTGATAGAACGATTAGGCCAATAAATCCCAAACAGCCCATTTTAAAAAACTTCTTCATGAAAATTTCCCCCTATGTATATGTGAATATATTGTATAAATGGGTTCGAAACCCAGTGATACCTAAAATAAATACACAGAACCAATGTCCTTGATGCATTAGTCGTGTGCGAATACTACTGTTATTACTCTAAAATTTTTTTAGGTGTACCATCTCCTGCGGTACACCTTGCATTGCAGCAAGTTCATAGATGCTAGAATGATAATTTTTATGAATTACAGAATCAGGAATCAACAATTCAACTGCAAAGGTATTTGCTTGAACTTCTATTTTGTCTACCGAGAAAAAGGTGTTTGCTCTTAGAAAAGGAGTATTAACCCTTGGATGCAATTCAGAATGTCCTAGTTCATGAGAGACTGTAAATAATTTTAAAAAATTCTCTAAGTTGGAATTTATATAAATAAATTGGTTTCTTCTTATATATTTATAAAAACCCAAAATTTCAGGATGAAGATCCTTCTCGAATACATAAATTTTTTTGGCTGCAGCTATTTCGTAAGGATTGTTTGTACCATATTGATTGATTAAGCCCTCAACAACTTTTTTTACCCAAGTCATAAATACTCACGCCTTAAGATTATTCTTTGTTGTTATATTTATTAGGTGCATATTTCTTATTAACGAGAGTCGCTATACGTTCAGCATGTTCCAAAGCTTCCAGTAGTGATTCGATTGCTTCCTCACTCATGGGTTCACCCATGAAGTTTAATCCATCACCTTCCGGACTAGCCTCCAATAAGTCTTTTTTCATTTGCTTCATACGTTTAGCTATGTCTTTTTCGTCTTTGTCTGATAACTCCACAACTTTCTTCGAAGTAGATCTGCCCTGTAAATAGTCAGTTGATACATTAAATATGTCCGCTAATTTATTTACAGTTTCAATAGGTGGCTGTTTTGTACCGTTTTCATAAGAAGTGTAAGTAACTCTTGCAACCCCTATAAGGTTCGCGACATACCCTTGAGTAAATTTGCTATTTTCCTTCTTCATTTCTTCTCTCAATTGTCTCAAACGTTTACCTAATATGTTCATCTCTTCCACATCTTTTCCATGTTTCTTATAGCCTATTATAGTGTTACTTAAAGAAACTTTAAATAGGATGTTACTATTGGTATAAAAAAACTTTTTATTTGTGTTGACATGTTACTTTAGGGAACTTATAATAAAACCATAAAGTTACTTAAAAGAACATTTCTCGGAGGTGAAAAACTTGCGATACTGGTTGAAAGATCACCGGACTAAAAGAAAATTAACTCAAGAAGAAGTAGCCAAGTTAAGCGGCATCTCAAGAAGTTTTTATACTCATATTGAGGCTGGAACAAAAACACCGAGTGTAGAAGTAGCAAAAAAAATATCAAAAACACTCAGTTTTGAATGGACACTTTTTTTTGAAAATGAGTGTTCCTTAAAGGAACAAAACTCAGCATAAGGAGCTGACACATGAATCTCACCGACAAAGTTGCCTGGGCTGAGATCAAACTCAAAATCCTGCAATCAGCCATGATGATCAACGATGGTTACTCAGATGAAGAAGTCATTGTTCATCTTTTGGAAGCTGTTGAAATTCTTGAAAACACTCAACCACAGGAGGTATTCAAATGAATCAAAAGCAAAAGTCATTCGTTGTACAAAAAATTATTCAAACACTTGCTGAAAATAAGGTCAGCTATGCTGAGGTTACTCAAATACTTGCAGAGTTGGAAGTTGAGCTTAAGGAAATGTCCCAGCAGCAAATCATTCAAATCCCATAAGGAGGGTTGAGCGTGCAACTTAAAAATTTGATTAGGCAGGAACACTTACAGGTTCAACGCAAAACCCTAACTGCCCAGGAAGTTGCTGATTACATCGGTGTTCACATCGACACGATTTACACAATGGTTCGTGAAAAACAAATCCCGCATTTCCGTGTAAGGCGGCGCATTTTCTTCTCAATGGAAACTATCAATGCCTGGATGCGGGACCAAGAACAAAAAAGTCTGGAGGCGATGTAATGAGTAATCTTGTTTTCATCGAAAATAACAAAGCTGTCACTGATAGTCTCACAGTTGCAGAAGTTTTCGGAAAAGAACACGCCAGGGTAATGCGAGACGTCCGGGAGCTTGGCTGCAGTGAAGAGTTTAGAGTCGGCAATTTCGCCGAGTCCTCATATGTAAATTCTCAGAACAAAGAAATGCCAAAGTACTTTATGAGCAAGAAAGGATTTACTCTACTTGCTATGGGTTACACCGGCAGAGAAGCCATGAAGTTCAAGGAAGCCTACATTGAAGAATTTGAACGTATGGAAAGTCAAATTAAAGCTCCTCGTGTTCTAACAGATAGAGAGCAGCTGTTAGCTTCCATGAAAATTACACTTGAAACATCTGAGAAAGTAGATCAAATCGAACATAAAATCATTTCTTTAGAACAAAAAGTTGAAGAGCAAATTACCCTTACCAGCGGTGAACAGCGCCGATTGCAAAAAGGGATTGCTCAAAAAGTTTACGAGGTTGAGAGTGAACCTAAAGTCCGACCAAGGCTATTCAGGGAACTCCACCGAGAAATTAAAGATCGATTTGGTGTTGCCAGCTATAAGGATGTAAAGCGAAAGGAGCTTCAATCAGCTCTTCGCTACATAGAAAATTGGATTCCTAGAAAGGTTTCATGAAAAGAGGGCACCGAAATAGTTTTAGACCCGATTCGGTGTACTTCCTTCATAAATATATTTTAATAGCAAAATACTAAAATTTGGGTTCCATACTGGAACTGTTCCATTTTGGAACATGGAAGGGAGGGAAAAAGGATTGACTTTCGGCGCAGTATTGAAAGCATGCCGGGAGCGAGCTGGTCTTACACAGGAAGAAATTGCAGAAAAACTACATCGTTCACGGAGTTGTATTTCAAAAATAGAATCAGATAGAAAAACACTGGATGTCTCCACTTTAATCAGGTGGGCAGATGCTACATCTGCTAAAGATGTTGCATGTGCCATTGTGACTGGTGTAGATCCAGTTATGATTATGCAGCAGTTAATGCCATTAATAGGAGGTTTACTTATATGGATCTAACCAGAAGAGAGAGGTTGGAACAGTTAATAAAAAAGTTGAAAAGTAAGGGAGTCAAGATTGACTGGGCTGTAAGAATCAGCACTCCAAAGGAGGGTTAATAAGTGGATCTTGGTTATGTGTTTGCAATCTATTTAGGAACTTGTTTTGTGTTCATCATGGGTATTCTGATTGGGGATTTCACTGCTACTGAAAGGAGTGGAAAAAATGAGCGAAAGGAGAGAGAAATATATTGAAATGGGTCTGCAGGCAAAGTCTTTAGTTGAGCTTCATTTGCAATATCCGAATCAATTCACTGCAGAAAATGTTCTTTCTAGTTTGTCAGAAGTCTATGAAGAGATAGGATTCAAAGCATTAAACAAAAAGAAAAAAGCAGCAAGCTCACGACAGCTCACTGCAAGATAGGACACACATCATTACGATTTGATCTTATCATAGCACATGCTAACCTACTCAGCAAGAATCTAACTTGCTGATCATCTTATTAAATTTTATGCAAAGGATGGACAAGTTATGCTCTTTTCAGTTGATTTTTCTATCCTGGTAAACGAAACCTTTCAAACAGTGCACTGGGCGTTTATTCCTGCGGACAGTGTATCTGAATGCCGGGAGGTAGCTCGGGAGATGAGAGAAAGTATTCCTGAAAGTAAAAATCATCATGTACACATTTTTATTGAACAATGATGCGGTCATTTAACGATCAATCAAGTGTGGTACTTCCTCACTGGCTGCTCGAAAAAGAGCAATTGCTCCCCGAGCATCTTTTTTTAGACCAGGTGCGGAAATATTTAACTCGCTATCCAGATTACAAGTTATTAAAAGTTGAAAATGGTTTTGCTGTTTGCGAAAGACTAAAGGGAGGATAAGAAATGGCTAAATTTAGAATGATCCATACAGACTTTTGGGATGATCCTAAAGTAGTCGAGGAAATGACAGCAGAAGACAAATACTTTTTCCTTTACCTGCTGACTAACTCTAATACTACTCAAATAGGGATCTACCAAATTACAAAAAAACAAATGGCGTTTGATATGGGGTATTCCCCAGAAAGCGTCAATGCCCTACTAGATCGGTTCATTAATCACCATAAACTGGTCCTCTATAACCCTGAAACAAGGGAAATTGCTATCAAAAATTGGGGACGCTACAACTTCAATCGAGGAGGAAAACCTGTACTTGATTGTGTGAGAGCTGAACTTAAAAATGTGAAGGATATTTCCCTTATCACATTTGTAGGTGAACGTATCGAGAAGGAAGAGATCAAAATAATTTACGATTCGTTCACGATACGTACCGAAAAAAATGGTAAAAAAAGTGAAACCCTATTAAATCAAGGTTTTGACGATACGTCCACGATAAGTGGACAAGAAAAAGAAGAAGAAGAAAAAGAAGAAGAAAAAGAAGAAGAAATAGCTGCAGCTAATAGAGCCGAGCTCATTAATCAATTTATATCTCTAAGAGGTCATGGATTTGCTCACTCTCCAAAAGATGAGGATGCTGCTGCTGAAATACTTTCTTCAGTTCCTTTGGATGAAGCTCTTAAACTTCTTAAGCAGAGATTTGATACTTTTGAGCCTAGACATAATCGTGATCGCATCAACAGCCTTGGTTATTGTGTTGGATATATACTCGATAAATTCATGGGAAATCTGAGTGAAGGGGATGCGAATAATGACAGCCGACAGAAGGTTTACAAGCATGGATCAGGTTTTGGCAGACTTGCAACAAAAAATGCAGAACAGGCCCTTAGAGAAGCAGAAGCAGCAAGGAGAGCATGGGGAGGATAATTATAATTGCTCAGCTTGTAAAGACACAGAATTTATTCTTTACAAGAACGATGATGGTTACGATGTTGCCAGGCCGTGTGATTGCCGAGAAAGAAACGCATGGAAAAGACGATTTAAAAACTCAATGATTCCTGATGAATTTACAAATTCCAATTTCGAAAACTACCAGCGTTTATCAAAAGTACAAGAATCTATGTATCAATCAACTTTTGATTATCTTAAGCTTTTTAAAATCGAAACAGGCACAGAAGGGCGCAAGAAGAAAATCATTCCTCCCTGGAATTTCGGATTTGTAGCAGTTTTTGGTGAACAACGACTAAAGGAGCTACCATCTTCTGAAAGGCCTGCGGTTAAACAAAAACACAATAACTACGGGATAGGGAAAACACATTTACAAGTTTCTTTAGCTAAGAGGCTAATCAAAGATGGATTCAATGTTGTGATCGTATCTGATGTTATGTTCATGGAGCAATTAATGCAGGCAAAAAAGATGAGTGATGAAGGTGAATCGTATAATCAACTGCTAAGAAACGTTCTAAATGCAGACGTCCTTATCTGGGATGACATCGGAAAAGTGAACTGGACGGAACCAAGAGAAAGAATGTATTACACCATCATCAATGAGCGATACAGGTCTCAGAAGCCAATTGTGTTTAATTCAAACGAAGATCGTGGAAGTCTTGCCGAAAAGATAGGCTATGCAGCTGCCAGCAGACTTATAGGTCAAGCAGATGAATTTTTGTTAGAAACTGAAGGCGCCGACTGGCGATTGAAGAAGGGAGCAAAAACACATGTGTAAATTATGCAATGGCACACACGTTATCCATGATGTAAGCAGTTTCTCCATTGTTTTTAATACCTGTCCTAATTGCGGACCAGCACCGGCAATTGATAATGAATTTGAGGAGTTTTGCCAAAGAATTTCTATGAGAAAAGCAGAACTTGAAAGCGCTAGACTCGTGAAAGAAGTGAGTTGATGGGATATCACAAGGAATCTCTTCTAAGGGACGCCAGGAGAAAAACAGTGATCGTTTTAGAGGAGTTGGACTTTATTTGGGATGATGCTGAACTCGCTGTACTAAAGGATTTATGGGATAGAGAATTTAGCATTTCTTGGATAGGGGAATATTTTGAAAGAGATCCAGATGAAGTCTTGCTTGCTCTCATCCATCTTGCTAGAAGTCATCGCATAGACAGACGGAAAACAGGTTTAAAGGGAGAGTAAGCCATCAACAAAATCTGTAGTGAGGTAACTCAATGGGGAAAAATAGCCAGTGTTCATGTTGTGGAAAATCGTTTCTGGTGACAACCGATGAAGTTTTATATTGCTCGGTTGAATGCCAGGAAAATCACAGCATTTTTAAGATAAATGAAAGGTACGTAAAGAGGGTGTGCTGACATGGATTTATCAAAGGCTACTAATCAGCAACTTTATGATATTGCAAAAGATGAATGTGCCAGAATGAAGGATCGTTATGCTGCAGCAAGGGAGCTTCAGTCAAGAAATGAGGAGGCTGGTGTGCCAGATGGCCAACAAAATTAAAAGGAAAAGACGGTTGGGAAGATCACTTACCCGTCGTCGTAAAGAAAGAGCAGATAGGGCTTGGAGAAACTATTGGGTTAAGGCTGGGGTTTTAAAAGGAGATCATCCTACTTTTTAACATAAGGAGTGTTGAAAATTGAATACCGTGCAGCCAATACGTGACATTGCAATGATTGCGGCCATGAAAGACGTTCTGATGAGACAGCACTATCGCAACTATTTCTTGTTTGTATTAGGCATTAACACCGGTTTGAGGATCAGTGATTTACTCACCTTGAAGGTGGGGGATGTGAGAGAAAGGTCGCACATTATTATCACAGAACAGAAAACAGGGAAGTTAAAACGGTTCAAGATCAACAGCGAGCTCCAGAAACATATCAGTGAGTTTACCATCAGCAAGGATGCGGCTGAGTATCTGTTTAAATCCCGACGCGGCGCCCAAAGGATTCACCGGGTGCAGGCTTGGAAGATACTAAATACCGCGGCAAAGGAAGTTGGGTTGGCCGAGATCGGCACGCACACGCTGAGGAAGACGTTCGGCTATCACTTTTACCAGAAATACAAGGACGTTGCCGTCCTACAGCAGATTTTTAATCATTCGTCGCCAGCAGTCACCATGAGATATATCGGCATTAACCAGGACATCATAGACGAGGCGGTTGATGGGTTTAGCTTATAAAAACAATTGAACAATAGGAGGGGAAAAAGATGAAAAAGATCATCTTTTTACTTGTAATCATCGCAGCTATCATGCTTGCAGGTTGCGAAGAAAGCGAATTGTACTATGAAGGAAAGCTTAGACCAGAAAGTGAAGTTGAAGAAATTATTGCAGATAAGCTGGAAGTCGAGAATCCTGATATGGATCTGGAAATTGATGTTTATGAAGAATCAGAAGATTAATAAATAAATTTTGTATTATGTTTCAGAAAAAGGAGGAGTAGGAATGAGTGAACAAAATGGAAAAGCCACCTCTGGCAAGGCGGCCGAAATCCAATTAAAAAGTAAAGTAAAGGTAAATCCAGATGATATAAAAAGACTTTTCAATGATTTACCATATGGAAAAATAACAGATGAACCTGAAAAGATTAAACCGTATAACGCTTCCAAGGAATCCTACTAATATGAACATTAGCTAAATATCTTACAATATCTTTTCTACCCTGGTAAGTAGGTATTCCTCTAGAGTCCTGCGCCATTAATATAAGTGGCATGCCAGGAAAGTGTCTTGAGAATCCTTGTCTTGCATCATCGATTGAGTGACTATTATTTAGAACATGAGGTTTTACTATTACTATCGCAAAAGTAATTCCTTGTTCTTTGATTACAGCTCCTTCAAATTGCATTTGATTCACCACCTTTCTGTATCCAATTATTCGACAAGAAATCGGGAAATCCTACAAGAAAATAGTCTATAAGTAACAAAAGAAATATTAAGTTTCATAGGCGGTGAGATCATGCAGCAGTTATCTATATTTGATGTTTTTGAGGATATGGAAAAGGACATTAAGCTTCAGGATATCGTCAATAAATCATTAATCACTGTGGATGGAATAAAAGTGGATAACAGCAAGATTGTAGCTGTTTATGTTCCAGATGCTCCTAACGATGAAGCAGCAGTCGCAACTTTAGAGAGTGGATTATATAAACATTATCGATTTGTGCATGGACACCTATATGAGTCTACATTATTTGAAAAATGGGAGCCTGGTTATTACTGGACCTGGTTAACAAAAGAGTAAAAATGTTAATCGAAAGGAGAAGGCAAATGGAAAATAAGCAGTATTGGGGAGTTTGTGTTGGTGAAGGGAAAGAAATGGATATTGTCAGAGTTTTTTCTAACTATGATCAAGCTTTAGAAGAATCTGCAATGTTTACGCTGGAAACAGGAATTTCCCATGATCAGTTGATTAGGAGGGAACCATGGCACGCTATATTGTTTGCTCCAGTCATATGAAAGCATCGAAAGTCAAAGGTGATTTCCCTGAAATCTTTTACACCTATATTGCAAATGATTCACATTTAAGCTGGCATTACACCCTCACTGCAGACCGCGAAAAGGCTTATATTTTTGATGAATTTGAATGGGAAGACGCTGAGTTTATAGCCAGTTGCTGGGGGATGCAAATAAAACAGTTGATTTGATTAGGAGGGAAAGAGGATGGCAAAAACGCACAAGTTAAAGATCTTACCAAAGTACTTTGAGCCTGTAGCAAAGGGAATTAAAAACTTTGAAATCCGTAAAAATGATCGTGAATTTGAAATTGGAGATAATTTGCTTCTCCAGGAATGCTGGAATGATCCAGAAGGACCAACATACACAGGCAGGGTTTTAGAAAGAAAAGTTATTTATATCTCAGACTATGAGCAAAAAGAAAACTATGTAGTCCTGGGCATTAGGTAAACAAAAGGTAGGAGGAGTTAATTAGATGAAGCATGATCTAAACAAGGCAGCTGCAGCCTATACAAAGTATGTTCAAGCATCTGGAGAAGAGTATATGGATATCGAAATTCCTTGTAACGCTGCAGACTTCATACCATCTTTAATCGAAGTTGCAGAAAAACAGGAACAAGAACTTGAAAGATTAAGAGAAAAGGAACGGATTTATAAAATCTCTGATGATCTATACAGAGAGAAGGTAAAGCCGATAAAACACTTCTTCCCGTTAGACAATACACCTGGAATCGGTCAGATTGTTGAGTTGGTTCAGAAACAGCAGAAAAAAATTGAAGCCTTAGAAACGGCTAATGATTTACTTCATGATGAAACAAAGGAACAGCAGCAGGAAATTGAGCGTTTGAAAAACACCATAGAAGTTATGGAGCATACATGGTCGCCAATTGATATATAGGAAACACAAGATAGAGGGAGTTGATTATATGGCACTTGGAGAAGTAACTGAATGGAAAATGACTGAGGAAGAACGCCTTGCTTATATTGCTAAGCATCCAATCCGACCGACAAAGAAAGCTGTAAAAAAAGCTAATAGCGCATTTGCGAATATTAGAGATGATTACAATTGGAGAGGTAAAAAAGGCGCGGAAGCTCGTTGGGGAACTAAATAATAAAAAAGCCAGGACTTCTCCCGGCAACCCACCTTAATTATACCATAAGGAGGGGTCTTGGTGACAGATGTTAAAGAGAAAGAAATTCAGGAAACATTAATAAAAGAGTTGAAGGATTACAGGGCATTAAAAGTAAAATTAGAGAATTTAAAAGAGCGCAGGGAAGCAGGCGTAATAGACCCTTTCCCATCCTTGTTGAACAGCGATATCCTAGATGAACTAAAAGTAAAGCAAATTGAAAGAGGTCTTAAAGAATCATTGGATCCGATTGAAAGAGGGATTATAGAATTAAAATATCTTAATCATAGAGAAATAAATGATATTGAAATTTTTATGTCATTGGGGTTGAAAAAAGGTAAATATTATGCAAAGAAAAATGAGGCTATTCGTCGGCTTTCTAAGGCACTCGGAATTATCTGAGTGTTTTTATTTTGGACAAAAAAACGGACAAATTTTGGAGGATTTTTGGACAAAACGGGTACCAAATTGGGCACCTTTTTATTTTTCCATTAAAGGTAACATTTTCTTATCAGCAAGTTAGCTGATGGGAGACGCATCTTTCCCTTATCAAGCGAGTCTATACGATGAAATATTCGTTATGGGCCGAGGGTGTACTCGATATGAAGTTATAGGTATTGAAGGGTGTAACCTTAGGGAGGAGCATCTGGAGCCGGAACGCGCTAGTCTCGCGGTACTGTATCGGGGAATCATGAAGTACTGTTTTGTTGTTTAGGTTTTGGCAGCAATCATACTTTTCTTGGTTTTTCCTCCCAGAGTAAAAGTAGGGATTGCAAATCTTTAAATGCTATTAGCGCAATGAGGTGATTGATATTAATTGAGTATGGAGTGAGCAAAACTATGAAATTTGCTGATCATTTAAATAAAAAAGAAATAAATTTATTTAATGAGCTTAAAAAGTTTCCCGATGTTATGAAAGATAAAGAAGTAGATAAGCAACAAGAACAACTTAGCCAAAGGGATTGGCTGGAATTAATGGGAACAAACAGAGATACTTTTAAAAGAGTTCGTGGGGCGGTGAAGAGAAGATGAATAAGAAAGGATTAAGAGGTGAATAACAATGAATGTTGTTCAGCCTATTCGAGATCCTGATGTAATTGATGGAATAAAGTCTTATTTTAGAACAAGAAGTTTAAGAAACTACTTGTTTTTTTGTTTTGGCATTTATTCTGGTTTGAGGGTAAGTGATTTACTCCAATTAAAGGTAGGGATGGTTAGGGGGAAAACTCATATAACCATGAAAGAACAGAAAAATCAACACAGAAAAAAATTCATTATACATCCAAGTATTAAAGAGGACTTGGAGAGATTAATTGCTGGAAAGAATGATGAAGATTATTTATTCTCCAGCAGGCAGATCAAAAAGAAAAATAGATTAAGAGGGCAGCCGATTAGCAGGGGAACGGCATACAAGTTTTTGAATGCTGCGGCAAAGGAGTTCGGCTTAAGAGAAATTGGTACTCACACTTTAAGGAAGACATGGGGCTATCAATTATACAGACAAGATCCACATAATTTAGCGTTACTAATGGAAATGTACGGCCATGAGAAACCATCCGATACTTTGAGGTATATTGGCATCAATCAGGACATGATGGATGCGGCAATAATAAGGCTTCGATAAGGTGTTGAGTAATCCATAATCAGGTGAGTTTCTCACTCACTTTATAAGTAACGGAATAGAGTAACAGATTCAATGGCTCAAGCTATTTTAGTGAGTGATACAGAAAGTTAATTATGGTTCACTCCACAACCATATTTTAGGAGAATTTAGGGGTTTCTCGAGGAGGGTTTAAGTGAATATTTTTTATCAATTTTAAGGTGTCAAGCACACTCTCTTAGGAGTGTTTTTTTCGTGAGTGTGAAAACAAACTCAATTCACTTGGAGGTGGGTGTATGCCGTGTCTAGGAAGCCTAGTCCTAAGAGGTTAGAAGCATTAAAAATATGGCTTCAAAGTGGTAGAGAAAAGAAGTTAAAAGACATAGGTGAGGAGCTTGATATAAGCGCTGGCCAGATACGCAAGTGGAAATGTGAAGATCGATGGGATGAAATTCCCGATGATGGACCGAGAAGAGGCGCACCTTACCGAAATAAAAATGCTGTTGGCAATAAAGGCGGGGGAGCTCCTGCTAATAATCAGAATGCTTACAAGCATGGATTCTTCAGCAAGTGGATTCCTGATGATGATGAAATGAAGGAAATTTATCAAGCTGCCCGTGCAGGTATGAGTACACTGGATCTTCTATATGAAGACATTCTAATTAGCTTCACTAACTATATTCGTGCTCAAAAGCTTATGTACGTTAAAGATCAGGATGATATGACAAAAGAACTGAAGAAAGAGAAGTTCTTTAAAGAGAAAGTGGAAGTCACTGACGATGCCGGTAATATTCGCGAGGAGTTTGTTGAGACACAAGGGGAACGAGAATATGAAATACAGTTTGCCTGGGATAAGCAAGCAAAGCTTCTTACAGCGGGAGCGGCAGCTTCTCGTTCTTTAGTAAGCAAGATTAAACAGTATGAAGAAATGGTTAGATCTTTACCTCCAGAAGAAGTAAAAGAAGAGCATCGATTAAGAGTGGATAAGTTAAAAGCGGATATAAAAGCAGTAAATGCAAAGGCGTGGTAACATGGCAAAACATGCAATTATAAAATCATTTTATGCTTCAGAAGAGTGGACAAACCTTCGGTTGCAGTTGATTAATGAGCGGGGTAATAGATGTGAACACTGTAAAGAAATTATCCCGAAATCAAAAGATATTATAGGCCATCATACCATTGAGCTAACACCTGAAAACATTAATGATTATTCCATTAGCTTAAACCCTGAGAGAATAGAGCTTATTTGTTTTGATTGTCATAACAAGGAGCATAAGCGCTTCGGTTATCAATCAGAGAAAGAAGTATTCCTCATTTATGGGCCACCGATGAGTGGGAAGTCTTCCTACGTTAGAAACCACATGAAGCGTGGAGATATTGTGGTGGATATGGATCAACTGTATGCTGCTGTTTCTTACCTTCCTTATTACGATAAGCCTGACAATCTATTCAGCAATGTCATTGGGATTCACAACCTTTTGCTCGACAATATTAAAACCAGGTTAGGTAAGTGGGGCAACGCTTGGATTATCGGTGGGTACGCAGATAAGTACAAGCGAAACAGATTGGCAGATGATCTTGGTGCTGAACTTATCTTTTGCAATGTAAGTCAAGAGGAATGTCTTAGAAGGTTGGAAATAGATGAAGACAGGAAATACAGGAAAGATGAATGGAGTAAGTACATTATCAGATGGTTTGAAACTTACACAGAATAAAAAAGAAATATAATCCCCCCCGGTAAAAAATATTCTTAAAATTACCAAGGGACCGAAGGGGGGACTCATTTTTCATACACGCCTTAAATTTTGAAAATCGGTGGAGGTTCATTAAAACATGTCTAAAAAGGAGATTTATCAAAAAGAAGAGGAGAAGTTGACCGAGATTTTCGCTGAAGTCGAGGATTCGAAGAGGCGGCTGGTCGAGGGTCTTATTGAGGATGCTGCATTTTTAAAATCTGAAAATTTCGCCCTTAAAGAAACATTATCTGAAACAGGGATGGTTAATTTCCATCCACAGCAAAAACAGATGCAAAAACCTGTGGAAGCAGCCAAACAATATTTGAAAAACGTAAATAGCTATGCTGTAATTATTCGAACATTAAATGGTGTCCTTAATAAAAATATTTTGGATGATGAGGATGAATTGAGTGATTTCGAATGATATTACCAGATCCTCTTAAAGTTTCTCCCTATGAGTATGAAGGTACACATTCATTTTTATTAGAGTACATTGGCAAGTGCAAAATCGGTGAAATCCTGATTGGCCAAGAACTCATGCAAATGCTGGATGTTCTTCTTGGTCATTTTGATAACCCTGAAATAAAAGTTGACTATGAAGATGCCTATAAGAGGATAAAGTTTATAGAAACCAAATGCAAACATTTCGAAGCGCCATTTGCCGGAAAACCTTTTGTATTGGAGCTATTCCAAAAAGCTTTTACCGAAGCAATCTACATTTTTAAGATTTATGATGAAGAAATCGGACGTTGGGTGAGGCTTTATCAAGATGTTCTTTTTCTGGTTGCACGGAAAAATGGAAAAACCCCTTTAATCTCAGCACTGTGTCTTGCTGAGTTTTTTTGTGGAGAGTTGGGCACCAGGATTCTATGTTCAAGCAATGATTATGAGCAAGCAGACCTTATGTTTCAGGCGATCAACTCAATGAGGGAAGAAAGTAAATCACTCATGAATGTCACAAGGAGCAATATTAAGGGAATTTTCTTTGGCAATCCTAAAAAACCTAAAAAGACAGGTAAGTTCAGTTATAAAAATAAAGGAACAATAAAAAAAATATCAGCAAAGACAGGTGCTAAAGAAGGGAAAAATATTAAAGTGGGTGCAGTTGATGAGGTGCATGAATTAAAAGATAATTCTTCAACCATGCCTATTCGTCAGGCTGTCTCTACTCAGGATGAACCTCTTTATATTGAACTTACGACTGAGGGAATCGTAAATGATGGGTATTTGGATGAACGTATGCGGGAAGCCAGGCAAGTATTAAATGGAGAATTGGAAAGACCAAGATGGCTAATTTGGCTATATACCCAAGATAGCGAGCAAGAAATATGGAAGAATGAAAAATCTTGGGCAAAGTCCAATCCGGGCTTGGGAGTGATAAAGAAAAAAAGCTTTCTCAAGAAAATGGTAGAAGAAGCCAAGTCTAGTAAATCGATGCGCGTATTTGTTTTGTCAAAAGATTTTAATATAAAGCAAAATAATGCGAGCGCATGGTTGACGCCTGAAGACATTATTAATGAAGAGGAATTTGACTTGGAGGAATTACGGAATTGTTTTGGAATAGGTGCTGTCGACTTATCAAAATCAGGTGACTTGGCAAGCGCGAGAATTATTCTGATGAAGCCTGGTTCGCAGAAAAAGTATACCCTTCAAAAATATTTCATTCCTGAATCTAAATTGGAAACTTTGTCTAAGGAAGATAGAAAAAGGTTTGTGGAGTGGATTAGAAGTGGCCTGATTGATGTATCACCGGGAAATGAAAACGACTTTAGCCTTGTTACTGCCTGGTTTGTAAAACTGGTTAAAGAATACGGTATCCGTCCATACAAGATTGGTTATGATAAATGGTCGGCAATTTATTGGGCAAAGGAAATGGAGGAATACGGATTTGACCTGGTTAAAGTAAGTCAGCAGGATTGGGGTAGTATGTCAGAACCAATGCGTTTGGTGGAAGCGGATCTAAAAAGTAACCTAATCAATTACAGTAATAATCCGATCGATAAATTCTGTTTAGAAAATACAGCGCTTGATATGAATACAAAAATGGAAATGCGGCCGATTAAGGTACAGGGAAAAGAGGATAAGAAAATTGATGGCGCGGTGACCATCATAATTGGTTATAGGGTCTATATTGACAACCGTACTGAATTTTTATCATTAGTGGGGAGGTGATTAATTGGCTATTAGAAACTACTTTAAGAGCCTTTTTAACAAAGAACAAAGCAAAGAAATGCAATATGCAAAGATGCTAGATGGTCAAAGCCCAATATTCTCCCAGTTCGGCCAGAGTATTTATGCCTCCGACGTTGTACAAATGTGTATTGACGTTATTGCAACAGAATGTAGTAAGCTTCTACCAAAACATATTCGGACAGATCCTAATGGCATGCAGGCAAATGTAAAGAGCAGTATTAATAGACTCTTTAAATTTTCACCCAATGAGCTCATGACCACAAAGGATTTTATTGAAAAAGTCATCTGGCTCCTTTATATGAATTATAACTGTTTCATCTATCCCACGTATGAGATAAAACAAGATTCCAAAGGAAACCCCTATAAAGAATATACAGGGTTCTATCCACTAAATCCGACAGAAGTAGTCTTCCTTCAAGATGAGTCGTCCAAGCTTTTTGTAAAAATGTCATTTCCAAATAGTTCGAATTTCACACTTCCATATTCTGACATTATCCACTTGCGGAAAAAGTTTTCTGTAAATGACATCATGGGGGGCGGAATAGATGGGCAACCGGATAACGCTGCCTTGCTTAAAGTATTGAAAATAAATGATACACTTCTTCAAGGTGTTGAAAAGGCAGTAAAAACTAGCCTTTCAATCCGAGGGATATTAAAAGTCAACACTCTTCTTGATGATGAAAGTCAAAAAAAAGAGCGTGAAAAATTTGAAGCAAAAATAGCGAGCGGACAAACCGGGATTTTGCCTATGGATCTTAAAGGTGATTATGTGGATATTAAACCAGATCCCAAAATAATCGATAAAGATACTCTCGAATTTTTAGATAATAAGATTCTAAGAAACTATGGTGTCTCAGTTCCTATTATTAGTGGGAAATTTACAGATGAAGAATACCAAGCATTTTATGAAAAAGTATTGGAACCTTTAATTATTAGCTTTGGACAAGCGTTTTCTAAAACACTGTTTACACCTAGAGAACTTGATGTAGGTAATGAAATTGTATTTTATCAAAAAGATATGATGTATCTCAGTACATCAGCCAAATTGAATTTACTTAAAACTGCTGGTGAACAGGGACTGTTAACAGATAATCAAAAATTGGCTTTACTCGGTTATCCTCCGATAGAGGGAGGTGAGAAGAGAACTATGTCTCTTAACTATATTGATGTTAAGTTAGCAAATGCTTACCAAATGGGCAGGAAAGAAAATACGAAGGGAGGAGATGGAGATGAGTAAAACAAAGCATCTTCCTAAGAAAGATGAGCTCGTAAAACGAAACTTTGCCCTAGCTGATCTTCGGGCGGTTGATGATGGGAATTATATTGAAGGCCACCCAGCTATTTATGATCAGATGACAAATATCGGTGGTTGGTTCAATGAGGTTATCGAGCGAGGAGCATTTGATAGTTGTGATTTTGATGATGTATTGTTCAGCGTAAATCATGATCTAAGAAAGATACCCTTGGCTCGTAGCCGAAGAAATAACGGAAATTCCACCATGCAACTTCAAACAAATGAGAAAGGGCTGTATATCAGGGCAAATCTTGATATTGAAAATAATAGTGAAGCCAAATCACTTCATAGTGCTGTAAAAAGAGGAGACATTGATGGGATGTCTTTTATTTTTTATGTGAGCGATGAGAAGTGGGAGGATGTTGACAGTGATATGCCAACACGGCGTATTCAAAAAATAAAAAAAGTAATTGAAGTTAGCGCGGTCAATTTCCCTGCTTATTCAGGGACTGACATAAATGCTCGTGATCAAGCTGTATTGGATAATGCAGCAAAGGCATTGGAGAATGCCCGATCTCAGTTGGATAACTCGGACAGCGAGCTTGAAGTACTACAGTTAAGAAATAAAATTTTATTGAAATTAGAGGAGAGATAACATGAAAAAGAAATTATTGGCACTATTAGCAAAAAAAGAAGAAAGAAAGAAAGTACTGGCCGATAAGAATGCAAAAGCCGAAACAAAAGAAGAACTTCGCAGCATTTATGAAGAAATTGAAACGCTTAATGGGGAAATTGCCGAATTGCGTAGCATGATCGATGGATTGCCAGACGAGGAACCAAACCCAGATCCAAATCATGAATTCCAACATCGCAGCCATGAGCCAGGCGGGGATCCACAATTCAGAAGCCAGCCTGTTGGTGTAACTCAAGTATTAGGCACATATGGGGTCGGTTCTCAACAATCCCAACAACAGCAACAGCGTTCTGCAGATAAATATGATACACCTGAATATCGCTCTGCATTTATGGATTATGTTACAAAAGGTGTCAAATCAGAGAATCTAGAATTCCGTGCTGATGCAACTACAGGTACTGGAGACATTGGTGCGGTATTACCTACGACTATTCTTAATAAAATTGTAGAAAAATTAAAAGATCATGGACGTATTTGGGCGCGTGTTACAAAAACAAGCCTACAAGGTGGGGTTGAAATTCCACTTTCTAATGCAAAACCAGTTGCGACGTGGGTTGCTGCTGGTACCATGTCAGATAAACAGAAAAAGACAACAAGCGGGGCAATCACTTTTTCTTATCATAAACTTCAATGTCGAGTGGCAGTTGAATTAGTAGCTGGTACAGTGGCAATGCCCGTCTTTGAGCAAACTGTAACAGACAATATCTATGAGGCAATGATTGTTGCACTTGAGGAAGCTATTATCAATGGTTCCGGCACAGGTCAACCATTAGGAATTGCTGTTGATACTAACATTCCTGCAGCTCAAAAAGTGGAAGTTGCTGTTGCTGATTATAGTAAGTATGAAACTTGGACAACTCTTTTTGGTAAGCTGCCCCGTAAATATAGAAGTGGTGCAGTCTTAATTATGGCTGATGCAGATTGGACTAAATATATTGAAGGTATGGTGGATGCAAACGGTCAGCCTATCGCTCGTGTTACTTACGGACTTGATGGTACACAGCAAGAAAAATTACTTGGTAAAGAGGTATTAGCAATTGAGGATAACCTACCTTCAATTGATGATGCATTAACTGGAGAAGTTGTTGGTATCATTTGCAAATTGTCAGATTACATGATTAATAGCAATATGCAAATGACATTTAAACGATACTTTAACGAAGATACTGATGAGTGGATTAGCAAATCTACTTTGATTGCTGATGGTAAGCTTGCTGATCGAAATGGTGTTGTTCTAATCACGAAAAAAGCAACAGTATAAGGCGGTGGTCTAAGTGACCAATCAAGAGATCTTAATTGAATGTAAAAAAGGGCTTAACATTCCGGTTGAAAGCACATCGTTTGACTTATTGTTGAATCAGAAGCTACTAGCTGTAAAAATGTTTATGACGAATGCAGGAGTATCAGAGGAAGGTATTTCCACTGAACTTGCTGTGGGTGTGATTGTTATGGGAGTTTCAGACCTTTGGGAGTTAAAGTCAGGGGAAGTAAAGTTTTCTCCTGCTTTTTTTACTCTCGTAAATCAAATCGCGTTAGGATGATTTTATGAGATTTGATAGTATAGTTGATTTGATTGAAGTCAATTATAATCAGGATGAAATAGGTAATTCTATAGAAATCCTTAAAAAGCGAAGTACATTCGCCAAAAAGCAATCTGTGAAGCAGTCTGAATATTATCAGGCTGCTTCTTTAGGATTGAAGCCTGAGTTGGTATTCATCATTTGGACTCAAGAGTATCAAGGGGAACCGAAATTAGAATTTGCTGGTAAAATCTATGCGATTAATCGTACTTATGAGAGACCAGACGAAAAAATTGAATTGCACTGTGAGGCGAGAATCGGTGGTTAGTATTGATAATCTGACAAGTGAGATTATACAGCACTTAAGGATGTATGAGCAGGAGGTCCGTGAGGAAGTTGAAGTCTCAAAGGAAGAGGTTTCTAAGGAACTTGTTTCCCAACTAAAACAGCATCCCTCCCCGAAACTCACAGGTGATTATCGTAAAGGCTGGCGGGCGAAACGAGTGGGAAATAAATTTATTATCCACAACAAAACCGATTATCGGCTTACACACTTACTTGAAAATGGCCACGTAATGGCTGGTGGTGGTCGGGCTGAGGCCATTCCCCACATTAGGCCTGCAGAACTGGAGGCAATTTCAGAGTTTTTGAGAAGGATAGAAAGGGCGATTGAGGGACAATGACACTAGTTGAGTTTAAGAAAATACTTGATTTAGCAGGAATGCCTGTCACCTACTCACATTGGACAGAAACAATCGATAATCCTGTCCCTCCGCCTCCTTATATTTGCTATCTTGTGGATGAAAACCATAATATGATGGCTGATAACAAGGTTTATCACAAAATATCTGATGTAAATATCGAGCTTTACTCAATTAAAAAGGATTTGGCTGCTGAAGCAAAATTAGAAAAAGTCTTAGATGATCATGAGATTCCTTATGTATCGTCTGGGACTTTTATCGATTCTGAGAAGTTATTTCAAAAATTTTATGAAGTGAGGTTATTATAAATGGCAGAAAATAAAGTAGTTTTTGGTTTAAAAAATGCCCATTATGCCGTTATTACAGAAGGTGTTGATGGTACTTACACTTATGCTACACCAGTTAAACTCCCAGGTTCCACTGAATTAACCCTTGAACCAAAAGGAGAACAAACTGATTTTTATGCTGATGATATTTTATATTTCACAACATCCAGCAATCAAGGATACGATGCGACACTTACAGTTGCTAATATTACAGAAAAATTCCGTACTGATGTATTAGGAGAAGTTTTGGATGCAACGGATAAAGTGCTAACAGAAAACAATACAGCTAAACCAAAGAAGATTGCCCTTCTATTTGAATTTGATGGAGACGTAAAAGCAATTCGCCACGTTCTTTACAATTGTTCTGTTTCCCGTCCTGGTCTTGCATCTGCAACAAAAACTGAATCCTCAGAACCTGGAACATCTGAATTGACTCTTGTAGCAGCACCACGTCCAGAAGATGGGGTTGTAAAACGATCTACTACAGCTGAAACAACTGCAGCTGTTTATGATGCTTGGTACACAACGGTATATGAAAAAGTAACAACACCATAAGGAGTGGATAGCAAATGGAAAAGACAATTCAAATAGACGGTAAAGACGTTAGATTAAAAAGCACTGCAGCTACTCCATATCGATTTAAAGCTCAATTTAATAAAGATTATATTGCTGAGATTGCAAAGCTTCATAAACTCGGAAAGATCGATATTAAAAAGGATGGAGAGCCAAACTTCGAACTAATTGAACAGATGGATTTTGAAGTTTTTTATAACATTGTTTGGTGTATGGCCAAGACTGCAGACAAATCCATTCCAGAACCACTAACCTGGTTAGATGATTTCGAGGAATTTCCACTGTTCGATATCCTTCCACAAATTCAAGATATGTTAGCTATAACTATCCAAGGTAAAAAAAAATAAATAACTCAAATGAAGGAACGGGGCAGGGTGGAGCATTTTCAACTGATACGTTCCTTGTTTTATGTAAAAAAGTCGGTCTTTCTAAAGAAGATTTAGAAGATATGACAATAGGTATGTGCCTGGATTACATCGATGAATACATCGAAATGAATAAGCCTGCTAATGAAAAGAAGAGGAAGGCAAGTCAAAAAGATTTCGACTCCTTTTAGAAGTGAGGTGAGAATATGGCGAGTAGTAGAATTAGAGGGATTACGGTTGAGATTGGCGGGGATACAGTCGGCTTGCAGAGTGCTCTTAGGGATGTTAATAGGCGCACGAAAGATCTGCAGACCGAACTAAAGGACGTTGAACGCCTGCTTAAATTTGATCCTAACAATGCTGAATTACTGGCTCAACGGCAACAACTCCTTTCACAACAAATTGAAGCAACAACAGATAAATTAAATCAGCTAAGACAAGCAGAAGCACAGGTACAAGCACAATTTGAACGCGGGGAAATCGGAGAAGAACAATATCGTGGTTTCCGTCGGGAGTTACAGCAAACAGAACAGCAATTACAAAGCTATCAGCAGTCGCTTGTAGATATGGATAGAGAGCAAGAGAGAGTTGGACAAGGTACTAGGCAATTAAGTGCATTTTTTGAAGCCACAGGAACCTCTGTACAAGATTATGCAAATGTCATAGGCAACCGTTTAGTTACAGCAATCGGAAATGGCACAGCGACAGCTAGAGACTTAGAATATGCTTTTCAACGAATTGGCAGGGAAGCAATTGGTGCAGAGGGGGATATTGAACGTCTACGAACCACTCTTGCATCTGTGGACGATGGAAACTCTTTTGAAAATATCCGTAATGACTTACGACAATTGCAAACAGAAGCTGACCAAACAGGCGAAGCTGTGGAAGGCATTGGAATTGAACTTGAAAATGTTGCTGGTGCTCTTGTTGCTGGTGGAGGAATTGCAGGAGTACTTGAACAAGCCCTTGATATGTCGTCATTAGACACGCAAATTGATATTACACTTAATATTCCAGAAGAGTCTAAACAAGCAGTCAAATATGCGATTAGAGGAATTGAAGCATATGGCCTTGAAACCGAAGAAGCGTTCGAAGGTGTCCGTCGTCAATGGGTGCTTAATAAGGACGCAAGTGACGCGGCGAATACAACCATTGCTAAAGGCGCAGCCGCAATAAGTAAAGCGTATTCCGATATCGATTTTATAGAGTTGATCCAAGAAGTAAATGAAATCGGTAAGGAATTAAAGATTAATGACGACCAAGCATTGTCTTTGGTTGACACTTTACTTAAAGTCGGTTTCCCTCCCGACCAATTAGATATTATTGCTGAATATGGAGCACAGCTCCAACGCGCCGGCTATGATGCAACAGAAATACAAGGTATTTTTGCCGCAGGCGTTGAGACTGGCACTTGGAATATAGACGTACTTTTAGATGGTCTAAAGGAAGGTCGTATCGTATTAGCTGAATTTGGAACAGGTGTGGATGATTCTACTAAAGAGTTGATTAAAGGGACAAGCATTTCGGCAGGGGAATTACAAAAATGGGGAAAAGCTATTGCAGAAGGTGGAGAAAAGGGGAAAACAGCTTATACCGAAGTTGCAAAAGCTGTCGCCTCAATTGATGACCAAACGAAACGTAATCAGGTTGGAGTTAAGCTATTCGGTACACTCTACGAAGAGAACGGCGAGAAGATAACACAATCAATCCTGAATGCTGAAAATCAAACGAAATCATTAGATGAGATGATGAATGGTTTATATGAAACAATGGGAAAAACCAATGCTGATCCAATGGTTGAACTCCAGCAGGCACTTGCTAATTTAAAGATCGCTTTAGAACCACTTCTTTTAATGATCACTTCATTTATTTCTATAATTGCTGAATGGGCTGCAAGTAACCCTCAACTTGTTGCTACAATAGTCGCAATTGGAACAACTCTAGGCATACTCATAGGTATCATAATGGCTTTAGCGCCTATTGTAACAGGTATAGTTGCACTCATGACTCAATTCAGTCTATCTTTAGGAGCTATTTTAACACCAGTAGGTATTGCTATTGGTGCAATTGCCGCACTTGTAGCCGCAGGAGTTCTTCTTTATCAAAACTGGGAAACAGTGAAAAACTTTGCCCTTTCAATTTGGTCAATGATAGGTGAACATTTCGGTGGAGTTTTTGAACAAATAAAAGGCTACGTACTTGCTGGGATGCAATTTGTTCAATCTACAATTCAATCAATCCTTTCAGAAGCAGTTGCATTTGCTCAAGGATTACTTGATAGTTTTTCTGCATTTTGGAAGGAAAACGGCGACCAAATTACTTCGATAGTAAAAGGCGCGATGTCTTTAGTAGCCTCATTAATATCCGGAAATCTTCAATATGTGAAGGGATTATTCCAAGTAATCATGCCTATAATTTCCGGGGTGGTTAAAATCGCCTGGGGAATCATCTCTGGAGTAACGAAATCAACCGTTGATCTAATTTTAGGCATAATACAATTTTTTCTAAAAATATTCCAGGGCGACTGGGAAGGCGCCTTTAAAACTGTGGCTGAAACGGCTTCGAAGATTATGAGAAATATCGTTAGCACCTTTCAAGATATTGACCTATTACAAATAGGAAAAGACATTGTTAGTGGTCTAATTAATGGTATTTCTTCAATGGCCGACGGAGTATGGGATGCGGTAAAATCAATCGGTAATTCCATCAAAGATGTTTTCACCAGCATGTTTGATATAAACTCTCCATCCCGTGTTTTCGAGGGTTATGGTGTTAACTTAAACGAAGGACTTGTGAAAGGGATTCAGCAGTCCTCCAGGCAGTTAAAAAATGCTGTAAATAACACATATGGAAGCATATCTGATAGTGCCGGTAAAATGATGGATGTTAATCAGTCATCATACAGAGTTAGATCAATCAAATCAGATTCAAATAATCAACATCCCGCATCCAAAACTAAACAGCCTTTAATTGTTCAATTAGTCCTCCAAGATGGAAGATTACTAGCAGAACACTTGGTTGATGATATAACCGAAATGCAAGATTTCAAAAAATATAGATTTGCATAGAAAGGGGGTAGCTAAATGCTGCTTTCTTTTTCTTTTAACGGAGAAATAAAGCCATATTTAAAATGTGAAAGGGGAAAAAGAAGGTCTGCTTTCGCACCTATCACTCGCAATCTCCTTTCCATACCGGGATTGGCTGGCGCATTACTGGAGAGCACGGATACACAGGTAAGAGTAATTCAGCAGCCTATTTTTTTCGAGGGAGTAGACAGATTTGATGTTCGGAAGTTAGAAGAGGACATGGCGGCATGGCTTATCACGGATCAACCAGTTGAGCTTATTTTTCCGGATGAGCTAGACAGGGTATATTACGCTGTTGTTGATGGTTCATTAGATATTGAAGATATAGTAAACTTTGGACGCGGTGTAATCACCTTCATCTGCCCGGATCCGTACAAGTATGGACCTATTGAAACGCCGGGTCCCGTCACTGATTTCTCCTTACCAGTAGTTTTTACAAACAAAGGGAGAGTCCCCACACCTCCTAATATTAAAGTGTGGTTAAAGAATGATACTACGTTCTTAGATATCATTGGCAATGAAGATTATATGAGAATTGGCCGGCCGGTTAATATCGATGAGTTTGCAGTTGCAGAGCGTGAATTAGTTCTTCATGATACCATGTCCACTACTACCGGATGGGGTGATGCCCTGAGTTCTGACATAGACGGTGGGGTTGTTGTCGGTACCATGATAAGTGATGGAACAAAATTCATTGCCTCTTCCTTCGGTACAGGTACTACATGGCATGGTCCCGCAAAAATAAAATCACTCGGTCAGGAACTATCTGATTTCGATGTAGAGGTGCAGCCGATTCTTGATAATGATGATTTAACCAAAATTGGGCGANACTGGAATACATAACTTTAACGGGTTACTGCAGATCACTAAAAAGGGTAATAAGTGGACTGCTTATGTTTGTAAATTCATAGATGGCGACCGTAATAACCGTACTTCCAGAAAGTTAGTGGAATGGGAAGACAGCGATAACCAATTCTCTCGTAAAGTGGCCCATGTAGTTGTTCATATCGGAGCCAATGGGACAGTAACTCCATCCAGAATGAGTATTCAGGATTTAAGGGTGTACAAGATTAACCAATTGACTCAGAATCAAATCCCTTATATCGGGGGAGCGGGTGATGTATTTGAATTTAATATGGAAGCCAGCCTAATCCTCAAGAATGGGGATTTTTTTATGCGTAAAGATTTTGGAGCACGTTTTTTTCACCTACAAAAAGGGGATAACGAATTAGTTTTTAATCCTCCTGATGTAATTGAAAAGGTTGAAGGAGAATGGAGGCAAAGATTTAAATGATTCATATTCTGCACCATCAGAAAGATGAAATTATAGGCTGGATCAGCAGAGTGAAGCAGGACAGTCATAAGAATTCCATTCAAAATGAAGAAAGCTATGATTTTATTGCATCTGTGAACGAATTAGCCATTGACAAAATCTCAAGTCGTTCCCGTATTCTCATCCAGGGAGAAGAAGGGGATTTCCGAGAATTCATTGTAGATTATATTCATGAAAGAACTGCATCAATGGAGAAGCAAGTCTATACAAAGGGTTCTTTCTATGACATCCGTAAATTGAAAATTATTAAACCGCAGACTCTCGATGCTCAGACAATCCAAACAGCCGCAGGATTAGTGTTATACGGCCTTCCTTGGGAAGTGGGAATTGTGGAATATAGCGGTATTCGCAAATGGGTAATTGATAAGCATTTAGATGCTTATGAAGCTTTAAAAGCAATTGCCTCTTTATTTGAGTGTGAAATCCGATTTCGTGTAAAGGTTAACGGAGATACAATCACTGGCCGATATGTTGACTTCATCAAGCGCCAAGGTTTAAACAGGGGAAAAGAAACGGTTTTCGGAAAAGACTTAATCAACATTACCCGAAAAGTTCTCCCTGAAAGAATTGTCACTGCTCTGCATTGCTTAGGTCCGGAAAAACAGGATGGGACCAGGCTTGAGGTTATTGTCACAGATGATGCTGCTTATCAGAATTGGAATTGGAAAGGCCACCACTTAATAGAAAAGTATGAGCCAGAATCATCCGATCAGGACATGACAATGGAAAGACTAACCCAGCTGGGGGAAGCGGAGCTGAAGAAAAGGATTACTGCAGCAGTAGAGTATGAAGTGGATGCAGCAAGCCTTGAACATATATACGGTTACGAACATGAAATCGTTCGTCTTGGTGATGGCGACCGAATTAAAGATGAGCATTTTAACCCTCCGATGTACTTGGACTCGAGGGTTATTTTTGTTGATCGTTCCGTTTTTGTTGAATCTAGAAAGACCTTCAAACTTGGTGAGGTCATTGAGTATAAAAAAGAAGACGTCATGAAAACTTGGCGGGATCTGCAGGATCTCTATGCAACAAAGGTCATAAAATCACCTACACCTCCTGTTGGAAAACCTAATGTTATTTGGATTAAAAATGGTGGTTCGTCAGAAGTAGCGTATACCTGGGATGTTGGACTACAGAAGTGGATAGCATTAAGTGGTAGCTATACATGGTATATGTTCGCCGATGATGCGAGTGGAGCCAACATGAGTTCTAACCCTACAGGTAAGAAATATATAGGAATTTCGTATAATCAGACAGAAGAAACCCCATCATTAGATCCTACAGATTATACTTGGGCTCTATTCCAAGGACCTCAGGGTGTTCAGGGACCAACTGGAGATGACGGACAACCGACTTTTACCTGGGTAAAATATGCCGATGACTCTAATGGAACCAATATGTCGGACGACTCTACAGGTAAGAAATATATTGGTTTCGCCACTAATAAATCGACAATTGTAGAAGGTAATAATCCTGCAGATTATACATGGACTTTAATACAAGGTCCAAAGGGCGATGAAGGTGAACCTGGACAACCGGGTGACGACGGTCAAACTTCATATTTTCATACCGCCTGGGCTAACAACTCAACGGGAACGGTAGGATTCTCCACCACCGATCCAACCGGAAGAACGTATATAGGTACTTATACAGACTTCACTGTTAATGATTCAAACGATCCAACTAAATATACATGGGCGTTATATCAAGGACCACAGGGTCCAACCGGTGATGATGGACCACAAGGACCAACAGGACCTCAAGGAATCCCAGGAGGTCATAATCTTTGTGAAAATGGACATTTTGAAGATGACACTGTGGGGCAAATTCCTAAATATTGGCAAAGTGGTTCAGCAGGGATTGTGGAAAGTGTTGGTGGAAGCGGTTCATCAAAGTCTTTATCAACTACTGCTAACGCCACTACTAACCGAAATTCATATGTTAGTAACTTAATCTCAGTCACCCCTGGTCAGAAATTTTATGTGACAGCTGAGGGTCGTTATTTAAACACTGTTGGAACAGGATTAGGTCGTATCGGTTTTAGAAGATATTCTGCCACAAAGGTAGCACTAAGTAATCACGATCCAGTTGTTACATGGAACACTAAATCAGTCACTTATTCAACTCTTAATGGAGTTTACACTGTTCCATCTGGATGTTACTACCTTCAAATTTGGGTACAATTTAGCACGAATGGTGAAACAACTAATAAGTTCTATATTGATAACATTCATGTCAATAGAATGATAGGAGAGGAACTGATTATTCCCGGATCGATAACGGTTGATCATATAAAATCATTACTGGGATTAAACATAAATGATAAGTTTATTGTCGATGATCAAGGAAATCCGTATTTCGCCGGAGAGTTAGTTGGTGCATCGGGGACATTCACAGGTAAGATCTCCACAGTAGGAGCAAACGGTAAGGTCACAATCGAAAATGATACTATAAAGTCTGAAAATGGTGATTGGTATGTAATGATGACTGGACATCAGTTAGAAGCATTTATAGGTGCTTTTACCAGCGCAAAAATAAATGGTAATGGTCTTTTTATAAAGACTATTGATGAGGACCAAAAAGGTGGATCTGTAACTGGTAGTGTCACTAATGGAGTCACTCATATAGACATCTATGCCGATAATTATGTTAGATTCTTAGCTTATGGGTCCGAGAAAGCAAGAGTAATAGACACTGGTATTGCTTTAGAAGATAACTGTATTATTTCAACAGCCGACCGTGGATGGATCGCTCCAACACTTTTAAACGGAGTTACTAACCAGGGTGGTGGACTAAGAACTATAGGGTTTTATCGAGATGCGTTAGGATATGTTAGAATACGTGGGTTCCTAAAAGGGGTTACTGACGGAAAACATATCTTCACATTACCTGTGGGATATCGTCCAAATGAAGCTGAAACCATAAACTGTTGGAGTAACAACTCCGTAGGAAGTGGACGTGTCACGGTAAATACTGATGGTAGGGTCATAGCCACAATTTCAGGAGATTGGTTAGCATTTTCATATGGACTTTTCATGGCAGAACAATGATAGGAGGTTTATGTAAGTGTTAATTCAAGCGAATCGAATTGATTCAGACGGGTTCATAATAGAGCCCGTTATTGTTTTGCTTACAGATGTCTTACAGAGCGATGTTATTTCAGTCTCTGTCCCTGAAGGTACTTATATTCCCAAGTGGACCGGGAGCGAATGGATTGAGGGAGCCACTGAAGAGTATAAAAATGCAGTGGACAACCCTCAGAGTGATCCCTCGGAATTAGAGGTATTAAGGCAGGAAAACACCTTATTAAAAGCACAGGTGCAAGCATCTTCAGATAGATCGGACTTTCAGGAGGAGCTCATTTCCGAAATGGCGATGCTAGTCTACCCATGATAGTCCGATTTTTAATAGATAAAATACTAATTTACTTAGGAGATGAGATTATGATGGCAATGTTTTTTGCACAGAGAGTGATTTTAGGAAAGACTGCATTTGAGGATGTTCCAGAATCATTAAAGCCGGCAACATACGAGCACCTTGTAGATAGTGGTGTAGAGTTTTTGGCTGGGGATTATCAACCTCCTTCATCCTAATTAATAGAAAGATATTAAGCCTTCAAGGGGGGATTGTGAGTGACACAGGAGGCGACAGCAGTGGATATTTGGCAAGAGTCAGTTCGAAAAGATATAGATGATATGAAAGGTGATATTCGCCGGCTGCAAGATAAAACATTACTACAAGATCAATCCATTCAGAATATCCAGGGAGATCTAAAAGAGATTAAAGAGGATACCAAGTGGCTTAAGCGCACAATTACAGCAGCATTAATTACAGCTGTTTGCACAGGAGTAATTGGTGGCGGCATAGCAATTATTTTCACAGTATTCAAAGGAGGACAATAATATGAAAAAAGATGTATTCACTTTACTAGGAGGGTTCCTTACGGCCCTTCTTTTCTTTTTTGGCACAATCGGTATCTCATTTGATTGGTTTACTACGGAAAGTATCAATGCCTTTGTTCTTGTTGTATCAGCATTTGTTGCTTTGGTTGTTAATCTGTATGCCGTTTGGAAGAACACTTATGTTGGTGGAAAGCTTAAAGAAATTGCTTTGAAAGCTTTAGGCATAACTAAGAAATAAGCTGCCCTTACGGGTGGCTTTTATTATTGAAAGGAGAATTCACATGACCAAAATAATCGAGTGGGATAAAGGGCATGGAGGAATTGATCCAGGAGCAATAGGTAATGGGCTCCTGGAAAAGGTGTTAACCCACAAAATTGTTGAGTATGCCATGGCTTATTTGTCAGCAAACTACACAGGTTTTAAACAGAGTGCAACCAGGAAGGGAGATCAAACCCTGTCGTTAAATCAGAGAACAGACAAGGCTAATAGAGAAGATGCTGATGTATTAGTTAGTGTCCATATTAATTCTTTAAGTTCTTCTTCGAAAGGGTTCGAAACCTTTATATATAACAGAAATGTTGGTGATGCAACAATAGCATTCCAGAACATTTTACATGCTGAAATTTTGGCTGCCATGAGGGAATTCGGTGAGATTGATGATAGAGGAAAGAAAAGAGGAAACCTTCACATGGTCCGTGAAAGCAAGATGGTAGCTTGCTTAACAGAAAATCTTTTTATCAGCAATCCAGCAGAAGCAAAGTTACTGAAAGATGAGGCGTTTTTAAAAGCAGTGGGTGAAGCTCATGCGCGCGGAGTTGCAAAGTTTTTAAAATTACCAGCTAAGAAAAAGCCAGTTCAAAAACCCGAAACAAAACCAAAGGAGGAAGAAATCGTGGAAGACGGCGTATATTGGGACGGGAAAAAGATGGCTAAAGGGCAGATCGGACGTGTAATCATCCTTAAAAGCCTGCCGTTATGGTCACCAGAAAAGAAGAAACACCGTGCTTTAAGTGTAGGGGATGTTATCACTGTGTATAGAATTAATGAAACCGATAACTACAAATACGAAGTTGGCGGCGGTTACACAGTGTCTAATGTGAATGGGTATGTTAAGTACGAACAGGTCCCAGATGATTTAAATGAAGCAAATGAAGCTTTTTATAATGGATAAATTAAAAGCCCTTCTTAATGGAGAGGGGCTTGGCTATTTAAACAGTTATATATTATTATATTTTTAGATAGGAGTTGGCTTATGTGGAAGCAATTTTGTTTGCGATTTTATTTACCATACCAGGCCTAATGGTTAGAAATATTGAAAAAAGGCTGTACACTAAAACCAAGGAAACTGATTCTGATTTTATTAAACAATATAATTTTTTTATAGATAGTGCTTTCATTTATTTTATAGGGTTATTGGTGTATCAAATCTTTCTTCAAACGCCGGTAGTTAATCTATTTAAAGAAATTAAGTTAAACGGTATTTTTTTTGAGGAGCATGATATAATGCTCTTCATCTTGTATTTTTTTTGGTCAATAATAATCTGTATCCCCTATGCCAAAGTAAAACGCCACATAGTTGAATTATTATTTTTAGGTATTTCTAATAAATTTAGATCTAAAAATAATATGCCTCTAGAAACGAATTTTTCAAGTGTGTGGGATGAATTATTTGAAAACCCCAAATCCCCTATTAAGGATGACGAAATTATTTTAATCGAAAAAGACGGTGTACTTATATCTCAAGGGTATATTAAAAGGTACTCCCCACCACACTTGAGCAGAAGAGAATTTCTTTTAGAACAATCTTCGGAAGTAAAAGCATTTTTGGATTCTGACGAAAAGTGTGAAAGTGAAGATGAAAAACTACTAAATGTCGTTAAAATGGAGTATTATGATACTCAAACAGGGATTACAGTTAAGTTTTTAGATACTACAAAATTGGTCAATTATATTGAAAGTACCAACAGTTAATTATTTTCTTGGTGGAGGGGTAGCTCCTATCCTTGGTGTTTGACTTGTTTGGGGCCCCCTTGTCCCTGGTTCGTTTCTTATGTCTGGAACTTTTGGGGTATTTACAATTATGTTAGATGGCTTCATTTTGTGCTCCTAATATTTGGACTAACATTTAGTAGTTTTCCTTTTTAATAATAATAGAAAAGATTTTCAAATAAAAGCCCTTCTCAATGGAGATGGGCTTTTTTGAGTTAGAACGGTAAATTATCTTCCGGCAGAAAAGGCTTTATTTCTCTAACTATATGCGTTATATCGTTTTTCTCATTCCAGGTCACTTTTTCAATAATCGTTTCCCTTTGACCAGTTTCGCGTTTTTGCTGCTGGATCCATTCATAGGCAACAACAGCCACTGCAAAATCCGGGTCCTTTTTAAATTCACTGTCTCTTACATAGAATTCTCCGTTTCTAAATCCGCGGTTTCCTTCCACATTAAGGATTGTTTGGATAACCACCTTCACAATTTCCACTTCCATTCATTTTAATTAGAAATTCAGCCTCACGGAAATAATTATACGAAAATATGTTCGTAATTACTATTGAAAATAGAATATGTGTTCGTATATAATTTTAGAAAAGGAGGTTCAACTGATGAATGGTCTTTTATTAAGGGCTCAAGAGTCCGGGGAGCAGATAGAAATGATATACCAGAATGGTACTGGTGAGATCAGTCAGAGAGTAGTAAAAATATTAGAGGTCCAGTCTGATTCCATTAAAGCATTTTGTTTCCTTCGGAAAATGCCCAGAGTCTTCAGGAGAGATAACATTTTATCAATTGGACCGATGAGAAAGCACAGAAAAGGGGCGTAATGAATGTATTATTATGAGGAAAATAGGTTATCCCGGGCAGAACGGGTTAAAAGAACCGAAGAAGAAATTGTAAATATTATTAAACAGCATATTTCAAAGTTTGGTTATTCCCCAAGCGTTAGGGAAATCGCCAAAAAAGCTAGTGTCAGTTCAACTCAAACAATTATGACGTATTTACGTCGTCTAAGAGGTAAAGGGATTATTGACTGGGCTCCTAAGCAACAAAGAACAATAAGGTTAATTGAACAAGAAGAAGGCCTCTGCTAATATGGCGGAGGCTTTTTATTCATCTACCCTAATCCATATTTCTCGGAAGTCCATCTGCAATTCCTCGGATATCCGATAAAGAATAGGAAAGGATGGGAGGGCGTGGTTGTTCACAATGGCACTCATGCCTGCCTGACTCAAACCTATCTTTTTTGCAAAATCTCCCTGTCTAATCTCACGCTCTGCAAATATCACCCTTAATCTGCATTTAAACTTCAATTCGACCACCTCGATAAAATCAATTCTTCATTGAATATTTCAATTCCTTTAATTTTTTTCAGGTAGACAAGATATAACGGACAAACAGCCCTACATATCTTTTACCATTCACCAAATCCTTCACCCTATTATTCGTTTCAGGCATTCGTTCTTAAATTCGTAACATGAACAACTAAGCGAAACCTTTAAATTCAGTTACGGCAGTTGTTCCCATATTATTTTCACAATGCGTTGTTGGCTTAACTATTACTACGTAATATCCAAAGGAGGGGTGGCGTTGTTTTTCGAGATTTTCACTACAACTTTAATGGGGAGTTTAGCCGGGTATTCTTATCTTAAAAAATCAGGGATTTCTAATGATGCTGATAAAATTCAGAGGATATTCAATAATGCCGGTATGACTATCAGGGAGAACGGTAAGGTGAAAACTATCCGATTGCAGCGCAAGAGAAAAATTGAAGGAGGAATGGAGTATGTTTATCAGTTGCCATTGGGAATGTCATCGAAAGACATCATTGATAAAAAACATCTGCTGCAAGATGGACTTAATGTAAAAGATAAGCTTTTCCAATTAAGTATTAAGGGTCTTTTCACAATCAAATGGGATAAAACAGTTATCAAACAGCTAAAAGATCTGGCTGAAACTAAATCCACTCAAAAGGAAATTGATATCGAGTTTGATGGCATGCTGAAAGTAAAGGTATTTAATGAAAGAATGAAAGATCACTATGGATGGGATAAAAGTTATTTAAAGCTCGGAACTTGGTCAATATCCATCGGAAACACCCGTCATGGAATCGTTAGACATGATTTTGATGAACATAAACACTTAATTATTGCTGGTGCAACAGGATATGGGAAAAGTGCAATTCTAAAGTTAATAGTTACCTCATTAATACTGCAACAAAAAGAAAACGTCAATTTACATCTTATTGACCTAAAAGGGGGATCTGCATTTCAAAGATTTAAAAACTTAAAGCAAACTGTCAGTTTTACTCGGGATCCAAAAGAGGCAAAAGAAATTTTGAAGAATGTCCAAAAAGAAATGAATAATTGTTATCAAGAAATTGTCGATGAGGGTTTTGAAGATATAAAAGAGTCAGGAAGAAAAGAACGCCATTTTATTATTATTGATGAAGCAGCAGACATTGCAGATGATCAATCTTGTATGGAAATTGTAACAGATATCGCAAGGCGTGGAAGGGGCGCCGGTTACTATTTAATCTATAGCACCCAGTACCCTTCTAGCCAATCCATCCCACAGCAGACAAAAAGAAATATCCCTTCCCGGTTGTGCTTTGTATTAGATGACGCCACAGCTTCACAAACTGCACTTGGTCAAACAGGAGCTGAAGATCTGCCACTTTTACCAGGACGCGGGATTTATAAAAATGTTAAAAGCCAGGTAGTTCAGACCCCTTATATCAGCAATAAAGAAATTCAGAAGCAAATTGAACCTCATATAATTTTCAAACCTGTGAAGGAGGATGAACATAAACATGAAGGACAAAAAAAGGGAGGAAGCAATACTTTTAAGCTTACGCCGATGTGATTATTTAACAAGAGAGCAATTGCAAAAAATGCACAACCTTGGTCAGACTCGAAATGCACAAAGAATCTTATATAGCATGTCTGAATATGTGTCATCCTTCACTGATGAAAAAAAGAAAATTTATTACCTCAATGCTGAGGGTAGAGAACGTGTCCAGGCGGAAAAAGTGCGAAAAAAGACAGCAATGGTAACTCACTATTTAATGAGGAATGATTTATTCATTATAAAAGGAAGGCCTTCAACATGGGAGAATGAAGTCAAGATAGAATTACCAGGAACAAAAACATCAATTATTGCTGACGCTGCTTATACTTTTAATAAAATTCATTGTTTCGTAGAAGTGGACTATAAGCAGTCCATGAGAAAGAATGCAGCTAAAATCAAAAAATATCAACAATTATCCACAATTAATCCACAATTTAATCTCATTTGGGTAACTACTACACATTACAGAAAAAATAAAATAGAATCGCTTTGTGCTGAATTGAATTACAAAGCCTATTTATGGGAGGACTTAAAATGAGGGCCCAATCAATGTCAATTCGTGAGTTTATGGCTGGGGATTATAAAAAGGAGAAGAAACATAAAAGATACGGGTCAATCGCTAGAAGGGTCGGGACTTCAATTGCAATTCCAATGATCTTGGCAAAACCGGCTTTTGCATCTACAACCCTTGATGCAGTTCCTGTTACTGCAAAGGAATGGATGGGGGAACAAACGTTATCAGCCCTGGCACATGTCCTTGATCCAGTTGTTGATATACTGGTTGCACTTAGTTTTCCGGTAGCATCAGTTATTATCGTTGGCGCGTGCTTCTTTTTTATGCTAGGCAATTCAGAAAGAGCTTGGAGTACTATAACCAATGCAAGTTTGGGTTATGTCTTGATCCAGGTATCTCCATTAATTTTAAATGTGTTAAAGCAAGTGGGAAATGCAGTGTAAAATCACCAATAAAATCAATTCGTCAACAATCCGTCAACAACTCTTTATACACAGTAATAACTAGTAGATATAAAAACAAAAAAAAGCCTTGATATACAAGGCTTTTTCTTATGGAGAATAGGGGGCTCGAACCCCTGACCTCAACGCTGCCAGCGTTGCGCTCTCCCAGCTGAGCTAATCCCCCAGGTGGTTGGTACAAGAAAAATTATAACCACATCGGAGTTATCTTGCAAGAGGAATTATTAAAAATTTTTATTGCATGCTATCAATTTCCATGCACTGTACTCCATCTATATTTGATACGCTGTAATAAACATCAGTGGTTCTTCTTTTATAGTCGACAGTAACAATCAGCTGTACGAGATGCAGATGTTCATCCTCTAAATCTTTGATGCGAATGTGTCTAATAGATAAATCAAGGTCTTTTATCGCGGGGATGATACCTGCGATATTTTCTTTATTCCTCACTTTCAGCTGGAGGTTAATTTCTTTTTCTCTTAAACGTCTTGGTCCAATTAAGCCCATGATAAATGGAATTACTTCCACTGAAATTATTAGCAGAGCCACTCCGGCCATTGCTTCAATATAAAAACCAGCCCCAACCGCGATTCCGATTCCTGCTGCTCCCCAAATCAAAGCTGCAGTTGTAAGGCCGGATATACTGTCATTTCCCCGCCTTAGTATAACGCCTGCGCCCAAAAAGCCGATCCCTGAAACAATTTGGGCGGCTAAACGGAGCGGATCCATCGTTATATTGATATCATCGTTCCCTGGAAACATATAAGCTGATTCAATAGACACGATAGTCAGCAGGCAGCTTACTATAGAAATAACTAAACTTGTCTTTAGGCCGACCGGCTTTCTTTTTAACTCTCTTTCCAGCCCGATTACAAGACCCAGGATTGCTGAAATACCCAGTTTCATTAATATTTCTATCTCTAAATTGCTCATAATATCTCCCGCTTCTTTTAGTGTAATATTATCAATATAAGTTATTTAAAATTCACATAATGAAAAATAAATACTCGTAGTAAAATTTGGGCAGCACGTAGTAAAATGAAATATACCCTAATTATTAGAAAACCGAAACAAGGAGTATAAAAAAATGTCAGATGCAAAAATAAATCCCTATGTCGCCCTGGCGATTGGTGTCATCTCTGTCTCTACTTCAGCGATACTGGTGAAAGTATCCAGTGCCCCATCGGGAGTCATTGCTTTTTACCGGTTATTTTTTTCTGTCCTATTCATGTTGCCTGTATTTCTTATAAAGTATGTTCCTGAACTTCGTCTTATTACACGGCGGGATTGGATCTATTCAATAGTTGCCGGTGTGTTTCTTGCCTTCCATTTTATTCTCTGGTTTGAATCACTGAACTACACATCAGTAGCCAGTTCTACGGTCCTCGTGACTCTCCAGCCCCTGTTTGCGTTTGCAGGCACCTATTTCTTTTTTAAAGAAAAGTTTACCTGGAAAGCCATTTTAAGCGGTCTGATGGCAATTGCAGGAAGTGTCATTATTAGCTGGGGAGATTTTCAAATCAGCGGGTCAGCCTTATTTGGGGATATGCTTGCGATTATTGCCTGCGCTCTTGTAACAGCTTACTTAATGTTTGGCCAGACAGTCAGAAAAAGACTGTCGCTCGTTACTTACACCTTTGTTGTGTATAGTATAAGCACTGTTACATTGTTTTTCTATGTGTTAATTGCAGAAGAACCATTAATTCCATATGGAACAAGTGACTGGGTATATTTTATATTGCTCGCCCTTGTTCCAACCCTGCTTGGGCATACATTATTTAATTGGTCAATAAAGTGGCTAAGCACCTCAACCATTTCTATGGCCATTTTATTTGAGCCAGTAGGCGCTGCAATTTTAGCTTATTATTTGCTTCAAGAGTCTATAATATGGACACAAGTTCTTGGGGGAACAATTGTAATTGGAGGAATAACTCTATTCTTATTAGATGAGAGAAGAATTAGGATGAAAGAATTAAAGAAAAAAACAACGATTTCCGGATAATTGGATGATCTGTCTATAGGTATATAAGAGAAAAATCTCCCTGAAATGGGGAGATTTTTTTATCTAAATACATAGGTCAAGGCAGAAAAAATAAATGCAGCTGTAACAGAAAAGATGAAGGTGCCACCATAGACCTCTTCATCTGAATTTGCAATTTTAATCCCCTCTCCATACGCATAAGCAAACAAAAATATGGCCATGATTACTGATAAGTATAGTGCTGCGGTTTCCAGTATCATTCACACCTTCCGTTTAAAGTAGAGTTAATAGATTTTATGAAAAATAACCTAAACTATTACTATTTCTTTATATCGGCTTTGTTTTATTATCTTGAATTCTCATTCCTATGACTGTTATTCAATAAATTGCTCATAAATTTCATTATTCTTAAAGGAAGCTTATAAAAATGTGGAAAAGTCAACAAAGTTACCCACACGCTGTGGGTAACTTTGTTGACAACTGAATTAATAGGTGTTTTATAGTGGATAAGTTTGTGGGTATGTAGGATATAGGCTCTGAATAATATTTTTCTAATATAATTAACTTTTAAGAGCATGAGTAAAATGCAGAAAAAATTGCTGTTGAAAATTTTGTGGGTAATTTGAAAATTGGTTTTAAATGAATATAAACAAAAGCAGTTCTTTAGGCATAAAATCAAAATAACCATTTTAATAGAGAGAATATAAATAATAAATACCCTGAAAAAATATAGATAAACATTTTTTTAAAATTATATTGCAAACATTTAATGAGTCATGGTATATTAAATCTTGTCCTCAACAAGGCAAGTTGAAAAGCAGAAAAACATCTTTAAAAAGTTATTGACCTGTTGACGGAAAATATGTTATATTAGTAAAGTCGCTTCCGAGTGACTAGGTAAAATATAACAAAGAGAAATTGATCTTTGAAAACTGAACGAACAAAAACGTCAACGTTAATTCTTTAGTCTTTTTTAAAAAGACAACTTATGAGCTTAATCAACTCTTATATGGAGAGTTTGATCCTGGCTCAGGACGAACGCTGGCGGCGTGCCTAATACATGCAAGTCGAGCGGACAGATGGGAGCTTGCTCCCTGAAGTCAGCGGCGGACGGGTGAGTAACACGTGGGCAACCTGCCTGTAAGACTGGGATAACTCCGGGAAACCGGGGCTAATACCGGATAATTCTTTCCCTCACATGAGGGGAAGCTGAAAGATGGTTTCGGCTATCACTTACAGATGGGCCCGCGGCGCATTAGCTAGTTGGTGAGGTAACGGCTCACCAAGGCGACGATGCGTAGCCGACCTGAGAGGGTGATCGGCCACACTGGGACTGAGACACGGCCCAGACTCCTACGGGAGGCAGCAGTAGGGAATCTTCCGCAATGGACGAAAGTCTGACGGAGCAACGCCGCGTGAGTGATGAAGGTTTTCGGATCGTAAAACTCTGTTGTTAGGGAAGAACAAGTACCGGAGTAACTGCCGGTACCTTGACGGTAC
>NZ_LGUF01000007.1:1455843-1743571 GCF_001274725.1 Sporosarcina globispora
TGTGAGAGTAGGACGCTGCCGGGCGTATATAATGGAGGATTAGCTCAGCTGGGAGAGCATCTGCCTTACAAGCAGAGGGTCGGCGGTTCGATCCCGTCATCCTCCACCATATTTGCCGGTGTAGCTCAATTGGTAGAGCAACTGACTTGTAATCAGTAGGTTGGGGGTTCAAGTCCTCTCGCCGGCACCACTCAACGAGCCATTAGCTCAGTCGGTAGAGCATCTGACTTTTAATCAGAGGGTCGAAGGTTCGAGTCCTTCATGGCTCACCATTTTAATTTCATATTGCGGGTGTGGCGGAATTGGCAGACGCACCAGACTTAGGATCTGGCGCCGCAAGGCGTGGGGGTTCGACTCCCTTCACCCGCACCATTTTATGCGGAAGTAGTTCAGTGGTAGAACATCACCTTGCCAAGGTGGGGGTCGCGGGTTCGAATCCCGTCTTCCGCTCCATTTATTGCCGGGGTGGCGGAACTGGCAGACGCACAGGACTTAAAATCCTGCGGTAGGTGACTACCGTACCGGTTCGATTCCGGTCCTCGGCACCAGTAGAATTTAATAATGCGCCCGTAGCTCAATTGGATAGAGCGTTTGACTACGGATCAAAAGGTTAGGGGTTCGACTCCTCTCGGGCGCGCCATTATTAACGGGGAGTAGCTCAGCTTGGTAGAGCACTTGGTTTGGGACCAAGGGGTCGCAGGTTCGAATCCTGTCTTCCCGACCATTTATAACTCGTGGGGCCTTAGCTCAGCTGGGAGAGCGCCTGCTTTGCACGCAGGAGGTCAGCGGTTCGATCCCGCTAGGCTCCACCATAAACACTTTAATCATTTTGGCGGTGTAGCTCAGCTGGCTAGAGCGTACGGTTCATACCCGTGAGGTCGGGGGTTCGATCCCCTCCGCCGCTACCATTTACTATATTGATGTTGGACCTTTAGCTCAGCTGGTTAGAGCAGACGGCTCATAACCGTCCGGTCGTAGGTTCGAGTCCTACAAGGTCCACCAGTTTTGTTTATACGGAGGAATACCCAAGTCCGGCTGAAGGGATCGGTCTTGAAAACCGACAGGCGGGTCAAACCGCGCAGGGGTTCGAATCCCCTTTCCTCCTCCATAATATTATTGTCGCGGGGTGGAGCAGTCCGGTAGCTCGTCGGGCTCATAACCCGAAGGTCGCAGGTTCAAATCCTGCCCCCGCAATTTGGTCCGGTAGTTCAGTTGGTTAGAATGCCTGCCTGTCACGCAGGAGGTCGCNCCACAAAAATATATGGCTCAGTAGCTCAGTCGGTAGAGGATTTTAAAAGAATGCAGCTGCGAAGCTTTAACATCATCGAATAGCATGCTTTTAAAATCTGCAACAAAGAACGCAGGGCTTTGTTGCACATGTATCTAGATTTAGGGGTAATATTTTATATGGCTCAGTAGCTCAGTCGGTAGAGCAAAGGACTGAAAATCCTTGTGTCGGCGGTTCGATTCCGTCCTGAGCCACCATTTCAAAACCATTGCGGGTGTAGTTTAGTGGTAAAACCTCAGCCTTCCAAGCTGATGATGAGGGTTCGATTCCCTTCACCCGCTCCAAAATGGGCCTATAGCTCAGCTGGTTAGAGCGCACGCCNTTAGGCCCATAATATTATTGTTCCGCAGTAGCTCAGTGGTAGAGCATTCGGCTGTTAACCGAACGGTCGTAGGTTCGAATCCTACCTGCGGAGCCATATATGGGGAAGTACTCAAGTGGCTGAAGAGGCGCCCCTGCTAAGGGTGTAGGTCGGGCAACCGGCGCGAGGGTTCAAATCCCTCCTTCTCCGCCATATTGGCCCCTTGGTCAAGCGGTTAAGACACCGCCCTTTCACGGCGGTAACACGGGTTCGAATCCCGTAGGGGTCATACAAAAAAGCTGTCAACAATTTGTTGGCAGCTTTTTTGATGTCTGTTGCTGGTCCATTTTACCTCATCCAATTACCTCTCTGTTTATTAATCAAATTCCTCTTCTTCCTTGCTCAACTTGTTGCCAGGATTATTCAAATCTATCTCAGAAAATATTCCCGTATAGGGGCCTCTAAACATATCGCCAGTGGCCAAAATCTTTCCATCAGGCGCTTCAAATAACGGAATTCTTATTTCATCTTTTGATGCCTTATTCAATAAAAATTCTTCTTCTTTATTGCTCAAAATATTATTCTCCTTTCACTTTTTGCTTGCATACTTTGTTTTATTTTGTCTAAGTTTACAGGAGATTATGTCGAAGGCTGTTTAATGGGGCAGAATGCTATCGGTTTTTAGCGGGATTTAAGTGTTGTTGTCATAAAATTAATAAAACTTTTACAAGGATTTTTTTTCCTGTCCGCGAATATAACATGAAAGTCAAAAGAAACGAGACTGGGTAGGGAGAAGGATGGTAGTGGATACTTTATTTCCAACCGATTATCAGCTGCATTTGTTCCATGAAGGGACATTTTATGAAAGTCACCAGTTATTCGGTGCACATGTAGTTTCAAATGATGGAAAAGTGATTACCCGTTTCTGTGTTTGGGCACCGAATGCTGAAATTATCAGATTAGTCGGTGATTTCAATGATTGGAATGGAGAAGGCTATACCTTACATAGAGTGAATAATGAGGGTGTCTGGATTATTCAGCTGGATGGAAACATGGAAGGTGCCTTGTATAAGTATGAAATTATAACAGAGAAAGGAGATGTTTTATTAAAGGCTGATCCTTATAGCTTTTTTTCAGAAGTTAGGCCTAATACCGCATCTAAAGTATATACATTGGATGGGTACCAGTGGAATGACAGCAAATGGATGCAGAAAAAAGAAATAAGACCTATTTATACGGAGCCTGCAGTTATTTATGAAGTTCATCTTGGTTCGTGGAAGCAAAAAGAAGATGGAAGTATGTATTCATTCATGGAGCTTGCAGATGAACTAATTCCTTATGTGGTGGAGCATGGTTTTACGCATATAGAATTGCTTCCTCTAATTGAGCATCCGCTCGACGCTTCCTGGGGCTATCAGGGAACAGGTTATTACTCGGTTACAAGCCGGTATGGAAGCCCGCGTGATTTTATGTACTTTGTTGATCAATGCCACCAGCATGGTGTTGGGGTCATTCTGGACTGGGTGCCTGGGCATTTCTGCAAAGATTCCCATGGTCTTTATCAGTTTGATGGTTCGTATTTATATGAGTATGAAACAGAAGGCGACCGAGAGAACCGTGTATGGGGAACCGCCAATTTTGATCTCAGCAAAAATGAAGTGCAAAGCTTTCTTATCTCCAGCGCTGTTTTTTGGATGGAAAAATATCATATTGACGGCTTCCGGGTTGATGCGGTCGCTAATATCATCTTTTGGCCTAACCGGGATGGAAAGACAGAAAACCTATTCGGCACCAGTTTTCTTCAAAACTTAAATAAAGTTGTTTCCCAATATGATGCTTCCTTTCTCATGATGGCAGAGGATTCAACAGACTGGCCACAAGTGACTGCACCAGTCCATTATGGAGGGCTGGGTTTTCATTACAAGTGGAATATGGGCTGGATGAATGATGTGCTTACATATATGGAAACAGCGCCTGAGAGGCGATCTGATGTTCATGGAAAAATGACATTTTCACTTTTGTATGCTTTTACAGAAAACTTCATACTTCCTTTTTCACATGATGAAGTTGTCCATGGGAAAAAATCGCTGCTTGATAAAATGCCGGGAGATTACTGGCAAAAGTTTGCTCAATTCAGGCTGCTGCTTGGCTACATGATTGCCCATCCCGGAAAGAAGCTCCTTTTCATGGGGAGCGAACTTGGGCAGTTCTCTGAGTGGAAAGACAAAGAACAGCTTGATTGGCATCTGCTTGATTACGAGATGCATAAGAAAGCAAATGATTATGTGAAAGAATTAATAAAGGTATACAAACGTTCTAAACCTCTTTTTGAGCTGGATCACCTTCAGGATGGTTTTGAATGGATTGATTGTCATAATGCAGGCCAATCCATTTTTTCTTTTATCAGGAAAGGCTCTAAAGAGGATGATTATCTCGTGGTTGTATGCAATTTCACACCGGCTTTATATCCAAGATTTCGGATAGGTGTTCCAAAGATGGGGTCTTATCGGGAAATCCTCAATAGTGACAGTGAAAGCTTTGGAGGATCAAATTGCATCAACAAGAAGGTGCTTAAGACTGAGGCAAAAGAGTTTCATGGCAAGCCGTTCAGTTTGGAAATGTCTATTCCGCCATTTGGCATTTCAATTTTACGCCCTGTAAAACATCGGAAGGAGAGGAAGGGAAATGGGAAAGAAGAAGTGCGTCGCAATGCTGTTAGCAGGAGGGAAAGGGAGCAGGCTTAGTTCTTTGACTAAAAGTCTTGCGAAACCTGCAGTTCCTTTTGGAGGTAAATACCGGATTATTGATTTTACATTGAGTAATTGCACCAATTCCGGAATTGATACAGTCGGTGTTCTTACCCAATATCAGCCACTGGTTCTGAATTCGTATATAGGCATAGGCAGCGCATGGGATCTTGATAGAAAAAACGGCGGTGTAACAGTACTTCCCCCTTACAGCGAATCATCGGAAGTCAAGTGGTATACGGGAACAGCGAGTGCCATTTATCAGAACCTCAACTATCTAAAGCAGTATGATCCTGAATATATCCTGATTTTATCTGGAGATCATATTTATAAAATGAATTATGAGCTGATGCTGGATTATCATATTGAAAAAGGTGCAGATGCTACCATTTCTGTCATCGAAGTGCCTTGGCCGGAAGCAAGCAGGTTCGGAATAATGAACACGGACGAGGAGATGCGGGTCGCAGAATTTGAGGAAAAACCAGCTTTTCCAAAAAATAATCTGGCCTCCATGGGAATATATATCTTCAATTGGTCTGTTTTAAAGGAATATCTGGAAATGGATGACCGCAATCCGGAATCAAGCCATGACTTTGGGAAGGATATAATTCCATTAATGCTTGACGAAAATAAAAAGCTGTTCGCTTACCCGTTCAATGGCTATTGGAAGGACGTCGGTACAGTCAAGAGCTTGTGGGAAGCAAATATGGACTTATTGGATGATGAATGCGAGCTGAATCTTTTCGATCATGATTGGCGAATTTATTCGGTGAATCCAAATCATCCCCCACAGTATATTTCACCTGAAGCAGAAGTTGCAGAGTCTTTGATTAATGAAGGCTGTACGATTGAAGGGGAAGTTGAAAAGTCAGTGCTTTTTCAAGGAGTGCTGGTTGGAAAGAATACGGTGATACGTGAATCGGTCATCATGCCTGATGCAGTGATTGGCGAAAATGTTTATATTGAAAAGGCAATTGTGCCAAGCGGTATGAGCATTCCTGATGGTGTTGTGATTAGTGCTTCCGAACAGGATGATGAGATTATTCTGATAACACAGGAAATGATACAGGGGATTTGTTCTTAACCTACAGCCTGGATGCCAAAACGGCGTTTGGCCAATAAAACGGGAGGGAATGTCATGAAGAATAGAATGCTTGGTGTGATAGACGCAACAACCTACCATGAAGATTTAGAGGAACTGACAGTACACAGGTCGCTCGCAGCTGTTCCGTTTGCAGGCCGCTATAGGCTCATCGATTTTGTTCTCTCCAATATGGTCAACTCGGATATTGAAAGTGTTGCCATATTTCCGAAGTATCAATATCGCTCTTTAATGGATCATCTTGGTTCGGGGAAAGACTGGGACCTAAACAGAAAAAGGGATGGGCTATTCTTTTTCCCATCTCCTTTGCTGGATAGTCCAAGTAAAGGGATTGGATCTTTCAATCATTTTGCTGCTAATTTGGATTATTTTTATCGCAGCAAACAGGAGTATGCATTGATCTCAAACTGTTTTACCATTTTTAATATGGATTTCAGGCCTGTTCTAGATAGACATATTATGACTGGGTGCGATATTACAGTTGTTCGCCAGGATGGGCATTCTCTTGAAATGTACCTTGTAAAAACATCGCTGCTTATTAGCTTAATAGAAAATAGAAACGAAACTGGCTACACATGCATGAGAGATGTCGTTACTGATATCCATCATTCGTACATGATATGCAATTATGAATACACCGGTTTGGCGGTCATGATTGATTCCATTGAAAATTACTTTGCTGCAAGCATGGGCCTGCTGGAACCGGAGGCATGGAAAAATATTTTTAAGCGCAGGCAGCCAATTTATACAAAAGTAAAAGATGAACCTCCAACCCGTTATATGAAAGGTGCAAGAGCCCAGAATTCGATGATAGCGAATGGCTGTATGATTGAAGGGACAGTCGAGAACAGCATTATCTCACGTGGGGTCAAAATCGGCAAGGGCTCAGTTGTTAAAAACTGCATAATCTTGCAAAAAACCCAAATCGGAGAAAACTGTGTTTTAGACTCCGTTATTTTAGATAAAGATGTTAAGGTAGAATCCGGTGCCAAGATTGAAGGAAAAAATGAAATGCCTCTAGTTATCCGTAAAGGTACCGTACAAGGAGCGCTGATGAACTCGTGAAAGTATTGTTTGCTGTTTCTGAATGTGTTCCATTCATCAAATCCGGAGGTCTTGCTGACGTAGCCGGTTCTCTCCCGAGAGAACTTGCAAAGCAGGGGACTGACGTAAGGGTGGTCCTTCCTAAGTATGGTTCCATATCAGATGATTTAAAAAAGAAAATGTCTAAAAAATGCGAGTTTACAGTTCAGGTAGGCTGGAGAACCCAGTATTGCGGTATTGAAGAACTTAAGCATCAGGGAATTACATTCTACTTTGTTGATAATGAATACTACTTCAACCGTGAAAAATTATACGGCTATTTTGATGATGGAGAGAGGTTTGCCTATTTTAACCGGGCGGTGCTGGATGCTCTTCAGCATATTGATTATTATCCAGATGTTATTCACAGCCATGATTGGCATACTGGCATGATTCCTTTTCTGCTTAGGGTTGAGTACCGTGCGAAAAAGGGCTATGAGTTCATTCGGACAGTCTTCACCATTCATAATCTCCAGTTTCAGGGAATCATGCCGGAGGGTGCACTGGGGGATCTCTTAGGGCTTGACTATAGCCACTTTCATCCAAATAAACTTGAATTCTTCGGAAATATTAATTTTATGAAGGGCGGAATTGTTGCTGCTGATAAAATTACAACAGTCAGCCCTACATATAAGGATGAAATTCAAACGGAGTATTACGGAGAGAAGCTGCATGATTTGCTGAAGCGCAGGGCTTATGATCTGGAAGGAATCTTAAATGGGATTGATGATGAGTTTTATAATCCTGAGAAGGATCTATATATAAAAGTGAAATATGCCGTTGAAAAGCTGCAGTTTAAAAAAGAGAATAAGAAGCATCTTCAGAAAAAATTCGGCCTGCCGGTAAAAGAAGAGGTTCCTCTGATAGCCATGGTTACGAGGCTGACAAAGCAAAAGGGTCTGGACCTCGTAAAATGTGTTTTCCATGAGCTAATGCAGGATGATGTCCAGGTTCTTGTTTTGGGAACAGGAGACCCCGAGTTTGAGCAATTTTTCAGGGAAATGGAAGCGAGCTATCCCGAAAAGTGCAAAGCATATATTGGGTTTGATGAGGGGCTTGCACATGAATTCTATGCAGGGTCCGATTTATTCTTAATGCCTTCGCAATTTGAGCCTTGCGGGTTGGGCCAGATGATTGCGATGAAGTATGGGTCGATCCCCATTGTCAGGGAAACAGGCGGTTTAAATGATACTGTTCATTCTTTCAATGAGTACACAGGAGAAGGCAATGGTTTTTCCTTCAGCAATTTTAACGCCCATGATATGCTGTTCACGATTCGAAGAGCAATAAGCTTTTACGGTGATGGCGAAATATGGGACCACCTTGTGAAAAATGCGATGGGAATGGATAACAGCTGGGCGCAATCTGCTTTCAAATACAATCAGCTATATGCAGGCCTTGTTTCAAGGAGTGAAAGTCATGTTTTCTGACCGCGATGAATTCAAAGAGGAATTCCTGAAAAAACTGGAGATGACATGCGGAAAAAGCTTTGGTGAAAGCACGGAAAGAGATCATTACTTTACTCTGGGAAATATGATCAGGGAGCATGTGAGCACAGAGTGGATTAATACGAATGAGCGGTACCGCATCGACCGTGAAAAGCAGGTATATTACTTGTCCATCGAGTTTTTATTAGGGCGCCTGCTTCATCATAATTTAATGAATCTTGGTATTGAGCAGGTTGTCAAGGATGGCCTGGCAGATTTGGGAATTGATTTAAACCGCCTTGAAGAAATCGAAGCAGATGCAGGGCTTGGAAACGGTGGGCTGGGGCGTCTGGCAGCCTGTTTTATGGACTCCTTGGCATCCTTAAATCTTCCCGGCCATGGCTGCGGCATTCGATATAAGCATGGTTTGTTCGAGCAGAAAATCGTTGATGGCTATCAGGTGGAGCTTCCGGAGCAGTGGCTGCGAAATGGCCATGTCTGGGAGGTAAGAAAAGCAGACCTGGCGATAGAAGTTCCTTTTTGGGGCAAAGTCGAAACGACAGAGGAAAACGGGAGGCTTGTGTTCCGCCATGTGAATGCTGAAACAATTTCAGCTGTTCCATACGATATGCCTGTGGTTGGCTATAAAACAGATACTATTAATACTCTAAGGCTTTGGAATGCTGAACCGTCCCCTTATCCTGTAAATCACGATATTTTAAAATATAAACGGGATACTGAATCGGTTTCGGAGTTTTTATATCCTGATGATACCCATGATGAGGGGAAGATTCTGAGGCTGAAGCAGCAATACTTTCTTGTTTCGGCAAGTATCCGTTCCATTGTGCGTTCCTATCGGAAGCAGCATAGTAGTTTACGAAATTTCCATGAATATGTGAGCATTCATATTAATGATACACATCCGGTCCTGGCCATTCCTGAACTGATGAGGATCCTGCTCGATGAAGAGGAAATGGGCTGGGAGGAAGCCTGGAACATTACGGTCCATACGATTGCCTATACAAATCATACCACTCTTTCAGAGGCTTTGGAGAAATGGCCAGTCCGCATTTTTCAGCCTTTGCTGCCGCGGATTTATATGATAGTGAATGAAATTAATGAGCGGTTTTGCCGAGTGCTTTGGGAGAGGTACCCGGGTGACTGGAAGCGGATTGAGGATATGGCAATCATCGCGCATGACCAGGTTAAGATGGCGCACCTTGCCCTTGTCGGCAGCTTAAGCGTAAATGGTGTTGCCGCACTTCATACAGAAATCTTAAAGAATCGGGAAATGAATCAGTTTTATGAAATTTTTCCTGATAAGTTTAATAATAAAACAAATGGAATCACACATAGAAGGTGGCTGCTAAAAGCCAACCCGCTTTTGTCTGATCTTATAAATGAAAGCATTGGGGCTGGCTGGATTCGGGAACCGGAAAAGCTTCGCGAACTGGCAGATTTTAAGAATGATAGAGTCTTCCTTGATCAGCTGCATCAGATTAAGCAATTGAACAAGGAAAAATTGGCGAAGCGCATTCAGGAACAGCATGGCATTATTGCCGATACGTCATCAATCTTTGATATCCAGGTAAAGCGTCTGCATGCTTATAAGCGCCAGCTATTAAATATTCTTCATGTTATGCATTTGTATAATAGGCTGAAGGAAGATTCCAATTTCAGGATGCACCCGAGGACCTTCATTTTTGGAGCCAAAGCTTCACCGGGTTATTACTATGCAAAGAAAATCATTAAATTAATTAACACCGTTGCTGAAAAGGTAAACTATGATCCGCAGACAAGAGATGTTCTAAAGGTTATCTTCCTGGAAAATTACCGGGTTTCTCTGGCGGAGGAAATTTTCCCGGCTGCGGATATCAGCGAGCAAATCTCAACTGCAAGCAAAGAAGCTTCCGGTACAGGCAATATGAAATTCATGATGAATGGTGCTTTGACAGTGGGCACACTGGATGGAGCCAATATTGAGATAAAAGAAAAAGCAGGAGATGGAAATATTTTTATCTTTGGACTAACAGCTGATGAGGTGCTAAGCTTTTATCAAAATGGCGGGTATAATTCCAGAGAGTATTATCATCATGATAAGCGAATCCGCCAGGTGGTCGATCAGCTGGTGAATGGATTCTTCCCGGATGCCGATGATGAGTTCGAGCCCATTTTTGATTCACTGCTGATGGAAAATGACCAATACTTTGTATTGCGGGATTTTGCTTCCTATATCAATATCCAGAAAGAAGCTGGGAAAGCATATGAGGATCGGGAACATTGGCTGAAAATGAGCTTAATGAACATTGCCGGCTCAGGCTATTTTTCTAGCGACCGCACAATCAGCGAATATGCGCGGGAAATCTGGAAAATCAGACCGGCTGGCGTTGAGATGATGAATAAGTAAAGAGGAAAACAGCCCTTCAAGTGAGAAGAGGCTGTTTTTCGTTAATAGTGGGAATAACGTCCAAAATGAAAGTGCGCAAGAGAAAATAGGAGTTAATCAGAAGGAATAAAGCCCAAAATGAAAGTGCACAAGAGAAAATGGGAGCTAATCAGTGGGAATAACGCCCAAAATGAAAGTGCGGAAAATAGGAGCTAATGAGGGAGAATAACGCCCAAAATGAAAGTGCACAAGAGAAAATGGGAGCTAATCAGTGGGAATAACGCCCAAAATGAAAGTGCGCAAGAGAGAATGAAAGTGCACAAGAGAAAATGGGAGCTAATCAGTGGGAATAACGTCCAAAATGAAAGTGCGCAAGAGAAAATAGGAGTTAATCAGAGGGAATAAAGCCCAAAATGAAAGTGCACAAGAGAAAATGGGAGCTAATCAGTGGGAATAACGCCCAAAATGAAAGTGCACAAGAGAAAATAGGAGCTAATGAGGGAGAATAACGCCAAAAATAGGGATACCCAAGAGAAAATGGGAGTTAATCCTGAGGATTAACTCCCAAATTGAAGATACCAAAGAGAAAACGGTAGTTAATCAAGGAGATTAACTACCAAAAAAGTAGTGTCCAAGAGAAAATGGTCGATAATCATCAACCCAGTTCATTGAGGCAAGAAACTAACCTTTGCTCCGCCTTATCGGCATGGTACAGCAGCGAAAGGCACCTCCGGATTTAATGATTTCAGTAATGTCTGCCTCGATAACTTCATAGCCCCTGGCCCTCAGTTCTTTATTGACATTCTTATTCACGGGAAGACTGAATATCTTTCTATTTCCAATTGAGAGGACGTTCGTTCCGAGTGTGAATTGCTCCTCTTCCGACACTTTAATTAAATCATAGCGGGATTCCAGCATTTTGACTTTTTCTCCGTGGATCTCTCCTGGAAAGATTAGCGCTTCATCTGGTGAAATAATATTGAATACACAATCAAGATGAAGATATGTATCAGTGAAAGGAACGGATACGACCTCATAATCAGGAAGAAGGCTGCGGAGATGTTCAATCGCTTCTTCATGCGTCCGGCTGCTCACCCCGGCATAAATGGTTTGGCCATCGATAAGGACGTCTCCTCCCTCTATCCGGTCTCCCGTTAGATTGTAAAAAGGAACCTGTTTATCTTCCAGCCATTGTTTCAGGACATTTTCTTCTCCTTGCCGGATATCAGCTGCCATTTCTGCAACATAAACCTTTTCTCCAAGGGTGAATCCGATATCGCGGGTAAAAACCTGTTCAGGATATTTTTCAAGCGGGGGCAGCAAAACCACATCGATTCCCTGTTCCTTTAATGCACTGACAAAGTGTCTGTGCTGCTTCATAGCCAGGTCGATATTAATTCCTTCTTTTATATAATGCTTTTGCGTTTCATTTATTGTATCGACAATCGTCATGTACTGCGGTTCGCATAACACCACATGTTCAAGTTTGTCATATTCTGAAAAGCATGCAGCTTTTATTTGTCCAGACATAATGAACCTCCCAGCAATATATTCTTAAAATAATATTGCCTAGGAGAAGCGGTTTTACTCTGTAAAGTGAAGTTATTAACAATAATTCCCACTTCAAAAAAGGTTTAAAAACCCTGATAATGAAATCATTAGATATAAAGGGGGCAGCTGTTAAATGTACCAAATCGAGAAAGGATCAATGGAAGAAGTTTTGCTGCATCTTCAAAATATTGGACTGCAACTAAATGAATTCGAGAAAACAAATGATTCTATTCCGGTGAAAAATTATAAAGAACTGCTGGAATTCAGCATCTCCATTGCCCGCCGCACAAACAATGTTTCTCATACTATTGATGAGATTATCCAGGATATCGAATCCAAGCTATAACTATATATAAGGTTAATCTTATTTTGCCATTTGACATAAAAAAAGCGATGCAGCTGCATCGCTTTTACTTTAATCTTTATCCTCATCCACATAGCCGTCAGTCTGATGATACGGCACATCACCATATGGGGCTTCGATTTCATTGTCATCAAGCATGGCTTCATACTCTTCGTGTTTCTTGGAAGGATAGATTTTTCTCTCCTTCCCTTCAAGATCATTCCCAATAAATGTTTCATAATCTTCTGTGAACCCTTCGTCATCATGACCTTCATTATAAAGGGAATTATAATCTTCATAGTCGCCTCTTAAGTCTGATGGTGTCTCAGAAGTGCCATATCGGGCAACCTCCTGGAAACTGTCTTCGTTATCTACGACTTCCCTGAATTGATGATGCTGAAAAGTATTTCCGTGTGCAGGTTCAAGCACATCTTCTTCGACAGGACGGTCTCCAGGTACGTTTTGCTCCGGACTATGCTCCTTACAGTAAAGGGCTGCTGGAACCACTTCAAGTCGCTCATATGGAATTTCGGCACCGCACTCTTTGCATTTGCCATATGAACCTTCTTCAATTGCCTGCAGTGCTGCATTCACTTTATTGAGTTCAGAGTCGTGATGCTCTTCTAATGCAAAGTCTTTTTCGCGCTCATAAAGTTCAGAACCCATATCAGCTGGATGGTTATCATACAGGGATAGCTCTCCAACTGTATCTCTGGCGCTTGCACCTTCCAGACTGCCTTCTTTATTGCCCTGAAGCTGGGATTCCAGTGATTTTTTTTCATCATTCAGTTCCTTTTTTAAATTGCTGATTTGTTCATTAGTCAACATATTATGTCACATCCTTGGTTTTTATAAATTTTTATAAAAGGCCTGCTGATATTCCGTTCGATCAATAGGGAATCGTAACAAAGCCTATGAAAAAGCCGAGCTCTGACGCTCTTGCTCCGCCGAGTATTAAAAACATAGTCCATATGGGTTTAGTATGGACGTAGTTGGCAAAATCATAACGGAAGAAATAATTTTAGGGCCAAGCATCTTCCTTATGTAAAAAATACCCGTAATAAATGGGATGAAACCAAGATGATGTTTTCTGCTGTTTTTTCCCAAATAAAAACCCCTGCTAAAAAGCAGAGGTTCCTTTAAATTATAGAAGGTATCCAAGATACAAGCCTACTGATAAAAGAAAGCCAAATATCGTATTAGTCTGGGCTGTCGCTTTCATCGCTGGCATCATTTGCATAGGAAGCGTTTTGCCGATGAAGCCTTTCGTTGCTTTGATGGCCTTAGGCGCACTAAGTACAACAATGGCAAGCCAAGGTGATATGATGTTCATGGCGATTAATATGAAAACCCATGCATATGAAACGATGAACATTCCGGCTAGCAGGTTGATTGCTCCTTTTTTCCCTAAAAGAATCGCCAGTGTTTTACGGCCGAATTCTTTGTCGCCATCCAGGTCTCTGATATTGTTGGCCAGCAGGATAGCACCAACAAGAATCAATATAGGGAAGGAAACTAAAATACTTGTTGATGTTACAGTTCCTGCCTGGATGTAGAAAGATATGAGAATGATCAGCATTCCCATGAAAAAACCTGCAAATAATTCACCAAATGGTGTGTAGGCAATCGGAAGCGGACCGCCAGTATAAAAATATCCTACTGCCATGGATGCCAGTCCGATCGCTGCAATCCACCAGCTTGTGTTCATGCAAATATAGAATCCGAGCAATATTGAAATCCCATAAAGACCAAATGCCAAGTTCAGAACCGTTTTTGGTTTGATTCCTTCACGGACAATAGCTCCGCCAATTCCGACTGAGTCTTCCGTATCCAGCCCTCTTTTGAAGTCGTAGTATTCATTAAACATATTGGTAGCAGCCTGGATCAGCAAGCTTGCTGCCAGCATGGCAAAAAATAGGCCAAAGTTTATTTCAGTAAGTTCCATTGCAAGAGCTGTTCCAAGCAGAACAGGCACGAAAGCAGCAGTAAGAGTATGCGGTCTTGTCAGCTGCCACCAGACCCTCCAGTTCTTTGAGTTGGAAGCAGGCGGAAAATTGGTCTGTGCTTGTGGTTGCATGATAACTCTCCCCTTATTTTATCTGTATTCTGTAATGATATTAAATTTTGCGCCATTCAAACTTGTTTATTTTAACTGATTACGAGGGTATTGTCAAAGTAAACAGCTATACGGATATATACCAAACACCTTAAGTGTAGGTAAATAATCCAATAGTGTCAACGTAATATTGCCGTAAAAGGAGCCGGTATTTTCCATGAAAAAGAGAAACCTGAAGCATTACATTCAAGAATTAACAATGCCATTTGCTGAATTGAGTACAATTCATATTATAGATCCCTAAAGTAAGCTATAATATAATAAGGATGCAAAAGGAATGGGCGTGATTGACATCATTGACATTCCCTGAACCACAGGTGTATCTTAGAATAAGTTTAAAGTAGGATAACGGCATTCTAAGCTGTTATTTGGAGGGATTTTTTTTGGTTACGATACAAGATACGGAACTAAAAGAAGGGATCCAAGAGGCAATTGAGAGGGCCAAGGCTTTATCAAAGCCTGTTTTAGTGAGCGAAGTGCAAAAAATAAATCATATAGACCCCCTTTCTTTTTATGCGGCAGGAAAGAGCCGTTTTTTTGGTGAACGTTTTTTCTGGAAGGATCCTTCTAGTGAAGCTTATATAATCGGGCTTGGCATTTGCAAGCAAATCCAGTCAGATCAAAGTACCGGCAGATTTAATCGTGTAGAAAAGGAATGGAAGCGTTTTATTAATAACAGCATTATTTTTAACCCTTATGATAAAAATGCTACAGGGCCCGTGATGTTTGGCGGTTTTTCTTTTGATCCGCTAAAGCAGAAAACAAAGCTTTGGTCGAAATATTCTGATTCCCTTTTTCATGTGCCGACTTATATGTACAGTGAAATGAATGGACAGGCTTATTTGACAACGAATGTTGTCTGTACTCAGCATGATGGTGAATCTCTCTTCGAAAAGATTGTTGCTGAACGAGGCATGCTTATAGCTTCAATCAAGGGGTATCATCCTGAGAGCTCAAATCCCCTCCGGGAAGAAGCAGATATAAATCCGGAAAAATGGATGAATACAGTAGATTCGGTTGTGGATGAACTTAAATCCGGACCTTTAAAAAAGGTTGTGCTTGCCAGGGAATCCAGGCTCAAGTATGAAAAGCCGATTGAGATTGAAAGAGTTCTCTCGAATCTGATGGAATTGCAAAGGGAAAGCTTTATCTTTGCGTTTGAATCGAACGGTGACTGCTTTATTGGAGCATCTCCTGAACGTCTTATTAAAAAATACGGAGAAAATGTTTTTACAACTTGTCTGGCAGGTTCAATTCCAAGAGGCAAAACCGAAGAAGACGATCATATCCTTGGCGAAGCATTATTGCATGATCAGAAGAATTTGACCGAGCATCAATATGTGGTTGATATGATTAAGGAAGCAATGGAGGAATCCTGCTCAGAAGTTGAACTGCCGGATAAGCCGCAGCTAATGAAAATGAGAGACATTCAGCACCTTTATACTCCGGTAATAGGAAAAACTAAGGGAGAGGCTTCCCTTCTCGCTTTAGTCGATCGTCTGCATCCGACTCCTGCTCTTGGGGGTCTGCCAAAAAGAGCAGCAGTGGAAAAAATCAGAGAAGTAGAGGAACTGGATCGGGGCTTTTATGCTGCTCCATTGGGATGGATGGATTTCAGGGGAAATGGCGAATATGCTGTTGCGATTAGATCTGGCCTTATTCAGGGAAATGAAGCATCCTTATTTGCAGGCTGCGGAGTAGTGCAGGATTCAAATGCCGAAAGCGAGTATCAGGAAACAAAGATTAAATTCCGGCCAATGCTTACGGCGCTTGGGGGGTATGAAAAGTGAATCATCAGGAAGCTTTAACTTCATATATAGCCGCGTTTGTGGCTGAATTAGTAAAAAACGGGGTAGAAGATGTCGTGGTCAGTCCAGGCTCTCGTTCTACCCCAATGGCTATGGTAATGGCAGAGCATCCGGAGCTGCGTGTACATATTCATGTAGACGAGCGCTCGGCTGCCTTTTTTGCGTTGGGGATTGCTAAGGCTTCCCAAAAACCAGCTGCTTTGCTGTGTACATCTGGAACTGCTGCAGCCAATTACTTCCCTGCCATTGTGGAAGCCCAGTATTCCAGAGTGCCGCTAATCGTGCTGACTGCAGACCGGCCTCATGAACTGAGGGATGTTGGTGCACCACAGGCGATAGACCAGATTCATTTATATGGCAAAAATGTAAAGTGGTTTGTTGAGATGGCTCCTCCTGATAATACAGCAGAAATGCTTCGTTATGCCCGCACCGTATGTGCAAGAGCAGCTTCTGTCGCTCAGAGCTCGCCAGCAGGTCCGGTTCATCTTAACTTTCCTTTCCGTGAGCCTTTGGTGCCGCAGCTCGACCGCAATGATTTATTTGAGCTGAGTGAGCGCACAGAAGGTTATGTGAATATTCAGAGTGGACAGTTTGGCTTGCCGGATGAAGAGTACAAAGAAATGGCACAGATTATAAACTCAACACATAAAGGAATTATTGTCTGCGGTCCTTTGGAAAAAGCTGAATTCCCTGCAGCCGTGATTAAGCTGGCGGAAAAGCTGAACTATCCGATCATTGCCGATCCATTATCCCAGCTAAGAAGCGGACTGCACGATGGAAGTTTCATTATTGATGCCTATGATAGTTTTTTGAAAAATGAGGATGCGAAAAAGGTGCTTAAACCGGACGTCATTATACGCTTTGGAGCTATGCCGGTGTCGAAGCCATTGACCATTTTTATGAAAGAAAACAGCACTGCCCGCCAAATTATCGTAGATGGAGGCGGCGGATGGCGGGATCCTGCATTGCTCTCGACCGAGATGGTTCACTGCGATGAGCGGCTATTCTGCAAGTCTGTCTCCCCATACTTAAACACTCCAGAGAACGATGAATTTATCAACCTATGGAAAAAAATCAATGATCTTACCAGATCAAGGCTGGGGGATATTGATGAAGTGGAAGAATTAAGTGAGGGGAAATTATTTTTTCAGCTGGCAGAAATGCTGCCGGAAGGCTCAACCCTGTTTGTAGGAAATAGTATGCCTATAAGGGACCTGGATACATTCTTTCATTTCAATCAAAAGGGCATTAAAGTAATGGCCAACAGGGGAGCAAATGGCATTGATGGGACGGTTTCAACTGCTCTTGGTGCTGGAGTGGCATCCCAGCCGCTTTATCTTGTGCTGGGTGATTTAACATTCTTCCATGACTTAAATGGCTTAATCGCCTCAAAACAGTATGGGATTGATATCAATATATTATTAATTAATAATAATGGAGGCGGCATCTTCTCATTCCTCCCGCAGGCAAATCACCCAAGAAACTTTGAAAAACTGTTTGGAACACCGCTTAATCTGGATTTCAGCTATGCCATAAAGATGTTTGGCGGCCAATATGATTTAATATCGGATTGGGAACATTTTATTTCCGCCTTTAAACGCAACATGGACATATCAGGCTTAAAGGTAATGGAAATTACGACAAGTCGGGACAGAAATTTAACCGAGCATCGAGAATTGTGGGAATCTGTTTCCCGGGAAATAAGTCGATTGCTGGAAGGATGATTGCCGATGAAATATGTCATTAATGGGGTTCGGTATCATGTCGATACGTGGGGAAAGGGATTTCCGCTCCTGCTTCTCCATGGCTTTACAGGAAATAGTGAAGGATGGAAAGAGTTCGATCCCTTCTGGAAGGATCATTCGAAGACAATAGCTTTGGACATCATCGGCCACGGAAAGACTGAATCACCATCGGATATTGGCCATTATCAAATAGAAGAGTCGGCCGCTGTGATTAACAGTCTCTTAGAAAAGATGGGAATCTGGAAAATCGATATTCTTGGATATTCTATGGGCGGGCGGCTTGCGCTAACTTTTGCGGTTAATTATCCTGAAAAGGTCCGCACGCTGATTTTGGAAAGCTCTTCTCCAGGGCTTAAGACGGAAGAGGAGAGGCATGAAAGAAGGCTTCAGGATGCCAAATTGGCTGATAGGATCCGGCAGGAAGGCCTTGGAAATTTTATCGACTATTGGGAGAGCATCCCATTATTCGAAAACCAAAAAAGTCTCCCTGACAAAATCCGCACCAGAATAAGAACCCAGCGTTTGGCCAATTCTATTGATGGTCTGGCAAACAGCCTGGTTGGGATGGGAACTGGTTCCCAGCCATCCTGGTGGGAGGAGCTTGCTCATCTGGAAATGCCAGTCCTTCTAATTACAGGTGACCTGGATCATAAATTCTGCAGAATTGCAAAAGAGATGTCGAAAATTTTGCCAAATGTCCAGTGGAAGTCTATTGAAGATACAGGCCATGCAATTCATGTGGAGAAACCTGAATTATTTGGTACAATAGTAAGTGGGTTTTTGTCGCAAACTGGGGAGATAAATACAAACCGCAGCAAAGTTTGAGGAATGATGTCATTTGCTGGAGCATAGCTGTGCGGCAATTAACGCGCATCTAATACATATTAAGGAGGATTCATGTATGTCAGCTGTTGAATGGGTTGCAGGAAAACAGTACGAAGAAATCATGTATGAAACATACAATGGAATTGCGAAAATTACGATTAATAGACCGCAAGTCCACAATGCCTTTACTCCAAGAACGGTAATGGAATTGATTGATGCATTTGCCTACGCACGTGATGATGAAAATGTAGGTGTCATTATCCTGACTGGCGCTGGAGACAAAGCATTTTGTTCAGGCGGAGACCAATCTGTAAGAGGACATGGCGGATATGTAGGTGACGACCAGATTCCCCGTTTAAATGTTCTTGATTTACAGCGTCTAATTCGTGTTATTCCTAAGCCTGTTATCGCGATGGTAAAAGGCTATGCGATCGGTGGAGGACATGTCCTTCATATCGTATGTGACTTAACGATTGCAGCAGATAATGCAGTATTTGGACAAACAGGACCTAAAGTAGGAAGCTTTGATGCAGGGTACGGTTCAGGATATCTTGCAAGAATCGTCGGCCATAAGAAAGCACGCGAAATTTGGTACCTATGCCGCCAGTACGGCGCTCAGGAAGCTTTGGATATGGGACTTGTCAATACAGTTGTGCCGCTTGAAAAAGTGGAAGAAGAAACAATTAAGTGGTGTGAAGAAATCCTTGAGAAGAGCCCGACTGCTATCCGTTTCTTGAAGGCTGCCTTCAATGCAGATACCGATGGGCTTGCAGGAATCCAGCAGTTCGCAGGAGATGCAACTCTTCTATACTATACAACGGATGAAGCGAAAGAAGGCCGTGATGCATTTAAAGAAAAACGCAAGCCTGACTTCGGCCAATTCCCGCGTTTCCCTTGATTAGCGGAGAATACTATTATTTCAGCTTGATGGCCTGCCCATCAGGCTGTTTTTATATGAAAAATCGCATAAAATGAGGTGTTTATGATAGATGCACAAATACTGCCGAATTTTCTTCAAAAGCGGACTTTTTTAACCCCTGATCGCCCAGCCCTTTCCTTTCTGGGAAAAACCTATACATTTTCTGAAGTATATGAGCGTGCATACACGGTAGCAGGGCAATTGCAGGCAGCTGGATTAACGAGAGGCCAGTTCGCAGGTGTGCTTCTTCGAAATCATGAAGACACTGTTTTTATTCTTTTGGCTCTGCAGCTAATCGATGTAAAGGCCGTCATATTAAATAATAGGCTGACTGCTGAGGAATTAATTTGGCAAATGAATGATTCGACATCCGCTTTCTTTTTAACAGAGAATTCTTTTGATGAAGTAAGCCAAAAAGTTGTAAACTCTTTAGATGAAATTTCGGCCATCCATAAAGAGGATCTATTTAGGACAGACCCTGCTGAGCCGGCATTAGTTGAGGAAATAAATCTTGATGAGATTTGTACGGTCATGTATACATCTGGAACAACAGGGAATCCGAAAGGTGTTCTGCAAACCTACGGCAATCATTGGTGGAGTGCAGTGGGGTCTGCATTAAATTTAGGGTTGAATGAAAAAGACAGCTGGCTGTGTGCTGTTCCGATTTTTCATATTAGCGGCTATTCCATTTTAATGCGAAGCATCATCTACGGCATGAAAATGGTTCTTTTTGAATCATTTCATGAAAAGAAGGCTATTGACGCCATTTCAGATGAGAAAGTGACCATTATGTCCGCAGTAAGTACGATGCTCACCAGGATAGCGGATGAACTTAAAAATGACAAGCTTCCGGAGTATTTCAGATGTATGCTATTAGGGGGAGGACCCGCAGCGAAATCTCTTCTTGAAGTTTGTAAAGAAAAGGGTATTCCTGTTTATCAGACTTACGGAATGACAGAAACTTCGTCCCAAATTGTTACACTGGCTCCGGAATACAGTCTCAGCAAATTGGGTTCGGCTGGTAAGCCCTTATTCCCTTCCCACCTGAAAATTGCTGCTCCAAATGGGAAGCATGCTAACCCCGGAGAAGCTGGCGAAATTCTTGTTAAAGGTCCGAATGTGACGAAAGGGTATTTGAACCGTCAAGAGGAAACTGCTAAAAAAATGAAGGATGGCTGGCTTTTAACTGGTGATATTGGCTATGTTGATAAAGAAGGGTTTTTATATGTACTTGATCGGCGGTCAGACTTAATTATTTCAGGCGGGGAAAATATCTATCCGGCTGAAATCGAGGGTGTTCTTGTTTCACACTCACAAATATCGGATGCTGGGGTGATTGGCATGAAGGATGATGTATGGGGTGAAGTGCCTGTAGCTTTTATCGCTGGAGACGAAAACCTGGATAAAAAAGAAGTGATAAAGTACTGCTTAGAGAGACTGGCAAAGTATAAAGTACCTAAAAAACTTATCATAATTAATGAAATTCCGAGGAACGCTTCTAAAAAGATTTTAAGAAGAAAGCTTCGGGAACTGCTTGAGGAAAGCGGGAATTAGCATGGAAATAAAGACAATTACTTTATATAAAATCTCGATGCCTTTAAAAAAGCCTTTTTCCACTCATTTGGGGACAGTGAAGGACAGAGAGGGGATCATTGTTGAAGTAACAGATAAAGAAGGACGGAAAGGCTACGGGGAAGGAGTAGCTTTTTCCTCGCCCTGGTATACTGAAGAAACGGTTGAAACAAGCTACCATATGCTTAAGGAATTTCTTATCCCTATGGTGCGCAAAGTGAATATTAAGCATCCTTCAGAAGCAGGACAAGTATTTGATGCTTTTAGAAGGAATCAAATGGCGAAAGCAGCGCTGGAAATGGCTTTATGGGATTTGGCAGCCAAAAAAGAAAATATTTCTCTTTCTAAATATATAGGCGGCCAGCGTGAACAGATTCCTTCCGGAGTGGTTGTTGGCGCCAAAAGAAAGGAAGAAGTAATAAGGCAAATAGAATACTATCTGGAAAGCGGCTATCAAAGGGTCAAAATAAAAATCAGCCCCGCGAACGATTATGAATTTATTTCAGAAATCCGCCGTTTTTACCCCGATCTGCCAATCATGGCAGATGCTAATTCAGCTTACTCCCTGGACGATATTGACCGGTTAAAAAGACTTGATGACTTTGGGCTGCTGATGATTGAACAGCCGCTGGAATATGATGATATCGTTGATCACGCAAAGCTGCAGAAAGAACTGAAAACCCCGATTTGCCTGGATGAGAGCATCGTTTCTTTTAATGATGCAAAGAGAGCGGTTGAGCTTGGAAGCTGTAAAGTAATCAATATTAAGATTGGCCGCGTTGGTGGTCTGGGAACAGCAAAGAAGATTCATGATTATTGTCTGGATAAAGGAATCCAAGTCTGGTGCGGAGGGATGCTGGAGTTCGGAATCTCCCGTGCACATAATATTGCTCTCGCTTCCCTGGAGGGCTTTTCCATTCCCGGTGATATTTCAGCGTCGGGCAGGTATTGGGAAGAAGACATTATTCTGCCCGAAGTCACTGTGGAAAATGGCATGATAAAGGTTTCTGATAAGCCGGGTATCGGCTATGAGATTAATGAGAAAAGGCTGAATGAAGTTGCCATTTCAAAAGAAAGCTTCGTTTTTTAGTAAAAGCACGCAGTTCTGTTTTTGGGTAGAATAGCGTTTTTTTAAGGGCACTTTATCCTGTAAAATGCAACTCTTCTTGCGGTGCTTCGGCCAGAATTAGAAGAAGCTCGGGGAATGAGTCTAACCTGGTGGTACTTCGGTCAGCAAAGGGGGAAACCCGAGGGAGAGGATCCGAACCCCATGTTCCTTAAGACAGGAGAAGAAGAGATCCTGACAAACGAGTTCAAACCCAGCATCTGCAGTGGTATTCAACGGCATTCTTTTCAGGTGAACCAAAATCTATTGCAAAAAAATAAGACGCATTTTCAGCGCCCGTTTATAAATTATTGAGTAATTTCGTCTTTAATAAAGGAATCTTCTTTAATAGCAAAGGAGCTTAATCCAGCAGCAGCGGCAAAAGCAGCTCCAAGCAAAATAATGGTTGATAACATATGTATCACTCCTATAAGTTGTTGTTACTAAATACATTCCCGGTTAAAATTTAATAAACTTGTTTTTATTAAAAACACAAAAGCGATGCATCCAATGCATCGCTTTTGAAAACTAAGTGATAGCTTGGTACGATCTTAAATTCGACAAAATCGAGAAGATGTCTGTCAAACATTAAAGATCATGAGGCTCGAATGTTTTGCAGTCGGTTTCTTTGCTGTTGTCTGCCGTTTCGCCAGTATGGCTGACTACGTATATCTGGTCTGCACTGCATCGGTTCCCATTTTTCCAGAAAGCACAGTTGTTAACTTCACATAGAACGTCTTTTGCCATTCCAAAACACTCCTTAGCAGAAAGTTATGACCAGCTTGAAATTCTACAAATTTCGGAATGCCAGTCACCTCTATATTTTCTGCAGTGCTCCTTTGTTCAGTCATGGCATTTGCAGGAATGTCAGGCAGGGCCCTTTGTTTGCTTTTGCCGCAGATATCGTTTATCGTTCATGAAAAGGCTCCAAAAGTATATGAACCCAGGGAAAAGGATTAGGAATCCTGCAATATAGGTGGCAAATATGGCCCGGAATGAGCTCGGATCTGTAAACGCAGAAGCAATTGCCACTTCAGGGTAAACGTTATAGGGCAGATGAGCTTTTCCATGTACATAGCTGGCAGCAAGATATTGCATGGTTATGGAAATAACCGCCAATCTGGGAATCCCCTTAATTTAGTGCTTTTTTTAATGAAGCCAGATTATTTTCCATAAGAGTAAAATATGTTTGGTTTTCATTAATATCTTCTTCCGTAAGGACCGATAAATTGTGCAGCATTAACGGTTCTGCGCCAATTTCCTTTTGTAGAATTTCAGTTAACTTCGAGCTGACATTCTGTTCAAAAAAGACATATTTTAAATCATGTTCTTTTGCTTCCGCGATGATTTTCTGCAGTTCTTTCTGGGTAGGCTCGCTGGATGAATTTAAACCTGATACACTGATTTGGTCCAGACCATATCGTTCTTCCCAATAACCATATGCTGCGTGTGAAACGATGAATTCCTTATGCTTTGCATTTTGAACTGTCTGCTCAAAGTCATTGTGAAGATTATCCAGCTCCTGAACAAGCTCCTGGTAATTCTGCTCGAACTGATCCTTTTGCTCAGGCACCTGTTTCACTAAAGCATCTTTGATAGATTCAGCTAAATCTTTGGAATATAAAGGATCCAGCCAAACATGGGGGTCAATATCTCCATGACTATGATCATGATCTTGTTCAGATTCTCCTTCATGTTCATGGGCTCCTTCTGATTCAGTTCCATGTTCATCAGCATGTTCTTCTTCATGAGCAGGGTCATGATTTTCCTCTGAATGAACAAACTCTATATTTTCACCAGCGGCCACCATGTTAACCTTCTCATTTTTCAATGTTTCTTTTGCTTTTTCCACAAAGCCTTCAAGGCCAAGTCCTATAAAAATAAATAGATCTGAATCAGCCAGCTTCATCATATCTTTTTGAGATGGTTCAAAAGTATGTTCATCTGATCCAGGCGGATAGATGGTTTCAACTTCTATCGCATCTCCTCCGATTCGTTCAGAAAAGTATTGGAGCGGATAAACCGTTGTATAAACCGTAGTTTTATTGCTGCTGTTTTCCTCTGGCTTTTTATCTGTGCAGCCTGAAAGAACAAGAATTAGACCTAGAATAAATACTAAAAATTTCTTTTTCATTTTTTCTCCTCCTTTTTTAAGACGTAGTTATTCCGATTTAAAGCACGGACTATATTTTCGAAACTGTTTATTTTTAGACTGTTAAGTGCCGCAGTCAGCGTTCAAAATTATGAATAATACGTAATCATTACGATTTCCCTTAGTTATCTTACAAAACTTCCACATAAAAAGCAAGGAAAAAAATTTGTTCGAATCTCCTGCTTTAGGTATCATTAATATAGAGGACTATTTAAGACTATTTTGTGTCTTCATTAATGTTGACAACTTTTGTCAATTATTGCAGCATGTCTGCCTGCTCAAAGCCAAGTAATACATAATAGACAGGGAGTGAAAGTAATGAAGCTTTTAGAAGAAATCTTAAACCATAACCAGCAATTTGTTGAAGAAAAAAAGTACGAAGAGTTTGAAACAACCAAATTCCCTAATAAGAAAATGGTTATCTTAACATGCATGGATACGCGTTTAGTTGAGCTTTTGCCAAAAGCGCTCAATGTAAAAAACGGTGATGTGAAAATTATTAAAAACGCGGGTGCTTTAGTTACCCATCCGTTTGGAAGTATTATGAGGAGCATTTTAGTAGCTGTTTACCAGCTACAGGCGAAAGAAGTGTTTGTTATTGGCCATCATGACTGCGGCATGAGCGGAATGAAAGCTGATGCGGTTGTCAGCAACATGAAGGAGAGAGGCATTACTGAGGATGCATTAGATACCGTGACATATTCAGGAATTGCTGCAGAAGAATGGCTGAAAGGTTTTGAAAACGTAGAGGATAGTGTGTCCCACAGCGTCCATATGGTGAAAAAGCATCCATTGATGCCAGTTGATGTGCCTGTGCATGGGCTTGTTATTCATCCTGGCACAGGCAAGCTTGACCTGGTAGTGGACGGATATGAGGCTTAACTCTTTTTCTTTTTGGGCCATTCCTCTGGAACAAGGTCAACTCCGCCTGGATGATAGGGATGGCATTTAAGAATTCGCGTTATAGTTAGCCAGCCGCCCTTTAAGGCGCCGAATCGTTTAACAGACTCCAGCCCATAATGGGAACATGTCGGATAAAACCTGCATGTTGGAGGCTTCAGCGGGGAGATCACAATTTGATAAAAACGAAATATCCAAATCAATATTTTTTTTAACATGGCATTACCTTTCCTGCTTAAAACATATTTTCTTTTAAAATAACATATAATCGTGAAAACGTCATAGTTTTCATATTAATTTGATGAATTTAGTCGGATATTGCGTTATAATTAAAGGAAAACTTTAGGGGAGTGTTTTGAATGCCTTCAGTAGAAAGTTTCGAATTGGATCATAATGCTGTTAAAGCTCCATACGTGAGGCACTGCGGTGTCCATAAAGTGGGAAGTGACGGATTAGTGAACAAGTTTGATATCCGATTCTGCCAGCCAAATAAGCAGGCAATGAAGCCCAATGTTATTCATACATTGGAGCATTTGCTTGCATTTAATATCCGTACACATGCAGAGAAATATGATCATTTTGATATTATTGATATTTCTCCTATGGGCTGCCAGACAGGCTATTACTTGGTCGTAAGCGGAGAACCGTCAGTTGAAGAAATAATCGATCTGCTTGAAGCTACAATGAAGGATGCAGCTGCAGTAACGGAGATTCCCGCAGCAAACGAGAGGCAATGCGGGCAGGCAAAGCTTCATGATCTTGAAGGGGCAAAACGTCTTATGAGATTCTGGCTGGAACAATCAAAGGAAGACTTGAAACAGGTTTTTGCATAACGAAAACGGGCTGACTCGTCAGCCCGTTTTTATAATATTGGCGATAAAAGCCTTGAAATGGATTCTTTCAATTTGATTTTTAAAGCCCTATTTCTGTAATCTTCTGCAGTCAGGACAGCTGAAAGCTTGACATCATTCTTAAAGCTTTCAGTTAGTTCCTTCGAAACTTCCTCATCATATATAAAGGCATTCACCTCAAAATTCAGCCTGAAGCTTCTTACATCGATATTCGCGGTTCCAACCGATGAAACTTTCTCGTCAACAATCAGGGTTTTTGCATGAATGAAGCCATTATCGTATATATAGATGTTCGCATTAGCTTTTAACATTTCTCCTATATAGGAGTAGGTCGCCCAATAAACAAACATATGGTCAGGCTTGTTCGGGATCATAATATTAACTTCCACACCTGAAAGTGCAGCTATTTTCAATGCATCCAGGAGACTTGCGTCCGGAATGAAGTAAGGGGTTTGGATATAAATAGACTTACGGGCCGATGAAATCATTTTTATATACCCATTTTTAATCTGTTCCCATTCCGAATCAGGACCGCTGGTAACAATCTGCATGCCTACACTATCAAGAGACTCGGCCAGTGGAAAATACTTAGGAGCATAGTAAATATCATGGCGGTGTGAAGCATGGTTCCAGTCCAGAATAAAGCGCGTCTGCAGGGAATGGACAGCACTCCCTTTAATTCTTAAATGGGTATCCCGCCAATAGCCGAACTTCGGATTTAGCCCGAGATATTCATCCCCGACATTAAACCCGCCAACATATCCAATTTTCCCATCTATAATGGCTATCTTGCGATGGTTCCGGTAGTTAATCCGCAGATTGATAAAATGCAGGCGGGAAGGAAAGAAGGCTTCAATTTCCCCGCCGGCTGCAATCAGCTCTTTAAACGCTTTTTTGTGAAGGCTTCTCGAGCCCAATTCATCATAGAGAAGCCTGACTTTTACGCCTTCCCTGGCCTTTTCCGTCAATAGATTGATTAAGCTTCTCCCCAGATTATCTCTTTTGAAAATATAATACTGCAGATGGATGTGATCGGTTGCTTGTTTGATATCCTCTATAAGCGAATTGAATTTCTCTTTCCCATCCGTAAAAATGGTGACGCCGTTATCCTGTGTCAATACCGCATCATTGTTGATAAGATGCATATATATAAGATCCTTGGAGTTTTCAATTATTTCATTTCTAAAATGGAAATCCTTTTCCCTGATCCCTCTGATCTGATTGGACAGCAGTTCATCAATTCCAATTTTTTTACGGTCTTCCCATTGAAACATTTTTCTTCGGGTTAAATTCTGCCCAAAAAAGAGATACATGAAAAAACCTAGAAGGGGAATAAAGAACAGAACCATGAGCCAAGCCCATGTTGCGCCTGCATCCCTTCGCTCCAAAAAGATAACAAATATAGCAAGGATAATATTTAATACTAAAAATACTGTAAGCATCATGGAGTTTATATCCATCTCTATGTCATCTCCACATGTATATTTATTTCCGTCCATTAAAAGGAAAACCTCCGGCTGTTCGGAGGCTGTATATGTAATAGCGTATGCTTAAGGACGGTTTTGGTTATCTTCCTGCTCTTCTTCAGCCTCTTTTTGTCCCTGTTCGTTCTCAGGAAGCGCATCAATTGGGTCTACCGTATGCTTGAATTTATAAGCTTTTGAAGTGGTAATGACGCTTAATAGCAGTACCACGATCACGATTATGATCGATATGACTAATACCGTATACATATTTCTCCCCCTTTTCTCTCAATATTTTACCATGAAAGCAGCTCTTTCATGAAATCTTTCGCTATAGAGTCAGTACAGGTTTTAATTCTGTTATAGTGGGTATTCTAATGTTGGGAGGATGATTTAAATGAGTCAAGAATTAGTTAAAGCTGTAAACCAGCAAGTAGCAAACTGGACTGTTCTGTATGTAAAGCTACATAATTACCATTGGTATATTAAAGGGAAAAACTTTTTTACCCTTCATGAAAAGTTTGAAGAACTTTATAATGAAGCCAATGTACATGTAGATGAACTGGCTGAGAGGATCCTTGCTCTTGAAGCTAGGCCGGTTGCGACCATGAAGGAAGTTCTGGAGACAAGTTCCCTCAAGGAAGCGACAGGAAATGAAAATGAGGAACAAATGGTCCAATCTGTCGTTGACGACTTCGAAAAAATGGTGGATGAGCTTCAGGAAGCGATTGAGCTTGCAGAAGAAGCCAATGATGAAGGAACAGGCGACATGCTGATTGCTGTTAAGCAAAGCTTAAAGAAACATATTTGGATGCTAAAAGCATACCTTGGATAATAAACAAAGACTGGCTGGAAAGCTGGTCTTTTTAAATGCAAAAAGAAAAGCGGAAGCGCCTTCGGGACAAGCTAAAACCGCTTGTTCCTGCGAAGAATATCCCAGGTTGCCTTTACTTGTGCTCACCCCCGGCACCTCGGAGGCACTGGAGCTATACTATAAAATAAAAAGCGGCTCATCGCCGCCTTAAAATATATGGATAGTTTATCATAAATTCGAATATGTATCGTTTAGTGTATGTTCCGGTGATGAATGATCGGGCTTCTGCGCTGGCCGTAATTTTCACTGGCAAATTTCCCTTTTAAGCTCTCAATCAGATAAAGCCCCATTAAATCATATAATTCCTGATTATCGAGATCCCTGATAATGTTCAGCAGGTCTTCTCTGTCCATTTCTTCTAAGAAGGCAAATGCGAGCATATCGATATCCTCTTCATCACCTGTCAGCTTATTCCTGTAAAGTTCATATAGCTCATCAATCAGTTTCATGATACCACCTCCTTAAAATTAATCCCTTTTTACATAGTATACTTAAATTAATACCCCTGATGCAGGAAAATATTCACCGGGCATACTTGAGAAGCTGTTTCTTAATTGATTTTAACTTAGTATATGTAAGCTGATGGAGAATGATCGTAATTTCGTATAATTTTATCATAAATGTGGGATACGATAACTATAGAATTGAAAAGAGTTAAGAAGTTTATGAAAAAAGCTTGAAACCAACCGGTGTTGAAACTGCGTCACAGGAATGAAGAAAAAAGGGGCTGACAGGATTGGAAGGGAATAAAAAGACGTACTATATAACGCTTGGTTCAGGGGAAATATCCCAGAGTGCCACCGGCTCGACCTGGAATTATAAAATAGAGGCAAATGATGATGAAATAATTGCCTTAAGAGAATATTTCGACCAGAACTATTCAACTGAGTGGCAAAATTTTTTCAGAGCCCATGTTCCTTATGTTCAATACCATTATGACCGTGAAAACGATGCCTATGATGAAACAATGAAGAAAATATATGGGATGATCTATGATCTTGGAGATGATGAAGCAAGGAAACATATTGAAAGCATGGGAATCCTTACAAAAGATGAACATAAATAAAAAGCTGAGGCGATGCCTCAGCTTTTCTACATTTCCGTTTCTACAGCTGTATCAAGAACTTCCTGCGGAACAGTTATAGCCTCTACCTTATTATAGTTAGCGTATTGACCGTTCATTTTCTGCTTCATGGCGATGGTCTGGCCTTCAGCCGTGATTTCCATTTCCATAATCATATTCAGCACGCTTGGATAAAAGGTTTCTTTATCAATGACAATTTCATATTCTACCCCGTTAATTTTCATGTTATCAAGCACTTCTCCGTTCGCTGCAAGCTCTGGCGGAAGGGTTTCTGCTGCTGTTTCCTTCACAAAATCATTGAATTTTTCACCATCTGCTTTAAGCTTTAGAATATAGCTTTTTACGTCTTGTTCAAATGTAAAGTCATCCACAAACTGCTGCAGTTTTTTCAGCTCTTCGCCAGGATTCGTCTGCTGGCTTGACATTTGCAGCAATTCATCTGACATTTCCTTAGGGAATTTCATCCACTGCCCGCCGGCTGCATCATAAAGGAACATGCCTTCCTCAGTAAAGTAGCTTTCAATATCATATGATTCCTCTGTGCCTTCCATTGACATAGTCATTTTTTGATAAAAGGCCATCGGATCCGTTGTGACATCCATATCAATGACAGAATCGATATTCATATTTTCCCCTTCAGCATCTGAGCTCATTTCCTGGCTCATATCCATGTTTACGGAGAAGCTTTTCAGCTCTTCTGAAGCTTCGGTCGATTTTGTTAAAACTTCCTCCAGCGTCAATTCTGAAGATTCTTCTGTTTTGGCTTCTTCCTTGTCACTGCCGTCTGCTGATTCATTAACAGGTTTTGCTGTTTCATTACATGCAGCCAGCATTAGAATCATTAAAAAGCCAGTAAGAATTGCAAGAGATTTTTTCAAGATATACACTCCTCTGTTTATGTTAGTCAGCTAATTTTACGGGAAAAATGGAGAAAAGTTTCAAAAATATGTAATTTGATACTTTAAGCTCAGTAGTTTTTAAAATAATGATTTACCTTTATAATGTTATCATCAAACTTTATTTTTCTAGTGAGGGAATATCATGGAAACCTTTTTGGATGCGAACGGCGGGGAAGTGCGCCTTTCTTTTAAGAAAGGCGCATTTGGCACCGAGCCAAGACATGTTCTGGTCATTTGCCGCTATGGTGATCAATGGCTGCTGACGAATCATAAAGAACGCGGATGGGAATTTCCGGGCGGCAAGAGAGAACAGGGTGAGTCTATTGAAGAGGCGGCGCGAAGAGAAGTTTATGAGGAAACGGGTGCGCACTTAAATAGTCTGGATTTCATTGGTGAATACGAAGTTAACTTGGAGAAAGAGCGATTTGTTAAAGCCATTTTTTTTGCAGATGTGAAAGGCCTTAACAAAACAGATCAATATTTTGAAACAAACGGTCCTATCCTGACCGGGGGAAACTTGCTCGAAGACAGGCGGGGCAGTCAGTACAGCTTTATTATGAAGGATAAAGTGGTTGAAAAAAGCCTTGAAAAAATCTTGGAGAGAAAATAAAAACGGCAGCGCTGCCGTTTTTTATTATGATCCATTTTTAATCAGTTTTCGCTCCAGGAGTTCGACGAGCTGATACATCACTGTTGCAAAAACAGCAATTACCAGTAATGACAGCATGACAAGGGTGAAGTTGAATACTTGGAAGCCGTAAATAATCATGTAACCGAGACCTTTTGAGGACACAAGGAATTCGCCGACAATGACTCCTACCCAGGATAATCCCACATTTACTTTTAAAGTTGAGATGATCGTCGGGAATGAGGCAGGCAAAATCGCTTCCCAGAAGATTTGAAACCTATTTGCCCCAAAAGTCTGAAGCACTTTAATATAATTGGGGTCAACTTCTTTGAATGATGTATACACGACAATAGTTGTAATGATGATGGAAATAATCGCTCCCATGGCAACGATAGAAGTGAAGCTTGGGCCTAATGCGACGATTAATATCGGGCCAAGGGCAACCTTTGGCATTGAATTCAGGACAACCAGATAGGGATCCGATATTTTTGATAGCATCGGTGACCACCAGAGGATGGCTGCTAGGAATGTGCCTAAAAAAGTGCCCAATATAAACCCAAATACAGTTTCTGACAGAGTATAGCCTAAGTCAACCATCAAGGTTCCATCCTGAATCTTGGTTAAAAATAATCCCCATACTTTAGACGGTGCACTGAATATTAACGGGTCAATCCATTGCTTTTGGCTTGCGAGCTCCCATCCGGAAAAAAACACGAGAAAGATGACTGCCTGATAGAAGCGGACCCATCTTTTTTCACGGTTCAGTGATTGAATATATTTCTGATGAAGGGTTTTAACGTTCTCCTGCGGGCTCAAGGGACTCCAGCTCCTTCCATATAGTTTGAAAAATCGCTGGGTATGCTTCATGGTTTCTGGCGTTAAAAGGGGTTTCATCTCTTAGTTCTTTCGGTATCACGAACGTTTTGTGAAGCTGGCCGGGCCTTGCGGAAAAGAGAAAAACGCGGTCACTCATGCTAATTGCCTCACCAATATCATGGGTTACCAGAATGGCTGTTTTTCCAAAAGATTTAAGTGTGCCAGAGACCAAATCCTCAAGTTTAAGTTTGGTTTGATAATCCAATGCTGAAAAGGGCTCATCAAGCATAAGCAGCTTTGGTTCTGTTGCAAGAGTCCTTACAAGGGCGACGCGCTGGCGCATTCCGCCTGAAAGCTGTTTCGGAAACTGTGACTCTACACCTTTTAGTCCCATCTCCTGAAGAAGCTGCAGTGCATAAGCTTTTTTATCTGGAGTTAAGCTAACTCCGATTTTAAGCCCCAGTAAGATATTTTCCTCAATCGTTTTCCAGGGGAAAAGATAATCCTGCTGAAGCATATAGCCAATTTCATTTTCTGCTGTTTCAACCCGCCTTCCTTCAAGGGTTACAGTGCCTTCTGTTGGTTCAAACAGGCCTGCAATAATGGAAAGCAAGGTCGTCTTGCCGCATCCGCTTGGACCGAGGAAGGAGACAAATTCTCCTTCCTCCACTTTAAGCGAAACATCGGAGAGGGCCGTAACAGCAGAGGTCTTAGTAAAATAAGTGTGGTGGACGGCTTCTACCTTTAGAAAATCCATGTCGGCCTCCTCTTTCGTTTTATTAAGATCAGAAAGTACTTCAGGTCGCCTTGCGATTTTTTATTTCATGACACCTTCGGCAATGTCTGTGTTGACTAATGTGTCATGCTCTATGCGTTTAGGGAGCTCTCCTGCTTCGTCCATGATGTTCTGCAGGTTTTCCCATTCTTCAGTGTCCAGGATAGGATCGGTGGCAAAGGATCCCTGGCTCTTATAGCGGTCTACTACCATTTCAATGATATCAAGCTCGGTATTGTCAAAATATCCTTGAATGGCTTCAGCCGTTTCTTTTGCGCTGTGTGTTTCTACCCATTGCTGTGCTTTGTAGATGGCTCTTGTGAATTTCTCCACCGTTTCTTTATTTTCGTCGATATAGCTTTGTTTCGTCATAAATGTGGTATATGGTATATGTCCGGATTCGGTACCAAAAGAAGCAACTATATACCCTTTGCCTTCTTTTTCAAATACACTTGCAGTAGGTTCAAACAGCTGGACGAATTCACCGGTTCCGGAAGCGAACGCTGGTGCAATATTGGCGAAATCAATATTTTGGATTAAATCCAGATCCTGATGGGGGTCAATGCCATGCTTTTTCAAAACAAACTCGCCGGCCATCTGCGGCATTCCGCCTTTGCGCTGTCCCAGGAACGTTTTTCCTTTGAGCATATCCCATGAAAAGTTATCAATTTTATTGCGGGAAACAAGAAAGGTTCCATCGGTTTGAGTGAGCTGGGCAAAATTAATAACCGGGTCATTTGAGCCCTGTGCCGAAACGTAAATGGAAGTTTCGGATCCTACGAGCGCCACATCTGCGCTATCAGAAAGCAAAGCAGTCATCGTCTTATCTCCGCCAGCTGTTGTCGTAATCTCTGCCTTAAGCCCTTCTTCTTCAAAGAACCCTTTCTCTAGGGCTACATATTGTGGGGCATAGAAGATGGAACGCGTCACTTCGGCAATGCGGACAGTTTGCATTTCATCTTTTCCGCAAGCAGCCAAAGGAATGATAAGTATCAATGTAAGCAAAAGCAGTATGCTTACTTTCAGCCATTTTTTCATAAGCCATAAGACCTCCCTTATGCTAAAAAATCAGTTTTAAAAGCCTAGGATATCGTATGAAACTCGAAAAAATGTGTGAATGCCCATGGAAACATTTTTAGAGGAAGGTCATAAAGCTCACACTAATAGCGAAGCCTCAAGAGGGAGAAGAGAACATGGAACTTAAAAACGGTCAAATCATCAATAAACAGAGATTTCCTTCGCCAAATCCGGCAATCGAATTATCTGTTGTTACATATCATGCAAATGGATTACATATAAAAGGACTGCTGGCAGAGCCAAAGGGGGAGGGCTTATATGATGGATTTCTTTATTTGAGGGGAGGCATTAAAAATGTCGGGAAAGTTAGGCCATCCCGGATTGTCCAGTTTGCCTGCGAGGGTTTTATTGTATTTGCCCCTTTTTATAGAGGCAATCAAGGGGGAGATGGAAACGAAGATTTTGCAGGGGAGGACAGACAGGACGCGTTTGCGGCCTTCACCCTTCTCCAGAATCATGCCCGGGTTAAAAGTGTTCATATATTTGGCTTTTCCCGCGGCGGCGTGATGGCCTTGCTTACTGCAATCGAGTTTCCGGAAGCCGCGTCCATTGTAACATGGGGAGGGGTCAGCGATATGTTTCTAACCTATGTGGAGCGCAAGGATCTTCGGAGGATGATGAAACGGGTGATCGGCGGGACTCCGACAAAGTTCCCGGACCGCTATAAATACCGAACTCCGCTTTTTCAATTGGAGCAGCTGCAGGCACCTGTTTTAATCATTCATGGAGAACAAGATCATAATGTCTCGGTGGAGCATTCCTATCGCCTTGAAAAAAGGCTGAAAGCTCTAAAAAAAGAAGTGGACAGCTGGTATTTCCCTGAGTATACCCACTACTTCCCTCCAGCCGTGAACCGTAAGACGGTGGAGGATTTGAGTGCATGGATGAAAAGTCATGGATGACAAATGATTTTCGCTTAAAGACTTTCAGAGCGGAAAAAGGTGGGGTACAATAGAGGAAAGGATATTAAGAATGAAGGAGAGATACCAATGGGTATGCCTTTAGAGCTAAATACAATGATCGTGACAAAGGGCAGGGAAAAAAGACTTGATGAGAATTACTTCTCACTTGTCAAAGATGGGTACAGACTATATCCCCTGGACATCCCTATCGAGGTGAAAAGGACAATTGACAGCGATCTGAACGGCATGGGAGTCATCAGAAAAGTGGAATGGGAAAACAGCCAGACATCCATTACTTACCAGCTTGTTTCCTTAAACTCAACAAATTAAATGAACGCCTGGACTTGGTCCGGCGTTTTTACTTAAAAATATTCCGCAAACTGTAAGATGGCCCTCGAATATCCTTATTTAAAAATCAGCGTCTATTTTGGTAAGGAAGCCAGTTGAAGATTGAATTCACCACAAAAAATTTAGTCCTAATCTTTCCAGAACTCTGCGGGAGAGCTGCGGGAAAAGGAAGAAAGGGAACAAATCCAATAATAAACAGGATTTTTCACCAACAAAAAAGGAATTGCCGCTCAAACAGGCAATTCCTTTTTCTATTATGCGATTGGTCCGCCTTTTTCTTCAATTTCAGAAGAAACGCTCGTAAACTTCTTAAAGTTTTCACGGAATTTTGCAGCCAATTCTTTTGCTTTTGCTTCATAAGCTGCCTGATCGGCCCAAGTTTTGTTTGGCTGAAGGACTTCGTCAGGCACTCCTGTAACGTGCTGCGGAATTTCCAGTCCAAAAATCCCATCTTTGACTGTTTCTACGTTGTTGAGTTCGCCTTCCAGCGCTGCTTCTACCATAGCACGAGTGTAAGCAAGCTTCATGCGTTCGCCTACTCCGTACTCTCCGCCAGTCCAACCTGTGTTCACAAGGAAGACCTTTGCGTTATGCTCATCGATTTTTTCGCCGAGCATTTCAGCATAGCGGTTTGCAGGAAGCGGAAGGAAAGGTGATCCAAAGCATGTAGAGAATGTTGCCTGCGGCGAAGTAATGCCGCGCTCAGTTCCTGCAAGCTTTGAAGTATAGCCGCTTAAGAAATGATACATTGCCTGCTCTTTTGATAGTTTAGAGATTGGAGGCAATACGCCAAATGCATCAGCTGTTAAAAATACAATTGTATTTGGGTGTCCGGCAATGCTCGGGTCAACGATATTATCGATAGCCTGCAGCTGGTATGCAGCACGTGTATTTTCAGTTAAGGTGCTGTCATCGTAATCAGCCACACGAGTTTCGCTGTTTACCACTACATTTTCCAATACAGCCCCAAAGCGGATTGCATCAAAAATTTGCGGTTCTTTTTCACGTGATAAGTTGATGCATTTCGCGTAGCATCCGCCTTCAATATTGAAGACGCCATTTGCAGACCAGCCATGCTCGTCATCACCGATCAGCTTGCGGTTAGGGTCTGCGGATAATGTTGTTTTTCCAGTTCCGGATAAGCCGAAGAATAAAGCAACATCACCTTCACGTCCAACGTTTGCGGAACAGTGCATTGGAAGGATTCCGTTTTCTGGAAGCATATAATTCATAACAGAGAAAATGGACTTCTTCATTTCACCTGCATATTCTGTGCCGCCAATTAAAACGGTGCGGCGTTCAAATGAAATGATGATGAATGTTTCGGACTTTGTACCATCAACAGCAGGGTCTGCTTTGAAATTAGGAGCAGAAATGACTGTGAACTCTGATTGATGATCCAATAGCTCGTCTTCTGCCGGACGAATGAATAGCTGATGTGCGAATAAATTGTGCCAAGCATATTCATTAATTACCTGAATTGGCATGCGGTGTTTCTTATCTGCACCTGCGAAGCCTTTGAATACGAATACTTCATCTTTTTCTTTTAAGTAGCTGATAACTTTATTATAAAGATTAGAGAATGCTTCTTCAGAGATTGGCTGGTTTACGCTGCCCCAGTCAATTTTGTCCTTATTTGATGCTTCTTCAACAATGTATTTATCTTTAGGGGAACGTCCTGTATACTTTCCTGTAGTAGCACGTATGGCACCAGTGGAAGTAAGAGACCCTTCGTTACGGTTTAAAACTTTTTCCACAAGCTGAGGAACGGATAATTGCACTTGAATATTGCTGCCATTTAATAATTGGCTCAATTCGTTTGATATGCTTACAGAGTTCATCTGATGAATACCTTCCTTTTTCACGATTTTTTTATGAAAGTGATTACATCTCGAAATTAGTATAACACATTAAAATGATTAGTCTATACTATTACGAAACTTTTTTAATCATGTTATAAAAATGGACAAGAAATCCACTTTAATCACCTTATAACTGATATATGTTATTATAGAAGAAAGTGTTAATTTTAACATGGGACTGATCAAAAATGAAGACAATTGCCCTCTACGATGGAACATGCTCCTTATGCAAGGAAACGAAGAGGATTTTTGAAAAGCTGGATTGGCTTAATAAGGTCGAATGGATTTCCCTGCAGGAATATGAAAAAACTTCGAATCCTATTTCAATTTCAAGGCAGGATCTCCGGAAAGAACTTCATATTATTACTTCCTGCGGTGATGTAAAAAAAGGTTATTTCGCAGTTAGGAGACTGCTTATTCTCTTTCCTGTATCCTTTATATTTAGCATTCTTTTTTATCTCCCGTTTATCCCTCAAATAGGAAACCCGCTATATCAGTGGATTGCTAAAAACAGGCATAAGTTTCTAAGGAAAAAGTGTGATGATGGAAGCTGTTCGCTTTAAGGGTGCAGACCTAATTTTTGGCTGTGAAATTTTACTTTGAAAAATAATGAAAACTTGTTGACATGATTCGCTAAAATACGGTATGATTCAACCTTGAACGGATACTCTCTTATCCCGAGCTGGTGGAGGGACAGGCCCTATGAAACCCAGCAACCTGCTAAAGGCAATATTCAGCAAAGGTGCTAACCTGACGCAAGGACGTAATTCCTTGAACGATAAGAGTGAAAGGCGCGAATCGATTTGCTTTCAACCTTTTCACTATTGAGAAGGTTTTTTATTTTGCATTGGCAATGAAATGAACGGCTTTTGGAATGTACTATTTATGTGAGTTTTTGGCAGCTTGCAGAGATGCTTAGGAAAAAATGGATACCTGGCTTTCTGGCCAGCTTTGCCTATTTTTCTAATAAAAACTCCATGTTTATTTCATACTACTAAGGGAATGAGTTCCGTATCAAACAGAGATCCATGAAATGACAGGGAAAAGTTGTTTTCCACTTTCCCATTTCTTAATTCTCGCTCAATTTTCTATTTATAAGGAGGAAGCCAGATGTCAACAAAGCGTCGTTTGTTTACTTCTGAATCAGTTACTGAAGGTCATCCGGATAAAATCTGTGACCAAATTTCTGATGCAATCTTAGATGCGATTTTAGCTAAAGATGCAAATGCCCGTGTTGCTGCAGAAACTTCTGTAACAACTGGACTTGTATTAGTTGCAGGTGAAATCACAACATCTACATACGTAGATATTCCAAAAATCGTTCGTGAAACGGTAAAAGAAATCGGTTATACCCGTGCTAAATATGGTTTTGATTCTGAAACATGTGCAGTATTAACTTCCATTGATGAGCAGTCAGCAGATATCGCAATGGGTGTTGACCAGGCCCTTGAAGCACGTGAAGGACAAATGAGCGATGAGGAAATTGAAGCAATCGGTGCAGGCGACCAAGGCTTAATGTTCGGTTTTGCCTGCAATGAAACGAAAGAGCTTATGCCTCTTCCAATTTCTTTAGCACATAAACTTTCCCGCCGCCTGACTGAAGTTCGTAAAGAAGAAATTCTTCCTTACCTTCGTCCGGACGGAAAAACTCAGGTAACAGTTGAGTATGATGAAAATGACAAGCCTGTCCGCATTGACACAATCGTTATTTCTACTCAGCACCACCCTGAAATCAGCCTGGAGCAAATTCAGCGCAATCTGAAGGAACATGTTATTAACCCGGTTGTTCCAAAGGAATTAATCGATGAGAATACAAAATACTTCATCAACCCAACAGGGCGTTTTGTTATCGGCGGACCTCAAGGGGATGCAGGCCTGACTGGACGCAAGATCATTGTTGATACTTACGGCGGATATGCACGCCATGGCGGTGGCGCGTTCTCTGGTAAGGATCCAACAAAGGTTGATCGCTCAGCTGCATATGCTGCACGTTATGTAGCGAAGAACCTTGTAGCAGCTGATTTAGCTGAAAAAGTGGAAGTTCAGCTTGCTTATGCGATCGGTGTTGCACAGCCTGTATCGATTTCTGTTGATACATTCGGAACAGGAAAAGTAGGCGAAGATGTACTTGTTGATCTTATAAGAAAGCATTTTGATCTTCGTCCTGCAGGAATTATTAACATGCTTGGCCTTCGCCGCCCAATTTACAAGCAGACAGCTGCATACGGCCATTTCGGGCGTACAGATGTTGATCTTCCTTGGGAGCGCACAGATAAAGCAGAGATTCTTCGTTCTGAAGCTCAATAAAAAAGCGGAAGCGCTTTGCCCACCCCCGACACCTCGAGGGGGTAGGCGCTGGAGTTAGACAATAATATAAAAAAGCGGGAGTTGCATACCATGCAACTCCCGCTTTCTTTTTTGTGTCTTTATACATATAGGGTGTTTATTCACTTTTCGGTCTTTCTGCTCTTTTGTTGTTTATAATAATATGCTATCGTATAATGGCTTTATTTTCCGGGCAGAATTTTTTAATAATCTACGTGCTAATTATAAATGATTAGTGGTAGTATTATAGGGTATGTTTTCTAAGACAAGGAGCCGTTAAGGCTGTATCTAAATATTGAGAAAAGAATGGAGTAGGTGACGTACATAATGTGTGGTTTTATTGGTTGTGTACATGAAAAAGCACAAAATTACCGTGATGCAGATAAAGAGCAATTCCAAAATATGAATGATATCATCACCCACCGGGGTCCGGATGATTCAGGGTATTATTTTGATGATCATATCCAATTCGGCTTCCGCCGTTTGAGCATCATCGATATTGAAAGCGGGCACCAGCCGCTGACTTACGAAAATGAACGTTATTGGATTATTTTCAACGGAGAAATCTATAACTATGTAGAACTTCGTGAAGAACTTCTCAAAGCTGGATTAAGCTTTGAAACAAGCTCAGATACAGAAGTCATAATCGCCCTTTACAGCCATCTTAAAGAAAAGGCTGTTGAAAAATTGCGCGGGATGTTTGCGTTTGTCATCTGGGATAAACAGGAGCAGTCCTTATATGGAGCTAGAGATCCATTCGGGATAAAGCCGTTTTTTTACTATGATAAGGGAGATCGCACGCTCTTTGGTTCAGAAAAGAAGAGCATCCTTTTGGCCCTTCAGAATGATGTATTAAACTATGACTCCCTCCAGCATTATCTGACATATCAGTTTGTGCCGGAGCCAAACACAATGTCAGAGGGAATCCAAAAGCTTGAGCCAGGCCACTATTTCACGAAAAAAATTGGTGCTCCTATGGATATTAAGCGTTATTGGAAAGCTGCTTTCCATCCAGTGCAAAAATCAGAAGGTGATTTTACAAAGGAAATTCGGGATGTTTTATTCGATTCAGTCAAAATGCATATGCGTGCTGATGTTCCGGTAGGTTCATTCCTTTCAGGCGGAATTGATTCTTCAATCATTGCTTCGATTGCAAAAGAATTCCATCCTTCCATTAAAACATTCTCTGTCGGTTTTGAACGCAACGGCTTCAGCGAGGTGGATGTTGCAAAAGAAACAGCAGAAAAACTGGGTGTTGAAAACATCAGCTATATCATTACTCCTGAGGAATACATGAATGAGATTCCTAGAATCATGTGGCATATGGACGACCCGCTTGCTGACCCGGCTTGTGTACCTCTCTATTTTGTAGCTAGGGAAGCACGCAAGCATGTGACGGTTGTTCTTTCTGGTGAGGGAGCAGATGAGCTATTCGGCGGCTACAATATTTACCGCGAACCGCAATCCCTGGAAGTTTTCAATAAGATTCCTGCCATTGGCAAAAAGCTTCTTCGCATGATAGCAAACATGATGCCAGAGGGAATGAAGGGCAAAAGCTTTATCGAACGCGGTGTCACACCAATGGAAGAGCGCTACATCGGAAACGCAAAAATGTTTACAGAACAAGAGAAGCGCAGTCTGCTTCATGTTTATAAAGACAGCTTAAATTATACGGATATCACTAAACCGCTATATGAAGAAAGCCGCGGGTATGATCCCGTTGACCGCATGCAGTATATTGACATTCATACTTGGATGCGAGGGGACATTTTATTAAAAGCGGACAAAATGACGATGGCTCATTCTTTGGAGCTTCGTGTTCCGTTTCTTGATAAAGAAGTGTTTGAAGTGGCATCCAAAATACCGACCAGCCTGAAAACGGCAAATGGCACTACGAAGTATATTCTTCGCAAAGCAGCTGAAGGAGTCGTTCCTGACCATGTGCTGAACCGTAAGAAGCTTGGGTTCCCTGTGCCAATCCGCCACTGGCTGAAAGATGAGATGAATGAGTGGGCTAAAAATATCATCCGTGAAAGCAATGTGGATCATTTAATCAATAAGGATTATGTGTTAAGGCTTCTTGAAGAGCATTGCCAGGATAAAGCAGACAACAGCCGAAAAATCTGGACAGTTCTTATGTTCATGGTTTGGCATCAAGTATATGTGGAGAAAAAATACTCTTTTGAAAAAGAGTACTTGTTAGATAAAGACTTGCAGCCTCTTAAAGGCTAAATAAAAAGCGTCCATCAGGAAGACCTGGTGGACGTTTTAATGTGGAAGATAGGTAATAGCCTGTCTGCCCATCTGCACCCATGCTTTTTCAAAATCTTTAATGGGTGCTTTTTTATTTTTTTCTCCTGTAAGCGGGTCGTTGAAATACACGTATTCCCGATCATAGCCTGTGATCAGAACTGAATGTTCTTTATAGGTAATCTGAATTTTCCCGCTTGGTGTATGCCAGGTCTGGAAAAAGTCATCAGAAAGCTGTTTATAGGCAGTGTTGATAATGACCCACACAGGCCTTCCGTCTGACAAATGAATCTTTAATTCTTTAAAATCGGATCCGGTAAGGTCATCAATTAATCCAGGCATGTACTTTTCAGCAAGCTCTTTTACTGGTTTATGATAAACGCCGAGACCTGGATTATCAAAGGAGTACATATCGCCTGCAAAACCGTCATTGGGATGTCCGAAATAGATTTTTCCGTTTTCTATGCGATAGGGCTCAGGATTTTTCTTTATTTCTTTTGCCAATGTCATTTTATCAGCCGGAATTCCTGCATCCTGCAGAAGCATGGATAAGCTCGTCACTTCGCATCCTCTGGGCAGCTCAGGAAACTGATTGACTGCGGGTGCATCTATAAGTGCTTCTTCCTTTATCTTAATTACGGCGGTGCTATGTCCAAGAAATGAGCTGGCTTTCTTTGCAGGTGAAGACAGCCATGATTTTATTTGGTTAACGGCTGAAGCAGGCTGGCTTACAGCCAGGTTATCATAAACAAATGCTGCAGAAATCAGGATGAAGATAACAAAAAACGTGGGTGCTGTTTTTATCATCGTTTTTCTGAATATCACTATTAAAAGTAAGAATAGAACGATTGCTGCAATATAAATCTTCAATTCCATCACCTGCCCATTGATATAGCCTTATGCCTATTATCGGCATTTTTTCCCTTCATTTAATATTAATGTCAGTGATAAGGAAAGAGGAGCAGGAGGAGTTATTCAGGCTTTTTCTGCAAAGACTTATAGTATTGCCCTTTTTCTGCATATTCCCTGCTGATCCGTTCCATATCTTTTATATCTTCGGGCGTCAGCTCGCGTATCACTTTTGCAGGCCTGCCGAATGCTAGCGTATTGGGAGGGATTTTCTTTCCCTGTGGAACAAGGCTGCCTGCTCCAATGAATGCTCCCTCTCCGATTTCTGCCTGATCCAAGACAATCGAGCCCATCCCAATTAAAGCCTTTTTGCGGATAATGCAGCTATGAAGGATTACCTGATGGCCAACAGTCACTTCATCTTCCAATATCAATGGGTTATTCGGGCTCTGATGCAGGACGGAATTGTCCTGGATGTTGACTTTTCTGCCGATGATTGTTGGTGCTACATCTCCGCGGATAACGGAATTGAACCAAACACTCGAATCCTCGCCAATTTCAACATCGCCGGTTATGGTAGTAAAATCTGCAATAAATGCAGAATCTGCAATTTTAGGTTCTTTATCTTTATATGGATAGATCATGTGTAACACTCCTGTATGTAGTTTGATTATTTTGATTTTATCATAAGAGGCATGATATACGTTATTTCGGCAAAAAAGAATTCCGTTTTTAATTAAGAGTTGAATCATGAACAATTTAAGCATCTAGGCTATAATATATTTACATAAAGACAGTACGTAAAAAGGCTAGGAGGATTGACTATGTGGAAGTGGGAGACTGAAGGAGATGCAAAGGGCGTTATTGTCATGGTACATGGGGCAATGGAGCATCACCGCCGATATGGCTGGCTGATTGAAATGTGGCGCTTGGCCGGTTTCCATGTCATTATGGGAGATCTTCCTGGACAGGGGATGACTTCAAGATCAAGAAGAGGCCATATTGATTCCTTTGATGAATATATACTTGAAGTAAAGGATTGGGTACAGGCTGCCTATGAATTTGAATTGCCTGTTTTTCTTTTAGGACACAGCATGGGAGGCCTGATTGCCATTCGCCTGCTTCAGGAGGAAAGAATGAATTTAGCTGGAGTAATTTTGTCATCTCCTTGTTTAGGTCTGGTCAATCAGCCGTCAAAATTCCTGAACTTTTTATCGCTTGGACTCAATTCCGTGCTGCCAAGCCTGAAAATGGATGCAGGCTTGTCCGTGGACATGGCCACGAGAAATCAGGATGTCCTCGATGCTGATTTAAATGATTCCCTGTATGTCACAAAAGTGTCGGTCAGATGGTACAGGGAGCTGAGTACTGCTATAAAGCTTGCCTTTGAAAATCTTGATAAAATCCAGGATGTGCCCCTCCTCGTTTTACAGGGCGGCGATGACAAAATCGTCAATAAGACAACGGTCAGGGAATGGTTTAACCTTGCGCCTTTTTCAGAGAAAAGATTCAAAGAATGGCCTAGATGCTATCACGAAGTTTTTAATGAACCTGAACGTGAAGAGGTCTATGAATATGCGAAGGATTTTGTAAATAGCCAATTAAAAGCGCTTGGTTATGTGGTTTAAAGGGTTATAGTTTATGCCAGGCTTAAAATGCTCCTCAACCCTGAACAAAGGAGGTTTATTATGTCATGCGTGTCCCTTCTATGCCAATTAGTTTAATGTCAGGTGTCTATCGGAAGGTTCTGCCTGCAGTCCATAAGGAGCTTGCTTATTGGAAGAGCAGAGCAGAAGCAATTCCTGATCCGGAGTTAAGGAAGCAGGCCCTTGCCAGCATTGAGAATAAAACCTTCCACTGTGAAGGCGGAGCTATAATGTCATTAATGGCTAAGGAAAAATATGAACCGGCGATTAAGTTTATCGTCGCCTATCAGACAATCAGTGACTATTTGGATAACCTCTGCGATCGAAGCACCTCGCTTGATCCTGGAGATTTTGCCGCACTTCATGTGTCAATGGAGGATGCACTGGATACGGATGCATCAGGCAAAAATTATTATCGGATGAGGAGCGAACAGGATGATGGCAACTATCTTGCAGACTTAGCAGCCGCCTGCAGGGAAGTGCTGTCCAGTCTGGACCATTACGCTCATATAAAAAGATATTTGCTTGAATTATGCCGTTATTATTGTGATCTGCAAATACATAAGCATGTTGTTGTGGAAGAGCGAGTTCCGCGTCTGCAAAGCTGGTTTGACCAATATCGGACTGATATTCCCGAGATGGAATGGTATGAGTTCTCAGCCTGCTCGGGATCAACTCTGGGGATTTTTTGCCTTGTTTCTTACGCACTTAGAGATGATTTTGAACCGGATCATGCGGTAAATATACGAAATGGATACTTTCCGTACATTCAGGGCCTCCACATCCTTCTTGATTATCTGATTGATCAGGAAGAGGACAAGGCAGGAGGAGACCTGAACTTTTGCTTTTACTATGAGAACGAAGAACAACTTTTTTCAAGGTTGAAACATTTTGTTGCCGAGGCAGACAAGCATACTGAAAAGCTGCCGCATAAACATTTTCATAAACTGATCAATCGCGGCTTGCTTGGGGTCTACCTATCTGATGAGAAGGTACGGAAGCAGCGGAATGTCAGAAGGTTAGCCAAAAGCATGATTAAAACAGGCGGTATGGTTAGCTATTTCTTTTATGTGAACGGAAGGGCTTACCGGGCAGTACAAAGGATGATGCCAGCTGGTTTTGCAAAGGCTTTTAGCAAATAAAAGCCTGCTTTTTCAGCAGGCTTTTGCATAATATTTACCGTTTTTCAATTGCTACAATAAACGGCGGGTTATTCTTTTGATTAATAAACTGATACTGCAGGACATGAACGAGTCTTTGGTCCAGCTGCTTTACATATCGGAGCAGGTAATCCCGCTCAACGGCTCCTTCAATATGGCCGTGATAAATCACTAAAAGGATAATCCCTTCCGGAGCCATCAGATCTAAAAGCTGATCAATAGCAGAAATGGTTGTCTGCGGATGGGTGACAATGTCTTTATCACCGCCAGGCAGGTATCCTAAATTAAAAATGGCTGCAGTTACTTTTCCATGATGGACAGGCGGCACATTCTCAAGAATGAATTCATGTCCTGTATGGAAAAGGGTAGCCCTGTCTGACAGGTCATTATCAGCCAGGCGTATTTTTGTATTCTGGACAGCTTCTTCCTGAATATCGAATCCGTAAACTCTTCCATTGGGTCCAATCAGATTTGCCAGAAATACCGTATCGTGACCATTGCCAAGAGTGGCATCAATAACGATATCTCCTGGTGATATTGCTTTTTCAAGCAGCTGTCTCGCATAAGGTAATATTCTTTCAAGCTTCATGACAATGCCTCCATTTGGCCTGGGTTGAAAAATTTTCCTTGCCAGCTGTTTCTGCACTTTAATTCCGCATCTATGCTGTTAAGTACTTCCCACTTATTTACACTCCACATTGGCCCGATCATCAAGTCGATTGGCCCATCGCCCGTGATGCGGTGGACAATCATTTCCGGTGGTAAAATCTCCAGCTGGTCACATACTAAATTTACATACTCATCAAGAGACAGAAACTCAAGCATGCCTTTTTCATACTGTTTAACCATTGGGGTTCCTTTTAATAAATGAAGGAGATGGATTTTAATCCCCTGCACATCCAGCTTCGCAACTTCCCGTGCAGTTTCCATCATCATTTCCGGTGTTTCAAGCGGAAGGCCATTTATGATGTGTGAACAGATGCGTATCCCATGTTTGCGGAGCTTGTTTACTCCCTCCACATAGCATTGATAATCATGTGCGCGGTTAATCAAAAGGGCTGTTCTTTCATGTACAGTCTGTAATCCCAGTTCTACCCAGAGATAGGTCCGCTGATTAAGCTCAGCCAGATATTCAACTACATCATCAGGCAAACAGTCAGGGCGGGTCGCAATAGACAGACCAACAACACCGTCCTGCTCAAGCACTCTCTCATACATATCACGAAGCACCTCAACAGGTGCGTGGGTATTAGTAAAGGCCTGAAAATAAGCCATATATTTTCCATCTTTCCATTTATGATGCATCTTAGTTTTTATTGCATTAAACTGGGTCTCCAAATCATCAGCGCGGCTCCCGGCAAAGTCTCCTGAACCAGCTGCACTGCAGAATGTACAGCCTCCATGTGCGACCGTGCCGTCTCGGTTTGGGCAATCAAAGCCGCCATCGAGTGCTACCTTGAAAACTTTATGGCCAAATTCATTACGCAAATGATAATTCCATGTATGATAGCGTTTATTATCTGACGCATACGGAAAAGGGTTGATTTTATCCACACTTCTCCCTCCCTTTTTTAAAAAATGATCTATAAGGTGAAAATGAATATGAAGGATTTCATAAAATTAATCTTAACATGACACAAAACCTTATCCAAGGGGAATTGGCAGGAAATAGAGTGGTAAAGATTACGGAAAAATGAACAAACTAAATCATGAAGCATGCAAGCTTCTAGACCCATTCTTCAAGGAGGGGAACAGACAATGGCAACCCGCGAATCGATGGATACACTCCTGCAGCAGTGTGAGGATGCAATCCGTTTTGCCCAGGAGCAGTTTGAATCAGGCAGGACACAGGAGCATTACAATGATGTAGAATATTCCAATGCCCTTCAATCTTTGGAAGCTGCTTATAATGATATAACCCAGATGGCCCACAGCGCCAACTCCCAGCAGCGCGAACAGCTTCACCGGATGAGGCTGCAGCTGCAGCAGCTCCAAAACCAGATGATAATACTTCCTCATTAAGGAGTGATCCAGATGGTAAAAAAACGCTCAAAACAAAGCAATCCGGAACAAAAGAACCGCAATGGCACCAATAGCCAGGACCTTGAACTTGGCCGGGATTTTGATGTGGTGAAGCAGTCGAAAAAGAAATATGAGAAATCAGGCGGTCAGCCTGTTAAATCAAAATTCCACCCTGAGCCTGAACAATCTTCTTAAATAAAATATATGGAAAAGCCCCGATCTAATCAAAGTCGGGGCTTTAATTTGTGCTGTTCCCCGAGGTATCCTCATGAAGTGCATTCACTAAAAATCAGCCATTCAGGCTCCATAGCAGCTTTAGGTAAAAAAGAAGAAGTATTCTGTCTATTAAAATCGAATGAAAACCTATTGCAAGGAAAGGAAAAACCAACTAAAATTGTTTTGGGTTTCGAAATAGTGCCGGAGAAAAAAATTCCGGCTAATATAAAATATGTAAAAAGGGGCGTAATCTCATGCCGCGGACCTTATGGCTTCTAATTATTGGGATGGCAGTGAATGTAACCGGCTCTTCTTTTTTGTGGCCACTTAACACTATTTATATTCATGACCACTTAGGCAAGTCTTTATCGGTAGCCGGCCTGGTTCTGATGCTGAACTCAGCTGCCAGTGTCGCAGGAAATTTAATAGGCGGAAGCCTCTATGATAAAATAGGCGGCTATCGTTCAATCCTTCTTGGTATTGTCATCACGGTGATGGCACTCCTCGGTTTGACCTTCTGGCATGGCTGGCCAGCATATGTAGTGTTCCTCACTTTTGTGGGATTTGGATCAGGGATCGTTTTCCCATCCATGTTCGCAATGGCGGGATCAGTCTGGAAAGAAGGCGGGCGGAAGGCCTTTAATGCCATCTATGTGGCTCAGAATGCCGGAGTTGCCATCGGTGCCGCACTCGGCGGACTTGTAGCGTCGTACTCTTTTCAGTTAATCTTCCTTGCCAATACTGTCATGTATATCGTATTTTTGCTGATTGCTGTCTTTGGATACAGGGGAATAAATACTGTTTCTGGCCAGCAGACCTCCATAATCCAGGAAAACGGCAGGGTTAAAAATCATACCAAATTGTACGCGCTGCTCATATTATGCGCGGGCTATTTATTGTGCTGGGTTGGATATGTGCAATGGCAGTCGACTATTGCGGCGTACACGCAGGAATTGAATATTTCTTTAAAGCAATACAGCTTGATGTGGACAATTAATGGAGCGTTGATTGTATTGGGGCAGCCTTTCATCAGTGCTTTGGTAAAATGGTTCAAGACGCTAAAGGTTCAGATGATTGCCGGCATGGTCATTTTTATAGTCTCGTTTGCTGTTGCAGCAGGTGCAGAACAATTCTCAGCATTTATCACAGCCATGGTTATTCTGACAATTGGCGAAATGCTTATATGGCCAGCGGTCCCGACCATTGCCAACCAGCTCGCTCCTAAGGGGCGTGAAGGTTTTTACCAGGGAATAGTAAATAGTACTGCGACAGGCGGACGGATGATCGGGCCTTTACTGGGGGGAATCCTGGTTGACCTTTACGGAATTTCCATGCTGTTTGCTGTATTAATGGTTCTATATGTTTTTGCCATTATGACAACTCTTGTTTATGACAGGAAATTGAAGGAATCTAAAAAATTTGCGCATGCATCATAAGAAAAGCGGAAGGCGCCAGCTTATTAGAAAGAAACCTGCAGTTTGAACTGTACCCCAATTTACGGACAGTTTAAAAAAGCGCCTATGCGGCTAGTAAATGGCCCCGGTATTGCTCCGGGGTCATTTTATTTAAGCCCCATTGATAACGATGCTGGTTATATTCCTCGATCACTCGATCCACTTCTTTTCTAACATCTCCTAAATTATCTAATGATTTATACTCTGCTAAATCCTTAAAGTGCCCAAAGAAACTTTCCATTGGTGCGTTATCCCAACAGTTTCCCTTTCGGGACATCGATTGTGTTAAGCCAAGTTCTTTTACTTTGCTTTGGAATAGGGGATGAGTATAGTGGAAACCTTGGTCAGAGTGCAATATGGCTTCTGGATGAAAATGATCGCCAACAGCTTGTTTTAACTTTTTAAGCGTCTTATATACAATATCCATTTCCAACGAAGTGGATAGATGATAAGCGACAATTTCTTTGGTAGNTTTTGAGCTGCAGGTTTCTTTTGTATTTTAGAATCTTAACCTGCGCCTTTCAGATGATTTTCCTCTTGCTTGGCAGCAAAAACAACTTCTTTGAAAAAGCTCTTTAAAATAAGCCATCTCGCCGGATAAGAGTTAATAAAATTTACCAGAACTTCTTCTGAATAAAGAAGAAGAACATCCAGATCTGCCCTTTTTTGCTTCAAATCATACAATAGGGTATGAGGAACGGTGTAATAGTCATTCAGCTGCCATTGATTTAGTTTTACTGTAAAAATATTATGGTCTTCAATATAGGCTTCAAGTGCCTGTTTTTGCAGCTGAGTGCATTCCTGTTTTGATTTATTTCCTGATTGCCATTGTGGATTAATTAAATAGATGCCTTTCAGGTGAAACACCTCCCATGTCTGCAGATTACTAATGGTATGGGCAATAAAAGCTATAACAATACCCTTAGAGAAGGATTTATTTTCAGAAAAATATGATAAAATATGATCATAATATTAGATTGTCCTAAATGAGGGGATCCAAATGAAGAGTGCATTATTTGATTTGCCGGTGCAAATTGTCGAAACTATAGTTGAAAACGCCTTTGGGTGGCTTGTGGTTGTAAATAAAGAAGGAACGATTATCTACATCAATAAAAATTATTGCGATTTTCTTGAAGTGGAGAGGGAACAGGTTCTTGGAAAGCATGTTTCCGGGGTTATTGAAAATTCCCGTATGCATATAGTGGCAGAGGCAGGAAAGGAAGAAATTGCAGACCTGCAATATATAAGAGGCAATTATATGATTGCAAACCGCATTCCGATTTTTTCTGATGGCGAAGTAATTGGCGCTTTTGGGACAGTCTTTTTTAGGGATACAAAGGAATGGATGCAGATGAACAGCCATGTAAAGAGCATGCTGACAAAAATACAGAGCTACATTCAGGAAATTGACCGCAGTGTAAAATATAGCCTCGATGATATATTGGGGAACTCGGGCCAGATTCAAAGCCTTAAGGAAAAAGTGAAAATGGTCGCAGCCAGTGATATTTCCGTCTTAATCCGCGGGGAAAGCGGAACCGGCAAAGAACTATTTGCCCACAGCATTCATCAGCTCAGCAACAGAAGCCATCAGCCGTTTGTGAAAATAAACTGCGGGGCCATTCCTGAACATCTTCTTGAATCTGAACTTTTTGGCTATGAGGAAGGAGCATTTACAGGAGCGAAAAAGGGCGGCAAAAGAGGTAAGTTTCAGCTTGCTGATGGTGGGACATTATTTTTGGATGAGATCGGGGATATGCCTCTCAACATGCAGGTGAAGCTATTGCGTGCCCTTCAGGAAGGCGAGATCGAAAGTGTTGGGTCAACATCACCGGTTAAAGTGGATGTCAGGATTATTGCTGCAACCAACAGGCCGCTCGAAAAAATGATGGAAGAAAAACGCTTTAGGGAGGATTTGTTTTATCGGATTAATGTGGTGCCGTTCATGGTGCCTTCTTTGCGGGACAGGATGGAAGATTTATCTCTCTTAATCGATAGTTTTATAAAAAAAATAACGAAAAAATCAGGAAAGAGAATAAGCTCGATTAGTGATGAGGTTATTGAAAAATTTCATCAATATAGCTGGCCTGGCAATATTAGAGAGCTTGAAAACGTCATAGAGGCATCCATTCATTTAACAAGCAGTGAAATGATTACCATAGAATCATTGCCGGATTATATGAAAGAGTCTGCAGTTTATCCAGTCGGGAAAAAGAATTTGAAGGATATTCTGGAGGAAACAGAAAAAAGGATCCTGACACAAAGTTTAAGCAAATATAACAATGACCGAATAGAAGCTGCAAAGGCTCTGGGAATCAGTAAATCTTCTATGTATGAAAAATTAAAGAAATATGGAATTGAATAAAGATAAACAGTCCAGAAATCCGGAATTCGTTCCAGAATTCTGGACTGTTCTCATTCTAGTAATTGTATGTACCTCATGACCCTTCACTAGACGGAATTATCAGAAAACTATTCTATCAGTTAAGAAGACATGCTCCCCTCCTCGTTCCAGGATTCTGGAAAAATAATTCATAATTTGTTCGTTAGCCTTATCTTTTAAAGGCATTTCATTTTGGCACGCTTCTTGCATTTTAATTTCTTAGTAAGTTAATTTATTTTTATTTTTTTGTAAACGTTTCCAAAAAAGGGGGGAGTCATAAGTTTTTTTATTGTAAATCAAAGGGGGAATTGAAATGCTAAGTATGATTGGATTAATAGGCGGGCTTGCCCTGCTGATTTTCTTTACCATGAGGGGAATGAACCTGCTGGTAGCCGGACCGCTGTCCGCATTGTTTGTAGCTGTTTTAAGCGGTATGCCGCTGTTTCCGCAGCTGGTTGGTGAAGGCGAAGCCAACTTGGTAGGCAACTACATGTCAGGTTTTTCGGGATTTGTTACGTCTTGGTACCTAATGTTCCTATTGGGGGCAATTTTTGGAAAGGTTATGGAAGATAGCGGGGCAGCCGACAGTGTATCCAAAATGGTAGTAGATAAACTTGGAATGAAGTATGCCGTTCTTGCCATTGTTGCTTCATGCGCCATTTTAACTTATGGCGGAGTTAGTTTATTCGTTGTTGCTTTCTCTGTATATCCAATGGCATTAAGTTTATTTAAACAGGCAAATCTGCCAAGAAGGTTCATCCCTGCAGCGCTTGCCTTTGGATCCGTAACCTTTACGATGACTTCTGCGGGTTCACCTGAAATTCAAAACTGGATCCCGGTTGAATTTCTGGGAACTACTCCATATGCTGGATGGGAAGTCAGCATAATCGTAGCAGTATTTATGATGATCTTTGGCTATTGGTGGCTGAAGCGAATGATTACAAAAGCTGTAAATAAAGGAGAGGTTTTTGAATCACGCAAACAGGATCCTGTTACTGAGAACAAAGATTTACCGCATCCATTAATGGGGGTGGTGCCGTTAGTCGTCGTGCTGATCATCTCTTTTATATTCCATGATTCACTTAAACAATCTGCACTTATACTTGCTTTATTGGGCGGAGTCATTTCAACTTATTTACTAAACCGTAAGTATTTTACAAACTTCTGGAATGCCGTTTCCGATGGAACTCTAGGTGCATTGATAGCCATTGGCAATACAGCGGCTGTTGTAGGGTTTGGCGGGGTAGCCAAAGCAGTGCCTGCATTTGAGACTGCTGTAGGATGGATGACAAATATCCCTGGAAGTCCGCTTATTGGCGGTGCGATAGCTGTTAGTGTTATTGCAGGTATGACGGGCTCCTCCTCTGGCGGCCAGGCAATTGCATTGCCAATTCTAGCCCCGCACTATATGGATATGGGGGTAAATGCAGAAGCCCTTCATAGAACAGTAGCCATTTCATCAGGTGCACTGGATTCTCTTCCTCATAATGGTTATGTTGTTACAACTGTCAGAGCGATTTGCGGTGAAACGCATCAGGATGCGTATGGCGCAGTGGGTGCTCTTACTGTTATAGTGCCTGCCCTTGGGACAGCGCTTGCTATTATCTTGTTCTCACTCGGACTAGGAATCTAAATTCCCGCGGCAGGGGCTCCTTTAAGGCGAGCCTCGGCTTTGTTTTGAAAGGAGATTGATCATGGTACAAAATAAGGTAGTTTTTATAACTGGTGCAGCACAGGGAATTGGCTATGAAATTGGCAAGAGGTTTGCTGAACACGGTTCGAAAATCGTTCTGACAGATATTCAGGAAGATTCCGTGAAAAAAGCTGCTGAAAAGCTGCAGAATGAAGGATTTGAAGCACTCGGGCTAAAATGTGATGTGACTTCCGAGTCTGATATACAGGAAGCCATCAATGAAGCTGTCAGCCAATTCGGTGCTTTGGATGTGCTGATTAATAACGCAGGTCTTCAGCATGTTTCCTTTATTGAAGACTTTCCTACTGAGAAATTCGAGTTTCTTATCAAAGTGATGCTGACTGCACCATTCATGGCCATTAAACATGTCATGCCTGTCATGAAAAAACAAAAGTCCGGCCGTATCCTGAACATGGCATCCATTAACGGACTAGTCGGATTCGCAGGTAAGGCAGCATATAACAGTGCGAAGCATGGCGTTATAGGCCTTACTAAAGTCGCTGCATTGGAGGCTGCTGAAGACGGAATCACGGTGAATGCGATTTGTCCGGGATATGTAGATACACCTCTCGTAAGAAATCAGCTGAATGACCTTGCTAAAACCAGAAATGTACCTCTTGAAAAGGCGCTGGAAGAAGTCATTTACCCCTTAGTGCCGCAGAAGAGGCTGCTGACTGTGGAAGAGATTGCAGATTATGCGATTTTTTTGGCCGGAGATGGTGCAAAAGGGATTACTGGCCAAGCGGCTGTTATTGATGGGGGATATACTGTTCAGTAAATACAGGCACATTTTCGGAAAGTATTGCATATTCTAAGTATTAAATTCCTGTCAGGATAAGCCTACTTGCATCTTGGCGGGAAATTTATTACAATAGTCATATTCTTATACTAAAATGCTTAGATAAGGAGCAGTAGTGGTGCTTCAGCCCGTTTTAGAGAGTTGACGGAAGGTGCAAGTCAGCCGGGCACATCATGAACTCGCCTTTGAGCAGCAAGTGTGAAAAGCCAGTAATGCTTGCCGTTTTCCGCGTTAAGGATGAATGAAGCGAGTGACTTGTTCACTAATGTGGGTGGTACCGCGGGAGATTTATACATAATCCTCTCGTCCCTTTTTTGGGATGAGAGGTTTTTTTATTGTATTAAAAAAATGAAGGACAAATTTTGAAGTCAGAAAGTGGTCTAGCTCCGTGCGCCATCGGCTCGAGGTCATAAGCCAATCCGTCAAAAAGGTTAAAGAACAGCCTTTCCGCCGGCTCGTCTTATGCTTGTCGCCGATAAGCGGGCGCCCTGCGCTTTCTGATACTAGGAGGAAACAAAAATGAGTTTCAATCACCAGGAGATTGAAAAAAAGTGGCAAAGCTGCTGGGAGGAAAATAAAACATTTAAAACAACTGAAGATAAAGGCAAGCGCAAATTTTATGCGCTTGATATGTTCCCTTATCCTTCAGGCGCTGGGCTGCATGTTGGCCATCCGGAAGGATACACAGCTACGGATATCCTCTCCCGCATGAAGCGCATGCAGGGCTATAATGTCCTTCATCCAATGGGCTGGGATGCATTTGGTTTGCCTGCCGAGCAATATGCCCTTGATACAGGAAATGATCCTGCAGAATTCACAGAACAGAATATCAACACTTTCCGTCGCCAGATTAAGGCATTAGGCTTCTCATATGACTGGGATCGTGAAGTAAACACAACAGATCCTGAATACTATAAATGGACTCAATGGATTTTCTTAAAGCTTTATGAAAAAGGGCTTGCATATATCGATGAAGTGGCTGTTAACTGGTGTCCGGCACTTGGAACAGTACTTGCAAATGAAGAAGTCATTGATGGAAAAAGTGAACGCGGAGGCCATCCGGTAGAGCGCCGTCCGATGAGACAGTGGATGCTTAAAATTACTGCTTATGCGGATCGCCTGCTTGAAGATCTTGATTTATTGGATTGGCCAGATAGCCTTAAAGATATGCAGCGCAACTGGATCGGCCGCTCTGAAGGTGCAGAAGTTATATTCAATATTGAAGGACATGATGGGACATTCACAGTATTTACAACACGTCCTGATACTTTATTCGGCGCAACATATGCGGTGCTTGCTCCAGAACATTCATTAGTTGATAAAATCACAACTGGTGAACAGCGCGAAGCCGTACAGGCTTATATTGATAAAGTTAAAAGCAAGAGTGATCTTGAGCGGACAGATCTTGCTAAAGAAAAGACGGGTGTATTTACTGGTGCATATGCAATCAATCCTGTTAATGGCGAAAAAATGCCCATCTGGATTGCAGACTATGTTTTAGCCAGCTATGGAACTGGTGCCATCATGGCAGTTCCAGCCCATGACGAGCGCGACTATGAGTTCGCCAAGCAATTTGACCTTCCTATTAAAGAAGTTGTTGCCGGCGGAGATGTGGAGAAGGAAGCATATACTGGCGATGGCGAGCATGTAAACTCAGGTTTCCTTGATAGACTAAACAAAGAGGAAGCGATTGAGAAAATGATCGCATGGCTTGAAGAAAAAGGAATTGGCACAAAGAAGGTTACTTATCGCCTTCGTGACTGGCTATTCAGCCGCCAGCGTTATTGGGGCGAGCCGATTCCAGTCATCCACTGGGAAGATGGTACAATGACAGCCGTACCGGATGATCAGCTGCCATTAGTGCTTCCAAAGACAACTGAAATCAGACCATCCGGTACAGGCGAGTCACCATTAGCCAACATCGATGAGTGGGTTAATGTTGTTGATCCTGAAACAGGCAAAAAGGGCCGCAGGGAAACAAATACAATGCCGCAATGGGCAGGCAGCTGCTGGTACTATCTTCGCTATATTGATCCAAAAAACAGTGAAGCTCTTGCAGATCCTGAGAAATTGAAAGAATGGCTTCCGGTTGATATTTATATCGGCGGAGCTGAACATGCGGTTCTTCACCTTCTATATGCCCGCTTCTGGCACAAGGTTCTTTATGATGTTGGAGTTGTTCATACGAAGGAACCGTTCCAAAAGCTATTTAACCAAGGTATGATTCTTGGTGAAAACAATGAGAAAATGAGTAAATCAAAAGGCAATGTCGTTAATCCGGATGAAATTGTGGCAAGCCATGGTGCTGATACCCTTCGCCTATACGAAATGTTTATGGGACCGCTTGAAGCTTCCATTGCCTGGTCTACAAATGGATTGGATGGCTCAAGAAGATTCCTTGACCGCATTTGGCGTTTATTTGTGGAAGAGACTGGCGAATTAAGCCCAAGAATTCAAGACATTGAAGAAGGCAGCAGCCTTGAAAAGGTTTACCACCAGACAGTGAAAAAAGTAACAGAGGACTATGAAGGGCTGCGTTTCAACACAGCTATTTCACAGATGATGGTATTCATCAATGAAGCCTATAAAGCAGAAGCTCTTCCAAAGACGTTTGTTGAAGGTTTTGTAAAAATGCTTTCACCAATTGCTCCACACATTTCCGAAGAGCTATGGTCAAAACTTGGCCACAGTGAGTCTATTGCTTATGAAGCTTGGCCTGCATACGACGAAGCAAAAATGGTCGATGACGAAATCGAAATCGTTATCCAGATCAACGGCAAAGTAAAAGCAAAGCTTATGGTTCCTGCTGATGCCAAAAAAGACCTATTGGAGCAAATTGCAATGGGCGATGATAAAGTAAAAGAACAAATCGACGGAAAAACAGTCCGTAAAGTCATTGCCGTACCAGGGAAACTTGTAAATATCGTTGCAAATTAATTTTTATAAAGAAATCACCTCTATTTTATAAAAATGGAGGTGATTTTTGTTTAATTGGGAGAAAAAAGTAAGCAGAGAGATACCTTGAGGGCTATTTCCAGCTTGGAATTTAGCTGAAATATGGATATATCATCAACTTAGTAAATATATCATCAGTTTTCTTTAAATATCATCAACTCGGACTATAATTTCATCAACTTTCAAATACCTGATATATGAAACTAACCTTTATATTTTTCGTGCCATATAGGGTATTATAGGAGTGGCAGCATTTATTGATGCTAAGTGCTGAGATTTACGTTTTTTAGAAAGGATGTTAGCAATGGACCGTATTGATGAAATTACAACAGCAGAACTGCAAAAAAAGCTGGAAGCTGGAGAAAAGCTTGAGCTTGTTGATGTGAGAGAAGATGAAGAGGTTGCTGCCGGAATGATTCCTGGTGCGAGACATATTCGTATGGGCACAATTCCGGAGAATCTTGATAAATTTGATAAAGAAACCGAGTATATTATGATCTGCCGGTCAGGCGGCCGCAGCACAAATGTATGCCACTATATGCAGGAACAGGGGTACAAAGTCCGCAATATGACTGGAGGCATGCTGAACTGGCAGGGTGAAACAAAATAGTATAGGAGCGGAGCCGCATATGGCTTCGTTTTTTTATGTTTGTGATTTTAAAAATTCTGAAAGTTGTCCAGACTATTAAAAAATAAAAGAAAGGAAGATTCCTGTGATTAAGGTAAAGTTGTTTGATCATGAACATGAAAAGGACCTTGAAAAGGATATGAATCATTTTTTGGAGAAGATTGAGGAAAAAAAGCTGCTGGATATAAAATATAATGTAGCGGCAGTGCAGGAGGATGAAGACGAACAAATTTATTGCTTCTCTGCTATGGTTATATATAGAGCCTGAGGCCTCGAGGGGCTTCAGGCTCTGTTTTGATTAAACGGTCGACTCTGCTGCATTAATTCCGGCAAGCCTGCCTGTTACAAGTGCGGATGTGATATTGTATCCGCCTGTGTAGCCATGGATATCCAGGATTTCTCCGCAGAAGAAAAGTCCATCCATTAATTTTGAAGCCATGGTTTGCGGTTCAATTTCTTTGACCGAAACCCCTCCGCCGGTAACAAAGGCTTTATCGAGAGGCAAAGTGCCATTAACTTTGAACTGGAAAGACTTGCAGCTTTTTACAAAGCTTCTGATTTTTTCATTAGAAATGTTAGCTCCTTGTGCGGATGGGTCTATTCCGTTCTGCTCAAGAAGAAACAGAAGATATCTTTCCGGAAGCATTCCTTTTAATAGATTTTTAATGCTTTTCTTTGGATCTTCTTTGATTTTTTTGGAAACATCCTGAAATAGAGGTTCTTCCTTTATATCAGGGATTGCATCGAGATTCATGGTCACTTCTTTTAAATTCCACTTTTTCATCGCTTTCACTGCATATTGGCTGCAGCGTAAAACGGCCGGGCCGCTAATTCCGAAATGGGTGAAAATCATATCCATCCGATGGGTGATGAGCGCTTTTCCTTTAGGATTTAAAACACTAAGCGCCACACTCCGAAGCGATAACCCCTGCAGTATTTTTTCTTTTATAAAGCCCTCTGAAGATGTAAGAGGAACCTCGGTTGGAAAAAGCTCTGTAATCGTATGGCCAGCTTTTTCCGCCCATGCATAGCCGTCACCGGTGGAACCGGTATGGGGAACAGATTTTCCTCCGACCGCAATCACTGCAGCATCTGCTTCATAAACATCGCCTGTTCTTAATTCTACTGATTTTACCCTGCCATTTTTATAATGAACGTCCTTAATCGGGCTATTGGTTTTAATATCAACTTTCAGTTCTTTCAGCCTTGAAATTAAGGCGTCAACAACTGATTGAGCCTTGTCGGTAACGGGAAACATCCGCCCGTGGTCTTCCTCTTTCAGCTTAATTCCCAAATTCTCAAAGAAGCGGATAATATCTTCATTGCTGAAAATGGAGAATGCACTGTACAAAAATCGCCCATTGCCGGGAATATGTTTAATGATTTCATCCACCGGAAGCCTGTTTGTGACATTGCACCGGCCTCCTCCGGATATGGCAAGCTTCCTTCCAAGCTTGTCTCCTTTATCGATCAGCAGGACTTTTGCCTTTTGTTCAGCAGCACCGATTGCTGCCATTAATCCAGATGGGCCGCCGCCTATAACTATTACATCATATCTCATGTATTCACCAACTTATTTTAATTCACTTGATAAACAATAGCTCTATTATAAATCAAATATCCTATTTCTAAAAATAATGCCCTATTATACGGTATTGCAAGTGGAATTTCTTCGGCAAGAAGAGTACACTACAAATAGTGTGTCTAAAAAGATAGAAAAATGACGAATTTAGCTTTGCATTCACATACTGTTATAGTTTGCATGCTGTAGTTTTATAAAAAATTAGAAAGAAAACTTTGAACGTTGATAACTGTCTAGCTCCAGCGCCTGCCCCCTCGAGGTCACAGGCTTGTCTAGTTTAGGCTCCTAGGGCAGTCGCCTCCACATTTCGGACAATCCTCCCAAAAGGCAAAGAACGCCTTTTTGAGAGGCTCGTCTTGTGCTTGAGGCCACCAGGATAGGGGTCATGCAGACGTTGCCGCAGGATGTGGCGCTTTTAGTCTGCGTACCTTCGGGGGCAAGGCGCTTCCGCTTTTCTTAAAGGAAGGGATTATATGTCATCTAAGCTCTTAAAGGGGACCTTCATACTTACACTCGGCACTATTATTTCGAAGGTTCTTGGATTGTTTTATGTTATTCCTTTTTACCAAATTGTCGGAAAGGAAGGGACAGCACTTTACTCCTTTTCATATACACCTTATACAATCTTTATTAGTGTTGCAACAGCAGGGGTTCCGCTCGCTGTTGCAAAGTTTATATCTAAATATAATGCAATAGAGGAATATGCGGTCGGCAGAAAGCTGTTCAAATCAGGTTTGGTAATTATGACGGCTAGCGGGGTTATTTCATTCCTGATCCTGTTCTTCCTGGCACCAGTTGTTGCCGAAATGACCTTGGGAGGGAAAGATGCTGAGGTCAGTGTTGAAGATGTAACAACTGTAATCAGAGCGGTATCATTTGCCCTGATTATTATTCCGTTCATGAGTCTGATAAGAGGGTTCTTTCAGGGGCATCAATCAATGGGCCCTACTGCGGTTTCACAGGTTGTGGAGCAGATCGTCCGCATCCTGTTTGTTCTAGCGGGCGCATATATCGTCTTAAATGTCATGGAAGGCTCGCTTACAGCGGCAATCAGTGTTGCCACATTTGCAGCCTTTATTGGAGGGCTTGGGAGCCTCGGAGTCTTATTCTGGTATTGGTATAAACGTAAACCGCATTTGGATAAAATGCTTGAAGAAGACAAAGGAACCGTAGACATTTCCCTCAAAGAAATTTATAAAGAAATCATTCTTTATGCCGCTCCTTTTGTATTTGTAGGTCTGGCAAATCCGCTTTTTCAGTTTATTGATCAGATTACATTTGCAAAGGCAATGGACGCCATTGGCGAAGGAGCCAATGCTGTAGCAGCCTTCTCTGTCCTGAACTTTGAAACGCATAAATTAGTCATCATTCCTGTCTCATTGGCGACAGCTTTCTCGCTAACACTGGTGCCAAGCGTAACGAAAGCATTCATGGAAGAAGATAGGGCCGATTTAAACCGCCAGCTGAACCAGACTTTCCAGGTGCTTCTGTTTCTGACTCTTCCTGCGGTGGCAGGATTGTCCCTGCTTGCAGAGCCGGTTTTTACCCTGTTTTATGAGCATAAAGACCTAGGTACTGAAGTGCTGAGAATTTATGCACCTGTAGCGATTCTGTTTGCTTATTTTTCTGTAACAGCAGCCATTATGCAGGGAATCAATGAACAGCGTTTTACAATATTAAGCTTGCTTACAGGCTTGCTTGTAAAGCTGTCATTGAATATTCCGCTCATAAAGCTGTTTGAAACACAGGGAGCAGTATTTGCAACAGCTCTTGGCTATACTGTGGCAATATTAATTAACCTATTTGTAATCAAAACTTATGCAAAATATCCGTTCAGGCTTGTCTTAAGAAGAGGGATGCTAATTGTATTATTTACTGCATGCATGTACATTGCAGCAGGTGTGGTTTATAAAATCACAACAGTCTTTTTATCGCCGGCATCACCTTTTCAGGCTCTAATTATTGTCATCATTTGTGCCGCAGCAGGAGCGGGAGTCTATTTCTACTTAAGCTTCAGAACAAAATTAATCTATCTCCTATTTGGATCAAGAATCGATAGAATGCTGAAGAAACTAAGATTAAAATCATAAAAATAGAAGGTCTCCGTGATGGGGGCCTTTTTTAAAGATTGATTTTGGTTTTGATTGGGGCAACCATTTAAATTAATGCACTGATTTGATTGGAGTGGAGGGAGCTTGACTCCTGCAGGAGGAGAGGGAGTGAGAGACCCCGCAGGCGAAGCCGAGGAGGCCTCATTCCTCCCCGCGGAAAGCAAGTGCCCGCAGCGGAAATCAACGGACAGAATACTTAAGTAAAACAAAATTTTTTGAGAATAGTGCATTTATAAAAGTTAACAATTTAAATATGCGACATTCATTAAAATCAGAGTAATTAGAATTAATAGGGAGGGGCATTATGAGAATTGATAAGATGCTGGCCAATCTGGGGTATGGCAGCCGTAAGGATGTTAAAAAGCTATTAAAGGATGGAGCAGTAACCGTTAATGATGAGAAAGTAAAGGATCCTAAGCACCATGTTAATCCTGAACAGGATGCTGTTATCATCAATGGGGAAAAGGTTGAATATAAGGAATTCATATATTTAATGATGAACAAGCCGCCAGGAGTCATTTCTGCTACGGAGGACTCACAATTTGAAACTGTTGTGGACCTGCTGGAAATGGAGGATCTTGTTTTTTCTCCTTTTCCAGTCGGGCGCCTCGATAAGGATACAGAGGGGCTTTTGCTGCTTACGAATGACGGGCAGCTTGCCCACCGTCTGCTTTCTCCCAAAAAGCATGTCCCGAAAACCTATTTTGCAGTAATAGACAGTGAAGTTACCGCTGATGATGTTGCTGCCTTTAATAAAGGGGTTATATTGGATGACGGCTATGAAACCAAGCCGGGTGAACTGAAAATACTTAAATCTGGCATAACATCCGATATTGAATTAACCATTACAGAAGGAAAGTTTCATCAGGTGAAAAGAATGTTTGAGGCAGTGGGAAAAAGAGTCATTTATTTAAAGAGAATTTCAATGGGACCGCTCAAGCTGGATGAAACATTGGAATTGGGTGAGTATCGGGAATTGACTGAAGAAGAGCTTGATATGCTGGTGAACTATGAAGTGAGATAATACGGAAAAATCGCCCTGTCAGCAGGGCGATTTTTTATTTATTAGGTTGGTTGTTCATTGAATGTTAGGATGACATCTTTACTTTCTTCTGAGTAATGGTCCATTTGCCTCTGCTCGGACTTTTAACCAAGTCATTGTAGGCGAGGACATTTAAATCTCTTTGAATGGTGCGAGGAGTAATACCAAATTCCTCTACAAGCTCCTGAGTTGTTACAGTTCCGCGCTTACTTATAAACATGTAGACGGATTTTACACGGTTTAACATCCGGTTAGTTGAAGGTTTCAAAAAACCACTCCCTATCCTTTTTTCAAACCCCATGGCAATTCCTGCAACCGACAGCTACATTGAAGGATTTTCCTTCAATCGTATGTAGTTTTCTTTTCCCCAGACAACTCCTTTTATTCTGGTTATTTTTAGTCTAGATGTCATACCTCTGACTATATTGTAACGCTATTGTCTGATTATTTCTACTTTAAGGGCGCGATTTTACAAAAAATTTATAATGCTCCTTTTTTTTAGTGTTTACCATTCCCTCCTTTTTAATGTATGTTCAATTCCCTAATTATTTGCGATTAAACATCGATGGGAAAAGGGACTATTACTATACCTTATGGCAGATGGGGCTTGTAATATGTACTGAAAATTCAAATAATCTTTTTGGATAATTTTCTATATCCTGAAATTTGTTTTTTGATTATAATCAATTGGTATATTTAAATGAGTGTGAAAGGAAGAAATTGTTATGGAAGCTCACTCGCTGAGAGATCGTCTGGTAAACCCGAAGGAAAATATTTATTTTGCATTTGTTGCTTTATTTAGTATTCTGTCTTATATTTTTCTCGCATTCTCCATTATTGGGATTGTCATTATTTTGGCGTTAGTCTTTTTTTCTCTCCTGTTCCATGGGATTATGATGGGCGGCATCAGAAGAAACGGAGTAAGAATAAGTGAAAGTCAATTTCCAGAGATATATGAAAAAGCAGTGATAACAGCTAAGGAAATGGGTTTAAATGATTTGCCTGATATTTACGTGATTGAGTCTGAAGGTGTTTTAAATGCCTTTGCAACCAGATTTTTCAGAAGAAACATGGTTGTCTTATATTCTGGTATTTTTGAATTGGTTGAACGTGGAGCTGAAAAGGAAGTGCTGTTCGTCCTGGCCCATGAGTTCGCTCATTTAAAAAGAAAACATGTTATCATTAGCCTTCTCCTGCTCCCTGCAATGTGGATTCCATTTCTCGGAAATGCGTACCTTAGAGCATGCGAATTTACATGCGATCGTTATGCTGCTTATTATATAAAGTCTTTTGAACCATCAAGGGATGCCTTAACCATGCTTGCTATCGGGAAAGAACTTTATCCTAAAGTCAATAAGCAGGCATACATGGAGCAGCTTCAGACAGAAACGGGATTTTTTGTCTGGCTTAATGAAAAACTTTCCACTCACCCTCACTTGCCGAAAAGGATTTATGCCCTATCCAGGTTTTTTGCCGGTGAATCTACTGTTGAATTAAAAGAACCGAAGGGAAGGGTTTGGCTGGGGGTAGCAGGATCAGTCCTTTCACTGACGATCTTATCTGCAGGACTCTGGTTTGGCTTTAAAACACTTGAAAAAATGGATTTGTGGTCTGAAACGGTTATGGGTATTGAGGGAGCTACCGCTCTAATGAATGCAGCGAGCGAAAATGATACTGACATGATCCACACTTTACTGGCTGATGGGGCGGATATTGAAGAAAGAGATGCAGATGGCACGACTGCCTTGCATTGGGCTGTTTTTAATGGGCAGTATGACAGTGCGTCTCTTCTTCTGGAAAGCGGGGCTGACCCTAATTCGGCAGATAACTATCAAACCTCTCCTTTAATGAGTGCAGTATTTAATGAGGATATCGAAATGGCTATACTTCTCCTGGAATATGGTGCAGATCCCGATGTGCAGGACGCTGAAGGCTATACAGCCTATGATTACGCGAAAGACTTTGAAAATATAGATTTAATGGATATCCTCCAGCCATAAGATAACTGCTCCTTTGAAGGGGGCAGTTTTTTAGTTTTTAATAGAATATATGAAAAATAGCAAACCTTTTCCAATTTTAACCGTATGTATAGTAAGGAGGAGAGTATATGAACTTATTAAATGTAGATATTGCTTTCGCAGGCTATGAAAATGAGAAGCCGATCATACATAATATTCGATTTGATTTAAAGGAAGGGGAATTGATCGGACTTATAGGTCCTAACGGGGCAGGAAAAAGCACAACGATAAAAACAATCCTGGGATTATTGGAACATAAAAAAGGGACAGTGGAATTTATGCAGGGAGTCAAGTATTCTTATATTCCTGAACGCCCCATTTTTTATGATGAGCTGACACTGTGGGAACACCTGGATTTTACAGCGGCCGTAGAGGGACTGCCGGAAATCCAATATAAGAAGAGGGCATCAGAGCTCTTGCAGGAGTATAAGCTGTCTGAACACGCTCATAAATTGCCGGGTACTTATTCAAAAGGAATGCAGCAAAAGGCGATGCTGATTCTTGCGATGATTGCCAATCCGGATGTCTATATTATTGATGAACCATTTATTGGGCTGGACCCTAATGCCATGAAACTGTTTCTGGAGTCTATTGACGGAGAGAGACGAAGAGGCGCAGGTATTCTTATGTCCACGCATGTTCTGGATACGGCAGAGAAAGTATGCAGCCGCTTTTTAATTGTGCATGAAGGACAGTTAAAGTCTTCCGGCACATTAGACGAAATCAGGCGGCAATGCGGTCTTTTGAATGGTTCGCTTTATGATTGCTTTCATAAGATTGCAGAGGGATCAGGCAATGAACAGTAGATCACTCTTTGCAGAAAGGTTAATCAATAGCTGGAAGTATCAGTTTGGAATTTTCCGTTCCATTGCAGATTGGACCATCCTGGTTTATCTCATTGTTCCCGGAACGGTCATTTTTGGAATGATATATCGCTCCTGGTGGCTGGAAACGCCGGAATGGATTGCAGGCCTGCCATTGGTTCTCCTTTTCTTTCTGCTCTATATTCTTTCATGGCTGGGAAATTTCCGCACCTTTGTATTAGAGGCTGATAAAGTATTTCTGGTAAAGAATAAGAGCCTCTTTTTGGGAATGAGGAAATGGGGAATTGTTTATTCACTATTCTTACAGACGATCAGTACAGCAGCAATGATTGTTCTTATTCTTCCTTTTTTAAAGAACAGCTACTTTTTGGAATGGAGTCAAATCACTACTTTGCTGCTCTTTTTCATCTCACTGAAATGGGCCATTATGACTGTATCTTATTATTTGAAAAGGATTGGAGGGAAGTTAAAAAGATATGTGATCGGCTTTGTGCTGTTTGTATTATTCAGCTGGTTCAGCCAGCTCGTCTATTCGGTTTGGGTTATCGGTGCAGACTTTCCGGTTAACATGACATCAGCAGTGCTGCTTTCCGGAACTTTAATGAGAGCTTCTCAGCTTCTGAAGAAAATCTCAGACTTAGATTTTGAAGTTTTGCTTGAGCAGGAGGAAAAAACAAAGTATATAAAATGGATTTTTATGATGGCTCCTGATTTAGAAAAGCCAGCTGTTTCAATGCGGACAAAACCGCTGTTATTCAGAAACTCCAGACGGATCTTTAAAAAGAGAACACCTATAACAGGTTTAATAGAACTATTTTTAAAGATATTCATGCGAAACCCTTCATATATTTTCAGTTATTTTCAAATCATTTCCGTAAGCGCTGCCGGCATTATCTTAATACCGCCTCTATGGATCAAAATAATTGTCTCGGGGGTCTTCCTTTTCTTGACCTATACATGGCTCTCCATTACCTGGGATAAAGCCATTATGTCTCATCCCTTTACTAAAAAGTACAGTGATAAGGATTTCTACTTTACAGCAAGAAATAGAACGGTTTTAGCCCTATTCTTCCTCGCCATTTTGCTCTTAGGACTGATTTTAAGCGCCTTGACGAACATCTTGGCAAGGTTCAGCATTCTTGGTGCATAATAGAGGTATGTTTTTATTAAACAGTCCCATAAGCAAATTGCAGACAAAATGGGTTATAATGGGGAAATCAAAAATGTTCAAATCACGATAAGGAGGTAACCTTATGAACGTATTGGATTGGCAAAAAGAGGTTAATAAGAGAAAAGACGCTTTAATTGAAGATACTCAAAAACTTTTGAGAATTAAAAGTCTGCTGGATGAAGAGAATGCAGCAGATGATGCGCCCCTTGGTGAAGGTGTAAAGGAAGCGCTCGATTTCATGCTTGAGCTTGGAGAAAAGGATGGATTCACTGCCAAAAATGTCGGCAGCCTGGCTGGTCATCTGGAATTCGGCGAGGGTGAAGAAATTGTTGGCGTACTTTGTCATGTCGACGTAGTTCCTGAAGGAGATGGATGGACAAGTGATCCATTTGGTGCAGAAATTCGAGATGGAAAAATTTTTGCCAGAGGTGCGATCGACGACAAGGGTCCAACGATGGCTGCTTATTATGCCATGAAGATTGTAAAGGAATTGGAGCTGCCTTTAAGCAAACGGGTCCGTATGATTATTGGAACAGATGAAGAAAGTGACTGGCGCTGTGTAGAGCATTATTTCAAACAAGAAGAAATGCCAGCAATGGGATTTGCTCCTGATGCAGATTTCCCAATCATCTATGCAGAAAAGGGCATCTCAGATTTTGATCTTGTCCAAATTGGCCATACCGAAGAAACAGACAGAGAAGTATTGGCTGAAGTTGTACATTTCCAGGCCGGAAGAAGATATAATATGGTTCCTGATTTTGCAAAGGCGAGCCTTGTGGTACATCTTGAACACACCGAAGTGGTGCAAAGGTATATTGATTTTCTTAAAAAGACAGAGCTTGAAGGAAAGTATTACATAGATAATGGCGAATTGATTCTTGAGCTTAAGGGGGTCTCTGCTCATGGAATGGAACCTGATAATGGGAAGAATGCTGGGATTCTGATGGCATCTTTTCTGGCATCCCTTCAGCTGGATGATATGGCATGCCAATACTTCCAGTTTGTAACAAGTTTTTTATGTGATGATTCCAGAGGAAGAAAGCTTGGCATCGCATGTACAGATGAGATTACAGGTGACTTAACCGTTAATGTAGGCAAACTTTCATATACGAAAGAAAATGGCGGGCGCTTAGGCTTTAATGTACGTTATCCGGTTACAAATGATATGGAAGAAACGAAAAATAAGCTGCAATCATTGATTGAAAAAGAGCATTTCAGATTGGAGAATTTCACAGACTCCAAGCCGCATCATGTAGAAGAAGATGATTTTCTGATCCAGACTCTGAAAAAAGTGTATGAACAGCAGACTGGCGAAAAGGCAGAGCTTTTATCCATTGGCGGGGGCACATACGCACGCTCACTAAAGTCAGGAGTTGCATTTGGCCCGCTTTTTCCAGGCAGGGAAGACGTGGCACATCAAAAAGATGAATATGTGATTATTGAGGATTTATTAAAAGCTGCAGCTATTTATGCGCAGGCGATTTATGAACTTGCGAAATAGCTCCGAAACCTGATATGATTGCTGAAAGATTTTACATAAACAGCTAATAGATTTGATAAACAAACCATACAGGGAGTGGCGGAGAAATGGAATATGTTATTTTGAACGGTGGTTTGATCGAACGCTCAGAAGCGAAAGTGGATATTGAGGATCGGGGCTATCAATTCGGTGATGGCGTTTATGAAGTGATCCGCGTCTATAACGGAAAAATGTTTACTGCCGATGAGCATCTTGAAAGACTGCTTGAGAGCGGAAAGAAAATAGAGCTGAACATTCCTTATTCCATAGGGCAGCTTAAACAGATGCTTGCAGAGATGATCGAGAGGAATAATCTTGAACTTGGAATTGTATATATGCAATTTTCAAGGGGAACTTCTCCAAGAAATCATGCTTATCCTGGTGCAGATGTTGCACCGGTGCTTACCGCCTATACCCGTGAAACCTCAAGGCCGGTTGAAAGCATGAGAAATGGTGTTAAGGCTATTTTGATTGAAGATATTCGCTGGCTGCGCTGTGATATAAAGAGCCTGAATTTGCTTGGCAATATCATGGCGAAGCAAAAAGCAGCACAAACGGGCTGCTTTGAAGCAATTCAGCACCGGGGGAATACAGTGACGGAGGGAAGTTCCTCCAATGTTGCAATTGTAAAGAATGGGAAACTATACACGCATCCTGCAACGAATCTGATCCTAAATGGCATTACCCGCCGTAAGATCAACGAGATCTGCACGGAAAATGGAGTAGCGCTTGAAGAGTCTGCTTTTACAAAGGATGATCTGCTGGACGCGGATGAAGTCTTTATGTCCAGTACATCAGCTGAAATTACTCCGATTACAGAGATTGAAGGAAAGCCAATTGGTAATGGAAGTCCTGGTCCCATTACAAATAAATTACAGAACCTTTTTGAAGAAGCAATTGAAAAACAGTGCGGCAGTTTGACGGTTAAAATTAGATAGTCCTAATACGAAAGACCCCAGGAGTAACACTGGGGTCTTTTAACTTACTTATTCAAACTGAAACAGATCGCTTGAAAGGTATCTTTCTCCAGTATCGCAAACGATGAATACAACAACATCGTCCGGCTTTAGCCTTTTTGCAACCTGGATGGCAGCATAGCAGGCTGCTCCTGAGGATGGACCGACTAATATCCCTTCTTCTCTTGCCATTCTGCGCGTCGTATCATATGCTTCCTCATCCTTGATTTGATGGATTTCATCATAAACATCCGTATTAAGAATTTCCGGAACAAATCCGGGGCTTGTGCCGACAAGCTTGTGTCTGCCAGGCTTTCCACCCGATAGGACAGGTGAGCCTTTAGGCTCCACAACATGTACTTCCAATCCAGTATAATGCTCTTTCAAAACTTCTCCTGTGCCGGTAATCGTGCCGCCAGTGCCTGCCGTGGCAACAAAGGCAGAAAGTGGTTTGCCGATTTCCTTCATGCCCTCAATAATTTCGACTGCAGTTGAATGGCGGTGTGCATCAGGGTTAGCGTTATTTTCAAATTGCATCGGCACAAAGCTGTTTGGAATTTCCTCAGCCAGTTCATTTGCTTTATTAATAGCACCGGGCATTTTGTCATCTCCAGGAGTCAGGACAACTTCTGCTCCATATGCTTTCAAAAGGTTGATGCGCTCTGCCGTCATGGTATCAGGCATAACCAGAATGGCCTTGTAGCCGCGTGCTGCTGCATTCATTGCAAGGCCGATGCCGGTGTTCCCGCTGGTTGGTTCAATAATGGTTGAACCTGGTTTCAATTTACCTGCTTTCTCAGCTTCGACAATCATATTATAAGCCGCGCGGTCTTTTACACTGCGGCTTGGATTGTAGAATTCAAGCTTCGCATAGATGCTTGCTCCATTTTCAGGGGCGAGCTTATTTAATTTAACAAGTGGAGTATCTCCAATTAAATCTGCGAGATTGTTTACAACTTTCATCTGACTCTCCCTTTCAAATAAGACTGAACTTCATTACAGGCAAGTTTACTATTAATAAATTTTCTCTTTATTATTTTGTGATGGTCTGTTTAATTCCATCCTAACAAAGGAAATCTATAACTATTTATATCATATCCATCATACTAAAACAGACTATTCCAATCAAATCAAAAGGAATTCGTAATAAGGGACAAACAGAAAGCATCTGCCAATTTTAACTGATGTTTGGTAAAATAAGTGAAAATATGGAGGGAAATCAAGTGAATACCCATTTTTTCTTTGCGTTGAAATTACCGGATGAAACAAAGATAAAAATTAAGGAATACTGTGGAAAATTAAGTGATAAGCTTCCTTTTAGCCGCTGGGTTCATCATGAGGACTATCATATTACATTAGCATTTCTTGGATCTGCACCAGAAGAAAAGCTGCAGAAAGCAGTCAAGCTTGTGGCTGACTCAATCAAAAACGAAAAGAGGTTTCCGCTCCATATCCACAAACTTGGAGTATTTGGAAAAAATGACGCTCCCAGAATTTTCTGGTGTGGAACACAGCAGGACAAATATCTCGGCGAGCTGAGATCGAAGGTGTATACAGCATGTCAAGAAGCGGGCTTTGTATTGGAGACAAGACCATTTAAATCTCATATAACATTGGCAAGAAAATGGGGCGGCACTCATCCATTTCAGGAAAGGATGCTGGACGTTAACAGTCCTTTTAAAGACGGTGCCCTTGAGTTTGAGGCAACAGAAGTCGTCCTATACCAGACCCATCTGGACAAAACACCAAAATATGAAAGTATAGCCATCTTTACGCTCACGGCGGAATAAAATAAATACATGCTCTAAATAAAAATGATAGATAGAAAGTTATATACGAAAGCAGGGCTAGGAGAATGGGACAGTTAATTAAATTGCAGGATTATGTTTCACGTTACCAACAGGATATTTTTGTATATCCTTCCCGTTTTGTCAGGCTTAAAAAGCAGCAGTGGGAGAAATGGCATAAAGCATGGGAAACAAATGAAGCCTTTAATCCAGAATCAGGGCTTCAGTATACAGCAAGCACGGCTGAATGGCCTGAGGAAGAAAAAAAGCCTCTAATTGGAAAGATCAAGGGGTTATTAAAGCGGGAAAAAAATGTAGAATTAGAGGAAAACGATGGTGCCGGGAATGAAGAGAAAAAGGAGGAAGATGTGCTTGAGTTTAAAGCATCCTTTGCTGTACGCCCAGAAACAATTGAGAATTTAAAACACCAGTTTCTGGACCAGTTATACCGGTTCCAGCTGAAATGGGCAACCTCCACATTAACAGAAAAATCATTTCCCGATAAATATTACTTTTATGATGAAAAGCTAAAGTATTTTTTGCAGAGATATCCGGATACGTATCTTGTCATGTACAATCCGATCTTTTTGCTGAAAAAGGCACCGGTGGAAACGGAAACGCTTGTTATAAGCCCGACAGAAGTCTGGTGCATCAGCTTTTTGGAGGAAGAAGATTCAGCCGTATTCTCAGGTTCGAAAGATAGATTCTGGACGAAGAAGGGAAAAGATAAAGAAAGGAAGGTCCTGAATCCGCTGCTTGCATTAAATAGAACAGAAAAGATTGTCCGAAAAATATTTGAGATCCACTCTATTGAATTGCCGATTAAAAAAGCAGTACTTAGCCGAAATGGCTATATTGATTATCCGGCAGCTCCTGCAGATGTTCAGCTGATTGAGAAAAGGACCTATGATCAATGGTTTCAGACAATGAGGAGCCAGCGTTCCCCTCTAAAGCATGCCCAGTTAAAAGGAGCACAGGCATTGCTTCAATATTGCCAGACTGCATCAGTCAAAAGACTAGAGTGGGAGAATAGGAATGAATGATGAGTATAAGGTCCATAGCCCGGAAAAAATGATGTTCATCATCAACCCCCAGGCGAAAAATGGCTATTGCCTGAAAGTCTGGAAAAAGGTTGAGCAGGAGCTGAAAGAGAAAAATATTTCTTATTCAGCTGTCAGAACAGAATATCGCGGCCATGCCGGGGAATTGGCTGAGTTTTATGCAAAAAAAGCGGGCGGACAAAGATTGTATCTTATTGCTGTGGGCGGGGATGGTACTGTTCATGAAGTCATGAATGGCTCGGCCAGGCATCAGAATGTAACAGTCGGATTTATTCCTGGCGGGTCGGGAAATGATTTCTCTCGGGGCTTTGGCATCCCTGAAGGACTTGCAGAATCTTTAAATGCCATTATTAAGGGGAATTCTGTGAAAGCTGATCTCGGAATGATTAGGCACATAGATGGGAAAGAAACATATTTTATTAATAATATGGGTGCAGGGTTTGATGCACTGATTTCCCGGAAAGTAAACAGTTCAAAGATTAAGGGTATCTTAAATCAATTGTCCCTGGGGAAATTTATATACGCTCTCTTTCTTGTAAAAGAGCTGTTTACCTATAAATGCTTTGATCTTGAAATTGTCATTGATGGAAAAAAACATCTTTTTAAGTCCGCCTGGTTTATCACCATTTCCAATCAGCCTTTTTATGGTGGCGGTATGAAGATTTCCCCGGATGCAAACCCTTTTGATGGAATTCTAAATGTCACGGTAGTCCACAATATATCAAGAATTAAACTTTTGTTTGTATTTGTCTCTGTCTTCAAGGGTAAACATATTAGATTTAAAGAAGTCGCAGTTCTGCAGGGCCAAAATATCGGGATTCTCTCTTCACATCCAATCCCTGCTCACGCGGATGGCGAAGTGTTGGACAGCATACCGAATTCAGTTTCTGTTTGCCCCAAAGGCCTTCCAATAATTTTAGGAAATGTTTAAGATGAATGATGATCTTAGAGTAACCCAGCTCTTATATTAACACCAGAGCAGGTAAAGGAGATGATTTCGGAATGATAACGATTGAACGGACTTTCAATGGATACTTAGACGAAATGCACATCATTACGATCATACTTCCTTACAGCTATCATCAAGGACGCTCTTCAGGATTCTCTCTCCTTTCAGATTTGGAAGAAGAGTTTCCTGTTGAAATATTGAATAGCATGCCGATTGAGGATGCCATTAAATATACATGCAGAATTGACCATAAAATAGAATTCGGGAACCAATACTGGATAGCGGATGAATATGGCACAAAAGCCGATCTGCAAATTGGTGCCGTTATACGAACAAGCGACTTTGATGAAAAGTTTTATTATGAAGGTCCGCTGGGGTTCGCGTACAGCAAAGAAAAGACGCAATTCAGGCTCTGGGCCCCGACAGCTGTAAAAGTGAAGCTGAAGCTTAAAGGAGTATTAGAGGAGGGTTTTGAGCTTATTCCGATGGCAAGAGAAGAGAAAGGAGTCTGGAGCTGTGAAGTAACAGGCGACCTGGATCGTTTTCTATATTCTTTTCTGGTATGTATTAACCTGGAATGGAAAGAAGCTGTTGACCCATACGCAGTTTCATCGGCTATAAATGGCCAATTCGGTGCTGTGGTCAATTTGGATAATACTAAAATAATCAAGCCTGAATTGCCGTCGCTTCTGCAGCCGACAGACGCCATCATTTATGAAACTCATATTAGGGATTTTTCCATTCATCCTGATAGCGGGGCAAAACGGAAAGGCCTTTATCTGGGAGCGGGCGAGATAAATACGGCCGGCAGGGATGGAGAGCCGACATGCCTTACATATGTAAAGCAGCTTGGCATTACTCACATTGAGTTTCTGCCATTCCATGACTTTGAAGGTGTGGATGAAAAAAGACCAAAAAATGAGTACAACTGGGGTTATAATCCGCTCCATTTCAATGTTCCGGAAGGAAGCTATTCTACAGATCCTTTAGATCCTTATTCGCGGATCAGGGAATTGAAAGCCATGATTCAGGCTGTTCATTCACAGGGTCTTAGAGTCATTATGGACGTAGTGTATAACCATGTTTATATTCGCGAGCAATCTGCTTTTGAAAAAATCGTACCGGGCTATTTCTTCCGGCACAACGAATATGGAATGCCGTCAAATGGTACCGGAGTGGGGAATGATTTTGCTTCGGAAAGGTTAATGGCACAGAAATTTATACTTGATTCCGTGTCATATTGGATGAAGGAATATCAAATTGATGGGTTTAGATTTGATTTAATGGGAATCCTCGATATCGAAACGATGAACAAGGTTCGCCAGAACGCGGAATCTATTGACCCGGATGTCATAATTATTGGTGAGGGCTGGGATTTAAATACACCGATACCTGATGACCAAAAAGCAAGCATACGGAATCAGGAAAAATTGCCGGGAATCGGCCAATTCAATGACTGGTTTAGAGATTCCATCAAAGGCAGCACGTTTAATTTGTATGATAAGGGATATGCATTAGGTAATGAGCATTATTATGAGGCGGCAAAGCAGGTACTGGCCGGAAGCATTGGTCTGGAAAAAAAGGAAAAGGGCATTTTCCTTTCCCCATCTCAATCTGTCAATTATGTGGAATCCCATGATAATCATACACTATGGGATAAAATACAGATTTGTTCTGAAAATGCGGATCCTAATGTGCAGAAAAGAAAGCACCGCTTAGCAACAGCGATGGTCCTCCTTTCACAGGGTATCCCATTTTTGCACAGCGGCCAGGAATTTTTTCGGACCAAAGAAGGAAATGGAAACAGTTACCGTGCGCCAGACTCAATAAATAACCTGGACTGGGAGAGGAAATCCCGTTTTTCAGATAATGTACAATATATTAAAGGATTGATCAGCGTTAGAAAATCAATTCCTCTTTTTAGACTTGCGAATGCAGAACAGATCCGGGAATCCATGCAGTTCCTGGATATTCAGAAGCCGCTAATCGGATTTGTCCTGACCAGTACAGATCAAAATGCTGAATGGAACCATGCAGCCGTTATTTTTAATCCTTTAATGACAGAAGAAGAAATCAGTCTCCCGGAAGGCGATTGGGAATTGCTTGCGGATGAACATGCAGCAGGGACTTCCCCAATACGCAAGATTAACAGTGGGTTAGTAATGCCGCCAATATGTTCGTATATATTAGTTTGCAGGAAATAGAGGAGCAGAACGGCCTGGTTCACACTATTTTCTGCAAACATTATCCTTAAATAGAAAATACTGATGGTTAGACTTGGGAAATTGCCATTTTTTCTGATGATATTCCGTAAACCTAAATAGATGGACTTGACGAAAAAAGCCAGTAAGAATAAAATTTATAAAGATGGCTATTGTGAGAAACTTACATCAATAGCTCTTTTTTTATTTTAAGATGCCAATACGGTGTTGATTTTGTATTCGCCTGTTTACCTATGCGGTATAGGTGCTTTACTTGATTAACCTGATAAACACCCTTATATTTGTGAGAATGCATTATAGTCGCATTACTATGCAACGGCCTTTTAGCGGCCATGGCAAAATAAGCCTTGCTGCAAAACCAAGGCTTATTTTTCAACTATATATTTTTAAAACTTCGAGAACTGTCTAGCGCAAGCAGCCTACCCCCTCGAGGTCACAATCCGGTCCATCCGAAAAGGCAAAGGACGCCTTTCCGGGAGGCCCGTCTTGTGTTTGATGCCCACAGGATGTGGGTCATGCAGACGTTGCCACAGGACGTGGCGATCTTAGTCTGCGTTCCTTCAGTGGGCAAGGCACTTACGCTTATCTACAACAAATGGCTTACTAAATTGCAGGTGAACAATTTTGGAACATTTATTTGGACATGACTGGGAGATTGTTCCCGCCGGAGGGGCGACTGGGGAAGCCTTTTATGCAAAGCACGAAGAGCAGAGGCTATTTTTAAAAAGAAACTCTTCTCCTTTCCTGGCGGTTCTGTCTGCGGAAGGAATCGTCCCGAAACTGATCTGGACAAAAAGAATGGAAAATGGGGACGTTATAACAGCACAGCAATGGATGAATGGAAGAGAGCTTAAAGCTGCTGACATGAACCAGGAAAGCGTGGCAAAGCTTTTGAGGAAGATCCATTCCTCAAAGCCGCTGCTTGGTATGCTGACAAGAATGGGGAAGTCTCCGCTGCAGCCTGAAACCCTTTTGCATTTAATTGAGGAAGAACTGGATAGTGATCTCAAAGAGCAGACTGCAGTTATTCAATCAGTCGATTTCCTGAAAAAAGAGGTTTCACATATCCGCCGCGAGGAAAATACGGTGTGCCATTGCGATGTAAATCATAACAACTGGCTGCTTTCTGAAAACAACCAGCTGTACCTGATTGATTGGGATGGAGCCATGATAGCGGATCCAGCTATAGATCTGGGTATGCTTTTGTATTGGTACATTCCGAAAGAAGAATGGCTCAATTGGCTTGAGAGGTATGGCATCGAATTGACAGATGATTTAAGGCTTCGCATGAAATGGTATGTGATTGCCCAGACTTTGACGTCTATCCAATGGCATAAAAGCAAATTCAGGTACCAGGAAATGGACAAGTGGCTTTCCTACCTGGATGAGCTTCTTTAATTTTTATGAAAATTGGTCAATTTCCTGAACCCATTGTGATAATTCATTCTGATGCGATTCGATATGACTATCCAATTGGGAAGAATTGATCCCGTGCTGACTGTATTCATAAATTTCTTCTAATACAGTTTTTACGTTTTGATTAATGTTCCCGTTTATCATTAACGATTTTACCAGACGTTCCAATTGTTCACATTCAGAAATTGAGCCACAGCAATCTGTCTGATGATTGCTTAAAATATCCTTTAATAAATTTAATTGATCCTGGTGTCCAAGCGGCATGATAAACACCCTTTCTTTTTGAATCTGAAGATAACGGCAAAAGGAATTCACCTTTAGGTTGTGGATTCCTTTTTTATTTATTCATGGATGGTATGTAATTTAGGTGTTCCAATGCCAATGGGTTAAACTATAAATGAGGGATGATCTATTTAGTACATCCCATAAAATTAAAGTTGCAACACCGCAAGCGGCATGATATTGTTTGAAAGATATTAATTTTAGGAGTGTCAATATGCGACAGCGAAATAAACCTTGGGCGAAAGATAAGTTAGTCCAGTATCCCCAATATGTAATTTCCGAACCTGAAAAAAATAAAGGGAAGTGGAAGGAAGCATTCGATAAAGATCAGCCCATCCATATAGAAATCGGGACAGGCAAAGGCCGTTTCATAACTGGCATGGCAAAAGCAAACCCGGATATCAACTATATTGGAATCGAGCTGGCGGACAGCGTCATTGTTACAGCTCTTGACCGCATCATTGAAGACGAGCTTCCAAATATAAAGCTTTTGAATGTAAATGCAAATGATCTTCGGGATTACTTTGAAAAAGGAGAAGTCAATCGAGTCTACCTCAATTTCTCAGATCCATGGCCAAAGAAACGCCACGCAAAGCGCAGACTGACTTATAGAAGCTTCCTGGAAATTTATGAAGAGATTCTTGTGGATAAAGGAGAAATCCATTTTAAAACTGATAATCAGGGATTGTTTGAATCCTCACTTATGAGTTTTTCCGATTACGACATACTTTTGACATATGTCAGCCTGGACCTTCACAATAGCGATTACGAGGGAAATATCATGACCGAGTATGAAGAAAAGTTTTCATCAAGAGGAAGCCGTATATTCCGGTGCGAAGTGCAATATAGATAAGCTTAGTCTATCCAATCGGATAGGCTTTTTTAGATATTATCTGTATGAAAAATTTAAATATTTCTACAAGTAAGCGCTTAAATGTTAATATGAAGTTATGGGAAATCGAGCGCTTGCTCAGAACTATTTAAATGGAGGAGATAATGATGGAAACATTGGAGCTGAAGAACTTAAAGCTGACCTGGCTTCACGGCGGTGTCACACATCTGGATGGAGGGGCCATGTTTGGCGTAGTTCCCAAGCCTTTGTGGTCTAAAAGTTATCCATGCAATGAAAATAACCAGATTGAATTGAGAACAGATCCAATCCTTATCCAATTTGACGATAAAAATATTTTAGTCGAATCAGGCCTGGGAATCGGGAAGCTTAACGATAAACAGAAGAGGAATTTCGGTGCGCTTGAAGAGTCTTTTGTTGAGCGGGATTTGGCCATGCATGGTCTTACTCCCGGGGATATTGACTATATCCTTATGACGCATCTTCATTTTGATCATGCCTGTGGACTGACAATGCCGGAAGAAGGAAAATTTGCTTCTGTATTTCCAAATGCCAAAATTATCGCATCACGAGTAGAGTGGGAAGAAATGAGAAATCCTAATATCCGCTCAAGGAATACATATTGGAAAGAGAACTGGGAGTCCATTCAAGAGCAGGTGGAAGTTTTTGAAGGTGAATGGACGCTGGGGCCCATAAAAATGGTGCATACAGGCGGCCATAGTGAAGGGCATTCTATTCTTGTTATTGAAGATGAGGGTGAGACCATTATTCATATGGCTGATATTATGCCAACACATGCCCATCAAAATGTATTATGGGTTCTCGCTTACGATGACTACCCGATGGATTCCATCAGCGCCAAGGAAAAATGGATGGAATTCGGCGTGAAAAAGAATGCATGGTTCACTTTTTACCATGATGCTTTTTACAGGGCCGTCAAATGGGATGAGTCAGGAAATATCTCTGAGAAAGTGGAAAAGAAAAGAAATTAAAAAATCCCCGTTTTTTGGGGATTTTTTAATATAGGAGAAATGTTTATTGCAGCGGAAAAATGTCTAAAATCGTTCCAGTCTCTGCATCCGCAATAAATTCAAACTGCTCGGCCTCTTCTCCAGAAAACCTCGAAATGCCTCCCTTATAAACCTGATATTTTAGATGGCCCTTTTCATAAGGTTCAGATTTCATGTGAATCCATGATCCGCTGATTGGCCCTTCCTGTTTAAATGCATCTTTTATATTCGCCAAAGCTTTTTCCGGGGTAACAGGAGTTTTTAGCGAGAGCAATTCCCTAGCTGCGTATCCGCTTGCCAAACCAACCCCAACACCTATCAAAAATGATTTCCAATTCATAATTGCACCTCCCCAGGATGATGATAAAAGTAGCTCATTTTAACAATTTAATAGCTGTTTTTCAATTCTATCTTACCAAAAATAGGATTGAACTAAAATAAATTATATAAACCTTAAATTTCGCCAATCGAAGTTTCCTGCCTGAAATGGTGGAAAGACGTATGAAAGTTCTGTAAAATATAATCATACATATCTGCATAGCCAATCTGGAAAGTGATAAAGGAGAAGAATAATGAACGAAAAAACATTGCAGCTTTTTAAAACATTGACAGAGTTGCCGGGTGCACCTGGAAACGAGCATTTAGTACGGAAATTCATGCGCGAACAAATCAGCCAATATACAGATGAAGTCGTTCAGGATAAACTTGGCGGCATCTTCGGTGTAAAAAGAGGCGATGAAAGCGGCCCGACTGTAATGGTTGCTGGCCATATGGATGAAGTTGGATTTATGGTAACTTCCATAACTGATAATGGGATGATCCGTTTTCAGACACTTGGCGGCTGGTGGAGCCAGGTCTTGCTGGCTCAAAGAGTTCAAATTATTACTGATCACGGACCAGTAACAGGAGTAATCGGGTCAATTCCTCCGCATCTGTTAGACGAAGCAAAGCGCAGCAAGCCGATGGATATTAAAAATATGCTTATTGACATTGGTGCGGATGACCAGGAAGATGCAAAAAGAATAGGCATTAAGCCAGGGCAGCAGATTCTTCCAATTTGTCCATTTACACCAATGGCAAATGAAAAGAAAATTTTGGCGAAAGCATGGGATAACCGTTATGGCTGCGGCTTGGCTGTGGAACTTTTAGAGGAAGTACAGAGTGACGCGCTGCCCAATATCCTCTATTCCGGAGCAACAGTCCAAGAAGAAGTCGGTTTAAGAGGTGCACAGACAGCAGCAAATATGATCAATCCTGATATTTTCTTTGCTTTGGATGCAAGCCCTGCCAACGATATGACTGGGAATAAAAATGAATTTGGCCATTTAGGCAAGGGAGCTCTTTTGCGCATCCTGGACCGTTCCATGGTAACGCACCGCGGAATGAGGGAATTTGTTTTGGATACAGCAGAAACCAATAATATCCCATATCAATATTTTGTCTCACAAGGCGGGACAGATGCCGGTAAAGTTCATATATCCAATGAAGGAGTTCCGAGCGCAGTTATCGGCATTTGTTCCCGTTATATTCACACCCATGCATCCATCGTCCATGTAGATGATTATGCAGCTGCAAAAGAATTGCTTGTTAAGCTTGTAAAAGCCTGTGACCGTTCAACAGTAGAATCGATCCGTCAAAACAGTTAATTAGATGAGACAGCTGGTGCTGTCTCTTTTTCCTGTAAAAATGAAAGGAGACATCATGAAAATCATTATTGGTTCAAAAAATCCCGCTAAAATCCTGGCGGTCGAAACCGCTTTCCGCCATTATGAAGCTGACATTATATCCGAAAATGTACCCTCAGGAGTGAACGACCAGCCTTTCTCGGATGATGAAACCATAAAAGGGGCCATCAATAGAGCTTATGGAGCCCTTGAAGCTTCCGCAGGACAAATTGGCATTGGACTCGAAGGCGGTGTGCAAAAAACGGAATTCGGGCTTTTTTTATGTAACTGGGGTGCTCTGGCGGAAAAAGGGCAGCCTCCGATTATTGCAGGAGGAGCCAGGATTCCGCTTCCTGAGGGTGTTTCATCGAGGCTCTTGGCTGGCGAAGAACTGGGTCCTGTAATGGATGTTTACGCAAAAAGAGAAAATGTCCGCAAAAATGAAGGAGCAGTTGGAATTTTTACAAATGGGCAGGTGAATCGTCCTGAAATGTTCTCACATGTCATGAAACTCCTGATTGGACAATTTGAGTATAGAAAAAGGGGCTAGCTTTGTGCTAACCCTTTTTCTATTCGGTTTCGAAGATGTATGATAAAACTTTCAGTGCCTGGTTGACGGTTTCAACAGTAACATTTGCTTTACTTGAAAGTTCTTTTAGAGGATGATGAAGCTCTTTTGGACGGATGAGGATCAGCGGTTTTCCTAGAGCAGCTGCTGCGCTTGCATCCATGGCAGTGTTCCATTGCTTATATTTTTCACCAAACAAAGCAATCACCAGATCTGATTTTTGCATAAGAAGCTGTGTTCTTAAGTTATTAATGCTTGAAGCCGCTTCGTCACGAAAGATTGCATCCGGCTGCTTCCCGAGAATTTCCTCACCAATCATGTCAGATCGGTCATGGTTTTCCATAGGACCTGTAAAATGAAGGGGCAGCTGAAGGGATTTAGCTTTTTCTTTTAATTCATTACGCCAATTTGAATGTATTTCACCTGCTAAGTAGACGGTTATTTCCATTCTTTTTCCTCCTTTATGCAATATTCATATATTTTAACATTTCTTCTAATAAGTTACGCAGTGAAATAGCTTCCAATCCCGATATGAAGGGTTGTCAGACTATTAAGAAGAAATGTATGATAGGGAAGGATATGAGATTCCATGCAAGGAGGGAACTTTAGAATGCAAAAAAGATTCACCGCAGCCTTGCTCTTATTTATTTCATTTATACTCCTAAGTGCCTGTTCAGCATCATTGGAAGAAGAGCAAACCGCCGCAAAGAATGCTGCAGAGGAAGCATTTAATCAATCACCTGAAGAGACAAATCATAAATTTGAAGATATAGAATATTATTTACCTTTCGGTATGGAAGTAGAAGAGGAAAGCCCCAATAATGTCATTTTAAAAAATGGCTCCAGACGGTATATCCTTTTTTACAACCAGCATGAAGGTCCGGACAGCAAGGTTGTTTATGATGCTACGCTTAAGCAGAAAGATGAATATGAATTTAATGAGACATTTACAAAGGATGGACATAATGGCTTCCTGTTAATCAACAGCGGAAAAGAAGATGAACATGAGCTGGTTGTGGGAATTGGCGGCGTAAAATTATCTACGCAGGCTAAGACCAGGAACCTATCCTCAGACACCGCTGCGATGATGGAGATCGCTAATTCCGTCAAGGTCAAGAACTAAAACGAAGGGCATGCCCTTCGTTTTTTTATTTTATTTAAATAGGTAAAGTATGATAGAAATCTCCTATTAAAAGAACAATAAGACTACAGAATAATTTTTTGTTACAAGTGTCTTTACATGTGTTATCTTATAATAGCAGAACTTTTACATAGGGGGAAAATAATGAGAGCCTTTCTAAATAGAAAAGGGGTGACCCTTTCACCTAAAGTATATTTTATAGATGCGCTTAGCAGTATGGCGCTTGGATTGTTCGCTTCGCTGATTATCGGGCTGATTATTAAGACAATTGGAGATCAGACTGATTTCATATACTTGCAGGAGATGGGCAAGCTGGCCATGGGGCTGATGGGGCCTGCAATTGGTGTTGCAGTTGCTTATGGACTTAATGCACCGCCGCTTGTTATCTTTTCGGCCATTGCCAGCGGTGCTGCCGGCGCGGCTCTTGGAGGTCCTGCGGGGAGCTTCGCAGCGGCACTTATATCCACAGAACTTGGAAAACTGGTCAGCAAGGAAACAAAAGTTGATATCATTGTAACACCGCTTGTTACAATTGCGGCTGGTTATATCGTATCAACATTGATTGGCCCCGGGATCGATTATGGAATGAAGAGCTTTGGCAGCCTGATAATGTGGGGAACCGAGCAAAGGCCAATTATTATGGGGATCATTGTTGCGGTATTAATGGGCCTTGCCTTGACGGCTCCTATTTCCTCTGCAGCCATTGCGCTTATGCTTGATTTGACCGGAGTTGCAGCAGGAGCTGCCACGATTGGCTGTGCAGCACAGATGGTCGGCTTCGCTGTGAGCAGCTTCAGGGAAAATAAAATGGGCGGTTTAATAGCGATTGGAATTGGAACATCCATGCTGCAGGTGCCAAACATTATTAGAAACCCGCGTATCCTTATTCCTCCTACCCTTGCAGGAGTGATTCTGGCACCCTTCGGCACAACCATCTGGCTAATGGAAAACAATGCTGCAGGGGCAGGCATGGGTACAAGCGGGATTGTTGGCCAGATTATGACTTTTACCACGATGGGCTTTGGCTCAGACGTTTGGATGAAGGTCATTGTATTGCATTTCATTGGACCGGCTCTTATCAGCCTGTTATTATCAGAATATATGAGGAAAAAAGGCTGGATCCAATATGGAGACATGCATATCAACACAGGGGGCGAAAGAAAATGAAAAAACTGGAATCAGTAGAGCAATTTAACGAGATGCGCAGCAAGGGGAAACACATTTTCATGTTTTCAGCTGACTGGTGTCCGGATTGCCGGATTATCGAGCCTGTATTGCCTGAAATTGAAGCGAAATATAATGATTACACTTTTATCTATGTAGATCGTGATCAATTCATTGATCTTTGCATTGAGCTTGATGTCTTTGGCATCCCAAGCTTCATTGGATACAGGGATGGCCAGGAGTTCGGCCGCTTTGTCAGCAAAGACCGCAAAACACAGGAAGAAATTGAGAATTTTATTCAAACTCTGGAACAATAAGCCTGTGTACATTTAGTGTTCAAATTTTTACTTTGATAACTGTCTAGCTCCAGCGCCTACCCCCTCGAGGTCACAAGCCAATCCTCCCAAAAAGGCAAAGTACGCCTTTCCGTGAGGCTCGACTTGTGCTTGTCGGGGGTGGGCAAGGCGCTTCCGCTTTTAGGCCCTCCTGCATCTCTTTTGAGCAGGAGGGTTTATTAGTGTAAAATGATAGTTGGAAATCAATCCCCATAAGGAGGGGCTTATATATGAAAATGGATAGCAAAAAGATGAAAAATGAATTGGAGCTGCGCTTAGCAAAAGAGAATCGAACTTTCTTTTTTGACAGGGAAAAAGATCAGCTCAGAATTGAAAATAAAGATACTGGAAAAGGAATTACCATCTCTCTTCCGGGCATTATTGCTAAATGGCAGGAGCAAAAAGATAAAGCAATTGACGAAGTCGTTTACTATGTGGAAGAAGGACTGGAAGCAATGGTGGAGGATGTTCATTTGTCCGGACATGAAAAAAATATTTTTCCAGTTATTCGATCAACCTCTTTTCCTAGTGAATCACAGGAAGGTGTTCCTTTTTTGACAGATGAACACACGGCTGAAACCCGAGTTTATTTTGCGCTTGATCTCGGAAAAACATATCGCCTTATTGATGCACAGCTAATGGAAAAAGAGGGCTGGGATCCGGAAAGAATAAGGGAAACAGCTCTCTTCAACGTAAGATCCCTGTCGACAGATATGAAATCGGATACTGTTGCAGGCAACACTTTTTATTTTTTAAACAAGAATGATGGATATGATGCAAGCAGAATACTGAATGAGTCTTTTATCAAAGAAATGGACAGGAAAGTTGAAGGATCCATGGCTGTGGCTGTTCCCCATCAAGACGTATTGATCATTGCTGATATAAAAAATGAAACAGGCTATGACGTCCTCGCCCAAATGACCATGAGTTTCTTCGCAAGCGGCAGAGTGCCCATCACGTCTCTATCATTTTTATACGAGAATGGAGAGTTTGAACCAATATTTATTTTGGGTAAGAATACAAAGAAATAGTTTTTTGGATCACAACAATGTGGTCCTTTTTTGTTAAATTCGACTGCTCTTCCTGAGGTACTCAAAATGACGGGAATAAACCCCCAGGAGAGATGGATCATTACCGAATTATATATTAATCAGCTATTCGGAATAAAAGTAAAACAGCTCTGGGTATAAGTCAGCTGGCTCCACGTGTGAACCTTTAATCACCCGCCTGAGTCGAAAGTATGTCTGAAACCTATAGTTTGTTTGTAAATTTACCCATTCTGTCTTTAAAAGGACCCATTCTCGGATTTCTTATTCAAAATCTGAGAATAACTGCTAAAATAATATAGATAATCTAACAAAGTTTTTGATAGAAAGAGTTGATATAAATGAGCTGGATTAAAAAGCTGATCCATATGTTCAAAAATGATGAAGAAGAATATGAATATGAGGAATATGAAGAAAATGCAGTTGAGCCAAACTATGAGAAGAAGCAGCCATCTAAAAGCACTAAACAAAGTTCAAGAGATGTGGATGCTAAAGTAGTTTATCAGTACCCGAAAGGACAGTTCCGTTTTCCCGTCATACCTGACCATGAAGGAGAACGGGACAAAAGGAGGCAGCAAAGACAGGATCATACTCGAGGGCAGGCTGACAAAAAAACAGAAAGGAGGCAGCAAAGACAGGATCATACTCGAGGGCAGACTGACAAAAAAACAGAAAGGAGGCAGTCACGGGCAGGAGAAACGGAATGGCAGAGCAAGCAAGCGGATACCCCAGTCCATGATAAGAGGCCTCCTCGATCCGCTGATAGGGAGCGGCAAAGAAAGACTGCGCCATCACCAGCTAGTGAGGAGAAAATTCTGACTCGTAATGAGAGAGAGGCTGCCAACAAGAAAAGGCCTTTCCAGCCAACGGAAATTCCATCACCGATCTATGGATTTAAGAGACCAAGGCCAAATGACCCGAAGGATAAATCAGATAATGGGGAAAAGGAATATAAACAAAGGGAACTTACATACGATGAGGTTATGCGCAAAATTCAGCAGGCTCCTCCTAAATTGCCGGAGATAACTGAAGCTGCTTCTGATGAAGAAAGAGAAGCTGCCATTACCGATAAGCTGGAGGCTTTCCAGGCCCAGGCATCTGCAATGGAAATAGAGGAACCTTCATCCCAAAAATACAAAATTGGCGAAGCGTCTGAATTAATGTTGGAAATTCCGGAGGATAACCAAGAGGCAGAGCTGCATGCAGGGGAATCCGATCCTTTATGGCCAAATCATAGGGAAACTTTTAGGCAGCTTGAATCTTCACAGCCAGGAAGCGATGAAATCCCAAAAAGTGAGGATAGCATCAGCCATAAAAATGAATCTAAACCTAGCATATCACTCGCAAACATGATTGAAGAAGCTCTTCATGAAGAAGAAGGAGAATACCAGGCAGAACACTTCAGCCAGAGAGAAGTGAGTTTTCATGCGAACTTTGAGCCGGAAGATTTAGCGGACGCAGGTAAAATTGAACCTCATCAGGATTTAATGATGGAGGCTGAGACTTATTCTGAGGGATCCCTCCAAAGAAAAGAAATAATCAGCTTAGATGAAGAATACTCACAAATGGAAGAACCAGAAACGATTGAAACATCTGAATTAAGTTTTGAAATTGAAGAAAGCGAATCATTAGAAACAGAACGTGAGCCTGCCGCAGTGTCAAAAACGGAACAGGAAGAAAATATTGATGAAGAGAAGAAGTCTTCATCCAGAGGGTCAATCCCATTCAATGTCATAATGCTGAATAATGACAAAAAAAAACTGAATCAGCAGGGGAAGACGGAAAAACCGTCAGACGAAAAAAAAAATAATATCGCCATGTTTCCGGCAGAAAACATCCAGCAGTCTGCAGCATCAGAAAAAATCGAGGACGATTTAGCGGCGGAAAAAACAGAGCAGTCTCAGCATGCACCAGAAGCAGATCGAATTAAGGAAAAACAGATTTTTCAGCATGAAGAAGAGATTTTTTATTACCAATTTCCTTCCCAGGCGCTGCTGACACCGCCTATAGTCATGGAAAAAACATCCGATTGGCTTTACGAACAGGAACAGATTTTAAATTCCACGCTGAAAAATTTCAATGTCAGGGCAAAGGTCGTTAATGTTACGCAAGGGCCTTCTGTAACAAGATTTGAGGTGCAGCCTGAGCCCGGTGTGAAGGTGAATAAAATCACCAATCTTTCTGATGATATAAAGCTTAGTCTGGCAGCACGGGATATTCGGATTGAGGCACCAATACCTGGCAAGCATACGATCGGTATTGAGGTTCCAAATCAAAGCAGCCGTCCGGTATTTATCAGTGAGATCATCAGCACCCCGGAGTTCCAGAATGGCAAATCTTCATTAACGGCTGTGCTGGGGCTGGATATTTCCGGAAAGCCTATTGTGACTGATTTACGAAAAATGCCTCACGGATTGATTGCCGGTGCAACCGGATCAGGGAAGAGCGTATGTATTAACACCATCCTGGTAAGCTTGCTGTATAAGGCGAGTCCGGATGAACTGAAGTTGCTTCTGATTGACCCGAAAATGGTCGAACTTGCGCCATATAATCGAATTCCTCATTTGGTCAGCCCGGTTATTACCGATGTAAAAGCGGCAACGGCTGCTTTGAAGTGGGCAGTCGAGGAGATGGAGCGCAGATATGAGCTTTTTGCCCATGCCGGTGTACGGGACATTAACCGTTTTAATGAGCTGGCAGAAGAGCATAAACGCTATTCAGAAAAGCTGCCATTTATGGTCATTGTGATTGATGAGCTGGCAGACTTAATGATGATGTCGCCGGCGGATGTGGAAGAAGCCATTTGCAGGATTGCACAGAAAGCACGTGCATGCGGAATTCATCTGATTATTGCAACCCAGCGTCCTTCCGTGGATGTTATTACAGGCTTGATCAAGGCGAATGTTCCTACAAGAATTGCATTCTCCGTGTCATCCCAAATCGATTCAAGAACAATCATTGATATAAGCGGAGCTGAAAAACTGCTTGGCCGGGGGGATATGCTTTTCCTTGAAAATGGATCCTCGAAGCCGGTAAGGCTGCAGGGGACATTTGTTTCCGATAAAGAAATTGATGATGTGGTAGCCCATGTGCGCAGGGAACGTGACCCTGACTACTTATTTGAGCAGGAAGAACTTCTGAAGAAAGCTCATGCAATAGAAGAAGAGGATGAACTGTTTTTTGAAGCTTGCGAGTTTGTTGTTGATCAGGGAGCGGCTTCCACTTCAAGTCTGCAAAGAAGGTTCAAAATAGGCTATAATAGGGCAGCCAGGCTGATTGATATGATGGAAAAACAAGGCTTCATTTCTGAAAATAGAGGCAGTAAGCCAAGAGATGTCCTTATTACGGAAGCTGATCTTGAATCCATACAAGAGACTAGTACATTAAATTAATCCATGGTATTCTTTACTTGCATGTTTAAAATAATATGAATAACAACTACGATAACTAGGAAAGTATTCTTAAGCTGGCGGCTGCCTGCTTAGATGCCTGCTCCTTGCAACGCCAAGTCTCAGGCAAATCTGCTTTCTTTATGATATCAGAATCTATATTTTTGAACTTCGAGAATTGTCTAGCTCCAGCGCCTACCCCCTCGAGGTCACAAGCCGATCCTCCCAAAAAGGCAAAGGGCGCCTCCCTGGGAGGCCCGTCTTGTGCTTGTCGGGGGTGGGCAAGGCGCTTGCGCTTTTCGTGTTTGTAAGGAGCTTTGGGATGAAGGAAATTGAAATGAAGGTTAAAGGAGAAATAAAACGTCTGACAAACCAGACTTTTAAATTCGATGAACGTGTAAGAGATGGCTGGTTTTCAGCGGTTTACTTCCTTAAGACAAGAGAAATTGTTAAGAAATATCACGAAGATAAAATCGTAACCATGCAGTTTTTCCAAAAGAATCATGCCGTCCTATGCGGTACGGATGAAGTCATTGCGTTATTAAAGACATTTGCGGACCGCCCGGATGATCTGGAAATCCATTCATTAAAGGACGGTGACAAGATTTCACCCTTTGAAACAGTATTGACCATTACAGGGAGATATCAGGATTTCGGCTACCTAGAAGGAATCATTGACGGCATATTGGCCAGAAGAACTTCAGTTGCCACGAATGTTTATAATGTTGTAAAAGCAGCAGGTGTTTCTGGTGTTCAAAAGCAGGTCATCTTCATGGGGGACCGGGATGATCATTATATCACCCAGGCAGGCGATGGCTATGCAGCCTATATTGGAGGTGCAACAGCCCAGGCCACGCATGCCATGAACGAATGGTGGGGCAAAAAGGGCATGGGAACAATGCCGCACGCGCTGATTCAAATGTTTGAGGGAGATATCGTTGCGGCTACTAAGGCTTATCAGGAGACGTTCCCTGAAGACGATTTAGTTGCTCTGGTGGACTATAACAATGATGCCATCACAGATTCCCTGAAGGTGGCAAGGGCCTTTGGCAAAGAGCTTAAAGGAGTCCGGGTTGACACATCAAGAACAATGATTGATCAATATTTCTTAAGAAATCAGCATTTGCTGGGGACATTTGACCCGCGCGGGGTTAATGCAGAACTGATTTTTGCTTTAAGAAAAGCCCTGGATGATGAAGGTTTTGGACATGTGAAGATTGTGGTTAGCGGCGGTTTTACTGAATCGCGAATCCAAGATTTTGAAGAACAGGGTGTTCCGGTGGATACCTATGGAGTAGGAAGCAGTCTGCTGAAGATCACCACAGGATTCACTGGAGACAATGTCATGATCGACGGCAAGCATGCAGCCAAGGCAGGACGCCGTTATCGTCCAAACCCCCGCCTTGAAAAGGTTGAATAACAGAACGATATTTACAAGATAGTAAGGAGCATCCTAAATGGATATGGACGGCTCAATTCTGGATTTACAATCTTTCCGTAAAGCTAAACAGGTCCAGGGGGAGAAAAATGCTCTTCGTTTATACACATTAAGCATGGACTATACGGAACGGACGGCAAATATCAGGGAGAAAGTCCGGGCAAAGCATTTATTTCGTAAAACGCTCGGTCTTGCTCCTGAAGATGCTTATTCGCCTATCCAGCAGGAAGTTTTTCAGAATTGGTTTCTCTTTGATTATAAAACCATTCAAGGTTCAACCATGTTTAGTCTCTTCTTAAAAAATAATGCCCGGCAGCTTTCAGAGTCCGATCTCATCCAAGGGGCTCTCTTTTTAACATCTGCCATGGAGCCAATCAGGATCTTAGGAAAGAATAGGAATGTAATCTCAGCTTTAGGCGTGGAAAATAGCACTCCATTACTATTAAGGCATCATGAGGAGCTGCAGCAGGAACTGTCAATGGGGTGGCATTTTATTAGAAGAATACCAATCCAGCTTTATGATCTTCCTATAGGACCATTTATCTCTATACAAAGTAATGAAGCAGCAAACAGTTTAATGGAGGCATTTTCGGAAGCGAAAATAAAGTTTCCTGACCTTACATGGAGAGCCTTTTTAAAATCAAATGTTTTATATTTTATTTTTCGTGAATAAATAGCTGGCAATACGTTACATAGTTTTTAGAATCAATAAATGATATAATGATTCAATACATTAAAGTGTAAGTATATAAAAGTGACAGCGGAAAAGCTTAGCAGCACAGTCATTGGAGCATGTCTTCTATGGGGATATGCGCAAAACTAGATATATGTCATATACTGTTTTACAGATATACGATGGTTGGAGGTTCTTTATATGACTATTTACCATTTCGTAGGTATTAAGGGGTCTGGAATGAGTGCATTGGCACAAGTTCTGCACGATATGAATTATCAGGTTCAAGGCTCCGATTTTGAGAAACACTTTTTTACTCAGGTGGCACTTGAAAAATCCGGAATAAAGATCCTTCCCTTTCAAAAGGAAAACATACAGCCGGGCATGACGGTAATCGCCGGGAATGCATATCCGGATACACATGAAGAGATTGAGGAAGCAATGAAGCTTGGCTTGCCTGTTGTGCGTTATCATCGCTTTTTAGGTGATTTCATGAAGAATTTCACGAGCATTGCAGTTACGGGAGCTCATGGGAAAACATCCACTACTGGCTTGCTTGCACACGTAATGCGAGGCGCAAAACCAACTTCATTCCTTATTGGAGACGGTACGGGCAAAGGGGACAAGGAAGCGGAATATTTTGTTTTCGAAGCTTGTGAATACAGAAGGCATTTCCTTTCTTACTATCCTGATTATGCAATAATGACGAATATTGATTTTGACCACCCTGATTATTTTGCCAACATTGAAGATGTTTTTTCTGCTTTTCAGGAAATGTCTTGGCAAGTGAATAAGGGGATTTTCGCATGCGGTGATGACGAGCAGCTGCAAAAAATCCAGGCTAAAGTGCCTGTGGTATTCTATGGTTTTGGAGAAGATAATGATTTTCAGGCACGCAATGTAGTTAAAACTACAGAAGGAACAACATTTGATGTAGTTGTCCGCAACACCTTCTATGAGACTTTCACTATTCCAGCTTATGGAGATCATAACGTCTTGAATTCTTTAGCTGTTATCGCTCTATGTCATTATGAAGAGATCAATGCGAAGATTGTCCAGGAACAGCTTCTTTCCTTTGAAGGGGTGAAAAGAAGATTTTCCGAGAAGAAAGTGGGCTCTCAGGTAATTATAGATGACTATGCCCACCATCCGACAGAAATTAAGGCGACTGTGGATGCTGCCAGACAAAAGTATCCTGAAAAGGAAGTTGTCGCAGTTTTCCAGCCTCATACATTTACGAGGACTCAGGCCTTTCTTGATGAATTTGCATCAAGCCTTAATATGGCTGACAAAGTCTATCTATGCGAAATTTTCGGCTCTGCCCGTGAAAATCATGGGAAACTCACGATTGATGACTTAAAAGCCAAAATTCCCAATGCACAAATTCTAAATGAGGAAGAAACGGCTGTGCTAAGGAATCATGAAGAGAGTGTAATTATGTTTATGGGTGCCGGGGATATTCAGAAATTCCAGCAGGCATACGAAAACCAAATATAAATCATAAAAAAGGATGCTCCGCTAAGGAAGCATCCTTTTTTATATATAAATTTGAACGACTGGCTCCAAGCGCCATCAGCTCTTGAGTCAAAGCCGGTAAGCGCGCGTCTTCCGTTTTTCTTATTACTTTAAATTCTCCGGATTTAATGCTTCAAGTTCACTAATGACAAATCGCCCGTCTTTGCGGATTAATACATCATCGAAGTAGATCTCACCGCCGCCATAGTCAGGGCGCTGGATGTTTACCATATCCCAGTGTATATTAGATTTATTGCCATTATACGCTTCGTCATAGCATTGTCCCGGTGTGAAGTGGAAGCTACCATCAATTTTCTCATCGAACAGAATATCCTGCATCGGATGAAGGATGTATGGGTTAACCCCGATGGCAAATTCACCTATATAGCGTGCGCCTTCATCCGTATCAAAGATTTTGTTGATGCGTTCGCTGTCATTGGCTTCCGCCTCAACAATTTTTCCATCTTTGAATGTCAGCTTTACATTTTCAAATGTAAAGCCATGGTATGGAGATGGTGTGTTATAGGTGATGACGCCGTTGACTGATTCGCGTACAGGAGCAGTATAAACCTCTCCATCAGGAATATTCATTTGGCCAGAGCATTTAATTGCCGGAATATCTTTAATCGAGAAGGATAGATCTGTACCGGGACCGGTAATTCTGACTTTATCGGTTTTATTCATTAATTCAACAAGGTTGTCCATCGCTTGATCCATTTTTCCGTAATCCAAATTGCAGACATCAAAATAGAAATCTTCAAATGCCTCTGTGCTCATTTTAGCCAGCTGAGCCATGGAAGCATTAGGGTAACGGAGAACCACCCACTTCGTTTTTGGCACACGGATCTCTCTGTGCACTTTTTGGCCGATGGTTGATCCATGGATTTTCATTTTATCATCCGGTACATCAGCCTGCTCGTTGATGTTGTCTCCGGAGCGCAATCCTATGTATGCATCCATTTTGCTCATTACATTTGCTTCAAACTCAGCCATCATATTGAATTGTTCTTCCTGTGCTCCTAAAAGCAGGGAACGATCAACCTGATGATCTTTTAAAGAAACAAACGGATACCCTCCCGCTGCATATGCTTCCTTAACCAGCGCGGTCACCAATTCCTTCTGCAGTCCGAAATTTTCAATAAGAATCTTCTCGCCCTTCTGAAGTCGGACAGAATAGTTAATCAAATTTTTTGCCAGTTTTTCAATACGGGGATCTTTCATGGATTAATACCTCCAGTAAATTTATTTTTCCGACAACTATTATTGTAACCGAAATGAAAGGTTTTGTTTAACCTTTTCCAATTGTGCTAAAATTTACTTTAACTGATGAAATACCTGTTAGAGAAGGAATTTGGACTTCACAAGTGGAATCTATTAATGTGCTCCTGGTTTAGAGGCAGTGCAGCTGGGTAAAAGTTAGTATACAGACAACCGGAGGTGTAAGAATTGGAAATTATTTTATACTTAAGTGTAGCAGTCATTGCTATCGCATTTCTTGTTTTGGTCATTTATTTGGCGAAAACGTTAAAATCCTTACAGGGGACATTAGATAATGTATCACACACATTGGCAGGCCTTGAAAGGCAATTAGATGGAGTAACGAAGGAAACAACTGTCCTGCTGCATAAAACTAATTCACTGGCAACAGACATTCAGCAGAAATCTGAGAATCTGAACAGTGTTGTAACTGCAGTAAAAGAAGTAGGTGACTCTGTCCGCAAATTTAATGGATCCATTCAGAAAATAACATCTTCTGTTAATACACAGCTTGAACAGAATAAAGATAAAATCTCTCAGGTGGTGCAGTGGAGCAATATTCTCCTTGAGATCAAGGAGAAGTGGAAAATGAGAAAAGAAGCCCCTTATCAGTACAATGTCAGCGAGAAACAAATGGTTCCGCCCGAACGCCGAGGAGAAAGAGCAAGATACTAGAATTAAAGGAGGAAAAAGGAGAATGAATAGCCAAGACCGTACTCAGTTTGATTCAAATCAGGCAAAAACAGATGAAAATATCAATACGAAAGATTTCATGATTGGCGCCTTAATCGGAGGAATGGTTGGCGCAGCTACGGCTCTATTCCTGGCTCCTAAATCAGGCAAAGAGCTTCAGAGCGATTTAAGCGAAAAGGCTGCCCTATTAAAAGAAAAATCAGGACAATACCGTGAAACAGCTATGACAAAAGGCACTGAACTGGCAAATGCTGCAAAAGAGAAAACAAATGTGTTAACTCAAACAGTATCAAAGCAATCCAATGAGTTTATGAATAAAGTGAAGAGCTTGAAAGATTCCCAAAATGGACAAGCTTCTTCACACGGCACGCCGGAAGAAGACGGAGAGTCCATCAATGATGAAACATTTCAGGCAGAAGGGAATGCACCAGTAAATGATGCAGAAATCCAAATGAAGCTTGAAGAAACGAAAAAAGCTTTTGACGAAACTGAGCAAAAGTATAATTAATATTATTTGTTTTAAAAACGGTGAAGTGGTACGATTACTTCACCGTTATTTATTTATTAAAGCCATGCATCGGGTCTGGTGCCAGGCGACAGTTGAGGAGGCAAGAAGATGAAAAAATTTGATAGCCAGGAAGCATTTGATCAGGCGGTAAAATCAGGAGAGCAGCTGCTGATTTTAAAGCACAGTTCCACTTGCCCGGTAAGCGGGGCAGCGTATGAAGAATTTGAAAGCTTTGTTAACGAGCATAAAGATGTAAATGCTTATTACTTAGTTGTTCAGGAAGATCGTTCTTTATCTAATCACATTGCCGAAGCTTTTCATATCAAGCATGAGTCACCTCAGGCAATTCTTTTTCAAAATGGAGATGTTGCCTGGCATGCATCACATTGGAAGATTACATACGGTTCTCTGGAGAATGCTGTGAAAGAAAATAGATAAAACCCATCCAATTGGATGGGTTTTTAGTTATATATAATTCACATTTGAATTTTTATTATTTATGGCAGGCCACACGATTTTGAGTTGATCACCAGGCTCCACAGGTTCATGAAAAGATGTTTTTTCCCCATTTTTCAATAGCACGAAGCTTCCGGAAGATACTGCAGGCATATCTACACTAACATGGCTGAATACATCCTGAAAGATAAAGGGTGACTTTGGTTTTTTCACGAGTGTAATCATATCTCCATAATGAATCTCGTCATCTTCGGCGAGGATAGCTCCTTTTCTCTGAAAATCAAGAATTCCTCTGGAAAGCTCTATTTTCTTTCCGTTAAAAATAACAGGAATGCTCTGCTGAAGTGCCAGCTGCTGAATATCAGCAATTTCCTTTACTGTTGGTGTGCTGCTCTTTTCAATCCGTAGATTGTCCCCATCTTCTACTAAGCTATGGCAATTCACCTCTATACCGTTTTTAAATAGCTTTCCGGTATGGCGCGGGAGAAATGTCTCTTTTTCATTAATGCTGATTCGGAAAGGCTTAAGCTCATTTAAAAAATCGTTCAGGTTTAATATTTTTAAGACTTCCTCATATGTTTCCGGGATCCTGCACATCACTTTATCCCGATCAGCAATGATCTGCTCAAACGAGGCATCTTCTTCATTACAGGTAATATCAGGCTTGATTGTGTACGGCTTTCCGTTAATAGTGATAGTTTTTACGGGAACCTCATCAATTAAATCCCTTATGCGGACTTCAGCAGGAGATCCATCTCGCCCTCTTGAAACTGTTATGATGTCCCCTGATTTGATTTCTTCATCCAATGCACTCGGAAGGCTATTTCGTGTGATGACAGGAGCTTCACCATGGCTTCCCGGAATCGTAATGTTTTGCCCATTCAGATTGACAATCATGGCGAGTCCGGGCTTTCCGTAGAGTTTATTCATTTTGATTCCTGCTGCCAGAAGACAATCCCCCATTGTCAGGTTTTTAACCTCAAATAGCCGGACAGGCTGTTCATTAACGTAAACTGTACAATATTGAACCGGAGCTTTTTTAGCTGAGATTGCTATTCCAATTGGGGTGACAAGTTCGGGGCCTTTGTCTGTCAAATCTGATATATGCAGCCCGGTTATGGCATCTATTCCCCTGATAGCTACTCTATTTACTGGAAGCCCCAATCTTTCTGCAATCCTATCAGGAAGTCCAGGTGTTAAGCTGCCGCCGCCTACAAGCATGACGGCTTTTGGAGGCCTGTTATTCAGCCTCAATATTTCATCGCAGATGGAATTTGACAAACGCTCAAGCGCCGGTGAAATTTTTTCAATTGCTTCTTCCCTGCTTACTTCCGATTGAAAGCCGAGAATATCTGTGACAGTAATCGTATCCGATACATGCAAATCCCTTTTTGCTTTTTCGGCTAAAGGAAAGTCCAGCAGCAGCTGGTCGCTGATTGCTTCAGTTATCTCATCGCCTGCCACAGGCACCATTCCATATGCAGTGACAGTGCCCATATCTGTAATGGCAATATCCGATGTACCGGCACCGATATCAACAAGAGCCACATTCAGCCTTCTCATCGAAGGAGGAATCAGCACATTAATAGCCGCAATTGGCTCAAGAGTTAGGGCTTCCATTTCCAGGCCAGCCCTTAGGAGAGCTGAGATTAATGACTCCACAACAACCTTGGGCAGGAATGTAGCAATGATTTCAACGGATGCTTCATCACCCTGCTGATCAATCAGACTGCCGATTTCTTCACCATCAAGACGATAGTATAAAACGGAAAATCCAACACAATAGTAATAATAGCTTTTTTCAATTTCCTGTTTTTCTGCTACCATTGCCTGAGCCTGCTGAACCGCACTTAATTCAAGATGAAGAATATCCTGCTTTTGCATCATTGGTTTTCCTTTAATGGTAATCGATGCTTCAGATCTTTCTGTTTTTAAAGCCCTGCCTGCCGCTGCTACACACACCTTTTTTAATGGGCCGTATTTAGCTTCTAGTTCATCCCTGATTTCTGCTATAATTTTTGAAACAGCCAGAACATCATGAATCTGTCCGTCGAGCATCGCCCGCTCGGCATGCTCCTTTATCACAATGTCTTTAACATGATAATGGCCGCTGTGTTCTTCAAGAATAATCCCGACGACAGTCCTGGTGCCGATATCCAGTGCAAAAAGCTTTTTTTGTTCATTCAAAGCAATACACCTTCTTTGTAATATGTCATAGAATGCTTAAATAATGCCTTGAAATCGCTTTATCACTTAAAAGCGTTTAATTAATAAAGAAGTTTTTCGTGACATGTCTGAATAATTCATATATAATAACCCTAATTATAAAAAATGTATCACATATACAGAGGCCGTAAAAGAGAAAGATGGAAATGTTTAACGCGGTGCGTATATAAAATAACTGTGCTGTGCATCAATCCTGAAATCAACGCGGCTTAAATTCAGATTCGAAAGGAAGGGACAGGAAATGAGCAATAATGAGCTAGATAAACTGCGTGATCGAGTGGATGAGCTGAATCTCCAGCTTTTAGCTTTGATCAATGAAAGAGCAGAACTTGTTCAAGAAATCGGAAGAGTAAAGGAAACACAAGGGGTTTATCGTTATGATCCTGTCCGAGAACGCAAGATGCTGGACTTGATAAAAGAGCATAATGACGGTCCTTTTGAAAATTCAACAATTGAGCATATGTTCAAGGAAATTTTTAAAGCAGGTCTTGAACTTCAAAAAGATGACCATAGAAAAGCGCTTCTTGTTTCACGCAAAAAGAAGCCTGAAAATACGATTGTAGACTTAAAGGGTGTAAAAGTAGGGGACGGCAATCCTCATCTCGTTTTTGGCCCTTGTGCAGTTGAATCATATGAACAGGTGGCAACAGTTGCTGAAGCTGTAAAAGCAAAAGGACTTAAGCTTCTTCGCGGAGGCGCATATAAACCAAGAACATCGCCATATGATTTCCAGGGGCTTGGCCTTGAAGGGTTAAAAATCTTAAAAAGAGTGGCAGATGAATACGATCTGGCAGTTATTTCTGAAATCGTAAGCCCTAAAGATATTGAAACGGCTGTAAATTATATTGATGTCATTCAAATCGGTGCAAGAAACATGCAAAACTTCGAGCTATTAAAAGCAGCGGGTGCTGTAAACAAACCAGTGCTTTTAAAGCGCGGGATTGCAGCTACAATTGAGGAATTCATTAATGCAGCGGAATATATCATGTCCCAGGGGAATGGACAGATCATCCTATGTGAGCGCGGAATCCGCACATACGAACGGGCAACCCGCAATACATTGGATATTTCGGCAGTGCCAATTCTTAAGCAGGAAACACATTTGCCTGTACTTGTTGACGTTACTCATTCAACAGGCCGCAGAGATTTGCTTCTTCCTGCAGCAAAAGCAGCGCTGGCAATCGGCGCAGATGGCGTAATGGCAGAGGTTCATCCTGACCCGGCCGTTGCCCTTTCAGATTCAGCACAGCAAATGGACTTAAATCAATTTGATCAGTTTATGTCTGAACTCCAATCTTCAGCATTACTGAGAGTTTGACGCCTAATTATGGAGCCTTCTGCTATTTGCAGGAGGCTTTTTTATTTTTAGAGTTCAAATATAAGTTTTTTTCAAAAATACAAGCCTTGACATTGCGGCAATTCCTGGACTGTCGTATGATTAAATACATAATTGTACATGTGTAACCACTCACAAATTAGGATAAAAAATGAGTAGGTTATGTCGTATTGCTGTAAAATATTAAGTAATAGAAGTGACCGCTATTTAAAGAAGGAGTGTCAGTAATGAATGTAACGATATACGATGTGGCAAGAGAAGCAAATGTATCAATGGCAACGGTTTCTCGTGTTGTAAATGGCAACCCGAATGTTAAACCAGCAACAAGAAAAAAAGTAATGGAAGTAATTGATCGGCTTGGATACCGCCCCAACGCCGTTGCAAGAGGATTGGCAAGCAAAAAAACAACTACAGTCGGAGTGATTATTCCCGATATCTCCAGCACCTTTTTTGCAGAACTGGCAAGGGGCATAGAAGATATTGCGACCATGTATAAATACAATATCATTCTAAGCAACTCCGACCAAAATATTGAGAAAGAGCTGCACCTGCTTAATACTATGCTCGGAAAACAGGTGGATGGAATAGTGTTCATGGGCGGCAATATTACGTCCGAGCATGTTGAAGAGTTTGAAAAGTCACCGGTACCAATCGTACTGTCAGGCTCTATTGAAGAAACAGGCAAAATTCCATCTGTAAACATTAATTATGAACAGGCATCATTTGATGCTACTAAATCATTTATTGAGAAAGGCCATAAAGATGTGGCTATTGTAGTGGGACCTCTCCGCGAGCCGATCAATAAGGAGAAAAAGCTAGCAGGCTATAAGCGGGCACTTGAAGAAGCTGAAATGTCCTACCGCGAAGAATTGGTGGTTGAAGGAGATTATACTTACGATTCAGGTATAGAAGCCCTTGAAAAGCTTATTGAGGCAAATCCGCGTCCAACAGCTATTTTTGCAGGATCTGATGAAATGGCATTGGGAATTGTCCATGGGGCGGAAGATAAAGGCTTTAATATCCCTAAAGACTTTGAGGTCATCAGCTCTGACAATACGAGATTGGCATTGATGGTCCGTCCTCAGCTGACATCAGTCGTACAGCCATTGTACGATATCGGTGCAGTTGCCATGAGATTGCTTACGAAACTTATGAATAAAGAATCAGTTGATGAACAAATTGTTGTACTCCCTCACCGAATTGAAGAACGAAGCTCAACTAAATGAGAAAAATGCCGATATAACAGAAAAGCGGAAGCGCCTTAATTTGAAAGGCGTTTCTTTCTGTCAACTTTTAAGCTGTACCTATTATTGGGGACATTAGACCTTTAGATAATGCAATGGATCAGGGAGAGAGAGTATGAGAAAGTTTGATTTTTTAACACCTGCAGGGTTAATGGTGGGCCTGGCTATGCTGATTTTTGGGATCATGTGGAATGGAGGAGCAGATGGGTTTTTATCATTTGTTGACTTTTCTTCTATTCTTATTGTGTTAGGCGGTTTGATTGCCGGGCTGCTTGTAAGTTTTCCTTTAAAAGATATCCGGCATATGGCCAATGTATTTAAGCAGGTTTTTTCCAGTGAAGAACAAAGCGTTGGCGAGCTGATTGGGATTTTTGTCAAACTCTCTGAACGTGCCCGGCGCGAAGGGCTGTTATCGCTGGAGGCTGAGGCTGAGAAGGTGGAAGATCCTTTCATAAGGAAAGGCATTTATCTGGCTGTGGACGGCATTGAGCCAGATGTCATTACTGACATTATGAATGCCGAAATTATGGCGATGGAAGAGAGACACAGAAAAGGCAGAAGCATTCTCGAGAAAGCCGGTGAATACGCTCCGGCATGGGGAATGATAGGAACCTTGATCGGGCTGGTCCTGATGCTTAAAAATCTAAATGACCCCTCCACTCTTGGGCCCAATATGGCCATTGCCTTATTGACTACTTTATATGGCTCCCTGCTTGCCAATCTGATTTTTCTGCCGATGGCAGCAAAGCTGGCTTTAAAGACAGAGAAGGAAGTTTTTTTGAAGGAGATTATTATTGAAGGTGTCATCGGTGTTCAATCCGGGCAAAATCCAAAGATTGTAGAGGCGAAGCTGAGTGCCTTTTTATCCTCGGAGGAACGGAGAGAGCTGGAGAAAGCAGTAAACGCAGGGGAGGCACTGGATTATGAAGCCTAGGCGAAGGTCTCCTGAGCCTCCAAAAGGTGCCCCAAGATGGATGGTGACTTTCTCAGATCTCGTCACACTAATATTAGTATTTTTTATTCTGCTATTTTCGATGTCACAGATTGATTTAATGAAGTTTCAGGTGATATCCGACTCTTTTAGGGACAAGCAGGTGCTGGATTTCCAGCCGTCCATCATTCCTGCAGAGAACCCAGGCCAAAATGAAGATATTAAAGAAAATGAAGACAGTGGGCAATCGGATTCGCTTGATGAGCTTCTGATGGAAATTCAGTCATTTCTCGAGGAGAACGGCTTAGAAAAAGTTATTGTGGCAAACAGGACGGAGCGGGGCGTCGTTCTCGTGCTGCAGGAACAGGTTTTATTCGAATCCGGAGATGCCAGTCTGCTAGACAGCTCATACCTTTTCCTGGATAAAGTAGGAGCCCTATTGGCAAACATGCCCAACCTCGTGAAGGTGGAAGGGCATACGGATGACCGGCCCATAACTACTTACAGATATCCATCCAATTGGGAGTTATCTGCTGCCAGGGCAAGTACTGTAATCAGATATCTGACAGAAAGTCATAATCTTGACAGCCACAGGTTTATGGCTATCGGATACGGGGAAACCCGTCCAATCGTCCCTAATTCCGGACCGGAGAACTGGGAGAAAAACAGGCGTGTTGAAATCATTATTTCCGATCCAAAATTTGATGAAGATACCAATATTCATAAATAATAACAGGTCTGGCAGTGCCAGGCCTGTTTACGTGCAGAAAAGAAAAGCGGCCGGTAAACGAATGTTCCCGGCCGTTTTTCTTATAAGGACTCTGTCATTGATCTATTCCGGATCGGATAAAGAGCTTTGTCCACTGTCTGGGCATTTTTTTCAGTTATTTCGTTTTTACGGGGGATTGGCTTATATAAATCAGCCGGGTCATCCCATTCCAGGGGAAGGGGTACAGGAGCATGTTCTTTCCACTTATCGATCCATTCAGCTGGGATATTGCCGTAACAATTAGAGTTTTCAGTCATTTCAAGCCAAATCATGGCCCATGCCCGTGGAACAACCCTCCAAATATCATAGCCGCCTCCACCGACGGCAATCCATTTCCCGCCACAATATTCATGGGCAATTTGATGTGCCAGTTTTGGAATCTCTCTATAAATTTTTATGGTAGATGACAAATGTGTAAGAGGGTCAAGATAATGTGCATCAGCCCCATTTTGCGTAAGAATCACATCCGGCTTAAAAAATTCCGCAACCTCCCGAAAAGCTGTAAGGTATGCGTGAAGCCAAGAATCATCTTCAGTAAATGCATCCACAGGGATATTGAAAGAAAATCCATATCCTTTCCCTTGTCCTCGCTCATTTACATTTCCTGTTCCAGGGAAAAGGTATCTGCCTGTTTCATGGATCGACAATGTGCATACATCTGGATCATCATAAAATGACCACTGGACACCATCACCATGATGGGCATCTGTATCAACATACAGGATACGTGCTTTATACTTCTCCTGTATATACTTAATTGCTACGGAGCTATCGTTGTAGATGCAAAATCCAGATGCTTTTCCCCGAAAACCGTGGTGAAGGCCTCCGCCCAGATGGAGTGCATGCTTAGCGCGGCCGCTCATGACAGCATCAACGGCTGCAAGGGTGCCTCCTACTAAAAGTGAGCTTGCTTCGTGCATATTCGGAAAAATAGGTGTATCCTCTGTTCCGAGACCATAGTTTTCGCCAACATCTTCGGGAAGATGCCCTCGGCCGGCGAGCTTGACAGCATTCACATAATTAGGATCATGAATCAAGTGAAGCTCTTCATCGGAAACCTGGCGAGGAGGTATTATATGACAGTCCTCGATGGCATTTATATTTTTGAGCAAATCGAGTGTCAGTTTCAGCCTTATCTGATTAAAAGGATGATTTTTGCTGAATTTGTAGTTCAGCAGGTCTTCCGAATAAACAAATACTGAATCATGTGTCATAGTGAAATCCCCGGCAGATTTGGCCATAAAACATGGTGACCTGCTTTTTTCAAATCTTCAACTACAAGAGTAGGGTTCATTGTCTGTACTCTTATCACCAGTATTTTGTATTTATCATCCGTTTTGTCAGGGTAAACAAGGACACTCTGAATATTTGCCTTTCTTTTGCAGATAACTTCAGCGATTTCAAATAGCATGCCTGCCCTGTTTGGCACCTTTACTTCAATTTGTGATCCTGGCTGATGAGCTCCTGTCAACTGAACTAATGTATGGAGCAAATCGGTTTCTGTAACAATTCCAACTAGCTTATTATCTTTTAAAATTGGCAGGCATCCGATTCGCTGCTCATAAAAAACCGCCGCAATCTCTTCAGCAAAATCAAGAGGGTGCCCTGTGATGATATCTGTCTTCATTATCATTTTTAATGGTCTCTGCAGATCTTCCTTAAACAGTTCTGTATGAAATATGGAAGGTGTGGCATCGCGAATGTCTCTATCTGTTACTAGTCCCTGCAATCTGCCCTCTTCATCTGTTATCGGCAAATGCCGTATTCTTTTTTCATTCATAATTCTTATGGCGTCGGCGATGCTATCTTCTTTTGACAAGGCAGTGACATCCGTTTTCATAATTTCTTCAACAATCACTTTAAATGCCTCCTTATAAAAAATATGGAGATACATTCATGCCGAAAACTAGTTTGAATCCAAGCATGAATTATGTATTGACGCTACCTGAAAAAATTTAATACATAAAGCGGTTCATAAAGCGCAAGCGGTCAAATTGCTGCACTGAATCCGGATCTACTCTTTTTCCAATGCGGGCCATTAGGCAATTTGCAGGGTGAGAACTGATTTCCGGATCATCTGTGGCATACCATTCAAGACCGCCTGCATTCATCATCTTTTCCATGATTTTTCGATATTCCCATACATTCAGGCCAGTTCCTTTTAAATCCCAGTGCCAATAATATTCAGTCGTTATCACGATATAATCTTCCATTGCATCATCCATCATGGATACTTTCAGCAGGTTCTTGCCTGTCCCAGAACCTCGGAAAGCAGGGATCACTTCAATGGCGCCCAATTCTATTAGATTATCCATTTTCCCTTCAGACCAGCGCTCAAGCGGATCTGGATACAAGTAAGTAACATAGCCGACAATGGTATGCCTGTCACGGGCTACTATAATTTTTCCTTCCGGCAATCCGGCAATCTCAACAAGGGCTTTATGCTGCTGAGCCGGAGGCCTGAAAGCTACAAGATCTTTATGAAACTCATAATCTGCTAATTTTTCAGGTGAAATAGGCCCCTCGATGATTAATTTTCCATTGGCTGTTTTTAATTCCTTTGCATTATACGTTTTTTTATGTTCCATTTATTCACCGCCCAATAGACATGATCAATGTAACTTCTATTATACATAAAAACACAAAGGATAAAGCGCTTTCACATAATTTTCTGTTTAATTTAAAAAAGTTTGTGACAATTTATTAATTGGTTCGCAAGTAATTTTTTTTAGCTCCAAATTTTTAAAAATTGAGAAAATATAATGTTTATACTATAATAATATCAAAACTTAAATAAGGGGGATATCGATATATGAAATTGGAAGCGCTGCCAGTAACACAAGGGGACTTCAATTTAAAAAGCTATGATGAGCTTTATGAAAATTTTAACTGGGCTGATGCGGAAAAAGAATTTTCCTGGAAAGAAACCGGGCGCATGAATATGGCCTATGAGGCCATTGACCGTCATGCGGAATCTTTCAGGAAAAATAAGGTTGCCCTTTATTATCGCGATGGACAGAGAAATGAGAAATATACATTCAAAGAAATGAAGGAACTTTCCAATAAAGCAGGAAATGCATTAAAAGCCTATGGTGATGTTGAAAAAGGAGATAGAGTGTTCATCTTTATGCCGCGTTCCCCAGAGCTTTATTTTGCCGTATTGGGGGCTATTAAGCTGGGAGCCATTGTAGGCCCTCTGTTTGAAGCTTTCATGGAAGGAGCAGTCCGTGACAGACTTGATGACAGTGAAGCAAAAGTCCTGATTACAACACCTGAGCTTTTGGAGCGTGTGCCTGTCGATCAGCTGCCTGCCTTAAAGCATGTTTTTCTTGTTGGGGAAAATATCGAGGAAACAGGGCCATATGTTGATTTTAATAAAAGAATGGCGGAATCGAGCAGGAAGCTGCCAATTGAATGGGTTGATGGAAAAGATGGCCTTATTTTGCACTATACTTCCGGTTCCACAGGCAAGCCAAAAGGAGTGCTGCATGTACATAATGCAATGATTCAGCATTATCAGACCGCTAAATGGGTGCTGGACTTAAAAGAAGAAGATGTATATTGGTGCACTGCTGACCCGGGATGGGTAACCGGTACTTCATATGGCATTTTCGGCCCTTGGCTGACAGGGACTTCAAACCTTATTGTTGGAGGCAGGTTCAACCCGGAGACTTGGTATAAAATGATTGAGGAGTATGGAGTCACAGTGTGGTACAGTGCTCCAACCGCTTTCCGCATGCTGATGGGGGCGGGCGATGAAGTTGTGAAAAAGTTTGATTTAAGCTCCCTTCGTCATGTCCTCAGTGTCGGGGAACCATTAAATCCTGAGGTAGTCAGATGGGGAATGAAAGTGTTCAATATGCGCATCCATGATACGTGGTGGATGACTGAAACAGGTGCACAGCTCATTTGTAACTATCCTTGCATGGAAATTAAGCCGGGATCCATGGGCAAGCCGATTCCGGGTGTTATAGCAGCCATAGTCGATGATCAGGGTAATGAGCTGCCGCAAAACCGCATGGGGAACCTTGCAATTAAAAAAGGCTGGCCTTCCATGATGCATACCATCTGGAATAACGAGCAAAAATATGAATCTTATTTTATGCCAGGTGACTGGTATGTTTCGGGAGACTCTGCTTATATGGATGAAGATGGATATTTCTGGTTCCAGGGCCGTGTAGATGACGTTATCATGACATCCGGTGAGCGTGTAGGGCCGTTTGAAGTAGAGAGCAAGCTGATTGAACATCCAGCTGTTGCAGAAGCTGGAGTTATCGGCAAGCCGGATCCTGTCCGCGGTGAAATTATTAAAGCATTTGTTGCTTTACGAGACGGACATGAACCTACTGAGGAATTAGTGGAAGAAATCCGCCAATTCGTTAAGAAAGGCCTTGCTGCTCACGCTGCCCCGCGTGAAATCGAATTCCGCGACAAACTTCCAAAAACCCGCAGCGGTAAAATCATGCGCCGTGTGCTTAAGGCATGGGAGCTGGACCTGCCAACTGGCGATTTGTCTACAATGGAAGATTAAGAGAGAGAAGACCGCTGCTTCAATAAGCAGCGGTCTTCTTTTTGTTGTTTCGAGAGGGTGGGAATAACGCAACTGATAAAGAAGTAAAGTTCAAAAAAGTTTAAATTAGGAAACTATTAGCCAGGGAAGAAAAAATTCATTAATTTCAAATTTACCTAAAGAAAAAGCAGAATTCCAAGCCCTATTTGGGGTTAATGGAATTCTGCTTTTCTTTAATTATTTTAGGTTGCAGTATCTTCACCTTCACCAGATTCCGAAGGCTTCTCCGCATCAGGCTTTTCCTCGGCTGGCGGATCTTTCGGCTTTTCTTCTTTAGGTTTTTCCTCTTTAGTTTTCTCTTCATCCGGCTTTTTGCCGATTTCCACTGCGTTGGATGGAGCGGACTCTTTTCCGGCAATATCAACCGCAGTTACATGGATCGAGCCGCTTCCAGACTTATAGTTTAGGGAAGCGCCGGCTTTTATTGTTGCAACCTTTTTACCTCCGCTGTAAACTCGATAGCCAATGACATCTTGTTCAGGATGTGCACCCCATGTAATGGTTTCGCCTGAAGCTTTTATGCTTGGGGCTGCAGGTGCTTTACCATTGTCTTTGAGCTGATCAGCACTAGTCAGAATGCTCTTCCAGCGTTCTTTATTTGGAATAAGAGTACTTAGATTTGCTTTAATGCCGAATAGTTTTTGAATATAATCAGGATTCACTACCATTCCAGGTTCTGTAAACTCTTCTGGTGTTGACTCAAGTGCCATATATTTTTTATCGCCTATTCGTACAAGTTTTCCATTGCCAAGGCTATCATCTACTTTTGTTGGAACAAACTTGGCATTGAATAAATCAGTTTCGACCAGACCAGCTTTAGAACATGCTTCTGAAGGAAGAAGGCCTGAAATGGCACAGAATGAACGTCTTACGATTCCGCCCGGCATTTTAAAGCTTTCATTCGGATCAACAAGATCAGGTGCGACGTCATATGCTGCATTCATCAGGTCTGCCCAGAGATAGTTATTGCGCAAACTATAGCTTAGCGGGCCAGGGGCTTTTAATGATTTAGGCGTATCATATCCTGACCAGATGCCGAAAGTGACATTCGGGTTGGATGCCACGAACCATGCATCTATAAATTCAGTACCAGTACCTGTTTTCCCTGCCCAGTCGGAACTGAACTTCAATCTGTTCTTAATCGATGTGGCCGTTCCGCTGTTAATAACGTCTCTCATCATATCGATTGTAAGGTACGCTGTTTGAGGACTGAACACATCAACAGGCTCGGATTTATGCTGGAATATAACATTCCCGTCTTTATCTGTGATTTTTTCGATCATATAGGCGTCAATAAATTTCCCGCCATTGGCAAATGTAGTAAAAGCGTTCGTATTTTCTTCAACGGTTACTCCATATTCCAATGAACCGAGGGATGTAGACAAGTTTGTATAGTCAGGCCCAATAAGTGAGGTAAAGCCCATCTTTTCCAGATAAGTGGCAGGACGCTGTCCGACAATATCCTTATAGAGCTTTACAGCTGGGACGTTGTATGATTGCTTGAGTGCATGTCTTGCTGAAACGAGCCCGTTATAAGTATTTGTATAGTTCTTTGGCCAAGGTCTATTTAACCCTGGATTAAGGTATAGCGGTACATCAGGCAGAATGGTGCCAGGCGCTGCTTTTCCAAGTTCCATTGCTGGTGCATAGACTAAAAGCGGTTTCATGGTTGAACCATTTTGCCTTAGAGCACTGGTGGCATGATTCAGCTGTTCACGTTTGTGATCGCGCCCGCCAACAAAGCTGATAATTTTTCCAGTTTTATTTTCAATTAACATCGCACCTACTTCAACCGGCTCCATGATTTGCTTGTTTTCACCAGTTTCTGGATCTTTCACTGTCTCAGGTTTATCTGGCCCGTAATAAGGGTAATTATCTTTTACCTGCTGCATTTGATCATAAATATCTTTGTTAATCGTCGTATGGATCTGGAAGCCATTCTGGCGGATTGTCCGGTCTGCAAGGGTCCTGTATTCCTCGCGGAGCTCGTCATCTTCTTTTAAGTCCAGCTCTTCGTATCCATCATTTTTTGCCAGAATGTTAGTCATGATGTTAACTGCTCGTTCTTCAATTTCATACGTTAAGTATGGGTACTTTTCCAAAGGGCTTTCAGAAGGTGTAGTGAAATCCTTTGTCAGGTCATATGCCAAAGCTTCCTCGTATTGCTTTTGGTCAATCTTTCCGTCATCATACATTCTTTTCAAAACGGTTTTCATTCTTGAGAAACCTGGTTCCAGATTTTCTTTGATCTTTCCTTCCTTTGTGAAAGGAGTGTATCCGAATGGACTCTGCGGCAGCCCTGCAATGAATGCGGCCTGAGGCAGGGTTAATTCTTTCGCACTCACCCCAAAAATGCCATTGGCAGCTGCTTCAACTCCGGCAATATTACGGCCGGATGCATTTCTTCCAAAGGTGGACACATTCAGATATGCTTCCAAAATCTCTTTTTTGTCAAAGAATTTCTCAAGACGCAGTGCCAATAAAATTTCTTTTGCTTTTCGCTCAAATGAAACTTCATTCGTTAAAATCTGGTTTTTAATCAGCTGCTGAGTCAGTGTACTTCCGCCGGATTGAACAGATGAATTCGTTACTTCCTGGAACAGGGCACGCATTATAGCTTTTGGCACCACTCCGTTATGTTCGTAGAAATATTCATCTTCCGTAGCCACTACTGCGTTAATTAAGTGTTCCGAAACATCATCAAGCTTAACTTCCTCACGCTCCAGGTCAGTCCGAAGCTTGCCTAAATAAACATTATCGGAAAAATAAATTTCTGATGTTTCTTCATAATCGTAAATATCTTTTTTCATGCTGGCGTAGGATCGAATTGGTTCATCCTTTACCAGCGACGCAAAGTAACCAGCTCCAAGTCCCCCCGCAAATGCACCGCCAATGACAGCTAAAATGAGAAATAGCAAAGTAAGGTTCCAGACAACCTGGTAAGTAATGCTCGCACCTTTAGCTGCTTTTTTATTCCTGAAGAGGCCCGGAGTTTGCCTCAATTTATTAAATAACATCTGAAACTTTTCTTTCATCCTATCAATCCCCCCAAAATCACATCTATTATAGCATAATGTGACATCTCAATATGACAAGGTTCGCCATTTATCTGAAATTTCTTTTTTTGCACAGGCATTGACATTTGGCTGATACTTATGATAAAAATGTTTTATCTTATACGTTTTAATATTTTATAGGCATCGATGGGAACCTAGTAATGCTTCTATCCCTGTTTCAGAAAGCCGGCGGGCGCTGCGAGCCGGTACAAATAGAAGAATGAATTACCTCCCTGAGCTTTCACTGTCAACCTGCACCGCAGTTATAGCAGTGGACGGTTTATCCGTTATTCTGAAAGAGTGGAGGGCATTTGTCCTCAATTTGGGTGGTACCGCGCAAAATTATCATGCGTCCCTGCATATATGCAGGGGCGCTTTTTGTATGTGTGGAACCTGTTTATGCCTTGAAAATAGCCGTTAATTAGGAGGAATTAAGATGAGTTTACTTGAAGATTTGCAATGGAGAGGGATCGTTTACCAGCAGACAGATGAAGAGGGCATCCAGAATACTCTCGAGAAAGAGAAAATTTCTTTATACTGCGGTGTTGATCCCACGGCAGACAGCATGCATATTGGACACCTGCTGCCATTTTTAACTTTAAGGCGTTTTCAAATAGAAGGACACCGTCCAATCGTACTTGTTGGAGGAGCTACTGGCCTCATTGGCGATCCAAGCGGTAAAAGCGAAGAGCGGAAGCTGCAGACTTTGGAAACTGTACAGCATAATGTGGACTGCATAAAGAACCAGCTGAAAAGGATTTTTGATTTTGAAAATGAAAATGGTGCAATCATGGTTAACAACTATGATTGGGCAGGCTCTATGGATATCGTAACTTTCCTGCGTGATTATGGAAAGCATGTCGGAGTCAATTATATGCTTGCTAAAGACACCATTTCTTCCAGACTGGAAACGGGGATTTCCTTTACTGAATTCACTTACACAATCCTGCAGGCAATGGATTTCCTTCATTTATATGAGAACCATAACTGTAAAATGCAAATTGGAGGGAGCGACCAATGGGGTAATATCACAACTGGTCTTGAGCTGATCCGTAAAATGGCGCCTGAAGGTTCAAAGGCATACGGCCTGACAATCCCTCTAGTAACCAAAGCGGATGGAACTAAGTTCGGCAAAACAGAAAGCGGAGCAATCTGGCTTGATTCGGAGAAAACGTCTCCTTATGAGTTTTACCAATTCTGGATTAACACAGCAGATGCCGATGTGATCAAATACCTAAAGTTCTTTACATTCCTATCACGTGAAGAAATTGAAGACCTTGAAAAAGCAGTTCAGGAAGAACCGCATCTCCGCAGAGCTCAAAAAGCACTTGCTGAGGAAATGACACGCCTGATTCATGGTGATGAAGCACTGGAACAGGCTATCAAGATTACAGCAGCCCTATTTAGTGGAGATATTAAGAACCTTACTGCTTCAGAGATAAAACAAGGCTTTAAGGATGTACCATCTTATGTGCATTCAGAAGTCGGAGAATTGGGGATCGTTGATTTGCTTGTTGCTGCCAAAATTTCTCCATCAAAACGCCAGGCGCGTGAGGATGTCACGAATGGCGCTGTTTCGGTAAATGGAGAACGCATAACAGAGCTTGACTATACTCTTTCTGATAAGGACAAGATTGAAGGTCAATTTACTGTTATTCGCCGCGGCAAGAAGAAATATTTCTTAATCAAATACTAAACTGAAAGCCCTCCTGTGACGGAGGGAAGGTGGGCCAGGAGATTCTAATAACCCTGGTGTTCATGATGTTGAAGGGCACTATAGGGGAGGAACTTATATCGAACCCTATATAAGGAGTAACCCTGATGACGACACTTCTAACAATCTAAACCAATAATATTGCATTTAATAATTCTGGCTACTATTCGGTGGCTCATATTAATCACGCTAAGGAAGAAAATGCACAATAACAGATAAACAGAAAAAGGGCTGATGATTACAGCTCTTTTTATTTTGCCTTCAAAGGGGGATTATGAGTGACACAGGAGGCGACAGCAGTGGATATTTGGCAAGAGTCAGTTCGAAAAGATATTGAGGATATGAAAGTTGATATTCGCCGGCTGCAAGATAAAACATTATTACAAGATCAATCCATTCAGAATATCCAGGGAGATCTAAAAGAGATTAAAGAGGATACCAAATGGCTTAAGCGCACTATCACTACTGCTCTAATCACAGCTACAATTGTCGCCTTTTGTATCTGGTGATACTGTTTATTCATTGAGCAGGACTTATGGAAGCACGGTACAGCAGATTAAAGATTGGAACAACCTTGATGTTAATTACACCATTTTTGTAGGACAAGTACTTCGTGTAAAATAATTGTTAAAGCCCTTCTCATAAATTGAGAGGGGCATTTGACTATTTCTATAGAACGATTTTTATCAATTGGTATTGTGTTCTTTTTGTCATATTTACTAGAATTAGTAGAATATTATATTGATAGGAGGAAGTATAAGATGAAAAAGTATCTAATTATGTTAACAGCATTTCTGTCTTTTTTTCTTGTGGTTTCACCTGCGAGTGCACAGGAATTTGCAATTGTTTCGGTTTCTTCATTTGACACCGGCAATATTAGTAATGAAATTTACTTAGATAAAGGAGAAACTTTACACCTAAATCTATGGGCTACTTCTGGTACTGCAACTTATCGGGTCACTGATAGGTTTGATAATGTTATGACTAGTGGAACAGTAACACCAAGCACTCCAAAGACTTATCCAAAAGGGGCTGCAGAAGGCTTTTATAAATTGATCTTAAAATGTTCAAATGACAGTTGTAAGGCTTCAGGAAGAATTAGTGACTATTAACCTAAAAAAGCCCTTCTCATCATTGAGAGGGGCTTTAATAAAGCTATCTACTTCAACTAAAGCACCTATCTTCACAATCTCTTCTACACATTTTCATAATCAATCACTAAACTCCTTAATCTTCATAAATACCTTCTTCTGAAAGTCTTTCCCATCTTTCTTCTTCATCATAACTAGGCTCAGATCCATACTCATTATAGTCATCATGATCATAATCATTTTGTTTAAGCTTACGTTTACTTCTTACCAAATTTCCTAAATATCCGGCTAACTTTTCTAATTCTTCTAATGATTCTTTAGTCTCTATACCTATTCCGCCATCATATTTATCCCATGCGCTTTCTTTTGTATATAACCAACAACCATCATTAGTTTCGTCTATTATTTCTAGATCGTTCTTATCTATAGGGTAAGGTATCTCTTTTCTTTCGCCTAGCTCCCATACCATTCTTGTAACAGTAATGATTGACATAAATAACTCTCCTTTTATAATAACCTTAAAATATGTATAGCTATAGCTGTTTCACGTGTAAGTACTATACTTGCCTTACATTAATTATGATTGTAAACAATAAATAAATAAATAAATAAATAATTTCAATCCAAATGTTTCAAACAAGTAATTAAAAATCGTATTTTCTACCAAAAAGACACACTGTCACACCTATAAAAAACAATAAGAAATCAAAAGCCCTTCTCATTGAGAGGGGCTTCAATTTATTGATTCTTTAAACCTGAATACATATAGGTGAATTTACTCAAAGAGGTGATAAATCTATTGTAATTACGGGTAATTTATCTTATTTCATCTTCCATAAAAAGGGATATTACCCTGTTGACTAGAATTTGTTAATAATTAGGAGGTGATTGGAGTTAATGGAGGATAAAGTGAGAAAATCAAAAATACAGGTTTTCTTTTAGTGCAAATCAAATTCACATTCAAAGGAGTGTCCAATTTGAAAAAATTTATAAGTATGATATTTACACTACTTCTGGTAATTTCTATTTCTTCTCCAACAAGTGCATCAACCAATCATTTAGATAATCATAATCATGATCATGAATTAGAAAATCATGAGCACGAGAGTGGAAAAATTAAGGGTGAGAAAGGTGGAGATTTTGGAGCTTTATATATTCCGTGTCCAGCGACAGGTACAAAACATCAAATGAAGGCTCGCGGAACTGGGAAGCATACTCTTACTAACGGAAGTACATGGATTGGTAATTTGTATCAATGTTCTGGTTGTCTTACGACACTAACCACTTATTATAATTATTTTAATTATGGCGAACGGCCAAATGGTCCCGGAAAATACATCCTTGCTTCTGCACCTGTTTTTGTAAGTCCTGCAGGCTACATCTTCTCCGGAAAATACACATTATCTGGACCGGCTACTTCCTGGGTCACAGGTATCTTTAGCGGCATGTCGTTTTCATATTAATATCCTTAGTTTAATAAGAAATCAAAAGCCCTTCTCAATCGAGAGGGGTTTCTATACCTTCAATTAACCAACCAGCACCGATCTTGGTAATTTTACAGCCTGGATGCTTCTCTTCTAATCTTTTTCTTTCCTTCTTCTCCTTAATTTCCTTCTCAACTTCTGCACGTTTAATATTTTCCAGGTTTCCTCCAAGGAAGTACCAGCCTTAACAAAACCCAATCTTGGCAGATAAACAACAGTTAATTTGTCGCCAACCTTCATTACCGCACTACCTTTCACCTAAATATTAAACAAATAGGCCGAAAGTCCTTGTGTCTGATTTATGAATAATAAACAGCTGCATTTATTCCATAATGTTTGATATATTAAACTTCTGAGGTGATTACATGGAATACGACTACGATAATATTGGTCTAGATAAAATTTACACCTATAATGATTTACCTGATAAACAAGCTGGGCGTTGTGATAATTGCGGCAACTCACATTTTAAATCCAAAGTTGGAGATGGGGAATTTCTTAGAGAGTGTAGTAATTGTGGAATGAAAAAGTCGATTTAGGCAGTCGACTTCTTCATACTTTTTACTTTTCTAATTGCAGCTGGTAACAAGTGCTTTTTTATCGCTTCTGCTAATTTATCAGAAAGAACCAGTATTGCAACTGATTTTTCTCGTTTCATTGTTGATCTTTCCTTTCAACATAGATAAAACTACAACTTCTAGCAACCCTCTGTCTGGATACGGAAATCTTCTGCATCTTTTTCGCCATCACCATTGTAATCTGCTTCAATAAAACTATCGTTGCAGTCATCGTCTGAATCTAATTCGCCAAAACCTGAGATCATAGAAAAGAGCCCCCATACAACTAGCCCAATTACCACCAAAGCACCAAAAAGACAACCAATAACAGTAGCGTTACTGGCAGATGGGTAGGTAGGCATTCTTGTTTCCACCCATTGAAAAACAAAAATCTTTCCTGTGTCGCCCAGTCCGATAAACAAAGTTCTATCCTGATCGTAAAATTTCACATAAAACCGTTTCATATACTTTATGTTCTTTTCGTGTTCTGGAGGAATTAAATCTGCAACTTCTAAGTCTGTGTACTTGTTTTCCTGTAGAAATGAAATTAGTTCGGATTCGTTATATTGCTGATTAAAAAATTTCTCCTTAATCCTATCTTGTATATTAGCCAATTTCACCTATCTCCCCTGTGTAAGAAATAAATAAATAGTCTGATATTATTTTACCCTAATCCTTCCATTAAGCCCAGATATTAAACGCAAAATAAAAAGCCCCTCTATAGGAGCTTAAAATGGCAAATTATCTTCAGGCACCACAGGTTCAATTTCTCTAACTATCTGTGTAATATCATTTTCCTCATTCCAGGTGACTTTCTCAATAATTGTTTCCCTTTGACCGGTCTCACGCTTCTGCTGCTGGATCCATTCATAGGCGACCACTGCAACAGCGAAATCAGGGTCCTTCTTAAATTCACTATCCTCTACATGAAATTCACCGTTTCTAAATCCTCTGTTTCCTTCCACATTGAGGATTGTTTGGATTACTACTTTCATATGATCACCTAAAACAATCGCTTCTTCACGGAGAAGCGATTGTTTCAATTTATTTTATATTATAATCTTTTTCACCTAATTTATCTCCCGAAATACCTTGTGTAGCAATTAGCGTTACAGGTGTTTCGAGGTCATCTAATTCATATGCTACCGCATTTTTAACAGTCCCATCTTTTTTTATGGTTTCTAATTGGGTATCAAGAAATTGATCATCTGGAAGTGCTCCAACATTGAGTGTATTAACTGCTTTAGGATTATTATCTTGCACAGCTTCAAATACAACGGTCCAAGCTGTTGTAGGATCAATATCTTTATCACTTAAATTAGTTGTTTCATACCAAATTGCAAAAACAGGTTTTTCACTATATTCATTTCCTGGTTCACCTGGTTGAATAACTTTAGTTTCGGTAATTTTAATTTTTAAGTCATTTAATTTTACTTCATTTTCTTTGAAATAAACTTCTTCTTTTGCGCTTTCATTTTCAGCTGAATTAGAGCTGAATCACTTGATGTGTTTTCTGTTTTTGCGTTTTCATCTTCACTATGTTGGGTTGTATCAACCCCTCCACAAGCTGACAATAAACCAATCATTATTCCAATTACACTCATTACAAAAAACTTTTTAAACAATTTAAATGTCCCCCTAATATATTATGGTTACCTTTGCCGACTGAAATTATATACTAAATTACCATTTTTTTGTTTCAAAAAAATTTACATTTTTACCCTTAACATTCTTTGTCCTCTCCATAAATTAATTCATCAACCGTAATATGAGGTGCTTTTGCAATAAGAGCTGAATACTGAAGATCTGGTTGAGTCTTTTTTTGTCTCCACGTTGAAAAGGTTGTTTCAGAAACTCCGCAAATCTTTGCAATATATTTGTTTTTAGTCCCTTTCCATCCATCCAGTAGTCAATCTTATTTTTTAACATATGTAGCCTCCAGCGACAAATTATATGAACTGGGATAAAGATAAAAATAGGGTAGCGTCTGTCCACAAATAAATCCTAATAATATTTTCCCTAAATTATCCCCCAAACCTCCCCCAAATGATTAGGGGGGAATACATGATTCTACAAAGCACAATACAAACAAAAAACCCCAGAACCATTGATTTAACAAGGATTCTAGGGTTTATAACATTGCTATTTAAGAAGCGTCTCGCTTAACGAGAGTAGAATTCAACGATTAGAGATTCGTTGATTTCAGCTGGAAGTTCAGAACGCTCAGGCATGCGAGTGAAAGTTCCTTCTAGCTTGTCTGCATCGAAAGATACGAAGTCAGGTACGAAGTTGTTAACTTCGATTGCTTCTTTAACGATGTCAAGGTTGCGAGATTTTTCGCGAAGTGTAATTGTTTGACCAGGTGCTACGCGGTATGATGGAATATCAACGCGAGATCCATCAACCATGATGTGACCATGGTTAACAAGCTGACGAGCTTGACGGCGAGTGCGTGCAAGACCTAAACGGTAAACAACGTTGTCAAGGCGTGATTCAAGAAGAATCATGAAGTTTTCACCGTGCTTACCAGGCATTTTGCCAGCTTTATCGAATAAATTGCGGAATTGACGCTCGTTTACTCCGTACATATGACGAAGCTTTTGCTTTTCCTGCAATTGTAATCCGTATTCAGATAATTTTTTGCGCTGGTTTGGACCATGTTGTCCAGGAGCGTAAGGACGCTTTTCTAATTCTTTACCAGTTCCGCTTAGAGAGATTCCAAGACGACGGGATAATTTCCAGCTTGGACCAGTATAACGAGCCATTTAAGACTCCTCCTTTTGTGTTTTTATTTGGGTAAAATAAAAACAGAAACAGATGTGCACAACAATCATGTCCATTTTGTTTTCATGTACCTTCGCCCTAGCAGCAGAGGGTTACACAGTACCCCATCCCCAGATAGACCTGGTTGAGGAACAAAATGAGTACATCAAGGTGCTCACATAGGCTGCAATATTTTACACAAGGAGTATTATATAATTTTTAAAGGATAAAAGTCAAGGTCTTTTACTTTTTCTTTTGATGATTGAAGGAGGATGATAAAGATATAAAGGAAGTATTTCTCCTTTACTATATTCCACATGAAATTATTAAACTAATAAAGTGTCCCTTTGAAAGTTATGATATAATTCAAGAAAAAATTGGAATTGTTTAATTATAGTTGTCAGAAAGGAAAGCGGCTTCGCTTTTTTTTCATTTTACTGTGTTTTTAATAAATGCTAACCTGGCAATTTTGGCTTTTTCTTACTGAAAAAATTGCAAAACTGAAATGAAATAGCCATATGTATGCGGAAAATATTAATTTCGGTCCGCTATAATATACCTTATTGGTTTAATGATACATGATCTGAGACATTTGATAGGTGATAATTGAAGATGGATACACTTGAACGGCAAATCATACTTAATTTAAAAAGCAGATTTTTTGATATTATCGATACTGAGAACGGTTTTTTTCATTATGAAAAGCTTCTGAATGAAATGCTTTCCGCAATTAAATCCCTGACCGGAGCTGATGAAATTACTCTGTACGCCTTTAATGAATGGAAGCATGAGTTTTTTGCAGAAGCTGCCACACACCCGGTTGGTATGCAATCACCTGCCTTTTCAGGTGATTTAAAAAGATGGGCTGAAAAAAACAGGGAATTCCAGAGTTTGGGTGCTGAGATTAAGGAAGATCAAATCATGATTCCTCTTGTAAAGAGTAGCCAGCTGCTTGGATGCTTGATTCTAACTGGGCAACCAGGCTGTTTTCATTCCTATCCAGATAAAGTTTTTCAGGAGCTTAGCCAAGAATGCGGGCAATTTTTTGATAAAGCTCAGGGGCTTGCCAAAATCGCTTCCGAAGAAAAACGCTATAAGCAGCTGTATCGCGTTACGGAGAAATTCCATTCTTCAATGGATATGGACATGGTTCTTGGAGAGATTATTTATACTTTGCAGGAAATGTATCCTACCTTTACCTATTATCTTTTGTTGTCCCAAGATAACAATAATCATGGGGATTTGCCCATTAGGGACCTTGAATATGACAGCGAAAATATCGCAGCCATGCAAGCTTATGTCACGGGGGCTGTTCAATTTGAAGATTCCCTGCAGGAAATGCGTTCTGTTCTATATGCCCCATTAAAAGGAAAGCAGGGGGTGTATGGAGTACTTCAGGTTATAGCGCCAAATACCATCATTTTTCCTAAAAGTGAAATTGAATTTATCACGCTTCTGGCGAATACTGCCGGCAGTGCACTGGAAAATGCACAGCTTTACCAGCAATCCAAGCGATTGATAGCAGACCTTCAATTAATTAATGAAACATCCCACCGGCTGAATTCAAATTTGCGTCTGACAGAAACCATGAATTTTATGGCTGAGCAGATTCTGCATTCCTTTGACGCCGAAGAGGCCGGTTTCATCCTGATTTCTTCTGATGGTGCCAATGCAAATGTGATACAGGACAGTACCGAATTCTTTCAAAGAAAAGAGGCAGAAATTTATATTGAATATATAATGACAAAGATCATTAAGGAGAAAGAGTCTCTATTTATTGGGGATTTTTCTCTTCAGTGCGAGGAGACGATCACCTTTTATAAATCCATTATGGCTGTTCCTATGACCCAGTCTGGAGCATTAAAGGGATTTGCTCTCGTCATGCACAGTTCGCCTTATCATTTTTTATTTGAAACATTCAAGCTGCTGCAATCATTGATTCATCATTCCACACTCGCCTTTACAAACTCAATACTGAGAGAAGAGCTTGAAAAGATGGTCGTGACTGATCATTTAACAAAGCTTTATTCCCGGAGCTATCTTGATGATCGGATTCATCAGTCCATGAATGAAGATCATGAAGGAACATTTATGCTTGTTGATATTGATGATTTTAAATCAATAAACGATAATTACGGACATCAGGTTGGCGATGAAATCATCATTCAAGTGGCCAATTTAATAAACAGCAATATTCGCGCCACTGATATAGGCGCAAGATGGGGCGGAGAGGAGCTGGCTCTTTACCTGCCCGGTGTTTCTTTGTCAGCAGGAGCCTTTATTGCCGCAAGGCTTGTCAGGAAGGTATGTGAAATCACTGATCCCCAAGTAACCATTTCGTGCGGGGTTTCGTATTGGAGCAGTGGGAAAAAAGATTCATATGACGCTCTGTTTAAAAGAGCTGACAAGGCATTATATACCGCCAAAAATTCAGGGAAAAACAAAGTGATCATTGAGTCGGCAGCAGATTCATGTATTTAGGGACTGCCTTGTGGGGGCAGTCTTATAATAATGTTATCAAAACAAAATACTTTCAAAAAATTTACTATTATCATATGCTGAAAGAGAAGTTTTTTTTAGAATTTTTTGTAAGCGTTTACATTGAAAGGGAGAGTTATGATGGATAGGAAACATCGGTTTAACTTCGAGACGCAGGTTATCCATGAAGGATACGATGCAGAAAAATTTAAAGGGAGCCTCGCACCGCCAATTTTCCAGACATCAACTTTTACATTTGAGACAGCACAGCAGGGAGAAAAGCGTTTTGCTGGTGAAGAAGAAGGCTATATTTATTCGCGTCTGGGCAATCCAACGGTTAAGATGCTTGAAGAAAGAATGGCCGCTCTGGAAAAGGGAGAAGCCGCCCTTGCTTTTGGGTCTGGTATGGCTGCAGTTTCAGCCGTCCTATTTGCTTTAACCAAAACGGGTGATCATATTATATGTTCTCAGGGAGTTTATGGCTGTACCTTTGGACTCCTGGAGATGATGGAAGAGAAATATAAAATCAGTCATGATTTTTCGGCTATGGAATCAAAGCAGCAGCTCCTTAATGAAATCAAACCGCAGACTGTCTGTATATATGTGGAAACTCCTATAAATCCAACAATGAAATTGGTGGACCTGGAAATGGTTGCAGAAGTAGGAAGAGAGAAAGGAATACCTGTAATCGTTGATAATACTTTCTGTTCTCCATACCTGCAGAATCCGATTGAACTGGGCTGTGATATTGTCATTCATAGTGCGACAAAGTACATCGGCGGGCATGGCGATGTAGTGGCCGGCCTTGTTATAGGCAGCAAGGAATTTTTGGATAAAGTTTCAATGACTACACAAAAAGATATTGGTGGCATTATTTCCCCTTTTGACGCCTGGCTGCTTCTTCGTGGATTGAAAACACTTGCGGTTAGGCTTGACCGGCATTGTGACAATGCGGAAAAGCTTGCATCGTACTTATTGGCGCATCCAAAAATAGAAAAAGTTTATTTTCCTGGAGACAGAAGCAATCCAGATTTTGAAATTGCGCAAAAACAAATGAGGAAGCCTGGTGGCATGATATCTTTTACTCTAAAGGGGGATAAGCGGACTGCTCAGGAATTTATGAACCGGCTGAATTTAATTAAAATTGCCGTTAGTCTAGGAGATGCCGAGACATTAATCCAGCAGCCTGCTGCGATGACTCATGCAGTGGTTCCAAAGGAATCACGTGAAAAGATGGGCATTGAAGATACGCTGCTGAGGCTTTCAGTTGGGCTTGAATCGTGGAAAGATATCCGGGATGACCTGTCTCAGGCGCTCGAAGGAGTATAATACTAAAAGGAGATGGCCTGCTGATAAGGTCATCTCCTTTTTGCAATGCCGTTTAAAGGAAGGATACAAGTACCTCCGAGAAGGCCTCCAGGTATTTTTGATCAAGTTCATCAAAACGTTTTTTTTCCGGGGAGTCGATATCCAGAACCCCAAGCAGACTGCCGTCTTTTACAAGAGGAATGACGATTTCTGACTGTGAAGAAGCGTCACAGGCGATATGTCCAGGGAATTGATGGACATCTTCTACACGGACAGTTTTCATTTGCTTTGCAGCTGTTCCGCAAACGCCTTTGCCAAGGGGGATTCTTACACATGCCGGCAGTCCCTGAAATGGCCCGAGAACCAGTTCCCCTTCTTCCATCAGGTAGAATCCTACCCAGTTTGTGCGATCCAGGAATTGATTAAGGAGCGCTGATGCATTGCTTAAATTTGCAATGCGGTTTTTTTCTCCTTCGAGCAATGCAGAAAGCTGTTTAATCACTAATTGATAATTTTCTTCACGGGTGCCCTTGTATGATTCGACACTAAACATCACTATTCACCTTACTTTCTCAAAGATATATGAATTTCCTGGCAGATGAACAGGAAATAAGAAAGACATTGTCGAGAACTTTATAAAGGATAAGACGATTTTAGCAAGAATGTTTAATTATCACAACAAATCCGTTAACAATCAGCTTACGCTGTGATAAGAGGTATGATTCACTCACTGGCGCTAAATTATATGAGCATGAACAGATACTTTTCAAAAGAAAGCGAGGCGGGAACTGTGAAAAAAAATTCAAAAGAGGCAATTGTGTCTGCCGCTATCTCCCTATTTAATACAAAAGGTTTCTCAGGGACTTCCATTCGTGATATTGCAGGCAAGGCTCAGACGAATCCAGCGAATATCGCATACTATTTCGATAACAAACATGGGCTGCTTGAATATTGCTTTACAGCATTTTTTGAAGGATACATTCAGGAGATAGAGAATGGTTTTTCGTTTCTTGAGCAGGGGGCAGCGCTGAGCCTGAAAAAAATTGCGCACAATATCATGGCTTATCAATTTGAACACAGTCATTTAACCAGGCTAATACTTCGGGAAGTTTCCATAGATTCCCAAGTGGTCAGAGAAATTATGGCAACCTATTTAGCAAAGGAAAAGTATTATTTTGGCAAGGTATTGGAAAGAGGCATGAAAACAAAAGAGTTCCGCATCCATTCTGCCAATTATATGATTGTCCAGCTGAAAGGACTCCTGTCCATGCCATTTCTGAATACACATTATATGGCTGAAGTTCTGCATGTATTTCCCCATGAAAAATATTTTGCAGACAAATACACGAAGGAGATCTTCAATTGGGTGGATGGAGTCCTCTGCAATCATGCCGGAAAACCTTATGCAGCTGTACTCTAAAAGGGTTTTAAAGGTGTTTCATCCTGCCAATGCCCTGACCCATTTCCTTTGCCTGGTGTGAATCCGACCCATAAATCAGTGAAATGCCTTTTTGGGCTGCCGCTTCTGCTGCCCAATCGGGAGGATAGGCTTCTTTGCACAATGGCTTTGAGAAACCGGCTCCGTTATAGTCGAGTTCATAGCCTTGAATTTTTACGGCATCAAGTATTTGAATTATTTCGTTTCTAAATTCCCGATCTGCGGGATATTTTTTTTGAAACTTTTTTACTAGGGTGATGTGCCCGATTCTTTTTGGCTTAAAATGGCCTAAATCTGCTTTTATTGATAAAAGCAGAGTACGGAAATAATTCATATAAACTGCTTCTAAAGAACCGTATTCTTCAATCATTTTTGCGTATACATCGGGGCTGTAGTCCAGGCACTCGTACTGGCTGCCTTTCTTTAGAAAGTGAACAGATAAAATGGAATCATCCAAATATCTCCCATAGAAATCCAGGAACTTTCGGGTCTCATGTTCAAAGCCCTCAATATAATCCACCTCCAGCCCCGCATTTATCTTGATTTTTCCTTGATAAACAGTTTGAATTCTTGAAATGTCATCAAGATATTCTTCCAGATCTTCCCTGCGCATTGCACTGTCGCAAGCAGGTGCCGGATCCTCAAAGCCCTCAGGAAGCGGAGCATGTTCGGTAAAAGAAATTTCCTTAAAACCCAGCTTTATTGCTTTTTCAACATAATCCTCCAGTGCATCTTTTGTCCCATGAGGACAATAGGGTGTGTGGATGTGGCCGTCTTTTAGCATAGGGAGCATCCTTTCTATAAAAACAGTACTCAAGCCTCTTTTTAATATAAATCTTAAACTTAGAAGGAAATCTTTTATAAAAAGCGAATTGTTTGTATTTGTACAGCTCATATAGTTCAATAAAAATGCGGGTATTCTGTTATTTTCCGAAAATAGCAATCCATATGAGATACAAAAGAAGAAATTACATAAAAATATGAAATAAATAGTCAAAAAATGTCGTTTACATGGTATCATAAAAACATTGAAAATAACATTCGAAATGAAGAAGCGCCTGCGGGTATTTAATATCTCTTAAATAAAAGCTTTACATATACATATTGGCTCGGGAACAGAACAGGGGGCTTTCAAATGGAATACATAATTGGAGGTATAGTCATTCTTTTATGTCTATATCTGACGGGATACTTTTTGAAGAAAAAGCATTACAAAGAAATTGACAGGCTGGAAACATGGAAGATGGACATAACGGACCGCCCTGTTCTTGATGAAATGTCAAGGGTTAAAAAGCTGAATATGACAGGACAGACTGAGGAATTGTTTGAGCGCTGGAGAAGTGAATGGGATGAAATCGTTACATCACAGCTTCCGGATGTGGAGGAACTGTTATTTGATGCTGAAGAAAGCATTGATAAATACCGCTTTAAGAATTCCCAGGAAATTCAGCAAAGAATAGAGCAGAGATTAACTGGGATTGAAGACAGCATAAAAATACTGCTTAGTGAATTGAATGAGCTTGTTGGCAGTGAAGAGAAAAACAGGACGGAAATAGAAGAATTGAAAAAAATGTATCGCGAATGTAAAAAATCTCTGCTTGTACATCGCCATACTTTCGGGAAATCTGAAAAACTTCTTGAAGAACAGCTTGATGAAGCATTTGCTAAATTTGAAGAATTCGATGAGAAAACGGAGAAGGGCAATTACCTTGAAGCTCGTGAAATCCTTCTAATAATCAAAGCGCTGCTTGAGGATTCCCGGATGAAAATGAAAGCTATTCCTAACTTGATGGTTGAATGTCAATCCAAGATTCCTAGCCAGCTGGATGAGTTGAAGGAAGGATACAAGGAAATGCTTGCTCAGGGCTATCTTATTGATCATTTGCAACTTGATAAGGAAATGGAGAGGCTTGACGGACAAGTTTCTGAATATGCTGATTCGATTGAAAAGGCACAGATTGAGGAAGTTCAAAAAGGGGTCGAGGAGATCAAAGAAAATATTGAACTTCTGTATGACCTTCTCGAGAAAGAAGTTCATGCCAGACATTACTTAAGCCAGCAGGATGAAGCAACAAGAAACATGCTTTACAATAATAAAGATATGAATAACCTGCTTAAGGCAGAGATCTCTGCTATCCGGCAGAGTTATCATGTTCCAGACAATGATCTGGAAATTCAGATTCACCTGGAGAAAAAATTAACCCAGCTCTTTAAAAAATTCGAAGTACTTGAGCATAAGATTAACAGCCAGAGCACTCCTCATACTGTTTTGAGAGAAGAGCTTGCTGAAATAAAGGAGCATATTGAAGAAATTTCAGATGAGCAGACAGCCTTTGCGGAAAAGCTCCAGGCATTAAGAAAAGATGAGATGTCTGCAAGGGAACAAGTAAAAGAGCTAAGCAAGAAAGTGGCAGAAACAATCAGGCTTATCTCCAAGAACAATGTGCCTGGAGTTTCCCAGGAGTATAAATATTTGATTCAGGATGCCAAAGAAAGCATAGATAATGTGCTGGCCAAACTCGATGAGAAACCATTGAATATTCCTGCGGTCCAGCAATATCTTGAAGTGGCGGTTCTTACTGTTGATAAGGCAGCTGATTCAGTGAGTGATATGATTGAGACTATCCTTTTAGCCGAGAAAGTCATTCAATATGGCAATCGATACAGAAGCAGCAATCCGTCCATTGATAAAGGGTTAAAGGAGGCAGAAGCTTCGTTCAGAAGCTATGAATATAGAACAGCTCTGGAGCAGGCTGCGGCTTCAATTGAAGAAGTTGAGCCAGGTGCAATCAAGCGAATAGAAGAGATGATAACTGAACACTAAAAAAACAGATCCGATTGGATCTGTCTTTTTTGTTTAGTCATTTACAGGAATTGGCTTCTTAGCTTCTCCGAAAGCCATTGCCAGGAAGTAACCAATAACAGCTCCTGCTATGGCAGGCACAATCCAGCCGATTCCCTCATTAAAGAATGGCAGGAATTGCAGTGAGTCTGTGATGGAGGATACATCCATTCCAGCTGTTTTTAACCCATCCACAAAACTAATTAAGCCGGTGGGAATTAGTGCCCCTATATATACCCCTGAGTATCCTTTAAAGGCATTGTGCATAAATGAAAGCAGAATCAGCACGATTGCCAGCGGATAAATAATAATCAAGATTGGCAATGAAAGTTGAATCAGCTGAGTTAAACCAATGTTTGAAACTACCATGCTGAAAAGCGATATAATGATTACAATGGTTTTATAAGGTACTTTTGGGAGCAATTTGTGAAAGTACTGTGCACAAGCGGAAACGAGCCCCACAGACGTTGTCAGACATGCTACAGTAATGGCCAGCGCCAGGATCACTGCTCCCGCAGACCCAAATAGATAATAAGAAGCGGCAGATAAGATAGCACCGCCATTGTCGAGTTTACCTAAAGCTTCCATACTTGATGCCCCAATATACGCAAGAGACAAGTATACTGCCGCAAGCCCAGCTGCTGCTATAAGCCCGGCAGTAATGCATATTTTCATAAGAGATTGTTTGTTTTTCACACCCATCCCCTGGATTGAACCAATAACGATTATACCGAAAACAAGAGCTGCAATTGTATCCATCGTTAGATAGCCTTCAATAAAGCCTTTAAAAAACGGCTGTTCAGCATATGCCCCCATCGGCGCTTTTAATTCACCCATTGGAGTAATGATGCTTTTAATAACCAGAACAGCAAGGATTATGAGAAGTGCTGGCGTGAAAATATTGCCAATCCGATTCACTAATTTCGATGGATTTAAAGAAAGCCATGCTGTAATGCCGAAAAAGACAAATGTATAGGCTAATAACGAAAAAGCGCTTTTGGAAGCGGTTTCAGACAAGAACGGAGTAATACCGATTTCATAAGCAACGGTCCCCGTACGCGGAATTCCGAAAAATGGTCCAATGGCTAAGTACATAATAATCGAAAAAATAATTCCATATAAAGGGTGTACACGGCTGGCTATGGTCTGCAAATCACCATTTTTGGCAATGGCAATAATACCTAATAGCGGCAATCCAACCCCCGTAATTAGAAATCCAATAATAGCAGTCCATACATTCGTGCCGGCAGCTTGTCCTAGGAATGGAGGGAAAATCATATTCCCTGCCCCAAAGAACAGAGCAAATAACATGAGTCCGACGGCGAAAATCTGTTTTGGTGCTAATGTTTTATTCTCCATATATATCCTCCTGAAAATGGTTCCATATCTAAATGTTTAGAACATTTTCATATTAGCACAGGTGCTAAAAAAAATGTCGAAAAAATACGAAGTCTTAATATTTAGTATTTTATAATAATAAATTACCACTTTCCTTCGCTCAATTTACAATATTATCAGCTTTCCACTAAGGCAGCAATTCATTCATTTGTTTAAACTGAACCAACTTGAATAATTTAATAATATAGAAATGAAAATTTATAATAAAGACTTCAATTACATTTCCAATCTTACCAGGTTATGATATGATTTACAGTTGGCTAAAGGGGTTTTCGGAACGGAAAGGAGAAGACCGTGATTTATTTAGATAACAGTGCAACGACGAAACCATATAAAGAAGTTCTTGATTCCTTTATAAAGGTATCTTCAGAATACTTTGGGAATCCCTCCTCCCTGCACGAACTAGGCGGAAAGGCAGAGAGGCTGCTGATGCAGGCGCGTGGGCAAATCGCTCAGCTTCTGAATGTTCAGCAAAATGAGGTGTATTTTACCTCAGGAGGCACAGAGAGCAATAATCTTGCAATAAAAGGAACGGCTTTAATGCATAGGAAAAGAGGCCGTCATATTATCACAACTGGACTGGAACATGCTTCAGTGAAGGAAGCCATGGAGCAGCTAAAGGAATTGGGCTGCCGCATCTCCGTAATTGCACCAGATAAAAACGGATTCGTGCATGCTGAAGACATTGAAAAGGAAATTACACCGGAAACTATTTTAGTCTCTGTCATGCATGTCAATAATGAAATAGGTTCCATTCAGCCAATTGAAGAAATTGGAGAGATGCTGAGGAAGCATTCGAAAGTGGTATTCCATGTAGATAATGTTCAGGGAATCGGCAAGGTTCCCCTGGATCTTTACAAAGCCAATGTGGATTTGTGTACAATTTCTGCTCATAAATTTCACGGTTTAAAGGGGAATGGCGTATTGTTCATCCGTGATGGCCTTCTTCTTTCACCGTTATTATCCGGGGGCAATCAGGAATGGAAAATGAGAAGCGGCACAGAAAATGTAGCCGGCATTGTAGCGATGGCTAAGGCGCTAAGGCTGACAATGAATAATATGGAAAAGCATTTGGAGCGGCTTTCATCTATCAAAAGGTTTATTATTGATGAAATGGATAAAATTGAGGGTGTTGCTGTCCATACCCCTGAAAGAAACTCTGCTCCTCATATCGTGAATTTTTCCATAAAAGGTTTCAAAGCGGAGGTGTTTGTCCACGCTTTAGAAGAGCGGGGGGTCTATGTATCCACCACAAGTGCCTGTTCTTCAAAGAAATCAGCTGCCAGCAGCACATTGATGGCAATTGGAATCCCTGAAAAAGATGCGAAAAGTGCAGTCCGGATCAGCTTATCTTATGAAAATACAAAGGAAGAGGCAGAGGTTTTCACAGAGGCAGTAAAAGAGACCGTTATAAGGCTGAGAGAGGTTATGAAATCATGATAAATTATGATCGAATACTTATACGATATGGAGAAATCTCCACAAAAGGAAGAAACCGCAATAAGTTTGTGGAAAAATTGAAGAATAGCATTTTAAATGTACTCAATGAATTTCCCGGGATTAAGGTTGAGTCCTCCAGAGACCGTATGTATGTCATTCTAAATGGAGCAGACGGCAAAGAGGTATCCGCCCGCCTGAAGGGTGTATTTGGAATACAGTCATTCAGCCCAGCCGTTAAGGTCAATAAAGATGTGGAAGAAATGAAGGATGCTGCGTTGGCCTTGTTTTTAAAAGACTATCAAGAGGGAAAGTCATTCAAAATTACGGCTAAGAGAGCGGATAAAAGCTTTTCTTTAAAAACAGACGAACTTAACCATGAATTTGGCGGACATCTGCTTAGAAATGTGCCGGGGCTAAAAGTGAACGTAAAAAAGCCGGATATTAATCTTCAAATTGAAGTTCGCGAAGAAGCAGCATACATATCTTGCGAAACCATTCAAGGTGCTGGCGGACTTCCTGCAGGTTCGAGCGGGAAAGCCATGCTTATGCTTTCAGGAGGAATTGACAGTCCGGTTGCAGGTTATTTGTCCATGAAGAGGGGATTGGAAATTGAAGCAGTCCATTTCCACAGCCCTCCTTTTACGAGTGAGCGTGCAAAGCAAAAAGTAATTGATTTAACCGAAAAGCTTGCGAATATTGCTGGAACGGTTGCACTTCATATTGTGCCATTTACAGAGATTCAGCAGCTTATCCATCAGCAGGTTCCGTCGAATTATACGATGACGGCTACAAGACGCCTGATGCTCCGAATCACTGATGAAATACGCAGAAAAAATGATGGTCTGGCCATCATCACTGGGGAAAGCCTGGGACAGGTAGCCAGCCAGACACTCGAGAGCATGTTTGCCATTAATGATGTAACCACAACACCTATTCTGCGGCCGCTTATCACAATGGATAAATCAGAGATAATCGAGATTGCCCAAAGAATCGATACCCACGATATATCCATCAGGCCATTTGAAGATTGCTGTACCGTTTTTGTCCCGTCATCACCAAAAACAAAACCAAAACGCGACAAAGTCCGTCACTTCGAAAGTTTTGTTGACTTCGACCCGCTCATCGCCAAAGCAGTTGAAGATACCGAAAAGATGGCTATTAAACCTCAAGCGCGGAATGAAGAGTCTTTTGGGGAGTTATTTTGATTTAAAAGTGGTGTATGGATACAGTCTTTTATATTGCTGAGTTGATTGTAGCGGAGGGCATTTTACTCCTGCGGGAAGTGAGGGAAGAGGGAGACCCCGCAGGCGAAGCCGAGGAGGCTCCCATTCCTCCCCGCGGAAAGCAAGTGCCCGCAGCGGAGATCAACGGACATCATTTATTTGGTAACAAAAATTGTAAAATCAACCTCAAAAATAATACAACAATTACCAATTAATTAGTGTATATGGCCATGTGATTCTACACATTCTATACTCACAAGGAGGTGAAAATCACATGGCAAACAACACTTCAAACCAACTTCTAGTTCCTGGAGTACAACAAGCTCTTGACCAAATGAAGTACGAAATCGCTACTGAATTCGGTGTAAGCCTTGGTGCTGAAACTACATCTCGCGCTAACGGTTCTGTAGGTGGAGAAATCACTAAGCGTTTAGTTCAAATGGCTGAACAGCAATTAGGCGGTTTCCAAAGATAATTAAATAATATGGCTACAAGGAGCAGGAATTATTCCTGCTCCTTATTTTTGTGCAAAAATTATTTTTCAAGAAATAAATAATTTTAAATTTTATAATAATTTAGTATAATAATTTTTATAGAATAAGCATCCAGGTTCAGGCACCAGCACATGACATTGTTAGGGGGAGATTTGATGAAACGGGAAGACTTAATCGCACCGGAGAAATACAATCTCGTATCAGAAATGGAGCGGTTTGCCGGAGATAAGGACAAACTCGCAATAAAGTGGGAAAATGAGCAGGGAGTAAAAAAAGAAATTACATACAATGAACTGATACTTAATGCAAACAGAATTGGAAACGTTTTCTTAGAAAACGGTCTGAATAAGGGAGATGTTATTCTTATTATTGTTCCGAGGCTGATTGAAGCGTATCAGGTTTACATTGCTTCATTAAAAGCCGGAATTGTCGTCATACCAAGTTCAGAAATGCTTCGTACAAAAGATCTTCAATACCGCATTAATCATGGGGATGTTAAAGGTATTGTAAGTTATTATCCATTTGTTGATCAATTTAAAGATATTAAGGAAGCAGAACCACTGCCGAAGTTTGTAATAGGCGGACAGGCAGAAGGCTGGATCGGGCTGGATGAAGAAATGAAAAAGGTTTCCCATGAACTTCCATTGGCAGATACTTCCCGGGATGACATGGCGTTCCTTTCTTATACTTCAGGAACAACTGGAAACCCAAAAGGTGTAGTACATACACATGGCTGGGCATTTGCTCATCTTAAAACAGCAGCACCAAACTGGCTATGCATTAATGAGGGCGATACAGTATGGGCAACTGCAGGACCTGGCTGGCAAAAGTGGATCTGGAGCCCATTCCTTTCCGTCCTGGGTTCTGGTGCTACTGGGCTTGTCTACAGTGGTAAGTTCGAACCGAAAAAATATTTGCAGCTTTTAGAGGATTATCAGGTAAATGTCCTTTGCTGTACGCCGACTGAATACAGGCTGATGGCAAAGGCTGAAAATATTCATGAATACAAGCTGCCGGAGCTTCACAGTGCTGTTTCTGCCGGTGAACCGCTCAACCGGGAAGTGATTGATACATTTAAGAAGCATTTTAACGTGAATGTCCGTGACGGATATGGACAGACGGAAAATACCCTGCTTGTCGGCATTACGAAGGATATGGAGTTAAAAGCAGGCTCAATGGGCAAACCGACTCCAGGCAACAGAGTTGACATTATTAATGAGGATGGTGAGGTTTGTGCTGTAGGTGAGGTAGGAGATATCGCTGTCCATGTAGAGACTCCTGCGCTCTTTAAAAATTATTATAAAGATCCGGAAAGAACAGCTATGCAATTCCGCGGTGATTACTATATTACCGGAGATAAGGCAAAGAAAGATGAAGATGGCTATTTCTGGTTTGAAGGCCGCGGCGATGATATTATTATCAGCTCGGGCTATACCATTGGCCCATTTGAGGTGGAAGATGCGCTTGTAAAGCATCCATATGTGGCCGAATGTGCAGTTGTGGGCAGTCCGGATGAAGTTCGCGGACTGATTGTAAAAGCATTCGTTGTTCTAAGGGAAGGTGTCGACCAAAATGACCCTAACCTTGTTTCCCAGCTGCAGGAGCATGTAAAAGAACTGACTGCTCCATATAAATATCCTCGTAAAATTGAGTTTCTGTCAGAACTCCCTAAAACTGCTTCAGGAAAAATCATGCGTGTGGAATTACGGAAAAAAGAAGCAGAAACAGCTTCAGCGCAAAACTGAATGTTATGAAAAATGCAGGCGGGAATTCCGCCTGTATTTTTGTTATACTATGTTAAATATGAACTTTTTGGTTTGTTAAAGGAGAAAAGATTTATGGGAACGCTTTGGCATGGGGGTCCGATTTATACCCTTCAGCATGAAGGTCATCGGACAGATGCTGTTATTACGAAAGGCAGCAAAATAATTGAAATTGGCACTGTAAAGGAATTAAGGGATAAGTATAAAGAAGACATTAAGGAAGAGATTGATTTACATGGAAGCACTATGCTGCCGGGATTTGTGGATAGCCATATGCATTTGATTGGGCATGGCGAAAGACTAATTCGGCTTGATTTATCAAAGTACACATCCAAACAGGAGGTTCTTTTGGCTGTTAAGGAATTTTCAGAAACTGTAGATGAGGGAGAATGGGTCATTGGGGAAGGCTGGAATGATAATCTATGGGATCAGCCGGAACCTATTTATGCCTCAGAGCTTGATCAATATGTTCCGAATCATCCTGTCATGCTGAAGCGTGTGTGCAGGCATGCCCTGGCAGTCAATTCTCTTGGGTTATCAAGAGCAAATATTACCGAAGATACTGAATGTCCTCCTGGAGGAGTAATTGATAAAGATGAATATGGGAAACTAAATGGACTCTTGAAAGACCAGGCACAAGAGCTTTTATTTAATGTGATGCCGTCTGTATCAGAAAACTATTTAAAGAAGGCGCTTCATGCTGCCATTAAGGATGCATATAAGCTTGGCCTGACAGGAGGCCATACTGAGGATCTCAATTATTATGGAGGATTCAGCCAGACTTATCAGGCTTTCAAACAGGTTATAGAGGTGGAAAATCTTCCTTTCCGGGTACAACTGCTTGTTCATCATGAAGTTGCGGAAGCAATGAAGGAATCAGGCGGAGGGTACTTAGAGGGCAGTGAACATATAGAGTTTGGGGCTATGAAGATATTCGCCGATGGAGCGCTGGGCGGAAGGACAGCTTTGTTAAGCCATCCATATGCTGATGACCGATCTACATCCGGAGTTGCCATTTATTCGCAGGAGCAGCTGGCCGGGCTGGTCGAAAAAGCCCGCAAGCTTGACATGCCAGTTGCTATTCATACAATTGGAGATCTGGCATTTGAAATGGCGTTAAATGCGATAGAAAAGCATCCATTGAAGGGTTTGGGACGAGATAGGCTGATTCATGCGCAAATATTGCGCAAAGAACTTATAGATAGGGCTAAAAAGCTGCCTTTAATCCTTGATATCCAGCCACGATTTACAGCATCTGATTTTCCATGGGTGATTGACCGCATTGGTGAGGAAAATATGGAGTACTGTTATGCATGGAAAACACTTCTGAAAGAAGGGATACATTGTGCAGGCGGTTCGGATGCCCCGATTGAGCCGGCAAACCCGTTTCTTGGAATACATGCAGCCGTTACCAGAACAAATATAGATGATCTTCATAACACAGTTTATTATCCAAGTGAAGCGTTAACAGTTTTTGAAGCAGTAAGCTTATTCACAAAAGGGAGCGCATATGCTGCATGCCATGAAAATGATAGAGGCGCCATTCAAGAAGGGTTTCTTGCTGATTTCACCATATTAAATGAAGATATTTTTAAAATGCCAATAGGGCAATTAGCCAATATTACAGTAGACAAAACCGTAATTGACGGAAAAATTGTATATGAAGCATAAGGGGAAACGCCAGGCATCATTCCAGTTCACCCAGCTGGTATAGGTGCCTGGCTCTCGTTTTGGCAAGAAAAAAAGATTGCAAACATTTTTGCGGCAGATTTATAATATAAATATTTCGATACTAGAAAGAATTGAGGCAAATGGCAATGAAAAATAATGAAGTGCAAATGGGAGCTCTATATGCAGGGTTTGCATACTTTTTATGGGGTATTCTGCCGATTTACTGGAAGTTTTTAGGTCACGTGCGTGCGGATGAAATTTTGGCGAACAGAATTTTTTGGTCGTTTTTCTTTATGCTGCTGATTCTCCTGGCTTCGAAGAAATGGAATGCTTTTGCTGCAACGCTGAAAGGATTCAAAGCAAATAGAAAGCAGCTTTACGCCCTTATGATTGCCTCCTTGCTGATCAGCACCAATTGGTTTTTATATATTTGGGCGGTCAATACCGATCAGATGATTGAGGCCAGTCTTGGCTATTATATTAATCCGCTCGTAAGTGTGATTCTGGGCATGCTGGTTTTTAAAGAAAAACTATCTCCTGCGCAATATGTTTCTTTTGGATTTGCATTTGCAGGGGTTATGATCTTGACTGTCAGCTATGGGCGATTTCCCTGGATAGCCATAGTTCTCGCTTTATCCTTTGGCCTTTATGGGCTAGCCAAAAAGCTTATAAAAGTGGATTCAGCTGTTGGCTTAACGCTCGAAACGCTAGTAGTGACCCCGATCGCATTTATTTATATGGTTATGCTTTTTATGAATGACAAACAGGCTTTTCTGCATGTTTCGCTAAGCACCGACTTGCTTCTCATTGGGGCAGGAGCAGCCACAGCAGTGCCGTTATTGTACTTTGCCAAAGGGGCACAAAGAATACCAATGTCCATGCTTGGTTTTCTGCAGTATATTGCACCAACACTTACGCTGATTCTGGGGATCTTTGTTTACCATGAGCATTTTACAAAGCTTCACTTGCTTTCCTTTATGTTTATTTGGCTGGCATTAACGATTTACTCTGTTTCAAGGACAAAACTTTTTGTCAATTTGGAAACAAAGCTGAAGCGCGGAAAAGGAATCGGTGTATAGAAAAGAGTTTCGCACAGTCATGCGAAACTCTTTTTCTATAGAAATGTTCTTTTAACCTTTTCCCAGAAGGAATTGTCCTTTAGTTTTACTGTCTTAATTATTTTGTCGCTTAGTTTAATATCAATCTTTTCTACATGCTGGATGCTTAGGGCTTCATTGTCCATTCCCATTGTAGGATGGTCATTGCCATCCTGCACCACTTTTAGGGTCAGCTTTCTGTTTCCGCTCAGAATAAAGGAAGATCCAAGTGTACGATAGCGATTATTATTCAGTGAAGCCAGTTCGCTCACCTGCATGCAAGGCAACAGAGGGTCAACAACAGCTCCATTTACAGACTTATTATAGGCTGTGCTTCCGGTTGGGGTGGCAACAATCATTCCATCCCCACGGAACGTTTCAAAATGGAAATCGTCGATAAAGACGTCGATTACAAATGTTTTAATAATGGCAGAGCGGATGCTGAATTCATTTAAGCACTGAAAGGATGTCTGGTCATCAACTGTAACATCAATCGTGGGATAGCGTCTTACTTCCACTTGTTCATTTGTCATTGCCTCAACCATCTTGGCTGTGTCATCCAAATGGAAATCACAGTACAGGCTTAGGCTCCCTGTAGTTGAAATTCCAGCATACAAACAATCATCTCTATAGCCGGTTTTACGGACGGCCTGCAAAAATGTTCCATCTCCCCCGATGCTTACAATGATATTAGCTTGTTTGAAGTCATTAACAATGGTAAAGGAATGTTCTTCAGCAAGACTGTAAAGCGGGGTTACTTTTTCCATCGTTTCTTCATCTTTTTTGTGATAAAAGTATACATTGCGTCTTTCAGGCATATTCATTCCTCCAAACAGTATAAATAGTTGTAAAAAAGGGGAAAATGTCCTTCATGATTTTCTTTCCCAAATAATTCATATTTTGCTATGATTATGGTTGCCCGAGTTCAGTTTACCTTTTTTTGAAACATTTTAAAAGTTTATACGTATGAAGAATATGTGACAAATAGGTTTTCTGGGAATCATAATCAGTCAAACATTGCGGCTGGTTATGCTAAAGGAGAAAGCAGATTAAAAGGAGGATTTCACAATGAATGGAAAACGTTGGGCTGCGCTGGGAATAGCTGCAGGGTTGTTTGTTTTTTCCGTTGTGCTGAACTTTGTGACTGCATTTGCATTTACAGATTTTGAAAGCTCTGTAAATGAACTGTTTGCAGGAAGCAATGAAGCATTTTTGGAAGAAGTAATTGAAGAGGGAAATGCACAGAAGAAAATTGCCGTATTGGATGTGAATGGAGTGATTCAGGATACCGGTGATGCATCTTCTTTATTTGCAAGCCCGGGATACAATCACAAAGGATTCATGGATAATCTAGATTACGTAAAAGAAGACAGCACAGTTAAAGCGATTGTCATTAAAGTTAATTCACCAGGCGGAGGCGTAGTGGAAAGCGCCGAAATACATGATAAGATTGTTGAAATTCAAAAAGAAACAAAGAAGCCTGTATACATATCAATGGGATCAATGGCTGCTTCAGGAGGCTATTATATTTCTGCTCCGGCTGATAAGATTTTTGCCAGCCCTGAGACTTTGACCGGGTCGCTGGGGGTAATCATGCAGGGATATAATTATGCAGGACTTGCCGAAAAATATGGTGTTGAGTTTGTAACGATTAAGAGCGGGCCTTATAAAGATATCATGAGCCCTACGAGGGATATGACGGAAGAGGAAAGAAAAATCCTTCAATCCATGATTGATAATTCGTATAAGGGGTTTGTCAAAGTTATTTCCGAAGGCCGCGGATTATCTGAGGCACAAGTAAAGGAAATTGCCGATGGCCGAATTTATGATGGCCGGCAGGCAAAAGAACTGAATCTGATCGACGGCTTTGGCTATGATGACGATGTAATTGAACAATTAAAGAAAGACCATAAATTGAATGGTGCCCAGGTTGTAAAGTATTCTGAGAATTTTGGCTTCGGATCCATGTTCAGCATGGGAGCGCGAAAAATCATTGGTGACGACCTGGAAATGGCAGGTATGATGAAGTTGTTATCACAGCCAAACTCACCTCGGTTGATGTATCTTTATGCTGAATAGGGAGGGGAAAAAAGATGACTTCAAATGATCAGAATGAAAGAGAGCTTGGCCGTCCTGATTCATTGCAGGATGAAGGCGGGAATGAGTCATCCTTTGATGAAGCAGATCCTGCAGTTAACGAAACGATCACACAAGCAGAAACCCTCCCCATTCAAAAGGCTGCGGAACCAATCAGGTTTGCCGGGTTTTGGATGAGATTTTGGGCTTATCTTTTAGATTTAGTTGTAGTTGCCAGTGTTGACCGGATCCTGATTAATCCAATTTTTAGAGCGCTGGATATTCCTTTGCATGAAAGCAATTTGTTTGCTCCGATTTCCATAGCTACTGCCATTACGTTTTATGCCTATTTTGTGCTGATGACCAAGTTTTTTGGCCAGACACTTGGGAAAATGGTATTTGGTTTAAAAGTGGTGAATCTTGAAGGGAAAAAACTAACATGGAGCACAATTTTGTTCCGTGAATGGATCGGCCGTTTTATATCAGCGAGCATTTTTGTCGGCTATGTGATTGTCGCATTCCTGCCGAAGAAACAGGGACTGCATGATCTTTTTGCAGATACCTCTGTTGTTCATGAAAGGCCAAATGAACAAGGCGTATAATTGAGAAATGGAAACCTGTCACCGCTTGGTGGCAGGTTTATTTTTTTTCAGTTGGGCATAATACAAGGCTGAAAGGGTGTGAAAAAAGTGAAGTGGCTTCTGATTGCTGTAATTGCCCTTATAATTCTTTTGTTTATAATCATGGCAACAAAACTAAAGATATATTTTCATTTTTACCATGGAAATGATAATGACCATTTGAGAATCCAATTCAAAGCCTGGTTCGGAATGATCAGATACAAAATAGAAGTTCCTCTAATAAAAGTAGATGATAACTCGCCAACTATTATTGTTAAAGAAAAGGAAGCTGCCGGAACACAGGAAAATGCTCCTAAAAAAGAAACAAAGCAATACTCAGCAGAAAATCTTATCGATAGTCTGCATGATACAAAAGCAATGATAAATCATATCGTGTCTCTTCACAAAATAATACGGAAATTTCTAAAGCGTGTGACCATCAGGAATCTTGAATGGCATACTTTTGCAGGAATTGGTGATGCAGCCCATACAGGAATGCTTACTGGGGCACTCTGGGCGATAAAAGGGGGCATTCTTGGATTAATAAGTCATTATATGAAGCTGAAAACGCCACTCAGCATCACTGTAACTCCACATTTCCAATTTTCCGTCTCACAAACAGCTCTTTCATGTATGATTCATTTTCGTGTCGGGCATGCTATGTTAGCAGGAATTAAACTGATCAAATATTGGAAAGGCGGACTGCCGGACTTCAGGACAAAGCCGCTTTCTGCCTTATCTGATGATGGTACTAAATCTGTCTAAAAGAGGAGGAGCAATAAATGTCTGACCATCCAATTCAAGGGCTTATGACAACTGCCATGGAAAATCTGAAAGAAATGATTGATGTGAACACAATTATTGGGGATCCAGTAGAGACCCCTGATGGGAGTGTGATTTTAACAGTTTCAAAGGTTGGCTTTGGCTTTGCCGCAGGGGGAAGCGAGTTTATGCTTGACGGACAATCAGGCGAGCAGAAGGGCCACCCGTTTGGCGGCGGAAGCGGCGGCGGTGTTTCCATCACTCCAATTGCCTTTTTGATTGTCAATTCTCAAGGGGTGAAAATGGTTCATCTTGATGAGAGCACTCACCTATATGAGAAGATTCTTGACCTTGCCCCTCAGGCAGTCGATAAAATTCAGCAAATGTTCAATAAAAAAAACGGTGGGACTGGCAGTCAGCAAGGCCAGAACCAGCAACAAAACAATGATGAGTACAACGGACCTAAACAAGATCTTGATATTTAAGAGAAGGAAGTTAACTTTCCTAAGGAGAGTTAACTTTTTTCTTGGAATGCACCCTTTATAATTGCAAAAAAGATTCTGAAAAGATATGATTTACACTGTACATAAGTGATTAAGGAGGACGATTTAAATGGCATCTATTACGTTCAAAGGAAATCCAGTAACATTGCTGGGCAATGAAGTTAAAGAAGGAGATAAAGCACCTGAATTCAAGGTACTGGCAAATGACCTTTCTGAAGTATCTCTTGCTGATTCAAAGGGGCAGGTGCGTTTGATCAGCGTAGTTCCTTCCATCGACACTGGAGTTTGTGATGCGCAGACACGACGTTTTAACGAAGAAGCTTCAAAGCTTGACAATGTTAAGGTTCTTACTGTTAGCGTGGATCTTCCATTTGCTCAAAAGCGCTGGTGTGCTGCAGCAGGCATTGAAAATGTTCAAACTGTTTCCGATCATCGCGATCTTTCTTTCGGGGAAGCTTATGGGGTTGCCATCCAGGAACTTCGCCTATTAGCTCGTGCCGTTTTTGTTGTCGATTCAAATGATACAGTTACATATGCGGAATATGTAAGTGAAGCAACAGATCATCCAGATTATGAAGCAGCAGTGGAAGCAGCTAAGCAAGCGAAATAAGTATACAATATTGAAAGCTCCGGATTTGTTCCGGGGCATTATTTTTTATATGGCCTGATGGTTATTGATTGTGGATAATGTTTTAGCGGTTAAATTTAATTTAGCTGTTCTCATAAAGTTTAATATTTTTTAGTGCAAACTAAGTTTATCTAACTGAGTTGATTGAAGCGGAAGGTACTTGACTCCTGCGGGAGGAGAGGGAAGTGAGAGATCCCGCAGGCAAAGCCGAGGAGGCTCTCATTCCTCCCCGCGGAAAGCAAGTGCCTGGAGCGGAAATCAACGGGCAACATTTATAAGATAAAATGACAATCTATGTGAGATTTTAATTTTCACTTCTCATTCAGCACCAAACTTGTGAATGAAACAAAAGCCCGTTAAAATAGGAAAAAGAATAAGGACGGGAGGAATATGCTGTGAAAATAACTCCGGTTGAGGATTTATTTACCATTTTAAATGAAACGGCTACGATTATGCAGGAAGAACTGCATTGTACATATTTAGAAGCTCTTGCTGAGACAGGAGAAAATCTATTCCATGAAAGCATACTTCAGGATGAGCTAAGCGAATTGACAGTTAAAAGGCTTAGGAAGAGTTATGAATCCATTAACTTAAACAGCTGCACAAAAGAAGAAATCAGAAAATCCTTTCAGCTTGCCATATTAAAAGGCATGAAGGAAAATGTTCAGCCTAATCATCAAATGACTCCTGATGCAGTAGGAATGCTTATGGGGTATCTGGCTGACAAGTTCATTCAGGAAAAAACATTCCGCCTGCTGGATCCTGCAGTAGGTACAGGAAATTTATTGACAACCGTAATGAATCACCAAAAGGATAAAACGGTTGAGGCAACCGGAATTGAGATTGATGACTTATTAATCAAGCTTGCTTATATAAATGCCAATTTACAGGAGCACCCCATTCAGTTTTTTAACCAGGATAGCCTTGAGCCGCTGTTCATAGAAGCTGCAGATGCCGTAATGAGTGATCTGCCTGTGGGCTATTATCCGAATGATGTCCGTTCAGCTGAGTATAAGCTTAGAGCGGATGAGGGGCATTCTTATGCTCATCACCTATATATTGAGCAGAGCATGAATCATGTAAAATCTGGCAGCTATTTATTTTTTATCATTCCAAATGGAATGTTTGAAAGTGACCAGGCCCCTAAACTGCATGAATTCATTAATGAACATGCTTACATCCAAGGCTTGATCCAGCTGCCGCTCACCATGTTTAAAAATGAAAAAGCGGCCAAAAGCATTTTTATCCTTCAGAAGAAAGGGGAAGGAGTCACTCCCCCTAAGCAGGCCCTCTTGGTAAACATGCCCAGCCTATCCAAAACAGCAGAAGTTGAAAAAATTCTCAAGAAAATTGATGTCTGGTTTAAAGAAAGCAAATAAGGATATACGAAAAGAAGCTGGGCATTTTGCCGGCTTTTTTTTTTAATGTATTGAGAGTATAAATTGTGAACGTTGATAACTGTCTAGCGCAAGCAGCCTACCCCCTAGAGGTCACAAGCTTGTCTAGTTGCGGCTCCTATGGACTCGAAACATAAGCCAATCCCTTCCAGAAGGAAAGAACACCTTCTTGCAGGGCTGGTCTTATGCTTGTCGTCCCTGGACAGTCGCCTCCACATTTCGGGCAATCCTCCCAAAAAGGAAAAGGACGCCTTTCCGAGAGGCTTGTCTTGTGCTTGTCGGGGGTGGGCAAGGCGCTTCCGCTTTTCTTTAAATATAGGGAAGTATCAGAAAATATTTAATTTAATATGAAAACGGTATCATTGCAAGGTGCTTCTTGAAATGTATTACTTACAGTGTTTAAATGGAAAATTGAGAGATATTAATTGTGGCCGATGCACAAAATATTGTTGTATTACTTTTATTGGCGTATCACACAATTGTTATATAAAAGTATGGGTTTGGAGAGACAAAACAGTCCCTTTGAACATCTTCTAAAGGAGCGGTAGCTTTATGGCAAAAATCATTGCAATTAACGCCGGCAGTTCTTCGTTAAAGTTTCAGTTATTCGAAATGCCGAGCGAAGAAGTTATTACGAAAGGCTTAATCGAACGCATTGGGCTGGATAATGCAGTCTTCAATATTTCTGTAAATGGAGAAAAAATAAAGGAAGTAACAGATATTCCTGATCATGCAGTAGCGGTTAAAATCCTGCTTGGAAAATTAACGAATCTTGGAATTATCAAATCTCTTGATGAAATTGAAGGAATCGGCCACCGTGTAGTTCACGGCGGTGAAGCATTCAACGATTCTGTAGAGATTACGGATGAAGTGCTTGCGAAAATAGATGAACTTTCTGAACTTGCACCTCTTCACAACCCAGCTAATATTACGGGAATTAAGGCATTTCAGCAGGTTCTTCCGAATGTACCGGCAGTCGCAGTATTTGACACTGCCTTTCATCAGACAATGCCAGAAAGCTCGTTCCTTTATAGCTTGCCATATGAGTACTATGAGAAGTATGGCATCCGTAAATACGGCTTCCACGGAACATCACATAAATATGTATCAGAACGTGCTGCTGAAATGCTTGGCCGTCCGCTTGAACAGCTTCGCCTTATCTCCTGCCACTTAGGAAATGGAGCAAGTATTACAGCTATTGAAGGCGGAAAGTCGATCGATACTTCGATGGGATTCACCCCGCTTGCAGGTGTTACAATGGGTACGCGCTCAGGTAATATTGACCCTGCCTTAATTCCATTCATTATGGAAAAGACAGGAAAGAACGCAGATGAAGTTCTTGACGTCCTTAATAAAAAGAGCGGTATGCTTGGTGTTTCCGGATTCTCTAGTGACCTTCGCGACATTGAAGTTCAAGCTGTCGAAGGAAATGAAAGAGCAGAATTGGCTCTTGAAGTATTTGCAAACAGAATCCACAAATATATCGGATCTTATGCATCTCGCATGTATGGTGTAGACGCAATTATTTTCACAGCAGGCATCGGCGAAAATAGTGATGTCATCCGTAAACGCGTCCTCCAGGGGCTTGAATTCATGGGCGTATACTGGGATCCTGCATTAAATAAAGTACGCGGTGAAGAAGCTTTCATCAACTACCCTCATTCACCGGTTAAAGTCATGATTATCCCAACAAATGAGGAAGTTATGATTGCACGTGATGTTGTGAGGCTGGTAAAATAAATGCAATTACAAGGCAGGAGCTTAGCGCTCTTGCCTTTTTGCTGTTCTTGTCTTTTTTTGCTGCTTTTGTTTTTATGACACAATCAGGCGGAAGGAGAATTCACCATCCTACTTATGCTATACTGAGTCCAAGAAAAATGTTTTGGGAGGAATTGCGATGCCATTGAACGATCGGGAAGAAAGTGTTTTGGCCGGAATTCATGAGTGGGAAAACAAGCTGTTTGATTATGAGCCCAATGATTTGGAAATCGTTTATGATAAATCATTGGAAAGATCTTTTTCACTATTGCCTGAAGAAGTCCAGAATCAGTTTTTTTCAGCAATGGATAGCTGGCTGTTTCATCTTCATGCGCTAATTCAAGGCTCACAGCTTCAAATGGATGCGAAAGAGCGTATTTTGACGGCGGGCCGTGTTTTTCATTCTGATATTGAGACGATAGAAGACCTTAAGCAATTGAATATCGACCAGCTTCAATACATAGCACAGCAGCAGATTGCCCGGCATCGTCTTTATTCTTTTGCACAGGGAGGCATTGCGGGCTCAGGAAGCTCACTCTTGCTGGGGACAGATATCCCTGCCATGGCGGTTATTAATCTGCGTGCCGTACAACTGATTGCCATGACCTATGGCTTTGAGGTTAATACTCCATTCGAAATGATGAGTTCTCTTAAAGTTTTTCACGCTGCCACATTGCCGCCGCGCATGCAGGGAAGAGCATGGGAAGAATTAATGCACGAGCTCAAGAATCAGGAAGAATACTATTTTTATGAAGGAAAAGAAGAATTGACTGATCTAACCTGGGTTGAGCAGCCAATGAAGCAGCTTTTTAAAGCAATGGCTATTTACTTTTTCCGCAGAAAATCAGTTCAAGGAATTCCTTTCATCAGCATGGCCATTGGAGCTGGGGCCAATTATCAGCTGACAAGAAAAGTAACAGATTTCGCTCATAAATATTATCAAATGAGATATCTGCATAGAAAGAACAATCAGCAATAAACTCCCGAATAAATCTGAGTAATAATTAAAGGTGATGCTAAATGAGTACATTCGAGCATAAAAAAGAAGCGCCAAAAGAAGTTAGATGCAAAGTGGTCACAGTAAGTGATACGAGAGATAAAGAAACGGATAAAAGCGGAATGCTGATGATTCAGCTGCTGGAAGAGGCAGGACATATTATAGCTGACTATGAAATAGTCAAAGATGAAGGAGATATCATTCGCGAGGCCGTATTAAAAGGGTGCGAAGACCCCGGCATTGATGCAGTGCTTACCAATGGAGGTACAGGAATTGCATTGCGGGACGTGACTATCGAGACGGTTAGAGTATTATTTGATAAAGAAATTGACGGATTCGGAGAATTGTTCAGGATGCTAAGCTATACGGAAGATATCGGATCTGCCGCCATTCTTTCAAGAGCTGCTGCAGGCACGGTGCAAAATAAAGCCGTTTTCTCGACACCAGGGTCATCTGGGGCTGTTCGCCTTGCCATGAATAAGCTGATTCTGCCTGAACTCGGGCATATCGTCAGGGAACTAAGAAAAGATTTATAAAGGACAAAAAACCTTTCCTCGGCGGAAAGGTTTTTTTAAAAAGATAGGGAAGTATAATATTGAACTTCGAGAACTGTCTAGAAACAGCGCCTACCCCCTAGAGGTGTCGGGGGTAGGCGCCGGAGCTTTTCTTATGAATGCATTTTTCCAGTAATATCCTGATTCGTTCGATACCATAGCCACAGATCATTTATGACTGATGCCAGTTCTGAAATTTCACTGTTGAGTCTGCATGATCTTTCGAAATTTCCTTCATCTGAAAGTTCCGCCTGTTTCCTGTTGATATCCTCTTCGAGCTCGGCAATGCGGTCAGGAATCCTGCCTCTTATTTTTTCCCATTGGAACAGGATCATTTGCTGTGTTTTTGGCGAATATTCATCCCATTCCCGGTCAAAACCGGGAGTAGGAATGCCAAGCCGGCCATCATGTGAAAAATACTCCTCCATTATTAATCCCCCAAACAATGATCTTGTTTTTATTTTACTATAAAGGTGTTTGTGGTGCATGGATGTTTTAGTATTCAATCTTTTTTATGCAGATACTACTATGGAACCAGTATAAAGATAAATCAACTTGGATCACAAGTACTGATTTATTAGAAAGGCTAAGGTATTAGTTTACAGATTTTATAGATATCGAATAATATATTGATTATTAAAAATATTAAATTAATTAATAGGGGGAGAATATGAAAAGGTTTATAACTCTTTTAACGGTTTTAGGCATAGTGTGGGGTTTGCTTTTGCCTTATCCCATTGCGGCCCTTGGAGAAGAATTGGGCAGAACAGGAAGCAGCAGCTCGGATGAGCAAGTCTTTAAACATAAAAAATCAGCAGAATATCCAACCTTGTCAAAAGCAAAGCGCCCCGAGGATGCAGGCTTTTCTTCCAAAAAGCTCAGAGAAGTTGATAAGCTGATCGAGGAAGAAATAGAAAATGGTTTTCCAGGAGCAGCTTTAGTCATAATTAAAGATGGCAAGATAGTTAAAAACTCCGCATATGGTTCAGCCAAAATCTATGATGAAGCTGATCCGTTAAATCACCCGCAGAAAATGAAAACAAAAACCATGTTTGATTTAGCATCAAACACAAAAATGTATGCCGTTAACTTTTCACTGCAGCATCTTGTTAGTGAAGGAGAGATCAATCTTGAAGAAAAAATTCAGCATTATTTTCCTGAATTTCAGGATTCAGCGGCCGACGAAATAAAAGGGAAAAGTGAACTCCGAATAATCGACTTGCTTCATCATACTGCCGGATTTCCTTCAAGCATCCATTATCATAATCCTGAAAGGGCGGGAGAATTATATTCACAGGAACGCAGTAAAACGCTTTCCATGATTTTAAAAACTCCCCTTCAGTATGAACCAGGCACCAAACAGGTTTACAGTGACATTGACTATATGCTGCTGGGATTTATTATTGAAAAAATAACGGGAGAGCAGCTTGACCGTTATACTGAGAATCATATTTATAAGCCCTTAGGATTAAAGCATACTTTATTTAATCCGCTTCGCAAAGGGTTCAAAGAGAAGGATTTTGCTGCAACTGAATTACACGGCAACACCAGGGATGGGGTCATTTCCTTCCCTAATATCCGGACCTATACTCTTCAGGGAGAGGTTCACGATGAGAAGTCCTTTTATTCAATGGATGGAATATCCGGGCATGCCGGCCTCTTTTCCACAACTGCAGATCTTGCTGTCCTCCTGCAGGTCATGCTTAATGATGGAGGCTATGGAAATGTAAAGTTATTTGATAAACGAACCATTGATGAATTTGTAAGACCTTATGAAATGAATCCTACATATGGGTTAGGATGGCGTTTAAACGGAGATTCAAGTATGGACTGGATGTTCAGCAAGTATGCTGGGAAAGAAGTATTTGGACATACAGGCTGGACAGGAACTGTAACGGTGATAGACAGAGAAAATAATTTAGCTATCGCCCTTCTGACAAATAAAAAACATTCTCCAGTCATTGATCCATTAAAAGATCCACATAAGTTTCAAGGTGACACGTACAGCATCAGTCAATACGGAAGTGTAGTTTCAGCAGTTTATGAAGCATTGATTCACTAGTCCATTGCAGGCAAAAGTCTAAACGAGGCTTTTGCCTTTTTTATTGGAAAAATGTATTTATTTTTATACATTTTTAAGAATAAGTATTGATTTTTGAATAAAAGGTTGTTAAAGTAAGAGAATAATAAATGAATAAAATCATAATTAAAATGTATATTTATACGTATAATCCAAGGAGGAAATATAAATGTCACAAAATAAAGTCGTTCTTGCTTACTCAGGCGGTTTAGATACATCAGTTGCGGTTAAATGGCTGCAGGACCAAGGATATGCAGTTGTTGCCTGCTGTCTTGATGTTGGTGAAGGAAAAGACCTCAACTTTATCCAGAAAAAAGCATTATCTGTTGGAGCTGTCCAATCCTATGTGATTGATGCAAAAGAGGAATTTGCAAATGAATATGCATTAATAGCACTGCAGGCACATGCTTTATACGAAAATAAATATCCATTAATCTCTGCTCTTTCTCGTCCGCTTATCGCCAAAAAGCTTGTTGAAGTAGCAGAAAAAGAAGGTGCAGTAGCAGTCGCACATGGATGTACCGGCAAAGGAAATGACCAGGTTAGATTTGAAGTGGCGATCCAGGCACTGAATCCTGATCTGCAGGTATTAGCTCCGGTTCGTGAGTGGAGCTGGTCACGTGAGGAAGAAATTGAGTATGCAAAACAAAATAATATTCCTATTCCAATTAATCTTGATTCTCCATACAGCATTGATCAGAACCTATGGGGCAGAAGCAATGAGTGCGGAGTCCTGGAAGATCCATGGGCAGCTCCTCCGGAAGATGCATACGATCTTACAGTTTCACTTGAAAAAGCTCCAGACACCCCTGATACCGTTGAAATCGGATTTGAAAAGGGTGTACCAGTCAGCTTGAATGGCACCTTCATGAAGCTTTCCGAGCTTATTGCTGAACTGAACGAACTTGCTGGCAAGCATGGGGTTGGGCGTATTGACCATGTAGAAAATCGCCTTGTCGGCATTAAATCCCGTGAAGTTTACGAGTGCCCGGGAGCGATGACACTTCTTAAAGCCCATAAAGAGCTTGAGGATTTAACGATGGTAAAAGAATTGGCTCACTTTAAACCGGTTATTGAGAAAAAAGTGGCTGAGCTAATTTATGAAGGATTGTGGTTCTCTCAGCTCAACAATGCATTAACTGCTTTCCTGAAAGAAACCCAAACCTTTGTTACAGGAACAGTAAGAGTGAAGCTGTTTAAAGGCCATGCGATTGTAGAGGGGAGAAAATCTCCTTATTCACTGTACGATGAAAAATTGGCTACCTATACTTCTGATGATGAATTCGACCATAATGCGGCAGTTGGCTTTATCAAGCTATGGGGCTTGCCTACAAAGGTACAGAGCATTGTTCAAAACAGCAAGAAGGTGACAGTGTGAAAAAGTTATGGGGAGGCAGATTCACAAAATCTGCTGAAGAATGGGTAGATGAATTCGGGGCGTCTATTTCATTTGACAAGGAATTAGTTTTGGAAGATATCGAAGGAAGCATGGCCCATGTTGCCATGCTTTCTAAAACAGGGATTATCACTGAGGACGAAGCTGAAAAAATCAAAACTGGCCTTCAGCAGCTTAAAGGGAAAGCTGCCAAGGATGAACTGGCTTACTCAGTAAAACTTGAAGATATTCATTTAAATCTTGAGAGTCATTTGACCGAACTGACTGGCCCTGTCGGCGGTAAACTTCATACCGCAAGAAGCCGAAATGACCAGGTGGCAACAGACATGCATTTATACCTTCGCAAGCAGGTGAAGCTGATAGTTGAATTGATTCAGGAAATGCAGGAAGAGTTAGTGACCCAGGCTGAAAAAAATGTGGAAACCATCATGCCGGGTTATACGCATCTGCAGCGGGCACAGCCGATCTCTTTCGGCCACCATCTAATGGCCTATTTCTGGATGCTTGAGAGGGACAAAGAGCGATTTTCTGAAAGCTTAAAGAGAATTAACCTTTCTCCTCTTGGAGCAGGGGCTCTGGCTGGCACCACTTTCCCGATTGACCGTGAATATACAGCAGAACTTCTTGGGTTTGAGGGAATTTATGAGAACAGCTTGGATGCGGTCAGTGACAGAGACTTTATTCTTGAGTTTTTATCCTCAAGCTCCATCCTGATGATGCATCTGTCACGTTTAAGTGAAGAATTCATCCTTTGGTCAAGCCAGGAGTTTCAATTTATTGAACTGGACGACAGCTTTGCAACAGGCAGCAGCATTATGCCGCAGAAGAAGAATCCCGATATGGCCGAACTCATCCGCGGTAAAACGGGGCGTGTATACGGTAACCTCATGGGGCTCCTGACAGTACTGAAGGGTCTGCCGCTTGCCTATAACAAAGATATGCAGGAAGACAAGGAAGGAATGTTTGATACTGTAAAGACAGTCACAGGTTCACTGAAAATTTTTGCAGGGATGATCCGCACCATGAAGGTTAAAACAGAGCAGATGGAAAAAGCGACTAAAAATGATTTCTCCAATGCTACTGAATTAGCGGATTATTTATCTGATAAAGGTATTCCATTCAGAGAAGCGCATGAGATTGTCGGAAAGCTTGTCCTTGTTTGTGTACAAAAGGGATGCTTCCTGGGAGATTTGCCTCTTGAAGAATTCAAGAATGCACATTCATTGTTTGAAGAAGATATTTATCAAGTACTTGATCCGTATACAGCTGTCAAAAGAAGAAATAGTGCAGGGGGAACAGGGTTTAAACAAGTTAGTATCGCGATTGAAAAAGCGAAGGAATCTCTTGGCGCTACAGAAGTATGTAAATAAATAATCGCAAAAAAATGGCGCTGCAGCAAGCAGCGCCATTTTTTCTATTCTTCATCTTCTTTATCCGTTCTGACAACGAGGACATCACAGCGGGCATAGCGGGTAATATGTTCAGATACACTGCCGATGAGGAAGCGTTCAACTGCATTCATGCCTGTTGCACCGCAAATGATTAGGTCGACGTTATGTTTTCTTGCAATATCTTTTGGAACTTTCACTTTTGGAGAGCCGTAATCAACTTCATATGTTACATTCTCGATGCCTGCGTCCATTGCTGTTCTTTTGTATTTTTCCATTAATTCAGTTGCGAAACGGTCAGCTCTTTCCGCAATCGTGCGGTCATAGGCTTCGACAGTAGCAAAAGTGCGTGTATCAATGATATGTGCCAATACCAGAGCGGCATTGTTGCGCTTCGCAATTTCAATTGCTTTTTTAAATGCCCATTCTGCTTCAGTTGAACCATCTACAGCGACTAAAATGTTTTTATACTTCATGCCCATTTGAATCTCCTCCTTTACCTATATTATACATCTGAAAATCCTGAATATCTGTAACAAAAAATCGAACAATAGTAAGGCTGATAAAAATTTATTAAAGGAGCAGATGAAAATGGATAAGAGAGAACCAAAAGCAGCTTCCTCGTATTTTTTTGATGAGCAAGGTACAAATGAGGTTAGCGCACAAATCATGAATGCTTATAACAGCGGTGTTATTGACCAGCCGAATGCGGAGTTTGACATGGAAGCACATGAGCGGAATGAAGGGCATCTGCAATAAGGAAAACGAAGCTCTCATAAATGGATGAGAGCTTCTTTCGTGAGGACATGAGGTAAGAGTGTAAAGAGAAAAATTGGGCAAACCAATAGTATACTTTTCCCTCAAATAGCCATATAAAGTTAATAGACAGATCACTTAATAATACGGAGGTATGCAGTATGCGTATCGGAGTTCCAAAGGAAGTAAAAAACAATGAGAACAGGGTTGCTATGACCCCTGCTGGTGTTATGAATCTCATCCAATTTGGACATGAAGTCTATATTGAAGCGGGTGCCGGGACAGGTTCCGGTTTTTCGGATAACGACTATATGAGTGCTGGTGCACATATTGTTCAAACAGCAGAAGAGGCATGGTCAATGGATATGGTCATGAAGGTGAAGGAGCCGGTCCCGAGCGAATATGCTTATTTTCGGGAAGGGTTAATTCTCTTTACATATCTCCATTTGGCTGCTGAACCTGAATTGACTAGTGCTTTAATTAATAAGAAAGTAGCGGGCATCGCTTATGAAACAGTCCAGCTTTCCAACCGTACTTTGCCGTTATTGACTCCAATGAGTGAAGTAGCCGGGAGAATGGCAGCTCAGGTAGGAGCCCAATTCCTGGAAAAGATACATGGAGGGAAAGGAATCCTGCTATCGGGGGTCCCTGGTGTACAGAGGGGAAAAGTTACGATTATCGGCGGCGGGGTTGCTGGAACCAATGCGGCCAAAATGGCAATTGGCCTTGGGGCAAAGGTGACTATGATCGATTTGAATCCAGATCGCCTTAGGCAGCTTGATGATATCTTTGGGAAAGAAGTAACAACATTAATCTCAAATCCTTACAATATCGCTGAAGCTGTTAAGGATTCAGACCTTGTGATTGGAGCTGTACTGATTCCGGGTGCAAAAGCACCTAAGCTTGTCTCGGAGGAAATGATTAAAACGATGAACCCAGGTTCTGTTATTGTGGACATAGCAATCGATCAGGGAGGGATTTTTGAAACAACTGATCGAATTACTACACATGACAATCCCACATATGAAAAACATGGCGTAGTTCATTATGCGGTAGCTAATATGCCGGGAGCAGTTCCCCGAACATCTACTCTTGCACTGACCAACGTGACGGTGCCTTATGCAGTTCAAATTGCGAATAAAGGCTACAAGCAGGCATGTCTGGATAATGAGGCTTTATTAAAGGGCATTAATACATTAAATGGCTATGTGACATACAAGGCGGTAGCTGAGGCACATAACCTTGATTATTCAGATACAAAGACACAATTGGAACAGCGATAAAAAATCCGGGGCTGGATAGCTCCGGATTTTCTGTGGAATTTTTCACATCTCTATTTAATAATCTGAAGTTCTTTCGGGAACTTGGTTAAAATTTCAACGCCGTCTGCTGTTACAGCAAGGTCATCTTCAATCCGCACTCCGGCAACGCCTGGGACATAGATTCCCGGTTCAATGGTGAAGACCATTCCTTCTTCAAGCAAAAGTGAGTTTGTTTCTGTTAAAGAAGGATATTCATGGACGTTAACACCAAGTCCATGGCCCAATCGATGCGGGAAATAATCGCCGTAGCCGGCTTCTGCAATCAGGTTTCTTGCTGTCAGGTCAATATCTGCGCAAGTGACTCCCGGCTTGCTCGCTTCAACAGCTGCAAGCTGAGCTTTTAAGACCGTATCATATATTTCTTTTTGTTTTTCATCGATATCGCCGTAAGCTACAGTTCTTGTAATGTCTGAGCAGTAGCCATTCCAGACAACTCCCAGGTCAAATAACACTAAATCCCCTTTTTGAATCTTCGTCATTCCTGGTGTGCCATGCGGTGAAGCTCCGTTAGCCCCCGTCAGGACCATGGTAGAAAAAGACATTTCGTTAACGCCCTTTTTCTTTAACGCAAATTCTACAGCAGCTAGAACATCCAGCTCAGTTTTTCCTTCCTGGATCTCGGCACAGCCTGTTTCAATGGCAAAATCGGCCAGCGCACATGCTTCGCGAATGATTTCCAATTCTTTTGCATCTTTAACCATACGAAGCTGACGAAGCTTTTCTTCTGCCGAAGCGAATGAAGCCCCGCTGAACAGGCTGGAGATCGCTTCATACCGCTCCACATTCATATGTTCTTTTTCAATTGCTGCTTTATTTACTTTTCCAATTCTTTTATGTATGGATGTATGGATAAATTCCCAAGGGTTCTGAATATCGCTATAGCCAATAATTTCATGGCTCCAGCCGGCATTTTTGGCATCTTCCTTTTCCATGGCCGGGCATACGAGGAAAGGCTCTTCTTCCTGGAAAACAGCCAGTCCAAGCAAGCGTTCATGAGGGTCGCTTAGAAAGCCGCTTAAATAAAAAACATTATCCGGTGATGTTACAAAGCTGACTTGGATATCATTTTCCTTCATCCATTGTGATAGTTTCTGCAATCTGTTATTCATAATGAACCTCCTTATGTACTGATACTTTGAGAGTAGCAACTAAATAAGAAAAGCGCAAGCGCCTTGTCCACCCCCGACAAGCACAAGTCGAGCCTCCCGGAAAGGCGTTCTTTGCCTTTTTGGGAGGATTGGCTTGTGACCTCGAGGGGGTAGGCGCTGGAGCTAGACAGCTATCTAACTTCAGAAAATATACATTCATTCTTTGAAAAAGTAAACTTTTTAAAGATTGCCAATTCGGGTATATATTAAAAAGGAAGCAGGAATAACTTGTTTTTTCGTTGAAGTAACTAATATAACTTATATTTGAAAGGAGCTTAAAATTGAAAGTATCATTTCATGGCCATGCTGTAGTGAAAATCGAATCACAGGGAAAGACAATCTTAATAGACCCTTTTATTACCGGGAATGATTTAACAGATTTAAAAGCTGAGGACCAGAAGCCTGACGTCATCATTGTCACGCATGGACATGGTGACCATCTTGGGGACACGATTGAACTGGCAAAGCGCAATGACTCTCTTGTCATTGCCAACTTTGAGCTTGCCACCTATCTGGGCTGGCAGGGAGTCAATGCGCATGGAATGTCGATCGGCGGCGGATTTGATTTCGACTTCGGAAGAGTGAAGCTGACACCTGCATTTCATGGAACAGGTCTTGAGACAGAAAATAAGGAAATCATCTACTTGGGAATGCCTGCCGGCGTGCTCATCACTTTAGAAGGAAAAACTATTTATCATGCAGGGGATACAGGGCTATTCTCTGACATGAAGTTAATTGGCGGCCGTCATCCAATTGATTTGGCATTTTTGCCGATTGGAGATAATTTTACTATGGGGCCGGATGATGCAGCATATGCAGCAGAACTCCTTGGCGCCAAAAAGGTTGTTCCGATTCACTTCAACACATTCCCGCCAATCAGGCAGGATCCTCATAAATTCATCAGCATGCTGGAAAATGGAGTTGGGCAGGTGCTGGAAGTAGGAGAATCAATCGAATTATAAAATGTAAGCGCAGCTTCTGATATGGAGGCCGCGTTTGTTTTTTTTTGAATGACTAAAAACAACTCATTTTATCAGCCTGTCCGCATACATTTTAGTGAGGATGCCATAAAGGAGGAAGCTAAAGTGAATAAAAACCGATATTTGCTGTGTTTGCTGCTGTGCGGCTTGATGCTTTATTATGCAGCTCCAAGAATGGGTGTGTTTAATGGAGGGACTGAAGGGATTTTTGCCATTAGCTGGCTGGCTCTTGCCCTTTTTGTCATTGCCGGAAATCTGACTGCATTGCTGTATGCACCGAAAAAAGCGGCTCCTGCGGGGAAGCAGCCACGCCGAATGGCAGACAGGAAACAGATTCGCTCGTTCGGCAGATAATCTAAGATTGCCGAAGCCAATTGTATCAAGCCCTCTTTACCCTTATAATGAGAATTAAGGAATAATTTGTAGAGGGTGAAGGTCTTGGCTACTAAGCATGAACAAATATTACAATACATTGATGAACTGCCAATCGGGGAAAAAATATCGGTCAGACAGATCGCCAAGGCGCTCGCTGTGAGTGAAGGGACTGCATATAGAGCGATTAAGGACGCTGAAAATAAAGGGTATGTCAGTACAATAGAACGGGTTGGAACAATAAGAATCGAGCGGAAAAAGAAAGAAAATATTGAGAAGCTTACTTTTGCAGAAGTTGTTAATATCGTTGACGGCCAGGTGCTAGGGGGAAGAGCGGGTCTGCATAAAACGCTGAACAAGTTTGTTATTGGTGCAATGAAGCTTGAAGCGATGATGAGATACACTGATGCCGGAAACCTGCTAATTGTCGGAAACAGGACCCAGGCACACGAATTGGCACTGAAGGCTGGGGCTGCAGTGTTAATTACTGGGGGCTTTGATACAGAGGATCATGTCAAGAAGCTTGCTGACGACCTGCAGCTTCCGGTGATCTCAAGCAGCTATGACACCTTTACGGTGGCAACAATGATCAATCGTGCAATTTATGATCAGCTGATCAAAAAAGAGATTGTGCTTGTCGAGGATATCCTGACCCCTCTGCAAGAGGCGATTTTTCTGAAAACAACCGATACAATTGCGGATTGGCTAACGTATAATCGTGAAACCGGCCACAGCCGTTTCCCGGTTGTCGACAACAATCTGAAGGTTCAGGGGGTTGTCACCTCCAAGGATATTATGGGACATGACAAGGAAACGCTTATTGAAAAAATCATGACCAAAAACCCTATGACAGTTGGCGGAAAAACGAGTGTTGCTTCTTCCTCCCATATGATGGTATGGGAAGGTATCGAGCTGCTTCCTGTGGTCGATGAGGCGAATAAACTCGAGGGGATTATAAGCCGCCAGGATGTACTGAAGGCTCTGCAGATGATCCAGAGGCAGCCGCAGGTCGGTGAAACAATTGACGATATTGTTACCAACCAGCTGGTTATGACGAGAGGCAAAACTAAAGGGGACGACGTTTATCGCTGCGAAGTTACCCCGCAGATGACCAATCACCTTGGAACGATTTCCTATGGAGTCTTCACAACCATTGTCTCGGAAGCTGCCAACAGGGTGCTAAGGAGCTATAAAAAAGGAGATCTTGTAGTTGAAAATATGACTGTCTACTTCATCAAGCCTGTACAGATTGACAGTATGCTTGAAATCTATCCAAAAGTATTGGAAGTAGGGCGGAAGTTCGGGAAAGTGGATGTTGAAGTTTTTAACGAAGGAGTCCTTGTAGGCAAGGCCATGATGATGTGCCAGCTTATTGACAGACATTAATAGAGTAATAAGAAAAAGCCGCTCTCATGGAACGGCTTTTTTGTTAAAGTAAGAAAGTTTGAACGTCGACAATTGTCTAGCTCCAGCGCCTCCCCCCTCGAGGTGTCGGGGGGGGGGGAGGCGCTGGAGCTTTTCCTTTTATCTTTAATTCTCCCTTGCTTCTTCAGCTTCTTTTGCAGCGTGAGGCAGGTAAAACTTATATGCTTTTATGCCGCCCCAAATGCTTAATCCCCCAACAAGGATAAACATAATTCCCACAATGAGAGCTGTTGTTGTGTCGTATAAAAACAGCTGATTAAAACCAAATATGGCGACAAATGAACCGAGCGCAATTCTGGACTTGGCTGATATCCATTGTCTTTCAGCAGGCTGTTTGCATCTGAAGAATTTCACTTTGTAGAAAATATAGAAAGAAAAAGAGAAAATAATCAGGATAACAAAGATAGGCATATCATAACCTCCAAGTTTCGACAATCTCTTATTATCGCAGTCTAAAGGGCAGTAAGACTCCCTATCCATAGCTAGGAAGAAGAAAAGGATATGTGGGAGTGGGAGTCAAACTGCCCGTAAAGGCCCGATTAGAAGAACAAAGACTAAAAACGCCACGTCCTGTGGCAACGTCTTTGTGACCCACATCCTGTGGGCCTCAACTAACAATCAGCGGGGAAAAAACACTCCACTGATTGAAGTTTCACTTTATTCTACCTTCATTATTGAAAAAATGCCATAAGCGTGCTGTGTTTTCTTTTTCTTTTCGCATTGATATGATAAAAATAAAGTAGTATTCAGAATAAAAGGAGCGCGCCATGAAACAAAAGATACTTGATGAAATCAAAAAATATGAAACAATCATTATTCATAGGCATGTCCGTCCTGATCCAGATGCTTATGGTTCACAGGGAGGGCTGGCTGAAGTCCTGAAGGCTTCATTCCCGGAAAAAGCTATTTTCGCTGTAGGCAAGGAAGAAGAAACACTTCATTATATGAGCAGGCTCGATGAAATACCTGATGATACATATAATGGGGCACTGGTCATTGTCTGTGACACGGCTAATGCGGAGCGCATATGTGATGGCCGATATGGTATGGGCGATAAGCTGATTAAAATTGATCATCACCCTAATATGGATCCATATGGAGATATGATGTGGGTTGATACTGATGCAAGTTCAACCAGTGAAATGATTTATGAATTTTATCTTTCAGGCAAAGAACAGGGCTTAAAAATGTCGGATGAAGCTGCAAGATTGTTATTTGCCGGTATAGTTGGGGACACCGGCCGTTTCATTTATCCAAGCACGACAGAAAAGACGTTTGCATATGCAGGTGAATTGATTCACTATAATTTTTCTAGGCCGGAACTGTTTGATAAAATGTATGAGCTGGACGCAAATATTGTAAAACTTAAGGGCTATGTGCTGCAGAACTTTGAACTGAGAGCCAGCGGGGCAGCTGTAATGATCCTGAAAAAAGAGCTGCTCGAAGAATTTCAGGCAGTACCTTCTAAAGCTTCCCTTCTTGTAAGCACTCTAGGCGATGTGAAAGGAATAAAAGCATGGGTTTTCTTTATCGAGGAAAGCGATCAAATCCGCGTGCGGTTCCGTTCGAAGGGTCCAATTATTAATGAAATTGCAAGAAAGTATAAAGGCGGGGGACACCCTCTTGCTGCCGGGGCTTCCATTTATTCATGGGAAGAGATGGAATCAGTTGTAAGAGATCTGGAAGCTGTCTGCAAGGATAACTGAAATATAATGCCCGGCCGAAAGCCGGGCATTAATCCAGCATAATATTCAATTCAATTGAGACAGTTGTATAAATGACCAGTTCTTTAACTTCAACCCGGTATCTTTTTTCATTTACACGATGTGTTTTATTCTCTATTATTTTCTTGATCATCTCGCTGTTTTTATAAACGGTATCGATGTCTTTGGCGATCATCATGCTAATATCCTCTTTTATTTCATCTTCCAGCTGAAAAACACTGAAGGAATCCAGTTTATATTTTTCGCTATTGACAATTTTAATGGATATATCCTGGACAGTCAGTTTTTTCTGATTTTCTTTATTTAGCTTTTTGAATTCTTCCTGCCAGATTTCCTTATCTTTTTCCAATTCATAAATAGCATCCTTTTGAAGCTTTATTTCCTTACTGTATTTCTCCTGCCACTGTCCAAAAATAAATAAAAAAATAAACCAGCTGATGATGCCCCCAATGGCCATTCCTGAAAAAAAACGCTGCCAGGATGGCAATCGGTAGTACGGCGGAATCCTCATGCCGAAATGTTCTCCTGAGTCAGCCAGTTGATAAGCATGGCGCCGGTCTGGGCCCCTCCGAGAGCAGAAAGAATCAGCATGAATTGTTTAAATATATCCTTTGTCTGTCCGTCCATGACGCCTCTTTCAAAGCTGTAAACTGTATCAAAGGTTCCTCCTATCGCTGCAATGATGGCCCAAATGCGAATCATATTGGAAATCTGGAAAATTTGATTTAAAGGGGGTTTTCCAGTCAAAAAAGCAGCCATGCCGCCAATGATTGAACCTCCAATCAAAACACCGAACGCAATGAAATAACTCTCAATTAAAGTGGAGAAAAAGGGCTGGGTATTCATATCATCCATCCTCGCTGCAGAAATGGTCCTGCCAGAATTATCTTGATACTTCATCATATGGACAAACTTAGAAAAATATGTTCTTAGGCGCCGTATTAAAAAGAGAACATATTTTCTTTTTGGAAACGGGCGTTCTATAATAAAGTGAAGCTGTGATCATCAGGGAGCCTTTTTCCCGATGCCACTAGTTGAACCAATCGGGCTTATACGGGCAGTTGCTTGCCATCTGATCTTTTTACGAAATTATTTTCTCGTCTATTATTAATCTTTCACCGCAGTCTAATATGGGCTTACTGCCAGTTTGACTGCGATGAAAATAGCAGAGAAATTAAGGGTGTGAGAAACGTGTCATTTATTCACCTTCATGTTTACAGCGCCTATAGCCTGCTGTCTAGTACAGCAAGAATAGAGCAGCTTGTATCAATCTCCAGGGAAAACAGGTTCCCTGCCCTGGCATTAACGGACCGGAATGTCATGTATGGGGCTGTCGCCTTTTATAAAGAATGTCTTAAGCAGTCCATTAAGCCGATCCTCGGCCTCACCGTGGATGTATTAAGCGAGATAGCTGAAGGCGAAGCTTATCCAATGGTCCTCTTGGCTAAAAGCCAGCAGGGATTTCAGAATCTATTAAAAATTACAAGCACAGTCCAGACAAAATCGCCTGAGGGCATTCCTGTTAAATGGCTTAGGCACTATGCAGGAGGATTGTTTGCTTTAACTCCAGGCCTTGATGGGGAGATCGAAAAATATCTGGAGGCCGGTGAATACGGCCAGGCTAAAAGAACAGCTGAGCTTTTCAGAAGCCTTTTTGAGCCGAATTCATTCTTTTTCGCTTTACAGGATCATGGTTTGCGTGACGAGAAAAAAATCCATGACGTCCTAGTTCAGCTCTCTCAGGAAACCGGGATTGGCCTGGCGGCTTCAAATAGTGTCTGTTACATAAAGAAAGAAGATTCTGTTGCCCATGAGTGCCTTCTGGCCATAAAAAATGGAGAAAAGCTGCAGGATGGTGAGAGAGAGCGGCTGAAAAGCGATGAATATTATTTAAAGTCATCCGGGGAGATGGCGGAGCTGCTGTCGGGTTATCCCGATGCTTTGGAGAATACGATTAAGATTGCAGAGCAGTGCAATGTAATGCTTGAGCTTCATAAACAGAACCTGCCTAAATATCCTGCAGAAAGAGGCATGAGTGCCAATGAGCTATTAGCAGAAATCTGCTGGCAGGGGTTTGCTGACAGATATCCGGATGCTGGTGATGAGCAAAGGAAGCGTTTGGCGTATGAATTAAGAATAATAAAGGATATGAAATTCAGCGATTATTTTTTAATTGTATGGGATTTTATGAGGTTTTCGAGGGAAAATGAAATTTTGACCGGTCCGGGACGGGGCTCTGCCGCCGGTTCAATGGTCGCTTACGTCTTATATATTACGGATGTGGATCCTATTGAGCATCAGCTCTTATTTGAGCGATTCCTTAATCCAGAGAGAATTTCCATGCCTGATATTGATATCGATTTCCCTGATCACAGAAGGGATGAGGTGATCCAATATGTGTCCCGGAAATATGGAGAGCAGCATGTTGCTCAAATCCTTACGTTTGGAACACTGGCAGCCAAGGCGGCGCTTCGGGATGTAGGCAGGGCATTTGGGCTCAATCCGAAAGAGCTGGACATGCTTTCAAGAAAAGTACCTTCCAAATTGGGCATCAGCCTCAAAGAGGCTTACAAAGAATCAGACGCTCTAAGAAGATTCGCACAGGAATCCGATTTAAACCGCAGGCTATTTGAAACAGCTGTCAAACTGGAAGGGCTGCCAAGGCATACATCCACCCATGCTGCCGGCGTTGTAATCAGCGAGCATCCGCTGGTTGAGGCCATCCCTATTCAAAAGGGACATGAAAATGTTTATTTGACCCAATATTCGATGGAGCATCTCGAAGATGTCGGCTTATTAAAAATGGATTTTCTTGGGTTAAGGAACCTGACATTAATCGAGAATATCTTAAACTCTATTCAGAGAAAAACAGGTACAAAGATTGATATTAAAAACATTCCCCTAGATGATGAGGCAGTTTACAGCCTTCTGGGAAGGGGAGATACTACAGGCATTTTCCAGCTTGAATCTGAGGGAATGAGAAGTGTGCTGACAAGGCTTCAGCCGACGCACTTTGAAGATATCGTAGCTGTCAATGCGCTTTACCGTCCCGGCCCAATGGAAAACATCCCGCTGTTTATTGACAGGAAGCATGGGAGGATGCCAATAACATACCCTCATCCTGATTTGAAGCCTATTCTTGAAAATACGTATGGTGTCATTGTGTATCAGGAACAAATTATGCAAATTGCTGCAAAAATGGCAGGTTTTTCACTGGGTGAAGCTGATTTGCTTCGGAGAGCGGTCAGTAAGAAGCAAAAAGAAGTGCTTGACCGTGAGAGGGTCCATTTTGTTGAAGGAGCAGTGAAAAACGGCAGCAATGAACAAACCGCTCATGACATTTATGATTTAATAGTCCGTTTTGCAAACTATGGATTCAACAGAAGCCATGCGGTTGCATACAGTTTCATAGCTTATCAGCTGGCTTATTTAAAAACTCATTATCCCCTTCACTTCATGGCTTCCCTGCTGACATCCGCTATAGGAAATGAAAGCAGGATTGCCCATTATATCAGAGAACTTAGGCAAAAGGGCTTGTCCATTCTTTCGCCTTCCATTAATAAAAGCGGCTTTTCATTTCTGGTAGAGAAAGGTTCTATAAGGTATAGCCTTGCAGCCATAAAAGGCGTAGGAGCAGCAGCTTTAAGGGATGTTTTTCAGGCGAGAAACACTAAGCGCTTTGAAGATCTGTTTGATTTTTGCATAAGGGTTTCAACGAAAGCTGTTAATCGCAAGATCCTCGAATCGCTTGTTCATTCAGGCAGCTTTGATGAATTTGGGGAAGATAGAGCTGTTATTCTTGCCAGTCTGGATGTAGCCTTAGAACATGCACAGCTTGTTATGCCGGAAGACGATCAAGCTGATTTCTTTGAAGATGATGATTTTTTTCCTAAGCCTAAATACACCGAAGTAGATCCGATTCGTCCCGAGGACAAGCTGAGATTCGAAAAAGAAGTGCTGGGCCTGTATTTATCAGATCACCCCGTTTCGATTTACGAATCATATCTGCCCATGCTGGATGCCTATCCGCTGCTTGAGCATGAAAGAACTGAGAATAAGGCAAAAGCAGTTGCTTATTTATCAGAAGTGAAAAAGATCCGCACTAAAAAAGGAGAGCCTATGGCGTTTCTCTCTTTGAGCGATCAGACGGGTGATATGGAAGCAGTTGTTTTTCCAAAGGTGTTTAATCGTTTTTCTGTGCTCTGCTCCCAGGGAAACATCGTCTTAGCGGAAGGAAAGGTAGAGGAACGGGATGGAAAAAAACAGCTGGTTGTACAGCATCTTGATGATGTGAAGGAAGCAATTGAAAAAATGCAAAACAAAGATCCCGTTTTATATTTAAGGATTACTGAGGATAGGGAAACATCGGAAAACCTTCGCTTGCTCAAAGAATTATTTAAGAAAAATGAAGGCCGAATTCAGGTAGTTTTGTATTACGAAAGCTCCCGAAAGACCATTCGCCTGGGTGAAGAGGATTTGATCTCGCCATCTGAGGATTTCCTTAATCTGCTTATGAAAGTGCTTGGGAAGCATAACGTCATTTTAAAGTAATGACCCTTTACAACAATAACAATTGTGGTATATTTGTAAGAAGAAAAATAAACTGGTCAGACCACTGAGAGAAAGATAAGCCTGTGTCTTCTGGCGTCAAGCAGAAGGGCAGCGGCATTTCCAGTATTTGTTCGTCGATCTATGTTTATATATAAATCTTATCCGGAATATGAGGAGTGAAAATTTTGTCCTTACGCGAAGAAGCCCTGCATATGCATAGAGCTAATAAAGGAAAATTAGAATCTAAATCTAAGGTTCAGGTACGCAATGCCAAAGACTTAAGCTTAGCCTACTCTCCTGGGGTTGCAGAGCCCTGCAAGGAGATTTATGATAAGCCGGAAACTGTCTATGAGTATACGATGAAAGGAAATATGGTCGCAGTTGTTTCCGATGGTACGGCAGTACTCGGATTAGGGAATATCGGGCCAGAGGCTGCTCTTCCTGTAATGGAAGGTAAAGCTGTGCTATTCAAAAGTTTTGCAGGAGTGGATGCATTTCCAATTTGCCTCAATACAACGGATGTCGATAAAATCGTTGAAACTGTTAAACTTCTTGAACCTACATTTGGAGGCGTAAACCTTGAAGATATTGCTGCTCCAAATTGTTTTTATGTAGAGGAACGATTAAAGAAGGAAACGAATATTCCTGTTTTCCATGATGACCAGCATGGCACTGCCATTGTTACCGTTGCAGGTCTTGTGAATGCCTTAAAGCTTTCCGGGAAGAAAATGAATGAAATCAAGGTTGTGGCAAATGGTGCTGGTGCGGCTGGAATTGCCATCATTAAACTTCTATACAGCTATGGTGTCCGCGATATTATAATGTGTGACACAAAGGGTGCCATTTATGAAGGCCGCCCTCAGGGAATGAATGAAATAAAGAATGAAGTAGCCAAATATACAAATAGGGAGAATGCGAAAGGAAGCCTTGCTGATGTTATTAATGGGGCAGATGTATTCATCGGAGTATCTGCTGCTGGAGCGTTAACGGCAGAGATGATTGGTACTATGAATCAGGATCCGATTATTTTCGCAATGGCCAACCCAACGCCTGAAATTATGCCTGAAGAAGCCAAAGCAGCAGGAGCGATGGTAGTTGGTACAGGAAGATCTGACTTTCCAAACCAGGTGAATAATGTGCTGGCTTTCCCTGGAATCTTCCGGGGAGCACTGGATGTCCGTGCAACTCATATCAACGAGAAAATGAAAGTGGCTGCTGTAGAAGCCATTGCCAATTTGGTTCATGAAGATGAGCTTAATGCAGATTATGTCATCCCAGGGCCGTTCGATCCGCGTGTTGCACCGGCAGTTGCGGCTGCTGTAGCAAAAGCAGCTATGGAAACCGGGGTTGCCCGCATTAAGGTAGATCCGGAAGAAGTGAAGGAAAAAACAAAACAACTTGCTGTTATTGGAAAAGGTGAGTGATTCCATACGTGAATTCACCTCAAAATAACACGAAGGTTTATATCGGCATTGTAAAACAGCTTAGGTCCATGATTGAACATGACGGCCTTAAGCCTGGAGATCGATTGCCTTCCGAAAGAGAGCTGTCAGAGCGCCTGGGTGTCGGGCGCTCTTCCGTTCGGGAAGCATTAAGAGCCCTTGAACTTCTTGGCTTAATAGAGACAAGGAGAGGCGAGGGGACCTTTATGAGAGATTTTAGAGGTCACCAGCTCGTACAGCTTCTTAGCACGTTTATTCTTCAGGATAAAAAATCCATAAGGGACGTTAAAGAGACTAAGTTCCTGATTGAACTGGACTGTTTATGGCTGATCATTCAAAAAGCTGAAGAAGATCAGCTTCTAAGGTTCAAAAAATGGGCTCTTGAAGCAGATTACACAGATGATGACTTTTTTCTGAAAATCGTCACACTTGCGGATAATCATCTTTTCCTCCGTATATGGATAATCCTCAAAGATTATTATAATTCTTTGGATTTAGAGAGAATGATGGTAACTAAGGAACAATATGCAGAGCTTATTGAAACATTAATTTCCAGAAACGAATCCGAAGTAATTCGTGTATATCGAAATCTGAGAAATTTGTCGAAAGGATAACGACATTTTTTTGCAGATTTTAAAACGGATATCCTCTATATTTAAATAATCAGACAAGCATAAATGAAGCCTAGGAGAGTTAGGCATTCATTTTTTAATCGGTGGTCTGACCACTGTTGGAATAAATGGAAAATGATTCAGCGATAATCAGGGAGGTTTCATCTTGCTTAAAGATATTTTTACTAAGACGAAGAAGAAGAAATATGCAACCATTCCATCGGAAACGGCAAAGCAGGATGTGCCGGAAGGAATCATGACAAAGTGTCCAAACTGCAAGAAAATCATGTATACCAAAGAACTGGTTAAGAACCTTAAGGTGTGTTTCCACTGTCAATATCATCACACGATGAATTCTAAAGAGCGTTTGGCAAGCTTTTTGGATGCCGACAGCTTTGAAGAAATTAATGCAAACATGATTTCTGAAAATCCTTTGAATTTCCCGGATTATATTGAAAAGCTTGAAAAGGATCGGGAAAAAACCAAGATTAATGAAGCGGTAGTTACTGGGACTGGCACTGTAAATGGCCAAAAAATTGCAGTGGCCGTTATGGATTCCACATTCAGAATGGGAAGCATGGGCTCAGTAGTCGGAGAAAAGATCACCCGTGCCATTGAAAAAGCTGATGAATTGGGAATTCCTTTTATTATATTTACCGCTTCAGGCGGTGCGAGAATGCAGGAAGGCGTCTTGAGTCTGATGCAAATGGCCAAGACAAGTGTAGCCTTAAAAAGATTCAGTGATAATGGAGGACTGATCATCTCCATCATGACTCATCCGACAACAGGCGGTGTGTCTGCAAGCTTTGCTTCACTGGGAGATTACAATCTGGCGGAGCCTGGTGCTTTGATCGGTTTTGCGGGACGAAGGATCATAGAACAAACAATCCGGGAAGAATTGCCGGAAGACTTCCAGACTGCAGAATTCCTATTGAAACACGGTCAATTGGATGCGGTTATACCAAGGACCGAGCTAAAGGAAAAGATATCAGCCATTTTATCTATACATCAACCAGGAGGTGACTTTCAATGGCAGGAGAACTAGAATTTGAACGTCCGGTTGTCGAACTGAAAAAAAAGATTGCGGAATTAAAAGAGTTTACAAAAACAGCCGATGTAGATCTATCGTCTGAGATAGAGAAGCTGGAAGCACGCTTGGGAAAATTAGAAACTGATATATATGAAAATATGAAACCGTGGGATCGTGTGCAAATTGCAAGGCATCCGGCAAGGCCAACCACGCTGGATTACATCTCCAATCTTTTTGAGGATTTTTTCGAGTGTCATGGAGATCGTGCTTTCGGGGATGACGAGGCAATTGTTGGAGGCATTGCAAAGTTTAGAGGCCTACCGGTTACCGTTATCGGCCATCAGCGCGGAAAAGACACAAAAGAGAATATCCGCAGAAATTTTGGAATGCCGCATCCCGAGGGTTACCGCAAGGCATTAAGGCTTATGAAGCAGGCCGATAAATTCCGGAGGCCGATTATTTGTTTCATTGATACTAAGGGAGCCTACCCTGGAAAAGCCGCAGAGGAACGAGGACAGAGTGAGGCAATTGCCAAAAACCTGTTTGAAATGGCCAGCCTTAGGGTGCCTGTTATTTGTATCGTCATCGGTGAAGGCGGAAGCGGCGGAGCGCTGGCTCTCGGTGTAGGAAACCACATTCATATGCTCGAAAACTCCACTTATTCGGTTATTTCTCCAGAAGGAGCTGCTGCCATTCTCTGGAAAGATGCCACGCAGGCTAAAAAGGCTGCAGAATCAATGAGAATTACTGCTCCGGATTTAAAAGAATTAGGTGTAGTTGACGAGATTATCGAAGAGGTAAAGGGCGGAGCCCATAAAGATGTTAAGGTCCAGGCAGCGGAAATCGGAGAGGTCCTTTCTCAATCATTGAAGAATTTAATGGTTCTTTCTGAAGAACAGCTGATCGATCACCGGTACAACAAGTTCAAATCCATTGGTGAATATTCGTTTTTAAAGGAATTTATTGGGGTAAAATAAAAGCGTGCTTTCGGGCACGCTTTTATTTTTTGCATGATCCGCTGCATGCTGGTGTCGAATGGAAGTCCATCTTCGTCAGCGGGTGACTCATATAAATATTACTCTCAAAGTAAAAAAATGCAGGTTTTTCAAAAAGAAATTATACAAATTCTTATGTTAGATAACTGTCTAGCTCCAGCGCCTACCCCCTCGAGTTCACAAGCTTGTCTTGTTGCGGCTCTTAGGGACTCGAGACATAAGCCAATCCCTTCAAGAAGGAAAGAACACCTTCTTGCAGGGCTCGTCTTATGCTTGTCGTCCCTGAGCAGTCGCCTCCACATTTCGGGCAAGCCTCCCAAAAAGGCAAAGAACGCCTTTCCGTGAGGCTTGTCTTGTGCTTGTCGGGGGTGGGCAAGGCGCTTCCGCTTTTCTTGTATAAAACGCTTTCAGTATCCCGACAATTCTGTATTTCCTTGAATTTGCCTGATTAAGTTGAGATGCTCCCTTCTTCATGGTATTTTAGAAATATTCAATAGCGTTTTGTACAACAATAAGATAAGCAGACTACGCTCTGCTTTACATAATGGGCCTATAATGCATACAGATTTTTTGATAGGTAAGTACAAGGCTTATAGGCTCTTAAATATCAGCGCAGCTGACAACACGCTTTCTTATGTTTATATAAATTAATTCGGGGTGATTATTGTGAAGAAAATAGGAGTATTAACAAGCGGCGGTGATTCTCCTGGCATGAATGCGGCTGTACGCGCAGTTGTCCGTAAAGCCATCTATCATAATATTGAAGTGTATGGTGTTTACGGAGGGTATTCAGGCTTAATGTCAGGGAATATTAAGAAGCTTGACCTTGGTTCGGTTGGCGATATCATCCATCGCGGTGGAACAGTATTGCATTCGGCAAGAAGCGAAGAGTTCAAAACAAAAGAAGGCCAGCAAAAGGGCATTGAACAGATGAAAAAGCACGGCATTGAAGGTCTAGTAGTAATCGGCGGCGACGGTTCATACCGTGGAGCAAAAGCTTTAACGGAGCAGGGCTTTCCTTGTGTAGGTGTGCCTGGCACTATCGATAACGACATTCCGGGAACACAATATACCATCGGCTTTGACACGGCTTTAAATACGGTTATTGACGCAATTGACAAAATCCGTGACACAGCTACTTCCCATGAAAGAACTTTTATCATTGAAGTTATGGGGAGAGACGCTGGGGACATCGCTTTATGTGCAGGATTAGCCGGCGGTGCGGAAACAATCCTCATCCCTGAAGCAAACTATAGCATGGACGAAATTGCAGAGAGACTTAAAAAGGGACATGGACGCGGCAAAAAGCACAGTATCATTGTAGTGGCAGAAGGAGTCTGCAGCGGAATGGAATTTGCCAAGCAGATCGAGGAAACAACAAACTTTGATACGAGGGTGTCCGTACTTGGGCATATGCAGCGGGGCGGATCTCCAACTGCATTCGACCGGGTTCTGGCAAGCCGCCTTGGAGCACATGCAGTAGAACTTCTTCTTGAAGACAAAGGCGGACGTGCAGTAGGAATTCAAAATAATAACCTTGTTGACCATGATATAATAGAAATATTGGATAGAGAGCATACACTTGACCTGGATCTATACAAACTTTCGAAAGAGCTGTCTATTTAAATTAGTCAGATATAAGCCAAGCACCATGCGGCAAAAGCCGCATGTGCTGGTAATCAAGCTGCATCAATTCAGGAGGTAAATTATAATGCGTAAAACGAAAATCGTTTGTACTATTGGACCTGCAAGTGAAAGTGTTGAAAAGTTAACACAGCTTATTGAAGCAGGCATGAATGTTGCCCGTTTGAATTTTTCCCATGGTGACTTCCAAGAGCATGGACAGCGAATTCAGAACATCCGTGAGGCTTCGGAAAAGACCGGCAAGACAGTTGCAATCCTTTTGGATACAAAAGGGCCGGAAATCCGCACAAACAATATGCAGGATGGTGCGATTGAACTGAAGGCTGGGGAAAACATCATTATCTCCATGAATGAGGTTGAAGGAACAACAGAGAAGTTTTCCGTTACATATGCTGGGCTGATTGAAGATGTGCATACAGGAAGTAAAATTCTGCTAGACGATGGTCTAATTGGACTTGAAGTGACAAAAATTGATAGAGCCAACAGTGAAATCCACACAAAAATTTTAAACAGCGGAACACTAAAAAATAAAAAAGGCGTCAATGTTCCGGGAGTATCTGTGAATCTTCCCGGCATTACTGAGAAAGATGCACAGGACGTCATCTTCGGTATTGAACAGGGTGTCGATTTCATTGCAGCTTCATTTGTCCGCAGAGCATCTGATGTTTTAGAGATCAGACAGCTGCTTGAAGAGCACAATGCGTCTTATATCAACATCATTCCTAAGATCGAAAACCAGGAAGGTGTAGATAACATTGACGAAATTCTTGAAATTTCCGATGGTCTTATGGTAGCGCGCGGAGACCTTGGTGTTGAAATTCCAGCAGAAGAAGTTCCGCTAGTGCAAAAGAAATTAATTAAAAAGTGCAATGCACAGGGTAAGCCGGTTATTACTGCAACACAAATGCTGGATTCCATGCAGCGTAACCCCCGCCCGACACGCGCTGAAGCGAGCGATGTAGCAAATGCCATTTTTGATGGCACTGATGCCATAATGCTATCCGGTGAAACTGCTGCAGGCTCTTATCCTGTTGAGGCTGTGCAGACGATGCATAACATTGCCTCAAGGGCAGAAACTGCATTAGATCATAAAGAAATCCTATCGAATCGAAGCAAAGATAATGAGCATAACATTACAGATGCCATTGGGCAATCTGTGGCACATACCGCTCTAAATCTGGATGTTAACGCGATTATTACACCGACTGAGAGCGGCCATACAGCAAGGATGATTTCCAAGTACCGTCCAAAAGCTCCTATCGTTGCCGTTACTTCAAATGACCATGTATCACGCCGTTTATCTTTGACATGGGGCGTTTATCCTCAAATCGGCCAAAAAGCGTCCACAACAGACGACATGCTGGATATAGCAGTTGAAGAAAGTGTGAACAGCGGAATTGTTTCATCAGGTGACTTAGTTGTTATTACTGCAGGAGTGCCTGTTGGAGAAGCTGGCACAACCAATTTAATGAAAATACATGTTGTAGGGGATATCCTGGCTAAGGCACAAGGAATTGGGCGCAAATCAGCCTTTGGTAAAGTAGTAGTGGCAAGAAATGCAGAAGAAGCATTGGCAAAAGTTACGGAGGGATCTATACTTGTTACAATCGGTTCTGACCGTGAAATGGTTCCTGCGATTGAAAAATGCTGTGCGCTTATTACAGAAGAAGGCGGCCTTACAAGCCATGCAGCAGTTGTTGGCCTTAATATCGGCATTCCTGTCATTGTAGGGGTTGAAAATGCTACAAGCCTCCTAAAAGACGGACAGGAAGTAACAGTCGATTCTCAGCGCGGCGTTATTTATAACGGTCACGCCAGCGTACTATAATAAGAAATTCTAAAAGGAAGGGCATGCTCTTCCTTTTTGCATACAGACAAATTGTTATATTCTCGGTCCAATGTTTGTTATAATAAAGGTAAGTCTTATACAAATAGAGGTGGCTTGATGCGCTACATTCTCTTGCTGATGATAATTGTTCCTGCTGCTGAAATTGGTGTTTTACTTCTATCAGGCAGCACAATTGGGCTCTGGCCTACTCTTGCGATTATCTTGCTTACAGGCATTCTCGGTGCCTACCTGGCTAAAAAGCAGGGTCTTGAAACAATCAGAAAAATACAGGATCAGCTGCGCTACGGGCAAATGCCTGGAGATGCCATTCTTGATGGGGCCTGCATCCTTATTGGAGGCACCTTGCTTCTTACACCCGGATTCATTACAGATGCATTAGGATTTATTTTGTTTCTTCCTCCTGCAAGGAAAGTACTTAAAAACATCCTGTATATAGGGCTGAAAAAATGGATGAACAAGGGAACGATCACGATAATCAGGTGAAAAAAGATATATATAAAGCCGCTCCTTTAAAATGGAGCGGCTCGTTTATTTTAGCGGCATTTGTATTTCCCGGGGTCTTCCCATCTTTTGGTTATGCAAAGTGCCAAATAGGTAATCCGTTGCATAGCCTGATTGAAAGCAAGGCCTATAGTAAAGTTCTTCTTCATCTTATTCTGCTTCTTCATTTCCTTTAATGAACATCCAAATATCCCTGAATACTCCTGCTTTATGAAGAGTAGTGATGAGTACAAGAGTAACTGGTCCGGCGATCAAGCCTATAAATCCAACCAATTTAAACCCGACAAATAAGGCAATTAAAGTAGCTAACGGATCAAGTCCGATGCTTGATGAAAGAATTTTTGGCTCCATAATCTGGCGCTGGACCAATACGATGATATAAAGGATTCCAAGTCCGAGTGCCCTGCTCATTTCTCCGCCAATTGCCTCATAGATGATCCATGGCACAAAAATCAGGCCTGTGCCAAGATAGGGAATAATATCGACAATACCAGTTACAAGTGCAATTGTGATAGCATAATCGACACGGAGAATCAGAAGTCCGGCAAGTATGATTACTGTAGTAATTGAAACTAAGGTAGCCTGTGCCTTGATAAAACCAAATAAGGCTTTTTGCAGATCAGCAAATACAGTTCTGCCGCTTTTTTTTGCACGGCTTGGCAGTATACGGCTGAATAGGACTGAAAGTCTGTGCCAATCCTTGCTGATGAAAAATGTAGCCAGCAGCGAGAAGATCAGGACAGTTGCTGTATTGGGAAACCATGAAAGGATATTGGGAATTTTTTCGAAAAATGCCTGAATAAAATCTCCCAAAGTGGAGCCAAATTGCTTCCCGACATTTTCTATATTCGTCATTATGGTATCCTGCTGGCCTGAGCCCAGATTATTAAATAAACTTGTAAGCTGGTTATAAAGAGGAATGATTTGACCAGCAAAAAACTGCTCAATAAAATCAATTAATGTATCGAGGTGCTGTGGCACTACTTTTGCCAAATAATCCGCACCTGATACGATCTCCGCCACCAGCAGTGTGATTAATCCCGCGAATATGGCAAAGATAAGAATCAGTGCAATCAGGACTGCAAGTGCCCTTGGTATTTTCCATTTAACTTCCATTGTGTTGACGAAAGGGTTAATTAGAAAGGCAATGGCCAGCCCAATAATAAAAGGATAAGTCACTTTGGATAAATATAAGAAAGCATAGAGACTTAAGATCACTACTCCAATGACAAAGAAAAATCTTACGGTCCGATAGATATATGCCGGGTTCAAGTAATAGCCTCCTTATTTAATTAGAACAGACTAAGTCATTGCAGTTGCCGCTTTTATGTAATGTTATTAGTCATATCATACATCATTTTTGGTGGAGCTAAAAATAATTAAATATCTTCTAGTAATATTTATTCTATTTTAAAAAATCCGGCAAAGAACTGAGAAAATATTAAAATGAATTAAATTATGTTACGATAATATAGAAAGCTGGCAGGTGAATTAGCAAATGTTTTCCCAATCGCTCATTTTTTTGTTTCTTTTGCTGGGGATAGGTGTAATAGCAAAAAATCAATCATTGATCATAGCTGTATTTGTTTTGATTATCCTTAAAGCAGCCGGCCTCGATTCAAAAACCTTTTCATTCCTGCAGTCCAAAGGGATTAATTGGGGTGTAACCATTATTACAATTGCTGTCCTGGCGCCTATAGCAAGCGGTGAAATTGGCTTCCGGGATTTAGGCGGTGCATTTAAATCCCCTTATGCATGGGTTGCCCTTGTCTCAGGAATTGCAGTTGCGATCCTGGCAAAAGGCGGCATCGTTCTGCTGGCTGAAGATCCTCATATTACCACTGCTCTTGTTCTTGGCACCATCCTTGCTGTTTCCCTTTTTAAAGGTGTCGCAGTCGGTCCACTGATAGGGGCAGGAATTGCTTATATGGCAATGAAAATCTTTGAGCTCTTTAAATAAATGCTGTTAAAGTGCTCAAGGCAGTTTTTTTATTGCCAATGGGCATAAATGTAAATTAACTTTTTTTGAAAAATAATATTTTTTAACATTTTAAGTGCTTTTCATTCACAAAAGTCAGATAATTGTTTATAATAGGACTTGTAAGCGTAACCTATTTCATGGTACCTATTATATTCAGTTAAGCTCTATTAAAATGTTATTAATATATTTAATTTTTTCTATCCGGAAAAAATGTAAGCATTTTCTTTTTTTAAAAGAGTACCGAGCAACCGCTCGATGAAATGCATGCCAAAAGAAAGTTTAGTTCTTCCGTATATCGGGGAGTGCCCTTTCACTAAATGGAAGTTTCACCTTTCATGGTTTTGGTCTGTTGACCGGCTGATAAAGCCGGCTTTGCAATGGCTGTCCTGCAGCCCTATAGAAGTGTTCATAACAAAGATAAAACAAAAAGTGAACATGACAAGGAAGCTTTTCTGAAAAATGAAAAATCAGGTTCGGCTTACTTATGTTTAATGTACAGACAAAAATGGGTATGGGGAAATTTTATTATGTAAAGGAGAGATTCGGTATGACAGTAACACGCGGTCTTGAAGGGGTAGTAGCTACTACTTCGTCTATCAGCTCCATCATAGACGATACATTAACCTATGCAGGCTACAACATTGATGATTTGGCTGAAAATGCAAGCTTTGAAGAGGTTATTTATCTATTATGGCACAGAAAACTTCCTACACAATCCCAATTGGATGAGTTAAAGAGTCAGCTTGCAGCAAGTTACTCTCTTCCAGAGGAAGTTTTAAACCATTTTAAAACATATCCAATTGACAAAGTGCATCCAATGGCTGCCCTTCGTTCTGCTGTGTCTTTATTAGGGCTTTATGATGAAGAAGCAGACCAGATGGACGAAGAAGCAAATTATAAAAAAGCAATTCGCCTTCAAGCTAAAATGCCTGCTATTGTAACGGCATTTGCACGAGTAAGAAAAGGCCTTGAACCAATTGCTCCGAGAACAGATCTTGGATTTGCAGCCAACTTCCTATATATGCTTACAGGTGATGAGCCTGAACCAATCGCAATTGAAGCATTTAATAAAGCGCTAGTTCTTCATGCTGATCATGAACTAAATGCTTCCACTTTTACTGCGCGTGTTTGTGTAGCCACATTGTCAGATATCTATTCCGGAGTTACAGCTGCAATTGGCGCTCTAAAAGGGCCATTACATGGCGGTGCCAATGAAGCGGTCATGAAAATGCTTACTGAAATCAGCACTCTTGAAAATGTGGAGCCATATATCCGTGAAAAGCTTGAAAAGAAAGAGAAGATCATGGGATTTGGCCATCGTGTATACCGCCAGGGAGATCCTCGTGCCAAGCACTTAAGGGAAATGTCCAAGAAGCTGACTGAGCTTACAGGCGAACCACACTGGTACGAAATGTCCACACAAATTGAAGCGATCGTTACAGGAGAGAAGAAACTTCCGCCAAATGTCGACTTCTATTCTGCATCTGTGTACCACAGCCTGGGAATCGACCACGACCTGTTCACACCGATTTTCGCTGTAAGCCGCGTTTCCGGCTGGCTGGCTCATATTCTCGAACAATATGAAAATAATCGTTTAATCCGTCCTCGTGCTGACTATACAGGCCCGGGAATGCAAAAATACGTGCCAGTAGAGCAAAGAGGCCTTTAATAGCCTGGAAAAACAGATTAAACAACTAAAATTACTACTCAGCATTTTACTTTTTATCAAAAAATTGCTGTAATAGAGAGAGCAGGAAAAAGGTTAGAGGCATATGCCTTCTAACCTTTGATTCTGATAGACTGATGCAGCATCGTGCCGCAAATTATATAAATAAAAAGGCTGATGCTCGCACTTTTCAAAATGGAGGGTATAACAATGCAAGGTGAAAAAATCACAGTTTCTAATGGTGTATTAAACGTACCAAACAATCCAATCGTTCCTTTTATCGAGGGAGACGGGACAGGCCCTGATATTTGGGCAGCAGCTTCCAGAGTTTTGGATGCATCTGTTGAAAAAGCATATAATGGTGAGCGCAAACTTGTTTGGAAAGAAGTTTTAGCAGGAGAAAAAGCGTTCAACCAAACCGGCGAGTGGCTTCCATCTGAAACACTTGATGTAATTAATGAGTATCTTATTGCAATTAAAGGACCATTAACAACACCTATCGGCGGCGGTATCCGTTCCCTAAATGTTGCACTTCGCCAAGAGCTTGACCTTTTTGTCTGCTTGCGCCCAGTTCGCTGGTTTGAAGGCGTTCCTTCACCGGTTAAGCGCCCGCAGGATACTGACATGGTTATCTTCCGTGAAAATACTGAAGATATTTATGCAGGTATTGAATATGCAAAAGGCTCTGATGAAGTTAAGAAGCTAATTTCATTCCTTCAGGATGAAATGGGCGTTAACAAGATCCGCTTCCCGGAAACTTCAGGCATTGGCATCAAGCCTGTTTCTGAAGAAGGTACTAGCCGTCTTGTGCGTGCTGCCATTGAGTATGCAATTAAAGAAGGCCGCAAATCTTTAACACTTGTACATAAAGGCAATATTATGAAATTTACTGAAGGTGCCTTTAAGAACTGGGGTTATGAGCTTGCTGAAAGAGAATATGGCGAAAAGGTATTCACATGGGCTCAATATGACCGCATTAAAGATGAGCAGGGTGTTGAAGCAGCAAACAAAGCTCAGGCAGATGCAGAAGCAGCAGGAAAAATTATCGTTAAAGATGCGATTGCAGATATTTTCCTTCAGCAGATCCTTACCCGTCCAAAAGAGTTTGATGTTGTTGCAACAATGAACTTGAACGGCGATTATATTTCTGACGCTCTTGCTGCACAGGTTGGCGGCATTGGGATTGCTCCTGGAGCAAACATCAACTATGAAACTGGACATGCGATCTTCGAAGCAACTCATGGTACAGCTCCAAAGTATGCTGGCCTTGATAAGGTGAACCCTTCTTCAGTTATTCTTTCAGGTGTATTAATGCTTGAACATCTTGGATGGAACGAAGCTGCTAACATGATTGTTAAATCTATGGAAAAGTCTATTGCTTCTAAGGTCGTAACGTATGACTTTGCTCGTCTAATGGATGGAGCAACTGAAGTGAAATGCTCTGAATTCGCTGACGAATTAATTAAAAACATGGAGTAAGAAAAGCGGAAGCGCCTTGATCAGCCCCGACAGGCATAAGACGAATCACGCAGGAAATCCTGATTTCTGGAGTGATTTGGCTTATGACCCGAGGGGCTAGGCGCTGGAGCTAGACAGTTATCAAAGTTCAAAATTTTATACTTTTTTATTTATTAAAAAATCAAAAGCGCCTTTAATAAAAGGCGCTTTTGGCTAATATACTATTTCCGCAGTGCTATTTAGCGTGCTTCTTGGGGAAACTTCTTTTGCCGGGCAGCTGGTGAAATTCTGAAAAATGAAGATTATGTTTATGGGATGGCTGTTCTTTGGAACAGCCTCTTACATAAGGGATGCAAATTCCTAATACTTTCATTTCCTAAAGGAGGAACTGCTCATGTCATTGAAACGCAAAAAGATTTCTGTAATCGGTGGAGGATTTACTGGGGCAACAACTGCATTTTTACTTGCTCAAAAGGAACTTGGGGATGTTGTATTAATTGATATCCCGCAAATGGAGAATCCGACAAAGGGAAAAGCTCTTGATATGCTTGAAGCAAGTCCTGTTCAGGGCTTCGATGCGAATATCACTGGCACATCAAACTATGAAGATACAAAGGATTCCGACATTATCGTTATTACAGCAGGCATTGCGCGGAAGCCAGGCATGAGCCGGGATGACCTTGTGCAAACCAACCAAAAAATTATGAAAAGTGTAGCACAGGAGGTTGCAAAACATTCTCCTAATAGCTATATTGTCGTGCTGACTAATCCAGTTGATGCTATGTCTTATACAGTCTTCAAGGAATCAGGCTTCCCTAAAAACCGGGTAATCGGCCAATCGGGAGTTCTTGATACAGCTCGCTTCCGTACATTTGTTGCACAGGAACTGAACTTATCTGTTAAAGACATTACAGGATTCGTACTTGGCGGACATGGTGATGATATGGTTCCGCTAGTCCGCTATTCATATGCGGGCGGCATTCCTTTAGAAACATTAATTTCAAAAGATCGTCTTGATGCTATTGTTGAGCGCACACGGAAAGGCGGCGGAGAAATCGTCAACTTATTAGGCAACGGAAGTGCATACTATGCTCCAGCTGCCTCCCTTGTGGAAATGTGTGAAGCTATCCTCAAAGATCAGCGCCGCGTTCTTCCTTCCATTGCATACCTTGAAGGGGAGTATGGCTACGAAGGAATCTATCTTGGCGTACCAACAATTCTTGGAGCGAATGGAATTGAAAAAGTAATTGAACTTGAATTAACAAGTGAAGAAAAAGCTGCACTGGATAAGTCGGCAGATTCAGTTCGCAAGGTAATGGAAGTATTAGCATAAGGAAAATTAGTTATGAAGATACAAGATATTTAAAAAAATTCGGAGAAAACTCTCCGAATTTTTTTACTAGAAGCTCTTTTGGGAAATAGTATAAAATGATATTATATAGTAAATAGACTGAATAATATAAAATATCCCGCAGTCTATTTTTGAAGCTATTCTTGTAAACGGTTACACTACTTGGAGGTGCTTAGACATGCTGCTTGGAAAGAAAAGAAAACTTGGAAGAACCATTGAAGAAATATCTGTTGGCGAAAAATTGACGCTTACAGAAAAAATAGAAGACAAGGATCTATTGCTGTATCTGGGTTTAACGAATGATTCAAACCCTTTATATATCCAGCACGATTATGCCTCACAAACACCTTATAAAAAGCCAATCGTACCAAGTGTTATGCTGAATGGCATCATCAACTCGGCAATATCTAAATATTTGCCGGGACCTGGAAGCCATGTTCTTAAACAGGAGATCGAGTATGCGAAACCTGTCTACCATTATGGTACAGTTCAATTTTTATTCGAGGTAACAGAAGTAAACACCTCAAGCCATACTGTACAAATTAAGGTGCAGGGAACAAATGAAGACGAACAGACAGTTATTAACGGACAGCTTCTTGTATGCCCGCCATACAAGCCACAGCCTATGGATGGAAACGCTCTGGATAATTTCTGATAGCAAAAAGATGTGCATTCCACGCACATCTTTTTTTGTTCCGTTTAAATAATTAACCTTGAAAAAATCGTATAGCCTCATTTCTTCTTTTTTAATGCTGAAATTGAGAAGCTGCCGATGACAGCACATCATTGGTTTCTTTTCTTAAATAACAATAGAACTTCTTTCATTTGCTTATTAACCTTCGAAATATATTATAATAAACGTATGGCATACAGGGGGTTATGAGGCAGGAGGGATGCCTGCTTTTATAAATTTCGCTGATACACATAAATAGTGCTGATTCAGCAGAGGTTACACACAGGGGTAATTCAATCACTCGGAGGATAGTATGGATAAGAAAATTCTAGTTGTAGATGATGAACAATCTATCGTAACTTTACTGCAGTATAACCTGCAGCAGTCGGGCTATGAAGTGATCACAGCCATGGATGGCCAGGAGGGAAAGGATCTGGCAATTTCTGAAAAGCCGGACCTTATTGTACTTGATCTTATGCTTCCAAAGCTTGATGGAATAGAAGTATGCAAGCAGCTGAGACAGCAGAAAATTGCTACACCTATTTTAATGCTGACTGCCAAGGATGATGAATTTGATAAGGTTCTCGGCCTTGAACTGGGTGCGGATGACTACATGACAAAGCCTTTCAGCCCAAGGGAAGTGGTTGCCAGAGTTAAAGCTATTTTGAGAAGAACTCAATTCGTGCCTGAGGCTGCCGAGGAGAAAACAGAAGATGGCGATTCTTTTCGGATTGGCGGCCTGAAAATACTTCCACAGCATTATGAAGCTTATTTTGAAGAAGACCTTCTTGAATTAACTCCTAAGGAATTTGAATTGCTATTATATCTTGCCAAGAACAAGAGCCGTGTTCTCACAAGGGATCAGCTCCTAAGCGCGGTATGGAACTATGATTTTGCTGGTGACACTAGAATTGTTGATGTACATATAAGCCATTTAAGAGAGAAGATTGAAGCAAACACTAAAAAACCTGTATATATCAAGACCATTCGCGGGCTAGGCTACAAACTGGAGGAGCCTAAAGGAGAATGAACACCTTTCGCACCCGCCTGCTTTTTGCATTGCTCACTTTAATTCTAGTTGTTTTAATTGCATTAGGCCTTCTTTTAGGCCAGCTTTTTAAAAGCTATTATTTAAACACATTTGATGCGCGCCTGCAAAAAGAGTCTGAAATGGTGGCAAGCTATGTTGAGGGAAACGGAGGCATAGGGTCCCTTAGTATTGATAAAGTCAATGAATTCAGTGACATTCTTGATTTGCGAGTAACAGCTGCTGATAGCCGGGGCAATATATTATTGGACAGCAGCGTCAAAAGTGAGGCAACACAAAGCAGGCACCAGGAAATAATATCAGAAGTCTTAAAAAAGGAATCTGAAGCTGAATCAGGATGGGAAGTTGCCGGCGGGTTCAACCTGCACTATTATTGGCAGCCGGTCATGATAAATGGCGAGAAGGAAGGCTACATCTTCTTAAGCACAAAGATGGCTGAATTCGAAAAGGCTTATCAGCAGATTTGGTGGATTTTGATTATCAGCCTGGGACTTTCCTTATTTGTGATCATTTTGCTCGGATCAAGAATTACGGCACAATATACAAAGCCTATTGAGTCAGCTACAAAGGTTGCGATTGAACTTACAAAGGGAAACTATCGGGCAAGAACATATGAAGACGAGGAAGATGAAACAGGTATGCTGAGTAAGTCTATTAATGTATTGGCAAGGAATCTTCAGGAAATGGTCAAGTCCCAGGAGATGCAGCAGGACCGGCTTGGCGCTCTCATTGAAAACATGGGAAGCGGCCTGATTCTTATTGACAGCAGAGGGTATATTAATTTAATGAATCGTCCATACAAAGAGGTTTTCAATGTAATTCCTTCAGAATACCTGTACAGGCTCTATTATGAAGTGATTGAGCACAAAGGCATTACCGAAATGGTCGAAGAAATTTTTATGACCGAGCAGAAAGTAAAAAAGCAGCTGATTATTCCCGTCAATATCGAAAGGCGTTATTTCGAGGTTTATGGAGTTCCGATCATTGGCACGAATGATGAATGGAAAGGAATTTTGCTTGTTTTTCATGACATTACAGAACTGAAGAAACTTGAGCAGATGAGGAAGGATTTTGTAGCGAACGTTTCTCATGAACTGAAAACACCTATTACCTCCATAAAAGGTTTCTCGGAAACTCTTTTGGATGGTGCAATGGAAAACAAACAGGCTCTTACTGATTTCCTCAGTATCATCCTGAAAGAAAGTGATCGTCTCCAATCTCTTATTCAGGAATTACTGGATCTATCGAAAATTGAAAAGCAAGGATTCAGTCTTTCTATTCAGCAGCTGGATCTGACTGATGTGCTCGAAGATGTGATGGCCATCATGAAAGGGAAAGCAGCTGAAAAGGACATTGTCTTTGAATATCAGAGAGATGAAAAACCGGTAAATATTGAAGGAGATGTTCATCGGCTTAAGCAGGTATTTATAAATATCATATCAAATGCAATTTCTTATACGCGGAATCAGGGGGTTATCTATATTTCGGTGACAAAGGCCGGCAGCACTGTGTTTACAGAAATAAGGGATACAGGGATTGGAATCGAAGCCAGTGAAATTCCGCGTATTTTTGAACGTTTTTATCGGGTAGATAAAGCCAGAAGCAGGAATTCCGGCGGAACAGGGCTGGGTTTGGCTATCGTCAAGCATCTGGTTGAAGCACATAAAGGATCCATCTCAGTAAAAAGTGAGGTCGGCAAAGGCACCACCTTTATAATTGAACTTCCTAAAATGATTAATGAAAAAAATGGATGAAGTGGAAGGATTAACTTTACATTATTTTTACAGCAGTTTTATGTCCTCTTTACAATCCGCTGATAAAATCATAATTGTTAAACCCCTTCATCCAAGGAGCCATAGAAAAAGGTGAAAGCTGACCCCGCTTTCACCTTTTTCGCTTTTGTACTTCTTTCTTTGACTTTTGTCATATTTATGAAACCTTTTCGTAAATAAATCGTATGAAAAGCTATAGAGAAGTTATAGGGAAGGGGAGAGAAAATGGTCAGCTTAAAGCGAATTTATACAATCGCAGGGCTAATTCTGGCAATTGTTATTTTAAGTATAGTTGCCTTTACAACATGGTACACGGTCGATGAATCGGATCAGGCAGTCATTTTAACATTTGGGAAAGTTGAGGAAGGCATTACGGAGCCGGGACTTCACTTCAAATTGCCATGGCCTGTCCAAAGCGTGGAGAAGCTTTCAAAAGAAACTTTTTCACTGCAGTTTGGATATGAAGAAAAAGATGGTGAAATAAAGGATTTTCCTGATGAGACAAAAATGATAACCGGGGATGAAAATATCGTTCTTGCAGATTTAGTTGTACAGTGGAAAATAACTGATCCGGAAAAATATCTTTTTAATGCTGAAGATCCAGAAGAAATCCTATATGATGCCACTTCTTCATCCTTAAGAAGTATTATAGGCGGATCTAAGATAGATGACGCGCTGACTTCAGGGAAAGCAGAGATCGAAGCGGATGTCAGAGAGCTCCTAACCTCGTTAATTGGCAAATATGATATTGGCATATCTGTTCTTGCAGTTAAGCTGCAGGATGTTGAACTGCCTAATGATGATGTCAGAAAAGCCTTTACGGATGTAACCGATGCGAGGGAAACGGCCAATACCAAAAAAAATGAAGCAGAAAAATATAAGAACCAGAGAATGAATGAAGCAGAAGGTGAGAAGGATGCCCTTATCTCCAAAGCGGAAGGTGAAAAGGCAGCCCGTCTGGAAAGAGCCCGTGGAGATGTAGCGGTATTTAATAAATTGTATGGAGAATACAAGAATAATCCTGATATCACAAGAGAGCGGCTTGTGCTTGAAACACTTGAGCAAGTCCTTCCGGGTGCTGAGATTTACATTATGAATGACGATGGAAATACAATGAAATATTTCCCTATCAGGCCTCTTGAGAAAGAACAGGCCAAACCGAAAGAGGAAGCTGGTGCGGATAATGAGTGATCAAAATGTCGTGAATATCAATGAACGGGGCGGGAATTTTCAGTGGAGAAGTTATATAAAACTTGGAATCATCCTTGTGCTTGTCATTGCCGCACTCGCGATTCTTTTCAGCAACCTTTTTATTGTGAAGGAAGGGGAATACAAGGTTATCCGTCAATTTGGAGAGGTGGTCAGGATTGAGAGCGAGCCTGGATTAACATACAAAATACCATTTATCCAGAGTGTTTCCACACTCCCAAAATACCAAATGACTTATGACGTGTCCGAAGCTGAAATCAATACAAAGGACAAAAAGGTCATGATTATCGATAATTATGCAGTATGGAAAATTGATGACCCAAAGAAAATGATCTCAAACGCTAGAACTTTGGAAGGAGCAGAGGCTAGAATGGAAGAGTTCATTTACTCTGTGACCCGCTCCGAATTGGGCCAGCTGAATTATGATGAGATTATCAATGATGAAAAATCATCACGCGGATCATTGAATGATCAAATCACCACTAAGGTAAATGAATTGCTTTCTAATGATAACTATGGAATCACTGTAACAGATGTAAGAATCAAACGAACGGATTTACCGGCTGAAAACGAACAATCCGTGTACACCAGGATGATTTCCGAGCGACAGTCAACAGCCCAGGAATATCTGTCAAAGGGTGATGCCCAGAAGAATATCATTATTGCAGAAACGGACAGAAATGTCAGGGAAATGCTTGCCAAGGCCCAGGCAAATGCTGAAGTTATCAGGGCGGAAGGGGAAGCAGGAGCTGCGAAAGTTTATAATGAAGCCTTCTCAAAGGATCCTGGATTCTATTCCTTATACCGCACTCTTGAATCCTATAAAAAGACCATCAATGGCGAGACTGTAATTGTTCTCCCTTCAGACTCACCATATGCCCGTCTGCTGATGGGGTATACGGATTAATAATTTATAACCCAAAAGCCGTTATTTTTCTTTCTCTATCTGCTCATGATAGAATTAAGGAAAATATCGGCTTTTTTATTGTGGGCAAGCCGCTTGCGCTTTTCTTAAGAGGAGGAGATATTAGTTGGATAAAAAAAAGCTTGTTCTGATTGATGGCAACAGCATCGCTTATCGGGCATTTTTTGCTCTGCCGCTTTTAAACAACGATAAAGGAATACATACAAATGCTGTGTACGGGTTTACTATGATGCTGCAAAGGATTCTGGAGGATGAAAAACCAACTCATCTCCTTGTGGCATTTGATGCCGGAAAAACAACTTTCCGCCATAAAACTTTTAGCGAGTATAAAGGAGGAAGGCAGAAAACACCGCCTGAGCTATCCGAGCAGTTCCCATATATAAGAGAGCTTCTTGATGCTTACGGAATTTCCAGATATGAACTGGAAAACTATGAAGCGGATGATATCATCGGAACGTTGTCGCTTCAGGCTGAAAAGGATGGCTATGAAGTAAAAGTAATATCAGGTGATAAGGACTTAACACAGCTAAGCTCCGATGCTGTAACAGTCAGCATTACCCGCAAAGGCATTACAGACATTGAAGAATACACACCCGCTCATATAGATGAAAAATACGGAATTACAGCTGACAGGATTATTGATATGAAGGGCCTAATGGGAGATAGTTCAGATAATATCCCAGGCGTACCTGGAGTTGGTGAAAAAACAGCCCTTAAATTGCTGAAAGAGTTTGGAACCCTTGAAGAGCTCTTGGATTCTGTTGATAAGGTGAGCGGCAAAAAACTGAAAGAAAAGCTGGAAGAATTCAGGGATCAAGCTTTAATGAGCAAAGAACTTGCCACTATCACCAGAGAAGCTCCTGTTGAAATTAAAATTGAAGACATTGAATATGAAGGATTTGAAAAAGATAAAGTCATAAGCATCTTTAAAGAACTAGGCTTTAACTCTTTACTGGAAAAGCTTGGCGGAGACACAGAAGCAGTCGAAGAGAATTTGGAAGAAATTGAATTTACCATTGCATATGAAATTAAGGAAGAGATGTTCTCGGATGAAAATGCATTTTATGTTGAACTTCTAGAAGATAATTACCATTATGCAGACATCATTGGTTTTTCCGTTACGAATGAAAAGGGGAATTTCTTCTTCTCTAAAGATACGGCTTTAGAGTCTGATGTTTTTAAAAAATGGGCTGAAGATGAAACCAAAAAGAAGACAGTCTATGATGCAAAAAGATCGGAAGTCTCACTCCGTCATCATGGTATTCATCTAAAGGGTGCGGATTTTGATCTTTATATTGCTTCTTACCTGATTAATCCATCTCAGACCATTGAAGACGCAGCGTCTATTGCTAAAAATCATGGCTATAATGCGATTCAATCTGATGAAGCTTTTTACGGAAAAGGAGCAAAAAGACGAATTCCGGAAGAAAAGGAACTTGCCGGCCATTTGGCCAGAAAAGCGGCAGCCTTGATGACGTTGAAGGAAAAGCTCGGCAGTGAATTGAAGGAAAACCAGCAATCCGAGCTGTTTTATGACCTGGAAATGCCGCTTTCACTGATTTTGGCTGATATGGAATCAGCAGGTATTAAAGTGGATTTGGAACGGCTGAAAACAATGGGACAAGACTTGCTCTCCAAATTAAATGAAATTGAAAAGCGGATACATGAGCTTGCCGGAGAAGCTTTTAATATTAATTCACCAAAACAGCTCGGTGTGATCCTTTTTGAAAAATTGGGGCTTCCTGCCATAAAGAAAACCAAAACAGGCTATTCCACTTCTGCTGATGTTCTTGAAAAACTTGAGAATGACCATGAAATTATCCGGGATATCCTGCACTACCGCCAGCTTGGCAAGCTTCAATCCACTTATATAGAAGGTTTGCTGAAGGTGGTTAACTATGAAACAGGCAAGGTCCATACCAGGTTTAATCAGGCTCTTACGCAGACAGGAAGATTAAGCTCAACAGATCCAAACCTGCAAAATATTCCGATCCGATTGGAGGAAGGGCGAAAAATCAGGCAGGCGTTTATCCCTTCAGAACCGGGCTGGGTTATCTTTGCAGCAGACTATTCGCAGATAGAACTTAGAGTGCTAGCCCATATTGCAGATGATGAAAAACTGATCGAAGCATTTAATGAAGATATGGATATACACACTAAAACGGCAATGGAAGTATTCCACGTCAATTCCGATGAAGTTACGTCAAATATGCGGCGCCATGCAAAGGCAGTTAACTTCGGAATTGTCTACGGGATCAGTGATTATGGACTCTCCCAAAGCCTTGGCATCACACGGAAAGAAGCTGGTAAGTTCATTGACCGCTATCTTGAAAGCTATCCTGGTGTTAAACAGTACATGGACGATATTATCCATGATGCAAAGCAAAAAGGATATGTATCCACCCTGCTTCACAGAAGGAGGTATCTGCCTGAAATTACAAGCCGAAACTTTAACCTGCGAAGCTTTGCAGAACGCACAGCCATGAACACTCCAATTCAGGGAAGTGCAGCGGATATTATTAAAAAAGCCATGATTGACATGGCTGATCGCTTAAGAAAAGAAGGACTCAAAGCACGCCTGCTGCTGCAGGTCCACGATGAACTGATTTTCGAAGCGCCAGAGGATGAAATAGAGACACTCAAAAAAATCGTACCTGACGTTATGGAAAATGCAGTTGCATTGAAAGTTCCGCTAAAAGTGGATTATTCATATGGGCCAACGTGGTTTGATGCGAAATAAAAGTTGCTTTTTTTAACTGCTTTACAAAGGAGGGATGAACATGCCGGAACTTCCTGAAGTCGAAACGGTCAGAAGAACATTGCAGGAATTGGTGATCGGCAAAACCATTGCACATGTTTCGGTATTCTGGCCAAAAATGATTAAGCATCCTGAAGAGTTTGCCCAATTCAAGGATGCTTTAGCTGGCCAAACCTTTCGGGATATAGGCAGGAGAGGAAAGTTTCTAATCCTCTATACCAATGATTTTGCTCTTGTGTCCCATCTGAGAATGGAAGGCAGATACGGCCTTTTTTCAAAAGAAGCCCCTGTTGAAAAACACACGCATGTTATTTTTCATTTTTCAGATGGCACTGAGCTCAGATATAAAGATGTCCGCAAGTTCGGAACGATGCACTTATATGCAAAGGGCGAAGAATTTAAAACTCTTCCGCTGGCACACTTGGGACCGGAACCGTTTACTGAGGAATTTACAGTGGACAATCTTGCTGTAAGACTTGCCCGGACCACCCGCAGCATCAAAACTGCTCTTTTGGATCAGAAAACGATCGTAGGACTTGGAAACATTTATGTCGATGAAGCTTTATTCCGTTCGCGAATACATCCAGAAAGAGCGGCAAATAGCTTAACAAGGAGTGAATTGGAGACACTTCACAAAGAGATAGGGGATACCCTGAGGGAAGCGGTGGATAAGGGTGGGAGCACCATTCGCTCCTATGTAAATTCCCAGGGGCAAATTGGAATGTTCCAGCTCGAACTTTTTGTATATGGGCGAAAAGGGGAAGATTGCAAAGTCTGCGGAAGCACGCTTGAACGGATCGTGACAGGAGGCAGGGGTACAGTTTACTGTCCAGCCTGCCAGAAAAAATAATAATGCAGAATAGAGTTGAAATGCGTTTCGAATAACATTGGATGGGCTTCTTCCATATACTATCGTAGCGATTGACAGGAAGGAGCTCTATTCTATGGCGCATACATTCTCACTTTTGATACTTGCTTTTGCTGTCAGTCTTGACAGTTTTAGTGTAGGTTTAACCTATGGATTAAGGAAAATGAGCATACCATTTAAATCGATCAGTATAATCGCTTGCTGTTCAGCTATAACATTAATGGCTGCCATGACAATTGGCCATTTTTTAGAAGCCTTTTTATCTCCGGCTTTAGCTGAAAGTTTAGGAGGAGTCATTCTTATTTTTCTGGGAGCCTGGGTTCTTTATCAATTTTTCAGGCCGGAAAAAGTTAAGGATGTCCTGCCGCATGAAAAAACAATTGTAAATTTTGAAATCAAATCACTGGGGCTTGTCATTAATATCCTGAAAAAGCCAATGTCCGCTGACTTTGACAAATCAGGAACCATCACAGGGATCGAAGCACTTATGCTCGGACTCGCTTTATCCCTTGATGCTTTCGGAGCTGGAATTGGTGCAGCCATGCTTGGATACTCGCCATTCTACCTGGCTATGACAGTTGCCGTCATGAGCTCTCTGTTTGTGTTTATGGGAATGCAGGTAGGATCCATCTTCTCCAAAAGCGGATGGGTCCATAAGTTCTCATTCATTCCTGGAATTATACTAATCGTGATCGGAATTTGGAAAATTTAGTTATTGAAATGAAAGGAACATACTATGTCACTGACTGTAGGTTTGACAGGCGGGATTGCAAGCGGGAAAAGCACTGTTTCATCTCTCCTCATAGAACAAGGATACACTGTAATTGACGCGGATATTGAAGCGAGATTAGCTGTTGAAAAAGGAGAAGAAGCTTATCAGGAAATAGTCCGTCATTTTGGAGAATGCATCCTTCTTGAAGGTGGCTCCATTGATCGTGCAAAACTTGGCTCTATTATTTTTCATGATGAAAAAGAGCGGAAAGCCTTAAATAGCATTGTACATCCTGCCGTCCGCAAAAGAATGACAGCCAAAAAGGAACAAGCTATCAGCCATAATGAACAATTGATCATTCTTGATATACCGCTTTTATTTGAAAGTAAATTACAATACATGTGCGACAGAACATTATTGGTTTATGCAGATGACCATACACAGCTTCAGAGGCTGATGCAAAGGAATCAGCTTTCCGAAAACGAAGCAATGGCAAGAATTCAATCCCAAATGCCTTTGAGAGACAAGAAGGCATTGGCCGATGCTGTAATTGATAATAATGGCGCAATTGAAGAAACAGAAAAACAATTATGGGATATTTTAAGAAAGTGGAATGCTATCTAAGAGCCTGCTAAAGGCTCTTTTTGCTGCATTAAAAACCCAATTAGTATGTCAAAAATAAAAATTATGTTTCTGTATTATGGACCGTTTAGCTTTAAAATAAGGCGAATATAACGAATGATATTTCTGAATTGTAAAACATTAAAAAATCCGCATTTTATTCATCACAAATGAATTCTAATATGTTATACTAATTACATCTTAAGGTAATAAAAAGTATAACACTAATGCGGAAGGGGCCGTAATATGAAGGCGAGAATAGCGATTAATGGTTTTGGAAGAATTGGACGTATGGTTTTTAGAAAAGCCATCCTTGATGAAAATCTTGAAGTGGTTGCCATAAATGCAAGTTATCCTGCTGAAACTTTGGCACACTTAATTAAATATGATACAAACCATGGACCATTCGAAGGAAGTGTTGTTCCAGAAGACAATGCTATTGTTGTGAACGGCAAAACGGTTCAGCTTGTCAGCAACAGGAATCCTGAAGAACTTCCGTGGAAAGAAATGAACATCGACATCGTCATTGAAGCTACAGGAAAATTCAATTCACGTGATAAAGCAGCTCTTCACCTTGATGCTGGGGCTAAAAAGGTAATTCTTACTGCTCCTGGAAAAAATGAAGATGTGACTATTGTTATGGGCGTAAATGAAAGCGCATTAAAAATTGAAGAACATGACATTATTTCAAATGCTTCTTGTACAACAAATTGCCTTGCACCTGTTGCAAAAGTTCTTGATGAACAATTTGGCATTGAAAATGGACTTATGACAACAGTTCATGCGTATACAAACGACCAAAAGAATATTGATAACCCGCATAAGGATTTGCGCAGGGCACGTGCTTGCGGACAATCTATAATTCCAACTTCTACGGGGGCTGCCAAAGCTCTGTCGCTAGTATTGCCTCACTTGAAGGGCAAGTTGCATGGAATGGCGCTTCGTGTCCCAACTCCAAACGTTTCTTTAGTTGACCTCGTGGTAGACTTAAAGAGCGATGTTACAATTGAAGAAGTTAATGCGGCATTTGCAGCTGCTTCGCAGGGATCGCTGCACGGTATCCTTGATATTACTGATGAACCGTTAGTTTCTATTGACTTCAACACTAATGAACACTCCGCCATCATTGATGGATTATCTACAATGGTAATCGGCACTAACAAAGTGAAAGTGCTTGCCTGGTATGATAATGAGTGGGGCTATTCATGCCGAGTTGTAGATTTAACAAAATATGTTGCACAGGAACTTTTTCAGGCATCTGCAGTAAAAATTGGTTAATTGCGAGTTTCTCTTAATATAAAACTACCCATACCCTTAAAGCCTGCCATTCCCCGGCAGGCTCCTTTTTATTGGACAAAACTAAATCCTGAGTGTGACAAATTTTTCGGGAATTTTGCCAAAAAAAATGTAGAACAATGTGTTGCAAAAAGAAATTAAACAAAGTATACTAATCCTCGTGAACTTCTCCGAGGTTTTGGTATGGTAGCTACTTAAAGGGTTAGGACCTCTCTGGACTAACTTTCCCCCGTGGTAGTTATAGACCAGTTTAAATCTGGAATTTCATTAATTAATAGCTTAAAAGTTTAAAGGGGGAAATTTGAATATGGAAACTATGGGTCGTCACGTAATCTCAGAACTTTGGGGATGCGATTTTGAAAAGTTAAATGATATGGATTTTATTGAGCAGACATTCGTAAATGCTGCATTAAAATCTGGTGCTGAAATTCGCGAGGTTGCATTTCATAAGTTTGCGCCACAGGGTGTAAGTGGAGTGGTTATCATCTCTGAATCTCATTTAACTATTCACAGCTTCCCGGAACATGGCTATGCCAGCATTGATGTGTATACGTGTGGAGATCTTGACCCTAACATCGCTGCAGACTTTATTGCAGAATCGTTAGGAGCTCAAACGCGTGAGAATATCGAAATTCCTCGCGGTATGGGACCAGTTCAAGTTAAACAAGCTCAAGTACTTTAATAACTGAATGATCTTAGGCAATCCAGAGGTGTATAGAATACACCTCTTTTTATTTTGCTTAAATACATAACCTTTAGTATCTCCAACAAAAATAGTACAATAAAGATATATAATATATAACGGAGGAAAGAGAATGTCTATTTTCAGGCAGCTTGCCAACCGCTATAAAAAGCAGTGTGAAACGAATGAAAAACACCCTGACCCTGAGCTCGCTACACGATATTATAGAACCAATACAGCTCAAATGATGCAGACGATTGAAGAATTATTCAAAGCAGACCAGAATGTGAATATTCTCAGCATTTCAAAAGAACACGGCGAGATTGCTGCAGAAATAAAAAAGGACAAATCCTGTTTTGCCATTGTGACAGTGGTGACTGTCAAGCCTTTTGAAACGGCAGTAGATATCAATATGTCTACTGAGCAATCCTCTCCGGCAGGTGTTCACCCAATTCTTAAGAGAGAAGTTCTTTCCATATATGAAAAAATAAATAAACGACATGATTTTCTTGGTTCTGCAAGAAACGCAGATAAATAGTTGTACTTGTACTGTCAACTCCTTTTTTATAAGATAAGAGTATCAAATAAAATTCGGTAATTGGTCTAAAGCCAGCTATATAACTTATTTATAAAAGAATTCGGAGCTGATTGTATGAGATGCCCTTCATGCCAAAATAATAATACCCGTGTTCTCGATTCCCGCCCTGTTGATGACAGCAGGTCCATTCGCCGCAGAAGGGAATGTGAGGAATGCGGATACCGGTTTACGACTTTTGAAAAAGTGGAAGAAATTCCTTTAATCGTTGTGAAAAAAGAAGGCACAAGAGAGGAATTCAGCCGGGAAAAAATACTGAGAGGCCTTATTAAAGCATGTGAAAAGAGGCCGGTTGCCCTAAAGGACCTGGAGGATATTACTTTCGAAGTGGAAAAAGAACTCCGCAGCAACGGTGTCTCTGAAATAAAAAGCGATGAAATTGGCGAAATGGTCATGGACAGGCTTGCAAATGTGGATGATGTGGCATATGTTCGTTTCGCTTCAGTATACAGGCAATTTAAAGATATCAATGTTTTTATTGATGAACTTAAAGAATTAATAAAAAAAGAACAATCATAATCAGGTCAGTTATGCCGCTGCCCTTGATTCTTGATGAAATAGGGTTAATGGGCTGAAGGATTTTCTTTGGCTCTTTTTTTGCGGTATATGATATTGATTAACCAGCATAATAAATAATTTTAATAGAAAAAGGTGAACACCATGGCCCAGCATTGGCAGGAGATGCTCCCAATTGACCGATATACAGTAGCAGCCAGCGGGCTTTTGCACGATTATGATCGGAAAGTGCTGACACTATTATACCAGCCGCTCATTGGCTCTGCATGCTTCAGTTTATATATGACCTTATGGGCAGAGCTGGAAGAAAATCGGCTATGGTCATCTTCTAATTCACACCATAGTTTAATGAATTTCATAGGGATGGGGCTTAAGGATATATATGAAGCACGCATCAAACTTGAAGGCATTGGACTTTTAAAGGTTTATGTAAACAAGGACGAAGAAACAAGGTCATTCATTTATGAACTTCTGCCCCCATTAACACCTGAACAGTTTTTCCTTGATGGCATGCTCAATATTTATCTTTATAAGAAATTGGGCAGAAATCAATTTATGAGGCTGAAGCGCTTCTTCTCAGATCAGAAGGTGCAGCGGGCCGCAGGTTATGAGGAAGTAACAAAGGCTTTTCAGGATGTATTCGAGTCCGGGCACCCCGTTTCTTTTGAGGTAGATGATGAAGTGGAGCAGATGATGAATGAAAAGGATGGGGAAGGGTATATTGGAAGGAATGAGCAGGACGGCATTCAAGTCAGTAATGAAGCTTTTAATTTTGAACTGCTTCAGGCAGGGCTTAATGAATCGCTTGTGCCAAAAAAGGCTCTTACAGTTAAAGTAAGGGAATCCATCAGCAATCTTGCCTTTTTGTACGGAATTGACCCTATTCAAATGAAAAATATCGTCATCAGCGCTGTGAATGAAGATAATGAGATAAACATTGAAGAATTAAGGAAATCTGCACGGGATTGGTATCAATTTCAAAACCATGACCAGCTGCCATCCCTGATTGACAGGGTTCAGCCTGCCATCCATCAGACTCAAAAAGAACATCCTGCAACGCAGGAAGAAGAATTAATCCGTTATTTGGAAATTACATCACCAAGACAGCTTTTAAAGGATATATCCGGAGGGGCAGAGCCGTCAAAAGGTGATCTGCAGATTATAGAAGATGTCATGTTCCAGCAAAAGCTTTTGCCTGGGGTAATAAATGTGCTGATTCAATATGTTATGCTGAAAACAGATATGAAATTGACCAAAGGCTACGTAGAAAAAATAGCTGGCCACTGGGCCAGAAAGAAAATTAAAACACCACAGGAAGCCATGCTTTTAGCAAAAAAAGAACACCGTCAATACCTGGATTGGGCGGAAGGAAAGAAAACAGCCAGCACAAATGGAAACAAAAAGAAGCCGATCAGGACAGAGATGCTGCCTGACTGGTTTGATGAAAAAGACAGCACGGCGAACAAAAAGAAAGAGACCCAGCAGCATAGCAGCGAAAAGGATCAGGATGAGCTGCAAATGAAAAAAAGAGAGCTTAATGAGAAGCTAAAAAAACTGCGATCACAGGAGGTGACTGATTGATGGAGAAAATTAATAAAACTTTAACGCGCCTTGCAGGGCATGAAGGCTTTCAAAAAAGGTACGAAATGATGCGAAGCCAAACGCTGAATCACCCTGAAGTGAAGGCTTTTATCGAAAGTCATCGGGATGAATTGACATCCGAGATGGTTGAAAAGAGCCTAAGCAAGTTATTTGAATATACACAGCAGAGCAAGGAGTGCAGCAAATGCGCGAGCTTAGAGGGCTGTGTGAACTTTATGCAGGGCTATCATCCCGAGCTTGTGATTCAAAGAGGTTCAATCGATTTGAAATATGATAAATGCCCGCGTAAGGTCATGCATGATGAGAAACGGAGAAATGAAAAATTAATTCAGAGTTTATATGTACCATCTGATATTCTTCATGCCACTTTTGATTCCATATACGATGACGACAATCGCATTGAGGCTGTAGATAAGGCTGCATCTTATGTAATGGACTACCAGCCGGGGTCCAAACAAAAGGGAATTTACTTTTATGGGAAATTCGGTGTGGGCAAGTCTTATTTGCTTGGTGCTATTGCCAATAAGCTTGCAAGCCAAAAAGTATCCTCCATGATTGTCTACGTTCCGGAACTTTTCAGGGAATTGAAAAATTCAATCGGAGATCAGACTCTCAACAGCAAGATAGAAACCATAAAAAAAGCACCGGTTTTAATGTTCGATGATATTGGAGCAGAAACTATGTCAAGCTGGACCCGGGATGAAATCTTAGGGCCGATCCTGCAGTTCCGGATGCAGGAAAGCCTTCCTACCTTCTTTACGTCCAATTTCGACTTGCAGGGTCTCGAACATCATCTCTCTTACAGCCAGCGTGGCGAGGAGGAGAAAATGAAGGCAAGAAGAATTATGGAGCGTATTAAATATCTTGCTGAACCAGTGCTTGTGGAAGGACCGAACAGAAGAGTATAACCCCAAAAGCTGCCGACGAAATGTCCGGCAGCTTTTATTATTCAATTTACAATAGTTTAATGCACTAAAAGACCAAACCCACTTCTAACTTGGCCAAGTCCGCCATATACATAGAACAGAGATTTGTATAAAGGGGGGATTTGGTTGATCGAAATCATTTTCCAAAGCAGCACAGACGCAAGGAGCTTTTATGAGCGTCTCTGCGAAAGGCTGCAGTCTTTTTGCCAAAGTGATAAAAGTATTCTTCATTTTGAAGATCAACATATAGTCAGAGTATCTAGTGATACTAGCGGCATTATCTTGAACACTGTCAAGGAAGTATTTGTTCAATTTATAGTGAACCAGAAACAGGATGATTGGTTTAAGAGGATACTGATGGAGCATTATTTTTATGAGGACGAAGGGGAGCAGCAGCAGATTCTTGAAATAATTCATTCCATATTGGAAGGCAGCCGAGAGGATCTTGCTGCATTCGTCAGTGGCCTGGATATTAAAGAAAGCTTGAAAAGTGCAATTGATGAGCTGTTTCAAAATAACATTTCATTTTCTTTTGATTCATTCGTTAAATTTCGTATGCGTCCGCTGATGAATGAAATGGCCAAATATGTGGAAGTTTCCATAGACGAATACAAAATGGAGCAGGAATATCAGATATTTGTTCATACATTGAGGGATTTCCTATCAGGAAGGCAGCCAAAAGCAAATACAATCCATGTCCTGATGGATGAAGGCGTTCATTTTTATGATGAGCAATTTAGCGAGATTAAACGCGGAGAGCTATTAAGAATGATTGACCGCAAGCTATTATCCAATCATCCTGTATATGTAGATTCTGTAACTATTGCACCGCTGCTTTCAATAGCACCTTCTTCTATTTACCTGTACTCATATGATTTCGACCAGCCTCTGGTCAGAACAATCCGCAATATTTTTGAAGAAAGGCTTGAATTAAGCTCTATCGAAGCCTTTTATAATTATCAAAACGCCCATTCTTATGCCGATGATGAAAAATGTAAAAGATACCCTTGATTTTCCTGAAATAACAAACTATAATAACGTACATATTATAAAAATCGAGCAAAAGTTGCGATGAGGATATGGGTATTCTAACACGGTTTAAAGAGAGGGAAGGCAGGGCTGAAACCTTCCTAACACGATTCGAATGCTTACCGCCTCTGAACTCCAGCCAGGAAATGGGCTGGCGGGAAAAGACCGTTATCTTACTACAGAGTCGTTTTTTTCTAAGAGAACGAGAAGTAGGGTGGAACCGCGTGTTAAATACAACTCGTCCCTTTTTTAGGGACGGGTTTTTTTATTTTTTTAAGTGTAAAACGCTATAGCATCTGATCCAGGTGTCTTGCGCTAACATAAAAAGGGAGGAAATATCATGTCAGAAGTTGTTAAAGTTTCGTTTCCAGATGGTGCGGTAAAGGAGTTTCCAAAGGGAACGACAACAGAAGATATTGCAGCTTCGATCAGTCCGGGCCTGAAGAAAAAGGCAATTGCCGGCAAGCTGGATGGAGAAATGTATGATCTTCGCTGTCCAATCGAAAAGGATGGAGCTATTGAAATTGTAACACCGGACTCAAACGATGCGCTGGAGGTTCTTCGCCACAGTACTGCCCATCTAATGGCGCAGGCAATCAAGCGTTTATATAAAAATGTAAAGCTTGGGGTAGGTCCTGTCATTGAAGGCGGCTTTTATTATGACATCGACCTGGAAGAATCACTTTCACCAGAAGACCTTTCTGTGATTGAAAAAGAAATGAAGAAAATCATTAATGAAAACCTTGACGTTGTCCGCAAGGAAGTCAGCCGTAATGAGGCGGTTCAGATGTACAAGGAAATTGGTGATGAATACAAGCTTGAACTGATTGAAGCCATTCCGGAAGATGAAACAGTGACAATCTATGAGCAGGGCGAATTCTTTGATCTCTGCCGCGGAGTCCACGTTCCATCGACTGGTAAACTAAAAGAGTTTAAATTATTAAGTATTGCTGGTGCCTACTGGAGAGGCGACAGTGACAATAAGATGCTTCAGCGTATTTATGGAACAGCCTTCTTCAAGAAAGAAGACCTGGCTGAGCATTTGCGACTCCTTGAGGAAGCAAAAGAGCGTGACCACCGTAAAATCGGCAAAGAACTTAACTTGTTCATGAATTCGCAAAAAGTCGGCCAGGGCTTGCCAATGTGGCTTCCAAAAGGTGCAACAATCCGCCGTAATATCGAGCGCTATATCGTTGATAAGGAAGAAAGACTGGGCTATGACCATGTATATACTCCGATCATGGGAAGTGTAGATCTTTATAAAACATCCGGCCACTGGGATCATTATCAGGAAGACATGTTCCCTGTAATGGAAATGGATAACGAACAGCTTGTTCTTCGTCCAATGAATTGCCCGCATCATATGATGATCTATAAGAATGGAATCCACAGCTACCGTGAACTGCCAATCCGTATTGCTGAGCTTGGAACCATGCACCGCTATGAAATGTCAGGAGCACTATCCGGCCTTCAGCGTGTACGCGGCATGACTCTGAACGATGCTCATATCTTTGTTCGCCCTGACCAGATTAAGGAAGAGTTTAAGCGCGTAGTACACCTGATTCTTGAAGTATATAAAGACTTCGATATCAAGGACTACTCATTCCGTCTCTCCTACAGAGATCCACAGGATACTGAGAAGTACTTTGATGATGATGAAATGTGGGAAAAAGCACAGGCAATGCTTAAAGAAGCTATGGATGAAATCGGTCTTGATTATTTTGAGGCAGAAGGAGAAGCAGCTTTCTACGGTCCGAAATTGGATGTTCAAGTTAAAACTGCGCTTGGCAAGGATGAGACATTATCTACTGTTCAGCTGGACTTCCTGCTTCCTGAACGTTTTGACCTGACTTATGTAGCTGAAGATGGAAAGCCTCATCGTCCGGTCGTTATCCACCGCGGTGTCGTTTCCACTATGGAGCGTTTTGTGGCATTCCTGATTGAAGAGTATAAGGGAGCGTTTCCAACTTGGCTTGCCCCCGTTCAAGTCCAGGTCATTCCAGTTTCTCCTGATATTCACTTTGATTATGCAAAGCAAGTCCAGGAGCAGCTTCAAGCAGAGGGCTTCCGCGTAGAGCTGGATGACCGCAATGAAAAAATCGGCTATAAGATCCGTGAAGCGCAAATGCAAAAAACTCCATACATGCTTGTTGTTGGAGACAATGAAGTAGCTGAAAAAGCTGTCAATGTCCGCAAATATGGAGAGCAAAAATCAGAAACGGTTTCATTTGAAGACTTCATCCCAGCACTAAAAGCTGAAGTTAAACGATAATTATGAAAAAGGGCTGCATGTGCTGCAGCCCTTTTTTGTGAGGCCTTCATGACATCCCGCAGTATCTGTACTTTCAAAGTCAGCTGATGCAAACCTAAAAGTTGGCATTAAATTCATTTTGAAAAAATGTAAAAATCATATTGCCAAAAGCGATTAATTTTGTTATGCTTTTCTTCGTTGTAATAAAAGTTATTCGTTTGACACGAAATCATACTTTGTGATATAGTATCTAAGGTAAATTGAATACAGTTTGAGGAAAAGAAGAAGCACCCGCTTCTCACCTGATTGACGCAAAGTGCAGTTGGCAGGTTTTACGTGAACAATTTCTGTTTATAAACGTAAGTGTGGGTGTTTTCATCCGCACTTTTTTATTTGGATAAAAACAGCTCTGCTTCCGCTCCGGAAGAGAAATGTTGCATAACTTGCGATTCAGCTTTGGTCCGGTGCAGCTGGCAGCTATAAAGTTGTCTGCCCTAGCAGGCGCTTGCGCTTTTCTTGACCCAAACGTTGTGTTCGCATTAAACCTTGGAGGTGTCTAGCTATTAGCAAAGATATGTTGTTAAACGAGGGCATTCGCGCCCGCGAAGTCCGTCTTATTGACCAAAACGGCGAGCAGTTAGGGATTAAATCAAAATTCGACGCACTTGAAATTGCTTCTCGTGCCAATCTTGATCTTGTTCTGGTTGCACCGAATGCGAAGCCTCCTGTAGCCCGTATCATGGACTACGGAAAATTCAAGTTCGAGCAGCAGAAGAAAGACAAAGAAGCTCGCAAAAACCAGAAGATTATCAGTATTAAAGAAGTTCGTCTTAGCCCGACTATTGAAGAGCATGACTTTAATACAAAGCTTCGCAATGCTATTAAATTCCTTGAAAAAGGCGATAAAGTAAAAGCATCGATCCGATTTAAAGGTCGTGCCATTACGCATAAGGAAATTGGCCAGCGTGTTTTAATCCGCTTTGCACAAGCATGCAATGAAGTTGCAGTGGTGGAATCACATCCAAAAATGGATGGCCGAAGCATGTTCATGGTCTTAGCACCGAAAAACGACAAGTAAGAGGAGGAATTCCCAATGCCAAAAATGAAAACTCACCGCGGCGCTGCTAAGCGTTTCAAAAGAACAGGTTCTGGTAAACTGAAGCGTTCTCATGCTTACAGAAGCCATATGTTCGCTAACAAATCTCAAAAGCAAAAGCGTAAGCTTCGCAAAGGAACTCTTGTTTCTTCAGGCGATTACAAGCGCATCCGTAACTTACTAGTAAATCTTAAGTAATATCTCGAAATTAGGAGGGAAATAATATGCCACGTGTAAAAGGCGGTACTGTTACTCGCAAACGTCGTAAAAAAGTTCTTAAATTAGCTAAAGGTTATTTCGGTTCAAAACATACATTATATAAAGTTGCTAACCAGCAGGTTATGAAATCCCTAATGTATGCATACCGCGACCGTCGCCAGAAAAAGCGCGACTTCCGCAAACTTTGGGTTACTCGCATCAACGCTGCAGCTCGCATGAACGGTCTTTCTTACAGCCGTTTAATGCATGGTTTAAAGCTTGCTGGCATCGAAGTTAACCGCAAAATGCTTGCTGAATTAGCTATCGCTGACGAAAAAGCATTTGCTGAATTAGCATCAGTTGCAAAGCAGCAGCTTAGCAAATAATAAATTCTAAAATAGCCATTCCCTTAAATGGGGGTGGCTTTTATTATGGAGAAGAATGTATAAAATTTTGGACGTCGATAACTGTCTAGCTCCAGCGCCTACCCCCTCGAGGTCACAAGCTTGTCTTGTTGCGGCTCCTGGGGACTCGAGACATAAGCCAATCCCTTCAAGAGGGAAAGAACACCTTCTTGCAGGGCTCGTCTTATGCTTGTCGTCCCTGAGCAGTCGCCTCCACATTTCGGGCAATCCCCCCAAAAAGGCAAAGAACGCCTTTCCGTTAGGATTGCCTTGTGCTTGTCGGGGGTGGGCAAGGCACTCCGCTTTTCTTTTTGCTTTTAATAGACAGAAGGCTCCGTTTCATTTAAGCTCATTACAGACTTAATGCATACAAAGGAGAAAACTCATGATAAAAACTATGGCACTAATCTATCTGATTATGAATATTATAGGTTTTTACCTTATGAAGCTTGATAAGGATAAGGCGAAACGGAATGAGTATCGGATCAGCGAAAAAAATCTATGGATCGCTGCACTTTTAAGCGGTGCCGCTGGAATGACAGTTGGAATGAAAACCTTCAGGCATAAAACGAAGCATTTTCAGTTTAAATGGGGACTGCCTGCCCTGGCAGCGCTTGAAGCTGGCTTGCTGGTGTACATGGTTATTCTCTTGTCATAATCAGACTTGGCTATCCATAAGCTTTAGGGAGCAGCAGGAAAGACATCAGGGAGAGGTGAAGGCATGAATGATCAATTGACTTTATTGTTTGCCATGGCAGAGACTGCTGGAATTCTTGCTCCCATTGCATTTATCTTTTTTCATATCATCCGGCAGTTCCTATTCATCCCGGTACCGCTTGTCTGTATAACAGGGGGAGTTCTGTTTGGAAGTTTTTTTGGCTCTGTTTTTTCTATTGCAGGATTAATGATCAGCAGCATTCTTTTTTATTTTTTGATCACAAAAATGCCGAGGACACATGAAAAGCTTTCATTGTTAAAAAAGCGTTGGTTTGGGGAATATCGAAATTTAACTGTCGGTCAAGTTGCAGTTTTAAGGCTCATCCCATTTATTCATTATCATTTGCTGAACTTTTGCCTTATGGAAAGAAATAAGGGTTTTGACCAATATTTGAAAAATTCATGGATCACCAATTTGCCGCTGGCCGTTTTTTATACCGTTTTTGGAGAGTTTATCAGCCAGTTCACTCCATCAATGATTATCCTGATTTTGCTTTCACTTTCTGTTTTAGTATTTGTGCTGAGGGAAAAGGTGACCGTTATCAAATGGAAGGAATTCTTTAAAGCAGCATAAAAAAACGTTCGGGCGCCGAACGTTTTTTATAGATGGTCTTTGATTTCTTCGTCTGGTGAAGCTGTTTTATGCATGAATTCCTTCACAGGACTTTTCCAGTCAATCTTTGCAGTGGGATAGGCCTCACTGATCTTTCTTTCTATAAAAAGAAAATCCTCCCTTACCATTCCTTTAAGGGCCGATGTATTGTGCGGCCAGATGAATATGGAGACCACATCAAAAGCTGTGTCCGTGGTTCCCAGATACTTTTCGCCTTCAAATAAAACCCCTTTATACGTAATCAAGAAATTCTTCCTGACATTTTCCTGGTCATCCCAAAAATAATATCGTTTCTGTTCGTGGGCAAGCTCGAGCTTTCTCTTAGAATTCAGCAGATATTTTACCGCGCTGTATATAAGAAATAGAATCAGAGCAAACAATAGCATACGCAGGAGCCACATAATAACCAGCCCTCCATTATTATTTTCCTTACTTTACGGATGAGGTAAAAAAAAGTTTCAACTTTTTTGCAATTTGTTATAATTTTTTTGTAGAAAACGTTTTTGAAGAATAATCTATTTGTCATATAGGATGGTGGAAAATGAATTATCAGCAATTATTCCAAATGCAAAAAGGGCTGGATAGCCATATCGAATCAAACCATGGATTACAGGATGAAGATTTATTTGAACGCAAGGTGCTTGCACTGCTGGTTGAATTGGGTGAGCTTGCAAATGAGACGAGATGTTTTAAGTTTTGGAGTCTTAAGCCATCTTCTCCTCAGGAAACAGTATTGGAAGAGTATGTCGACGGTATACATTTCATATTATCTCTTGGCATCGAGTGTGGATTTGATGAGTTAAAAGAAAATGCAGTTTCTTTGGAAAAGGCAGAGTCAGTGAACGGCCAGTTTTTGTCTGTCTATGATTTGACCGGAAAGTTTCGGACAAGCCGTTCTCTATCCGATTACCAAAACCTCCTTTCTGCCTATATCAATTTAGGGGAGACGCTCGGTTTTAATCCTTCAGATATTGAAAAGGCATATTTAGACAAAAATGAAGTAAATTATAAAAGGCAGGCTGAGGGATACTAAGCCTGCAGTTCCGCCTGAAGCCGGAGAGAAAATCCGTCTGATAATTCTTTATATTGAATCGCATGTTCTGTATAATAAAGCTGAATAAATATTAAGGGAGTCGAAATGATGGCTAAATTAGATGAAACGTTAATCATGCTTAAAGACTTGACGGATGCCAAAGGTATTCCGGGTAATGAGCGCGAACCGCGCGAGGTCATGAAGAAATACATAACAGCTTATGCTGATGAAGTAACAACAGATGGACTGGGCAGCCTGATTGCTAAAAAGACCGGAAAAGAAGGCGGTCCTAAGATTATGGTAGCAGGTCACCTGGATGAAGTTGGCTTTATGGTAACAAACATTGATGATAAAGGATTCATTCGCTTCCAGACGGTTGGCGGCTGGTGGTCACAGGTTATGCTTGCACAGCGGGTGACGATTGTAACGTCTAAAGGGGATGTTACAGGAGTCATTGGTTCAAAGCCGCCGCATATCTTATCTCCGGAAGCGCGTAAAAAGCCTGTTGAAATTAAAGATATGTTCATTGATATTGGTGCTTCAAGCCGTGAAGAAGCGAAGGAATGGGGAGTGAAGCCAGGCGATATGGTGGTTCCTTATTTTGAGTTTACGGTAATGAATAATGAAAAGATGCTTTTGGCAAAAGCTTGGGATAACCGCATTGGCTGTGCAATTGCCATTGATGTGCTTAAGCAATTGAAAGATGCTGATCATCCAAACGAAGTATATGGTGTTGGAACAGTACAGGAAGAGGTTGGCCTTCGCGGAGCCCGTACTTCAGCACAAAAAATCGAGCCGGATATCGCATTTGGTGTAGATGTCGGGATCGCAGGTGACACACCAGGGATTTCAGAAAAAGAAGCCATGAGCAAAATGGGGAAAGGGCCGCAAATCATCCTTTATGATGCATCAATGGTCTCGCACAAAGGCCTTCGTGATCTTGTAACAGACACAGCGGATGACCTGAACATTCCTTATCAATTTGATGCAATCGCTGGCGGCGGGACAGATTCAGGAGCCATTCATGTTACTCATAATGGAGTACCATCACTTTCAATCACCATTGCAACACGCTATATCCATTCTCATGCAGCAATGCTTCACCGCGATGACTATGAAAATGCAGTTAAGCTTATTGTTGAAGTGATTAAGAAGCTTGACCGGGAAACTGTTGATAAAATTACATTTGAATAATAGAAAAAACTCCGGGGCTATACCGGAGTTTTTCCACTTTATTTAAGGCCGCTCTCCAATGTTTGAAGCATTTCCAGCTTGTCTTCCTCTGAAGAGTTTTTCCAAATTACTTCAAACAAAACACCTAATCCAGGCAGCATTTTTTCTTCCCCATTTTGAATGGCATCTACGATCGTATCTTTAAGTTCGTCTTGAGAGTTGCCTGAAACATTGTGTAAAATGGCATTGCGCAGGTTTAAATTCACCTTGATGCACTCCTTCCAGATTTAATTCGTTATTATCTTCTCTAATTTCGCTTTTATTATGTATTTTAAATAGGCTATAATGAAAAAAATGTATAAAGTGAAACTTCAAGCAGTGGGGGCTTTATCCCGCTGATTGTTAGTTGAACCAATCGGGCCTTTACGGGGAGTTTGCCCCCACTTACTTTTCTTCCTTCGATTCCTAAGAGTCTTAAGTGGGGGCTTTACTGCCCGTTAGACTGCGATAAAGAAATTCCGGTTGTGCGGGATTTTCTATAAAAGGAGAGACCGTGTTGAAGCATATACAATCTGCAAAAAATCCAAAAATTAAAGAATGGAAGAAACTTCTGACCAAAAAAGAGCGGGACAAATCAGGAACGTTTTTGGTGGAAGGCTTTCATCTAGTAGAAGAAGCACTCCAGGGAAATCAAATTAAAGAAATTATTATTAGTGAAAATAAAGACATGCCTCCCGGATGGGATTATGGTGATATTCCTGTAACGATGGTTACAGATGAAATCATCGGGCAGCTGGCGGATACAGAAACGCCGCAGGGAGTTTTTGCTGTTTGCAGTCAGGAACGATCCTCTGAAGCCGTAAAGGGCAAGCGGTTTTTATTAATTGATGCCGTTCAGGATCCCGGTAATCTGGGTACGATGATCAGGACGGCTGATGCTGCTGGAATCGATGCAGTTATCGTTGGTGAAGGAAGCGTTGACTCATATAATCCAAAGGTGCTGCGCTCTGCACAGGGAAGCCACTTCCATTTGCCGGTGAAAAGAGGGAATCTGTTTGACTGGGTCGGCAGACTTAAAGAAAATAATGTTCCTGTATATGGAACTGCTTTGGAAAATGCCAGGGAATATACGAAATATGAGTCCTCTGAATCCTTCGCACTGATTGTTGGAAATGAAGGCAGCGGAGTTAATAAAGAGCTTCTGGCTAATACTGACGCGAACCTTTATATACCGATATTCGGGAAAAGCGAATCACTTAATGTGGCAGTGGCTGCCGGAATTCTTCTTTATCATCTAAGAAAATAGAAAATGGGCAGTTATTTTTTGAAAACCGTTTGAAACAGCCCCAAGAATGTAATATAATTAACAGCAAAATTATAATAACAAAACGATGATGGAGATCAGTACCTTGCAGTCAGCCTTTTCAGGGAGAAAATGCCTTAGACTGAAAGCATTTTTACAGGAAATGTAAGGGAATATTCACCTCCTGAGTTGGCATCGGGACCATTGAAAAGTATTGTTTGGGCGCTCTGCTGAGTTGTCCAGCTGCAGCGGCTAGCCTCTCGAGGTCATAAGCCAATCCTCTCAGAAAGGTAAAGAACACCTTTCCAAGAGGCTCGTCTTATGCTTGTCGGGGCTGAACGAGCCACTTCCGCTTTTCTTTGTAAAGATGTACCGGCATAAGCCGTTATCCCAATGAAGTGAACACGTGCATGATGTACATATATGTGTTAAAAAGGGTGGTACCGCGAAACCTCGTCCCTTTATGGGGATAGAGGTTTTTTATTTTGGCCAAAAAAGTAAAAAGATTTATTTCAAGGAGGATTTTTAGATGCAAGAGCGTTTAAAGGAACTGCAAACTGAAGCGTTGGAGAAAATCAGCACTGCTGCTGATTTAAAAGAACTAAATGACATCCGTGTATCTTACCTGGGCAAAAAGGGCCCAATTACAGAAGTTCTTAAAGGAATGGGGAAACTGTCTGCGGAAGAGCGCCCGAAAATGGGGGCACTGGCCAATGAAGTAAGGGACAGCATTGCTGCAGGTATTGAAGAAAAGCAGAAGCATCTTGAAGAAGCTGCAGTACAGGAAAAGCTGGCAGCTGAAAAAATTGACGTCACTCTTCCTGGCCGTCCTGTCAAAACAGGAAACCACCATCCACTGACACGTATTATCGAAGAAATTGAAGATTTGTTCATTGGAATGGGCTATACAGTGGCTGAAGGCCCTGAAGTTGAGAAAGACTATTATAATTTTGAAGCATTGAACCTTCCTAAAGGCCACCCTGCCCGCGATATGCAGGATTCTTTCTATATTACAGAAGAGATTCTCCTTCGTACCCATACTTCGCCGGTACAGGCAAGAACAATGGAGAAGCATGAAGGCAAAGGGCCTGTTAAAATTATTTGTCCGGGAAAAGTGTATCGCCGTGATAATGATGATGCAACACACTCTCACCAGTTTATGCAAATTGAAGGGTTAGTTGTAGACGAAAACATCCGAATGACAGATTTAAAAGGAACTCTTGAAGTGTTTGCGAAGAAAATGTTCGGAGAAGACAGGGAAATTCGTCTTCGCCCAAGTTTCTTCCCATTTACAGAACCGTCTGTAGAGATGGATATTTCCTGTAAAATCTGCGGCGGAAAAGGATGCAGCGTATGTAAAGGCACTGGCTGGATAGAAATTCTTGGTGCCGGAATGGTTCATCCAAACGTTCTCGAGATGGCAGGATTCGACTCTAAGAAATACACAGGCTTTGCATTCGGAATGGGCCCTGAGCGAATTGCCATGCTGAAGTATGGGGTGGACGATATTCGTCACTTCTATACAAATGATGTTCGTTTCTTAAAGCAATTTTCAATTCATGAATAATTAGAAAAGCGGAGGCGACTGTTCAACCCCGACAAGCATAAGGCAAGCTGGCAGGAAGGTTGTATTTTAACCTTCATGGCAGAATGACTTATGACCTCGAGGGGTTAGGAGCCGGAGCTGGACAATAACAGAGGAGGATCATACATGTTTGTTTCATATAAATGGCTCCAGGAATATGTTGATTTATCAGGCGTAACTCCTGTTGAGCTTGCAGAAAAGATTACAAAAAGCGGAATTGAAGTTGAAGGCGTAGAAGTTTTGAACGAAGGCATTAAAGGTGTTGTTGTAGGGCATGTCCTTGAGAGAGAACAGCATCCAAACGCCGATAAGCTGAATAAATGTCTTGTCGATACAGGAACAGGAGAGCCTGTTCAAATTATTTGCGGAGCAGCCAATGTGGATAAGGGGCAGAAAGTAGCAGTTGCCACTGTCGGAGCTGTGCTTCCGGGAAATTTCAAAATTAAACGCGCGAAGCTCCGCGGCGAAGAATCAAATGGAATGATCTGCTCCCTGCAAGAGCTGGGTATTGAAAGCAAGCTGATTGCAAAAGAATACTCAGAAGGCATCTACGTTTTCCCTAATGATGTAGAAGTTGGCCAGGATGCAATAGAGCAGTTAAATCGTGATGATCAGGTTCTTGAGCTTGGATTGACTCCAAACCGTTCAGACTGCTTAAGCATGCTAGGGGTTGCTTATGAAGTGGCGGCTATTTTAGGAAGAGAAGTGAAGCTTCCTGAACCCCAAGTTGAGACTTCTTCTGAAAAGGCTTCTGATTACATTGATGTTCAGGTGGAAGCAAAAGAAGATAACCCTCTTTATGTTGCTAAGGTTGTAAAAAATGTAATAGTAGCTCCATCTCCTGTATGGCTGCAGGCTCGTTTAATGTCAGCGGGTATTCGCCCTCACAATAACGTGGTTGACATTACAAACTATATTTTGCTTGAATATGGCCAGCCGCTTCATGCTTTTGACTATGACCGTCTGGGATCGAAGCAAATACTTGTCCGCAAAGCATGCGATGGTGAAGTGATTGTCACTCTTGATGATGCAAAGCGAGAGTTAACATCAGATCATCTTTTAATAACAAATGGAACAGAACCAATCGCACTTGCCGGCGTGATGGGCGGGGCAAATTCTGAAGTGCAGCCGGACACTAAAAATGTACTTATCGAATCAGCTTATTTTAAAGGTGCAACTGTTAGAAAAGCTTCCAAAGACCATGGCTTAAGAAGCGAAGCAAGTGCCCGCTTTGAAAAGGGTGTGGATCCAAACAGAGTTAGAGCTGCTGCTGAAAGAGCAGTTCAATTGCTTGCACAATATGCGGGCGGGGAAGTACTTGAAGGCTCTGTGGAAGCAGATGCACTGCAAGTGGAACCTGCCGTAGTGTCTGTAACGCTTGAAAAAATCAATCGTGTGCTTGGCACGGAATTATCCATGAAAGAAGTAGAGGATATTTTTGCCCGTCTTCAATTTGAAACAAATACTGATAACGATACGATTACTGTTACAGTTCCAACACGCAGAGGCGACATAACGATTGAAGAAGACCTTATTGAGGAAGTTGGCCGTTTATTCGGCTACGATAACCTGGCATCTACTTTGCCAATCGGCTCGTCTACACCAGGCCATCTTACTCAATACCAAAACAAGCGCAGATTGGTCCGCCGTTACCTTGAAGGTGCAGGACTTTTTCAGGCAGTAACTTATTCATTAACAAATGAAGCAAAAGCTGCTCAATATGCACTGGAAGAACGCAAACCTGTGCAGCTGGCAATGCCTATGAGTGAAGACCGCAGCCTGCTCCGGTTAAGTATTGTTCCGCAGCTTCTTGAAGTATTAAAATATAACTCTGCACGCCAAATTGACAGCCTGGCTGTTTATGAAACAGGAGCGGTCTTCCTCTCCAATGGAGAAGAGGAGCTTCCTGAAGAGCGTGAGCATCTTGCTGGAGCGGTTACTGGCTTATGGCACAGCCATCCATGGCAGGGAGAAAAGAAGCCGGTTGATTTCTACGCTGTAAAAGGAATTCTCGAGGGACTATTTGATAAGCTGGGACTATCCGATAAGGCTGAATTCCGTCAGGCACAAAAGGATGGGATGCACCCTGGCAGAACAGCAGAAGTATTGCTTTCCGGAGAATCAGTGGGATTTGTCGGCCAAATCCATCCGACTGTGGAAAAAGAGCTTGATTTGAAAGAAACATATGCGTTTGAGCTCTCCTTAAAAGCGATCCTGGAAGAAGAAGTTTCACCTTTGCAGTATGAAGCTATCCCACGCTTCCCTTCAATCACAAGGGATATTGCCCTTGTAGTAGATAAGGGAACAGCCGCGGGCGCGCTTGAAGGAATCATTAAAGAAGCTGGCGGCAAATTATTAAAAGACGTTCATGTTTTTGACCTGTACGAAGGCGAGCGGATGGAGCCGGGCAAAAAATCAATTGCTTTCTCCCTTAAATACTTCGACCCTGAACGTACACTAACGGATGAAGATGTAACAAAAGCGCATGACAACGTATTGGATGCTGTGAAGGAAAAAGCCGGAGCAGTATTGAGAGGATAAAAATGAGAAGGGCAGCCCGAGGGCTGCCTTTTCATTTTGCGCTTATACAGAAACACCGGAAAAAAAGTCTAAGTTTGGCCGGTATTTCTCTTGTTTTGGCCGGTAAATGATCGTTTTCGGCCGGTAAAAATAAAAATATCAGCTGTTTTTTGCTTTAGCTAGTGCAAAAAAGCCAATCTCATCAAGATTGGCTGCATTCATCACTCATATTTCCGGCTATAAAGCTTTAAGGCTTTATCCGTATTGGCAAAGTGGAGCTTCACAAAAGCTGGCATCGCTTCTCTGCCTTTTTCTCTGATCAGCCGGGCTGCTGCTTCATCAACCTTTGGGCCAGCGCCTTTAGTGAGGTGGAAACCGGCTTTTGTGCTAAGATTTTCAAAGTGACGCACAAACGCATAACGGGCCAGGATGGATGCCGCTGCTACTGCCAGGTGGATTCCTTCCGCTTTTGTGCTGAAAAAAACCCGTTCCCTCTGAATGGTCTGCTGGTTTTTCAAATAGTTGAAGTAAACCTCTTCCTTTGCAAATTGGTCGATCAAAATGGCTTCCGGCTTTTCAGGAGCAATTTTCCCTAAAACATGCCCAATTGCCTGATTGTGCAGCAATGCCTTTATTTTTCCCTGTGACATCCCAGATTGCTGAAGCTTGTTGTATTTTTCATTATGCAGGGTTAACAGGCTGTGGGGTACAATATCCTTTATCTGTTTTGCGATTTCAATGATTTTTTCATCTCCCAGATTTTTGGAGTCCTTAACTCCAAGCTCCTTCATCAAAGGGATTTGGTCTTTTCTTACGTAAGCAGCGACAACTGTAATGGGACCAAAATAATCACCGGTACCCACTTCGTCAGAACCTATGACAGAAAGGGAGCTGATATTTTCCGGCAAGTTAGCAGCGGCAGGGCTTGTCTTTTTGCTTGGCTGTGCACTGCGTGCGGTATCTCCCCATTTTTTTGCCTCTGTTTCACACCCGCTTCCCTGAAAGAGGACTTTGCCGGATTTATAGGCAGTGATCGAACATCCTGCCACCTTTGCAGCAAATACGCTTCCAGGAGGCTGCTTGTCATTTAGGCTGTTTGAATAATAGGCCTTCATTTCCGAGATTTCATTTGCTTTTTTTAAAAGTACTACTTGGCTCATTTTAATTCTCCTCATCTTTGTTAACTGTTTGAATTCTAATACCTCTTTTTGGAAAAAGATTTACATGAACTGAGCCCTTTTGACATGCTTTGACTTCCCACCAATATACGTTCATGTTATGATATTGATTAGGATTCTTTAAAGAAGGAGGGCATGGACGTTGTCAGAGATGCAAAGAAATCGAACAAGTGTAGATATATATGGACAGCAATATGTAATCGTAGGCTCAGAGAGCTCCAGCCATGTTCGCCTTGTCGCTTCGCTGGTTGACGATAAAATGCGTGAGATCAGTTCGAAGAATCCTTCACTCGACATTAGTAAGTTAGCCGTGCTAACCGCAGTCAATGCTGTTAATGATTATATAAAACTAACAGACCGTCTGGAACGGCTGGAAAACGAATTAAATAGAGTAAAGGACGGAAAGTAGTCATGCTGGATCTCGCAATTATCATTATTTTGGTTTTTGGCTTTTTTATAGGCCTGAAAAGAGGATTTATCCTCCAATTAATTCATTTGACTGGATTCATTATTGCTTTCATTGTAGCCCGTATGTATTACGGCGAGCTAGCACCTAAACTGACTTTATGGGTGCCATATCCCAGCTTTAGCAGTGACTCGGCGATTCAGACGTTATTTGAGAACGCAGATCTTGAAGATGCTTACTATCGCGCCATTGCATTTGTCGTGATTTTTTTTGCGGTAAAAATATTACTGCAGATTATTGGAAGCATGCTTGATTTTGTTGCCCATCTTCCTGTTCTAAAACAGCTGAATGTTTGGGCTGGCGGCATTCTCGGATTTATCGAAGTCTATCTTATCATGTTTATTCTATTATACATAGCCGCACTGGTTCCAATAGAAGTGCTGCAGGGGCCAATTAATAATTCCTTTATGGCAGAATTAATGGTTAAGAATACGCCTGTTCTCTCTAACCAGCTCAAAGAAATGTGGGTTGAAAATATGGCTTCGTAACTTCTCTATTTCTAGAGAAGTTTTCTTTTTGAAAATAGCCATGATTTGAAGTTGCACTGCAAAATAAGAGATAATACGGATACTAATACTGTTACGGGCAGGTGGTTTTCATGAGCATAAATAAAAAAGATGTTGTCAGACTTTTAGAAACAATCGCTGTTTATATGGAATTAAAAGGAGAAAATCCTTTCAAAACAGCTGCGTTCCGCAAAGCTGCACTGGCACTTGAATCAAATGATGAAAGCTTGACTGAAATTAATGACTTCACAAAGCTATCCGGCATCGGGAAAGGAACTGCAGCGGTTATTGAGGACTACATAAAAGAAGGAAAGTCTTCTGTTCTGGATGAACTAAAAGAAGAAGTGCCTTCAGGTTTAATTCCTCTTCTTCAGCTTCCGGGATTAGGAGGCAAGAAAATTGCCAAGCTTTATAAAGAGCTGGGTGTTGAAAATGCGGCAGACCTTGAGGAGGCATGCCGCAATAAGAAGGTCCGTGGACTTGCAGGCTTTGGAGAAAAATCTGAAGAAAAGATCCTGGATGCCCTCGAAAATGCAGGAGCCAGACCGGAACGGCTTCCGCTTGCATTCATGCTGCCTATAGCAGAAGGCATAGAGGCTGCCCTGGCTGAAATGAAGGATATCGATAAATATTCAAGGGCAGGAAGCTTAAGGAGAATGAGAGAAACAATCAAAGATCTCGACTTTATTATTGCTACTGATAATCCTGCTTCTGTAAAAGAGCAGTTATTAAGTTTATCAGGGATTAAAGAAGTTATCGCTGCAGGAGATACAAAGGTTTCTGTTGTATTTGAACATTCCTATGATATATCTGCTGATTTCCGTCTAGTGGAGAAGCATGAATTTGCCACAACACTGCACCATTTTACAGGATCGAAGGAACATAATGTCAGAATGCGCCAGCTTGCAAAAGAGCGCGGGGAGAAAATCAGTGAATACGGAGTCGAAAACATAGAAACAGGAGAGATTCTTACATTTAATGATGAAGAAGAATTTTACGCACACTTCGGGCTTCCATTCTTTCCGCCTGAAATAAGGGAAGATGGAAAAGAAGTGGATGAATACACGAAAGACATGGAACTAATATCTCTTGAAGATATTAAGGGTGACCTTCATATGCACTCAACATGGAGTGACGGAGCCTATTCAATCAAGGAAATGATTGATGCATGCCGTGCCCGCGGTTATAAATACATGGCTATAACAGACCATTCTCAGTACCTGAAAGTGGCGAATGGCCTGACTGCTGAAAGACTTCTCAAGCAAAAGGATGAAATAAAGCGGCTTAATGAGCAATTCGGCGATTTCACGATATTATCAGGGGTAGAAATGGATATTCTGCCTGATGGATCGCTTGATTATGATGATGAACTTCTAGAAGAGCTGGACATTGTCATTGCTTCCATTCATTCTTCTTTTTCACAGCCGAAGGAAGAAATCATGGCACGCTTGAAAACTGCGCTGCAAAATGCCCATGTCGACATTATTGCCCACCCAACAGGAAGATTGATCGGCCGCAGGGAAGGCTATGAAGTAGACATGGAAATGCTCATCGAGCTTGCAAAAGAAACAAATACAGCCCTTGAGCTGAATGCAAATCCGAATCGGCTGGACCTAGCTTCAGAGCATATCAGGCAAGCTCAGGAAGCTGGTGTGAAAATAGTCATTAATACAGATGCACATAAGATAGACACATTAAATCATATGGAAATTGGCGTTTCAGCGGCAAAGAAAGGGTGGATAAAGAAGGAATCCGTTCTGAATGCCATGGAAACAGAAGATTTGCTCATATTCCTGAAGGAACGCCAGTAGAAAATTGGGCATGAAAGGGGAAAATCCTCATGCAAGAGAGAGTATTGAAAATACTAGAATTCAATAAAGTGAAGGAACAGCTGCTTGAACATGTTTCTTCTTCCTTGGGAAGAAAAAAGGCAATAAATATCCGTCCTTCAACCGACTACGAAGAGGTAATCCGCAGGCAGGAAGAAACGGATGAAGCCGTGACAGTACTCAGAATAAAAGGAAATGTGCCGCTTGGAGGCATTTTTGATATTCGTCCCCATGTGAAGAGGGCGGTTATTGGCGGGATGCTTAGTCCCCAGGAACTCAGCCAGATATCCAGCACGATTCATGCAAGCAGGCAAATGAAAAGATTTATAGAGGAATTTGACGAGGAAGAAAGCAGCCTCCCGATCCTGTTGGGATATACAGACAAAATTATCGTTCTGGCCGACTTGGAAACATCTATCCGCAATGCAGTCGATGATAATGGAGAAGTGCTTGACAGTGCAAGCGAAACTCTCCGCTCTCTTCGAAATCAGCTGCGCACCAAAGAATCACGTGTAAGGGAGCGGCTGGAGAGCATGATTCGCTCCTCAAGTGCTCAAAAGATGCTTTCCGACGCGATTGTTACGATCCGCAATGACCGGTTTGTCATTCCTGTAAAGCAGGAGTACCGGGGCCATTATGGCGGCATTATCCATGACCAAAGCTCATCCGGCCAGACTTTATTTATTGAGCCCGCATCCATTGTCCAGCTTAACAATGAATTGCAGGGCATCAGGGTAAAAGAACAGCAGGAGATCGAAAGGATTCTCATCGCACTGTCAGGACAAACTGCTGAAAATAGCGGTGAATTGGAAACAATTGTGGACGTGCTTGGGGAGATCGACTTTATGTTTGCAAAGGCCAGGTACAGTAAGCGCATAAAAGCTTCCAAGCCAAAAATTAATAATGAAGGGAAAATTTCATTATTTAAGGCCCGCCATCCGCTCATTCCTATAGATGAAGTAGTGGCAAACGACATTAAGCTCGGAGATGAATATTCTACCATTGTTATTACAGGGCCAAACACCGGCGGTAAAACTGTTACATTAAAAACAGTGGGGCTATGTACATTAATGGCTCAGGCTGGTCTGCAGATTCCGGCGCTTGATGGTTCTGAAACGGCTGTTTTCGGAAATGTCTATGCAGATATTGGGGATGAACAGTCAATTGAACAAAGCTTGAGTACCTTCTCTTCACATATGGTGAATATCGTGGATATTCTTAACCAGGTTGATTTCAATAGTCTGATTTTATTCGATGAGCTTGGTGCAGGAACAGATCCGCAGGAAGGTGCAGCCCTGGCGATTTCCATTCTTGACGAAGTATACAAGCGGGGGGCAAGGGTTATTGCCACAACCCATTATCCTGAACTGAAAGCCTATGGCTATAACAGAGAAGGAGTTATCAATGCCAGTGTAGAATTTGATATTGAAACGCTAAGCCCAACCTATAAGCTGCTGATTGGGGTTCCGGGCCGAAGCAATGCCTTTGAAATTTCCAAACGGCTGGGGCTTAATGAAACAGTGATTGAGACCGCTAGATCCTATATCGGAGCAGACACAAATCAGGTTGAAAACATGATTGCTTCCCTTGAAGAAAGCCGCAGACAGGCAGAGGCTGACAGGGAAGAAGCCAATGACTTTCTGAGAAGTGCAGAAAAACTTCATAATGATCTGCAAAAGCAAATGGCTGAATTTTATGAGCAAAAAGATTCAATGAATGAGAAGGCAGCGGAGAAAGCTGCGGATATCGTTGAGAAAGCCAAGGCAGAAGCAGAAGAAATTATCCGTGACTTAAGAAAGATGCGCATAGAGAAGAACGCTGAAGTGAAGGAACATGAGCTGATTGAAGCAAAGAAACGCCTATCTGATGCTGCGCCGCAGATTACCAAAGCTAATAATAAAATCAGGCCAAAGAATAATAAGCATGTTTTTGAAGCGGGCGATGAGGTGAAAGTTCTGAGTTTTGGGCAAAAAGGGCATCTGCTTGAAAAGGTGTCTGAGAACGAATGGCAGGTTCAGATCGGTATCTTGAAAATGAAAGTGGCCGAAAAGGATCTGGAATACGTTAAAAGCCCGAAACCAGTGGAAACAAAACCAGTGGCAACAGTGAAAGGCAAAGATTTTCATGTCAGCCTTGAACTTGATTTACGGGGCGAACGTTATGAAAACGCGCTTTTAAGAGTGGAGAAATATATAGATGATGCCCTGCTGGCTGGCTATCCCCGAGTCTCCATCATTCATGGCAAAGGGACTGGCGCATTGAGGCAGGGTGTTCAGGAATATTTAAGAAATCACAGATCTGTGAAGAAAATTCGTTTTGGTGAAGCAGGAGAAGGCGGCACAGGGGTTACAATCGTAGAATTTAAATAAGTTTTGCCACCTGCTCCCCTTTTGTTTTTTACAAAGGGAGAGGGGACATAATACCAGCGGGGAGAATGTAAATGAAAGAATTTTGGGAGAATGAATTTATCCAGACAGCTGCTTATTACAGTGTAGTCATTTTATGTATGATCGTTTTTTTAGCTATTTTTGAATTAGTCACCAAGTATCGAAATTGGGACGAAATCAAAAACGGGAATGTCGCTGTAGCGATGGCAACCGGCGGGAAAATTTTTGGGATTGCCAATATCTTCAGGCATTCCATCATGCATAATGATAACTTGCTGACAATGATTATCTGGGGAGTTTTTGGCTTCTTTCTTTTATTAATTGGCTATTTCATATTTGAATTTTTAACACCCAAGTTTAGAATTGACGAAGAAATTGAAAATAATAATAAAGCAGTCGGTTTTATTTCCATGGTGCTGTCAGTCGGCTTGTCATATGTCATCGGTGCAGGTTTATCGTAAGGAGAGAATTAACATTGGAAAAGTTAGCAAAGATTTTGCTGGTTCTTAGCGGAGTGTTTCTTCTTATAGGGGCCATTTATATTTTTTTCATAGCATAATATTTTTGTGAAATAGGGAAATGGGAAAATCGCCAGTGCATATGGCGATTTTTTTATTCTTTCATTAAAAAGATTATCCAGGCTGGGGTTGGACAGCCTTCTGGAAAAAATATCTTCCTGAGTGCATGGTCTTATTCTAATTGTCATAGAACCAGCATTATATTATAATAAGGTTGAACAATTAGAATGTTCTAAAAGTTCAGAGGATGTCCGTTGTTTTCCTAAAATTTAGCAAGTATAACTTTGAACTTCGATAACTGTCTAGCGCAAGCAGCCTACCACCTCGAGGTCACAAGCTTGTCTTGTTGCGGCTCCTAGGGACGAAAGACTAGCCAATCCCTTCAAGAAGGAAAGAACACCTTCTTGCAGGGCTCGTCTTGTGCTTGTCGGGGGTGGGCAAGGCGCTTGCGCTTTTCTTATGGGCATGAAACAAAGGAGGGACAAAATGGCAGAATCAAAACCATGGCTTAAGCAATATCCGGCAGAAATCCCCTCAACCTTGTCATATCCCAAACAGCCGGTACAGGATTATTTAAAGAATGCTGCAGAAGAGTTTCCGGAGAAAACAGCAATCCATTTTATGGGAAAGGAGTTCACATATAAATATATATATGACTCTTCCCTGAAGCTTGCTGCATATTTGCAGAATCTCGGAATTGAAAAGGGAGACCGCGTGGCGATCATGCTTCCGAATACTCCGCAGTCTGTTATCAGCTATTATGGGATTCTAATGGCTGGCGGGGTTGTGGTCCAGACAAATCCGCTGTATATGGAACGGGAATTGGAATACCAAATGAAAGATTCAGGAGCAAAGGCAATCATTACGATGGATATCTTATTTCCGAGAGTGACCAAAGTGATGGCACAGACAGAATTGAAGCATATAATTGTAACCGCTATCAAAGATGCACTTCCATTCCCTAAGAATCTGATATATCCATTTGTCCAGAAAAAACAGTATGGAATTGTCGTAAATGTAAAACATGAAGGCCATAACCATTTGCTGACGGAGATTTTAAAAAGGCCGGCAGAACCTCTGAAAATTCATGACTTTGATTTTGAAGAAGACTTAGCATTATTGCAATATACAGGCGGCACGACCGGTTTTCCAAAGGGTGTTATGCTTTCGCACAGCAATCTGGTATCCAATACAGCAATGTGTAAAGCCTGGCTTTATAAGTGCAGGCGCGGCGAGGAAACAGTGCTGGGCATACTGCCATTCTTTCATGTGTATGGAATGACAACAGTATTGATCTTATCTGTAATGGATGCGCACAAAATGGTCCTACTGCCGAAGTTTGATCCTGAAACGACACTGAAAACTATTCATAAGCAGAAGCCAACATTATTCCCCGGGGCACCTACGATTTACATTGGGTTATTGAACCGCCCGGATATAAAAAAATATGATCTATCCTCTATAGACTCTTGCATTAGCGGATCTGCGGCCCTGCCAGTTGAAGTCCAGCAGAAATTTGAAGAAATAACAGGAGGCAAGCTTGTCGAGGGCTATGGGCTGACAGAATCATCACCTGTTACACATGCGAATTTCTTATGGGATCGCCCCCGCGTTAAAGGGAGTATAGGTGTGCCATGGCCAGATACTGATGCAGCCATTTTTTCACTGGAAACAGGAGAACCGCTTCCAGCCGGAGAAGTTGGCGAGATTGCGGTTAAAGGTCCTCAGGTAATGAAAGGCTATTGGAACCGCCCGGAAGAAACAGCCCAGACCTTAAGGGATGGCTGGCTGCTCACAGGTGACCTGGGCTATATGGATGAGAATGGATACTTCTATGTAGTGGACAGGAAGAAAGATATGATTATTGCAGGAGGATTCAACATTTACCCGCGTGAAATAGAAGAAGTGCTATACGAGCATCCATCTGTACAGGAAGTGGTTGCTGCCGGTATACCAGATCCATATCGCGGAGAAACAGTAAAAGCATATATCGTGCTGAAAGAGGGAAAAGAAGCAACGGATGAGGAATTGAATCAGTTTGCAAGAAAGCATCTGGCAGCCTATAAAGTTCCAAGGCTATATGAATTCCGCCAGGAGCTTCCTAAGACTGCAGTTGGAAAAATACTGAGAAGGGCACTAGTAGATGAAGAAAAAAAGAAATTTAAAGAAGAAGAGGAAAAGCGGGCTTAACTGCAGAGACCGATTTTCGATCGGCTCTTTATTTTTGGACCAATAAGCTTGTCCAGGCATAATAGAAATGTAATAATAAATTATATTTCTAAGGATTATTTCTTGACACAAATGAATTGTCCTACTATTATAAAAATATGAATGATTATTCATTCATTTTGAATTGATCTTTTAAAAAATATTAGACTAAGTTGATTGTCCAATCCCAGCAGCAGGAATGGAATAATTCCATTCCTGCTGCTCCTTAGAAATCAATGCACCTGTTTTTTCTGAAAGGAGGGAAAAGCTTGAAAAAAACAAAGCCTAAATACCGGCAAATTATCGATGCGGCTGTGGTCGTGATTGCTGAAAATGGATATCACCAGGCACAGGTATCAAAAATTGCCAAACAGGCTGGTGTCGCTGATGGCACCATATACTTATATTTTAAAAACAAAGAAGATATATTAATATCCCTCTTTCAGGATAAAATGGGCTACTTTGTTGAGAAAATTGAAGAAAAAATTGCAGGAAAAGAGAAAGCTGCAGAGAAACTATTAGTGATGGTAGAATCGCACTTTAGTATGCTCTCGGTAGACAGGCATCTGGCAATTGTAACTCAGCTCGAATTGAGGCAGTCCAATAAGGACCTTCGCCATAAAATTAATGAAGTGCTAAAAGGCTACCTTGCATTAATAGAGAGGATTCTTTTTGACGGCAGGGAGAGCGGAGAGTTTTCAGCTGACCTGGACATCAGGCTCGCGCGCCAGATGATCTTTGGCACCATGGATGAAACCTTGACCACATGGGTAATGAATGATCAAAAATATGATCTTACAGCTTTGGCAGAGCCTGTTCATAAACTTTTGATCAGCGGGTGCGGAAAACCTTGAAGCTGTTAAAGTGCTCTATAATATAGTCAGGAGGTATAAGATGGAATATCTAAAATGGTCTCATCAGGACTTCGTAGCGACGATCACAATTGAACGTCCGCCTGCGAATGCTCTTTCATCAGGTTTATTAAAAGAGCTTTCAGCTGTCCTGGATGAAGTTGAAAATAATGAAGAAATAAGGGTTATCCTTATACATGGAGAAGGCAGATTCTTTTCAGCAGGTGCAGATATTAAAGAATTTACAACCATTGAAAGTGGAGAAGATTTCTCAAACTTAGCGACCTATGGACAGGATCTCTTTGAAAGAATGGAAAAATTCCCTAAACCAATTATTGCAGCGATTCATGGTGCAGCATTGGGCGGTGGCCTTGAGCTTGCAATGGGCTGTCACTTCCGTCTTGTAGCTGAAAACGCAAAACTTGGTCTCCCAGAGCTTCAGCTTGGCTTAATTCCAGGTTTTGCCGGCACACAGAGGCTTCCTCGCTATGTTGGTGCTGCGCGTGCTGCTGAGATGCTTTTCACAAGTGATCCAATTACCGGGCTTGAGGCAGTGCAATATGGCCTGGCTAACCATGCCTACCCTGAGGAGCAGCTTTTGGACAACGCTTATAATATGGCGAAGAAGATTGCTAAGAAAAGCCCTGGATCGATTAAGGCGGCCATTGAGCTCCTTAACTATGGAAAATCGGGACAATTCTACGAGGGTGTTAAAAAAGAAGCAGAATTGTTTGGTGAAGTATTTGTTTCTGAAGATGGCAAAGAGGGCATATCTGCTTTTATTGAAAAGCGCGAACCAAACTTCACGGGAAAATAAAAGATTTGTGCTGAAAGATTACATTCATCCTAATAATCTATTATAATAGACTTGTATGCGGATGATTTAATCTTCAGAAGAATTCATTGGTTAAATTATGGTCTGTGAGCGAGCGCCCGCTCAGTTTGAAAAAAAGCGGGCTGTTCCAAAGCAGATAAGCCTTTCTGTATGCATTAAATATTTTCAATCTTTCGAAGTGAAGAAATGTTTTAATTAATGGCTATTGTCATAAGACAATGCTTAATTACTAGGAGGGAAATCATGAACATCTACGTATTAATGAAGAGAACATTTGATACTGAAGAAAAAATTACAATCTCAGGCGGCAAAATCAACGAAGATGGCGCTGAATTTATCATTAATCCATATGATGAATATGCAATTGAAGAGGCAATCCAGGTTCGCGATGCGCATGGCGGAGAAGTGACGGTTGTCTCTGTAGGAACAGAAGAAGCTGAAAAGCAGCTCCGTACGGCTCTTGCGATGGGTGCAGATAAAGCGGCATTAATTAATACTGAAGATGACCTTGAAGATGGAGATCAGTTCACAACTGCTAAAATCTTATCAGAATACTTGAAAGACAAAGATGCTGACTTAATCATTGCAGGAAATGTAGCAATTGACGGGGGTTCCGGACAGGTTGGACCTCGTGTAGCAGAGATTTTGGGCATTTCTTATGTAACAACTATTACTAAGCTTGATATCAATGGCAGCTCTGCGACAGTAGTGCGAGATGTTGAAGGGGATTCAGAAGTAATTGAGACATCACTTCCATTATTGGTCACTGCCCAGCAAGGTTTAAATGAGCCGCGCTACCCGTCCTTGCCGGGAATTATGAAGGCAAAAAAGAAGCCTCTTGATGAGCTTGAGCTTGACGATCTTGATCTTGATGAGGACGATGTTGAAGCTAAGACAAAGACAATCGAAATATATTTGCCGCCTAAGAAAGAAGCAGGAAAAGTTCTTGAAGGCGAGTTGGAAGATCAAGTTAAGGAACTTGTAAAACTTCTTCATACTGAAGCCAAAGTTGTCTGATCATCAATAACTGATAATAATAACGCAGGGGGTAAAACATATGGCTAGAAAAGTGTTAGTGTTAGGTGAAGTCCGTGACGGTTCATTGCGTAATGTATCTTTCGAAGCTGTTGCAGCTGGTAAGACTGCATCAGAAGGCGGAGAAGTTGTAGGCGTTTTAATTGGTGATTCTGTAAGCGCTTTAGCTAATGAAATGATCCACTATGGTGCTGACCGTGTTGTAACTGTTGAAGATGAGAAGCTGAAGCAATATACTCCTGATGGCTATTCACAGGCTTTAATGGCTGTGATTGATTCCGAAAGACCGGAAGGCTTGATTTTTGGACATACAGCATTGGGGAAAGATCTCGCTCCTAAAATTGCTGCCAAGCTGGAGTCAGGTTTAATCTCTGATGTAACGAGCCTTGAAGAGGCAGGCGGCAACCTGGTGTTTACACGCCCGATTTATTCAGGCAAAGCATTTGAAAAGAAAATTGTGACAGATGGTCTGCTTTTTGCAACAATCCGTCCTAACAACATTGCTCCATTGGAAAAAGATGAATCAAGAACAGGAGATGTTGCTTCTGTTGCTGCAGAAATCAAAGATCTGCGCACAATCATTAAGGAAGTTGTCCGCAAAGCTAGTGAAGGCGTTGATTTATCCGAAGCCAAAGTTATCATTGCCGGTGGACGCGGTGTTAAGAGCGAGGAAGGCTTTGAGCCATTAAAAGAGCTTGCTTCTCTTTTAAACGGAGCTGTGGGTGCATCACGCGGAGCTTGTGATGCTGATTATTGTGACTATTCACTGCAAATTGGCCAAACTGGTAAGGTTGTAACTCCGGATCTTTACATTGCATGCGGAATTTCTGGAGCTATTCAGCATTTAGCTGGGATGTCCAACTCAAAAGTGATCGTAGCCATTAACAAAGATCCTGAAGCCAATATCTTTAAAGTAGCTGATTACGGTATTGTCGGAGACCTGTTTGAGGTTGTTCCGCTGTTAACTGAAGAGTTCAAGAAGCTTAAAGTAAATGCTTAATTATTAATAAGATATAACTAAATGGGCGGCTGATGGCCGCCCATTATACATAAATGTCTATATGGGCTGAAGGAGAATAGTCTGTTTAAAATAGGGTAAATTACGATCGAGCAGATTGTTCGCAACATATAATAAACGATGATATACTGTCGTTAGTATTTGAGGTTAAATTTTAGGAGGCATAACAAATGGCTATATCACGCGCAACTGATCAAAACTTCACAGCTGAGACTGGCTCTGGATTAGTATTAGCAGATTTCTGGGCTCCTTGGTGCGGCCCTTGTAAAATGATCGCTCCTGTTTTAGAAGAGCTTGATGCTGAAATGGGCGATAAAGTGAAAATCGTAAAGATCGATGTTGACGAAAACCAGGAAACCGCTGGTAAGTTTGGCGTAATGAGCATCCCAACATTAATCGTTCTTAAAGACGGTGAAGTTGTAGATAAAGTGGTTGGTTTCCAGCCGAAAGAAGCTCTTGCTGAATTACTTTCAAAACATGTTTAATCTATAAGGAATTCCCGGTGTCCTAGGCGGACATCGGGAATTTTTTTTGTCATGTGTGTTTAGGTGTTATGCTGCAGGTTTCCCAGCTGATATAATAAGATGGGAATAATGTGCCATCCTCATTTTATAGGCTAAAATAATAAATTTTGGTCTGCTTCAAGGCAGACTAAGTTTTATTACCAGCGTGCATCCTAAAGTGATCATGCCTAATTATTAAATAAATCGAACTTTAATAAAGACAATTTTTAACCGGGGAGGTGGAGTGCCATGAACGAAACGATAAAAAATAAACTGATGCTGCTGCCTGCCCAGCCAGGCTGTTATTTAATGAAGGACAGGCAGGGAACTATTATATACGTGGGTAAAGCAAAAATCCTTAGAAACCGTGTCAGGTCCTATTTTACTGGCTCACATGATGGTAAAACATTAAGACTAGTAAATGAGATCGTGGATTTTGAATATATTGTCACTTCTTCAGATATGGAAGCATTGATCCTTGAGATGAATCTGATCAAGAAATATGATCCGAAGTATAATGTAATGCTGAAGGATGATAAAAGCTATCCTTTTATCAAATTGACAGCCGAACGCCATCCCCGTCTGATTACAACCAGGAAAGTAAAAAAAGACAGGGGGAAGTACTTCGGGCCTTATCCAAACGTACAGGCTGCCAATGAAACGAAAAAGCTCCTCGACCGAATTTATCCTCTGCGAAAATGTTCAACTCTTCCGGACAGAGTGTGCCTTTATTATCATTTAGGCCAATGTCTTGCGCCATGCGTGAAGAACGTAAGTGAAGGCCAATATAAGCAAATGACAGATGAGATTGCAAAATTCTTAAATGGCGGATATAAAGAAATTAAAAAAGACTTGACTGCGAAAATGACAGCGGCTGCTGAAGAATTGGACTTTGAAAGAGCAAAAGAGCTTAGGGATAAAATAGCCCATATAGATGCAACGATGGAAAAACAAAAAATGACGATGACAGATTTTACTGACCGGGATGTATTTGGGTATGCGGTTGATAAAGGATGGATGTGTGTTCAGGTCTTCTTCATCAGGCAAGGCAAACTCATCGAACGGGATGTTTCCATGTTCCCGATTTATAATGAGCCTGAAGAAGAAATTTTAACTTTTCTTGGCCAGTTTTATACAAAAGCAAATCACTTTAAGCCGCGTGAAATATTGGCACCCGACTCTGTTGATGCTGATATGGCAGAACAGCTTTTAAATGTTAAAGTTTTGAAGCCCCAGCGAGGTCAGAAAAAAGACCTTGTGAAGCTTGCCTATAAAAATGCAAAAATTGCTCTCCAGGAGAAGTTTTCATTAATTGAACGGGATGAAGAACGGACAATTAAGGCTGTAGAAAATCTGGGGGATCAGCTTGGAATTTATACTCCCCATCGGATTGAAGCATTTGATAATTCAAATATTCAGGGAACAGATCCTGTTTCTGCGATGATTGTCTTTATTGATGGCAAACCAGAGAAAAGGGAGTACCGTAAATATAAAATTAAGTCCGTCAAAGGCCCTGATGATTATGAATCCATGAGAGAAGTAGTTCGGCGCAGATATACAAGAGTACTGAAAGAAGAGCTGCCGCTTCCAGATTTGATTATGATTGATGGAGGCAAAGGGCATGTCGAAGCTGTACGGGATGTGCTTGAAAATGAACTGGGTCTGGATATTCCAATTTCAGGTCTGGTGAAGGATGACAAGCACAGGACATCACAGCTTTTATTTGGAAATCCGCTTGAAATCATCCCGCTTGCGAGAAACAGCCAGGAATTTTATCTGCTGCAGAGAATTCAGGACGAAGTTCATCGTTTTGCGATTACTTTTCACCGTCAGCTCCGCGGAAAAAATGCCTTCCAGTCAATTCTTGATGATATTCCTGGTATAGGCGAAAAACGGAAGAAACAGCTCCTTAAGGCCTTTGGATCAGTAAAGAAAATGAAAGAAGCGCCAATCGAGGAGTTTAGGAAAATAGGCATACCTGCGAACGTAGCTGAGGAATTAAAGCAAAGACTTGAGGAATAAAATGGTAATTCTGTGTCTTAAATGGATATAGACAGAAAAATTCAGACATGTTATACTAATTGAAACTTTATATCAATATCACTTTATAGCGATAAAGGGTAAGTTCATATAGTTCAAATAAAGTCCTGAACTGTTGGACTGTATCGTTAAGTGAAGGTAGAGGTGCGAACTTCATCAGTAAAAGCTTGGAGAAGAATGAGCTTCCATGAAAAGCTTTGAAAGGGTATGTTCGCCGAAGTGGAGATCATCTCATCATTTTCTCTGCTGGTTCTGCATTGAACAAATGCAGAATTGTCAGGACAATGCCGTCCTGGAGAGCTATCTCACTGTGTTTGCTCACTTTTATACTTTGGCTGCACAGCAATGGGATAGTAATATATTCCATTGCTTTTTTTATTGCCTAAAAGGGTATTTTAAGACTTGAATTGGGTTTAAAGCCATTGTCAAATACAGCAGAAGTGGACTGGTCATTCCTCGACTTACAAAGGACGGCAAATCATAAAAATTTTAAAATTTTAGAAAGAGGGGAAAGCTGTGGGAATCATTGTGCAGAAATTCGGGGGAACCTCCGTAGGAACTGTAGACAGAATTCAAAATGTTGCCAATCGAGTAATTGAAGAAAAGAATAGAGGAAATGATGTTGTTGTGGTTGTTTCGGCAATGGGCAAGACGACCGATCAGCTGGTTGGCATGGCAAAGGAAATTACTCCATCTCCTGATAAAAGGGAAATGGATATGCTCCTTACTACAGGCGAACAGGTGACAATCTCTTTATTGGCAATGGCCTTAAATTCGAAAGGTCATCCTTCCGTTTCTTTTACAGGATGGCAGGCAGGCATCAAGACAGAGCCGGTCCATGGCAATGCAAGAATATTGGACATTGATACAGGGGCCATAAAGAGTGAATTGGATCGTGGGAAAATTGTTATTGTGGCAGGCTTCCAGGGAATGACTGAAGATGGCTCCATTACCACACTAGGACGTGGCGGATCCGATACAACTGCAGTTGCACTGGCTGCAGCACTTAAAGCTGATAAATGCGATATTTATACTGATGTAACAGGGGTGTTTACATCAGATCCCCGTTATATAAAGAATGCCAGAAAATTATATTCAGTTTCCTATGATGAAATGCTTGAGCTGGCCAATTTGGGGGCTGGTGTTCTTCATCCAAGGGCAGTTGAATTTGCTAAAAACTATGGACTTCCGCTTGAAGTGCGTTCAAGCCTGGAGAAGGAAGCTGGAACATTAATTGAGGAGGAAGTAAAAATGGAACAAAACTTAGTCGTGCGCGGTGTGGCTTTTGAGGATGATATTACAAGGGTGACGATTCTTGGTCTGCCTAATTCACTGACTGGATTGTCTACTATTTTCTCGGCTCTTGCCAAAAATCACATTAACGTTGATATCATTATCCAGAGCATGACAGAAGCCCAGACGACGAACCTTTCATTTTCAATAAAGAATGAAGATCTCACCGAGACAGTAAAAGTGCTGGAAAAGCACAGAGAACAATTAAATTATGACCGCATCGAATGGGAATCCGGACTTGCAAAGGTTTCGATTGTCGGCTCAGGCATGATTTCCAATCCAGGTGTGGCTGCAGAAATGTTCGAAGTGCTTTCTGCTAATGAAATTCAGGTGAAAATGGTAAGCACGTCAGAAATTAAAGTCTCTGCAGTTATTGAAAACAGCAAAATGATTGATGCCGTCGATGCTTTGCATAATTCATTCAAGCTGTCTGTTTCTGCGGTTAAGGCTTAATTCCTGGAATATCAAACAATAAGCTATCAAAATTGATAGCTTATTGTTTGTACATATGATTTTACTCAGCAGGATCCTTTTTATCCCACTTCACCGTAATAAGGATTTTGTCAGTTTTTTTGCGGGGATGTTCGAATGCCTCACATATGACTTCTTTTTGAAGTTCAATCTGCTGGGCTATAAAGCCGGCTTCAAGCTGAAAGTTGCAGTCATTGTTTTTTTTGCAGCGGTCAGCAATCAGAGGGCTTGATAATTCCATTTCAATTTCATGTTTAGATTCGTTTGAGATGGAAAGGTTTCCCCAGCCGGCATTTATAAAAAACTCGGCAATCTGGCTGGCTGTTTCCAGAGGATACATGCGTGCAATCCTTTTGCCGGCCCAATATAAAATTTCCGGTGCTTCATTTCCCAAAAGGTCATGCAGCAGCACTTCCCGGATTAGTTCATAGCCAAATACCGGAACTGACTGTATGTGATCTTCATTAGTGGATTTCGCAGATGCTAATTCGCTCAATAGTCTCCCCTCTTTCTATTATTCTATTATATACAATATGCTGAGGGAGTTAATATCAATTCGGGAAAAAATAGAACGATTTGCATAGAAATAATTACTATTTCAGTATACTTGAGTGCCACATTTAGGTCATATTGAACCGCAATTATTATATGTTTTTTAGCCGATAATATTTTTTAAAAATTTTATTAATATGGAACATTTTATGTATCCGTTTTCTTGACGCTCTATTATCTTGGGAGTAAAATGGACATGTCACATAATTGTAAGAAAATGAATAACATTTTCGAGATGATGTCCTGAGCGGGGGCTCAGCATCATTTTTTTAAAATCAGGGGGGGAAAGTTTATGGCAGGTAATCGTGAGTTTTTTAATCGCAGACTGCATTCATTGCTTGGAGTAATACCAGTTGGATTGTTTTTGGTGCAGCACCTTGTAGTGAACCATTTTGCAACAGGGGGAGAGGAATCTTTTAATAATGCAGCGCATTTTATGGAAAGTCTTCCATTCAGAATATTCCTTGAAACGTTTGTAATCTATTTACCTTTGCTGTTCCACGCAATCTATGGCCTTTATATTGCTTTTACTGCGAAAAATAACACAAGCAGATACTCGTACTTCCGCAACTGGATGTTTATGCTGCAGCGTATTTCAGGTGTCATTACGCTTGTTTTTGTTGCATGGCATGTTTGGGAAACACGTGTACAGGCTGCCTTTGGAGCAGAAGTTAACTTTCAGATGATGGAGAATATCCTAGCTAATCCATTTATGTTCTGGTTCTATATTATTGGAGTTATCTCTGCAATTTTCCACTTTGCGAATGGGCTATGGTCATTCCTTGTCAGCTGGGGAATTACAGTATCCCCTCGTTCACAGGTTATTTCCACTTATGTAACGATCGGAATTTTTATCGCACTATCTATTGTTGGCGTTCGTGCGCTTACAGCATTTATTTAATAGACAATAAAAGACTGTTAGACTTCGGATTTATTAAGTGCCAATAATATTTCAACTTTGAGAGTGGTCTAGCTTTGAGCGCGATAGGCAGGCGCTCTGCGCTTTTCTAAGTTGTACTAGTAATTAGGGAGTGAGTCACAATGGGAAAAGGAAAGGTAATAGTTGTCGGCGGCGGATTAGCCGGCTTAATGGCGACAATAAAAGTTGCAGAATCTGGGACTCCGGTTGAATTATTTTCTTTAGTGCCGGTAAAACGTTCTCACTCTGTTTGTGCCCAGGGCGGTATTAACGGAGCGGTAAATACAAAAGGGGAAGGCGATTCTCCTTTGATTCATTTTGATGATACAATTTATGGCGGAGACTTCCTGGCAAACCAGCCGCCTGTAAAAGCCATGGCAGAGGCTGCACCTGGCATCATTCACTTATTTGATCGTATGGGTGTTATGTTTAACCGTACACCTGAAGGCCTGCTGGACTTCCGACGCTTTGGCGGAACACAGCATCACCGTACAGCATTTGCTGGTGCTACAACTGGGCAGCAGCTGCTTTATGCAATGGACGAGCAGGTACGACGCCATGAAGTTGCAGGTTTAGTGACAAAGTACGAAGGCTGGGAATTCTTAGGAGTGGTAATCGATGATGATGGAGCTTGTAAGGGTGTGGTTGCCCAGAACCTGACTTCAATGGAAATTAAGTCATTTGCTGCAGATGCCGTTATTATGGCTTCCGGCGGACCTGGCATCATCTTCGGAAAATCCACTAATTCTGTTATCAACACGGGCTCAGCTGCCTCAATCGTTTATCAGCAGGGAGCTTATTATGCAAATGGAGAATTTATTCAAATTCACCCAACCGCTATTCCGGGAGATGATAAGCTTCGCCTAATGAGTGAATCTGCCCGCGGTGAAGGCGGACGAGTTTGGACATACAAAGACGGAAAGCCATGGTACTTCCTTGAAGAGAAATATCCTGCCTATGGAAACCTGGTGCCTCGAGATATTGCTACACGTGAAATTTTTGACGTGTGTGTTAACCAGAAGCTGGGCATTAATGGGGAGAACATGGTATACCTTGATCTTTCCCATAAAGATCCTAAAGAGCTTGATATTAAGCTTGGCGGAATCATTGAAATCTATGAGAAATTCCAGGGTGAAGATCCTCGTAAAGTGCCAATGAAAATCTTCCCTGCTGTCCATTATTCAATGGGCGGACTATGGGTTGACTATGATCAGATGACAAACATTCCTGGCTTATTTGCTGCGGGTGAATGTGATTATTCACAGCACGGTGCAAACCGTTTGGGCGCTAACTCACTACTATCAGCAATTTACGGCGGTATGGTTGCAGGCCCGAATGCAGTCAAATATATCAGCGGCTTAGATAAGAGTGCAGAAGACCTGCCATCATCATTATTTGACCGCTACGTAAAACAGGAAGAAGAAAAGTGGAATAATATCATGTCTCTAGATGGAACAGAGAATGCATATGTTCTTCATAAAGAGCTTGGTGAGTGGATGACAGACAATGTAACGGTTGTCCGCCACAACGACAGACTATTGAAGACAGATGAAAAAATAGTTGAACTTATGGAGCGCTATAATAACATCAATATCAATGACACAGCGAAGTGGAGCAACCAGGGTGCGAGCTTCACACGTCAATTGCAGAATATGCTTCAATTGGCACGTGTTATTACAATTGGTGCCTATAACCGTAATGAAAGCCGCGGTGCACACTATAAGCCGGATTTCCCTGAACGTAATGATGAGGAATTCATGAAGACAACAATGGCGAAATTTGTTGATGCAAATTCCGCTCCTGCATTCCATTATGAAGATATCGATGTAAGTTTAATTAAACCGCGTAAGCGTGACTATTCCAAAAAGAAAGGGGAGAACTAAGCTATGCAAGAAACAAAAGCTAAAACAGTCCGTTTTGTAATCAGCCGCCAGGATACACTTGATTCAGCCCCTTATCAGGAAGAGTTTGAAATTGATTACCGTCCAAACATGAACGTTATTTCTGCCCTTATGGAAATCCGCAGAAATCCGGTGAATGTGAAAGGTGAAAATACTACTCCAATCGCATGGGATATGAATTGCCTAGAAGAAGTTTGCGGTGCATGTTCTATGGTTATCAATGGAAAGCCCCGTCAGTCATGTACGGCACTTGTGGATCAGCTGGAACAGCCAATCCGCCTTGAACCGATGCGCACTTTCCCTGTAGTCCGTGACTTACAGGTCGACAGAAGCCGTATGTTTGATTCCTTGAAAAAGGTTAAAGCATGGATTCCAATCGATGGTACTTATGATTTGGGACCAGGTCCGCGTATGCCTGAGAGAAAGCGCCAATGGGCATATGAGCTGTCAAAATGCATGACATGCGGGGTTTGTCTGGAAGCATGCCCGAATGTAAACAGCAAATCTGACTTTATTGGACCGGCTCCTTTGTCGCAAGTTCGTTTGTTCAATGCTCACCCAACAGGTGAAATGAATAAAGCAGAACGCTTGGAGCAAATCATGGGTGATGGCGGACTTGCCAACTGCGGCAACTCCCAAAACTGCGTACAGTCTTGCCCTAAAGGCATTCCTTTAACGACATCCATTGCGGCACTGAACCGTGATACAACATTCCAGTCTTTTAAAAACTTCTTTGGAAGCGATCAGATCTAAACATGATAGAACCCCTCTTTCCTTTTGGAGAGGGGTTTTTGCATTATTTTTTAAATATCTCATTGCAGCCCTAATACCCATGTCAATATGTCACAATCGACGAATGATGCCTTCGGACTGATTCTTCCGGATTTCCGCTGACCCTGTCCGAATGAGGCCTGGATTCGGACTGATTCTTCCGGATTTCCGCTATTCCTGTCCGAATGAGACCCGGATTCGGACTGATTCTTCCGGATTTCCGTTATTCCTGTCCGAATGAGGCCTGGATTCGGACTGATTCTTCCGGATGTCTGCTATTCCTGTCCAAATGAGACCCGGATTCGGACTGATTCTTCCGGATGTCTGCTATTCCTGTCCAAATGAGACCCGGATTCGGACTGATTCTTCCGGATTTCCGCTATTCCTGTCCGAATGAGACCCGGATTCGGACTGATTCTTCCGGATTTCCGCTGATCCTGTCCGAATGAGGCCTGGATTCGGACTGATTCTTCCGGATTTCTGCTATTCCTGTCCGAATGAGACCCGGATTCGGACTGATTCTTCCGGATTTCCGCTGATCCTGTCCGAATGAGGCCTGGATTCGGACTGATTCTTCCGGATTTCTGCTATTCCTGTCCGAATGAGACCCGGATTCGGACTGATTCTTCCGGATTTCCGCTGATCCTGTCCGAATGAGGCCTGGATTCGGACTGATTCTTCCGGATGTCTGCTATTCCTGTCCAAATGAGACCCGGATTCGGACTGATTCTTCCGGATTTCCGCTATTCCTGTCCGAATGAGGCCTGGATTCGGACTGATTCTTCCGACTGAGGCCTGGATTCGGACTGATTCTTCCGGATGTCTGCTATTCCTGTCCAAATGAGACCCGGATTCGGACTGATTCTTCCGGATTTCCGCTATTCCTGTCCGAATGAGGCCTGGATTCGGACTGATTCTTCCGGATTTCCGCTATTCCTGTCCGAATGAGGCCTGGATTCGGACTGATTCTTCCGGATTTCCGCTATTCCTGTCCGAATGAGACCCGGATTCGGACTGATTCTTCCGGATTTCCGCTATTCCTGTCCGAATGAGGCCTGGATTCGGACTGATTCTTCCGGATTTCCGCTATTCCTGTCCGAATGAGACCCGGATTCGGACTGATTCTTCCGGATTTCCGCTGATCCTGTCCGAATGAGGCCTGGATTCGGACTGATTCTTCCGGATTTCCGCTATTCCTGTCCGAATGAGGCCTGGATTCGGACTGATTCTTCCGGATTTCCGCTATTCCTGTCCGAATGAGACCCGGATTCGGACTGATTCTTCCGGATTTCCGCTGATCCTGTCCGAATGAGGCCTGGATTCGGACTGATTCTTCCGGATTTCCGCTGACCCTGTCAGAATGAGGCCTGGATTCGGACTGATTCTTCCGGATTCCCGCTATTCCTGTCCGAATAAGGCCTGAATTCGGACTGATTCTTCCGGATTTCCGCTATTCCTGTCCGAATGAGACCCGGATTCGGACTGATTCTTCCGGATTTCCGCTGATCCTGTCCGAATGAGGCCTGGATTCGGACTGATTCTTGCGGATGTCTGCTATTCCTGTCCAAATGAGACCCTGATTCGGGCTGATTCTTCCGGATTTCCGCTATTCCTGTCCGAATGAGGCCTGAATTCGGACTTTCTTCCGGATTTCCAAGCTGAAAGGGTTTTTTTGTTTTCAAATAATTCCAAAAACACTATAATATAATAAAACAGAGTGAATGCTCATTCATAAATAGCCGGGAGGAATCAGCATGAAAAAATTGAGCTATATTGACGATTTTAAAAAATGGGAAGAAGAATTCATTTTCTTTCATCCAATAAAAGTCCGATTTTCTGAAACAGATATGTTTGGACATTTGAACAATACCGTTCCATTCACATATTATGAAGAAGCACGGATAGAATTCTTCAAAAGCAAAGGCTTTATGCAGGACTGGGTTAAGCATGATAATGAAACCATACCAGTTGTAGCAGACCTCCAATGCGATTTTATCTGCCAGGTTTTCTTTGATGAGGAAATACAAATATATGTAAAAGCTGCTTCAATAGGAAATTCTTCGGTTGATCTTCATTATATGGGCAAGAAATCAGATGGTTCAGTTTGCTTCACCGGCAGGGGGACGATGGTGCAGATATCAAAGGTGACAGGCAAGGGTGTGCCATGGACCGAAGAAATGAAAGAAATGCTGAAAAGCGGGGTTAAAGTACGAGCCTAACGGCACAATGGCACATTTTTGAAAATAACTTTCTCCTTTCACTAAATATAGTCACTTCGACTGTTTTGCTGACATATGATATGGTGACTAAATATATACCCATCCCACGGTTCATAGCTGGCGAAAGGCAAGGAGGGTTACAATACTTGAAGGAGAATGAATATACTCACAAGCCGTTACTCACCAAACGAGAAAGAGAAGTATTCGAATTGTTAGTACAAGATAAAACAACAAGGGAAATCGCTGGTGAATTGTTTATTAGTGAAAAAACGGTTCGGAACCACATTTCCAATGCCATGCAAAAGCTTGGTGTAAAGGGGCGATCACAAGCTGTTGTAGAGCTCCTTCGAATGGGAGAGCTAGAACTTTAATTTAGACCGGCTATCCTTCTGGGATGCCGGTTATCACATTTTATTAGGGGATTTTTTCATTATTGGATTTATTTCTGTCTTGAAATTTATACTGAAAAAGGTGAAAATAAATGCACAAGGTCAGAAAAAACATCGTAAAAGCTTAAATGGGAGTGTTTATGAATGAAGCTTGAAGATCCTAAAACAAATGAAATAAATGATATTGTAGCTGAATTAGAAAAAGACTTAAGATACATATCCGGCATAATCAAACAAAAGGGAAGGGAAATTCTAAGTGATTTCACAATCACCCCTCCTCAGTTTGTGGCATTGCAATGGCTTTTTGAAGAAGGTGATATGACAATTGGTGAGCTTTCAAACAAAATGTATCTTGCATGCAGCACGACAACAGATCTTGTTGACCGAATGGAGAAAAACACCCTTGTAAAGAGGGTGAAAGACCCAAATGACCGAAGAGTGGTCCGGATCCACTTACTTGAAGAAGGTGAGCGGATTATTGAAGAGGTTATTAAAAAACGCCAGGACTATCTAAAAGAAGTTCTTAAAAATTCTTCACACAATGAGGTCTTGTTCTTAAAAGATAACTTAATGAAATTACACCATGATATGCGAGGAGAATGAGGCGGTACTTTTGAAACAACCTATAGGAATTATTGACTCTGGAGTCGGAGGCTTAACAGTTGCAAAAGAAATCATGCGGCAGCTGCCTAATGAAGATATCGTTTACCTTGGAGATACAGCACGATGCCCCTATGGGCCCCGGCCTGGTGGAGAGGTTAAATCTTTTACTTGGCGAATGACGGAATACCTGCTTGGCAAAAATATAAAAATGCTGGTCATTGCCTGCAATACTGCTACTGCAGTAGCCCTGGAAGAAATACGCAAGGAACTTCCGATACCGGTTATCGGTGTCATCTTCCCTGGAGCAAGAACAGCTATAAAGGTAACGAAAAATCATAAGATTGGTGTCATTGGAACAGAAGGCACTGTCAAAAGCAAGGCATATGAAAATGCATTGATTCAGATAAACAGCAGGTCTGCCGTGCATAGTCTGGCATGCCCGAAATTTGTCCCCCTCGTAGAGAGTGGAGAATATGAAAGCTCTGTTGCCAAAAAAATTGTGGCAGAAACGCTTCAGCCTTTAAAAGGAAGAGGAATGGATACACTTATTCTGGGATGTACGCATTATCCTTTATTAGAACCGATTATTAAAAATGTAATGGGAAAAGACGTAAAGGTCATCAGTTCGGGTGAGGAAACAGCAAGGGAAGCAAGTACCATTCTGCACCATCATGGCATGCTTAAAGCTGCGGCTGGGGCCCCCGAGTATAAATTTTTTACAACTGGCTCCACAGCCATATTTTCAAAAATTGCTTCAAAGTGGCTTGGATTCCCAGTGAATAATGCAGAAAAAATTTCTCTTTAACAAACGCAAACACCTTCAGATTTTTTTCAGAAGGTGTTTTTTCTGTTTGGGATTACATTTTAAAAAAGCTTTGGTATGATGAAAAATGAAAGATAAAATAATTAGTTGAGTTGGTGATCAATTTGCTGGCACAAGCCGAAAACTATCTGCAAAAATATTTTGGATATACCTCTTTCCGTCCAGGACAAAAAGAGATTATTCAAAATATCCTTGGACAAACCAATACTCTTGGCATTCTCCCAACCGGAGGCGGTAAGTCAATCTGCTTCCAAATACCCGCACTTGTACTCCCCGGAACGGCCATTGTAATTTCTCCGTTAATATCCCTGATGAAGGATCAAGTAGATGCCCTTAATCTTGCCGGCATCCCGGCTGCTTTTATCAACAGCACATTGTCTTCATATGAGTATCAGCATATTGTGGCTGGAGTACAAAATGGTGAGTATAAACTCGTGTATGTGGCACCGGAACGTTTTGGCTCCATGGCCTTTTTGGAATTATTAAACGATATACCTATCAGCGCAATCGTCTTTGATGAAGCACACTGTATTTCTCAATGGGGGCATGACTTCAGGCCAAGTTATCGCTCCGTTGTCGCAGAGCTTAACAATTTGAACCAGAAGCCTGTGATTGCCGCATTGACAGCGACAGCAACACGGGATGTTGCAGATGATATTCGCAGGCTTTTAAGCATAGAAGAGGAAAATACGTTTATTACTGGTTTTGCAAGGGAGAACCTATCTTTTCACGTTATGAAAGGTGTTAACAAAAGGGACTTTATATTGCAGACCATAAAGAAACATAAAAATGAAGCTGGGATTATATATACTTCAAGCCGCAAGGAAACGGACCAGCTGTACCAATTTTTAAAAGGCAAGAACTGCTCAGCTGCCAAATATCATGCAGGTTTAAAGGAAGAAGAAAGAAAAGAAGCACAGGATGCTTTTGTATACGATGAATCAGAAATTATGGTTGCAACAAATGCTTTCGGAATGGGGATTGATAAATCCAATGTCAGATATGTCATCCATTATAATCTTCCGCGGAACGTAGAAGCTTATTATCAGGAAGCGGGAAGGGCAGGCAGAGATGGCACGGATAGCATATGCTATCTGCTGTTTGCTCCTCAGGATATCCAGCTGCAGAAGTTTTTGATTGAGGAGAGCAGTCTGGATCCTCAGAAAATAGATCAGGAATACAGCAAGCTTAAGGATATGGTTAATTACTGCCATACAGAAAAATGCCTTCAGTCCTATATTATAGAATATTTTGATGAAGATGCTGAATCTATTCAATGCGGTAAATGCAGCAGCTGCCTGGACGAACGGAAAAGCATAGATATCACTCAGGAAGCTTTAATGATTTTTTCATGCATTAAGCGAATGGGAGAAAGATTTGGCGTTACTTTAACAGCCCAGGTTTTGAAAGGGTCAAATAATAAGAGAATCCGCGAAATGAATTTTAATAAACTTTCAACATTTGGATTGATGAAAAACCGCAAAGAAAAAGAGATTGCTGATATGATAAATTATCTGCTGGCTGAGGACTATCTGATTTTAACAGATGGAAAATATCCGACAGTAAAGCTGTCGGCCAAGGCTGTTCCAGTTTTGAAAGGGCAGAAAAGAATATACATGAAAATAAATGAGCCTGGACCTGTTCAGGAAACGGAAGAAAACAATGAACTCTTCGAAATGCTGAGAAAGCTCAGGAAAAAGATTTCAGATGAGGAAAACGTCCCTCCATTTGTAGTATTTGCTGATACGGCACTAAAAGAAATGAGCCGCTATTTTCCCGTCAGCAAGGACATGATGCTGAATATAAAAGGTGTGGGTCAAATGAAGTTTGATAAGTATGGGGAATATTTTATCCAGGCTATCAAAGAATTTGCCGACAAACATAACATTTCCCCCAGGCCGGCAGCAGAAATGCAGTCAAGGACAGAGGAACCAATAGATGATCGTCCAAGCTACCAGGTTTCTTTTGACTATTTTATTGATGGGGTTACAATAAAGGACATAGCTAAAAAGCGCAACTTTTCACCTATAACGATTCAGGAGCACATATTGCGCTCTATTAAAGAAGGCAATGCAATCGACTGGTTAGGTGTTTTCAATGAAACAGAAGAAGAGCTCGTTTTACAGGCAGCCGATAAAGTTGGAAGAGACAAGCTTAAACCAATTAAAGAAGAACTTCCGGAAGAAATAGACTATTTTAAAATCAAAGCAATCCTAGTAAAAAATGAACTGCAGGAACAAGCATGATAGAGAAGCTCCTTTGGGGCTTCTTTTCTATGAAAGATAAGAGAATTTGAACGTCGATAACTGCCTAGCTCCACAAGGAACGCTTCGACAGCTTTATCATCGCACGACTAAAAGCGCAAGCTTTTAGGAGGAGCGCCTACCCCCTCGAGATGTCGGGGGTGGGCAAGGCGCTTCCGCTTTTCCTTTCTGTTTGTCCAAATTTGTCAAAAATCTATTAACACTTTTATCCCAAAAGACGGTCTAAATTACAGATAGGCTCGTATACATGTAGTACAAACTGTCTCAGGGGGGATTATGTATGTCTATAAATAAAAAAACGTCTATAGTGTCAGCTGTGCTGGTATCATCTGTTTTATTATCAGGCTGCGGATTGTTTGGAAGCCAGGGGAAAGAAAAGGTCGATCCGCCAAAAGCAGTATCTTATACCGATGAAGGCGAAAGTGTTGCCGAAGAAATAACTGGAAAAGAAACAGCCGAAAATGAAGAGGGTGTTACGGCAAATCTTAAAACAGAGCTTTACTTGATTGATAAGAATGGGTATGTCGTTCCTGCGACAATTGATCTTCCAAAAACCAATTCAGTTGCTGCACAGGCATTAGAGTACCTGGTAGAAAACGGGCCTGTTACAGAGCTTCTTCCTAATGATTTCCGTGCAGTCCTTCCGGCTGATACAAAAGTTTCTGTAAATATTAAAGATAAAGTTGCAACCGTCGATTTTTCAAAAGAGTTTCAGGAATATGCTCCAGAAGATGAAAAGAAAATTCTCCAATCAGTTACGTGGACGCTTACACAATTTGATTCCATTGACAAAGTTAAGCTGACATTAAACGGACATGAATTAAAAGAGATGCCTGTGAATGGCACTCCGGTTAGTTCGGCGCTAAGCAGAGCCAATGGAATAAACATGGATACAACGGAAGTAGTGGATATCACTAATACGAAGCCGGTTACCGTTTATTATCTGGGCGGGGATGAAGAAAACTATTATTACGTGCCTGTCACCAAGCGTGTCAGCAATGACATGGACAATAAAGTTGAAGCGGTTGTATCCGAACTGATAAAAGGGCCGAACTATGCTTCCAATCTCGTGACAGACTTCCTGCCGGATGTAGAGCTGCTTGAAGCTCCAAAAATTGAAGAAGGAAAAGTCACATTGAACTTCAATGAGAATGTTTTCAGCAGCTTCGAAGAAAAAATGATTTCCAAGCATTTGCTGAATGCACTTGTCCTTTCACTGACAGAACAAAAGGGCATCGAAAGCGTGGCTGTCACAGTCGATGGCAAAGCAGAGATTGTCAATGAAGATGGCCAAAAACTATCTGAGCCTGTAACCCGTCCTGAAAATGTGAATACAGGAAGTTTTTAATAGAGCAGATTTTGTTATACTATATAGTAACAGGAAAAAGAGGTTGGCATTTAATGCCGCCTCTTCTTTGTTGGTAAAATGAAGCCTGGACAAAAACATACTAAGGGCGATGCCCTGGTTAAATAATTTTTTTAACATATGCAAAAGAAGGGGGAATCAGCTTATGCGTGCAGATGGACGTGAACCTAAGCAGCTTAGGCCTATACATATTGAAACAGATTATTTAAAGCATCCTGAGGGCTCTGTCCTCATAACGGTGGGAGACACGAAGGTGATTTGTACAGCAAGCATCGATGAGAGGGTCCCTCCTTTTATGAGGGGACAGGGGAAAGGCTGGATAACAGCTGAATATTCCATGCTTCCAAGAGCAACAGAGCAGAGAAATATCAGGGAATCAGCAAAAGGGAAAATTTCAGGGAGAACAATGGAAATTCAGCGCCTGATCGGCCGTGCTCTCCGTGCAGTGGTGGATCTTGATGCACTTGGCGAAAGAACGGTTTGGCTTGATTGTGACGTAATCCAGGCGGATGGAGGGACCCGGACAGCATCCATTACCGGAGCCTTTATTGCTATGGCGCAGGCGATGGATAAGCTGTACAGCAGCAAGAAGCTTACTCACTATCCAATCAATGATTTCCTAGCTGCCACAAGCGTGGGAATTCTTAAGAACAAGCAGGCTGTAGTGGATTTAAATTATATTGAAGACTCCTCTGCTGAAGTAGATATGAATGTCGTTATGACTGGCAGCGGTGAGTTTGTGGAGCTTCAGGGAACCGGTGAAGAAGCGACTTTTTCTTATACCCAGCTGCAGGAAATGCTGAGTGCTGCTCAGGAAGGGATTTCAGAGCTGTTTGAGCTTCAAAAGGCTGCACTCGGAGAGAAAATCACAGAACACATTCACAGCAAAAGAGAAAAGCTGGGGGGGAGGGCATAGCATGCAGGAAGTCATTATCGCTACTAAAAACGCAGGTAAAGCGAGAGAGTTTGAACGGATGTTCAAGCCTCTTGGGTATGAGGTTAAAACGCTGCTGGATTATCCGGATTTTCAGGATGTAGAGGAAACAGGAAGCACATTTGAAGAGAATGCCATTCTTAAAGCAGAAGCTGTTTCTAAAGCTTTTGAAAGAATGGTAATTGCCGATGATTCAGGGTTGATCATTGATGCGCTGGGTGGAAAGCCAGGTATTTATTCCGCCCGCTACGCAGGCGAAGAAAAAAATGATCAGAAAAACATGGATAAAGTTCTCGATGAGCTGGAAAATGTTCCGGATAATAAGCGACAGGCGCGATTCTACTGTGCTCTTGCAATCGCTGCTCCCGGAAAAGCGACTGAAACAGTTGCAGGAACTTGCGAAGGCTATATTTTAAGAGAAAAACGAGGGACTTATGGATTTGGCTATGATCCTATTTTCTTTGCAGAAGCAAAAGACAAAGCAATGGCTGAATTAATGCCGGAGGAAAAAAGCCAGATCAGCCATAGAGCGAATGCGCTTAAAAAGCTGGAGGAGCTGCTTCCTTTTTTCCTGGCGGAAGCTGAGAACTCATGAAAGTTCTGATTGTCAGTGATAGCCATGGATTAACCTCTGAACTCAGTCAAATTCGTGATATGCATCCTAATATGGATTTGATGATTCACTGCGGAGATTCTGAGCTTCAAGCTGATCATGAATCATTAAAAGGCTATGCAGCTGTAAGAGGAAATTGCGACTTTGAGGCAGCATTTCCGGAGGATAGAATAGAAGAGGCTGGGGGACTGCGCTTTTTCGTCACACACGGCCATAGATATTCCGTAAAGTCTACTTTAATGAATCTGTCATACAGGGCACGTGAATTGAAAGCAGATATCGTATGTTTTGGCCATTCACATGGTTTGGGTACTGAAATGTCTGATGGGATTTTATTTATCAACCCTGGCAGTATACGGCTGCCAAGAGGAAGAACCGAAAAGACATATATCATACTGGAAATTCGGGAAAAAGGTGTTACACTGGATGTGTATGACATATCTGATGGAAAGATTCCTGAGCTTACACAAAAATTTTTACTGGTAAAAGGCCATTAATTTGAATATAATAACTGAGGGAAGCCAGTCTTCCCTCGCTAAAATAAAAATATTTTATAAAGTGTTGACTTCTGATCATTTGTCTAATATAATAAATCTTGTCGTTGAGATAATTAATCTCAATCAAGTAAAATAATTCAATATGTCCCAGTAGCTCAGCAGGATAGAGCAACGGCCTTCTAAGCCGTCGGTCGGGAGTTCGAATCTCTCCTGGGACGCCATTTACACATCTGGCAACACTACATATCTTACCGAATTTTTACTCACCATTTTGGTGGGTTTTTTTGTTTTTATTTTGGCACTAAATTGCAGGGGCCTGAGATAAGCGATCAGTATTTAAACCAATTATTAAACCTCTATTCTTTAAAAAATTCGTTGCTGCATCACTTAATCTAATAAAAATATTTAAATTTTTTTTGTCCTAAGGAATGTGAATATATCAACAATGTAAGCGGATACAGAAAAACAGACTAATCTAAATTATCAAATAATTCACAAAAAGGGTGTTGACGGCTGATAAAAATGGGCGTAAGATAGTCCTCAATATAAGAAATTCACAACATTAAGTTAAATAGAATTATAACCTGCATCTAAGTGAAATCTCACTCTCAATATGAATTTTGGATTTTTTTAACTTATTAATTCAGTGGTTTAAAGCGTTAGTGTTTTAAGGGGTTTAACTCCAAATAGGAAAAGCGTAGAAGAGGATAAGTAGTTTTATGACAGGACATTCACAGAGAGCCGGAGATGCTGAAAACCGGCAATGCCCTCATAAAATGAACTCACCTCTGAGCGCAGTCCTGAAAAAGGATCGACTAGGGGCTGCCGGGTGTTCTACACCCGTTATCAAAACGAATAGCATTCTGCTGTTCATGAGTGCACGCATCAAAAGCGTGAATCAGGGTGGTACCGTGGAACAGGTTATCAAAGCCTTTTCATCCCTTATACCTACAATCGATAGGTGTCTTTAGGGATGGAAGGGCTTTTTATATTGGAGTTTATAAAAATGAGGAGGTTATCAACAAATGCTGCAGGAAGCTGCCTTAACAGAAACAAAAACGGAGACTCATCCTGTCACCGGTGCTGATCTGTTATTAAGAGCCTTGGAGAAAGAAACCGTTGAAGTGATTTTTGGTTATCCGGGAGGAGCTGTTCTTCCAATCTACGACAAACTGTATCATTCAAAGATTCTTCATGTGCTGCCGCGTCATGAACAGGGAGGAATTCATGCTGCCGAAGGATATGCCCGAATCTCTGGAAAGCCGGGTGTTGTCATTGCCACTTCAGGACCAGGGGCCACAAATATTGTTACCGGGCTTGCAGACGCAATGATGGATTCACTTCCTCTGATTGTTTTTACAGGCCAGGTGGCAACAGGAGTCATTGGATCGGATGCCTTTCAGGAGGCAGATATTCTGGGGATAACCACTCCAATTACAAAATACAATTACCAGGTCCGCAGCATTGAAGATATCCCGAGAATCGTGAAGGAAGCTTTCTATATAGCTTCAACCGGCAGGCCGGGGCCCGTGCTGATCGATATCCCTAAAGACATCGCAGCGGGAGTCTCAGTTCAGCCCGAAGCAGAAAAGGAAGTAAACCTGCCGGGATATCAGCCAACATTAAAACCAAATTATCTGCAAGTAAGGAAATTAACTGAAGCCGTAAGCAGATCGAAAAAGCCTGTCATATTGGCTGGAGCTGGCGTGCTTCATGGAAGAGCATCAAAAGAATTAAAAGAATATGCAGAGCAGCAGCAGATTCCTGTCATTCACACACTTCTAGGTCTCGGAGGGTTTCCGGCAAATCATCCATTATTCATTGGAATGGCTGGGATGCATGGGTGTTATGCAGCTAATATGGGGCTGACAGAATGTGACTTGCTGATAAATATTGGAGCCCGTTTTGATGATAGATTAACTGGAAACCTGCAGCATTTTGCACCACATGCAGCAGTCGCCCATATTGATATTGACCCAGCTGAAATTGGCAAGAACGTTCCAACTTCCATTCCGATTGTGGCAGATGCAAAAGAAGCCCTAGATCAGCTGATTCTGCAGGATGGAAAACCGCCGGCCCATAAAGAATGGATGGAAACCATCATGAGATGGCAGGAGGAATATCCATATTTCTATGATAAAGAATCAGCAGGATTGAAACCCCAGAAGGTAATGGAAATGCTTCATTCAAAAACAGATGGGAATGCCATTGTCGTAACAGACGTAGGACAGCATCAGATGTGGGCAGCCCAATACTACCGCTTTAATAATGCAGACAAATGGGTAACTTCTGGAGGGCTTGGAACAATGGGATTTGGTTTTCCTGCAAGCATCGGCGCTCAGCTGGCTGACCCGGAAGCATGCGTACTCGCTATTTGCGGAGATGGCGGTTTCCAGATGTCCACTCAGGAGCTGGCCATTATACAGGAAATGAACCTGCCGGTGAAAATTATCATTTTTAATAATATGGCCCTTGGCATGGTCCGGCAATGGCAGGAGATTTTTTATGAATCCCGTTTCTCTCACAGCAAAATCCCTGTACAGCCATCCTTCGTAAAGCTGGCAGAAGCCTATGGAATAAAAGGATATGTCATTCAATCTGAAGCAGAGGCTGAAGAGTTGTTGGATGAAGTGCTTCATAACCGCGAACCGGTGCTTATTGATTTCCGGGTGGATCCGGATGAAAATGTTTATCCGATGATTGCGCCTGGAAAAGGACTTCATGAGATGGTAGGTGTAAAGCCATGAAAAGAGTCATATGCCTGACTGTTATGAATCGGCCGGGTGTTCTAAACAGAATCACAAATTTATTTTCCAAAAGAAACTTTAATATTGAGAGCATTTCAGTTGGCCTATCTGAACATGAAGGAATGTCGCGCATAACTTGTGTGGTCCATGTTGAGGACTCCAGTGCCAGTGAACAAATTACGAAACAGCTAAACAAGCAAATCGATGTTATAAAAGTAACAGACATTACGGATCAATCGATTGTGGCCAGAGAGCTCGCCCTCATCAAAGTTCAGGCGGTCCCGTATACAAGAAATGAAATTTATTCTTTAATTGAACCTTTCAGAGCTTCTGTTATAGACGTCAGCAAGGATAGCATGACCGTTCAGATTACAGGTGAATCTGATAAAGTAGAAGCTTTCATTGAACTCATCAAACCTTACGGAATCAAAGAGCTTGCCCGGACGGGAACAACAGCATTTCCAAGAGGAACACAGCGTACTTCTCAGCAGTCCAAATCATACTCTATTGTTTAATAAAATCTATTATTAAAATAAAAAATTTTAATCGGAGAGGGAGATAAAACATGGCAAAAATGTACTATAACGGAGATGCAAATGCAGCGTATTTAAACGGGAAGAAAGTAGCGGTAATCGGATATGGATCACAGGGACATGCGCATGCATTAAATATGAGGGACAGCGGGGTTGAGGTAGTAATCGGCCTTCGCAAAGGGAAGTCCTGGGAAAAGGCAGAAGAAGACGGTTTCCAAGTATATTCAGTTGGCGAAGCGACGGCACAGGCAGATGTGGTGATGATCCTATTGCCGGATGAACTTCAGCCAAAGGTATATATGGAAGAAATCGAACCGAATCTAACAAACCAATCGTTAATGTTTGCCCATGGATTTAATATTCATTTTAATCAGATCGTGCCTCCAAAAGAGTGTGATGTACTTCTTGTAGCACCAAAAGGACCAGGGCATTTGGTTAGAAGAACATATGAACAGGATGCAGGTGTTCCAGCTCTATTTGCAGTCCATCAGGATGTTACGGGGGAAGCGAAGGAACTGGCCCTTGCATACGCTAAAGCCATTGGATCCCTTCGTGCAGGAGCTTTGGAAACAACCTTCAAAGAAGAAACTGAGACAGATTTATTTGGCGAACAGGCTGTGCTTTGCGGAGGGCTGACTTCATTGGTAAAAGCAGGATTTGAAACTCTTACAGAGGCAGGCTACCAGCCGGAGCTGGCATACTTTGAATGTCTGCATGAGCTTAAGCTAATCGTTGACCTTATGTATGAAGGCGGTTTGGAAGGGATGCGCTATTCTATCTCAGATACTGCACAATGGGGTGATTTTGTCAGCGGCCCGCGGGTAGTAGATGCAAGGGTGAAAGAAGAAATGAAGGCAGTTTTAAAAGATATCCAGGAAGGCAATTTTGCTAAAGGCTGGATTTTGGAAAACCAGGCAAATAGACCGGTATTCAATGCCGTTAATCAAAGAGAGAATGAGCATCCAATTGAGCAGGTTGGAAGAGAGCTTCGCAAAATGATGCCTTTTGTCAATAGCAGCAAGAAGAAAGAAGTGGTCGTAAGTGCGAACAATTAAGATATTTGACACAACGTTAAGAGATGGTGAACAATCGGCCGGTGTAAACCTTAACTTTTCCGAAAAGTTAGAAATCGCCAGGCAGCTGGAGCGTTTGAATGTTGATATTATTGAAGCTGGCTTCCCTGCAGCGTCAAAAGGTGATTTCGCTTCGGTACAGAAAATTGCCCAGACCATTAAAAATTGCTCGGTCACAGGACTGGCAAGAGCAGTCATCTCTGATATAGATGCTGCATGGGGAGCATTAAAGGATGGGGCTGAGCCAAGGATACATACATTCCTGGCAACCTCTCCGATCCACAGGCAGTATAAGTTAAAGAAAACGAAAGAGGAAGTAGTTGAAACAGCAGTAGAAACAGTTAAGTATGCTGCTTCAAAATTCCCGATCGTTCAATGGTCTGCAGAGGATGCTTCCAGGACAGAATTGCCTTTTCTTGCTGAAATAATTGAAAAGGTCATTCAGGCGGGGGCGAGGATCATTAATATACCGGATACTGTTGGATACACCACACCACAGGAATATGGCGAGATATTTCAATATCTAATAAATCATGTTCCTTCTATTAATAAAGTGTCCCTATCAGCTCATTGCCATGATGACTTGGGAATGGCCATAGCTAATTCACTATCGGCCATAGAAAATGGAGCAACACAGATTGAGGGAACTATTAACGGGATTGGTGAAAGAGCTGGAAATGCAGCATTGGAGGAGCTGGCGGTAGCCCTTTATATCCGGAATGATCATTATCAGGCTTCGACCCGTCTGAATCTTCAGGAAATCAGTAGAACGAGCAGCCTGATCAGCAAGCTGACAGGCATGGTGGTACCAGCCAATAAAGCAATTGTCGGAAGAAATGCCTTTGCACATGAATCAGGAATACACCAGGATGGGGTACTGAAAGAAAAAACAACTTATGAAATTATTTCCCCTGATCTAGTCGGATTCCAATCCAATTCCATGGTGCTTGGAAAACATTCTGGCCGTCATGCCTTTAAAAACCGCCTGATGGAACTGGGGCTGGAAGTTTCAGATGAAGAAGCAAACCGTCTATTCACAGTATTCAAAGATTTGGCCGACCGCAAAAAAGAGATGACAGACGATGATCTTGCTGCGATCGTACTTGAAGAGAAGCTTTCCAAGGAGCAGCGATTCTTTGATTTAATTGGAATCCAAATTCAATATGGCACAAACTCTGTTCCGACGGCAACTGTTACCCTGTCAGGATCAAACAACGAAGTGATCCAGGAAGCAGGTACTGGAGCAGGAAGCATAGAAGCGCTGTATAACACACTGGAAAAATGTTTGAATGGAACGGCTAATCTCCTTGATTACCGCATTCAATCCGTAGGAGCAGGAAGAGATGCTTTAGCACAGGTTTATGTAAAACTGAACTACGGTGGAATGGAAACCAGCGGCCGGGGATTGGCCCAGGATGTGCTCGAAGCTTCCTCAAAAGCTTATCTGAACGCTGTTAATAGAGTGATATATATGAAAGAGAAAGTCCAGACAGCCGTTGAGGCAAAATAATCGAGGCTCCAGATGCTTAGCGGACCTTTTTAACTAAAAAACCAGACGGAGGGATTAAAAATGAAAAAACGGATCGCAGTACTTCCAGGAGATGGGATCGGCAAAGAAGTGGTGAAAGGAGCAATTGAAGTCCTCCAGGCTGTTGGGGAACGGTTCGGACATCAATTCCACTTTTCATATGGCAAAATCGGCGGATCTGCTTTTGATGCAGCAGGAACACCGCTGCCTGATGAAACGCTGGAGCTTTGCAAAGAAAGCGATGCGGTTATGCTGGGAGCGGTTGGAGGGCCAAAATGGGACCGGCAGCCTCCCCATCTCCGTCCTGAAAAGGGTCTCTTGAAGATCCGCAAGGAATTAAATCTCTATGCCAATCTGCGGCCAACCCAATATTATTCCAGCCTTTCCGATACTTCACCATTAAAAAATGAAGTAATTGAAGGTGTGGATATGCTGATGGTCAGGGAATTGACTGGCGGCCTGTATTTCGGGAAGCCAAGCGAGAGGACACAGCAAAACGGAGAAGATGCTGTGGTAGATACTTTGTTTTATCAAAAAGAAGAAATGCGCCGTGTCATTAAGCTTGCCTTTGAACTTGCCAGAAGCCGCCGTGCTAAGGTGACTTCTGTTGACAAGGCCAATGTCCTGGAATCAAGCCGAATGTGGAGAGAGGTAGCAGAGGATATCGCAAAACAATATCCGGATGTCGCTTTGGAGCATATGCTGGTTGACAATGCTGCCATGCAAATGATTAAAAATCCGAAGCAGTTCGATGTTGTGGTAACGGAAAATATGTTTGGTGATATTCTGAGCGATGAAGCTTCTGTATTGACTGGCTCTTTAGGAATGCTGCCTTCTGCCAGCATTTCGGAAAATGGGCCTTATTTATACGAACCAATCCATGGATCAGCACCGGATATTCAAGGAAAGAATGCAGCCAATCCAATTGCCATGATTTTATCAGCAGCCATGATGCTTCGTTTATCTTTTGGAATGGAAGAGGAAGCTGAAGCGGTTGAAAATGCAGTCAATCAAGTCCTTGAAGCTGGCTATCGTACAAGAGATATTGTTTCATTTGGAAAAAAGGTGGTTACTACTACTGAAATGATTGAAGAAGTAAAGGCTACCCTTTTGGATAACGAAGCTATTCTGAATATAATGGGGGCTTATGCATAAAAGCTGAAATGCTTGCTGGACACAAGTTCAGCTGATTTTTAAAACTGAGACACGGCCTTCATCGGCCGTGTTTCTTTTAAAGGGAGTGGAGAAGAATGGGAAAATCAATAATAGATAAGATTTGGGAAAAACATGTCGTCCACAGGGAAGAGGGGAAGCCGGATTTAATGTACATAGACCTCCACTTAGTGCATGAAGTCACATCCCCGCAGGCTTTTTCAGGTTTAAGAATGAAAAACAGAAAAGTGAGAAGGCCTGATAAAACGTTTGCTACAGTTGATCACAATATTCCTACTGATAACCGGACAGTCATCAATGATCCTGTTGCGCTGAACCAAATGACCACTTTGGAAAGAAACTGTCTGGAATTCGGCATTCCTCTTGCCGGGCTGGATAGTCCTGAACAGGGGATTGTTCATGTCATCGGCCCGGAGCTGGGGCTTACTCAGCCAGGCATGACGATTGTTTGCGGCGACAGTCATACATCCACTCATGGAGCTTTTGGATCAATAGCCTTTGGCATTGGCACAAGTGAAGTTGAGCATGTCATGGCTACCCAGACTTTATGGCAGAGCAAGCCTAAAACATTGAAACTGGAGATAAACGGTGAATTGAAAAAGGGTGTTACTGCCAAGGATGTCATACTTTACATTATTGCCAAAAACGGAATTGGCTTTGGTACAGGCCATATTATTGAATATTGCGGGGAGACACTCGCTAAAATGTCAATGGAAGAAAGAATGACGATTTGCAATATGTCCATTGAAGGAGGAGCAAGGGCGGGGCTTGTAAGTCCTGATGAAACGACGTTTGCTTATCTTCAGGGGCGAAAATATGCACCAGAAGGAGCAGAATTTACGCAGGCGGTTGAGAAGTGGAAAGAGATTGTATCAGATCCTGAGGCTGCATACGATAAAACAATTCAAATTGATGCTGCGGATATCGCGCCAATGGTCAGCTGGGGAACAAATCCTTCGATGACCTCCAAGGTGAATGAACAAATTCCACAACTTGAAGACTGTAAAAACGAGCTTGAGCAAAAATCACTAGCCAGAGCTTTAGATTATATGGGTCTGAAGGAAGGCCAAAAAATTGAAGACATTCAGATTCAGCATGTTTTCATCGGCTCCTGCACAAATTCCCGGCTGGAAGACCTAAAACAGGCCGCAGAAATAATAAGAGGGAAAAAAATTCATCCTCAAGTCCGCGCACTTGTTGTTCCAGGTTCACAGCAAGTCAAGAAGCAGGCGGAGGATGAAGGCCTTCATCTTATCTTTAAGCAGGCTGGTTTTGAATGGAGGGAATCAGGCTGCAGCATGTGCCTGAGTATGAATAATGATATCGTGCCAAGCGGCGAGCATTGTGCTTCAACATCAAACCGTAACTTTGAAGGACGCCAGGGATCAGGAGCAAGAACACATCTTGTCAGCCCATTAATGGCAGCTGCAGCAGCATTGTACGGACATTTTGTAGACGTAGGTGCTTTACTTAGTGCGGAGGCAGTCCAATAAGAAGGAGGAGAACAAAATGAGCGGATTTAAAACACTGCAGGGAAAAGCAGCTGCATTGGATAGAGCAAATGTGGACACTGATCAGATTATCCCTAAGCAATTTCTGAAAAGAATTGAAAAAACGGGATTTGGACAATATCTGTTTTATGACTGGAGATTTACGAAAGAGGGCTTGCCTAACCCTGAGTTTGAATTGAATAAGGAAGAAAATCAGGATGCTCCCATCCTCATTGCAAATGAAAACTTCGGCTGCGGATCTTCCAGAGAGCATGCACCATGGGCTTTAAGCGACTATGGCTTTAAAGTAATCATTGCCCCTTCATTTGCTGATATTTTTCATCAAAATTGCTTGAAAAATGGACTTTTGCCAATCACTCTGCCGGCCGAAACAGTCGATTATCTGCTCGAAAGTGCCAAAAGCCAGCCATATGCTTTAAGGGTTGATCTGCAGAATCAATTAATTGAAGATGAAAATGATTTTTCAGCATCATTCTCCATTAATGAATACTGGAAAAAAATGCTGATTAATGGCTGGGATGAAATAGAGATTACCCTTCAATTGGAAAAAATCATTTCAGATTTTGAAGAAAAACAGCTTGCAGTACAGTAAGAATGTATGGAAGATTCATGGTGAGAAAACCATGAATCTTTTTGTTTTTTTAATAAATCATGCTACACTAACTTCAAAAATATAAGTTGAGGCGGTACTAGCATGGAAAAGCGGGAACGGAAAAAACAAAACAATAAAATTATTCTATTTCCCGGCCTTGAGAAAAGACTGCTGGAAAAAGGTCTGGAGTGCTTTCAGCAGAAAAGGTACCAGGAATCGATCCGGTACTTTGAAGAAGCAATGGAGATGGAGCCTGAGAACACCGATATCCATATTGGGCTTGTTCTGGCCTATTATGAAGCGGGAGTTCTGGAAAAAGCGAAAGAATTGGCTAATAAAATGCTCCAAATAGGCATCGGGGATTATATTCAAGTAATGGATCTTTATTTGATGATCCTTGTACAGCTGCATCATTACAGTGAGATTACAGCAACGATTGAAGTTCTGCTTGAAGAGAGGGAAATCCCGAAGGAGAAGTTTGAACATTTCAGCAGAATGCTTGAGTTCAGCAGGAAGATGACTTCTTCACCTTCTGAAACCGAGATTGAAGCTCCTGATATGGAGGAGTTCAAGAGCAGGAAGCTCAATCTGTTCTCCTATCAGGATCAGCATGAACAAATGCAGATCGCTGCACAGCTGGCTGAGCATAATGTCAGGCCTTATATAGAAGATATTAAAGCTTATCTTGAAGCCCATGACGGAAACCCTTTCTTTAAAACGATGCTGTTAAATGTCCTTACTGAGCATGAGTATGATAAATATGTAACAATACGGAAGTTTAATAAAAGCATCCGGGTTAATCCTGCTGAACTCCCTCCTGTACATCAGCAGCCGCTGCTATTAAAAATAGTAAATAAACTTGGGATTAAGCTCGAGCAGGAAGATCCGGTACTATATGAAAATACAAAGAGCCTTGCAGAAAGACACTTTTTTCTGCTATATCCTCTTGAAGCCTCACCGGATGCCGCTGCGTCCTGGGCAGCGGCATACCATATGCTCTCATACGAGTATCATGGCTTAGACAGTTCATTTAGCAAACTGGCTCACATTTATAAAGCTCCTGAAGAGGAAATAGAACAGGCTCTTGCCTTTATAAGAAAGATAGAAGAAATTTCTTATCCCGATATTTAGCCTTCAATGTTGAAAGACAGGGAGTGTATGTTATAATATAATGGTTGTATTATGTGTACATTTATTTAATGGATATGGCTTGAAAACAAGAGATATTCATAACATTCTGCTATGAATGAAATGATAATAGATTTTTGGAGGGAAATGATTTTATGTCTGCTAAATATGAAAAGTTAGAAGGGAACCGCGGGGTTCTTACAATTGAAGTAGATGCAGAGAAAGTAACCGAAGGTTTAGACGCTGCATTCAAAAAGGTAGTTAAGCAAGTAAACGTACCAGGATTCCGTAAAGGAAAAATGCCTCGCGGAATGTTTGAAAAGCGTTTCGGAATTGAATCTTTATACCAGGATGCAGTAGATTATCTTCTTCCAGAAGCTTATGCTAATGCAATTGACGAAACAGGCATTGAGCCAGTTGACCGTCCTGAAATCGATGTTGAGCAAATTGAAAAAGGAAAAAGCCTTATCTTCAAAGCTACAGTTACTGTTAAGCCAGAAGTAAAGCTTGGCGAATACAAAGGCCTTGAAGTTAAGCCTCTTGATACAAACGTTACAGATGAAGATGTTAACAGCGAGCTAACTTCACTTCAGGAAAGACAAGCTGAACTTGCAGTTAAAGAAGAAGGCAAAGCTGAAAATGGCGATACAGTTGTGATGGATTTTGAAGGATTCGTTGATGGAGAAGCTTTCGAAGGCGGAAAAGCTGAGAACTATTCATTAGAGCTTGGCTCAGGACAATTCATCCCTGGCTTTGAAGACCAATTGGCTGGTACTGCTGCTGGAGAATCTAAGGATGTTGAAGTTACATTCCCAGAGGAATACCATGCTGCTGAGCTAGCTGGAAAGCCTGCAACTTTCAAAGTAACTGTACATGAAATCAAATCAAAACAGCTTCCTGAGCTGGATGATGAGTTTGCTAAGGATGCAGACGAAGAAGTTGAAACTTTGGATGCATTAAAAGAAAAAATTAAAACTCGCTTAGAAGAAAGCAAGAAGCATGAGGCTGAGCACCATGTTCGCGATACAGTTGTTGAAGCAGCTGCAGCTAAAGTGGAAATGGAAATTCCTGGTGCGATGGTTGACACTGAAGTTAACCGCATGATGCAGGAGTTCGAACAGCGCCTGCAAATGCAAGGCATGAACCTTGAATTATACTTCCAGTTCTCCGGACAGGATGAAGCTGCACTTCGTGATCAAATGAAAGAGGAAGCTGAAAAGCGCGTACGCGTTAACCTGACTCTTGAAGCAATCGCTAAAGCAGAAAACATCGAAGTAACGGATGAAGAAGTTACAGAAGAACTTAACAAAATGGCAGAAATGTACAACATGTCTGCTGACCAGATCAAACAAGCTCTTGGAAGCCTTGAAGGCCTAAAAGCAGATCTTCAAATTAAAAAAGCAGTAGATTTCCTTGTGGAAAACAGCAAAACTGTTGCATAATAAAAGAAAAGCGGAGCCTGGCCAAATGATCATCGACTAAAAGCCGCCACGTCCTGTGGCGAACGTCGATGTCAGCACCTCCTGTGCAAGTCCGACAAGCATAAGAATTACGGAGGAGGTTGTTAAACCTCAGTAGTAATTTGGCTTATGACCTCGAGGGGCAAGGAGGCGGAGCTAGACAGTAGTCTAACTTTGAAGGCAGAAACTTTCTCCCTTTTAATAGGAAACAAGGCGCGAGTTTATCGTGCCTTGTTTTATACCATCAAGACAATACATAACTAAGATCTCCCTTGTAACTTTTATCTGGTTAAAAGTTTTACGGCATATTGGACATGGACAGGAATACAAATACATATATAGATAATTTAATTATCGGTCCAAGGGGCCGACTTAATTGAGCCATTTTTGGTTAAGCTTATGAAAGTACATATAAATTCAGCCTGTTTTTTCTTTCGGAAATCCCATCACATGCATGCATACATAATTGAAATGTTTTAAGAGTTATCATTTCCTGTCCACTGTAAAAATGTGTTACAATGCAATACATAACTGCTGAAGGTTTTGATTTTTATGAAAGTGTGAATTAATAAAGAGGGCCTGTGTGCACGTGCAATTTCACAGAATCCACTATAATTCCCCACTTTCCTATGGCTGAATAAAGAACTATTTGCATGTGATTCTCGCAAGCTTAATATACGGTTTTGAAGTTTTTTCAAGGGGTGAAGGATTTGTTTAAATTTAATGATGAAAAAGGGCAATTGAAATGTTCTTTCTGTGGCAAGACACAGGATCAGGTCCGCAAACTTGTTGCCGGACCAGGAGTATATATATGTGATGAATGCATTGAGCTTTGCACTGAAATAGTGGAAGAAGAGCTGGGGACAGAAGAAGAAGTAGAATTCAAAGATGTGCCAAAGCCAGCTGAAATCCGCGATATTCTGGATGAGTACGTAATTGGCCAGGAGCAGGCGAAGAAATCGCTATCTGTTGCGGTATATAATCACTATAAGCGCATCAATTCCAACAGCAAGATTGATGAAGTAGAACTATCAAAAAGTAATATTGCCATGATCGGTCCGACTGGAAGCGGTAAAACTTTGCTGGCTCAGACATTGGCACGCATTCTTAATGTTCCGTTTGCAATTGCAGACGCAACGTCATTGACTGAAGCCGGATATGTCGGGGAAGATGTTGAAAATATTCTCCTAAAGCTAATTCAAGCAGCTGATTATGATGTGGAAAAGGCAGAAAAAGGAATCATTTACATTGATGAAATTGATAAGGTTGCACGTAAGTCGGAAAATCCGTCAATCACTCGTGATGTATCAGGTGAAGGAGTGCAGCAGGCATTATTGAAAATTTTGGAAGGAACGGTTGCAAGCGTTCCGCCACAAGGCGGCCGTAAACATCCTCATCAGGAATTTATCCAGATTGACACGACTAATATCCTGTTCATTTGCGGCGGTGCATTCGATGGCATTGAGCAAATTATTAAACGCCGCTTAGGCCAGAAGGTAATTGGCTTTGGTTCCGATCAGAATCAAAAAGAAATCGAGCCAAAGGATCTTCTAGCAAAAGTGCTTCCTGAAGACTTGCTGAAATTTGGCTTAATTCCTGAATTTATCGGCCGTCTTCCGGTAATTGCAAGCCTTTCCCAGCTTGATGAATCAGCATTGATTGAGATTTTAACAAAACCTAAAAATGCACTTGTCAAACAATATCAGAAAATGCTTGAACTTGATGATGTTGAGCTTGAGTTCGAAGAAGGCGCTCTTGAGGAAATTGCTAAAAAAGCAATTGAAAGAAAAACTGGTGCCCGCGGACTGCGTTCCATTATTGAAGGAATCATGCTTGATGTTATGTTTGATCTTCCTTCACGCGAAGATATTAAAAAATGCATTATTACGAAAGAAACGGTTATTGATAATAGTTCACCAAAACTTGTTTTGGAGGACGGAACAGTAATAGAAGAAGAGCGTAAAACTTCTGCATAATATTAAATGGCCAGCCTTAGGGGCAGGCCATTTTTTATGCCATTCTGAATTTATAACTTTGTGAACTTCGAGTTCTGTCCAGCGCAAGCAGCCTACCCCCTCGAGGTGAGGCCCCCAGGACAAGGAAGGCTTCGTCAGCATAATCATCGCACGACCAAAAGCGGCAGCTTTTGGGAGGATGGGGGTGATGCAGACGTTGCGACGGGACAAGGAAAGCTACGGCAGCGATACATCGCATGACCGAAAGCTGTAGCTTTTGGGAGGACGTGGCGTTCTTAGTCTGCGTTCCTTTTGTTGACAATGCGCTTCCGCTTTTCGTGCATACTTTTAAGTGAATTCCTTGTTTATTCCAACTCAGTCAGGGAGATACTAGCATTATCAGCGCGAACAAAGAATGCAGGAGGGAACACAATGAGTTGGACGGGGATCGCTTTATTTATCCAGTTGTTTTTTGGGATTGTCATTGGGCTTTACTTTTGGAATTTGCTTAGAAGCCAGCGCACACAAAAGGTTTCTATCGATCGTGAATCAAAGAAGGAAATGGATCTATTGAAGAAGATGCGTTCCATTTCGTTAACTGAACCTTTATCTGAAAAAGTACGTCCATCCAGTTTTGCAGACATTGTTGGGCAGGAAGATGGAATTAAATCTCTTAAAGCAGCATTGTGCGGACCCAATCCTCAGCATGTTATTATTTATGGTCCACCAGGCGTAGGAAAAACGGCTGCAGCCAGATTGGTGCTGGAGGAAGCAAAAAAAAATGAAAAATCACCGTTTGAAGCCGCTTCTGTTTTTATCGAACTGGATGCCACTACGGCCAGATTCGATGAAAGGGGCATCGCAGATCCGCTTATAGGTTCAGTTCATGACCCTATTTATCAGGGAGCGGGGGCAATGGGGCAGGCAGGAATCCCGCAGCCTAAACAGGGTGCTGTTACAAATGCACATGGAGGCGTGCTTTTTATTGATGAAATCGGTGAGCTTCATCCTATACAGATGAACAAGCTTCTGAAAGTGCTTGAAGACCGGAAAGTATTTCTGGAAAGTGCTTATTATAATGAAGAAAATACTCAAATACCAACCCATATTCATGATATTTTTAAAAATGGCCTGCCTGCGGACTTCCGGCTTATCGGAGCAACTACCCGGACACCAAATGAGATTCCGCCAGCCATTCGTTCCAGATGCATGGAGGTATTTTTCAGGGAGTTAGCCGAAGAAGAGATTACAGCTGTAGCTAAAAAGGCTGCAGAAAAGGTCAATCTCGCTATTAGTGAAAATGCACTCGGCATTCTAGCCAATTATGCAAGAAATGGACGCGAAGCGGTTAATATGATACAAATTTCTGCGGGGTTAGCGATTACTGAAGACCGGGATTACATAAAAGATGAAGATATTGAGTGGGTTGTCCAATCGAGTCAGCTCACACCGAGAATGGAAAGGAAAATCAATTCCCATTCGGCTGTTGGCCTTGTAAATGGGCTGGCGGTCTATGGCCCGAACACAGGTGCCTTGCTTGATATAGAAGTGACAGTGATTCCTGCAAAAGAGAAGGGCAGTATTAATATTACAGGCATAGTGGAAGAAGAAAGCATTGGCGGCCAAGGAAAATCAATCCGCAGAAAAAGTATGGCCAAGGGTTCGATTGAAAATGTTATTACTGTGTTGAGATCAATGGGCGTGCCGGCTGACGAATATGATATTCATGTCAACTTTCCTGGCGGTGTTCCGATTGACGGACCTTCTGCCGGCATTGCCATGGCGACTGGGGTATATTCTGCTATCTATAAACGGCCAGTGGACAATACAGTTGCTATGACAGGAGAAATCAGCATTCATGGGTATGTCAAGCCAATTGGAGGCGTATATCCGAAAGTAAAGGCTGCCAAAAAAGCAGGGGCACAGACAGTCATTATTCCAAAAGAAAATATGCAATCCATCTTAAAAGAGATAACGGGCATTAAAATTATTCCAGTAAGCCATTTGAATGAAGTATTTGAATTAGCGCTGCAGAAGGAGTATCACAAAGAGCAGGCCATAACCGCTTCAATCGAATTAAAGAAGAAAGAGAGCATCTAAAGAGGCTAAAGCCCGTTCAGGGGATTTTTACCTATGAAATCTGTCTCTAACGCCTCCCGCTGATCGCGGTCAGAAACTTCGGTTTGCAGTTTAGGCTACAAACCGAAGTTTTATTTGCGTAAAGAAGGATAAAGTGTAATTATAAATGAATATCTTTCTATACAGGCTTTCATGTATTTCTCTTTAATAGACACTGTTATTCAAATACGATAGAATTGTACAAAGAAATTATTAGTATTATTGGGGTTAAATAGATGCATTTTGGAGGTGCAATGGAATGGCGAAAAAGAAAGAAATCATCGTCCCCCTCCTGCCGCTTCGGGGTTTGCTTGTTTATCCGACCATGGTTCTGCACTTGGATGTAGGCCGTGATAAATCGGTTCAGGCCCTTGAAAAAGCAATGGTAGATGACCATTTAATTTTCTTAACAACACAAAAGGATATATCTATAGATGAACCATCAGAAGATGATCTATATGGAATGGGCACATTAACACGTGTAAAGCAGATGCTTAAGCTTCCAAACGGTACAATCCGTGTTCTTGTTGAGGGGCTTAAAAGAGCGGAAATCATTGATTTCCAGGATGAAGCTGAACATTATTCCGTCAGTGTGAAGGTTTTTGAGGATCCTGAAACAAAGGATGTAGAAGATCAGGCTTTGATGAGGACAATGCTTGAATATTTTGAGCAATACATAAAGGTATCGAAGAAAATTTCAGCCGAAACATACTCCTCTGTAGCAGATATAGAAGAACCGGGGCGCATGGCAGATATTATTTCTTCACATTTGCCTTTAAAGCTTAAAGAAAAGCAGGAAATTCTTGAAACGATTGATGTAAAAGAGCGCATGAACCAGGTTATTGAAATCATTCATAATGAAAAAGAAGTTTTGAACCTGGAAAAAAAGATTGGCCAGCGTGTAAAAAAATCAATGGAACGGACGCAGAAGGAATATTATTTGCGTGAACAGATGAAGGCAATCCAAAAAGAGCTTGGGGATAAAGAAGGCAAAACGGGAGAAATTGCGGAGCTGACGGAAAAGATTGAAAAAGCCGGCATGCCAGAACATGTTCAGCTGACAGCTTTAAAAGAACTGGATCGATATGAAAAAGTTCCATCCAGTTCCGCTGAAAGCGCGGTTATCCGCAACTATATCGAATGGCTCGTCACATTGCCATGGTCGAATGCAACTGAAGATGACCTGGATATCATGAAGGCGGAACGGATTCTGAATGAAGACCATTATGGCTTGGAAAAAGTAAAGGAACGTGTACTGGAATACCTGGCTGTGCAAAAGCTGACGAATTCCCTTAAAGGGCCGATTCTTTGTCTTGCAGGGCCTCCTGGTGTCGGTAAAACAAGTCTTGCACGTTCTATTGCGACTTCGCTTAACCGCAACTTTGTACGGGTTTCTCTTGGGGGAGTCCGGGATGAGTCAGAAATTCGCGGCCATAGAAGGACATATGTAGGTGCTATGCCTGGCCGCATCATACAGGGCATGAAAAAAGCAACTACAATCAACCCTGTGTTTCTGCTTGATGAGATCGACAAAATGTCTTCTGATTTCCGCGGCGATCCTTCATCTGCGATGCTGGAAGTTTTAGACCCTGAACAGAACCATAACTTTAGCGATCATTACATTGAAGAAACATATGATCTCTCAAAGGTCATGTTTATAGCAACAGCCAACAATCTGGGCACGATCCCTGGTCCGCTGCTGGACAGAATGGAAGTCATCACGATTGCAGGCTATACAGAGCAGGAGAAGATTCACATTGCTAGAGATCACCTGCTGCCTAAGCAAATAAAGGAACATGGCCTTTCCAAATCCCAGCTTCAGATTCGTGAAGATGGCCTGCAAAAGGTAGTCCGCTATTATACTCGGGAAGCTGGGGTCCGCGGCTTGGAGCGCCAGCTGGCTACTATTTGCAGGAAAACAGCTAAAATTATTGTATCCGCCGAAAAGAAGAAAGTGATTTTGAATGCAAAAAATACAGAAGAATTTCTTGGAAAGCCAAAATACCGCTACGGTCAGGCTGAACTTGAAGACCAGGTTGGCGTTGCTACAGGGCTGGCCTATACAACTGTTGGCGGTGACACCCTTCAGATTGAAGTATCTCTTTCTCCTGGAAAAGGAAAGCTTGTTCTTACAGGAAAACTTGGGGATGTCATGAAAGAGTCTGCTCAGGCTGCATTCAGTTATGTTCGTTCAAAAGCTAAGGAACTGGGCATTGATGAGAATTTCCATGAAAAGCACGATATTCACATCCATGTTCCTGAAGGTGCTGTTCCGAAAGATGGTCCATCTGCAGGAATTACGATTACAACCGCTTTGGTTTCTGCCTTGTCTGGAAAGCCAATCCGTAAAGAAGTGGGGATGACAGGTGAAATTACTTTAAGAGGCAGAGTGCTTCCTATTGGCGGTTTGAAAGAAAAGTCTTTGAGTGCCCATCGTGCAGGCCTGACGAAGATCATTCTTCCTAAAGATAATGAAAAGGACATTGAAGATATCCCTGAAAGCATCAGGGAAGAGCTTGATTTTGTTTTGGTATCACATGTGGATGAAGTGTTAAAGCATGCCCTGAATGGCGGTGCTCAAGCATGAAGGTAACCAGCTCAGAAATCGTCATCAGTGCTGTTAAGCCTGATCAATATCCTGACAGTGAATTGCCGGAGTTTGCCCTTGCTGGCCGTTCCAACGTCGGCAAATCTTCTTTCATTAATAAAATGCTCAATCGAAGAGGATTGGCCAGAATATCCTCTAAACCGGGGAAAACACAAACCCTGAACTTTTACATTATTAACGAGATTCTTCACTTTGTTGATGTTCCAGGCTATGGTTATGCAAAGGTATCTAAAAAGGAACGTGAAGCATGGGGGAAAATGATAGAAACATACTTAACAACCAGAGAGCAGTTAAAAGCTGTTGTTCTGATTGTTGATCTGCGCCATCCCCCTACAAGTGACGATGTCATGATGTACGACTTTTTAAAGCATTATGAAATTCCCTGTGTAGTGATTGCCACAAAAGCGGATAAAATACCGAAGTCCAAGTGGCAGAAGCATTTGAAAATTACGAAAGAAACATTGGATATCGATCCCAATGACCAAATCATTATGTTTTCCTCCGAAACAGGTTATGGAAAAGACAAAGCCTGGTCGGCATTGCAAAGTTTCATGTAAAGGAGAAGTCCCGCTGCATCGTGCAGTGGGATTTTTTTGTGTTTTAGCACCCCGATCAATATACCTAGAAATGCTTCATTTTCAATATCAGCTGGAATCGAATAAATAGAAAATAACGGGTGATAAATTTGTCGAAGGGAAAGGAATCAGCAGAATATATGAGGATATGGAGTCATGTTGGAGTACAAAGGCGGTCAGTTAATGAGAATAGCTTAAATACTTTTAAATCGTGAATTATCATAAAAAATGAATTTTGAGAATATTTTAAAATCATGCTAGAGTTAAAGGGTATTTATAAAAGAGAGATACAGAAGGGGGAATTTAGACTAGTGAGACATTGGCTAAAAGGAATTATGGCAGCCGTTATTGTATTGTTCCTGGCGGCATGCGGATCAGAAGAAGCATCTAAAAGCGGAATGGAATTAGTGGAAGATGGCAAATTTACCTACGCGGCATCAGGAGAGTTCAAACCTTTTAGTTATACAAATGATGATGGAAGCATGAGCGGCTTTGATATTGATGTTGCCGAGGCAGTAGCAAAAGAACTCGGGCTTGAACCGGTACAAAATAAATTTAAGTTTGGCGGTATCGTGGAAGGTGTTAAATCTGGCCGTTTTGATGCAGCTGTAGCCAGTCACACCATTACGGAAGAACGTTTGAAGGCAGTCAATTTTTCAACGCCATATTACTATTCGGGTCCGCAGATTTATGTGCGTCCAGATAGCACTGTTGAGACACTTGCTGATCTCGAAGGCAAGGAGATAGCAGTATCGAAAGGTTCTACATATACGGCAAATGCAGAGGAAGTGACAGATAACATTCAGTTTTACGACAGTGATGTTGTGGCCCTGGAAGCTTTGAGCAAGGGAAAACATGATGCTGTCATCACTGACTTTGTTACAGGCAAAGAAGCGATTGGCGCCGGGATGAAAGTCGAAGGCAAAGAGCTGCTTGGCCGCAGTGAGCAGGCAATTGCTGTTGCAAAGGATAATAAAGAGCTGCTCGAAAAAGTGAATGAAGCTCTTGAAACACTTCACGAGAATGGAACACTCACAGAAATCAGCAAAAAATATATCGGTGAAGATATAACAGTTGATCCTGAGAAGGAATAACATTGCGGGCGGATGTGTGTTAATGCATTCGTCTGTTTTGCTTTTTTACAAACAATGAAATAGCCATCTTAAGGGGGATTTTTGTGGATTTGCTTACAAAGTTTATTGATACATATCCCGTTTTTTTAAAGGGGATGCTCTTAACCTTTCAATTAACAATTGTAGCGGTATTTATTGCTATTTTTATAGGATTGTTCTTTGCCTTTTTAAAGATTTCAAAAATGAAAGTTCTGGAATGGATTGCGGATATCTATATTTTCCTTGTAAGGGGAACACCTCTTGTTGTCCAGATTTTCATTTTCTATTTCGGATTGACAGCGTTGGATATTTCACAGTTTTGGTCAGTTGTGCTTGGACTTGCTTTTCACAACGGAGCCTATATAGCCGAAATTTTCAGGGGCTCCATTCAATCCATCGACAAAGGACAAATGGAGGCGGGGCGTTCACTGGGAATGACCGCAGGCCTAGCGATGAGACGAATTATTCTTCCTCAGGCTTTCCGCCGGGCCATGCCGCCCCTTGGCAATCAATTTATCATTGCCTTGAAGGATTCATCACTTGCTTCTTTTATCGGCATGTACGAGCTCTTCAATGTGGCCACTACATACGGTTCCAATGAATATGACTACATGAGCTATTTGCTGATCGTAGCTGTTTACTATTTAGTGCTTGTACTTATTTTCTCCATCCTTGTAAATATGGTTGAGAAAAGAATGGCAAGCAGTGATTAAGGGGGAAGGTTAGGCATGAGTGAATCGTATATGATTAAAGTTGAAAAATTGAACAAATCATTCGGGGATCTGCACGTATTAAAAGACATTAATATAACAGTGAAAGAAAGTGATGTTGTTTGCCTGATCGGTGCAAGCGGTTCGGGAAAAAGCACGCTGCTCCGCTGCTTGAACTTTCTGGAGTTAAAGGACAGCGGCAATATCATTTTTGAGGGAGAAAAGGTTGAAAAAGAAACCCATGATCTAAATAAAGTGAGGGAAAAAGTAGGAATGGTTTTTCAGCATTTTCATTTATTCCCTCATATGACTGTACTCGAAAATGTGATGGAAGCTCCTTTACATGTGAAAAGGCAGCCTAAAGACCAAGTAAAGAAAGATGCCCAGGAACTATTAAAAAAAGTAGGGCTTTCTGACAAGGAGAATGTATATCCATCAAAGCTTTCGGGCGGACAAAAACAGCGTGTTGCCATTGCCAGGGCGCTGGCCATGAAGCCTGATATTATGCTTTTCGATGAGCCGACATCCGCACTGGATCCGGAGCTTGTGGGAGAAGTTCTTTCCACAATGAAAGAACTGGCCCTTGAAGGCATGACAATGGTGGTCGTCACCCATGAAATGGGTTTTGCAAGAGAAGTAGCAGACTGGGCTGTCTATATGCATGACGGAAGAATTGTAGAAGTAGGGCATCCGGAGGATCTGTTTAACAGCCCAAGAGAACAGAGAACCAAAAATTTTCTTGATTCTGTTCTCTAAACAGTTTGAATATAAAAAGACAGGGAAAAGTTTAATATCCCTGTCTTTATTTTTTTTTCACTAATAAAAAATATAGTCCAATTAACATTATGAGGACCGGCCAAAATTGCCAAACATCAGAAACACCATTTTCCAGGAGTCCCATCCACTCAGCTACCCTGTCATAAAAAAGCAGCAATACGGCAAGAATTAAAAATAAGATGCCCTGGAACAAGCCTGCCCCTGTTTTCTGATGCCGAAGGAGGAAGCCGAGAGCAATTATCAAAATGAATGTTCCGATATGATCCGGCCAAATTTTCAGGCGGTTCACCACGTGAAAGTGCAGGCCAAATCCGGTTAATATGATACCTGGCAAAATGGAGTCATAATCCCTTGCACCATAACCCTGAAATAAAAAGGCTGCTCCGACGATAATGAGAAGAGTCGGCCAGGAATAAAAAGGCTGCAGGGCCGTAAATCCGCTCTGCTGAAGGTAAAAGTAGGCTCCAAATCCGAGTAAAATAATTCCGGGGAAAATACGCTGATTTTTCATGAAAAACACCACTTCCAATAAGGTTCACTTGAATCCGGCAAGATTTTTTGTTACTGTACATAAGGGAGTATTTGTCTATTTAAGGATATAACCTAATGTCAAGATATCCTGTTTAAGATATAGTAACACATGTGTTCAATATCTGTTCACATTTAAGCATTAATTGAAAAAATAGAAATGATATAATTAATATTAGCGAATTAGGCAATAATTCTGGGGGTGTCAATTTCAATGCATATCTTGGTCGTCGGTCTAAACTATAAAACAGCCCCTGTTGAAATCCGTGAACGTCTAACCTTTAATTCTTCACAATTGGGCGAGGCAATGAAGACACTAAATGACAAAAAAAGCATTTTAGAGAATGTCATTCTGTCTACATGCAATCGGACCGAAATTTATGCAGTTGTGGACCAGCTTCATACTGGCCGCTATTATATAAAGGAATTTTTGGCAGAGCATTTCAATATGGATCAAAGCGAATTTTCTCCATTCTTATTTATTTATGAAGAGGATGGGGCCATTGAGCATCTATTCAAGCTAGCATGCGGCCTTAATTCCATGATCTTAGGCGAGACACAGATTTTAGGACAGGTAAGGTCAAGCTTTCTGGAAGCTCAATCGGAGAATACAACCGGTACAGTTTTTAACCACTTGTTTAAGCAGGCAGTGACGCTTGCCAAGCGGGCACACTCCGAAACGGAAATAGGAGCAAATGCTGTTTCTGTCAGCTATGCAGCAGTAGAACTGGCAAAGAAGATATTTGGTTCACTTGAAAATAAACATGTTCTTATTTTAGGAGCCGGCAAAATGGGTGAGCTGGCGATTCAAAATCTTCATGCTAACGGAGCAAGCAAAGTTACCGTTATTAACCGCACATTCGAAAAAGCGCAGGGGCTGGCAAGCCGCTATGCGGGCCAGGCAAAAACATTGAATGAGCTTCAATGTGCCCTTGTTGAAGCTGATATTTTAATTAGTTCTACTGGGGCCAAAGAGTTTGTTGTCACGAAGGATATGATGGCTTACGCAGAAAAAATGCGCAAAGGCAAGCCTCTATTCATGGTGGATATTGCTGTCCCAAGAGACCTGGACCCGAAACTTGCTGACCTGGAAAGCGTTTTCCTATATGATATTGATGATCTTGAAGGCATTGTTGAAGCAAACCTTCAGGAGCGTAAAAAGGAAGCCGAAAAGATTCAGCTGATGATTGAAGGAGAGATTGTTGAATTCAAGCAATGGCTGAACTTGCTTGGTGTTGTTCCGGTAATTTCTGCCTTGCGTGAGAAAGCACTGGCTATACAGAGTGAAACCATGACAAGCATTGAAAGAAAGCTGCCGCATTTGAGTGATCGTGATAAAAAAGTGCTGAACAAACATACGAAGAGCATCATCAATCAGCTATTAAAAGATCCTATTTTACAAGCTAAAGAAATGGCTGGACAGAAAGATTCCGAACAGGCATTGGATTTATTTGTAAAAATCTTTAATATAGAAGAACTTGTTTCAGAACAGCATAACGTGCATGCAGCAGCCAAACCAAAGCACGCATTCGCTCAAACACCGCAGACTTCCTTTCAATCGTAAAGTAAAACTTCCATCTGCGGGGGGATCCCCAGCTGATGGTTAGTTGAACGAATCGGGCTTTTACGGGCAGTTGCCCCCCCACTAATACTTTATTGTCCCCTCAAAATCAAGTGGGGGTCTTACTGCCCGTTAATGCGGGATAAAAGGGGTTCTGTCCATGTCTGACTTCTATATGACACGGCTGCATGAATTCACAGTGGTTCTGTATGCCCTATGTGTCTTATTATATTTTATTGATTTTCTTCATCATAACCGGAAGGCGAACAGAATTGCCTTCTGGTTACTTGCATTTGTATGGGTGCTCCAAACAGTGTTTCTTATACTCTATATGATTAATACAGGAAGATTTCCTGTATTGACCATTTTTGAGGGCCTATACTTCTATGCCTGGGTGCTTATCACTCTTTCACTGGCAATTAACAGGCTGCTCAGAGTCGATTTTATCGTCTTTTTTACAAATGTTCTCGGCTTTATCATAATGGCTATCCATACATTCGCGCCTGTGGAGATAGATTCAGCTGTCAAGGCGCAGCAGCTCATCTCAGAGCTACTGCTGATTCATATAACAGTTGCGATTCTTTCATATGGGGCCTTCTCGCTTTCCTTCGTTTTTTCATTGCTTTATTTGATTCAATACGATTTGCTGAAAAGGAAAAAGTGGGGAACCAGATTGCTTCGTATTACGGATTTGTCAAAGCTTGAACATATGTCCTATGTATTAAATGTAATCGGTGTACCTATGCTGATGATAAGTTTAATTCTGGGCATCCAGTGGGCATACATTAAATTGCCGCATATGGTCTGGTATGATTCCAAGGTGATCGGTTCATTCATCGTTCTGGCTTTATATAGTATTTATCTCTATATGAAAGTTGGGAAGGGTTTATATGGAAAATCTTTAGCCCTCTGGAATTTGGCATCATTTTTAATAGTATTAATTAACTTCTTTTTGTTTGGCAAACTTTCATCTTTCCATTTTTGGTATTCATAGAAAAGCGGAGGCGACTGAACAGCCCCGACAAGCATAAGATGGGCTGCGGCGTGGCGCAGTATGCCACAGAGCAGTACAGCTTATGACCTCGAGGGGCTAGGAGCCGGAGCTGGACAAATAGAAAAGCGGAGGCGACTGAACAGCCCCGACAAGCATAAGATGGACTGCGGCGTGGCGCAGTATGCCACAGAGCAGTACAGCTTATGACCTCGAGGGGCTAAGAGCCGGAGCTGGACAAAGAAAAGCGGAGGCAACTGAACAGCCCCGACAAGCATAAGATGGGCTGCGGCGTGGCGCAGTATGCCACAGAGCAGTACAGCTTATGACCTCGAGGGGCTAGGGGAGCCGCAGCTAGACAAAGAAAAGCGGAGGCGACTGAACAGCCCCGACAAGCATAAGATGGGCTGCGGCGTGGCGCAGTATGCCACAGAGCAGTACAGCTTATGACCTCGAGGGGCTAGGAGCCGCAGCTAGACACAATTGCAGGAGGCTGTCATGAGAAAAATTATCGTAGGTTCAAGACGAAGCAAGCTGGCATTAACCCAGACAAATTGGGTGATCAGCCAATTGAAAAGCATTGATCCATCCTTTGAGTTTGAGGTGAAGGAAATTGTCACTAAGGGTGATAAAATACTTGATGTTACCCTTTCAAAGGTCGGGGGAAAAGGATTATTCGTGAAGGAAATAGAGCAGGCCATGCTTGATAAGGAAATAGATATGGCTGTACATAGCATGAAGGATATGCCCGCTGTTCTTCCTGCAGGGCTGACGATCGGAAGCATCCCAGAAAGGGAAGACCATCGGGATGCACTTATTTCAAAAGGGCATATCAAACTAAATGACTTAAAGCCAGGATCGATTATTGGAACAAGCAGCCTTCGCAGAGGGGCACAGCTGCTGGCTCAGCGTCCAGATCTTGAAATTAAGTGGATCAGAGGAAACATTGATACAAGGTTATCAAAACTGGAGACAGAAGAATACGATGCGATTATTCTTGCAGCAGCAGGTCTTTCCAGAATGGGATGGGCAGCTAATGTTGTTACAGAATTCCTGGAGCCGGAAGTATGTGTGCCTGCTGTTGGCCAGGGAGCACTTTCCATTGAGTGCCGTGAAAGCGATAAAGAGCTGCTGGCATTGCTGGATAAATTCACATGCCGTGAGACGAGCCAGACTGTACGTGCAGAGCGTGCTTTCCTTCATCAAATGGAAGGCGGCTGTCAGGTACCAATTGCTGGCTATGCTACAATCAATGAAACAGGTGATTTGGAGTTAACCGGACTTGTAGGTTCTCCTGATGGAAAGGTGACTTATAAAGAGACCCTAACAGGTTCAAACCCGGAAGAGCTTGGTGTTAAGATGGCCGTGGAGCTGACCGGACAAGGGGCTAAAGAGCTCATTGATAAGGTAAAAGAGGAGCTTGACGGGCAATGAAACCGGCTTCCCCTTTAGAGGGCATGACTGTCTTAGTGCCAAGAGGGAAAAAACAGGCTCAATCCTTTTCTGCTCTCATCAATAGCTATGGAGGGATACCGGTTGAGATTCCCTTAATTGCTTTTGAGCCTGTGCGGAATAAAGAAGCTTTATTTGAAGCCCATAAGCGGATTCATGCGTATGATTGGGTGATTTTCACTAGTAAAATAGCTGTTGATGCCTTTTTTGAAAATCTTAGTCTGACGGGGCCTTTTCCTAAAATAGCGGTTATCGGTGAGAAGACTAAAAAGCTCCTTATTGATAAGGGGCTAATGGTTCACTTTATGCCCCGAGAGTACGTTGCTGAAGGATTTGTTGAGGATTTTATGCCTTTTATCGAAAAAGATATGAAAGTATTAATCCCAAAGGGGAATCTGGCACGTGACTATATCGGTTCCTCTCTTTCAAAAAATGGTGCTGAGGTTGACGAAATCATTGTTTATGAGACAACTTTTCCACGAGAAAGCATCATTCTATTAAAGAATCAGCTTTCAGGGAAAGGTTTGGATATCCTGCCTTTTACCAGTCCTTCCACAGTGGATCATTTTATGGGGGCTCTGAAGGAGCTTGGATATCAGAATACTGTTATAAATAGTGTGGTGGGCTGTATCGGTCCGGTGACTAAAGAACGTGCAGAGGCATATGGCTTGCATGTTCATGCGGTTCCTGAAGATTATACAGTACATAGCATGCTTAAGAGTATTATTAGCTACTTGGCAGAAACCAGGAGGGAAAATTAATGGATCTTCAATTTAATAGACATAGACGCCTTCGCAAAAGTCCAAATATGAGAGCGCTCGTACGCGAGAATTTCTTGCGTACAGAGGATTTAATTTATCCGATTTTCGTGGCAGAAGGAAATGACATTAAAAGAGAAATACCTTCAATGCCGGGAATCTTCAATTTATCGCTGGATCACCTGGAAGAGGAAATGAACGAAGTCGTTTCTCTTGGAATAAAGTCCGTTCTCTTATTTGGAATTCCTAAAGAGAAGGATGCATGCGGGCAGCAGGCTTATCATGACCATGGAATCGTTCAGGAAGCTGCAAGATTTATTAAATCTCAATTTCCAGAAATCATCGTAATTGCTGATACTTGCCTTTGCGAGTATACCGATCATGGCCATTGCGGATTGATTGAAAATGGGGAAGTGCTGAACGATGCATCTCTTGAACTTCTTGTGCAGACAGCTGTCAGCCAGGCTAAAGCAGGTGCAGATATTATTGCTCCTTCAAATATGATGGATGGCTTTACAGCAGCCATCCGTACAGGTCTTGATGAAGCAGGCTTTGAACATATTCCGGTTATGTCTTACGCAGTTAAATACGCATCTGCATTTTATGGGCCATTCCGTGATGCAGCTGACAGCACACCGCAATTTGGAGACCGCAAAGCATATCAGATGGATCCTGCCAACCGTATGGAAGCAATGCGTGAAGCAGAATCTGATTTAATGGAAGGGGCAGATTTCCTGATTGTTAAACCCGGAATGCCTTATCTGGACATTGTTCGGGATGTTAAAAACAACATCAACCTGCCGATTGTGATTTATAATGTGAGCGGTGAGTATTCAATGGTTAAAGCTGCTGCACAAAACGGCTGGATCGATGAACGTAAAATAGTCATGGAAATGCTCACAGGCATGAAGCGTGCAGGAAGTGATTTAATTATTACTTACCATGCGAAAGATGCGGCAAGGTGGATTAGGGAACAGGACTAATACTGAAGGTCGTAAGTAATTGAAAACTTGCTATAAAATGAAAAGAGGGATGACATGCGCTCTTACGAGAAATCTATTAAGGCTTTTAAAGAGGCAAGTGAATTGATGCCTGGAGGAGTAAACTCTCCTGTACGTGCTTTTAAATCAGTTAATATGGATCCCATTTTTATGGAACGCGGACGAGGATCCAAAATTTACGATATCGATGGCAATGAATATATCGATTATGTGTTGTCATGGGGTCCATTAATTCTGGGCCATACTAATGACCGAGTGGTCGAGGCTATTAAGAAAGTAGCCGAAATGGGGACAAGCTTCGGAGCTCCTACTGAAATCGAAAACGAGCTTGCCAAGCTGGTTATTGAACGTGTGCCTTCCATCGAAGTGGTGCGGATGGTTTCTTCAGGAACAGAAGCAACCATGAGTGCCTTGAGGCTGGCTCGAGGATATACTGACCGAAATAAAATCATGAAATTTGAAGGCTGTTATCATGGCCACGGGGATTCCCTTTTAATTAAAGCTGGTTCCGGTGTAGCAACTCTGGGACTGCCTGACAGTCCAGGAGTTCCTGAAGGAGTTGCAAAAAATACAATTACTGTTCCTTACAATGACCTTGAGAGCGTGAGATATGCCTTTGAGCAATTCGGAGATGATATCGCAGGTGTGATTGTGGAACCGGTAGCTGGAAATATGGGAGTCGTTCCTCCTCAGCCAGGCTTCCTTGAAGGTTTAAGAGAAATTACAGAACAAAACGGCTCACTGCTTATTTTTGATGAAGTAATGACTGGTTTCCGCGTCGGCTATAATTGTGCACAGGGCTACTTTGGAGTAACACCGGATATTACATGTCTTGGAAAAGTTATTGGCGGCGGTCTTCCAGTCGGTGCATATGGCGGGAAAGCGGAAATTATGAAGCAAATTGCACCAAGCGGACCAATTTACCAGGCGGGAACACTATCTGGAAACCCTCTTGCCATGACAGCCGGTTTCGAGACATTAAGCCAGCTGACTCCGGATTCCTACAAAGAATTCGAAAGAAAAGCAGACAGACTGGAAGAAGGGCTTAAAGCAGCTGCTGAAAAATATGATATCCCGCACACCATTAACCGTGCAGGATCCATGATCGGCATCTTCTTTACAAATGAAGACGTTATTAACTATGAGAAAGCCAAAGCATCCAACCTGGAATTCTTTGCAGAATACTACAGGGAAATGGCAAACCAGGGAGTCTTCCTGCCGCCGTCCCAATTCGAAGGACTTTTCCTTTCAACTGCACACACAGATGAAGATATCGATAAGACTATCCAGGCAGCAGAAAAGGCATTTTCAAAATTAAAATAAGCACGGCCTGACACTCATCAGATTTGATGAGTGTTTTTTTTTCTAATCATAAATTATCCTAATCCCTCATAGGATTGTTAATGACATAGTGATTATACGTAAAGATTCGAAGGGAGGAGTCGCTTTGTCTCAGGGGAATCCATCGTGCTTACGATTTTCTTTAGAAGAATCAGTATGGTTTCAAAAAGGACAGGAAGTATCAGACCTGATTTCCATCTCGTTAGACCCCAATATAACTATTCAGGAAAGCGATCAATATGTAACAATCCAGGGCGCACTTGAACTGGCAGGTGAGTATAGACGCAGTGAGGAAGAAGCATCCGATGAAGAACAAGAGGAGTTTACAGTAACAAAATTTATTCAGACAGTTGAAGAAAGAGGAGAAGGAATTTGTGAGTTCAAACACTATTTTCCTGTCGATATCACTATTCCCAATAATAGAATCCAAAGTGTTAACGATATAGATGTTGCGGTAGAATCCTTCGACTATGTTCTGCCGGAAAGAAGCTGTATGAAGTTGACCGCTAATTTAACCATAACCGGATTATATGGTGATCAGCAGCATGTTCCTGGTCAAGCATGGGAGGAAGAGGCTGAAACTGAAGAATTGGAGCCACTGTACAGATCTTCTGCAGTGGCAGAGGAGACAGCGGAGACAGCGGAAGAGGAATTAATTCAGCGGGATTGGTCACCTTATCAAGAAGAACTGGTGCAAGAGGAAGAAGAAAGAGAAGAAGAGAGAGAAGAAGAAAGAGAAGAAGAAAGAGAAGAAGAAAGAGAGGAACAGGTTTACTCTGCTGTCGAAGAAGATATTCGGGAAGTGGAGCCACAGGAAGAGCAGTCAGAAACAGATGAGGTTTATATTCCATTTGAGGCAGAAGCAAGAAAGCAGCCTGAAGTGGAAGAGCTGGAAGTCATTAAACCGTCAGTGCCGGCAGCGATCGAAGTAAAACAAGAGCAGCCGGAAGAAGATCAGACGCCGAAAACTGCACCGGAAATATCTTTTTCTTCTCAGCGCAATGAGGAGGAAGCACCGCCAACTGCACAGGAAATCTATCAAATGACGGAAGCATCCGAATCAGATAGTCCTTCTTTTGAAAAGAAACCTGTCCAGGCGGCTGCGCATGTTACTCATGAGGAAACGGAGGAATCCTCATCCTCTTCAGAACAGGAAGCTAAGAAGAAGAAGCTCTCCAAGAAGAAAAGCATGTCCTTAACGGAGTTTTTTGCCCGCAAGGAAGAGACGGAGGAAGTTGTTAAACTCAAGGTTTGCATTGTGCAGAGCGGGGACACAATTGATGCCATTGCTGAAAGGTATGATTTACCAGCCCAGCAGCTATTGAGGGTGAATCACCTTGAAATAAATCAGGATATTTATGAAGGGCAAGTGCTGTACATTCCTGTTGCGGTAGCCCATTAAATGGTTAAACAGCTGAGCAGGTATTGATAACCCGCTCAGCTATTTTCGTTTAACCAATATATTTCAGAATAACATCATTTTTTCTCATTCTGGAAAGTGAGTGGTTAAGGTGGAAGAAAAAAATCGGCTGCGGAAAGTCTCCCCCATTTTAAATCATTATTCATTAGAGCCGCATTTTGTAGAGGATTTTGTGAGAGTTCAAAAAATTTACAGCAGCAAAGGTGTGTTTGCTTTAAAGAAAATAAAGCCTCAGCATGGAGCGGATTTTATAAGGCATGTACAAACCCTCTTTCAAAAAGGCTATAACAGAATTGTTCCTATCTACCCGACGGTAGATGGAAGATATGCAGTGCTCCATCAGAATGAATTGTTTTATTTAATGCCCTGGCTGTCCAATGAAGAAAAGGAGGACAGATTTGAGCGGCACCAGCAGATGCTGCGGGAATTGGCAAGACTGCACACCCTGTCATCGCGGGAAGTTCCTATAAAAAAGGAAGACCGAACCGAGCATTATGAAAAAACCTTGCAGGAATGGGAAAAAGAAAAGGAGTTTTTGGATGGATTCATCGAAGCCTGTGAAAGAAAAGAGTATATGTCTCCTTTTGAGCTAATGTTTTCCCTATATTATCACGACGTCAGCCAGGCACTAAAATTCTCCACAAACAAACTTAAAGATTGGTATGAAAAAACAAAAGAAAGTGACAAAGCGCGCACGGTAATCATTCATGGGAAAGTTTCAACCGAACACTTTCTTTACGATGATAGGGGATATGGGTACTTCACAAATTTTGAGAATGCAAGACAGGGGTCGCCGCTACATGATTTACTGCCGTTTTTATCAAGGACGCTGAAAACTTATCCAAAAAGATCGGAAGAATGTGTAGAGTGGATTTACACTTATATGAAATACTTTCCATTCAGAGAAGAAGAGATGCTGCTGTTTCTAAGCTACTTTGCTCATCCTGGCCCTATTATCCGGGCTGCTGAACATTATTATAAAGGGGAAGGAAAAAGGGGAGAAAGAAAGGCTGTCCAGCATCTGCAAAGACAGTATTGGCTATTGAAAAATATAGAATATGCTGTTATGAGAATCGATGAGATCGAGCGGCAAAAACAAGAAGCAAAAGCGGCTGCCGAAGCTCAAGCACAAGAAGGAGCCCAAAGCTAAATGATGCGGGCTCCTAAACCAATTGAAGATGGAAAGCGATAGCGATCAGAATGAACAGCGAAAGCAGCAGTACATCGAAGGTAGTAGGCAATAATATTGTTCTTATGCCTTGAAAAACACAGAACGGGATAATGAACTGTGCACACACATTCCTGAAAGTTCTTAACCAGGGAGGCAGTGTGTAGGGATTGTATTTTCTTCTCATTTGCGCATACCCCTTTCCTAAATGTTCTTATATATATCCTATGATTCATTTTTCCGTAAAGTGCCTATTTTTGTTCCTTTCCTCAATAACGGTAATCCGTTCCCACAATGAATCGGGCAAAATCATCAGTACTTCAATGGAAATAGTGAATAATATATAAAAAACTCGGGTATCCTTATTGACTATAACAGTCTTTTTTCGGTAGTATATTTTATATATAAAATTGTATATCGATGCTAAGACAGGGAAGAGTACAATGGCCATTTGCCTTTTAGAGAGGAAAACCAGCAGCTGAAAGGTTATCCAGGCAGAACCGTTGGAAGGTCGCCCTAGAGCATCTTTTGCGAAAGGCCGCAGCCAAGTAGTAAAAGACGGGAAATCCGTTATCTGTTTAAGTGTCAATTTCTATAGGAATGTCTTTTGTACTCCATTGTGAGCCGCTGATTTTCTTTGGTGATTGAAAAAAAGGTGGTACCGCGAAGCAACTCCATTCGTCCTTTTATGACGAATGGAGTTTTTATATTTTTTAGGGATGCTTTTAGAAAGGAAGAATGACACATGGATAATAATGAATTATCAATGCCAACGAAATATGATCCGCAATCGATTGAAAAAGGACGATATGACTGGTGGCTGGAAGGGAAGTTCTTTGAAGCAAAAGACGACGAAACTAAGCAGCCATATACAATTGTGATTCCTCCTCCAAACGTAACAGGAAAGCTTCATCTTGGCCATGCTTGGGATACGACTCTTCAGGATATCCTTACACGAATGAAGCGAATGCAGGGATACGATGTTTTATGGCTTCCAGGCATGGACCATGCGGGTATCGCCACTCAGGCAAAGGTTGAAGAAAAGCTTCGCAATGAAGGCAAAAGCCGTTATGATTTAGGCCGTGAAAAATTTGTAGAAGAAACATGGAAATGGAAAGAGGAGTATGCAAGCCATATCCGCCAGCAATGGTCAAAGCTTGGATTAGGCCTTGATTACAGCCGCGAACGTTTTACACTGGATGAAGGCCTTTCAAAAGCTGTAAGAGATGTTTTTGTTTCACTTTATAATAAAGGCCTGATTTATCGAGGCGAGTATATCATCAACTGGGATCCGTCCACAAAAACGGCCCTTTCTGATATCGAAGTTATTTATAAGGATGTGCAAGGTGCCTTCTATCATATGAGATATCCCCTGACAGATGGTTCAGGACATATCGAAATTGCCACTACACGCCCTGAAACGATGCTTGGCGATACAGCTGTAGCAGTACACCCGGAAGATGACCGCTATAAGCATTTAATCGGCAAAAAAGTTAAACTGCCGATCACAGGACGCGAAATTCCGATTGTAGCGGATGATTATGTAGAAATGGACTTCGGATCAGGTGCAGTAAAAATTACGCCGGCGCACGATCCGAATGATTTTGAAATCGGAAACCGCCATAATCTTGAAAGAATCCTTGTAATGAATGAAGACGGCACAATGAACAGCAAAGCTGGTAAATACCAAGGTATGGACCGTTTTGAATGCCGCAAGCAAATCGTGAAGGATCTTCAGGAACAAGGAGTTCTTTTCAAAATTGAAGAGCACATGCATTCTGTTGGTCATTCCGAGCGCAGCGGTGCTGTTGTAGAACCATACTTGTCCACACAATGGTTTGTAAAAATGCAGCCTCTTGCTGATGAAGCCATCGCTCTTCAAAATAAAGAGGAAAAAGTAAACTTTGTTCCAGAGCGGTTTGAAAAAACGTATCTGCGCTGGATGGAAAATATCCGTGACTGGTGTATTTCACGCCAGCTTTGGTGGGGGCACCGCATCCCGGCCTGGTATCACAAGGAGACTGGTGAGGTTAACGTAGGACACGAAGCTCCTGAAGATATTGAAAACTGGGAACAGGACAAAGATGTTCTGGATACTTGGTTCAGTTCAGCACTATGGCCATTTTCGACAATGGGCTGGCCGGATACTGACTCAAGTGATTTCAAGAGATACTATCCAACTGCTGCCCTGGTAACTGGCTACGACATCATTTTCTTCTGGGTATCCCGAATGATCTTCCAGGGTCTTGAGTTTACAGGAGAGCGTCCATTCCAGGATGTATTAATTCATGGTCTGGTTCGCGATTCACTGGGACGCAAGATGAGTAAGTCCCTTGGCAATGGTGTTGATCCGATGGATGTCATCGATCAGTATGGTGCGGATTCACTCCGCTACTTCCTTTCTACAGGAAGCTCACCGGGACAAGATTTGCGCTTCAGTATGGAAAAGGTTGAGGCAACATGGAACTTTGCCAATAAAATCTGGAACGCATCCCGATTTGCATTAATGAACATGAACGGATTAACATACGAAGAAATTGATTTAAGCGGTGAAAAGTCTGTTGCTGACAAATGGATCTTAACTCGTTTGAATGAAACAATTGAGACGGTTACAAGATTGTCTGACCGCTATGAGTTTGGCGAGGTTGGACGAGTGCTTTACAACTTCATCTGGGATGATTTCTGTGATTGGTATATTGAAATGGCAAAGCTTCCGCTATATGGAGAAGATGAGGCTGCCAAGAAAACAACCCGTTCCATCCTGGCATATGTTCTGGATAACACAATGAGACTTTTGCATCCATTTATGCCATTTATCACGGAAGAAATCTGGCAGAACCTACCTCATTCAGGTGAATCCATTACCGTTGCACAATGGCCGGCAGTAAACGATGAATACACAGATAACCAGGCTGCAAATGAAATGAAGCTGCTTGTAGAAATCATTCGCTCTGTCCGCAATAGCCGTGCGGAAGTGAACACGCCGATGAGCAAGAAGATTAAAATGATGGTAAAAGCTAAGGATGAGGAAATTCTTTCCATACTGGAAAATAACCGTGCCTATATTGAACGATTCTGTAATCCTGAGGAATTGGTGCTGGCTCTGGATCTTGAAACTCCTGATAAGGCAATGACAGCTGTAGTGACAGGTGCAGAAATCATTCTTCCGCTTGAAGGCCTGATTAACATTGAAGAAGAAGTTGCCCGCCTTCAGAAAGAGTGGGATAAATTAAATAAAGAAGTAGAAAGAGTCCAGAAGAAACTTTCAAACGAAGGTTTTATTAAAAAAGCGCCTGAAAAGGTAATTGAAGAAGAGAAAGCAAAAGAACAAGACTACAGCGAAAAGAGAGCAGCTGTAGAAGCCCGCATTAAAGAGCTAAAAGGAGAATAATGAATAGATACGGAAGGCGGGTCCATTTTTAGGATTCGTCTTCCTTCCTGTATAACGGAGGTGCATATAAATGTTTTCAACTTATGAGGAAGCACTGGAATGGATTCATTCAAGGCTAAGGCTGGGGATGAAGCCAGGTCTGCAAAGAATGGAATGGATGATGGAAAAACTCGGACATCCTGAGAGAAGAATTAAATCTGTCCATATTGGCGGAACGAATGGGAAAGGCTCAACTGTTACATTTTTAAGGTCCATTCTTCAGGAGGCAGGTTATTCTGCCGGGACTTTTACATCGCCTTATTTTGAGAAATTTAATGAACGGATTTCTCTTAACGGAAATCCGATTAATGATGAAGACCTCGTCAGGCTCACTAATGATATTTATCCGCTGGCGCTTGAACTTGAGCAAACGGAACTTGGCGGTCCAACCGAATTTGAAATCATTACCGCCATGGCTTTTCAATATTTTGGTCATGTACAGCCGGTGGATATCGTTCTGTTTGAAGTCGGACTTGGCGGCAGGTATGACTCTACTAACATCATCTATCCAATATTATCAATCATTACAAGCATCGGGCTCGACCATACAGCCATCCTTGGGGATACATATGAGCAGATAGCTTTTGAAAAGGCTGGAATTATTAAACCCGGAATAAGTGTCATAACAGGGGTGAAACAAAAAGGAGCACTCGAAGTTATTCAGGATAAAGCCTTTAGCCTAAAGGCTCCTGTTTATCATTTTGGCAAAGAATTTACGATATCCGATCATAAACCTCTGGCACAAGGAGAGTCCTTCTCGCTGGAGACAGTATTTCAGAACTTCCCTGGCCTTGAAACCGGAATGAGCGGAAAACACCAAGCTGAAAATGCTTCATTGGCTGTGATGGCAGCAGAGTTATTAAATAAGTTCTATTCCTTCCTTATAGAGGAAAACCATATAAGAACCGGTTTGAAAACGGCATTCTGGCCTGGGCGATTTGAAATCCTATCGGAAAACCCGCTGGTGGTTATAGATGGAGCACATAATGAAGAAGGAGTAGCTGCCTTAACTGCAGAGGTGGAAAAGCGTTTCGCAGATAAAAGAAAACATATTGTATTTGCTGCATTAGCTGATAAAAAGCTTGATGAAATGATCAGTAAGCTTGACTCTGCTGCAGATCGAATCACCTTTACTGAATTTGAATTTCCAAGAGCAGCTTCAGCTGAAGAATTATATGAGATCAGCACAAACAGCAGGAGACATCTTTATAAAGACTGGAAAGGGCTAATAGAGACTGAGGTACTTGAATCTGGAAAAGATAGTGTGCTGATCATCACAGGGTCACTTTACTTTCTTTCAGAAGTAAAGCCTTTCCTTCTGAACCTGCTAAAAGATAAAAAAACGATAATATGACAAAAGTTACTAAATTCGAAAAAATGTTCATATTATCCGACTATTTAAGAAAATGATTTTTATCTAAGTAAAGAGAGAAATAAACAAGCAGCCAAGCGCTTTTTTAAGAAAGCCTTGGCTTTTTCGCACGTAGCCTCGTGTGATAACCGTAGACAAGAACCCAGCTTATCCCATCGTTATCCAAGAGTTAAAAGAAGAAAAGCAGATGCTTGAAGGCATCCAACTAAGGCAAGTGAAATATCTCAACAATATCGTAGAGCAGGATCATTGCTTCATTAAAAACGAATTCGCCCGATGCTTGGATTAAAGTCCTTGCGAACTGCCAAACGAATTATTGCGAGGATAGAGGCTATGCACATGATCAAAAAGAAGCAAGTACACCAAGGGGGGAAGTCTGCCCAAAATCAAAAAGAATTCGTTCATAATTTAAAAATTAATATTTTTGAAAGACTGTATTGCTGAGGCATCCTTATAAAAAATTTAACAACTTTAGTTTACCCCCATCCAAACCAGGACGGGGGTATGTGTGTTAGAAGTATTAAACTTAAACAACTTATTGTAATCTTGACATTTCCTTATTGAGTTAAATCCTGTCTACACAGGATTTAACTTTTGAACGATATAGTTAAACCAATAGTTATACCAATTATCAATATTGCAAAAATTTACGTTGGATTTACATTCTATTAATATATATCACTTACAATTTAGCAGATAAGCGAATTTGATTCTGGAGGAGGGGAATCTTGCACCAAGAGTTGTATAGGATCAATGCTTACGAATTTAGCTCAAAAACTTTACGACGAGGGAGTGACAACAAGATTCGACGTGAACGGGGTCTCGCTGTCAAAATGCGAATATTTCCCGCTAAGTAGGTAATATAAAATCCTGATTTTCAACCCCTCTAAGGGACCCCTTAACGGCCTAAGCAAGACGACAAAAGGCCATTTTATATTGAGTATTACGAAGAATAACAGGAGGTTTAATTATGCTATTTCTTAAAAGGTTAAAAAAGCCATTTCTATCACTCATGCTGGTGAATGTAGCCCTGACGGGTGTAGTAGGCAGTGCTTCGGCAGAAAGCTCTGCAGCAGTGACAGAAAACACTACGGAAGAACCTATCTTCAGCTTCATGTCAATGTCGGACACGCATAGCGATACGGGTAAAACGGCTAAAGCTGTAACGGAGGCTAAAAATAATAATGCAAGTGCAATCGTTTTAGCCGGGGATATAACCAATGTCGGGGATAGCGGTGAATATGACGCCATAAAAAAGGCTATCGATTCTGTAAAGGATCATCCGCCGGTGTATTATGCAATGGGAAATCATGAATATGATTGGCAGTCGGATTATAATGTAGCGAAGAACAGATTTATAGAAAAGGCAGAAATACCAGAAAAGAAGGTGTATTACCACCGGGAAATACAAGACTATGACTTTATATTTTTAGGGTATGATACGAAACCGTCCTATTATGCGTATATGTCCGACGAACAGTTAGCCTGGTTTGAAAGCACGCTTGCTGCAAATGCTGAACCGGACAAGCCGATTTTTGTGTTCATGCATGAGCCTATTCACCAGACCGTATCCAAGTCATATTCTTCGAATGGTTATTATCAAAGAACTGCACAGGATCAGGAGTTCCGAAAAATCCTTGAAAAATATCCACAGGTTATTTTAACAACAGGACATCTTCACGACGATACTAAGATACAAGGCAACATGTTCGCGGATAAATTCACTGCATTAAGAGACGGTGCCGTTTTAGAGAGCCAAGCTATGATGTTTGATGTATATAAAGACAAGGTGCATATAAAGGGAAGGGATATAACTACAAAAAAAACCATATGGGAAGGTACTATGAGTCTGCACCCGAATACAACCGGCATGTATGAAGCCGAGGATAGTGTGTTCGCCAACCTCTGGCGACGACATAAATCCGTCCGGCGGCAAGTATGTGAATATGAACCATGGAAGCGCATATATCGAGTCGCTCAAGGTTGACGGAGGAGCTTCTGGCGGCAATAAAATATTGAAAATAAGGTATGCTACCGATGCTGCCAATGCTACCAAGGGAATATATGTAAATGGGGCCAAAGTACAGACGCTCAGCTTTCCGACTACCGGAAGCATGAGCTCGTATAACGAATTGGCGGTACCTGTTGAGCTGAATCCGGGTCCAAATAACAAGATCGTCATACAAAGCGACGGCAACGCAGCGGGCGTGAATATAGATAAAATCCAAATTATGGATAGTAAAGATCCCAAAAATATGTGGGGATTTAACGGCAATGGCAACGACAGTATCAAGAATGGGATTAATGCAACCTTGCATGGAAGTGCTGCCTATGATAAGACGGATAAAATGGAAGGTTCCGCTTCGCTCAGCCTGAACGGTGCTGACGGTAATTATGCAAGTGCAGATCTTGTATCCAACAAACAGAACAATGTAACGCTAACAGCCTGGGTGAAGTGGAATGGTGCAACCTCAGGATCTCAACAAATATTGTCCAACGGAGATGGCCTTACTAATGGATATTCAATCATGCTGGATCATGACCAAGGCGATAAGGTGTCCATTGCGATCAACGGGCAGACGATCCTTGGATCGCAGACTGCTTTGACGGCGGGCCAATGGACCAATATCACGGCGGCAAGAAGAAACGGCACCTGGGAGCTTTATATCAATGGCAAGAGCACCCCGGTAACCAATAATACAACAGATCCTTCTAAGCCAACAACGGGAACGTATATCGGTGCGGACAGTAGAGGCCAACAAAGCTTCAATGGACGTATTGATGCAGTAAGGGTTTACAATCAAGCATTGTCTACCGATCAGATCATGGCAATGGCCAACGAGACTTCTAACGTTAAGTTACNAAGTTACAAAGAAATAACTAAACTGCCAACAAAGTTGAATTACCTGCTGGGAGATTGGTTGAATATAGACGGGCTGGTTGTGACAGGCACTTACAGCGATGGAACAACAAAAGTGGAGAACGTAACGGATGATAATATTACCGGCTTTAATAGTTCCACTCTTAAAGAAGGAGCTCCAATTACTGTGACTGTAGGTGGAAAGACAGCCAGCTATAATGTAAATATTTTAGATGTAATGCCTGGTTCAGCATCGGTGCCAGGAAGGATAGAAGGTGAAAACTACAATTCGAAAAAACCGGATTCTGTATTTAGAAATTTTCCGAATAATGATGGCGGACGCGCATGGATAGTGACGAGTATAGAAAAAGACGACTGGATGGAATATAACGTAGATGTGGCAAAATCGGGATTCTATCAAGTAAATTACAGGGTGGCAACATGGCGTCCGGCAGAGGTTGAATTCCAGGTAGATGGAGTACCTCAAACGAGAACCCCATTTTCAACCGGGAGTTGGAGATATGACACTTTTTCTGATACGGTCAAACTGAGTGAAGGCTCACATAAAATAAGGTTGAATTCCAATACAGGTTTTTGGAGATTGAACTGGTTTGAATTGACAGAGGTTCAAGAAAAAAAATTGAACAGCATCACAGTACCTGCACCGGTAACAGTGCCCATAGGAACGGCCAAAACAGCGGCAGCTCTTGGATTGCCCGAAAAAGTAGCCCTTGTAACCGATGGGGGAAATGTGGATGCCAGTGTGAATTGGGATGTAAATAGTGCAAACTACGATCCAACTGCCACGACGGCGCAGACCTTCACGGTAACAGGAGAAGTAACTCTGCCTATTGGAGTCATTAACCCGAACAACGTCCCATTGACAATAAGCATGAGCGTAACTGCAAAGCCTGCCGAACTAGCAGCCCACTGGAAGTTCGATGAAGGATCCGGTACAACCGTCGGCGATGCTTCAGGCAAAGGTAACACCGGAACTTTGGTTAACAACCCGACTTGGAACAGTTCGGGCAAGATCGGCGGAGCGCTTGCTTTCAGCGGCGGCTCAAGGGCCGAGTTCAACTCTTCGGCAACTTTGAATCAAACGGGTGATGAGTCCGTATCGTTTTGGTTCAAGACTTCTCAGCCTGCAGCAGGCACCGTGAGCATTTTCCGTCATTCTAACCGTTTCACGGCCCTTCAGTTGGCCGGGGGTCAAGCTCGCGCGGCCTATTGGACCAATGGTTCATCCGGTTATAAAGCGCTGTCTTTTCCATGGACCTACAACGATAACAATTGGCATCATTATGCGGCTACCTACGATCGTGCACAGGGGCTGAAGATCTATGTCGACGGTAACTTAGTGGCAAGCAAAGCAACGGATGTCGGACCGCTTCCGACTGTAACGAGTAAAATCGTGCTGGGAGCCACAGAAACCGGCGGAGAAGCTTACAATGGACTGCTGGACGACGTTCGCGTATATAGCGGCGCATTGACTCAGGACCAAGTAACGCAATTGAGTGATCAACAACCGCCAACGACAACGGACAATGCGCCAAGCGGCTCAGTCAATTAAGATGTCACTGTAACCTTAAGCGCGAGCGAAGCATTAACACAATTACGATTCGCTCAAGGGATTAGATTTAAACTTTGATGAAAAGGGGTCCCGCGGCAAAATATTTGCTGCGGGACGCTCTATATTTAGACCTCAATATTTATTGACACAATTACGATTCGCTCCAAGGGATTAGATTTAAATTTTGATGAAAAGAGGTCTCGCTTTGAAAATACGTGCATTCCTGTCCTTGTTCATAGTCACCTTAATATTTTGTGCGAATGCCAGCACTTCATTTGCCCATACCGTCAAAAGTCAAGGTTACTCGATTTTAAACATTAAAGGGAAAACGATTGACTATGAACTTTTTCTTGATCAAATAGACATGCTGGAACAATTTGATACCAACAAGGATAAATATCTGGAGAACGAGGAACTGTCCTTGCAGAAAGAAAGAATCGAAGCGGTATTACAGAAAGATCTTCGTATAGAGGTGGATTCGAAGCCCTTAACGATGGAAATGCTTTCGATGGAGGTGACAGAAAAGGCTTCCCATATCGGCGTATTGTTTAAACTAAGGTTAACCGCCGATGAAGCGATCGAACAATTTAATCTTCATTACAATCTGATGTTTGAAGATTCGCCTCTTCATACGAATGTACTGTTGGTCCATTCAGGGGAATTTTTCTATCAGAATATTCTTGATACCAAAAATAAAGATGTTCAGATCACCATTGCTCAGCCTGAAAGTGAATCCGTCCTATGGAAATACTTTGTACTTGGAATCGAACACATTTTGACCGGGTACGATCATTTGCTGTTTTTGTTATCCTTAGTATTAATCGCAACTCGCTTCAAGGATGCGTTGAAAATTGTTACTGCTTTTACAATCGCCCACAGCATTACACTGTTCTTGGTGGCCACCGACCGTATTCAGGTCAGTTCGCATTGGGTCGAAGCCTTGATTCCCCTGACGATCTGTTATGTGGCAGTGGAAAATATGTTTGTTCAAAAGGCGAAATGGCGGTGGCAATTGACGACCTTATTTGGCCTGATTCACGGTATGGGTTTCGCCGGGGCTTTGGCTGAAACGGGACTTCCAAAGAGCAATCTGATTGGCTCACTCCTGACGTTTAATTTAGGTGTGGAAGCGGGCCAGCTCATGATCCTATGCCTATTACTTCCCTTCTTGCTATGGCTGAGAAAGTTCCCATGGTATCGTAAAATGATGATTTCAACGTCTTGCCTTATTTTTGTGCTGGCATTTTATTGGTTGATTCAAAGACTGCAATGAGGCCATGATTTGAATAATACGAGAGTTAGCGGTATTTTGATAACTCTTTTTAATGAATATATATGGATTGAGTGTTGTTATACTTATTTCAGGCATCACTCTATTTAACATCATTCTTATGCTTGTTTTCAAATGGAAAAAAGATAAAGGATTTGACATACTAGTTAAAGATTCTTTTGCTTAAACCTTTATAGTAATTATATTTATCCCTTCAACTTTTGAATAGCTAGGTATTAGCATTTCACTAGTTGGAGGGATATTTTGATTTTTTTTATGTTAATATGGACAGCAATTTTGATATGTTATGTAAAATGCTTACACAGAAGTTTTTGTAAGTAATGTAATTCATTCTTCTAGCTCGTAGTTTTTGCACCAGAACCATATTTTCTTATCTGGTTAACCTTATAATACGATCGGGCGCGATTGTGGAAGAAAATTAATTTTTTTAAAAGACTGTATTGCTGAGGCATCCTTATAAAAAATTTAACAACTTTAGTTTACCCCCATCCAAACCAGGACGGGGGTATGCGTGTTAGAAGTATTAAACTTAAACAACTTATTGTAATCGTGACATTTCCTTATTGCGGGTGGTGACAGCTTCGCTGGTACTACCTTAGATCAGGATGATATTCAGGCCTGATAGGGGGAGTCCGTTATTTTTATTCGTTAAATCCTGTCTACACAGGATATAACTTTTGAATTATATAGTTAAACCAATAGTTATACCAATAGATAAACCAATAGTTATATCAATAGTTATACCAATAGTTAAAACGATTATCAATATTGTAAAAATTTACGCTGGATTTACACTCTATTAAACTATATCACTTACCATTATACAGATTTGCAAATTTGATTCTGGAGGGGGCGGTTTAAGAATAATGTCCGTCCATTGGAATGTATCAATAAGTTGATTGGGTGGAAATCTTGCAGCAAGAGTTGTATAGGGATCAATGCTTACGAATTTTGCTCAAAAACTTTACGACGAGGGAGGGACAACAAGATTCGATGTTAACAGGGTCTCGTGTCAAAACGCGAATATTTCCCGCTAAGCGAATCCACGGGCTAAGCAAAATGACAAACGTCCATTTCATATTGAATAATACAAAGAATAACAGGAGGCTTAATTATGCTGTTTCTTAAAAAGTTAAAAAAGCCATTTCTATCACTCATGCTGGTGAATGTAGCCCTGACGGGTGTAGTAGGCAGTACTTCGGCAGAAAGCTCTGCAGCAGTGACAGAAAACACTACGGAAGAACCTATCTTCAGCTTCATGTCCATGTCGGACACGCATAGCGATACGGGTAAAACGGCTAAAGCTGTAACGGATGCTAAAAATAATAATGCCAGTGCAATCGTTTTAGCCGGGGATATAACCAATGTCGGGGATAGCGGTGAATATGACGCCATAAAAAAGGCTATCGATAAAAGATCATCCGCCGGTGTATTTTGCAATTGGAAATCATGAGTATGATTGGCAGTCGGATTATAATGTAGCGAAGAACAGATTTATAGAAAAGGCAGAAATACCAGAAAAGAAGGTGTATTACCACCGGGAAATACAAGGCTATGATTTCATATTTTTGGGAAAAGATAAAAAGCCGTCCAATGTCGCGTATTTGTCCGACGAACAGTTAGCCTGGTTGGAAAGCACGCTTGCTGCAAATGCCGTTCCGGACAAGCCGATTTTTGTGTTCCATCATGAGCCTATTTACCAAACCGTATCCAAGTCATATTCGGATAATTATGGTCAACAAATGATACAGGAACAGAAGTTCAGAAATATCCTTGAAAAATATCCACAGGCTATTTTAACAACAGGACATCTTCACGACGATGTTAAGATACAAGGCAACATGTATACCAATGGATTCACTGCATTAAGAGATGGTGCCGTTTTAAATACTCAAGCTTTGATGTTTGATGTATATAAAGACAAGGTGCATATAAAGGGAAGGGATGTAACTACACAAAAAACCATATGGGAAGGTACTATGAGTCTGCACCCGAATACAACCGGCATGTATGAAGCCGAGGATAGTGTGTTCGGCAACCTCTGGCGACGACATAAATCCGTCCGGCGGCAAGTATGTGAATATGAACAATGGAAAAGCATATATCGAGTCGCTCAAGGTTGACGGAGGAGCTTCTGGCGGCAATAAAATATTGAAAATAAGGTATGCTGCCGATGCTGCCAATGTTACCGAGGGATTATATGTAAATGGAGCCAAAGTACAGACGCTCAGCTTTCCGACTACCGGAAGCATGAGTTCGTATAACGAATTGGCGGTATCTGTTGAGCTGAATCCGGGTCCAAATAACAAGATCGTCATACAAAGCGATGGCAACGCAGCGGGCGTGAACATAGATAAATTCCAAATTATGGATAGTAACGATCCCAAAAGGATATGGGGATTTAACGGCAATGGCAACGACAGTATCAAGAATGGGTTTAATGCAACTTTGCATGGAAGTGCTGCCTATGATAAGACGGATAAAATGGAAGGTTCCGCTTCTCTCAGCCTGAACGGTGCTGACGGTAATTATGCAAGTACAGATCTTGTATCCAATAAAAAGAACAACCTAACGCTAACAGCCTGGGTGAAGTGGAATGGCGCAACTTCGGGTTCGCAGCAGATCTTGTCCAATGGCGATGGCCGTACCAATGGATATTCAATCGTGCTGGATCATGACAAGGGCGATAAGGTATCAATCGCGATCAACGGTCAGACGATCCTGGGATCGCAGACTGCTTTGACTCCAGGACAATGGACCAATATCACGGCGGCAAGAAGAAGCGGAACCTGGGAGCTTTATATCAATGGCAAGAGCACCCCGGTAACCAATAATACAACAGCTCCTTCTACGCCAACAACGGGAACGTATATCGGAGCGGACAGCAGAGGCCAACAAAGCTTCAATGGACTTATTGATGCAGTAAGGGTTTACAATCAAGCATTGTCTACCGATCAGATCATGGCAATGGCCAACGAGACTTCTAACGTTAAGTTACAAAGCATCGAAATAACTAAACTGCCAACAAAGTTGAATTACCTGTATGCAGATGCGCTTCTTTTAAATGGGTTGGTTGTGACAGGCACTTACAGCGATGGAACAACAAAAGTGGAGAACGTAACGGGTGATCATATTACCGGCTTTGATAGTTCCACTCTAAAAGAAGGAGTGGCAGTGACTGTGACTGTAGGTGGAAAGACAGACAGCTTTAATGTAAATATTTTAGATGAATTGCCTGGTTCAGCATCGGTGCCAGGAAGGATAGAAGCTGCAAACTACAATAAGAAACAGGGTGCTGTATTTAGATATCAAGGGACTAATGATGGCGGACCCGCATTTCGAGTGAATTATTTAGAAAAAGACGACTGGATGGAATATAACGTAGATGTGGCAAAATCGGGATTCTATCAATTAGATTACAAGGTGGGAACAGCACCGGGTAGAACGGGAGAGGTTGAATTCGAGGTAGATGGAGTACCTCAAACGAGAACCTCATTCTCAACTGGGAATTGGGACAACTATGTCATTAAATCCGAAACGGTCAGACTGAGTGAAGGCTCACATAAAATAAGGCTGAATGTAACTCAACCTTTTTGGGTTTTTCGCTGGTTTGAATTGACAGAGGTTCAAGAAAAAAAATTGAACAGCATCACTGCGCCTGCACCGGTAAAAGTGGCCATCGGAACGGCGAAGACAGCGGAAGCTCTTGGATTGCCTGCTAAAGTAGCCCTTGTAACCGATGGGGGAAATGTGGATGCCAGTGTGAATTGGGATGTAAATAGTGCAAGCTACGATCCAGCTGCCACGACGGCGCAGACCTTCACGGTAACAGGAAAAATAACTCTGCCTATTGGAGTCACAAACCCGAACAGCGTTCCATTGACAACAAGCATTAGCGTATCTGCAAAGCCTGCCGAACTAGTAGCCCACTGGAAGTTCGATGAAGGCTCCGGTACAACCGTCGGGGATTCTTCAGGCAACGGCAACACCGGAACTCTGGTTAACAACCCGACTTGGACCGATTCGGGCAACGGCGGAGCGCTCGCTTTCAGCGGCGGATCAAGGGCCGAGTTCAACTCTTCGGCAACTTTGAATAAAACAGGTGACGAGTCCGTTTCGTTGTGGTTTAAGACTTCTCAGCCTGCAACCAGCACCACGAGCATTTTCCGTAACAGTAATCGTTTCACGGCCCTTCAGCTGGCAGGCGGTCAAGCTCGCGCGGCCCATTGGCCCATTGCTTCATCCAGTTATAAAGCGCTGTATTTTCCATGGACCTACAACGATAACAAATGGCATCATTATGTGGCTTCCTACGATCATTCAACGGGGATGAAGATTTATATCGACGGTAACTTAGTGGCAAGCAATACAACGAATCTCGGACCGCTTCCGGCTGTGACGGATAAAATCGTGCTGGGAGCCACAGAAACCGGCGCAGAAGGTTACAATGGACTGCTGGACGACGTACGCGTATTTGACCTCCCGTTGACTCAGGACGAAGTAAGGCAATTAAGTGATCAACAACCGCCTACGACAACGGACAATGCGCCAAGCGGCTCGGTCAATTAAGATGTCACTGTAACCTTAAGCGTGAGCGATACATTGACACAATTAGGATTCGCTCAAGGGATTAGATTTAAACTTTGATGAAAAGAGGTCCCGCGGCAAAATATTTGCTGCGGGACGCTCTATATTTGGGAATACAATTTCAGATGTCGTTCAACGTGCCAAGAAACTAGGTGTTGAAAGCTTGAACGATACAATGACCAATCCATGGCTAGAAGCGTTTCTCTTTCCAGAGAAACAAGCTGTTGAGAAAGGTTACTTCCCGGTTGATTAGGAAAAAGTGCATAAGGAGCTACAAAAAAAGAATGTCACCTTGACTTTATTGCATCACGAGTATGCGACAGAAGCACGTGAGGGTGGAAAGATTCTCTATGCTTTGTCCATGCTTAGAGAGAGCACAGAACATTAACAAGACCTTTACATTCTATTAAAATAAACTGCTACTTGATATTATATAATTCATTTGTCAATAATCTACCAAAATTTTACAAGGAGATGATCAATGAAACCAAACTATCGTCCTTTCCTGCTACTAATTTTCGCAGCAATTTTCACAATTACAGGATGTTCTAAGAATGAAGGCTCAAGTGAGGAGACAACGAACTCTACTGAACAGGAGTGCGTGAGCTGGTTCTTGCTGTGGGCGGCGAATCGGATGAAGGTTTCGACCCCACGACCGGCTGGGGCCGGTATGCCCCCTGCTGCAATGAAGACATTTTTTGAAAGAGAGTGGCAGGGGATAACAAAAGGTAATGTTTCACAGTCAATAAATTTGCTGACATCAATATCAATCATAAATTAACCACAAAAATAATGATGTTGGGAGCAAAACTATGAAAAAAAGATCGACAAAATGGCTTTTAAACATTATTTTATCTATTTTCTTTCTGCTAATTGTCTATATCGGTATTACCGTATTCCAAACTAGTAAAAATCCCGGCAGTTTGCCAAGTTTCTTTGGATTTACACCATTAACTGTACTTTCGAATAGTATGCAGCCGCATCTGCAATCGGGAGATCTTGTATTTATTAAAAAAGCAGAATTCGAAGATATAAAAGTGAATGATGTTATTACCTTTAAAGAATCAGATACAAAATTCATTACACATAGAGTAATAGACGTTAAAGAACAAGATGGACAAGCAGGTTTGGTGACAAAAGGTGACAACAACAATGTTGAGGATTCTATGATAGTCACGAAGGATCAATTCGTTGGAAAACAAGTAGCTGCAATACCTAAACTTGGATATGTATCAGATTTTGCAAGCGGTCCGGCTGGGTTTTTGCTGTTAATCACCATTCCTCTCACAGGCTACATCTGTCTCACGGTATTTGAACGTCTTTCACGCAAAGAAAAACAGCAAACGAATGAAGAAATTGTATCCAAATAAAAAACTATATTAAGTTGGGGGGATTTATTTATGAAAATCGCTAAAGCAAAAAAAGTATTATTAGGTACAACACTTGCGGGGGCAATTGCAGTTTCAGCAAGCTATGGAACATACTCTTGGTTTACTTCTGAAACAACTGCTAAAGGTGAAGTAACAAATGCACTAGTGCAGCTGAATAACGGTGAAAATATTAACGAGAGTATTGTAGCAGTTGAGAATTTTGCTCCATCACAACTGGTATTTGGTGATTGGCTGACGATTGACAACACCGGGACGGTCGATACATTCTTACAGGCAAAACTGAACCAATCATTGGATAAACCTCTTTCATTAGATACGTACAAAGTTGGCTATGTTGCACTTAAATACAAAGTGAAACCTAATGATGAGGTGTTAAAAGCATCACAAGTTAAGCTTGAAGAATTATTCGAAGGAACAACCAATGAAGTTACTCGTTCGGTTTCAGGTGAACCAGTTGAAATTGCGGAAGGTGTAGAAATTATTACAGGTTACCTAAATTCTTCTGAGCTGCGTTCTGCTGCTGGCGAAAAAGAAATTCTTTTGGGTGATGGGGCAGAATCAGGGAAAGGCAATAAATTCTGGAATTTAAAGTCAAATGAATACATTGATCTTTCATTTGGCGTAAAACTTGATGAGACAGCAACGAATGACTATCAAGGTGTGACATACTCTGCAAATCTATCAGTTAAAGCGAAACAAAAAGATGATGGTTCTTTATACGAATAATGGTAATGGATAAAAGAGACGACCACTGGTCGTCTCTTTTTTCAATATTATGTAATTACCACTTCTCAATTATTTCCATATCATTAGTTCTGACCTTATTATAGAGTTAAGCGCAAAAATTTGTTGCTGCTGGTTCGATAAGCTGTAAATTGACTGCTAAGAATACTACGGAAAAAAAGGGTTTTCATATTGTTCCTATCAAATTGAATCTAAGAAGTTTAGCATTATAGCTAAAAAAACTGCCATTGAAAAGAGGTTTAAAATTAAAACAATCTACCTGGTTCGGCATTACGAAGCAGAGGGTCAGCCCCCTGAAGCCAAATTAACGATCAAAGGTAAGAATCAATCGGAGCTGAATTTTTTTCGGATAGATTAGTAGATTCTATTGTTGCCAGCCCTCTCAGAACATGGGTTTAAAGGTTCTTACCGAACAGTGTGTGAATATATAACATAGAAAGCCTAAAATCAAAGAAGAAAAAATATTCAACAAACGGGCCATTTAATGGAATTTTGAATTGTACAATTTATGGTAATTTGAAATAAACTACACACTTTCGCCATGACAAAGCGAATTCCTAGCAGTAGACGATAAAAAAGGAAATATGTAGTAGTAAGTAGAACTATAATTTTAGAGAAGGAGATGAGGCTATGGATATGGATATGGATATGGATCGTTTATTTTTAATTGAAAAGATGCCCAACTTGAGCTTAGAATTTTCGAGATTAGTTTCTATGATGAATTATGCACGATTTACAACGCTGCGAGATGTTTCCGATTTAAGTGTGAAGGAGCTAGATTTCTTATCTTACGATCATGCAAATTCGATTGGGATGCTTCTGTTACATATGGCTGCGGTAGAAGTTGCCTATCAGGTTCATACGTTTGAAAATCGTGATCTTACGGCTAATGAGCTATCCATTTGGGAACCCGCATTACAGCTTGGAGAATTGGGGAGAGAGAAAATAAAAAACTACCCTATTGAATTTTACTTGGAGAAGCTGCATACTGTGCGCCATAATACATTACAGAGATTTCAAACACTTCCTGATGAATGGCTATACACTACAACACCATTTTGGTACGACAAGCCTTCTAATAATTATTTTAAATGGTTTCACGTATTTGAAGACGAAATCAGCCATCGCGGGCAAATACGCATAATCAAAAATTGCTACAAAAGCAGACCGAATAAAGAGAAAATTGACAGCATATGAGCTAATTGACAGCATTTGAGCTGTCAATTTCTCAATTTATACCGATTTATACTGGCTACAATGTTTGCTTGCAGTGGATTTAAAATTAAGTTCGTGAATTTCGTTAAAAAATTTGATGAAAAATTCTGTTTTGATAATGCTAGATTTTCTTTCGCGGGGAGTTTGTGTGCATCCAGTAAAAATACTAAATACCAGCAGTAATGAAACGGCCATATTTCTCCTCAATATGTTTTCCTCCATCTATAACCCAGACTTTTGGTTATTTCTTCATTTTTCCAAAAAATTATGTTCATTCAAACATATCTTATTTATATTGGATAGATTTGTAGAAAAATACTGAGAAAGCTTGTATGTACGTATCCATATGTAAAAACTTTACAAGAATCTCACATGAGTTAGGTTGTGAACTTATGCGAATTTGTGTTATTTATAGAATAAGTAAAAAAAAATTAAGAAGTACCAAATTTAACTAATAAATAAAGCAGGTGAAAATATTGTTAGCTCATGAGCGTCATGAACATATAATGGAATACTTGCGAAAAAATAAGTCTGTCAAGCTGTCTTCGATCACAAAAACGTTTGGTGTGTCTACCGAAACAGTCCGCAGGGATTTTGAATATCTCGAGAAAGAGGGGTATATAAGAAGGGTGCGCGGTGGAGCGGTCTTAGATAATGCGAACAGTCAAGAAATCAATTTCTCATTGCGGGAAACCAAAAATATTGAGGAAAAGAAGGAAATAGCGAAGATTGCCGCACATTATGTTACTGAAGGACAATCCATTGCATTAGATGTCAGCACAACAAATACCGAATTGGCGAAAGAATTAAAATGCAGGTTTCAAAGACTTACCGTTTTAACAAATTCCTTAATCATTGCCAAAGAACTTTCGGAAATGCCTCATTATACGATTTTGATGCCCGGGGGTATACTCCGAAATGAAGAATTATGCCTGGTAGGTTCTTTTGCGGAAGAATTTTTTAAAGGGTTCCACATTGATACTTTTTTTATGAGCATCAGTGGTATTTCCTTGACGGAAGGGCTGACGGATTACGGGTTAAGTGAATACCAAGTGAAAAAGAAAATGCTTGAGAATTCTCAAATTTGCATTGTGCTAGCAGATAGCAGTAAATTTGATGTTACATCATTACTGAAAGTCTGCCATTTTGAAAGGGTTGACCGTATTATTTCTGATTCAAATCTATCCGAAAAGGTACTGCAGAAATATAAAAAAGAAGGTATTGAAATTGTGAATAAGATTAATTTAGAGGAAAAGTAGCCGTCTACTTTTCCTTTTTTTATTTGTTTTTTAAACTCAGTTTATCTCATTTCAGCTTCTCTCCTCAAATTACAAGCAGCAGAGTAAATCTTTTATTTTTTGCAGCCAGGAAAATAAAATCCACCAATAGCTATTTATGTGTAATTGTGTGTTTTTGTGTAATTTTTTATAAAAACAACAATAATTTACACGATATTTACAGAAAATCAATAATAATTGTGTATTGTTTGTTTATATAATAGGTGATTTGTGTGAGTGTGTTATATTTTATGCTGTTTTGAGGTGGCGTCTATTGTCGTGTATTTCCCCTATTCTAGGAGGTGATGCTTCAAAATATCTGCGTACCAGAATTAAAGCACCATTTCAGTTTAATGAGAGCAGCAGAAGGAGAAAATCAAGGTTTCAATATTGGAAACGAAAGGGGGATTTCCGTGACGAAAAATCTCCTCTCATACCGATCGATGGGAGGATGCCCGCCATCCTTGTAAAGCGGGGCGACCTTCTTCAGCATAATGGAGTCGTGGACAGGATCGATATAATCAATGAGTTCCGCATCAAAGTTTCGCTACGGTTTTGTTTTTTACTCAATTTTACAAGCTTTTTGAACAGACTCTTAAGATACTTAAAGTATGGAGGTTTTCTGTAGTGAAAAGAATTATTTCCTTTTCTCTCGTAATAATGATGTTATTCGGTATGGTATCGGTCACCACATACGCAAAAAAAGATAATGCCAGCAAAGATGCCAAAATTGCATCGATTAAATTTGATAATAATTTGAAGGACGATGCAAATCAACAAGATTTGATAGCAAAAGGGAATTATAGTTTTGTAGACGGTGTATTACCCGGAACCAAAGCTCTGCACTTAGAAAGCGGAAATGGCAATTATGTCAGTACGCCGGAGAGCTTGAAATTTGGAGAAGAGAGTTTTACCGTATCCTTCTGGTATAAGGGCGACACTAAAAATAATAATGTCATTTTATCAAACAAGGATTTTAGTAACGGCTCTAACGCAGGCTGGGCAATTTACACATCAGCCAATTCGATCAACATGAATTTTGGATTCCCGACTGCAAAAGTAAAGAACATTTCCTTTGGGCGCAACACGTTTGATGCTTCCGATTGGCGTTACGTGACATTTGTTGTAGACAGAGATAAAATGCTCGCGTCGCTTTATATTGATGCTTACAAAATGGCTGAAACTTCGCTGAGGCACGGATCTTTAGATACGTCGAATCCATT
>NZ_LGUF01000007.1:1743628-2479047 GCF_001274725.1 Sporosarcina globispora
TAGCAGTAAATCAAGCGAATTATAATAGTTACGCTGGACATGAAGTAGATATGAACGCACTTAACGACACCATATCAGAAGCAAGTGCAATCGTAGAAGACGGTCGAGGCAAAGGCTTCAGCAAAACCGATTTTGATTATTTGAAAAAGGCTTTGAAATATGCAAAAACGGTTGCAAAAACGCAAAAAGTAAAATTTTATACACAGGAAACCATCAATTATTACGAACGTGAACTAAACAACGCCATATTCATCTATCAAAAAAGCAATAAAACATTAACTCCCTCCGGTTTAAATGTAACTATAAACAGTGACACGGAAATCAGCAGTAATCCCGCTGCAATCGCGCGTGTGGAAGACGATATGAGAAAAGCCATGAGCGTGTTCCCGCAGTCCGATGTCATGTTGATTCCCGGCGACGTTACCGGCGGTAACAAAGCCAGTGAATATGTGTGGATGGGTGAGCTTACAAACGTATACAATAAACTTCAAAGTGAGGGTTTATTTGACAAGACGGAGTTATTAATGGTAAGAGGCAACCATGATATGGGCGGCGCCGAAAACCTAATACCTATCGGTTCGGCGGGCGCGTGGAACGAATCTACGAATTCGTACGATAACAATTTCTTTAACAGTGCTTATCGGGTCAAGGTAAAAGGATACAATATTGTCGGTTTTGACGCAAATTACAATAACCAAAATACGGTGGGAAAAACCCAAAATTACCTCAAAACAATCACAGAAGAAGAGGATTATGATCCAACAAAACCCATATTTGTAATGTCTCACTTCCCTGTAAGCGGAACCGTGTGGGGATCGAGATGGAGCAGCTCGGGAAGTAATGCTGTAGGTAAATATATTGCCGACAATAATTTGTCGCAGGTGTTTTATATGTCAGGCCATACGCAATACGACCGACGAACGTTCTCTCCATCAAGGTTCGGCTACGTTCCTCGATTCCGGTGCGTCGTCCTATTCCAGTTATATTGATGACGGTCCGTACGGCGGATATATAGAAGGCGCGTATATCAATTATAAAACCACACCTCGCATCGTGAATTTCTTAGAGGTTTACGGTCCGAAAATTATTATCAAACAGTATAATTTAAGTACGAATGAATTTGTAGGCATACCTCGTGTAGTAAACGCTGGCGAAGGCAAAAATGCCTTTACGTACAGCAGGAACGATATAAGAGAACTTATACCTCCGCAGTTTGATGAGGGTATTACGGTCGATTCCATCAAGAGTAACGAAGTTAATTTTACAATGAAGCAAGCAGATGATAATGTACGCGTGTTGGAATATAACGTTGAGCTTCTCAACAAGCTCACCGGGGATGTGGACAAATCGTTTAACAGCCTTTCGCTGCCGCTAGACAAGCCATTCGATGAATACAGGCAATATAAGATAACAGGGTTATTGCCGAAAACGCCATATCTACTCAGGGTATTCGCCGCGGATTCCATGTATAACCGTTCGTCGCAGGATATTGAATTTACAACTGAGGGTGCGACATTAAGGAGTATTACTGCTCCTGCAGCGGTATCTGCGAGCAACGGATCGCCCAAGACTGCGACAGGTCTTGGATTGCCCATAAAAGTAACTCTTGTAACCGATGGAGGAAATGTGGAAACAAGTGTGAATTGGGATTTAAGCGGCGTTAGCTACGATCCGGCTATCAAGACGGTGCAGACCTTCTCGGTTCCAGGGACCGTAACCCTGCTTTCCGGAGTTGATAACCCGAACAACGTTCCATTGACAACAAGCATTAACGTAACTGTTCTTGCAGCTGGAGAAAGATCTATAAACCTAGACAAATCCCAGTACATGAAAGGGGAAGCCATTACCCTATCCTATTATGGGGCAGCATCAAACGGGAAGGATTGGGTCGGCATCTACAGAACCGGAGCTGTTCCTCCAGGTGCCGGTGCATCGATCAACTGGAAATATTTAAGTCCTGGCAACGGGAGAGTTAGTTTAACCAGTGGGCTGGCCCCGGGTATTTATGATGCGCTCTTTCTGCTCAATGACGGTTATACGGTAGTGGATCGCAAGACATTCGAAGTCGTTCAACCTTGACGGTAAAGAGCATAACACAACCAGCACCAATAGTCTGCTGGAAAAATTGGCAAACAACAATTTGATCAGCTTTGTGAATGAAGTGAAGGCGCAAAGCGGAAGCACATTTCAAGCGAAGCGGTAAACTATTTGCTGCGAGACGCTCAATAAGTATTGAAACAAAAGTAAAGCAATTCAGAGCTTGACCCAAGAGAATATACACAGATGCCATCATATTTACGAATTTTAGGATGGATCGGTAATGTAACGGGGGAGATCCATTTTCTCCCCCTATTATTATTGATGGATTCAGGATTTACCATGTTAGGAACTATAATTGTTACGCAAGCCTGTGACATTCCTGTTGCAGGCTTGCATAGCAATTCCTTCTCTACTTGATCCATTTTATGAAAAGAGGTCCAGAAGCAATGAAACTAAGAACTTTCCTCTCCTTGTTCATCATCGTATTAATTTTGGGGACTGCTACAACTTCATTTGCGCATTCCTCAAGCATGGGTTACTCGAAGTTAAACGTTAAAGGGAACCAGATTGACTATGAACTTTTTCTTGATCAACGAGACTTGCTTGTGCAATTTGATACCAACAAGAATGATAATCTGGAAAACGAGGAACTGCCCTCGCAAAAGGACGGAATCGAATCGTTTTTACAGAAAGATCTCCGAATAGATGTGGATTCGAAACCCTTAACGATGGAATTGCTTTCGATGGACGTGACAACAAAGGATTCCACAAGAGGCGTAGTGTTTCAAATAAGGTTAACCGCCGATGAAGCGATCGAACAATTAAATATTCATTACAATCTGGTGTTTGAAGATGCGCCTGCTCATACGAGTGTACTCTTGGTCCATTCAGGGGAATTTTTCTATGAGGATATTCTTGATATTAATAGAAAAGATATTCAGATCACCTTTCCCGCGGCGGAAACTACCGGAAGCTGCAACGATTGCGGCCATAAAGCTCAGTCCGAGATTGGCTCCGTCCTGTGGAAATACTTTGTACTTGGAATCGAACACATTTTGATCGGGTACGATCATTTGCTGTTTTTGTTATCCTTAGTATTAATCGCATCTAGATTCAAGGATGCGTTGAAGATTGTTACCGCATTTACAGTCGCCCACAGCATTACACTGTTCTTGGTGGCCACCGACCGTATTCAGGTCAGTTCGCATTGGGTCGAAGCCTTGATTCCCCTGACGATCTGTTATGTGGCAGTGGAAAATATGTTTGTTCAAAAGGCGAAATGGCGGTGGCAATTGACGACCTTATTTGGCCTGATTCACGGTATGGGTTTCGCCGGGGCTTTGGCTGAAACGGGACTTCCAAAGAGCAATCTGATTGGCTCACTCCTGACGTTTAATTTAGGTGTGGAAGCGGGCCAGCTCATGATCCTATGCCTATTACTTCCCTTCTTGCTATGGCTGCGAAGGTTCCCATGGTATCGTAAAATGATGATTTCAACGTCTTGCCTTATTTTTGTGCTGGCATTTTATTGGTTGATTCAAAGATTGTAATTAGGCCATTTAATGAAGAATTATGCCTGGTAGGTTCTTTGGCAGAAGAATTTTTTAAAGGGTTTCACATTGACGCGTGGGGATCGGCATGGAGCAGCGCGGCAAGTAATAATGTAGGTAAGTATATTGCCGACAATGATTTTTCGCAGGTGGTATATATGTCAGGTTATACACAATACGACCCGACCGACGAACGTTCTCATTATCAAGGTGCGGCTACGTATCTCGACAGCGGTGCGAGTTCATATTCCAGTTATATTGAAAACGGTCCGTATGGCGGATATATAGAAGGCTCGTATATCAAATACCATACCACACCTCGCATCGCGAATTTCATAGAGGTTTACGGTTCAAAAATTATCATCAAAGAGTATAATTTAAGTACAGATGAATATGTTGGCACACCTTCTGTAAAAGTCGTTGGTGAAGGCAAAGATGCCTTTACCTATAGCAGGGGCGATATTAGAGAACTAATAGCTCCGCAGTTTGAAGAGGATATTACGGTCGATTCCTACAAAAACAATGAACTTGCATTTACAATAAAGCAAGCAAATGACAATGTGCGCGTTTTGGAATATAATATTCAGCTTATCAACAAGCTCAAGGGGAAAGTCGTTTAACAGCCTGTCGCTGCCGCTAGACAAACCATTCGATGAATACAGACAGTATAAGTTTACAGATTTGTCGCCGACTACTCCATATATACTCAGGGTATTCGCCAACGATTCCATGTATAACCGTTCGTCGCAGGACATTGACATTGAGCCTCAAAGTAACGGTTAATAAGACCCCAGCGTGGACCGACGCAGTTACGCTTCATCGTATTTCAATGACAATTATTCTCCCGGCAAAGCTTTCGATGGCATCATAGGGCAATCGGGTAGTAGCGAATGGGCGTCCAAGGGAGAACAGGATCCATGGATCCAGCTGAATTGGGAAACGAATCAAACGTTCAATAAGATTATCTTTCATGATCGGCCCAATTTAGATGACTGGGCGCCCGGCGGAACGCTTACCTTTAGCGACGAAAGCACTGTGACGGTTTCAGGAATCCCGAATGACGGGAGCGCTTATACTGTAACTTTCCCTGACAAGTCGGTGACATGGGTCAAATTCCAGGTATCCGGTGGAAGCGGCCCAAATGTCGGTTTGTCGGAAATGAAAATTTTCGCGCCGGTGCATCCGGCTGCGGAGACTAGCGTCCTTGAAACAGAAACTGTAAAGAATTAGCTCCTAACTTAAAAGAATTTATTGTATTGAATTCTGAATTTGAAGATGAGATTGATGAGGATTAATAAACAAACTTTCCAATACTAGCTAATAAAAAACTTATTAGTTATTCAATTAAAGAGCGTTGTTTGTGCCGATATTTGGATATTATTTAGATGAATTGAACATTAAGAAAGCTAGGAAGCCATTAACCTAGCTTTATCCAGACTCCATGGGGAATTGTGGATAGGATTAACATATCATTTATTCTCCTATAAAACTCTAAAGGCTAATCACTCACTTGTGATTCAGCCTTTTTTGAATTCAGCGGACGTGACCGCAAAGGGAAGAAGTCAGGAATCGTGACAGCTGTTTCCAAAAGAGAGGCCATGCTTCAGCTGAAGGAAAACGGGCAAAATTCTTCAAAAAGCAGCCATAGCACGAATGACAAGAACATTATGCTCCTTGTTTTCAAGCTCGGTCCCAATCCTGCAGGCATTAAGCATTGTCGAAAGCCTCGTGGAAAACGAAGTGATGGCAAAAGTAATTGCGAAATCAAGGGATTCACTGGAGCAAGGAAAGTCTCTGACGGAACCGATGAAGAAACATTGGGGATTCCCCCCCTCTAGTCTTGCAAATGATTGCGATTGGAGAAGAGTCGGGATCGCTCGATGCCATGCTTGGGAAAGTAGCTGATTTTTACGAAAAAGAAGTAGAAAACGCCACAGACAGACCAAAATCTCTTATCGAACCACTCATGATCGTCTTTCTGGCAGGAATAGAAGGGACTATTGTCACATCTATTATGGTGCCGATGTTTGAAATATTCCAGCATGTTGAATAAAAATTTACAAAATATTAAAAAATCCGACTGATATCAGATGGGATATTTAGTATAATAGTACTATTGTAGTGAAAAAAATAATTAGTTATTGAGAGGAAGAATAGTATGTTGAAAAACTTTGCAGTTCAAGTATTAAATGCAGCAAAATTATATTCAGCAACTAACAACATTACTGATGAGACAGCATTAAGTAATGCTAAGGGTGAATTAAAGCAATATTTAGATAATGCGCCAGATGAATACTCTCTAACCATTGATGTGGGTACAGGAAATAAATATACATATACCAATATAATGGTGAAAAAAGATGGTAAGACCAAGACTTTTCTAACAGAAGAAGACGTATTAGATGGAAAAGAATCTACTGAGTAAATACCGATGATAATTTTGTTATTTATTGTTGGTCTTATTTTAGGCTCCTTCTACAACGTAGTAGGCCTAAGAATCCCGCAAAATCAATCAATTGCAGCACCAAGGTCTTGTTGTCCGCACTGTAAGCACACTCTATCACCGCTGGAGCTTATTCCGGTCCTATCGTATATATTTCTAGGCGGTAAATGCCGGCGCTGCAGAGCGCCGGTTTCAGCCTTATATCCGGCTGTGGAACTTTCGACAGGGATTTTATTTGCGGCAGCACCGCTGATAATAGGCTGGAATGTTGAATTGCTTGTTGCCTGGACGTTAATTTCCCTGATGGTCATTATCTTTGTATCTGATTTCAAATATATGATCATTCCAGATAAGGTTCTATTGTTTTTTGCTGCTATTTTAATAGCAGAACGCATTTTTATTCCGCTCTCTCCATGGTGGGATAGTGTAGCAGGTACAGCACTAGGTTTTTTCCTTCTTTTGCTTATAGCTGTAATCAGCAAAGGAGGCATGGGAGGCGGCGATATAAAGCTGTACGCAGTCATCGGCATTGCCCTGGGTGTAAAACTTGTTTTTCTTTCATTTTTTCTGGCTACTTTGTTGGGAGCAGTCCTGGGCGGGCTAGGTATGCTTCTGGGAATAATGCAAAAAGGCAAACCTATCCCATTTGGTCCTTTCATAGGAATTGGGACTTTAATAGCTTATTTTTACGGCAGTGAATTGATTGAGTGGTACTTTAATTCATTTCTATAAGGACATGACTTTTTGGATTAAGAGCTGGACTTGTCCGGCTCTTATTTCTCCCTAGGAAATTAATATGAACAATGAGTTTTTCAACAAGGCAATGTGATTTCTTCCCGGAAAAAAGAAGCATGTAAATCCTGCAGCTGCAGATGTATCGTGCCTGGCACTGTATCGACTTTGCTCCAGCCTATTTGAAGGGAAAATAGCAGATACTTAATGCTCAAACCGTATTGAGCACAGTTGAGTTTATAAAGGTAAAAAGTTTGAGGTATAAAGGCTTCGATGAAGTTGTGAGTGTTATGCAGGAAGACCAGATGGTTGAATTTGAACTGGCGATAGCAGCCTATTACTACCCTGAGCTGGAAGAATTGCGGAAGGAGCTTCCGCCTATGGATACTCAGGGAATTTCCAATAAAAGAAATCCATTAAGCAGTTTCTCTAACTGGAAGCTGAGCATGATGAAAATACACCTTTACCAAAATATGAAGAGAGGTCTAGAATAGGAAGAATAATATTTAGACTAAAATCTAGCCAATAATTCAAATGAAAAATTTGACGAAATCCTTCCGTAACAAGACGACAAAAGTCTTGTTATTTTTTTTTGGCACTATGTTAGGATGAAAACAATTCAGGAAACGGTACGGAAGGAGGATGAGATGTGGACAAACCTAATAGCGAAAAAACAATCACAATTAAGATTAATGGCAAGGACCGTCCGTTTCAGGAGAAACATGAAGAAAATCAGGAAAAAGAATGGAATCCAAGGCAGCTGGATAGAAAGAAAAAGCAGGAACAAACCGAATTTTTCGCATCAATACAAACAGCTGCTGGCAAAGAGGCAGATGACAGCTTCGATTGGATTCTGCCAGAGGAAACAGAAGATGCCGGTATAAAGGAATATAAAATTGCAGCTGATTCTAAACCTTCACCTAAAAATGGGTGGAGCACACTGACCAAGAAATTTCAGGGAAGAAATAAACAGGGATTTCTAACCTCCATTCTTCTGGCTGTCTTTTTTGCTGTCCTTCTCGGGACAAGCTTCGGATTCATTATGCTGAAGCTTGTATTTACGGATCAGGAAGCCGGGACTGCGGCCCCTCCAATGAATGAAACTCCGGCAGCGTCAAATCAGGAAACCCCTGCTTCAGCTGCAGTTTTAGAAACATTTACAACAAATGTAGTTCAAGGCGGTGTTTTTTCTAACAATGAAGCAGCACAGCAAATTCAGGAAGCGAACTCACAAAAAGGAGTCAATAGCCAATCCATAAAAATAGGAGAGCAGACTTTTCTTTTTTTAGGGGTATCCGGCAGCATTGATCAGGCGAAGGAAATAGGTGCTGATTTGAAAAGCAAAGGGATTGATGTATTTGCTAAAGAAATTACCTTCGAAGGAAAAACAATTAAAGGGCTGAATGCTGAGGAGAAAAAACTGGCTGAAAGTGCTCCTGCTATATATCAAAGCCTTTCAGCAGGAGCTGCCAGTGCCTCTCTCGGCAGCTCAATAACCCCCGAGCTGGCTGAGGAAATAAAAAATCAAAGCAAGGCAGTGAATGATGTGCCTGCAGACCAAATTAAAAATAAGACCCTGATTTCTATAAGAGAGGAACTTTTGAATGCCTCACAGCAAATAGATGCATACCAGACGGCTGGTGACTCTGCGGCTGCCGGTGAAATTCAGGAACACCTGCTGGCGTTTCTTGCTGCTTATCAATCTTTGATGCAGTCAAACGGGCAGTAGGACATTAACTTAAACACTCATAAGCCTAAGTCAATCTCATTGTATGACAACCACTGAGGGATTAATCCTGACTTGATATAAGCAGATTGTGCCATATTTTTATAGGTTTCGAATATTTTCTGGGAAATATCACATATTAATTGGAGTCTGTTCGGGAAATATAGACAGACTCTTTTCTTTTTGTCATTATTCGTGTAAATATGATAAAAATATCTAATAATTACCTCTTTAAAATTGTTTGTATGGCAAATTTTTGGTACGATTAATCTGTATCTCCCGAAATGATACATAAAGGTAAGGTGATTAGATGGAAAACCTCATTTTAGCCTCTTCTTCCCCGCGGCGAAAAGAACTTCTTGAAAATCTTCATTTGCAATTCGAAGTCTCCAGCAGTGATGTTGATGAAAGTTTTGATCCAGTGCTGAAACCAGGAGAGATCGTGAAGGAGCTTGCCCAGAGAAAGGCACAGGCTGTATTTAAGAAGCATCCTGATTCATATGTTATTGGCTCAGATACAGTTGTAGTTAAAGACGGCAATGTTTTAGGAAAACCAGGCAGCAGCGAGGAAGCTTTTAGGATGCTCAAGCGTCTGTCCGGCTCAACCCATTCTGTTTATACAGGTGTATCCATCCTGGCGCCTGGCAGACAAATTAATTTTTATGAAAAAACCGATGTGGTGTTCTGGGAGTTAACAGATGAAGAAATCAACTCTTATATCGGCACCGGTGAACCCTTTGACAAGGCTGGAGCATATGGAATCCAAGGCTTTGGAAGCATGCTTGTAAAAGGCATCAGCGGAGATTATTTTTCTGTTGTCGGACTTCCTTTATCTAGAACGGTTCGAGAACTAAGGAAGGCAGGCTATCCTCTTCCTTAATATATTTTTTTCATCTGCAGCTCTCTTGCCCAAAAGGTTAGGGAGGAAAATATGCAAAATGATTCTCTATTAATTAAAGATTTCCCTCAAGATGAACGCCCGCGTGAGCGTTTTGTCCAAAACGGTCCACATAGCTTATCCAATCACGAATTAATCGCAATTTTGCTTAGAACAGGCACTAAAGATGAATCTGTTCTGCAATTGGCGAATAGGCTTCTTACCCATTTTGAAGGACTCCGGCTATTAAAGGATGCCACGCTGGATGAAATAACGGCCATTAAAGGAATAGGGGCGGCAAAGGCAATTCAGCTGCTGGCAGCAGTTGAAATCGGCCGGAGGATTTCAAATCTCACTTATGATGACAGATATATTATCCGTTCGCCTGAGGATGGAGCAAATTATGTCATGAATGAAATGCGATTCCTGTCTCAGGAACATTTTGTATGCCTTTATTTAAACACAAAAAATCAGGTTCTTCATAAGCAGACCATCTTTATTGGAAGTCTGAATGCTTCCATTGTCCATCCGAGAGAAGTATTTAAAGAGGCATTCCGCAGGTCTGCTGCATCCATCATCTGCATTCATAATCATCCAAGCGGTGATCCGACCCCAAGCAGGGAAGATATTGAAGTAACCAAGAGACTTGCTGAGTCCGGAAAAATAATCGGCATCGATGTGCTGGATCATCTCATCATCGGTGAAAATAAATTTGTCAGTTTAAAGGAAAAAGGGTATTTATAACACTATGTTTTTATTTGACGTTACGCTATAATATTGGTTATGATTTTTGAGATGCCTTGCTTTTTGGAGGCGCAATGTACTAGATAAATTAAAGAAAATACCATTTAAATGCCTTACTTAGGAAAATGAGCAATTTGTATCAGAAAGGGAGATACCATTTATGTTTGGAATCGGTACTAGAGACCTTGGAATAGATTTAGGGACAGCTAATACACTTGTATATGTAAAAGGAAAAGGAATTGTAGTCAGAGAGCCGTCAGTTGTAGCACTGCAGACAGATACTAAAAATATAGTAGCTGTCGGCAATGATGCAAAAAATATGATCGGCCGTACACCTGGCAATATTGTTGCACTGCGTCCTATGAAAGATGGCGTAATCGCGGACTACGAAACGACTGCTGTCATGATGAAATATTATATTAAACAGGCCAATAAAAATAAGGGCTTATTCTCAGGTAAGCCTTATGTAATGGTTTGTGTGCCATCCGGCATTACAGCTGTTGAAGAACGTGCTGTTGTCGATGCGACCCGTCAGGCCGGAGCCCGGGATGCTTATACCATTGAAGAACCGTTTGCTGCTGCAATTGGGGCTAATCTCCCGGTTTGGGAACCGACAGGAAGCATGGTGGTCGATATCGGGGGAGGAACTACCGAAGTAGCCATCATTTCTTTAGGAGGGATTGTTACAAGCCAATCCATCCGCATTGCCGGAGATGAAATGGATGATGCGATTATCAATTATATCCGTAAAAATTACAACTTAATGATTGGTGACCGTACAGCAGAAACCATTAAAGTGGAGGTTGGCTCTGCTGGAGATCCGGAAGGCATCGAAAATATGGAAATCCGCGGACGCGATCTGTTGACAGGTTTGCCGAAAACAATTGAAATCACTGCTGAAGAAATTTCAAAAGCACTGAATGATACAGTTTATGCGATTGTGGATGCAGTAAAAAATACCCTTGAAAAAACTCCTCCTGAACTCGCAGCTGATATTATGGACCGCGGTATTGTCCTTACTGGAGGGGGAGCTCTTCTCCGAAATCTTGACAAGGTAATCAGCGAAGAGACGAAAATGCCTGTACTTATTGCTGAAAATCCATTGGATTGTGTCGCAATCGGTACTGGAAAAGCTCTAGATCATATTGATTTATTCAAAACGAAAGCTAAAGAATCAAGATAAAAAAGTCTTAATAAGAAAATGATGAAGCCCATTCGCTTATTTAAAAGTGCATGGGCTCAAATTTGGTTTATAAAATAAGAAAGCATAAAATTTTGAACGTCGAGAACTGTCTAGCTGCAGCGCCTACCCCCTCGAGGTCACAAGCTTGTCTAGTTGCGGCTCCTAGGGACTCGGGGTCATAAGCCGCTTCCTTTCAGAAGGAAGAACACCTTCTTACAGGAATCATGCCTGTCGTCCCTGGGCAGTCGCCTTCACATTTCTGACAAGCCTCCCAAAAAGGCAAAGACCGCCTTTCCGTGAGGCTCGTCTTGTGCTTGAGGCCCCCAGGATGGGGGTCATGCAGACGTTGACACAGGACGTGGCGCTTTTAGTCTGCGTTCCTTCGTGGACAAGGCGCTTCCGCTTTTCTAAGTGAAATGATAATTTTACAGCTATATGTTATATTTTGTTGAGCAGTGCCGGAATGGCGCATTACTTTTTGAAAAAATACTAATCGAGGTGTAACGGATGCCACAGTTCTTTCTGAACAAACGCCTGATTATTTTGCTTGTCAGCATTATTATTCTCGTGGCATTGATTGGATTTTCTTTAAAAGAAAGAGAAAATCTGACCTGGCCTGAGCAATTTTTAAAAGATACAACCGGTTTTATACAAAATGCCGTATCCAGCCCTGTAAATTACGTGGCAGGATTCTTTGAAAATGTCGAAGACTTGCAAAATACATACAAAGAAAATAAAGAGCTGAAGAAAAGGCTGGATGAGCTTGCGCGCCTTGAGTCGGAGGTTCAGCGGCTGAAAAAAGATAATACGGAACTTCGTGAGATTCTGGATAAAAAAGATTCCTTAAGTGAATTTGAGCCAAAGCAGGCAACTGTAATAGGAAGAAACCCGGACAGATGGCATGAACTGCTTATCATCAATAAAGGCAAGAATGCCGGGATTGAGCCGAACATGGCTGTCATTACTTCTAAAGGTCTGATCGGCAAAGTGAAAAGCAGCAATACCTTCACTTCAACTGTCCAGCTTCTTAGTTCAATGGATCCGACAAACCGAATTTCTGCTGAAATTCAGGCGAAGGACCAGAGCTTCTTCGGTCTGATTGAAGGCTATGATGATAAGACCGGCTATCTGTTGCTTAAGCGAATTCCCTATGATGCAAAAGTTGAAAAAGGTCAAAACGTTATTACATCAGGTTTAGGAGGAGTATTTCCTAAAAGTCTGCCGATAGGGAAAGTTGTCGATGTTGTTCCAGATGAATTTGGACTGACACAGACAGCCTATGTCAAACCAGGTGCAGATTTTTACGATATTGGACATGTAATGGTCGTAAAAAGAGGGGCTTTGCAGCCGGAACTAATGGAAATGGTTGATGAGAAGGAGGAGGAACTGTGAGAAGATTTCTTCTTCCTCTCATACTCCTTGCCTTATTTATCGGGGAAAGCATATTTGTTCAAATAACTCCGCATGATCTATTAGGCAGCGAAAAAATAGCCGTTCCTCGTTTCCTGATGGCTGGATTGCTTTTTCTCACCATTTTTGGCTCAAAAAAGCACGGAATTCTTTATGGCTTATTATTCGGCTTGCTTTTTGATATTGTATATGTCGAAATTATCGGCATCTACCTGTTTCTATTTCCACTCATTGCTTTTATTACAACCAAATTAATGAAAATTCTTCAGATGAATATTGCTATGGCTTCCATCATTGTGCTTTTAGGCATCACCTTGCTTGAGGCCGGTGTTTACCAGATGAATTTATTAATTCACCATACGGATATGGATTTTGCAGCTTTTCTTTCGTCCCGTCTCGTGCCAACTCTGATTTTAAATGTAATTTTCATTATCTTAGCTGTCTATCCGCTTAAAAGACTATTTGAAAAATTTGAAGCTAGCTTAAACGACTAATCGTTTTGTATTAATAAAATTTTACAGTGTAAGAAAAGAAACCGGATTAATCCGGTTTCTTTTAAATGAATAATTTTCAGCAAAAAAGGAATTTAGAAAGTTTCTGTCGAATTCTACCTTTATGGACAAATAGGATAGAGTTAATTAACATAATTTGTATTTAAAGTTTATTCCTGAGGTTCAAAACATATCAGTTCATTTTAAATGGGCTGCATTAAAATAGGGTGTCAAAAGCACTTATGTGTTTCTTATCATTGAGGTGAACATCTTGAAATGAAAAAAAGCCAAAACGTAACAATAAAAGGGACGAAAGATGGTCTGACTTTGCATCTCGATGATTCCTGTTCTTATGGAGAACTGAAAAAAGAGCTTGATAGAAAGCTTTCAGAAAACTCCAGGTCCGTCGAAGACCGGCTTCTCACTGTGAGAGTACAAGTCGGCAACCGCTATCTTACAGAAGAGCAGCAGGAAGAATTAAAGGAGTTAATAAGGCAAAAGAAGAACCTGATCGTTGAGTCTATAAGCTCCAGCGTTATTACCAAAGAAGAAGCTGAAAAGCAGAAAGAAGAAAATGAAATTGTATCTGTTGCGAAAGTAATCCGTTCCGGGCAGGTTCTCGAAGTTCCTGGCGATCTGCTCCTTATTGGAGATGTAAATCCTGGGGGCACTGTTATGGCAGGAGGAAATATCTTTATTATGGGGTCGCTAAAAGGCATAGCCCATGCCGGATGCCATGGAAATAAGGAAGCCGTTGTCGCTGCTTCACTTATGAAACCATCTCAATTAAGAATCAGCACTTGTATTAACAGAGCCCCTGACAAAGATCAGGATGAAGAAAAAAGAGAAATGGAATGTGCCTACATAGATGAACATGATCAAATAACGATAGATAGATTACAAGTTTTAATGCATCTGAGACCTAATTTAACTAGATTGCAAGGGGGAAGCTAGGATGGGAGAAGCGATTGTCATTACGTCCGGAAAAGGCGGTGTCGGAAAAACGACTACTTCCGCAAACGTAGGTACTGCTCTGGCCCTTCAGGGAAAAAGAGTATGCCTGGTGGATACGGACATCGGCCTTCGAAATCTTGATGTTGTGATGGGACTTGAAAACCGAATCATTTATGATCTGGTCGATGTAGTTGAAGCCCGATGCAAGATACATCAGGCTTTGGTTAAAGACAAACGGTTTGATGATTTGCTGTATTTGCTTCCTGCCGCTCAAACAAGTGATAAGACAGCTGTTACACCAGAACAAATGAAAAAGCTGGTAGATGAATTAAAGCAGGATTATGATTATATTGTCATTGATTGCCCTGCCGGAATTGAGCAGGGATATAAAAATGCTGTTGCCGGTGCAGATAAAGCAATAGTCGTAACGACTCCGGAAGTTTCAGCTGTACGTGATGCTGACAGGATTATCGGATTGCTTGAAAAAGAAGAAAATGTTGAGGCTCCAAAGCTGATAATAAATAGAATTAGAAGCCATATGATGAAAAATGGCGACATGCTTGATGTAGATGAAATAACCGCACACCTGTCGATTGATTTGATTGGAATTGTGGCAGACGATGATGAAGTAATAAAGGCATCCAATCACGGTGAGCCTATAGCTTTAAATCCTAACAGCAAAGCTGCTGTTGCTTACCGTAATATCGCCCGCCGAATACTAGGTGAAGCGGTGCCGCTTCAGTCTCTTGAAGAAGAAAATAAAGGTGTTTTCTCAAAACTAAAAAGGTTTTTTGGTGTTAAATAAAATCAATTTTTCTGAACAAAAGCCGGAGAGCATTCTCCGGTTTATTTTTTTATCACTTGTACCCACTTCAAGTCATACTCTATTTGGACAACTCATAAACTTGTACAAAAGAGCTATATAGAAATGGTGGGGATATCATTGAATTCAAGAGCGGATGAAATACGCAAAAGAATTGAGCGGAGAAAAAAGGAAAAAGAAAGATTCGAAAAAAAGAGAGATTCCACTGTTCATTGGACAGAAGATGAAGAGCGGCATGGATTTAATAAGCTGCCTTCATACGAGAGCAATCTGGATGAAGGTGATCATCCCTTATTTCGGAAGGAATTATTTCTTTTCAAATTGCTTGCTTCCGCCTGTATCTTTTTATTTGCTGCCATACTTTTTAAAAACCAGGCTGCAACATTTGATCCTGCAAGGGATTTCGTAAAGGCAACAATGGAAAAGGATTTTCAATTCGCAGCAGTTTCCAGCTGGTATGAAGATCAATTCGGAAAACCTCTGGCCCTGCTTCCATTTTCAGATGACAAAAAAGAAGAGAAGAATGTTGAAGAAAATAGTGAGTATGCTTTGCCTGCTTCTGCAAAAATTCTCGAAGACTTTAATGATAATGGACAGAGAATAACGATCGAAACTGGAAAGGAAGCTTCAATTGAAGCAATGAGTGAGGGGCTTGTGCGGTTCGCTGGGAAAAAAGATGGTTTTGGAAATACGGTCATTATTCAGCATGGTGATAAAAGCGAATCCTGGTACGGCAATCTGGCTGAAATTAATGTGAATTTATATCAATATGTTGAAAAAGGAACCGGTATAGGCACGGCAGGTAACGCTGGTGATGGAGAAAAAGGCTCCTTTTATTTTGCGATTAAGAAAGATGATGATTTTATAGATCCGATCCAGGTGATCCCATTTGAATAATTTAGCTGAATTAATTAAACATATTCATATTCATCCTTTGTTATGGGCAATTATTGGACTATCTGTAGCGACGGCTCATTTTATAGAATTATGCATGCTGCTCCTGATTATCTTCGTTCATGAAATGGGCCATGCGGCTGCAGCATCTCTTTATTCCTGGAGAATAAAAAAGATTGCGCTCTTGCCATTTGGCGGTGTAGCGGAAATGGATGAACACGGAAACCGCCCGCTTAAAGAGGAGATAATTGTTATTATAGCAGGGCCGCTTCAGCATATTTGGATGATGGGGGCGGCGCTGTTATTTTATGAGTTTTCCTGGTTATCCGCTGATATTTTCCATCAGTTTATTCAGTTCAACTTAATGATATTAATCTTTAATCTCCTTCCAGTATGGCCTTTGGATGGGGGCAAGCTTGTATTTTTATTGCTTTCACTTAACCAGGCATTTCCGGAAGCGCACAGAAAAACACTGTTCATTTCGGCTGCGGGTCTAATCGGTTTTATTATATTAACTTTGCTGACCTCTCCTGTTAACCTGAATATATGGGTAGTCCTCGCTTTTTTGGTTTTTTCGCTATATTATGAATGGAAGCAGAGCCGATATGTGTTTATCCGTTTTCTCCTTGAAAGGTATTATGGGAAGAATAGCGACTTTCGGACGTTAAAGCCTATTGTCGTCAGAGAAGAAGAACTGGTTATTGACGTTCTGGAAAGATTCCAGCGGGGATGCAAGCACCCTATCATTATTGAAAAAGATGGGAAAGAGAAGGGCTCATTAGATGAAAATGAGCTTCTGCATGCCTGCTTTGCGGAAAAAGTTCTGACAGCAAAAATTGGAGATTTGCTGTATGTTTATTGATGAGCAAGTTTTTATTAACATGGAAAATTATAATGCATTAAAGTGAGGAAATAGTTTTGGATAAGTTAGTTGTAAATTTTGCATCAAGAGAGCGCCGATTTGCACATTTAAAAGATAATAAGGTCGAAAAGCTATTTATCGATCAGCCTAAACAGCGTTCATCAGTAGGGGATATTTATTTGGGCACTATTGCAAAAGTAATGCCTGGCCTGAACGCAGCGTTTGTAGAGATAGGGGAAGAACCAAGCGGATTTCTTCACCGGGACAAACTGGCATCCTATATTTGTTCTCCCGATGAATTGAAAGTAAAGGAAAAACGGAGCATCTCTTCTTTTGTGCACCAGGGAGAAAGAATCCTTGTCCAAGTTGAAAAGGATGCTGCCGGAACAAAAGGACCGAGATTGTCAGGTCTGCTTGAGTTTTCAGGAGACTCACTGATATATATGCCAAATGGCCGTTATGTTGCTGTATCAAAAAAAATTGAGGATAGTGCTGTCAGGGAAAACTGGCGCCAATTTGGGTATCGTGCTAAAGGAGAGAATGAAGGACTGATTCTTAGAACTTCCTGTGTCAACAAGAAAGAAAATGAACTGATCGATGAACTCGAAAAGCTTAGGCAGAAGTACAGTGAGCTAGTAAAAGCCGCAGAAGCGAAAAAGAAATCAGGAAAAATCTTTGAAGCGGATTCTTTTATTGTAGAGATTATAGAAGAAGCGAAGAAAATGCCCGACGGAGAAATCATAGTCGACGATTTAACGCTGAAGAGTGTGCTCCAGAATAATACCAGCCTGCTAATTCGTCTGCACACTGGCAAGGAAAATATCTTTTCCGCCTATAAAATTGATGCTGAAATTGACAAAGCACTGAAACGGATAGTATGGCTTGAAAATGGGGCGTATCTTATCTTCGATGAAACAGAAGCCTTAACAGTCGTTGATGTAAATACAGGAAAGTACTCCGGAAAACAGGACCGCAGGGACACCGTGTTAAAAACCAACGAATGGGCAGCGGAAGAAGCTGCAAGGCAGATCAGGCTCCGTGATATTGGCGGCATGATCTTAATTGATTTTATCGATATGAAAGAATCAACTGATCGGAAGCATATCCTTTCCATTATGGAAGCAGCATTGAAAAAAGATGAAAGACGGACTAATCTTGTTGGATTCACACCGCTTGGAATCCTCCAGATGACCCGCAAAAAAACAAAACCTGCCATGTCAGAATCACTTACCGAAAGGTGCCCGGTATGCGATGGCACCGGAAGAGTTTTGAGCGCTGAAACTATTGCTTTCAGGCTGGAAAGAGAACTATGGGAACATCGGGGGGGGGACCATGAAGCCGTCCTAATCGAAACCACCCAAGAGACAGGAGTGGTATTTTCCGGGGAGAATGATACCCATAAAAAAAGAATTGAGGACAGCATTGGTTTAAAAATTATTTTTTCCTTTAAGGAAAATTGCAAGCCATTTTATGAAATCAGGCAGTTTGGCAGTGAGAGAGAATTAAAAAGCAGGCAGGGTTAAACCCGCCTACTTCATTAGTGCAGTTTTTCCCACTTCCCTAATAAAGCCTTTAACAGTATAATTGTATAGGCACGCAAATAAAAGTTACTTTTAGGTGCAAACAAGAGAATCATATTATTCTTATTGACATGATTAATCATTTTATGATAGGATTTTCATGTTATGTTTGTAGCGCACCCGTGCTACAACCGCACAGAACAGGTACATAAGCCCGTTTTCATGTCGGCGCCTGGGATGGCGAGTCTTAGTCTAAGAGGAGGTGCAGTTCATGTACGCGATTATCGAAACTGGCGGAAAGCAAGTACGTGTAGAAGAAGGTCAAGCTATCTACATCGAAAAGCTTAACGCTGAAGCAGGCGAAACAGTTACTTTTGAAAATGTTCTTTTCGTTGGCGGAGACAGCGTAAAAGTAGGAAGCCCTGTAGTTGAAGGTGCTACTGTTACAGCTAAAGTTGAAAAACAAGGCCGTCAAAAGAAAATCACTGTATTCAAGTACAAAGCGAAGAAAAACTATCGTAAGAAGCAAGGTCATCGTCAGCCTTACACTAAAGTTGTGATTGAAAAAATCAACGCTTAATCAGGCGATTCAAGATGATTGAAGTTACGATTATTCGTAAAGATTCCGAAAATATTCATTCGTTTGAAATAAGCGGTCATGCATTCTTCGCAAACAGAGGCAAAGATATTGTCTGTGCAGGCGTATCTGCTGTTTCCATCGGGGCCATTAATGCTGTCCATGCTTTAACCGGCGTGACACCAGAAATTGGCCACGGAGATGGCTTTCTCCGCTGTGTTCTTCCTGAACTTCAGGATGGCATAAATGAGAAAGTGCAGCTTCTTCTTGAAGGCATGGTCGTATCATTGCAGACGATTGAAGAAGACTACGGAAAGTATATAAAGATTACCTTCAAAAAGCAGGAGGTGGAATAAATGCTATTAAAATTAGATCTTCAGTTGTTCGCTTCTAAAAAGGGAGTAGGTTCTACAAAGAACGGCCGTGACTCAATCGCTAAGCGTCTTGGCGCTAAGCGTGCAGACGGACAATTCGTAACTGGCGGCTCTATCCTATACCGTCAGCGCGGTACTAAGATCTACCCAGGTGTAAACGTGGGTAAAGGCGGCGATGACACACTTTTCGCGAAAGTTGACGGTGTTGTTAAGTTCGAGCGTCTTGGACGTGACCGCAAGCAAGTGAGCGTATATCCTGCAGCTCAAGAGGCGTAAGCCTTTTCGAGAAAACCCTAGCCCACAAGGTTAGGGTTTTCTTTTTTGGCTAAAAATCCGGTAATGCACTTCAGCCTTTAACTAATGAATTTATAGCTCTTAGAAGATGAAAGTCCTTCATACAAAGCAATATTTTCTTATTTAGCATAAATTTGCTTACTGTAACAATGTTTTTTGATATACTTACAGCAAGCACAGTCTGCTGACAGCCTAAAAACCATACAGGAGTGCATATATGGATAAAGACTGGAATATGATTGAAGTGCTGCGTCATGCCCGGCATGACTGGCTGAATAAAATACAATTAATTAAAGGCAACCTTTCTCTTAATAAGGTAGACAGGGCGAAGGAAATCATAGATGAAATCGTGGTGGAAGCACAGCAGGAAGCAAGGCTTTCAAATTTAAACCTTCCAGCGTTTGCTTCGCTTTTATTGACTTATAACTGGGAGAATCATTTCTTCCAGCTTGAATATGAAGTGCTGGATGATACCATTTCCGGACGATTGGATGACTTTGTCCTTTCTGAGTGGACAGGCTCTTTTTTTGCCATTTTGGACACATCAGTAAAGCCGTACCATGAAAATCATTTATCCGTGTCAATCAGCCATGAAAAAGGTGGGGCTCGTTTCTTTTTTGATTTTAGCGGAATACTAACAGATATGGATAAATTGGATCAGTTTTTCAAAAAGAAATACGCCAACATAACGGCTGCTGTTCAGGAATTAGCTGAAGAGGAGCTTGAGCTGGAGTTATATGTGCCATTCATTGCTAAAGGCAGAGAGTGATTTTCGCCGAAAAAAGCCATAATAAGTGTGAAACTCTGCAGGCTGGGGCATTTCTTAAGTGTAAGAGTGATACCAGTAAGCCCGGTTGTCTGGCTGAACACCGGACAATAGGGACATACTGCAGACGGGAGGAATAATAAATGTTTGTCGATCAAGTCAAAGTTTATGTTAAAGGCGGAGATGGGGGCAACGGAATGGTTGCTTTCCGCCGTGAAAAATATGTGCCGAACGGTGGCCCTGCCGGCGGAGACGGCGGTAAGGGAGCCAATGTTGTTTTTGAAGTGAATGAGGGATTGCGCACGTTAATGGATTTCCGTTATCAGCGCCATTTTAAAGCTCCCCGCGGTGAGCATGGCATGTCTAAAAATCAGCACGGAAAAAATGCAAAGGACATGATTGTTAAAGTGCCTCCGGGAACAGTCGTAACAGATGCCGATTCAGGGGAAGTTATTGCAGACCTTACTGAGCATGGGCAAAGAGCTGTCATAGCCCGCGGAGGCCGCGGAGGAAGAGGGAATACCCGATTTGCAACACCTTCTAATCCTGCCCCTGAATTGTCAGAACATGGCGAACCGGGACAGGAAAGAGATGTTGTGCTGGAGCTCAAGCTCCTTGCTGATGTCGGCTTAGTCGGTTTCCCAAGCGTTGGTAAATCGACTTTGCTGTCTGTTGTATCTTCGGCAAGGCCGAAAATTGCTGAATACCATTTTACGACCATTGTACCGAATCTGGGCATGGTTGAGACTGAAGATGGCCGCAGCTTTGTAATGGCAGACTTGCCTGGGTTAATCGAAGGCGCCCATTCGGGAGTTGGCCTTGGCCATCAGTTTTTAAGGCATATTGAAAGAACAAGGGTTATTGTCCATGTAATCGATATGGCTGCTGTTGAGGGCAGGGATCCTTATGAAGATTATCTAACCATTAATAAAGAATTGAAAGAGTATAATCTTCGTCTAACAGAAAGGCCGCAAATCATTGTGGCGAATAAAATGGATATGCCGGATGCAGAGGAAAATCTGAAAAAATTCAAAGAACAGCTTGAAGAAGATTATCCGATTTTCCCTATTTCTGCTTTAACAAGACAGGGGCTGAGGGATTTATTATTTGCAGTTGCAGATAAGGTTGAAGAAACGCCTGAATTCCCGCTTGCGCATGAAGAAGAAGACACTGGAGTGCACCGCGTCCTTTACAAACATGAGGCCGAACAGACTGAATTTGTCATTACGAGAGACCCAGCAGGAGTGTTCGTTGTATCAGGCGATGCGATCGAGAAACTCTTTAAGATGACTGATTTCTCAAGAGATGAATCCGTCCGAAGATTTGCAAGGCAGCTGCGCGGCATGGGTGTGGATGATGCTCTTCGTGAAAAAGGAGCAAAAGACGGTGATACCGTTAAGCTGCTCGACTATGAATTCGAGTTTATTGACTAACCTTCTCGATTGACGGGGTGGAGAAATGAGAAAAGATAGATTCGATAAGAAATTTTATTTGGTTCGCGAAGATGTTTTGCCTGAAGCTATGAAGAAAACGCTGGATGCGAAGGAAATGATCGAAAGGGGAAAAGCCGAATCAGTTTGGGATGCTGTCCAGAAGGTCGATTTAAGCAGAAGTGCTTTTTATAAATATAGAGACACTGTGTTTCCTTTCCATACTGTCGTTAAAGAACGGCTGATCACTTTATTCTTTCATTTGGAAGACAGATCGGGGACTTTATCACATTTATTGGGCGTTGTGGCTTCGTCAGGCTGCAATGTCCTAACAATACACCAGACCATTCCCCTTCAGGGAAGGGCAAATGTCACGCTGTCCCTGAATGTTACTGAAATGGGCATCGAGATTGAGGAGCTCCTGGCAAGGCTTCGAAAATTGGAGTTTGTTGAAAAGGTAGAGGTGCTGGGAACGGGTGCATAAGAAATTGCGCTCCGTACCCTGCCCTTTTTTATTTTTTTATTTTGTAAATTACATACATATGTTAAAGTAGTAAAGTATAAAGGGAATTTTCAGTGATTTGAGATAAGTCTGACTAAAAAGGAGGTAATTACCGTGAAGATAGGATTTTTGGGCCCAAGAGCCACTTTTACAGATATTGCAGTAAGGAGTTTATTTCCGGATGAGACAGCCGTTCCTCACTCAACGATACCTGCCTGTTTTGATGCTTTAAATGAGAATGAAATAGAGTTGGCGGTAGTTCCTCTCGAAAACGCATTGGAAGGCTCAGTCAATATTACATTGGACTATTTAATCCATGAAGTGGAATTTCCGATTGTCGGCGAACTGACAGCCCCAATTCGCCAGCATTTTATGGTTCATCCTGATCGTTGTAAGGAATGGGACAAAATAGATGTAGTCTATAGCCATTCCCATGCCATTGCACAATGCCATAAATTTCTGCATAAAGAGCTGAAAGGAATCCCTTGTGAAAGCACAACTTCCACTGCAGCAGCAGCTCAATATGTAAAAGAAAATCCAGACTTAAGGGCAGGGGCTATAGCTAATGAATTAGCAGCAGATGTGTATGGTCTGGCCATTGTGAAAGAGGATATCCATGATTTTGATTTTAATCATACAAAATTCATTGTTTTATCCAATAAAGAACTATCCATCAGCGAAGACCGAAAAGAGTTTGCCGGACACAAGACGACTGTAATGGTAACGCTGCCGGCCGATAGGTCAGGGGCTCTCCATCAAGTACTCTCGGCATTTGCATGGAGAAAGCTCAATTTGACTAAAATTGAATCAAGACCAATGAAGACAGGATTGGGAAATTATTTCTTTATTATTGACGTGGATATGAAGCTGGATGATGTTCTCATCCCTGGGGCAGTTGCTGAATTGGAGGCATTAGGCTGCAGTGTTAAGGTTCTGGGAAGCTATCCATACTTTCAGCTTCATAATAAAGTGAAACTTCAATCAGTGGGGAAGGCTTTATCCCCCACTGATTGTTAGTTGAGGCCCACAGGATGTGGGTCACAAAGGCGTTGCCACAGGACGTGGCGTTCTTAGTCTTTGTTCTTCGTTCGGGCCTTTACGGGCAGTTTGACACCCACTTCTCCTCCTTTGTTTCCTCTGAGTTTTGAAGTGGAGGTCTTACTGCCCGTTAGACTGCGATAAAAACAGCAAAGTTCTCCAGGATTAATTAAAAGAAAGGATCCGGCGATACAAAACCGGATCCTTTCTTATTCATGGTCAATAAGAAATCCTGCTTCTCTTAATAATTTCTCAGCTTCATCAAGTTTCTGATCAGAAGCCGCGGAAATGGTGTGTAGATGTATGCCATCTGTCAGCTCTGATAAGAATGAAGCCTTAGTGGCTTTGATTTTTTTCATAAACTGTTTAACTTCCTGGCGGTTTGAAACCATAACAGATGCGGTTAAATCGCCATAAACAGGATGCTCTATTTTCACGTCTTTTACTGTAACTCCGTGATCGACAAGCAGGTTCAATTCTTCTTCCGTTCTAGCCGGGTCATGATGACAGGCAATGACTCTTTCCGCTGCCGCAGCAGGAGCAGCCTGATGAAGATACAGATAGCCCTGGCTCGTGGCAATAATCGGCTCTTTCCTTGCCTTTAGCAGGGTGATATCCCCCACAATTACTTGTCTGCTTACATTTGTTTTCGCTGCAAGGTCTCCGCCGGTTATGGGCTGCCCGCGTTCTTTAAGAAGCTGGAGCAAAAAGGCCCTTCGCTCTTCTCCAAGCACCTTTTTTTGTTCCTTCATAGTTTTCTCACCCTCATAATCCGATAATGTCTCATTCTAACATAAGAAGCGGGACATGATAAAAATTTAGGGCAAAACTTCTGCATTGGCCATCAAAGCCAGTTTTTCCCCCAGGGCTTTTGCATCCTCAATGGAAGTATCCCATCCAAAAGAAATTCGGATAAATTCCTTTCCATCTTTTCCTGTAACACCAAGTGCTTCCATCGTTTTAGAGACAGCTTGCATCCCAGTACTGCATGCACTTCCAGTTGAGATGGCAAATCCGTGTCTGTTGCATTCAAGCATGGTATATTGCCCTTCCAATCCTTTTACCCTAATCCCCAATGTAGAAGGGAGCTGATAAGAGCCTGTATAATCGTATATCACAAATTTCTCCAATGAAGACTTAATTTCCTTCAACAGTGCATCACGCAGCGTTTGGAAATGGCTGTTATGCTTATTTAAATTTTCATAAGCTTTTTGTGCTGCCACAGTCATTCCTGTAATGCCAGGTATATTGATGGTGCCTGGCCTGAATCCTTTTTCATGGGACACTCCAGGCAAAAAGGCGTTCCACCGCAGACCAGGATTAAGGTAAACACCTCCGACCCCTTTAGGTCCGTAAAATTTATGTGCAGAAAATGATAAACTATCCACGTTCCGTGCAGCTTCTTTCAACACTGTTTTGCCAAAGGAATGAACACAATCACTATGAAGAAAAATCCCTTTTTGTCTGCAAATCCTGCTTACTTCTAGGATGGGCTGTAATGTGCCAATTTCAGAATTGGCATGCTGAATGGCAAGTAAGACGGTATCATTCCTGATAGCCGACTCTAATATTTTCAGGTCAATGCGGCCATCCTTCCCAAAGGGGATTTTTGTAATTTCATAGCCTTTTTCAAGACGTAATTTCTCTAAAACACTATGAATAGAAGAGTGTTCAGCCATGCCCGTTATAATATGTTTTCCCGACTTTTCAGAGGCAGACAGCAAGGCAAGTATAGCGAGTAAATTGCTTTCTGCACCTCCGCTGGTAAAGTAGATTCCTTCACTCACAACTCCTAAAATTCCTGCCAGTTCTCTCCGGCAATTTTCAAGAAGATCTTCCGCTGCGCTTCCGGTATCATGCAGGCTGCGGGAATTGCCAAAGTATTCAGTTGCCGCTTTTATATAGGCGTCTGCCGCTTCACGGTCGAGCGGACATGATGCTGCATAATCGAAGTATTTAATAATCCCACCTTCTCTCTATTTAGGGCTATGCATTTCTTGAAAAATCAGAAGTTCCTCTTAAACTATGAAAACCTCTTGTCATAATTCTAAATCTGTGTAAATATAGGTGTCAAGACACCTGTAAAAACAGGAGGTAAAAATGATGAATACCGACGTTTTAATAATTGGAAGCGGAATAGCCGCTTTGCAGTTGGCAAATAAACTGCGACAGGACTTAAATGTGATTATTCTCACAAAGTCAAATATAAAAAATGGAAACTCATATATGGCACAGGGCGGCATTGCAGCTGCCCTGGGAATAAATGATCACCCATCCAAGCACTACATGGATACGATCGAAGCAGGAAGGTTCCATAATGATTCTGAAGCAGTATTGGCCCTGACCAGTGAAGCTCCTTCCCTGATTAAAGATCTTAAACAAGCGGGATGCCTGTTTGATTTGGATTCTGAAGGATCAATTGCATTAGGAAGGGAAGGGGCCCATTCAGAAAATAGAATTGTTCATGGAGGCGGAGACAGCACAGGAAAAACAGTCATTGATTTTATGCTGTCAAAGAAAAATGACAACGTTCGAATCATTGAAAATGTTTATGTGATTGAATTGCTGGTAAATGAAGCGGACGGAAGGTGTAGAGGAGTAAAAGGAAAGGATTCTTATGGTAAAATTCATCGATTCTTTTCACCTCATGTTGTGCTCGCTACAGGGGGATGCGGCCAGCTATATGAATATACATCCAATGCGGGTACCGTAACTGGCGATGGGATTGCCTTAGCCTATAGGGCTGGGGCAGAGATTGCTGATATGGAGTTCATCCAATTTCATCCCACACTGCTTTATAAAGATGGTAAGACATTGGGGTTAATTTCTGAAGCTGTTAGGGGAGAAGGCGGCCGTCTCATTACAGAAGACGGCAAACCAGTAATGAAAGGACTTCATCCACAGGGTGATTTGGCGCCAAGACATGTTGTGTCACAGGCAATTTATCATTTTCTAAATAAAGGGAAAACCGTGTTCTTGGATATCTCTCCTATAAATAACTTTAAATCCAGGTTTCCGACCATCACAGAAATCTGTGAACAAAACGGAGTAGACTTAACCCTTGGGAAAATTCCTGTTTCTCCTGGAAGCCATTTTTTAATGGGAGGAATTAAAACAGATTTATGGGGACGCACCAGCATTCCAGGTCTATATGCTATTGGTGAAGCTGCATGCACAGGCATACACGGTGCTAACCGGCTCGCAAGCAATTCCCTCCTTGAAGGGCTATTTTTTGGCAAAAAACTGTCGGAGCTGTTTAATGAACAGCCCCCCTGTGAAACTGCAAATGATCTGCACATTCCCGAGTTTGAGGGCAGGAGGCCAACTAAAGAATGCTTGCCTTCCATTGGAGAAATTAAAAGGCGCATGATGAAGAATGCAGGGATTATCAAAACAAAAGAAGGGCTATCAGCTCAGCTAGCCTGGCTTAAAGGCTTTGGAGCTGAAGAATGGATTAAAGCAAATCTTGATGATCTTTCTCATGATGAAGCAACACGGGCTTTCATGCTTATTACAGCTTATCTTATAACAGATTCTGCATTAAGGAGAACGGAAAGCCGTGGCGGTCATTTCCGGCAGGATTATCCTTTTGAAAAACATGAATGGCTGGGAAAAAAAATTATTCAATGCCGATATTCTAAGAAGGATGGTAAAAATGAACAAATTAAAACTGCAATTGCAACTTGAACAATTTTTTCTTGAGGACATCGGTGACCGCGACCTGACAAGCGGACTTATTTTTGGAGAGGACCAGACAGGTAAGGTCGTTTTTCTGGCAAAAGACAATGGCATTTTTTGCGGAAAAGATATTATCTTGGCAGGATATAAGGTGCTGAATCCTGCTGTGGAAACAAAAATAAAAGTTAAGGATGGAGACAGGATTGAAAAAGGCCAAGTCCTTGCTGAAGCCACAGGGCCTGTATCCGACTTATTAAAAGGAGAAAGAGTGATCTTAAATCTGCTCCAAAGAATGAGCGGAATTGCAACAAAAACAAGTGAGGCTGTCACGGTTCTTAATAGTTCACATACGAAAATCTGCGATACAAGAAAAACAACTCCAGGCCTTAGAATGCTTGAAAAATATGCAGTCAGGTCCGGAGGGGGATTTAATCATCGATATGGCCTCTATGATGCAGTCATGATTAAAGACAACCATATTTCTTTTGCCGGCTCAATTTCGAAAGCTGTGAAAGAAGTGCGATCAAAAATTGGGCATATGGTGAAAGTTGAAGTCGAAACGGAAACAAAAGAACAGGTCCTGGAAGCAGTTGAATCAGGTGCAGATGTAATCATGTTTGACAACAGGAGCCCGGAAGAGATTAGAGAGTGGATCAGCAGCGTGCCGAATGGGATTCTGACAGAAGCATCCGGTGGAATTACGTTGGATAACCTATCAGCTTACAGCGATACAGGGGTTGATTTTATTTCACTGGGTTTTCTTACACATTCTGTGAAATCGCTTGATATAAGTGTAAAGGTTACTGTTGAATAAGAAGAGCGGAAGCGCCTTGCCCACGAAGGAACGCAGACTAAAAGCGCCACGTCCTGTGGCAACGTCTGCATGACCCCCGGGGCCTCAAGCACAAGACGAGCCTCCCAGGAAGGTGTTCTTTGCCTTTTTGGGAGGATTGCTCGAAATGTGGAGGCGACTGCCCAGGGACGACAGGCATAAGACGGTTCCTGTAAGAAGGCGTTCTTCCTTCTGTAAGGAAACGGCTTATGACCCCGAGTCCCTAGGAGCCGCAACGAGACATGCTTGTGACCTCGAGGGGGTAGGCGCTGGAGCTAGACAGTTATCGACGTTCAAAGATATAAAGTTCTAAAAAAAATATATGCATAATTGGCAAAGGGGTATGGAGGAAATGAATATTTTTCAGATAGCAGAAAAACAGGCAAATATTCTTCCGGAAAAATATCGAATGATGACTGTAAAGGAACTGGAGGATCGAGCAAGAGAAATAAAAAATAACCTTGGAGATAAACTGTTCATTCCGGGTCATCATTATCAAAAAGATGAGGTCATCCAGTTTGCGGACGCTACTGGTGATTCACTAAAGCTTGCGCAGCTTTCACAGGAGAATACAGAGGCGGAATATATTGTATTTTGCGGAGTTCATTTTATGGCTGAAACGGCCGATATATTAACGGCGCAACGGCAAAAGGTGCTGCTGCCTGATATGCGTGCAGGCTGCTCCATGGCCGATATGGCTGATATCCGCCAGACAGAAAGAGCCTGGACGAAGCTGCAGGATATGTTTGGCGATACAATGATTCCTTTAACGTATGTAAACTCTACTGCGGCCATCAAGGCTTTTGTAGGCCGTCACGGGGGAGCAACAGTGACATCTTCGAATGCTGAAAAGATGGTGAGCTGGGCGTTTGAGCAGATGCCGAGAGTTGTATTCCTTCCTGACCAGCATCTTGGAAGAAACACAGCTTATAACCTGGGAATTGGGCTGGAGGAAATGGCTGTATGGAACCCGATTAAGGATCAGCTGGAATATGAAGGTGCGCTTGAAGACATAAAAGTGATTCTTTGGAAAGGCCATTGTTCTGTTCATGAAAATTTTACTGTTGAAAATGTCAAAGAAGTTCGGGACCAACACCCGGAAATGAAGATCATTGTACACCCGGAATGCAGAAGAGAAGTTGTGGAACTTTCCGATATGGCCGGATCTACCAATTATATTATAGATGCAATCGAACGTTCAGAGCCAGGATCGGCATGGGCAATTGGAACAGAAATGAACTTAGTTAAAAGGATTATCAATCAGCATCGTGATAAAAAAATTATCTCACTTAACCCTCATATGTGTCCTTGCCTGACCATGAACCGGATTGATTTGCCGCACCTCGTTTGGTGTCTTGAAACAATCGGGCTGGGTGAAAGCCAAAATCTTATTAGGGTGGAAGAACAAACAGCAGCATATGCTAAACTGGCATTAGATAGGATGCTCGAACGTCCATAAGCGTTTTCATAATTTGCTGCTCTTTAAATTGAAGGTTCGACCTGCGAAAATTTACCGGTCAGCATTCAGAAAAGGGTAAAAAAAAATTCTCCCAAACGGGAGGATTTTTTTTTGCCTTGCTAACCTCTGACGCTACTAGGGGTTTGAAGAAACGATGAATCATAATTCCTGGTAAAAATGCATATCTTTTTGTGTAGATTGTTAGCAATTTGCCCAATTCTTCATACACTATATGGACTCATCGCGATTAACGGGCACTAATCTGCACCTTTCAAATATATGGATGAACTGCCCGTAAATGCTGATTAGGAACACAGACCAGGACCGCCACGTCCTCCCAAAAGCTAACGCTTTCGGTTGTGCGATGTCCCGATGCCGCAGCTTTCCTTGTCTGGGGAAACGTCTGTGTGACCCACCTCGTGTGGGCCTCAACCAGCCATCACTGATGGAAGTATCACCTTACGTATAGGAGGGAATTCAGAGTGAAAATCCATATCGTACAGAAAGGGGATACTCTTTGGAAGATTGCCAAAAAGTACGGCGTGAATTTTGAAGAGCTGAAAAAGATGAATACACAGCTCAGCAACCCTGATATGATTATGCCCGGTATGAAAATAAAAGTTCCTGCAAGCGGGGGCTCAATAAAAAAAGAGGCTCCTATTGGAGGAAAACCGGAAGCAAAAATAAATTTGGGTGCCAAAAAGGAAATGCCAAAAGCAGAACACCCTTTTGCCAAAGAGAAGCCCATTACCATGCCGACAGCTGAAGCACCTAAGGAGAAGCCGGTAAAAGAAGCACCAAAAAAAGAAATGCCAAAAGTAACGGCGCCAAAGGTTGAAATTCCGAAAGAAGTGCCTAAACCTGCCCCAAAAGCAGAAGTACCGAAGGAGGTTCCAAAAAAACCTTATACGCCAAAAATGCCACTGCCTATTATGCCTGAAATTGATATAAATAATTATTATATGATGAATATTCAGCAGCCGGCTCCGCAGCAAAAGCCGCTTCCGGCAAAAGAGGTTAAACCGCAGCAGCAAAAGCCGCTTCCGGCAAAAGAGGTTAAACCGCAGCAGCAGAAACCTCTGCCGGCTAAAGAAGTTAAAGCAAAGGAAAAACCAGTGAAGCCTGCAGAAATAAAACCGCAGCAAAAACCACTGCCTATATCAGAATCTAAGCCACAGCCCCAGCTCCCGCCAAAGCCAGTTAATATCCTGCCGCAGGCAAAGCCTGCTACAAATCAAGAAAGTCATGAATCACCTGAAAGCGAATCATCTTATTATTCTCATCAAGGAGGTCAATATCAGCCAATGTTTCCTTTTAACCCATGTTACCCGCAGATGCCTTTCCCTCAAGTACAAGGAGCGATGATGCCGCAGATGCCGCACCAGATGCCAATGGTACAGGGAGCGATGATGCCGCAAATGCCGCACCAGATGCCACAGGTACAAGGAGCGATGATGCCGCAAATGCCGCACCAGATGCCACAGGTACAAGGAGCGATGATGCCGCAGATGCCTTTCCCTCAAGTACAAGGAGCAATGATGCCGCAGATGCCGCACCAGATGCCAATGGTACAGGGAGCGATGATGCCGCAAATGCCGCATCAGATGCCAACGGGTGTGATGGGTGCAGAAGATATGGGAATGCAAATGCCGCATCAGATGCCACAGGTACAGGGAACGATGATGCCCGAGCATCAAATGCCTCATATGGGTATGGTGGCTGGAGTTGAGAGTCCGGATTATGATGAATCTTCACCGTTCATGCCAATGGCACAAATGCCATCAGGTGTGATGGGTGTGGAGGATATGGGACAGCAGATGCCGCATCAAATGCCGCAGGTGCAAGGAGCGATGATGCCTCAGCTGCCTCAAATGCCTCAAATGCCTCAAATGCCGACAGGTGTAATGGGAGCAGAGGACATGGGACAGCAGATGCCGCATCAAATGCCGCAGGTGCAAGGAGCGATGATGCCTCAGCTGCCTCAAATGCCTCAAATGCCGACAGGTGTAATGGGAGCAGAGGATATGGGACAGCAGATGCCGCATCAAATGCCGCAGGTGCAAGGGGCGATGATGCCTCAAATGCCGCATCAGATGCCGCAGGTGCAAGGAGCGATGATGCCGCAGATGCCTTTCCCTCAAGTACAAGGAGCGATGATGCCACAGATGCCGCATCAAATGCCACAGGTGCAAGGAGCATTTGAAGATTATTCAGGCATGGCCCAAAAGCCCCTAATGCCGGAATCAGTCATGGGTGCTTCAAATGACTGCGGTTGCGGAGGACCGCAATTTGCTCCTAGAGGTTACAGTCCTGGCTATGGTCCTGGTTTTGGCCCGGGATTCGGTTATGTTCCTGAACCAGTTTTTAGCCCGGGATTCGGTTATGGCCCTGGACCAGGTTTTGATCCTATGGAAGGGCAGGCATTTGGGATGCCGAGAAACTTTGACGAAAGCAGTGAATACGACGGTTAATAATGGAGGAGACGATTTAGCTCAAAATCGTCTCCTCTCCTATTTGCAAGATCAGCTGCCCTTTAAAGTTGAAGAAATAAAGCCAATCAGAAAGAAGGTTTATTTACTGCGGACGCAGGAACGGGCCTTTATATTGAAAGGATTTTCGTCCTATCACCGGCTAAAGCTTCAGGAGGCATTTACCTCATCATTAATGAATGAAGGATTTGAAAAAACATATATTTTTTACGAGGTTGCCAAAGAACCGCCTTTGTTTTTTGACAGGACTTATTTTGGCTGTATGGAGTATATACCGCCTTCGGAAGATGTTTTCACATATTACCTGAAGACAAATCGTTTAGAAGGGCTGGAGCTGCTGAAAAAATTCCACGATACAACAGAGAAGCTTGTCAGCCGTTACCAAACGGTTGTGCCTGCATATCGGCAGGCAGACAAGTGGAGAGAAAGAGCGACCCTTTTTCTTAATAATCTCCCTGTAGTAAGATATTTTGTCCAAAAAGAAATTATTAATGAATTATTAGCCTGGGCGGATTGGTCCTTAAAAGGCATGGAAGAAGAAGCCTTGCTTTTTCAATCAGGGAGGCAGGTCATTCTGCACGGTGACGTAGCGCATCACAATTTTCTAAGGGCAAAAGACCAATCTTTATATTTGCTTGATTTTGATCTGGTGGCAATAGGAACTCCCCATTCAGATTATCTGCAGTATGCAAATCGCATCCTTCCTTTTATGAAATGGTCAATTGATGATTTAGGAAAATATCCCATCTTAAAATCCTATCTTGGAGAAAGGGGATTTCTCCATGCATTGGCTTTTCCAACCGACATATTTAGGGAATGGAATCGTGTAATAAGAGATAGAACATATCTTGATCCTGTCAAGATTCGTCCTGTTCTGGATTTAACTGTAGGACAGTTTGCAGAAAGGCAGCGTTTTATTAAAGCTCTTAAAAATGCTGCCAGCGAGAAGAGCAAATAGTCCTCATCAAAAAATTGGACGTAAATGGACAGAATGAAAGCCTCTTTGCGCTCACAAGCTAAGAAAGAGCAGAAATGCTCAAGCTTGTAATATTAGCGAGGGGGTTTTTCGCTTGCACAAGAAATTAATTGGTGTGCCGATAGCTGCCATCATGTCGGTGGGATTGGCAGGGTGCGGAGCCAATGATAATGCTGATGTTGATCGTACTAATGAAATTGGTCAGCCCATGGGCTATTATTCAAATGAAAACCACGGAAACCGCGGAGGAAATGTCCGAGTTGATGATGGTACAGATAATGATGGGCCTCTGACAGAAATGATGGACCATACCCTTGGCGGTGAGGGGAGAAATAATGGCTACAATCGAGTGGATAATAATGCAAGAAGAGTAAACGATGAAAACACCGGAAACCCTACTGTGCCTCTTGCTGATAGGGATATCAGCTTTTTCCAGAAAGATAATCGTTTTAGCCATAGCGATGCGAATTATCATGGACATCTGGATGACAATACACGAAAAGCCAATAATTCTTATTACCAGGCTTATGAAGGTGAGCTTGCTGAAAAAATTGGCGACGTTGCAGCTTCTGTTCCAAACGTTGAAGATGTCAGGTCTGTTACCTATGGAAGCGATGTTTTGATTGCTGTGGATTTGACTGATTACAACAAGGAAGAACAAACGAAAGAGGCAATTCATGAAGCCGTCCAGCCATACTTGCGCGGAAGATCTGCCACAGTTGTAACGGACGAAGGAACGTTTAGCCGTTTAAGAAATATTGATAACAACCTTCGTGATGGCGGTCCAAGGGAGCAAATTGATTGGGATTTAAAAAGTTTATTCGGCAGGGAACAATAACGATTTAATTCAAAAGAGCAAAGCGGAGAGCTTTGCTCTTTTGAATTATTAATATTTCAGGATAAACATGAAAATATTGGTCACACTAATCATAAAGATCTGGGAAAAACAGGCTTAGTGGATGCTGCAGAAGTTACAATTTAATCGAGGTGATCGATAATGAGAACCATATGGGGCTTGCTCCTTTTAGGCGTTGCTTCCTTTTATCCCTTCTTCCAGACAGACACATTCAACTTTTTATATAAGGACATTTCTGTATATGCAATGGAAACAGAAAAGCGCATTGAAGGTCCGCTTACGATAAAGGTCATTTTGGAAAGAGAATATCTGGATGGGGAAGTTAGCCAGGAAATGATAGAGGAAACCATATGGACCCTTGAAGATTTCTGGGCTAAATATGATCAATGGCAGCTTGTGGATATGGATAAAGATTATGTGGTGTTCCGCCGGCAAATGGATGATATTTCTCCATTATTAAAAGCAAATGGGTACTTCGGTGTTACAGAGGATGGTACATTGACCATTTTCAACGGAAGGCCGCAAAGAACAAATATCATTCAGTCTTTCTTTCAAATCGATTTAGGGAAATTAGAAAGCACAAAATGCCAGGAGCTGAAAAAAGGGATACCAATTATGACGAAAGATCGTTATGTAGAGGTGCTGGAAACATTTAAAAGCTATTCCACCGGAGAAAAATACGCAAATTGAATCAGCGGTGAAACATGCAAGAGAGCGGACTTCTCTTGCATGTTTCTGTTTTGAATATAATGCGTATAATCATTTGTAATGTTACTTATTTTTTGATAGCTTATAGTTATGTAACATTAGTTGCAGGAGGGAATCTTGTGGAATATGTTGACCCTATCAAGGACATCAAAAGCATTAATAAAATTAAAGAGATTTTAAGACAGCAGTCACAGCGGGATCTTTTGCTTTTTGTATTAGGCATAAATACGGGAATAAGGGTCAGTGATTTGCTATCTCTGAAAATTAGTGATGTTTGGGATGGGAATCAAATAAAAGAGTTTATTTATTTTAATGACCTCAATAGCAATGAAAATAAAGCATTTTACTTAAATAACAGCGTGAAAAGAGAACTGAAAAAATATTTCGCTCAGTATGATTTCACTGATTGTGATTATCTCTTCAAATCCAAAAAGATTAATCAGCCAATTACCCGCCAGCAGGCATATCGAATTATAAATAATGCTGCAAAGGAAGCTGGAATTCAAGGGAAAATTGGAACACATACACTTCGAAAGACATTTGGCTATCATGCCTATAGAAAAGGGATTGCCATTTCAATCATTATGTCCATCTATAATCATCATTCTTCAGCTGAAACCTTGCGCTATCTTGGTATCGAAAAAGGCGGGAAGCAATTGATAAAAGTGGACGTTAATCTTTAGAACGTACCTTCTCTCTTCTGATTTCCGCGGCGATCGATCAGCAATGTATCTTTCCCCAGGCTTTTCAATATTTTATTCTTCGTGCCTAAAATATATTATGGTACAATGAGGTACAGTTAAATCAGAGGAGAGAAAGGCATTGTTTGAATTTGTAAGAGGCAAGCTGGATTTTATTGGACCGGAATATGTGGTTATTGAAAATAATGGAATTGGCTATCAGGTTTTAACGCCTAATCCATTTAGCTATACCCCGGAGTTCGGGCAGGAAGTCAGGATATACACGTATCATTATGTACGAGAAGATATTATGGCATTGTACGGTTTTAAGACTCGGGAGGAGAAGACTCTGTTTACCAAGCTGCTGAATGTTACCGGAATTGGGCCGAAGGGGGCTCTTGCGATTCTTGCTTCAGGTGAACCGGAACAGGTGGTTCAGGCGATTGAAAACGAAGATGAAGCATTCCTCGTTAAGTTTCCTGGAGTAGGAAAGAAAACGGCGAGGCAAATGATTCTTGATCTGAAAGGGAAGCTGCCGGATATTGTACCTGACTTTTTCCCTGATTTGTTCTCAGCGGATAAAATTCAGGCTGAGAGCGGGCCTGCAGGGGACTTGGAAGAAGCTTTGCTTGCACTAAAAGCGCTGGGCTATTCAGATAAGGAACTGAAAAAGATTACTCCAGAACTGAAAAAGGAAAAGCTTACAACGGACCAATACATAAAGAAGGCTCTGCAAAAGCTTTTAAAACTATAATTTGTTGGAATCGGCCCGCTTCATTTATGCTGATATTAAGAAGGTGATTAAGTATGGAAGAGCGGATAATATCCGGTGAAGCTGATCTTCAGGACCTTTCATTCGAACAGAGTCTGCGCCCGCAGACACTAAAGCAGTATATTGGACAGGATAAAGTAAAGGAAAACCTCGAAATCTTTATCAAAGCCGCCAGAATACGCGAGGAGACCTTAGATCATGTCCTACTATATGGGCCGCCCGGATTGGGGAAAACCACACTGGCTACCATTATTGCTAATGAAATGGGTGTAAATATCAGGACCACTGCAGGCCCTGCAATTGAAAGGCCTGGTGATTTGGCGGCGATACTGACTGCATTGGAACCGGGTGACGTCCTGTTTATTGATGAAATTCATCGCTTGCCGCGTTCTATTGAAGAAGTTTTATATCCTGCAATGGAAGACTTCTGTCTGGATATTGTCATCGGAAAAGGGCCAAGCGCCAGATCTGTAAGGCTGGATTTGCCGCCTTTTACACTGGTTGGCGCGACTACAAGGGCAGGTTCGCTATCGGCTCCTTTAAGGGACCGTTTTGGCGTGCTTAGCAGGCTTGAATACTACTCAGAAGAGCAGCTGACTGATATTGTTGTCCGTACGGCTGAGGTTCTTGATACAGGAATAGATCAAAAAGCCGCCATTGAGGTGGCCAGAAGGTCAAGAGGCACGCCTAGAATTGCAAATAGGCTCCTCCGCAGAGTCCGTGATTTTGCCCAGGTTAAAGCTGATGGTCAAATTGATGAAACACTGGCCAAGGAAGCCTTGGAGCTTTTGCAGGTTGACCGTTTAGGCCTTGATCATATTGACCATAAATTATTAAGAGGGATTATAGAAAAATTCCGCGGCGGCCCTGTTGGCCTTGAAACAATTGCAGCGACAATTGGGGAAGAATCGCACACGATTGAAGATGTTTATGAACCATATTTATTGCAGATTGGGTTTATTCAGCGGACACCAAGAGGAAGAATTGTAACAGACCTGGTGTACCGTCATTTTCAAATGGAGGTGCCTGCTGATTGAGCGGGATATCAAAATGGCTGATGGTTATTGGTGCCATTATTTTTGCTATTGGATTTTTAAGCCAGTTTATTAATATTGGCAAGCTGCCGGGGGATATAGTGATCAGGAAAGGCAATACGACTTTTTACTTTCCAATCGTTACGTCGATCTTGCTCAGTGTTATCTTATCTGCCATCTTTTATTTTATTGGCAGATTCCGGTAGTCTATATGATTAACAGATAGGGTGACATCATGAAAGTAGATTTGTTTGATTTTCATTTGCCTGAGGAATTAATTGCACAAACGCCTTTGGCTGATCGGACAAGCAGCAGGCTAATGGTCCTTGATAAAAAAACCGGAGACATTCAGCATAGTGTTTTTAAGGATATTAAAAATTATCTCAAAGCTGGAGATTGCCTGGTGCTGAACGACACAAAGGTGCTTCCTGCCAGGGTGTTTGGAGAAAAAACAGGCACCGGGGCCAACATAGAAGTGCTTCTTCTGAAACAGCTGGAAGGAGATTCCTGGGAAACGCTTGTTAAACCAGCTAAAAGAGTCAAAGAAGGTACAGAGATTACTTTTGGGAATGGCAGCTTGACTGCTGTATGCACAGGAACGTCAGATCATGGCGGCAGGGTACTTGAGTTCAGATATGACGGGATATTCTATGAGGTGCTCGAGCAATTGGGAGAAATGCCATTGCCTCCTTATATTAAAGAGCAGCTTGATGATCGCGACCGTTATCAGACTGTGTTTGCCCGTGAGCGCGGTTCTGCTGCAGCTCCTACAGCAGGCCTTCATTTTACTGAGCAGCTTCTTAAAGAGATTAAGGAAATGGGTGTGCATATTGCTTTTATTACTCTGCATGTTGGTCTTGGAACTTTCAGGCCGGTTAGTGTGGAGGATTTGAATGAGCATGATATGCATGCTGAATTTTACCAGGTAACAGAAGGAACTGCACGGCTATTGAATGAAGTCCGTGATCAGGGAGGAAGAATTGTCAGTGTAGGGACTACTTCCACGAGGACTCTAGAAACCATTGCTTCCATGCATAATGGCCGATTTGAGGAAGCAAGCGGCTGGACTGATATTTTCATTTATCCAGGCTATGAATTTAAAGCGATTGATGGGATGATAACGAATTTTCATCTGCCTAAATCGACCTTAATTATGCTTGTAAGTGCACTGGCCGGCCGTGAAAACGTTCTGAATGCCTATAATAAGGCGGTGGAGGAGCGATACCGATTTTTCAGCTTTGGAGATGCTATGCTCATTATGTAGCATGATTTTCGCCTTTGACCAGGCAGAAATAATTGCTCTGAGCTTTAAATGGAAGGAGACTGCAACTTGACTGCAATTCGTTATGAGTTAATTAAGACATGTAAGCAAACTGGTGCCCGTTTGGGGCGGGTCCATACGCCGCATGGATCATTTGAAACCCCTGTGTTCATGCCAGTGGGAACACTTGCTACAGTAAAAACCATGTCCCCCGAAGAACTTGTTGAAATGGGAGCGGGCATCATTTTGAGCAATACCTACCACCTTTGGCTTCGTCCAGGTCAGGAAATTGTTGAAGAAGCAGGCGGGCTTCACAAGTTTATGAATTGGGACCGGGCTATTCTGACAGATTCCGGCGGGTTTCAGGTGTTCAGCCTGAGTGAATTCCGTAAAATTGAAGAAGAAGGTGTTCATTTCCGGAACCATTTGAATGGCGACAAGCTATTTTTATCACCTGAAAAAGCAATGGCAATTCAAAATTCGCTTGGTTCGGATATTATGATGGCATTTGATGAATGCCCTCCTTATCCTGCCTCCTTCGATTATATGAAGAAGTCAGTAGAAAGGACTTCCCGGTGGGCTGAGCGCTGCTTACAAGCTCACAAACGCCAGAATGATCAGGGACTCTTCGGAATTGTTCAGGGTGGGGAATATGAGGAGCTTCGCAAACAAAGTGCAAGAGACTTAACATCTCTTGATTTCCCGGGATATGCAGTAGGCGGATTATCTGTAGGTGAGCCAAAAGATGTAATGAACCGCGTGCTGGAGTTTACAACACCGCTTTTGCCGTCTGATAAGCCAAGATACCTTATGGGAGTGGGATCTCCCGATTCCCTGATTGATGGGTCGATCAGAGGAATCGATATGTTTGACTGTGTTCTTCCTACAAGGATTGCCAGGAATGGAACATTAATGACAAGTAATGGCCGTCTAGTAGTTAAAAATGCCAAATTTGCAAGAGATTTTGGCCCTATCGATGAGAATTGTGATTGCTACACATGCCGAAATTACAGCCGCGCTTACATCAGGCATTTAATCCGCTGTGACGAAACATTCGGCATTAGGCTTACAACTTACCATAATCTTTATTTTCTGCTAAAATTAATGGAGCAGGTAAGACAGGCGATCAGAGAAGATCGGTTGGGTGACTTTAGAGAAGAGTTTTTCGAAAGGTATGGATTCAATAAGCCGAATGCGAAGAACTTTTAATATTAAAAATTAAGTGTTCAACTAAGGAGCATCTCTTCCTTAAAGGAACAATCTTTGAAAGGGGGGAAAAAAATGGAGCTTTTAGGAACTTTAGGGCCATTATTGCTGATGTTTGTTTTATTCTATTTCCTGTTAATCCGTCCGCAGCAGAAACGCCAAAAGGCAGTTCGGCAAATGCAGACTGATTTGAAAAAGGGAGATAAGGTTGTTACAATCGGCGGCCTTCATGGATTCGTTGATGCCATCGACGAAGACAAAGTGGTTATTAAGTGTGGTGACGGAAGCCGTCTTACATACGATCGTGCAGCGATCCGCGAAGTAACGCAGGCGACTGGCGATGCATTAGCAAAGTCTTAATATCGAAAGAAAGAAGGTCCTCGATTGCAGGACCTTCTTTTTTAGGCTGTTCTTTTTGAGTTGAGATTTACTCCCAAGATGCCGCCCATCATCGCTGTAAGCGTGAAACAGGTGTGGTATATCATTTGCTCCATATCAAATAAACTGTCGTGCCCCAAATATTGAAAAAGAAAAATTACTATTGAGTAAATAAGCCCGGTCAAGCCTCCGAGCAGCCAGCCCTTTTGCTTCCCTTTTCCTCCGGATATGAACCCTCCCGCAAAAAGAGAAACAAATGAAACAGCAGTAATAATATACTGTAAGGATGACTCCTGCAGCGATGTAAACCGCAGCAGCAGTGAGAAAATGAGGCTGCTGGCTACGGCGATGGCAAAAATTGCAATAATTCCATAAAGGACGGCGCTTCCAAAGTTCTTTGATTCTTCTATATTGACCCTCTCCCTTCTGAATCAGTTAATAGGAAAAGCTTAAACCCCAGAGGCTATCCAGCTTTTTCCTTAGTACAAGCATATTCGCACAATGAAAAAATAGAATCGAAAATGTTCAATGAAAAATTCTGATAAACTCATAAACAGTTCATTTATGTGGAAGGATATAAAGGATTGCATCAAAAGGGGTGCTGTAGAAGTGGAAGAATATCTGATCATTATAGTAAGAACACTATTTCTCTATGCAGTCATTCTTCTTATATTTAGATTAATGGGCAAAAGGGAAATTGGAGAATTAAGCATCCTGGATTTGGTGGTCTATATTATGATCGCTGAGCTTGCTGTAGTGGCGATTGAAAATCCGAATTCGGAAATCCTGAAAAATGTGCTGCCTATGCTCCTTTTGATGGTTGTACAGATTGTATTGGCCATATTCTCCCTGAAGAGCAAAACATTCAGGGACGTGGTAGATGGTAAACCGACAATTATTATAAATAAAGGTAAAATAGATGAAAATGTCATGAGAGAGCAGAGATACAACTTTGATGATCTGCTTCTGCAATTAAGAGAAAAAGATATAGCCAAAATTTCCGATGTGGAATTCGCTATCCTTGAATCCTCTGGTAACTTGTCAGTGTTTGAAAAGAAAGACAGCAAAGAGGGCGGAATTACAATTCCTCTAATTATTGATGGTTCAATTCAGAAAATAAACCTGGAAACGATAAATAAAAGTGAATTTTGGCTGCGGCAGGAGCTTAGGAAGGAGGGGTATAAAGAGTTATCCAAAATCTCATTCTGCAGCTACGAAAATGGCCAATTTTTTGTGGATTTGCTCGACGAAAGAAAATAAACAAGGTCAGCTAAAGATAAGTGAACTACTTATAGCTGACCTGAAGAAAACAATGAAACGTTATTTAAATGCCAACTTGGATATCATCTTGCCGATCCCTGGAATACGAATCAATTCATTCTTTTTAATCAGCTTGAAGATTAGTAAAAGGATGATGTAAACAACTGTGATGGCGATGGAAACCAATATAACCCTTAAGGCTGTATTCATGTCTGAGGCAAGTATGTCTCTTAGCATCCAGAAGCCTACGACTCCTGATAAAACCATAGCAATAAACGTTTTTAAATAATCCCTGACGAAAAAAGTAAAAGAAATAGCTTTAAGAACTGTTGCAAAGTGAAGCATTGTAACCAGGACTGTACCTGTCAAAATCCCCATCGCAACTCCATTTATGCCAAATGCAGGCTGGCTGGCCAGCAGAAAGATGACTGCTGTTTTTACGATTGCACCGATCAGACTGTTGGTCATCGCTGCCCTGGCCAGGTTTAATGCCTGCAAAGTAGCCTGAAGAGGCCCTTGGTAATAATAAAAAAGAAAAAATGGCGCCATTAATTTGATGAAATGTGAGCCCCGTGGAGAGCCATACATAACCTCCATCAGCTGATCGGAAAGAACATAAAGCACAACAACCGCCAGGCCGCCAGTGATAAAAGCAAACCGAAGCGTCTGCTGAAGCCGGTATTCGATAAGGCGCATATTATTTTGGGAGTTCGCCTCGCTGATAGCCGGTACAAGCGAAGTTGACAAAGAATAAGTAATAAACGATGGAAGCATCAGGAGAGGCATGGCAAAACCGGTAAGCGCTCCATATTGCTTTGTAGCCGCAGCTGCGGCCACCCCTGCAAGAGAAAGACTCTGAGCCACCACAATCGGTTCAAAGAACCAGGCGACAGAACCAATCATTCTGCTCCCAGTCGTAGGAAGCGCAACGGTCATCAATTCGTTAAATGTACTTTTTCCTGAAGACACAAATTTAAAAAATTGCTTCCTGACTCTGAATTTCTTTTTAAGCTTAAATGTGGTCATCAAATAAAGTAAAGATGCAAGCTCCCCAATTACGGCTGCCAGCATGGCTCCCGCTGCCGCATACTCAATTCCGTATGGCAGAAAAGCCTTAGTCATCAAGGCAATAAGGCTGATTCTGACAACCTGTTCAATTACCTGGGAATAGGCAGCAGGCTTCATATTCTGTCTGCCCTGAAAATAACCACGGATAACAGAAGAAACCGCAATAATCGGTACGATTGGAGCAATTGCTATCAACGGTAAATGTGTCCGGTTATCGGTAAAGAGGGTCTCTGATAATAAAGGAGCGAGCAAAATTAAAGCAGGAGTGAAAACAATTGAAAGTGAGATAGTCGTCGCTAAGGAAACAACTAATATTTTCTTGATTTTTGCTGTATCTCCCCTTGCCTCTGCCTCGGCAACGTTCTTAGAAATAGCAACCGGCAGTCCAAGCTGTGTGATGGTGACGACTAGAATCATGGTTGGAAAAGCCATCATATAAAGGCCTACGCCTTCTTCTCCTATAAAGCGGGCAATGACAATTCTGTTTATAAAGCCCAGGACTCTGGTCACCAGGCCTGCAGCAAGCAGGATCATGGTACCTTTCAGAAATTTGGACATTCAACTCCCTGCCTTCTCAAAATGGGTAATATCATATACAATTATCTATATGCAAGACAGAGGACAAAGCATGACAAGCTATCATAATTTCCATGTGAATTAATGGCGGGGAGGCGGCTGAAAGTGGAAATCGGCCATGAATATGATTATTTTCGAACTGCGGTAAAGCCAGCATTGGAAAGCAAGCTGGATGAATTTCAGCTGCTGGGCTATAAACAAGTGACTGAAGAGGGGCTCTGGGGATTCCTGGCAAAGAAAAAGTGGAAAAAGCCAAAAGAAAATGTCAGGCTATTTGAAATTGTGGAAGAAATAATGGAGGTTAAAGTGAGTGAATACATTCACTATGCAACCATAGAAGCCTTTAAAGGGGCTGACTTTGCTTTTGACAATGAAGAAGAGCGAAAAGAACTTTTGAAGTAATCGCCTTACTTTTTAACAAATTGACAGGTTTTACTATCTGTTTCATAATAAAACGTGGAGTTAGACTGCCTTTTGTGTCATTGTTCCTGCATACATATATAGAATTTTGAAAATAGATGGTAAAAGCCAGCTTGAAGTGGAAACGGAAAGTTTTATGAGCCGGGAGGTTGCATTCAGTATGTATATGCGATCTCCTTGTACAGCAAATAATGGGGTTATAATGGCCATTTCATTTGGATACAGCGGGCGAGTAGCTAAGGAGGATTTATTCATAATGGTAAAGCGCAGCCGTATCGTTGCTTTTTTCCTGATTGTTTTATTATTGGGAAGCTTGGCGGGGGCAACGACAAATAACATCTTAAAAAATATTAAGCTTGGTCTTGATTTGCAGGGCGGATTTGAGGTGCTCTATGAGGTAAAACCAAAAGATGGGCAGAAGGTTGATAAAGCTGTCCTTGCAAGCACTGCTGAAGCACTAGATAGGCGGATCAATGTTCTCGGAGTCAGTGAACCGAATATCCAGATTGAGGGAGATAACCGGATCCGTGTTCAGCTTGCCGGTGTAACGGATCAGAATAAAGCAAGGGAAATTCTGTCCACAGAAGCTAATTTATCATTCAGAGATGTAAATGACCAATTGATGATGGATGGTTCAGACCTTGCAGAAAACGGTGCAAAGCAGACTTTTGATGAAAAAGGAAAGCCAAGTGTTTCATTGAAGCTGAAAAGTGCCAGCAAATTTAAAGACGTAACTCAAAAGATTGTAAATATGGGAGCGCCAAATAACCTGCTTGTCATTTGGCTCGATTTTGAAGATGGCCAGGATTCCTTCAAGGCTGAAGCAGCTAAAGAAGACCCAAAATACTTATCTGCTCCACAGGTAAGCCAAATCTTTAACCAGGATACTGTGTCCATTGTTGGAAATTTTACGATTGACGAAGCACAGACACTGGCGGATTTATTGAATGCAGGTTCCCTGCCTGTACAGCTAGATGAAGTTTATTCGACATCAGTTGGTGCAAAATTCGGTGAACAGGCTATGGAAACGACCATTCTTGCCGGTATTATCGGGATAGCAATTATATTTATCTTCATGATTGTGGTATATCGTTTCCCAGGGCTTATTGCGACACTCACTTTATCTTTTTATATTTATCTAATTTTACTCGTATTCGACTGGATGAATGGCGTACTGACCCTTCCTGGTATCGCTGCGCTGATTCTAGGGGTTGGCATGGCTGTTGATGCGAATATCATTACTTATGAGAGAATCCGGGAAGAAATAAAAGTGGGCAGATCAATCAAATCGGCTTTCCAGGCTGGGGAGAAAAACTCACTTTCGACAATATTTGATGCAAATATCACAACCATTCTGGCAGCAGCCGTATTATTTATGTATGGGACAAGTTCAGTAAAAGGATTTGCTACCATGCTTATAATAAGCATTCTGGCAAGCTTTATTACTGCTGTTTACGGTACAAGGCTGCTTATGGGGCTTTGGGTGCATAGTAAAGCACTGAATAAAAAACCAGGCTGGTTTGGTGTTAAGAAAAGTGAGATAAAAAATATTGCTGAAAATTATGATACTCTGGATTTGCCGACTAAGTTTGATAAATTTGATTTTGTAGGGCACAGAAAGAAGTTTTTCATCTTATCCGCTGTATTGATTATAGCTGGAATCATAGTATTGTCTGTATTCCGATTGAATCTCGGAATTGATTTTGTCAGCGGTACGCGTATTGAGCAGCAGGCAAGTGAGCCTCTAACAAAAGAAAAATTCCAAACTGAATTATCAGCACTTGGAATCGAGACAGATGATATTGTCATCTCCGGTGATAATAAAGAAATTGGTGTGGCCAGGTTTAAAGATGTTTTGACAAAAGATGAAATAGCAGAAGTTAAGACCCATTTCCATGAAAAATTCGGTGCCGATCCAAATGTCAGCACGGTTTCACCGACTGTTGGAAAGGAACTTGCCAAAAACGCACTGATTGCATTGGTTATTGCCTCTGTTGGCATTATCATCTATGTAACGATCCGTTTTGAAATCAAAATGGCTGTTCCGGCAGTTCTCGCGCTGCTGCATGATGCTTTCTTTATTATCGCTGTATTTAGCTTCACTCGTTTGGAAGTGGATATAACCTTCATTGCGGCAGTGCTGACGGTAGTCGGTTATTCCATCAATGATACAATCGTAACGTTTGACCGAATGCGTGAAAATATGCAGAAAAAGAAAAAGCTCAAATCATTTGAAGATATTGCTGATGTTGTAAACAAGAGTCTTCGCCAAACGCTTGGCCGTTCTGTGAATACAGTTCTAACTGTTGTATTTACAGTTGTGGCGCTCCTGGTGTTTGGAAGTGAGTCAATAAGAAACTTCTCGTTTGCACTTCTAATCGGTTTAATCGCCGGTACTTATTCATCGATTTTCCTTGCTGCTCAGATGTGGGCAGTGTGGAAAGGTAAAGAACTTAAGGAAAAAGGTGTTATTAATACCGTTAAAGAAAAGCGAAAAACCAGTGATGAACCTCAAGTGTAAGTTTCGACAAAAACTCAGGCAAATGCCTGAGTTTTTTTGTGTGCGCCCGGCATGGGTGCAGTCTATAGGGTGCAAGTCCCGAGCCATGAAGGCAGTAGTAGTGGTTAGCTTAACGCAAGGGTGTCCGCGGTGACGCGGAATCTGAAGGAAGCGAGCGGCAAACCTCCGGTCTGAGGAACACGAACTTCATATAAGGCTAGGTACCATTGGATGAGTTTGCACATCAAAACAAAATCCTTACTGCCGAAGGTGGTACAGAGTAAATGGAGCAGATAGATGGAGGGAAAGACTGTACTCTTACCCGGGGAGGTCTGATTGAAACGCCAAGTACACTTGGTAACCTATCTAATGATAGATAGCTGAACAATTAGAAGTCAGCAGAGGTCATAGTACCTTACCAACTCGAGACGGTAAGGGAAGGACTGAACAATTAGGAAGAACAAGAAACTAGGCATACAATTCCTGTGTAGAAGCAGACAATCCGAAAGGACTTACTTGAAGGAGGAAGTGGTGAATCCACAGGGGACTTCATGAGGGTGGAGCAGGAATAACATAATTAGATTTCTACGTTCACGTCGAAAGGAAATATCACATGTTAATGAATCTGATTCTGACACGGGAAAACTTAATAGAAGCACTTAAACGTGTGGAGAAGAATAAAGGGAGTCACGGCATAGATGGAATGTCCGTAAAATCCCTACGAAGACATCTCTATGAAAACTGGGACACCCTTTGTGATTCTTTAAAGAAAGGTACCTATCAACCTAACCCAGTCCGTCGAGTCGAAATCCCGAAACCGAACGGTGGAGTAAGGTTACTAGGAATACCTACCGTGACAGACCGGTTTATCCAACAGGCTATCGCCCAAGTTCTAACCCCGCTTTTTGATCTAACCTTCTCAGAATATAGTTATGGGTTTAGACCAAACCGAAGAGGCCATGACGCGGTTCGTAAAGCAAGGAGATATATAAGCGAAGGTTACAGATGGGTGATTGACATGGACTTGGAGAAGTTCTTTGACAAAGTGAATCATGATAAGTTGATGGGGATATTGGCAAGCAGAATCCAAGACCGATTGGTCTTGAAGCTAATACGGAAATATCTCCAAGCAGGAATCATGATAAATGGTGTAGTCTATGATGCAGAAGAAGGAACACCACAAGGAGGTCCCCTGAGCCCTCTTCTTTCGAATATTCTTTTGGATAAGCTTGATAAAGAGTTAGAAAAGAGAGGTCACAAGTTTGTCCGCTACGCCGATGATTGTGTGCCACGAAAGCAACTAAAGTGTGCGTAAGCACATTAGAAAGCTATGCTGCACTTAAGATGAGAGTAGGCCTCTCGCAATCGCTATACAGGTAGAGATTGCAAACCACCTTAAGGTGCTGTAGTCAAAAGCTATGGTATTGAGCGTTAAGGAAAAGGCAGAGCAGGACTTTGTCAGGTACATATTAAGGAGACGAAAACCATTGAACCGCTGAGGAAGTATCGAAAGCGTAGGGACGTCATCAAAACTGAGGGGGAGTCGTTAACTCAGGATAAGTTCGGAGGAAACCTGTTTACTGTCCGTTCGGTGACCGGTATAAAGGCGGCGTGAACTTAATATAGGCTTGAGTGTGGAACGTGGGAACCTACGACATGGATGTAAAGGGAGAAATTCAAGTGGAAGACCCACAAGAATCAGAGTACCAATGCCATGTATAGGGGCGGAATAACTCGTAGTAGCAAAGAAACCTCCTAACGGAGGTGGAGCAAAGGGGTTATATTATTCAGTTTTATTAGCAAGTCAACCATCTTAGTGGGAGGAACTTATGAATAAAACAAAGTCATATGCTATATCTAAAAAGGTGGTTTATGAAGCCTTTCTAAGAGTGAAAGCAAACAAAGGGTCAGCAGGAATTGATGAAGAGTCAATAGAAGAATTCGAACTGAACCTAAAGGATAATCTCTATAAACTATGGAACAGAATGTCTTCGGGAAGTTACTTCCCTCCAGCTGTTAAAGCCGTAGATATTCCAAAGAAAGCTGGTGGCACCAGAACACTAGGAATTCCAACTGTTACAGATAGAATTGCACAAATGGTTGTGAAACTGTATTTTGAACCCTCGGTGGAACCTTACTTTCATAAGGATTCTTATGGTTACAGACCTAATAAAAGCGCCATCCAAGCGTTAGAGATAACCCGCAAAAGGTGTTGGAAATACATCTGGGTTCTAGAATTCGATATTAAAGGCTTATTCGACAATATTGATCATGGGTTATTAATGAAAGCAGTGGAAAAGCACACTAATATTAAATGGGTAAAGCTATATATTGAAAGATGGCTAAAGGCACCTTTTCAAACTAAAGAAGGTGTAAAAGAACGTAGCGCTGGCACACCGCAAGGTGGAGTCATAAGTCCAGTTCTTGCGAACCTATTTCTACACTACACATTTGATAAATGGATGACAATTAATCATCCTAATAATCCATTTGCAAGATATGCAGATGATGCAGTCATTCACTGCAAGTCAGAAGCTGAAGCAGTTAGATTGCTTGATTCATTAAACAATAGGATGAACGAATGTAAGCTTGAACTACATCCAACCAAAACAAGAATTGTATATTGTAAAGATGAAGATAGGAAAGAATATCACGAAAATATTTCGTTTGATTTTCTAGGATATACGTTCAGACCAAGACGTTCTAAGAATAGATGGGGAAAGCATTTTATCAACTTTACACCTGCGATTAGTAACAAATCTAAGAAATCAATTCGGCAAGAAGTAAGGGACTGGAAATTACAGTTGAAAGCAGAAAAGGACCTTTCGGACCTATCCAATATGTTTAACTCAAAGATAATAGGCTGGGTAAACTTCTATGGCAAGTTCTACAAATCCGAAATGTACTCAACATTAAGGCACATCAACAAAGCCTTAATAATGTGGGCAAGGAAGAAATACAAAAGGTTAGCGCGTCACAAGAAAAGAGCAGAATATTTCTTAGGTAGAATTGCAAATCAAAATCCCAAGTTCTTTAAACATTGGGAATTAGGTATTAAGCCTACGGCTGAATAATGGGAGCCGGATGAGCTGAGAGGTTCACGTCCGGTTCTGAGAGGGGCTACTGGGGAAGTTCCAGTGGTCTACTTGCCGTAATATTTACATGAAATCGAAGAAAGCCGGAGAACGAGTGATGAACTCGATTACACGCTTCATAGAGCAGAAATTAAAGCTCAAAGTAAATAGAGAAAAATCAGCGGTTGATCGTCCGTGGAAACGAAAGTTCCTTGGCTTTAGCTTTACGTTTAATAAGAAACCGAAGGTTCGAATAGCAAATGAAAGTATCAAAAGGCTTAAAGCTAAAATACGAGAGCTAACTTCCCGTTCCAACCCAATTCCTATGGGAGTTAGAATCGAGAAATTAAATCAATACCTAACGGGATGGTGTGGGTATTTTGCATTGGCTGACACACCGAGTAAATTTAAAGAATTTGATGAGTGGATTAGAAGAAGACTTCGTATGATTGAATGGAAACAATGGAAGAATCCGAGGACAAGAGTAAGAAAACTCAAAGGTCTAGGTGTCCCTGACCAAAAGGCATACGAATGGGGGAACTCTAGAAAGAAATACTGGAGAATAGCCTCTAGTCCCATCCTACACAAAACCCTCGATAACTCTTATTGGAGTAATCGAGGGCTCAAAAGTCTATATCAAAGATATGAATTTCTACGTCACACTTAATTGAACCGCCGTATACCGAACGGTACGTACGGTGGTGTGAGAGGTCGGGGGTTAGTCACCCCCTCCTACTCGATTTCTTTTATATGCCAAAGCTGTTGCCGTATATTTTACAAAAAAGGTTAATGATTCCGGGAATTAGGATAAACTAAAAACAAGTTCAGGGAGGAAGGAAGTATCGCTTTGGAAAAGAACGATCGTTTTAAGAAAGCTGAATTTGCAGCTATGATTGGCATCGTGGGCAATATTATTCTTGCAGCCCTTAAATGGGGAATTGGAATATATTCCGGCAGTAAAGCGCTAGTGGCGGATGCTGTTCATTCAGCTTCAGATGTAGCCGGATCCTTTGCTGTATACCTGGGGTTAAGAGCTGCGAAACAGCCGCCGGATGAGGACCATCCATACGGTCATGGGAAAGCTGAATTGATTGCAGCCATTATTGTTGCGGTCCTGCTGTTTCTGGTGGGGATTGAAATCGGCAAATCATCATTCGAATCGTTTTTCTCGCCAATTGAACCTCCAAAAGCAATTGCAATCTTGGCAGTGCTAATTTCGATCATTGTGAAAGAAGCAATGTATCGTTATAAGTATAAGTTGGGAAAGAAACTTAACAGTGATGCATTAATTGTAAATGCCTATGAACACCGTTCAGATGTTTATTCATCTATAGCAGCTTTAATAGGCATTGGATGTGCGGTAATTGGCGGACGAATGGGGATTGAATGGCTTGAGTATGCAGATCCTGTGGCAGGCCTCATTGTTTCCCTTATGATTCTCCAGATGGCATGGCGGCTGGGGAAAGAATCCATTCATAGCACACTTGATCATGTGCTTCATGAAGAAGATATACTTGAGATGCGCAAAACTGCTGAATCCGTTGAACAGGTTAAAAGGATTGATGAACTGCACGCAAGGGAACACGGACATTATGTAATTGTAGATATTAAAGTCTCGGTGGATCCGACTATGACTGTTGAGGATGGACATCGGGTGGGCAAAGAAGTGAAACGCAAACTGCTTGGATTGGAAAATGTGCAAAATGTATTTGTGCACATTAATCCTTATAGGGAAGAGCGCATAAATTAGAGAATACATTTGGGAGAGGATTGTATGAAATTTCAATGGGCTTTATTATTTGGTTTTTTATTTGCACTAATAGTTGCTATTTTTGCAGTAATCAATGTTGATAATGTAACGGTAAACTACTTGTTTGGGGAAAGCCAGTGGCCGCTCATTCTTGTAATTTTAGGATCAGTTCTTATGGGAGGACTGATTGTCGGTTCTGTAGGCCTTGTTCGCATCTACTCACTCCAAAGGAAAGTGAAAATACTAAAAAAGGAAAATGAAAAGCTGAATTCCTTATATGCGGTAAAGGATAATGCGAATAAAGAAGAAGTTGAAAGAGAGCTGGATAGGGATATCCATTAAATTAAAACAGGCTTGGGCTTTTGCTCAAGTTTTTCTTTTGCCCGCAAATAATGACCGGCAATTAATATCTTTCTTTCCAAATCTGTATGGAATCTCCCGATTTTATCTTATTGAAACGCATGTCCCCCTCTTGTATAATTAATAAGCTGAGGGGTGAACGTATGTTACATTCAAGAACGCGATGGATTGTTCGGCAAACACAGGAGGATAAGGTACAGCAGCTTTCAAAGGAATTGAATATTGCTCCTCTTGCTGCATCGCTGTTAATTAATCGCGGAATGGATACCGTTGAATCAGCACGGTATTTTTTATTGGATAAAGACCAGGAATTTCATGATCCTTTTTTAATGACAGATATGGCAAGAGCTGTTGCCAGAATAAAAGAAGCAATTGAAAAACAGGAGCCAATTTTAATTTTTGGTGATTATGATGCGGATGGAGTGACCAGTACTTCTGTCATGATGATGGCGCTTAGAGATCTCGGGGCCAACGTCCAATTCTACATACCGAATCGATTTACCGAAGGCTATGGACCAAATATACCGGCCTTTGAACATGCGGCTGAAATCGGCATCCGTTTAATTATCACTGTAGATACAGGGATCTCGGCTTTAAATGAAGCAAAGGCTGCAAAAGAGCTTGGAATGGATCTGATCATTACAGATCATCATGAACCTGGCCCGGAGCTGCCAGAAGCTATGGCCATTGTGCATCCTAAGCATCCGGATAGTAAATACCCATTCCGGGAACTGGCCGGTGTTGGCGTAGCATTTAAGCTTGCACATGCGCTTTATGGTGAAATGCCTGATCAGCTTTTGGAAATAGCAGCAATCGGCACAATTGCTGACCTTGTATCATTAAAGGGAGAGAACCGGCTGATTGCCAAACGCGGGATTCAAAAGCTGAAATCAACAAGGAATATAGGTTTGAATGCCTTGTTTAAAGGAGCTGGAATTGAGCTTCCTGCTATTACGGAAGAAACGATCGGCTTTACTATCGGGCCTCGCCTCAATGCAGCTGGCAGGCTTGAAAGTGCTGATCCTGCTGTGGATTTGCTCCTGACAAATGATCCTTTTGAAGCCCAAACCATTGCGGATGAAATTGAAATGCTAAATAAAGAAAGGCAAGCTATTGTCAATGACATTGCAGGACAGGCGGTTAAAGAGGTCGAGACAAATTTTCCTATCAGTGAGAATTCTGTTATTGTTGTGGGCAAAGAAGGCTGGAACGCCGGTGTTATTGGAATAGTAGCTTCAAAGCTTGTTGAAAAGTTTTACCGCCCGGCCATTGTTCTTAGTTATGATAGTGAAAAAGGGCTGGCAAAGGGATCGGCAAGAAGTATAGAAGGTTTCGATCTGTTCAAAAATCTTTCTGTATGCCGGGATATCCTTCCTCATTTTGGAGGGCATCCAATGGCGGCAGGAATGACATTGTCCATTGATTCGGTTGATGATCTCAGGTATCGATTGAATACTCTTGCAAATGAACAGCTAACCGAGGAAGATTTTATTCCAGTGACCACCATTGATGGAGTCTTCCATTTACAAGATATCAGCCTTTCTTCTATTGAAGAGATGCAGCTGCTTGCTCCGTTTGGGATGGGAAATCCAAAACCGAAAGTCATGATAAAAGATGCCAATATTGCCGCTATGAGAAAAATCGGATCTGATCAAACCCATATAAAGATCACAATCGAGAACGATGGATCTTCACTTGATGGGATCGGCTTTGGCCTCGGGCATTTACACGAGCATATTTCACCATATTCCAAGCTATCGGTTATTGGTGAATTGTCCATTAATGAATGGAATAATATCAAAAAACCGCAAATCTTCCTGCAGGATATGGCGGTGAACTCCTGGCAGCTATTTGATATACGCAGTTTAAAACGGCTTGAACGGCTTCAAAACGTTATTCCTGAGCATAACACGACTTGGATATTTTTTAATGAGGAACATATTTCCAAGTTCAGGACATATGCAGGGGAAAACATCGTAAAAATAACATCTGCAGAGGATGTTGCAGCTTTGGCACTCGAAGGCTCAAATATCGTACTGGCTGATTTGCCGCCTTCAAAGGAGATGCTTGTTCGTGTATTCTCTGGAAAAAAAACTGCCAGAATATACGCTCATTTCTATAAAGAAGACAGTGACTACTTCAGCACTATGCCGACAAGAGATCATTTTAAATGGTATTTTGCCCTGATCGCTAAAAAAGGCGCAATCGATATCAGGCGTCATGCGAATGATATAGCCAAGCATAAGGGATGGAGCAGGGAAACGGTAGATTTTATGTCTCAAGTGTTTTTTGAATTGGATTTTGTTAAAATAAATAATGGTGTTATTTCGTTAAACAACACATCTACTAAACGTGATTTAGCTGATTCGCGAACTTATCAGCTTAAACAGGCACAATACACTCTTGAGAGCGATTTGCTCTATTCATCCTTTCAGCAGCTCAAAGATTGGTTTGATGAAGTAATGCAAGGGGCTGTAAAACTTGAGGAGGCAAAGGAAGAAAAATGGATTTAAAACAGTATATAACAATTGTTGAAGATTGGCCGAAGCCAGGCATAAAATTTAAAGATATTACAACACTTATGGATAACGGTGAAGCGTATAAATATGCTACTGACCAAATTGTTGAATATGCACTTGAAAAGAAAATTGACCTGGTTGTTGGCCCGGAAGCACGCGGATTCATCATCGGCTGCCCTGTAGCCTATTCATTAGGTGTAGGCTTTGCTCCTGTCCGCAAAGAAGGAAAACTTCCCCGTGAAACAGTCAAGGTTAATTATGGCCTTGAATACGGCAAAGACGTTTTAACCATTCATAAAGATGCGATCAAACCTGGGCAAAGAGTCTTGATCACTGATGACCTCCTTGCAACAGGCGGAACAATTGATGCAACGATCCAGCTTGTTGAAGAACTTGGCGGAGTAGTGGCAGGCATTGCATTCCTTATCGAATTAACATACCTTGACGGCCGTAAAAAGATCGACAACTACGACATTCTGACATTAATGCAGTATTAATTTTTTCAAACCTATGGGAGCGCCAGACGAAATGGTGCTCTTTTTATTTTATCTGTGAAAATAGACGCATTAAGGGCTTCCAACCCCAATTATGGAAAAACAATAAAGAAATTCGGACAAAAAACGACAAAATTTATGTTATTCCCATAAAAATAACAGTCTATCCCTTTACATCTTCTCAATTTTTTTCGATAATAGTAACAATATTAATTTTTTTATTAATTTGATATAAATTATTTCAAAAATAATACATTATGCAATCGCATAAAATTCAGGGAGATAAAGGTGATTCCATGGCGAACGATCAAGTTCTGACCGCCGAGCAAGTCATCAGCAGAGCAAAAGAATATTTAAACGATGAGCATGCAGAGCTTGTTAAAAAAGCATACGAGTTTGCCAAGCATGCCCACCGTGAACAATATAGAAAATCCGGTGAACCATACATCATCCATCCGATTCAAGTGGCAGGCATCCTCGCTGATCTGGAGATGGATCCATCAACGGTTGCAGCCGGCTTTCTTCACGATGTAGTTGAAGACACCGAAATTTCATTGGAGAATATCGAGGAAGCCTTCAATTCAGAAGTGGCAATGCTTGTCGATGGAGTAACGAAACTAGGAAAAATTAAATATAAATCCCAGGAAGAGCAGCAGGCTGAAAATCATCGGAAAATGTTTGTGGCGATGGCCCAGGATATCCGTGTCATTCTAATAAAGCTTGCTGACCGTCTTCATAATATGCGGACACTTAAGCATCTGCCAGCTGAAAAGCAGCGCCGCATTTCAAATGAAACGCTTGAAATTTTTGCCCCTCTTGCCCATAGGCTTGGAATTTCAAAGATTAAGTGGGAGTTAGAAGATACAGCCTTAAGGTACCTAAATCCGCAGCAATATTATCGGATTGTAAACCTGATGAAGAAAAAAAGAGCAGAACGGGAAGAGTATTTGGATGATGTTATAAATGTAATGCGGGGCAGGCTGTCTGAGGTTTCTATTAAGGCAGAAATTTCTGGCCGTCCAAAGCATATTTATAGCATTTACCGAAAAATGGCTCTTCAAAATAAGCAATTTAATGAGATATATGATCTGCTTGCTGTACGCATTGTTGTGAGCAGCATTAAAGATTGCTATGCGGTACTTGGGATTATTCACACATGCTGGAAGCCGATGCCCGGCCGTTTTAAAGATTATATTGCCATGCCTAAGCAGAATATGTATCAATCTCTTCATACCACGGTTATCGGACCAAAAGGTGACCCTCTGGAAGTCCAGATCCGTACCTTGGATATGCATAGAATTGCAGAGTTTGGTATTGCCGCACACTGGGCTTATAAAGAAGGAAAAAGAGTGAATGAAGGCTCTTCCTTTGAAGAAAAGCTGACATGGTTCCGGGAAATCCTGGAATTCCAGGATGATGCAGCAAATGCTGAAGAGTTCATGGAATCACTGAAAATTGATTTGTTCTCTGATATGGTGTTTGTCTTTACTCCTAAAGGAGATGTCATCGAACTTCCTTCCGGCTCAGTCCCGATTGACTTTGCTTACCGAATTCACTCTGAAATAGGAAATAAGACAATCGGTGCCAAAGTGAATGGGAAAATGGTAACCCTGGATTATAAGCTGAAAACCGGAGATATCATTGAAATTTTGACATCAAAGCATTCCTATGGGCCAAGTAAAGATTGGCTGAAGCTTGCCCAGACTTCACAGGCAAAAAATAGAATTCGAACTTTCTTCAAAAAGCAAAGAAAAGAAGAAAATGTGGAAAAAGGGAAAGAGCTTGTGGAGAGAGAGATTCGCAATATGGATTTCGACCTGAAGGAAATCTTGACACCTGATAATGTCAAAAGGGTTGCAGAGAAATTCAATTTCGCCACAGAGGAAGATATGTACGCTGCAGTTGGCTATAATGGGGTAACAGCACTCCAGGTAGCCAACAGGCTGACAGAAAAATGGCGCAAGAAACGCGATCTTGAACAAAGCTCCGATATTACAAATGCTGTTTCGGAACTGAAGACTTTCCCATCAGCAAAAAAACGCGAATCCGGTGTACGGGTTTCAGGCATTGATAACCTGCTGATTCGCCTTTCCCGCTGCTGTAATCCTGTTCCTGGGGATGAAATCGTAGGGTTTATTACGAAGGGCAGAGGAGTCTCTGTACACCGTGAGGATTGCCCTAATATTGAAACGGATGATGCAAAACAAAGGCTCATCCCAGTTGAGTGGGAAACAGCATTAAATGACCGGAAAGAATACAATGTTGAAATTGAAATTACAGGCTATGACCGCAGGGGATTATTGAACGAGGTCCTTCAGGCCGTTAATGAGACGAAAACCAACATCTCTGCTGTATCAGGACGCTCGGACCGCAATAAATCAGCAACGATTAATATGTCCATTGCCATACACAATGTCAGCCACCTGCAAAAGGTTGTGGAACGAATTAAACAAATCCCTGATATTTATGCAGTAAGAAGAATTATGAACTAAAGGGAGCAGATAGAATGCGTGTTGTAGTGCAGCGAAGCAAAGAAGCCAGCGTAACGGTGGACGGCAAAACCGTCGGAAGCATCAAAAAGGGGTTTGTTTTGCTCGTTGGAGTCACCCATGAAGATAAGGAAGAGGACGCAGCTTTTCTGGCTGATAAGATTGCCAATCTTCGCGTCTTTGAAGATGAAAATGGAAAAATGAACTTATCCCTTCTGGATCAGGAAGGTGAAATTCTTTCAGTCTCCCAATTTACTTTGTATGGAGATTGCCGAAAGGGCAGACGGCCCAATTTCATGGAAGCCGCAAAGCCTGATCAAGCAGTAAAAATCTATGAGGCCCTTAACCGATTTTTAGAAGCTAAAGGCCTGAAAGTAGAAACAGGTGAATTTGGCGCCATGATGGATGTAAAATTAACCAATGATGGACCCGTTACTTTAATATTAGAAAGTAAATAAGGTTTTTAATAATGAAGGCAAAAAGCCCCGGCATCCACTTTGATGCCGGGGCTTTTGCTAATTTTTGAAATAGCGGGCAAGTCCCTGATAAATTCCTGCTGCTGCTGATTGCTGATACTGCGCAGAAGCAATCAGGGCCTCTTCAGCAGGATTGCTCAGATATCCAAGTTCGATCAGAACGGCATTGCGTTTATTCTCTCTTATTACATGATAATCTCCAACTCGATAGCCCCGATCTCTAAGGTTTGTCATCGCTGTAATATTGGAGTGGATATTGGCTGCAAGTTCCTTTTGAAAAGGATGATAGTAATAGGTAGTCGCTCCTCTTGCAGTTCGATCTGGAGTGCTGTCATAATGAATGCTGATAAAAGCATCTGCATTATGATAATGTGAAATGCCGACTCTGGAAGGAAGCGGCAAATAGGTATCTCCGCTTCTGGTCAGAATAACATTTGCACCTGCAGATCTTAATTTGTCTGCGAGCAATTGAGCGGTCCTGATCGTAACATCCTTTTCACGGGTTCCCCTTGCTCCTGTTGTCCCGTTATCACGGCCTCCATGGCCGGGGTCAAGGACAATTGTTTTATTTCTCAGATGCTTTTCCGCCCCCGGTTTTGTTACTGCAGGTGCAGATCCTTCAACCGTGACGATCCATCCTGCTACAAAACCCGTCCCGCCGTTTGGAAGGCGAACTTCATACCAATCGTCCTTCAAGCTGATAATTTCATAGCTATCCCCTTTGTTTGCCCTGTGAATGACAGCGGATTGGGTACTCGCTTTTTTTCTAATATTTGAACCGTTATGTAAAATAATTGCAGAACTTCCGTTAACACTTTGATGGGAAGAGCCGGAGTTCTTCTCTTCTGCGGCTATGTCTATAAACCAGCTTGCCACCCATCCATAGGATCCAGGCTGATATTCAATCCTTGCCCAATTATCAGCTTGCTCCAAAATGTGAAAAGTTTGGCCTTTTGAAACAGAACCAATTGGTTTCCCATTTAACGATCCTTTATTTCTTACGGTTAAAGAGGTTGCCGTAACAGTGCCGGATTTCCCGGAAGCTGACTGTTTTGGTTTGCTTTCTGATTGTGAGGACTGAACCAAAATATATTGGCTGCTGATCCAGCCGGTATTGCCCAAGAAAGAGATTTCTGTCCAGCTGCCATTTTGAGAAATAACTTCCACTGTTTCCCCCGAATTTAGCTTGCCGATGATGTCACTTTGAAGCGACGGCTTGATTCTCACATTTAGGGAGTTTGCTGTGATTTTTCCCGTTTGGCTGCTGGCGCCTATACTTTTCTTTTTACTGCTGAACTGGACAAATTCATTTGCCACCCATCCATCTCCATATGGGGTTTGGATTTTTATCCAGCTTCCTTCTGTATCCTGGACCTTATAGGAAGCTCCTTTCTGAATGGTCCCCAGAACCCCATAACTTGTTCCAGGTCCCTTTCTTACCCTAAGGCCGTCTGCAGTGATGGTAGCCTGGGAATTTTTACTGGCTGTTTCTGCTCCCGCCTCACTTGAGGGCATATCGGAAACAAGCCAGCCGGCTACCCAGCCATTTGCTCCCTGGAAATTGATTTTTATCCATTCTCCTTCGCGGGAGAGAGCATTAAATTGATCCCCTTTTTGGGCTTGTCCCAGGATTGGATAGCTTAATCCGGGACCCTGGCGGACGTTAAGATTATCAGTGGTGATTGTTACCTGGCTGTTAGCAGCCTTAACCTGTGTCCCTGCCTGAATGATGCCTGCCAATAGCATAAGGCATATCACGAGAATAATCGGTTTTCTTTTCTTCAACAGGCCGCCTCCTTTCATAATTAAATCCCTTACTAACAGAAAAACAAACAAGGTGCATGCAGTCAAGATAACTTTGGTCCTAAAGAACTTTCCTGCCTTAGGAAATACTTCTGCATCTTGTGTAATTTCCCTTCTATTATCGGTTTCTCTGCAATCATTTTTAGCTGGGGGTTAAATTTGACCTGTTATGAAACATTTCTTTTGAAAATGGGAAGAATAAAACAGACTACATAAAAAAGGGTGAGCACTATGAGATTTGGAGAAAAAGGGATGTCTGCACAATCTGGTGAAAATCAGCTGTTCGGGGTTGATTTTCATGATTTTATACAGAGGGAACAAAACTCAAACATGATTGAACTCGCTTCAGAGTTTGGACTATCTCTCAAGGATGTCAGGAAACTGAAAAAAACCCTGGAGCGATCATAACATGTTTTTAGTCTTGACATTGATGAAAATGCTCCGTATTATATATAAAATGACAAATACAATTAAATGTTTAGCTGCAGCGCCTGACCAAGGCGTTTCTGCTTTTCGATAAACCATTGATGGAGAAGAGTAGTTAAACCCCACATGAAAAGAGAGAGAGTGCCGTCCGGCTGAAAGCATTCTCACATGATGATTTAACGAATGAACACTTCGTAGGTTTCTCTCTGAAAAAGGCGTAACCTTTAGTAGGAGCTGAACGTTAACAGGCGTTAACTGTAAAAGAGGAAGTCTATTTATTGGCTTCAACTAGGGTGGCACCACGGGAAAATCAAACTCTCGTCCCTTGTATTTAATATACAAGGAGGCGGGAGTTTTTTTATTTTGGCGGTGCTTGCGATCATGGCTGATTTATTGGCTAGAGCGTAAACGATCAATAATTTAAACATAGATATCATTTTGCATTAGGAGGTTATTTTCATGTCTATCCGAATACCGAGGGGAACGCAGGACATTCTGCCGGGGGAAGTTGAAAAATGGCAATTGATAGAAGAAAAGGCCAGGGAACTTTGTGAGAAGTTTCAATATCGTGAAATCAGAACACCTATTTTTGAACATACAGAATTATTTCTGCGCAGTGTTGGAGACACGACGGATATTGTTCAAAAAGAAATGTACACGTTTGAAGACCGCGGCGGACGAAGCCTGACACTTCGCCCTGAAGGAACAGCTTCGACTGTAAGATCATTCGTTGAACATAAAATGTACGGTGATGCGAGCCAGCCTGTAAAGCTTTATTATATGGGACCCATGTTCCGTTATGAACGCCCCCAGGCAGGACGTTTCCGCCAGTTTGTCCAATTCGGTGTCGAAGCGATCGGCAGCGCGGATCCGGCAATTGATGCGGAAGTTATCGCACTTGCAATGTCACTTTATAGAAGCATGGGACTGCGAAAGCTTAAATTGATTGTGAACAGCCTGGGAGATAAAGAAAGCCGATCTGCACACAGAGAGGCTCTGGTCAGCCACTTCAAGCCGCGGATCGGGGAGTTTTGCCAGGATTGCCAGAATCGCCTTGAGAAAAATCCAATGCGCATCCTGGACTGTAAACAGGACCGTGAACATGAACTAATGAAGTCTGCTCCATCCATCATTGATTATTTAAATGATGATTCAAAAGCCTATTTTGAGAAGGTTCAAAAGTATTTAAAGAACCTGGATATTGACTTTACTGTCGATCCAAATCTTGTTCGCGGTCTGGATTATTACAATCATACTGCCTTTGAAATTATGAGCGATTCAGAAGGATTCGGCGCTATTACAACTCTTTGCGGCGGTGGACGATACAATGGCCTCACTGAGGAAATTGGCGGTCCAGAGGCGCCGGGAATAGGTTTTGCTTTAAGTATCGAACGATTCATAGCTGCTCTTGAGGCAGAGAAGGTGGATCTGCCTCTTAATAAGGGCATTGATTGCTACCTTGTATCCCTTGGAGAGGAAGCAAAGGATTACACAGTCGGCCTTCTTCAAAAACTTCGAATGGCAGGATATTCTGCTGAAAGAGATTATCTTGACAGAAAAATTAAAGCTCAGTTTAAAGCGGCAGACCGGTCGAATGCTAAGTTTGTTGCTGTCCTGGGTGAAGATGAGCTGAAAGCGAACAAAATTAACGTAAAATCAATGGAATCGGGTGAACAGACTGAGGTTGATCTTGATTCATTTATTGAAAAATTTACAGAACTTTATCAATCATAAATCAGTATCTAACGTACGGGAGGAATAAAAATGTTTGGGCGAACGTATTTTTGCGGGGAAGTAACGGAAAAAGCTATTGGAGAAAAAGTAAGCTTAAAAGGCTGGGTACAAAAACGCCGGGATCTGGGCGGTCTGATCTTTGTAGATCTTCGTGACCGCACTGGCATTGTTCAGGTTGTATTCAATCCGGAAATTTCCCCTGAGGCTCTTGCAGCAGCTGAAAAAATCCGCAATGAATTTGTACTTGATATAGAGGGAGAAGTAATTGCACGTGAGGAAGGCACGATCAATGAGAACCTGAAAACAGGGTGCATTGAAATTAAAGCAGAGAAAGTCACGATCATAAATGAAGCGAAAACACCTCCTTTTGTTATTGATAATAAAGCAGATGTTTCCGAAGATGTCCGCCTTAAATACCGCTACCTGGATTTAAGACGTCCGGTCATGTTTGATACTTTTAAAATGCGTCACCAGGTAACAAAGACTATGAGGGATTTCCTTGACAGTGAGGGATTCCTTGATGTAGAAACACCTATCTTGACGAAGAGCACTCCGGAGGGAGCTCGTGACTATTTAGTTCCAAGCCGTGTGCATCCAGGTGAGTTCTACGCCCTGCCTCAATCTCCGCAGATCTTTAAGCAATTACTGATGGTAGGCGGATTTGAGCGCTATTATCAAATAGCAAGATGCTTCCGTGATGAAGACTTGCGCGCAGATCGCCAGCCTGAATTCACTCAGGTCGACATCGAAATGAGTTTTATGAGCCAGGAAGAAATCATCGGCCTGATGGAAAACATGATGAAAAAGGTTATGAAAGAAGTGAAAAGCCTGGATGTCCAGCTTCCATTCCCGCGCATGACCTATCAGGAAGCGATGGACCGTTTTGGGTCTGATAAGCCTGATACACGCTTTGGGATGGAATTGACGGATCTATCGGAAATAGTAAAAGAGTCAAGCTTCAAAGTATTTGCCGGAGCAGTAGCTTCCGGGGGACAGGTTAAGGCCATTAATGTAAAAAATGGTGCAGGAAAGTATTCACGAAAAGATATAGATGCTTTAACAGAGTTTGCTGCTGTTTATGGTGCAAAAGGGCTTGCGTGGTTAAAAGCGGAAGAAGACGGATTAAAAGGTCCGATTGCCAAGTTTGTGACTGAGGATGAGCAAAAAGCATTCTATGCCGCTCTGTCAGTAGAACCGGGAGACTTGCTTCTCTTTGTGGCTGATAAGAAAAGCGTTGTGGCAGATGCACTTGGCGCACTGCGATTAAAGCTTGGAAAAGAGCTTGATCTGATTGATCAAAGCAAATTTAATTTCCTTTGGGTTACAGACTGGCCGCTATTGGAGTACGATGAGGAAGAAGGCCGCTATTATGCAGCCCATCATCCATTTACAATGCCTGCCAGAGAAGATTTAGATCTTCTCGATAAAAATCCAGCTCAAGTCCGTGCACAAGCATATGACCTTGTATTAAACGGCTACGAGCTTGGCGGCGGTTCATTGCGTATTTTCGAAAGAGACGTTCAAGAGAAAATGTTCAGTGTGCTTGGCTTTTCGAAAGAGGAAGCTGTTGAACAGTTTGGATTCCTGCTTGAAGCATTTGAATATGGCACTCCTCCGCATGGCGGAATCGCCCTTGGTTTAGACAGACTTGTGATGCTGCTGGCTGGCAGAACAAATCTAAGAGATACAATTGCATTCCCTAAAACAGCCAGTGCGAGCTGTGTGCTTACAGAAGCTCCTGGTGAAGTAAGCCAGGCTCAGCTGGATGATCTGCACTTAGCACTTAATTTGAAAAAAAGTGAGTAATTTCCTATAAAATGTTTATCAAATGAGAAATGTTGATTTTTCAGAAAATTAAACCGGGAAGTAACTCCTGATTTTTAGGCCCGGTTATTTGATTTTAGGGAAAAAGTGGATATAAAAGTTCAGATTAGCTCATTTTCATCAGCTTGAAAAAGAAGAATCCGTGTGATATGATCATATCAATAAAAAAGAGTCCTGATGTGTTCGTTGTAAAACCTGAAATTTTGACCAACATTATTCCTTCGGGAGTCCGGAGTTTTCCCGCAGCGTAAAAGCCTCATGGATGAGGACTTACAAACGCAGGAAACAGGACACCCACCTGCTGAGTGCGGGTTCAAAACGAGGGCATCAACAGCGACGGCACGATTGGGACTCTTTAATACATACGATTGATAGAATCCATGCTTGTGAGCATGGATTTTTTGTTGTCCTGTTCATTATGATCGTACTTGGAACTGAGCTATTGTTGAAAATGTGATAAGGATTAAATAATATAGTGCTGTTAACACTATTGGAGAGAAAGTTCGATTTAAATGTGGTAAATTGTTTAATGTAATTAATCCTATAGAACTACTTGTTTTAAAATTCAAGTATGATATATTCATTATCGGGTATTAGATAATACATGCTTTTTAAATTACATTTGATGGAGTTGATATATATATGCTTCACCAATTTTCCAGGAATGAATTGGCTATTGGCAAAGAAGGCCTTGAAAAAATGAAAAATAGTACCGTTGCAGTACTGGGCATCGGCGGAGTTGGTTCCTTTGCTGCAGAAGCACTGGCGCGTTCCGGTGTTGGCCGGCTTGTGCTGGTTGATAAGGACGATGTTGATATTACTAATGTGAACAGGCAGATAATCGCTTTATTATCCACAGTGGGGAAACCTAAGGTGGATTTAATGAAAGAAAGAATCAAGGATATCAATCCTGACTGTGAAGTTATTGCATTGAAGATGTTTTATACAGAAGAAACGTATGAGCAATTCTTTGAATATGGACTGGACTTTGTAGTCGATGCTTCCGATACAATTTCTTATAAGATTCATCTAATGAAAGAGTGTTTGAACAGAGGGATTCCAATGATTTCAAGCATGGGAGCTGCAAATAAAATGGATCCAACAAGATTCCAGGTTGCTGATATCTTTAAAACCCATACGGACCCGATTGCGAAGGTTATCCGCACGCGCCTTAGAAAAGAAGGGATCAGAAAAGGCGTACCGGTTGTATTTTCCGATGAAAGCCCGATCGTTATCCGGGAAGATGTCCGCAAAACAGTTGGTAAAGACGATGCTGAAATCAGAAAGGCAAAAATGCCGCCATCTTCAAACGCATTTGTTCCGTCTGTTGCAGGATTAATCATGGCCAGCTATGTGGTAAGAGAGCTTTTAAGCGATATCAAAATTGCACGTGTGAATGACTGAAAAAAGACCGGCTTTGTAGGCCGGTCTTTTGATTGTTAATGTTTTCTAAAACCTCTCCAATCAATGAACAGCTCTTTTTTCTCCATTGCTCCCATGCATCAGCAGCTGGTTGGCTTCCTTCAGGATGCTTGCCATTTCTTCATATTGAATAAGTTGATTTTTAAATTCTGTTTCCTTGTCCATCAGCCTTCTAATTATCTGCTCATTTTGAAGCTTCAATTGGATATGTTCTTCATGCAGGCGTTTATTTTCTTCCGGCAGCTCTGAATTAGGCTGTGTTTTCACAAAGTTTCTTAAGAAGTGTATGACTTGAGCCAAATTGGCAGGGGGAACAGTGTCAGGAGATTTATTGGTTTGAATAGCAGCGTTATGGTTCGATGCTTTTTCAGATACATAATCTGTCCTTTTTTTAATGACCGTGTTCCATCGGTATTGGCAGGCTGACACTGTACGTCCGAGTTCGGTGCTTGCCTTTTTAAAAGCTGCAGCCTTCGGATCGCCATTTGATGTGTATTCGAGCACTGTCTCTTCCAGGAATTGATCCTCTTCTGATTTCCATAAGTCTTTCCGTTCCTTCATTCCTTTAACCACCTCGAAAAATACGATTGTTAGGCTTATCGTCACCCTAATAGATGAAAATATTCCATTCTCAGTTGGTGAAAGGTAAAATAGCAAAGAGTAAGGCAAATTTTGATCCCGGTTTTAAAGACGTCTGTAAAGGGGACAAAACTTTAAAAGATGGGAGGAGGATACATATATGGATACTCTTGTAGAAATACAGGATGTTACAAAAGTTATAAAAGGGAGAACCATCATTGATTCTGTAAGCTTTGAGGTGAAAAAGGGAGAGGTGTTCGGTTTCCTGGGCCCAAACGGTGCAGGTAAGACCACCACTATCCGAATGCTGGTGGGCTTGATCGGCATTACATCAGGGGATATAAAAATTCTTGGCAGCAGCATCAAAACCGATTTTGAAAAGGCGGTTTCCCATATTGGAGCCATTGTCGAAAACCCTGAGATGTATAAGTTTCTGTCAGGCTATCAAAATCTGGTTCATTATGCACGAATGTCGAAAGGGGTAACGAAGGAAAAAATTGATCAGACGGTTGAACTTGTGGGCCTCACAGATCGGATTCATGATAAAGTCAGGACATACTCGCTTGGCATGAGGCAGAGGTTAGGACTGGCGCAGTGTCTTTTGCATGATCCTAAAATACTCATTCTGGATGAACCTACGAATGGGTTAGACCCGGCTGGCATCAGGGAGATTCGGGATCACCTTAGGATGCTTGCAAGAGAAAGAGAAATGGCCGTCATTGTTTCAAGCCATTTATTATCCGAAATGGAAATGATGTGCGACAGAATCGGCATCATACAAAATGGGAAATTGATTGATGTTCAGCACATCAGTGATTTTGTACAGGGAAAAGAAAAAGTCTATCAAGTAGAAGTGGATGATCCTGAAAAGGCAAATAGAATTTTAAAAGCTGCACAGCCAGAATTGCCAATACAGCTCACAGAAAATAGCGTGATTCTCCCGCTCGTCCGTGACGGCATACCTGAGATGGTAAAAGAATTTGTCCGGGCAGATATTAAAATATTTGCGGTGCGTGAAGTAACTAAATCATTGGAAGATCGCTTTCTAGAGGTAACAGATTACAAAGGGGGTGCAAGTGATGCTCGGGCTGATTCGAAATGAATGGATGAAAATCTTTAGGCGTCCGGGGACGTATGTCATGGTCGGACTGCTTTTAATCATGACGACTGTTGCAGGCGCCTTTATAAAGTATCAGGAAAGCGGGGGGACTGTCCCCGATAATACAGAATGGAAAAGAGGTCTGCAAACCCAAAACGAAAGCTATCAAAAACAGCTTGAAGAAATGGGGGAAATGGCTCCCAGAGAAATGAAGGAACAGTATCAGAGAGAGATTGCCATTAACGAATACAGAATTGAGAATGATATTTCACCGAATCAGGAATACTCTGTTTGGGGGTTTGTATCAGATACCTCTCTGCTGATTGAATTTGCCGGTCTGTTCACTATCATCATTGCCGGTGGAATCGTGGCGAGTGAGTTTACATGGGGAACCATCAAGCTTCTCTTGATCCGGCCTATCAAAAGGGTTAAAATCCTAGGAGCAAAGTATATTACCGTTGTACTGTTTGGTCTGATGATGCTGGTGATCCTCTTTGGATATTCAGCACTTCTTGGTTCACTCCTTTTTGGACTCCCGGAAAAAGCAATTCCGTATTTAAATTATTACAATGGAACAGTGACAGAACAAAGCATGGGGCTCCACCTGATTGGTTATTATGGTCTGAAATCCATAAATATGCTTATGCTTGCAACCATGGCTTTTATGATCTCAGCTGTTTTCAGAAATAGCTCGCTGGCGATAGGGCTTTCATTGTTTCTTATGTTTATGGGAGGACAGGTAACAAGGCTGATCGCACTGAAATATGATTGGGCAAAGTACAGCCTTTTTGCCAATACAGATCTGCTTCAATATTTTGAAGGAGTGCCAATGGTTCAGGGAATGACGATCGGATTTTCAATCATGATGATTCTCATATACTTCCTTATTTTCCAGGTTCTATCATTCTGTGTGTTTAATAAAAGGGATGTTTCTGCTTAAAAGCGCACTATAGAAAAAGGTCTGGCATAGCTGCCAGACCTTTTAAGATTTAAGAAGCTTTTCATAGACCGATGCTAATGCCTGTTCAAATTTGCCTGATTTCTTGGGCTGATAGTACACCTTGTTCTTTATTCTGTCAGGCAAGTACTGCTGTTTGACCCAGCCTGTTTCATAATCGTGAGGATATAGATAGCCGATGCCTCTGCCAAGCTCTTTTGCTCCTTTGTAGTGGGAGTCCTTTAAATGGTCGGGGACTTCACCGCTTTTGCCTGCGCGAATATCGGCTATTGCAGAATCCAAAGCTGTGTATGCTGAATTGGATTTTGGAGAGAGGCAGAGCTCAATGACCGCATTTGCAAGCGGAATCCTTGCTTCCGGGAATCCAATCCTTTCCGCTGTTTCGATGGCTGCAAGGGTTCTGGCTCCGGCTTGTGGTGATGCCAGTCCGATATCTTCATAGGCGATAACCAAAAGCCTTCTGCTTATGCTTTGCAGATCGCCTGCTTCAATTAATCTTCCTAAATAGTGCAATGCCGCATTTACATCGCTTCCGCGGATGGATTTTTGAAAACCGGATAAGACATCGTAATGGGCATCTCCATCTTTATCGTGTGCAAAGCTTTTTCGCTGAATGCACTCCTCTGCAACAGACAAATCAATCTTGATGATTCCTTCCTCATTTTCTTTTGTTGAGAGTACAGCCAGTTCCAATGCATTTAAAGAGCTTCTGACATCGCCATTTGAAGCTGAGGCAAGATGTGTCAGCGCTTCCTCAGTAACTTCAGTTTGTTTATTGCCAAGGCCTCGTTCCTTATCTTGCAAAGCCCTTGTTAGCGCTTTTTTTATATCATCAGCGGACAGCGGCTTAAGTTCGAAAATTTGGCAGCGGCTTCTGATAGCCGGATTTATTGCATGATATGGATTGCTGGTTGTGGCACCAATTAAAGTGATGCTGCCATTTTCAAGATAGGGCAGAAGAAAATCCTGCTTTCCTTTATCAAGTCTGTGGACTTCATCGAGCAGCAGAATGACCTTTCCGGACATTTTGGATTCTGCAGCTACCACTTCCATATCCTTTTTATTGTTGGTTACAGCATTTAAAGTGCGGAAAGCATATTTTGTGCTCCCTGCAATGGCGCTAGCAATCGAGGTTTTCCCTATACCAGGGGGGCCGTATAAAATCATCGATGAAAGCTGTTTAGCCTGCACCATCCGATAGATGATTTTCCCTTCTGAAACAAGATGCTCCTGTCCAATGATTTCATCAATCGTTCTCGGCCTCATCCTGAATGCAAGAGGTTTAATGTTCAAAGTTATCACTCCAGCCTGCCTATCACTTTTTTGCAAATTTTTCGCTTTATTTTTAAGATACCATAACATACCTGGCTGCGAAATCAATTAGGCCAAAGTCAGCATTGTCCTCAGTTCAATCCCGGCCCGCCCTTTTCCTCCTAAAATATGCTATAATGTCAAAAGTCTATAATATTACTTAGGATTTAATTTTCATATATTTTTGCTGATCTTGCGGGGAGCGTTGGGCACATGTTACTGAAAAATAAAGGGCAAATCGGTCCCAGGTTTTTGGTTTATCTAACAGGGCTGCTTGTCATGAGCCTCGGGATTGTTTTGTTAATTACAGCTGATTTAGGGGCAACTCCCTGGGATGTTCTGCATGTTGGGCTTTACTACCAGCTTGGCCTGACGATAGGCAGCTGGTCGATCATTGTTGGGATATTCATATTAGCTGCTTCAGCACTTATTTCTAAGGAACTCCCACAGGTCGGAGCTTTCTTGAATATGATCCTGATTGGCCTATTTATTGACGCCTTTTTGCTTTTGCCATTTATGCAGACCCCTAATGGGCTGGCGGGGCAAATGGCCATGTTTGGTTTCGGCATAGTTATTTATTGCTACGGTATGGGACTGTATATTTCGGCTCAGCTTGGGGCTGGGCCGAGGGATAGCCTGATGATTGCATTGACAGCAAAAACCGGCTGGAAGGTCAGAAATGTCAGAGCCTTAATGGAAGTTGCTGTACTGACGGTTGGATGGCAGCTTGGAGGCCCTATATTTTGGGGAACCATTGTGCTCAGTTTGACAGTCGGACCGATTGTCGGGGCAGCTTTGCCGCAGTGCCAGGCTTTAACTGACCGATTTTTGGCAAAGCTTATAGAAAAGGATATTCATGCGAATCAAATGCTTAAAGAAAAGGATAGAGGTGCAAGCTGATGAAAATTTCTACTAAAGGCCGCTATGGTTTAACTATAATGATTGAATTGGCTAAAAAGCATGGTGAAGGCCCCACATCATTAAAGTCGATTGCTCAGACGAATGATTTGTCTGAACACTATCTGGAGCAGCTTATAGCGCCGCTTCGAAACGCAGGTCTTGTTAAAAGCATCCGCGGTGCATACGGCGGATATATTTTAGGGAAAGAACCGACAAAGATTACTGCCGGGGACATTATCAGAGTTCTGGAAGGGCCGATCAGTCCGGTGGAAGGGATTGAAGATGAAGAGCCTGCTAAGAGAGAGCTTTGGATGCGTATCCGTGATGCAGTGAAAGATGTTCTTGATAACACAACGCTGGAGGACCTTGCCAGTCATACAGATACCGGCGATTCGGATGCTTATATGTTCTATATTTAATCCTTTATCAGGGGATAATTCAATGGGAAAAAGAATGCAAAAAGCAGGATGAAATGAAGTAGGTGAAACAGATTGGAAAGAATATACCTGGACCATGCGGCAACCTCGCCAATGCATCCGGAAGTGATTGAACGTATGACTGAAGTCATGAAATCCGAATTTGGAAATCCTTCAAGCATACATTATTTCGGGCGGAGCGCACGCCATATTATCGATGAAGCTAGATCCGATTTAGCAAGCAGTATTGGTGCAAAAACCAATGACATTATTTTTACAAGCGGCGGTACAGAAGCTGATAATCATGCAATATTTGGGATAGCTGAATCCTGCCGCCATAAGGGCAAACACATTATCACAACCCAAATTGAACATCATGCCGTTTTGCATGCATGCGAGGAACTTGAAAAGCAGGGTTTTGAGGTAACGTTTTTGCCTGTTGATCAAAATGGGCGTGTTTCTGTTGAGGATGTAATTGAAGCTTTAAGGGAGGATACCATCCTTGTAACCATCATGTATGGAAATAATGAAATAGGGACCCTACAGCCGATTAAGGAAATAGGTGAGGTATTAGCGGAACACCAGGCTAAATTCCATACAGATGCTGTGCAGGCATATGGGCTTGAAAAAATTGATGTGCAGGAATTGAGAGTGGATCTGCTGTCTGTCTCCGCCCATAAAATAAATGGTCCAAAAGGGATTGGGTTTTTATATTCCCATCCTGATGTGAAACTTCCTTCCCGGCTTTTTGGCGGGGAACAAGAAAGAAAGCGCAGGGCGGGAACGGAAAATGTCCCGTCTATTGCCGGCTTTCAGGAGGCTGTCCTGATCACTCAGCAGCAGATGGAGAATAAACGGGAAGAGCTGGATTCTTTTAAGCAGCTGTTCATGAATAAACTGAAGCAAGAAGATGCTGTATTCGAACTGAACGGATCACTTGATTATTCCCTGCCCCATGTTTTAAACTTAAGCTTTCCCGGAACTAATGTTGAAGCCATCCTTGTTAATCTTGATTTGGCTGGAATAGCAGCATCAAGCGGGTCAGCCTGTACAGCAGGCTCGATTGATCCATCTCACGTACTTGTCAGCATGTTTGGCAAAGGATCAGAAAAGCTGCAGAATTCCATCCGTTTCAGCTTCGGCCTCTTTAATACAAAGGAACAAGTGGAAAGAGCTGCAGAAGATACAGCCAAAATCGTAAAGCGGCTGACTAAATAGATATGATAACTGAAAACATGCAAGTCTAAGCGTGGTTTCTAAAGAATTGAGGTGAAATAGATGAAGAAAGATCCAAAGGATACCCGAGTAGTGGTTGGAATGTCTGGAGGCGTTGATTCTTCTGTTGCGGCCCTGCTCTTGAAGGAACAAGGGTACGATGTGATCGGGATATTTATGAAAAACTGGGATGATACCGACGAAAACGGTGTTTGTACCGCTACGGAGGATTACAATGATGTCATCCGGGTATGCAACCAAATCGGCATTCCATATTATGCAGTCAACTTTGAAAAGCAATATTGGGATAAAGTATTTACCTACTTCCTGGATGAATACAAGGCAGGACGGACACCTAATCCTGATGTAATGTGCAATAAGGAAATTAAGTTCAAAGCCTTCCTCGAGCACGCAATGAGTCTTGGAGCCGATTATCTGGCTACAGGCCACTATGCACGTGTGGAATACAGGGATGGCGAATACAAAATGCTAAGAGGTCTTGATGATAATAAAGACCAAACGTATTTCCTGAACCAGTTAACACAGGAACAGCTCGAAAAAGTTATGTTTCCTATTGGCGATATTGAAAAATCAAAAGTACGTGAACTGGCCAAGGAAGCCGGTTTGGCAACTGCAGCAAAGAAAGACAGCACGGGCATCTGCTTTATTGGCGAGCGCAACTTCAAGGAGTTCCTTGGAAATTATCTGCCGGCTCAGCCCGGTAACATGGAAACCATGGACGGAAAAGTTGTCGGCAAGCATGATGGACTGATGTATTATACCATTGGGCAGCGACATGGGCTTGGCATTGGCGGAGCAGGCGAACCATGGTTTGCAATCGGCAAAGACCTGCAGCGGAATGTCTTGTATGTTGGACAAGGCTTCCACAATGAAATGCTCTATTCAGACTCCATTATTGCTGTTAATGCCAGCTGGGTTACCCATTCAGAACAGCCGGAGGAATTTGAATGTACGGCTAAGTTCAGATACCGCCAGGCTGATAGCAAAGTAAAGGTTCAGACTCTTGGAGATGGAAATGTAAAAATTATTTTTGCCGAGCCAATCCGAGCTGTTACCCCGGGGCAGGCAGTTGTTTTTTATAGTGGAGACGAGTGCCTTGGCGGCGGAACAATTGATAAAATATTCAAGGATGGTAAACAGCTGGATTATGTGGGTTAAGAAAAGACTGGACCCCGATTCTTACATAGAATCGGGGTTTTATTATGGTAATAGCAGACAACGGAAAAGGGAAATTCAAATATGCTATACTTTGATTTGAATGGAGTGATGAATCATGGATAAAAACCAAATGGGTATACAATATATGCAAGAAGGAAAATGGGAAGAAGCAGCGAAGGTTTTTATGGAAGCAATCGAAGAAAATCCTTCAGATCCTGTTTCATATATTAACTTTGGAAATGTGTTATCGGCTGTAGGGGAAAACGAGAAAGCGCTGAAGTTCTATGAAAAAGCAATAGGTCTTGATGAAAATGCCGGTGCTGCGTATTATAGTGCGGGAAATTTATATTATGAATTGCAGCAGTTTGACGAAGCCAAAAAGATGTTTGAAACAGCGTTGAAAAAAGGCCTGGAAACCGGAGATAACTTCTTCATGCTTGGCATGTCCCTAACAGCACTTGACCAGGGCAAACTGGCACTGCCTTATTTACAGCGCAGTGTGGAGTTGAATGAAAACGATGCCGAAGCACATTTCCAATATGGATTATGCCTGGCACAGCTGGGTTACATTGATGAAGCAATCCAGCAGATGAAAAAGTGCATTGAAATTGAGCCAGAGCATGCAGATGCTTATTATAATCTTGGAGTAGCATATGGATTTAAAGAAGAGGAAAATGAAGCACTTGCTCACTTTAATAAGGCACTGGAAATCCAGCCGGACCATATGCTTGCCGGCTATGGAAAAAAGCTGATTGAAAAAGGCGGCAGTGAATTGAACTAAAAGTTGCCCATGGGGAGGGGAAAATATTGGAGAAACAGGATTCCATGGACCTTTTTGCCGAACAGGGAAAGTTCATAAAAGGCAGACATCTTGTCACAATCTTTCATAATGAGCAAAACTTATATACGGTTGTGCGCATTCGGGTTGATGAAACGGATGACTCTTATGATGAAAAAGAAGCAGTCATTACAGGCTATCTGCCAAAGATGCATGAGCATGAAACTTATATATTCTATGGTGAATTCAAAGACCACCCTAAGTTCGGCGTCCAATTCCATGCAAGCCATTACAGGAAAGATCTTCCCCAGACCAAGCAAGGTGTAGCCAATTATTTATCAAGCGAATTATTTAAAGGGATTGGAAAGAAAACAGCCGAGCAAATCGTCGAGACACTTGGCGAAGATGCGATTACACGCATTCTAAATCAGCCGTCTATCCTTGATAAAGTTCCAAAACTGTCACCTGAAAAAGCTAAATTGCTCTACGACACGCTTATGGAACATCAAGGCCTTGAGCAAGCCATGATTGCACTTAATCAATATGGTTTTGGCCCGCAGCTTTCCATGAGAATTTATCAAGTGTATAAAGAAATGACGATCGAAGTCGTTCAAAACAATCCATATAAGCTGGTTGAGGATATAGAAGGAGTCGGCTTTGGCCGTGCAGATGAACTGGGATATCAAATCGGCATATCAGGAAATCATCCTGACCGCATAAAAGCAGCCTGCCTCTACATACTTGAAATGGAAAGCATGCAGGCAGGCCATGTCTATATTGAAGCAAAACCTCTCCTGCAAAGTGTGAGGAAGCTTTTAGAAGAAAATAAGCGTGATACCATTGAATACAGGGATATATCCAATGAACTCATTAAGCTTGAAGAGGAAGGAAAGATCATGGCTGAAGGCCAAAAGATATATCTTCCATCCCTTTATTTTTCAGAAAAGGGACTTGTAACCAATATTAAAAGGATCCTTAAGCAAACACAGTATGATGAACAGTTCCCGGAGTCGGAATTTCTTTTGGCCCTTGGCAATCTGGAGGAACGCCTGGGTGTTCAGTACGCCCCAACCCAAAAGGAAGCCATTCAAACAGCTCTTTTGTCTCCTATGCTGATACTGACTGGCGGCCCGGGTACAGGAAAAACAACTGTTATTAAGGGAATTGTTGAGTTATATGCTGAGCTGCATGGCTGCTCCCTTGAACCAAACGACTATAAAAAGGAAGAGCCTTTCCCCTTCCTGCTGGCTGCACCTACAGGAAGGGCTGCAAAACGGATGGCCGAGTCAACAGGGCTGCCGGCTGTAACCATTCACCGCCTTCTTGGCTGGAACGGGACTGAAGGTTTTGACCGGCACGAAGAGAGTCCACTAGAAGGCAAGATTTTAATTGTAGATGAGACGTCCATGGTTGATGTTTGGCTTGCTAATCAGCTTTTCAAGGCTCTCCCTGAAAATATGCAGGTGATCCTTGTGGGTGATGAAGATCAGCTGCCTTCAGTGGGTCCCGGCCAGGTTTTGAAAGATCTTTTGCGTTCAGAACGCATACCAACTGTCCGTTTAACAGATATTTACCGGCAGGCTGAAGGATCATCTATTATTGAATTGGCCCATGAAATGAAAAAAGGCAAACTTCCGGCGAACATTTCAGCACAGCGGGCTGATCGTTCTTTTATCAAATGCCAGCCGGGCCAAATTGCGGATGTTGTTGAAAAAGTTGTCCTGAATGCCAAAAAGAAAGGTTATTCTTCCAAAGATATTCAGGTGCTTGCTCCCATGTACCGCGGGCCTGCAGGAATTGACAGGCTAAACGAGATATTGCAGGAAATTCTGAATCCAAATCCCGATGGAACGAGGAAAGAGCTGTCCTTTGGTGATGTGAAATACAGAATCGGCGATAAAGTCCTTCAGCTTGTCAATCAGCCTGAGAATAATGTGTTTAATGGGGATATGGGTGAGATTGTTTCTATTTTTTATGCAAAGGAGAATACGGAAAAACAGGATATGATTGTCGTATCCTTCGATGGTGCGGAAGCTACATACACAAGGCAGGATCTCAATCAGATCACTCATGCCTATTGCTGTTCTGTCCATAAATCCCAGGGAAGTGAATTCCCAATTGTCATTTTGCCTGTTGTTAAAAGCTATTACAGGATGCTTAGAAGAAATCTTCTTTATACTGCCATTACCCGCAGCAGACAATTTCTGATACTGTGCGGTGAAGAAGATGCGTTAAAAATCGGTGTGGAACGTGCGGATGAACAGGCCCGCCTGACAACTCTTTCTGAAAAGCTTAGAGATGCAATCCCATTAAATGGTGAAACAATGCAGGAAGATGCAGCTGAATCTTCTCTGCCGGAAACACTAACCCTCGAAGAAAAGCTTCTCCAAGCCGATCCAATGATAGGAATGGGAAATATAACACCGTATGATTTTATTGAAAAAGAATATAGCTAAAAAGAACAGTCTAAATAACAGACTGTTCTTTTTGTATATCTCAGAAATAGACGTGCAGTTTGCCGTTTGAAAATAAAAAATAAAAAGGAGAGATGAATGTGGAAAAGAAAATCAGAAGCTCTCTTCTCAATCTCCATGGAGTGAAACGTCGTAAACAGTCACAGCAGGACTATGAATTTTCAGAGGAACTGTCAGACGGCGGGGAGCGCAGCGAACGTTTTAATAAGCCAAGGTACAATGGAAGGTAATACTCATGCAGACCATCTAATCCGGTTTTAGCAATAATTTTTGGCTCCCATGGCAATGGTTTTCCGTCATGTTTTTTTAGGGACAGTGAAAACTATAAATGTTCGGGAAGGCGGGATTCTCTTTGCGGACATTTTCTTTATTAAAAGGTTTGCCGGTTTTTGAATTGAAAACCGGCAATAAAGCAGGCGATATTTGTGATTTATCCATTTCAGGCACCGGTAAAGTACAGGGATTGCTTCTGCGAAAGGGTGCTCTTCTGAAAAAGACGTATATCATCAATATTGAGGACGTGGCATCTTTTGGCTGGGATGGAGTAATGATTGAAGATTCTTCTGTTCTGCAAGCAATTCCAAAACATGATGATTATACATGTGAGACCCATAACCGATTAACTGGAAAAATGATTATGAGCCAGGAAGGTGAACGGCTGGGCTTACTTGAGGATGTATACTTCAAGGAAGAATTGGGCACGATTGTAGGGTACGAACTGTCGGATGGCTTCTTTTCAGATGTGCTGGAAGGAAAACGTGTCATAAAAACTGATGACCCGCCTGCAATTGGAAAGGACGCCATAATTGTAAATGTTAAATAGTGAGGTGTCTTTTCCGTGCTGAATTGTCCAAATTGCCAGAGCAAAGATATTGGAAAAATTGGAATTAACCAATTTTACTGCTGGAATTGCTTTATAGAACTTTCCTTGTCCAAAGGGATCATTAACACCCATCAAGTAGAGGAAGATGGTACACTTAGCTCCCTTGATGATTTATTTGAAGAAGATGAGCGCCGGTATCTTTCGTAATTATTAACGAAAGAGGTGAGCCAGTTTGAACAAATTATTAACCTCTGCAATGATGCTTGGGGCAGGCATGGCTGCTTATAATTACGCGCAAAAGAATAATATGATTTCAGGCCGCAAAATAAAACGCATGCAAAAAAGAATTACGAAAGCTTTATTCTAAAATCACTATTGGCTGGTTCCTTATGAAGGGCCAGCTTTTTTGTGGAATTGGAATGTTATCGATCTCTTAGTCCGTGAACAAGACGATTCTGCTTTTCTTATGTGCCATGCATAAATCCTAAGGAAGCTATCACAATAAAAACAAGGAGGCGGGCCATATTGAATATTCAATTGAAATGGTACTACCGGCTTGGATTTTTGCTTCTATTGTTTATTGTGATTTTTGTCTTCCTAAAGCTTCAGGCCTTATGGATGCCTGTTCTTGAAATTCTGCTTGCGGTATTCATTCCTTTTGTCATTGGAGCTTTTATTACATATCTCCTTCACCCTATTGTGGAGAAGCTGCATGAAACAGGCCTTCATAGGGGGCTTGCTGTTTTTATTATTTACTTTTTGTTTTTCGGTGGGATTGGCCTTGCTTTATATAAAGGGATTCCGGCTTTTATTCATCAATTGCGTGATCTTGCGGAAAATGCTCCTCAATTTGCCAACCAATACCGGAGATGGATCGACCTTATTCAGAGTAAAACATCAACATGGCCTGATGGCCTGCAAACCAGGATAGATGATGTCATTGCAACGGTGGAAAAACGGTTAAATAATCTTTTATCGAAGGTAATCACATTTTTTCTTAATGTATTGAATTATGCTGTGCTTGTCGCTGTTATTCCCTTCATTTCTTTTTATCTCCTTAAAGATTTTTCGATTATGAAAAAGGCTGCCTGGTATTTGACGCCAAGGAAATGGAGAAAGGAAGGCGTTTTATTCTTAAGGGATGTAGATAAGTCCCTGGGAAGCTATATTAGAGGCCAGCTTCTGGTATGTGCGGCTATCGGGGTCATATCTTCTCTGCTTTTCTGGATCTTTGATATGCGCTATCCTCTTTTGCTCGGCACTATAATAGGAGTTACCAATGTAATTCCTTATTTTGGCCCAATTATCGGAGCGGTCCCGGCTGTAATCATTGCCTCTGCTTTATCGGTCAAGATGATCGTGATTACGATTGGCATCATTATTGTTCTTCAGTTTCTTGAGGGGAATATCCTATCACCCCTGATTGTTGGAAAAAGCCTTCATATGCATCCGCTTCTTATTATGCTGGCCTTGCTGGCTGGCGGGGAAGCAGCAGGGATATTGGGCTTAATCATTGCAGTTCCGATTTTAGCTGTCATTAAAGTAAGCATCATACATGCGAAAAAACACTTTTCAAAAAATAAACAGCCAAAAATCACCGGAACACCATCATGATGTTGACAACAATAAAGATAAATCGCTATAATTCGTCTATAAAGCTATATTAAACATGTTGACGGAATAAGTATGTTATAGGCCATCTGCGTGAAATGCTAGTATTGCATTCATAAAAGAGAGGGAGTTCCCAGGCTGAAAGAACTCCTAGATGAAGGATAACAGAAAGCTAATCCCGAGTGCAGCTAATCCCTGCCGTTTATCCGCGTTAAGGATCTGAGAGATGGAAGGTTTCTTAAATCAGGTTTCTGTACCTGTAAGGCTTCCATAATCAGGGTGGTACCGCGAGCAAGCTCTCGTCCCTGTCCAGGGATGAGGGCTTTTTTTGTTGTTTTTGAAGATTTTACATACTTTTAGGAGGCTGGTTAGAATGAAACAATTATCAGGTGCTGAAATACGCCGAATGTTTTTAGACTTCTTCAAGGAAAAAGGACACGCTGTTGAACCCAGCGCTTCCCTAGTTCCGCACGAAGATCCTTCTCTGCTTTGGATTAATAGTGGTGTCGCCACCCTGAAAAAATATTTTGACGGCCGTGTCATCCCTGAGAATCCAAGGATTACAAATGCCCAAAAATCCATCCGCACCAACGATATCGAAAATGTAGGCAAAACAGCAAGGCACCATACATTTTTTGAAATGCTGGGCAATTTCTCAATTGGTGATTACTTTAAAGAAGAAGCAATCATTTGGGCTTGGGAGTTTTTGACTGATAAAAATTGGATTGGTTTTGAAGAAGAAAAGCTATCTGTTACGATTCATCCCGAAGATGACGAAGCTTTTAAAATTTGGCGGGAAAAAGTGGGAGTTCCTGAAGAAAGAATTATCCGCCTGGAAGGAAACTTCTGGGATATCGGAGAAGGCCCAAGTGGTCCAAATACAGAAATCTTCTATGATCGCGGACCTGAATACGGAAATGATCCGGAAGATCCTGAACTATACCCTGGCGGTGAAAACGAGCGGTATTTAGAAGTTTGGAACCTTGTGTTTTCTGAATTCAACCACAATCCAGATGGCACCTATACACCTCTTCCAAAGAAAAATATTGATACCGGGATGGGGCTTGAACGAATGGCATCTGTCGTTCAAAATGTGCCTACCAACTTTGATACAGACTTATTTATGCCGATTATCCGAGGAACAGAAGAAATCTCAGGCAAGAAATATGGAGCTTCAAAAGAAACGGATGTTGCATTTAAAGTTATTGCCGATCATATCCGCACAGTAGCATTTGCAGTGGGGGATGGTGCGCTGCCTTCCAATGAAGGACGGGGTTATGTATTGAGAAGATTGCTTCGCCGTGCTGTCAGATATGCCAAGCAAATCAATATTAACGAGCCATTCATGTATGATTTGGTGCCGGTAGTAGGAGAAATAATGCATGACTTCTATCCGGAAGTAAAAGAAAAAACAGAATTTATCCAAAAGGTCATCAAAAACGAAGAAGAACGTTTCCATGAAACACTTCATGAAGGTCTTGCCATCCTGTCATCTGTTATGAAGAAAGAAAAGGAAAAAGGCAGTGTTACGATTCAGGGGGAAGATGTCTTCCGGCTCTATGATACGTACGGATTCCCGGTAGAATTAACTGAGGAATATGCGGAAGAAGAAGGTATGAAAGTGGATCATGCCGGATTTGAAAAGGAAATGGAAGGACAGCGCGAGCGTGCACGTTCAGCGCGTCAGGATGTAGATTCCATGCAAGTCCAAGGCGGCGTATTAGGGGAGCTGAAAACTGAAAGCGAATTTGTTGGATACGATAAGCTTCAGATAGAGACTAGAGTGGCCGCTATTGTGAAGGATGGGCAATTAATTGAAGAAGCTCGTGCTGGTGAAGAAGTACAGCTGATCCTGAATGAAACACCATTTTACGCAGAGAGCGGCGGACAGATTGCAGACCAGGGAACTCTTGAAGCAGAAGGTTTAAAAGTTTCCATTAAGGATGTTCAAAATGCGCCAAATGGACAAAACCTTCATAGAGCTGTCGTTGAAGAAGGAACGCTTAAGGCTGAAACATCTGTATTGGCTTCGGTAAATGACCAAATCCGTTCAAAGGTAATCAAGAATCACACTGCAACTCACTTGCTTCATCAGGCTTTAAAAGATGTATTAGGAAGCCATGTCAACCAGGCTGGATCCCTTGTAGGCCCTGATCGCCTGCGATTTGACTTCTCTCATTTCGGGCAAATTACCTCTGAAGAACTTGAGAAGGTTGAGGCTATAGTCAACGAACAAATTTGGCAAAGCCATGAAGTTGTTATCAATTTCAAGGAAATTGACGAGGCAAAAGCAATGGGGGCTATGGCACTATTTGGTGAGAAATATGGTAAGATTGTCCGTGTTGTTCAGGTTGGGGATTACAGTCTTGAGCTTTGCGGCGGGTGCCATGTTCCGAACACTTCTTCTATCGGATTGTTCAAGATTCAATCTGAAAGCGGAATAGGGGCTGGAACACGCAGAATTGAAGCTGTAACTGGCGAGGCTGCATACAAGCTGATGAATGATCAGATTCATGTTTTAAAAGAAGCTTCAGGCAAATTAAAAACCAATCCAAAAGATTTGTCTGCAAGAATTGATGTGCTGCTTGGAGAAATGAAGCAGCTGCAGCGCGAAAACGAATCTTTAGCTGCGAAATTGGGCAATATTGAAGCAGGGAGCTTGGTATCAAAGGCAAAAGAAGTCAGCGGCATTACTGTTCTTGCTGAGAAGGTTCAGGCGTCAGACATGAATAACCTGCGCAATATGGCCGACGATTTAAAACAAAAACTCGGATCTGCAGTTGTTGTATTAGGCAGTGTAAATGAGGGTAAAGTGAATATTATAGCTGGGGTAACAGATGATCTGATCAAAAAAGGCTTCCATGCGGGCAAAGCGGTCAAAGAAGTCGCTGCAAAATGCGGCGGCGGCGGTGGAGGCCGTCCGGACATGGCCCAGGCTGGCGGAAAAGACCCGGAAAAACTTGAAAGTGCTCTTCAGTTTGTGGAAGAATGGGTTAAATCCGTTTGATATCCCTGAAAAGTAGTGTAAAATGAAGGTAACCAAGAGAGATTGTTCATCATCAGGATGAAACAGCTTGTACTGCACCATGTTTTCCTGTCAGGAACAAGATCATTGATTGATCGCTCTTTTTATTCAGGCGGCAGGCCAAACCGTTATGAAGAATGGACAAGCTGGCTGTTTACAGGATATCCAATAGGCAGATCTAAGCTATCCTAATCCTTCATACAAAAAAGCGAGGTGTAAGATATGAGCTCATTTGATAAAACAATGAGGTTCAATTTTCCTGAAGAACCAATCGAACAAGATGTGAATGAAGTTCTTTTTCAAGTTTATGGAGCCCTCCAGGACAAAGGGTATAACCCTATTAACCAAATTGTCGGTTATCTGTTGTCCGGGGACCCGGCTTACATTCCCCGCCATAAGGATGCACGCAATATCATCCGTAAGCTTGAACGGGATGAGATCATTGAAGAATTGGTTAAATCATACTTAAAACAGCAGCGTGAGGGGTAAACATGCGGACTATGGGACTGGATGTCGGCTCTAAGACAGTCGGCGTCGCTCTAAGCGATGCGCTTGGATGGACAGCGCAGGGCTTGGAAACCATCAAAATCAGCGAGGAAGAAAAAGAGTTTGGTTTTGAAAGAATTAGTGAAATAATAAAAGAGCATGAAGTCAGTAAAATTGTTGTCGGCTTGCCAAAAAATATGAATGGAACCATTGGCCCCCGCGGTGAAGCAAGCCAATTCTATGCCTCAGAGCTGGAAAAGCTATTTGGTCTTCCAGTCGTATTATGGGACGAGCGTCTCTCTACAATGGCAGCTGAAAGAGTTTTGCTTGAAGCGGATGTCAGCCGCAAGAAACGGAAAAAGGTCATTGATAAAATGGCAGCCGTCATGATTTTACAAGGCTTTTTAAATAGCCAAATTTAATGAGGTGAACAGAAATGAACCATGGAGACAACAACATTACAGTAATTGACGAGGAAGGCAATGAGCAGCTTTGCGAGGTATTGTTCACATTTGATTCCGAAGAATTCGGCAAGTCATATGTTCTTTACTACCCAGTAGGGGCGGATGAAAATGATGATGAGGAAATTGAAATTCACGCATCAGCTTTCAGCCCTAGCGAAGACAGCAAGGATGGCGAACTGCAGCCAATCGAAACAGAAGAGGAATGGGATTTAATTGAAGAAATGCTGAACACATTCCTTGATGAGCAAGAAGATTAATAAAGCTGGCCCCCGGGCCAGTTTTTTATTTTTCTCGGAATTTCTGACAGAAGTCAAAGCTGGTACTTCGATAAAAATAAACACAAAATTATAAAAACAAATGTAAAAACGTGGGAATTAGTGGCGAATCTTATTGGTTTTTGTAATATCCTGCGACTTCAAAAAGAAAATATAGTATAATAAGCCGAGATGTATCAGGAAACCAAAAGATTATACTAAGTTTTTCTTAGTCCTGTTGGCGAGCAAGCATACTGGTTAATTTACTGGATGATATAATGTTTTAGCCCGTCTTTTGCAAAAGAAGCCAACGTCTTTGGAACGGAGGGGATATGTGATGTCGGCAGACGATAAAAAAGGGAAAAAAGAAATAATCCGCGAGAAAATGATTGAGCGCCAAGGCGAAGCGAAAGTAGTCCGTAAAATTGTACTGATAGTTGCAATCATATTATTAATCTCAGCTGCTGCAGTAATCGGCGGCGGATATTTTTATATTAATTCAGCTTTAAAGCCTGTTGATCCCGACAATGATAAGCCAAAGCAAGTAGAGATACCAATCGGTTCATCTGTCACAGGAATCGGCAATATTCTCGAAGAAAATGGAATTATTAAGGATGGGCGTGTTTTTAAATATTATGTGAAATTTAAAAATGAAGCTGGATTCATGGCAGGAGAATATGAATTGAAGCCTTCCATGAACATGAAGGAAATCCTGGATAGCCTGAAAACAGGAAAGGTAATGGAAGAAATGGCTTTTAAGATCACTATTCCAGAGGGAAAACAGCTTGAGCAAATTGCGGGGATTATTGCCGAAAAGACTGATAAAAAACCCGAAGACGTTTTGAAAAAGCTTAATGATAAAGCTTTTATTGAGTCTTTAATGGCAGAGTATCCTGAATTGCTGACTAAAGAAATCCTGGCAGAAAATATTAAATATCCTTTAGAAGGATATCTATTCCCTGCAACTTATCCTTTTTACAAAGAAGATCCGACAATAGAAGAAATTGTCAAAGTTATGCTTGATAAAACATCATCAGTTGTTAAAGAGTATCATGAAGACATGGAGAAGCGGAAATACACCCCGCACAAATTATTGACAATGGCATCGCTTATAGAAGAAGAAGCAACCGAGAAAGTGGACCGTGATCAGATTGCGAGTGTTTTCTATAACCGGATTGACACCGGAATGCCGCTGCAGACAGATCCAACCGTCCTGTATGCACATGGTGAACATAAATCAAGAGTCCTATATAAAGACTTGGAGATCGACTCACCATACAACACATATAAGTATCCTGGACTGACACCCGGACCAATCTCCAATGCAGGCGTTTCATCGATTGAAGCAGCATTGGTGCCTGCAGAAACAGAATACCTGTACTTCCTGGCTACATCTACAGGAGAAGTGCTTTTCTCAAAGACACTTGAGGAGCATAACCAAAAGAAAGCACAGCATATTACAAATAATTAAACAGCATAAAGGGGAATGTGCAGATATAGCATTCCCCTTTTAATTATGGTAAAATAGATCAGGTGTTTTATAAAGCTTTGCGATAGCGTAAATCACGGACAAGCATGGATACAGGCTCATCTAAGCCGGAATGCCGCACAGCGCATTTTCACATCCTATCTGTGAACGCTATTTTTTCATGTCTAAATAGAAAAGCGGCTGAGACACGTGAGTCCCTAGGAGCCGCAGGTGGACAATAATATAAAATTACTCTGATTGAGGTGATGCCAGCTTGAAGAACGATAAGCTGCATGCATATATAGAGGAAATAGTGCCTGAAAGACCCCATTTGCTGAACAAAATGGAGCAATACGCCAAAGAACATAATGTTCCGATAATGGAACTGGCAGGAATCGAGGCAATGCTTCAGCTTTTGCGCATCCAAAAGCCAAAAACGATTCTGGAAGTGGGTACTGCAATCGGCTATTCTGCACTCAGAATGGCATACGCAGTTCCTGATTCGAAAATCGTCACTATTGAACGCGATGCAGAACGTTATCAGCTTGCTGAGCAGTTTATAGAAGAAGCCCGTAAAAAGGAGCAAATCCTCATCATTAAGGGGGATGCACTGGAAGTAGAGGAAGACGTCAAAAAACACGGACCTTATGAGGCTATTTTTATCGATGCAGCAAAGGGCCAATATCAGCGGTTTTTTGAAATGTATTCCCGATATCTTTCCAATGACGGCGTGATTATTACAGACAATGTCCTTTTTAAAGGCCTTGTGTGTGAATCTGATATAGAAAATAAAAGAATACGGAATCTGGTTAAAAAGATTGATGTGTTTAATAAATGGTTAATGAGTCATCCTGAATACCATACAGTTATTTTGCCTGTTGGGGATGGCGTGGCAATTAGTAAAAAGAGGTGATAGTAATGAAAAAACCTGAACTGTTAGTGACACCAACAAAGGTTGAAGATATCGAGCCGATTGCTTCGGCTGGTGCTGATGCCTTTGTTGTAGGTGAACAGCGTTATGGACTGAGGCTTGCAGGAGAATTCACAAGAGAAAATGTGAAAAAAGCGGTGGAAATTGCCCACAAGCATGGGAAAAAAGTATATGTGGCGATGAATGCTATATTTCATAATGATAAAGTGCCTGAGCTTGAAGACTATATCAGTTTCTTAAAAGAAATAAATGCTGATGCAATTATCTTTGGGGATCCGGCTGTATTAATGGCAGCCCGTTCGGCAGCCCCTGATATGAAGCTTCATTGGAATACCGAAACTACTGCAACAAACTGGTATACATGCAATTACTGGGGCAGAAAAGGTGCTAAGCGCGCAGTCCTTGCAAGAGAGATTAATATGGATGCCATCATTGAAATAAAGGAAAATGCCGAAGTGGAAATTGAAGTGCAGGTTCATGGCATGACAGCAATGTTCCAATCAAAGCGTTCCCTGCTTGGCAATTATTATGTATACCAGGGAAAAGCCTTGGAAGTTGAAAACCGCAAGCAAGAAAAAAATATGTTCCTTCACGATAAGGAACGGGAAAACAAATACCCGATCTTCGAAGATGAAAATGGCACCCATATCATGAGCCCTAATGACATCTGCATTATAGATGAACTGCAGGAAATGATTGAAGCAGGCATTGATTCATTTAAAATTGACGGGGTATTAAAAAGCCCGGATTATATGATTAAAGTCACTAAGCTCTACAGAAAAGCTATTGATATATGCGTCGAAGACCCGGATCAATATGATGACATAAAAGACGGCCTGCTCGCTGAAATGGAAGAAATTCAGCCGGCTAACCGTCCGCTTGATACTGGGTTCTTCTTTAAAGAAACCGTCTATTGATTAATGATCTACGGATAGCATGCAAAGTTTAGGCACTGAGTTGATTGAAGCGGAGGACACTTGACTCCTGCGGGAGGAGAGGAAGGTGAGAGACCCACAGGCGAAGCCGAGGAGGCTCTCATTCCTCCCCGCGGAAAGCAAGTGCCTGAAGCGGAAATCAACGGACAGAATTTAGAAGTGGAAAAAATTATATTTGAACTGAGTCAAATAATAAAAGAAAGAGGAGGAAGCTTTATGGCAGCGGTAAAAGAGAAAATTTCCGAAATTGTCAACGGCAAAAGGGTTATTGTAAAGAAGCCTGAATTGCTTGCTCCGGCAGGAAACCTTGAAAAGCTGAAGATTGCCGTCCACTATGGTGCAGACGCTGTGTTCATCGGCGGACAGGAATATGGCCTCCGTTCGAACGCAGGAAACTTCACTTTCGAAGAAATGAAAGCAGGCGTTGAATTCGCCAAAAAATATGGAGCTAAGATCTATGTCACAACCAATATATTCGCGCATAACGAAAATATTGAGGGGCTTGAGGAGTATTTGCTGGGCCTAAAAGAAGCAGGAGTTGCAGGAATCATTGTAGCAGACCCGCTGATCATTGAAACCTGCCGGCGTGTAGCACCGGAGATAGAAGTGCACTTAAGCACACAACAATCCCTATCCAACTGGAAGGCAGTCGAGTTCTGGAAAGAAGAAGGATTGGAGCGTGTCGTCCTTGCGCGTGAAACAAGTGCGGAGGAAATCAAAGAAATGAAGGAGAAGGTTAACATTGAAATTGAAACCTTCATCCACGGGGCAATGTGTATTGCTTACTCCGGACGCTGCACACTCAGCAATCATATGACAGCGCGTGACTCTAACAGGGGCGGCTGCTGCCAATCCTGCCGCTGGGATTATGACTTATATCAGCTCGAAGGCGATAATGAAGTTCCTTTGTACAGTGAAGGAGATGCTCCTTTTGCAATGAGTCCGAAAGATCTTAAGCTGATTGAATCAATTCCCCGTATGATTGAACTGGGAATCGACAGCTTAAAAATTGAAGGGCGTATGAAATCCATTCATTACATTGCAACGGTAGTCAGCGTGTACCGTAAAGTGATTGATGCCTATTGTGCAGATCCCGATAACTTCAAGATTAAGCAGGAATGGCTTGAAGAGCTTGATAAATGTGCAAACCGCGAAACAGCACCTGCCTTTTTTGAAGGGGTTCCCGGGTATAAAGAGCAAATGTTTGGAAATCATAGCAAAAAGACGAATATCGATTTCGTCGGGCTTGTAATGGATTACAATCCTGTTACACAGATGGTTACCCTTCAGCAGAGAAACAAATTTCAGCCTGGAGAGGAAGTTGAATTCTTCGGCCCTGAAATTGATAACTTTACACAAGTCATCGATAAAATATGGGATGAAAAAGGTAATGAGCTGGATGCAGCACGCCATCCGCTTCAAATTGTTCAATTTAAGCTTGATAAGCCGGTATACCCTAACAACATGATGCGAAAGGAGCTCTAATCAATGAAACGCAAACCCGTTGTAATTGGGGTGGCCGGCGGTTCCGGCTCTGGTAAAACGAGTGTTACGAAAGCGATCTATGACCGCTTTAAAGGGCATTCAATCCTTATGATCGAACAGGATTATTATTATAAGGATCAGACTCATCTGCCTTTTGAAGAAAGATTGAAAACGAATTATGATCATCCGCTTGCATTTGATAACGACCTGCTAATTGAACATATTGAAAGCCTGCTGAGATATGAACCGATTAACAAGCCTGTATATGATTATGCCATGCATACAAGGTCTGAAGAGGTAATTGAAGTAGAGCCAAAGGATGTAATCATCTTAGAAGGCATTCTGATCCTTGAGGATGAGAGGCTTCGTAATCTGATGGATATGAAATTATATGTAGATACGGATGCTGACCTCCGGATCATCCGCCGCTTATTCAGGGATATAAAAGAGCGGGGACGCACCATGGATTCAGTCATTGAACAATATGTAAATGTCGTAAGGCCAATGCATAATCAATTTATCGAGCCAACCAAAAGATATGCTGATATCATTATTCCTGAAGGCGGGCATAATTATGTTGCCATCGATTTAATGGTCACAAAAATTCAAACAATTCTTGAACAAAAGTCATTTTTATGAAACAATAACATTGAAAATGTTCTATAGGACTTTTCCTTTTAACGAATGGCTATGATGCTTGCCGGAGCTTCATGACCGGCATTTAAAAAATTATCAGAGTCAGTCAATATAAAAAGATGATCTGCGCGCCCTTTAACAAAGGACGCGCTCCTGTTCATTTTATTAAAAATATGATAAAAAGAAGTACATACTTTATAGAACACATACTATTAGGAATGTGTAATTCGAAGGAGTGAAGGTTTTGGCTACAGAAAAAGTTTTCCCAATGACACAAGCAGGTAAAGAAAAACTTGAGCAGGAACTTGAATATTTAAAATCGGTTAAACGCAAAGAAGTGGTTGAACGTATAAAAATCGCAAGAAGCTTCGGAGATCTTTCCGAGAACTCAGAATATGATTCTGCGAAAGAAGAGCAGGCTTTTGTTGAGGGCCGGATTACCACTCTTGAAAATATGATCCGCAATGCGAAGATAATCAAAGAGGAAGAAATGGCCGGAGATATTGTGGGACTTGGCCGGTCCGTGACTTTCGTTGAGCTTCCAGATGGAGACGAAGAAACATACACGATCGTTGGAAGTGCAGAGGCGGACCCTTTTGAAGGTAAAATCTCAAATGATTCTCCAATTGCCAAAAGCCTGATTGGCCGTACAGTTGGAGACGAAGTAACTGTTCAGACTCCTGGAGGAGAAATGAACGTACGTATTGTTTCCATTAAATAAGAATAGCTGGTTTGAAATCAGAAAACCTCGTCAAGACTTTTGACGAGGTGTTTTTTATGTGGAGAAGAAGAGCAGTAGGCTGGCTTATAGTTAGTTTCATGGTCCTTAGTTTCCTTTTAGGCAGACTGATACAGCTGCAGCTGGTTTCAACAGAGCATTTTACAGATAGAGAAATCAATCTATTGGAATCGAGTGTCCGCCAGCGGTCTCAGGAAATGATTATTGATGCAGGAAGAGGAAATTTCCTGGATCGCAGCGGTAAGCCTATGACATATGAAAATAAATCTGTTCTGATCCTATTTCCATTCCTTGCAAAAATGGATTGGGATATTAAGAAGATTTCTGAAATAACTGGTGCCTCGGAGTATTCTTTGCGATATTCAGTCGAGAAGGCAAAAGAGCCTTTTGCCTTTGGAAGTCCTGAGCCTATACAGCTGTCATACGATCAGATGGAGGAAATCAATGCATTGAAAATTCCGGGTGTCTTTGCTGTCGAGAAGAAATACAGCCGTGCGGAGAAACCTGCTTCTCAGCTAATTGGAATTACCGGACAGAATCAGAAAGTCTTAAACGAAAGGTATCCTGACAAAGATCTGTCTTCTGACACAATGATCGGCATTACCGGAATGGAGAAAAGCTTTGATGAGTTTCTGCTTCCCGAAGGAGCATCAAAACTCGTCTATCATGTGGATGGGACAGGCGGTCCGCTGTTTGGCATTGATGTAAAGTATGTTGAGCCAGCAAACCCCTTTTATCCGGTAAATATTAAAACTACTTTGGACTACGATTTGCAGATGGTGGCCGAAAAATTGGCTGATCAGCATGGGATTAAAAAAGGAGGTATCGTTCTCCTTGATATTGAAACTAATTCGGTATTGGCAATGGTATCACGTCCGTCCATTGATAAAGATAATCCTTTTGGTGAAGAAAGCAGAGGAACTGTTAATTATATGGTTAAACAGCAAATTATGGGATCGGTATTTAAAACTGTGGTGGCAGCTGCAGCGATTGATCATGGGCTGGATGATCCGCAAAGGCAATTTGACTGCAGCCGGAAAATAAATGGGGAGCCTGATCTCAAATACCAGCATGGTATGCTGAATTTTACTGATAGCTTTGCCAGAAGCTGCAATAATACATTTGCTTCCATTGCTAAGGAGCTAAAAGATATTAACCCGGACCTCCTTGAGGAATATGCAGAAAAACTGTCATTAATAGGCCCTGTAAGCTGGCAGGGGGATATTTATCATTTCAATGATTTCAAACAGCTTCAGGAGGAAGAAGAAGGACGTGTATTTCTGTCTGAAGATGCAAAAAAAGACAGCAATTTTGCAGGACTGACAGGGATCGGCCAGCATGAAGTGAGAGCCACCCCGCTTGCTGTAGCCAATATGATGGCAACTATAGCAAGAGGGGGCAATAAGGAAATGGTACGGGCTGCTTCAGAAGTAGAATATAAAAACAGCACATCTCTTATAGAATTTAGGAAACAGAAGCTGGAGGGTGAAACAATTGCCCCTTATACTGCCATAAACCTTCAAAGATTGCTTAGGGAAGTAGTAATCAATGAAGATGGGACCGGACGCTGGTTTAAAGACCTTCCATACGAAGTTGCAGGCAAATCAGGCACTGGAGAAACAGGCATTATGGCAGATGGAAAGCAGCTCCATAATAAATGGTTTGCTGGTTATTTTCCATATAAGGATCCAAAATATGCCCTCGTCGCCGTTAATCTGGAAGTTACTGAGGACACAGGAGGAGTAAATCCGCTTTTTGCTGATATCGTTAAAGAAATCTACAACTATAATCATAAAGCAGAAACTCCTCCATCTGGCTCTGCAGACAATTAAACAAATATGGTATAGTGTAACTTTCATCATGCTGCCGTCGTCCATTTAATTGCTGGCTATGTTGAAGTCCTTCTTCATGTATAGGTTATTTCTTTTAAGATAACCTGATTCCATGTTAGAATGTTGACAGCCGCTGTTTGGGTAATAACATATCTGTATGCGGCTGGTTTTATAATTTTCTAACCATTAATTAATATATTTACCTGTAATCCTGACAGATTGGGGAGGAGAAAGCCTTGAAAGGGAATAGTAGGGAATCCCGTTTTGGGAAACGGGAAAAAAGAAAAAAAACAAACATTATTTTAAATAGCCTTATTGCACTTGTTATCATCTTGATTATCTTTGTCTCTGCCAAAATATTCTTTGGGGGAAATAATGACCAGGCACAGACTGCTGATGAACAGACAGCGTCTGAAAATAATTCCAAACAGAATGAGAAGAACAAAGAAAATCAAAACAAAGATGCAGAGGAAGATAAAGGCAATGTAGAAAAAGATGCAGAGGAAGATGAAAAAGAGGCTGAAGAGAATGAAGCCGAAGAAAATGAAGCAGAAGAGGACTCTGAAGAAGAAAAAGAACAAGTCGTAACAGAAGGCGGAAGTGCGCCTGATGTTGAAAAAACGATTGAAAATTCAGCATGGAAACCAGTTGGTACATCTCAATCCGGAGAACATACAGCTGTCTACGATCAAAATCATGTGGATTGGCAGGAAATGCTCAGTGCCATTTCTTATGCTACAGGAGTTGATCAGGGCAATATGACTGTGTGGTTCCTCGGAAATAATGGGCCAAACAGCTCTGTTGGGACAATTTCCACCAAAGATCAAAGCGAAAAGTACCGTGTTTATATAGATTGGGTTGAAGGAGAAGGATGGAAGCCATCTAAAGTAGAAGTATTAAATGCAATATAGTGAAACTTCAATCAGTGGGGGGCCTTTTCCCCATTGATTGTTTGTTGAACCAATCGGGCCTTTACGGGCAGTTAGAACCCAGCCTTTCACCCATTGATTCCTCTGAATCAAGAAGGGGTCTTACTGCCCGTTAGACTGCGATAAAAAAATAAGGACGCCCTGGCGTCCTTATTTTTTTGCCTTAAAGTGCACCACTGCCGAGTAATAAGTTCTTCCATTCTCATCAAGATGCATTTGATGGGAAACGTGATTGACAGAAAGAAGGATTGCTTTATTATGCTCAATTTGTACATTTATTTTTTTTTCAAGCTCTTTTAAAGTAGGAGCCTCATAGAACTCAACTTTATCTTCTATTAAATCAAATTGAAAATTCATTGTGATAATCTTCCTTTCATTACGGTGATTTACTGATGCGCTAGTATTTATTTTATGGGGTGTTTTTTAGTCTGGCAACTTTCAGATCTGATTCAGCACGATGGCTTATGTATTTTTCGAAATTACTGGATAGGTGCAGAAAATTCGAATATGGTAAACATCCAGTCTGTGATGGTAGAATAGAGTTTGTATACAGCATTTGGGCATGATATAACTGATTAATGCAATCCTAGCTTAGAAAAATAAGAAAGAGGTTTTATTATGAAAGTAGCTATCATTGGAGCAATGGAAGAGGAAGTTACATTACTTAGAGATAAAATAGAAGACAAGAGCCAGGAAACCATCGCCGGCTGCGAGTTTACAGCAGGGAAAATGAATGGCGCGGAAGTTGTGCTTCTCCGTTCAGGAATAGGCAAAGTAAACGCAGCCATGTCTACTGCTATCCTTTTGGAGCGATATAAACCGGATTATGTAATTAACACCGGTTCAGCTGGAGGCTTTAATCCCGAACTGAATGTAGGCGATACGGTAATCTCGATAGAGGTTAGACATCATGATGTAGACGTTACCGCTTTTGGCTACGAATATGGCCAGGTACCGCAATTGCCGGCAGCCTTCGAAGCAGATCACAGCTTGGTGCAGATCGCTGAAGCATGCGCAAAGGAAATCGGGGATATCCAGGTTGTCAGAGGGTTAATTGCAACAGGCGATTCCTTCATGAATGATCCTGCAAGAGTGGATTATATCCGTGATAAATTTACAGACTTGCAGGCAGTAGAAATGGAGGCAGCGGCGGTTGCGCAAGTTGCTCATCAATTTAAGACTCCTTTCGTTGTCATTCGTGCCCTGTCTGACATTGCAGGAAAAGAATCTGATGTTTCATTCGAGCAATTTTTAGAGAAGGCAGCACTTCATTCTGCTACGCTGGTAATGAAGATAGTGGAAGCCCTTAAGCAAAACTAACAGGTTAAGTGTCAGGCGGCTTTTCAAGAAAGCCGTCTTTTCCTATTTATTCCTATCTTACATTATTTACATCACCTTCACACCTGCTATGTATGTTAAAGTAGGATTATAGTCTTTAAAAAGATTCATAGAAGGTGATAATAAATGAAAAATGAAGCAAAGCGTATCTTTGAAAAAATGGTGGATTTCAAGCGATTTGCAATTTCCCTGCTTGCGGTAGGATCATTTTTTTATATTGGTTTGATTATCCCTGACACTGCAAATACAGTTTCTGATTTATATATAATGGCAGGATCTTCATTAGTTTTCCTGATTGGCTCAATTTATTACTTTATGCTATCTAAACGATGTCGCAATAAATTGAATGAAACGGATGAAGGCCAGGAATATCTAATGAGAAAATAATTAAAATTAACGTCCGGATTTCCGGGCGTTTTTTTTCATTTAAATAAAAAAAAATAAAATAAATCAAAAAAGGTTTACAAACTATATGATTGTGGATATAATTACCAATGTAAGTGAAAAATTCTAAAAAGGAGGTCGAATGAAATGATGTTAAACGCAATTGTATTAGAAGCACAATTAAATAAATTTTTTACGAATTCGACCTACATGGAATGGATCGCTTAGACTTGCTTTATTGACATTACATATCCATGCCGCAGGGAGAATTGTGCCCTGCGGTTTTTTATGACTTAATGGCCAGGCCGCTGGGAGTGTATCTCTTTGCGGCTTTTTTGTGCCTTTAGGCGGGATATGAAAGAGGAGGTGGAATATCTAATGACATTAAATATATTATTTTTGACAGTCACGATAAAAAAACGTCAATTATCAGCAGAAGATGTTGAACGTGAACAAAGGGTTAAGAAAATTATCGATCAAAATCGTGATCGTCAATTCTCTATTTATCGCCCATTTTAATTTCAGTGATAAAAAATCAGGAAAGGTGGTTTGCTAAATGATTTACCATTTACAAGGACGTCAGGCAATTTTCTGGGTGGAGAAAGATTCCACCTAACGAAACGGTTAGGAGGTATGGAACCATGTCTCTGCATATATTAATTTTAACGCTGAAATTCCGCAAGAAAAGGAACTGACCCATTTGGTCCCGATTAACAGAATGTTCACAATCTCCTTCTTTTTTGAAGCAAAAACCATGTTACATTAAAGAAAATAAGGAAATTTAAAGGGGTGTGGAAGATGTTCTGGATTGTAATGGGATTAGTTGTCTGCGGAGCTATCGGATGCATTATTTCTGCTGAGGTAAGCGTAATAGAATAACTCGCAATAAAAACAAAAGGACTGACTTTTTTATATCTAAAGTCAGTCCTTTTTATTTGGAAAAATCCATAGAAATAAGACTATTGCCGAAGTTGCGAGCAATATTAGCAAGGTCTTTAAAGAAAATCCTTCGAAAATAAATTTTGCAAGGCTGTCCATAAGAACAATGAAAAAAACAAGAGCCAGAATAACGCGCTGCGGGTTCAAAATCGTTTCCCTCTTTCATAGTTTGTCAATTTATTTTAACGAATAGCGCAGTGGATTGTCTAATCAAAAAGGTGTGTTCAGGTTTCAAAATATTGGCGCTTCTGTACTTTTATTACTTGTTATTAGTAAAATGTATTGTTTTGAGATGGTGCATGTTTAAATAGATATACTCTTGTTTGGCTGTAACTAATTCAATAAAATTATTCTCTAATTTAACCACTTTGCCGATCACTTGGCAGTGCCCTCCTAAGTTAATGACAATTAACTCTCCAGCCAGTTTCTCAACTTGAACTTCAAGTGATCTGGCTAATGAAATGTTTGTTGGACTTAAAGGAAGCTGCTCGTTATTAAGCCCATAAGGCCGTTTATTTGAAGTATAAGGGATGAGCCACTTTAAATGGTTTAGTGATATCAGCATAGTCTTATATACAGGAGAATAAAACACAAAGTAATTATTCATTATGCTTGTTACGTAACCATGGATAGCCTGATTGCCAGTAATATATATTTCACTGAACATTCCTTTTGCTGAATTCAATATTTTTCTTAATGACAGCTCATCCTGATGTTCCAGATTAGGAGAATCGGCTGGCGGATTTATTGAAATTTCACTTGAATCCAGGACATTCATATCCTGAATATGAACAGCCGGAATATATAAATAATCTTTTCCATCGAACAGTACAAGTATATCGCTTCCAATGTCAATCAGTAACCCCGTTAAAACTTTTTTTCCAGTTAACTTTAATTTTATGTTCTCTCCCATTAGTTTTTTAAATGTATTTTTCAAGAAAACTCCTCCTTCCTATACAAATAGCCAGGTGATCCATAAATAAAGGCTCAGCAGACTGACAAATAAAGCAATCGGTATAATGATGAATGTAACTTTTAAATATTGGCCCCATGTAATTCTTATAGAGTGGGTTTTTAGGATATGGAACCAGATTAATGTGGCTAAAGTGCCAGCTGGTGTTAACAGAGCTCCTATATCACTTCCCATTACATTTGCAAGATAAGCAATTTGCAGCATGTAACCTTCCAATCCCATTTCGGTAATAGCTAGGGTTCCGATCATAACAGCAGGAAGATTATTGAAAAGGTTGGAGAAGACTGTAAGAATGGTACCCATAATAAAACTTGCGTATAGCGGATCATCCTGTATATAACCTGTTAAATTCGTAACAAGAAAGTCGTTTATCCCTACATTCTTTAGACCATATACTAGAACATACATATTAAAAGCAAACAATAAGATGTGCCATGGAGTTTTTAATATAATGTCTTTTACACCAATTCCGTTTCTTTTCCATCTAATCACTATTAGGAGAAATGCACCTGTTAATCCAATCCATTCAAGCGGGATTCCAAAGGAGGAAAGGGCAAAAAAGCAAACTCTGGTAAGGATGACTATGAATAAACAAACTTTAAACATCCACCAATCAATGGATTTATGCCTATCCGGCTGATCTAGAGGGTGGCTATATGAGAAATTAGAAGATGATTTGTCCAATTTTAAAGGTGTTTTCAATATTTCTTTTGGCAAATCTCTCCTAAAGTATAGAAGAAGCAATAACCCCATAATAAAAATGCCAATCATAGAAGGTACAAACATCATTTCTATATAATCATTTAGGCTTAGCCCGACAATTTTTAAGGCGATTAAGTTTGAAATATTGCTTACTGCAATTGGAGCACTTGCAGCAGTTGCTATCAGTGCACCAGAGATTAAATAAGGGAATTTTTGATGGGCTGTGAATTTCAGGAGAGAAACGACATGAATAATTATAGGGGTTGTAATAAGGATACTTCCGTCATTATTAAAGAACATTGTCATGAAAAAACATAATAAATTTATATATATATATAATCTCAGTCCTGAACCTTTTGAACGGCTTACTATATTTAGTGCTATCCATCTGAAAAAACCAATACTCTCTAATACAATGGACATCATGATAGTTGAGATAATGGTTAATGAGGCGCCGCTTACTATATCAAAAATATCCAGAATGTCTGTAAAGGGTACAATCCCAGCCAGCAAAGTTATACTAGCGCCAATGGTAGTTGGGACCGTTTCATTTATTCCATTTGGCCTCCATAACATGAATATGATTGTCAGTGAAAATATAATTGCCATCCATATAGCCTGCATGCTATCCATTTACTTTTGCCGCCTCGCTTTTTGTGAGAAGTTCCCGGCGGGGTGCATTAAGATCAAAAAGCTCCTTCCGTGATTCTTGGTAATAAGGAGGTTTAAGAAAGAAGTGAAAAAATAATGTTCCAATTAACGAGAAGTAGAGAAACATAAATATTTCCATATTTTATCCTCCTTTCATTCTGCTTGTTTTAACGTTTTTCTGCTTAAGTTCTTTTTCTGCACTTTCTCATCTTCTTTCTTCTGTCACTGGCGTCATAATAATACGGGGTGATCCGAAAAATGAAAATTCATCGGTCCATGATTCTTCCTGTATCGGAGTCTAATAATCTTTAAAGTATTCGACCCTGCTGCCAGTCTTCGCTTTATCATCGTTTTTTGAACTTGTATCTTTTGTTTCCTGTTTGCTATTGGCAGTCTCGCTGCCTGCAGCTGATTGTTCATTATTTTTATTTGCTGTTTCGTTTGTTTCGGGCTGAGTTCCTGCCAATGAAATAACCCAACCTTTTTCACCTCCTAAGAGTTTTAAGAGGTTTTTCCAAGCTTTTGTAATATATCAATATGTATCATGGTAGGACATTGTACATGCACTCAGCCTATTTTTTTTACAGAAAGGAAAAAATAGGCAAAGGATTTTGCAATAATAGTTTTGCCGCAATTGTTTTATTTTTTCTCCAAATTAAAATGCATTGGACAGACAAAAACAACTCCATCTCTACATAGGAATTAGTTATAGGCTTTTGAAGCGGGGGTGGAATGATGTCAGGAATTTTAACTGCACTCGGGTTTTTGGTTAAGGAAATAGTATTTCTTGTCTCGTACGTCAAAAATAATGCATTTCCTCAACCGCTGTCACCTGCAGATGAAAAAAAATACCTGCGATTAATGGCTGCTGGAGATGCTCATGCCCGTAATATGCTGATTGAACATAACCTCAGGCTGGTTGCCCATATTGTTAAAAAATTCGAAAATACAGGTGAAGATTCTGAGGATCTGATATCAATAGGCACAATCGGTCTGATAAAGGCCATTGAGAGCTTTTCAGAAGGAAAAGGTACTAAATTGGCCACCTATGCAGCACGATGCATTGAAAATGAAATACTCATGCACTTGAGGGCCCTGAAAAAGACTAAGAAAGATGTATCGCTTCACGACCCCATTGGACAGGACAAAGAGGGAAATGAAATATCGCTTATTGACGTTCTAAAGTCGGAATCTGAGGATGTTATTAATACGATTCAGCTAAATATGGAGCTGGAAAAAGTGAAGGAATATATTGATGTATTGGATGACAGAGAAAAAGAAGTCATTGTCGGCAGGTTTGGGCTTGACTTGCAAAAAGAAAAAACACAAAGAGAAATTGCCAAAGAACTCGGCATCTCAAGAAGTTACGTTTCCCGTATTGAAAAGCGGGCATTAATGAAAATGTTCCATGAGTTTTATCGGGCGGAAAAAGAAAAAAGGAAAAATAACTAAGGGACAGTGCGCCTGTCCCTTTTAGTTATTCAATTCTGCCATTTTTTAATAAAAGCTTCCAGTTATCACCGCTGTCTTCAGATTCATATAAATCTTTGAGATAGGTTGTAAAAACAAGTCTTCCGTTAGATTTATTATCTGCAGCAATGTATGTAATTGGGTTGTCATAGCTGAGAAAAGGTATCTTAACCTGTGAGGTTTCCAGCGTTTTTAGATCGATTTTGTTCATCTGAACCTTCTCTTGATCTGCATAAGCGTAGTACAGGCTGTTGTCCGTGAAGGTAAGGGCAGTAGCCATGATTGGCTCAGATACTAATTTCACAGTTTTTCCTTCATCCTGAGAGAAAAAGATGCCGCTTCTTGTGGACATGGCCATAATTTCCGGATGATCAGGATGTGCTGCGATCATCCCAAGTGTGTCGGCTTCAAGTCCTTTTAAACTGACTGGTTCCCATGTTTGGCCATCGTCTTGGGACCGATAGACACCCGCTTCAAGCTCGTCATTTTTTTCCTGATTGATCATATAGATCATATTTGTATCATAGCCAGCAGCTAAAAAAGGGAAGGAACTTGTTCCGCCAAATGCCAGATTTTTATAAGAGGCTCCTTTATCAGTGCTTTTCACTATGCCCAGCGGGTCTTTAATGACGGAGTTCTTATCAGGGTGGCCGCTGACAATAAATCCATCCTTGACTGCCTGAAAACCCATAAAGTCATGGTTAAGAGAAGTACTCTCATGCCAAATTCCTTCTTTGAAAACCTTTATGCCATCGCTGGTTGAAAGGTAAATTCCGGTATCATTTCCCGGATATCCTATCCCTTGTATATGATCGATTTGCTGCGGGGAGGCTTTTTTAATCTCATAAGCAGTTTCCTCTGAAGTGTTGCTTGTAGGTTTTTCAGCAGGTTTTTGGCTTTTTTGCTCCTCTGCAGAACAGCCTCCTGCAAGTATGGCCAGGATAACTGCAAAAATGATTCTGCAATGTTTCATTCATTTCACTCCAATTCACATGGTCGAATCTTTATTATCGTTGTCATTATATAGTATTTCTCGGGAAAATAAAAAACCCTTGCCTGTGGAAAGGGTCAGGGAAATCCTATTCTTAGCGGAGCATGAATGATTCATGCCGTTCCTCTTTTTTGAAATCGGAAAGGTGTTTCGTCACTTTGCCGGTTCCCTTGCATGCTGGGCATGTTTTCTTTATGAATTTATAAGCTGTAATGCTGCCTGTGCCTTTGCATTTCTTGCAGATTGAGATAATCTTCATCTAACACTCCTCCCATATATTCCTCCTAGTAATATTCTATGAATCATTCAAATAGCGGTGCTAAGAAAATCCGGATTCTGCGGTATTTTTAACTCGAAATTTAGTGTAAAAGCCTAAGCGTTGATCCTGCTGCTTGTTTTTGGAGGATTTGCATTCTATGGCAGCGGCTATTTCAGGTAGCATTATTAGGAGTTGGCTCATACCAAGGGTGTGGGCTTCTGTTTTATGAATTATTTTGATGGAAATTTCAGAAAAATCACAGTATAATATTTCTGAAGCCGAAATTTTCAAGGGGGGATTTTATGACTGCAACAGCCTATTCGACCATGTGGGATTTGGATGTCTTTTTTAAGGATGGAAGCGGCTCAGTCGAATTTGATCAGCATTTACAGGAAACAAGAGAGCATATTAATTCTTTTTTTAATCAAATACATAACTGGCAGCTTTCTAACTCGGCTGCAGATGCTGCAGAAATAAGTGAAATCATTGAGTTATTCCAGCAGACAGCAAAAAAAGTGCGCCAGGCTGGTGCGTTTGTCAGCTGTCTTCAGGCTCAAAATACTGAAGATAAGAAAGCGAAAGACCTCAGAGGGGCAACAACTGAACTAAGTGCAGCTTTTCAGAACGCTTTAACGGCATTTGATCAGAAGCTTGCAAGTTTAAAACAAAGCGTTTGGGATCAAATAATAACTGATAAGAGTTTAGTTGAACTGTCATTTGTACTTAATGAACGCCGCGAAAAAGCAGCAGAAAAACTATCGCAGGAGGAAGAAACCGTCATTAACGCTCTTGCTGTTGATGGCTACCACGGATGGGGCCAGATGTATGATGTAATAGTAGGAAACATAAATATTCCATACACTGAAAACGGTGAGACCAAAACGCTTTCGGTCGGCCAGGCTGCGAATAAATTTTCAAGTCCTGACAGAGAATTGCGCAAGGAAGTTTTTGATAATTGGGAAAAAGCGTGGAATAGACAGTCTGACTATTTATCTAAAACTTTAAATCATTTAGGTGGGTTCAGATTAAATGTATATAAAGTAAGAGGATGGAACGACTTCCTCAAAGAGCCTCTGGATTTGAACAGAATGAAAAAAGAAACATTGGATACGATGTGGGAAGTAATTTCTAATAATAAAGCACCTCTGGTTAAATATTTGGAGAGAAAAGCCCAGCTTTTAGGCTTAGAAAAGTTAAGCTGGTATGACCTGGATGCCCCGCTTTCCAAGTCAGAAATGAAATTATCCTATCAGCAGGGTGCAGAATTTATACTGGAGCAGTTTGCCCATTTTGGAGAAGAAATGACGGCTTTTTCTAAAAAAGCATTTGAAGAAAAATGGATCGAAGCAGAGGATCGTCCAGGAAAGGCGCCTGGCGGTTTCCATACTTATTTCCCAGAAAGCAGCCAGTCAAGGATCTTTATGACATACTCCGGGACACCATCCAATGTCTCTACCTTGGCACATGAACTTGGACATGGCTTTCATACTTACGCAATGAGGGACCTTCATTTGCTGAATCGGAACTATGCCATGAATGTTGCAGAGACAGCTTCTACTTTTGCAGAAATGATCGTCGCTGATGCAGCAGTGAAAAATGCAGGGTCAGAAGAAGAAAAATTGGCGCTTTTAGAAGATAAAGTTCAGAGGTCTGTTACATTGCTAATGAATATCCATGCACGATTCCTGTTTGAAACAAGATTCTATGAAGAAAGAAAACAGGGGAATGTAAGCACCGAGAGTCTGAATGAAATCATGGAAGCTGCCCAAAAAGAAGCTTATGCTAACGCGCTGGATGAATATCATCCATCATTCTGGGCTTCAAAGCTCCATTTCTTTATTACAGGTGTGCCATTTTATAACTTCCCTTACACTTTTGGATATTTGTTCTCACTGGGAATCTATGCAGAGGCCCTTAAAGAAGGGAAAGGGTATGAAGAGAAATATATAGCATTATTAAAAGATACAGCATCGATGTCAGTCGAAGATTTAGCCATGAAGCATTTAAATGCCGATTTAACAAAACCTGAATTCTGGGAAAGTGCTGTTCAATTATGTATTGACGATGTGGAAGAGTTCCTGGCTTTAACGGAAAATGAATAAGAAAATAGAAGCCGCGCTCTTATTTGAGCACGGCTCTTTTTTACATTTTTTTCAGCTTGAACGGACTTATCATTAAGAATGAAAGTGTCAGCATAATGAACAGAAATAAAGGTGAAGGCCAATACGGAGCCGCCAGGAAGCATAAAGTGGCCAGACAGCCGGCAGCTGTAATTGGCAAGCCGGTGAAATAACCATTACTTTCACTGATATTAAAACGGGCAAGCCGCAAAGCGCCGCATCCGATATAAAGAGATGTTAAGAAGGCGCCAGGTGCCCCGAAATCATAGAGGACTCCCATATATATGAGCAATGCTGGAGCAACACCAAAAGAAATAATATCACTCATTGAGTCCAGCTGCTTTCCTAAATCCGATTCAATATTCATTTTTCTCGCAGCCATTCCATCAAAACGATCAGCAAGTGCTGCGATAAAAATCAGAACCACACTCAATTTTAAATTGTCATTAATGGAAAATAAAATGGCAAAGCACCCTAAGAACAGGTTAGACAGAGTTAAGATATTGGCTGTCTGTGCCTTTAGCTTCTTAATGGTTAAATCAAAAACATCCTGTAAAAACATTCCATACACTCCTTGCACCTGGGAATCACAGCTTGCAGACTATAAGAAGTTTTTTTTCTAATGGGCTATGTATTAAAGTTTACTGTTAATTGCGGGAAGGATAGAAATAGAAGTAATCTACAGCATTTCAGGAAAAGCCAATAAAAAAAGAGTCAAATCTGAGGAAGTCTATGGCAAACTTAGTTTTATATGTTATATAATAATATTTTATTCTATGCTTTTTATGCCTGTTCGTAAAGAACATATTTTTCGCAGTCTAACGGGCAGTAAGACACCCACTTAAGAATTTAGAGGTGTCAAAGGGAAAGCGGGTGTCAAACTGCCCGTAGAGGCCCGATTGAAGAACAAAGACTAAGAACGCCACGTCCTGTGGCTACGTCTTTGTGACCCACCTCCTGTGGGCCTCAACTAACAATCAGTGGTAAAAAGTCACCACTGATTGAAGTTTCACTTTATTTAGGGGGCATGTCCTTTGTTAAAACCTGTATATCGCCTGCTGATTGAATTGACAAATGGAAGATGGACATCCGGGATACTGAAGAAATTTGCACAATCAAATTTAAGCAGGCTGGTCATTCCGTCATTTTCAAGGGTTTATAAAATAAAAGAGAATGAAATGGAAAAGAAACTGCATGAATATCCAACTCTTCATGAGTTTTTCATTAGAAGGCTAAAAGTAGGTGCAAGAGTAACGGATGCGGGTCCTGATTCGGCAGTCAGTCCTGTAGATGCTGTAATCGAAGATATTGGGAGCATCCGAGAGGACCGTATTATTACAGTAAAAGGAAAAAGCTATTCCATCTCTGAGATGCTTGGTGAAAATAAAGCAGGAAAATATTCAGGCGGCACTTATTTGATCTTTTATTTAAGTCCGAGCCACTATCATAGGATACACAGCCCGGTCACTGGAAAGGTAGCAGATCAATGGGTTCTTGGATTAAAGTCTTTTCCGGTTAACAAATGGGGATTAAAATATGGAAAAGATACTCTTTCCAAAAATTATCGGAGCATAACTGAAGTGAGACATGGATATGCAGCAATCGCGATTGTGAAGGTTGGCGCTATGTTTGTAAATTCCATTGAACTCACTCATGAAGGAGATCAGCTTGAAAAAGGAAAGGAAATGGCCTATTTTACGTTTGGCTCTACTGTCATTCTCCTGTTTGAGAAAGGGAAGTTTGAACTTGATAAGTCAATTAAGACTCCTGCTCACATTAAAGTAGGGGAGCGGATTGGGACGCTTATGTGAATAGGTGGACCATTTGCTTCAGTCATTTGGAATAAGGATAATAAAAAAAGCCCTATTTAAGGGCTTGTCCATTTTTAAGAAGTAACTTTTATTCTGTTTGATAGTGAGCGACGGTGGATTTCTGTTTCGATTAAACGGATGAAGTCTTTGCTAAGCTGCAGTTCCTTCGCTTTATAGTATGATTCGATTAGTAATTCATCTGACAGTTTACGCATTCCTGTCCCACCTCCAGGTACTCGATATTTCAGTTCTAGAAGAATTATTTTATACATATAATGTAAGATTTTATGTTGTACCCCTACTCTAGCAAAATTAAACGATTAGAACAACTGTTCTCTTATCCACAGGGAACCGTGGATAACCTGTGATTATTTTGTTTATAAAAAGGGAAAAAGTATAAAAATCATATTGGATTATGTGTATAAAGTTATCCACAGGCTTGGAGAGCGGTTGATTTTTGTCGAAAAATTTTTATTTTATGCATAAATAACGTTTATTCCATGGAATTTTACTGAGTTTTGAGTGTCTTTCGCCATTTTGTGGAATCGTATAAAATAGAACAGCCGGATTGTATGCTCCGGTATTTATTTTGAAAGAGCAGATGAAATTGGGTATGATGAAAACGGTGTTTTCCTATTTTTAAAACGGTCTTAAAGCAAATTGTTAATAAAGCCCCGAAGCTATTAGAGGGCGGAGAAACAATATTGTTGGACAATACGAATAAATGACTGAGGTGTAAATATAGTGTTAAAGCATTTTTTGCCTGATCAGCATGTAAAAAGTATCTTTGAAATAACTCCCCACAGTCTAAAGGAAAAGGGAGTTAAAGGAATTATCACGGACCTTGATAATACTCTAGTCGAATGGGATAGGCCAAATGCAACTCCAAAGCTGATTAGCTGGTTTGAAGAAATGAAGCAAAGCAATATCAAGGTCACCATTGTGTCAAATAATAATGAAAATCGGGTTAAGGCATTTTCTCACCCCCTTGATATTCCATTTATCTATCAGGCTAGAAAGCCAATGGGCAGGGCGTTTCGAAGAGCTCTATCCGAAATGGGGCTGAAAAAAGAAGAAACAGTTGTGATTGGTGATCAATTGCTTACGGATGTGCTGGGAGGAAACAGAAGCGGATTCCATACAATTTTGGTCGTGCCTGTCGCTCAAACTGACGGATTTGTTACGAAATTTAACCGTCTGGTGGAAAGACGGATTTTAAATTGGTTCAGAAAAAAGGGAATGATTCAGTGGGAGGATTAAAAAGTGAGTGAAGAGCAATATGTCTGCATAGGCTGCGGAGTTAAAGTTCAAACAGAAAATCCTGAGGAGTTAGGCTATGCTCCTCAATCAGCTCTGCAAAAGGAAACGATTATTTGCCAGCGCTGTTTTAGGCTGAAACATTATAATGAAGTGCAGGATGTAAGCTTGACTGATGATGATTTTCTGAAGATCCTCAATGAAATCGGACAAAGTGATGCGCTTATCGTGAAGATTGTAGACATCTTTGATTTTAACGGGAGCTGGCTTCCCGGTCTGCACAGGTTCGTTGGCACCAATAAAATTCTGCTTGTCGGAAACAAAGTTGACCTGCTTCCAAAGTCTGTGAAAAAAAACAAGCTGATTAACTGGATGAAGCAGGAGTCGAAACAGCTGGGATTGAAACCGGAAGAAGTTTTTTTGACAAGCGCTGCGAAAGGACACTCCATCAACGAGGTTGCTGCAGCTATTGATCAGTATCGAAAAGGAAAAGATGTGTATGTAGTAGGGTGTACAAATGTAGGTAAGTCCACTTTCATTAATCGCATCTTGAAGGAAGTGACCGGTGAGGGTGATGTCATCACCACTTCCCATTTCCCGGGCACTACTCTCGACATTATTGAAATTCCTTTATCAGATGGGAAAGCTTTAGTAGATACTCCAGGTATAATAAACCATCATCAAATGGCCCATTATGTGGATAAGAGGGATTTAAAGGTTATTACACCTAAAAAGGAAATAAAGCCTAAGGTTTATCAGCTGAATGATGAGCAGACTCTATTCTTTGGAGGACTTGCAAGATTTGATTATATTGCCGGGGGCCGACGTTCATTTGTATGCCATTTCTCAAATGAGTTAAATATCCATCGCACGAAAACAGAAAAGGCCGATGAGTTATATCAGAATCATGCGGGAGAGCTGCTGACACCTCCAAGAAAAGAACAGATGGAAACCTTTCCGGAGCTTGTGAAGCATGAATTCACAATCAAAGAGCCGAAAACAGATATAGTATTTTCAGGCCTTGGCTGGATTACGGTAAACGAAGGCGGGGCCAAAGTAGCTGCTTATGTTCCAAAAGGAGTCCATGCCATGATAAGGAAGTCCTTAATTTAGGCTGTGAACTATGCAACTGCCTACGCTTTTCAAAAGGGGAGAGGAATGTGAAAAAGCTGTTTGGAGTGATTGGGGATCCAATTTCCCATTCGATGTCACCCGCCATGCACAATGATTTGTTTAAAGCATACAGCATTGATGCTCATTATCAGCTATTCCATATAACAAAAGAAAATCTGCCGGACGCTATTAAGGGTTTCAGGGCAATAGGCATTGAGGGATTTAATGTTACAGTACCCCACAAGGAAGCTATCATCCCTCTTTTAGATGAACTTGATCCTCTGGCAGAGTCCATTGGAGCGGTCAATACAGTCGTCAATCAGGATGGAAGGCTAAAAGGCTATAATACAGATGGGAGCGGCTATCTAAAAGGCCTGCTGAATCATAAGCATTCGCTTAACGACAAAAAGATGCTGATAGTGGGGGCAGGCGGTGCTGCGAGAGCCATCTATTTTACAATTGCAAAAGAAGGGACTGAACTTCTGGATATTTGCAATCGGACTCCACGAAGAGCGGAACAAATTATAAATGATTGCCCATTCCGGGTTCCTGCACGGGTGCTGAACAGGCAGGAAGCAGAGGGAAACCTGGAGACATACGATATTATAGTTCAGACTACATCAATAGGGATGCATCCGGAAACTGACCAAAGCCCGCTTTCCCTGCATAAGCTTAAGCCGGGATCCTTTGTCAGCGATATCATATACAACCCGCTTGAAACAAAGCTGCTAAAGGAAGCCCATTCCAAGGGTGCGGGAATCCAGAATGGTATTGATATGTTTGTATATCAGGGAGCACTGGCTTTTGAAAAGTGGACTGGCATTGTACCCGACATCGAAAGAATGAGACATAAAGTTTTAAATCAGCTGGGAGGATTATCATGCTAACAGGAAAGCAAAAACGTTTTTTACGATCAAAAGCCCATCATTTAAACCCGATTTTTCAAGTCGGCAAGGGCGGGGTAAATGATAATATGATAAAACAGGTTGGAGAAGCACTGGAAGCCCGTGAGTTATTAAAGGTTACAGTGCTGCAAAACTGTGAAGAAGATAGGGATACAGTGGCACAGCAACTGTCAAAAGGGACAAAGGCTGAGGTTGTTCAAATAATCGGGAATATTATTGTTTTATATAAAGAATCAAAAGAAAACAAACAAATCGACTTGCCGTAGTCTTCGCTATCGCAAAAACATGAAGGTATGGGAGGGTTATAATTGGAAAAAGTAGGCATACTTGGAGGAACCTTTAATCCGCCGCATATAGGCCATCTCATTATCGCGAATGAGGTAATGTCTTCGAATGGTTTGGATGAAGTGTGGTTTATGCCGAACCATGAACCTCCCCATAAGAAAAGATCTGATCATGTAAGCAGCAGTGATCGTGCAGATATGCTGAAGCTTGCATTGAAGAATCATCCAGGCTTTAAATTGGAATTGATTGAGCTGGAGCGGGAAGGACCTTCATTTACCTACGATACGATCAGGATTTTGAAGGAAAACTATCCTCAAAAGCAATTTTATTTTATTATCGGAGCTGACATGGTTGAGTATTTGCCCAAGTGGCACAAAATTGATAAACTTCTTGAATTGATTACCTTTATAGGAGTGAAGCGGCCATTCTACAATTTGCAGACTCCGTATCCGATTCTTTATGCTGACGTCCCGGAAATGGGGATATCGTCCAGTATGATCAGATGCCGAGTAAAGGAAGGCAGAACTATACGCTATCTGGTTCCTGATGCTGTAAGGAATTATATAAAGGAGAATCAATTATATGAATCGTGACGAGGCCCTTGCTATTGTAAAGAAGCAGCTGACTGAACATCGCTACCTTCATACGGTGGGAGTGATGGAAACGGCGATTAAGCTCGCAGACAAATATGGTGCAGATAAAAAGAAAGCGGAACTTGCCGCAATCTTTCATGACTATGCTAAATTCCGTCCTAAGGAAGAAATGAAGGAAATTATCATCAGGGAAGGAATGCCAGGAGACCTTCTTGATTACAATAGTGAACTTTGGCATGCTCCTGTCGGTGCTTTTCTGACTGAAAAAGAAGCGGGAATCAATGACATAGAGGTTCTTGATGCTATAAGATACCATACTTCCGGCAGGCCTGGAATGACTCTTCTTGAAAAGATAATATATCTTGCGGATTATATTGAACCTGGAAGGCATTTTCCGGGGGTTGATGAAGTTCGTGATCTGGTGCAGACAAGCCTGGACATAGCTTTAATAAAATCTGTCCAAAATACCATCATGTTTTTAATGAAAAAAGGGCAGCCGGTTTTTCCGGCTTCCTTCCAAACTTATAATGATCTTGTAATGAATAAGGGGGATTGATTAAATGAATGAAAATACATTGCTGATGACGGCAGTAAAAGCTGCGGATGATAAACGGGCAGAAGATATTACTGTCCTTAATATGAAAGGCATTTCCCTGATCTCTGACTATTTCGTTATTTGCCACGGCAACTCTGATAAGCAAGTTCAGGCCATTGCTAGGGAAATGAAAGAAAAGTCTGAAGAACATGGATATACAGTTAAAAGAATGGAAGGGTTTGATGAAGCAAGGTGGATTCTTGTTGATATGGGATATGTAGTTGCTCATATTTTCCATAAGGATGAAAGAAGCTACTATAATCTTGAAAGACTTTGGGGCGACGCTCCGGTCGAGAATGTTCAAGGCTTGCTTAACCAATGAGCTACGGAAAATTCGCTTATCTCTATGACAGGCTGATGGAAGATGTCCCTTATGACAGCTGGATTAAGCTGGTCAATGAAAAGCATGCAGAATTTAATGTTCCCGGAAAAAAACTGCTGGACCTTGCATGCGGCACCGGACAGCTTTCAGTCAGGCTCAGTAAACAGGGCTATGAAGTTACTGGTGTTGACTTATCAGAGGATATGCTGGCTGTGGCTCAGACAAAGGCGGAACAAAACGGTCTGCAAATCCCTTTTTACCAGCAGAACATGGCTGAACTTGAAGGTTTTAGTGAATTTGATATTATTGGCATCTTTTGTGATTCTTTAAATTATCTGGAGAGGGAGTCTGATGTGAAAGACACCTTCTTGCGCGTCAGCAGTCATTTAAAAGATGATGGCCTTTTTATATTCGATGTCCATTCCATTTATAAAATCATGCAGATATTTATGAACCAGACCTTTGCTGAAAATGACGAGGATATTTCCTATATTTGGTATAGTTACCAGGGGGAATTCCCCAACTCTGTGGAGCATGACCTTTCATTTTTTGTCCTGGATGAGGAGACTGGAAAATATGATCGCTATGACGAACTTCACTTCCAGCGCACCTATCCTGTTGATCAGTATGAAAGCTGGCTTGGAGAGTGCGGCTTTGAGCTGCTTGACATTTCAGCTGATTTTGAAGATGGCGCTCCAGGCAGTCAGGCTGAACGAATCATTTTTATTGCAAAGAAAAAGGTTATTAATAGTTAATGAAATATAAAACAGCCGGACTCGCTTAAAGCAATCCGGCTATTTTTCAAAAAAAAGAAGGATTACTCCCGTTAATAGCGAATAACTAATGGAGAGTATATTGTTTTTTTACCTCAACAAGATCTTCATCAAATTTTGAATGTGTTGCCTGGAATAAGTGCTCAAACATTTTGCCGACTTCGCTTTCAAGAACTTTAATTCCCTCTCCTGTAATTCCACCTTTGACACATACCTTCTCCTGCAATGTCGGAAGCGTATAGAAACCCTTTTTCAATAATTCCCCAAGCCCGATCAGCATCTCTCCTGCAAGCTTTGTAGCTGTTTCCTGATCAATTTTCGTTTCGGCAACTGCCGCATTGATGAAGCGCTGTGTCAAATAGCTGAAAAAGGCAGGTCCACAGCTGACAATATCAGAAGACACCCGGGTAATGTTTTCCTCGATAAAGACAGGTGTCGATATGCTTTCAAAAAGATTATTGAGTTCCCGTTCCCATTGCTCACTGCATTGTTCCCCGAATGATAATAGCGACACCCCAGATAATGCTCGATTTGTGATGCTCGGAATCGCTCTCGCTGCTGAACAAGGCAGAATGGATTCAAGCTGTTTTACACTAATAGGGCTAGTTATTGATACTACACAATTATCTCTTGACAGGAACGGCAAAATATCCTGAACGACATTATACACATCATGAGGCTTTACGCAAATAAAGATAAGCGAAGAACGCTGTGCAGCCTCTCTTGCATTATTGACAACTGTAATATCTTGATGCGTTTCCTTTATTTCCATTGCTTTTGCCATTGTCCTATTGGTAATTGTCATGGAGGATGGGGAAACGGCACCTCCATCGAGGAAAGCCTCGGTCAGTATCCTCCCCATATTACCTGTACCAATGATCCCGATTTGCATTGCTTCATCCCTCCTTCAAAAGCAGGCTCTCTCATAAAACGATATGTATAAAAAAAACAATTATTCCAAAAAGAAAGGATAGATCTTCAATGGCAGAATGGATAAAAACAAATAAAGTTTACATTGCAGGAGCCGCCATTACATTGGCTGCCCTCCTCTATTACTTTTTACTGCCTGTTCAAGAGACAGAAGTTATTCCTGAGATCGAACAGGCAGTTTCAACTAAAGAAGTTGATGATAAAGAAATTGAAAAAGAAGGCAAGATGCAGACAGATCGGTTGTCACAGTCAATAAAGGCGGATATCAAAGGGGCTGTTCATAAACCGGGTGTATACGAAGCGGCAGAAGGAGACCGGGTAGTAGATCTTATTAAAAAAGCAGGCGGGCTGACGGATAAGGCAGATAGCGCTAAAATCAACTTTGCCCTTAATGTAACGGATGAAATGGTCGTTTATGTTCCGGAAAAGGGCGAAGAGCTCTCCGAGGTTCCAGTGGGTGCTGGTATTGTTGAGGCGATGGGACAGAAAGATGAAGGGAAGGTAAATCTAAATCAAGCAACTGAAGCGGAATTGCAGACATTGCCGGGAATCGGCCCATCTAAAGCTGCTGCCATAATTGAATACCGTGAGACAAATGGATCTTTTAAGGATATTGAGGATTTGAAATTAATTTCAGGGATAGGGGACAAAACATTTGAAAAGCTCAGAGAACATTTAATGGTAAAATGATTTCATTCCATTGACCTTCATGAGTTTGGGGCTTACACTTATTGAGAGAAAAATCTAAATCAGATATGTTGGGTTCAGGGCAATCAAGCCTGAAAAAGCCGAAGGGGAGAGATGGACAAGATGGATCGGATTTCCTGGAATCAATATTTTATGGCACAAAGCCATTTGCTTGCTTTGCGGAGCACATGTACAAGACTTGCGGTCGGGGCAACCATTGTAAGGGATAAGAGAATCATTGCAGGCGGCTATAATGGATCCATTGCCGGCGGTGAACATTGTATTGACGATGGCTGTTATGTGATTGATAACCATTGTGTCAGAACCATTCATGCGGAGATGAATGCGATCTTGCAGTGTGCGAAATTTGGGGTTCCTACAAGTGATGCAGAAATATATGTAACCCATTTTCCATGCCTTCAATGCTGTAAAGCGATTATACAGGCAGGCATTAAAACAGTTTATTACGCACAGGACTATAAAAACCATCCTTATGGAATTGTACTCTTTGAAAAGGCTGGAGTGAATACTGTGCAGGTGGAAGCAGAAAGAGTGTCATTTGATGACAGCAAACAAGAGAAACTTGAGTTTATAGAGAGCTTAATAGATGAGCTTGAAAAAAACGGAAAACATGAGGACCAGGTGAAAAGCTACAAAGAAACAAAGGACAAGCTTTTTCAGAATTAAATAATTTGAAGGAGTAACACCAAAATAGAAAAGGTCTTACTCCTTCAAAAACTAAAGGAGTATATGATATGAAAGGCAGATGGATCTATGCAGCTGCTGCCTCACTCTTGGGAATTTTGACATCCTTTTTTCATCCGGCTGTTGTTATCGTTTTTTCTATTCTGGCTTTTTTCCTCTTAAAAAGAAATATTTTGGCCAAAAAAAACGCAGCCATTCTGATAATGATTTACCTTGCCTTAATCATGCGCAGTGATTTGGCAGCAGAACAAAACAGGACAAGCCTGGCCGGAAGTGAGAGCGAGTTCGAAATAACCATGAAAGAATCTGTAAAAATAGATGGCGACCTTCTTACGGTTCCAATTGAATTGTCCGATAAAAAAGAAAAACTGATGGCCAGGTATAAAATTAAATCCGAAACAGAAAAAAAGGCCCTTGCAGACTATCTGGGAATAGGAATGACATGCAGGATAAATGGAACCTTACAGACTCCTTCAACATCCACCAACCCTAATGCATTCAGCTATAAGAATTACCTAAACCGCAACAGCATCTTTTGGATCCTCGAAATGGAACAGTTAAAACTCTCCGATTGCATTAACCGCAAAAGCGGCCTCACCTTATCTATTTTAAAAATAAGAGAAACGGGAACTAAATATATATTGGAGCATTTCCCTGAACAGACAGCTTCATTGGCAATTGCCCTTGTTTTCGGCGACCGGGATTTTATTGCTGAGGATACAATTGCTTCTTATCAGAAAATCGGAATTATCCATTTGCTTGCGATTTCCGGCCTTCATGTAGGAATGCTTGCTGGGATGTTTTTTCTGGCTGGAATACGTGCTGGGATCACCAGGGAAAAAATGACCAGCATCTTAATATTGGTATTGCCAGTGTACGCAATCCTGACAGGGGCAGCACCATCTGTTCTGCGGGCTGTATTTATGATGCTCTTGATTTTGCTCGCAAGCAAGGTGAAAGCTCCTATTCAATTGGCTGATGTTTTTTCGATTGTGTTTATCTGTTACCTTTTTATCTCCCCATATGTAATCTATAATGCCGGTTTTCAGCTTTCGTTTGCTGTTACCTTATCACTTATACTATCAGCTCCCATTATTCTCAAAAGATTTTCTAATCCTGCAGCTGCTATCCTGGCAGTTTCTTTTGTTTGCCAAATGGCTGCCATTCCGATTCTCCTATGGCACTTTTATGAGGTATCTATTATTTCTATAATTGCCAATCTGATATTTGTGCCTTTGTATTCTTCAATCATACTGCCGGCTGTATTGATCATTTTCATTTTTGACTTATTAACAGGAGGAAATGCGGATATTTTTCTTGTCTTATTAGATAAAATCATCCATTTCTCTAATTGGATTGCTGACATGCTTTCGTCTATTCCTAATTCAGCCCTTATTCTTGGCAGACCTTCAATAATTATAATGATAGTATATTTGCTGATGATTCCCGCATTTTTTGCTGGATGGGAGAGGTCAAAAAACAATAAGGCTCTCATAAAGAGCGGAATGCTCCCAATCCTGGCAATAGTAATTCATTATTTGTCGAATGTGCTATCTCCTGCTGGAGAAATTACATTTATTGATGTTGGGCAGGGTGACAGCATTCTGATAAAGCTGCCATATGGGAGAGGGAATTATTTGATAGATGCAGGAGGCTCGCTCGTATTTGAGACTGAGGATTGGAAAATGAAAAGTGATCCTTATGAAACAGGAAAGGATACTGTTGTGCCTTTTCTGAAAAGCAAAGGGATCAGCAAAATAGATAAGCTGATTTTGACTCATGGGGATATGGATCACATTGGCGGAGCATCTGCCGTTATTAGGGACATGAGGGTGAAGTCTGTTGTGTTTCCACGAGGAGCTGAGTTATCAGAGATTGAAAAAGATTTAATCGTTCAGGCTAAAATGGAAAAAAGCGACATTCAATTCACTAAAGCTGGGGATAGCTGGTCAACAGGAAATGCCGTATTTCAAGTCTTGTCTCCATTTGGGGATTGGATGGATGGCATGAATACAGGGAAAAATGATGGCTCTATTGTCCTGTTTGCCAAATTGGGGGGATTAACCTGGCTGTTTACCGGGGATTTGGAGGAGCAGGGGGAAAAACAGCTCATAAGTTCTTATCCCAAACTGAAAATTGATGTATTAAAAATTGCACACCACGGAAGCAAAACCTCCTCAACAGAGTCTTTTCTTGCGGGTATTGAGCCACGGATTGCCATTATATCTGCAGGCAGAAACAATAGGTATGGGCATCCTCATAATGATGTAATGACCAGGCTTAAAGACTTCAATATTCAAGTTCTGAGAACCGATAAGCAAGGGGCAGTTACCTATTTTTTTAAGGAGAATTCAGGAACATTTTCCGTTCAGCTTCCATAGTATATGTTAGAAATGCATCAATTTAATCTCATTATAGCCACAAAAAAAGAGACTGCTGAGGCAGTCTCGATGTGTCAGAGGTATTATGACACATATTACTAACTTTTATCGCAGTCTAATGGGCAGTATGACTCCCTCTTCAAGACTCGGACGAATCGAAAGAGGATAAGCGGGAGTCATACTGTCCTTAAAAGGCCCGAAAAAAAAGAACAAAGACTAAGTACGCCACGTCCTGTGGCCACGTCTGTGTGACCCACTTCCTCCCAAAAGCTGTCGCTTTTGGGCGTGCGATGATTATGCTGACAAAGCCTTCCTTGTCCTGTGGGCCTCAACTAACAATCAGTGGGAAAAAGACCCCACTGATTGAAGTTTCACTTTATGTAGCCATTAAGCTCCTAAAAATTTAATGACTGTTGCAATAACAAATAACGTTGCGAAGAAACCGAATGATACGATGAACCCTACACCAGAGTCAATAGCATCATTACGTTTGCTTTGGACGTTCTTTTCGAATTCGTTCACAGTCTACCCCTCCTATTTCCTATATAGTATAAGTCATTCAAATGAAAAAATCTAGAGTTCGCCTGCCCTTTTCCTTCATTAGCAAGAGTTGTCACAAATATGCCAATACATCAAGGGAAATATAATAAAACAGAGGGTGCACCGCAGCTTCCTGAGTATCCCGGGCCTCAGGCGGCAGCGTTCTATATAGATTAGAAATTGGCGTTCTTATGGCGCCAATTTCTTATGTCTTGTCAAATTGCCTTTGCTTCTTTAGGATATAAAGAGAATATAATGTAAGGCGAACGGAGAGAAAGAATTTGGTTTTTGATATTTGGAAACAAATAAAAGCGAAAAGTTTTGCTCCCATTTACTTATTATATGGAACAGAACCTTATCTTATAAACGAAACGAAGCAGCTTTTAATAAACAATGTGTTAAGCGAAGAAGAAGGTGATTTTAATTTATCCTCTTATGACCTTGAGGAAACCTCAATTGATACAGCACTTGAAGATGCAGAGACATTTCCTTTTATGGGGGAAAGAAGACTGATCTTTTTACATAACCCAATTTTTTTAACATCAGAAAAATCGAAAGCTAAGCAAGAGCATAATCTAGCTAAGCTTGAAGCATATATTAATGAGCCTGCCTCATATTCTGTAGTGGTATTTTCCTCATCCGCAGAGAAACTGGATGACCGGAAAAAAATAACGAAGCAATTAAAAAAAACAGCTGCAGTTCTTGAAGCAAAGAAGCTGAATGAAGGTGAATTGAAGGCCTGGATCAGGGAACGGGCAGCGCTAAACGGAGTGCAGATTGATGAACCGGCTGTTGAGCTCATATTGACTTTGGCAGGCGCCAACCTATTTATTTTGACAAATGAGATCGATAAATTGGCTTTATATGCCAGTGAAACAAAACGGATCGATGAACAAATGGCAGAGAAAATGGTTTCAAGGTCTTTGGAGCAAAACATCTTTTCCCTTGTAGATAAGATCGTTCATCGTAAAATAGAAGATGCCTTAAGAATTTATTATGATTTATTAAAGCAAAATGAAGAACCCATTAAGATTTTATCAGTTATTACTGGCCAATTTAGGCTGATTTACCAGGTAAAGGAGCTTGCGAGAAGAGGGTATGGACAGCAGCAGATTGCCGGCTATTTGAAAATCCATCCTTTCCGGGTGAAGCTGGCAGCGGGACAGGCACAGCTTTTTGGGGATGAAGAACTTGCTTCGATTATAAGCTTGCTTGCTGATTCAGATTACCAGATGAAAACAGGAGGCATGAACAAAACTATGCTGATTGAAATGTTCCTGTTTCGTCTTCAAAGTCAGGCGTTAAGAAAAAACCTTTAAATTGAAAAAGCGGTCCACTGGACCGCTTTTTTATGTAAAATAAAAGGCTATCCCTTAAGATAGCCGAATCTTTAAACATTACGCGTTTAAAGAGTTCAATCTTTTCATTAAACGAGACTTTTTACGGGCAGCAGCATTTTTGTGGATAAGACCTTTTGCAGCAGCTTTGTCTAGTTTACGAGCAGCATCAGCGAAAGATGCAGTTGCAGCAGCAGCATCGTTGTTTACGACCGCAGCATCAACCTTCTTAACAGCTGTACGCATTGCTGATTTAACTGTAGCATTATGAGCGTTGCGAGCTTCGCTAGTTTTAACACGCTTAATAGCAGATTTAATGTTTGGCATTCCATTCACCTCCTGAAAAAGCATCGAGATTCTATAACTCGACATTCACATTCATTAACAATAATTAAGAACAAGTGATATTTTATCAAACACGAGGACATAATGCAATACTCTGTAAGCAAAATGCTAATGGCAATTTGATTGGAAGTATTTCTTTCTGTGCATGTTTTTCCTCTTCAAAGGCAATGCTAGTCTTATCTGAATTTTAGTATATTGCGTGTTATTTTTCAATAACCTAATAAAGCTGAGAATGTGAGGGATGAAATTGAAGGAATCAATAGATTTAAGCCAGTACTCAGTTCGAACCGATCTTGCTATTGAAGCAAGGGAAATGGTTATTTCCGAAAGGCTGAAAGATAATGTTCATCAGCAGGAAAACATTTCCCAAATAGAAGGCGTAATAATCAAAGAAAAAGAAGAAAATGATATAAAAATTTCTTTTGTTGAGGTAACAAAAGAAGGAGCAAAGGCATTAGGGAAAAAGGAGGGTAAATATCTGACCCTGGAAGTGACAGGCATACGCCAGCAGGATACGGAGCTGCAGCATAAAGTGGAGACTGTATTCGCAAGTGAAATTTCCCAATTTATTAAGCAATTGGGAATTAATGAGGATGCATCCTGTTTAATTGTCGGTCTGGGCAATTGGAATGTCACACCCGATGCACTGGGTCCGCAGGTTTGTGAAAACTTACTTATTACAAGACATCTCTATCAGCTTCAGCCTGAAAGCGTTGAAGAGGGATATCGGCCAGTAAGTGCTATTTCACCGGGGGTGATGGGTCTAACCGGGATAGAAACAAGTGACATCATCTATGGCATTGTTGAGAAAATAAAGCCTGACTTTGTCATTGCGATAGACGCCCTGGCTTCACGATCAATTGAAAGAGTCAATTCTACCATTCAAATTTCGGATACCGGGATACACCCTGGTTCTGGCGTCGGCAACAAACGCAAGGAAATCAGCAAGGAGACTTTAGGGATTCCTGTCATTGCGATTGGCATCCCAACAGTTGTCGATGCCGTGTCAATTACAAGCGATACCATTGATTACATACTGAAGCATTTCGGCAAAGAAATGAAAGAAGGCGACCGTCCATCAAGGGCTCTTGCTCCTGCCGGAATGACTTTTGGAGAGAAACGAAAGCTGACAGAAGACGACCTGCCGGAAGAACATCATAGAAAAACCTTCCTTGGCATGATTGGTACTTTGCCCGAAGAGGAGAAGCGGAAGCTTATTTATGAAGTGCTGTCCCCATTGGGCCACAATCTCATGGTTACACCGAAGGAAGTGGATGTCTTTATTGAAGATATGTCAAATTTAATTGCTAATGGCTTGAACGCGGCACTCCATCAAAAAGTAAACCAGGATAATGCCGGCTTCTATACCAGATAAAAAAGATCCTGTTCTATCTTCTCTAGCAAAGTCATAACATTTACTAGACTTGCAAGGAGAGGTGGAACAATGAAACCTTTGAAAACGAACGGACTTGTAGTAACCATTAAGGGGACAAGCTTGTTGAAGGCCATAGGCGGATTTTTGCTTTTTCTATTTATGATATTTTCAATAAGCGGAGCATTAACTTCATTAAAGCCGGAATATCGAATCAGCTCTGCTTCAGTTAATTCAGCCGCGAACAGCCTGACGGGAGAAATGCTTTATCATTTCCTCGGCTGGGAAAACCATTCATTTCTTCAGGTGGTTTCTGAAAACAGTTCCCCCCCTAGCTTTGCCAGCTTGATTTTTAAATTGTCCACAAATGTCAATTTGGATGATCCCAGAAGTCTTCTTGGAAGAGAGCTTCCGTTCTTCTCGATTTATGACAGTAAAATCCTTGTGGCTGGCGAAGGGACTGATTATACCAATATGCCTGTTGAATCTTCGCCTCCTTTAGAAGTTCTGATGGCAGAGCAGGAAGCAGCACTGCAAAACACCGAAGGACTTGAGTCGGATAATGCTGAAAAACAGTCGAAAACCCCGCCGATGTCTACCGGGGACAGAAAAACAGTTTATGTTTATTTTTCGCATAATACTGAATCCTATCTTCCTTACCTAAAGGGTGTAACCAATCCTGATGCAGCCTTTCATTCCAAAATTAACGTTACTAAAATTGGTGATAAGCTTAAGGAAGAGATGGAAAGCAATGGAATCGGGACCTTTGTAGATAAAACGGACATCCAGGGGAGTTTAAGCAATAAAGGAATGGGGTATGGACGTTCTTATCAGGAATCCAGAGAAGTTGTGCAGGCAGCAATTACGTCCAATCGGGACCTATCTTACTTAATCGATATTCATCGTGACTCAAAAAGAAAAAAAGATACGACGAAAGAAATTAACGGAGAGTCTTATGCCAAACTTGCTTTCATTATTGGAGGAAATAATCCGAATTACGAAAAGAACTTAAAATTTGCGAAAGAACTTCATGATAGATTAAACGTGAAGTACAAAGGATTAAGCAGGGGAATAATGAAAAAAGAAGGTGCAGGGACGAATGGCAACTTTAATCAGGATTTATCGGGAAATGCAATCCTTATTGAATTTGGCGGAGTTGACAATACTTTTGAAGAACTAAACCGTTCTGCAGAAGCCCTCGCGGAAGTGTTTAGTGAATATTATTGGCAGGCCGAGGAAGTGAATTCACCAGCTGGCGGTGAATCAGAAAAGAAATAATTTTAGGATGATGCGGAAATGAAAATGTTTATGCTTAAAGCTCTTTTTCTGGCAGCGCTTATGTTTGTCTCTGTATTATTTGGAATGCAGCAGGCAAATGAAGGAATCCACAGAATGAAAGGTTTTTATGACAAAGATTTTAAAAGTGCCCTTACGATTAATGAAACTAATAAAGGTGAAGTTCAGGCATCTGTCTTGGGGAATGATGTGTCGAGCCATGATCTTCAGCAAAAAAAAGAAAAGCTTGAAGAAATGAAAGCATATAACTTCTTTTCATCTCTAGGAAAAAGCATATCCGAAGGCTTATCAGAGCTGACAGAAAAATCGGTCGCAATCATCACCGACTTAATAACCGAGAAATAGGCTGCTCATGGGGCAGTCTTATTTTTTTGTACTAAAGATGGCGTAAAGCTTAGCATTGAATCTTCACAAACGTATTGATATAATCAAAAATAGTGTATAAACTAAAAGGACTATTTTAAAATTGACGACACTTGGCTCCAGGCGCCTGTTTAGGGCGCTTGCGCTTTTCATAAAAATAAGAAAGTATGAAATTTTTAACGTCGATAGCTGTCTAGCTCCAGCGCCTACCCCCTCGAGGTCACAAGCCGATCCTCCCAAAAGGCAAAGAACGCCTTTCCGTGAGGCTCGTCTTGTGCTTGTCGGGGGTGGGCAAGGCGCTTGCGCTTTTCTTATAGTAGGAGTTGAATTGTAAATAATGAACAGAGAAGATAGACTTAAAAGGCAAGAAAAAATAAGGAATTTTTCGATCATCGCCCATATTGACCATGGAAAGTCGACTTTGGCTGACAGGATCCTTGAAAAAACCAATGCCCTGACTTCCCGCGAAATGAAGGATCAGCTTCTTGATTCCATGGACCTTGAAAGAGAGCGCGGCATCACGATCAAGCTTAACTCCGTCCAGCTAAAATATAAAGCCAAAGATGGAGAGATATACACATTCCATTTAATAGATACCCCGGGACATGTCGATTTTACATATGAAGTATCCCGAAGTCTGGCAGCATGTGAAGGCGCAATCCTTGTTGTGGATGCAGCTCAGGGGATTGAGGCGCAGACTCTTGCAAATGTTTACCTGGCCTTGGATAACGATTTGGAGATTCTTCCGATCATTAATAAAATCGACCTGCCAAGTGCTGATCCTGAACGGGTGCGCAATGAGATTGAAGAAGTAATCGGTCTGGATGCTTCTGAAGCTGTACTTGCTTCAGCAAAGGCCGGAATCGGAATTGAAGACATCCTTGAACAGGTCGTTGAAAAAGTGCCTGCTCCAGTAGGGGATCCAGATGCCCCTTTAAAGGCGCTAATATTTGACTCCCTTTATGATGCCTACCGTGGTGTAGTAGCCTACATCCGTGTGGTCGATGGAACGGTAAAAGTAGGGGATAAAATTAAAATGATGGCAACTGGCAAAGAGTTTGAAGTTACGGAGGTTGGTGTATTCACGCCTAAATCCACTCCAATGGCTGAATTGTCAGTTGGAGACGTAGGCTTTTTGACTGCTGCAATCAAAAATGTTGGCGATACACGTGTAGGTGATACCATCACAAGTGCGAAAAATGGTGCAGCCGATGCTCTTCCTGGGTACAGAAAGCTGAATCCGATGGTTTATTGCGGACTTTATCCAATAGACAGCGCCAAGTTCAATGATTTGCGTGAAGCACTTGAAAAGCTGGAACTGAATGATTCTGCTCTGCAGTTTGAGCCTGAAACATCACAGGCGCTTGGCTTTGGATTCCGCTGCGGTTTCCTTGGATTGCTTCACATGGAAATCATCCAGGAGCGCATTGAGCGCGAATTCAAAATTGATTTGATTACAACAGCACCAAGTGTTATATATGATGTTATCCTGACTGATGGCACAGAGGTTAAAGTAGATAACCCATCCAATATGCCTGATCCGCAAAAGATTGACCGTGTTGAAGAGCCTTATGTAAAAGCTACAATGATGGCGCCGAATGATTATGTGGGAGCCATTATGGAACTTTGTCAGCAAAAACGCGGCATCTTCATTGATATGCAATACATGGATGAAACAAGAGTAAACATTATTTACGAAATCCCTTTGTCTGAAATCGTTTATGACTTCTTTGATCAGCTGAAATCCAATACAAAAGGATATGCTTCTTTTGATTATGAACTGATAGGGTACAAGCCATCAAAACTTGTAAAGATGGATATCCTGTTAAATGCAGAAAAAGTAGATGCGTTAAGCTTCATTGTTCATAAGGATTTTGCTTATGAAAGAGGAAAAGTAATCGTTGAGAAATTAAAAGAGTTAATTCCCCGTCAGCAGTTTGAGGTTCCTATTCAAGCGGCGATCGGCCAGAAAATTGTAGCCCGCTCAACCATTAAAGCCATTCGCAAAAATGTACTTGCGAAATGTTACGGCGGAGACATCTCCCGTAAGCGTAAATTATTGGAGAAGCAGAAAGAAGGTAAAAAGCGGATGAAACAGGTTGGTTCTGTTGAAGTTCCGCAGGAAGCTTTCATGGCAGTTCTGAAGATGGACGATAATGGCCCTAAAAAATAAAATATTTGCATTGTTTAAAGAGGTTAGATATGCTGTCATAATAATAACAGCACTAGCCTCTTTTTATTTAGAAGTCTGCTGTTTATGAACGTTGATTGAATGAGAAAGTAGTGAAATAAATGATTAAAGCAGCTTATATACACATCCCATTTTGTGAACATATCTGTCATTATTGTGATTTTAATAAAGTGTTCTTGAAGAACCAGCCAGTTGGAGAATACCTGGACTCTCTTGAGAAAGAGATGAATCTTGCTTTGAAAGAAACACCTGCATCCCGTCTAGACTCCATCTTTGTCGGAGGCGGCACGCCAACTGCGCTGAACGAGAAACAGCTTGAAAAGCTTTGCGGCACTATCAAACGGCAGCTTCCCTATGACTCTTTTACAGAATATACATTCGAAGCTAACCCAGGAGATCTCTCAGAGGAAAAACTTCAAATATTGCATGATGCTGGAGTCAACCGGCTCAGCTTTGGAGTTCAGACATTCAACGATGAACTCTTAAAAAGAATTGGAAGGTCACACAGAGCAAGAGACGTTTTTCAATCAATTGAAGCTGCAAAAAAAGTCGGCTTCGATAACATCAGCATCGATCTTATATATAGTCTTCCCGGTCAGACATTACAGGATTTTAAAGATACACTCGAAACATCATTTACACTGGATATTGTCCATTATTCCGGCTATTCGCTGATCATTGAACCCAAGACGGTATTTTATAATTTGATGAGGAAAGGAAAACTGCCGACTCCTGGGCAAGATGTGGAAGCTGAGATGTATGAATTATTAATGGAACACATGGACAAACACGGCTTTGCGCAATATGAAATCAGCAATTTTGCAAAATCAGGCTTTGAGAGCCGGCATAACATCACTTATTGGGATAATGAATGGTACTTCGGCTTTGGCGCTGGTGCACATGGGTATGTAAATGGGCTTCGTCTCTCAAATCATGGACCGCTGAAAAAATATATGGCCCCTATTGAAAACGGTCAACTTCCCATCCTTGAGGCGCATAAAGTTCCTTTGGAAGAACAGATGGAAGAGGAGATGTTTCTTGGATTGAGAAAAACTGACGGTGTCTCAATAAGTCGCTTTAAAGATAAATTTGGCAAAGATCCTTTAGAGCTGTTTGAATTCCAAATCAAACAGCACACCAATAAAAAATTAATTACTGTGGAAGAAGAGCATATTAAATTGACCAGGCAAGGACGTTTTCTGGGAAATGAAGTATTCCAGTCCTTTATAGGGTAATTAGGCAGAGGGGCTGCACCCTGAAAAAAGGGAGCCAAATTATTGACACTGCACGCTTGATTTGATAATTTATTAGTAGAATTAGCACTCAGTAACAAAGAGTGCTAACAGAGGTGATAACTGTGTTAACAGATCGTCAATTATTAATTTTCCAAGTAATTGTTGATGATTTTATTCAAACTGCACAGCCTGTCGGGTCGAGAACCTTGTCGAAAAAAGAAGAAGTTTCTTTTAGTTCCGCAACGATCAGAAATGAGATGGCTGATTTAGAGGAACTTGGGTTTATTGAAAAAACACACACCTCATCGGGGAGAATCCCATCTGAAAAAGGTTACCGCTACTATGTGGATCACCTTTTATCCCCGCAAAAATTAAATCAGTATGATATCCACAAAGTACAATCGATTTTTGCGGAAAGAATTTATGAGCTGGAGAAAATTGTTCAAAAATCGGCAAAAATTCTATCTGAGCTGACAAATTATACATCCATTGTCCTCGGGCCTGCAGTAAGGGATAACAAGCTGAAGAAAATTCAGATTGTTCCCTTGAATAAAGAAACAGCGATAGCAATTATTATCACAGATACAGGCCATGTGGAAAACAGGATGTTTCACTTGCCTGAAAACATTGATGCCGGTGATTTGGAAAAGGTCGTCAACATCCTTAATGACCGCCTTTCCGGTGCACCGTTAGAAAGTTTGAACAATAAGTTATATAAAGAGGTTGCCGTTCTTTTAAGGCATCATATCAATAATTATGATCTAATGCTGAATTCAATCGCCGATACAATAAAGATTCCGACCTATGATAAGCTTTTCTTTGGCGGTAAAACAAATATGCTCAGCCAGCCCGAGTTTCATGATATAGAGAAGGTTAAAAACCTTATGAACATGATCGAGCAGGAAGAAGGCATTTATGATTTAATCCGTAAAAATAAGGCAGGGATCAATATAAAAATCGGCCGGGAGAATAATAATTCAGCAATGGAAAACTGCAGTCTGATAACAGCAAGCTATTCAATCGGTACCGAACAGCTCGGTACAATTGCCATTCTTGGTCCAACCAGAATGGAATATTCAAGAGTCATTAGCTTACTGAACTATATCAGTGCAGACTTATCCGCTGTTTTATCAAAGCTGTATCAAAACAGCTGATGGTGGAGATATTGATTAAGGGTGGAAAAACCTTTCCACTCCTTTCCTTATGGTTTTTTATTTCAAAGAAACATCGATTCTTTAAGGGAGGTGAATATGTTGGCAGAAGAGAAAGACACACTTAACCAAGAATTAAATGAACAAACCAACGATCCTGAAGGAACTGAAAATGAGGCTCCTATTGAAGAGGTATTTGCTGAGGCAGAAGAAGCAGAAGCAAGTACTGATGAGGGAAACACTGATGCCGAGCTTACAGCAGCGAAAGCTAAAATTGCTGAATTGGAAAGCAAGCTGGAAGAGGCAGAAAACCGCATCTATCGCCTTCAGGCTGATTTTGATAATTCCCGGCGCCGTGCAAGGATTGACCTTGAAGCGTCTGAAAAATATAGAGCACAGAGCTTAATCTCCGATTTGCTGCCTGCGCTTGATAATTTTGAAAGAGCACTTCAGATGGAACCTGAAAATGAACAGGCTAAATCTATACTTCAAGGGATGGAAATGGTTTACCGCAGCTTGCTGGAGGCTATAAAAAAAGAAGGTACAGAACAGATTGAAGCAGTTGGGAAAGAATTCGATCCGCATTTGCACCAGGCTGTGATGCAGGTGGAAGATGAGAATTTTGATTCCAATATCGTGGTCGATGAGTTCCAAAAGGGCTATAAGCTAAAGGACAGAGTCATTCGTCCATCAATGGTTAAAGTAAATCAATAACTACATATTTGGGAGGTAAAGAACATGAGCAAAATTATCGGAATCGATTTAGGTACAACAAACTCATGTGTCGCTGTCCTTGAAGGCGGCGAACCAAAAGTAATTCCAAATCCGGAAGGCAACCGTACAACACCATCAGTTGTTGCGTTTAAAAACGGCGAGCGCCAGGTCGGCGAGGTAGCAAAGCGCCAGTCTATTACAAACCCGAACACAATTATTTCCATTAAGCGCCACATAGGTACGGATTATAAAACTGAAATTGAAGGAAAAGAATATTCACCCCAAGAGGTTTCTGCTATTATTCTTCAATATTTGAAATCTTATGCAGAAGACTATCTTGGCGAGAAAGTTACAAAAGCTGTTATAACAGTTCCAGCATATTTCAACGATGCTGAACGTCAGGCTACTAAGGATGCAGGCAGAATTGCAGGCCTGGAAGTTGAACGTATCATCAACGAACCTACTGCTGCAGCTCTGGCATATGGTCTTGATAAAATGGATGAAGACCAGACAATCCTTGTTTATGACCTTGGCGGCGGTACATTTGACGTATCTATCCTTGAACTTGGCGATGGCGTATTTGAAGTAAAGTCCACTGCCGGGGATAACCGTCTTGGCGGAGATGATTTTGACCAAGTAATTATTGATTACCTGGTTGATCAATTCAAAAAAGATAATGGCATTGATCTTGCAAAAGATAAAATGGCGCTTCAGCGCTTAAAAGATGCAGCTGAAAAAGCGAAAAAAGACCTTTCTGGTGTAACTTCAACACAAATTTCACTTCCGTTTATCACTGCCGGGGAAGCTGGACCTTTACACCTTGAAGTGACACTTTCAAGAGCTAAATTTGAAGAGCTGTCTGCAGACCTTGTTGAACGCACAATGGGACCTACTCGCCAGGCGTTAAAGGATGCTGGATTGACTCCTTCAGAAATCGATAAAATTATCCTTGTCGGCGGTTCAACTCGTATCCCTGCCGTACAGGAAGCAATCAAGAAAGAAACAGGAAAAGAACCTCATAGAGGAGTTAACCCTGATGAAGTTGTAGCAATGGGTGCAGCAATTCAGGGCGGAGTAATTACAGGTGATGTTAAGGATGTTGTCCTGCTGGATGTAACTCCACTATCTCTTGGAATTGAAACAATGGGTGGAGTGTTCACAAAGCTGATTGAACGCAATACAACAATTCCTACATCAAAATCCCAAGTGTTCTCAACTGCTGCTGATAACCAGTCTGCTGTTGATATCCATGTTCTTCAAGGGGAGCGCCAAATGGCAGCGGATAACAAAACACTTGGCCGTTTCCAGCTAGGCGATATTCCTCCAGCTCCGCGCGGTGTGCCGCAAATTGAAGTGTCTTTCGATATCGATAAAAATGGTATCGTAAATGTACGTGCTAAAGACTTGGGCACAAACAAAGAGCAGGCGATTACAATTAAATCATCTACAGGATTATCAGATGAAGAGATCGATAAAATGGTAAGAGAAGCTGAAGAAAATGCGGAAGCAGATAAGAAGCGCAAAGAAGAAGTTGAACTTCGCAATGAAGCAGACCAGCTGGTATTCACTACTGAAAAGACCCTAAAAGATCTTGAAGGCAAAGTGGAAGAAGCTGAGGTAACTAAAGCTAATGAAGCGAAGGATGCTCTAAAAGCAGCAATTGAAAAGAACGATTTGGATGAAATCCGTGCGAAGAAGGATGCATTACAGGAAGTTGTCCAGGCGTTAACAATGAAGCTTTATGAGCAAGCTCAAGCTGCACAGGGTGCGCAGGGTGCAGAAGGAGCCGGCAGCAAAAATGACGACGATAATGTTGTAGATGCTGAATTCGAAGAAGTTAAAGACGATAAATAATTAATGATGATGTGATCAACACACCAGACTAACAGGTTTAAATCAAAAGTCAAAGTCAGGTTTTTTCTTGGCTTTGGCTTTTATTTCTGTTTTAAGTAACTCAGGATGCATAAAAGTGTTTTTTGCACCTTGCCCTATGAGTGGACCAGGACCTTTCTTTGGGGAAGCGGCAAATTGCCAAGAATACGCATAATCTATTTACGGTTTGAGTGAATGTTTGTTGCGGAATACAATTAGAGAATGATACAATAACCTTTATGTGAAATGAATCGGGGAGTGGTAATCATGAGTAAAAGGGATTACTATGAAGTTCTCGGCATCAGTAAAAGTGCATCCAAGGATGAAATTAAAAAAGCCTATCGAAAGCTTTCAAAAAAATATCATCCGGATATTAATAAAGAGCCTGATGCAGATGAGAAGTTCAAGGAAGTAAAAGAAGCATATGAAGTCCTTAGCGACGATCAAAAAAAGGCACATTATGATCAATTCGGCCATACAGACCCTAATCAGGGCTTTGGCGGAGGCGGCTTTGAAGGGTTTGGCGGGTTTGAAGATATTTTCAGCACCTTCTTCGGGGGAGGAGGCTCCCGCAGGCGTGACCCTAATGCCCCAAGGCAGGGTGCAGACTTACAATACACGATGTCCTTATCTTTTGAGGAAGCAGTATTTGGGAAAGAGACCGACATTGAAATCCCTCGTGAGGAGACTTGTGATACCTGCAGCGGATCAGGTGCGAAGCCTGGCACTAAACCGGAAACTTGTGGTCACTGTCATGGATCTGGTCAACTGAATGTAGAACAAAATACACCATTTGGCAAGATTGTTAATAGAAGGGTTTGCCAATACTGTAATGGTACCGGCAAAGAGATTAAAGAGAAATGCCCTACTTGCCTCGGAACCGGAAAACTGCAAAAACGGAGGAAAATCCACGTTAAGATTCCTGCCGGCATTGATGATGGCCAGCAGCTTCGTGTGGCAGGTCAAGGGGAGCCTGGTGTGAACGGAGGCCCTCCTGGCGACCTTTATGTCGTATTCCATGTTCGTTCACATGAGTTCTTTGAGCGTGATGGCGATGATGTATATTGTGAAATGCCTGTAACCTTTGTGCAGGCAGCACTTGGGGACGAAATAGAAGTACCGACTCTGCATGGAAAAGTAAAATTAAAGGTTCCTGCTGGTACACAGACAGGAACCAAATTCCGCCTTAAAGGAAAAGGTGTTCCAAATGTTAGAGGTTATGGTACAGGGGATCAGCACATTATTGTCCGTATAATTACACCTACAAAGCTGACAGAAAAGCAAAAGCAGCTTCTTAGTGAGTTTGCCGAAATAAGCGGAAATGTTCCTCAGGGGGAACAGGAAGAAAGCTTTTTTTCAAAAGTAAAACGAGCCTTTAAAGGCGAATAAAGGAATGGGAGTTGGTAGTAGTGAAATGGTCAGAAATCAGTATTCATACGACAAATGAAGCTGTTGAACCGATTTCGAATATTTTGCATGAAGCCGGAGCAAGCGGGGTCGTAATAGAGGATCCTTTGGAACTTGTTAAAGAGAGAAAGGACCAATTCGGTGAAATCTACCAGCTCAATCCTCAGGATTATCCTGAAGAAGGCGTTATTGTAAAAGCTTATTTGCCAGTTAACAGTTTTCTTGGGGAAACAGTCGATGAAATAAAAGAAGCAATCAATAACCTGATTTTATTTAACATCGACATAGGGGCAAATAAAGTCAGCATTAGTGAAGTGAATGAAGAAGAATGGGCTACTGCCTGGAAGAAATATTATAACCCTGTAAAAATTTCAGAGCGCTTTACGATTGTCCCAACGTGGGAGGATTACACACCTGTCAGCAGTGATGAGCTTATCATAGAGCTTGATCCTGGAATGGCTTTTGGAACGGGAACACACCCAACAACTGTGATGTGTATACAAGCACTTGAAAGAACCGTAAAACAGGGTGATAAAGTTGTAGATGTAGGAACAGGATCGGGTGTTTTGAGCATTGCTGCTGCTATGCTAGGTGCTGAAAAGGTGAAAGCACTTGATCTGGATGAAGTGGCAGTTAATTCAGCTAAATTAAATATTAAACTGAATAAAGTTCAGGATATTGTGGAAGTGTCACAAGGAAATCTGCTCGATGGTGTCAGCCAGGGGGCAGATGTGGTTGTTGCCAATATCCTTGCAGAAGTAATTCTCCGATTTACTGATGATGTTGCGTCAGTCGTAAGGGCAGGCGGATACTTTATCGCTTCAGGCATTATCCAGCAGAAGAAACAGGAAGTAAGAGATGCTATTTCTGCAGCAGGATTTGAAATTGAAGAGACCGTTCAAATGGAAGATTGGGTGGCGATTGTGGCAAGGAGAAAGCAATAATGTACAAAGGGGGTAATGAACTTACCCCCCTTTTTACAGTTGAAAGAAACTTGGACAGGCTAGAAAGAGGGTGCCGATTGTGCAGCGGTATTTCGCAGAAAATGCAGTTAAGGAAAATGTCTTTCATATTAAAGGGGAAGATCGCCATCATATTGTAAAGGTAATGCGCATGAAAGAAGGCGACAAATTCATCTGTGTCGATCCATCTCAAAATAGTGCACTTTGCTCAATTGCAGAAATTACCGATGAACATGTGGCTTCAGAAGTTGTACAATGGATTGAAGGGTCTTCTGAGCTGCCTGTCAATATTACTATTGTGAGCGGACTGCCTAAAGGGGATAAGCTGGAGTGGATTATTCAAAAAGGCACTGAGCTGGGAGCACATCGTTTTATCCCTTTTACTTCAGCTCGTTCAGTAGTAAAATTGGATGCGAAGAAGTCTGTGAAAAAAGCGGAAAGATGGCAGAAGATTGCTAAAGAAGCAGCTGAACAGTCTCATAGGACCATGGTGCCGGAAGTGTTTGCACCTCTTGATTTGATGTCATTGCTGAAATTATCTGGAGATTTCTCATATAAATTGATTGCCTTTGAGGAAGAAGCGAAACAGGGAGAGGACTCTGTGCTTTATAGAACACTTTCTTCTATGAATAAAGGAGAATCACTTATGATTGTATTCGGGCCTGAAGGCGGGCTTGCAGACAATGAAGTTTCATTGCTGCAGTCCGCAGGCTTTCTTGCCTGCGGACTGGGACCGCGTATTTTAAGAACAGAAACAGCACCTCTTTATTTGTTGTCTGCTGTTTCCTATCATTTTGAATTAATGGGGTGAAATTAGATGCCTGCAGTTGCATTTCATACACTTGGCTGCAAAGTCAATCATTACGAAACAGAAGCCATTTGGCAGCTGTTTAAAGAAGCTGGCTATGAACGGACAGACTTCGAATCTGTTTCAGATGTTTATGTGATTAACACATGTACGGTTACAAATACTGGTGATAAGAAAAGCCGCCAGGTAATCAGAAGAGCAATCCGGAAAAACCCTGATGCGGTTATTTGTGTAACAGGCTGTTATGCACAAACCTCACCGGCTGAAATTATGGCGATTCCCGGAGTGGATATCGTTGTAGGCACACAGGATCGAATAAAGATGCTTGAGTACATCGAGCAATATAAACAAGAGAGGCAGCCGATCAATGGAGTTGGAAACATCATGAAAAATCGTGTCTATGAAGAACTTGATGTTCCGGCTTTTACAGATCGGACACGTGCTTCCCTTAAAATACAGGAAGGCTGCAATAACTTCTGTACATTCTGCATTATCCCTTGGGCGCGCGGTTTAATGAGATCCAGGGATCCGAAAGAAGTAATCCGCCAGGCACAGCAGCTTGTCGAAGCTGGCTATAAAGAAATCGTACTGACAGGAATCCATACAGGCGGTTATGGCGAGGACATGAAAGATTACAATCTGGCTTTGCTGCTGCGTGATTTGGAGGCTCAGGTGAAAGGTCTTAAACGGTTAAGAATTTCTTCTATTGAAGCCAGCCAAATTACTGATGAAGTCATTGAGGTTATGGATAAATCCAAGGTTGTTGTAAGGCATTTGCACATTCCTCTACAGTCAGGTTCAAATACTGTCCTTAAAAGAATGCGCCGCAAGTACACCATGGAATTCTTTGCTGAGCGCCTCGAACGCTTGAAGGAAGCTCTTCCTGGATTGGCTGTTACATCGGATGTTATCGTTGGCTTCCCGGGGGAAACAGAAGAAGAATTTATGGAAACCTATAATTTTATTAAAGAACATAAATTCTCCGAACTTCATGTATTTCCTTATTCAAAGCGAACTGGAACACCTGCAGCGAGAATGGACGACCAGATTGATGAAGAAGTTAAAAATGAGCGTGTCCATCGCCTGATTGCATTGTCAGATCAGCTTGCAAAAGAGTATGCATCGCAGTATGAAGGTGAAGTTCTTGAAGTGATTCCAGAGGAAAGCTTTAAAGAAGTCAGTGACAGCAATTTATTTGTCGGATACACAGACAATTACTTGAAAGTCGTCTTCCCGGCAACGGAAGAAATGATCGGCCAAATCGTAAAAGTTAAAATTACAAAGGCTGGGTACCCTTACAATCAAGGTCAATTTGTAAGAGTTCTTGATGAATTGACTGAAACAGAAGAGGCGGCAGTTTAAAGGAATTACCTTAGGGTAGTTCCTTTTTTATGTGACATTTAATAATGACTTTTGGGAAAAACTACTTTCGAAAACGATTACAAAAAACATAAATAGTGCTCGATATTTTATTATCTAAGTGATATTATGAAAGAGGTACGTACAACTGTTTTTTGAAAAGGAGTAGTTAAAGTGACAAATAACGTAGCAAAAATGATTGATCATACATTACTTAAAGCCGATGCAACAAAAGACCAAATTGAAAAAATCTGTGCCGAGGCTAAAGAATACAATTTCGCGTCAGTTTGTGTAAACCCGACATGGGTCAAGCTTTCAAGCGACTTGCTTAACGGCACTGAAGTGAAAGTCTGCACAGTAATCGGCTTTCCTCTAGGAGCTTCAACACCTGAAACAAAAGTATTTGAAACAAAAAATGCTATTGAAAACGGTGCGACAGAAGTAGATATGGTAATTAACATTGGTGCTTTAAAAGGCGGAGACAATGAACTGGTTGAAAGAGACATCCGCGCGGTTGTTGATGCTGCAAAAGGAAAAGCACTGACAAAGGTAATTATTGAAACTTGCCTTCTTACTGAGGAAGAGAAAGTAAGAGCATGTGAACTTTCTGTTAAAGCTGGCGCTGACTTCGTTAAAACATCTACAGGATTTTCAACAGGGGGAGCAACTGCAGAAGATATTGCCCTAATGAGAAAGACTGTCGGCCCTGAAATCGGCGTTAAAGCTTCAGGCGGAGTAAGAAGTGCTGAAGATGCGCAAAAAATGATTGAAGCAGGTGCAACGAGAATTGGAGCAAGCTCTGGCGCTGCTATTGTCAACGGTTTGACAAGCGATTCAGATTATTAAGAATAGCGGAAGGCGCCCGCTTATCGGCTTATGACCTCGAGCCGATGGCGCCTGGAGCTAGACAGTTATCGAAAATCAAAACATTAAACTTATTTTGTAAGAAAATGCCGGGTTTTCCCGGCATTTTTTTGGTTCTATCGGTCATGAAGCCTAATGACAAACCTTCCAAACTGATTAGCAAATGGAAGTACAAGCAGGGAGGATATTACATTGAATAAAACACTGATATGTGCCAGCTGGACGTCAGGAGAACTGGCTGCTTGCTGCCCAAAAACAGAAAGAGCATGAATAAATGGATAAAAGGCTGCCACACCTATACAGTTAAGCCATATATGGGCAAAGGCAGTTAGCTTTGCTTCTTTCCCGGATCCGATTGCTGCTAAATACGCATCAACACATGTTCCGATATTAGATCCAAGCATTATGGCAATGCCGGTATCTAAATCCATTGCCCCAGCAGTTAAAAATCCCATGATAATTCCAGTTGTTGCGGTGCTTGATTGGATAATTGCAGTAAGGACAATCCCTGCAGCCACAGCGAACAAATAATTCCCGTCCAAAGCAAGCAGCCAGAGATTGACCAATTCGATATCTTTCACAGAACCTGCTAGATATTCAAAACCCCGCATTGCTGCAAATACCGACGATAAACCAAGTAAAGCCATACCAGAGCTTCGCAGGCTGTTTTTTTTCAAAACAGCCAGGATGCTCCCTGCTGCTGCGAGAGGGATAATATAAGATTCAATATTAAAAGTAATTAATTCTGTAGTAAATGTTGTACCGATATTGGTTCCTAAAATGATGCCGATTGTCTGGGGAAAAGTGAGCATCCGTGCAGAAACCATTCCAATTGTTATAATCATTACGGCTGAGCTGCTCTGCAGGACAGCCGTGACAGTTGTGCCGACAACAAGGCCTTTCAAAGGTGAATTTGTCATTACTGCCAGCCATTTTTTTAATGATTCGGCAGATAAATTAAAAAGCCCTGATCTTAAGAGTGTCATCCCATAAATAAATACTCCTATAAGCAGAAAAAATAATAACAGCTGGACCAAGCATTCACCCCCTACATTTAATACTATGGGATAGTTTGCTGGGACATGCCTGAGTGCAAAAAATTGTTTAGCTTGTCATTTGCGGGGTATTAAACAAGCACAACCAAATAAAAACAACTATCGGAGCAGGCTAATTACTGTTGACCTTGATAAGCTGTTATATTATAATTGCAAGGTACATGGAATAAACCATGTTGTTGATGTAAGTGTGTTGTGCTCGGAGGGAGGGAAAGAGAATGTCTAAAACCGTCGTTCGTAAAAACGAATCGCTTGAAGATGCTCTTCGTCGCTTCAAACGTTCAGTATCAAAAACTGGTACTTTGCAGGAAGCAAGAAAGCGCGAATTCTACGAAAAACCTAGTATTAAACGTAAGAAAAAGTCTGAGGCTGCTAGAAAGCGTAAGTGGTAAGAGGAGAGGGTGTATGTAATGAGTCTTCTCGAGCGTTTAAATGAAGATATGAAACAAGCGATGAGGAATAAAGAAAAAGAAAAGCTTACTGTTATTCGTATGATTAAAGCTTCGCTTCAAAACGAAGCAATCAAGCTCGGTGAAGATCTTAACGAAGAACAGGAGCTAACTGTCCTTTCTCGCGAAGTTAAACAACGCAAGGATTCCCTCCATGAATTTGAAAAAGCAGGTCGTGAAGACCTTGTTGAAAAAATTCGTACTGAACTTCAGTATGTCGAATTATATATGCCAAAACAGCTCTCTGAAGAAGAGGTTTCAAAAATCGTTGCTGAGACGATTGCTGAAACAGGTGCCACTTCAAAAGCTGATATGGGAAAAGTGATGGCTGCTATCATGCCTAAAGTAAAAGGCAAAGCAGATGGCTCACTTGTAAATAAACTTGTACAACAACACCTTTCATAAAACTATGCAATAAAAGACCGAAAGCCAGTGGCTGACGGTCTTTTTTATTTGTGTCCACATAAGTGGTTGCATACTGGAATGATTTACGTGCCTTTCTAGGTTATATTAAAATTACAGCGGCTTTATATATGCAAATTAAAATAAATATGAAACTTTTTATTGGTTGAATCGTAAATACATATAGGTTCCATTTTACGGTTAAAGGGGGGAGAGATATGTATGCCAGAAGGACAATAACCGCCTTTTCATTGCTCTTTGCTCTGCTGCTTTTGGGAAGCCCTTTTCATGGAAAAGCCAATAATGAAAAAGTACTGATTGTCCCTATTGAAGATACTGTTGAAAAAGGGCTTTATGCATTTTTAAGCAGAGCAGTCCAAACAGCCGAAGAAGAGAATGCTTCAGCCATTATATTTGAGATAAATACACCCGGAGGAGCAGTGGATGCAGCAGGGGAAATAGGCAGGCTCCTAACTTCGACAAATTTAAAAACAATTTCGTTTGTCAATAAGCAGGCCTTATCTGCAGGTGCCTATATCGCTTTGAATACAGATGAAATATACATGGTGCCTGGTTCAACAATGGGTTCAGCAGCAATTATTGACCAGCAGGGAAATACGGCTGGGAAGAAAGCGGAATCATACTGGTTTGCAGCTATGCAGAGTGCTGCCTCACAAACGGGCAGAGATCCTATTTATGCCCTTGCTATGGCAGATGAGTCGGTGGACCTTCCCAATCTGGGGGCGCCGAAAGGAAAGCTTCTTACCCTCACAGCTGAACAGGCTGAGGAGGTAGGTTATTCGGAAGGTACAGTAGATTCAAGGGCGGATTTACTGAAAGTGCTCGGTTTTGAGGGCGCTAATATACAGACCGTAGATGAAAGCTTCGCAGAAAAGGTTGCCCGCTTTATTACCCATCCTGTCGTAATACCGATATTATTATCTATCGGAAGCCTGGGGCTTGTTCTGGAATTGTATTCACCTGGCTTCGGCATCCCGGGATTTATGGGATTAGCTTCCCTGCTCCTATTCTTTTATGGGCATATGGTGGCCGGCTTGGCTGGGTATGAAACTTTAGTTCTGTTTGTAATAGGCATAGGTTTAATAATTGCAGAGTTTTTCCTTCCGGGAGGAATTGCAGGAATAGCCGGAATAGCAGCAATATTGGGGAGCTTGTTCCTGGCTGCTGACAATGTAGCTCATATGGGAATGTCTATTTTGATTGCTATGGGAGTTTCAATATTGGCATCTATATTAATGATAAAGGTGTTTGGTAAAAAGATGAAATTCTTCAGAAAAATAATATTAACCGATAGCACAAATACAGAAAAAGGCTATATATCAAATAAGAGCAGACTTGAACTGATTGGCCTTGAGGGTTATGCACTTACTGCGCTCAGACCATCGGGTACTGTTGTCATCGGGGATGAGCGGATTGACGTAGTCAGTGAAGGAGGCTTTATTCTTAAAGGGGCAAAAGTAAAAGTTGTTAAAGCAGAAGGATCACGTATTGTTGTCAGGGAGATATATAATCTTGATTTAGATAAATAAAATTTTCAGGAGGTAGGAATATGTTAGAAGCAGGAACAGTAGCCGTTCTGGTTGCCGTTGTACTTGGTGTCATCCTACTTGGAATATTATTCACCTTTGTACCGGTAATGCTGTGGATTTCAGCATTGGCAGCGGGTGTCAGAGTCAGTATCTTTACATTAATTGGAATGAGGCTTCGCCGGGTTATACCAAGCCGTGTTATTAACCCGTTAATCAAAGCCCATAAGGCAGGGCTTGATGTATCAACAAACCAGCTGGAAAGCCATTACTTGGCAGGAGGAAATGTTGATAGAGTTGTCAATGCATTAATTGCAGCACACCGTGCAAATATTGATTTAAGCTTTGAACGCAGTGCTGCCATTGACCTTGCAGGGCGTGACGTTTTGGAAGCTGTTCAGATGAGTGTTAACCCAAAAGTAATTGAAACTCCTTTTATTGCCGGTGTGGCGATGGATGGTATTGAAGTAAAGGCGAAAGCACGAATTACGGTCCGGGCAAATATTGACCGTCTAGTTGGGGGAGCTGGAGAGGAAACAATTGTGGCGCGTGTTGGTGAGGGGATTGTCTCTACAATCGGTTCACAGACTGACCACAAAAAAGTACTCGAAAATCCAGATATGATTTCTCAGACGGTTCTCTCGAAAGGTCTGGATGCGGGGACTGCTTTTGAAATCCTTTCCATTGATATTGCAGACGTGGATATCGGCAAAAATATCGGTGCGGAACTTCAGACTGAACAAGCTGAAGCGGATAAGAAGATTGCCCAGGCTAAAGCGGAAGAAAGACGTGCAATGGCAGTAGCGCAAGAACAGGAAATGAAAGCCCGCGTTGAAGAAATGCGAGCGAAGGTTGTGGAAGCAGAGGCTCAGGTGCCGCTTGCCATGTCAGAAGCGCTCCGTTCCGGAAATATTGGTGTAATGGATTATATGAATATCCAAAACATCTCAGCTGATACCGAAATGAGGGACTCAATCGGCAATATGAGTGATGACGGCAAAAATGGCCGCAAAAATGACTAAATGATCCCATTTTGGGAGAAGGGAGGAAACTCTCTTGGAATTCTTATTGGAGAATCCTTTTATTCTCATTGCCTTAATAGCTTTCATTTCCTCCTTTTTCAAAAAAAAGAAGGAGAAAAAGCCTGTTAAACAGACTCCCCGTTCTTTACATCAAGAGCAGCGGACACAGACAGAAAGATCTTCTGCAGATTCTGCATTGGCCGAAGCGCTAAAAGAAGAAGAAAGGCAGCAGGCAGAGAAAGCCAGAAGAATAGAAGAAGAATACAGGCAGCGGAAACAGCAGGCTGAAGAAAGAATGAATGCTCTTCAAAATCAGCGGAGAGATGCCGAAAGAAAAGCAAATGCATTTGCAAAAGCCGCTTCCAATACAAAGTCAGAGTACCAAAAGCAATCCTCGGGAGCAGGGCATTTTGAGCCTCGGAAACAGGCGCTTGTTGATGGGATTATCTGGTCTGAAATACTGGGTCCGCCAAGATCCAAAAATCCTCACCGATCCCTAAACAGGAAGCAATAAGAAAAGCGGAAGCGCCTTGCCCACCCCCGACAAGCACAAGACGAGCCTCCCAGGAAGGCGTTCTTTGCCTTTTTGGGAGGATTGCCCGAAATGTGGAGGCGACTGTCCAGGGACGACAAGCATAAGACCAGCCCTGCAAGAAGGTGTTCTTTCCTTCTGGAAGGGATTGGCTTATGTCTCGAGTCCCTAGGAGCCGCAACTAGACAAGCTTGTGACCTCGAGGGGGTAGGCTGCTTGCGCTAGACAGTTATCTAACTTCAGAATTGATACATTCTATTCTTATCAAAAATAAGTGCTAGAACCTTCGTTCATTTCATAAATATGAAATTTTTTATGGGTGGTTGAGGGGCGTTTTAAATCAATGTTTAAAAAGGTTGGGGGATTGTATCCTCAACCTTTTCATTTGAGTTTAATATTCTTAATGTTTCAACTATTATCATTAATTGTAACAAATAAAGACAATGTAGTTTTTTTCAAAGTACACTTACGATAGACTGACAGCGGAAGGTGGAGGAATTAAGTGATATTAGATATTGGCATTACAAATGTGAAAGAGTCTAATGAGTTTTTACGAAGTCTTTGGTCTGAGATGGCTAAGGAATTTGGGAAATGTGCTTGGCAGTATATGCCCTACAAAAACAAACAAACTAAAACAATAACGTTTGGTTTTATGGACATAGGTGTATCAGTTTTAATGGCTGGGATTACATACAAGAATAATGGGTCGATTATTAAGTTGTTCTTTGGATACAGTGGTACTAAATACGAATATAGAGGGGAACTAGAGGAGGAGTTAAAAAGGGAATCCGAATTAGGACAGAGGTTAGTAAGAGTTGTGAAAAGGGCAAGAAGAGGCGTCAGGAAATATAATGATTACTATGCGATTCCCACAATAAAGTCTTTTTTGCCGCTATCTAGTTATGAAGGTAATAATTTCAAATCCGAAATAGTTGCAGATAATATAACGAAAATGTATTTCCCTGTCTCTGCATACGATGAGAATCAAGTAGAAGGTAAAATTACTCAGAAGACTAACCAAGTGATGGATTTCTTATCAGTAGAAACTAATGTACCCTTTTGGATAACCTCAAGCTCTGATATAGATGGTCATGAAACGAAAGTATTGGCTGCTGAAGCATATCAAGAACCAGACTTTATAGATGGTTTTTCTGTTAAGGATGGTTATGTAACAATTTCTGAGGAGGCAAAAGATTTTTTAGACTATATAATTACAAATGATGGAGATGGAGAAGATGAAGATGTACAAATTTATCTAAATGCCTGTTCGCATTTCCATACTGCAAGAAAGTATGATGCACAGATATATGACCATCAAGGCTATATAGACCACCCGTCAGATGATGGTTTAGGTGTAGAGATTGAAATGTATACTAAAAATGAGAACTTAAAGACAGCACTTATGACAGGGGAATCTCAGACTGAAATAGCAACAACACTTTACATGTCAGCATTAGAGGTTGTTACCTTAATTGGTTTTCAGAGTGAGAAGTGTAATGAGTGTAAACAGGACAAATATGGTATTGCTAGCAGAGTAAGAAATATTGTGAATAAATACTTAAATTCCCATATAGCAGGACAGCTTAATGGATACTATGATAAGAGGTCAAAGTATCTGCATAGAGGTTACCTGTTAACTAATGACGAGCCAACTAGTAGTTCAATTCCGTTACTTGATGTTGATAGGGAAAATGGGTGTAAATTTCCCATACAAGTATCTTTAATAAACCTTAGGGAGTACACTAGTTATGTTTTGAGGGCATTTTATAAAGAGCATTTCCTTAGAAAAGATAGTGCTGAGGAAGTTTTTTAGATTGCATTACAGAACCCCACTCCTTTAGCAGGAATTTGCTTACAGCCTGAATTAGGAAGACTAGGATGTATTTTAATGGTGTGTGGATGAACCAACTCTCGGCTTATCCCGCCCATGAGCCTATTGAATAAGTGGAATTATCCCCCCTCCATATCCTCAGCATAGAGAAAAGACCCTTCGAGGGTCTTTTAAATTGCTTCATATTCCTTAACCTTACGATAGAATGTAGCTTTCGTCATATTTGATTGGTTCATTGCTTCAACTGCCGTGATTTCTCCTGCTTTCCATTGCTTATAAGCCTGCTCAAAATCAGGTGTAATAGATGTTTTAGGTCTTCCTAGGTGTTTACCTTGTGCTTTTGCTGAAGCTATACCTTCAGCTTGACGAGTCTTAATCCTAGTTCCCTCTTCCTCAGCAACCCATGATAAAACCTGTAATACCAAGTCAGCTACAAAAGAGCCAATCGAGTCATTATATTTCCGTGTGTCTAATAATGGCATATCAATTACAACAATATGTGCTTTGATGTTGTGTGTGATATCTTTCCACTCGTTTAGAATCATATCTTTGTTACGTCCGAGTCTATCTAAGGAATGTATATATAATGTATCTCCTTTACGCAACCGCATTTTCAAAGCTTGATATTGAGGTCTATTGAAGTCCATACCGCTTTGCTTATCAATATGTATATCACGCTCATTAATTCCAAGAGTATACATACTATCTAGTTGTCGTGCTTCACTTTGGTCTTTGCTGCTTACTCGTACATATCCAAACTCTTTGTTATCCATGATTTATGCCACCTTGTTATTTGATACTCTTATAATATCGAATTTGTATCAAAATGTCGACGTTAATTATGATACGTTCCAAAAGTTAGTTTGACACCATATGATACTATACGAAGTCTTATTCGAGCGTTTAGGAATATGTGTTGCAAAAAGTGTACCTTTTGAAACGTATATGCTTATCGAAAACAACAATATAAAAACAGTGTGTTTTATCACTTTAACTCACTAAAATATATCTGTTATGTGAGTCGTGTCGGAAATTTAAAGAATGCTTGTGTGGATGAGCATGGTTTCTGTATCAACCAACAAATTAACACGGAACTTCACAGTAGGCTTCATAATGTTCCAGATTCAATCCAAGCATAAATGAACAAAAGGGGTAAGAAACCTCCAATTTCTCTAGCTTACTATTCCTCTGATAATTGACCTTGCACACCTACCTATGTATAAGGCATAAGATACGTTGACAGTTGGTACAGAAGGAGGACAATCATGTATTCAAATCAAAATATTAATAATTATGGTCCTTATTATAATGACTATTATCGTACAACAAATGACACTCAACTTGTAAATGATATTCAGAAAGCAATTAATGCAGAGTATAGTGCTGTTGCTTGTTATGAAAAGTTAGCCAAACTAGCACCTACACAGGATGAAAGGAACAAAATACTTGAGATACAAAAAGATGAAAGTCGTCATCTTGAAGAGTTCAGCAGAATTTATACAAATCTAACAGGTAGGCAGCCAATTTTTAAAATCAGTGAGGAATGTCCAGATAAGTATAGAGCAGGAATCGAATTTGCCTTTAAAGATGAACAAGAAGCCGTTGATTTTTATTTAGATATCGCAGATAAGGCACAGGATGCTACTATTAAAGATAGATTTCGGCGTGCAGCAGCAGATGAACAAAATCACGCTGTATGGTTTTTGTTTTTTTTTCAAAATTCAAAGGTAACACACACTAATCGGCAAGTTGAAAATTACGGTGCTAAAGGAGCATTAAGTGCTTCCACATTGTCCGTACCTCAAATGCTGACTTATGCCCTTCAAGACGAATACTTGGCACAAGCAAGATATGACAATATTCTAGGAACTTTTGGATATATTCGTACATTTGCACAAATAAAAGAAGCCGAAATGAGACATATAAATGCGTTGTTGCCCCTATTTGAACGTTATCAAGTACCTTTACCTGTAGATATATCGCAATCATTCGTTTCAACTCCAGAAAACATTAAGGCAGCATATGCTGCTGGCGTTCAAGGGGAAATAGACAATATTTCTATGTATGAAAGATTTTTATCACTTGATATCCCTAACGATATGAGGACGGTTTTTTCACAACTTCGTAACGCCTCTTTGAATCATCTTGCAGCATTTGAAAGAGGTCTTGCAAGAACTTTTTAGATTAAGGTGTAATTATGTCAATTTACATCATTAATAATTTTTCTAATGGAATCCTTTTTTCATTAGTTTTAAATACAGAAAAAGGAGTATGATTATTAATGGAATCATCCTCCTTTTGTATTGTTAACTAGTAGAACCTAAAGTTAGCAAAGGTTAAGTAAATCTTTTATCAAGAGGTTTTTTCTCCTAACTATATGCCTTTACTCAAATTCTACATATTTTTGCTTTGCTGAAGAAGTTTGGATTCTCCTGTACGTTCCCATTCTTCTACTGTTTCATATGCTTTTTCGGGAGAATACCCTTTCCCGACAAGAACGCCCATTAGAATAAATTCTTGAAGAATGTGTGTAGCATTTATTCCTCTTTTAACATCCTCTAATCCTTCATTTACCAAAAATTCCGTGTGCTTTATCCATTCATCTGGAGTCCTTCCAGAAATAACTGTATTTTTATTGCCATGACCGTAACCTTCTTCCGCAGCCACTGCATCTGCCTTTGTTACATGAATAGTACCAAACGGATGGTTAGGAGGAGCATATATTGAATAAAGTTTAAGCGGAATATTACCTGTATTGGTTACATTGTGCCATGTTCCAGCAGGTATCATTATTGCAGTATCATCATAGATATTTCTTCTAAAATTTAATTTATCTTTCCTTTTGCCCATTTGAACAATACCCTGACCTTGTTCAACACGTAAGAATTGGTCAACGTTAGGGTGCATTTCCAAACCGATATCTTCGCCAACATTGAGACTCATTAAGGTAACTTGCAAATGAGTTCCTGTCCATAAGGCGGTACGGAACGTATTGTTTTTCTTTGTAGCTTCATTGATATTAACGACAAACGGTTCTGCTCCATAATCTTTTAATGAAATTCTGGCATCACCATTGGAAAAACGAAAAGAACTGTTTTCATGTCCCTCAACAGGAATATTCCAATAAACAGACTGTCTACTATAGTTATTCATTGGTACATTAACATAATAAGGATATTGATGTGGATATTGTTGTGGATACATATTTGGATAGTAATACATTTTTCTCAATCCCTTCACAGCTTATCAAATTATCCTATGCACTATGTTAGGTGAATGTACTTAAATTCAAATTGCTCGGAACATGGGAAAACACAAGAAGATAAGCCACGATCTTGAATCGTGGCTTATCTTCCTAATGATGATTATCTTTTTTCATTTTATTTTAATATTAAAAAAGGGTGGGGAGTGAAGGATTGTACGCTTCATAAAATCACAGTTTTATTAAAAAATGATTCGTCAACCTAATCGTTGTTTCCATTTTCAAAAATGATGGTTTTACTTGTATCCAGTTTAAATTTTTCCTTTAATTCCTTATTCGCCTTTTTGTATTCTAAGTTATACTTTTCCTTAACTTCAGATATACTCCTATCAAACTCTCGACTCAGAATAGCCTTTTTGTTCTGTTTCTCTTTGTTAAATCCGTATTCCCATGGTTGCAGTTGAGAATAATTGATTTGAACATACCTGAGAATTCTTTCCTTAGTTGTATAGCCATGACGGTTAATATCATTAAGGATAAATTTCTCAATCTGAGTTTGAACATATTGGCTATACTCTGATATATAGCGTTCATCATGGAAAATTGAATCAGCAAACTCTTGTCCAAATACCTTGATTAGGAAAAACTTACTGAAGCCGTTTGCACGGAAATTATTATCTAAAAGAACCTTGGCTCTTCGATTTGATTCCGTAAGTAACTCATCATTGTAAATAGAGATAGTATAAAAATTTATGGGTGATAATTTTTTATAGTCTATACCCATCTTTTGGGCTAATGCTTTAGTTTCTCTAATTGCTCTACGTTCTGTCGTACGATTATTAGTTTTTACCTTGTTTAATAAGCCCAATGTACAAAAGATTGAAATGTTTCGATTCCATGTATTGTAACTGCTAAAGTATTTACGTGCCAAGTATCTAGATGATGCAAAGAAATAGTAGTTCCCTTCTTGTCGTGCTACAGGACTAATTATTTTCTCTCTTGAATACTCAATTAATGTTGTTAAGAAGTGTACTCTACGTTTAATTAATCTATGGAGAAAAGGGTACTTTTTCTCTAATTGTACCTCGTTGTTTAACTGTTCTAAATTCCATTCTATTTTCACAAAATGTGGGGTTGTTTCTTCGAAAGTAATGTTGTATTTCTCCTTAAATTCCTTGACCGAGGAAAAATACACATAGTTTACTCCATCATCTTTTCCTTGAATGGTTCTCTTATCTATAGGTATGAACTGCTTATATACCTCTCTGTCGTTACTACTCAATTTATCACCTTCAACTTTATGTTTTTACTGTGAGTTTATTATGCTTGTAACTATGTGGAACAATAAATCAGACCAGTTTGATTACTAACGGGATGAACTTACACAATTGGTCGATTAAGTACAAGAAAAGGATACCCTTGTTGATGGGATATCCTTCATTTTGATTCAATAAACAAATCGACAAAATCACCTTGCTCAACTTCTGTATATCCCTCTAGCGGAGAAGTAATTGTAACCTTTTCATCGACTCTTGCATAATAAACCTTATTAATTATCAACTTCAAGATGCGATTGCACTCTTCTAAATATTGTTGAGAGTCTTCCTTATTATATAGTTTATAGAACTGCTCAATCTTTTCAATTTTGGATTTATATTCAGACGAGATTGAATCCTTGTCCATGGATTCAACTTGTTCTTGTAGGTCGTTTATTGCATTGGATAGCTTTGTTAATTCAGCTTCAATATCATTCTTAGATTTTAGATATTCCTCTTTGCTAAATACCCCATCAAGGTAAGCATCTTTTGCTCTTGAGAGTCTTGTATTAAGCTTGTCCTGTGACTTATTCAGTTCTGCTACTTGTTGGAGTAGAGTGTCTTTAGAAACGCTCTGAGAGGATTTTAAAGCATTCTCCCACTCATTTTGATAGAACCCTTGAAGGAACTCAAACTCACTTATAAATGATGTTATTAGCTGATGCTCAACGATTCCACGGTTTCCGCATTTACATGACTTGAGATAGATTGCATCCTTTTGCTTACTATCCTTCCTAAACCCCATCTTTAGACCACATTCCTTACAGTATAAAAGGTCTTTCAGCATGCTCAATACCTTCCCTTTGGAGCGGTTTCTTGTATCCATATCACCGCTCATACGTCCCTTGATTGCTTGTTGAACCGACTTGAATTGTTCGTTAGTGATTATTGCTTCATGAGCATTCTTCATCACTATTGTTTCAGTGATTTTTCCCTTTTTGTCTTTGATATTATAAATGATGCTACCTGTGTAAGTCTTATTATTTAGTATGGTATAGATTGCTGTATTAGTAAATTGATTTCCAGCTTTTGTTTTATGCCCTTCAAGCTTGGTCACAATGCTTTGGATACCATAACCGCTCTCAGCATAATTGAATATCATTCTAACTAGATTTGCTTCTGATTCAACGATTTCGAGTTTCTTTTCCTTTCCTCTTGTATATCCAAGCGGAGGAACACCCTGCACCCATTCACCACGTTTAGCACCTTCTCGTTTTCCTCTTTTCTGACGTTTTGCAATCAAACGTAATTCTTGAGAAGACATAGCACCCAACATATCAAACATCAATCTATCATCACCGTTAAGGTCATAAAGCTTCTCAGGTGTCAGAATATAAACGTCATTGTCTGCTAATACCTTTGCTACATATTGAGTGTAATAATTATCTCTGCTGATACGGTCTGTGGAAATTACAAATATAGCTTCATACATTTGAATATCAATTAGTAACTGGTTTAACGATTGTCTTTCTTCAATATCTTTTGCACCTGATATAACTTCCTCGTAAATCTTGTATGAATATCCTTTATCTCTACAATACCGTTCTGCAATCGTTCTATGTGAAAGAAGGGTGTCTCTGCCTTCTCCTGATTCCCTTGAAATCCTGAGATATACTCCAACGTTTTTTACCATGTTTGCTACTGTCATAGTTGTTTTTCCTCCCGAATATAATTTCACAGGGACAATTATATCAATGGTATATACATATATCTATAAATAATTTCATAAATATGAGATGAAAGGGGGTTCTTTTTTTATGGCAAAAAAGTGGGGACAATTTGTCCGCGGCTGGATGACTAAAAATATGGAGCTTCCTCAAGATGTCATGATGGATCTGCCCCGCATAACAATGATTGGGCAAATCCATATCTATATAGAGAATCACAGGGGATTATTGGCTTTTTCGGATAAGGAATTAAGACTGCTATTGAAGCAAGGACAGCTTTTAATTAGAGGGAAAGCCTTCGTCATAAAAACAATACTGCCAGAAGAAATACTGCTGGAGGGGAAAATTGACTCAGTAACTTATATTACAGACACTGATTAAGAATTCAGGGGGAAGGAAATGAAGAACCAGTGGATTGAATTTTACAGGGGCATTGTAACAGTTAAAGCAAGCGGGAAGGGGATAGAAAGATTTATAAATACGCTTACCCGCAGCGGAATCAACATCTGGAATGTCAAAAACCATGGAACGCAATCAGTAACCTTCAAAATGAAATTGGAAGATGCAAAAAAAATAAGAAGCCACGCCAGGAACAGCGATTGCAGAATCGAGTTCCTGCAGCGGGCCGGCGCTCCATTTCTAGTGAGACGGCTGCTGAAAAACAGCGGATTTGCAGCTGGTGCTCTCGCTTTTTTTGCAGTCATCCTCCTTTTATCCAATATGGTCTGGGGCATAGAAATCAAGGGAGCAAACCCTGCAACTGAATATCAGATCATCAAAGAATTGGACAAGATGGGTGTAAAAAAAGGAAAGCTGCAGTTTTTTGTAGATAACGTGGAGTCTATTCAGAGGAAACTTTCTAACAATATTGAGGCAATTACCTGGGTTGGCGTAGAGTTAAAAGGGACAACCTACCATTTGCAGGTAGTTGAGAAAAATGACCCTGAGAAACCTGAATATTTAAGTCCTCGTCATTTGGTAGCCAAGAAGAAAGCCGTCATTGTAGATATGTTTGTCGAAGAAGGACGTCCAGTGGTTGATATTCACGATCATGTTCAGCCAGGACAGCTTTTAGTATCAGGGATAATTGGGAAAGAAGGCCAAACAGAGACTGTTCCTTCAAAAGGAGAGATCTTCGGGGAGACATGGTATAAATCAGAAGTCATACTTCCGCTTAAGAGCACATTCAAAGTCTTCAGCGGCAATGAAAAAGTTAAACATGGCCTCACCATCGGAAATCTTGAGATTCCAATATGGGGATTTGGGAGCCCGGAGTTTGAAGAGTATGAATTAGAGGAAAATGAAAATAGAGTAAAGTTCCTGAAATGGGAGCTTCCTATTTCGTATGTGAATAAAACGTTCCGTGAAAGGGAGCAAGTCACCAGAATATATTCCAATAAAGAGGCTTTTGAAGCTGCGAAAGATTTGGCAAGAAAAAAAATAAAAAGCAGCTTAGATGAAAATGCTAAAATTATGGGAGAAAAAGTTTTGCACCAATCAGTTGACAATGGTAAAGTAACTATAGCAATACATTTCCAAATTATTGAGAATATTGCAGAAGGACAACCAATTATTCAAGGAGATTCGGAATGACAGAAGACTTGAAAACAATGAACCTGCAGCTTGAAGATCCTAATGAAGCAATTGCACTATTAGGCAATTCAGATGCAAATCTAAAAATTATTGAGCAGGAACTGAATGTTTCCATTGTAACCAGGGGAGAATCTGTTTATGTTTCTGGAGAAATGGACAAGGTAGAACTGGTTGGAAAGGTTCTGGATAAGCTGCTCTATGTAATCCGGAAAGGAATAAATATAAGTCAGAGAGATGTGATGTATGCACTTCAAATGGCAAATAAGGGTACACTTGAGTACTTCAGTGATTTATATGAAGAAGAAATTTCAAAGAATGCAAAAGGCAAATCTATCCGTGTTAAGACATTAGGGCAGCGTCAATACATTCATGCAATCCGCCAAAATGACCTGGTCTTTGGCATAGGGCCTGCAGGAACAGGAAAAACGTATTTGGCTGTTGTAATGGCCGTCAATGCATTGAAAAATGGGAATGTGAAAAGAATTATCCTTACCCGTCCTGCAGTCGAAGCAGGCGAAAGCCTTGGTTTTTTGCCTGGGGATCTGAAGGAAAAGGTCGACCCTTACTTGAGGCCATTGTATGATGCATTGCATGATATATTAGGAGCAGAGCATACACAAAGAATGATTGAAAGAGGCACGATTGAAATTGCGCCGCTTGCTTACATGCGCGGAAGAACTTTAGATGATGCCTTTGTCATCCTTGACGAAGCGCAAAATACAACTCAAGCTCAAATGAAGATGTTTCTAACCCGGCTGGGCTTTGGTTCAAAGATGATTATTACTGGCGACAAAACACAGGTTGACCTTCCAAAGGGAGTAAAATCTGGCCTGATTGTTGCTGAAGTAATACTAAAGGGTGTCAGCGGGTTATCATTCGTTCATTTAGAACAAAGTGATGTTGTGCGGCATCCGCTTGTGGCGAGGATCATACAGGCATACGAAAAAGACGATAACCAATGAACCGCCGCTTTTGGCGGTTTTTTCTTTGCTGGATATAATACAGCAGGGAATTATCATGGAATTATTTGCTATTAATGCAATGTTTAGGTAACCTGTTAATAGATAGGCCATTTTCTTGGTGAAAACGGTCAGAAAACCTGTTATGATTTTACATAATTAATACTGATATGATAATAAAGTTTATTGGAAGTTTTTACCCAAGGACAGGAGGGGTAAATGTGCCAAACCTTCAGCAGAGTATGACAACAATCAGGAATTTACTTAATATGACCTTTTTTCGTGTTCTCTTGTTTATTCTATTGGGAATTGTTATGTATTTTTCCATGTACAGCAATGTAAAGCCTGAAAAGCTGGATTTAAGCCTGTTCTCTGTTGCTGAGCAGACGATAAGGTCACCAATTACCATAGAGGATAAAGCAAGCACAGAAAGAAAAAGAAAAGAAGCAGAAAATAATGTTAAGGATATTTACGTTGTAAAAAAAGAGATTGCACAAAACAGGGTGGATCTGGTTACCTCCATTTTCGGATCCGTATCCGAAGTAAACGATGAAGTCAAAGAAGAGCTGGAAGAGAAAAAGAAAGACGCTTCAAATGAGGCCGATAATACAGAGGCACCAAACTCTTCAGCCCCTTCTCCTGAAGACAAAGTGACTATGGTTAAAGAAAAACTCACTGATGACGTGACACGTGAAGTTTCAGATAGTGTCTTTCTTGCTTTGCTGCAGGCAAAGGAGGGAGAACTGAGTATTGCGAAAGATCTTACTGTTACGGCCATCAATAAAATTATGAATAATGAGATTCCGGCTGAACAGGTCGAGAACGCGAAAAAGCAGGTTGAAGAAGAACTGAAGTTTACCAGCTTAAATTCCGATTTGAAAAAAGCTGCAATCGAACTGGGACGTTATGCAATATATCAAAATCAATTTTATGATCCTGCTGCGACGGAAGAGTTGCGGCAGCAGACTGTGGAGAGTGTCGAACCTGTTAAAATCCTTCAGGGACAGATTATTGTAGAAGAGAATCAGCTGATCAGCAGGGACATATACAGGCAGCTTGAGCTTGTAGGACTCCTTGACAGCGTTACTTCAATTCAGCCTTTTATCGGACTAACGCTAATCATTGTGATTGTTTTATCAGCCTTGTATTATTATTTCCATGAATTAAATGTGCAGCGGGAATTAAAGCAGAGTTATCTATTGCTGTTCAGCCTTATTTTTATCTTATCCATCTTGCTGATGAAAGTCATTAGTCTATTCCAATATGCTGACTATTCCGAGATAGGATACATTTACCCTGCAGCCATGGGTGCTATGCTGATCAAAATACTAATTGATGAAAAGCTTGCAATGTACTATACGATTATTATGGCGATCACCGGAAGCATAATTTTTAATGAAGGTGTCACAGGAACATTTCAGCTGACATCGGCTATTTATATTCTCTGCAGCGGTTTAGCGTCCATATTGTTTTTGAGCAAACAGAATCACCGATCCAAAATATTGCAGGCTGGTTTATTCGTATCCGCAGTAAACATACTTGTTATATTTTCAATGCTTTTCTTAAGAAACGGCCATTATGATACGATTGAATATGGTTTTTACTTTATTATCGCTTTGATTTCAGGCATTTCCTCTGCTGTACTGGCGATAGGACTGCTTCCATATTTTGAGGCTGGTTTTGGAATTTTGTCTACCATGAGGCTGATTGAACTTTCTAATCCGAATCATCCGCTTCTGAGAAAGATACTCACAGAATCTCCAGGAACCTATCATCATAGTGTAATGGTTGCCAATCTCTCTGAGTCAGCTTGTGAAGCTATTGGTGCCAATGGCCTTCTGGCAAGGGTGGGCTGCTATTATCACGATATCGGCAAAACAAAGCGGCCGCAATTTTTCATAGAGAATCAAGTGAATATCGAAAATCCGCATGATAGGCTGCCTCCGCAGACCAGCAAGAATATTATTATCGCCCATGCATCAGACGGTGCTGAAATGCTGAGAAAGCATAAGATGCCGAAGGAGATAGTAGACATCGCAGAACAGCATCATGGAACAACATTGCTGAAATATTTTTACTACAAAGCAAAACAGAATGGGCTTGAAGTAAAAGAAGAGGATTACCGCTATCCGGGACCTAAACCCCAATCGAAGGAGTCTGCGGTAATTGGCATTGCTGATAGTGTGGAAGCTGCAGTACGTTCAATGGCGCATCCTACAACAGAACAAATTGAAGAATTGGTCAAAAAGATTATCGCTGACAGGCTTCAGGATGGACAGCTGAATGAATGTGATTTAACCTTAAAAGAGCTGGAAACCGTTTCACATTCGTTCTGCGAAACGTTAAACGGAATATTCCATTCACGTATTGAGTATCCTGAAATGACAAAACAGAAGGTGAAACAGGCATGAATTTAAGCATTGATTTTTTAGACGAAACGAATGAGCTTCAGGACAATGATATCGCCAAAATTCAGGAGTTAATTAATTTTGCGGCTTCTAAAGAATCCGTTGAGCCCGAAAGCGAGGTATCCATCACATTTGTGACCAATGAGCGCATCCGAGAAATCAACAGGGAGTATCGGGGTAAAGATCGTCCGACAGATGTTATTTCTTTCGCAATGGAGGAATTGGGTGAAGGTGAAATCGAACCTATTGGTGCCGATATGCCCAGAGTCTTAGGGGATATCATTATCTCCGTCGCGAAGGCGAAAGAGCAGGCCGAGGAATTTGGACATTCTTTTATGAGGGAGCTTGGCTTTTTGGCGGTTCATGGCTTTCTTCATCTTCTTGGCTATGATCATGAAAATCCAGAGGATGAGAAAAAAATGTATTCCCGCCAAAAGGATATACTTGATGAATTCGGGCTCACAAGATAGAAAGGTTCGAAAACACAGAGTCCTCAAATCCTTTGCGTTTGCTTTTTCCGGCATCAGAACAGCAGTATTGAATGAAAGGAATCTGCAGATACACTTTGCAGTATCGTTTGCTGTCACTATTCTTGGGATATTCTTTGGCATTTCAAAACTGGAGTGGATGATCATTCTCTTGGCCATTGGGGGCATGCTCTCACTTGAATTAATGAATACAGCCATTGAAAGTGTTGTTGATCTGGCAACAGCGGAATATCATCCCCTCGCCAAGCAAGCAAAGGATATTGCAGCTGGAGCAGTGCTGGTATATGCAATCATAAGTGTAATTATTGGAGGAGTTATTTTTCTTCCTGAAATTCTCGCATATTTGCAGTGATTTGAAGCTGTCCGGATGGGCAGCTTTACTTTTTTTCGGTTTTTTTAACGAACATTAAAGTCCGGGTAATTAGCTGCAGTGAATTTTTTGGCCGTGGGTTTGAAAACGTTCCCTGAATCCGCTAAAATGACAGAACAGCAGTAATTATTTTGACTTGGGGAAATGTTAAGGGATCTTCATTTTGAACAAGGCCTGGTCAAAATTTGATTGGTTATTGTATTTTTAGAAAATTCAATTTTTTTATTACGTTTTTGCTACAAACGATGAAAATCGCAGTAAAATGTTGTAAAATAAAAGAGAAGCGGCTGCTTCTTTGCGAAGAAGCTATTAAGCGCAATTGTGCAGTCTCATAAAGCCCAGTACCGGCTCAGTCAGGTAAATATATGGCTTTTAGGATGTGGGAAGCTGCTCCGCTAGATAGGAAAGGAAGAAATATATTTGAACATTGACCAACTAATAAAAGAAGCAAAGATTGCAAGAGATAGAGCGTATGTCCCATATTCAAAATTCAAAGTAGGAGCGGCACTATTAAGCAGTGACGGGCAGATCTTTCATGGCTGCAACATTGAAAACGCAGCATACAGCATGTGTAATTGCGCAGAAAGGACAGCGCTTTTTAAAGCGTATTCTGATGGCGTAAAAAGTTTTTCAGCTATAGCTGTAGTAGCTGACACGAATCGTCCTGTTCCCCCATGCGGTGCATGCAGACAGGTAATAGCTGAATTATGTCCGCCTGAAATGAAAGTGGTTTTAACCAACTTAAAAGGGGATATTAAAGAATTAACTGTTGAAGAATTATTGCCAGGAGCATTTTTACCGGAGGATCTACATGAATAACCAAACTACACCGAATGGACACAAATCAGGGTTTATTTCCATAATAGGCAGACCAAACGTAGGAAAGTCAACATTTTTAAATCGCGTAATTGGACAGAAAATTGCCATTATGAGTGATAAGCCGCAAACAACCCGCAATAAAGTTCAGGGTGTCCTAACAACCAATGACGCACAATTTATTTTTATTGATACGCCAGGAATCCATAAGCCGAAGCATAAACTGGGAGACTTTATGATGAAAGTTGCCCAAAACACGCTTAAAGAAGTTGATGTCATCCTGTTTATGGTTAATGCCAAGGAAGGCTTTGGACGTGGTGAAGAATTTATACTTGAGAAATTTCAGTCAGTCCGTACACCTATTTTTCTTGTAATCAATAAGATTGACCAGGTACATCCAGATGAACTTCTCAAAATTATTGAGTCTTACAAGGAAAAGTACGAGTTCAGCGAAATTATTCCCATTTCTGCATTAGAAGGCAATAACGTAGAGACGCTGTTAGGCCAGATTAAGGAATATATTCCAGAAGGGCCGCAGTTTTATCCTGCTGACCAGGTAACGGACCACCCTGAGAGATTTATCGTTTCCGAACTGATCAGGGAAAAAGCGTTGCATCTAACGAGAGAAGAAATACCGCACTCACTAGCTGTAACCATTGATAAAATGGAGCGCCGCGAAGACAAGGATGTCGTTCATGTCATGGCTACGGTCATTGTGGAACGTGACTCGCAAAAAGGCATTGTGATTGGCAAGCAAGGCAAAATGCTTAAGGAAATCGGCAAAAGAGCAAGGGTGGATATTGAAAATCTTCTCGGTTCAAAGGTTTTTCTGGAGCTTTGGGTCAAAGTGCAAAAAGACTGGCGCAATAAAATGTCCCAGCTTCGTGACTTTGGCTTCCGTGAAGATGAGTATTAAACCCGGCCCTAATTAAAGTATTATCGATTTCTGAATTATATGCATACAGGTGATTGACAATATTTTCGTCTCATGATTTTACAAAGACAGGCTATGATATAGATAAATGTATTGGGATAAATGAAATTGCTAGTTGAATAACGGAAAGGTGGGGTTTTCGATGATGGATTTTACCTGGAAAGTGTTTTCCCAGACAGGTAATATTGACACATATCTTCTCTTCAAGGAGCTAGAAAAGGAAACTCAAGATATACCCGGCAGCAATGATGAAGAGCTAGCAGAAGCTGATTTTCCCATCTCATAGGTTTGTCGAAAGACAGGGATGGTGTCACAGGTGCTTGATAAATGTGAAGGCATCGTCATCAGGACAACTAGTTATAGTGAAACAAACAAGATAGTTACCTTATATACCCGTGAATGGGGAAAGGTTGGTGTGATGGCACGAGGTGCAAAAAAGCCGAACAGCAGGCTTGCTGCTGTCACCCAGCTTTTTACATACGGCAATTTTTTAGTTCAGCGCGGAAGCGGACTTGGTACCCTGCAGCAGGGTGATATGATTTCATCGATGCGTTCCATCAAAGAAGATATTTTCCTGACTGCTTATGCAAGCTATATTATCGATTTGACTGATAAAAGCATTGAGGATAAAAAACCTAACCCATTCTTATTCGAATTGCTTTATCAAACACTGAATTTAATAAACGAAGGTTATGATCCGGAAATTATAACAAATATCTATGAAATGAAAATGCTCAATGCTTTGGGTTTATATCCCGTGCTTGACCAATGTTCTGTCTGCGGAAGCACTGATGGACATTTTGCGTTTTCAATCCGGGAAAACGGCTTGCTTTGTCACCGCTGTCTTGATAAAGATCCTTATCATTATAAAGTGTCACAGTCGACAATCAAGCTGCTGCGCCTATTTTATTTTTTTGATTTGTCCCGGCTTGGCAACATCTCTGTCAAACAGGAAACAAAAGATGAATTGAAAAAGATAATATCTGCTTACTATGAAGAATACTCTGGCCTTAATTTAAAGACGAAGAGATTCCTTAATCAAATGGCCAAGTTCAATGATCTTATGTAATGTGTCCGCTTTTAGGCTGTTGCGTTCCGCTTTTCTTATTATTGACAATCTAAATACATTCCGCTATGATTCAAATAAATAAAATATAATTGCAGTGATGGAGAAGAGTACTTAACCTTTTTCTTTTTGAAGCGAACCCGGGATAGTGTGAGCCGGGCATGGATGGTTAAGGAAGGGCACTCCAGAGCAATAATGTCTATCGACATCAAAAGAGGCTGCGGTCAAAATCGCAGCAAATAGGGTGGAACCGCGGGTTAACTCTCGTCCCTATGCCATTAGGCATAGAGGCGGGAGTTTTTTATGTTCATTTGAAAAGCAGAGGCGCTTTGCCCACGAAGGAACGCAGACTAAAAGCGCCACGTCCTGTGGCAACGTCTGCATGACCCCCATCCTGGGGGCCTCAAGCACAAGACGAGCCTCCCGGGAGGGTGTTCTTTACCTTTTTGGGAGGATTACCGAAATGTGGGAGGCGACTGCACCGAGTCCTTAGCAGCCGCAACTAGACAGGCTTGTGACCTCGAGGGGGTAGGCGCTGTAGCTAGACAGTTACTAAATAAAGAAAGTTTTACTATTTTACTCTAAAAAAATAAGGAAGAGGTGTCCTATGAATATTCAAAACATGATATTAACACTTCAAAAGCACTGGTCAGAACAAGGATGTATCTTAATGCAGGCCTATGACACTGAAAAAGGGGCCGGAACAATGAGTCCTTACACATTCTTAAGAGCAATTGGACCAGAGCCATGGAATGTGGCATATGTTGAGCCTTCACGCCGTCCAGCCGATGGGCGATATGGCGAGAATCCAAATCGGCTTTATCAGCATCATCAATTTCAGGTGATCATGAAACCGTCGCCGGATAATATCCAGGAACTTTATCTTGAATCACTAAAGGCATTGGGCATTAATCCGCTCGAACATGATATCCGGTTTGTAGAAGATAACTGGGAAAACCCTTCACTGGGCTGTGCGGGTTTAGGGTGGGAAGTTTGGCTTGATGGAATGGAAATAACGCAGTTCACATATTTTCAGCAGGTCGGCGGATTGGAATGTAAGCCTGTGTCTGTTGAAATTACTTACGGAATTGAAAGGCTTGCATCCTACATTCAGGACAAGGAAAATGTCTTTGACCTTGAATGGACAGAAGGTTTTACGGTTAGGGATATTTTCCTGCAGCCCGAATACGAGCATTCTAAATATACATTTGAAACATCAGATCAGGAAATGCTCTTCAATTTGTTCAATATCTATGAAAAAGAAGCACACAGGCAAATGGATGAAGGACTTGTGCACCCAGCCTATGACTATGTATTAAAATGCTCCCATACTTTTAATCTGCTTGATGCCAGGGGGGCTATTTCTGTCACTGAAAGAACTGGCTATATTGCACGATGCCGAAATCTGGCCAGAAAAGTGGCCAAAACTTTTTACGAAGAGAGAGAAAAGCTTGGCTTCCCAATCTTAAAGGATAAGGAGGAAGGATCTCATGAATAAGAAAGATCTATTATTAGAAATTGGACTCGAAGAAATGCCTGCCAGATTTGTTACTAATTCAATGAATCAGCTTTCGGATAAAGTGAAATCATGGCTTTTGGAAAAGAAAATATCTTTTGACGAGATCAGGGCTTTCTCTTCTCCACGCCGTTTGGCTGTTCTTGTAACAGGAGTAGATACTGCTCAGGCGGACATAAATGAGGAAGCGAAAGGACCTGCGAAAAAAATTGCATTAACCGAGGATGGAGAATGGTCTAAAGCAGCGGTTGGATTCAGCCGGGGACAGGGAGCTTCCGTTGAGGATATTTATTTTAAAGAGATTAATGGGGTTGAATATGTCCATGTCAGCAAATTTATTAAAGGACAGGAAACAGCTGCGCTGCTGCCGGAACTGAAGGAGATTATTACCTCGCTGTCATTTCCGAAGAATATGCGCTGGGCAAACCAGGAGCTTCGCTTTATTCGTCCGATTAAATGGCTGATGGCATTATTTGGGGATGAAGTCATACCTTTTGCTATCACATATGTTCAGACATCTAACATGACAAGGGGTCACCGCTTTCTAGGGGAAGAAATTAAAATTGCCAATCCTGCTGATTATGAGAAATCCCTGCTGGCTCAATATGTGATAACAAACCCTGAAGAAAGAAAAAGAGCTATTTTGTCCCAATTGGAAAAAATTGAAGAAGAGAATGACTGGATGATTCCTGTCGACGAAGATTTATTGGAAGAAGTAAACAATCTGGTTGAGTACCCGACTGCATTATATGGCCGGTTTGAAGAAGAATATCTGGAACTTCCGGAAGAAGTCTTAATAACTTCCATGAAGGAGCATCAGCGTTATTTCCCGGTGAAGTCCAAAGATGGCAAGCTTCTGCCTTTCTTTGTGACAGTCCGAAATGGATCTCATGAACATCTGGAAAAAGTCGCTAGAGGGAATGAGAAAGTATTGCGGGCAAGACTTTCTGATGCAGCTTTCTTTTACAGGGAAGACCAAAAAACGGATATCACAGTATCGCTGGAAAAACTTAAAAATATTGTTTACCACGAAGAAATTGGAACTCTTGCTGAAAAAGTGGACCGTGTTCGCAAGCTCGCAGCTAAACTGAGTGAAGATCTTCATTTCAGTGATGAAGCAAAAGCAGTGACAGACCGTGCTGCTGAAATCAGCAAGTTTGACCTTGTTTCTCATATGGTTTATGAATTTCCGGAGCTGCAAGGTTTTATGGGGGAAAAATACGCCCTGCAAAAAGGTGAAAAGGAAGCTGTGGCGCGTGCAATCAATGAGCATTACATGCCGCGCAATGCAGAGGACAAGACGCCGGAAAGTGATGCGGGTGCTGTGCTGTCTATTGCTGAAAAGCTGGACACAATTGTGTCTTCCTTTGCAATAGGCATTATCCCAAGCGGCTCTCAGGATCCCTATGCCTTAAGAAGACAGGCAACTGGTGTTATTCAGACTTTATTGGCTAAAAACTGGAACCTCAAGCTCGAAGAATTGATTGCAATGTCTTCTGAGAATGTTATTGATTCGAAGATTGGAAAGAAATCAAAAGATGAATTGCTGCAGGAACTGGTTTCTTTCTTTAAATTAAGACTCAAATATCTGCTCCAGGAAAAAGCTGTTCGATATGACTTAATTGAGGCTGTTTTAGGCAGTGAAATCGGCTCCGTGCCATCACTTGTAAAAAGAGCTGAAGTATTGGAGTCCCATAAGGATAATGAAGGTTTCAAGGAAAGCATGGAGGCTCTTAGCCGAGTCATCAGCATTGCTTCTAAGGCAAAAGATAAAGGTGATATAGACAGCAGCTTGTTTGAAAATGAATACGAAAAAGCTCTTTTCAATAAATATTTATCAGTGAACGAGGAATTAAGAAAAGAGGTTACAGAAGAGTCTGCCTTTAATTTGCTAATAAGCATGAAGCCGGTAATTGACGAATACTTCGAGAATACTATGGTTATGGCTGATAAACAGGAAATTCGAAGCAATAGGCTGAATCAGATGGCGAATTTAGCTGATATGATTAAGCAATTTGCAAATATGAACGAAATTATTGTTAAGTAACGAGCTTAAATTTTGCGTTTTATGCTGGAATAGGATTAAATTTTAAGAGAAAGGACAGCGGGGTGCTGTCATGGAAGAGCCTGTTATATTGCTGACGGGCTCTTTCATATTTTGGACATATTAGGAAGCGTAAAGCAAACTATATACGAAACACACCTTTTCATTTATGACAAATAGTATATAATAATTATATAAAAGTATAACCTTATTATGGCGGGGAAATGAGTGCCATTAGCATATCGTTTTCAGATTAGGTGGTGAGGAAAATCGAATTAAATAAGAGGCAGGAAAAGATCATTGAAATCGTTAAGGAAAACGGGCCAATCACTGGTGAAAGTATAGCAGAACAGCTTAACTTAACCAGGGCAACACTAAGGCCAGATTTGGCCATATTAACGATGGCCGGCTATTTGGATGCTCGTCCGCGTGTCGGCTATTTTTATACAGGGAAAACTGGAGCACAGCTGTTAACAGAAAACCTTCAGAAACTATATGTAAGAGATTATCAATCGATTCCTGTTGTGGTCAATGAGAATGTATCGGTTTATGATGCTATTGTGACAATGTTTCTGGAAGATGTCGGCACGCTATTTGTAGTTGATCAGGGTGCTCTGCTTGTAGGTGTTTTGTCAAGGAAGGATTTGCTTCGGGCAAGTATTGGCAAGCAGGAGCTTAATTCCATCCCTGTTAATATTATTATGACAAGAATGCCTAATATTACAATGTGCGAAAAAGATGATTTGCTTATAGAGGTTGCTAAAAAGCTGATTGAAAAGCAAATTGATGCACTTCCAGTTGTTAAAAAGACGGAGAAAGGATTCGAAGTAAACGGCAGGATAACCAAAACAAACCTGACAAAAGCATTCTTGGCGCTGGCAGGGGAGAAGTAGCAAAGTAAGAAGGAGATGGTGTTGAAGAATGGAAAAATTGCCGATCATCTACGTCGTTTCGGACTCAGTCGGAGAAACGGCCGAACTTGTAACAAAAGCTGCCACAAGTCAGTTTAATGGCAGTGACATATTTATCAAACGCTTTCCATATGTTGAAGAAAAAGTACATATTGATGAAGTCATTTCGCTGGCAAAACTTGATAATGGAATGATAGCCTATACAATGGTCAAGCCGGATATGAGGAAGTATATTAATCAGCGGGCTGCGGAGGAAGGGATTTATGCTTTTGATATTGTTGGCCCTTTAATGGACCAAATCCAAAGAGCCTGCGGCATTACACCGCTTTTTGAACCTGGGCTGGTCAGAAAGCTTGATGAGGATTATTTTAAAAAGATCGAAGCCATCGAGTTCGCCGTTAAATATGATGATGGACGTGATCCAAGGGGAATCCTGAAAGCGGATATTGTTTTAATAGGTGTTTCCAGGACATCAAAGACACCTCTTTCTCAATATCTTGCACATAAACGTCTAAAAGTGGCCAACGTACCTCTTGTGCCTGAAGTGGATCCTCCAGAAGAACTGTTCCTGGTCCCGCCGGACAAGTGCTTCGGTCTGAAAATCAGTCCTGAGAAATTAAACCATATACGTAGAGAGCGGTTAATATCTTTAGGCTTAAGCGATAATGCCAGCTATGCTAATATTGAGAGAATCAAAGAAGAAATAGGTTACTTTGAAAAGATCGTATCCAAGATTAAATGCCCGGTTATAGACGTCACGAATAAGGCAGTTGAAGAAACAGCAAATATGATCTTAAATCAATACCGTAAAAGCTTTCCGAAAAGCTAGCACATAAATTTTTTTTATGTGCCTTTTCTTTTTTATTTTCGGCTGCCGGGCTGTTTAGCTTTACGTAAGAGGATGGAAAATGATAACCCGGGTTTAAGCTACAACCTATGAGGGGCTTTGAATTGAAAAAACTGCAAATTAAATTATATTCATGGCAGTTAAAATAATGGCAAAATAGAGATTAATGTACTATAATAAAAAATTGTGATAAAAATGTACCCGAATAGGTTTAGAGTTCAGTGCGAAGGAATAAACTATTTATTGTGGCATGTCAAGGTTTCGTCCAAGAAAAAATTCGACATATCCCTCTATGCAAAAGTTATTCATGGAAAGAAGGATTATGCGGAGTGATGTAGAATTATAAGAACATTAGGCAAACCAATCATTATGGTAGATGCTGATTCCTGTCCCGTTAAAGAAGAAATTGTCGAAATTGCCAATTCCTTCACATTGGACACAGTGTTTGTTGCTTCCTATGCCCATATGAAAAATGAGTTAGATGGGGCTGTCTGGAAATTTGTTGACAGCAGTAAGGAAGCTGCTGATTTATTCATTATGAATAATGTAAAATCAGGGGATGTAGTTGTAACTCAAGATATCGGACTGGCATCAACTCTTTTGCTAAAGGGAGTTTATGTCCTTTCCCCCAGGGGAATTTTATTTGAAGAAAATGAAATTCGGACTGCGCTGGATATGAGATACTTATCAGCAAAAGCGCGGAGAAAAGGAGTTTACGGGAAAGGCCCAAAACCTTATAGCCGAGAGGACCGATCCAGATTTGTGCAACGGTTGACAAAAATTTTGTCGAATTTTGAAGGAATTCGGTAATGTTTATCGAATTCCTCAGTAAGTAGTAAGTAATGGAGTTGTTCATATGGCAGAACGGATCGCCGAGGAAAAAGTGAATGAAATTCGGCAAGCTGTAGATATTGTTGATGTCATTGGCGACTATATTCAATTAAACAAGCAAGGACGCAACTATTTTGGCCTTTGTCCTTTTCATGGTGAAAATACTCCTTCCTTTTCTGTATCGCCGGAGAAGCAAATCTATCATTGCTTTGGATGCGGAGCGGGAGGCAATGCTTTTTCGTTCTTAATGGAATTAGAAGGCTATTCTTTTCAGGAAGCTGCTGTAAAGCTCGCTGAAAAGGGAAATGTCAAGCTTGAAATTGATGCGGCATCTGTAGCATCAGCAAAATCAATGCCTCCAGATTTACAGCAGATGATGGAAGCTCATGAACTTCTACGTAAATTTTATCACCATCTGCTCGTAAACACAAAAGATGGTCAGCATGCACTTGAATATTTGCTTAATCGTGGCTTCACAATGGAGGCGATCGAAAAGTTTCAGATCGGCTATTCACTGAAGTCCTGGGATTTTGTCTTCAAGTTTCTGACTAAAAGAAAATTCCCTGCAGATGTCATGGAAAGAGCAGGACTAATTATCAAAAGGGAGAAAGATGGGAACTATTTTGACCGCTTCAGAGATAGAATAATGTTCCCGATTTTTGACCGCAGCGGAAATACGATTGCTTTTTCAGGAAGATCACTCGGGGACGATGAGCCCAAATATTTAAATAGCCCTGAAACAGCAATCTTCAATAAAAGCAAAACTTTATATAATTTTCATTTGGCGAGACCACAGATAAAAAAATTGCAGAGAGCCGTTCTTTTTGAAGGGTTTGCAGATGTAATCGCCGCTGACCGTGCTGGCGTCGGTAATGGCGTGGGTACGATGGGCACTGCTTTAACTGAAGAACACGTTGCTTCCTTAAGAAGAAATGTTCAGTCAATAACGATCTGTTATGACTCCGATAATGCCGGAATAGAAGCAGCTTACCGGGCAGCAAACCTGCTTACGGAAGCAGGCTGTCAGATAAGAGTGGCGCTCATGCCTGACGGGTATGACCCGGATGATTACATCAAAGAATACGGAGAAGAGAAATTTCGTCATGAGGTCATCGATTCCAGCATAACGTTTATGGCGTTTAAGCTTCTTTATCTCCGCAGAGGCAAAAGGCTTCAAAATGAAGGAGATCGTCTCCTATATATCGAAGAGGTATTAAAGGAAATCAGCCGGCTGGATAAAGCAGTGGAAAGAGACCATTATCTGCGCCAGCTAGCGAATGAATTCTCCCTTTCTCTGGAAGCTCTGAAAGAGCAGCAGAAACAGGTTTATTACACAGAGAAGCGTAGAAACAGTCAGAAGGGGAAAGGTGTATTCGAACCTCAAAAAAGGGTTCAAACACCAAAAAGGGCTGACAGTCTTAAACCCGCCTATCATACAGCGGAGAGAAGACTAATCGCTCATATGCTCAGGAATAGTGACATAGCATTTAAAGTTCAGGATATGCTTCAGGGAAATACATTTAACATCGATGAACACCAGGCTATTATTACTTATCTTTTAGGTTTTTATGAAAAAGGGCATATGCCTGATCCAAGCGCATTTATAAATTTTATAAAAGACGAAAAGCTTAAACGCATTGTAGTGGATATAGAAATGATGTCAATAAACGATGAGATAACCGAACAGGAATTATCTGATTATCTCAAACAGGTGTTGAATTATCAAAAGATGTTAAAGATAAAGGAAAAACTAAATGAAGAAAAGGAAGCAGAACGCCAAAAGGATTATGCTAAAGCGGCTTTAATCGCAATGGAAATCCTTCATTTGCGAAAGTCACTATAAGAAGGCTCCATGCCTTAATAAATTTTATGGGATAAGCGTCTCCTAAGGAATAGTCCCATTTGCAGGATGAATAAAGAATGTGTGTGATTTTTGGAAGGAGGGGGACATATGGCTGAAAAGTCGGCCCGTTCAAAAGAGGTTGATACAGAATTGACCCTTGAACAAGTGAAAGATCAATTAGTTGAAATAGGAAAAAAGACAGGTGTTCTCGCCTATGATGATATAGCAGAAAGATTGTCTCAATTTGAGGTTGATTCTCACCAGATGGATGAATTCTATGAATTCCTGGGAGATCAGGGTGTTGAATTAGTTGGCGATAATGAAAGCGACGATCCAAATGTCCAGGAACTTGCAAAAAATGAAGAGGAATTTGACCTTAATGATTTAAGTGTCCCACCGGGTGTGAAAATAAATGATCCAGTCCGTATGTATTTAAAAGAAATTGGACGTGTGGATCTGCTCTCTGCGGAAGAAGAAATCGCACTTGCCAACCGAATTGAGGAAGGCGATGAAGAAGCGAAACGGCGATTGGCAGAAGCTAATCTGCGTTTGGTTGTAAGTATTGCAAAAAGATATGTGGGACGCGGAATGCTGTTCCTTGATCTGATTCAGGAAGGAAATATGGGCTTGATAAAAGCGGTTGAAAAATTTGACTACCGCAAAGGATTTAAGTTTAGTACCTATGCAACATGGTGGATTCGCCAGGCCATTACGAGAGCGATTGCTGACCAGGCTAGGACTATTCGTATTCCTGTCCATATGGTTGAAACCATCAATAAATTAATTCGTGTTCAGCGTCAGCTTCTTCAGGATCTTGGACGTGAACCAACGCCAGAAGAAATTGCTGAAGATATGGATTTAACTCCAGACAAAGTTAGAGAAATCCTTAAGATTGCACAGGAGCCTGTATCATTAGAAACACCTATTGGCGAGGAGGACGACTCACATTTAGGTGACTTTATTGAAGATCAGGATGCCACTTCTCCATCAGAGCATGCTGCATATGAGCTTCTGAAAGAACAGCTTGAAGATGTTCTCGACACTCTTACTGACCGTGAAGAGAACGTCCTTCGTCTTCGCTTCGGACTTGATGACGGCCGAACCAGGACGCTGGAGGAAGTTGGCAAGGTGTTTGGCGTAACCCGAGAGCGTATACGTCAAATTGAAGCCAAAGCCTTAAGGAAATTAAGGCACCCTAGCCGCAGCAAGCGTTTAAAAGACTTTTTAGAATAAAAAAAGAATAGCCAGTGAATAGTTTACTTCTTTAAAATGGAAGTAAACTATTTTTTTTGACTGGATGTGCTTTGGTTGGATGACAACAGAAAAAAGATTATTGTTAACGAACTTTTGTATTGGAAGAAAAGCCGAATGCTTCCTGATCGATATTGTGACTACCTGCTGGCTCTTTATACGGAAGGAAGTCAGCCGAAGGGAACAAAAAAAGATAAAAATGAGATGTTTTTATATCTTATTAACCTTATCTTCTTGTTGCTTGTTCCAATTTCTGCTTTATTAATTTATTTTACTGAATTGTCTATTATTTTGCAAACTGCCATTTTGATTCTTATTATTTTCATTTGTATTTTGTTTGTTTTTTATTTTTCTAGGAAAGCAAAATTGATTCATATACCTCTCATCTCGGCAGCATTGATATTACTGATGGGATCTGTTGGGCTTGTATCGGAGTTATATTCCGATAATAGGGCAATTCTCTATGCTGCCTTAGTGATTAATTGTATTCTTTGGCTTCTGGCGGGATTGAAATTGAAGTTTCAATATTTATGGATATCAGGCACATTTGGATTAATGCTAATAGTTATTTCTATATTCGTATAATAAAATATTTTAAAAAGTTTTTAAATGTTGAGAAAACTTTCGCATCCCTTATATAATAGTAATGAAAGCGTATACACCATTTGTGTTTAAGGGGGATGTACATGAATTTTGACTTGACTGCAGAACAGAATATGATTCTTAAAACAATTAAGGAATTTGCTCAGGAAGAAGTGGCACCGGGAGCTTTGGAAAGAGACCGTACAAAAGAGTTTCCGATTGAAGTTTTTAAAAAAATGGCAGACCTTGGTTTGATGGGACTTCCTTTTCCTGAAGAATATGGCGGAGCAGGGGCTGATACTGTAAGTTTCGCTATTGTAACAGAAGAATTGAGCAGGGCCTGCGCTTCAACCGGGATTACTTACTCGGCTCATATTTCTCTTGGCGGAGCACCGCTTTATTTATTCGGAACTGAAGAGCAAAAGCAAAAATATCTGGTGCCAATTTGCACAGGTGAATCCTTTGGAGCTTTCGGGCTAACAGAACCAAATGCAGGCTCTGATGCAGGGGGTACGAGAACAACAGCCGTCGAAAAAGATGGAGAATACATCATTAATGGAAATAAATGTTTCATTACAAATGCAAGCTATGCTAAGCATTTAGCATTGACTGCTGTCACCGGTGAAAAGGATGGCAAAAAAGAAATCAGTGCGATTATTGTTCCAACGGATGCAGAAGGATTTACAGTGATCGATAATTATGAAAAGATGGGACTCAACGCCTCAAATACTACTGAACTTGTCCTCGAAGACGTACGCGTTCCGACTGAGCACTTGCTCGGCAAAAATGGCGAGGGCTTTAAACAATTTTTAATCACATTGGATGGAGGCCGCATTGGAATTGGAGCTATGGCTCTAGGGATAGCGCAGGCAGCATATGACAAGGCACTCCAATATGCAAAGGAACGCAAACAGTTTGGCCGTTCTCTATCAAACTTCCAAGCTATTCAATTTAAACTTGCAGATATGGCAATGAAAATCGAATTGGCAAGGAATATGGTCTACAAAGCTGCATGGCTGAAAGACCAGGGAAGACCTTTCGCAAAAGAAGCTTCCATGTGCAAGCTCTATGCCTCTGAAATCTGTATGGAAATCGCCGACCAGGCCGTCCAAATCCACGGCGGATATGGCTATATGAAAGACTACCATGTAGAACGCTATATGAGAGACGGAAAGCTAACAGAAATTGGTGAAGGAACTTCCGAAATACAAAGAATGGTCATTGCACGGCAAATTGGGTGTTAAGCCGGCCTAATACGATTGAACAAAGATCCATTTTGTTTTTGTGTGGCTGTGACAATGCAAATAAAATAATTAACAAAAACTCCACCCTCCGGATGGAGTTTTTGTCCATTTTATGAACAAGATTTGACAAAGTTTACAATAGGGCTTTTCCTTCTGTCTTTTTTAAAGTAAAATAGAAATTGTTTGTATACTTACTTAAACTGAAATGTGCTTACATAAGGGAGGTTAAATCATGAATCGCAATCCAATCATTCCATTTGTGTTAATTATGGTTTTTGGTGTGGTAGCAATGTTCCTTGTTTCTTTTAAAGGTCTTGGTGATATGGAAGAGCTTGCAAAAGAACAGGAAGGCGGCGGTGCTGAAACTGAAGAAACTGCAGCTGCAACCCCTGAAGAAATTTACCAGAAGAGCTGTATCGGATGTCACGGTGACCAGTATCAAGGTGGAGTCGGTCCTGCTCTAACAGGTGTAGGCGATCGTTTATCACAAGATGAAATCGCGGATATCGTCGTAAACGGTAAAGGCTCAATGCCTCCAGGATTAGTGCCTCAAGACAAAGCTGCCGAGATGGCTGAATGGTTAGCAGGCCTTAAGTAATACCTATAATGAAAGTCCTTTGCATATGTAAAGGACTTTTTTTATACTATAAGAAAGGCTATCGTAAATTGACGATAGCTTTTTTAGCTGTTCGCTCAAAAGGAGCAGATAGGCAGGCGCGCTGCGCTTTTCACAATACATAAATAAGTGGTGACAGAATGAATACGGAGAAATTATCAAATCGGCTTGAAGCTGTAACAAATTATATTCCCCCTGGCAAACGAGTGGCTGATATTGGCTCAGACCATGCATATTTGCCATGCTATGCAGTGAAAAAAGGGATTGTACCGTTTGCCATTGCTGGTGAAGTGGTGGAAGGGCCATATCAATCAGCAAAAAAACAGGTGAAATTGGAAGGTCTCGAAAATCAGATTTCCGTAAGAAAAGGCAACGGCCTTGAAGTGATACAGCCGGGTGAAGTTGATTGCATAACTATTGCGGGCATGGGAGGAGCTTTAATTGCGACCATTCTTGAAGATGGGAAAAGCAAGCTTGGTTCTGTGCATAGGCTTATTCTGCAGCCGAATTTAAGCGCCATTTCCATCAGAACATGGCTGATCGAGAATGGCTGGGAGTTAATAGCCGAAGAAATTCTTGAAGAAGACGGAAAGATCTATGAAATCCTGGCAGCTGAAAAAGGAAAGCCATTGAATCCATACACAGATACAAAGAAAGGTTTGCTAATGGGCCCTTTTCTAATGGAACAAAAATCCGAGGTGTTTAAAAATAAGTGGATCGGTGAAAAGAAAAATTGGGAAAGAATCCTTTTGCAGCTTGAAAAAGCTGCTTTCTCCGAAGATACAGAAAAGAGAAAAAAGGAGTTAAAGGAGAAAATCAAAATGGCGGAGGAGGTACTGGAGAAGTGAAAAAAATAAATGGCCATGAGATTATTCAATTATTTGAGCAGTTCTCCCCAAAAGGATATGCCATGGAAGGAGACAAAATTGGGCTCCAGATCGGCAGGCTTAACACCCCTGTTGAAAATATCATGATTGCCCTTGATGTATTAGAAGAAGTTGTAGATGAGGCAATTGAAAAAAGTGTCCAGCTGATCATCGCGCATCATCCGCTAATCTACAGGCCACTGCAAAAGATTTCCACTGATACTCCTTCAGGAAGGATTATTGAAAAGCTTATTAAACATGATATAGCTGTATATGCAGCACATACAAATTTGGATATTGCCAAAGGCGGGGTCAATGATATGCTGGCTGAAGCACTGAAGCTTTCCAAAACAGAAGTATTATACCCAACATATGAAACCGTATTGAAAAAGCTCGCTGTGTTTGTACCAGAAGAGGATGCTGAGTCTCTAAGACAAGCTCTTGGCAACGCCGGAGCAGGCTCAATTGGCAATTACAGCCATTGTTCGTTTGCTTCTCCTGGAACAGGGCAGTTTAAGCCTAACGAAGATGCGAATCCGCATATTGGCCAGCAGGGAAAGCTTGAGACTGTTAATGAAATCTGCATTGAGACCATTTATCCTGAACATATAGAAAAGAAAGTGCTGTCCGCCATGTTCAAAAATCATCCCTATGAAGAGGTTGCCTACGATATTTATAAGCTCGAAAACAAGGGTGAGGTTCTGGGGCTTGGTAAAATCGGAGAAATTAGCGAGATGACTCTAGAGGAATTTGCTGGGCATGTAAAACAAACACTTGAAGTGGATGGTGTCCGAGTTGTAGGTGATCTTTCATCGAAAGTAAAGAAAGTCGCTGTTCTGGGCGGAGATGGAAATAAGTATTTCATGTCAGCAATGATGAAGGGCGCTGATGTATATGTTACTGGGGACATGTACTACCATGTGGCGCATGATGCCATGATGATGGGCCTTAACATTGTTGACCCCGGCCATAATGTGGAAAAAGTGATGAAAAAAGGAGTCGCCCAAAAATTAACACAGATGTGCTCAGACAAAGGGTATGACGTATCAATTTTTCCTTCTGAAATTCATACGGATCCGTTTAAGTTCGTTTGATTCAAAAAGAACCGGTCTCCTATTGGGACCGGTTCTTCTGATTATTGCTTTGCAGGCTTCTTTACTTTAGGAAGTATTTTATTTAATGGAACTTTTTTCTCACATGTCCATGTAGTTTCATCAGTTGGGTCAAATTGTTCAAGGAACGTTATGACTTCCTTTGTAATCGGGGTTGGTGTGGAGGCACCTGCTGTAACTGCTACAGTTGAGGCCTCTTTTAGCCAATTTACATCAAGTTCAGTTATATCCGCAATGCGGTAGGCTTTTGTGCCGGCAATTTCTTCCGATACCTGTGCAAGACGATTGGAGTTATTGCTCTTCGGGTCCCCAACAACGATTAATACGTCAGCCTGTCCAGCCTGTTCAGCTACTGCTTCCTGGCGAACCTGGGTAGCCATGCAGATTTCTTTATGAAACTCTGCATGAGGGTATTTTTCTTTAATCTGATCCATTACATGGACTACATCCCATTGACTCATTGTTGTCTGGTTAGTCACCAGGATTTTATCAGCCTGGATGTTTAGTTCATTTACATCCTCAATTGTTTGAACTAAATGGACTGCATGAGGAGCAACTCCAACTGCTCCTTCAGGTTCTGGGTGGCCTTTTTTGCCAATGTAAATGATTTGGAATCCTTCCTTTTCCTTTTCCCTGATCAAATCATGCGTTCTGGTGACGTCAGGGCAAGTAGCATCGATTGTGACAAGGCCTTTTTGTTTGGCAGCTTCCCGGACTTGAGGAGAAATGCCATGGGCTGTAAAAATGACAGTTCCTTTATCTACCTTATCTAAAATTTCTTTTCGGTCTTTGCCGTCAAGTGTAATAATACCTTCCTCTTCAAAAGCATCTGTTACATGCTTGTTATGCACGATCATACCTAAAATATAAATGGGTCTCGGCAATGTTGGATCAAGTGCAGCGTTTCTCGCGATAACCATTGCATCCACCACACCATAACAATACCCCCGAGGAGAGATTTTTATGACATTCATCTGCTTATCCTCCCTAATTAAAGCTTCTATCTGAATTGAAGTGAGTTCTATTTTTTTAGCGGGGAAAATCCCATCTTGCATATCCTATTATATAAGAGATAAACCGATAATACAAAAGGAGTAATTTTTCTTCCAAGGAAGGCAAAAAAAGAATGCCCCCCGGCATCCTTTTCTTTAAATATATAATTTCGGTTTGGAAACACCGTCTGCCAATGATGACTTGGAGACTGGCTGCTCTTTCTCGGGTGCCTTTTTTAATTTCTTGCGCTGGGGAGACTGTTCCTTATTTTCTGTTTTAATTTGGGTGGCTTCCTCTTTTGGCTCAGATGCAGCTTCATCTGAATCAGGTGCATCTTTCAACCCTTTATAAAGTTTCCACATTGCAGGAAGATTCCTGACCATCGGGCCATACTGCTGAACCATAGGCCCTATTTGCTGTGCTGTATTTAAAACTTTTTGGGTATTGGTTAAAAATCCATTTATGGATGAAGGATTGCTTATAGCCTGCAGTATTCCGCCTCCTGAGGGTGAGCCTCCTGCAGCTCTGGCTGCCCCCATTCCTGCTGCAGGCTGGGGATTCCCTTTGCTTCTGCCTAATATTTTGGAGAGCAATCCGCCCCCTCCTGCGCGCCTCATTCCCGGAGGACCGCCCATCATCCCTCCGCCCATCGGCCCCATGGGAGGTCTTCCCTGCATAGGGTTCATAAAAGGGTGGGATGGCATTCCCCCGCGCATTGGAGGTCTTGGTCCTGGCATCATATTCAATGGCCTCCTTTCTTAGCAAATTTCAGCTTCATAATTAGGAATTCATATAATAAAGTATGCGTTTATCCCAATTTGGTTTAGGTATAATGCGGAAGAATCCGATTTATTTATTAAAATCGCCCGAAAAGCTTATCATAAAAATATAAATACCGCTATGAGTGGTTATTTGCTTGAATCTTTATTATAATAACAGGATGTAAGAAAAGCTCGGAACCAGCAAATTGTCAGTTGATACAAGTAGATCTTACCTTATAAATAATGCATCGGATGCAGCCAACCTTTAGGCTGATTCTGAATAATTGAGGAGTTTTTATATGAATGAAACGAAATTTGACCGATTTAACTTGAAGCCATTTATTATAGAAGCGGTTAAAGAATTTGGATTTTACGAGCCGACAGAAATTCAGGAAAGAATGATTCCTGCCGTACTGAAGGGTGAAAGCGCAATAGGCCAGTCACAGACAGGTACAGGTAAAACCCATTCTTATGTGCTGCCTATACTTCAAAAAGTTGATCCTTCCCGCCAGGAGGTTCAGGCCATTATTACCGCTCCAACAAGAGAGCTTGCCAATCAGATTTACCATGAAATTCTCAAAGTTACAGAGTACTGTCCCGAAGGAGAAGAAATAACTGCACGCTGCTATATTGGCGGAACGGATAAGCAAAGGACAATTGAAAAACTGAAAAAACAGCCTCATGTGGTGGTAGGCACTCCGGGAAGAATTAATGATCTTGTGAAAGAGCAGGCATTGTTTGTGCATACAGCTGAAATTCTTATAGTGGATGAAGCAGACTTAATGCTTGATATGGGATTTATTGAAGATGTTGATCAGGTTGCAGCTAGGATGCCGGAAAAGCTGCAGATGCTTGTGTTTTCAGCTACCATTCCGGAGAAGCTGAAGCCATTTCTAAAAAAATATATGGATAATCCAAAATATATTCACGTGGAACCAAAGCAGGCTGCAGCAGCCAATATTGAGCACTGGCTTCTGCCGTCCAGACACCGGAACAAAGTGGAACTTGTATATCAGGCATTGACTTCGTTTAATCCGTACCTGGCCATTGTATTTACCAACACCAAGAAAAAGGCTGATGAAGTGGCTGATGGATTAATAAGCAAAGGCTTAAAAGTCGGACGCATCCATGGAGACCTTAATCCCCGTGAACGAAAGAAAATGATGAAGCAGATTCTCGACCTTGAGTTTCAATACATTGTAGCGACAGACCTGGCTGCCAGGGGTATTGATATACAGGGAATCAGCCATGTAATTAACTATGAACTGCCGACAGACCTTGATTTTTATATACACCGCGTTGGCCGTACAGCACGTGCAGGGTTCTCGGGAATCGCTGTAACTGTGTACGAAACATCCGATGAAGATGCGTTAAACAGACTGGAAAAAATGGGGATAGAATTCAAGCACAAAGATCTCCAAAAGGGCGAATGGACAAATCTGGATAATCGCAATAAGCGAAAAACAAGACAGAAACAAACAGATGACATTGATAAAAAAGCAGCTTCTTTAGTGCAAAAACCGAAAAAAGTAAAACCAGGCTATAAAAAGAAAATGAAATGGGAAATGGACAAAATTAAAAAACGCGAAAGAAGAATAAAGCGTAAATAATTTTCAAAAAGGGAGAGGTATCGCATGCTGAAAATTGGATCACATGTGTCCATGAGCGGGAAAAAAATGCTCTTAGCAGCAAGTGAAGAGGCTGTTTCATACGGCTCCAATACATTTATGATCTATACAGGAGCCCCGCAAAACACCAGAAGAAAGAAAATTGAAGATCTGAACATTGAAGCTGGGCTGAAGTATATGGAAGAAAATGGGATTGCTGATATTGTTGTACATGCCCCATATATTATCAATATCGGGAATACTTCAAACCCTTCAACATTTGAATTAGGCGTTAATTTCCTGCGCTCTGAAATCGACCGTACCGAAGCTATCGGAGCAAAGCAGATAGTTCTCCACCCGGGTGCCCATGTAGGAGCAGGAACAGAGGCCGGCATCAAAAAAATCGTTGAAGGCTTGAATGAAGTTTTAAACGGCGAAGAAAATGTGCAGATTGCGCTTGAAACAATGGCCGGAAAAGGTTCAGAGTGCGGGAGATCCTTTGAAGAGCTGGCCATGATTATTGAGGGAGTCAATTATAACAACCACTTATCTGTATGCTTTGATACTTGCCATACACATGATGCAGGTTATGATATTGTGAATGACTTCGATGGTGTATTGGAAGAATTCGATAAGATTATTGGACTTGACCGCTTAAAAGTCCTCCATATTAATGACAGCAAGAATGAGCGCGGAATGCGTAAAGACCGTCATGCAAATATCGGATTTGGCCACATTGGTTTTGGTGCTTTAAACTATATTGTTCATCATCCTCAATTAAAGGTTATCCCTAAAATTCTGGAGACTCCTTATGTGGGCGAAGACAAAAATAATAAAAAAGCGCCTTACAAGTGCGAAATTGATATGCTGCGCAGCCAGGAATTCAATGAAAATTTATTAGAAGCCATTACGATTGGATAACCATAGTAAAAAGCTGTGTTGAGATACACAGCTTTTTACATGAGAAATTAAGTATAGGTAAGCGCATTCCTATTTTGTAAATTGCAAAAACAGCCTGTTTACTTCCCTTGCGGTTTCTGGGCCGGCAATTTTGGCAATTTCCTTTATTATTTTTGTCCGTGCGCTATCTTCAAAGATGTTTATTTGCTTGCCTCTCAGATAGTCTGCAATTTTCTGCGCCTGCGCTTTTGTAATTCTAATGTTGAACTGATCTCCATATTTTAATAATTCATCAGCCGTAATATTGCTTAATTTGTGATTAATGATGTTTTCGAATATTTTCATTTTCACCACTCCTCCTCAGTACTTTATGAGTTATGAATGTGAATCGTGACAATTAGTTTTTAAAATTCCCACGAAAAGCATGTACCTTTACTTTAAATGCAGGTTCCTGTATACTGTGTTAGTAAATCGTAATGATTCTTAATATGTAAGGTGATAAAAAATGACACAGCCAATTATTGAAATTAATCATGTTTCTTATAGATATGAGAAAGAAAATGTACTTGAGGATATTAATCTGACCATTAATTCAGGAGATTTCCTGGGAATCGTTGGTCCGAATGGGTCTGGTAAATCAACCCTGCTTAAGCTTATCCTGAATTTGCTTAAAGTGCAGAAGGGGAGCATCAAACTGTTTGGCCAGGAAATAAGCCGTTTTAAGGATTGGCAAAATATTGGGTTTGTTTCTCAAAAGGCAAATTCTTTTAATACGGGATTCCCGGCAACGGTCTTTGAAGTCGTATCAAGCGGCCTTACAAAGAAGCTGGGGCTTTTTAAATTTATGAGCAAGGCCGATCAGGCAACGGTTCTGCATGCTATTGAATCCGTTGGCATGCATGAATTTGCCGGACGCAATATAGGCGAGCTGTCAGGCGGCCAGCAGCAGCGCGTTTTCATTGCCCGCGCATTGGTGAGTGAACCAAAATTATTAATATTGGATGAACCGACTGTTGGTGTAGATGTAAAAAATGTCCAGTCCTTCTATGAAATGCTTGATGATTTAAATAAGAAGCTAGGCATTACTCTATTGCTGGTCACACATGACATTGGCACAATTTCTGATAAAGTCACTCATGTAGCTTGCCTGAATAAGAATTTGCATTTCCATGGAAATACAGCAGAATTTGAAAGCTTAAATATAAATGAAATGTCCGAGATCTATGGGCACGATGTCCATGTTCTAACACATAATCATGACCATCATGACCACCATCACCACGATAAAGGAGCAGGCAGATGATTGCGGGAATACTTCAATATGAATTTTTACAAAATGCTTTCTTAACTGGAATTATTATCGGGATCATTGCTCCTCTTCTTGGTGTGTTCATTGTTGTCAGAAGGCTATCTTTAATTGCAGATGCTTTAAGCCATGTAACACTTGCAGGCATCGCTGCAAGCTTGCTGCTTGAAAAGAAATTCACGGGATTGGCCGGGTTGAATCCTTTATATATGGGAATGGCCTTTTCTGTAGCCGGGTCATTGTTTATTGAAAAGCTGAGGGCTGTTTATAAGCACTATCAGGAGCTGGCAATTCCCATTATTTTATCTGGAGGCATTGGGCTTGGGGTAATATTCATTTCACTCGCTGACGGATTCAATACTGATTTATTCAGTTATCTGTTTGGCAGTGTCAGTGCAGTCAGCCGGCAGGACTTATGGACGATATTAATAATCAGCGTGTTTGTTATTGCACTTGTGGTTTTACTTTATAAAGAATTGTTTCTGCTTTCATTTGATGAAGAGCATGCCAAGGCATCCGGAATCGCTGCTAAAAGTGTCCACTTTATATTTATTGTAATGGTAGCTTTGGTCATTGCTGCTTCCATGAGGATAGTGGGGATTTTGTTGGTATCTTCACTAATGACTTTGCCGGTTGCAGCAAGCATCAGAATCGCAAAAGGTTTCAAACAGACCATTTTCCTATCCATGCTTTTCGGTGAAATATCAGTTTTAGGCGGACTGACGATTTCCTACCATATAGATTTAGCTCCAGGCGGAACAATCGTCATGATTGCGGTGTTAATATTGATTGTGACAATTTTGCTTAAGAAAATTGCAGGCATGAGGCCGGCATAAATTACTTCTATCCGAGATTGTTCCAGAGCAAAAAATGAGGTGAAAAGAATGAATGTTGATGAAGCCATGAGGCTTTTAAAGGATAAAGGCTATAAGCATACGGGGAAGAGAGAAGAGATGCTTCAGCTGTTTGCTGATAGTGATAAATATTTAACAGCTAAGGATGTTCTGGAGAAAATGAAGGATAACTACCCAGGGCTCAGCTTTGATACAATCTACAGAAACTTATCTTTATTCGTGGAGCTGGATATTTTTGAAATGACAGAGCTGTCAGGGGAAAAGCATTTCCGTTTTACTTGTTCACACGATCACCATCATCATCATTTTATATGTCTGGATTGCGGCAGGACGAAAGAAATCGAAGTCTGCCCCATGAAGCAGGTGCAGGAAAATCTGAGGGGCTATGATGTTTCAGGGCATAAGTTCGAAATATATGGGAAATGCCCGGAGTGTTTTTAATACAGAAGTAAAAAAGAAGCATGGAGCTATTTACTATAGTTCCATGCTTCTTTTTGCTGAAGCCAATTTTCTACCCATGCATGGGCCTCCTGCCAGGTCCTGACTCTAATGACGCCATTGGGAAGGGGATCCTGGTTATAGGGTGTGTCGAATAAAATGACAGGTATTCCGCAAGCCTCATGAATCATGACAGCATTATCATGTTTGTCTTCAAAAAAGATATCTACCTCATACTTTTTTGCAGCTTCAATTTTATCATGACTCCCGATCAATTCAATATGATCAAACTCCAATGCGTTTTCTAAAAACCATTCTTCTGTTATTTGCTGAAGGCGTGAGCCCCTGGCACTTATAAAGTACAATTCATGCTTTTGTTTCCAGCCGGTCAGAATTTCCTTTGCGTTTTTCGCAATGGGGGATTCTTTGTAAATGATGGGCTCATTTTCATAAAACCACTCTGCGAATTTCTCTTCTGAAATAGTTACCAAAGGTGTTAAATCATATTGCTTGATGTCATCTAATGTAATATCCAGATTAAATGCTTTATTTAAATACGGCACCATAGATTCAGGACATGTAACAGTTCCATCGATATCAATCCCAAAACGCTTTTTCATTTTATGATCTCCTTTAATGCATATATCCCTTATTATCTTAACAAAAGTCCTGGTCTTGCAAAAGGGTGTTGCCTTCGAGTAATGACAGTTAAACATTAACATCTTAAAAAAAGGCCATATCGCAAACAATATAAATGCTCCAGTAAGTGATAATCTTTTAGGAGCAAAGAAAGCGAGGGATCATGATGGCAGACCAAGAGCGCAGCAATGAAGAGTATGACCTTCGATACAGTGAGCGCATAGGTGAAGCAAATGCAGATTATTCTGAAGAAGCTGCTGCCGAAATAGCAGCTCCTGGTGCCTACAGCAGGTCGCTTGATCGGGATGAGGAAAACGAATCAGCTGCCTTTAATGCAGATTATTCTGAGGAAACTGCTGCCGAAATAGCAGCGCCAGGTGTTTATAACAGATCGCTTGATCGGGATGAGGAAAACGAATCAGCTGCCTTTAATGCAGATTATTCTGAGGAAACTGCTGCCGAAATAACAGCGCCAGGTGTTTATAACAGATCGCTTGATCGGGATGAAGACAATGAAACAGCTGCAGCAGGAAGAGGAGTTGGATATGCTGCCCTGGCACTTTCCATCTTATCTTTGTTTGTGCTGCCGGTTCTTTTTGGAGCAACGGGTATTGTTCTTGGTTTTATCGCACGCCGCAGGGGTTCAGAAAGCCTAGGGGGCTGGGCGATTGGAATCGGGGCCATATCCATTATTGTCGGCATGTTTATTCTGCCGTTTTTTTAGAAAAAAAAGCCTGACTCCCAATTATTTTGGGGTCAGGCTTTCTTTAATAAAAAAGTAGAGAATTTTGAACTCCGACAACTTTCTAGCTACAGGCCCATCGGCGATAAGCGGGCGCTGGAGCTTTTCTTATGGCTGCGGGCTTTCTGCGTTTGCTTTTTCTTCTTCTTGTTTGGCAAAATACTCTTCGGCGATTTTATCGATTTCTGCCTTAAGTTCCTCAACCATTGTTTCTTCAGGAACCTTCCTTACAATCTGGCCTTTACGGAACAGAAGGCCTTCTCCCCGGGCACCTGCAATGCCGATATCGGCTTCCCTTGCTTCCCCAGGTCCGTTAACTGCACAGCCCAATACAGCAACCTTTATTGGCGCTTTAATTTTTTGGATATATTCTTCCACTTCATTAGCAATGCTGATTAAGTCAATCTCAATCCGTCCGCATGTTGGACAGGAGATCAGTGTTGCAGCATTGGAGGATAAGCCAAACACTTTAAGAAGTTCACGGGCAACCTTTACTTCTTCAACTGGGTCTGCGCTTAGTGAAATTCTTAATGTATTTCCAATTCCTTTGCTTAAGATCGCACCAAGTCCAGCGGCGCTTTTTACAGTCCCGGCAAAAAGTGTGCCTGATTCTGTTATTCCTAAATGCAGAGGATAGTCAAATGCTTTTGCTGCTTTCTCGTAAGCCTCAATGGCCAAATTAACATCGGATGCTTTCATTGAAACGATGATGTCATGGAAATCAAGGTCTTCTAAAATTTTTATATGATGAAGGGCACTTTCAACCATGCCATCAGCTGTCGGATATCCGTATTTTTCAAGGATTCTTTTTTCAAGGGAACCAGCATTTACACCAATGCGGATAGGTATTCCTTTTGCTTTCGCTGCTTTGACGACTGCTTCCACCTTTTCGCGCTTTCCGATATTTCCCGGATTGATGCGGATTTTATCTGCTCCGCCTTCGATTGCCTTCAAAGCCAGCTTGTAATCAAAGTGGATATCAACAACAAGCGGAATGTTAATTTGTCTTTTAATATCTGCTATGGCATTTGCAGCTCTTTCATCCGGGCAAGCAACACGTACGATTTGACAGCCTGCTTCTTCCAGCCTTTTAATTTCGGCTACAGTCGCTTCAACATCATGTGTTTTCGTAGTGGTCATACTCTGGATGAACAGCTCATTGCTTCCGCCAATTGTTAAAGGCCCAACTTTAACAGGCCTTGTTTTAGTGCGATGTATAATTTCACTCAATGGAGATTCGCTCCTTTTTATCAATTCATATAACAGCTGGATAGAACGCTGTTAAAGAAGGTTCACTTCATTGTATCAATGAACCGCTGATGTTGACAAGAATGATGATTAGTTGTTCTGAGCATATTTTGGGAATTTATAAGTTTTGCCTGCTTTTATTCCTTCAGGCTGTATTCCATCATTTAATTCCGCGAAATCAGCCACAGCCTTGTCTATAGCTACAGGTATTGGGCCATCAAGATTTTGTTCTATAATTGAAAGAACCGTCTCACCTGGATTTACTTTTTTTTCAAAAAAGGCTAATCCTGTTTCTGCAGGCACTGTACTGGCCTCCAGCGCTTGTATTTGTCCAGCGGGGAGTGTGCCGTGATTCAGGTCATAATAGATAACATATATAACAAGGATTGAAAGCAGTACTCCCGCAGCTTTTTTCATATTGGCCAAACCTCCTGCAAATAGCATGTTTACCCAATATGTATGCTTGTCCCATTATGAATAGACCAAGAAAAATCCTTAATTTTTATTATTCTGCATACTAGAGAGCTTTATTACAAAATAAATGTGGCACGTTCCATTTGAAATCAAACTAAAAACGCGCCATGAGCACGTTTTAGTTAGGTTTATGAGCTGGAACTTCCTTGATGGCCAATAGCAGAATGATAAGAGAAATAAACCAGTTAATAATGGCCCCGTTTTGAACGGTGGTCTGCAGGGCAGACATTATAGTGAAGAAAACAGCCGGAAGAGTAATGCTGTAGGCAGACATGCGCCATAAATGGCGGTACTCCAGTTTTTTACCCAGTGCATTTTTGAGAAGAAGACCTGCAAGTGCTATCAGGGATAACTCAATAAATCGCATGCCTGCTGCAAAAATGTAGATGACTATCGCTATTAAAGGAATAATAATCGGCATAAGGGAATCAGCAGAAGCAAGGAACTCTGATAAGTCATTTTTGGATATTGTGCCGCTCGTCAGCATTGTGTATGGATACGACTGTTCCTGCCCTGCGGCATTAAGGTAGACATCATTTTTTAATAAGGCAATGGTATTGTCACTGTCGGATAGAGCAGAAGGATCAACAGCTCCTGTGGAATCAACAATGATTGTAAAGTTATCTTTATTTAGAGTTACAGGGACTTCCTTATCTGTGTGAAGCTGTCCTTCTGCTATCTCAAAATCCGGTAAATCACTGTCAATGGTTTCATCTATTGCATGTAAGCTATTAATGATTGCCGACCCGGAATAAAACACGGCTGGCATTACTGACAGCAGGGTAAGGAAAAACACATACAAAATAGTCTTTCCTATCCCCTGATGCCTGAATAAAGCGATATCTTTAGGAGAAAACAAGCTTTTATAAAACTGAAGAAAAATATTCATTTGGACACACCCTTTTTGAGATTCACTATCTTATTTTAGCCAAATACCAAAGAGTTACAAGGAACTTATCTTTTGAATTAAATGCAAGTCTTTTTCAATGATTGTAATGTAATTGTAATATTACTGTTTAATGTTAAGCTAGTGTAAATTCGATACTGTTTATATTTACTTTTCACTTAAATTTCATTAATAATTGTATGGGGTTTGATGAAACATGTCGAATAAACAGTTATAGGGGTTGGGAAATTGTGGAACTAAATGTTCAGCAAATGCTTTTTGAGTTTTTGGGCGGGCTTGGTATTTTCCTTTATGGAATCAAGACCATGGGTGATGGGCTCCAAAAATCAGCTGGTGACCGGCTGAGGGATTTATTAGATCGTTTTACGACAAATCCGCTAATGGGGGTATTGGCGGGTGTACTTGTCACCATCCTTATACAAAGCAGCTCTGCAACCACTGTAATTACAGTTGGTTTAGTATCCGCCGGGTTCATGACATTGCGACAGGCAATAGGTGTTATTATGGGTGCCAATATAGGAACCACGGTTACCGCATTCATCATTGGTATAGATATTGGGGAATACGCTTTGCCTATCATTGCTTTAGGCTCAATCCTGTTGTTTTTCTTTAAAAATAAAAAAGTCCATAATGTCGGTCAAATTGTCTTTGGCTTTGGGGCATTATTCTATGGGCTTGAATTAATGAGCGGAGGAATGAAGCCTCTTGGAACATTGGAAGCTTTTCATGACTTGACCATAAACATGAGTTCGAATCCAATTCTCGGAGTTGTTGTAGGGACAGTGTTTACTGTTATTGTTCAAAGCTCGAGTGCAACAATCGGAATTCTTCAAGGCTTGTTTTCTGAAGAGCTGATTAACCTGGATGCGGCATTGCCGGTTTTGTTTGGAGATAATATCGGTACGACCATTACAGCTGTTTTAGCTGCTATTGGAGCATCTGTTGCTGCAAGAAGAGCCGCAGCTGTGCACGTATTGTTTAACTTAATTGGTACTACTATCTTCTTGATTTTATTAAAGCCGTTTACTTTAATGATTGAAACACTGCAGGGGAAAATGGATTTAAATCCGGAAATGACCATTGCTTTTGCACATGGAATTTTTAATACGACTAATACAATTATTCAGCTTCCATTTGTAGCTGTTCTTGCGTGGATAGTGACAAAGCTTATTCCGGGAGAAGATGCTGTTGCTGACTACAAAGCAAAGCATTTGGATCCTGTGTTTATTGAGCAATCACCTTCGATTGCACTCGGGCAATCGAAGGAAGAAGTGCTGCGCATGGGAACATTCTCTGTTCGCGGGCTTGAAGAAACGGTTCAATATTTGAAAACAGGCAATCAAAAACATTCCGATAGTGCATACCAGTTAGAAGATGCGATCAACAACCTTGACCGTAAAATTACGGATTATCTGATTAAGCTCTCTACAAGTTCGCTTTCAGCAAATGAATCTGCTGAGCATACTATGCTGATGGATACTGTTAGGGATATTGAGCGTATCGGTGATCATTTCGAGAATGTAATAGAACTGATTGATTATAAACAGGCAAATAAAGTATCCATTACTGATTCAGCCATGTCTGATTTAGAGCAAATGTTCAAACTAACCATTTCCACTGTGAAAGAGGCTCTTCAGGCCCTGGATCATAATGATAAAATTGCTGCAGAGCATGTTGTGAAAAAAGAAGAAGATATTGACAAGATGGAAAGAAAGCTCCGCAAACAGCATATCCTGCGTTTGAACGAAGGCATCTGCTCTGGGCAGGCCGGCATTGTCTATGTAGACATTGTCAGTAACCTTGAGCGTATCGGCGATCACGCAGTGAATATTGCCGAAGCTGTTTTAGGAGAAGAATAAGTGGTAAAATAAGCAAGGGGAAATCCCTTGCTTATTTATTTTAATAAAAGGGTGCTGATTATGGAGATAATTTATTGGACGCTGATCATTCTGTTGTTTATTATCGCTTTTGCGGGACTGGTTTTTCCGATTATTCCAAGTGTGCTGTTTTTGCTGGGCGGTATTATCCTTTATGGAATTCTTTTTTCTTTCGAACCGTTTAACTGGCTTTTTTGGACGATTCAGGGGCTATTTGTTCTGCTTCTGTTTGGAGCGGATTACGTAGCAAATATGATTGGCGTAAAAAAGTATGGAGGATCAAAAGCTGGTGTCTGGGGAAGTACAATCGGCCTGCTGGCTGGCCCATTTGTCATTCCTGTATTGGGAATATTAATCGGGCCATTTCTGGGTGCGGTCATAGCTGAACTTGCAGTTAACAGGACAAACTTCAATGATGCATTGAAGATTGGATTCGGATCAGTAATCGGATTTGTCAGCAGCGCAGCAGCCAAAGCGGTGATCCAGGGGGTAATGATCACTTATTTTCTCTTTGCAGTTCTTTGAAGAGCTTGACTGGAATAATAAAAACTAATCTGGATAATGTATATATGTAGCAAAGCATTTTGTTTGAAACAAAAATCTAACTTTGGTAATCTTAAACTAAAGACCTTAGAAACATTATAAAATCAGAATTTTATAAATGATTAAAGTGTTTCGGGGGCTAACCAAAACAGATACATAGGGAGGAATTTTATTATGGCATTCGAATTACCGCAATTACCTTACGCTTATGATGCATTGGAGCCAAACATCGACAAAGAAACGATGAATATCCATCATACAAAGCATCACAATACTTATGTAACAAACCTTAACAATGCTTTAGAAGGAAAAGAAGAGCTTCTTTCTAAAACTGTTGAAGAAGTAGTTTCTAACCTGGATGCCGTACCTGAAGCTGTTCGCACTGCAGTACGCAACAACGGCGGCGGCCATGCAAACCATTCTCTATTCTGGCAGATCATTTCTCCAAATGGCGGCGGTGAGCCTTCAGGTGAATTAGCAGACGCTATCAGCAGCAAATTCGGAAGCTATGACAGCTTTAAAGAAGAATTTGCTAAAGCAGCTACAACTCGCTTCGGTTCTGGCTGGGCTTGGCTTGTAGTAACCAATGGCGAATTGGAAGTAACAAGTACACCTAACCAGGATTCTCCGTTAATGGAAGGCAAGACTCCAATCCTTGGCCTTGATGTTTGGGAGCATGCTTACTACTTAAAATATCAAAACCGCCGTCCTGAATACATCAATTCTTTCTGGAATGTTGTTAACTGGGATGAGGTTTCTAAGCGTTACAGCGCTGCAAAATAATGACTTAAACAGCACGGCAGATTACATCTGCCGTGTTTTTTTTGCAAACTAAGAAAGTATAAAATTTTGAACGAAGATAACTGTCCAGCTCCAGCGCCTACCCCCTCGAGGTGGCGGGGGCGGGCAAGGCGCTTCCTCTTTTATGTTCCCAGCTAATTTCTAAATCATTGCATAACCGTACTGCCTTTGTAGGAGACTACCCTTAGAACCAAAGGGGAGTTTTTTTTATGAGCAGATTTAAAAAACTGATCGGTGATGTCGACTTAACGAAAGATTTGACATTGCTTTTATTTATAGGGGGGCTATATTCTTTAAGTGCCGCCCTATCAAACACTTTTGTAAATATTTATCTCTGGAAACAGTCTGGTGAATTTAGCGATCTGGCGCTATATAACCTGGCAATTGTTGTTCTTCAGCCTTTGACATTTATCCTTGCAGGGAGATGGGCGAAGAAGATTGACCGTGTCATTGTGCTGAGAATCGGTGTAATATTTTTGGCTCTATTTTATCTGACAGTGCTTTTTATTGGAACGAATGCCTCAAAATTTCTATTGCTTCTCGGGGCTCTGCTGGGGGTCGGGTATGGGTTTTACTGGCTTGCTTTCAATGTACTCACTTTTGAAATAACTGAGCCGGAGAATCGGGATTTCTTTAATGGATTCCTTGGAATACTAACATCCGTTGGGGGTATGATTGGCCCTATAGCAGCGGGTTTCATTATTTCAAGGATGGAAAAGTTCACGGGCTATTCCGTTATCTTCGGCGTCTCCCTGACACTATTTTCAATAGCTGTCTTCTTAAGTTTTTTTCTTAAAAGGCGGCCAGCTGACGGAAGGTATTTATTTGGGAGAATCCTTGCAGAACGAAAGAACAGCCTGAACTGGCGAATGATTACAAATGCCCATTTTTTTCAGGGGCTCAGAGAGGGAACCTTTATTTTTGTTATATCAGTTTATGTTTTTATTTCAACTGGCAGTGAACTGGCTCTTGGTACATACGGATTGGTTAACTCAAGTATATCTTTTTTAGGGTATTATCTAGTGTCAAGGCTTTTAAAGAAGGAGTATCGGAAAAGGGCCATACTCATAGGCGGCTTATTGCTGTATGGTGCCATATTCTTTGTCGTTTTTGAGGTTACGTATCCAAAGCTGCTGATGTATGCAGCAACAATTGCTATAGCGTATCCTCTTCTGCTTGTGCCATATATCTCATTAACATATGATGTCATTGGCAGGGCATGGAAGGCTGCTGAGATGAGGATTGAGTATATCGTAGTAAGGGAAATTTTTTTAAATGCCGGACGTGCAGTATCCATTTTAAGTTTTTTAGCTGCGGTATCTTTTTTCAATGAAGAAAAAAGCATCCCTATTCTTCTTTTAATAATAGGAGCCGGACATTCGGTCATTTATTTTTTCGTCAGGAAAATACAATTTCAGTCTGCATGAGAGAGAGGAAAGCCTCTCTCTTTTTTTACCAGTAAAATTATCTCTGTCGAAAAAGGGTTCTTTATAGAATTTATTGCTATTTTCTTTTAGAATAGGATTATGAGAATTTTTAAAGGAAGTGTGCGTAATTTTGAATAAGAAGAAAAAGAAGAAGACCCATGTTCCTTTCCGTCTGAATATGCTCTTCTTTGCTGTGTTTTTATTGTTTTCCACGCTGATCCTCAGGCTTGGGATGGTTCAGATTGTTTATGGTGACGATTATAAGCGTGAGATTGAAAGAACGGAAGATGTTACAGTCAACAGCCCGGTGCCGAGAGGAAAGATGTTTGACAGGAATGGACAGGTGATTGTCGATAATATCCCGCAAAATGCCATCACATTTACTAATAATGGATACAAACAGGACGAAATGCTTGAGGTAGCAGAAAGGCTGGCCAAGCTTATCGATAAAGATATCGAAAAAGTTCAGGAACGCGACAAGAAAGATTACTGGATTATGAAGAATCCTGAAGAGGCAGAAAAAAAGATTTCTGAAAAAGACAAGGCAAAGCTTGAAAAGAAATACGAGGGCGAACAGAAGGAATTGGACAAAGCCATCTATCAGCTCACATTGGATCGGGTTACAGAAGATGAATTAAGTGAGTTGACAACAGATGATCTTGAAGTCCTTGCCATCTACAGAGAGTTTACAAGCGGATATGCATTAACACCGCAAATAGTCAAAAATAAAGATGTTACTCCTGAGGAATTTGCAGTTGTCAGTGAAAATCTACAAGTTCTTCCAGGTGTTGATACAACAACCGACTGGGAAAGGTATTATGCCTTTGGAGATACTTTGAAATCAGTGCTGGGCAACGTGACAAGCTCTGACGAAGGGCTGCCGGCTGAACAGCTTGAATACTACATGGCACGTGATTATAGCCGTAATGACCGTGTAGGAAAAAGCTATATTGAGATGCAATACGAAGAAGTGCTTCACGGACAAAAAGCAAAAGTGAAAAATATTACAGACAAAGCCGGCAATGTCCTTGAAACTGTTCCCATTACCGATGGACAAAGAGGGAAGGACCTTGTGCTGAGCATTGATATGGATCTTCAGAAGGAAGTCGAGAAAATCATTGAAGAGGAATTGCGCGAAGCAAAGGCATCTTCAGGAACTGCTCTACTTGACAGAGCCTACGTAGTTCTTATGGATCCCCATTCCGGAGAAGTCCTCTCAATGGCCGGAAAGAAGATCGTGAAGGATAAAGAGACAGGGCAATCTGTTATGCAGGACGATGCATTAGGCAATATCACTACTACTTATAATGTCGGTTCTGCTGTGAAGGGTGCCACAATTCTTACCGGATATCAAACGGGTGCTATTCAGCCCGGAACTGTTTTTTACGATCGTCCTTTAAAAATTAAAGGAACACCAGTAAAAAAATCCTGGAAAAATTTTGGTCCTATAGATGATATTAATGCTCTTAAATATTCTTCCAACGTTTATATGTTTGAAACTGTCATCAATATAGGCGGAGGGAAATATGAGTATGAACAGCCATTGCGGATAAATGAAGAAGCTTTTAGTACTGTAAGGGATTCCTTCGCTCAATTCGGTCTAGGAGTACGGACAGGGATTGATTTGCCGAATGAGCAAACAGGCTTTAAAGGGATGAGTACATTGCCTGGTTTCATGCTTGACTTATCGATTGGCCAGTATGATACCTATTCCAATATGCAGCTTGCCCAATATGTTTCGGTCATCGCCAATGGCGGAAATAGGATGGAGCCTCATGTTGTAAAAGAAATACGTGAGCCATTGATGGAAAATAATGAACTTGGCCCTATTGTTCAGGAAATTGAGCCAAAGGTTCTTAATCGGGTTGAATTGGAAGAGGGCTGGATGGACAATGTCCAGGAAGGCTTCCGCAGAGTCATGCAGGAAAAAGGTGGAACAGCTTACGGCTCATTTGGCAGTAAAGCCTATAAGCCGGCTGGCAAGACCGGAACTGCAGAGGCATTTTACGATGGACCGGAACGCAGCAAGTTTGGCAAAGAGCCTCCAGAAGTCATGAACCTAAGCCTAGTAGGTTATGCGCCGTCTGAAAATCCTGAAGTAGCTATGGCAGTGTTAGTTCCATGGGCTTACCAGGGTAGCGTGGACCACGGTGCCAATAAAGAAATTGGTGAACGTGTTTTGGATGCATACTTTGATTTGAAGAAAAATCGCCAAAAAGAAGGCAAAGATAGCGAAGGTCCTGTACAAAAGGTAGAAAATATTAATGAAGTGCTTGATGGACAGGAAGAGGCTCGCGAAGAAGAGGATGAATAAGTGTTGCTAAACTGTCTCCCAGTAAGGGAAGGCAGTTTTTTTATTTCTCCTTATAATATGAATTGCAATCAGGCTATGATGGAAAGATAAATTCATGTTATACCTCATATTCGACAAATTTACACAAGAATCGTCCATATTTACAAAAGCTTTACAATCAGTTAAAACCGCGTTAACAGTCAACCCTTATTCTAATACTCGTAGGACAAAACAACCAATTTTCTTAGGGGGAATTCAGGAATGAAACGTCTTAAAAAAATGAGCCTGTTTTTAATGCTGGCAGCTGTAATGGTATTTACTGCAGCTTGCGGAGGCGGAGATACAAATGAAGGTGCAAGCGGAAACGGCGAAAATAGTGAAGAGCTGGAAGGCAGTGTAGTAATAGATGGTTCTGGAACTGTTTATCCATTCATGGCACGCATGGCTGAAAATTATATGGGAGAACAAGAAAATGTCTCTGTAGAAGTTAGCCGCTCCGGAACTTCAGCTGGCTTTAAGAAATTCCTTGTAGAAGACGGAACAGATTTTAACGATGCTTCCCGCCAAATCAAAGATGAAGAGAAAGCTTCAGCTGAAGAGCTTGCCATTGATGTACAGGAAATGAAGGTTGCTTTAGATGGAATCACGATCGTAATCAATAAGGAAAATGACTGGGCTACTGAGCTTACACAGCAAGAAATTATTGATATCTTCCTTTCAAGCGCAGGAAAGAAAAAATGGTCAGATGTTCGCCCTGACTTCCCAGATGAAGAAATTCAAACTTATGGTCCAAATGAAAACCATGGCACTTACGAATTTATGTTTGAAAATATTCTCGAAGAACAGGAACTTCCTGAAAATATCAACTTACAGCAGGACTACTCAACTTTAGTAGATCTTGTATCTAAAGATAAAAACGCCATCGGATTCTTTGGCTATGGATACTATGACAGCAACAAAGATAAATTGACGGCAGTAAAAGTTGATTTTGGCAATGGACCTGTTGAGCCGTCATTAGACACAATTAAAGAAGACGGAGATTATGCTCCATTTACTCGCCCGGTATTCACATACCTGAATACAAATATGGCTAAAGAAAAGCCGCAAGTGCTTGATTATGCTATCTATACAATGGAAAATGCACAGGATGTTGCAGCAGAAACTGGATTTGCTCCATTATCTGATGAAGATGTCCAAGCTTCTCTTGATGCTTTGAACGGATTGAAATAAGAGATTGAATGTATTGACCATGGGAAGATGAGAAGTATACCTTCTCATCTTCTTGTGATGTTACATGTTTTTCCCAGGGTTATTTGAGCTTAAATAGTTCTTCTTTGGATGAGAAGGCTGAAAGGGGTTTTTACACTTGGCTAGAAGTGCTGTTCAACACGATAACAAAAAGCTGAATGTAAGTGAAATTATTCAACAAAAGAAAAAATCTCGAAGTGTTAATAATTACACTGAAAAATTGATACCAAAAATTTTATTCGGAATAGCAGCAATTTCAGTTTTCACTACCATTGGAATTGTACTTACCTTAATTACGGAAACTATCGCCTTTTTTAAAGACGTTCCTTTTATAGATTTCTTTACAGGCACTGAATTAAAGCCTTTAGGAGAAAATGCTGTCTTCGGTGTCCTTCCCTTACTGACGGGAACAATCATTTCCACTTTGATCGCCATGCTTGTTGCGATTCCGGTGGGACTGATGACAGCCATATTTTTAAGTGAATACGCATCAGAAAAAACAAGAAAGGTATTAAAACCCCTTCTTGAAATCCTGGCAGGTATTCCTACTATTGTTTATGGATTTTTTGCTTTTACATTTGTAACACCTTTATTAAGCTCCTTTATTCCAGACCTTGAACCTACGAATATATTGAGCCCCGGGATTGTAATGGGAATTATGATCATTCCGATGGTAGCTTCTCTTTCAGAAGATGCGATGAGTTCTGTGCCAAACGCAATGAGGGAAGGTGCCCTTGCATTAGGTGCCACTAAGCTCGAAGTAACCTGGAAAGTAGTTGTTCCGGCAGCAATTTCAGGTATCATTGCATCATTTGTGCTTGGTATATCAAGAGCTATCGGGGAGACGATGATCGTAACCATTGCCAGCGGAAGTTCAAAGAACTTTACATTTGACGTAACTCAGTCCATGCAGACTATGACTGCTTATATAGTGGAAGTTACAGGAGGGGAAGCAGCAGCAGGGACAACATTATACTATAGCCTTTATGCTGTTGCTATGACCTTGTTTGTATTTACGCTGATTATGAACCTGCTCGCTCAGTATATCTCTCGCAAGTTCAGGGAGGAGTATTAATATGAAATATATAGATTCAGAACAGGTGCATAAAAAGATGGGCAGCCGCCTGCTTGCCAATAGTCTGGCGAAAACGATCTTCTTTTTGGCCACTTTATTTGGCCTTGTAGTTTTAATTGTTTTGATCTATCGGGTCCTTGCAGATGGTTTAAGCTGGATTAACATGGATTTCCTCATGAACCGCTTATCGACAGATCCTGAAAAGGCCGGAATCTGGGGAGCGATAGTAGGAACATTTTGGCTGATGCTTGTTGTGGCTCCTGTCACGATGGTTCTTGGAGTAGGCACAGCAATTTACCTTGAAGAATATGCAGCCAAGGGACGTATTTCTTCATTTATTAAAACAAATATCTCAAACCTGGCGGGTGTTCCGTCAGTTGTCTTTGGAATACTTGGATTAACTGTTTTTGCAAGAGCATTGGATTTGGGTTCTGTAGTCCTTGCGGGCGGTCTCACTATGGCACTGCTGGTTCTTCCAGTGGTAGTAGTTGCGAGTCAGGAAGCCATTCGTGCAGTACCGCAATTCTTAAGAGAAGCCTCTTACGGAATGGGTGCCACAAAGTGGCAGACCATTAAAAATGTGGTTCTTCCTGCAGCCCTGCCGGGAATTCTTACGGGATTGATTCTTGCACTGTCACGGGCAATAGGTGAAACAGCGCCATTGGTTGTTATCGGTATTCCGGCATTGTTAATTCCTGTTCCAGATGGGATTTTTGATAAATTTACAATTTTGCCGGTTCAGATTTATTACTGGACAATTGACTCTGCCCTTGTCGCGGAATATGCCAACCTGGCAGCTGCAACAATCGTTATATTATTGATTGTATTGTTCGCGATGAACTCAATCGCCATTTTGATCCGCAATAAATTCCAAAAAAGATATTAGTCTGGGGGTAATATTATGCCTGTAATGACAGAAAAAACTAATCCGAATACAAAAATAGCTAACGTTAGCCAAAAAGCAACAGAGAATAAAAAAGTTGTTTATAATACAAAAGATCTTAACCTTTGGTACGGGGAAGGCCACGCGTTAAAAAATATAAATCTGGCCATTAATGAAAATGAAGTAACGGCCATTATCGGTCCATCCGGCTGCGGTAAGTCCACATATATTAAAACTCTGAACCGCATGGTTGAGCTTGTTCCTTCAGTGAGGATTTCCGGTGAAATCTTATACCGTGAGCGCAATATTCTTGATAAATCATTTAAAGTGGAGGATTTAAGAACAAGTGTAGGCATGGTTTTCCAAAAGCCTAACCCTTTCCCAAAGTCCATATATGAAAATGTGGCGTATGGACCGAAAATTCACGGAATCCGTGATAAAAAAATCCTGGATGAAATTGTTGAAAAGAGCTTAAGGGGAGCGGCAATCTGGGACGAAGTAAAAGATCGCCTGAACCAGAATGCTTACGGCTTATCAGGCGGCCAGCAGCAGCGTCTTTGCATTGCGCGCTGCCTTGCAATTGAACCGGATGTCATTTTAATGGATGAGCCTACTTCTGCGCTTGACCCAATTTCCACCTTAAAGGTAGAGGAGCTTGTGCAGGAGCTTAAGGAAGAATTCAGCATTATTATCGTTACCCATAATATGCAGCAGGCAGCCCGGATTTCTGATAAAACGGCTTTCTTCTTAAATGGTGAAGTGATCGAGTTTGCCGAAACAGATAAGATTTTCTCCACTCCTTCAGATAAGCGGACTGAAGATTATATAACTGGACGATTCGGCTAATCAATTTGACTGGGTTGTATTAACGTTTAAATCATTCTATTTAGATGAAGGAGGAATTACATTGATGGCAGTAAGAGAAAGGTTTGAATATGATCTGCAGGAGCTTCAAAAGAAACTTGTTGAAATTGGAAATTTTGCTGTAGAGGCCTTGCATAGATCAGTTGAAGCGCTTGAAACGCAAAATATAGAATTAGCACTTGAAATTATTGATGATGATAATCAGGCTGATATTTTATATGAGGAAATTAATGATTTAGCCATTCTATTAATTGCCAAACAGCAGCCTGTAGCGATTGACCTCCGCCGCATCATTGTGGCTATTAAAATTGCAACAGATATTGAACGAATTGCAGACTTTGGAGTAAATATTGCGAAGTCTACAATTCGGATCGGGTCAGAACCTCTTATTAAGCCGATTGAACATATAAAAGAAATGTATGAAATTTCCACTGAGATGCTTCGGCTTTCTTTGGAAGCTTTCACTGAAGAAGACATTACAAAGGCAAAAAAAGTTGCTGATATGGATGATCAGGTAGATGACCTATATGGTGAAACAATTAAAGAACTGCTGCAAATCAATCTGCAAAAACCGGAATATCTTCCCCAGATCACCCAGCTGTCTTTTATTTGCCGATATTTAGAAAGAGCAGCTGACCATGTTACCAATATTTCTGAACATATTTTCTACTTGGTTAAAGGGCGCCAATATGATCTTAATAATTAACAAAAAGCTAAAAGGATTTTTCCTTTTAGCTTTTTGTTATGATTTTTGCAATGTCTTTATAGCTCATCTTATTGGTCAATTCGAACGTTCCCAGCTGTATTTTTTTGCTGTACCTATATTCCTCCAGATAGTTGCCGAAGTCAGCTGCCTGATCGATTATTTTTACCTTTTCAAGCTGTGCTGCAATTTCCCCGGGTGTCATGCCGCTCTCAATTGTAAGCTGATAAACTTCCGATGAGGCTTCTTCAGTCTCTTCTTCAGCAGGTTCTTCTTTTTCTTCCTTATTCTCATTTGCTGGATCTTCGGGTTTAGTCTGCTGCAATAAAGTATATTCTTCGTCTGTTAATACAATATAGCCGTTTGCCTGCAGATATTCTTTCGCACTGTTTTCATCTATTTTTCTATTCTCAGGCTGTTCCGGTTTATTGGAAAAATAGGCTGTGGCAAAGGCTATGACAGCAATCAGGATGCCGAATGCAAATGCCCGGGTATTTCTTTTATTCATATCCATGACCTCTGAATTTCATTTCCGTTTGAATGGCTTTGACTTCATCAGGAGAGAGAGAGGATTGTCTGGCAATTTGCTCATCTGACAATCCTTGCCAGGAAAGAAGCATTACCTGATTTTTTATGATTTCATGAACTTCCCTTTTCTCTGCTGAATGAGAAGAGGGTTCTGCAGGGGCCCGCTGTAAAAAGGATTCGTCAGACACCAGCAGCTCTTCTTCCAGCACTTTTAATTTCTTTTTAATATGATACATTTCCTGAATTTGCTGCATGGACATTTGGTCCATTTCTTCACGCAGCTCTTTATAAGGATCTTTTAAGAACACTGAAAGAATAAATAGTCCGAGAGATAAGATCAATAATGACAGCATGATTAATTCCAAAAAAATTCACCTCAAATTCATTGAACAGAAATATTTTACCATCAAAATTGACAAATTTCGATGTGCAATCCATTAACAGGTGAAAATTAAAGATTCTTGTCGCTGAAGCTCTGTCGAAAAAACATTTCACCATTCTTTTTAAATTATTTTCCTAAATATATTCAAGATGGCTTGTACATCCGCAAGAAGCGACAATTTCCGTTCATTGTAGGCTGTCAATAACAGTGATAACATTGAGTTATATAAAAAGTCATAAAATTTTGTTTTTTGTCCTATAGATTCCTTTTCCAGTTTGTTTAGAAAATTAATACAAGAGGTGCCGGAAATGATCGATGAAATTATTAAGCTGCGCCGCAGGGGGCTTTCATTTCGTAGAATTGCCAGTGAGCTTGATACAACAGTAGGAAAGGTACAATACCAATGGACCAAGCTTATCCAAAATAAGGCCAAACGTGATAGCGAGGATCTGTCTGCGAATAAGATGCAGGTTAAAGAAAATGCGGTTAAACAAACGAAAGATCAATTGATAATAACACGCTTATCAGCTGATAAGATAAAAGTGGCATGGAAATTATCCATTCATAAAGAGAAAATGGCTTCAATTTATTTTGATGAGCCTGCCTCTTCCTGGAGAAAAGCTTTAAGAATCTATGATGTTACAGGGGTTATTTTTGACGGGGCCAATGCAGAATGTGATCATGAAGTGATTTTGTCCGATCAATCTGAATGGATTTTCAAAGGTCTTAAACTTGGTAACGTGTACTGTATTGAACTGGGCATAAAAATGGCAGAAATCCGTTTCTTCCCGCTGCTCCGCTCAGAGGCTGTGCATACTTCTGAAGAAGTGCTTTATCATTTAGCCCGAATGGCCGAAGAAGAGAGTCAGCCTGCTAAATGGACTGAGAAAGTGAGTACATACACTTACTATGAACCAATGGATGAAGGAGAAGGAAAAGTATGAGGGAACAGATAACTGCTGAACCAAATAAAATTATCTGCAATGCAGACAGACCTAAAATCCTTCTTCTTACGTGGGAGTATCCTCCCCATGTGGTCGGCGGCTTATCAAGGCATGTGCATGGCCTTGCAGGAGGATTGAAGCAGGAGTATGAGGTTCATATTCTGACTGCTAATCCCGGTAATCTTCCTAGCTTTGAAGGTAAGGACGGTATTTATATACACCGTGTTAAGCCCCTTAATGAAAAAGATCCTAACTTTTTGCATTGGATTTTGGGTTTGAATTTGGCGATGGAGCAAAAAGCAAGTGAACTGTCATCCTTCCTCCATTTCGAACTTGTCCATGCACATGACTGGCTTGTAGGACCATGCGGAATGTCCTTAAAAGAGAGCTTGCAGCGTCCATTAGTTACGACCATACACGCAACAGAATATGGAAGAAATAATGGGATTTACACAGAGCTGCAGAAGATTATCCATAGAAAAGAAGAGCAGCTGATCCTTAGATCAGATCACGTTATTGTCTGCAGTGAATATATGAAAGAAGAATTAATGCAGCAATTTGCTATCGGCAGCGAAAAAATGTCTGTTATCGCAAACGGAATCAGTAAAGAAACACTGCTTGACGATCCTGACAGTTTATTGGAGGGGCTTCCGGCAAGGAACAGCGGCAGGCTGATATTCTCCATTGGACGAATGGTAAGGGAAAAAGGGTTTGAGACCCTGATCGAAGCAGCATCCATGTTAAAAGAAAAGTTTCCGGATACCTATTTCGTCATTGCCGGGAAAGGTCCTATGCTTGAAGAATACAGAAAAAGAGCGAAAGAACTAAAAGTGGATGATGTAATTCATTTTCCGGGGTTTATTAATGATATGCAGAGACTGGCTCTCTTTCAAAAGTGCGAATTTGCTGTGTTTCCGAGCTACTATGAGCCCTTTGGCATTGTTGCACTCGAAGCCATGATTGCAGGAAAGCCGGCCATAGTATCTAATACTGGCGGTTTAAAGGGAATCGTTAAGCATGGATATTCCGGGCTGTTCATGACTCCGGGTGATCCTGACTGCTTCGCAGAGCAGGCTTCCGCTCTCCTTGAAGATCCTAAAGCAGCCGATACAATTGGCAGACAAGGTCAAAAGGTCGCAGAAAGCCTATTCAGCTGGGGGCGCATTGCGGAGGAAACCAAAAGGGTATTTGAAGAGACTCTAATCAGCCAGAAGCTCGAAGACCTTGTATGATTTTTACATAGTCCTCCTTCCATTGTGAATGACGTTAAAAAATACAATAGAAAAAGGTGCATGAAGATGAATACATTAAATTGGATTCAATCTGATGTTTATGAAGAAATGGAGAAAGCGCCGATTGGGAAATTGAAAATGATCCTGGGATTATGGATAGACGGAAAAACTTACTGGATGGAAAATAGAAGTAAAGAAGTATTTCCTGAAGAAAATATTTCTGTTCAAATAAAGAAGGAAAGTATTCACTCTAAAGTTTCTTATTTTAGAAGCTATATCACCAACCATGCGGACAAGCCCAGAACGGTTAAGCTTTTATTGCAGCACAGACATGAATATTCTTGCCGTGAACATTTCTCGTTCATTTCTCCCGCAGAAAATGTCATCTTTCATATGGCTGATTCCAAGCTGTTTTTAGTAAATGGCCAGCTAAATGGCAAAAAAATGGAAGAATGCACGATTCAGCCTTACTGGAACATTTACAGTGACCAAATATGGACTTGCAGAAAGAAAGGTATACTAAAATACCACCCTATGGCGAAAGGAAATGCAACAAGTGTCTTCTCGCTTGACGCAGTATTTGATGGCAGAGGGACCATAGAAGGAGAATCATGGATTGTAAGAGGGGACAGCAAATCAGAAATCCTTCAGTATAACAGCCTGCTTATAGGCAATGTTTGAGAGTATACTTTTAAAAAACGTACTAGCATTTCGATTTAAAAAATGATATTATAGAAAAGTCGTATGAACGAACTAGTTTGAACATAGTTTGGAGGGAAATTACATGCGTGTAAACATTACGTTAGCTTGCACAGAATGTGGAGATCGTAACTATATTTCTAAAAAAAATAAACGAAATAATCCAGATCGTCTTGAGCTTAAAAAATATTGCCCAAGAGATAAGCGTTCGACTGCACATCGTGAAACAAAATAAGTGGTAGGATCATTCCTACTGCTTTTTTTGTTGACTTTTTTTATGGGTATACTTTCCTTTATTGGTTAAATTATTGAGGGACGCAGCAGATGAAATCTTTTTTGGGGAGGTTTTGAATATGGATAAAAAAGCACTTCGAAAGGAAATGCTCGATAAACTTAAGGAATTAAGCAAGCCCGAATATGAACAGCGTTCATATGAAATTGCCCGCAGTCTATATAGCAGTCCTTTATGGAGCCAGGCCAGTACAATAGGAATAACAGTTTCAAAACCGCCTGAGGCTGATACGTGGCAGATTATCAGAAAAGCTTGGGAAGAAGGAAAAAGGGTTGCTGTTCCAAAGTGCATTCCCCAATCAAAACAATTGGTGTTCCGTGAACTGAATAGCTTCATGGAATTGGAATCTGTCTTCTATGGGTTATGGGAGCCAAATCCAGACAAAACGGATGAAGTTCACAGGGAGGAAATCGAAACTTTAATCGTTCCGGGACTGGCATATTTGAAAAGCGGCTTTCGCCTCGGGTTTGGGGGAGGCTATTATGATCGTTTTCTCGAACATTATAAAGGAAGAACTGTTTCACTGGCGTTTGAACTGCAGCTAATAAACGGCATTCCAGTGGAAGACCATGACAAGCCGGTGGAAATGATCATTACGGATCAGCAGATGTGGGCCTCCTATGCTTGAACCGCTGTTTATTTCAATCTTTATACTCTTTACAGCGGCAGCCGGTTATTATTTTCGATTGCTGACCTTGTCAGGCAGTATAGCTGCATTCATAATCGGTGCGGCAACAGGCTGGGGGTTTGGATTATATGGCCTGCTTGTGCTTGGTTTCTTTTTTGCAAGTTCAAGCATCTGGTCAAAATTTAAAGGACATAAGAAAGAGATTTTCGAGAAAAAACACGCAAAAGGGTCAAGAAGGGACTGGCAGCAGGTTGCAGCAAACGGAGGTACAGCCGCTATTGCCAGTATATTAAATCTTCTAATGCCATCACCTGTCTGGCTGATGGCATTTTTGATTAGCTTAGCAGCAGCAAATTCAGATACATGGGCATCAGAAATTGGCTCTTTAAACAAAAAACCTCCCTTGTCATTAAGGACATGGAAACCGATTGAGACAGGAACATCAGGCGCAGTGAGCCTGTTGGGGACATTTGCAGCCATAGCAGGCTCATTTGCAATTGCACTGCTATCACTCATGCTGTTCAGCGTTTCTTTTTATGAGGCTTTGCTGATTGGGATCTTTGGTTTTGCAGGGAATCTGATTGATTCCATACTGGGGGCTTTTTTTCAAGCTGAGTACAAGTGCCTGGTTTGCAGTGCGAACGTGGAAAAAACGGAACATTGCGGGCAGCCGGCTTCTTTGATAAAAGGCAGGCGTTTTGCAGATAATGACTTTGTTAATTTTTTCTCAGGTTTAGCTTCTGCCTTGTTGGGAATGTTTATATATATTATATGTATATAAGGAACTAAGGACTTGCAGTTACAATTATGTTTAAAGGAGCGGTCATTTATGAAAAATCGGGTAAACAGAGTTGTGCTGATCGGAACTGGCTTTGTTGGTTCAAGCTATGCCTTTGCGCTTTTAAATCAAGGTGTTACAGAGGAATTGGTGCTGATTGATGTAAATAAGGATAAATCAGAAGGAGATGCGATGGATTTAAATCATGGCATGCCATTTGCCCCTTCCCCTACATCGATCTGGTTCGGGGATTATTCAGATTGCCAGGATGCTGATTTGGTTGTCATAACAGCTGGTGCAAATCAAAAGCCTGGGGAGACTCGCCTGGATTTGGTGGAAAAAAACATTAAAATCTTCAAAGGCATTGTAGGTCAAGTCATGGAAAGCGGTTTTGATGGCATCTTCCTAGTTGCGACAAATCCAGTTGATATTCTGACTTATGCAGTCTGGAAATTCTCCGGACTGCCGAAAGAAAGAGTGATCGGATCCGGGACGATATTGGATACGGCCCGATTCAGGTTCCTGCTGGGAGAGTACTTCAAAGTCGATACGCGCAATGTTCATGCTTATATTGTAGGCGAACACGGAGATACAGAACTGCCTGTTTGGAGCCACGCTGATATTGCAGGGAAAAACATTGATGATTGGATGAAGAAAGAGGATAGATTTCGACAGGAAGATCTTGATTCGTTATTCCTTAATGTAAGAGATGCGGCTTATCAGATTATCGAGCGAAAAGGAGCGACTTATTATGGGATAGCCATGGGTCTCGTCAGGCTTACCAAAGCCATCCTTCAGAATGAGAATTCTGTGCTTACGGTTTCAGCTTATTTGGATGGTGAGTATGGTCATAATGATATTTACATTGGTGTACCAGCTATAGTAAATAGAAATGGCATACGTGAAATTGTGGAACTCCATTTAAACAAAGAGGAGCAGGATCAGTTTGCCCGCTCAGTCGATGTTCTAAAGAAAACGATGGAACCGATAATGAAGAATTAATCATGCTGCATTAGGGAACGAAATTTATTTTGGTCTAAGGCATGGATAAAAATACTTTCCTCTTCTCACAATAAGGAAGAGGAGGGATTTTAAATGTCTCGATTACTATCTATATTTATGATTGGGCTTGGCACTTATTTTGCCTATCATAACCGCTATCGATTGATTAATGTCATTTTTGGCAATGTATTTTTGCGGAAGCTATTAGTCACTTCAGTTATGAGTTTTCCGCTTGTCCGCGACAGGATGATGAGCTCTGTTTTCTCTTCCGGGCCATCGGAAGGGCGGCAATAAGGGAGTAAAAAGACCGTAATAGGTCTTTTTATTTTGGATGCGATTTTTAGGAGCTTTTTCTTTTACAAAAGGATTCTTTTTTGCCTATAGTAAAATAAAGTGTTTTAATCACTGCATCAAAGAGAGTGGGGGAAGAATTGGGCGTTAAAGAGGATTATATATTTTGGAAACTGGCGGATTATTTCATATCTGACCATGGGTACAGAATGATTCAGCTATCTGGGGATCAGGATGAATTGTGGCTTGAAAAGATGGAGCATAAAAGCATAAAGGCAATAAGGCTCTTAAAGTATGACCTTGACTGGAGCAATTGGATGCAGCGGGATATTGAGTTGACTGCCCAAAAAGCGGAATCGGTCAGGAAACAGCTTGGAAAAAGAGAGATGCCGCTACTAAATATATATGTCTCTGCGTATTTGCCTGTTGATGACTATGAATTCCGCATCACAGCTCCTTTCATGCCTGAAAACGGGAAAGCCTCCGTTCAAACCCTAATAATTGAGTCTGGAGAACCGGAAAGCCTTAGTGCAATTGAGGCAATATTCGAAACGCCATTATCGCATCCGTCCGGAAACTTTACGGAAATGGATGCTGATGCACTAAAGCATGCTGCTCTTTCTAAAGCTGTAAAAACAGCAAAGAAAGAAAAAGAAATGTTCAATTATGGGAAGCCTTTCTTTACGTATATATTCATCTTTATTCAAGTTGCTGTTTTTTTATTTTTGGAAGCAATGGGCGGGAGCACTGACACATCGACCTTAATTAAGTATGGAGCGAAATTCAATCCATTAATTCTTGAAGGGGAATGGTGGAGGTTTTTAACCCCGATCGTTCTGCATATAGGACTGCTGCATTTATTAATGAACACACTTGCCTTATATTATCTTGGTTCGGCAGTTGAACGTGTGTATGGAAAACTAAGGTTCCTGTTTATCTATTTGGCTGCCGGGTTTGGCGGAACATTAGCCAGTTTCATTTTTAGCCCTACACTTTCAGCTGGTGCAAGCGGGGCTATTTTTGGCTGTTTTGGAGCACTTTTATATTTTGGATTCATCTATCCAAGCCTTTTCTTCCGAACAATGGGATTTAATATTCTTGTTGTATTGGGAATAAACCTTGCATTTGGGTTTACCATTCCAGGGATTGATAACGCTGGCCATATTGGCGGGCTGATTGGCGGGTTTCTTGCCACTGGCATTGTGCATTTTCCAAAGAAGAAAAGGGCATCGCTTCAGTTCCTATTTTTAGCTGTATCGGTCTGTCTGACTGCTGGCTTATTGAAATATGGATTCAATGAACCGGGCAGGCTATTAAATGAACAAACTGCAATGGTAATGGCCCAGGAGCATATCAATGCTGAGGAGTATGAAAAGGCTCGTTTAATGCTTGCTGATTTTATTAATGAAGGGAATGCCTCCCCAGAAGTTTATTTCCTGTTATCATATACGGAAATAAAAGTGGGGCAATTAGAAGAAGCAAAAGAACATCTTCTCCATGTGGTTAAGGAAGAACCTTCTTTCCACGAAGCGCATTATAATCTGGCACTGATCTATTTAGAAGAGGAAAACTCGGAAAAAGCAAGGCATCATGCTCAAAAAGCCGCTGATCTTAAACCGGATCAGGAAGAGTATCAAAAGCTATTGAACCAAATAAAATAGTAATACAATCTAATAATCCACTGAATTTTCAGATTGCTTCCTGGGAAATAATCTCTTCATTTCCGCAAATTTTCATGAATCATGCCAATCATTGGTATGATTTTTTTTTTGCATGTCTATGATGTTGAATAGTATGCAAGGAAAAGAATGGAACAGATTGCTGAGGTGGGGATTTTGGAAAAGGCCAGAAGGGAGCCTGTAAAGGTTTCACTGAAAGAAAATATTGATTATCTCAGGGGCGCTCTTGGAGTTGAAAAAAGCTTTGATGTTATTCAGCTTGATGTGGAATATGCAGAAAGGGAAATGGCTTTATATCTTATAGATGGCTTTGTAAAAGATGATATATTGCACTACCTGATGAAAATGCTTGCTGGTCTGGATAAAGGCCAGCTGGAGGGGGATACACTTTCCCGGCTAATAAAAACGTATATACCTTACGTTGAGGTTGAAACAACTGATGATCTGGATAAAGTTGTGGATATGGTGCTGGCTGGTCCAACTGCATTAGTCGTGGATGGTGTCGATGAAGTGATTCTTATTGATGCCCGAACATATCCGGTAAGAGGCCCTCAGGAGCCTGATATTGAACGTGTTGTCCGCGGTTCAAGGGATGGTTTTGTAGAAACACTCGTTTTTAATACAGCTTTAACGAGGAGAAGAATTAGAGACAGGACCCTCCGCATGGAATATATGCAGGTGGGCAGGCGTTCTAAAACAGATATTGTTGTCAGTTATATTGAAGATATTGCGGATCCTGAAATGGTCAAAAAGATAAAGGAGTCTATCTCTAAAATTGATACTGATGGATTGCCGATGGCTGAAAAATCAATAGAGGAATTTATTTCAGGCCGTCATTGGAATCCGTATCCTATGGTAAGGTATACGGAAAGGCCTGATACCGCAGCAACCCATCTTTATGAAGGTCATGTCTGCATCATTGTCGATGGTTCTCCGAGTGTCATCATAACACCGACAACCTTTTGGCATCACCTGCAGCATGCAGAGGAATATCGGAATAAGCCGCTTGTAGGTGCCTATTTGCGGTTTGTCCGCTTTTTGGCAGTTTGGGCCTCCATTTTTCTTTTGCCATTATGGTACTTATTTGCGATAGAGCCACAGCTGCTCCCCAATGCATTATCATATATTGGCCCAAACGAAACAGGACAGCTGCCATTAGTCGTTCAGTTCCTTATGATAGAGCTTGGGCTTGATATGCTGAGGATGGCTGCAATCCATACCCCTTCTGCACTGGCAACTGCACTAGGACTGGTGGCAGCACTGATGATTGGCCAGGTAGCCGTTGAAGTTGGATTGTTCATTAATGAAGTAATTCTTTATTTAGCGATAGCGGCCATCGGGACTTTTTCAACACCTAGCTATGAAATGAGTCTCGCCAACAGACTGATAAGAATCGGCCTGCTGATTGCAACAAGTATGTTCCATACATATGGATATGTAGTTGGCATCCTGCTGCTGATTATAATGCTGGCGAGAATGAAGTCTTTCGGAGTGCCATACTTGTGGCCATTTATCCCTTTCAATCTGAGAGCATTCAGGGATGTTTTGATCAGATCTCCGATTCCATTGAAGAACAGGCGGCCGCGTTTCCTCCATCCAAAAGATCCAGACCGCTAAACCTATATTATCCCTCCCTGGCTGCTGAGCCAGGGAGGGATTTTTTACATTAATCCAGGAGTCTTATACAATTCTGGTAGCTTCCCTATCTTGAGAAGGATGAAAATTTAGATTATACTTTATTGTGGTATAAACTTATCGATAAGGTAGAGTGACAGAATGAAAACCATTTATGATATACAGCAATTCCTGAAGAAATATGGGACAATAATCTACATAGGGGATCGAGAAGCTGATTTGGAGCTTATGGCAGCTGAATTAAAAGAGCTATATGATTCTCAGCTTATTGATGTAAAAGATTACCAAAGCAGCATCTTAATACTACGGACTGAAATTCAGAATTTTAAAGAGAAAAAATAGACAGAAAAGGTGATTGAGTTTGGCTGAAAAATGGCTGGTTGGGGTAGATTTAGGCGGAACAACTACAAAACTTGCTTTTATCAACTACTATGGGGAAATAATTCATAAGTGGGAAATTCCCACTGATAATAGTGAAGAAGGAAAATATATTACGATAAATATAGCTAAAGCCATCGATCATAAATTGGAGGAATTGGATTTAAGCAAGGACAAAATCATCGGCATTGGCATGGGAGCACCAGGTCCTGTAAATCTTGCAACAGGTGTTGTTTATAACACAGTGAATTTAGGCTGGAAAGATAATTACCCGCTGAAGGATCTGCTTGAAGTGGAAACATCACTTCAAGTCATCATTGATAATGATGCTAATTGCGCTGCTCTCGGTGAAATGTGGAAGGGTGCCGGAAATGGGGCGAAAGATCTTGTATGTGTCACACTTGGTACAGGAGTCGGCGGGGGTGTAATTGCCAACGGAGATATTGTGCAGGGTGTCAGCGGGGCTGCTGGTGAAATAGGCCACATTACTTCTGTTCCTGCTGGCGGAGCTCAGTGCAATTGCGGGAAAACGGGCTGCCTTGAAACAATAGCATCTGCAACAGGCATTGTCAGGCAGGCTCTTGAAAAACTGAAAGCGGGTGGAGATGGGGCTCTCTCCGATTTGTATAAAGAGAATGGGGCTATCACCGCAAAGGATGTTTTCGATTCGGCAAGGAATGGGGATGAAACATCTCTTCTTGTAATCAATGAAACAGCTATGCACCTTGGACTGGCATTGGCAAATATTGCAAATACCTTAAATCCGGAAAAAATAGTGTTAGGCGGAGGAGTATCTAAAGCAGGGGATGTTCTGCTGAAGCCTGTTATTGAAAACTTCGTTAAATTTGCATTTCCAGGAGTGAAGGAATCCACAGTTATTGATATTGCGACATTGGGCAATGATGCCGGTGTAATTGGCGCAGCCTGGCTTGCTAAAAATAAATAAAATGATAAAAAGTACCTGTTCTGCAGGTGCTTTTTTCTTTGCTCAATAACAGTGATAGACCTTAAGACACATCTGGTTCCTGTTTCATAACAGCAATTCAATTTTACACAGTCCAACAGTCATCTTTTTTTCGTTTCCTCATAAAATTGAAATGATGGAAAGGGGGAGAAAGATGAAAGTCAAAGTCCGGTCCGGAGACTCCTTATGGTATTACAGTCAGCTCTTTATGGTGCCAGTCATTCTCATTGCTGATTCCAATCCTGGCGTTAATCCTAAATCGCTGCAGATCGGCCAGGAAATTGATATTCCGGGTTTTACATTGCAAAATTATACGATTAGACAAGGTGACACCTTTTGGAAGCTGAGTACTTCCCGAAACCTCTCAGCAGATGCTCTTCTCCTGGTTAATCAAACCCTTAATCCAAACAGCCTGCCCATTGGTACAGTTATAAAGCTGCCAAGGCGGGTTATTTCTCCAATCGTATCAGGCAGGAGAAGTTATGATTATCATGCTTTAACAGCGGATATTTCCATGCTGGCCGATATTTATCCATTTATAAAAGTAAGTACAATTGGCAAAAGTGTCCTTGGGAAGCCAATTCAGGAGATACGTCTTGGAAAAGGGAATAAAAAAGTGCAAATCAATGCATCATTTCATGCAAACGAATGGATTACAACGCCTATACTAATGGCTTTGCTAAACAGTTTTCTTTTATCCATTACAAATGTACGGCCGATTAGAGGAGTTTCAACAATGCCTTTATATAATTCCGTTGACCTTTCCATAGTGCCAATGGTTAATCCTGATGGGGTTGATCTTGTCCTAAATGGGCCACCTCCAGAAGTCAGGGAAGAAGTTATCGCCATTAATAGGGGAAGCACTGATTTTACAGGCTGGAAGGCCAATATCAGGGGTGTTGATTTAAATAAACAGTATCCTGCAAAATGGGATTTTGAAAAGGAAAGGTCTGAACAAAATGCTCCTGCACCAAGAGATTATCTTGGGGTGGCCCCGTTAACTGAACCTGAAGCCATTGCCATGGCGGAACTTGCAAGAAATAATCAATTTGATCGGATGCTAGCCTTTCATACTCAAGGCGCAGAATTTTATTGGGGATATGAGGGATTGGAGCCGCCGGAATCACAGGTAATCGCGCTTGAGTTCGAGCGTGTCAGCGGGTATAAAGCAGTTCAATACATTGATAGTTTTGCGGGTTATAAAGATTGGTTTATACAGGAGTTCCGGAGACCGGGATTCACAATAGAACTGGGAAGAGGCATTAATCCGCTGCCGCTTTCACAGTATGATGAAATTTATGAAGAGGTGCTGGGCATTTTTCTTGCATCACTTTATATGTGAAAAAATTAGTCTTGAAAATGTTTCCGTATTGTATTTTAATCGAGCAGACATTAAAATAACTAACATACAAACTTATCTAAGCCAATAGTTCTATTAAAACCAGCCGCTTTTCCAAATCGAAGACGGAAAAACGGCTTTTTCCTATTAAATTCATTAAATCTATTATTTTTGAAACATTTTCACGCTTTTTACGTACTTATAATTAGGGAGAAAAGGAGGTGCGGATTTGATAAAGACACAATCTACATATCAAGGGAAGTTTCTTTTTTTATTTTCTATTCTAGTGTTTTCACTATTTTTGATAACCGGCTGTGAAAAGCCGGAAAAAACTGAGATGCAGCAGGAACAGAAACAAGAAACAGAAACCTCTGAACCTTCCGCACCTGCTGATGAAGGTCAAAAAAAGAGCGCTAAGACTATTCAGATTAAAGCTGGTGAATTTCAGGGAGCAAATGGATGGCTCAGCGATGATAAAATTGTTTACACCTTAAATGAGGGAACAGATTCCAGGGTTTTTGCCTACAACCTATTTACCGGTGACCAAACTCTTCTCTACGAAAGTTCGTACCCGATTGCTTCCGTAACGGTCAGCCCAGCTGGCAAGTATGTTCTGGTTCGTTCATCACCAGGCACTTATGAAGGGATCTTAACAGTTGTAAAAGCAAATGGGAAAGTTGTTTGGGAAGAAAACATTTCAGGATTTGATTTTGCTGTGGAGTGGAACCCTTATCACGAAGAATCTATATTAATTGCTTCTTTTACTGAAGACTGGTCTTTTACATCCTACCATGTCGATATTGCAAAAGGTACATCAGAAGAAATAAACCTCAGGGAGCCCTTTGTCAAATGGGGTGATTCAAAACATCTCTTATTCCTTGATTGGGACAGTGAAAACCCATCACTTTTTGCACCGTTAGTTAAAAAATCAATTGATGGAAATAATGAAACTGAGGTTAAGCCAGACATTTTTCAATTCGATTCAGCCAAAGATAGAGTTATGACCATTACTGTGCCGGCAAATCAATCAGACCAAGCTGTCTATACTTTTTTGGATAATGATTTCGGGAAGCTATCATCGTTTTCGGTACCTCATTTGACAAGTTATTCGGATTGGCTGGTGCCTTATTATGACTGGACTCCACATGGATTTATTACTTTTCAGCCATTGTATAGCGCTGAAAGTGATATGTATGCAGGAGGATTTCAGCTAATATCCGTTGACAGTGAATCAGGAGATAAGGAAGTGTTTTTTGAAGACATGGAAAATGTCCCGCTCAGCTGCTCACCAAATGGCACAGCCTGTTTAGCAGGATTTTACCTCGAAGATTTAATTATGCTGGACAAAAAAGCAATCATCCCGTTGGTAGAACATCACAATGATAAAATGTAAAAAAGGAGCTTGGATATGGCAATTGCAGATGTTACAGTAATTCCGATTGGAACGGAAACGCCAAGTGTCAGCAGTTATGTAGCAGACATTCAGCGTGTATTGAAAAAATACGAAGAAAGCGGCAAAATCAGATTTCAGCTGACACCCATGAATACGATAATTGAAGGGGAGCTTCCTGATTTGTTTGAGGTTATTCAGGCAATGCATGAAGTCCCTTTTGAAAAAGGGCTAATGAGAGTGGCGACGAATATCCGCATTGATGATAGGCGTGATGTTAAAAGGAAAATGGAAGAAAAAGTTCAAAGGGTCGAAAGTCAGTTAAAAAGCTGAAAATAAAAGGGCTCCCCTTTAGGGAAGCCCTTTTATTGTCAAGCTCCATGCGCCAGCGGCTCATGCTAGGCTTTTCTTAGTGAACAGCAGGATATCCACTGTTAATTATGGTCATTACAGAGAACCATCCGAAGACAGCAAGTGTACCTACAGCAAAAACCAAGCCAAGGAAGTTCTTGTTTTTCAGTGCGCTAACAGCACCAAAAGCTGCAAGAACTGCGACTAATGCAAAAATGATTGGTAGTCCCATTAAAACAGCCCCCTTTATTTCGTGATCAGCAGGCAAAAGCCATATCAAAATCATTCTTCAGGTTATATACCCATTATGTAAAACCCAAGTATATACATTCGTCCTTTATTTTATATTTTTTTCTTCTATTTGTCGAGGTCTAAAAATGACACTTGTATGTCATATGCTTCAGCAATGCCGATTATTAAATCCTTTAAATGAAGCTCAGAAAAATAAACCATTTTATCTTCTTTTGCCGTAAAAACTAAATGTTCCTGAAATTGATAGACAGCCATCTGGATATCTTCTGAATGGCCCCCAGTTATTGTAAAGGCGCAAAGGGGCTCAGTAAATAAGCAGGATCCGCTGTCTATTTCTATGGCAAAGTCATTAAAAGTTTCTCCCTTTTCACCGGATTTTATGTAATAGAGCTTGAAAAATCCTTCAAAAAGTCCAGCTTCGACAAGGACATTTTTTGTAAAATCTGCATGATCCATCTGCTCAAACATGAAAGTGTTCTGCTGAAAATCGAACAGTTCAGTTTCCATTCTTATCAGATTCATGAATTCGGGTACTTCTTGAATGATATAGCTGGCTTCAACACCATATAGAGTTTGCATCTTATTCTCCTTTTTGCAGATTTTAGGCATTCCAGACTGTTATAGTGTAAAATAATTGATAAATAAACTAATAATGGGGGTGAAAGCAATGGAATGGAATCAGATCCCTCTTGGCCCATTGCAAACAAACTGTTACGTCCTAACGAATGAAAAAAAAGAATGTTTAATCTTTGACCCTGGTGAAGAAAGCAGAAAACTAAGCGGTTTTATTGAACAAAAAGGGTTAAAGCCTCTAGCGGTAATTCTTACTCATGCCCACTTTGACCACATTGGTGCTGTCGACGATATAAGAGACCTATTTTCAATTCCTGTATACATACATGATAAAGAAGCAGTATGGCTTCCGGATCCAGCCTTAAATGGCTCTCACCTTTTTAAGATAGGCAAGCTGATAAAAGCCAGACCCGCCGACCATATTATAACAGGGGAACAGGAATTAAGCATAGGTGAATTTAACTTTGCCATTCTTGAGACACCAGGCCATTCCCCCGGCAGCATTTCGCTTTATTTTAAAGAGGCAGATCTCGTGGTTGCGGGTGACGCGCTATTCAGCGGGAGCATCGGGCGCACAGACCTGCCGGGCGGCAATCATCAGCAGCTTCTTGAAAGCATACATAATAAGCTTTTGGCATTGCCTGAAGAAACTAAGGTATTGCCTGGACATGGACCTGTTACGACTATTGGGCAGGAAATGGATTCAAATCCATTTCTGAATGGGTTCTGAATGTAAATAGAAAAGCCCTTCTCTAAAGAGAAGGGCTTTTCTGGGGGATGCTTTATTCATATAAAATGGGAGGGGATATAGTTAAGCTACTACATTAACAATATAACAGAGAAAACACTATGTCAATAGTGAAAACGGTGAGGAAACCAATATGATTAGCAGCTGTTAATAAGCTGGATTTCTCTGGGAAAAAGGAGTTTATATGCTGAATTTTATAATAAATTATATAGAAAATACTCCCCGAAAAATGATCAGTTATGCTGAATATATCCAGGTGGCCCTGTATCATCCCGAATATGGGTATTATATGAAAAATTCACCTAAAATTGGGCCGGAAGGAGATTTTATTACAACCAGCAATATTGCTGATATTTATGGAAGGACCATATCAAAGTGGTTTTATGAGGAGGCGCGCAGAAATAAGCTCCCTTTTCAGGTTTGCGAAATAGGGGGGGGCAATGGACGTTTCGCCAGAGCTTTCATTGACGAGTGGAATCTTATTGCTGACGAAGAGATTCATTATTCCATTTTAGAAACAAGCCCCTATCATCGGAAGCTGCAGCAGCAACAGATTGCATTTTCTGAGCATATCAGACAAATAGATAGCTTGAATGAGGTTTCCCCATTCTGCGGCATGATTTTTTCTAATGAGCTGTTTGATGCCTTGCCAGTACATTTAGTCGAAAAAATGAATGATCAATTGTATGAAATTATGGTAACTGTAAAAGAAGGCAAGCTTGCTGAGAAAGCTGTACCATTAACTAATGAGGATATTTCTTTATTTCTTGAAGAAAGCGGTTTGTCACTTAGCGATGGTCAAAGAATTGAAATTCCGCTGCAGATGAAGCAGATGATCAAAAGCTTGGCTGCTGCTCTTGATGAAGGCATTGTACTGACTGCCGATTATGGCTATACAGATGAGGAATGGCAAGCGCCGATGAGAAGGGATGGAAGTCTCAGAGGTTATTACAGGCATTCTGTAATAAATAATGTACTCGAGCATCCGGGAGAGATGGATATAACCAGCCATATTCATTTCGATTCCCTGATCCGCATAGGAGAAAAGGCAGGGCTGAACTTTTTGTTTAAGATGAGGCAGGACGAATTTTTGCTGTCTGCAGGCATTTTACAGGAGCTTGAAGATCATTATGATCCTAATCCATTTTCTCTGATCAGTAAAAGAAACCGGGCAATTAGAAGCCTTATAATGCCATCAGGCATAAGTTCCGCATTCCATTTAATCCTTCAGGCAAAGAAAATTGGGAAAAAATAAAAAAGCGATGGATTCATCGCTTTTTTATATCTTTCGATAAAGGCTATTAGTGGCCGCCCGCGCCTGGTGTCATCATAAATGTTGACCAGTAAGTGAAGCCTACGAAGAAAACGGTTAAGTATGCTCCAAAAACATAAATATACATACGTTCGGAAAGCTTTAAGTAGCTTAAAAGCAGGAAAAATCCTGTTTGGCCGAAGAAAATCAAGGACGTTGTATACATGTCGCCAAGGTAAAACATAACGGCGAAAATTCCCGTCCAGAACCCTAATACTCTGTACATACGATCCATATGTATCCCTCCTTTTACCCTTACAAGTCCATCACTACAATATTATAAGTAAATGCTTAATAAAAGTAAATAATGGTTTCTAAATAGTCCAGAAAAGAGCAGTGAAAAAATGATATGCCGATAAGCAGGGCTTTCAAATTCCGCATTTTCCTGGGTGTTCTTTAGCTTCCAACAATTGCCTTATAGGAGCAAGTATCACAGCCGGCCAGCATATTCTGCTTTTCCACCAGCTGAATGGAATCAAACAAACTTTCAAACATTCCCTTCAGAAATTCATAGTGCATACTGCAAACTGGTTCTGCATGCTGAACTGCAACCTCTTTAAATGGGCAATTAAAAATTTGGAAGTAGACGACAGTCTTTTCGTCATTTGCATCAAATTCAGGGTGAAAGCCTGACATATCGGCAGCATGTTTTAAAATGTTTAATTTTTGGTCAAAAGTAAGTCTATCAGAGTCTGCAAATCTTTTAAGCTCTTGCTGAATCAGCTCTCTGCCAAATTTTTTCCCAGTCGAGTGAAGCGCCTTTCTGCCTTCTTCACCTAACTCAAGCATTGTCTCCAAGGCTATTTTGGCAAGAAGCTGATAATCTCTGTAAGGGAAATGAAGCTGAACTACATCATCAGATAAACGGTATAACCGGCTCGGCCTTCCGCCTTTGCCTGTCTTTTTTGTTTCAGATACAAGCATGTTGACATCTTCGAGCTTGGATAAATGCAGTCTTGCAACATTGGGATGAATGCTGAAGTGATCGGCAATCTCCTGTACTGTAACGTCTTTATGTCTTTTCGTAATGTATTGATAGATATAATAGCGGGTTGGATCGGATAACACATTAGTTATTTTTAATGTTTGCTCCATTTTATTGTCACCTCAAAAGGGTTATTTATTCCTGAGGTCATCAGCTTACATTTTGTGATATAGCTGCGCCTTCCTGGCCTGCTTCCATTATAATACAGGCGATTGAGGTTAACACTGTAATCACTATAAGTTTAGAAAATGTTCACAAAATGATGGTTAATAAGTTGTACAAAAATATATACATTAATAATACAAATAATGCACAATGAATATAAATATTATAATGAATTTGTGAGGTGAAGAGGTGTGAGTCAATTGATATTTTTTACATATCCCAGCTGTACTTCCTGCAGAATGACGAAAAAATGGCTGACACCCATTCAATTGATTTTGAAGAAAGGCATCTCTTCAGGGAGACCCCATCACCAAGGGAATTATTAAAAATCCTTTCCTTAACATCAAGCGGCCTTGACGAGTTGCTCGCGACCCGAAGCCAAACCTATAAAAAACTGGAACAGAACCTTGAGGAATTATCTTTATCAGAAGTGGTGCATAGGGTAATTAAGGAGCCAAAACTGCTGCGGAGGCCCATCCTGACAAACGGAGATAAAATTGTCATAGTCTATAATCCGGATGCATTTAAGAAAATCGCCAAATAGATTTTAAGAGGAATGTGTTTAATGTGCATTCTCTTTTTTTTTGACGTGAAAAAGGAAGGAACATCAGGTGCCCTTCCCATAAATACTGGGCTAGCAGGATTCGAACCTGCGCATGACGGAGTCAAAGTCCGGTGCCTTACCGCTTGGCTATAGCCCATCAATTCATTTAGTACACTTTTATTATGAAAAGAAAAAATTTATTTATTCACAAATTTGTCAAAAAGTTTTGACGGAATATGAAGGTGATGCTCAGGGTAAGTCGAATTATAGTCTATATCAATTGAAAAAGGTGGTGCATAATTAGTTGAGTACAATTGAAAGGATGGCAGAGCGTATTATTAAAGATGCCGTCAGGAGCCATGCTTCCGATATCCACATTATTCCCCGAAGAAAAGACACTCTCATTCAGCTGAGGTTTGGCAGCCAATTAGCCCCCAGGCTCTATCTCCCAAAAGAAGAGTGCGACAGACTGATTTCACATTTTAAATTTACCGCTTCTATGGACATTGGTGAAAAGAGACGGCCGCAAAGCGGTGCATATTCTCTTGAAGTAGACGGACAGATGACGGACTGCGGTTTTCAACCCTCCCATCAAGCCACAGCGAAAGCCTCGTTATCAGGATTCTGCCACAGCAGGAACAAATTCCTTTTTTTCAAATCAGCCTTTTCCCAGACATGACCAGAAAAATGATTGCGCTGCTAAAGCATGCTCATGGATTGATTATTTTCACAGGCCCGACCGGCAGCGGAAAAACAACAACCTTGTATTCTTTGCTGAATGAAACTTCCCATATGTTCCATCGCAATGTGATTACACTCGAAGATCCGATAGAAAAAGAGAATGACATGGTTCTTCAAGTTCAAGTGAATGAGAAAGCAGGTGTATCATATTCTGCAGGCTTGAAAGCAATTCTTCGCCATGACCCGGATATCATTATGGTCGGTGAAATCCGAGATGCGGAAACGGCGAAGATTGCAGTTAGGGCAGCGCTTACAGGTCATTTGGTTTTAAGCACGATGCATACTCGGGATGCGCAGGGGGCTGTATACCGTTTAGCTGAATTTGGAGTGAATATGCTTGAAATCGAGCAGACACTTGTGGCTGTCACTGCCCAGCGTCTCGTCGAATTGAATTGCCCTTATTGTGAAGGAGAATGTTCTCCATTCTGCTATGGATACGGCAGGTGGAAAAGGGCAAGTGTGTTTGAACTTCTTGCAGGAAGGGCGCTTAATGCCTCCATAAAGCAGGCAAGAGGCGAAAGAATCCATGTAAAGTACCGTACATTGAAAGAAGTAATAACAAAAGGGATTGCTCTTGGCTTTATAAAAGAATCTGAATACAGCAGGTGGGTGCATGATAATGAAGAAACATAAATGGACCATTCAAGAGCAGGGGTTGTTTCTGAAGAATACTGGAGATCTGCTGGCCAGAGGGTACCCCTTATCTGAGGCGCTGGAGTCACTCATGCATCAGCTGCCGCAAAAACGTAGGCATGAAATAAGCCAGTGCCTTTATCAATTAAAAGAAGGATTCCCATTTTATCAAATTCTTGCAAACATGAACTTTAATAACAATTTAATTGGCTATGTCTTTTTTGCTGAACAGCATGGCGGACTTGCTTCCGCTTTTCTAGAAGGAAGCGAAATGGTGCTGAGAAAAGGCAAAGACCTTGAAAAATTGAAAAAACTGATGACCTATCCGGTTTTCCTAATGTTTATTACCGCTTTTCTGTTTATTTTCGTTGATAAAGTCTTATTGCCCCGTTTTTCTTCATTATTTGTTTCCATGCAGCTTCAGCCTAATTTCTTCACAAAAGCCGTTTATCTGTTTGGGGACCTTCTCCCATTATTCATTCTGATCTCACTCTTCGGTTTGATCTCACTGCTTTTCTACTATTTTTTTAGATTCAGGAACCTTCCTCCTATACAACAAAAAAAGATCATTGTAAAAATTCCTGCAGGAGGCCATTTTCTTCGGCTTTACTATACCCATTACTTTTCTGTACAGCTCAGCTACCTATTAAATGGCGGCCTATCCATACATGAAGCACTTAGTCTTTTTGAGAAAAATGATAAGCAGCCTTTTTACAGGGCGCTTGGGGTAGCCGTGAAAACCAAACTGCGTGAGGGGTATAGGCTGGAAGATATACTGACGAGTTATCCTTTTTTTGAAAAGGAACTGGCTAATATTATTAGACACGGCCAAAAAAATGGAAGGCTGGATCAGGAATTAACTTTTTTCAGCAGGCACTGCCTAAACAAAATGGAGGAAAAGACAGAAAAACTTCTTAAATTGCTTCAGCCTCTTTTATATATGTTTATCGGTTTTTTAATAGTTTCAATGTATTTGGCAGTGCTGCTGCCCATGTTTCATCTACTGGAGGGATTTTAATGAAATGGCACAAAATAAAAAATGAAAAAGGGTTCACACTCATTGAAATGATGATTGTTTTATTGGTGATCTCGGTGCTCTTAATCATCACCATTCCGAATGTAACGAAGCACAATTCAAAAATAAACAGCAAGGGATGCGATGCGTTTGTAAAAATGGTGCAGGCCCAGGTTCAGGCATATGAAATTGACAAAAAAGAGCTTCCTTCTGATATACAGGATTTAGTGGATGAGAATTATCTCAATGTCGGAACTACGACATGTCCAAATGGAGATGCCATTAAGATTTCTGCAGAGGGCAAGGTTGAATCCGCAGGATCATGATGAAAAATCAACAAGGCTTTACATTGATAGAATCTCTTTTCGTTCTCAGTATTTTCCTTATCATTGCAACGATTACAGCTGTTCTCCTTAAACCGCAATTCCTCTATCTTGAAAAGATAATGTTCTTTTCCCAATTAAAATCTGACCTGCTTTATGCCCAGAATTATGCCATAACACATCAAACAGATGTAGCTATCCAAATTGTTCCCGGGGAGCATAGGTATACCGTTAAGGAAAAGCTTGCAGCTGATCCCATCATTAGCAGGGAATATCCGGGAATCATTGAGATTAAGCAGGGAACCATGCCATTGTATTTTCAGTATGGGCCAGGCGGAATTACAAATAAATTCGGGAGCTTCTATGTTAAAGCAGACAATGAGCAGTATAGGATTACCTTTTTAATCGGAAGAGGGAGATTCTATGTGGCGAAGGAATGAAGGCTTCTTTTTGGCTGAACTCCTGCTGTCATTATCAGGGATGCTGATTGCTGTGGGCATACTGTTTCCGCTGATCATCAAAGCAATTGAGCATTCTGAAGAGGTGAAACAGGATCATAAAAGCATACAGCTGCTATATGAGAGTCTTCAGCAGGCCGCCTTGAAAGGAAGTTTTCCTGAGGGGAAGACTATAAAGAAAAATCAAACAGTCTATGAAATATTTCCTAAGGAAAACCAAGGATTAATGGAGGTTTGCATAAGATATGAAAATGTGCGGGAGAGAACGAAAGAAAAGTGTGAGATATTTCAATAATAATGGATTTTCGATGCTGGAGATGCTGTTTGCATTTTCAGTGTTTTTACTGATCGCTGCCATGGTGCCTGTAAGCTTTAATTTCCTCTTTCAGGACTGGAAAATGGAAGCGAGGACACAAAGACTTGAGTGGCATGTATTTATCAACCAGCTGAAAAAAGAAGTCAGACTTGCTGATACTGCTAATATCTCACCTAATGCAATTGTATTAACGATAGACGGAAAAAGTGTAATATATGAAAAATATGGTTCTAATTTGCGGAGGAGAGTTGATATGAAAGGCCATGAAATTGTCCTTCAAAAACTTGATGTTATCACATTCAATTCCATAAACGGTGGAGTTGAGATAAAAGCTTCCGATGATTTTGATCAGGAATATTCCGCATTTCTTTATTACTTAATGAATATGGAGGATACTCATGTACCGTAATCAGCATGGATTTGCTTATCCTCTTACTTTAACAATCATTCTGGCTGCACTCTTTCTCCTTACGATTCAATTAGATCAGTTTATCTCTGAAAAAAGGATAGTGAATCAGACGGAAACCGTCATGATGCAGGAGTATTATTTACTAAGCTCCTTCAAAAAGACTGAAAAAATGCTGAGCGAAAATATAGACCCGGAAAAGTCAGGAATTTATTTTTTTAAAAACGGATCTGTTTCATATGAGATCTCAGCAGTGGCATCAAGCTTAATTCAAATTACCTTTAAAACGAAAATTGGCTCTGATAAGGAAATTTTCGGATATGCTTACTATGACACAGATCTGCAAAAAATGATAAAATGGATTGAAAAAAACTGAGTGGGGATAATGATGAAGCCAATTTACTTAATCGGATTCATGGGTGCCGGGAAAACAACAACAGGAAAAGAGCTGGCATCCTGCATAAACCAGGAAGTAATCGATACAGATGAGGAAATAGTTAAGCGGGAGAAAAAAACCATTAATGATATTTTTGAAGAGCACGGAGAGGGATACTTCAGAGACCTTGAAACGCTTATATTAAATGACCTTGATAATAGGGCGGGGATCATTACAACTGGCGGAGGAATTGTAACCAGGCCTGAAAACAGAAAAAAGCTGAAAGAAAATGGTATTGTTTTTTTCCTATATGCATCTCCTGAAGAAATATTTAAGCGCATTGAAAAAGATCAATCCAGACCACTGCTGAAAGGTGATAAAAAAAGGCTTATTCAGGAACTTTATGAAAAAAGGCTTCCTCTCTATAGAGAAACCGCCCATGTGGTCATTGATACGACTAATAAAGATAAAGCAGAGATTATACAAGAGATAGTTGAGTGTTTAGGGTGAAACCTTGTTGGACATACTTGTAAATGATAAAAGCAGCTGTTTGTGCAATAATGTGCGGAAAAAGGCAGGTATGACCAATGAAATCGAACGATTATGTAAAGTATCTTACACAGACAGTAGTGAAATATATTGATCAGCCCAAAGATGAACGGAAACGGCATAGAATAGAGAAAAAGGACATGAAGGAGCCGTTTTTATTCAGATGGTTTGGCATACTCTCTTATCTTTTCTACTGGGGGATGAAAAGAAAAAAGCATAAATAGTTTTCATACAAAAAACCGGCATAGTCTGCCGGTTCAGCTTGTTGAGAAAGGGGTATTTTTCTCAACGAAGTTTACATTAAGAAATAAAATACCAAAGGAAACATTAACTTTTCTTGTTTAATTAAAGATCGCCATGCACTTATCCTAGCTTTGCCAGGTGCATGGCGATCTTTTTCATATTCTGGCAAGCTGCGGTGAGAAGCACCTGCTCGCTTGCATTATGCAGTCCCCGAAACCGGCAATAGCGAAGCCCATGCAGCTCTTTTGAGTCTGCGAAGCTTCGCTCCACTTTTTCTTTTCTGAATTTATATAGCATCTTTCCCGACTTGGATAGCCGGTTTAGTCTGACCTTTTCCTTATCATCCTCCCAGACATGCCGAGTCACCACTTTTACTTTATTTTTGGACCTTGTACATTGTGAAAGAAACGGACATGTTTCACATTGCTTTGGATCGGATTTATATTCTCTATAGCCTTCCCGGCTGGTTGTTCTGTAGATCAGTTCCTGCTTATTTGGACAAACGTAAAGATCCTTTTCGCTATCATAAGTGAACTTCCATTTTGGAAACAAACCGGTAGTGGGGTGGAATCGCCTATGAGCAATAACTGCAAAAATGTTCCGGTCCGATAATCCTTTACAAATCGGATTGGTAAGATAACCAGAATCAAGCGCAACAGCTTCTACCTTAAAGTCAAACCTACGGGTTTGTCTGTCCAAGCGAGAAAGATAAGGGACTGAATCATGTACATTTCCAGGGGTGACGAAAGCATCTGTAATGATATTAAATTTCATATCGGTCGTGCGGTGATCCAGATAACAGAACATTTCCTGTTTATTATCACGTGACATAAATCCACTTTCGGGATCCGTTGTGCTGACTCTAATTTTTTTAGTTTCAATTACTTCCTCTCTTTCCTTTAAGGGCTTTTTTCCATGATTCTGCCTGTCCTCTTCTACAGCTTTATCCAGTTCATCAATATAGGCACGTGTATGGGCTTTAACTTCTTCTTTGGTGAATTTATGTTTATTCGCATTAGCTTTAAGATGCGTCGAATCTGTAAAAAGAACACGACCGCCGACCATCTTATTGTTTATAGCCTGGAGGACAATTTCATCAAAGATTTCTTGAAAAATATCAGTACCTTTAAATCGATTTTGCCGATTGAAACTAATTGTAGAATGATGAGGAACAGAATCTCTGAATTTCAAACCTAAAAACCAACGGTATGCGATGTTCATTTTAATTTCCTGTTCTAATTGTCTTTCTGAACGGATGCCGTACAAATAGCCAATAAACATCATTTTGAATAGAAGCAGAGGGTCGGTTGGTCGACCGTTGTCTTCACTATAATAAGGACGAACCTTATCTAAGATAGTTGAAAAATCTATGTACTGGTCAATTTTTCGAAGAAGATGGTCCGAAGGAACAAGTTCATCTATAGAAACAAATTCAATTTCATTTTGAGAAGATTCTTTGGGTTTAAACATGTAAATTCACCACTATCTATTATGATTTATTAATTTAATTATAACATATTAACGCGGTGAATAATTAAAGTTAAATTACAAAATAAAGGCTGTCGACAGTTTCTCGACAGCCTGAACCGGCATAGTCTGCCGGTTTTTTGTATGATTTTCAGACTGCGCTGTCTGTCAGATAAAAGAGGCCTCCATTTATTATAGAAATATTAATCTTCGGCTCATATTGCTCTTGAAGTGCTGCTTTTTCGTTTTCATAGCTTTCGCCCTTTTCTTCTGCATCTTCATAAAAATGTTCAAGAAGGTTGAGATCTTTTTGCCAGCGTCTACTGGCTTCATCAGCCCATAAGTGTTCCTCTTGTTCAATTTCGGACTTTATGAAATTAGCTACCCTGAATACTCCGCTTCCCGGCATTATGAGCGGAGACAGCGTGAAAGAGTAGTCTGGAATCTTTGGTGTTAGGTTCATTGCAAGCAATCTGTCATGAAAGTTTTCGACCATTTGCCCGTTTATTAATTGGAGGCCAATGGATTTAAAGACATCTCTTTTTCGGTCGCATTGATAAGAGACACGGACGTTCATACCCAGCCATGGCCTTAGCGGGACTTGTTTGCCCTCGGCAAGGAGGTGATTTTCGTATAATCGTATATAGCCTGCAAGGTTTCGGGCCGAATTAAAAATCTGGTGAAGCCTTGGAGAGCCAAAATGAATGACTTCCCCCTTAATATGTGCGGGGGCCATCTGCTGGTTTGTAATAAGGGTCAGCTGCATAGGGTTAGGAATGCCGCCTGTTTTTTCGAGGTAATGCCAATAAAAAGGACGATTCATCAATTCCTTATCCAAATCAATTGTCAGCTGTACGGTCATATACCCCGGGCCTTTATCAATGATTTCGCATCCATTTGCGTGAAAATACCTTTCAAGGAATTTATGAATTTCCTGTTGCTGCATTCATTCCACCTTCTTTCATGTCCTCAGCAAATTGAATCATGCTCGTTAAGTTCTCCATTTTGATTCTCATTTCACCTTCTGAAGCTGATTTTCCGAAAATATCTACAAGATGATCGTCAATACTCCCAAATTCAAGCTTTGTTAAAATATCGTCTAAATCACCAATGACTTTTTCGAAAAGATGTATTTTTTCATATAAAAGCTTCATTACATGTTCTTCGACTGTATCCTTGGTGGCAAAATTATAAATTATGACGTCCTTTTCCTGGCCGAGACGATGAATACGCCCAATCCTTTGTTCGAGACGCATCGGGTTCCAGGGGAGATCGAAATTAATGATATGATTGCAGAATTGAAGGTTTATACCTTCTCCGCCTGCTTCTGTTGCAATCAGGACTTGAGCATTCTTTTGGAAAAGCTCCCTCATCCAGTCTTTTTTGCCTCTTTTGAATCCTCCCCTGAACGGAACTGAAGAAATCCCATATTGCTTTAAAAACCACTGCAGATACATCTGGGTTGCCCTGTATTCTGTAAAAATTATGACCTTATCATTTATTCTTTGTATTAATTCCAGTGCTTTTTGAGCTTTGGAATTCTGCTGTACAGCTTCAACCTTTTCGATAAGGTACTGTATTTGTTCCTGGAATGCTCGTGATGGCTGTTCCTGTCTTTTTAGCATATTCTGAAGGGTAAAATAAACAGCTTCCCTGCTGCTGCATGCCTCTCTCTGCAAGGTCATCACTGAAAATTGGCTGGAACTGACCCAGTCGCCTTCTCCCCGCAATTCTGTAACAGCTTCATAAAGGTCGCGTTCAGCATGTGAAAATTCAATCGGAATGGTTTCCACATGTCTTTTCGTCCATTCAATCCCTGTATCTGCCCTGCGGTTGCGGATCATTACTTTGTTTACGAGTTCCTTTAGATGTGCATCATCATTTAAAGAACGGGAATCCTTTTTATAATTCTCATAGAAAGCTGATTCATTTCCAAGATGACCGGGCTTGAGCAAGGACACAAGATTGAATATCTCACTAATGCGATTTTGAATGGGCGTTGCCGTTAAAAGGAGACAAAACTTCTTTTTCAGGTTTTGCACAAACTCATAGTTTTTCGTTTTGTTATTTTTAAGCTTGTGAGCTTCGTCTATAATGATCAGATCATAATCCAGACTGTAGATAATGTCCCGATGGGGATTGCGCTTTGCTGTATCGATGGATGAAACCACTACGTCGCATTGTTCCCATACATAACTTTTCCGCTGTGCCACAGCCGGAATGAAAAATTTGCTGTTGAGCTCCATGGCCCATTGTGAAACGAGGGATGCAGGAACCAGAATAAGGACTTTTTTTACGAGTCCCCTGATCATATATTCCTTTAAAATCAGGCCAGCTTCAATCGTTTTGCCGAGACCGACTTCATCAGCAAGGATCGCTTTGCCGTTCATGCTTTCAACTACCTGCTTGGCTACTTCCAGCTGATGGGGAAGCGGAGTTAGGTTCGGCAGATGCTTTGGAGCCTGCAGGCCTTCAAAATCAGGAATAGTCGTGTGGTTTTCAACCTCAACAGCCAGTTTATAAAGCTCCCAATTTCCCCATGGACCGTCGTCATCTATTCTTTTTAGGAACTCATCCTGCCAGGTTGAATCAAAGCCAATTTGCACTGTCATAAAAACAGCTCCTTTATCTATATAAAGATATTGCCCAAACCTCGTTAAGGTGGTACGATGTTAATAGCTTTGAAAGTTTTGAAAGTTAACACATTACATTTAGTTAACCGAAATAATGGATTCTTTATTTTTTCTGTTTGGTATAAGTATGACCAACTTGGAAAATTTTATAAATGCGAATGACAACAAGGGGAGAGACTACATTTGTAGCGCCGAAGGAGCAAGCAAAATCTGTGAATCTCTCAGGCAAAAGAACTCTTGTTTGACGCAGCTCTGGAGAGTGCTTTTTAATAAGCCACCCAAGGGGAAAGCCGGTTTCGGTAAACTTTCAGGTGCAAGGACAGAGATCTTCTCATATTTGAGGGGGTACTCTGTCCTTTTTTATGTTCCTAAAACAAACTTCAAAAGATTTAAGGGGGACGAGTAAATGTCACAGTTAAAACGCACGCCTTTATTCGAGGTGTACAAAGATTACGGAGCAAAAACCATCGACTTCGGAGGCTGGGACCTTCCTGTTCAATTTTCAAGCATTAAAGAAGAACATGAAGCAGTCCGTACAAAAGCTGGCCTTTTTGATGTATCCCATATGGGTGAAATCGAAGTGAAGGGGACGGACAGCCTTAAATACCTTCAAAAAATGATGACGAACGATATTTCCAAATTAAAGAACTCAGGTGCTCAATATACAGCCATGTGTTATGAGAATGGCGGAACTGTTGATGATTTACTTGTCTATAAAATAGAGGATGACCACTATTTGCTGGTTGTAAATGCTTCCAATATTGAAAAGGACTTCAATTGGCTTCAGGACCATGCAGAAGGGAATCTGGAATTGAAAAACCTTTCTGAAGATATGGCACAGCTGGCGATTCAGGGGCCGATTGCAGAAAAAGTGCTCCAAAAGCTTGCTGGCACGAACCTGTCGGATATCGGATTTTTCAAATTCCAGCAGGACGTCGATTTGAATGGCAAGAAAGCGCTAGTCTCCAGAACAGGATATACAGGAGAAGACGGATTTGAAGTTTACTGTGATGCCAAGGATGCAGTCGCATTATGGAATGAAATCCTTGAAGCAGGCAAAGAAGAAGGCGTGCTCCCATGTGGACTTGGCGCAAGGGATACCCTTCGCTTTGAAGCCAACCTGGCACTCTATGGCCAGGAGCTCTCACCTGATATCACACCGCTAGAGGCAGGAATCGGCTTTGCTGTAAAAGTCAATAAAGAAGCTGATTTTATCGGCAAAGAAGTGCTTAAGAATCAAAAAGAAAATGGGGTTCCGCGCAAGCTGGCTGGAATTGAAATGATTGATCGCGGCATTCCGCGCCATGGCTATCCTGTATATAAAGGGGAAGAACTGATCGGGGAAGTGACAACAGGCACTCAATCTCCGACATTAAAAAAGAACATTGGCCTTGTCCTTATCAAGAAAGAGCATGCGGAGCCGGGAACTGAATTAGAAGTGGAAATTCGCGGCAAACTATTGAAGGCTAAGATTGCAGCAACACCTTTTTATAAAAGAGAAAAGAACTAACCGGGGGGAGAAAATGATGAAACATCGCTATTTACCGATGACAGAGTCTGACCAGAAAGCAATGCTTGAAAAAATCGGCGTCAGTTCTGTAGAAGAACTATTCAGTGATATTCCCGAAAGTGTAAGATTTAAGGGCGAATATAAAATCAAGCCGGCAAAATCAGAGACAGCCTTACTGAAAGAGCTTACTAAAATGGCTCAGAAAAATGCTGATCTTCGCACAAATACATCTTTCCTTGGTGCGGGTGTTTATGATCATTACATGCCAATCATTGTTGATCATGTTTTATCCCGTTCAGAGTTTTATACTGCCTATACTCCTTACCAGCCGGAAATTTCTCAGGGTGAGCTCCAGGCAATCTTTGAATTCCAGACAATGATCTGTGAGTTAACAGGAATGGATGTTGCCAACTCATCTATGTATGATGGCGGAACAGCACTTGCCGAAGCAGCCATGCTAAGCGCAGGCAGCACACGCCGCAAGAAGATACTTATCTCAAGTGCAGTTCATCCTGAATCTAAAGAGGTAGTCAAGACATACGCAAAGGGCCAGTATATAGAAGTGATTGAAATCCCTCATAAAGACGGCATCACAGATCTTGAAGCTCTAAATGGAATGATTGGCGATGACATCGCAGCTGTCATTGTACAGTATCCTAACTTTTTTGGCAGAGTCGAGCCTTTAAAAGAGCTTGAGGAAATTATTCATGCCCATAAATCCATGTTTGTTGTTTCAAGCAACCCGCTTGCTCTTGGCGCACTGACACCTCCTGGTAAATTCGGAGCAGACATTGTAGCAGGAGATGCCCAGGTCTTCGGAATTCCTACAGCTTTCGGTGGCCCGCATTGCGGATATTTTGCCGTAACATCCAAGCTGATGAGAAAAGTGCCGGGACGTCTTGTCGGACAAACGGTAGACGATCAGGGGCGCCGCGGCTTCGTGCTTACTCTTCAGGCACGTGAACAGCATATCCGCCGCGATAAGGCAACTTCCAATATTTGTTCCAATCAGGCTCTAAACGCCCTAGCGGCATCTGTAGCGATGACTGCTCTTGGCAAGAAGGGCGTAAAGGATATGGCAGCTGCCAACATGCAAAAAGCCCATTATGCAAAACAGCAATTCAAGGCTGCCGGCTTTGAAGTTCCATTCGAAGGCCCTTCATTTAATGAATTTGTCATCAAGCTGAATCAGCCTGTTAAAGAAGTAAATCAAAAGCTTCTTGAAAAGGACATTATTGGCGGCTACGATTTGGGCAGAGATTATGCTGACCTGAAAAGTCATATGCTTGTTGCTGTAACGGAATTGAGAACGAAAGAAGAAATCGATGCATTCGTTAAAGAAATGGGGGATTACCATGCATAAGGAAGATCAGCCACTCATCTTTGAATTAAGCACAGAAGGCCGTATCGGCTACAGCCTGCCTGAAATGGATATTCCGGAAATTGCCTTAAGCGAGCTTCTTCCTGAAGGCTACCTGAGAGAGGAAGAGCCAGAGCTGCCGGAAGTGTCTGAACTTGATATCATGCGTCATTATACTGCACTTTCCAAGCGCAATCATGGTGTTGATTCAGGGTTTTATCCACTGGGGTCCTGCACAATGAAATACAACCCTAAAATCAATGAAAATGTAGCGCGCTTCAATGGTTTTGCCCACTTGCATCCATTGCAGGATGAAAGCTCTGTTCAAGGTGCCCTGGAGCTGATGTATGATCTGCAGGAGCATCTGATTGAAATTACGGGAATGGATGAAGTGACGCTTCAGCCAGCTGCAGGAGCACACGGGGAATGGACTGGATTAATGATGATCCGTGCTTATCATGAAGCGAATGGCGATACGAAGCGTACTAAAGTTGTCGTTCCGGACTCTGCCCACGGAACAAATCCTGCATCCGCGACAGTCGCAGGATTTGAAACCATAACTGTTAAATCGGATGAAAATGGATTGGTGGATTTAGAGGACTTAAGAAGAGTGGTTGGCGAGGACACTGCTGCCCTTATGCTGACTAACCCGAATACTTTAGGTTTGTTTGAAGAAAACATTCTTGAAATGGCTGAGATTGTTCACGGCGCCGGTGGGAAGCTATACTATGATGGAGCTAACCTGAATGCTGTACTTTCAAAAGCACGCCCTGGAGATATGGGATTTGACGTTGTTCACCTTAATCTTCATAAAACTTTTACAGGACCGCATGGCGGCGGCGGACCAGGATCAGGCCCAGTCGGCGTAAAAGCGGATCTGATTCCTTTCCTTCCGAAGCCTGTTTTGGTTAAAAAAGGTGACCAATATGAATTTGATTATGACCGTCCGCAATCAATCGGCCGTGTTAAGCCATATTACGGAAACTTCGGAATCAATGTCCGTGCTTATACTTATATCCGCACTATGGGGCCGGATGGACTGAAGGCTGTTACAGAAAATGCTGTATTAAATGCAAACTATATGATGAGAAGGCTTGCGCCATTCTATGACCTTCCATTTGACAGACATTGCAAGCATGAATTCGTTTTAAGCGGTAAGCGCCAGAAGAAGCTTGGCGTACGTACTTTGGATATTGCCAAGCGCCTTCTTGACTTTGGCTACCATCCGCCAACCATCTACTTCCCGCTAAACGTAGAAGAGTGCATTATGATTGAGCCGACAGAAACAGAATCAAAAGAAACGCTGGACGCTTTTGTCGATGCCATGATCCAAATAGCTAAAGAAGCGGAGGAAAACCCTGAGATTGTTCAGGAAGCACCTCACACAACCGTAATTGGCCGTCTGGATGAAACAATGGCTGCAAGAAAGCCAGTTCTTCGTTATCAAAAGCAATAATATGAGAAAGGGTGTCCTTAATGGGCACTCTTTTTTTTGACATATAAGCTAATTGTGAACTCTGTGAAGGGAATCGGGAAATTCGGGAATACAGCAGCGAAAAGGAGGAATAAAGACGGAAAACCAGTGAAAAGAATCATCGAATTGGGGAAAAGAACAGCTAATTTGAGGAATTGATATATCGAGCGGGGCAGGTTCTCATAATCAAGAGACCCCGTCAGGAATAACGGGGTCTTTTCAAATATTGCTCTTATTTTTTCGCCTTTACTTTTCCGGTCCATTTTTTGAATCCGCCCTGCAGGTGTGAAAGGTCTTTGTAGCCTTTACGATGCAAAAACTGGGCAGCTCTGGCACTTCTCATGCCGCTTTGGCAGTATAAATAGACTGGCTTGTCCGGGCGCAATTCTTTCATGCGCATTTTCATTTGTGAAAGCGGTATATTGCGGGCACCTAAAATATGGCCGTTTTCAAATTCATTTGGTTCGCGTACATCAATTAATTGGGCTTTTCTATAGCCTTCTCTAAACTGGTCTTCCGTAAGCGTTTTAACAATTCGGCGCTGATAAAACCAGGTTATCACGGAATAGGTAATGATTGCACCCAAAATGATAAGAATGAAATAAAGTGTTTCCAATATGTCTTTCTCCTTTCACACATAGGTAAGCCAACTAATATTATATAAGCCTTTCCTAATAGGAGTAAAGGAAATCTGTTAAATTTGTTATGGAAATTCAACTTACTTTAATTTTAACAGGAATTTTGGTAGACTATTAACCGCAAATGACTAGCTAAAGAATCTGAAAATGAGGGTTACATATGACTAAAGAAGTTTGGCGATTTATCGATTCGGGGGAGGGGTCACCCTCTTTTAATATGGCTTTGGATGAAGCCTTGCTTGACTGGAATAGCGAGGGTAAAATGCCTCCTGTGATTCGGTTTTACGGCTGGAATCCGGCAACTCTTTCAATCGGATACTTCCAAAAGGTTGAAAAAGAAATAAATATGGAAGCTGTGAAGCAGCATGGTCTGGGTTTTGTTCGCAGACCTACAGGCGGAAGAGGTGTGCTTCACGAACATGAACTCACATACAGTGTTATTGTGCCGGAATCCCACCCGGAAATGCCGAACACAGTAACTGAAGCGTACAGAGTCATTTCTGAAGGAATATTAAAAGGTTTTCACGCACTGGGGATGGAAGCTTATTTTGCTGTGCCAAAGACGGCCGAAGAAAGGGACTCTCTGAAAAATCCAAGATCTGCAGTTTGTTTCGATGCCCCAAGCTGGTACGAACTTGTTGTAGAAGGCCGTAAAGTGGCGGGGAGTGCGCAAACAAGGCAAAAAGGTGTAATCCTTCAGCATGGTTCAATTTTGCTTGATTTGGATGAAGACAAGCTATTTAGCCTGTTCAAGTATCCGAATGAAAGAGTGAAAGAGAGAATGCAAAAGGCTTTTAAAAACAAAGCGGTCGCCATGAATGAGCTGACAGCAGAAAATATCACTCTTGGTCAAGCAAAAACAGCATTCAAAAAAGGATTTGAGGAAGGCTTGAATATAGAACTTGAACCTTACAAGCTTACCGATGAGGAAATGGCATATGTCCAGAAAATCGCAAAAGAGCGATATGAAAACGATGATTGGAACTATAAGAGATAAAAGCGGCTAAGTCGCTTTTTCTCTTTTTTAATGAATAATTTTCCAATTCATGCAGTGAAAAAGTGCAAGCTTCAAAATTTGTGAAAATTTATCGTTATTTGTCGGAAATCGGTCAATAACTCTGTTTTTCTTTATTTTCTACTAAATTTTAAGTTTGACAAAATCATATTTAGTTGAATCTGACACAATATATAGTGGTGTCGAAAATATTTAGGACACTATATATTGATTTTAGGGTTTAAGGTATGGTAACTTTAGGGTACTTCTTTAAAACAGATGGATTTACTCTGTCTGCTAAAATGCTTACACCATAATAGATAATTGAATTTAGAAGGAGTTGTAACAATGTCTGTTGCGCTAGGACAAAAAATGAAATTGAACATTGAACGTTTAAACAAGGACATCCGTCTTTTTCCTCAGGTTCACCCTGTAACCCCAGATATGAAAATGACCCACAAAGGTGTTTCCCGCTTAGTTATGCTAGATCGTTACACCTTCAAAGACACCGAGAAAGTGACACTCACAAACGGTGACTTCGTTGTCCTCACAATTAAGGAAGATCCAAAATTCCCTGCACGCGGCTTAGGCTTCATCCTGGATATTGACTGGGAAAACAAGACTGCCAAGGTTCTAGTAGAGGAAGATTACAGAGGAGTGCTGGATGATCCGGAAGAATCTCAAACAGGCATTATTACAAAGCCTCTTGATGTAATCGAGAAGCCCCTGGAAATCTACTATGAACAAATCGCCAAGCGTAATGCAACAGGCCTGGCATCAGTTGAGAAGACCGAAGAAAAGAAAATAGAATGGTTTGAAAAATTTTATCAGGAATTGAAAAACTTGAATTTCATTCCAGCGGGCCGTGTATTGTATGGAGCGGGAGCAGACACAGATGTTACTTACTTCAACTGCTATGTAATGCCGTTCGTACAGGACTCCCGTGAAGGAATTTCCGAGCACCGCAAGCAGGTGATGGAAATCATGAGCCGTGGCGGCGGAGTTGGGACAAATGGTTCAACCCTAAGACCACGCAACACACTGGCTAAAGGAGTAAACGGCAAGTCATCGGGTTCCGTATCCTGGCTTGATGATATTGCGAAGCTTACACACCTTGTGGAGCAGGGTGGATCCAGACGCGGTGCTCAGATGATTATGTTGGCAGATTGGCATCCGGACATTATCGAATTCATCATTTCGAAAATGCAAAACCCAAGAATTTTACGATTCCTTCTTGAAAATACAAATGATGAAACAATAAAAAAGTATGCTAAAGAAAAATTAAAATTCACTCCATTTACTGAACAGGAAATTGCCATGTACCAGGGTATTATTAATTACAGAAGCATACCTGGCTATGGCGGATTCAGTGAAGAAATCATCAAGGATGCTGAAGAAAAACTGGCGACTGGCGGTTCTTACAGTGTTCATAATTCTGAATTCCTGACTGGGGCAAACATTTCAGTGTGCCTGACAAAAGAATTTATGGATGCTGTTGAAAATGATGCGGAGTACGAGCTTCGCTTCCCTGATGTTGAATCCTATGATGCCGAAACGATGAAAACTTACAACGAAGAATGGCACAAAGTCGGGGACGTCAGAGAGTGGGGAAAACTTGGCTATAAAGTTCGTGTTCACCGCAAAATCAAAGCGAAAGAACTTTGGAACCTGATCAATATTTGTGCGACATATTCAGCAGAGCCAGGCATTTTCTTTATTGATAATGCCAACGACATGACCAATGCACAAGCATACGGACAAAGGGTTGTAGCAACAAATCCGTGTGGCGAGCAGCCACTTGCACCATATTCTGTCTGCAACCTTGCAGCAGTGAATCTTGCCGAAATGGCAGATAAGGAAAGTAAGACTGTTAACTTTGAAAAGCTGAAGCGTACTGTCGAAGTAGGTGTGCGTATGCAGGATAATGTAATAGATGCAACACCATACTTCCTTGAAGAAAACAAAAAGCAGGCATTAGGAGAGCGCCGTGTTGGTCTTGGCGTTATGGGGCTTCATGATTTGCTCATCTACTGTGAAACTGAATATGGTTCTGAAGAAGGCAATGTACTAATTGACAAAGTCTTTGAAACCATTGCAACGACAGCTTACAAAGCTTCTGTAGAGCTTGCGAAGGAAAAGGGAAGCTTCCCATTCTTAACAGGTGAGAATCCAGAAAAAACGGATCGCCTGCGCAAAGCTTTTACAGAAACAGGCTTCATGCAGAAAATGCCTGAGGATATCCGTGAATCTATTTTAGAAAGCGGAATCCGCAATTCACATCTTCTTACCGTTGCACCTACTGGGTCCACAGGTACCATGGTTGGAGTATCAACAGGCCTTGAGCCATATTTCTCCTTCTCATACTTCAGAAGCGGCCGTTTGGGCAAGTTCATTGAAGTGAAGGCAGATATTGTTCAGGAATATTTAGACCGCAATCCGGATGCAGACCCGAATAATCTGCCTGAATGGTTTGTGGCAGCGATGGATTTAGCCCCTGAAGCACACGCAGATGTACAATGTGTGATTCAGCGCTGGATTGACAGCTCTATCAGTAAGACAGTCAACGCACCGAAGGGCTATAGTGTCGAACAGGTTGAGAAAGTCTATGAACGCCTATACCGCGGAGGTGCAAAGGGCGGCACAGTTTATGTGGATGGATCACGCGATTCTCAAGTATTGACGCTGAAGGCGGAAGAGAACAGCTTTGAAGATACGGTAGCAGTCAAGAAAGAGAAATCTAAGCAGCATGTAGTTCTGGTTGATACCATCAGCGACCTTCGTTCAACCGATGTAACAATCGGTTCGGAAGTCGGCAATACATGTCCTGTATGCCGTAAAGGCAAAGTCAAAGAAATCGGCGGATGCAATACTTGCACAAACTGTAATGCACAGCTGAAATGCGGCTTATAAAAATTTAAAAAACGAACTAAAGGAGATGGAAATAATTGTTCCATCTCCTTTTTTTGCTGTTGGGACATTTGGTTCATACTACTGTCATGGGGTTCGGCGGACATTGTCTGCTGGCAGGACAAATTATAAAGTGAGGTTAAACCTGATGAAGCCATTTATCCCTCAGCTAGTATATATAGAACCTCAAGCTCTTGAATATCCTTTAGGAAGAGAGCTAAAGGAAAAATTTAAAAAAATGAACTTAGAGATTAGGGAAACAACTTCACATAACCAGGTGAGGAATATCCCGGGCGATAATGAATTGCAGAAATACCGAAATGCAAAATCCACTTTAGTGGTAGGCATCAGACGGACATTGAAATTTGATACCTCCAAGCCTTCTGCAGAATACGCCATTCCCCTTGCTACTGGCTGCATGGGACACTGTCATTATTGCTATCTGCAAACGACACTTGGAAGCAAGCCTTATATTCGCACGTATGTAAACCTTGAAGAAATCTTTGAACAGGCCACTAGATATATGGAAGAGCGAAAGCCCGAGCTGACACGTTTTGAAGCTGCATGTACTTCCGACATCGTTGGGCTTGATCACTTGACCCATTCATTGAAAAAAACAATTGAATTTATCGGCCAGACCGAATATGGCCAGCTCAGATTTGTCACCAAATATCATCATGTCGACCATTTGCTTGATGCTAAACATAATGGGAAAACCCGTTTCCGATTTAGTGTTAATTCGCGCTATGTTATAAAAAACTTTGAACCTGGCACTTCTTCTTTCGACGATCGTCTTGAAGCTGCCCGGAAAGTAGCCAATGCCGGCTATCCGCTTGGCTTTATCGTGGCTCCTATTTACATGCATGATGATTGGAGCGAAGGTTATCATGAACTTTTTCAGAGGTTAAGCAAATCGCTCGAAGGCATCAACTTGGAGGGCTTGACATTCGAGTTAATCCAGCACAGATTTACCAAACCGGCCAAAAAGGTGATCGAAAAACGCTACCCGAAAACAAAGCTTGAAATGGATGAAGAGAAACGAAAATATAAATGGGGAAGATACGGGATAGGCAAGTATGTTTATCCGACTGATGAAGCGAAAGATTTGGAAAATACGATAAGGAGTTACATTCACTCTTATTTTCCTGAGGCAGAAGTGCAATATTTTACTTAATCATGAATTTCTGCTTGTCAGCCGTACTATTTTAAAAAGCTCCTGATTAAAGATGTATAAGTAAGAGTTCCTCTATGAGCAAGTACATCGACAGGAGTGGCTTACATGTATATAGATGGTGTTTTTTCAGGAGGAGGCATCAAAGGATTTGCCTTAATCGGCGCATATGACGCAGTCCATACAAGGGGTTTTCGATTCAAGCGGGTTGCAGGAACAAGTGCAGGATCCATTGTTGCTGCATTAATTGCTGCCAATTATACAAGTGAGGAAATATATCAGCTCGTCGATGAATTTGACGTGAAAAAGCTTCTTGATGAGAGAAAAACATTTATCCCCTTTGCAGTCGGAAAGTGGCTTAATCTGTATTGGCGTCTAGGATTATATAAAGGTTCGGAGCTGGAAAGCTGGATGGCTCAAAAACTGGCTGACAGGGGGATTAGAACATTTTCAGATCTGCCGCCGCAATCGTTAAGAGTGATTGCCTCTGACCTGACAAACGGGAGGCTGGTTGTACTGCCAGATGATCTTGTACATTATGGCATTGATCCTGATTCATTTCCGGTGGCAAAGGCCATCAGAATGAGCTGCAGCCTTCCATATTTTTTTGAGCCGGTCAAACTTCAGGCATACAGCAATTCGAGTGTCATCGTGGATGGAGGGGTTTTAAGCAATTTTCCGATGTGGCTTTTCGATAAGGAAAATGTGAAAAAGACCCGGCCTGTCCTCGGGATAAAGCTGAGTCATAATTTGAGCGAACGGCCGCCGAATAAAATCGACAACGCCATACAAATGTATGCGGCGCTTTTTGAAACAATGAAGGACGCGCATGATGCAAGGTACATCTCCAGAAAACATGCACAAAATATTATTTTCATTCCAACAGACGGCGTGCTGACTGCGGAATTTAATATAACTGAGCAGAAGAAAAAAGACCTGCTTGAGCATGGCAGGCAATGTGCAGAGAAATTTTTTTCTTCATGGAGCTATTAAATAGAAATGCGGATACGCTGCTGCCGGACTCCAGAGACTTTAACGTTTTAAGAGAAAAATCGAGCCAATATTAAAGAGAGGCTCGATTTTTCTTTTTGCCTTTTTTGCCTTCTATGACTGTCAAGTGTGGTGAAGATTTCTTCTTAGATTTTTTAATTGAAGTAAGGGAACCGACAGAAGCCTTTCTTCCATTTGCAGGGCCCGTTTCTTTATTGTTAAAGCGCCTTTTAGATTTTTTGGCTGCCTTTATAAAAGCCCGCTGCTCCCGCTTTGAGGGATTAGATCTGTTAAAGCGCTGAAAAAGAAAGTATACTACAGCACCTATGATGACAATGACAGCTATTCTCTGCAAAAAACCGGCAGGATCTGAGATCAGGCTGACGGCAACTCCGATTACAGCTAGCAAAATAAGCCCGGAGACAATATAAAGTGTAAATGGTTTTTTCAAGAAAGCCACCTCCCTAAAAGCATGATGAGCATTTTTATTAGCTTTTAAACTATATAAACTAAAGTTTATTGGATTATTTAATGAATTGTCTTCATATTTTTCTTTTCCTATTTCTTTACAATTTAAACAGCAGAATATCAACTTTTCATAAGTTCCGGAGAACTGCATGCATACCCATTGAGTATTTGTTCTATTGCACATACTTAAATTTATGCCGTGAATACCAGTCCCGGAACAATCTTTCCCCCAAATAAGCACAAATACCAAGGGAAGCAATCATTAATTATTTTATTCGACCTAAAATCCCATAAAACCTCTATATAACAGGAAATTATATAAAAAATATGAACGCATTTTCCGGAGGATTTAATCCATGCACCATTAATTTTGAATATAATGCAATGGATTAAATGCGTGTGGACATAATAGGGAAAGGAGGTGGCGCAAAGTGGCAGAAGAAAGAGAGCGCTTGGAACAGAATCAAAGGGAAAAACCGATGTCTTTCATGGCAATGGTGGTCATTACCGGATTGATTGGAGGCATTCTATGGAGCGGACTGGCCTATTTGGCTTACGTCTTTAATTTTACCGAAATTCGCCCCAATGTCATTCTTGAACCCTGGACAATAGGAGCCTGGAAAGAGGGCTGGCTGGGAACGATGATCTCAATTCTCCTGATTGGGGGAATATCAATTGTGGCGGCACTAATTTATTATGCAGCGCTGCGGAAATTCCAAAGTATTTTCGTGGGGGCTGGCTATGGAGTTGCCCTTTTTTTACTGGTATTTTTTATACTCAACCCAATATTCCCTGGTATCAATCCCTTTTGGGAGCTTGAGAGGAATACAATAATCACATCAATCTGTTTCTATATTTTATTTGGTGTATTCGTCGGGTATTCCATTTCTTATGAAGCTCAAGAAATCAGATGCAAGACCGCAGATGAAAAAAAGGCCCGTACAGATCCTGATTTATCTTAATGAAACAGGCTGGAACTCAGTAATTATGCATGCGCTCTTGGGTGTCTAAGCATTTAAATAGAAGTCATGTCTCATTGTGCAGATGCTGATGAGGAAATGAAAAATTAAGTGAAAAGCGCTATACATCAGAACTGTATGAAATTTTGCTTTATGATAGAATGTTCATATTGGGCATTCTTTTTCGGTGCTGTCCGAAGGGGGCTTGAATAGAAAGAGATGCCCGTCAGCAACTATGTAAGAGGGGGTTGAACATGGGGAAAATACTCCTGTTAAATGGGCCGAATTTAAATCTGCTCGGGAAAAGGGAACCAGGTGTTTATGGGAATGAAACGCTTGATCGGCTGGAGCAGGATATGAAAGCATTGGGTACTTCGTATGAGACAGAAGTGTCTTGTTTTCAGTCAAATCATGAAGGGGAGCTCATTGACAAGCTTCACCTTGCCAATGAAGATGGCACACAGGGTATTATATTCAATCCAGGGGCATTTACCCATTATAGTTATGCAATCAGGGATGCTGTTGCAGGAATCCAGGTTCCTGTGATCGAAGTACATATTTCAAATGTTCATGCCAGGGAAGAATTCAGGCATACTTCTGTTATTGCACCTGCTGCAATGGGCCAAATAGTCGGTCTGGGCTTTAAAGGATATGAGCTTGCTTTTTATGCATTAGTCGATTTTGAAAAGGGGAGAGGATAAGATGGAAAAAATAGAAAAATTGCGCGCGAGCTTTACAAAGTCGGGAATAGATGGAATGCTGATTACCAGCAAGTTTAACCGCCGTTATATGACGGGTTTTACGGGTTCAGCCGGCGTGGTATTAATCAGTGCGGATAAGGCACTTTTTATAACGGACTTCCGCTACACAGAACAGGCTGCTAAGCAATGTGAAGGATATGAAATTGTTAAGCATACTGGTGCAATTCCGGAAGAAGTTGCCAAACAGGCTGAACAGCTTGGAATCAAAAAGCTTGGGTTTGAAGAGAATCATATAACCTTTTCTGCCTATAAAGCCTACGAAAAAGCTGTTAACGCTGAGCTTGTTCCTATTGCCGACACTATTGAAAAGTTACGCTTGATTAAGACCGATTCAGAGATTAAGATAATAAAGGTGGCAGCTGACATTGCAGATGCTGCGTTTAAACATATTCTTGATGTCATTCGACCAGGGATAAGCGAACTGGAGGTATCGAATGAATTAGAATTCTTTATGAGAAAAGCGGGTGCAGTTTCATCATCGTTTGATATTATCGTGGCATCCGGATACCGTTCTGCCCTTCCGCATGGAGTGGCTAGTGATAAGATTATAGAAAAAGGCGATTTTGTCACTCTGGACTTCGGCGCTTATTATAAGGGCTATGTTTCAGATATTACCCGTACGGTTGCTGTGGGAGAACCTGAAGATAAGCTTAAAGAAATCTATACGATTGTGCAAGAAGCTCAGGAGCGGGGGATGGAGGGCATCAAACCGGGAATGAGCGGCAAAGAAGCAGATGCCTTAACTCGTGATTATATTTCTGAAAAAGGCTATGGCGAATATTTTGGCCACTCTACCGGGCATGGCATTGGACTTGAGGTGCATGAAGGGCCTGCTTTGTCATTTAAGTCTGATGTAATTCTTGAACCTGGAATGGTTGTAACGGTGGAGCCGGGCATTTACATACCTGGCCTTGGTGGTGTCCGCATTGAGGATGATACAGTTATTACAAAAGAACACAATGAAACGCTTACTCATTCTACTAAAGAATTGATCATTCTTTAATTACAAGAAAAGCGGAAGCGCCTTGCCCACCCCCGACAAGCACAAGACGAGCCTCCCGGAAAGGCGTTCTTTGCCTTTTTGTGAGGATTGGCTTGTGACCTCGAGGGGGTAGGCGCTGGAGCTAGACACATTAGGAGGACAAAATCATGATTTCAGTAAACGATTTTCGTACGGGATTAACGATTGAAGTTGATAACGGCATTTGGCGTGTAATGGATTTCCAGCACGTTAAGCCAGGAAAAGGAGCTGCATTTGTACGTTCCAAACTGCGCAACCTTCGCACAGGTGCTATTCAGGAAAAAACTTTCCGTGCAGGTGAAAAAGTAGGAAAGGCACAAATCGATAATCGTAAAATGCAATATCTTTATGCAAATGGAGATCAGCATGTATTCATGGATAATGAGTCATATGAGCAAATCGAGCTGCCTGCTTCAGCAATAGAGTATGAATTAAAGTTTTTAAAAGAAAACATGGAAGTTGCCATTATGCTTTACCAGGGAGAGTCCCTTGGAATCGAGCTTCCTAACTCCGTTGAACTTACAGTGACTGAAACAGAGCCAGGCATTAAAGGGGATACTGCTTCCGGTGGAACGAAACCGGCTACACTTGAAACAGGCCTGACTGTACAAGTTCCTTTCTTTGTTAATGAAGGGGATAAGCTGATCATCAATACAACTGAGGGTTCATACGTATCACGTGCATAATGATCTGATGAAAAAGAATCCCGAGCTCTCGGGATTCTTTTTCATCCTTAATAGGGTTAGCTGTAATATGTGAACTCTGCTGTGATATGGGTTTCAATGTCTATGGTTCCGGGCTGGATTGGTGTGCTGACGGCACTCTTAACAAAAGGGGAGGATTGAAAAGAAACAGGCTGCTCTATGCCAAAAGTTCCTTCAGTAACGGATACCGGGGTGCTGATCAATTGTACTCTTAGTGAAGCGGCAATTGTTTCTGCCTTTTTGTAAGCATCCATTACTGCCAGACTTAAAGCATGCTGGTACAATTCCGACTGGTTTTCAGCTTCAAAATTAATTCCTCTAACAATATTTGCACCGTTGTCCACTGCTGTATCTACAACAAGACCTGTATCTTCTATCTCATTGACAGTAATGCTTAGTATATGCTCAACCCTGTACCCGCGAAAAATTTGCTTGCCATCGACAAAATCATACTGCGGAAAAATTGTAAAATCAGAGGTTTGAATCTGCTTATCTGTTATTCCAATATCATTAAGAGACTTTTTGATATTTGAAATGGCTGCTGCATTCTGTTCCTGTGCATTCTGAAGCTCTTCGTCTTCTGTTACAACTCCCAGCTTTATGTTAGCCTGATCAGGCTGTACAGCTAACTTTCCCTCACCTGAAACCCTTAAAATATTTGGTCTGAATCTGGAATGTCTTCCTGTTTGGACAGAATTGCGGACAAATGGCTGATAATAATACATGAATTTCATTCCCCGCTTTCATTGAGTATCTCTCTAGAATTACGCGGGAGAAAGACAGAAAATGCGTATAATATTAATCCCAGGTGTAATTCATCAGCCTGGCAATCCTCTTTGGTATATCTGTATTCTCCATCACTCCTGAAAAAGTTTCGCTCCCATTGCCATAAGCAAATAAAGGAATCATATTGCCTGTGTGTCCGCCGGTTGAGCTCAGAGATCTTACTTTATTCGTTAAAATTCCTCCATGATATTTTTCAGCAATCAGGCTCCCTATTTCCCATGCTGCTAAATATTGAGGATAAACTTGGCTGTCTGTGTTTATCAGCTTGCCATTAAATGCATCAATTTCCTGCTCGGTTAAATCAATATTTGCATACTTTTTTAAAACATCCTTCACGCTTTCTGACCGGTAGGTGCCCCTAATCTCATCTCTTTTGAATTGGCTGACCATATACTGCGGGGTCGCTTTGATTTCTTTTAACTGCTGTATATTCAGCGGCTCTGATGCTGATATCCCCATGGTTTCATGATCAGCGACAACCAAAACCAGTGTCTTTTTGTCCTTTTTTGCCCATTCAACCGCATATTTTACAGCTTCATCAAATTCAATGGTTTCTTTCCATATGCTTGTAATATCGCCTGCGTGAGAAGCATGGTCAATCCTTGCCCCTTCAGCCATAAGAAAAAACCCCTGTTTTCCTTTTGAGAGTACACTGATCGCTTTCTCAGTCATTTCTTTTAAGCTTGGTTCTTTGCTGTTTTTTAGAGGACGATCCAGTTTATAGTTCATATACCCCTTATTGAACAATCCAAGGAGCTTTTCCCCTTTCGAATTCTGCATTTCTACTCTATTTCTTGCATAATCATACCCTTTTAACCTGGCGTCCTTTATTAAATCGTTCCCGCTTTGCTTTTCCTGGCTGAAATAGGCTCTGCCTCCTCCCATTAACACATCCACCTCATTATTCAGCTGCTGTCGTGCAATTTCCTCTTGTCCAGACCATCTGTTTGAAACACTTGCAGTAAAGGCTGCAGGAGTGGCATCCGTAACTGTATTGGTAGATATGACCCCTGCCTTTTTTCCGTTTTTCTTGAATAGATCAAGGATACTGTCTGCTTCCTTCCCATCAGGAGTGACTCCGATCATCTCATTATTAGTCTTTTTCCCAATTGCAAGTGCAGTCCCCCCGGCAGCTGAGTCTGTAACAAAATTATTGGCAGATTCGGTGTGCACCAATGCTGTGTGAGGGAGAGATTCCAGGAACAGCCTTCCGTCCTTGCCATATTCCAGTTTTCTCGCAATCTCAATCTGGCCTATCCCCATTCCATCGCCAATCATCAGAATGACGTTTTGCGGTCCTTTTGTATTTCCCTGATGAGCAATTCCTTCAGCAGGGAAGAAGCCAAGGACGAAAAGATGAAAAATAACCATGACGCATATGCATTTAGCTCTCATAAATGACACCAGCCTTTATCTTTGTTCTTATTGGATTATTTTTTGAAAAAAAGAACTTTTTACTCAGCTAAAAGCTCGTCCTAAATAAATATAAAGCTTTCAAATCTAAGTCATATTGTTTTGCCAAAGGCATACATTTTAAATAATGAGAAGCTAGTCCGAAATCAGATTATGAATGGAGGAGCAGACATGGAAACGATTATAGCCTTTTTGCCGAAAAAAATTGCCGAACAAATACAGAGAATCCCTCCGCAAATCTTAAAGGATCTGGAGGAAATCAGGGTCCGCATTTCCAGGCCCATTGAGCTGACTGCAAGGGGAGTTCCGCATTATCTCCCTTATATAGTTGAACCCGATGATGCAGTGCATTTGCTGAATAAAATAAGCCACTTCTCCATTTACACACTGGAGGAAGAACTGAAAAGAGGTTATATCACCATTGAAGGCGGCCATAGGGTAGGACTTGCAGGAAAGGTCATTCTTGAACAAGGGAAGGTTAAGGCGATCAGAGATATTTCCTCTTTTAACATTAGAATTGCCAGGGAGAAAATTGGCATTGCCCAAAAAGTGATTCCCAGAATTTATAGGGATGGCTGGCTTCATACCATGATTATTGGCCCGCCGCAGACTGGTAAGACCACATTGCTGCGCGACATTGCAAGAATCATCTCATCTGGTGATCCAAAAGGTGAATTTCCTGCCAGCAAGGTCGGGATTGTGGATGAACGCTCCGAAATAGCAGGATGTGTGCATGGAATCCCGCAAATGACATTTGGGAATAGAATTGATGTCCTTGATGCCTGTCCCAAAGCTGAAGGCATGATGATGTTGATTCGTTCCATGAGCCCCGAGGTTCTGGTTGTCGATGAAATTGGCAGGCATGAAGATGCAGAGGCCATTATGGAGGCTGTAAATGCTGGAATAAAACTGATTATGACTACACATGGAAATTCTCTGGAAAAAATTAAGAAGCGCCCCACATTAAAAGCCATACTGGAAATGGGCATTTTCCAGCGATTTATTGAACTCAGCAGGAAAGAAGGGCCAGGCAGCATTGTATGCATTAGAAACTCTGATGGTGCGGGTTTCCCGCATGAAGCGGGCGTGATGTAGATGATGAAGGTAATTGGAGCTGTTTTGATCATCATTGCTACAACGTGGGGAGGATTTGAAGCGGCGAGGCATCTGACAGAACGGCCTCGCCAGCTTCGTCAGCTAAAATCGGCACTGCAGTCACTTGAGGCTGAAATTATGTATGGTCATACACCGCTTCATGAAGCAGCCAGAAGACTTTCTGCCCAGCTTTCCAAACCGTTATCCTGGTTCTTTGAATCCTTCGCAAAAAGATTGACCGATTCCGAGACAACCGTAAAGGACGCCTGGGAAGAAAGCTTGAAGGAAATATGGAAAATGACGGCTTTTAAACAAGGGGAAATCGAGATTATGAAGCAATTTGGAGAGACACTTGGAAGGCATGACCGTCTTTCTCAGCAAAAGCAGATCATGCTTACCCTTTCCCACCTGGAACGTGAAGAAGCAGACGCACATGACAGGCAAGTGAAATACGAGAGAATGGTCAAAAGTCTTGGATTTTTATCAGGATTGCTCTTAATCATTTTACTAATGTAGGAAATGCCGGCAGCTTAGAGCCATGCAATTTGAATTGCCGGACGCTGATCAGAGCTTAGGGGGAGTAAAGATGGGTTTAGAGGTAGATATCATATTCAAGATTGCAGGTGTCGGCATTGTAGTAGCCTTTTTGCATACAATTCTCGATCAGGTGGGCAAAAAGGAATACGCACAGTGGGTGACGCTTTTCGGATTTATTTATATCTTATTCATGGTTGCTTCCATTGTAGATAACCTGTTCCAAAAAATAAAATCTGTTTTCTTGTTTCAGGGATAAAAGGGGGGCTCAGCCATTGAAATTCTCCAGATAGTCGGATTTTCACTTGTTGCAACTTTTCTGGCGCTGATTGTAAAGGAGCAAAAACCCAACTTTGCTTTTTTGCTGATTGTTTTTGCCGGCTGTGCCATCTTTCTTTTTCTGATCGACCAAATTTATGCCATTATCCATATGATTGAAAAGATTGCCGTCAATGCAAAGGTAAACATCGTCTATGTTGAAACCATTTTAAAAATAATCGGGATAGCCTATATTGCTGAATTTGCTGCCCAAATTACGAAAGATGCAGGCCAGGGGGCCATTGCAGCCAAAATTGAGATGGGCGGAAAGATTCTCATCCTTGCCATGGCTATCCCGATCCTTACAGTATTAATTGAAACAATCATTCGGATGATTCCGAGCTAAATTGTGCCGGCCTGCTGAATAATCATGCAGTCTGCCGGACTGGACGAGCTCAAGTTGCCGGCGTTTAATAGGGTCTTTTAAAAGAGGTGAAAAAATGAAGCAAAGGATGCAGAAAATTTTCTTGTTCAGCTTATTTCTATTCTTTTTCCTGGCACCAATTGTACAAGCCTCACCTAAGACCGGCGAAGCGGAGGAGACGATATCCCCCCAGGATTTAGTAGAATCTCAGGTGGAGAAGTTAGATCTCAATGAATTAAAAGGCTTTTGGGAAGAGATCACAACTGAGTATGGAGGCTTTTTGCCGGAAAGCCAAAAGGGGAGCCTCTATGAATTCATTAAGGGAGAAAAGGAATTCTCATTAAAAGAGTGGGCCACCGGCGCAATGAAGTTCGTGTTCCATGAATTTATTGTAAATGGAAAACTGCTGGGAACCCTGATTTTACTGACGGTATTCAGCATGTTCCTGCAGTCCCTGCAGAATTCATTTGAAAAAAGCACTGTCAGTAAAGCGGCGTATGCCATTGTGTTTATGGTTTTAATTATTATTGCGCTGAATAGCTTTCATGTCGCGATCACTTACACACAGGAAACCATTTCAACCATGGTGTCATTCATAATGGCCCTCATACCGCTGCTGCTTGCACTGATTGCTTCCTCTGGAGGTGTGGTATCCGCTGCTTTTTTCCATCCGGTAATTTTGTTTTTAATGAATGTCAGCGGCTTATTTATCCAGTATGTCATTCTTCCGCTCTTATTTTTATCTGCTCTGTTGAGCATCGTCAGCACATTGTCAGAGCATTACAAGGTAACTCAGCTTGCAAATCTGCTTCGGAATTGGAGCATAGGGCTTCTCGGAATGTTCCTGACAGTCTTTTTAGGAGTCATATCAGTTCAGGGAGCATCAGCGGCAGTTACCGATGGAATTACCATACGTACAGCAAAATTTATTACAGGGAATTTCATTCCTGTCATTGGAAGAATGTTTACGGACGCTACAGATACAGTAATAAGCGCCTCGGTGCTGTTAAAAAATACTGTTGGGATAGCAGGGGTTGCCATTCTCCTGATTATCGCAGCTTTTCCTGCAATCAAAATACTAATGATTGCGTTTATATATAAATTCGCGGCAGCCATTTTGCAGCCGTTGGGGGGAGGGCCGATTATATCCTGCCTGGATGTAATCAGCAAAAGCATCATTTACGTTTTTGCGGCACTGGCCATTGTCTCTCTTATGTTTTTCCTTAGTATTACGGTTATTATTGCAGCCGGTAATTTGACCATGATGGTCAGGTAGGGGGGGATGAAGTGGATTTCATAAAAGAATGGGTAACTAACATCATATTATTTGTTCTGCTGGCCACTGTCATAGATATGCTTCTTCCCAGTTCTAAGCTTCAGAAATACACAAAAATGGTGACGGGGCTGCTGCTGATCGCGATTATTCTTACGCCGATTTTAAGAATTATATCAAGTGATTTTGAGGAAGCTCTTGTTTCAGTGCCTGTTTTTGAGGCATCAGGAGAAAAAAATATGGAAAATTTAATAGAAATGAAGAAAAAAGAAATACAAGCCTCAAGTGATGCATATATTTTAGAACAAATGGCTGTCCAAATGGAACAGGACGCAGAAGAGGAGTTGATGGAACAGTACGGTCTGGAAATTGCCAACATTGATATTTTAGTAGATGAAAGCAGTGATCAAGCCTTCCCGGATAACCTGCAAAAGGTCATGATCCAACTTAGAGCAGAAAATGCAGAATCTGAAGCTGTAGAAGTGATTAAAACAGTGGAAATCAATACCGGGAAACCTCTTCCATCCAGCGGGCCCGCTCATGAAGACGCAAAAGGAATCGCTTCTTTTCTCGCACAAAAATGGAATGTAGACGCAAACTCAATCGAAGTTCTGGCAGAAGGGGGGAATATGGATAGAGATGGATAATGAAAAAGGACCTTTCACATGGATAAAGAAGATGATTTCCAAAGATGGGCAGCCTGATAAGAAACCTAAGAAATTCCATTATTTGCTTCTTGTGCTCCTTTTTGGAGCAGCGATCATGCTGATTAGCAATACGCTGTTTCAAGAGGACAGCACCACCGAGGATTTGTCCGTTTTTAAAAATGGAGAAGAAGTGAAGCAGGAGGAAGAGGTTCCGGTATTCGGCCAGCAGAAGTCTGGAGGAAATGACGCAATCTCCAATTATGAAAAGGCATATGAAGCTCAAATTAAAGAGGCCCTTGATGCAATCGTAGGGGTAGAAGATGCCACAGTTGTGGTCAATGTGGATGCCACAGAGAAGAAAGTCCTTGAGAAAAACAAAACAACCCAAACACAGAAAACCGATGAAACAGATCGGGAAGGCGGCAAAAGGAAGGTTGAGGATCAGTCACAGGAAGAACAGCTTGTGATTGTCCGAAATGGAGAAAAAGAGGTTCCGATTGTCATAGAAACCAAGAAACCTGAAATAAGGGGAGTGCTGGTAGTGGCAAAAGGGGCTGAAAATATACAAGTAAAAAAATGGATTATAGAGGCAGTAACAAGAGCACTTGATGTTCCAAGTCATAGAGTATCCGTAATGCCTAAAAAAACCAAGGGGGAATAATAGATGCTTTTAAAGAAACAAACGGTCTGGCTATTAACAATGCTAAGTTTGGTGGTTGTATTATCTGTGTATTATGTCACGTCACCGGAGCAGAAAGGCAGTGACCTTGCTGCAATGGAAGAGAAGGCAGAGGGCGAAATGGAATCAGTTGAAAGTGAAGATGGCAAAGCTATCATTACAAACACTGCGAGTGATGAAATGTTTGAAACCCTGCGCCTTCAGCTTGACGATGAGCGCAGCCGCATGAAGGAAGACCTAACTGCAGTTCTGGGGCAAACAGATCTTCCCGCTGAAGAAAGAATGAAAGCAAAAGATCAAATTGATGAATTAAATGAAATCGCTCAAAAAGAGGCTATGCTTGAAACATTAATCAGAGCCATGGATTATGAAGATGTACTTGTACGTGCTGATGGAAAGAAGGTTCAAATTACAGTTAAGGCAAAAGACCACTCTCCATCTGCTGCAAACAATATCATTCAGGAAGTAAGAAACGAAATTGGGCAGCTTGAGGCAGTAGCCGTTGAATTCCAGGTTGAAAAGTAAAACTTTAAAGGGAGTCCGCAATTATTTTTTGCGGGCTCCCTTCTTATTGAGTGTACATACTATTAAAGTCCTATTTACAGAGAATATCTTACTGAATCTCGTGTAAATCACCTGAAACATTTCACAAAAATTTAGATAAATATTAAAATGAAATTATGGATGGTTAGAGAAATTATTATCCAGTACGTAATAGGATGTTGAAGTTTTATAAGGTATTATCGTATGATATTAGTATCTAGTCATAATTAAATCATGCATAACAATCCTGCCGTCTTTTTCTATTCTTCCACAGCAGAAGTATATGTATGGGGTATTGAAGGGATTGTCATGCAGTGATTAAACAAGGGGTGCCAAAATGTTAAAAGTACAAGAAATCCGTGAACTGATTAAATTGGTTGATCAGTCAAATATTGATGAATTTGAATATGAGCATGAAGGTTCAAAAATTAAAATGAAGAAAAAAGGCAATGAAGCAGCCGTTGTGCAGCAAGTTCAGCCGGCAGCTGTTCAAGCGTTAGCTCCTGCTCCACAGCCAGTCCAGCCAGCAGCTGTAAAGGTGGAAGAGCCTCAAACAGAAGCGCCAGCCCAGGCACCGGCACTACAGGCTGAAACGGCGGAAGATTTACATAAGATTGTCTCACCGATGGTAGGGACCTTTTATCAATCATCTTCACCTGATGCCGATGTATATGTAAAAGCCGGCTCTAAGGTTTCGAACGATTCCATTGTCTGCATTGTAGAAGCAATGAAATTATTCAATGAGATTGAAGCAGAAGTTAATGGTGAAATTGTAGAAGTGCTTGTAAAGGATGGCCAGTTAGTAGAATATGGTCAGCCACTATTTCTAGTAAAGCCTGAATAAGGAGCGGTTACAGAATGATTAAAAAACTCTTGATTGCCAACAGAGGAGAAATAGCTGTCCGCATCATCAGGGCAGCCCGCGAAATGGGGATAGAAACTGTAGCTGTTTTTTCAGAAGCTGACAGGGAAGCGCTCCATGTTCAGCTGGCGGATGAGGCTTACTGCATTGGTCCGACAGCATCAAAAGACAGCTATTTAAATTTTACAAATATAATAAGTGTCGCTAAGCTAACAGGCTGTGATGCCATTCATCCAGGTTATGGATTCCTTGCTGAGAATGCTGATTTTGCCGAACTGTGCAGAGAATGCAATATAATTTTTGTCGGCCCAACTCCGGAAGCCATCAGCAAAATGGGCACAAAGGATATTGCAAGGGAAACCATGAAGGAAGCAGGAGTACCGATTGTTCCGGGCTCCAACGGAATCATTAAGGATACAGACGATGCTATTCAGCTTGCTGAAAAGATTGAATATCCGGTAATTATTAAAGCAACTGCAGGCGGAGGAGGAAAAGGGATCCGTGTAGCGCGCACTGAGCAGGAGCTTATTAAAGGGATTACAATCACTCAGCAGGAAGCATTAACGGCATTTGGAAATCCTGGCGTTTATATCGAGAAATATATTGAGGACTTCCGTCATGTCGAGATCCAGGTTCTTGCAGACAATTTCGGGAACACCATTCATCTCGGAGAAAGGGATTGTTCCATTCAAAGGCGTCTTCAAAAGCTACTGGAAGAAACTCCTTCACCTGCCCTTGATGGGGAAACACGTGAAGAAATGGGAATTGCAGCTGTTAAAGCTGCAAAAGCGGTTGATTATACAGGCGCAGGAACAATAGAATTTATTTACGATTATCAAAATCGAAAGTTTTATTTCATGGAAATGAACACGCGCATTCAGGTAGAGCATCCTGTTACAGAAATGGTTACCGGTGTCGATTTAATTAAGGAGCAAATTAAGGTTGCTTCAGGTGAAAAGCTTAATTTCACACAGAACGATGTAACATTTAACGGATGGTCAATCGAATGCAGAATAAATGCGGAAAATCCGGAGAAGAACTTCATGCCTTCAGCAGGAAAGATCAATATGTATCTGCCTCCTGGCGGGTTTGGTGTCAGAGTTGACTCTGCAGCCTACCCGGGCTACATGATTCCTCCATTTTACGATTCAATGATTGCAAAAGTGATCACTTACGGCAATACTAGAGAAGAAGCCATTTCCCGAATGAAGAGGGCATTAAGCGAATTTGTAGTGGAAGGGGTTCATACTACAATCCCATTCCATCTCAAGCTTCTCAGCCACGAAAAATTTGTGGAAGGGCAGTTTAATACGAAATTCCTTGAATTGCACGACGTAATGAATTCTTAAAGACTAGTGGAGGTGCTAAAATGAGCGAAAATAATATTCTCGAAATGAGCCCTGAAAATTCAGGCCTTGGCAGGGTGGAAATTGCACCGGAAGTTATTGAGGTTATTGCCGGCATTGCTGCTTCAGAAGTAGAAGGCGTAGCGCAAATGCGCGGAAACTTTGCTACAGGAGTGGTTGAAAGGCTTGGTAAAAAGAACCATGGCAAAGGCGTAAAAGTTGAATTAACAGAAGAGGGAATCAAGGTTGATGTTTACTGCCTAATGAAGTTCGGCGTATCTATCCCTAGTGTTGCCCAAAAAATCCAGGACAATATCCGTCAGGCCCTCCTGAATATGACAGCCCTGGACGCCCAGGAAGTAAACATTCACGTAGTAGGAATCATGTTTGAAAACCAAAAGCATGAAGTAGAATACGAACAGGAAATGTAACTCACACATCAAGCCAAAGACATCAGAATCGTCTTTGGCTTTTCTTATGTTCCCTCTCTTCATCATTTGCTCTTTAAGACGTTATAAAGGAGATTTTTAAAGGGAAAATTAAATTCATATAGTTTCCTTGCCCAAAATCACTTTTATACCCAAAGATTATGCTCTTGTTGTAGTGCGAAGATTCCTTACTTATGCTATTATCTTCTTATGCAATTTTTGGACGTGCAAATGCTCAAAAATGAAAATTACTATGTTAGCCATAAAGGAGTTTTATAAAGATGAAGAGAAGAACAGCCAGAGAAAAAGCATTGCAGGCTTTATTTCAAATTGATGTAAGCGGGACAGAACCGGAAAGCGCCATTGAACACGTTTTAGAGGGCGAAAAAAGCGACGAATACCTAGGCAAACTTGTATCAGGTGTTCTGCAGCATAAGGAAACAATTGATGGTGAAATCAAAATATACCTTGAAAAATGGACATTGGAAAGACTTGCCACTGTAGACCGCAATCTTCTGCGCTTATCCGTTTTTGAGCTGCTGTATTTGGCGGAGGATGTGCCAGCAAATGTGGTGCTAGATGAGGCAATCGAAATCGCCAAACTATACGGCGATGATAAGTCAAGCAAGTTTATTAATGGTGTTTTATCAAAGGTAAAAGAAAAGCTTTAATAAACATAAAGTTCGGACTTGCACAGGATTGTGCTGGCATCGGCAGGATTGAATCAAGCCTGCAGTGCTTATCATAGACGCTTCCGAGTTTCTGATAGGGGGATAAGTATGGCTGCAGAACTAATAGATGGAAAAAAAATTGCGAGACAGAAACAGGATCATATAGGTGCAGAGGTGCAAAAACTGAAGGCGGAGGGGATCACACCAGGTCTGGCCGTCATTTTAGTCGGGAACAATCAAGCATCCAGAACGTATGTGAAGAACAAACAGAAAACATGCAATAGGCTGGGCATGCATTCTATACTTATTGAACTTTCCGAAAGTGTCAGTGAACAAGAGCTTATCAGAGAAATCAAAGAGTTAAACGAAAGTGATGATATTCATGGAATCCTTGTCCAGCTGCCGCTCCCAGGCCATATTAATGAAAAAGCCATCATCGAAACGATATCTCCAGAAAAAGATGTGGATGGATTTCATCCCATAAATATTGGCCGAATGATGACAGCTCAGGATGCGTATATCCCCTGCACTCCAGAAGGAATAATTGAGATGCTTGACAGTATTGGAGCAGACATATCCGGAAAGCATGTAGTGGTCATCGGCAGAAGCAACATTGTAGGGAAGCCTGCCGGTCAGCTGTTTCTTAATAAAGATGCTACTGTCACATACTGTCATTCGAAAACGGCTGATCTGAAGGAATACACAAAGCGAGCGGATATACTGGTGGCTGCAGCAGGGAAAGCGAATTTAATCACGGAAGACCATGTGAAAAATGGCGCAATCGTGATAGACGTCGGCATGAATCGAAATCAGGAAGGCAAGCTTTGCGGCGATGTTGATTTCGAGGCTGTTAAGCATAAAGCTGGGTTTATTACTCCGGTCCCAGGCGGAGTGGGCCCGATGACAATCACCATGTTAATGCATAATACGTTGAAGGCAGCAAAGTCATCCATAAGCAAAATCTAAAAATCACGGCCGCAAGAGATGCAAAAGCTGTCCATTTCCATTATCCTGTATTTAGGGAACCTGTCCTGAAGGCATAAGTCTGCAGGCTGAATGGAAGGACAGTTTTTTGCTGTCTAAAGGTTATTGCTCTGCAGGAGATGCAAATGCATCTTCAGCATAAAGGAGATTGTTATGAAGGAACAGCAGTATCTGACAGTTCATGCACTGACTAAATACATAAAAAGAAAATTTGACGCCGACCCTCATCTGCAAAATATTTTGGTTAAGGGAGAAATCTCAAACTTTAAACTGCACTCAAGCGGCCATATGTATTTCACATTAAAGGATGAGAAAGCCCGTATTTTGGCCGTAATGTTTGCCGGGAATACGAGAAATATGAAATTTAGGCCAGAGAACGGTATGAAAGTCTTAGTTCGCGGTGCCATTTCCGTATATGAATCCAGCGGGCAATATCAAATATATGTACAGGAAATGCAGCCGGACGGGATTGGTGAACTTTATCTGGCGTACGAACAGCTTAAAGAAAAACTAGAGAAAGAAGGATTCTTTTCGCCTGCCTATAAAAAAAATATCCCGCGCTATCCAAAAACAGTTGCTGTTATCACATCCCCGACTGGTGCTGCAATCAGAGATATTTTAATCACGCTCAAAAGGCGCTATCCAATCGCGAACATACTTATATATCCTGCGCTTGTTCAGGGAAACCAGGCTGCTCCCTCTATTGTAAAAGCTATAAATGAAGCTAATTCCTCCGTGGAAGCAGATGTCTTAATCATCGGAAGGGGCGGCGGTTCTATTGAAGAGCTTTGGGCCTTCAATGAAGAAGCTGTAGCGAGAGCAATTTTTAAATCGGAAATCCCTATAATTTCAGCAGTCGGCCATGAAACGGATTTTACAATAGCGGATTTTGTTGCAGATTTAAGGGCCCCAACCCCCACGGGAGCTGCCGAATTGGCAGTTCCACATATCGATGACTTGACGGAAAGGCTTTTTAACAGGCAATCAAGACTGATTAGAGCAATGAAAGAACAAGTTGCACTGCAAAATGAAAGGCTTCTAAGGGTGCAGAAATCATACGCTTTCCGGTACCCGCAAAAATTGTATGAACAAAAGATGGAACAGCTGGACAAAGTGACCGAACAGTTAATGCGCGGATCAAAAAGGCTGCACGATTTAAAGCTTGAACAGGCAGATAACCTGCAAAAAAGGCTGATTCGGAGTCACCCTGGTCAGCTTAAGGATCAGGCAAAAGAAAAACATGAGCGGCTGCATAAGCTTCTAACCAGATCGATGACAAATATTGCAGCTGCAAAAGAGAAGGACTTTGCGAGAATCATTTCAACCCTTGAGGCGCTCAGTCCTCTTAAAATTATGGATAGAGGCTATAGCCTTGCTTATACAAAAAGTGAAACCCTAATAAAGAACGTGTCCCAGGTTAATGTGGATGATATGATAAAATTGAAGGTATCTGATGGAACCATTGAATGCCGGGTAACGGATATTGAGGAGTGAATGGGATGGCGGACGAGAAAAAACTTTCATTTGAACAGGCGATGGAAGAGCTTGAAGTAATTGTTGAAAAGCTTGAGGAGGGGGATGTTCCCCTTGAAGAAGCTATTAATATTTATAAAAAAGGCATGGAGCTATCAAAATTATGCCATGATAAACTTAAAAACGTCGAATCACAGCTTTCGGAAATACTGATGGAGGATGGCCGTAAAGCGAACTTCGCCATTCCGGAGGAGGAATAATCTTGCAGCAGCAATCTTTAAGTTCTTTCTCTGAACTGCATAAACGAAAACTGGAAACGCAAATAAAAAATTACGTAAGCAAATTGAATGCTCCCACAGAAATCAAGGAATCAATGCTGTATTCACTTGAAGCTGGCGGGAAGCGGATCAGGCCCATGCTGTTGTTTGCATCATTGGCTGCTTTTGGAGAGGATACTTTAAAAGGTATGTGGACTGCGGCGGCGATTGAGATGGTCCATACCTACTCGCTCATCCATGATGACTTGCCGAGCATGGATAATGACGATTTAAGAAGAGGCAAACCAACCAACCATAAAGTGTTTGGAGAAGCATTCGCCATCCTGGCAGGAGATGCCTTGCTTACTTATAGCTTCCAATCAATTGCTGAAACACCAGACGAATTTGCTTCAGCAGATACAAAGCTTTCTTTAATTATGGAGCTTTCGAAAGCCTCCGGCGCTGAGGGAATGGTTGGCGGACAGGCAGCAGATATAAAAGGAGAAGGAAAGCAGCTTGGAATAGAAGATCTTGAGTATATCCACGTGCATAAAACAGGCAAATTGCTGGAGTGCAGTGTGGTATCAGGTGCTATTTTGGCGAATGCCAGTCAGGAAACTATTCAGACTTTATCTGCTTTTGCCTACCACCTTGGACTGGCCTTCCAGATCAGGGATGATATTCTTGATCTTGAAGGGACAGAGGAGTTAATCGGGAAGCCTGTCGGCAGTGATGAATCTAAAAATAAAAGCACCTATCCATCTCTTCTAACAATGAATGGTGCAAAAGAGGCATTAGCAAATCATATCAGATCTGCAAAAGAAAAACTGAAGGAAACGGGCCTCCAAACTGACCTGCTGGAAGAAATAACAGATTTAATTGCAAACAGGGACCATTAATTTAACTTTAGATATGCATAATCAGGAAGTCAGGGTACGAAAAATGAATTAGAAAACGATGGTCTTGCCGCTGGACTTTTGTACCAGCGGCATTTTTGTAATATGCAAGCCTGTGCTGTTTAATAAAATAATGGTCTTCATTGTGTATATTTTGGTATGATAGGAATTACTGCCGGAGGAACATGCAGTCTATACAGCATATTCTGAAGCTGTTAAATATGAAAAGCATTTGGAAAATCTCCAGTAATAAGGTAATCTTAAGGTACTATCTTCTTGAAAAAAGAAAACGGACGAATAAGAAACGAAAGTGAGTGGTCCGCAGTATGGATCTGTTATCAATTAAAGACCCTTCCTTTTTAAAAGGGCTCTCGAATAAAGAATTGGAAAGCCTGAGTCAGGATATCCGCACGTTCCTGATCGAAAAGCTATCAGGCACAGGCGGACATATTGGCCCAAATCTTGGTGTTGTTGAGTTGACCGTTGCATTGCATAAATGTTTTGACAGCCCAAAGGATAAAATTATTTGGGATGTCGGGCATCAGTCATACGTTCATAAAATCCTCACGGGCCGTGCTTGTCAATTTGACACTTTAAGGCAATACAAAGGTCTCTGCGGGTTTCCGAAAATGATTGAAAGCGAGCATGATGTATGGGAAACGGGGCACAGCTCCACTTCTTTATCTGCTGCTATGGGAATGGCAATTGCAAGAGATTTGAAAAAAGAGAACAATTATGTCATTCCCGTTATCGGGGATGGTGCGCTAACGGGCGGAATGGCTTTAGAGGCCTTAAACCATATCGGCCATGAGAAAAAAGATATGATTGTTATTTTAAATGATAATGAAATGTCCATTGCCCCTAATGTAGGTGCTCTTCACAATGTGCTTGGAAGGTTAAGGACCGCGGGCAAGTATAATTGGGTAAAAGATGAGCTTGAATATTTATTAAAAAAGGTTCCGGCAGTCGGCGGCAAATTGGCCTCTACTGCTGAAAGGCTAAAAGATAGCTTAAAGTATTTGTTTGTGTCAGGCATGTTCTTCGAAGAATTAGGGTTTACCTATTTGGGGCCCGTCGATGGGCATAGCTATGAAGCTTTATTTGAGAACCTTGCTTATGCAAAGAAAACAGAAGGCCCAGTACTTCTCCATGTTATAACGAAAAAAGGAAAAGGCTATCATCCTGCAGAGAACGATCGCATTGGCACATGGCATGGTACAGGCCCTTATAAAATGGAAACAGGTGACTTTGTGAAACCTGCGAGTGCGCCGCCTGCTTGGAGCAAGCTTGTCTCAGAAACTGTCAGGGAGCTTGCGAGAGAAGATGAAAGAATTGTTGCGATCACTCCGGCAATGCCTGTTGGTTCGAAGCTTGAAGGCTTTGCAGGAGAATTTCCCGATCGGATGTACGATGTTGGTATTGCCGAACAGCACGCAGCTACTGTAGCAGCGGGGCTGGCAACACAAAACATGAAGCCGTTTCTTGCGATTTATTCTACTTTCCTTCAGCGCGCTTATGATCAGGTCGTTCATGATATTGCACGCCAGAATTTGAATGTATTTATTGGAATAGATCGCGCCGGACTTGTGGGTGCAGATGGAGAAACGCATCAGGGCGTATTTGATATTGCATTTTTAAGACATCTCCCAAATATGGTATTAATGATGCCAAAGGATGAAAATGAAGGCCGGCATATGGTAAAAACAGCTATTGAATATAATGATGGCCCTATCGCAATGCGTTTCCCGCGCGGAAATGGCATGGGGGTACCTATGGATACTAAACTTGAAACAATTTCAATAGGAACATGGGAAGTTCTTCGCGAAGGCAATGACGGGGCCATTTTGACTTTTGGGACAACCATTCCAATGGCAATGAAGGCTGCCCAGATCTTGGAGAAACAGGGACACTCCATTAAAGTGATTAATGCACGGTTTATTAAGCCGATGGATGAGAAAATGCTGCATGAATTGTTTGCAGTGAATATGCCAATTCTCACAATTGAAGAAGCTGTCCTGCAGGGTGGTTTTGGAAGTGCAGTCCTTGAATATGCCCACGAACATGGTTTCCATCATGCCGAAATCGACCGCATGGGCATTCCTGATAAATTTATTGAGCATGGCAGTGTAAAAGAACTCTTAGAGGAAATCGGGATGACAACAGAAGATGTTGTTGAGAGAATGGGCAAAATGGCAAGAAAAAAACAAAAAAGGGCTTAAAGAATGAAGACAAAGAAAGAACGATTAGACGTTTTATTAGTTGAAAGAGGCCTTGCTGAAACAAGAGAAAAAGCGAAAAGGGCCGTTATGGCCGGCCTGGTCTACAGCAATGAAAGCCGGCTTGATAAACCAGGCGAGAAAGTCAGTGCAGACATTCCTCTTACTATAAAGGGGAAAGTCATGCCTTATGTCAGCCGAGGAGGACTGAAGCTTGAGAAAGCATTAAAGGTTTTTGATTTAAATATCGAAGGCAAAATCCTGCTTGATATTGGATCCTCAACAGGGGGATTTACAGATTGTGCCCTGCAGAATGGCGCCAAAATGTCATATGCTCTGGATGTCGGATACAATCAGCTTGCCTGGAAATTAAGGCAGGATGAACGGGTGGTTGTAATGGAAAGGACCAATTTCCGGTATGTAACTTCGGCAGACCTCTCTGCCGGTATGCCTGATTTTGCATCAATAGATGTTTCTTTCATCTCTCTAAAGCTTATATTGCCTGTATTAAAAACGCTGCTGGTTCCCGGCAGTGACACAGTTGCGTTAGTGAAACCGCAGTTTGAAGCCGGAAGAGAACAGGTTGGGAAGAAGGGGATTGTCAGAGACCCTAAAGTACATGCAGCCGTGATCGAAAAAATTATCGAATTTGCCCTGGGCCTTGGGTTTGATGTCAAAGACGTATCCTATTCACCTATTACAGGCGGAGACGGCAACATAGAATTTCTCCTGCATCTATACTGGTCAGGCAGCAAAGAAGAAGGAGAAAACCTTCTTAAACTCCAGGCTGATGAGGTTGTAAAAGAAGCCCATACTGAACTGAAGACAAAGCAGGATAAAGAAGAGGAATAGGCTTATGCCTGTTCCTTTTTTAAAGGAAATTTGTCGACTTTGAACGAATAATAATAAATAATATACGGGAAAAATTGTACTTTATTGAGAAAATCAGCTAACATTAGAGTACAATACACTTAAAGTGCGTGTTCAAATAGGAGTATGAAAAGGACCGAGAAGATCTAGGCCGCAAAGTTTTGAGTACCGGAACGTATGTAATTAATACTTGAGAAACGTAAAAGCGGAGCCAACGAAGATATTCGATGTGTCATGTTCACCGGACTTTTTGAACATCCTCTTAAATTAATTTTTCTGCCGGCTGTCAAGCGGCTGATCATAGAGGTGAAAAAATGAATAAAGGACAAAGACATATAAAGATACGCGAAATTATTACAAATAATGATATTGAAACACAGGACGATCTGGTGGATGAATTGAAAAATGCCGGGTTTAATGTTACCCAGGCAACTGTCTCAAGAGATATTAAAGAGCTTCACCTGGTAAAAGTTCCATTAATGGATGGAAGGTACAAATACAGCCTTCCGGCAGATCAGCGTTTCAACCCTCTGCAAAAGCTGAAAAGAAATTTGATGGATGCCTTTGTTAGAGTGGATACAGCAGGTCATCTCCTTGTAATGAAAACTCTCCCTGGCAATGCCATGGCGATTGGAGCACTTATTGATAATCTTGACTGGGAAGAGATCCTGGGTACTATCTGCGGTGATGACACATGCCTGATCATATGTAAAACACCCGAAGATACAGAAGCCATTTCAAACCGTTTTCTTGAAATGCTTTAGGATATTGAACACATACTTCAATACTTTTCAACAAGCGGTTCTTATGAGGTGATTTTATTTGTTAAACGAAATATCCATCCGAAATTTTGCTATTATCGAAGCCCTTTCTTTTTCATTTGAAAAGGGCTTAACTGTTTTATCAGGAGAAACTGGCGCAGGGAAGTCCATTATAATCGATGCAATCCATTTGCTTGTCGGAGGCAGGGGATCTGCAGAATTTGTCCGTCATGGTGAAGATAAGGCTGAAATAGAAGGGCTGTTTATCCTGGATGATCCTAAACACCCTTGCTATAGCCGGTCTGCTGAATTTGGCATAGAGATCGAAGATGGGATGATAGTTCTCCGCAGGGATATATCAAAGTCTGGAAAAAGCGTCTGCAGAGTGAACGGGAAACTTGTGACAATTTCTGTGTTAAGAGAAATCGGAAGTTCACTTATAGATATACACGGTCAGCACGAACATCAGGAATTAATGGATGAAACCTTCCATCTTCCTCTTCTCGATCAATTTGGAGGACCAAAAATTTCCTCTGCTTTAACGGAATACCAGGATATCTATAGGCAATATGAAATCACTCTGAAAAAGCTTAAGAATTTAAGTGAAAATGAACAGCAAATGGCACACAGGCTGGATTTAATACAGTTTCAGCTGGATGAAATTCAGTCCGCACAGCTGAAATTGAATGAAGATGAAGAGCTGATAGAAGAAAAGAGAAAATTATCCAATTATGAACGTATTTTTGATTCTCTCCAGTCAGGATATAATGCACTTCAAGGAGAACAAAAAGGGCTGGATTGGATAGGAATGGTTATGGGCCATATGAATGATGCCGCTGAACTGGACCCGGCCTATAAAGAAATAGCAGAGAATGTGGCCAATAGCTTTTATCTGCTTGAGGATGCAGCCAGGTCACTCCGCAATGAAATGGACTTTATGGAATATGACCCTCAAAGGCTTAATGAGATAGAAAGCAGACTAAATGAGATTAATGGGCTAAAAAGAAAATATGGGAAAACAGTGGAAGAAGTACTGGAATACGCCGCAAAGATAGAAGAAGAAATTGAAACCCTGCAAAATAAAGAAACCCATATTGACAATCTGCAAAAGGAAGTTGCTGCCCTGAAAAAAGACCTTCTGGTTGAAGGTGAAGAATTGAGCCAGCTGCGAAGGAAATCTGCACTTAAGCTTACGAAGTTAATTCACAAAGAGCTTAAGGAATTATATATGGAAAAGACAGTTTTCGAAGTCAGATTTTTTTCTGATCCCGAAGTCTTCCTGAAGAATGGAATTGACAGGGTGGAGTTCTATATTTCCACAAATCCGGGAGAACCGCTCAAGCCCCTGTCTAAAATTGCATCAGGCGGGGAATTGTCCCGAATCATGCTTGCGTTAAAAAGCATATTTTCTAAACACCAAGGTGTCACAAGTATTATCTTTGATGAAGTAGACACAGGCGTGAGCGGCAGGGCCGCGCAAGCCATCGCGGAAAAAATACATCATGTATCCGTGGATTCACAGGTGCTGTGCATCTCTCATCTGCCACAGGTTGCAGCCATGGCGGACACTCATTTATTTATTGCTAAAAATACAAAAGATGGCCGAACCAAAACAACAGTAAAACCGCTGACTGAGGATGAAAAAATCAAAGAAATCGGCCGCATGATTTCCGGTGTGGAAATCACAGATTTAACAAAAGAACATGCAAAAGAGCTGCTGCAGCTTGCTAATCAGCTAAAGTAATTTTAGTCAATTTTTAAGCCCCGTAAACAACAGTAGCGCAATTCTATCTAATACCATGAAAAGCTATCCAAAGCAGGATAGCTTTTTTTATGTTAATGGCTGTTATAAATGCCTTCGATGCAGGCAAAATTAAAGATGTAGCCATTTAACGTGGATGGACTAGAAGCGAGGAGAGTGAAAAATTTGACATATGATGTTTTACGCAAAATAATTGGTGGAATTCTCCTTGTTTCATTAATTGCTTTAGGTTTTTCCAAGCCTGTTCAGGAGTATTTGCAAATACCTGCAAATATTACTCTTTTTGAAGGGCAGCAGCTGGATATTGCAAAGGCAGAAGCAGTGTCGGCAGGACTGTCCATAGATAATACAAGTGTTTCCATTAAGGAAGATAACCATTCGATTTCGCTTCGTGCAAAAGAAAATGGAAAAAATGAAATGTTTCTTGAGCTTGCAGGCTTTCCGATAAAGAAGGTTGATGTTAACGTTTTAAAAGATTTTAAAGTAATTCCAGGAGGCCAATCGATTGGGGTTAAACTGAATACAGTAGGCGTGTTAGTAGTTGGGCACCATCAGGTTAATACGGCTGAAGGAAAAGCATCGCCAGGCGAAACGGCCGGCATAAAAATTGGAGATATTATTACTGAAATCAATGGAAAGAAAATTGAAAAGATGTCGGATGTTGCTCCCTTTGTTCAAGAAGCAGGCAAAAGCGGCAATCCGCTTCAAATCATCGTAAGCCGTGAAAGTGGAAAGGTAAAAACTGAGCTGACTCCCCTGAAAGAAAAAGGGGAAGAAACCTATAAGCTTGGGTTATATATTCGTGACTCTGCAGCAGGCATTGGCACGATGACTTTCTACCACCCGGAATCAAAAAAATATGGAGCGCTCGGCCATGTTATTTCCGATATGGATACAAAGAAGCCAATTGTAGTTGAAGACGGACAAATTGTCAGATCGACTGTTACTTCGATTGAAAAGGGAAGCAATGGGAATCCCGGCGAAAAACTTGCACGATTTTCCTCAGACAAAGAAATAATCGGGAATATTGTCAGGAATAGCCCTTTCGGAATTTTTGGGGAGTTAAACAGGGATATGAAAAATGGAATTTTTGACAAACCCATGCCAATAGCCTTATCCCATCAGGTAAAAGAGGGAGCTGCCCAAATTTTAACTGTGGTCGATAATGATGAAGTTCAATTGTTCGATATTGAAATTGTCAGCACGATTCCACAGAAGTTTCCTGCAACCAAAGGGATGGTCATAAAAGTGACGGATCAGAAGCTCCTTGATAAAACAGGCGGAATTGTCCAGGGAATGAGCGGAAGCCCAATTATACAGGATGGCAAGATTATTGGAGCGGTAACACATGTATTTGTTAATGACCCTACTTCAGGATATGGTGTCCATATAGAATGGATGCTAAATGAAGCAGGCATCGATATTTATGAAAAAACTGAAGAAAAAGCATCCTAATATTGAACTGGATCAAATTTAAAAGGCGGGGAAATCCCGTCTTTTTTCTTTCTTTATGTTAAAATGAGAATGTTTAAAGATTTTTCGACAAAGGTACACGATTTGTAAAGAGTGTGACGAAATCGGTCGAAAACAGGAGAAAACAAAAGAAAAAATGAGGTTTGGCTGGTTTTTTAAGAAAATTTCAAAAAAGTAGAGGAATTTTTGTTGCATTGTCGAATTTCTCATTTAGAATAGAAAACAGATATCAAAAAGAGCGTGTTCAACCAAATGAACATTCATTAAAGAGACCATAATTGGACCGAGGAGGAAAGTAAGTGAAAAAGATAAAAGTTTGTGTTGTGGATGATAATAGGGAACTAGTCGGGCTCTTGGAGGAATATATATCTTCCCAGGAAGACATGGAAGTTGCCGGTGTTGCGCATAATGGACAGGAATGCCTGGATATTTTAGAGCAGACTCAGCCAGACGTTCTTGTGCTGGATATCATCATGCCTCACTTGGATGGACTTGCTGTACTCGAAAAAATGAGAGATTTAAATTTAAGCACACTCCCTAATGTGATCATGCTTACTGCATTTGGCCAGGAAGATGTTACTAAAAAGGCAGTAGATCTGGGAGCTTCTTACTTTATCCTTAAACCATTTGATATGGATAACTTGGCAAGCCATATACGTCAGGTCAGCGGGAAAGCAAGCTCATTCCTCCGCAAGCCGGCACCATCTTACCGTCCTCAGGCAGAAGCAAAACCTAAGAATCTGGATGCCAGCATTACCAGCATCATCCATGAAATTGGCGTTCCTGCCCATATTAAAGGATACTTATATCTGCGTGAAGCGATTTCAATGGTGTACAATGATATAGAACTTCTCGGTTCCATTACAAAAGTGCTTTACCCTGATATAGCCAAGAAATTTAATACTACTGCAAGCCGTGTGGAACGGGCAATCCGACATGCAATCGAAGTTGCCTGGAGCCGCGGTAATATCGATTCCATTTCCTCTCTTTTCGGATATACAGTCAGCATGACAAAAGCAAAGCCTACCAACTCTGAATTCATCGCAATGGTTGCAGATAAGCTGCGTCTGGAGCATAAAGCTTCTTGAAAGGGTAAGGACTTATAATAAAATCATTGATTCTTATTCTGCGCTCCTTATAGGGGCGTTTTTTACAGAAATAAAAAGTTCAGTTTGAAATTTTTCAAACTGAACTTTTTATTTTACTTCTTTTCTTCTTTCTCAAGCTCCATCATCTTTTGAATCAGGATATGCTGAGGCATATGCATGATTTGCTCAAGAGGAAGATTTAGTTTTTCGGCAAGCTTTATTGCTGTATCCGGTGATATTTGCAGCGGCTTCACTTTTATCCCTCGCTAACTTATTTAGTTTTAAATCGTTCCTGAACTTTATTTCTCTTTCGATCACGGTATAGGATAAATCCTGCGATAAAGCCAAGACCTATAATTAAGAACAGCAATCCTCCCACAAATTGAAGCCATAAGTATGGAAATGGGCTTTGGAGGACGCCAAAGACCATATCCCTCATTAATTTGATTCCGTAAACGGCTAATATGCCTGGCAGCAAAAGAATCAATAAAGCAATTAGTCTGATCATAAATAAATTCCCTTCAATTCAAATACCTACCGAAATCATAAATCATTAAATAAATTTGTCAAGTGCGGCTGCTATGCTAAAATAAATTCATGAAGAATGTTGCACAGAATAATATCAGACAGTGCAAGAATTTTCAGTGAAAGCAGGTAAAACAATGCAAACAGTGATGATTGTCGGTGCAGGAAAAGGCGGAACAGCCATCCTGAAAATTATTAAAGAAACGGCTGTTTTAGATGTAAAGGCTGTTGTGGATATTGATCCGGATGCCGCCGGACTTCAGCTTGCTAAAGAAAGCGGTATCCCTGTTGGGCTGGAATGGCGCAGGTTCATGGATCAGAATATAGATATTATTATTGAGGTTACCGGAAATGAGAAGGTATTTATCGACATTAGGGAAGCGAGAGGCAAAAATACCGTCCTAATTCCTGGAAGTGTAGCCTTTCTAATCGCAAAACTTCTTGAAGAAAAGGAAGATCTAATTTCAAAATTCAGAAATGAAACTTATAAGCATGATTTAATTTTTAATTCAACTGATGATGGAATGATTGTAATCAATAAACTTAATGAGATTACAGTCTTTAATCGCAGTGCGGAGAGAATGACTGGAGTTAAGAGAAAAGATGCTTTAGGAAAAAAAATAAATGAAGTCATTACGGATAGCATGCTGCCCAGAGTTATGGAGACAAGGAGATTCGAAGCGAATCAGGAGATGACTTTAGCAAATGGCCTGAAAATCATTACGACAAGAATACCGATGCTCGGAGAAAATAATGAATTAATGGGTGCCTTTGCGGTTTTTAAGGACATAACAGAAGTAGTCTCGCTTGCGGAAGAAATTACGAATTTGAAAGAGATACAGACGATGCTTCAAGCAATTATTCAATCAAGTGACGAAGCCATTTCTGTTGTTGATGAAAATGGTAAGGGAATTCTGATCAATCCAGCATACTCCAGGCTAACAGGCCTTGAAGAGGAAAAAGTCATCGGGAAGCCTGCCACAGCGGATATTTCCGAAGGTGAAAGTGTACATATGAAAGTGCTTAAAACGAGAAGGGCGATGAGAGGTGTGGCCATGAGGGTCGGGCCGAAAAGGAAGGATGTTGTAGTAAATGTTGCGCCTGTAATTGTCGATGGAAAGTTAAAAGGAAGTGTGGGTGTTATTCACGACGTATCGGAAATTCAAAGTCTGAACCGTGAATTAAGCCGGGCAAGACAGATTATCCGCACATTGGAAGCGAAATATTCATTTGAGGATATTATTGGAACATCTGAAGAGATGACAATAGCAATCGAACAGGCAAGGCTCGGTGCTAAAACTCCTGCTACTGTTTTGCTTAGAGGAGAATCGGGTACTGGTAAAGAGTTGTTCGCCCACGCCATACACAATGCCAGTGACAGAAAGTATAACAAGTTTATTAGGGTAAACTGTGCCGCATTATCCGAATCCCTTTTGGAAAGCGAATTGTTCGGCTATGAAGAGGGGGCGTTCTCGGGGGCGAAAAGAGGAGGCAAACGGGGATTATTTGAGGAAGCTGATAAAGGCAGTATTTTTCTGGATGAAATTGGTGAGCTGACAGCTAATACCCAAGCGAAATTGCTCAGGGTACTTCAAGAACATGAAATTACAAGGGTAGGTGGGACAAAACCCATTTCAATTGATGTTCGTGTTATTGCTGCGACAAATGTGAATTTAGAAAAAGGAATTGCAAGCGGCACTTTTAGGGAAGACTTATACTATAGGCTGAATCGAATGCCCATACATATTCCCTCCTTAAGGCGCAGGAAGGGGGATATTCCCCTTCTTTGCAGCAGGCTTATTCAAAAAATCAATCAGGAATATGGACGGAATGTTGAAGGTGCAACAAACCAGGCAGTAAAAAAGCTAATGGCTTATGATTGGCCAGGGAATGTGAGAGAACTTGATAATATTCTCGGCAGAGCCATTATTTTTATGAATTATAACGAAACAAAAATAGAGGAACGGCATATTCCGGATTTAATAGATGCCAATAATCCGTCTGCAAGTATTGAACCAAGTGAAGAAGCACTGGATAAAACGCTTACTCAGCTGGTTGAGCAGTATGAGGCGAAAATGATCAGACAAACGCTTCAAAAGCTGGATGGAAACAAAACCAAGGCAGCGAAGTCGCTTGGACTCTCTGTCAGAAATCTTTACTATAAATTGGAGAAATATAACATTGCAAAAGATAGCATGCAATAAATTTCATAGTGTGCAAACATATGCACACTTTAACATAGTGAATAAAGCGTTTTCATTGCGTTTTTGAGTTGGCACGCTTCTTGCAAGTATAATAAACGGAAGAACATCAAGAAAAAGGCGTCGATAATTGTCTAGCGCAAGCAGCCTACCCTCGAGGGTGGGCAAGGCGCTTACGCTTTTCTTGTAAGGGGGTTGAACAGATGAAATTGGATTCGCTTCTAACGAAAGCAACCCAATATGGTGAGAAAACGGTAGCTGTAGCCGCAGCAGAAGACGAAGAAGTTCTGGAAGCCGTTGCTGAAGCAATAAAGCTGAACTTAGGAAATTTCTTATTATTCGGGAATGAAGAAAAAATCCGCGGAATTTTGAATCAGAAGCATAAGGCCGCAGCTGAAAGCCCGAAGCTTGAAATTATTCATGCAGATTCGTCTGCATCGGCTGCAGAATTGGCAGTAAGGGCTGTAAAAGAGCAGAAAGCCAATGTGCTGATGAAGGGTAATATCCCTACGGCAGGGATTTTAAAAGCTGTCTTAAATAAAGAATTCGGTTTAAGAACAGGAAATGTTTTATCACATGTGGCTGTCTTTGAAGTTCCGGGCTTTGAACGATATACGATTGTAACAGATGCAGCTATGAATATTGCACCGGACCTCAATCAAAAAGCACAAATCCTGAAGAATGCAGTTGATATTGCAAGGAGCATAGGGATAGAAAAGCCTCTAGTAGCGCCGATAGCTGCTGTTGAGGTCGTTAATCCTGCTATGCAGGCAACTTTGGATGCATCAGCATTAACTCTAATGAACAAACGAGGCCAGATAAAAGATTGTCTAGTCGATGGTCCTCTTGCTTTGGATAATGCAATTTCTCATGAAGCTGCTGAACATAAGGGAATCAAAAGCGAAGTTGCTGGACACGCAGATATTTTATTAGTGCCGACCATAGAAGTTGGGAATACTTTATATAAATCACTTGTCTACTTTGCTAAAGCAAAAGTTGGAGCTGTTATTGCAGGGGCAAAAGCTCCTATTGTTCTAACTTCGAGGGCAGACTCAGCAGAAAGCAAAGTCTATTCACTGGCTTTAGCAATTTGCTCTGCAAAGTAATGGCTTTTGTAAAATGATTTTTCAGCGTTTAGATAATTTAAATAAAACAACATCTTAATTTTAAGAACATATTACTTCTAAACAATCCGGGGAGGAATTTAACATGGAAATCTTCAAATACCTAGAAACTTATGATTACGAACAAGTGGTTTTTTGCCAGGACAAACAATCAGGCTTAAAGGCTATTATTGCTATTCACGATACAACTTTAGGACCTGCACTTGGCGGAACACGCATGTGGACTTATGAATCTGAAGAAGCAGCTATTGAGGATGCTCTGCGACTTGCACGCGGCATGACTTACAAAAATGCAGCAGCAGGCTTAAATCTTGGTGGCGGTAAAACAGTTATCATTGGAGATCCGCGCAAAGACAAAAATGAAGAAATGTTCCGTGCCTTCGGACGTTATATCCAAGGGCTGAATGGCCGTTACATTACTGCTGAGGACGTGGGAACCACTGTAGCTGATATGGACCTGATCCATGAGGAAACAGATTATGTAACAGGAATTTCACCTGCTTTCGGTTCTTCAGGCAACCCTTCACCTGTTACTGCTTATGGCGTATACAGAGGTATGAAGGCAGCAGCAAAAGCAGCATTTGGAACAGACTCCTTGGAAGGCAAGACTATTGCCGTTCAAGGTGTAGGAAACGTTGCGTTTAATCTTTGCCGCCATCTGCATGAAGAAGGTGCACAGCTGATTGTGACTGATATTAATAAAGAAGCAGTTCAGCGTGCAGTTGAAGAGTTCGGCGCTAAAGCAGTTGAACCAAATGAAATTTATGGCGTTGAATGTGATATTTATGCCCCTTGTGCTTTAGGTGCGACAGTTAATGATGATACAATTCCGCAGCTGAAAGCAAAAGTAATCGCTGGAGCTGCCAACAACCAGCTTAAAGAAACTCGCCATGGTGATCAAATCCATGAAATGGGCATCGTTTATGCTCCTGACTATGTAATTAATGCAGGCGGAGTTATTAATGTTGCAGATGAGCTGTACGGATACAACCGCGAACGTGCTATGAAAAAAGTCGAAACTGTATACAATAATATTGAAAAGGTTATTGATATTGCTAAAAGGGATGGAATTCCGACATATAAAGCGGCTGACCGCATGGTGGAGGAAAGAATTGAAAGAATGCGTAATTCACGCGGACAATTTCTCCAAAACGGACATCATATTCTAAGCCGCAGATAAGTTTTAGGGAAAAAGACGCAAATGAAGTCCCATCTTTCCTGAAATGCAAAGCGCTGAATGGAAAATTCAGCGTCTTTGCCTTTAATAACAGAGTAGAAAAAATACAGCGGCAGTAATAGTACCTGAGTAAGAGTATGCTTTTACAAGGGAGATTTCCGCTCTATATGGAGGTTTAAACGTGCTAGAACAAGAACATCGAATTCTCGTCATCAATCCGGGATCCACTTCAACTAAGATTGGAGTTTTCGATAATGAGATCTCTGTCCTGGAGAAGACATTGCGCCATGATGCAGATGTCATTAACTCTTATGAAAGTATTATCGATCAATATGAATTCCGCAAGCAGACCATTCTTGAAACACTCGATCATGAAGGAATCAATATCTCCAAATTAAGTGCAGTGTGCGGCCGCGGCGGTTTGCTGCGACCGATTGAAGGAGGCACATATTCAGTTAATGATGCAATGCTTGAGGATCTTCGGGCCGGTTTTGCTGGTCAGCATGCTTCTAACCTTGGCGGAATCCTGGCATATGAGATTGCTTTGGGTTTAAATATTCCTTCATTTATTGTCGATCCGGTTGTAGTTGATGAATTGGCTCCAATTGCCCGTGTTTCTGGTTTTTCAATGATAGAAAGAAAAAGTATTTTCCATGCCTTGAATCAGAAAGCTGTTGCCCGGAGAGTGGCCAAAGAACTTGGCAAAAAGTACGAGGAGCTTAACCTGATCGTTACGCATATGGGCGGAGGTATTACTGTAGGCGCTCATAAAAAAGGCAGAGTAGTGGATGTTAATAACGGACTTCATGGGGACGGGCCTTTCAGTCCGGAAAGGGCAGGGACTGTGCCTGCTGGTGATTTGGTGGCACTTTGCTACTCCGGCAGCTTTTATCGTGAAGAAGTGATGAAGAAGCTTGTTGGGCAAGGCGGTCTCGTTGGTTATCTGGGAACAAATGATGCAGTAAAAGTTGAAAAGATGATCGAAAACGGAGATGAGAATGCAAAGCTTGTCTACTCCGCAATGGCCTATCAGGTAGCAAAGGAGATTGGATCTGCCAGTGCAGTGCTTGGCGGAAAGGTCGATGCCATTATCCTTACTGGCGGTCTTGCCTATGGCAAGGACTTTGTAAAAGAAATCAGTGAGCGGATTAACTGGATTGCAGATGTTATGGTGCAGCCGGGTGAAAACGAATTGCAGGCACTGGCGGAAGGTGCTCAACGCGTTCTACGCGGTGAAGAAACTGAAAAAGAATATCCAGGAAAAACAGCAAGCAAAGCAGCATTGAAATAGAAGGGGGAAGCAACTTGGCACAGGAATATGATTTGGTGATCTTAGGCGGAGGCACAGGCGGTTATGTAGCTGCCATCCGTGCTTCACAACTTGGATTGAAAACGGCAATCGTTGAAAAAGGAAAGCTTGGAGGCACTTGCCTTCACAAAGGCTGCATACCAAGCAAAGCGTTATTAAGAAGTGCTGAAGTATTTGCAACAGCAAAGCACAGTGAAGATTTTGGCGTGGTAACCAGTGACGTATCCATCAACTTCGGCAAAGTGCAGGAAAGAAAAAATAAAATCGTTGACCAGCTTCATAAAGGGGTTCAGCACTTGATGAAGCAAGGCAAGATTGATGTTTTTGAAGGGACAGGACGTATTCTTGGACCATCCATTTTTTCTCCTATGCCAGGGACAATCTCTGTGGAAATGAACAATGGGGATGAGAACGAAATGCTGATCCCTAAAAATGTTATCGTAGCGACAGGATCACGCCCTCGCACACTGCCAGGATTGGACATTGATGGACAACTTGTTATGACTTCAGATGAGGCTCTAGCTTTGGAAGAGGTTCCAAATTCCATTATTATTGTAGGTGGCGGTGTAATTGGAATTGAATGGGCATCAATGCTATCCGATTTTGGTGCTGATGTAACAGTAATTGAATATGCTGACCGCATTATTCCTACAGAAGATAAAGAAATATCAAAAGAGATGCAGCGCCTTATGAAGAAGAAGGGCGTCAAGATTGTAACAGGTGCAAAAGTCCTTCCTGAAACTCTTCAAAAAGGCGAAGGAGTTACTATTTCAGCTGAAGTGAAGGGATCTCAGCAGGAATTCTCCGCTGAAAAATTGCTTGTTTCTGTTGGGCGTCAGGCAAATACAGAAGGCATAGGCCTTGAAAACACAGACATTCAGATTGAAAAAGGCTTTATTGCAGCAAATGAATACTTCCAGACAAAGGAATCCCATATCTATGCGATTGGTGACGTCATTGGCGGGCTTCAGCTGGCTCATGTTGCTTCTCACGAAGGTATTGTTGCCGTTGAGCACATTGCCGGGCAGAATCCTTCTCCAATTGATTACAGCCTGGTTTCAAAATGCATTTACAGTGCACCTGAAGCTGCAAGCGTAGGTTTAACAGAGGATGAAGCAAAAGAAAAAGGCCATAATGTCAAAACTGGCAAATTCTCATTCCGGGCAATCGGAAAGGCACTTGTTTTTGGTGAATCCGATGGCTTTGTCAAAATTGTAGCAGATAAAGATACCGATGACATCCTCGGTGTCCATATGATTGGCCCGCATGTAACAGATATGATTTCTGAAGCAGGATTAGCACGGGTTCTGGATGCTACACCATGGGAAGTGGCACATACCATCCACCCTCATCCAACTTTATCAGAAGCAATCGGTGAAGCTGCTCTTGCCGTTGATGGGAAAGCAATTCACGGATAATGGTTCACTTATTCAATAATAAATGCCCAGGCTTCCTTTATGAGGCCGGGCAAGTACATATTAGCTTAGGAGGTTGTATAAATGGCTGAAAACCGTCATAAAGATTTAGGTTTAAGTGATGAGAAAGTTCTTGAGATTTATGAAACGATGCTATTAGCCCGCCGTCTTGATGAGCGCATGTGGCTGCTGAACCGCGCTGGAAAAATTCCGTTCGTTATTTCATGTCAGGGGCAGGAAGCTGCGCAGGTTGGTGCCGCATTTGCACTTGACCGCGAAAAGGATTATGTCCTTCCGTACTATCGTGACATGGGTGTAGTTCTTACATTCGGGATGACTGCAAAGGAATTAATGCTGTCCGGGTTTGCTAAGGCTGAAGATCCAAACTCAGGCGGACGCCAAATGCCTGGACATTTCGGCCAAAAGAAGAACCGTATCGTTACAGGATCTTCTCCTGTTACTACACAGGTGCCACATGCTGTTGGGGTTGCTCTCGCTGGAAAGCTGGAAGGGAAAGACCTCGTTACTTTTGTAACCTTTGGTGAAGGATCTTCAAACCAGGGCGATTTCCATGAAGGTGCAAACTTTGCCGGAGTTCATAAGCTTCCTGTAATCTTTATGTGTGAAAATAATAAATATGCAATCTCTGTTCCGATTGAAAAGCAGCTTGCTTGCGAAAACGTTTCTGACAGAGCAATCGGGTATGGCATGCCGGGTATAACAGTTGATGGAAACGATCCGCTTGAAGTTTATAAAGCTGTAAAAGAAGCAGCAGACAGAGGGCGCCGCGGAGAAGGGCCAACATTGGTTGAAACCATTTCATACCGATTGACCCCGCATTCATCTGATGATGATGACCGAAGCTATCGTGCTCCTGATGAAGTAGCTGAAGCCAAAACAAAAGATCCAATAATCACTTTTGGCGCATATTTGAAAGAAAATGGCGTAATGGATGATGCTCTTGAAAAGGAAATTAATGATCGGGTTATGAAACTGGTTAACGAAGCAACTGATTATGCTGAAAACGCTCCATATGCAGAAGCAGAATCTGCTTTAAAGTATGTTTATGCTGAACAGTAAGGGGGAGAGAATATGGCTGTAATTTCTTATATCGATGCGGTAACAATGGCAATCCGCGAGGAAATGGAAAGAGATCCAAAGGTATTTGTTTTAGGTGAAGACGTAGGTTTAAAAGGCGGCGTATTTAAAGCAACACAAGGACTATATGAAAAATTTGGCGAAGACCGGGTAATTGATACTCCTCTTGCTGAATCAGCAATTGCAGGGGTAGGAATTGGTGCGGCTATGTATGGAATGCGACCGATTGCTGAAATGCAATTTGCCGACTTTATTATGCCGGCTGTTAACCAGATTATTTCAGAAGCAGCACGCATCCGCTACCGTTCCAACAATGATTGGAGCTGTCCGATTGTTGTCCGTGCACCATATGGCGGCGGTGTTCATGGAGCTTTATATCACTCCCAATCTGTTGAAGCAGTCTTTGCGAATCAGCCGGGATTAAAAATTGTTATGCCTTCTACACCTTATGATGTTAAGGGATTATTGAAAGCGGCAATCCGTGATGAGGATCCTGTACTGTTTTTTGAACATAAGCGTGCATATCGCCTGATTAAAGGTGAGGTTCCTGATGATGATTATGTACTGCCAATAGGAAAAGCGGATGTAAAGCGCGAGGGTGAAGATATCACTGTCATCACTTATGGCCTATGCGTTCATTTCGCTCTTCAGGCTGCTGAGAGACTTGCGAAAGACGGCATTTCGGCACATATCCTTGATTTGAGAACTGTTTATCCACTTGATAAAGAAGCGATTATTGAAGCTGCTTCAAAAACAGGAAAAGTGCTTCTTCTGACTGAAGATAATAAAGAAGGCAGCATCATGGGCGAAGTATCTGCCATTATTGCTGAACATTGCCTGTTTGAGCTTGATGCACCTATCAAACGTCTTGCTGGTCCTGATGTTCCAGCTATGCCATATGCACCGACAATGGAAAAATACTTTATGGTTAATCCGGATAAAGTCGAAAAGGCAATGCTTGAATTGGCTGAATTTTAATTACTGACACTTTAATTAAGAAAAAGGAAAATGCAGATAGCGCAGCTTTTCCGGTTTGCCACTAATGCCGGATCAGCTGTACTTACTGCTGTACCCCGCACCCGTGCGGGCAGCTAGAAGGAGGTTACCCAATGGCTATTGAGCAAATTAAAATGCCCCAGCTTGGGGAAAGTGTTACAGAAGGGACAATCAGCAAATGGCTGGTTTCCGTTGGAGATAAAGTAAATAAATATGACCCGCTTGCTGAAGTAATGACTGACAAAGTTAATGCTGAGGTACCATCCTCGTTCACTGGTGTAATCAAAGAATTGATTGCAGAAGAAGGGGAAACTTATGAAGTTGGCCAGGTTATCCTGACAATCGAAACAGAAGGCGGCGGAGAAGCAGCTCCGGCAGCTCCATCTGAGCCTAAAACGGAGGAAAAAGCACCTTCTGCACCAGCAGCAGCGGCACCTTCCGCAGCAGCACCTGCTAAATCAGAGGCTCCAAATGGAGTCCGTTATTCACCTGCAGTTTTAAAGCTTTCTCAAGAGCATGGCATTGACTTAAATCAGGTGACAGGTACAGGCGGCGGGGGACGCATCACCCGTAAAGATCTTATGAAAATCATTGAGTCAGGAGATATTCCGACAGCAGCAGCTGCAGCGGCGTCTGCGCCGGCACCAGCACCGGAAAAGACAGAAGCGCCAGCACCTTCACAGCCTGCAGCACCTAAACAAGCGGCGCCTGCCCCTAATGTCCCGGTATTGCCAGGAGATGTTGAAATCCCTGTCACCGGAGTGCGTAAGGCGATTGCTGCCAATATGCTTCGCAGTAAACATGAAGCACCTCATGCCTGGACAATGATGGAAGTGGATGTTACTAATCTTGTTGAATACCGCAACAGCATTAAAGGTGAGTTTAAGAAAAAAGAAGGCTTCAACCTTACATTCTTTGCTTTCTTCGTAAAAGCTGTTGCACAGGCTCTTAAAGAATTCCCGCAGATTAATTCCATGTGGGCTGGAGACAAGATTATCCAGAAGAAGGATATCAACATCTCAATTGCAGTTGCTACTGATGATGCTTTATTCGTTCCGGTCATCAAAGCGGCGGATGAAAAAACAATTAAAGGCATTGCCCGTGAGATCAATGATCTTGCATTAAAGGTGCGTACAGGTAAACTGACTTCTGCTGAAATGCAGGGAGGTACATTTACTGTCAATAACACAGGTTCGTTTGGTTCTGTCCAGTCAATGGGCATTATCAATTATCCGCAGGCTGCGATTCTTCAGGTTGAATCCATTGTGAAGCGTCCTGTTGTTATGAACAATGGCATGATTGCTGTACGTGATATGGTTAACCTTTGTATGTCGCTCGATCACCGTGTGCTTGACGGTCTGGTTTGCGGCCGCTTCCTGCAGCGCGTGAAAGAAATTCTTGAGAATACATCTAAAGAAAATACAACTATTTATTAATAAACTAATGCCGCTGCCCTTCTTCGGGGCAGCGTTTTCTTATTGAAAAACTAAAAAATCTGATGTTCATTGCTTGTTTCCCTTTTGTATACTAAAATAGATACATGGAGAATTTAGAATTTTATTAAAATTTTCTAGCGGCATTGTTTCTTTTTATAAGAAACGGGTCCGCTGCCGTATGAGGGGAGGGAAAGCTGTCAGCTATAATGACAGCAAATTATGTCATTAAAGAAAATGATCGAAGAAAAATTCCCGCATCAGACAAATGAAGATTGGGAACAAAGTGCGGAAAAAGCTCTTAAAGGAAAATCCATAGAATCTTTATCACTCAATACATATGAAAACATAAATTTGAAACCGCTTTATTCTAAAGAGGATCAAAAAACAGGGGGGGTATCGCAGTATCCAGGTGCAGAAGATTTTAGAAGAGGTTCTAATGCAGCCGGATACCTGTCAGAAGAATGGAAAGTTGCACAAAAAATTAGTGCTTCCTCTTCCGAAGAGCTGGCAGATAAACTTCTTGCTGCCATAAAGAAAGGGCAGACAGCGCTTGCTTTCGAGCCCGAACAGTTAAAAAATCCAGAGAAGATAAGCCTGGCAGTTGGCGAACTTTATGAAAAATACCCTTTTAGTGTGGATGCCGGCCGAAATCAGCACTTATTAATAGCTGGACTTGGGACAGTAGAAAAAGTCTCCGGATATATTGCCGCCGACCCGCTTGCGATTGCTGCTGCAGATAAATTGAACGATCGCTCAATCGATGAATTGTACGAAAATTTGAATGAAACGATGAGTATGGCAGCTGAAAATCTGCCCAACCTGAAAACAATCATGGTGAATTCAGCGGTCTACCATAATGGCGGCTCAAATGCTGTCCAGGAACTTGCATTTGCTCTTGCAGCAGGAGTAAATCACCTGCAATACCTTCTTGATAAGGGCAAAAGCATCGAAAAAATATTATCCAAAATGGTTTTTAAGTTTGCTGTTGGCTCAAACTTCTTTATGGAAATTGCCAAGCTGCGTGCTGCAAGGGTATTATGGGGCAAAGTGGCAGAAGCATTCGGAGCTGAGGGTGACAGTAAAAAAATGGTCATTGCATCAGAGACGTCCTTCTTTACAAAGTCAGCCTATGATTCCTATGTGAATATGCTGAGAGCTGGGAATGAAGCGTTCGCAGCAGTTTTAGGAGGAGTTCAATACCTGCATGTCAGTCCATATAATGACCCGGAAAGAGTCCAATCTCCTTTTTCAGAACGAATTGCCCGCAATACTCACCTCATTTTAAGGGAAGAGGCGCATTTATTGAAGGTCTCTGATCCGGCAGGCGGTTCCTGGTATGTTGAGCATCTGACGAATGAACTGATTGATAAAGCATGGGAACTTTTCCTTGAGATAGAAGATCGCGGAGGAATGGCGGATGCCCTTCTAACAGGATGGATTCAGGATCAGATTTCTCAGGTGCTTGAAAAGAAGAAAAAAGATGTTCATACAAGAAAACAAAGTATTATCGGAACGAATATATATGCCAATCTTGATGATAAACCGCTTCAAACGGAGATGGAAACCATCCAAAACAGCAGGTGCGTTATCAAGCATATCCCTCAGGTTCGGCTTTCTGAGTCCTTCGAAGGTTTGAGGAGAATGTCTGAAAGATTAAAAGAAAAAGACATTCGTCCTGCAGCAGGTCTAATCTGCCTGGGGGCATTGAAAGATCATAAGGCGCGTGCTGATTTTATTGCAGGATTCCTGGCTCCTGGAGGGATTGATGCTGTACGAAGCGGTTCTGTAGTTAATCAAGAAGATGCTGAAGCATTTATGCAAAAATTAAATTGCAGGCATTATTTTATTTGCGGATCAAATGACCAATACGAAAGCATGGCTGCCCCTTTAATTAAACACTTGAAAGAGGCTGACCCATCGGCAGTATTCTATTTAGCTGGCCTTCCTGAAGAGAGGAAAAAGGATGAGTATAAGAATGCCGGCATCAGCGGATACATTCATGTAAAAAGCAATTGCTATGAAACTCTCTTAAACCTGCTGAACGAGATGGAGGTGGCAAGCAATGGCCAATAAACCTGATTTTAAAAGCATAGATATTTTTGCATCAAAACAGGCAGTAAAAGATGACTGGAGAAGAAAAGCAGAGGAAGAAATCGATTCATCCATTGATAATCTTCTCTTTGAAACAAATGAGCAAATACATGTAAAGCCGCTGTACACAAATAAAGATCTTAAGGACATGGAGCACCTAAACGATAAGCCTGGACTTCCCCCGTATACTAGGGGGCCTTATTCAACCATGTATGTGAATAGGCCATGGACTGTCCGGCAGTATGCAGGTTTTTCTACTGCAGAGGAAAGTAATGCTTTTTACCGCCGCAATCTTGCAATGGGTCAAAAGGGGCTATCAGTCGCTTTTGATCTGGCTACCCACCGAGGCTATGATTCAGATCATCCAAGAGTCGTAGGAGATGTCGGGAAAGCAGGCGTGGCAATTGATTCTATTTTGGATATGAAGACGCTATTTGATGGGATACCGTTAGATCAAATGTCTGTATCCATGACGATGAATGGAGCGGTTTTGCCTGTCCTGGCTTTTTATATCGTTACAGCGGAAGAGCAGGGTGTCAGCCAGGAAAAACTTTCAGGAACAATCCAGAATGATATTTTAAAAGAATACATGGTGCGGAACACATATATATATCCTCCGGAAATGTCCATGAAGATCATTGCAGATATATTTGAATATACATCAAAGTACATGCCTAAGTTCAATAGCATCAGCATTTCTGGCTATCATATGCAGGAAGCTGGGGCTCCTGCTGATATTGAACTTGCCTATACGCTGGCAGATGGTCTCGAATATGTAAGAACCGGACTCAAAGCTGGAATTGATATCGATTCCTTTGCACCAAGGCTCTCGTTTTTCTGGGCCATCGGCATGAACTACTTTATGGAAGTGGCAAAAATGCGGGCAGCCCGCTACATTTGGGCAAAAATGATGAAAACCTTTGAGCCGGGTAATCCAAAATCAATGGCGCTCAGAACGCATTCCCAAACTTCGGGCTGGAGCTTAACAGAGCAGGATCCGTTTAATAATGTAACAAGGACTCTCATTGAGGCGCATGCAGCTGCAATGGGCCATACGCAATCCCTTCATACTAATGCGCTTGATGAAGCCATTGCATTGCCGACTGATTTTTCTGCCCGTATAGCGAGAAACACGCAGCTGTACCTTCAGGAAGAGACAGGGATCACAAATGTAATTGATCCATGGGGCGGCTCTTATTATGTAGAAGCTTTAACAGATCAGTTAATTAAGCGCGCATGGGAGCACATTGAGGAAATCGAAAATCTCGGCGGAATGGCCAAGGCGATCGAGACTGGATTGCCAAAAATGAGAATCGAAGAAGCGGCAGCCAGACGGCAGGCACAAATTGATTCCGGAAAAGAAACCATTATTGGTGTGAATAAATACCGGCTGGAAAAAGAAGAGCCGATTGACATCCTGGACATTGATAACACAGCTGTCCGTTTAAAGCAAATCGAAAAGCTGGAGCAGTTAAAGGATTCCCGCGACAATGAGAAAGTTGCGGAAGCCTTGGCGTCTATTACAAGAGCTGCAGATACAGGGGAAGGCAATCTTCTTGAACTTGCAGTAAATGCAGCGAGGGTTCGGGCCACTCTAGGCGAAATTTCTGAAGCGATTGAAAAAGTGGCCAATCGCCATAAAGCGATTATCCGTTCAATCAGCGGCGTATACAGTTCTGCTTTTTCTAATGAAGAAGAAATTACAGAAGTAAAGCAAATGACAGATGAATTTCTTGAAAATGAAGGAAGGAGACCGCGGATCCTGATTGCCAAAATGGGGCAGGATGGACATGACAGGGGAGCAAAAGTCATTTCAACCGCATTTGCCGATCTTGGTTTTGATGTGGACATTGGCCCTCTTTTCCAGACCCCGGAGGAAACAGCCATGCAGGCTGTGGAAAATGACGTTCATGTCATTGGAATCAGCTCACTTGCTGCCGGCCATAAGACCCTTCTGCCGCAGCTTGTTGCAGAACTGAAGAAATTGGACAGGGAAGATATTATTGTCGTAATTGGCGGGGTTATTCCTGCACAGGATTATCATTATTTATACGAGCATGGAGCATCTGCCATTTTTGGACCGGGCACCGTCATTCCAGTGGCTGCCCAAAAAGTCATCAGGGAAATCTACAGCCGTCTCGGGTATGAGGAAGTGACCCAGTAAATGGCTGAGGACAAGAAACCGGAATGGTTTGATGAAGAAAAGTCAGATAACTTTACAAGCATCGTGCGCGCGGGTGTGAATACAGGTGATAATGGGCTGAAATTAGAGAAAAAAGGCAGGTTTCAAAAAAAATCTGGCTCGCTGCCTGATCTTAACGTTCTTGAAGAAGGCATTTTGAATGGCAGCAGGAGTGTGCTTGCCAGAGCCATAACTCTGATTGAAAGCAACGCAGAACAACATTTTCGCCACGCACAGGAACTCCTGCACATGCTTTTGCCCCAATCAGGACGATCGCTTAGGGTCGGGATAACTGGTGTGCCGGGAGCAGGCAAGAGCACGTTCATTGAGTCTTTTGGGACATACTTATGTGACTTAGGATTAAAAGTAGCGGTGCTTGCGGTTGATCCAAGCTCCAGCATAAGCGGAGGCAGCATCCTTGGCGATAAAACAAGAATGGAGCAGCTTTCCAGAAATCCTCGAGCATTCATAAGACCATCTCCTTCTGCGGGTAAACTGGGGGGAGTCCACAGGAAAACAAGAGAAACCATGCTGCTGTGTGAAGCGGCAGGCTTTGATGTTATTCTGGTTGAAACAGTAGGTGTGGGACAAAGTGAAGTCATTGTCAGGGATATGGTAGACTTTTTTATGCTTTTAACCCTGACAGGGGCAGGCGATGAATTGCAGGGAATGAAAAAAGGCATTATGGAACTGGCTGATGCGGTAATTGTCAATAAAGCCGATGGAAGCAATAAAAAATTGGCCGAGAAAACAAAAGCAGAGTACAACCGTATTCTTCACTTCCTTCAGCCTGCCACTAAGGGATGGCAAACCAAAGCCTATACCTGCTCATCTGTTTTAAATGAAGGCATCCCTGAGATATGGAAAGTGATCAGAACGTTTGAAGATACTGCAAAGGCTGCAGATGTGTTTGAGGAAAGAAGAAGACTCCAGACAAAACAATGGATTCATTCCATGATCCTGGATCAGCTTCAATTCAGCTTTTTTTATCATCCTGCAATAAAACCGCTCCTTCCGAAAATCGAAAACGAGGTCATCGCAGGAAACAGGACGGTTACAGCTGCAGTTGAAGAATTGTTTAATATCTATTCGAAATGAAGCTGCCCTTCACTGGGGCAGCTTTTCCTAAAAACAAAAAAATGGCCAGTGCCTTGCGGGCACTGGCGAATCTAGGGAGTTTAGGGGTATGGATCTAGCTGTAGTTTTATCTTTCCCCCATAACCCGCAAGCTAAACTTTTTTATTCAAGAAATTGACTTGACTGTAAATTTTGTTCTTGTATTGGTATTATGTATATAGTGAAAAAGATTACTCAGCAGAGGAGCGATGATCTATGAATATGGATTTCAATTTATTTATGAATGATGTTGTAAGGCAGGCACGCCAGGAAATCGTGCATGCTGGCTATACAGAATTAACGATACCAGAGGAAGTAGATGAGGCCCTTATTAAAAAAGGCACAACACTTGTAATGGTAAACTCTGTCTGCGGGTGTGCAGGCGGTATTGCCCGTCCTGCAGCCATGCATTCCCTCCATTTTGATAAACGCCCAGATCATCTGGTAACCGTGTTTGCCGGCCAGGACAAGGAAGCCACGGAAAAAGCGAGATCATATTTTACCGGTTATCCGCCATCATCCCCATCTTTTGCCCTGCTTAAAGACGGGGAATTATGCACGATGATCGAGCGCCATGAAATTGAAGGACATGAGCCAATGGCAGTAGTCCAAAAGCTGCAGGATGCATTCGAGAAATATTGCGAAGAGCTTTAAAAAACGGCAAAGCCCCAAATTTTGGGGCTTTTTTTTGTGTCTATTTATCTGAATAATTAAACTTCTAATAAATATTTAAAAATCTTATTGCATAAATATAAAAATCTGTTAAAATTCATTTTAGTGAATATTTATTAATAGTTATGCAGATATAATTCATATTTTATAGGGGGAAACTAAAATGAAAAAAGTCATCATGATTGCTTTAAGCATGCTTTTAGTTGGCTTATTAGCTGCATGCGGTACAAGTGAAGAAGCCAGCTCTGGAAATGGCTCAGGAGAAAAATCAGATAAAAAAGTATTAACAATGGGTACATCAGCGGATTATCCGCCATTTGAATATGTAGATTCCGCAAAAGGGGAAGAAATCATCGGCTTTGATGTGGATTTGGCCAAAGCAATCGCCGAAAAATTGGGATATGAAGTCCAAGTGAAGGATATGGACTTTAACGGATTGGTTCCTGCATTAGAGACAAGCCAGGTCGATTTTGTTCTAGCTGGTATGACACCTACTGAAGAGCGCAAACAAAACGTTGATTTCAGTGATGTATATTATACAGCAAGCCACATGATTATTTCTAAAAAAGGCAGCGGAATTGAGTCATTGGAAGATTTGAACGGGAAAACTTTAGGTGTTCAGCTTGCCTCCATTCAGGCAGATAAAGCAGAAGAAATTGGTGAGACAGTTGATATGACTGTGGAAAACCGCAACCGCATCCCTGAATTGGTTCAGGAAATTATGGCAGGCCGATTTGATGCTGCCATGATTGAAGACACTGTTGCAAAAGGATATTTTGAAAAGAATGAAGATCTTGCCGGTTTTACAATCGAAGAAGCTGAAGCGGAAGCAGGTTCTGCCATTGCTTTTCCTAAAGGAAGCGAGTTAACTGAAAAATTTAATGCAGAGCTTTTGAAGATGAAAGAAAACGGTGAATTGGAAGAACTTATCGTAAAATGGTTTGATAACAAATAATTCGCTGGGAATTGGCGTCCAAGGCATATCTTCCTTTGGACGCTTTATTCTTCTCGGAAACATATAAAGTGAAACTTCAATCAGTGAGGGTTTTATCCCACTGATTGTTAGTTGAACCAATTGGGCCTTTACGGGGAGTTTGGCCTCCCACTTGTCCTCCTTTGATTCCTCTGAGTCTTGAAGTGGGGTCTTACTGCCCGTTAGACAGCGATAAACTACTTATAGAGAGGATGGAAAGATAGTGAATTTGGATTTTCAGCAGTTCATTCCCTCCCTTCCATATATACTAAAAGGTATTGGAGTTACACTTCAAATAGTTTCTATGGCAGGAATATTGGGTTTTGTATTAGGAATTATTCTATCATTCTTTAAAATTAGCAGATTTAAATTTCTTGGGTGGATTGCAGATGCCTATACATCCGTTTTTAGAGGAACACCTCTTGTCCTTCAGTTAATGCTGATTTATTATGGATCACCCCAGCTGATCGGGTATAAAATTGATCCTTCCACAGCTGCCGTCTTGTCTTTTGGGCTTAATTCGGCTGCATATATTTCGGAGATCATCCGGGCGGGCATACTGGCAGTGGATAAAGGCCAAAGTGAAGCGGCGATGGCACTAGGCGTTCCATATAGGCCAGCGATGATGGATATCATTCTTCCACAGGCGATGAAAAACATTTTGCCTGCTTTGATGAACGAATTCATTACCCTCACAAAAGAGTCTGCAATCGTAACGGTTATTGGTGTAACAGACGTGATGCGCCGGGCTTACATCGTTGGGGGCGAGAAGTTTTCCTATTTCGAACCTATTCTGATTGCCGGGCTGATCTATTACATTATGGTAATGATTCTGACTGTGCTTGGAAAAGGGATTGAAAGGAGAATGAGACGCAGTGATTAAAGTGGATAATTTGCATAAACATTTCGGTAAACTGGAAGTTCTTAAAGGAATATCTACCAGCATTCAAAATGGCGAAGTAGTAGCTATTATTGGTCCATCCGGCTCTGGCAAGTCAACATTCCTGCGCTGCATCAATCTTTTGGAGGTACCTACAGATGGCCGGATCATGATTAATGGAAAGGACATTACGGATAAGAGCACGAACATTATGAAAGTGCGCCAAAATGTGGGAATGGTTTTTCAGCATTTTCATTTATTTCCACATAAAACGGTCCTGCAAAACCTGACATATGCACCGATGAAGGTTAAGGGACTTTCAAAATCGGATGCTGAGAAAACAGGGCTAGAGCTTTTGGAGAAGGTAGGGTTATCTGCAAAAGCACATGAATATCCAAATCGTTTATCCGGGGGACAGAAGCAAAGGGTTGCTATTGCCAGAGCTCTTGCTATGGAGCCTGATGTCATGCTGTTTGATGAACCTACGTCCGCGCTTGATCCTGAAATGGTGAAAGAAGTGCTGGACGTCATGAAGAATTTAGCCCACACAGGTATGACCATGGCGATTGTCACCCACGAAATGGGATTTGCCCGTGAAGTGGCAGACAGGGTGCTTTTCCTCGATGGCGGTGTGCTTGTAGAGGATTCTCCACCTGAAGAATTTTTTTCAAATCCTAAGAGTGAACGTGCAAGGGATTTCTTGCAAAAAATGCTATAATCAATATATGCTATGAGAGAAGATGGTCAATAGGATCATCTTCTCTTTCACTTTCTAAAAACTAACAGCCTTCTTTATATTTAGATGAGGGCAAATGAATATAGGAGTTTGACTAAATGAAGTACAGAATTGGCTACCGGACGATTAAGACTGCTGTAGGAACTTCCATCAGCATCATGATTGCACAGATGCTGCAGCTTGATAATTTTGTTTCTGCAGGCATCCTGACTATATTATGCATAAAAGTAACAAAGAAAAAATCACTCCGTGCTTCATGGGACCGATTTTTTGCCTGCTTAATGGCAATGGCATTTTCTTCTTTGTTTTTTGAGGGGATTGCCTACCATCCGCTTGTAATTGGACTTCTGCTTCTGTTTTTTATTCCGGCAGCTGTCATGGTGAAGGCAAGTGATGGGATTGTAACCAGTTCCGTTATTATTTTGCATATTTATTCTGCAGGGGAAGTTTCCAGGGAACTCCTGCTGAATGAGCTGGGAATTATCATTGTCGGAATCGGTGTGGCGCTCATCGCGAACCTGTATATGCCTAGCCTGGAATCGAAGCTTAAGGAATATAGGCTCGAGATAGAAGAAAACTTTAAGATTATTTTTGACGAGATCGTCAAGTATTTGCGAACCCATGAAAGCAGCTGGGACGGCAGAGAAATTACTGAAACAATGGAATTGATCGATGAGGCAAAAGCATTGGCCTTCAGAGATGTGGAGAACCATTTCCGCAGAAATGAAAATTTATATTATCACTATTTCAAAATGAGGGAAAAACAATTCGAAATTATTGAGCGTGTCCTTCCGATTGTAACTTCCATTGCACTGCCTGTTGAACAGGGGGAGATGATTGCTGATTTTATTGAGGAGTTATCAGAGCATATTCATCCAGGCAATACGGCCATACAATTCCTGGAGAAATTATACCGAATGAGAGTATCTTTTGAAAATATGGAGCTCCCCAAGACAAGAGAGGAATTTGAGGCACGTGCTGCGCTGCTTCACTTTGTAAAAGAAATGGAACAGTATTTAATTATAAAAAGCTCTTTTAAAGGGTTAAAGGATAGGGAAATGAATCAAAGCCTGAATGCAGAAGCAAACTAAGGAAAAGGAATTGGAGCGTGAATTATCATGCTGAAGTTTGCTGCAGCAGCCGTCATGTTTTTATCGTTTTCCCCAATTTGGCCTTTGGGAACCAATCCGCTGCCTGGAGATCCATTTTTAATTGTCAATAAACGGACAAATGAAGTTGCGTTTATACAGGATCATAAAGTACAGAATGTAATCACAGCTGCAACCGGGAAAACGGATGATCTTACACCTGAAGGGCTGTTCACTGTTACTGTTAAGGCAGCCGATCCTTACTACAGGAAAAAGGACATAAAAGGCGGTGACCCCCTTAATCCACTCGGGACAAGATGGATGGGGTTTGACGCAAAGGAAACAGATGGAAGAATCTATGGCATTCACGGTACGAACGATCCTTCGTCCATCGGGAGATACGTCTCCAATGGTTGTATTAGATTGCAGAATGAAGCAGTCGAGTCGTTATATGAATCCGTGCCAATTGGAACAAAAATTTTAGTAGTCACCTCCACCAAAAACTTTGATGAACTTGGAAAAGAGTACGGCGCTATAAAATAGATAATTGAAAGGAAGAACAGCTGCATCTGACTGGATGCAGTTTTTTAATGCAAATGGATGCCTGTCAGTGCAAATTGTTTTAGATGTAAGATAAACTTAAAAATATGCTAGATAAATTAGAGATCAAGCTAGATAAAATAAAAAACTTACTAGATAAAAATTAAAACTTGTAAGATAAAACGAAAAGCATAAAAAAGCTGCCCGGAAGTGCCATCCGAAGCAGCTGAAAAATTTACAGAGTTCCTGTTATAAAAACATCGACATACCCATTATGAGGGTAGATGCAAGCATTGCAAATATCATTAAATAAACAATTACTTTCGTCATTTTCTTATTTGACATTCTATGCCTCCTCGTTCGAATACTTACTATTATTTTACTAAGAAATTTCAAATTGAACAACCGCTCAATTTTTAAAAGGATTTTCGACATTTTTAACGAATATTTAAATAATAGACCCAAAATATGCCCGCGTCTGCGGGGGGGAATTGATAAATTCCGACATCCATGAGGAGGGAAACATATGATCAAGAAGGTGGACCATATTGGAATTGCTGTCAGGTCTATTGATGAAGCGCTTCCATTTTATACTGAAACGCTTAAGCTCGAATTTCTCGGTATTGAGGAAGTGGAGAGTCAGCGAGTAAAGGTTGCTTTTATTAAAGCAGGAGAAACGAAACTTGAACTGCTCGAGCCGACAAGAGAAGATAGCCCAATTGCCAAGTTTATAGAAAAGCGAGGCGAAGGCCTGCATCATGTAGCCTTAGGAGTTGACAGCATACAGGAACGCATAATCCAAATGAAGGAACAGGGCATCAGGATGCTTCAGGATGAACCGAAGATTGGTGCTGGTGGTGCCCAGGTAGCCTTTATGCATCCGAAATCAACAGGCGGCATATTATATGAATTCTGTGAAAAGAAAGGATTGAAATAAAGCATGGCAGACATCTATGAGAAAATTAATGAGTTATACGATCGCCGCAGGGAAGTAGAACTTGGCGGCGGGGACGAGCGTATACAAAAACAGCATGAAAAAGGGAAACTGACTGCACGTGAACGAATCGATTTATTAGTAGATCCAGGAACGTTCGTCGAGCTGAATCCATTTATTGAGCACCGCAGCACAGATTTTGGATTGGAAAATCAAAAAGGGCCTGGCGATGGAGTAGTGACAGGCTATGGAAAAGTTAACGGCAGACCTATTTTCCTTTTCTCCCAGGACTTTACCGTTTTTGGCGGGGCACTTGGGGAAATGCATGCAAAAAAAATTGCCAATGTAATGGATTTGGCGGCTGAAAATGGAGCTCCTTTTGTAGGCTTGAATGATTCAGGCGGTGCCAGAATCCAGGAAGGTGTTGTTTCCCTTGATGGGTACGGCCATATTTTCTACCGGAATTCCATTTATTCAGGAGTCATTCCTCAGATTTCTGTCATAATGGGGCCATGTGCAGGCGGTGCGGTTTATTCTCCAGCGATCACGGATTTTGTATTCATGGTGGAAAAAACGAGCCAGATGTTCATAACTGGCCCCAAAGTTATCGAAACGGTCACAGGGGAGAAAATTTCACCGGAGGACCTCGGTGGTGCCAGAGTGCATAACACCATCAGCGGAAACGCACACTTCAGAGGCGAGTCAGAAGAGGAAGTTATTGAGCAGGTCCGGAGGCTGCTAAGCTACCTTCCGCAGAATAATGAGGAAAAACCGCCCATGTCTGAACAGGATGAGGATGATGATTACCGTCCGGATTTGACAGATGTCATCCCTTTTGATGCCCTTCGTCCCTATGACGTTCGAAAAGTCATTGAACAGGTAGTGGATAAGGATACTTTTATGGAAGTACAGCGTGACTTTGCTAAAAATATAGTTGTAGGGCTGGCCAGAATCAAGGGTGAGACAGTTGGTCTTGTCTGCAATCAGCCGAAGGTAATGGCAGGAGGCCTTGATATTGATTCTTCCGATAAGGCTTCAAGATTTATCCGGTTCTGTGATTCCTTTAATATTCCACTTATTACATTTGAGGACGTTACAGGCTTTTTCCCGGGAGTTAAGCAGGAGCATGGCGGAATCATCCGGCATGGTGCAAAAATTCTTTATGCCTATTCAGAAGCGACGGTGCCGAAGCTTACTGTTATTTTAAGAAAAGCATTCGGAGGAGCCTACGTTGCCCTGAACAGTAAATCGATTGGTGCAGATCTTGTATTTGCTTGGCCAAATGCGGAAGTGGCTGTAATGGGTCCTCAAGGTGCAGCCAATATAATTTTTGCAAGGGAAATCCAGAATAGTGAAGATCCCGAGGCTACGAGGGCACAAAAAATCGAGGAGTACAGGGAAAAATTTGCCAATCCATATGTAGCGGCAAGCCGAGGCATGGTGGATGATGTCATCGATCCGCGCGAAACCAGAATCAAAATCATACAGGCACTTGAAATGCTGCGCAATAAAAAAGAAAGCAGGCCTCATAAAAAGCACGGAAATATCCCGCTGTAATAGATTCCTGATTTGATGTGCTAAAAATTTGGAGTTATACTTGCTAAGTAAGCTTATATTTGGAGGTTTGTACATAAATGATTAATGAAGAACGTTTATTAAACGAATTTCTAGAACTGGTGCAAATTGATTCAGAAACAAAGTATGAAGCTCAAATTGCAAAAGTCTTAAAGAAAAAATTCAGGGATCTTGGGGTTGAAGTGTATGAAGACGATACAACTGCACAGACCGGCCATGGTGCAGGCAACCTCATCTGCACTCTTCAGGGAACTAAAGAAGGAGTAGATACGATTTATTTCACTTCCCATATGGATACGGTTGTACCTGGAAAAGGAATTAAACCATCCATCAAGGACGGTTATGTTGTAACAGACGGAACAACGATCCTGGGTGCTGACGACAAAGCTGGCCTTGCAGTTATGCTCGAAATTGTAAATGTCCTGAAAGAACAGAATATCGCTCATGGAACTATTCAGTTCATTATCACTGTCGGTGAAGAATCCGGTTTAGTCGGAGCGAAGGTTCTTGATCCTTCACTTGTTAAAGCGAAATTTGGCTATGCACTGGACAGTGACGGCAAAGTCGGAAATATTATTGTTGCCGCTCCAACACAAGCTAAAGTTAAAGCAGCTATACTTGGGAAGACAGCACATGCTGGTGTAGCCCCGGAGAAAGGCATTTCTGCTATCACTATGGCAGCAAAAGCGATCTCAAGAATGCCGCTGGGCCGCATTGATGAAGAAACAACGGCTAATATCGGGCGTTTTGAAGGCGGACAGCAAACGAATATCGTGTGTGACCACGTAGAAATTCTTGCCGAAGCACGTTCATTAATTCCTGAAAAAATGGAGCAGCAAGTTGCTAAAATGAAAGAAGCATTTGAAAGTGCTGCTGAAGAAATGGGCGGCAAAGCTGAAGTGGATGTACAGGTTATGTACCCTGGCTTTAAATTTGGCGAAGGCGACCATGTCGTTGAGGTAGCACGCAAAGCGGCTGCAAAAATCGGCCGCAGCTCCGAGCTCCTTCACAGCGGAGGGGGAAGCGATGCGAACGTCATTGCCGGCTTTAGCATTCCAACAGTCAACCTTGCTGTTGGCTACGAAGAAATTCATACAACCAATGAGCGTATGCCTATTGAAGAATTAAATAAACTGGCTGAAATGGTTATTGCCATTATCGAAGAAGTAGCATCATAATTTATAGGAAAGGGAGCCCCATGCGGTTCTCTTTTTTATATTACTGGATTCAATTATTTTCCTAACTAGTTAGAAAATAATGGCTATGGTATATTAGTTTTATACATAAGAGTTGTTCGAGGAGAGGATATGGAATGACTGAAAATAATAAAGCTGTCGTTTTCCGGGCAGGAAATGAGGAATATGCCACGCCCATTCCTTTTGTCATATCCATTGAAAAAATGGAATGCATTACACCGATTCCCCATATGCCGAGTTATGTAAGAGGAATTGTTAAAGTCAGGGGAGAGCTTATTCCAGTTGTTGATTTTGAAGAAATTCTTTACAGCCGAACTCTTCCTGATAGCGGCTCAGCAAGAATGATCGTGCTGCAGACAGACGAGCTTTCATGTGCAGTGCTTGTGAATGAGGCAAAGGAGATTCTCGACATTCCAGCAGACTGCCTTAAACAGCCAGGTTTAATTGCCTATCAAAAAACCAATTATTTTACAGGTGTGGCCAATATTGATAATAGGCTGATTACCATAATCGATCCTTTAAAGCTAGTGGAATCTCTGGAAGGAATAAGGGAAATAAAAGATTATATGAAAACACAGCATACAATAGTATAGTGGGCAAATTCTAAAACAGGGGATCACAGATTCTCTGTTTTCGTTTTCCAAAAAGTCTCCGAATAAAAAAAAGAAAAATTTCTGCTAAAATAGAAATGAATTATTTTTAACAGGGAAGTGCCGGCATGAAACAAATGTATCCTAAAAACGGGAGGGTTATCCTCCATGTTGATATGAATAGTTTTTATGCTTCTGTTGAGATGGCTTATGATCCCTTGCTTAAGGGAAAGCCTTTAGCGATTGCGGGCAACCCGGAGGAGAGGCGCGGTATAATTGTTACTTGCAGTTATGAAGCAAGAAGCTTCGGAGTAAAAACCACCATGCCCCTTTGGGAGGCAAAGAAACTTTGTCCCCAGCTGATTATCATGAAGCCCAATTTTGAGAGATATCGCACAGCTTCTATGGGAATGTTTGATATCTTGCACGAATATTCTTCTCTAGTTGAGCCGGTATCCATTGATGAAGGATATGTGGATATTACAGACAGCTATGAATTTGGAAGTCCAATAGAAATTGCCGAGACGATTCAAAAGCAGATTTTTCAGCAGCTTGATTTGCCCTGCAGCATCGGGGTTGCTCCCAACAAATTTTTAGCCAAGATGGCTTCTGACATGAAAAAGCCAATGGGGATTACAGTTCTCAGAAAAAGAGATGTTCCGCATATTCTTTGGCCAATGCAGGTGGAAGAAATGCACGGTGTCGGGAAGAAAACAGGAGAAAAGCTGAGAAATCTCAAAATCACCACAATTGGCGAATTGGCAAAAGCGGATGAAATCATATTAAAAGCAGCACTGGGAATCAATGGTCCCAGACTGAAACAAAAAGCCAACGGCTATGATCTCACGAAAGTCGATCCGGAATCGGCATCTGAATTTAAAAGCGTGGGAAATTCGACCACGCTGCCAAGAGATGTTTCTAATCAAAGAGAGCTTCTTCAGGTATTTGAAAAATTGGCAGCACAGGTTTCTTCCAGGCTGAAAAGGAAAAAAGTAATGACGGCCTCTCTGGGGATTACCATCAGGTATAAGGACCGAAAAACCATAACCAGAAGCCGTAAATTAAAAAATCCGATTCAGCAGGACGAGGAAATTTATAAAATATCAAAAGAGCTTTTTATTAAACATTGGAACGGAAATGCAGTACGATTGCTTGGCATTACAGGAGCTGACCTTGTCGAACCCGACCAGGCAGTCAAACAGCTGGATCTGTTCAGTTTCGAAAAAGATGCCGAAAAGGAGCCGTTATTTCAGACAATGGACCTTCTGCGCAAGAAATATGGCTCCAAAATTATCGATAATGCTGGTGCATTTTCGGAAATGAAGATGACCCGTCCCAAAATCGGCACTGACACGAGCTTTAATAAAGACTTTTTGCAAAGCAGGTCTGGAAGGAAAAATAAAAAAGAAAATGATGATATTTCATGAGTTTTTCATGTGGCTATAAGCAAAACTAAGACAGGAAAGTTGAATAAGATTAGGAATCTTGCTAAAGTAAAGTGGATTCTTTTATTGGATTATGTTCTGAAGCTCTTAATGAGGTCTTCTTTTTGAACAAGTAATTACACGCATAAAGGCTAGAAGGGAAGTAATAAAAGATGGCGAAATCACAGTTTGGTGTTATCGGCTTAGCCGTAATGGGCAAAAATCTTGCCATGAATATTGAAAGCAGAGGATACTCAGTATCTGTTTTTAACCGGTCACGTGAAAAAACGGATGAGATGCTTAAGGAAGTGGAAGGAAGAAATTTTAAAGGTACATATACAATTGAAGAATTTGTTGATTCCCTTGAAAAACCGCGCAAAATCATGCTTATGGTTAAAGCTGGCGGTCCAACAGATGCGACAATTGAACAGTTAAAGCCTCTTTTGGATAAAGGGGATATTCTGATTGATGGCGGAAATACCTTCTTTGTGGATACACAGCGCCGCAATAAGGAATTAAGCGAGCTAGGCATCCACTTCATCGGTACTGGTGTATCCGGGGGTGAGGAAGGCGCCTTAAAGGGGCCTTCCATTATGCCTGGAGGCCAAAAAGAAGCCTACGAGCTTGTTGCCCCGATCTTTAAGGATATCGCGGCAAAGGTTAATGGCGAAGCATGCACAACATATATCGGTCCGGATGGGGCAGGCCATTATGTGAAAATGGTCCACAACGGCATTGAATACGGCGATATGCAGCTGATTTCCGAATCTTATTTTCTTTTGAAAAATGTGCTTGGTTTGACTGCTGAAGAGCTTCATGAAGTATTTGCTGATTGGAATAAAGGTGAGCTTGACAGCTATCTGATTGAAATTACGGCTGATATCTTCACGAAAAAAGATGATGAAACCGGCAAGCCGCTTGTAGATGTCATTCTTGACACAGCCGGCCAAAAGGGAACCGGCAAATGGACAAGCCAAAGTGCGCTTGACCTCGGCGTACCGCTTCCTATCATTACTGAATCAGTTTTTGCCCGCTTCATTTCTGCCATGAAAGAAGAGCGTGTTAACGCAAGCAAAGTTCTTCGCGGGCCAGCTGCAGCGGAATTCACAGGCGATAAAAAAGCCTTTATCGAAAGTGTTCGCAAAGCCCTTTACATGAGCAAGATCTGCTCATACGCACAAGGTTTTGCACAAATGAGGGCAGCATCCGAAGAATATGGATGGGATCTGAAATACGGCGATATCGCAATGATTTTCCGTGGCGGCTGCATTATCCGTGCCCAATTTCTGCAAAAAATTAAGGAAGCATATGACCGTGAGCCTGGTTTAAAGAACCTGCTTCTTGATCCGTATTTCAAGGAAATCGTGGAAAGCTACCAGGATGCTACCCGTGAAATTATCAGTACAGCTGTGAAGAACGGCATCCCTGTACCATGTTTCTCTGCTGCGCTGTCCTATTATGACAGCTACCGCACAGAAACATTGCCTGCAAACCTTCTTCAGGCACAGCGTGACTACTTTGGCGCTCATACTTATCAGCGTACTGACAAAGAAGGCATCTTCCATACAAATTGGATGGAGTAATAAAATAAACAACAGCGTCCGAGCGGCGCTGTTGTTTTGTAATTGCATTGAAACACTGTGAACACCCGTTAGCCGCCCGAAGAGGTTTTGAGCCGCTCTCAGGATAGCAGACTGTGTGCCCGTGCTGACCCTTATACACGAACCCCCCCTGCCGCAGCAGGGGGGGTTCGATTTAATTAACACTGTTCAACATCAAGGTCTGTTACAGGCCACCAGAAGAAACCGTCTTTTTCAAGCAGCTGATCTGCTTCCTTTGGACCCATCGAGCCTGATTCATAGTTAGGGAAGCTTTCTTCCTTTGTGTTTTCCCACACGTCGGAAATTTTGTCGACAAAGCTCCAGGAAAGGGCAACTTCATCCCAGTGGGTAAAGTTTGTTGCGTCTCCGCGCATGCAGTCGTATAACAGTCTTTCGTAAGCCTCAGGCGTATTCATGTCATCGATGCCTTTGTTGGCAAAGTTTAATTTTACCGGTGTGGCTTCTATGTTTTGGCCTGATTTTTGGGCATTCAAATAAAGCGTAATGCCTTCTTCAGGCTGAATATGGATGACCAGCAGGTTCGGATTTAGCGTTTGCTCTGTCTGATAGTATAAATTCATCGGAATATCCTTGAACTGGATAACAATTTTGGTTGATTTAGCAGCCATTCTTTTTCCAGTACGGATGTATATAGGCACACCTGCCCAGCGGAAATTGTCAATCGTCAGCTTGCCTGCTACATAAGTTTCGGTATTGGATTGTTCATCCACCATCGGCTCTTCATTGTAAGCTGGGACTTCCTTTCCGTTTAGTTGGCCTTTTCCGTACTGGCCCCGGACAAAGTATTCTTTCACCTGATCGCCTTCAAGCGGACGCATGGCTCTTAAAACCTTAACTTTTTCAGATCTGATTTCATCCGTTGTCAGGCGGATTGGCGGTTCCATTGCCAGCAGAGCAACCATTTGCAGCATATGATTTTGAACCATGTCACGAAGAGCGCCGCTCTTTTCATAATAGCGGCCACGTTCTTCTACACCCAATACTTCACTTGATGTAACCTGAATATTTGAGATGTAGCGATTGTTCCATAAAGGCTCGAAAATGGCATTGGCAAAACGAATAACTTCGATGTTTTGCACCATTTCTTTTCCTAGGTAGTGGTCAATCCGGTAAATTTCATTTTCTGAAAATGCCTTTCGGATTTGCTTATTAAGCTGTTTTGCTGATTCCAAATCATGTCCAAATGGCTTTTCAATGACAAGACGCTTAAAGCCATCCACATCTGTCAGGCCATCTGCTTTTAAATGCTCTGCAATGGTGCCAAAAAATTCAGGAGCCATTGCAAGGTAAAAAATGCGGTTTCCTTCAAGCGAATAATGAGTATCCAATTTTTCGGCCATACTCTTTAATGCCAAATATGAACTTGAATCTGTCACATCATGTGAATGATAGTAAAAATGAGAAATAAAATCTTCAAGTTCTCCGCTGTCTTTAATAGCTGATTCAACAGAGGTTTTTACACTTGCCTGAAACTCATCGTCTGAAAGCGGCCTTCTGGCAACTCCGACTACCGCGAAACGTTCAGACAGCCTGCCCTTTTTGTACAAGCGGTAAAGTGAAGGGAATAATTTTCTTTTTGCCAAATCTCCCGTTGCTCCAAATATCATTATTAATGCGGTCGGTTTTTCGTTTATTTTCACGATTCTAGAACCTCTTTTCGACAAAAATTCTGTATGTATGGCTGGACAGCATTGTCCGTCCGCAGCTTGAGAAAAAGCTGTAATATTGCATTGTAAAAAAACGTCTGTACAAGTATAAAATTGTATCTGTTTGAAGCTGTTTTCGCAAATATTAAGTTTGCCCTTTTTAACATAGTTTCCTTCTAATGGCCAGGGACTATCCTGTCAAATAAAACAAAAACCAATTGTATTAGAATGAATTCCATGGCTGCTATGGTATATTGTTTATATTCGAACTGGCAATCTGATGATTAGGGTTGTTAATAGTGCAAAATAACCGGAGAGGAGGCATTTTACCAATGGACATTTTTTTCTTGGGAACGGGTGCAGGAATTCCAGCCAAACTGAGGAATGTATCTTCAATAGCTTTAAAGCTCCTGGATGAAAGAGGGAGCATATGGCTTTTTGACTGTGGTGAAGCTACCCAGCATCAAATTTTACATACAAGCATCAAACCGAGAAGAATTGAAAAAATTTTCATTACCCATCTTCATGGAGATCATATTTATGGTCTGCCCGGATTGCTGTCCAGCCGCTCTTTCCAGGGCGGTGATACAGAGGTGACTCTATATGGGCCAAAAGGACTGAAAGAATATATTGAAGTCTCGCTTTCTGTCAGCGGCACACACCTTAAATATCCTTTGAAAATAGCTGAAATTACTGATGGGATTGTGCTTGATGAAAAAGATTTTAAGGTGGAAGCACGGCTGCTGGAGCACGGAATTCCATCATATGGCTACCGGATAACAGAAAAGGACCGTCCGGGAACATTGCTCGCGGATAAGTTAATTGAAGCGGGCATCAAACCGGGCCCGATTTATAAAAAAATGAAAAATGGCGAAAACATAGAGCTTGAGAATGGGAGAATTCTGGAAGCGAAAAACTTTCTCGGCCCTACTCAAAAGGGAAGAATTATTACGGTGCTGGGAGATACCAGATTCTGCGATGCGGCAATAGAATTAGCTGCGGATGCTGATCTATTAATCCATGAGGCAACCCTCTCACAAGGGGAAGAAAAGCTTGCATACGATTATTTTCATTCGACAACCATACAGGCTGCCCAAGTCGCGCACGAGGCGAATGCCAGTAAACTTTGCCTGAATCATATCAGCTCACGATATGAACGGCAGGATTGGGGACAGCTTGTGAAGGAATCACAGACGATTTTCCCCAATACCGTAATTGCTGAGGACTTTAAAGAAATTCATATACCGCTTCATAAAGGAGAGGAGAATTAATTGAAAACTTTCTATATCGTGCGCCATGCAAAAGCGGAGGGCCAGCCTTTCTCTGCCAAATTGACAGAAAGCGGGAGGGAACAGGCATTAAAACTAATTGATTTCTTTAAAGATAAGGAAATTAAACGCATCTATTCAAGCCCTTTTGTGCGGGCAATTGAAACAATCAGGCCGCTTGCCCAGTCAAGAAATCTGGATATTATTGAGGAAAGCCGTTTGGGAGAAAGGGTGTTAAGCTCCATTCTTTTTGATGATTGGCAGGAGAAGCTTAAGCAAAGCTTTGCCGATTTTGAGCTTGTTTTTGAAGGCGGGGAATCCCATTCGGCCGGTATGGAACGTGCTTCTTCTCTGCTGAAAGAATTAATCGCTTCTAATGAGGACCACATCATACTGGTCAGCCATGGTAATTTATCCACGTTGCTTCTTCGCTATTTCGATGAAAATGCAGGCTTTGAGCATCTTATGAAGATGAGCAATCCCGATGTTTTCGAGATTAAAATAAATAGTGATAGGGCAGTATGGAGGCGGATTTGGAACGAAAGTAATGTCTGGAAAAATTGAATTTTTCAAAATTGGCATTGACGGTTTCCTGCAGGCATACTATAATCACATTTATACTTTTAAAATATTATATTCAAAAAGCTATGAAGAGACTTTATTAAGTCTTATCTCCCTGTTTAAAGAGAGCCAGTGGATGGTGGGAACTGGCACAAAGATAAGATGAATTTCATCTTGGAGCTTTTCTTTTCTGCACTTTAGCAGAAAAGACGGTTAATCCGTTATATTTCGAGTGGAAAGTCACATGCTTTCAAAAAGGGTGGTACCGCGTGAATCTGATTCGCGTCCCTTTTGAAGAATGTGGCTTTTTGGTTTTTCAAGGAAAAGGTCTTAAAATGGAAATCCGGCCGGTTTCTATTAAAAAATTATGGAGGTACAGGCATGCAGCAAAATGAGCAATGGTCATCGAAAATTGGATTTATTTTAGCATCGGCCGGTTCAGCAATCGGACTTGGAGCTATTTGGAAGCTTCCTTATGTGACAGGAACAAGCGGAGGCGGAGCATTTATATTATTATTTCTGCTATTTTCCCTTTTAATTGGTTTTCCGCTTTTGCTGGCCGAGTTTGTGATCGGCCGCAGCACAGGGAAAGAGGCAATCTCAGCATATAAGGATATTGCTCCGGGAACTAAGTGGCACTGGATCGGCTACCTTGGCGTATTTACTTGTTTTCTGCTTTTATCGTTTTATAGTGTAATAGGCGGGTGGATTCTGAAGTACATTGTATACGGGATTACCGGTTCTATGAATGGAGCCAGCAATTATGAAGAGCTATTTGGCATATCCGTGTCAGACCCTGTGTCTGTTGTAGCGGCACAAGGGATCTTTTTATTCATAACTGTTTTAGTGGTGGCTAAAGGCATCCAGAAGGGTATCGAGCAGGTCAGCAAAATAATGATGCCGGCTTTGTTCCTTTTATTCATTATCTTGATTGCACGATCTCTAACACTGGATAATGCCATGGAAGGCGTCTTATTCTTTTTAAAGCCTGATTTTTCAAATTTAACGTCTGAAACCGTCCTTTATGCGATGGGTCAATCGTTTTTTTCTCTAAGTGTCGGGGTATCGGTTATGGTAACGTACAGCTCTTATTTATCCAAAAGTGAAAACCTGATGCAGCCGGCCTTTTCCGTTGTCGGCATGAATTTATTTATTTCAATCCTTGCTGGATTGGCTATTTTTCCGGCGGTGTTTTCACTGGGTTTTGAGCCGGCTGCAGGTCCCGGCTTGCTGTTCATTGTCCTGCCATCTGTTTTTGATCAGATTCTGTTTGGACGAGTGTTCTTGCTCTTATTCCTGGCACTGTTTCTATTTGCAACCTTAACTTCCGCTTTTTCAATGCTCGAAATTGTGGTTGCTGCCCTGACAAGTAAAAACGGCAGAGGCAGAAGCCGTGCAGCATGGCTGACAGGTTTGGCAATCTTTATCGTTGGAGTCCCATCGGCACTTTCCTTCAGCAGCCTATCAGATATTTCGATTTTCGGCAAAACCATTTTTGATAGTGCTGATTTTCTTGTCAGTAATATACTAATGCCGGTAGGGGCGCTGCTTATATCTATTTTTGTTTCATACAAAATGAAGAAAGACCTGCTGAGAAATGAATTGATTCAAGGTTCAAAATCGCTGAATGGGATCTTTTCCGCGTGGTATTACCTTCTGCGCTATGTGGTGCCTTTGGTTATTATCATTGTATTCCTTGATTCACTGCAGCTTATTTAATAAGAAAAGGGATGGCGAATCACACCATCCCTTTCTTTATGATATAAAAATTAAATCCAACCGCGTTCATATTGCTTAGGCGGTTCGATTGATGCGCCAAGTTCTTTTGCTGCTGTACGCGGCCAATAAGGGTCCCTCAGCAATTCCCTTGCAATGAAAATTAAATCTGCCCGCTCATTTTGCAGGATTTCTTCAGCCTGCAGGCCGGATGTAATTAGCCCGACTGCACCAGTCTGGATATTGGCACCTTCTTTAATGGTTTCAGAGAATTTGACCTGGTAGCCCGGGTAACTATGTATTCTGGCCGGCACTACTGCTCCGGAACTTACGTCAATAAGATCTACTCCCTGCTCCTTCATCCATTTGCCCATTTCTGCATAATCCTCTGCTGTTAACCCTTCATCATGATAATCATGTGCTGATACTCTAACAAATAAAGGGCCATCCCAAACAGTTTTAACTGCTTCAATCACTTCACGGAGGAAGCGGTAGCGGTTTTTGGCTGATCCCCCATACTCATCACTTCGTTTATTGCTTAGCGGTGAAAGAAACTCATTGATCAAGTAGCCGTGTGCTGCATGAATTTCAATTACTTCAAAGCCGGCTTTTTTTGCTCTTTCAGCACCTTTTTTAAATGCCTCCACAGTTTCGGAAACTTCTTCTTTTGTCATTTCTTTTGGTGTTTTCATTTGTTCATTAAAAGCAATAGCTGATGGGGCGAGAATTTCCCCTTCAACAGTCGCTTTTCTGCCGGCATGTGCAAGCTGAATTCCAGCTGATGCCCCGTGTTCTTTCATTAGCTCGGTTAATTCCTTCAGGCCAGAGATATGGTCATCGCTCCATATTCCCAGATCCTGCGGAGAAATACGGCCCTGCGGAGTTACAGCAGTTGCCTCCAGGATGATTAATCCCACCTGGCCAACAGCCCTGCTCGTATAATGGGTCCGATGCCAGTTTTCAACCATGCCGTCTTCATTATGGCTTGAGTACATGCACATCGGTGCCATAACAATTCTGTTTTTAAAGGTGACTCTTTTAATCGTTAAAGGGGAAAAAAGCTTTGTTTCCATAATCTATGCCTCCTTGTTTCGCTATCCTAAATATTAAGTATATCAGGCATCTGTTAAAATGAAAAAGAACATGCACTTTGGAAAACGGGCCTGTTACCTTCCACAAGAAGGCAGGCGCTCTATGTTGTATACAGAGTAGTGCCTATACAGACTTATAAAGAAGGAACCTCTCAGATTATGCCGTCAGTTAAATTCTCACTGTGCTGCTGAAGCTTTGGCCAAGCCGCTTGGATTGGGCTGTGGCTTCCTTGATGCATTCAATAAAGGCTTTCTGTACCCCGTTCGCTTCAAGCACTTTTACACCTGCTTCGGTTGTGCCTCCAGGACTTGTTACTTCCTTTCTAAGCTGCTGAGGGTCTTTTGCTGAATTGGCCAGCATTTCGGCTGCCCCGATGAGTGTCTGGATGATGAATTCTTTTGCCAATTCCTTTTCGAGCCCGATTTCTTCCGCGCTTTTTTCCATTGCTTCTGCAAGATAGTAAATATACGCTGGTCCGCTGCCTGACAGGCCTGTTACGGCATCAAGCTGTTTTTCCTCGACAAACGCTGACATCCCCACTGTGTCAAAAATGTCTCTTACAGCTTCCATCTGTTTTTTAGTCACTCTTTCATTAACGGATAAGGCGCTTGCGGATTTGCCGACGGCAGCTGATGTATTTGGCATGGCTCTCACCACTGGAAGTTCTTTTTCTGCCAAAAGTTCAATGCTTTCAATGGAAACGCCGGCTAGAACGGAAATAATCAGCATATCTTCCTGCAAATAAGGCTTTATGAGAGTGATGGCATCGGCTGCATCTTTTGGCTTCATCGCTAAAATAACAGCTTCCGCTCCGCTGAACAGTTCGCTGAGATTATAAGTGGCCTGAACGCCATAGACTTTTTGCATGGATTGCAGCTTTTCTCTGTTGCATTTGTTTGTCACCCAAATATCGCTGCCGGTAATGAGCCGGCTGTCAATCATTCCTGATATTAATGCTTCTGCCATTGATCCTGCCCCAACAACAGCTAATTTTTTCATTTGTTCTTCCTCCTTAATTTTTCAATATGCCAGCCGGCTATAAGAAAAGCGCAAGGTGCCTGGAGTTAGCTTGGTTTGTCTGAAAATAAAAAAAGCCTTTCCATCCAGAAAGGACGAAAAGACTTTGCTTCCGCGGTACCACCTTAATTGCCTTTTCTATTTTGGGTGCAGAATGCTTGCCGCATCCGCTATTTGAAAAGGCATCTCGATCCCGATAACGCCGGGGTGCGTTTAGGTTTTCCTAACAGCTCATAAGGCAGGTTCAATGGTCAAGTGGACGGTGAAGCCTTTCAGCCGCTGAGCTTCACTCTCTTTCGCCGTTTTCCATTTACTAATCTTATTCATCGCTATTTTTCTGCTGTCCAGGAGTACAGCTTTGATTTGTGAAAATCAAATTTTAATTGTGATTATGCAAGAAGACATGCTTATTTGTCAAGCAGTATTTTTAAAAAAATTATTAAACATGCATAAAAATTATGTGAAAATAATGACAATTCCTGAAAAGAACGGTACACTTATTTTTATATATGTAAATTCCTAAATTATGTTATTGTATTCCGGTAATTTGTGCGCTTGGCAAATGCTGATACTTTAGGGGTCAAACAAGATGGTTTATCTAAAGGGAGCATGGACTGTATTTCTTGGATTGACTGCGGGAGTATACAAAGAAACAGCTTATTATATTTAAATATAGTGATTTTAGGGGGATTGTCATAATGGCGAAATGGAAGGATGGAATTGCAAAACTGGTTATCCCGACACCTTTTCCTGTCGGCGACGTCAATGTATATGCAGTAAAAGGGGAAAAGCTCACTCTTGTGGATGCCGGGCCAAAAACGGATGAAGCATGGGAAGCCTTAAAATCCCAGCTTAGAGAGCTGAATTTAACTCCCGGTGATTTTGAACAGGTTGTGCTCACACATCATCATCCCGATCATGCCGGGCTGCTTGACTTCTTTCCTGACAATCTCGGTGTGTTTGGGCATCCGGTTAATCAAAGGTGGCTGTCCCGGACTGATGAATTCTTAAAATACCATGATGAATTTTATAAAAAGCTTTTTAATGAATTTGGTATTCCTGAAAATTACTTTTCCTTTATTAACAAGATGAAAAAGACTCTGCGCTATTCCTGCAGACGTACCCTGACAGGCATGCTGAAAGAAGGCAGCCAGCCTGCAGGACTGGATGAATGGACGGTGATGGAGACGCCTGGCCATGCACAGAGCCATATAGGCTTATTCAGGGAGAAGGACGGTGTATTCCTTGGAGGAGACCATTTGCTTGCACATATTTCACCTAATCCCATTCTGGAGCCGCCGCTTCCAGGCAAAACGGAACGGCCGAAACCGCAGCTTCAGTATAATGAGTCTTTGAAAAAGCTGCGGCAGCTGCCAATCTCCCTGTTTTACTCCGGACATGGAAATGATATTACAAATGTGAATGAGTTAATAAACGAAAGGCTTGGCCGCCAGCATGACCGGGCAATGAAAGTAAAGGCATGGCTTGAGTCCGAATCGCTCACTGTTTTTGAAGTGTGCCGCCGCCTCTTTCCGAAAGTTTATGAGAAGGAGCTTTCCCTGACCATTTCTGAAACGGTCGCCCAGCTTGACTATTTGCATTCAATAGGGGAGATTTATATAAATAAAGAGGAGGAAGCATTCTTGTATTCCGCATCAAAAGAGGTGGTTTGATTTGTCAGACAGATTAAAAAATAAAAATGTGATTATCACAGGCGCATCAGGCGGGATTGGAGCCCAAATGGCTGTCCTCTGTGCCGAGAGGGGAGCAAACCTTGTTCTTCTTGCGCGAAGCCTTGAAAAATTGCAGGAGCTGCAGGCAGATTTGCAGAGACGTTTCTCAGTGGATGTTCATGTACATAAACTCGATGTTTCGGACACTGATGAAGTCTCTGCTGTTTTTTCAGAGATACTTGCCCGGCTTGACCACATAGATGTTCTTGTTAATAACGCAGGGTTCGGAGTTTTCCGGGAGGCACATGAAGCAAAAGTTGAAGAAATAAAGGGAATGTTTGATGTTAATGTAGTTGGATTAATGGCTTGCACCAGTATGGTGCTGCCGGTGATGAGGAAACAGAGGAGCGGCCATATTATTAACATCGCTTCACAGGCGGGCAAAATTGCCACACCAAAATCCAGTGTCTATTCCGCAACCAAGCATGCCGTTCTTGGCTATACAAACAGCCTTCGGATGGAGCTTTCTGACAGCAATGTGTTTGTGACCGCTGTTAATCCCGGACCTATTGAAACCAATTTCTTTACTATTGCAGATGAAAAGGGCACATACGTGAAAAATGTCAGTAAATTTATGCTTAAGCCCGAATATGTGGCCCTCAAAGTAGTCAATGCCATGCTGAGGCCTGTCAGGGAAATCAACCTTCCGCGGTGGATGAATGCGGGTAGCATCGTTTATGCACTCTTTCCAGGACTTTTCGAAAAAATTGGAAAACGCGCATTCAATCAGAAATGAAATAGAAGCTGCAGCCATTTGCCTGCAGCTTCTTTTCATTTTTAAAAATAAGGTGAGCCAGTAATATAGCCGTACACCACATCATTTACTATTTCATGCAGCTCGCTGTCAGCTTCTTTATTCTTTTCCTCTATGACTTTATTGAATATGTCTTTAAATTCCCTGCTCTCAAACGAAATGGAATGGAAGTCCTCATTATATTGCTTTAAACAGTTTTGAACCATTTTATAAATCAGTTTTTTGTTCATTCTCTGCACCTCAAGCTGATTATACAGGTTTCTGGTAATATCGGCACCTGGCAAAGGAACCTGTTTTAAGAAAAACCGCGTAAAATTTCCATTGAAACCGAACGCATATTCGCTTAATATAATGGGTATACATATATAGAACAGATGTTCCTGCTGGTTTTCTATTGGATTCAGGCGCTATCGCAGTTTGATAAACAGCGCCTTACGTTTTTTGTAATATCAGAATTTATATCTTTGTACTTTGAGAGTTGTCTAGCGCAAGCAGCCTGCCCCCTCGAGGTGTCGGGGGTGGGCAAGGCGCTTGCGCTTTTCTGAAGGAGGATGTCGAAGTCATGGCTGATTACAGCGCAATGCCGAATCATCAAATTTTGTGTGTTGATATGAAGAGCTTTTATGCAAGCTGTTCTGCTGTCATGCTTGGTCTGGATCCTCTTGACTGCTATCTTGTGATTGCAGGAAATTTGGAACGGAAGGGCAGTGTTGTTCTGGCTGCCTCTCCGAGAATGAAAAAAGAGTTTGGAATAAAAACTGGGTCCCGTCTTTTTGAGGTTCCCAATGACCCGCGCATTAGAATTGAGGAGCCGAAAATGACGACTTATTTAAGAATCTCCACTGAAATCACCAGGGTATTTAACCGCTATGTCCCCAAGGAAGCCATCCATACGTACAGCGTTGATGAAAGCTTTATAAAAGTAGACGGAGCATTGCATCTCTGGGGTGATGCCCAGACAATTGCCTGGAAAATTAAAGATGATATCGAACGGGAATTTCAGCTTCCCTGTGCCATAGGAATAGGACCTAATATGCTTATGTCAAAGCTCTGCCTGGACCTTGAGGCGAAAAAAAAGGGAGTTGCTGAGTGGACGTATGAAGATGTGAAAACAAAGCTGTGGAATGTATCCCCTTTAAGAGAAATGTGGGGCATCGGCCGCCGTGTTGAAAAGACATTGAATGGAATGGGGATTTTTACAGTCGGCCAGCTTGCCCGCTATGATCTGGCTAAGCTTGAAAAGAAGTTTGGGATTATGGGCAATCAGCTCTATCACCATGCCTGGGGTATTGATCTGTCGGAAATAGGGGCACCGATCATGGAGGGGCAGATCAGCTTCGGGAAAAGCCAGATTTTACTGAGGGATTACAAAGAGGAAGAGGAAATTAAGCATGTGGTCCTTGAGATGTGCGAGGAAGTGGCAAGAAGGGCCCGCCGCCACCGCAAAGCCGGCAGGACTATCAGCTTTGGCCTTGGCTACAGCCAGGATGAATTCGGAGGGGGATTTTACCGCTCAAGGACAGTTGAACAGCCAACCAATATTACGATGGATCTTTATCGCGTCTGCCTGGAGCTTTTTGACGAGAATTATGAGGGCAAAACAGTGCGGCAGATATCTATTTCCCTCGGCAATATTACGGATGACTGTGAAATGCAGCTGAATCTGTTTGATTTGGATGGCTGGAAAAAAAGGGAACTTGGCTACACAGTCGACCGGATCCGCTCCAGGTTTGGAGGAGGCGTTCTGTTAAGAGCCGTCTCTTATACAAGCGCAGGAACCGCCAAGCACCGTGCGACATTGGTTGGCGGCCATAAAATGTAACTAAAGGGGGTCAGTTTATGATTCGCGATCGGGGCAGAATAAAATGGACTTCTATGATGCTGCCGGAACATGTAAAGCTCTTAAGAGACTGGGCAAAGGAAGATACGTACGAGCAAAAGCGGGAAATGGATGAGCAGAAGCTTGAATATATGAATGAAATTCTTTCGGAGGCAATGGAATTTCAAAAAAGCATTACACTTACTCATTACCGGGGCAAAAATTATGAACTGGTCATTGGGAGCATTCATTATTGGGATGAACTTGGCCAAAAACTGCATATTGTGGACCGCTTTGGGGAAATTCACCGTATTTCTATTGACGCCATAGCGGATGCCCGGCTTACGGATGAATAGAAAAAACGGGGATGACTGTCCCCGTTTTCCACCCTTATTGCTTGTCATCGGGAGTTTTCCCCGCACGAATACAGGATTTGAAAGTTCCTTTATGAGTGCCATCACAAAAAGGGAGTTTCGAGGATCTTCCGCAGCGGCAAAGGGAGAAGGTTTGTTTTGTTTCAAATTTATTGCCATCCATATCAATTAACTCTACATCACCTGTTACACGAAGCGGGCCATTATCCATTACTTTAATCTGCACCTTTGACATATCTAATCATCCTTTCACAAAATTAAAACATTTTTATTTTGATGGTAAAAGGTAAAGGCTAAAGAAGCAACTGTCTCTTTCAGAAGCATGATATTCCTATCTGTGTTAAAATACAGCATATGCAAAGGGGAGGTAGTTTTACAACATGGAAATTGCATTAACTGAATTGGCGGCAGAAAAATTATCCAAACGGATTGCCGGCAAAGATGGATTCTTAAAACTAAAGTATGATATAGATGGCTGCGGCTGTGTAGTGAGCGGGGTAACGGCTCTCTGGCTCGTTAATGAGCTGGATGAAGATGACAGGGAAATTAAAACGAACGCTGGCAGCATATATGTGGAAAAATCAAAGGAAGTATTTTTGGATGACGATTTAACAATAGACTTTTCAGAGAAAGCAAATTGCTACCAATTAAAAAGCCCAAATCAGTATTTAAACCCAAGAATGAGTTTTATTGATAAAACAAAATAAATGATGCAGAAGGCGGCCGCTGTGTGAAGGCGGTCTTTTTTATTGAAATTCTGAACGTCGATAACTGTCTAGCTCCACAAGGAACGCTTCGGCAGATTTTGGGAGGATGGGGGTCATGCAGACGTTGCCACAGGACGTGGAGTTCTTAGTGCGGTCCTTTTGTGGGCAAGGCGCTTCCGCTTTTCTTATGAATCTATAGATCTTTTACATAGGTAAAAATACCCTTCCAATATTTTGGAAAATAAGGTTTTAATATATTAGAAAAGGGTTACAGGCAAATGAGAATAACAAAAGATGAATGTTTTTATATTGTCTGTAATTAATTGGTAAAGAGAATGCTGATTGGAGGAGAAACGAATGAGGCAGAACCATCTATTATTTTTGCTGCTGGCAGCTATCCTGATTTTGTCAGGGTGCAGTACATCGACAATGGGCCAGGCAATTGATGATGGAATTCCATTCAATGTAAAAGAAATCTTACATAAAGAAAAAGTAAAAGATGGAGTCATTCTTCTGTATTTAACGAAGCAGGATGATGGACAAAATGAGGTTGAGGCCATGGCAGCTGCCTATTTGAAGGGCAGTGACAAAAATGGCTGGAAAAATGAAGGCCATAACCATTGGGAGCATTATGAGAACGAACATATGACGGTTTATACTGACACGTTCTATGATTATGATAAGGAAGGGAAACTGGAAAACAGAATACCCCTGATTTTTGGCGAGATTCAAAACGGGGATATTCAAAAAGTAGAAGTAGCCGGCAAGGAAGAGAAATTTGAAGAGGCGGCGATTATTAAAAAAGAAAACAAGCGCTATTATTTTAAAATAGGAGATTTTCATACTGCAAGAGGGCTGTCGGCAGACGGCAAGGAAATCATAAAGAAAAAGAACAATTAGAGGATCTTAATATGAAACAGCTGGCTTACCCTGAAGCCAGCTGTTTTATTGTGATAAAGCATCCATGCTGTCGACATACTGATCCAAAAACTCGTCAATGACTTTTTCATAATCTTCTCTGTTTTCGTTGAAGGATTGGGCATGGATCCCATTGACAGCAAGGTAAAGTTTTTTAGGGCCTTTTTTCTTCTCGTACAAAGCCTCGGACATGGTTGGCAAAATAAAATCATCTTTTTCACTATGGATAAACAGGATAGGTTTCTTTATATTTTCAATAACGGAAATAGGTGACACATCCGCAATTGAATATTTCTCGCGCATCCGCAGGAATAGATCGGCAACAGGCAAAAAGAGTTTTGCGGGCAGCTTCATCTCAGCTTTTAAGCGATAAGCCAGCTGCTCTTTGAAATCGGAAAAAGGACAATCAGCGATGTAAAAGTCGGCACCATCTTCGAGCATTCCTGCATAAAGGATCATTGTGGCGGCGCCCATGCTTTCACCATGTATGCCAATCTGGATATCAGGTCCTTTTTCCGCTTTGAGCCAATCAACAATTGCTTTTAAATCAAATTTTTCATAATGTCCGTAGCTTGTTGTCTTTCCTCCAGATTCTCCATGGCGTCGATGATCATAGATAACAGCATTAAATCCCCGGTCCAAAAAGAGGTTCATATATTTAATCGAGTTCATTTTATTTTCCGTAACCCCGTGAGAGATAATGATATAGCGATTATTTTTATGTGGTTCGACAGCCACAGCTTTTAAATTATAGCCAAATGGGGAGGGAATAAGCACTTCTCTTTTTGGCAGGCTTTCATACTTGATAAGGTCAAGTCTGCCGGATTCCTTCTCCCTTTCTAAAATAAAGTCATCTTCCTTCTTTTTCATAAACATAAGCCTATTTGTAAAATAGACGCCGAGTGATGAAAGAAAGAGAACGATGGAAATTATATAACGAAATAACCTTCTCAAACCCATCCCTCCATCTTTTTTTTTCTTTATTTTACCATTATGGATGAAATTAAAACAGGGATGCGAGCCGGGACATGCTGAATTTTCATGAAGGGCGCAAAAAGATTCCAGCATGAAAAAGCCGCTCTGCGGCGGCTTATTGCTTTGCGTTTTGTCTTTTAGTTGGATGAATCGCTTTTTCTAATTCCTCGGCAGCAATCGTCTGGTTTACTGTATCGGAATTCGGCTTTCCCTTCTGGCTATATCCTTTATCCCGTTTTTGGCTCATCGGCTTATCCCCCCTCTAATAGGCTGCAGCTGAATTGAACTAGTGGGCTGCTTTAGCTTCTCATTTAATAAGATGCTATAAGAAGAGGGGCATTATTCATCTTAAGCAGTAATGCTATTGAACAGTTTGTGCATTCAGCCTGAAGTAGGTGCTTTCAATTGGCCTGGAGAGATGCGGCTGAACAATTTTTACAGCTTCCATTAATTGATCAAGATTAACATTTGTTTTAATTCCCATCCGCTCAAGCATATAAACAACATCTTCTGTTGCTGCATTGCCTGCAGCGCCCGGGGCAAATGGGCAACCTCCAAGCCCGCCGGCTGAAGTATCAAAGCGGTCGACACCTGCCTGCAAGGCTGCAAAGATATTAGTGAGGGCCATTTTTCTTGTGTCATGAAAATGTGCAGTTAAGAGGGTATTTGGAAACTCTTCTTTTAAACGGGAAAAAAGCCCGTACGATTCATGGGGAGCTGCCATTCCAATCGTATCTGCCACGCTTAGCTCATCAGCCCCGGCCTCTGCAAACTGACGGCATAGCCCCATTGTATCTTCAGGTTTCATTACTCCTTCATACGGGCAATGAAATGCCGTTGAGATGCAGGCACGAACGAAGTAGCCTTTTTCTTTCAGTTCTCCGATAATCGGCTTTAGTTCATCCATGCTTTCCTGAGTGGTTTTATTGATATTTTTCTTATTAAATGTATTGCTTACACCGACGAATACGGCAACAGCCTGGCAATTCGTCATATACAGCCTGTCGATGCCTTTGCGGTTTGGGGCAAGCACGATATCTCTCGTTTTTCCATCGAGGCAATCTGCTGTAATTTCAGCTGCATCCCTCATCTGCGGAACCCACTTCGGAGACACGAATGAAGTAAGCTCCATTTCTGTTAATCCTGCATTTTTTAAGTTTTTAATAAAGTCTTTCTTAACTTCAGTCGGCACAAAGGACTTTTCATTCTGAAGCCCATCTCGGGGACCAACTTCAATGATTGTTACTTTATTTGGAAGTGCAAGCGTCATGATTTCCTCTCCCGTCTCATATTTTTAAACGTGCCTGGTAAGCACTTTCTTATTTGCGGAAAATTTCTATATCCAGCCTTCAAATTTATTGTATTAGGAAAGTATTTTCGATTGCAAGAATAATAAAAATTTTGACAAAATAAAAGGAATTTTGAGATCTTGTCACGAATATTAGCGATAGAAATGTTTTGAAAGGATGAGAGAGATGGCACAAACAGAAGTCGTAGTAGTCAGCGCTGTCCGGACAGCAATCGGCAGTTTTAATGGCACCCTTAAAGATGTATCGGCGCCTGAGCTTGGGGCGATCGCGATAAAAGGGGCTCTGGAAAAAGCAGGTTTAACATCAGATCAGATAGACGAAGTAATCTTGGGAAATGTCCTGCAGGCAGGTCTGGGTCAGAATCCGGCAAGGCAGGCAGCTCTTAAAGCGGGCCTTCCTGAAAGCGTTTCCGCAATGACGATTAATAAAGTGTGCGGTTCGGGGCTGAAGGCAGTTCATTTAGCTGCACAGGCCATTTTAGCAGGTGATGCCGAAGTGGTGATTGCAGGAGGCATGGAAAATATGAGTCAGGCTCCTTACATACTGAAAAATGCAAGAAATGGATTTAAAATGGGAGATCAAAAGCTTATTGATTCGATGATATCAGATGGGCTCTGGTGTGCATTTAATGATTACCATATGGGAGTTACTGCTGAAAATCTTTGCTCGAAATACGAGCTGAGCAGGGAAGAACAGGACGGCTTCGCCGCAGGCAGCCAGGAAAAGGCGGCAAAGGCAATTGAAGAAGGCAAATTCAAAGATGAAATCGTTCCTGTGGAAATTCCTCAGCGAAAAGGGGATCCAATTGTTTTTGACACAGACGAATATCCTAAAAAAGGGACGACTGCTGAAAAGCTCGGAGGACTGCGCCCGGCGTTTAAGAAAGATGGCAGTGTAACAGCCGGAAATGCTTCTGGGATTAATGACGGTGCTGCCGTATTGATTGTTATGAGCAGAAAGAAAGCAGATCAACTGGGGCTTAAGCCTTTAGTGACGATTAAAGGGAATGCAAGTGCAGGTGTGGATCCAAGTATCATGGGCATTGGCCCTGTTTCAGCCGTAAAAAAAGCGCTTGAAAAGGCGTCCGTTTCTATGGATGAACTGGAGCTTATTGAAGCAAACGAAGCATTTGCAGCCCAGTCGCTTGCTGTTGACAGGGAGCTTCGTTTTAACAAAGAAATACTGAATGTTAATGGCGGGGCAATTGCACTGGGACATCCAATCGGTGCAAGCGGTGCAAGAATCCTTGTAACTCTTATTCATGAGATGCAAAAAAGACAGGCAAAGATTGGCCTTGCTACTCTATGCATTGGCGGAGGCCAAGGGGTAGCCACAGTGGTGGAGCTGGCATAGTAAACTGAAATAAAATGTATGGCAAAAAAATTAGTTTCAAGAAAGGAGCGAGCGAAGTGAAGAAAATTTGTACTTCCTTCAGTGAAGCGGTTCAGGAAATTCACGATGGTGCTGTCCTTATGGTTGGCGGTTTCGGCCTGTGCGGAATCCCGGAAAACCTTATTCTGGCTTTAGTTGATAAAGGGGTCAAGGACCTAACAGTCATTTCGAACAACTGCGGTGTTGATGATTGGGGGCTTGGACTGCTTTTGAAAAATAAACAGATTAAGAAAATGGTCGGCTCTTATGTCGGCGAAAACAAAGAGTTTGAGAGACAGGTTCTTTCAGGCGAAATTGAAGTAGAGCTGCTTCCTCAAGGAACACTCGCAGAAAAAATCCGTGCAGGCGGCGCGGGCATTCCTGCTTTTTATACTCCGGCAGGAGTAGGGACGCCGATTGCAGAGGGGAAAGAAACAAAGGTATTTGATGGAAAGGAATATCTGCTTGAAGAGGCGCTGAAGGCGGACTTCAGCCTTGTAAGAGCATGGAAGGGCGATAAGATGGGCAATCTTGTTTATCACAAAACTGCCCGAAATTTCAATCCGATGATTGCAGCAGCCGGCAAAGTGACGATTGCAGAAGTGGAGACACTTTATGAAATTGGTGAACTGGATCCAAATTATATTCATACCCCAAGCATCTATGTTCAATCACTGATTAAAGGAAAACAGGAAAAGCGCATTGAAAGACTGACTGTTAAGAAATAAATACCAGCGACGGAAGGAGAGGGTGTCATGAGCAACGATAAAGCGGCAGTCCGGGAGAAAATTGCCAGACGGGCTGAAAAAGAAATTGAAAATGGCTTTTACGTAAATTTGGGAATCGGTATGCCAACATTGGTTGCAAACTATATTTCTGATAATAAGGAAGTGGTCCTTCAATCTGAAAATGGATTACTGGGCATTGGCCCGTATCCTGCAGAAAGTGAAGTTGACCCAGATTTGATTAATGCAGGAAAAGAAACAGTTACCGCAATCTCTGGAGCCTCCTATTTTGATAGTGCTGAATCTTTTGCGATGATCAGAGGCGGCCATGTGAATATTGCCATTCTCGGGGGGATGGAGGTCTCTGAAAAAGGAGATCTTGCCAACTGGATGATTCCTGGGAAAATGATTAAGGGAATGGGCGGTGCTATGGATCTTGTCCATGGAGCCAATAAAATCATAGTCATCATGGACCACACCAATAAGAATGGCGATTCGAAAATCCTTAAAGAATGCAGCCTGCCTTTAACAGGAGAAAATGTCGTTGACCGCATTATCACTGAGCGGGCAGTCATCGATGTCACCGATTCTGGCTTAAAGCTTGTTGAAGTCGCTAAAGGCTTCACAATCGAGGACATTATCAATTCAACAGAACCTGAATTGCAAATTGATGAAAACGTTGTAACAGATGCTTATTAATATCTTCTGAAAAGTACAGCTGCATGCTGTGCTTTTCATTATTTTTTACTCGGTTTTAGCCTAAAGAAAAGAGGAGAAAAAATGAGTTTTTCATTTAAAGGAATCGACCATATCCAGCTGGCAGCTCCAAAGGGCTGTGAAGAGGCAGCAAGGAAATTTTACGGTGAACAGCTTGGTCTGAAAGAAATTCCCAAGCCGGAAAATCTGCAAAAGCGCGGCGGCTGCTGGTTTATCTGCGGAAATCAGGAAATTCATATTGGGGTGCAGGAAGGCTTTTTGCCGGCAAAAAAAGCACACCCTGGATTCATTGTCGAAAACCTTGAAGACTTGAGGAGCAGTCTTCAAGAGCAGAAGATAGCTATAAAGGAAGAACCGCCTATAGAAGGAAGACAGCGATTCTTTGTTGATGATCCATTCGGAAACAGAATTGAGTTTTTAGAGTATATGACTTAAGGATTCATAGCGAATCAGCTATTCCTTCATGAATAAAAAAATATGTTATAATGAATGGCATAATTAGTTGATGAGGGGATATTATGAAAAAGAAAAAACACCATTCCCAGCCTAAAAAAGACGATAAGCCAATCACGCTTGGGGACATGCTAAACCAGGACTTGATGGAGCAATTAAAAGGGAAAAAGCAGGAATTAAAAGCTGCTGAAGATAAACAGAAGGAAGAAGTAGAGCGCAGAAAAAGGGCGGAAAGAAGACTGCGTGAAAAAAATAAAAGTTTTGAAGAACTTCTTGGTGAAAGCGATCTAAACTGGAAAGAGTTCAAATAACAAAAAAGAAGGAGCTGACTTTCCGTCAGCTCCTTCTTGTCATTATTATGAGCATTATTATCATCTATGCTGCTCATAATTGTTTAGCTTTGCAATGGATTTAATAATAGCCAATTCATCTTTACTCAGGGGTTTGCCTCTTGCTGCTTTTGCATTTTCCCTTACTTGTTCAGCTCGGCTTGCACCTGCCGTAACGGAAGCAATAGCTGGATTCGCGAGATTATACTGAAATGCTATCTCAGTCATGGAGCGCTCGTCTGAAATTTTCTCTCTGATGCTGCTGATTGTTTTTTCCAATTCAGGGTAGCTGTAATCCAAGTAGCCTTTCTCTTTTACTGCTTCCGATGCTTTATCCAGCATTTTGTCGCTAAGCAGTCCTTTGGCAAGCGGCCCTCTTGTAACAGTGCTGATGCCTTTTTGATTTAGTAGAGGCAGAGCTTCTTCTTCCGGACGCCGATCTAAAATGCTGTATTGCATCATGACAGAAACGATGGAGGATTTTGCAGTATATTCACGGATCACATTTGGACGGATGGAGGATATCCCATACTGGAGGATGTATCCTTCTTCCTTTAGTTCTTCAAATGCTTCAATGGTTTCATCAATACGATCTTCAATCGTGCCGCCATGAAGCTGATATAAATCAATATAGTCTGTCCCCAGCCTTTTTAAGCTATCCTTTACAGCTTCTTTAATATGGCTTTTTGAGGGATCCCATCTCCAGCTGTCTTTATTTTTATTCCAGCGGTTGCCGGCTTTGGTGGCAATGATCACATGTTCACGGACACTCTTTAAGGATTGTCCGACAAGCTTTTCGTTTTCGCCAAAATCATATAAATCGGCTGTATCAAAATAATTAATTCCTTCTTCAAGGGCAGCTTCAATAATTTCCTGTGCCTTGCATGGGCTGGTGCCAATCGACATGCAGCCAAGTCCAAGCTCGCTTACATACAAGTCGGAGTTTCCAAGCCTTCTCTTCTTCAAAGACTCACCTCATTTCAGTGTTTTCTATTATTATAAGAAAACAAATGAGGCATACTCAAATAAGAAGCTTAGCCTTATAATAAAAAGATCACTTCATGTTGTTCTGAGATTCAACCCAGTCTTTTACAAGGACATATTTCCTGCTGTATTGTTTTAGCTTCTCACGGACTTCCCAGGCTTTCCCGGCCAGAATGATTCCCTTCTTATGGACATACACCTTCATGCCATACTCCCCCTCAGCAAGTATGATAAAATGTATGAGCAATCATTATCGGAATAGAACAGGAGTGACTGAAAACAATGAGCCGCCTAGAAGAAAAAACGATTAAAACGGAAAAAATCTTCACTGGTAAAGTCATTAGTCTCCAGGTGGAAGATGTTGAGCTGCCGAATGGCAAAACATCAAAGCGGGAAATTATTAAACATCCTGGGGCAGTAGCTGTATTGGCAGTAACAGAAGATAATAAAATAGTGATGGTTGAACAATATAGAAAGGCGCTTGATAAGATTATTGCTGAAATACCGGCAGGAAAGCTTGAGGCTGGGGAAGAACCTAGAGTTTGTGCGGAAAGGGAACTGGAAGAAGAAACGGGATACGGCTGTGCGGAAATGGAATGGCTGATCTCATTCTACACTTCTCCAGGTTTTGCCGACGAGCTGGTACACCTATATATCGCAAAGGGGCTTATGAAAAAAGAAAATGCCGCTTCTCCTGATGAAGATGAATTTGTGAATCTTATGGAAGTAACGCTTGATGAAGCAATATCCCTGCTGAAGGAGCAGAAGATTCATGATGCAAAAACAGCTTATGCAATTCAGTATCTGCAGCTGCAAGAGGCGCTGAAAAAATAAAATGAAGCGCTTTTTTGCGGATTTCCATATCCATATTGGGCGAACCTTTACCGGAAAGCCAGTTAAAATAACAGGCGCTAAATCACTTACCTTCACAAATATCATCAGGCATTCCAGAAATGAAAAGGGGCTTGATATCATTGGCATAATTGATTGTCATTCACCTGAAGTCCTCCTTGAAATCGAGGATTTGGCCAAGAAAGGTATTGTAACTGAGCTTAGGGGTGGGGGACTTCAATATGGAGATTTAACGATTATACCTGGATCGGAACTTGAAATATATGATGAGTCCTGCAAAGGTCCCATTCATGTTCTTTGTTACTTTCCCTCTCTTTCCGCTATGAAGGTTTTCTCTGCCTGGTTATCAGGACATTTGAAAAATATAACGTTAAGCTCACAGAGGATTTATGCCTCTGGCAGAATGCTTCAGAAAAAAGTGAAGGAACTGGATGGGCTTTTTATTCCTGCTCATGTTTTTACCCCATTTAAAAGCTTATTCGGGAAAGGGGTAGAGCGATCGCTGTCAGAGGTTTTTGATCCTTCCCTAATTGATGCAATAGAGCTGGGGCTTAGTGCAGATACTAAGATGGCTGACGGAATAGCTGAACTTCACGGATATACTTTTTTAACAAACTCAGATGCCCATTCGCTAAAAAAAATCGCGAGAGAATATCAAATTCTTGAAATGGAGTCACCAACATTTGCTGAATTGAGGAAGGCTCTGGGCCGAAAGGAAAAACGCAAGGTGAAAGCCAATTACGGTCTCGATCCGCTGCTTGGAAAATATCATCAGACTGTTTGCTCTGAATGTTTTGGCCCCTTTAATGAAGAAGAGGGTATGTGCAGAAGCTGCAATCATCGCAAGTTTATCAAAGGGGTGGCTGACCGGATCTCTGAACTGAAATCATCTGAAGAATTGCCTGTTGAACGGCCTCCTTATATTCATCAGGTACCGCTTGAATTTATTCCAGGATTAGGTCCGAAAATGCTGGAAAAGCTGCTGAATCATTTCGGCACTGAAATGGCCATTCTTCACGGCGTTCCTTTAGAAGAAATAAGCAAAGTAATTCCTGAAAAACCAGCTAGACTTATTGGTAAGGCGCGTGAAGGAAAGCTGAATCTCAGGGCGGGGGGAGGAGGCAAGTACGGAAAGATAGTGGATACCTAAAAAATAGAGCCTCAGGGCTCTATTTTTTAGGTTCTGACTTTAGCATAAACGCATGTATCCCTTAACTCTTTTCCATCTGCGCTGAGGCTGTCATTGATCAGTAATCCTTCAAGTGTGTATCCGAGCCTTTCGGGAATTCTTCGGCTGTTTATGTTATTCGGATCACATCTAATTTCCACTCTGTTCGCTTGAAAATGCTCAAAGGCAAACTTCGTTAAACCTTGGGCTGCTTCAGTAATATAGCCGTTTTTCTGAAACCTTGAGTCTCCCCAATAGCCTATTTCGAATTTGCGGACATCCCAATCTATTCGGTGCAGGCCAGTAGAGCCGACAAAAACATCGTCTTCTTTCCGGTAAATATGGATCCGGAAATCTTCCCTAAGTATAAACTTTGCATAAGATCTGCGAATACCAGCTTCCACTTCTTCCTCTGATTGATCATTCTGTGCAAAAGGAAGCCATTTTTTGAGCTCGGCAGCAGATGCTGTTACAGCTTCAAGAACTGTTTTTCCATCTCCGGGAAAGGCAGGCCTCATATAAAGTCTTGCAGTTTCGATTCTCTCTGGAAACTCATTTAAAATTGGATTCATTTCTCAGCTCTCCCTATGACAATTTGAAGAATTTTGAAAATTATAGCGAAAATAATGGAAGTGTTCAAGACCTTTTTTCTCAATCAAAGAATAATTGTCTATTTCTTTGTCATACAAATCAGTGACAGGCATACACTTTAATATCCAATTTGTTTTGTCATAGGAGGAAGAGCAATGAAGAAAAAAATGTACCAGAACGCCGCAGCAGCCCACTTTCGCGAACATTCCTCAATCTATTTATTTGTCATTGTTTTATTCCTGATGGGTGTCATTTTTGGGGCTATTGTTGTAAATAGCTTAAGCTTTACACAAAAAGAAGATTTATTTTATTATCTGTCGCAGTTTTTTGGACAAGTTTCAGATGGACATGTTGCAGCTGCAAATGAATTATTCAAGCAGAGTTTTTTTCATAATACGAAATTTATAGGGCTGATGTGGATTCTAGGGATCTCCATTATCGGGCTGCCTGTCATTTTGATTCTTCTATTTATGAAGGGTATGGTGGTTGGATTTACAGTGGGGTTTCTCGTTAACCAAATGGGCTGGGAGGGATTTTTGCTTTCCTTCGTATCAGTCCTTCCACAGAATCTGATCATCATTCCGATATTTATCTTGGCTGCAACTCTCGCTGTTTCTTTCTCTTTAAAAATGATAAGAAGACAATTTATGAAAAAAGTCGGACAGCCTATAATGCCTCTTTTCGGAAGATATATGATTGCTTTTGCTGTAGCCATCCTGTTTCTGATTGCAGCAGCAGGTGTGGAGGCGTTTATCTCACCAGTCTTAATGAAGTCTGTTGTAAGCTCAATTCAATCCTAATATAATATTGATAAAAGGCAGGGCGGGCCGCTCTGCCTTTTATTTGTACAGAGAAAGGGATAAAAATAAAAAAGATAGGGTACATATAAAAAGGTTTAAATATGCATTTATATACTATAATAAATATTAAATGATATTAATTATTATCTGTTATTTATAATTATTTTATTTTGAATGTGGTGGCATTTCTGTTATAATGAGAATGTTAGTGGCGAGGGAGGGACTTTCGGTATGGAAAGCAGAATTGAAAGAATAAAAAAACAGTTGCATTCATCCAGCTATAAACTAACACCACAGCGAGAGGCAACAGTTCGCGTCCTGTTAGAACACGAAGAGGATCATTTAAGTGCGGAAGATGTCTACCTCCTAGTAAAAGAGAAATCGCCTGAGATAGGCTTGGCAACTGTATATAGAACACTTGAATTGCTGACTGAATTAAAAATTGTCGATAAAATCAACTTCGGTGATGGAGTTTCCCGTTATGACCTGCGTCAGGAAGGGGCAGCCCATTTTCACCACCATTTAGTTTGTATTGAGTGCGGAGCTGTTGATGAAATTCAAGAAGATTTGCTTGAAGATGTAGAGGAAGTGGTTGAACGCCGCTGGAACTTTAAAATAAAGGATCACCGCCTTACGTTTCACGGCATTTGCTACCGTTGTCAGGATAAACAGACAGACAGCGAAACCGAAGCAAAAGGAAACTAATACTTATTGACAAAGCTTATTCTTACTTTAGAATGGGCTTTTTATTTTGATCTATTTTCACAAAGTATGCTTCTTTCAAAAAACAACAATCTATAAGAGCCTGGTTATAAAAGGTAATTCCTCAATAACAAACAAAAAGGAAAGTGCCCTGAAGAAATGCCAATTATGCAGATTCAGGTATAATTCTTGTCCAAAATGGCATACATTTTAATAATAGAAAGCTTCTAAATCTTTCTTTTTATTAAAAGTTATGGAGGACCAAACAATGAAATCCTGGCTGAGTATGGCTTTTCAGACCATTAAAGTATTTGTCATTTTTACTGGATGCACAATCCTTTTTTATTATGGTATTATGTGGTTAAACGAAGAATACCAGGATTATCACCGCTATGACGAACCAAAGGGAGCGGCTGTTAAGGTGTCGGCGAGCGGAACAGATGAAGATAGGAGCTTGCTGGACCGGTTAATTCTTTTCTACTTAAATGGGGAGTAATGCAATCATATGGATGATCAGTTAAAAGACTTTATTCATTATTTACTTGTAGAAAAAGGCCTCGCAAAAAATACAATTGTATCTTATGAAAGAGATTTAAAAAGTTATCTGAAATATCTCAGGTCTGAAGAGAAGATTTCAAGCCTTGAGAATGTACAGCGTATGCAAATTGTCCAATTTCTCGGCTTTTTAAAAAAACAGGGCAAATCCTCAAAAACCTTGGCCCGGCATATAGCCTCCTTAAGGGCCTTTCACCAATTTCTGCTCCGCGAAAAAGCAGTTGGCCATGACCCTTCTGTCCATATAGAAACACCGCAAATGGAACGTTCGCTGCCAAAAGTATTAAACATGCAGGAAGTTGAAACATTACTGGATTTTCCAGAGATTAAGGATCACTTTGGCTTGCGCGATAAAGCCATGCTTGAACTTTTATATGCTACCGGCATTCGCGTGAGTGAACTGATAGGCCTGAACATAGGTGATGTTCATTTAACGATGGGCTTTGTAAGATGTATAGGCAAAGGAAACAAGGAAAGGATTGTGCCTATTGGCAGAACAGCTTCTGAAGCGCTTGAAAGGTATTTAAATGAAGGAAGAAGAAAGTTTGTTTCAAAAAAATATAAAGATGAAGCGTTATTTTTAAATCATCACGGCAAACGCCTTTCAAGGCAGGGATTTTGGAAAATATTGAAGCGGCTGGCTCAGGAGGCAGGGATCGAGAAGGAACTTACTCCACATACACTGAGACATTCATTTGCTACTCATCTGCTTGAAAATGGTGCGGACTTGCGGGCAGTCCAGGAAATGCTTGGACATGCCGATATTTCCACTACCCAAATTTATACGCATGTAACTAAAACACGTCTTAAAGATGTGTACAGTCAATATCATCCGCGTGCTTAAAGCATTAATTGAATAAGTAAAAATAAATGTCATAAAGCTGCCATGAAAAATAGGCAGCTTTTTCTTGTCTTTTTACCTGTTTATTATGTAAAATATAGATGTCAGACTTCTGACAAATGAAAGGGCTATCTATATATTTTATTTAACAGCATGAATGTCCTTTTTACTGTCTATCTTCAGCAAGAGAATCAGTGTTAAATAAACCTAAAAAGGGTACTATACGAATATGATTTTTGTAACCGTATTCAAATAATTAGGAGGTTTTCATATGTCCGCATATACATATAGGCGCGTTTTTTTAATTGTCATGGACTCAGTAGGAATCGGAGAAGCGCCTGATGCCGATCAGTTCGGTGATAAAGGCGCTGATACGATTGGCCACATTGCAGAGAAAATGAATGGCTTGAAGATGCCGAATATGGGCAAACTCGGGCTCAGTAATATCCGTGAAATCAAAGGAATCGAAAAAGCAGAGAAGCCAATGGCATTTTACACAAAGATGCAGGAAGCTTCTAATGGAAAAGACACAATGACTGGGCATTGGGAGATCATGGGCTTGAATATTCAAACTCCTTTTCGGGTATTTCCGGACGGTTTCCCGCAGGAATTGATTTCTGAACTTGAATCCCGTACTGGGAGAAAAGTAATTGGCAATAAACCTGCGAGCGGAACGGAAATTTTAGTTGAATTAGGGGAAGAGCATATGAAAACGGGCGCTTTGATTGTTTATACATCAGCCGATTCAGTTCTGCAGATTGCGGCCCATGAAGATATAATTCCGATCGAAGAACAATATAAAATCTGTAAAATCGCACGCGAGCTGACATTGGATGAAAAATATATGGTCGGCAGAGTGATTGCCAGACCATTCATTGGCGAGCCGGGTAATTTCCAAAGAACATCAAATAGACATGATTATGCGTTAAAGCCATTTGACCGCACGGTAATGAACGAAATGGCAGACAGTGGTCTCGATGTATTGGCAATCGGCAAAATTTCCGACATTTTTGATGGCGAAGGGGTAACGGAAGCCATTCGCACAACTTCAAATATGGACGGAATGGATAAGCTGATTGAAACATTTAATAAAGAGTTTACCGGAATGAGCTTTTTAAATCTGGTTGACTTTGATGCATTATTTGGCCATAGACGTGATCCAGAAGGCTATGGAAAAGCACTTGAAGAATTTGATGAGCGCCTGCCTGAAGTATTTGAAAAAATGCAGGACGGCGATTTATTGATAATCACGGCAGACCATGGCAATGACCCTGTACATTATGGTACAGATCACACGAGAGAATACGTTCCGCTTCTTGTTTACTCAAAAGATATGGAAGAAGGAAAAGAGCTTCCAATCAGCGATACCTTTGCAGATATAGGAGCGACAATTGCAGATAACTTTAATGTAAAGATGCCGGCTTATGGTAAAAGCTTTTTGAACCAACTTAAATAATTACAATAAAAAAGCAGATGAGGAGATTGATGATGGATTATAGCAAAATTCAAAATGCGGCTGAATTTCTTAAAAATAAATATACAGGTCAGCCAAAGATTGGGTTGATTTTAGGATCAGGACTTGGTGTATTGGCAGACGAAATTGAAGAACCGGTTAAAATCCCATACAATGAAATCCCTGATTTCCCTGTATCAACAGTAGAGGGCCATGCTGGTCAGCTGGTGTTCGGACGTTTGAACGGCATCGAAGTGGTTGCTATGCAAGGCCGTTTCCATTATTACGAAGGATATTCATTTGATAAGGTAACCTTCCCTGTAAGGGTTATGAATGAAATGGGTGTTGAAAAGCTTATTGTTACGAATGCGGCTGGCGGAGTGAATGAACGTTTTTTACCTGGAGATTTAATGCTTATTTCCGACCATATCAACAATATGGGCAGCAATCCGCTGATCGGTCCTAATGATTCCCGTATGGGCCCGCGCTTCCCAGATATGTCCGAAGCATATTCTAAAGAATTGAGAAACCTTGCCAGAGGGATAGCAGATAAGCTGAACCTGAAGATTCAGGAAGGAGTATATGTTGGCAATACTGGCCCAACTTATGAAACTCCTGCAGAAGTCCGGATGCTCAGAACGGTGGGCGGGGATGCAGTCGGCATGTCAACTGTTCCAGAGGTTATTGTTGCACGCCATTCAGGTATGAATGTGCTTGGAATCTCCTGTATCTCAAACATGGCTGCAGGCATACTTGATCAGCCATTGAACCATGAAGAAGTAATTGAAACAACAGAGAAAGTCAAAGCCGATTTTCTTCGTTACGTGAAAGCAATTGTTAAAGAACTTGGTGCGTAGGAAAAGATATTAAATGAAAGAAGTGGTGTTTTAATATGAGAATGGTGGATCTTATTGAAAAGAAAAGGGATGGCCTGGAGTTAACGACAGAAGAAATTCAGTTCGTCATTAAAGGATATACAGACGGTTCGATTCCAGATTATCAGGTAAGTGCTTTAACAATGGCTATTTTCTTTCAGGGAATGACGGAGAAGGAAAGAGCCGATTTGACAATGGCTATGGTAGAGTCCGGGGATCAAATTGACTTATCAAAAATAGAAGGAATTAAAGTAGATAAGCATTCAACTGGCGGTGTTGGCGATACAACAACACTTGTGCTGGGACCGCTTGTAGCAGCAGTCGGTGTTCCGGTTGCGAAGATGTCAGGGCGCGGACTTGGACATACAGGCGGAACAATCGACAAACTTGAGTCTGTAGAAGGGTTCCATGTAGAAATCGAAAATGATGAATTTATTAAGCTTGTAAATCAAAATAAGATTGCAGTAATTGGACAGAGCGGAAACTTAACGCCTGCAGATAAAAAGTTATATGCATTACGCGATGTTACAGCTACAGTCGACAGCATCCCTCTGATTGCAAGTTCCATTATGAGCAAAAAAATCGCTGCAGGTGCAGATGCCATTGTCCTTGATGTTAAAACAGGCGCTGGCGCATTTATGAAGACACTTGACGATTCTCGTGATTTAGCAAAAGCAATGGTCCGCATCGGAAACAATGTTGGCAGAAACACAATGGCTGTTATTTCGGATATGAGCCAGCCGCTGGGCTATGCAATTGGAAATGCCCTTGAAGTAAAAGAAGCGATTGATACATTAAGAGGTGAAGGTCCTGAGGATCTGACAGAACTTTGTCTGACTTTGGGCAGCCACATGGTATTTTTGGCGAAAAAAGCAGATTCACTTAAGGAAGCGCGTGAAAAGCTTGAGAAGGTTATCAAAGACGGTTCAGCTTTAGAAACATTTAAAGTATTCCTAAGCTCTCAGGGTGGAGATGCGTCAGTTGTCGATGATCCGCAAAAATTGCCTCAGGCAAAATATACTTTTGAATTAGAAGCTAAACAGGATGGCTATGTTTCCGAGATTATAGCAGATGAAATCGGAACAGCAGCCATGCTTTTGGGAGCAGGAAGAGCTACCAAGGAATCAGAGATCGATCTTGCTGTCGGCCTTGTATTAAGAAAGAAAATCGGCGACCAGGTACAGAAGGGTGAATCGTTAGTAACCATCTACAGCAACTTCGAAAATGTAGAAGAAGTAAAAAACATGCTATCTGAAAACATTACGCTGTCCACTGAAAAAGTGCCGGCTCCGGTACTGATTCATGAAGAAATAACTGAATAATATAGAAGCAAAAAGCCGCCAGGACTTTATGTCTGGCGGCTTTTTGCTGTGGAGCTGGGCTGCCTGTTATCTATAAAGTCTTCGTCAGCTGTATAAATTTTCTTTAACTGGAAAAAATGGAGCATATAGAATGGAGGTATTGTGTGATGAAACGACTCGTCTCATTAATATTAATAACATTATTAATGGCAACAATCTTTGTTCCTTCAGGATTTGCAAGAGAAAGCAGTGCAGATTTAGCGGATAATGTGAAATCCGCAATTCTTATCGAACGTGATACCGGATCGATATTGTATGAAAAAAACAGCGATGAACAACTTCCGCCTGCTAGTATGACTAAAGTAATGACAATGCTCTTGATCATGGAAGCTATTGATGAAGGAAAGCTGTCATGGGATGAGAAAATCCGGACAAGTGAGTATGCAGCATCAATGGGCGGTTCGCAAATCTTCCTCGAGCCAGGTGAAGAAATGACCACAAAGCAAATGCTTCAGGGAATCGCTATTGGTTCCGGTAATGATGCGTCAGTTGCAATGGCTGAGAGAATTTCCGGTTCAGAAGAAGCCTTTGTTGAAATGATGAATAAAAAGGCAAAGGAATTAGGTCTGAAGAACACTAATTTCCAAAACCCTACTGGTCTGTCAGCTAAGGATCATTACAGTACTGCACATGATATGGCAATAATGGCGAAAGAGCTTCTTAAATATGAAAAAATAACTGATTTTACTGGCACATATGAAGCCTACCTTCGTGAAGACACAGATAAAAAATTCTGGCTTGTCAATACAAATCGCCTTGTGCGTTTTTATCCAGGAGTTGATGGGCTTAAAACCGGTTTTACTTCTGAAGCAAAATACTGTTTGACAGCAACAGCCGAGAAAAATGGCATGCGGGTGATAGCAGTTGTATTTGGCGCTCCGACTTCGAAAGAACGCAATGCCCAAGTGACAAAAATGCTCGACTATGCATTCAGTCAATATAAGACACATCCAATGTATGAACGAAATCACGTCCTCGGCAAAGTTTCAGTTAGCAAAGGGGAAAAGAAAATGGTTGAAGCCCTGACAAGCGAACCGATTTCCCTATTAACTAAAAAAGGTGAAAGCATCGAGGAAATTGAACAAAAAGTTACCTTAAATAAAAATATAAAAGCACCTGTCCAAAAGGGCGATCAAATAGGAACATTAACATTAAAGAAGGATGGAAAAGTTTTAGTCGAGAGTCCTCTGGTTGCTAAAGAAGATAATAAGCAAGCATCATGGTGGACATTGTTCAAGCGATCCATGGGATTATTTTCAAAAGCTGAATAAATAACCAGTATTCCTGTCGAAAAGAAACTCTATGAACATTATTTTTAGCGAAAATGCACTAGTTTTGTCTCCAGGAAGGAAATGAAACGCCGGGCATCGAAATTGACTCACTATAAGGGCGGATACCGGAATTTTTTCGAGATTCCGGCTTATCCTATCCGGAGGAAAAGCATAAAGAATGAGCAGCTTTTTCAGTGGCGGATACCAGATAAGGAGGCTAAGATAGTGAGTCTTAACATTAATTTAGAAGTGAAGCATGATGTTTTATGTATCCGTTTGAGCGGGGAGCTGGACCATCATTCAGCAGATGTGCTGCGTGAGCAGGCAACGAAGGCGATTGAAGATCATGACATCCATCATATTATTTTAAACCTTGAGCAGCTTTCTTTTATGGATAGTTCAGGGCTGGGGGTAATTTTGGGCCGGTACAAACAAATCAAGCAAAAGCATGGCGAAATGGTTGTTTGTGCAATTTCTCCAGCAGTGCAAAGATTATTTGATATGTCGGGGTTATTTAAGATTATCCGTTTAGAGCCGACAGAAGAAAATGCATTGCAAAGATTGGGGGTTGCCTAACCTATGAAAAATGTGATGAACCTTGAATTCAGCGCACTTAGCCAAAATGAATCATTCGCGCGGGTTACTGTTGCTGCCTTTATTGCCCAGCTTGATCCGACAATGGACGAACTGACAGAAATTAAGACGGTTGTTTCTGAAGGTGTAACCAACTCCATTATACACGGCTATGAAAATGATCCTAATGGAATTGTTTATATTTCTGTACTGATTGAAGATGGATTCATTGATTTGACCATTAAGGATAAAGGCCTTGGAATAATGGATGTGGAGGAAGCCCGACAGCCGTTATTTACAACAAAACCTGAGCTGGAAAGATCAGGGATGGGCTTTACCATCATGGAAAATTTCATGGACGAAATTGAAATCAAATCGCAGCCGGGAATAGGCACCGAGATCCGATTAAGGAAGCATTTATCAAATAGTAAAATGCTATGCAATTAAGGGAGTCTTGCTATGGATGTGGAGGTTAAAGCAGAGAAGGGCCAAACCTATTTAAAGGACAATGAAGTCAAGGAGCTAATAAAGCAAAGCCAAAGCGGAGATCAAGGGGCAAGGGACAAAATTGTTCAAAAAAATATGCGTCTTGTCTGGTCTGTCGTCCAGAGATTCTTGAATAGAGGATATGAACCGGATGACCTTTTCCAAATTGGCTGTATTGGTTTATTGAAATCGGTTGATAAATTTGATCTCAGTTACGATGTTAAGTTTTCAACCTATGCGGTTCCCATGATTATCGGAGAAATCCAAAGGTTCATCCGTGATGATGGAACGGTAAAGGTAAGCCGTTCTTTGAAGGAAATGGGCAACAAAATCAGGAAGGCCAAAGATGAGTTATCAAAAACGCTTGGCCGCATCCCAACTGTTACAGAGCTTTCCGAGTATCTGGAAATCTCTCCGGAAGATATTATCCTTGCCCAGGAAGCTAGCCGGACTCCTTCATCCATACATGAAACAGTGTATGAAAATGACGGAGATCCCATAACGCTTCTCGATCAGATTGATGATGGCAATGAAGGAAAATGGTTTGATAAAATTGCTCTAAAAGAAGCGATCCGCGAATTGGATGAGCGGGAAAGACTGATTGTCTATTTGCGCTATTATAAAGATCAGACCCAATCAGAAGTAGCGGCAAGGCTTGGGATTTCCCAGGTTCAGGTATCGCGTCTCGAAAAAAAGATACTCCAGCAAATGAAAGACCGGATGGATATTTGAATCCATCCGGTCTTTCTTTTTTTATTTTAAATTAACAAAGCATAAATCTTTGAATGCGAAATCTGTCTAGATCCAAACTCCTTCCGCTTTTCTTAACAGCCAATTATTGGATTTCATGAAGCAAATATATGTAACTCATACTAAATATAGACACAAAAGCGGAAACGCCTTTAATAGGGTGTACCAAGTTCGATGGAATGGAAATTATCACTTTGTGGGAAGTGGGCGTTTTGGAAAAAACAGTTTATATTCGCTTGCGGCACCGTCTGCAAATACGGCCCAATCAGAGCATACTGCTCAAAGATATCGCTCAAGTCATAGCCGATGATGACATTTATGAAAAGCTTTGTGAACTTCCGCTTTATAAGGTAACCGAGCAAGACCGGAATATAGTTGTAATTGATGTTATGAAAGTAATCCGCGCCATAACACAATTATTTTCGAACCTGGAAGTCCAATCAATCGGGCCTGCGCAAGCTATAGTAGAGGTGGTCACTAAGAAGCAAAAAGTTTCATTCCCTCTTTTCCTGCTGGTTTGGCTGCTTCTGTTTATCGGTGCTGCCCTGGCTATTATGAACTTTCATGAAGATGTGAGCATGCAGGCTGTACAGCTGAGAATTTACACTCTAATAACAGGGGAAGTGGATAGCAAGCCTCTCATTTTTCAAATTCCCTATTCTATAGGTCTGGGGCTTGGCATGATCTTATTCTTTAACCATGTTTTTAAGAAGAGGCTCAATGAAGAGCCTAGCCCATTGGAAGTGGAAATGTTCAATTATCAGCTGGATCTTGATAATTATGTTGCATTGAAAGAAAACAAGGAGAGTATGAAGCATCTTGATGACCATTAATGTTTTGCTGGTAATGATCATTGGATTTGCCGGAGGGCTTGCTGTTGGTTCTGGTTTTGTTGCCTTTCTGGCAGTTTTGGGTATTATTCCCCGACTGACTCAGCTGACTAAAACGATGAAGATGATCCATCATTATGAAGCTGCAGTTGTGATGGGGGCTTTGGCAGGTGCACTGGCAACTTTATGGAATCCGGTATTGCATTTAACATCGCTGCTTTTAATTCCCATTGGGCTGGCTTCAGGAATATTTATTGGTATGCTTGCAGCAGCTTTAACCGAAATATTGAATGTTTTTCCAATTCTTGCGAAACGAATCGGGGTGGATGGGAAAATTGTTATTTTAATAATGGCATTTGTTTTTGGAAAAGTATTCGGATCACTGTTTCAATGGATTTATTTTGTAAATAAATAAGAGCTGGGCATATTGTAAAGAAAATGAGGATTCGGAAAGGAAAAACCGCTATGGATGATCGGAGGCACGTCATTCTTATAACAGATGGAGACGATTATGCAAGGAAGACAGTAGAACGAGTTGCTAAGGAAATCGGAGGAAGATGCTTATCCTTGTCGCATGGAAACCCTTCAGTCTTAACCGGTCAGCAGATCGTCAAATTGATAAAAAAAGTCTCCCATGATCCCGTGCTGGTCATGTTTGATGACAGCGGGTTTATCGGGGAGGGAGCTGGAGAGAATGCGCTAAAATATGTTGCGTGCCATAAAGATATCGACGTTCTGGGAATCATAGCAGTAGCCTCAAAAACAAAACAGGCCGAATGGACAAAAGTAGATGTATGTATTGACAATAACGGAGAATTGACCCCCTACGGAGTTGATAAGTTTGGAGTTCCCGAGATGGAAATAGGAAGAATTAATGGAGATACCGTTTATTGTCTTGATCAGCTGGATGTACCCATAATCGTCGGAATTGGCGATATCGGAAAGATGTCAAAAAAAGATCATTATGATGCAGGTTCACCAATTACTAAAAAGGCAGTAGAACTTGTTTTGGAAAGGAGCGGCTATTATGGCACGAAGCGAGAAGAAAGATGATAAGACACCCATTTATGAATCAGTACATGAAATTGAAAAATATATGAAAAAAAGAGTCGGCCTGGGAGAAAGCTTCGATCTAGGTGTCAGAAAGCTAACGATATTAAGGAAAGATGTACATTTCTATTATATTAATGGATTAACGGATACAAGTTTCATTATTGCCATCATTGAGGGACTGGTTGGGATCAATGACAGTGAAAAACTTTCCGCCAATCTATTTAAAATCATTGAGAATAGGCTGAGGCATCAATCGATTGAGCACATTAAAACAATGGATGAACTGGTCGATCAGGTGCTCTCAGGACTGATTGTTGTTGTAGGCGAGGGAGAGGGAGAAGGGCTTGTCATCGATGTCAGAAGCTATCCTGGAAGAACCCCGCAAGAACCGGATACTGAAAAAGTTGTCCGCGGATCAAGAGATGGCTATGTAGAAAATATTATAGTAAACACTGCCTTAACCCGCAGAAGAATTAGGGATGAAAGACTGCGGTTTGAGATAATGCGCGTAGGCGAAAGGTCTAAAACAGATGTTGCCATCGGTTTCATTAAAGATGTGGCCAATAAAGATTTAGTTGATTTAATTAGAAAAGAAATAAAGGCAATTGAAATAGATGGAATTACCATGGCTGATAAAACAGTTGAAGAATTTATATTGAAACAGGGTTACAATCCTTTCCCGCTGGTCCGGTATACGGAAAGGGCAGATGTGGCAGCAGCCCATTTGCTTGAGGGGCATGTTATTGTATTTGTTGATACTTCACCAAGTGTCATTATAACACCTACTACTTATTTTCATCATTTACAGCATGCGGAAGAATACAGGCAATCGCCAGCTGTCGGCACATTTGTCCGCTGGATTCGTTTCTTAGGCTTATTGGCCTCGATTGTGCTGCTGCCGCTTTGGTTTTTGTTCGTTTTGGAGCCTTCACTCCTGCCTGAAAGAATTGCGTTTATCGGTCCAAATGAAGAAACCAATGTTCCTGTGATAGCCCAGCTGTTTCTTGCCGATGTAGGGATTGAATTTCTCCGGATTGCTGCCATCCATACACCGACACCGCTTTCAACGGCAATGGGTTTGATTGCTGCAGTTTCTATAGGGCAAATTGCCATAGATGTCGGCCTATTTGTACCTGAAGTTATTCTATATGTATCACTTTCGGCAATTGGAACATATACGACACCAAGCTATGAACTGAGTATCGCCAATAAAATTTTACGATTGGGTTTGCTTGTAGCAGTTGCCATTTTCCATACGCCAGGCCTAGTCGTGGGGCTTACATTAATCATTCTTCTGCTTGCAGGCATTAAGTCTTTGAATACACCATATCTATGGCCGTTTATTCCGTTCAGCCCGGTTGCTTTATCACAAATCCTAATTCGCCGTTCCATGCCTGGCTCTAAAATCCGTCCAAGCATTGTCCAGACTAAAAATCGTTATAAGCAGCCTGTTAAATAAGAAATACGCGTAATGCCGATTGCGAAAATACACGAAATATGGTAAAGTTTTTTTAATTAAATAAAGGATTAAAGGAAACAGAATAGACAGTCTCTTATACAGCTGTCTATTTCTTTCATAAACTGATTAATCTCGGAGGCAGGGGCATCTGAACTATGCTCCTGCGGAAAAAGGAAGAGGGGGAACCATGTTTTTTCACGGCACTATGAAGGTAAATGAAAAAGGTCATCTTGAAGTTGGCGGTATGGATACAGTCGATCTTGCCGGTCAATTTGGAACACCTTTATACGTATATGATGTAGCATTAATAAGAGACCGGGCAAGGGGATTTAAGCAAACTTTCGATAAGCTTGGAATAGAAGCACAAGTGGCATATGCAAGCAAGGCTTTTTCAACAGTGGCGATGGTTCAGCTTGTTGATGAAGAAGGGCTGTCATTGGATGTAGTTTCTGGCGGAGAGCTATACACTGCCCTTGCTGCTGATTTTCCTCCTGAAAGAATTCATTTTCACGGCAACAATAAGAGCAGAGAAGAATTGGCAATGGCTCTTAAGAATGGGGTAGGCTGTATTGTTGTCGATAATTTTTATGAGCTGGAGTTATTAGAAGAGATTTGCGAATCTCTTGCTGCCAAGACAAAGATATTACTTAGGGTTACACCAGGAATTGAAGCCCACACCCATGACTATATCCTAACTGGACAGGAAGATTCGAAATTTGGATTTGATCTTCAGAACGGCCAGGCGGAAACAGCTTTACAAAAAGCACTGAATTCAAGCTGGATCGAAACGCTTGGACTTCATTGTCATATTGGTTCTCAGATTTTCGATACTACAGGGTTCATTCTGGCTGCCAAGAAAATTTTTGAAAAGATGGCAGAGTGGAAAGAAAAGCATGCCTATGAACCAAAAGTGCTGAACTTAGGCGGAGGTTTTGGAATCAGATACACAGAAGATGATGATCCGATTCAAGCATCTCAATATGTAGAAGAAATCATCGGGGAAGTTAAAAAACAGGCTGAACATTATTCAATGAACATGCCGGAAATTTGGATTGAGCCGGGCCGCTCCCTTGTGGGAGATGCCGGGACAACCTTATACCAGACGGGGTCACGCAAAGAGGTTCCTAATGTTAGGAATTATCTTGCTGTGGACGGTGGCATGAGTGATAACATCAGGCCGGCCCTTTATCAGGCGAAATATGAAGCTGTATTGGCAAACCGTGCATTGGATAAACCGGAAGAGACAGTATCAATTGCCGGTAAATGCTGTGAATCAGGCGACATGCTTATTTGGGATTTGCCTCTTCCAAAAGCAGGGGAAAAAGACATACTGGCCGTTTTCTGCACCGGCGCATACGGCTACTCCATGGCAAATAATTACAACCGTATCCCTAGGCCGCCTGTAGTTTTTGTTGAAAATGGTGAATCAAAGCTAGTGGTCAAGAGAGAAACATACGAGGACCTGTTAAGATTAGATTTGCCGATTAATGAAAAGATAAAAAATTAAGCTGCCCGCTAAGGCAGCTTAGTTTTTTAAGAGAAGAAGGCTTTGATAGCGTCGATTGCACTAACAAAAAAACGCTTTAAACTTTCCAGAAACCCTTGACCTTCTTCACTTTCAAGGTATTTGGAAATATTATCTTTTGCCTGGCTGAGCTGTTCGCCGACTTGATTCCAGTCGATATCAAGTTCTTTCAGCTTGTTGAATAAATCTATTAAACTTAAAGTCTCCTGTTCTGTCAGAGTGATGCTAAGTTCTTTTGCAGCATTTACGATGATGTTTCTTAGTTCTGCATCTGTTTCAGGGGAATTTTTTGCGATTTCCTCTTTTATTTTGGCGATTAAAGCAGCTGCATTCTCGTTTCCAACCGATTCGCCGAGCTTTGCTGTTTCAACCATTTCTTCATTGGCTGCCTGTTTTACATCTTCAGGAATTGTTTTTTCGGCTGAAACTTCATATGCCTTGATGATGCCTGTTAAAGCTGCTGTTCCAGAAACATTCGAAGGAGCAGTTATATAAATTTTGGCATCTTTAACACCAGCAGTAATCAGGGCGTTAATGTACATTTCATCAGTAACCCAGTTGATATTGTTTGTCTCAACTTCCAGACCGGATCCTTGTTTGCCTATTGTGACTGACGAAGAAGATATCGCTCTTGTACCTATTAAAGCTTTAGAGATATAATTTCCAAGATATTTATGTTCTTCATCATTTGAAACAGTGATGATGGTGGCATCTTTGGGAGCTTCCATTTCAGCCAGAAGCATATTTTTCTGTTCTTCTGATAAATTCTCTCCTAAAGTGACAATTACATCGCCTTCTGCCATATCGGCGTATGCCTGTACCGGCAGCAAAAATAATAGCGATATCATGAACAGCGCAAGCATTTTATTCCATTTCATGCGGTTTCCTCCCGGAGTGAAAAAATTGGTAAGCCAGTTATGAAAAGTATAACTAGAGCATAATGGCTTCCTGTAAATAGACGATTCTTTTGCGAAAAAGTTTCAATCGTCTTTAACTGAAACATTAGCTCAAAATGCGTATTTCGGCAAGCAGAATGGAATTATGCGGCATAATAGTGTAAAATGAATGATAGTTTGTGAGTCATAGGATTTATCGCAGTCTAACGGGCAGTAAGACCCCCTCATCATGACTAAGAGTATCAAAGGAGGATAAGTGAGGGTCAAATGCCCGTAAAGGCCCAATTGGTTCAACTATCAATCAGCGGGAAAAACCACACTGATTGAAGTTTTACTTAATATTTATAGTGGGGGCAGTAAGGAATTATGAAAAATAGCAATTGGCTTCTTTTTATTTTATTGCTGGTGTTAAGCATTGGATGGGGACTGGTTTACTGGTTTTTTATAGTATAGAGCCGCCTTGCATCAAGAAACCGTGTTAAGGCAATGAATTAGTCGGTTTTATTCGAAAATAGCAACATTCAGCTTGAATACATATACTGTTATGGAAAGTTTACAAATTTAAAAATTGGGAAAAATAGTTTATGATGTTTTTATTCAAATAATGAGGGATTAATATGCTAATTCGATATAAAAAATCATTTGAAAAAATTGCTATGGGTCTTTTATCTTTCATGCCTAATGAAAAAGACTTGAAAAAACTGCAGCAGACGATGAAGCAATATGAATCGGAAGAAGATTGGCAGCTGTTTTTGTGGAAAGAAGGCGAAGATATAATTGGGCTGGTTGGTGTAACATCAAGTGATCAGACCATGGAGATTCAGCATATCTCTGTTAACCCGTCTCACCGGCATCAGGGTATAGGCAAAACAATGATAAAAGCATTGGCTGAACTATACCCGGGGAAAACGTTAACTTCAACCGATGAAACGGAAGCGTTTCTGAACAAATGTGATGTTAATAACCAAAATAAAGAGAAAGGCAGCGAATAATCATTATTCCTGCCTTTTTTTCTGATTCAGAGCATCCATTCTTTCTTTGATTACCAAGCTTCTATCTCTGCTTTTATGGCGGTGGACAATATCATTATCCAGTAAAATGCTATTTGAGCACCAGGCAAATCCCTTGGCTGAACAGAGCTCCATGCATTTTTCCTTAAGATGGGGGTCTGATAATGGCAGATTAACGCTTCTGTACTTTCCGCCTTTTTGTATAAGCTGAAGCCTGTTCTTTAGGTCCTTAATCAGTTGGTCTCTATCAAGACCTAATGCCAGCAAATCTGCAGGCCTACGCTCCAATATGCCAATTCCTTTGCGGAGAGTGCGTTCTGCACCATTGAAATTTTCTCTGCGGTGATGATAAAAAGCAACGGCCATGAGAATTAATCCGACCCATGTCGAACTTTTATTGTTTCGATCCGTATTCTTCCAGTATTCCTCAAGTATTTCATGACATTCAAAATAATCACGGTCACCATGAAAATGGACTAAAAACTCGATGTATTCATCCGGATACATACTTTCACTCCTTGACAATTCTTTCTTTATTTTAACATACAGGCACCTGCAGTTTTGCAAAATGTAAAAACCCGGTGACTTCACCGGGCTTTTACAGGGGTAAATTTGAACCTATTTATATTTTTACACTTTTGATATGCAGCTGTTCTCTAAGGGGCTACCTTCTATGGCTGCTTGGAGAACCAGCCAGCGAAGTGCCGAATCAGCATTATCCGTTTAAAATAGTAATCAATTTAGAAGCACCAGGAAGCTCCCACAATAATTAATAGAATGAACAATACTACAATTAAAGCAAATCCAGTTCCGCAATCTCCACATCCAACATTAGACATATAAAATACCTCCTGTATCTTTATTTCCATATATCGTATGTAGGCGATTGCCTGAATGATTGGGCGCATCATAAAAATTTGAAAATGAAATTGGCGGCATTCCGTACGCCCGGGTTATTTTTCTATTGGATAACATTAATGAATAATCTATACTAGATATTAGTCTTTTGGTGTTTAAGGGAATTTATATTAGGAAAATTTGGTGGTATTTATGCAATATAATCATTATAACGTAAAAATAGATGCTTTCGAGGGGCCGCTGGATCTTCTTCTTCATCTTATTAATCGGCTTGAAATTGATATCTATGACATTCCTGTATCAGAAATTACCGAGCAATACCTCATTTATATACATACAATGAAGGAGCTTCAGCTCGATGTAGCAAGTGAATATCTTGTAATGGCTGCTACGCTGCTGGCTATTAAAAGCAAAATGCTGCTCCCAAAGCATGAAGAGGAAGAGCTGGAGGATGAATTTGGATTGGAAATAGAGGAAGATCCAAGGGATGAGCTTGTAGAAAGGCTGATTGAATACCGAAAATATAAGGAAGCTGCAGCAGAGCTTAAGGAGCGTGAACAGGACAGAAGCTTAATGTACACAAAGCCGCCTGCAGACCTTTCAGAATATGTGAATGATTCACAGCAGGAAAAGGCTGAATTGAATGTAAGTCTTTATGATATGCTTGGCGCTATGCAAAAGTTATTAAGAAGGAAGAAGCTGCAAAGGCCGCTTTCTGCGAAAGTTGCCCGCCAGGAGATTCCTATAGAGAAGCGGATGTCTGAAATTGTGGACCAGTTAAGGAATTTTAAGGGGCGGAAAAAATTCACCGATCTTTTTCCGATATCAGAGAGGGAACATATAGTGGTAACTTTTTTGGCGGTGCTGGAGTTGATTAAGCGTAAAGAAATACTTGTCGAGCAGGACAGAAACTTCTCGGATATTTATGTAGCTTCCATGGAAGGAGTAAAATAGTTTGGAGAATATTAATTGGAAGGGGATAGCTGAAAGCCTCCTGTTTGCAGCTGGTGATGAAGGGTTATCCCTAAAGCAAATTGCCCATGTTCTGGAGGTGGAAGAAATTCAGGCCCGTGAAATCATGGACAGCCTTATTGAAGACTGCAACAATAGCAGCCGCGGAATAATGGCGGTTGAATTGGCAGGGACTTTTCAGCTGGTCACGAAAAAAGAGTTTTCACCATACTTGAAAAAACTAGTAGAATCTCCATCTGCTGCATCCTTATCTCAGGCGGCTCTGGAGACTCTTGCAATCATTGCTTACAGGCAGCCCATTACTAGAACAGAGATTGAAGAGATTAGGGGAGTCAAGACAGAGAGGCCCCTTCAGACATTATCTGCGAAAGTACTGATTAAAGAAGTTGGCCGGGCAGAAGGGACAGGGAGGGCCTACCTGTATGGAACGACTAAAGAATTCCTTGATTACTTTGGTCTTAAAAGCATAGAAGAGCTTCCGCCGCTTCCGGATAAAATTAGCGAAGAAGAGGACTCGTTTCAGGAAGAGGCAGATCTATTCTTTGAGAAGTTCCAGGAGCTAGATTCTTGAGTTTTCTGACACATTACATAGGAAGTGTGGTAAAATAGATTTATATTTTTCCCTTTCCTTTTAAAAACAGCTGTCATACATATTATCTAAGAAACCGTCGGGGGAAATAGGAGGGTTTTGCTTGCTGATAAAACATTGCAGGGGATATGAGCTTGAAAAAGAAAAGCCGAACACTTCGGAAGATTTTTTTAACAGAAGCGAGATTGTTTTCGAAGAAGATGGACAGGAGAAGACTTTTCATGTTTTATACGTCCGTTACTTTGATGAATCCATGAATGAGTTCACACCCTATGACCAGGATCCAGTCTTCACTGCTGGTTCGAGAGAAGTGCAGTTCAAAGATCTTGTTGCTCTTTCATGTTTATTAAAGAACCCAGGTTTTAGGCATCGCAAACGAATATATCTTAACTCAAGGGCTGATTTTGCATCCTATTTTCAGGATCTGGACTTTTCCAAGCTTCCCTCCATTTTTGAAGCGCTGGAGAATAAAAAATCCTATGACCTGCGATCACCTTTAGATTTTATTGTTCAACCGCAATAATAACCAGAGTATAAATATGGGGGTGTAATGGATGGGGAATTCAATCGTTAAATCACAGATGGAAGATGTGAAAAATTTCCTCGGTAATAGCGTTGCCGCATTTGAAGATTTTTTAAATAATACAACAATTAAAGACCTTGAAGCGGAAAAACAGGGTAATGTAAATTATTATAAAAGCATTCTTTCACATGTCAGGAAACTGCTGGTATATTGTGAAGAAGGACTTGATACCTGCGTAATCATTTTAAAAAGCGAACCTTTCCAAAAAGGGGCTGCAGAAAAAACGTTATATCGGATTTATCATCAATGCATTGAAGAATTTTTCTCTCCGAAAAATGATGCTTGGTTTGAGAATAGCCGGTCAGCATATACGGGGAAAAACTCAATCCATTTCCATGAGGAAGTTCCTGACAGCTTAAAAACAATGTTCAGGCAGCTGGAAGGTGATTTCCAAAGAATTCGCGAGGAACTTGAATATTACGAAACAGATTACCGAACAAAGATGATTCAATCAAAATAAGAATGTTCAAGAACAGCAGGCAGCTGTTCTTTTTTTGTGGGCATGTTTATGTGCATGTTTCCTATTTCTTTGGAAAACGTACAAACTTTCATTCATACAAATAGAAAGTGAGCTATAAAAGGAAGTGAGTGAGGGATTGTATGAGTAAAATGGAAGATTACATTAAGGAAGTTACAAAATGGAATAAGGAGCTAAAAAATTTTTTAGAGTCAGAGGATGTTGAACAGAACAATGAGCTATGGCAAAGGCTGGATCGATTTTCCGGAATTATGGATGGAATAAACGGCCCCCTCGATATAGAAGACCTGGAAAAGCTGCAAGAACATGTGGATGCTCTTCATTCTGATATGGAGAATTATTTCTCAAATAGACAGCAGCTTGGAAATATCTATATCAATGAACCGCATATTTCTGCGGGAAAGCATATTTTGCCTCCGCTCCCGTATGATTACAGCGCGCTTGAACCGCATATTTCAGGAGAAATTATGAGGCTGCATCATGATAAGCATCATCAATCATATGTGGATGGATTGAACAAAGCAGAGGTGATGCTCCAAAATGCCAGGGATAATGGCGATTACAGCCTCGTAAAACATTGGTCCCGTGAACTCGCCTTTCATGGCTCGGGCCATTATTTGCATACGATTTTTTGGAATAATATGAGCCCGCAGGGGGGAGGAAAACCTTCCGGAGCTCTCCTGAAAGAAATTAACAAATACTTTGGGAGCTTTGAGAGGTTCAAAAGCCATTTCTCTGAAGCAGCCAAACAGGTTGAAGGCGTAGGCTGGGCAATCCTGGTCTGGTCGCCAAGAGCGCGCAGACTCGAAATACTTCAATCGGAAAGACATATGCTTTTAACCCAGTGGGATACGATTCCTTTGCTGGTTTTGGATGTATGGGAACATGCTTATTATCTGCAATATAAAAATAATCGCGGTGATTATGTGGGAAATTGGTGGAATGTTGCCAACTGGAAGGATGTAGAAGACAGGTATTTAAAAGCATCTGAATTAAAATGGAAGCCGTACTAATAGGGGCAAAGAATAATAAGAGGGGAATACGAATAGTTTTTCCCTTATTTTAGTGGACAAGCATTTTTCAAAGCGTCTACCCAAGTCAAACATAATAGTCATATCACTACTCGTCCTGCATAAACTTGTACAAATAAATGAAAAACATGGGGCCCTCCCTGGTGGGGAGATCATGTATTTCGGTCAATTTGACATCCACAAAGGAGACGGGGTTTTGTGCAATGAAAATGTTTAGCAGGCTGATGGCCATGGTATTGGCTACCGCGTTGATGATGATTAATATTCCTCAGTATACAGCAGCTTCTGTTTCAGTAAGTGCCCGAAGCGCAATATTAATGGAGCAGGATTCTGGACGTATCCTTTACGAAAAAGAAGCAAATAAAGTGAGGAGAATAGCAAGCATTACAAAAATCATGACGGCAATCCTGGCCATAGAATCAGGGAAAATGGACGACATGGTTAAAGTAAGTGATCGTGCCGTCAGGGCGGAAGGTTCCTCAATTTATCTAAAGGCAGGTGAAAAAATTAAGCTTGAGGATCTGGTTTATGGACTCATGCTTCGTTCAGGCAATGACTCTGCAGTTGCGATCGCAGAGCATGTCGGCGGAAGTCTTGAAGGGTTTGGCTTTTTAATGAATAAAAAAGCAGAAGAGATTGGCATGAAGAACACACATTTTGCAAATCCCCATGGTCTGGATGATCATGAAGATCATTATTCGACAGCGTATGATATGGCTTTGTTAACCAGATATGCTATGAATAATGAGATATACCAAAAAATTGCTGGAACGAAGGTGCACAGGGCTCCGAACCCGAATGAAAGCTGGGATAGGGTGTGGAAAAATAAAAATAGGCTGCTGACTGAGTTATATGAGTATAGCACAGGAGGAAAAACAGGATATACGAAAAGGGCAAAAAGAACTCTTGTTACGACTGCTTCCAAAGAAAACCTAAATCTGATTGCAGTCACCCTGAATGGACCTGATGACTGGAATGACCATATTAGTATGTATGAGACAGCTTTTAAGACCTATGATATTGTGGAAGTTCTGCCCGAGGGAATTATAGAGGATATTGATGAAGAATATTATAAAGGCAAGGTTTATTTAAAGCATCCCTACAACTATCCTGTTTCAAAAGAAGAGAAAGACAAGTTTAAAATTGATATAAAACTGCAGAAGCCTGAAACAGAATGGGAAGACAGCCGAGCAATCCCTGGAGTCATCGGTCAGGCAACAGTATATTTAGATGGGGAGCCCATTAAAAAGCTTCCTTTATATTATAAACATGATCCAATAAAAGAAGATAAATCGCTATTAGATTACTTTAAAGGCCTTTTTACCTCCATTGCAGGAGTGAAGACAAATGGTTAATATCATTTGGGTAATTCTTACAGTAATAGGCGTTGTTTTTGCCATGATAAACGGAACCATGAATGAAGTGAACGAAGCAATTTTTAATGGAGCAAAAGAAGCAGTCACTCTATGCATTGGGCTAATCAGCATTCTTGTTTTTTGGCTGGGGATGATGAGAATTGCTGAGGATGCCGGATTGCTGAAAAAGCTTGCCTCCTTATTTAGGCCGATTGTGAAAAAACTTTTTCCGGAAGTTCCCAGTGATCACCCTGCGATGGGATATATGCTTTCGAACATGATGGCCAATATGTTCGGACTTGGAAACGCAGCTACCCCACTCGGCATAAAAGCTATGGAAGAGCTGAAACGATTGAATGGGGGAAAAAATGAAGCGAGCCGATCGATGATTACCTTTTTGGCCATTAATACTTCAAGTCTGACTTTAATACCTACAACCGTGATTGCCATTCGGATGAATTATAATTCCGCCTCGCCAACTGATATCGTAGGGCCTACTTTAGTGGCTACATTCTGTTCTACATTGGCCGCAATAATGATTGACCGTTATTTCTATTACCGAAGAACGCGTAAAGGATGAGATTAGGATGGAGATTGTCTCAGCTGTTTCCCTTTGGTTAATTCCTATTTTAATAGGCTTTATATTAATATATGGAACATTTAAGAAAGTCCCTACCTATGAAAGCTTTACTGAAGGAGGAAAAGAGGGTATAAAAATTGCTGTATCCATTATTCCGTTTCTTGTAGGCATGCTTGTAGCCATTTCAGTCTTCAGGGCTTCCGGGGCTCTGGAGTATTTTATGAATCTGATCAGACCCGGCCTGAACGCGATTGGGATACCTCCTGATATTGTGCCCCTGGCTATCATTCGCCCCATTTCTGGAACTGCAGCTCTGGGAATGACCAGTGATCTAATCGCAGTCCATGGTCCCGACTCCTTCATAGGCAGACTTGCCTCAGTGCTTCAGGGCAGTACAGATACAACTTTTTATGTCCTTACGGTCTACTTTGGAGCGGTAGGAATCAAAAAAATGGGAGATGCCCTCAAAGTCGGGCTCTTAGCTGATTTGGCAGGCATCATTGCATCCATTGTTATCGTAACGCTTGTTTTTGGCAGTATGTAAGCGAGCATCTAACATATAAAGAATTTTTCCTGCAAAAAAGATACCTGAATGGGGGTATCTTTTTTTATTTTACTTTCAAATTCCAACATTCGGTAATTACAGATTATTTCTGTTGCAAGCCGTTTTGACTATGGTATGCTTTGAAAACTTGACGAATTATGTCATAATTCATTAGGAGTGAAAAAGTATGAAATTCTGTTAATAAAACTTTGAGGTGACATAAATGGAAAGAGTGCAAAAAGTCATTGCCCATGCCGGGGTTGCTTCCCGAAGAAAAGCTGAGGAACTGATGGCTGAGGGCCGTGTAAAGGTAAACGGAAAAACAGTGAAGGAGCTTGGAGTTAAGGTCTCTCCTTCAGATCGGATTGAAGTGGATGGCATTCCGGTAGAGAGAGAAGAACCGGTTTATTTCCTTCTTTATAAGCCAAGAGGTGTAATTTCAGCTGTTTCCGATGATAAGGGCAGGAAAGTGGTAACGGATTTTTTCGAGGGAATCAAACAAAGAATATACCCTGTAGGAAGACTGGATTACGATACATCCGGAATTCTCATTCTCACAAATGACGGGGAGTTTGCAAATCTTTTAATGCACCCAAGCAATGAGATTGAAAAAGTCTATGTTGCCAAGGTAAAAGGCATCCCATCAAAAGAAAGCATGAAAACCCTTCAAAGAGGTGTTGTACTGGAAGATGGAAAAACAGCACCTGCCAAAACCAAGCTTCTATCAATGGATAAGAAAAAACAGACAGCCATTGTTGAAATCAGCATCCATGAAGGACGCAACCGTCAGGTTAGAAGGATGTTTGAAGCCATTGGCCACCCCGTTCTGAAACTGAAAAGGGAGAGATACGGGTTTCTTACATTACAGGGGCTATCAGCGGGAGATGCAAGAGAGCTTACTGCTCATGAAGTTAAACAGCTCCGCGCACTTGCAATGAGGAAGAAATAGTTAGCTTTTAAAAAAATTCATAGAAGTGTCACAGTTACGAGAATTTGTTAACAATATAGGTATGTTGAAAAATGCTATAATAGTAAACAGCTATGGGGGTAATTTTTTTCCATATTGTTACATATAAACTTGTTAAAGGTACGATGTTTTGGTCTAATAGGATATCATGGGAGGGAAGTTTTTAATGAAAAAGCAGCGTCTGGTAATGAGAACAGTCATATTGCTTGTCCTTGGTGCTGCAGTGGCATATACGCTATACGCTAATTTTACAAAAGACAAGATTCAAAAGGTTGCCGTAGGAGAGAAGGCGCCTGATTTTGTTCTGACAGACTTGGACGGAAATAAACACAGGTTATCAGATTATGAAGGACAGGGTGTATTCCTGAACTTTTGGGGCACATGGTGCAAGCCCTGTGAGAAAGAAATGCCATATATGAACAACCAATACAAACAATTTACAGATGAGGGTGTTCAGGTATTGGCTGTCAATGTAGGAGAAACTGACTTGGCAGTTAATAAATTTTCTGAGCGTTACGATTTGTCGTTTCCGATTGTAATTGATAAGGATAGTCAGGTCCAATCAGCTTACGGTATTAATCCTCTTCCTGCAACTTTCCTCATCGATAAAGACGGAAAGGTTGTCAAGTATATTACAGGAGAGATGACTGAGGATACCATCAAGAACTATATGGAACAGATTAAACCATAAGTTACGGGGAGTTTTATATATGAAAGAAGTAAAATGCGACTGCGGCCATGTAAATCCCATCGGTACGATCCTATGTGAATCATGCGGCAAGGTATTGGAAGAAAAAGAAAAAGATAAGAAACTTCTTGATATGCGGTATGAAGGAAGTGCACGCCGTTCGCAAACTTATAATAAAACGATTATTGATAAAATCTGGAATTTCTTCTCTTCTGTGAAGGTTGGAGTCTGGCTGATTGTAATAACACTCATTGCATCAGCCATTGGAACAATACTGCCTCAGGAAATGTACATTCCGCCGATCATGCCTGCTGAAGAATATTATGAAGATCAATATGGCTGGATAGGCAAATTGTACTACGATCTTGGATTCCATAACCTTTACAGTTCATGGTGGTATTTGATTTTGATAGCCTCCATCGGAATATCGCTTGTGATATGCAGTCTTGACAGGGTTGTTCCATTATACAGAGCTTTAAAAAAGCAGAGGGTAAGCCGTCATGAAAGCTATCTTAAGCGCCAGAGGGTTTTTGGCGCTTCACAGGCAGAGGACACTGATCAGGCATTTGCAATGGCGAAAGAAAAATTAAAATCTAAGAAATACAGCATCAGAGAAGAAGACGGGAACATCCTTGCCGAAAAGGGACGTTTTTCAAGATGGGGCCCCTACGTTAACCATGTAGGGCTTATCATTTTTTTAATTGGCGGAATGCTGCGTTTCGTTCCGGGCATGTACGTTGACAAAATACTTTGGATCCGGGAAGGCGAGACAAAGGTCATTCCTGAAACCAATGGAGAATACTACCTTAAAAATGATGGCTTCATCCTTGAAATGTACGATAAAGAGAAAGATAAAGAAGTGTTTGAAGAAGCAATTGACAAAGCAGGGATGGTAGCAAAAAATTATCAGTCCAATGTGACTCTTTATAAAAAAAAGGGAGATACAGTTGCAGGGGAAGAAGCTGAACTCGAGAAAGTTAAGGACTATGAAATTAAGGTAAATAAACCTCTGAGGTTTGAAAGATTTGCATTATACCAAGTAGATTATAAACTAAATGAGCTTAACAAAATGTCATTCGCCCTTACAAATAAAAAAACGGGTGAAGAATATGGGGATTTAACAGTCGACCTGAATGATCCTCAGGATGTTTATGATCTTGGAAATGGCTATAAAGCGGAAGTTGTCAGCTATTTTCCCGATTTTGAATTTGATGAAAACGGGGAACCGATTACAAAGTCCAGAGTTCCTAATAATCCTGCCTTTGTTTTTAAAATGTTTACTCCGGATAAGCCAGATGGCGAAATTAGCTTTGTTGCTATCAGGCAGACAATTGAACCTTTTGGCGATAATGAATATAAGATGGCATTTAAAGGCATAGATACTAAAAATGTTTCTGCCTTGACTGTCCGTAAAGATTTAACCCTATGGATTTTCGCATTAGGCGGGGTTATTTTCATGGTAGGTGTTGCACAGGGGTCTTATTGGAACCATCGAAGAATCTGGCTTCGCCGTGTCAATGGAGAGGTGTGGGTAGCCGGCCACACTAACAAAAACTGGCATGGACTTAAAAGGGAAATAGAGGCAGCGTTGGACGGAACTGGAATTAAGGTGCCGGAAGACCAGCTGCAAAATCAAAGTGAAAAGAAAGGCTAAGGAGGAATCTGAGTGGTTACAATAAGCAGCAATTTACTATACACAGCTTTTATCCTCTATTTAATTGCTACTGTCTTTTTTGCTGGCTCCATAAAGGATAAGAATAGAACGAAGAAAGGGCCAAACAGATGGGCAGCAATCGGCTTATGGATCTCCATTATCGGGTTTGCTGCACAACTTGGCTACTTTATTACTAGGTGGATTGCAGCCGGGCATGCGCCTGTCAGCAACCTATTCGAATTTACAACATTTTTTGGAATGTCGCTTGTTGGTGCTTTTATAGTGATTTACTTGATTTATAAAACACCTATTTTGGGAGTTTTTACGCTTCCGGTTGCGGTACTGATGATCGCTTATGCAAGTATGTTCCCAAGGGAAGTTTCACCGCTGATTCCTGCACTGCAGAGTGATTGGCTTCACATTCACGTTACAACCGCTGCAGTTGGGCAGGCTATCCTGGCTGTAAGCTTCGCTGCAGGATTAATCTATCTGGTAAAATCAGTCGATCAAACTAAGCAGAGCAAACAGAGATTCTGGCTTGAAGCAATTATGTTTGGCTTGGTTTGTACACTTGGTTTTATAATAATAAGCTCAAGCTTTTCAGCTGCCGGATACAAGGCAGAATTCAATTGGATTGACAAGAACGGGCAGGAAGCTGTCCTCGAGTATCATATGCCTGCTTTAACTGGCCCGAACGAGGGTCAGCTGACCACGGAAGGAAAGTTTGAACCACTGGCGGAAATGCCTGCAATTATAAATGCGAAAAAATTAAATACAGTTATATGGTCATTGGCTTCGGGGATTATACTTTATCTTGCGTTAAGGTTAATACTCCGCAAACGGATTGGAGCGGCGCTTCAGCCTCTTGCAAAAAATATTAATCTTGATTTGGTTGACGAGATTGGCTACCGTTCAGTATTAATCGGATTTCCGGTATTTACGCTTGGAGCTTTGATTTTTGCCATGATATGGGCGCAAATCGCCTGGACACGCTTCTGGGGATGGGATCCTAAGGAAGTATGGGCGCTTATTACCTTCCTTTTTTATGCTGCATATCTGCATCTTCGCCTTTCAAAGGGCTGGCATGGTGAAAAGTCTGCGTGGCTGGCTGTAATCGGATTCATCATTATCATGTTTAACCTGGTTGCTGTTAACCTTGTCATTGCAGGACTGCACTCCTATGCCGGATAATCATTAACATTACAAGCCTTCACTTCACAATAGTGAAGGCTTTAATTAAAGCTTCATTTATTGTTAGGGGGATTTGAAAATGGAAAACGAAGTGAAAATATTACTGGTGGATGATGAAGAAAGAATTCGCAGACTGCTGAAAATGTACCTTGAGCGTGAAAATTATTCAATTGATGAAGCGGAAAACGGACACCAAGCTTTAACAAAAGCTTTGGCAAATGATTACGATGTCATCCTCCTTGATTTAATGATGCCAGGAAAAGATGGCATTGAAGTCTGCAGAGAGCTGCGTGAGAAAAAAGCCACTCCAGTGATCATGCTCACAGCCAAAGGGGAAGAAGTTAACCGCGTACAGGGCTTTGAAGTAGGCACAGATGATTATATTGTAAAGCCCTTCAGCCCAAGAGAAGTCGTGTTGCGCGTAAAAGCGTTATTACGCAGATCTTCTAAAACTACGTATCTTCAAACAGAAACAACTGCAAAAGATGTAATAGTATTTCCTCATCTGACTATAGATAATGATGCTCACAAAGTTTTGGCAGATGGGAAAGAAGTCAGTCTAACGCCAAAGGAATATGAACTGCTTTATTTCCTGGCAAAGGCGCCAGATAAGGTTTTTGACCGGGAACAGCTGCTTAAGGAAGTTTGGCATTATGAATTCTTCGGAGATTTAAGAACAGTCGATACACATGTTAAGCGCTTGCGTGAAAAATTAAATAAAGTTTCGGAGCAGGCTGCCAGAATGATTGTGACCGTATGGGGAGTAGGCTACAAGTTCGAGGTTATCAATGAATGATACTCTTTAGAAGTGTAGCAGGCAAGCTATGGGGCACAATTCTTTTATTAGTTTCCTTTGTCCTGCTGATCTTAACAGTTATGCTTCTTGAATTTTTTGAGAACTATCTTATTAATGAAACAGAAAAAGGATTATCGAATACCGCCCATAAGATAACGAGAATTTTAAAAGATCATAATCGTGAAGTTGGTTTGGAGATTTCCTGGGAACTTGTCGATGAAGATACAAAAGTAGTCATTATTAACTCGCCGACAGAGTACTACTATTCTCCAAACCATACAGGTTCATTAAAACTCCCCATCTCCTATCTGACCGAGGAAAATGACTTAAAAGAAGTTCTCACGGAAGACAAGACCGTAAAAAAAGTAACATCAGTTAATCCTGAATATACAGACAAGTCTGCAGATGACGACAGCAAGATTCTTGTAATTGGAGTACCCCTTGAAGGTGGCAGCAATGGAGCCGTCTTTATTTATCAGTCCATTGAGGTCATGCATGAAACACTGCGTTCAACTACTAAGTTCATTTTGCTGGCTGCAGGAATTGCTATCATTTTAACAACTATATTTGCCTTTTTCTTATCGACAAGAATTAATGCCCCGCTCAGAAAAATGAAAGAGGCCGCCTTTGAGGTGGCAAGAGGGAAATTTGATACAAAAGTTCCTATTTTGACAAATGACGAGGTTGGCGAATTAGCCATGGCTTTTAACCAAATGGGCCGACAGCTGAAATTCAATATGAATGCCCTCAGCCAGGAAAAAGAACAGCTTGCAAGCATTTTAAGCGGGATGGCTGATGGGGTAATTACCTTCAACCGGGATGGCACAATCCTGATAACCAACCCTCCTGCAGAACGGTTTTTGCAAAGCTGGTTTTATGAACTGGATGACATTGAGAATAATACAGAGGAAGTCCCGTCCAAAGTAATGGAGCTTTTCCAGCTGGCTGTTAATACCGAGAAGGAGCAGATCGGTGAAATCTCTATTCAAGGACGTTCCTGGGTAATAATCGTTAGCCCTCTTTATAATAATAAATATATAAGAGGTGCGGTTGCGGTTATCAGGGATATGACGGAGGAGCGGAAGCTTGATAAGCTCCGCAACGATTTCATAGCAAATGTTTCTCATGAATTAAGGACGCCGATTTCCATGATGCAGGGATATAGTGAAGCGATTGTTGACGACATTGCCGGAACAGACGAAGAGAAAAAAGAGATGGCAAGCGTCATTTATGATGAATCGTTGAGAATGGGCCGGCTTGTTAATGAATTGCTTGATCTCGCGAGAATGGAAGCGGGACATATTCAGCTGACGATGGAAGAAATCGAAGTGAATTCTTACCTGCAAAGAATTGTAAGAAAGTTCCAGGGTTTGGCGAAAGAGAAGGAAATTAGCATGGAACATGATCTGATAAGCAAAGGTGTTCGCATTCAATTTGATCCGGACAGAGTAGAACAGGTCATGACAAATCTGATCGATAATGCCATCCGGCATACCCCTCAGAATGGTGAGGTAAAAGTTATCGAACGAAGTGATGATCGGGGATTGTTCATCGAAGTAAAGGATTCTGGATCAGGTATCCCTGAAGAAGACCTGCCGTTTGTTTTTGAGCGCTTTTACAAAGCAGACAAAGCAAGAACGAGGGGCCGATCTGGAACCGGACTTGGACTTGCTATTGCAAAAAATATAATTGAAGCACATAAAGGATATATTACGGTTCAAAGCAAGCCGGGACATGGTACGACATTTTCTATATTTATTCCTCGAAATGAAGGATAAATTCGAGAAATGTGGCGATTGTTCTTGATACACGGGAAACAATTGATAATATGTATGTAAATAAGAATGGGAAGGAGATTTTTGAAATTTCCTTCCTTTTTTTTATGATATATAGTATAGAAGCATAGGCACAGCGTTTTAGAAAGCAAGAAAGCAATCTTGCCCCAAACAGGCTCTTGCGCTTTTCTGCAAAATAATAATATAGTTAAGCTGTAACTTTTTTTAGAGAGAGTACGACTATTTTATTGAACGGGGAGGGTAATCCATGGACTCCGTTTTTGATGAACTTTATAAAAAATACCATCATGACGTTTTTCAATTTCTTTTTTATATGGTCAAAAACAAGGAACTGGCTGAGGATTTAGTCCAGGAAGTCTATATAAGAGTATTAAAATCATATGAAAGGTTTGAAGGGAAAAGCAGCGAAAAAACATGGCTCTTTTCAATTGCGCGGAATGTTGCCATAGATTCCTTTCGCAAGCAAAAGGGCTGGAAACAAAGGATTATGGAGAAATTTGACTGGTCGACTCAGCAGGTAAAGGATGAACTCCCTTTGCCTGAAGAAATTGCCATGCAAAGAGACGAATTCCAGCTGATCTATCGGTGTCTGGATTTATGCACCATAGACCAGAGGCTTGTCATAATTATGAGATATATACACGAACTAACCATTACCGAAACAGCTGATTCACTGGGCTGGACTGAAAGCAAGGTGAAGACGACTCAGCATCGTGCTTTAAAGATGCTTAAAAAACATATGGAAGATTTTAAGGTAAAGGAGGGAATGGATAATGAAGGAATCAAAGTGGAGCGATGAACAGCTTCAGGAATTGCTGAGCCAAATGCCTAAAATTAAAGATAATCGTGATCCGAGAGAAATTAATCAAGCTATCGAAATTAAGATGGGAAAGCAAAAAAATAGAACATGGATCCTGCCATCTGCCGCAGCGGCGGCTGCCTTGCTCCTGCTTTTTATTCTCGTCCCAAACCTTATGAGCTGGCAGGAGTCTGCCGATAAACAGGTCGAATTGCAAGCGGACCGGTCAACATCATCTGAACAAATACAGAGTGAAAATAACACTATTCCTGAAGCGAAAGAGGAAGACTCTGAATTAATTGCACAAGAGGAAGGCTTAGAAGAACAGGAACAGGCACAGCTGTCCACTGAGCCGGAAGCTGAAACAAGCGACGAGATAAGCAAAAAGATTGTTGCATCAGAATCAAGTCCTACTGCCGTTTATGAAGAAGACTTGTCAGGAAAAGCGGTTCTGACTTATGCGATTCCAGATCGGGAGGCTCAAAATATAGTACCTGTCAGTGTTTTAGTTGATGAAGACCCTGCCAGGACGAAATTTGAATTATTTGAAGACACGATGAGCAGGCTTACCGAAGATGCATGGGGTTTGGATGATTACTATCCTTTGAAAGCAAATTTCACCTATGATCAGGGAAATAGAATGTTAACAGTTGATGTGCCAGAGGATCATCCATATAGTATGTCATCTTCAACGGAATTACTTCTAGAAAAGGTTTTGGCAAATGTAATGAGAGATCTTAATATAGAAAAGATTAACCTCACGACTGAAGGGAATACCGGTATTGAATTTAGCCATTATGGATATAGAGAGGAACTTATCCCTGAAAATAGCACTGGTAACTTAATTTATTATTTCTTATATCCAAATGGCGCAGATTCAAAACCATTCCTGGTCCCTCTAAGAGAAAAGATCAATTCTATAAAAGATGCTCTTACAGCCATGAAACAAAACCGGACTGAGAATAATTTACAGGCGTCCATACCAGAAGACATTGATTTTGAAACAGAAGAAATCCAGGATGGCAAACTCTTAATCCGATTTAATAATGAATCAGAAATAATCGATAATGAACCAACATTTCATGCGATTGAAGCAATACTCCTTACTGCAAAAGAGTTTGATTTTGACACGGTCAAATTGGAAAATGCAGATGTTGATAAAATCGGCAAGTTTGACCTTACTGAAGAATTAAAGGTACCGGTAGCAGCTAACAAACGAGATTTGCCAAATTAATGAGGCGGCCCATGTGGCCGTCTTTTCTAGTTTAGGAACAAAATTCCCTCATGTCTGCATAAAAACCATACTGTTGGAAGTATACTAATAACTGTGCTTTTAAGAGCTTTATTGTTAATTGTTCTAAAAGAGTACAAGCTGTCATAGTGTGAAAGAGAGTGGCGGTCAATGACAGGCACTCGGGTGGATATTTCAGCTGACAACATAGGAGGAAAAGAATGAGGGATTACATAAGGCGTTTCTTTATCGCAGGAATAATGGCTCTTTGTGTGAGTCTGTTATTTCTGGGAGGGAAGCATTCTAAAGCTGCGGAGCCAAAAATTTCTGAACTGACAGATCATTGGGTCTGGCCTGCAGATGGTGTAATTACTGACACGTTTGGGACAAGGGAAGGGCAGCATAAAGGCATCGATATTGCTGGAGATTCCGGGTCTCCAGTTTATGCTGTTGACTCGGGAATTGTGTCCAAGTCATATTACTCTCAGACATATGGAAATGTGATATTTATTAAACATAACAACCATACTGAAACAGTATACGCTCATCTGGACAAACGCTTGTCTGCTGAGGGTGAAAGAGTTGTACAGGGACAGAAAATTGGAATGATGGGAAATACAGGTGACTCCTCAGGGGTGCATCTCCATTTTGAAATACATACGCAGGCATGGACAGTTGATAAAATAAATGCAGTAGATCCTTCTTTGGCATTCGGCATGGGAGAGGTAGGACAAGCTGTATATGCAGCGGTAAAAGATGAAAATGCGCGTGAAGTTTCAGCACGGCCATCTAATTTGGAGTCGGGGCAAATAAAAGATGTAACAGATGAAACCGTCCATATAATTAAAACTGGTGAAACATTATGGACGATTGCTGCACAATATAATTTGCAGGCCGAGGATATTGCGGATTTAAATAATGTTAATCCTGATCAGATTTTCGCGGGTCAAAAGTTAATAATAAAGCATGAAAAATATAGTGAATATACTGTAAAACCAGGTGACACTTTATCATCTATAGCGAAAATGCATGATACAACTGCAGAAACTATTAGAGATTTAAATAAAGCTGACTCAGATGTTATAAAAATTGGTCAAATTCTAATCATTCACAAAAAATAAATAGAAATCATTGCACTGCTTTACTCCCTTAAAGTATAATGGGTTAAAAAATGGGGAGTTTGAGAAATGCTTACAGATTATCATAACCATCTCGAAAATGGCACTCTGAGTTTGGGTTACTTAAAAAAATTCACAGATGCTGCATCTCAGAAGGGGATTGAATCTTTTGGAATTTCAGAGCATGCATATCATTTCTATCAGACGGCAGACATCCTGCAGAATCCATGGGTAAACGAAAGACGTTTTTATGATATGAAAGACTATGTGAATCTCTTTCATGAGGCCTGGCGCAATAGCATAGATGTGAAAATGTCGATTGAAATGGACTACACGCCAGGGAAACATGATGAAATGGCGAAGTTTATTAATAGTTACACTTTTGACTATGTGATCGGATCTATTCATTGGGTGGGAGATTTCGGAATAGATCTTGCCGAATTTAGAAAAGAATGGGATAAACGAGATCTTTATGATATATACCGAAAGTATTTTGATCAAGTGGTCACACTGGCTCAGTCAAATTTATTCGATATTGTTGGCCATTTAGATCTCGTGAAAATTTTTAAATATGTGCCACAGGACGAAGAATTTTTGCTGGAGCAATACGAACGTGCAGCAAATGCACTCGCAGAATCCAAAACATGTGTTGAAATCAGTACAGCTGGTTTGCGAAAACCAGTGGGAGAACTATATCCTGACAAAAGGCTTCTCCAAAAATGCTATGAAAAAAACATTCCGATTGTTCTTTCATCTGATGCGCACTTTCCTGAACATGTAGGCGCTGATTTTGATCAGGCAATAGCACTTGCAAAAGAAGCAGGCTATCAGTCCATCATGACATTCTCAAAAGGGGGAAGAAAAGAATATCCGCTAGGATAATAAAAAGGATGGCCTCGGGCCGTCCTTTTTATTAAGATGGAGACTGGTGAATTTCCTGTGTAGTGAAGCTGGGAAGAGCAATAAGGAAAGATTAAAATTCGAACACATAATGTAATAGGACTTTGATGAACATATCCCTTCACAGAATAACTTTTTTTCAGTATAATTAATCCTGTATAAATTAATACGGTCTATCTTCGGGGCAGGGTGAAATTCCCGACCGGCGGTGATGGGTCATTCTTGACTCTAAGCCCGCGAGCCTGAAAGCAGAGCTTTTGATAAAAAGCTTTACGGTAAATTTGGGCAGGATTTGGTGCGATTCCAAAGCCGACAGTACAGTCTGGATGGGAGAAGATGGAGGTTCTGCAGGCGTTCAAAAAATGCAGGTTTTGAACGTTTATTAAGCGTGCCTTTGCAATTCTCCCTCAAGTATATATTAGCTTGAGGGTTTTTTAATTGTGAAGACATTTGCTTTGCTGAACCTTTCTTCTATAGGAGAGATAGTCCTAAAAAGGAGAGAGGAACTTGAAAAAACTTAATATCAAAGCAATGGTTGCCATCGGAATGCTTAGCAGCATCTCTTATGTATTATTGCTGCTGAATTTTCCAATCCCGCCGTTTCCGCAATTTCTGATGATTGACTTCAGCGATATTCCTGCATTAATCGCAGCGTTAATCTTTGGTCCAGCGGCAGGAGTTTTAGTGGAACTAATTAAAAATATCCTTGATTACTTCATGACAGGGAGTGCAACGGGAGTACCTGTCGGACATATTGCAAACTTTGCAGCTGGCATTTTATTCGTCTTGCCTACTTATTATATGTACAGCAAGCTGAAAAATAAAAAAGGCATGACGTTTGGGCTTGTAATCGGAACAATAGTTATGGCTGTCATAATGAGTGTGCTTAATTACTTTGTCATTCTGCCGGCATATACATTCTTCCTTAACTTCCCTGCTATGTCTGCACCTGAAATGAGAACAATGATTGTTACAGGGATTTTGCCATTCAATATTGTAAAAGGACTAATCATTTCGATTGTCTTCATGCTTATTTTTACACGTATGAGAACTTGGGTGGAAAAGCAGGCTGTGATGAAAAGCGCAGCATAATTTCATATTTAAATAGTAAGCAGCGGTGATTGTTCCGCTGCTTTTTTCGTTCGCTGGGAAAGTATAACTGGCATAAAGGAATAAAATGTATAATGAAAAACTCCCTTCCATTATGAAAGGGAGCAGCAGCTTAACATAGGTTAAAGTATGGTTGAAGGATTATTCGTATTTAAGCGGATCGCCATCAAAAGCATCGTCAGCTACTTTGATTGAATCTGTTGGGCAGCCTTCGAATGCATCCATCATATCATCAATTAATACATCTGGAATTTCAACGATACCCTGGTTATCATCAAGGGTAACGAAGGCGATGCCTTCATCGTCATAATCATAAATGTCTGGTGCAGCTGCACCGCAAGCGCCACATGCAATGCATGTTTCTTTGTCAACAATTGTATACTTTGCCATGAAAAAACCTCCCAAGATTTAAACAATTAATCGTCCATCAAGTTGATGGTAACACATTCCTCACATCTATTGTAAAACTGAACGATCAACTTTTCAATAGAAAATGCATTGAGAATGCTTATCACATAAGGGTTTAGGCTTAATATACCCTGTGAAAAATAATTAAAACGGCCTGCTGATTTCTTTCATGATAAAATGGAAGAAGGACAAATAGCTTATTAAAATAAGAAAAAAATCTTTGGCAGTAAGGTGTAAAAATGAAAAGATCTTATTTAAAAACTGTAATAATGTACTGTATTAGAGAATTACAGGGGCAACGAACTATTTATTCTATTTTGCATTTGCTGAATGGGAAAAAAACTTCCCAAACAATTCAAGATGCTCATTTATTTCAACTGACCCCGCTTTTTCGAACATTTGGAAATTTAAGCCGGGACGTTATCGATAATCTTGCAGAAGAAATAGCAAGCAGCCGCTGGATGACTGCAGCTGATAATGGGCATTACATTTTGACCGCAGAAGGTATGGAAGAATTGCAAAGGGCTCTTTTAGAAAATCCAATACCATCTTCATTAAACGGATGGATGTATCATAGCGCTGGCGGCTTGTTTTGGGAGAGGATTTCTCTTCTCATTCAGGTGATTTCACATTTAAATAATAACCATGTAAAATACCTTCCAATTCAAAGAAAAAGGGCAGTCCATGAATGGCTGAAAGATTTCCTGAGGACATCTGGATTTGCCCGCGATGAAGTTGGGGCTGTGCTGAACAGAGAGCTTCGCCAGTGTCTTGAAAATCTAAATGATATAAACCCTGCTGTGCTGACGTTAAGGCTGACAGGATATAACCGAATTGGCCTCACTGCTGTTCAGGCCTCAGAGCATCTTAAAATCAGTTATGATTATTATCACCATCAGTTTCTGGGAACCATCCATCATATCCTTGAGAGCGTAAGAGAAAGTTCTGATTACCCGCTTCTCGAGAAAATAGTGAGCGGGACAAGGGAGGCAATCCAGCTAACATTGTCTGCCCAAAAAACTTACACATTGCTTAAGCAGGGATTGGATTTGGAAGCTATCGCGACTAGAAGAAACCTGAAAAAAAGCACGATTGAGGATCATGTTGTGGAGGTAGCTTTATATGAGAGAAGCTTTAATATCGCATGTTATGTTTCAGAGGAGAAGCAGAAAATGATTCTTCATGCTGCGAGCAGCTCTGACACTTTACAATTAAAACAAATACGTCAATTGGTGCCGGAAGCCGATTATTTTGAAATAAGATTAGTAATGGCGAAATTTGGAGAGGGACAATGAGACTAGAAGCGATATTGCAGAAAAAGTTTGGCTATCTTGCCTTCAGGCCTGGACAGAAAGAGATAATTGAATCTGTGCTTGCAGGCAGAGATACCGTTGCCATGCTGCCTACAGGTACCGGTAAATCCCTCTGTTATCAACTGCCGGGATATATGATTGAAGGTCAGGTGATTATAATATCTCCTTTGCTGTCACTGATGCAGGATCAGGCAGAACAGCTGATGCTGAATGGGGAAAAGAAGGTTATTGCCTTCAATTCTTTCTTAACGCGTGCAGAAAAAAAACAGGCATTGAATCAACTGAACAAATATAAGTTTATCTTTGTTTCACCTGAAATGCTTTATTTTGAATCAGTACTGTCTCAGCTGGCAAAATTGAGCATAGCCTTATTTGTGGTGGATGAAGCTCACTGTATTTCCCAATGGGGATATGATTTCAGGCCCGATTATTTAAAACTTGGTGAAGCCAGGAAAAGGATTGGTAACCCGCTTACACTGGCTTTGACTGCTACAGCTACCTCTGAAGTTAAAGCGGACATAAAAAAGTCACTTGACATAATGGATTGCAGTGAAATTATTTACTCAGTTGACCGTCCTAATATTGCATTATCTGTAGAAAAATTAGACAATTTCCGTGAAAAAACAGATAGACTTTTGGAGCTTGCTGACAGCCTCGAGGGGCCAGGAATCATTTATTTCTCGAGCAAAAAAATGGCGGAGCAGACAGCTGATCTTCTGAGGGACAAAGGAGCAAAAAGGGTGATGGCTTACCATGGGGGAATGGACCAGGAAAGCCGTATCCTTGTGCAGCAGCAATACATCCATGGACAGCTCGATCTTATTTGCGCTACAAGCGCATTTGGCATGGGGATTAATAAAGATAATATCCGATATGTAATACACTTTCATATGCCTCTTCAGATTGAATCTTATTTGCAGGAAATTGGGCGGGCAGGACGAGATGGAAATCAAAGTATAGCCATTATGCTCTATGCACCGGGTGATGAGCAGCTTCCCATCCAGCTTGCTGAAAGTGAATTGCCCGACAAAGCTCAAATTGATTGGATTGAGAAATGGATTAAAGAAAATCCTAATGCGATCCTGAATATCTCTCAATTTGAGGCACAAATTAAGCAGCTTTCCGGTTTAACCGATGTACAGTGGAGAATATTTAATGATTTTTTTGAACGGAAAAGCAAATCAGGCCTCGATTATAGAAGGATTCTGCAGGAGATGAAGGGGTATTATGAAGGCAGAATCAAATTCAAAAGGGAAAGCATTGAGGAAGTATATAAGTGGATACATTTGAAAACTTGCCGGAGAGAGCATATACTTTCCCACTTTAACGAAAAAAAAAGTGTCTCAATCCATTTCTGCTGTGATAGTTGCGGTTTGGAACTTAAAGACTTCCCTAAAAACACAAATTCAGATAATCAGGAAGAGCCGCTGTATGATTGGAAAAGTCATTTGGAATTTCTCCTGATTCCAAGCGAGTGACGGAAATGAAGAAAAGATATGCTGACATTATTAAGGAATTGACTGACAAGGAACTGTTATTTCATCTTTATCTTACTCAAGTTCTTCTTTTATCCATTTCGTTGATTCTAAGTTTTATATTGTTTAATAGCTTTGAAGAATTTCAAGATCTTTTTGTTTTCCCTGATAAAAATATTTTGGTATTCGGAGTGGCAGCAGGAGCGGCCGTTGTCCTGATTGATCTGGTTTTGATGAAGAATCTGCCTCATGAGATGTATGATGATGGAGGATTAAATGAGAAAATTTTTCAAACCCGAAACTTTCTTCATATTGCCTTCATTGCAGCAGTGGTGGCTTTCAGTGAAGAACTTCTTTTCAGGGGAGTCATCCAGACTCATTTCGGGCTTGTTTTTTCCAGCATTATTTTTGCGCTTGTTCATTATCGATATCTATTTAATTGGTTTTTGTTTGTAAATATTATTACATTAAGCTTTTTTATAGGTTATATTTATCATATAACCAATAATTTGCTTGTTACGATTGTTATGCATTTTCTGATTGACTTTCTTCTGGGCGTTCTTATTCGAAAACGTTACCTGAAAAGAACAAAAAGGAAAGTGGAAGAGGAGAGTGTGTTTAACAAAAATTAACAGGTTCTTCAAAATATACTTCTTATGATTATTTAATACAGGAAGGGATGAAAAATGAATAAAGAAGACCCATATAGAGATCAAGCTGAAAGGCTCCGCAAGAAGATTGACAGAAAACAGGAAACGGAAAAAAACGGGCAAAAATCCGCTTTGCCGCCAAGGAGCCGTGTTCATCAGGAAAAAAGGAAAAAGAATAAATGGAAGGTTAAGTACCCGGTTATTCGCCTGCTTGCATTATTTTTTATCCTTCTGCCTATTATTATTTTCAGCATTTATCAATATGTAAGTACTGAGAAAAGCATCAGTGCCGGGGGGAGTGCGGAAAATGAGGAAACCGGTTTTGAAACGGTCGGTTTTGCCACAAATGACGAAGATAAAGAGACAACAATAGAAGTTAGAGAAGATACTGAATCCCAAAAACCTGAGGAACCAGAGAATGCTCAAGAAAAAGAAGATACTAAAGTAAAGCAGCCGCAAAAGCAGGAATCCCAAAAGGCTGATTCAGGAGATAAGGGATCCGAACCAGATTCCCAAAATCAGGCTCAGCAAAAGGCTCCTGCAAGTACAGACTCTCCGAAAACAACCGAAGCACAGAAGCAGGAAGAAACCAAAAAAGAAAGCAAGATCGTTTACCATACAGTTAAACCAAAGGAAACAATCTTTAGGATTGCCATGACCTATTATAAATCCCAGGCAGGAATTGAAATAATAAAGAAAGCCAATAATTTGCCGTCCAATGAAATACAAACTGGCCAAGTATTAAAGATTCCGCTTGAGCAGTAAATTTATTTGGCAATACCTGGAGTGGATTTAGCAGCTGGCTCTTCTCCTTAGTCATATAATAATGTACAAGCACATACATTATTGTGAAAGGGAGGGAGAGTTTTGGAAGCGCCGATAAGAATGCTTGATGAACGTACAGACCAGGCTACAAGAAAAATGCTTGAGAAAGTGGTAGAGAGAAAACAAAAGTTTGATCGATTCAAGTCCTGGCATTTAATTGCCATGTGGGCGACCGTTTTTATTTCTTTCTTATTCTTTTTTTATATTTATAAGAGTGTCATGCAGCCTTACTCTTACTCGTTTGCATCTATGTTTTCGGCTTTTGTCAATCAGTCAGCTAATTTCTACTTGCTCGTTTTTACGGTTTGCCTTTATGGGCTTATGAATCTTCTGAGGGAAAAAAGGGAAAAAGCGGAAAAGGAATATCATGCCCTAAGGTGTGAAATTATAGACAAGAGCAAAGATCTGTGGAAAAAAGAAGATGAATGGAAAAATCGCCATACCGTATTCGAAATGATGAAAAAAAATTATGATATAAATCTTTATCATGAGAATAAATGACACCACAGTAAATGGAAAAAGAAGCAGCCCGCCTGCTTCTTTTTTGTTAAGTATAATTTTAAAAAAATTTTTTCTTATCCCGTTCTTCTTTAAGAATTTCCACGGCTTCTCTGAAGCGCTGGGAATGAATGATCTCTCTTTCTCTTAAAAACCGGAGTCCGTCATTTAAATCCGGGTCATCACTCATATTGATGATCCACTGATAGGTTGCCCTGGCTTTCTCTTCTGCAGCGATATCCTCGTATAAATCTGCTATAGGGTCGCCTTTTGCCTGGATATAAGAGGCTGTCCATGGTGCCCCGGCAGCATTATTGTAAAACAATGCATTATCATGGTTGGCATAATGGGCACCGAGTCCGGCTGCTTTCATTTGATCAGGTGCAGCATCTTTCGTTAATTTGTATACCATTGTGGCAATCATTTCCAGGTGAGCGAATTCTTCTGTTCCAATATCTGTAAGGAGTCCGATAACCTTATCCGGAATAGAATAACGCTGATTCAAATATCTTAGAGCAGCGGCAAGTTCACCGTCAGCCCCCCCATATTGCTCAATAAGATACTTTGCCAGTTTGGGGTTGCATGTGCTTACCCGCACCGGATATTGAAGCTTCTTTTCATACACCCACATTCTTTCTCAGCCCCTTTCTAAAGTCCAGGAAGATTCATATTAAGCGCCTTCATGCAAGAAGGCGCCTGGAAAAAATTTTAAACTTGCCAAGGCCATGGGGGATCATCCCAATTCCACGGCTGACCGGAATAGCTGTGGCCAAATTGCATTAATGGACCATACTTGCTCTCAATGGCATTTCTAAGTTTTTTTCGTTCCTTTGCAAAGTGATTGAATTGCTTAATGGCTTCGGTATCATTGTTATGTGTGTCAAGATATAGAGTCAGATCAACTAGAACAAAATCCACAGCCTGAAGCTGTTCAAGAAGCTGATAATAGTCTGCCGGCATTTGTTTCATGGCTGTTGTCCCTCCCTGGCTTTTTCATAGGGGCTGTACCAGGGGTCATAAAAAGCTTTCCAAAGCGTTCCTGCTCTTAGGGCCTGCATAGGTGTAAATTGTTCAAGTCCTGGCGGCTGGAATCCCATATACAGATTTGGAGGAGTTGAATAGGTTTTGACCTTTATAGGAGTGCAAGGGTCAAAGGGACTTACATATGGATGCCAGGTTTTACGGAGTGTATTCATCATAATCCCTCCTTTTTTTGCATCATTGAAACTTATGAAAAGTCCACTGTTTTTATGATTGTTTACTCGAATAATAAGAGGGAAAAGTTGAGGTAATGGCGAAAATGAATAATAGGTCGAATTTATTACTATGAGGTGATGAAAATGTTTGTGAAAAGTATCATGATCCCCAAGCATACCTGTTATACAATCGGACAGGGTGCAACATTGAAAGAAGCGCTGAATTTGCTTGAGAACCACCAGATTGACGGGCTTCCTGTATTGAATGGCGACCAATATGCCGGTATTATTACGAGATATGGGATATACGAAAACTTCTTTTTATCAGGTAAATTAAAGGAAGATTTTCTTGAAGGGACACTGGTGAGAGATATTGCTACTCATCAGGAGCAATATTTAAAAGGAAATGAGATTTTTGAAAAAACGCTGCTTGATCTAAAGGATTTCCCATTATTGGCAGTTTTGGGCGATAATCGTAAATTTCTGGGCATTGTTACTCGCTTTGATGTTCTCGCTCAATTCCAGTCCGCTTTTGGAACGAATAAATCCGGTGTCAGGATTGCGTTTACCTCAGTAGAAGCGGAAGGCAGGATTGCGCGTTTAGCCGAAATTGCCCATTATTTTCATGAGCACATCATTTCCCTGGTTACCTTTGATGAAACAGACAAACTGGTCCGCCGCATCGTGATGAAGGTGGAAAAAAATAACAATATGGATAAGTTCATCAGCAGACTCGAAAAATCCGGTTTCCGTGTTCTGGATATAACAGAGGATTAATGTAAATATAGTCAACAAAATAAATCCTTCTCATACAATTTGTATGGGAGGGATTTTTAGTGCTTTTTATTTTGCTGAAGCTATTGACAGGCTTTATTAGCGGTTTCCTATTTATCAAATTTTTTCCGGTTTCTATTCCAATGGGTATTTCGGATATGGTAGTTATTTTTGTTCTGGAGCCAGCAGGTTTTGTGCTTGGCATGACTTTCTTTCTTATCGCATTTATTGCCAATGCAGAAATAATAAGGAGTATTATTGAGTGGACTGCTTGGCTTCTGAAAAATATTAAGTCATTAAACCATATGAATGCTTTATTTGGGCCTATACTGAGTTTGCTGCTTATTGGAGCTTTTTTTGTGTTATCAGCTCTTTCTCCATGGGAAGCATTTGCCCTTTTCTGTTTTTCGGTAATCTATGGTATTATTTCTTTAGATTTTAAGAAACTCAATTTTGCCGGAGACTGGTTTAAAGGCGATTGATGGCAGGAGGATTTATGATATACTTAATAGCTTTATCCTTAATTGGCGGTGCATGTTTACTTATGTTTATGCTGAGGGAGGCATTTGCAGATAGAATTGAATATAAAGAGCTTTCTTTTCCCGAATTTCCGGAAAGCCTCGGTGAAGTAAAGCTTTTTTTTATTTCTGATATTCATAGACGGACAGTATCCGATACAATAATTGAGGAAATTAAAGAGAAGAAGCCTGATCTTGTCATCATCGGCGGGGATCTCATGGAAAAAGGAGTCCCTTTTGATAGAGTAAAGAAAAACCTAATAGGTTTAAAGGAATGCGGGCCTGTCTATTTCGTATGGGGGAACAACGACTACGAAGTGGATTACCACCAGCTCGATGCTCTGCTCCTAGAATGCGGGACAAAAATTCTTGATAATACTGCCCTTTCCTTTGAATCAAATGAAGGGGAACGCTTTGTTTTGATGGGAACAGATGATCTCAGCCAGGGTAGGGATCGGCTTGACCTCGCACTTGAGGATGCAGGTTCAGGTGGATTCAGGGTACTGGTCAGCCATGATCCTAGAATCATTAACAGCATAAAAAAAGAACAAAATATTCATCTTGTCTTAAGCGGACACACGCATGGCGGGCAAATTCATATTTTTGGATATAGCCCATATGAAAAGGGGCGGATAAAAGTGCTGCCGCAAACAACAATCCTGATCAGCAACGGCTATGGCACCACCGGTGTGCCATTAAGGCTGGGGGCAAAGCCAGAGACTCATTTCATCACCCTAAAAAAAGCTGATAAAAAGGCTTTAAATTAAAAACACATCAAGTTTTACAATTCTTATGGCCATTTTTATAATTAGTATTGATTGGAGGTGCTGAGCATGGCAACTGAAGAAGGAAAATATAATATAAAGGCTGTATACAAGATGCTCGGCATTCAGCCAGGGACTTTAAGAGCATGGGAAAGAAGATATCAAATTGTAGCTCCAAAGAGAAATGAATCTGGCCATAGATTATATACGGAAGAACATATCAAAGTTTTAAAATGGCTGATCAGGAAAGTGGATCAGGGTTTTTCCATAAGCCAGGCTGTTGCTCTTCTGGAAAACAAGGAATTGAATGCAGAACCGCTTCAGATGGATAAGGAAGGCGATAGGGCCGGTGCCCTCGCCAATGAACTGCTTGAAGCTCTTCTTCAATTTAATGAATCAAAAGTACATGATTTGATTAACCAGGCTTTTAGTCTATATACAATAGATAAGGTTCTGATTGATATATTAGGCTCCCTTCTTGTGAAAATAGGCTATCTATGGGAAGAGGGCAAAATTACAAGTGCACATGAGCATTTTGCTTCGTCCATTTTAAGATCCAGAATTGGGATGATTCTTCACTCCTTTCCGCATGATGGAGTGCTGCCAAAGATGATAGCTGTTTGCGGACCTGGAGAAGCTCACGAGTTGAGGCTTTTAATTTTCACGTTATTTCTGCGCAGAAGAGGATTTGCAGTCGTTTATCTTGGGACAAGCATCGCTGAAGAAGATATTGATGCAGTGATTGAAATTGTTAAACCAAAGTTTTTATTCTTATCCTGTACCATGAAGTCTAACGTACCGGAAACCCTTAAGCTTTCGGAGAGACTTGCAGAAGCTTATGAGAACATGCATGTAGGCATTGGAGGATTCGGGATTGATACCCTTGGTAATGAAGAAAAAATGAAGTATGAGCTGTTTATTCCCGGAAGTTCCACACATGAATGGGAAGAATGGATCAGAGAACGGCTCTTATAAAAGAAGATCTGGCGGTTAATTGCCGGGTCTTTTCTTTTTTATATGTGCAAAATAAGACGACTCACAAACTGAGAAGATTTTCATACACTAAACCAAAGAGTTGGTTCAGGGCAGGGGGCATATTATGCGCTTAGAACGTTTGAATTATAATAAAATCAAATTCTTTCTCACTCTAGATGACTTGAATGATAGGGGACTGACTAAGGAAGATGTCTGGAAGGATTCATTAAAATGGCATCAGCTTTTTCATGAAATGCTGGAAGAGGCAAGTGAAGAATTTGGTGTAGATATTCAAGGCTCCGTTGCAGTGGAGATATTCTCCATGCAGGCTCAGGGAATGGTTATGATTGTTACAATGGAGGAGCAGTCGGATGAAGAGCTCCTTGAGGATGGTTTTATTGAAATGCAGGTAACTGTTGAGGGCAGTGAAGATATATTATTCGAGTTTAAGGATTTTGAAGATGTAATTCAAATGGCTAAAAGGCTGAGCCATATGCAGATTGAGGAAGGAAGCCTATACTGTTATAGAGGAAAATATTTTTACCATGTCACAGATATTGAGGGAGAAGACATTCATCGGGTAATCGCAATATTAGCTGAGTTTGGAGATTCATCCTTTACCAGCATACATTTAATTCAGGAGTATGGGAAAATACTTATCGGCTCCAGCGCTGTAAAAAAGCTGGTTGGATACTTTTCGTAGGCTGGAAGAGGGGGAAGCCCCCCTTTTTTATTGAGCATGTTCTTCCTGGAGAAATAATCCAGAATCTGGGGATCAAGTTGTAAAAGCGCATGGCAGCAAGTTTCGATAAATCGCTCATGAACCATATAAAATTTGGGTAAAACAAGTATAGGTAAAGAGCTAAAATTATCGAAAAATAAGCAGGTGTATTAAAAAAATGCAAAAGAAGAAAAAGGATGTTTCTTTTGGTCTCAAAAGGGAAAACAGGTTGTAGGAATAAACAGAAAATTCCCTTTTATACCAACGCTGAGAGCGGTTTCATAAAAATATCAAAAAACGCGGAAAAGTGCATTATTCTTCTTGCATAAATTAGGCAAAGGTGTATACTAGTCCATGGAAGCGGACAACTAATGAAAGTGATTTTTCTAGGAGGTTTACAAATGGTAGCCGAGAAAGGTACTGATTCAAATAAAGCTGAAAAATTGGACGTCTTAAAGTCGACTCAAACTGTCATACATAAGGCTTTAGAAAAGCTTGGATATTCTGATGAGGTGTATGAGCTTCTAAAAGAGCCAATCCGCATGATGACAGTGAAAATTCCTGTACGGATGGATGACGGAACAGTAAAAGTCTTTACTGGCTACCGGGCCCAGCATAATGATGCAGTTGGTCCTACTAAAGGCGGAATTCGTTTTCACCCGAATGTAACTGAAAAGGAAGTAAAAGCACTGTCAATTTGGATGAGTTTAAAATGCGGAATTGTGGATCTCCCATATGGAGGCGGAAAAGGCGGAATCGTTTGTGATCCTCGTGATATGTCCTTTGGTGAATTAGAACGGCTGAGCCGTGGGTATGTCCGGGCGATCAGTCAAATTGTCGGGCCGACTAAGGATATTCCAGCTCCTGATGTCTTTACCAATTCACAGATAATGGCATGGATGATGGATGAATACAGCCGGATAGATGAATTTAACTCTCCAGGCTTCATTACCGGTAAACCACTTGTTCTTGGCGGTTCACATGGACGGGAATCAGCAACTGCTAAAGGTGTTACGATTTGCATACGAGAAGCTGCCATGAAAAAAGGCATCAACCTGGAAGGTGCAAGAGTTGTTGTTCAGGGATTTGGAAACGCCGGAAGTTTCCTCTCAAAGTTTATGCATGATGCTGGTGCAAAGGTTGTCGGAATTTCAGATGCTTATGGCGGATTATATGATCCAAACGGCCTTGATATCGATTATCTTCTGGATCGCCGTGACAGCTTCGGCACTGTGACAAAATTATTTAATGAAACGATTACCAATAAAGAGCTGCTTGAACTGGATTGCGATATTCTAGTTCCTGCCGCCATTGAAAACCAGATAACAGAAGAGAATGCACATAATATAAGAGCAGGCATTGTAGTGGAGGCTGCTAATGGCCCAACTACTTTGGAAGCAACACGAATTCTATCCGAGCGCGGAATTCTGCTCGTGCCTGACGTGCTGGCTTCGGCTGGCGGAGTAACGGTGTCATACTTCGAATGGGTACAAAATAACCAGGGATATTACTGGACCGAAGAAGAAGTAGAAGAAAAGCTTGAGAAGGTAATGGTTAAGTCATTTGATAATATTTATCAGACGTCCCAAACTCGACGGGTGGATATGCGATTGGCTGCCTATATGGTAGGTGTGAGAAAAATGGCGGAAGCTTCAAGATTCCGCGGATGGATTTAACTGTAAATCTCCACTGATGTAAGTAAGACATTTGAATAATCATAAAAAATCTCCTATCATAAACTGATGGGAGATTTTTTATGGAAGATATCAGCTTGAAAAATTTGTTTTCTTTTGTTTTGATTAAGGAGTGAGACTTTTGATTATAGACGCTATTATTGTAGGCGGCGGACCGTGCGGATTGGCAGCTGCCATAGCCCTTCAGGAAATCGGGAAAAATCCGCTTGTTATCGAAAAAGGCAATATTGTAAACGCAATTTACCACTATCCAACACACCAGACTTTTTTCAGCACAAGCGAAAAGCTTGAAATCGGCGGGGTCCCCTTCATAACCGAAAATTACAAGCCTAAGAGAAATCAGGCCCTAACTTATTATCGGGAAGTTGTGAAAAGAAAGGGCATTAAGATTAATGCCTTTGAAAAAGTCTTAAACATAGCCAAAAAGTCACCAGATATATTTGAAGTGAAAACGGATAAGGGCCAATATACAGCCAAACATATCATTATCGCCACCGGTTACTATGACCATCCGAATTACATGGGAGTTTCAGGAGAGGATCTGCCGAAGGTCTTTCATTATTTCAAAGAAGCCCACCCTTATTTTGATAAAGATGTAACAGTTATCGGCGGAAAAAATTCAAGTGTCGACGCTGCGATCGAACTGGTTAAAGCAGGAGCCAGAGTTACGGTGATCTATCGCGGATCAGAATATTCACCCAGCATAAAGCCGTGGATTCTTCCAGAATTTGAATCACTAGTCAGAAATGGCGGCATTAAAATGGAATTTAACGCACATGTGAAAGAAATCAGTGAAAACAAGCTTACCTACACTGTGGAGGGACAGCATTTCGAGATTAAGAACGATTTTGTATTTGCCATGACTGGCTATCATCCTGACCATGAATTTTTAAGGAGCATGGGAATTCATATTAATGAAGAAACAGGCCGTCCTCATTTTAATCATGAGACGATGGAAACAAATATCCCAGGAATTTTTATTGCTGGAGTAATAGCTGCAGGAAATAATGCCAATGAAATCTTTATTGAAAATGGCAGATTCCATGGGGGCCGCATAGCCGAAGCTATTCTTGGCAAAGAGAAGGCTGATCAGTAGATCAGCCTCATTTAATCGTTAATTTATATCTGGAATATTTCTTCTATATTTTGTTGTGTTTCCAGTCCGATTAACAGTTTAATTCGTGCTTTTTGCCCATTCAATCCATTCGAGAAAATAACACCCATGTCCTTGAGGTGTTTTCCTCCTCCGTCATAGCCATATACATCCTGTGCAATTCCATTAAAGCATCGGGAAACCAGTACTATTGGAATATTCTTTTCCGTAAGAGCTTTAATTCCCTGAATTGTGGCAGGCGGCAAATTACCCTGTCCGAGTGCTTCGATAACCACCCCGTCAAAATCTAAATCACCAATCGCATGAATCAAAGAAGAATCCATTCCCGCAAAAGCTTTAATGAGGGTGACTTTTTTCGAAATAGCATCCAAAGGATAATTTTCTCTATTTGTGGGAGCGTTATGAAATAGCACACCTCTCTTTGTGACTATTCCGATTGGTCCATATTGCGGGCTCTGGAAAGTGGAGACATTGCTGGTGTGCGTCTTAGTAACATTTTCTGCAGTATGGATTTCATCGTTTAAAACAACCAGTACTCCTTTGCTTTTTGCTTCTTCACATGAAGCCACGCGAATGGATGAAATTAGGTTGTAAAGACCATCAGATCCGATTTCATTACTTGACCTCATTGCGCCTGTAACAACAACTGGAAGTGAAGTTTTTACTGTCAAATCCAAGAAATAGGCTGTTTCTTCCAATGTGTCTGTTCCATGAGTGATAACTACACCGCTAATCTCCTCTTTAGCAAGGTTCTTTTCAATAATTTCTTTTAATTTAAACATTTCCTTCGGTGTAATATGCGGCGAAGGAAGATGAAAAGGCTCTTCAACCAGCAATTCAGCAAGCGATAGAAGCTCCTTTGTTTTTTCAGTTAAAGGATTATTGTCTGTTGGTTTTACAGAACCTGTTGCTGTATCCTCACTCATTGAAATGGTGCCTCCGGTGTGTATAACAAGTATCTTTTTCTTCTCCATGTTCATCCCCCATATTTGATTTAATAAATAAAAAATGATCAAAAATATTCTTTTCCAATATTTGAAAAATCATTTAAATTCTCTTTATATCATGATACGATTAAGAAAACAGATTGAAAAGAGGACAGCTCATGCTGGGAATATTATCCGCTGGCATCGCGCCGGGACTGGCGCTATTAAGCTATTTTTATTTAAAAGATCAATATGAGTCTGAGCCCATATCAATGGTTTTTAAAACTTTTTTATATGGCGCTTTGCTCGTGTTCCCCATCATGTTCATCCAATATGTTTTAGAAACTGAAGGGGTCCTGCAATCTAGTGTGGTAGATGCGTTTCTGTCATCAAGCTTGCTGGAAGAATTCTTTAAATGGTTTATATTGTTTTATACAATTTATCAGCATATAACATTTGATGAGCCATATGACGGAATTGTCTATGGTGCCTCTGTATCACTTGGCTTTGCTACTGCAGAAAATATCTTCTATCTCATCGCACTTGGTGTGGAACACGCTCTTGGAAGGGCCTTGCTCCCGGTTTCAAGTCATGCTCTATTTGGTGTTATCATGGGCTATTATATAGGAAAAGGAAAATTCTCGGCAACATCAACAAAAAAATGGATTGCCTTTTCACTCTTTATACCTTTTCTCCTTCACGGTATTTATGACTACATCCTGATTTCCCTTAAACACTGGATCTTTATCATGTTCCCATTTATGATTTTCCTTTGGTGGCTCGGCTTAAGAAAAGTCAAAAAAGCAAGGGCTCATAGCCTGACCCATTTGAATAAGCAATTCGAACTGCAGAAAACTCTCCATTCCTGATGGAGGGCTTTTTATTTTGTGCTTATTTTAATGGGAGTACGAATGGAAGAAGAAGTACATATAACAAACTTCAAGCAAAACCGATAAGTTATTGAATAAAAAACCAGGGACTACAAAAAATAGGGTCAATGATAAAAGATTGACTTTTGGAGGTTAAAATCCATGAAAAAGAATTTTTTGGCAGGAAAGGTTTTACTCATAATCTCCCTTTGTATTCTGGGAATCCCATTGAGCGGGAATATGGACAAAGTCAATGCCTTTTCAAACCAGGTAATCCAGCACGGGGCTGTGGGTGACGATGTAATAGAACTTCAGTCCCGCCTGCAATATTTAGGCTTTTACAACGGAAAGATTGATGGAGTTTTTGGGTGGGGAACCTATTGGGCACTTAGGAACTTCCAATATGAATTTGGACTTCCGATTGACGGGCTTGCTGGTCAGGCAACCAAAAACAAACTTCTCAAGGCGTCCAAATATAATGAGCAGTATGTGAAAGAACAAATTAATAAGGGCAATAAATTTAAACATTACGGCGGGAGGGACCTTGAAAAGCAAACAAAGCCTCAGCAAGGAGGAGCCGCTGGAGGGAACAATCAGCAGCAGCAAACTCCCAAACAGCCGACTGCTACAAACGTGCCTAACGGATTCTCTGAAAATGATATTCAGCTAATGGCTAATGCCGTTTATGGAGAATCAAGAGGGGAACCGTATACAGGTCAAGTGGCTGTAGCAGCGGTAATTTTAAATCGTGTAAACAGTGCATCATTTCCAAATACTGTTTCTGGTGTTATTTTTGAGCCACGTGCTTTTACTGCAGTTGCCGATGGACAGATTTGGCTAACGCCTAATGAAACTGCAAAAAAAGCAGTCCTTGATGCCATTAACGGATGGGATCCAACCGGGGAAGCACTGTATTACTTTAATCCAGATACTGCGACAAGCGGATGGATTTGGACAAGACCGCAAATCAAGCGTATTGGCAAACACATATTCTGTAAATAGAGGGGTGAAGAATTATGCTTAGAGGAATTCTTATTGGTGTACTTGCACTGGGTGTTGCTGGGACAGCTTTTTGGGGTTATCAGGAGCACCGTGAGAAAAATGCAATCCTTATTAATGCCGAGAATAATTATCAAAGGGCTTTTCATGATTTAACTTACCAAATTGACCTATTGCATGACAAAATCGGGACAACTTTAGCGATGAATTCGAGAGCATCCTTATCACCTGAACTGGCAGACGTCTGGAGATTGACATCGGAAGCCCACTCAGATGTGGGTCAGCTGCCTCTGTCGCTGCTGCCATTCAATAAAACAGAAGAGTTTCTATCGAATATTGGGGATTTCAGCTATCGGACGGCAGTAAGGGATTTGGAGAAAGAACCATTATCGGAAGAGGAATATCAAACGCTTAAACAGCTTTATAAGCAGTCAGCTGATGTTCAGCAGGATTTACGTAAAGTTCAGCATATTGCGCTTGAAAAGAATTTGAGGTGGATGGATGTAGAAATGGCTCTCGCCTCCAATAAAGAAGCTGCTGACAATACAATTATAGATGGGTTTAAAACAGTGGAAAAAACTGTTGAAGGCTATGACGAGACAAACTTCGGACCTGCATTTGTAAACATGCAAAAGAAGGACGAAAACTACAAATATCTTGAGGGGAAAGAAATAACAGAAGAACAAGCTGCACAAATAGGTAAGAAATATGCAAGGTTAGGAAATAATGTGAATATTAGAGTGACAGAAAACGGCAAAGGATCTGATTACGGATTCTTTAGCGTCAGTATTCAAAATAAGAAAACGAATGAAGAAGCAAACATGGATATCACAAAAAAAGGCGGCTACCCTATCTGGTTTATACTCGACCGGAAGTTTTCGAAACAAAAAGTCAGTCTTAACGAAGCTAGCAACAATGCTGTAAAATTTTTAAAAGAAAACGGGTTCAAAGATCTTGATTTATTTGAGAGTGCCCAATACGACAATTTGGGAGTATTTACTTTTGTATCTAACCAAGAGGGTGTAAGAATTTATCCGGACGCCATTCGTGTAAAAGTAGCACTTGATAATGGCAAAATGGCTGCATTTTCTGCTGAGGATTATCTGAAATCACATCATCAGAGAGAAATTCCTGAGCCTGCAATTTCTGCAGAAGAGGCAAGAGGGAAAATTAACCCTCAGTTAAAAGTTATGGAGGACAGGCGTGCTGTCATCATGAATGATTTAAATCAGGAAGTTTCCTGTTATGAATTTCTTGGCACATTGGGCGAAGATACCTACAGAATCTATATAAATGCAGAAACAGGACAAGAAGAAAAAGTAGAAAAACTGAAAAACGCAGAACCGGTATTTGAAGATGTAGTGTAAGAAAGCCAGAAAGCCGAATAGGCTTTCTGGCTTTCTTTAATTCTGATTAGGACTTTTTGTCTATTTATCTTGAAAATGCTGTTGCATGATTCTTTTGTAACGGTCATAATTAAATGACAAGATTATCCTTTTACTAAGGGGAAGTGTGGCAGCGTGATAAATATTGGAGAAGCACTGATACTTGAATTGACGCACTCTGAAAAATCTGAAAAATACAAATGCAAGCTTGTTGAAAGAGAAGGCAATACTCTATATATTGATTATCCGATAAATCAGGAAACAAATAAAACGGCTTTCCTGCTCGATGGGACACAGCTAAAGATAACCTTTTTGGCAGCTGATGGAACGGTGTATCTTTTCGAAAGCGAGGTTCTTGGCAGAGTAAAGCTGAAGATCCCAATGATGGTGATATCATATCCTGGCGATGAACATTTGGTGAAAGTTCAGCGCCGCAGATTTGTCCGGGTTGAAACACCTGTAGATGTAGCTATCCATCCGGTAAATAATGAATTTATTCCTTTTGTGTCCGTTACGGATGATATCAGTGCAGGGGGTGCTGCAATCATCGGAAAAACCATCAGCTCATTAAAAGCAAATATGCAAATACATGCTTATTTCGTATTAGCGATGCAAAACGGCGATAATTATTATTTGAAGCTTGAAAGTAAAGTAATAAGAGTTTCTGAACCCAGAAATGGCAAATCTCTTATATCTGTTCAGTTCATGGATGTAAGTTCCCAGGATAGACAATTGCTCCTCCGCTTTTGTTTCGATAGGCAATTGGCCATGAAGAAAAAAGGTCTGGAGATATAGGTAAATGAATATTTTTTATGCTCATCTCTCATAATAGATGGTGAAGTCTATTGGGCTTAATCTATTTTTCCAGTTGGAGAGATTACAATGATGAAAACGGTGGAGAGAATAATTCTAAAGTTAATTATTGTGCAGTTTGCTTTCTTGCTGATTACTCAATTTTTCTTTCATCATATGAATACTTTTCCGGAATTAAAGCAGCTGACACAGTATGAAGGTGTAACAGATCAGAATTTCACTGAGCTGCTGGAAACTTTCAGAAAAAATTATTAGCAGGCGAGTGCCTGCTTATTTTTTGTGTTGACAGTCGAGTTAAAAAGAATCATTTACAAGTCTTTAAGGCAGCTATATATATAAATTTGCAAGACTTAAAAACAGATTATTTATGCACTGCCTTACACTTATTGTGTTAAAATAGAGCTGAATGAACCTGGGGAAGTAGCGGCCAGGGGTACAGGAGGAACTATGAGTAAACGTATATCAATTGCAATTGACGGCCCAGCTGCTGCAGGGAAAAGTACAGTAGCAAAGATTGTGGCAGAAAAATTATCTTACATATATATCGATACTGGTGCCATGTATCGCGCCTTGACTTATAAAGCGCTTCAGGAGAATACAAGTCTTGAAGATGAAGCTTCTCTTATGGAGATTTTGAACAATACAGTCATTGAACTGAAGCCGGGAGAAAAAGGGCAATTAATCTTTCTGGACGGGCAGGATGTGACAAACGAAATCAGGACTTCTGAAGTGACAAATTCTGTTTCGATTGTTTCCATGCATAAGCTGGTTAGAGAAGAAATGGTATTGCGCCAGCAGAGCTTTGCTTTAAATGGAGGAGTTGTAATGGATGGCAGGGACATCGGAACCCATGTCCTGCCCCATGCTGAAGTAAAGATTTTTCTATTAGCCTCTGTCGATGAAAGAGCTATAAGACGCCATAATGAAAATATCCAAAAAGGATATCCTTCTGACCTTGAAAAGCTGAAGGAAGAAATCTCTCTTAGGGACAAGCTGGACTCTGAACGTGAAGTAGCACCATTAAAAAAAGCAGAAGATGCAAAAGAGATTGATACAACATCTTTATCAATTGGACAGGTAGTCGATAAAATAATGGATTTGGCTATTGAAAGGATTGGTTCATAAGTGAATCTCTATTCTATTGCCAAAGCGGTTGTCTATGGAGTCCTTAAACCCATATACAGATTTGAAGTAATTGGAAAGGAGAACTTCCCTGCTGAAGGGGGGGTGCTTTTGTGCTCCAATCATATAGATAATCTCGATCCCCCGGTAGTTGGCATTAATGCACCGCGGCCAGTTTACTTTATGGCCAAAGAAGAACTTTTTAGTGTTCCGGTTCTAGGAAAAATTGTTCCCCATCTAAATGCATTTCCTGTCAAGAGAGGAATGAGTGACAGGGAAGCATTAAGAAAAGGGCTTGGAATTTTAAAAGAAGGAAATGTTTTAGGGCTATTTCCGGAGGGTACTAGGAGTAAAACGGGGCAGCTGGGAAAAGGACTTGCCGGAGCAGGCTTTTTTGCACTCAGGTCAGAAGCGCATATTGTTCCATGTGCCATTATTGGCCCTTATAAAGCATTTTCGAAATTAAAAGTTGTATACGGAAAACCAATTGATATGAAAGAGCTTAGAGAAAGAAAGGCTTCAGCGGAAGAAACTACTGAATTTATCATGTCAGAAATCCGTAAATTAATTGAAGATTATTCATAAACCTTCTTGCTTGACAAAAACCTTCTTTTGTAAGAAGTTAGTAAAAAGGCATTTTTTAAAAAGGCGAAAATATTCGAAAAATAAATAAGGCTGTCCTTTACTGAACATTTTTTTATGAGGGCAGAAAGAGACGTTCAACACAGTTGAAAAATAGCCGCAAATAAAAAGCTCTTCGAGTATTTCTGCTGCTGACACAGGGTTCTTGCCTGGATGGCAGGCAGTTGAATACAGTAAAAATTTGAAAGCAGCCATTGGATTAAGGAGGAATACATATGTCAGAGGAAATGAACCAAGTAGAAGTGAAGAATTTCGAAGTCGGTGACAAGGTAAAAGGCCAGGTTACCAAAGTTGAAGAAAAGCAAGTCATTGTAGACCTTGCCGACAGCAAACTGGATGGGATTATTCCAATCAGCGAGCTTTCCAGCCTTCATATTGAAACAGCAAGCGATGCGGTTTCAGAAGGAGATGAGCTTGAGCTTGAAGTTTTAAAAGTGGAGGAAGAAGCCTTAATTCTTTCTAAGCGAAAAGTTGATGCTGAAAAGTCTTGGGAGACCCTCGAAAAGAAATTCAATGAAGGTGAAGTCTTTGAAGCAGAAATTAAAGATGTTGTTAAAGGCGGGTTAGTAGTGGACTTGGGTGTGCGCGGATTTGTTCCTGCTTCCCTTGTTGAAGCTCACTTTGTTGAGGACTTTACCGATTATAAAGGCAAAACGATGACGTTTAAAATTGTAGAGCTTGATAAAGAAAAGAATCGCCTGATCCTTTCTCACCGTGCTGTAATTGAGGAAGAAAAAGGAAAGCAGAAACATCAAGTTCTTGAATCACTTCAGGCAGGTCAGGTTTTGGATGGAACAGTCCAAAGAATTACTGATTTTGGAGCATTTGTTGATATCGGTGGAATTGATGGGCTTGTTCATATTTCGCAGCTTTCCTATGAGCATGTAGAAAAGCCTTCAGATGTGGTGGAAGAAGGCCAGAAAGTGCAAGTGAAGGTTTTAAGCGTAGACCGTGACAATGAACGTATTTCCCTGTCCATAAAGGAGACTTTGCCAGGACCGTGGGATAATATAAGTGAAAAGGCTCCAAAAGGAAGCACTCTTGATGGAACAGTAAAAAGACTTGTTTCTTATGGAGCATTTGTTGAAGTTTTCCCAGGTGTAGAAGGACTTGTCCATATTTCACAAATTGCGCATAAGCATATTGGAACTCCTCATGAAGTATTGAGCGAAGGACAGGGAGTAAAAGTAAAGGTTCTTGATGTGAACGAACAGGACCAGCGCCTGTCATTGAGCATCAAAGATCTTCTTGAAAAAGAACAGGAAGAAGTGACTGACTATGAACTTCCTGAAGAAAATAAAGGCTTCTCGCTTGGTGATATGATTGGCGACCAGCTAAAGAATTTAAAAAAGTAATGGTGATAAATTGTGTCTAGATCAAAACGTAAATGGGATCATATCCAGCATGCTTTGGCAACAGGCCAAAACAGCAATACCGGTTTAGAGGATATTGCATTTATTCATCAAAGTCTTCCTGATGCGTTTCTTGATCAGGCTGATTTAGGCACTTCGATTGGCGAACTTTCATTAAGTTCGCCAATTTTTATAAATGCCATGACAGGTGGCGGAGGAGAAAAAACGGTTCAAATTAACCGGGATCTCGCCTTGGCTGCCAGATCAACTGGCCTTGCTATGGCAGTAGGGTCTCAAATGTCTGCACTGAAGGATCCAAGTGAAGCTGAATCTTACAGGGTTGTCAGAAAAGAAAACCCAAAAGGAATCATCTTTGGCAATTTAGGCAGCGAAGCTACAATTGATCAGGCAAAAGCGGCTGTTGATATGATTGAAGCAGATGCATTGCAGATTCATTTAAATGTAGTCCAGGAATTGACTATGCCGGAAGGTGACCGAGATTTTCGCGGTGCCTTAAAAAGAATTGAGAACATCGTCTCCTGCTCTGAAGTTCCTGTAGTAGTAAAGGAAGTCGGGTTTGGCATGAATAAAGAAACAGTATCAATGCTGTCATCAGCCGGCGTTACAGCTATCGATATCGGGGGATTTGGCGGTACCAATTTCTCCCGTATAGAAAATGCCAGAAGGAAGAGATTGTTAACATTTTTCGATAATTGGGGAATCCCGACTGCAGTCTCTATTGCAGAAGCAGCTTCTCTGAAGAAAGATATTGCTGTCATTGCTTCGGGGGGCATCCAAACAAGCCATGAAATAGCCAAGTCAATTGCGCTTGGTGCAGGAGCTGCAGGCATGGCCGGTTTCTTTTTAAAGGTTCTGATGAAAGATGGGCTTGAAGCGCTGATAGAAGAGATCAACAATATACATACTGAATTAAAAGTGATAATGACGGCCTTAGGTGCGGGAAATATCACACAGCTTCAGCAGTTGCCGATTATTATATCCGGCAGAACCCATCATTGGCTAAATGAAAGGGACATTGATACAAAAGCATATTCCCGTCGGATAATCCAAAAATAAAGCTCTCGTCAAATGACGGGAGCTATTTTTGTTTGATAATAATCTTTAGCTATTCTTTGAATCATTCAAAGATCTGGCTTCTTCAGGGCTCTGCATCTTGGCAGCTCCAGGATAATGAAGGGCCTGATCACGATCTGATTCCACTCTGCCACTGTTCTTCAGCTTTTTTTCCTGTCTGTCTTTACCCATTTTAAACACCTCCCTTTTATTAAGATGAAGTCAGGGCAAAGGATTTATGCAAAAAGATAGTGTAATTCCAATCCTTTAAAAACTTGAAGGGTTATTTTACATATGAAAAAGCCATAATGGAAATGATAGGAGGTAGAGGATGGAAGGATTATTTTTCTTTTGGATTTCCTGGATGGTTTGGATTATGGCAACTTTTTTTATGGATCGAAAAAATAAATACAGGCTTGTATTGTCAGCCTGGACCTTAATCTTCATAATGCTGTCACCCAGAACGCTTAGTATCTTAAATTTTGAAATTGGTCTTGCAGGTCTTTTTCTGCTCGTATCTTTGTATATTGTCGCCGGGAGATTAAAAAGGCTGAGTAAAATTTACTTCCTTTTTTGCAGCTTCATCCTGATGATGGCTTATGTCACATTTCATTTATTTGAACTGTTTGATCCTGTTTGGGTAATATTTTCCCGGGAATGGATGCTGTCGTTCCTTCTAATTTATATGGCTGTTCTCCTGCAAAAAAACAGAAGGCTCAGGCTGCCGCTAATATTGCTCGGGGGCATTCAGGGAGAAGTTCTATATGCACTCATTCTTAAGCAATTTTCCTTCCCTTACACAATTGGATCATTGGCTTTTCTTGATATTATGGCACTCTCTATTTCAATTTCAGCCGTATGGATTGCCGTGCAATGGGCTGTCAAATACGTTGAATCCAACTTCAAACATTTCGAAAGGGAGAAACAAAAATTATCATGAGCGAATATACGTATCCGATACTTTTCGGTCTGGCAGCAGGTACATTGACTCGTATTTATATGCTGCGGACCGATTACCGGCAATATCCTACATACTTACATGGAAAGATAATTCACATTGCATTGGGATTCATCGCTGCTGGTCTGGGAACAGTGGCGATTCCTTCAATTATGGAGGAAGAATTTACAGCCATTACCTTTCTCACCCTTGCTGCATCCCAGTTTAGGGAAGTCAGAAACATGGAGAGAAACACGCTTACTGAGCTTGATAGCTACGAGATGGTTCCAAGAGGCAAGACGTATATTGAAGGTGTGGCCATAGCCTTCGAGAGCAGGAATTATCTTGTCATTTTTACATCCTTGTTAAGTACGCTTGGCTATCTGGTTTTTAACATATGGGGAGGACTTGCTGCTGCCATTCTTGCCATACTCATTTCCAAGAAATTAATGTCGGGGGGGAGGCTGAAGGATATCGTAGATGTTGAGTTTGTGGAGCCGCGCTTTGATGGGGCTGGCCTGTATGTAGACAATATCTATATCATGAATATAGGTTTGCCGGTAAGACAGGAGGAGGTGCTGCGATATGGGATGGGATTCATTTTAAAACCCAAAAATTTCAATGCCCGTTCTACCATTGCCAATCTTGGGCAGAGGCAGGCTATATTGCATGATGTATCTACTGCTTTGGGGGTTTACAGGGATTCCGGGACTCCTGCGCTTGTCCCTCTTGCGAAAAGGGACCTTGATGATGGGCGTGTAGGAGTTTTTGTTTTGCCTCAGGAGAAGGATATTAATAAAGCCCTTAAAGTTATCCAAGCGGTACCGACACTCGAGAACGCGATTAGGATGCCTTCAGAACAGCAGACGAATGGGAAAGGGAGTTAGCATATGGTGCTTGAAAAATACATACTGGCTGCTATAACAACAAATCCATCCAAGATCCCATCTGGAACGGCCGTATTTCATTGTGAAGATAAAAAAGAAATGGAGATCATTGCGGCCAATCTGGAGGCTATTCTTGACGGAATTGCCCATGCCTTAACAGATGAACTATATGTAATTGTTAAGCATTAATAAGGCTTCCAAGTTTTTGTAAACTCAGAAATTATATCTTTGAACTACGATAACTGTCCAGCTCCAGGCGCCATCGGCTCTTGGGTCTAAGCTTGTCTAGTTTTGGCTCCTAGGGACTCTCTGGTCTAAGCCGTTCCCTTCCAGAAAGAAAAAACACCTTCTTACAGGGACCGTCTTATGCTTGAGGCCCACAGGACAAGGAAGGCTTCGACAGCCTAAACATCGCACGACCAAAAGCGGCAGCTTTTGGGAGGATGTGGGTCATGCAGACGTTGCCACAGGACGTGGCGTTTTTAGTCTGCGTGCCTTCATTAACCGGGCGCCTTCCGCTTTTCCTATTGCTAGGAAGGTTTCTCTTTGTTAAAATATCTAAGTTGGACCCTTCTATCTTTGAGAAGGGTTTATTTTATAAATGGAAAGCGGTTGGATGGTTTTAACGTAAATATAGTGTTATTGTGGACAGCCATCTGTAAGCTTACACAAGGTAAAGGCATTTCTGGAGCATAAATGGGATGTTGAAACATTTTAAGAATAAAGAATTGAAAGGGTGATGTTCATGGCAAAACCTGTTGTGGCTATTGTCGGGCGTCCTAACGTTGGAAAATCAACGATATTTAACAGAATTGTAGGAGAACGGATATCAATTGTCGAAGATATTCCCGGAGTAACAAGAGACAGAATTTATAGTTCGGCAGAATGGCTGACTCATGATTTTAATATTATCGACACGGGCGGAATTGATATTGGAGACGAGCCATTCTTAGAGCAAATTCGCATGCAGGCCGAAATTGCAATAGATGAAGCAGATGTCATCATTTTTCTTGTTAACGGAAGAGAGGGTGTCACCGCTGCGGACGAGGAAGTTGCGAAGATTTTATATAAAGCCAAAAAGCCTGTTGTTCTTGGAGTAAATAAAATTGATAATCCGGAAATGCGGGATTTAATTTATGATTTTTATGCTCTTGGCTTTGGTGAACCATTCCCTATTTCAGGTTCACATGGTCTTGGTCTTGGAGACTTGCTTGATGAAGCAGCCAAGCATTTCCCGAAACATGGGCAAAGCGAATATGGAGAAGATGTCATAAAGTTTTCATTAATTGGCCGTCCGAATGTCGGGAAATCCTCTCTTGTGAACGCAATCCTTGGCGAAGAACGGGTCATCGTCAGCAATATCGCGGGTACTACGAGAGATGCAATCGACTCGAAGGTAAAAGTTGACGGACAAGAATATGTCATCATTGATACTGCAGGAATGCGCAAAAAAGGAAAAGTTTATGAAACAACAGAAAAATACAGTGTTCTGAGAGCTTTGCGTGCCATCGAACGCTCTGATGTTGTTTTGGTAGTCATTGATGGGGAAGAAGGAATCATTGAGCAGGACAAGCGCATTGCCGGCTATGCTCATGAAGCAGGCAGGGCTGTTGTCATTGTTGTCAACAAGTGGGATGCTGTTGAAAAAGATGAGAAAACAATGAAAGCCTTTGAACAAAATATCCGTGAACATTTTCAGTTCCTTGATTATGCCCCGGTTGTTTTCCTTTCAGCCAAGACGAAAAAGCGTATTCACACACTTATCCCAATGATTAATACAGCGAGTGAAAACCATGCGTTGCGTGTTGAAACAAGTGTCCTAAATGATGTCATTATGGATGCCGTTGCGATGAATCCGACACCTACAGATAAAGGAAGACGTCTTAGAATTTATTACACAACACAGGTTGCAGTGAAGCCGCCAGCATTTGTTGTGTTTGTCAATGATCCTGAACTTCTCCACTTTTCATATGAACGTTTCCTGGAAAATAGAATTAGAGACGCTTTTGGTTTTGAAGGCACACCTATTAAGATATTTGCAAGAGAAAGAAAATAATACCGTGACATCTGTCAGAGAGTTACACTGTCTGGCAGGCAGAATCGGTTAAATTTTTGATGCATTCAAATAAATTAAAAGGCAGTGATCACATGGAGCGAAAAAAAGGAAGTGTAGCAGTAGCAGGGGCAGGCAGCTGGGGCACTGCCCTGGCAATGGTCCTCGCAGATAATGGGCACGATGTCAGGCTATGGGGCCATAATCCTAGCCAGATTGAGGAAATCAATAAGCAGCATACGAATCAAAAATATTTATCTGGGATTCGTCTGCCTGAAGAAATAAGAGGATACACTTCGCTTGAAGAAGCACTATCCGGTACAGATGCTTTAATTTTGGCAGTACCCACAAAAGCCATTCGGGAAGTTATAGGGAAAATCAGGGAAATTAGAAAAGAGCCCATTACAATTGTACATGTAAGTAAAGGCATAGAACCTGATTCACTTCTCCGAATTTCTGAAATGATTGAAGAAGAGATGCCCGGAAATCTTCTGGAGAGTGTAGTGGTGCTCTCAGGCCCAAGCCATGCAGAGGAAGTTAGTCTGCGCCATCCAACTACTGTTACTGTATCTTCAAAAAATATGGACGCGGCCGAGAAAATTCAGGATCTATTTATTAATAACAATTTCAGAGTATATACAAACCCGGATATCATTGGAGTAGAAATTGGCGGTGCTTTAAAAAATATCATCGCCCTGGCAGCAGGTATTACAGATGGCTTGGGCTATGGAGACAATGCAAAGGCAGCCCTGATAACCAGAGGCCTTGCAGAAATCGCCCGTCTCGGTATGAAGATGGGGGCAAGCCCGCTCACTTTCTCCGGATTAGCGGGAATCGGTGATCTGATCGTTACATGCACTTCCGTCCATTCACGCAATTGGCGAGCGGGAAATCTTCTCGGAAAAGGGCACAATTTGAAGGAAGTCCTTGATAATATGGGAATGGTCGTAGAGGGTGTCAGGACAACAAAGGCAGCGCATCAGCTTGCTCAAAAATATGATGTGAAAATGCCGATCACTAATGTCCTTTATGATGTCCTTTTTAATAATGTTAATGCCAAGGATTCTGTTGATCTCTTGATGGCAAGAGGAAAAACGCACGAGATGGAAGACCTTGCGAACGTTCTTGAAGATCAAATAGGGAACAAAAAGCACTGAAAACTTTATTAATTGAAAAATATAGGCATTAGATGATGCGAGACAGCAGGTTCCTGCATACAATGCAACGAAGCAAACTAGTGTATTGAACAGGGTGCTGGGTTATTTAGTCGAATGGCTGAGGTAAAGAATTGCCCCTTCTTTGCCTCAGTTTTTTTGTGCCTTAATGTTTTCGTTTTGGAAAAGCTTTTAGATTTATCCGTTTAATATGTTATAATACATTTCGGAAAAGGGAGTTGATAGAATGTCACCGGCTTTAATGAAAATGTGGATATCCCTTGCTTCTATGGGATTTATGTTTTTATCTATAATATTAATTTATCTTAGCCGCTATAAGCTGAAAGCTGGGCTTTTTAAGGCAATAACAGCCATAATAGCCTACTTTTTGATGATCGTAAGCGGGATTATCATAGTGCTTGTCGTGTTCAGCGGTCCAACAAGCAGCTAGCCATTATACATAAAGGGTTGATTAGATGAAAAAAGCTTTTAAGATGTTTTTGCTTTTGCTGAGCAGTGCTTTGATTCTGACAGGCTGTATGTATCCTGAAGAGAAATTATCGCAGAATCAGATAGCCTATAAGGACCAGCTCCAGTCTGTCCAATCGGCAGTGGACCAATACCGGGAAGCAAATGGAGGCCTCCTGCCAATTAAAACTAAGGATCAGGCGACCCCTATTTATCAAAAGTATCCAATTGACTTTAAGAAAATTGTCCCAGAATATATGGCAGAGCCGCCTGGGAATGCCTTTGAATCCGGCGGAGTATTCCAATATGTAATCGTTGATGCAGAAACAGATCCGAAAGTGAAGATTTTTGATTTAAGGATTGCTGAAACAATCAGGGATATTAACCTGAGGATTAAGGCTCATGGATTCCCTCCATATAAAGAACAGATTGCTGAAAATGTATTCACGATGGATTTCAAAAAATTAGGGTTTAAGGAAGAGCCTAAAGCCCTCAGTCCATACAGCGGCCAGAACCTCCCGTTTGTCGTTACCGGCAATGCGGAGGTATATGTAGATTATCGGGCTGATTTATACCAGGCATTGGAGAATAATGAGAACAAGCTTAAAGCTGGTGAAGATATTAGAGATCTTCTTGTGGAGGATTCAGATTTTGTTCCCGCCTATTCATTGCCTTATACAATAGACCCCGACACGAATGATCCAATCTTTTTGGTGAAATAGTCATAACCCTTCTCCTGCAAAATATATTGTAGGAGAAGGGTTATTTTTTTTATTCTTTTATAACCGCTCTTCAACTATTGACTAAAAGCATAAAGGCAAAGAAATAAAGCAGTATGGTGAGTATGCAAATAATAAAGGAAATTTGGAATTGGCAGCTGTCCATTTCAGACTGTCATAGGATTCGAGATTATCCGGTTAGGCTGGCGGTTGCTGTGCACATTCCTGATAGGGGGCTAAAAATTTTAAAAAACTGTCATAACAATGTAGGACAACATCATACACATATAATGTCCAAACATAATAGATAGGATAATATTATCCCATTAACTCAAGATTTCAGGAGGGGATCACTTGGAAAAGGTTGATATTTTCAAAGATATTGCCGAAAGAACTGGCGGCGATATATATTTTGGAGTAGTTGGCGCAGTTCGTACCGGCAAATCTACATTTATAAAAAAGTTTATGGAACTTGTTGTATTGCCTAATATGGCGAATGAAGCAGAACGTGCCCGCACACAGGATGAGCTTCCGCAAAGTGCTGCCGGCAAGACAATTATGACAACAGAACCGAAATTTGTCCCTAATCAGGCTGCTACAGTGCACGTGGCAGAAGGCCTGGATGTAAATATCAGGCTCGTGGACTGTGTAGGATACACTGTACCGGGGGCGAAGGGCTATGAAGATGAAAACGGCCCGAGAATGATCAATACACCTTGGTATGAAGAGCCGATTCCTTTTCATGAAGCGGCTGAAATAGGAACAAGAAAGGTGATTCAGGAGCATTCAACAATCGGAGTTGTAATTACAACTGACGGTACGATTGGAGAGATCCCCCGGGCAAATTATCTGGAAGCTGAAGGAAGGGTTATTGAGGAGTTAAAGGAAGTTGGAAAGCCATTTATCATGATAATCAACAGCGTCCAGCCTCACCACCCGAATACGGATGCCCTTAGAAATGATCTAGCTGAAAAATATGATATTCCTGTTCTTGCCATGAGTGTAGAGGGCATGAGGGAATCGGATGTACTGAATGTTATGAGAGAAGCTTTGTACGAGTTCCCGGTACTGGAAGTCAATGTGAATCTTCCGAGTTGGGTAATGGTGCTGCATGAAGATCACTGGCTTCGTGAAAGCTATCAGGAAGCTGTAAAGGAAACGGTTAAAGATATAAAGCGGCTAAGAGATGTTGACCGAGTAGTTCACCAATTCAGCGACTTTGAATTCATCGACCGGGCAGGCCTTGCGGGAATAGAAATGGGGCAGGGTGTAGCGGAAATTGACTTATATGCGCCAGACGATCTGTATGATGAGGTATTAAAAGAGATTGTTGGTGTTGAAATCCGTGGAAAAGACCACTTGCTCGAGCTAATGCAGGAATTTGCCCATGCTAAAGCAGAGTACGACCAAATTTCGGATGCGCTGAGAATGGTGAAACAAACCGGCTATGGCATTGCTGCTCCTTCGCTGGCTGATATGAGCCTCGATGAACCGGAAATTACACGCCATGGATCACGCTTCGGTGTAAGGCTTAAAGCCGTTGCGCCATCCATTCATATGATTAAAGTAGATGTGGAATCTGAATTCTCTCCTATCATCGGGACAGAAAAGCAAAGTGAAGAACTCGTCCGCTACCTGATGCAGGACTTTGAAGACGATCCGCTTTCAATCTGGAACTCCGATATCTTTGGACGAAGCCTAAGCTCCATTGTAAGAGAAGGAATTCAGGCCAAACTATCCTTAATGCCTGAAAATGCAAGATATAAACTTAAAGAAACTTTAGAAAGAATTATCAATGAAGGCTCTGGCGGATTAATTGCGATAATTCTTTAATGGAGGCTCCTTTTGGAGTCTTTTTTTTATTTTCATCAACATATTGAAAGCTTCAAAATAACTTTAACCAACTGAGTTGATTGGAGCAGGAGGCACTTGATCCTCAATAAAGGCTAAAAAAATTATGGGAAAACACTTTAATTTGCAAGTTAGTTATGTAATTGTGTTTTAAAGAGCGCCATAAGGGTAATAAAAACACATCAACTTATTACAAATATGTTGCAAATAAGAAAAGATTCCCATTAAATAATGAAATATTCTTGATAACAGCATTTGATTATGATAATCTTTTAACAGAATTACCGTTATGGCGGCCGAAACCCTTATTTTTAAAGGGTTTGTAATGATTTTTGAATTGAAAAATTTCAATTTATCATTTATTATAAGGCTTGTTAAACAAAAACACGCCATAACGTATAGAATTCAGTAATTTTGTTTACAAATGTATGTAAGGAATCTTATTTTACTGGGTTTTATCCATATTTGGGAGGAGGTGAAAGGCATGAACAAAACAGAACTAATTAACGCAGTTGCTGAAGCTGGCGAACTTTCTAAAAAAGACGCTACTAAAGCAGTAGATGCTGTTTTCGATACAATCTTAGATGCTTTGAAAAATGGTGATAAGGTACAACTAATCGGTTTCGGAAACTTTGAAGTTCGCGAACGTGCTGCCCGCAAAGGACGCAACCCGCAAACTGGCGAAGAAATCGAAATCGCTGCAAGCAAAGTTCCTGCTTTCAAACCAGGTAAAGCGCTTAAAGATGCAGTTAAATAATCTACATACAAGTGCTTAAAGCTTATGCTTGAGCTAAAAACCGCGAATATTCGCGGTTTTTTCTTTTTTATCCGATCTAAAATCATGGTGGCCACAGGAAAAGGAGCCTTTCGCTTTTATTAAAGTAAAACAGGGAAGATTCAGTTTTGCCTGAATGAAAGGGTTATGCTAATATGAACATATTATTACCACAGTGTTAATACATAGGAGGCATAATTATGGCAGAAGTAAATCGTGCCCAGATAGAAGATGCGGTACGTTTGATATTAGAAGCAATCGGTGAAGATCCAAATCGTGAAGGACTCCTTGATACGCCAAAGCGTGTAGCAAAAATGTATGAAGAAGTTTTTATGGGCCTTAACCAGGATCCTAAAGAATACTTTGAAACAGTATTTGGCGAAGACCATGAAGAACTTGTTTTAGTAAAAGACATTCCTTTTTACTCCATGTGTGAACATCACCTTGTGCCTTTCTTTGGTGTTGCCCATGTAGCTTACATCCCCCGCAACGGAAGAGTGACAGGGTTAAGCAAGCTGGCGAGAGCTGTGGAAGCAGTAGCAAAGCGGCCCCAGCTTCAGGAACGCATTACATCTACTGTAGCAAACTCTATTCTGGAAAAGCTGGAGCCGCATGGTGTTATGGTCGTTGTTGAGGCAGAACATATGTGCATGACAATGCGGGGAGTTAAAAAGCCTGGTTCAAAAACAGTGACATCAGCGGTAAGAGGCGTGTTTGCAGAAGATGCAAGAGCACGGGCTGAAGTCCTTTCACTGATTAAACAATAAATTTAGAACTCTCTTAGAGAAGGAGTTCTGGCAATAAATAGATCAAAGGCTGAAAGATAAAAAACTTTTAGCCTTTTTTTGTAAAGAATTATCATTCAATGATAAAAGCAAAGGATGGTATGAATGGAAAAGAAAAGTCCATCAGGAAATGACTATATTGTGATCAAAGCTAAAGAAGACGGTGTTAATGTCATTGGGTTAACAAGAGGATCTGATACAAGATTCCACCATTCAGAAAAACTTGACCAGGGTGAAGTGATGATTGCACAGTTCACAGAGCATACATCTGCCATCAAGGTCAGGGGAAATGCAAGAATAATGACCTGCTATGGAGAACTTGAAAGTGAGGCCAAGAAATAGCTTTCCTTCTGAATAAATGGATAGGATATTTTCACAAGATAATGTCCTGACATGTTGATGTAATTTATGATATAATTGTCTCTGCTTGATTAATTTTCTTGAAAACAAGACACCAAGGTAAAGGGCTTTTTTTTGCCCGTTTTACTTTATTTAATAGTCAACAATGATTTGGCTAAAAATAGATAATACTGTTAACAAATAAATTGTGTAAAACAATTTATGTCCGTTCTCTTAGCCGCCATTATGAGGAACAGCGGCTTTGGAAGAAGAAAACTAAGGGGAAACAAGGGTGATGGCATGGATGATGTAAAGGTAAAATTGGCAGATGTGAAAGAACAGATTGAGAAAAAAATTAACCACCCTTATCTGCTCAGGTATATTGATTCTCCTGTTATTGATGAAGACAAGCTTCTGCTTTTAATCTCTTTCCTGGATGATATGGAAATACCGGACTCAAAAGCAGAAAAATATGCAGTAACTGCAATGCTTATCCAAATCGCCCTTGATACCCATGAACTTGTTAAGAACGATGAATCTGAAGATAAAGGTCTTAAACATAGACAGCTTACTGTCCTTGCAGGTGTATACTACAGCGGTTTATATTACAAAATTCTTGCAGCTTTTGATGATATCCGAATGATACGGGCTTTCGCAGATGGGATTAAAGATGTAAATGAGCATAAAATTTCGCTATACCAAAAGTCACCTGATGCAGTTGACAGTCTGATGAATTCTGTCAAGAAAATTGAGGCTTCTCTTTTTGAAAAACTGGCTGATGTATTCAGTAAGGCGGATTGGAAAGAGGCTGCATCCAATCTGTTGTTTCTTAAACGGCTGATCGCGGAGAAGCAGCAGTTCTTAAAAGAAGGCACCTCAATTGTATTTGAAGGTCTGAAAAAGCTGACTTTCCCAAAAGTGAAAGAGATGTCTGCCGAGCAGCAAAGATATCTGATTCTCATTTGTGACAGATATATTGACTTCTCAAGAAATATAGTTGATCAATACCTGAGGAAAATTCCTATTGCAAATGAATTATTAGAGCAGCGTTTTCACAGCATTTTCAATAATAGTCAGTCTGTGGCTAAAACTTTTGTGGAAGAAGGATAAAATATGCAGCAATCAAAAGAAGAACGTGTCCATAGCGTTTTTGAAAAGATTTATGGCAGCTACGATAAAATGAATTCAGTTATCAGTTTTCAGCAGCATTTAAGATGGCGCAAAGATACTATGAAAAAGATGAATGTTCAAAAGGGTGCAAAAGCCCTTGATGTATGCTGCGGTACTGCCGATTGGTCCATTGGGCTTGCTGAAGCCGTAGGTGAAAGCGGACAAGTAGTAGGTTTGGATTTCAGCAAAAATATGCTGAAGATCGGTGAGGAAAAAATTAAGGATCGGAAACTGAAGCAAGTGAAGCTTGTTCATGGAAATGCAATGGAGCTTCCTTTTGCAGATAATTCCTTCGACTATGTTACAATCGGTTTTGGTTTGCGCAACGTTCCGGATTATTTGCAGGTATTAAAAGAAATGCACCGTGTTGTAAAGCCTGGCGGCATAGCAGTATGTCTGGAGACTTCACAGCCAACAATGTTCGGGTATAAGCAGGCGTATTATTTCTACTTCCGTTTTATTATGCCTATGTTCGGAAAGCTATTTGCCAAAAGCTTCAATGAATATTCCTGGCTGCAGGAATCAGCGAGGGACTTTCCTGGAATGAAAGAGCTTGCAGGAATGTTTGAGGAAGCAGGCTTTAAGAACGTCACATATAAGCCTTATAGCGGCGGAGTGGCTGCAGTACACATTGGAACGAAATAAAAATAATAACTTGTTCTGTATGTTTCTCATTGAACGATAGAGAATAGCGCAGACGGGATCGATAAGCTGGGTGAGTAAGCATATGAAATTGAAAATGATGTATTCATTTTTAAATTCAGATTTAAATGTTATAGAGAACGAGCTGGAGGAGACGATTAAGGCCGAGTCTCCTCTATTGCATCAGGCGTCCCTGCATCTGCTGCAGGCCGGGGGGAAAAGAATCCGCCCAGTTTTCGTTTTGCTTGCTGCGAAGTTCGGAGAATACGATATTGATAAAATTAAAAACGTAGCGGTATCACTGGAGCTTATCCATATGGCGTCACTTGTCCATGATGATGTCATTGATGATGCAGAATTGCGCCGAGGAAAGCCTACCATAAAATCAAAGTGGGATAATAAGATTGCCATGTATACCGGTGATTATATTTTCGCGCGTGCTTTGGAATTAATAACTAATGTGGAAAATCCGCATGCCCATAAAATTCTCTCTCATACACTAGTGGAACTGTGCATAGGTGAAATTGAACAAATTAAAGATAAGTATAACTATGACCAGAATATCAGGACATATTTCCGGAGAATTAAAAGGAAGACAGCCATGCTGATTGCTGTTTGCTGTCAGCTTGGCGGCATTGCAGCTAATGTTGAGGAAGATATACATAAAAAGCTTTTTAAATTCGGGTATTTTGTCGGAATGTCCTATCAAATCATTGACGATGTCCTTGATTTTGTCGGAACAGAAAAGGAACTAGGAAAACCGGCTGGAGGAGATCTCCATCAGGGGAACATTACGCTGCCAGCTTTATTTGCAATGGAGGACAGCGTTATCCGCGAGCGAATCGCCAAAGTCTACGATGGAACCGAACGAAGTGATATAGAGGAAATAATTGCATTGGTAAAAGACTCCAGTGCAATTGAAAAATCACTGCAAATTAGTGATAAATATCTGCAAAAAGCTTTAGGGGTGCTTGATGAGCTGCCTCCTTCCAAATCAAAGAAAGCATTGCGTGATATTGCAAAATTTATCGGTAAAAGAAAATTTTAATCCGCACGATAATTGCCAGCACATATCCGGGTGCCGGCAATTTATGTTTATGTGGGATGAATATTAAAAGCGCTTTCAGATTTCTGTTGCTAAATTTTCAAAACAATGTTAATATTTTCGTGGATTAACATAAATCACTATACATATGTTTTAGGAGTGGAATTCAATGGAAAGAACATTTTTAATGGTTAAGCCAGACGGAGTACAGCGCAATCTAATCGGTGAAATTGTTTCCCGTTTCGAAAAGAAAGGCTTTCAGCTTGTAGGCGGTAAGCTAATGAACATTAGCCAGGAACTTGCAGAAGAACATTACGGAGAGCATAAAGAGCGTCCTTTCTTCGGAGAACTTGTTGACTTTATTACTTCCGGACCAGTATTCGCAATGGTTTGGGAAGGTGAAAATGTTATCGCTACAGCTCGTCAAATGATGGGTTCAACAAATCCTAAAGATGCTGCTCCTGGAACAATTCGCGGAGATTTCGGCATTACAGTCGGAAAAAATGTAATCCATGGATCAGATTCACCTGCAAGTGCAGAACGTGAAATCGGCCTTTTCTTCAAAGAAGAAGAGAAAGTGGAATACAATAAATTAATGAATGAATGGATTAACTGATACGCGAAAAAGTACTTGTCACTGACAAGTGCTTTTTTTGTAACCGAATTCATTATTTTGCAGATAGATGGCGAGCGGGAAAAATAGATATAAGCTCACTAATTAATCTAGAGGGGAAAAGGAATGGCTAACGATTATCAGGAATTCATCTTAAATATTAAAAGAAAAACAGGAATTGACCTTTCCCTTTACAAAGAAGCGCAAATGAAGAGAAGGCTTATTTCTTTGTATGAAAAAAAAGGATTTAATTCATTTGGGGATTTTTTTAACGGGATCGTTAAGGATAGGGAGTTGCTGAATGAGTTTTTGGACAGGATGACGATAAATGTTTCCGAATTTTACCGTAATGCAAAAAGATGGGAAGTCCTCGATAATAAAATCTTGCCTGAACTATTAGAAAACAAAAGGAACCTGAAAATCTGGAGCGCAGCCTGCTCCACTGGTGAAGAGCCTTATACAATTGCAATGATATTATCGAAAATGCTGCCGCTTTCCCAAATGAAAATTACTGCAACGGATATTGACGAAAATGCCCTGGCGAGGGCGAGGATGGGCATTTATCCAGAGCGTTCGCTTAATGAAGTTCCCGAAGAGATGAAACTAAAGTTTTTTTTGCGTGAAGGGAATTTATATAAAATATCTGATGATATAAAAAAGAAAGTTATTTTTAAAAAGCAAAATCTCCTTGCAGACGATTTTGGCGGGCCGTTTGATTTAATTGTATGCAGGAACGTTCTTATTTATTTTACTGAGGAAGCAAAGGATCAGCTTTATCATAAATTCAGCAGAGCATTAAGAAAAGAAGGCATATTCTTTGTAGGGAGCACAGAACAGATTTTTAATCCTGGCCGCTATCAGCTTGAATCTGCCGAGACTTTCTTTTATAAAAAAGTATAAAATGCGTACAAAAAAAGAGGATGATCTTTCTGTCAACCTCTTTTCTTAATATTTTTCCGTTTGGTAGAAAATATCTATTCGTGTTAAAATGGCTCCAATCATAAGAAGAAATAAAATATTATAGGAATTTTCAATTTTATCTATTCTTATATTTATCATTATGTTATATTGGTACATAATCCTTTAATGAGTTGAAGGGGGAAAGAGTTTTGAGATATCTTACATCAGGTGAATCTCACGGACCGCAGCTGACTACTATAATAGAAGGGCTGCCAGCAGGAATGCCGCTGATCGATTCGGATATAAATGAAGAACTGGCCAGACGCCAGAAAGGCTATGGCAGAGGCAGAAGAATGCAAATTGAAAAGGATACTGTCCAAATAACAGGGGGCATCAGGCATGGATATACTTTGGGATCCCCAGTTGCCCTAGTTGTAGAGAATAATGACTGGAAGCATTGGACAAAAATTATGGGGCAGGACCAGCTTAATCCGGAGGATGAGGCTGAGGTAAAAAGAAAAATATCCCGTCCTCGCCCAGGCCATGCTGACTTAAATGGAGCCCTTAAATATGGGCACAGGGATATGAGGAATGTTTTAGAGCGATCTTCCGCCAGGGAAACCACAGTGAGAGTGGCAGCCGGTGCGGTTGCGAAAAAAATGCTTTCTGAACTGGGGATTGAAGTTGCAGCGCATGTTATTGAAATTGGCGGGGTTATATCAGGCAAAAGGGGATATTCTTCACTAAAAGAGTTAAAAGAAACTACAGAAGAATCGCCTGTTCGCTGTCTTGATCAGGATGCCGGCCAAAAAATGATGAATGCCATTGATACCGCGAAAGAAAATGGCGATTCCATTGGCGGAGTTGTGGAGGTCATTGTGGAAGGAATGCCTCCAGGAGTTGGAAGCTATGTCCACTATGACCGAAAGCTCGATTCAAAGCTTGCCGGTGCAATGGTGAGTATTAATGCATTTAAAGGTGTTGAGTTTGGCATTGGTTTTGAGGCAGCAAGAAAACCAGGAAGTGAAGTTCATGATGAAATCGCCTGGGATCCTGAAAAAGGCTATTACCGCAAAACGAATCGGCTTGGCGGCTTTGAAGGAGGCATGACAACGGGAATGCCTATTGTAGTCAGAGGAGTAATGAAACCAATACCCACTCTTTATAAGCCGCTTCAAAGTGTCGATATTGAAACAAAGGAACCTTTCTCAGCAAGCATAGAGCGTTCTGACAGCTGTGCAGTACCGGCAGCTGCAGTCGTTGCAGAAAATGTAATTGCCTGGGAGCTGGCTTCAGCAATTGTTGATCAATTTTATTCTGACCGCTTTGAAGCATTAAAAGCTTCAGTTGAAGAGCAAAGACAATTTGCGAGGGGGTTTTAATGGAAAATATTTCAATCGAAACACCTGCAAGGACCTATCCAGTTTATATAGGTTCCGGAGCAATTGAGGGATTGGGATCATATATTAAGGATACTTTTCCGGCGATGACGAATTTAATGATTATCACAGATGAAACGGTCCGGGATATCCATTTGCATGCTTTAGAATCAGTGCTAAAGGACATTAAAGCAAAAATCTGCACAGTGCCAAGCGGGGAGAAAGCAAAAACTTTCGAAGTTTATTATCATTGCCTGTCATTTGCATTGGAACATAAACTTGACAGGAAATCTCTTATTTTGGCCTTTGGCGGGGGAGCTGTCGGAGATTTGGGAGGTTTCGTGGCAGCCACTTTTATGAGAGGGATCCCCTTCATACAGGTTCCCACTACCATATTGGCTCATGATAGCGCTGTTGGGGGAAAAGTCGCTATCAACCATCCGTCAGGAAAAAACATGGTGGGGTCTTTTTACCAGCCTCAAGCTGTATTTTATGACTTGAATTTTCTTGCTACCCTTCCTCAAAAAGAACTGCGTTCAGGCTTTTCAGAAGTTGTAAAGCATAGTTTGATACATGATATAAATTTTTATTCGAGTCTAAAAAACCACATCCGCTCGCTTGAAAATCTTCCACCTGAGGAATTAAGCCAAATGCTTACCAAGGGAATAGAGATCAAAGGAAGGATCGTTGCTGAGGACGAAAAGGAGTCAGGTGTACGCGCATTCTTGAATTTTGGCCATACACTGGGTCATGCAATTGAAGCAGAAAAAGGCTATGGAGAATGGACCCATGGAGAATCTGTTGCAGTAGGAATGCTTTTTGCACTCGAATTAAGTAAAAAATTGCTTGATTTGCGTTTTGATGTTGACGAATTCCGGCTCTGGCTTGCTCAGCTTGGTTATAATATTGATCTCCCGGGAGATTTGTCACATTCAAAACTGCTCGAACGGATGAAGCAGGATAAAAAATCAGAAGGCCAGAATGTCCGCTTTGTTCTTCTAAAAGAAGTTGGCAAGCCTGTAATATACCAGGTTTCTGATGAGTTAATTCTAAGGGAGCTTGCCATTTTTTCTAATAGTACGAAGAGATAAAAAGGGCTGGAAAATCAGCGTTGGGAGGTGCTGCAAGTGATTCGAGGGGTGAGGGGAGCCATCACCATAGAGAAGAATAATGAATCTGAGATATTAGAATCGACTGAGATGCTGATCAGGGAAATGATTCAGGAGAATAAGATTGAAGCTGAGGATGTAGCATCTGTGTTCATTTCCGTTACGGAAGAATTAACAGCAGGCTTTCCAGCAAAGGCAATGCGTTCAATAGAGGGCTGGACTTATGTTCCTGTCATGTGCATGAGGGAAATACCCGTCGAAGGATCTCTTCGGAATTGTATAAGAGTTATGATGCATGTGAATTCAAATGCTCCTCAGCAGAATATCCGCCATATATATTTGCGCGAAGCCATTCAGCTTCGGCCAGATCTAAAAACCGCAGACTCTCCTTAAAGGAGAGTTTTGTGATAATATAGGAGCAAATCAATTTACGCTTTAATACGATAATAAGTAAAAGTTAGGAATAAGAGGTGGATTTGGATGAAATGGAAGGAACAGCTATTGAATTTAACTCCTTACCAGCCGGGAAAATCAATTGATCAAGTCAAAAAGGAATACAGTCTAGATAAAATAGTTAAGCTTGCTTCAAATGAAAATCCTTTTGGATGCTCTGAAAAAGTTCTTTTTACAATGAATCAATCTCCATCATTTTTTGCGCTGTATCCTGATGGTTATGCTTCTGAACTGCGGTCAGTTCTGGCTGGCCACTTGTCAATACAGGAGGATCAGCTGATTTTTGGCAATGGCTCAGACGAAATCATACAAATGATTTCCAGAGCTTTGTTAAGTCCAGAAACAAATACTGTTATGGCTGCGCCAACATTCCCTCAGTATAGGCATAATGCTGTCATAGAAGGTGCACAAATCAGGGAAATTCCATTAGTGAATGGTGAACATGATCTTGATGGAATGCTGGCTGCTATTGATGAAAATACAGCTGTAGTATGGGTCTGTAATCCGAATAACCCTACAGGGAACTATATTAAAGAGCCTGCATTGCTTTCATTCCTGCATAAGGTGCCTCGCGATGTATTGGTTGTCCTTGATGAAGCTTATTATGAATATGTTGTAGCAGAGGATTACTGCAATTCATTGGACCTGATCCAGAAATACGAAAATCTGATTGTCCTGCGGACATTCTCGAAAATTTATGGATTAGCAAGCCTCAGGGTAGGCTACGGAATTGCAGATCCCCAAACAATCAAAGCTCTGGAGCCGGTCAGAGAGCCATTCAATGTAAACAAGTTTGCGCAGGCTTCAGCTGCTGCAGCCATTGAGGATCAGAATTTTATCGAAGAGTGCAGGCGGAAAAATCGTGAAGGTTTGGAACAATTCTATGCTTTCTGTGAAGAGTACGGACTGGAATACTATCCTTCGCAAGGAAATTTCATATTAATCAACTTTAATGCCGATTCAAATGAAGTGTTTCAATTTTTGCTTGAAAAAGGGTTTATCGTCCGTTCAGGCAAAGCGCTTGGCTTTCAGGGATATGTCCGTGTCACAGTTGGTTCTAAGGAACAAAATGATGGTGTGCTTGACGCTATGGGGCAATACCTTGCAAAACAGGCTGCAGCATTGTAGGAAGTATCCAATTCATACTATTTTGCAATCCTTTCAGAGGCATAGAGATGCCTCTGAATTATTTTATTTTTCATAAAGGCGGTGAGAGGATGAGAGGGAAGATTTTTATTATCGGGCTTGGTTTGATCGGAGGTTCTTTGGCATTATCAATAAGAAGAAGCCATAGTGAAATTGACATAATTGGTTTTGATGTAAATAAAAAGCAGGGACGCCTTGCCGAAATGCTTGGGGTCGCAGATGAAATTTCCCCTACTATTGAAGAGGGGGCAAGGGATGCTGATTTAATTTTAATAGCTGCACCTGTGCAGGAGACTCAAAAAATTATACATATATTAAAAGAATGTGCTTTGAAAAATACGGTTATCATTTCGGATGCAGGCAGCACTAAAAAGGAAATTATCAGCTGCGCTAAGGTACTAAAAGAAAGAGGAATTACTTTCATCGGTGGCCACCCGATGGCTGGCTCCCACAAAAGCGGTGTCACAGCTGCGAAAGACTTGCTTTTTGAAAATGCTTTTTATCTGCTCACTCCTGAAGATCATGTTTCCGAGACAGAGGTAGAAAGGCTAAAAGAATGGCTCTCAGGGACAAAAGCGAAATTTCTAACCATATCGCCTGAGGAACATGATTATATAACTGGTATCGTCAGCCATTTCCCTCACATGGTGGCTGCTTCCCTTGTCCATCAGGCAGAAAAAACAAGCCGGACGCAAAAACTGATTCCAAGACTGGCTGCTGGCGGATTCAGGGATATTACCAGGATTGCCTCCAGCAGCCCAGCAATGTGGCGGGATATCCTTCTTCAGAATAAAGAAGTGCTGCTTAAATTAATGGAGGATTGGCAGGGGGAAATGGAGAAAGTAAAATATATGCTCCAGCAAAAAAATAGTGAAGAGATATTTGAGTATTTTTCCCGTGCAAAAATGTTCAGGGATGAGCTGCCGCAAAAAGAAAAAGGAGCAATTCCTGCATTTTATGATCTGTTCGTCGATGTGCCAGATTACCCTGGTGTCATTTCAGAAATCACGGGATATTTGGCCAAGGAAGAAATCAGTATTACTAATATCAGAATTCTGGAAACAAGAGAAGAAATTTATGGAGTTCTGGTTATCAGCTTCCAGTCTGAAGAGGACCGGGAACGGGCAATTATTTGCATAGAAAAATATACAAGCTATGAAACAACCATCGGCCTCTAGTGTAAGAGGAAAGACCTTACTAAACCAGTAAAGGGGGATAATAATATTGATTCCTGCAATTTTGAAATCAAATCTTAAAGGATTAAGCGGAGAAATAGCGGTGCCTGGTGATAAATCCATATCTCATCGGTCGGTGATGTTTGGATCAATTGCACAAGGGAAGACTGCGGTAACTAATTTCCTGCCGGGTGAGGACTGCTTAAGCACGATTGCCTGCTTTCGAAAGCTGGGAGTATCTATTGAACAGGAAGGCAATAGAGTTACAGTTGCAGGGAAGGGACTGGAAGGATTACAGGAACCGGCAGATATTTTGGATGTCGGCAATTCCGGGACGACCATACGTCTTCTGATGGGAATATTGGCTGGCCGTCCGTTCCATTCAGTTCTTATCGGAGATGAGTCGATCGCGAAACGGCCAATGACAAGAGTTACAGCACCGCTAAGTTTATTTGGAGCCCAGATTAATGGCAGGAATAATGGAGAATTTGCACCTTTATCCGTTCAAGGAAGGCAGCTGGCAGGGGTCACCTATGAGCTTCCTGTCGCGAGTGCACAGGTTAAATCTGCCCTGCTCTTTGCCGGCATGCAGGCAATCGGGGAAACAGTCATTATTGAACCAATGAAGACGCGTGATCATACTGAAAGAATGATTAAGCAATTTGGCGGGGAAGTTGAGACAGATGGGCATACCATTCGGATTAAAGGCGGCCAAACATTAACAGGTGCTGAAATTCATGTTCCGGGAGACATATCTTCTGCTGCCTTCTTCCTTGCTGCAGGAGCCATTGTGCCTAATAGCGAGATTAAATTGAAGAACGTCGGGCTGAATCCTACTAGAACCGGCATCATTGAAGTAATGCATCAGATGGGCGCCCATATAAGCATTGAGCCATATGAGAATGGTTCAGCAGAGCCTGCAGGAGATATTACCATTAGAACATCCGACCTTAAAGGGACCGTTATCGAGGGAGAGCTCATTCCGCGGCTTATCGATGAAATCCCAATTATTGCCCTGCTGGCAACACAAGCAGAGGGAGAGACAGTAATCAAGGATGCAGAGGAACTTAAAGTCAAGGAAACGAATCGCATTGATACGGTTGTTGATGAACTGTCAAAGCTTGGCGCCGATATTATTGCAACAGAAGATGGAATGGTGATTAGAGGAAAATCACATCTTTCCGGAGGGACTGTTTCAAGTCATGGGGATCATAGAATCGGCATGATGCTTGCTGTTGCTGCTGCCATTTCCCAGGGGGATGTTCAGCTTCATCAGAAAGAAGCTATTTCTGTTTCCTATCCATCCTTTTTTGAGCATTTTGATAGCCTTATTTCATAGTTTTTAAAAAAGAGCTGTTTTCCTGCAGCTCTTTTCTATTCAAATAGTCATATTTATGTGAAAAATTCATAGCTTGTCATAAGACCGTTTTAGAGGGTGGTTTTATGACTTATATTATTGAAAATGCCAATATTTTAAAGGAAGACAAGCTGAGAAAAACATCACTGCTGATCAAGAATGATGAAATTTCACTTATGCAGGATGAAATGAAGAGGTTTCAGTTTACCAGAATGGATGCAGAGCCCTTTATCATGGCTCCGGGATTTGTGGTTCTGGATACGGCTATTCCCCTGGGAAAGCCTTTTCCGGAGCTCAAAGCCTATTATATAAGGGAGTTCATATTAAAAGGCTGCACAGCCTTCCTATCAGCTGTTTCTGTAAAACATGAATATTCCATGAAAAGTGATCTCAAATGCTTTAAGGCAAGTTTGTTAAGCAGCCCAATTGATTATATTATTGGTGTGAAGATTCCTGTCCGTCTCCTTACCCCTTCTTTTATAAGAAAATGCAAGAAGGAAAGGGTGCCTGTTGTTTTTGTTGAAATAGGAGATATACAGGAACTTGAAAGTGTGCCGTGGGGATGGCTGCGTGAATCGATGTTTCCTTATAATTGCCCGCTTGCCCCTATCATTTCAGGCAGGAATGAAAAGGAGAAAAGCAGAATGATAACAGTATGGAAAAAATTGATGCAGGAGCAGAAAATTCCTTCCATGCCTAATGAGCTGAAAGAACACGAACCTCTTCCCCGTACAATTTTATCCAAAGCGGGGATCTACCCGATAAAAGGAAATATACAGCAGGGCGGAGAAGTCAGCTATAATTTATACGAAAAGCCCGCCGGAGGCCTTACCGTTGAAGAATCACAGCTCTTTCATTATCATAGAGATAAACTTGCTGTCACTGTACTTAGGGGTAAAGTAATTAGAGCGGGACAGGAAGTAAGTTTTCGATCAGGTTCGGGTGAGTATGTGAAAATCAATACTCCAGCTTACTTTAAAATAGCTGATTAGCATTCGAAAGGAATTAAGTATGGATAAAGTAAATAAAATCATTACTCTTTTAGAAAACGGTCACCACGAAGAAGCATTGGAGAGCTATCAGCAAATTCTGCTTGATGGTTCTCATGAAGAAAGGTACCTGCTGGCAGAAGAACTGTTCCAGTATGGGTTCCTGGAGGAAGCAAAAGTATTATACGAACGTCTTTTGGAGGCATATCCAGAAGAAGGCGAATTGCTTGTTCTTTTAGCTGAAACACATATTGATCTGGGAAATGAAGAGGAAGCCATCCTCGTCCTTGAAAGAATACATGAGCAAGATCCGAGCTTTCCGCAGTCGCTTCTCCTATTAGCAGACCTTTATCAAATGGATGGGCTTTTTGAGGTCAGCGAACAAAAGCTTCTGCAGGCAAAAAAAATATTGCCTGATGAGGTTATTGTAGATTTTGCTTTAGGGGAACTTTATGCAGAGCAGGGGAGGTTCCTGGAAGCCAAAAGGATTTACGAAAATGTATTAAGGAAAGAGGAAATCATTGCAGGCATAAATGTAAATCAAAGAATGGCGGATATTCTCAGTGCAGGCGGCGCTTTTGAAGAAGCCCTGCCCTATTACGAAAAAGCGCTTGATCATAAACTGGAGATTAATACACTCTTCAGCTATGCTTTTACAGCGCTGCAAGCGGGATTTAACCGTGGGGCAATTGACAAATTTACAGAACTGAAGGAACTGGACCCCGAGTACCATTCTCTGTATTTATACCTTGCACAGGCCTATGAGCGGGAAGAAGAAGCTGGAAATGGCCTTGAAGCGGTGAAGGAAGGGATAAAGCAGGATGAATTTAATAAAGAACTATTCTTCTATGGCGGAAAGCTGGCTCTGAAGATTGGCAATGAAAAAGAAGCTGAAGATATGTTCAGACAGGCTCTCGTTCTGGATCCTGAATATGTCCAGGCAGCCATCCTTTTAAATAAGCTTCTTCGTCAGCAGGAAAGATATGAAGATGTCATTGAAATCACTGATATGATGAACGAGCTTGAAGAGCCGCAGCTTATATGGGATTCAGCCGTTGCATTCCAGCATACAGAAGAATATTCAGAGGCATTAAACAAATATCAGCTTGCATATACTTTCTTTAAAAAGCAGCCGGATTTTCTTTCAGATTACGGATATTTTTTAGTAGAGGAAGGAAAAAGGGAAGAGGCTGCCGAAATTTTTAATACATTAATCAAACTGGATCCAGGCAATGGAGAGTATCTCGATGTTCTGCAAAGACTTACTGATGATTACCTTGCTTAAATAAGAAAGCTGACGGCTTTAAATTGAAATAGCTTCCTTATAAAATTCAGTTAGGCCAAATTTGTCTGTAAGCAGAGGAGGGAATCAAAAATGGCGACCCCTGTATCTGTCAACGAGAAGAAAGATTTTATCCGCTGGTTTTTAAATCATTATCAGCTCAAAAGAAGGGAATGCGTGTGGATTCTCAATTATTTGATGAGCCATGACCAGCTAATGGAGAAAGTGCATTTTGTGGAGCAGGCACAGTATTGTCCAAGAGGCCTGATCATGTCCACACATTGTGTGGATGAAGTTCCATTCCGCTTCTACAAAGAGAATGTAATGACCACAGATGCGGAGAAGTCCTTCCATGATATCCGCTTGAACCGGGATGAAGAGATTTACATTCAGCTTAATTTCCATGCTTCTAATAAGGCTCATCAATATGCAGCGGTCATGGAGGAAAATCCCTTTATGCCTAAGACCCTTCAGATTAATGAAAAGGATCGTCTGATTGCAGAAAGGTTCCTTACAGAAAGCCTGGAGAAGTTCAGAAGAGAAAAGCTCCTTGAGCTGATTGATGAAGCATTGGATAAACAGGATAAAAAAGCTTTTAGCATTTTGACTCAGCAGCTGAATAAATTAGAAACTACCTAAGCCCTGCTTTTTATAAAAGCAGGGCTTTTGTTTTGAAATAACAAAGAAATCTTGAACCTCGATAACTGTCTAACTCCAGCGCCTGCCTCTCGAGGTGTCGGGGGTGGGCAAGGAGCTTTCGCTTTTCTTATGCCAGCACCCCTTTACGGTAAACTGATTTGAAGCACTCCAATCATTAATGATATATTAAAGGAGGCAAATATATGTAATGGAGTGAATGATATGAAATGGATATCACAGGATATCGACATGTTCCTTAAGGAAAAGCAATATGTAGACACTGCTGTTCTGCCGCTCCTTCCAGTCTCATTTGGAGATGATATAAAACAGTCTGTGGCCATGACAGAATTTATATCGCTCTTGAGTGTACAGCTTGAAAGGCAATTCAGAGGCCGTCTGATTATGCTGCCGGGATATGCCTATCTGAAGTCTTCAGGGGAAGACAGCCTGCTCAGCGGCTTGGGCCAGTGGGAAACAGAATTGAGGTCACAGGGGTTTAAGCATATATTCCTTTTAACTTCAGACAGCATGTGGAAAACACTTGAAGACCGCTTGGAAGGAGGGTTAATTTGGCTGCCGTCCCTGCCTCTTGAGCATATGGATGAAAACTACAGGAATTCCATTCTGGATGACCAGGTGAAGCAGCTGCTGAATGTATTTGTGCAGAAGTGGCAAAATGGTGAATAGTGCGAATGTTAAGTTGGTCTATTTACATGTTTCACCAAAGGATTATATTGACCTTACATAAAGATTGATATATCATTGTTATGTCCTAGTTTTATATTGTGTTGAATTTTGTCCGTTGGACTTAACTTCATAATAGAGGGGGGAAAAGTATGAGCAAAAATCGAGTTTCTAGACGTCAATTCCTAAACTATACACTTACTGGTGTAGGCGGTTTCATGGCAGCTGGCATGCTTATGCCGATGGTCCGTTTTGCGGTCGATCCTGTATTGCAGGCAGCTGGTAAGAGTGATTTTATCCCAACAAAGCAAAAAGTGGCTGAAATTACTGAAACGCCAACAAGGGTTGATTACACATTTGAACAGCAGGATGCTTGGTACACATCCGAAGTTACCGGCACTGCTTGGGTTTATAAGGATGAAAAAGGTGAAATTGTAGCATTGTCTCCAGTTTGTAAGCATTTAGGGTGCGTAGTTGACTGGAATACTGACAAATCTAACCCTGATCATTTCTTCTGCCCTTGCCATGGCGGCCTTTATACAAAGGATGGGACAAACGTTCCAGGTACACCGCCGATTGCAGCGCTAGATGTATTTCCTTACACAGAAAAAGACGGCTTTTTGTATTTAGGCAAGGCTGAACCGCGAAAGGAGGCGTAATAATTGTTAAACAAAATTTATGATTGGGTAGATGAACGTTTAGATATTACGCCGATTTGGCGGGATATTGCCGACCACGAAGTTCCTGAGCATGTAAACCCTGCACATCATTTCTCTGCATTCGTTTACTGTTTTGGCGGTCTGACGTTCTTCGTAACTGTAATTCAAATTTTATCCGGTATGTTCCTGACAATGTACTATGTTCCGGATATCAAAAATGCATGGGAATCCGTGTATTACCTTCAAAACCATGTTGCATTTGGACAAATTGTCCGCGGAATGCATCACTGGGGAGCAAGTTTAGTAATCGTAATGATGTTCCTACATACGTTACGTGTTTTCTTCCAGGGAGCTTATAAGAAGCCCCGTGAATTAAACTGGGTTGTCGGAGTGCTTATTTTCTTCATTATGCTTGCGCTTGGACTTACAGGTTACTTATTGCCTTGGGATATGAAAGCCCTTTTCGCTACAAAAGTAACAATCCAGATCATAGAATCAACTCCGCTGATTGGAGAATATCTGAAAATACTTATTGCCGGACATTCTGATATTGTCGGCGCTCAGACTATCACCCGATTCTTTGCCATCCATGTATTCTTCTTACCGGCTGCTCTATTCGGGTTAATGGCTGCCCACTTTATTATGATTCGTAAACAGGGTATTTCAGGTCCGTTGTAAGAAATAATTTTTTGATCATTGCAAAAGGAGGGGAAATCGCCCAATGCATCGTGGTAAAGGTATGAAATTCGTAGGTGACTCTCGTGTTCCTGCAGAACGCAAACCGAATATCCCGAAAGACTATTCGGAATATCCAGGAAAAACAGAAGCATTCTGGCCAAACTTCCTATTAAAGGAATGGATGGTTGGGGCTGTATTCCTTATCGGTTTCCTATGCTTGACAATTGCGCATGAGCCGCCATTAGAAAAAATTGCTGATCCTAGTGATACAGCTTATATCCCGCTGCCAGACTGGTACTTCCTGTTCTTGTACCAGCTTCTGAAATACAGCTATGCTTCTGGACCTTATAATGCAATCGGTGCTTTCATTATTCCGGGTCTTGCATTCGGAGCTTTGCTGCTTGCACCATTCATTGACCGCGGACCTGAACGCCGTCCGTCCAAGCGTCCTTTAGCAACTGGCTTCATGCTATTGGCTCTAGCTGGCATCACTTTCCTGACATGGGAGTCTGTTGCACACCATGACTGGGAAGCTGCTGCTGAGCAGGGGAAAATTGTTGCTGAAGTAGAATTCGATAAAGAAGACGAAGGCTACAAGATTTTTGAAGCTAACGGCTGTATTTCCTGCCACGGAGGAGACCTTCAGGGGGGTGCAGGTTCACCTGCGCTTGTTGACACCGGGTTAACACCTGAAGAAGTTGCTGACATTGCTAAAAACGGTAAAGGTGCAATGCCTGCCGGAATGTTTAAAGGCACTGATGAGGAGCTTCAAAAGCTGGCAGAGTTTATTTCTGGCCTTGAAAGTAAATAATTCTTAAGAAGCTGGCACTGCCAGCTTCTTTTTTATGCACATATATCGTACGGTTTTTTATTGAACATCTGATGTGGTAAAATAATGAAATAATCGTGTACATAGAGAAGGAGAACAAAATATGAAATGGATTTATCCTATCTTAGGCAGCAGAGCTATGCTAATGCTGCTTTTGATCATTAACACGGCGGGAACTATTTATGGGTATATTTGGTATAAGTGGCAGCTTGTCGATACACCACCTGTATTCTTGCCTTTCGTACCAGACAGCCCGACAGCGAGTCTGTTTTTTATGTTTGTGCTGATCGCCTTTTTATTGGGCAAAAATTGGCCATTGTTTGAAGCATTAGCTATTGTAACCCTTATTAAATACGGAATATGGGCTGTGGTCATGAATTTGCTCGTTTTTCAGGAAACGGGTGAATTGGATCCTGTTGCTCTCATGCTGATCTTCTCGCATGGAGCAATGGCTGTCCAGGGTGTTCTGTACGCACCTTTCTATCGGTTCAAAAAATGGCATCTTGTCATTACGGGCATCTGGACCCTTCATAATGATGTAATTGATTATGTCTTTTTTATGCTTCCGCGCTATCCCATTTTGAATCTTTACACACCGCAAATAGGCTATTTTACATTTTGGCTCAGCATTTTTTCATTAGGAACCGCTTATTATTTCGTCTTGAGAAAGAATCGCTTCATTCTGGATATTGTGAAATAGTGCTTCCAAGGGTTTTAACCTATACATAGAGTGCTTTTCCCCCAGGCACCTAAATTAAATATAATAACTACCGGAATTATTTTCTGGTCTAACCTTGTCCCTCTTTTCATATTTATTTAATAGTAGTTTGAGGGGGGACAAGTTGAATGAGGCAAAAAGTAATTGCATTCTTATTCATTATTATCATGTCATTGCCTGGAATGGGGTTTGCAGATAAGACATCACAAATAGATAAATTAGATCAATTATCTAATGAAGCCTTACAGATGGTTAAGCTTCACAGATATGAGGATGCGAAGAAGCTTTTGGAGTATTTTTCCGAGCAATTTGTTGCTGTGAATGGTAAAGAAAGGCCATTTACAATGGACGAGCTGCGCATTATAACAGTTTCACATGATGATGCTGTACAAGCTGCTGCCAATGCATCAATGAGCCATGAAGAGCGGCTGAATCATGCAACAAAATTCCGCCTTGTAATGGATGCCATTTCCTCTAGATATCAGCCTTTATGGACTGAAATGGAGAAGCCGATTATGTCGGTATTTGGGGAAGTAAAGGAAGCAGCATACAGCGGCAATAACGAGAACTTTCATTCACATTTGAATGCCTTTTTGTCTTTATATGAGGTGATTTATCCCAGCTTAAAAATAGATGTTGATGCAGAACGGGTACAAAAGTTGAATGCCCGTATTAACTTTATCGATCAATACCGTCCGCAGGTTCTTTCCCAGCAGGCAAGCCAGCAGGAACTAGCTGCATTGGAAAATGATCTGCAGACAATATTTGATGAAATGACCGAGGATGAAACGGACCCTTCCCTTTGGTGGGTGATTATCTCAACAGGAAGCATTATCATTATTACATTATCTTACGTAGGCTGGAGAAAATATAAAGGAGACAGAGCAAGACAAAAAAATCGATCATGACACATGAGAGAATCTTTTTTCCCGTTTTGTAATGAAGAGAAACGGGAAACAGATTGTAAGGATGACCCGAAAGCTGGTGTTTCGTAAGCCAGCAGATGAAATCACCATGAACAGCTTGATGGGAGGTAATAAAATGGGAGGATATCTCATTTATTTTGCAATAATCATACTTGTCCCGCTTTGGGCGCAAATGAAAGTAAAGGGAGCTTACAGTAAATATTCCAAAGTTCCTTCTTCCACGCAAATGAGAGGTGCTGAAGTAGCCAGAAAAATTCTGGATGCAAATGGCTTATTTAATGTTGGCGTGGAGGAAACCAGGGGACATTTAACAGATCATTATGATCCGCGATCCAAGACTGTCAGGCTTTCAGCAACAAATTATCATGGACATTCTGTGGCAGCTGCTGCAATAGCGGCACATGAGGTTGGCCATGCAATCCAGGATAATCAGGATTATGCATTTCTTCGTTTCCGTCATGCCCTGGTACCTGTTGCGAACTTTGGTTCAAGCTTCTCTTGGATTTTGATCATAATCGGTTTTTTTGCAGGATTAAGCGGAATGGTGCTTTTGGGGATTATCTTCATGGCAGCAGCAGTAGTATTCCAGGTGATCACCCTTCCGGTGGAATTTAATGCTTCTAACCGTGCGATGGATCAGGTAGTGTCTCTCGGAATTATCCGAAACGATGAAGAAAGAAAAACAAAAAAAGTATTGAATGCAGCTGCGCTGACCTATGTAGCGGCAGCAGCCGTCGCTGTTCTGGAATTGCTGCGTTTGATTCTTATTTATACAGGTATGACTAGATCAGAGTAAAAAAGCCGGCATTGCTGGCTTTTTTTGCTGAAAAAGAGATGTCCATTATGACATCTCCTGGAATCGATTAATTAGCGTTCAACTGGCTTTTTATTTTCATCCAAAGTAAAACCTTCCCCTAGTACATCATGAACAGCTGTGACAGAAACAAATGCATGTGGATCGACAGATGTAATAACATTTTTTAACCGCACAATTTCATTCCGGCCAACAACACAATATAATACTTCCCGCTCTTTCTTCGTGAATGAGCCGTGGCCTTTTAACACGGTGACACCTCGTTCCATTTCTTTCATTATTTTATCGGCAATTGCATCATTTTGTTCTGAAATGATCATGGCTCCCCTTGCTGCATAGGCCCCTTCCTGCATGAAATCAATTACCTTGGCACCGACAAAAACAGCAACCAGAGTATACATCGCTTCCCTGTAGTCCAAATATGTAATTAATGAAAGTGCAATTACAAAAAAGTCAAAAATGAACATGGTTTTTCCCATGCTGACTCCTGCGTATTTATGAGCAAGCCTGGCGATTATATCTACCCCGCCTGTTGTGCCTCCATACCTGAAAATGGTGCCAAGGCCAATCCCGATAAAAACACCGGCGAATAGAGAAGCAAGAGTTAAATCCTCTTTTAAGGGCATTTCGATCTGGTACCGCTGGAAAATCCATAAGAAAATTGACACGCCCACCGTTCCAATGATTGTGTAAAGAAAAGTATTCCTCCCAAGAAGTTTCCATCCTATAAAGAAAAGAGGTATATTTAATAACAAGTTTGTATAAGAAGGATCCCACCCGAAAAGAAAGTATAAAAGCAGTGTAATACCAGTGAACCCGCCTTCAGCCAAATTATTCTGCATATTAAAGTGAACAAGGCCCCACGAAAAAATGGCCGCACCAAGCAAAATGAATAAAATATTCTTAAACTTTAACCCAAAAAGCATATTATCCCTCCGCTGCCTGAATATCTCAATACCAAAGCGTATCTAATTATATAAGATACAGAATATAAGAGCAATAACATCAAAAGACAAAAAGGAACAGCCTGATCACTTAGGAGCAATGATAAAAAATATTTGTAAAATAGCGGAGCTTTAGATTAACATGAAAAGTGGAAATCTGCGTATATAGATACAGTTATTTAAAAGCAGAGGTGAAATAAATGCAGACATCAAAAACAATCAAAGAATTGCAAACAGAGGTAGACGCATACATAAGCCAATTTAAAGAAGGTTATTTCAGCCCATTGGCTATGCTGGCAAGAATGACTGAAGAACTTGGGGAACTATCCAGAGAAGTGAACCACTACTATGGCGAGAAACCAAAAAAGTCCACAGAAGAAGAAAAAGCTATCGAAGAAGAACTGGGAGATATGCTCTTTGTTTTAATTTGCTTTGCCAATTCCTTAAACATTGACTTAGAAGAGGCGCACGATCGTGTTATGAAAAAGTTCAGCACACGGGACAAAGACAGATGGACAAGAATCGAGGAATAGAAGGAGACAGGAAAATGGATAAAGTTAAAGTCGTTATAGCCGGACCGCGGGGGAGAATGGGAAGTGAAGCTGTCCAACTGGTAAATCGAACAGAAAATTATGAATTGACTGCTGTTATTGACCATAAAAATGGAGGAGGCTATCTTAGCGATTTTGAAGGATTATCACAGTATAGCCAAGTTCCGGTATACACAGATCTTGCCATATGTTTTCAAGAACAAAAACCAGATGTGCTGATTGATCTGACTACTCCTGAGGTAGGAATGTTCCACACAAAAACTGCACTGGAGTATGGTGTAAGGCCAGTTGTTGGAACAACAGGATTTTCTAAGGGAAATCTGCAAGAGCTTGAAGAACTTTGCCAGGAAAAAGGGATTGGGTGCATTATTGCCCCAAACTTTGCACTTGGTGCTGTATTAATGATGAAATTCTCACAATTGGCAGGAAGATATTTTAATGATGTGGAAATTATAGAGCTGCACCATGATCAAAAATTGGATGCTCCATCAGGGACAGCAGTCAAAACTGCAGAACTGATTGCTGATGTAAGAGCGAATAAGGAGCAAGGGCACCCACAGGAAAAGGAAACGATTCCTGGCGCAAGAGGTGCAAATTTTGATGGCATGCATATACACTCTGTCCGTCTGCCTGGCCTGATTGCTCATCAGCAGGTAATGTTCGGTTCTGAAGGGCAAACACTAACTATCCGTCATGACTCCTATAACAGATCTTCATTTATGTCTGGAGTAAAGCTTGCTGTTGATACGGTTCTGAAAATTGATACTCTGGTCTACGGCCTTGAAAATATAATCGATTAGAAAGGGGTGCCAACATGAATATTGCCTTAATTGCCCATGATAAGAAAAAGGATGATATTGTAAGATTTGCGATCGCCTATAACTCCATTTTTGCTGAGCATACCCTTTATGCCACAGGAACAACTGGCTCACGGATAATGCAAGAAACAGGCCTTTCCATTCAGCGTTTTCAGTCTGGGCCGCTTGGAGGGGACCAGGAAATTGGTGCTTTAATTGCCAATAATAAAATGGATGTTGTATTTTTCTTTAGAGATCCTCTGACTGTTCAGCCTCATGAGCCGGATGTTTCCGCTTTGGTGCGCCTTTGCGACGTATATTCTGTCCCATTGGCGACCAATATGGGCACTGCCGAAATTATTATTAAAGGACTGGAACGCAATGATTTATCGTGGAGGAATATTGTAAGTGAAAAAGGTGACATGAATGAACCCAGATAAGCTTGATATCCTGGCATTTGGCGCACATGCTGATGATGTTGAAATCGGCATGGGCGGCACGATTGCCAAATTTGCCTCTATGGGAAAAAGGATTGGAATTTGCGACCTGACCCGTGCTGAGCTCTCTTCAAATGGGACGGTTGAAACCCGTATAGAGGAATCCCTGAAAGCTGCTGGTATCCTTGGAGCTGCCGTTCGGGAGAACCTTGATCTTCCTGACAGGGGCTTATATTATAATCAGGAATACATAGAGAAAATAGCTGAAATGATCCGTAAATACAGGCCTGCTCTTGTTTTTGCACCTTATATGGAGGACAGGCATCCAGATCATGGACATTGTGCCCGCCTTGTGGAAGAAGCCGTCTTTTCGGCCGGGATCAAGAGATACGAGACAGTTGGAAATCTCCCTCCGCATAAGGTGAAAAGCCTGCACTTTTACATGATAAATGGTTTCCATAAGCCTGACTTCCTGATCGATATCACATCTTTTATGGATAAAAAAATTGCTGGGCTGGAGTCCTATCAAAGCCAATTTACAAGAAGCACAGGTTCATTTGATACACCGCTGGTAAACGGTTATATAGAGAGCGTTGAAGCAAGGGAAAGCCTATTCGGAAAACAGGCTGGAATTCAATATGCAGAGGGCTTTAAAGTCAATAAACCGCTGATGGTGAATATGGATATATTTGGTGAAGGGTTATGAGGAAAAAACTAAAAATAGGAATAACCTGCTATCCTACTGTTGGAGGGTCAGGTGTTGTTGCTACAGAATTGGGTAAAATGCTGGCCGAAAAAGGCCATGAAATACATTTTATTTCATCAAGCCTCCCTTTCAGGCTGAAAAGGATGTACCCTAATATTTTTTATCATCAAGTGGATGTAAACCAGTACTCTGTCTTCCAGTATGCACCTTACGATATCGCGCTTGCGAGTAAGATGGCAGAAGTGATAAAACGCGAGGGACTTGACCTTCTTCATGTGCATTATGCAATTCCCCATGCAGTTTGTGCGATTCTGGCTAAGCAGATGAGCGGCACTGATATTAAGATTGTTACTACCCTTCATGGAACAGATATTACAGTTCTCGGGTATGATCCATCCTTAACAGATGCGATCCGTTTTGGAATCGAAAAATCTGATGGAGTAACAGCGGTATCTAATGCACTGATTTCGCAAACTTATGGCCTGATAAAACCTGATAAATCAATAAGAGCGGTTTATAACTTTATAGATGAAAGAATATACAAGAAAACCGATTCTGCCTACCTAAAAGATGAGTATGGCATAAAGGCTGATGAGAAGGTCATCATCCATGTTTCCAATTTCCGCAGTGTAAAGCGGGTGCCTGATGTTGTCAAAGCTTTTGCAAAAATCACGGAAGAAGTTCCTGCAAAGCTGCTATTAGTAGGAGACGGGCCGGAAATGACTGTCATATGCAGGCTGGTAAATGAACTGCAGCTTAAAGATAAAGTCTTATTTTTAGGAAAACAGGACAATTTGGAGGAGCTCTACAGCATTAGTGATCTAATGCTCTTATTATCTGAAAAGGAAAGCTTCGGACTTGTTGCCCTTGAAGCAATGGCATGCGGAGTACCGTGTATCGGCACTGATATCGGGGGGATTCCTGAAGTAATCAGCGACGGGGAGACGGGCTATATTTGTTCTCTGGGAGATATTAATGATATCTCACAAAAAGCAGTTAAGCTTCTCAATGATGAGCCCCTTCTTAAAAAGTTTTCTTCCCAATCCATCACACTTGCAAAAGACAGGTTCAGTGCGGGCCGGATTGTCATCCAATATGAAGAGCTTTATTATGAACTTTTGGAAAAAGGTGACCTTGGATGAATGAAGCTTTTTTAAAGGCTGTTCCTGTCCTCGAGAAAATAGAAGCGGCAGGTTATGAGGCCTATTTTGTAGGAGGGTCTGTAAGGGATTATATCCTCGGAAAAAAAATTGCGGATGTTGATATTGCCGCTTCTGCTACTCCTGAGGAAGTAAAAACCATATTTTCAAAGACACTTGATGTGGGCATTGAGCATGGCACTGTTGTGGTCCTATATAATGGAGTACCCTATGAAATTACAACTTTCAGGACAGAAGCAGAGTATTTGGATTTTAGGAGGCCATCAGAAGTTCAGTTTATCAGATCCCTGGAAGAGGATTTGAAAAGAAGAGACTTCACGATGAATGCCATTGCCATGGATAAAGAAGGGCAGCTGATTGATCCTTTTAACGGCAGAGGCGCTATAGAGGAAAAAATAATCTGCACCGTTGGACACCCTGCAGAAAGATTTACTGAGGACGCACTTCGAATGATGAGAGCAGTTCGCTTTTTCAGTCAGCTTGCTTTTGAAATTGAAAAAACAACTTATGATGCTTTGGCTTTTTTAGCTCATTTACTTGAAAACATTGCAGTGGAAAGAAAGCTGGCAGAATTCGAAAAGTTATTAGCAGGAATCTGCCGGATGAAAGCTCTTAAGATTATTGGGAAAACAGGATTGTTTAACCATCTGCCCCAGATGTCAGGCTTCCAGAAGGAATTAATGAGCGCAGCGGAATATAATGCAGCTGGACTGACAGTGGAGGAAATGTGGGCTTTTCTTGCATGCATCTTTAAATTGGACGAGTCGCAGGCAGGGGCATTTTTTAAGAGCTGGAAACTGCCTGTAAAGAAAACAAAAAAGATATTGTCAATTATTAAATGGATTCGGTACAGAGACAAAAGCAAGTGGGATGCCTATTCCCTTTATCAGGCAGGAAGCAGCTCACTAAACGCAGAGCGGGTGCGAAACGTAATCGTGAATGAGGACTTAAGCAAGGGGACAGACATCCTGATGAGTCAGTATAAATCCCTGCCGATTAAAGAGAGAAGCGAGCTTCAGCTTACTGGAGATAACCTGATGGATTGGTTCGGCAAACCTCCTGGACCCTGGATAAAAGCAGAGATTGAAAAAACGGAGAAAGCCGTATTGCAGGGCGAATTGAATAATAGCATTGAATCCATAAGGGAGTGGCTCATAAAGTGCAATCAGAAATAAGGAAGAAAATGATTGATGCTTTTACAAATAGCAATGAGGAATATCTTTCAGGCCAGTATTTAGCTGACCTGATTGGCTGTTCAAGAACTGCTGTTTGGAAGCATATTGAAGAGCTGAGGAAAGAAGGTTTTGAGCTTGAGGCGGTAAGAAGAAAAGGATATCGGATTACCAAAACACCTGAAAAGGTTACGCCTGATGAAATCAGGCTGGGTTTGCAGACTGAAACTTTGGGCCGACAAATTCATCATGAAGAAAGTGTTGATTCAACTCAGAAAATTGCTCATCGCCTTGCTTATGAAGGAGCACAGGAAGGAACCGTCGTTATTGCGGAAGAACAGCTGTCAGGCAGGGGAAGGATGGACAGGAGATGGCATTCCCCAAAATCAACGGGAGTATGGATGAGTGTTATTCTCAGGCCTAATATTCCTCCTCCGAAAGCACCGCAGCTTACGCTCATTACAGCAGTGGCTGTTGTACAGGCGATTGAAGAACTAATAGATTTAACACCGCAAATTAAATGGCCAAATGATATTTTAATGAATGGGAAAAAGGTAACTGGAATCCTGACTGAACTGCAGGCGGATGCAGACCGCATAATTTCAATAATCATCGGCATTGGAATCAACGTTAACCAGGATCTCCATGATTATCCCGATGAGCTTAAAACCATCGCCACTTCATTATCCATTGAAAAAGGCGAAAAGCTTTCAAGATCTGAGCTGATTAGAATTTTGCTGGGCAAACTGGAAAACCTTTATAAGCTGTATTTAGATAAAGGCTTCTATCCGATTAAGCTTTTATGGGAAAGTTATGCTGTCAGCATTGGCAAGAATCTTACTGCAAGAACTATTACCGGCAGCATATATGGCAAGGCTCTTGGAATTACCGAAGATGGGGTCTTGATGATTGAAGACAGCAGCGGAAAGGTCCATCACGTGTATTCTGCGGACATTGAGCTGGATGTCTAGGATCTTCACCCACAAATTTTTATAGCCAACTCTTTTGACTTTTTGATATACTTTTTATGGGCAGTATCCTTTAAAGAACTGCACCTTTTTGCATGAATCATAAAATAAATAGATATCTGCCTAGATCCAAAATAATGGACCGGGACAGAGGGATGAACTGATATATGAGCTATTGCAAAATCCTTCTGCCTTCAGAAGGATTTTTTAAATGTTCAGTTTTTTAACTCATTTGGAAGTTTTATTGCCTCTTCCTGCATAAGGAGGACGAATGATGAAGCAAACAACTGATTTTCTAAAAATGAAGGAAAATGAAGAGAAGATTGTAATGCTGACAGCTTATGATTTTCCTGCTGCCAAACAGGCCGAATATGCCAATGTGGACATGATTCTTGTCGGGGACTCGCTTGGGATGGTAGTTTTGGGCTATGATTCAACCGTTCCTGTAACAATGGAGGATATGATTCATCATGGAAAAGCTGTCAAACGAGGAGCATCAAATACATTCATTGTGATTGACATGCCGTTTATGAGCTATCATTTGTCCACGAAGGATACACTTTTAAATAGTGCAAGGCTTATTCAGGAGACAGGTGCACATGCTGTTAAACTAGAAGGCGGCGATGAAGTCGCAGAACAAATCAGAGCGCTGACAAAGGCCGGCATTCCTGTTGTTGCCCATCTTGGGCTTACACCACAATCCGTGGGGGTCCTGGGCGGCTATAAGGTTCAGGGGAAGAATGCTGAAGCGGCCAGAAAGCTGATTGAAGATGCCAGGGAATGTGAAAAGGCTGGAGCCTTCGCTATTGTCCTCGAGTGTGTTCCAAAACAGCTGGCAAAGCAGATTACTGAAGAATTGACGATTCCTGTTATTGGGATCGGGGCAGGCAAAGATACGGATGGACAGGTCCTTGTTTACCATGATGTATTAGGATATGGTGTAGAGCGCGTTCCCAAGTTTGTGAAACAATATGAAAACCTGAACTCAATTATCGGCGATAGCCTTGCGGCTTATTCCGCAGAAGTTAAGAACGGATCATTTCCTGATGATTCCCATTCTTTCAAGATGAAAGAGGAAGAGCTGCTGAGCTTGTATGGAGGAAAAGCATGAGAACGATTACTGACATAAGAGAAATGCAAAATATTGCATTACAGCTTAAGAGGGAAGGAAAGTCAATCGGATTCGTCCCGACTATGGGTTATTTGCATGAAGGCCATCTTTCTTTATTAAGTAAGGCCAGAATAGAAAATGATGTGACAGTGGTAAGCATATTTGTCAATCCGCTTCAATTCGGCCCTAAAGAAGATTTAGCGACATATCCAAGGGATTTTCAGCGTGACAGCAGTCTTGCAGAGAAAGAGGGCAACGACTACATTTTCTTTCCTTCTGCAGAAGAAATGTATCCTGTGATTCCGTCGGTAACGGTCAAAGTACAGGACCGGACGGATGTTTTATGCGGAAAATCCCGGCCGGGACATTTTGATGGTGTTGCAACGGTCCTCATAAAGCTCTTCAACATTGTACAGCCGGATAAAGTGTATTTCGGGTTGAAGGATGCTCAGCAGGTGGCCGTTGTTGATGGACTTGTAAGAGATTTCAATATTCCTGTGGAAATTGTTCCTGTTCAGACGGCTAGGGAACAAGATGGCCTGGCTAAGAGCTCAAGGAACGTACATTTACTTCCTTCAGAACGTGATCAGGCATCAGCTCTGCATCACAGTCTTAAGATGGCGGAGTCTCTAATTGCTGAAGGGGAAAATGATCCTCAAAAAATTCTCTATCGCATGAGGGGATATATTGAACAGAATACAAGCGGGAAAATAGATTATATTGAAATTCTATCTTATCCTGATCTTAAACAGCTTACCCTTCTGGAAGGGCAAATCATCATCGCAATGGCTGTTAAATTCTCAAAGGCCCGTTTAATAGATAACGCTATAATATCATTGAAAAAAGAAAGCTAAGGGAGGAAGGCAGCATGTTTCGCACCATGATGAATGGCAAAATCCATCGTGCAACAGTAACAGAGGCCAATCTTAATTATGTTGGCAGCATCACTATTGATACGGACATTATTGAAGCGGTAGGTATGGCACCCAATGAAAAGGTTCAAATTGTAAATAATAACAATGGGGCAAGATTTGAAACCTATATTATACCCGGTGAAAGAGGAAGCGGCGTAATCTGCGTGAATGGTGCAGCTGCACGCCTTGTACAGGAAGGGGATATTGTCATTATCATATCATATGCTCTTGTTCCTGATGAGAAGGTGCCTTATCATGAACCAAAGGTAGCGATAATGGACAGCGGAAATCGGATAGCTGACATGATCCATGCTGAGCCGGAAAGTACAGTTTTATAAAAAGTATTATAAAGAGCTGAACTCATATGGAGCTTCAGCTCTTTTTTATAATCAGAAGTGAATAATGGACTGATGCAGGTGGAAGAAAAATAATGAGGGTAGAGCTATTTGCCTTTTTCTTTTTCCGTTTTTATGATACCGTTTGAATGACTGAATATAGAGGTGTTAGCCATGGGTAATAAATATGTTGTAGTGGATTTGGAAACAACCGGGAACGCCCCGAAAAAAGGCGATAAAATGATACAATTCGCTGCTGTGGTGATTGAAAACGGAAAAATTACAGAGGAATACTCCTCCCTTGTAAACCCAGAGCAATCCATTCCCCCTTTTATTGAAGAATTGACAGGATTGTCAGATGAAATGGTGGAGGATGCTCCGCTTTTTTCAGAAATAGCCCCTAAAGTTTTGTCTTTGCTTGAGGGTGCCTATTTTGTGGCCCATAATGTTCTGTTTGATTTATCTTTTTTACAGGAAGAAATAATAGATGCAGGATATAACGGGTTTTACGGTCCTGTTCTTGATACAGTGGAGATGGCGCGGATTCTTTTTCCGGCTGCAGATAGCTATAAATTATCAGATCTTGCACTTAGGGAAGGCCTTAAACATGACCGTCCCCATCAGGCAGACAGTGATGCATATGTGACTGCTGAGCTCCTGTTAATATTATTAAACAAGCTTAAAAACCTTCCTCATAATACCCTTGAACAGCTGCATAAGCTGTCTGGAGGCTTGAAGAGTGATCTTGATATTTTATTGGACGAATTCATTTTAGTTAATGAAAGCAAGATTGAGTATTTAGCCGATGAAATTGAAGTCCACAGAGGAATTGCTTTGAAAAAAGGAAAAAATCCGCATGAAGCTGCAGGCTCCGGATTTCACGGCTTTCCTTTCCGTGAAGAGGAAAAGCAGGAAATGTTCATTAAGGCATTCCCTTCTTATGAAAAAAGGCAAGGCCAGTTTATTATGATGGATTCGGTTTATGGAGCTTTCAAAAATGCACAGCATGCATTAATAGAAGCAGGAACTGGTGTTGGTAAATCCTTGGCATACCTTGTTCCATCAGCTGTTTATGCAAAGGAAAGCGGCAGAACAGTCATTATCAGTACATATACAACACAGCTGCAGGAGCAACTGCTGACGAAGGATGTTCCTCTGCTGCAAAAGATGCTGCCATTCCCGCTTAAAGCTGTATTGCTGAAGGGGAGAAGCCACTATATCAGCCTTGCGAAGTTTGTTCAAACGTTAAGAGATGAGGAAGATAATTATGATACTATCCTCAGCAAAATGCAGATTCTTGTATGGCTCCTGGAGACTGACACAGGTGATATCGATGAATTGAACCTGTCAAGCGGCGGGATGATTTACTGGAGCAGGATAAAGAATGATGAAACAGCTTTTTTGCAGGATAAGTCATGGATTTCCAGAGATTTTTATCTGAGGGCAAGAAAGGATGCACAAAAGGCAGATATCATTATTACGAATCATTCGCTGCTATTAACAGATCTTACAGCAGATAATGCTATTCTGCCTGAATTCAGCCATGTGGTAATCGATGAGGGGCATCATTTTGTTAAGGCTTCAGGTAAGCATTTTGGAAACAAACTTGATTACTTATCAGTCAGGCTGATGCTTGGACAAATTGGATTATTTGAACAGAAACAGCTATATTATAAGCTTGAAAAGCTTGTGGAAGAAAAAGCAGAGGCACCTGATGAATTCATGCATTCGTTTGAAGTCAACCAAATAATAGCTGATATTATTCATGAAATGGATGAATTGTTTAGAGTTATTGCTATTTATGCTAAAAAGTATACAAAAACCAAAAAAAGCGTAAATCGAATTACGGTCCGATTTAATAAAAGTGCTAAAAACAAGGAAATGAATGCTGTATTAGCCACTGCCGAACGGTTTGGATTTATGCTTAAAGAATTAATCCAAGCTGTAGAAAGCCGTATGGGTATAGTTGAAAATATCAAATCAGCTCTTTCTCTTGAAGAAAAGGCACTAATGGAGGAAGTGGCTTCCATATTAGATGATTTGCGAGATATGAATGAGGACTTAAAACATATCTTCCACTTGCCGTCCCCGGAATTTGTTGTTTGGATAGAGCTGGATATGCGCTCTGCACAAAATGCAACAACTATTTATGCACAGCCTGTATCGGTTTCTGAATATCTTAATGAACAATTCTTCAGCAAGAAGGAAAGTGCTGTCATTACTTCTGCCACTTTATCTGTAAAAAACTCTTTTAGTTTTATCGTAAAGGAACTCGGACTTGAGGAACAGCATTGCACTATGAAGCAAATTCCTTCTCCATTTGATTATCGTAACCAGGTTAAGCTGGTGGTTTCTGATGATTTGCCTGAAGTTAATGCAGTAACGCTTGAGGAGTATGTTGTGTCTATTGCGGAGCATATTATTTCGATTGCGGAAGCAGCAAAAGGCAGGATGCTGATTCTTTTCACATCCCATGAGATGCTGAGGAGAACTTATGAACTTATAAAGGAATCAGGATTCCTTGAAGATTATGCTGTCATTGCCCAGGGTGTTACAAGTGGAAGCCGTTCAAGGCTAACCAGGAATTTTCAGCGATTTGATAAAGCCATTCTTTTAGGAACAAGCAGTTTTTGGGAAGGTGTGGATATCCCTGGTGAGGATCTCTCCTGCCTTGTTATTGTAAGGCTGCCTTTTTCACCGCCAGATGAGCCAATGGCACAGGCAAAAAATGAGCAACTTGCAAATGAAGGAAAAAACCCTTTTTCCGAATACGCATTGCCAGAAGCAGTTATCCGCTTTAAGCAGGGGGTTGGGAGATTAATTAGAACAAGTTCGGATAGGGGAGTCATCGTGATATTTGACAGGAGAATTATCACTGCAAGGTATGGAAAGGCATTTCTGGATTCGATTCCGCCAATTCCTGTCCAGAAAAGTAATATTGAGGAAATTGTCGAATTAATTTATACTTGGCTATAAAAAGTTCCGGGGGTTGTTTCACCGGAACCCTCCTATCGGTTTTTAAGCAGGATAAATTTAGATGATTGACACATTATAAATTTGTTGGGAGTTAATTTATATAAATGCTCAGTCTGCTTTTGTTCATAGGTAGGAGGAATGGAAAGATGAACGTGCTGTTCGCCTTTATGTTACTGTTCACCAATTGGTATTACATACCGAAAGACTCACCTGCAGTTCCTGTTAAAGTGGAAAGCATTAACCTAAAACTTAAAAGTGATGAACTTGCTTTTACATTTTTTTCATTATCTGATGGCGAGGCTTCCTTAATTCATCATGGAAATGAAGAAAAAGTCCTTATTAACACCGGCGGACCAGGAACAGAGGAAGAATTAAAAAAACTTCTTGAATTATATGGCGTTAATCAGATTTCAGCAATCATCCTGACTGATAAGGAATTATACAACATGTCCAGTCTTAAATGGCTGATTGATGATTTCGGGGTCAAGGAAGTTATAGCAGGTGATTCTGCAGTTTCGGAATTGAAGGATGAGAACAGCATTAGCAAACTTAATCTGCATGCCTGGAATCAGGATTTTAAACAGGATCTTTTTCCGGGATTACAGACAGAAGTTCTTTTTGCTGGTAACGGACCGGGTGAAGGAACGGATATTTCCTTTACATTCGCGAGGCATCGAATTTTATTTATGAACTCAACAAGTCCACAAGCTAAAGCTTCTCTAATGGAAAAAGATTTATCAAATGTTAATATTGTAAAGCTTCCTGCATTTGGAAGGAATGATTCCATTTCGGAAGAGATGATTAAACATTTGGATCCCCAGATCGCCATCTTATTTTATAATCCAGGCATAAAACCTGGTTCCGATTTATTTGGACTGTTAAATGATGCCTGGGTTGATGTATATTATACAAGGAAGCACGGAACGGTCACCATCAAATTCACAGACATCAATTACGAATTATTCACGATCTTCCAGGGGGAGGAGTTCAAATAAACTTAGACCTTCACGAGTTTCCCTAGGAGATATTTTGTGAAGGCAATTAATTTTGGGGGAACTTCTTATTTGCTGACAAGCATATTCAATTTTCCTGTAAAGTCAAAAAAGCTGCGCTTGCTGCGCAGCATGACGTGGTGGACCAGAAGAAAATTTGTGGTTGATTTAATACCAGTAAAACAATTCTGCTGTTATACTGTTACTGAGATTATTTCTTTGTAAATTTAGTTTAACCTAATCGGTTGGGTATATAAGTTACAAATATTGTAGAGGCTGAGGAGGAATTCCAGAATGGAAAGCAAAATTGAAGTTTTATCTACCGTGAAGATCCAGCAGAGCCCGGATCTATATAAAATTGTTGATGCACTGAACAGAACTTTAAAAGAAAAAGACTTGATGTTTGGTTTGGCGCTTGATCAGGAAGACCAAAATAAAGCGATTTTTACGATTTATCGTACATAAAAAAGAGTGATTGAGACATGAAAAAAGCATTATTGGGTATCATTATTCTGCTTGTCATATGTATTGGAGCAGGCTCTTTAATTTATTTCAACAGCATGAAGCCCGTTAGAGCGGCGGAATCAAAGGCAGTAGAGCTTGCGAAAAAGGAAACAGATCTTGCTGAAATAGAAGATTTCCATTTGTACCATGGTACTGAGACCTACTATGTAATCGAGGGCAAAGATCATGATGGGACCAGCATTTATGTGTGGGTTCCAGAAAAGAAAGGGAAAATCATTACACGGAAGCAATCAGAGGGGATTTCCAGAAATGAAGCCATAAACAGACTTAAACAGGAAAAAAATCCTGCTGAAATTATGTCTGTGCGGCTGGGAATGGAGAACAATATTCCATTATGGGAAATTCATTACCGCTCCGGCAGTGATTTAATAAATTATTATTATATAGATTTTAAAACAGGAGAATGGCTTAAAAAAATTGAGAACCTATAGCCTGAGGTGATTCGTCGCCTTAGTGCAGGAGAAAATCGGGAGGAAGCGCATAATGGAGATTCAACTGGCACAAAGAGTAAAAGCATTGACACCATCAACAACTCTGGCAATCACAGCTAAAGCAAAAGAGCTAAAAGCCCAGGGACACGATGTGATCGGATTGGGAGCAGGCGAGCCGGATTTTAATACGCCACAGCATATCATTGATGCTGCGGTGAAATCCATGAATGAGGGACATACAAAATATACTCCTTCCGCAGGTCTTCCAGCTTTAAAGAAAGAGATCGCAGCCAAGTTTAAAAAAGATCAGGGGCTTGATTATGACGCTTCTGAAATAATCGTTACTAATGGTGCAAAGCATGGCTTATATACACTTTTCCAAGTTTTGCTGAATGAAGGGGACGAAGTCATCATCCCGACTCCATTTTGGGTCAGCTATCCTGAACAGGTAAAGCTTGCTGGGGGAGTTCCTGTTTATGCAGAGGGAAAAGAGGAAAATGATTTTAAAATCACCCCAGAGCAGCTGGCTGAATGCATTACTGACAAAACCAAGGCAGTTATTATTAACTCACCAAGCAACCCTACGGGCATGCTATATTCTGCGGATGAATTAAAGGAGCTTGGGGAGGTCTGCTTAAAACATAAGGTCCTTATCATTTCTGATGAGATTTATGAAAAACTGGTATACGGTGCTCATAAGCATACTTCGATCGCTGAATTATCACCTGAGCTTAAAGAGCAAACGATTATCATTAATGGAGTATCCAAATCTCACTCTATGACAGGCTGGAGAATCGGATATGCCGCCGGTAATAAGACTATTATCAAATCCATGACCAACCTTGCCAGCCACAGCACATCCAACCCGACAACAACAGCACAATATGGTTCGATTGCAGCTTATGCTGGACCACAGGATATGCTTGAAGAAATGAGAGAAGCATTTGAACATCGTTTAAATGTAATCTATGATAAATTAATCAGTATTCCAGGTTTTACATGCGTTAAACCTCAAGGGGCTTTTTACCTGTTCCCCAATGTGAAAAAAGCTGCAGAATTGACGGGCTTTGCGAATGTAGATGATTTTGTGAAGGCACTGCTGGAGGAAGCAATGGTTGCAGTTATTCCGGGTTCTGGTTTTGGATCACCGGATAATATCCGTTTATCATATGCAACTTCTCTTGAATTATTAGAGAAGGCAGTGGAACGGATGCACGGATTTGTTGAAAAGAACATGAAGTAATGAAAAGCGGAAGCGCCTTGCCCACCCCCGACAAGCACAAGACGAGCCTCACGGAAAGGCGTTCTTTGCCTTTTTGGGAGGATTGGCTTGTAACCTCGAGGGGGTAGGCGCTGGAGCTAGACAGTTAGCGACGTTCAAAATTTTAGACTTTCTTATTTTGTGAAACAGGAGTGCCGGATCATATCCGGCCTCCTTCTGTGTTTTCTATCTATTTAATACGTTTAAAATTTTACTATTATTGCTTGTCAATGTGCTTGAAGGTATAATATATAGCGATACATAAAGAAGTGATTGCTTAGATTTTTTTGGAGGGAACATAAATTGACAAAAACAACAATTTCTCAAGTTCATAAATATGTTGACCAGGAAGTAACAATAGGGGCTTGGATTGCCAACAAGCGCTCAAGCGGAAAGATTGCGTTTTTGCAGCTTCGTGATGGAACCGGTTTTATTCAAGGTGTAGTAGTGAAAGCGGAAGTGCCTGAAGAAGTATTCCAAGGTGCTAAATCAGTTACTCAGGAATCTTCCGTATATGTGACTGGGAAAATCCAAAAGGATGAGCGTTCACCCTTTGGCTTTGAAATGCTGGTAACAGGCCTGGAAGTTATTCATCAGGCTGTTGATTACCCAATTACACCAAAAGAGCACGGAACTGAATTCCTTATGGACAATCGCCACTTATGGCTGCGTTCCCGCCGTCAGCATGCAGTCATGAAAATCAGAAATGAAATTATCCGTGCGACTTATGAGTTTTTCAATGAACAGGGCTTTTCAAAGATTGACCCGCCAATTTTGACAGGCAGTGCGCCAGAAGGCACATCAGAACTTTTTGCGACAAAGTATTTTGACGAAGATGCTTATTTATCCCAAAGCGGACAGCTTTATATGGAAGCAGCCGCAATGGCTCTTGGAAAAGTATTTTCATTCGGGCCGACATTCCGGGCAGAAAAATCCAAAACACGACGCCATTTGATTGAATTTTGGATGATCGAACCTGAAATGGCCTTCTATGAATTCGAAGATAACCTTAAAGTACAGGAAGAGTATGTAGCACATATTGTTCAGTCTGTTCTTAAGAATTGTTCAATTGAACTTAAAACACTTGGCCGTGATACTGAAAAGCTTGAAAAGGTTACAGCACCATTCCCGCGCATAACGTATGATGAAGCTATTAAGTTCCTTCAGGAAAAAGGCTTTGATGATATTCAGTGGGGAGACGACTTTGGGGCACCGCATGAGACAGCAATTGCAGAAAGCTATGACAAGCCAGTCTTTATCACACACTACCCAACTTCACTGAAGCCTTTCTATATGCAGCCGGATCCTTCAAGAGAAGATGTAGTATTATGTGCCGACTTGATTGCGCCTGAAGGATATGGAGAAATCATTGGCGGCTCTGAGCGTATTCATGACTATGAACTGCTCAAGCAGCGCCTTGACGAGCATAAACTGGATATGGATGCATACAAATGGTACCTGGAGCTTCGCCAGTATGGTTCAGTGCCGCATTCCGGCTTTGGCCTTGGGCTTGAAAGAACAGTTGCATGGATTAGCGGAGTCGAGCATGTACGTGAAACAATTCCGTTCCCTCGTCTGTTAAACCGTCTCTATCCATAAAAAAAATTCATAATCAGAAGAAGCAAAAATCCGCCTTCCGCGGATTTTTTGCTTCTTCTGATTATGATTGAACATTCAGAAGAAATCTTTATGGAAAACTTACCGGTTTTTCATCTCACTTTGGCACTTATGTTCATGATATACTGAGAAGGAGGTGTCCCGAATGTCTAAAAACAGTTTATTAAAATGGCTTCAGGAAGGTAATATATCCATACCTGGAGTACTGCTGTCCCAATATAAAGAAATGAATTTGAATGAACATGAACTCGTCTTAATTCTTCATGTAATTTCCTATATTGAACATGGGAATGAATTTCCCACCCCTGTAGAATTATCTTCCCGCATGACCATTTCAGTGGCGGAATGTACGGATATGCTTAGAAAATTAATTCAAAAAGGTTTTATTGAAATTAAAGATAACTACTCAGCTGATGGAATCAGATATGAGAGATACCATCTTGATCCGCTTTGGGAGAAACTTATTGACCAGTTTCTGCTAAGCGGCAAAAAAGAGGAAGCCCTTAAGATTCAGCAGGAAGAAACAGATCTTTATACTTGCTTTGAGAGAGAGTTCGGCAGGCCGCTTTCACCTTTTGAATGTGAAACACTCGCTCTTTGGATGGATGATGACCACCATGATCCGCATATTATTAAAGCCGCATTAAGAGAGTCTGTCCTGTCTGGCAAACTGAATTTCAGATATATAGACAGGATCTTATTCGAATGGAAAAAGAACGGCATTAAAACGATCGAACAAGCTAAAAGCTACGGAAAAAAATTCAGGCAAAATCAAGCACAGCAGAGGGCTAAGAGAGAGGATATGCCTTCACAGACTACTAAATCTGTCCCTTTTTACAATTGGCTTGAACAGTAGGCAGGCCCTGATGCTGCACAAAAAAAGAAGAATGTAAGTTGGTGATTTCTTTGTTAAACAGATCTCAAATCCGATATTGCCTAGATGCTATGGGAGAAATGTTCCCGGAAGCACACTGTGAATTAGTTCATTCCAATCCATTTGAACTTGTCATAGCAGTAGCGCTGTCAGCACAATGTACAGATGCACTGGTTAACAAAGTGACAAAAAACCTGTTTCAAAAGTATAAAATACCTCAGGATTACCTTGATGTCACATTAGAGGAACTCCAGGAGGATATTCGGTCGATCGGGCTATATCGCAACAAAGCTAAAAATATACAAAAGCTGTGCAGATTGCTTCTGGATGAATATGATGGTGAAGTGCCGCGCGACAGAGATGAGCTGACCAAGCTTCCAGGTGTGGGACGTAAAACTGCCAATGTCGTTGTATCAGTAGCCTACGGAGTTCCTGCCATTGCAGTGGATACACATGTTGAACGAGTAAGCAAAAGGCTTGGCTTTTGCCGCTGGAAAGACTCTGTACTGGAGGTAGAAAAGACATTAATAAAGAAAGTCCCTATGGATGAATGGTCCGTTACTCATCATCGGATGATCTTTTTTGGAAGATATCACTGTAAGGCGCAAAATCCACAATGCGAGATATGTCCACTGCTTGATTTATGCCGGGAAGGCAAAAAGCGATTAAAGGTGAATCAGGTAAAATGACCGGGGTGCTAACCATTCCTGTTACTGAGCAATTGTGTCATACCTTGTTTTATAAAAAGGAAGATTCATTAGCTGTAAAAGAAGAATGCCTTTCTGTTTATCATCCACTCCCGCCACTCTTATATGAAGCGGCTTTTTATAATGGCATTCCAGCTATAAGGCCATGGGAGAACAGTGAAAACTGCATTTTAGCACTGATGAAGGAGTGGGCAGGGCAGAAACATCAGCTTGATAGGCACTTCTCAAACCGGGACCAGAAAGCTGCTGCAGAACCAATGAAGGTTTCTATAGGAATCTTTTTGCAGCTGCTGTATTGGGCAAATAACAAGCCGGTTAACCTTCAGTCAGACCCTGGATACCTGGCTATCAAACCAGTAAATCTGAATGAACGCCTGAATTTTATTTTGGTGCGTCCTGCTTCTTATCATTCTTATATACAGCTATCTGAACTTATGTCTGAAATGGAAAAGCAATATATGAAGATGCTTGCATTAGACAAAATGAAGAAAAAGCGCCTTGAAAATTGAAAAAGGTGCTTTTTTCTTTGCCGCGTTTATTACAAGTTCGGTGACGCATAAAAAGATGGAATGCGTGTGTAAATTGAGCAGCTGTGCCCGTAAACCGGATGAACGCGCGCACAAAAGACCGAGACTCGCGCGATATCAAAAGTTTCGCGCATATTTCCCAAAAGGCCTCGCGCAAAAGAAGGGAAAGTGCGCACGAACACCCATGCCCCGCTCACAAGTGTCGCAGTTTCGCTCGTTTTCCATAAAACCAGATAGCTGCGCATCTGCTGCACATTCACCAAAAAGAGCTGACTCAACACTGAGCCAGCTCTTTTCACTTTAGAATATTTAATTATTAGATGAACGTGTTCTAGATCCAGTTCCAGAAGAGCCTGGAGTGCCGCTGCCAGAGCCGCTTCCGTCGCTGCCGGTACCTCCATCAGTACCTCCAGTACCCCCAGAACCTTCTCCAGTACCGCCTTCTCCAGTACCGCCTTCTCCAGAACCCTCTCCAGAACCCTGGCCATCGCCAGTGCCTTCTCCGGAGCCACTTCCGTCACCTTGGCCATCGCCATTGCCATTGCCTTCATTTCCGGAACCTTCTCCATTTTGGTTTCCGTCCTGGCCGCCTTCACCATTCTGTCCTTCTTGACCTTCCTGTTCTTCTTCACCAGTTCCGTCTTGTCCTTCACCTTCAGTCCCATCTTCTTCGATGACACTTGGATCAGGGATTTCTACTTTCACAGAAGCAGGATCACTTTGCTGATCACCATTAAATGCTGTTACTTTAAAGGTGTACACAGCTCCAGGCTGAGGGCTGGCAATTTTCAAGCTTTTTTCAGAAGTGACGCTTAGCTGCTGATCTCCGCCTTCATTTACGGATACAGTCACTTCAAATTGAGTGCCTTCTGCTTCTGGGTATTCCCAGGATAATGCGATCTCATTTGCCTCCTGATCAAAGTTCGCTGAGAGACCAGAAGGGGAGTCCAGTTTATCAAATTTCTCAGACACTTGTGTCGGAGCATTGCCTTTTACAGCATACTCATAAATGATTTGGTCCTTAGGTGTGAATTGGCTTGCCAGTTTGGCAGGATTGCTGCCTTTTTCAATGGCTACCTTTTCCACAGAGTTAGGGACCTTGAAGTCTTCTGTTTCTTTTCCTTCTGATACATGTGCCATCAGGCTGCTGAAAAGTTTTTGAGCAATTTTTTGCTCATCGCCTGCTGGGATATAATTTTTTCTATCCTGATAACCGGTCCAGACAGCTGCTGTATAGTTGGTCGTATAACCCGCAAACCATGCATCAGGCACAGCTCCACTAGGAATTCCGAATTCCTGTTCCTGTTCATCAGTGTAGTTTGTAGTTCCTGTTTTTCCTGCTACAGGCAATCCTGGAACATCTGCCTGTCGGCCAGTACCATAAGAAGATTTAACTGCACTTTTCAGCATGTCACTGATCATAAATGCTGTATAATCTTTCATCACTACTTCAGATTCTGGTTTCAAGTCAAGCTTCGTGCCGTCTCGCATTTCAATTTGCTTTATGGCATGAGGCTCTGTGTAGAAGCCGTTGTTTCCAAATGCGCTGTATGCCCCGGCTACCTGCAGAGAAGAAACCTCATATGCGCCAATAGAATAAGACTCATACATCTCTTCCATTGGAATGCCTAACTTATTGGTGAATTCTAACGCGTTATCTGTTCCTACTTCCTGAAGTGTTTTCAGGGCCGGGATATTACGGGAACGGGCAAGGGCTTCCCGCATGGACATAGGGCCCATATGCTTTCCATCCCAGTTATTGATCTTTGTTCCTCCGGAATATGTGTGGGGTTCATCAACAATAGTCTGATAGGTTCCCCAATTTAGATATTCAATTGCGGGTCCGTAATCGACAATCGGTTTAAATGTTGAACCTGCATGTCTTTTTTGATCTACAGCATAGTTAAAGCCGCGTTTTACTTCCTGGTTGCGGCCTCCGCCAATTGCTCTGATTTCCCCTGTTTTAGTATCAAGCAGGGTTATTCCCGCCTGAAATTCGTCATCAGGATATGCTACTGCTGAATCTGTATTTAAGATGTTTTCTACGTGTTTCTGTGCATTAGGATCTAGGGTTGTATAAATTTTAAGTCCATCGGAATATGGATTTAGATCCGGGTATTTCTTTTCCACTTCATCCAAGACAACATCAATGAAAGAATCATATTTTGAATCGTTTGTTTCTCTTTTTTCTTCAGCTACCAGTGTAGATTCTACAGGCACTTTTTGAGCTGCTTCCATTTCTTCTTTTGTAATAAAACCATGCTGATTCATCAATGAAAGGACAATATTTCTCCTTTTCTCTGCTTTGTCAGGATGGTCAAAAGGATTATAATTATTCGGACTTTGCGGCATGCCGGCTAAAAGGGCTGCTTCATGCAGTTCCAATTCATCCAGTTCTTTATCGAAGAAGATTTTCGATGCCGTCAGGACTCCATGACCTTCAGACATATAAATCTTGTTCACATACATCTCAAAGATTTCCTGTTTGGTATACTTGCGCTCAAGCTGGAAGGCAAGCCAGGCTTCCTGTGCTTTTCGGCTTAGCGTTTTTTCATTATTCAAGAAGGAGTTCTTTACCACCTGCTGGGTAATCGTACTTGCCCCCTCAGAGCCAAATCCGCGTGTGACGTTGGCGATTACGGCACCGCCTAATCGGATTGGGTCCATTCCATTATGTTTGTAAAAGCGGACATCCTCTGTTGCCAAAAAGGCGTCTTCCACAAGTTTTGGTATATCTTCATAATCGACATAATCACGGTTTTCCGAGCCAACATCTGTAATGAATTCGCCCTCCATATCGTAAATCTGTGAAGAAATTGGATCCTTCAGCAATTTTTCATCAAGTTTTGGTGCGTCTTTCACCATAAAAGCAAAAGCGCCTGCTCCTAAAAGCATTCCAGCAATTCCAAGGGCAATTAAAATAAGAAAAATACGTTTAATAATACTTGAGCCTTTTTTCCTTGCCTTCTTTTTAGGCTTGGATTGCTGTTTGCGGCGCTCCTCTCTGGATTGATATTTCTCTGTCATATCTATGTTCATCCTTTCTGACAATGGAACTAAAAATAATTATTTAAGGGTATAAAGATAATCTATTATCTTAATATAGTCAATTCTGGGCTGAAATCCAAGCGGAATGTGATGGCCATTCTCTTCAATTTCCTCCATTGTAATTGACTTTCTTCCCCCATTTTTCATTCTCTCCCAATATGAGAGCAGATGATGAGCCTCCAAAAGAAAAACTTCTTCGGTAGCCGAGAAGCGGAGAAGAACAAAACATATCCCTTTCTGGGCTAATACTTTCTCCATATGTTTCACCTGGTGTTCATGAAAATTTTTTAAAGGGAAGGAGGTCATGTTCTGAGTTTCTTTTGCTTCAAAATCAATATATCTGCCTTTATATACACCATTATAATCCGTTGTTGAAGCTTGTTTGAAATATGCTTCTTTAATAACGGCTGCACTTCTTTTTGGATAATCCACCTGGACGATTTGGACTGGTGTAGGTTTTTTATGAATAGTGGCTATTCCATGTTCGAGATAGAATTCATTGGTTTCATTTATATCTTCCTCCAGTGTCATTCCACGATTGCTGTATGTCCATTTCTTCTCGGGTGTTAATTTTTTGGCACTATTAACAGACGGAGTATATCTCCTGCCATTAGGGTAATGGAAATTCATGCATTCACCTCGTTTTAGACTACTCCCTATAATAACAAATGTCAGCATGATTTGGTTGAATAAAAAGTTCTAAATAACAAAGTATATAGGAAACTCCGTAAAAGAATTATTTTCTGTTTTTATTTGTGTTGAAATAATGCGAATCATTTCGCATGGCTGCCTTCTGGCCTTCTATAGACTTATTCATTTTCTGAGGTGAGATGCGATGTTTCTTCCTGGGAAATTATTGAACAGCCGTGAAAATATGGAACAGGTATTAATGGATCATATTAGGAAGACGACAGCAAAATATAATATTGACAATATTTCAAGAACGGAAGCATATTTCCGTTTTTATAGAAAGCACCCTGAGATACGATGGGCATTTCTTGCCTCCATGGTGTCGCGAAATGCAGGCTGGAATATGTGCGATCTTGAAGGGAGCTGTTTTCCAAAATTGATAGGAAAGAAATTGAGGGATATGCTTTATATTACGTATGAAAGGGCCAATTGGCTAATTTTTCAGGACGCATTTCCCCAGTTGCTCCTCTATCATTATTCGACGAAAATAAATAGGCCAATGTTTCACTTATTAAAAACTTTTCGTGTATCCGCATTTATGGAACAGGAGTGGCTTTTTTTCTGGGAAAATAGATATAAAAAGAGGTTAATGATTTCACTGATAATCAATGAACAAAATGTCATTCAAGAGCCTGTAATGGAGCATAATATTTATAAAAATAAAGTATTTCATACATTGCTTTTTTCTTTTCAGGACTATCTTCATTTTAGTTCTGTAATCTTCCCTACTTGCAAAGGGGAATTGTATGGGGCATGTGTAAATGGATTCCGGTCAGTGTCCAAAAGAATTGATTTGGGAAAAAGGCTCGCTGAAATCTTATTCGACCCTGGCTTTTATCCCTCTGTGTATGAATTCGCATCAACTACGGTACATACGGGTTCGAGGCATGATTATGAGAAATATTTTAATGAAAAAAAACGAAGAGCTACTCCTTTCTTACGCTGTACATACCCAATTATCACCCATCACATTCATCAATTTAATGATTGGTCTGCAAAAAAAAGCATAAAGAGAAAATGGGCATCAGAAACGGTTGTCCTTAAACAACCTGCCCATATAACAAAATGGTATTTGCATAAGCAAAACCAGCTTCAAACTGCGGCGAAGCTGGGGAAATTATTTCGCTGGCTATGCTAGAGAAATGATTTTTCATATTTATGAAATAAAAAAAGCAAGGGATCCCTTGCTTTTTAACCTTTTAAGTTGAAGGGCGGTCAGGGCCTTCAAGCTTTTTATTGCCGTAGCCTGTTTTCGTTTCTTCTAACTTTTTTGGCTGTGCTTTATTTTGTTTTTCTTTTTTTGCCATTACATAACACCTCCGTTAATTAGTTTGTTCAATGACACTATTTTCATTCCAGCGCCGGTTGTCGAAACCATGTTGTATTCATGCAAATAAGTACTTTCTTTGGCGAATCACTTCTAGTTTTGTCATGCATGGAGGAAACCCACAGTCAAAATAGAATTATCTAGGCACACAGCAAAAATTTCACTGTATCCTTCATCGTATTTAGTTTGCAGAAAGCAGGAGAAAAAGTATCGGGAGGTTTATTATATGCAGGGAAAAATGGTTGAAAAAAAAGAGTTGCTGGCTATGCTTTCGGAAATATACGATCAGCTGGAAGAGCTTGAAAATGTTCTTGAGTCAAATATGGCGGGCCTGCGCCAGAATTGGTATTATGAGCAGTCCGAGAAGATAGAGGTTTGCGGGGACAGGCTTGAAGCGATTGAAGAAGAAATAACTGCTATTTCCGCTCAAAAGTCTGAAGCAGACAAAATAGAAAGCACAAAAAGATCAGCCGGAATGAAGCTTGAACTTGGCTTCTAAGTGGAATAGAATAGCAGTATCCTTCAGTAGCTAATGTGACTAGCTACTTTTATTTTTGGAGCTGATGTTGAATGGTTCAAGAAAATTCCCTGCTGCAAAAGACAGAACAACTGCTTGAATATGTTGAAATCTCAGACGGCAGATTTAAAAAAGTTAAGGAATCAGGTGAAAAGGGGGATTTTTATAGTGAAGTCAAACCTTTTGCTGATGACGTTAAATCCATAAATGATAGATGGAAAGAAGAAGCATTGGAGTGGATTGGCAATCATAACCCCCGAAATCTTTATCCTCAGCAGATTGAATCTGCTGCAGAGCATATTGAAATGGTTTCCATTCAGGCATTTTTCCCTGAAACAAGCAAAACAAGGTTCATTAATTATGTTAATTCAGCAGAGTATGTCCTAAAACAATTGATAAAATTAGCAGGTGAAGAAAAAGAGGGAACCTGAATTAGGCTCCCTTTTTTCTTTGAGTTTCTTATGCATTTACTGAATCCTGGAGGGAATTATCTTTGTAGCTTTCCGGAACTGCCGCTCCTTGAGCTTCAAGCTCACGAACGAGATTTCGATAATCTGTACTGGAAATTTCATTATGGATATAGGCCTTCTTAGCAAAATCCAATAATTCATTAACATTTTCAGGAGTATACTCCCGCAGCTGATGAAACTTCATTTTGAGTTCGTGAACATTCATGATATTGCCTCCTCTGAAAATAGATTAGCGGAGAAATTCCTTCCCCGCAGCCTGGTAAATGAAAAAAGGGGACAAGAAACAGTTTGTTTTTTTATATCCTAACATGAAAATTTATTTTTCATCGTTTTTAAAAAAATCAAACTTCCGACAATATTCTTCATAGTTAGACAAAAACGGAAAGCACTTCCATTTTTACTCAAAATTGCATCTTTCACATTCTGGGCAAATCTTTCATATATTGTATTGGTGATAATAAGAAGGATATTGACTGTTATTATCGCTAATATACTTATATTTTCGAATGGGGAGGATGTTTGCCCATGTTTGGCCGAGTAATGAATAGAGCGAGCCATATACAGCCATACGGCCATTTAAATCAAAATGTATACATTGATCCATTTTATATGGGGACAAATGGCCAATATTATTTAAGGCAGCAGACAATGCAGAATTATAATAATTCTGCTGGACAGTATAACCCTTATTATTTGCCTTTTAATATGGAATACCCTCAGCCGCCTCAGATGGCAGGATTGCAGCAAAGTTATTCACCGCATCCCTATCCGCAGCAAAATTATGACCCAGGATATTACTCACATACCGGTTCAAAAAATGCAGGGATATTCCAAAACCCATTAGAATCGGAAGACTATTATGGAAATCAAGCAAGCAAGCCAGCTGCTCCGCAAATGCCATATATGAATCCATATCCAAAACAATCCTTCATTTCAAAACAGCCATCTGGTGTGCAAAGCATAATGAATTCCTTTAAAGCCCAGGATGGTTCACTGGATCTCAATAAAATGGTGGACACTGCAGGCCAGATGATGTCTGCTGTAACGCAAGTATCATCAATGGTCAAAGGGATTGGGGGAATATTTAAATCTTAATTGATCATGGCCGAATAGGCCTTTTTTTTATGGCCTTATATAGCGACCTTAGGCAGTGTTCTAAAATCGCCTTCAAAAATCAGACTTGAAAAAATTTTAAATATATTCGAAAATAAAATAGCTGGTCTATTTTTGAGTGTCCCTTTATATAGGAATTATTATCTATGAAAAATCGATTGCATGATTGACAAAATTTAGATAAAAGTGAAAAAATAGAAAAATGACTTATAGTCATAAAGGGGGGATATTTATGGTTCGTGCTCTGCAGCAAATATTCATTATAATTATTTTAATTTTGCTTCTTGCAGCATTGCCAAAGATTATTTCTGTCGATCCATCGAGCGGAAGTCTTGAGTGGAGCTTTGACAGTTTGCCGCAAATTTATGGGGATTTCATCTTGGAAGTAAGCGGAGGCAGCCTGGGGACTTATCAGCTCGGCCAGCAAACTCGCCCTATAGCAGAGGATATTGCTGATAATTTTTTAACCAGCCTGCAAATTGTATTGATTGCTGTGAATGCTTCCTTAATTATAAGTCTTATTTTCGGGGTATTTATCAGCCGCTTCAGGCTTACTAAGCTTTTTGGGGCTTTCTTGAATATACTTGCTTCCATTCCCGACTTTATCATCATAGTAATGTCAATGCTTCTTGCTGTTAAAATATATAAAACGACAGGGATCAGGGTGATTTCGCTCAGACCAGATGGAGGAGCCCTGAACACCTGGTTTCCCACTGTGCTTGCTGCGATTGCTCCAACGCTATATTTATTTAAGCTTGTCTCGGTCAAATATTATCAAACAAGCGGTGAGGACTATATTAAGACAGCTGTTGCAAAAGGAATGGGCTTGAATTACATAAACTTTCAGCATGTATATAAAAATTTGGAGCCATTTATCAAATCTGAATTAGTCAAAGTGATTTCCCTGGCAATTGGCAATCTATTTATTATTGAGCATATAATGAACGTTTCTGGCATTACGAAGTTTATTTTTCAGAGCAATGAGGTACAGCCGATCGCAATTGGCTTATTTGCCATGCTTTTGATATCTCTGTTTGTTTATATTTCTATCAGGTTCATATTCTATCTGTTTAAACGGGGTTTTATCTATGAATAAGCTGATAAAAATAAATTACTCTTTAATTATCGGAATTCTTATGGCTGCAGTCTTGCTATTTTTCTGTATATTTGGGCCTATGCTTGCACCTCATTCATTGACTTCTGTATTGGAAACACAATATACAAACGGAAAAGTCCTTGCTCCGCCATTGGAGCCTTTCGAATCATCGTCCTATCCGCTGGGTACTGATAAATGGGGCTATGATCTCTTATCCATGATTTTATATGGATTGAGATACACTGTTTTTATTGCAGCAGCAGTCACGTCCATTAAAATGGCTTTTGGAGCAATTATCGGTTTGTATGCCGGCATCTTGAAAAGGACGCCAGGATGGCTGATTGCTTTTGAAAATGCATGGAGCTACGTTCCTCTCTTTCTGATACTGTATTTTTTCCTTTCACCAATAAGCTTCAACAGTAATCTAAAGCAAAGTGTTCTAATAGGCTATTTTATAGTCATTGCGTCAATCATCAGCATTCCAAGCATTGTGTCATCTGTAAGGCTTAAAACAGCAGAATTATATAAGTCCGTTTATATTGAAGCGGCAAAAGCTTTGGGGGCTGGAAAGCACCGTTTGATCTGGAAGCATATTTTCCCTCAGTTAAAGGAAACGTTCCTTGTTATGTTTATACTTGAAATTGTGTATGTGATCGCCCTTATGGGACAGCTGGCGCTTTTGAATATTTTTGTCGGCGGCACCATTATGAGATATGACCCGATCATATACCTATCAGCTACAAAAGAACTGGCGGGACTTGCTGGCCAGGCCAGGTTAAATATTTATGGCAACACCCATATATTAATTGCGCCATTAGCGGTCCTTTTACTTACAACTGTATCTTTCAGTCTGCTGGCAAATGGACTGAAGAATCGCTTTCAATCAAACTATCAGCGTACGCCATGGATTAAGACAGGGCATGAACCATTAGTACAGCCTTCAAGAAAACAATATGGCCGAAAAAAGAAATTTTGGTCTTACTCAGGCCCTAAAGCGGCATTTGCTGCATTAGTTATTGCTTTTGCTGGTGCTGGTGTCTATGTTGTGGCTGCAAAGAATTCGAATGTTGGCGTTAAAAGCGGCAGCAGGGCGGATTATAAAATTGATCTGGAAATGAATAGCGAAGGCTATTTCACTGTCAATGCAGATATTGAAATGAAAAACCAATCAAATAAAGAATGGAATGAGCTTGTCTTTTATTTCATTCCAAACGTTTTTGAAGATGGACATACGTTTGATTCTGTTGAAGGAACCTCTGAAGCAGATATCACGAAGGTAACAGTTAATGGGCAAAAAGCAAATTATAAGCTAAAGGGTGATACGTTAACCATTGACTTGAAATCTGATATGAAGGATAAGAGCAAACATAAGGTAAAGATCGAATATGGATTTACAGTCCCTGACAGGGGCAGCCGCTTTTCAAAAGTAGGCACTAACTATTATCTTGCTCAATGGTATCCTATGGCTGCAGTTTTTCAAAAAGGGAAATGGAATAAAGAGCCTTATATGGAGGGACTCGAAACATTCCATACGGGCTTCTCTGATTTCAATGTTTCCTATAAACTGCCAGAAGGGTATTCCCTTGCATCCACAGCAGGTATAGATCCGGCAGAAGGAGAGAATGAAGGGACGGTTAAAGCCAAAAGGGTCAGGGATTTCTTCATGGCGGTCATGAAGGATATGAAAGTTTATGAAACGGAAGCAAAAGAAGGCGTGAAGGTCAGGTTATTTTCCAGGAGCAATCATGACAAAGATCCGGAAGCTTCGTTAGCCCTGGCAAAAAAAGCATTAACTTTCTATCAGGATAAGATAGGGGAGTACCCCCATGAGCAGCTGGACATTGTTTTGGATGAAGGACAATTTATGGAATATCCCGGCATTGTCACAATCAATCCCTATATTGATGATAAGAGATTTTATGAAATTTCCATCGTCCATGAAATTGCTCATCAGTATTTTTATGGAGTAGTCGCCAATGACCCATACAACCACGCATGGGTTGATGAAGGGATTACTGAATTTGCCACATCAATGTATTTCTATGCCGGCCAAAATCAGGATGAACGGCAGGCCTTTGGAATTTCCCATTATCGAATGGAGGCGATTGAAGAAGCTGGCCTTGGCAGGCAATATTCAAATGTGCCGATTAATGAGGTAAAGCATTCAGGATTTATATATGGTCAGCCTGCTTTGGAGATTTATGAAATGATTCAGGAAAAGTATACACTGAAGGGGGAATCCCCTGAAGCAGTGGGGATGCAGTTCCTGTCGGATTATTACCAAAAATTCCGTTATAAAGAGGTCGATACGAAGGAGTTTATATACTTCACTAAAGATTATTTCAGTGTGCCGGCCGGCTATTTCAATAATTGGATTGATACATCTAAAGTAAACAGCTAAATAAGCCCATTGGACATACTTAATGTAAACAAAAACAAGCAAGCAATGATACTGCTTGTTTTTGTTTAACCAGCACCTATTAGAAAGCAGGATTGCCTATCTTCACCAAGCTTGCAGCCGGGATCAGCTTTCATCAATCACGATTCTTTTTCCCTGCTGTTTTGGCACTGTGATTTGCAGGAGGCCATTTTGGTATACTGCCTTTACTTTCTTTTCATTAACAGGCTGGGGAAGCGGAATGGTCCGGCTGGATCGCTGCATGCTTTGCTGTCTTCGGGAAATCTTATTCTTCTCATCTTCTTCAGTTACCATCTCTGAAGATTTAACAGAAATGGTTATATAATTGTCCAGAATGTCAATTTGTATCTGCTCTTTATTTATTCCCGGAAGTTCTGCACTAATGATATGTTCTTTTTCAGTTTCAGCAACATCCACATGGAAGGTGGAAGAAAACGGAAAGGGATTTTTAAAGAAATCATCCATTGTTTGCAGAAATCCTTTTACGGGTTTTTCATGGAAAATCTGATTCATCGATTTCATTAAATCACCAAAAGGCTCATTTCTGTCTTTTTTCTTTGGATCCTCCAATTATATCCATCTCCTCTCAAACAGGCTTTTTCAACATATCGTATGCTGTCCCTTGGGTGAATGTTCCTGTTGTACATTAAGGACAAAAGAAAAAACCGCACAGGGCGGCTTTTAAAAGATTGTCTCTAAAAGCTGATCAGGATTTATGATTAGGTGTCCGTCCTGATCCGTTTTAATTAACATTTCCTTTTTCATCTTTGTTAAAGTCCTGCTTACCGTTTCTCTTGTAGTGCCGATCATATTGGCAAGGTCTTTATTGGTAAAATCCCCATTTAAAATAATGCTGCCGTTCTCGAGCTTTTTCCCATGCATTTTGGCAAGCCGGACAAGCAGCTTGATGATCTGCTCATACGTATTGTTTAGAATTTGCGCTTCCAGCCTTTCCTGCAGATCAACAATTTTTTCACCCAGCACTTTAAACACCTTGATGCATAGTTCAGGATTTTCAATTAGTACCTTCTCAAACTGCGAAATCGGCACAACGACCAGCTGCGCATTTTCAAGCACCTCGGAAAAAGCCGGATATCCTCCTTTTCTGAAAAATCCTACATGAGGAAACATCTCGCCTTTTGTTAAGATGGCTACAATCTGTTCTTTGCCATTGATATCACTTCTATAGATCTTTACTCTGCCTTTATTAATAAAATAAACATTTTCCAGAGGGTCATCCTGTAGAAAAACATGACTTCCTTTTTTCCATTCCCTTGATATTGAAATCTCTACTACTTTATCCAGCTCTTCATTGTTGAGTTCTTTAAAAAGAGAGAACTGGGAAAGAACTCCCTTAATTTCTTCTGCTTTCATGATCCACCTCTTGTGTCCTGTCCTATAAAATTTATTGTAACAAAAAACTTTAAGAACGTTTATAAATAAATAAAAGCTAGTTTTAACTTCGGGTCCTTAAAGAAATAAGAGACAGCTCCAGCAGCTATTCCTCCATGTATAAATTCCTTTGAAGAAATTTGATCAAGCTCAAATGAGATATATAATGATTCTCCTATATTTAGAACTTTCAGTTAATTTTCTTCATGAAGGCTGAATTAGTGAAAATGAAGATTGAAGAATTAAAGTTTAGCAGATTTCCTTCCATAAAAAGTTAATGAAATTTAAGAGTTTGCTCTGTTAGAACGAACGTTTATTCGCTAGAATAGGTGTATGAGGTGAAATAGATGAAAGTACGAAAAAATCTGCCTGAAATCATGAAAGAGCTTATATCTGAACAGCAATATAAAGATAATATCGTTCATTGGCATACAATAGAAGAAAAAGAGGCAAAAACTGCCGGCCTTCCTGAAGGCATCCATCCATCTTTAAAAGAAGCATTACTTAAGAGAGGGATTACAAGGCTTTATACACATCAAAAAACGTCTTATCAGACAGTCATGAAAGGGAACAGTCTTGTGGCAGTTACACCAACTGCCTCAGGGAAAACTCTTTGCTACAACCTTCCTGTGCTGCAGACAATCGTCAATGACCCTGATGCAAGGGCTCTATATATGTTTCCCACAAAAGCACTGGCACAGGACCAGAAAAGTGAAATCAATGAAATCATTCAGGAGTCCGGATTGGATATCAATTCCTATACATACGACGGGGATACACCAGCAAACATCCGGCAAAAGGTACGCAGGGCTGGGCATGTGGTTATAACAAACCCGGATATGCTTCACTCGGCGATATTGCCTCATCATACAAAATGGGTGTCCTTGTTTGAAAATTTAAAGTATGTGGTCATAGATGAACTTCATATTTACAGAGGGGTATTTGGCAGCCATGTAGCAAATGTCATTCGCCGCCTTAGGCGCATTTGCCGTTTTTATGGCAGTGACCCCATTTTTATCTGTACATCTGCAACAATAGCAAACCCTCTTGAGCTCGCGGAAAAGCTTACAGAAAAGCCAATGAAACTCGTAGATAATAATGGGGCACCGAGCGGGAAAAAACATTTTGTTTTTTATAATCCTCCCATCGTCAATAAACCGCTGAATATCAGAAGAAGTGCTACTCTCGAAGCAAGAAAGCTTGCAGGTATACTTCTGAAAAATAAAATTCAGACCATAGTGTTTGCAAGAAGCAGGGTCAGAGTCGAAATCCTGCTGTCTTACCTCCAGGAACTTGTAAAGCATAAATTGGGACCGAAGGCAATACGGGGATATCGAGGCGGTTATCTGCCAACCCAGAGGCGGGAAATTGAAAAAGGACTGCGGTCAGGGGAGATTTATGGAGTTGTCAGTACAAATGCCTTGGAGCTCGGCGTGGATATCGGGCAGCTCCAGGTTTGTGTCATGACTGGATACCCAGGTACAATTGCCAGCTCATGGCAGCAGGCAGGACGTGCGGGCAGAAGACATGGTGAATCGCTTGTCATCATGGTGGCAAGCTCCAGTCCGCTTGATCAATATGTCATTCAAAATCCTGATTACTTTTTCAATAAAAGTCCTGAAACAGCCAGAATAAACCCAGACAATCTTATTATTCTGGTGGACCATATCAAATGTGCAGCCTATGAGCTCCCTTTTAATGCCGGAGAACGTTTTGGGGATTTTGAGACTGAAGAAGTTTTAGAGTATCTGGCAGAAGAAAGGGTTCTTCATCAGAATGGAGATAAATTTTATTGGATGAAGGACTCATTTCCTGCCCATAATATCAGCCTTCGTTCAGCCTCTCAGGAAAATGTTGTCATAATCGATCAATCGGATATTGCGAATGTAAAGGTAATTGGCGAAATGGACCGCTTTTCTGCTATGACTCTTCTGCATGAAGAAGCAATCTATCTTCATCAGGGGACTCAGTTCCAGGTGGAAATGCTTGATTGGGAAGAAAAAAAGGCCTTTGTCCGGGAGGTGGATGTTGATTACTTTACAGATGCTAATCTGGCAGTCGAGCTAAAAGTGCTGGAACAGGATAAACTCAGGATATCATCCATTGGGGAAGTTGGGTTTGGGGATGTAAGTGTTGTGGCAATGGCAACGATATTTAAAAAAATCAAGTTTGAAACACATGAAAATATCGGGTCCGGTCCAATAACACTTCCTGAAGAAGAGCTTCATACAAGCTCTACCTGGCTTTCCTTTAACCAGGAATCTTTAAGTTATAAGCAAGACCGGCTCGAGCAGGGACTCATCGGAACAGCACATGCACTGAAGCATATTGTGCCGCTTTTTGTTATGTGCGATCCTCAGGACGTTCATGTTGTCCCTCAAGTGAAAGCTGCCCATAATGAAAAGCCGACGATCTTTTTCTATGACAGGTATCCTGGCGGTGTAGGGTTAAGCGAGAAGATTTTTGGAGGAATAGAACATATCATGCACGAAACGATGGAAATGGTCAGCAGATGCTCATGTGAGCATGGATGTCCTTCCTGCATTGGATCAGATACTTCAACAGAAACGGCAAAAAAAGACGTTCTCAGGATTCTCGGTTCTTTTAAAAATGGCGTTACTAGTGCAGGTGATAGACTTGTCCATTAAAAACAAACTGAACAGGCTAAAAGGTCATCTTGGTACAGATATGGATAATCAGCCATCACCCGTCCGAGAGCGTGAGAATAACATCGATGTCCCATTCAAGGAAGTATGGCAAGCAGAAGGTGTCTATCCGTATTATTTTGAAGACTCCTATTGCCTTGTAAGGGAAAAGGAATATAGCCTTGATCAGATGCATGGAATCTTTTCTTTTGGGCAATTTGCAGCGGCGGTGGAGGCTTGGAATTCTTCAGGCATCAGGCATCCGCTCTCTGCTGCCGGACATGAGCCGGAAAGTCTTTTCTTTTTTGATACAGAGACAACAGGTTTGGGCGGAGGGACTGGAAATACCATATTCCTGCTTGGCCAAGCCAGTCTGCAGGGAAGCAAAATAAAACTGAAGCAGCATATCCTTCCCCATCCAGGAGCCGAGATACCATTATATAAAAGCTTTCTTGAAAGCATTGATTATTCAACGATGGTGACATACAACGGGAAGGCTTTCGACTGGCCGCAGGTAAAAACGAGACATACCCTTCTCAGGAAACATATACCAAAACTTCCTCCGTTTGGCCATTTTGATTTATATCATGCAGCAAGGAGGATGTGGAAGCACAAACTTGAGAGGGTAAAACTTGCTGCAGTAGAAAAAGGTGTTTTAGGGGTTGAAAGAAAAGATGATATTCCGGGGTTTCTGGCACCAATGATTTATTTTGATTTTGTGGAAAGGAAAAATCCTGAAGGCATGCTGGGAATCATTCAACATAATGAAATAGATATTTTATCCCTGATTAGCCTATATACACATCTTTCTTTCCAAATATTGCAGCTGGATGAAAAACAGACTCCCCGTGAGGTCTATGAAGTAGGAAGATGGCTTTCAGCACTGGGAGAATCTTCGCAGGCGAAGACAGCCTTTAATAAAATATCTGAAGGAGAGTCTGCTGAAGCTGTGGATGCCAGGTTTGCCCTGGCTTTTGAGCATAAGAAACATAAAAACTGGGATGAGGCGGCAAAATTATGGAAGGATATTGCTGAAAAAGGCTTGGTGAATATGAAGGTAATATCCTGCATTGAACTGGCCAAGATCTATGAGCATCGCATAAAGGATATAGGCCAAGCTACTATGTATGCGAAAAAAGCGTTATGCATGCTGGAAGAAAACTCAGGTGGCGGAACAGAAAAGATAAAAATAAAACAGGAAGAATTGCATCGGCGGATTGTACGGCTTGAACGAAAGTTTAATTGAACTTAAACTTCCTTGTAACATAATTTTAATATACCAGACAAAAAAATCCACTATTTCCTAGTTGTATGTACTTCTTCTTACAGGTAAAATTATAACTTGTGTGGTACTTTTTTAGTGCAAGTTCAAAAGGAGGATGAAAACGACCGAGAAGATCAAGGCGGCGAAGCTTTGAGTACCGGAACGTATGTAATTAATACGTGAGGACGCAAAAGCCAGTCAACTAAGATATTCGATGTGTCATTTTCACCGGACGTTTTGAACATCCACTTTTAGGAATTTTATATAGTGAGGCTGGTAATATGTATAAAGCAATCTTATTTTTATTCTTCCTTGTAATTTTCACTACAGCTATCGTTTTCTCCAATTTAAAAGACAATTTCTACAGCATGCTCTAAGGCTAGTACCTAAAAAATAGGTATTTTCATTAGTACAAGATTACTCTTTCTCACATAGGTTGTTAATGTAAAAACAATTTGGAAAGGGGATCTTTACATGTATTGCAGACCAAGACCTTCGCAGGTTCTGCCTGCTGTGGTTCATCCGACTAAATGCTGTGTAACTCATTCGTTCCAGAACATTGTGGTTCCACACATTCATCCTACGCATCATACTCATGTAAACCACATTAACTATGAGAATCAGCATTCTTACCCGCATACTCAGTCAACTGTGAACCAGGTGACACAATCGAATGTTAATCTGGGACCAAGACCAGGCGTGGCAGGAGCATATAGCCCAGGAATGGGTCCGGGAATGGGAATGGGCCAAGGAATGGGAATGGGTCCTGGATATGGCGGTCCTGGTACAGGCGTAGCAGGAGCATCAACTGGAATGGGTCCGAAACAGGGGCCAAGCTTTTCCGGCAGATAATCAACAAGGGCTTTATGCCCTTGTTTTATTTATACCCATTTATATGGAATCTAAATGAGTCTGCTCTACCTGTTACCGCAAGAAAAGTTTAAGGAGTTTTTGCAATTGACAAAAGTAGCAGTTATTTCAGGGTACAAGCCTTTTGAAGTAGGGATATTTAAAAATGATGACCCTGCTGTCGGCTATATTAAATCCGCAATAAGAAATAGCCTTCTTTCTTTGCTGGATGACGGGCTTGAGTGGGTAATCATCAGCGGGCAGCTTGGTACCGAACTTTGGGCGGCTGAAGTTGTTTATGATCTTCAGCTTGAAGGATACGAGGAGCTGAAACTTGCAGTCATTACTCCGTTTTTGGATCAGGAAGCGTCTTGGAAGGAAGCGAATAAAGAGTGGTATGAATCCATACTGCTTCAGGCTGATTTTGTTGATTCCGTAACAAAAAAACCATACGAAAGCCCTCAGCAATTCAGGCTTAAAAATCACTTTTTTGTCAGTAAAAGCGATGTGCTCCTTCTATTTTATGATTCGGAAAAAGAGGGAAGCCCTAAATATTTGTATGAAACTGCAAAAAAATATAAAGAAGAAAATGAGTATGACATTAGACTAATCACCTTTTATGATTTACAATTGATTGTAGAAGAAGAACAATTCTCTCAGAGAGACACATTTGAATAAAGCTTAGATAAATTGACAAATGTACATATCTCTGGAAAAATAGTATTAATTATGATTGGCGATATACTGAGGTGAGTGTCATGCTATCCGATAAAATTAATTTAACGGCAAAAGATATTTTGGAAAAAGAATTTAAGACTGCCATGAGAGGCTATAAGCCAGAAGATGTTGATAAGTTTTTAGATTTTGTCATTAAAGATTATGAAGCATTCCAACAGGAAATTGAAGATCTTCAGCAGGAAAATATGAGATTGAAAAAACAGGTTGACGAAGCTTCACGCAGACCTGCAGCGCAAACTGCAGGCACAACAAATTTTGACATTTTAAAAAGATTATCGAACCTGGAAAAACATGTATTTGGCAGCAAGTTGTATGATTGACAGGAATTATCAGTTTTTCCTGTTTAAAATCATTGCTATTCCATCACAGATTACATATAATATTCTTTGTGATCATTAATAGCGTTCGGGTAATCGCTGCAATATATTTTTATATTGTAGAGGAAAGTCCATGCTCGCACAGGCTGAGATGCCTGTAGTGTTCGTGCCTAGCGAATTCATAAGCTAGGGCAGCTTGGCTATTGCTTGGCTGACGGCAGGGAAAATGCCTAAGTCCTTCGGGATATGGCATGAATACCTTGAAAGTGCCACAGTGACGTAGCCTTTTCAGAAATGAAAAGGGTGGAACGAGGTAAACCCCGCGAGCGAGAAACCCAAATGATGGTAGGGGCACTTTCCCTGAGGAAATGAACAACGGGAAGGACAGGCGAATGCCTGTAGATAGATGATTACCACCTGAGTACGAGACATTAGTCGCTTGCAGTACTACGGTACAAAACATGGCTTACAGAACGTTATTAGTGAGACAGTATGAGTGTTATAAATTCCAGCTCTCCTTTTTGGGAGAGCTTTTTTACTTTCACCTCCCGCTGTTAAAATGTGTATGCCGAAGAAGGCAACTCAGAAGCATTTTTCAGCCTTCATTGCGGGTAAGCAAATAAACAGATATACTTTATGTGATAAAGATAAAGGCCAGTTCAATTAGGGTATACATAATAGAAATAACAATTTAGGTAAGGGTGAAAATATGTCTAAATACGATTTAATCGCCACTACTGCCATGGGGCTTGAGGCGCTTGCAGCTAAAGAAGTGCGCGATCTTGGATACGAATGTGAAGTGGAAAATGGAAGAATAACATTCAAGGGAGATGAATCTGCGATTGTCCGGTCGAATTTATGGCTGAGAACGGCAGACAGGATCCGCATTAAAGTGGGCGAATTCAAAGCAACAAGCTTTGATGAGCTTTTTGAGAAAACAAAATCTCTGCCTTGGGAAAAGTATATGCCTGAAAACGCTGAATTTCCTGTATCAGGCAAATCTGTAAAGTCCAAGCTTTTTTCGGTCTCCGATTGTCAGGCTATCGTAAAGAAAGCAATCGTGGAACGCATGAGAACAAAATATAATAAGACAGGCTGGCTTGAAGAAAATGGGCCGTTGTTTAAGATAGAAGTTGCTCTTCATAAAGATGTAGCGCTTTTGACCATTGATGCGAGCGGAAGCGGCCTGCATAAGCGCGGATATCGTGCAGGGCAGGGGGAAGCGCCGCTGAAGGAAACACTTGCAGCTGCACTTGTTATGCTGACCAATTGGAGCCCGGATAAGCCTTTCGTTGATCCTTTCTGCGGATCTGGAACTATCCCGATAGAAACTGCTTTAATCGGCCAGAATATTGCACCAGGTTTTAACCGAGAGTTCATCTCTGAAGGATGGTCATGGATTCCGGAAAAAGTCTGGGAAGATGCCAGAAATGAAGCCGAAGATCTGGCGAATTATGATCAGCCTCTTGATATCACAGGTGCTGATATCGATCACAGGATGGTAAAAATAGCTGAAGAAAATGCTTTCGAAGCTGGCTTGGGAGACTTAATAAACTTCAAACAAATGCAAGTGCGCGATTTTACGACTGCTAAGGAATACGGTGTAATTGCAGGAAATCCTCCTTATGGAGAGAGACTAGGTGAGAAGGCTTCGGTACAGCGAATGTATGCAGAAATGGGGGATGCCTTTGCGACTCTCGACACATGGTCTATTTATATCCTGACTTCAGACGAAGAATTTGAAACTCACTATGGCAAAAAGGCGACCAAAAAACGCAAGCTCTTTAACGGATTCATTCGCACAGACTATTATCAGTACTGGGGCAAAAGACCGCCGAAAAATAATTAGCAGCAAAAGCATAAATCCTCCTGAAACTGTATAGAATATATCTATCTGATTCTTTTTTCAGGAGGGGTGGCAATGAAACATTCCAGTATCGATTTTTATAAAATTTCCCAGGCGCTGAATGGGACACTTGAAGCAATCCAGGGGGATGGTGATTCATCAGCCGAAGCACTGGAGAGCCTTAGAAATGCACAGGATGAATTGCAGCAGGCATTGTCATTTTCTATGTCGCGTGTCAACTAATCTTTCAAAATGAGCAGGGGGGCTGCCTTTTATAGCACCCCTGTTTTTTGTTGGTAAAAGATCCTCAGCAGACTGCGGTATACCTTGACAGTTACTGTATTTGAGATAAAATTATATGATGTTCATTTGATTATAAAAAATTTATTTATAGAAATAATGATATAACCTAAATCATAGCGTCTGTATAAAAAGGCGCTTTAACTATTTAATTTACGGAGGGGTAGCATGTCTAACCGAATGCCTTTTGCCGTTTCCAGGAGCGAATCTTTTTACGAAAAGCTAAGCGAGTGGATCGGAGATGTTTTTTACGATATATTGCCTGAAGCAGGATTTGAAATTCGGGATGAGCAAATATTTATGGCCTTCCAGCTGGAGAAGGCATTTAAAGACAAAAGTGTTATATTTGCTGAGGCCGGTGTAGGGACCGGGAAGACAATTGTTTACCTTTTATATGCAATCAGCTATGCAAGGTACATAAACAAACCTGCTATTATCGCCTGTGCAGATGAAACATTAATCGAGCAGCTTGTAAAAAAGGAAGGCGATATTGCAAAGCTTGAGAAAGCTTTAGGGCTAAATATTGATGTCAGGCTGGCTAAATCACGTGATCAGTACCTATGTTTAAATAAGCTGGACAAGCTCGTAGCGAATGATGTTCATGATCATTATAACCGCATTTTTGACGAGCTTCCCGATTTTGTGCAAACAGGCTCTTCTTTGCAAAAGTTTGAGAGATATGGTGACCGGAAGGATTATCCAGAACTGTCAGATGAGCATTGGAAGAATGTTTCATGGGATTCAATCCAGGATTGCTTTACTTGCGAGAAGCGCCACCGCTGCGGTCAAACTCTTCACAGGGAATATTACCGGGGCGCAAACGATTTAATCATCTGTTCGCATGATTTTTACATGGAACATATTTGGACAAAGGAATCAAGAAAACGGGAAGGTCAGCTGCCTCTGCTTCCTGAGAATTCCTGTGTTATATTCGATGAAGGACATTTACTGGAATATGCAGCCCAGAAGGCTCTGACTTATCGTTTTACTGAGCAGATACTGGAATCCCTTTTAACAAGGCTCATGGCTAATGATGTACGTGAAAAGACGTTAAATGTCATTGAAGATGCAATATATCAGAATGAACATTTCTTTTTAACGCTTTCTATGACTGCTTCGGGCGACACAGGTTCCGACAAGAAAACCATAGAAAAAACTGACGATGTGATGAGAGAAGGAAGAAAGCTGCAGAATCTAATCAATACTCTTGAGGAAGAATTGGTATTTGAAAGTGAAATGTATGTCATTAATGAGTATGACTTAAAAATTGTTGAAGAATATCTTGAGCAAATCGCCTTCTCACTTTCCCTCTTCCTTAAAGATTTAAAAGGAATCACTTGGTTTGAAGAGAATAACGAAGAAAGAACCCTGGTCATCATGCCGAGAATGGTTGAAGATATTATGAGGGAAGAAGTGTTCTCCCAGAAAAAGCCTTTCGTGTTTTCTTCTGCAACTTTGTCGGAAAATAAATCCTTTGAATATATGTCAAAAAGCCTTGGGGTAGATGATTATTTATCTTTTACCGTAGATTCTCCGTTTGATTATGAAGAAAATATGATTATTCACATGCCGGAATTTGGAGAGAAATCAGGCACAGCAAAAATGGAATATTTACTTGAACAAATTAAGCTATCAGAAGGCCGGGCTTTAGTGTTATTCAACAGCCGTTCTGAATTGACGGAATTCAAAGCCTTTGCTACAGGTAAATTGGGTGTGCCGTTCTTTTTTGAAGGAGATGCAGAAATAAGCACCCTAGTGTCAAATTTCCAAAATGATGAGCATTCAGTTCTCTGTTCTGTTAATTTGTGGGAGGGTCTTGATATTCCGGGAAGATCCCTGGAAAATGTGCTTATTTATGGCTTGCCATTTCCTCCACACGATCCTGTTTTCTCAGCCAAAAGGGAGGGGGCATCCAATCCATTCAGAGAGGTGGATCTGCCCTATATGATTCTGCGGTTAAGGCAGGGTATCGGGAGATTAATTAGAACACATGAAGACAAAGGGACAGTTCATATTCTGATGAATGAAACTGAAAATCATGAAGTGCGCGAAATGATAAAAAGGGTTCTGCCTGCAGAGCCATCCATAACAAACTGAACGAAAGAAGTGCCCAAGCAGGCACTTCTTTCTTGTTATCCTCTCAAAATCTGATTTGCTTGGGGTGTCATACGTGCGGGGGTCCAAGCAGGCTCCCAGACAAGGTTGACATCCACACAAGAAAACAGCTTCAGATCTTCAATACAATATTTTACACCGCTTACGATACTGTCATGGAGAGGGCACCCGGGTGTTGTCAAAGTCATGGTAATAACTGCCTTGCCGTCATCAGGAAAATCAATATCATAAATAAGTCCCAAATCAACTACGTTTATATTTAACTCGGGATCCATAACCCTTTTCAAATTGCTGAGAACTATATCTTTCGAATTCACAGTCAATCCTCCTATTTTTTCAAAACTGATATAATCAAATAACAGAAAACAAGGCTGGCACCAAGCGTCAGAATCTGGCCGGACAAGAACAGGGAAAGTTGTTTTAATGCAATCGAGAATGTGATACTGAGTATTCCCAATATGAAAGCGGATAGGACCGGAATGGATACCTTGTCATTCATCATATCTTTAAGCGATGGAACACTCCGCTTGCCGATTTCTCTGCTGTATTTCCAGGTCCACCATAGAAATGGCACAATTTTAAAAAGATAACCCAGAATGCTTAAAGCTACCCAAAGCATGAGATAGGCAAACACCAGGTATCCAACGTTACTTTTAAAGCTTCCGAAAGCCGAGCTTATGAATGCTGCAAGGTGGATTGCCAGTCCTGCAGGTATAGCGAGAATGGCGAACCGAAAGGAATAATCAAGCTTTTTCTTAACTCTTTTTTGCAGGATTTGCAGCATGTGCCAGGTGAAAAGTGCAAATCCCCCTGCCTGAATCATCAATGCAATGGTGAGAAGCAAATTTTCCCCTGAGAAGAAAGATGTTATCGCCGCTGCCAGCCCTGCTGCATAAACCATGAATACATATTTGGCCGGCTTCATGCTGTAGCCATGTGACAAAGAAAACATAGGAACCATTTTATAGGAAAATCCAAAAATCAGCAGTGTAAACCAGCCTGCTGTTCCAAGCAGTATGTGGCTTTTAAAGACAGCTTGATAATAACCAGAAACAAATCCAGTTTTCATGCTTAAGACCATAATGATTCCCAATAGGATAGCAGTGAACAAGCAAGCCAGTGCAGTTCCGACAAAAAGAGTCAATACATTGGGTTTCGCCTGCTGTCTTAAAGTCATGATCATTTGCAGCAGAAACATTAAGATGCCTGCTAATGTAATTAGCCCTGGCAGCATTGCACTCTCTGGCTTATGAAATAAACTATGGGCAAAATATAAAATTCCAAAAGCAGTAACAGTAAATTGGATAAAGCCAAACCTTTCGTTCCATATAGGTGTAAGAAATGCCACTGGAACAAGCTGATACATGGCTCCCATTGCTGTCATCAGCGCCCATCCCAATATAAACAGATGAGCGGCTGACCAAATTGCCGGTACACGGAATTGGCTGTTAATAATAAAGTCCCCTTGAAAAAGAATGAGTGCCATTGATCCAATCAAACAGAGCATGCTGAAAAGGATAAATGAAAAAGGAAGTTTAATATTGGTTTCATTTTTTGTCTTGGGCAGCAATGGGATCACCTGCTTATTTCTTGATTTCTATTAAAAAGCTTCCATCTTCTTGTTGGGCAGTTTCATACTTACAGCCCATTTCGTCAAGCTGTTCATATAGAAACATGGGCCGCCTGTCGTTTATGATTGACAAGGTTTTTCCTTTTGGAAGACTTTCAAGAGCTGCGAGCGTTCTCATCATCGGCTGCGGAGGCTCTAATCCCCGGTTATCCAGCTTCATTTTGCAGCACCTCTCTTTGTGAAGATTACTTTCCAATGCTTTTTTTCAATTTCTTCAGCTTTATATTCAAATCCTTTTGCCTTTAAAACACCAAAAAGGGGTATAGGCTTAAAAGGGGCATGCAGGATAAAGACATCATTGGCATCAAGTTCGGCTACAGCAGACATAATTTTTTGAAACGGCTCCAATTTGTTTTTTAAATCTTCTCTTACATCGAGTTCAACCACTTTGTTTTCCATTTTGATCGCTCCTTCAATTGTCTGATGGCAAGTTAGATGCCCCTAACAGAAAATTACCCGTCAGTGAGAATTGTTATTAATTACTTTAAGTTTAACAGTAAGAGCTTTTTAAATAAGTGACATATATCATATTTGGAGAAAATTTAAATAAGGAACCATATGTGGAGAAATCAAACAAAAAAATCCGCAGAGATTCACTCTGCGGATTCTTCATGTTCCTCTATACATTCAAAACAAATTGTTTCATTTTTATCATTGTGGACTCCATTAAAGAATCCATCAAGACAATAAAGATCCTTCCCGCAAACAGAGCAGATGCCAACTAATTCTTTCATTTTCGGTCACTCCTGGCTTTTTAATAATACGGAACTTCTCTTTTTAAAATAAATGGACATGCAGCATACCGTTAAGAGTAAAAGTGCTGCTGAGATCAGAAAACCTATATTGAATGTTACTCCCAGGAAGCCTAAGATTGTGGAGCCAGCTACCACGCCTAAAGAAAAAAAAGCATAGAAGAGGCCAAACGCCTTTCCTCTTGTTTTTTCAGTTGTATGTTTAGCAATAAGGGCATTAATGGAAGGGAATAAAAGAGCAAACCCACTGCCATACAGAACCATACAAACAAACATGAATGCAAGAGATCCAGCAGAACTTAGCAGGATTAGCGCAATGCCAATGATCAGCATGCCTGCAAGCATGGTATTGTTGTGCCGATATTTATCAAATATTTTATTGACGGGCAGCAGAAAAATGAGGATTGCGGTTATTCCAAAAGTGCTTAACAATATCCCGCTGTACATAGAATCAAATTGCAGCTCCTCTACCTGAAGCGGAAGAAGATAAGCAAGTGATCCCTGCGCAAACATTAGTGAAAAAGCTCCTAAATAGCTTGCTGTGAGCATAGGATTCTTTATTAACGAAGGCATTTTTTCAGAATGGGAGCTTTTTTCTTCAATATCTTTGAGCTTACCTGGTGGCAAAAACATAAAGGCTAAGACTGAACAGCCGATCATGGTTGCAGCTATAATCAAGAAAACCCAGTTTATGCTGTAGTTGGAAGCAATCACAGCTCCAAAAGCAGGACCTATAATGGCTGAACAGCCGACAGCTGCGCCTGATACAGCCATTTTTTTACCCTGATTATTTGATTTACCGCGGTTTGAAATGGCAGTAAAAGCTGCAGGAACAAGGAAACCTCCAAAAAGCCCATGAAAAAACCTTACTGAAATTAAATGCATAGGTGAATCAGCAAAGGTATACAGGATTAAAATGATTCCGGTTAAGAAAAGGCCAGATACCAGGACTTTTTTGGCTCCGCTTTTATCGATCCAAAAGCCGGCTAAAATATTGCCTATCATATTCGAGAACGAATACATTCCAACAACCAATCCTGCAAAGGCTGGTGATGGATCAAATGTCATGGCAAATGGGCTCATAATAGGGAGCTGAGAAAATGTATCAATAAATGCCGCAATGATGATAAAGTAAATCAAATATTTCATGCTATCTCTCTTTCTGGTTAGTTCACTTTATACCATTATAACTCTTTGGCCAGCATGTTAAAAAGAAAAACAGCGGGATCCTTTATTAAAGGAAGGATAATAATAAGATTAATGATGACTGCCTTTTCAGAAAAATATGATAAAATGATACTGAAATAGATAATGAGGGGGAAAATTTGTGGCAGAATCACTCAAACAGACAGAACAGCAATTCCTTGAATATGTCAAAAAAATGACTGCATATAATGAAGCCATTGGGCTGATGTATTGGGATATGCGGACAGGGGCACCCAAGCAGGGACTTGAACAGCGCTCCGAAGTAATTGGAATGATCTCTTCAGAGGTATTCAGAATGTCTACCTCTGAGGAAATGGCAGCTTACATAGCAGAACTTTCAGGCCAGGAAAATCTTTCTGAGGTGACGTTAAAAACGCTTGAAGAATGCAAAAAGGACTATGATCGTAATAAAAAAATTCCTGCAGAGGAATATACGGAATATGTTATCCTGCAATCCAAGGCTGAAAGCATTTGGGAAGATGCAAAGGCAAGCTCAGATTTTGAAATGTTCCGCCCATACTTGGAAAAGCTAGTTGAAATGAACAAAAGATTCATTTCTTATTGGGGATATGAAGGAAACAAATATAACACTCTATTGGATATGTATGAACCTGGGGTTACAGTTGAAACGCTTGATCAGGTTTTCCATCAGCTGCGGGAAAAAATTGTTCCGCTTGTCCAGCAGATTTCCGAATCACAGAATAAGCCTGGCACCAGCTTTTTATTTAAACATTTTGAGAAGGACAAACAGCGGGACTTTAGCCTTAAAGTTCTTGAACAAATGGGCTATAACTTTAAAGCAGGTCGTCTGGACGAGACCGTTCATCCTTTTGCAACCGGCTTAAATCCCGGTGATGTCCGTGTGACAACCAAATATGATGAAACAGATTTCCGAACCGCTGTATTTGGTACGATTCATGAAGGCGGTCATGCTTTATATGAACAGAATATTTCTTCTGGCCTGGTAGGCACACCGCTATGCACTGGAACATCTATGGGAATTCATGAATCACAGTCCTTATTTTATGAAAATTTTGTTGGAAGACATTTTTCATTCTGGAAAAAGAATTATGAACTTCTTAAAGAATATGCAAGCGGACAATTTAATGATGTTTCAATAGAGGATTTTTATCGTGCCATCAATGAATCAAAACCTTCTTTAATCCGTATTGAAGCAGACGAATTAACTTATCCGCTTCATATCATTATCCGATATGAAATTGAAAAGGGCTTGTTCAATGATGAAATTAATGTTAAAGACCTTCCAACAATCTGGAATGAGAAATATGAACAATACCTTGGAGTAAAGCCAGAGGACGACGGCCTAGGTGTCCTGCAGGATGTTCACTGGGCAGGAGGAAGCTTCGGCTATTTCCCTTCATACGCTTTGGGCTACATGTATGCAGCACAGCTTAAAAACAGTATGCTGAAGGACTTGCCAAACTATGATGAAATACTTGAAGAAGGCAATTTGCTGCCAATCAAAGAGTGGTTCACAAAAAATGTGCATCAGTTCGGCAAATTGAAAAAACCGCTTGAAATTTTAAATGATGTAACAGGGGAAGGCCTTAATGCCCAGCATTTAATTGATTATCTGTACGATAAGTACAGTAAGGTGTATCAGCTAAACTGAGAAATTAATAAAAATTTTGAGTAAGAGGGTGGTCGCAGCCATCCTCTTACTTCATGGAGAGAAATAATGAAAAAATTACTTCCATTTTTAATGATCGCGTTTGGGGCGAGTTTATGGGGCATTATTGCTGTTTTTGTTAAAGGTCTGGGTGAACATGGATTTACAGCTATGGAGATTGTAGCCACGAGAGTGTTCTTTGCAGCATTTTTCCTCATCCTTTTCGGTATCGTGAATTTCCGAAGCCATTTAAAACTGAAGTCTTCGTCCGATATAGGCTTCTTTGTGGGAACAGGGATATTAAGCATTGTATTTTTTAACTATTGCTATTTTACAGCCATGAACCAAATAAGTGTATCAGTGGCAGTCGTACTGCTCTATACAGCTCCAGCCTTTGTTACTGTATTGTCTTACCTGTTTTTAAAGGAAGGAATAAATCTGAGAAAGGCTGCAGCAGTGGCAGGCACGATTTTGGGATGCACTTTAATTGCAGGATTATCAGCAGGCAACAGCGATATTACTCTTATTGGAATCTTGACAGGCTTGGGATCTGGGTTTGGCTATGCACTATATACAATATTCGGTAAGTTTGCTTTGAGAAAATATCATCCATTTACAGTTACCCTTTATACATTTCTGATTGCAGCGGCATTTCTTATTCCTGTAACCAGACTATGGACAAAAGCAGAAGTTTTTTTAAACACTGAAGTTTTGCTTCTTAGTATAGGCCTTGGATTTGTGCCGACTGTGCTTGCCTATTTTGTATATACATGGGGACTTGAAAAAACCGATGGAAGCAAAGCAGCTGTTATCGCTACAGTTGAACCTGTCGTAGCCATGCTGTTAGGAGTAACCATTTACGGGGAAAATCTCGGAGCAGTCCAGATTGCCGGAGCTTTGCTGATACTCAGTTCGGTAATTATAGTGAATCTGCCTGCTAGAAGGAAAAATGCTGGAAAGATGGCTGAATCAGGTAAACTGGAACATTAAAAACACTCCGGCCAAATGGGGCGGAGTGTTTTTTCTCAAAATACAATAGTATTTAATTCTGAAATTAGATAACTTTCTAGCTCCAGCGCTTACGCATTTCTTTTCTACCAGAGTTTATATCCTTTAGCACCTGGAGGTGCATTTTGAATTAAATCTATGAATGGAATGGTGTAGGCAAAAAGAATAAGAACCACTGTAATTCCTAGCCACAGCTTCCAGTTTTCAAATACCATTGGAGCTTTTTCAGCATCATCAGCAGGTTCTCCGACAGGGAATTCCTGCTCTCCCTTTGGTGCGAAGAATGCAAGGTTGATGAAGATATAAAGCATTAAGATGATGCCCAGGAACAGGATGGAACCCCCGATTGCCTGTGCAACCTGATAAGGAATCCATTCAAGGGCTTGTGCTGCTCCGCCATATTCTGAGTATGATGAACGGCGCGGAGCTCCAAGAAGGCCGGCAGCATGCATGGAACCAGACATAAAAGTCATACCGATTACCCAGATTACTGCTTGGATTATACCCAATTTATTCATTGCTTTCGTTAATGTTCGGCCTGTAAGATGGGGGATCAGCCAGTAAGAAACCCCAAAGAATGTAAGTACCACAGATGTTGCCACAGTTAGGTGGAAGTGGCCGGTAACCCAAATCGTGTTATGAACAACCTGGTTCATCTGATGGGAAGCATTAACGATACCCCCTGCACCCGCAGGGATAAAAGCAACCATCCCGATGAATGGAACTGTAAATCTGGCATCACCCCAAGGCAATTTTTTTACCCAGCCGAATAATCCTCTGGCACCTTTTGAACGGCCGAAGCTTTCAAAAGTGGCAAATAGAGAAAATGCAGTCATTAGTGATGGAATGACAACCAGGAAAGTCAGGATAACCTGCAAGAATTTCCATGCCGGGTCAATTCCAGGCTCCATTAATTGATGGTGGAATCCGACAGGGATGGAAAACAGCAGGAATAATATAAATGACAAACGTGCCAATGAATCAGAGAAAATCTTTCCGCCGATGACTTTTGGAATTACAACGTACCAGGCCATGTAAGCAGGCAATAGCCAGAAGTAAACAAGCGGATGTCCGAAATACCAGAAAAGAGTACGGCTGACAGCAATGTTTACTGTTTCTACTAATCCCAATGACCAAGGGAGCAGCTGGAAAAGAACGGTGGACGCTACACCGATTGTTGCCACAATCCACATCATTGTGTTAACCAATGACATAAATGTTAATAACGGACTCGGCTGTCCAGGATTTTTTCTTCGCCATTCTGCATATTTCATAATGATTGCTGCCCCGTCAATCCAGCTTCCCACAATAACAAGTGTTAAACCGATATAGTACAGTGCATGTGCCTGAAGAGGAGCATAGAAAGTATAAAGAACAGTAGCTTCATTCAACAGTATCATGATAGCTGCAAGCACTGTTCCTGCTGTCATCAGCCAAAAACCGATCCAGCCGGCTAGGCGCTGTTTATTTGTAAGTGTGCCTGATGTTTTGCTTGTAGCAGCAATCTGAAAGCCCATTATAAAAAATGTAGTAAGTACAAGTCCTAATACAACACCGTGAACCGTTAAAATCTGATAATACCCGATTCCTGCTGGAAGCTCGAATTTTCCGGAGCGGACCAAAGTCTGCAATAAACCAGCAAGGCCGCCAATTGCAAGAGCTGTAAATGCAACGAAAAAGTGGGCCATTGCCAGCTTACCGTCACGGCGGTCAACTTTTAATTTTGCTGAAGGATAAAACATTATTCCACCACCTTAATTTTAGACGACATCATGTGGTGTCCAACACCGCAATATTCATTACATACAATTAAATATTCGCCTGTTTTATCAAATGTCGTTACATGTTCGCTGATATAACCAGGTTCAAGCATCATGTTGATATTTGATCCGGCAACTTCAAAACCGTGGACGACGTCTTTTGTTGTAGCGATAATTTTCACTTTTGCTCCATATGGAATTTCAACTTCAGCTGGGCTATAGGAAAATGCAGATGCTACATATACCAGCTCGTAATCCCAATCTTTTCCTTCAACTTTTTTTAATCCGGGCTCATTAAAAGGAGCGGTAGTATCAACCTTCTCTGGATCAATAGTCGCTAAACAGCTTGGGGGCTGATTCCCCAGATAGAATGCGCTTACTCCCAATACTGTTAGAAAAACAAGAAGAGATCCGATGCCAAAAATGAGCCAGGCCTTTTCAAATTTATGCATATGCATGGCTTTTTCCCCTTTCTATCTTTAAAAGCGGCTGATAAATAATGAATAAACGCCTACCCATGTAATTATCAGGAAGAATCCTAATAAGAAAACGGAAGCTAGCGTTCCCTTTAAGGAAGAGCTATCCTCTATTTCAGTTTTGGTTTTTTGGCTGAGTTCCGTTTTCGCCATTTTCCTTCACTCCTTTCGAAAATTTGGAAAAAGTAAATGATTACATTTTCATAATACAAAACATTTAGGAAGATTCTAGATGGTTTCAGTGTGTTCACAAATTGTTCATTCGTAACTTAAACACTATGATAATGGTGAAAAGTTGCTGTTTAAGTGATTTATGTCACAAAACCTATCTGTAAATTGTGAATGAAATGTGAAGATTTACACTAGACGTCAGAAAGAAGGCTTTATACAGAAACTGAATATCCTGAACAGCTTTAATTATCTGAATAGCGAACAATTTCCTGTATATGGAGCATTTAGTTCGTTTATAGTTATAATTTTGATTGAAGTATTATTAAATGATGTTATAATGTTAATAAATTAATAACATTCACTCATATAATCGCGAGGATATGGCTCGCAAGTTTCTACCGGGTTACCGTAAAAAATCCGACTATGAGTGAGCAATGCAGAGGACGTTTTTCCTATCCTTCTTTGCCTGAAGCTTTAGTTACATAAGCCTGAAGGCCATTGCTTCACTCATTTTTAATGTTGTGAATGCGATGGTCTTCAGGCTTTTTACATGGCCGGAATGGGTATATGAGGGCTTTCTATCATAGAGGAGGATGCAAAATGGATTTGCTTATTGAAAAAATAAAAAGCGAAGGGATTGTTTTATCATCGACAGTTTTAAAGGTGGATTCTTTTCTGAATCACCAAATAGATCCCAAGCTTATGCATGAAGTCGGTAAAGAATTTGCAGATAGATTCTCCAGCAGCAGGATTACAAAAATATTGACTATAGAATCTTCGGGGATTGCGCCAGCTGTAATGGCGGGGCTCCAGCTGAATGTTCCAGTTGTATTTGCGAGAAAAAGAAAATCTCTGACTCTGGTAAATGACCTGATTACAGCCTCTGTCTATTCTTTTACTAAGGAAGAAACAAGTGAAATTTCTGTTTCAAAGAAATATCTATCAGAAAAAGATAATGTTCTTATAATCGATGATTTTCTAGCGAATGGACAGGCAGCATTAGGTCTTGCGGATATAGCAAAAAAAGCGGGATCAGCAATTGCAGGGATTGGAATCGTTATTGAAAAAGGCTTTCAAAATGGCGGACTGCTGCTGAGGGAAAAGGGATTTCGGGTTGAATCCTTAGCTATTATTGACTCACTTGAAAATGGCGTGACCAGCTTTGATAATACAGCAAAGAATATGGAGGAATTGATGCGATGAATCAGAACCCGCTTAAAATTGCCTCCCTTGGAATTCAGCATGTCCTTGCGATGTATGCAGGCGCGGTAATTGTACCATTGATTGTAGGTGGTGCCCTGGGCTTAACAGGGGAACAGCTTACTTATCTAGTTTCAATTGATATTTTTATGTGTGGAATTGCTACACTTCTTCAAGTATGGCGCAGTAAATTTTTTGGGATTGGCCTTCCTGTTGTTCTTGGCTGCACATTTACGGCCGTTGGACCGATGATTGCGATCGGAGGGCAGTATGGAATACCCGCTATCTATGGTTCTATACTGGTTTCCGGTATTTTTGTCGTAGCTGTTTCAAAGTATTTTGGAAAACTAGTGAAATTTTTTCCGCCTGTTGTGACAGGGTCGGTAGTTACAATTATCGGGATTACGCTAATTCCTGTTGCAATGAACAATATGGCTGGAGGGCAGGGAAGCCCGGACTTCGGTTCCCTGACAAACATAGCACTGGCTTTTGGCACATTGCTGTTCATCATTGCGCTCTTCCGCTTCTTTAAAGGCTTCATTCGAGCGATTGCCATTTTGCTGGGGTTGGCTGCAGGCACCATTACAGCCTATTTTATGGGCATGGTAGATTTCACGGCTGTTGGGGAAGCTTCCTGGTTCCATATGCCATCAGCTTTCTATTTTGGCATGCCGACTTTTGAAGTTAGTGCTATCCTGACCATGATTCTCGTAGCAATGGTCAGTTTAGTAGAATCCACAGGAGTATATTTTGCCCTGGGAGACATCTGTGAAGAAAAGCTGGAAGAAAAAGATTTGTCAAATGGTTATCGTGCCGAAGGACTGGCGATCATCCTCGGTGCTGTCTTTAATGCATTTCCTTATACAACATATTCACAAAACGTCGGACTTCTTCAGCTTTCAGGCGTAAAAACAAAGAATGTCATATATACAGCAGGTGCTTTCTTGGTACTGCTTGGGCTTGTTCCGAAAATCGGCGCTTTGACAACCATTATTCCAACTCCAGTATTAGGTGGTGCAATGGTTGCCATGTTCGGTATGGTAATTGCCTATGGAATAAAAATGCTCAGCAAAGTAGAGTTCTCATCTCAGGAAAATTTATTAATCATTGCCTGCTCTGTTGGGATGGGATTGGGAATTACAGCAGTCCCAGAACTATTCGCGCAAATGCCTTCCAGTGTGCGTATCTTGACTGATAACGGTATTGTGGCAGGCAGTGTGACGGCAATTCTTTTAAACATCGTATTCAATGTTGTGAAAGGTAAAAAAGAGGTTCAGCCTGCATCTCTTGCGGAGCAGAAGGCTTCATAATTCTTCTTCACGTCAATCACATTAATTCTGGCAATCAATATAATATTCTATCGGTATTTTACATTTCCGAAGCGATTGTTTCTCGCCAGAAAGAGAGTGGAATTGATGGAGAAATATTATTGCGATAACTGCCGGCTTTTATATAATGAAGAAGAGATATGTGCAGCTTGCGGTATCCTAGTTTCGAAGAAAATATATATAGAAGTACAAAAGCATCATAAAAACCATAATGGATTGGATGCATCGGAATAACTATGTCATCGGCCAGCGGATTTCAAATAAAAGCTTGGCCCACAGATTAAAACGGTAATTGGAAAAGATTTAGTAATGCTAATCATTTAGTTATTCATTTATAATAAAGATGCACAACAACTCCTTCAAAACACATTGCTTCCTCCTAATGGGGGGAGCATTTTTTTTGCTCAATTACCCAATTCTGAAACATAAATTGTTTTTATTTGGAAAAAATAAAAGAAAGCAAGCGGAGGAGAGTCATGTATGCCAGCAATTGTATCAGTTGCAGAAGCAATACCTGAGCATGTTCTGAGACAGGATCAGGTAATGGATTTTGCCAGAGATTTATTTTCAGAGTCCTTTAAGGATATTGAACGCCTATTAAAAGCTTTCCGCAACGGCCAAATTGAAAAGCGCCACTTCGCAAAGGGACTGGAATGGTTTAAAACGGATAAATCATTTGAAGAGCGAAATAATGCTTACATTGATCAGGCTATTGATCTGGGCACAAAGGCCATAAAGTGCTGTCTGGAAAATGATATTTTCCTGAGCAAAAATCTCCCATGCAAGGAAATCGATGCGATCTTCACTATTTCAAGTTCAGGAATTGCCACTCCGAGCATTGAAGCAAGGATTATGAACAGGCTGCCATTTTCTGAACATACGAAGCGAATACCGATATGGGGGCTGGGATGTGCGGGCGGTGCATCAGGCCTTTCAAGAGCCTATGAATATTGCCTGGCATTCCCTGAAGCAAAGGTATTGGTTTTATCCATTGAATTATGCAGCCTGACCTTTCAGCGCAATGACCGGTCCAAGAGCAACCTAATCGGGACTTCTCTTTTTGCTGACGGTGCAGCATGTGCACTTATAACTGGTGATGACGTTAAAAGGGACTTTCAGAAGCTGTCGTCCATTCCGAGGATTTTGGGAACTCAATCAACAACCATGCGCAATTCTTTGGAAGTAATGGGCTGGGAAGTGAAGAATGAGGGCTTATATGTGGTTTTCTCAAAGGATATACCTTCAATAATAGAAAGCTGGCTGAAGCCGAATGTAACAGAATTTCTAAGGGGAAAAGGCAAAAAAATGGAAGAGATAAACCATTTTGTTGCCCATCCTGGCGGAAAAAAAGTCATAGATGCTTATCAGAAAGCGCTGAAATTCGATCCTAGTATGACAAGGATTTCACTTGATGTATTAAAGGAGTTCGGTAATATGTCATCTGCAACCATTCTTTATGTACTGAAAAGGTTTATGGAGATCGGCAGACTGGGAGATACCGGGCTTGCAGCTGCACTCGGTCCGGGATTCAGCTCGGAACTATTGCTGCTGGAATGGGAGTGAATACATGCAGTTCATAATATTTATTGCCGTAATTATTTTACAGAGGGCAGCAGAGCTCGCTGTAGCACGAAGTAATGAAAAGTGGATGAAAGGTCGGGGTGCAGTGGAATTTGGCCAGCGGCACTATCCCTGGATCGTTGCGGTTCACGCTTCCTTTTTTGTCTGCTTTCTGCTCGAAGTAACCATCTTCGAAAAAGATCTGTCGCCTTTTTGGCCAATTCTTCTGATTCTATTTTTTCTTACCCAGGCGGGAAGAGTATGGGCGCTGTTTTCTTTAGGGAAATACTGGAACACCAAGATTATTGTCATGCCGGGTGCCAAGGTCGTCAGAAGGGGGCCTTACCGCTTTATAAAGCATCCAAATTATGCAATTGTAACTGCTGAATTTCTCGTGCTCCCTTTAATCTTTCAAGCTTATATCACAGCAGCTGTATTTACCCTGTTGAACATAATGGTACTATCGGTCAGAATACCAGCCGAAGAAAAAGCTCTAAAGGAATTGACAGAATACGATGAAGCCTTTTTACGAATAAGGCCCCGACTGAATAAAGATACTAAAAAAGTTTGACAACTTCAAAATCACTATTGAAAATGATTATCGTTCGTGATAAACTTCTAATTGAATTTGAAAATTATTCTCAATATCATTCCAACAGGAAGGTGTTGCTACATATGACAATTCTATTCGTTGCCGTCACAATTGCTGCTTATTCACTCGTTATGAAACATGTTTTAAATAACGTAGCTAAACCACATACAAGATAAAAATAACTTTTCGAAACCAGGCAGATGCCTGGTTTTTTGTTTTGTTAACGACTGTTTAAGTAAAGTTGCTGCTCATAGAGGCTAAATACATTCAACGGGCAGTATTGAGAAATATAACAATTTGAAAGGAAGAAGGAAGAACCTATCAACTAAGCATAAAGTAACAGCAAATAAAATCTAAAATAATGGATTCCCGCTGAGAAATATTAGAAAAATCAAAGAATAAACCATCCTGTATAGGAAAATAAACGAAAATCATTTAAAATAGGAAGTAAACTAAAGTTACAAGGGGATTAATGGAAATGGCTGACACGATTTTGCAACCAGGAATACAGCAAACTGAATTAATGAACAGAATAACTGCTATATATACATTCGCACAAAGAAACGGGGATAGCCAGACAGCTGAAAGAGCTAAGGATCTCGTGATTAAGCTAAGAGACCAGGAATTTGCCATCGCTTTTTGCGGACATTTTTCTGCTGGGAAATCGAGCATGATCAACCAGCTTGCACGAGAGGATCTTCTTCCGTCTTCGCCGATTCCAACCAGTGCCAACCTGGTGAAAGTCAAATCAGGTGAGGAAGATTATGCAAAAGTTATTTTTAAGGAAGGAAAGCCAAGGCTTTATCCTGCCCCGTATGATTACGGAAAGGTAAAATCCTATTGCAAAGACGGCGATTCAATCCATTCCATTGAAATAAGCCATTCCGCCACCAGCTTGCCCAAAAAGGCAGTGATTATGGATACACCTGGAATCGATTCGACAGATGATGCGCATAGAATTGCTACTGAATCTGCTCTTCATTTGGCTGACCTCATTTTTTATGTAATGGATTATAACCATGTCCAGTCGGAATTAAATTTTCTTTTTACAAAAGAACTGACGGCTGCTGGAAAAGATGTCTATCTTGTTATCAACCAAATAGATAAACATCGTGATGAAGAGCTCAGCTTTGAACAATTCAAAGAAAGTGTAAAGGAATCATTTGCATCCTGGGGAGTAAAGCCAGCGAGGATTTTTTACACCTCGTTAAAAGACGAAAACCATAAGGCAAACGAGTTTAAGGCACTTCAGAAATTTATTAACAGCAGTATTGCTAACCGTGAAGAACTTTTGCCTCAATCCGTTTTTAATTCTTTGAAGAAACTAAAAGAGGACCATCTTGCATTTTTAAAAGACGCCCATGCAGCTGAGAAAGATAAATGGGAAGTAAAATTGACTGAACTTGATCAGGATACACGGGATCAGCTTCCAGGCAGACTGGAAGAATTAAAAAATCAGTTAAATAAACTGGAGTCATCTATACATGAGGCAGATATAGAATTAGCTGGAAAGCTTGATGAGATCTTAAAAAATGCCTATTTAATGCCTTTCCAGACGAGAGAGCTGGCTGAATTTTACCTTGAAGCGTGTCAGCCATCGTTTAAGGTTGGCCTATTTTTCAGCAAACAGAAAACGGAGCAGGAAAGGTCATTGCGTCTTGACCGCTTCTATCAGGATTTCTCCGAAAAAGTTAAGTCTCAGCTTGAGTGGCATATAAAAGAGCTGTTTTTGCAGCAGTTTAAGCAGCATAGTATCCATGACTCAGAAATTCTTGCCCAATTTCAGGGCTTCAAGCTTACCTTTGAACAAGCGCTCTTAGCCGAAACTGTAAAATCCGGCGCCATGGTTTCAGGTGATTATGTTCTTCAGTATACAAACGACGCCGCAGAGGCTGTAAAGAGAATTGCCAAAAAGAACGCAGCTTTCTTAAAAGATGTACTTCTGGAAGCGCTTAAAGAAAATAACAGCCAGGATAAAACTGTACTGGTTAATGAAATTCGCAAGCTCACTGCATATGCTGAAGCCCTTTGTGCACTTAAAGCCCTCAATGAAACAATTAATAAGGCATCTGCCGATATGGAAGTCTATTTGACGGGTGACTTTGCTCAAGATGAGTTTCAAGGGCAATCCCAAATGCTTGCAGCAGATGATGCCGATGAAGCTGAAGTTGTTTTCCTGCATGAAGATAAGATTGAGAAGGAAAAGGAACTGCAAAAACCTGAACAATCTGCTGAGGAAGAGCAGGCAGGGGAAACTGTTCCAGCGGTTTCCATACAGCCTGTTATTGAAAAGCTCCAATTTACTGCTAATGCAGTAAAAGATCTCCCTGGTTTCAGAAAGCTTGCAGCTGATTTGGCAGATAAAGCATCAAGGCTTGAGAGCAAAGAATTCACAGTTGCCCTTTTTGGCGCATTCAGTGCAGGGAAATCATCCTTTGCCAACGCGTTAATCGGGAACAAGCTGCTTCCGGTTTCACCTAACCCGACCACAGCTGCCATTAACAAAATTAAGCCTGTTACGGCTGAAAATGAGCATGGAACCGTTCTTGTTAAAGTAAAGGATTCACAGACTCTTTTAAATGATATCAATCATTCCTTGAAGGTCTTTGATTATTCTGCAGGTAACTTCGGCGATGCAGCTGCTTCGATTAAGAAAATCACTGGGGAAAATCAGGATTTTGATGCGAATGAAAAGACACATTTTGCTTTTCTGAATGCATTTATGAAAGGTTTCGATTTCTTTACTGATAAGCTGGGAGATGTCATAAAAGCTAATCTGGAAGAATTCAGGGATTATGTTGCCAATGAGGAGAAATCATGCTTTGTTGAAACAATTGAAGTATATTTTGATTGTGAACTGACAAGGCAGGGAATCACCCTGGTTGACACTCCAGGGGCAGATTCGATTAATGCGAGGCATACTGGGGTCGCATTTGAATATATAAAAAACTCGGATGCAATTCTATTTGTAACCTACTATAATCATGCTTTCTCGAAAGCGGATAGAGAGTTTCTTATTCAGCTTGGAAGGGTAAAGGACACCTTCTCGCTTGATAAAATGTTCTTTATTGTCAATGCCATTGACCTTGCCAATAACGAAGAAGAAAAGGATTCGGTACTAGAATACGTTGAAGAACAGCTGGTGCAATACGGAATCCGCCGTCCTCATTTGTCTGGCATTTCAAGCCTTCAAGCTCTGGCAGAGAAGCTGGATAGCAGTAAAGAGGAAGTTTCCAATATCAGCTCATTTGAAAAAAGCTTTTATTCCTTTATTAATCAAGACCTGCTGAATATTTCCATTTCCTCAGCAGAAACAGAGTGGAGGCGCCTATTAGCCCAGCTGAGGTCTTATATTTCTTCCTCACAGGAAAATAAAGAAGTCAGGATTGAAAAGCTGAAACAGCTTGAGGATGAACATAAAACAATTGATGCGATTATCCGCGGACAAAAACCTGAACTGCTGTCTCAAAGACTTGAACAGGAAACGGATGAGCTTGTCTTTTATATCAAGCAAAGAGTATTTCTGCGTTTCTTTGACTTTGTTAAGGAGGCTTTCAACCCTACAGTTCTGAAGGATGATGGCCGGAATCTAAAGAAAATGCTTAAGATGGCTCTTGATGAATTCCTTACAAGCTTTGGATTTGATTTTGCCCAGGAGCTTCGCGCAACAACTTTAAGGCTAGAATCCTATTTATCCAAGCTGATCGGTCAGCAGCAGGAGACTATTTCGAAAAAAGCTGCCAATGTGAACAGTGATTTGTCTTTTAGTTCATATGAGCTATTAAAAATGGAAAGTATTGAATTTGAATCTGCATTTTCAAGTGAAGATCCGAATCAGTTTAAAAAAGCTCTATCCAATTTCAAAAATCCAAAAACGTTTTTTGAAAAGAATGAGCGCAAGCAATTAGCGGATGAACTGGAGAAGAACCTGCAGGAACCTGCAGACCGTTATCTGCAAGCTGAAAGCACCAGGTTGAAATTCCATTATAACACCCTGCTGATGGCAGAATTTGAGCGGCTGCTCAATTCACTGATTGAACAGAACAACGAATATTATGAAGGAATCACGGCTGCTTTAAAAGATGATTTCCCAATTGAAGAGCTGAAAGAAATTGAGAGGAACATTGCACAGTACGAAAAATAAATATGGAAAGGTTGCTGCTTTTCTTATGGATAAATGGCTGTGCAAAGCAGAAGAAAAGTATAATATCGATATCCTTTTTGCTTGTGAAGCGGGAAGCAGGGCCTGGGGGACAGATGATGCGGATTCGGATTTTGATATCCGCTTCATCTTCAAACATAAGGATCTGAAAGCATATCTTTCCCTTGAACGTGCAAAAGAGGTTATTGATGAAGATACTCCTTATGATGCGCACGGCTGGGATATCTTCAAAGCATTTGACCTTATGCAGAAATCCAATCCAAGTCTATTCGAATGGGCATACTCACCCATCATCTACAAGGATATGGACCACTTTCAAGATAGGCTAAGGAGTATAGCAGAAGAGGAGTTCTCACGATATAAGTTATTCCAGCATTATACCCAGCTATTTTCTCGCAATCTGGGTGAAGCGGCTAAAAAAGAGGAATATACAATTAAGAAACAGAAGCTGCTAATTCAGGCAGTAAGAGCTTGTCTCATTTCAAGGCAGCTGCTTCAGCAAAGCAATTTAAATGGAGATTTTTTGTATACAGGACTTTTTCGCATAAAGGAAGTGGATGATGTCAGCCGCTTTTATCAGACCCTGGTTAATGCAAAAGAAAGCGGGAGTATTATTCAGGAGCATTTAGCAGATCAATTGGCTGGGACACTCGAGTTAGAAAGAGAAATACTCTATGCGGCCGGTGAATCAATGCCTAAAGGAAAAGGCAAAGTTTCCGGACTGAATGAATGGCTTTGGGAACTGCTGAAGGTTTAGATTCTGAGAAGAAAAGGGAGATCTATGGAGAAAAATTCTTTTCATGCATGTGCAACCTGCGTAAACTTCCAGCCTGAAAAACGTAAAGAAGGAATGGTTTATTTTTGCAGCAGACTAGGCTATGAAACGAAACCTGACTATCAATTCAACTGCTGGACACCAAAGGAGCATATAATACGCCTGATGAATAAGAGAGAAGGGGAGAACTTTAAATGAAGTATCTAGTTGAAAAAGAATGGCTATTAACAAAACTGGATGATCCCAATATCCGAATTGCAGACTGCCGCTTTAACCTTGGATCGCCAGATGAAGGGCACGGCTTATATGATCTTAGCCATATTCCCCATGCCGTGTATTTTGATTTGGAGAAAGATCTGTCAGGTCCTGTAAGAAAACACGGGGGCAGGCACCCGCTTCCAGATCCTTCTCAGTTTAAAGAAGTTCTTGAGAAAGCAGGAATCAGCAGGGATACCACAGTTATTGCCTATGATGGCGGAGAAGGGGCTTATGCTGCTAGGTTTTGGTGGCTGCTAAGATATCTAGGACATGAGAAGGTTTATGTTTTGAACGGCGGATATAAAGAATGGGCTGAAAGCAAGTATCCTTTGAATAATAAAGTTCCAAGCTTTGAGCCACCTGACTTTAGAATCGACCTGCAGCCTGACATACTTGCTGCATACGAAGAAGTTAAAAGCTTTACCGATAATCAGGATATTGCTGTATTAATTGATTCGAGAGAGGAAAAGAGATACCTGGGTCTGGTGGAGCCCATTGATAAAAAAGCGGGTCATATCCCTGGAGCAATTAATAGAGTTTGGCTTGAAACATATAAGGATGGCAAATTTAAGGAAGCTGAGGAACAGGGAAATAGGTTTGCAGACATTGATAAAAATAAACCTATAATTGTTTATTGCGGATCTGGTGTAACGGCTGCACCTAATTTTCTTGCATTAAAAGAAGCTGGCTATAAGCATGTTAAATTATATGCTGGAAGTTTCAGTGATTGGATCTCTTTTGACGAGAATAAAATAGAAACTGTCGAAAAATAGTGAAATCCCTTTTAAAAAAGGGATTTTTTTACTTTTTTAATTGTTATATAATTTAAAAGGTTTGTTATATTATGAAAGCGGGGGTTTAATATGAATACTTCTGGTTATACCATAACAAAAAAACAAAAAACCGATATAAATCAAATATTGGTGACGACAGCAATCATACTAATATTATCAGCAATCTTTATTCCTGTATTTTTGCTTTCACCTTTTCAGGCACAATTCTATAAACCTGAAGGGACTTGGATTTTCGAAGCTCCGAAATCAGCTTATCTGACATTTAGCATTGCATTGGCAGCGATAGGGATTTTCATCATAGCGGGAGTATGGCTGCATAGCGCTGAAAAATTAGGCGCGATTGGAAAAGCTCTTGTTGGAGCAGGGTTTTTATTTTCGCTGGCTACAGCAATTCTCAGCTTTGATTATTACCACTATATCGATAAAAAGGGTGTACATTTTAACACATTATTCAGTTTGCAGGAGAAGCATTATGAATGGTCTGAAATCAAACAAGCCAGGCAATCAGTTATAAACAAAATGGGCATCATGTCTGATGATGAATTAATATTTACTTTTCAGGATGGAACGACGTATGCCTATCCTTTAAATGATAATATCCGCAAGGCAAGGATAGCGACTTACTATGAACTGGAAGAACATGGAGTTGAATTGATTAGGGAAACAGACTAATACTGTAAAACTTTTCAAGAGAATTGTGGAGTTTCTCATGTTATAATAGTTTTCATGATTATAATCGGGAGGCGGAGAAATGAACGAGAGCAAACCTTCACTGCTGCTTGTTGATGGAATGGCGCTGCTCTTCAGGGCTTATTTTGCAACAGCAATGTCCGGTCAATTTATGATAAATTCTAAAGGGATCCCCACAAATGGAGTTTACGGATTTGTTAAACACTTTTTAACGGCTGTTTCTTCTTTTAATCCGACTCATGTTGCAGTTTGCTGGGATATGGGAAGCAAAACCTTTCGCACGGAAATGTTTGATGGCTATAAAGCAAATCGTCCAGAAGCTCCGATTGAACTTGTGCCTCAATTCGGTCTAGTAAAAGAAGTCGTGGAAGCTTTTGATGTACCTAATATTGGCCTCGAAGGATATGAAGCTGATGACTGCATTGGAACCATTGCAAGAAAAGCAAGCCAGGATGCGGAAGTACTTATCCTTACTGGCGATCAGGATATCCTGCAGCTTCTGGATGACAATATTTCTGTCATCTTGCTCCAAAAAGGCTACGGCAATTACCTTGTGCATACGACGGAAACTTTCTATGAAGAAAAGGGAATTACACCTAAGCAGATGATTGACTTGAAAGCCTTCATGGGGGATACAAGTGATAATTATCCTGGTGTAAAAGGGATTGGCGAAAAAACAGCCTTAAAGCTGCTTCAGCAATTTGAGCATATTGAAGGCGTATTAGAAAACCTGGAACAGCTCACAAAAGGACAGCGTGCCAAGATTGAACAGGATCTTGAAATGCTGCACTTGAGCAGGCAGCTTGCCGAAATAAAATGCGATGTACCTGTTGAATGCCCTCTCGACCTTGCACAATTCACAATGAATCGTGAAAAGGTCATTGAGAAATTCACTGAAATTGAATTCCGCGGCCTTCACAGATTTCTAGATTTTAAAAAGGAATATGCATAGAGAAAGCTCCAGGCTGCTGCCTGGGGTTTTTTGAATTGCGTTCTTGAGCATATCTTTGCCAGACCCGAGGAAATGAGGTTTTGGCGCGCATAACCGAGGAAAAATCGAGCACACCCGTACCAGACTCGCGCAGAAAAAGAAGGCATGCGCGCATAAATTCGAGAAACCGCGCGCAAAAGAGGCTTCGGCGCGCATAACCGTAAAAAAGCGCACACATCCACGCCGGACTCACGCGGAAAAAGAAAGCCTGCGCGCATAAATTCAAGAAACCCGCGCATATAAGGTTTCAGCACGCGTATCCGTGGAAAATCGCACATTCCAGAAAATTCCCGATCAAATCCAACCTCCCACATAAATTAAAAAAGCCGCCAATGGCGGCCATCCAAGATTATTTGGTATTCTTCTTCTTCGCTGCATTCTCCAATTTGCTCTTTGGCTCTTCTGCAAATTCAGCATCCTGTCCGTATCCTTGAGGGTTTACGTTAGGAGCTTTTTTTCCTCTGTTTGTATGTCCATTTTTGCCCATGCTGTTCACCTCCTAAGGTAACAAATCCTCCATCGATAACCTTATTATTGTTAAAGTCTGCGTGTTTTAATCATGTCCATGCAGGGTACAATTTAGCAACTGATGCGGTGATTTCTTTCTTCTGGCTGGGTTTAATTACTCAATGGAATCAAGCCGTTTTAGCTTTTGAAGGAGGAATAATAAGAGTCTGCATACTTCACACTAAAGAAGAGGTGAGTTAGTCATGAATAAGGGAGTTTATATCGCTCTTTTAAGTATAGGGCTTGCCCAGGGCTTGAAAATACCGATTCATTATATGAAAAAGGGAGAACTTCGTCCAGATTTATTTTTTCAGACAGGGGGCATGCCGAGTTCTCATTCGGCAGGCGTTTCGTCTTTAACGACTTATATAGCTTTAAAGCGCGGAGTTCCGACTGTTGATTTTGCCCTGTCACTGGTTTATGGCCTGATCGTTATGTATGATGCCCAGGGAATCAGGCGCCAGACTGGTGAGCTTACCTTAAAGGTAAACAGTTTGGGAGAACTGGTTGATAAGATCCATAAAGATGAAACAGTAAAGTTTGAGGAGGAAGGTCCAAAGAAGCTGAAGGAAATGCTCGGCCACCAGCCTGCAGAAGTATTGGGCGGAGCCCTCCTCGGTGTATTAACTGGCGCACTTGGCTACCTTCTTTCTAAGAAAAATAAATGCAGGTAATGCAGCCTTACTACTCCCCTGCTTAGGCAGAAAAAGGTAGATAATTGTCGAAAAATCCAGTAAGATTTAGGAGAACGCAAAGGGAGCAGGGGAAGAGGGTAAGTGAAATGAAGACAGTTGAAGAATATTTGCACTTTTTGCAAAGTAAAGGTTTTCAATTTCGGGAAGACGCGGTTGGCTTCATTTACTTTGGGAAAAATTATACGAATGCTTCTGATGAGCTTGCCAATGCAGCAATTGAGCTTACATTAAAAGCGCAGAAATCATTTGACGGCAGTTTTTATGTGTCTCTGCTTGAAACACTGGTTTCAAAGAATATTACCAGCAGGCAGGAAGCAATAAAATTTGTAAAAGAAAAAGCACTCATTTAAGAAGGCGTGTCTGTTTAAGAACACGCCTTTTTCATGTTATATCAGATTTTATTACTTTGAATGTCGATAAATGTCTAGCTCCAGCGCCTACCCCCACGAGGCGTCGGGGGTGGGCAAGGCGCTTCCGCTTTTCTTGTTATGAAGCTGCTTTTTTCTTAAATATAAATGAAGTTTTCTTAGCAGGAATTTCTGAAAAAATCATACCTGCAAAAATCAACAGGCAGCCAGTCAGCGCACTGAAAGAAAGGCTCTCATTTGCCCACATAAATCCCGCAGCGGCAGCAAACACAGGTTCCATGGCGAAAATCAGTGCCACTCTTGTTGGTGTTGTGTATTTTTGAAATGCCGTTTGGGCAAAAAATGCGAGGGCGGTAGCAAAAAGTGATGTTACAATGAGGGCAGTCAGCACATTCGTTCTAAATATAACTTCTGCTTGAAATGCCTGCTGCCAATTCTCTGTGAAAAAAGCAAATATGACTGATAAAAATGCCACGGTCCCTACTTGAATAACCGTCAATAGCAGGGCAGGGTATTTACTGCTGTATTTCCCTGTGAAAATAATATGAAGGGCAAAACCGACAGCACAGATTAATACATATGCATCACCAATATTTAGCGAGACTTTATCGGTCATTGTAAGCAAATATAATCCCGCTGTTGCAATTGAAACCCCAATAATAGCATTAAATCCGGGCTTCATTTTTAAAAGCATAAAAGAAAAGACAGGAACCAGTACAACACTTAATCCTGTTATGAAGCCAGCTTTGGAAGAAGTTGTGTAAAGCAGGCCGATAGTCTGGAAAGCATAGCCAATAAATAAAAAAAGGCCCATAATGACTCCGGAAACCAAAAGCTTCTTATCCAGCTGCTTTAACTGTTCTTTTTTATTAATAACAAGCCATCCTCCCAGCAATATAGCCGCCATGAAAAAGCGTACTCCATTAAATGAAAATGGCTCAAGAAATGCAATGGCGTTTTGTACAAGCACAAAGGTGGTTCCCCACACGAAGGCTACAAGCAAAAGGCTTATATCTGCAGTAATTACGGATCTATTCATTCTCTTCTGGCCCTTTCGTTTTGTTTCTGCGAATGGCAGCTCTGGCCAATTCATCCGCAGCTTTGTTTTCGGAGCTTGGGACCCACTTCATAAAAAATAAATCTAAATGTCTTGAAAGTTTTAGAGCTTCTTCAAGCAGGGGAGCAAACTTTTTATTTTTTACAAATTCCTTTTCAACGGCCCGGTTAACGAGCTGTGAATCCGTTCGGAAAGAAACTGTTTTATATCCCTTATCTATACATATTTCCAGCGCATGAATAAATGCCCGGTATTCCGCTTCGTGATTTTCCATATTACCCAAAGCAATGGAATAGCGTTCAACTTGGCCATTATTTTTTATGAAAATGCCTGCACCGCTAGGACCTGGGTTTCCGGCACTTGCTCCATCGATATATACTTCAATCAATTAAACTGCCTCCTGATTTTAACACTATAATAGGGTAAACTAAATGTAGTTTATCACAAAAATACTTAATAAAGTGAAACTTCAATCAGTTGGGTGGGCTTTACCCCCTGCTGATTGTTAGTTGAGGCCCACAGGAGGTGGGTCACAAAGACGTTGCCACACGACGTGGCGTTCTTAGTCTTGTTCTTTTTCGGGCCTTTATGGGCAGTTGGATCCCCCACTTATCCTCCATTATCCTCTGAGTCTTGAATTGGGGGTCTTACTGCCCGTTAGACTGCGATAAAGCAGAAAAAGGATGCCAAATCGGCATCCTAATCTTTTACTGGAAAACGTTTAGCGATATAGCCAAACGGGGTATCAAGTATAGCTACTATAAATTTGAGCAAATAAGTTGTGATGAAGATTTGAATCCAATCCTCCATTGGAAATACACCGAGGAAGGCAATGCTTGTAAAAACAAGGGTATCCAATAGCTGGCTGAACATGGTGCTGCCATTATTTCTTATCCAAAATTGGCCATCTTTTGGAAATTTCTTTTTTAAATAGGTAAAGATATAAACATCTGTAAATTGGCTGACTAAATAGGCAGCGAGGCTTCCGGCAGCAATCCGAGGTAGGATCGAAAAAAGAGTGCTTAGGGCTTCTTGTGCAAAATCCGTTTCATGCGGTTTAAATAATAATACCATCTGCATGATGAGAGTCATGGACAGAAGAGTAAAGAAACCGAGCCAAACAGCTTTTTTGGCTTCTTCCTTACCATACTTTTCATTTAAAATATCCGTAACGAGAAATGCGGTGCCGTACATGGCATTTCCGAGAGTTGCCGTCAGTCCAAACATTTCAACCGTTTTTACCACTTGAAGATTGGCCATGACAGTTGAGAAGCCAATCCACACAAATAAACCGGTCTTTCCAAATAGGCGGTACATAGCCAACACTAATGTAAAATTAATAATTGCAAAGAGCAATCCAAACCATTCATTAAACATCATATTCCTCCTAGTTTTGTTAATGCGGGAGTTTGCGAACCGCAATATTAATTAAAAATGTCATTGACCATTATACATTGAAATATACTCAGATAGTAATTAACATAGTAAAGTATAATAAGTTCAACAATTGCAAACAGTTCTAATAATGATGACCAGCTAATAAAGTACAGAAAGGCTGACCTTAATGAAATATAAATTGGAATGGACATATAAACTTAAAGGAAATAACGATGTTCAATTTACTTCAGACTGGATTGACGGTGAAACGGCATTGCAGGCTGGAGAAGATATTGAAAATTCCGGGAAGGGCAAAGACGTAATTTATTATGATGAAGCTGGCACCACATGGAGCACAAAGGAAATGAGAAAGCTCCTCATGGAAGTGGAAGAGGATCCGCATGATATTACCGTATTCTTTGATGGCGGATTTAATAAAGAAACCAGTCAGGCCGGACTTGGAGCAGTGATTTATTTTAAACAGGGCAAAAAAAAGTATCGTGTGCGGGCAAACGAGCTTTTTAATGAGATGGATAATAATAATGAGGCAGAGTATGCAGCCATTTATTATACTCTCAACCTGCTGGAAGAAATGGGGGTTCATCATATGACATGTGAATTCAAGGGTGATTCTCAGGTAGTATTAAAACAGCTAGAAGGCGAATGGCCATGTTATGAAGAAAATCTCAATCGCTGGCTTGACCGAATAGAAGAAAAAATTAAAAAGCTTGGCATTCTGCCAAGGTATAAACCCATTCCACGCAATGAAAATAAAGAAGCAGATAAGCTGGCCGGCCAGGCACTGCAAGGGAAATTTATAAACAGCAAAATGCAGATCATATAATCGGGAATAAGGAAGGCGTGAATTCTTTGAGCAGAAAGGAAATAATCAATGAAGTGGAGGAGCTGATGACCAGTTACTGCAAAGACTGCTTCCTCCATAAACATCATAAAGATGAAAGAGGGCGCAGGTATGCCCATCGATTCTGCATTACAGAGTGCACTGTAGGTGAGAAAATTAAATCTATAGGCAGCAAGCTTTCATAAATTCAACCATAAATAAAAGGCTGGCAGATGCCAGCCTTATTATCGTTATATTTGAATTATAGTTTTACAACGTTTGCAGCTTGAGGTCCGCGGTTTCCTTCAACGATTTCAAAAGAAACTTCTTGGCCTTCTTCTAAAGATTTGAAACCATCACCTTGGATAGCAGTGAAGTGTACGAATACATCGTCTCCGCCTTCAACTTCGATGAAACCGAAACCTTTTTCATTGTTGAACCATTTTACTTTACCGTTTTGCATGTTTACTTTTCCTCCTAAGCCTTTCAAGACACATCTTGTGCCTTAGATGAATATTACCATCTAACAAAACATAAAGCAGATAGTTTTATCTAATAACGTCAATATATTCTGTTAAATGATGATTATAATATACACGAATGGGCACTTTCCGTCAAGGAATTGAAACGCTTTTTTACAAAAAACAATAAAATATTTTAAATATTTTAACATTTTTAATTTGAATGTACAAACCAATGTTTACCCAGTGATTTAATAACATAAATTTTAGATTTTCTCATATTAATTATTAATTATCTTGTAGCCAAAGGGTGAGGGGAATGTATAGGTTTTCCATTGAGGACCAGGATTGGATCTTGAGGTTTTCACCCAACATCCAAATAGGAACTGAAGTGAAGCAGGCCATCATCAGCTCAATCCTGCAGCTTGGCAAGGATCTCCCTTTATACTCGCATGGAGAGTCTTTTATTATTATGAATGACCAGTTAGGCATCATTATATTTAATGTTGAGAAAATACCATCTATGATATTGACCGTGTCTAACATTGTCACAGAAAATAACTGGTACATCCAAAAGAACCTAACAATAAAGCGATATCTTAAAGAGTGATCGGCAAAAGCCGATTTTTTTGTTAATAGGTAAAAAATCACAGTGTCTTCCGCCTTATGCAAACGCTTTCCTTTTTGGATTAATATATAGTTGAAGGAATTTTTAAACAATTTTGAAGGAGGAGTAAGGTTGAAAGGGTATAAACAGTATATTTTTCTGGCTATAGCTTTAATAATGGCAGCATCAAATTTATTATCCCCATTTATGCAAACGATTGCATCAGCTGAAGAGGCCAGACAAGAGGCCGGTCAGAATACAGCAGTCACCATCCATTATCAGCCTGCAGAGGGCAATACGAAGGATTGGAATTTATGGGTATGGCCTAAAGATGGCGAAGGACAGGTTTTTGAATTTACAGGTGAAGATGAATTTGGACTTACTGCAGAAGTTGTACTGCCGGGAATCCATAATAAAGTTGGTTTTATTGTCCGCACTGAAAGCTGGGAGAAGGATGGAGGAGACAGATTCATCGATGTACAAAGCGGCAATGATGAAGTATGGGTGAAAGCAGGCGATGAAAATACATATACATCCCCGCCTGATGGTGAGTACAGGGACTTTCCAGTTTTTGAAAACGTGAAGGTAAAGCTCCACTATTTTCGATATGACGGAAATTATGAAGGCTGGAATTTATGGACATGGCCAGAAGGCAAGGATGGCAAAAGAGTTGATTTTACAGGAGATGATGATTTTGGGAAAGTTGCTGAATTTGAGCTTGAAAATCCAGAAGGAATGAAGAAGGCAGGATTTATAGTCAGAAAAAGCGTAGAAGGAAATGATTGGGCAGGCAAGGAATTTGGAGATCGATTTATTACAAAGTTCGATGAAGATGGGGATGCAGAGGTATGGATTGTTCAAGGAACAGAAAGAATTTATTACAATCCAGCCTATATTGACAAAGATCCGAAAATCGTAAATGCTTCAATGGATAGCTTTAATCAAATTACACTTGAAACCAATGTTCCTTTCCAGTGGAGAAACTGGGAATCTTTTATTGAAATTGACAATGCCGATATTAAAGAAGTTGTTCCTTACGATGGGAACGAAGAAAAGGATTTTACAAATAAGGTAAGAGTGATAACAGAAAATAAACTTGATTTTATGCAATCATACAGAATCTCTGCAGATTCATTCGGAGAGGCAGAGGTGAAGATCGGGAATATTGTCAGATCAAAGGAATTTGATGATGCTTTCTATTATGATGGAAAGCTGGGAAACCAGTATATGAAAAAACAAACTTCCTTCAGGCTTTGGGCTCCAACAGCTAGTGAAGCATCTCTGGTGATTTACGGCAGCTGGGATGATCAGACCGCTGAGGAACTTCCTCTTAAAAGAGGTGAAAAGGGAACTTGGTCAACTGTTTTAACGGGAAATCAAAACGGGCTGATATACAATTATAAAGTTAAAATCGGGGGAGAATGGACTGAAGCTACTGATCCTTATGTCCGGGCTGTAACAGTGAATGGCGACAGAGGAGTAGTAATGGATCTGGATTCAACCGACCCAAAAAAGTGGAGTAAGCATAAGCCGAAGTTAAAGAATCCAGAGGATTCCATCATTTATGAAGTCCATGTCCGGGACCTTTCGATTCATGAGGACAGCGGCATAAAACATAAGGGAAAGTTCCTTGGGGCTGCTGAGAAAAACACCTTAAATTCTGAAGGTGCAAAAACAGGCTTAAATCATATAAAAGATCTTGGGGTTACACATGTTCAGTTCCTTCCGATTTATGACTACCGGACAGTTGATGAAACAAAACTAGACGAACCTCAATATAATTGGGGCTATGATCCTAAAAACTATAATGTACCGGAAGGCTCATATTCTACAGATCCTTATGATCCAGCGGCAAGAATTACAGAATTAAAGACAATGATTCAGGAATACCACAATGAGCAGCTGCGGGTGGTGATGGATGTTGTGTATAATCATGTTTTTGCTGTAAATGAATCCAGTTTCAATAAGCTTGTTCCAGGCTATTATTTCAGGTATAACGAAGATGGAACACTTGCCAACGGCACAGGCGTCGGCAATGATACAGCTTCAGAAAGAAAAATGGTGCAAAAATTTATTGTCGACTCTGTTTCATATTGGGCTGAGGAATATAATCTTGATGGATTCCGCTTTGACCTGATGGGCATTCATGACACTGAAACGATGAATAAAGTAAGAAAGGCATTGGATAAAATTGACCCTACTATAATTATTATTGGGGAGGGATGGGATTTAAACACACCACTGGCAGCTGAAAGGAAGGCCAATCAGAAAAATGCTGAAGATATGCCTGGCATTGGCCATTTCAATGATGGCATCCGAGATGGTTTAAAAGGCAGTGTGTTTGATGAACTGGAAAAAGGTTTTGTAAATGGCAGGCAGGGCATGGAAGACTTTGTTCAGCAAGGAATTGCAGCAGGATTGGATTATCCCGGCACAATGGCAACATACAAAGATCCTGAACAGGCGGTTACATATGTTGAAGCACATGATAACCACACTCTATGGGATAAGCTTGAAATGACTAATCCAGATGCAACGGAAGAATCAAGAAAGAAAATGCATAAATTGGCCTCTTCTATTGTTCTGACATCCCAAGGAGTCAGCTTTGTTCATGCAGGCCAGGAATTTATGCGGACAAAATACGGGGATCACAACAGCTATAAGTCCCCTGACAGTGTTAATCAGCTTGACTGGGACCGCCGAACTGAATTTAGCAGGGAAGTAGACTATTTTAAAGGCATGATTAAGCTCCGAAAGCATTATAAATCATTTAGAATGACAACAGCAGAGGATATTCAGTCAAATCTTGAATTTATTGAGGCTCCAGGTAATACTGTAGCTTATAGACTGGATGCAAAAGGCTTAAAAGATAAAGCGAAAGAGATTGTCGTAATCCATAATGCAAATTCAAAACCAGCCGTAATAACACTTTCAGGCAAGGGTCCTTGGCATCTGCTTGCAGACGGAAAACAGGCAGGGATAAGAACATTAAAGATCTATCGGTCAAAAACGATTGAAGTACCCGCACAAACAAGCTTTATTTTAAAAAGATAAGAAATGGAGAAGAATCCTATTTGGGGTTCTTCTTTTGTTATGCTTAGCGGAACATTTTCAGTTTTGCTTAGGAATGTTTTAAAAATTTCATAGTTATAAAGGTATTTTAACTCCCTTTGCTAAATTTTTAGGTTAATATTAAAATAGATGTCTACATTTTGTTCTACAATGCAAAGGGAGCTAAAGTATGAAACTGATAATTGCGGAAAAACCCGACCAGGGATTGACGCTGGCTTCTATTTTTAAAATGAAGAAACACCAGGGATATATTGAGATTCTTCCGAATGATATATTCCCCCAAGGGGCTCATGTTACTTGGGCTATAGGGCATCTATGCCAGCTGTCTGCCCCTGAAAAATACAATAGGGATTGGAAAAAATGGTCACTGGATTCACTGCCCATAATCCCGGAGCAATTCCAATATGAAGTAACAAAGGATAAAGCAAAACAATTTAATATAATCAAACAGCTTGCTTCTGATCCTAACTTAACAGAAATTATCCATGCAGGTGATGCTGGGAGAGAAGGCGAGCTTATCATCCGGAATATTTTAAGGCTTACCGGATCAAGAGTGCCCATGAAAAGGCTATGGATTTCTTCCTTGACTCCTAAAGCCATAAAGGAAGGGTTTCTTGCCCTCCTGAATGAAAGTGACACGAGAAATTTATATTATGAAGCCTATACGAGAGCATGTGCAGACTGGATCGTTGGCATGAATGCTTCGCGATTATACAGTCTTCTTCTGCAGCAGAAAGGTTTTTCGGATGTTTTTTCAGTAGGAAGGGTTCAGACCCCAACATTAGCTTTAATCGTAAAAAGAGAACAGGAAATTCAGAATTTTGTATCTGAACCTTTCTGGGAGGTTACTGCACAGTTTAAAGTGGACGGAAAAAAATATACCGGCAAGTGGGAAAAAGATGGGGAAACAAGAATTAAGACGAAAGAGCTTGCCGAAAAGATTGCGGCATTCTGCAGGGACAAAGATGCACAAGTAGAAGATGTGCAGGCCGAAAAAAAAGAATTCCTGCCGCCGATGCTTTATAACCTTTCTGCACTGCAGGCAGAAGCCAACCGCAGATTCAAATTCCCGCCTAAAAAAACACTGGATGTTTTACAGAAGCTTTATCAAAAAGGAATCGTATCTTATCCTCGTTCTGATTCCAGGCATGTAACAGAAGGAGAAGCGGAAATGTTTCCCGAGATCCTTAGGAAAATGGAAGCAAAAGATGAGTATAAGGAGTTTTTTCCTCTGCCTTTCAGCTCGATTATGCAGAATAAACGGTATGTGAATGATAAAAAGGTAACTGATCACTATGCCATTATTCCGACTGAACAGGTGCCAGACCTGGAAAGATTATCTTCGGATGAAAAAATTCTCTATGACCTGATCGTAAGGAGCTTAATAGCTGCACATTATGGAAAAGCTGTAACAGAATATACAACTATTAAGACCCTTGTTGATGGAAGAGCATTGTTCTTATCCAAGGGAAAAGTACAGCTTGAAGAAGGCTGGAGAAAAGTGATTCCGCAGCAGGAGAAGGAAAAGGAACCGATTCTCCCTTTATTGCAGGCGGGTGATCAAGGCACAGTGTTAAAGGCGGATGTTAAAGAAAGCAAAACCCAGCCGCCAAAAAGGTATACAGAAGGCCAGCTGATTACACTGATGAAAACAGCCGGGAAGCAAATCGAAGACAAGGAACTTGAGAAGGTCCTGATGAAGACAGAAGGCCTGGGAACGGAAGCCACAAGGGCGGGAATCATCACAATGCTGAAGGAGCGCAAATACATTGATATAAAGAAGAATCTTGTATATGCAAACTCAAAAGCAAAAATCCTGATAGAAGCGATAGGCACAGAAATACTGGCTTCTCCAGAAATGACGGCCAAATGGGAACAGCGGTTGAAGGATATTTCGGATGGTCAGGCATCTCCAAAACAATTCATGGAGCAAACGAATAAAATGGTTGGCCATTTGATTTCTGCATCTATTGAACATGCAGGAAAGTGGACATTTTCTGAAGAAGATAAAGAGGGATTTACACCTGGGAAATTCAAGCAAAAAAGGGCTGCCAATCTGGGCAGATGCATGCTGTGTGATGGGAAAGTTGTTGATAAGGGAAGCTTCTATGGCTGCTCCCATTATAATAAGACGAAATGCACTTTCACTATTTCCAAAAGCATTATGGGCAAGACGATGACTCAAAAACTGCTCAAACAGCTATTAAAGGATGGAGAAACAGAATTAGTTGAAGGTTTTACAAGCAGAGGGAAGGATAAAACATTTTCAGCTAAATTAACCTGGGACCGACAGGAGAACAGAGTCAAATTTCTCTTCCCGCAAAAGACCTAATTTTGCCTGCTGCAGCATCTTTCCTTGTCTCAATTTTCCAACTGTAGTAAAATCGTTAAAGTCTTATATTTATTTATGAAAGATATAAAGTGAACATGCGCTCTGCGCTTTTATAATAATTTCAGAATTTATATCTTTGAATTTTGAGAACTGTCTAGCTCCAGCGCCTACCCCCTCGAGGTTACAAGCTTGTCTTGTTTCGCCTCCTAGGGACTCTCAGGTCTAAGCCGTAACATTCAGAAGGAAGAACGCCTTCTTACAGGAACCGTCTTATGCCTGTCGTCCCTGGGCAGTCGCCTCCACATTTCGAGCAATCAAAAAGGCAAAGAACGCCTTTCTGGGAGGCTCGTCTTGTGCTTGTCGGGGGTGGGCAAGGCGCTTGCGCTTTTCTAAATGGCAGGAGGTTGCGTAATGCCAACACCAAGTATGGAAGATTACATTGAACAAATATATATGTTAATCGAAGACAAAGGATATGCCAGAGTTTCTGATATTGCCGAGGCTCTCTCTGTACATCCTTCTTCTGTGACGAAAATGGTTCAGAAGCTTGATAAGGATGAGTATCTTGTTTATGAAAAATACAGGGGGCTTATTTTAACGCCAAAAGGGAAAAAAATCGGTAAGAGACTTGTATATCGGCATGAACTTCTTGAACAGCTCCTGCGTATGATGGGAGTCAAAGAAGAAAATATTTATGAAGATGTGGAAGGCATTGAACATCACCTGAGCTGGGATGCTATCGACCGGGTTGGCGACTTGGTTCAGTTTTTTGAAGAAGATGAAAGCCGCATTGAAGAGCTGAGGGAAATCCAGCGTAAAAATGAAGAAGAACAGTAAAAACCTGACTGCTATGCGTCAGGTTTTTTCATGTACATAGAAACACTTAATACAAGCTTGGAAACTCATCGAAGGAAGAGGCCCAGGAAGGATGAAGGCTCATAGAACCATCTTCGTCTTCATAAATTTGAATACCCTCAATCAAGCCTTCTTCAGTCTCCAATAGTGCTTTCCGATAAGAAATGATCCGTCCTCCGGAAGTCTGGAATGAAATAATCTCACCATTGTTGTTTCTGTAGACTGCTGTAAGCTGTTCGCCGTTCATTCAATACTCTCCTTCACTCATTTTCTATCAATATTGTTGACGGTTTAATGATTTTATAATCAGAGGTGTTTTTAATCATCTTAGCGAATTTAAAATATTGAAACTTTTTAATATAACAAACGTATGTATACACGGAGGGATAGGATGAACACTTTTAACTGGTCTGCAGAAGCAGAGAAGCTATGGGATAAAAACTCTGAATCATGGAATGCAAAAAGCAGGACAATGTGGGAGGAAGGAAGCAGAAAGGATATCATCTCCTTTTTTGAAAAGCATGTCAAAAAGGGTTCTGCCGTATGTGACCTTGGGTGCGGAGATGGGTATGGTTCATATAAGCTTGCTTCGGCTGGCTATAAGGTTATTGGAATTGATGTTTCTGAAGAAATGATACATAAAGCAGAGAAGTTAAATACAAATACTGGTGCAGTGTTTAAGAAAGAAGACATTTCGGATCTTTCGCTAGAAGAGAATGCAATAGATGCGATTCTTGCCATCAATTCACTGGAATGGACAGAAAGCCCGCTGGATGTATTAAAAGAAATGCAGCGAACTGTTAAGCCGGGCGGAAGGGCGTGTATAGGGATTCTTGGCCCAACAGCTGCACCGCGGGCTAACAGCTACCGCAGGCTTTATAAAGAAAAAGTTATCTGCAATACCATGATGCCGTGGGAATTTGAACAGCTTGCAAAAGAAAGCGGATGGTCAAAGCTTGATGAACTCGGTGTTTATAAAAAAGCGTCAGAGAAGCTTTCAAAAGGCTCACTGACGGATGAGCTAAAGCAATCATTGTCTTTTATGTGGATCTTTATGCTTGAAAACAGAAAAAATGAAGGGATGGGAATAGAATGAGCAGATACTCAATTGAAGAGTTTGTAAATCAGACAAAACAGCAGGATAAAGGGGAAGGCTTATTTGAACTCGAAACACTAAGGATGCTCGAAATTAATTTAACCAGCCAGGTTTGGGCAAAAGCAGGCGGCATGGTCTCCTACCGCGGCCAAATCAAGTTTGAGCGCGAAGGGATTCTCGAGCATGGCTTAGGCAAAATGTTCAAAAAGGCACTCACTGGTGAAAGCACAGCTTTAATGAAAGCTACAGGCAATGGAAAGCTGTATCTTGCAGACCAGGGAAAGAAGATTTCAATCCTGAAACTCGATGGAGATGCCATCTTTGTAAATGGGAATGATCTGCTTGCATTCGAGCCTTCCATAAGCTGGGACATTAAGTTAATGAAGAGGATGGCAGGCATGCTTGCAGGAGGTTTGTTCAATGTCCGTTTAGAAGGGACAGGGATGGTGGCTATTACTTCTCACTATGAGCCGCTGACACTTTTGGTTACTCCAGATAATCCGGTATATACCGATCCGAATGCGACAGTTGCATGGTCAGGGACACTGCAGCCGGAATTTGTAACAGATATCTCTTTTAAAACCTTCCTTGGAAGAGGTAGCGGAGAGTCGGTCCAAATGAAGTTTTCAGGTAACGGTTTTGTAGTAGTTCAGCCATTTGAAGAAGTGTATTATGCTCAGCAATCATAAGGAAAGGCGCTGGAGCTAGACAGTAATCGAAGTTCAAAATTTTATACTTTCTTATTTTAAGTAAAAAACCGGTTTTGAGAGGGGAAACCCTCTGATATAACCGGCTTTTTTCATGCTTTTTGATGCATATTAAGTTATCCGTTCACTGCACTATTAATCCCACTCGTAAGGAGTCTCCTGGTAAACATAGTAATTCAGCCAATTAGAAAACATTAAATGGGCGTGTGACCTCCATTTATTATGCGGTTTTCTGCCAGGGTCATTATTTGGGAAGTAATGTTTCGGCACTGGAACCTGCAGACCCCTGCCTCTATCTCTTGTGTATTCTTCTGCAAGTGTGCCTGCTTCATATTCCAGATGTCCAGTTACCATGATTTGTCTGCCGCCATTCGCACTCATGATGAAAGGGCCGGCCTCTTCAGATGATGACAGAAGCTTGACTTCCGGGTGTTTCAGCAATTGCTCTATGTAAACATCAGTATGGCGCGAATGCGGAGCAAAATAAATATCGTCGAATCCTCTCAGCAATTTTTCGCTTCTGTTATGGACTTCATGCAGGTAAACACCGGAGCATTTTTCTGGCAGTTCGTACTTTCCAATCCCAAAGTGATAAAATAATGCTGCCTGTGCTCCCCAGCAAATATGGAGGGTAGAGGTAACATTCGTTTTCGTCCAATCCATTATGCCGGTAAGTTCCTCCCAATAGTCCACCTCTACAAAATCCAGAAGCTCTACGGGAGCCCCTGTTATAATCATCCCGTCAAATTTACGGTTCCGGACTTGTTCAAACGTAGTATAAAATTGTTCGAGATGCATTGGACTGGTGTTTTTTGACTGATGTGTGGCAGTTTTTAAAAAAGAGATGTTTACCTGTAAAGGCGTATTTCCAAGAAGTCTTAAAAGGTGTGCTTCGGTTTTTTCTTTTTCGGGCATCAAATTCAGGATGAGGATATTTAATGGGCGAATATCCTGTTGTTTGGCACGGTCCTCATCCATGATAAATATATTTTCTTCCTCTAAGATTTCCCTTGCAGGAAGCAGCTTAGGAATTTTTATTGGCAAGTGATCATCTCCCTGTGCAAAAATTCAATTAAACTTATTATAATGACGATTCAAAATTGTATCAATGCTTCAGTGTGTGAAAATGCGAAAATATCAAAAGTAATTGACAATAATTTGTTTCAGGGATGGTACAATATAGCTGTAAGGAACCTATACATAATGGATTCTAGGGGGATAAAAATGAATGTGAAACCGATTGTGAAATCAGACATTGAAATTGCTCAGGCATCCGAAATGAAGCCCATTACGGAGATTGCTGAAAAAATTGGACTTATAGAGGATGATCTGGAGCTTTTTGGAAAGTATAAAGCAAAATTATCCGCAGAAACATTAAAGAAATTAAGTACGAAAGAAAGCGGTAAAATAATCCTTGTCACTTCCATTAATCCGACACCTGCAGGAGAAGGGAAATCCACAGTAACAGTAGGTCTTGCCGATGCTTTTAACAGACTTGGCAAAAAGGCTATGGTTGCAATGAGGGAGCCATCTCTGGGGCCAACAATGGGGATTAAGGGAGGAGCAACAGGCGGAGGATATTCGCAGGTTCTGCCGATGGAAGATATCAACCTGCATTTTACCGGTGATCTTCACGCAATCACTACAGCCAATAATGCGTTGGCAGCCCTGATTGATAATCACCTCCAGCAGGGGAATCTGTTAAATATCGATCAGAGAAGAATTGTGTGGAAGCGAGCTCTGGATTTAAACGACCGTGCATTAAGAAAAATCGTGATCGGCCTTGGAGGACCTGTACAAGGTGTTCCGAGGGAGGATGGCTTCGATATCACCGTGGCTTCAGAAATTATGGCAGTTTTATGCCTTGCATCTGACCTTCAGAACTTGAAGGAAAGACTAGGGAAAATGGTTATTGCCTACAATTATGATAAACAGCCGGTAACAGTGGCCGATCTTGGAGTGGAAGGTGCTCTTACTTTGCTTCTTAAAGAAGCAGTCAAACCGAATCTGGTGCAGACAATTGAACATACACCAGCATTAGTTCATGGCGGTCCGTTTGCCAATATTGCTCATGGCTGCAACAGTGTGATTGCAACTGCCGCTGCATCCAAGCTGGCTGACTATGTAGTGACAGAAGCTGGTTTTGGCGCGGACCTTGGTGCTGAAAAGTTTTTGAATATTAAAGCCAGAACGGAAGGCATCGATCCTGAAGCAGTGGTAATTGTTGCTACTATTCGTGCTTTGAAAATGCATGGCGGATTATCAAAACCTGAATTGGGCAAGGAAGATACAGAGGCACTCACTAGAGGCTTCGCTAATTTAAAAAAGCATATTGAAACAATTGAATGCTTTGGTCTTCCGTATGTAGTGGCCATTAACCGGTTTATTTCCGATAGCGAGAATGAAATTGCGACCCTTACAGATCTTTGCAGCGGGGCCGGCATACCTGTGGCACTGACAGAGGTTTGGGAAAAAGGAGGGCAGGGCGGACTTGAGCTGGCCCAAAAGCTGCTGGGAATTTTGGATGAAAAAGCAGCCAAGTTCAGCCATCTATATGACTTATCTTTGCCTCTTGAAGAAAAAATTCTAACGGTAGCCCAGACGGTTTATGGCGCAACTAAAGTTGAGTACTCAACAAAAGCCAAAAAGCAGATAAAAGACTTTGAAAGCTTTGGCTGGGGTGTCTTGCCGGTTTGTATGGCTAAAACACAATATTCATTATCCGATGATCCTTCAAAGCTGGGAAGGCCATCAGATTTTACCATTACAATACGTGAACTGAAGCCATCCATTGGTGCCGGATTCATTGTAGCACTCACCGGCGATGTAATGACTATGCCTGGATTGCCTAAAACCCCTGCAGCCATGAACATGGATGTAGATGAAGAAGGAAATGCAGTTGGACTATTTTAGGGGTGGTGCCCATGTTTGATCCAACGGCCTTTGAAAATATGAAGGTTGTAATGGAAGGTGGATTCTATGACCGGGATCTGGACGGGGAAATAAGGATTGTTGACCGAAATGATATCATAAACTCGGCTAAAATGAGCCGCAGGTATGACATCACTTTCACAGATAATGCAGAAGGTTTGGCGGAGATTTTCTGTACCTTTACAATGGAAGCGGGACTTGATAATCTTGCAGCTGAGCTTTTGCCTAAGGTACAATCTGAAAAGCTGGCTGGCTGCCGGATCTCTGTGAATTTTACAATTAAACATCAAAAAGATCCCCAAGTATTTCAGGAAATCCGTGAAGTTCTGCGGCAAATTTGGGGCAGCGGACGGAAGATCGAACAAACCGTGAAATACAACGTGGAAAATATGAAGGCTCCGGCCGAAACAGAAACCGTCATTTCTTTTAAACGGCTTGTTCATGAAGAGCAAATAGATGATCTCAATGAGATGATCACTTATATGGCTGCTTCCATTAAAGCTTTAAGAAAAATTCAAATTTAACACGAATGCGCCTTGCTCGAGATAAGCAAGGCGTTTTTTGTATAGGGTTTATACGGAAAATTTAAAATTATATTTACAATCCATAGCTCTGATAATACGATTAAGAAGGGATGGAAAAACATTCCGAATAATACCAAAAGGAGGAGAGGCAAATGATTAAGGAAATCATTGCGCGAAAAGAAATTGAGAAGGGTAGACAAGTCGTAACCTAGTCAGGAGGACAAAGGAATGATTCAAAGTACAGATAAAATAATCATTGCAGAGTATCATGAGGGATTTGCTGCTGGAATCGCAAAAATGTGGAACTTGAGCAGAGACAGCTGGGGCGGAGATACCAGTGTAATGACTGAAGAACAAGTGAAAACGAAGGAAGGGAATAATGGCAATATTACTTTATTCTTAGCCTTGGACGGAGAAGAGGTAGTAGGCTATTGCGGGTTATCGGAATATAAGGAGGATACGGGTTCACTATATATCCCTCTTCTAAATGTAAGGCCAGATTACCATGGACGGAAAATAGGAAAAATGCTTGTGCTGAAAGCACTGCAAAAAACAATCGAATTGGGCTGGCCGCGCCTTGACTTGTATACATGGCCAGGAAATGTGAAAGCTGTCCCTCTTTACAAAAAATGCGGTTTCTTCTGGGAAGACAGAGATGAATAGTTACACACAAAATAGCTAGTCCTAACAAACCTTGTTATAATAGGGTTTGAGAGGTGTCACAGTAATGAATCCATACAAATCAAAGATTATTTGCTCCAAATGTAAAAAACGATATAAGAAAATTATAGAATCAGGCAAGGTGAAATTTATTTGTGGGGGATACAGTAACAACAACGGCTGCTCAGAAAGAACTGTAATAAGTGAAGATTTTATTAGAGGCTTGATTAATAGAAGATTTCAAAAAGAATTATCTGATGAGGAAATTAGAGATGTGTTGGAGTATATTTTAGTAGAAGATAAGTTGCTTATGGAAATACATTTTAATGATAGAAGTGAGCCAATACTTCTTAAAGGAAATTTTATACAATTTTAAATTTAGGACGGTTGAGGTATTTTTAATGAAATGATAGGAGGGAGGATTAAGTATTGATATGGTAGGATTTTTGAAATTTAGTTAGGACGGTTAAAAATAAAAAAAGTATGTGAAATTTTCAATTTTCAAAGCCTTATGGATCAAGGTTTCTAAGTTTCATTTCACATACTTTTTACGATAAAATTCACCTTTTATTGTAGATTTTTGTATATTTATTGCTCTTATAGGGTAGAAATAACATACAGCTAGAATTATCATCACTTCCAGTTTGAAAAGGAGAGGATTAATCCTCTCCAATCAACTTTAATTATTTATTTTTCAGTTTTCCTACGCCATTTTCTATTCCAGCAATTACTTCATCCCTGCTAACTTTGATTCCTTTTTGCTTTAGAATGGCAATAGCCTTATCTACTGCGAAATCCCGTTTAGCTATACCCTTAGCACCTTTTAATTCTTGCTCTGTATATTCTGCTGCTAAATCAGTGATCATATCAATAATCCCCAGTTCATCTTTCTTCCTGAGTGTGTTGAAATAAGATTTTACTTTATTTACTGCAACAGATAGCAATGTTCCAAGAATGATAACGACTAATTCAATTCCATATTGAGTTAAAGCATCTAATATTACTTCCATACTCTTTCACTCCTTATTTGATTATTTGTTTTTAAGCTCTTCAACTTGTTTCTTTAGTTCATCAATTTGTTTTTGGTAGTCATCTTCAACTTTATTTATGTCTGTATACACCACACGAATAACTTCACTTACAATATCCCATACATAAGCGTTATTCACAGACTTTGTAGGATTTTGTCCGTCAGTAATTTTCAAGTTTACAAGTTTTTTAACTTTGTCACTCATAACATATTCCTCCTTTGGTTTCTGTTCAGGATTAGGTTTAGATTCTTGTTTGCTTTCTTGCTTATCTTCAATTTCAAACTTAATTCCATACCAACGGCACACAGACTTTGCGTTAACTAGAGCGCAGCGTTTTCTATAATCACTAGACTTAAGTAATTTTAGAGCATCAGGATTTGTCATGAATTCCCATTCAACAAGAACAAAATTAGCATGAGTTTCCCGACACATATGTAAATCAGTCCATGTCTTTGGAACGGATGGAAATAATCCTGAACCCCATATAGGATATTTCTCACGATCAGGAAATTCTTTTTTATATTCATCTAAGATGATTTCTGCTAACTTCTTAGCTTCCTTGCTAGTGTGCCAATAAAATACACCGAAACCTCGCACAGAAGACTTTCCATTTGCATTAGCATGATTTGAAATACCAATAGCATCTCTGTGTTTTGCATATTGCGCATTGTATAAATTTGTTCTTTTTGCTAATGGAACGTCTAAACCATCGAAAGGCTGCGCTTCATAAGTGGGAACTTTTCCTTGAAGAAGTATTTTTGTTTCTTTACCAACTGCACTATTGAACTCAAATTCAGCCATAGTAGGAACGCCTTTACTTGGAGGGTATGTATTCCTTCCATGTCCAACATCATTTTTTAATAACGGCATTGTAATTCACCTCTTATAATTATTTATTTATCGAATTTCTCAATTTTTTCCCATACATCATTAAATCCGTCATCCATACGTTTTTCTAATGAATGTAGACTTCCCTCAATTTTTTCAAGTGTTCTAGAGGTTCTTTCTTGAGTTTCGTTTGACTTTTCTAAATGAACCATTAATTTATTTTCACGTTCTTTTGAGTCTGCCTTATGTTCGTCATAATTTTTATTGATCCATTTGTAAAATACGTACAATACAATGATGAACAGTAAAGCAAATGTATACTCTGATGAAACAATACTCTCAGCAATTTTGAATTCTGGCATCTTAAATCAACGCTCCTAAAATTTATTTAATTATTTACATTTCACCACCCCCATGTTATAATCAGAGTGTGGTACATACTGCCATGACAAAAAGGACTGCTTCCTCAACCGTTGCAGTCCTTTTCCTTTTGTTCAATTGTCAGAACTTTTATTTCCTTCTATTTACTCTTTCATTCTCTTGTTTTTGTTTGACTGTTTCGTATAAAAGACATCTTTTATAGAGATTTAACTATTACATATTTTCATCCAATACTACATTTAGACATTAAAAATACACCTGCATGTTAATGGTGTTTTTAATCAAATATTTTTATATTCCTAAAAGTGACATCCGTTAAAGTTAAAGGTACATCAGAAACATAAGCATGATATAACTTATTGTAAGGTGTACTTCCTTCTGCTTGCCTTATAAAAGTTTTGGATCTAGCAAGATTAGTAGTAAGAATTGTCAAAAGGGTTGTTAATGTTTGTCCTGTCACTGGGTTTCTTTGTACCACTTCCTGCGCTCTTGGAATATCGTAATCAATCGTATTAGGCGTTGTCGGAACAGACCAACGCTTTGGGAAAACCAATTCATTAAAAGCTCTATTCGTACAAGTCATATTTATGTAAAGGGTAGATATGTTCATGCTGCCGAAAAGTCGAGCAGTGAATGAATAAGTACCGTCATATGTTAAATCTGTAATTGTTTCAGAAGTTAGTTTATTACGAAGATTAGTTTCTTGAATAAGAATGATCTTCTTAGCAGATTTAAACTCACCGATATTCAAATTGGTTTCAACATTATCACATGCCCATTTAAGACTTATGCGTGTTTCCCCACCGTGATAAGAACCAGTTAATTTATAATCATCCTCATCCCTCATGGCGTAATCATTTGCACCTGGATTTTCAATGTAATGGGTTGTAGTTTGTCGAAAACGGAAATAATCATATTCTCTGCCTTCTACCTTGTTTTTTAGTTCCGTGGTATTTACACCGATAACATTGAACTTCTTAGCATTTGCAGAGGAAACAACTTTTATGGTATGAATACCTTCAGATGCAAAAGTTATCTTATGATCAAACAATTCGTTACCACTTGCTATATATAAATTTAGTGTAGCAACTTGAACATTATCTACAAATATATTTGCAGCACTATCAGATTGGGAAGATTTAATAAAAGAAATAACGCTTGTAAGATCACTTTTTTCAACTGTTACTTCAAACTCTATAAAATCTCCTGCTAAAGTAGATCCACTATCATTAACCCAAAACTTATTGGTCATTCCGTTAAATATGGCTGTGCTTTCTCTAATATTAGCACTCGCACTTTTGTAAGCTCGTTTACTCAGATAAACTTTGTCACATTCCCAAACAGTAGTTAGACGCATTAATTCTCCGGGCTTTCCAGCATCTCCACTTCCCGATACGGCCTGATCATCTCGAAAACGCAGTGTTACATATCCTGCGCCCGTTTGCTTAGGAGAAAGTATATTGTATTCAGTTGCTGATATTCGTGTAATTATTTTTTCGTTAATTCTACCACCGAATTGAGGGAGAATTGATGGTATATCAGCCAACTGCGCATTAATTTGTGGTATCTGATTTAACTCATTTTGTACGCTTGAATCTAACATTTGCTTTTGTATTTTTGTTAAAGCCATTAAATCACTTCCTTTACGTGATTCCTCTATATATTAAAAAGGTTTGTAAAAAATGAATTATTTAAACCACTTAATATCAAGGTTTATTAATCAGAATTCACAAACTTAAATAGAAGATAGAGGAAAGCTGATCCCTCTTTGTTGAGCAGTTTCTTCCTACTTATGATCCAAATGGACTTACTATATGCCAAGCAAATTGAGCATTGATATTTGGATCAGCATTCACATTAATTCTGAACGATGTGCTAGTTACATTATTAATCCAAAATTTATACGCTGCCCCCATACCGTCAATAGACACTACAGAAATATTTCTTGCTGCAGGCGTTACATCTAATCCGTGTGCAATATCAATAAAGGTTGTACCATTTAATATAGTACCTATCCCATCTGATTCTGTTTTAAAACCATGATTATCCTTTATTATTGCATTTGTAGTAAATCCTGCCAGTTCAATTGTCTTACCGATAAAACTACCTGTTGATGATGTTCTAAACCTATTACCAGTAATGATCGCCCCTGTACTGTCTGCAAAGTAGAAGCCCTTCGTTGCGACTGCTTGGGCTAATACTGTGTTATCGGTTGTGGTATGTCCCGATCCTACTTTTTGAATATCTAACAATGGATGATTTTGTGCCGTTTCAACTCGAATATCATTATTTGAATATCTTGCGTGTTGCCATCCACCTGTTGCTGTGGAAGGGACTCTAACAATCATTCCACCCAAGTTATCTCCGATACTTTTTACTGTTATGTGATTATTCGTAAGTTTAAATGCTTGAATATCCCCATTTCCAGTTTTATCGATGAAGTGACCTTTATCGAGAAGTACCACGTTATTATCTATTAAATGACCGTTTTGAAGGCTAGTTCCGTTCATTAATATAGCCGCTCCGCTATGCTCACCGTAAAATTGATTACTTTGGATTATGGCTTGCCTGCCGTTGATTTTAATTAAACTAGCTCCAGTAGTACCGAAGAAAGAATCTCCCCCACGAAATAGACAGCCTACTACACGATTTTGAGTTTGAAGTGTCAATCCAAGCTGTTTATTTTGCCAAAACATACATCCATTAAATCCGCATCGCTCCACAGTACCATTAATACCAATTCGATTGTAATTGAACTTTGTACCATGAAAATCTACATCCAGTAAAGTGCCATCTAAACCAATGTCGTTATATCGGAAATCGTTAACGCCAAAGTTAGGATGCTCGTTTTGTACCCACATACCAACATTGTTGTACCAAAAGCGATTCCCATGAACAGGAACATAACGAACATGATTGTTTAATCGGACTGCAATATTTAAATAAGCAAAATAGCAATCTTGAATAAAAAATTGTTGTACCCAATTTTCGCCTATTGCTCCAAAATCAATACCATTCACTGTCGCTTTCCCATCAGGCTGATAGTTTAAACTGCCCCCATTCCCTATAATAGACATCCCTTTAAATCCACCAAACTCAACTGTTGCAACTTGGCTTATTTGAAAGATTGCCAACCCGTTAACAGCATTTGTAGGCGGTTTAATGACAGTTGCCCCTGCTCCTGCCCCTTGCCAATACACGCAAGGGTCAAAAACAACACCTTGCACTCTGTAAGTACCGGGAGGAATAAGAACTACTCCACCGCCCTTCGACAAAATAAAATCGTGAGCCGCTTGGAATGCTATTGTATCATTCGCAATACCATCTCCTCTTGCCCCGAAACTTCTTACGTTTATTGCAATATCAGTTACATGATCTTTAAGAATATTATAATTTTTAAGCTTTGTTACATCTAACTCGTCCTGTCCACCAATTTCATGAACGGAATTGTGTTTTTTAGTGATACTTATTGTTCCTTCATACCACTTAGCAAATACAACTGTGCCTGCTGGAACACCTTCAGATAATGTGATAGTAGTTGAGTTTGTCTCAACATATCCTTGACCACTTACCTGTGGAACCCCACCAACCCAAACCTCAATATTGCTCTCTCCAACAACATAATTCCCATTTGTGATAGTGAATACTTTTTGACCTTCAGTGGCAGTCCATGTTCTTTTGTTCATTGTTGCCTGTGGTGAAATAGTAGTCCAATATGTACCATTTAATGGAGTAATGCCAGCCGCAGCATTTAGAATACAAATGTAATTTATTCCACCATATGTAACAACGTTCCCACTTTTATAGGCTTTGGTTGGATTGTATTCTCCTTTATGTCCTAAGTTATCTCCCTGCTCTCTAGCGTAATCGCCTGCAGAGATAGCGTCATTTTTAACTTGATCAACTTCAACAAATAACTGCTGAATCAGTGTCATATCCTTAGAGGTATCTACATCTTTCTCACTGTCTATTAATATTTTCACTTTAAAAGGTCTGGTAGATATTCTATCTCCATCACTATCATGGAACTGGAGAGTAACACTTAAATCTCCAGTAATTTGCATTTCAGTTGAACCAAAGTTATATACAATTTTTCCGTCTAAAACAGAAGCAAGACCTGAGACAACTAATCCATCAGGTCTTGTTAAAAGAACATGTACAGTATTAATATTTGTTAAATCATATGGTTTCCCTTCATCGTATATAGAAAACACCAGTTTCGCAGAATCGTTTTGAACAAAAACTGGAACTTGAGTAGAAGTCGCTCTCTTGAAATCCAATATGAGGTAATATTCATTCTTTAATGCCATTATCTCAACTCCTTAGTGGCAATTGTTAAATTATTTGCTCTTGCGGTGTAGCTAAAATCTGTTCAGCTTGTTCCTGTGTAATAAATTTCTTAGCGACATAACTGTTCACTTGCTGCTCTGATAAATTTCCGAACACCCACATATTTAAAATAAATTGATACATTATTATTATTCCTCCTTAATTTACATTGGCATAGAGTCCATTAATGAAATAATAGCCAATTCTGCTATCTCTAATCTTGATCTAAGTTCTGCATTTTCTTGCGTTAGCCTATCTTTTTCGCTGATACATTCTGATTTTTTATCTGAATTGATAATTTCCTCTGTCATTGTATCACCCTTAATTACTTCAACTGTGTCATCGACAATTGAATATTGTACTTTTACTCCTAAAAGAGATCCCTCTACCCAAAAGATATTGTCATCTTCTACATATGGCTTTTGTACATTGTCAATTACATCAATAACTGTTTTGTTTGCATCATATAATAATATTTTCATAGGTTTAATCTCTCCTACGCATAAGTAATTTCCAAAGTAGCTGAGATACTAAACTTTGCATAATTGCTTGATGAAGTTGAATCAACATATATTCCAATACCCTTGTAAGTTCCATTTTGGAATCCTGCATAAAAGCTACTTGGCAGAGTAACCCATTTAGATTCTCCCCATCTAAATGAAGCTGGATATGCTTGAATACTCGGATAAGAAGGTTGACCAGCAGGTAAACTTGTATAATTGTGCGGTCTAAAATAACAATTTACTGCTCCAGAACTTCCTCCATTATTTAATCTTGTAACTTTAATTCTTATTGACTTTATAGTTTTACCTGTTACTGTTGAAGAAGGGGAAGAGCCGAATATCCATAATCCACGATATACTCCATATCCACCATAATATCCCTGAACAACTGTATTTCCGTTCAACCAACTTCCACCAAAATTATCTCTCCATGCATTCCCTGTAGTTGATCCAAATCTTTTTGTTGTCTCAACAGGACTAGGAGGTGAAGGAGGAGTTATTGTAGGATAGGTATATGTAGCATGAATCTGTCCACCATGAGAAGCAGATGAGTTGGCTGAAGAGCCTAATGGTGCTTTACCTGTTCCAACAGCAAATCCACCTTGAGCATAGACTCCATACTGTGAAGCTTGACCAGTAGTATCCTCAATCCATGCAGTTGATCCGTATCTTGCACAAATCCCTAGAGTTACATTACGTACATCACAGTTTATTATTTGACCAAACCCACTCTGCAGAATATCAAAACCACGTTCTGAATTATTGCCGTATAGATTAATATACTCAAATACCGCATAGTTATTTTGAAATGATGATACGACAGAGTAACTGCTAGGTCTTCCGTTAATAGTGAAATTTCTAAACCTAATGTTTATTAGATTTCCACCTGCTGAAAGATTCCCAACAATTTTAGTGGAGTTTTGCCTTTGACCATCTATTGTGATTGAACCCTTACCTGTATAACCCCTAAGAGCAATATCTTCATATAAAACTGAATCTGCAGCTATCCAAATTTGACAGTTACCATCATAAGAAGCAGGTATTCTCCTTAGAGCCTCCGTGATACTTGCTAATGGGGCATACCAACTAGTTCCATGATTTTCATCATCTGGAGCAACTGAACCTGTATACTCAGTTAAAATTCTATCAGACACATAGAAAACAAGGTTTTCTGCAGAGTAAGTTACAATTGAAGGCGATTCTAACTTAGCAACATAGAGTTGATCAAATCCTCTTCTTTCAGCATCAAGGTCTACGGAAATCTCTCCAAATTCATTTAATATCTTGAGGTTTCCATTTCCATTTCCTTCTCCACCAAGAGTAATTTGACCGCCTTTCATTACATCGAAGGCTAGTGTTCCAAGAATAGTGGTGAAAGCACTAAAGTCAATTGTCTTTGTCTCGGCATCAATTAATGTGATTGGATTTTCATCACCAGTAATAATTTTTAATCTCTTTGCCACTAAATCATTAGCAGTTAATTTACCGTTTGAATCAACATAAAAAACATCTGTCCATTCGGAAGATGCTATATCTTTTACTTGTATTTTGATTCCCTCAGTTGCATTAAGAATTGTCTTAACTAAATCATCTGATGAAGTGGCTGTGAATCCTTCTTCTGGTGATATTCTAATTCCGTTATCAATATCAGTTGAGTCTGAATTGCTTACAAGTCTAAATGAAGCATTTTCAATTGTGACTCCTTCATTGTTGAATAGGAATTTACCACTGTCATTTTCAAGAGTCAATAATTGACCAATGAGAATTTTACCGATGATTTGCTCTCCCACGATTCCTGAGCCTGTAATCGCATGTTTAAAAGTTAATCCACCATCATCAGACACAGCAAGAATGCCATTATTTGCTCTAAGTACCAATAAAGGATCATCAGGACTTGTAATTGTGATACCTCTACGATTAATTTCAACTGAATTATTTAATCCTGCTTTTAATTCTCTTGCTGCAGCATCCCAAATATTATTAATTAACTCTTCAACCGAGTTTCCTGTATCCGTAATTGTGTCATATTTATGTTTGTTCATTTGCAGTGTAGTGGAAGTGGACATAGCATTTGACAAAATATCTTTTACAATATCATCGGCATTATTAATATCTAGTATGTCGGAAATGACAATATCAATATCTGTATCATCTTCGCCATTTCGATTTACTTCTAGCAACCTTAACTTTGCATCTATTCCAAACTTCTCGTAGTGTACAGTAATAATGTCGCCAGTTTTTAATTTCTTCCAGTCTTTATGGCATTCTACAACATTTAAGAAATTAACAATATTCATATTTAAAACAGTCTTAGGCTTCCTTAGCTTTTTAAACTGTTTAATTCCGAATTCATATAAATCTTCAGCATCTACAATATTGTCATCAGTTACTTCTTTTGTAATTTCAAATTGATTTCTTTCAATGATTTGCTCAGGAGTAAAGTTTGTTTCTAGAGAAAGGGAAGTTTGCAACTCTCTAATTGAATTCATTACTGCATCTACTTCTGCTTGAGCAGTATCTACCTCAGCTTTCTTAGCATCAACTTCTCCTTGTTTAATTACTTCGTTATATTTCTTAATTAAGTCTGCTTCATTGTCTGCCGTTTCCATTTCTTCAGGTGTAATTTGGAATCCAATGAAATCCCAATCTACCGCACCTTTACCCGATACGACAATTTTATATTCTTCTCCACCAGTAAATTTTTCAACTACTTGCCATTCTCCAACATTTAGATCTTTAACAACATCATTAAATTTAAATGTTAAATCTGTTTTTGAAGAGATAATTCCCATTAAAACGTAACTTTTATTTGGAACTATATTACATGGGAAAGTTTCAGGTATAGTGTTTGCTTTACGTGAGTATTTTTGTCTTGTATACGTTCCTAGTGCTTGTTGAGAGACTACAATATCCTGAATACGGATTAATTCTGCTTCAAGAGTATCATATTCATTTTGAATAGTTGTTAGCATTTCTTGTTTCGATTTAAGATCAGTAAGTAAATTACTGAATGTATCTCTACTTGCTTCAATTTTATTATTATAGTCAATAATTGCATGACACAAGTCGTCTTCCATATAAGCACTATGACTAATTACATTCCTATTTTCATCTCTATCAAAGTCATCTAGGAAATATGAGAAGTCTTCAATATATCCTGAACCTGTAGGATTTACAGTATGTAGAGATAATCCCTCTGAACCATAAACTTCAAGCTGTGTAACCATTTCATCTGCGTCTTCAGTTTTATTTAAAGACTTAAGATATTTTCCATAACTGATACGAAGACCTTTATCTTCTCCGATATTTTCTTCTTCCCAAAAATTAATTCTCCTGTTTACTGTATCCCATTCAATCAAAGCTCCAAAAGTTTTTGCTAGTTCGTAAATACCATTCAAGTCAGTACCAGTGTGTTCAAAGGTGCGAAATTTAGTGAGGAAATATTCGTCAACATGACCTATACTCCAAATTGAATTACTTAATAAGGCATTTCCGATGTCCTCTAAATTTTCACTTTCTCTTTTAAACTCTCGTACTGTTTTATCATTTAATTCATATCCAAGACTAAAGATTGTAACTTTCTTGAAGTCAGAATCATCCATACTATCCTCAATTTGACGTATCACAAACCACTCTTCATAATCGCCTTCAACAGCCTTAATGAGAAATCTTGGTCTAATTTTATCTATATTTGGATTTTTAATTATTTCATCTTTAACTTGGATATCATAAGGAATCTCAAAATTAATCTCACTGATATGAGAAAATTTAAGGTTAAAGGAAGGGATTTTAGCCTCTTTAAGTGAAGCAATAATATCCCTATTCATATTTGGTTTTGCTAAGTACAGCTTTATTTCATTCGGCTTTAAATTTGAATTAATTGCCCCTAGCATACCTTCACCTCCTATCTAGGATACATAAATATATTCATATTTGAATTGAATCTTACATTTACCATAAACAATTAAATCATTATGACCTTTTACTAGATCAAGGAAATTTAAATTGAAGTCCTTCATTCGGTACATATGAGGAATGTCGGTTTCAATTTCTTCACTCTCGTTGTCAATTGTTATGGTTTCGTTAGATGCAAGTCCTGTAAACTTAAATTCAGAGTTATTGTTTGATTGGTTAACAATACTGATATCTCCCTCAGCAGTAGTGATTAGATTTATAAATGGTTTTGTTTCAATATGACCGCCATTATAAATTGAAATGGATACACCTGCTGATGTATTATCTCTCAAATCATATTCAACCGTGTCAAATACAGGTGAATATAAATATGGACTATTTGATCTCATAGTTAAAGAAAGGTATCCTTCACCGTTTCCGTTATGAAGATGTTTAATTTCTCCAGTAGGCATACAATAAATAATTTTAATTTGCTCAGTGCCCATTACATAGAAAGGTTGATAACTCATTTGATTAAGCCATTGAATAGCCTCTTCAAATTCTTCATCTGTGTATCCGTGTTCAAAGTAAACATTTATGGGGAATTCCAATGGATCTTGCTCTACGCTATGGAGATAACTTTTTGCTCTTCCTCTTATTCGTGTTTCATTTATGTTTCTATTTGAAATAGTGGTTTCTTCAAATAACCCACTATCTGTTTGTATATTTAATGCCCCCATTACTTCAGAGTCAATTCCTGCGTAATGAAAGTGTTCATATTGGTAGATTGCCATTTCTTTTTCACTCCGATCATTTTCAAAATGAAAAAGGAATGGCAATAAAAGCCATCCCTCTTACAAAATTATTATTTACCTATTTTCTTTAATCCTTTTACTAGTTCTCCAAAAGCAACTTTCCCACCTTGTTTATCACCTGTCAATGTATCTATGTTGAAGTTAAGATTATAAACAATTTGTGAATCTGGTGTAGCAAGTTTTAATCCTCCAAGAATACTTGTTAAATCAGGAATCTTAACCATACTCCTAAGCAACTTAACACTTTCAAGCATGTTCTTAGTGTCTTCCTTGTTTAAAACGAGTTCCTTTTCATGGAGCATAGCAAGACCTTCATCATTACCCGTGTAACCGCCCGATTTGAATTGCTGGAACTGAACATGATGAGGCATGTTTGTGACCCAATGGTTTTTACCTACGTTAAACTGACCGCCCCATTTGTCATCATATCCATATACCCTATAAACTTCACCTGGGTTTAGTCCTCGTACATATTGTAGCTTGCCGTTCTTACGAGTCCAAAGTTTAATAGGTTTCTTGATGATTATCTTACCCGTTTTATTCTTTTCTGGTTGGTTTGCTTCCTCTTGATCACGATCATTTTCTTTATCTTCTGCATACTTGTCTTGACCTGAAGTAGTATTGTCAACATCTTGAAATAACTTCTTAATACTTTCAGATATTGCACTAATATTCTCTTTCGCACGATTTAGAGCATCAGCAATATTTTTAGATATACTATCACCAAGAATCTTACCATTGTCAGATACATATTTAGCCATTTCAGTAAGTTTATCTTTGTAGTAGTCAATATTACCATTCATGATATCTTCCCGAATCTTAGCCCACTCACGCTCATCCTCTAAAAGATCTTCATAGAATTGCTCAATTTGTTCACGCTGCTTGTCAAGTTCTTCTTGTCTCTTCTCCCAAGCGTCATTTTCCATTTCACGCTCTTTGTCAAGTTGCTCTTGTTTAGCATCACGCTCATCTTGCAAAGCCTGTCTTCTTAATTCAAGCGCGCGATCATTTTTAAATTCTTCAATATCTTCCAATTGCTCGGCAAGCTCTTCTTCAAGTCTTAATTTTTCTTTCTTAGCCCACTCGCTATCATCCATAGCAAGTGCATTAATTTTATCTTGAAGTTTTTGTGCTTCAGTCTGTTTCTTACCTAATTCTTTTTCGTAATCATCCGATGCTTCTTGATCATCTAAGGCTCTTAGTTGTTTGTCATATTGTTCATCTATTGCCTTACTCTGCTCATCAAGTTCCTTCATCTTGTCATTATGAGCTTTTTCTTCTTTCTTGCGTATATCGTCAAGCTGCTTTAATTTAATTTCACGTTCGGCATCATATGCCTCTTTCATAGCTTCAATATATGAATCGGCAATACTTTCATATATTTCTTCTATGGATTCTTTTTGGTCAAAGATAGATACATCAATATCGGATAATGAATCTTTCCACTTTTGGATTTCCTCAGCATTTTGTTGTAAGGCTTCATCATTACCTGCTAGTTCTTTTCGAATTGCATTTAAGCTATCAATGTTTTCAAGGATAGCTTTACGTTGACTCAATAACACATCTAGCCGATCTCTATTCAATTGAAGAATTGCTTCTTCGTCTTCAGGATCAGCCATATGAATACTGTCGTCAATTTTATCTAACTGTTTGCTAATTTTCTCAGAAACTTTTTCAATTTGCTTTAGAACATTATCCAATTTCAACTGAGAAGCTTCGTTTGCTAATTCTTGCATAGCATCTTGTGCTTCTAATATAGAAACTTTTAATTCTAAATACCTATCATTCAATTCCTTCTTTTGTTGTTCGTCTAGATTCTGACTAGCACGAACTTGATCAATCATTGCCTTTTCTCGTTCCATTGCAACAATTTTTTCATGATGATAGCGTTTTTGATGATTTTGTAGGTCAATATATTCTCGACTTGCTTTGTTGTATAATTCCTGTTGCTGCTTAGAAAGTTGAAGCTTATAATCCAATTTTTCTACTTCATCACCATATCTAGCTAAACTAGCAAGAGTCTTTTCCCACTCTAAAGCATTTACCTGAGTATGAACATCGTAGAAAGCATCACGAACGTCTAATAGTTTTGCTTCTAATTCTGACTTTTGTGCTTCAGTAAGACCTTTATTAAGTCTGACTTGATCAGAAATAAATTTCATTTCATCTTGGTAAACTTTACGTTGGCTAGTTAGCAGATTGATTTGACTTTGCAAATTACCCTTGTAATATTCACTTTGACTTTCAAGATATTTATTCTGATTCGCTTGATAAATTTTTAAGTGAGATTGAATCTGCCTAACAACCAAGTCATATTGTGCAAGTTGAGAATTGATTAACTCCATTTGTAATTGAGCAATTTGATTCTCAATATCCAAGGCATCCATTTTCAGGTCAATTAATTCTGATTTTGCTTGATCTATAAGCTGCATTTGATCTGCAACGGAAGAACTTGTTACTGCACTCAATTGTTGCATGTACGTCTGAGGATCTACAGGTTTACCACCTGACTCAATTTGAAGATGAAGATGCGCACCAGTGGATTGACCAGTGTTTCCAACTTTGCCAAGTTGTTGTCCTGCAGAAACTCTTTGACCTGCCTTAACATTGAGTCCTTTTTGCATATGCATATATTTAGCAACAGTTCCATCGTCTTGTTGAACAACTACCCAATAACCTGCGGATTTACTGTATGCAGCAGTAATAACCTTACCATTGTTTAATGCCTTTACTGGATCACCTTGTCTACCGTTTGCCAAGTCTAAACCTTTGTGATTATAACTACCTCTGTCTTCATTGAAGCTAGAAGTTACTCTGAAGTTTTTTAGGTAGTAATCAGCAACACTTTTAGAGGCAGAACTTGCAACCGAAGCTCCTACAGAATTAACCGTTCCTGTGAACTGTGACCAGAATTTATTTACACCATTGACCCAGTTCTTGTTAAGTCCAGTTGGATCATTTGCAACACCAACAGGAGCATATTTCTTTTGGATAGCCTCAACTGATGTCAACCCTTTAGAAGTATAGAGCCTTCTTAGCATATCTGCAGTATACTCAATGCTCTCTGCAACAGATGAGAAGGAGCGCAGTCCACCTTTAGAACTCATAATACCAAATGCATTATTTTTAGTTCTAATTGCATTGGAACTACCATTTCCAGTTTCATGCATTGCAATTGCAGCTAAGAATGCAGGATCAATTCCATTAGCCTTACCTGCAGCAATTAAAGCATTACCCATTCCTGAGAGTTTACCTTTTAGGTATTTATTCAAGTCTGCAGCAGATACATTCGAAACGTTTGTTACTGATCCAGTTGAGTAACTGGATGACCCACCACCTGAACCTTTTATAATACCCGTTTGCTGAATGTTTCCTGATCTAATTTGACCGTTCAAGGAACGTGCTTGATCTTCCAAAAGCTTTTTCTTTTGCTTCATTAATTCAATTTCTTTTTTGATTGAATTCTGATATTGCTTAGAATGCTTAGGAAACTTTGATTGTAATTGGTTTTGTTTTTCAAGTTCAAAATTTACATTCTCTATTGCTATCTTGAATTTATCTGAAACGTATGTTGCGTTTTCATATGCTTTTGAGGTGCTGCTTGCAACATCTTTTATTCCTGAGCTATCTAAATTACCAAAACCCGAACCAGCAGTTATGCTTCTTAATGATTCAGTCAAACTCTTCATGCTTGCTTCATACTCTGAAATTGCCCTTAATTGAGGAGAGTTAGCTGCCTCCGCATAGGACATTGTTTCCATCATTTTACGTCCAGCTTCAGTAAATGTACGAGTCTGAACATCATAATAAGAAGCCCAATCAGAGCCTAATTTCTTAATCAAGTTAGCATTAATTGAAGCTTTAAATTGTGCAAGAGTTTTTGTATTCGTTAAATCAACGTTGTAACCCTTGGCAAGAGTATTAACTAAATCATTATTTGCTTTTTTAATTTTGGTGAAATATTGCTCATTTCCTTCAAGTTTCTTTGATATAGCATCAAGAGCAATATCATTTTCAGCATTGATTAGCTTATTTACTTCTTCTCTTAGTTTAGCTTCATCATCAATGTATGCTAGAAGTTCAGGATACTTCTCCATCATTGTGGATATTGTGTCTGCTGAAACTGCATGATTTTCATTTAAATCATTAATAATACCATTTAAAGATTCAATGTTGGAAATTGCATCGTCATAGGATTTAGCGAGTTTATCTGCACTGTCACCTGCACCATCCATTGAAGTTTCCAATGCACCCATACCATCTGCACCAGCATATGTAGCATTGGCTAATCTGTCATTTTCCTCTTTAACTTTCTTAAAGGAAATATCCAATGATTCAGCTTCAACTTTGGTTGCTCCCATTTTCTGAGCATATGATGTTAGTGAGTTTCTTGCTTTCTCAAAACCCGATTTGTCACCTGATTCATAGGCACGTTGCATAGCATCTGCAAACTTACTTATTTCAATTGAATATGCTTCTAACTTAGCAGGATCATCAATATCGCTCAGATCTAGGGAATTAACAAAGTTTTGTATATTTTTACTGATAGTAGGATCAATATCTAATTTATTGTATGCCTCAGCAACTTTAAGAACTTCATCATTTATTTTTAATGACGATTGGGCTAACTCGTTTTCAAGTTGTAATAACTCTTGTTTAACTTGATTAACGTATGATTGTTTAAAATCATGTTTAGCCATGTCCTGAAGTTGCTTTTTCTTGGCTTCAACCTTTTTCTCTAAGCCTAAGAAACCTTCTCGATCATCAATATTTTCTTCAAATGTGTTTAATGCGTTTAGTCTAATTTCTTCTCTTTTTAATTCTAGTAATTCTTTAGTTGCTTGAACTTCTTTATCTATTTCTTCAGCATTCTTAATATGGTATTGACCAGTGGCATCCATTTCCTCAATTAAGTTAGGGAAAATTTCTCCAAGCTGCTGTTGAATCTGAAGATATTCTTTTTCTTTATCATTGCTCCAATTGTCACCATTTCTTTGAGCAGATAATTTTTTATAGGAGTCTATTAATTCTTCAGTGCGTTGTTTATTAGAAGTAAGTGCTTCGATATTCTTTTTCTGAGAATCTTCAAATTCTTCCTGTTTTTGTCTAGCGTCAGAATATAATCCAATTAACTTTTCAATGGCAATACCGATACCAGCGAAGACAAGACCGACACCTGTAGCTGCGACCAATCCTCTTAAAGCGGCTTTTGCGCCATTTGTTGCAATCCCTAATCTAGTCATACTAGCAGTCAATCCAGCCGATGCAAGTTGTGCACGAGTCATTCCTTGTGTTCCTAAAATTAAAGACGCTGCAAAATTTCTGAGTTTAGAACTTAAAAGTACAGTGACAACCCCAAGCGTCCCAAACACGCCCGACAACAAACCAAATGTATCGATTGCCTTAGATGAGATAGTTGCTAAATCGTTTAATGATTCAACTATGGCTATTAATCCATCTGTCATTACTGCTGAACCTGCAGATAGGGTTAATTTATTCCAAGCAGTATCTAAACGGTTAATTCTTCCTTCTAATGAATCAGCATACTTTGCTTGTTCTCGCATACTTGAGCCTTGAGAATCCATTGCAACTGATGTTGCTTCAGTAGCAATAGAGAAGTTGTTCATTAGGGCAAGGAACCTTGATAGTTGGTACCTTCCTGCCAATGTCACGCCTAAGTTTTGTCTCTGCTCATCATTCAACCCTGTCCATTTACCAGCCAATTCTTCAAGGATACTGCTTACTGGTCTTACATTTCCACCCATGTCTTTAATGGCTATGTTTACTCCATTTAATGCTGTCTCAGCTTCGGACATGGTTGTTATTCTACTCATGATCGTTTTAAGACCATTCAATCTGTTACTTTCACCCATAAGGTTACTGACCACTAGAAGCAGTGGCGGAGGAGGTGCTTCTTTAGCAAGTCTGATTACTTGCGACCTCCTCTCTGCACTTTAAAAAACCAAGGGAATATTTGTGCAGTTCAGACTATATCATCATCCTCGACTTAACGTTAGGATGTCTTGCGTGTAGTCGTTGCGGGGAATATTTCATTCATCATACTATCAATATCGTTATAAATATCAGTTTCCCAAATCTCATAATATTTATATCCATATTTAATAAAATCTTTTTTCTTCATTTTATCTTTTTTTATTCTACTAATTTGCTCTTCATTGAGGAGTTTTTTACCATCACCATAAATTTCAGGATTTCCATGCCAATAATCACCCATTACCTCTATAATTATATTATTTGTTGGAATGAAAAAGTCTGCGAAATATTTCTGGAAGAATCCTTGTTCTTGAATGAACTCTATATTTCTATCTTCAAGCCAATTCCTAACTAATTTTTCAGGTAATGTTTCTCCTCCTTCTCTTTGGCGGTTTCTGGATTTAGTATTCCCTATAAACCAAGCCTTTGAAAATTCAGGATTATGTAGAGTATGCTCAATCCAATATTTATTTTTACATTCCTTTGTGCAGAACTTCCTTGTTCTGACAGTAGATGGTTTTTCGCAGCGAAAGTCTTGTTGGCAGTATAAGCATAATTTAACTCTATTACCACCTGTATAACGATTCGCCTTTTCTCCCACTAGATTTATAGATTGCCATTTATCATGACATGATTTAGAACATACTACACTTGTTTCTGCACGTGCAGGAATAACCTCATACACTTTATCACATACCTGACAATTCTTTTTAACTTTATTTACTCTTTCTTTGCCATTGTACTTTCCAAGACAAGTTAAGGAGCAAAAAGCAATCCCTCTGGTAATTTTTTGAGTTTGGGACTTATTTTTTAGTATTTGCTTATTACATGTTCCGCAGTTAAAAATACATTTGTATTTGCTTCTTGTCACTAGAATCACCTCATTAATTCATAGTGATGAATGAAATATTCTTCCCACAGGATTACCTCTCCCCAGAGGCTTCCCCTGTTATAGCAAGATGTTCCCTAATTAGTTTCCTAATTAGACGGCAATTATTTACCGATGATATTTCCACTTTCACGAGTAGTAGAACCGATTGCAGCTATATATCCAACGAGATCTGACATCTCAACACCGAATGTTTTTGCGGTTGATGCTGATTTTCTTAATCCGTCTGATAGGTCTTTGGTTGTGACAGCGAAATTATTGTCAATTTCGTTAAGTTGATCAGCAATTGTGATTGAATCTTTAGCAGCAATATTAAAATTCAACATTGCTGAAGTAAGCGTATCAACTGCAGCATTTGCATCTAAATCTGAAATATTTTGGAGTACTTGTGCAGTAGATGAGATGTCAATTAACTCATTCTCCTTAAATCCCATTCTTCCAAAGTCACCCATAATGGATAAAACATCCGTTAACTTAGAAGATAACTCATCACTAACTTGAACGGCATCTTCAAGTAATTGAGTAAATTTAAAATCAGGCATATCCATTACACGTTGAATATTTACCATTAATGAATCAATCTCAATTAATCTTGAAGTCATATCTTCCAGTGCTCTAATTGGAGCATAGAAAGCTGTAGCTGAAATCATCCAGATCGGAAACTTCGTCATGGCTGTAGATAACATTTCACCAAATGACATTCCAGCTTGTTGAGCTGCACCTGCCGCACTTCTTGCATTTTGAGCAACTTGCGTAAACTGAGCAGAAGAACGTTGTAATTGTTGATTAAGATTAGCAGTTCTTGGTGTTAAATTATCTACACTTTGTGTATATTGATTTAATGCCGTATTATCTACAAAACCACCATGTGTTGTTCTAATTCTCTGAGCGTTTACTTGAGCTTGTTGTCGAGCCATTTCTAACTTATGCTCATTATCTCTAATTCTATTGAGGTTTTCTAAATTCTGCTGTAATCTTTGAGTCTGTTGAATATTTTTGGAGTTATCAATAGCTTTATTTAATTTAGCAAAATTTTCAGCAGAGACTTTTCCTTCATTGTTTAATAACTTTAATTGATCCTTTAATTGTCTCTTTGAATTAGTAAGATTTTCAGTGGCTTTTCTTTCTTGATCAACATTCTGAACAACTTTCGCCTTACCAGTTTCCGTATTATAAGTAACCTTATTATATCCATCTTTGTATGTTTCTGACTTTAGTTTCTTTTGACCCTCAGCATCTTGATCATATCGCCTTTTTAATAATTCACCTTGACGCTGTATTGCTTTATTGTTCTCTTCGATAGCCTTAGTTTCTTGCTGTGTTGCCTTTGTCTTATCATTTGTTCGTTTAATTTCTTTTTCCATAATCTCGCCACTTTTTAAATGTTGGCGAATTTTTTCTCGAATAGTTCCATCAGCTTCTTTTGTAACAGTTTTCTCTTCTTTGATTACTCTATTTAAATCTTGAGCAATTTTCTTATGATTCTCCATTGCCTTGGAGAAATCAGCAAGTGTTTTAGATACTTTATCATCTATTTGAATATTTAGTTTTATAGTGTTGATCTTTTTTTCGATGCCTTTTATGGCACTGTTTATTTCACCAATTGTAGCACCGGAATTGAGGGTGCCTATTATCCTTATTTTAAGATTGTCAGCCATTTAACCACTCCTTTCAAATAAAAAAAGAAGTGTCAAATGACTGACACTTCTTTAAATAGACTGAGTATTTAATTCATTTCTTTTAATCACAATACTAATCCTCTTGTTCCATTTATTCATTTCAGAGAAAATATTTTGATATAAGTCGCTATTTTTACTTACTAACATTTTTGAGTTAAGAAAATGTATTTCATGAACTGGATTACCTAAGTCGTCTACAACAATAGACAAGGTAGCCTTGAGGATTTGTTCAGTTGAAGTTTTACTACCAAGAACTCCACCTGCAATTGCCCCTCCAACTCCTGCTAACAATGTTCCTCCAACCGCTAAACCTTTTGAGGTCTTTGTGGTTGTTTCTCCGTCTTCCTTAATTCCCACTTCAATAATTTGGTCTAAATTGAATGACTCTAATTTAAAATCTTCATTAACATTATTTCTTTTTAAAATTGCTATTTTATTTTGTTCTTCACTTATAGCAATTCCTGATAAATAATCATCACTTAGGTAAGAATCGTCAGCTTGAAAATCAAGTTTAATTAATGATTTATCCAATGACTTTTCCATAATTGAGGAATATTGTTTGTCGTATTGACCATTTGTGTAAATTAAGACACCCAAAAAACAAAAAGCGAGTATAAATGAAACAAACCATATAGAACCAACGAAGGGCATTGAAATTATAGATAGAGCGAATCCCGATAATAAAAGGGTAATACGCATATGTCTATCCATTTCAATTAATTTACTAATCATAATGGAACCACTCCTTTAAGAGTTTAAATTAATTCCATTATATCCTTTTCATGGCAAAATTAAAAGTGGACTTTTTGGGGAAGTAACCTCCCTGTATATCCTTTTACAATCAAGTTAGCAGCCAATTTGTTTAGCTGCTTAATTCAAGATAAAAGTGTGATTTCCTTTTAAAACAACTCATCAATTTCATCATCATTGTCTTTAACTATGTAAATCTTAGTGGTATCGGGTGAATTATGTCCGAGTAATGATTGGATTGCATCTATTGATTTATTAGAACTAAGTGCTAAATTTGTTGCTCTACTACTTCTTAAAAGGTGAGGATGAACACGTCTACCTACAATTTCACTAAATATTTCAGAACACCAATAATTAAATGCTCCAGCCGCTAAAGGTGTAACTTTTCCTTCTTTAGTTTTCTTAACGAACATGTACTCACAATCATCTTCGCCACGAACTTCATTCCATTTTCTTAATGCCACCATAGCTACATCATCAAATGGGAATCGTCTGATTTTTCCAGCCGTTCCTCGTCCTTTGCAGCGAATGTCTGAAGTTAAGTAATACCCTTTTTCTTCTTTAGTCTTAGGATCAATTGCTTTCTTATAGCGAACTGTTTCACGAAGAAGTTGAGCACTTTCACCACGTCTACAGCCAGTAATGTACGTGAATAAAAGATATGCGACCATTTGCCATTCTTCTCTTTGTTTCAGCTCATCTATTAACATACTAAATTCTTCTTCTGTCAAAGGTTCTTTCTTATGTCTTTTATCGACTGCTGGATTAGGAATCTTTTTATTATAGATATTTCTAAAGAGTGGAAATTCGTCACTGTAATACAATTCAATATATCCACACAAACTTGATACAGATGACCTTTTAAATTTCACAGCGCTTGATGATAGACCTCTTCCCATTAGAAAGTTTTGATACCTAAGAGCATCACGAGGTTTTAAATCAGTTATTGACTTATTCCCACAACTTTCTTTAACCCACCTAAAAAACAATTTAAGGCTCGATTTGTACTGGTTAAGAGTTTGTGGACTCAAATGGGCTTGTTGAAGGAATTCATCTGTTATTTCTCTGTTAAATTCATTAACTTCAGACCACTCTTGTTCAGTCACTTCTTTTAGTTTTTCCAAACATTTCACCTCCATATTAAATTAATTCATTCAACATCAATTCCAATACTTTTTAAATCCTTACGAAGTGAATCAGTTAACTTGCTACTACCATCGAGAGCCTTTCGTGTGTTCTCGGTGAATGGTCTTGGTTTGCCGTTATATTCAAAATCGTATTGATAACCTTGACCAGTTTCAACAACCTCAGCAACATATCTTCCATCATCTCTTCTGTCATTAAACATTGCCATTCCATCTGCAGTTTCTTCAGCTTCCCAACTTTCCTTTAATTCACCAGAACGCTCATAAATACGGGGCGTATAAACGTCATAAACGGTTTCCTGAACTTGTTTCTTACCTTCTTCAATCACTGTATTTTTTACAGCATTTCCTTGATTCATTGCTTTCTTAGCCATTTGGTTTACATATTTACGAAGATCTTTTAGATCAATAGTTGGCATCCATGTTCAACTCCTATACTTCAGGAATTTGCTTTCTGTCTTTGTTTAAGTCTAAATTTTTGAAGATATCCCCATTCTTCAATTCCAATTTAGCAACTTCATCATGCATCTTCTCAGTCATCTTTTGTAAATAAGCAACATTCCCACTGATCTTAGCCATTTGATCAAACGCTTTCTGAACCTCAGCAGGTATAAATACCTCATCAATAATTTTGGTGAAATATCCAGAGTCAATTACTGCATTTAGCTCATTTAATTGTTCTGCAAGAGATTTTCCTTTTAACTGAGATTTAAGGTGGGTGAAGTGTTTAATCATCATGAATAATGTGTATTTATGAAGCATATCTTCAGAAATTTTCAATTCATCACCTTCAGCAGAAAGCACAGTTGAAATCTCCTTAATCATTTCTTCAATTAGTGTAGGGGGGAATATTGGATAGAATTTTAATGTGGTTCCATCCTCAAATTCATATTGCTCTTGTGAATGGTATTGTTTTGCTGCTTTTTTCATTTGTGTAAATTTAATTTCTGTGTTTTGTTTCTTAGCCATTTATTGCTTCCTCCTTTTTATCCCTTTATTTCTAAATAAAACTTTGATTTTATAAAAACTTAAAAAAAAAATACACTCACTTTTTAGTTAGTGGGTGTAAGGGTTTGTGCAACTTTTTTACTTCTTGCCTCATATGCAGTAATTAATTTGAATTTTTCAGCAAAGTCCTTTATAGAATCATACCTTTTCATAACTTCTTTATAAAGAAATTCATGTTCGTTTTCTCTCATGACACCAAAGGAAGGTAATGCTTCTTTATATTTACTAAATTTCATTATTTCCTTAAGTAATTCTTCATCAGACATATCATGTAAAGTGAAAGTTGATACAAGTCTATCCTTTACTTCAATAAAGGGTAACTCTAAATATGATGAGAAAATTGAGTATAATTTCTTTTTTATCATTCCCATAGAATTATAGAAAATATCAGGATTTACAGAAATTAATTTAATATTATACTTATTATATAGACTCATTTTTTCTTTCATCACAGAATCATAATCATACAATTTTCTTTGTCCATTAAAAGTTTTCATTCCGCCCCATACTTCAACATGAATTTCATTATTCGGAAGATAAAAGGTAAAATCACTTCGATAGTTTAAGTTAGAGTCGTACTTTTTAAATGGGTATTGCTCTCTTTTGTAAGGAATGTTTTGAGCGATTAAATAATTGGCTGTAATTAATTCAAAATTAGACTTATTTATAAAACCTTTATTATCGACTAAATGTACCTTATTGTTGTAACCCATTGAATCCCTTATTTCATTTAGGGTTCCATGTTTCTGATAGTCTGAAGTGTGAATTTTCAATTCCTTAGATAGAATTCTCTGATCAGGAAAAAATCCATATTCAGTAATAAATTTTTCAATTTTAGATTTTATTTCTTCTAGAGGCATAATGTATCCATTAGGTTTTCTTTTCTGGATATCGTTAATTTCATACCCTAACTTATTAACCAGTTGACTCAAATCTAAATTTAAATTTTTAATAGCCCAAGAAATCATATCCCAATTTTTATTTTGTTCCTTATCATCACTTTTACCTGTAAAGCCATTGAACTTAATATATTCCTTAAGTTCTTTCTCTATATTTTCAATAATCGACCAGTAACCACGAGCACTAGAATCAACTATTAACTTGTTTTCTATTTTATAATTGGTTATTTCCATTCTTTTCTTATGCCAACAATTTTTACATGCATCCTTTTTAAAAAAATCATATTTTGTTCTAATGTAATCACAATACCTAATGAAATAGGAATTTGGACAATAATCACATTTAACAAATAATTCTTTACCTGAGCTTTTTGGTAAATCATCAATACCTACATCAATACTACTGCCTACTGTTACATTTATATATTCTTTTTCCAAGTAGATTTTTTTATTTCTTGGAGTTATGTTCACTTTTACTGTTTTAGTCATTAACATTTTCAACACCATCCCTAGTGTATTATCCCTCTAAAAAGTTAGGAAGAGAGGTGGGATTTACCTCTCTTATCAGTTGAGTTAATTAGGCTAAACTTATCCTGATTAAATTATATTAAATTATTTAATAATAGTCAATGTCATTTCGGATTTTTATTTAATTTTTTCGAATTTAATTGAATGCGGATCTTTTAAGTCTCCAAAATAGGAAACCTCAATCTCATTTCCGACATGCGCTTTGAAATCTTTATCAAAGTACACTCTCATTCTCCATCCTTGAACATTAACAATAACTGAGTTTTCTTCTTTATCGTGTACTGCTAATGTTATTTTCTTAATTTCTGGTTGAACTTCTTTCTTTTCAATATTAATTTCTTTTTTCAAAGTTTAACACACCTCCCATAAAGGGGAGAGGAGGGCATTGTTCCTCCTCTGTATTTGATTATTTATTATACAATGGCATTGTCATCGTATACTACAAGTTCCCACATGTCTGTGTTAACTGCTGATTTAAGAATTTCCATGTTCAAGTCAAGAACTGCAGGATCTCCATCTGCACTAACGTTATTCTTCATATAGATTCGCTACATCTATACCGTCAAATTATTGACTGCTTTATGTTTCCATAAAGACGAGACTATATCAAAATCTTCAGCTCGAACTGTTAAGATTTCACCCATTTCCACTACCAATCGCTTGTAGTGTACGGCTTTCGCCTAGTCGTTGCACCTTCCGAATAGTCGGCTTGGCTCAAGATTGTCCTCAGCGTTATCTGTTAGGAGTTTCCTTGAATTAAGGTGATTTCGATATGATATTTCTATCATAAAGCCCAAAGTTTAGGAAAGGTTAAAGTTGTCCTCGAACTTAGCGTTTGGAATACGTAACTGACCTTGGAATGCTGCTTTAGTGAATTCATCAACTACTAAGCAATCAAGCACAACACGGAAAGACTTACCGAATTGGTCAGAAGTAACTTTAATTGTTTTAGCATCAGTTGCAGTATTCACTTGGTAATAAATACGGAATTGAGTTCCGTTAGTAACTGCAGAGTTAAAAGTTAATTCTTTACCAACTACAGAATACGCTTTTGGTTCAGAAGCAGGTGCACCAAGGGTATATTCTTCTCCATTTGTTCCGTCTGGATTTAATTTGAATACAGATACAATTGCTCCTTGAGGAGTCTTATCAAGAGTGATTTTACTAGAAGTTACTGATCCAACTTCATTACGGTCTACTTTCTTAGTGCCAGCCACAAGATCATTACCAGTTAACATTGCGATTGCTGCATTGTCAAAAATAGCATCTTGAAGAGTAATTTTCGCTTCACGGTTAGACGAGAAACCAACTAATTTAGCGTTACCACGACCACCACGAGCATAAACTGTTTCACCAGTTGTCTCTACTCCAGAAGTCTTAAGAGTTGTTAATGTGACCCTTGCTTTACCAGTAGTAAGGTCATAGAATGTAGCGATACCGGCTTCTTTTATCGCCCAGCGATTAGGTGTTGCCATTAATAATCATCCTTTCAAATATTAAATTATTTTATTTTAATAACGTTAGCCCAATTAATATCAGGTAACTTTATTTTTGAACCATCAATATTACCTGTATAAATCCCTGTCATGGTTTGCTGATAACTATCAACTAAGCCTAACCTGTAATAGCCGTCATAGAGTTGATATATCGTTAATCTAAGAATTTTCTTAATTCCATCAGTTCTCCAAGAGACAGCAGACAATATACTATGTAAGTTGATTTTTTGTTCTTTTTTCTTTAGTTTTTCTAACATTGCTTTTCTCTTTTTCTGCTCTTCCATGAATTTTCTTGCTCTTTCATTTCCTGCTTGATACTCTTCCTCTTTGCTTTCTTCAGGAATAAAGTTTCCTATCCTAATCATCTTCTTTATCAAGTCCCACTTTTCCTGAGTCAAAATAGCATTTTCACTTAATTCATCAAAATAAATTAATCCATTTTCAAACAACATGGGTTCACTATCAAAGAAGGTTCTTAGTGCATCAAACATTGTTTCTCTGAATGAAGGGTCATGCAGCATTAATGAGGCAAGTACGTCCATATCACTATAATCGCTTATGTCTTCACTAGTTGATTCCAATTGACTTTTAGAAAATAGTATTCTAGAAAGGTGCATATGATATAAGTTTTCGCTCATTCCTATAACCCGTTTAATAGTAGGAAGTTGAAAGTTACCTATTCCTTCAACATAAACAGGAGTATTAGCAAGCAACTTTAATTTAATTTCATCTTCATTCATGGTAATCACAACCTAATAATTCTCACTTACAAATTCGTAAATGTATTTATACCCGATGTACCCACTTGGAGGATTACCAATTATAAACATTTGATCAGATTTAGTTTTACTAAATCCTGTAATATGTTCATCATGAAGAATTCCATTAAGTCTATCAGCAATCCAAAGCGATCTAGCATCATTTGAGTCATACTTATCAATGTGACAATAAATATCGAATACTACGTCTTGGTGAGCGAAGTGAGAATTTGACCTACCATTATTTCTATTTCCAAAATAAACACAGACTCTACAAATCTCTTTATTGGTAATATCATCAGTTTTGGGAGATCTCATGATTCTTTCTTTGCGAATATCAGCATAATCAGGTAAACTCTTAACATCCTGTTTACTTTGATTCAAAGGATCAGTAGGGTAATAGAGTAGACGAAGTAGTTCTTCATCATTCCCAACAACTTTGAAAATATCAATAAGATTCTTTCGTAACTCCATTTACTACACCCTCTTTCCCTTGATGATTACTAATCCAGTTTGATTAATTGCCTTAGTGTAATCAATTCCAATAATTTTATATGTGGCATTGTACATTTTAAATTCTTTACCTTCTAAAATGTTTTCACTTTCAGTGTATGGAATTGTAACTTCTATCTGCCCTTCAGGTAAATTAATAGGTTCATCTGTATTAGCAGACTGCATGCTCGTACTTACTATACAAGGAGAAGTGACCTCTGTTACTGTATCTTCATAAATAGGTTCATCGAACTCATTGTAACCAATTAAAACACTTGTTTTATTGGAACTGATAGGAAATGTTGAGTTGCAAAGTTGAATCTCTGCTTTTCTATAAATCTTATTATCTTCTGGCAATGTAGTAATTAACCAATTCAACTCTCTAACTTTTAATAAGTTTCCTCGTTCGATATCTTGAATTCGCCCAATTACTTTCTTAGTCTCACTGTTGCTATCCCACTTTTCATAAATTAAAACTTTAGAGTGAATTGAATCATTAATAATAACTTCATATCCTGCAAACCCATCTAATGATTGCTCTAATATTAACAGTCCATCATGAGTTATTTTGTCATTAGTATTTAAACCATGATAATTACTATAGTCCTTCATTTTCATCACCACATTCAATATGTAAATGATTAGTTAACTTAGTAATATCAGCACTAACTGTCAACAAGATATCTCGGATTTCAGCTAACTGAGGATCATCAAGTAGTTTCTTGTCCAAATAAGACTCAAGTAAATACAGTACAGAATTATTACGCTTACTTAATCTAGAACAATGAGTATAAAGGCTCTCTAACTCCTTGGAATGAGGATTTACAATCTTAACTTCAATCATAAGAAATCCTCCTCAGTGTACATAATTAGAGTATCAATTGTTCTTTCTTGCTCTTTCACAGAAGTCTCCAATGATCTAAGTTGAGTACCAAAGTTCCTAAGTCCCACATCAGAACTAAATGGCTGCCATAATGACTCAAAGTAAGTTTTTTGGTTAACTAAGAAAAGCAAACGAATATAATGTGCAAGAATCAGTAGACTGTCTTCAGACAATTCTTCACTCACTGTTTCAGTAATATCGTCACACATTATTTTCTTACGTAGTCGATTATTAAAATGCATTGTAGCGTTTCTGATTTGCTCATAGATTTTCTCGGGTGTGTTAGGTAAATCAATATCTGAAACCTTACAATTGTTTAAGAAAGTCTGCCAAATTTGATCATAGGTGGTCATAACTCAGCCACCCCTTAATCAAACAAAATATCAGAATCTACGCCCATCCACTCTGATAGAAAATCTAATTTACCTTTTGTTAGATCATCTTTTAATGCAGACGCAACTTCAATTACAAACTGTTTTTCTGAATCAACAGTAATTTTCTTAAGTTCAGCCTTCATTTTGTTTATGTTTCCACCAAGTAATTTTTCGATTTCTTCTTTGGAGTGAGTGTTATTCTCATATGTTTCAATTTCAACAATTCCATCTTTAACATCTTTTGTGAATTCATTATCTTCAACAATAACTAGTTCACCTTTGTCGAAGCACACACTGTTCATTTGAAGCCATTCTACAACCTCTTTAGGTACTTCTTTAGTGTCTATTTTTCCATTACGGCTACCAGCCCAAGACCATTGACGATTTGAACCGTCTGCATCATATCTAACAAAGTAAGAAGTGTTTCTGTGTCTTGCCAATTTAATTTTTTCAGCCATTTTTAAATCTCCTCCTAATATCCTAAAAGGTGGCAGATAATCCACCACCTTCAAATTATTTAATTAAATTATTATAGAGTTACTGCAGCTTGCTCTTCAATTACACCGATTGCTTCACCAAATACAAGGTTGATAGAAACATCTTGAGTAATCTTCATTTTTACTCGCTCGTCTTCGATATCTTGTTCAGTTTGTTGACGTAATCCACCGTACTCAATTACAGAGAATGGCTTTTGCTCAACTCCACCAGCAAACATGTAACCTTTGTTTACAGGAAGTTCAACTTTAGAGTTGGAAGCATCAGTAAATGGATTTACAAGGTTAACCGCAGTAGTACGTGCAATACGAGTAGGGTTAAGAGCAGTAAGCAACTCGTCTTTAATACCATCAGTTAAAAGGTTCTTGAAAGTACTGTCAGTAGCTTGCTGCATTGCAAAGTAGTCAATTAGTAAAGAGTCACCAACAAATACTGGACGACCACCATAACGCTGAAGAACAGAAGCAACTTTGTTATACTCTTGAATAGTGATGTTAGAACCAGTTTTAACGTTAGCAGCAGGGATCTTTCCACTTGCAATTGCTTGAGCAGTTAAAGCGTTAATTTTGTCTAGGTATAGACGAACTTTAGCATTAGCAACATCGTTAACTAATTTACGGAAATACGTTTCAGATTCTTTTACAAGATCAAGTGGCTCATAGTAGAAACCAGTAGAAAGATGAGCAGGTACAGCAAAGATTGACTTTTTACCTTCTACACGTACTAGGTCTACGCCAGAACCAGTAGCAGACCAAACAACTTTCGCTTTGTTCTTTTGAGGAATCTTAAGCTCTTTGATGTTTCCACGAGTCTCAGAATCAACATTTGCAAAAATGCTAAGTAGGTTAGTTACCATAGGTTTTGCAATTTCATCAGCAGTTTCAACTACAAGTTGGTTAAATTGGTGAAGCATAGAAGGATCTGGATTAGCAGAACCGTCACCAAATACTTTTGTAATGTATGCTTTAATATCAGCAGAATCAGTTTCTTCCATCTTGCTATTGTATACACGGCTAAATAAGCCTTTTAATTTCATGCTATCAAGTTTCATAATATATTAATCTCCTTTTTATTAAAATAATTTAAATTAAGCTTCAATTACTTCTAAGCGAACAAGTGCTTGACCAATAGTGTATTCCATATCATCTTCGTTAGAAACAACTAGGAATTTTGCTTTTGCTGTAGCGTAATCAGCATGAGTACCATCATGAATTAAGAATTTCTTAGATGTGGGATCAAAATGAGCAACTTTTCCATTTGTAGGAGCACCAGTGAAAGCAGAAGTGTCGAAACGAGTGTAACCTTCTTCAAGAATTACGATTCTTGCACGTTCTCCAACTGCATTGTAAAAATCAGCCATTGCTTCGCCAAGATAGCGAGTCTCAGGAGCAGCAACCAAGTATGCTTTCTTATCAACCGCAGAAAGTTGCTTTGCAACACGCTCTCCATCAGTATTGAATCCAAGCTCAACAAGTGTAAAGTTATCTACATCTGCACCTTCAATTAATGCACCATTTGCTACAGTTTTTACCTTTAAAGAATTTAAGTTCCCAACAGCATGAGTTCCTACTTGTTGTAAAGCTTTTAAAATACGACTTGCCATTTTATTTTCCTCCTAATATTAGTTTATTTTAGTTTGAATATCTGCTTTCAAAGTCATTACTAGCAGGGATTAAATTTTCACGCTTACTAGATAATTCTCTGATTACAGGATCTTCTGTTTTAGGTTCTTGTGTTACTTCTACTAATTCTACAAGCATAGTATTAAGTTGAAGGATAGCTTGTTTACCTTCTTCTGTTTCATCGATTGACTTGGTAATTAATTCTTGAACTTCCTCTGAGTCAAATTTTTCAGCAGCCTTAAGAGCATTAAACTTTTTAGAGTAGAAATCCTTCTTCTCATTTAAAGCTTTTTCTAATTTCTCTTGCTCTACTTGGTTTCTAAATGGTTTCAACTCTTCAACTTGTGTACTCAAAGTAACCACTTTTTCACTAACTTCATTAAATTGTTTTTCAACACTTTCTTTTTCAGTTGTAACAGTGTTAAGTTGAGTTTCTAACTCTGTTAGTTTTCCTTCTTTCTCGTTTAACTGAGTTGTCAACTCTTCAACTTTAGTGCTTTTTTCTTCAAGTTCATTTTGCACAGACTGGAACTGAGAAACCTCAACCCAATCACGCTTAACCATAACCTCTGTCTTCGATTCTAAATCAACTGAAATTGCTTCTCCATCTTTTGAATAGTTGAATTTGAAATATTTATCAAATTCATTTCCTTCCGCATAACTATAAACATTCGCTACAAAATAACTTTCGTATACATCTGAAATCCAAGAGTATTCGTTTTGATTTAATGATGGATCTAGTTGACCATACAATAGAGAACGGATATCACTATGGGAGAGTTCATTGATTTTTTTAAAGAACTTCATATTCTCTTTCTCCTCCTTATCTTCTTGATTAATTGCTTGCGCAACCAATTTATTAAACTTATTTATTTCATTAAAACTTAGTAGCTTTGAAGATTCATAAGCAGGCAAAACTAAGCTTTGATCTCCTCTATTTTCACTAGCCAATACTGCATGACCCTCAAAATATATTGGTGAATGATGATATTCAATACCGTCCTTTAAGGTGAAATTAGAATATAAGTACTCACAACTAGTATTAATGGTAATCCCACTGTTAAACCATTCCAATAATAGGTCACAGGCATCTGAAAATCTAGTCTTCCATAAAACAGCATCAGCTGCCATTACTTCTTTTTCTTCACCATTAATATTAATTGTTAATTCATAGCCCTCAGTGGTGAAAACTCCAATTGGTACAGTATCGGATTTAACTGTTAAATTTCCATATCTATCTTCGCCTAAATATTGCTCATGACCACCAAAATTGTCCGTTTTTGTATTTGGTTCTTCAACCTCATTGTACTTAGCCACAATTGGCTTATTAATAAGTGTTTTACCACCTTCAAGGGCAACATCTTTATCAACTATTACATTGTTACCTGAAACATCATAGTCAAGGACTATAAAAGTACAAGGTATAATTGTTGGATCTTCACTTTGCTTAATTTCATTTAGAACCAAATTTAATCTGTGTTTCTTAGTCAATTTCAATTCTCACCTCCTTCAAGCAGACAAATTAACCTACGATGGAGTATTATTACCATCTGTAGTCTTAGATTTAATGGTATTATCATTGTCAGGGTTTTCGCTGTTTGGTCTACCTGCTTCATCACTATTCAATGTATGACTTGTACGATAAGGCTTAATCTTATCTTGAAGATTAAGAACCTCTGTCTCATACATTGTTTGTTCAAGGTAAGATTCCCAAGAAACACCTGCAATATTATCAACGACATGTTTAATTGACCAACCCTTATCATTCAATTTAGATAAGATATCAATCTTTTCTTTATGAGTGAGAGGGGTCTCTTTGTCGTATTCCATTCTAAAGTTGTCTTTTTGATTAGAAGGTAATATTAAATTAAATAATTTTTGATATACTTCTTGTTCAATATCTTCAAGCATAACTCCTAGACGTTTGTATACAGTGTCAAGGTTTAACTTAGCACTGGCAAAGTTTCCACCAGTACCATTTAATAAAGATCCTGATAAACCATATGCAGACTGAATATCTCCATTGATATGCTCAAACTTTTTACCATCTAACCCATCAGTCTGGATATCTGGGAACTCTAATTTTGCGAAGTCAGGAATTGTTACAACAGTTACACCTTTTTGATTACTCTTTTCTAACGCTGTCTTGACTCCTGTGTGAATTTTTTGTTTTACGGGTTTAGGTAATTTTAGATTTGTTAAAGAGTCATATTTTTCATTTCCGTTTACACCGACAGTTAACACCGCAACTGCATTTATGATCTTATTTGCAATTGAGTGCTCCACATCTTTTAGTTTCTTTTTATGTAGTACATCATATAAACCTGCAGTTACCCATGAAGTGCCTAAGCCTTGGTTTCGTTTTAAAGTTCCAGTCCTTAAAACAAATGTCCTGTCTTGAGGCAGATATTTCAATTTATACTTATCAGGGTCACTAACAAAATTATCATAGTCTTTTTGAGTAATATGAGGTGATAGGTTATCCAATTGCATTTTACGGTAATCATCCGACATCTTCTTAAACCAATTCATATCAATTACACATAACCATTCTCCGTTTTTTCTGTCAGCTGGGAAAATGTGTTGTATATCATCAAAGATGTAAGGGTAAGCATTGGTTTTATCTCCTAACCAAATACCAACCAAAGTTCCTGCCGTAGAAGTTTGTTTTAATAAGTCACGGGTTAATCGCTTATGCTTAACTCTATGTAAAGTCTTATTAATAGTACCAATGTGTTTATCACCAGTCTTACTCTTTTCAAAGGAATCAAGTTTATAATTTAGGGTTGGAAGTGATTCGATTAACTCAAAAAGCTGATGAACTTCTCCTGAAGAAATGTAGTAATACTGTGCTAAATCTTCAATTTCCTTCTGAAATTTATCAGGGTTAGCAAAGTATTCCTTGAGTTTTTCTTTTTCAACTTCATCAATAATTCCATGAGAGAACATTTGAGTAATATAGCCAGAAGCGAATGTTGAAACATAATCTGAATAGTCATTTACCATCCTTTGGTATTCTTCTGAATCTTGATCAATTTTCACTATATCTGTCATTATTTCACCTCCTGTTTGTTAGATTATATTATTTAGAAATAAACTAGTGAATCATCCTCATCATATACTTCCTCAACTTCCTCTTTCTCAAGAAATAGAAAGATATAATACAATGCATATGCTAATGCAGAGTATCTATCTTTATCGATTTTCTTTAAAACTTGCTTAACTGTTATAGATTTTTGAGTTGATTCTAATTTTAAATTTGAGATTTCGTCAATTAGATATTGAGTGTGGATTCTAGCTTTATCTTCTTCTAAATTTACATTTGAATTGACTGACTTTCCTTTAATTTCATCATTGATTTTAAGTAATTTTAATTTTTCTGTTTCTACATAATCGATAAATGTACGGATGATCTCACCGTTGATACCTTGTGCAGTTAAATCATAGACTACTTCTATCGCTGGAGTTACATCTGGTTTTTGATCGGTATTAATTGTATCAAAACAACCAAGTTCCTCATTCGTATCAGGGTCAGTCAAATCTTCCAGTAGCCTGTCTATTAAGCCTTTACCTATAACGTTACCATCCACAACGATAGCTTTAACCCTTGATTTAAGGATGTCTGAATGTCCACCATAAGCATAAAACAATCTTTTGACAATTAAACTTTGTTCCTTAAAGCTAAGACCATTAGGTGGCTCAACAATGTTTACAGCTTGAATTTGTCTTATTGTCCCAGTTTTATTCCTAATTATCTTCAAAACGACAATAGCTGTTTTATTATTGCTTTGAGAGTTACTTCTAGCAACGTCAACTCCGAATATATACTCATTTAGTTCGAAGTTGCCACGTTTGTCTTTAGGACAGTTTAATTCAGGCTTATCTAAAGTTCTTATCTTTAGCAACTTTGATATATTAACAAGTGCACCATCAGTTGCACCAACCCACTTACTTTCATAGTTCATGGCAAAAGCAGTGGCAGATGTAGTAGGATCATTCTTCTTAGCTAATAACTGATTTCTTGTCTCTCCACGACCATAGTGACAAGGTAATTCCCAACTTGCACCTAGAACCATTTTACCTTTTAGGTTAGCTGTTTCTTTGATCATGTTCAGAATTCTGTTAAATTCATCTGAACCTCTGTAGCCTGATGTGGTTACGAAGTTAATCATCCCGTTCAGTTCAAATGGACTTATTACCGACATTTCCCCAATAGTTCTTCGTGGTACGTTTACTACAGGCTCAAGAGCATCTTTAAATAATTCATTATTTAATAATGCAGATTCTTCAATATTTAATCTGTGTCTACGTTGACCTTTGGTGCTTTGTGCATTTGCTAAGATCGAATAAGTAGCTCCTGATTTAAAAATTACTTCAGCATTATCTTTAGAGAAACTGGCTTTGACTATTTCGTTTTGAAGTAGTGGGAATTTTTTAACCAGTTCTTTATGTTTATCCTCGCTTATTGATGCAGCGTTTTCTTTAGTCTGAGCTGACATAGCAATGTTAATGTCCGCAAAAAAGATACAAGAGTGATAAATAGACATTAATTCAATCATGGTTTTACCAAATCCACGAGGGAAAACTCCATATGTGCTTATGAATCTACTCATACATCGTAAAAAGACTCGCTGATCCAAATCTAATCTCATTCCACCTTTTTCTGGCTTAATGAGGTCATAAAATAAATCAGGAAACCATCTAGCCCATTGTAAAAACTCAACCCATGATTCAAAATTTTCATCAAAACTATCCTTTTTTAAATCACTTACCTTTACTTGACTATTAAATGCTGGATTATCGGCTATCGTTCTCGAAGATTCCCTTGAGTATTTGAAATTGTCATCTTGAAAATGTTTATAACTACTCATCTTCTTCAATCACCTGCATCTCAGGAGATGAGTCTAATTCTTGGGACTCATAATCTTGTTTTCTCACTTCATAAAAGTTATAAATATCTTTATACTCTGCTTTGGGTAATCCTTCAAGATCACGTATGTAGTTAACGTAAAGCCATAAAGTAACATCAACTTTATCTTTGGGTTGCTCTGTAAACTTTGGTAGTAGAGGAATTATATCTCGATGTTCTTCAACCATTCTGGACAATTGACCAAAACCATCTAAGCCTTTTGATAAGTCAGCTTTACTCATTTGAGAAGGTTTTAATTTTCCTGCTTCTGCAGCTTCTTTTGCCATTATCGACCATTCTTTTGCCTCTTTGAATTCACCTTTTGATTTGGCTAATGTCTCTTTAACTTTATTAACGCAATACTCACGTAAATATTCTTCATGCATTGTTGTTGGAAGCTGAAAACTTGGTTTTAACTTCCTGAATTTCTTTTCAAAAAGTATATATTCTTCATCAGGATAACCATGCCCATATATTTCTTTTAACTCTTTCAATTCATCTAAGGGAACATCGATATTTACATTATTAGTGTTAGAAATAGGTTCTTTTATTTCTAATGATTGTTTCGATTCATTTTCAAACATACTATCTGCCCATGTCATGTGTCTGAAATCTTTCATACTGATTAACTTAAAATATTCACCTACAGGATTACTGTGGCTTAACGCAGTATCCCAAAGGTGAGAAACAAAAGCCTTATCCAGCATTCGCAGCGTATTTTTTACACTTTCTAAATCCCTGATGTCAGTCATATCTCTTACACAGAGTTTGCAAACTCTTAATCTTTCATCAGCGTCTAATATTGCATATGACTTATAGAAATCTTCAAGTCTTTTTTCTTTTTGACATTTAGAACAGATCTTTTTCGTTACTTTAGTCATTATGATTCACCTCATTGTTTTTTCGACATTGAAAAAACCTCTTATTCAACGCTCACTTAATCTTAGAAAAAGTGAACGCTGTGTAAGAAGTTCTTGATAAAATCAGTATTTTAAATTACTCTTCATCTTCAAAATCAGAAGCTTCGGACATTTCCATTTCATGAAGATTCTCTAATTCTTGTAGACTCTGTTTAGCAGAATCAATTAGGAATTGTTTACATGACCAACGATTAATCTCTGTGAAGAAGTCCCAAAGAATTTCCTCTAACGGGATATTTCTTTCGAGGTTGTAGTGGATCATCTCAACATAGTCCTCAATCATTTCTTCTGGAGTTTCATCGTTTTCTGGCACAATCATTACATTTGGATAATTTTCCATTTAATAACCTCCCATATTTGGAAGGAAGCGCATGGTTAAACCATGATACCCGCTGTATAATATTTGATTATTTTAGTTTAAAATCAAAAACAGTTGTTCTTCCTAATCCTCTTTCAAATACCATCATGTTTGCACCAGCATTAGCTGTCTTTTTCAACTTAACGCTATACTCATCAATTCCACAAATTGAAGGGGCTTGATAGAACTCAACATTTTGCAAACCGTCCATTCCAATTGTTTTATTATGTGTGTTATGCAAGTGACCTGTTTTAAGCATATGTATTTGTTTACCATAAACATTAACATAATCTTTAATTGAGTTTTCAAGGTTCTTTTCATCTTGCCCATGTGTGGCAAGAATTTTAGTACCAACAACATCTACATAAACAAATGCTTTATTATCATGAATAGTGATATTTGGGTTATCTTTAAGATCTTTCTTAAGAAGCAATGTGATAATTCTCTCCATGTTTTCATGAGGGAAATCACCTTTACTTGAACCTAAAGGTCTAATTTCCATGTGATTACCTTGGCAAGAATGGTAATCAATATATGTATAATTAGATAGTTCATTTAACCAAGTAGCCATGAAATCCGCATATCCAACGGCTGAATCAAGTATGCCAAGTTGAAGTATTTGTAATTGAGACATTCTTAAAATTCCATCAATACTATCCGATAAATTGAAGAGATGTAAATGTTTAATTTTTTCTTTTTCGATTCTTGTGATTAATTGATTTAATAGATTCCACATACGTCTTTCAAAGATTTCAACGCTGTACTCATTGATAATTTCATCATCAAAACCACGAATAACCACTTTCTTACCATAGTGACTATCTGCAATGTCAACAGTATACCCAATATCGCTTACAGTTCTTTCAATTCGATACTTTGGAACTTGAATTCTTGGACGATTCTCAACTGCTAAAATAAGTTTTTCATAGAAATTCTCTGAACGACCTTGTTCACGAATCCATCTATTAATCTCATTTTTCTCTGCTTGAAGTTTAACTCTTTCTTTCTGCAGTTCTAATTTTTTCTGAGTTAACTTATCTAGGAATTCATCATCCTCAACAGACTCCAATTGTTTATTATCAATGTTCTCAGACATTTCTTTATATGCATAAGATAATTTCCTTAGATGATCAGGCGAACACTCAAGCTTCAGTAAGTCGATTATCTCCGACCAATCTAAATCAATTTCTTTATTTAATTTTGCAATACAGAGTCTAACCTTATAGTCGAATTCGGATTCACTGTCACGTTTAGTTAGAATAGGGTTAGTCATTCAATCACCTACTCTTGTACAGAAGGAGTCAGGTTAACAGATTCTTTAATTGTGATACTAAAGCGTCTATCTTCTCCTTGTAACTGTTCAATAATATCAGAAAGAGTATAAGTTTTAATTTCTTCATCGTTCTTTTTGGTCGGGTACTCTACAATCTCGTTGTCCTCTAATGAAATTGTGCAATTGCTAAATGAAATAGAAAAATCTTTCTTAGCCATATTGTAAATCTCCTCCTTGAATTCCTTTTATCCTTTTTTTATTCCTAGTTCACTTTCAATTGAAAAGATGGCTGCTGCTATTTCTTTATGATAATTTCCTTCTAGTCTAGAAAGAGTGCTCAAGTAATCAACTAAAATTCTCAATTTGTCTTCATTCATCTTCATCGTCATCGTCCTCCAAAATTTTTATTGTGAGAGTATGACGCTGCTATGTGGTATAGTGTTTGTCATACCATCCTTACATTTTATCTGCAATATCTGCCAAACGACTTCGCCATACATTTTGCAGTTCAATTTCACCGTACAATTCAGTTCCTCTGAAAACCTCGCTCATTCGCTTCATTCCATTGTCAGTGATATATACATCTTTATCTACTTGTTGGTGATAGTCACCGTCCACTATTACTTTTGAACCTTCTCCAACCCTCTGCAAACCTAGTTTCATGAGTTCTTTTGTTAAGTTTTGGGCTTCCAATATCCAAGCGATTGTTTTATCACCTGTGTCAAAACCACGTAAATCCACAAATGGCAATATATCCAATGTTCCATCTTGAATTTGTCTTGTAATTTCAACTTCATCGCCAAATTTTGCTTTTAACATTGTTCCTACTGATGATTGAAGTAATTTTTCTAACTTATCTCCTTTGTAGAAACCTAACTCTTGCGCATGTAGTGATGGTACTGGATTAACGAAGATTACTAATTTATAACCTTTCTTTTCTACTAAATACCATGCAGTATTCAATGCAATTAATGATTTTCCACTGCCAGCCCGACCTCGAAGAGAAGTGATCTGATTATTTAATATACTATCTACTGCCATTATCTGCTGTTCATCACGAGGGACAAAATCATCAAATTGAAATGTTTTAAAGCCTCTCCCTAATTTTCCCTTACTATCACGAAGAGACACTAAAAACTCACCATTCCATTTTAAGATATCAAGTAATTCACCATTATCCTTATCATTAAGGATAATGTACTCATTTGTAATTAAATTAAACTGATTCACTCCAAGATTTTGATGAATAATTTGCAATTCATCCTTAGAAATTGACTTTTCTAAGAAACCTTTGTAGTCAGTGAAATTTGATTGTTCAATATTTTTAAAAGGAATATTAAATTGACGACATTTTCTTCTAAGTAGTCTATCATTAGTTATAATGCCTAATCCCTCATCATGCGCAACTTGCAATAAAATGTTGTCAGTGTATTGAGGATCAAGTTCATCATCTAAGGTGAATTTATAGTCTTTGAGATTCACATAGGTATTATTAGTTTCATCACATTTCTTTTTAAATCTTCTAATTTGCCACTGCAAAGTTCTATCTTGTTTCCGAGTCAATTCTAAATGTTCAATTTCTCTATTTACGTGAGAAGGTATTATCACATCATATTCATCTAATACTTCAGGATTATTTAGAAGTACATTAGTATCGACAATCCATTTATTAGTCATATAATATCCCCTTAATTTATATTTGGTACTTCCAAGACAGGGAGTGATGCGAGGGGTAGTGATGACCTGTCTTTTATTGCAAAAAAATAGAGCAGAATAAACCACTCTTAAATTTATGTATATTAGATTAATTATTCTTTAATAAAATATTTATTGGAGGTAGTGTGAACAACTCCAGATTTGTCAAAGTATATGTAAACTTTCTGATTATCCTTTTCAGTTAACTCCTTGTGGTTTTCCTTTTGATTCATGACACACTCATTCCTCCTCGATATCCTTTTGTTTGATTATTTAATAAATAAAGAGGGGGAGGTCAACTCTTAAACTTGTACATTAGTATTTTCCTTCCTTAAGTGGGGATTAACGTTTTTAGAATTTAAAACCTTAATAACCCCTTATATACCAACACTTTCAGAAGATTTTACTGAGAAAATGTCACGCTGAATACGATCTTTCTCTCTGTTTTTGCTTCCTCATTCTTGCATTTTCTCTGTCTTTAATTTTCTGACATGAGGCGCACCTTGTTTTGTTTTTGGTTTTTCTGAATTTGCTTTCACAGTTTTCACAGCTTAATGAGTCATTTATATTTTCTTTAAGGTTCCGCGTTATTACTTCACCGAAGCAATCCCACAGAGTATCTTTATTTTTGCTATCTTTAATATTATAAAGATATTCAACTAGCACATCAGTTATATAGGTTTCATCTGGATTAATCTTTAAAAGTTCTTTTTTAATAATTTCATATATGTAAAGCTTACTTTTTTTCTTTGTGTCATTATATTTTCCAATTAGAATTTTCTTCTTTTTTTCAAATTCCATGTATTTCGAGATAATAGAGTCGTCTATCTTCACTTTTTTAGAATTCATTAGCATTTTGTAGTCAAAGGTTCCAGCAACTTGTTTAAAATGGATTCTCTTATTAGGTATTATATACTCAAGCCTATTAACTACACTATTGTTAACCTCTTCTACTTGCTTTTTTTCCTTATCTTTAGCGTATATGAAAAAGTGTGGCAATTTTGATTTAGTATATTTTTGTATTTCCGCTTTTACGTGCTCAGGAAATTCAGGTAGAAATAATGTCTTAGCATAATCGATCACAAAATTATTATATAATGTTAAAAAACTAATTGCCTTTAAAGAAACATTACTACTATTCCATATTTTTGTAATGTCGTTGCTTATTATCCCAATATTAGCCTTATATGCGAGGGTTAAGCTTCTGTAGATATTTTTACTATTGATTTCCTCAGCTTCTGCTTTAGCCATCTCATAATACAAAGGAACTATACCTTTCATGTTTCTTTCTGCCGCAGTAACCAATGTTTGATCTGCTACAACTAAAGCCTTATCACCGTCCACATCGAATTGGAGTATTTTACTAATGGTGTCATAAATACTAGTGTAAACCCCCTTTGTTATAAACCATTTACTCTTTTCCTCATCCACGGTATTCTGTCGTATAGCATGTTCACGGTACAAGTGGGGGGAACGTAAACAGTCCAGCTTTATATTGTCGAATAAACTACAATATATTTCCTTATCCTTAAGCAGACCTTTTGGATTAGTTCTCCCTAAAAACAAGAATTCACAAAAGGCGAATAAGTCAGGAATAATAAAGGTGTATTTACCATTTATTTTGAATTTTGCCGCTTTAGCATCTCTAACCATACTCTTCTTTTTTGCTTTAATTACCTCTTTCGCATGGGCGTCATTTAAAAGTTCCGGATATATTTCTAATGATTGCTGAAATAGATTCTTATATCTGTTATCTTCGGTTGCACCTAAAATCCTCAGCATTGTTTCTTCATCGCTACCAACTCTTATGATATCATCAATGGTTTCTTGGCTAATTATTTGCAATTCTTCATCACTCATATCCGTCAGAGATTGAAGCATTTGATAGTTCAAATATGAGTCAAGAGATACGTCTTCTTCATTTAATCTAGCAGCTTGACAATTGAATTTAATAAATCTACTTTGATAGTCTTTCCAGTCATTATAATATTTGTGCATTTTGAATTGGGATTTAGTAAAAATTATTTCGATTTTATCTTTTTTTATATCCCATTCCTTACCATAGATGTCTTTAACAACGTAAGATTTGTTTTCTTCTGCAAACTTATCATAAGGAAACGGGACTAATAGCCCCTTCACAAATGGCAGCCTGCACATAAAAGCTTTATCAGAAACAGACTCAAGGATCATTCCGCACCCATCAGTGTGCTCTATTGGAATGTTCATTTTCTTCCTTTCAATTTCAAATGTATCACGATCTATAAAATCGACTTCTGAGAATACATTAGTTTCTAAGTCATTTACTACAATGGCACGATTAATATCAAAATTACTCCATTCATCTGATGCACTATTAGATAAAGCAAGATAAGCTTGGTATTTATTAATGTTTATACCACCCTTGCTATTTATCTCATCGACACTAAGTCCACATGTTAAAGTGTTTTTATGTTTTTCCCAAACAGATTCCTTCAAAAACACGGATTTTTTCGTGCGTATTTGTCCAGCACTCGAAGAGAAATAAATATACTTTTCTCCATTGTAAATAAACCCATTATGTATTATATCCTCTAGAACCTCGAAGAAAAATGCTTGAACAACTATTATGTCCTTAGATAATTGATCCTGTTCGGCTCCAATTGTTCGTGTAAGAGTGGAGTCAAAAAGTGCTATAACCTTATTGTCCCTCAGACTAACATTTCTTAAAATCCTTGTTTCCTCGTTTTTATCAAATAAACTATACAATTCATCTTTTAATAAATTTATCTTAGTATTTATCTTCTTTTTATATTTCGGATAATCTTTTTTCATCTTTTTAAGATAGTTTCTGTATTTATAATACTTTAGAAGTTTATTATGTATTTTCTGTTCCTTTTCATTGTAAAAACATGAAGTATCTACAGAGTAAATATAGATTTGACGATTTAACTTAGTTACCATTTAACCCCTCCTCATGATGAACTTCTCATATTCTTCTTCATCGATTGACTTAAATTTATATCCACCGTAAAACTTATCACTATCTAGCAGACTGTTAAACTGTGAAGTTGAAAACCTAGTCGTCATAGTTAATCCGCTATCCACTAACCACTCTCTTGCCTCATACTTATATTTAAAAACATTTATTAACTCATTTTTTTCATTTACAGCCGAACAGTAATGTTCAATTTTATTACTAACCGAATTGTTCCTTTTTATTTTATAACCCCATTCAGTTAGTGCTTTTTTTAAAACTTCATTAGTAACTCCTTCTATATTTATTAGTTTTACTATATTACTTATCGAAATTTTATCCTTGGTGTAATGTTTGATTATTTCATCTTTTAGATCAATGAGTTGACTAATTTTATCTTTGGTACATTTTCTAGGTTTATATGTTTTCTTTTTCCTTTTACATATTTTAGCTGATTCCTTCGGTGGCTTTTTAATTTCTTTCTTACCGAATTCTTTTAACTTATCTTTAGTCCATTTATCGTTTACTTCATAGTGATGTATCCCTTTTTTCTCGCTTTTTATGAAATCATGATTTAGAATTAATATAAGGTCATCTTCGCTCTTCTTATTTAAACACCTCTTACACATTATTTGCTTACTCCGTAATCGTTCAAAGTTATTTCCACAAATGCAGCAAAGTTTCCTGCGTAACTTCAAGTGACTTAGCGGACGAAAGATTAATTTTTCATGTGGATTATTAAACTTATGTTTTTTAGAGAAACTTTTACTAATAGTTAAAGCCGTATATCCTGACCAGATAGAAGCATCGGCAATTGATTTAAAGACAAAGTTATTGTCTATACATATAACTGGCACAGAATTTCTTTTGGATAAAGAATCCTGCACATTTCCACCTTCAATCATATTATAAAAATCCTCATTATTAACTGCATCATAGAAACTTATCCAATATTCCTCTTTTTCATTTAACTCAACTTCAGAAGATGATAGGTCAATAATTCTCCTCCTGAAATTCTCTTTTCCATACTTTTTTATTGCATTATTTAAATGGTGTCCGCTACCTAAGTATGATTTCCATCTTGATCCATTGTCAATTTTTTTCTGACCTATGTATTTCTTATTATTTATCATGTTAGTTGTAATATAAATAAAGCCATATGCACCATTAAAATCTTCAATACAATTGTAGTTCGTTTCTTCTAAGAATGTTGCCATTTAATCAACTCCCATCATATACTCTCCTCATCTTTCTCAAAGCTAGTTTATATGTATTAAAATATTTTATTTTATTAAACTTTTGATTCCATATGTAATCTTGGTACATTTCAATCTCCATATCACTTGCTTCCTCTGAACTTATCATATCTTCAAGGAACGCAACGACCTCCTCAACTGTCCAATGCAACTTCTCCATACACTTCACCTCCATTCTATGATGTTATTAATTTATTTAAACTGGTACAAATATGTAATTTGTATATATGTATTATATTAAATTATTTTATATTAAGCAATAGGTTTTTTAAAGAATAATAATTTTTCTTTTTATTTTTTAATTGTGGACTTGCAAACAATTGTTCTGTCATACATAGATATGACTATGGTAATAAAACCTCAGTAAAATATCTTGTCTGTCTACAACTGTATGACAACTGCATGACACCAGTAATAAGAGGAGGGAATTGCGTGAAGCTTGGAGTCGATTCTGGAAATTATCGTGTGAAAATTTGTTCTGAGGACGGACTAATGGACTTTCATTCAGCAATAGGGGAGGGGAGGGAGTTAAAACTTCAGCAAGTTCATGGGGAAGATGATATGTGGTTTGAGTATGAGAGCGAGTATGGATTTGCTGGATCACTTGCGCTTTATGAATCAGAGTTTGGAGGAAGTATACTTGGTGACAATAAAGCCCACAGAGACACACTACTCAGAGTTCTTATTGGTATCAACAGATATTGTCAAAGGTATCAAATAGAAGAAACCGTATTTGACATAGTTATTGGTCAGCCTATCTCAAGCCACACTATAGAAGCAAAAGAAAAATTAAAGAAGATGATAAAAGGTCAGCATACAATTTCAGTGAATGGGATTGAAAAGACTTTTAGTATTAATAAGTGTGAGGTAGCTGCAGAAGGAGTTTCTTCTTATTGGAGTGGTAATAGACCAGAGGGCTTAATAAGAATCTTAGATATTGGTTCAGGAACAGTAAATTTCTCAACTGTTCTAAATGGAAAGTTTATAGATAAGGACTCAGGTACATTACCTTTCGGTGTCAATACAAATAAATCAAATAACCTTAACGCCCTATGTAGGGGAATAGTAACTCACACATCAAAGAAATGGAATTCCAGCGATAAGGTATTTATTGTTGGAGGTATTGCAGAAACCATCCTTCCACTTCTAAAAGAATACTTCCCACAAGCTGAAATACTTTATCCAATATTTAATCAGCAATATGTATCCCCAATTTATGCAAATGCAATTGCATTCCATATGATTGCGGTGAACATCTATGAGTAGAAAAGTTAAGTCCGTTTCTTTCAACTTAAATGACCCTTGGGAATTGGAGATATATGAATACACATTAAAGTATCCCAACTTTTCGTCCTTTGTTAAGAGGCTGATTCAGAGTTCAGTCGGTGGAGTTGCACCTCAGAAGACAAGTGCTAATACGCCATCTAATCATAACTCAATTATACAACCAGAAGTAAACAAAGACTATATGAGACAACTAATCTAAATTATATTTCTATATCATTTTATTATTACCCGATTCTTACCCGTTCGTTACCACATGATTGTCTAAATCGTTACCCAGATGATTACCCGACTGATTTTACGCCTTGGGTAATTACCCGATTCAATGGGTAAGCAAGAAATGGATGGTTTGATATTTGGGTAACGAAACAAAATTTAATTTTACTAAAAAAGTGAGTTGAGATTACGTGTATAAAATTACATCTAGATATCTGCAGCAAGAATCTTTCCGTTCTTCTCCACATAAAGGAATAGATTTTAAAATGGAAATTGGTGAGCCGATTCGATCAATTAAATCTGGTCAAATTCATCTTGCTGATTATGGCAATACGAATGCAGGGAAAACGGTTTTTGTAGAGTGGGAAGATGGAAGAACTGCAATATATGGTCATTTGAATGAGTTTGCGGTAAAAGAAGGTCAACATGTAAATGCGGGAGATTTAATTGGATATGCAGGAAATACAGGCTTTTCAACTGGCAGTCATCTTCATTTTTCAGTAAAAGAAGGATCTAAACATATAGACCCTTCTCCATATATGAACGATATCCAGCATATGAATGATCCGTCTTATTTTGCGCAAGTATCTTCAGATGTCAAAGTTTCATTCTTTGATTATTTTCAGCAGCATATGGACTTAATTGGAACTCAACTAACTGACCTTAAAGTAAACTTTGTTCACTTTCTAGCCTTATCTGATTACTCTCCAATCATAAAGTTGCTGCAAAATGTCATACAATTTATCTTTTTCAATATTTAAACGGTCAAAGTCAACCTTTGTTAATTTATCAAATTCAACTTGCCAAGCTAGTCTATCATCAGTTGTCCATCCAAACATTATGCTCACCTCTTAGGATTTCTGTTGTCATTTGCACTTTCAATTATTTCATCATAAAGTTCATCTGCTTCATCTTTTTTTGTAACGTATATGAGCATTTGTAGTCCTCCTGTGAGTTATTTACTCATATCATTTACTAAAGGGGTGATTTGTATACATGGAAAAACATAACGAAGTTGTCATTTACCTAAAAGACAGTGTTATCACTGATATAACTAATTATATCGAGTATCAGAAGTTAAAAAAACTGAATTTCGATGGAAACTACAATCATACAAACATGGAAGAATTTATTGTTGGTTGCGTTTGTCATTATCTAAGACAACTAAAGTATCAGATTGATCTTTCTGGTATTAATGACCTTGGCAAACCTTACCGACTTAAAAACCGATTTAAGGAGTATATGGATAAACATGGAATAATACCTGCAGACTTAGCGAAGCAGACAGGGATTGGAGCTTCCAATATTAGTTTGATATTAAAAAATAAAAATCAGCCAAGTCTTGATTACTTCCTTCGCATATGGATGGCTTTAAAATGCCCACCCTTAGATAAGATTCTCTATCGTGAAGAGGAATAAAAAGAAAAGTTTTTAAAACTGCATAGGACAATTTTCAACGAGAATATCATCTGAATACAATACAACATACACAACAAACAAGGAGGAATACAGCATGGGAACAACGTTGATTGTAGTGTCTGCTTTGAAGATTGCTGGAGCATGTGGGGTGGGGTTAGGTGCTTCTGCATTAATGAAAGCTTTTCATGAGTATGAGTTCAATTTTAAAAAGAAAGGTGATAAAAATGACAACAATATCGGTAAATCTCTGCGTGAAAGAGCCGAAGGATTACGTTAATTATCACCTTTCTTCTTTTAAGGTGAATGAAAATTTTCCGAATCAAATTGTAAGGGAGGTGATGAATCTTTCTCAAAAAGAAAAGAGGAAATTTGGGAAGGTAGTAAAGGTATTTGTTGCAACAACAATAAGTTTTCTGAAATTGTCATCCGTATCAATGGCAAATGCATTGAACAATACTCAATCTCAAACAGTAATTACATCAGGAATCCCCACAGACCTGCTCGAACCAATAATGGAATTAATCAAACTGGCTTTAGGAGGATCATTACTGCTTTCAGTAATACTTTTAATAGCAGCAGGAACAATGAGACAGTTCAGGAAGAAGAAGGAAGCAAGCGAATGGACGACAGATATAATCAAGGGTTTTCTGCAAGTTCTAATCGCAACGCCTTTAATATTTCTTCTATATTACGTAGTTACTTTACTCCTCGGAAACTTCACTCAATTTCTAAAGCCATTCTAATTCCAGTTACAGCAATTTCATCAACATTCTTGTTTACTAAATTAGCACATGCAGAGTCATTAAAAGATATTGTATTCCAAAAGAAAGGTGTCCTCACAAATGATTTTTCCGGTGCAGATCAAACTACATGGTTTGGAATAGGAGAAATAGTAAAAAATATGTTAGCAGCAATAGAATGGTTAAAAGATATTAAACAACATATTTATGACTTTTCAATTGATATATTTTCATTTGTTTTTGAAATGCTAATGCTAGTTGGATTACAGACGCCCAGTTTTTTATTCAACAATAGTTACACAGTCAATACCACCATGACATTCTCAATGATTTCAATAAGCATTGTCATTTTACTTACAATTTATGAATCTATTATGCAAATGTTAAATAAAGTATCTAAGCAAAGATATACTAAGTTTTCTGATATTATTAAACGTTTTCCTATTGCAGTAGGAATAACTGGATTTACGCCATTTTTATTTCAACAAGGTTTTCGATTAATAAATAAACTAACAAGAGGGATTACTAGTCTAGGTGGGAATTTATTTAAAGAAAACAATTTAAACCAAGTCATTTCATTGAGTGGTATTGATGTATTGGGAATGATTCTGTTTGATGTTGTGGCATTGGGATTGCTTATTCCTATTTTGCTACAGGGAGGGCGCAGGTGGTTCGATCTATTTGCATTGTGTACGGCTGCCCCTTTAGCGCTTACAGCATGGATATTTGACCGCCACAGACATTTACATGCTCAATGGTGGAGTAATGTCAAAAGACTTTCTATTATTCAACTGGTAATAGCAACTTTCATTGTACTGATGGGTATTTTCTTATATGGAGCAAGATTTATATCAGCAGAAATGTGGGCTTATAAAGTCTTGGTGATCCTCGGAGCACTTTTCCGCATCGCAAATCCTCCAAATTTTGTTAAGTCTTATACAAGAGGAGAAGAAGATGTTGTTGGAATGTTCGACACTTATAAGAAAACATTTGCAGGAGTATACAATACAATTTCATTAAATAATTTCAAACCACTCAATTTTTATAGGAGTCAAAAAGCAGTGAACATCCAAAGAACAGCTTTAAGAGCAAAGCATGGTAAAAGATTCGTAGATAATTTATTAAAGTAGGTGAAGGAATGTCGTTCAGCAGGATTATAAATAAGACTCCTTTAAAAAATGAAAAGTCGAATGTTTACTATGTGGATGAAATCAATTCTAAGGTGATTAACGAAGTCATACAGTCGAGATTTATCTCAGAAGGGGTTTACACTTTAGAACAATTATCTCTATCAGAATACAGCGAAAGATATGTCATATCACCTTCTTTTGATAAACTTCCACTAACAAAATCTGAAAAAGATTGGCAGTTTGATTATAAGGAGGTGACTGCCTATGAGTTAGAATTATCTAAGCCTTTCTTTCATCCATTAGATACTAAACAAGTTGTTAATCTATTCGAGTTTATATCTAACTTAAAAAATATAACCGTATTAACTCAGGCATTAATATGCAAAAGATGTGATAACTGGCGTGAAATAGCAATCTCAATGTATGAGGATTTCTTAAAAGGAAATAGCACAGTATCAGAAATCAAATTAATTAGAAATATCCAAGCTAAAACATTGAGCGTGTTGAATAAAATCAGCAATTATGCTATTCAAAAAGATCCAATTGAGGAAGTTGAAAATAAAATACTGCAGAACGCATACAGGTTTGAGTGCAGATTTTTATTGCCAGAAGAAAAGCATAGCAATTACTTTGAGAAAGAGTTGAACAAACAGTTAGATAAAATTGGATTATTTAATGAATTAGTTTTAAGAAAGGTGAACAATAAGAAGCAATTTGTCAAATTTATTGAATATAGAGAATTTCAGACAGAACTGGTAAATCAATTATTGAGTGAAAGTGAGATATTCAGTTTACTATGCGATACACAAACTAACCCTGTAGCTATAAATGCAAATCTCAAGCAATCTAAACCAACAAGTATCATTAAAACAATCCAAAAAAATCATTATCTTAATTCAGCCATATCCTTAATGCCAACAAAGCAAAGAGAGGAGGAGAATGTAAATTCAGAAACACTTGATCAGTTACAGTTTGCTTTTAAGCGTGTAAAGATTACGGATAAGAAATTAAAGATATTAGATGTGTTTCAGGGAACAACTTTAATTAAGGTGCAAATGACCATTCCCCAAGATGTGAACTATTCCAGTATTCAAAAAAACCTAAAGAACATTCAGGCTGCATTAGGCAATGAGAATATTAGCTTGGAAATTGGGGATAAACCAGACACAATTAACTTTTATCTTCCTAGAGAGAAACGAGATATTTTGTGGCTTAGGAATATTTTAGAGTCAGAGCAATTCCAAAAGCATTGTGAGAATGTGGAATTACCATTCATTATTGGTGAGAATACGCATGGGGAATTGTTGTTAGGTTGTCTTGCTGATTTGAAACATATATTAGTAGCTGGTGCAACAGGATCAGGAAAAAGCGTATTCCTAAATATATTGTTGATTTGCTTATTAACGTCAGTGCCTCCTGAATTATTAAATATTGTATTAGTTGATCCTAAACAAGTTGAATTTACTCAATATGAAGGTTTTCCACAGGTAAGTAAGATTGTTACAAATCCGAATAAAGCAGTTGAGTTAGTTCATTCTTTATGCGAAGAAATGGAAAAGCGATATAAAATATTGGCAGAGGCAAAGGTGAAGAATATTATCCAATACAATAATAAAAATGAAACTAAGATGCCCTATGTAATTTGCATTATAGATGAGTATGCTGACTTGATGATGACAAATAACGAAGTGGAGAATTATGTAGTTAGGCTGAGTCAGAAAGCGAGAGCTGCAGGAATTCACTTGGTATTAGCAACACAGAAACCACTGAGCACAATTGTAACCAGTGTATTGAAAGGAAACTTACCCTCAGCAATTAGTTTCAGGTTGAAAACTTCATCTGACTATACAACAGTATTTGGTAAGGGGATTCCTTACACATTATTAGGAAAAGGAGATGGGGTGTGTAAGCTAGAAGGGCAACAAAGAGAATATGAACGTTTCCAAACTCCTGTAATGACATTAGATGAAAATGAAGAAGAGGAAATTTATGAAAAGCTGAAGGATATGTTTAAAGATGCTCCTGTAATGGATTTTGAAATTATCAAGGAGGAAAGTCAGATTGATCAATTGAAGAGAATCATTGCTACTCATAATGAAGCCAGAATATCCGAGCTGCAAAAACTAATGGGTATAAGAATCAATGCCGTATCTGATTTAGTGAAAGAACTGGTTGAAGAAGGCTGGCTTGAGAAACAGGGGAAGCGATATGAAATTGTAGCAGGTGAAGATGAGTTATCCAAGTGGAGAGAGTGATGCAGATTTAACGTGTCACTCTTTTCTGTTTTAAGATGTCTTATGGTTCGATACAGTAGAGTTTTAGAGTTGCGAGTGTATTTGTTAGGGTTGATGGGAAAACACTTAATTTCGTATTATATGGAGTTAAAATAATTATATTAAATTATTAACTTTTATATTGACTTATAATATTAAATAATTTAATATAAAAGTAAGTTAAAATTTTAACGGAAGGAGGGGATAAAGTGTTGAGTGGAATGGAATTAAAGTTGAAGCGAATTATGAAAGGCATCAAAGCCTCAGAGATAGCCAAGCTGTTAGGAGTATCAAATGCTTTTGTTACATATATGGAGCAGGGAGAAAGAAAAATACCTAATGATAAATACATACAATGGGTAAATTATTTAGAAGTTAAATAAAAATAGGAGAGTGAGAGAATGGAAGAAATTATTGAATTGAAAATTGTCCCTGTCAGAGAGTTTTTCCACAACAATGATTATGGTATTTATGTTTGCGAAACTGATGAGCCGAATAAAGTAATGCTTAATAAATTCCATAATAATTTTTCAATGAAGGGCAATACATTCAAGTTAAAGTTAGATAAAGAATATAATGCAAAATTGGTTGAGCGTGAGGATAAAAAATACGGCACATATTATGAAATTGTATCTATCTTTGAGAATATGCCAACAGGCAAGGATCAGCAAAGAGGATATTTGTTAAGTGTCCTAACTGAGAAACAGGTTAATGCTATTTATAAAGCATATCCAGACGAGGATATTATTGAACTATTCAAGACAGACAAGTTTGATGTGAACAGGGTAAAAGGAATTGGAGAAAAATCTTATGTGAAGGTTAGGGATAAGATTATTGAAAACTTGGAGTTTCAGCAAGCTTTTGAATTCCTCAGTCAATATGGAGTTACGAATAACCTGATTATCAAACTGGTAAAACATTTTAAATCTGCAGGATTGTTAATAAAAAAGATGAAAGAGAATCCTTATTCGATTACTGATATATCGGGAATTGGATATAAAAAAGCTGACACTATAGCAATGAGCATGGGTTACGATCCAAGTGGTGAATTCAGAATTGACGCTGCTATCGAATATGTAGTTGAAGAAGAAAGCAATAAAGGTAACACTTATGTAACTACAGACAAATTAGTTTTCCAAGTAGAGGACTTGATCAGTGTTGCGGAGTCATTAATAAATAATCAAATAAAAAATACTTCTAATCTAATTGTATCAGGTGATAGAGTTGCATTAAAGAAAAATTACGATGCGGAAAAGTTTATCTCTAAGAAATTGAAATCAATTTTAAAAAACAGCTCTTCTCTTAATTTTGATGTTGAGAAATTCATCTTAGATCAAGAAGAGAAAAGAGGTATAAAATTAACAGACCAGCAAAAATCGTTTTTCTATAATATTAAGGATCATAATGTTAACTTACTTGTTGGTTACGCTGGAACTGGTAAAAGCCAATTAACTGCCTTACTTATTGACTTATTAGAGCAATTGAAAATTGGTTATAAGCTCACAAGTCCAACCGGAAAAGCAGCTAAGGTAGTTAGCAATTATACAAATAGAACGGCTGAAACCCTTCACAGAGCAATAGGCTTAGGGCGTGAAGGAAGAGAAGATGAAATTAAGTATATTGAAGAAGAATTTGTAATTGTTGATGAAACATCAATGGTTGATGTCCAATTGTGCTCAAAACTATTAAAAAAATGTAATAATGAAAATTTAAGAATTTTGTTTATTGGGGATGATTTTCAAATCGCTTCAATTGGGGCAGGCAGGTTACTATATGATCTGATACAAAGCAACAGGATTCCAACTACCAAAATTGATATCGTTTTCCGTCAAAAAGAAAATAGCATACTCGATATAGCAACAAAAATCAGACAAGGTAAGAAGTTTCTTAATAATAGTGATGAAGGAATATTTAAGTTTAGTGAAAATTGCATAGTAGCAAGTGTGCCACAAGATAAAATGGAGGGCGGATATAAGTACTATCTTAAAGAGATGCTAAATTCTTTCTCCAGTGATGAGATTACTATTACTACCCCTACTAAAAAGTCAAAGTTGGGTACAGTTGAAATAAATAAGCATACTCAGGAATCTGTAAATCCGAATGATGGATCTAAGATAGAAAAACAATTTGGATATGATGGTGTTGTGTTTAGAGAAGGAGACTTGGTTATTAATGCAAAGAATACCTATAGAATACAAGATATTCACTCAAATGAAATTGATATAGTTAACGGTGATGTTGGAAAAATAATAAAGATTGATCTAGAAGAAGAGGAAATATGGGTTGATTTTGATTTTGCTACAATCCCATTTGACTACGCCATGTTAGGGCAATTGCTTCATTGTTGGTCTATGACGATACACAAAATGCAGGGATCTTCTAATAAAGCCATCTGTGTAATTGCGGATAAGGCGCATAAATTTCAATTAAATGCAAACCTACTTTACACTGCTGTCACAAGAAGCGTTGATTATCTTGTAATATTAAGTCAAGCATCCACTATCAATTTCGCATTAAAGAAGATTGCTAGTTTACAAAGAGATACATTTTTAGGTGAATTTTTAAGGGAGGATGGAGATGCCTAAATTTATTGATTTGACTGGAGAAAAGTTTGGGAAACTGACGGTGAAATACAAAATTGATACTGACTCGAACCGCACGTTCTGGTTCTGTGAGTGTGATTGCGGTGGAAAGAAAGAGGCTAGGTCAGATGCATTAAGGAATGGAACAACTACTCATTGTGGATGTGTTGGTTTAGGTACACACAATAAAACGGGTCATAGGTTGTTTAATATTTGGCAAGGTATGAAGGATCGTTGCTACAATACAAACAGTAAAGATTACAACAGATACGGTGGTAGAGGAATTGAAGTGTGTCAAGAATGGATAGATGACTTTATGAACTTTTACAATTGGGCAATGGAGAATGGTTATAATCACTCTTTGTCTATAGACCGAGTTAATGTCAATAGAAATTACGAACCTAACAATTGTAAATGGGCTACTCCAGAAGAACAAGCAAACAACACAAGAAAAAATAATTTAATCAAGGTAAACGGAGAGGTTAAATCAGTATCTCAATGGGCAAGAATTTCAGGTGTTTCAAGATATGTAATTAAGAAAAGGTATGCTGAAGGTGTTAGAGGTAGTGATTTGTTTCTCCCAGTTGAGGAAATAAAAGCTCAATATCAATCGGGAGTACCTTATATTAAGTGGGATAAGAAAAAGGAGAGATGGAGAACAGAAGTTAAATATAATGGGAAAAAGCATTTTGTTGGAAATATTAAAGACCTAGATGATGCAATTAATAAGCAAAATGAATTCAAAGAAAGATTAATTAAACAAAGGGAGGAGGGAGAGGTTGAATGATTTTAGAAAATACCTTCAGGTAAATGAATATCAAAATAAAATATACATACCTAATGAAATATTCAATGATCTAAGAGTGCTGCATAATAAAGGAAGTAGTCATGTAGCATTTACTTACTCATATTATTATTTGATCAGTTGGCTGTATAGGTATGCTAAGTATGGTGAATTGAATATTGATGTGAAAATGATTAAGCAATTGTTAGGATATAGTCCAGAAAATAAAAAGGTTAACTATTTGATAAAGAAAAATGGATTCCTTGATGAGATTGGCTATACCTGCACAGATACAGATTATCCTTTAAGTTGGAATTTTAATGGTGGAGATATTAATTTTATGATGCTTAGTGATATGGATGAGGATGTAAGGAATCTCCTGATTAAGCAGAAGGGTAAAAATTATAAAGTTAAAGTTCCAGTTAAAGGATTATGGAGAACAGTAGATAGTGAGAAAGAGAATGTATGGGATGGAACATTCTATGATATTGAATATACACATGAGTTGAACTTTGATGTATTTGTAAAATGTATAGAGAATGATCAGTTAGGAGTAAGTGGGTTTTACCTTTATGGTTATTTGAAATACAGGTGTGATAAATTTAATGAGTATCATGCTTCAATTGAACGAATTTCGGAAGAGGTAGGAATGAGTAAAAATACTGCAGATAAATATTTAACTAAACTATGCTTATCTGGATTATTAAAATATAAAGAGAATGATTGTGTAAAGGTTGAAGGTGAGTATAAGAAACAGGCTAATAGTTATTCTATTGCCTGATTTATTTTATGAAAATTAAAAAGGTTATCTTTTTGGGTGATTAAAGAATATAGTTAATAATAAATATATTAATAGTTATATAAATTATATTATAAGATATCCCAAATTGTTAACCTTTTTGAAAATTGAATTATGAGCGTAAAAAAAATAAGGGTAATTTTTGGGTAAGAGGTAGCTAATATGCTGCCTTTTTTGTTTTGGATTAAAAATATGCCCCCTATAGGCATGTGGGAGGGCAAATTAGGGTGAAATTTGTGTAGTCGTAGTGTGAATTTTGAGGTTGGATGATAAAAGTGTACGATTGCTGGATTGTCGTGAGAGTGTGTAGGAGATTGATATAAGGGTGTGAAAATAGGGGATAGAATTAGATGTATCAAGGGATTGGAAGGTGTTATATGGATTGATATGGGAGTGTGATGATGTGTGTAGGGTAGGTGTAATCGTGTAAATGTAGATGGGATAAGGGATTGAGGGATGGTAAGGATGGATTATAGGTATTATTGAGTGAAAATGAGTATGAATAGGATAAGGAGAGGAATCCAGTATTATCAAGGGATTGAGTCGTGTCGGGACGATTGATCAGACGAGTGAAAATTAGTGAGAAAATGGAATATATGGATAATCCATTATCGGGAAAAATACTGTGGTGTGGAAATGGAAGTGCTAGGCTTCAGAATGAGAACGGGTGTACGCATTTAGATGTAAAATAACCCCCCCCTTAATTGCCTATATAAGATTCATTCCACCGTTTTAGTTTGTAATTACTGCTATTTTTACCTATTTCTACCCAATACACTAGCAATCCAGCCAATTAAGCAGCTATTCAAAAATTTAAACTATAATTTATCCATATTTTAACCAGTGTTTACCGTTCCTTCCTGCTTAATCATTAGATAACATAACATTATGACACGATGTCATTATATAAGTATTTGATTATATGTTTATCATTATCACTTTACATAGTTTTTAATACTACATGTAACTATGCAAGATTCTTCATACTGTCCAATATAGTCCTATTCATACCATGCAATATTTTTCATACTCATTCAGTTGCTCATAATTATTTTATATTCACCTAATCACACCAATACAAATTAATCAATCATTCCTACTTATCCACAACTTACTAACAATTGTTAACAACTATCTGCTCACTATCTACCCTAATCATTTATATTTAATCCTATACACTCATATATTAGCGGATAAAATAAACTTGTATTTCTCCAAATTATTTTACATATTTATATTGAATTATTTCATATTGTGTGCTATAATTAACTTAATCAAATAAATACATATACTTTAAGGAGTGAATACAATGTATAAAATACCTTGTAAAAACTGCAAAGGACATGGGGTACTAAACAACTTTAAACATGTTCAAGACGGTATTTGTTTCAAATGTTCTGGGTCAGGTTATCAGGAAGCAAGCAAAGAAGAATATGAGAACTATAAACAGTTTGAAGAAATGCAGAAACAAGGAAAATACATTGTATTCAATAATGGTAAAACTGAATTATTCCAAAATGAAAAGAAAATTTTCGCACAATATGGAAACTTTTTCACTGGTGAATATGGTAACTATTCAGTAAAAATTAATTACAAAAATGAAAACATTATCTATACAAGACATACAATAAATTCAGATGAATTTATAAGAGCAGTAAAGAATGAATACAACAATAAGTTAAATAAAAAGATAATTAAATTTAAAAAACAATTAGAAGATGAGTTAGATCAAGAATGGATTGAATTATTAAATAAAAAAATAAAGCAGCTTGAAAGCCAGCTAATATAAATTAGTTAGGCTTTTATTTTTTCTTTATATATATTTATCGTTTTTTTATTGAATTATTTTATATTAAATGTTATAATGAGTGTAACGATAAGTTAATCAAATAAGCAACTTTAAAGGAGCGGATATCATGACAACTTCAACACCTGTTTACAACCTTTCAACAGTCACTTTCACTCAGGACTCTAACCAGCCATACATACTAAACATTACAGCGTTAAACGACTTTTATAATACTATTAAGATAGGATCTTTCAACTTTTATCACAAAGCTGGTTATATCAAGTTACCAAACGGCACAACAAAGGAATATAAACAATTCAACTCTTTACTAAACGCATTCTTTAAAATTGATCCTATGTTTGGCTACACTATTACAGGTATAGAGGCAGCAAAGGCAGCAGGAAATAAAATGATTAAAGAAGAAAAGAAGCAAGCTGAAAAGGATTTTAAAGAACTTCAAATAAATAAAGCAAATGATTACTTAAACAAAGTAACTAATAAAGATAAAACAACTTTAAAGAACTTAAGGATCTTTGCAGATAAAACAGACTCCGAACTATTAGAAGTAATTAATAATACATTTAAAAATGCTATTTCTAAAAAGTTAGCTGCAGATATCCTAAACGCAATCAAAGAAGCATTACAACCAGTTGAGGAAAATATTCCTGCTGAAACAACTAACACAATAGAAAATAATCAAACAACTGAACAAAAAGAATCTTATGTAGTTGCTAACCGTTCATTCACTTCTTATGATGCAGCTTATCAGTATTGTATAGAATCAGACTTCGAACCAGAAACAATGATAATAAAGGAGGTTGCTACTCAGCAACCTTCCCAAACTAAACCAGATCAAACAAATAAACCTGCTGAGCCTGTAACATACCATTTCTACAAACAAACGTTTAATACTTACATGGAGGCTTATAATTACGCTTTAAATAATATGTCACCTGTAACTATGGTTATTGCTTCAGTTCATCCATACATGACTAATGAGAGGCTTCAGCAGCTGGAAAAAGAATATATCTTTAGTAAAATGAATATGTCTCTAGAGGACATGAAAGAGTATTTTAAATATATATCTGAATTACCCGATACACTTGATAAGGAAGACAGATATTATAAACTAAAGTCATGGATAGAGAGAAAAGAAAATAAAATAAAATCAATTGTAGCAACTAAACAGAGGCAAAAAGAACAAGCAATAGAAATAGATAACATGTTCAATGATTTGTATTCAATAGGAATGAATAAGAAAGAGTATTCAGATCTAGTTGTTTACACTTTAAACGGTGAAAAAATATATAGCTGGTCTTCAGGTATAGCAATAGAGAAAATGTACAATGAGCTATTAGAAGTACATTCTAAACACTTTAAAAAGCCCGCAACGGCTTAAAATAACCAAACTAATACAATTATATAGAGGAGGTTGTAAAGCCTTCTCTATATCCTAAACAACTAATAAGAAAGGAGACACATCACATGTTAAAACAACTCATCCAACAAAATACATACACTTTCACTATTGCAGCTCTAGCCATTGCAGCCCAAACATTCCTATATTTCACACTGTAATATTAACCTTATCCATATCAAAATAAATTAATCAAACAACACAAAAATACTATACAAATTATTCTAACCATGTTATAATAAAGATAGTTAAAAGGTAGCCAAAATTACATACCCTTTGAGGGTTCGGGAGGAATTCACATGTTAACTATTAAAGGTTTATCACCTAAACAAAATGAATTAGTAAATGCATCTCTAAACTTTAAAGAATCTGATCAACCTAAAAGAATTTTCCCTTATTGCCTTGGTACTGTAATTATTGAAACTAATAGCGAAAAATATTTCACAATTAAATATGACGGAACTATTAATAATACTACAAGTAAAATCTTAGCTGACTTTCATGATTTACCTTTATATACATTCTGCTAAAGATAAGAAAGGAGTAAAATTTTTAATGAGTTACTATAACGATATTCACTGTTCTGAATGTGGTCAACAAGTTTGCTATTCATGTGGATGCTGCTGTAATGAATCATGTGATAATAAAAGTTGTCCAGAATCCTAGTATGTTTTACGAATAAAGGAGGCTATCCAAATGATTAACCTTAAAACGCTTTACAACCAGTTAGAAGTAGCACAAACAACTTCAGAACGTTTTGATATCTGGAAACAAATTAAGCAATTAGAAAAGGAAATAGAAAACGCTATTGACCACGATACACCAGCATTTTAAACTAATTTAATAATAATTTTTTGATCAGCATTTTCGCTGGTCTTTTTCCCTTTTCTGCTCACTCACAAATTAAGGAGGAATATATTTAAATGAATTTATCTAATATTGAAGTAGGAAACATATATAAAAATTATAAGGCTTTATGTGAAATACTAGAGGAAAAGAATAAGACAGGTAACGCAAAAAAGGCACAACTTAAAGAATGGGAAAGGTTTTTCAAATATGAAAAGGAAGGGAATAAATTTATAATTACTCATGTATATGCTATTCCTTTACCCGAAAACAACAATAAGACTAAATACATACCAACAATTGAAAAATTAATACTTGATAAAGTTGTTCAATTCGGCAATAAAGGAAAGGTTTTTATTTCAAAAAGCCAGCTAATGCAAGAATTAAAAATGATCAATGAAAATTATACTTTTGCAAAATATAAGCAATTAAGATTAGCAAAGCATATGAATATATCATTAGAAGAAGTTGAAGAATTTTATATGACTTCTGACGACTTACTGAAAAGAAATATAGAAGCAGCTTTAAACAGTTTGCGTAATCAATCATTAATATTCTGGACTAATGCAATGACTTTATGCTTTATTGAAACCCATGCAGAGACAAATAATACAAACAATATTAAAGCAACTAAAGAGGAAAGAACAAACGAATACAACGAAAATACAGTATCATTTTCTGCAATTAAACCAGTAAGCTATCAAACATATAGGAAAGCCACAGAAGAGGAAATAGAGTATATTTTGCAAGTTGAAAAGGAAGTATTAAATAAATATAATTGTGATAAAATTAGTGAAACATTTAAAAAAGGACTAAATAATAAATTTTACAAAGAAGTAAAAGAAATACTTTTTGATACTGCGAATATTTATTATTATTTTAATTCCTATGAGATAATAGCAAATGAAAAATATATTTATTCTAAATGGGAAGAATTAGAGGAATTACAGTTAGAACTTGATGAAAGAGAAACATATAAAAATACTTTAAATTATGATGTTATAGATAGAATTAATCATAATGCAGAAAGAAGGCATTTAAAAGCAATTGAAACTCTAAATGATGATGCACCAGAAAGAATAAAAAACAGATCAAACGAAAACTATTTAAGCAATAGTTATAAATTAACTGATACACTTATTAATAAAAATGCATTATCTTTAAAAAGAGAATTCAATATAAAATAATTAAAAGTTGTCCGTTTGTTCCTATATAATATATTAATACTTATATATGGGAAGATATGGACAACTTTTTAAATTTCATTTCAAAACGGTTTATCTTGAAATGAAGCCAAGGAACTTTTGCGTTCTTTGCAAAAGTGGGCTGGCAAGCCAAATCATTTAATCTTTTGCTATTTTAAATAAAATTGTACATTTATTTAAACTTATTATTGAATTATTTTGTATTAAATGTTATACTTTAGTTAATCAGTTAAATACATATTCACTTTAGGAGGAAAATAAAAATGACTAACTTAATCGGCTTAAAATTAAAAGGTACTCAGGGATCAGAAATTGAAGTTGTTTCATTCTTTGAAAAGTTTAATATGTACCAGTGTAAAGAAACTAAAAATAATATTATTACTTCTCCTTTGCTTTCAGAATCAGAAATAAATGAATTAATTAAAAGTCAATCTAAAATAATCGAATCTGAAAAAGTTGTTTCTTCATTAAAGGAAAGTCAGGATCAGGAGCAAAAAGAAATTAAAGACGCTGAAAGCATTGGAGAATTTAAAAAGCATGATCCAAAACAACATGCAAAAGCTAAAGCAGCATTAAATAAACAATTTAAATACAATGATAAATGGTACACTAGAAAAGAATATGTATTAGAAATTCTAAATAATGAAGACATTCAGCCACTATTCCATAAAAAGAAATGGTACTTTGAAAACATCAAAAAGAGTACTGCAGTTCAGGCAACAAAAACAGAAATTGAATTTTATATTTATCTTAAAGCTAATTATCATCATGATAATATTTTACCTGAAGCAACTAAACAACAATTAATTAAACAATATATTGAAGAGTTAGCAGCCTAATAAGCTGCTTTTCTTTTTGTTCTTGCATTTCCTTATACATTCCCTTTATATGCGTTTGTTCTTCCCTTCCTACCTTTACACCAGATAAGCAGCTAAAAGCCTTATATAGCCATTCTGAACGGTTTAAACGATTGTTAATGTGATTGATCTAATACACGATAAAACTGGTATTTTAAGCTGATATACAGAGTGAAAATGTTTAATAAATTATTGCCAAAATTAGTTGTAATATTAATTAATTTAATGTAGAATAAAGATAGTTAATAAATATTAATTAATTGGAGTGATTATTATGTCTAAGCGTTTATCATTCTCAACAATTGAAACTAAGTTTAAAGAACTAAACCCATTCGGGCAGATCACTAAACAATCAAATAATACTTATTGGATATATTTTGATGCTAGAGACAACAGGAGCGAAGCAGAAAAAGAGCTTGAAACATGGGGAACAAAAACAGACAAAAGGAAAATATACACTTATAAAGCAAGTAGTTTAATCCAGTTAGCGCATAAATTAAAACTAGATATATCAGAGTATGAAGAATATAAACTAAGCAAAGTGAATCAGGAATGGGAAGAAATGCTAAAAATTCCATATATAGAAAATGATGAAGATCCTTTATTCTTTGAATGAGGGTTCTTTTTTTTTTTGCTTTTTACCGGACATATTAACATTTACTCATTGTATTATGAATTAATTTATTATATAATTTAAGTACAATTAATTAGGAGTTGTTAACATGATAACTATTAATAAAGTCTTGTTACATGATAAGAAGCGTTTAAAACACTTTTCTCAAGTTCTTTTGTATTATAAGGATATACACTGCAATTCAATTGTAGAAACGAATTTAAAGACATTAGAAAGCAAAATCAATTATGTAATGGTACTTCATGGAGGATCAGAAGAAGCAGACAAGGAAATAAGAGCAAAGGGATATAAACCAGATCAGAACATATTAGACGAATTGCAGCAGGAAGAAAAAGAAATGATTTTAGAAACTATTAGACAATCAGAAATATTAAAGAAATACCTTTGAGCAGCTTATAATAGGCTGTTTTTCTTTTCTCTGGGAGCTGCTCAGCAACGGTAAAAAAAAAATTTAAAATAAATTAATTAAATGTATTGCAATATTAAATAATTTAGCATATAATAACATTAAGAGTTAAGCAATTACATAAAACCTTTAAGGAGTGTTTAATTATGACAGTAGCAATGAAACTTAATGAAGAACTAAACGGGATCGAATTATATTTTAACACTAAGCCTCAACAAACGGTATTAAGTGAATTAAAATCAAATGGTTTCCGTTGGTCTAACTTTAAAAAATGCTGGTATACTAAACAATCTGAAAAAGCTTTTAAAGTTGCTAACAGTCTAACGAACGGGGAAGAATTAACCGTAGCACCTGAAGCGGCAACTAAAGTTAAAAAAGCAAGATCCGAAAAGAAAAAAGAATCTGCTTTGAGCCTTTGGGACGCTGCACAATGGGAAGGTTTAACAGTAAATCAAAACACAAAAGATCAAGATTGCAAGGAAATTGCAAAGGAAATACGCTCACACATTAAGAAGCGTTTTCCACAATGTAAATTTTCCGTAAGAGTTCCTTACTATGGAAAAATCAACTTTGAAATAAAATCAAGTCCGTTTGAAAAAGGATCTTTATACTTAAATGCAATTAAAGGGTATTGCGAAAGCCTTCTAAACGCTTATAAGCATACTTATAGTGAAGCTGATCCATATACAGACTATGCAGGAGTTCATAATTTTTATGGTTATGTCGAGATTGATTGGGAATACACACAAACAGAATTAACAGAAGAAATGAAAAAAGACTTACTTATTTTTGATTCTAAATTCGCTGAAGCTGAAAAAGCAGAAGAAGAACGCAAAGAGAAAGAATATCAGGAATATGTAAAGGAACAAGAGGCAAGAAATGCAGAATATAAAAAGCAGCAGGAAGAAGAAAAGAAACAAATTGAAAACATTTACAACAGTATTGAAGTTAAAGAGCTAGACGAAAATGGTCAATATTTTGTAACAGACGCAGAGTTTGCAGACTTAAACAAAAATAACACAATAGAGCAGTACATGGAAGAAGTAGAAAAAGGTAAATACTCTTTAGAAAATGTAAAAATCACTAAAGAGGTGCATTTCAGCAGTCTAGAGGCATTAACAAACTTTTCTAATATGCTGCTAAATGACTTTGATTTTCTTACTAATACTGGCGGCAGCTTCACAGAAGACAATAGAATCAATTCAATGACTGACTTCTATAACATGGATGAAGATAAACAAACAGTACAATGGAATCGTTACGGGGTAGCAATATACTTTAATAACGAACTACAATTTGTTGCGGATGCTCAGGGATATTCTTATGCTCGCTATGTAGGCTTAACAGATAATGCAAAGATTGAAAAGTCTATAACATTTGATCAAGTGATAAGCGAAGAGGAAATAAACGAATTAAAACATCAGGCAGACCGACTAGAGGATATTTCAACTAGTGTTATCAGTGAATTAGATATCTTTAGTACTTGGAGAAAAGAAAACTGGAAAGAGTATAAAACAGCTATTAAAGATAAATTAAGCAAATATAACTATAAATTAACAAAAGAGATTATCCAGCAGCTAGACATTGAAGAACTAAAAGAATGTATGTATAAGATCTTACAGGAAGTTGACGGAATACAAGACCAGTTTACAAATGCGAATATACAACAAGGTGAAAAAGTTACACTGTTCTATATTTCTGATTGGGGATCAATCGTGACTAATCGCATTACTTTTGACAGTGTAACTAATTCCAGTTATGCACAATATGACAATGCAGTTAAATTAACTTTTACACCAGAGAAGAAAAGGAAGCTGCATTATAAATATTTTTACTCAACAATGTTACTTTATAAAGGCTGGCACAGTCTACCGGAAACAGTTTTACACCATGTGGAAGAAAGAAACGGTATGAGAGTTACAAGAAGCAAATATCATTCATGCGATAACAGACAATATGATGAGATTTTAAGCCATTTTGAGAAGCAGGACATAAAGCCTATTATCAATACCTATAAACCTAGATTTTAATTGTAAATAAATTAACAGGTAAAGAGTGTATGAATAGACTCTATACTCTTTACCTTTCTAAAAAATCCCTATAACAAAAATTCTAAAATATCACTGGAGGTTTTACACTTGTTTAATAATAATCCTGATTTTTTCCCAACTCCAATAAAGTTAATTCATAAAATGTTATCTAAAATTGATTTTAGAACTATCAAAACAGTACTTGAGCCATCAGCAGGAAAAGGGGATCTTGTAGAGGCTATAACAAAAAAGTTTGATTATAGCCAGAACAGGCATTATAACAATAAGAAATACGACATTGACACAATAGAACTTGATAACAACCTACAATACATATTACAGGGTAAAAAACTTAGACTTGTACATGATGACTATTTAACATATAACACTTATAAAAAATACGATGCTATTATAATGAATCCTCCTTTTAGTAATGGCGATAAACATTTATTAAAAGCAATTGAAATGCAGCAATCAGGCGGCAAAATTGTTTGTTTGTTAAACGCTGAAACTTTAAAGAATCCTTATAGTAACATAAGAAAAGAATTAATTAAACAATTACAGAAGTATAATGCTGAAGTAGAATATTTGGAGAATACATTTTTAGAAGCTGAGAGGAAAACTTTTGTTGAAATCGCTTTAATATATATTGATATTCCTAAAATTGAATATAACAGCGTTATTATAGACGAACTGAAGAAAGAGGAAATATATAAAACTAATAACCAGTATACAAGCGATAAATTAATCAATTCAGATTTTATAAAAGGGATAGTGGAACAATACAATTATGAAGTAAAGGCAGGTTTAAAACTGATAAATGAGTATAACAGCCTTAAGCCGTTAATGCTGAAAAGTTTTAAGGATAATTCTAATCCAGTGTTAAAGTTAGAACTTGAATATGAGGATGAAGAGGGAAGCAGTTTAGAGAATGCCTACATTAAACAGATCCGGTCAAAGTATTGGCAAGCGTTATTTTCAAATGATCAATTTATGGGATTGTTTACAAGCAACTTAAAGCAAAAGTATATGCAGCAGGTACAAGAATTAAAGGATTATGACTTTTCATTATATAACATTTACACTCTAAGAATTCAACTTAGTAAGGAAATGACTCAAGGGGTAGAAGAAACAATTTTAAACTTGTTTGAAGAATTCAGCCACAAACATTATTATGACGAATCATCAAAAAACATTCATCTATATAACGGCTGGAAGACTAACAAGGCATACAAGATTAATAAGAAAGTTATTATACCTTTAAATGGTTTCAGGGACTTACAATATTCATGGGGAAGATATGAGCCTACAAATTATAGGGTTTTAGACAAATTAAAAGACATTGAAAAAGTATTTAATTATTTAGATGGAGGCACAACAGAGGAAATTGATATAACAGACACCTTAAAAATGGCTGAGCATTATGGAGAGACTAGAAAAATAGATTTAAAGTATTTTTACATCACATTCTATAAAAAAGGCACATGTCATATAGAGTTTAAAAACATGGAATTGCTTCATAAATTTAATTTATTCGGCAGTCAGAAGAAAAATTGGCTTCCTCCTTCTTATGGGAAAGTTAAATATAGCGATATGACACCAGAGGAAAAAGCAACAGTAAACGAATTTGAAGGAGAACAGTCATATAACAAGGTAATGCTTAATAAATCATACTACATTATGGATACAAGCGAATTATTGAAATTAACATCATAATAAAAACAAATAATTATATAGGTATGGAGAGTTTTAAAAGGCTCTCTTAACCTTCCAGAAACTCATATAACAGTTATTAACTTAAATCACCAACTAAATGAAAGGAGATAACCGAAAATGAAAACATGCAAAGTATACGACTTTACAGCACACAGAGAAAGTAAAAAGAAAGAAGAGGAAAGCCAGCAGCAAGATAAAAGTTTATCTTTGTTCATTTCAGCGGTTATTCCTTTCATGGATAGAAAAGATCAGGAGCGACTAGCGCAACATAAAGAGGAATCAGAAGAATTTATGTATATTATTAGCGATATTATGATGAAGGCTGCAGAGCAGAGATATAAACAGGGATAATGCTATAACAGCTGTATAAGGTGTGAACTGGACTATTTAAAGGGTTAGGGGTAATTACGATAATATGAACATTTTAGAGCAAATACAGAAGCAAATAGAGCAATCAGACTGGTCGAAAATAATTAAACAAGAAACAGATAAGGAGGAGAAGAAGAATGATAAAGAAGATTAATATATTTCTATTGTTGTTACTGGCTGTATTGTTTGTGTATTTGAATAACAATTTAAACAATGAATTAGCATATTCTCAGGAACAGAGTGAATATATAACCTTTGAGTATGTCATAACTGATATAACAGCCAAAGGGGAATATTATGGCAGATCTACAAAGGATAATACAGGGATTTACTTTACAGATGAGAACCTGCAGTCAGATCAAATTATAAGGAAAGGAGACAAGATACAGGCAACTTTTGAACGTGATTCTAGGATTGATGGCATAGTTTCTATAGAGGTTAAAAAGTAGGAAAATCTGTATAACAGCAAGAGGTTTTCAGAGCTGAATCATTTTGGAAACTCATATAACAGCGAGACTAAAATATCACTAGGACTTTTTGAGACTAAATTTCTACATAACACAACTTACATTTTATCACTACGATTTTTAGGGAGGTAATATATTATGAGACAAATAGAAAACATTTGGACATTGGTTTATAAAGAAAAGAATGAAGATCCACATGCACACAGTTATACATCTGAAAGTGATGCACTTGAAGCTAAAGAATTTATTTTAGACGCTGACGGTGGAGAAACATTTGATGGTAGCATAGTTGAAATAGAATGGTGCTATTTGATTCAAGGTAAACTAATAATTAAATCAATTTAAAATTAACTTTTTAACGAGAAAAGGGGGTTACATATTGAATCAATATATTATTGAATTAACAAGGAATATCGGAATAGGTAAAGATATAATTAATTTCTTTACTAACAGAGGATATAAGGTTGTTTGGGAAGATCGGGATGCAATGCCTAAAACATTAATAATTGAATCATCACATCATTGTATTGAGGACATCAAGAATCTTAAATACGTATCAGATGTAAAGGAAGTAAGAACAGGTAGTATATTCGTATAAACTACACATTTTATTAGATATCTAAGGAGGAAAGTATGATAAAGAAACTACAGGCAGTTTTTGAATATTTATGGTACTCATTATTTATACATATCCTGTTATTAGGATTTATTTATACGACAAATGAAGGCAAATTATATAACTTATGGACTATCTTTATTACATTTCCTTTATTTGCGATTTGCCTTTATAAAATTAATACGCATTTTAAGAAAGGTATGGATCAAATGAAAGATTCTTTGAAGAATAATTAAGATAAAAACTAACTTTCATTAAGAGCCAGTAAAAGGCTCCTTCTTTCTGAAGGTGCGTTAAATTTTATTATAACTTTTTATAAAAATTTACCAAAACTCTATTGACCAAAGGAAAACTTTGTTATAACATCATTATTGTAAGAAATAGCAAAACAAACAAAATTTGGAGGTATGTGGAAGATGGGATTGTTCACGAGTAAGATAGCTATTGGAGTTTTAGCAGGTGGATTTACATTAGCTGGTGCAGGGTTATTGTTCAACGGAAGTGAGACTTTAGAGAGAGCCAGTTCATTTGTTCAGGATGCCGGAAATAAAATTACACAATTTGAAGTTGCAGAAAACGCACTCCTCGATAAAATTTCATTCTTGAAGAATGATGCTAACTCTAAAATTGAAGCAGCAAACGCAACTATTGCAGATAAGAAAGCAGAAATTGAAGGATTGAATACACAGATCACTGATTTAACATCACAAAGAGATGCCTTAACTGCAGAAGTTGCTACACTAGAAACAGAGATTACTAATTTAACAGCAAGCTTGAATGATGCTAATGCTAACCTTGAAGCTACTCAAGCAGCATTGGATGAAAAAACAGCTCAGTATAATGCGAAAGTCACTGAGTTACAAAAAGCCAACAACACAATTGCAGAACTTAATAACTTGCTAGTTTGGGCTAAGAACAAAGCACAAGAAGCTGATAGTCATGTGGCGCAACTTGAGGCTGAAGTCCAGAAGGCTAACGCTGAGGTAGCAGCTCACGGTGAGGTAGTTGAACAAGTCGAAACACAAACAGAAGGAGCAGATCCACTGAGTCAGGAAGAAGTTGATGCCGTTGATACAACTATTGCTGACGTTGATACAGAATAATTCTCTAATGTATAATGAGGATAGGGTGAGGGTTATAACTTCACTCTATTTTCTTATAAGGAGAGAGTTTATGGAGGTCGAACGCAAAATAAGGAAGATTGGTAACTCATCTGGTATTATCCTCCCAACTGATTATTTAAGATATATTGGAGTAGAGATCGGGGATACGGTATATATAACTATGGAAGAGAATGAGATCAGGATCAGAAGTGAAAAAGGAAAAGAAACCAATGACGAGTTTAAAGATAAAGTGTTAGCTATAATTGAAGAATACATGGGTAAAGAAGAGTCTAAATAGGCTCTTTTCTTTTTGGATTAATTTAGAAAAAGTTAAAAGTAAATGAAAATAATGGTTGATTAATATGAAATAATTTTATATAATTAAATTAAGAAGTAAAACAAAGGAGTGATCAAGATGACTTATGAAGAATATGTCTTAGATGTATTTACGGAGCATCATTTATCTGTGGGGCAAGACTTAGAGGAAATTAAAGATGTTATTAGGGAAGCTTCTTTTAAAAAAATTGAGAAATGGTTAACTAAAATAGGGTATGATCTTAATGAATACAATTCATTATAAAAATTTGATTTAAATGGTAAAATTATCTCAACTACAAGTGAAAGGATGATAAAAATGTATAAAGTGTATGCGTTGGATTTTGATCAAACAAGAGTGATTAACATTATTGATACTATTGAAGAAATTAAGGAATGGGCAGAGATTAATGGCTATACAATCACTAAAATTATCAATAGGAAATCAAAACAAATCATAAAATTATAGGGTAGGCTAATTGTATAACTTAGAATAAAATTTCCCTTTTATGGAGAATTATTTGGTAAAATTTAATTAAAAAGGAGAGAAAAAAATGGCTGCCGATTACTTAACACATATTAATGATGAGGATCTTATAAAACTTTACGAAGAAATTGGAGAAAGAAGATCATGTGGAGACTTTAACCAGCGAGATGAAGATATTCTAGTTGTTTCTGCAATGTCAAAAAGAAAATTAATTCACTTGTCAAAATTCAATAGAGGCTTACCTAAATCAGAGAAATGGCGTTAAAACCATTTTCCAATAAAACTTCTCTTTTAATGGGAAAAGGAGGAAAGAAAATGCTTGAAGGAAATACAATTAAATTTGGACATGGGACTGTACTGGTATATTCAAGTCAGTTAACAAGGAAGGTGATTTTAGAATTTATTCAACCACCAAAGCCAGTAGGAAAACTGATCAAAGAAGATATTGAAGATGTTGTAGTTTTAGACTCAATTACATTTGATTATGGAAAAGATATGAAGCCATTTTATGAAGAATTGCAGCAAGTAAGTGAAAATAATACTATCTTAGAATTTAGAGGATATGTATTTGATTTCTCTAACTACAATCCAGCATCAGTAGAGGTTTTAATGGGTGGATTTAAACGAGCAATTACAGGAAATACACTGACGTTAGCTTGTTAAATAAGGAGGGTATAAATGATTACAAGTGGAATGTTAGAAGAGCTTCTTGAGAACATCGATAAACCAAAGCAGCCAGATCTAATTGTAGAACAAAAGAAAAATAAATACATTGCCTACTTTAGAAAGAGTCCTCAAAGAATTGGGTTTGGAAATTCAGAAGTTAAAGCATTGGAGAATTTAAAGAGTTTATTAGGATAGGGAGGAAATTAAAAATGCATAAAAAGGTTAAGTTACATGGATGCGAGTTATATGAGATCACATTAGGAGAGAAGAAATATATTTGCACAATTGAAAATGTAGATATGAATGAATATTACGCATATCATGAAAGAGGAGAAGGAACTTCAGTAGCTATGTTAAATACAGTGGATATTGTTGAATTAATGACAACTGGAAGCATTGACAGAAAACATATGACTGTAAAGCCATATAATAAGTAAATAAAACAAGTCTCTTATCGCAATTTCACATCATTACGTGCAACTGCACGATATGATAATCACTATATAATAACTATTTTAAAGGGAGAGAGAATAATGAAAATCTTATTAATCGAAAATGAAATTGTTAACTTTCTACACGTAAATAACATTAGACCAGCACTGAATCCAAGTAGTAAAATGTATAAAATCAAGGTTGAAATGGTAAACGGATCTGCATTTGAAACATTAGATAATTATACAAAAGGTGAAGCAGAAGAAAAAATCCTTGAGATTTCAGCTCTGTTAGCAAGTAGCCAAAATGAAGTAATTATACAGTAGGGGGGTGATTAGTGTGTTGTTAAATCCATGGGTATGGGACTCTGCAGCGCAAGAAAAGTATCCAGACAGGGTTACAGGTGAATCAGTACCATTAGAATATCTAAATGAAGGCTATTCAGAATATTATCCATATACAAGCTGGATTACTAAAGGGTACGTTAAACGAATTGAATTAAAGGAATATGCTACAGAGTTACTATAAGGAGGGTTAATGATGGGTGAGTTAATATTTGGAATAGTGTTTATCAGTTTGTTTTATGTGATTGCTGCAGTATGTACGATGTTTAAATTAGATCCAACAAAATTATTTAAAATAAATTAATCAAATATAATATACAAATAAAAGTTAAAGTGGTATAATTTACATATCAAGTAAAGGGAGAGGATAATATGAAATTTAAGAAAGAATTTATTTTAAAAAGACAAGGATATGATCCAGTTAAGGTAGTTGTAAAAATTAACGACAACAACATTTACATAAGAACATTCGCAGAAATTCACTTTCTAGATCTTGCTCACTTATTATGTGAAAAAACTCCACTATTAGAAGTAGTTTACGAGAGGTCAGCACCTTACAAACTTGTTAAAACTAAGCATAGAGAAGGGGATAAATTCTCTTACAAAGAATATGGCTTAACTTATTTGCTCATTAAAGATGGAATAATTAAAGAAGAAACCAAACATCTTATTAATTTACACACAGTTAATACAAAAGTAAAAGGAACTAGAAATATGTTTATTCCAGACTTATTGCTGGTTATGCAGGATTACGGATATGTAAAAGAAACTGGTAGTGGTAAATTTAAAGCAGCTAGAAAATTCAGTGATCATGTTGTATTTGAAGATCTAACATTTAGTCCAGAAAATTTAAGAAATCAAGGATTTATTATTCCTAAAAAGTATGAGGAGAAATTTGCTTTAAAATTCTAATTTTATACAGAATAGGGGAAGGTATATGAATAAATTTACATGGAAAAACGTAATTCATGGTGAACATGCATTGAGATTTGGACATATTGATAACTTCTTTAATCAAATTGTTGTACCTTCTGGTTATCCATACTTTATTTGGAACGATATAATTTATAGGGTTGAGGATAGATATAGTAAGAATCGCTTTACAGATACAGGTTGCACAATTAATGATATAGAAGGATAAAATGCTGATTGTATTATGAAAGGAGTATTCAAATGAGAATTATTAACGAACACTTTGATCCGTTTATGTCATTAGTAAACTATGATTATACAACGGATGAATATATTATTGTTACACAGGAATGGGATAAACACGCAGGAAACTACTGGGGAAGAAGTGTAGAGGAATTTAAAAGTCAGGAAGAAGCCGAAAAGTGGTTGAAAGAATATAGAAAACAAATGGAAATTGAGGAGCACAACCAAATAAAAATCTGATTTTAAGGGGAAAGGATGTGAAGATAATGGTCATGTTTGTACTTCATGAAGATGGCTCTGATTTCTTTAATTTTAATATTGAACCACGACAATATAAAAAAGGGGAAATCATTGAACATGAAAGACTTGAGGGCAAGTTTAAAGTTTTGCACACTGACTTAGTTACGGTAACGGTAAAGCCAGTCTAAATAATATATCCATTTTAAAGGGAGGAATTAAATGAATATAGACCTGTTAATTGATGCAAAAGAAAAGAAGTGTACAGATTGTCTTGAAGCTTTCCCTGCAACGGAAGAATATTTTTATAAACAAAAGACTCATACGAAAACTAAGGGTACATTTTATAAGTTAAGTTCTCATTGTAAGACTTGCACAAAGAAGCGAACACTAAAATATCAACAAGAAAATCCAGAGAAACATAATGAGGCACAAAAGAAATATCTGTACGGTACAGTAAAAGGAAGAGAAACAAGAAAAAGAAATTTGGATAAATGGGTTTTAAACGGAGGATATAAAGATTGGCAACAGAATAATAGAGATAAAATTGTAGAATATAACAAAGATAGAAGACATAAGAATCATGATATAACTGATCAAGAATGGTTTGAATGTCTCGATTTCTTTATGAATTCGTGTGCATATTGTGGAATATCTGAAAATGAAGCGTTAATCTTATATAATCAAAGATTAAACATGGAGCACGTAGATGATGACGGGGCTAATGACATAACTAATTGTGTTCCTGCTTGTAAGAGTTGCAATAGTAAGAAGTGGACTTTTGAATTGAATGAATGGTATAACACCGACAATCCAGTGTATAGTAAAAGAAGATATAATAAAATAATCAAGTGGCTATTAAGTTTCACAAAGAAAGATTGATTTCATTACAAATAAAAAGGAGTGATTTACAATGAATGGTGAATGGACGTATGCAAACTTAAATGGTGAATGGGAACATGAATCATATTACACAAAGGAAGACGCTGTTCAGGCAGGAAGACTGGAGTTTAATGGAGAATTTCTTGTTGGACAGTTGAATGGTGATGACGAGGAATTAGAATACTTGGTTGAAAATATTGAAGAAATAGAATAAAAAATATAATTTATTTGAACTGTTGTCAGACTATTTTCAGAAAGGATGGCTTAAATTTGGCACTATGCGATGAATGTCAAATGAATAAGATTCCGAGTGGTTGTGGAGTTGGTGTTAAAGATTATGAAGTTGTTAAAGGTGTTGGGGTAGTATCCTGCAAATATTTCATGGAGATTAATGGGGACTTAGCAAAAGCTCAGAAAGTCAAAAATGAAATTCACGTAAAAAGATATAGTTACTGAATAAAATGAAAGATATATAGTGACGCACTAGACATAAAATGTGCATTAAGGAGGAATTGAGATTGAATGATTTCTTAAATACAGTATCTTTCATAATTTTTATGCTAATCGTTCTTGGAGTTATGAGTTATGCACTAAGTATTTAACTAAGAAGCACTCCAGATTGAAAAATAAATTTGATTTAAAATCCATTTAGGATGTGATCCGATGAAAATAAATCAAAGGGTATTAGTTACTGAAGAAGAGAGTCCATTTCACAATAGGGAAGGGGTAATAACTCAGATTCAGAAATATTACATTACTGTGCAGCTTAATAACTTTCCTTGTGAAATGAAATTTACTGATGATGAATTAACTGTGTTAGAGGATTCCACATGTACGCTGTAATTATAAGAACAAAGCGAGGCTATGAACTACAATATAAAGATGATCTAGCAAGTGAGAATGTAACTGGGAAAGAGTATTCGAGCAATGATGAAATATTGAAACGATCACTGACTGCAGATTGGCAAGAAAGTAATGAAGAAAATGTACTTTGGGTGGCAAAATTGATTGACAATTAATATAAAATAATCTAATATTATAAATAAGAACAAGTTGAAAAATAAAAACAAAAATTATTATCCTTAATCACCAATAGGCGAATCCCTCATATACTACAGTATAAACCATGAGGGAGAGATTAATATGAAATTACAAGCATTGAACATTAAGAAGTTAAGAAAGAAAAGTATTGCAGCAATTAGAGATATCCTGAAGGCATATAACTTGAATTATTCTATTGCAGATGACAAAGATAAACTTCTCAGTAAGGTTGAAGAGATCCAGCATTACAGTAGGAAGATAAAAGTGTACTCACGGTATGAAATGTCCATGTAGTTGAAAAATAACAGCTTTAGTTATTAAAACAACAAAGGAGAGTTTCAAATGATTAGAGTTAGATATGATATCCCTATTGATGAGTATTATTTCATCCCTACTGGATCAGAAGTTAAATATCTGGGTACTGAGAAAGGATTCTCTGTAATAGAATATAATCAAATAAAGTATGTAGTGAATGAAGGGTATTTAGAGAAGGTTGAAGCGTTAGTTGGTTAGCTGCAAGGATTTATTCCTTGCGGTAAATCCATAAATGATTATGGGATTACTGGAAGGAATAAGGTAAAATATAACTAAATAATATAATCATTTTAATGGGAGGTTTATAAATATGATACCCGATATCTATGTGGATGAATTATATTGTATAAACTGTGGAAGTGAGGAACTGTCTTGTGAAGGTTCTTTTCCAAGTGGAGATGAATTCATATGCAAAGAATGTAATGATGTCAACTGGGTAGTAAGAAGGAATGACTAAATAAAAGAATCGTTTTATAAGAATATAGAGGTGAGGAATATGGATAGTCAAATCAACGATTGTTTTGTTGATATTGTTGGTAGAAAGCCTACAATTAGGGAAATGTGGTACATCACTAACAATCTACCTAAAGAAGTTTATCAACTTTCAAAGCAGTGGGGATCAAATGATACTGAAGTCGCAGTTTAATTTTTAGGTGGATAAAAGACAATAAAGATGTAATTTGCAATTAAGAATTATTACATCGTAAATTGGAGGCATTATCAATGAACACTGAAAATAAGCAATGTATTTTTGAAAATTGTAAAGAGGGGGTTAGATCAAAGGGACTTTGTAAAAACCATTATGCTAATTATATTTACACTAGGAAGACTAAGGGAATTGATTCAGTTGAAGATTATCTAAGGCTTAAGAAAAATGAAGAAAAAGAAACAAGCAGTAAATTAAGAGAGCAATACAAATCTCTTGAGAGATACGCTGCGGGAATAAACACAGGGACTAATGCGGGGAGAAGAGAAAGAGGTAATGCAGGTAAATACAAAAAGAGTGTGATTAATCCTGTGTCAATTAAGAAATCATTAGAACGATTGGATGATTAAAATAAAAGAAATCTTTCTTAGTGATTTGTACCTTCTAGGGAGGCTGTAGAGTCCTCCATCTGGTTTCATTTCTGAGTTTATAGTTTTGGTTTGAGCGATACTGGTCATATCGCTCCTGCCTAGAGGGTATGAATCGCAATAAAATTTTAGATTGATTCGAAAAAGGAGTGAAATGAATGAGAATTGACTATAACCTTGATGTTAATTCTTTATTGGAAATGAGTCAAAGCAATGCATATTTAGAAAAAGGAGATTCTGTTATTATAATGGATAGAGAAACTGGCGAACGTGTAAAAGCAAAAATCATTAATATAAAAAAGGATGGAACTTATATTCTAAGTAGATATTAAAGAAGCCAATAATTAAATCGACTTCTTCATCCCACAATTACTACACTCTCTAAGGAATTCACCATTACCAGCTTTAGATTTAAAATGTGAGTTACCGCAGTTATCACAGCGTCCAGCTTGTTTATCAGGTAATTCCTTATAGGTGTAAACTTTATCAAGATCAATATTATTGTAATCGTATTCCATGATGTCACCCCAGAAGATAATATATCACATGAGATAAAGGAATAAAATATTTGTTTTATAAAGGAAGTGTTAGCTTTGAGAGAAACGATAGTAAATGACTGTGTGGACAATGAAAAGACTTGCTCATGTGGCAATAAGGCTGTTAAAGAAGTTAAAGATCCTGAAGACTTTATTACTGGTAAAATGGCAGCATATTATTGCTCCGATTGTTTTGAGAAATGGAAAGATAGTAAAGAACCCAATCCAGAAGAGGATTTAGATTTTCTTATAAGTAAAGGTATTGATCCAGTAGAAGCTGAGAAAATGATTAGTCTCATTCACAACAGAAACAAATAAAACCTGCTTTAAGTGGCGACTCAAGGCAGGTAATATCTATTAAACAATCAAGCTATTTCATCGTACCAATCAGTTTCAATGATATCCAGAACATCTAACTCTTTCTTAGATCCATCAGGGAATTCAAAAATTAACGTTCCTTTCACTGGTAAATTTTTATCAAAGACTTTTCCTACAGCGACAACTTTAATCTCGGCTACATCCATTGCTTAATCGCTCCCTTTTGCGTTAAAATACAATTAGTAAATCTTAGTAACACTATCTGTAACTAATTATAGGACGAATTGGAAATAAAAACAATCACAAATAGTTTAATATAGACACACAAAATGGGTGTATGGAGTTGAGAGCATGGAAGTATTAGCTAAAAGATTAAAGTGGCTGCGAAATAAGGAAAGGTATTCTCAAAAGGAAATGGCTGATAAGATTGGTATGACCCCAAGTGGATATCAGAAGATTGAGTTATCAGAGCGAGATCCTAAGCTCGATGTATTGGTAAAATTCTGCGACATATTTAATGTTAGTGCAGACTTTCTTTTAGGTAGGGAAGATGATTTTGACTCTTTATATTCTCAAAGGAATGCTTTTCATATGTTAGAGATGAAATTAGCAACATCACTAGTGGAGAAAAAGACTTATGAAAAGAAAATTAGCGACCTAAGAGACGATCTTATAACTTCTGCTAAAAAGAAAGGATTTGCAGATGAAGAGACATTAAGTATATCTCAGGTATTAGACGAATGCATTGCAGTCCATAAAACTTTATCTGAAGAAATCAGTAGGATGAATGATAGGAAACTTGAATTACTTTCTGAGTATATAAAAGAGTTCTTAGAAATTCCAGATTCAAATGGGGTTGCTGACCGTATTATTTCTAAGTATGCTCCTTATACTGCCTATATTCAGATGACACTGTTTGATGAGAATGAAATACACTTACATGGAACTGAAATAGGAAGCTTAGGGCATTTAGGATCGTTTATGTCTTATAAGGAAGCTGAAGATTATCAAATAGATATACTGAAGAGATTAAACGGTACTATAAAACAGTGATTTCATTTGGATTTTATAAGGAGTTTTAGCAGCATGAATACCTATTTTGTTAAAGTTTTTAACGGTTATAGGCTCATACATGACGAAGTTTATTGTGCAGCCAGTAAGAATGATGTTTTAAAAAGTCTGCTTATTGGCTGTGTAATAGATCAGTATACTAAGATTTTAATAGAAGAATGAATTATTGGAAAAACATTCTGTTTTTCCTTGCGTAATATAAAATAATTTGATAATATAAAGGAGAGGTTAGAAATGGAAAATAAAGATGTTAAACAAGGATTGATCATGGGCTGCATTCCCTTCCAGAGCTTTCAAGAGAAACGTAAAATTATTCATCAATTAAGGTCAGAGTTTCGCCCTAATCTGCGAATTTGGGAGGAAAATAATATGATTACTTATGAATCCTTCACTTCTTATAACTAGACATTCATTTAAGAATAAATAGCAAAATACATAAATAATATAAAATAATTTAATAAAAACTGTTGACTAGCACAAGTTATTGTTGTAAGATTAAGGTAACAAATTAACAATAAAAGGGTGACGAGGAAATGGATCAGCGATTAACTATTAAACAATTTATCTTAAATGAAATTGAAATTAATCCAAGAGGTTATGCTAAAACATTATCAAACATTGCTGGTTACGGTGATAACTCTGGTAACTTCACGAGAATTTTAAAAGAATCAAAAAAAGAGTTTGATAAGTTTCAAGGTTTGCTTGATTTAGTATCCTATGTGTTTAAAGATGATGAAATTGCCGCCATGATTCGTTACTCAAAAGAAATTGATCCGAATAAGAAAACAGCAAGACAAATGTTAGAGTACTTAGCAATTAATAGGGAGTTTGAAGCATTTAATGAACTGTTAGCTTTGATGGAAAATTGCTCAAATAAGGAAAGTAGGGAATGGGCGAAAGTTTACAAATTGCAATACGAATATCAATTAAGTAGTACACCTGAGCAGTACAATGATCTAGTCAAAAAAGTTTCTGAAACAGTTGTTACAGTACCAGAACTAAAAGTGTATAAGAACTTACTATTAAATTATTGTTATAATCAAAAGCAAGATTATGTAATGACATTTTCACTTGAAAAAGAAACTAGACAAATGATTAGTGATCTAGAAGAGGATTACATCTACAGAATGTATCAGCTAAGATTAAATGAAATAATGTCATATAATTATCTAAGAGTAATGAATAATCCAGAGTTAGCTAGAGAATATGCAATGAATGCGTTAAATGAAGAGGACTCGTCACCAGCGTTTAAAGCTTATGCATATTTTATAAAAGGCTATTCATACATGTTCATTTCATTAGAAAAATCAGAAAAATACTTACAACTGAGTAAGTCCCTGTACATTCAATTAAACAGAAAAAAAGACGTAGAAGATATTGAGAAGAAAATTGAGTTTATAAAGGTGTATTGGGGTAATTTCACTGGTGAAAACTGTGCGCACACAGTTAACGAAATTCTAAGAAAGATAAAAAATGGAATAGATGTTTCCAGTGACTTAACTGGAGTTACTGAAATTGATCCTGAGTTAAAACTATTTTTGGAAGGATTAAATAGCAACAGCACAAAAAAGCTAATGTTGTCTTTAATTAAATATACTAAAAAGAACGATTACTTTCTTGCCAATTTGTCTAAAATTGAATTATTAAAACGTGGGGAAGATCAAGATATAATTGATGAATTAACCACCTTCAGATTGGCTTGAAAGGGGGTGAAATAATAATATGAATAAACGTACTTTTATTTTCGCAATCGTATGTGTTGCTGCAGTTGTAGCAGGGTTTGCATTTGGTAGTGATTTAATGGGAGCTACATATTTGGCTGATCCTAAACCGGGTGGATGATTTTTAAAATAAAATAATCAAATGTGTTTTAATGGGTGCTATCTTATAGATAGTGCCCATTAGTATTTTATAAGAACTAATCCAAAAATTTAAAAATAAAAAATTGGACTAAAAGGGGAAATGAGAAATGAAAAACACTGAGTACACTTTGAGAAAATTACAAGCAGCCTATTTAAAAGTTACTTTAAGAAAAGAAATGGGAAACAATGAAGAGACATGTATGTATTGCTGGAATTCTGGTTGTGGTTGCGATTCAAAAAGTAACGTAAAAACTGATTCATTTATCAGTCTAACTACAGCGAGTGAATTCAAATATGCATAAGGGGTTTAGATGGTGTTAAGAAACTGATCTTAATTCCATCTAAACTTATTTTAGTTTTTATTAAAATTATTTAATTTAATACTAGACAATTGGAACTACAACTGATAAGATTAGAGTAGTTAATAAAACTATTTCTAAGGAGGTGTGTCTCAGTGTCTAGTACAGTAGTTTCATTGAGAATATATAAACTTGAGAAACAATATAAAGATCATTATAGAACAACTTATGCAAGCTGCGCTAATTTTGGATCAGTAAAGGATGCAGGAGTATTTAAAGCTAAAGTAAAAAGAACACCAGAAGAGATTAAGAAAGAACTTACATTGGGTTACATGAAACTACTATCAAATAATCAAATAGGGAGTGTTGGTTGTGAAGGTTGAGATTAATGGGGAATTGATTGCACCTGAAGGAATGACACATGAAGAACTGTTAGATTTATTGTTTAGTGAGTTAAAAAGTAAGGGTGTGCATTTTCGAGGAGAGACTAAGCAGGGGAATTAATACATAAGAGTATAGATGGACTGTCTTAAAAATTATAATTTTATAAGGAAATGGGGTGAGAATTAACCATGTCTGAATATGAAAAGTGTAAAAGTGACATTGTGTACTTTGCTGAGAAGTTTTTAGATTGTACTTTAGCTGAATGGCAAAGAGATTTACTGAGAAGATTTCATAAAGGTGAAGAGTTTATTTTCTCTAGAACAGGAAAAGGTAAGAAGATGGTTATTTCTGCAATGAATCAGTACAACAAAGTATTTAAATAAAAGGAGGTATTTATATGGAAGAGTACTATTTAATCTTTAATGATGGAGAAGAAGAAATTCTTAAGTTACATGTTTACCATGAAGAACACTACGCTAAAGAAGAAATTTATACAATTGTAAAAAAAATTAGCAAAAAATGCTTTGAAAAGTATGGGGAAAATGTAGAGGAATGGCTTTATAAAAATTACATTCAATATGCCCTTACTCATGATTATGATTTTACTTATAATCAACCAGTAAATATTTTTAAGTATGAAATGACAGATAAGTATTTGGATTCATTAAATTAGAATATAAGATTTTATAGGAAAGGAGAAAATCCAGTGGAGTCTTTATTTAAAGAAGAAAGTATAATTAAATCAAAAACTAAAAAAGTGGATTCAAAGGTGATTCTGCAGTTCAAGTCTTTAGGTTTAGATTTTCATCCAGACACATTTGAGCATTTTAGGGGAAACGACTCAATTTATTTAGATGCGTTGAGGGAGATTGATACTCATATAAGAGCAACCAAAGATCCAGTTCCTTTTATTATTGATACATTGAAAAAGACTTTGCCAGAATATAATGATCAGCACACAAATAGGTTATAATCATTACGGGTGATTAGAATGAATAAAAACGACTTAGCAAATAATCTTACTACATTACTGAATACAAAATTAGACTATTCAGGTGAATTTAACACGCTATTCTTCATCGAAAAAGATCAAAATGGAACGGTAATTAAATTTCTAAATAAAGACCACTATAACTACATATTGAAACACTTGAGAGGTGAGCTGGTTGATGTAATTGGTGGAGAAGTAAAAGTAACTCATTTAAATCTTGAAACATCTCCAGTCACTATGAAGAACTTCGAGAATGCTAAAGGAATAACAGTTAGACCTATTAGCCCAATTAAGAAAGAAAAGGTTGAGTTGCCTACAATAAGGAATAGAACAATTAAGGAAATAGAGAAATTTTTGTCTGATGAATTTCATGTGCTTATGGAAAAACAGCAAGAATTAAGAGATCAGCATGAAGACTATATTGAAAAATTGCAATATGCATATAACTATGGGGAGGTTGGATTTCTTGTCAAACTAAATAGCTATCTGCAGAAAATTAAAGATTATGAGGAGGAGTGAAATATTGATAGCTAAAGATGAATATGTTTTGAAGAGAATCAAGTCGACTGTTAATCATCATATTGAGAAGAAATCAAAATTAAATCCAGATAGTCTAATGAATTATATCGAACAATTAGAGTTTGACTATGATATGGAGAAAGCATACAGACCTGAAGTATTAATGAAGGAGAATGACAATGAGTAGAAAAGGAATGGATATCAAACAACTGAATGAATTTATGAAGAAATGCAGCGAGAAATATAATGTAAGATATGTAACTCCAACTATTCATCCAAAATTTAAATCAGCTGTTGCAGTCACAATACATACCAGTGATGAGAGTATGGAATTTACAATAACAAATAATCCTGATGAGAATTTTGATTTGAATCAATCAGTTAATAAGTATCTAGATAAGTTGAATTAATTAAATGTAGGAGGTTTGTAATGTATAGGTGTTATTTAAACGGTAAATTTTACGGCACTGGAAACTTAAAGTATATGCAGGAGTTATTTGTTGATTATGTAGTTACTTGTGAGATGTATGGAAAGAATCAGGCTGAATTTAAAATCATAAAGTTGTGGAATGAAGGCGAAGAACCAATAGGGACTACTGATGTCTAAATAAATTATCAGCTTTATAAGGAGTGATATTATGAGGAAAGATTCATTTAAAGCATTGGTAGGATCACACAATTACAATCTGAACACGGATGATTCCGATAAAGACTATAAGGTTTTCTTTTATCCATCATTCGATGACTTGTATTCAGGAGAGAAGTATTCTAAAGTAATGACTGGAGAAACAGAAGATGTTGAGTATCATGATATCAGGAAGCTGCCTGATATGCTGTGGAAGAGCAATGTGAATTTCTTAGAAGTTTTATTTTCAACTGAAATAATTGAATACGATGGGCTATTTAAAGAGATACAAAGCAAACGTGAGTATATCGCAAGTATGAATCTACCTTGTCTATACGATGCTTGCATGGGAATGTATTTTAAGAAAAAGAAAGAATATGAAAGAGATGTGTTAAAAGGTGAATGGAAGAAAGTATACAAGCATGTAATGTCAGCAGTAAGAATTGTGGATTTCTTACAAAGATATGAAAGTTCAAATTGGAACTTTTCTAAAGCTATTACATATCAAGATCATGAGTATATGAGAGGTACATTATTAAATATTAGAAATGGTCAATATCAATCTGACAATGAGTTGGATGTTTTTATTGAAGGATCAGAAAAACTTATGGCTGCCATTAAGGGTGTGTATAAGAACAAGAAAGAAGATTTAACAACTAAGGAATGGCTCTATAAGACTGTTAAATGGGAAGTTGAAGAGAAAATATTTATGGAATTGCAATAAAACATTTATATTATCGTGAATTGGAGGATATAGGATGAATTTTAAAAGTATTGATCTTGTATTGGAAAACTGTGAAGTAATAACAGTTGAACGTAAGTATATGGGGCATCTTTATATGTCGAACTTTAACACTACAATTTCTAGGCATGATAAAAAACTTTTGAGCAGCGAAGTGGTTAATGAGTTTGCAATAGAAATACACAGAAGTTTAGACGAAACTACAAATAAACAAGGATTGTTTGATAAGTATAGTCCAATTGAGAGGTTGAGAAAGTATTCTGACATAACGCAAATTGAAATTACATACGAAGATAATAGCAAGAAGCATGTCTATACTCATTGGCATGATGAAGACGAATATGATAATAGGTATCAAAAAAGTAAATTAAATAATTTTGGAGATTTATATATTGTCATTTCTGAAGCTAAGGATATTGATTACTATTTTCAAGATGAGACAATAAACGATTCAGATATGGTGGAATGGAACTGGGACAATTTTAAGGAGGGTAAGTTGTGACTGGTTATTATGTTTTGGCTTCCGTTGAGTGTAATATGATTTATGCTATGCACAATAAAGTATACCTAACTGAAGGAATGGCTAGAGGCGCTTTGAAGTTACTATGTAAGTTTAATAGAAATAAATATGAAAATTATGAGGTTTGGGGAATAAGTGACTTAACAAAAATCACTAAGAAATGATCCATTTATAGGAGGAATATATAATGAGTAAAGAAACATGGAACAAAGGTTATCAAGAGGTCAGAAATGTTATTCATAACGAGATAGGTATAACAAAGGAAGAAGTATTGAAAGTATTTCAACAAGTAGCAAAAGACGAAATTCAAAAGATTGTTTCTGAGAAAAGTGGGTTTATCTATCAATCTATAAAGGAAATAATTAGTCACGAGATGATAAAGGCAATTCAAGATCACAAATATCCAAAACTAACAGGGAGCCTGTGGTATTATGGGCATGAAGGAAGAGGTATAGACACATTTAAAGATTATGTGTCAGGTGTGATGAAAGAAGAGATAGTGAAAACTTTAAGTGAGCAATTTGAAATTAACCTAAATGTAAATAAAAAGTAGATTTCATGGTGAAATGAGGGGAAGAAATGAGTAAAGCAATTAACTCAATAAATAAAGTCATTGATGAGGTTAGAATACTTGAAGAAGAAATTAGAGAATTAAAAAGAGACAAAACACAGGCTGAGGCTTTTTGTGCAACTGTGATAAAGAAGTATGGAGAGAAAGTTGATATTGAGATAAATTTACTTGAAATTTTTAAGAGTGATTTTGAAAAAGTCAAACTTTATCCGACTGTGGAAAGTAAATTGAATGTTAAAGTGAAATATATTGAAGAGAAAGATGAGACAAATTAATTTATCTCATCCATAAGTTTAATAATCAAATTCAATTGTTCATCAGATAGTTTCCTTGCCTTAAGTAATAATTCCTGTTCTGTCTCACTTAACACTTTATCAGCGCTATTATTAGAATTTACATAACCAGTTAACACCATCAACTCATCATAAGATACGTTAAGAAGATGCTGCGAAAGAGTTTTCAGTGTCTGAGGATCAGGTTTCTGAGTATTGTTTTCAATTCTAGTCACAGTTGCATTAGATATTCCAGATTTAATTGCAAGTTGTCTAGCACTTTTATACCCACTAGAGATTCGAATTTGTTTAAAGGATTCACCGAAAGTATTTTTCATATTTATCACCAGATTAATTTTAACATAATGGAAGGTGAGGTGAGAACTTGTTTAAAGTTGTGGTTGCTGGAGGAAGAGATTTTAATGATTATGAGTTACTAAAAGAAACATTGAATCACCTATTACAAAAGAAATTACCTGATGTTGAAATTGTCTCTGGAGCAGCAAGAGGAGCAGATTCACTTGGAGAAAGATACGCACAAGAACTTGATTTAAGTTTACATAGAAAACCTGCATATTGGGAGAAATTAGGCAAAAGTGATGGATACAGAAGAAATGCTGAAATGGCTAAATATGCAGATGCAGCAGTTTGTTTTTGGGATGGAAAAAGTAAGGGAACTAAACATATGATTGACCTAGCTGAGAAAGAAGGATTGCAAATTAAAGTAATTAAATATTAGGGGAGTGTAAACATGAAGTATGAGACTTATGAACAAGTAACAAGTGCCTTTAAGAATGAAGGGTATAAGATCTTGGCAGAGAGTAATGACTTATCTTGGGTTTATATGTATAAAATTGATCAGATTAGAAAAAATGTGACACTTGTTTCTTGGTATGAATCTGATGGAGAGGTGCAAAGAATTTCAAATATTGAAGACTTTTTATTAATGGATATATTAGATGAAATGGGTTATAAGGGATCTATTTCACTATAATAGAACGATTTTATCTTGAAAGGAGAAGAAATGAAATTAATTTTTCTTGATATAGATGGAGTTATGAATAATTGGATCGAGAGTCAACCATCAAACAAGCACGAGAGTTTAGAGTTTGCTTCCAGTTGTGTGGAAAATCTCAAGTATATTTTAAAGGAAACCAACGCAAGAATAGTTGTTTCATCAACTTGGAGAATTGGTGAAACTGAAAAGACACTTAAGGATAAAGTATTTAAACATTATGATCTAGAAAAATACATACTTGATGTTACTCCAGTTTGTTGGGAAGAGCCAAGAGGCGTTGAGATTGCTTCATATTTAGCAAGTTTACATATCTGCAATGTCGAAGGAATAGTAATCTTAGATGATGATTCAGATATGGAGGATTTAAAGGATTATTTAGTGAGAACAGATCCAAAATACGGATTGACTAAAAAAGACGCTGAATTAGCAATTCAAATCTTAATCAAATAATGCTTTTAAAGGAAGGAGGAGATATATATTATGTGGCTAACATTTTGGGAAGCACTTTCTCAATCTAAAGAAGGTGATGTAATCGAGTGTGAAGCAATCTACAGTAACATAGTTAACAATGGGGATTATACGTTCATGTGGGAAGAAGAATGGAAACCAGTTGTTTTAAGAGGAGAATATATAGGAATGAAGTGGAGAATAAAATAATCAAACAAGGGAGCATACATATGAAGACGATGGATAAGAATCTGTTCATTAAATGGGCAACTAAGCGTATGGAGTTTCTAAAGGATAGAATTGATAGAGATTTTGGTGGAGGCTTGGTTGATGATTTAGGAAAGTTTAATGAGATTAAGATGATCAAGGAAGCTGCTGAACGTGGTGAGTTTGATATAAAGGTTTGGGAGTGATACATAGTGACGTTATGGTTCATGTTTATGGCTGGAATATTGTATTTGTTTAGACTTGATGAACTAGCAACTAATGGAGTAAATGAGTTAATAGGAAAGAAATTTACAACATCAATTTACTGGTTAACATTTTTAGTTATCGGATTAGTGTTGGATATTGTTTATGGGATTGTGAATTTATTCAGTTAAAATCTTTATTTTACTTAGAAAGGAGTGAGAAAAATAATACATTTAGCTGCTATTTTAATAGGTATTGTAATTATAGGAGCGATAATTTATTTATTCAACAAACCAGAAATCTTGTTTTACATAGTTATCGGTTGTTTTGCACTAGGATTTGCTTATATCTTGGGTGGATCAATACTAGGAATTTTATAGATAATAACAGTGTTTTATAAGGAGTTGATATTATGACAAAAGAAGAATTATTAAATAGAAAAGAAGCATTAGAATTAGAAATTCAAAATATAGAAAAACAGCTAAGAGTAATGACCAACCTAGAAAAGCCATATGTAGCAAATGTTTCAGCCTATAGCGGTCATTACTCTATGCAATACAAAACAGAAGCACAAGCTAGAAAGAAACTTAATGAATATGCAGCTAAAACATATTTCAAAAATGGATTAAATTATGGAGTGTATCTGTATAAATGGAATGAAGATGGATCTAAAACGTTACTAGAGAGTATCCCATTAGGACGAAAGAACTTTGAGCCTAGTTTAGATTAAGATAATATTCATGTTTTATAGTGAGGAGAGTGAAAAATGGTTAATATTCTATACAGTATAGTAGGAATATTTATTATCTATATAGTTATTGCGATTTTGTGGCAGCTAGCAGAATTAAGACTTTATGGAAAAATAACTCCAAGAAAATTAGATGGTTTAGTAGCAATAATTCTGGCTGTGTCACTGTTCTTTAACTTAAAATAGTGATATGATACAAATAGTTACTAATCTGAGGTGATTATTTGTGACAAAGTTTAAAGATAATCTTTTAATACTTAGAAAAGATAAGGGTTTAACACAAGATGATGTTGCGCAATATTTGCAATTATCTAGACCTGCATATAGCAGGTATGAGACTGGTGGAGCAGAACCAACTATAGAAAATCTAATGCTGCTTGCTGATCTATATAATATATCTCTAGATGAATTAGTGGGTAGAGATTTTAAACAAGATAGTAAAGGGCTGCAAACCATACTTGTTAGAAAACAAATCGATATTCAGCTTAGAGGAATTCTACAAGAAACAATTAAAGAAATAGTTGATGAAAAAGAAAATGAAATTCGAGACACTGTTTTAAAGAAATTTGGGTTGCAATAAAAGAAGACATTTATTAAGAATTTAAGATCTGCAGCAATGTGGATCTTTTTATTTTGGTTAAAATAAGTAAAAGTTTCTTAGAAAAACATTCCAATTTTGCTTTACAGAAATATTGGATTAGTGTATTATGTAACTATAAGATAAAATAATTTAATAAATTTGAATAAACGTGTTTAACCTGAGTATAATATAGGTATATAGACAGAGAGAAAATAAAACTATTTGGAGATTAAAGGAGAGACAATTATGCTTGCAGACGTTTTTGGATACATTAGAAGGAACATTCACAACTGGAATTCTTACCAAATTAAGAAGTCATTAAAGGAAATTAATCAAACGAAGCTACTATTAGAGAAAAAATTAAAAGAACTGGAGGAGGCTGTTTAAAATGTTGGCTCAAAATGTAGTTAAACTTAATAACTCTAAGATATATGATCAGATACAGAAATACTTAGATAAACACAGTTATAATAGTGAAAGTACAAAAACAGCATACTTAAATGACATTAAATTATTCTTTAGGATTATTAAAAACAAAGAAATTGAATACTTAACAATTGATGACGTACAAATAACCTTGGATGATTTCGAAGACTTTATTAAGTACTTATATGACTGGAAAGACGAAGAGGGAAATAAGAAATATGTTAATAAAACAATTAACAGAAAAGTTTCTGCTGCTAAAGGATTAATTAAGTATTTATCAGCAAAAAAAATTAATGGAGAATATATTGTAAAAGATATTTCATACTTTCCAAATATAAATTCTTTACCTGAATCAAAGAACCAACACGGAGTTTTAGAGGCTAGTGAGGTATTTGAAATGGCTGAACTTGCTCTGGGAGAGAGGGAAAAGGGAGAAATAAAGCGATTAGCAATTTTGCTTTCATTAGATAGCTGCATAAGAAAATCAGCTTTGCTATCTCTTAAATGGTCTAATTTCATTGAGAAAGAAGATGGATACTTACTTCAAGGGGTAGACAAAGGGAATAGTGATTTCAGACAATTAATATCTAAAGAATTATATAACGAATTGTTATCCATTAGGACTAAATCAGACTGTGTATTTGATATTAGCGCAGATTCTTTGGATGGAATGTTCAAACGATTACGTGAAAAGATGAAGATTGAACCCAATAGAAGAATAGTGTGGCATTCTATACGTAAATCAGGAATAACTTATAGATATAGATTAACTGGAGATATATTAGAGGCAAAAAGAGCAGCTAATCATGCGAATATTACCACAACCCAGATATACCTAGAAGAAGAGGATTATGGAGCAATGGGAGCTGTTTCATCTAAAGGATACCTTGACATGGATCTATATAAAAAAGTTGATCATGAAATATTACTTGAAGCAATTGAATTGATGAAGAAAGATGCTAAGTTGATTCTAAATATGAAAATAAAGGAAATTTTAAAACAAAATAATTAACAGAATGGTTTACATTCCTGTCTCATTAATTTAGAATTGAGATATACGCTAACGCATAATGAGACAGGGAGTTAATTGGAAAGGAGATTACAATGAAAACTGCTACAAATAGAACAGATTTAGAGCAAACTTTATCTGAAGTAATTAAATCAGCAAAACTTAAAAGAAAGAACAATCGTGATACAGAGGATATTAAGGAATATTTAAATAAGAACTATGATATATTCTCTGGTGATATTCAAGGTTGGATTAATGATCCGGAAGGCGAATTACCTAATTTAGATATAAGAGAGTTATTTTTATTAACTGAGCAAGTTTATGCTAAAACAGGTAATTTATCAATCAACCCTGAAGACTACTTTACTGAGGCAGAAATTAAAGAAGCAAGACAATTTAGCGGAATAATGGAACAAAAAGAAAACGAAATTGATTTTCCAATAACTGTTCGGAACGCAACAATAGTTGGTAATAGTGCATATATGGTAACACTTGATATTAAGACAATTGATCAATTAATTGAAAATCAGTTACTTCATTATAACTATGAACTACAACGTGAACATAAAATTGTAAAAAGAAAAGATAAAGTAATCATTGAACCTACATTAAATATGAAAAATGTTAAAGAGATCTCGCAGCATTTAATTGAGGGAACATTAGTTCCTACAGTATTAGTATTTAATGCTGCTACTCGTTCAGCAGACAAAGGTACAGAATTAGTATTTGATCCTAAAAAACTAGAATTAACTATCACTAAAGGAACAAAGATGGACATTGTAGATGGATATCACCGATGCAGAGCTTCACAAAATGCATTACAAGTTAATCCAGATTTGAATTTCAATTTTGCAGTATTAATAACAAATTATTCAACAAAAAAAGCCCAGCAGTATCAGGCACAGCTTGCAAAGGCTACGCCTATATCTAAGACACGTATTCAAGAACTAGAAGCTAATCGACTAAGTGATACTGTCGTTCAACAATTAAGAGAAGAAAGTGATCTGAGAGGAAAGATATCTCAAACAAACAGAATTCATACAATAGGTGATGAATTAGTTGCATATAATGTATTAGCAGATACAATTGATGAGCAATTTAAAATGGAAACAAGAGCTGATGCAGCAGATGTTGGAGATTATCTAACTGAATATTTCAATTTTGTAATTGGATCTTATCCAGATGAATTTGTTAATAATCCTAATGAAACAAGAAAAGAATCTTTAATCAACGATAACAATATGTTTGTTGGATATATTGTTCTAGCAAGAAGAATGTTGGAAAAAGATATAAAACCTAAAGAAGTTAGAAAGTATTTAAAGAATATAGATTTCAATAGAGATAATCAATTGTGGCAAGAAATTGAAGTACTAAATAATAAAGGCAATATTGAGAATACAACCAAGGCTAGAAAAGCCATTAGAGAATATTTTGATCAATTAGATATATAAGAACAAATAATGGAGATTTTTAAGACAAAAATATAGGGGTAATCTAATATGAGTAATAAAATATATAATTTAGATATTAAAGAGAAATTTCTATCCACTTATGAAAATGAACAAACACAAAACACTTTGAAATATGTTTTTTACAGATCATATTCTGCAGAGGAATTATTAGAAAAAGACCTATATGATTTTACCAGCGATCAAATAAAAAAAGTAATAAAGAATACTAATCCACATTCATTAGTTACTGCAAAATCAACTACAAGATTTATTACACAGTATATCTCATGGGCAATAGGAGAGGGTTTGAGAAGCAACCTAAATCCTTTAAAGGGTTTGGATGACTCATTTTATGAAGGATTAATCGATAAGACTAAGAAGATTCATTATAGCAAAGAAGAATTTATAGATCTTTTAGAGAAGTTACCTAATGCTCAGGATCAGGCTTTCTTAATGTTAATGTTCCATGGGATTATTGGTAATAAATTTGAAGAACTTAGAGAGTTAAGCTATAACGATATTGATTGGAACAATAATAAAATAACATTAAGAAAACGTAATAACCAAATAATTGAAGTTGATGATGTAACTATGCGCTATCTTGAAAATGCTCATAAGCAGCAAGTTTATTTTACCTACAATGAAAAGAATGGTGAACATAGTGAGCGAGAACTATTACCTAATGAATATATCTTCAAAAGTTTAAAAAGCCCAAGAGCAAAAGAAGGAGAATCAGTTACACAAGCAGTACTGTATACTAGATTAACTAATATTAAGAAAGAATTTGATCTAGAATATTTAACACCAAATGCGGTTAAACAGTCGGGAATGATTTTTATGGCTGTTGAGCTATATAATGGGAAGCGGGATAAGTTAGAATATGAAGATTTTGAGAAAATAGGAAAGAAATTTGATTATTCAATGCTAAATAACAACGGCTACCAGTATTATAATACAACACTGATGAAGGAATTTTGCAATTCCAAAAATAGCAAAGAACTATACGACATAGAAATTGAATATTAATTCTCAAAAAATATCCCTGATCCATTTTCAGGGATTACATAAAACTTAATGCAAAATAATCAATTATAAGTTAATGGTGTTTAATTGTTTTTAAAACTTATTGAAAATAATTAAATGTTATTAACTAGGAAAGATATAATAACAGAAAATTACTTTCATTCCAATTTTACAAAATTAAAAAATTGGATTTAAAATCAGAAGAGATATGAAATTGTCAATAAAAAAGTTTTACTTTAGACACATTTTTAACAAATTCGACAAAATAAGACAAAGACACAATGGAAAAACTGTAGTAATATGTAAATATTAGTTGGCTTTTCTAAATGGAAGTTCACTATTTAGTGAATGGTAGGAAAGGACTAGGCATAAAACCTTAGCCCTGCTCACCCTTAGAGTTTCCATTCATACAGATCATCAATTGAACATCTTAATACATTGGCAATTATTTTAGCATTAAATAATGACATTGTTCTGGAATTGCTAATGTATTCATTGATTTGCTGCTTTGAAATACCAGTTAATTCTGAGAGTTCAATTTGAGACATATCTGCTCTTTTTATTAAATCTAGGAGTAAGCATTTTCCGATTATGTCTTTTGGCATCGGAAAATCCTCCCAATTAAGAAATTTTAAGGCAATTGTTATCATATCAGTTTATGGATTTAAAGACAACTTTAAATATGTAATATTTTCTAATTTAACACATTGTGTTCTATTGCCGTTCGGTTTATAATAGAATTACGAACAAATAGCGAACATTTGTTCCTTGTAAATAGGAGGCGGATCAAAAATTTAACAAGGGTTTAAGTTACAATGGGGATAAGTTACTATTATTCATTAATATAATGGGGGAAATAAAATTGAAAAACACTGCTATTGTAAGGCTATCACTTGAGCTGCATATCGAGACGGACTTTGATTTAAGAACACTGGTAAATAAACTTCATCCATCAACGGTTGTAAACTTGAAGGTTGCAGAAATTCTTTCAGCAGATGGTAGCGTACATAATTCAGAAAATGCTACATTGCTGGAGTCCGAAATAATAGAGTTTGAGGATAATAGTGAAGAATAAAAAATAGTCACTAAGCTAGACACTCAGTGACAAAGTGGATATGTACCAGTTAATTGGCAGTTAACTGTTTATGTTAAAACAATATTAACATAAAAGTTAGTAAATTAGAATTACAATAATGTAACAAGTTGGTCAAAAAATTATTACATTATGTATAGAATATATGCATTTTTCTTTGTGCATAATATCAATACACAACGTAGTAAAGGGTTGATATATATATGCCTTGGGCTAAAAGAGCATACGAAATAACATTGAAGGTTTACAAAGAAGCACTGGCTGACTTTGTGACGCATCCAAGAAATGAAGATTTAATCATAAAGGAATGGCTTGTTAGAGCAGAAGTTCTTAAGCATAATTTTACAAAAAGACAATTTATCATTTTAAATTTTATTTACACATTATCATTTACGTATGGTAAAGAACATGCTATTATTCCGAAACTTCAGGACTTCGAACTGGCAGGAATATCTAAAAAGCACATTACTGAAGAATTAAGAAAACTGGAAGCAATGAATGTAATTTACTGCAATAGGAATGAAAAGCTGTATAAAATTGAAGAGCCTAGATTTTGGAATGTTCCATATAATGTTGGTTTTAACGATGACAGATCCAGAGAACTATTTCTTCTTAATTTAAAACATGCTGGTGTGGATATTCAGCCAATAGTTGAAAAGTTAAAAGAGATGGGTTACTGATATTTTTTTTTACACAACGTCCCCAAAATAGGGACTCTGAAAATGGGAGTAACTTACGAACTAAGACAAATCTCACAATAATAATTAGCAGCTCATCAATGTATCTACATCAATGTTTTATAGGTATATTTGGTGAGCTTTTATTATTGTAGTAAAATTAAATAATTATATAAAATCAGTGTTTTATCGGATGGGGGAATTAAGTTATAAATAATTGGAAAAAGTTGTTGACTTCTAAAATAAAATAATTTAATATAAAGATAGTTAATGAACGGGAGAGGTGATAAAGTGTTAGCGCTGAGATACATACAAACACTGATCAATAACGGACAACAAGCGTTCGATAAAGTAAACAAAGACAATAATGAAATTACTGAGTTGGATATTCAGCAAGCTTTAGGCTTACTTGATCTTGAGAGGGACTTAGAAGCAGCTAAGATATTGCTTAGGGAAGAATTGAAGGAAAGAAGATTAACAAAGGAGGATGGTTTATAATGAAATATATGCATGATGTATGGGTAAACTTCTTTGAAAGAGAGGAAAATGGATATAACGTATGTGAATTTCATGAATGGAAAAAGGACGATAGTGTAGAATTAATGGATCAAATACCGTTATTAAGAGTCGATAGTGAACTATATAACTATTTATTAAACAGTCTTCAACAAATTCCACAAGAAATACTAAACTTAGTAAGGAATAAATCTTATCTTAGAAAGAATCACGAAAGAGTACGAGTGGAATATGGATTTATTATTACAGATGGTTTTGATGTATTGGCAATAGAAACTGAAGGATATGATTTCCCACTTAAAAAGAGTAAATTGATTCCAAGGCAAAGTAGACTTGCTTTAGAATTGGCAGAAGTCAATGATTCAGTAATTAAGATGCCAGACAGTCTTTCTGTTAACAAGGAATATAACTTGCTCTCACCTGATCCAGCTACTATGCAGGGATTGACAAGAAAAGAGCGCTCACTAAAGCAATTACTTTTTATAGGCTTATGCGATCTTAAAGAAAGTAGAAACTTAGATAAGCTGAGATACGTGTATTCAGAATTTAATATTAATAATTATTCAAATGTAAAAGAATTTGATTTCGATGAATTGTTTAATGCGTTGATGGAAGAAGTGTCAGATGGATGGTCAGAATCGCATAATGAATTCTGCAAGTTAATTACATATGGTCAAATACATTTAGAAAAATTATATGAAATCCAATCAAAATAAAATAAAAAGGCGATTTGATTTGAAAAAGGAGATGAAAAAATGGCAGGTCATGAAAAGGTATTTAAAGGAGTTGCAATTGGTAGATATTTTGATGAACCAGAAAAGTTATCTAAGGATCTTCAGAAACATGTTAAAGGCGATGTTGTATTCTTCTGCGTAGGTACTGACAGAAATACAGGAGATTCATTTGCTCCATTTATAGGAACATTTCTAAAGGAAAAAGGATATGAGAATGTGATTGGTACAATTGATGATCCTGTACATGCTACTAACCTTGATGAGAAGATTAAAGATATTCCAGAAGATAAAACAGTCCTAGCAATTGATGCTTGTATGGGAAGATTAAAAAGTGTTGGGAATATTGTTTTGAACAGTGGAGCTTTACGTGCTGGAGCAGGAGTAGGGAAGGACTTAACACCTGTTGGAGATTTTCATATCCAAGGTATAGTAAATGTTGATGGAGGGTTTAGTGGGGAGTTAAGTGCGATGATTTTAGGTAGCACAAGATTGTCATTTGTATTAAATCTTGCTAAACAATGTGTAGCAGCAATTGAAGAATCATTTCCATTACATAATGAAGAAACTGATACTAAACCGTTAATGAAAATAATCAAATAAAGGAGGTTTGTTAGAATGGTGGTGCAAAGCGAAAAAGGAAATAAGATTGGTAAAAAGATTGAGGATCTTATGGAATCTTTAATTTGTGGATTTGAAGAAGATGAGGAAATGTTGGAGCGTGAAATTAATAAGTTGCAGGAACAGTATTTCGCCATTGAGGGAAGATACTTTAGATCAGTATTGGAAAACTAAATAATAAGATTGCTTATAGGAAGGATGGAAATATGAGAAAATTATTTAAGGAAGATGAATTTGACAGGATAAATGCAGAACTGGTAAACAGTATCATTCCTGCTGAATCCCTAAATGGTTATTTTAACTTAGGAGTAGCACAGACTTTAAGTACTCTAACTGATATCGCTAACCAATACATTAATGGACAATACAGCAAAGAACTAGATGCAGTAGACTTGAAGAAAATTATTGTTGAGTTAATGTGTCAAAATAAAGAGGCAAGGACTTACTTTGATAGATTAAGAAATGATGGTATTAAATTAAATCATGAGGATTTCAGTTAATAAGATTGTTTTATAAGGAGTGTATATAATTGAATGAATTGAAGGTTGCGCTGGATAGTTATTTTGAATTTAGTCCTAAAGCAAAGGAAATAAAAGATTGGGCAGGCTGTAACTACTATGTTAATAGAGGCAATAATGATTGTGAGCCAATAGGTACTGCTACATCAATGCATGATTGCTTAGATTGTGAAAGAATTGATTATTGTAAGATTAAGATGAGTGCTCCAATTTGGGAAATAAATGACGAAAGAGTTAAAGAGTTAAATAAAAAGTGGAGAGAAATGCACAGTAAATAAAACATACATTTTATAGTAAATAATTTAACAAAAAGGAGTGGACATGGTGCTAAATGAGACACTTGATAAATTAATACAGGAAGAAATAGATAAAGGTATTGAAGAAATTAAAGATGATTATTCGAGAGTAAAGAGCGATTTTGATAATCTTAGGAAAAAATTAAGAGAAAAAACCAATGAAGTTAATGGTCTAAAAAGACTTGAAGATCAAATGAATGTGTTTAAAACTTTTCAAGACACAATTAGCAAGGATAATATTGAGGAATTAATTCATCACTTAAACATGGAGCAGCAGGAAATTGACTTCAATGGTATGGATTCAGATAGAATTCCAGTTTGGTTTAAACTTTTATGTACATATTATCATGATAAAGAAAAAATATTTGAAATTATGGACTTGTTTAACATCACATATCCTAGCTGGGCGAAAACATTTAAAATGCCATTCGATTATGGAAAAGAAGAATTAAATTTAGTATTTGAATATTTGGGTAAGATGTACGTGTGTAACGGACAAATTTTCAGTGGAAACATGGGATTCTTCTTTACATATCAAAATAGATATAATGGTGATTTAGAAGCTTTATTTAGAAAAGAGTCTTACGTGGAAATTCCTTGGAATTTGTTATTGCAGAATCCATTACTTACTACAGAGGAGTATTTTTCTAAGATTATCAAAGCATTAAAAGAAAAACGATATCACTCAGAGTATTTTTTCATGATACAAAACTATCAAGAGCTAACAAAAGAGCAAGTAAATCTGATCGCGGAACACCTTCCAACAACCCAACTTTACAGTTATCACACAAACTTCTTAAGCAAGAACAAAGGAATTTTCAAAGTTCGCACAGACTTAGCAGAAATGTTTAAAGATAGGATTAAGAATAATCACTATTCTGAATTCCACTATTTAAATTATCCAATTGAAATGCAAAAGGTATTTGTATTGAAAGAGTCACTGAGTGGAGATAGGTATACATTCGAAATGGTTAAAAATATGGATATCAGCGTTGAGGATAAAGTTGAATTATTAAGTAAGATTGCTACTAATCTACTTAATAAGGAGAATTAAAGTTTTAATAAAATGCGAATTTCATTGGGAAATGGAGGTGCAAAATGAATAAATATAACGTATCTTTTTCAATGTTTCCAATAGTAAATAATAAAATAACGTCAAAGGGTCACTTCTCCAACTGTAAAACTAGTATCCAAGGTAATACATTTGATGAAGCAGTAGAGAATTTTAAGAAGCAGAAACTTGAAGAGGGCTGGGCAATTGGATTTTTAGTTGAAGGAGATATTTCTAAGGTTGAGTTTTTTGACATATAAAAAAGAGGGGAAATTAATCCCCTCACAAACTAGTGTAGTTGGCTTTGATTATTAACAGTTTGGTTGATCAATACAGGATTAACAACTTGTTCTTGGGACATCTCAACTAATTGCTGCTTACCTAGTTCAATTAACTTCTGAGTAATTTTCCCACCGACTGCACCATTCATACGAGCAGTTGTATCAGAACCAAGTTCAATACCCATCTCAGCAGCAGTTACACGTTTTAGTTGTTCAAGAGCCATTTCAATAGTTGTTTGATTCATCATATTGTATCAACTCCTGTAAGTTATTCAAGTCATGTTCGACTTGTTACTCTTAGTATAAATTAATTTAGTATATGAGTATATAGATGATAAAAGGAAAAGGAGGAAGTTAAATGATTGATTTATTATTAAGTAAATTCGAGGAAGCAGGAATACCATTACAAATAACATTGGACTTTGATAAAGAAGCTACAGTTCATGCATTTGATCTAAATAGAGAATTACATTTAACAACTGGTAATACTCTATTTAGCGCATTAGAAAAAATGGCAGAAAAATTGCTTTAAAAGAGTTATTTTAACATAAAAAAGGAGGATTAAAAAATGGATCAAGTGTTAATGTGGGTTGACCAAGAATCACTTAAAAAATTTATTAGAGGTGAAGAGTTTACAGCTTGGAGTGATCAGGGTTCATCTGAACTTGTTCAGGTTTCTGTTCCATCTAAGGCAATAGCTACCTTTGAAGAGAAATCGGGAAGTATTCAATTTAACTTATTTAAGAAAGAATTATGGTAATTAAGGAGGAAATCAATATGGATATTTTCAGACACAAATATCACACAGTTTACAAGTTATCTAAGAAATTGTTTTTCTTTAAGCAGCATACAAAAATGATCTTTTGGCACAAAGGAAAACTAATTAAGAATCACAGATTTATCATCAAACCACATAAGCAATGGGAATTTTTTCACTGGTTCATTAGGCAACCTTACTTTTATTTTGAGCGGAACAATAGTGGAATTTACATAGGAACACCAAATAAGTATTTTCAGATTCAAAAATCTTATCGTTAGAGGTGAAAATCATTGTCAAAATGGGAGAAACGTGCAAAAGAAATCATAAGCAATGAGAAAAAGAAACATGTTGCAGTGTATGAGTTAGGCAAAAGAATTTATAAAAAGACGCATGGATTTAATCCAGTCAATAAAGAATTACTCAGAAAAGAAATTATGGAAATTTGTAATAGTGCGGACTTAATTGATTCTCTTGTATCTGAGGTGGATTTTCAACCACGCTTTAAGCAGAGCAATGATGAAAGTGATCAGTTAATTACTATTTACATCGAGGGAGATTTTAACGGTTCAATTAAATTAGAAACGGGTGGTGGAACAAGGAATACGAATGACGGTAAGATTCCTATATTCTATGCTTGGTCTACTACAAGTGAAGTGACATCTCTAAAGGAACAAAAATTGCAGGAATTTTACAAGCAATACAAAGATAGTTCCGTTGAGAAATTAATTGATCTAGCATTAGAAAATAAATACTTTCTTACATATGAAGACTGTTATAAAAATTATGAGATTTGGCATAAGGAACCCTCACAATATGGATCTTCTATCAAAGGTGAGTTAAAGTTTTTTGACGAACAAGAGGATAGCCATCGCTACAAAGAGAAATATAACAATCTTAAAAAACTAATGGATAGCAGTGATATAAAAAAATTTGCCGAAGAACATTTATACGCAAAAGAAGAATCATATACATATGAATGGACTGAGTATAAACTGTAGGAGGGTGTAGGATGAGTAATTATAAAATGATTTTATCCAACTTAATTAAAAGTTTTTACTATCAATTCCCTAATAAAATTCAAATTAAGTCTGATCAAGAAACTATTAAATTTGAACTCGATTACTATGCTGCAGAAAAAGTTGCTAAAAAACTTAATCGAGTGTATTACTTTGGCACAGAGGTTAGGTTTAACAATGAAAGGGAGTTTAGAGAAACTTATAAAGAATTATTGAAAGTGAAGAGAGCTTTGAAGGAAATCTATACACAATAAAACAGTTCATTTATTGGAAATTTAGGAGGAATAATAATGAAAGAAATTGACGATTTGATTATTCGTCTTAGAGGCGAAATGTCAACTAGGATTGATGACAGGGATATTGTGGATATTTTAGAAGTGCTGCAAGATGCAAATGAGTATTTTGAAGCCATAGCAGAAACAAGTGTATTATATGGAAATCTTGTTGCAAAGTATGAAAAAGCATTAAAAGAAATAGCAGAAGAAACAGGAACGCCATACGCAAGAATTGCAATCAAAGCATTAGAAAGTTAAAAGGCAATAAAAAGAATGATGAATCAGTTCTGTTAAAGTAATACATAAATGGGCATAGGCGTTCACACATTCTATCCAGCATACAACACCACATACATCACAACCACATATTATGTACTATCAAAAGCGAGAGGGAGATAGTACATGAGAAACTTTGAAACAATATTAAATAAATTAACAGTAAGTGAGAATGCCGATAATAAATGTCCTTATTGTTGGGAAGCAGCAGCGAAGACAAATGATGAGTTGTATTGTGAAGAATGTAAAATAAAGGTGGGAGAATGTTGTGAACTTATCTAAACAAAAGGTTAAATACATCTGTGAAGTAAATAAGGATCTGGGAATTGAAGAATATTATAAGCAAGTTTACTTATCTGATTTACAAATGTGGGGAGTAAAGAGAAAGATAACTAAGAAGACTTTCCTTAAAAAAGAAAAAGAAGGTCATCCAGTTAAATATTATAAGGCTGAAATTGACTTCAATGAGATTAAGGGAACGCTTGCTGATATTTACAGTTTAATTGATTTATCTCTGCAGACAAGGGATAAAGAATGGTTTACCAGTTTAATAAGAAGAAAAAATTTAATATTAACAGTTTTATATGGTAACTAGACAACCACAACAACATATACTGTATCATTACACTTTAAGGAGTGATTGATATGAGTATGAAATTGAGGCTGCAGGAATGGAAAAAGAGAAATCCATTAAAGATATACAGGAAGGAAGAAGGATTATCTCAGCCTGATTTAGCTGCTATTGTGGGTGTCAGTGTATATACAATACAAAGATGGGAAGATGGAGCTGTAAGTCCTTCTGGTGAGAATGAGGTTAAGTTGGGAAAGTTGATTGAGGGTTTTAGTGATCAATGGAATGAATGGAAAAATAATAAACCTAGTCTGTGAGGGAGTGTGAAATACTCTCTTGCAGATATATGAGAGGTGAAATATGTGAACGAACAACAATTTATATATGGTAAGTTAAATCAACTTCAAGAGCAAGTGAATTTCCTTACCGAAATGCTGGAAAAGCAAAGTGCGGTGATGGGGAACGTTTTAGGAATCATTGAAAAAATGCAGTCACCTGAATTTGCAAGTAGACAAGTTAAGACTGCTCAGATGTTGGACATTCAAGATAAATTAAAATTTATTAGAGAGTTAAATAAATAACCAAATAAAAACGATATTTTATAAGGAGGATACTAATGAGTAACAAACTTGAAGACGTTAAGGAATATTTACTAAATGGTGAAAGTTTCAGCAAAGATGATATTATTAACGACATGTTGATTGAAACTTTCCGACAAATGTATGGGAAAGTGGAACATGATACACCATTATCTGCAGATGAAATATCACTGCATTGGGGAGATCAGTACATCACAGACTTAGAGGGTTTTTTGAGTCACTTCTATAGATTTTTGATGATTAAGGTTGGTAATACAATTGACTCATTCAAATAAAAGCAGTCTTATATTGGGATTTGAGAGGTGATACAATGAAATTATGTTCAGATTGCAAACTAGAAAAATCTGTAGATGATTTTTATTCACAAGAAAAGTATAGCAAGAGAAAAGGAAAATATATTTATTATCAGCCTTATTGTAAAAATTGTGCAACATTAAGAGTTTTAAAATGGGAAGATAATAACCGTGAAAGAAAAAATGCAAGAATGAAAAAATGGTCAAGTAAACCAGAAAATATCCCTACGTTGAGAAGAAATCAGAAGAATTACAGAATGAGAGGGAAGCAACTTGAATGGCAAAGAAATAATAAGGATAAATTGAGAGAATATAATAAGAAAAGAGAAGAAAAAATACATAAAATAACTGATCAGGAATGGAACGCTTGTAAAAATTATTTTAATAACGAGTGTGCATATTGTGGTATGACTTACACGGAGCATAAAAATCAACATAATCAAGATTTACATAGAGAACATGTGGAGCCAGAAGGAAAAGATGATTTATCAAATTGCATACCATCTTGTAAGAACTGCAATAGTAGCAAAGGAACAAAATTAATAAATGAGTGGTATAATATCTCAAACAAGAAATTTTCAGTAGAAAGGCTTACTGCAATTAATAAATGGCTAAATGAAGACTATAAGAAATACATGGAAAATAATGCTTGCTTTTTAATATAAAATAATTTAATATTAAATTATCAAATAAATAAAGGGGTGAACTAAATGAACACATACGGTATATATTTTATTTTAAATGATGGGATGGTTAAATTGGTAAAGCTGCAAGCACTGAACAAACAAGAGGCAATTGAGGCAGCACTAATTGACAATGATGTTGATGATCTGGGCGTTAATGAAATTCAAATCAGATTGCTTTAAAAGTTGAGTTTTATCGTGATTAATACTAGATCAAAAAAACGTAATCAGAAAGGAAGATGAAAATGGTCAAATATTCTATGTATGCAATTTATAACGAGGATGACGATTTTTGGTTTAATTTCGAAATGGACGGTTGGGTTGACCAGTTTGAATTAGAAGGAGATTGCTTACTGCCAACAGAAGATATGGCTCAAAACTTCATTGAAGAAAACTTAGAAGGTGAATCAGTCAAAGTTTATAAAGTTGAACTTGTTGCTACTGGTAGTTACGAATATTCACCTGTTCAGTAGTGAGTATTTCGATAAAACTGTGAAGCTACAAAAGATATCTTTTATAGAAAAATTAGAGGAGGAAAGAAAGTGAAAAAGATTGGTGTATTTTTAGAAGGTGAATTGGTATCTGATTATCCGTTTGATTATATTGGAGGTGTTGAGGCTCTTAATGACGCTAGAGAATTCACAAGTGACTCTGGAGTATTTCATGAAGTGAAGATTTTCGAAGAAAAATAAGATAATAGGTATATTTTATTTAGAATAGGAGGGATTAAATGAACGAGGAAATTAAGTTTTTAAAAGATTTACAACAAGAACTAAATACACAAGACTATGATAGTCAAGCAGCACCAAGATTCTGGACTGTTGGAGACTACAAGATGGTGACTTGCTTAGATGGCTGTCAAGATGATTATCACGTTCATGCACCTGACAGAGAGTATTACGGTGAAATCAATTCTTTACTGAAAGATATTGAGGATGAATTGGATGAACTACCAGAGGAAGCAATTGAAGAATTTAAAGAAATAAGCTGCGAAGATTCAGCAATGGATTGGATCAAGGCGCATTATGATGAAGATGCCTACTTAATTCCTGTAAGAAAAGAGCATGTCATTCATCCAAATACAATGTTCTTAACCAAGGCAGAAGCTAAAAGACATATAGAGTTAAACCATTATCATTATTCACCAGAAGCGCATACATACGCAATGACAGCTTGGAGAGCACCAAAAGTTGAACGGCTATTAAAGATCTTAGAGTCATTTGATTGGAATTCATTGGAGGTGAAATAGTGGAGGTAATTGCAACTGCACACCTTGAATACTGGGATGGGGAATCTCTATCTGGTGGATCTGAAAGGTTAGAGATTATTGTTAAGTTTAAAGAAGCAGGTAAATTCCTAAAAACGAAAATAGTTCATTCACTAGCTAGTACAGCTCGAATGAGAAGTGGATATGCTTCTTATCAAAACTATAAAGAATATATAAAGGAAGTTGAAAAGTATTTGGATGATCCATATTTGGTTAAGAAGGAGGCTGAATATTTGATATTAAAACACTTTGCTGATAAATATTCTGATGAAAAGAAAGTTGATAAAAAGAACAATATTCATAAGAGGATTAAAGATGTCGGAAAATTAGAGATAAAAGTAAAGATTGATTAAGATAATATCGTGTATTTATTTGGAGGTGAGATTTTGAAAGCTAAATTCAATTGTTATTACGAACGTGATGAAAAAGGAATTTATATGGAAGTTGATACAGAAAGTTACACTAATCTTGTTGGATTCACTTTCTGTGTCGATTTTAAAGCAGAAGGTGAAGTTTGTCTCGAAGAAAAAGAAATTGAATCACTTATAGAAATCTTGCAAGCAAAGCTAAAGAAATAAGAATTTCAAATAATATTATCTTTTTATCTGGAGGTGGAGTTGTGAGAGAATCAAGAAATGGGTTAAGACCCATAACTGCAAAACAGTACAATAAAGAACTAAAAGGGTATCTGATTTGCTTTAACCAAGAAGGAAGTTTAGAGGATGGTATTGGCTTGTATGCTGCAATTGAACTTGAGGATGGATCAGTAACTCAAGTTGATGCATATAATGTGAAGTTTGAAGATATTAAATAACTAAATAAAACAATTATTATAGATTATTTATATAAAGGAGAGTTTAGTATATGTCAATTAATAGTTATGTAGATGGAATACTAGAATCATACAAGAGGTTAGAAGAAGAGAACGATAAATTAAAATTAGAATTGAAGATGCTTAAAATAGACAGTATGCAATTGTCTGATTTACTAACGGATGAAGAAGTGATTTTGAAACAAAATCCAGTATTAATAAATAACGTACTAGATAAAATCTCAACTATTGAAAAACCTTTGAATAAAAGAGCTGTGTTAATCGCTATTGCAGATTGTTCAGGATCAATGGGAATCTGGGAAAAATATATGGGAAAATCTTATCTAACTTGGGTTAAGGAACTACTAAATAAAAAATATTCTCACGTTGAGGAAAGATTTTTACTCCATCATACAGAAGCAAAGGAAGTAACTTCTGAAGAATTTCACGGAAAAGGTGAAGGTGGAGGAACTATTGCTTCAACTGGGATTAAGTTAACTAGCTCAATAATTGAGGAGTATAATTATGAGGATATTGACGATATCTTTGTGGTATATATTACAGATGGAGATAATTTAACTTCTGATTGTCCTCGGTTCAAAAAATTACTTACAAATAGAGTTTTAAATAAGGTTGAGAATTTTACATATTTTGAAGTAAATCAATATAATAGGCACTCTACATTAAGAACTTCTGCACTAAAGGATATTAAGCAAGAAGGGTTTAAACAAGTTGTTTTATATGACAAGAATGATATGAAAGCAGCTGTGGATAATTTTCATAGTGAATTAACTAAATAAAACAATGTTTTTATAAAAAAAGGAGTGGAGAATTAATGGAAATGGTTAAAGAGTTATCCGCACAGGTTCATGTAGACAGGGCAACACTAGTATTCGTGAAAATTACAGAAATGATTTTTGAAATTAAGAAAGATAGAAATGAAGAATACTCTGGTGCGAAGTATGTTAATTCAGATGATGTGCTGAACTCATTAAACAACAATTTTAAAGTTGTTGTTTTGAATAAAAAGGATCAGTTAATACATAAAAATTTTTAATTATTCAGAGGTGGGAATATGTATTATGTAACATATAAAAATTACGAAGACATGTATGTGTTTGAATTGCCAAAATACACAGAGGAAATAGGGAAATTGCTAAAACGATTTGTAGGTTCATATTATGAAATTGAAATGGTCTTCAAGGGAGAGAAAATATTCAGCAAAGAATACAGAATTGAAAATACTGATGAATTCCTTAAGGACAGAAAATGGGAAGTTGAGCAGGGATGGTATGATGAACTAGATGAAGATGGATCAGGATTGAGAGACTTTATCAAACTAAAAGAATTAATCAAATAAAACTTACCTTTTATAGTGAATTAAAGGAGAGAAATATAATGAAAAATTATGAAATTAAATTTCAGCTAATGGATGGATTAACAAGGATAGTAAAACTTCAAGCGATATCAAAGCATGATGCAATGGAAACGGCATTACTTGATAATGATTTGGATGATCTTGGAATAAGTGAAATTAAGATTACAGTTCTATAATAAAACGAATGTTTTATTAAGAAAGGAGGATATTAAATGAGTAGTGCAGCAGAAGAGTTTTCAGCAGCATTTATAAATTGTGTTAATGCTAAAAGGAAACTAATCAAAGAAAATATACCTTACTATATCAAGGTTAATCCGAATTATTTTAACACTTTTATAAACGAACGACAAAATAGTTCTGGTGAATTTAGTTACACTTATTCTTCTGATGGATCACATTATGTCTATCATGACTTTCTTGATGATACCTATGAAGTACCTTTGATTCTTGATGATAATGTAGAGAGTTTCAAAGAGGTCTTTAAAACAGAATAAAAAGAAATAAGGGAGAGGGGAATACTCATGAAGAAACACATTAAAAAGAGATATACCCGAATCCTCCAGAAAACATTATTAATCATAGCCTTAGTTCTACTACTGATCTTGCTATTTGGATTCGTTGATGATTTGTTGAATAAGCTGGATGTGCTGATTAAATTAACTGAGCAGCAATCAGGTCAAATTGGAACACTTGAACAGGAAGTACATAGTTTAGAAGTTGCTAATGCAAGGTTGGAGAATGTAGTTACATATCAGCATCAACAAATACAGGAACTAAAAGTTGAAGGGAATACAATCAAAGTTGATCTAAGACCAAATGTAGTTAATGTGCCAAGTGATTTACATAATGAAATAAACATACATAAAGAAGAAACGGAAATACATAAGAAGTTTGACATACTGCATGATTCTCCAACAATAGCTGCTGGATTATTGTCTACAATATTAATGATTAAGGGTGTTATTGGTGTTTTTGTGCCAGCGATACCTTAAGGGGAGGGGATTATTCTTGGAGAGACACTATATAGAAGAGAAATTGAAGCAATTAGTGGAGGAACTGTCAATCATCTCTAAAAAATCTGGTCTTATTTTAGAATGTGATCCGAGTGGAGGAATTAATGTTCTTACCATGGATAGATATGATGTTGGATATTTATTTTACGACAGTGATGCAGGAAAATATCAATATATATTTGAACCAAACTTACCAAAAACCATTTAATATGTAAATTTTATAGGGAGTGATCAAATGAATTTATTTAAAAGCAGCAAAGTAAATCTTCATCCGATGGAAAAGATAGGAATACTTTTAACAACAGGATTTACCTCTTTTGTATTCTTTATTTTTGGAAAAGCAATTTTACATATTACTGATAATTGGCAGGGGAATGTATCTGGATATGGTCTTATGGTTACATCCATTGTACTTATGTGTCTTGTGTATACAGCTTTGCATGGTAAAGGGATGAATAGAGAGGTGAAATGATGGATTTAGAGATTAATAAACTCATGGAAAGTGAAGTAGAAGAAATCAGAGACATTGCCTCCCTTCTATATGACAGTAATCAGAAAGGCTTATCTGAGTCTGATACATATGATTTAGCTGGGTTACTGCTCGGTCTTAATGCTAAACTGGATACTTTTGTTCAGGAGGAGACTAATAAGATCTACATGGAAGGCTTTAATGAGGGATATAAGGAAGCTAAGGATACATACCAGAATTGTCTTTATTTAAAATAGGAGGCAGGAAAAATGAAATGTAGTAATAAGTACTGTTTGTGGAATGCGTATGATCAATGTTGTCCAGACGGTGAAGAAGCTTATAATAATGCCACACCTAATCAATTAGATTGCCCTTCTTCTTTAAGAAGAGATTTTCAAAGTCAGTTATACGCATTAGTAGAAGAATGTGAAGGCTTGCTGCAGAAAAGAAATATGAGGGAACTGATTGAGATTAGGAAGTTCATTGAGGCTCAGAGAAGTTAGATTAAAATGATGATTTTAAAGGAGGAGATATGTCTTGGAAAAATTGACAACAGGACAAATGATTGACCGATTGGGAATAGATGATACAGCTACAAATCAGGACGGTTATAAGGTTGGTTATGATCATAAGGGGAACTTGTTGATGTGGGGACAGCACGAATCTAAACCCGATAATAGGGAAGGAAATGATTTTCTAGTATATCTCTCTTGGGTTAAAAATGATTCATGGATAATCAATTACAATTTTGTGGGTTTTGAAGAAGCGCAAACAGCTCATGCAAATGAAAAGAAAACAGTGATATACTGGCACGATGAGGAAACACAGTATAAGTTTGTTTATGGTGAATACGGACATTTTAGACAGCTTGCGAATGATGGAATTGGACTTGAGGAATTGACGAACGGAAAATGGATTATTGAAAACTGACTTTGTGAAAAACTACCACCTATAAACACTGATTTAACAACATTATTATCATTAATTCACAAACTATTTTACAATAAAACTATACTTTTATAAGGAAATAAGGAGGAATTCTAATGGATAAGAACCTTGCAATTAAATTATTGAAGGAAATGAATAAAACCGCAGATGAATTAACAGTTGTGACAAGGCTTTATTTTAATAATGATAATGACTATGTACAGGGTTTTTCGTTCTTTGCAAATGAGGAATATATGAGCGAAGGGTTGCTGGAAGCACTACAATACGGACAGACACTTACCACTGATCAAGAGGAAGAACTAAGACAATATTTAATTGAAAAACACATTTGAAAATAATATAAAATAATTTAATAAAAAGTATTGACCAATATAAAATAATTTAATATACTAAGAGTAGCCAATGAGGAAAGGGGTGAGCAAAGTGAAAATCTTAGGACTCACAAAAGAAGCTTACAGAGAGTATAAAGGAACAACAAGAGATAATCATAAGACATCTTATGATCAAGCCAGAAGGAAACTGACAAGAAACGTAAAGCTGGGAGAAAAGCAAAAAAGTTTGTTCAACTGGTTAAAAGGGCAGCAGGAATACATATATGGTCAGTTAAAGATAGTAGTTAAAGAGGATACTATTATCGAAGTGGAAAATGATAAAAAGCATGAGATCAAAGACTGGGTGAAAGATGAAGAGGAATATAATCATCTTTCCAAGAAACTGAACATCAAAGATTACAAGAAAAAGAGACATAATAAGGTAAGCTGAGGAAAACAGTAAAAGTTTGTGAAAAATGAATTGCTAAAACGTTGATATATAAAGGTTTTGGAAACTGATTTCACAAACTTTTTACAATAAAATGAGCTTTTTATCTAAAATAAATTAATTAGGGAAACCGAGGAGGAATTATACATATGGCATTGAAGAACAGAACAACTATTAAACTAAACAAAAAGCACGAAGGAAAAGAATTCCGAAATGAGTTCCGATTTGTAGGTTTGGTTAAACCTGTACGAAAAAAAGAAGTAGATGGTGATAACTGGTTCGATGTTCCGTTCTACCAAAATACTAAAACTCAGACAAAAAAAGATCGCAGAGTACTTCAATTCAACGTTGAAACTGCTTATCGTAATGAATTAAAGGTAGAACTTGCAGGAATGGAAAAAGACGTAGCTTATATCTACAGCTCAAAACATAAAAAATCTGCTCCAGTAGATTGGAATGATCGAGAAAATAAAGCAGCTTATCCAGATGAAACCTACCATTACATTCAACAAGAATGGGATAAAACTGAAGCAATTAGCAAGTATCTTGTAGAGGGCATGTGGGTAGATGTAAGAGGTCATTATGAATTTGACAAGTTTGAGAATGATGAAGGTCAAGAGTTTAAGTCAGTTAAAAGGATTATTGACAATGTGTATCCATTAAAAAATGGTGAAGTTGAAATTAAAGGATTGAAAAAAGACGATGCTTTCAGAGTTTACGATTCTGAGTCTGAAGGCATTCAACTTGGCTTTGGTAAAGCTAATGACGAAGGTGTAGCAGCAATTAAAGTGGGATGGTTAAATCCTGAAGGTGGAGAATTATTTGTTTGCAAATTAGACGGTGAAACAGAAGGTAAGCGAACAAAGCTTGAGTACACAGAGGATGGCGTTGAAACTGATCGAATTACAGTTAGAAACAATGTAACAAATGACATTCAACTAATTGCTCTTGATGGTAAAAAAGAATACGTTCCATATGTGAGAAACTTTAAGTCACCTGATTTCTTTGAAGTAAACTCATTTGAAATGCAGATTGGTATAAAGAGTACCTATCAAGATGAACAAACAAAAGATACAAAAGTAAACGCTGTGTATCTTGCTTATGGTAAAGAGAAGAGTGTGCCAAAAGACGTAGAATTAACTGTTTATCACAAAGAAGCTGAAGAAGGTAAAACTCCATTCGCAGATGCTTTTGCAAGGTTAAATCGCTTAGATTTCTTAGTTGTAGAGGGTATTGACAATAATCGAGCAGAGTTTGCAATGGTTGAAGTTGAAGAGTCAGAAGATGATAATCCATTTGAAGATGTAGGAGAAAAAGTAGCATCTTATGAGCAAGTTTCTACTGGTACTAAAAAAGGATTAGAAATTCTAACTTATGTCGGTGGTACATATAAAAAAGAACTGCTAACTGACGAGGAAATTACAGAAGAGCAGCAAAATGAAGATCCTTTCTCAAGTGTAAATATCTCAGATGATGATCTTCCGTTTTAATAGTAATTAATTTAATATTTGTAAATAGATATAAAATAAAATTCTAGGAGTGTTGTATATAATGGCAGGATTTCGTAAAAAAATCAAAAAGAATGTTCCACGGGTTGAACTACAATCAATTATTACACTTGTTGCTGGAGGGTATAAGACGGGCAAAACCCGTCTTTGGAAAGAAGTAACTGAATTACACTATGCTGATCCAGAAGAAGCGCTTTTACTTGCTTTTGAAGATGGGTATGAAACATGGGAACTAGATAACATTGTCCCTCTACACGAGGAAGGAACAGATAAAGACCTTTGGAAAGTTTGGGAGTTCTTTAAAAAAGAAGTTGTACCTGATCTTGTGCAAGAAGCAAAGACAGGGCGAATTGTAAAACTGATTGGTGTAGATACTGCAGACCGAGCAATTGATGCTTGTAGTGCATGGGTTCTTCACAACAGAACAAAAAAATACGGAAAAGATTTTGTTTCCCTCCAAGATATTTCAGACAGTACAAATGAAAATGGTTGGACAGCTCTATTCGAAGAATTGAGAAAGCCATTTGACACATTGAAAAATGCAGGTTATGGATTGTTCTATATTGGATGGACAAAGGAAAAAGAAACTACATTACATAATGGATTAAAATATAACTCAATCCAATTGATGATGAATAATACTGGGAAAAAAGTGTTTGAATCTCAAGCAAGTTTAATTTGCTGCTTATTCAATGAAACTACAGTATATGATCGCAGTGGTAATGAGCTTGAAGAGAATGTGAAAGACAAAAAGAAACGTGATGTGGCTAGTAATTTCCACGATACTAAAACAATGATGTACTTTAGACCATCTGAATTTGTTGAAATTGCTGGAGGACGGTATACTGATTTACCTGAGAAAGAAGAATACAGTGCAGAAAGCTTCCTAAAGGTATTTGAAAATGCTGTTAATGGACAGTTAAAGAAAACAAAGAAAACAGTTGAAGAAATTAAAGTGGATGAAGAAAAAGATCGTCAAGAAAAGGCTAACGAGTTAGCTGATAAACTTGAAAATAACCCTTCTGATGTAATGGAACAAGTTGCTGAAGTAATTGCAAAAATGAATCCAAAGCAAAAGCAGGAGGCTGCTGCTGGATTTGAAAAAGAATTCGGAGTAAAGAATTATAAGCAAGAAGAAGGCAACTTAGAAAATCTCAAAAAAGCATTAGAAATTGTTGAAAACATTGTAAGTAAATAATTTAACAAACACAGGGTAGGTAAAGAATTATCTACCCTGTAAATTTATAAGAAGGTGAAATAATGAAGGAAGTAAAATGTACGTGGTGTAAAACAAAAGATAAAAAAGAGGAAATGAAGGTTGAAGAAAAAGGTACTGGTAAATTTAATAAAAATGGTACGGAAAAAATGGTGAGAAAATACTTCCATAAAGAATGTGAGATTGAATTTATTAAAGATAAAGAAATGAAAAAAAAGGAATTAGTTGAACTTGATTTATTATACAGTTTTCTTAGAGATCTACATAAGATTCAATTTCTAGATGGGCGTATGATGGAAAAGATCCAAGATTTAAGAAATGGAACAATAAAGATTGACGGTAGGAAAATTAATAAATATAAACAAGGTGTTACGTATTCCCTTATGCTGGAAACGTATCAATATATCCAGCAGAAAATTGATTTCATTTTAAATTCAAATCAATTTAAAGAAAAGTGGAATGAGTTTTCTTATATTTTTGGTACTATGGTTAGAAATATCAATACTGTTCAAGAAGCAGAAAACAGGAGAGTGATAACGGAGAAAATTAACCGAAACATTAAAGTAGATAAAGAAACTGTTGAAATTGAAGTAAAGAAAACACAGAAAAAAGATGACTTAGACATATCTGATTTTCTATAGAGGGATGATAATATGAAATATATTAAAGAATTTATTGAACCATCATACATACACGAATCATTGCTTGTTGGATACTTATGGGCTAACCCAAGTTTATTCCAAAAATACCGAACACATAAGGTTACACAGGAGACTTTTACAGAAGCAGTTTGGTACTTTTATTTTACTGTAGGTAAGCAGATGTTTGAGAATGGAATTAGAGATTTTGATGACAAAACTACATACGCATTCCTAGTATCTAGACCAAAAGAGAAAAATAAAAAGAGTTATATTGATGCCTATAATGACTTTGGTGGCTATGATACTATTTCAGAACTAATGGAAGCATGTAAGAGCGATAGCCAGAATGATGAATATCATTTTAGTGAAATCCAAAAATACGAGAGTCTTAGAAAGTTACAAAAAGATTCTTTAATAAATGTTGAGGATAGACTTCTTGTTGAAAAATTATTAAAGATGACATTAAAACAAGTGCAGCTTTATATAACTGTAAAACAAAAAGAAGCTTTCTCACATATCAATTCTGGAGATGTTATAGAGCATGATTTAGTTGATGGTTTAGATGAAACTATTGAGGATTTGAACTCAGGTGAATCAATGGGATCTCCACTACATGACGCACCAAGATTAAATAGAAAAATCAAAGGGTGGAAAAACGGCTCACTTTACTATCTTGTTCTTTCATCTGGAGTAGGTAAATCTTCTATTGCAATGGAAAAATTCATCCTTAGTTTGTTTGAAAATCAAGAAAAAGCGTTACTTGCCATCAATGAAGAAAGTGTAAAAAAGTGGCGTTCTCTTTTATTGGCGACAATAAGTGCAAAAATAAATAAAAAGCCTATTAACCGAGAGAAAATGTTTGAAGGTAATTTTCAGCAAGACATGTTAGATAAATTGGAAGCAGCCAAACAATGGGCTTGGAAACACGGTCAAGGACTTGTAAAGACTCTTGAATTAAAGAAATATAGGGTAGAAGACATTCTTAGCCGAGTTGAATTATACAGACCAAAAGGATATACAAAATTAATTATTGATACATTTAAGCCTGACAGATCCTCCACTGACTTAGCACGATGGGAGTCATTTTCAAACTCAGCGCAAGAACTACACGACTTAATTAAAGAGGATAACTACAATGTGGGTACGCTTGCTACTGTTCAGCTAAAGTTAGGAAAAGAAACCAGATACTTAGACTTGGATAGTACAGGTAAATCAATGGAGATCAATGAGGTTGCTGCAGTTGTAATGATGGGCAGGCTACTATTTGCAGATGAGTATCAAGATGAGAAAAGTAAGTTTAAATTAAAGCCGTACAATTACAAAAAAGACGAATTGACAGGCGAATGGTTTGAGGAACCTTATAAATTAAATGATAAAAAGACATACTTAGTTCTTTTTCTTGCTAAAAATCGTTTTGGCAGTGAAGAAGAGCAAATTATTTACGAAGTAAACTATGAAATAAACTCATTTAAAGAGGTAGCATTTGTGAAAGTTCCAAGATACGGAGGCATGTAGCGAGTAGGTGAGAATGTGTCGGACTTACAAGAAATAAAGAAAAGAATACATAATGAAGGTAAGATTGAAGAAGTTTTAGAGATGTTAGATTGCTGGAGCATTAACACAGAACAGAATGGGAAACTTTATGTTGCTGGCTTACCCGATGGAGATAATGAACGAAGTGTACAAGTGAAAAATAACGAGTCACTAATCAGTCACATTCGATCTAAAGGCGTAGAAGGCAGTATATTTGATATTGTCAGTTACATTGTATTTAATGCGGACACAAAAGAAAAAAGAGATGACTCATTATCTAAAAGTAAGTTTTGGATTTGTCAGAAATTGAATTATCCAGAATACATAGATGAATTCTATAGAGTTACATCTGATGTAAAAGCAGAAAAGCCACAATTCAATTCTTGGTTAAAGAAAGTTAATCAAACAAAAGAGATTATAATTGTAGAAAATAACGTTTATCCAGTCAATGTACTAAGTAACTTTGGGACAATTCCCTATAAGAAATGGGTAGATGAAGGGTTATCTATAAAAACTCAAAAAGAGTTTCAGGTGGGAATAGATGTAAAAACTGAGCGTATTACCTTTGCTGTTCATAATAAAAATGGTGAGCTAATAGGGGTGAAAGGGAGATACTGCGGTAGCGATAAGAAAATTGAAGATCAATACAAGTATCTCTATCTCCTTCCTTGTAATAAATCAATTGAATTTTTCAATCTGCATAGAGCATTACCTCATATAAAAAATAAGAAAGAAGTAATTATTGTCGAGGGTGGAAAAACCACCATGTATCTTCATCAGTGGGGCTATAAAAATAGCATAAGTATTGAAGGAGATAGTTTGTCAGAATATCAGATACAAATATTGAAAAGTTTAGGGTTGGATATTAAATTTCTTTTTGCTTACGACAAGGATAAAGATGCTGCATTTATTGTACAAGAAGCGTCTAAATTAAATGGTCGAATGAAATATGGAATATTCGATAGGGATAACATGTTAACGGATAAGGACTCTCCAACAGATAAAGGAAAGTTAGTCTGGGAGAAATTATACAGCGATTTTCAATTTAAACTAAGGTTGGGATAATATGCAATACACATTAATTGGGGATAATGATTACCTATTTAGTCCTGTAGATACAATCTTTAAAAATAGAGGGGTAACGAATAAGGAAGATATTTTAAATTTAGATGAGTCTAAATGTCATAGTTATAAGTTATTAAAAAATATAGAGAGAGCTGCAGATTTATTAATTCGACATATCAATGAGGGCAGTGAAGTATTTGTTCAGGCAGATCCAGATTGTGATGGTTATTCTTCAACTTCAATGATAATTAATTATATAAAAAAATCTTTCGGTAAGTGTAATTTAACTTGGCACTTACCGAAAGGAAAAGAACACGGTGTTGAAGTGAAAAATGTACCAAATAATACTAAATTGGTCATAATTCCAGACTCAGGAAGTAATCAATATAAAGAACACAAGGAATTGCAGGAAAAAGGAATTGATGTAATTGTACTTGATCATCATATTTGTGAGGAAGAATCTAAAGATGCAATTGTAGTTAACAATCAATTATCACCTCTCTATCCTAATAAAAATTTATCTGGTGCAGGTATAGTGTATAAATTTTGTCAAGCTCTTGATGATAAATTAGGTCTTAATAATGCCGACAACTATTTAGATTTATTAGCTATAGGAAACATCGGAGATATGATGGACTTGAGGGAACCAGAAACGAGATATCTCGTTAAACGGGGATTGGACAATATTCAAAATCCAATGTTAAAGGAAATAATTAAAAAACAAGATTTTTCAATGAAAGGGACAGTGAATATTCACAATGTAGGCTTTTTTGTCTGCCCATTAATTAATGCAGGGGTTAGATTTGGTTCAAATGAAGACAAGAAACAACTAATGGAAGCCTTGTTAGAGTCTAAAGAAGAAGTTTATTACAAAAAGAAAGATGTATATGAATCCATACAGGAAGCAACGGCAAGGAATCTAGGTAACTTGAGAAATAGACAGAATACAGCAAGGGACAATAGTACAGAGAAGATTATTAGTATAGTTGAAAGTAGTAATCTAAAAGAACGTTCTATTATTGTTGCCAAAGTTGGTGATTTTCTTGATAAAAGCTTAACAGGATTAGTGGCAAATAATCTTGCGAAAAAGTATAAAAAACCTGTTGTTCTGTTAAGAGAAAAGGAAAACGGTATTTTCACTGGATCAGCAAGAGGATACGATAAAGGTAATATCAAAAACTTTAGAGAACACCTACTTGATACGGATTTATTCAACTTTTGTGAAGGTCACGATAACTCATTTGGTGTTGAAATTGAAACAGAGAGACTTAAAGAGCTTGAAGATTTACTTTTAAAAACTAAAGAAGAGTCCACAGGTACAGGAATTGAAGTTGATTTTGAAATTCCTTTCAACGATATTGATAAACAATTGGTTCTAGAGGTAGGAGAATATAAAAATGAGTGGGGATCGACTATACAGGAACCCAAAATTATTTATAAAGGTTTGACTGTTGCAGCAAACGATATTTCTCTTATTGGAAAGAAGAAAAATACATTAAAACTCATAGTAAATGACATTGAATTCATTAAATTCTTTGTAAAAAAAGAGGAATATGAAACGCATTTCAGTGAGGGTGAAACTTTTTATATAGATGTAATAGGAAAGTGCTCCATAAATGAATGGAACGGTGTTAGAACCCCACAAATCGAAATATTAGAATATAAAGTTACTGAAACCTTGTTATTCTAAATAGAAAAGAAATGAGGTGAAGAATTGTTAATTCAACCTAAGTTAGAGACAGAAGTAACAAAAAAGTATGAAAAACATTGGACTGATAATTTTGATGATATCGAAAGACTGTTTATAAAAGATACCCCAAAGTTAGGGGTATTTGATGCCGAAACAACTGGACTACATATTAAAAAAGATAAACCTTTTATGTGGGTATTTGGATGGCTGTTACCAAAAGAAAAACAAACTAACGAATTAAAAGGAAGAGTTTTTGCTTTTGAACATGATTTAGTTCTTTTAGTAAAAATAATTAATCTATCAAAAGAAATAAAAATGCTTGTAGGACATAATGTAAAGTATGACCTACACATGCTAATCAATGGTGGGGTAGATGAAGAAATTGTCTACGACTTAAAGAATATCTCTGATACAATGGGAATTTGCAGAATGTCATTCGATGCTGTTTCAGCTAGAGATGGAGGAGACATGTTGGGGCTAAAAAAAGTCTCTGAAAAATATATTGATCCAAGAGCAGCCGAATTTGAAAAAGAAGTTAAGAAGGAATTAAAAAGAATTAATGATGCAAAACGTGTAGTATTAAAGGATTTACTTAAACCTTATAAAGATATCGGATGGGGCTTAGGAAAGATAAAGGAAGCTTACAAAGTTAAAAAGAGAAATGAAATGGACATGTTTACAAAAGAGCGTAAACAAAGATGGCTTGAAATACCAAAAGAAATTGAAAATTTATATTTCAATTGGCTTGAAGAACACCCTTTTGCCGATTACTCTGAAGTTGATAGAAATATTATGATGGAGTATGTTCATGGTGATGGTATTTACACATTAGAACTTGTTGAAAAGTTTTATCCTACAGTATTACAAAGAAAGCAGAAAGAATTATTTGAAAAAGAAAATAAATTGATAATCGAATTATTAAAAATGGAACGTGTAGGCATGACAGTAAATATGGATTACCTAAAGGAATGTTTTGAGAAATGTGATAATGAAATTCAGAAGCTTTATGAAGAATTGTGGAATATAGTTGGAGAGTTTTTTACTGTCTCACAAGAGAAAGTTATTGCGGATTATTTTGAAAAGTTGCTTGGTGAAAGACCCTCTTCAACAGATAAATCCTTCTTGAAAAAGCATAAGGAAGATCGAGTTTCACAATTAATCACTAGGTTAAGACGATTAGAAAAATGGCAATCCACATACATTTCAAGAATAATTGAAGTTGCTGAATATGATGGGAATTTCTATACTCAATATGGCCAATTCAATACTGTCTCTGGGAGATTAGGCTCTGATGCACAGCAGTTTCCAAAGGAAAGGATTCTCTCAGAAGAAGGAGAAAAATACGAAAAGGAACACGGAGAAGGAAAAGCGCCTGTGGAGATGGAAATCTTTTCACCAAGAAGAGCGTTTATTCCTAGAGGTGGGAAATATGGTAAGATTGCTTATTTTGACTTGTCTCAAATTGAGTTAAGGGCACAAGCAAACTACACTATGCTTCTAGGCAGACCTGATCTCAACTTATGTCGTGCATACATGCCTTATAAATGTAAGCATTATAAAACAGGAGAAGAGTATAAGTACGACACTAAAATTGAACGTATGAGATGGATCGAAAAGAAAGATGATGGAACATCAGTGTGGTTAATGGAGGACGGTTCACCTTGGGTTCCTACTGATGTTCATAGTGAGACTAGTCACAATACACTGATCGCTTTGGCTTATAAATGTGCAGAAAAGTATAAAGAATACTTTCATGATACAGAGTCACCAGTTGATGAAAAATCATTCAAAAAGTTTTGGAGATACATAGGAAAAATGTTTAACTTCATGCGTAACTATGGTGGAGGAGCAAAGAAAGCCTCTGAAGCTTTAGAAGTATCAATGGAAATTGCAAATGCATTAGTTTCTGGCTGGTCTAGCACATTCCCTGAAGTGGCGTATTATCAAAAAATGGTAGGGAGTAAAGTACAAAAGGCTAATCATGCTACAAACATGTATGGCAGAGTTTACTATCTGTCAAATACAGAAAAGGCTTATAAAGTTGGAAACTACCTTGTACAAGGCTCATGTGCAGATATGCTTAAAGACTATGTAGTTAGAATCGGTGAATGGTTGAAACAAAATAAATGTAAGACATTGTTTTTAGCTAATATTCATGATGAACTCCAATTCCTTGTTTATGAAGGAGAGGAATGGATATTTCCATACATTAAGCAGATCATGGAAGACGTTGATTGGATGAAAGTACCTGTAGTTGTTGACTTGGAGATAACTGAAACAACATGGGCAGATAAAAAAGAAGTTCACATTGAATTGCCAGCTTAAGGAGGTGTGAAGTCCAATGATATCAAGGCTAAAAGACAGTATAAATCACTATAAAATTAAACTTTTATCTCAAGAGTCAATGCTGCTGGAATCAGTGTTGATATTGATCTCATTTATTATTTTGATCGGAGTTCATAATTTTGCAAAATAAGTGTTGTAATATCAAATAATTTAACATATAATAAAATTAATCAAATAAGAAAGGAAGTGATGAGCCTAACCTTGGCAAGTTAGGTGATCAATATGAAACTAAAACATCCAGTTAGCGCAAGTATTATTGGGGGTTTACTGATAACTAATATTGTTACTGGTTATCAGTTTTCCTCAGAATATCATAAACAAGAGTTAGAGATTCATAAGAAAGAGGAGACCATAAACAGACAGCAGGGAAGTATATTTGAGAAAAATAGCTTGTTAGAGAAGCAGCAAGGTGAACTGAATACATATAAAGAAACTGAATCAAAATTAAATAATCAAATAAATATAAAAGACGATGAAATTAATAAACTCAAAAAACAACTTGAGGAGACAAAGAAAAGGGAGAAGGAGTCACCCTAGAAAACAAGTTGTGAGTAGAGGGAAAGTTTCAAGTAAGCAATATTTTGAAGTCACAGCTTACACTGCAGGCTACGAATCAACTCAGAAGCGTAAAGGCGATAAAGGGTACGGTATTACAGCTAGTGGGACTACAGTGAGTGAAGGGCGTACAGTGGCATGCCCTAAATCTATACCATTTGGAACTAAAGTAAATATTGAAGGGGTGGGACTAAGAATTTGTGAAGATCGTGGGAGTGCCATAACTAACGGACATTTAGACGTCTATATGGGTAGTTTAAGTCAAGCACAAAAGTTTGGTAGAAAGGTGTTGTCAGTGGAAATTTTAAATTAGGAGGGAGATTAAATGCAAGTAATTTACGAATATAAAATAGGTGACGAAATTAGAGTAAATAAAAAAGCTAAAGCAGGTATGCCTAACTATGTTGGTAAAATAGGGAGAGTTATAGGATTCATTTCAAATGGTTCTTTTGATTATGAAGTAGCATTTGATCAGCATACTTATGGAAAGTTCAAAGAGGAAGAGATTGATTTGTACGTTGGAGGAGATATTATGGAGAAAAATTATTTTGAAGAAAAAGGCTTAGAAATTGGCAAGTTGGTTAATAAAAAACAAGCAGCATATGGGGATTCGATTGGTAAGACGAGTAAGTTAATGAAGGTGTTCCTTGAAGGATATAAGAATGAAGATAATACATATACAATTCCAGAAGAATTATTGGATCACATTTTACTTCAAGTAAGGATTATAGACAAACAAAATAGAATTTTCTCGAATCCAAAAGGAGATTTAATGCAGGAAAATCCATATGCTGATACGGTTGGATATTCATTATTGGGAATGAGAATGGCTGAACAAAAATAATAGTTTTAAAGAGAGTGAGATGATACCTATCTTTAAATACATAGCATACGTTGTAGATACTGCTACTTTCAATTTCTATTACAAATGGTTTTATGGGTCAGATATTCGCATATTTGATAATTGTAGCTGGATTGCTTATAAGAGGAATTTACAATAATACAACTCATTTATTTAGAAATAATCAAACAAGGAGACATACATATGAACAGATCAAGAGTAAGACAACAAAAGGTTAAGGAACTGGTCACTCAGTTTCCTTTCCTTACTGAAAACACAAATCAACTTGTTACGTATTATTGGAGCCATGTAGAGGGAGCAAAGGATTTCACGGATGTGCTAATGTGCTCATCTTCAGAAGCTATCACAAGAGCATTTAGACGATTGGTTAAATCAGGGGAAATTGTATTGTCTAAGGAAGAAAAAGAAAGAAGGCAGCAGTATCAGGAAAGTTTTAGGGAAGATTATCAACCAATTTAAAGGAGGAAATTAATTATGATGTTATTTTTAACACTGTTCTTTTTGATTTACTATGTAGTTCTTTTAGTGAAAGGAAACTTCTTTCAAGGTGTCAGAATTGCAATGGGAGAAGATGAAATTAAGAAACAGAAACTAGGAATGGATAATTATAAGCCTGATAGTGATTTAGTAATTAAAACATTACTGCTGATGCTTTTTATTATTCCTTTCTCGATTACCATAATTATTTATCTATGCGTTGCTACACAATATGATCTTTTAAAGTACCCAACACTGGGCTTGTTAGTCTATTACACAGTTTCTCTAATGTGGGGATTTATCAAAGGAAAAACAAAAATCGATTTATCATCTGAAGACAAAATTGAAAAATATCGTAAGAAGCTGCAAAGAAAAAGAACACTAAAGGGAACATTACTTCAATTGATCTGGGTTGCTTATTTTGGGTACATGGCTTACATGCTCGTACTATAAAATAAGTAAATAAAACAGGAGTTTTATAGTGAGCATTAGACACATATTGTTCACTAAAGGAGGCAAGGGGAAATGCACAAAGAATGCGTGAAATGCGAAGGTATATTCCAGTATAACGAGCAAATTTATTTAGATATTAACAATCAATCTTATTGTGAAGCCTGTTATAAAGAAATGCAGAATAGAGGTGAGTAGTAGTGTTTATGGAGACAAGAAAAGTACTTTGGGAATACGAAGATAGACTAGATATAGATGTAACCGAGGGAATGTTTCGTACTAGTAAAGTTATAGATGGTGTAAGAATGTACCCTTATATATTGATTGATTTTGGTATGTATTTTTTAGAACAGTGATGCACAATACGAAGATGTAACGCAATCAAAAGAATATTTGATTGGGAAATGAGGTGGTTAAAATGCCAAAATTATCTCCAGAAGAAAAAGAAAGGCGAAAACAAGAAAGAAATCAAAGACGATGGCTTGAGACTCACAAAATTTTCAATGATATAACTTATAAAGTTTGCACAAATTGCTCTGAATGGTTTGAGATGAATGATGAAAACTTTTACATAAATAAGAGTAATAGTTTAGATGGATATCACCCTTATTGCAAACAATGCTCAAGTAAGAAAGCAAAGAAATGGTGTGATGATAATCCAGAGATCACTAAAGCTGCTAAACGTAAATATAATAAATCTCCTAAAGGTAGACCTAAGTTAGCAGCAAATGCACAGAGACAGAGAGAAAATGGTGACTACTATAAGTGGAGAAGGGAGAATAAAGAGTATCTTTATGAATGGCGAAGAAAAAGAGACATGAATAAAAAACATGAAATATCTGCAACCGAATGGGAATCCTGCAAAAAATATTTTAATGACTGCTGCGCCTATTGTGGAATCACAGAAGAACAAGCAAGGGATGATCAAGGACAAAATCTACATAAAGAACATGTAAACCATCGTGGAGCAAATGATTTATCTAACTGCATACCTTCATGTAGAATTTGTAATTCAAGTAAGTGGGCTAAAGACTTTGATGAATTTTACAATAAAGACAATTTAAATTTTACTGCTGGAAGACTACATAAAATTAGAAAATGGCTAACTGAGGATTATTTGCTATATAAAGAGTAAATCCCAATCTAATCAAGATTTTATAGGAAGATTAGGAGGTTATTAGATGAAACCTATAGATAGAAATTCATTGAATGAAAAAAGAGATGAGTTAATGATACAACTACTGGAAGAAGGTTATACATCGAAAGAACTGTCAGTAATTTTCAATAAGCATGTACTTGATATAGAAGAAGTATTAGAAAAGAAAGGCTACGGCTTAATAAATAAAAATAATTAAATAGGAGTGAATAAATGACTAAACCCAAAGTGATATCACTATTCAGTGGTGCAGGTGGAATGGATTTAGGATTTATCAATGCTGGATTTGAAGTAGTTTGGGCAATTGATTTTGAGCCAGATGCCTGTGAGACATATAGCAAAAACATTGGAGATCATATCGTCTGTGAAGATATTACTCAAGTAAAAACTGAAAATCTTCCAGACTGTGACATTATTATTGGAGGATCACCATGTCAAGGATTTTCTAATGCAAACAGACAGACAAACTTCCTAGATAATCCTAAGAATTTAATGGTGAGAGAATACATACGTGTAGTAAAAGATAAGCAGCCAAAAGTATTTGTTTTAGAGAATGTTCCAAGATTGCTGACTGCTGGTAAAGGTAAATTCTTAAATGAAATTAAAGAACAATTATCTAATTATCACATAGAAGTTAAAGTGTTAAATGCAGTTGATCATGGAATTGCACAAAAGAGGAGAAGAGCAATACTTATAGGCAGCTTAATAGGAGAAATAAAACATCCAGTTGCTAAAAAAGAAACAATGACTATTCGAGATGTGCTTACAAACATTTCTGATGAGTTACCAAATCAGGATGAATACAGGGCATCTAGAGAATCAACTATTGAGAAAATGAAATTAATTAAACAAGGTGACAATGTACATAGTTTACCAGCTTCATATAATGTTAGTCCGAATACTCATGAGAATGTGTATAGAAGGCTGGATTTAAATGAACCATCACATACTTTAGCTCATGCAGGAAAAACAGTTACGATTCATCCAACAGAAGATAGGATCATCTCAATAAGAGAAGCAGCAAGAATACAGTCATTTCCTGATGACTTCACCTTTTATGGGGATTTAAATAGTAAGTATCAACAGTTGGCAAACGCTGTCCCACCTAAGATGGCTGAAGAAATTGCAAAAGAGATACATAAGCACATACATAATAAGAACTAATTTAATATAAAACTTCAATTTTACGGGGAAAAGGGGAACGAAATATGAGTCGAATTGATGTAATGGTTGACATTGAAACATTAGGAACAGGATCTAACGCAACTATATTCCAAATAGCTGCAGTTGCTTTTAACATTGAAACAGGTGAACATTGCTCAAAATTCAATATGATTGCTGATATATCTAAGAGTAGAAAATTAAATGTTGACGGTTCAACTCTCAAATGGTGGCTAAACACTAATAAGGAATTATTAACTGACTTGCTAAATAAAGGTGAAGAATCGAGTGAGGATTTACTTTCTAAGTTCAATAATTGGCTTATGTATTTAACTTCTGATCTTAGAGATATTTATTTATGGGGAAACGGTATCTTATTTGATAATAAAATGATTCAACAGCAATTAACAGATTCAGGAGAAGTATATCCTATTTTCTATAAAAATGACCGAGATGTAAGGACGATTGTAGATTTAGCAGGAAAGAAGCTAGGTATTACCGAGCAAGAATTAAAAGATAAGTTTAAGGATGACAAATTAGTTCATCATGATGCATTCGATGACGTTAAGTATCAGATTAACCTAGTAGCGGGCTGCTACAAATTATTAATTAGTAAATAATTTATTATAAAATTTAGGTTTTAAAGTAAAATATAATCCAAATAAGGAGCTGATAGCAATGAAAGGAGAACGGAAATTTGAGTTAGGGGATCGAGTGTTAATCAAATCTAAAGGTAAGCAAGGTAATATTAAGGAATACAGAATTGAAGGCTCTGTAGACAGTAAAGGTAACATTACAGAAACCATTAAGTATTCAGTAAAATATGGACAATACTTGAAAGAATGGTTCACTGAGGATGAACTGCAGTATCCAGATTCATTTGATAATGACTTTGAGAATGGATTACTGGATCTCCTTATTGATGTGAATCTAAAAGAAAATAAGTTAGATAATGTGAAAGAATTACATAAGCAGAAAGAGAAATACAAGAAAGGGTGATTCAATGTCTCAGTTAAATGAAGATAAAAAGACTCTTTTATTGCAAGAAATGGATGAATTAGATGAGATGACTTATAAGTTTGTTTCTTGTTTAGAGGATCACGATGGTATCTGTGAGAAAGAGTGGGCAGAATTAGATAAGAAATATTTAAAGTTACAGGGAAAGATCAGGACAATTAAAGAGGAAATTGAATATACAAATTTCTTAAAATAAATTAATCAAAACCTATTGACTTACAAAATAAAATAATTTAATATAAAAGTAACCTGATAGAGCAGCTAAAACAAGTTGCTCTATCTTACTAAGTGAGGTGATATTAGATGAACCAGACAAGTAAAGTTATTGAGTTAAGACTAAAGATCGAAGCTTGGAAAAAGAAGATTGAACATGCTGAAGCTGAACTAGACATTCTATATCATAAGTTAGATGAAGTAATGGAGGAATCATTAGGCAACTGATATAATCATCTTGGGTGATTAAAGTGAGAGCAAATATACCAGATGAATTAATAAAAGCAATTAATGAAAAAATTTACTTGGATCTAGAACTACATATATTGCAGAAGAAATTAACTGAAGCTAATGATCAAGGCAAAGAAGGGTTTGCGGAATATTTAAATAAGGTGATCTTGAAAGTAATAAGCCAAAGAAGATCCAATAATGAATATCTACGCAAACATGGAGTTAAGGTTAGAGAGCCAGAAGAATTAGACGATATGTTTGTGAGATATTACTATTCAGTTCAAAGTGACTTAGGTGGATATAAGGAAGGTTACGAGCAATTCTGGAAGTCGGCTATGACATATAATCTTAGGAAAAGAATGAATAAATACTTTAATTTTAAAGGAGGGTAAGGAATGCTGCTAAAATTAGATGATCAATTTCGCTGCACCAGCGATAAATATAATTGGATCTTAGAAAAATATGAACCTGTGCGAGACAGAAAAAACAAAGAAATTATTACGGGCTATGAATGGAAACAAATTGGCTGGTTTGGTACTAACCTTGCACCAGCAATTAAAAAGTATGTTAATGAAAAGATTAAAGACTCTGACACACTTGAAGTTAAGGAATTGCTTGTTAAGTTGGATGAGATAAAGGCTCACATTGACAAGGTAGTTAAGAAAGAAAACATAGACTTTGTTTACACAGGTAAGAAAGACGATGAGTGAATCTTACTGTGATTTATGTAAGGAATTTGTCTCTGGAACGGTTCAGACAGTAAAAATTCTTGATAATGATCAGAAGACAAGTCATTACATATCGGGTCATGTAAGCTGCACTGAGGATATTTGGAAGCAAATACAAGAAATGAAGGACTTTAATAAGAAATCACTGTCTAAGGTGCTAAAAGAATTAAATATAGAATAATTTAATAAAAATACTTGTTTAATATAAAATAATTTGATATATTTTAAGTATCATATTGAAAGTGGTGAGAACAATGTAGTTCATTGAGTAACACCTTCACATGCAAGATCAATAAAACTACAAAACATAGAATAGGAGATTACTAAACATGAAAAAGAATAAAAATTTTAACCCATTTGGCACTAAGAAAGAATTTAAGAATGTAGGAGTAGAAGGAAAATTTGATCCAGTTAAAACATTCTACGGAACAATCTCAACTGAAAACGGAAGCTTCCTTACTACATACCAGACACATACTCGCTCTGAAGCAGTAAGCATTTTCGAACAGGAAGCTAAAGTAATGGGTGGTAAGCTAGACAGGTTCGTTGGAGCCTTTAAAAAATAAATAGGGGTGAAGAAATGGAAGGAACTTTTGCTAATAAACGATTTGTTGGGCAAAAGATTGTGGCGCAAGAAGATGGAACATTACTTACTCAATTTGGAGACTTTCCAGTTAAGAAGGGTGAAATTATTTTTAAACCCTTAAAAGGAGATCCAGTAGTTGTTCCTGAGAATTATTTTAATGAAAATTATACACAGGTAGAAGCTGCAAATAAGGAAAAAGTAAAAGTCAATCTCGATGAGATGGCTCGTGGATATATGGAAATGGGATATTTAAATCAAAAAGAAGATGAGAGTTACATAAATGAGCTGAAAGAATTAAGTAAGAATAAAGCCTTTTAATATAAAATATACAAATGTAGGTGAATTTAAAAATGATGAAAATGTACACGAAAACAGTATGCCCTAAATGCATGGTTGCTAAATCCTTTTTTGATAATAACGATATACTTTATGAGGCAATCAATTTAGATCAGAATGAGTCAGCAAGAGATGAATTAGTTAGTAAAGGATTTATGGCAGCCCCAATTGTAGAATTCGAAGGTAAATATTATACAAATATGAACGAGTTTCAAGAACTAGTTGATCAATTATCATGATTGTTTACAAATCAAGGACAGGTAATGTAGCAAGCATTGTATCAAAACTAAATCTTCCTAACGTTGAAATTAGGGAGGGTTTAATTGTTGATAACCCATACTTTCTGATTACTTATACTGATGGATTGGGAGATGTCCCTAAAGTAGTTGAAGACTTCTTAAAAGATGAAACTAATCAACTTAATCTTAAAGGGGTTATTGCCTCTGGTAACGTAAACTTTGGTCTGTATTTTTGCAAAGCTGCAGACTTGATTTGTGAAAATACAGGCGTTCCCATCATTAGAAAAATTGATTTAAGAGGTACGAAAGAAGATATTGAAACAATTAAAAAGCAATATAATCTAGAGGTGATGAGTAAATAATGAAGGAATATTTAAAGTTAAACAATGAGGTATTAAATACTTATACTCTTACAGGTAAAATTGATAGAGAGAAAGATAAAGAGGCTGCTAAGGTTTACTTCCTAGAAGAGATCAATAAACAGACAGTATTCTTTCACAACCTTAAAGAGAAACTTGATTATTTAGTGGAAGAAGAGTATTACGAAGAAGGATTCCTTGATAAGTATGACTTTAAGTTTATCAAGAAAATTTTTGATATTGCTTATGGTTATAAATTTAGATTCCCTTCCTTCATGAGTGCCTTCAAATTCTATAATAACTATGCTTTAAAAACAAGAGATGGAAAGAATATCTTGGAGCGTTATGAAGACCGAATGGCAATCATAGCATTGTACTTAGCAAATGGCGATAAGAAATTGGCAGAGAAGTCAATTCGTCATATGATGGAGTCTTATCAAACGGCAACGCCAACGACACTCAATTGTGGAAAGAAAGCAAGAGGAGAGTTTGTATCATGCTTTAAGTTGATGGTGGATGATACGATGAATAGTATCTCTCACAACATTGGTAATGCTCTACAACTCTCAAAGCTTGGTGGCGGAGTAGGTATATCATTAATTGATTTAAGGTGTGCTGGAGATCCAATTAAAGAAATTGAGAATAGAGCAAGTGGTGTAATGCCAGTAGCGAAACTTCTCGAAAATAGCTTTAGTTATGCTAATCAACTAGGATCAAGAGCAGGTAGTGGAGTCGTTTGGTTAAACATCTTTCATGGGGATATTATTGACTTCCTTTCTGCTAAAAAGCCTAACGCAGATGAAAAAATTAGATTAGCAACCTTATCTACTGGAATTGTAGTGCCTGACATATTCTTTGAACTACTTAAAGAAGATAAAGATGTATACTTGTTCAGCCCATATGATATCTATAAAAAATATGGTAAACGAATGTCTGAAATCAATATGTCAGAAGTTTATTATGCACTACTTGATGATCCAGACATTAGAAAACTTAAAAAGATTAACTCACGTAAACTATACACTGAAGTTAAAAAGACACAGATTGAATCAGGATACCCATTCGAAATGTTTGAGGATAACGTAAGGAAAGGTAATCCATTAAACAGTGTCGGCAAAGTAAAAATACTAAATCTGTGTACTGAAGTTGCACAGAATCAAGAAACATCAATAATTACTGATTATGATGAAGTGGATATCATTGGTGAAGATGTATCCTGTAACTTGGGATCTGAAGACATACATAAATCAACTAAGTCAGAAAATTTCGGAGAACTAATTGAAACATCTGTTGAATTGCTTACTGCAGTCTCAGATATGACAAATATCTCAAATGTTCCATCAGTATCTAAAGGTAATAAGGAAATGCATTCAGTTGGATTAGGTGTAATGAACCTGCATGGTCACTTAATGGATAATTCAATCCAATACGGTGAGGCAGAATCCTTGAACTTTGTTGATGTGTACTTTGCTGCATTGAATTATCACTCTTTAAGAGCATCAAATAATATAGCAAAGAAAAGAAAGAAAACATTTAAAGGGTTTGATAAGTCAACTTATGCTACTGGTGAATACTTTGATTGGTATTTAAATAATCCAATTGAAATTAAATATGATGTAGTTAAGAAAGCACTAGGAAATATTGAACCAGTCACAGTTGAACAATGGCAACAGTTGAAGAAAGATGTCATAGAGCATGGTCTGTATCACTCTTATAGACTCTGTGTTGCTCCAACAGGAAGTATTTCTTACGTAAGGTCAGCGACAGCTTCAATTTCCCCTATCACTGAAAGGGTAGAGGTTCGAGACTATGGAGATAGCAGAACTATTTACCCAATGCCATTTCTCACCAATGAAAATCACAATGACTACAAAGAAGCATATGAAATGGATATGTATAAAATGATTGATTTGTATGCAACAGCTCAACGACATGTGGATCAAGCTTTATCAATGACATTATATATTACTGATGATTGGGATACTGAAATGCTAACTAGACTGTATTATTACGCTTGGATGAAAGGTATTAAATCAACTTATTATGTTCGCCAAAGAATGAAAACGCTGGAGGATTGTGTTGCATGTTCAATCTAAATACATTTGAAGCTGTAAACTGGAATAGACCGACAAGTGAATTGGCTGATGTTTTTTGGAAGCAGCAGACAAAACAATACTGGCTTGAAACTGAAGTACCAGTTTCAAAGGATATACTGAAATGGAAGTCATTTGAACATCAAGACGTTTATAAAAAAGTCTTAGGTGGACTAACTTTACTTGACACTATACAAACCAACATTGGCATGAATGAGATTTCAAAGCATTTAGATGATCTTCAAGAAAAAGCTGTACTAACTCTTTTTGGTGCAATGGAAGCAATACATGCTCGTAGCTATAGTTATATATTCACTACACTTTGTTCTAATCAAGAAATTGATGAAGTGTTTGAATGGGTAAAAGAAAATAAACAATTACAATTCAAAGCAAAGAAGATTAGTGAGCAATATAAGAGCATCACTGATAAAGAAAGCTTATGGAAAGCTATGTTTTCATCTGTACTATTAGAGTCATTTTTATTCTACAGTGGCTTCTTCTATCCGTTATATTTAGCAGGTCAAGGATTGATGAAAAACAGTGCAGAGGTAATTAGCTTAATTTTACGTGATGAGGCACTTCATGGGGTATCAGTTGGATACTTTGCACAAAACATCTTTAAAACATTCCCAGAAGAAAAGCAGACTGAACTAAAGTTATGGGGTTATCAATTCCTATTGGAACTTTATGAGAATGAAATGAAGTATACAGAAGAAATATACAGTGACATTGGTTTGGCTGCAGAAGTAAAAAAATATGTTAGATATAACGCTAACAAGGCATTAGCTAATCTTGGGCTTGATAAAATGTTTGATGACGAGGCAATTGATCCAATCGTTATGAATGGTATCCGAACAGACAGTGTTACACACGATTTCTTCTCGCAAAAAGGTAACTCATACACAATTGCAAAGGTAAAAGCAATTACAGACAATACATTTAAGTTTTAAGTGCATTGATAAAAGAGGGATTTTATCGGAAGATAATTTCCCTCTATATAAAATAAACTAATAAGGAATGATCTAATGGGTAAAATGGATGAAATGATTATTGTTGCTCCACGTAAGGAAGTGTTTGATAATGAAAAATTAACCTTCCAAGGAGTCAATTCAGACAAATACAAAGTAAATGAAATTATGACTAATGTAGAAAGTACATATTCGATTATGCGTAGAGGGGATGCTGAAGAAAATAACGACTTCAAGCAGCCAATCCCATATTGCGTATTAAAAAGAAATGATGAGGTTTACTCCACCAAGCGACTTAAAGGAGGTGGAGAAGCAAGGCTACATAATCAAGTTTCATTGGGATTAGGTGGACATATGAATGATTTTAACTCTAATAATTTCAGTGAAGTGATGTTTGAAAACTTAATTAGGGAACTAGACGAAGAGGTATTGGTTAATTCAGATGGAGTTAGCTTTAAAACTGTAGGCTTCATTAACGATGATTCAAATGAGGTTGGAAAAGTACACCTTGGATTACTGGTTATTGGTGAATTGGACTCTAATGCTGAAGTTACTGTAAAAGAAACAGATCAATTACTTGGCGAATGGATAAAAATTACTGATTTAAAGAAACCAGAAGTATATGAAACACTTGAAACATGGTCACAATTTGTCGCTGATATCTTAAATTAATCAAATACATAGGGCAGGGGAGTTCAATAGCTTCCCTGTTTTTACATAGAGGAGAAATGTTAATGAACAAAGCAGATAAATACTTTTTAGATAACTTAAAAAAGATTAAACAAGAAGGTGTAAATGATTTTTCAGGCGAAGTTAGACCGAAATATAAAGATGGTAGCCCTGCACATACAAAATACATTACCTTTGTTCATGAGGAATATGATTTATCTAAAGGGGAATTTCCTATTCCAACACTTAGACCAGTAGCTGTTAAATCGGCAATTGGAGAAGTATTAGCGTTCTACCAAGATCAAACTAACGATATTGGTATTATGAAAGATAAGCATAAACTTCACTGGTGGAAAGATTGGGAAGTTAGAGATACAAATACAATCGGTATTCGTTACGGAGCTACAGTAAAACGCTATGACCTATTAAATAACCTTCTAGATCTTTTAAACAATGACATGTTCAGCAGAAGAAAGATTATGTCTCTTTGGCAAGAACAAGACTTTAAAGACGATCCTGAAGGATTAAAGCCATGCTTCTATATGACTAACTGGGAAGTTAGGGTAATAGAAAATGAGGTGTATTTAGACTTACACTTAACTAGCAGGAGTTCAGACTATAGTGTTGCTGGAGCAATAAATCGTACTCAATACGTTGCTTTACAGATGATGATTGCAAATCATTTTGGATTTAAGTTAGGTAAATTTAGTGTGTTTACATCTAATCTTCATTATTATGACCGTCATGAGGATCAAGTAGAAGAATTATTGAGTCGTACACCTTCTAAGAAGCAGCCGTATTTGAAGTTGAATGTTTCTGAAAAAACCAATTTCTATGATATTAAGGTATCAGACTTTGAGTTAGTTGACTTTGAATGCAAATATCCTCAATTAGACTTTGAACTAGGGATATAAATATATGAGTATAAATATTATCGCTGCAATGGGACTTGATAGGGAGTTGGGACAAAACAATCAACTTCTATGTAACTTATCAGCAGACTTAAAACATTTTAAAGAATTAACAACTGGTGGATTTGTTCTTATGGGATCTAACACTTTTCGCTCAATTGGTAAAAGCCTCCCTGATCGAGAAAACATTGTACTAACTAGAGATACTAAACACAATCTACCAGCTGATGTATTTGCATACGACTCATTTGATCAGGTTTTATTCGAGTACCGTAACTTTAATGAGGAAGTTGATGATTTATGGATTATTGGAGGCTCTAATGTCTACTCTCAAGCAATTCAACATGCAGATAAGATGTACTTAACTGTGATTCAGAATCGCTTTCCAGAAGCAGACTGTTACTTTCCTGCCTTTGATTTATCAGATTGGAATCATAAGGTTACTGGCTTTAAACGTAAGGATGAAAAGAACGATTTTGATCACTATTATGTCGAATATTCTCGGAAAGATAAAATAAAATAATTTAACAATATGTATTTACTAATATAAAATAATTTGATACAATGATGATAGTCAAACAAGGCTATCATCATTTTTATTAGAAAGAGAGGTGAGTAAATGGGAAAAAAGAAAATCGATCCGAAGGAAAGAGTTGGGATAATCAGTTACAATCTTCATGGATATAAAATGGTTATTGAAGATTATATTACTCCTATTGATATTTGGGTTAAATTTACTTATACCAATGAAAGAATTCATACTACATGGCAATCTTTTAAGGCGAGAACTGTTAGAAGTTCTTACGATAAAACTATATATGGGGTGGGGTATATTGGTATAGGAGACTATAAGGTGACCGAAAATGGTAAATATACTCGTCAATACAATGCTTGGAGTAGTATGATGCAAAGATGTTATAGTAAAGCGCATCTAAAAAGACAATCATCATACATAGGGTGTAAAGTAGCTGAAGAGTGGCATAATTTTCAAAACTTCGCCAAATGGTATGATGAAAATTACTATGAAGCAAATGGAGAGAGAATGCATTTAGATAAAGATATATTGACTAAAGGGAATAAAGTTTATAGTCCTGAAACATGTATTTTTGCCCCCCATTTTATTAATTGTCTTTTTATAAGAAGTAGATCTAGAAGAGGAGATTTGCCGATTGGAGTCTACTTCTGTGATAAAAATCTAATAAATAAATATGGTTGCCAATGCAGTAGTGAGTTTGGTAAACAGACAAAATTAGGCTACTATAGCACTCCAGAAGAAGCGTTTCGAGTCTATAAGACTTTTAAAGAAAAAGTGATTAAAAATATAGCTTTAAAATATCAACAGACAATACCGGAGAAGTTATATAATGCATTAATTAAATATGAAGTTAAAATTGAAGATTAAACTAAGGGAAGGTGAATCAAATGAGACATACAGATGAAGAGTATGCATACTGGTTAAATACAGATGAGGAAGACTGTTGGTTTGACCGCAAAGAGAAGAATGTTAGATTTCCAGAATATAAGGACGATCAAAGCAGCGAAGTACATATTTGGAATTTGAATGATATTAAATAACTATATATAGTATGTTTATATCCGATGATAATACTATATATTGATTTAAATTAGAATAAAAGGAAGATTTTATTTAGATTTAATGTAGACTTGACATAAAAAGCGACATAACGAAAGGATGATTATTTTGGCAAAAAGACACGAATTAAAAATATTGCCTGAATACTATAACGAAGTGTATAGAGGGGTTAAAACTTTCGAAATCAGAAAGAATGACAGAGATTTTAAGGTTGGTGACACGCTTGTTATAAAAGAATACTTCCCTAATTCTGAATCTTTTAGTGGTAGATTTATCGAGAAAAAAATCACATATATCACTGACTATGCCCAGAACGAAAATTATGTAGTTATGGCAATTGTTTGATGAACATTTCGAATATGTAATGCAATAAAAGTCCACTTTTAAAGTGAAATAGAGAGGTAATACATATGAACCGTCAAGTATTCGATTATAACCAGATATTCTACAATGAGGCAATAATGTATATGGAGAACCTTTGGCAGCGCAAGTTAACGGATCATGAAAAACATCTGGCTATTGAAGTTTATAAGTTTGGTAGGAAAGTAGAGATGGAGAGTTATTACGAGAAAAATGTGATTGACTGGCAATTACAAATGTCTAAATAAGAGAGGAAGTGTTCATTGATGGACTATCATAAAGCAGTTGAAAAATTAGAAGGTGAGCTTTGGGCGAAGGCTATGGACTTATTAGACAATAACACAATGGAATCTAAAGAATATAAAGAAGGAGTATACATTGCTAAGACAATTGATGAGTATTCTAACTTAATACATAACGAAATGTTAAAGAAATTCGGAAAAGATTATAGTGAAAAGTTTAAATAAAACACATCTTTTACCGTAATTTAAGGAGGAGTTAAAATTGGAAAAACCCATAGGTAAGATAACTAAAGATGAGTTTGATTACATAGAATTATTCGTGCAACATGAGCAATTATATAAAGAATTCCAATGTGCAAATTCAGTAGCAGTTGATTTATTTGATATATGCATTGAAATGCTAAATGATCCTAAAATATCAAAAGAAACTTTAGACAAAATTATTCCGAAACTAAACACAGTTAATGAAATATTAAATAGAGGATATGAGTGGGGAGTAGTAAAAGATACAGTAAATTAAGATCAAACGTTGATATTATCGTAATTTTAAAGGAAGAGGTAATTTTATGGAAGCATATAATCAATTGATAAAATTAGGCAGAAAAATTAAGAGTGATAAATCCATAAAGGATCGTAGTCCAGAATATATTGTTAATGAGATAGACAGTATTGAAAAGAAGCTTCAGTGGTCTTCTATTGATGACTTTTTTAAGCTATTCCCACCAGTTAAAAAGAACGCTGACGATGGGACTTGGAACTATAAAAGCGCATTAGAGTTTATCAGAATAAATTTCGGTGAGCGCTTTGGGAGAGATGATTTTAAAAAAATAATAACTAATGGTTTATATGAAAACCCATATTTATTCAAGGTTGGAGTAGCTTATTTAATTTCTTTATCAAGAGTAGATGACGAAGAAATGTTGGAACGCATAATTGACGTAAAATTCATTGATTGAATAATTTAACAATAAATAATCAAAACAAAAGGAGTTGAATGAACAATGTTCAAAATGAAGCTGCCAGAATATCGTGATATGCGAGAAGATTACTATCTATCCCAAGGGATGAGTGTGGAAGATGCTGAATTTGAAGCTTGGGGAGATATTGTATTAGCAACACAGAAAGATGAATGGAAGTTGTAATATAAAATAATTTACTAATTGAGTGATTTTGTTGAAACGAAAATTTGAAACTTTTACCTTAGAAGAATTACAGCTAAAAATGACAAATATTATTCATGAGTGGTTAAATGTAGACAATTTGAAATTTTTGAATTCTAAGCCAGCAATAAAACCTGTTAATCCTTTTAATAAAAAGAGTCATAAATATAATAAAGAAGATGGATTCAAGATTACATTCTTTGCTCAAGAGATGGTTCCGCTTGAAAATCAAAGTCCAGAAAGATATGAGTTTAATATTCAGAACTATTTAGATGAAGATGATTCAGAAACATATGGTCACATTATTTTGGAAGTTAAAGAGAAACTAGATAATTTTACTTATTGGCTCAAAAAGCAGCATGAAGAGAAAGAGAGAGCAATGTATTCAGATGATTATGATGATGAAGATAGTGATTACGTTGATTATGATACCTTATTGCACAATCTTGGCTTGAAGGAAAGCGATGATGGAGACTGGGAACCGGATGACAGTCCTCATTATATTTATGATGACACTTTCGATGATGACTACGGTATCGAGGAATACGAACTAAAAGAAACGAAAGAAGTGTGTATCAATGAAAATAAAGGGGAGTTTATGGTAATTAACAAATGGATTCCTGATTTTTATAAGAGCGACTGCTACTTTAAACATCACAAATTGATTTATAAATCGAATAAAGAAAGCTTAGAAGATGTCTTTGGTGACTAATTTAAAATAATCAAATACAAAGGGAAATAACGTTACATAAGTGCTGCGCAGCCTCCATTGATCAGGAGGAAGAGGAAAGTTGGCTATTTTAGAGGAAGCAATACAATTAAAATGGAGTAACAGTATAAAAAAATACTATATTGGAAAAGGGTACACTTTTACTAGAACGGGTGATATATTCATTGTACACACTGATGATTTACCCACTGGAAGTAGTTTTAAAGTTACAAAGATATGCGATGATTGTGGAAAATGTATTAAAAATCAAGTTTATAGTAGTATTTTAAAGAATAGAAATCAAGATGGAAAAGACAGATGTAAGAAATGTGGGGCAATTTACAGTGGTGAAGTTAGAAAAAATAATGTTAAATACGTAAAATCATTAGACTATTATGCAAAATTAAATAGCAAAGAATATTTATTGCAAGAATTTAGTGAAAAAAATAATAAATTACCCAAGGATATCTCTTTCGGAACAAATGAAATTTATCTATGGAATTGTCCAGATTGTAAAAGTGAGTATGATATGAGTGTAAGCAATAGAAAGAATAGAAATTGTCCTTTTTGTAGAGGTTCTCGTGTAAATGAAACAAATTGTTTATGGACTACTCATTCTAATATAGCAATGCTATTAACTTATCCGGAAAGAGGGTATAAAATAACTTCTGGAAGCAATAAGAAAGAAAAGTTTACTTGCCCTAATTGTAAACATGAAGAGTCAAAAGTCATTCAGAGCGTAGTAAATAGAGGACTTTCATGTTCAGCATGTTCAGATGGACTGAGTTATCCTCAGAAGTTCATGTTTAACATGTTAAAACAATTAAATATTAAATTTGAGAATGAAAAAATATTCAAATGGTCTAAAAGTGTAAAACATAATAATAGTAAATTAATAGGATTAAAAAGATATGATTTTTACATACCGTCTTTAAGTATGATTATTGAAACTCATGGGGGACAACACTATAGTGATGGTTTTCAGCACTTAAATGGTAAGAATTTAGAAGAAGAACAAGAAAATGATAGGTTAAAAGAAAAACTAGCTAAAGAAAATGGAATCAAAGACTATATACAAATTGATTGTAAGAGATCAGAATTAGACTATATAAGAATCAATATATTATCAAAATTATCTAATTTGCTTAATTTAAAAAATATTGATTGGGAAGACTGTCATAAATTCGCATGTTCATCATTAGTTAATTCAGTATGTGGTATATGGAGTGAAGGTATTGAAAGCACCAGTCAAATAATGAAATTATTAAATTTGAGTAGGGCAACAGTTATTAGATACTTAAAGAAAGGTCATATAATTGGAATCTGTTCATATGATCCTAAAGAGGAAATGAGAAAAGCTGCGGAAGCTTCAAGGCGAAAACGAATAAACTATAATCGTAATTCAAGAAAAGTAATGCAATTATCTGCAAGTGGAGATAACTATATTAAAGAATGGATTAGTGCTGAAGAAATTTCAAAAAATATAAAGATACATCAAAACAGCATTCGAAGAGTCTGCAGTGGAAAACGTAAAACAGCTGGTGGCTACAAGTGGATGTACAAAGAAGATTACGAGGAATACATAAAGCAAGCTGCAAATTAAATACATAAAAATTCCAAATAATGCTTGATTAATATAAAATAATTAAATATAATAAATATAGATAAAGTGAAGGGAGGTGAAATTAATGCTAAACGAATATGCTTCAAGTTTTACTAGTGATCTAGGTCAAAAAATGGATTTAACATACTATCCAGATGAAAATAAAGTCTACATAAGTATTGATGAAAATGTTGAAGTAAATCCTGTACTTGTTTTAACAAAAGAAGACGTTGAGTGTTTAGGGAAATTATTAATATCAATAAATGAAATAAGCAAATAAAATGGTAGTTTGATTGACTTGAAGGGAGGTGAAGAAAATGAACGAACAAATTATTATTGATGATCAAGAGATATCAACATATATAAGTGAAGAGTTAACTAAGAAAGGTGTCAACTTGAGTAAAGAAAATATTCTTGCTGTGTTGGATTTAGAATTTGAATTTTTGAGATTAAAAGGTGTAATTGAAGAAGATGCCACAGAAGAAAGTGATGAGAATTATGTCTCAGTTTTAAAAGACTTTCTTTATGGTATGAAGGAATCGATTGAGCAACTTGAAAAAGATGTATCAGAACTTAAAAATAAAAATAGGGAAGACGATGGGAAACTCGCTGTGGAAATTTTAAGTAATTTAAATTTGGTCGAAAAGAATAAATAATTAAAACCAAGGAGAGTGTGTGAGAGATGAAAACGAACATTGAAATTAGAAATTTTGAAAAAGGTGTTAAGCATATTTACTTTTCAAAGGGTGTTCAGGAAATTTTAAGAGGATCTAAAAATATTACATTAAAGTTAAAAAGAAGTAATATGGGCGATGCTTCAAAAATTGAAGATGTAAATATATTTCTTAAACTAGTCGACATCGAGAAGAATATTGATAGAGTAGTATTCTCTTCATCAAAGCAAACATTTAATTGGGGAGAAGAATGGGAAATTAATTTACCAGATGGAATTAGTGTGACTGACTTAGAATTGTCTCATAGTAGAGATACAGGTATCAATCTATCCAGTATGATTTTTGAAGTTGAAGAAAACTACAGTGTAAATAATACAACAGTTGATATAGTTAAGTATTCGTGGGACAAATGTAAAGAAATAATCAATGAAAACACCAAACCGATAAGTTTTGAAGAGTTTCAGTCAAAAGCTTTACATAAATTACAAAGGCAATTCCTAAGTATTCCAGACACAAAAGATACTGTACTAACTAGAAAGAATATTGTTGAGATGATTAAGGATTTAAAAGAATTAATCTAAATAAAATAATTTAATATTAAAGGGTGAGATGGAAATATATCTTACCCTTTCTTTCTAAAGAGGTGATTACTTGGTTAAAGAACTAAAACTAACCGTAAAAGGCATTCCTCCTTCAGTCAACCATTACATGGGTTACAGAGGGGTTAGAAAGGGTAATGGTTGCATGGTTATGGCTTACACTAAACCAGAAGCCAATAAATTTAAAAAAGAATTCTCTACATATGCAAAAGAACAAGTTGAGCTGCAACAATGGGATATTGAATCAACACGAGATGTTCATCATTACCTTGACTGTATATTTTACTTTGATCGAACAGATAAAGACGAGCAAAATTACATGAAAGTCCTTTGTGACGCATTAAATGGAATAGCGTACATAGATGATAAGAAGATTTTAACAAGAACTCATGAAGTGTTTTATGATTCAAAGAGTCCTAGAATTGAGATTACTATTAAACCAGTTACATATAGAGGAATATTTAATGATGAAATACATATGGAAGTATTTGAGAATAAATGTAAGATCTGCAAGAGGTATAAAAGGAATTGTAGCATTTTGAATAAAGCAAAAGAAGGACGTATCCAGAGTGAGATTGATGAAGATTTTATTTGTAGAAAGTTCAATAATATAAAATAATCAATTATAAAATAGTGAAAATGTAGGTAATAGGACAAACAAACCCATACATATGTACATAGCAAGAGGTGAATTAAATGCAAGCAACCACAACTATGATTGATGGTGTTGAGTATTCAATTAGCGAGACAGAGTCTCAAACCATCCTAAAGTCATTACACAAGGATGAATTCGGTTTTCATTGTACGATGAGGTTCACAAAAAATAAAGCAGAGAGTGATTTAGCTAAAGAGAATTTATATGATTTATTTGCAAGAGAAATCGTTTGATTTCTCTATTTTTATTGCTAAAATAAGTGTTATAAAATTATTAGCCAGAGGAGATAAAAACACACAATGAAAAGAGTATGGAATCTTTATCGAGTTTCAACTAAAGGACAAGTTAATCCAGAAGAAGATATACCTATGCAACGTAATTCTTGTTTAAAATTTATTGAGAGTCAAACGGACTGGAAACTAGAAAATGAATTGTATGAAAAAGGTGTGTCAGGCTGGAAAAATAAAACTGATGACCGTGACGCTCTTGTACAGATTAAAAAAGCAGCAGAAAATAAAGAGTTCGACATCCTCTTAGTTTTCATGTATGACAGGTTAGGTAGACGAGAAGATGAGACTCCATTAGTTGTTCAATACCTTGTTGATCACGGAGTAGAGGTTTGGTCTGTTAAAGAGGGACAGAGAAAGATAGCAGATCACACAGATTTATTAATTAACTACATTACATTTTGGCAGTCTTCAGGTGAGAGTAAAAAGACCTCGATGCGTGTTAAAGAAATCATTGAGCAAATGAATGAAAAAGGTCAATATACGGGAACAACTCCTCCATATGGATATGAAGTATATGACACTGGTGAGAAGCACTGGAAATATGATAAGAATGTAAAAGACATGAGAATTAATGAAGACGAGAAAAAAGTAGTGGAGATTATATTTGATTTATATATAAATAAAGGCTATGGAGTTTCTAGGATAGCAAAATATTTAAATTCCTCTGGATATAAAACGAGAAGTGAGAAGAACTTTAGGATAAATACAATATTTAGTATATTAAAAAACCCTATCTACACAGGTATAAAAAGATACAATGTGAAAAACAAAAATAATCATGATGAAGTATTACCTAAGTCTGAGTGGAAGTATGCTAAGAAGAGGGATGACTGGGCATTTATTGATGAAGAAGTGTTTGATAAAGTTCAAGAAATAATGAAAATGAGAAAAGATAAACAAGGTACTCTTCCGAACAAAGGTAAGTTACTTTTAAACGGGATCGCTATATGCGGTTACTGTGGAAATAAAATGTACAGTGATGTGACTAGGACAAGTTATACCCTTAAAGACGGTACAAAGAAGGAGCGTATCATAAGACGGTATAGATGTTTAGCTGCTAGAACTTCTGATACTCAACATGACAAAGCACTATATGCTTCCGATAAACACGAGAAGGCATTTTACAGATTATTTATTAAACAAATAGAAATATTGCTCAAAAATAAAGAAAACTTGATTAAATCTAGACAAGCAAATAATAAAAATACTTTTACTCAGTTAGAGAGTGAAATTGACATCCTCATCAAAGATAAGAATAAGCTTGAAAAAGACTTAACTATTCTCAATAATGAAATAACAAAAAGCTTGTTAGGGGAAAGTTCGTTTAGCCCAGATCAATTGAGCAATATTATAAAAACGAAAGAAACAGAAAAGGATGGACTGGGTAAAATTATTGAAAGTAAGAAGGAAATATTGGATAGAAAAAAGAAAACTTTAGAAAAAGAAGATGAATTTGTATTATCACTGCAAAAGATTAAGGATACATTTGACAAGGCTGATTTAGACACTAAGAAAATGATGATATCTAGTGTCGTTAAGCAAGTGATGTTTAAAAAGGACGAATTAGATATCACATTTAAAGTTAGTATATAGTGTGTTTTTATTCTTCTGGGAAGACAGAGATGATACAACTCATTTAATGAATTTTATTCCGGGTGTTCACCAGGCACAGCTTTTAAAACCAGCTCTGGAAAAGCTTGATTGGTATAACAGCAGCATGAGAGAAATTGAGGTGAAGCCAGATGGAATCAAAGAAAATGGCTTTACATTTTACGAGTATGAATGGGAAAGCGGGGAAGTGTCTGCAAGAGTCAGGTTTGAAAGAACCGGCAGAGGAATCAGTTTAATAGAAACGAATGATTATCTTCTTGAACTATCCATGGATCATCATGAAGTAATCGAAAATGAAATCCAAAACTTCCAGCTGAAATTCGCAAATAAAACGGGAAGTCCCGTATCTTTTAGGGCTGAAGGGAACAATCAGGGAAGAGTAGAAGCTGTTTTCGAGCATGATCTGCTGGCTGAGAGCGACGCCGAAATTACCGGCCAATTACTAGTGCATGAAGGGGAAGAGCCCAGTGTCTGGAAAACCCATCCTTCATTAGACGTTAAGGTTTGGGTAAATGGTAAGGAGTGTGAATTGCGCCTTGGACTGCTTCCCAAACAGCCAGCCAAAATTACAGGTGGTTCAAAAGGAAATCTCAGGTTTTTAAATCAGGAAGCTGAATTGGAAATTGAAGTAGAAAACAACCTGGAAGAAGACGCACTATTTCATCTTTCTCTTCCTGGAAGTGATCTTGTCGAATTAGAAAAGCGTGAGTTTCGGATACAGCTCCACAAAAAAGGGCGTAAGCTGCTAAATGTGCCTTTCATCGTAAAAAAACATGGCTTCTATCAGCCGGAAATGACGATTTTGGCAATAAAGGAGAATGGGGAAAAACTCGCTTTTAAATGCAGTTCGGTAGGAATTCCCCTTAAAAGCTTCGGTCAAAAGTTTGGAGGAGAGTCAAAGGATTATTGGTACATCTGCAATGGAATCTGCCAAGTGAATATTCGGAAATTGGATTATAAAATAACCGCAGGCAGAAACGAAAATGTTAACCAGCCGTTTGCGTTTTTCGCTCCTAAACTTGGCAAGCCCTATTCAACAGAATTTTCTAAGGCAAAGCCACTGGCGGCAGAGTGGTTTTCAGATGACACTGCCATCACATTCAAATTGGTTTTCAGGTCTGAAGCTTTTACAGGAATTCTTGTATCCTTGTATACCTCCCTATATAGTGAGGGCCTTGTAAAGGTATGGGCTGAACTGACAAATGAAGGGGATAAAAAATATGAGAACCTGTATTTCAGCCAGCCATTATATCATGAAATGCAGCATCCATATTTTCCGCTGGAGAATGAAGTGGTAGAGTTTTCAGTTGTAAAAGAATTGGGGTTCATGGAGATATCAGCAAGCAGTATAACCGAAAATTGGTTTTTCGCCAATCATAACGGAGAGCCGATCGGATTCTGCTGGCCAAAAAATGCAGAGTCCAATCCGGATGGGTGGCAATTTTACTACCAGCAGGAGACTGGCTGTCTTGAATCGGGCGATCAGAAGGTATTGGCCCCTGGCTATTTATCAATTGGAGCTTTCCGGACATGGGAAGAAATGCAGCAGTTTGCCGGTGTGACAGCTGAATATGAAAAAAATGTACAGAATGAAAAAGCTTTAATTATCAATAGGGGAAATCCGGTAGCAAGTGAAAGTGAATCAGCAGAATACACTCTGAAAACATATCGTTCGGGTTACCTCCATGGCACTATTGATTTATATTTAAATGGAGATAAAAAACAATCTGCAAATTTCAGTCAAGAACAGGAACTAAAGGTAGTTAAATCGAATTTCCCTATTAATGGTGCGGAACCTTTATCTATTGTAAATGCTGAGATTACTCTTTACAGTGAAAAGAAGCATGTAAGAGAACTTCTGATACTGCCCCGGGGAAATGTCAGAATGTTAATGGAAGAACAGGACGGCAAGACTGTTTTTATAATAGATAACGGAATCATTAGCTTAAAAGGTGCACCGGATTTTTATCCAGGATTATTCTCATTGACATATAAAGAGCGGGAGTGGCTGGATTCTTCCTTTCCCAAACCGGTAGCCAAAGGATGGTGGAATCCGTGGGCTGGCGGCATGAAAACTGCGCCATCGCAATTGAGTGTGTTTTCGCTAATGAAGGAGAAATCTTCTGCTGAATTTATCAGTGTTAAAGATTCGTATGGAAACGAATGGTCTGCATTAGCCATCCATACGAAAGTTGTCCATCACTCCATATGGAAAGGCCTTGAATACACACAGTATTTCGCGTTAATGCCTGGAGTGCCAATCCTTGCTCATTGGGTAAAAGCGGACAATGCAGGCGGGAAGTATCTGGCAAATGAAAAATGGGTCACAGATTTATTTTTATCCCGAGGCTCATTAAAGGATCTTACTCTTACAGTAAGTGACAAAGGAGCAGATTCAGCATATCAGGCCGGAGTTGAGGAGCAATCCTTTGTTAATATTGATGGATCCCGTATTTCCAGCGGCAGTTCTCCTGAAAAAATGTATGTAACGAGAAGTAAAGATAGTGAAATCCTTGGAGCATACATGAATAAAGAAGTCTTTGAAGTTATTTCGGAAAGGAAAGCGGGCCTATTGGCCAAACCGGGCTTTATTGCATTCGAAGAAAGAAGCTTCGAAGGCAGACTTCTTGAAAGTCTTTGCAATCTAGAATTCCTCTAAAGGAGAAATTATGAAAGTCATAGATGCACATATTCATTTTTCTGATATTAAATCATTTCATCATACTGCCAATGAACTCTCATTTGTGGATTATTCATATAACGGGCACCAGCAGGAGTTCAAAAAGGCAAATGTAGTTCTTAGCATTGCAATGGGGCTTACAGAAACAGACAAAATGGGCTTTCCGGATTATGAAGCAAGAACACCTATGGGACTTGACCTGACAGACGGGATTCCGTCAAATATTGTTTACTGTGCGGGCGTCAATCCATATGATCTTAGCGAAGAGGCTCTTCAAAGACTGGAGGCAGACCTGCAAAAGCCTAATGTTGCGGGGATTAAGATTTACCTGGGGTATTACCCTTTCTACGCCTATGATGAGGTCTATGATCCTGTCTATACACTCGCGGCAAAATATGGTGTTCCAGTTGTATTTCATACCGGGGATACTTATTCAGAAAGGGGATTGCTTAAGTATTCTCATCCCCTGGCAATCGATGAAGTTGCTGTTAAGCACCGGAATGTCAATTTCATGATGGCCCATTTTGGAGATCCATGGACGCTGACCGGAGCTGAAATCATATACAAGAATCCTAATGTATATGCCGATCTTTCAGGCTTGGTTGTCGGAACGGAAAAAGAATTGAAGAAGCGCAGTGAAGGAAGGTTTTTGGATCATTTGAGGCATGCTTTAGTGTTTGCAGATTCTTACGATAAATTGCTGTTTGGAACCGATTGGCCGCTTGCGCCGGTGGGTCCTTATATCAAATTTATAAAAGAACTTATACCTGAAGAGCACCATGAAGATGTTTTTTACAATACAGCTATAAAGGTTTTTCCTAAAATCAAGCCTTTTCTGCCATAGGACCTGCGGCTGGGATGGAAATCTTTCTCTTCCAGCCTTTCATATAGTCTTATTTACATACATACGCGTATAAATATCTTAAAAGGGGGCGGTTTGAGTGGCTAAAATTGCATGGGTTACAGACAGTACCGCATTTTTAAATAACGATTTAAGAAACAATCCTGACTTGTACCAGATTCCGATGACCATCATTATGGATGGCAAAGAATTTACTGATGGTGTTGATTTAACACCTGAAGAATTATATGCGAGTTTAAAAACCCTGGATACCCCTCCAAAAACTTCCCAGCCATCCATCGGCGCTTTCCGGGATTTATACGAGAATCTAAAAAAGAACTATGACTGTATCATAGCTGTGCTTGTATCGGCAAAGCTTAGCGGGACCGTTTCTTCCAGTGAGCAGGCGGCCCAACTGGTTGATATACCAGTATACAGCATAGACTCCAAAATACTATCATACCCGTTAACAAGATTAATCCTGAAGGGGATGGAATTGGAAGAAGCAGGACTGGGTGTTAAAGACATTATCAGCAAGCTTGTGACGCTTCGCAATACGGGCGAAACATATGTCCTCATTGGCAGTCTTGAACAGCTTCATAGAAGCGGCAGGATGTCCGGAGTTCAATTTTTCCTGGGAAGCATGCTCAATATAAAGCCGATTATCTCTGTTCATGATGGAGAATTAAGCGTAAAGGAGAAAGCCAGAAGCGAGAGAAAGGCAAAAGATAAAATTGTGAATCTGCTGAGGAGCGCTCATGAGAAAAAAACACTGAAAGAAGTATTCATCCTATACGGTTTGCATCCGGAAGAAGCAGAGACATGGAAGAAGGAACTCCAGGAAGAATTTACGGGCATTGAATTTGGCTGCTATTCTTTGGGGGCCACCATTGGCGTCCATGCAGGCGAAAATACACTTGGCATCAGCTGGCTTAATGGCTTGGAATAAAATAATATTTTCATAGAACCTGGTGCAGGAAATCAATGAATGGTTTCCTGCATCATTTTTTTATTGGTGCAGTCTGAAGTATTGATTTTATTAAATAGTTCTATTAGATATGGTATTACCTTGCCAATGTTTCTTTCTGAAAGTAATGTTAAAATGGACAGTGGAGTTTGAAAGCAGGTGAAAATATTGAATGAAAACATTATACATATAACAGAAAATTTTGTCCGGGATACACTTGGGGAAGATTCAACCGGGCATGACTGGCACCATATAGAGCGGGTAAGAAAAAATGCCCTTTACATAGCGAAGAAAGAGCAAGCGGGGGACACTTTTATAATTGAAATGGCAGCATTGCTTCATGATATACCCGATGCAAAGCTGAACACTTCCAAGGAAGCGGGAGAAAGGAATCTATCTGATTTTCTGCAGGAACTCGAGATCACAGAAGAAGCATCCAGCAGCATTAAGACAATTACTGATTTAGTTTCTTTTAAAGGGGGCAATAACTCCAGGATCTTAAGCGTTGAAGCCAAAATAGTCCAGGATGCGGACCGTTTGGATGCGATTGGTGCCGTGGGGATTGCAAGAGCATTTGCCTATGGCGGCAAAAAGGGGCAGCAGATTTATGATCCTGGCCTTGAAATCAGAAGGGAAATGACTGAAGATGAATACCGGACTGGCAAGTCGTCATCCATCAATCATTTTTACGAAAAGCTATTGAAGCTGAGAGACCTGATGAATACTGACACTGCAAAGGAAATGGCAGAAGAGAGGCATCAAATTATGGAACAGTATCTGCATCAATTTTTTAAAGAATGGAATGGTCAAGCATGAAGATGATCTCTGTGGAAAGTGTGACAAAAACTTATGGAGAGAAAGAACTATTTAATAATATATCTTTTACAATCGCCGAAAAAGAAAGAGTAGGGCTGATCGGTGTAAACGGGACAGGAAAATCTTCCCTGTTGAAAGTGATTGCTGGGGTTGACCTGCCAGATTCCGGTGAAATTGTCACTCCGAAGGATTATACCATCTCGTATTCAGCACAGCAGCCTGAGCTAGACTATGATTTAACAGTTCTTGAGCAGGTTTTTGCGGGAGACGCACCAATTCTTGTTCTTCAGAGAGAATATGAACAAGCCTTGTTGAAGCTTAGCCGGCATCCTGAAGATTCAGCCATCCAGGAAAATCTTTTCGAACTACAAAAAAGAATGGATACACTTGATGCCTGGGAAGTGAATACCGACGCCAAAACGATACTCACTAAGCTGGGCATTGAGGATTTCAGCAAAAAAGTTGGCGAGCTTTCCGGCGGACAGAAGAAGCGGGTTGCGCTGGCGCAAGTACTGATCCAGTCACCAGACTTACTGATTCTTGACGAGCCGACAAATCATCTGGATTTTGAATCGGTTAAATGGCTTGAAGAATATCTGGGCCGGTATAGGGGTGCACTGCTGCTTGTAACACATGACCGTTATTTCCTTGACCGGGTTACAAATAGAATGTTTGAGCTTGAAGGCGGAAATCTATACAGTTATAAAGGCAATTATGCTGCATTCCTTGAAGCAAAGGCGATAAGAGAGGAAAATGAGGCAGCCACTATTGAAAAACAGCAAAATCTGTTCAGAAGGGAATTGGAATGGATCAGAAGGGGTGCAAAAGCCCGCACCACCAAGCAAAAAGCCAGGATTCAGCGGTTCGAAGCCCTTGACAGCAAGCTTGCTGCAGTTAAATCCTCTGAAAAATTGGATATGTCCCTAAGCGGCAGCCGTCTTGGGAAACAGGTATTTGAACTTGAATCTGCTTCGAAAAAGTATGGCAGCCAAATAATCCTGAATCAGTTTGATCTGCTCGTAAAGCCAGGGGACAGAATCGGGATAATTGGCAGGAATGGGACAGGAAAATCCACGCTGCTTAACATATTGGCAGGAAAGATTCCGCTTGACTCAGGTGAGCGCATAATAGGGCAGACGGTAAAAGTCGCTTACTATACCCAGGAAAGCGAAGACATGGATGAGAACAAGCGCATGATAGAATATCTAAAAGAAACAGCAGAAGTGGTTGAAACCTCAGATGGAAAAACCATTTCCGCAGCGCAAATGCTGGAGCGCTTCCTGTTTCCTCCATATACACATGGCACACCTATCCGCAAGCTTTCAGGCGGTGAAAAACGCAGGCTTTATTTATTGAAAATATTAATGTCTGAGCCTAATGTTCTCCTTCTTGATGAGCCGACTAATAACCTTGATACTCAAACATTGACGGTTCTCGAAGATTATCTGGAAGATTTTGCTGGCGTAGTCATTACAGTTTCCCATGACCGCTACTTCCTGGATAAAGTTGCTGATCAGCTTCTTGTACTAAAAGGCGAAGGCAAAATCGAATCTTATTATGGAAATTACAGCGAATTTCTTGAAAGCGAAAATGCCAAGCCGGTTCAGGAAATTGATTCTGCCCCGAAAAAATCAAGGGAAACAAAGCCGAAAAAGAAGAGAATGAGCTACAAAGAGAAAAAGGAATGGGAAGAAATCGAGGGAAAGATTGAGGCTGCTGAAACACGTCTCGAAGCGATTGCCTCTGAAATGGCCAGCATCGGCAGTGACTTTGAAAAGGGACAAGCTTTAGTGGAAGAAGAAACGAGGCTGAATGAAGAGCTTGAATACCTGATTGAGAGATGGAGCTATCTTTCAGAAGCAGCTGAAAATGAATGATTCATACCCGGAGTAATCTCCGGGTTTCTTTTTTATTTGAAACAGCTAAAATGCCTTGGATTTTTCCTTATGTTAAAATAAAATCAGTTACTATCGTGAATATATATATAAGGGTGATATTTATTGAAAATAAAAGCAATCGAGCCAACACCAAGTCCAAACACAATGAAGGTCATTCTTGATGAAGAGCTACCAATGGGAAAAGCCAATAACTATAAAAAAGATAAAAAAGAAGGAGCTCCAAGGATCATCCTCGATATTCTAGGTATAGAGGGGATAAAGGGGGTTTACCATGTTGCTGATTTTCTCGCAGTGGAGAGAAATGCCAAATATGACTGGAAAGAGCTCCTCCCTCAAGTTAGATCTGCATTTGGCGAGGATGTCAATAACGAAAGTGCAGAAGAGAACGGAATGAACGAGCATTTTGGCGAGGTGCAGGTACTAGTCCAAATGTATAAAGGAATTCCTATGCAGGTGAAGCTCACTGACGGTACGGAAGAAAAACGCTTTGGCCTTCCTGATAATTTCATTAAAGCAGTTTCAGGGGCGCAGGATCCCGCTGATAATGTTGTCATGGTCCGCAAGTGGAAAGAGTTTGGCGTACGTTATGGAGACTTTGATCAAGTTGGCCATGATATTGTAGAGGAACTAATGGCTGCATTTCCAGAGGAAAGGCTCCAGACCCTTGTAAATGTGGCGAAAAGCCCGGAAAAAACGGAGGAGAAGCATGCTCGTTCCCTGCTTAAACTCACAGTTGAAGATCTGGATTCCCCAGATTGGAGGGAGCGCTATCAAAAACTCGAGCAGATGGATGATCCTGAACTGGAGGATCTGCCTGTGCTTGAAAAAGCGCTTAATGATGAGAAGGCTTCGATCAGAAGACTTGCGACAGTTTATCTTGGGATGATTGAAAATAAAAGCGTCCTGCCTCTTCTATACAAAGCACTGAAGGATAAAACAGTAACTGTAAGGCGCACGGCAGGAGACTGTTTATCTGACTTGGGATTTGAAGAAGCAATGGACGCCATGATGGAAGCTTTACGGGATGACAGCAAGCTTGTACGCTGGCGTGCGGCCATGTTCCTCTACGAAGTGGGAGATGAAAGAGCTCTTCCAGCTTTAAAAGCAGCAGAAGACGACCCTGAATTCGAAGTCAGCATGCAAATCAAGCTGGCTATTGAAAGAATTGAACACGGTGAAGAAGCAAAAGGATCAGTCTGGAAACAGATGACTGAATCCCGGAAAAAAGGTCACGAATGATTAATGGAAAAACCGCTCTCAGACTGAAGTCTGGAGCGGTTTTTTTGTTGGGCAAATAAGTAATCGTGCCTAAACTCGCAGTAATTCTGGCATGGGGGGAAAGAAAGAGAATTAATCGTGCCAAACAAGGTGAATTTTTGGCAGGAAAAGAACGAAAGAGAATATCTAACTCTGTCTCCCCGCTGGATGAACGATATGAAAATGATTATCCCCCCAATTTTAAATCCAGCCCCAAAAATTATTATTCCATCACTTATACGCATTGCAGTTTCACTAATTTAAAGCGAAAAATTATATTGAAATTTGTAAAAATTATTGAAATTATCCGAAAAAGGGTCTATATTGGAAAGAAAATATTTGGGAGAGGGAGGCTTATCACTTTTTTCCCATAGAGTACAAGATTATGAATCTAGGGTAAACGGGAGGTTTTACATACTATGACTGGCTCACAGATGAGAAGTGATATGATCAAAAAAGGCACAGACCGGGCACCGCACCGCAGCTTGCTGCGTGCTGCCGGAGTTAAGGAAGAAGATTTCGGGAAGCCATTTATTGCAGTGTGCAATTCCTATATTGATATCGTTCCTGGACATGTGCATTTGCAGGAATTCGGAAAAATTGTAAAGGAAGCCATTCGTGAAGCAGGTGGTGTTCCATTTGAATTTAATACTATTGGAGTGGATGATGGAATTGCCATGGGCCATATCGGCATGCGCTATTCTTTGCCAAGCCGTGAAATCATTGCTGACTCACTTGAGACAGTCGTTTCGGCACACTGGTTTGATGGGATGGTCTGCATCCCCAACTGTGATAAAATTACACCTGGAATGATGATGGGTGCTTTAAGGGTTAATATTCCAACTGTATTTGTCAGCGGAGGTCCAATGAAAGCTGGAGTAGATTCCAGCGGCAAACCATTATCTCTGAGTTCAGTCTTTGAGGGTGTCGGAGCCTATGAATCAGGCCAGATAGATGAACAAAGACTTCAGGAAATCGAGCAGGTTGCATGTCCGACTTGCGGATCATGTTCCGGAATGTTCACTGCAAACTCCATGAACTGCCTTGCAGAAGGACTTGGCCTTGCCCTTCCTGGAAACGGTACGATTCTGGCAGTATCAGAAGAGAGAAAAGAATTTGTTAAACGTTCGGCCAAGCAGCTGATGGAGTTAATCAACAAAGACATCAAACCGCGCGATATTGTTACAATCGACGCTATTGACAACGCGTTTGCCCTTGATATGGCAATGGGCGGGTCAACCAATACAGTTCTACACACATTGGCATTGGCACATGAAGCTGAAATCGATTATCCGATTGAACGAATTAATGAAATCGCCAACCGGGTGCCGCATCTGGCCAAGATTGCACCAGCTTCAGATTATCATATTGAAGATGTTCATAATGCAGGCGGAGTCAGTGCTATTATTAACGAATTGCTTAAGAAACCGGATGCCCTGCATGGAGATTGTCTGACAGTTACCGGGAAGCCGCTCAGGGAAAATGTAGCCGGAAGTGAAATTTTGGATAAAAATGTTATCCGCACTCTGGAAAATCCACATTCTGAACGCGGCGGTCTGGCGGTTCTATTCGGAAATCTTGCTCCTGAGGGCTCAATTATAAAAGTCGGTGCTGTTGATGAGTCCGTTGGCGGCTACCATAGAGGACCGGCAATCTGCTTTGATTCACAGGAAGAGGCGCTTTCCGGAATCATTACTGGCAAGGTGCAGGAAGGCCATGTTGTTGTCATTCGATATGAGGGCCCTAAAGGAGGACCTGGGATGCCGGAAATGCTCGCACCTACTTCCCAGATTGTCGGCCGCGGCCTTGGAGCAAAAGTCGGCCTGATTACTGATGGGCGCTTCTCTGGGGCGTCTCGAGGAATCAGCATTGGTCATATCTCGCCAGAGGCCGCTGAAGGCGGGCCGATTGCATTCGTTGAGAATGGAGACATCATTGAGCTGGATTTGAATAACCGCACAATCAATCTGGAGATTTCAGATGAAGAATTCGAAAAGCGAAAATCCAATTGGAAAGGATTCGAGCCAAAAGTCAAGAAAGGGTATCTTGCCCGCTATTCCAAACTTGTAACTAATGCCAGCACAGGCGGAGTTATGAAAATTTAATTTTGTTAAGAAAGCCGGTCTTTTATGACTGGCTTTTTTTGCTGAAAAGAGCTTTTGGCCGATAAATTACAGGTTTTGGCCGTTAAAACTGTTTTTTGCCGTTAAATATATGAACTAGGCCGATAAAATTATTTAATTGGACAATAAAGCGAATGTGCAGAGTAATACCCGGCAAAGAAAAATTGCATAAAGTTTGGTTGATATAGTATGCTTACTTTACAAAATGGATCTTGAGAAGGAGGCAAATTCTGTGTCAATGGCATATGAAGAATATATGAAACAAATGGTGAAGCCGATGCGTGAGGAACTTGTACAGGCAGGCTTTAAAGAGCTGACAGCTTCAGAAGATGTAGAGCAGTTTATGGAAAGTCTTGAAGGAACAGCTATTGTAGTTGTGAATTCAGTTTGCGGCTGTGCCGCTGGGCTTGCTCGTCCTGCAGCAACACAGGCTGTTTTAAGAAGTGAAAAGAAACCTGATCATTTAGTGACGGTTTTTGCAGGGCAGGATAAAGAAGCAACAGCCAAAATGCGCGAGTACTTTGAAGGATATGAGCCGTCATCTCCTTCCATGGCTCTTTTAAAAGGGAAGGAAGTTGTGCATTTCATTCACCGCCATGATATTGAAGATCATTCCATGGAAGCAATCATGGAGAATCTTCTTGCGGCTTTTGAGGCGAATTGCTGACAATATTGGCGGAATCAAAACGGGGTGTCGGCTGGCACCCCTTTCTTTATAGCAAAATAAAATTAGGTGAACATAAATGATTATAACAACTGCAGGACGCACCAATGCTGTAATGATAGAAAAAGCAAAACAGATTGCGGAGCAATTGGGTGCTGAATATATCGACAGGAATAAAAGATCGGTAGGAAGGATTCAAAAGCAAGTTCCTGAAGACTGCTTAGTAGTTGGAAAAGAACGTTTGGAACTTTTTCCGATAGGCGAAAGCAAGCCATTCTTTTTTCATCCCAGTTCAGCTATGTTCAGAATAAAACGGCTTTTAAAAGGAGGGAGCGATCCCTTTCTTCAGGCTGCCGAAATTAAAGAAGGCAGCAGTATTCTGGACTGCACTCTTGGATTGGCCTCGGACAGTATAACAGCCAGTTATGCAGCTGGGAGCAAAGGGAAGGTTACGGGACTGGAAGGCAATAAATACCTTTCCTTCCTGGTTGCGAATGGTCTTAGACAATGGGACTCAGGTCTCGAAGTTATGAATCAGGCAATGGGGAGAATAAATGCTGAGTCATCAATGGCCCTTAATTATTTAAAACAACAGCCTTCAGAAAGTTATGATGTTGTCTATTTTGATCCCATGTTTGAAGAGAAAATCCTTGAGTCAGAGGGGATTAAAGCTTTAAGGAACTTTGCCGTATATGAGGACCTGTCAGAGGAAGTTATGTTTCATGCAAAAAGAGTGGCAAGGCAAAGGGTAGTCCTGAAAGACCACTTTAGAAGTTCCAGGTTTGCTCAATATGGCTTCAAAGTTTTTGAGAGAAAATCATCAAAGTTTCATTTTGGTGTTATTGAAAAATGAGAAAAGGTGCCTGAATACCCGGCACCTTTCCATTTAATCTGTGATGGCCAGATAAACAAAGTAAGCCATCAGCAAGAGGCTTGCAATAACAAAGAAAAGAGACCAATCCATCTTAATTTCCCCCTTTTTCATTCTCCTGGACTTGAAGAACACGATTTGTTCCTATTATTCCCCGCTTGCTGCTTAATAATCCGGCAATTTATTTTTCACTATATATCTATTGTTCTTATTGCCGATACATGATATCAATTTTATTTTGGGCAGAAAAGAAGTATAATAGATAAATAGAATTGAGATACATAGCGAGGAAGGATACTATGGATTTTCCTATTTCAAAAAGAATGGCTTCTTTTCGGGAAAGCGTGTTTGCGGAATTAGCCCACATGAAGAATTCTAAACTTTCAGACGGGGTTGAGATAATTGATTTGAGCATAGGCAGCCCTGATTTGCCCCCTCCCTCTTTTGTTATGGAGGAGTTAGCAAGGGGAGCTCGTGAACCAGAACTTTACGGCTACTCGTTAACAGGTACAAATGAATTTCAATCTGCAGTCAGCGGTTATTATAAACGAAATTTTGATGTGGAGCTCAAACCTTCTTCAGAGGTGCTGCTTTTAATGGGTTCCCAGGATGGGCTGGTTCATTTGCCAATGGTACTATGTGATCCAGGAGAGTATATCCTTGTGCCGGACCCAGGATATACTGCCTATGCTGCAGGTGCGGCAATGGCTGGTGCAAAGATGTACGGGATGCCTTTAAAAAAGGAGAACAGCTTCCTTCCGGATTTTGATGGGATCCCTGAAGAGGTCCTCGCAAAGACGAAGTTAATGATATTGAATTATCCTGGTAATCCCGTTCCTGCAATTGCGACAGAGGAGTTTTATCTTCAGGCAATCTGTCTGGCCAAGAAGTACCATTTTGCTGTGCTGCACGATTTTGCTTATTCGGAGCTTTATTATGAACAGAAATCACTTAGTTTTTTGTCTGTTGAGGGAGCCATGGATGTAGGGATTGAAATGAATTCATTTTCAAAAAGTTTTAATATGGCAGGCTGCAGGGTAGCATATGCCGCCGGAAATCAGCAGTTAATTGCGATGCTGGCCAATTTAAAATCCAATTTGGATTATGGAGTATTCTTGCCGGTACAGGCAGCCGCAGCGAAAGCATTGAATGATCAGTCTTCTTTTTTGCAGGACTTGAGAGGGACATATAGAAAAAGAAGAGATGTATTATTGAATGAACTGCAAAAAATCGGATGGGATATCACCAAGCCAGAGGGGTCAATGTTTTTGTGGGCTGAAATTCCATCTGGATACAGCAGCTCCAAGGATTTTGCGGTTGACTTGATTAACCGTGCAGGCGTGGTCGTAACTCCTGGAAGTGCTTTTGGCCAATGTGGCGAGGGATACGTCCGCATTGCTCTTGTTCAGCCCGAAGATGAATTAAGGCAAGCTGCCGCAAATATTGAAAATAGCGGCATATTAAAAAAAATTCTTGCTTAGCAGAAAGGAAGGCGAAAAACATGCCGAATTGGCTGAGAAAATCTTTTGTTGTACTCGTAACTATTCTAACGTTTGGCCTCGTCACACCTTCTCAGGCATTTTTATATGAAAATACCAGCCAGTTAAAAGCCTCTAGAGCCTCCGATGTGGAAAACTCAGAGAACAGTTCAGAACTGGCTGATGAGGAAGACAGTAATTTTGATAAAGAGGACTTTATCAGGCAAATGCTGATAGAAGCTGAGGCGCAATCGCATGAGAAGTTTGGCGCCAAGATTGGCCCTGTTATTGAAAACGAATTTAACGAAGTAATCCTACCGAATATCGAAAAAGCCATCCAGGCGGTGGCGGTGCAATTTCCCGAAGATAGCCTTGCCCAGTTAAAAGTTACAGAAAATCCTGGAGGCGGATTGTCGGAGAAAATCTTCCATATTACCAACAGCAAAACGAATGAAGATGTTATTCGCTTCCATGTGAGAAGGGACCATCCGCCCCAGCAGGGATACTGGTTTAATTTTCATTATCATACACACCATGACAGTTTTCAGGGTCACCACGAATTAGGGTCAATTTATTGGAATAAAAATACTCCGCCAAAATGGATGAGTTAAAGTTTGAAATAAATCCTGGAATATGAAAAAATGTTTTTATGGATTATGAAACTTTTCATGATTTATACCGTAAATACATTTATTCTACATAATGGAGGTTTGAGTTGAAATGGCAGTAAGCTTATCAAAAGGGCAAAAAGTTGACTTAACAAAAACAAACCCGGGAATGACAAAGGTTATAGTTGGATTAGGATGGGATACGAACAAATACGATGGAGGAAATGACTTCGATTTGGATTCTTCCGTATTCCTGCTTGGAGACACTGGAAAAGTAACTTCTGAAATCGACTTTGTTTTCTATAACAATACAACGGGTGCTAATGGTTCTGTCGTACATACTGGGGATAACCGTACAGGTGAAGGGGATGGCGATGACGAGCAGGTGAAAATTGACCTGGCTAATGTACCTGCAAACATCCAGCGTATTACGTTCACAATCACGATTCATGACGGAGAAACACGCAATCAGAACTTTGGACAGGTATCAAATTCCTATGTGAGAATCCTGAATGAAGAAACAGGCGAAGAATTGATCCGCTATGACTTAGGTGAAGATTTCTCTATTGAAACTGCCCTTGTAGTTGGGGAACTATACAGACATAACGGAGAATGGAAATTCAGTGCGATTGGAAGCGGATATCAGGGCGGACTGGCTGCACTGGCAAAAGATTTTGGTTTACAGGTTGGATAATTAAGAGGTATATTTTCTTAATAAGGCTCGGCATTGCCGGGTCTTTTATACGGACAAATAGATTGAATCACATGAGGGGAGTAATACAAGAATGGAAATTTTAGATGCAATTTTGCATACATATTCCCAATTTTTTAACTGGGAGATGTGGGTGGAGGCATTATCAAAACCAGAAAACTGGGCACTGATAGGGACTCTTGTAATTTTAGAAGGCCTATTATCTGCTGATAATGCACTTGTACTAGCTGTAATGGTAAAACATTTACCGCTAAAGCAGCGAAAGAAAGCCCTATTTTACGGTCTAATAGGTGCTTATTTCTTCAGGTTCCTCGCAATTGGAATCGGGGTATACTTAATTGAATTCTGGTATATTAAGGTATTAGGTGCAGCATATTTAGCATGGCTTGCAATAAAGTATTTTATTGATAAGCGAAAAGCCGAGCAAGAAGGTGATGAAGAGGCAATAGAAGGGATCAATCAGCGAGGTTTATTAATTCGCCTTTTTGGTACTTTCTGGGGAACCGTTATTGCAGTAGAATTGATGGATATTGCCTTCTCCATAGATAGTATATTGGCTGCGCTTGGAGTAAGTGAAGAAATCTGGGTGCTGTTAATTGGAGGCATGCTTGGTATTATCATGATGCGTGGTGTGGCGGGAGTATTCCTAAAGCTGATTGACAGGGTGCCTGAACTGGAAACCAGCTCATATATTCTGATCCTTCTAATTGCTGCTAAGATGCTTGCCAGTGCGGCTGGAATACATATTGACCATATTTACTTCTTTATTGTATTGGTCATCGTGTTTGCCGTTACTTTTGTCATCCATGCAAGGAATGCAAAAAAGGAAGCTGCAGATCAGGGCTGAACGTAAATATCTTTATTGCTTATGATTAAAAGGGAACAGACACTTGTCCGCTCCCTTTTATTTTTATCTTTTTTTGGGTAAAAAAGGAAGAAAGTAGTATTTAAGTGAAGAAATGGAGCTGCGAAAATGAGACTATTTTCCGATCTTCCTGATGAAAAATTAAATCAGGTGTTTTATAAAAAGCCGGGCTATTTTAACAAAAGGTCAGCCAAGGAGCTATTGGCGTATGCACTAGGAGCCACCTTATATATGCCAGCGACAAGGCCAAATATCCATCAGGATCTCCTCTCAAAAAAGCATGCAGGCCTTACATCAATGGTCATATGCCTTGAAGATGCGATTGGTGATGATGAAGTGGAAAAAGCAGAAGATCTGCTTACTTTGGAATTGGAAAGTTTAAGCTCGGACCTTGCGAAGGGTCTTTGCGAAGAAGAAGACCTTCCTTTAATCTTTGTCAGAATCAGAAGCTATGATCAGCTTATCAGGCTCAAAAGCAGAATTCCGAATGGCATGCATCTATTGACAGGGTTTGTGCTGCCTAAGTTCTCCCCGGCCGAAGGATCCAGCATTTTAAAGGAAATCGAACAACTTAATTCTTATGGTTATTGTTTATATGCTATGCCAATTCTGGAGACGAAAGAAATCATTCAAAAAGAAACAAGGCTTGAAGAATTAATCGGCATTAAGAAGGTATTGGACCAATATTCTGAACTGATTTTGAATGTAAGAATTGGTGCGACGGATTTTAGCGGACTGTATGGAATACGCAGAAATTCAGATACGACCGTATACGATATCGCTGTTATTAGAGATTGTATATCAGATATCATTAATATATTTTTGCGCTCAGATCAGCCATACGTCATCTCAGGTCCGGTATGGGAATATTTTTCCTCAAAGGAGCGTCTTCTAAAGCCTCAAATCAGGCAGACGCCTTTCAGGGAACGTCTTGGACAGGATGGGCTCAAAATGAGGACGGACTTGATTGATCGGCATATGGACGGATTAATAAGAGAAATCGCTATGGATATTTCTAATGGCTTAACTGGTAAAACCATTATCCATCCAACCCATATCAGGCCTGTACAGGCACTGAATACCGTAACTCTTGAAGAGTATTTGGATGCACAGAGCATCGCCGATCAGGCGGGCGGAAAAATAGGGGTTATGAAAAGCGATTACAAAAACAAAATGAATGAAATTAAACCCCATTTATATTGGGCTGAAAAAATATTATTAAAATCAGAAATATACGGGGTGCTAAAGGATGAGATCACATACATTGACCTTCTCAAAAACGAAACATTCAATTCAAATACTCAACTCGTTAACCGTTGATATTCATATTACCGATAACCCCTATGAATTACTGCCTGAAGATCTGTTTGTCATGGCAGCAAGAATAAATAAAAAAAGATCCTTTTTATTTGTCAGCAAAGTACTAGGGAAACATATTCCGATTAATCCGCAAATCGGACTTCTGACAGGAGAACTGCTCGCCAGCCGTTATATAGAAAAGGTGAAGAAGGAGGAGACAGGCAAGACTGCAGAACTTCTTTCGCTATTTAAAAATCGTAAGGGAAATGTCAATAGCGGACCTTTTATTGGCGAAGACCATAATCCTGTCATTATCGGATTTGCCGAAACAGCAACTGCACTTGGACATGCCTTCTTTCAATCATTTCAAAGAGCAGATTACTTTCACACAACAAGAGAGCAGCTGGTTAATCTGGACTCTGTGATAACATTTGAAGAGGAACATTCACATGCTACTTCCCACAGATGCTATACAGATGAAAGTCTTTTGGATAATAAAAGAGAAATCATTCTTGTCGATGATGAGATGACTACAGGAAAAACAGCCATTAATATCATCCGTTCCATCCACGAACGCTTTCCCAGAATAAATTATACTGTCGTTTCCATCCTGGATTGGCGTTCACAAAAGGATCATATCCAATTTGATGATCTGGAAAAAGAACTGGGCATCATTATTCACAGTGTTTCGCTCCTGAAAGGTGAGATCAGCGTTGGGGGGGCCACTGATGTTCATGAAATTCAAGCAGAGGCTGAACCCAAGGGGAATGAAGTGCAAATTTCCTATATTCATATTAATAAAGAATTCCCTGAACTATTAAGCCAAATGAATGAACCATCCTCTACACTAATCGGTGAAATCAGAAGGATCCCTTATTTAAAAGATTCCGGCCGTTTTGGATTGGATGCAAATCGCCAGGCAAAATTAAGTGCGTCATTGGAGAAAGTCAGCATTTACCTGGCTGAAAAACGTGAAGGCAGGAAAACATTATGTCTTGGAACAGGCGAGTTTATGTATATCCCTATGAAACTTTCCTCTTTAATGGGAGAAGGCGTAAAGTTCCATTCAACGACACGCAGTCCGATTTTTGTTAGCAAGGAACGGGACTATGGTGCCCAATATGGAATCGCATTTCAAAATCCTGAAGATCCTGAGATGGCACAGTTTGTTTATAACATTTCTGAAGACTTTTATGAGGAAATATTCCTGTTTTTCGAAAGGGAACCAGACAAAGCCTCCCTTATGCCTTTTATCAATCAATTAAAAAAATATATAAAAAATATTAAAATTGTTTGCTTTAACGGGGGTGAAAAGAATGAATAGAGTTGCAGATAAATTTGGTTCATATAGTAAAGATGACGTTGTATTTTTACTGAAGGATTTAAGCGGATATTCACTCGAAGGATCAATTGAGCAAAGAGAAAAGAACATTCAGTCCGGTCAGCATTACAGTGAAACACTTCCGATTGAATATCAGCCGCCTGAAAATTATCTTTCCTTATTTTGGGAGACGCTTGATGAATACAAACGAAAAGCAGCATTGTCTACAGGAGTGGTTTCTGAGCAAATCTGGAAGCGTAAAGGAAGAAATACAGTTCTAGTTTCCCTTGCGAGAGCTGGAACGCCTGTCGGAATTCTGATAAAACGGTATCTTTATGAAGTATACGGTGTGAGATTGCCGCATTATAGCATTTCCATTATCAGAGACCGTGGGATTGATGAAAATGCAATAAAGCATATTTTAAAATCACATCCTGGATGCAATATTCAATTTGTGGACGGATGGACAGGAAAAGGTGCAATTTCCATTGAGTTAACCAAGGCCTGCAGACAGTTCCATGCAACTTACGGTGTTCTTCTCGATGATACCTTAGCCGTTCTTGCAGATCCAGGTTATTGCACAACACTATATGGAACAAGGGAAGACTTTCTGATTCCAAGTGCCTGCCTCAATTCAACTGTTTCAGGACTGGTCAGCAGAACAGTTTTAAATGAATCCTTAATTGGACCAGAAGATTTCCATGGCGCCAAATATTATAGTGAGCTTGAAGAAGCTGATGTTTCAAATCATTATATTTCAGCGATTACAAAGGAGTTTTCGTCTATTAAGCTGGAAGCCGCTGAATTTGCAGCCAAGTTTATGGTAACCCCTGGGGAAGCAAATTTTAAAGGCATGGAAGAGGTTCAGAGAATACAAGAAGAATTTAAAATTGAATCTATTAACTTTGTAAAACCCGGAGTGGGAGAAACCACCAGAGTCCTTCTGAGAAGGCTTCCATGGAAAATCCTGATGAAAGACCCTCAAAGCCCATATGTTCGCCATATTGTTATGCTGGCTCGTGAACGAAATGTCGAGATTATTCATTATCCAGATATGAGTTACACTTGCTGCGGATTAATTAAAAAGACGGGAGAAGAATCATGAGGATGTTTGCTTCAGATCTGGACAGGACACTGATTTACTCAAATAAAGCACTTGATGATTTTGGGCAGTCAGCAGAAAGTTTAATAGGTGTTGAGCGTAAAGATGACAAGGAAATTGCCTTTATGACAAGCAAAGCTCTCAAGATGCTGAAAGAGATATCCGCACAAATGCTTTTTGTGCCTGTTACAACGAGAACATTTGAACAATATCAGCGTATTTTCATTTTTCAGGAGTCCTTTAATTTTCCATACGCTGTAACATCGAACGGCGCAAATATTCATTATAACGGAACGTCTATGGAGGAATGGTCCTGCATTGTCCGAAAGCGTCTAAAGGCAGAGTGTGCATTGCTTGAGGAAATGATGGAAAGATCACAGGGATTTGAATTGAAAGGCAAAATAAAAACAGCTGAAAATCTTTTCTTTTATTATATTCTTGAAGAAAAATTAACAGCTGCAGCCAAAGAAGATATAATAAGGCTGGCTGAATCTTTTGGATGGAGAATATCCCATCAGGGTAGAAAGCTGTACTTTATTCCAAATCCTATCTGTAAGGGCGAGGCAGTGAAATTCATTAAGGATCGGGAAGGCATAAATAAGGTGTTTGGAGCAGGAGATTCAGTGCTTGACCATGACTTTTTAAAGATTTGCGATTATCCATACGTCCCAAATCATGGAGAATTGGCAGCTAATAAGTCTCTCTCTCATCCTTACTTGATTTCTAATAATGCAGGGGCTGAGGCAGGAGAAGAAATTCTAAATGATATTTTTAACAATATTCAAGAAAGAGTTTAGTCAGGCTGGTCCCTCAGCCATTTCTTTAAAACCATGAATATAGAGAAGCAAAAAGTATAGCATCCTGTAAAGATCAAGCTGCTGATGGTAATTGATTGGTGAATGGCAAAAGTGAAAATGGCAAGGATTAATGACAAGAAAAAGATGTCTATAAAAACAAAAAAACTGGAACATAAAATATTGCTGATAATATTCAGATCATAATCAATCCCTCGGTATCTCACTCTTCCAAAAAGCAGCCTCATACTGATTCACCTTCCTCTTACAGAGTACTCCAATTTATGCGGGGACAGGAATAAAGGTGAAAAAGTTCATTTGACCTGCATAAGCAATGAAAATACTGCTGGAAATGAAACTTTCTTACTGTTAATTCGTAAAAGAAAGTAAACCATTTTAGAAAAAGGCTCTAAACCTATGATATGATGGTAATATGCTTACATATTTTTGCCCGGTGCCATTATCTGGGAACTGAAACGCATTTTTGAAAGAAATGATAAGAATGCAACTTTCGCTCATAGAGGGAAGGGATATAAATTGAACTTTTCGTACAGTCAAATTAAAACTCACATCTTAAAGGTTACAAATGAGAATTGGAGCTCACAGTTAACAAAGCCTAATCACGAACGTGAAAGGTACAGAGAGGAACAGCAAACTTTGCATGTTGGCCAAATTGTTGCCAGATTTCTTGGAGTTCCTCTCGATGAAGATGAATATTATAATCGTCTTTTTGATCTTATTCACACAGAAAATGCAGAGCTTCTTCTCTTGAGTGATGAACACCTTGATAAGTCCATTAATAATCAGCAGTTTCAGGCTATCCAAAAAGTCCTGAATATTAACCGTGAACAGGATTTATCCATAAATCGATTTGCCGCTTTTCTTGATGGTGAACAGCTGCTGCTTAAATCATCATCACCTTCTTTGCACAGGAAGATGAGAGAAGCGATGATCAGTATGCTGAAACTTTTTTCTGAAAATGAACCAGGCGGCTTAAAAAACCAGGATATCCGAAGAGTGCTTGTAGATGTGATTAAGTGGTCCGCTAACCATTTGGGCACAGAACTTAAAGATATTGACCCAAAAATGGGCATGCCAAAAATTCTGTGGTACGGCAATGGTAAAAAGAGTCACTATTACTTTTTGTATTACTTAATTCAAATCGGGTGCGATATTCTTTATTTTTCTCCTTCAGGGGAAGACCTTCCGGCAAAAATGGATCCGGAAGTTCAGGAGTCTTTTGTTCATCATTACCCTGAAAAGAAAAAACCTGAGCCTTTTCCGAAAGAAAAGAGAAGAAGGAGTTCAACAGTTGCCTATAGAGCATCCAGGGAAATAGAAACCATGCTTAACCATGAGGGTTCAGGCTTGTATAAACCCTGGCAGCTTCGGGAATATACACCTACCTCTGTGACCTTGAAAACCACTTATGATGAACTTTTTATTTTAATCAAAGAGAAAGCCATGATCCGCCCAAACTTTGAAGTAAAAGATGGAAGGGTTATGATTCCTTCTGTTTTTTCAAAGATTCAGGGAGTCAGCAAGAACCGCAAGGAATACTGGGATCGAATACAAACAATCAGCCAGTATGAGGTAAGTCTGCTAATAAGAAGATTTCCTTTTACAAATAGCGTCAACAATGATTTCCGGTTCCATTATCGCAATGCACTGGACAGTGAAGGGAAGCTTGACCCTGAGAAAATCATTGCAGGTCACTATTGGAAGTATCAGCAGCTTCCTGGAGGCCTGCAAAGTGGAATTGCCATGGCGATTAGAAATATGTGTGAACGTCCGCGGTTAAAGCCTCTTTCGAGCGAGTCGGAAGAAGAATTAAAAATTTATCTATTTGGCCAAAGTCTGCAAATTCCTCCGAGTATCCTAAAATTAATGCAGCAATTTGATTATTCGCAGGATGTCCCTAAGATTATCCTATACAATAATGAGCTGAACGGGACAATGGTAAGATCAGATGCCGCACTTCTTTTGCTGCTTAATCAGTTTGGACTGGATATTGTTCTGTATAATCCTCCGGGCCATAACGACATTGAAAACTTCATTGAGGAAGATTTATATGATGTTCATTGGCTGGAGGATGTTGTTTTTGAACAGGAATTTAAGAAGCCATCCTTTCTAAAGAAGGTTCTCTTTCAAGGATTATTAAAAAATTTAAAGGGTGATTGAAAATGAATCCGACTAAAGAAACAGATTTGAATTTAACAACCCAGCTGCAGGATGATAAATTAACTGAAAATAAGGTATCAGAAATTAAGCTTGCTTTAAGGCAGGAGCCCGAGGTGCAAAATTTGGCCAGGTCCATTGATGAGAGGGACCAAATTCAAATACTTGAATTTGGTAAAGAGCCTGCTGTCCAGATTTCCCGCTTTTCAGATCAGATTTTAAGCAACATGAGAACAACGAAGGTTGAAGATTCAGGTGAACTTTTAAAGCAGCTCGGCAAGATTATGGACAAATTTGACAAGAAGGATTTCGAGAAAGGATCAAAAGGCATCCTTGGCAAGCTTTTCAAGCGCGGAGAAAAGATGATTGAAAAGCTATTCGGAAAATACCAGACAATGGGCGCGGAAATTGATAAAGTTTATGTTGAAATTTCCAAATACCAAAGTGAAATGGTTGATTCAACTACCATGCTCGAACAAATGTATGAGCAAAATTATCAGTACTATCTGACGCTCGAAAAATATGCTGTTGCAGGACAATTAAAAGCCGATGATTTAAAAGCCAATCAGCTTCTACAGCTGGAAGCACGAGCGGCTAAGGGGGATCAAATGGCTTCGATGCAGCTCGATACATTAAGAAATGCGATCGAGTTGCTGGAGCAAAGAGTATATGATCTCGAAATGGCTAAAATGGTTGCCCTTCAGACTGCACCGCAAATCCGGCTCCTGCAGCGAGGCAATACCAAGCTTATCGGCAAGATTAATTCTGCATTCGTTACTACTATTCCAATCTTTAAGAATGGCCTGATTCAGGCAGTGGCAGCAAAGAGACAAAAGCTTGTTGCTGATTCAATGAGCGAGCTGGACAGACGGACTAATGAAATGCTTGTGCGCAATGCCCAGAACATTTCTAATCAGAGTACTGACATTGCAAGATTGGCAGGCGGTCCGAGCATTAAAATTGAAACTATTGAAGAATCCTGGAATATCATCATGAAAGGTATGCAGGAGACAAAATCAATAGAAGAAGAAAACAAGCGTTTACGTGAAGAAGGAACCAGGAGACTGGAAGATCTGCAGGACAATTTTAAAAAAATGAAGCAGCAGGGTTAGCCAGCTGCTCATTTTAAATAAAGGCTGTTTTCGCAAGGTTTGTTGCTTTTTGTATAATGTTTACTGAGTTGATTGTAGCGGAAGGTGCGAGACTCCTGCGGGAGTAGCGGGACAGGTGAGACCCCGCAGACGCAGAGCGTCGAGGAGGCTCACCGCCCGCCCCGCTGAAAGCGAGCAGCCTGGAGCGGAAATCAACGGACAACATTGATAGGCCAAAAACAACAATTTATACGAAAAGAGCCTAAATAAAATATAAATTATTGACGAGGTGGAATTGATATGGCAATAAATCTTCAAAAAGGCCAGCGTGTTGACTTAACTAAAGGAAATCCGGGATTATCTAAAATTATGGTAGGGTTAGGCTGGGATCCAGTGCAAAAAAGCGGAGGCGGCGGTCTCTTAGGATCTTTATTCGGCGGCGGAGGCGGTGCGAATATCGATTGCGATGCTTCTGTTATCATGCTTGGTGAAAATGGAAAACTTAAGAGTAATAAAGATGTTATTTATTTCGGCAATTTAAAAAGCAGCGACGGAAGTGTACAGCACTCTGGAGACAATCTTACTGGAGCGGGAGCTGGGGACGACGAGCAGGTAATGATTGATTTAAGCAGAGTACCTGCCCACATTCACAAAATGGTTTTCGTTGTAAACATCTATGATAGTGTAAAAAGAAAGCAGCATTTCGGCATGATACAGAATGCATTCATCCGTGTAGTAAACTCTGGAAATAATCAGGAATTGATTAAGTATAATCTTACAGATGATTACAGCGGAAAAACTAGTTTAATTGTTGGTGAGATTTACCGCCATGGAAGCGATTGGAAGTTTGCTGCAGTTGGCACTGGAACGGCTTCACCAGGCCTATCAGATGTTGTACGCTCATATTCTTAATAAAGATAACTGTTGGCAGGGGTCCGAAATTACTCGGCCCCTTTTTGATAATGACTGTCTAGCGCAAGCAGCCTACCTCTCGAGGTCACAATCTTGTCTTGTTTCGGCTTCTAGGGACTCGGGGTTTTCATTCAATTTTCCCATCATTTGTTTCCTTCAATTCCTTCTTTCGTATGTTATAATTTTAATAGATTATCAGAACGGTAATGATTTTTTTCTCCTCAAAGGCAGTTCCGCAGCTTTTACACTTCAAAGAGCTCTGTTGCCCATAATTTATACATCTTAGAATTGCAGAAGGGGCTTTTCATATGCGCAAAATGGTACTAACAGTTACGATCATGATTGTATCCCTTGCACTGATGGGGAATTCTCAGGCAGCCATGGGAGGCATTAAATTAAAGGATTACCCTCACTCCTCCCAGCTTAATGAGTTTCTCAGTTTAAAATCTCCACGTCAGCTTGGCGAGATCTTTATATTGCCGCTCGAACCTTTTGATGAGGGAGAGGCTGCCGAAATGATTTCCCGAGTGGATAATCTGCCCGCCTCCCTGCTGTCCAAAATAGAGGATGAAGATATCAGGGTGAAATTATTCGTAGGCAAGCTGACTGATAATCCTACGGCCCAGCACCTCGAAGGGGTAATTCCCCGCGGCTATACAGGGGATACCACATGGGATGATGTCCCAGGAATTGGCGGGGCAAAAACAGTCCTTGTAAAAATAGGCTACAGTGAGAGGGGGAAAGGTCATGGATCCATTAATTTGGAACTTCATGAACTTGCCCATTCTGTTGATCGTCATGTTTACAATGGTATCCGATTTAATCAGAAGTTTCTCTCTGTCTGGAAAGCTGAGAAAGCTAAATTGTTCCCGGGTCAAAATTATTTTCTATCCTTCCCTGAAGAGTATTTCGCTGAGGCTTTTGCCATGAATTATGCAGGAGAGGAATCTAGAAAGTTATTAAGAGTGAATGCTCCGAAAACCTATGATTTTATAAACAAATTAAACTAAGTTTACTCCTGTTGAAAAAAACAGGGGTTTCTTTAAATTTTTATCCGATGTGAAACTTCCGGAAATTCGTGTACAATAGCATTAAGTATTTAAAAAAGGTTGGGTTGAAATGAAACAATATTTGGATCTTTGCAGGCATGTTATGGAAAGTGGTACAAAAAAAGAAGACCGTACAGGTACAGGGACAATAAGTACATTTGGCTATCAGATGCGCTTTAACCTGCAGGAAGGCTTCCCATTGGTAACAACAAAGAAATTGCATTTGAAATCCATTATCCATGAGCTGTTATGGTTTTTAAATGGAGATACGAATGTAAAATACCTTCAGGAAAATGGTGTGCGAATCTGGAATGAATGGGCTGACGATGAAGGTAATCTCGGGCCAGTTTATGGTCATCAGTGGAGATCCTGGACAGGTGCCGATGGAAATACAGTTGATCAGATTAGCAGCCTGATTGACCAGATTAAAACAAATCCCGATTCCCGCCGGCTGATTGTAAATGCATGGAACGCAGGAGAGATTGAAAAGATGGCTTTGCCGCCTTGCCACTGCATGTTCCAGTTTTATGCTGCAGATGGAAAGCTATCCTGCCAGCTTTATCAAAGATCAGCAGATGTCTTTCTCGGAGTGCCATTCAATATTGCTTCCTATGCGTTACTGACGATGATGGTTGCACAGGTATGCGATCTGGAGCCTGGTGAATTCGTTCATACTTTCGGAGATGTGCATATCTACCAGAATCATATCGAACAGGTAAACCTCCAGCTGAGCCGTGATCCGCGCCAGCTTCCAAAAATGATTATTAATCCAGATGTGAAAGATATTTTCAGCTTTAAGTTTGATGATTTCCAACTGGAAGATTATATTCCGCACCCTCATATTAAAGGGGTTGTCAGTGTATGATTTCTTTAATGTGGGCAATGGATGAGAATCGTGTGATTGGCAAAGATAATAAACTTCCCTGGCATTTGCCTGAGGATTTAAAATTTTTTAAAAGAACCACAATGGGGCATCCTATTGCCATGGGACGCAAAACCTGGGATTCAATCGGAAGACCTCTGCCAGGGAGAGAGAATATTGTTATAACCCGGAATGAATCCTTTTCCTGTGAAGGATGCACAGTATTAAATTCGATTGATGAGCTCCAGAAGTACAGCGGTGAAAAGGAAGATGAAATCTTTGTCATCGGCGGTGCCGAGATATTTAAAGCCATTCTTCCTGCAGCCGATCGTCTATATTTAACTATGATTTATGACCAGTTTGAAGGAGACACATATTTTCCGGAAGTAGACATGTCAGAATGGGATCTCCTTTCAAGGGAGAAGGGCACCAGGGATGAAAAAAATCCATATGATTTTGAATTCCTCATATATAAAAGAAAATAACCTTAAAAGCAGCTCACACCAGCGGGCTGCTTTTTTATCCATTAAAACTGCAAACATATAGTGCAAGGAACCTGATTATTATATAACGAAAACCATCCCAACTTCTGGAGGTAATTATGCTTCGATTAATAATCTTTTTTCTTTATATGGGCGGATATTTGGTTTATAGTCTGCCAGCTCTATCCCGCATGAGGAACTTAAATGCTGCACTCCCAGTTGAGGAACGCGACCGCATCATTCATAATGTGCCGCAAAAGTGGTCCAGTACGATAATGAAAATTTCAGGCTCCCAAGTGAAAGTTACTGGGCAGGAATTGATCCCCGAGGGGCCTGTTGTTATTGTTTGCAACCACGAAGGGGATTTTGATATTCCAGTCCTTCTTGCTTCTCTTAATAAACCTTTTGGTTTTATTTCAAAAGTTGAAGTTAAGAAAGCACCCATTATCTCTTCATGGATGGAAGTCATGAACTGTGTTTTTATTGATCGCAGCAACCGCCTCAATGCTATCAATTCCTTAAAGAATGCTGCAATGCTTTTAAAGCAGGGCCACTCACTCCTGATTTTCCCGGAAGGAACGAGAAGCAAGGGGGGGCCGATAGCTCCTTTTAAAGTAGGCGGATTCCGGCTTGCACAGGATGCAGGTGTTCCGATTGTGCCAATATCTATTAAAGGAACTGCCGATGCCTTTGAAAAGAACGGGAGGCTCATTAAACCTGCGAAAATAGAAATCCGGGTGTGCAAGCATGTTAACGCAAAGACTGTTAAAGAAATGGATGCAAAATTTCTTGCGCAGGAAGTAAGAGAAATTATCTGCAGCAGCCTTTCGGACAAGAAGATCGCGTCATAAGAAAGAAAAGGCCCCGTTCAATCAGGGGCCTTTTCCTGCAGTTTAGTATTTAAGAGGTAAATTAGATTAAAAATGGGGATTCGTTAAATACTCTGTCAGCTTCTGAACCATCCCATGATATTCTCTGGGATCGCAAAACTCTTCCGGCTTAAAATTTGTTTTTACCCACTGTATCAACTCATCAGCACTGTTGAAATACTCACCGCTCGTATCGCTCTTCCGAATCATATACCTTCCGTTATCCTCATCCAAGGTTACTTCCACTGGCAAAGCGCTGTCCAGACTGCATAAAGAAAACTCCATTCCCGCACCCCTTTTAAATATAAATTAACTTTTGCTTATTATATGTCGTATTTCTCGAATTCTACCCATTAAATAATTCGAAAAATGTAAATTTTAAAAAAACCGGATTGAAATCATTATTTCTCATGGTATAATGTACAAATTAATAACTTGTAAAGAAGAGGGTGGCAAAATGGAACAGAAGGTATTGACAAAAAAATGGGTGCAGTTGGAAGACATTTTGATTGCATACCAGCAGCTAAAGGATATTGTTGCCCATACACCTTTACAGAAAAATGAACGGCTGTCAGAAAAGTATGGGTGCAATGTCTATTTAAAAAGAGAAGATCTTCAGCATGTCCGCTCATTCAAATTAAGAGGTGCCTATTATAAAGTTAAATCTTTAACTGCCGAGGAGCTGGAAAATGGTGTAGTCTGTGCGAGTGCAGGGAATCATGCACAGGGAGTCGCTTATGCATGCAGGCACCTGGGTGTCCAGGGGAAAATTTTCATGCCGGCAACTACTCCGAGACAGAAAGTTAGTCAGGTGGAGCTATTCGGCAGGGATTCTGTGGAAATTATTCTCGTTGGAGACACCTTTGATGATTCCTATCACGAAGCTCTTAAATGTGCAGAGGATGAAAGCAGGGCCTTTATTCACCCTTTTGATGATGAAATGGTGATAGCCGGCCAAGGGACAGTGGCGGTTGAAATCCTGAACGATTGTGAAGAGCCGGTGGATTTAGTTTTTGCCAGCATTGGCGGCGGAGGATTGATGGCCGGGCTGAGTACTTACATAAAAAGCATCTCACCGGAAACGCATATGATTGGAGTAGAACCTGCAGGAGCACCCTCTATGAGCGAATCAATCAGGGTTCAATCAGTGGCAGCCCTTGAGGAAATTGATAAGTTTGTAGATGGAGCGGCCGTAAAGTGTGTCGGCGAAAAAACTTACGAAATCTGCAATGAGCTTGTTGATGACATTTTCATGGTTCCTGAAGGGAAAGTGTGTACAACCATCCTGGAATTATATAATGAGCATGCAATTGTGGCTGAGCCTGCTGGTGCTTTGCCTATAGCAGCACTGGATTTGTGCAGCGACCAAATTAAAGGAAAGAATGTCGTTTGTGTAATCAGCGGAGGAAATAATGATATTGGCCGTATGCAGGAAATTAAAGAGAGGTCCCTGCTTTATGAAGGCCTTCTTTACCACTTTATTGTGAATTTCCCCCAAAGAGCAGGGGCATTAAGAGAGTTCCTTGACGAGGTGCTTGGTCCAACGGATGATATTACACGGTTCGAGTATACAAAAAAAAATAATAAAGAAAATGGTCCAGCACTTGTGGGAATTGAATTAAAGCATAAAGAGGACTACAGTGACCTCATTTTGAGAATGGATAGAAAAGGTTTTTCATACAAAGAGATAAACAAAGACAGTAATCTTTTTCATCTGCTCGTATAATCGAATGTGACTGAATTATGAATTTTTTTGTTATCTGTGACATTTTCTTTGAAAAGTACTATAATCGTATTAGATTCAGAATGGAAGTACTTTAAAGGAGATGTAAATATGCTTTCAAATATTGGTATTCCGGGATTGATTTTGATTCTTGTTCTGGCGTTAATTATATTCGGACCAAAAAAACTGCCGGAAATTGGCCGTGCTTTTGGAGAAACTTTGAGAGAATTTAAAAAATCCACCCGTGACCTTACAAGTGACGTAATGGAAGATCTTGAACAAGATATTAAGAAAAAAACGGTTAAATAAGGTGTAAGGATATACTTCTTGCGCCTTTTTGTTTTGGTTTAAGGTAGCAGCACAGGCTTGGACAAAGCCCGGCTTTTTATAAAAATTGCAGGAGATTTGTATGGAAGAAAAAGAGTTAAATTTAGTCGAACATCTAGATGAATTAAGAAAAAGACTCATTATAACGGCAACAGCATTTATCCTGTTTTTTATTGCAGGTTTCGTTTTTGTGGAAGATATTTACAAATGGCTGGTAAGAGGCCTGGACGTTAAATTGATTGTTCTTGGCCCAAGTGATATTATCTGGGTTTACTTTATGCTTGCAACGGTCATTGCAGTTGCAGGAACAATTCCCGTTCTGGCCTTGCAGATTTGGCTGTTTGTCAAGCCTGCCCTTACAGCTGCTGAACGGAAAATATCTCTATCATATGTTCCTGCATTGTTTATTCTGTTTATTACGGGCCTTTGCTTTGGGTATTTTGTCATTTTCCCGACCGTTCTCAGCTTCCTTGTGGAGTTGGGGGGAGAAATGTTTGAGGCTAATTTTACTGCGGATAAATATTTCCGCTTTGTCCTTAATATGACTTTGCCTTTTGGGGTATTGTTTGAACTCCCTGTAGTCATCATGTTTCTGACTTCGCTTGGAATCATTAATCCTTATGTGCTTACAAAGATCAGGAAATACGCCTATTTTGTGCTTGTCGTGATTTCAGTTATTATTTCACCTCCTGATTTCATGTCGGATATCCTTGTAACAATTCCGTTGCTTCTCCTTTATGAAATAAGCATCAATTTATCGAAAATTGTATATAAAAAAAAGCTTAAAAAGCAACAGGGTTCAGAAGAGACATCTTCATAAAAAAATACGCAAACAGCATAATTAGACACATTTCGATTCTTATTTGGGGTATAATATAAACAAACGGGTGAAAAAGAGGATTGATATTTTGCTATTTAAAAGCCTAGAGTTCAAAAATGCTGTTGGACAGAAGGTAAAAATCGTTGAAATTCCTGTATTGGCAAAAGATAGCCCTTATTATTTTATGATCCAAGTCCGTTTGAATACTTTTATTGCCGCCACTTATGCCAATGAAAAAAACAGCAGGAATTATTCTTTCAGAGAATATTTAAAACGAGGGTTAAAGTGGCCGGTGTATGAAGAAATTTTTAAGGCACCAGAATTGAAAAATAACGCGTAATACTATTGATACCGGCAGCATGCCGGTATTTTTTTGTAATATGAGTGTATAAAAACATTTATTGCTTTATTTGTTTTTAGCCTGAATGTATAATATGAACTAATTGTTAATGCAGGGGAAGTGAAAGCATAATGGCTAAAATTAAAGTTGTTACAGATTCCACAGCTGACTTATCCAGAGAAGTTATTGAAAAATTCGATATTGAAGTAGTGCCGCTATCTATTCACATCGAAGGCAATACATACTTGGACCGGGTTGACATTACTCCTTCTGAATTTATGAAAAAAATGAAAGAAGCGGATGAACTGCCTAAAAGCTCTCAGCCTCCAGCTGGAGCATTCGCGGAGGTATATGACAGGTTCGGTGACCAAGGCTATGAAATTCTTTCAATTCATATGACGGGGGGAATGAGCGGTACTGTTCAATCAGCTGAAAGTGCGGCAGCGATGTCAAATGCAAATGTAACAGTAGTAGATTCCAGGTATATCTCCAAGGCGCTTGCCTTTCAAGTAATAGAGGCTGCGAAAATGGCCAAAGAAGGGAAAAGTATTCAGGAAATTGTCAGCCATCTGGAGACCATACGCGGAAATACTAAATTGTTTGTGGTAGTGGATACATTGGAAAATCTCGTAAAAGGCGGAAGAATTGGTAAGGGAAAAGCCATGATCGGGTCATTGCTGAATATAAAACCAATTGCCTCTCTTGAAGGCGGGGTGTACACACCTGTCGCTAAAGTTAGAAGCCATACCCAGGTTGCCAAATATTTGGCCAAGCAATTTGCAGAGGACATAAAAGGGAAAACAATAAAAGGTGTAGGCCTTGTACATGCAGAAGGCATTGAATTAGCTTCTAAATTAAAAAAAATGATTGAGGAGCTGGATGTTCCTGCAGAGATTAAAATTGAAGAAACAACTCCAATTATCAGTACACATACCGGGCCCGGAGCAATCGGATTTATGTATCATCTGGAGGATTAAAAAGGACGCATGGCTTACTAGGCTATGCGTTTTTGAGTGGAGTTATTTGCATGCACTTTTAAATCTTTGGCATTGTTATAGGATTTCAACAGAATTTCCCTGGAAAAAGATAATTTGGGATATTTTGTTTTTAAACGGTAGCTAAAGAAAGCAGTTGAAAAAATTCAGCCATTCTTATTTGCTCTAGGAATACAATTAAGTATGGGGGTAGAGGGTTGAGGAGAAAAAATGTCCTTCTTTTCAGTGATTTTGGGATAGATGATTTTGTTGCGGTTATCTTTGCTTTTTTTTCAGAGGAAATCAATATTGTTGGGATTGTTGCCGATTATGGGAATGTATCCAGGGAGGATGCCATCCGAAATGCAGCTTACCTTCGTGAATTAACTGGACAAAAAGATATTCCGGTATTCAGTGGAGCCGTTTTGCCTTTAACCGGGGAGGTTCCCTGTGGCTGAAGCGAATTTTTATGGGGATCCGTATGCAGCCAATGTTGTATTTGGCAATGCACCGAAGAGGATTCATATTTTTCCTTTAGATGTAACGATGTCTGCAATCATTACTCCAGCACTTATCGACACACTTGATGCCTATTACCAATCTGTGCAAAATAAAGTCGGCTTAATTCTTAAACCGATGGTTGATTATTATTTCAATTTTTATAAGGAAACCTATCCAGGCATAAGCGGCAGTCCACTGCACGATCTATTTACATTCTGGGCAATACTTGATGGGGCTGACATTCAATATCTGGATGTGCCGGTAAAAATTATTGTCGACAGAGGGGAGGCTTTTGGCCAAAGTATTGGCGATTTTAGGAATGTACCTCCTGAAGACAAGATGAAATACCCGATTCATCGGATTGCAGTGCAATTTAATTATTCAAATTTTATCAGGACATTTTACGAGATTATGACTAATCATAAAACGAAAACACCTTAAAAGGAAAGGGTGTTATTCTTCATCCTGCAGAGTCTTCCCATTGTTTGTATAAAAAGAAGGCAAACAATTCTATTCACAAGTTTGTCACATGTACTTCTTTCTTCTTTCATGAATATTTGCTAAAATTAGCATCGTAACTAATTAAAGCAGGTGAATGTATGAGAAAAAGAGTTTTTGCCATTGTTTCAGCTATGATGCTTTTAGTCCTTTCAGCATGCGGACAGAGCGGTATTAAGGACGCATTAAATTGGGAGCTTGCAGATTTTACGTATACGAATCAGGATAATAAGGAATTTGGTTTAAAGGATCTCGAAGGCAAGGTTTGGATAGCGGATTTTATTTTTACAAACTGTGAAGATGTATGTATGCCAATGACAGCTAATATGAAGAAGCTTCAGGATTTGGCTAAGGAGGAAGGCATTGAAAATATTGAATTTGTTTCCTTCAGTGTTGATCCCAAAGTTGATACACCTGAAGTATTGAAGGACTTTGCAGCAACATACAATTCGGATTTCAGCAATTGGCATTTTCTGACCGGCTATGCCCAGGAGGAAATTGAAAAATACGCTATGGATAACTTTAAAACCATTGTGAAAAAGCCGCAAACAGGCGATCAGGTTATTCATGGAACTGATTTTTACCTCGTTGACCAGAACGGCAATGTAATGAAATATTATACTGGGCTTAATGAAATTCCATTAGATGAAATTATCAATGATATTAAAGCATTGCAATAGACCTTGAAAAAGGTCTATTTTTATTTTCTGATTAGCTCTTGATCCTTCAGAGGCAATGCTAATTATTTTTAATATTAAGGTACATGTTATAATATGAATGACAAAAATGGGCAGGTGATAGTATGATAAGAAATTTCACCTTCATCTTTTTAATCATGCTGCTTCTCGCCTCCTGCAGTTCATTAAACACCGGCGATATCAGCCATTCTCAAAAAGAATCTAACCTGACTGTTAAAAAAGAGATACCCCTGGACTTTTTCCCAAGAAATCTAACTGTTGCTGCAGTAGGGGACTCATTAACCCAGGGAGTTGGGGACAGTACTGAACGGGGAGGCTATTTGCCATATCTTGAAGAGGCATTGGAAAAAGACAAAAGTGTTCAAGATGCTGTTTTTTATAATTTTGGTGTAAGAGGCAATCGTTCCGATCAATTATTGAAAAAGTTAGGGACGGATGAAGTAAAAGATGTTGTGAAGAAAGCAGACACGGTTATCATAACCATTGGAGGAAACGATGTTATGAAAGTTGTCCGTGAAAATTTTTCAAATTTAAAGCTGAAGGCTTTTGCCAAGGAAAAGAAAAATTATGAACAAAATCTGATTGAGGTTTTAAATGAGATTAAAGAGGTAAACCCAAATAGTAAGATCGTTTTAATAGGACTATATAATCCTTTCTTAAAATGGTTTTCAGACATTACCGAATTAAACGGTATTCTTGAAGATTGGAATGGCGCAAGTCAGGCTATATTAAAAAGATATCCGGGAACGTATTTTGTTGAAATAGACGATATATTTGAAAACACTGATGATAATCTTTTATATACAGACTATTTTCATCCAAATGACAGAGGGTACGAATTAATAGCCGGCCGTGTTCATCAAATCCTCACAGAAGAAGTTTTGAAAGAAATTCCGTATAATAGGGAAACAGAAAGAAATGGAGAGAATATTATTGAAAGATAGCAAATGGAAAACGCTGTTTTTTGCTTTGCTGGCAGTTAATGCACTCATTTTAATTGTGCTGATTATTTTTATCAGCATGCCAGCAGATGGCGAAGACTATACAGCGGCCACCAAGAATGAGGATAATCATGTTCCTTTCAACATAAAAGCCAATAAAGAAGACCTGAATAGAGTCATTAACAGCTATCTTGAAAAAGAAGGACTGACAGGGGCAATTGATTATAAAGTTCTCCTAAATGATGAAGTTGATTTATATGGCACAATCCCTTTCTTCAGCCAGAATCTGCAAATGAAACTATCGTTTGAACCGGAGGCTTTGGAGAATGGGGATGTTGTCCTTCAGCAAAAGTCCATATCTGTCGGACAGCTGAATCTTCCTGTATCACATGTGCTTAAACTGGTAAAAGATAGCTACAAGCTTCCTGAAGGAGTTACAATCCAGCCGCAAAAAGAAAGAATTTACGTGTCATTGCAGGAAATGAAGCTGAAGAGTGATGTGAAAGTAAAAGTGGATGAGTTTAATTTAAAGCAGGATGATATTCGATTTACACTTCTGGTTCCTGTTAATTGAAAAAAGGAATCCTTTCAATCATGTGGGGATTCCTTTTGATAATGAACGAAGCTGGGAATTCATTAGCCTGTGGACACTTGACTCCTGCGGGAGGATAGGGTAGTGAGTGACCCCACAGGCGAAGCCGAGAAGGCTCTTATTCCTCACCGCGGAAAGCAAGTGTCCGCAGCGGAAATCAATGGTCCAAAAATAATTGAATGGCAATTAAATTAAAAGGGCTTTACATATGGTGCAATATTCCATATGATATAAACAAATAAACGAAAGCGGGTGATGTGCTATGAAAAGAGAACGTTATGCAAAAAAATTCTTTGTAAATAATTCAGGCACAGCCCAAATGGAAATCGTTTAATCGAGCGGATAAGTTAGTTTTCCTATGCTTATTGAACCTTGCATTATTAAACCATGGGCTGATTGCCTATGGTTTTTTGTATGTAAAAAATTTTCTATTAGCATGGAGGAACTAACTTTGACAATCAATAACTTTGGATATAATGAATTTTTTAAAGAGGCTTTTTCAGCATTCGAAGAAAAAGAATATCAAATCGGCCGTGTTGCCTTAGAACATAAAAGAATGTATCGCGTTTGGACAGATAACGGTGAAATGCTTTGTGAGGTATCAGGAAAATTTTCTTTCGATGCATCATCAAGGGAAGATTACCCTGCTGTAGGTGACTGGGTTGCCATCAAAGAGAGGGCGGGTGAACAGAGAGGTACGATTCATGCTGTCCTCCCAAGAAAGAGCAAATTCTCACGGAAGACTGCAGGATTAAATACTGAAGAGCAAATTGTAGCTGCTAATATAGACACTATTTTCCTGGTGAACTCCCTTAACGAGGATCTTAACTTAAGGAGATTGGAACGTTATTTGCTTTTATCATGGGAAAGCGGGGCTTCTCCTGTAATTGTTCTTACCAAGGCTGACCTTTGTGAGGATCTGGAGGATAAGCTTGCTGAGGTGGAAAGTGTTGCAATGGGTGTTCCTGTTATTTCAATCAGCGTCATGGAAGAGAAGGGAATAGACCGGCTTAAACCGTTCTTAGAGCCCGGCAAAACAATCGCCTTGCTCGGCTCTTCAGGAGTAGGAAAATCCACACTTACAAATTACCTTCTAGGCGAGGAAAGGCAAAAGGTCCAGGATATTAGAATAAGTGATGATAAAGGAAAGCATACAACTACCCATCGTGAACTTATCCTTCTTCCGGAAGGTGCGATCCTGATTGATACACCAGGAATGAGAGAGCTTCAGCTGTGGGAAAGTGAAAGCGGGCTTTCTGAAAGCTTCACGGATATTGAGCAGGCAGGAAAAAACTGCAAATTCAGGGACTGTACACATGCAAATGAGCCTGGCTGCGCTGTCCTTAAGCTAATAGAAGAAGGAAGCATATCGAGAGCACGGCTAAACAGCTATAAAAAGCTTCTCAAGGAACTCGCTTATTTGGATAGAAAACAGGATAAAAGAGCTCAATCTGAGGAACGCAAACGCTGGAAAAAAATTAGCGCCGGCGTGAAACCTAAAAGAATTTAAAATGAGTCAGAGTTTCATCTCTGCCGGTCATTTAGACTGCAATAACATATAGAAACCTCTCCAGTAAAGAGGTTTCTTTTGCATATAAGGGATCTTTTCATTTATCTTATGTATATAGCTTTAAATCATCTTTTTAAGGGGAAAAGTAAAAGATAGAAAAAATGCCGGAAAGAGGTGGAGAAAATGTCTGAGAAACGTTTTGAAAAGGCAGCATTTGCAGGAGGATGCTTCTGGTGCATGGTGAAGCCTTTTGATGAACATCCTGGAATAAAAGAGGTTATCTCCGGATATACCGGAGGGAATGTGAAGAATCCAACTTATCAGGAAGTCTGTTCCGAAACCACTGGCCATTATGAAGCGGTTCAAATAACATTCGATCCTGATGTTTTCCCTTATGAAAAGCTTCTTGAACTATATTGGCAGCAGATAGATCCAACTGATGAAGGCGGCCAGTTTTATGATCGCGGCCAATCCTATCAGACAGCGATTTTCTATCATAATGAAAAACAAAAGCAGTCAGCAGAAGAATCAAAACAAAAGCTTGAAGAAACCGGTCTTTTTACAAAACCAATTGTTACTAAGGTTCTGCCTGCTTCTGACTTTTACCCTGCAGAAGACTATCACCAGCATTATTATAAAAAGAATCCGGAAAGATACAATGCCTATCACACCGGGTCTGGAAGAAAGGCATTTATTAATAAGCATTGGGGTGAAAGATCATGACAAAAAACAAAGAAGATTTGAAGCAGAAACTGGATCCAATGCAATATGAAGTAACTCAGAATAATGGAACAGAGCCGCCATTCCGCAATGAATATTGGAATGAGTTCAGAGACGGAATCTATGTTGATATAGTTTCTGGCAAGCCTCTCTTCAGCTCAAAAGACAAATACGATGCAGGCTGTGGCTGGCCGAGTTTCACTAAACCCATTCAAGATGAAGAGATCCTGGAAAAAGAAGACCGCAGCCACTTTATGGTGAGAACAGAAGTGAGAAGCAAATCAGCCGATTCGCATCTTGGACATGTTTTTGATGATGGCCCGGGACCTGCGGGCCTTCGTTATTGCATAAATTCTGCAGCACTCCGATTCATACCGAAAGAAAAGCTGGAGGAAGAAGGCTACAAAGAATTTATGCTATTATTTAATGATGTAAAATAAGGAATGGAAGGTGATTTTATGTTTAAGAAATTATTCGGCAAAAAGGAAAGTGTCAATGCAATCGAGGTTAAGGCTGCTTTGACAGGTACAGCAGTAAAACTGGAAGAAGTACCTGATCCAGTTTTTGCTGAAAGAATGATGGGGGACGGTATTGCAATTGAACCTTCAGAAGGGGTAGTCGTTTCCCCGATAAACGGAGAAGTTGTCCAAGTGTTCCCTACTAAGCATGCAATTGGCATTCGTGCTGAGAATGGTACCGAGATTTTAATTCATATCGGCCTCGAAACGGTTTCAATGAAAGGGGAGGGCTTCGAGACCCATATTTCCGAAGGAGCAAAGGTCAGCGAAGGAGATAAGCTTGTCACGTTCGATTTAGCTCTAGTTAAAGAAAAAGCAAAGAGCACAATAACACCGATCATTGTCACCAACGGCGACCAGGTTGCTTCTCTTGAGAAGAATGCAGAGGGACCTGTAACAAGAGGGACAACTACGGTTATGACAGTTACTGTAAAATAATTAGAAAAAGCCGCCTAAATTGGGCGGCTTTACTCATGTTCTTTATTAATAACCTCTCTAGGATCTTCGTTACTCTGCCTTGGTGAGGATGGAAGAAATTTGAATAACTGCATGGTCAGTGCTGTTGTTTACTGATTTTTCATCCGACACAATAAATTTTACACGATGCGGTCCATCATCAAGGCCGCTAATGATATACTGATATCTCTCTTTAGTCAGTGGCCACCAAGCGGATAAAGAGGTAATATAAGCATCATCTATAAATACATCCATCTTTCCGCCTTTTTCACTTCGAATCAAATTGACGCCAAGGAAAGTGCCTCTGAATTGATATTCAAGGCTGTCCCCCGCCTTGCTGCTCTCCCAAATACCGTCTTTATGAATAAATGATCCCGATATATCGGTTACATGAGGAATTGATGCAATATCGAAATCCGCATCTTCATGAATGGGGGCAGAAAGCACAGCAATTTCTGCTTTACTGCGGGTTAATTCTCTAATCTTCTTTATTAATGAATCTGCATATATTTTATAGCCATGATCATTTGGATGGACCATATCCTTTGTCAGTTTCTCTGCAGGTAATCCAGATTGTCCGAAAGGTTTTCTCATATCTACATTTTTTGCACCATAATGATTTGAAATAACAGAAATGGCCTGAACAAATGCTTCATTATCAAGCGGATTTTCTGTAATAGTTATTATCTCCGAGTCGGGGTACAGCTGTTTTGTTTTTCTCATCAGTCCTTCATAGAAGTAAGAAAAGTGTTTTTCGTCCATGTATTTGCGGTCATTCTCCCCAAATACGATAAAAGCTAAATCAATTTCCCCTAAATGTCCGGATTGCTGGAGCTTGTATAAACCTTCAAAGGCAGTTGCACCGCTTTGGACTATGGAATGCCTTTTGGCTTTTATCCCATATTCATTTTGCAAATGCTGCTCTAGCCTTGAAAACCATGCCGCTGACTTTGAAGAAGCACCTGACCCCCTGCCGATGCTGTCCCCAATTATGAGATAATTAATATTTTCTTTTGCTGATAACTTTTGATATACATTTGTTGGATTTGCCCCTTCTGCTTTTGAAAAGGTATCAAATAGATGATACAAACCATAAATAAAAGTGATGATAAAAAAATATATGCCGATCTTCCTTTTCTTCATTTGGTTTGAATCCCCCGTTTCTTTTTATAAACCTCTTAAAGTTATCGTACCCTAATAATGACCATGGGGGAAGATTTAAAAATGTAGTTCAGCGTTTTTTTATAAAAATGGGCGAATGCACATGCAGGTCAAGTTCACGGTACATACATTGATATTGAAAATGCCCAAGAAATCTTGTGGAGGAGTGATTGTTAATGTATAAAGGTGCAGTTGCTGGTGCTGGCTTCGACCAATGCTATCCAGGATATGGATATCCTGTAGCGGGTGCCGGTTTTGGTGGATGTGGATGTGGCGGATTTGCACTAATCGTCGTATTGTTCATTCTTTTGATCATTATCGGAGCATGCTGCTGCGGAAGTTGGTAATATAAGGATGAATTTTTTGGAGGCTGCTCTTAGTGAGCAGCCTTCTGTTTGTTGAGGAGCTAGAAGGCATTATTATCTTCAAGGATAAAAGCGAATTATGATGTTATGTTGCCGGTGCTGATCCGGCTGGAATCTTGTTATGAACTGACTCTGAAAATGTCTTATGCAAATATTTTATTAATTGATAAAGGCCATGCTGAAAAGCTCGCTTTTTTCAATATGTAAAACAGTTATTTCTCAAGGAGCCTGTATCTGATAAAATGTAAAACAATAAACAAGACTCAAATTGGCAAAGGAGAGGACATAATGCTTGCAGAGCGCTTAAAGCCGGGTGATGAGATTCGGGTCATTGCCCCGTCCAGAAGCATGGCCATCATTAAAGGGGAACAATTGCGAATTGCCCAGGAACGTCTAAATCAGCTTGGATTCACTGTAACATACGGCAAAAATGCAGACCTTCATGACGATTTTTTCAGCACTTCTATCGAAGAAAGGATTGAAGACTTGCATGATGCTTTTTCAGACCGAAATGTAAAAGGAATTTTAACAGTGATTGGCGGCTATAACGCCAACCAGCTTTTAAAATACATAGATTTCGAGATTATTAAAAACAATCCAAAGATTTTTTGCGGATTTAGTGATATTACTGCTTTGCAGGGGGCCATTTATAAAAAGACAGGATTAATCACCTATTCCGGTCCCCATTTTTCAAGCTTCGGTGTGAAACACGGGTTTGAGTACACTCTTGATTCCTTTATTAATGCGGTAACAAATGACGCTCCATATGAAATCCTCCCTTCATCCCATTGGAGTGATGATCCTTGGTACCTTGACCAGGAAGACAGGCATTTCATCACACAGGAAGGGTATATGGTCATTCAGGAAGGGGAAGCGGAAGGCAAATTAATAGGCGGAAATCTTTGCACACTTAATTTGCTTCAGGGAACTGATTATATGCCTTCACTGCATGATTCAATTGTTTTTATCGAGGATGATGAGGAAACACATGCTCTTTCTTTTGACCGGGATCTTCAATCGCTGCTGCACCTGCCTGATGCTCATGGAATCAAAGGAATCCTGATTGGCAGATTTCAGAAGAATTCTCAAGTGACAGAAGAAGCGCTGAGAAAAATTATTAATTCAAAAAAAGAGCTTCACGGCATTCCTGTAATAGGAAATGTGAACTTCGGCCATGTACAGCCATATGCCACTATTCCGATTGGAGGGAAAGCAGTAATAAAAGCACAAGGTTCTGAAAGTGAGATTTGGATTGAACAGATGTAATTTATCCCCGGAAATGATGCCGGGGTTTTTTGTGTAAAAAATACATCCATTTCCAGTAGTAATTTTCTGTAAAGGTTTGTATTATATTTCTAACTTACCCAAATGAGGTGTACAATGGAAATTTTTCTTAAAGAGCTAAAAAGCTTGGCTGATAACAGGCAGTTTATTAAGGCGCTGAATATCCTGTCTGCTGAATTGGAAAATATCAGAAAATCGAGGCTTTCAATTATTAAGAATAAATTAGCTGAAATTTCTTCGATTGAAGGTTTTAAGCTGCTCATTCGATTACTTGATCGCGGGGTAATGTACCAATACAGCGGGTTTCTTGCCCGTTATGCACACCGCCGTTTTAATACACTTCAAACCGCCATTTGGTATTGTGAGGAGTTAATTGACAGCGGTAAAACACTGCAGGCAAATGACATCATAACGGAATATTTGAGAAAGCGACCACATGAAGCAGACGATGAGCTGATTATAAGTGCATTATTTACAGAAGTACATAGCCTTCTGGAGTTAAAGAGAACGAAAGAGGCAGAGGAAAAGCTTGTCGAAATGGAGGCGATCAGCGAAAAACCAATCTGGGATAAACTTGGGTTTTATTACCTGCAGACCGGAGACCGTGCGAAGGCAGAATCCCATTTGACGGCTGGCCTGAGAGATGAGGAACGAGGGCATGTTTGTTATCTTTTGTTATCAGATTTATACGCATCAAATGGCGACAGGGAAAAGTCTCTTCAAACAATTAAAGAAGGCATGGAAGAACACCCCCAAGCACCTGCATTGAAATTGGAACTTATTCGAAGATATAGGGATTTTGGTTTCCATGAGGACATGCTCTCATTAATGGATGGGCTCGAGCGGCTTGTTCCTTTTCACAGTTATAAATACTATTTTGAGCATTTAAGGGCTCTTTCCTATTATCAAGAAAATGAGCTTGAAAAATTACATCAGCTTACTTTAAAAAAGGAACTGAAGAAAAGCCCTTTCTCTACAGATAATGGATTTACCGATATAGGCAGTGCAGCAATGCTTTCAATTAATCCTGTTGTTCAGAAAAGCAACTACTGTGTACCTGCCAGCTTTGAGATGCTCTTTTCTTATTTCGGGAGAAAAAAAACTCAGGATGATATTGCCGAATATATTTTTGATGTAACAGGCTCAAAGCTGTCTGCATCTGTGGAATATCTTGAAAAAGAAGGTTTCGTCTGCCGTTTCTTTACAGGAAATAAGGAACGATATAAAAAATTATTGCACCACGGTATACCCATTATCCTAAGTGTGGACTTTGAAGCATCTTCACATGTGCAGATTATGATGGGGATTGATGAACGATTTGGCTTTTATATGGTACAAGATCCGAACTTTCTGGAAACAATGTACGTTTCTTATGAAGAGTTCCAAAAGCATGCAGTTAATACAAACTTTTTATCGATTGCCGCAGTGCCAAAAGATAGAGCAGATGATCTGAGTTTTCTGTCGGTGGATGAGGACCAGTATTATAGAAAACTTCACGCACTTTCCGAGCAGATTGAAGAGGATGAAAAAAAGAATCAGCCAGTTATGGCAGATTTTTTATCTTCTTCAATGAATGAGCCCTATACGCTTATTTATGCAGTCAAATTTTTTTCGGAAGATAAACATAAAAAATTAATTATTCATTGTGCCGAAAAGCTGCTTGCCACTTTTCCAGAGTCTGACTTTTTTAAGCTTCATGCAGCTCAGGCATTTTTTCGTTTACACGAAGTTGATCGTGCTGAGAAGATATTATCGATGGTTGAAAGAAAAACCTTCAGCCCATTATACCAATATTTGATAGGAAGGATTCATCTGCATAAGGACGAATACCATACCGCAATCGGCTTTTTCAGAACATCTTTGCAGCTTGACCCTGATCAATATTATATATGGAGTTATATAGCTCTCTGCTTCCTTTATAATTCCGAGCAGGAAACTGCCAAAGGAATGTCAGACATTGCACTAAATATTAATGAGCAGGATCGCTTTATCAGAGTAAATCATGCCATTATCCTTTCTGACCTGAAAAAGTATAGTGAAGCACGCTCCATATTCAGTGAATTGCTGCGTGAAAATCATGGTGATGCGCATGTATGGTATGAGCGAGCGAAGCTTGACCAAGCAGCAGGAAAACTTCGCAAAGCAGAAAGAGGCTACATTATTTCAGCCAGCCTGGATCCAGAAATTCCTTTTCCATATCTGGCTCTTGCCGACTGCTGCGAATATTTATTTGAAGACAAAGCGCGTGCTGAAAAAATATTACTGAAAGGAATGGAGTTTTCGAGGAGCCCTCAGCTTCTAATTCGATTGGGCGACCTTTACAAAGATCATGAGGAATATGAAAAAGCAGAGAGTATTTATTACTCCTGTTTAGAAGAAAATCCTGATGAAGTTTTTGCCTATCTTGGTTATGCATTTGCTATCTCTGAAACGAGGGGGCCAGATAAAGCAGCTGTATTTATAAGAAAACATGAAGAACGTTTCTTTGAGGATAGCGAGTTTTTAATAAATGGAGGCAAACTGCTTGCTGACTTTGCACAAGACCTGAAGGACCTCCAGCTGCTGGAGGCAGGCTTGGCTTTAATTGAAAGAGGATTTAACTATGTTGATCAAAATCTGGATGAAGCCCTGGAACTTTATGTAACTATTGCGGAAGAGTCGCCTTACCTGAATCGCGCAATCGCTTTTCTGGAAGCAAAGGCTGGATACGAAGACTCCCAAACTGCCTATTTATGCTATGCGGGCACTTTATATGAAAGTGCAGAGCGATATGCTGAAGCAATCAAATTATATGAAAACGCTTTAGAGAAAAAAGAATCAGCTTTTCCATATTACAGGCTTGGAGAAACGTATTTTAAGCTTGAAAAATTCGAAATGGCGATTAATGCACTGAGAAAATGCCTGAATCTAAATCCTGAAACAGAGGGTGCATATACTCGCATCGCACAAATATATGGGATTTTGGGAGATGAACAGAAGGAAGCAAAGTATATGCTTCTTCTGATTGATAAAGCCCCTTTAAGAGTTAATATTGAATATTTATCAAGCCTGCTTTCAAGTGAAGGACTTCTTGGATTTATAGAAAAATTGAATCGGATGCAGGGAAAAGTCCTTGAAACATGGAGGCTGGATAGCCTTGCATATGCTTATGGAGCAGCAGGGAACAGGATCAAGGAAGAGCAATGTCTTTTGGCAGCTTTGGATTTGGATTCTCAATTAGCTGAATTAAAGCATCACTATTCAAAGATCCTAATAAAGAATAAGAAATATAAAGAGGCAAAGAATTTGCTGGAGGAACTTATAATAGAGCACTGGAATGATGAAGATTTATATGAAACTGTGATTGCTCTATTTGTCGAGTCTAATAAAATTATTCATCTTTCTGCATTCCTGGGGAAAATTAGAACTGAAAAAACTGAAAAAAGCCAGGTTTTCCTGCTGGCAGCTGATGCATTGGAACAGTATGCAAGCGGGGTGGATTGGGAAGCTGAACAAAAGTCCTCCTTCATTGGGAGGTTAGCACAAAAGATGAGAGAGAGGACAAAGCAAGTCACTTTGTTTGGAGTGATTATCGATTTATATGAATCCTCAATGAGACTTAATCCTTTTAATAAAGATGCACCAGTCGGTCTTGCGGGTTTCTATGAATCTGTGAATCTTGAGGAGGATGCAAAAAAAGTTTTGAAGTCTTCTCTTGAGAATGAATGGGATTTCGTTACAGCCTATCAGCTTGCACAGCTGCATTTAGCTGGAGGGAATGATCCCCTCGAGGAAGCAGCAGAGATGAACACTGCAATAAAACTGCTGGATGCCTGCCTAAAAGAAAGACCAGAAGATACTCATTTACTGCTTTTGAAGGCGGTGGCATATACACACAGAATGAGATTCGCCGAGGCAGAAAAGCTCTTTGAAAACGTGTTAAAGGAAAATCCATATGAGAAAGAGGCACATTTTAGATATGGGAATCTATTAAATAAAAGAAAGAGGCACGAAGAAGCTATAGAGATTATGGAGAATGGCCTTAATGTACATTCTGAGGATACTTCATTATTTATTGAACTCGCTATCTCTTATCATAAAGTAAAGGATGTCGAAAAGTCACTGATGCTTATGGAGGATGTGCTTAAAATCGATCCTGACCTTTTGATAGCAAGATATAATAAAGCATGCTATCTTTCAATCTTAAATAGATTGGAAGAAGCTGAAGAAGAACTTGAGTATGTATTTCATCATGATGAAGAAGGATATTTTCAGGAACTGGCAGAGGAGGACATTGATCTTAATAATTTGAAAAAAAGCACCATGTAACTAATCAAACAGCCGCTATTGCCGGCTGTTTTTTTATTCCTGAAAATGGTTCATTTTGAGGATATGTACATTCTTTAAGAAAGTTTTGGAAGTCATTTCATATATTTTAATATATTGGCCCAGAAGATAGCGTCACACTTAATAAATCTGCTTCCAATCTTTATGCCCTAGGCGCTTTTTTTCGCTATTGAAAATGGAGGGGTTTCTGAAATGGATCGATCAAATCTAATTAAGCCAATGCTTGATGCACAATATCCAGTTATTGATTATGGCAGAGGCGTCTATTTATATGATACAGACGGAAAGGAATATTTGGATGCTTCATCTGGGGCGATAACGGCGAATATAGGCCATGGTGTTGAGGAGATTATTGAGGCTATGCATGAACAGGCCAAGAAAGTCTCCTTTGTGTATCGTTCTCAATTTACCAGCGGGGCAGCAGAAAAGCTTGCCCTTAAAATAGCGGAAGCAGCGAGTGGAGACCTGAATTGGAGTTTCTTTGTAAACAGCGGGTCTGAGGCAACTGAAACAGCTATGAAAATTGCGATTCAATACTGGCAGGAAAAAGGCATTCTGACCAAAACAAAGGTGCTTTCAAGATGGATGAGCTATCATGGCATCACTTTAGGGGCTTTATCGATGTCAGGGCATACGGGCAGAAGGGCGCGTTTCATACCGCTGCTTGAGGATTTTCCTGTCGTTCATCCTCCCTATTGCTATAGGTGTCCATACAATTTAGAACCAACTGATTGCGGTTATCTGTGTGCTCATGAACTAGAAACCGTCATTAAACGCATTGGGGCAGATAATATTGCTGCCTTTATCGCAGAGCCAGTCATTGGGGCTGCGGGGGGTGCCATTACTCCCCCAAAGGATTACTACCGGATAATCAAAGAGATTTGTGACCGGAATGACATTTTATTTATTGCTGATGAGGTCATGACTGGTTTTGGGAGAACGGGCACAATGCTTGCCTGTGAGCAATGGAATGTAAAGCCTGACATTGTCGCCCTGGGAAAAGGAATGGGGGCCGGGTATGCCCCGATTGCGGCAGCCCTTGTAAGCGATGAGATTATGGAGCCTATATTTTCAGGTTCTAAGAGCATTATGAGCGGTCATACTTTGAGTGCAAATCCTCAGTCCTGTGCAGTTTCTCTCGCAGTGCTGGAGTATATTGAGAAAAATAACATCATCCCGGAAGTGGATAGCAAAGGTGTGTATCTGAAAAATAAATTGATAAAACTCCAATCCAAATTTACCTTTATTGGTGATGTAAGAGGAAAAGGACTAATGCTTGGCCTTGAATTTGTAAAAGATCATCTGACCAAGCAGCCATTTTCAAGCAGGTTTGGTCTGACACAGAGGTTAATACAGGGAGCTCAGGAACAGGGACTGCTTATTTACCCGGCAGGTGCAGGCACAGTTGGCACAGACGGAGATGCTGTATTGATTGCACCGCCGCTTACCATTACGAAAAGGGAAATTGATGATCTGGTGAAACGGTTTGAAAAAACTTTGCAGATTTTAGCACAAAAACACTTGATCTTTGCTGAGGAAGAGGCTGAATAAATATGGAAAACACTTTTAATAAAATCATCGAAATTAATGAAGCAATGAAGCATTTTCGGGATGGCATGATCATAATGTTTGGCGGTTTTGGAGGAATTGGCACTCCTCCTGCCCTTATTGACGGCATCTTGGAAAATGGATTAAAAGATTTAACGCTTATTGGCAATGATTCAGGCTTTCCCCATATTGGCATCGGGAAAGTAGTAAGCCAAGGAAGGGCGAAAAAAATGATTGCTTCCCATATCGGCTCGAATCCGGTTGCCGGCCAATTAATGACTGATGGGAAAATGGAAGTGGAATTTTCACCACAAGGGATATTGGCTGAAAGAATTCGTGCAGGCGGAGTCGGCATTCCTGCCATACTTTCCGATATTGGCCTTGATAATGACATTGTAACAAGCAATAAACAAACATGTAATTTGGATGGAAAAATGTATCTCGTCGAAACGGCCCTGACAGCTGAAATATCCATTGTCTTTGCAAAAAAAGCAGATCCTTACGGAAACTTAATTTATGACAAAAGCGCCAGAAACACAAACCCGCTTGTCGCTATGGCCGGAGATCTGACAATTGCAGAAGTGGAGGAAATTGTCCCTCTTGGCAGCCTTGACCCTGATGAAATTATAACACCCGGGGTATTCGTCGATTATATCGTCCCTTCGAAAGGAGTGAATTGGAATTGGGCATGGGAGTAGAAATCAGAGATCGCATGGCAAAACGTGCTGCTGAAGAAATAAAGAACGGGATGATTGTAAATCTCGGCATTGGTATTCCTTCGCTTGTTCCCAATCATTTGCCTGCTGGGACAAAAGTGATGTTTCATGCGGAAAATGGCATTACAGGTATGGGGCCAAGTCCAGAGAAAGGGAAGGAAGATGAAAATCTCTGTAATGCAGGCGGTTTTCCGGTTTCGGTTGTAAAGGGTGCTTCGTATTGCGACAGCACTATTGCTTTCGGGATGATACGCAGAGGAAGAGTTGACATGACGATTCTGGGCTCCTTGCAGGTCAGTGAAAAGGGAGATCTGGCCAATTGGATTGTGCCGGGTAAAAAAGTTCCTGGCATGGGAGGTGCAATGGAACTTGCTCAAAAGGCAAAAAAAGTAATTGTCCTCATGAACCAGACTGACAAGTTTGGAAATTCAAAAATTGTGAACGAGTGTACTCTGCCTCTTACATCTGCCCGCTGTGTAGACATGATTATTACGGAGATGGCTGTCTTTCAAATATCAGATCAGGGACTCACACTGACTGAATTGTTTGCGCCGCACTCGATTGATGCAGTAAGGGCGAAAACCGGATGCGGTTTTGTAATTTCTGGAAATGTGAGAGTGATTAGTTGATAGATACTATCCTGTGTTTGGCTGTGGTCTCAAAAAAGGAGTGAGAACATGAATGCTCATGCAAAGATTAAATATTGGCTGGAAGAAAATAGGCAAAGGGGAACAAGACTTCTTCAGCAGCTTGTCCAGGAAGGAAGCATCCGTGGAAATGAAAGCAGTGCACAGGCCGTTATCATTGAAAAGTGCCGAAAACTTGGACTATCTCTCGATATTTGGGAAATCGGCAAGGATCAATTGATCAAACATCCTGCCTTTTGTTCAGATAGAAAAGATTTTTCCGGAAATCCCAATGTGGTGGCTACTTTGAAAGGGACAGGCGGGGGAAAGTCTCTAATCCTCAATGGCCATATTGATGTTGTTCCTGAGGGAGACCGAAATGATTGGGATCACGATCCATTTAGCGGCAGAATTGAAGATGGAAAACTATTTGGCCGGGGTTCGACGGATATGAAAGGCGGCACAGTCTCGCTTCTGCTTGCAATGGAAGCCATCATTATGCTTGGAATCAAGCTTAAAGGTGATGTGATTTTTCAAAGTGTCATAGAAGAAGAAAGCGGCGGAGCTGGCACGCTGGCTGCCGTCCTCCGGGGATATACAGCCGACGGGGCTATCATTCCCGAACCGACAAATATGAAACTTTTCCCAAAACAGCAGGGTTCCATGTGGTTTCGGATAACGGTCAAAGGGCGTTCCGCTCATGGAGGAACCCGATATGAGGGTGTCAATGCCATCGAAAAAGCTATGATAGTGATGACAAAGCTTCAGGAACTTGAGAAATTAAGAAACCTTAGAATTGAGGATCCGCTATATTCAAAGATTCCAATTCCGATCCCTATTAATATCGGAAAAATTAATAGCGGAGAATGGCCTTCTTCCGTACCGGATATTGCCGTCATAGAGGGGAGGATGGGGGTAGCGCCTGATGAAGAAATGAAGTCTGCCGAAAAAGAGCTGGAGCAGTGCCTGAAGGAAGCAGCACAAAGTGATAACTGGCTTAAAAAGAACCCTCCTCAAGCTGAATGGTTTGGCGGACGCTGGCTGCCTGGTGATTTGGAACAGGATCACCCTCTAATGACCGTATTATCGGAGTCTTTTGAAGCGGTAAAAGGCAAGCAGCCGGCAGTTGAAGCATCACCTTGGGGCACGGATGGAGGCATATTATCAAAAGTGGGGAATACGCCCGTTGTTGTCTTCGGCCCCGGTGTGACTGAAGCAGCCCATGACGTTAATGAGTATATTTCCTTACAGGAAGTCTTTGACGCTGCTGAAATCATTGCTCTTGCCATGATGGAATGGTGCGGCATTAATCAATGAGAGGGGAAATGATAATGGGATCAATTAAACTAAGAACAGAAATACCGGGACCGAAAGCGAAGGAATTATTGGTTAAAAAAGAGCAGAATGTGCCAAAGGGGCCTTTTAACACGATGCAGACATTTGCGGTTAAAGGGGATGGAGCACTCCTGACAGATATAGATGGAAATACTTTTCTTGATTTTGCCGGGGCTATCGGCACACTAAATGTTGGCCATTGTCCGCCAAGAGTGGTAGAAGCCCTGCATGCCCAAATTGATCAATATCTGCACCCATGCTTCCATGTCATGATGTATGAGCCTTATATTAAGCTAGCAGAAAAACTGAACAGCATAACACCTGGCAATCATAGCAAAAAAACATTCTTTTTAAGCACCGGCGCAGAGGCGGTGGAAAATGCCGTTAAGATCGCCAGGAAATATACGGGCAGAAAAGGAATCATATCTTTTGAACGGGGATTTCATGGCAGGACCTATATGTCCATGAGCTTAACGAGCAAGGTTAAACCATATAAATATGAATTCGGGCCTTTTGCGCCTGAAACGTATAAATGGCCTTATCCTTATTATTATCGCAGTGAGGGGCTGGCTGATAAAGAACATGATCTTGCTTTACTGAAGAGGTTCGAAACTTTTTTCCTTAGCGAGGTGCCACCTGAAGAAATTGCCGCTGTCATTATCGAGCCTGTACAGGGTGAGGGCGGTTTTGTTATGCCGTCTTCCCGTTTTGTAAAAGGTGTAAAACAGCTTTGTGAAAGACATGGAATCCTCTTTATCGCTGATGAAGTGCAGACGGGGTTTGGCAGAACAGGGAAAATGTTTGCCATGGAGCATTATGATGTAGTGCCGGATCTTATTACGATGTCAAAATCGATTGGTGCCGGATTGCCGATCAGTGCCGTAACTGGAAGGGCTGACATAATGGATTCGCCAAATATTGGTGAAATCGGCGGAACATATGGAGGCAGCCCGCTCGGGTGTATAGCAGCATTAGAGGTGATTCGAACAATTGAGGAAGAGGGTTTATTAGGAAGGGCAAATGAAATCGGAAGTCTTTTTACTGAAAAATTTTCAGATCTTCCTTTAAAATATATGCAAGTGGGTGAAGTTCGTTCTTTAGGGGCAATGTGTGCCATTGAATTTGTTAAAGATCAGGATACAAAGGAGCCCAATAAGGATATAGTTCAGGAAATCCTGTCAAGAGCGCACAAGCGTGGCCTTATCGTTATGAGCGCAGGCCTCTATGGCAATATCATCCGACTGCTCACTCCGCTTATTACAACCAATGAACAGCTCAATGAAGGATTAACCGTACTAGAAGAAGTAATAAGTGAATGCTGCACATAAGGAGGAAAACCAATGAAACAACATTTATGGATCAGCGGAAAGTTCAAGGAAACAGAGAGCTACAAAGCATTGAAAAGCCCCTATAGCGGGGAGGTTATTGCGGAAGTTGCCCTGGCATCTCCTTCCGATGTGAAATCAGCGATTGATGCGGCAGATCAGGCAAGGGAAATAATAGCTGAAATGCCTGCCCATAAAAGAGCGGAAATACTGGAAAATGTTGTCGCCATCATGAAGGATGAAAAAGAAGTTTGCGCAAATATTATTGCGCTTGAAGCATCAAAACCGATAAACGCTGCAAGAGGGGAAGTTGACCGCACCATCATGACATATACCTTTGCTGCCCAGGAAGCACGCAAACTTTATGGAGAGACCATCCCGATGGATGCTGCTCCAGGAGGTGAAGGAAGGGTTGCCTATACAGTAAGGGAGCCGCTTGGAATTATCGGCGCAATCACTCCATTCAATTTTCCAATGAACCTGGTTGCCCATAAAGTTGGTCCTGCAATTGCTGCCGGCAACACGGTGGTTTTAAAGCCTGCATCTCAAACGCCAATGTCGGCATATAAAATCGCCGATATTTTTCACAGAGCGGGACTTCCTGATGGAGCACTGAATGTGATTACGGGAAGCGGCGCAACGGTTGGGGATGTACTTGTTGCAGACGATCGCATATCGATGATTACTTTTACAGGTAGCCCGGCAGTAGGAAAGCAGATTCGCGAGAATGCAGGCTTAAAGAGAGTAACGCTTGAATTGGGTTCCAATTCGGCAGTTGTAGTGGATGAGTATGCAGACGTGGAGAAAATTGTACCGCGTATTGCAGCTGGGGCATTTGCATTCCAGGGACAGGTTTGTATATCTGTTCAGCGCATCTATGTACATGAATCACTGTACAAGTCATTTGCCGAACGCTTTGTTGAAGAAGCCAAAAAGTTAAAAATCGGCGATCCCCTTAATGAAGAAACGGATATTTCAGCCATGATCTCCAAGGGTGACACCGAACGAGCGCACAGCTGGATCGAGAGTGCCGTAAATAACGGAGCAGAGCTTGCTCTTGGCGGGAAGGCAGAAGACAATACTTTACTTCCAACCGTTCTGTTGAATGTTGATAAATCAGAGAAAATTTCATGTGAGGAAGCATTTGCACCTGTAGTTCATATCAATTCATTCAGCAGCTTTGAAGAGGCGCTGGCACTTGTGAATGATTCAAATTATGGCCTGCAGGCAGGTGTTTTTACCAACGATGTGAACAAAGCCTTCAAAGCGGCAAAAGAGCTTCATGTTGGCGGGGTGATGGTTAACGACTTCCCAACCTTCCGTGTAGACCATATGCCATATGGCGGAGTGAAAATGAGCGGAATGGGAAGAGAAGGCATTAAATATGCTGTTGAAGAAATGACAGAAATGAAGCTGATCAGCTTTAAAATTGATTAAGATGAATGACAGGAATTTTATCGCAGTCTAACGGGCAGTAAGACCTCCACTTCAAGGCTCAGGAGAAATCATTGAGGGATAAGTGGGGGTCAAATTGCCCGTAAAGGCACGAAAAAGAACAAAGACTAAGAACGCCACGTCGTGTGGCAACGTCTTTCTGACCCACCTCCTGTGGGCCTCAACTAACAATCAGTGGGGAAAAATCACCCCCACTGATTGAAGTTTCACTTTATTCGGCCGGTAAATGCCTGAGTTTAGCCGGTATTTTAATCGAATTGACCCATAAAGCCGCTAATTCGGCCGGTAAAATGGCGGAATTGGCCTGTATCCTTTATAAAATTATAATGCCTGGCCGAATGGCCGGGCAGTTTTATTAATAGAAGGGGGTCTTAGCCATGAATAAAATAGCATCGGTAAAAACAATAAAAAAAGAAAACTTCCTTGCCGAATTATACCTTGATCCATTCAATAAGCGCTTAAGAGTAGACGATTATGCAGGGAATTTGGAAGATGCCGTCCATGAAGCAGAGAAAGCTGCAAAAGAACTCCAGTATGAGAAATTAATTTTTAGAGGAAGATTGGAAAATTATACTGGCCTGCTTGCCATGGGATTTCAGTGCGAAGCTGTCATTGACGGGTATTTCAGGGGCTCTGATCAATACTTTTTCTGCAAATATTTTTCAGACGAAAGAAGAATCAATGCACATTGGATCTCTGAAGACAGCATCGTTAAAAATGTAGTTGCCCTTGAACGAAATCGGGATGTCATTATGCCTCCTTCCGAATATCGGCTCATAAAAATAACAGGAGAAGAAGCTGAAAAACTTGCTGCCCTCTACAGGGAAGTATTCCAAATTTATCCCACACCTCTTCATGACCCCTCATATATTAAAAAAACAATTCAGGAAGGTACCATCTATTACGCATTTCAGTATCAAGATGACCTTGTCAGTGCAGCTTCAGCGGAGGTCAATCTTTTTTATAAAAACGCAGAACTGACAGATTGTGCGACACTCCCGTCTCACCGTAAACATGGTTTAATGAAAATACTCCTTGAAAAGCTTGAAGAAGATTTGAAGTCGCAGGGGATATTCTGTGCCTACTCTATTGCCAGGGCGCTGTCGTTCGGCATGAATGCTGTTCTCCATCAGCTGGGGTATTCCTATCGCGGCCGTCTTCTTAACAACTGTTATATTTTCGATAAACTTGAAAATATGAATGTCTGGGTAAAGGATTTGGCCGCTTCGGATTAATGGAGCCTCAAAAAAATAGTGCCAGTTTTTCGGCACCGCCATGACAAGTTTTCGGCACCCTGTCATATACATATATGGGAGGGGGATTTTTTATGACTGAAACTCAAAGCATTTCAAAAGAAGTTCTGGCAGCCATACTAAAGGGCATTGATGAAGGAATTCATGTGGTAGATTTGAATGGGAATACCATTTTTTATAACGAAATTGCAGCAAGGCACGATGGCCTGGAGATTTCTGAGGTTATCGGAAGATCTGTTCTGAAAGTCTTTCCTTCATTGAATAAAGAGACAAGCACCTTATTAAAAGTAATGAAAACAAAAAAACCAATATATAATCAGACGCAATTATATGTTAACCTTCATGGCGCACAAATAGAAACCATTAATACAACTCTGCCTATTACTGTAGATGGCAAAGTAGCGGGAGCTGTTGAGATTGCTAAGGACTATTCCAGGTTGAAGCTTCTTTCTGAAAGCCTTCTAGATTTGCGCAAAAAAATAAAACAGCCTGTCAAAAAAACGGCAGCTATCAGCAATGTTCAGTACACATTGGATAGCCTTCTTACCATTAACAAGGAAATGCAGAATATTAAAAAGGAAGCGGCCAAACTGGCAAAGTCTGATTCTCCCATTCTGGTGTTTGGAGAAAGCGGGTGCGGAAAGGAACTCTTTGTACAGGGACTTCACCATGCTTCCTCAAGAGCTGACGGTCCATTTATTGCCCAGAACTGTGCAGCTATACCGGAGTCCTTGCTTGAAAGTATTCTTTTCGGGACTGCTAAAGGAAGCTATACAGGTGCTGTAGACAGGCAGGGGATATTTGAATTAGCCGATGGGGGGACACTCTTTCTCGATGAAATACATGCAATGCCGATTGAGCTGCAGGCTAAATTGCTCAGAGTGCTGGAGGATGGAATTGTCAGAAGAGTGGGAAGTCCAAAGAGCTCCCAGGTGAATGTGAGAGTGGTTGCAGCCATGAATATCCATCCAATGGAGGCGCTTGAAAAAAACCAAATCAGAACAGACTTGTTTTACCGGTTAAACGTTCTCACCTTCGGGCTCCTTCCTTTAAGGGATAGAAAAGAAGATATTAAATTTCTTGCCTCTCATTTTATTAGGGGATTTAATCAGGTTTTTTATAAAAACCTTTCAGGAATCAGGGAAGATGTGCTGGCCTTTTTCAGACAATATCCGTGGCCTGGGAATGTCAGAGAATTGAAGCATACAATCGAATACATGATGAATGTCTGTGAAGAAGACTTCCTTAGAGCTGAGGATTTGCCTGTCATAATGAAGCAGCAGCTGCAAAAGGATAAACAGGGTTTTTCGATAAAAGTTCAGTCCTTAAAGGCAAGCATGGAAGAGCATGAAAAGTCATTAATCGAAAAAGCCCTTCAGCAAACAAGTGGAAATATAAAAAGAGCGGCGAAACTATTGGAGGTTCCGCGTCAAACACTGCAATATAAACTGACAAAGTATAATATTAAAAATAACGATCAGCAGCCTGTCTGCAGCAAGTATGAAAGTGCCGAATAATCGGCATTTTTTTTGTTTCATAGACTCTATTTAAATTAAAATATCCCTCAGCCGCAAATAATCCCCACTCCGGCAGTGTTTTCATATAATAGTACGAAAGCTTACGGGTTGGCATGATTCTTGCATTAATGTATTTATAAGAAATCCAAATAGGGGGAATTTATATGAAGAACTTTTTATATAAACCAGATCGGCATTGGAAAGACATTGAGCTGTGGAAGGGTGTTAAAGAAGAACAATGGAATGATTGGCTTTGGCAGCTGACAAATACGATTCGCACGGTTGATGACCTGAAAAAAGTCATCAACCTTACTCCGGATGAGGAAGAAGGAGTAAGGATCTCAACTAAGACGATTCCGCTGAACATTACACCCTACTATGCATCACTTATGAATCCGGATGATCCGCGATGCCCGATTAGAATGCAATCGGTTCCAATTTCAAAAGAAATTTATAAAACAAAATATGACCTTGAAGATCCTTTGCATGAAGATGAAGATTCACCTGTCCCTGGCCTGACGCACCGTTATCCTGATCGGGTCCTATTTCTTGTGACAAATCAATGCTCCATGTATTGCCGCTATTGTACTAGAAGGAGATTCTCCGGGCAAATTGGGATGGGAGTACCGAAAAAACAGCTGGATGCAGCGATCAGCTATATCAGGAATGCCCCTCAGGTTAGAGATGTTCTCATATCAGGCGGGGATGGTCTTTTGATTAACGACAATATACTTGAATACATTCTGAAAAATTTGCGTGAAATCGATCATGTTGAAATTATCAGAATTGGTACGAGAGCACCTGTTGTATTTCCGCAAAGGATTACCGAAAACCTATGCAATATCTTGAAAAAGTACCATCCAGTATGGCTTAATACACATTTCAATACTTCCATTGAAATTACCGAGGATTCAAAGAAGGCTTGTGAAATGCTTGCAAATGCCGGTGTGCCAGTTGGTAACCAATCTGTTATTCTGGCGGGGATAAACGACAGCGTGCCGATTATGAAGAAACTAATGCATGACCTTGTAAAAATCCGGGTCCGGCCTTATTACATTTATCAATGCGATCTTTCTGAAGGCATTGGCCATTTCCGTGCACCGGTTTCTAAAGGGCTTGAAATCATTGAAGGATTAAGAGGACATACATCCGGATATGCAGTTCCAACTTTTGTTGTAGACGCACCAGGCGGAGGCGGAAAAATCTCCTTGCAGCCAAATTACCTTATTTCACAAAGTGCAGATAAAGTGGTCCTTCGTAATTTTGAAGGAGTTATAACCACATATCCGGAACCGGAAAACTATGTTCCTGGCCGTGCTGAAGGATATTTTAAAGAGATCTACCCGGATATGGATAAAAAACGCTCCAATGTCGGAATAGCCGCATTGATGAATGATCAGCAGTTCAATCTTGTACCTGAAGGTCTTGCAAGACTTGATCGCCGTGATAAATATGAAAATGATCCTTCCCATAGCTCATTGAAGGATAAGCGCGACAAACGGGATGAACTGAAGGAAAAGAAATTCAATGCCCAGCAGACAAAGCGGAATCCAGCAGCTGAAACGGATGGGCAGACGGCAGCGGCAAAGGAATAGGAGGCTAAGAATGCAAAGTAAATGTGCATGGTGTGAAAGCCAAAATATAAATGAAAGCAAGGAAACCGTTTATTGGGAGCTCCCTGATGGAACAAGAGCCATCCAAATCAATGAGACACCTTCCATTTCCTGCAAGGATTGTGATATGGTTTACCAGTCAGATGATCTTGTTAAGGAGATTGAGGACCAACTATTTTTGATTGATGCAAAAAAGATTGGAAAAGAAATAAATTATGAAAAATTAATGGAGCAGCCAAGACTGCTCAAGCGAAATTATTTTGATTTCTCTTCCTATGATAAGTAAGGAAAAGGGCAACCCGCATAGATATCCGGGTTGCTTTTTCTAAAAGATAAGAATGTATAAATTTGAAGTTAGATAACTGTCTAGCTCCAGGCGCCATCGGCTCGGGGTCATAAGCCAATCCGGCCAAAAGGTTAAAGAACAACCTTTCAGCCGGCTCGTCTTATGCTTGTCACCGATAAGCGGGCGCCTTCCGCTTTTCTTATGAATTAGTAGACGAACTGAGCACGATTCGATTATAGTAGAAAATAACTTAATGAACGACAGAATAAAGGGGAAGGCGCTATTATGTCCAAAACTTTCTATCACTTTTTAATGAAGTACAGGCACCCTGCACCAAAGGATAACATCAGCCGATTTGCCAATGACGCATATGAGGATCACAGCTTTCCGAAAACAGCCTATGATTATGATGAGATCAGCTCTTACCTTGAACTGAACGGAAGTTATTTGGAAAGCATGACTGTTTTTGATGAAGCCTGGCAATTGTATGTTCTTTCTGAAAGCTGAATAATTTCTTGAAAACACTCCAACTCAGGAGTGTTTTTTTTTACGGAAATCGGAGAATAATGGGGTCCGTTCCATAATCCTGGAGTCCAGCGCTTTTTGCTTGATTCTGATGAACGTACGGACGATTTTCATAAAAAGTGCATATACTATTGTATTCAATACTCACGACTCAGGTCTGAGAGGATGGAGGACATGAGCAAAAAGAAGAAACCAAAGTATAAAATCGGTGATACAGTCGTGATCACTATTTATGGTACAGTCGGAAAAGTAACAGATGTGAAATGGCTAGATGATATGTACGTCTATGAAGTCAATAAAAGTGAAGGTCTCTATATGGAATCCAGCCTTCAAATGCTGTCTGAGTATGAAGGTGAGATTATGGAAAAGGAGCATATTGACATTGAATATAAATACTTTTTTGGCGACCTTGTCCAAGTCAAGGGGTATGGTTCGGATCTGTTCAAAATAGTAGGCTTCAGGACGGAAATTTGGAGATACAAAGAAGATGCATGGGAAGATGTTATTTATGAGCTTTCCAGAATAAATGATGGAGAATGGCTGGAGGCAGGGGAAGAAGAGCTGACACTTGTAGCTGATGCAGAAAGCGCAGATGCTTTTATCCAGAAGCTGGGACTCCTTTATATGATCAACAAAAAAGAAAAGCTGCCTGAATTAAAGGAAACTGCAAATTCATTCCGCAAGGCAGAAAAGGAATTGCTCGAAGGCATAAAAGAAAGAAAAGTGCTGATTGATGGTTTACTTGATATATATAATGATTATCGTATTCTATATGAAATGTTTCAGGACGATGAATATAAGCATATCATGCGGGTAATACTCAGAAAATTGAAGCATATTGCCAATAATGATGACAAGAGTACGGTGTAAATTTATTCTTCCAGGTTAAAGGGCTTATTTGAGCCAAGTCACTAAGAGATACAGTACAAAAGGAATGCCAAACCAAATGACAAGCTTGAACCAGGCATTTAATAGATTGCTATATAAATTTATAATTGAGCTTTCTTCAGAATTTACATCCTCTTTAATTAATAGGGCCATTCTGGATATACTTGACATGCCACTGCCTCCTTAATTTCTGAATAAAATGGATGATTGTCAGCTGCTTATCCTATATGTATGTCCTAGCTGAAGAAAAATGCACCCTAAGGTAAAATAAAGAATATGACTTTTCTGAAAGTTGGTTTGCATGAATCCAGGGAGTGCTTCATACATTTTGTACAAAGGGGGCGTTGCTGTGAAGGAAATAGAGGTCGTAATAGATACGGAAGAAATTGCTGAGTTTTTCTTTCATGAGCTGGCAAAAAGAGGATATGTGCCTACTGAAGGAGAATTGGATGAACTTGCAGATATCACGTTTGAGTACCTGCTCCAAAAGTGTATCATTGATGAAGAAATTGAAGATGACTAATATAAAAAAATGACGAGGAAAGGCACTCGTCATTTTTTTGCGGAGCAGTGTAGGTGTCATGCAATACATATTTTTAGTACTTCGTATTTTATTAAAGTTTTTGTTAAGGCCTTTTCAAGCTTCTCTCTCTTCGCTTTCGTTAATATCATTTTTTCAGGTGCATATATGCTTTCCTTCTGGATAATATTAAATAACAATAAAGCTTTTTCTGCATTTGGAAAAAGTTCATGGCAAGTTCCTGAAAAAATGAAACTTTCTAGTTCTGAGTCCGTCTATTTAAATGAAACATGTGCTTTGTTTTATATATAAGTAGAGACTACCGGTTAAAAAAGGTGGCGGACTGGAAGGAAAAACTTCCACTAGGAAAGAAATACAAAATAAAAAGAAATAGGGAGAGAAAGCTTATGTCATTTTTTAATAAGGTCTTGGCAAGTGTGGGAATTGGATCGGCAAAAGTCGATACGAAACTTGAAAAGGATTCAGCAGCCCCAGGAGAGGTCATCAGAGGGGTGGTCGAAATTACAGGTGGAAACACCGAGCAGAAAATCGATGATATCTATCTTTCATTGAATACAACTTACCTTAAAGAGTCAGATGATAAAAAATATACAGTCTCCGGCCTGATTGACCGATTCAGGCTCTCTCAATCCTTTACCCTGGCTGCGAATGAGCGAAAGGAAATTCCTTTTACCTTTAATCTGCCAGTGGACACACCTTTATCTTTTGGGAAAACAAAAATTTGGGTGGCTACAGGCCTTGATATTAAAAACGCAGTGGATCCTTCCGATAATGATTATATTAGAGTAGTGGCAAACCCGCTAATGGATTCGGTATTGAACGCTGTTTCGAGTATGGGCTTTCGATTACGGGAAGCAGAATGCGAACAGGCTCCGCATCGCCTTCGCAGCAGGCTGCCGTTTATTCAGGAATTTGAATTTGTTCCTGTCGCCGGTCCTTTCAGAGGAAAGCTGGATGAAATGGAAGTTGTATTTTTTCCACAGTCTAATGGAGAGACTGAAATCATGATGCAAGTAGACCGCAAGGCAAGAGGATTAGGCGGATTCTTAGCTGAAGCTCTGGAAATGGATGAAACATTTGTTCGTTTCACTGTTACAAATGCTGATATTCCTTATATGCAGCAAAAGATTCAATCGGTCATTGCAAAATATGCTTAAATCAATGCTAACGAAAACGATGGGTATCGCCCATCGTTTTTTAATGCTTAAATAGCATGCAATTATGCAAGAAGTGTTTTAAGAAAATCCTGTCCTTTTAAAAATGGGGTAATTAACACATACATGATTGAGTCGGGAAGTCTCTTCTCATCATCGGAAATAATACCTTGAACTCCAAGCCGCTGCATGTCTGCGAATTGGTATTGCTTGCTGATGGTCCAGGAGTATATCTCATAACCGAATAATTCAGCTTGATTGATGAAGGATTTGGAAAGTAATAGATGGTGAACAGATAAGAAAGAGGCAAAATCGCGGTAGGATGCTAAATGAAACAAATCCAGAGGTTTGCTGAGCAGCAAACCTGCTGGGATTTTGGGAGCAAGCTGGTGAAACTTCTTCAATTCATTTACATGGAAAGATTGGACTTTAATCTGACTGCTTGATTTAAACCACTTTAGCGTGTCTGCTAGAATTTCTGTCATACCAGGATGATTTTCAGGTGATTTCATCTCAATGATGATTCCTATTTTTCCGCTGTAGCGTGTTAACACCTCATTTAATAAAGGAATTTTTTCCCCGGCAAATGCAGGAGAAAACCATGAACCTGCATCCAGCTTTTTTAAATCTTTAACCGTGAAATATTCAATCTGCCCCTCTCCATCTGTAGTGCGCTGAACATCTGCGTCATGAATTACGACAAGCTGTTTATCCTTGCTCAGCCTAACATCCAGCTCGATATAGTCAAAGCCTAATTCAATGGCTTTTTCAAAGGAGGCAAGCGTGTTTTCCGGTGCAAGTGCGGATGCCCCTCTGTGTGCGATAGATTGAAAAGGCATGAGAGGCTGAAAAAAATAAGAAATCGTCATTAAAGCCAATCCGAGCAGGATTGAATATAAAACAGGCTTTTTAGATACCCACAATTTTAATCACCTCCTGAAAAGACTTTTTTACATAATATGCAGGTAAAACATTTTTGAAAGCGTTTTCATTATGAAAAAAATCGTGAATCGACAAAAGTAGTATTTTTTTGATGGAGGAAACGACAAGAAATATGGCTAATTAAACAGTTATAAAATATTGATGCTAGAAATTTGGGCTGGCTAGTAAGAAAATGTCATAAAAACAGGCTTATGAAGTATTATGCCGCCTGAGCTGATGACAGGCCAAAATGGAGAACTTTTATCATGCACTCCAAAAATGATGCTTAGAATAAGAGGGGGATGCCATATGCTGAAGGAATTAACCAGAATCAAAAGAAAAGAGTATGATGTTACGATCTTTCAAACACCTAAATTTAGGGACAAAAAAGGCTTTCAGCAAGTATATCGCTTAAATGTCGAAGCATTGACTCATGAGGAATGTCTTGACTCAGTTTTCAGGAAGTTTAATGTGCATGACCGAATCCCAGTCGACTTTGATGGCCGGTTTATTTCCACAGGAGACATACTTTATATTGATGAAGGCAGAAGAGGGCAATTTTATTATCAGCTTAAGCCTGGCGGCTGGGAAGAGGTTAATCGAATACATATACGCTAAATGAGAAAGCAGGAGGGCACTAAAGCTCCCCTGCTTCTTTTATTTTCAAATTTTATTCAATGTTGGAACCCGGACTGTTTTTGCGCTTATTTGCAGTGTATTCCTTGCCGTGTGCTTCTTGCTCCGCAATAATTGCTTCGGCAGGAATATGATTATTTTTCTTTGGTGAATTTATACGGTTGCGATGCTTTTTGCCCATCCTAATCCCTCCGCTTATCGATTGCTTTTTGTTTTAACAGTTTTGGATGTATGGGGCTCAGTATTAGCCCTCGAAGATGGATTTGTCTCATTGGCATGCTGTACGGCCTGCCTGAGTTTTTTGCTCATTCCTTTTTGCGGCATGATTACAACCTCCTTTGGAAAAGCTAAAAATAGCTTTCCCATACAGAGAAAAAACATGCCCTATCTTATTTGTTTCTAAGTGATGACACATATGGTATAGTGTGACTTGGAAGCATTTACAGTGGCTTCAGAACTAATTTGGAGGTTTTGAATATGAGCATACATATCGGTGCTAAAGAAAACGAAATTGCGGAAACAGTCCTCCTTCCTGGAGACCCTCTGCGTGCAAAATATATTGCAGAAACATTTTTAGAAAATGCAGAGTGCTACAATGAAGTCCGTAACATGTTTGGCTATACAGGAACTTATAAAGGGAAACGCATATCAGTGCAGGGAACAGGCATGGGAGTTCCATCCATTTCCATCTATATTAATGAACTAATGCAGAGCTACAATGTTCAAAACTTAATTAGAGTAGGAACTTGCGGTGCGATTCAAAAAGATGTGAAAGTTCGCGATGTAATCCTGGCGATGAGCTCTTCTACAGATTCCCAAATGAACAGGCTTACTTTTGGAGGGGTTGACTTTGCTCCGACAGCTAACTTTGACCTTTTGAAAAAAGCTTATGATGCAGGTATTGAAAAAGGATTAAACCTTAAAGTCGGAAATGTATTCACAGCTGATATGTTCTATAATGACAACGCTGACCATGAAAAATGGGCACAATATCAGATTTTGGCGATTGAAATGGAGACGGCTGCTCTATATACACTAGCTGCGAAGTTTGGCCGCAAAGCACTTTCTGTCTTAACGGTCAGCGATCACATCTTAACAGGTGAGGAAACAACTGCTGAAGAAAGACAAACTACCTTCAATGAAATGATCGAAGTAGCACTTGAAGCTGCTGTTAAAGAATAAAAAGTATAAAACTGGTTCATTGAGCCAGTTTTATTTTTTTGATGTTTTAAATTAATAAACATGGTGAAATCTATAGAAATGCAATTTTGTGCCGTTTGTCCTGTTTTTTACACAATTATGGACTAGTTGACGTGTAGTGTTAAAATAGTAATGTTGAAAAGAAAAAGAAAAGCGGAAGCGCCTTGCCCACGAAGGAACGCAGACTAAGATCGCCACGTCCTGTGGCAACGTCTGCATGACCCGCATCCTCCCAAAAGCTGCCGCTTTTGGTCGTGCGATGTTTATGCTGACGAAGCCTCCCTTGTCCTGCGGGCCTCAAGCACAAGACAAGCCTCCCGGAAAGGCGTTCTTTACCTTTTTGGGTGGAATGGCTAGTGACCTCGAGGTGGCAGGCGCTGGAACTAGACAAAAAAAGATAGGTGAATTTGAATGAAGAAGATCATAATTATGGCAGGGACGCTTAGCCTCCTGCTTTCTGGCTGCAGCCAGCTTGATCCATATATGGATAAGGTACAGCCCCTTATTGAGAAAATCCCGTTCCTGGGGGAAGAAAGAAGCCTTGAAGAACCTCCTCAAGAAGATGAATCCTCAAAAGGAGAAGAAAACAGTGCTGAGGAAGCAGGCAGTGAAGACAAAGAAGAAGTTCAAAATGATCCTCTTTCATTGGAAGCTTCATATTTTAATGATGTAAAAGTTGTCGATGGCAGAAATATAATTCAGAATCCTGAAAATGTGATGGCCCTTGTAAATAAACAATTCAGCCTTCCAGATGGCTATGAACCATCCAAGTTAATGATCCCAGATGTTGCATTTTCTTATGGAAAATTAGATTTGGAAAAAAGCTATATGCGGCAGGATGCTGCTAAAGGATTGGAAAAGCTGTTTACTGGAGCATTAAATGAAGGTGTGGAATTGTTTGCTGTTTCTGGGTATCGCTCATTTACACGGCAATCACAGGTTTTTGAGGCAGAGGTAAGTAGAGTAGGAAAAGAAAAAGCAGTTCAGGCTGTTGCTATCCCTGGCAGCAGTGAACATCAGACAGGACTTACAATGGATATCTCAAGCAGAAGTGCAAACCTTGAGCTTTCAGAAGAGTTCGGGGAAACAAAGGAAGGAAAGTGGCTTGCTGAAAATGCATATCGCTACGGGTTTATTCTCCGCTACCCAAAAGGAAAAGAGGCCATCACAGGCTATAAATATGAGCCTTGGCATTTTCGCTATGTGGGTACTGAGGCAGCGAAAGTCATCTACGAAAAGAAATGGACTTTGGAAGAATACTTCGATATTGTTAAAAAAATCTAAGAGGCCAGAATGGCCTCTTTTATTTGTTTTTCTGCTTTAACATGCTTTTCCCTGATTGGAAATAGAAAATAATCGCCAGTATAAGGGGAACACCTGGAAGGGCTGATAAAAAGCGGAGTGTGTTTTCTGCTCCTGATAAATAATATCCCAAAGGCAGCAGAAGAATGAAGCTTAATAATGCAAGTTTCCATGACTGATTCATTATTCCGGCAATAAGGCTGATCAAGGAGAGTGCGAAACTTAGCCATAATACTGCGGTTATCATAATAATTCACCCCTTTGAAAGTGATGGGAAAGCTGAAGGCAGGCTGATGAAAAGGATTAGGAGATTCTTGCGGGTATTCAATATGAGACTATATAATAAAATATGGTCTATGTTATCAAAACATTATCTTTTATTTTCTTAATGTTCCCTTACACTGAAATAAAATTGGATAAAATGTGGGACACGAAGATTCCTGAGTTTGCATATATATATAGCCTTCGCCTGTTGACCAGATGTATATTAACATCCTTTAATGAGGTATTAATATACTAGGTTTGTAAAAAGAAGGCGCTTATTTTGGAAAAAGTTTCACTAAACGTTGTGGGATTGACTTGCAGCCACTGCGAAGAGGCGGTCAAAAATGCCCTTCTCTCCATCGATGGCGTGGCAAGCGTTTGCAGTTGCCTTTCATGGCGAACAGGCAGAAATCGAATATGATCCAGAAAAAGCTGCTAAGGAAAACTTAGTAAAAGCGATAGAAGATCAAGGCTATTGGGTAGCCTGACATAAGAAAGAGCGCCAAGTATTTCGCTGGCGCTCTTTCAATTTTCACACACACACACATTTATCTTTGTTATTTTTTCGATAAAAATGTTATTCTAATCATTAAGGATTGTACATAGTTATTTTACTGTGACGAAAGTGGTGAAAAGTTTGCAAAATGATGATCTAAACAAAGAAGCTTCTGAAACACCAGATAATAACCATTCAGGTTTTATCCGCATGAAAAAGTTTCATTTTGTAATGCTGCTGTTTTTTATTGTTTTCCTTTCAGCTGGAATTACTACGTTTGCACTTGCCTTTGGAGATGAAAAAGCAGTAGATGTAGGAGCAAGTGAAAGAAGGGAATTTGATAAGCTATATACAGCTTATGACACCCTAAAAGCAAACTATTTCCAGGAAGTTGACCAGGATAACCTTATTAATGGTGCTATTAACGGCATGCTTGAAGCTCTGGATGATCCATACTCAGACTATATGAACGAGGAAGAAGCTAAAAATTTCCATCAGAGTATTTCATCCTCATTTGAAGGAATCGGGGCAGAAATCCAGGAGCAGGAAGGCTATATTGTAATTGTTTCGCCATTAAAAGGCTCACCTGCTGAAAAAGCCGGCCTTAAACCAAATGACAAGGTCCTGTCCGTTGATGGAAAAAGCCTGCAGGGGATGAGTTCTACAGAAGCCGTCATGCTGATAAGAGGTGAAAAAGGCACTAAAGTAGAGCTTTCAGTTCAGCGTCCTGGCACTGAGGAGCCTATGAATATTTCCATTACTCGCGATACCATTCCCCTTGAAACCGTCTATGGGGAAATGCTTGAAGATGGTATTGCAAAAGTGCAGATTACTACATTCTCGGAAAATACTTATAAAGAGCTCGTGGACACTCTGAATGAGCTGCAGCAGCAGGGCATGAAAGGATTAATTCTTGATCTTCGCCAGAATCCCGGCGGTCTTCTGGATCAGGCAGTGAAAATTTCCAGCCTGTTTGTCCCGGATGGCGAGATTTTATTTCAAATTGAAGACCGCAATGGAAACAGGGAAGAAGTTAAAGCAACGAAAGAAGAAAACCCAAATATTCCTTTAGTGGTTGTGATTGATAAGGGAAGCGCAAGTGCATCAGAAATTCTGGCTGCAGCAGTGCACGAGTCTGCAGGTGTGCCGCTTGTCGGTGAAAAATCGTTCGGAAAGGGCACAGTTCAGCGTGCGCAGGACTTCTCAGATGGATCTAACATGAAGTTCACTACTGAAAAATGGCTGACTCCGGATGGAAATTGGATTCATAAAAAGGGGATTACACCTGACCACAAAGTGGCCTTGCCTGACTATGCAACATTGCCATTTATTAATCCTGACACTGAACTGAAGCTTTCTGCTTCATCAGCACAGGTTAAAGCAGCTCAGCAAATGCTGAAAGCACTGGGTTATGATCCTGGAAGAGAAGACGGTTTCTTTGATGAAAAAACAGAAGAAGCTGTAAAGGAATTTCAGGCTGCTGAAAAGCTTGATCAGACTGGAGTATTATCAGGGCAGTCTACCCTTAGACTGATGGAAAAACTCCGTGAAAAAATCGATCAAAATGATACGCAAATTCAAAAAGCTACGGAAGTGCTGAAAGAACAAATAGGATCCTAAGGCAGAAGCTCTCCATTATCTGGAGAGCTTTTTTCTGTATGGTAATATGTATGGCAGTTATAGAAAATGGGTATATAAAGCGTTTTTCTTTCCCACAATGATAGTAAACTTTACCATAAGCAGCGCAGGGGTGATTCGCTTGAAGAAAATAATAATTGTATTTTTACTGGCTGCAGCCATCCTGTCTGGCTGCACTTCCTTTCAGCAAAAGGAAAATTCCAATGATGCAAGGCAGGAGACGAAATCGGGCGAGGCTGAGGAGGAAAATAAAGAGCCTTCAGCTATTGCAAACGAAACAAGAAACTTTTTGCTGATTGGTGTTGACAGCAGGGGGGAAGAGGATTCACGTTCTGATGCTATTCTGGTTGCCAGTTATGAACCTTCCGGAGAATCGATTAAATTGGTCTCTTTGATGAGGGACAGCTATGTGAAAATTCCTGATTATCAATATGCCTACAGCAAACTGAATCATGCATATTATATAGGCGGCAAGGATTTATTGAAGGAGACAATAGAACAAAACTTCGGAATCAATATCGATCATACAGCAGTTATCGATTTTATGGGATTTACAGGTATGCTTGATGCCATTGCCCCGGATGGAATAGAAGTGGAAGTCAGTTCTAAGATGATTGAGGATATGGGACTGGATCTGGAGCCAGGTAAACAAAAGCTTAAGGGGAGAGACCTTTTATCGTATGTGAGATTTCGCCATGATGGACAAAGTGATTTTGGGCGTGTGGACAGGCAGCAGGAAATTTTAATTGGCCTTAAAGACGAAGTGATGAACCAATTCTCATCACCAGCTGGTTTAGCAAGGTTTCCGGATGTGATCAGCCAGGCAATGAAATATGTTGAAACTGACTTAAAGATTGAGGAAGCATTATCTCTAGGTGTCTCATTTTTAATGAATCCTGTTACTGACATTGAAACACTAAGAGTACCTATTACAGACAGTTATGAGAATAAAACATATGAGCATGCTGGATCTGTTCTCCAGCTTAATTTTGAAGAAAATGCCGAAGCTCTGAAGCAGTTTTTGGAGACTGAAAAGGAGTAGTACAGAAAAGAGTATAGAGTTTTTAATAGTAATGGGGAGCCCGCGGGCTCCTCATTCTTTTTTTCTGCAGACAGCAATGCCAAAAGGATAATGTTTGCCCTTTCTTTTCGGTTCAATAAGAACACTTCTCTGGTAATAGAATTCTGTCTCTCCATATGTTTCAAACAGTTCGATGAATTCATCTTCAGTCAGCTGGTGAAAATGGAAAGGCTCTCTTGTTGGCTTTCCCCTTCCTGCTCCGAATGGAGTGGATAAAATAAGAGTCCCTCCAGGCTTTAGCATCTTATAAAGGTTGTTAAGAAACAACTCTTCTGATGCAAGGTGTTCAAGCGTTTCAAAGCTTGTTATCACATCAAAGATTCCTAATTGATCAGGGAGGGTTTCGTCTTCCGCATTGGCATTTACATATTTCACGAGAGGATGATAATGGTGCTGTCTGGCATATTTCAGTGTTTCTTCATCAAGGTCCACTGCGATAATTTCCTTGATTTCTGCTTTCTTGGCTTTTGCCATAATTTTTGAGCCGTATCCTGTTCCGCAGGCAATATCAAGGACTCTTCCTTCAGCATAATAAAGAGAAAAATAGTAACGCGCTAAATGTTCCAGAAGCATACCGTTTGTTATCGGCATTTCCTCTGGGATGATTCTCTCTCCGGTATTTTCGAGCATCTAAACTCCACCATCCTTATTAGAGATTATAGCAAATATGTCTTATTGTTTGTATGGACTGGAAAAATCATATACAATGTGTCATTAGACAGGATAGCTATGATGAGGTGATCCTTTGAAGCAGACAGTGGAACTTAACGAGCAAACCAGAAATCAAATATCAGATATAGAACAAAAGTGCGAAAAGCTTGCAGAAAAACTTTTTAATAAGTATAAAATTGATTTTCAAACCGAACAGGAAAAGCTTGTAGTGGACCTGATCAGAACTGTAAAAGGCCGTGATGCATCAGAAAACGATGTATTCAAAATTGATTATGAGTCCATTTTGGAAGTGGGAATTGAGACGGAGGATGATTTTTTTCCAAATGCATATATTCCTATCTGGAAATGCAAACAGGAAATGTTTCATTCCGTTGGTTATTTAACAAACCTGGATATCGATTCAATAGAAAAGAAAATGAAAATTATGATTGAAGAAATGCTCGCCGATCGTGAAGAAGGGGAAAAGCATGAATAAAACGGAAATATATATATTATCAGGATTTCTTGGGAGTGGTAAAACCACACTTTTGAAGCAGCTTCTCCAGGATGAAAAAAAGCAAGGCAGGAAAGTGGCGGTCATGATGAACGAGCTTGGAAAAGTATCAATCGACTCGGACGCGGTTGATAAGGATGTACCCTTAAAGGAGCTGCTTGATGGGTGCATATGCTGTACAATCTCAGATAAGCTTGAGGCGCAGCTTCAGGAAATATTGGTGGTTGAAAAGCCGGAAGCGATCTATATTGAAACAACTGGCGCTGCTCATCCAATTGAAGTTCTGGATAGCATCCTTTCACCCCTGTTTGCAGACCGAATGCTGGTAAAAGGGATTGTTTCTGTCGTTGACGGTCTAAGATGGCTTAATCGCAAGGTGTTAAGCCCTCAGGTACAGCAGCTTTTAGTTGAGCAGGTACGGCATGCAGATTTGATTATCTTAAATAAAGCAGATGAACTTACTGAGCCGGAACAGGCGCGGCTTACATTGGAGATTCAAGCTTTGAACAGCCAGGCATTTAGTATCTTAACATCTTACTCAAAGGTCGCTATCAAGCAAGTCAGAGATATGTCCTCCGGGAAAAAGAGGCCAGCATCCAGGTCGCATGTTTTTTCTGATTTACGCTTGAGCACTTTTGTATATCAGTTTCAAAAACCTGTCAGGCAGACTGAATTTGAAGACTTTCTAAGATCCCTTCCTGATACTGTTTACAGAATAAAAGGATATATGAAATTGAATTCATCACAGTATCCGTTTCTATTTCAGTTTTCTTATGGAATGCCGCTCTATCTGCAGGAAAACATTAATATGCCCCTTAATATGGTTTTCATTGGAGAAAATCTTGACTGGGGAGAAATAGAAAAAAGGTTAAAAATTCTAGAAGGAATAAAAAAATCGCACTAAAATTGTGCGATTTTTTTATTCCTTCAAATGAATGAACAGAACCTGTTTTTGGGAAATATATAATGCTGAACCGAAAAAACATAAAAATGAGTGGAACTTATGAAAACAATACACACAATCATTATCTTCATTGTTCTTCTTGCTGCAGGAGGCACCCACACATCTGCAAGCGAAGAGGGTATAAGCTGGCAAATTGAGATGATACCTTGGGAAAAAGTTAATGGGATATTGCCTAAATACAGTAAATTTACTGTTCTGGATGTTGAAACAGGCAAGAAGTTTAAAGTCCAAAGACGGGCTGGAAGCAATCATGCAGATGTACAGCCCTTAAATGCTGCAGAAACAAAAATAATGAAAAGCATTTATGATGGAAAATGGAGCTGGAAGCGTCGCGCCATCATTGTTATCAATGGCAATCAATGGATTGCGGCTTCTATGCATGGAATGCCCCATGGAGGCGGTGCTCTGAAAAATAACTTTCCTGGGCACTTCTGCATACATTTTTATGGCAGTACTACCCACCGTACCAATTTTATGGATTTATCACACAAACTGATGATATTAAAAGCAGCAGGAAAACTTGATGGATATCTCTATAAAGCAAATCCATATGAGGTGATCAGTGCATTCATGGCTGGATTAAAACAGCAGGATCCCAAGATAGTACAGCCGCTTTCCCTTCAGTCTTTAGCATGGAATAAAATACTGCCCAGCATAGATAATGTGAGGCTCAGTGCTATGCCTGTCCTTCCTGCTGAAGATTTGACAGACGAACTGATTATGGAAGTGCCTGTGGAAATAGATTGGTCTATAAAAAATCGCGGCAGACTGCATTTTCGCGGCAGCATCTATCTTGTACGCTATTCACAAGCGGACCCATGGAAAGTGGACAATAAACGATTCTTAATTGAAAATAAGTTAGTGCACGAATAAAAGCTTGAGAAAAAATCTCAAGCTTTTATTCGTTATCCGCAAGTCTACTGTTTTTCGCCAAATTTGATGAATGTGCGCTCGTCTTCCACAAGTCCGCAAGCTGCACATTGCACTCTCTTGTCAGGGCCTTTATAAGGCATATGGAAAGGGGATAGCTGTTCACTGCTGTACTCTTCCAATACCTGCCCTGTCTGAGGATCCATTTTAATGGATTGAGGCACCTGCTGAATAACATTAAATCGGCTTCTGTTGGTTTTACAGTTTGGGCACCGATAAGGTGAGTTCATTAACTCATTCTCCTTTCTGGCATATTAGCTATATTTTTTGCATTTATAAAATTATTTATGTAAAAATACATCTAAGGAAATATTAATGTTTCCTGTTTTGGAAAGGATGTGGCAGTATGAGTCCAGACTATGAAAAGCTTCTGAATGAATACAGGAAGCTTTGGAATAACCGCAAACTCGAAGAGGATAATAATGCAGAACCTATATTGAAAGAAGCAATCTCCAGGGAACTAAAGGATGAAAATTCCCATCCTAGAGTCCGTAAGACTATCTATGAAAAATTTTTCCTTGCTGTTAAGAGAATTACTCATTCAGACTTAGATGAATCATCCAAAAACGCACTAATCGAAATGCATATCAATGAACTGGAAATTTTGAAATAGGAAGTAAAAAGCTTCCTATTTTTTTGAATTTGTTAATTTTCCTTCAAGATTCAAGATCCTTTCACATTTATTACACAATATTTATGTAAGATGAAGGTAAGATAGTCTTAAGGAGAATAGTATGTCAAAAAAATATTGGTTTTTCTTATTACTTATAGCAGCTGCCTTCCTTTCCTCCTGCTCAGAAAAGAGACAGCCTTCAATACCTGAAAATATATCTTTTGCTGCCACTGTGAATATCAAGGATATGACCATATCTTTTGTGGACTTGGCGAAAAAGGAACTGGTGGCAGAGTGGATTATGGAGAAGCCTTATACCGGGGCTTTGATTCTCCCTGACAATGATTCCATTCTTCTTTATGGAAAACAGCTTAAAACGGCTGATCTATATTCCTTAAAGGGAGGAAAACTGCTTGATAGCTGGGAAACAGGAGAGGGTATCGTCAATGGCATCCTGCTAGACACTAATGAGATTGCATTTGCAGATCAAAATATAAACAAAATAAGGTTATTTAATTTAAATGGAGAGGAAGAAAAACAGATCGAGACAGAAAGAGATCCGCTTACTCTGCTCGAATCGGGTGAAGAGAATAAATTATTTGTCCTAAGCTTCAATCATGAAAAGCTGGGAATTATCGACCTAGAATCAAAAGCAAAAAGTGGGGAATTTACAATTCATCCTTCAGCAGCCGGTGCCTGGCTTAATGAGAAAAGCGGTGAAATCTGGATTGGGGGACATGGAGAAGGAATTGAGATAGAACAAAATATCCATGTGTATGATGCTGAGACCGGGGAGTTGAAAAAGAAAATTCCGGCGGCTTCCATGCCGATTAACTTTCTTGGACAGGCCAATTATGTATATGTTTTAAGCCACGGATCAAATATGTTATATAAACTCAATGAATCTGGGGAAGAGACTGCCTCAGTTTCGATTGCAGCAAATCCCTTTGAAATGGCTTTTGTAAACAATACACTATTGGTCGCAGGCTATGACAGCAATGACTTACATATACTAGAGCAGGAAAATTTAAAAACGCTTAAAAATATTAAGGTTGGAGAGGGCCCTTTTAAAATAGTTATTAGGGAGAGTGTGAAATGATATGCTGAATATCCTGATTATAGATGATGAAGCAGATATGAGGCATTTGATTGAGATGTACCTGGGAAATTCAGGTTTTAGATGCTTTTCAGCAGAAAGTGGATTTGAAGCATATGGAATACTTGAAAATACTGTGATGGACTTGGTTATTCTGGATATAATGATGCCGGGTGAAGATGGATTTGAGGTATGCTCGCGAATCAGGGAAAAATCAGATGTACCAATTATATTTCTCTCTGCAAAGGGAGAGGAATGGGATAAAGTGAAAGCCCTTCAGTTAGGCGGAGATGACTATATTGTCAAACCTTTCAGTCCTGGGGAACTAATCGCCAGAATGAATGCTGTCCTTCGAAGAACGGGAGGATTAAAGAATGACATGGATTCTATACAAATTGGAAGAATCACAATTGACAAGAAAGCAAGGAAAGTCTCAGTTGAGGGGAAGCATGTTGCGCTTACCCTCAAAGAGTATGAATTGCTCCTATTTTTTATCGAACATAAAAACCAGGCATTAAGCAGAGAGCAGCTGCTTGAATATATATGGGGCATTGATTATACAGGAAGTTTAAGAACGGTAGATACTCATATAAAAACACTGAGGATGAAGCTGGGAGTTGGGGACTATATTCAAACAGTCTGGGGAGTAGGCTATAAATTCGAGGTGCCAAGTGAATGAAATTCCTGACCAATAGCCTGGCCAAAAAAATGTGGCTGACAGTAACAGCCGCAATTATTATTACGATCTTATATTCCTATTTTCTATCTTACTTATTTTATGAAAAGATTTACGTTGAAAATGTTAGGGGCTCCCTGCTGACTGAGGGAAGAAGTCTGGCGTCAGAGTACCAGGGAGGTGCTTTGACAGAGGATCTAAGGGAAAAAATCGACTGGTATAATTCCAAATCAGAAACAGAGGTTTTTATTGTCAGTAATCCTAGAGAGCTGAGTGCCTGTCTGCCTTTTGAAATTGATTATCAGACCCTCATTGGCGAAGCAGAACGGGAAGAGCTGCTTAAAGGCAGCCCAGTTGAAAAATTGGGCTATGAAAAAAGGTTTGACCGGAAAATTATGGGTGTCATTATTCCGCTTCTCGATGACAATCGGCTGCAGGGCATTATTTATTTATATGTTCCGCTTGCAAAGATTTCAGAGATTACCCAGGATTTTGCATATCTTTGGATAGCTGCAGCGATGATCTTTACGGTTATCAGCATCCTTTTAGGTACAATGCTGGTTAAAAAACTGACAAAGCCCCTTTTGGATATGAAGGATGCGGCAGAGCATGTGTCAAAGGGGCACTATGACATTCATTTAAACATTGATTCCAAGGACGAAATAGGCCAGCTGGCAAATGCTTTTAATCATATGTCCTCATCTATACAAAAAGAGGACGAAAAGAAGAAAGATTTTCTGGCAAACGTATCACATGAATTAAGAACCCCTATTAGCTATGTAAAGGGCTACAGTGAGGCGCTTATTTCCGAAATGGTAAAATCTGAAGACGACAGGAAAAAATATTTGCAGCTGATACTTAGAGAATCAAGAAGGATGGAACGTCTGGTCGGTGACTTGCTTGACTTATCTAGACTTGAATCCGACGAATACAAACTCGAGAAAATGCCGCTGCCCTTGGGACAGCTTATAGAGGATGCTATCGAAAAATACAAGCCTATCCTCCATGAAAAAGGTCTGGATTTACACTATCATCTGGATCCTGACGTAATCATCAATGGGGATGAAGGCAGGATTGAGCAGGTTATCCAAAATATTATTGACAATTCCATTCGATATACAGCCAAAGGCAGAATCAGCATCCGTTTATATCAAGAGAAAGATAAATGCCTGATTGATATAGAGGATACAGGGATTGGGATTTCCGAAGAACATTTAAGCAAAATTAAACAAAGGTTTTATAGAGTGAATAAAGGCAGAACGAGATCAGATGGCGGCACAGGCCTGGGTCTAGCGATTGCAGAAAAGCTAGTAAAGATCCATCAAGGTGAGCTCACCGTTTTAAGTGAATTAAATAAAGGAACGACGGTTAAAATCATGCTGCCGTTGTTCGAAATTAGCTAAAGATAAAGGAGATAATGATGAAGAAGCTATTTTATATCTGGCTCCCATTTTTGTTATTTGTAAGCCTGACAGCCTGCAGCAAAAATAATGCAGCTGAGGAAGAACCGCAATTCCTGGAAGTCGAGTTATCAATTAACCCTCAAAAGGCAGAAGCAAATGAGCCGGTAGTTTTTGAAGCAAAAGTTACATATGGTGAAGAAGAGGTTACGGATGCAGACGAAGTAAAGTTTGAAATTTGGAGAGCAAATGCTGAAGAACACGAAAAAATTCTTGTTGAACATGCGGATAACGGGATTTATCGTCTGGAGAAGAGCTTTGAAGAAGAAGGAACCTACTATATATACGCACATGTAACGGCACGAAGGATGCATAATATGCCTAAAAAAGAATTTGTTATCGGCCAGCCTAGTGCACCCGAAGAAGAATCAGGCAGCTCGGAAATGGAAAATATGGATGAGAATAATCATGGCAGCCATTAATAAGCAGTAATGGCTGCTTTTTGCTTTGGATCCTGGTAAACCTGCAAAAACTTTTCCTTAAGGGGTATAAATACCCAAATTCAGGTACATATACCTATAACATTTGTTACAATGGTGTAATAAAAGTAAAGAATATTCTCAGCCTAAAAACCTGTCAATAGCGATGTTTTAGTATATAAATGGTATTTGTTCAGACCGGCTTCCACTAAAGAGAAAAAAATCCAACCATTTGCTTACCCATTCTTGAATATCCATAAACCTATTAAAAATAAGGTTTTTTGAAAAGTTGTAAGTCTATTTTTACTAGTTTAGACATCTCTCGGGTATGCTGAAATCAGCTATTTGTAAAATCTGTCCAAAAATATTACGAAAAACCCTGTGTTATGATGATTGTGCAAGTCACGCAGCACCACACAACAAAGAATACAAACACAGGGAGGAAATATATATTATGAATAAGAAAGTTATTTACTCAGTAGCAGCGGCAGCAGCATTACTAGTATCAGCACCTGGAGCTAACCAAGCGGACGCAGCTTCAAATTGTCCTACTCCTGAACAAGCTAAAAAAATGGTAGTTTCTCAATCTGGTAACGTAAGCCAGGAACAAATCAATAACATTCTACAAAAATATCTTAAAAACTACAATATTAATTGGGGTAATGTTCAAGTAAATAAACAGGAAGCTCAGATGCCAGCAGCACCAGCACAGCAGCCTGCGAAAGAACAAGAAGCAGCAAAGGCACCAGCACAGCAGCCTGCGAAAGAACAGGAAGCAGCAAAGGCACCAGCACAGCAGCCTGCACAAAAGCAAGCACCTGCTGAGCAGACAAAAGAATCCGCACCTGCAACTTCTGAAGTAAGTGCATACGAGAAAAAAGTTCTTGAGTTAACTAACCAGGAACGTGCAAAAGCAGGAGTACCTGCACTTAAATTAGATGTTGAATTAAGCAAAGTTGCTCGTGAAAAGTCTCGTGATATGCAGTCTAAAGGATACTTTGACCATAACAGCCCAACTTACGGTTCACCATTCGACATGATGAAGCAATTTGGCATCTCATACACTACTGCGGGTGAAAATATCGCTATGGGCCAACAGTCTCCTGAAGAAGTTGTACAGGCTTGGATGAATAGTGAAGGCCACCGTAAAAACATCATGAATGCAAACTTCACGCACCTAGGTGTTGGCCACGTTGCTGACGGCAACTACTGGACTCAAATGTTCATTGGAAAATAATATGTGATTGATTCTAAGGCAGCCTTTTTAGGCTGTCTTTTTATATATTTTTTCGTATTTCTGACTGGAAATTGATCTTTCACCTGTTGATGCATTATAGTATTTACTCCGATTCAATGTATGTATTCAATCATTCATAGGAACATTAGTAAAGACACTTAAATCATATTCAACAGGTGATTTTAATGAACATTAGAAAAGGAACAAAAGATGATTTGAAAAAGATTATGGAAATCGTAAATCAAACTGTGACTATTATGGAATCCGAGGAAAATGACCAATGGAACCGGGCTTATCCACAGGATCAGGATTTTTTAGCTGATATTGAAGCAGGCAATTTGTACGCTGCCATCTTTAATGGAGAAGTCGCAGGTTCCATAACTGTCGATCAAATTCAGGCTGTTGAATATAAAAATGCCTCCTGGAGAAAAGATGAGCCATGTTTTGTATTTCACCGTCTGGCGGTAGATCCTGAAATTAGAGGCGAGGGAATTGCGAGCAAGTTAATTACATTTGCTGAAGAACATGCAGTCAGCCATGGTATTCCGTATATGAGAACAGATACATACTCGCTAAATAAAAAGGCTCAAAGCTTATTTGAAAAAAACGGATACGTCAATACAGGTACAATATACATGGATCGGGACAACCCTTTTTATTGTTATGATAAGCTGCTTGATTAAAGCTTTTCGTCACTCTTTACAAAAATCGGTATTATTTCTTCCTCTTCGAATAAGATGGGGAGAGAAATTGAAAGTATCCCATTTTCAAATGACGATACGATCGAACTTTTATCAACAGGCACAGGGAGGGTCAGCACTTTCTCAAAGGATCTGCTTTGTCTTTCTTTCAGGTAATAGGGAAAGTGCTGATGAAACGACGAACATTTGCCTTTAATAATTAGTTCATTTTTTGTAAGCGAAACTTTAATATTATCTTTGCATACACCAGGAAGTTCTGCTTCTATGATAATACTCCCATTATTTTCATACATGTCGCATCGAGGGTAAATATCCTGAGCAGACAGAAAACGATTGATTTTTTCCCGCTCAATGCCTGAAAAAGAATGTTTTTTATTGTAACCGGCATTCTCAGGCGACATAAAGGTATCCCAGAAATCCTGGTTCTGATAATGGGCGGACATTTTTATTAAGTCTTTCCATTTTTCCATGTCCATCATAAAGATGCCCCCTTTTATAATATTTCTGTTACATCAATTTCCGAGTATTGCATATCGACATTTTTTGGAATTTTAATCTCCATATATCCTTCTTTGCAGCTTGCTGATGATCCCTTTTTCCTGACAATGGCGGGAAGTGTTATGATATGCTTATCGTCCTTCTCTGGTATATGTTCAATAATCATTTGGTTGGACGTATGGTAAAGTTTCATTTCTTTTAACCAATCTTCGTTTTTTATCGGGAATCTGACAAAAACATAATCATGTGTTTCGAAGACCGATGAATTCAGGGGTGCAGAATATGGCTGTTGATTAGTTACGGGGGCTGTATGAAAGCCTTTCATAAAATCTGGTGTTCCAGTCCCCTGCATATTTTGAGGAAACATTTGCCCCATGATATTTTTAATATATTTATCAATATCCTCCGGCTTCATTTGATGGGGAGGATTTTTCATATCTTTATTAAATGGAAAAATATTCCATGGAAACATCCTTCTCATCCTTTCCTTGCTAAACTGGCGACAAGGCTAATTATTCTTCTCTAATTTATGTATTCTATGCGGAGAAACGCCTATCCGTTAATAGGGATCTCATCGTACTTAATGCTGAAGGTGAAAAAAACTTCTTATTATTTGCATTAATACACTGTAATTACTAGTATATTGGTATTGATGTATATAAAAATTTCTAAAAACTGAGGGGTAATCTTGTGAGAAATAAAGCAGCTTTAATCACGGGAGGAGCAACAGGGATCGGGAAAAGAACGGCGAATGTGCTTGCCGCTAAAGGCATCGATCTGGTGATCAATTACCGTAGCAGTCAAAAGGAAGCTGTCTCATTATGCGGGGAACTGACCGAAAAGTATGGAACTAAAAATATTGCTTTGCAAGGAGATATTTCTATACCGGCAGATTGTATGAAGATGTCAGAAAATGCCCTTAAGGAATTCCCAGTCATCGATATAGTAATTCATAATGCCGGCCCATATGTGCATGAACGAAAAGAGATGTTGGACTATACCTTTGAACAATGGAATTACCTGATTAATGGTAATTTGAATGCAGTTTTTTATTTATCCAAATTGTTTATACCAAAAATGCGGGAAAATGGATGGGGAAGAATTATTACCATTGGCTTTGATCGGGTGGAATCAGCTTCTGGCTGGATATACCGTTCAGCTTTTGCGGCTGCAAAAACGGGTGCAGCTTCTTTAACAAGATCAATCGCACTTGAAGAGGCAGGGAATGGAATAACGGCAAACATGGTTTGTCCAGGAGACATTATCGGAGAATGGAAAGAAAAAAATATTGATGAAGCTGCTGAGATTCAGGATAATACATCACCTGTCGGAAGGCCAGGAACAGGTGAAGATATTGCCCGTGTAATCAGCTTTCTGACCGATGAAAAATCCGATTTTATTACAGGCAGCATTATTCCTGTTACAGGCGGGAAGGACGTATTGGGGAAATTTTATCTGGAATAAAACTAGAAAAAAAGGCAGAAGAAATGATGAGTTCTTCTGCCTTTTTTATAAATTAGCCCACTTTCATGGATTCTGGGTATTTTTTGTTTTGCAGATAAATCAGCCGGCTTGTTAAAGTAATAGCACCGGCGGCAAGCCCTGTGATCAGGCCGATCCAATAGCCATATGCTCCCCAGTTCGTATAATTGGCAAGATAGTAGCCAAATGGCAGCCCTATGACCCAATAAGAAATAAGCGACATAATGAAGGTGACGTTCACGTCCTTATACCCTCGCAGCGCTCCCTGGACAGGTGCCTGAATAGCATCTGAAAGCTGAAAGAACATGGCATAGATTAAAAAAGCTGCCGTCAAATCTAACACATGTGCATCTTTTGTATAAATGGAGGCAACTTCTTCTGGAAACAGCATAAGGACAGCTGCACAAATTAATGCCATGATGACTGCAATAGCCACTCCGATCCAGCTGTACTCTTTAGCATCCCTAAATCTTGCAGCCCCCGCTTCAAAGCCTACAACAATCGTTAATGCCATTGAGATGCTAAGAGGAATCATATAAAGAAGCGATGCAAAATTGAGTGCAATCTGATGAGCTGCGATAACAGCTGTTTCGAATGAGCTCATCAATAAAGTAACTGCCGAGAAAATGCTTGTTTCGAAAAAAATCGATAAGCCGATAGGGATGCCGATCATAAGGATTTCCTTCCATTTTCCAATTGAAACAGCATGCAATTTCCTGAAAACTCCATAATTCGAGAATGGAGCATTTTTATGAACTATATAAAATGAAATGATCATAATCAGCCAGTAAGTAATAGATGATGCATAACCTGCACCTGCACCGCCGAGCTCAGGAAATCCCCATTTCCCGTATATAAGTATATAGTTAAACAAAGCATTGATCGGCAATGAAAGAAGTGTAATGACCATACTAACCCTTGTTTTTCCAAGAGCATCAATAAACGATCTTAATACACTGTAGACAAACAGGGGAAACAATCCTGTGCTTAACGCAGCAAGGTAGTTGAAAGCTGTGTCTTGAACCCTGTTTTCGAGATTCATTCCATTTAGGATAAGATTTAATGAGATTGCTCCCCCGGCAAAAACGAGGACGGCCATAATGATGGACAGATAGACACCCTGAATGACAGAAAAGGCAACATCCTCACTCTGTTTCTTTGCTCCAATCAGGTGGGATACGATCGGTGTAACAGCAAGGAGTATGCCGCTGAGGCCAGTGAATACAGGAACCCAAAGAGAGGATCCAATTGCTACACCTGCAAGATCCTGTGAATCATAGCGGCCGGTCATTAGAGTATCAATAAATGTCATAGAGTACATTGCAAGCTGGGTTATTAGTATAGGAATTAATATCACCAGCAGCTGATGCAGCTTTTGTTTTTTGCTGTATGTCTGATTCATGAATCTTTCCTCTTTCTATAAAGTAACTAGAGAATTATATCATACTAAGGGATGCCGGCATATCGCTACACTTTTACCTGGTTAAAGGATAATAAAAAAGCACTTGCTTGAAAGCAAGTGCTTTGCGTAATTATTAAGCCTCCAGTAAGTGGGACGATTCTTGGGCTGCTGCTCCATGACGCATAACATGAAGCGTGTATAAATCTTTTGGAATCTCATATAAATTGTAAATATCCCCATTTGCATTTAGCTGATCATAAACAGACTTTCTCGTTTCATTTGCAAGAATGACATAAGGAAGCTTTTCTGCAGCTTTTTGCGAGCGGACATTTTCTTTGCGGATCCGCATAAAGATTGTTTCAATGCCTGTTTCAAAAAAGAGCTCTTCAAAGAAAGCATCTTTTGCTAATTTGTTATAGCCCTTGCCATGATATGGCTTGCCAAGCCATGTGCCTAAGAAGCCGGCATTGTCCTGGATGTCATACAAATTAATCGTCCCAATCGGAGCGCCCCATTCATCAAGAATTGTGCGTGAAATCAATTCACCGCGTTCTTCGGCTTCGATTGTCTGCTTTGTAATAAACATAAACTCATCATAACAATTGGCTTTTTGGCGAACAAAAGGGAAGACATCAGGGTGCGTCATTAAATCAAATAAAGCATGGCAGTCGTGAAGATCACGTTTCTTGAGCATAGGATATCCCTCCAATTGAGGGCAGTCCTACTCCATGCCAAATAGAGCCATCGGTCCACCCTCGAAATTTTTTATTATGCTGCTAAAAAATTTCGGGGTGGGAATCGAACCCACTAGAACCAGATAACTGGTGGCGCACCATTTGCCTTCCCTATTACTATCGTTTCCGATATTTGATTGTCTGTCATAAAGTATCAAAATTTTCACTTCACTTTAGGTATAATACTAAAAAAATTTCAAAAAGGAAATAGGTTTTTTGATTATTTTTTTTACGATTTTATGTCAAATTACACCAACAAAATTCGACATGGTTTCAAGATTCCCTGTACACAAAATCTCCGCCTATCATTGTCCATTTCGGCTTGGAAAGAAAATGAAATGGATGATGGTTCCACAAAACTAAATCAGCATCTTTTCCCTCTTCAATGCTCCCAAGCCGGTTATCGATCCTGAGGTTTCTTGCCGGAAGAATGGTAATTCCTTCTAAGGCCTTTTGTTCTGAAAGTCCTTCCCGGACTGCGATAGCTGCACACATATTTAAATACTGAACCGGTGTGTAAGGATGATCTGTAGTGATGGAAACCTCTACACCATGTTCTGTCAGCTGCTGATAAGTTTTCCAGGTTTTGTTTTTTAATTCCACTTTGGACCGCCTTGTTAAAGTGGGCCCTACTGAAACTTTTAAATTCATCCCCTCCAATTCGCCGGCGATTAAGTGGCCCTCTGTACAATGCTCAATCCGAAGATCAAGATTAAATTCTTCTGCAAAGCGGACAGCAGAAATGATATCGTCTGCCCTGTGAGCGTGTATCCTGACGGGTATTTCCCTCTTAAGCGCTTTTACAAGAGGAGCGAACCTTAAAGAGTCAGGGTTCTCACATTGCAGAGCTTCATAAAAGGCTTCTCTCAGCATACCCATGATCCCCATTCTAGTAATCGACTCCTTGTTGCTGTGGCTGTGTATCCGTTTTGGATTTTCTCCAAGCGCAATCTTAAGGCCGGCTGTTTCCTGGATGATCATCTTACTGATGTTTTTTCCTGCAGTCTTAATTACAGAGGTAGTTCCTCCAATTACGTTGGCGCTTCCTGGCATGATATGTGCAGTTGTTATGCCATATTTCACAGCATCGGCAAAAGCCGGATCAAGAGGATATACACCATCCATCGCTCTTATGTGCGGGCTTAACGGTTCAATTGTTTCATTGGCATCATTGCCTGCCCATCCGGTACCTTCATCATAAAGACCCAAATGAGTATGGACATCTATGAAGCCTGGAAGCAGGTGATAGCTATGGCAGTCAATAATTTTTACATTTGAATCGGACTTTAAGTTCTTGCCTGTCTTTAAGATTTTTCCGTCTTCAACTAATACATCCCCATGGAAAGTGGGGGAAGTGACAGGGTAAATGATTGCGTTCTTTAATAAAATTTTCATCACATGGTCTCGTCCCTTAATCCTTTAGTTTTTGCTTTATTTTACAAAAATGAAATGAATGTGTGAACATTTTTTAGATTGAAAGTGCTGAAAATTGTGATGACCAAATAAAAAAAAGTGTAAAATTAGAATTCTACACTTTAAATTTATAAACTGCTGGGCTATGTTAACTTATTCGCTTTTTATAAACAAAATAGAGCAGTCCCGACCCCAGAGCGATGACTATTATTGGCAATATAAATGGTTTAGCATACTCTTTAATATCTCTCCAGTGGTCACCAAGCTCCATTCCCAACAATAAAAAGAGGACAGTCCATGGCACCATGGCTGCAATGGTGTACACTGTAAAAATGGGTAAAGGCATTTTTGCTATTCCCGCAGGGATTGAAATGGCGTGCCGGATTACTGGAATAAACCTGGCCGTAAAGATCACACCAGTGCCATATTTTTCAAACCATTTCTCTGATGCATCCAAATGTTTTTTTTGAATCAGCAAGTATTTTCCGTATTTATCAAGAACGGGCCTTCCGCCATATGCTCCAAGCCAGTAAAGAAATAGCTGCGCCAATGTTCCGCCTGCAATCCCTGCAAGCAGGGCACCTGCAAAATGTATGTCTCCGGTGCTGACCAAAAAGCCGCCATAGCTCAGGACAATTTCGCTTGGGATCACCTCAACCATTAAACCAAGTGCTATACCGGCATAACCCAGCTGGGAGAGTATATCAAAAATATAGGCAATAATTTCTTCCATTATAATACCACCCCATTAGAAAATTAAAAAATCCCGGTCATTTGCAGGAATATAATGATGAACCCTAAAATCCAAACGTAGACAGCAAATATCTTCAAGGATTTTCGTTTTAGAAAATTGATCATCCAAACGACCGCTGCATAGCCAAAAATAGCCGATGACAATGTTGCCATTAGCATACTGCCAAGGGTGATAGCTTCTGTATGACCAGACATTAATTCACCAAATTGCATTACAATGCCGCCTGCAATAGCTGGAATGGACAGGAGAAAGGAAAAATAAGCAGCTGTTTCCCTATCAAGCTTTCGAAAGAGGCCTGCAGCAATGGTTAAACCTGACCTTGAGACTGCCGGAAAGATGGCGGCTGCCTGAAAGGTGCCAATAAACAAAGCATCTCCGTAACTGATGCTGTCCATCTTTTTAGCGCCTTTCTTAACCCTATCGGCAATCCAAAGAATAAATCCGGTAAAAAGGAACTCCCAGCCGATGGTAACCCCGGATTTTGATATGGATTCAAACATGTCACTCAGCACCAGGCCGACGATTACAGCTGGAAGCGTCCCCACTACTAAAAGCATCGATAGCTTGCCGAATGGCTTCTTAACCATTTGAAACAGTTCATTTTTGTAAACCACAAGGACTGCCAGCAAAGTTCCGATATGCAGCATTGTATCAAGGAAGAGGCCTGCTTCATCCAGTCCAAACAGATGCCGCCCCAAATATAAATGGCCTGTACTGGAAATAGGCAGGAACTCTGTAAGCCCTTGAATGATCCCCAGAATAAAAGCTTCCAGCTTTGACATCATCTATATATCACCTTCCTAAGCAGGTATAATAATTAGGCAGGTCAAGAGTGCAATGCCTGTCTTTAATCATTTGTATTCAAGTTGTCCCAATCAAGAACTGGAAATTATGGTTTGTGATATGGAGACAGGGGGCAAAATATAAAATACATGAAACCTTTTTTTATGTATAACGTAAATAATATAGACGAAATCATAATATACATTGAGATTATTAGGAGGAAATAGTATGAATGATTATAAGGTGCCTTCCAACGATGAAAGGCTTTTAGCAGCAGCCATTTATGTAACCAGCTTTTTTACAGCTTTTATTGGACCGCTTATCATTTGGCTCTTAAAAAAGAATGATTCGGAGTTTGTAGATTATCATGGCAAGGAATATTTAAATTTTTTAATTTCCTATACGATTTACAGTGTAATCAGCTTAGTGCTTATGATCATCTTAATTGGGGTGATTACTATTTGGATCGTGGGAATCCTTGCTTTTATTTTCACGATAGTAGCTGCTGTCAAAGCGTATGAGGGCAAGGAGTACAGGATACCTTTAGTTTTCAGGATTTTAAAGTGATTAAACAGAGTCCAGGGCCGTTGCCACTGGGCTTTTTTTAATGGATAATTAACTCTGCAGAGCTTTTAGTTGATAAAGGGCACGGGGTGATATAATGAATAGACTTGATAACAAACAAAGAATGCTCAAGCTTATGGAAATTCTAAGAGATCAGACCGATGAAGAAAATGAATATACACTGGACGATATAACCGAATGCTTTAAAAAGGAATATGGACCGGAAGTGAAATTAAACAAAAATTCAATAAGGGATGATATTGACCACTTAATTGAATCAAATTTCGATATTACCATTAACCAGGAAAAAGAGGGCATGCCAAAGTTCTACAGCCATCAATACCGTCTATTCGAGCTTTATGAATTGCGAATGCTGATCGATGCTGTTGCTTCTGCACGCTTCATCACGAAAGATGAGACGAAACAGCTGATCCGTAAAATCAAAAAGCTGACAAGCATTCATCATGCCAAAAAGCTGCATAATGAAATTTTGATTGACTCTTCGGTAAAAAGTGAAAGTAAACTTGTCCGGCTAGCCATTAATGATTTGCATGAAGCCATTTCCGAGCGGAAAATCGTTACATTCCAATATGGCAGATATAATCTCAACAAGGAATTTGTTTTAAGCCACAATGGAGGGCAATACAGGGTCAAGCCGCTGGCGCTCACTTGGGTAAATGATTTTTATTATTTAATAGCCTATTACTTTGCTAAAGAAGAAATTCGCCATTATCGGATTGACCGTCTCCGCAATGTAAATATTACGGAAGAACAGTTCGCATATGAACTCTTTGATGTATCCAAGTATGTTAGCTCAACCTTTCATATGTATGCAGGCTCTGAAGAGTGGATAAAAATCCGGTTCCATAACGATCTGATCAACGTGATAATTGATAAATTCGGGCGGGATGCAGACATAAGAAAGCTTGATGAAGACCACTTCGTTTTAACAGCAAAAGCCATTGTGAGTAATGGTCTTGTCAAATGGCTCCTTAACTGGGGTAACCAGGCCAAAGTACTCTCGCCGTCCTCACTCATTGATCAAGTAACAAACGAAATCAGCAATATGATGGCTGTTTATGAAAAAGAAATGGATTAATCCTTGCTAATTTTATTAAACTTTTGAAGCGCTCCATTATAGGGGTGTTTTTTTTGCTTGCAAACAACTGAATTTCCAGTGAACGTTTTCTGAACTTGCACGTCATATGAATGACATAACAAATAAGGGAGGACATCATAATGGAATTTATAGAAAGCATAAACTGGGCAATCCTTGCACCCATTGTCATTATTCAGCTTATTTTAATGGCCGTTGCAATTATTGACCTGGTAAAAATAGAAAAAGCAAATGGGCCAAAATGGGTATGGGCTCTAGTTATTATATTTATAAATCTGCTTGGGCCAATTATTTACTTTATTTTCGGAAGGAGAAGTTGATTATGCCGGTTGTAAGCATAACGAACCTAAAAAAGCGGTTCCAGGACCAGGAAGTAATAAAAGGTCTGGACTTCCAATTGTCTGAAGGAAAATGTATTGCTCTCCTCGGAGCAAACGGAGCAGGAAAAACAACCACACTAAAAATGCTTGCCGGCCTTATGAAGCCAGATTCCGGTTCGATTGTGTTTGAAGGGGGAGAAAAAGCGGATTTCCGAAGATTAATAGGCTATCTTCCTCAATTTCCTGTTTTTTATGAATGGATGACAGGCAAAGAATTTCTCGAATATGCCGGCCGGCTTGCAGGACTGCCCAAAGCAACAGCCAGAAACAGAGCAGAGGAGCTTTTTGAACTTACTGGTATATCTGACGCTAAGAATCGCCGAATTGGAAAATACTCAGGAGGCATGAAGCAGCGGCTTGGCATCGCTCAGGCCATTATCCACCGTCCGAAGCTCGTCATGCTGGATGAACCGGTTTCTGCGCTCGACCCATTTGGACGCAGAGAAGTGCTGGAGCTGATGGATAAGTTGAAAAAAGAAACAGCTATCCTGTTTTCAACTCATATCCTAAATGATGCAGAAGAGATTTGTGATGAAATATTATTTCTCCATAATGGTGAACTAGTTGAATCAGGGACATTGGCAGGCCTGAGAACTAAACATCAGCAGGCAAAGATTGACTTGGCTTTTAAAGAGAATACTCTGCAATATGCAGAAGAATTATCTCTGCTTCAGCCCTTTTCTTCAATGAAATTGGATGGAGAGTATGCGAGCTTTTTGGTAGAGGATATAGAATATGCTAGAGAACTATTCTTAACTGAGATTATGAAACGGAACTTGCCGCTGGTTAAGTTTGAAATCAGCAGAACGAGGCTGGAGGATGTCTTCATGAAGGTGGTGCAAAAATGAATCAATGGATGACTTTATTTAAAAAAGAAATGCTTGAAATGTCCAGAAATTTCAAATGGATATGGGTGCCTCTTACTTTTATTATGATAGCTGTAAAAGAGCCGCTGACATTATATTATATGCCTCAGATTATTGATTCTCTTGGAGGGCTGCCGGAAGGGGCAGTCATCGAGCTTCCTGTTCCATCTGCAGGTGAAGCGCTTGCTGCCAGTCTTAGCCAGTTCAATACGTTTGGGGTACTTATTATTGTTTTAATTACAATGGGGACTATTGCTGGAGAAAGGAAAAGCGGTGTGGCGGGGCTTATACTGGTAAAACCTGTTTCATATGCCTGGTTTGTAACTGCGAAGTGGGCTAGCTCTATGATTCTCATTTGGTTTTCATATTTTTTAAGTTATTTCCTCTCTTGGTACTATGTAGGCGTATTGTTTAAATTTATTTCTTTTACGGATTTTCTCCAGTCCTTCTTTGTTAACGGTATCTGGCTTACACTTATAATAACTGTAGTAATACTGTTCAATACTTTTATGAAATCGCCTGGAGCGGTCGGATTTATCTCTATTGGCATCATAGTCATATTAAGCCTTTTGAGCAGTTCCCTCCCTCATCTGCTGGAGTGGAGTCCGGCGTTGCTGTCTGCTTATGCGAATGCTTTTATCATGGGCAGCAATTTCCCAGATGAATTGCTGCCGAGCATCATTGTTTCTGTATTCATGATCACGCTTTCCCTGCTTGCATCAATTGCTATCTTTAAAAGAAGAGAACTTGCCTGACTTCATGGCATGTTCTTCCCTTTTGGGCATATTTGTATATGGAAGGTTGATATTTTGTTAGTATAGCTTTAAAAGAATGAAAGGAAGATGAACGGTGATCACTCAAGCGGGCCTGGTGCTAGAAGGCGGAGGAATGAGGGGAGTATACACAGCCGGGGTGCTGGAATATTTTCTGGAACAGGACTTCTATTTCCCATATGTCATTGGAGTATCAGCAGGTGCTTGCAATGCAGCTTCTTACCTATCCAAGCAAAAGGGAAGGAATAGAATTGTCAATATGGACTATGTAACAGATCCCCGATATATTTCATGGCGGAATTACTTTAAATCACGTCAGTTTTTTGGGATGGATTTTATTTTTGATGATATCCCGAATAAACTTGTTCCATATCACTATGACGAGTTCTATAAGAATCAGTCTGAATTTGTCATCGGAACAACAGATTGCCATACTGGTGAACCGGTTTATTTCAGTAAAAATGACTATGGCAAAGATTTGCTTAAGGTTTTAAAAGCCTCCAGTTCCTTGCCTTTTATCGCTCCAGAAGTAGATTTTAATAACAAACTTCTACTTGATGGCGGAATCAGCGACCCTATACCAATCAAGAAAGCTCAGCAAGATGGGTTTAAAAAAAATATAGTGATTTTGACGAGAAACAGGGGATATTCCAAAAAGCCATCTAAATTTGCTTTTATGGTCAAAAGAAAATACCCGCATTATACAGGGCTGCAAAAAGCGCTTGCGGAGCGTTTTCGGATTTATAACGAGACCCTCCGCTATGTGGAGCAGGAAGAAAAGAATGGGACAGTCCTTGTGGTCCAGCCTCAGGAACCATTAACAGTCGGGCGGATGGAACGGAATCCTCAAAAACTGGAAAAATTATATCTGCAGGGATATGAGGATGCAAGAAAATCATTTGAAAAAATCAATCAATTTTAACTAAGCCGTATCTATCACGATACGGTTTTTTTTTAGGAAAATAGTCTTGTCTTTTCGACATTGATGAAATAGAATGAAAAAAGTTTTCGGCTGATAATCAGGCTAATAGACCTCTGTTGATATAAAGCTTAAAGTATTTATATAAGAAAATGGGCTTTAATTAATGGTTTTTCGTCAGAGCGAAGAAGGAAAATGTCGAAATACAAAGATTGTCGGTATTTATATTTTGAATATAATAAAAATTAGAAAATATAAGGGGGTCTTAATACAAAATGAATATGAAAAAGGGTATCGTAACGGGTGCGTTAGGCTTGGCAGTATGTGCCTCAGCTGTTTTTGCGGGTTCTGTCAGCATTGGACAAGCCCAAACGGTTGAAAAGAAATACTTGGTCGTTTTTAAAGATGAAGCAAAGCTTCCTGAAGGGTATACAGATTTATTGAGAAAAGCTGGAGGACAAGCAGAGAATAAGCTGGACAAATTAGGAGCTGTTGAAGTTTCATCAGCCAACCCTAATTTTCTAAATGAAATCAGGAAGTCTTCCTTGGTATCGGCTGCTGGCGCTGAAAATGTCATTTATCCCGAAGCTCCTGCAGTGGAAGCAGATCTTCCATTAGATAGTGCGGATTTATATAACACTCTGCAATGGGATATCAAACAAGTAACAAATGATGGGGCATCATGGAATATTCCTGGGGGAACTGGAAAGCCGGCTGACGGTAAAGATATCGTTGTTGGTGTAATTGATACAGGTATTGACTATAACCACCCAGATTTAAAAGAAAATTACGCATATGGTAAATCATTTGTTCCTGGCTACCCAGATCCAATGGATGAAAACAGCCATGGAACGCATGTTGCAGGATCCATAGCAGCCAAAGGAAGAACAATGGGTGTTGGACCAGACTTGAAGGTAGCAGCTTACCGTGTATTCGGCCCTACTGGCGGAGCAGAGACTTCCCATATCGCAGAAGCTTTAATGACGGCTGCGGATGATAATGTTGATGTTGTGAACATGTCTCTTGGCGGATATGACTGGTTCCAAAATCCTGAGTATGCAACAAAGGAAACTGTAGCGGACGTGCAAATGTTCAACAGAGCCATCAAATATGCGATTCAAAAAGGTGTTACTGTAGTTGGTTCAGCAGGCAATAATGCTGTTGATTTAAAAAGTCCGGGACAGCTTTCAGGTTCTGATAATGGTGCCACACATAGAAGCCCCAGCAGTCAATTGATGATTCGTGTGTCTGCGGGAGGAGCTTTAAAAAATCTTGCTTTCTATTCCAATTTTGGTGTCGGTAAGATTGATGTCATGGCACCTGGGGGAGACTTGGGGCCAGACTATGATCCAAATACCGGAGCTGGCAGGGATAATACTTATTTGGCATTAGCAACAATCCCTGGCGGAGGCTATGGGTATAAAGGCGGAACTTCAATGGCGGCTCCGAAAGTTGCGGCACTTGCTGGTGTTATCATCGCAAAACACGGGAAAGACCAAATCTCTCCTGCACAAGTAAAACACATCATTCAATCTTCATCAGAAGATATCTTCAAGCCTGGGTATGACGAAAAATCTGGCCATGGGCTAATTAATGCAGTTAATGCCTTAAAATAGTTCTATCAATCTAGCTGGCGGAAATTTTCCGTCAGTCTTTTTATTTGAAGAAAATCAGCGAATAAAAAGAGCTGCAAACAAAACTAACAGATCATCCCCGGGTGCAGCAATATTTACCTTCCATAAAATCCTGCCAAAATTCATTTTTTTGAAAACTAATTAATAGAATATAGAGAAATAAATTTAGCAGGGGAGACTTACTGATGGATATCGGGCACTATTACCGGAAAACAGCTGACATCTCTTTGAATGCAAGCCTTGCAGCACTTATACCTCCATTTTTCTTTCTATTGTTTTTGATTAACAAATCTCCGGGCACTAATTTAATTCTTATCTTGTTCCCTTTTATTATTTATAGTTTTCTCTGCCATCAAATGTATCTATTGAATAAACAAAGGGCGGCCGAGATAGTGGAAAGGCGATTTAATAATAAAGGAAAAGCCTTTCTGTCATTGTTGTGCCCATCAAATGTGCTTATCGCATTTATGCCGGCTCCTTCTCTGAGAATGGTGATTTTTGATCCTGAAGGAAGGCAGATAGGTGAAATCAGGGATATGAAAATGTGGAAGTTTCGATGGTTCTTGCCATATTTTTTGGACTTTTTTTTTCCAAAAAGGATAGGAATCTATGATCATAATGATAATCTTGAGGCATCAATCCTAATCCATAAAAAAGGAATCCAAATTTCCTGCGCCAATGACTCCTGCAATGAGACAATTATTTATAAAAAGGATGGATCCAATCTGGTATATGAGAATGGCTGTATACGATATTCCATCCCTAAAACCTTTTTCTACACCGACTTTCAAGTTCTGGATGAGAAATCCAAAAGAATTGCCCGACTTCGCAAAGGGTGGATGCCGCTAGAGTGGGGGAAGCAGTTTAAGGACCCAAATACACCTATACTTTCTTTTAATGAGAGCCTGACTGCAAAAGATAAACTGAGGGTTTATGCCATTTTTGCTGCTTTATTTCTTTACCGTAATCACTAAAACAGTGTGCACAATTATAGATTCTATATTCCCCATATAGTATGATAAGTTCAGCTAAAGTATAGGCATATCAGTATTGAGGTGTTGAAATGAAAAAGTTTTTACTCGCAGCGGCAATTATTGTTCTTTTGCTGTTTATTGTTGACAAAACAATTCTTAAGGAAAAAGGTGTAGTAGAGCAAGCTGGACAAATGCAGAAGTATGATAAAATTGAAGATCCCGAGAATTTGCCTGTTGGTCTGGAGAAAGGAAATCTTGCTCCTGATTTTGAACTGACAGACATGGAAGGAGATACAGTTAAACTCAGCGACTACAGGGGGAAGGCAGTACTTTTAAATTTCTGGGCAAGCTGGTGTCCTCCATGCCGAGCAGAAATGCCGCATATGGAAAAGCTGTTTAACAAGTATAAAGATGAAAATTTCGATATTCTTGCCGTTAATCTCACAAACACAGAAAAGAATAGTGGAGATGCTGAGAAATTCGTAAAAGAGCTGGGGCTGACTTTTTCAATTCCCATGGATGTAAAAGGCGCTGTTGGTGCTGACTATAATATTATGGCCTATCCTACCAGCTATTTTATTGACTCGGATGGAGTTATTAGAGAAAAAGTTTTGGGAGCCTTAAATGAAGAGTATATGGAGAAGGAGATCAAAAAACTTCCATAAATAAAACCGGAGAGCGTATTTAGCTCTCCGGTTTTATTTCTGTGATCATATTCTGGTGCAGACGATTAATGATTACTCTTTTACGGTAAAACATTATTCCTGCTTCGGCAATATCATTAACAGCTGAGCGATTAATGAAAGCCCCAAACAGAAGTCCGGCTATGGGAATCATTTGGAAAAGTTTTTTCCATCCAATTTGGTCCCTGTAGGAAAACACAATCTCTTTCCATCCTTGAAGCTCAGACACGACTTCCCTTTTTGGTCCTTCTTCTTTAGAACCAAACATGGAAAGCTGCTGCAAAATGGCTTTCTTTCCTACAATGTCACTGGAAACAAATTGCAGAACTTTTACGATGAACATTCTTTCATTTTTATCAGCAGGATCGTAGCCATAGCAAATCGCAATATCCTGCAGGGTTTTTAGCTGAATGCCTAGGAGAAGCGGGATATCAATGGTCAGGGTGAAAATCCCTCCGATCCCAGTACTCGCACCTTGCAATGCAGCGGTTCTTTTACGGTTTGAGCTTAGCTTTTCGGCCGCTTCATTCATCTTTGAGATAGGCAGCGCCTCTACATCCTGTAAGGTATGAATATTTTGTTCTGGATAATAATTCTTTAACGACGCTGCAGAACTTAAATATCTTCCTCCTGATTGAATGTATGTGCCAAGCTCATCAAGAATCACGCCAACCTTTTTTTGTATGAACTCCGGTGTGAATCTATCAATAAGTTTAAAAGGAAGTCTCCCCAGCTTCTCCCAAAACCATAAATCACCTTGATCTTTTTCCCACTCTTCACATTTCTTTAACTCATTTATTAGATGTTCTCTTGGTTCAATCATATTTAAAGTCCTCTCTTTTCTTCTATAATGAATTATACGGGTGTTTAAAGCAAAGGTTTCAATTCTTTCACAATCAAATCTCTTTGTATATTCCAACTTTTCATGTTAAGATTCTTATAATAGAATAGGATTTCCTTCGGGGCAGGGTGAAATTCCCAACCGGCGGTGATGAGGGTGTGCCCTCTTAGTCCGTGACCCGGTTTCATTTTTTGAAAACGGTGGATTTGGTGAAACTCCAAAGCCGACAGTGAAAGTCTGGATGGGAGAAGGAATGATTATAGTGCCGCGTTCAAAAAAATCTTTTTTAAACGCTTATTTGGTCATGTGATTTTGCCCCGTATCACCTAGTTGGTGTGCGGGGTTTTGCCGTTTCATACTTAATTTGGAGAAATAGTTAGGGAAGGAGGCTTATATATTTTGAAGGATCAAGAATATATGAAGTTAGCCATGAGCTTGGCAGCGGCCACTAAAGGGCAAACCAGTCCTAACCCCCAGGTGGGTGCGGTTGTTGTTAAGAATGGTGAAATTCTTGGGATGGGTGCTCACCTGAAAGCTGGAACCCCCCATGCTGAAGTTCATGCCATTGCCGCAGCTGGCGAAAAGGCAACAGGCGCAGATATTTATGTTACGCTTGAACCATGCAGCCATTTTGGAAGGACTTCGCCGTGTGCAGACTTAATTATTAAATCAGGAATTAAAAGGGTTTTTATTGCTTCTGCAGACCCGAACCCTCTTGTTTCCGGTAAAGGAATTGCCAGGATGCAGGATGCTGGAATTGAAGTTGTGACCGGCTTATTGAAGGTTGAAGCAGATACCCTAAATGAACCATTTTTCCATTTTATTAAAACAAAGACACCATATGTAACCATTAAAGCAGCCTCATCGTTTGATGGGAAAACAGCTGCAAAAACCGGTGACAGCAAATGGATTACCTCTCCAGAATCCAGGCAGGATGTACATCGGCTACGGCATGAACATGACGCAATACTTACAGGCGTAAATACTATCATTCACGATAATCCTCTTTTAACCGCCAGGCTGCCCCAAGGCGGAAAAAATCCCATTCGAGTTGTATTAGATACAAATCTGAGAATTCCGGCTGATGCAAATGTTATCCGAGATCAGTCTGTTAAGACCATAATTTTTACCGGCTGCGAAATAGATCTGTCAAAGGCAGAAGAAATTAAGAAGTATGATGTGGAAGTTTTTTCTTTTCCTGCTAATGAGGTGCCGATTAAAGAAGTATTAAAAAATTTAGGTGAAAGAAACATCATGAGTTTATTTGTTGAAGGCGGATCAAAGATCCATGCTTCATTTATAAAAAGCGGATTCTTTCAGCAGATTATCCTTTATATGGCTCCCAAGATAATTGGAGGCAATAAGGCGATTCCATTTATTGGCGGAGAAGGGGCCGATTTTGTAAAAGACGCTCCTGTACTGGAATTCACAGAGATTGAAAGGATTGGCGGCGACCTTAGAATTACCGCAAAACCGCTGAGGGAGGCCAAGCAATAATGTTTACTGGAATTATTGAGGAACTGGGAATAGTAAAAAAAGTAGTTCAGCAAGGCAAGGCAATGAAACTGAAGATTCAGGCCTCCAAAGTTTTATCAGATGTTCAACTGGGGGACAGCATTTCGGTAAATGGCGTATGCCTTACAGTTACTGAATTTGCAAAAAATGAATTTTCAGCAGATGTCATGCCTGAAACATTCAAAAGTACTTCGCTTTCTGCCATTAAAGAACGAACAAGAGTCAATCTGGAGAGGGCGATGTCGGCAAATGGACGCTTTGGAGGGCATTTTGTGACAGGCCATGTTGATGGAACAGGTCAGATCTTAAAAAAAACAGAGAGTGAAAATGCAATTTATATACAAATATCTGTACCGACTGCATTAAGCCATTTGCTTATCATGAAAGGATCAATCGCGGTGGATGGAATTTCCCTGACTGTTTTCGGCAATGAAGACAATACCGTTACTGTCTCAATCATTCCCCACACAGCAAGTGAAACGGTACTCGGCTTCAAAACTGTGGGAGCCATTGTTAATCTCGAGTTTGATATGCTTGCCAAATACCTATATTCCTTCATAAATAGGCAGCAGGAAACCGCTTCGCCTAAAGAAGGTATATCAGAGCGATTCCTTAGGGAGAACGGCTTCTTATAATTAGCAAAAGGAGGGGGCAATTAAACATGTTCAGTGAAATAAACGAGGCATTGGAAGATTTAAAAGCAGGAAAAGTCATCATTGTATGTGATGATGAAGACAGGGAAAATGAAGGTGATTTTCTGGCAATCGCGGAATATGCGAAACCGGATACAATTAACTTTATGGCCAAGGAAGGCAGAGGCCTCATTTGTACCCCTATTACCGGGGAGCTGGCTGAAAAATTGGAACTGAATCCGATGGCAGAAGTAAACACGGACAGCCATGGAACAGCTTTCACAATCAGTATTGACCATGTGAAAACTACTACAGGCATCAGTGCGTTTGAGCGTGCCTTCACGATAAAGGAAATGCTCGAAGATGACGTTAAGCCTTCTGACTTTTCCCGGCCGGGGCATGTTTTTCCGCTAGTGGCCAAAAAAGGCGGAGTCTTAAGACGGGCAGGCCATACAGAGGCTGCCGTCGACCTTGCGCGCCTTGCGGGTGCAAAGCCAGCCGGGATTATCTGTGAAATCATGAAAGATGATGGAACGATGGCTCGCGTGGATGATCTGGAAAAAGTGGCTGAAAAGTTTGATTTAAGAATGATCACCATTCAGCAATTGATAGAGTATCGATTGAAACATGACTCCATTGTAAAAAGGGAAGTGGAGATTCAGCTTCCTACAGAATTTGGTGATTTTCGAGCAGTAGGCTATACAAACACTGTAGACGGAAAAGACCATGTTGCCCTTGTTAAGGGAGAAATCGATGAGAATGAACCGGTATTGCTTCGTGTTCATTCGGAGTGTCTCACAGGGGATGTATTCGGATCTAACCGCTGTGATTGCGGACCACAGCTTGAAGCGGCATTAACACAAATTGAGAAGGAAGGAAGGGGAATCCTTCTATATATGAGGCAGGAAGGGCGCGGCATAGGCCTGATCAATAAATTGAAAGCCTATAAACTGCAGGAAGAAGGGTACGATACCGTTGAAGCAAATCATAAGCTTGGATTTAAGGATGATCTTCGCGACTATGGGGTAGGTGCACAAATTCTAAGGGATCTGGGAGTTAAAAAAATGCGCCTGCTAACCAATAATCCTCGCAAAATTGCAGGTCTTGGCGGCTACGGGCTTGAAGTGGCGGAGCGGGTTCCTCTACAAATGCCTGCCAAATCAGAAAATGAAAATTACTTAAAAACAAAGAAAACAAAACTTGGCCATTTATTACAATTTTAAGGAGCGATTAAAGATGAAAAAGGTAATCGAAGGACATTTAGTAGGAACAGGATTAAAAATGGCGATTGTAGTGTCACGTTTTAATGAATTTATTACTGGCAAGCTATTAAGTGGAGCAGAAGATGCACTTAAGCGCCACGGAGTAAATGAAGAAGACGTTACAGTTGTGTGGGTTCCGGGAGCATTCGAAATCCCTCTGGCAGCTAAAAAGCTATCCCAATCCGGAAAATATGATGCTGTCATTACACTTGGTACAGTGATCCGCGGAGCAACTCCGCATTTTGATTATGTCAGCGGCGAAGTGGCAAAGGGGGTTTCGGCAACAGCGCTGCAAAGCGGTGTCCCTGTTATTTTCGGTGTTCTTACTACTGACACCATTGAACAGGCAATTGAGCGTGCAGGCACAAAAGCAGGAAACAAAGGCTGGGAAGCAGCTGTTGGAGCTATTGAAATGGGCAATTTGTATAGACAATTATCCGAAGGTGAATAATGTTCCACATTTCAATGCTTCCAGGGGGAATTGTCTCGCCCTGTTGCAGTGTTAATCAAAATCGGCGGGAATTTCCCTGCCGATTTTTTTTGAAAATATCTGAGCAGACGTCTGACCTTTCTATTGGCAGATTGATTATTTTTTGATAAAATACTGCTTGTGGCTCACCTGTAATATTTTACTGACCTAATATATGAGGGATGTATTTGCGGGGAGAGCGGGTAGGGAGAGGGCTAATTAAATAGATAGGTAGTTTATATGAATAAGTGGTTTAACCGGCTTTTTCAGCTTGATTCGAATGGAACAACTGTAAAAAGGGAGATTATGGCTGGGACAATCGGCTTTTTTACGATTGTTTATATTATCGCAGTCAACTCTCTTATTCTTTCTGAAGCAGGAATACCATTGGAAGCAGCGATTTTTGCGACCATTATAACATCGGTTGTCGGCTGTTTGATTATGGGATTCTGGGCAAATGTTCCAATTCTCCTTGTGCCTGGAATGGGAATTAATGCACTGTTTTCATATACAATGGTCCAATCAATGGGCTTATCATGGCAGGAAGCATTGGCTGTTGTCTTTATTTCTGGCCTCATCTTTGTGTTCGTGGCCTTTTCACGTTTCGCAAAGACATTGAGTGAGTCGATTCCGCAATCACTTAAAGAAGCGATTACAGTGGGACTTGGACTTTTCCTGATGCTCATCGGACTTGAGAAAGGCGGAATCGTTGAAAAAGGGACAAACTCCATTATTGCTCTTGGTCAGCTAGGAGACCCTCAAGTGCTTGCAACCATTTTAACGTTCCTGCTTGCCATCATATTATTCATGCGCAATGTGCCCGGCAACTTTCTGATTACTGTTGTAGCAGGGTCGCTTATAGCATGGGCTTTTGGCCTGATTGATGTGCAGAATACGGACGAAAAGGCATTCTCGCTTTCGGATTATATGGAAGTATTTGGGGCAATGTCATTTGATAATTTGCTATCCGTCACTTTTTGGATTGCCATATTTTCATTGACGATGGTTCTTGTATTTGAAAATATCGGATTAGTCCATGGTCATGTAGGGTTTATCAATAGGCCGGAACAGTTTAAGCGTGCTTTTCAGGCAAATTCGGTTTCTGCATTATTGTCAGGTATTTTTGGGACAAGCCCAACTGTATCAACGGTTGAAAGTGCGGCGAGTATGGCTGCAGGCGGACGTACAGGATTGACAGCAGTTACAACTGGATTGCTGTTTATGCTTTCAGCATTCTTTATTCCTGTCATTAAACTGATTCCAAACAGCGCAATCGCCCCTATTCTAATCATTATTGGCGGTCTCATGCTTCAAAACATCCGCAATCTTGATTTAAAGGATATGAGTGAAAGTTTTCCTGCTATCTTTATCATTGCCATGATCCCATTCACCTATAGTATTGCGGACGGTATTGCAATTGGTTTCATTCTTTATCCAATCTTAAAAATTTCGATTGGTAAAGCAAAAGAAGTTTCATTTGCCTTATATGTTATAGCTGCTCTGTTTTTATTCAACTTTGTCTTTCATGTTATTAGTTAATATAGATGTAAGGATGCTCTTTTGGGCATCCTTTTTCTATTTTTTGTAAAAACCGTGGAATATATAAGGAAACATGGCGAATTTTACATAAAAAATAAAAATTTCTTTTATTTCAACAAGTTTCGACACGCGTTATAACTTGCTTGAGCTAATATAGGTCTATAGTAACATGGTGTTTTTGGGCTATATGTAAGCCGCAGTGTTTTTATAGGAATTTTTTCTGCGGCTTAATATATCTTTTCATCTCTGCTGCCATCTTCCTTTTAACAGACACCGGAATGTCTGCACGGGAAAGGTCCTCAGGAAAGGGGAAAATCCCATAGTCATTAAAACGTACTCGGATAATCCCTTCATAACAAATCGTTTTATTAAAAAATGCCGTTGTTTCTACAAAGGCGGTTTTTTCATTAATAACGCTGCCAGACTCTTCAATCCGCTGAATGAAAAATTTAAATGTATAAAGTTCGGTATTAATGACGGTCACTTCCCTAAATGGCGGAACTTATCAGTTTAACTGATAAGTTAATAATATAATATAGAAAACAATTATTGAATAATAAAAGCTTTTATGGCACTCTTATCTATAAGTTGAGTTACAAATGGTTTGGAGGTATTACTTTGAACATTGAACTATTGAAATGCCATGGATCGGGAAATGATTTCTTTATTATAGATGAAATTTCCAATACGTATAATTTCACAGAAAATGACCGTGCTGAGCTTGCCAAAGCATTATGTGACCGCAGCACTGAACTTGGCGCAGATGGAATTCTTTTTGTATTAAAAAGCGAAAAAGCAGATGCAAGGATGCGTGTTTTCAATCCGGATGGATCAGAAGCCTCAATGTGCGGAAATGGCTTGCGCTGCGTTGCCCGTTATGTATGTGAACTTCTTGGCTTAAAAGAAGCCATCATTGAAACCATGAAAGCAGATTTACAGGTGAAAAAGCAAGAGGGCATTTTTGAGGATATTCCAACTTATCTAGTTGAAATATCACCTGTTTCATTTAATTTGAATGACCTTCCTTTGATTCTTGATAAAGAAACCCTGATTAATGAAAAAGTCAGCAAAATTACAGAGGAACTTGCTTTTACAGCTTTAGCTGTCCCTAATCCCCATTTTATCTCAATTGTAGAGAATGAGCATATTTCATCGGATCTCCAAAAAAACATCAGTGAATATTTGAACGGGCCGAATGAATTCTTTCCAGATGGGGTAAATGTCAGCTTTGTAAAGACATTAAAAAAAGGGCATATTTATGTCCGGACATATGAGCGGGGAGTAGGGTTTACCAATGCTTGCGGTACAGCCATGTCCGCTTCAACACTTGTCACTTGCATGAACGGCTTGAATGAAATCGGAATGCCTGTTGAAGTTTATAATAATGGCGGAAAAGTGCGCTGTGTAGTTCATGAGAAGAATGGCCGGCAGTTCATTGATTTAATTGGGAATGCCAGTTATGTCTACAGGTGCCAAGCGGAAATCAGCATGGAAAATCCAGAAAAGTTTTCACTGTCACAGAAAGAGGAATTTACAGGAGAAATCAAGCAGTATGCCAAACTTCAGGAATATGCCCAAGAGGTACTTAAAGATTGGATGGGATAAGGCACTGGCCTTATCCTTTTTTGTTTTGCTGCTTTAAGAAATCGAGCACCGGATAAAAGGGCTGAATGTCCTTTGTTTGAAAATACGAACTGAATGGATCTCCATCGCTGTTTATCCGTTTTATAAGATTGGTTATCTGAAAGTGTTGCATTGTTAATTTATCATTAACTTCCTCCCAAAACAATGGAGCTGCAACAGTCGCTGCCTTATTTCCTCTAGGTGAATAAGGAGCAATGATTGTCTTGCCTTCTGCATGCTGGATATAATCCACATAAAGCCTGCCGCCACGGTTTTTCTTTAATCTTTCTGTTGTGAAAGAATCGGGGTCTTTGTTTAGGAGATACTGGGCAATAAACTCTGTAAATAGCCGAGTATCATCAAAGCTATACGTATTTTCCGGCAAAGGGATATAAATTTGCAGCCCCTTATTGCCGGATGTTTTTACGAAGCTGATTAATTTCAGCTGATCAAGCACCTCTTTAATGAAAATAGCCGCTTTTATGGCAAGATGAAAAGCGTCGCGCGAAGGCGGGTCCAAATCAAATACTATTTCGCTTGGTCCATTGCTGTAAATGGTCTTAAATGGGATATGATATTCGAATGCAAGCTGGTTTCCAAGCCATAGCAGCGTTTGTAAATTATTGCATACGATATAGTTGATGCCTTCAGACATTTCCGTTTCTACAAAACCAGGTGCGTAATCCGGGCAATTTTTCTGGTAAAATGGCTCTGCAAAAATTCCGTGAGGATACCTGATTACAGTTAAAAGTCTGTCTTTCAGAAAAGGAAGCAAATATGGTGCAATCTCCCGCAAGAAGTGAATATAATCAATCTTTTGAATAGCCGGGATTTCCCATAACGGCTTTTCAGGATGAGTGATTTCTAGCTCGGGCGGCAGGTTTTTCTGCTGCTGTATAAATTTAACATATGTGCATACATCAGGCTTAATATCAAAACGAAACTGATGAAAGTGGGGTTCCCGCATCTGTTCTTCATAAATCTCCAGATATTTTACATCCACGCATATGGCCGGTTCTACATGTATGAATTGGCTGTCTTCATCTGCTTTATTATCTTTGATTATTTGGAATAAGGCTTGTTTTTCGTCTGGCTTTAATCCAAAAAGGAACTGTCCGATCGTAACAACTTTATCACCCTGAAATACGCCAGCATAAAAGTAGCCATTTGATTTTTCATAAGCAGTGATAAAGCAGGAAACGTATTTCCAGTTCTTGAATTTTAGCCATAAAGGTGATCTCTTTCCTTCTTCCCATTTATTCTTGATCTGCTTTGCCACAATTCCTTCTCCGTCATGAAGGACGATTTTTTCCCACAGTTCATTAAAGCTGTGGTATGAAGGGATTAATTGCATCAGTCTTGAATCCTTCTCATCAGGTTTTAAAGGCATATCACAATCTTTAAACAAAGCTTCCAGCTCCGCTTTTCTGGAATAGTACTCTTGATGGGCAATTTTTTTGCCTTTTATCATCAAGACATCAAAAATAAGAAGACAGCAGGGGGCAGTCTTTGCTTTTTCAAGAATTTTATGTTCAGATCTCATTCTGCCTCTGACCTGAATGGACCCAAAATGTGCTTTATAGGCATTTTCCAAAAAGACTAATTCTCCATCTAATGTGAGTGGAAGGTACGGATCGAACTTATCTTTATTTTGTTCCAAAAAAGCGTTAATTTCAGGGAAAAGATTTAATAAAGGTTTATCGTTCCTGCTAGTCAGACTAGGTTCCTTGTCCCAGTGCAGGATTGCCCTAAAACCATCATACTTTGCTTCAAACAGCCATTCCTTACCTTCCGGAACTTCGAAAGTTAATGTAGGAAGCATAGGTCTCATTGAATTTGGCCTCCTTTAAAATCGTCATTATAGTTTGGCCATTACCGCGAAACCTACTCTGTTACCAATTCTTTTAGCGTATGTCCAAATTTGTTAATACACAAATTATGAGTACTATATCTAATAAGAATGGGAGTTTAACTATGCATACAATGTGGAAAGGAAGCATCAGTTTTGGGCTGGTGAATATACCGATTAAGCTGCATTCAGCAACAGAAGATAAGGATATTAAGCTGAGAAATCTTCATAAAGAATGCCATTCGCCAATCAAATATGAGAAGACATGCCCTGTTTGTGAAGTCGAAATCAAAAATGAAGATATTGTTAAAGCTTATGAATACTCAAAGGGAAAGTTTGTGGTTTTAGAGGATGAGGATTTAGAAAAGCTGAAACAGGAAAATGAGGATAAAGCTGTCGAGATTATGGATTTTGTAAAAATTCAGGAGATTGATCCGATTTATTTTAATCGTTCGTATTATATGTCTCCCGGGGATGGAGGAGGGAAGGCATATTCTCTCTTAAGAAAAGCGCTGGAAACATCAGAAAAGGTTGGTTTAGCGAAAATCATTATTCGGTCAAAAGAACAGCTGGCAGTTGTTCGGGTGTATGAAAATACCCTAATTATGGAGACTATTCATTACCCTGATGAAGTACGGCAGGCTGCTGACGTTCCAAATGTGCCTGCAGAGGACAAAGTGACTGATAAAGAAATCGATACTGCCATCATGCTGATTGATCAGTTAACGACTGAATTCAATCCAGATAAATATACTGACGATTACCGTACAGCTCTTTTAGAGTTAATAGAAGCAAAACGGACTGGCAAAGATATTGTTACACCCGTTGAAAAAGAGCCTGCAGCCAATGTTACCGATCTTATGGCTGCCCTGCAGGCGTCCATTGATAAAACCAAGCCTGCTGGAACTGCAGGAACGGAAACAAAGAAAAAACCGCCGGCTAAAAAGAAACGTGCTTCAACAAAAACAAAAGCTAAAAAGCAAGCTTAATAAAAAATCGAACTGCAGATTTTTTTAAATATTATGCCGATTTTGCTTATGCAAACTCGGTTTTTTTAGAAGACCCTCAAAAGTTTTCAGCAAAATTTCAAAATAAATGTTCCTTTTATAAGAGTTTGTGGTAACCCTAAAATTAAAAAGGATTTGGATTAATGAACTGGAATAGTTTAACTTCAAGAAAAATAATCTACTTAGCATTGGCTGCTGCAATTCTTGGCGGGTTTTTATTTCTGTTTATTGAAATAGTGGACAAATTGAAGGGAAATGAGCTAATTCGTTTCGATGAAACTGTGATTGAGTATGTTCAGGCTTTTATCTCTCCCAGGCTGACGGAGTTTGTAAATGTGGTTACTTTTTTGGGGTCGGTTAAGTGGCTGGCTTTTGCTGTAGTGGCGGCTGCTGTTCTTTTGATTATTTTTAAAAAGAAGTCACTGGCAGTGTTCATGGTTGTTTCATCGGGTTTGGGGGCGCTTTTTAACATGCTGCTGAAATGGATTTTTAAAAGAGAACGGCCGGATATCAGGCCACTGATCGAAGAGCAGGGATTCAGTTTTCCAAGCGGTCATTCAATGGGCTCATTTATTTTTTATGGCTCACTGGCCTATATGATCATCCATCTGGCAAAAAGAAAACGCTGGAAAGCTGCATGGACAGTGCTTCTGGGCTGTTTTATCATAATGATTGGATTAAGCCGCATCTATCTGGGTGTTCACTTTCCAAGTGATGTAATTGCTGGTTTTGCTGCCGGAGGTGCATGGCTCACAATAATGATAATAGGATTCCGCTATTATGAGTACCGTAAAAATGTATAAAGGGTATTGAGAAATGCGCGCATTCTTTATAACATAGGGAAATAACAGAAACAGGAGTGGAAAGAATGAATCAAAGTATTTTGCCCGCATCTTCGAACATGAAAGAATTTGAAAAGTTCCTGGAAAGTCCCTATGAAATTGGCGTATTTCTCGATATGCACATTTCACAGCTGAAAAATGTATCACAGATGGCAAAAGCACATAACAAAAAAATGATTTATCATGTTGATCTGATTCATGGCTTGAAAAGCGATGACCACGCAACTGAATATATCTGCCAGGAATTTAAGCCATACGGATTAATTTCTACGAAGTCCAGCGTCATCCTGAAAGCAAAGCAAAAGGGAGTGATTGCTGTTCAGAGAATATTCCTGATCGATTCGCACGCACTCGAAAAGAGCTATAAATTAATCGAGAAGACTAAACCGGACTATATAGAGGTATTGCCGGGAGCTATGCCATGGATGATAAAAGAGGTGAATGAACGCTTAAATACCCCAATATTTGCAGGAGGGCTAATCCGTTCAGAAGAAGAAGTGAAGAATGCGCTTGATGCAGGAGCAGTTGCCATTACAACGTCGAAAATTGAGTTATGGGAAAGGTTTTCATGATAACTTTCAAGAAACGTTTGACAACGTTTTCATAGACTTGTATACTCGGTTTAACAAGTTAATTTATGTGTCGGAGATTAGGAGATTCACACAGTTTAGCCTTATATGGCTTAATCTGTCGTGGATCTCCTTTTTTATTTCCGCACAGTCTAAGGGAAAGGGGATTTTCAAATGTCTGCTTTTACGGGAGAAATGATTGGAACGATGATCTTGATAGTATTTGGAGGAGGCGTTGTTGCCGGAGCAAATTTAAAAAAGACCTTCTCTTCTAATGGAGGGTGGATAGTCATCACGATTGCCTGGGGACTTGCAGTTACAATGGGGGTTTTTGCTGTAGGATCGATTAGCGGGGCGCACTTGAATCCTGCTGTAACAATCGGATTTGCGCTTAGCGGAGATTTCCCATGGGCAGACGTGCCTGGCTATATTCTGGCACAAGTACTGGGAGGCTTTTTGGGAGGGGTTATCGTATTCCTGCACTATCTGCCGCATTGGAAAGAAACAGAAGACCAGGGTGGAAAGCTTTCTGTTTTCTCAACAAGCCCTGCGATACCCCACACATTTTCAAATCTATTAAGCGAAATGATTGGGACGTTTATACTTGTATTGGGATTGATGTTTATTGGAGCAAACAAATTTACAGAAGGATTAAATCCAATTGCTGTTGGCCTCCTGATCGTCGTAATCGGAATGTCGCTTGGCGGGACAACCGGCTATGCGATAAATCCGGCTCGTGACCTGGGACCGCGCATTGCTCATTTTCTGCTTCCCATCGCAGGAAAAGGGAAATCGAATTGGGGGTATGCATGGATTCCTGTAGTTGGGCCAATCCTCGGTGGTCTAATGGGTTCTGCGTTCTATCAAGTGATGTTTGATGGGGAAAGTTCAGGTATGTTATGGGCAGTGCTGGGTGTTAATATAATAGTATTAATTCTTTCATATATTTTTGGCAAAAAACAGCCGGGAGAGGTCGATTCTTCAAAAGTGGCAGCATAAAAAAAGATAATGAACAAGATTGGGAGGAGTCAACTATGGAAAAATACATTTTATCATTAGATCAGGGAACTACAAGTTCGCGTGCTATCCTGTTTAATAAAAAAGGGGAAATTGTCCACACAGCACAAAAAGAGTTCACGCAGCATTTTCCAAAGCCGGGCTGGGTGGAACATAACGCTAATGAAATCTGGGGTTCAATTTTATCGGTTATTGCAGGTGTTTTTTCGGAATCCGGGATTAAACCTGAGCAAATTGCCGGGATTGGCATTACAAATCAGCGGGAAACAACAGTTGTTTGGGATAAAGAAACAGGTGTCCCGGTTTACAATGCAATTGTCTGGCAATCAAGGCAGACAAGCGAAATTTGCGATGAATTGAAGGAAAAAGGCTATAACGATCTATTCAGAGAAAAGACCGGCCTATTAATAGATGCATACTTCTCAGGAACAAAAGTTAAGTGGATACTGGATCATGTGGAAGGGGCAAGGGAAAAAGCCCAACATGGCAAATTATTATTTGGAACTATCGATACATGGCTAATCTGGAAGCTATCTGGAGGAAAAGCGCATGTGACCGATTACTCGAATGCGTCCCGTACATTAATGTTTAATATTCACGAACTTAAATGGGATGAAGAACTGCTTAACATTCTTGGAGTTCCGGAAACGATGCTGCCCGAAGTGAAGCCATCTTCTGAAGTGTATGCTAAGACAATTGACTATCACTTTTTCGGAAAGGAAGTTCCTATCGCTGGGGCGGCGGGTGATCAGCAGGCTGCGCTGTTTGGACAAGCATGCTTTGAGAAAGGAATGGCTAAGAACACTTACGGTACCGGCTGTTTCATGCTTATGAATACAGGGGAAAAAGCCGTGAAATCTGACCATGGGCTTCTAACCACAATTGCCTGGGGACTTGAGGGGAAAATTGAATATGCATTGGAGGGCAGCATTTTTGTTGCGGGCTCTGCCATACAATGGCTACGTGATGGAATGAGGATGCTCAAGGATGCAAAGGACAGCGAAAGCTATGCAAAAAAAGTGGACTCGACAGATGGAGTTTATTTAGTTCCGGCTTTTGTAGGTTTGGGGACACCATATTGGGACAGTGATGTAAGAGGAGCAGTATTCGGAGTGACACGGGGAACGTCCAAAGAGCATTTTATCCGTGCAACACTTGAGTCACTGGCTTATCAGACAAAGGATGTTCTATCTGCTATGGAAGCGGACTCAGGCATTGAGCTTAAAACGCTTAGAGTAGATGGAGGTGCAGTGAAAAATAACTTCTTGATGGAGTTCCAGTCTGATATTTTAAATGTGCCGGTAGAAAGGCCGACAATTAATGAAACTACCGCGCTTGGGGCAGCTTACCTTGCTGGATTGGCCGTCGGTTTCTGGAAATCACAGGATGAAATTGCTGAACAGTGGGCATTAGACCAATCATATCATCCATCGATGAAAGAAGAAGTCCGTGCAGAACTTTACCAAGGATGGACAAAGGCTGTAAAGGCAGCAATTGCTTTTAAATAATCAAAAGCAAATATGTAAGAGTTTTGGTACACAAATTAAATCATTCATGGTATAATAAGATTAAGTTAATAGTTCGGCAGGAGATGGGGAGAGACCACAAAATCATTATCGGATAATCGATAATGCATTTTGTGGTCTTTTTTTATTGCCCTGCTAAAAAGGGTAGTTAACTGCAAACTAGCCTTTTCAATAAGGAGGAGACAACAATGACATTTTCTAACTTAAATCGTACTGAAATGATAAATACACTGACAACGGACAAATTTGATGTTTTGATCATTGGCGGCGGCATTACAGGTGCAGGAATTGCTCTTGATGCTGCAGCGAGAGGAATGAAAACAGCGCTGGTCGAAATGCAGGATTTTGCAGCCGGAACTTCCAGCCGTTCAACAAAACTAGTTCACGGCGGATTAAGATATCTTAAACAATTCGAGGTGAAAATGGTAGCGGAAGTCGGCAAGGAGCGGGCTATCGTATATGAAAATGGTCCTCATGTGACAACACCAGAGTGGATGCTGCTTCCAATGCATAAAGGAGGTACGTTCGGAAAGTTCAGCACTTCAATCGGTCTTAGAGTTTACGACTTTCTTGCGGGCGTCAGAAAGTCTGAACGCAGAAGTATGCTCACTGCCCAGGAAACAATATCAAAAGAGCCGCTTGTAAAAAAAGATGGACTAAAAGGCGGAGGATATTATGTGGAATATCGCACAGATGATGCCAGGCTGACAATAGAGGTAATGAAAGCTGCAGCAGATAAAGGCGCAATGGCTGTTAACTATTTAAAGGTTGAAAAGCTTATATATGATGAACAGGGAAATGTATGCGGAGCTGCTGCTGCAGATCAGCTAACAGGCAAAGTCCATGAAATTAGTGCAAAAAAAGTCATCAACGCAGCAGGTCCATGGGTTGATTCCATCCGCGAGAAAGACGGGTCAAAGAAAGGAAAGACTCTGCGTCTGACTAAAGGCGTCCATTTGGTAATAGACCAATCGAAGTTTCCATTAAAACAGGCTGTTTACTTTGATACACCTGATAAAAGAATGGTATTTGCCATACCTAGAGACGGCAAAACATATGTGGGGACAACAGATACTTTCTATGATTCAGATCCTGTTAATCCAAAAATGACTGCAAGTGACAGAACTTACATCATAAACGCCATTAACTTTATGTTCCCTTCTGTAAAAATTTCGGAGAATGATATTGAATCAAGCTGGGCTGGTGTTCGGCCGTTAATTTGGGAAGAAGGAAAAGACCCTTCGGAAATATCACGTAAGGATGAAATTTGGGAGTCAGATACAGGTTTGCTTACAATTGCAGGCGGGAAACTGACAGGTTACCGGAAAATGGCCGAAACCATTGTTGATTTGCTGGCTGAAAAATTCAAACAGGAATCAAATGCGATATTCAGCGAGAGCATTACAAAGACATTGCCTATTTCAGGAGGGAGTGTAGGAGGGGCATCCAAATTCCAGGAATTTATCGGGTCCCATACTGAAAAAGGAACAAGTATTGGTTTATCAGCAGAACAGTCCAAACACCTTGTTAAAATGTATGGTTCTAATGTTGGAGTCATTTTTAATATGATTGCAACGGATAGGAGTGAAGCAGAAAATTTTGGTCTGCCGATTGTATTATGGGCAAAGCTGAAATATGCAATTGAACATGAACTGGCTGCCACCCCTGTAGACTTTTTTAATCGCAGAACAGGAGCACTTCTTTTTGATATTGACACGGTAAGAACTTATCAAAAGCCAGTAATTTCATATATGGCTGAGGTATTTAAATGGGATACAGCCGCAAGAAGTAATTTTGAACACCAGCTGAATCAGGAACTCAGTTTTGCGGTAAAGCCGGCTGACCAGGACTAAAACTCTCCAACTGGGGAGTTTTTTTTATTGAAAGGGGATTTCATAAACAAAAGGGACATTCCAGAGGCGTACTATATACTAAATAGAAAACGGAGAGTGAGAATAGAACAGTTTGCCAAAGCAAAGGGAAAAAGTATCGCTGAGTTTAGGCCGAAGGCCGAAGATGATCCGCCGGGAACACTTGATAATACAGCAATGAGCTTGACCTAGAACGTTTTGTTATTGATTTTATGGAGGTTTTCCTCGCTCAGAGAAATCAGAAATAGCTTTTGACACCTAGTGTTAGAAGCTTTTTTATGTGGTGCAGAAGGGGATTGGGGATTTCACATAGAATGTATTAAGATGGAAAACATTTGCATTCAGGGAAAGTTTCTTTTGAAAATTATACGATCATAAATCATTTCGTTTCAGCTTTCTTTAAACCAAATCAAATGGAGGATTCCAAGTTGCTAAAAAACAAAAAATTAAACACAGCTCTTTCCATTCTGGGCATGGTTATATCAATTGCAATAGCGTATAGTGTCCTTGTCTTTATAAATAAGGATGACCCGAATGTTAAAGAAACCTCAGCAAGTGCCGAGACATCCGAGCAAGGATTAATGTACGATGATTTAGGAGACTTCATTGCCTCCAATCATACTTTTTATAATGAAACACTGGGATGGGGAAGAGACCGCAAAATCAGCTGGCCGAAACAAAGGAAACAGGCTGAGGCAATTGTAAACTCGCTTAATAAAATATCATCAGAGAATGAGGGTCTGCAGCAGGACCTGGGCTCAATAACAAATCTGGCGGAAACTGTGCAATCAGGCGATAAAGATAAGGATGTTCTAATTAAGCTGCATCGATATTTTCATGATCTGGATATTGATTATAATGACTATAAAGATACAAGTGATTATTTTGGTGTAACTGAATACAAAGGAGAAGGTTAATAAACGGTGACAAGTTTTTTTCTTGACAGTTTATCGCAGATAAGGTAATATGGTTTATGAAGTATTTGAGGTATATTGTTTAAGTCGTTAAGTCCACATGGAATGCTCGGCAGCCGAGCCTCTTTACTAGTGGAAATGCGGCTTTTTATTATGTTCATGCTCTTAGGATTTTGAAAGAGTAAGCATGTGTTTGTAATTAAGAAATAATTAGTGTGGACAGCTTAATGCTGAATTTCTTCTTAATCATCTTCTATAAACCAGACACTTCTCCGTTTTTTACTTCAGTAAGTTTCTTACCAATTAATATTAAAATCTCAGAGAGCATCTAAGTCGGAAATGATTCCGACCTACCTGATTCCCACTGGCGCGGTCTAGGAGCCGTAAGGATGGAAGAGAGGCAGGGCTTTCATTGTTTTAGGTAATAATTAATTAAACTCAAATATATCACTTACAAGGACAGTGCTAGCTGTCCTTTTTTTATTTTTGTAAAAAACACGAACATTTTAAAAGAATTATGTTTTATTATTTGTGTTTTTATGGTATGATGTCCACATTAGAATAGTTAATCAAAAATCGCAGTGACTGACGACAATGCGGAATGAACCGCTGGGGAGCTGCGTCTATGTATAGCCGGTCGTCTGGGCAGAGATAAGGGATATCCTTGTCTCTTTTTTCATAACAAAATGGAAAAGCCCGTCAACCAACTAGGTGCTTTTCCTATCAGGAGGGATATGCATGGAAAAAAAGATTATTCTTGATGGAATTGTTGTGGCAAAACATGTGAAAGACCAATTAAAGAATCGAATCGCAGATTTAAAGGAGAAGGGCATCGTGCCTTGCTTAGCAACTATTTTGGTTGGTGATGACTCTTCTTCGGAAACGTATGTAAGGATGAAAGGGAATGCGTGCGAGAAACTTGGCATTTTATCAGAACGCATACACTTGTCAAAGGATACGACAACGAAAGAGCTATTAGAGAAGATTGCAGAATTAAACGAAGATCCTTCCGTCCATGGAATCCTTCTGCAGCATCCCGTACCCGGACATATCGATGAACGTAAAGCTTTTGAAGCAATTGCTATTGAAAAAGATGTAGACGGTGTAACAAGCCTTGGTTATGGACAAACAGCATTCGGATTTGGTGACTTTCCGTCTTGTACACCAGCAGCTATTTTAGAAATTATGGATTACTATAAATTGAATGCTGAGGGTCTGCATGCGGTAGTTGTAGGAAGGAGTCCAATTTTGGGCAAGCCGGTCTCGGCCCTGTTGCTCAACCGAAATGCTACAGTCACAACATGCCATTCTTATACGCAGAATTTGCCTCAAATTCTTCAGCAGGCTGATATTGTTGTAGCAGCTGTTGGAAAGCCTAACTTCATAAAGGGTGATTGGATTAAAGAAGGGGCTATTGTGCTTGATGCAGGATATAATAAAGGAAATATTGGGGATGCAGAATATGACAACTGCCTTGAAAAGGCGTTTGCTATTACTCCCGTGCCTGGAGGTGTTGGGCCTGTAACAATTTCCATGCTTTTAAAGCATACTGTTCAGGCTGCAGAAAAGTCGCTGAAATTCAAGGTAAGTGCAGCAAAATAAAAATGATTTTTAAAAGGATTGACTTATAGCGGAGTGTCGTTTATTATTAGGTTAACGCTGTAAGGTTCGTTATATACTTTTTGGATAAGTAGTCGTAGCTGCAAAGAAATGTAGGCGATCGTTCATCCTCATTTCTGCCAGCTGCGACTTTTTTATGTTTAAGTTTATATGATGCATTATAGTGAAAAACAATTTATTGGGAGGCAACACAAATGAACACAGGTAAAGTTAAATGGTTTAATGCAGAAAAAGGTTTCGGATTCATCGAATCTTCAGAAGGCCAAGATGTATTCGTACACTTCTCCGCTATTCAAACTGAAGGTTTCAAAACTTTAGAAGAAGGTCAAGACGTAACTTTCGAAATCGTTGAAGGTAACCGTGGACCTCAAGCTGCTAACGTAACAAAAGCATAATTTTGCTTAAAATGAGGTGATGCATGTCTAATCATGCATCACCTTTTTATGTTTGCTTATCCACTTTGTAGCCTTCAGCATTCCTCAAAACAGATCTTCTGAAATAACTGCTTTTAGGAATATGTATTTTTCATTTCACCCAATTAAAATACTTCACTTACAAAAAGTTTAAAAATAGTGCAAACGGAAATGTAAAAAAGAGATGCAAACTGGAAAGCCTAGTAACGTGTCAATGTCTTTAATTAAATAATCATCAGGACCTAATAAGATGTGCAATTCAAGGAGGAAAAAATATTTTGACAACTTTTTCTGATTTTGGCTTAAGTAATGAAATAGTAAAAGCCCTTTCCAATATGGGCTTCGAGGAACCAACACCGATTCAGGCGCAGGCGATCCCAATCGGAATGAAGGGCAAAGATATGATTGGCCAGGCGCAGACCGGAACTGGAAAAACCACTGCTTTTGGTGTGCCGCTGTTAGAGCAAATCGATTTAAATGAAGGAATACAAGGTCTTGTACTTGCTCCAACAAGAGAACTTGCAGTACAGGTGGCAGAAGAGTTGAACCGTATTGGTCAGGTAAAAGGTGTTCGAACTCTTCCGGTATACGGGGGTCAGGATATTAATCGCCAGATCCGTGCGCTTAAGAAGCGTCCGCATATTATTGCTGCTACTCCGGGAAGGTTAATTGACCATATTGAAAGAAAAACAATCCGTTTAAGCAATATTAAAATGGTTGTTCTGGATGAAGCTGATGAAATGCTTAACATGGGATTCATCGAGGATATTGAAAGGATTTTAAGTGAAATTAAAGGTGAGCGCCAAACCATGCTCTTCTCTGCAACAATGCCGAAAAGAATTCAGTCCCTTGCTGAAAAATTCATGCAGGAGCCTGAAATGGTTAAAGTAAAAGCTAAAGAAATGACCGTGAAAAATATTGAGCAAAATTACATGGAAGTGCACGAAAAGCAAAAATTTGATGTGCTTTGCAATCTATTGGATATCCAATCACCTGAGCTGGCCATTGTGTTTGGAAGAACAAAAAAACGTGTGGATGAAGTGGTGGAAGGCTTAATCAAGAGGGGCTATTCTGCTGAAGGGATTCATGGAGATATTCCGCAGGCGAAGAGAGACCAGGTTATCCGTCGATTTAAAGAACAGACAATCGATATAATGGTAGCCACAGACGTTGCTGCCCGGGGTCTTGATATTTCAGGCGTTTCCCATGTGTATAACTTCGATATCCCTCAGGATCCTGAAAGCTACGTTCACCGCATTGGACGTACGGGGCGTGCCGGAAATAAAGGGCTGGCGGTTACATTTGTGTCACCAAGAGAAATTGACCATCTGAAAATAATTGAAAATGTAACAAAGAGCAAAATGGCGAAAAAGCCTGTACCTTCATTCAAAGATGTAGTAGCAGGTAACCAGCAGGCAACTATTAATAAGCTCATGGAAGTTATTGATAAAGAAGAACATGCAGACTTCAAGAGAGTTGCCGAAAGCCTTCTTGAAGATACGGACTCTGTAACTTTGCTTGCTGCTGCCTTGAAATTACTGACTAAAGGTCCTGACGTCACACCGGTTAAACTAACTGCGGTGGAACCTGTCCGTGTCAGAAAACCTAAAGGAGATCGCGGCGGAAGAAGATTCAGCGAGAGGTCAAGGGGCGGCAGAGACAGAAGAGACTTTAAAGGCGGCCGGGACAGACGCAGTAAAAATCGAAGCCACAGCAATAAAGGATAATCTAAAAAAAATGAAAAAATTAATTTTTTAAGGTTCTTTTTGAACATTCTATTATAAAATTTGAGGTTTTTACCCATATTAGTAAATGCAGGGTAAAAATCACTCTGTGAGTTATAGATATTAGGAGGAAATTTACATGGCAACAGGCAAAGTAAAATGGTTTAACTCAGAAAAAGGTTTTGGTTTTATCGAAGTTGAAGGCGGAGAAGATGTGTTTGTTCATTACTCTGCAATCCAAACAGAAGGTTTCAAAACCCTTGATGAAGGCCAAGAAGTTAACTTTGACATAGAGCAGGGCCAGCGTGGACCGCAAGCTGTAAATGTAACAAAGTTATAATTGATTAGAGAGTCCCTTTTTCAGGGACTCTTTTAATTTGGGGGTAAAATAGGGTATAAAAGCAAGAGGGAAGGAATGATAGCTATTAATTCCAAGGAATAAAACGGCTGATTAGAGCCGATTTTTAAGCCTTAACGTTTAAATCATATTCATAATAATCTTGTGTGCCGTATGGCTCAAAACCGCATGATTTATACAAAGAAAGTGCATGGTCATTTTCTGCAGCCACTTCAAGGTGCACCCAGTTAATTCCCTTGCTGTGTTCGTGATTGACTACTTTAGTAAGTGTACCCCTGCCGATGCCTTTTCCCTGAAGTGAAGGATCAACAGCAAATCCGTAAATCCACGTTGCATCTTCTTCTTTTTGAATCCTGATTTTGCCGGCTTTTTCGCTTTTGTATTCAATAATAAAAGTGCTCTCATTTTCGCAATCAAAAATTTTATTATTAAAAGCCTCTGCCTCGTGTTCGGGAATGTTAAAGCAGGCAGTATCCAGATGATTAATGAAAACCAGGTCACTTCTTTTTGCTTTGCGAATAGTTACACCTGGATTTACTATTCCCATCCCTGCGCTTTTATGCCGTTTCATTTGATACTCGGAGAATGAGTAGGTGCATCGTAATGATTTTAAAAAACCTTTTGCAGATTGAGAAGCGGCCGGGGCATTAATAAGCAGTTTGCGGGCTTGGGCAAATTGAATTTCTGCCTGTTTGAACAAGCTGGTAAAGACACCATTTCGTCTGTAATCAGGGTGAACCATTCCGCATAATTCAACTGGGCCTCCAAAATTATAAAGAGCAAGAAAACCTATTAATTTCCCGGTATTATCATATTGAAAATAATCATTCTCCTCTTCTTCTGGTCTCGACCTCAAGGTATCCCAGTTTAATTTTAATTTAATGTTCCCGGTCTTTTCGCAAATTTGCTGCAGAGATTGAATATCGTTCAATTGTTTTGTTGTCAGCATTCAGGGAGCCCTCCTGTATAAAAGAAATGATAAACCAATAATATAAGAAAACGAATCACACGAATAGTCCTAAAATTCAATTCTCTTGTATTTATATTGAAATCTTATAAATATTAGTAACAATATGTTAGGATGGTATGGATAAGGGGGAGTACAAATGAAGAGTTTCACGGTGAAATTCCATAAGGAAGATAAAGTACAGCCAATGATTGTTCAAAAACTAAATGAAAGTGATTTCGAACAATATACAGAAGCCGGCACAAGGCATTTATTTGAATTGAACTCAAATGTTGGTTATTTTATATTTTTTGATGCTATTGATAAGGAAGGTAAAGAGTCTTACATGGTTCTCCAATATGAAGGGGAATTGGAAGAGCCTAGTGCATGCTTTGCATTTGAATTAAAAGATTTCTATCAATTCACAGCTCTTTATCTGAATGACCTTGATTTTAATGAAAAAAATAATGTGGATGGGGAAGAAGAAGCTTATACACCGATTCAGCATTTGGCTCATTTAATGTATCACATTATTGAAGAGGGTAAAGCAGTTAAGTGATAAATCAAAAGAGCAGGGGAACCTGCTCTTTAATCTTGTGTTTGAGAAAGGTTCTCTCTGCAGAAAGCAGAAACTGTTTTTTCTTCCTCTTCATCTAAAGCGAAATCCAAAACCTTTCCTGTAAGACTTTCAGCAAAATGATAATTAAGAATCCTTTCGTCTTCTTCGTTTTTATAATAAAGCACTCTTAACTTAATGCCATTCTCTGAATATAATTCATCATCTTCATCTACATCGATATCTAAAAAGAACTCGTAGCGGTCACCTGTTAAAATGCCAGTGGGGTCTTTTATGTATTCAACTGTATAACTCGTAATATTCATGGTCTTCACCCTTTCGCTGCTGTACATGTCATTATACACTTTTCCCATATTGGTTTAATAGTATTTAACAATTTTTTGACCTGTTTCAAAGGTTATAGTATCAGTTTAGAACTTTTTGACAGATTTATTTAAATATGTTATACTATTTTTAGTTAAAAGAATATAATATTGCCCATTAAACACTTGTTATATAGAGCCAGCGGTCCGTTACTTTATATAGCAAGTGATTTTTATTTTGGGTAAGGGTCTTACTCTTTGGGAGGTGCCTGATTATGGCAATGGGATTTGGCAGAAAAAATATGGAAGAAATCAAGGTTGAAGAAGTGAAAGTTTGGGAGTGCACATCTGAGTCTTGCAACTGTTGGGTAAGGGACAATTTTAAAAGCAGCCAGGTACCTATTTGTCCAATTTGCAAAAGTGAAATGAAAGAGACGACTAAAGAATTGCAGGTCGTTAACAATAACAGCATCTTTTCTAAATAATCAAAGGGCGATGACATCGCCCTTTATTTTTTATGAAACAGAAAACCCTAGGCTAGGCCTAGGGTTCCAAAAAGCTTACAGCGTGGTATTAAAAAAACTCCTCCGTATTGCTAAAATATTTTTGGTTCGCCAACCAAAATATCAGCATACGGAGGAATTCTTATGTCTAAAAAAGACACTAATAGTTTAGCACACACAACTTGGAATTGTAAGTATCACATTGTGTTTGCACCTAAATACAGAAGACAAGTGATATACGGAAAAATTAAGAAGGATATTGGGGAAATACTCCGCACTCTATGTGAAAGGAAGGGAGTGGAGATTATTGAGGCGACAGCTTGTAAGGATCACGTACATATGTTAGTGAGTATTCCTCCAAAAATAAGTGTGTCCTCGTTTGTGGGTTATTTAAAAGGCAAAAGCAGCTTGATGATATTTGATCGTCATGCCAACTTAAAATACAGATATGGAAACCGAAAGTTTTGGTGTACAGGGTATTATGTGGATACAGTAGGAAGAAACAAAAAGGTAATTGAAGATTATATACGTAATCAGATTCAAGATGATGTAGTTGCAGAACAAATAAGTATGATGGAATATATTGATCCATTCACAGGTGAAGAGGTTAAGAAAAAGAAAAGATAATCAGTTGGAAGGCCTTTGAGGTCTGGCCAGTAAAAGTAGTGCAATTGGCGAACCATTCAGTAGCCCTTTAGGGTTTGGCCAGTAACAAAGGCTTCCAGCCGCAGAGAAAACCACCCGTTATCACGGGTGGTCGTTATTTGCTGATTTTTTCAATTACGTTTGCCAGCTCATCAGGCTTTAAAAATTCAATAGGTGAAAAGCCTTTTTCAAACAATATACTCTCTGATTCAATCAGCAGTACATAACGGCCATTTACTTTGGCCATATGAATGTTTTCCCCAAAATCTGAAAGGAGCCCGTTCACGGAAACGTGGTCCATCTTTAATTTAAGCTCAATTTCTGGGGAGTGTTCAATAATTTGTGCAGCAGCCTCGATCACCTGATCCGTTGAAAATCTTTCCTGTATCTCTCTCTTTGGACTGGCTGCCCATATCTCCATGCTGCTTTCGAGCTGTTCTCGTTCTTCACTTTCATGCTGGAATGTTTCTTCAATATGTTCCTGTACCATTCCTATCACCTGAGTTTTAACAATCTCGGGCAGAGAAGGTTCGTAATCTACAAACTTTAAAAAGTCCTCAAAATATCGTGCGTGGGAAGATTGATGTATTTTCAGTTCTCCTTCTTCAATCATCCCCTCCTCCGGCATATACGGGTATTGAATTGATTTCATATTCTTTGTGGTAATGGCCATTTCCACATTTTTAATTAAAGTGTTTTCATCTGATATTGATGCAACCTTTGGTTCAAAGTCACACTTCATAATAAAAAGGAAAGGTTCGTCGAAATATTTTCTTAGCTTTGCGCTTGCTATAAGTAACACCCCTCCTCGAACTGCGCTTGCATCCAGGTATGCAGTAACGATTTTTTCGTTAGTTTCCTGAAAAAGTCCTTTTGTATCAGCAAGTCTTACCCTGTTAAAAAGGTTATAGTTTGGATTAGAGCTAAGTTCATGTCCGGGTTCCACGATGAAACGCCCAATTTTTGTAGGAGCCTGATCGGTTTTTGGATGTCTATCAACCTTCCTTTTAGAGATTTTTGCTAGCTCGCCATCCAAAAAATCCTTCAATGCGCTATTTTCATATTCCTCTGAATCGAGAGTCTGAAAGTGTTTAGAGAACTTCTCGATATTTTCCCCTTTTCCCTCCACCTGGACAACGTAAAAAGACAAATAATTAATTTCAAAATCCATACATTTCACCTGTTCTTCATCATATTTAACTTTATAAGTATAGGTAAGGGGAAATCTTACGTCAATTTAGCTTTCGTTCGAAGGGTGAAGTATATGTTTGTTTATGATGAACAAAATAATGGAAACGAGTCAAACTGGATGTGGAAGTATGTCAAATTTGCTTTGGTTTCTTGGATTAGTGATCATTAGCCTAGGTCTTATTTATATAACTTATAAGAAAACTGATTTTCGTTATAATCTTGCGGTTTATTTTTTCGTGATGGGACTTTCTTTTTTAATGGAATACGTCGTTCTAATTTTAGGTGACGCCTACTCTTATTATCCAAATTTTTTTTCCATCCAATGGTATAATGATGTTTTTGGATCAAGTATATCTCAGGCTTTTTTCATACCTAGTGTATTGATGGCGATAGCGGCATTCAGAATTCGGTTCAGATGGATCGTTTTAATAATCGCCGTCATTTTTGGGATAGAAGAGCTGTTTCTTTGGCTGGGCATTTATGAACATAATTGGTGGAAATCCTGGTTTACATCTGTAATCTTGTTCACATCAATTTTTGTTATTAAATGGTGGAGGAATAAAGTTGAATCGCCAACATTTTATATTCAATTTGTAACTGTGTATATGGCAATCACTACAATTTTTCAGGGGATATCCTTTGGTTTGACCGCCATTCTTGGGACTCACCATTATAAAATTGGCTGGTTTGAATCACCTTTTCAGGACCATATAGCTTTCAGTGTTCTTATTTGGATTATCTATGCGCTGCTTCTTACCATTATCATAATAAAATATTATCGGTTTAAATGGCTTGCTGTATTATTTTTTGCTGATTTTGCTGTCAATTTAATTATGGAAAAAATGGACATTTTAGATATAAGTCCTAATTGGAACCCCATTTTCTTTAGTATGATACTGATACTATTGCTGATTTTAATCAGGAAAATCAATAACTATATGTTTTTATAAAAAAACGTAGTATGATGCCAAAAATGGTTCAATAAGTTAATGCATCTTTTTATTCTTAAAAAATGATATCTAATACTCTGATCAAAAATGGAATAAACTACCGCGAAAAAAACGTTGACCTATTACATTGCCGATGCTATTATTTAAGAACAGCTTTCAAAAAGCAATTAATAAAATATTTTTATTTAGTATTATTGATCTGAAGGCTGGAAAATGATATATTTATAAAGTTGCTTTTTATAGATAGCAACTGAAGTGCTTGATCTTTGAAAACTGAACGAACAAAAACGTCAACGTTAATTCTAATGTCTTTTTTGAAAAGACAACTTATGAGCTTAATCAACTCTTATATGGAGAGTTTGATCCTGGCTCAGGACGAACGCTGGCCTGGTGTAGGTAACTGCCATATTTATGTGGATAAGGAAGCGGATGCTGAAAAAGCGATTAATATCCTTATTAATGCAAAAACAGACCGTCCGGCAGTCTGTAATGCAGCTGAGACACTGATTATCCATGAAGAATGGCTTAACAAGCATAAAAATCTGCTTGCAGATTGTCTGAAAAAGCATGGTATAACTGTACATGGAGATGAGTCTGCAGCAGCTGCTCTGCCTGATGTTGTGCCGGCGGGTGAAAGCGATTGGGCAAATGAATATTTAAGCCTGGATTTGGCTGTGAAAATCGTAGCCAGTCTTGAACAGGCCATGGAACATATTGACCGATATGGAACAAAGCATTCTGAATCGATTATTACCGAAAACAGAGAAACAGCCAAGAAATTCATGCAGTTAGCAGATGCTGCTGCGCTGTACCACAATGCCTCGACAAGATTCACGGATGGAGGCGCTCTTGGCTTCGGTGCTGAAATTGGCATATCCACACAAAAGCTTCATGCGAGGGGCCCGATGGGTCTTCCAGCATTAACAACCCGCAAATATCTCATGTCCGGAGATGGACAGACTCGATAAAATGTTTTTAAAAGCATCAGCTTCTGCTGGTGCTTTTCTTAAAACCTAAGAATTAATCCTGAAGTTAGATAACTGTCTAGCTCCAGGCGCCATCGGCTCTTGGGTCTAAGCGTGTCTAGTTTCGGCTCCTAGGGACTCTCTGGTCTAAGCCGTTCCCTCCCAGAAGGAAAAACCACCTTCTTACAGGGACCGTCTTATGCTTGTTGTCCCTGGGCAGTCGCCTCAACATTTCTTTCAATCCGTCAAAAAGGTTAAAGAACAACCTTTCAGCCGGTTTGTCTTATGCTTGTCGCCGATAAGCGGGAGCCTTCCGCTTTTCGATAAACCCATAAAAAATTGGCAGCCGAAATGGTGTCAGCGTTTTGCATTTCTCCCCCGCCGCGGATAAAGACTATCTTTAAGGGGTGAGAAATCAGTGACTGTCATAACGACGTTCAATGAGAAAAAAAGAGAAAAGCAAATCAAATATGAAAAATCAGTCCTTCGGGAAATTTCGATAAAAGCGTTAAAAGAGAAAGTGCAGCAATTTTTCGGTTCATCCAGATTTGTTTCCGGTTTGTTGATGAATACCGGAATTGAAGAGGCCTGCTATGATGTAGCGATTGAAGCTTATTTGCTGGGAGCCAATTATAGCCGTTTTGGGCATTTTGGCGAATCCATGGATCAAATCCGCAAAAGATGTGANATGAAAGGCGGAGGCGACTGTTCAACTTCGACAGACGTTGGAGAGCCGATCATTCAAACCCTGGTTTTGGGTTTGGAGGAGCGGATCGAACCGGCCGAGAAGTTAGGAGCCGATGCTAGACAATACATGAAACGTGATGTTCTTTGTTCGTTCAGTTTTGAGAGTTCAATCTCTCTAAGAAAGATTCGTTCTTTGAAAACTAGATAATGTTAATGAAGAAGCAATAACCGAGTAATCGCCATCTTAGTTTTTTCTCTTATATTTGTTTTAAAACGAAATAAGAGCACAAACCATGAGGACAATGAGAAGCAAGAAGATCAAGGAAGCGACCGAACGAGCACCGGAGCGTACGAGAGTACGTGAGGAGCACAGTGACGGAGCTGACGCAGAGATTCGCCGCTTATCATTGGCCGAAGTAGGTTAAGTTAGAAAGGGCGCACGGTGAATGCCTTGGCACTAGGAGCCGATGAAGGACGGGACTAACACCGATATGCTTCGGGGAGCTGTAAGTAAGCTTTGATCCGGAGATTTCCGAATGGGGAAACCCCCTATCCGTAATGGGATAGGATCTTTACCTGAATACATAGGGTATGGAAGGCAGACCCGGGGAACTGAAACATCTAAGTACCCGGAGGAAGAGAAAGCAAACGCGATTCCCTGAGTAGCGGCGAGCGAAACGGGATTAGCCCAAACCA
>NZ_LGUF01000007.1:2479778-2479905 GCF_001274725.1 Sporosarcina globispora
GGGGAGCTGTAACTTTGATCCGGAGATTTCCGAATGGGGAAACCCCCTATCCGTAATGGGATAGGATCTTTACCTGAATACATAGGGTATGGAAGGCAGACCCGGGGAACTGAAACATCTAATCTAA
>NZ_LGUF01000007.1:2480429-3188477 GCF_001274725.1 Sporosarcina globispora
ACCTACAAGTCGAGCAGGGACGAAAGTCGGGCTTAGTGATCCGGTGGTTCCGCATGGAAGGGCCATCGCTCAACGGATAAAAGCTACCCCGGGGATAACAGGCTTATCTCCCCCAAGAGTCCACATCGACGGGGAGGTTTGGCACCTCGATGTCGGCTCATCGCATCCTGGGGCTGTAGTCGGTCCCAAGGGTTGGGCTGTTCGCCCATTAAAGCGGTACGCGAGCTGGGTTCAGAACGTCGTGAGACAGTTCGGTCCCTATCCGTCGTGGGCGCAGGAAATTTGAGAGGAGCTGTCCTTAGTACGAGAGGACCGGGATGGACGCACCGCTGGTGTACCAGTTGTCTTGCCAAAGGCATCGCTGGGTAGCTATGTGCGGAAGGGATAAGTGCTGAAAGCATCTAAGCATGAAGCCCCCCTCGAGATGAGATTTCCCATAGCGTCAAGCTAGTAAGATCCCTGAAAGATGATCAGGTTGATAGGTCAGAGGTGGAAGCGTGGCGACATGTGGAGCTGACTGATACTAATCGATCGAGGACTTAACCAAAACGAAAAGCAGAGGCGGCTTAATCAGCCCCGACAAGCATAAGACAAGCGCTGCAGGAAGGAGTTATCCTTCCGGAAGTGATTGGCTTATGACCTCGTGGGGCTAGCCGCCGGAGCTGGACAACGCATTGGTGAATACTCGGCAAATACTTCTTCATGCATTATCTAGTTTTGAAGGAACGAAGTTTCTTCAGCCAAATAGTCCGGTGGCGATAGCGAGAAGGTCACACCCGTTCCCATACCGAACACGGAAGTTAAGCTTCTCAGCGCCGATGGTAGTTGGGGGCTGTCCCCCTGTGAGAGTAGGACGCTGCCGGGCATTATAAAAGAGCACCTGATAGGTGCTCTTTTTTGTGTGTCTGGTTGAAAAAGATAGGAAACTGAATCATAACATCTTATTTGGACGGAAAAAGGATTATCTTTTAAGAAAACATAAAATATATGCGCCGCTCCTGCCCGCATCTGCATCACTTTTTCCATTTATGCGTCTCTTTCAATCAAATATGTGTCAGAATTTCATTTTATGTGCCACTTCCAATTTCACCGCCTGTTTTAGATTCCTTATCTGATCTTCACAAAGAATGATTGTGCAAAATGTTAGATAAAGTTCAAAACATGCAAGATAAACCCCAATACATGCTAAATAAACCTAGCAAACTGCACCACAGCTTCAAAGAATTATTGACTCCGTGACCACTCTGCAAGTTCAGACAGCTATTCTCGGGCATATATATCTTCTGTCTGAAGACGCATTAAGTTCAGACAGCTTTTCCTGGTTTTCTCCATCTTCTGTCCAAATGAATTGAATATGTACTTAAAACAAAAGTTTATAAGCCTGCATCCCAAAATATATACCAAAGCCAATTAATGATAAGCCAGATAATATAGAAATTAGAGCGAGAACCTTTCCAGTTAAAAATCTTCTGAAGCTGCTCGCCACAGCAGCCATCGTTATGTCCCAGAGAAGAAGGCCTGTAAAAATTGCACCGCTATATAAAATGACATGGACCTTGTCATATTCTGCTGCTGTTTTCGCCAGGATAGAACCATAAATGCCAAGCCAAAATAGTATAGTTAAAGGATTTGATAATGACATAAGAAAGCCCGACATGAAAGATTTAACTCCAGATTCATCTTTGGACCTATAGCTTGAAACTACTTTCCCGGCACTTAATAGAGTTTCCAGTCCTGTGTATACAAGTACGAACAATCCAAAACACCATAAAAAAGCTTTCATGAATGGAATCTCAAGAAAGTGTACAACCCCTAGATAAACTGCTGCCATATATATGGCATCTGCTGCCATAGCTCCCAGTCCCACCAGCCAGGCATGGAAAAAGCCATTTTTAATTCCTTTATCCAACTGTGCAGCATTAATGGGACCGATTGGCGCTGCCAGCGACAGACCCAAGAAAACATAGCCTAGAAATATGCTCATATAGGTACAGCTCCCAACTTCCATAATCCATTTGTACAAAGTGTATTCGGTGTATTGGAAGGATAGGACAACTTTTAAACGAGGAACCAATATTGTTGTTAAACAGAAGGTTTTCCAATAAGATGGCACATTAATTAAAATATCTTCCAAAACGCAGAAGGCTTATTTATTTCATATTTTTGTCTTAGTAAGCATAAATTTTTCATCCATGCAAAAAATAAAATGAAAAAAGCAGAGGAGAGTGATACTTATGGATGCAAAACGAGTGAAGCAAATTCTTTCATCATCAGCGGATATTGAAGTAAAATACAATGGTTCTTCCGTCTGGATCGACAAGCTGAATGAGGATGGAAGAACAGCTACGGTACATTTGCGAGGTCCTCTTGAAGAAAGATCCGAGGTAGAAATTGCAGAACTGAAAGAATTGTAAATATGATCATAAGCCGCCAATGTTGGCGGCTTTACTCTATATTATCCTGATTGGACTCAGTTTCTGTCTGTTCATTTAAATCCTGATTCTCAGCTGAAGCAAAGTTTACTGACTGCAGGCTAATATCTTTATCAATTCCATATAAGTCTTTGCCGATGTCTTTAGGATATTTATGCTTTCTATCCATATCAGCTGCCCTCCTTTAATTAAGTGTTTCCGTTAGTATAAACAGAGAATTCAATATCATGAAAGGGAATTTGTACATAAAAACCCGGAATTTATTTCATTTTAAGTTTTAGGCTTTACATAGGATACCGGGGTATAATATGATAAGTATAAAGGAGGCTGATCAAATGGCTTTTGAATTGGAAAATGATGAGTTATCGTCTGAAAGCTGCTGTTCGATTGAATCGGAGCGAAAAAGTCATCATTCAGAAAAAGTTAAAAAGAATTTGACGACCCGTTTAAATCGGATTGAAGGGCAAATACGCGGAATAAAAGGACTTATTGACAGAGATGTGTATTGTGACGATATAATAACACAAATTTCTGCAACTCAGTCTGCATTGAATAGTGTAGCAAAGCTTTTGCTTGAAGGCCATTTGAAAAGCTGTGTGGTTGAAAGAATCCACGAAGGCGATGACGAAGTGCTGGATGAATTTTTAGTCACTATCCAAAAGCTAATGAAAAAATAATGGGAGGTTTACTTATTATGGAGAACTTAACTTTGAAAGTAAGCGGAATGTCATGCGGACATTGTGTAAAAGCAGTAGAAGGAAGTGTCGGAAAATTAAATGGTGTAGATAAAGTATCTGTTGACCTTGAAAATGGTCAGGTGCAGGTTCAATTTGACGCTTCAGCAGTTACACTTGAACAAATCAAAGAAACAATTGACGATCAAGGGTATGATGTAGAGTAACATAATTAGGAAGGAACGTGTGAAAAATAGCACGTTCTCTTTTTTTATAATAGTTGGGTGCAAAATGAGAAATTTGTCTAGTTTTTTTTGATTGACATATAGGGTAGTGGGGTATAGTATATAATTATAAACAATATCTTTAAACAAAGGAGTGAGAGTTATGGGTGATGCAGCCCTTAAGGAAGTTCACCTTCCAATAACAGGTATGACATGTGCAGCTTGTTCTTCCCGAATTGAGAAGGGGTTAAATAAGCTGGATGGCGTACAGGAGGCAACTGTCAATCTTGCACTGGAAAAAGCAGCAATTAAATATAATCCTGAAGTAACTTCTGTCGAAACATTTGAGAAAAAAATAGAGGATCTCGGTTATGCAGTTGTATCCGAGAAAGCAGAGTTCGAGTTGCTGGGTATGACATGCGCAGCTTGTTCGGGAAGAATTGAAAAAGGACTGCATAAGCTTGCAGGCGTCAAACATGCTGCAGTCAATTTAGCTCTTGAAACTGCCACAGTTGAATACAATCCTGAACAAGTGTCTGTACAGGACATGATAAAAAAGGTGGAACACTTAGGGTATCAAGCGAAGGTAAAAGTGGACCAAGATCAGGATATCGAAAATTTTCGGGAAAAGGAAATTGAAAAACAAAAAGGCAAATTTATTTTCTCATTAATTCTTTCCATCCCTTTATTTTGGTCCATGGTTGGACATTTCGAGTTTACATCATTTATTTTTGTTCCCGATATGTTTATGAATCCGTGGGTGCAGCTGGCGCTTGCTGCTCCTGTGCAATTTTTCATAGGAAAGCAATTTTATGTCGGGGCATATAAGGCATTGAAAAATAAGAGCGCTAATATGGATGTGCTGGTTGCGCTCGGTACTTCTGCTGCCTTTTTCTATAGCTTGTACCAATCAATTTTATCAATTGGCAGCAATGCACAAATGGTTGAACTCTATTATGAAACAAGTGCCATCCTCATAACATTAATAATTTTAGGCAAGCTATTTGAGGCACGGGCTAAGGGGCGTTCTTCTGAAGCGATTAAAAAGCTTATGGGACTGCAGGCAAAAACAGCAACTGTCTTAAGGGAAGGGGAAGAAATTGAAATTCCCCTTGAGGAAGTTATTGCAGGCGATATCATATTTATAAAGCCAGGTGAAAAAATTCCAGTGGATGGTGAAATTATCGAAGGACAGTCTGCTTTGGATGAATCAATGCTGACAGGGGAAAGCGTACCTGTTGATAAAAAAGAAGGCGACACAGTTATTGGGTCTACCATTAATAAAAATGGCTTCCTGAAAATTAAAGCGACTAAAGTTGGCAAAGATACAGCCTTGTCACAGATTATTAAAGTGGTTGAAGAAGCGCAAGGTTCAAAAGCCCCCATACAGCGAATGGCAGACAAAATTTCGGGGATATTCGTTCCTATTGTTGTGACCATAGCAATGATTACATTCCTGGTCTGGTATATTTGGGTAAGTCCTGGAAATTTTGCAGAAGCACTCGAAAAATTGATTGCCGTTCTGGTGATTGCATGTCCATGTGCTCTAGGTCTGGCGACGCCAACCTCAATAATGGCAGGCTCTGGCCGAGCAGCGGAATATGGGGTTCTTTTTAAAGGAGGAGAGCACCTGGAGCTCACACATGAAATCACTACAGTCGTTCTTGATAAAACTGGAACAGTTACTCATGGCAAACCAGTTTTAACTGATGTGATTGTGGAAGGCAGCCTAGAGGAAAGCACATTTCTCCAGCTAGTAGGCTCAGCGGAGAAACAGTCAGAGCATCCATTGGCTGAAGCGATTGTAAAGGGAATAAAGGATAAAGGAATCACATTATTAAGCTCTGAAGTATTTGAAGCCATTCCCGGGTATGGAATTAAAGCAAAAGTGGATGGTAAAGATCTTCTGATAGGAACAAGAAGATTAATGGAAAAGTACGATATTACTGTCCACTCAGCACAGCCAGGAATGGAAACACTCGAAGAAAATGGAAAAACAGCGATGCTTGTCGCGATTGATGGCAAGTATGCTGGCATCGTTGCTGTAGCTGATACAGTGAAGGAGACTTCCAGAGATGCAATCAAACGCTTAAAGAAACTGGGGCTTGAAGTCGTTATGATTACGGGAGATAACAAACGTACAGCTCAGGCAATTGCTGAGGAAGTTGGCATAGACTCTGCAATTGCAGAAGTTCTTCCTGAAGGTAAGGCAGATGAAGTAAAAAAACTTCAGGATCAGGGAAAAAAAGTCGCCATGGTCGGCGATGGCATAAACGATGCACCTGCACTTGCTGTAGCTGATATTGGGATGGCGATTGGAACCGGTACAGATGTTGCAATGGAAGCAGCTGATATAACTCTAATGAGAGGGGATTTAAATAGTATTGCAGATGCCATCTTAATGAGTAAAAAAACCATTAGAAATATAAAACAGAACCTGTTCTGGGCATTTGCATACAACACGCTTGGAATCCCAGTAGCTGCATTAGGCTTCCTTGCACCTTGGCTTGCCGGCGCAGCAATGGCGTTCAGCTCCGTATCTGTCGTTTTGAACGCACTTCGATTACAAAGAGTAAAAATAAAGTGAAACTTCAATCGGTGGGGGTTTTCTTTATCCCCACTGATTGTTAGTTGAACCAATTGGGCCTTTAGGGCATTTTGACCCACACTTATTCTCCATTGGTTCCTCAGAGCCTTGAAGAGGGGTTTTACTGCCCGTTAGACTGCGATAAATGAAAAAAACGTTAATTGGAAGGGGCCGATATAAATGAAAAAATGGGCAGGTGCAGCAATTGCTTACCTCGTTCTTGTAATGGCAGGTTATGCTGCATATGATGCTTTTGTTGCTAAACCAGAGCCAGTACCTCATGATATTGAGATGGAAAATCATGAATGAGAAATTGGAAGGCAGAGGGAAATCCTCCCTCTGCTCTTTTTCGTACATTTATGACTAAAAATTTGTAATCTATTTCTCTATATGATAGAATCATCTACAATATATAGTATATATATTTACGTTAAAAACTACATATAGATCGTGATTGGTGTCCTTAGAGGACTTAATAGGGAATTCGGTGAAAAACCGAAGCTGTCCCCGCAACTGTAAGTGCAGACGAAAAAAGCATGCCACTGTACAAAACGCTTCATGGCGATTGTATGGGAAGGGCTTTTAGTAGAATGAAGCACAAGCCAGGAGACCTGCCAGGGCGATCGAAAGTTTCTTATCTTCGGGGATTGAGATGATGAAACGATTGCGTAATGGCCATTTAAAAACCTTCTGCCTGCTATTATACTATCGTTTGATCCGCTCATTTTCCGGGCGGATTTTTATTTTTGCCTTTAGGAGGAAGTAAGATGGTCCAAACCATACAACCAATAAAAATTGCAGAGGAACTTAAGACAGAATTTCCACAGCTCGGCATTGGACAACTATTAAATAGGTATGAAGAAATGAGCAAGCTAAATAGAGAGGCAGTGTATGACCAGCTTATACTGGATTGTTTATCATTTATCAGCATTGATGAGCCTGATTGGACTTTTGCTGCATCACGTCTGCTTCTTAAGAAGCTCTATATCGAGGCTGGAAAAAATAGAGAATGCCAGCCGGATGATTGCTACAAACATTTTTATACGTTAATTGAACGGCTGACAGCTTTGGGAATTTATGAACAGGATTTATTAGATGTGTATTCTGTGAATGATATAAATGAGCTGGCCTATTTTATTAAGAAAGAAAATGACCGCTTATTTACATATTTGGGGCTGAAAATGCTGGCTGACCGATATCTTGCCAGGGACAAACAGAAAAATCTCTATGAGCTTCCACAGGAACGATTCATGATCATCAGCATGGTGCTAATGAAAAAGGAGCCGAAGAGCAAGCGGCTTGAACTTGTAAAAGAAGCTTACTGGGCAATGAGTGGATTGTATATGACAGTTGCCACTCCAACACTGGCTAATGCAGGGAAAAACTGGGGTCAGCTTTCAAGTTGTTTCATTGAGACCGTTGATGACAGTCTTGATTCCATATATGACAGCAATACCGATATTGCGTCACTGTCTAAAAATGGCGGAGGAATCGGAGTATATTTGGGGAAAATCCGCAGCAGAGGCAGTGATATTAAAGGATTTAAGGGGGCATCTTCAGGTGTGATTCCCTGGATGAAGCAGCTGAATAATACAGCAGTCAGTGTCGACCAGCTTGGACAAAGGCAGGGTGCTATAAGCGTCTATCTGGATGTCTGGCATAAAGATATATTCTCTTTCCTTGATTCTAAACTTAATAATGGAGATGAAAGGCAGCGTACCCATGATTTATTCACGGGTGTCTGTATTCCGGATTTGTTTATGGAAAAAGTGGAATGCCGCGGATATTGGTATTTATTTGATCCACATGAAGTCCGCAAGGTAATGGGTTTTTCTCTGGAGGATTTTTATGACGAAGGAGAAGGAGAAGGTTCATTCCGCCAGAAATATAAAGAGTGTATAGATAACCCGATTCTATCAAAGGAAAAAGTTCCTGCTATCGAGATAATGAAATCCATCATGAGAAGCCAGCTTGAAACCGGGACACCATTCATGTTTTACCGGGATGAAGTTAATCGGAAAAATGCCAATTCGCATTGCGGGATGATTTATTGTACAAACCTGTGCACTGAGATTGTGCAAAACCAAAGTATTACAAAGAGGATTGAAGAATATACAAGAGATGGAAGAATTATTATAGAAAAGCAGCCAGGAGACTTTGTTGTCTGCAATCTTTCATCCATCAATCTTGCAAGGGCCATGAGTGATGGAGTCCTTGAAAGGCTTGTGCCAATTCAGGTGCGAATGCTTGATAATGTCATTGATATTAATAGTATTCCGGTGCCGCAGGGCCAGATCACAAACCAAAAGTACCGTGCGATTGGATTGGGGACTTTTGGATGGCACCACCTTCTTGCACTGAAAAAAATAACATGGGAAAGTGAAGAAGCAGAAGAATTCGCTGACATTCTATATGAACAAATTGCTTATTTATCGATAAAAAGTTCTATGAACCTGGCAAAAGAAAAAGGAAGCTATTCAGCCTTTAAGGGCTCTGAATGGGAATCGGGTGCCTACTTTGAAAAACGGGGATATTTGGAGGCAGAGTCAGACATGGACTGGGATGCATTGAGCAGGGACGTAAGGGAATTCGGCGTCCGAAATGCCTATTTACTGGCGGTTGCCCCTAATGCATCAACTGCTTTAATTGCAGGAAGCACTCCAAGTATCGATCCAATATTCAACAAGCAGTATTCTGAAGAGAAAAAGGATTATCGGATTCCTGTGACAGCTCCTGATATTAACAGTGAGACCATATGGTATTACAAATCTGCCTATCATATTAACCAGGAGTGGAGCATCAGGCAGAATGCAAACAGACAAAAACATATAGATCAAGCTATTTCATTTAATTTCTATATAACTAACAATATTAAAGCAATCGATCTTTTGAATATGCACCTTTCAGCATGGAAGAAAAAATTAAAAACAACTTATTATGTCCGTTCAACTTCATCTGAGGTTGAAGATTGTGAATCTTGCTCAAGCTAAAGGGGAACCATATGAATACAATAAAAAAACGCCCAATCATTAATCAGTCGGCACCTAACAAATCAACTTCAATCATCAACGGCGAATGCTCCAATATTCTTAATTGGGACGATGTTCGCTTCTCATGGGCATATCCGAAATATAAAAAAATGCTCGCTAACTTTTGGACGCCTTTTGAAATAAACATGTCACAGGACATTAAGCAATTTCCTGAATTAACGAAAAGCGAACAAGATGCATTCTTGAAAATTATTGGGCTGCTCGCATTGCTTGACAGCATTCAGACGGATTATGCCGGAAAAGTTGCTGATTATATTACGGATTCAAGCATTTCAGCACTAATGATCATACTTGCACAGCAAGAGGTGATTCATAATCACTCTTATTCCTATGTTCTTTCAAGTCTTGTTCCAAAACAAAAACAGGATGAGGTCTTTGAATTCTGGCGGACAGAACCTATATTAGCTGAAAGAAACGAATTTGTTGTGAACGGATATATAGATTTTGCTGAGAATCCGAGTGCAGAGAATCTGCTGAAATCTATTGTCTTTGATGTTGTTCTGGAAGGGCTATTCTTTTATTCCGGCTTCGCATTCTTTTATCACCTGGCAAGAAATCAGAAAATGGTAGCCACCTCAACGATGATTAATTATATCAACCGGGATGAACAAATCCATGTTGATTTGTTTGTTAAAATGTTTAAAGAAATTCTGCAGGAAAATCCGGAGCTAAATACAAAGGAATTAAGTGAATTTGTACAGGAGACTTTTAAGCGAGCTGCTGAACTGGAAATTGAATGGGCCCGCGATGTGATAGGCAGCAAAACAAAAGGCATCTTGCTGTCTGATGTTGAGGCATACATAAAATTTTATGCCAATGTCCGCTGCAATCAGCTTGGCTATGAACGGCCTTTTGAAGGCTATCGGACCAACCCGCTCCGCTGGATAGTAGCTTATGAGCAGGTTGACCATGGGAAGTCCGATTTCTTTGAACAAAAATCACGGCAGTATACAAAAGTTCAAATTGATAATGGGTTTGATGAATTATAAAGCTCATCCGGATATATATAATAAAAAAGATTCTGCTTTGGCGCAGAATCTTTTTTTATCAGGAGAATACTGGTTCGCCAGATACAAAATCAATCTCAAAACCCAGATCCTTCAGCATTTGGTGGTCCGCTGTGCTTTCCTGTCCGGCAGTAGTTAAGTAATCTCCTACGAAAATAGAATTAGCCGGATAAAGTCCAAGCGGCTGAAGGCTCCTAAGATTCACTTCTCTGCCCCCGGATATTCTGATTTCCTTAGATGGGTTGATATAACGCATCAGGCAAAGCACCTTCAGGCAATAGCGGGGATTCAGTTCATCTGTGCCTTCTAATGGCGTCCCATCAATTGCATGCAAAAAATTAACCGGGATTGAGTCGGCATCGAGGGCTTTTAGGCTTCTGGCCATCGCTATGACGTCTTCCTTGGTTTCCTTCATGCCGATAATAACTCCGGAACATGGGGAAATGCCTGCTTCCTTTATTAATTGGACAGTATTGACTCTGTCTTTGTATGTATGGGAGGTAGTGATGTTCTCATGGTGACTTTCTGAAGTGTTAATATTGTGATTATATCGGTCTACCCCAGCTTCCTTGAGCTTGTCAGCCTGTTCGGGTTTTAAGAGCCCGAGACAGGCACAGACCTTCATATTATAGTTATCCTTTATTTCTTTAACCGCTGAAACTACTTCATCTAGCTCCCTATTGCTTGGGCCTCTTCCGCTTGCAACAATACAATAGGTTCCGACATTGAGGTGATGCGCCTGTTTAGCCCCTTTGATGATAGATTCCTTATCCATCATCCGGTATTTTTCGATAGGAGCTGTTGAGATGCTCGATTGTGAGCAGTACCCGCAGTTTTCAGGACATAGGCCTGATTTCGTATTAATAATCATATTTAATTTAACTTGGTTTCCATAATGATGATGACGGATTTTATAGGCACTGTGCAATAAATCCAGGAGTTCTTCATCTGGGCAATTTAAAATTCCCATAGCCTCCGAGTCTGTCAGTTCATGTCCTTCCAATACGTCAAGTGCTAACTTTTGAAATTCCATTTGTATCCTCCTTTATTTTTTTGTTCATGCTGCACGGTTCATTTTTCTGAACTGACTTCGTGCAAATACTCTATGCTCCAGGCGATATGCCATTAATCCTGCAAAAACAGAGAGTATAATGTCTTTGGGAAGAGGGACAGCCATCCACAGCCAAGCCATTTGATAGGTAAATCCTTCAGGTGCTGTAAACCAGAGTTTATAAGCCAAATACATCCAATTTGTCCCGAAAACATAATTGATCACCATTCCGATAAGAGCTGCAGTAACATACATCGGAACAGATTTTTTCTTTTCAATCATTTTGCCGGTGATATAGGCTGTAAAAATAAACGATAGGATAAAACCGAAAGTGGGGCTTAATAAAGAAGCAAAACCGCCGCCGAATTTTGAAAATACCGGGGCGCCTGCAAGCCCGACAAAAGCATAGACAGCCATCGTAATGGCCCCTAATCGGCTTCCTAAAATAGCCCCTGCCAGAATGGCAAAAAAGGTCTGTAAAGTAATCGGCACTCCCCCAATTACCAAAAATGGGACAAATGAAGTGATGTTTGCTCCAACGGCCATAAGGGCAACAAACATACCAGCCAATGTTAAATCAATCGGTCTTAAACCTGTCTTCATTAGATGCCTCCTGATAGATTTATACAATTTAGAATAATAGTAGTGAACATAAAATGTCAACTTATTTATTAATTAGGTTGACGTAAATTGTTTTTTATTCAATCAAGGGATCAATCTAAAAAAAGAGATTTTATTTCGAAAACAAAAAAATCCGCTTTCAAAAAGAAAGCGGTTCAAAAAAGAGACCTTGGAACGAGTTAATTCTTAAATTGAAACAATATATAGTATCAGTAGTTATTCAAGAAACTATATATTGTTATTTTTGATTCTAGCATAATCAAACCTATAGAGCAAACTATTATTTTAATATATTTAAAATATTCTTTTATTTTATAAGTTGAAGAGTCAATATTCACTAAATAATCATAAACAGTCAACAACTGATTGTTTGTGATTGTTTTTGAATGAAAATGATTGATTTTTGCAATCGGTTTCAGTATGATGTAGTCAAGAAGAATAACACATACCAGGGAGGCGATGTTTTGTTAACGCCAGAACGCCACAAATTGATAATGCAGCTTTTAAAAGAAAAAGGTGTAGTGAAAATCCAGGATCTCGTTGACATTACAGAAACATCGGAATCAACAATCAGAAGGGACTTGACTCAGCTTGAGGAAGGTAAATACCTAAAAAGGATACACGGGGGGGCTGCCAGGCTTCAGGGAAAGCTTCAGGAACCCAGCATGTCTGAAAAATCCTCCAGAAACCTTCAGCAAAAGCGTCAAATCGCCCAATATGCAGCAGGTTTGGTTGAAGGTGGTGATTCCATCTATCTGGATGCAGGCTCGACAGTTACTGAAATGATTCCCTATTTGCCTGCAAAGGAAATTGTGGTTGTAACAAACGGATTAATGCATATTAGCGCATTGCTGGAACGGAATATAAAAACATTTCTGCTAGGCGGTTTTGCCAAAGAACAGACAAAAGCAATCATCGGCAGGGGGGCATTGGCTAGCCTGGAATATTATCGATTTGATAAATGCTTTATGGGGGTTAACGGGATCCATCCTCAATTCGGGTACACAACACCGGATCAGGATGAGGCAATGATCAAGCAAAAGGCCATTTCTCTTTCAAGGGAGGCATTCGTGCTTGCCGATAATACGAAGTTTTCAGAAATTGCGTTTGCCAAAATTGGCGAATTGCATACAGCAGCAATTATTACAAATGAGCTGGATGAGGAGCAGCAAGAGACTTACACCAGCAAAACTACAATAAAGGTCGTGACAGCATGATACACACATTGACGCTAAATCCGTCAGTGGACTACATCGTAGAATTGGATGAAATTATAGTTGGCGGTCTGAACCGCATGCAACATGATACAAAGTTCCCTGGAGGAAAAGGGATAAATGTTTCCAGAGTACTGAACAGAATGGATGTTGAAAGCAAGGCACTTGGCTTTGTAGGCGGTTTTACAGGAGACTATATTGTTGACTGCTTAAACAGAGATAATATTAAAACTGACTTTGTCAAAATAGCTGACGATACAAGGATTAATGTAAAGATCAAGTCAGAAACTGAAACAGAAATCAATGCAAAAGGTCCAGCTATTTCGGAAAGGAATTACGAGGAACTTATAAATAATATCCGCAATCTCTCAAAAGAGGATTTGCTTGTCCTGGCTGGCAGTATTCCATCAACATTGCCTGAAACAACTTATGAAGAACTGGTAAAAATTTGTTCTGAAAATGGGACAGCTTTTGTGGTGGATGCAGAGGGAGAATTACTGAAAAAGGTACTTCCTTACGAACCGTTTCTAATAAAGCCCAATCACCATGAATTAGGTGAAATATTCAATGCGGAATTTACTTCTGCTGAAGAAGTCATCCCTTATGGACAGAAACTTGTAGAAATCGGAGCACAGAATGTAATTGTTTCATTAGCCGGCAAAGGAGCCGTCTTAATTTCTAATGAGGCCGCTTATATTGCAAGCGTTCCAAAAGGGGAAGTAAAAAGTTCTGTAGGTGCCGGAGATTCCATGGTAGCTGGTTTTCTCGCAGCTTATGAAAAAAACAAAAATATAGAAAAGGCTTTTAAATACAGTGTTGCTGCCGGAAGCGCTACAGCTTTTTCACTTGGTCTCTGTACAAAGGAAAAAGCAGAGGAATTGCTTTCTCAGGTTTCGATTAAAAAGATCAGCCTAAAAGGGGAGATTTAGGATGAGAATTACAGAATTACTGACAAGAGATAGCATTCTGCTCTCATTGAGCGGAACAGGCAAAATAGATGCCATAAATGGATTGGTAGACCAGCTTGATAAAGCAGGAAAGCTTTATGATCGCTCTGCCTTCAGGAATGCCATTTTAAAAAGGGAAGAACAAAGCACAACAGGCATCGGTGACGGAATAGCCATTCCTCATGCAAAAACTGCTGCGGTCAAGGAACCTGCTATTGCATTTGGCAAATCAGAAGCAGGAGTGGATTATGAATCTCTTGACGGTCAGGCAGCACACCTATTCTTTATGATTGCAGCCCCGGAAGGAGCAAACAATACACATCTGGAAGCTCTATCCAGGCTTTCATCGATACTAATGAACGAGGAAGCACGTAAAAAACTCCAAAATGCTGATTCTGCTGAAGAAGTTATTGAAATTATAGACAGCTATGACGAGCCAGAAGAAGAGGAAGTCCAAAATATTGCAGACAGTCAACGTTTTGTTGTTGCTGTAACAGCTTGCCCAACAGGAATTGCCCATACTTATATGGCAGCTGATTCACTAAAGGCCAAGGCAGCTGAAATGGGCGTTGATATCAAAGTTGAAACAAATGGCTCCAGTGGTGCTAAGAATGTTCTGACCCCAGAAGAAATCACGAATGCAGCAGCAGTTATAGTCGCAGCTGATACAAAGGTTGAAATGGAGCGATTCAGCGGCAAGCATGTGCTCGAAACGGCAGTTGCTGATGGCATCCGAAAACCGCAGGAGCTTATCGAAAAAGCGCTTAAGCAGGATGCTCCGGTATACAAGGGCGGAAGCACGAACAGCAACGGAAACGCTGATAATAAAAAAGAGCAAAAAGCCGGAATTTATAAGCATTTGATGAATGGGGTTTCCAATATGCTTCCATTTGTTGTTGGAGGTGGTATACTGATTGCCATTTCCTTTATGTTTGGATACAAAGCAGCAGACCCTAATGATCCCTCGTATCATCCTATTGCAGAAGCACTAATGACCATTGGCGGCGGAAATGCATTTGGATTAATCGTTCCAATTCTTGCAGCGTTTATTGCCATGAGTATTGCTGACCGTCCTGGCTTTGCTGCAGGTGCAGTCGGAGGAATGATGGCAGCTTCTGGAGGTGCTGGCTTCCTTGGCGGCATCATTGCCGGCTTTCTTGCAGGTTATGTAGTAGTTGGATTAAAAAAGGCTTTTGCCGGTTTGCCTTCATCACTTGAAGGAATTAAAACGATTTTGCTTTATCCGCTCTTTGGAATTGCTATCACAGGCTTGCTGATGCTTTATGTTGTCAATAAACCTGTTGGAGCATTAAATACTGCTATCACTGAGTGGCTTTCAGGTCTTGGTACAGGCAATGCTGTAATGCTTGGAGCAGTGCTTGGGCTGATGATGGCATTTGATATGGGCGGCCCGGTTAATAAGTCGGCATACGTATTTGGTACAGGGCTGCTTGCAAACGGAGTATATGAACCAATGGCAGCAATCATGGCGGCAGGTATGGTTCCGCCTCTTGCCATCGCGCTTGCAACCACTTTATTTAAAAATAGATTTACAAAACAGGAACAGGATGCAGGAAAAGCTAATTACATTATGGGATTATCGTTTATAACAGAAGGTGCAATCCCATTCGCAGCCGCAGATCCATTGCGTGTCATTCCATCCATTATGGCTGGTTCAGCTGTTGCAGGTGCCATCTCAATGATGGCTGGAATCGGATTAAGGGCGCCGCATGGCGGAGTTTTTGTCGTCCCTCTTGTCGATGGCCCATGGGGAATTTACCTTGCAGGAATAATAGCAGGTGCTCTTCTGTCTGCAATCTTTATTGGATTCCTGAAAAAGCCTTTAAATAAATAATGAATGAACTATAGCCGGTACTTCAAGTATCGGCTATTTATTTTTATAAATTCTTTTTAGAATAGATTGAAAAAACAGAAAATAAATGATTTAATTAAAATAAACTTGTTAGTCTATATTTTTTTTGTGAATAAATAAACTGTCTAGTCTATTTAATTGGAGGTGCGGGATATGGCCATTATCATTGTGATTAGAAGAGGGAACAAAGAAAAATAACGCAACGGTGAGAGCATAAGAGGAATCAAGTGGTCAAAGTTTTAACAGTAAACACATGAAGGAGACCGGATATGGAAATAAAAAAACTGTCCCAGTGCACCTTGGAGGAGGCATTGGCTGCCTGGAACAAAGGTTTTGAAGGATATATAGTTCCAATAAAAATGAATATTCAGGCATTTGTTAATCGAATGATGTCCGAGGGTCTTTCACCTGAAAAATCGATTGTCGCTTTTATGCACGGAGAGCCCTGCGGAATCATAATGAATGGGTTCCGGGAGATAAATGGCAGGAAAATAGCCTGGAATGGAGGCACGGGAATCGCACCTGCATACAGGGGAAAGGGTCTTTCTGCAGCAATGATGGCAGAAGTGCTGAGCATATATAATGCAGAAAAAGTTCACACCGCTGTTCTTGAAGCAATTGAAGAAAATGAGAGAGCGATTAAGCTGTACAAAAAAGCCGGCTATGAGATTACTGATCAATTGCTTTATTTAAACAAAAAGCTTACAAATAAAGAAATGGACTCCCTGATGAAAAACCATTTTGAAATAAAAAAGATATATCCTGAACAGCTGCAGTTTCTTAGCTTTTATGACATTGATGCTGCCTGGCAGTGCCAGTGGCAAAGCGCTAAGCAAGGGGAAGCTGCTGTGCTTATGAGTGAGGATGGAGCAGTGGATGGCTACATTTTATACAAAAGAGTGCTGGCAGCCGGCGGACGCACAGATCGGATCATCATCTATCAGCTAAAATTCCGGGATGACAGCGCTTATGAAAAAATGACTGAAGGCATTTTGGGCTATTTGTTCTTAGATGGAGATGAATCGATTGATTTTACGGCAGTCAATATATCTGTTTCCAATCCCTCCTCCAAAGCTTTGCTTAATATGGGATTCGAGAAAAAGATTGGCCAGGTAATGATGAAAAAATCGCTATAGGATACCTGCTGTCATTTAAATTTGCAAAAAAAAACTAAGTTGCATTTAAATTATTCTAATCAGTGAGATAAGCTGCCTATCTGGCAGTTTTTTTGTGATAAAAACATGCAGCTGTGTTTTCTGGGTAAAGGAGTATAAAAAGGCTGATATCATGAAACTGCTTAAATGGAGTTACATACGGAGAAATCAGGTAAAGGGATTGTTTGACTGTTTCCCGGAAGCAATCATTATTTTCAAAAGAATAAAAAATTATTATTTTATCCACAGTGCGGAATGGGAGGGCCGGCCTCAGTTAACCTGCAAAGCGGCAGATGGAGGAAATGGAGTATTTGCTTAATGAAGAGCTGGGTTTTCTTCATGGATACCTTCAAAGGAAATCTGCCGTCAATAAAGACAGTGAATCTTGAAAAAATAGGAAAGAAGAATCAATTTTTCGAAAATAGAACACATGTTCGAGTAATTGGACAAGGATGTGGTATAATAGAGAAGCAATGGGAGTTTCTCAAGGGTGGTCGGCTAGCCCCGGATTGAAAGGGGGTGATGCCTTTTGACAGTTTTCGAATCGATCATGATGATGATTTCTTTCTCTAGTCTGATCATTGCTGTCATGACTTTTAACCATAAAAAATAGACCTCCCTTGATCTGACAATTGAGGGAGAGGTCTACGTCTTTGACAGGCCGATCCCCTATGGGAACGACTATTGCGAATGACCGTGGGTGCGGCAACACCTGCGGTCGTTTTTTATTTATTCATATTCTTTATTCAAGAATATCATATACGGCTCAGAAAGTCACGGAAATAAGCATTATCGTGTTATTACAAATAGTATATGCAGAATTCAGCTGAAAATCCATTATGCTTCCGTTTATGACGTGTAATACAATAATTGTAACTCTGTACAGGAGGAACAGACATGACGAAACGCAATAATTGACTGAGATGGGGCAGACTAAAACTGTCCCATTTTTATATGAAACGATATGGCTGGAGAGTCGCCGAGCAAATTTGGTACTTCTATCTGCAGCGCTATTATTATGATTAAAAGTGAATGGAAAGGACGATTTTCGTGCCAGCATTTCTTTATGAAGATACAAAGATTTTTTATGAGACGAAAGGCAAGGGTGTACCGATAATCTTTATACATCCGCCTGCAATGGGGAGAAAGGTGTTTTATTATCAAGGCCTGCTGGCTGAGCATTTTCAGGTTGTTTTTCCTGATTTAAGCGGGAACGGAGATACCGTTGGCCCTGAAAAAACAGTAACCATACAAGGATATGCAGAAGAGATTAAAGCAGTATTAGATCATTTGGAAATGGATAAAGCCGTTATCCTCGGCTATTCCTCAGGCGGCATAATAGCTCAGGAGTTTGCCCTGTCTTTTCCTGAGAGGACACTTGGGGTCATTCTTTCGGGAGGTTTTCCAGAGGTATTATCAGAAACGTTCAGATATGAGCATATATTAGGGATGTATTTCGTGAAACACTTTCCCGGTTTTCTGCGTTATGTAATAGCAGCTAGTCACACAAATGATAAAAGAGTCAGAAACGAGATTCTGGAACATATGAAAAAGGCAAATCATTCAATGTGGTTTCAATTTTACGATAGATCGCTCCATTATTCCTGCACTGATCACCTAAGAAACTTAAATGTCCCTCTTCTCCTTATTTATGGATCAAGAGATTTTGTTAATCAGCATATCAGGACCTATAGAAGATATGTCAGCTTCGAGGCGGCAATAATCAAGGGCGTATCCCATCAGGCTCCTACTAAAAAATGGCAGATTTTTAACAGGATTGTTACCGGTTTTGTGGAGCAGCATTTTAAATAAAAAAATCCGTATCGTCATAGCACGATACGGATTTTTTCAGCCCTCATTTCCATCTGGTTTAATAGCCATAATGGCTGCCAGGGCAGCAAGAATGGTAATTCCGCTTAATATAAAAAAAAGCCCTTTTTCAGAATGCTTCATAAGAATGGCAATGGCTGGCGGGCCGCCGGCAACACCAATAAACCTCATTGAACTGTATAAAGAAGTTATGGTTCCACGTCCTTCTTTTCCAATGCCTTCCGTAATAAGTGCGTCCAAAGAAGGCAATGCAACGCCTATCCCAATGCCAGCAAACAGGAACATGCTGATCATGAACCACATATTGTTTGAAAAGCTTAAAATGGCAGTGGCGGCTGCCACAAGCACTGAGCCTAAAAATATGATCCACTTCATCAGTATTTTATTTTCTTTTATTTTTTTCCCTGTTAAATAGGACGAAAGGCAAAGTGCGCTAAGCGGGACAGCAAGGAGAAGCCCTTTTCTAACATCTTTAATATCATACGCCTTTTCAAGGATATCAGATAAATAAAAAAGTATCCCGAACAGCACAAACATGAGAATGGCACCAATAAAAAAGATTGCATAAAGCCATTTTCCGTTGTTTTTAAATGTATCCTTAATATTGCACCAAAATTTCTTTATCGGCAGCGGCTCTTCTCTTTTATTTGGCGTTTTTACAAGAAAGAAAACCAGCAGGATAGAAATCGTGCAAAAAACAGGAAAAGAAAAAAATGGTAAAAACCAAATAAATCCAGCCAAAAATGCTCCAAGAATAGGTGAAAGAACTTTTCCAAAAGTATTGGATGTTTCGATCAAGCCGAGAGAGCTGCTGACATCATTATCATTTTTAAACATGTCCCCGACCAAAGGCATAACAATTGGTGCCGCACCGGCTGCGCCAACACCCTGCAAGGCCCGTCCGGCTAAAATGATCCAATAAGCATCCGTTATTTTCCAGGCCGCCCATCCAGATATCAGCCCGCCAATTCCCGCAATCAGAAGACTTGGAATAATGACTTTTTTACGCCCTATATGATCCGAGAGAAAACCTGCGATTGGAATCAAAATAATGGCCACAATACTGTAAACGGTAATGATCATACTAGATTGGAATGCAGAAATATTTAGTTTGTTTTCCATTGCCGGCAGAACAGGAATCAGCATGGAATTCCCAAGAGTCATAACGAGAGGAATTGAAGAAAGTGAAAGAATTGCCCATTTTTGGTTATGAACATCATCACCGGACTTCTTTTTAGCTTTGGGATTTACAGATTGTAAATTTTCAACATGCTCCATATTTCTGACCTTCCTTTTCGTAAATCAAACTAGTCTTAATATGGGCTAAATGCGGGAAAACTAACTAGAAAATAATCTGACTTTTTATGGGAAAAATCAAATTTTGGAAATAAATGTTTCGATTTGCTAATAAGAAAACGTTAAAATAAAAAGAAAAGTAAAACTGGTGAGGGGGATTTGGTGAATAAAATCGTTACTCTAAGCACGGGAAAGCCGAAAAAACACAGCTGGAAAAATCGTGAGGAAATATCGGGTATCGCAAAAGAAAAAATTGAAATGACATACTTAACGAAGGAAGGCTTTATGGGAGATGGGGTGGCAAATACTGATTTTCATGGCGGCCCGGACCGGGCAGTTTGCCTATACCCATTCGAACATTACGGAATGTGGGAAAAAGAATTTAAAAATGCTTTCACCCCGCCGTCATTCGGAGAGAATATTTGCGCGCGCAATATGCTTGAAAAGGATGTATATATAGGGGATATCTTTTCTCTTGGTGAATCCCTTATTCAAATATCACAGGGGCGTATCCCCTGTTCAACCATATCAAAGCATAACAAAGAAGATCGGCTTTTAGGCCGAATCGTTGAAACATGCTTCACAGGCTACTTTTTCAGAGTGCTTAAAGAAGGAACTGTAAACGTAGAAAGCATCCTTAAGCTCGAAGATAGAAAGCAGGAAAGGGTATCAGTCCTGCAAGGTAATTTTACCATGTTCCATGACCGCAAAAATCATAAAGCAATCCAAGAACTGCTGCAGATTGAGGAACTTGCTGATGTCTGGAGAGAAAAGCTGGAAAAAGCGCTTATATAAAAAATGAGAATTTATCCTTGACATTTTTTATTTATCGGAATATTATAATAAGCAATATATCGATCGGCAATGACAAAGAGTAGTAACTGCAGTTGAAGCTAAAGAGAGCTGATGGTTGGTGCAAATCAGTGTGGAAGCGGCAGTGAATGGACTTTCGAGCCTCCAAACCGAACCTTTTTAAGCAGTAGGCTTTGGCGAACGGTCTCATCGTTACAAGGGACAGATATTCAAACGTTTTACGTTTTGATATCTGTTAAAGCGAGCTGATTAATCAGCTAATGAAGGTGGCACCACGGGTTTCTCGTCCTTTTTGACGGGAGGCCCTTTTTTATTTTCATACAGCTTTATTACTTTAAATCGCTGAGCAAGAGGAGTAGATTGAATCTAATCCGTTCAAGAGAGCCGGGGAAAGGTGTGAGCCCGGTACGGATGATCATTCGAATGGACTTGCGAGAGGTTTCCTGAATAATAGTAGGGAAGCACGGACTTCCACCGTTAAAAGGATAGGGTATCGATTATTTCCGTACCCGAAAAAGGGAGCAGCACAGCTCTAAAAAGAGGTGGCACCACGGTCACAAGATACGTCCTCTATACACACTGTTATGTGTGTATAGGGGACTTTTTTATTTTCCTGAAAGAACTGGAGGAGAAATATATTGAAAACGATTTTGAATGGCCCATATATTATCGAAGTGCTTGAGGGAGACACATTAACACCGATTTTAATTTATCAGAGAATGAGCGGAAGAAAAAAATTCCTGTTTGAAAGCTCGTTAAAGCATGAAAAGTCGGGAAGGTATTCTTTTATTGGCGCCGGCCCTGTGATGGAACTAAAAGGGGAAGGATCCAAAACAGCAGTTTCTGCAGGCGAAAAAATAGAAGTCTTTGCTGAGAAGCCGCTTGATGTTTTAAGAAGGCTGATGCCGGAAGAGAAACCGCACCTCTTTGAACATTTCCCATTTTGCGGGGGAGCTGTTGGATATGCTGGATATGATGTCATCCGGCAATACGAGGAAATAGGGATGGTTCCTCATGATGAGCTGAATGTGCCAGATGTCCATCTAATGTTTTTTGAAGAAGTGGCCGTTTTCGATCATCTGGAGCAAAAAGTTTATCTCGTAGCAATGCCTTTACTTGCAGAAACTACTGAATCTCAGCTTCGTGAAAAATTGCAGAAAAGGAAGGGCGAAATCCAAAATGGAACCGTGATGGCTGAATCGAGAGAGGCATATCTGGCAGCGTTTAAAGGGTCAATATCTAAAGAAGACTTCATTGAAAAAGTAAATCGAGCCAAGTCCTATATTGAAGAGGGAGACATTTTTCAGGTGGTGCTTTCTCAGCGCTTAAAAGCAGAAATGACTGGAGACCCATTCGCATTTTACCGGAAGTTAAGAGTGCAAAATCCTTCCCCTTATATGTACTATCTTGATTTTGAAGAGTATGCCGTTGCGGGAGCATCGCCGGAAAGCCTTATTAAAGCAACTGGAAATAAGGTAATTACAAACCCTATTGCAGGAACAAGGCCAAGAGGCAAGACAGAAGAGGAAGATATACAGCTTGAAAAAAGCCTGAAAGAAGATGAAAAGGAACTGGCGGAACACAGGATGCTGCTTGACCTTGGGAGAAACGATCTCGGCCGTGTCTGTGAATTTGGATCTGTAAGCATAGAAAAAAACATGGTAATTGAGCGATACAAGCATGTCATGCATCTTGTATCAGAAGTTGGGGGCAGGCTGAAAAATCGATACTCAGCAATTGATGCCTTAATAGCGTGTTTGCCTGCAGGGACGGTCTCTGGTGCACCAAAAATTAGAGCAATGGAAATCATCAATGAACTTGAAACAGTGAAAAGAGGAATTTATTCAGGGGCAGTCGGTTATTTTTCCGGAAACGGCAATATGGATTTCGCCCTGGCAATCCGGACTATGGTGATAAAAAATGGATTCGCCTATATACAAGCAGGGGCAGGCATCGTTCATGATTCCATTCCTGAAAGAGAGTACGAAGAAACACTTCATAAATTAAAAGCATTTTTGGAGGATGAAAAATGATTCTGCTGATTGATAATTATGATTCATTCACATTTAACCTTTATCAGTATTTAGGTGAACTGGGGCAAGAAATTAAAGTTGTAAGGAATGATCAAATAACAATCGAAGAGATTGAAAAATTAAATCCTGAAGCAATTGTTCTTTCACCTGGACCAGGGCGGCCGGAACAAGCGGGAGTCATTGTTGAAGTTATTCAGCAATTTTATAGGAAACTACCTATCCTGGGTATTTGCCTAGGACATCAGGCAATTGGCTATGCCTTTGGTGCAAAGATTGAAAAAGCAAAGAAAATTATGCATGGTAAGGTGTCAAATCTTAAGCATAATGGATCGCAGCTGTTTCAATACATGCCGCAGCCAATCAATATCATGCGTTATCACTCCTTAATTATTCAGTCGGGAACTTTGCCGGGCAGCTTTAAAGTTTTGGCCAGGTCAATGGATGACAATGAAATAATGGCTATTAAGCATGAAGACTATCCTTTATACGGTTTACAATTCCATCCGGAGTCAGTAGGAACCAGCCTTGGGAAAAAGATTTTGGAAAACTTTTTACAAACAATCGGGAGGGAAAAGAAAGGTGAAAACAATACTGCAGAGGTTATCTGAGCGGGAATCATTAACGGAATTGGAAATGAAGGAAGCAATGGACAATTTATTTGCCAATGATGTGACTGACAGTGAGATTGCGGCATTTATGGTGAGTCTTAAAACTAAAGGAGAAACAGTTGAAGAAATAGCAGGGATCGTGAAAGCAATGAGGGATAAATCCCTTTCATTCAGCAAGGAAATTCCCAATGTTTTGGATAATTGCGGTACAGGAGGCGATGGTTCAAGCAGCTTCAATATCAGTTCCACTTCGGCCTTTGTGATTGCAGGGGCCGGGATACCTGTTGCAAAGCATGGCAATAGGAGTGTTTCCAGCAAAACAGGCAGTGCTGATGTATTGGAGCATTTGGGTATAAATTTAAATCACCCGCCTGAGCGCACTGAGGAGATTCTGGAGGAAATCGGGATTGCCTTCCTTTTCGCCCCTCATGTGCATCCGAATATTAAAAGAATCATGAAAGTGCGCAAGGACCTGAGAATTCCTACAACCTTCAATCTAATAGGCCCATTAACCAATCCGGTTGAGCTTGACTATCAGCTTCTGGGAATCTATCGGAGAGATTATATTGAAATGTTTGCAGAAGTGTTAAAGACACTGGGAAGAAAAAGGGCAGTTGTTTTGAATGGGGCAGGATTTATGGATGAGGCTTCATTGCAGGGGGAAAATCATCTGGCAATTCTTAATAGCGGGAAGGTAACGAAAAAGATACTTCATCCAGAGGAAGTTGGACTGCCAGTCTGCAGCAATGATGCAATCAGAGGCGGAGATTCCAAGGAAAATGCTGAGATACTCCTGAATGTTCTTAAGGGGAAAAAAGGAGCAAGAAGAGACACGGTCCTTCTAAACGCCGGGATTGGCATCTTTACAGGAGGCAGGGCTGAAACAATTCAGGGCGGAATAAATTTAGCCAAAGAGAGCATTGATTCAGGGGCTGCATTAGAAAAACTCCATCAATTGATAATAGCAAGTAAAAGCGTCCATAAAGAGGTGATATAAGTGGAAACCATTCTAGATAAAATACTGGCTGAAAAAAGAAAAGAACTAATCCTGCTGCAGGAAGAAAAGGAAAATATTCATGGTGAAGAAGCCGGGATTAAACGCTCATTTATTAACAAGCTTGCATCAGGCAGCGAACTGGCTGTGATTGCCGAATTTAAAAGAGCCTCACCTTCAAAAGGTGATATAAATACCGGACAAAATCCGAAAGACCAGGCATTGTTTTATAAAAAGTATGGCGCCGATGCCATTTCAGTTTTAACAGACAATAGGTTTTTTAAAGGCAGCTTTTCCGATCTGTCAGCTGTCAGAGAGACAGTAGATCTGCCCATCCTTTGCAAAGATTTCATTATTGATGAGGTACAAATATTAAGAGCAAAAGCATCAGGTGCAAACCTTATTTTGCTCATTGCTGCAGCCATGGAAGCAGAACGGCTTCAAGAGCTTTTCGATTTTGCTGAAGGTGAAGGCCTTGAAGTATTAATGGAGGTTCATAATGAAGAAGAGCTGGAAATTGCTCTGAAAACCGGTGCTCAGCTGATTGGAGTCAACAATCGGAATTTAAAAACTTTTGCAGTTGACCTTGGTGTAACAGAAAAACTTGCGCCAGCAATAAAGAAGGCAGGGAAATTCCTGATCAGTGAAAGCGGGATTAAGTCCGAAGACGATGTGCGGCGTGTAATAGCAGCAGGAGCAAACGCCATTCTTGTCGGAGAAGCATTTATGAAGGCAGATAATCTGGAAGGGCTTTTGAAGGCCATGAAGATTCCTTTGCAGGGGGCTGTCAATCAATGAAGGTGAAGATTTGCGGAATTAAGGATATCAACACTGCAATTTCTGCCATTGAAAGCGGTGTGGATGCCCTGGGATTTGTTTTTGCGGAAAGTAAAAGAAAAATAAATCCTGAGTCAGCAGGAAAGATAATCAGAGAGCTTCCTGGGGAAGTTTTAAAAGTCGGTGTGTTTGTAAATGAAACTAAAGAAACCATTGAGGAAATAGCAAGTGTTTCAGGGATCAATGTCATTCAGCTGCATGGAGATGAACAGCCGGAATTTTGCAGCTCATTCTCTTTTCCAGTTATTAAAGCACTGAGCATTGGTTCACTAGATGATCTATCGAAACTGGATGAATACTCATGTGAATACATCCTTCTTGATAGTCCTAAAGGAAAGTACCGGGGGGGCAGCGGGGTTTCGTTTGATTGGTCGATTCTAAACGATTACCAAATGAAGAATAAAAAAATTATCCTCGCTGGAGGGCTCAATCCTGAGAATGTGGAGGAAGGAATTAATGCAGCCAATCCTTATATGGTGGATGTAAGCAGCGGGGTTGAGACTGAAGGAATGAAAGACCTGGAGAAAATAAAAAGATTCATTGATAACGCTAAAAGTGTGGAGAGGGAGGAAGTAAAATGAACGCAGCTTATACATTGCCTGATGAACGAGGGCATTTTGGGGAATATGGAGGCAGGTATGTGCCTGAGACTCTTATGCAGGCCATTCTTGAATTGGAAGAGGAGTACAGGAAAGCGCAGGCTGATGAAGGTTTTCAGGAAGAACTTCAAGCTTTGCTGAAAGACTATGTCGGACGTGAAACTCCCCTGTATTTTGCGGAGAACCTTACAAAATATACCGGCGGTGCAAAAATCTATCTTAAAAGAGAAGATTTGAATCATACAGGTGCACATAAAATAAACAACTCACTGGGCCAGGCCTTATTGGCGTTAAGAATGGGCAAAAGAAAGGTAGTAGCTGAGACGGGTGCAGGGCAGCATGGGGTTGCAACAGCAACTGCATGTGCACTCTTAAATCTTGAATGCATTATTTTTATGGGTGAAGAGGATATAAAGAGACAGCAGCTGAACGTATTCAGAATGGAGCTGCTTGGTGCGAAGGTTGTAGGGGTAAATTCGGGAAGCGCCACTTTAAAAGATGCAGTCAACGAAGCACTCCGCTACTGGGTGACAAATGTCGAAGATACCCATTACATCCTTGGTTCTGTCATGGGGCCTCATCCTTTTCCAATGATTGTCCGGGATTTTCAAAGTGTAATAGGAAATGAGACCAAGGAGCAATATCATGAAAAAGAAGGCAAGCTCCCTGATGCAGTTGTAGCCTGCATTGGAGGAGGAAGCAATTCAATGGGAATGTTTTATCCATTCATAAAAGATGAATCTGTCCGCATGATTGGGGTGGAGGCGGCAGGATTGGGAACAGATACAGAGAAACATGCTGCATCTTTAACAAAAGGAACTCCTGGAGTTCTTCATGGGGCATTAATGTATTTATTGCAGGACGAACACGGACAGATTCAGGAGGCCCATTCCATCTCAGCAGGCCTTGATTACCCCGGAGTTGGCCCGGAGCACAGCTATTTAAAGGACAGCGGAAGAGCCGAGTATGAATCCATCACAGACGACGAGGCACTGGATGCGTTAAAGCTTTTATGCAAGATGGAAGGCATTATTCCTGCTCTGGAAAGCTCACATGCGGTTGCTTATGCATTAAAGCTTGCCCCGCAAATGAATAAGGAAGAAGGTCTTGTAGTCTGTTTATCTGGCAGAGGAGACAAAGATGTAGAAACTGTAAGAGCTAGATTAGGAGGGAACGGAGAATGAACCGGATTGAAAAAGTGTTTCAGAACTTACATCAACATAACGAAAAAGCCTTTGTGCCGTATATAATGGCTGGCGATGGCAGCTTGGAAACACTGGCTGAGAAAATTACATTCCTTGAAAAAGCGGGCGCGACTGCCATTGAAATCGGTATTCCGTTTTCTGATCCGGTTGCTGACGGTCCTGTTATTCAGCAGGCTGGAATTCGCGCATTAGAAGCTGGAACCACACTTCGCAGCGTTTTGGCTAAGGTCGCAGAAATCCGGCCTATTGTTCACATTCCGCTAATATTTATGACCTACATGAATCCCATCATGGCATATGGCATTGGCAACTTTATTTCTGAGGCTTCTAAATCAGGTATAGACGGTTTAATATTGCCTGACGTTCCTTTAGAGGAAGAGGAGATGATTGCACCAATTGCAGACCGAGCTGGAATTGAAATCATCCGGCTTGTTACATTAACCAGTCCATTAGAAAGGATTTCAGCGATTGCAAGCAAAGGTAAAGGCTTTTTATACGCTGTAACAGTTAATGGAATAACAGGTGCAAGAAAAGAATTTAAAGATGAGCTCGGAAGACATTTGGAAAAAGTGAAAGATGTAAGTCCCATTCCGGTCTTGGCAGGATTTGGGATTTCGGAACCGGAGCACGTAAAAGAAATGAATCAGCATTGTGATGGGGTAATTGTTGGAAGCAAGATTATAGAACTTTTTCAAAGCGGTGAGTTAGCAAAAATTGAAGAGCTGATTGCTTCATCTAAAATAGAAGAAATTAAATTGTGAAACAAAAGCTTTCTCCTTGATGGAGGAGGCTTTTTATTTGAATAAGCCCATTTTTAAAAATATTTATTGTAAAGGTTGACATGCAAAGTGAATACATTATAATTACAAGTAATCCGAGTAAATTAATGAGATTTATAGGAATAGGTGATTTTGGATGTTCATTGAGATAAATGATGTGAATAAACAATATAAAGATAAAGAAGATCGGCCTATTGACGTCCTGAAGGGTATTAACCTATCAATTGAAAAAGGCCAGTTTGTTTCAATTTTAGGTCCTTCAGGATGCGGAAAGTCAACAATTCTTTCTATCGTCGCAGGATTAACTAAAACAACTTCTGGCCAAATTCTGATCGATGGAAAATCCATTACCAAACCAGGAAAAGACAGAGGAATGGTTTTCCAGCAGGCCGCTCTATTCCCTTGGCTGACAGTAATGGAAAATGTCACATTTCCCCTGAAAAAGGAAATGAAGAAGAAAGATGCTGAGGAAACTGCACTTAAATACCTGCAAATGGTTCAGCTGGGAAAATATATATCCCATTATCCACATGAACTATCCGGAGGAATGCAGCAGAGGGTGGCGATTGCGCGAGCGCTTGCCATGAACCCGGAGACACTGTTAATGGATGAACCATTTGGCGCGCTTGATGAACAGACCCGTTCGCGACTGCACGGACAGCTGGAAAACATCTGGACTGAGACGAAGAAAACCATTCTTTTTGTCACTCATAGCATCTCAGAATCTATTAAACTCTCAGATCGCATTATTGTGATGGGAACAAAACCGGGCATCATTTTACAGGATATTACGGTTAATATTCCGAGGCCCCGTGAAGAACACAAAAAAGAAATGCTTGAGATCGAAGACAACATTATGAAATTTCTGAAGAAGGAAATTGATAAAGTCGTAAGTGAGGAACTCCAATATGCAAACAGCCATTAAAAGGATCATATTTTTTGCAGCCATCATTGCATTTTGGGAAATTGGATCACGGCTAGAGCTTTGGCATCCTCTGATCTTCCCTTCACTGTCCAGTGTATTCAGCGCTCTTGTTGAAGGGTTTCAGGATAAAACATTAATCTATGATTTAATCGCCAGCTTTAAGCGGCTAGCAGTCGGTTTGGCTATCAGCCTTATTATTGGGACTCTGATTGGAATTCTTTTGGGTAAATCCAAAACAGCTGATGAGACACTTGGTGCTGTCATTCTTGCATTGCAAAGTGTACCCAGCATCGTCTGGCTGCCAATCGCGATTATGTGGTTTGGGTTAAATGAAAAAGCAGTTATTTTTGTAACCATATTGGGCGGGACATTCGTAATGGCTCTGAACATGCGAACAGGGATTAAAAATGTTTCACCTTTATATATCAAAGCAGCCCAAACAATGGGTGCGAATGGAATTGACTTATTCACAAGAGTCATCTTTCCAGCATCCATTCCATACGTTGTCACTGGTTCACGTCTTGCCTGGGCATTTGCCTGGCGCGCACTGATGGCCGGTGAGCTATTAAGCACAGGACCAGGATTGGGCTACACACTTCGATATGCTTCAGACTTCGGAAGAATGGACATCGTAATCGGTGTCATGATTATTATTGGAGCTATTGGAATGATTGTTGATCAATTCATATTCCAGCGCATTGAAAAATCAGTCATTAGAAAATGGGGACTTGAGTCTTAAATTTGGAGGGGCATTTATGAAAAAGGCATTTTTATGGGTTGCTATATTATTTACTTTCACAGGACTGCTTGCCGGCTGCGGTTCATCCGAGAAGAGCAGCGGTGAGGAAGACAAAATTGTCATCGGCTACTTCCCAAATATCAACCATGTACCAGCGATGGTTGCTAAAGACCAAGGGTATTTTGAAAAACAGCTTGGTGATGGAACAAAAGTAGAATACAAGACATTTGCAGAAGGCGGTTCCTTCATGACAGCTCTGAAAACAGGCGATATTGATGCAGGTCTTGTAGGGCCTGGACCAGCAATGAACAACTTCTCAACAGGGGCGGATGTTAAAATCATCGCCGGTGCCTCAACTGGCGGAACAGTTGTCCTTGCCAGAGAAGGATTAGAAATCAACTCTCTTGAAGACTTCCAGGGCAAAACATTCATCACGCCTGGCGTAGGCTGCACACATGACGTTCAGTATGAAACATACCTAGAAGAAGCAGGCATTACTTCAGCACGCATCGGCGGTACCATGAAGCATTTAACAGGTAATCCTGCACAGTATGCCAGTATGCTGAAAACTGGTAAAGTTGATATCGCAGTTGCTCCGGAACCATGGGCAGCCGTCATTGAACAAGAAACAAACGCAGAAGTTGTAATTGGCTGGGATGAAGTATCTTTTGGTGAAACACTTCCTGCATCAGTACTGGTGGCAACAGGCGATGCAGTGGAAGACAGCCCTGAAAAAGTACAGAAAATCGTTAATGCTCATAAGGATGCAATTAAATTTATCGAAGAAAATCCGGAGGAAGCAAAAGCCATTACAATTAAAGACATTAAAGAAGTGACTGGGCAGGAACTGGAAAAAGAAGTAGTAGACCGCGCTTGGGGAAGAATCGGCTTCACATACGATGTTGATGTAGACACAATCCAGGATTTTGCAGATTCTTCCTACACATTGAAATTCCTGAAAGACAAACCTGAATTCAGTGAACTGATTGCGAACAATTTTATTAAATAATCAAATTTGGACCGGGGCCCTGATGGGTTCCGGTTTTTTATAGTGTGGGGAGAAGAATTTTGTGAAGCCCACTTTAGAAAGGTGACTGTGCAAAAAAGTAAAGATCAGGGCTTTATCTCCGCTCTTTTTCATTATTTTAATCCAGTTACACAAACGGCTAATACGGGCCGGGCTTCTTTATACGAAATAGATATAGAATGAAAACCTGCTGCCTCCATATCTGCTTTAATCACCTGTCCGAGATTTTTTGTAATGGTTTCATTTGCTCCTTCTTCTCTTGGCTGAATTGTGATGGCAGCTATTCCGTCTTTCTCAAGCATCCCATAGAGATGATGAAGAGATTCTCGTGGTTTGGTCCATAAAGGGTAATTGTTGACTGAAAATATCTTTTTATAAGTTTTATCTGGGTGAAAATCATGAATATCTTTTACGAACAGCCTGACCTTTCCCTGCTGAATACAGTCATCATTCAGTTTAGCTGCAGAAGCCTTCATATCTTCGGATACATCAACTCCATCCGTTTCTACATGGCGGCAGTGATCCATTATGTGCCTAATGCTGTAGCCAGGTCCAAAGCCTACTTCTAAGATAGAGTCCCTGGTATTAATCTTTAATTGCTGTATTGTCCATTTGTTAATCTTGCGGTTTTCAAAATACATGATTTTCCCTGCTAGCTTCCCTAATATTCCGTCAGGCTTCTCAAATTGTCTTGCTAAAATATCGAACATGTCCCTCACCTCGTTGCTTAATACTTATATTTAGTCCGTTTAAATAGGTTCTAAACATATTCCGTTAATTGGATAAATAATTTTTATCTGGAAAAGGTACTAATATGAATTAGGATTGGAGGAAGTCCAGTGATTTATGGCGAAGATCAATATCGAAAAGATTTAAACCGGTATATCGGCAATATCGATGATCAGATTCATTCACTTTCTAAAACGCTTGAGGACTTCAGCTGCTGTATTTTATCAGATTTTGAAGCTTTGCAGAAGACAGTAACAGAAGCTCACGCCATTGCTTCGACTTATTATCTGCAGTCATATTTATCGCCGTTTACAAAGGAATATTCAAGCTTATCATTGGCCGCCCAGCACCTATCAGAAAAAAGGCATGGAGGGCTAATTGTTGTGGAGAGAAGAGAGCCGGTAGAAGGCCACCTTCATAATGGAACGCCAATAGGAGCAAAAGTAAGCCATACATTGATTGAAACGATCTTTTATCCGGGAAACCCATTGCATGATGGCGGTACTTTAATAAAAGAAGATACCATAACTTCTGCAGGCAGCATCCTCCCTCTTACAAGAAAAACCATAGAAGGAAAAAAACTTGGGACAAGACATAGAGCGGCAATGGGGATCACTGAAGTATCAGATGCCGTTGCCATTGTCGTTTCTGAGGAAACAGGCCGCATTTCTTTTGCTGTGGATGGTCAGCTGTATACAATCAGGACGTGACCCCCCCCTGGAACTGGGGGGGGACAAGGATGTTATTTCTTATTAATTTGCTTCCCGCTTTTTTTTGACTTTGAGATTTATTGTTTCCTAACTGAAAACCGCTTCCTGGTGTTAATAGACCACTTTAAAATTATTGAACCAACTAAGTTAATCACTTAAATCAAGTGCGGTTTTTTATTTTATAAAAAAACTTTGGAGGTAATGAAAATGAAGAAAATGGATTATCAAAACGTAAAGGGTACACAAGATTATTTACCGAATGCAGAACTGAGTAGAAGAGGCATCAGAAGAACATTAGAAGACGTATTTATCCAATACGGATGTACGATAGAGCTTCCAGGCAATTATTAAAACCAAGAATAAAATAATTGTTATGGTAATCTATAAATAGGTGCGAAGTTTCAATAATAAAAGATTGCTTTTTTTAATCAACTAGGCAGGTTAGTAAAATTGAAACCTAATAGTTTCAACTTTCACAGTGTGAAATCGGCAAATAATCTTGGATATAACTGGGGATGAGAGAGAGCCACTGTAAGTCCGAAATATAGAAAATTTGCATACCTTTTCGGTACGCATTACAAATAGCCGTATATCATTGATTTTTTCATCAGATATACGACTATTTTAATTTATGCATGCTGCTTGGGTATTTTTTGACCAGCTTGGAATACTTCGATAAGACTAAAGATTTATTTTCGGAATGAAGGGTAGTGGAGACAAGTGTTAATATTTCTTGTGGCATGAGAAAGCACCTCCTTAAATTGATACTTGTATCGTACTAGGAGCACTGCGTGTTTTGTATACTTTGTTTGAATGGGGGCTTACATCTTTAAAAGATAAAGGAGAAAGGGAAGAAGTCATGAACATCGGAAATCTGAAAATGTTCTGTAGAGTAGTGGATGAGGGGAGTATAAGTAAAGCGGCAAGAATGAGTTATGTGTCCCAACCTTCTGTTACAAGTCAAATTAGGCAATTGGAAAAATATTATGGGGTAGATTTGTTTGATAGATCTGGTGGCAAGCTGACTACAACAGAGGCAGGTATGACATTATACCCCTATGCGAAGGAAATCATCGATTACTTAAAGAAGTCGGAAGAGGCGGTGCAGCATATTTTCAACGATTACGAATCTACCTTGTATATTGGGGCTAGTTTGACGATTGGCGAATATTTGCTGCCAGGAATTTTAGGTGAGTTTCAGAAGGAATATAAAAATATTAATTTTAGCTTAACAATTGGTAATACACCCAGTATTGTTGGAAATTTAGAAAATCACGATATCGATATTGCACTTGTTGAAGGAATTGTAACGAATGAGAGTTTACAAACGAAAAAATTTGCGGAAGATGAATTAATTTTAGTAATTCCGAGTAACCACCGCTGGAAAAACATGAATGAAATATCCATTAATGAGCTGTCAGAAGAAAAAATGATTTGGAGAGAAGAAAATTCGGGTGCAAGAAATATTATTGAGAAAATTTTTACCGAAAGAAATGTTATGAACAAAATTAGAAGCCGAATGGAGTTTGGTAGTACGCAATCGATTAAAAGTGCCATTGAAGTAGGGTTGGGCATAGGGATTATTCCGAAATGGTCTGTTATTAGAGAGCTTGAAATGGGGGTATTGAAACATATGCCAATTTCGGATATAACCATCAGCCGCGACTTATGGGTGGTACAAAGACCTTCTAGATTCCCGAAAAAGACTATGGAGCAGTTTACCGCTTTTTTGACTAAACAAAATGATAAACTCTCCCTACGCGCATATAAAAATGAAAATCTCACATAAGTACTTCTTCAACAGGATAGATGGAGTTTTAAACGAGCTAAGTAGACTATCAAGAATCTCTTTGTTGTTTTTTATGTTTTACAATCCACCAACAAAGTTTTACTTGGAAAAAATGAGCAAGCCAATAATACTTGCCACTTCCTGTGTTCAATTTTATATGAAATCATCGTAGTAATAGATTTCACTTATACCCTATAATGTATTTCTATTATCCTCATACAAATCGTAATGGTAGAATTAAGACAAATAAATATTCAATATGTTCAAAACTGTTAAACAAATGTGCGAGAAGAATTTTTTGCCGTGAATAAACTCTAAATTCATAAAAAAAGTGAAACGAAGAGTTTAGTAAATTACTACTTCTATAGGAAAACCGTTATTTTTGAAAATTCAAATTAGGAGGTAAAACATGGCGCTAAAAACTACAAAAATAGCAATTGTTGGTGCAGGCACTGCTGGAATATCAATAGCATCAAGAATCCTTCGGAGTGCACCGTGTTTGAGAAGCGAGATTATCATGATTGACCCCTCAGAGGATCACTTCTACCAGCCATTATGGACATTAGTTGGAGGTGGTGCTGCAAAGTTTGATGATAGCCATAGGAAGCAGGAGTCGTTAATTCCAGCGGGAGTAACATGGCTAAAGGAAGCGGTCACGGAATTTCTCCCTGAAGTTAATGCTGTGATAACCGATAAGGGTACGCGCGTAAATTATGAGTATCTTGTCGTTACGGCAGGAATTGGTATAAAGTGGGATAGGGTTAAAGGGTTACGCGAGTCACTAGGGAAAAATGGTGTTTGCAGCAATTATTCTCCTGATTTTGTAAAAAGCACTTGGGAAAGTATTGAGAATTTTAAAGGCGGTACGGCAATTTTCACCCAGCCAAGCACTCCTATAAAATGTGGTGGAGCCCCCCAGAAAATAATGTATTTAGCTGAGGATTATTTTACTAAATCTGGTGTTCGCAGAAATACGAAAGTCAAATTCATTTCCGGATTAGGAAGTATTTTTGCCGTCCGAAAATATGCTGAGACACTTGAGCAGGTAATCGAAAGAAAAGATATTGAAACTACGTATCATATGGACCTAATCGAAATTGACGGAGAGAAAAAACAGGCAACTTTCCAGCATTTGAACACAAAAGAAACGATGACTTTCGACTATGACATGATCCATGTTACACCACCAATGGGTGCTCCAGGTTTTATTGCAAGTAGCCCAATTGCAAATGATGCTGGCTGGGTCGATGTTGATAAATATACATTGCAGCATAATACGTATAAGAATATTTTTAGTGCCGGAGATTCCTCCAGTTTGCCAACCTCTAAAACCGGAGCAGCGATTCGTAAACAGGCACCTGTGGTTGCCGAAAATCTGCTTGCTATCATGCATGGAAAAGAAATGAAAAAAACGTATGATGGCTATACTTCTTGTCCGCTAGTAACTGGCTATAACAAATTGGTAATGGCCGAATTCGATTACAATCAAAATCCTATGGAGACATTTCCAGTTGATCAATCCAAAGAGAGGGCAAGTATGTATATGGTGAAGAAAAGCTTATTGCCAATTATGTATTGGAACGGAATGTTAAAAGGTACGATGTAACAATGTTAATGGGAATGCTTACTAGTTTTGAATTTTTTAATAGAAAAATGATGTAAATGTAAAACTACCCCAGGGGAGGGTTGGATATGGAAACGACCCAAAAGCCGGATCTTACAAATATTTTACAAGTATTAGAAAATGATGAACAAATGAAGTCGCTTTACTATCTTTTGAACAAGCTCCCAGAATTCACATCCGCCATTCGGTCAATGGAGGAAAAGTTGGCTTTTATCGGAAGTGTGATGGAGGATAAACAGTCATTAAATACTCTTGGTGAAGCGCTGGAAGAAAAAGTGGAAAAGCTCCAATTGGATCAGGAACATTTTGATGCAATCCTGAATATGGTTCATCTCTTACCGAGGCTTGTACCAATGGTGAAGAGGCTGGACGAAATAGCTACATTTATTAATGATGTATTAGCAGATAAGGAATCTATAAAATATGCTATTAATAGCTTGAGTGATATCGTTCCATTAGAAAAAGGATTGGATATTATTAAAGAAACAAATGAACAATTCAAGGTAAACAATAGCTCCTCAAATATATCGATATTTGGCATATATCGTCTTTTAAAGGATCCGATGATACAGAATGGATTCAAGTATATAGAAATACTTCTTGATGTAATTCGGAAAAAATAGTCAGGGGGAATACAGATGTTTTTTAGATCCTTTTTTGATGAAAATTTAGCACAAATGTCATATTTGGTCGGTTGTCAACAAACAGGGGAAGCAATCGTGGTCGATCCTGCTCGTAAAATTGGTCAATATTTAATAACAGCCAAAAATGAGGGATTGAGGATTGTAGCTGTTACAGAAACACATATTCATGCAGACTACCTTTCAGGTGCTAGGGAATTGGCCACTAAATGTGATGCAACACTGTATGTTTCGGATGAAGGGGATGAGAACTGGAAGTATGAATATTTGGATGGCCTTAAATCTGTTTTGCTAAAAGATGGCGCCGAATTCACGCTAGGCCATATTGAATTCAAAGTGATGCACACACCCGGGCATACTCCGGAAAGTATTTCGTTCATCCTGACAGATAAAGGTGGAGGTTCATCAGAGCCGATGGGTATATTTACAGGTGATTTTGTCTTTGTTGGTGACATCGGCAGGCCGGATTTGCTAGAAAAAGCAGCTGGATTTGCGAATACAGCTGAAATCGGCGCTAGACAAATGTTTCATTCCCTGCAAAGGTTCAAGGGGTTGCCGGATTTTCTGCAAGTTTGGCCGGCACATGGGGCAGGGAGTGCTTGTGGGAAGGCTCTTGGCGCGGTTCCCATGTCTACTGTTGGATATGAAAAACTGAATAACTGGGCATTGAAACCAGAAGACGAGGAGAAATTTGTGAAAACGTTATTGTCAGGTCAACCCGAACCACCAAAATATTTTGCAATGATGAAGAAGTTAAATAAAATCGGTCCGGAATTGATTGAAGGTGGAAGAATCCCTGAACTTCATAATGTTGAGGAACTCGGAAAATATGGTAAGGCTACGGTTTTTCTCGATACAAGAGGAAATGCAGATTTTGCGAGAGCCCATTATAAAGGTGCCATCAACATTCCTTTTAACAAATCATTTACTAACTGGGCAGGCTGGTTAATTGGATATGATCAGGATATCGTTCTTATTGCACCTGGAGATAAGGTAGATGCGATTAGAGAAAGTTTACGTGCAATTGGACTTGATCGTGTAGTTGCCTTTATTGATTCTGCATTGACACTGGTAGACAAGGAGAAAACAGAAAGTTATGGAGAAATCACGGTTAAAGAGTTGTATGAGCTTTTAGAGGATGATAACTATCAACTGATTGATGTAAGGAATCAGTCGGAATGGGATGAAGGTAGAATTCCTGCGGCTATTCATAAAATGCTTGGCGTACTTGTAAATCATCTTGAAGAGTTGCCTAAAGATAAAACATATTTGCTTCAATGCCGATCAGGTGCACGCTCGGCAATAGCTACTAGCCTAATGCAAGCAAATGGGTATACCAATGTATTGAATGTAAAAGGCGGTTATTTAGCCTGGGCGAAAGAAAAATTTTCGGTTGCACATTAATAACTGGCTATAAATTTGAAAACTATATGCTAGTGTAAGGGCCGGATTGATAACTTATTTAAAAATGGGGAAGAAGACACTACTTTGACTCCAGTAGGAAACAGGTGATCTGTATGGAGTTAGACTTTATAATCGTAATATTCTTAATCGGATTCATAGGATCATTTATTTCAGGCATGTTAGGAATCGGCGGTTCAATCATAAAATATCCACTCCTACTGTATATTCCGTCTTCATTAGGGGTAGGTTATCTGACTGCTGCAGAGGTTGCTGGAATTTCGGCTGTACAAGTTTTCTTTGCGACGATCGGTGGAGTATGGGCTTTTCGAAAAGGCGGTTATTTGAACAAACGTTTAATTTTGATAATGGGTATTTCAATCATAATCGGAAGCTTTATCGGTGGTTTCGGATCCTACTTTCTAAGCGATAACACAATAAATCTTGTATATGCACTATTGGCTACTATTGCAGCCATTATGATGTTCGTACCGAAAGCGGAAGTGGACGATATTCCCAATGAGAAAGTTGAATTTAACCTATTGGTTGCAATGCTAAGTGCTTTTATCGTTGGTATCGGGGCTGGCATAGTAGGTGCTGCAGGTGCATTTATACTTGTACCAATCATGCTTGTTATTTTAAAAATACCAACGAGAGTAACAATTGCTTCATCATTAGCCATTACATTTTTATCATCAATCGGCTCAACTTTAGGAAAAATTGTTACCGATCAAGTATTATATGGCCCAGCTGTAATCATGATTATCGCAAGCCTTATTGCTGCTCCTCTAGGCGCCAATACTGGTAAAAAAATCAATACAAAAATATTAAGGGCTTTATTGGCAATTCTTATTTTGGCTACGGCTATTAATGTTTGGATTGATATTTTTTGAATTCGAGTTTATTAGATAAATAAAATGAAAAGCTGTTACCACTAATCTTCCTTTTGTGGTAACAGCTTTTGTCATAATTTCTCATTTAATGTTGAGAAATTGGGCTTTTTATATTTACTTATAGTACAAAATAACGCTTAAAAAATGTACAAAATAACTCCTAAAGTAACAATCAAATATAAGAGTGTCTCACAAGACTTATCTCAAAAACGAGGTGGTTTTTTGCGAAAAATTGGGTACGTACGTGTCAGTTCGACGAGCCAGAATCCTTCCAGGCAATTTTTTCCGATGGTCAAAAACGGAGAGCTGGAACGATGAAATGGGGGTTAGTTCCGTTTTGGGCGAAGGAAGAAAAAATAGGACATTCATTGATCAATGCTCGATCAGAAAGCATTGAAGATAAGCCAAGCTTTAAACATGCATTTAAGCGGAGAAGATGCCTTATCGCGGCTACTGGCTTCTACGAGTGGCAAAAGAATGAAGAAGGCAAACAGCCGTACCGATTCATCATGAAAGAGAGAAACCGTTACATACATGTACTATCATTACTACAACGCCTAATGCAGTTACTGAAAATGTTCATGATCGTATACCGGTTATCCAAAAGGACAGCGATTTTGAGGACTGGCTTAATCCCCGTTTTAATGACACTGAATATCTGAAGTCATTGCTTAAACCTTACCCGGCTGAAAAAATGGATAAGTATTCGGTATCAGCCAAAGTGAATTCACCAAAAAATGAGCTGGCAGAGCTGATCTCTCCGCTCAGGTAGTATATAAAACGGACGCGCGATGCGTCCGTTTTTTCAAATGAAAAGAAAGTAAACTTTTACCTTGAGGACTGTCTAGCTCCAGTGCCTGCCCCCTCAAGGTGGCTGGGGTGAGCAAGGTGCTGGAGCTTTTTTTATCCTCTGCTAACAAACATCGGAAGATCGGTATGGCCAATTTCCCGGACATAAACAAACAAATTCCCTTTATGATGTATTTCATGGTCCATTGCTAGCTGGAGCAGCTGGCTTCCTGTAAGTTCCATTCCGAAAACCCTCGTCAGATCAATTTTTCTTTCCAATTCCTCACTTGTTAATGATGAAATAACTTCAATTGTTTTCTCTGTGTAATTTTCAGCGGCTTCAGAAAGATCTGGCGCAATTTCATCGAATTTCTCGCCAAACACAGCTGGGCTTCCTTCTTTTGCTGTTTTGGCAAACATATAAAAAGAAGTAAGCATGTGAGTAACAAGCTTGCCGGCCGGCATGCTTGTTTCAGTTGGTTTGAATTCATAGTTTTTTTCATCAATCTTCTTGATCAGCTCATTGGTCACCTTTCTATGCGATAAAAAATAGCTTAGATATTTTTGCGCTCTTTCCATATAAAAAACCTCCTAAAAAGATAATCAGATTAACAATTCCACTTAACCTCCTTAAATTCCTTTATATTTCAAAATATGTTTTGGACTGGCAGGGATTTTGCGAAAATAGTGGAATTATTTAACAGGGGAAGATTTGGAAGAATCTCTATAATACAGACATATCGTTCATAAGGGGGGAGATTCAAACATGGGGAAAAAGAAGAAAAAGAAAAGCCATGTGCCTTTTAGGGTCAATTTATTATTTTTGGCTGTTTTTGTTTTATTTTCAGTCCTAATATTAAGACTCGGTGTCGTCCAGATTGTAAATGGGGAGACATACAAAAAAGAAGTTGATAGGACGGAAGATATCATCGTATCAAACCCGGTTCCAAGGGGAAGGATGCTTGACCGAAACCATCAGGTAATCGTGGATAATATCCCAAAGAGTGCGATTACGTATACCAACCGGAATGCCAAACAGAAAGAAATGCTTCAGGTGGCAGAGCGGCTGTCTGTTCTGATTGATAAAAAGACGGATAAAGTGACAGAACGCGATAAGAAGGATCATTGGATCTTAAAAAATCCGGAAGCTGCCCGGGAAAAAATAACAGATAAGGAATGGGAGCTCTTTAAAGAAAAAAAGCTGGATGATAAGCAAATTTATGAGATGCAGCTAAAAAGAATCACAGAAGAAGACCTGAAGCAGCTGAGCGAGCAAGACTTAGAAGTGCTGGGGATCTTTCGGGAATTTACTAGCGGCTATGCGATGACGCCGCAAATAGTCAAAAATGAAGGGGTAACACGTGAAGAATATGCAGCAGTAAGTGAGAATCTTCAATATCTTCCAGGTGTCAATACAACCACTGACTGGGATCGGACTTATGCTTTTGACAGTACGCTCCAGACTGTCCTGGGGAAGGTTACGGATACAAACGAAGGGCTGCCGCAGGAAAGGCTGGATTATTTTCTGGCCAGAGACTACAGCAGAAATGAACGTGTTGGAAAGAGCTATCTTGAAATGCAATATGAGGATGTTCTGCATGGCCAAAAATCAAAGGAAAAGCTTATTACGAAAAAAGGGGATATCCTCGGAAGTGAACTGGTTTCTGAAGGTCAAAGAGGCAAGGATCTTGTCCTGACGATTGATATGGATCTTCAGAAGGCTGTGGAAAAAGTATTGGAAGAGGAAATTTGGGCTGCCAAAAGGACCCGGGGAACTTATTTAATGGATCGTGCGTTTGTGGTGCTAATGAATCCGCATACTGGTGAGGTCCTGACTATGGCGGGGAAAATGATCGGCGAAGATGATAATGGCAAAACGGTTCTGCAGGATTATGCGCTGGGCACGATTGCATCATCTTATAATGTGGGTTCCTCCGTAAAAGGGGCGACTGTTCTAACAGGCTATAAAACTGGTGCGATTACACCAGGGACGTCCTTTTTAGATGCACCGATGAAAATTGCAGGAACTCCTCAGGTGAAAAAATCCTGGTTTAACTTTCAGGCAATCATGAACGAAACTAGGGCATTGCGTATATCCTCAAACGTTTATATGTTCAAAACAGCAATTGAAATTGCGGATGCACGGTATGCTTATGATCAGCCTCTCGGATTTAAAAATCCTAATGCATTTGAAGATATGAGAGGATCTTTCGGCCAATTCGGCCTCGGCGTCAGAACTGGAATCGATTTGCCGAATGAGGCAATAGGCTATGAGGGACCGCTCCGTTTGCCAGGATTTCTATTAGACCTTGCAATCGGTCAGTATGATACGTATACTCCGATGCAAATGGCACAATATATATCAACGATTGCAAATGGCGGCTACCGTATCCAGCCGCGCCTTGTAAAAGAAATCCGTGAGCCAGCCACGGAGCAGGAGGAACTTGGCCCGATCTGGAAAGATATCCAGCCAACTGTCTTAAATACGATAGATGTAAGTGATAGAGAGCTAAACACTGTCAAAGAAGGGTTAAGACAGGTGATGCAGCATCCTGAAGGGACTGCCTATAGAAGGTTCGCAGATGCACCATATTCACCAGCTGGAAAAACAGGTACAGCCGAAGCATTTTATGACGGCCCTCTCAAAAAAAAGGGAGACCAATTAATAGATGTTATGAACTTGAGTCTTGTTGCCTATGCACCTCATAATAAGCCTGAAATCGCAATGTCCGTCATCGTTCCATGGGCATACCAGGGAAGAAGCGGACATACAGCCAATTATGAAATTGGCAGAAGAGTATTAGATACCTATTTTGAGCTGAAAAAGAAGGGAATGTCCGGAGAAGAACAGGAACAGTCAGCAGAAGAAGCCGAAACAGAAGAATCCTAATTAAAGCATGGATTTTTACAGCTTAAAACGGCTAGACAAAAGCCTTTCCTTATTGGGAATGGCTTTTCTTATACCTAAATTTATTTTTTAAATGATTCAGTTTGTCTTTAATTAAAATCGGCTTGTCACTTTTTCCGAAGACTTTACGGTTAACCAGAAACTGAATCGTTTCTTCCAGAATAGCGAGGATTATAATAGGGATTGAGATTACCAGAATCCAAAACCACATACCTCTGCTCCTTTCCTTTGATTGGCTTACAATTTATTTATATTCAGGAATGAAAAAGGGATGATTAAAGAGGAAAAATAAACCATGGTTAACTGCCTGATTAACAAATTAAACTCCTGTTTTCTAGTTACTATCCTTAATAACCTATTATTGCTGAAATAAACTTCTTCTTTTTTAAAGGTTCTGCATAGTTTAATGAAAAGGCAATCGGGAAAATAAGTTAAAAAGGAGGTCCTGACATGAAAACTATTAATGTAGAGCTTCAGTATGATGATCAGGAAATGAAAAATGATCAGACTAAAGTATTCGATCAATTGAAGAAACGGCTGGAAGGAACAGGATTTCAAGTGGTAACCATTATGGAAAATGATCAATATCTAAAGGAGCATTCCGGCCTTCCTAATCAAAAGAAAAACAAAGTGCTGCCATCTCAGCCTGAAGGAGTAGAACCAGATGTGAATTCTAGCGGCGCTGGCGGCATGGTCTCACCTGATTCCAGTGAAAGTAAATACTCTGAGTAACTTATAGAGCCTTAGTCGTATTTCAGACTAAGGTTTTTTTATTATTAAAAGGAATTAATACTTTTGGATAGAATTTACAAATAGAGAGAGTTTGTTTGGAGGAGGGAAATTTATGAGTCAAAAGCTCTTAAGGGTAGGAACAGTTTACATACCTGTCAGAAATGGAATCGAATCATTAAAATGGTACACAGAAAAGCTTGGAGCAGTTGAAAGTTATAGAGATGAAAAAGGAAAAATGGGCATTATCAATATGGCAAATCAAAGCTTTTTCCTTTTGGAAGCTCCTGAAAAGGAGAGTCTTAATTTTAGAGATTCCAGCGGAAAATTGCGATTTTGTTTAACTTTTGAAGTAGATGGCTTAGACGAACTCGAAAGCTTGCATGGGGAACTACTTGAGAAGGGTGTAGATGCAGGAGCTATCGAAAATCGAGGACATCCCGGCCGGAACTTTGTATTTTCTGATCCGGATGGAAACCAATTTGATGTATGGAGCGAACTGAGTCCAAGCTTTAAACAAATGATGAAAATGTAGCGATAGTAAATATTTTCTGCAGCCAAGATATAAGGTTAAACTCTATCTTTTTGTGGTAAACACAGTATAAAAGATAGAGGAGATGAGAACCATGGACCAAACTAAAAAAACTTATTATATAGATATTGAAAATGCGCAGATTTATTCAGAACCGGTAGAAGCTGCCGACTGGCAATTTAAAATTTTTGCCACAGACGAAGAATTAGCTCAGATAAATGAATACATTAATGAGAATTATGATGCAGATCTTAAAACATTTGCCCGTGCCCATGTGCCTTTCCTGGAGTACCACAAAGAATCAAAAAATGATGAATACGATGAAACGATGACTGGCATATATAGAATGATTTATGATCTGGGCGACGAGGAAGCCCGCAGACATATAGAAGGGATGGGAATATTATAAGCGGTAAGATCAAGCTGTTTTTTATAGACTGGCTGCTTAAAAAAATATAATGAAATAAAAAAGAACCGTCTATTCTGTTTTCATCAGAATGACGGTTCTTATATTTGTTTCTGTATAAATGATCTTTTTTGGTTTTTGTTTTCCTTGAACGCATATCTATAAGCGCGAATGGGCTTCGATTGCCTTCAGGGTTCCTTTTCCCTTCACGTATTGCTTTGTCCCTTACCTTCTTCGCAGCTGATTTAGCCATATTACCAACTCCTTTTGATGATTGTACCATAAAGATTACAGAGCAGAGAACAGCATAATTGGGTTTGAAGGTAAATTCCTCCCATTTGGTTAAAAATCCAGTCATGGCACTTGCAGTGCTGTCCATAAACCTCGTCACCATTCCGCCGCTCCCTGAAAACCAAACCGTTAATGCTGTATAAACCACTCCTGAAAAAAACATGATTTCTATGAACCGGATTGATAAGGAACGTGAAACGAATCAGAGTGATCAGAGTTTCCGCAGCTAATGTTATGAACAATATAAAGATATTTTTTTTCATAATACCGCCTCCCAATAAAATACGGATGTTTCTGGAAAAAGTTTCAATTATTTTGAAAAGACATTTAAAAGGTTTTTTTATCTGCCTGTATTTAAGTTTTTTCTTTTAATACCGGGATTTTTTCATTCTACAGTAAGCGGGTGCATGCCTGAAGCAATTAAGACATTTTTTCTTTTTGCAAAGATAGGGGAATTCCCCCCCTCTAATGGGGAAGTTCCCCGATGTTGAAAAACTCCTCCGGATTTTACAATAAGGTTAAGGTAATTGTTTGTGAATGAGGAGGAGTTAATATGCAGGCAAAAGCTGCAGTCAATCAAAAATCAGGAAACATCTTAAACAATGCGTTTGCATCTCATTTTGCCAAGTCGATGTTTTTATCTGTTACAGCATTAGCTATTCTTTCTTTTATCGGTACTAGAATGTTTACACATGTTGATTTAAACCTGTATGGATATATGGTCGGAACGATTGTGTTTATTGGAGGGTTCTTCTACAGATTTATTGCCTGGGGCGAAAGGCCGCCAACAAAGCTCATTTTGAAAAAAGGCTTGAAACTGCTGTTTAGAAAGTCAACGCCAAAAACATCTGTTGAGCATCTTGCAACTTACAATTTTATCTGGAATAGGGGAATTTACCGATGGACTCAGCACGTGCTGATCGGCTGGGGCTGTATCTTATCCTGCTTCGTTACTTTCCCTCTCGTTTTCGGCTGGATGTATTTTACGATGGATGACAATGGCTACTACAACATTATTGCAATGGGCATGAAGGTAATGACTGTCCCGGCGGATGGCATCATTGCCAACCTTTCTTATAACGCGCTGAATATTACAGCAGTAATGGTGATCGCTGGCGTTTGCATGGCGCTGTACCGCCGCCTGAAAAACATGCAGGCAAGAGCAGAGCAGAAATTCCTATATGATTTCATGCCTCTGTATATGCTGCTTCTAGTTAGCATCACCGGATTGGCTTTAACCTTTATGAATATCTTTCTACACGGTGCCGGACAGCCGGCAATGTCTCTGATCCATCAGTGGTCAGTCATTATTACACTGATTTACCTGCCATTTGGAAAGCTTGCACATATTCCTTTCCGCCCAATGAGTATTTTGGCAAGAAACTACAGAGAACATTATGCCGAACAAGGCATGAAGGAATGCAAGGTTTGCGGAGATCAGTTTGTTTCAGCAGAACAATCAAAAGATGTCGTCGATGTACTCTGCGTAAACGATATTGAATTTAAAGCAAAGGAAGGACATCATCTTGCAGAAATGTGCCTCCCTTGCAGAAGAAAATACCGGATTGCACAATTCTCCGGATTCCCTACTCATGAAGTGAAGGTCAAGGAGGCAAACCAGAATGCAAAGGGATAAGTTTTTTAAAGAAATTGAGAATCTAAACCATCCGAATGAAAAATTGATAAAAACACACTGCAGCTATTGCGGCATGCAATGCGGAATGAACTTGAGGGTTAATACACAGACAAATAAAATCATCGGGGTCGAGCCCCGTTATGACTGGCCGGTTACAGTCGGGAAAATGTGTCCGAAAGGGGTTACCGCCTACCAGCAGACCAACCACAAAGACCGCTTGCTGAAACCTCTCATCCGTGATGATGCTTCTTTGAAAGGGACTGCAGAAGGGTTCCGTGAAGCGAGCTGGGAAGAGGCGTACGATCTGATTGCCAAGAAATTCAAAGAGCTGCAAAACGAATACGGAAAAGATTCACTTTCCGTTTTCAGCGGAGTTTCCATGACAAATGAAAAATGTTATCTGACTGGAAAGTTTGCCCGTGTTGCGCTTGGAACCCGCTATATTGACTATAACGGCCGATTCTGTATGTCAAGTGCTGCCGGCGGATTCCTCCGGTCTTTTGGAGTAGATAGAGGCTCAACATTGCCTTGGACAGATATTCATGAAACGGATTGCCTGTTTATCGCTGGAAGCAATACAGCTGAATGCCATCCAACTTCCATGTTCCGCATTTGGAACGTTCAGGAGAGAGGTGGTTATATCATTGTGGTTGATCCCCGTGAAACGCCAATTGCCAGAAGAGCTGACCTTCATCTGGACCTGAAGCCCGGAACAGACCTTGCACTTGCAAACGGGATTGTTAACCAATTGATTGAAATGGGCTATATAGATGAAGAATTCATTAATAAACATACGAACGGCTTTGAAGAAACAAAGGAGCTTGTAAAGGAATTCACACCTGATTATACAAGCATGCTGACTGGTGTGGCGCCGGAAAAAATCATTCGCGCTGCCGAAATATACGGAAAAGCTCCAAATGCAGTTGTCATGTTTGCACGAGGTGTTGAACAGCAGCATAAAGGTGTTGATAATGTTTCCGCCTACACCAATATGGCGCTTGTTACTGGAAAAATCGGCCGCCCCAAAGCCGGAGTAGCCACATTCACTGGACAGGGCAATGGACAGGGTGGAAGAGAGCATGGACAAAAATCAGATTTGCTTCCAGGCTACCGAAAAATTACAAATCCAAAACATGTTGAAGAAGTATGCAGCGTTTGGGGAATCACACCTGAAGAAATGCCGCAGCCTGGTGTATCTGCTTATGAAATGATTGAGCTGATGGAGCAAAAAACGATTCGCGGTTTATACCTTCTATGTTCGAATCCTGCTGTATCTGCACCAAATCAAAATTTTGTCAGGAAAGCATTTAAGACCTTGGATTTCATGGTATGCTCCGATTTCTACCTTTCTGAATCGGCAGAATTTGCAGATGTTGTTCTTCCGGCTGTCACGTGGTCAGAGGATGAAGGAACAGTAACGAATATTGAAGGCCGCATTATTAAGATCAATAAGGCTCAGGAACCTGTTGGGGAATCGAAGCCAGACTGGCAGATCCAAGTGGAGCTGGCTGAACGTTTAGGAAAAGGAAAATACTTTTCCCACTTAAAAACGGCAAGAGATGTTGCAGATGAGTTCAGACTGGCTACCAAGGGCGGTTATGCTGATTACTATGGTGCTACATGGGATAAAATCGACAAGCAGGATGGAGTTTTCTGGCCATGTAAAAATGAAAATGATGAAGGAACACCACATATGTTCCTTGATAAGAAATTTTATCATCCGGATGGCAAAGCAAAAATATGCGCGCTGCCATACCGTCCGCCAGCGGAAGAACCATGTGAAAAATATCCGCTTCGTTTAACAACTGGCCGGGTGGTTTACCATTACCTATCAGGCAACCAGACTAGAAGAATTCCATTCCTTCATGATATGTGCCCTGAACCATTTGTAGAGATCCACCCGGAAACAGCATCAAAATATAATATGGAACATGAAGAAAAAGTCCGCTTATTTACAAGAAGAGGCGAGGCCATCTATAAAGTCAAAATCACAGAAGCCATCCGCAAGGATACCGTCTTTGTTCCATACCATTTTGGACATGAAGAATCTATTAATCTATTAACGATTGCAGCGTTAGATCCTATATCCCGTATGCCTGAGTTCAAGGCATGTGCTGCACAGCTGGAAAAAGTCGAATTAAAGAAGGTGCAATAAATGAAGAAGAGGCTGTATTTAGAACTTGAAAACTGTATAGGATGCCGTTCTTGTCTGGCAGCATGTACACAATGCGGGGGGCATGAGGAGCGCAACAGAAACTATGTGTATGATGTAAATCCTCTTGTGAACCGGCAGACGATGCCTCTCATGTGCCTTCACTGTGAAAATCCGGCATGTGCCCGAAGCTGTCCGGCCCAGGCCATTCAAATTCATGAGACAGGCGCTGTGTTATCTGCGCTGGTGGAAAAGTGTATTGGCTGCCAGAACTGTACAATTGCCTGCCCATATGGCATACCAAAATTTGATCAAGAGCAGAACTTAATGTACAAATGCGACCTATGTATTGACCGTACTAAAGATGGAATTCCTCCTATGTGTGCGAGTGTATGTCCATCCAATACACTGCAATGGCTGACAGATGAAGAAATTGAAAACAAGAAAAAGCAATTTAACCTTGATAACGGCAAATGGGTTACAAGCATGCCATATCTTGAAGGCGAAACAAACGTAAAGGTAAATCTGCCGGGAATCCTGCAGGGGATTACAAAGCTGTTTTAGGAGGGATTAGGGATGTCCGATAAGAATAACAAGATTCCCTTTAATGAAGATAATTATACGCATAATATCGAACGGAATAACGAAAGGAAACTGGATAGACGGGGATTCATGAAAACTTTGGTTGGTGCTGCTGGTGTATTTGCGGTTTCCTCCCTTCCCTGGGGGGCAGTAGCTGCCAAAGAATTAATGGGGCTTGGCGAAAAAGAATATCCTCATAAGAAAATAACAGAAGTAAGCAAGCTGCCAATCGGCGATGCAGTGGAGTTCAAGTTTCCTGGAGATCATGATGACGCTATTTTAATCCGCTTATCAGAGAACAAATATGTTGCCTATCAGAATGCGTGTACACATTTGCGCTGCCCGGTATTTTGGGTGAAGGAGCAAAGTGAAATGATATGCCCTTGCCATCACGGCAAGTTCGATGTGGAGACTGGCTCGCCAACTGCGGGGCCGCCAAGAAGGCCGCTTCCGGAAATCCAGGTTAAGGTGGAGAATGGAGCAATCTTTGCAGTGAGGGTGAAACGTTATGAAGCGTAGCTATCTGGGTGTCATCATTTTGGCCGCGATATTAATGATGAATATTGTGTTTACCCAATATATGGTCCACCAATACTATTACGAAAACTATGTAAATGTACTGATTTTCGGCGGACTGAATATTGTTCTTTTTCCCCTGGCTGTATTCGCTTATAAAAAGACGATTAACATGAGGGCGTGATTTCTATGAACAGTGAAACATATCTTGATTTTTGTTTTGTAAGAGAACAATCCGGGGATTTTGCCCCAGAAGTTGACCAGTTCCTTTCCGAACTCTTTAAGGGGGTCCGCCTCAACTGGTACTTGGATGAAAAGTCTCAAGACGGGATGGACATTGTTGTAGCAGAGATAAAAGGCATGAGCAAATGGCAATCAGAAGAGGAAACCATTGAATTCATAGAAGAAAATGCAAGTAAATCATTCTGGAAATATCTGCAGGGTTATCAAATGTATATTTATCCTGCTAAAAGAGGGTGCGGCAGCTGTGGAACTCATTAAAAAAGAAGATTTGGACGGCTTTGTCCGGCGAAATGTGCAGGTGGCAATTTTAGATGAAGAGGGAAATGACAAAGCCCCCTTTGTTCACAAAGAAATAATAAAAACCGGGCTCTGCCCAGATGGAACACATTTGCGTATTTATTTTGACCACATGAATTTTTTTGCGGTCCCGCTGACTTCCTCTGTGGAAGCCTCTGACAGCAGGTGGACTGCCCTTGATCAGAAAGCCGGATTAAAATATGTAATAAAGAAGAGAGCGTGAACACAATGATAAGAAAAATACAGCTGCCTTTGCAGACGTTAAACTTAGTAGCCGGGTTCATGGTTTGGGTGCTGATTTCCTCCCTTATGCCGTTTATTAAAGAGGATATCAATATTCCAGCCGACAAGCTTGCCCTTGTAACAGCAGTTCCGGTAATCCTTGGATCGCTGCTTCGCATTCCCCTGGGATATTATGCTAATCAGTTTGGCGCAAGAATAATCTTTATACTGAGCTTTATTCTTCTATTATTCCCAGTCTATTATATTAGTATAGCTGATTCAATTACTGATTTACTGATCGGGGGATTATTCCTTGGTCTTGGAGGAGCGGTGTTCTCTGTTGGTGTTACATCTCTTCCGAAATATTATCCTAAGGAGCGCCATGGGTTTGTAAATGGAATATACGGGGCAGGTAATCTTGGAACAGCCATAACCGCATTTGCGGCTCCGGTTGTTGCCACAAAATTTGGCTGGTCCTTAACCGTACAAATCTATCTTGTCCTGCTCGGAATCTTCATTGCAGTAAACTTCTTTTTTGGTGATAAAAAAGAAGTTAAGGTGCAGACGCCGCTTCTGGAACAGATTAAAGGCGTCTATAAAAATGAAAAGCTATGGCTGCTGAGCTTATTCTATTTTATTACTTTTGGATCATTTGTTGCGTTTACAATTTATCTTCCAAACTTCCTGGTAGCTCATTTTGAACTCGATAAAGTGGATGCGGGACTAAGGACAGCCGGATTCATCGTCCTTGCAACTGCCATGAGACCGATTGGCGGCTGGCTTGCAGACCGATTCCATTCTTTAATTCTTCTAATGTTTGTTTTTGGAGTTTATACCATCTCTGCAGTGATTCTTTCTTTATCTCCATCAATTACATGGTATACATTCGGGTGCTTAAGCATTGCACTATCAGCAGGAATTGGGAATGGTGTTATCTTTAAGCTGGTGCCTATGTACTTCCAGAAACAGGCCGGTATCGTAAACGGTATTGTTTCTGCAATGGGCGGCCTGGGCGGATTTTTCCCGCCGCTGATATTGACCTTGTTATTTAATATCACTGGCCATTATGCGATTGGTTTTATGGCATTGTCTGAAGTGGCGCTCGCAAGCTTGATTCTGGTTGTTTGGATGTACTTCCAAGGTAAAATGGAAATTGCGAGCCAGGTGATTGATCATACAATTGAAGGGATTCTGGTAACAGATAAAAGCGGAAAAATAATCTCTGTAAACCCTGCTTTCACAGAAATAACCGGTTATAAGGAAGAAGAAGTAACCGGTAAAAATCCAAATATTCTTAAATCAGGAAAGCAGACTAAAGGCTTTTACCAGGACTTGTGGACATCAATTGAAAAAAATGGATTCTGGCAAGGAGAAATATGGAATTGCCGCAAAGATGGAGAAGAATATCTCCAATGGCTTACCATAAGTGCAATTAAAAATGATGCTGGAGATGTAGTCCAATATGCTGGCATGTTCAGCGACATTTCCAGCCATCGGGTAAAAAAAGCAAAATAAAAGAAAAATAAAAGAAAAATAAAAGAAAAATAAAAGAAAAATAAAGTCATAAGGAGGAGGGATGAAATGGAAACCCAGCCAGCAAAGAATATTAGTTCATATATTATTCAATCTCAGGAAGATGAGATCAAGCGCATCGCCCTGGAGCTTCACGAAGGGGTAGGGCAGACGCTTTACAGTTTATATACAGGCATGCAATTCATTCAAACAGCTGTCGATCAGCCTGAGATGAAAGGCTATATAGGAGATATGGCACAAATGATTGAAAAAACAATCCAGGAAATCAGGCTTCTGGCTGTGGAATTGCATCCCCCTGCTCTAGGTACCCTCGGTCTGCTGCCGGCCCTGAAAAGTTATTTGAAATTATACACTTCCACATATGGAATCTTGGTTGAGCTCCAAAATGAGGGGATGGAAGTGCAAATCAGTGAAAGGGAAAGCATCACATTGTTCCGTGTTTGCCAGGAGGCTTTGGCAAACATAGCCAGATATGCTGATACGATGAATGCAGTCATCTCCCTTCACTGGAAACCGGGACAGCTTTCAATCAGTATAAAAGATAAGGGGAAGGGCTTTGATGTAGATGCTGCGATGAAAAAATCGTCTGGCCTTGCTGCCATGATTGAAAGAATGTTTTTAATCAGCGGCAAATGTGTCATCAGCTCCAAAATCGGTGAAGGGACTTCAATAGATATCACCCTTCCGGTATACTAAAATTATACTTAACAAGGGGCCCTGTGCACAGCGGATCCCTTGTTGCCTATTAAAGAAAATTTTTTATTCACGAGAATTTATTTCTTTGTACTTCGAGAACAGTCTAGCTCCAGCGCCTGCCCCCTCGAGGTCACAAGCTTGTCTTGTTGCGGCTCCTAGGGACTCGAGACATAAGCCAATCCCTTCCAGAAGGAAAGAACACCTTCTTGCAGTGCTCGTCTTATGCTTGTCGTCCCTGAGCAGTCGCCTCCACATTTCGGGCACCCCCCCCAAAAAGGCAAAGAACGCCTTTCCGGGAGGCTCGTCTTGTGCTTGTTGGGGGTGGGCAAGGCGCTTGCGCTATTCTTGTACGGACAAATGGCAAAGGGGGAGCCGGGCTTGATCAATATTTTACTTTGTGACGATCACGCAGTAGTGAGAATGGGCTTGAAAATGCTTTTAAATAACCATGAAGACATGCAGGTGGTTGGTGAAGCTTCAGAAGGCAACGAGGGCATCCGGCAGGCTCTTGAATTAAAACCTGATGTGGTCGTAATGGATTTGAGCATGCCGCATGGGAAAGATGGAATGTCAGCAACTTCAGAATTGAAGAAATTAATGCCGGAAGCAGCGATTCTGATTTTGACCATGCATGATGATGAAGAATATTTATTCAGGGCAATTCAGGCTGGTGCCTCCGGATGTATTTTAAAAAGTGCCCCTCATGTTGAACTGCTGTCAGCAATCCGGTCTGTTGCAAGCGGGAACGCATATTTGCATCCTTCTGCAACAAAAAGGCTGATGGAAGAATATATCGGAAGTGTAAAACATGGGAACACTGACACTTTCAACCTTCTTTCCGACAGGGAGAAAGAAGTGCTTACATTAATAGCAAAAGGGTTTTCTAATAAGGAGATTGCGGAACAGCTTGTGATTAGTGTAAAGACAGTTGAAACCCATAAAGGCAATTTAATGGAAAAGCTTCAGATGAAAACAAGGCCAGAACTTGTTGCTTTTGCTTTAAAGAAGGGGCTGCTTGGATATGGAATATAAGGGGTGCAGCCCGGGAGAAAGCAAACATATTGCTCAGGCTTGTGAAAAGGTGCTAACAGAGCTGGAATGTGATTTTGTTGGATTGGCACTGCAAAATACTGATGGCTCGGATGTAAGATGGCATTATTCTGCAGGAAATATCAACGAAAAATATAAGAGGATTACAGTACGGTATGGCAAAGGCATTGCAGGAAAGGTGATTTCAACAGGCAGGCCGATGTACGTTGAGAATTTCCCTGAAAATATCGCAGGGAAAGCATTGGAATACCCGATTATGCTTGCTGAAAGCCTGAAGAATGCATATGCTGTTCCCATTCATTTCAAGGGTATTCCAAAAGGAGTCCTCTTAATTGGGAACAGGTCTGACCAGCCCATTAATAAAAATGAGCAAATCACTGCAGGGAATGCAGCCAGGACACTTGAACAGAAGCTGAATAATTAAAATAATTGCAACTGGAGGAAGCTAAATGGACAGGAATAATCAGTTGCCTAAAAAAAGAGAGATTGCTCCTGATTCCAGTGATGCAACGATTCTTGTTAATAAGTTTGGGAACATCTCCTATGCGAACCGGCAGGCACAAGAACAATTCGGATATAGGGAAGGTGAGCTGCAGGGGAAGAGTCTAAAAGAACTGCTTCCTGAAATCTCTCTGCATCAGACAGAAGAAGGCAAAGTGGTTCACCAATATGGGCAGCATCGCCATGGACGGGTTGTTTCTATCTTTTATAGAATTAATTTTTTCCAGCTGGGTGAAGAAAACTATTATTTGATCGTCTTTCAATCAGTAAAAGACCGGTCCCGATTAAAGAGGCAGCAATCATATCCATTAAAGGAATTGGTTGACCTGCAATTTGCCCTGGATGAATCGACAATTGTGGCCTTTACAGACAAAAAAGGAAAAATTACTTATGTTAACGAGAAGTTCTGTGAGGTGTCGAAGTATTCTGCGGATGAACTGATTGGTAAAGACCATAAAATTATCAACTCTTCATACCATTCCAAGGGTTTTATGGAAAACCTTTGGAAAACCATCTCGAGCGGGAAAGTCTGGCGCGGAGAAATTAAAAACAAAGCAAAAGACGGAACGTATTATTGGGTAGATACCACGATCGTTCCTTTCATCGATGATCAAGGAAAGCCATATAAATATCTGGCCATCCGGAAGGAAATTACTGAATATAAGCGCGTTGTCGAGGAGCTTAAAAATTCCTTAAACGAGCTGATTGATTTAAAGTTTGCACTAGATGCTTCATCCATTGTGGCAATTACAGATCAGAAAGGCACAATTACTTATGTGAATGATCAATTCTTGAGCATCTCAAAATATTCACGAGAAGAATTGCTTGGACAGGATCATAGAATTATCAACTCAGGTTATCACTCCAAAGAATACTTCAGAGATTTGTGGAAGACCATTTCTTCCGGGAAGGTTTGGAAAGGGGAAATCAAGAACAGAGCTAAGGATGGAACGCATTATTGGGTGGATACCACGATCGTCCCATTCATTAATGAAAAGGGAAAACTCTATCAGCATCTTGCTATTCGCCATGAAGTCACACAAAGAAAAAATGCGGAAGAAGAACTGCAAAAAATGATGACAAGGATAATTGATGTTCAAGAAGATGGACGGAAAAGGCTGTCGCGGGAACTTCATGATGGGATAGGACAGAATTTGTACAGCCATCTGATTACCATTAATAGGCTTCAGGCAGAACTAAGCCATCCTCTCCTTGACCAAATGCAGGATGAAACTGCTGAAATCATTGAAGAGCTGCGTGACATTTCATGGGAGCTCCGTCCTTCTGTGCTTGATGATCTTGGTCTGATACCCGCGATTCGATCCTACCTGTGCCGTTTTTCAGAACATCATAGTATCAATGTTCATTTTGACTGCTACCTGACTACTCGTCTTAGTTCAAATAAAGAAATCACAATCTACAGGATTATTCAGGAAGCACTTACAAATATCAGGAAATATGCTGATGCAGATGAAGCAGCAGTCACGATCAGGCAGATGGAAGAAGAACTCCGTATAGTCATTGAAGATAAAGGTAAAGGGTTCAATATTAAGGAAGTTTCAAGAGGTGTCGGTCTTTTTAGTATGGAAGAAAGAGCAAAAGCTGCTGGAGGTTCCATAAACGTAAATTCAGAAGAAACTAAAGGGACAAGAATTGTACTTGAAATTCCATTATAGAAAAAGCTGCCGATTTTTGGCAGCTTTTTCTATAGTCCAGTTATCAAAAAATAGACCCTAATATAATTCCTCCGATTGCACCAGTCACAACAATAATCCAAGGAGGCAGCTTCCAATAAACAAGTAAGCTGAATAATACTGCTGCAAAGGCAAAATCCATCGGCTCCAGGATGCTGCTTGTCCAAATAGGATGATAAAATGCAGCAATTAAAATACCGACAACCGCAGCATTTACACCCATTAATGCACCTTTTATTTTTGGATTGCGGCGAAGTGTGTTCCAAAAAGGGAGGGTTCCTAATATCAGGAGAAAGGCAGGCAGGAAAATCGCGACAGTCGCAAGCAAACCGCCTTGCCACCCGTTCATCACTGCTCCAAGATAGGCAGCAAAAGTAAATAACGGGCCTGGCACTGCTTGGGCTGCACCGTAGCCAGCCAGAAAAGCTTCTTCACTTAGCCAGCCGGTCGGGACAAATTCACGCTCCAGCAAAGGAAGGACAACGTGACCGCCGCCGAAAACAAGGGAACCTGAACGATAAAAGCTGTCAAACAGAGCCACCCAATCCAAGGCTGTTAGCTCCCTTAATATTGGAAGCAAGAATAATAGGACGAAAAACAGCACTAAACAGCCAATGGCAAAGCCTTTTGAAATGGGAAAATCCATCCGTGCTTCATCGTTTTCTTTGTGCTTCTTATAAATTAAAAACCCAATAAAACCTGAGGCAAGGATGACAATAACCTGTGTAATGGCTGTCTGCCATACAAGTGTCGCAATGATTGCCAGAAGGGCAAGCGTTTTTCGCGGCAGATCAGGAACAAGCTTTTGTGCCATTCCCAAGACCGCGTGAGCCACTACGGCCACTGCGACAATTTTGAGCCCATGTATCCAGCCGGCTTCAGCCGGATTAATGCCCTGCAGAAGAATGGCAAAAATGATTAGAGCAATGACAGAAGGCAATGTGAAACCAAGGAACGCCATGATGCCGCCAGCTAAACCAGCCCTCATCACGCCAATTCCAATCCCGACCTGGCTGCTCGCTGGTCCGGGAAGGAACTGACAAAGTGCAACTAGATCTGCATAGCTTTTCTCATCCATCCATTTTCTTCTCCGGACATACTCATCGTGAAAATAACCGAGATGAGCTACTGGTCCCCCGAAAGAGGTAAGGCCAAGCCTAGTTGAAACCATTAATATTTCTAGTAAAGATTTAAAATTAGTTCTGTTTTTATTCATTATGCATCTCCCTTAGTATTAAATCGCAGTCTAACGGGCTGTAAAACTTCCATCAAAATTCTTAGGGGTTGAAAGAGGTAAGCAGGAGTCTAACTCCCGTAAAGGCCCGATTGGTTCAACTAACAATCAGTGGAGAAAGCTCCCGCTGATTGAAGTTTCACTTTATCTCTTTAAAAAGCTCGTAAGCTTTTTTTCTAGCTTCCTCAAGGACCGTAATCCCTTTTTCTGTTGCTGTATAATATTTGCGGATTCTGCCATCTACATTCTTCTGCTCCTGATGAAGCAGCCCATCTGATTCCATAGAATGCAGGATTGGATATAATGTACCGGAACTGATGCTATATCCATGCTCCTCCAGTTCTTCAACCATCCACGCACCAAAAATAGGGTGCTCCTTTGCGTGGTGAAGAATATGGATTTGTATAAACCCCAGGAACAGCTTTCGTAATATTTTATCTTCCAAGTAAATGCCTCCTTTATTGATTTCGGAATACGATATCGGAATTCGATAATAGGATGATAACAAATAAAACGTAATAAAAAAAGGGGGAATTATTAATTTACAAAACCTTAACAAAGACATAAAAAAAACGCTCTTCCAAGCGTTCCATTAATAACTATTTTGTTCATTTCTTAGTATTTCATAAGCAAGATCACCTGCTGCGGCTGTTAAACTTTCCCATAGCTGATCACGCAGTAAATCGAGTTCGATAATTTTTCTTGCCAGATCTGCAGGATTTTTTGTCTCCATCGTAAGTCCCCCTGATTAATAACGGTTTCGATTGCTGTGTTTTTTAAATATTACCTCTAATTCCGTTAAGGTCAGCTTTTGCAAAGCGGGCTCAGAATGCTGATATTCGGTGCCTGAATTGACCAGCAGATCGATTAAATATTGCCTCTTTTTTTCTATAGCTTTCCGTAAATATTGCATGAATATCTCCTCTTTTCTTTAATGTTTTTGTTATTCTAAAAGATTTTGTTCTCTAATTCATTTATCGTGTGAAATTTCCTTACATGGTTTTTGAGTATTGTTAGATTTTCTGACAGGAATGATGAAAAAGTTTGAAAGGTTAGTATAATGAAAGAAATTGGTTAAATTGAGGTGACATGATTGGAAAGAGAAACATCCTACAAAACCAGAAAAGTCATTTCGATTGGTACGGTCAGCGAACTGACAGGACTTAGTGAACGGCAGATTCGATATTACGAAGAGAGGAAATTGGTTTTCCCTGAAAGGTCAGAACGCGGAAGCAGGAAATATTCTTTTCTCGACGTAGAGACACTTATTGACATAGCCAACAAAAGGGAAGAGGGAGTCCGAACAGAGGAAATCCGTTCGGAATTAAAGAGGAAAAAGAAAAAAGACGATCAGGCGTCACGAACAAAAATGATTCAGGGCCAGCTTAATGCGCAGTTTGGAATACGGAAAAAATAATGGGAAGTGATTATTCTGTAAGGGATAATTGCTTTTTTTATTCAATCACTATTCTGCCTTATAAAATATTGCAGCCTAGGTTAACGAGACAATTTTATATAAATTTTAGACAAAAGGCCTTTCTTTCGTTTATCATATCCGTTAAGATGTAACCCTATATAAGAGGGTTTTAAATTTTAGATTTATAAAGCAGGTGAAAGAATGGGGAAAGATTACCCTCCAACAATAGAAGTAATTGAGATATGCTTGCTTGCGGGGAAAATCATGCTTCAGGGCGGTGCAGAAACATATCGGGTAGAGGACACGATGACCAGGATTGCAGCCTCTTTGGGCATACCGCATTCACATAGCTATGTGACCCCAACGGGAATCATATTTTCAACGGATGGAACCGAGCCGGCGAAGCTGATACGGATTTCAGAGCGCTCAACGGATCTATACAAAGTGACATTAGTGAATGGAGTGTCTCGTAAGATCAGCAGCGGTGAACTGGATGGAAAGGATGCCTTGGCAAGGCTGAAGGAAATTGAGAGTGCCGACTATACCTTCCCTGTCTATCAGCAGATTCTTGCAGCCTCTATAGCAAGCGGATGTTTTCTAATCATGTTCCTCGGAAATTGGACAGATTTTATACCGGCAATGATTGCAGGCGGACTGGGGTTTGTTTCGTTTATATACGTACATAGAGTGGTCCAGATAAAATTTTTCTCTGAATTTATTGCTTCATTATTAATTGGTCTTATTGCCTATTTCTTTGTGTACACAGGACTTGGGACAGAGCTTGATAAGATCATCATCGGTTCAGTCATGCCTCTCGTTCCGGGGCTGCTGATAACAAATGCAGTCCGGGATTTAATGGCCGGGCACCTTGTTTCAGGACTGTCAAAAGGGGCTGAAGCCTTTTTGACGGCATCGGCCATTGGAGCTGGAATTGCTCTGGTATTCACTTTTTAAATGCATAAGCGGAGGAATAAGGTATGTTTATGTTGACACATATGATCACAAGCTTTATAGCTTCAGCAGGGTTCGGGGTGCTTTTCAATGCCCCGAAAAAATCATTGCTGAAATGCGGTTTTGTAGGGATGGTTGGCTGGTTCGTTTATATTGGGCTTGTCAATTGGCAGTACGATGCAGTCATTTCGTCATTAATCGCTGCTTTTACAATCGCCGTGATCAGCCAGATTTTTGCCAAAATATATAAAACGCCTATTATTATTTTCAGTGTTGCAGGCATCATTCCCCTAGTCCCAGGGGGGATTGCTTATGATGCAATGCGGAATTTTGTTGAAAATGATTATTATACGGCAATTCAGCTTGCGGCCAAGGCTTTCATGATATCTGGGGCCATCGCAGTAGGACTTGTCATTTCAGAGGTAATCAATCAAATGATTCGTAAAGTGCAGTTTAAATCAAGAATCTAAACCTGGTCGATGGATGTTTACATCGGCCTTTTTTTGAATTCAGCCGGGACCAAATCCTCTACCTTTTGAACTCATTCCAGAATGTCTTCAGGAACGGATTTTCCTTGTAAAATATTTCTTGTAAATTTATAATCCTATTATTATGCTTTTGATTATTTCAGAAAAAGGAGAATGTAATGATCCGACGGTTTTTTACCTATTATAAGCCGCATAAGCGCCTATTTATTCTTGATTTTAGTTCGGCGGTAGTTGTGGCAATTCTTGAATTGGGCTTTCCGCTTGCGGTTCAGTGGTTTATCGACAGCTTGCTTCCAAGCGGGAATTGGTCCATGATCGTTTCCGTAAGTGCCGGACTCCTTGCTCTTTATTTGACAAGCACGCTTCTGCAGTTTGTTGTTAACTATTGGGGCCATAAGCTCGGAATCAACATTGAGACAGATATGCGGCAGCAGCTTTTTCAGCATGTGCAAAGGCAGTCTTTCCGGTTTTTTGATAATACCAAAACAGGACATATCATGAGCAGGGTGACAAATGATCTTATGGATATCGGGGAGCTCGCCCATCATGGCCCAGAGGATTTATTTATAGCGGCCATGACATTTGTTGGTGCATTCTGGATCATGCTGACGATCAATGTCAAGCTTGCACTTGTAACGATAGTTGTTCTTCCGTTTCTTGTATGGCTGATTGCGTTTTGCAATATTAAAATGAACAGAGCATGGAAAAGGATGTACGGTGAAATTGCCGATGTAAACGCCCAGGTGGAGGATAGTGTATCTGGAGTGCGCGTTGTTCAGTCTTTTACTAATGAAAATTACGAGATTAAAAGATTTACAGAAAACAATGGGAGATTCCGTCTTGCCAAGCTTGCAGCTTATAAGATTATGAGCTTCAGTGCTTCGGGAATTTATATGCTGACTAGATTAATTACGCTAATTGTCCTGGTGTACGGTTCCTGGCTAAGCTTCAGCGGGCATCTGTCGTATGGCGAACTGGTCGGCTTTGTGCTCTATGTGAATGTGCTTTTAAAACCGATTGATAAAATAAGCGCCTTAATGGAACTGTACCCAAAAGGCATGGCTGGTTTCAAGCGCTTTTTAGAAGTCATTGATACGGAGCCTGAGATTGAGGATATAAAAGATGCCATTGAAGTGGATTCCTTAAGGGGCGACATCCGTTTCAAAGATGTATCTTTCAGCTATGACCAGCATAAAGCGGTGCTCGATGGGATTGATCTTCAAATAAAAGCAGGTGACACTGTTGCTTTTGTAGGACCTTCGGGTGCTGGAAAGACAACAATTTGTTCTCTGATTCCCCGCTTTTATGATGTAAATACCGGCAGTATTATGATTGATGGTATGGATATCAGGGATATGACGAAAAAATCACTGAGATCACAAATTGGCATAGTCCAGCAGGATGTCTTCCTGTTCACCGGCACTCTGAAAGAAAATATTGCTTACGGAATGCTTGGGGCAACAGATGAGCAAATTGCTGAAGCGGCTAGGAAAGCTCACCTGCAGGACTTCATTGCATCTCTTGTGGATGGCTATGAAACACAAATTGGGGAGCGGGGATTAAAGCTGTCTGGCGGACAAAAACAAAGGATTGCCATCGCAAGAATGTTCCTGAAAAATCCTCCGATTCTTATTCTGGATGAAGCAACCTCGGCATTGGATACAGAAACTGAACAAATCATTCAAACGGCATTGAACGAGCTTGCTGTAAACCGCACCACTCTTGTCATTGCCCACAGACTTGCAACCATTCGCAATGCAGATAGGGTGGTCGTTGTCACAGAAAACGGCATAGCCGAAGAAGGTACACATGATGAATTAATTGAACAGGACGGGATCTTTGCAGGTCTCCATAATGTGCAGTTCCAAAAATAAGGCAGAATCCGAATTGGATTCTGCTTTTTTGGATTCATCAATAATAAAATCATCGGTTATATAAAATAAACCTGCAAATCACCAAAGTAAATCACAAACAAAGTTTGGAAATAACCAAAAATCTCATGAAAGTCTGATGTATGGAAAATATAATTTTCAGAATAGTCAAAAAGAACTATCGTTTTTCTATTAAATATGGAAGTTTTTAACTAGAACAGGACTTATGTGGTATAGACAACTATACTCTAACTCTATTAATCTTACTGTATGTAAACCCTTTCAAAAAAAAGGAGGTTAATGGTTAATGAAAGGTCATAAAAATAAAGGAGGCAGTATGAAAAATAAAACAAAGCTTGTTGCACTGTCTGCCGCACTTAGTACATCACTCTTTATTCCGGCAGTATATCCGGTATCTGCGCAAAGCGCGGAAGGAGTTAAGCCAACGATGGAAATGAAAAACAATAAAGATGTGAAACACAAAGTTCATCCTATCTTTTCGTGGGATCGTCCCGGGCCGATTTCTCCTATTCTTCATCCAGGTTCTGCTGAGGGAGCTGGAATGGTTCAGCAGCCGCTCGATGAAATCGATCCATTAATGGAAGCGATGATAGCAGATGGAGTGATGCCTGGCGCTGTAACTTTTGTGGCAAGGCGGGGCCATATTGTCAAACATGACGCATACGGATATTCCTATCGCTACACGGATGATAAATTCACTGAAGCGCAGAATCCGATTGAAATGACGGAAGATACAATCTTTGATCTGGCTTCAATCAGTAAAATTTTTACAACCACAGCTGCGATGATATTGTATGATGAAGGCCGCTTTCAACTGGATGATCCTGTTGCGAAATATATCCCAGAGTTTGCCGAAAACGGCAAGGAAAATGTAACAATCCGCCAGCTGATGACACATACTTCAGGATTTACTGCATGGATTCCTTTACATTCACAAGGGAGCAGCAGAGAAGAGCGCATGCAAATCGTTTTTAAATATCCATTGGCCAATGACCCTGGTGAGGCGTATACATACAGCGATTTGAACATGATTACGCTTGGTGCACTAGTCGAACGCCTTTCAGGTCAAAGACTTGATGAGTTTGTGAAAAAACACATTACCAACCCCCTCGGTATGAAGGATACGATGTACAATCCTCCTGAATCTTTAAAGCACCGGATCGCAGCCACGGAATATCAGCCTGCAATCAGCCGGGACCTTGTCTGGGGGGAAGTTCATGATGAGAATGCCTGGTCTCTTGATGGCGTTGCCGGTCATGCAGGTGTCTTTTCCACTGCATCCGATCTTGCTAAATTTGCCCATATGTATGTAAATGACGGGCGCTATGGCGGCAAGCGGATCTTAAAAGAAGAGACGGTGAAAATGCTAATTCAAAACCAAATTCCTCAATTTCCTGGTGATGATCATGGCCTGGGCTGGGAGCTTGGACAGGGATGGTTTATGGATGCCTTGTCAGAGGGAACTTCCCTTGGTCATACAGGATACACTGGAACATCCATCGTAATCAACCGGAATAATGGCACGATTGCGATTCTCTTAACAAATCGCGTGCATCCTTCAAGAAATACAGTTACAACGAATATTGCTAGGCGTGCATTTGCAAGACAGGTAGCAGATTCCATTCCTGTTGCAATCCCTGGAAAAGGAGATGCCTGGTTTTCAGGATATGGTGATAAAATTCAACATAATTTAACGGCTAAAGTGGATCTCAAAGACGAGGCAGTCCTTTCGTTTGATACATGGTACAGAACAGAAACCAATTCGGATATGGCCTTTATCGAGGTGTCAGAAGATGGCGTCAATTGGACACAAGCGGCACACCCATTTACAGGCAGCAGCATCGATTGGAAAAAGGAAAAGCTAACGATTCCTGCAGGAACTTCGCACATTCGATTTCGATACCAGACAGACAGTACAGTAAACGGAAGAGGCTGGTACGTTAATAATGTAAAATTGCAGCTTTCAGATGGACAAAAAGTGAATCCGGCGTTCTCAGGAAACGGGTGGAAAAAAAGAAATTACTAGCATTCGATTTTTTAGTGAAAAGTAAGCTTAAGTGCATATGAAATAAATGCAGTAAGGACGGTGGAAGAAATGATTAAAGCACGAAAAGTAATGTTTATTTCCCTTCTCGCAATTACACTTGCCGTTTCGCAGTTATGGATCGGAGGCACCTTGAAAAAAGCATCAGCAGAAAGTGCAGCAAAGGATTTAATCATCCTGCAGAATGTTCCTCAGGTCAGCACAGAAATCAGTGGAGATTCATTACAATTAAAGGCGCTTCATGTATTTAGAGAAGGACATTTCTTGGGAGTTTCAGAAGGTGTGAAATGGAAGTCTTCCAATAAAAATGTTGCAGCAGTTGATCAGTCAGGCAATGTCACTTTAACGGGAAAAAATGGAAAAACCTTCATCAGTGTTACGGATGGAGTCTATAAGGACCGTGTTGCAATCCAAATTAAACCTGATCCCAAAGGCAAACCCGCTGTTAAAGCAAAAATCATTAAGGAGCATGGGAAACGGTACGACCTCATCAGAAGTGCATTGAAAAATATGTCCATTGAAGAGAAGGTCGGCCAGATGCTGATGCCGGATTTCCGCACCTGGAAAGGACAAAATGTCACTGAAATGCTGCCGGAAATTGAGCAGCTGGTAAAAGATTATCATCTTGGCGGGGTGATATTATTCCGGGAAAATGTGGTGACAACAGAACAGACAGCCAAACTGGTTTCAGACTATCAGGAAGCTGCTGAAAAATATGGGTTATTGATGACAATTGACCAGGAAGGCGGAATTGTTACTCGTCTTCAATCAGGAACGGACATGCCTGGCAATATGGCATTAGGTGCGGCCAATTCTGAAGAGATTTCCCGCAAAGTCGGCAAAGCGATTGGAGAGGAGCTTGCAGCACTGGGCATTAATATGAACTTTGCACCGGTCATGGATGTGAATAATAATCCCGACAATCCAGTAATTGGTGTACGCTCGTTCGGTGAGGACCCGCAGCTTGTCGCTGACATGGGGGTGGCTTACACAGAAGGATTGCAGTCAGCGGGTGTTGCTGCTACTGCAAAGCATTTTCCTGGACATGGAGATACAGCTGTTGACTCACACCTTGGCTTGCCTGAAGTCCCGCATGATAAAGAACGTTTAAAAGAAGTTGAATTGTATCCTTTCCAAAAGGGGATGGAAGCAGGGATTGATGCAATCATGACAGCGCATGTTACCTTCCCTAAGATTGATGATACGAAAGCAATCTCAAAAAAAACGGGGGAAGAAATCGCAGTTCCGGCGACGCTTTCCTATAAAGTGCTGACAGAACTAATGCGTGAAGAAATGGGATATAAAGGTGTTATTACTACAGATGCAATGAATATGAATGCCATCGCCGATCACTTTGGACCAGTAGACGCGGCCATTCGCGCAGTTAAAGCTGGAACTGATATTGTGCTAATGCCTGTTGGTCTTAAAGATGTTGCGGAAGGGCTATTGAATGCAGTGGAGAATGGAGAAATCTCAGAAAAACGCATTGAATCATCAGTTGAACGAATCTTAACACTGAAAATAAAGCGGGGAATTATTAAAGAAGAAACACCTCAGCCGATTGAAGAAAAAATTGCAAACGCTCTTGAGGTTGTTGGGTCAGAAGAACATAAACAAATAGAAAAAGAAGCGGCAGAACGTTCAATCACACTGGTTAAAAATGAAGAAGATGCACTGCCATTACAAGTATCTCCTGAAGATAATATTGTAGTTGTAGGTAATACGTATATTACAGACTTAAAGAACGCAATCAGCAAGTTTCATGCAAATACAACGCTCATCCATTCCTCAAGCTACGTATTGACGGAAGAGCAGAAACAGCAAATCAGGAATGCCAGTGCTGTTATTGTGGGCTCCTATACTTTTAATGTATCAGGGCGCTCGCCGGACAGCGCTCAGATGAAAATGATTAATTCGATTATTGCTGATTCAGAAGCTCCAGTAATTGCAGCTGGCATCCGTAATCCATATGATATCATGGCCTATCCTGAAGTTGATGCATACATTGCACAATATGGATTCAGAACGGCAAGCTTTGATGCATCTGCAGGTGTTATTTTTGGCCAAGTTAATCCTTCAGGAAAATTGCCTGTAACAATTCCAGGTACAGATGGCAATGTTTTATACGAATTGGGGCATGGATTGAGCTATTAAGCACACTGTCATTTTTTCAAAAAGAAAGTGTACGGGCAGCCTTTGAGGTCTGCCCGCACCTCATTTTTAACCAAGGAGGGAAAATATATGAAAAAATGGTTTATGGCATTTTTGACAATGATTCTCGTACTCTCTTCTTTAACTGTTGTGCTTGCAGATAACGGCAATGGCAAAGGAAAAGGCAAGAAAAAGAAATTCGAGCTTGGTGTTGAAGTTCTTTTAGATGATAAGAAGGATCTTATTGAAGGAAAAAGAGTTGGCTTAATTACAAACCCAACTGGTGTCGACCAGGATTTAAATAGCATTGTAGATATTCTTCACAATGATCCCGATGTAGAGTTAACAGCGTTATACGGCCCGGAACATGGAGTGCGCGGAAGTGCTCAGGCAGGTGAATATGTTGAATATTATATCGATGAAAAAACCGGGCTTCCTGTATACAGCTTATACGGAAAAACCAAAAAGCCTACACCAGAGATGCTCGAAAATATCGACGTCCTCATGTTTGATATCCAGGATGTTGGCACACGCTTTTACACGTATATTTACACTATGGCTTATGCAATGGAAGCGGCAAAAGAAAACAATATCCCTTTCATCGTGCTGGACAGGCCAAATCCTCAAGGTGGAACAAAGGTTGAAGGACCAGTGCTTGATATGAAGTATTCCTCTTTTGTGGGGAATTACCCGATCCCGCTCCGCCATGGAATGACTGTAGGTGAATTGGCCGAATTATTCAATGAAGAGTTCGAAATTGGTGCAGATCTGACTGTTGTCAAAATGAATGGCTGGAAGCGAGATATGTATTACGATGATACAAACCTTCAGTTTGTCATGCCTTCTCCTAATATGCCGACTTTAGACACAGCTTTGGTATATCCAGGAGCTGCATTGATTGAAGGGACAAATGTTTCTGAGGGGCGCGGAACAACAAAGCCGTTCGAATTAATTGGTGCTCCATTTATCAACGCTGATGACTTGGCAGAACATTTGAACAGTCTTCATCTGCCAGGGGTGACCTTCAGAGCTGCTTCGTTTACGCCAAGCTTCTCTAAGCATGCAGGACAGCTTTCCCATGGGATTCAGATTCATGTTACACATCGAAATGCATTTAAGCCTGTCGAAACCGGACTTCACATCGTTAAGGCAATCCATGATATGTATCCGGAAGACTTCCAATTCCGCGCAGAAAACAGTGCTGGAATTTCATTCTTTGATAACCTGATGGGCAATGGCTGGGTCCGTGAAGCCATTGAGGAAGGTAAGCCAGTTGAAGAAATATCATCCAAATGGCAGAAAGAATTAAAACAATTCAAAAAGACACGTGAAGATTATTTACTTTATTAAACTGGCAGGAAAGAACTTGCGGCAAAATGCCTCAAGTTCTTTTTTTATTATAAGACGGGTTGACATGATCGTGGTGGTACCTGGTACTGAAAAATAAAGCCTGTTCATATTATGTATTAATCCATGCAGAAAGAGGTGTTTGAGATGTTGGGATTTTTACAGAAAATTGGTAAATCATTGATGCTGCCGATTGCAGTTATGCCTGCTGCCGCGCTTTTACTGAGGCTGGGACAGGATGACCTTTTAGGGATTCCGTTTATATCTGCAGCCGGGAATGCTGTTTTCGGACATTTGGCTCTCTTGTTCGCCATCGGGATTGCCATCGGGTTTTCTAAGGATGGCAACGGAGCAGCTGCCCTTGCTGGTGCAGTGGGTTATTTTGTCTTGACAGAAGGTGCCGCGGCGATAAATCAAACGGTCAATATGGGTGTTTTTGGCGGAATCATTTCCGGTATTATTGCAGGGCTATTATACAATAAATATCATGATATTAAGCTGCCGGAATGGCTTGGTTTCTTTGGAGGAAAACGTTTTGTTCCTATTATCACATCTCTTGTTATGATTGTCATTGCCTTTTTATTTGGCTATATTTGGCCGCCGGTCCAGGCAGGCATTAACAGTATAGGCGATTGGATTATTGGTGCAGGTGCAGCAGGTGTTGGGGTCTTCGGATTCCTGAATCGGCTATTAATTCCGGTTGGGCTCCATCATATTTTGAACACACTTGTCTGGTTTGAGTTTGGCGAGTTTACTAATGCAGCCGGGGATGTGATCAAAGGAGATTTATGGCGCTTCCTTGCTAAAGATCCATCTGCTGGAATTTTCATGACAGGATTCTTCCCGGTTATGATGTTTGGGTTGCCAGGTGCAGCTTTTGCCATTGTTGCAGCTGCTAAAAAGGAAAGAAGGAAAGCTGTGGCAGGGGCGATGGCAGGTCTCGCATTTACATCCTTCCTAACCGGTATTACAGAGCCGATTGAATTCTTGTTTATGTTCTTATCACCGGTTTTATATTTAATTCATGCAATTTTGACAGGTCTTGCTATGTCCATTTCCTATGTTCTGGATATTCACCATGGGTTCGGGTTCTCAGCAGGCGCCCTGGATTATATTCTAAACTTCGGTATTGCCCAGAAACCAGTACTGCTTGCCGGAATAGGCCTCCTATATGCTCTTCTGTATTTTGTGGTTTTCTATTTCCTAATCAAGAAGCTAGATTTAAAAACGCCTGGAAGGGAAGATGAAATAGAAGGTGAATTTGAAGATAATTATGCTGTTAAAGGGAACTATGCTGAAGCTGCAGATGCTTATCTGGAGGCTTTGGGCGGTAAAGAAAATCTCGAAGAAATCGATAATTGTGTAACCCGCCTGAGATTAAAGGTAAATGACATGTCTCTTGTCGATGAAGGGCAATTAAAAATGCTGGGAGCAAAAGGGATAATAAAACTCAGCAAAACCAGCCTGCAGGTCATTGTGGGAACGGATGTAGAATTCCTTTCAAATGTAATGAAAAAGAAACTATAAAATTATTAATCTGGCTCATATGAAAGGGCCAGATTTTTTTATTCTCAACTTGTGCAGGAGAACATTGGACAAGTGCCAATTTTTGCTGGCAAGGGATGTTTGTTTATGCATCTCCATCTTTATAACATACGATAACAGCGTAACCTAATTGGCATTTATATGAGATTAATAAAAGCTGCAAATCAAGACTTTAAAAAAGGTGTCGGGCTTATTACAGAAATAAGTAAGCTCTTAAAATAAGGACTTAATGCATTGCTTTAACGAGTGATGCTTTTTTATGTTTTACTGTATTGCCAATTCGAACTGTTAGTTTATTAACGTAATAGATAAGTATGGTTTTTAACTAGAATAGTGTTAAATAAAAAATTTCGTAATACGATTAAAAAAGTATTGTACTATGCAGGAAAATCATTGATAATCTTTTAAAGATAGAGTGATACTCATCTATACATTTTTCTGATGAGGGGGAGTACATTGAAAATTCGTGTATCCGCTGTGCAGTACCATCTGCACACCATTCGTTCATTCGAGGAGTTTGCTAAGCAATGCGAGCATTATGTTAAGACAGCCCAGGAGTTCGGATCGGAGTTTGTCTTATTTCCTGAATTTTTTACTACACAGCTTTTGTCCATTGGAAGTGAGCAGGGAACAAGTTTAACGATTAACGAATTGCCTGGTTTCACTGATCAGTATAAAATGCTATTTTCCAATTTTGCTAAAGATACAAAAATGCATATAATCGGCGGTACGCACGTTATTAACAGAGATGGCCGTCTTTACAATGTGGCTCATTTATTTTATCCGGATGGGCGAATTGAAGAGCAGGCTAAATTGCATATCACTCCTACTGAAGTCCACGAGTGGAATATGTCACCTGGAGAAGGCCTTCGTGTATTCGATACAGATAAAGGCAGAATAGCTATTCTAACATGCTATGACATTGAGTTTCCGGAAATCGTCCGTATGGCAAAAGCAAAAGGAGCAGATGTTATTTTCTGTCCTTCCTGTACGGATGACCGTCATGGGTTCCACCGTGTCCGCTATACAAGCCATGCAAGAGCCATTGAGAACCAGGTTTATGTTGTTGTAACGGGAACCATTGGTTCCCTGCCTACTGTCGACTTTATGCGGGCCAATTTCGGCCAGGCAGCCGTCATTACACCGAATGATATTCCGTTTCCGCCTAAGGGGATTATGGTGGAAGGTGAGTTGAATGACGATATGATTGTGACTGCCGATCTGGACCTTAGCCTTTTATATGAAGTCCGCGAGCGCGGGTCTGTTACCACTTGGCGCGACCGCAGAACGGATTTGTATGGAGACTGGGAAAAAGAAAATATCGAAGGATGAAAAATGGCATATAGAAGCGAATTTTATGTGTTAGACGGAGATAGGCCGGTGCCAGTTACAATCAGGAATTATAGTAAAGCGGATTTTCAACAGTTAATTGATATTCAGGCAGAATGCTTTCCGCCGCCTTTTCCTTCAGATCTCTGGTGGAATGAGGAGCAATTATCAAACCATGTGGCACTCTTTCCGGATGGCGCACTTTGCATCGAAGTTGAAGGAGTATTAGCAGGGTCTTTAACCGGGCTGATTGTTGGTTTTGATCCTTCACATCCAAAGCATACATGGGAAGAAATAACGGACAGCGGCTATATACGCAATCATAGTTTTCAAGGCAATACATTATATATTGTTGATATTAGTGTTCGCCCTAAGTTCCGCAAGCTGGGGCTAGGCAAATTAATGATGCAGGCTATGTATCAGGTTGTCATAAACTTAGGGCTCGATCGCTTGCTTGGAGGGGGCCGGATGCCTGGCTACCATAAATACGCCCATGAGATGTCCGCAGAGGATTATCTCCAGCAATTGATTGATGGGAAGAAGAAAGATCCGGTCATCACATTTTTGCTGAGATGCGGCCGAACTCCGCTTTCTGTTGCAGAAAATTATTTAGAAGATGAGGAGTCACTTAATTACGGTGTCTTAATGGAATGGAAGAATCCATTTAAGCTCTAAGCGGCAAAGGAGATAGTACAATGGAATATATCAGAATTACGAGTATTCAAGACCCGCTTTTTGTTAAAATGCATGAATTAATGAAAGATGTCTTTCCTCCCGAAGAAGTGCTTGAATTTGAATTGTGGAAGGAGCCGCTTGAAGATCCGGGGATTCGTGTATTTGTTGCTGTTCGTGAAGGTGATGTGGTTGGTGCCACAGAATATCGCTACTATCCGCAATGGAATATTGCAATGACAGATTTTACAATCATTGGACGGCAAGGCTTAAGCCTTGGCCGCTTCCTTGCACATAAACGATCAAAGGATCTGGATGAACTTGCCCGCCAAAACGGCGAAGAGCTATTTGGCATGTTTGCTGAAATATATGATCCTTATGGGATTGAAGACCATGAATTTGGCGGTGCCAAGCCAATGAACCCATTCGTCCGCCGGGAGGTTTTGTCTCATTTGGGCTATAAAAAGCTTGATTTCCCTTATCTCCATCCTTCATGGAAAAATGATGGGGAAGCAGTAAAGGGACTTGATTTCTGCTTCATGCCAGCTGATGAAGAAATTACAGAATTACCTTCTGGCTTGGTCATTAATTTCCTCACAGAATATTACGCGGTTCTCTCGGCTAAACCGCAGGAATGGTATGGAATGATTGAACAGCTTAAAGGAAAAGAGAAAATCTCCCTATTGCCTTTATAATCAGCAGGAAGCCCTTGACTCAAGGGCTTTTTTAAATTCAATGTTTAGCGGACAAACTGAAAAGGTAAAGAATATAATAGTAATGTTCAAACCGAAAAGAGGGATCCGTTCATGGCTGTGAAAAGATTAATAAAAGCATTCATTGTAAAAAATGGTGCATCATTAGTGAAAAAGTATGTTGTACCGGCTGTAAAAAGAAAGCTGAAAGGCAGAAAATAAATTTACTAAGGCATCTTCCATTGGAAGGTGTTTTCTTTTTTAAAAGGAAAAAAAGAGATTAACCTCCTTTCGTTGGTAATAACCTCATATCTCTTAGTATTTTCTAGTCATTTAGAATGAAACAGAATATGTCAAACTATGTAGAAATAATAGTAAAATTTATTGATTTTAAAAATTCTGAATTTTCATTAATATAAAAATGCAGTATTTCGTGATACATAATTTTTAAAGTGTGCCGACTACATATGCAGCATTATATTAAGGGGGAATAAATTTGAAAAAGAAATTTTTGATTAAAACTGCATTAGCAGGGGCATTAGTAATCTCTGCTGGAGGCACAACAGCACTCGCGCATGACGAGTTCAGCGGAGGTATTGAAAAAGGCGATAGTCTGGCCGGTGTTGAATTAGCAGTTCCATTGCTTGAGGGCAGCAAGAATACAGGAAATCTTCAAGAAGTAGCGGCTGTTTCGCTGAAAGAAGTTAAAGAGGGAGTACAAAATTCATCGGGTGATGTTTATGCGCATAAAGGCTTTGCCTATGTGGGCACACATACTAAGAATGGCGGTGAAGGCGGAGTACGTGTTTTTGATATGAAAGACCCTTCAAATCCTGTGGAAGTGTCGTCATTTGCTCATATTCCAGGGACTTGGCAGGAAAAAGTAATTGTAAAAACTGTGAATACAAAATACTTTAAAGGTGATTTGGCTGCAGTCAGCGTTCAAAAGGTGGATCGCACTAACCCAAATGCAAAAGGAGGATTTGTATTATATGATGTAACAAATCCCCGTGAGCCAAAGGAGCTGGGATTCTGGGAAGATACATCGGGTGCAAGGGGGACACATGAACTTTACCTGACAGTTCAAGGGAATAATGTTTATGTGCTGACTGCAAATTGCTATGCCGATCTTTATTCTCATGGAGAGAAGATGGATGTTAATATTGTAGATGTTTCAAAACCTTCAACACCTGAAACAATTTATGAATTTAATCCGCGCAATTATATCCCTGAAATTAGTGATGATAATTATGACGGGTATAATTGGACTGATGAACAAGGAATTAAAAGGGCAGCATTTGCACATAGCGTCAAAACAGATGGAACTGGCAAAACAGCTTTCCTTTCCTACTGGGATCTGGGAACAATCATGCTTGATATCAGCGATGCCAAAAATCCGGTATATCTTGGGAGAACAGATTTCGCCAACGATGTTCAGGGAGCTGCTCATTCTATGGATCTAGCCAAAGGCGGAAATGTGCTTATTGAGACAAGGGAGGTATTTGGACCAACCAGAGAGGGCTTTGAGAGTGCCTATGGCTACACAATGATTTATGATATTAAAGATAAGGCGAACCCAAAGCTTCTTAGCACCTTTAGAACTGATTTCACTGAGAAGATTCCTGGAGGAGCAACGGTCCACGATCCAAAGGTTCAGGGAAACACATTGTACCTCTCTCATTATGCAGGAGGTGTAAGGACAGTTGATATTACAGACCCGTCCAATCCGGAAGAAATTGGTGTCTATATTCCAAGCAAGTCTAACATTTGGGGTGTATTCGTAGATCGCAATTATGTACTCGCATCCGATATGGGTTCTGGACTGAAAGTTCTGCAAAAGAACGGCAGCCAATAATATTTTTAAAAAAAGGAGTCCCCGTGGGAGGCTCCTTTTTTTTGATATCTTCTAAAAAAAGGAGGTTTTAATGATATTCTATTAACCTGACAAGGAAAAGGTTTTGTGAAAACTGCCTCAAGAGAAATTTATCATATAAATTTTAAATTACAGAGTTATTCTAGATGCTTTAGCTTTCCTTTTTCGCGGCTAAGCAGTATAGCTGAAGCTAATGGCAAAATCAATTGCAAGAACCAATGTCCATATTCTGACTAATCCCTGGAGACTTTCAGTTCGCAGCCGTTTTTTTGTCTGCTATTATCTTTTTATTAGAATGCATGGAGTCATCTGCCAATATTATTAACTAAACGTTTAACTATTTCTTACCAGGGTAGTGAAAACCTAAGGAACTGATTCATTGAAAGGATGATTGATTTGCCAGCATCTCTCAATATAAAGATAAATGGTATAGAAATGAAAGCAAAGCAGGATCAAACCGTTTTGCAATTATTAAATGATAGTTCGATTGAAATCCCTCAGGTTTGCTTCCATCCGAGCCTGGGACCAATAGAAACCTGTGATACCTGTATGGTGTCTGTAAACGGTGAATTCGTAAGATCATGTTCCACAAAAATTAAAGAAGGAGATGCAATTGACACTGTGCACCCTGATGTAAAACAGGCGCAGACCATTGCCATGGATAAGATTCTCTTTAATCATGAACTGTATTGTACGGTTTGCGATTATAACAATGGGGGATGTGAAATACATAATACGGTTAAAGCGATGAAAATCAATCACCAAAGCATCCCATTTGATCAAAAACCATATGAAAAGGATGAGTCGCATCCATATTACAGATATGATCCGGATCAGTGCATTCTTTGCGGAAGATGTGTTGAAGCATGTCAGGACGTCCAGGTTACTGAAACACTTACGATTGATTGGGAGCGGAAAAGACCCAGGGTTATCTGGGATAACGATGTTCCCATTAACGAGTCTTCATGCGTTTCCTGTGGACACTGCTCCACTGTTTGTCCATGTAATGCCATAATGGAGAAGGGAATAGAAGGGGAAGCAGGATTTCTGACTGCCATAGCAAAAGACACGCTTCGTCCAATGATTGAAATCACTAAAAATGTTGAAACAGGATATGGATCCATCCTGGCCATTTCTGATATGGAAGCAGCCATGCGAGAAGAAAAAATAAAAAAGACAAAAACAGTCTGTACATATTGCGGAGTCGGATGCAGCTTTGATGTATGGACGAAGGGAAGGAAAATACTGAAGGTGGAGCCTCAGGCAGAAGCGCCTGCCAACGGAATATCAACATGTGTAAAAGGGAAGTTTGGCTGGGACTTTGTGAATAGTGAGGAACGATTAACGAAACCTTTAATCAGAGAAGGCGAATCATTCCGTGAAGCAGAATGGGACGAAGCTCTGGACCTGATTGCAGTGAAATTCACGGAGATTAAAGAACAGTATGGCCCAGATGCATTGAGCTTTATTACGTCCTCTAAATGTACCAATGAGGAATCCTATTTAATGCAGAAGCTTGGCAGGGCAGTCATTGGAACTAACAATATTGATAACTGCTCGAGATATTGCCAGACGCCTGCAACTGTAGGCTTATTCCGAACAGTTGGATATGGCGGGGATGCTGGTTCAATCGAAGATATTAAAAACTCCGAATTAGTGCTCATTATCGGTTCCAATACGTCTGAATCCCATCCGGTTCTTTCGACTAGGGTGAAACGATCCCAGAAACTTAATGGCCAAAAAGTAATCGTAGCTGACTTGAGGGAACATGAAATGGCAGAGCGTTCTGATCTGTTTGTGCGTCCTCGTGCTGGTAGTGATATGGTCTGGCTTTCTGCAATTACCAAATACATTATCGACCAGGGATGGGCGGACAAGAAGTTTCTGCGGGAAAAAGTAAATGGCTTGGAAGAATTTGTGATAAACCTGGAGAACTATACGCTGGAATTTGCAGAAGAAACAACCGGCATTTCCAAAGACAATCTTATTAAAATGGCAGAAATGATCCATGAAGCCAATTCAGTTTCTGCATTATGGGCAATGGGTGTCACACAGCATCTTGGAGGCAGTGATACAAGTACAGCTATTTCGAATCTGCTCCTCGTAACCGGAAATTATGGCAAGCCTGGTACAGGGGCGTACCCTTTAAGGGGCCATAACAATGTGCAGGGGGCAGGTGATTTTGGAAGCAGTCCTGATAATTTGCCTGGTTATCAAAAGGTTACAGATCCTGATGAGAGAAAGAAGTTCGAGAATGCCTGGGGAGTAAAGCTTCCTGAAAAAGCCGGCATGAATAATCACGAGATGGTAGAAGGGATACATGAAGGCAAGCTGAAAGCGATGTATCTGAAGGGTGAAGACATGGGTCTTGTGGATTCAAATATCAATAATGTGCAGGCTGCTTTTGAGAAGCTTGATTTCTTTGTCGTTCAGGACATTTTCCTTTCCCGTACAGCTGAGTTTGCGGATGTTGTGCTGCCTGCAAGCCCAAGTCTGGAAAAGGAAGGAACATTCACTAACACAGAAAGAAGAATTCAGCGCCTTTACAAGGTGTTTGAGCCGCTTGGGGATTCAAAGCCTGACTGGCAAATTATTATTGAAGTTGCAAATCGTCTGGGCGCATGCTGGACATATACACACCCAAGCGAAATAATGGCTGAAGCAGCTATGCTTATGCCACTATACTCAGGTGTTACTTATGAAAGATTGGAAGGCTACAAGAGTCTGCAATGGCCGGTAGCTGAGGATGGAAAGGACAGCCCGCTCCTCTATACGGAAGGCTTTCCGTTCCCAGATGGCAAGGCAAGACTTTATCCGGTTGATTGGACTCCATCTCTGGAGTACCCATTGGAATATGATATTCATGTCAATAATGGACGTCTTCTGGAGCATTTCCATGAAGGTAATATGACATACAAATCAAAAGGAATCTCCTCGAAAACACCGGAAGTTTTCCTGGAAGTCTCACCTGAATTAGCCAGAGAGCGGGGCTTAAAGGACGGCACGCTTGTCCGTCTAACATCCCCGTATGGCAATGTTAAAGTTAAATGCCATATAACTGATAGAGTTAAAGGAAAGGAAGTTTACCTTCCTATGAATGATAGAGGCGAAGCCGCCATAAATTTATTAACAAGCAGCTACGCCGACAAGGATACAGATACACCGGCATATAAGGAAACAAAGGTAAAGCTTGAAATCTTAAGTGAAGAAGGAATAAATCCACTTCCAAGAATTAATCACCGCTATGGCAATCCGCAGCCGCAAATTGGTGTAAATGTTCAAAAGAAATGGGCAAGAAAAGATTATGTTTTCCCGGGAGAAATGGTGGAAAAGGAGCGGAAGCAGCATGGCTAAAGCTATTAATAAAATCAAGCGCTTTGAGTTAAGCCACGAGGACAAACGGAAAAAAGACCTGGAAGAAGTGGAGAATGCCCTGATCGATAATAAGGAACCCATTCTCGAGCTTCTTACAGCAGTCGGCCATATGCATGATCGGGGAGTTCTCTCACTATTAAATGGCTTATTTGGACAGGGAGATAAAGTATTGAATGTCCTTGTTAAAGCATTAGACAAACCAGAAGCTGCAAATACGATTAAAAACCTGCTCCTTATGGTTGGAACCCTTGGCACTATTAATGTCCAGCAGCTTGAGCCTCTGCTGTTAAAATTAAATTCCGGTGTTGCCCGAGTTGCGGAAAATAAAGAAACGGATGAAAAAACAAGCTACTTTGATCTTGTTAAGGCATTGAAAGATCCAGAAGTCAATCGGGCCGTCACCCTTCTGATCACTTTCCTAAAAGGAATGGGAGAAGATACAAGCGCCATGGAAAGGAATACCCAGCTTCCTGAAGATCAAAAGATGCACAAAATGGAGAACAATGATAGAGAGGTCCCTCCTAATAAAAGAGAATGATAGAAGCCAGTGACCATTATTTAAGGTCACTGGTTTTTCTATTAGAAAACGATAAAAATAGGCAAATGGTCTTAAATATTGACAATATTCTCTTAAATATCAATTTTATAGCAAAATTTTTGTGGAAATATGGAAAATCATGTACTAGAATGGCAATATAGGAAAGTAAATTAATTAGTCAAACCCAATACATACATCATATGAGAAAGTATTAGAAAGAGGGTAATCAAGTGGGCATTATAAATGAAGATAGTTTCATTGAAACAGTCCACATGAAAGGGTTGCAAATCTCCTTGATTGCTTCGGGGGATGGGACGGAAATTATTTATCATAAGCTGGATTCAGGTACAATGTGGGGAATCGAACCCCAAGAAGGCTGGGAAGCTTTAGAATATTTATGTGTACTTTCAGGGGAATTGATTCTTAGAAATGGAAATGATACCAAGACAATAAAAAAAGGGAGTTCTTTTTTTAGGGCACCAGTAGAAAAACATTATGTATTTGAGGCAGCAGCTGCTACAGAATTTCTTTATGTTACTTCGAGGCAAGTTTTTTTTCATTATAGCAAGGTAACAAAGGAAATGATGGAGTTATCTATATCTATAGAAGAAAAAGACGGATACACTAGAGACCACTGCCAAAGAATTAATAAACTCTCAATGTTGGTTGGAAAGGCATTAGAGTTAGAATCTAAGCAACTAGTAAACTTGAATTTAGCCTCTTTTCTTCACGATGTTGGGAAGTTACGTATTCCTCTCGAAATATTGCAAAAGCCTGGAAAACTCACTTCAGAGGAATGGGAGATAATGAAAAAGCATTCCGCGTTCGGAAGAGAGATACTAGAGGAAACCGGACTGCCGCTATTGATTGACGCTGGGAAAGTAGTCGAGCAGCATCATGAAAGATTTGATGGAGAAGGTTATCCTCACGGATTGAAAGGCAGCGAGATTTCTACTGAAGCATCGATAATTTCAATTATTGATGCTTATGATGCTATTACGTCCGATAGAGTATACAAAAGGGGCAGGAGTAAGGAAGAAGCAAAAACTGAATTATTGAAATGCCGGGGAACCATGTATCATCCGGAAATTCTGGATGTTTTCCTGGCACTTATAGATCATTTAAATTAATGGGGGGAAAAAATGAAAAAGATAGGATTTCTTTTAATGGCAGTGTTATTAACAACTGCTTTGGGAATTAAAACCGCGGAGGCTGCATATTTGCCGGAGTATGATAAATTTGTTGAAGTTTCCTATAAGGATGCAAGGAAGATTGCTGATTTGCTGGGATTGAAAGATGTCCCATTGGGGGAGGAAACAGCAAGGTTATCTTTTGAAATGCAAGAAAATCTAATCGCAAAAATTGAAGTAATTCTTAAGACAGAGATAGATCATTATTATATTTGGTTAACAGTTGATGGACAACCTGTATTAGGAATTGATCCTCCAGTTCCATTATATAATTAAATATACTTCAGTGAATATTTTAGAGGGTGCCCCTACCTATTGGGACACCCTCTTACTATTAATTTTCCTCTTCTGAAACAATCCTTTCCGGATGAGAATAAACATTGAATGACTGCCCGCGGATGAAGCCAACAGCTGTAATGTTGAGATCTTCTGCCAGCTTTATGGCAAGATCAGTCGGAGCTGATTTGGAAAGGATGATGCCAACTCCGATTTTGGCGGCTTTAAGCAGAACTTCCGAAGAAACCCTGCCGCTGAATGCAATGACTTTATCTCTCACAGGAATCGTATTTTCAATGCAGTACCCAAGGATTTTATCTAAGGCATTATGGCGGCCGATGTCTGTTCTGCTGACAATCATTTCTTCTGCAGAAAATAAGGCAGCATTATGTACTCCGCCGGTTTCTTGAAATGTGAGACTTCCATCCTGAAGCTGTTTCATATATGAGATGCACTGATAAGGTGTCAATGTCAGCTTTGAAGTAGAAGTTCTGGCTGTCCTGGCATCATTATGAAAGTAAAATTGCCTGCTCTTTCCGCAGCATGAACCAATAAACCGTTTGGAGTGGAACTCATGGCTTGCAGTAGAAGTTTGTATATGTAACTCTACATATGCAAATCCTTTGCTTTCATCTATGTGAATATCCTTGATTTCCTCATATCTCCTAATAAAGCCTTCTGAAGCCAAAAAGCCAATTGTCAATTCACGAATATTCTCTGGGCTGCAGACCATTGTGGCGAATTCTTCTCCATTTAGATGAATTGTGAGAGGATGTTCCGAAACAATAGAATCATCTGCTTCCTGCAGAACTCCATTTTGAAATCTGACAATTTTCCTGCTGCTTAGAATATCCATAATTCTTCCTCCTAGAACCTTTCGACTAAAAAAATAATAGCACATAACCTCTTTTAAACAGGAAATTAAGTTTATTTAGTTTGACAATTATTGTATTAATTGATTAACTTATTAAAGTGAAACCTGCATTGGACATGTATAAATGGAATTATACATGATAATAGGGTATATGAGGGTTGGAAAATGAATAAGTATGAAGCGGAATTTAGTAATTTAGTGCGCTCCTTCAGAAAAAAACATATGGGCAAAGGGCCAAGCAAAGTTAGGACAACTTTCTGCAAAAATTGGGCTATATGTGAAATGGAAGGTAATTTATCTCCTGTTGAAAAATTTATAGCAAGTGCAGACGAGGGGAAACAAATGCTCCGGGCAGCCAGAACAGAAATGGTCAAGGAAATGTATAAAAAAAACCGGCCGGCAGAAATGGAAGAATTTTTGCAGGCAAGGCTAGTAGACTTGTTTGTGGATATTGATATTGAACGGGATTTTGGAATGTCAGTATTCGTGTTCGACCAGGATATACAAAGCAAGTTTACTGATTAAAGTATGAATCTATCATGAAAGACTGAACTCTGGATAATTTAATCCGGATTTCAGTCTTTTTTTATCCTGAAATTTATACTACTGTCGTTGGATATATCCTATCAGCAAAATAGGGAATTATGTCATATGAAGATGGCGAAAAAAGGGGTTTAATGTCACGTTTGAAATGTTTTTGTAATATTTCTATAACAGGACTGTCAAATAAGGATGGTATAATCCTCCATGGGAAGACAAAATTACTAGAGATTTTAGTGTGATGGGTTCAAATCACTATACATAGTTAAATAGTTTTATATATTCATATGACCGTTTATATCAAGTACATATTAGAAAGCAGGGTAATGACTTTGAAAAAAAGACTCCTCGTTTTAAATACAACTATCATCCTTGGGCTTGGAAGCGCTTTTTCAATCCCAGGTGTTAATGCCGAATCGATCAATAAGCTGGAAAATCAGAAAAATCAAATTCAGCAAGAGCGTTCCAATTTGCAGGCCACATTGGCAGACACGGATATGGAATTGGCAACTGTGCTTAAGGAAATCGCAGAGTTAAATAATAAAATTAGTAAAGTTGAAAAGGCAATCGAAGATAATAATAAATTAATAGCAGAAACTCAATCTAAAATTGCAAGCAGTAAATCCGAAATAGATCAATTAAAAGCAGAAATGGCAATCATTCAGGAGAGAATTGACAAAAGAAGCGCTATTTTAAAACAGCGTGCACAAGCTTTCCAGGAAAGCGGCGGAACAGTCGCATATTTAGATGTTCTGATTGGTGCTTCCAGCTTCAGTGACTTTGTTGACCGAGTAGGAGCAGTAACCACATTTGTTCAGGCAGATAAACAATTGCTCGAAGAACAGGAACAAGATAAAAAAGTATTTGAAGAAAAGAAAGCTGCTGTAGAAGAGGAGTTAGCTGGATTAAACAGCATGATGACCGAATTGAAAGGCATGCAGGCCAGCATGGAGGAGCAAAAACAGCAAAATAGTTCACTAATTCAGCAGTTAAAAGATAAAGAAGATTCTATTGCTGATAAGAAGGCAAAGCTTCAAAAGGAAGATATCGAACATGCTTCTATGATTGCTCAAATTGAACAAAGCATTGCGGCGCAAACAGCACCAGCGGTACAGTCAGCATCACCTGCATCACCAGGAAAAGCTTCTGCAGCTAAACAAACATCAGCTGGCCAGAAATCAAAAGAATCCAGCAGCTCTGCTACAAAACCACCTGTAAATGGAAGCAGTGCAATCAGCATTGTTACAACCGCAGGTAATAAATATATCGGAAACTCTGTTTATGTGTTTGGCGGCGGAAGAAATGCTTATGATATAGCCAATGGCAGATTCGATTGCTCAGGCTTTGTACACTGGGCATTCTCCCAGGCTGGAATTAGTGTAGGAGCCAGCACCGATTCTCTGAAATTTGCGGGACGCCAGGTTTCAACAAGCCAAATGAGAGCAGGAGATCTTGTTTTCTTTGATACTTATAAGAGGGACGGCCATGTAGGCATTTACCTTGGCGGCGGTAAATTCATCGGTTCACAAAGCTCAACGGGTGTTGCAGTTGCGAATATGTCCAGCGGTTATTGGAAAACTAATTTTAACGGCCGTGTTGTACGTGTTATAGAATAGAAAATAAAACCTGACTTTCATGTGAGAACATGGAAGTCAGGTTTTTTGTTTTATAAAGAGAGTGAAGAAGTAAATCAGATAAGAATTTTTAATAAATTCTAAATATTTTATTGATTGTTGCAATTCGCCGTGATTAAATAGTAAATAACAGGTAACTTATCAGATATGTGATGTCTGCAAAGAAAGGGGGATTGATGATGAATGTAAAAAAGATATCAACACGGAAAATTTCTGAGATTGCTGCTGAGCATATTGAGGAGATGATTTCAAAAGGTTCCTTCAAACCGGGGGAAAAGCTCCCATCAGTAAGAGAGCTGTGCGAATTATTCGGTGTCGGCAGGTCAGCTGTCAGAGACGCTCTTACATCTTTGCAGGCCAAAGGGATTGTGCAGGTGAAGCAGGGAGAAGGAACCTATATATCCCGATTTGATCCTTCTAAGCTTTTTAATAGCCCACATATGCATCCAGGCATTAAAGACATCCAAGAGTTATTCCAGGCAAGAAAGATGGTTGAAACAGGGCTGGCTGAAATGGCAGCTGAAAATCGGTCGGAAGAGGATTTGGCGAAGATGAATAGGCTGATTTCCGATGCAGCCATTCATGGATGGGAGGAGGATTACCAATTTCATATGGCGATTGCCCATGCAGCAGGTAATGATATACTTATCCAATTTGTGCAATTTATTTCTGAAACATTAAAAAAGTCCATGATCGATTTCCATCATTATCTTCAAACAAGGGAGGATATTGCTAAAAAGATTGAAGAGCAGCATTTGGAAATCTATTTGTCTATTAAAAATAAGCAGCCGAAACTGGCACATAAAACTATGATTGAACATTTGGATCTGGTTAAGAAGCATCTGCAAATGAGTATCCTTCAGGAAAAGTAGTGTTTTTTTAGAATATATAGGAAACATTGTTTGTTATTACGAAACAAAAGGCGGTGGATAAGTTGATTGCAGCAGAATCGATAAGTGCTTTAAAAACTTATTTTAGAGAAGACCAGATAGGTAATAATGAGGCTTCAAGCCCTTTTGGCAACTCAGGAGATATGGTTGTTTTTCCAGAAACCGAAGGTGAGATTGCAGCAGTACTGAAGCATGCTGATTTGAATGGTCTAACTATCAGCATCATTGGCGGGGGCACAAAAAGGGGATACGGGGGTTTAATTGAAAAGGCGGATATTCTTCTTTCGCTTGATAAATATACAGGTATCGTGGAACATACGCCTGGTGATATGACTTTAACTGTAAAATCGGGAACTCGCTTTAAAGATCTTCAGGATTATCTGGCCAGGTATAATCAAAAAATATCTCTCGATCCTTTTTGGGCAGAAATTGCCACAATAGGCGGGATCATTGCTGCAAATGAAAGCGGACCCAAAAGGTTGGGTTACGGTTCAGCCCGTGATGCAGTCATTGGATTAAGGACTGTGTATCCAGATGGAAAGGTTATACGATCTGGTGGAAGAGTTGTAAAAAATGTAGCCGGCTATGATATAAATAAACTGTTTATAGGGTCGATGGGCACACTTGGTGTAATTTCTGAGATTACACTAAAGCTTCGCCCGATTCCTAAATGTGAAAGTTTGGTTCTCGTTTCATTCCCAACTGGTAACCTGGAGGAGATAAGAGCTTTTGCAGTGAAGGTTTTGGATTCTATGATTGAACCTGTTTCACTTGAGCTGCTGAATCCGGCACTTTCAGATAAACTTGCCGGAATAAACTCCTATACTCTAGCTTTGAGTTTTGAAGATGTGGAAAGCTCTGTACGCTATCAGGAAGATTTTGTGAGTAATATGCTGCCTGGTGATGCGGAATTGTATATAAACCCAATGGAAAAAGCAGATTTGTTTTGGAACCGCTTTTACAGGCACATACCCAATGGGGCAGCTGAGGAATTGCCAGCTCAAACCGAAGCATCCCTTAAAATTGGAACGGTAAACCTTGATTCGCTGCAAGTATTAAAGGAAAGTGAACTTCTCCAGGACAAATTTAATGTAAGGATTGAATCACATGGTGGCCTTGGCCACGGATTGAGCCAAGTGACGATTAGAGGTGCTGAGCAAGATGTCATTGATGCGGCTGCTAATGTGAGGCAAGTCGCTGAAAAAGCTGGCGGCTATGCGATTATCAAACATCTGCCATTTGAACTTCGGAAAAGAGTGGATGTCTGGGGGAATAAACCTTCCTATTTCTTTTTGCTCCAAGGCATCAAAACAAAGGTGGATCCAAATAAAACATTAAATCCAAACAGATTCATAGGAGGGATTTAAATGAGTGTGCAGGAACTCGATTTAAAACAAGAACCGCCGTGTACATCAGGATTGGGAAACTATTTATGGAGCGATCCGCCCGATGAAAAGAAATGGGCTGACTGTGTCCATTGCGGAATGTGCCTGGAATCATGCCCGACTTATGAACAGACGGGCCAGGAACAGCATTCCCCGCGGGGCCGTGTTCACTTAATCAAATCGGTGGCTGAAGGAACGCTTCAAGTAAATGAGCAGTTCATTGATCCGGTGTTTCAGTGTCTGGACTGCCGCGCCTGTACAACTGCATGTCCTGCCGATGTGGATGTTGGCGGTTTGATTGAGGAAGCACGGGGCCAGATTCGGCAGGCAATGCCATTGACTGGTGTAAAAGGAGCCATCAGCAAGTTTTTTCTTCATGACCTTTTCCCTCACCAGAATCGCTTAAATACGCTGGGCGGCCTTCTAAAATTCTATCAAAAAAGCGGCATACAAAAAGCTGTTCGGAAAACCAAATTAATCAATGTCATGCCGCAGCATCTTGTCGATATGGAATCCATCATGCCTGAAGTGAAAGAGCCTGTTAAAAAGAAATATAAAGATGTAAAAGTAATAAAAGCAAAAGGGGAGACAAAGCAGGAAGTTGCCATGCTGACCGGCTGTGTAATGGATGTCATGTTCAGTGATATTAATGAATCAACCATAAATGTACTTACCCGAAATGGAAATGATGTTGTAATTCCCCAAAGCCAAACCTGCTGCGGTGCCCTGCATGTTCACGCGGGAGACCGTGATATGGGCAGGAAACTGGCAAAGCAGAATATGGAGGCATTCAAAGACTTTGATAAAGTAATTGTTAATGCAGCCGGATGCGGGTGCATGATGAAGGAATACGCCGAATTATTTAAGGAAGACCCGGAAATGCATGCAAAAGCCGAAGAGTTCTCGGAAAAAGTAGAGGATATTTCAAAGTTTCTTCATGATACAGGCTATGAAAAGCCAAATGCTGAAATGAACACAAGAATTACGTACCATGATGCCTGTCATTTAGCTCATGGACAGGGAATCCGCCAACAGCCGCGAGATATTCTCCTGGATATTCCTGGTGTAGATATGGTACATATGCCAAATTCAGACCGCTGCTGCGGAAGTGCTGGAATTTACAATATTACTAACCCGGAAATGGCGAATGCTGTTCTTGAAAGCAAAATGGAGAATGTTCCAGATGATGTGGAAATGATCTCAATGGGAAATCCCGGCTGTATGCTGCAGATGGCCATGGGGGTTCAAAAATACGGCAGAAATCAGAAAATCGTCCATACTGTCCAGCTTCTTGACTGGGCATATCAGAAGGAAGACCGTATGAAGGAGGGAGAAGAGTGAGAGCAAAAGATCGGGTTAAATCAAAAGATAAACACATCTTAAATTTGGCTGATATTGTTGGCGGTGCCCGTTCTATTCTTTACCTAAAAGTAGATCTTGTTGCTTATGACTGTGATGGTTTTACGATCCATAAGCACTTGCCTAAGGCAGTCGTTTTTCCAAAGAATACCCAAGAGGTGGCGGAGATTGTAAAATATTGCTCGGCAAACAATCTTCCCTTCCTGGCCAGGGGAGCTGGGACAGGACTGAGCGGGGGGGCCATACCTCTTAACGGGGAAATAATTATCAGTATGGTCCGGATGAAAAAGCTTATTAGTGTAGACCTTGAAAATCGTCGCGCCGTTGTGGAGCCGGGATTTGTCAATCTTAAGCTCACAAATTCAATATCAGATAAAGGGTATTATTACGCGCCGGATCCATCCAGCCAATACTGCTGTACAATTGGAGGCAATGTTGCAGAAAATGCTGGGGGTGCGCATTGTCTGAAGTACGGAGTTACTACTAACCATATCCTTGGACTTGAAGTGGTTATGCCTAATGGCGAGATAGTGGAAATTGGTAAAGACGGTATTCCAGATGCTCCCGGATATGACTTGCTTGGTCTGTTTACAGGCTCTGAAGGAACGCTTGGAATTGTGACAAAAATAACTGTCAGGATATTGAAAAATCCAGAAGGGAAGCAGACCGTCCTTGCCTACTTTGATCGAGTTGAAGACGGCAGCCAGGCAGTATCAGACATTATTTCAGCAGGGATTGTCCCAGCAGCCCTTGAAATGATGGATAAGACAGCCATTGAAGGGGTGGAAGCTGCTGCTTTTCCTGTAGGCCACCCAAAAGACATTGAAGCAGTTCTATTGATTGAAGTGGATGGAATCGCAGCAGGAATTGAAGAACAGATTGACCAAATCCTTGAGGTGTGCAGGAAGAGGGATGTCCGTGAAGTCCGGGCGGCCGGAAGTGAAGAGGAAAGGGCAAGATGGTGGGCGAACCGGAAAACAGGCTTTGGTGCAATGGGAGCCATTTCACCTGATTATCTGGTTCAGGATGGAGTCATCCCTCGGAGCAAGCTGCCTGAGGTTTTAAGCAGAATCAACCAGATTAGCAGTGAATCGGGATTAAGGATAGCGAATATTTTTCATGCAGGAGACGGAAACCTTCACCCTCTTGTCTTATTTGATGCACGGATACCTGGCGAATCAGAGAAAGCGCTTGAAGCCGGTAGCCAATGCCTTAAAGTCTGTGCTGATGTAGGAGGGACCATTACTGGAGAACATGGTGTCGGCATTGAAAAGCGGGAAGAGATGAGATTTGTTTTTACAGAGGAAGAAATAGCGGCCCAGACAGATATAAGGGAAGTCTTTAATCCTCATAACCTGCTAAATGCAGGAAAGCTATTCCCTTCTCCAAGCAGATGCGTGGAAATCAAGAAAGAGATGAAAGCCCAAGCAATTTCATAAGGATTGCCCAGCCTTCTTTTTGGAAGAAGGCTGGGCATATACTGAATGTTGTCTCCGGAAAAACTAAAGCAAGGCTAAAAAATAAGTTGTGTGAAAATTATTGAAAATCCATTTGAAAACATGCTATTATTTTTTTAAGAGAAAGACAGAAACGCTGTTTCGTAATAAGAAACAAAATGCATTCATTGCCAATCACATTTAGTTGAATTAAAAAGCAGCAACAAAAGGAGGAAATGATTAATGGGGAACTATGTGAAAACAGGAAACATTCAAGTTGCAAGTGAGCTCTATGAATTTATCAATTCCGAGGCTCTGCCGGGCAGCGGAGTTGATCAGGAACAATTCTGGTCAGGTTTGGAAGCGCTTATAAACGATCTGACGCCTAAAAATAAAGCATTGCTTGCGAAGCGTGATGAAATTCAGCAACAGGTGAACACTTGGCACCGGGAAAATCAAAATTTTGATTTTCATAGCTATAAGTCATTTTTAGAAGAAATTGGCTACCTGGAGTCTAAGGCCGAAGACTTTAAGATTACTACTGAAAATGTGGATGATGAAATTGCAGTGCAGGCTGGGCCTCAATTAGTAGTGCCAGTTAATAATGGACGTTATGCAATCAATGCAGCAAACGCTCGCTGGGGCAGTCTATACGATGCACTTTACGGTACAGATGCTGTCAGTGAAGAAAACGGAGCTCATAGAGACGGCGGGTATAATCCTGTAAGGGGAGAAAAGGTCATTGCGTTTGCCAGAGAATTCCTTGATCAAACTGCACCTCTGTCAAGCGGTTCTCATAAAGACGCTGTTCAATATAAAGTTGAAGGCGGTAAGCTTTCAGTCTTGATGAGCAATGGAGAAGCTGCAGGCCTAAAAGAAGAAGCAAAGTTTGCCGGATACCAGGGTGAAAAGGATCAGCCTTCTGCGGTTCTGATAAAGAATAATGGTCTTCATTTTGAAATTCAAATCGACAGAAGCCATCCAATTGGAAAAATGGATGATGCAGGAGTAAAGGATGTCTTGCTTGAAGCTGCTGTCACTACAATTATGGACTGTGAAGATTCTGTAACTGCAGTGGATGCTGAAGATAAGGTCCTTGTATACCGCAACTGGCTGGGCTTAATGAAAGGTGATCTTTCCGCAACCTTCACAAAGGGCTCCAAATCAATGACACGGACATTAAATCCAGACCGTTCATATGTTTCACCTGATGGTAAAGAGTTCTCCTTATCCGGAAGATCATTGATGTTTGTCAGAAATGTCGGCCATTTAATGTCCATTAACACCGTTTTGGATGCTGAAGGAAATGAAATTCAGGAAGGAATCCTGGATACGGTAGTTACTAGTTTGATCGGCAAACATACATTGCTTGGAAATGGCCCATACCAAAACTCATCAGAAGGTTCCATTTATATTGTTAAGCCGAAAATGCACGGTTCAAAAGAGGTTGCTTTTGCAAACGAATTATTTAACCGGACAGAAGATCTGCTCGGACTTGAGCGCAATACGCTAAAAATTGGTGTAATGGATGAAGAACGCCGCACATCTTTAAACCTTAAAGCATGCATCCGTGAAGTAAAACAGCGCATTGTCTTCATTAACACAGGTTTCCTTGACCGCACGGGGGATGAGATGCATACTTCCATGGAAGCAGGCCCAATGATCCGCAAAAATGACATGAAGGCCACTGCTTGGCTAAAAGGCTATGAAAAATCAAATGTAAATACAGGCCTTGAAACAGGTTTCCAGGGCCGTGCACAAATTGGAAAAGGTATGTGGGCAATGCCTGATATGATGGCAGAAATGATGAAGCAGAAAATCGGCCATCTGAACGCTGGAGCCAATACCGCATGGGTACCGTCGCCAACTGCTGCCACTCTTCATGCTTTACATTATCATCAGGTTGAAGTTCAAAAGGTGCAAAATAAGCTGCTGGAGGAAATTTCGGACCTTCGTGATGAAATCCTGCAGATTCCGGCTGCAGAAAATCCGCAATGGACTCCAGAGGAAATTCAAGAAGAACTTGATAACAACGCACAGGGCATTCTTGGATATGTTGTCCGCTGGGTTGAGCAGGGCATTGGCTGTTCCAAAGTTCCAGATATCAACAATATTGGTTTGATGGAAGACCGTGCAACATTAAGGATTTCAAGCCAGCATGTTGCAAATTGGCTGCACCATGGCATCTGCACTAAAGATCAAGTGCTGGAGACACTAAAGAAAATGGCTAGGGTGGTTGATGAGCAAAATGCTGGGGATCGCGCATACCGCCCAATGGCTGCTGACTTCGATCAATCGGTTGCATTCCAGGCAGCATGTGATCTTGTTTTTGAGGGATATGATCAGCCAAATGGCTATACAGAACCGATCTTGCATCGCCGCCGTCTTGAAGCGAAGTCTAAATATGCTGTTAAACAGTAACAGTTTTAGAACAGGGCATGCATGTGCCCTGTTTTTCTGAAGAACTGCGGACTAATAACAATTAAGGGGAGAGAGACATTCATGAAATTTACAAGATTTGAAGTTAATGGAGCAGTACATTCAGGAGTAATTAAGGATGGAGCGATCAAACAAATTAAAGGCGATATTTTTGGAGATTGGGAGTTCACTGGAGAGAGTTTTTCGCAGGATGAAGTTAAACAGCTGGCACCGCTGGTTCCAAATCAGATCATCGGAATTGGAGCTAACTATGTGCCCGTTAAGGCAGATTTGCCTCACACACTCCCTGAAATTCCAGTCTTTTTCTTCAAGCCTGCTTCCTCTGTTATAGGGCCAGAAGAGGATATTATTATTCCAGAAGGCATTGAAGAGGTAAAATTCGAATCAGAACTTGCAGTGATAATTGGCAGAAAAGCTAAAAATGTAGCAGAGTCAGATGTGCTTGATTATGTTTTTGGCTACACAGTGGGGAATGATGTTACTGCACCGCAATTCTTCCATAATGATGGACATTGGACAATTGGCAAATCCTTTGACACATTTACTCCGCTTGGTCCCGTAATCGAAACAGACCTGGATCCATTTCAGGTTAAAGTTGAGGCAAAATTAAACGGCGCGGAGAAGCAGAACAGCAGCATAGAGTTAATGATCATCCCAATCCGAAAAATGATTTCCTACCTGACTAATGTCATGACTCTAATGCCAGGTGACGTAATCCTTACAGGAAGTCCTGCTGGAGCTGAGATGGGTAGGTCTGGAGATGTTATCGAATGTGAGATCAAAGAGATTGGAGCTCTGCGGAATACCTTTGCAGTGGCACGTGAAAGCGCAAAAACGGTATAATCTATGTGTAATGGATTAAGGTTTTTGACCAGAGGTGAGTGTTGTGGAAAGAGAAAACATGGTCAAGTCCGTCAGCAGGGCACTGGATATTATTACATTGATCAGCCTGAAAAAAAGCGGTCTTGGCGTAACGGAAATTGCCAATCAGATTGATATCAATAAAAGCTCTGTATATCGTATTCTCTCTACTCTTGTTCAGTACGGGTATATAGAACAGGATAGCGAAACCGGCAAGTATAAATTAGGTTATAAATTCCTGGAGATCAGTTCAAAACTGCTTGAATCAATCGATTTGCGTGCAGAAGCAAGACCTTTTCTGCAGGAGCTGGAAAATGAAACAAATGAAGTCATTCATTTGGTCGTTTATGATCAGGGAGAGGTTGTGTACATCGAGAAGCTTGAGGGCAATGAGACTTTAAGGATGCATTCTAAAGTCGGAAAACGCGCTCCGATGCATTGCACTTCTGTCGGAAAAGCCATTCTTGCTCATCTGCCATCAAGCGTTGTTTTTGATATCCTTGAAAGAAAAGGGATGCCGGTCCATACAGATAAAACCATAACGGGTAAAGATGAATTTATGAAAGAATTGGGTCAGGTCAGGCAAAATGGATATGCCCTTGATCTGGAAGAAAATGAATATGGGATTACTTGTGTTGCCGTTCCTATTTTTGACCACCTCGGCAAAGTCATTGCTGCGGTCAGTATCTCAGGCCCGACAATGAGAATGACAAGTGATCGCCTTGATGCATTAAAATCTATAATGGTAAGAACAGGACAAGGGATTTCTTCCCGGCTGGGACATGTCAGCCGAATAAGTTAGGATTAGCCCAATATATCTTGATAAAAAAAGATATATTGGGCTAATTTTTTTGTATATACATACAAATATTTTTGTGTAAATGCATAGATTAAATTTTCAAAATATTATTGAAATTACGAAAAATGTTTGTATAATAAAAATAAGCTTGATTCATTGTTGTATAACAAAACAATTATAGTTATATAACATGTTTGGCAGTGCGCAACAAAATAAAAATAGTGTTTGTTATCACGAAACAAAAGGAGGAAAAGTAATTAATGAGTACTGGAATGTTAGCTTTATTATCCTTATTGCCAATTATTGCAGTTGCAGTATTCCTTGTCGGACTGAGATGGCCGGCAAGTAAGGCCATGCCCATCTCGTACCTTGTAGCTGTTATCCTGGCGCTATTTGTCTGGAAGGTGTCTGGAGCTACAGTTGCTGCTGCAAGCATTAATGGTTTGGTTGTCGCAGGTACACTTCTGTATATTATTTTCGGCGCTATTCTGCTTCTTAACACATTACAGGAAAGCGGCGGGATAAAAACCATCCGTCAGGGATTCACTGACATTTCACCAGATCGGCGCATCCAGGTTATTATCATTGCCTGGCTCTTTGGATCCTTTATTGAAGGAGCATCTGGCTTTGGCACTCCGGCAGCAGTAGCTGTCCCGCTTTTAGTTGGACTGGGCTTCCCTGCCATGGCAGCAGTTATTGCGGGGATGGTTATCCAAAGTACACCGGTTTCTTTTGGAGCTGTCGGAACTCCAATGCTTGTGGGTGTACAAACAGGTCTATCAGGCAATGCCAGCCTCACAGATAACCTGCTTGCATTAGTAACCCAAATTGCAGGACAAGTTGCTATACTTCATATGATCGCCGGAACATTGATTCCTCTTTTTGTAGTAGCATTGATGACAAGATTTTTCGGAAAAAATAAATCCTTCACTGAAGGAATAAGAGTCTGGAAGTTTGCCTTATTCTCTGCATTTGCCATGACAATTCCTTATGTAATTGTGGCTAATATCCTTGGGCCTGAGTTCCCGTCTATGGTAGGCGGATTAGCCGGGTTGGCAATCGTTGTGTTTGCAGCTAAAAAAGGGTTCCTTATGCCGCCAAAGGACCAGATTTGGGATTTTGAGGAGAAGTCCAAATGGGATCCTGAGTGGACTGGCAAGCTTGAAATTAATGCTGTTGCTCATAAAAGCGGAAGCATGAGCATGATGCGTGCATGGACGCCCTACGTATTAGTCGGTCTATTTTTAGTATTGAGCAGATTGAAATCGCTTCCAATTATGGAGTGGATGCAGTCATGGACTGTTAAGTTTGAAAATATCTTTGACTCAGGAATCACTTCCAGTTTCCAGCCACTGTATTTGCCTGGTACGATTTTCATTCTTGTATCTGTTATTACATATTTTATCCATGGAATGAATCCCGGATCATACAAAAAAGCCTGGGCAGATTCAGGAAAGACAACTGTAGCTGCTTCAACAGCTTTAATTTTCACAGTTCCTATGGTACAGGTTTTCATCAATACCGGCGGGGGAGAGGCTGGCTATAATCAGATGCCGATCGAGCTCGCAAACGGTGCCGCAGCTCTTGCTGGAGAATTCTGGCCATTCTTCGCAACGTTTATAGGAGGTATTGGTGCTTTTATAGCGGGAAGTAATACTGTAAGTAATATGATGTTTTCTTTATTCCAATATGATGTTGGTTCGCAGATAGGAGTGGATGCAACCTGGATTGTAGCTCTTCAAGCAGTCGGCGGAGCAGCTGGAAACATGATATGTGTCCATAACGTGGTGGCTGCATCAGCTGTTGTTGGTCTTGTCGGAAAAGAAGGCGCTGTCATTCGTAAAACCCTGTTCCCATTCTTCTATTATGCTTTGCTGGCTGGGTCAGTGGGGTACTCGATTGTATGGTATTCGCAAAAAGGAATCTTCAATCTTGGCTCCTTCGTTGCGGTTGGTATCGCAGTCGCAGCTGTTTATATTATTGCAACAAACAATAGACGTTCCAACATGGTTTTGCCTCCGCCTACGGTGAATGTAAAATCAGCTAAATAATCAATTATCACTGGTTTAGCCCTTTGGCTGAGCCAGTTTTTTCTTTTTATATAAAAATATAAATTTCCCTCTTCTCTTTTCCAATAACTTGTAATATAATCTAACTGTATTAACTGTACTATGAATCATAGTACACTGCATACAGATGGGAGGGTAAGCATGTTTGAATTGGACGTAAGGAGCCGAAAGCCTATATATGAACAGCTGGTTGAGCGGCTTAAAGAGCTGATCATCACAGAGGTCTTATCAGCAGATGAACAGCTGCCTTCCGTTCGAACGCTGGCCCAGCAGCTGACGATCAATCCTAATACCATTCAAAAGGCATATAGGGAACTCGAATCCCAGGGCTATATTTATTCGATAAAGGGGAAGGGCAGTTTTGTCAGCCCAGCGACTCCCAATCTGACCAGCGAAAAAATAGAAAAAGTGAAAAATGAGCTTTCAAAGCTTTTATCAGAAGCTATATACCTTGGAATCACAAAAGATGAATTAATAAAATTGATTCAAAAAATAGAAGCAGCTGTAGGAGGAGGGGTAGAAGATGATCAAAATCCGTAATGTACGAAAATCTTTCGAAGATATGGATGCTGTCGAAAATGTCTGCATCGAAGTGAATAAAGGGTCCATATACGGCTTGCTTGGTTCCAATGGAGCCGGCAAAACAACACTTTTGAAGCTTTTGGCAGGCATATATGCTGAGGATGAAGGTTCCGTTGCTGTAGACGGCCAGCCTGTGTTCGAAAATACGCTAATTAAAGATAAGATCTTTTTTATTCAGGATCATCCCTATTTTCTGCCTCAATATACAGTTAAGCAGATGGCACAGTTTTATAAGAACATTTACAGCGGATGGGATGAAGGCCGCTTTGAAGAACTGGCTGCTACTTTTGAAATGGATATACATAAAAAGATTCATAGATTTTCAAAAGGCATTCAGAGGCAGGCTGCCTTTATCCTTGCTTTGTCTGCCAGGCCGGAGGTTTTAATTCTGGATGAGCCTATGGATGGGCTTGACCCCGTCATGAGGAAGAAAGTGAAGAGCCTGCTTATAGATGAGGTTGCTGAAAGAGAAATGACCATCCTTATTTCCTCTCATAATTTGCGTGAAGTTGAAGATTTATGTGATTTTATAGGCATCATGCATAAAGGTCGTATGATTTTGGAAAAAGATCTGGATGACCTTAAAACAGATACACATAAAATTCAAGTAGCCTTTAAAGGATCTGTACCAGCCATTTTCGATCAGCTGAAAATCCTTCATAAAGAAAAAAGAGGCAGCATAATGATCTGCATTGTAAAGGGAGATGCAAAGGAAATATCGTCATATGTAGAACAATTTAAGCCAGTGATTTTCGATATGCTTCCCCTTACATTAGAGGAAATCTTCATTTATGAAATGGGGGACATTGGATATGCAGTCCAAAACATCCTTGGTTAAAAGGGAAATTATAAAAACGATCTTCAGAAGTGTCGGCTGGGTTTCCATTGTGTATTTTCTCGGTTTGTTCTTCGCTATTCCGCTAGATATTATAATGAATTCTTCTGAGGAACAGCGGAAATTCCTGGATATTGACAATCTGTTTCAATACAACTTCCAGCTCCAATTTATTTTTAATATATCTGTACCGGTGATCTTGTCTGTGTTTTTATTCAGGTACACGCAGGTAAAACAATATAGCGATTTAATGCACAGCCTCCCAATCAAGCGGGGATCCATTTTCCATCAGTATGCTTTAACTGGAATCATGCTATTAATTTTGCCGGTATTACTCATTGCGTTTGTAGTCCTGCTTCTTTACCAGCCAATGAATTTGCAGGAGTTTTATTCAATGGGGGAAATATTCAATTGGGTGGGCATCACTCTTTTATTTAACATTGTGATTTACCTGGCAGGAGTTACTGTGGGAATGATGACGGGATTATCCGCCGTTCAAGGTGCCTTAACGTATATTTTCCTCTTGCTCCCTGTTGGTTTGATCATTTTAGTCTCTATTAATTTGCCTTTCTATTTATTTGGCTATCCTGGTCAATATTATATGGCAAGCAAATTTGAGAAGTTTTCTCCCTTGATTGCACTAACTCAGATGAACATGCGCACTCCGTCACCGATAGAGGCTGTCACTTATCTCATTCTTATTTTGTCACTGTATTTCCTCGGTTTGCAGATCTATAAAAGGAGAAGGATGGAGTCTGTCTCCCATGCCTTGGTTTTTCCGATTACAAAGCCCATTTTTAAATACAGTGTAACTTTTTGCACGATGCTTTTAGGGGGAGGGTATTTCGGTGAGATGCGCAGCGGCATGAGCTGGCTTATAGCTGGATATCTGTTTGGAGCATTGATTGGGTATGCGGCTGCCGAAATGGTTCTGCAAAAATCATGGCGTGTGACCATTCATGTGAAAGGATTGATGGCATACACGGCTCTAATGGCGGCTTTATTCATCTTATTTCAATTTGACTTTACTCAATATGAAAAAAGCATACCACGGGGCAATGAAATTGAGCGGGTCCATTTTAGCGAGAGTTTTTACCTTTATAGTGATATCGATCATGAGGAACCCTTATATTTGAAAGAATACGAAAATATTGATTTGGTTAGAAGATTTCATGAGACGATTGTAAAGGATGAAAACAGACTTGCGCAGATTCCGGGCCGTGATTCAGTTTTTATCGTGTATGAACTGAAGAATGGAGAAAAGCTAGTCCGCGATTACAGGATTAATAAAAAGGAATACCAGCCATTTCTTAAGCTAATTTATGAATCCGATGAATATAAAAAGGCTACTAATGAAATCTATCAGGTTTCAGCCGATGACACCACGAAGATAACGATTACTCCTACTGGGCCAGTTACCAAGCGGGCAGTCATTACAAACGATAAAGATTTAAAAGAGGCGGTTGAGATATTGACTGAGGAAGTTGATTCTGCTTCCTATGAAAAGCTCCAGGGAAGTGATGAGCCATATGCGTACATTGAGATCTTTTATAATGACAGCAATAAAGCTTATATGCCTTGGTATCCTTCTTATACAAGATTTGAGGAATGGCTGGAAGAAAAGTCATTACTGAATGAAGCAAGAGTGAATGGCAATGATATTTCTTATGCCTTGGCCGCAAAAGCGAAGGATATCGATATCAACTTTGCAGCGGGGTACTCGTATGAAGAAGTTTTTGAAGAAATGAGAGATAGCAAGTCTGCCGTCAAATTAACGGATAAGGAACAAATAGAAAGCAGCTTGAAGAATGCAGATGGATATATTGATGGGGACTATATTATTGTGTTCTATTTTGATGAACAAAGGACAATTGATATTAAAAGCTTCACGGAAAAAACAGTTCCAGCATTTATAAAAGAACGGCTTCAATAATACGATAGAATCCTACAGGAGAGGGGGATTAGAGTGATTAAACCTTTAATGGATATGAGAGAGATCTGCAGGCTCTACAATAAACGGCTCTATCATATTGCTTATAGTATTACTAGGGATCATTATCTAGCACAGGATGTTGTGCAGGAATCATTGCTCAAAGCGTATAAAAAAATGGACAGCATTGATGATCAGGAAAAGCTGGGGGCATGGTTATCGGCGATTGCGACCAGAACTGCAATTGATTTTGTCCGAAAAGAAAGAAGGACAAATGCGAGAATTCAGGATTCCTTTGATTTTGAAAACTGTATGGAAAGCAGATATAGCGATCCCGGGCAAGAAGCTGAGATAAATTTGCTCCAGGAGCAAATATACGCATATGTGGATTCCCTCTCCTATGAACAGAAAAGGGTTTTTCTGCTTAAAACAAAGCACGGGCTGAAGGAAAGAGAAATAGCGGACATTCTTCATCTCAACCCAAACACAGTCAAAACTAAATTATATCGGGTCAGGCAGCACCTGAGAGAAATTCTTGCTGATCGGTATTTGGCATAGAAAAAAACAGCTTCTGAAAAGAGGCTGTTTTTTTGTGCAATTACATTCCATTACTAATTAATCATCAGGGAATTTGGCCAGTCAGCAGGAAATTCTGCACTCCAAATGGAAATGACTCCTTAGAAAAAATTAATTAATAAAAGGAGGTTCACTATGGAAGTGAATGATTGCAGGGCCATTATCACTGGCGGTGCCTCAGGGCTTGGCGAGGCGACTGTGAGAAAAATAGCAGGCGGCGGCGGAAAAGTTCTTATTGCAGATTTGGCGGAAGATCGAGCAAACCATCTTATCAAAGAACTGGGTGAAAATGTTCATTTTTTGAAAATGGATGTAACAAAAGAAGAAGACGTGCAGAGAGCAGTGGCATTCGCTTCTGAACAATTTGGCAGCATTAATACTGCAGTTAACTGCGCAGGAATCGGAATTGCCGCCAAGCTGCTTGGCCGAAAGGGAGTCCATTCACTGGACATGTTCCAAAAGGTCATTACGATTAATCTGGTAGGGACTTTTAATGTCATACGTCTGGCTGCTGAACAAATGGCAAAGAATGATCCGAATGATCAAGGTGAAAGAGGTGTCATTATTAATACAGCTTCAGTCGCAGCCTTTGAAGGACAAATTGGCCAGGCGGCATATAGTGCTTCGAAAGGCGGGGTGGTTGGCATGACCTTGCCGATTGCCAGAGAGCTGGCGGGTTATGGAATTCGTGTTATGACGATTGCCCCTGGATTGTTTAATACACCTATGTTTGAATCGCTGCCTGAAGAGGCAAGGGATTCATTGGGGAAAATGGTGCCATTCCCTTCACGGCTGGGATATCCGGAGGAATATGCCAGACTGGCTGAGAGTATTTTAGAAAACCCGATGCTGAATGGCGAAACAATCCGGCTGGATGGCGGCATCCGGATGCAGCCAAAATAACTCATGGAACCTACCCTTTTTACAAAGGATAGGTTTTTTTTTGAAAAAATATATTTTAAATGTTCTAAAAATATAGATAATTATTGTACAATATATTTGTAAGCCTTTACAAAAGCGAAGAACAGTGCTTGGTGTTATGTCAAAAAAATTTTAGATTCGGAGGATCACGATATGGCTGCTTCATACATACAGGAGGAACATGAAATTTTTCGGGAATCTTTGCGTAAGTTTTTAGAGAAGGAAGCCTATCCGAATTATGATAAATGGGAAGAGGACAGGCTCATTCCTCGGGAGTTTTGGAGAAAAATGGGAGTGCAAGGTTTTTTATGCCCTGATATTGAAGGAAAATATGGCGGAAGCGATGTTGATTGGGGTTTTTCAGTGGTAATCAATGAAGAACTTGAACGGGTGGGCTCAGGCATGGTTGGAATTGGGCTCCACAATGATATCGTTGTTCCTTACATTACTGGTTATGGAACAGAGGAACAAAAGGAAAGGTGGCTGCCAAAATGTGCAGCAGGCGAAATCATAACAGCTATCGCTATGACTGAACCTGGCGCCGGATCAGATTTAGCAGGAATCAGAACGACTGCAAGGCTTGAAGGGGACCATTACATAGTGAATGGTGAAAAGACTTTTATTACTAATGGAATTCATTCCGATTTAATCATCATAGCCTGTAAAACAGATTCTCATGCAGTTCCCCGGCATAAAGGAGTAAGCTTGCTTGCGATTGAGAGAGGTACAAAGGGATTTACAAGAGGCAGGAAATTAAACAAGGTCGGTCTTCATTGTCAGGATACAGCAGAGTTAATTTTTGAAGATTGCAAGGTTCCGAAAGAAAATCTGATCGGCGAAGAAGGAAAAGGCTTTTTATATTTGATGGAAAAGCTGCAGCAGGAAAGGCTTGTCGTTGCAATCACTGCCCAAGTGGCTTCAGAGGAAATGCTTAAATTAACATTGGATTATGTTAAGAACCGCGAGGCATTCGGAAAACCAATAAGCCAGTTTCAAAACACTCAATTCAAGATCGCCGAGATGGCAACAGATATTGAGATGGGAAGGTCGTTCCTTGATCAATTGATTACAGAGCATATGGCAGGAAAAGATGTAGTTACAAAGGTCTCCATGGCGAAATGGAAGCTTACAGAAAGCGCCAGGAAGATTGCTGCAGAATGCATGCAGCTTCATGGAGGCTATGGCTATATGGAAGAATACGAGATTGCGAGGAGGTACAGGGATATACCAGTCGCCAGCATATATGCAGGCACAAATGAAATCATGAAAACCATTATTGCGAAGAACTTGGGTTTATGAGGAGGAGTAAACATGCGTGAAGCTGTCATTGTCGAAGGTGTCAGAACACCCGTAGGAAGAAAAAACGGCTTATTAAAAGATATCCGGGCGGATGATCTGGCTGCTGAATCACTAAAGGCTCTTGTCGATCGTGCAGGCATAAATCCGGAAATCATTGATGATGTCATTCTTGGATGTGTCTCGCAAATAGGAGAACAAACAGGGGATATTGCAAGGGTAGCAGCATTGATCGCAGGTTTTCCGATTGAAGTCCCAGGGACAACCATTGACCGCCAATGCGGATCCAGCCAGCAGGCTGTCCATTTTGCAGCTCAGGCGATTTTAGCAGGAGATATGGATATTGTAATCGCAGGCGGGGTTGAAAGCATGTCCCGGGTACCTATTGGCACCAGCTATCAGGGTGTCGGATTCAGTAAAAAACTGACAGCCAGACATGAAATCATCCATCAGGGCTTATCGGCTGAGCGTATTGCCGAAAAATATGGATTCACGAGAGAGGAATTGGATAAGTATTCATATGAAAGCCACCAAAAGGCATTGAAAGCACAAGCTGGAGGCCATTTTGAACAGGAAATCGCACCTTTAGCTATAACTCTGCCTGACGGGATGACCATAACTGTAACTGAAGATTCAGGCCCCAGAAAAAATACTTCAGTTGAAGCTCTTGGGAGCTTAAGGACTGTTTTTAAAGAGGATGGAGTGATACACGCAGGTAACTCGAGCCAAATAAGTGATGGAGCGGCCGCGCTGTTAATTATGTCACGTGAAAAGGCTGAGGAGCTTGGAATTAAACCAAGGTTTAGGATTATTGCCCGTTCGGTAGTGGGTTCTGATCCTACTTTGATGCTGACTGGCCCAATACCAGCAACAAAAAAAGTGTTAAAGAAGGCTGGGTTATCAATTGAAGAAATTGATGTGTTTGAAGTTAATGAAGCATTCGCTCCTGTTCCGCTTGCCTGGCTGAAAGAAACAGGAGCAGATCCTTCAAAGCTGAATCCAAATGGAGGAGCCATTGCACTTGGCCATCCTCTCGGAGGAAGTGGTGCGCGCTTGATGGTCACTATGATGCATGAGCTTGAAAGAACAGGAGGGCGCTTTGGACTGCAGACAATGTGTGAAGGACATGGGATGGCAAATGCCACAATAATTGAACGATTAGATTGAAAAAAGGGAGGAAAGTGAATGACAACTACTATTGGAAAGATTTTTGATTTAACGGCTGGCAAGTTTCCTAATAAAGAAGCTTTGTATGATGTGAGAAAAAATCTGCGTCTTACCTATAAGGAATGGGGTCTTGAAATAAACAGATTGGCAAATGCCTTAATAAATGCTGGAGTAAGGAAGGGTGACAGGGTTTCAATATACCTGTTTAACACTGAAGAGCTTGCTACAGCATTTTTTGCCTGTGCAAAAATCGGTGCAGTCTTTAATCCAATCAACTTCAGGCTGATGTCAGAAGAAGTTGCATATATCCTCCAGGATGTAGAACCAAAAGTAGTGTTATTTGAACAAATGCTGGAATCGGGCATTTCTCCTATTGCTAATCGTTTCCCGCATACAGCCTTCTGGTATATCGATGACAATAAACCGGAATACGCTTCATCCTATCGGGAAAAAGTATATGCAGCGCCATTTAATGAAATAGAAGTGCCTATAGAGGAAAATGACTTGTACGCTATTATGTACACAAGCGGAACCACGGGAAGGCCAAAAGGAGTGGTCCACCGGCATAGGGATATGGTCGAACAAAGCCTTATTGTCATTGGGGCGACAAAGCTTGAAAGCAGCGATAATGGTCTCGTGACTGCTCCTATGTTCCACTGCGCAGAACTTCACTGTGCCTTTTTGCCGCGTGTGCATGTGGGGGCAAAGAATACCATCCTCCATCATTTTGATGCAAAGGAAGTATTACAATTAATCTCTGAAGAGAAGATCACAAAGTTTTTTGCAGCTCCCACTATGTGGAATATGCTGCTGCAGGAAGACTTGAGCCGTTATAATCTCGAAAGCCTGAAGATGGGTCTTTATGGTGCTGCTCCCATGGCTCCTGCCCTTGTTTATGCCTGCCGTGAAAAATTGGGCATCTCTCTAGTGCAAGCATATGGAATGACCGAGATGGGGCCTGCCATTACGTTTTTATCAGAAGGTGACCAAATCCGGAAAGCCGGTTCTGCCGGGCAGGCTTGCTTAAATCATGAGATTAGAATAGTAAGGCCGAATGAGAATGGTCCATCAGATCCTGATGATGTCGTGCCGGCAGGAGAAACAGGTGAAATCATCGTAAAAGGCCCATGCATGATGAGCGGATATTTCAATCGGGCGGAAGTAACCGATCATGCGATCCATGGCGGCTGGTACCACTCAGGAGATATAGGCTATCTGGATGATGAGGGCTATTTGTACGTCAAAGATAGAGCGGATGACATGATTATTAGCGGCGGAGAAAATATTTATCCTCGTGAAATAGAAGATATTTTATATACCCATAATGGGGTCCTTGATGCAGCAGTGATTGGCCAGCCTGATGACCGCTGGGGTGAAACAGTAACAGCACTTGTTGTAAGGAAAGATCCATCCCTGACTGGAGAAGAGCTTGATGAATTGTGCAGGAACAGTGCTGAGCTTGCTAATTATAAGCGGCCAAGAAAATATGTGTTTTGTGACGTTCTGCCAAGAAACGCGAGCGGAAAAATCCAAAAATTTATACTCCGCAAGCAGCTGGAGGATCTGTTCGCCGACGGTAAAATTTAGCCGGAAGAAAGGAATGAACGATGTTAAAAGGCATAAGAATAATCGATTTTTCCAATTATCTCCCTGGTCCGTTTGCTTCCCAGAGACTTGCGGAGCTTGGAGCTGAAGTGATAAAAATTGAACCTTTGACTGGTGATCCCGGAAGGCAGCTGGATATCAAAATAGAGGGCACAGGTGCTGTCTTTGCTGCCAATAACCGCGGCAAAAAAAGCCTTGCTCTTAACCTGAAGTGCAAAGAAGGAAGATTTGCCGTCCTCAAGCTGATTTCAGAGAGTGATGCCGTGCTGGAAAGCTTTCGGCCAGGTGTTATGAAAAAGCTCGGACTGGACTATGAGTCTGTGAAAAAACACAAACACAATATTGTTTATTGCTCCCTTACAGGATACGGAGAAAATGAAGACTATCAATATTTAGGAAGTCATGATCTAAACTATATGGCAGTAAGCGGCGCCCTTGCCCAGCTGAAGGACCGCAGCGGAAGGCCTGTTCACCCGTCCAATACAATAGCGGATTTTATGGGAGGCATGGCAGCAAGCGAAAGAATACTGGCTACACTGCTTTCAAGCAAGATTTCCGGCAATGGGGGGTATCACTGCATTTCCATTGCTGACGTGATGGCTTCCATAATGGGGAACCATTTGCTGATCGAGAATGAAACGGGATATCAAAATGGACTTTCGGTACTAAACGGGGAAATCGTCGCTTACTCCATTTATGAAACAAAGGATGCGCGGTATGCAGCTCTTGCCGCATTAGAGCCGAAGTTCTGGATAAACTTCTGCAAGAGTGCCGGCAGGGAGGATTGGATTGATTCCCAATTTTCCAGCGTCTCTGGCAATAATCCTGTATATTTGGAGATTACTGAGTTATTTAAAAGCAGAACATTAAAAGAGTGGACTCAATTTGGGCAAAAGGTAGATTGCTGCCTGACTCCGGTATTAGAGGCGGGTGAATTAAAAGACTTTCCGCTTTTTAAAGGGATTTTTGAACGAAACGAGAAATACCCTTTAGTTAAAATGCATGGAGGAATTGATTCAGCAGTCGCCCGCCCTCCGAAGCTGGGAGAACATAATGAGGAAGTATTAAAAAATATTGCCGGATTGCCAGAGGAGAAAGTGAAGACTATGGCAGCAGAGAGAATATTTTAAGGTTTAAAATATAATTGAATAATTTGCTGAAGGAGCCATAATCCATGTGATGATTATGGCTCTTTCTTTTTAGTCTGGGGGACAAGGGCTGTTTTCTTTGAAAGAGGAGGGCTTAATAGAAGATTAAATGGTATAATGAAAGGGAATATAAAATACTATAAACTTTTTCTATTTTTGGAGTGTGATGGTCACTAGTGCGTTTTATTAAAACAATCCCCAATATAGTCACTTTGGGTAATTTATATTGCGGATTTCTTTCAATCGGTATGGCTGCAAATGGCGAATTTAAGAATGCCGCAATATTGATTCTAATCGGCATGATGCTCGATAGCATGGACGGAAGGCTTGCAAGAATGCTGAAAGCGGACAGTGCGCTTGGGAAAGAACTCGATTCACTGGCGGATATTGTTACCTTTGGTGTTGCCCCTTCATTTTTGGTCTATTATACATACTTTTTTCAATTTGGTATCCTTGGATTAATCGTTTCTGGTGTTTTTCCTCTATTTGGGGCTTATCGGCTTGCCAGGTTCAATATCAGTCCCCCAAAATCCTCATTAAATTATTTTATTGGAGTGCCGATAACTGCGGCAGGAGGGATTATGGCCATACTGACCCTTTTTGGTGACCTTATTCCCAGTATCATCACAACTGTTGTTTTTACTGCACTCTGCTTTCTAATGGTAAGCAGAATCCGGATTCCTAGCTTTAAGGAAGTTCCCCTTCCGAAATACGGAACAATTGTTACCATTTTTCTCGGGAGTGTCTTATACGTTATTTACAAGGGCTCATATGGCCCATTTCCCGATTTGATTTATATTGCGATACCACTTTACATTGCGTATTTAACGTACCGATTCATTAAAGGTAAAAACAAAAAAGAAATCGATTAATTAGAAAAGCGGAAGCGCCTTGCCGACAATGGAACGGAGACTAAGAACGCCACGTCCTGTGGCAACGTCTGCATGACCCCGAGTTCCCAGGAGCCGCAACAAGACAAACCGAAATGTGGAGGCGACTGCTCAGGGACGACAAGCATAAGACGAGCACTGCAAGAAGGTGTTCTTTCCTTCTGGAAGGGATTGGCTAATGTCTCGAGTCCCTAGGAGCCGCAACAAGACAAACCGAAATGTGGAGGCGACTGCTCAGGGACGACAAGCATAAGACGAGCACTGCAAGAAGGTGTTCTTTCCTTCTGGAAGGGATTGGCTAATGTCTCGAGTCCCTAGGAGCCGCAACAAGACAAGCTTGTGACCTCGAGGGGGCAGGCAGCTTTCGCTAGACAGTTATTGAAGGTTCAAAGTTATACTTTCTTACAAATAAAAAAAGGCCAGGATGGCCTTTTTTTTTTATTTGAAAAATACTTTGTCTATATTATATTTTGCATGCAGTGTATTAATAATATAGGTCTCATAAATTTCGCGCTCCATGCTGTCTTCAACGTAAATGACCGCAATTTTATAGACATCATCGCGATGATTTTTTATAGGGGAAACATTATCTTCAAAATGCTTTTTGACGCGCTGTCTTAATTTTCGTGCCTTCCCTACAAAAAGCAGTTCTTCGTTTGCATCGAAAAACAGAATCATGCCGCCCTTGTCTCTTGGTATCTTATGATAATCTGTGAAACCATAGACACTGCTAAGGTCACTTTCAACAGCCTGTCCCGTTTGCCTGCTTCTTGTAATGACGAGATCAGGCTGAGGTATTTCAATTTTTATCACTATCATCACTTCCTATTCTGAGATTATAGAGTAACATAAAATGCTTATGTAATCCACATTCAAAAATTTATAATAATGTATTTTATACATTCAGGCTGTCGAGAAACTGTCGACAGCCTTTATTTTGTAATTTAACTTTAATTATTCACCGCGTTAATATGTTATAATTTAATTAATAAATCATAATAGATAGTGGTGAATTTACATGTTTAAACCCAAAGAATCTTCTCAAAATGAAATTGAATTTGTTTCTATAGATGAACTTGTTCCTTCGGACCATCTTCTTCGAAAAATTGACCAGTACATAGATTTTTCAACTATCTTAGATAAGGTTCGTCCTTATTATAGTGAAGACAACGGTCGACCAACCGACCCTCTGCTTCTATTCAAAATGATGTTTATTGGCTATTTGTACGGCATCCGTTCAGAAAGACAATTAGAACAGGAAATTAAAATGAACATCGCATACCGTTGGTTTTTAGGTTTGAAATTCAGAGATTCTGTTCCTCATCATTCTACAATTAGTTTCAATCGGCAAAATCGATTTAAAGGTACTGATATTTTTCAAGAAATCTTTGATGAAATTGTCCTCCAGGCTATAAACAATAAGATGGTCGGCGGTCGTGTTCTTTTTACAGATTCGACGCATCTTAAAGCTAATGCGAATAAACATAAATTCACCAAAGAAGAAGTTAAAGCCCATACANTGTATTTTATACATTAATAGTATGATCGATTCAACCAGGGTCATTTTTAAATTGAAAAATATCAGTGAGCCACCGGAAGTAATATTATATCACTATGTCCATAGTTATAAATACTTACACATAAGGAATTTGTCATATCAATATTACCATTGACATAAAAATGAAAAAATAGCTCAGGGCTAAAAAATATTTTAGATATATAAAAGGAGAAAATAAATATATAAAGAATATTAAAATTATTCATAATTTTATAAAAAATATTTTGTTTTTCTAAATAAGGGGGGTAAAAGGTTGGGGATTTTAGAGATTAAAGATGCTACCTTAAGGTTTGGAGGTGTAGTGGCTCTTGACCATGTCTCGTATGAAGTGCAGGAAGGAGAGATTTTTTCGCTTATTGGTCCAAACGGCGCAGGGAAGACAAGTATGCTGAACTGCATTAGCGGGCTATATAAGCCTTCATCTGGATCCATCCATTTCAAGGGGGAGGATATTACCCGCTATAAACCTCACAAAAGAGCCAGTCTGGGAATTGCCCGGGCATTCCAGAATATTGAGCTTTTTCCGCATTTATCTGTTTTAGACAATCTGATGCTTGGCAGGCATGTGAGGATGAAAACCGGACTTCTTGCAGGAGGGTTTTATTGGGGAAAGGCGCAGAGAGAGGAAATTGAACATCGAAAAAAAGTTGAGCAGGTGATCGATTTTCTTGAAATTGAGGATATCCGCAATACTCCCGTGGGAACCCTTTCATATGGACTGCAGAAAAGGGTCGAGACCGGCAGGGCTCTAGCATTGGAACCCGAGATCCTTCTTCTGGATGAGCCGATGGCAGGCATGAATAGTGAGGAAAAAGAAGACATGGCCAGATACATCATCGACATTCATGAAGAAATGCAAACAACCATCATATTAATTGAACACGACATGGGGGTTGTAATGGATTTATCTGATCATATCGCAGTTCTTGATTTCGGAAAACTGATTGGCTATGGGACACCAGAAGAGATTCAGAATAATCCTAAAGTCATAGAAGCTTATTTGGGAGAGGAGAATGCCGTATAAAAGCTTTATATTGGCTAAAATGATATTTTTACATTCTCAGGAGGGGGGAGCGATTCTATGAGTATGACGTTTCCGCAGCTGCTTACTGAAAGGGCTTACATTAATGGTTCGCAAGTAGCTTTAAGAGAAAAAGAATTTGGAATTTGGAATGAATACACGTATGAAGCGTTCTTGGACAAAGTTAAAAATTTTAGCATGGGTTTGGCATCTTTGGGTCTAAAAAGGGATGATAAGCTTGCCATTATCGGTGATAACAGGCCTGAATGGGTAATTAGTGAGCTTGCTGCGCAAAGCATAGGCGGCATTTCAGTCGGAATCTATCAGGAATCGCTATCTGCAGAACTTAGTTACATTATTGATAATTGTGATGCAACTATAATAGTTGCTGAAGATCAGGAGCAAGTTGATAAACTGCTGGAAATTAAAGAATCCATTCCTAAAGTCAGAACGATTATTTATTATGATTCCCGGGGCATGAGAAGTTACCAGGAGGATTTCCTGCTTGAATTTGAAGAAGTTCTGGGAATGGGGCGCAGCTATCAATCAGAGTATCCTGATTTATTTAAGCAGGAAGTTGATAAAGGTTCTGCAGATGACGTAGCGATTTTGTCGTATACTTCAGGAACTACAGGCAATCCAAAGGGGACAATGCTTACTTACCGGAATCTCATAGACATGGCTAAAAATCTGTCAGACATCGATCCGCTGACAGAAAAGGATGAATATGTATCATTCCTTCCGCTTGCTTGGATCGGGGAACAAATGATGACCCTTGCTATGGGCTTATACAATGGGATGACAATTAATTTCCCTGAAGAGCCAGCAACCGTATTGGAAGACCTTCGGGAAATTGGGCCACAGGTTATGTTTGCACCTCCAAGAATCTATGAAGACATGTTATCACGCTTTCAGGTTAAGATTCAGGACAGCGGCTGGCTGAAAAGAAAGATATATAACTGGTGCAAGCCCATTGGTGAGAAAGCAGCCAAAGCACATTTTGAAAATAAACCTGTCAGCACAGGTACGAAGGCTCTCTATAAAATTGCTGATTATCTGATGTTTAGTGCGATCCGTGATCACTTCGGACTCCTGAAGATCAAGCGTGCATATACCGGCGGTGCCCCTTTAGGCCCAGATGTATTTGAGTTCTTTCACAGTATTGGAGTCAATGTGAAAAGCATTTATGGGCAGACAGAAGTATCCGGCATATCCATTGTGCATCGGGACGGAGATATCAAGCTTGATAGTGTTGGAATTCCAATTCCAGGAACAGAAGTGAAAATTTCTGATGATGGGGAAATTCTGATCAAAAGCTCAAGTGTGTTCAAGGGGTACTACAAAAACGAGAAAAGTACGAACGAAACCATTCAGGATGGCTGGCTGCATACGGGAGATGCCGGCAGGCTGGATGAAGACGGGCATTTGTATATCATTGACCGGATTAAAGATGTTATCCGTCTTGATACAGGTGAGATGTTCTCTCCGCAATTTATCGAAAATAAGCTGAAATTCAGTTCATTCATCCAGGAAGCGGTAGCTATCGGGAAGGACCGCCATTATGTGGTTGCCATGATCAATATTAATATGAAAAATGTAGGGCGATGGGCTGAGAAAAATCAAATCAGCTATACAACTTATACCGATTTATCTTCCAAAGCGGAAGTGCTCGAACTGATCGAAAAACAGGTGCAGGAAATCAATCAGACCCTGCCTGAAAAAGCCAGGGTGAAAAAATTCGTTCTTTTGTATAAAGAACTGGACGCAGATGATGAAGAGCTTACAAGAACAAAGAAAGTCCGCAGGCAATTTGTCGCTAAAAAATATCAGGCATTGATCGATGGACTTTATACGGAGGACAAAAAAATACGGGTGAATGGCACGATCAAATATCGTGACGGCATGGAACAAACTATCCAAACAACGCTTCAAGTGATTTTTATGGATGAAGGAGAGGGGGCAGCTTAATGACTTTTTTATTGCAAATGATCGTAACAGGAATAGTAGTAGGAAGTGTTTATGCACTTGTTGCGTTGGGTTTCGTGCTAATTTACAAATCCAGTGACGCCATCAATTTTGCACAGGGTGAGTTCCTATTAATTGGAACGTATGTATGTTTAACGCTTATTACAGCTTACAACATTCCGTTTGTGGCAGCGCTGTTAATTGCATTGATGTTCAGTGCGGTTCTCGGTTTTGTCATTGAACGAATTGTGCTTAGGCCATTTATTGGAGAGCCCGTCATATCCATGATTATGGCGACGATTGGTTTATCAAGTGTTCTTGCTGGGATTGTCCATATTATTTGGGGTCACGAAACACGGGTGTTCCCCAAAATCTTCTCGGAGAAGCCTGTTAATCTGGGTGAGATTGTCATAGCGCCTGTATATTTATGGTCACTTTTAATCGTTGTGGTTATGCTTGTCATTTTCACTCTCTTTTTCAAATATTCCAAGCTGGGAATTGCGATGAGGGCAACCGCAGATGATCAGCAGGCAGCTATGTCGATGGGAATCAGCGTTAAGATGATTTTCGCAGTTGCCTGGGCGATTGCTGCCATTGTTTCAGCAGTTGGAGGCATCCTTCTCGGGAACATTAATGGTGTTAACGCATCCCTTTCAGCGATCGGCTTAAAAGTGCTTCCGGTTGCCATTCTTGGAGGGCTTGACAGTATCCCTGGGGCCATCATCGGCGGACTGATCATCGGCATTCTTGAGAGTTTGACCGGCGGATATCTGGATCCATTGGTTGGAGGCGGTCTTAAAGAGGTTATGCCGTTTGTCATCCTCGTATTTATCCTTATGTTCAAGCCATATGGTTTGTTCGGAAAAAAAGAAATCGAGAGGGTGTAACCGATGAGAAATCCTTTTGTAATGGATTGTGGAGAATTCCATGTAAATTATAAACAAGATATGGCTATCTGGAAAATATCCAGAGTAAGGATGCGTGTATTCATTCTTCTGGCTATATTTGCAGTCTTCCCGATGTTTGTATCCGATTATATCATTGGGCTGGCTACGCTTTGCGGAATTGCCGCGATTGGTGCAATTGGTCTGAACATCCTGACGGGCTTTACCGGCCAGATCTCCATAGGGGTAGGCGCCTTCCTGGGAGTAGGGGGATATACGTCTGCCATTCTGACAGCAAAGGTTGGCCTAAGCTTTTGGATTGCGATGCCGACAGCCGGCATCGTGACGGCGATTGTAGGCGGATTGTTCGGATTGCCTTCCTTAAGGCTCAAAGGATTATATTTAGCCATTGCCACTCTGGCAGCACAGGTAATCATTTTGTTTGTTATTTCCAGGTGGGATGCGCTGACTGGCGGAACAGCTGGAATGGTCTTATCAAGGCCAGAACTTGGCAGTTTTGTTTTTTACAGTGAGCGGAGCTATTATTATCTGATGTTTGTGGTGCTGATTATTACGGCCATCTTTACTCTGAACCTCTTCCGATCGCGAGTCGGCAGGGCCTTCATAGCAGTTCGTGACCGTGATGTGGCAGCAGAAGTCATGGGAATCGATTTGTTTAAATATAAAGTATTAGCATTTATTGTAAGCTCCTTCTTCGTGGGAATTGCGGGTGCTTTATTGGGCCACTATACAATGGTTGTCAGTCCCGAGCTTTATAGCATTACAGTGTCCATCGAATACTTAGCGATCATACTGGTCGGCGGATTAGGGAGTGTATTCGGTTCAATTTATGGAGCTGTATTCATCACATTGCTGCCGGTTGTACTCAGGTCAGGCGTAGAAATGCTGAGCGGAGTTTTCCCTGACTTGTCTGCAGTTTTAATTGGGATGAAAGAGGTAGTATTCGGCCTCGTGATTATTCTATTCCTGATTTATGAACCGCAGGGGCTCGCAAAAATATGGAAGAATATTAAAGACTACTTTAAGTTGTGGCCGTTTTCTTATTAATTCCCGGGTAATAATTTTTGAAAATTTTGAAAGTGAACCTTTCAAATTTTTATAAAAAAAGAAGAAAAAATGAGGGGGAACATTATGAAGAAGGTTTGGAAAGGTTTATTGGCAGCCACTCTAATGGCTGGAATGCTGGCTGGATGTTCAGGAGGCAGCGAGGAAGCATCAGGTGACAAAAAAGGGACTGTCAAGATCGGCGGAATCTTTGACCTGACTGGCGGTACCGGTGATGTAGGAACACCATATGCAGAAGGTGAAAAAGCATTTTTTGAATCTATTGCAGGAGAGGAGATAAACGGAAATAAGCTCGAATTAATCGGTGATGACTACGCTTATAAAATTCCTGAAGCTCAAAAGCTTTATCAGAAATTAAAGTCAAAAGACAAAGTAGCTGCCATTTTAGGTTGGGGAACAGGTGACACTGAAGCTCTGCGCCAGCAGGTGGCTGCTGACAAGCTGCCATTCATTTCAGCTTCATACTCAGAGAATCTAAAAAATATTGACGAAAGCCCATATAACTTCCTGGCAGCGGCATCTTACTCCGATCAGGCAAGGTCTGTATTAAAGTGGATAAAAGATAATCACACTGGCGGCACACCGACTGTTGCTTTAATTTACAATGATACGGCTTTTGGAAAATCGCCAATTGAAGATGCCAAAAATTTTGCAAAGGAAAATGGCATTGAAATAGTCGATGAGCAAATTGTTGACCTGAAAACACTTGATGCAACATCACAATTGCTGAATATGGAAAAGAAAAATCCTGATTATGCAATTATTAACCAAACTTGGGGCGCAACAGCAACGATTTTAAAAGATGCTAAAAAGCTTGGCTTGGATACACAATTCATCGGTTTAAACTGGGCTGCTGGCGAAGGCTTGCTTCCAATAGCCGGCGATGCCGCTGAAGGATTTATCGGTGTTGTCACACATGCGTTCCCTTATGAAGATCTTCCAGGAATGGAAAAGGTTAAGAAGTTCGTAGAGAGCAAAGGCGAAAAGCTTGAAGACAAGAACCAGAAGTTTATCCAGGGATGGGTATCCGCCAAAATTATGGTTGAAGGCCTAAAGCTTGCTGAAGACCCGACTACAGGTGAAGGCATCAGGGCTGGCCTGGAGAAAATTTCAAACCTGGATCTTGGCGGTTTGGCTGCACCGGTTACATTCACACCGGATAACCATGCCGGCACGAACCAAATCCGTTTAGCAGAAGTGAAGGACGGCAAGTTTGAGGTATTCACTGATTATATCGGCTACTAAAATGATGGGGGCGAGGTTTTTTACCCGCCTCCTGTTACTCGGAGGACAGATGCATGCTGACAATTAATAATGTCGAAGTGATGTACGATAAGGTCATCCTTGTACTAAAGGGGATGTCGATGGTGGTGCCTAAAGGGAAAATAGTTGCTCTGCTCGGGAGCAATGGAGCCGGGAAAACGACCACCCTTAAAGCCATTTCCGGACTGTTGAAAAGTGAGAATGGTGAAGTGACAGACGGGTTTATCGAGCTGTATGGGGAGCGCATTGATGTTAACGATGCTGAGACCATCGTAAAGAAAGGCATTTTTCAATGCATGGAAGGAAGGCGCGTGTTCAAGCACCTTTCCGTGGAAGACAATTTGATTGCTGGTGCACATACCAGGAAAGACCGGAAGAACATTAAAAGTGATATTCAAAAAGTCTATCATTACTTTCCAAAGCTTGAAATGCTGAAGCACCGTCAGGCCGGCTATTTGTCAGGGGGAGAGCAGCAAATGCTGGCAATTGGGAGAGGAATCATGGCAAAGCCAAAGGTACTTCTTCTGGATGAGCCTTCTTTAGGACTGGCACCTCTTTTAGTAAAAGAAATTTTCAGCATCATTAAAAAAATTAATAAAGAAGAGGGCACAACCATATTGGTAGTTGAGCAGAATGCCAATGTCGCCCTTTCGATTGCTGATTATGGTTACATCATGGAAAACGGCCGGATTGTGATGGACGGAACAGTGGACCGGCTCCTTTCCAACCAGGATGTGCGCGAATTTTACCTTGGAATGGGAGACAAAGGCCGGAAAAGCTATAAAGATATTAAATCTTATAAAAGAAGAAAGAGGTGGCTGTAGTGGCAAAGCTGCAGGAAGTGATCCAGCATGCATATGACAATGCTCTCGGATTTAAAAGACAGCTGGATAAGGCATGTATTTCTCCAAGTGACATTCTAACTGTGAAAGATTTAGAAAAAATTCCGGTTCTTAACAAAGATCGATTGCCGGAATTGCAATCTGCAGACCAGCCTTTCGGAAGCCTTTCAGCTGTAAAGCCAAGCGAAATGGCGCGAATCTTTATGTCGCCTGGTCCTATCTATGATCCGCAAAGCACCGAAAAAGATTATTGGCGTTTTTCAGAAGCTCTCAGGGCAGCTGGGTTTGGTGAAGGGGATATAGTGCAAAATACCTTTTCTTATCATCTTTCACCTGCAGGCTTTATGTTTGACTCCGCACTTCGTGAATTAGGCGCAACCGTAATCCCTGCCGGAACTGGGAACCGGGAACTGCAAATTAAGGTCATGAAGGATGTCCGGGTAACCGGCTATGTTGGGACACCCAGCTTTTTTAACCTTTTGCTTGATGCTATTGAAGAGAAGGGTTGGAAAGCAGGTAAAGAAATATTTGTGAACAAAGTATTCTTTACTGCTGAAATGCTGACTGAACAAATGCGGAAAAGGTGTAAAGACAACGGGATTTCCGTATATGAAGGCTATGGGACTGCAGATTGCGGTTGTATTGCTTATGAAGACAAAGAGGGGCCGGGATTGAAAATAACTGATTCCGCCATCGTGCAAATCTGTGACCCGCAAACTGGATCGGAGGTTTCAGACGAAGAAGGGGAAGTAGTTGTCACTTTATTTGATAAAAGCTACCCGCTCATCCGATTTGGCACAGGTGACCTCTCCCGCTGGGTCAAAGGATATGAAGGAAAAAGGATTGCTGGAGTGCTGGGGCGCATTAGCGATGGGGTAAAGGTAAAAGGCATGTTTGTAAGAGAAAAGCAGCTTGCACAAGTCCTGAATGAAGAAGGGTACTCGGTTTTCCAGGCTGCTGTCACGAATGAGAATGGGCAGGACCAGCTTAAGATTTTGATAGAATCTGAGGAAGGGTTAGAGCCTGGTCTTGCTTCAAAAATCCAGGACGTGGTCAGGGTCAAGCCAATTCTCGAATTAACAGCGGCAGGCTCTATTAAGAAGAATGATAAGAAGCTGGTGGATAACCGAAATTACGAATTAAAAAGGGTTTAGTTTAGGGGGCTGATTGAATCGGCCTTCTTTTTTGAGGAGAACTGTAATAAATTATTAACTTTTAACAATGATTAAAGACGAAAAGTGGATGATGCATAAAGGAATGGGAGTTAATCTGTCGGATTAACGACGAAAATGGGGTCAGTAAGGGAAAAGGGTAGTTAATCAGCGACTAACAACAAAAAATAGGTTAACATCTTCCAACGAATCACAAATGGTGCGGCTTATTAATAATAAACAGCCGCACCATTATTTATTGATATTCTCACTCTCCACCACTAGAAACAAACCTTTATAATAGGCAGTCACGTTCGTAACTTTCATCCCTGATTCCCGAATAGTCTGAAGTGTATCACGGTCTAGGTGGCAGCCGTCACAAATCCTTTTCCAAATTGGATTTAGGGTTTCCTGAGCAAATGCCAGAGCGGGCTGCTTCATTTTCACATGTTCAAAGAACAGTATTTTTGCCTGTGGCTTGCAGACTCTTTTAATCTCCTCAAGTGCTTTCGGAGGATTTGGTATTGTGCAGAAAACCAGTGTCGCAACTGCACAGTCAAATGTATTGTCAGGGAATTCAAGATTTTCGGCGGACTGCTGGTGGATATGGATAGGAACCACTGCCTCATTCTTGCGGGACTGAGATTTATCTATCATTGCTTGATTCGGTTCAATGGCATCGACCACAGCTGCATTTTTATATAATGGGAAATTAATGCCTGTACCGGCACCGACTTCAAGGACCCTGCCGGCAGTCTTAGATAGAATCCTATTTCTGATTTGCCGAAAACTCCTTTTTTCAAGCGGCTGCATGGCCAGGTCATAGACGGAAGGGAAAAAGCTGCTCATAAATTTCACTCATTTCTAAGTAGCTGTCAAATCTATATTACCTTTTTCCTAAATATGAAACAAGCCGGCACCTCTATTAGGAGGCACCAGCATAAAACACTTATGTGTTGGTGTCAAACATCTCATTCAGCTTCTCATATGTGTCGGGATACTTGGCCTCATACTGAAGGTAGGTTGGGACAGGATAGCGTACACCGCCTTTGTGTGTTTGCTTTAAGCCTTCAGTAAACTCATCTGTCATGGAAAAAGGGATGGTGAATGCCATTTCGTGATCATGAGTCTGACCAAAAACACGGTCCCCATAGCATGGCAGGATTACCTGCGGCTTACAGGTTTTAATCGTTTTTATAACGATATCGGCACAGTCAGCTCTTGCAGTAAAAGTCGATGTGATTTCTCCGCCCGTATGATAGAGAGTTCCCGCCACCATTCTCATCACTTGCGCTGAATTGCCATAGACGGTAATTACATCCGGTTCAAATGCTGCTCTGCCAAGAGGCGCCATTAGAACAGTCCCGGCTTCCTCTTTTGAAAACTTTGGAACTGCTGCTTCGGTCAAGGCACCAAGGTCACAAGTTTTTGTATACATGCCATCTGTCAAATTTCCCTCCGAATAATAGTCCAGTTCCTCTTCGAAGCCAAAAGCGATTTTGGCAATTGGACAGGATAAATCCTCTTTGCTCATTGCAATGGACCAGCCATATCTTCTTGACATGGTAATACCCTGGCAGATGCTGAATGTTTTGCCAAAATCTCTTGCAGGACGCTTTACCCTGTCAGGCAGTACTTCTTCTCTTTTCAAGACTTTTATAGCAAGCGGAAAGGTGTCGGGACGCACATATGTATGAATCGCAGTTTCCAGATCAGAAAGTTTTTGGGTATGAATCGTTTGCTGCATCATTATCCCTCCTTTAGATATAATAATATTTCTGTAAATTATATGGATTAACCTGCATATTTAGGCTTTATTTTAGGAAACATCATAATATTCCAGTTGACATGAAACCCAAAGGTTGTATATGATTTAAATGAAACCAAATGGTTGTACTTTATTTACAAAGGAGAGCATGGAAATGGAAACACTTCAGGATATTAAACAAACAGTGATACTTAATGCGCCTATCGAAAAAGTTTGGAAAACAGTCTCTACAGCAGAAGGGATTGAAGCATGGTTTATGCCAAATGATTTTAAGGCTGAGGTGGGTTATGAGTTTCATATTCAGTCCCCATTTGGCCCTTCTCCGTGTAAGGTAACAGAATTGGATGAACCAAACCGTCTTTCTTTTAAATGGGATACAGATGGCTGGTTTGTTTCATTCATTTTAAAAGACTTGGGCGGCAAAACAGAATTTACGCTTATACATGGCGGCTGGAAACAGCCAGATGAATTGGTTGAGAAAGCTAAACAGGATAGTGCGGTTATCCGTGAAAGAATGTCTCATGGATGGACTGGAATTCTCGAGAAGCTTGGCAAGGTTGTAGAGGGATAATGGGGGCATCTGCCAGGAAGCATGATGTTTTTCAGGCAATAGCCGATCCAACGAGGAGAGAAGTATTGAGGCTGCTGGCTGAAAAAGAACGCCCCATCTCAGAGATAAGTGCCCATTTTCCCATAAGCCGGACCGCCATATCAAAACATCTTCATATCCTTTCTGAAGCTGAGTTAGTAAAAGGAAAAAAGGCAGGCAGAGAAAGAATCTACCATCTCCAGCCTGAGCCGCTGACAGAATTGAAGCAATGGCTGTCCTATTATGAACAATTCTGGAATAATAAGCTGCTAAAACTTAAATATATAGTTGAAGAGGAAAATGAGTGATGTTCTGGAAAAAGAGCTTCTGCAGCTCTTTTTTCTTTTGTATAAAAGTAAGGTCTTTCTTCTTGAAGATATAATATAATGATATTTGTGTTTATTATTTTGTGAAGGAGGCTTTAAGATGTATCAGACGTTTTCTTTACAGGAGAAGATCAGGCAAATTACGATTATGTTAATTCCTATTCTAATCACGCAGCTTGGCATGTTTGCAATGGTCTTTTTTAATACGATCATGTCGGGGAGATATAATGCTTCCGACCTTGCTGGTGTAGCGATAGGCTCCTCCATTTGGAACCCTGTATTTACCGGGCTCAGCGGGATTTTAATGGCTGTATCTCCGATTGCGGCCCAGCGGTTTGGAGAGAAGAAGAACAAAGAAGTTTCATCCATTGTAAAAAATGGAATGTTATTGGGTTTTATTATTGCCTTTGCAGTCATTCTATTGGGCTCATTTTTGCTTGACCCGCTGCTTGAAAGCATGAATCTGCCTGAAACAGTGGAAGAAACTGCGAGGGGTTATCTGGTGGGACTCAGCTTTGGAATCATTCCTTTATTCGTTTTTAATGTATTAAGATCATTCATATACGCACTCGGCAAAACGAGAGTTGTGATGGTTATTTTGTTTTGTTCGCTTCCAATTAATTTTTTTCTCAACTATGTCCTGATTTTTGGCTATTGGGGCTTTCCAGAATTGGGAGGAGCAGGAGGAGGCTATGCAACTTCATTTACTTATTGGTTTATCCTCGTCATAACTGCTTTTATTATAAAAACGAAGGAGCCGTTCTCAGGCTATAACATTTTCAGTGGTCTAAAAGATTTTTCATGGGATAAATGCAAGGAAATCTTAAAGATTGGAGTACCAATGGGACTGTCAATCTTTTTTGAAACGAGTATGTTTGCTGTTGTGACCATCTTAATCAGTAAGTTCAATGTGACAACTATTGCGGCTTATCAGTCTGCATTAAACATTGTTTCCTTCCTGTATATGATCCCGATCAGCATTTCCATGGCACAGACCGTGCTAGTCGGATATGAAGTTGGTGCAGGCAGGTATAGGGATGCAAAATCTTACAGCTGGCTTGGCATCTATCTGGCCGTATTGATTGCACTGTTCACTGGCCTGCTGGTTGTATTATTCCGTTATGAGGTTGCAGGTTTTTATTCAGCTGATCGTGCCGTTATTGCCCTGACTGCCCATTTTCTGATTTATGCCCTGTTTTTCCAGATTTCCGATGCGATCCAAGCTACCGCACAAGCGGCTTTAAGAGGTTATAAAGATGTGAATATTTCTTTTATCATTACATTGGTTGCTTATTGGCTGATCTGTCTTCCTGCCGGCTATGTTCTTGCACACCATACCAGCCTCGGGGCAACTGGCTATTGGCTTGGCCTTACGTTTGGGCTTCTTGCTGCAGGGACATGTCTTTCAATGAGGCTCATCTTTATACAGAAGCGGAAATTTATTAATGAAGAGATCCGGGAAGCAGGCTAAAAAATCGTCTGGCCGATTATTGCGGCATAGGCGTTTTTTTATTGCTTAGTTTTTTGACATCTTCCTGACATATTGCACGGATATAGTAAAATCGAGGTTAAGAGTGCTGGCCATAATAAAAGATCAGGAGGAATAGTAATGAAAAAGACAATCATTGGTCTTAGCATTACAGGTTTATTATTGGCAGGCGGGTATGGAACAACAGTTTTTGCAGCAGATGCAGAAACTTCTGCTGACAATGAAGAGTTAAGCTGGAATTTTAAAAGCAAGTTGTTTGACCATCTTGGCAAGGGGTTTACTAATGACTCTGAATCTATCCTTCAAAAGGCTGAAGAGCTCGGCATAAAAACTGAAGGTTAATTGGGGAAATACGGGAATCAGAGAATATAAAAGAAGCGAACGAGCTGGGCATTTCTACAGAAGGCAAAAATCTGAAGACATTAACCCAGGAAGTCTATACAGCATCAGTGTACAAATTCGGGGATTTTTCTGTATAGTTAATTTATTGGAGGCAGGTAAAATGATAAAAATCCTTGTGGCAGAAGATGAATTGGCTATTTCCAAAGTTTTAAGCGCCTATTTGCAGCGTGAAGGGTTTGAAGTTATAACAGCTTTTGATGGCAATAATGCATTGGAGCAATTTTTCAATCATTCACCTCATCTTGTACTTCTGGATATTATGATGCCTGGCATGGATGGCTGGAGTGTGCTGGGAAAAATTCGTGAAAAAAGCGCTTGTCCTGTCATAATGCTTACTGCGCTGGGGGATATTGATTACAAGTTGAAGGGTTTAAATGCAGGTGCAGATGATTATATTTCAAAGCCTTTTATTGGTGATGAGGTTATAGCACGTGTGAATGCAGTTTTACGGCGGTCAGCAAATATATATATAGATGAACACATAAAGCAATATGGAAGTTTAACGATAAATTTTAATGCGCATGCCATCTTTCTGCATGGCACAGAAGTAGGTTTGACTCCGCGAGATTTATCTTTACTGCTGTTCTTGGCTGAGAGGCCAAACAGAACTTTCACCAGGGATCAATTGATCGAACATGTCTGGGGCATGGATTATGACGGAAGCGATCGGGCTGTCGATTTGGCTGTAAAGAGAATACGCCAGGCATTAACGGACTGGCCTGAAACAGATGGTGAAATAAGGACGCTAAGAGGAATGGGGTACCAATTCCATGTTTTTGAAAAATAATAAAAGAACAACCCTGCTCCGCTACTGGACGACACGCTATCTATTTACACTTGTAATTGGACTTATCATTTTAGCAGCTGGATCCATGTGGTGGATCAGGCATACAACTCTGGAAAACAGGCTGAATTTGCTGCAATATGTTGCTGTTGAAACAGCGGATCGGGTCGTACAGCAGGACGGCGGTATCGAATTTGATCCATTATTTAACAGAATGCTTGAGGAAAGAGCAAAGTTATTGGAATTTAAGTTTGATCCCCAGATTTTTATAAGCGATTTAAATGGCCAAATACTATATAAAAAAGCTGGGCGCATGCAGAGGAATAACCAGGCCGGTCCCGGTCTCGGAACTCTGCCTGCAGAATTGCTTGTGAATAAAAAAAACGTTCAAAAGCTGGATACAGAGGATGGCCAGGCCGTGTACGCAGTCAAGTCGGAGATATCATTCGATAATAATCAGGTGGGATGGGTCGTTGTTGTCCAAAGTGCAGATGATTTAACGAACGTGAACCAGGAATATACCTTGTTATTTATCATGCTCACTGGATTGGGTCTTCTCGGATGGAGTGTCATTTATTTTCTTTCCAGAAAAATTTCACGGCCTATTCAGGAAGTGGCTCTAGCTGCTTCCAAAGTCAGTGAGGGAGACTATAAAATTGACCTGAAAGCCAGTGCGAATGAGGAAGAGATTCATGAATTAATTACATCGTTTAAAGAAATGACAGAGCGGCTTATGCACCTTGAAAAACTTAGGGCAGAATTGCTGGCGGGAGTCACACACGATTTGAAAACACCTGTGACTTCTATAAGCGGTCTAATTCAGGCAGTGCGTGATAATGTTGTAAGCGGTGAAGAAAAAGAGGAATTTCTTGACATTTCTTTAAAGGAAGTGACCCGTTTGCAGAAAATGATAGAGGATTTACTCGATTTCAATTCACTTTCGGCTGGTTCCTTTTCTATCAGGCCTGAAAACTGTGATATGAATAAGCTCGTGAAAGATATTGTGAGGCAATGGGCGTTAGCAAAAAAAGGCAATTTTAAAAATAGTGTGGAAGTGCCAGCTGAAACCATCTACAGAACAACGGATCCATACCGCCTGCAGCAGATTCTGATTAATTTATTGAATAATGCTTATCATGCGATTGAGGAAGATGGCAGCATAACTGTTATTTTAAGTGAGAGATTTATTGAGGTTCATGATAATGGATCGGGAATACCCGAAGTAGAGCAGCCTTTCATTTTTGAACGCTTTTACAGGGGTGAACACAAGAAACTGAAAGTTAGAGGGCTCGGTTTGGGGCTTCCGTTCAGCAAACTGCTGGCTGATGCCCTGAATGCAAATTTATTTTTAAAAGAAAGTTCGGCAAAAGGCAGTGCATTTACGATTAAGTGGGAAGATGAAGGGTAGGTAAAAGCGGGTAAGACTTGCTTACCTATCTTTTTTTGTATGTGAAAAACGCTGCACGATGCGAAAAATGGTATATGGATTTTTTTCATATATAAAATGTTAATACCAGGAGGCATTTACATTTTTGACTCCGCTTTTGCAACAGGGAATCAGCTACGCATTAGATCAATTAGGGTTGGAAATTACGCAAAAAATAAGAAGTAAAAACCAGCATTGAGAGCAAATGCTGGCTTTTACTTCTTATTGGTTTTCTCGGTTAATGGCTGTTCCTATGGATATGTACTAATCCATTATTCACTAACAACATTTCCTTCTGCAGGTATTGGATGAGTTCTTAGCATTCTTGCAAAATGGATTAGATTGTAGGCCATTATTTTGGCATGCTGTCTTGTGAAGTCATTTTCAAAGCCTTTCGCTTCTATAAAGGATGGGCCAGGACCGGCTTCCCCAACCCAATAGGTGTCAACATTGGGAGGTATGGTAAAACCCATATGGGAAAGTGAATATAATACTGAACGGGACACTTGTTTGGCGCCATCTTCATTGCCAGTCACCACGACCCCGCCAACCTTGTTGTAATAAATATACTGGCCTTTTTCATTGGTCAGACTGCTTCCTCCATATAATCTTTCGATTACCTTAGTTGTGATGCTGCTTTGCTCGCCAAGCCAGATGGGAGAACCAAGGATAAGAATATCTGCCTCTTCAACCTTTTTGAAAATATCCGGCCATTCATCCTCCTGATCGACCGCTTCAGAGGTAATTCCGTATGCAATCTTAAAGTCTGCCGCTGTTATGACCTCTGTTTCTACTTCCGATTCATCAAAAAATTTAAGAATCTCATCTATAAGTGCGTCGGTATTGGATGGTTCACTGCTCTTTTTTAGCGTACAATTTAATACTATAGCCTTAATGGTCATGTTTTCTTCAGCTCCCTTTCTATTATCTAATACTCTTAATTCCCTTTATTTTGGTTCAAAAACAATAAAAAAAAGGAAACGGGACGAATTTAACGAATTACATAAATTGGAATAGGTTGATGGACAAATAAGAAAAAAACAAGGAGATGACTGCTATGGATCATCATTTTATAGAAAGAGAGGAGGGCTTTGCCCTTCATTATCTGGAATGGAAGCCTGCATTTAAGAATAACAGCCTTCCTGTTATATGCATTCATGGGAACCTTACAAATGGTAGAATGTTCAGATGGATTGGAGAAAAACTTTCTCAAGGGAGATGGGGAAAACCAAGACGGGTAATTTCGATTGATATAAGAGGATGCGGGGACAGCGGTCTTCCGGAAACCGGCTTTACAATCAAGCATCTAGCCAGTGATATTGATGCGGTTCTACAGCACACCGGAATTGAGAAAGCACATTTTATTTCATTTTCCAGGGGAGTCCCAAATACTGTGCAATTTGCATTGGATTACCCAAGTAAAATAAAGGGCTTTGTTGTAGGAGATTATCCTGCAAAAAGCTTTGTTATGAAAAAGGACTGGGTTGATAATTTAATCGCCAGATATAAAGTTCATCAGACGTGGGAGGAGCTTTACCTGTCAATCTCCCCTAATCAGGAAATTAGCCGAGAAGAATTCGCAGAACGCAAAGAAGAATTTTATGTAAAAAAAGAAGACGGAATACATGCAAGGGTTCATAAAGATCTCCCTATGAAACTTCAGATGGATTCAGAGGATATGGACTTAACGCATGGACTGGAACAAATTGAAGGGCCGGTCCTATTATTGCGCGGAGAGGAAAAAGGCACTCTGATCAATGAAGAAGGGGTACAAGAATTTAGACGATATCATCCTTCATTAAAAGAAGAAGTGATTGCAGGGTCAGGACATTTCGTTTTTGATCCAAAAGAGCAGACTGAGAGTATTTTTAAAAGTTATTTTGCTGGCTTGATATAAAAGGAGTTTAAAGTGAATATACGAAAACTTGGTCATTCAGAGCCTCCCCCTTTGAATCTGCTATTATTGGCAGATCCTTCAATTGTGTTTATTAAGGATTATTTAAATCGAGGGGATACATATATTGCTGAACTGAACGGAGAAATAATTGCAGCTTATATCCTTCTTGCCGCAAGGCCTGGAACCTGTGAGATCGTTAATATTGCCGTTAGTGAAAAACATCAGGGAGCGGGCATCGGCAGAAAACTTCTTCAGCATGCTATAAAGCTTGCTTTTCAAAATGGAAATAAAACTCTTGAAATTGGTACGGGAAACTCAAGTATCGGACAGCTTGCCCTTTACCAAAAATGCGGTTTTAGAATCACTGGTGTCGATAAGGATTTTTTTGTGCGGCATTACAAAGAAGACATTTTTGAAAATGAGATTCAATGCCGGGATATGATCAGGCTGTCTATGGATTTAGAAAGATAAGCAGGTCGAATGTCTGTGAACTGCAGACAGGTAATGCAAATACCTATAAAAAGTTTATGCTAATGTAAAGCAGAGCTGGAAAAGTGCAGATTGGAAGCTGATTCATGAATGCTTCGGGCTCTCCGTTATGGCTGCATTTGGATACAGAATTAAAGATCCAAGAACAAAAACTCGCAGACCATTCGAAGATATTGTAAAGTGGATTGATTAGGAAAAGAGCTTTGACTCTTTTCCTTTTTTGTTGTTTAAAAAAGGAAATTGATAATCTTGCTAGAAAACTAATAAGAAATCAAATGCGTTATTTTGCTGTTTATTCCAAAGAGCCAATTATCATCAGCGCCCAAATAAGAAAGGAAATTATTAATGAAGTTAACCACAGAAATTTTTGAGAAGACAAGCAGATGGATTAAGAGAAATGCAAGACCGCTTGAATCAGCTTTATGGTCATACCATTTTGAAGACAATAATGCTGATGGAGTAATAAAATGTATCCAAGCTTTTCAGAATGAAGACGGAGGATTTGGCCATGGCATTGAACCTGATTTCTGGTCACCTCACTCGTCACCGATGGCTTCGTGGGCGGCCGGACAAATTTTGAGGGACATTGAAGCAAAACCTGAGTTAAATGTCGTACGAAAACTAGTAAATTATTTAGAATATACATATATTGAGGAGAAAAAGTTGTGGCCATCTGTGATGCCTTCAAACAATGCGTACCCACATGCTCCATGGTGGCATTGGTCAGAGAATATACAGGAAAATTGGTCTTATAATCCAAGTGCAGAGCTGGCGGCTCTCTTATTGCATTGGTCACTTGGCGGTGGAAGTACAAATGAAAAAGGATGGGAAACCATTAAGAATGCAGTTGCATATTTAATGGAAGAAGATGAAATGGATAGACATGAAATCAATAATTTTCAGCAATTGATAAAGCTAATGTCTAAGCAGGAAACTGAGTTTAATTCCAGAATTAATTGTACTCTGAAGCATACGGCTGAAAAAGTGAATTCTCTTGCTTACAAAGCTGCAGGGAAGAAAAAAGCAGATTGGGGATTAGGCTATACAGCCATGCCATTGGATTTTGTAGAGTATCCAGAAGAACCTCTTTCTATGAAATTTGGAAATTTAATTGATGATAATCTTGATTTCTATATTGAACAAATCTCAAATGAAGGGATATGGGATATTTCCTGGAGCTGGGGACAATTTGAAAATGAATTCCAAATTGCACGCAATCATTGGAAAGGAATACTTGCAGTTAAGCGATATAAAATACTGCATGCTTTTGGAAGGCTGAATGTTTAATAAATGAGGTGGAAACTATGAATCTAGTGATGAAAAGTGACTTAGCTGAGAGGCTGGACCAGGCAGAGACAGGTGTGCTGCTCTCCAGATTGACTGCTATTAAAAATAGGGATGGTAACCCTATGGGCGTGGAAATTCAAAGAATTGGCCAGACAACCGCTTTTTTTGCCAATAACATACCTGGTCCATCCTTCAATCTTGTTAAAGGATTTAATGAAGCAGATGCTGAAGTACTGGATCAAATTGTCGATTTCTACCTGGGAAAAGGAATTCCAATTCGATTGGAGATCACACCATCTAATGGATCAACAGATTTACTGAAGATGCTTCATCAAAAAGGATTTTATCAATGTGATTTCCATACCACTTTGTTTGCGGAACCTTCAGATCTTATGGACCTTCCCATACATCCTGGTATTGAAATATGCAGGATGCAAAGAAAGGATTTTGATCTTTTTGGCGAGATTTATACAAAGGGATTTGGCATGCCTGGATTCCTTAGCCAGGGAATTGCTGATAATAATGAAATTCTCTATGACAATAAAAACTGGGTATTTTACCTGGCATCTATAAATAATGAGCCCGCTGGAATAGGTGTCATTTTTATGGAGGAAGGGGTAGGACATCTAGCTGCGGCAGCTGTTTTACCTTCTTTCAGGAAAAAAGGAGTCCATAGTGCACTTATTCAAGCCAGAATTTATCAAGCGATTAATAGTCAATGCGAGCTGATAACGGGCCAGGCAAGCTTTGGTTCGGCAAGCCAGAATAACATGGAAAAAGCAGGTTTGAAAATTGGATATACAAAGGCAATCTGGATAAGGGAATAAAACAAACCTTACTGCAGGAGGTGTATAAAATGGATCATACAATACATATATAGTTCCTAGTAATTGATGGCGGGTTAGGATTTGAGTCAGATAAGTGATACAGTCCTAAATTGTTTGTTTAACATAGCATGGTGAAGAGGTAATAAACAGATATACCAGTGGAGGAGTTTTCTGCAGGATATGATATTCAAAAGTGGAAAAAATACGCAGTAAGAATGGAAAACTAGGAGACAATCATGATTAGAATACAAGCTGTTAATAAGAAAAATGAATTACATAAAGATATTACATTTGAAAGACTGAAAGCAGAGTGGGAAGATTTTAAGTGGTTTTGGGTTGATTTTGATCAGCCATCCGAAGCGGAAACAGCTGAACTTGATAAGACCTTCCATTTTCATCCCCTGGCAATTGAGGATTGTGTTGTAAAACTCCAGCGTCCCAAAATGGACTATTATGAAGATTACAGCTTTTTTGTAACACATAGCTTAAATCATATTAACGAAAATAAACAGGAAATTAATTTTTTTATTGGTTCAAATTACATAGTATCCTACCACCACGAGCTTTCAAAAGAAATGAATGAAGTTTGGGAAAGGCTGCGATTAAGTAAGAAAATTAATAAATGGGATCCATATCTGGTCATGTACCATATCATCGATAAAATAGTGGATAATTATTTTCCAATTGTTTATCAGCTGGAAGACCGTTTGAGCCTCCTTGAAGATAATCCTAATGACGAAACGATGGAAGAATTGCTGGAGAAGTTATTTGATATCCGCCACCATTTATTGCAGATCAGATATACAGTTATCCCAATGAGAGATTTAATATACCGTGTTATCAATTCTCATCGGCTAAAAGGGGTAAAAGAAAGATACGAATATTTTGCGGATATTCATGACCACTTACTGAAACTGACTGAAATGATTGATGGAAACAGGGAATTGACCAATGATATCCGTGACAGTTACTTGTCGATCAACTCCCATCAGACAAATCGGGTGATGAAAGTCCTTACGGTTATTACCACCATATTCATGCCGCTGACCTTCATAGCAGGCATTTATGGTATGAATTTTGAAAATATGCCGGAATTAACCTGGAAATATGGGTATTATGAAACATTGCTTTTAATGTTTATTATTGCCTTAGGTATGTTTTGGTGGTTCAAGAAGAAGGGATGGTTTCGATAAATGCATAAAAAGCTCTGCCTGAAGATTTTTGGCAGAGCTTTTCTAATTGGAGCTTTATGATAGTTAATTTAACAAACGGGAGGAGAACTTATTGCAGTTATTGTATGATAAAAGGAGGTTAAGATAAAGGGGGAATACATCGGCAAACCCTCATACAATACATAGCATATTAGCTGTTTGGAGGATGAAGTTAGAAGATTTCAAGGGGAACTGCTTTAATAGAATTCAAAGAAATGGGTGAACTGTATTGAATATTTTCGAGGTTAAATCGATTGAAGAATATAAGGAAGGTCTGTCTGAATTATTAATTAGTGTAGTAAATGAAGGTGCCTCAATAGGTTTTCTGCCTCCGCTTGTTCACGCCAGGGCAGTGGAATATTGGGAGGAATTACTAAAGGGCGATGATGTGATTTTATTTTTAGCTGTATTGAATGGGAAAATTGCGGGAACAATCCAGCTGCATCTTTGCAATAAAGAAAATGGTAGCCATCGTGCGGAAATTGCAAAATTAATGACAGACCCCTCGATTCGCAGAAAAGGTTTGGGACGTTTATTATTAAAAGCGGCAGAGGAAAAAGCGCAGCAGGAGGGCCGCAGCCTGCTTGTGCTTGATACAAGAGAAGGTGATGTTTCAAATATCCTATATCAATCAGAGGGATATGTAAAAGCAGGCATCATACCAGACTTCGCCAAGTCTGCACAAGGAAAGTTGGAAGCAACTGTGATTTACTATAAAAATCTTAACATGACTTTTGACACAAAAAATCCAAGTTAATAGAATGCTGCTCTTAATTTTTCATTTATAATGACAATGTATATTATATTAAGTAGAAGCATCATGTCAAAAGAACGGAAAATATCGCGTCTTTTAATGATTTGAAGCAGCAGAAACCATATCGATAGAAATTCCCGAATCAGTGCCAGCTGGAGCATATACAAAGGAATTGCTTGAAAACATGGGTTTATGGAAGGGAATAGAGATGGTATATGCAAAAGATGTAAGACAAATGTTAACCTCCGTTGAAACAGGATGCGGAAGCAGGAATCGTGTATGATTCATTCTGAATATTTCTGGTCACCGGTTAAACTCTCATTAGAAATTGCCTCAATATCGCTTCTCGCTGTTTTAGTGATAGGAGTCTTAGCAGCAAAACTGATGGCAAATCGGAAATTTAAAGGGCAGGCGCTGATAGATACATTGCTGCTTCTGCCATTGGTTCTTCCGCCCACGGTCGTAGGATTTCTGCTGATTGTAGTTTTTGGAAAGCAATCTTTTATCGGCCAGGGGATTGAATGGCTTTTTAAAGGGCCCGTTATTTTTACCTGGTGGGCAGCTGTCATTGCTGCGGCTGTTGTAGCTTTTCCACTTATGTATCAATCAGCCAGGGCTGGTTTTGAATCGATTGATAATGATATTGAAGACGCCTCTAGAGTCGATGGTGCATCAGAGTTTAAGGTATTTCTATTTGTAACAATGCCATTAGCTTCGAAAGCCATCATGACAGGGGCCATTCTAAGCTTTGTAAGAGCAATAGGAGAATTTGGAGCTACATTAATGTTCGCAGGCAATATTCCAGGAAAGACCCAAACACTTCCCACAGCTATTTATGTTGCGATGGATTCAGGCGATATGAAGCTGGCTTGGATGTGGGTCTCGATTATATTGATGATATCTACTTCCATGCTTGTGTTTATGAACCTAATAAAGAAACGTTTTTAAAAAGGCAGATTGCCAAGCCAAGTGCAATCTGCTTTTTAATCTTTTATCAGCTCGTACAGTCTTAACATATCCTCTCTGCTGAAAATTTTTGGAACAGGATACAAGGGATTAGCTTCTTTTAAGGCACGATCAGCCATAATTGGAATGTCACTGTTTATAATTCCGCTCACTTTAGGGGGAATATCCATTTTCCTGTTTAGGGATTTTATGCTGCGGATAAATTTCATTGCTTTTTCTTCAACTGAATCTTCTGCATCGCCAATCCCAGCAGCCTCTGCCAGTTCGGCAAGCGGCTTAAATATTCCCTCGCCATATTGCTCCAGGACATATGGAAGGATGATGGCATTTGCCAAACCGTGGGGTACCGAATAAAATCCTCCGAGCGTATGGGCGATAGCATGAACATTGCCAACATAGGCTCTGGTGAAAGCCAATCCGGCGAGATAAGCAGCTTTTTGCATATTGGCTCTTGCCTGCAGGTTTTCGCCATTAATGTATGTTTCGTAAAGATTATTATAGATTAGCCGAACTGCATCAGTGCTGAATTTTCTAGTTTCTTTTGTATTGCTTCTGCCTATGTAGGCTTCGACGGCATGTGTTAATGCATCCATACCGGTTGCAGCTGTAATCTGAGGAGGCAATTTTATAGTAATCATGGGATCAAGGATCGCATAATGCGGGATTAAACAGAGATCAATAATTGCGTATTTCTCGTGTGAATTGCTGTCGGTAATGACCGCTGCAACAGTGGCCTCACTGCCAGTACCTGCTGTGGTAGGGACTGCAAAAATGGGAGGGAGCTCTTTTCTAACCTTAAATTGGCCTTTCATTTGCGATATGCTTTTTTCTGGCCTCACAACTCTTGCTCCTACGCCTTTTGCGCAATCCATCGGTGAACCTCCGCCAAAAGCAATAATCCCTTGGCAGTTATTCTTGTTATATATATCCAGAGCTTCTTCAATATTTTTAATTGTCGGATTTGGGATGGTTTTATCATAAATGAAGATTTTAATATTCTTCTTCTGTAATTTTAAAAGCAAACCATCCATTAACCCAAGGGAACTTATGCCGCTATCAGTTACGATTAGGATTCTGCTGATTTCTTTTTCATTAATAATATCAGGAAGCAGGTCCAGGCTATTGGCACCTTCTAACAATTTCGGTTCCCGCCATGGCAGAAAGGGGGATACCAGCTTAAAAATCTTTTGATACAATCGGCAATATGCATTATACATTCCTTCAACCTCCATAGATTTTTGGAAAATTCTAATATTATAATCCATATATACCTTTATGTTGAAGAAGAAGTCAATATACTGAATGAAATTAAGTGTCCCTAAACTAGAAGATTGACACAGACATTGATATATTATATAGTTATCTTGAAATCAAGATAAATTAATTCAAGGTATTTGAGGAAGGTGATATCAGATGGAAAGGTCGTGTCCCAATGAGACATTCCTGAGTCTCATGCAAACATCCAAGTCCATACAAGAACGCATAAAGGATAGTATCACCAATTATAGCCTTAGCATGACAGAGTTTTCAGTGTTGGAAGCACTTTATCACAAAGATATGCAAACGATTCACGAAATCGGAAAAAGGATACTAATTACGAGCAGTTCTATGACCTATGTAATTGATAAACTTGTGGAGAAGGGATTTGCCAAACGGATAGCATGTCCGAATGACCGCCGGGCGATCCATATTGCATTAACGGATAAAGGAAATAGTTTATTGGAAGAGATTATGCCGAAGCACCAGGAATGGGTGAATTCATTTTTCGACGAATTGGACAGGACAGAAATGGATCAATTAAAGATGTTGCTTCAAAAAGTGAAGATACGAACAGAGATTTAACTTCAGGCTGTATATCTCGAATTAAAAATATTTGAATTGAGTTTTATTGGCTGGTTTTAGGTTAAGTTATATATGAAGAGGTGTTAATTATGGGCAGAAAAACTAGAGGAATCCATCATATTACTGCCATTGTCGGTCATCCGCAGGAGAATATCGATTTCTATGCTGGAGTTTTAGGCTTGAAAATGGTCAAGCAGACCGTTAATTTTGATGACCCCGGCACTTACCACCTTTATTTTGGTAATGAAAAGGGAAAACCGGGGACAATCATTACTTTCTTTCCCTGGGCAAATGCCTTCCAGGGAGTTATAGGCGATGGGCAGGTGGGGGTTACCTCCTATGCCATACCGAAGGGTGCCATGGGGTTTTGGAAAGAAAGATTTAAGAAATTCAATGTACCTTTCACAATGGAAATACGATTTGAAGAAGAATTGCTGAAGTTTCAAGATCCTCATGGGCTGATTTTGGAAATTGTGGAAAGAGAAGAGGGAGAAGCTAACACGTGGACTTTTGGAGGCATTACTCCGGATGTTGCTGTAAAAGGGTTTGCTGGTGCTACTCTTTATTCATGCCAGCCTGAAAAAACTGCACATTTGCTAGAAAGTGTAATGGGTCTTGAACGTGTTGGGGAAGAAGGTGAATTTATGCGGTTCCGATCATCAGCTCATATTGGAAATGTCATTGACCTGAAAAAGATTGCCGGTAAACGCGGCCGGATGGGAGTAGGGACTGTCCATCATATTGCCTGGCGGGCAGAGGATGATCAGGATCAATTGGAATGGAAAGAGCATGTTAGGTCAAACGGCTATGGCGTTACACCTGTCAGGGACCGGAATTATTTTAATGCCATTTATTTTCGGGAGCACGGGGAAATTCTTTTTGAGATTGCAACAGATCCCCCAGGATTTGCCCGCGACGAATCACTTGATACAATGGGCGAAAAGCTGATGCTCCCTGAACAATATAAGGATATGAGGGATCGCATCGAGATGAATTTAATCCCTATTGAAGTTAGGGAACTGAATTAAAACGAAGAGGGGAAGATACCATGAAACATATTTTTCAAAAAGGAAAGGATCCTTCTAAACCTGTATTATTGCTGCTGCATGGAACAGGAGGTACAGAAACTGACCTCCTTCCTCTTGCAGGGCATGTTGATCCGGATGCATCTGTCATTAGTGTCCGTGGAAATGTGCTTGAAAATGGGATGCCAAGATTTTTCCGCAGATTGGCAGAAGGTATTTTTGATGAAGAGGATCTGATTTTTCGCACGAAAGAATTAAACGGCTTTTTAGATGAAGCCGCACAAAAATACGAATTTGACCGTGAAAACGTTGTGGCAATTGGCTATTCAAATGGAGCTAATATTGCCGGAAGCTTATTATTTCATTATGAAAATTCAATAAAAGCAGCAATTCTGCATCATCCGATGGTTCCAAGGCGGGGTGTTGAATTGCCTGATCTAAGCGGGAAATCAATTTTTATCGCGGCTGGAACAAATGACCCGATTTGTCCGGCAGAAGAATCCACTGATTTACAGTCTTTATTGGAAGGTGCCGGAGCGAATGTGGAACTTCACTGGGAAAATTTCGGACACCAATTAACCATGGGGGAAGTACAGGCGGCAGCCCTCTGGTATAAACAAATATAGAAATTGTTAATCTGATCAATTAAAAGGGAAGAGAATGAATAGGCGGTGCTAACATGGGTATTCTATCAAGGTTATTTGGAAATTCAATTAAAGAGGAGACGATTAGTATGGAAAGTGTAAAATTGGCAGTCATTTTTTACAGTATGGGCGGAACAAACTATCAATTGTCTAAATGGGCCGAGGAAGGCGGCAAAGAGGCTGGTGCAGAAGTAAAAGTTTTTAAGGTTCCAGAATTGGCGCCGCAATCTGCAATTGAAGGCAATCCTGCATGGAAAGCAACTGTTGAGGCGACTAAGGATGTGCCTGAAATTAAGCCAGACGATCTTGAATGGGCAGATGCCATTATATTCAGCGTTCCAACCCGTTTCGGCAATATGCCTTCACAAATGAAGCAGTTTCTGGATACAACAGGCGGCCTTTGGGCGAAAGGAAAGCTTGCAAATAAAGTAGTAAGTGCCATGACATCAGCCCAAAATCCGCATGGAGGGCAGGAAGCAACCATTCTTTCCTTATATACAACGATGTACCACTGGGGTGCCATTGTGGCAGCACCTGGTTATACAGATCCGGTTCTCTTCGGAGCAGGCGGCAATCCATACGGAACAAGCGTAACGGTTGACCAGGATGGAAAAATGATTGAAGATGTTAAAGAAGCTGTTAAACATCAGGCGAAAAGAACTGTTACTGTTGCTGAGTGGGTTAAAAAAGGGAATCAATAAAATATAGAAAGGAGCAATTGTTTAGGCAATTGCTCCTCAGGCTGTCGAGAAACTGTCGACAGCCTTTATTTTGTAATTTAACTTTAATTATTCACCGCGTTAATATGTTATAATTAAATTAATAAATCATAATAGATAGTGGTGAATTTACATGTTTAAACCCAAAGAATCTTCTCAAAATGAAATTGAATTTGTTTCTATAGATGAACTTGTTCCTTCGGACCATCTTCTTCGAAAAATTGACCAGTACATAGATTTTTCAACTATCTTAGATAAGGTTCGTCCTTATTATAGTGAAGACAACGGTCGACCAACCGACCCTCTGCTTCTATTCAAAATGATGTTTATTGGCTATTTGTACGGCATCCGTTCAGAAAGACAATTAGAACAGGAAATTAAAATGAACATCGCATACCGTTGGTTTTTAGGTTTGAAATTCAGAGATTCTGTTCCTCATCATTCTACAATTAGTTTCAATCGGCAAAATCGATTTAAAGGTACTGATATTTTTCAAGAAATCTTTGATGAAATTGTCCTCCAGGCNAGCAATTGTTTAGGCAATTGCTCCTTTTCATATAAAGAGGATCATTAATGGAAGGAAACCACCTTCTTTTATAGAAGTAATAACCATTTCCAAAAAAGGAGTGTCCCAACTTGTACGAAGTAAAAACGAAAGAGAACGAAAAAAGTGTTATTGAGTTTATAGAAAAAATTGATAGCCCTAAGAAAAGGGAGGATGCTTATAATCTGCTGGATATTTTTACAGAAACGACCGGTTATCAGGCAAAAATGTGGGGACCAAGCATCATTGGCTTTGGCTCGTATCATTATAAATATGCAACTGGTCATGAAGGGGATGCACCGCTTGTTGGCTTTTCGCCCAGGAAGGCAAAAATAAGCCTTTATTTTGCAGCCGGGGATACAAAAAGAAAAGAATTGCTTGAAAGGTTTGGAAAACACACAACCGGAAAGGCATGTGTTTACATCAATAAGATTGCAGATATTGATGTAGAAGTTCTAAAGGAATTAATTGTTCAATCAATTGCCTTTTTAAGGGAGGCATACCCGGAGTAAGAGGTTAGCATAAATTACCTGATTACTTCAACAGAAAATTAATATATTTTTTAATTAAATATATTATTGAAGGTGAGTTTATGCAGCCAAGGTTAACACCAGTGGATCCTTTTATAACAAGCAGGAGGAAAAAATATATATCCATAAATAAAAAATTTGTCTTTAGCCACCTGATTTCAGCATTATGGCTGGTATTTTCCATTTTTCTTTCACTGCCTTGGCTAAAGGATTTATCAGAAATTTTCACACTCCCTGTCAGCATTCTTATTATTGGAGGCATTGCATATGTTCCGGGCTATATGAATGCATTCCTAGTGATGAGCCTGCTTTTGGACAGGCAGCCTGTATTTAAAAATCAGTATCCTGATAAAGAAGTGACTTTGCTTGTAGCTGCCTATAATGAAGAGAAATCAATCTTTCAGACGTTAAGCTATGTGGCGAATCAGGATTATCATGGGAAAATTAAGGTTATTGTTATAGACAATCGTTCAACAGACAATACCTACATTGAATTAGTTAGAGCACAAAAAGAGCTTAAACTTGAAATCAGGGTCTTAAAGGAATCTAGGCCAGGGAAATTCCATGCATTGAATAAAGGACTGCATCATGTGACAACAGAGTATGTTATCACTCTTGATGCAGATACCTTGCTTCATCCTTCAGCGGTCCGCTTTTTAGTCGCTCGCATGGAAAGCAGTCCTGAAGAAGTGTGTGCAGTAGCTGGTTCCATGCTTGTCCGCAATAGCCGTGAGAACATACTGACGAAAATACAGGAGTGGGACTATTACCTTGGTATTGCATCGATTAAAAGGCTTCAGGGGTTGTATCAGGGAACATTGGTTGCTCAAGGGGCATTCAGTTTATACAAAGCCGATGCTGTCCGCCAGGTGAATGGCTGGCCAGATGCTATTGGCGAAGATATTGTATTGACATGGAGACTGCTTCAAAAAGGATGGAAAGTGTATTATGAGCCGCTGGCAGCAGCATTTACGGACGTGCCTGCCAATTTATCACACTTTACAAAGCAAAGGTCCAGATGGGCAAGGGGAATGATTGAAGGCTTGAATGAAATTAAACCATGGAATCAGCCCCAAATATACACAAAATACCTAACCGGCGTTAACTTGATTATGCCATATCTGGATATGGTGTATACTTTCTTCTGGATCCCTGGATTGGTGCTGGCCTTCTTCGGTTATTTTTGGATAGTCGGACCGATGACTCTGTTTGTTTTGCCGCTTACAATTTTAAGTTACGGTATTTTATATTTATATCAAAAGCAATATGTTTTTAAAAATCTGAATCTGAAAGTAAGAAAGAACATAACTGGGTTTATGGCATTTATCCTTTTTTATCAGATGATTATGTCGCCCATATCTGTATGGGGGTACTTTCAGGAACTCTTCAAATTACAACGTGTCTGGGATTGATCCTTCGCTGAAGCGGCGAAGGTTTTTTCTTTGTTTAATGCTCATTTTACTTGATAATTTTTATAATATTGAAGAAAAATAAATTGCAGAGTCATTTTTATTGCTTTTGGTTTGCATTGGAGATAAAATGTTTACCAAAGTAAACTTTTTAAATTAGGCGCATATACTACTTTTAGTATTCTTGGATATATATTTTTTTAATGCAAAAGTTTCCCTAGAGAAACTTTTTGGCAACAGTGAAAAAGGAGAGAGTGAAATGTCGCAGGAAGTATTATTTGCATTAGGTCTCACCTTGTTTGCCGGCTTAGCGACAGGTATTGGCAGTTTAATGGCTTTTTTTACTTCTAGAACGAATACGAAGTTTTTATCATTGGCACTTGGCTTTTCCGCAGGTGTAATGATTTATGTCTCCATGATTGAAATCTTTGTAAAAGCCAAAGATGCACTTGTTGGAGCATTAGGAGAAGTGAGCGGCAACTGGGCAACGGTTGGAGGTTTTTTTGGAGGGATCGTCCTCATTGCATTAATTGATCGATTTATTCCTAAAAAGGATAACCCGCATGAAGTAAGAACAGTTGAAGAAATGAATGATGCAGGAAAGGTCGTCGAAGATCCGGAACTCCTTAAAATGGGGACCTTTGCCGCTTTGGCGATCGCGATTCATAACTTCCCGGAAGGAATTGCAACTTTTACATCTGCACTGCAGGACCCATCGCTTGGAATCGCCATTGCGGCGGCTATAGCAATCCATAATATTCCAGAGGGGATTGCTGTCTCCGTTCCTATCTATTATGCCACTGGGAGCAAGAAGAAGGCTTTTAAGCTCTCATTTTTATCAGGGCTGTCAGAGCCAATTGGCGCATTTGTGGCATACTTGATTTTAATGCCATATTTAAACGATGTAATGTTTGGTGTCATTTTTGCCGCAGTTGCCGGAATTATGGTGTTCATTTCTCTCGATGAATTATTGCCGGCAGCCAAGAAGTATGATGAAGCCCATACCTCCATTTATGGTCTTGTGGCAGGGATGGCCGTCATGGCACTTAGCTTGCTGCTGTTTTTGTAACAAAGAAAAGCAGTCTCCATCACCCGGTATGTGAAGGAGGCTGCTTTTTTCAGTACATAGTTAATGCGCTGTACCTCTGTCAAAATTGCTGCCGCTGACATCGGCAATATTTTCAATAGCCACTAATGCATTCGGGTCGATATCTTCCACAATCGAACGAAGTGTAGATAATTCTATACGTGTTACGATCGTATAAATGATTTTCTTTGGCTCTCCAGTAAAAACACCCTGGCCCTGAATATAGGTCATTCCTCGTCCTAATTGCTTCAGTAGCTCGGCTGAGATTTCTTCAGGCATATCAGAAATGATCGTAACCGACTTCAGCTCTTCCATACCTTCAACCACGATATCAATCATTTTATAGGCAATATAATAGGTGATAATAGAGTACATGGCTGTTTCCCAGCTGAAAACGAGAAATGCGGCAAGAATAAATATAAAGACATTGACAATCATGATAAATTGGCCGACAGACACTGGCCGCTTCTTGCTGACAAGGATGGCGATAATTTCAGATCCATCCAGAGCACCGCCAGTTCTGATTACAAGGCCGACCCCTGTCCCGAGGATAACAGCACCAATGACCGTTGCTAAAAATAAATCATCTGTTACCGGCTCAAAATGATGGAGATATGCAGTACTTGCGGATAAAACAATTACTCCGTATAAAGTATGTATCGTAAATTTCATTCCTATTTTGCGGAAGCCAATATAAAGAAATGGCAGGTTTAGAACAATCAGAAATATACTCATGGTCAGGCCGGTCAGCTCAGCGGCGATAATGGACAGACCGATGACCCCGCCATCGAGAATGTTATTGGGAACCAGGAAAAGCTCAAGTCCCGCTGCAGCTATCATGGCACCTATCGTAATCATAATAAGCTGTCTTATCTCTTTCAATACTCGTTTTTTCTTCGACATTGCCAAAATGATCAAGCCCTTCTTTTTTAAATACTTTCATATTATAGCACTTATTATAAAGAATCTTTAAATGAGAACCCTTTAATAAGCAAAAGAGGAAATGTAAACGCACGTGTTGAATGGTATTAATCGGATTAAATAAAAGTGGGGTAAGTATATGACTGTTGCTTATGTGAATTGGGGCTGTGCAAGGGTAAAATTAACATGGAAGGAAACAGGAAAGCTTCCAGACACAGCTTCAAAAAGGGCTCGGAGTGGAAACCGGCATTAGAAATAAAACGCTGTATGGAAGGGAGTCTGATTACCTGAAAAAAATCATGGTTATCGGGATTTCAGCAGGTGCAGGAAAATCAACTTTTGCCAGAAAATTAGGCGAAAAGACAGGAATTGAGGTTCATCATCTGGATGTCCTATTTTGGAAGCCCTGCTGGATGGAAAGTGACCTTCATGAGTTTTCGATAGCGCAGCGTGAACTTGTGAACAAAAAGCGGTGGATCATTGAAGGCAATTACAGCAATACTTTTGAAATCAGGGCTAATGCTTGTGATACAGTAATATATTTGGAACTTCCTCTCTGCCTTTGCCTATTCAGGGTATTGAAGAGGTGGCTGACCAACCTAGGTAAAACCCGTCCAGATATGGCAGCGGGGTGCAAGGAGAAAATGGACTGGAAGTTTATTAGATTCATTTTGACAACATACGGATCCCGCAAAAAGAAGATGGCTGAACGGCTGGCCAGATTTGCAGCAGAAGGAAAAGAAGTCATTGTCCTAAAGAGCAAGCCGGAGATTGATTCATACATAGAAGATTTAGACTTTACAGCTGGTCATGTTTCATAGAATACAAAAACCCCTGCAGTTCTGCAGGGATTAATGATTAATCAATATCTGCTTTGCTTTTCGAAATGTTTACCCGCCCTGAAAAGAACACGGCACCGCCCCCCATATCGGAAAGCCGGTCCGGAGTCAGCGAATTTACCAGCTGATTTCTTCCAGGAGTGTCCGCCCATAAGCCCTGTGAAACAACAGTACCGGGAAGGACTAGCTCACCAACAGCGGCTTTGAGTTCGCATTCTCCGCGCTCATTCCAAATATGAACTAAATCTCCATCTTCGATTGCCTTAATTTTCGCATCCCTTGTATTTATGTGAACACGAGGTTCCTTCTCCATGGCCGTATGTTTTTTATTATTTGAAAAAGTAGAGTTTAAAAAATTATGATTCGGTGCCGGCACAAATATAAATGGGAAATTATTTTCTTCTTTGAACGGAATGTATGTCGGCAGAGGAGGATATCCATCATCTTTCATTCTCTGCGAGTATAATTCTATTTTTCCGCTGGGTGTCGGAAGCCTGCCTGGGAAGAGCGATTCTGCCTTAGCTTTAATAAATTGGCTTTTCTTCAGTGATTCAGCAGTGATTTCCTTAATGAAGGGATTAGCAGGGAAATCTAATGCAGCTTCAATCATTTCATCTTCTGTTTCCATAAATGCAGGATCTTGAAAGCCCATTTTTTCTGCAAGCAGGCGAAACACTTCGACATTTGACTTCGACTCTCCGTACGGTTCAATGACGGGCTGCTGGATTTGCATGTAATGGTGCCAATAGGATGAATAGATGTCCTTATTTTCAAATGATGAAGTTGCCGGCAAGACAATATCAGCATATTGGGCTGTTTCAGTTAAGAATAAATCATGGACAACAAGAAACAAATCCTCCCGCTGCAGCCCTATACGCACTTTATTGCCTTCAGGTGCCACAACTGCAGGGTTGGTTCCATAGACATACATGGATCTAATTGGTTCTTCCAGTTCAAGAAGAGCAGAACCGATTCGATTCATATTAATGGAGCGTGTATTCTTTTTTTCCAAAAGATCAGGCCTTTGAAGAGCTCCAGTATTAAATGCAAGATAGCCGGAGTTTCCTTTGATGGCACCGCCGCCCTTCAAAAGCCATTGGCCTGTAAGAGCCGGAAGGCAGGAAATGGTGCGGATGCACATTCCGCCATTGTCGTGATGCTGCGGTCCGTTGCCTATTCGGATAAAAGCTGGGGATGTCTTCCCATACATACGGGCTAGTTTGTAAATATCATCTGATGGTACGCCTGTTATGCCAGCCACTGTTATTGGATCATATTGTTCCACATGAGCACGAAGTTCCTGGTGGCCAATCGTATACTTCTGCAGAAAGGCCTCATCCACTAAATTTTCCGCAAAAAGCACATGCATGATGCCAAGTGCCAGGGCGGCATCAGTTCCCGGAGTAATCGGTATGAACCAGTCGGCCATTTTTCCGGTCTGATTTTTATGTACATCAATCACAATGATTTTTGCTCCATTTTTTCTTGCTTTTTGTGCCATAATCACTTGATGCATGTTCGTGCTGACAGCATTAATGCCCCATAGAATAATGAGCTTTGAATAAATGGTATCTTCCGGATCAATTCCAAAGCTGCCGCCCATCGTGTACGTATATCCAGCTGTACCGGCAGATTGGCAAATTGTCCTGTCAAGGCGGGATGCTCCGAGTTTATGGAAAAAACGGCGATCCATCCCCTCAGCATTTAATCTGCCCATATTGCCGTAGAAGCTATATGGCAATATGCTTTCCGGACCATATTTAACAATGATGTCTTTCCACCGGGAAGTGATCGTGTCTATCGCTTCTTCCCAGCCGATCCGTACAAAAGCCCCTTCACCCTTTGTGCCAACACGCTTCATCGGATACTCAAGCCGCTTTTCATCATAAAGCCTTGAGGGCATGCTGCGGACTTTATTGCATATATTTCCCTGCGTAACGGGATGATTTGGGTCGCCTTCAATTTTCACGATTTTCCCTTCTTTTTTATGAACCAGTAGGCTGCATTGATCGGGGCAATCCAAGGAGCAAACGGATGGGAAAACACCATTTAAAGTTTTGCTGTAAGAGCTCATGTCCATATACTCCCTTTCCTTATAGTAGTTCGATCATAACATAAAATTCAGACTATTCGGCAGCAGTATGCGCAAATCACGGCAAATTTCAATCTTGAAACAGCAAACCTCATATTTGGAACTGAGCTTGTAAAAAACTTTTGTAAAATAGATTTATCATAGATTGATTAGTTCGGAAAACAACTGAGCAGGTGAACAGGGGAATGGCGATAAAAGTTGCGATAGTAGATGATCATAAGCTTTTCAGAGAAGGGGTTAAACGGATACTGGAACTGGAGGAGGGCCTTGAAGTAGTTGCTGAAGGGGAAAATGGCCGGGATGCTCTCATGATTGATAAGACGTATAATCCTGACGTTATGGTCATGGATATCGACATGCCTTTTATGAATGGCATTAAAGCGACATCCATGCTAAGTGAAAACAAATCAAAAAGCAAGGTGATTATTCTATCCATTTATGATGACGAGCATTATGTCACCCGGGTACTCCAGGATGGTGCAAGCGGATACCTTCTTAAAGATATTGGTGCAAAGGGGCTCATAGAGGCAATTAGGATTGTTGCCAGCGGGGGCAGTTATCTGGATCCTAAGGTTACGAAAAATATCATAGAGGAATATAGAAGACTAACAGAAATCAATTTACTCCGCAGCGACGTATCCACCCAAAGTTATCAGCGTCCCCTCCATATACTGACGCGCCGCGAATGTGAGATACTTCAGCTGCTGGCAGAAGGGAACAGCAATGTTGGCATCAGCAAAGCTCTCTTTATAAGTGATAAAACGGTTAAAAATCACATTAGCAGCATTTTGAGAAAGATAAAAGTTAATGATCGGACACAGGCAGTCCTTCTAGCGATCAAAAGAGGCTGGGTAAGAATCGGTTAAAGCTAAAAAATGCACTATTTTTTAAAAAGACATGTTCTCTTGAGCATGTCTTTTTATTGAGGCCGCAAAAAGCAAAAGATGACTAAGCAAGGCCAGTAATAGAAAAGATAACTCTGAAGGGCTAAATTAAGATAGGTGATGGAAATGAATCGGTTTTATAAACGTTATTCAGATTTAATCTTTCATTTGCTCAGTGAAAATAAATGGATCAGTTTAGCTCAGCTGGCTGAACGAACAGGCTTTTCAAAAAGCACCATATGGCGAGATCTGGAATTCCTGGAGACGGTTATGCCAGAGAATTGGGAGCTTAAAAAACACGAGACTTTTGGCGTAAGGCTAAAAAAACCTGAAAGCGGCACTTTGGAGAGTATTTTAAGGGAAATTCGGGAAAAGAATTCTTATTTCCATACGTTAAAGCTGATTTTACTGAGCGATGGAATAGACATTTCCCAGATTTCCAATGAGGTGCATGTAAGCCGCTCGACCGCATACCGTCACCTTGAAAAGCTTCAGGAGGTACTGAAAGAATCACAGCTGAGATTAACTTCAAGCCCTTTTAAAGTGGTCGGAGATGAAAAAAATATCAGGCGCTTTATCATGCAATACTTAGATTTAATGAATTTTAAACCGGAAGCCGAGAAGGAGCGGCTGCAATCTGGGGATTTTCAGGCTGCATTGCTGGATATGATATCCAACTATTCGGTGACTCTCCGTACAGGTGCCCTTCAGCGCCTCAAAATGATTATTTATATATCAAATTTGCGGATGTCCAAGGGCTATTTTGTTTCGTTTCCTGAATCTTTGCTGGATGCTTATAAGGATAGTGAATTTTTCCTTATGGCTAAAGATTTAGTGCATTTTATAGAAAAAACCAAAGTCCCATCCCGTGAAACACAGCTTCATGAAATTCTTTTCTTTGCCATTTATTTAATGAATGAGGAAAGGCCGACTAATAGGTCACAGCATTTACGATATCTTCGCAGCAGGACGATAGGTGAAAGAGAGCATCCTTTTTCTGTCTACCTAGAAAGCCTTTCAACTTTAGCAGGCTTCAATCTAACAGATGATGATATTTTTTTATTTCACATTTACCAGACCTTTAAGAGAATTTATCTGGAGAAAGAACTAAATACCGAAACCCTTCATAGCTCAATGATTCAATACCTGCCTTATTATGAGAAGAATTCACTTTTCAAAACGTTAGAGGACCTGGGAGTTAAAATATTCTCGAAAGTTCCCCTTGTTTTCAAAAAATTGGATATCCTTGAGATTTTCACCCTTATGCAGGCTGCCATTTTGCGAAGGCAGAATAGTCATGTCATACAGGCTGTCTTAGTATGCCGTACATACTATGAAAAGGATTATACAAAGGAAGTTCTAAAATATCATTTTGGCAATAGGCTTGCTGTTTCAACGCTTGATTCATCCAGCATTGAATTAATCTCTGAATATGAAGAGTTTGATTTGGTTATTTCGACGGATGATAATCATTCAATAGGGCATTTGCCAAAAATAAATGTTTCTGCATTTCCGACAGCATCAGAGATGATGGAAATCAGACATTTTATAAATGATCATTTTTTTAAACAGCTGGGCCTGGATAAAGAGATGATCTATCCATATCAAAAGAATGACGAGATCTGAGACGCCTTCCTCATGCGGAGGTGTTTTTTTTATTTATTTTATGAAAGATGTTGAATTTGATAATCATTATCAATTAAAATAAGGATAACTGATAATTATTTTCATTTAATTTCGTATTACTTGGCGATAGGGAGGCGCGAAAATGATTAAATATCCTCAAGTATCGGTCCGCACAATGACTGACCAGAATTTAACGGACTTTATCCGATGTCCTTATAAATTTTATTACACACATATTGAAAAGAAAAAGCATCCTCTTGGATGGCGCCAGGCTATTCAGCATATTATCAATAAAGTCGTTTCATCCTATTTTCAGCTGCCGAAAAACCAAAGAACCCCTGCAAATGTTCTGCAGCTGATTGATCAATATTGGGGGAGGCTGGAGCTTGGGATGTTTGATACAAAGCTCCAATATTATATGGCGGCGGCAGCGATAACAGATGGTTTAATGACAAATTTAAGCAGTGAGTCGGATATTGCACAGCCGCTGTTTTTATATGAAAAGTTTAAAATGAACCTTAAAGAGCTGGATGTTGATCTTTCTTTAACTTTTGATGTCGCCGAATGGCAGCAGGATTCTTTTATAGTAAAAAAATTCTTAGTTGATGCTGATGTGCAAATGCTTGAGCTTTATTGTCATTTAACTGTGGTTTTTTCGGAAAAAGTATTTGGAATAAGGCCTGCGAGAATTGAAGTTATGACATTGATAGATGGAGAAAAGCACGTTTTCAATCCAGATACAGACAGCCTCGAAGCGGGATTAAACTATCTGCAGCTGATGAAAAATCTCCTTGAAGACACTCAACAGTTTTCGGATATGTACAATGTGAATGAGTGTCCTGCTTGTCCTTTTCAGGGAGTCTGTGATAGAGATGAAAAGATTGAGACAAAACATAAATTCTTATCCTGAATTGGCGCCTGGGGAAAAACCAGGCGCTTTTGTATTGCAGAACCTATTCGATGTGAATGTATTTCCATTGCTTTTAAAGGCATTTCCCGCTAAAGTTTTACAGAGATGATTGAAAGAAAGGTTGCGATTCTTCATTGAATATACTAATCACAGGTGCAAACGGTTTTTTGGGGAAAAAGCTTTCGGTAAAGCTTTTGGAGCAGGGACATAATCTATATTTATTGGTCAGAAATAGAAAGCGGCTTGATTCCTTCATGGCTAAAGAAGGTGACGCATATTCCAGTCAGATTCATATATTAGAAGGTGATGTTACAGAAGAGCATCTTGGTTTAAATAGGCAACTGGTGAATTCTTTAAAGGGTAAAATCGATGCAGTATACCACAGTGCCGCACTTTTATCGTTTGATGAAAAGGATCGGGACAGGACTTATAAAGTGAATGTGGGCGGGACAGAAAATGTTCTAAATCTTGCTTTGGAAATATCCTGTCAAAAAGTTTTATACATTAGTACAGCCTATACGGTAGGGAAGGAGACTGTGGGGGCAGAGACTCTTTACTCATCGGACAGATGCTTTGTGAATCCCTATGAAGCTTCCAAATGTGAAGCAGAACATCTTGTATACAAATTTCGGAATAACCTTGATATAGTTATTCTTCGCCCCGGTATTATCATCGGTGATTCCAGAACAGGTGTAGCCGATACAAACTTCGGTTTATATGGATTTCTAAAAGGCATCAAGATCTTAAAAAAACGGGCCATGCGAAGGCAAGACGCCCAAAGCTGCACAATCTTCTTGGATCCTGAAGTTGCCCAGAACTTTGTGCCCGTCAATTATGTGATAGATGTTCTTGATGCAGCTTTGGTTCACGGCAAAAATGGATCGATTTTCAATATTACCAACCCAAACCCGCCTCTGCAATCAGAGGTGTATGCAATTGTTAAAGAGGTTCTCGATTTTCCGCAGCTGAAGATGTATCCCCCTTCATTAAATGCGGAAATGACAAATGAAGAAAAGGCTTTTCATGATTCAATGAGCATTTTCCACAGTTATTTCCAGCGGACGATTGACTTTCCTTCAGATAATACGGCGAAGATGCTTGCAGCTGCAGGTGTTCCCATGCTTCAAATGGACCGTGAAGCTCTAAAAAGAATAATAGCAGGATATTTGCTCGATAAAGCAAGTATAACTTCCTGACAAAATGGAGAGACCGGGTATTTGATTTCCCGGTCTTCAATTATTCTTCCATGTCTGTTCCTCACATTGTCCCCCTTTTATATGCCCCCTCTTGCAGGGGAGTTTTTAGAAGCTTCCGGTGCTTAATTTCCATCGTCTGAATATGATTCAATTCCTCAATTAAGTCATGGATCGAGAGAAACTCATATAGAATGGCTGTTTCAGGCTGTACAGAGTGGTGTGTGCGCGGTTTTAAGCCGCCAGCAGGATTCTGCTGTTTTTGCTCAATAAACCACTGAGTGACTTCACCGATATTTTTATGATGGCATTCTGTAATTAGGAATCCGGGGTCGTACAGGCTGTCTTTTAGATCCTCGAGAACAGAAGAGGCAAGCTTTTTCTTTCTGTCTCCAAGCTCCCGCTGGCCAGGCGGCAGAAAGACCAAGTTTCCTACATGATAGGCAATCTGCCTTAGGATAGTTAGTTTTTTATATTCATAGTGAAAGTCTCGCATATCCTCACGGCTAAATCGGTGATACCTGTATTCAGCTTTTTGATAATGGCATAAAGTCTCTGTTTTATCGATATCTTTTATTAGCTTTTGAAAATCAGAACGGACAGTCCCATCAGATGTATGGATACTTAATATCTCTAAGCCTTTGTTATGTAAAATGTCACCAGACCGCATGAACAGGGAATGAATGTTCTTTATTATTGATTTTGAGTAATTCGGCGGCATGACGAAAAAGTTCACAGCTGCAGAAACGACAATTCCGGTTGTAGTAGTCCCCAATCTAATGAAAAAAGAGGAAAGGTAATGGTCCTGTACAGTTGAAATCATTGCCACACCCGTCAATGTTGCCACAAGCATCCCATCATGAAGCTTCAGCTTATGGCAAAGTATGATTGTGCAAGTGATACGAAAGCATAGCTGTACGGGCTGTCCTCGAAAATAAACGTAAATAAAACAGTAAACCCTGCACCAATAGCTGCCGCTGGAAACCTTACATATGCTTTCCGAATGGAATCCGCAACAGTGGGCTCAATCGTGACGATGGCTGTAATCACAGCAAACATGCCAGGCCAATTCAGCATATGGCAGATAAAAGCTGTAATAAATACAGCCAATCCGGTTTTTGCAATTCTTCCTCCAATAAATTTATAAGGTATAGTCAGTTTCATAAAAAATCCTTTTTTAGATTAAGTTTAAATATAAATTTATATTAGTGTACCAAACCTGTAAGAGCAAATGTGAATCTTCTGATAAAAAGGTAATATCCCGGTGACATGTTGAGATAGTATGTTAAAATAGACAACTATAAAGTATAAATAATGAATACCGACAAAGGGGAAGGGTGAGTTTGTATGTCAATTGAAAGTGTGAAGGCCCATTTTAAAAAATGGGATCGGGAAAAAGATGTGATGGAGTTCGATTCTTTAAGTGCAACAGTAAATCAGGCTGCTGAAACAATCGGAGTCAGCCCTGCACAAATTGCCAAGACACTCTCCTTCAGAGATGACGGGGATCAGGCGATTCTTGTGGTGGCAGCAGGAGACGCCAAAATAGATAACAAGAAATTCCGGAATGCGTTTGGTTTCAAAGCCCGAATGCTTTCAGCTGAGGAAGTACTTGAACAGACTGGCCATGCTGTCGGTGGGGTTTGCCCATTTGGACTGACAAATGACCTGGATGTTTTTTTGGATGAATCAATGAGAAGATTTGAAACGCTTTTTCCAGCATGTGGGAGCAGTAATTCTGCCATCGAACTTACACCGGATGAAATTGAAACATATTCAGATGCTAAAGGCTGGGTTGATGTGTGCAAGGAATGGGAAGATGAGCTGATTATTGAGAGGCCCTTGGAGAAAATAACGAAATAGCGCTATTGTTCTTCGTGATGAAATAAAAGTAATGGAATATTATGATAATTATTGGTGAATAAATATTTAATTTATCGGATTAGGAGAGCATAATCATGGAAAAAAAACTGATTCTTAATCAAATTGATGAACTGCAGGACGATTTTTATAAAATAAGTACATACATTGGCGAGAATCCGGAACTGGGACATGAAGAGTTCAAAGCATGCAAAGTATTGACAGAGGAGCTCAAAAAGAATGGCTTTTCCGTAGAAATTGGCACATGCGGTTTGCCGACTGCTTTCACCGCAATATATGACAGCGGGAAAGAGGGGCCAGTTATTGGGTATATGTCGGAATACGATGCGCTGCCTGAGGTCGGGCATGCATGCGGCCATAATTTAATCGGCACAATGGGAATAGCTGCAGGAATTGGATTAAGCAAAGTGATCCATGAAACTGGAGGAAAAATCATTGTATTTGGCACACCTGCAGAGGAAACAAAGGGCGGCAAGGTGACTATGGCTGAAGCAGGTATGTTTGATGACCTGGATGCGGCGATTATGGTTCATCCGCTGGACAATTATGTGAAGAGCGGTACATCACTGGCCATGGATGCTATCCAGTTTGAGTTTTTTGGAAAGTCAGCACATGCTGCTGCGAGCCCGCATCTTGGAATTAATGCTTTGGATGCTGTGCTGCAGACTTTCAACAGCATAAATGCTTTGCGCCAGCATATCAAACCTGATGCCAGAATCCATGGAATTATCACGGAAGGGGGCAAAGCTGCAAACGTTGTTCCGGACTACGCTGTAGCCCAATTTTATGTTCGTGCAGGCAAACGGGAGTATGTGAATGAACTTGTAGAAAAGGTCAAGAAGTGTGCAGAAGGGGCAGCTATGCAGACTGGTGCCGAAATGAAGTGGTCATATTATGAATTCTCTTATGATGATATGGTTACGAACAGCCCATTATCAGAAGCATTCAATAAAGAACTGATTTCTCTTGGTGTGAATGAGGAGGAAATTCTGGAACAGAAGGACGGCTCAGGTTCTCTTGACATGGGGAATGTCAGCCAGGCAGCACCTTCCATTCATCCTTATATTAAAATCTGCAATGAGGCATATGCTTGCCATACACATGAATTCCGTGAAGCTGCGATGAGTGAACAGGCTAGAGAAGCCATGATCCTTGGAGCCAAAGCAATGGCACTTACTGGGTTTGAAGTGTTAACCAATAAGGAGCTTTTAAAACAAATTAAAGCAGAATTTGAATCAAGCAAGGCATTTGCTTAAGAATTCAAAATAAAGCCATGATCCAAATGAAGTTTGAAGATCATGGCTTTTATATTATGACAGATTATTCCATTCGGAATATAGTCCAGTTCCATTGCAGCCTGGGCAATCAAATTGGTTTGCGTGATAGGCGAATTCATTTCCCGGATAGAGTGAAAAGCCTCTGCCGTAACAGTCCGGACACTTATTCTCTTCCTTCATTCGGTTGACATGATTTTGATATCTCATCTCTCGCCATTCATTAAAGGCATTCAATAATCCCATCTTTTTCACCTCAGCCATTTTTCCTTATTTTGCATAAAATGGGCAGAATTTATACACTTCGATACTATAATATATGAATAAAATGGGACTAGTGTGAAAAAATGCCTGTCTAAAATGTTGCTATATTGCCTATTTGTTTTTCCATCGTTGAGCGAGTGCTTCAATAAAAATGCTGACATTCTTTTTTTCCTGCATGATGGGTAAGAGAACATAGGAAAGAGTCCTTTTGAATTCCTGGTTTTTCACTTTGATTATGGAAAGGTTATTTTGTTTAACGTCTCTTTTGACGACACTTCCAGAAAGAATGCTTATTCCCATACCGCTAATCAGGGTTTCTTTTATCCCCTGGTTGCTGCTGATCGTTAGGAGTGATTTGACCTTAAGCCCATTTGATCTGACTACGTGATTAAAATACTCACGGGTCCCTGATCCATTTTCCCTCATGATCCATGCCTGATTTTGCAGATCAGCTATCGTCACTTCCCCCTTTTGTACTAATGGATGCTGGTTGGAAGACACAATATATAATTCATCCTGCAAAAAAGGAGTAACGGCAAGCTCTTTTTCATTTGTCTGGCCCTCAATTAACCCGATATCTACATGATGAGACCTTGTTGACTGAACAACTTCCTCAGTGTTGGCAATCGTAACATGGAGATTTAGTTCAGGATACTGATTCTGCAAATCAAGGAGCAGGGGAGGCAGGATATATTCGCCTATAGTGAAACTAGCTGCAATTTTCAGGTCCCCTTTAATGGTGTTTTGCTGTTCTAAAATTTCCTGCCTGGTTTGTTCGTAAATGGTAATCATCTGCTTGGCCCGGTCATATAATATTTCACCGCTGGGCGTAATCTTCAAGTATTTTGGAGAACGGTGAAAAAGTTTGGTCTGAAACTCCTTTTCCAGATTTTTAATATGCAGGCTGACACTGGGCTGCGACATGAGAAGGAGCTCAGCTGTCTTTGTAAAATTTTTCACTTCAGCCAAGGTGACGAATGTTTTTAGCGCATCATAGTACAAAATATCACCCTTCTATAATTAATTATATTAATAGTTATGATAATTAATATTTATTTTACTAATGCCAAATCATTCGGTAAAGTATTAGATATATATTTTTTAAGTATAAACCCGACTTTTTTTATAGGAAAAGAGGAAATTTAAAGAAATAATAATAAACCAGCCATATTCTGCTGGTTTGCGAGGTGGATAATGTTGCAACTTCAGGTAATGAACAGTCCGTTTAATCAGGAGCAGGCAGAGCTCCTTAATCGTCTTCTTCCGACTCTGACAGAAACACAAACCCTCTGGCTGAGCGGATATCTTGCGGCAATACAATCTTCATCATTGCAGGCTGCACCCGCTGTCGAAGAGCGTCCTGCAGCAGTTCCGTCGCCGACAATTCCAAGAGAAGTGACCATTTTATTTGGATCGCAAACTGGGAATGCTCAAAATCTGGCAAAAAAAGCTGGAAAAACACTTGAGAAGAGAGGCTTTCAAGTTACAGTTTCGGCAATGAGCGATTTTAAGCCCAATAATCTTAAAAAGGTCAAAAGTCTGTTAATTGTCGTAAGTACTCATGGTGAGGGAGATCCGCCTGATAATGCTTTGACATTCCATGAATTTGTCCATGGGAAAAGGGCGCCAAAACTGGAAGACTTCCGATTCTCAGTTCTGGCACTTGGCGACAGCTCATATGAATTTTTCTGCCAAACTGGAAAAGATTTCGATAAACGTTTGGAGGAGCTTGGCGGAACAAGAATTACACCGAGAATGGACTGTGATCTTGATTTCGATGAGCCTGCAGCAGAGTGGATGGAAGCAGTTTTAGCCGGATTGAGCGCAGGGGAAAGCAGCGCTCCTTCACCTGCGTCTCCAGTTTCAGTTAGTCTTTCTGCCGAGTCAGTTTATTCCCGGTCCAATCCTTTTCGTGCAGAAGTACTCGAGAACATTAATCTCAATGGACGCGGCTCCAATAAAGAAACACGCCATCTTGAACTTTCACTTGAAGGTTCCGGACTGACCTATCAGCCAGGTGACAGCCTTGGGATATACCCTGAGAACGATCCAGAATTGGTAGATTTGCTTTTAGCTGAGATGAATTGGGATCCTGAGGAAGCAGTCAGAGTGAAAGAAGAAACGGTTACGCTAAAACAAGCGCTTACAACTCACTTTGAGATTACTGTACTGACCAAACCGCTTGTTGAAAAGGCTGCGATGCTTTCAGGAAATGGAGACTTGCGCCAGCTTGTGATGGATAGCAATCAATTAAAATCTTATATTGACGGACGGGATTTAATTGATTTAGTCCGTGACTTTAAGCCATGGAACAGTTCGGCACAGGAGTTTGTCTCTATTTTGCGGAAAATGCCGGCGCGCCTTTATTCCATTTCAAGCAGTTTTGAAGCGAATTCGGATGAAGTACACTTAACAATAGGTGCGGTCCGCTATGATGCACATGGCCGTGAACGCAAAGGTGTCTGCTCCATTTTATGTGCAGAACGTCTTCAGCCTGGCGACATGCTGCCGGTATTTATTCAGCACAATGAAAACTTTAAACTGCCGGAAAGTCCTGACACACCAATCATTATGGTAGGGCCGGGAACCGGAATTGCCCCGTTCCGTTCATTCATGCAGGAGCGTGAAGAAAGCGGTGCTGAAGGGAAATCATGGCTGTTCTTTGGCGACCAGCATTTCGTGACTGACTTTCTTTATCAGACCGAATGGCAAAAGTGGCTCAAGGATGGCGTCTTGTCGAAGCTGGATGTCGCTTTTTCCCGAGATGATGATGAAAAGGTGTATGTTCAGCACAGAATGCAGGAAAACAGCAGGGAGCTATTTCAGTGGCTGCAAGATGGGGCATCCGTATACATCTGCGGTGATGAGAAAAACATGGCACATGATGTCCATAATACACTTATAGAAATTATTGAAAAAGAAGGCGGTATGAACCGTGATCAGGCATCAGAATACCTTGCCGACATGCAGAAAAATAAACGCTACCAGCGCGACGTATATTGATTTGGAAGGAAAGGAGTTTTTCAGCATGGTAAACCCAAATTTAAAAGCACCGGATGGCCCTCCGAGTGATGTTGAGGGAATTAAGGAGCGGAGCAACTATTTGCGGGGAACACTTGCGGAAGTCATGCAGGACCGCATAAGCGCCGGAATTCCGGAGGATGATAACAGATTAATGAAACATCACGGCAGCTATCTCCAGGATGACCGGGATTTGCGGAATGAACGGCAGAAGCAGAAGCTTGAGCCTGCCTACCAGTTTATGCTTCGCCTGCGTCTTCCGGGGGGCGTCGCAACGCCAAAACAATGGCTTGTCATAGATGATTTGGCTGAGAAATATGGAAATGGCACATTAAAGCTGACTACTCGTCAAACTTTCCAAATGCATGGAATATTAAAATGGAATATGAAAAAGACAATCCAGGCAATCCATGAGACCATGCTTGATACGATTGCGGCATGCGGCGATGTAAACCGTAATGTGATGTGCATATCCAATCCCGATCAATCTGAAATTCATTCAGAAGTGTATGAGCTGGCGAAAATGCTAAGTGACGATCTCCTGCCTCGCACTCGTGCATATCATGAAATCTGGCTGGATGAAGAAAAAGTAGCCGGCTCTCCAGAAGCAGATGAAGAGGTTGAGCCAATGTATGGCCCGCTATATTTGCCTCGGAAATTTAAAATAGGGATTGCTGTACCGCCTTCCAATGATATTGATGTCTTTTCCCAGGACCTCGGATTCATTGCTATTGTTGAAAACGGCAAGCTTGCAGGCTTTAACGTGGCAATCGGCGGCGGAATGGGCTTCTCCCATGGAGACAAAGCGACATACCCGCAGGTTTCGAAGGTAATTGGCTTTGTGGCACCAGATAAGATTTACGAAGTCGCTGAGAAGGTTATTACAATTCAGCGCGATTACGGCAACCGCTCAGCCCGGAAAAATGCCCGTTTTAAATATACGGTTGACCGCCTTGGCTTAGAGACAGTTATAGAAGAACTGGAGAACCGTTTAGGCTGGAAGCTGGAAGAAGCCCGCAGATTTAGGTTTGATTCTAACGGAGACCGCTACGGATGGGTAAAAGGTGTCCGCGGAAAATGGCATTTTACGATGTTCATAGAAGGCGGCCGCGTAGCTGACTTTGAAGGCTATAAACTGAAAACAGCTTTGCGGGAGATTGCAAAAGTTCATAAAGGTGACTTCAGACTGACTGCAAATCAGAACCTGTTCATCGGCAGCGTAGCTACAAAAGATAAGGCAAAGATCGAGGCGCTGATTAAAGAGTATGGCTTAACAGACGGAAGCCGTTACAGTGCATTGCGCCGAGGATCCATGGCTTGTGTGGCATTGCCGACATGCGGCCTGGCGATGGCTGAAGCAGAACGCTATCTTCCTGTATTAGTTGATAAAATAGATGAGATTGTGGACGAAGCTGGTTTGCGGAACGAAGAAATCACCATCCGCATGACCGGCTGCCCGAACGGCTGTGCCCGCCACGCACTCGGCGAAATCGGCTTTATCGGTAAAGCGGTCGGCAAATACAATATGTACCTCGGTGCAGCCTTTGACGGCAGCCGTCTAAGTAAAATGTACCGCGAAAACATTGGCGAAGAAGAAATCCTGAACGAGCTGCGCGTCATCCTGCCGCGCTACGCCCGTGAACGCTTGGATGGCGAGCACTTTGGCGACTTCGTTATCCGTGCTGGAATTATTGAAGCGACAACGGACGGGACTAATTTTCATGATTGAGCTGGAGAAAGATGGGGCGGCTGCCCTGTCTTTTTTTCTTTGTGTGCCAGAGATGAACCCACGTAAATATTTCTATCCGCACATATTTTCTGGCTATCCGCACACAAAATAGTTTATCCGTACATAAATTTTGGCTATCCGCACATAAACATTATCTTCGGTGTTTTTCTTAGAGGAAATCAGTGCAGATTGTAGAATATAAGTATAAAAATAAGAAATGGAGTGAAATAATGATCCTCAAAGAACGAAAAATCCCTCTTTTAATCCGTAAAACAGAAGCTCTCCTTCACAGGCTTCCATCTAACCATCCCAAAATCCCTCTCATTGAAGAAGAACTGAATAGAAGAATTGCAGGTTATAAAGGAGAAGCTTCATTGGATTTTCCTCTTGATTTTCTAGATAATAAAGAGTTTTTTATACTTCATGATCTCCGCTTGCCAGATAATGATCGTTTTTTCCAAATCGATACTCTTATACTTACAAAAAAGTTTGCACTAATACTTGAGGTGAAAAATATAACAGGCATACTGCATTTTGATACAGTATATAATCAATTAATTCGTATTAAGAATGGAAAAGAGCAAGTTTTTCCTTGTCCTTTAATTCAGGTAAATAGACAGTCATCGCAACTTAGAAGGTGGTTTAATGCCAATGTCAGTATTGAAAATTTACCGGTCTATTCTTTTGTGGTCATAAGTAATCCGCATACAGGAATTAAAATTATACCTCCACATATTGACCTCAGCCGTAAAGTTATACACCGAAATACTCTTCCTATAAAAATTGAGCAAATAGAAAATTCCATTAAGAAAGAAATCAGTGATAAACTCCTTAAAAAGATCATTCGCTTATTAAAAAAGCAGAATACAGAGCAGGAAAGCTCAATACTTTCAAGATTCCAAATAAATCAATCTGATATTTTAACAGGTGCATTCTGCCCTGCCTGCAGCTTTCTGCCTCTCGAAAGAGTAAGTCGCACCTGGAGATGTCCTAAATGTAAGATAACCAGCAAAGAAGCACATATGAAAGCATTACATGACTACAGTCTTCTGCTTGGGACTGCCATCACGAATAAAGAACTCAGAAATTTTCTGCATGTTTCATCTTCCTATACCGCAACCAGACTCCTCCAATCCCTCAATCTTCCGCAAACCGGAGCTAATAAAAATAGAACATATACACTAATTTTCCCTGAAGAGAGCACCAATCAAAAGGTAAATAAAGAGGTATTTGATAGCAAGTGTCGAAACATTTAGATATCTATAAACCAATTAAAGGAGGAATATTCATGGCAAACAAGGAAATGCTTTTGATTCCAGGGCCGACGCCAGTCGTGGATTCAATTTATGATGCGATAGCACAGGAGACAAGGGGGCATACGGATCCAAGATTTGCAGCTATTTATAAGAGTGCGATTGAAAAGACTAGGGAGATGCTGAAGACGGATGGAGAAGTATTTGTGATTTCTGGTTCCGGGACGATTGCAATGGAAATGGCTCTAGTCAACACCGTTTCAGCTGGTGAGAAGCTTTTGATCATCAGCCAGGGCTTCTTCGGTGATCGTTTTATACACTTAGCAAAGTCTTTTGGGATTGAGACAGATATTATTCAGTCGGAATGGGGAAAGCAGGTGGACCCAGCAGTTGTTGAGGAAAAACTTTCGACTAATTCCTATAAAGCTGTGACGATAACCCATGCCGATACGTCAACAGGTGTTGCGGCTGACTTAGATAAGCTTGTGCCAATTATTAAGAAGCACGGGGCTCTTGTTATATTGGATGGGGTCTGTGCTACGGCGGCAATGGAAGAGGATATGAGCAAATCATATGGCGAGGGGAAAATTGATGTCGTTTTGACAGGCTCTCAGAAAGCGATCGGTGTTCCGCCAGGACTCGCTGTTGTTGCATTCAATGGAACAGCATTGTCTGCCCGTGAACAAATGAAGCGGGTCCCTGCCTACTATTGCGATATCTATAACTGGATTCCTATCATGCACGATCCGCAGAAATACTTCGCTACGCCACCTGTAAATCTAATATATGCCTATGATGAAGGCATGAAACTGGTTTTGGCTGAAGGAATGGACAATCGCTATAAGCGCCATGAAGCATACGGCAAAGCTGTCCGCGCTGCACTTGCTGAATATGGAATGAAGGCAATTGCCGATGAAGAGGCCGCAGCAGCAACTCTCAGCTGCATCCTTTACCGGGAAGGAGTGGATGATGCTGAATTTCGTGCATCCCTGGCGAAAAAAGGTGTCATTGTTGCCGGAGCGCTGGCTCACCTTGCCGGAAAAGCATTCCGAATCGGTCATATGGGGAATACGACTGAAGAAATGCTTGAAAAAGCAATTGTGCTGATCGGCGAAACAATGAACGATCTAGGCTTTGAAGCAGATATCCAAAAAGCAGTTGATAGGTTTAGAGAACTCGCATTGCCAGTTGCTTAGAATGCAGAATAGAATCTGAACATGCATTACGATAATATATTTTCCCTAGACTGCCTTCCCGGCAGTCTTTTTCCTGAACATTTATAGGATTGGAGCTTGCAAGGTTCTAAAAGAAATTAGCCATCGCGGACAAATCCGGGTGCTCAAGAGACAGCTGGAAACTAATAGGTGATGAGTTAACCACAGTCCGTTTCCAAAAATATGAAACTAATGTTCTTTTGGATCGTATATAAGGCAAAACATAAAGAGGCGGTTAAAATTCTGAGCAAGAAGTCTTGGAGTTTTTCAGGCAGCAGAATGGCATTTGGCCTGGCGCTTGGAGTAGTTTTTGGCATGATCTTTAAAAATTGGGCATTAGGTATTGCAATGGGAGTTGTTTTGGGGTGTCGAGTGGATCCGCTAAGAAAAGATGGAGGGCTGCAGAATGAACATTCAATTAGAACCCGTCACAAGAGACAATTGGGAAGAAGCCATTAAGTTGAAGGTAAAAGAATCGCAGCGTGATTTCGTTCCTTCATCAGCTGTATCACTTGCAAAGGTGTATATAAAACCAGATGGGGATGAAGTAGAGTATATCCCATTTTCAATATATGACAATGATAAAATGGTCGGTTTTATCATGTATGCCTACGAACCGGGTACGGTTAACATGTATTGGATAAATGGTTTTTTTATTGACGAAAAATATCAGGGTATGGGTTATGGCCGGGCAGCATTAGCCGAGATGATCAGCTGGATAAAAACTAAATTTTCAAAATGCGAGGAGATCCGCTTAACTGTTCATAAAGATAACCACTACGCAAGGAATCTGTATAAAAACTTTAGCTTTTCCCCCTCAGGAGAGATTTGGGGAGAGGAAGAAGTTTACTATTTTTCTGTATAAAGGAGTTTTCTTATGACCAATGAAACATTAAAGATAAATAAAAAAAGCTGGGACCAAGCGGCTGAAAGGTTTTATGGGCGTAATCCGCTTCCTGAATACGGACCGCTGGCGCCAACTGAAGATGATCTTCATTTGTTTGGGGATGTACGCAGTTTAAAGATGCTTGAGATTGGGTGCGGAAGCGGGCATTCACTTAAATACTTGGATCAGCGCGGGGCAGGTGAAATATGGGGGCTGGACCTGTCTTCCAAGCAAATCGAATCCGCAAAGGCACTTCTAGTAAATTCTTCTTCACCAGTAATGCTGTTTGAATCTCCGATGGAACAAAACCCGGGAATCCCTGCTGATTATTTCGATGTCGTTTTTTCCATCTATGCAATTGGATGGACCACCAATTTAGACAAGACGCTGAAGAACGTTCATCACTATCTTAAATCAGGCGGGGTGTTTATTTTTAGCTGGGAACATCCAATGTATAACCGGATTAAGGCTGAAAATGGAGCATTAATTATGGATAAATCCTATCATGAGGAAGGTGCCTATCAGCACATAGCCTGGAACCAGCCTGCCATTATGCAGCAATATAAATTAAGTACATATATCAATCTATTAATTGAAAACGGGTTTGCGATTGAAAAAGTAATCGAAGATGTCAGCCTGACTGAGGAAGATATTCAGCGGCATGCTAATAAATGGTATTCCTATGAAAAAACAAAAGCAATTCCTGCAGCTGTTATTATTAAATGCAGAAAGCTATAGAAGAAAAGGCGGATGTGACCCAATGACATATCATATTAGAGTCAGAGCAGGAGCAGTTATTATAGAAGATAATTCGATCCTGTTGATTGAGTTCCATGATGAAAGAGGCTGCCATTACAATTTGCCTGCAGGAGGGGTTGAACCCAAAGAATCTATAATCGATGCAGTGAAAAGGGAAGCGAAAGAAGAGGCATCTGTGGATGTGATGGTCGGCCCATTGGCATTTGTCTATGAATATGCCCCTCACTTAAATGAATTTAGGTATGGGCAAATCCATTCACTGGGCTTAATGTTTGAATGTCACTTAAGAGAAGGCTCATTGCCTAAAATGCCATCTGCCCCGGATCCAAACCAGACAGGAGTTAGGTGGGTGCCGCTTTCTGAGCTGCAGAATATCGTGTTGTATCCAAATATGAAAGATCACATCTTGGAATATGTTAAAAATAAAAGAAATATAGATTTCATCGAAGAACACACACTGGATGTGTACCCAATGGAGATGAAAAAAATCTAATTATAAAACAGCAGCACATCATTACATAGCTGCAAAAGACACCCTCTATCCACTATGAGGGTGTCCCGTTATTTCATTTTATTTCTGATTTAGGGTTTGTATTAAATGTGCCGTTTTTGTTTTCCTCTTCATGTCCGCGGACCTGGTCTCCGCCATTTCCTTTTTCGTGTACCTTTTTGCCGCCAAGTTTTACGTTTGGATATTCTTGTTCACGCATGGTCTTCACCTCCATGTTAATTAAATTATCCATAAAGGAAAAAAATATATGAATTTTTTGGGGGTTCATACTTAAATTTCATAACGGAGGCGATGGAGAATGTTAAAACATAATCAATCATCGAGATTCAAAGCATTTGGACAATATGAATGTCAGGGATCCAGCAATCTTTATGAATTCTTATCTTATAAGATTGCGGAGGATAATAAATTGCTGGTTTTGGCATCTGAAGCGAGAGACGGCCAGCCTGTGCCGAATTTATTTCTTGGGGCAATTCATTACCTGCTGTTAAAAGGGAAAGAGCATGATCTTAAGGAATTCTATCCAAGTTTAGTGGAGAATCCAAGAAACCCGCATGAGTCTTTCCAAAGCTTTAAAGATTTCTGCAGGATAAATTCACAAGAAATTAAAGAGATATTAAAGGAAAAAATAGTCCAGACGAATGAAGTAAGGCGCTGTGCTTACTTATACCCGGTATTTTCCTATATTTTTCAGCAAACCGATAAGCCCCTGGCATTGATTGAAATAGGGACAAGCGCGGGCCTGCAGCTTCTTTGGGATAAATACAGCTACTCATATGGAACAGGAGAAACATTTGGGAATCCAAATTCGAATGTTCATTTATCTTCTGAAATTAAAGGAGACCATGTTCCGCTTTTTCCGGAAGGAATGCCGCCGGTTGCTTCAAGAGTTGGTGTTGATCTGTATATAAATGACCTGAATAATATGGAAGATTACCTGTGGCTGAAATCACTTATCTGGCCAGAACATCAGGAGAGAAGAACTTTATTTGAAAAAGCTGCCCAATGTGTTAAAGAGAATCCAATCAGCCTGATTGAAGGAAATGGTGTAGAACTTTTGCCAAAGCTAATTGAAGATATACCTGAAAAACATTCAATCTGTGTTTTCCACACACATGTGGCGAATCAGATGCCTGCAAAAGTAAAAGAGAATCTGCTTTCGATAATAAAAGCAAGTGGACAAAACAGGGATACTTTTCATATTTATAACAATATCCATGACAGGAATCTGCAGCTTGATTATTATTTGGATTCCAAAGAGCATAAGAAATTGGTCGGCCAAACAGAGGGGCACGGAAAGTGGTTTACATGGGAATTGAATTAATCTTATTTAATATTTCGTACCGCTAAAATTTTGAAACTTGACATCATCTGTTATACTTATCTAGGTAAGTATATATGTTTTAACCTATTAACAGATATATCTTGCAAATATTAAGTGATAGGTGGAAATACAAATGAGTCAAAAACCGTACAGAATTTTACTTTATTACATGTATGTTCCGATTGAGGACCCTGAGGAGTTCGCAAATGAACATAATGTTTTTTGCAAAGAGCTGGGCCTTAAGGGGCGCATTCTTGTTGCGAATGAAGGCATAAATGGGACTGTTTCCGGACCAGTGGAACAGACAGAACGCTATATGGAAGTAATGAAGCAGGATCCGCGATTTGCGGAGATGGTTTTCAAAATAGATGAAGCAGATGGACATGCATTTCCTAAAATGAAAGTTCGTGCACGTCCGGAGCTTGTAACTCTTCGCCTTGAAGACGATGTGAATCCGAACGAGCTCACAGGCAAATACCTGGAGCCAAAAGAATTCTTCGAAAGACTTCAGGATGAAGACACAATTGTGTTAGATGCACGAAATGATTATGAGTATGATCTTGGCCACTTTAGAGGGGCGATCAGGCCGGATATCAAAAACTTCCGCGATCTGCCCGATTGGGTCCGTGAAAATAAAGAATTGCTTGGAGATAAAAAGATCATTACGTATTGCACAGGAGGCATCCGCTGTGAAAAATTCTCCGGCTGGCTTGTAAAAGAAGGATTTGAAGATGTAGCCCAGCTTCACGGAGGTATTGTCACTTATGGAAAAGATCCTGAAGTGAAGGGAGAACTCTGGGACGGCCAGCTTTATGTATTCGATGATCGCATCGGTGTTCCAGTTAACCAGAAGGAGCATGTTATCGTAGGCAAAGACTACTTCACTGGTGAGCCTTGTGAACGCTATGTAAACTGTGCAAATCCTGCATGCAATAAAAAGATTCTCTGCTCTGAAGAAAACGAGCATAAATATATGCGCAGCTGTTCTGATGAATGCCGCACACATCCAAGAAACCGTTATGTTGCTGAACACGGACTTCCAGAAGCAGAAGTGGAAGAAAGATTAGAAAAAGTAAGAGCATAAAATCAAAAGAGCAGATTTTCCTCTCGGAAACTGCTCTTTTTTTATTGGAAAGCTGATATAATATTTTTAAAAATTCATGAGGTGACGTATGGAGAATTTTCTATTATTCCTGTTTATGTCGTTTCTGCTCGTCATTTTGCCAGGACCTGATACTGGAATCCTGATCCAAAACACGATTTCAAGCGGTAAAAAAAGCGGCATTAAAACGATGTTCGGATCTGTTGCTGGACTTTTGGTCCATACAATGGCCGTTGTATTTGGCTTATCGGCTCTAATTGTAAAGTCTGCTTACATTTTTTCTTTTATTAAATATGCTGGTGCGATATATCTAATTTATTTGGGCATCACTTCGTTAAAGTCTCTAACGATAAAACAAGAGCAAACTGGTATGGAGAAAAAGCATAAGAAAAGTAAATCGCATTTCCTTCAAGGGTTTTTCACCTGTGTATCCAATCCAAAAGTAGCTGTTTTCTTTTTAACGTTTTTCCCGCAATTTTTAAGTGCAGGTGGGAACCACTTTACTCAATTTCTTACGATGGGTTTGATCTATATCCTTATAACGATTATTTGGTTTATCTTCTATGTTTATTTGATCGACTTCTTAAGGGCCTGGCTGAAAAAACCTTCTGTGAATAATGTGATTCAAGGAGTTTCTGGTGTGGTTTTAATGGGCTTTGGCATTAAATTAGCGTTGGAGAAACAGCCTTAAGAGAAAAATAAACTGATAAAGGGTGTAGTTCTTATTTTCAGGACTATGCCATTTTTTATCTCCGGATGAGTGGCTGGAATTCAATTTAGCAGAAATGGTTAGCTCTTCCAAAATGTTTCCAAATCATGAATAATAAAAGCCTTCTAAGAGACATTAACAAATAAAAAGGATTCTGCTGATGATTGGACTGCTGATAGCCACCATTCTTTTTAATTTCATTGCATTTACATCTAACAGGCGTCTGACGAAAAATCAAATTTTACATATATGGACATTCACAATATCCGCTCAGCTGGTGTTCGATGTTATGATTGAGTTTAAATATTGGGGATATTGGTATTTTGACAAGGAGCCAAACTGGTCAGGGCTATTGGCACATATTGTCCTGGTGCCCCCGGTAAATATGATGTTTCTGAATTGGTATCCTTTTAAAGGAGATCTCATAAAACGTTTTTCTTATATCATTTTTTGGGCAATTGCCATTTTGCTATATGAAGTCATTGCCTTATTGCCTGAGCCTTGGGGATATTTTAATTATGGCTGGTGGAGATTGTGGCATGCAGCTTTGCTAGATCCACTGCTGCTTTTTTTAATGGTGAAATTTTATAAGTGGATTACCAGGCTGGAAGGGGAACTTAAATAATAGTTTAAACAAACCTTATGTAATATTGATAACCTAAAAAGGGGGATAGCTCCCCTTTTTTTGTGTTATATGAAATGATTTAAGGCAGATGACTATGATACAATTTGGGTATGATTATTCCCGGAAGGAGAACGTTTGTGGATATTAAATTGACTCACAAATTGATAAAAGAAATGTGCGGCACTGTCTCCTTCAAAAGAGGGGACGCTTTTTTCCGGAATAAAAAGGTAACGATAAATAAATACAATGAAAAGATATGTGAAGCAACAGTGGCTGCTGGTGAAGATTTTTATGTTACGGTTGAGAAAACATCAGGAGATAGCTTTAAGACGACGTGCAGCTGTCCCAAGCTAGCTTCATTTAACAAAGAATGCCAGCATGCAGCGGCTGTCCTTCTGACAATATATGAACTGCAGCAGGACAGTACGCCATTGATAAAGGATACAGCAGGCAGCCTTGAAGTTTCCCGTGAACATGCCTTAACAGATGGGCTAATGACACTTTTCAGTGAACAGCCAAGAAGGTCAAGCGGACACCAGCTTCATTTTGAAAACAGGCAAGTGCTCCACCCAGAATTCACATGTGTGCCTGTTCATTTGGGTAAAGGGCATTATTTATTCGCCATAAAATGTTCCATTGGCCAGATCGCTGTTCTTGATATCCGGCAATTTCTTCACTCAGTCAAAGGGGGGAAACCAAGCTTATTATCATTATCTTTTTCCTATGATCCTATTCTGCATTGTTTTCCCCCAGAAGCTGATGCAGTCCTTCAGCAGCTGATACAGGTTATACATGATGAATCAATTTATATAAATGCCTTAATGGATGATTTCGATTATACTGCGAGCAAGCATATGCTTTTAATACCTCCATCTTCGTGGGAACGGCTGAAGCCCAGCTTGACGCTCGCAGAAAAAGTAAAGCTAGAGATAACCGGAAAAACATTTGGACAGATGGCTTTTTCGAAGGATCGGCTGCCTTTAAAATTTGAACTTACCGAAATTAAAGATACATGCTTTTTAAATGTAAAAGGCCTGGATCGAATGCTGATTCTGGATTCTTATAGTGCTATCCTATCCGGCGGAAAATTAATCACACTCAAGAAAGAAGACTGCCAGCGTTTGTATGATCTCACACAAATGCTGGAGTCAGCCGGGAAAAACCAGATTCCGATTGCTGCTGAACAAATGGAACTGTTTCTGGAAAAAGTGGTCCCAAGTTTGAGAAAACTGGGGGATGTCCATATTTCTGAGGACATGTCTCAAAGGCTTTTGAAAATACCATTGACTGCCAAGCTATACTTAGATCGTTTGCGGAACCGGCTTCTGGCAGGAATTGAATTTCATTATGAAAATATCGTGATCAATCCGCTGGAGAGCAGAGAGCCGAAGGGCGGCACTCGGATTATTAGAGATGTGGAATTAGAAGACGAGATTCTTCAGTTTATGGAGGACAGTTCATTTGCAAAGACAGATGGCGGCTATTTCCTGCAAAATGAAGAGCTCGAATATGAATTCCTTTATCATGTTGTACCTAAACTGCAAAAACTGGTGCAAATATATGCCACTACAGCTGTCAGAAATCGTATATTCAGGGAAAATGCGAAACCGCAGATCCGGATTAAAATGAAAAAAGAGCGGACAAATTGGCTGGAATTCAAATTTGAATTGACCGGCATAGCTGATCAGGAAATCCGGGATGTATTATTTGCACTTGAGGAAAAACGGAAATTCTATCGCCTGAAAAATGGCGCGCTCCTTTCATTGGAAACAAGAGAATTTGAGGAAATCCAGCGTTTCCTGAAAGCTGTACCTGAACAGTCTGAGGATCTGGAGAGCGGATTGAACATGCCGATTATATCAGGTCTTAGAATACTGGAGTCAGTTGGGGATCAGGAGCTGTTCCGGCATGAAAATTCCTTCCGGGAGTTTTTAGGAGCGCTTGAAAATCCATCCTTCCTCCAGATTCCTGTGCCGAAAATCCTGGATCCTATTCTGAGGGATTACCAGAAAAACGGCTTTAAATGGTTAAAGACAATGGCGCATTATGGATTTGGCGGTATTTTGGCGGATGATATGGGACTGGGGAAGACACTGCAAAGCATTGCGTTTATCCAGTCTGAAATTAAGGATATTCGCAAATATTCTGGTCCGGCACTGATTGTGTGCCCATCATCCTTAACCTATAATTGGTTAAGCGAACTGATGAAATTCACACCGGACATCCAGGCGATTGTCATCGACGGAAATCAAAATGAACGGGCTGAGCTTCACAAAAATTTATCTGGAATTGATGTTGTGATTTCTTCCTATCCGCTGGTGCTTAAAGATATAAAATGGTATGAGATGCAGGAATTTCACATGGTTATTTTCGATGAAGCACAGGCATTTAAAAATCCGGCCACGCAAACAGCGAGAGCAGTAAAGAAAATTAAGGCCAAATATCGATTTGCTTTAACAGGCACACCCGTTGAAAATTCTGCGGAAGAGCTGTGGTCTATTTTTCATGTCGTCTTCCCTGAATTGTTTGGCGGCTTAAAGGGTTACGGAAATTTGACGAAAAAGGCGATTGCGAGAAGGGTTCGTCCATTCATGCTCAGGAGACTGAAGGAAGATGTTCTTTCAGAGCTTCCTGAAAAAATGGAGCTGATCGATTCGGCTGAATTGATGCCGGATCAGAAGAAGCTGTATGCAGCGTATCTGGCAAAACTAAGAGAAGATACCTTAAAGCATTTAAATAAAGACACAATTAGAAAGAACCGCATAAAAATCCTTGCTGGTTTAACGCGCCTCCGGCAGATTTGCTGCCACCCTGCTTTATTTGTGGATGGATACAAAGGGAGTTCGGCAAAATTTGAACAGCTCAAGAGAATTATAGAAGAATCGAGATTATCTGGCAGAAGGGTGCTTATATTTTCGCAGTTTACCAAAATGCTTGATCTTATTGGAAAAGAACTTGCCCTTCTGGGGCTGCCGTTTTTTTATCTGGATGGGCAGACTCCTTCAGGGGAAAGGGTCGAAATCTGCCGCCAATTTAATGAGGGAGAGCGGGATTTCTTCCTCATTTCATTGAAGGCAGGCGGCACAGGACTTAATCTGACTGGCGCAGATACGGTCATCTTATATGATTTGTGGTGGAATCCAGCAGTTGAGGAACAGGCAGCCGACAGGGCTCACCGCATGGGGCAGAAGAATACCGTCCAGGTCATTAAATTACTGTCGAGGGGCACCATCGAAGAGAAGATGAATGAACTTCAGGATAAAAAGAAAAACTTAATTGAAGAAATCATCGATTCGAATGAAAGTGCTGCCGGAAGCTTAACGGAAGAAGATATTCGCGAAATATTAATGATCTAAAAGGAGAGACCCCATGTCTGAAAATAATCTGGAGGGGAGCGGCTTCCCTGAAAAGCTGGCAAAACCAGCAAAGCGTGCACTCGAAGGGGCAGGCTATTTTACACTGGAACAGTTAGCCGGTGCCACTGAAGCAGAATTGCTGGACCTTCACGGAATGGGCCCGAATGCCATGGGAAAACTTCGTAAGGCAATGGCAGACAATGGGTTGTCATTTAAAGGTAAGTAAGGAAGACGCGTCTCTTGAGGCGCGTCTTTCTTGATCTATTCAATGGAAAAACAGATCAAAGGAGGAATTTCCCAATGCTTAGAGAAATTCATATAAATAAAAGTTTGGAGGGATTTCTAATGTGCAAAGTTGTTTCGAAGGAGTTTAAGACAGTTGTCATAAAGAACAAGGGGCTTTTTAAGGACTATGCCCATTTGGTCCCTGAAACAGCTCGGGATTTCTTGAAGCAGGGGCATCTTGTACAAAACAGCAGCGGACTTGAAGTGTCCATTTATGAACCTAAGAGAGGGGAAGACCATTTAGAGGGAATATTTTTCGTCGGATACTTAGTTCATGAAAAAGCTGATACGCTTCCAGATGGGATGAAATATATAGAGGTACAGCATAAGTATGCAACGATCAGAGGAAAGGCGCTTGAGATGGGCGATCTGTATGTGCGGCTTAACAATTGGATCAGTGAGCAAGGGCATCAGCAGGATTCCTTTGATAATTACATTTTGGAAGTTTATTATCCGATTGAAAATGAGGATGAGGATGCAGAAGTGTATATTCCTATCAAAAACGAACCGCTCAAAATCTGAGCGGCTGTCTGTCTTAGATTTCTTTCGACGAAATCGGGAGAAATAGCTTTATTCCCCTTTTATTAAATGGAAGCAATTTTAAATCGGCTATCAAATGGCTTATATAACCGGCAAGGCATGTATAAAATACACCCTCTATGCCAAGTGATGTTTCAAATCTTGAAGCGATAAATCCGAAAAAAATAACTCCCGGGATGGAATGAGTATAACTGCGGTGGGAAACGAAGGAAGCTATTAATATATAAATCCCAAATAATATCAGCCAAAGTTCCTGCAAAGAGATGCCACCTGCCAGGACGCCAATTCCCGTAATGGTCAGCATATGCTTTTGTCTGATTTTCGCTGAAATGGCTGTCATACCGATTCCTATTGCGATCCCCAGCCATTTCTCTTTGGGAGAGCCTTCATAGAAACTATAAATGATCATTAAAATTCCGATGATTTGGGCAACTGTCCGAACGACTTCATGTGATAGTGTTAAACGGTCGCGAAGTTTTCCATCAATGTCGAGATCAGGGATTAATCCTGAAACGCTCCCGAGGCCGATCAATAAAAGAGTTGTGGATGGGCTGGCATGAACAGTGTTCGCAACCACGTATCCTGCTGCTGCTCCAATTGCTGCATGGGCTGTGCCATTCATAATTATTTCCACCTTTATGAGATATTTGCATTTTTTTATGCATTTTTATATTATATCAAAACATTTGTTCTGTTTAGGGGTTAATAGATTATTTTCCTATTTAGGGTTAAATTCCCCCCTGCAGTTAATTATCCTGGGCATTCTTAAAACAGTTCATGGTATAATGAACAATAAATTGAGTTTTATGTATACATAATAGAATTTGGATCTAAGGAAGGTATTTATGTCAGAGGAAAACATAACGAGGATTCATTTAGACGGCAAGGAATACATACTGATCGGTACAGCCCATGTTTCAAAGCATAGTGCAGATCAGGTGAAAGAAGTCATTGAAGCCGAGCAGCCTGACTCTGTTTGTGTGGAATTGGATGAGCAGAGATATCAATCGATTACAGAAGGCAGCAAGTGGAAGGAAATGGATATCATCCGGGTGATCAAGGAGAAGAAGGCATCGCTGCTTTTAATGAATCTGGCGATTTCATCCTTTCAAAACCGTATGGCCGACCAATTCGGCATCAAAGCTGGACAGGAAATGATCCAGGGAATTGAATCAGCTAAGGAAACGGGGGCAAAGCTTGTTCTGGCTGACCGCAATATCCAGATTACTTTTGCAAGGATTTGGGGAAATCTTGGATTAAAAGGAAAGTCATTGCTTCTCAGCCAGGTGATTGCAAGTATTTTCAGCAAAGATACCATTACTGAAGAAGAACTTGAGAAAATGAAAAATCAGGATACAATAAATGCGATTCTAAATGAATTTACAGAAAGCTTCCCGCGCTTAAAAAAACCATTAATTGACGAGCGGGATCAATACCTTGCCCAAAAAATTAAAGAAGCACCTGGAGAAAAAATTGTGGCTGTGCTGGGAGCGGCCCATGTACCGGGGATCAAAGAGGAAATCAAAAAAGAACAGGACATGGTCAAATTGACTGAGCTCCCGCCGAAATCCAAAGTTCCAAAGATTGTTGGCTGGAGTATTCCTTTTATGATTATTGCCATTATTGCCTACACGTTCATTGCAAATCCAACAGCAGGGCTTTCCCAGACTTTTAGCTGGATTCTATGGCATGGATCTTTATCAGCCCTTGGAGCCGCGGTTGCATTGGGTCATCCTCTTACGATTCTGACAGCATTTGTAGCAGCGCCAATAACCTCCTTAAACCCTCTATTGGCATCAGGCTGGTTTGCTGGTCTGGCACAGGCATATGTCCGCCGCCCAAATGTCCGTGATTTCGAAACTCTTTCAGAGGATGTTTTTACTGTAAAAGGATTCTGGCGCAATAAAGTAACGCGTATTTTACTAATTGTTGTACTTTCTAATATAGGAAGCTCGATCGGTACTTTTATTGGCGGAGCCGATGTATTAAAAACATTTTTTGAGAATCTTTAAGGGATTTTTGAAGCGAAACCTGTAAGGCCGTTGGCTATGAAATATCAAAAAGTGCTAGCATCCCGATCAGCTAGCACTTTTTCATTATCTGTCAGCAGCAATCGCTTTTCTCTTATAAAGCAAGGACCCCAAAAGAAAAGTAACGGCTCCCCATATCACCATCACGCCAATTCCTGCCCACAGTGCTCCAGTGGCTATACTCGTTTCATACACCATGCTTTCCCTTAAGCCTTCAGCAAAATAGGTTAGCGGCAGGATGCTGGAAATTGGCTGGATCCATTCTGGCATCGTTTCAATAGGGAAGAACACTCCGCTTAAAAACATCATGAGAAAGCTGCAGATATTGGCTACCCCCATATAAGCCTCTGTCGTTTTGCTGAATGAAGAAAAGAAATAGCCTAGGGCATTAAAGGATAAAGCTCCGATCAGGAATACTATAATTAGGGTAAAAGGATTTATATAAAGATGAGCACCAAATACAAGGACTCCTATTAAAGAGAGCAGGATGATCTGTACAATACTAAAGAGCAGTCTCATAACCATATCACTTAACCCAAAGATCCCCATGTTTGCCGGGGTCATACGAAGCCTTTTGATTAATCCTTTCCTGCGCATTTCCACCAGATCAACCATGCCAAACATGCCGCCCTGTGCAATGGATAAAGCAATCATGCCTGTTAAAAGGAAATCTGTATAATCCAATTCATTGGTGCCTGATGTTATAGATTCATATTGCAGGGCATATTTGGGTGAAGCACCTGCAGCCATTAAATTGGCCTGCTGGACAAACTTATCCAGTATGCCTGAAACTGCTTGGGCTGCGGCCCCCTGTTCATTTTCTTTATTTATTACAAGAAAAACAGAGGAAGCTTCTGTTGACTCAGGCAGGATAATGGCCGCATCCACTTCCTGATCTTTTACCCATTCCTCTGCTTTATCCCTTGTGACAGGCTTTCCGGATTTGATTTCAAAAACAGGAAGACCGCTGATCTGTGAAAGCATCAACTCTGAAGCTGGATTCGGGCTTGGATCAACAATAGCCACTTCGGTTTTGAACTCTTCATCTGAGCTTCCGCTGAAGATGACCATAAAGATAACCATTAGAATAACAGGGAAAAAGATGCCCCAAAACCATGCCTGCTTTTCACGAAGAGTTAATTTCAGCTGAGCCAAAAACATCATTTTAAATTGATGAAATGTATTAATCTTAATCCCTCCATTCTTTGCCGGTAAATGCAATAAACACATCTTCAAGGCTCAATTCCCGTATGGAGACCTGTTCCACCTGGTATGATTTTTCTTTTGTAAACTTAAATAAGTCCAAAAGGGTTTCTTCAGGCCTTGCTGCCCATATTTTTAGAGTTGCACCTTCCCGTTCCGTTTTGGATACGGATTCCGCATCCTTCAAGAAATTATCAGCGTCCTTGGCTGCTTCTTCCCCATCAAGGAAACTTAGCCTTATTTCCCGTTCATCCGTAAGCTTCTCTATGAGTGACGAAGGGGAGTCCAGAGTGATCACATTCCCCTGATCCACAATACATACACGATCACTTAACTTTTCAGCTTCTTCCATGTAGTGAGTCGTTAAAATGGTCGTTTTGCCTAATTCCTTAAGATGGAGAATAATATCCCATATATTTCTTCGGGCCTGTGGATCGAGGCCGGTAGTCGGTTCATCCAGAAAAATGATTTCAGGGTCACTAATCAGCGCCAGTCCAATGGCAAGTCTCTGCCTCTGACCGCCTGAAAGTTTTTTTACATGATTGTTGCGGTGCTCAGTAAGATTGACTATTTCCAGGATTTCTTTGGCTGGTCGGGCATGGTCGTAAAAGGATGCAAAAAGGTTCAGGTTTTCTTCTGGTGTTAATAAATCAAACATGGCACTTGACTGAGGCTGGACGCCAATTTTCTTCTTTATTGAAACTGCATGCTTATTCCAATCGAGGTCCCCAAAATGGATCTCACCGTTATCGGGTGAAACAAGGCCCTCAATCATTTCCAGTGTAGTCGTTTTGCCAGCTCCGTTTGGACCGATAATAGTGAAGACTTCCCCGGCATTAACCGAGAAACTTATATCCTGGACAGCCTTTATTTGGCCAAAGGATTTTTGTAGATTTCTTACTTCTAACACAGTCATTCCTCTTCCTCGCTTTCATGACAAGTTGGATATCAGCATCATGCAAAATTCCTAACCTTCTATTTAATACGTTACTTTTTTTGAAAAAATTCATTTTTTTAGTAAACTTTATATTATCGATACTGGTTCCATAATATGGGGCAAACCGATATAGAAAAGATGATTGCTGTGTTTGAAAATGATGTGTGAAAGGCTTTTCTATCAGAAGTTAGGGGAGAAGTGTAAAATGAGAGAACTACCAATAGTGGTTGATGATCTATTAAATGAGTACATAGATTTAGTAAATGTATATATACCCAATCAGCTTACAGCCCTTTATTTGCACGGATCGATTGCACTGGATGCTTTTGTGGAAGGATCTAGCGATATTGATTTTATTGCGGTTACACAAAGCGGTTTAACTGAATTAGAATTGAAAAAGGCTGAGGAGATTCATAGGATAATAGCAGATAAAAATCAGTTTCCTGAGATGGATGGGGTTTATTTAACTCAAAATGACCTGGGAACGCTTTGTGAATGCTTCTTCTATAATAACGGGACAATGAATTTTGGGCATTTCCTCAATCCTGTCACCTGGTGGCTTTTAAAAAAGAAGGGTATTGTCATTTATGGGGCTGTTCCCGTTATAGAGATAAATGACAATGATTTGGTTTCATACACTTATGAGAACATGAATACATATTGGGCAAACCGAATCCAGACATTCGAGGAATCGATTGATGAAATGACACAAATAGCCGACTCTGAGATTGATAAAGAAGTTGAATGGACGGTGCTCGGCATATTGCGACAGTATTACACATTGAGAGAGAAGGATATTATCTCTAAGCAAGGGGCCGGGGAGTACTCCTTAAAGCATTTGCCGGAAAAATGGCACCCAATCATAGTGGATGCCATCAATATTCGCAGAGGTGAGGAAAATAGACAGTATACAAGAAAGCATGATCGGATTGAAGAGACTATTAAACTGTCAAAATATCTTATAAGCCAATCAGCAGCAATCAAAAATAGGTGAGCTTCCCTTGATGTGAAGCTCACTTGACTACGTTATCCTCATTGGAGTATTCAAGTTATGGGAATCCCGATAAGATCGATAAGAGACAAATCTTTTTCCGTGTGAGAATCCATCCAATTGAAGAATCCGTTCATTAATTGTTTCCATATACAGAAAGTCATCATTCGCATTTAGACGATAGAAAGTGTAGGTGTTACCAAGGAGTTCTTTCTTTGTTATTTGCGTATCGGGATGCTGCTGGATGAATTCTGAGAGCTGTCTGACAGAAACCGAAGGAATATCTGCCATCTCATAAAATTTCCCTTTGATGTTGGCCCTTAGCTTACTTACAGCACTCATTGCCTTTTCTTTATATTTATTTCTGGACATGCTGTCACTCCTAATTATTGAGATAGTAAGAATAATTTCCATTTGCAGAAAGAATAAACATTACCAGCAGGAAAGTCAAGAATAGTAACATATGCAAAATATTGTTAAAATATTTCCTGTACTATTAACGCAAAGGAAGTGCGGTGTTTTGCCTAAACTAACGGATTATTTTATTCCTGATTGCGATAAATGTTTTGGACTTTGCTGTGTGGCATTGCCTTATGCAAAATCTGCTGACTTTGCTTTTGATAAGGAAGCAGGTAAACCATGTCCCAATCTGCAAGCTGATTTTCGCTGTCAGATACATGCAGACCTCAGGGGAAAAGGCTTCAGAGGATGCACTTCATTTGAATGCTTTGGAGCAGGCCAAAAAGTATCTCAAAACACTTTTATGAATAGAGACTGGCGCAGCCATCCCGGACTTGAGAAAGAGATGTTTGATGTGTTTCCCATTATGCATCAGCTTCATGAAATGCTTTTCTACTTAACAGAAATTCTATATTTGGAAGCCGCTATGCCTATTCATGGTGAAGTCAGAGAAATTTTGGACAAAACAGGGGAATTAACTAATATGGAACCGGGTTTGATTATGGCTATTGATGTCCAGGCACATAGGGTTGAAGTTAATAAGCTGCTTCTAAAAGCCAGTGAGTTTGTCAGGAAGAACTCAGGATTGAATCAAAAATCCGCGAAAAAATATAGCGGCCGGAGAGATTTTATCGGAGCCAAATTAAGTGGTGAGGTGTTGTGCGGAGCGAATTTAAGAGGTTCCTTGTTTATTGCTGCCGACCTGCGCAAAGCTGACTTGAGATATACGGATCTTATTGGTGCAGACTTTAGGGACGCAAATTTAAGCGGAGCCAATCTAATGGGAAGTATTTTTCTTACACAGGCTCAGGTTAATTCAGCAAAAGGGGACATGTATACGAAGCTGCCAAAGGGTTTACAGAGACCGCAGCATTGGGTGAATTAAAAGGAAAGAAGAGATACCGAATGACACAGAACGAAATCGTGCTTGTTGTCAGCACATCAATTATACAGGAAGGCAAAGTACTGATGATAAAAGAGAATAAAGCCACTGTAAAGAATAAATGGAATTTCCCGTCCGGCCGTGTTGAAAAAGGGGAAGATATCCTTGAAGCTGCCTGCAGAGAAGTTAAAGAAGAAACGGGCTTGGACGTAAACCTGACCCATACAACTGGTATCTATAACTTTATCAGCAGTACGGACCATCAGGTCATCTTATTCCATTTCATTGCTCAAATAAGTGGGGGCTTTTTAAACGTTCAGGAAGAGGAAATTGCCGATAGCAAGTGGGTGAACCTGTCAAACCTTAATCGCTTTAAAGACGAGGAACTTCGCAATGCCAAAGTCATAAGGCAAATCCTTCATGCCGTAAAAGCTGATAAACTTTATCCCTTGGAGCTATTTCAAACAAAGTTAAGCTGATAAGGTAAAAGGAATTTTCAGGAATTTTGTCGAAAGAATACCCTATCGATAAAATTAGGTGGGGTATGAATGGAGTTTAAAATTAAGAATGAATATTTTAATAAAGCCATTGGAGAAGTAAGCAGTGCAATTTCTGCTAAGACACCTTTTCCTATTTTAACCGGGATAAAGCTGACTGCATGTGAGGACCATTTAAGACTCACTGGAAGCAACTCTGATATTGTGATTGAAAAAGTCATTCCTGCTGCTGATGAAGGGGCTGTACTGGAAATAGTAAAGACTGGCAGTGTTGTAGTAACATCCAGATATCTGACAGAGATAATTAAAAAGCTGCCGGGTGACATACATATCAAAGTCAATGAAAAGCATAACGTGACAATCATATCAGATGAGATTATCACATACATAAATGGTTTTCCAGCTGAACAGTATCCAAAACTTCCTGAATTTGAAAATTCGCACGGGATTCAAATTTCTTCTGTAAAATTATCAGGAATAATAAAGCAGACCGTGTTTGCAGTTTCGAAGAATGATACAAGGCCGGTGCTCTCAGGAGTGCATATGATTGTTAAAGAAAATCACTTTTCGTGTGCGGCAACTGACTCACATCGATTAGCATTTCTGGAGACAAGGGTCGCTTCTGAATCCCAAGGGTCTTTCATTGTTCCAGGCTCCAGCCTTAAGGAACTTTTAAAGCTATTTGCTCATCAGGAAGAAAGCGAAATACAAATCTTCTCATCAGAGAGCTATTTAGTTTTCAAAACAAAATCAATCATGCTCTGTTCACGGCTTATTGAAGGGAAGTATCCTGATGTAACTGGACTCATCCCGAATGAAGCGAAAACAGTTATAAAACTAGATGCAAAGAAACTATTAAAGGGAATTGACCGCGCATGCCTGTTTGCCCTCGAATGGAAGAATAACAATGTCCTCTTGGAGATAAAAGAAGGAACATTGAAAATATCTTCAGTCTCCTCCGCCATTGGAAAAATGGAAGAAATACAGCCTTTATTAGAAATCACTGGCGAGCGGGAACTGTCCATATCACTTGATGGGAACTTTTTAATGGATGCCCTAAAAGCTATTCAGGAAGAGCATGTTCTTTTAAGCTTCAGCGGCTCAATGAAGCCGGTTATAATCAAGCCTGTCAGCGACGAGTCTTATATTCAGCTTGTTTCGCCCGTCCGTTCGTATTGAGAGCAGTATTTTTACACGAAGAAATGACATTTCTAAATCACTTTTTGCACCATTCACCAGCTAGGACAGCTGGCGGATGGTGCTTTTTTATGACTTATAATTACAAGTCTATATTTCCATTTACACCCATTATAAAATAGAAGGGGTGTAAAACTTAAGAAATGCAGATTCAATCTTAAGAAATTCTTAAGATTTCTATTACATTAATGTTAAGATTTTACGTTTAGTATAAAAATATGAATAGAGCACCTTGAAAGCAGGGGGATTATGGATAACTATTATGTACTTGTCGTAGATGATGAAAAAGAGATAAGAGATGCCATTGAAATTTATCTTAAAAATGAAGGCATAACCGTATTGAAAGCGAAAGATGGAATCGAAGCTCTGGAGATATTGAATGAGCACCAGGTGCATCTGATCATTTTGGATGTCATGATGCCAAAGCTGGATGGCATTTCTGCTACATATAAAATTCGCGAGAAAAAAAACATTCCGATTATTATTCTGAGTGCCAAAACAGAGGATACAGATAAAATCCTGGGGCTGCAGGTTGGGGCCGATGATTATGTGACCAAGCCTTTCAATCCTATGGAATTGGTTGCGCGTGTGAAATCGCAGCTGAGAAGATATGTGACATTCGGAACGTTTGAAGGAGTTAAAAAGGTGATCGATTTGAATGGTCTCATGCTGGATAAGGAAGCAAAAGAAGTGACTGTTAATGGAGAGCCGGTGAAAATGACTCGATCGAATATAAAATTGTGGAACTCTTAATGACAAATGCCGGACGCGTTTTTTCCATTAATGAAATTTATGAACGGGTATGGAACGAACCATGCTATAACGCAGAAAATACAGTCGCAGTTCATATCCGGAAAATTCGTGAAAAGATTGAAATCGATCCGAAGAATCCGAGATATTTAAAGGTGGTATGGGGAATTGGATACAAGATGGAAAAATAAATTCATCATTGCGATGATCATGATTTTATTCGCTTTCGGAGCGAGCGGCGTTTTGTCTGTTCTTATAAATGGGCAGGAATATGCGAACCCTGACTACTTTCATACAGCTAAGTTTAGAAGTGATTTGGATCAGTATGCCGGATACCTGGAAATATTTGAACTGAATAACGTTACCCTCGAGAAAGCTAAAGAAGCGATTGAGGTGACGGAAGAGGAAATCGAAGAGCATCGTTATAGATTTGGGAGCCTTCCTGCACAGATTGATAATATTAAGGCTCAATACGAACCCAGGATTCAAGAGGCAGAGGCTGCTGAAAATAGTGATTTGGCAAAAACTATAAGGGATCAAATGAATAAAAAAATTGAGGACATAACAAAAAACTTTGAGAGTGATGAACACGTACGCCCCAAAGTAGTGAAAGAAAAAGAAGAAAAACTAGAACAATTTTTCAAGGAAAAAGAACAGCTGCGGGACCAGTACGATTTTTATGAGAATTCATTTACTTATTATTTTGAGGACACTGCTACTGGTGAAGTATACACCAATTTAACTTTGTCCAAAAACGAATCTCCGGATGAAGCAATGAAAAAAGAGATGCTTTTTCATACGGATTACAAGATGGATAAAACTTATTTCCTTAATTTTATAATGGCCGGATACGAGGATCTTGATCAAGCGCTGGTAGAATCGCAATCAGGCTACTTTAAAGGACAAATTGGCCTGGCTAAAAATCTTCCTGATTCAAATATGTTTATTGATCAGAATAATCATTTCAAACAAAAACAGATTATTTTATTCGTTTATGCCGGCTCCGCTCTTTTGGCCCTTCTCGCTGCTTTGATTGCCGGAAGAAAATCAAAGGCGCTTTCAGCTGAAATAAAGAGGTGGGAGCCTTTATATAATAAAATGCCTATAGATTTAAGAATAATCTTTTTGGGGTTTGCAGTAATAGGCAGCATATTGGCCCTTTTTCTGGTAAATGATTTTCTTATAGACTCCTACCAGATCCTTCCTCGTGTTATTGAATTGATTATTGTGCTCCTTGGAGCATCGGTTCTTTGCGGTCTGACAATTGTGCAGCTGAAATATATTACGGGTGAATTTAAGAATTGGAAAAACGCAAAGGCAGTTTTGAAAAAGAGTCTCGTTTATAGAGCGGCTAGAAACTTAAAAGTCAGCCTGAAGGAAGCATTTTTAAATCGAAGTACAGGTACTCAGCTGTTTGTTGTACTAGGAATCATTTTTGTATTGGGGATGGGTATGGTCGTCATGGTCTTCCACCCGCTATTTGCACTATTCTATGTAATGGTCTTGGCTTTTGCAGGTGTTCCGCTTGTTATGGCACTAATCAGACGTGTTGGCTATTTCAACCGGATTGCCAAGACCACAAATGATCTGGCATCGGGCCACATGGGACAGGACTTGCCGATTAAAGGAAAAGGTGTTCTGGCTGCACTCGCAGGAAACATTAATGTATTGAAGCAGGGTGTTAAAACATCTCTTAGTGAGCAGGCAAAAAGCGAAAGGCTTAAAACCGAGCTGATTACAAATGTCAGCCACGATTTAAGGACACCATTGACTTCAATCATTACGTATACGGAACTGCTGAAATCAGGAGAGACATCAGAAGACGATCGCTCCGCCTACCTTGAAATCATTGACCGAAAGTCTAAACGTTTAAAAGTATTGATTGATGATTTATTCGAGGTCTCAAAGATGGCTAGCGGCAATATTGAGCTTAGGAAGGAAAGAGTGGATCTGGTGCAGCTGCTGCAGCAGGCGCTTGCAGAGCATGATAATGCCATTGGTGAATCCAATCTGCACTTCCGCGTCACCAAGCCTGATAATCCGGCAATTGCATATGTAGATGGACAAAAGCTATGGCGAGTCTTTGATAATTTAATAGGCAATATCCTGAAATATTCTTTGGAAAATTCACGGGTCTATATTGCGATAACGAAGGTGAAAGGACAGGCAGTCATTACGTTTAAAAATGTTTCTAAATACGAACTGGACGACCAGAGTGAAGAATTGTTTGAGCGTTTTAAACGTGGAGATAAGTCAAGACATACAGATGGTTCAGGTCTGGGCCTTGCCATTGCCAAATCGATCATTGATCTTCATGAGGGAAATCTTGAAATAGATACAGATGGTGACTTGTTCAAGGTGAGCATTTCACTGAATATAGAGGAGTAAGGGAAGAGGATGAATTATGGATTTTACAGAGCTGTATACATGTCATTATAAACGCCTTTATCATATTAGTTACTCGATGACAAGAGACGCTTATCTTGCTGAAGATATCGTTCAAGAGACTTTTATTAAAGCCTTGAAGAAAGCCGAAACGATTATTGACGAAGAAAAAGCGGGGGCATGGCTATCTGTCATTGCCCGAAGGACTGCACTGGACGTTATTCGGAGAGAAAGGAGGAAGGCTGCTGTACCGATGGAACAGGACATGCTTGAAAGCCTGGGCGTGACTACGAAGCAGAATGTCGAGCAGGAAGTTGAATCCGGCTTTGCTGCTGAAGAAATCACCGGAGCTGTAAAGCAGCTGACAGGGAGCTATAGAGATATTCTTTTGCTGAAAATAGACCGTGGATTAAAAGAAAGGGAAATAGCAGCTATGCTTAATTTAAACCCATCCACTGTAAAAACCAGGATCTTCAGGGCTCGAAAGCAGCTGAAAATGATGGTCGAGATCGGTGCATAACATGTAAAAAGAGAGCAAATGGCCATTAATTTGGCGGCTTGCTCTCTTTTTAAGCTAACCCTCGGGTATTTTTCAACGTGTGCCCACTCCTGCTAATTAAATGCATAACTCCTCTTACTCTTATAGCTTAACATGCTTTGAAGACACATGCAGCGGGAAAATTGGAAACATTATCTGAAAAAGTGAAAAAGACTTTCCCTGCATAACTGACTGCCGAATTAGAGAATAATAATAAAAACTAAGAGAAAGAGACTCAAGGAATTGATATGGTCGGACTTATAGCTTCAATAATCGTCTTTAATCTGGTTGCCTTCAAAGTGAATAAAAAATTAACTCCCAGCCAAGTTTTGCATGTCTGGACCTTTACGATTGCCATTCAAATGCTGTTCGATTTGATTGTTGAGTTTAAATATCAAAGCTATTGGTATTTTAATCAAGGCGTTGAATGGGAAGGCTTGCTGCCAAGGATTTTTTTAATTCCGCCTATAAACATTATCTTTTTAAATGGGTACCCTTTTTCAAATGGATTTCTTAGGAAATTTCTTTATCTGCTTTTCTTTGTTGCTGGAATAATTTTTTTATGAAATGGCGGCTTTGCTTCCTGAACCATGGGGTTATTTTAACTATGGTACATGGAAGATATGGTATTCCATTATTGCTGACCCAATTCTTTTACTGGCCCTCGTATTATTTTATAAATTTATTATTCTGTTGGAGGAGAAAAGCGCTTTTTAAAGAATTTTTGACAACAATAAAAAGGCGGATCAATGTATGTATTGGTTTCCTTATCTTTCTTTTGCCGTTAATCCTTTTGTATTCAGTTTCATGCGGAGGCGTTTAACGAAAAACAAATCTCATTTGCATTTTATTAGGTCAAATTAAAGCTTCCTGCTTTTGCCGGAAGCTCTTTTATCTGTTTGTCAGCCTTTCTTTATGCCTGGCCATTCTGTTATCAAACAATTTCTCTGCCTCTTGTTTTATTGTCCTTCGGATTCTTCTTAGTATTTTCATGTGCATCACCATTATAGGATTATGCTTCGAAAAACATTATGTGCAAGTCCCTGAATCAACTTCTATTTATTTATTTTACTGGTGAAACGGATGCTTGCAGAAGACTGCACGCCACCGGGAAAAGCGGCTGGTGGATATTGATATCTTTGATCCCATTAATTAGGAGGATAATTATCCTCATTTTTACTCTTATGGACAGTGAAACTGGATCAAAAGGAACCATTTATTGGTTTGTAAAATGGAAACGCCTAAAAAGTGAGAATACACATCAGCTGCCCCAATTAGGCTTGTTGAGCTGTTATGGGCCTTAAAGAAATTGGACATTGCTGTGATAATAATGATTCCCGCTGCCTTCATAGCAGATTATAATATTTGGCATCCATCAGCACCTCAGGGACTAACGATTGCCGCCTTTATCTATATCTTTGCCATTCTGGAGTATATTAACTATTTTCATATTCAGCTATCTTATGATAATCGCTCTGACATCAACAGCCTCAAGCAGACAAAGCGCTTTAAACAAGCAAGTTTGAGTAAGGATTTTAAAAGACTGAAAAATTTAATAGCAGAAGCAGGAATTTTTGGTGAGCATAATGAACACACATGACATGGAACAGATAGAATCAGTAAAACCATAAAAGAATCTAGTATAAGGGAGCTGTCCTAACGTGAATGGGATTACATGATAAATACAAAGGAAGAGATTCTGAATTTCCACGGTATAGAGAAAGAATAATGCATTTCATTGAAAAGGATTTAATCAATGATAAAAATGTATTGTCTGTTTTTTATGGCAGTTCGATAGGAGAGAACAATATAGATTTATTTTCAGACATTGATCTGCGGATTCTCCAGATATTTCGAGATGAATAACGACGAAAAAGACGAAGGTCCAAGAAAACTGGTAGTTAATCAAGATGAATAACGACGAAAAAAGTAGGGCTCCAGGAAAATTGGTAGTTAATCGAGATGAATAACGACGAAAAAGGTGGGGCTCCAGGAAAAATGGTAGTTAATCGAAAGGATTAACGACGAAAAAGACGAAGGTTCAATTAAAATGGTAGTTAATCAAGATGAATAACGACGAAAAAGGAGGGAGTCCAAGGAAAATGGTAGTTAATCGAGATGAATAACGACGAAAAAGGTCGGGCTCCAGGAAAAATGGTAGTTAATCGGAAGGATTAACGACGAAAAAGACGAAGGTTCAATTAAAATGGTAGTTAATCAAGATGAATAACGACGAAAAAGGAGGGAGTCCAAGGAAAATGGTAGTTAATCGAGAAGAATAACGACGAAAAAGACGAAGGCCTAAGGAAAATGGTAGTTAATCGAGCAGATTAACACCGCAAAAGCCATAACCCAAGAAAAATTGGCCGTAAATCAGGCAGCTTTTTTAAAAACGATTTCCATCCGTCTGCATCTTATTTCTCCCAAATGGTTTCTAATGAATTCCAACTTATTTATGTAAAAAAGGAGGGGCCCTACTATGAGCTTAGGGGAAAATTATCTAATGATCGTAAAGAAAAGATTCCAGGGTGTGAAGGAATTAGGGGATAAAACGATCTCGCGGCTTTCTAAGGAGGAATTAAATTGGGCTTATAACGAAGAGTCCAATAGTACAGCGGTTATTATCAGGCATATGAGCGGCAATATGGTTTCACGCTGGACAGATTTTTTGACATCAGATGGAGAGAAGCCATATCGAAACAGAGATGAGGAATTTTCGACGGCCATAGCTTCAAACGAAGAGCTGATAACGATTTGGGAAAAAGGGTGGAAGGTACTGTTTTCAGCTTTAGATAGTTTAAAAGAGCAGGATTTACTTAGAAATATCACTATTCGCGGCGAGAGCCATCTAGTTATGGATGCAATAGAAAGGCAGATGGCACATTATTCTTCCCATGTTGGACAGATTGTTTATATCGGCAAGCAAATAAAAAACGGGGAGTGGGAAAGTCTCAGTATTCCGAGAGGGCAATCTGATGAGTATTTGAAAGAAATGCTCACCAAACACAATGCTAAAAAATAGGCGCTCTATTTATTAATGCACATGCAATTAGGGAGGAAATCTTTTGAGCAAACTTAGCATAACGCTATCGGCCCTTATCGTTATGCTATCCCTTTATATGCTTATCACCCAAAGTTTTGCGTGGATTCCGATTAGTTCTTTTCTATTAGGGATGTTAATGCTGGTGATAGGTAGGGAAGCGCTGAAGAAAGGGCAATAGGGTTATGGTTTTCTTAGCATTCTTGTGGTGCACGGGAAAGACAAGTATACGAATTTAAAAGGAATTTCAATTATGATGGTTTCCTCAAGATTGATTGGCACTGTCCTTGCACAGGCCTTATTCATACCTGGCGCATATTATATTGCCTGGGTTTCAAAGTTTTTAGTATGAACAATAGTAAATAATAAAACGGCACTGTCCATTCAGTGCCGTTTCCATTTATATTTATATGCTTTGACTCTTTTTGCGCTTGTTTACATATTTGTAAGTGAACACAGTAATGATTCCTGCAATAATGATTAGGGCTAGAGGCAGGGCATAGCTATTAAAAATTTCCTCTGCTTCTTTGTAATGAGGTCCAAGCTTATATCCTAAATAAACATAGAATGCAGTAATTGGGAGCATAGCCATGAAAGTATAGATAGAGAATTTCCACACATTCATTTTTGCCATCCCGCATGGAAGGGAAATCGCTGTACGCACTACTGGCATAAAACGGGCAAAGAAAGCAACCCCAGAGCCATATTTATCAAAGAACTTGTCCGAAGCATCAATTTGCTTTTGTGAGACCAAGAAATATTTTCCGTATTTTAAAACCATTGGGCGCCCGCCATATCGGCCAAGTGCATATAATGTCAGCGGTCCAATCGTTCCGCCCACTGTACCTGCTAATACGACTAAATAATAATTAAAGTCACCCTGGTAGACCCAAAAGCCGGCCAAAGGAAGAACGACTTCTGCCGGAACAAACTCAAAGCATAGTGAAAGCAATATTCCAAAGTAAGAAAATTGTTTTAAAAATTCAATAAAGCTGATGATAATTTCTGACATAGCCACACATCCTGTTGATTAATAAGAAAAGCGCAAGCGCCTTGCCCACCCCCGACAAGCACAAGACGAGCCTCACGGAAAGGCGTTCTTTGCCTTTTTGGGAGGATTGGCTTGTGACCTCGAGGGGGTATGCGCTGAAGCTAGACAATAAGAAAAGCGCAAGCGCCTTGCCCATCCCCGACACCTCGAGGGGTAGGCGCTGGAGCTAGAAAGTTCACGAAGTTCAAAGATATAAAATGTACATAAGTCAGTCTAACGGGTAAAAGTAAAACAATCAAGTATTTATATAGACAGTGCAAAATGAAACGGCGGCTGCCGAATCGGAGCCGCCGTTTATCTTAGGCTAATAGGGGCTTGCTTTTAAAAACTTCCAAATAATGCAGCTGGTGTCCATCTTTTTCGTGGACTTTGAATGTGAATCCATCAGCTTCAATCTCTGTTCCTATTTCTGCATCCATATGCTGTGTCAGGAACCAGCCGCCGATCGTATCAACATCTTCATGCTCAAATTCTGTTCCAAGCAGATTATTTACATCCTCTATAAGAAGCTTGGAATCAAGAATATAATGATTATCGTTCAGCTTTCTGATTTCAGGAACTTCGTCTTCATCAAATTCATCACGGATTTCTCCGACAATTTCTTCGAGAATGTCTTCAACTGTCACCAATCCTGAAGTTCCGCCATATTCATCCATTAAGATGGCAATATGGATGCGTTCCTTTTGCATTTTTACAAGCAGGTCATGAATTGGAATGCTCTCAATAACATGGATAACCGGGTTAATAAAGGAGTCAAGGTCAAGATTCTCCGGGGTGATCTTGTTTGTAAGACTCGCTGTCAGGAATTCCTTGACATTTATAAACCCGCGGATATTGTCTTTATCTCCATCTTCAACCGGGTATCGCGTGTAATTCTCTGTCTGAATTGTATGCATGATATCTTCTATTGTGTCATCTGAAGCAATCGTAATCATTTCAGTGCGGGGAACCATGATTTCCTTCGCAATTCTTTCATCAAATTCAAATATATTGTTCACGTACTTTAACTCATTTTTATTGATCTCACCACTTTTATAACTCTCGGATAAAAGTATTCTCAGTTCTTCTTCCGAATGGGCGATTTCATGCTCGGAAGCAGGTTTTAAACCAAATATGCCAACGAGTACGCGAGCAGATCCATTTAAGAACCAAATGAAAGGGAACATCAAACGGTAGAACCAAATAATCGGTTTCGCGAACGCCATTGTAACTGCCTCAGCTTTTTGAATGGCAACGGTTTTCGGTGCAAGTTCACCTACAACCACATGAAGGAAGGTGACTAGAGCAAAGGCAATACCAAAGGATAAAATATGGGTCGCCGATTCGGGGATTTCAAATCTTGCAAATAGAGGATGCAATAACTTTTCCACCGTAGGTTCACCAAGCCAGCCTAGGCCTAATGCGGTAATGGTAATCCCCAGCTGGCAGGCTGATAAATACTCATCAAGATGAGTGACGACTCTCTTAGCCGCTATTGCCCTTTTATTGCCCTCAGCAATCAGCTGATCAATTCGGGAAACACGGACCTTTACAATCGCAAACTCAGTTGCTACGAAGAATGCGGTTAATGCTATTAATAGTGCAATCAGTAATAAATTTATGGTTGTCAACGAGCAGTCTTACTAAAAGTAAGACATACACCTCCTAAAATGGTAATAATCCTTATAAAGTTCACTACTTAAATTGTGCCCAAATAGATATCCATAATGCTCCAAAAACTCAAAAATCGTTTTTGCATAAGATATCAGTTCAGCAATAAAAGCAATGACTGAATTAATGATAAGCTTTCATGTGAAATATTCTTTTTGACATATTCATATTTTTCAGGGTCTGATTTTTTGAGCTGAGAAAGTGCTTTTGTAACATCTTCCTCCAGATCCTGTATTTTTAGCCTTAGTTCCAGAACATCTACCTCTTCAGAAAATTGGCTGATTACTTTTTTCTTTATTTCTTCAAGGGATAATCCGTCATCTTTGCATTTTTCAATAAAAGCAATGCGGTCAATAGCGGAATGATCATAATAGCGATAATTTGAAGGAGAACGTTCTGCTTTTAAAAGGCCCAGAGAAGTATAGTAATCAATCGTTCTCTTAGTAACCTTTGCTTTTTCAGCCAATTCTCCTATTCTTAACTTCTCTGCCCCATGATGTTTCCTCCAAACTGTTACGTGATGGTTATGGAACTAATTATACTAAAAAATTATAGAAAATCAATGGTTATGAATAGGGAAGGGAGGCAGAAGGAAGATTGTAAAAAAATAACACCGGATAGCCGGTGCTATTTTGCAATTAGGCTTTAACGGCCTCTTTCTTTGCTTCTGTTTCCGCGATAATAACTGCACACGCAGCATCACCTGTAATATTGACTGCTGTTCGAGTCATATCAAGCAGACGGTCAATACCGATGATTAATGCAATACCTTCAACAGGAAGGTTGACTGAGTTCAGAACCATTGCAAGCATGATTAGACCGACACCTGGCACACCTGCTGTACCAACGCTGGCAAGAACTGCAGTAAGAACAACCGTGATAAGCTGAGTGAACGATAAATCTACATTATATACCTGCGCGATAAAAATAGTGGCTACACCCTGCATGATGGCTGTTCCGTCCATATTGATCGTTGCGCCAAGCGGCTGAACGAAGCTGCTGATTGATTCAGGAACTTTCAGATTTTTTTGGGCTGTGTTCATGGAAATTGGCAGTGTCGCGTTACTGCTGGATGTACTGAAAGCAACACCCATGGCTGGAGCAAAGCCTTTAAAGAACCAAAGCGGGTTTTTCTTTGCAAGTAAAGCAATAGAACCTCCATAGGTTAAGATCGCGTGTATAAATAACGCAAGAAGGACAACGATCATATAAAGTCCCATAGCTTTAATGGCACTTAGACCCTGGCTGCCGACAGCCGAAACGATAAGTCCGAACGTTCCATAAGGTGCAAATTTCATAACCAGGTTAACAAGATACATCATCATGTCATTGCCTTGTTCAATAAGGTTTAAAATGCCTTTTGTTTTATTCCCAAGCATGGTTAATGCAAATCCGACAAAAATGGAAAAAGTGATAATCTGAAGCATGTTGCCTTCCGTGAAGGCTTTTACCGGATTAGTTGGAATGATATTTAATAGGGTCTCTGAGACAGGAGGAGCTTCTTTAGATTCGTACTCCACGTTTGTTACGTCAAATTCACCAACGTTTCCTGGCTGGAAAACGGCTGCCAAAGAAAGACCGATGACGATTGCAATGCAGGTGGTAATCAAGAAGTATGAGATTGTCTTAATCCCAATTCTTCCTAATTTCTTTGGATCACCGAGGCCTGCTGTACCAAGTGTAATGGAAAAGAAGACGATCGGAACAACTAGCATGTTAATCAGATTTAAAAAGATTTTTCCTAGCGGTGTAAATAAAAATTTGTCAAGCTCGGGGAAAATGCCAGGTGCAAATAAATTAATCAAAAGACCTGTAATTCCCCCGGCGATCAGAGCAAGAATAATTTTTGTAGATAATTTCATACACATTCCTCCAATGAATAAAGTAAAAAAATGTAAAATTAGCACAAAAAAATATTTTGCCTTTCCTATATTACCCCCAAAAAACTTAAACCTAACTTAAAAAAGGCAACAAAAAAACACAGAGGTAATAACCACTGTGCATTTATGCAGTGTTTCCCTCTCAACACGCTTACGAGGTTAGCTGTCGGGTTCGGGTCTTGAGAGTACCCTACCTATAAAAGGATTCACCCCAGGTACTTTTTTTGAAAAAGTACAGTTGGTTCCCCCGCTCAATTAAGATTAAGCGAAAATTATATTTGGTTTTTTAATATAATAACAAATATTCATAAAAATTGAAAATCATACAATTTACTTATCTATGATTACTAAGGTTTCTATAAATCTAATCGTAATTTAATAGGAAAGGTTCCAATTGTCAAATTGAATTTTGAGCAATAAGATTAGAAGTTAAGCCAGCTTAAAAGAGGATGTCTTTTTTTGTCCTTTACTTTCAATTCCTTCTTATTCAGCTTGTCTTCATGTTCGGCCAGCCACTCTTTTAGCTCTTTTTTATCCTTGCATTGTGTGTAATAAGTCTCTCCGTTTTTCCCAGTGGCACTCACGACATATCTGCATGTATTTCCCATAATGCACCCTTTTCAAAGTAATTTCTTATAGAATTATAACAAGATTTATTACAATGTCCACCATTATTTTTTAGGATGTATCGGTATTATGATTTTGAAAAATTACTAATGAAAATATGCCTAATAAAAATCCAGCCAAGATTTCGGCTGGATTATCTTCGCATCAGTTTTTATCAAAATGATCCGCAGATGATTCATTATTGGGAAATTTTAATTGTGTTGGCAGCTCGTGGATGATTTGCAATTCTGCTTTTTACGCAAAACCGTAATAAAGCCGTCCAGAATATCGTGACTTACAGTAAATCCTTTCCGTGTATAAAATTCGAGGGCATCTGTATTTCCATTTGATACATAGATAAAATAATCTTCTACATCAGTAAATTGGTTTAGCCATTCCATCGACATGTTAAAAAGCACGGAGCCAATTCCATATTTTCTGTATCCATCTTTTAAATAGAATTGTGATAAGCACCCAACATTGTCTTTCCCGACTGAAGATAAATCAAAAAAGGTTGCGAAATTATTGGAGTAGGCTTTTTTCGGAGAAACATTGGAATAGACGTAGCCCACGATCTCTTCATCATCTTTAACGATCACAATATAATTATGTATAGCTGATTTTACGGATGGAATCATCCTTGTCTCAAAATTCATGCTGTCAAAAAGTTCAGGTGTTATATGAGCCTTCGATTTCTGAAAATCCATCAACTCATTACATAAATCCCGGCAAAGATTGATTTGGTCTTCTGTTATCACTTCATATTTTAAATTCATCCTATTCACCCCTTTAGTAATTATTTTATATTGGATTGCCTTCATTCGTCCAAAAAAGAGGAAATTTATTTATGACAGAGAAATTAGTTTTATTACTAATATAAGAAGAGGGACGAAAATGATTAAGGAAATTGATATTAAAGATCGAAAAGCTGCTGAACAGGTTCTAAGCGTACAGCTTCCTGCGTATAAAATTGAGGCTGAAATCATTGGATGTGCTGATTTACCGCCCTTGAAGGATACAGTTGCTGCCTTGCAAATTACCGGAGAGACCTTTTTTGGGTATTTTATCGATGAAAAATTATGCGGTGCGATATCGTTTAAAGAGGAAAATGGTGTTTTCGATATTCATAGACTCATTGTGCATCCTGAACATTTTAGAAAGGGAATTGCCCAAAAGCTGCTGAACTACATTGAACTGAGGCCAATGTTGGAAAAAATGATTGTCACAACAGGCTCTAAGAATACACCAGCTGTCGCTTTTTATCTGAAAAATGGATTTATAGAGCTTGAGAAAATTGAAATAAATGGATCACTAACTATAACTGCTTTTGAAAAATATTTGTAAAATGCTTTATGATTAAGCGTTTCTTTCATTTGGAAGAATCGCTTTTAACAAAAAATGGAAAAATTATGATATGAGTTAATAGAGTCCGCTATTACTGTGCTTCAGCTGCATTAGGTCATTGGAATAATACCTTAAAGGGGAGTATCCATGCTAAGTAGAAATAAAAATAAAAGATTAAGTTCTGTTATTAATAATGTTAATTTTTCTGGTGTCGTACTGGTTAAAGAAAAGGAGGATATTACCCTTCAATTAGCAGAGGGGTATTCTGATAGAGTAAATAAAACAGCCAATAATCTAGGTACAAGGTTTGGCATCGCCTCCGGGTGTAAGATTTTTACGGCGGTTGGCATTTGTCAATTGGTTGAGAAAGGAATCATATCATTCGAGACAAGACTTAAAGATGTATTGGAAGATGTTTTTCCCTTCTTTGATGAAACAATCACCGTTCATCACCTGTTAACCCATACATCTGGAGTGCCTGACTATTTTGATGAGTCAATTATGGCTGATTTTGAGGAGCTGTGGAAAGAAAGGCCAATGTACCTCTTAAATCATCTTAGAGATTTTCTTCCTATGTTCCAGAATAAAAAGATGATGTTTAAGCCAGGGGAGAAATTTCATTATAATAATGCCGGATTTATCCTTTTGGGTTTAATTATAGAGAAGAAGGCAGGCCTGAGTTTTCAGGATTATGCCCATTGCCGTATCTTTGAACCATGTGCAATGAAGGATTCAGGATTTTTTCGTTTTGATAATCTTCCTAAAAATACAGCTATTGGATATATAGATAATAAAGAAGATGGGACATGGAGAACCAATATTTATTCATTGCCCATCAGAGGCGGTTCTGACGGCGGAGCCTATGTTACTGCTCAGGATATGAGCTTATTTTGGGAAGGGTTGTGTAATAAGAAGCTGCTGAGCGAGGAGTATACTGAAAGGCTAATGACTCCGCATGTCAAAGTGGATGAGAATGAGTATTACGGCTACGGATTATGGATCAGCAAGAAAAACGAAGCCATCTATAAATATCATCTTATGGGCTATGACCCAGGTGTCAGCTTTCATTCTGCTTTTTATCCTAAAGACCGGATAACCGTTGTGATACCATCTAATAAATCATTTGGGCCGTTTACTGTAATGGAAGAAATTGAAAAAGACTTAAAGTTAATTTAGGATAAATTACCCTATACAGACTCAAAGTGTTCGTATCTGAGCCGGTCTGATAATAAGGAGCAGCTATATGAATTTTACTTTAAGTGAAGCAATTGAGATTCTTGAACGTACACCTAAAACGCTGGGTGCATTATTAAGCGGTTTATCTTCGGAGTGGCTTATTTGCAATGAAGGGGAAGGCACGTGGAATGCAGTTGAAGTGGTTGATCATTTGATTGATGGCGAGGAGAAAAATTGGATTCCAAGAATGAATTTTATTTTGCAGGAAGGAGAAGGCAAACCATTTCTTCCTTTTGACCGATATGCTCATTTAAATGGGAAGAAGGAAATATCACTTGAAGAAAAGCTGGAAGTATTTAAGACTGTTAGAATAAAGAACTTGGCCACACTTAAGGGTATAAATGAACTGGAAACTCATCTAGAAAAGAAAGGGCTGCATCCAGCATTTGGTTCAGTAAAAGTCAGGGAATTGATGTCGACTTGGGCTGTGCATGATCTTACGCATATTTCACAGATTTCAAGAGTATTGGCAAATAGATACAGAACTGATGTTGGTCCATGGATAGAGTATCTGGGCATTTTGAAAAAGTAAGCATATTAATATAAATTGCACCATTGTTAAGGTTTGTAAAGTCTACGTGAATTGTAAAGTTTTGGGACCAATACCTCATGCTCTGACTGAAGGTGTTCATTTATACTTGGAGATGATTGTGACTTTTCTGATTATTGCAAGTCCTTTCAAAAAAATATGGAGGCGAATGAATGCTGAATCGTAAGAGAAAAGGTCTGCTGTTATCTTTTATTCTGTTTACTGTCATTCTGATTGTGATGCAGCCTATTCAAAATTCAATTACAAGCGCAGCTGCCGGGGATGGCTCCTGGTCATCACCATATTCCGTTTCACAGGGCATCAGCACGCAAAATAACTCTGCTAAAACAGTTCAAGGCTATGTGGTTGGACAGCCGATTGCGACAAATACGGTTATTGCCAGCGGGTATCCAAATGACTATGCTTTGGCCCTGGCGGACAGTCCATCAGAGACCAGCACGGCAAAGATGCTTTATGTTCAAATACCAACCTCATTTCGCTCCTCTTTTGGCTTAAAATCAAATCCATCGCTGATCGGAGAAAAAATTAAGGTAACTGGAACGCTTACCGCCTATTTTTCTCATCCGGGGCTAAAAGATGGGACGGCCTTCGAACGTGCTGGTGATGGAACAACAGATCCCGTTCCTGAACCAGGAGGATATTATAATGCTGCCTACGGAAAGACAGGAGAGGCTTTAAAAACAGCTCTCCATAACATCATTGATGACCACACGGAAATTTCCTATTCGAATGTATGGGAAGCGCTGCGCGAAACTGATGAAGATCCTGCCAATCCCAATAACGTCATTCTTTTGTATACGGGCCGCTCTCAGGGGAAATTCACGAATGGTTCAGGCGTCAATGATTGGAACAGGGAACATGTTTGGGCTAAATCGCATGGAGACTTCGGTACAGCGATGGGTGCGGGAACTGACCTGCATCATTTGCGGCCAACAGATGCTTCTGTAAATAGCTCGAGAGGGAATCTTGACTTTGACAACGGGGGCACCCAGCATTCAGAGGCAATTGGAAATTACTATGACTCAGATTCCTGGGAACCGAGGGATGCTGTTAAAGGTGATGTAGCCAGGATGCTGTTTTACATGGCTGTCCGTTATGAGGGAGACAGCGGAGAAGTGGATTTGGAGCTAAACAATCAAGTCAATAATGGTTCTGCTCCTTATCATGGCAAAATGTCTGTCCTTCTGCAATGGCATAAGGAAGATCCAGTAAACGATAACGAGCGGAGAAGAAACGAAATCATCTATTCTGATTTCCAGCATAACCGCAATCCATTTATTGATCATCCCGAATGGGCATCAGCGATTTGGGAATAATCTTTGGGAAAGCACTTTCCGGTACAGGAAGTGCTTTTTTACTTTATCTAATATGTTTCACAAATTCTCAATATATTCTGAAATCAAAGTATGTGTTCGGCGTTTATAATTGAGTAAAGGAGAAAGCGTTTTCATTCCTCCTGTCGATTAAAAAAGATGAAAGGGTGCTGAAAATGAACTACTTAGAAATCAAGGAAAAACTAGAAGCTGCCAGGCAAGAATTGCTGATGAGAATGGACGATCAGAATGTTTCAGGGAGAGAAAAAGAGACCCTTCAAAAGAAGATTGACAACTATGAGTATATGATTGAATTAACAGAGATGAATCATTTCGAAAGAGGGAATATAATCAGTTAGGGAGGCGGTTCTGGAGCTGTCTCTTTTTTTTTATAAAAAATGATTGACAAGAGATTATCATGGGAGTAATTTATATTTATTAATTTCATAATAAACCTTTTTGCTGAATCATTATGAGCGGGGGAACCAATTTTGATAAACCTGGTTTATCTTGGGGTGAATCTTAGCATATTAAAGCTAAGAAGGGATACTCTCAATCCCTAATCCGACAGCTAACTCCGTAAGCTATATCGAGAGAAGGGTTGATGGAAACCATTGGCCATTCTTTGTTAAGAGTGGTCTTTTTGTGTTCATTTTCAAAAAGAAGGGAATTTCTTCAATGAAAAAACAGTATGCTGTATTTGGTTTAGGCCGCTTTGGCGGAAGTCTCGTAAAGGAATTTCATGTGTTGGGTGTGGAAGTGCTCGCCATTGATGTAGATCAGGAGAAAGTAAATCAATATGCACAATTCGTTACTTATGCAGTACAAATCAATGGTGTTGATGAGGCTGCGATAAAGCAGTCAGGCATAAAGAATATTGATCATGCATTCGTATCATTCGGTGAAAACATAGAGTCCAGCATATTAACATCTTTGTTATTAAAAGAATTGGGGATTCCAAAGGTATGGGCAAAGGCGCATAATGAATATCATGCAAGAGTGCTTGATAAAATTGGCGTTGATCGTGTTATTCATCCAGAACGGGATATGGCAAAGAGGATTGCCCATCATATCGTTTCAGAGAAAATGATTGATTATATCGAGCTATCTGAAGATTACAGTATGGTTGAGATAGTGGCATCAGAAAAAATCGCCAATAAATCTTTAGCAGAATTGGATATACGGGCTAAGTATGGCTGTAATATCGTGGGAGTTCAGCGCGGAAAAGAAATAATTGTGTCTCCTCCGGCTGAAGAGGTCATTTTAAGAGGGGACGTCCTGATTGTAATGGGGCACAATAAAGGGATCGGCAGGTTTGAGAGGCATGGAGTATAAGCTTTTTCAATAAAGGTTTTACATTTTGATGAAGGAGATTATGGACCATGTACAAAGAAAACAAAAGGACAAGAAGAATTAAACGCCCTAGCACATGGATCAGGATGAATCCTGCCCAGGCATTGTCCGTTGGATTTTTAATTCTAATAGGAATTGGAACCCTGCTTCTAATGCTGCCTTTTGCGACGAAAGACAGACACCATTTATCGTTTATAGATGCATTGTTTGAGGCGACCTCAGCTGTTTGTGTAACAGGTTTAGTTGTTGTGGATACACAAACAACCTTTACTGTTTTTGGCCAGGTAGTTCTTATGGTCCTTATCCAGGTGGGCGGGCTTGGTTTTATGACATTTGGGGTTCTCATTGCCATAATGCTCGGGAAAAATATTGGATTAAAAGGAAGGCTGATGATTCAGGAATCATTAAATCAGCTTACAATTGAAGGAATGGTCCGGCTTGTAAAATTTGTGGTGGCTTTCACTTTGATTGTTGAAGCTATAGGTGCCATCATTTTAGCTATCCGATGGACTGAAGATTTTGGTTTTCCGAAAGCTTTATATTATGGCGCTTTTCATTCGGTTTCTGCTTTTAATAATGCTGGGTTTGATCTTATGGGAAACTTTAGCAGTGTTACTGGTTATATAGGGGATTTTACTGTCATTATGACATTAAGCTCGCTTTTGATTATCGGAGGGATTGGCTATATTGTGCTGCTTGATATAAAAATTAATAAAAGCTTGCGGAAACTTTCACTCCATACAAAACTGGTTTTGCTGATGACGCTGATTTTAAACATCTTAGGCACCATTTTTATATTTATTCTAGAGTTTAATAACCCTGCCACAATTGGTGACTTGGGAATGAAGGAAAAACTTTTAGGGTCTTATTTTCATGGGGTTGTTCCAAGAACAGCTGGCTTTAATTCACTAAATACTGGAGAACTCACACTCGGGTCCCAGCTTATTACCATGCTTCTGATGTTTATCGGCGGCGGATCTGGCGGAACGGCAGGCGGCATAAAAGTAACGACCTTTGCCTTGATCCTGCTTGCTGTATGGGCCCTTATCAAAGAAGATGAAGAAGTCAATCTGATGGGCAGACGTATCCCAAAAGAGTTAATTTTTCGGGCATTTACGATTACGGTGTATTCCATGGGATTAATAGCACTGGTAGTATTTCTTCTATCTTTAACAGAGAATGCACCGCTGAATATGCTTTTATTTGAGGTGATTTCGGCTTTTGGCACTGTTGGGATGTCTCTTGGATTAACTCCCGACCTGAGTCCATTAGGTAAACTGTTAATTGCTTTGATGATGTTTGCAGGCAGGGTGGGTCCTTTAACTCTTGCATTCGCACTAGCCAGAAAAAGAGAAAAAGCCAATTATAAGTATGCTGAAGAGAAGATTATGATTGGATAGGAGCATTGGGAATTGCCTTGACTGGTTCGGCAGCTATTTCTTTGGATGACTTATTTAATCTTTCATTTTGGTAATGATCTGCAGGATAGAGTGGATGCTCTATCCTGTTTTTTTGTAAGGGATCTTGAAGGTGAAAAGGTGAGAATTGCGAATGTATTAATTAAAAAGGGCTTTGATAACCGGTATGCATATGAGACTTTATGTAAAATTGTTGGAAATAAAGCAATTAAGACGACAGAAGGGCAGCAAATTCGATATAATTATGAAGTTCCCGAAATAGGCCTGAAGGGTAATCTCCTCCATACAGGCGACAGGGAAATCAAAGTGCTCTCCAGAAATAAAAAGCCATTTGTTCTACATTTGGTCAAGTGCTAAGCTCCGAGGAAAGTGATGAACTCATCAGTCTATCAAGGAGCCGCCTGCAGGCATCCCAAGTGGTGGATACCGAATCCGGAGAAGAACGGCCGGCTTCAGGGAGGACAAGCAAGAGCATGGCATTCCGCATCAGGGAGAATGAATTGGTCGAGAGGATAGAAACCAGGATAGCGGAACTGGCCAATTTCCCGATTGAAAACGGTGAAGGCCTTCAGGTTTTAAACTATGGATTAGGGAAAGCAATATCTACTGCCTTTAGAATTTTAAAACAATAAGCAAAAGGAAGTTTGATCAGGTGAAACTCATCAACAAACTATTCTCCAAGCAAAAGCAGACATCGATAGAATTTTGCCAGCGGAATCTGGACGAATTTTTAAAAGAAGAAAACTATGCTGAATTTAATCAATTTTTAAGCCAAAAAAATATTACCTATAAAGAATACGAATGCCAGAGCAGATGCAAAGAATGCAGGCAGTCACCCTATGCAGTCGCAGATGGGAACCTGATTGCAGCGGAGAGTTCGGTTGAATTATTGAATAAGCTGAAAGAACAGGCGATAAAAAAATAATTAATTTAGATTGGGAATCGGAGCAATCCGGTTCCTTTTTTCATATATTATTCAAATACATGTTTGAATAAGTTTTCCAAAGAGGTATAATATATTCAAATAAACATTTGAATATATAAGGGAGGGGAAGCTTTGGAATCTAAAGATGTTTGCGATATTTATTGTTTTGATGAACCAAAAGTAAACCGAATTCAAGGAGAACTTGAAAAGGAAGACCTTTCCAGTGTTGCCCAGTTATTCAAGGCTCTCGCAGATGAGAACCGGGCAAAAATTTCTTATGCTTTATGCCAGGATGAAGAGCTTTGTGTCTGTGATATTGCCAATATCATTGGCGCAACAGTGGCAACGGCATCTCATCATTTGCGCACATTGCACAAGCAGGGAATCGTTAAGTTCAGGAAAGAAGGCAAATTGGCCTTTTATTCATTGGATGATGATCATATCAAGCAATTAATGATGATTGCGCTTGAACATCGAAATGAGGTGAAAGCCAATGTCTGATCAAGCAGGAATCGCGGAGAAGGAAACAGTAACCTACCGTGTTCAGGGCTTTTCCTGAGCAGGGTGTGCCAAGACGTTCGAAGAGAACGTGAAACGCCTGGATGGCGTTTTAGATGCAAATGTAAATTTTGGAGCTTCCAAAATAACCGTTTCAGGAACAGCTTCTATGGAGGCCATAGAAAAAGCCGGTGCCTTCGAAAATCTGAAGCTGCGTGCCGAGAATGAAAAAGCGGTGGAGCGGGAGCCATTCTGGAAACAGAAATCTAACTACAAAGTGTATATTTCAGCGATTTTCCTTTTGATAAGCTGGTTTTTAAGTGAACAGTATGGAGAGGACCATATATACCCGATCGCAGGGTATGCAGCAGCCATCATCATAGGCGGATATACCTTATTTCTGAAAGGCTTCAAGAACCTTGCAAGACTGAATTTTGACATGAGTACCCTTATGACGATTGCCATCATCGGTGCAGCCATTATCGGTGAGTGGGGAGAAGGAGCTACGGTAGTCATCCTTTTCGCCATTAGTGAAGCACTGGAGCGCTATTCCATGGAAAAAGCACGTCAGTCCATTGAATCCCTGATGGATATTGCTCCTAAAGAAGCATTGATCAGACGGGGACATGAAGAAATGACGATTCATGTTGATGATATTCAAATTGGTGACGTAATGATTGTTAAGCCAGGAGAAAAATTGGCCATGGATGGAGTGGTCATTAAGGGGGCCTCTTCCCTGAACCAGGCAGCCATTACAGGAGAGAGTGTGCCGGCAGTTAAGACTGTAGATGATGAGGTTTTTGCAGGAACACTAAATGAAGAAGGACTGCTTGAAGTAAAAGTAACAAAGCGTGCTGAAGATACAACTATTGCTAAAATCATTCATTTAGTGGAAGAAGCACAGGCGGAAAAAGCTCCTTCACAGCAGTTTGTCGATAAGTTTGCCAAGTATTACACACCTGCCATTATTGTTTTAGCATTTTTAATTGCGGTTGTTCCTCCGCTGTTTGGCGGAGATTGGAGTGAGTGGATTTACCAGGGGCTTGCTGCACTGGTTGTCGGCTGTCCGTGTGCACTCGTAGTTTCTACGCCAGTAGCAGTTGTAACAGCCATCGGAAATGCGGCAAGGAACGGTGTTTTAATTAAAGGCGGCATCCACCTGGAAGAAACAGGAGCGCTTAAAGCGATAGCATTCGATAAAACTGGCACGTTAACCAGGGGTGTACCTGCGGTTACGGACATTATTACCATTAGCGGTGAAGAAAAACACCTCATCCAAATTACCGCAGCCATTGAGAAAGGGTCACAGCATCCCCTTGCCTCAGCAATCATGAAAAAAGCAGAAGAGATGGATTATGATATTACTGGCCTTGATGCAGAAGATTTCACCTCTATAACCGGCAAGGGAGTAAAAGCTGCAGTGGAAGGTGTCCTCTATTATGCTGGCAGCCCAAATCTGTTTGAAGAGCTCCATAGCGGTATGGACAGCACTATTCAAAAGCATATCACATCTCTTCAGACTCAGGGGAAAACCGTTATGATTCTGGGGACAGTGAGCGAAATTCTGCTATTAATAGCTGTTGCAGATGAAATGCGGGATCATTCGAGAACTGTAATCAGTAAACTAAATGATATGGGAATAAACACTGTCATGCTGACAGGGGATAACCAAAGAACTGCTTTGGAGATTGGAAAGCAAGCTGGAGTATCTGAGATTAAAGCTGATTTGCTGCCGCAGGATAAACTGGCTTTTATTAAAGAGCTGCGTGCCAGCCACCAAAGTGTGGCAATGGTAGGGGATGGTGTCAATGATGCACCTGCCCTTGCTGCGGCAACGGTCGGTGTCGCTATGGGCGGTGCCGGAACCGATACTGCTCTCGAAACAGCAGATATTGCTTTAATGTCCGATGATTTGAGCAAACTGCCTTATACAATTAAACTCAGCCAAAAAGCCTTAGGGATCATTAAACAGAACATTACTTTCTCACTTGGAATCAAGGCGCTGGCATTATTGCTGGTTGTTCCGGGGTGGCTGACCTTATGGATTGCCATTTTTGCGGACATGGGAGCGACCTTGCTGGTAACCTTGAACAGTTTACGGCTGCTCAAAATAAAAAAATGAACAAATTCAGAGTAATGCTTTCTGGACATCGCTCTTTTTTGCCCATACCCATATTATAAATATCCTAATTCTCCGTATCTGCCATGTTTATATTAAACCTCCTGCATAAAAAAAGAAGGAGCACTATTGCTCCTTCCCTGCACCAAGATCTTCTGCCAATTCCATGATTGCTTTGTTGATTCTCCAGATGAAATAAAGGTGATGAATCAAATCACGCTGGGATTGTTTCCTGGTTGGGGCCAATCGTTCAATTTGTTCCCTTTCATTTTCAAGGCTATAGACAAGCGTGCCGTCTCCGCTGTCTTTAATCAAATCCATCAATGTCTCAATATTTAGTTCAAGTTTTTCTTCAATCCTTATGAAAACCTCGACCAGTTCATCCGGATAGTCGAATCCTTTCCGGTAGGAGGATGCAACAAGATGCCTTGCATAGTAATTGATGGCTGAAAACAGTGTAATCCATCTGTTGACGTCAGCATGGCGCGGGGATCCGGGTTTTTTTATCAGCGATTGCGCTTCGACGTTTATTGTTTTAAGTTTTTGATCCAGTAAGAAGCCTTTGCCTGATAGCTCCTTAACATTTATATCTTCCCGGAAGCTTCGCACATAATCGGTGACATATGGTTTCAGTTCTTTTAAGTAGTCATTTAAGGTATCCGCCACTTTGTCTTTCGTTTTCTTTGGAAAAACAAATAAGGATACGCTGAATGCAATCCCGGCGCCGGCAATTGTATCGATTACCCTTGCACTGATAAGGGTTAATGAAATTCCTCCCAGCAAAAGGTCATACATAAAGGCAACGAGCATTGTAATAAACATGCTCATTAATGTATAGGAGACCTCAAACAAATAATAGGCGAAGAAAACTGCAGTAAAAATCAGAGTGATTTCCAGGTCTGAATGGCCGCTGACCATTCCTGCAAGTGTAAATCCGATCGCTGCTCCAATAATCGTCCCAACCGAACGCTGAAATCCTTTTGTATAAATGCGTCCGATCGACTCGGTTCCGAACAAAACAATAAAAGCTGTTAATAGAACCCAGTAAGGCTGCTCAGGCGAGAGAATTTGGCCAGCGATGATTGATATTATTGCAGCAGTCAATGCCTGAAAAGCTTTTTTTGTGGAAGGCATGAAGCCCTTAACATCCTCAGGCGGTTCAACTTCTATAACACCTTCAGTCGTCTCTTCAGGAACTTTAATCTTATTGTCCTTTACTTTATGAAGTGCCTGCTGAATAGTTATGCCGCCCTCGATTACATGGTTCGCTATGGACTCGATCCTTCTTATTAAAAACAGCCATCCTGCAGGCTCATCATCCTGGTTAAACAAATCAATAATGAGCAGGCGGAGTGCTTGCACAGCAAGCTCTGCTTCGCGAAGATTTTGCTCTTCGTAATTAGGGGCAAGCACTTCAGCATCACGGAGAGACTGAATTACCCAGATTAGGAGCCTTCTTAGCTCATCAATTTCAAGAGCCTTCGCTTTTTTTAAGCTTCGGATAGAGTCCGTCAGTGTTTCAATCAGCATGCCCGCATCAAATATATATAACCGCAGCTGAGAAGGTGTCAGTCCAGGCCATAATTTTTGAACATCATCATCATTTATATACTCGGATACTATGACAGCATAATCCCGAAGCTTCAGAACATTTCTCTGCAATTCTTCCCGCTGCTGATGAGTCATTTCCTTCTCTTGCATCCCCTCAATTAACAGGTTGAAGGTAAAATTGCTTTGGAAATGAAAGGAGCGAATGCTTCTCTTCAGGTTTTTCGCAGTGTTCTGAAAAAGGATGAAATTGAACAGGAAAGCATAAGCAACACCTATCCAAATGCCAATATAAATGGATGGGAGCTGACTGGCGGATAAATTTAGAATAGATGAAAAATAAAGTGTCATGAATGCAATCATGCAAAGCGAAAAGTATCTGACTCCAAAGCGGGTCAAATAAAAGCTTAAGTATATTAATAGAACCATTGCAATATCGACATAGATTGTGCTCCCTGCCAATAGGGAACCGATCGAAACCCCAGCCATGGCTGAAAGGCCAACCAAGCCAGTTGTAAGCATCTTATCTTTTTTAGAGTCATCCATCACGATCGTGATGCCAAGCATGCCAGCCATTCCGGATACAATAGCCGGAGTGAGAGCGGAAGCCCCTGCAGATTGCATGATCAGCAAAGTCGTAAAGACCGAGGCCATTAAACTTAAGGTAGCTCGTCCAGCTTTTTGGAATCTGATAAGACCTGGATCTGATGCCAGTAAACGTCCGAGCCAGCGGTGTATTGTATGGAGCTGCTTCATTGTTTCACCAATCTTTATTAGAGAGTTAAAGATTATTTTACCACTCGTACTTTTATTATCCAAATGAACCAGCTTGATCTTTTTCTGCCTTACAGGTTTAAAAATCGAACAAATGTTCTATAATAGTGTATGGAGGGATTTACAATGCCGCTAAGAGACAGAGGGAAAATAAAATGGCTGCCAGCCCACTTCATGCCGGAACATCGGTCAATGCTAAGAAAACTGGAAAACGAACAAAAAGCACAAAACAAGCCGCTCATTGATGATTATGAGTTAGAGGAGTATGATAACAAAATTCATTATGCGATGGAATTTTCCTTCTTGCTGAAAGTAAAAGTTTGGCGGGAAGGATTTTTCCATGAATACAAAGGGAGGGTAAATAGGCTGGATGGCATCAGCAGAAAAATTTATCTGGAGTTGGAAGATGGGGATCTTGAGAAAATCATTCTTGAAGAAATAGCTGGGGTGGAAGTGGAAGATCAGTGCAGAGAATCATAATTCAATTTTTCCAGAAAAGTTGAAGTCTTACCATACCCATTATTTGCAATTTTTAGATATAATAGAATCCGGGTGTTTTATTCCATGACGCTCTATAATTTAGGCCAGCATAGCCAGGCAATGGAGCTGCTCCTAAAATGTGTTGGCAGAAACCTCTGAAGATCCAGAAGTTTTGCAATATAAAAAAGCTATTAACTTTTATGCAGACAAACTTGATGAAACTTTTGATTGAGATTAACTATTAAACTAAATACTCGTACTTTAGGAGAAGCCGATGGAAAAAATCACATTTAATGATATCTATAAACCGGGACTTACCGTTCTGGAAAATGACCTTTTTATTCACAACCATAACCCTGATATGCTGCTGCAGTATGACAGTAACTTTATTGCTTTTAAAAAAATGCCTTCTGTTCAAGAGTTTGAGGAGGCACATCAATATTTAAGAGGTTTTCATAAAAAATATGGCCAAAAGCATGTAAGATTTTATTTTCCGGATGACGAGGAGCTTTCTGGAGACCTTCTGGCCTATTTTCAGAAAGATGATGATTATACGGTTGGTTATTTAGAGTTATTTGCCATTCATCCGGGTGATTTTCCTGAGGTTCGGGAAATGGAAGAAATTATAGTCGAAAATGTTACAGATGAAACATGGAATGAATACCTGCTTTTCCAGTATGAGCAAGATTCAGTTTATGGGGAAAATTATGCTGAGAAAAAGAAAGACCAGCACTTAAGTAATTATAAAGATGAAAGCTTTCAGCAAATTATTGCATTTTATAAAGGGAGAGCTGCTGGAGCTGTAGATGTGATCATCAAGGAAAACACAGCTGAAATTGATGGATTGCTGGTCCATGAAGAGTTACAGAAAAAAGGCATTGGCAGCCGCCTGCAAAAATCAGTGATGGATCAGTTTAAGGATAAGACCATCATCCTTGTTGCAGATGGAGAAGATACTCCGAAGGATATGTACCGTAAACAAAATTATCAGTATCTTGCAAAGCAGTATAACCTTTTAAAAGTATACGAATGAAGAGAAGCCTGGCTCTTTCATGAGCCAGGCCTTTTTGTGTTAAAAGAACAGATGTCTAGGGAAACAGTTTTGCACGGCGCTTTTTTAGCTGACATGAAAATGTCTGCCCAATAACCAACTTCGAAAGGCATAGTGTACAAAACAAGAAAAATATACTGTAAAAATAGGTAAGAAACATTATAAATATTTTTTAATGTAAGCGCTTTAAAGGGTTGAAGTTTTCAGAAGACTTTGATAAGATTTAAACAATCGAAAAGGCTATGTGTAACTGGCGAGACGCGGATCACCGCGAGGGAGCACATAGTGTCGAAGCCGTTCGCCTGGGCAGAGGTAAGGGATTCTACCCTTGCCTCTTTCTTTTTTAAAATCTGATAAAGTTATTCGAAAAGGGGAGAATCCAGTGAGTACCATGACTTTAGACAAAGTGAAGACGATTAAAACACTGAATGCGATTGCGCCAAGCGGTCTTGAAGTGTTTAACAAGGATCATTTTACAATCGATAATGAAAGCGATAATCCCGATGCGATTGTTCTTCGCAGCTTTAATATGCATTCAATGGAATTGGGAGATCGATTAAAAGCAATTGCCCGTGCAGGTGCTGGTGTGAATAATATCCCGGTGGAAAGGTGCACTGAGCAGGGGATCGTTGTTTTTAATACACCTGGAGCGAATGCCAATGCAGTAAAAGAAATGGTGCTTACTTCCTTGATGGCTTCATCCCGCAATCTTTTTGCCGGCATCGCCTGGACCAAAACGCTGAAGGATGAAGGAGATCAAATTCCAAAGCTTGTAGAAGCAGGGAAAAAGCAATTTGTCGGAAAAGAAATTAAAGGGAAAACACTTGGTGTCATCGGATTGGGGGCAATCGGAGCATTAGTGGCCAATGATGCACTTGAACTTGATATGGATGTCGTTGGCTTTGATCCGTTCATATCTGTTGACACTGCCTGGAACTTGTCAAGAAATGTTCAGCGTGCCATGACCATTGAGCAGGTGTTCGCAGAATCTGACTATATCACTGTACATGTTCCATTAACTGATGATACAAAAGAAATGTTCAATGAAGATACATTCAGCATGATGAAAAATGGTGTTCATATTCTGAACTTCTCACGCGGAGAACTTGTAAATGAGGCAGATATGGCTGCAGCTCTTGAAAGCGGCAAAGTAGGCAAATATATTACAGACTTTCCAAATGAGAATGTTCTGGAAATGAAGAACGCAGTGGCCATTCCGCACCTTGGTGCCTCAACGAAAGAATCGGAGGAAAACTGTGCAGTCATGGCAGCACGCCAGGTGAAGCACTTTCTTGAAACAGGCAATGTCAAAAACTCAGTGAACTTTCCAAATGCAGCCCTTCCATACACAGGCAAGCGACGTGTCACTGCCTTTCATAAAAATATTCCAAACATGGTCGGCCAAATCACGCTGGCTATTTCCAGCTACCAGCTGAATATCGCCGATATGGTGAACCGCAGCCGCGGTGAATATGCTTACACGATGATTGATATCGATAATAAAGTAAATGGCGATGTCATCCCTGGATTGCTTGAGCAAATTAATCAAATTGACGGCATTATTACGTCACGAATTATATAAAAGTGCAGCCTCAATTCCTCTGGGATTGGGGCTTTTATTATGAAACAGAAAACCCTAGGCTAGGCCTAGGGTTCCAAAAAGCTTACAGCGTGGTATTAAAAAAACTCCTCCGTATTGCTAAAATATTTTTGGTTCGCCAACCAAAATATCAGCATACGGAGGAATTCTTATGTCTAAAAAAGACACTAATAGTTTAGCACACACAACTTGGAATTGTAAGTATCACATTGTGTTTGCACCTAAATACAGAAGACAAGTGATATACGGAAAAATTAAGAAGGATATTGGGGAAATACTCCGCACTCTATGTGAAAGGAAGGGAGTGGAGATTATTGAGGCGACAGCTTGTAAGGATCACGTACATATGTTAGTGAGTATTCCTCCAAAAATAAGTGTGTCCTCGTTTGTGGGTTATTTAAAAGGCAAAAGCAGCTTGATGATATTTGATCGTCATGCCAACTTAAAATACAGATATGGAAACCGAAAGTTTTGGTGTACAGGGTATTATGTGGATACAGTAGGAAGAAACAAAAAGGTAATTGAAGATTATATACGTAATCAGATTCAAGATGATGTAGTTGCAGAACAAATAAGTATGATGGAATATATTGATCCATTCACAGGTGAAGAGGTTAAGAAAAAGAAAAGATAATCAGTTGGAAGGCCTTTGAGGTCTGGCCAGTAAAAGTAGTGCAATTGGCGAACCATTCAGTAGCCCTTTAGGGTTTGGCCAGTAACAAAGGCTTCCAGCCGCAGAGAAAACCACCCGTTATCACGGGTGGTCGTTATTTGATTGCAGTCGGGCCTGAAATCAAAAAAGGTGATTATCCAGTACAAAATCAGCTATCCTTAGAATATACTGATAAAAAAATTTAAACCGCCCGTATCTTTTTGTTCTTTTATTCCGTTATAGAAGCAGAGATGTATTAAAGGAGTGAACAGGTTTATGAAGCAAGGGAAAGTTCAGGCTGAATCAAAGGTGCTCTTAAAACATGAAGAATGCTGTATTGCAGATATCTTTCCTTCCCTGCAGCGTTATAGCCGGTTTCTTGCACAAAATCGATGGGACGGAGACGATCTTGCTCAGGAGGCTGTAATCCGTGCTTATAATAGCTATTCTCCGGGAATGATCAACAAGGCTCTTTTGAAGAAGATTGCCTATAATTGCTGGATGGATACTCTTAGAAATAGAAAGAGGGAGCAGCTGGAAGAATCGCCGGAACGAGAAAAAAAGGATTCCAGCCTTGATGGTGAGGAAGCAATCAGCCATCTCCTTAACCGGCTGACATTGAAGCAGGCTGTTATTTTTACGCTGAAGGAAGGGTTTCAATATAAAACAAAAGAAATTGCTGATATCCTGCAGACGACTGAATTTGCAGTAAAGTCCTCGCTGAACCGTGCACGGAAGCAGCTTCAGCATCAAGTTGAAAATGAGGCTGCAGATTCTTTTGCCAATGAAGAAGCAGAGAAGCTTTATCAGCTGCTGCAGCAATCAGTGGCTGCGGAGGACCCGTCTATTCTGATAAAAACGATTCCTTTCCTGCGATCACTGAAAAGCCACGCCCACAAGCCTGTTCTTACAATTCCATCGGCTCCTTCAAATACTCTCTGCATGGCGGCATAGATCCGCACAGAACAGGAGGGATACAGGTGACAGCAATACCATATGTCATTGAGCAGTCCAGCAAGGGAGAACGTTCCTACGATATATACTCACGGCTCTTAAAAGACCGGATAATCATGATTGGTGAAGAGATTAATGATGTGGTTGCCAACAGTGTAATCGCCCAGCTGCTTTTTCTTGCAGCTGAATCTCCTGAAAAGGATATTTCTCTTTATATTAATAGTCCGGGCGGTTCGACAACCGCAGGGTTTGCCATCTATGATACGATTCAATATATAAAGCCTGATGTAAGAACGATTTGCACAGGGATGGCAGCGTCGTTTGGTGCGATGCTTCTCCTGGCCGGAAAAAAAGGAAAACGCTATAGCCTGCCGAACAGTGAAATCATGATTCACCAGCCGCTTGGCGGAGCCCGTGGCCAGGCGACCGAAATCGAAATTTCGGCGAAGCGGATCATAAAATTGAGGGAGCATATTAATGGAATTATTGCAGAACGAACTGGCCAGCCTTCAGAAAAAGTGGCGAGGGATACGGACCGTGATTATTTCATGACTGCCGAAGAAGCAAAGGAATACGGGATTATCGATGAGATTATCTATAAAAGCTAGAAAAGAGGAAAAGCAGCCGATGATGGCTGCTTTTTCAAGTTTTTTAATTATCTTCTGAGTAATATTCGTCAATTGCCCGAAGCCAATTAACACGTGCGATATGTCCGGCTTTTTCTCTGTCTTTCTGTTCAAAAGCTTTTAATATATCTTCATGTTCTTCTATAGAACGTTCCTTTAAAATAATTGTTTTATTGTAGTATAACCGCATGACATGAGCCTGCAGCATGGAAGCTGTATTCGAAATATAAGGATTCTGGGCAAGATCTATAATAATATTATGAAACTTCTCATCTTGCTTCAAAGCTGTGAAGGTATCTCCTGCGTTTAGAGCCTGAGCGAATTTATGATTAATATCCCTAAGTATATTGATTGTCTCCTGGCTGATCACAGGAGCTGCCAGTTCTGCAGCAAGTGCCTGCAGTACGCCTAACGGAGGCAGGATTTTACTGATATCTTCAGGATTAACTGAAGTTACCTGTGTTCCAACACCGGGAAACATTTCGACAAATCCCTGGACATTCAGCAGTTGGAGAGCTTCCCTGATGGGGGTTCGGCTGACGCCTAATGCTTTTGCAAGATCGGCATCATTCAATTTTTCTTTCGGCTGAAGTGTGCCATCTATAATCCATTCCTGGATTTGGGAGAAGGCGCGATCCTTAGCTGACACACGGGTAGGTGATGAATAATTGGAAGGTATCGGCATAGCTGTAACCACCTTTTCATTTCATGCAATTTGCTGAGAATTTATAGTTATTTCCAATAGATTATAAATTTAGTATATAGAAGTATCTTAAAAAATTCAATATATCGCATAATTCGACAAAAAGTTTTGTGCAATATATTGCATAAGTATTTTGAATATGTTATCTTGAGTTATGCAATATATTACTAGCGCGCAAAAATAAAAATATTACACCGATATAATTTTTCAGAAAATTCCAATTTGATAGATTGTTAAATTATTGAAAAATTTTAAGACAGACAGATTAATAGGAGGAATTGAAATGACCAGCAAAATACCATTCTCATATATTGTTACAGTTGGTTTTATGCTCTTTGCCTTATTTTTTGGGGCAGGAAACTTAATTTTCCCTGCGATGCTAGGCCAATCGGCAGGAACGAATGTATGGTCAGCGAACGCTGGCTTCATCATTACAGGTGTAGGTTTGCCTCTTCTTGGAATTCTCGCTTTGGGATTCTCGGGAAAAAGTGACCTGCAATCACTGGCAAGCCGTGTAAATCCCGTGTTCGGACTAGCTTTTACAGTGTCACTATACTTATCGATCGGACCGCTTTTTGCCATTCCGAGAACAGCTACAGTGTCATATGAAATCGGTATTAAACCTTATCTATCAGAAGGAATCGGTACAGTCGGCTTAATCATTTTTTCAGTTATTTTCTTTGGAATTACAGCTTATTTTTCTTTAAATTCATCAAAAATCGTTGATATTGTAGGAAAATATTTAACGCCGATCCTTTTAATTGTAATTGCGATCTTAATCGGCGCTGCATTCTTCAATCCAATGGGAGCATTCCAGGCTCCGTCAGAAGCCTATATGAACGGTGCGTTCTTTAAAGGGTTCAAGGAAGGCTATCTGACGATGGATGCATTGGCAGCATTTGTATTCGGTATTATCGTCGTTAATGCTGTGAAGGAAAAAGGCGCTGTATCAAAGAAGGATATCATGGTATCTATTGCGAAGGCAGGTGTGATTGCTTCCGGACTTTTAGCAGTCATCTATACATCGCTTTCCTTTATTGGCGCGTCAAGTGTTAGCAGTCTTGGAGCATTGGATAACGGCGGTGCTGTTCTATCAGGTACGTCTTCTCATTATTTTGGCTCATTCGGCTTGCTGCTTTTAAGTGTCATAGTATTTGGAGCTTGTTTGACAACTAGCATCGGTTTAATTACAGCTTGTTCTTCATACTTCAATAAGCTGATGCCAAGAGTTTCTTATAAAATGTTCGTGGTTGTTTTATCGATATTCAGCGCGGTTTTTGCCAACTTTGGATTAAGCCAGCTTATCGCCATTTCTGTACCTGTTTTAGTGGGAATCTATCCATTAGCCATTGCGTTGATGGCTCTTACTTTCCTGCATCCGATTTTTAAAGGTAAGAAAGAAGTTTACCAGGGAAGCATGCTTTTCACATTTGTAGTAAGTTTGTTTGATGGTTTGAATGCAGCTGGCATTACGTTTGCTCCAATCAATGATCTATTCAGTGCGATCCTTCCTTTATATGATGTGGGGCTGGGCTGGATTGTCCCTGCTATCGCAGGGGGTCTGATCGGTCTGGCTGTTGCAGCAATAAAAAATGGCAGCCATTCACAATCTTCAGAAGCCAAAAAAGCAGCATAATTATTGTGACCTCCAGTTTTAAGCTGGAGGTTTTTTTTGAGTTGAAATACGCAATCACGAATATTAAATAGTTATAATGTACTAATTGTTCGTATTTTAGTTGAAATAATACGTGATGTTTGTTATATTTGTATTGTAATCTTACTAATTTCATCACTCGTATATGCTCGGTAATATGGTCTGAGTGTTTCTACCTGGTTCCCAATGAAAGAACCGGACTACGGGTTAAAGTATAGGAATAGACTGCAAGCTTATTGCAGCTGCTTTAACTCTATGGTCTGAAAGGTAGAAATCATTCTGCTTTTACAGGCCTTTTTCTATGATCAGAATTTCGGGTGTATCAGACAACAAGAAAAGGGGAGAACGTACAATGAAAAAGAAATTAGCTTCACTCGCTGCGATCGCAGCATTGTCTGTATCGATGCTTGCAGGATGCTCTTCGGAAACAAAATTCGTAACGGAGGCTGAGGGGGCACAAAAGCCAATTCTCATCCAAGGGCCAATGCCTATCGAGGCTGAAAAGTTTGCCCAGCGATTAGACAATGTTAAGGTTGAAAAATCAGGGAACTTTATTTTCTATAAAGGAAAGCTGGACAAGTATCCAGTCATCGTTGCCAAAACAGGAAAAGGCATGGAAAATACAGCGGCGGCTACAGCAATAGCCATTGAAAAGTATGATCCTGCCGCAATCATCAATCAGGGAACGTCCGGCGGCCATGATCCGAGCTTGAATGTGTATGATATTGTGTTAGGAGAAAGAACAGTCAATATCGGATCCTTGAAGACTGGACATTTGGAAGCAGGGGAAGGGATTGATCCAACCAATTGGATCCCGATGGACCTGATGGCTTCTGAAGGAAGTGCAGGTGAAGACCCCAATGCGGAAAAGATCCGTTATTATGAAGGAGATGAAAATCTTCTTGCTGCTGCCAATGCTGTAAAAGATAAGTACACGAAGGGCAAGGTAGTAGAGGGGACAATTGGTTCAGCTGACGTATGGAATAATGAAGTTGACCGCATCAATTGGTTCCATGAAAACTACGGAACATCGGTAGAAGAAATGGAAGGTGCCGCTGCAGCGCAAATTGCCGGAGCATACGATGTTCCATTCTTAGGTATACGTATTCTTTCTAATAACAAGACAAACGGGGGCCAATACGACCCCAACACGGCGGCAGCAAACCAGGATTATGTGTATGAAGTTGTAAAACAGTATATTTCAGAGATCAAAGGAAAGTAATTTGCAAAGGGCTTATCACTTATTCGGACAGGAGAAGCAGGAATCTGAAAGAATGAGCCTGAAGCCGGAGCACATTCGTAAATGATAAAAAACCACAATCTAAAAGATAACGCAAAAAAGAGTCTTCCATAAATAGGAAGACTCTTTTTTTGCCTATAATAAGCTATATATATTAAGCCTCTAGCCAGGCTTGTGACCATTTTTCTATTTCATTCATTAACGGTTCCATTGCCAGGCCTTTTTCAGTTAAGGAATATTCAATTCTTACTGGAGTTTCAGGATAAACATCGCGTTTTACGATCCCCTCATTCTCCAGATCCTTTAACCGGTCTGAAAGAACTTTGCCGCTTATCCCGATAGACGATTCAATGCTGCAGAACCGCTGCGGGCCGTTAAGCAACTGATAAATAATCAATCCGGTCCAGCGCTGGCTCAATATCCCGATGGCTTTTTCAAATCTTGGACAAATTAGCGACTTTTCCATAAATATCACTCCTTGTTTTTATTATAGTCATAAACCGGTAATAATTAAATCACTTTTTATAAAATAATTACTTGACGATACTAAACATTAATAATATACTAACTTACATAAAGTAAGTAACTAACATAAAATCCAAGGAGGAAAACATGAACAAAAACGATTTAGGCAATTTCATCCTGCGTGCAATTTTAGGATTTATTTTCTTTATTCATGGATTATCAAAATTCCAGGGAGGCATCAGCAATACAGCTGGTTTCTTCGATAGTATCGGTATTCCAGGTTTTATGGCTTATGTTGTCGCTGTTATTGAGCTGGCGGGAGGCATAGCGCTCATTCTGGGAATTGGCACAAAAATTGTTTCCATATTATTTGCTGTCATCATGCTTGGAGCAATCTTTACTGCTAAGCTGCCTGCGGGCCTATTGGGGAACGGTCAAATGGCGGGATATGAATTGGATTTGATACTGCTTGCTGCATCCATCTATTTTGCATTGGGAAATGAATCCCAACTGTCTCTCGAGAGCAAGTTTTCACAATCAAAGGCAAACTAATGGGAGGAGGTAATCAAATGAATTTTCATCAAAAACCTATAACCTATGTTGCTCAAGTCAATCTGAAAGTACTGGATCTGGAACGATCCCTTGCATTTTATAAGGAAGTAATCGGATTTAAAGTGTTAACAAAAACAGAAAGAACTGCCCAGCTTACAGCTGATGGCAAAACTGTATTACTGACCATAGAGCAGCTGGAAAATGCAGAGCCGAAAATGGGAAGGACAACAGGTTTGTATCATTTTGCCCTGCTTCTCCCAAAGCGTTCTGATTTGGCTAAAATAGTGCGTCATTTCGTCGAGATTGGGCTGCAATTTGGATCATCAGACCATCTTGTCAGTGAAGCACTCTATCTCTCAGATCCAGATGGCAATGGGATAGAGATTTATACTGACCGTAATCCTGCCGAATGGACCTGGAGGAACGGGGAAGTGAATATGACAGTTGATCCCCTGGACTTCCCTGACCTGCTGTCAATTGGTCAGAAGCAGTCCTGGAAAGGCTTACCCGGCGATACAGTCATGGGCCATATTCATTTGCATGTAGCTGAACTGGCGAGAACAGAAACGTTTTATACAGAGGGGCTGGGATTTGAAGCAGTCTGCAGATATGGTACACAGGCTTTATTCATTTCGAGCGGAAAATATCATCACCACATTGGTTTGAATACATGGAATGGGGTAGGTGCACCTCAGCCTTCAGAGAATAGTGTTGGCATTCAGTCCTACACGCTCATCCTGGAAGATGAAGCCGAAAGGGAACGGGTAATGGCTAACTTGAAAAGGATGGGTGCTGCAGTGGCAGTTGAAAATAACCAGGTAATTACTTCAGATCCTTCTGGAAATCGCATTGTTTTAGAAGTCTAAAATGTCATCAGGAGGTGTAAATTATGGGTTTTTTAAATCAATTATTTGGAAGAAAATCTAAGGAGGAAATAACAATGAGCGAGAAATTAAACATTGGAATTATTTTAGGAAGCACACGTCAGGGGAGAGTAAGTCCTCAGGTTGGGGCATGGGTAAAAGAAATAGCCGATAAACGAGGCGGTGCCAATTATGAGATCGTAGATATTGCAGATTTCAAATTGCCACTTTTAGGTGAAGCAGATTCACCAGGGATTGCAGAATGGAATGAGAAGCTTAATAGCCTGGATGGATTCATTTTTATCGTTCAGGAATACAACCACAGTATTACAGGGGCATTAAAAAATGCGCTAGACCTTGCCCGTGAACCATGGAACAACAAAGCTGCAGGGATTGTAAGCTATGGTTCAACAGGCGGTGCACGCGCTGCTGAACATTTGCGCGGAATCATGGGTGAACTAATGATTGCAGATGTCCGCACACATCCAACTTTGTCTTTATTTACTGATTTTGAGAAGGGTACAGTATTTAAACCTCAAGATCTTCATTTCAATAATGTGAACACAATGATTGACCAGGTGATATCCTGGAGCGGTGCATTAAAAACAATTAGATAAAACTGCGAGCAGAACCTTTAAGGTCCTGCTCTTTTTTTATCTGAATACCGAAAAGGTGGTTTTTTGGCGGGGCCAAAAGGAAATAATTAATTTAACAGAACAAAATGGAAGGGAAGATCGTCATGTGGAATGCTGCACTTTGGGGCGGGGTTTCGGGATCAGCAGTCCTGTTTGGGGCATTGGCAGCTATGTTTCTGCCCGTCAGGAAGAAAATGATCGGTTACATTATGGCATTCGGAACAGGTGTCCTAATTGGTGCTGCTGCTTTTGAACTTCTAGGGGAGTCTGTCGATAACGGCGGCTTACTTCCGACTAGCATTGGATTTGTGGCTGGTGCTGTTACCTTCACCCTTTTTGATATTCTGATTTCAAACAAAGGGGCACAGAACCGGAAAAGATCTGCCCATAAAACAGCTGCAGCCAGCAGCGGAATTGTACTATTCGTAGGAACCATTATGGATGCAATACCCGAATCGATCATGATTGGGACAAGTTTGCTTGAAGCTGATTCGGTGAGTTTTCTTTTGGTGACAGCGATTTTCATCAGCAACTTTCCAGAGGGACTTTCCAGTACTTCCGGAATGAAAAAAAGCGGCTATTCAAAAAAGAAAATTATCCTCTTATGGAGTACGGTATTTGTCATTTCTGGTATTGCTTCAATGGCTGGATACATATTTTTGGATGGAGCATCAAAAGAGGTGCTGTCAGGAATCGCAGGTTTTGCAGGCGGAGCGATTATTGCCATGGTTGCATCCACCATGATGCCTGAAGCCTTTGAGGACAGCGGTCCGATGACCGGATTCATTGCAGCGATCGGTTTGCTTGCTTCATTGGTTCTCGATCATTTTTCTTAAGAGTTCACTCATGGGTAATCGTACATGAGAATTGATTACATTCTTTTTTATCATTATGGTTTTGCAAAAGAGGGAAACGGCAATACTAGCGACATAGCGAAAACCAATAAAAAATAAAAGTTTTTAAAGGAGAATTGCGATGGATGAAGAAACAGAAAAGGTAAGCAAAGGGAAAAAAGCAGATGTTGGCGATACGATTAGCATCATAAGCGGTTCCGAAAAAGGGAAGAAAGGGAGAGTTATCGTGGTACGGGATAACTCAGTTATTGTAGAGCTGGGAATAAATCCGAAAAAGGATGAGCCTATAAAAACGGTCATCAGCCATAAGCGCTATAAAGTCGTTAAATAATGAGGGAGAGTTAATAGTGAAACCTGAAAAATTTCCAAAGAGAACTTCTGCTTCCATACCTCCTGACATTCGGGAGAAAATTATTCAAGCGGACAGGGATGAAAAAGGAAAGCGGCAAACGAAACGTCCGCAATAAAAAGATTATCCATGATAGATAAATACGCTGTCATGGATTTTTCTATTGAATGAAGGGAGTGGATGGAAAGTGCTGATAGGGTATATCAAGGAGATTGTCCGCTATCCGGTAAAAAGTTTTCACGGGGAAAGTGTAAAAAAAACAAACGTAATGAATTATGGAGTGTATGGAGACCGCAGCCATGCCTACCTGGATGAGTCCAGGCCAGGGAAATATTTGACGATTACTCAGTATCCGGGAATGGTCCGGTATAAAGCTGGGTTTATGGGCGAGGAAAATGATAGGATGTTTCCTCCAGTAAGAATTACAACTCCTGACGGCAGACATGTCCCTTGGGATGATAAAGAATTGTTAAGTGATATTGAAAATCATTCTTCCAGAAAAATCACTCCAGTGCAATACAGTCCTGCACATGTTCCTGAAGGGGCAATTGAAGAAGAAAATATTCTAGTAGTGACAGACGCGTCCTTGCAAAGAATGAAAAAGTTGTGGGGCAAAGAGGAGCTGGACTTTCAGCGGTTTCGTCCAAATTTAGTCATTTCCCTAATAAAAGATGAACCTTTTATTGAAGAGCATTGGTTTGGGAAGACAATGAAGATTGGAAACGGAGTTGAAATCAAAGTAATGCGGCATTGCGAACGGTGTATGATTATCACAGTGGATCCCGAAAGCGGGGAAAGGGATCCAAGCTTGCATAAAAAAGTTATAAGCGAGAGGGATAATCACTTTGGTGTGTATGCATCTGTCCTGAGTACAGGTGAAATCTCAGTGGGGAATGAAGTTTACCTTTTCGATTAAATACATGTAAACTGGAAGCAACACATGTTTCTGGGAGTGAAAATATGTTTCAGGCTATTATTTTATTTATACTGGCTGGTTTAGCCGAAATTGGCGGAGGCTATTTAATTTGGCAATGGATACGCGAAGGAAAGCCTTATTCTTGGGGAATCGGCGGCGGGTTCATCCTTGCATTATACGGCGTTATTGCAGCATTCCAGACCTTTCCATCTTTTGGAAGAGTGTATGCTGCTTATGGAGGTGTTTTTATCATACTATCTATTTTATGGGGATGGGGCATAGATAAAAAAACGCCGGACTTTTATGATTGGCTTGGTGCAGGCATTTGCCTTATAGGGGCATCTGTGATCTTGTTTGCACCTCGTCAATAGTCAACAAAAGGAGAATTGCATATTGGCATGGAATAAAAGATTGTGGGACATTTTTTATCATAAATAATATAAGGAGAAAATGCATGATCACTTATTACGGTGAACTCTGCACAAAAATGTACGAAAGTGATAAATCAATGGCTGAGGGTGCAGAATTGAATTATTACCTGTCATTTGTAAAAGACCGAAAAATGAAAGTATTGGAGCCGATGTGCGGAAATGGCAGAATGCTCATTCCTTTCATGCAGCATGGCATCGAGATTGATGGTTTTGATATTTCAGAAGACATGCTGAAGGTCTGTAAGGAAAAAGCAGAGAAATTAAACTTTAACCCAAATGTATTTCAGGAAAAGATAGAAGAGTTTAAAAGTGCTAAACAATACGATTTAATTATCATCCCTTATGGTTCTTTTTCTCTTTTGCCTGACTCCCTAGTAAACAAAAGTCTTCAAAATCTAAAAAATGCTCTACATGAAGGAGGAAAACTGCTCCTTACGATTGTAGAAAAAGATAGTAAAATAGAAGAAGTTTCAGAATGGACTGAAACGAACAGGAAGAAAATTGATGGACAGACAATTATAGAGTATAGAAAAATAGCTTATGATGATGAAACGAAAATCCTGCATGTCCAGCTGAAGTATGATGCCGTTGCATATGAGTCTATTAAAAAAACAGAATTAATGAATTTTCCTATACGTCTATATGATCCAGATGAATTCGATAATGTGCTCAACGAAATTGGGTATACGCAAATTGCTGTTCATGAAGTTAATTATGGGTACGGAGATGGAGAATCATTTTCTGTTTATGAATGTACGAAATAACGCAGCTGTCTTTCATGATGGTGAATATGATCAGCTTCGAAATATTTATTTGAACTTGAACAGTTAATGCCTTTTAGAAAATAAATGGGGAGAAGTATTCAGTAATTATCATATTTATAACATGATAGATATTAATAATAGAGAGCGATGATGAAAGGAGAAAGATGGTGGCCACTCCTATTATAGCAACGGACAGATTGATTTTAAGAAAAATGAAAAGAAGCGATTTGAATCATCTAATGGAAATATTTACAGACCCGGTAGCGATGAGATATTATCGCTCAACGAAAACAATAGAGCAGGCCGAAGATTGGATCAGCTGGACGTTACATAATTATCGAACGTGTGGTGCTGGTCTCTGGATTGCCGAAGAGAAAACATCAGGCAGGTTTCTGGGGCAGTGCGGGATTACCCCGCAGGATACAGGCGGTGTTGCAGAAATGGAGATTGGCTACTTATTTGCCAGGCGTGAATGGGGAAAAGGCTATGCGACTGAAGCGGCAATAGCCTGTAAAGAATATGGGTTTAATAGCTTGAAATATAAAAAGCTGGTTTCCATCATAAATGAGAGAAATCTTGCTTCTATCCGTGTTGCAGAGAAGGTTGGCATGAGAAAAGAAAACACATTCCTAAGAGCGGGAAATAAGATGTATGTATATTCCATTTCAGATGTTTAGAATTCTAGAAAATGTTTTTATAATGATCATTAAACACCTTAAAAAGTCTTTCATCACCGCCGCGGTCGGGATGGAGGGCTTTTAACAGTTTCTTGAATTCTTTTCGGATCAATTGCATATCCCCATCGGGATTTAGACCCAGAAGCTTTGCAGGCTGAATTTCTTCTTCGGCGATCATTTTTTGTACATGAATCATTTTCTTCAAGGATTTAACTTTGGATTCTTCTATTTGAACACGAGTATTCAGGATCTCAATTTGTCCTTTAAGATCTTTAACTTGAAAGAGGAGGTCTTCGAGTTTTTGGTAATGAAGCTCTTCGTGTTTTTGGATGATGAAATCGGTGAGGTCCTTCGTCTTTATTGTGTAGCTGATTTGCCTCCTTGGGCTTCGTTCCGCCTTTATTATTCCTTCTTTTATCCAGCGCTCAACGTCTGCGTCATTCGCCTTTATTCCAGCTTTATGTAATTGTGCCACAGCATCAGTAATGTTCATCCTTCATGCTCACTCTCTATTAAATCTCATTTAGCAGTCAAAAACATCATATCACTGTACACTTTCAGAAAAAGAACAAACAGATGACATAGTATTAAAGTTTATTTACGCTGGTAACACAATTGTTTCGATTACACGGAATTATTAGAAAAATAGGCATAATCTTGATATAGTGTAAAAAATAGGAATGTAAGGATGGGGATCATGGTGTGGAAATGTTCAAACTTGCAGTATGGGGTCGCGTTCTTTCCTTTTATTCTGCTGTGGACAAACTTTTTTGATTCGAGCGGCACCTCTGCCATGTTCAAGTATGACGTTTTAAATGATAAGAAATAGGCTGCAGTGACAAAAGGCTTCCAAATGGCGGCTTTTTTGAATTTTTTGATGCAGAAATAAGCTAAACAATCACCTATGATTAAGATGATTGTTTAGTTGAAGATTTATTTTATAGGACGCTCGAGAGTCAGGATTTCATCCTCCAAAGAAGCATATTGCTGCTCCACAACATGCTTTACATCTGAAATCGCTGCATTATAGAAATGCGGGGCCAATGACTCCTTACAAAATCTAGCACCCTTTCTGCACCGAACTCCGATATCTCCTCATCTCTTTCTTCAGAGAAAAAAATCTGGATATCTTCAATTATCTTCTGCTGCTGTTCTTTTGTAAGTTTTAAAAACATGATATGCTTTCCTTTCGGTTTAGGATATTTGTTACTATACACTGATATTTCATAAATTGGGAGGCTGTTAATTTTATATGAATTATGTACAGCAGGAGAAAGGAAATCTCCTGCCGCTACTTATATGATGACTCATCTCCATATACATCAAATAAAAGGCTATAATAATCTTTTACATAAGTGTTCTTGTTTGTAACCCTTTTTTTCGGATAGAGAGAAATAGGAATAGATGACAATACTAGAACAGAACTGCATAATATAACCAGATATAAAATTCCCGACAGAATGAACATTTAGGATACCTCCTTTAGCAGTTAAAAGAAGCTTAATTTATGAAACGCATTTCAGAGCAAGAAAAAAGTGAAAAAATAGGTGGTTTTATGGCAAATATCAAAGATATCGCTAAAAAGGCAGGCGTTTCAGTTACAACCGTTTCCAGGGTTCTGAATAATCATCCTTATGTGAGTGAGGGTAAAAGGAAAGCAGTCTTGCTGGCGATTGAGGAAAGCAATTATCAGCGGAATATCAATGCTGTTCATTTAAGTAAAGGGGAAACACTCCTTATTGGAGTAGTGGTTCCTTTTACGAATCACCCTTATTTCGGTTTGCTGGTTGAAGGGATTGCAAATGAAGCAATGAAAAACAACTACAAATTGGTTCTTTTTCAGACGAATTATGAGGCTGACAGGGAGATCGAGGCTTTAAAAATGCTGCAGTATAAGCAAATCGACTCTTTAATCATTTGTTCAAGAATCTGCGGATGGGAGATCATCAATCAGTTTACCGAATATGGTCCCATTGTACTTTGTGAAGATGCAAGGAACCATAATGTATCCTCAACCTTCATAGACCATTACATAAGTTTCACCAATGCTTTAGAGTATTTACATAATAAAGGGCATTATAAAGTCGGGTATTGCATAGGAAGAAAATCGGGTTCCAGCAGCAGGCAGCGAGGGAAGGCTTACGCAGATTTTTTAAGCCGAATTAACGAACGGTATAATGAAGAATATATCTTCTATGAATGTCTGAATTTTGAACACGGTGAGGATGTGGTCCGGCGGTTATCCAGCATGGATAATCCCCCAACCGCATTGCTGGTGACAAATGATATTGCTGCTGCAGGAATCGTAACTTCCTGCAGGGAGATAGGCATCCGTATTCCGGATGACTTAGCAATTATGGGGTTTGATAACCAGCCGATTTCAAAAATTATGCATATCACAACACTAGAAATCCCACTCGTTCAAATGGGGAGGAACCTGCTTCTTCAAGCGTTAGATGGTGAAAAGCATACTCATGAGGAAATATCGGTGAAGCTGATCGAAAGGCAAACTGTATAGCAGAGAGGTGGCTGAAATGGCAGGCCTATGGATAACCAGGTGGTGAAATCGAAGGAACAGCTTTCGGCAGCAGAGTAAATAGACAAGTGTCAGGCAGGCAAATCAGGCCGCATATTTCTGTTTTCATGAAACTTTTTGCTGCTATTAATCGTATTTACTTACTATAAGAGGTATCTTGCAGCAGAAAGGGTGATTTAACTATGAAAGCGGAAGAATGTCCAAAGTGCGGATCAAGGGAACTGGGAAAGGGAAGCATTCGTGTTATGGTGTAATGTTCCCTGTCAATAAGATGAGTCTCGGATCGGATATAGAGTATCTTATTTGCACCAAATGCGGATTTATCATTGAGGGGTATGTGAAGAAGCCGGAAAAATTTAAAAGTACATTGTTTTAAAATGTCTTTAAAACAGCTGAATTAATTCATATTAGTGTTAGATGAAAATGGTTGCCAGCAAAAGTAAAATTCAATGATGTATAATAACTTCTCCAGGGATTCAATTCTCAATTTAACTGAAAAGCTATAGGAGCACCAAGATAAGATCATGAAAAAATATAAGTTAAAGAATCATTTTAATGGAATTAAAAAGGGAACACACTTCTACTTGATTGCTGAATCTGAATTTATTGGAATTAAAGAATATGTTTTACGGACTATAGACTTATCGGTCAGGATATCTATTAATGAAAGCGAACTAAATAAGAATTTTACTTTAATAAATAGTTATTTTTACAAAGAGGAGTAATCCCTCCCCGCATAAACTCATTTTTTGTGTCTGAAAAATAATAAAAAGCCCCACAATGGTCTTACCCCTGTCAAGTCTTATCCACTTGTCCAATAACAGCAGCGGCAGTTCCACCTGAAAACAGCAGTGCAGTTTTTATATCCATTGGGTTCAAGAGGGAGGAGCATTTCTCGACTGCAATGACTAATGCATTTACATTTTATTTGCATATTTAAACGTTTTTTGCAATATTAAATTAATTCGAATAAATTTATATAAAAAAGATTGCTCAGAGTTTTTCTGAGCAATCTTAATTTCTATTGTTCACTTATGAAATAGATTTTCACCAAATATCACCGCGCTCTTTCTTCAGAGCTTTCATTTTTTCAACCCACTCATCAACTCTCTGTTTGATTTCATCACTTTTAGCTTCAGCTGTATTTCGGTTTTTTTCATAGAGTTTTAAATAGAGGTTTTTCATTTGCTCGCTGCGTTCATAGCTCCAATCACTGAGTTCTGACCGCTGCTCATCAGTGATCCAGCCATTATCTCCCATGACTGTAACAGCATCAAGGATTCGATGTGCCTCACGCCTGCCAACCGTAAATAATTGGCGAGGATAGACTTCTCCTATTTCATATTCATCAATCATTTCCCAAGGGCTGGGTGACAATGTAAAGGCCCAGGCCAGGTCACCGGCAGAAGGGAGCCACTCGTATTGAATTGTGTTTTTCAATTCATCCGGGCTATCTGCTTTTAAATATTCCCCGTTGCCTGCTTGGGCTACTGCTTTTAATTGATTCTCAGCCCTTCCATCTACATCAAACCCAATAATATTCACAGTATTGCTGCTATTGTTTTTCACAAGATTTTTACTGGCCTGGACAGGATCGCCATCACATGTTTCGGCACCGTCGCTGACTATGTAGATCGTTGTGGCGCCATCATAACCGCTGCTCATGTCTGCAGCTTTTTGAATGGCACCGGCAAGAGGTGTCCAGCCTTTGCTTTCAAAAGAATCAACAGATTCATGAAATTCCTTCTTGGAATATTTCCCCATTGGGTAGACTTCCTCTACTCCAGAGCAGGAAATTTCTTTATCTGCGTCTGCTTCAGAGCCTTTATGGCCATATACAACGAGGGAAACATCGCTGCTTTGGCCAATCGTTTGGGCGAAACTCTTAACTGCACTTTTAGCAATATCCATTTTTACATTGCCGCCTGCCTGCAGCAGCATGCTTGAGCTGGCATCAAGAAGAATTATCGCCTGTTCTGATGCCTTTTTTTCTTTCCCAGGCTCTGATTTAGTGGGATCCTGAAGGTAAGGCTCCTCGAAATCTGGTTTATAGGCATTGGATTTTTCGATGATTTCCTTATAACTTGGACTTGCGAGAAGAGAAAGAAGCCCTTTTTTAATCGATTCGGCATCTTTGGCTTCTTTCGTCAGTTCTTCTAGTTTGGGGGTCATCTTACTTATAAGTTCAGGATCCGTTTCAGGAGCAAATTCAATGATCTCAATGTCCTCCTCGTATGTGAATCCTTCCATAAGTGTTCCAGGGGGCAATTTCAGCAGGCTTTCTTCAGAGACCTCTAAATCAATATTCTTAGATTCTGCTAAAATGTTTTCCTGCTTTTTTTCCTTCTTTTTTTCTTGCTCTTGTCCCTTTTTAACAGAATGAGCTGCAGTTTCCTCTTTGTCATTACTGCATGCAGAAAGAATCAATGCAGCAAACAGCAGCCATAACGAATAACGTTTCACAGAAATTCTCCTCTTTGTTTTTGTTTTACTAATAATAATAGAGTTTAACATGGAAAAAGATTGGTTTGAAGTAATTTCCATATGATAGGATTTTTTTTTAGCAATTTGGTATAGTGGAAGGAAGATATAAAGCAGAGGGGGCGCTCCGTTGGAAACAGAATTTCCGATCCTTGAAACAGAAAGATTAATTTTAAGAGAAGCGACTGAAGAAGATGCAAAAGATATGTTTGTATACCTATCAGATCACCTGGTTGTAAAGCATATGGGAATCTCGGCCTGTGAATCTGTCGAAGAGGTGCTGGAAGAAATAGAATGGTATAAAACTATTTTCAAAAATGGCATAGGAATGCGCTGGGGAATTACACTAAAGGATTCTGGGAGGATCATCGGGAGCTGCGGTTTTTTAAATAGGAATCCCAAACATTTCCGAAGTGAAGTTGGATACGAACTAAGCAGGGAGCATTGGGGAAAAGGAATAGCCAATGAAGCCCTTGAGAGAGTTTTAAAATTCGGCTTTGAACACCTTGAGCTTGAAAGGATCGAAGCCCTGATAGAGCCTCAAAATCTTTCATCACAAAAGCTGGTTGAAAGGCAGGGCTTTACGAGAGAAGGTTTGCTTAGACATTATGAATATACAAATGGGAAATTTGATGATTTGTATATGTACTCTATTTTAAAAGGGGATTTGTAGAAGAACTGGAGTTTTAGTATACATATTGGGGTTTGAGTGAAAAACCAGATCCGCTAGGAGGATATTTAAATGAACTATAATGGCCGTACCTTTGTTTCCGTGCAAAATACAGACAATGGAGAAGTATCAAAAAAGACTTTTTTTCAGTATAGACAGGAGGGGACCATTATTTCTGCTGATTATAGTGGTGGAGAGATTATTCAAGGGACACTTATCGGAATAGTAAATGAAGATGGAAGTTTAGAGTTTAGATATAACCATGTGAATAACAAAAATGAAATAAGGGGCGGAAAATGTCTCTCCAGACCTGAAATATTGCCTGACGGCCGTATCCGGCTTTATGAAAATTGGCAATGGCAGGATGATGAAGGGACTGCGGGTCATTCGATTATCGAGGAAGTAAAGGAATAAAGTGATCATGCGGCAGGGAAGCCAGGAGGGAGTTATCCCTCCGCATGGAGTTTCAGGTTCTGTCTGCTTCTTTTTGTTTTTTCTTTTGTTAATGTGAAGAAGAAAACAAAGCCGATGAAGGATGTTACAAACAAGATGGCTCCCATTGGCACCGCAGTGGTTTCATCAATGCTGACCAAAGGGGAAACAGCGGAACCAAGCACTAAAGGAAGCATTCCGATAACGGCGCTGGCACCGCCTGCACGATGCCCCTGATTTTTCATGGCCAATGTAAATGAACTGGTGATGATCATCCCCATAGAAGTCATATAGATAAAAATCGGAATGACAAGCATGAATAGCGGCCCTTTAATGATGGTCATGATTAAAAGTAAAGAAGTGGCACTGACGGCAATGCAGACTGCTGTCCGGAGCAGGCTTCTTTCCGGAATGATTCCTGCCAGGCGGCCAATTAGGAAACTCCCCGTAATGATTGCCAATCCATTAATGCCAAACAGGATGCTGAATTCCTGGGGCGATACACCATAAATCCCCTCATAGACAAAGGGTGTTCCCGAAACATAAGCAAAGCTTCCGCCATGTATGAATCCTACGATAAGGGCATACCCAATGAATGATCGGTCCTTGAACAGGCCACTCATGCTTTTAACTGAAGCGCCAATGGAGCTAGGGACCCGTTTTTCCGGAGGAAGAGTTTCTTTCAAACGAAAATAGATGACAGTAGTAATAAATAATCCCAAAAAGCTTAGAAAATAAAATATGGTTTCCCAGCTTGCAATAGGAAGCAGAAGCAGTGCACCCCCTGTCATTGGTGCTATCATCGGAGCCGTTGCATTAATGACCATAAGCAATGCAAAAAATTTCGTGAGCTCTTTTCCGCTGAACACATCACGTACAACTGCCCGGGAAAGGACAATCCCTGCCGAAGCAGTTAATCCCTGCAGAAAGCGGGCTGCAATAAAGGTTGCAATATTTGGTGAAATGGCACATAAAAGGGAAGCTAATGCAAAAAGAAAGATCCCGATTAGCAGTGGTTTTCTTCTACCATGCGAATCACTTAGCGGTCCCACAATAACCTGTCCTGCCGCAAGTCCGATCAAACAGGCTGTTAAACTCATCTGGACGAGTGATGCGCGAGCGCTGAAATCCTCTGCGATGTCCGGAAAGCTTGGCAAATACATATCAATATTGAATGGCCCCAAAATTCCAAGCATGCTGAGGAGAAAAGCCAGTGCCAGCCGCTCCTTTCCTATCGGGTTGTGAATCATGTTAAACACCTTACTCTCTATAAAAGCTATTAATCTTCTGCATAAATATGGCTAGTATACGCCAGGGGCAGGGGGGATGTCCAGCGGAGATTCTTCTGAGCGACAGTTTCCAGAGGATGACAGCGGAAAAAGAAGAAGTCTTTTGATTGGTATAAAGATGTAATAAAGTCAAACGGAGAAAAACTATAGTATAGCTTAAAAGGCTGCCTGGGGGCAGCCTTTTAATTGTTGAATTTGCAGGTTTACTTATGAGAAATTCATTCATTAACTAATTAATAAAACTTAATGGAGTAAAATAGGAACAATGAACAGGAAAATTATATTTGCAGAGGTGCTAAAATGGAGACATTTCCAATCATTCATACTAACTTCTGGGATGCAATAATAGCAGTGCCCTTAGTGGTTCTGCTGACTCAACTAGGCAAGGTGCTCCTTAAAATTCCAAAACCATATATTCCCGTGCTGGCTAATGTGCTTGGATTAACCATATCGGTTTTCTTTGCACACAGGAATAATCTCTGGGCAGGAATTTTTATGGGCTTTTTTTATGGAAATGCGGCAGCAGGCCTATATTCTTCTTTAAAAACACAAATCCTGGCTTTCAGGAAAACTGGTGAATAGGGAGATGATGAAAGTGATCTATATCTACCATGATTTTGGAGGAACTCATACCACATCACTGGCAGCGGCATACCATCTGAAAATCATTCAGCACCGCAAACTCAAAAAAGAAGAGATAGTTGAGCTTCCTTATTTTAATAAGCTGACAAAGAAAGATGCGGGCAAATTTATTTTTCACGGTGCAGATGAAGAAGGAAATCTGGTCTACACCCTGGGGAGAAGATCTTCAAAACTGGCTATGGAAACACTGCGCAATTTTTGTCATTTATTAAACAGTCATAAAGGAATGAATGATAAAATCGTCTTCTCTAATACTTCACCTGCAGTCCCTCTTGCTCTCACAATCGGAGGATTCATATCCAAAGGCTTAGGTCTTGACCGGTTAGGAACTTCACTGGTTATTATAGGAGCACAGAAATGCAGCGGAAATATTCTGGAGCTGGTGAACGAAACGAAAAAAATTGCTGCCGGGTCGAATGCTGACATAATTAAAATTGATAATAAGGAGTTTCAGGCATAAGAAAAGAACCATCAAGATTGTTCTTTTCTTATGCAGGTAAATTCCCGGACAAAGCCCAATCTCGGTTTAATTAACATATATTTTTTATTATACCCCCATAATATAAAGATTCTTCTTCGTATTCTTTGAATATAATCATCATTAGTCTCGAGGGGAAAAATATGAAATCACCAGTTAAGGGAGCCCTTGCCATGGTAATAGCAGGGTCTTTAACGTTTTCTGTTGCCAACGGCATGTTGAAAACTACTAAACTTTTTACAGAAGAAAATTCTTCCGTTTTAACAGGTATTCAAAAAAAATCTGAAGTAAACAGACAAGTTGACAAAAAGTCGGAAGCTCAAACATTAGCTGTTCAAGATAATGAGAAACAAAAAACTGTTACTGACGATGCTCCTGCTTCTAAACAAAGCAATAAGACGATTGTTGCTGTTCAAAGGAATACCGAAATGTCGAACCGAAAAACTGTCGCAAACCCTGTTTCAAAAGCTGTATCTGTTTCAAACAATAAAAACTCGGCGCCAGAGACTGCCTCTGAACCTGCAGGAACAAGTGAAGCAGCGAAACCTGAGACCAGCACAAAAGAATCAAACACTCCTGCATCTGTCAAGGGAGGAAATAACACAACAAGTCCTGCTGCAAAAACACTCAACCATGGGCAACAAGTATCCCAAGCCGCAAAAGAAAAAGCAGAGAGCAATCGGGCTAGCAAAGAAAAAGAAAACAATGGGAAGAACCTGTAAATTTTACTAAAAGGATCATCAGAAGAAGATGATCCTTTTTATTCTTTCGAAGTTATTAGAATATTAAGCAAAAAGGCCTCTCCCAAAATTGGGAGAGGCCTTTAGATTCATTTAATTTTCACAATGGAATTATCCTGGGTCACGTTGCCTTTTCGTTTAAGTTTATTCCAGCCAACGGTTACACCTTTTATGGCGGAGAAAATTGATTTAACGACCACATAAGTCATCAGCTGTTTATACAAAATTCGCTGCAAAAACAATGAGATCAGTGGTTTAGGGCTTTCTTTTTCCAGCCTGAACGCATAGAGGGAGGTGAAAAAATCCATCAAGTAAAAAAGAACAAATCCAATGGCTGCTTTTTCAGGTTTTGTGCTGAATAGGGCAAAGATAAACAATATATCAGCAATAGGAGAAATAGTTTGATAAACATATTGAAAAAGCCACATGTTAGGAAGGGCAACAAACCCTAATGAATGATGTTTTCTGTTAAATAATGCCTCACGATGTTTCCAAAGGCATTGGAGAGTACCATACACCCATCGGTAGCGCTGCTTTGCCAGGCTTTTAATATCTTCAGGCACTTCTGTATACGCATAAGCCTTTTCTTCGAATTCAATTATCTTTCCATTGCGCAGTAGTGCAAGTGTGATATCCGTATCCTCTGCAAGTGTATCCTCTTTAAAGTACCCAGCTTCTTCAACCGCAGACTTTTTCCATGCACCGATTGCACCTGGTACAACGGTAATGCAATTGAGAGCTGCAAAGGCTCTTCTTTCCAGGTTAAAGCCTGTCACATATTCAATATGCTGCCAGTTCGTTAGGAGATTTCCCTTATTGCCAACCTTTACATTACCTGAAACAGCAGCCACTTGATCATTTTTAAAATGGCTCACAAGTAAAGAAATGGCATTTTCAGCAATGAGAGTATCAGCATCTAAAGCAATCACTATTTCCCCCTTGGCTTTCTTAAATCCAAGGTTTACAGCAGAAGATTTTCCGCCATTTGGTTTTTTAATTAACCTTACACGTGAATTGCCTGCAAAAGTTTCTTCAACTGCACGGGCAGTATAATCCTTTGAGCCATCATCTATTATCAGTATCTCAAAAGCCGGATAGTCACTTGATAATATTGAATCTACAGTTTTGCAAATTACTTTTTCCTCATTATAAGCAGCAATTACTACACTGACATAAGGGGTAAAGCCAGGGTCAATCTTGGTCTCTTTATCCCTTTTGACCTGTTTCCTGGAAAGGAAAACAAGAAAAATGAGCCGCAAAATCCCTAAAAGGATGGCTGAGTAGAACAAAAAGCTAATACCATTGTTCCAGCTTTGAATAATCTTAAATACAGCTTTATCATAAACAGAATAAGGGTTTTCCTGGTCAGCAATGGGCATGATCTCACTATCACTTTTCCCAATTAAACCAGCAGTTGTCGTAAATGTGTAACCCCGATTTTTAAGTGTTTCAATAATAATCGGAAGAGCTTCTACTGTTATGGAGCGGTCACCGCCAGCATCATGAAGCAAAATTACATTACCTTCTGACAGCTGATCCAATGTTTGATTTACAAGTTCATCTGCTGTGGATCCTTGCCAATCACCAGAGTCAATGGATTGGCCGACCATGGTATAGCCCAGCTTCTGAGCTTCCATAATAGGAAGCTGCTCGTTTCTTGTGCCCAGTTCGGTATCTGCTATGTATGGAGGGCGAAATAGAGTCATAGAATGGCCGGTTATACCTTGAATTAAGCGCTGTGTTGCATTCAATTCCATTCGCAAACGTGCTGGTGTTATGGATGTAATATCAGGATGTGTAAAGGTATGATTTCCGATTTCATGCCCATCATCATAAATTCTTTTAACCAGCTGAGGATGCATCAATGCATTTTCTCCAACGATAAAAAAGGTGCCTTTCACATTATACCTGTTCAATATGTCCAATATTTTTGGTGTGTAGGCTGGATCCGGACCGTCATCAAAAGTAAGGACTACCTCTTTTTTGCTGGAATTTCCATGGCGGATTACTTCAAAAGGCTTTGGATATTTGACATAGGATTCCTTTTTTATCATTCCATTGGAATCCATTTCAATAGTCCTTTTCCCTTTTTCAGATTGTGAATCGATTTTTAATACCTCTCCGTTTCCTGTATGAAGTGCTGTGATATGACTTTCAAAGGTACTTAGCGAGTGAGATGGATTAATGATTTCCTTAGGTTTGTTAAGAAAACTCCAGATCGAGGGATCCTCCGAACCGAGTCGCCATATTGCTATTCCGGTAGAGCCGCCATTAATCGCAAGGTTCATCTGGTTATAAAAAGTAGCAGCATCCAAAAACCAGACAGTATGATTTTTACCGTTTTGTTTGTATCGTAAGTAGGGGTTTCCAGCTTCCTTACTCCAATTGATATTGAGGTTTGCCTCGCTGCCCAGCTTCATGATATCTCCAAAAGTCATTTCAGCTGCGGGCTTACGTGAACCTTCTTCCCAGTCGTAACCGTATGTTCCTAAGCCTGCAACTAATTTTTCGGAGGGAATATCAGATTGATTCAAGTTTTCATTTACCCAATCAGTTTGAGCGACAGGACCGGGTGTGCTCATGGAATAATGCTGGTCATATAGCATGACAATCACACGGTCAGCGTATTTTGCTAAAGAAGCATAATCATAGCTCTCATCATTCGGCGGTACATCCAATGTCACCATTAACCCTTCCTTGTGGAAGGCTTTATAAACCTTGCTCATAAATTGAGTAAAATGATCCTTGTCAGTTGGTTTGATTGCTTCGAAGTCAATATTAATCCCTTCAAATCTATTTGTTTTCACATAAGAAAGCATTTCTTTAATAAAGAGATCTTCAGCACCTGGAACAGTGAATAACCGGTGCAGAACATCTGAATCCCATTTGTTGTCTATAAAATTATTCACTAATGGCAGAATCTTAATTTCATGTTCATTTGCTTCTTTTACAATGGATCGGTCAATTGAGGACTTGAGCGTTAGATCTGGTGTAACCTGCATCCACTCAGGGACTAGAGTGGTTATGGACTCTTTATTTTTCATGAAAGATGTTTTACTATTCTTGTCCCAATTGACATAGAATCCATACACCTCTTGTTTTTGTGTAATTTGTGCCATGGTTAGCTTTCCTGAGTTATCGGCGTCAGAGTTTGTCTTTTGAATCTGAGATGCCAAATCTTCTTCATTGAAGGGGTTATTAATCGGATCTATCTCGATACTTAATGTGTTTTGATCCAGATGCAGCTCAGGAAACTTGGGAGTTGTATTAAGGCTCTCAATAAAAAATGTCGATATAACAACAATTAATAGAGTGAAGCCAGCACCCATTCGTTTAATTAGGGACCACCGCCTTTTAGCAGGGTCAAGAAATATATATTCCTGTTTTCCCACGTTTTTTTTCAGCCCCAGATTATAAAACCAGTGGAAGAAAAAATAGCAGATAAGTCCAACAAAACCTCCTAATATGCCAGATACAATTGATTCCGAAGTTAATATTTTGCTTTTAAGTGATGAAATTAACCAGTATTCTTCTAATGGGCCAAAATCCATGTAAGGCAGCTCACTTATGTAAGGTATAAATACAGTAATCAGAGTACCCAGGAATAAGGCAATAATATTAAGGCGAAGCAGTAGTGAACAAACAAACAATAATGGAATTCTAAAACTATCCAAAGGTAAAAATGCCAGAAAAAAACCTAGAGTACTTGCAATCGCTCCTGCATTTCCGGAGACAGGTGCAAACAAAGATCTGACAATCCACCTGAAAAAACGATCCACATCCATTCCTCCCAAGAAGTAATGTCGAATTATGTATAATAATTAAAAGAGTTTAGGAGTATAAATAGGATAACTATACAAAAAATTTTACTCCACATATCCGACGGATTATTATTTCGACAAAAAATGACCACAACAAAAATTTAGGTTGTCATTCTATAATTTTGGGGGTAGATGAAAAAAATGTGTTTGTTTTTTTCTGGTAATCATCACAATTAACAATGTGTTATTAAAAATAGGCAATATCGTTTCATTCAAGTTAATTTGAACACATCTTCTCCTTGTCTGCTTTTTAAGATTTCCAGCAGCTGTTCCGACAAATAGTTTGAATTATATTCAAATCCATGGTTTATCCATTCCGTAATCATTCCCAGTATAGCATGTACATAGAAGCTTGCCTGCAATTCCCGATTGATCTTTGGATTAAACTTTACACCTTTAAGGTCTTTCAAAGTTACCTCTTTCAGAACATCGCACAATTTACCCTGCAATCCGGATAAAGCATTAGATTTTCCCATTAGGGAGTAAAATTCTTTATTTTGACTAACATGTTCAAAGATTTTAATGGCAGAAGATGTAAGGGTCCTTAATTCGAAGGTTTCTGTATTTTTATATGGCTCCCGATAAGAATCGATTAAATCTGCTATAACATCATCAATAATTTCATCGAGAATATCCTCTTTGTATTCATAATGCTTATAAAATGTTCCCCTGTTGAGATTGGCTGTCTTTACGATATCCGTTACGGAAATTTTTTTGAATTCTTTCGTTTGCATTAATAACAATAATGCATCCATTAGGGCTTGTTTGGATTTTGTTATTCTTCTGTCTATAGGGTGATTTTGTATGGACATAAAATGACCTCCATTGTTGAAATATGATGAAATAATAATCAAAATATATTGAATGTGTTCAATATTAGACAAATCACTGATCATTTGCTGATTGAATGGATGGTTTTATTAACATATTATAAAGATGTAAGAGATAATCAACAAGTGTTCAAAAAACATTCAACCGAACGGAGGAAATCTAAATGAAATTTCAGGATAAAGCAGCAATTGTAACAGGTGCAGCATCAGGAATGGGAAAAGCGATTGCGGAGTTGTATGCCCAGGAAGGCGCAAGTGTCATTGCGGCTGACCTGAACCTGGAGGGGGCCGAGGCTGTCGCAGCGGAAATTACTGAGAATGGCGGAAAGGCCAAAGCTGTTCAGGTTAATGTTTCAAAACAAGAAGATATTGAAAGAATGATAAAGGCAGCAGTTCATGAATTTGGAACTTTGGATATCCTGGTGAATAACGCAGGAATTATGGATGGATTTGAACCCGTTGGAGACATTCAGGATGAACGATGGGATTTAATATTTGATATAAATACAAAAGGCGTCATGCGCGCCATGCGAACAGCAATCCCGCTCTTTTTAGAAAAAGGGAAAGGGGTAATCATCAATACTGCTTCAACAGGAGGATTAAATGGTGCACATGCCGGCGCTGCTTATGGGGCATCAAAGCATGCAGTGATAGGGCTTACTAAAAATACTGCCTATATGTACGCAAACAGCGGCATCCGCTGTAACGCCATTGCGCCTGGCGGTGTGGAAACAAACATCGCTTCATCAATGAAAAACCTGAATGAATTTGGATTCGGCCGCACGAAGGCTGTTCAGGGCGTAATGCCAAGAGTTGGAAAGCCGGAAGAAATTGCACAGGTTGCATTATTCCTGGCATCTGATGATTCAAGCTTTGTTAATGGATCCGTGATCGTTGCTGATGGAGGATGGACAGCAGCTTTTTAAGTAAAATCATATTTAATAAATAAGGCATCAAATCGTGGTGATTTGGTGCCTCTTTTTGTAGAGTTACATTTCTTCTTTTGCCTGGCTTTCCCATCACCAGGATAGATTGAAGGGGCGATCAATCCGGGATAAGGGGCTGCACATTAAATGAAGGATTTGCCCAGAAGTTGTTATGGGTGGTTTAAAAGCCTAAAATGCGACAGGAATGTCTGTTTGTGGCGAAAAAATGTGCCATTGGATGGGCATTTTTTAACGATTTTCCAACAAATTGTACAAGAAAATTGTAAACGCTTTCATTATAATAAAAGTAACAGATAGGAAAGGGGATACGTTCAATGGAACTTTTAATGGAACAATGTGAGCATGGCCAGCACGAAGAACCTTGTGAAGAGTGTGCCCCTAATAAAAAAGGGGAAGAGAATTTTGATACCTCTGATTATGACTATCATAAGAGACTGTGGTTTTAAAAAACACTTGGGATCTTTCCCAAGTGTTTTTCTATAATTTCTTTCTTCTCATCCATTGCGTTGCAGCCCACTTATCACCAATGACAACCGGTGCTCCTCCGTGAAGTGTCAGTTCATTTAAGTCCTGATTATTATAGAAGTATTCGAAGTACACAGCCATTCCTTTTTGTGGAGATACGGAGAAGTTAAGCTTTGGAAAATACGTTTCACCGCCCTGTTCCACATCATTCAGGTACAGGACAAGCGTGCTGATTCTCGGATTGCTTGCTGCTCTGCTGGTCGAAGAGAAGAAGTCAAAGTGAGCTTTATATTCCTGGCCAATTTTATAATTAAGGATTTGCAGCCCTTCACCATGCTCAATCGGAATGTTCATGATTTGTGATGCTCTTTTTTCAATTCTGGCGACAATTTCATTTTCCCCTTCATAGAAAAATGTACTGCTGCTGGTTCTTAGTTCATCAACTTCAACGGAGTTGGCAACTTTCGAACGCTGCATGCGGTCTTTCGATAGCTGAATCAGCTGGTCACATTCTTCATCGCTCAAAACATTTCCCAGAATTACGATCAATGGTTCTGCTAATCTGGCAATTATATTAATTTCCCGATCTTCTGTAATAATCTTATTTCCAACATGATCAAAAATCGTTTGTTCATTAATAGATGCATCCATTTCCATGTAAATCAACCTCATTTTATTTAGTTTTACAAAAATTCAATATATTTAAAGGCTGCTTGAAGTATTCCTATTTGTGCTTTTCCTTCCTCCTATACAAATGGATGTCTGTATCAGTTTTTTTACTGGCTGAATTTATTTTACACTGCGGAATGAAGGAATTCTATCTTTTTTTTACTGGAAAACTATTAAAATAGATAGAAAGGCTTCTGCATTTTATTGATTTTTCGGAATATATTTCAATAAGCCAGTCTAAACAAAAGGAGATGGACTGTGTATAGAAGCAGTGTTCAATATTATTTAGGTCAAAGACGAAAGGGGAATTTTTCCACCGTTAAAAATGGGCTGATTATATTCCTCGGGGCTACACTTGTGGCTGTTTCCCTGCAATTATTCCTAGTGAAAAATTACATCATAGATGGAGGCATTGTCGGGTTGAGCATCATCCTTTCTCATGTCTTTCATGTAGATGTGGGTTCCTTGATCCTCTTGCTGAATCTCCCATTTTTAGTTGCAGGCTTTTTCTTTTTAGGGGGCAGATTTCTGGTTCTAAGCCTGTTTGCCAGTTCTGTGCTGGCAGGGGAGACATACATATTGGCACCATTTGAGGAAGTGACTAACCATCCCCTGTTGATCATTATCCTGGGAGGTCTTCTGCTGGGAATGGGAGTGGGTCTCATTATTCGGTTTGGAGCCTGCCTGGACGGTACAGAAGTTTTGGCGATTTTATTCAGCGAACGTTTACCTTTAACCATCGGGCAATGCATCCTCCTTATGAATATCATTATCTTTGGAAGTTCTGTTTTTTTATTCGGCATCACTGAAGCCATATATTCCCTCGCAACATTTTTTGTTGCTTATAAAACAATAGATACCATTATCATGAAGTCTTAAACATTTTCGAATAATTTGAGGGGTAAGGTACATCTTAAATAGTAAAAAAGCTGAAGGAGATTACCTGTGAGTTCTTTTAAAGTGACCAGCATGATTATTGATGATGAATTTGATGGGGAGGAATATGTGACAACTGAATTTCTCTATGAAAACAAATTCTACAGCATAACATTCAAAAAAGCAGATCTCGAAGTGATTAACGCCTGGGTATTTAATGATGGCTCTTCGCTTCCAGCAAATTTGTCTGAGGAATTGATCGAGCTCATTAGAGACGATGTGAAAAAAAGATTTTAGCTAGATAGGAGGTGTACACGCCTCTATTTTTTTTGCATAAAATAAAGGATCTCTTGTAAATGCAATTGATTTGATGTATGACATAGTTCTTTTTATTATGCGCTTTGGGAGGTTATTCTATGAAGTACAGCGAATATTGGGAGCAGATATATACACAAAGCGAAAAACGGATGAGCGAGAATAACAAAGAGTGACCCCTAGAGGGGAAATGCTGGAGGAATAGTTAGCATCCCATCCGTAAAAGATGGGATGCTAATTTGTTAAACTTTTTCTTTCCAAAGCTTCATTGGATTAACTTCATCCTCTTGCAATGGAATTTGCACCATCTTGATTTCCCGATCGTCTCTTGATTTTTTTAAATCCTCATAAATCATTTTCGACTTGCCTAATCCTGCATTAAAAGCGTCCTCTACTGATTGGCAATAGTACAACTTGTCGATGCCTGCGAAATACATAGCAGTTAAACACATGGGGCAAGGTTCTCCGCTTGCATACATCGTAAAGCCGGATAAATCATTAGTATGGAACAGTGTTTGTGCCCGCCGGATTGCAAGCATTTCCGCATGCCCGCTGACATCATGTTTTTTATGCAATTCATTCACGCCCTCAGCGATGATGTCTTGATTCTTCACCAATACTGCACCGAAGGGCTGGCCACCGTCTTTTACATTGTTGATTGCCAGTTCAATAGCCCGTTTCATGAAGTGATCCATTTTTATCATTCCTTTTTAAATTAATTGACTCTAATTAAAATTAATATCATTTTTTTGGTTGTTCTCCAAACAATCTGGTCTCCAGGAAATTGTTCTGCTGTAAAAATTGTAAATTTTCATATCGGCACCTACTGTAAAAGGATGGATATTAATTCCGGTAATCTATATAATTAATTATACATTTTGCTTTTCAAAAACAAAAATGAATAGGAGGCATTCATTATGGCAGAGTTAGATTCGAAAAGTCCAATTCCGCTTCACATACAACTAAAGAATAAGCTTCAGGAGCTAATTGACAATCGATCCTTTAATGAGAAAATCCCAAGTGAAAGAGAATTGATGGATACATACAAAGTGAGCAGAAGCACTGTGAGAGAGGCAGTTTCCCATTTAGTAAACGAAGGGGTGCTCAAAAAAGTTCACGGAAAAGGCACTTTTATCTCAAAGAAACCTATTGAGGAATGGCTTGGGAATATTACCAGTACAACAGAAGTGATAAGAAATATGGGGATGAAGCCAGATGCCAAATTACTAGACAATGGCATCGTTGTGCCAGCAAAAGAAATTGTAGAAGCGAGCGGACTCACAGAGGCATATTTTATAAAACGAATCCGCTATGCAAACGATAAGCCATTGGCACTCGAAAATCAGTATTATCCTATTGAAATTGGTGAAAGTCTCGCCCAATATGATATTGAAAAGGGGACACTGTATGATCTGCTGGAGCAGAGTTTAGACTTAAAGTTTGCAGAAGCTGAACAGATTATTACAAGCACTTATTTATCTAAAGAAGAAGCAGATCTGCTTGGTGTTCCATGTTCATTAAGTGTGCTTCACATTGAACGGTTATTAACTGATGTAAACGGCAGCTTAATAGAATATTATTCTGCTTATTTTCGTTCGGATATGTACTCATTTAGAATAAAACTATCGAAAAATAATAGTTAATTGCAGTGTTATTCAATTTTACAATAATACCTATCGATAATTCCGATAATAGAAAATTTTTAGAAAATATTGAAAAGTGATTTTGGTTGTGATTTAATTACAACTGAGGCTAGTCATACAACAACTGGTACGGACGACATGACGTCATGATGAGAAAGTTTATTATTTTTATTATCCAGGATGGAGTGATGACATGATTATTGGTGTACCAAAAGAAGTAAAGAATAATGAAAATCGGGTTTCTGTTGTGCCAGCAAGTGTTTCTGCGTTTGTTAATGCTGGCCATACTGTCTGGATTGAAAAAGGTGCAGGTGCAGGAAGCGGCATCACTGACCAGGAATATGAAAAAGCTGGTGCAACCGTTGTTTCAAGCGCAGAAGAAGCCTGGTCAGCCGATATGGTCATGAAGGTTAAGGAGCCACAGCCTGATGAATACCAATATTTTCGAAAAGGATTGATCCTTTTTACTTATTTGCATCTTGCAGCCGAACCTGAATTGACAAAGGCCTTAGTTGAAAAAGAAGTTACCTCGGTTGCTTATGAAACCATCCAGCTGGATAACAAATCTTTGCCTCTTTTAACGCCTATGAGTGAAGTTGCTGGAAGGATGTCTGTCCAGCTTGGAGCGCAGTTTCTTGAAAAGATTCATGGTGGAAAAGGAGTCCTATTAGGCGGAGTTCCTGGTGTGAAGCCTGGGAAAGTGGTGATTATTGGCGGTGGAGTGGTTGGGACAAATGCCGCAAAAATGGCTGTAGGTCTTGGTGCAGATGTAAGCATCATTGACATAAGTGCTGAAAGACTTCGCCAGCTGGACGATCTTTTTTCAGGCAGGGTGAGAACGGTCATGTCAAATCCATTCAACATCGCTCAAGAAGTAAAACTAGCCGATTTAGTGATAGGTGCTGTTCTCATCCCCGGTGCCAAAGCACCTCAGTTAGTATCAGAAGAAATGGTCAGGGAAATGGAAGAGAATTCAGTCATTATCGATGTTGCCATTGATCAGGGCGGTTCAATTGAAACCATTGATCACATTACCTCTCATGATTCTCCAACATATGTAAAACATGGTGTTTTGCATTACGCGGTACCCAATATTCCAGGAGCTGTAGCAAGAACTTCCACCTATGCCCTCGCTAATACTACAGCCCCATATGCCTTAATGCTCGCTAATACAGGGGTTGAAAATTCTATTATAAAATTTCCTTTCATTGAAAAAGGGATCAATACCATGAATGGAAACGTCACTCATCAGAGAGTCGCAGAGGCGCATAACTACCCTTTTACACCCACCCATGAATTAGTAAACAAAATTCCAGCCGCAACATGATTCCCATCTGTGAAGAGAAGATGCAAACCTGAATCTTAACTAAATAGAAGGAGGCAAGCAGTATGTCTACATTAGAACTTAATGAAAACAAAAAGTTAACTGATCAGGATCAGGAATACTTATGGCATGCGATGAGCCGGCATGTAGAGGGAAACAGTCCGATGATTGCCAAATCAGGTGAAGGCTCATGGTTTACTGATATCGATGGCAATCGATATTTAGATGGTGTGTCTGGCCTATGGTGTCTTAACCTGGGTCATGGACGGAAAGAAATTGCAGAGGCCGCTGCAGAGCAAATGATGCAGCTGTCCTATTTCCCGCTGACATTAAGCCATGCTCCAGCCATTAAATTATCTGCGAAAATCAGTGAACTGCTTGGAGATTCCTATAAAACATTTTTCTCAAATAGCGGTTCGGAAGCGAATGAAACCGCTTTTAAAATAGCTAGGCAATACCATAATCAGAATGGCAATCCCGGTAAATATAAATTTATTTCACGCTATCGAGCCTATCACGGTTCAACTCTAGGTGCTTTAAGCGCTACTGCACAGGCCAACAGGAGAGTGAAATACGACCCTGGCATGCCTGGATTCCTGCATGTACCACCTCCATACAGCTATCGCTGTCCATTCGGTGAGGAAGTGAAGAATTGCGATAAAGTCGCAGCTGATATGATTGACCAGGTAATCCAATGGGAAGGTGCCGAAACGGTTGCTGCAGTCATAATGGAGCCTTTCATTTCAGGCGGGGGAGTAATAATCCCTTCACCTGAATATCTGCAGAGGGTGGCAGAAATCTGCAAGAAGCATGATGTTCTCCTGATAATGGATGAGGTTGTATCTGGATTCGGGCGAACGGGCAAAATGTTTGGATTTATGCATTCGGAGGGTGTGCAGCCTGATATTGTAACGATGGCAAAAGGGTTGACCAGCGGCTATCTGCCGCTCGGCGCTACGGCAGTTCATTCCAGAATATACGAGAAATTCAAGGAGCGAGGTACGGATAACCATTTCCGCCACGTCTCAACATATGGGGGACATCCGGCAAGCTGTGCAGTAGCATTGAAAAATATTGAAATTATTGAAAGAGAGAATATTGTCAGCAGGGTAGAGGTGCTGGGTGAAAGCATTTTAGGCAGCTTGCAAGATTTGCGTTCTCATAAAAATGTAGGCGAAGTAAGAAGCGTTGGTTTCTTGTTTGGAATTGAAATGGTTGAAGACAAGGAAACGAAACAGCCAGCTTCTGATAATTTGATGGCAAAGGTCATTGCACTATGTAAAGAAAAAGGCTTGATCATTGGCAGAAATGGGGATACAGTGCCTGGATGCAACAATGTCCTTATTATTGCTCCGCCGCTATCTTCTACAGAAGATGACTTAAGATTCGTTGTTCAGACTGTCAAAAGTGCATTTAAGGAAATTTAGACAGGAAATTAGGATAAGAGTTCTGTTTTAACAGGGCTGCTATCTTTTTAAAATATATCGAACTATTAAACCGGAAAGGAAGTGCTCGTAATGGCAAAAGCAGAAAAAGAATTAGCAGAAATCAAAACAAAAAAGGTGAAAATGACACCAAGTGAGGCAATTGTAGAAACACTAGTTAAGGAAGGGGTCACACATATTTCCGGGATATTGGGTTCCGCCTTCATGGATCTATTAGACCTGCTTCCAACTGCAGGAATCCGCTTCATTGGTGTACGACATGAGCAAAGCGCAGCCCACATGGAGGATGCCTACACTAGAGTAAGCGGAGTTGCCGGTGTCGTAATTGGCCAGAATGGACCGGGAATCACGAATATGGTAACTTCGGTGGCGGCTGCGAATCAGGCTCATACACCTATGGTCGTCATTTCTCCTTCAGCAGGAACACCTACAGTCGGATGGGACGGTTTCCAGGAGTGCGATCAGGTTTCAGTATTTAAAGCAATTACGAAGGAAACGGTTCGGGTCACACATCCAGGACGTGTTGCAGATTGCCTGAGGACTGCCTTTAGAATTGCTTACGCAGAGAGAGGTCCAGTGCTCTTTGATATTCCTCGGGACTATTTTTATGGAGAAGTGGAAGATGTAATTCTTGAACCGCATCAGTATCGTGTTGATAATAGGGGCTGCGGATCATTAGAGCAAATTGATCAGGCGGTAGAATTGCTTGCTTCAGCAAAGAACCCTGTCATCATTTCAGGCCGGGGTACGGTGGATTCAGATGGTATAGAGGCAGTGAAAGAAATCGCCGATCATTTAACGATTCCTGTAGCTGTTTCATATATGCATAATGATGCCTTTCCGGCAAATGAACCTTTAGCGGTTGGACCTATTGGATATATGGGGTCAAAAGCGGCCATGAACACGTTAAAGGATGCTGATGTGGTGCTGGCTATCGGTACTAGATTGTCTGTTTTTGGCACATTGCCATGCTATGACATTGATTACTTTCCGAAAAACGCAAAGATTATCCAAATTGATATCAATCCCCGCAATATCGCCAGGACACATCCGGTAGAGATTGGGATCATTGGAGATGCAAAAGCCGCTTCTGTTGAAATCGCGAAACGGTTAAAAGAAAAAGTTCCAAATAAGCAATTCAACTCTGAGAGAATGGCACGAGTGACAAATGAAAAAGAGCAATGGGAAAAAGAACTTGTCGATCTGGCCATGGTGGAAGGAAATCCAATTAATCCGCGCAGGGCTCTCCTGGAGCTTACCAAAGTCCTTCCGGAAAACGCTATTGTTACTACTGATATCGGAAACGTATCCTCCACTGCAAATGCCTATTTAAAATTCAACTCCGGCCGTCAGCATGTTGCAGCCCTAACATTTGGGAATACAGGCTTTGCCTATCCTTCAGCATTAGGAGCAAAGCTTGCAAATCCGAATAGCCCTGTCGTAGCCATCGTAGGGGATGGCGCATGGGGAATGAGCCTGCATGAAGTAAGTACGGCTGTAGAGGAGAACATACCAGTAGTAGCATGTGTTTTTAATAACAATGCTTGGTGTGCAGAAAAGAAAAACCAAGTAGATTTCTATAATAATCGCTTTGTAGGAGCGGATATCCAAAATCCGGACTTTGCAGATGTGGCAAGGTCCATGGGGGCACAGGGAATTAGTGTAGATAAACCTGAGGACGTAGGGCCAGCTATTCTCCGAGCAATAGAATCTAATAAACCGACAGTCATAGATATTCAGGTGGATGGCACACAATTGGCACCTCCATTCCGCAAAGATGCGTTAAAGATGCCGACTCGTCTCCTGCCGAAATATGCTCACCTTGATTATAAAAACTGGTAGGTAAAGTGAAAGGAGCTTAATAGATTTTTGATTAAGCTCCTTTTAAAAGAAAGTTTCATTTGAAAAACTTTTTAGTAAGTTACGAGTTTGAATCCTTTTTTACTGTGATGATAGTAGGAAGTTGCTATGACTCGAACTGACCGATATAGTGGAAAAGTGACCGATAAAAATTAAAACTGACCGATATAGTGGAATAGAATGATGCGCAACATATTACTGCCAATAATTTACAGAATATTAAGAAAAACAAAGGGGGCAGTCGATGAGCTGGTATTTTGGATACATTTTGGCGTATTTCATTTTCATGTTCGCTATTGGAATCTATTATTTTACAAAGATTAAAACCTCAGACAGTTATTTAATTGCAGGCTGGAATATGGGGTTTTGGAATATTGTCGGAACGATCATCAGCACGAATTGCGGCGCAGCGGTTTTTATAGGCTGGATTGGAATGGGATTCACAATGGGAGTATCGGGATTCTTTAAATTTGCTTTACCAGCCATGCTTGTCAGTATGCTCTTGATCTTCTTCTTTAGCCGTCCGTTAAGAAGACAGAGATTATACACATTAGCCGACCTTTTTAGTGAAAGATTTGGGCCAAAAACTGGAATTATTCCATCCGTGTTATCTGCCTTCATTTACTCAGTACCTACTACTGCCCTGCAGATTGTAGGGATGAGTACCGTATTTAGCATTGCTTTTGATATGAATGTGAAAGCTGGAATCGTTTTATCATTTATATTGATTCTCGGCTTTACAATTTTGGGCGGCTTAGTAGCAACGATTGTTACGGATGCAATTCAGAGTGTAATTCTTATTGTTGGGATTGTTATGCTGGCATATGCTGCCTTGCAGTTTGGGGGAGGAATGGAACACATTCTCAATAACACGCCAAAGAACTATCTGACTCCGCTTGGTGCGAATGGCCTTAGTGATGTACTGCTTTTTGCCCTTTCTGTAGCTCCGTTCTATTTAGTTTGGCAATCCACCTGGCAGCGGATTTTTGCTTCAAAAACAGAAGATATAGCCATTAAAGCTGGCTTAACCGGTTATGCCATTACATTATGTATTTCTGTTCTTCCTTATAGTATAGGAATTATGGCAAGGCAATTTGTGCCAGCCGATATACACCCAGATTTAATTTTCTCCTATGTAACCGTGGAAATGCTTCCTCCATACATTGGCGGCATCATCCTGATCGGACTCCTTTCAGCACTTATGACAGGTGCAGACTCCTTCATTCTACAAGGAAGTTCAAATATTACTCAAGATTTATATCACCGTCTGCTAAATCCCGATGCTACGGAAAAGCAAATGATGTTTGTTTCGCGCTTGAGTGTAGTGATTATATCTGTTTTATCATTGTTAGTTGCCTTTGCTTTAACAGATATTGTCAGCATGTATCAATGGGCACTCAGGCTGTCTGCAACAACTCTTGTGTTTCCGTTTCTGGCCATTATGTTTTGGAAGAGGACAACTAACACCGCTGTCATCTCCAGCATGCTGCTTGCATGTTTCACTACCATTCTATGGCCGCTTCTCAATACAGGAATAGATCAGACGATACCTGGCTTTATCATCTCATTTTGTTCGCTCGTCATAATAAGCCTCTATACAAAACATTCATCATCAGAAAATGTAAAGGCTGTATACTGGGAGGACCTTCCTTCAGCAAATAGAAAGATAGACAATTTAGAATCAGCAGAAAACAAAGCTGTCTAATAAGGAGGGGTAAGGGTGAGTATCCTTATCATAAAAAATGCAAATATCATCACGCTTGATAAACATAATACAAAGGCAAAATCATTGCTTGTGAGAAATGGCATCATCGAAAAAATCTGGGATAAATCGGAACCTGATCGTTCGGAAGTTCCAAACAGTCCTGATATCGAGATCCTGGATTTAAAAGGCGCTGCCTTGCTTCCTGGTTTTATAGATACACATAGTCATTTATTGATGTACGGGCAAATGCTGAATTATGTTGATTGCAGAACTCCTCAAAATAAGAATATTGGTGATATAAAGGAGAAAATAAGAGAGAGGGCAGATGAGGCGAAACCTGGAGAATGGATCATGGGGTGGGGATATGATGATACGCTCTTAGAGGACAAGAGACATCCGACCAGGTCTGATTTGGACCAGGCAGCCCCGAACAATCCAGTTTTTATCCGCCATATTTCAGGGCACTTTGGTGCTGCAAATTCCAAAGCTCTTGAATTGGCTGGAATTGAAGAAAGCATTTCTAATCCGCATGGCGGGTACTTTACACGTGATGCTAAAGATAGACTTGATGGTGTTATTCATGAAATACCTGCATTGGAATTTATATTTCCAGTACTGCCTTCCCCGTCAAGCGATGAACAAATCAAGAATATCGAAAATGCATCGAAGGTGTACCTCTCTCAAGGGATAACAACATGTACAGATGCTGGTGTGGGCCTAGACAGAGGAATAGAGGAATTAAATGCGCATATTGCTGCAATTAATTCAGGAAAGAATCCTATGAATATGAGGCTTATGATTTTGCATCATCTCTTAGGAGAGGGAAGTGTTTTTTCCGGTTATTCAGCCGATCAGCTGGATCTTGAATTAAAGAGGCGCACAAAAAACAAAGTATCACTTGATAGTGCCAAATTATTTCAGGATGGATCAATCCAAGGACTAACAGGTGCACTGCGTGAGCCTTATTATTGTGATGAATCCGTAGATGGTGAGTTGTTGCATGATCAAACTAAATTTGCAGAAGAAATGCTAGATCTTCATAATAGAGGATTTAGGATTGCAATTCATGGAAATGGAGATCGGGCGATCGGTTCTATCCTTGAGGCTTTCGATTATGTTTTGTCAAAAAGTCCAATAGAAGACCATAGGCATCGGATTGAACATGTCCAGACTGCATGCAGTGAAGATCTTGACAATATGCAAAGATTAGGTGTTGCCGCTTCCTTTTTTATCAATCATGTTTACTTCTGGGGAGATAGGCACCGCAGAATATTCCTGGGTGAGGAGAGAGCAGCAAGGATTAATCCTTTGGCTGATGCAGTTGACCGCAATTTACTGTTCACCCTGCATTCTGATTGTCCTATTACCCCAATTTCGCCGCTGTTTTCCATATGGGCGGCTGTAAACCGTATCACTTTAGAAGGTGATGTGCTTGGAGAAAATCAAAAAATTGATGTTCTGCAAGCTTTAAAAGCGATGACATCTTACGGTGCAGCACTGAACTTTGAAGAAGATTCTAATGGCACTATAGAAGAAGGGAAAAAAGGTGATTTTGTTGTCCTTGATGCTGATCCGCTTACTTGTCCAGCAATGGAATTAAAAGATATTCCCATACTGGCAACTATTATTTCCGGTAAGGTTGTGTGGGAGAAAACTGAAAAAGCTTATACTCATTCATAGAAAACCAATAGTCAAAAAGTCCAAAAACTGAAGCATAAGCTGGGGGTCAGCTTTTTGCTCCAGGTTAAGGATAAAGCGAGCGGCACAACAAGATTAAGCAGTCCTTAATAGATTTGAAAGAAGCCTTGAAAATGGAGGGGAAAACATGGAAGAAAGGGTACAGCTGGAAAAAACGTTTAAGCCGCAATGGGTTTGGGCTATCGCGCTTGGATCTGCCATTGGCTGGGGAGCATTTATTCTGCCGGCTGAATGGATGGGGAAAGCAGGGCCAATAGGGGCAATAATCGGATTAACCATTGGTGCTTTGTTAATGATGGTGATTGCGGTCAGCTATGGGGTATTAATTGAGAGGTATCCGGTCTCAGGCGGTGAGTTTGCTTATGCGTATATAGGATTCGGAAGAAATCATGCCTTTATATGCGGATGGTTTTTGACTCTTGGATATATCTGTATTGTCGCCCTCAATGCTTCTGCTTTGGCATTGCTCGGAAAGTTTATGCTTCCCTCGCTGACAAACATTGGTTTGTTATATGAAATAGGGGGGTGGCAGGTTTATATGGGTGAAGTAGTAATTGCTACTGCGGCACTTTTAATCTTTGCTTATTTTAATATAAGAGGTGCTTCCATTTCTGGGCAGCTCCAATATATTTTTTGTATAATCCTCGTTGCCGGTGTGTTTCTGCTCACCATCAGCATGATTTTGAGTCCATCTTCAGATCTGTCAAATCTTCAGCCTTTTTTTAAACCCGAGATCCCTGCCCTTACTGGAATCATCGCAATAATAGCAATTGCTCCATGGGCATATGTTGGTTTTGATAATATCCCACAGGCGGCTGAAGAGTTTAATTTTCCTCCCAAAAAGGCATTCAAGCTTATTATTTATTCGTTAATTGTAGCTTGTATCTTATACTCCTTCATGATTATTGCAACAGCAGTGGCAATGCCATGGCAAAACCTTGTTGCCGGTAAGCCGATTTGGGGAACTGGTGACGTCATCTCTGATACTTTGGGTGCTATCGGAGTGCTTCTTCTCGCAATCTCCCTTTGTATGGGTGTGTTCACAGGGCTTAATGGATTCTATGTATCTTCCAGCCGTTTATTGTTTGCGATGGGGAGAGCTAAAGTAGTTCCTAAGGCATTTGCCAGACTTCACCCAAAGCATGGTACCCCTTATGTAGGGGTTCTGTTCACATGTGTTCTGTGCTTGTTTGCTCCGTGGTTTGGCCGGCCTGTCCTCTTATGGATTGTTGACATGTCAGCAACAGGAGTAACGATTGCCTATTTTTACACTTGCTACACTGCTTATAAGCTTTTCAGCTGGAAAGATACAGCCGATGGAAAAATTGTCTCACCAGGCAAAAAGCTCGTTGCGCTGATAGGAGCGCTTAGCGGACTTTCATTTCTTGGGCTTCTGCTGATTCCTGGGTCTCCATCATCACTTGGTGCACCTTCACTGATCGCCTTAATTGTTTGGTCAGTTTTAGGGTTAGCTTTTTATCTTTATAAAAGAAACGAATACAATCAAATACCTAAAAGTACACTTGATTATTATATTTTAGGTAAAACAGAAACAAATGAGACGGAAGATAAGGCTGATAGTCAAGTTACTATTAAAATAGATGCTTAATAGCCTAGAGTCAGCTGTTAAGCAGTTTCGAAAACACGGGGAAACATAAAGCATTTATGAAACTACAATAAATTAACCTATCGAACTATCAGGGAACCAGGAATTGTCAATACAAAGTCAGTAAAGATTGAGGGGGGCATAATAGAAAGTTGATTCGGACAGGGTGAAGGAGAAAAAGCGGAAAGCAGTACGAATACGAGCCTGATTCGGACAGGAAGAAGGAGAAAAAGCGGAAAACAGTCCGAAAATGGGCCTGATTCGGACAGGGAGAAGGAGAAAAAGCGGAAAACAGTCCGAATACGAGCCTGATTCGGACAGGGAGAAGGAGAAAAAGCGGAAAACAGTCCGAATACGACCTGATTCGGACAGGAAGAAGGAGAAAAAGCGGAAAACAATCCGAATACGGGCCTGATTCGGACAGGAAGAAGGAGAAAAAGCGGAAAACAGTCCGAAAACGAGCCTGATTCGGACAGGAAGAAGGAGAAAAAGCGAAAAGCAGTCCGAAAACGAGCCTGATTCGGACAGAGTGAAGGAGAAAAAGCGGAAAGCAGTCCGAAAACGGGCCTGATTCGGACAGAGTGAAGGAGAAAAAGCGGAAAGCAGTCCGAAAACGAGCCCGATTCGGACAGGGAGAAGGAGAAAAAGCGAAAAACAGTCCGAATACGGGCCTGATTCGGACAGGAAGAAGGAGAAAAAGCGGAAAGCAGTCCGATTCATATCAATATAATAAGCATGATTATAGCCCCATTCATAGTGTGATTGGGGCTTTTTGATATATTAGATTCTTCTCAAAACTGAACTCCGATTCTTCAGCACTGATTTTTTCTTTGACTTATTACTCTGCTTTATCCTCATTGTCTTGATGATATAAATTCCATCAGCTTCCTGCTTGTATGTTTCAGTGCTTCTTCATGATAGATCATGTAAAAATCCCTCTGCATTGTAATTCCTTCTAAATTTAATTGTTTTAAAGTCCCAATCCGAAGTTCTTTTTTTACAGCAGACTTTGAGATGATGGAAATACCTAATCCCGCTTCTACGCAGGATTTAATGGCTTCGGTGTGTTTCAGTTCCATAATGACATTCAATTTGGATGGATCTACATGACATTTTCTAAAGGAATCCTCCATCACTTGCCTTGTTCCTGAGCCTTTTTCCCGGATAATAATAGGAACTTTCAGCAGCTCCTCAATGGTTATATTGTTCGTCTTGATGAATTTATTTTCGGGAGAGGCTATGATGATCAATTCATCTTTGGCAAAAGGAACTTGTTTCAAGGCTGGATAGGAGAGCATGGATTCAATGAACCCTAAATTGATTTCATGATTTAACAGCTTCTCAACGATCTGCCCGGAGTTGTATACATTTAAATGCAAGCTGACTTTTGGATAGAGGTTCGAAAAGTCGGATAATAAAAAGGGGAGGACATGCTCCCCGATTGTTAAGCTGGCTCCAACCTTTAAATCCCCATGTACACTTCCCTTTAATTCTTCTAGTTCATTTTCAGTTTCATTCATTAAAGCTATCAGCTTTTTGACTTTATGATAGAGTATTTCGCCTGCAGGAGTCAGCGAGATTTTTTTTGTTGTCCGTTCAAACAGCTGACAATCCCACTGTTCTTCGAGCTGTTTTATTTGCAGGCTGACACTTGATTGAGAGAGGTGAAGATCCTTAGCAGTCTGGGAAAAGCTTTTATTATTAGCGGTGACATAAAATACTTTCAAATAGTCGAGGTTCATAGGTATTCTCCTTCAATCATGTAACTTCCCTCTATCTATTGTAATCGATTAGGGGACTTTTAAAAAATTTTATATAGCAATAGCAGCAGAGGGGTTATGGCAAGAAGACCTAGAAAGCCTACTATGGCAACAGCCACTGGTTTATAGCCTACCTTCACAAAGTCTTTCCATTTAATATTAAGCCCAAGTCCTGCCATTCCCATTGCGAGGAGGTAGGTGCTCAGTAATAAAAAGATGCTGATGATACTTCCGGGAATGGAGAAAATAGTATTGATCAGGCTGGTAAGAAGAAATCCAAAAATAAACCATGGGATCGGAAGCTTCCCTATATTCCGGTTTTTGCCGCTGTTTTTTCTGCTGTAAACAAAACTAATGATAAGGGCAACTGGTATCAGCAGGAGGACTCTTCCAAGTTTCACTAAAATGGCAGAGTCACTGCTGACTTCTCCGCCCGGAACACCCGCTGCCACAACATGGGCAATTTCATGTAAGGTGGCACCTGCTAATACACCATATTCCTGCTCACTTATAGGCAAAATGGGAAATAAAACAATATATAAAATGGCCCCAACGGTTCCTAAAACGGCTATGCATGATACAGCAACAGCGGTTTGCTCTTCCTTGCTTTTAACAATAGGCGCTATCGCTATAATGGCTGCCGCACCACAAATGGCAGTGCCTGCAGCCAGTAAGACTGACAATTTCTTATTGATTTTGAACACTTTACCCAATAGCAGGATAAAACTCATAGTAAAGACGATGACCACCACATCGATGATCATAATAGATAACCCTGCTGATATAATTTCCTGCAAATTTAGCCTAAAGCCCAGTAAAATAATCCCTGCACGAAGCAATACCTTGCTTGAGAACTGTACACCTGAATGAGCGTCCGCAGGTACAGAAAGCGTATTTCCCCAGATGCCCCCCAGCAGAATGGAAAGGATCATGATGCCGAGAATAGAGAAAAAGGGAAGATTGGCTATTTGGCCAGCCAAAACCGCGAGGAAAATGGTCAGAAATAATCCTTTCGCAAACCCGAGGGCCTTTTGCTTTTTTTTTGGCTCTTCTACAATATATTCTTGAATTTTTTGAGCTTCCATAGGAAGTTCCCCTTTCGTTCATTTGATACTTTAACCGTATCATAGGATAGGAGAACTGCTTCACCGATTGTTTAATAAGGCTTATTGGATTTCTTAATGATTCAAAAATGTATGGCTGCTATAATGCTTAAGCCCCTTTTTGATGCAGGATAATGCCTTCTTCTTCTTTTTCTTTCATTGATAAAAATAGGACTCCTGCAATGATGAATACACCGCCAAGCAATTGATAGCTTCCAAAGGTTTCCTTTAGCCACAGGAAGGAAATAAAAGCTGCTACCAGCGGTTCTATACTGGATAAAAGACTGGTTTCTGTGGGTGAAAGATACTTCAAACTCCCTATATATAACAAAAAGGAGAAGGTGCTGATCACAATAATGCCAATTAACATAGAAAATGTACCAATACTTAAGGCTCCTGCCATGCGGGTAAAGCTGAATGAAGGAGTCAGCATATATAGGACGATTCCGCCAATGAGCATTCCCCAGCCAATTATCGTCATCGTGCCCCAGGTCTTAATGAGAGAAACAGGCTGCAATGTATAGAAGGCAAACCCCAGAGCTGTTAGAAACCCGATGACTAAAGCCTTATCTGATAAGAGAATTTGTTCCACAGATCCATTTGTAATAAGCAGAAAGATCCCTGATAAAGCGATGATAATGGCCAGTAAATGTATCTTCGATGGCCATCTTCTGGACTCAAATGCCACATAAATCGTGATCAGCACCGGACCAGCGAATTGAAATAGTGTTGCCGTTACTGCATTGCTCACCTGGATGGTTTCAATAAATGCATATTGCCCTCCAAGCATCCCCAAAACTGCAAAAAGAAGAAGCTGTATCCAATGGCGAGGATATTTCCAAATCGCAAATACATTTTCTTTCCTGCATAATAAAAAAATTAGAGTGAATAGGCCTGCTGCGATCAATCTGACAACCAAATAATCACTTGATGATAAATGGGTTTCCTGGAAGAACCACTGCAGCATTGGTCCAGATAAGCCCCATAAAGAAGCTCCGCTTATGATCATGGCCAGTCCCAGCCTGCGTGAATTGCTCATGTTGTATTTCTCCTTACTGATATTGTTAATTCGTTATCATCATGTATTATAAATAATAACTGGTATTGTAAGAAGGGTCAGATTTTTAATATTTGAGGGGGTCAGATTGATGTCTGAACTAACGCCAAATCTGGATTATACAAGCAATGAACCACTTTATGTTCAATTATATAAATATATTAAAAGCGAAATTAAATCAGGCAATCTGGCGGTAATGGCAAAGCTGCCTTCCAAACGAAAGTTTGCCGAATACCTTAAAGTCAGCGAGAACACAATAGAATCAGCTTATGAACAGCTTATTGCTGAAGGTTACATCGAATCGAAAGCACGCAAAGGATATTTCGTGTGTGAAGTGGAACAGTATCATTTTGCTTCAAGTATGGAAGCGCCTTCCGCAGAAGAAAAACAGCATATAGAGGGTAAGTACAATTATCATTTTACCCATTCAGGTGTGGATATTAGGACCTTTCCATTTTCAGTGTTCCGGAGGTTAACAAATCAAGTAATGAATATGGATAATGGTGAGGTATTAATGCTTGGCCACCCACAGGGAGAGTTTGATTTGCGGAAAGAGATTGCGGGGTATTTATATAAATCAAGGGGTGTAAATTGTTCTCCCAGCCAAATCATTCTTGGTTCAGGAACCCAATATTCAATGAAGCTTTTACTGCAGCTGCTGGATGGAAGTATTTTTGCTGTTGAAGATCCGGGCTATCACCGCAAACTGGTCATCTTTGAAAAAGGGTTGGAAAATGTTAGGGAGATCCCTCTTGATAAAGATGGACTTATTTTATCAAAGCTGAAGAAATCGAGTGCAAACATTGTTTTTGTCACTCCATCGCACCAATTTCCATGCGGTATGATTATGCCAATTGCCAGAAGAATGCAGCTGTTAAAGTGGGCAAAGGAAAAACCTGGCCGTTATATCATTGAAGATGATTATGACAGTGAATTCCGATACACGGGTATGCCTATACCCGCCCTGCAGGGATTGGATAAGGATGAAAAAGTAATTTATATGGGCACTTTCTCGAAAGCTTTGCTTCCATCTTTGAGGATTAGTTATATGGTCCTTCCAAGACCATTGCTGGAGATTTATCAGGAAGATTATTTCTTTTATGCCCAAACTGTTTCCCGGACAGATCAGGAGGTATTAAGAAGGTTTCTGCAAGATGGCTATTGGGAAAAACATATCCATAAAATGAGACTGGTATATCGAAAGAAAAGAGATAGCCTAATTGCCGCCATATCGAGTCATTTCCCGCGAGGTGCGGAAGTTATCGGACAGGATTCAGGGTTGCACATTCTGCTGCGGCCAAATAATGATATGAGTGAACAGGAACTGATTGCAAAAGCCTCAGAGGCAGGAATAAAAATTTACCCTGTATCTCAATTTGGGAAAAATGATGGTCATACTGTATTGCTTGGCTTCGCCTTAATTTCTGAAGAAGATTTATCAAAAGCAATACGGATATTAGCCAGGTCATGGAATGAAATGAATACCTTGTAAACCCTGGAAAAGTGCTGTCAGAGCAAGCTTAGCTTAACCAGAACGGTGCGCTTTATGGAGAACACATCAAGATTTCCAAAGCAGTCCTTATTACTCATTTTACCAAGCAACGCGAACTGTTTGTCCATTCACTGCGTTTCCATTTATAACAGGCTTTAGCCTGAAAAATTAGAAGGAGGTTTGATGAATCATAATAGAGGGAATGAAATGGGCGAGGAGGGATCATATGAAAAAAATACTTGCATTTATATCCATATTGGTGATCGTTATGATGTCAGCTGGCTGCAGTTCCAATGGAGAGAATGAGAAGGAGAAAAATACAAACAGCGAGGAAGCAAACAACTCAGACGGACAGATGGCTGAAGAGCTTTTAAATGGCAGTGATGAGGTAATGGCGGTTCTGGATGATTTACAAGCTAATTTGGAAAATAAGGCGGAAAACTCGGAACTGATACAAAAAACGGGCAAAGACCTTGAGGAAAACTGGGATGAGATTGAGAAGAAAGTGGAAGAGAATTTTCCCGAAGACTACGAAAGTATTGAAGAGAGCTTATATCCACTAATTAGTGAATCTCAAAAAGATCAGGGTGACTCAGCAAAAATGAAGGAACTGGTTATCCAAACAAAGGAAAAATTAGAGTCATTTAATGAGAAATTAGCTAAAGAATAATGAGTTTAAACCTGCCCTAAATACATTGGGCAGGTTTATTTCAGCATGTTAGGTCCCCAGCACTTTTTGCCCTTGCGGCTGAGTGTTAAATGGATTAGGTTCTAATGTAATCCCAATATCTTCAAACGAATATTCTGGAGGCAGGCGGTAGGTGATAAGTCCGCTCCCGTTCTGATCAGGTATCAAAGTGCCAGCACTTTGCCGGTTTCCGTTTTTTAACAGCCATACTTGGTAAACCTCATTACCCTTTGTAATAGGCATATTATTCAAAGCAATGACAAGATTTGTTTCCGTACCTTCCTGAAGAAGGTATGCGCTGCCGGTAGCAGAAGCAGCAAAACTTTCCCCTGTTAAGGAATAAGTCGTAACAATTTGTGTCGGATCAGCAGCATTATTCTCTAATGCCTTAATCGTATCTTTCAAGTGAAGGCTGTTCCAATAAAACCCAATTAAACAAATAATTAAAATAGCTGTTACAGCAGTGGATATGGGTGAAAAATGCTTTTTGGCAACGGATAAAATTCGTTCTTTAAAGCTCATTGGTTCGGCTTCTTTTTTCTCTTCGTGTTTAAGAAATTTATTTTCTTCAAAGACAAAATCCATCACTTGTGACTTCAATGATTCCGGTACTTCTGTTTCTTCTACATCATAAGAAAGCATTTGCCATGTTTCTTGTATAGATTTCAGTTCCTGCTGGCATTTAGCGCATTTTAGCAGATGGTCTTCAAACTGTTTTTTATCTTGGTTTGTAAGTTCATTTATAATAAATAAAGATAGATTATCACATTTATTCTCCATGCCGAACACCTCCTATTTTCCCGTTGAAATTATTCCGAAGCTTTTTTAAGGCTTGATGCAGGCGGCTTTTAATCGTACCCAGCGGCTTTTGTTCAAGTTCTGCAATTTCACTTAAGGAGTAGCCTTCCCAGTATAATAAGTTGATAAGGCGCTGCTGTGGTTCAGAGAGTTGTCGTTTTGCTTCTTGAATCTGCTGTTTTAGCAGATTTCTTGTAACTTGCTGCTCGACATCTTCAGATTGAAGACCTTGCATTTGCTGCCATTCTTCAAGCTCCAATTGGACCGTTCCTTTATATTTTTGTTCTTTACGGATGAGATCTATGGAAATGTTTCGAGTTATGGTGAGAAGCCAGTTCACAAACTGTCCCTGTGATGCATTATAGGTGCGTTTTGTCGTCCAAAGCCGAAGGAATACCTGCTGAACAATTTCTTTCGTTTTTTCAGTATCTCCCTTGGTTATTTTTATGGAGAAGCTGTAAATAAGTTTTACATATCGGTCATACAGCTCTTCAAGTGCTGGCCGATGATTTTGAACAATTAATTCTATTAGTTCTTCATCTGACTTAGACTTCATTGACGGAAATCTCTCCCTTGTTAAACGATATTATTTAGTATAGATCTTAACATAGATTTGCGGAAAAATTTTGATAGGAGAGAAAAAAGAACTGCCGATAAACCAGGCAGTTCCTTCAGTAGCATGCATTATTGTGCAAAAGTCGTTTCGCTGTTTACAATAAACCAAACATCTTTGACGCCTTGTCCCTTTACATCACCGGATGCTCCGTCCTTTACGAAGTAGTAAAGCGGATAGCCTTTGTAGGTCGTTTGTTTCTCACCAGTGTCAGCGCGAGTAATCGTTCCAAAGTCTTCTTTATTAAATCCTTCCGGAACGGCAAGGTTTTCAGAGTAGAAAGCAGGCCAGTTTTCTAGACATTCTCCACTGCAATTTGATGTATTTGGCTGATCTTTTGCAAAGTAATAAAGTGCCATACCTTCAGCATCTGTAAGATATTTACCGATTTTTTCGTTTTCCATCAGTTGAAGTTCTGTGCCGGATTCTGCAAGATCTTTTTCTGCTTCGTTGTTAACCTCTGTTGTTGTTTCCTGTGCTTGTTCCTTTGCATCTGTATTTTCTGTTTTTTCCTGAGAACTGCATCCTGCAAAAAGTATGCCTGCTAAAAGAATTGTGTAAAAATGAATTTTTGTTTTCATGATTAATCCCTCCGTTATTTATTCTTATCAATTACAGGTAACGTAAGGAAGGCTGAAACGGTTTGTTATAAATTAAAATTTTTTTCAAATTTCTTCAATCATGGCTGAATCGGCAACCGCCAATCTGGTATTGATAAATGAAACAGTTCAATTCTGAATATATACATTAATAGGGGAATACTTGTCCTGCTAAAATGGCAGGAACAGTTAATCAAATCGATTTCTTAAGTGTCTGAATAATAAAAATGATTCTTCCAATTTGCTGCCCAGTGCGATATTATCCTTTTAAAAAGGATAATGGCGATGAGAAATAGGCTGAATAACAATAGCTTTAAATCATTAGTATTTTTAAATATTCAAAGTAAGCTTCTATTTATGTTTCTGCTCGCAGCACTAATTCCCTTATTGGCTTTAGGAGCCATTTCATATTACCAGTCATCAAAAGTAGTTAACGAACAGCTTAAAAATTACAATCACTTTGCCGGGGAGAAAATACAAAAAGAACTTGACCGCACATTTAACGACATGTTTTTCAGTGCCGCGGCGATCAAGCAATATATTGCTGATCAGACATCAGTTAAGCTTAGTTCTCAGGAACCGCAAACTTATATGGATTTTAAGGAAGAAAGTAATTTGGAGCGTTTATTGGAAATCCATAAAAAAGGAAACATTAAAGGGATCTATTTAATCACTTCCTCAGGTTATTATTTTGGTGATTACAATATTGATATTAAATCCTTTAAGCAAAGAGAGATATGGAAACAGGCACTTGAAAGCGGAAAAACGGAAGTTGCCGTCTATAAATCTGATCATTATAAATCAAATAATCCGGATAGATTAATCGGATTACTGATGCCTTTAGATACATATGGAGTTTTAAATCATAGTTATCTTTTAATTGAGGCGGATGCAGATGAAATTTTTTCAATGGTAAATGTTCTGGAGGACGATCTGAAAGCACGCATATCTATTCAAAATGAAGCGGGGGATTACTTTTATTCAACCATTAGTAAAAGAAATGACCGTTCAAGTGATATCATTTGGAAGGAAACGACTTTCACCAATAACTGGATCATCCAATTTAGAATTCCTCAGGATGAATTTTACAGGTCATCAGCAATCATTTTTCGTGTCGTCATGCTTGGAGCGGTTTTTGCACTATTGCTGGCGCTCGCTTTATCTTTTTTATTTTCCAGACAATTTTCCAGCAAGATTTTAAGATTGAAGCTTGCCATGGATGATGTGAGTAAAGGAAGCCTGGATTCAAAACCATCTATTGAGACAGAAGATGAGATAGGACAGCTAGGTTACCATTTTAATAGAATGTTATTTCAGATTAATCAGCTTGTTGAGGAAGTTAAAGAAAAAGAAGCGATTAAGCTTGAAGCTGAAATGAAAGCAGTGCACTATCAAATCAATCCCCATTTGCTTTTTAACACTTTAAATATCATTCAGTGGAAAGCAAGGCTCGACGGAAACCCGGAAATTAGCAAAATGCTGACTCATCTAATTATGGTATTAGAAGGAAATCTTAATTTTGATATTGGTCTTGTTCCCTTAGAAGATGAATTGAAAGCGCTTAAACACTATCTTGCTATACAAGAATTAAGGTATGGGGCACATTTCACCTTTCAGACTGAGATGGAAAGCGGATTAGGAGACGCTTTGATTCCCAGAATGACTCTTCAGCCGATGATTGAAAATATCTTTTTTCATGCTTTTGAAGATGGAACAGGTGAGATCTCTCTTAATGTGCTAGAGAAACAATCCAGTTTCCAGCTGATTTTAAAGGATAATGGAAAAGGAATTCACCAGGAAAAGCTAGATTCCTTGTTTAAGAAACCTCCTTCTTTAAAAAAAGGAGGAATTGGTTTAGATAATATTTACCAAAAGTTCAGATTTCACTTTGGTAAGCATTTTCTGATAGAAGCAGATTCTGAAATAGGAAAAGGAACGGCAATCTCGATATATTGGCCAAAAAGGTGGGTTAAGAATGACAGATAACACACGTGAGTTAAAGGTCTTGCTCGTCGATGATGATACGATTGTCCGCAAGGGCCTAAAGGCAACAGTTGATTGGGACAAATATGGAATGAGAGTCGCAGCGGAAGCTCCTAATGGAAAACGAGGCTGGGAAGAGTTTTTAAAGCATGAGCCTGAAATTGTGATTACAGATATTGTGATGCCAGAGGAAAATGGCCTTGATTTAGCTAGAAAAATTAAAGCTGAATTTCCTCAAACAAAAATTTTGCTGCTAAGCTGTCATAAGGACTTTGAATTTGCACAGCAAGGACTTAAATTAGGGGCATCAGGCTATTTATTGAAAACAGCTTTTGAAGATGAAGAACTGGACCATTTTCTCTCCGTTTTTAAGAAGGAAATAAGGGGACAAGTTCCCGAGCAAATTCCCAGTGTTCAAAAGAAGTTATTGTTATGGCTTCAGGGAGATATTGAAGAGAAAGAGTTTCTTTTAGAAGCTGAAATCTACCTTAAGAAAGAATGGAAATGGTTAAATTCTCCGTTTTATGTATATATTCTCGATAAGACAGCTAATCCTCTTGATTTTCCGGTTAAGTCGTCCAATAATCTTTACTTGACGCTACCGGGAGAGCGAATCGTTTTCTTTATTGAGGCAGAATATCAAATCCGTCTTCTTAGTTATTTATCTGATAAAAACAAAGCTGAATTTTTCAATAATTGGAAGTATGCTGGGCCTTTTTGCGGGAAAGAGGAATGGATGGCTTCCATTCGGGCAATAAGTAATGTGCAGCACCTTCAGGGGAATTGCAGAGAGTATCCAAAGATAATACTATATGCAATAGACTATATCGTTAAACATTTATCCACACCACTATCAGTAACAGATATAGCTGCAGATGCAGGCGTAAGCAGAAGCTATTTGAGTACTCTGTTTAAGAGAAAAACAGGATTGGGCATTCAATCATTTATTAACAGCAAGAGGGTAGTTATGTCAAAAAGGCTTTTAAGTTCTTCCCCGTTAACAATCCAGGAAATTGCCGATTTGACTGGAATACACGATGCAAAATATTTCAGTAAATGGTTCAAGCGCTTTTGCGGAATTACACCCTCTGAATTTCGAATGAAACAAAAAGACGAAAATCACCAAACAAAAAAATCCCTCCGTTAAACAAAAATACACAAATGAAGAAACAAATTGCTGTTTTTAACCGCTTTCAGAAAAGTTACAATGAAAGCGGTTATATTTTTTGAAAATTTCGATACTTAAAAGGAGGAAGGTCAATGAAACAGAGTAAGTGGTGGAATGTTTTAATCATTTTAACAGTTATATGGATGACTGCAGCCTGCAGCTCCAATACAACCTCAAGTGATGTAAAAGAAAAAGACGGGAAAACGGTTCTTCGTTTTGCAACTTGGGACTCAGGTGAAACATTAAAAATTCAGCAGGATATTGCAAAAGAATTTGAAAAAGACAACCCCAATGTAAAAGTACAAGTGGAAGCGTATGGTGACGGGTTTGATCAAAAGCTTGCTGCTTCGTTTGGAGCAAAGAATCCTCCAGATGTTATGTATATGTGGGATTTTTCCACTTACCACCAATCTTTAGAGCCTTTGGATACTTTTGTGGACAAGGATTCTTCTATTAAAATGGATGATTTTTATGAAGGATTGTTCAATTACTCCAGTGTGGACGGGGAATTGTACGGGATGCCAGCTGGTTTTACCACCATGGTTGTCTATTATAATAAAAAATTATTTGATCAACATAACATTTCATACCCTAAAGAAGGCTGGACATGGGATGAGTTTAAGGGAATTGCCAAAAAACTGACAGATAAAAGCAAAAAGCAATATGGGTTTGGGGTTACAGCAGAGCCTGATACTTATGATTTGCAAGGGACGGTTTGGAGCAATGGCGGAAGCTTTGTAAGTGAAGATGGGAAGAAAATTGATGGGTATATGAACAGCCCTGAAACAATCGAAGCGATCCAAATATATGGCGATATGGTGAAAGAGGGCACAGCGGTTTTGACTGGAGGCAAAAATCAGCAGAGCGGAACGGATATTTTTAAAGCCGGGAAGCTAGGAATGTATATAAGCGGCATTTGGCCGCTCGAAGGATTCAAAGAGGCTGGCATTGATGTAGGCACAGTGGCAATGCCTGCGTTTGGAAGCAAGCCTGTTAAAGGTTTAATTGCTTCATCGGCAGTATCAATCGCAAAAGATTCAAAAGAGAAGGATTTGGCTTGGGAATTTGTAAAGTTTTATTCTTCTGAAAAAGCCATCCAGATGAGGACAGCAGACTTACCAGTACGCAAGAGCGTTGTGGAAGCAAATAATACTGCAGAAGATGAGTTGTACAAGCCTTTTTATATGATGCTTGAGAATTCATCCAATACACCTGCTTTTCTTTTGAACTCCAACTGGAATGAAATTAACCGAAATTTATCGGCTGCTATAAATGCGGTAATGCTTGGCCAGGATGCAGATGAACTATTAAATAAAGCAGTCGAGGATTCTGAAAAATATGTAGGCCAATAGCTTGGAGGGGTATCATGAAGCATGATTTAATCGTCAGCACAGAAAATATTTCCGTACAGACCAAAAGAAAAATAAATTGGGGCAGACTTGCCCCTTATATTTTCATATCGCCCTGGATTATTGGTTTTTTGTTATTTACATTGGGGCCGCTTTTATTTTCACTTTTTATAAGTTTTTTTGATTGGCCAATCGTAGGAGAGAAAACATTTGTTGGTTTTTCAAATTATGCCACGATGTTTACGGATGACCCCCTTTTCTGGCATTCCCTTTGGGTGACAGTAAAATTTGCCATGCTGTTTGTTCCGCTTAATATTATCATCTCTTTATTCCTGGCGATTCTTCTTAATAAAAAGCTGAAAGCAAGCTCATTGTTCAGAACTTTTTTTTACGTTCCCTCTGTAATTTCCGGTGTTGCTTTAGCGATGATTTGGGGATGGGTATATAACGGGGAATACGGAATTTTAAATTACTTTCTTTCGTTAGCCGGAATTGAGGGGCCGGATTGGCTTAATAACCAAAGATGGGCACTGCTGGCAATGGTTATTGCGAGTTTGTGGGGGCAAGGTACGATGATGCTGATATTCCTGGCCGGTCTGAAAAATATCCCCAAGGATTTGTATGAAGCAGCTGAAATAGATGGAGCCGGAAAAGTATATTGCTTCTTTAAAATAACGTTGCCTCTGCTAACACCAACTTTGTTATTTAATCTCATTACCACCATCATCAGTGCTTTTCAGCAATTGACGCTTGCCTTGGTTCTGACAGGGGGAGGGCCGCTTGGTTCCACATATTTCTACGCAATGTATGTCTATGAAAATGCTTTTAAATACTTTAAAATGGGCTATTCATCAGCTAACGCATGGATTATGTTCCTAATTGTTCTGTTTTTGACCATGCTGGTTTTTAAATCTTCTTCCGTTTGGGTTTATTATGAAAATGAAGTCAAGAATTCAAAGTAATGAAAAGAGGTGATTCTTTTGAAAAGCAAGCGATTAATCCGCAGTGGAACTTTATATATCGTTTTAGTATTTTTATCCCTGCTGTTTTTGGCGCCTTTTTTCTGGATGGTAACAACAGCTTTAAAGTCTCCTGATGAATTATATATGTTTCCTCCAAAATGGTTTCCATCCTCCTGGCAATTTGAGAACTTTGGCAAGGCCTGGAACAGCCAGCCTTTTAACACTTTTTTAATGAATAGTGTGATCGTGACGTTTTTAACAACACTAGGACAAATTGTGTCATCCACATTAATTGCCTATGGATTTGCCAGATTTAAATTTAAAGGCCGGGATTTTTTATTCATGGTTCTATTGGCTACTATGATGATTCCATGGGAAGTAACGATGATCCCGCAATATATGGAATTTAATTATTTTGGGTGGATCAACACCTTAAAGCCGCTGATAGTGCCAGCTTGGTTTGGTGCCCCATTTTACATCTTTCTGCTGCGTCAGTTCATTATGTCTATTCCTAAAGAACTTGATGAGGCAGCAAGGATGGACGGTGCGAATTCTTTCCAAATTTATTATCGAATTCATTTGCCTCTAATGTGGCCAATTATCGTACTTATTGGAGTCTTTAACTTTTTATCAAGCTGGAATGATTACCTTGGACCGCTAATCTTCCTGAATGATCAAAGCAAATATACCTTAACACTGGGTCTAGCTCAATTTAATGGAATGTATGATGTAAATATGGAAGGAATCATGGCAGTAACATTCCTGATTAGCTTGCCCCCGCTTATTTTATTTTTCTTTGCCCAAAAATATATTGTCAATGGTGTATCATCAACTGGTTTTAAATAATTGAAATGAATTCTCCATTCTGGTTTTTTCGGAGGGAAATTAAATGAAAGTGAAAGAGATGAAACTTCCATTCAGCCGCAAAGGCTCCTATCTGGTCATATCGCCAATTCATAAACGAGGCCATGATTCGAATGCATTATACATTCGCATGATCAGAGGGGGAGATGAAAAGACTGGCGCTGTTTTCAAAATTAATGTATTGGATGAGACAGATGAGCATCAGAATTACGAGGTTGAAATGACTCCCCATTTATTGAGGATATTTGCTAAAGCTGGAATTTTAGAGGTTTGCTTTAGCTCGGAACATACAATCCGAATGAGAGGATATGGGGTTAGGCTGGAATTAACGGCCATTACAGGAGCTTACGATTATGCATTAGCATGCCCCGACGGCACTTTTGAAATAAATAGCTTTGCAGAAAAACGGAGATTCCGCTTAATCCCGATCGAAGGAAAAATGGAGGTTGATGCCCCATTTGAAGAGGAAAAAAGCAAATTTATTAGAATACTATGCAGCCCGGGCCACCTTAATAAAGCTTATGAAGTGGCTTTAACAGATTATAAAATTAACTATGAGAAGGATTTGAGCATCGAAACTTGCTTTCATTCGTCTGCACAAAGTGCAGCAGATGATTTTGAAATATGGAAAGAAAACACGCTAAAGGTACCCGAACGTTACGAAAATGCCAGAGAAGCTGCTGCATATATCACATGGTCTTCCATTGTAAATGCAGAGGGATTGCTGACACGCCCAGCAATGTATATGTCTAAAAATTGGATGACTAATATCTGGAGCTGGGACCATTGCTTTAATGCGATGGCACTAATCCAGAATCAGCCCCAATTGGCATGGGATCAATATTATTTGTTTTTTGATATGCAGGATGAAAGCGGTGCATTGCCTGATTTTGCCAACGACCAGTATTCACTTTGGAACTGTTGTAAGCCTCCAATACATGGCTGGACACTCAAGTGGATGATGGATCGTTCCGATTGGATCTCAGAGGATAAGCTGGCAGAGGTGTATCAGCCTTTGGCCAAATGGACTGAATGGTGGTTCCGATACAGGGACCATGACCAGGATGGCATTCCCCAGTATAATCATGGCAATGATAGCGGCTGGGATAACAGCACCGTGTTTTGTGATGGCAAGCCTGTTGAAATGCCTGATTTGGCAGCATACCTAATAATTCAAATGGATGTATTGGCATCTATCGCCGATAAGATTGGCAAGAATGAAGATGCGTTAAGATGGAAAAAGAAAGCTGATGAAACGTTTACGAAAATGATGAAGCATTTTTGGACAGATGGGGGATTTCGTGCATGCCTGTCGGATTCCCATAAACCAATTATCTCAGAAAGCCTAATTTTGTTTATTCCGCTTATATTAGGAGACAGATTAACCGATAAACAAAAAACAATTTTAATAGATAGTTTGATTACTAAGCATCACTTTGAAACAGAGCATGGATTTGCAACCGAAAGCATTGACAGTCCCTTTTACAGGCCAGATGGATATTGGAGAGGTCCGATATGGGCGCCTTCTACTATGCTGTTGACAGATGGACTGAAAGCGATAGGGGAGTACGAACTTTCAAGAAAAACAGCCCAAAAATTTTGCGAGATGGCTGCCAAATCAGGCATGGCGGAAAATTTCAACGCCCTGACAGGGGCGGGATTGAGGGATCCTGCTTTCACCTGGACCTCCAGTGTCTTTCTGATCCTTGCACATGAATTACAAAAATAAATGGCATGAAGTTCATTTTTGGTATAACGAAACCCCGTTCTGTGATAGACGGGGTTTTGTTATGGCGGACAGTCAGTAACATCTTATCAAAGCAGCACCAGAATCTGAAAAATCACGATAGAATATTCAGCATTCAACCAGATCAACTGAAAAAATATCAGCCAAAATCAGCACGACAGATCCAATCGCGGCTGAGTACTCACCGAGTTTAGATGCTATAATTTCCGTATTTTTGGCTTGCACTGTCAAAGCACGGGCGGATACGGTTTCTTTTATGGCTGTCAATAGAAAGTCTTTTGCATTGGAAATCCCCCCGGATATGATTATTTTGGTTGGGTTTAAAAGATGAATCAAATTGGTGATGCCGATGCCAAGGTAAATTCCTGTGTTCGTTAATAAATCAATGCTCAAAGGATCCCCAAGACGGGCTGCCTGGTAGATCGTACTGGCTTCTATCCTATCTAAATCCCCATCAGCAAGCTCATTTAAACAACTTTTTTTACCCATAGTTAATTCTTTCAGTGCACGTTCTTTAATGGCTGTTCCGGATGCTAAAGTTTGTAAACAGCCAAAATTGCCGCATGTACATTTGCTTCCGCCTAAATCAATAGACATATGGCCAATTTCTCCAGCCAGGCTATGCTCGCCATGAAGAAGTTTGCCATCTACGACAATGCCTGCTCCAATCCCATTTCCTACATTAATCGTAACTACTGTTCCGCTTTCATTTTGATCACTTACAAACCAAGTTTCCCCAAGCGCCATCGCCCTGGCATCATTTTCTACCTTTACGGCCACTTGGAAATAATGTTCCAATTCTTCCTTAATGGGTATGTTGCGCAAATTAAGACTTGGTGCAAACAAACTGATGCCATGCTTATGATCAACTATCCCATGCATGCCGATGCCAATTCCAAGTAATTGGCCAATTGAGGTAGATGCATTTTTCAGCATATTGGAAATTTCCGCTTTCAGCATGTCGAGCAGTGATTTATTGGTAACGAATGCAGGCAAATATGCAGAATGGCTAAATAACACTTTCCCATTTAAATCCGTTAAAACGGTCCGTATTTTAACTGGACCGACATCCACGCCCAGGACATAAAACCCTTTATGGTTAAGAACAAGCATGGTCGGTTTTCGGCCGCCGCTGGATTGGCCCTGCTGGCTCTCGACAACAAATTGCTCATCCAATAATTCTTTCACAATACTGCTGACAGTAGGTGGTGTAAGATTTGTTTCTTTTGCAATCTGCGCGCGGGATATAGGACCGCTCATTCGAATTTTATTTAAAACAATAGTTTTATTTATTGATTTCATCCATTGAAAAGTGCCTTTTTGCAATTACTTCGACCTCCAAAAAAATACGATTATCAATAGTTTACATTATTTTTCAAAAAAGTTGGAAAAAGGATTGCATTCATTATAACATAATTAGTAAAATTAATTAATAAAGTTACTCTGAGAGGAAGAAAAAAGATGCAACCTATAAATAAAATCAAGAATTATCTGGAGAAAAGCGGTTATGACGGCATTTTGCTCAGAAAGAGAAACAACTTTTCGTGGCTAACGGAAGGGAGAAAAAACCATATTGTATTGTGTGAACCAAGCGGGATTGCGGATTGGCTAATCTTGAAAGACAAGAATTACCTTATTACCAATAAAATGGAAGAAAGAAGAGTCCTGGAAGAAGAATGCTGGAATTTGAGTTTTGAATTTGATGTCTGCACTACAGAGTGGTATGAATCTGCAGAAGACATTATTAATGAACTAACCGCAGGAAAAAATGTTGTCAGCGATCATCCATTTCAGGACTGGAAAATCGCTGATAAAGACCTTTCAGCTATCCGCTCTGTTCTAAGTGACAATGAAATCAAGTTTTATAGAGGTGTTTGCGAGGATACTGCAAGTATTCTGGAACAAACCTGCAGAGAATTGAAGCAAGGTATGACAGAATTGGAGATTTGCGGACTATTATTCAAGAAAGCGCTTGAACGGGACCTAAATGTGCAGGTGGCATTAGCAGCCTCTGATGAGCGAATTTATAAATACCGTCACCCGCTTCCTACAGACAAGAAATTGGACAAATTTATTATGATAGTCGTTTGTGCAGAAAGAGGGGGATTGGTTGCAAATGCAACAAGGTTTGTTCATTTTGGGCCACTCCCTCCGGATCTTATTGTCAATAAGGAAAAGCTGGCGAGGATTGATGCTGTAATGAACGCAAACACAGTTCCAGGCAAGAGAATTAGTAGTATCATCAAAGAAGGAATCAAGCAATATGGTCTTGCCGGCTTCCCTGAAGATTGGAAGCTGCTGCATCAAGGCGGATTAACAGGATACTCATCAAGAGAATATCTGGCTACACCTGCTTCATCTGAAATAGTTATGGCAAACCAGGCATATGCCTGGAACCCTGCTTTACCAGGTATAAAATCAGAAGATACGATTCTCGTTCAGCCTAATGGCATTGAATTTTTAACTGAAACAAAGACTTGGAACTACTTGGAGGTAAAATATGGAGAAACCAGTTATTTAAGGCCTGATATTTTAGTTCGATGAAAAGTTTTGGGGTACAGATAAAAAAATTGATAGATTTCGAGAATATTATTGACAATTTTCTGAAAAGATTGTAATTTTAAAATAAGTTTATAAAGTAAATTAATTAACTAAGATAGCGAGGAAGTTTTAATGGAGGTAGCCATTCGCCTTTTCAATGAGAAATTTGGCCATTTTGGTGAGATGCAGACTTATTTTGCTCCTGGCAGAGTAAATTTAATTGGAGAGCATACGGATTATAATGGAGGTTATGTATTTCCTTGTGCCTTATCAGTGGGAACCTATGCTATTGCAAGGAAACGTTCAGATGGAAAAATCCGAATGTATTCAACCAACTTTTCGGAGCTTGGAGTAGTGGAAGTAGAGATTGGCCACCTCCAATATGACATGGATCATTCTTGGGCCAATTACCCGAAGGGCGTAATCGTCACCTTTCAAAGGCATGGATGCTGTATAGAGAATGGATTTGACGTTGTTTACTTAGGCAATATTCCAAATAAAGCAGGCCTTTCTTCCTCAGCATCCATTGAACTTGTGACAGCCGTACTTCTAAATGATCTTTTTCATTTAAATTTGGATATGCTTACAATGGTTAAATTAAGCCAGCAGGCTGAAAATCAATATATCGGTGTTAATTGCGGAATAATGGATCAATTTGCAATAGGGATGGGAAAAAAAGATCATGCAATTCTTTTGGACTGCCAAACTTTAGACTATACATATAGCCCCATCATGCTGGCAGATTTGGAACTGATTATTGCAAATACAAACAAGAGCAGGGGATTAGCAGATTCCAAGTATAATGAAAGGCGTACCGAATGTGAATTGGCTCTCGCTGATCTTCAAACAGTGTTATCTGTGAACTCGCTCGGGGAAGTTTCCGTCCAGGAATTTGAAGCTTTTAAAACTCACATTAAATCTGACCTTTTCCGCAAACGTGCAAAGCATGCGGTTTACGAGAACGATAGAACCAAACAAGCTGTCCAAAAAATGAAAAACGGAGACATGGCGGGTTTAGGATTACTTATGAATCAATCACATCTTTCTCTCCGGTATGATTATGAAGTCTCTTCCAAGGAATTGGATATCCTGGTTGAGGCTGCATGGAAAGAAGGGGCAATAGGTGCCAGGATGACAGGTGCCGGCTTTGGGGGATGCACGATAAATATTATTGAGAAACAGAATGTTACTTCCTTTAGGGAGAATGTTGGGCGTATATATTATGAAAACTTAGGATTTCAAGCAGACTTTTACCAAGTGCAAATTGGCAGCGGCGCCAGAAAGATAAATTGAAAGGGGTGTGAATAAATGGCTGTTTTGGTTGTTGGCGGGGCAGGGTATGTAGGAAGTCATGCTGTGAGACAGCTGCTCGATAGAAACGAAGAAGTGGTTGTCATCGATAACCTGGAAACAGGCCATATAAAAGCAGTACCAGGGGAATGCACATTTTTTCAGGGAGATATACGGGATACCCTCTTTTTAGAAAAGGTTTTTGAATCCACTCCAATTGAAGCAGTGATGCATTTTGCCGCTAATTCCCTTGTCGGAGAAAGCATGAAGGATCCTCTAAAGTATTATGATAACAATGTATTTGGAACTTTGTGCCTGTTAAAAACCATGAAGTCTTTTGGGGTGGACAAATTGGTGTTTTCCTCCACTGCAGCAGTATACGGGGAACCGGAGAATATTCCTATAGCAGAAACAGAGATTACTAAGCCTGAGAATCCATATGGCGAAACAAAATTGGCTATTGAAAAATTGCTTCGTTGGTGTGAACAGGCATATGGAATCCACTTTATGATACTCCGATATTTTAACGTTGCAGGAGCTCATCCATCCGGAGAAATTGGGGAGGATCATTTTCCTGAAACTCACCTGATTCCCATTATCCTTGAGGCTGCATGCGGAAAAAGAGATAAGCTCCTTATCTACGGAGATGATTATCATACACCTGATGGTACTTGTATTCGAGACTATATTCATGTGGTGGATTTAGCAGATGCACATATTTTGGCTTTAGAAAAGCTGAGGAAAGAGAACATCAGCCGGATTTACAATTTGGGAAACGGGAGCGGGTTTTCTGTCCGGGAAATACTTGATGCTGCGAAGGAAGTGACAAAAAGGGAGATAGCTGCTGAGATTGCGCCCAGACGGCCTGGAGACCCGGCAATCCTTCAAGCATCTTCCCTCAAAGCAAAAGTGGAATTAGGATGGTGTCCCGTGTATACATCTATTCATTCAATAATCGAAAGTGCCTGGAAATGGCTGCAGCTATTCCCTGAGGGTTATCAAGACCGATAAGGAAGGTGAGCCTTTCAGAAGAAATGAAGAAAGGAGAGATGACGTTGGATGATAAAATCTTTTCCTATATTCAGGAGCTGCTGGATTATGGAGTGGAAAGAAAATTATATTTTTGGCATGATCGGGAGTTTGTCCGGAATCAGCTGTTGAGCATATTAGAGCTGGAAAAATGGATTGCCCCTCCGCCAGCTAGTTCTAGAGAAAAGCGGCTCGATGAAATACTTGAAAGGATTTTGAAGTGGGCAGGTGATAATGGAAGGCTGGAGATCAATTCTGTCACTTATCGGGATCTATTTGATACAAAGCTAATGGGAGCTATGATGCCAAGGCCGTCAGAAGTGGCGGATGTATTTGCATTTTTGTATGGGCATTCAGGTCCTGAAACGGCAACATCGTATTTATATCGTTTAGCGCAGGACTCAAATTATATTAGAAATGACCGCATAGCCAAAAATGATCACTGGACGGTCAGCACTGATTATGGTGAATTGGAAGTGACGGTTAATCTGTCAAAACCTGAGAAGGATCCCCAGGCCATTATAAAAGAAAGCAAAAATCAGGACACAATTTATCCTGAATGTCTGTTATGCAAAGAGAACGAAGGCTATAAGGGGAGGGCCGATCACCCTGCAAGACAAACATTAAGGACGATACCTGTAAGGTTAAAGCAAGAGGATTGGTACCTGCAATATTCTCCCTATATTTATTACAATGAGCATGCAATCGTATTTTCCAAAGATCACCGGCCAATGAAAATTTCTCAAAATACATTTGAATATCTGCTTGATTTTATCAGGCAATTTCCTCACTATTTCATTGGATCAAATTCTGATTTGCCAATTGTAGGGGGATCTATCCTAAGTCATGATCACTTCCAGGGCGGCAATTATTCCTTTCCAATGGAACAGGCTGAACTGGAATACGAATGTACCATCCCGGGTTTTGAGTCTATAAAAGCAGGTATTGTCAAATGGCCAATGTCTGTCATTCGCTTGAAAGGTCCTAACAGAAAAGCTTTATCGAAATTAGGTGGAATCATATTGTCCTCATGGGAAGGATATTCTGATGAATCTGTTGATATCAAGGCTTTTACAGGTCAAATTTCACATAACACCATTACACCTATAGCTAGAAAAAAGGGAAAAGAATTCGAGTTGGACTTAGTGCTCAGAAATAATCGCCAAACAGAAAGATATCCGTTTGGAATCTTTCATCCTCATGAAGAGGTTCATCATGTAAAAAAAGAAAATATCGGCTTGATTGAAGTGATGGGCCTTGCTGTGCTTCCCGGTCGCTTGAAGGAAGAGCTGGAAACCGTATCGAAGTGGCTTCAAAATGGCTGTGCAATTGAGAATATGACTATGGACTCTGCTGCAGGCAAGCATGCCGAGTGGGCAATGGGAATTATGGAGAAGTATCCTGATATTCATTCAGGCAATGTCCAGCAAATCGTAAAGAAGGAAATAGGAACTGTATTTTTAAAGGCCTTGGAGCATGCTGGAGTATTCAAACGGGATCTTCATGGGAAAAAAGCTTTCAAAAGATTTATAGATTTTGTAAAAAACCGGGAAACCATTTCTTCTCTGTAGGGCTTTTAAGTTATTAAGTAGTATCTTGACTTTGTTAATTAAAGTAAATAAGAAACAAAGGAGGTTCATCATGTCACATTTAGATTATTTTCAATTAAAAGATAAGGTTTGTGTCGTAACTGGAGGTGCTTCTGGAATAGGCTTTGAAACCGCCATGCTATTGGGTGAGGTTGGTGCGAAGGTTATTTTGCTGGATATTAATGAGAAAAATGGTGAAAAAGCAGCCAGCGACATAAAAAGCAAAGGATATGCTGCAGAGTTTGTCAAATGTGATGTAACAAGTATTCGTGATTGCATCACAGTTAAAGAACACCTTGAAGAACACTACCCTACCGTAGACGTCCTATTTAATAATGCTGGAGTGATTAAAAGAAAATCAGTAGTTGATTTAGAGGAACAGGAATGGGATCTGGTTATTGATGTTTCTTTAAAGGGTGTATTCCTCTTATCGAAATTTTTAATCCCTCTGATGCAAAAGGGTGGCGGGGGCAGTATTATTAACACCGGTTCTGGCTGGGGGATAAAAGGGGGAGATCAGGCAGCTGCATACTGCGCCGCCAAAGCCGGAGTAGTAAACCTGACTAAAGCGATGGCCATTGATCATGGACCGGCAAACATCAGGGTCAACTGTATATGCCCTGGTGATACAGATACCCCTCTTCTAAGGGAAGAAGCCAAGCAGCTAAATAAGCAAGAGGATTCATTTCTTGCTTCATCTGCAATTGGAAGGCCATTAGCTAGGATTGGAACACCAAAGGATATTGCAAAAGGTGTCCTTTACCTTGCCAGCGATCTGTCATCATGGGTGACAGGAACAGAATTAATTGTCGATGGCGGAGGGCTCGCTTAACTGGAATGAAGGCAGAGTCCAACAAACATATTAAATTTACCAGGAGGTTATAAACAATGTCGCAAAAAGTACATCCTTATATACCGAATATGGTACCGGAAGTTCAAGAAGAAATGTTAAAGGTGATTGGAGCAAACACAGTAGATGAGCTTTACTCCTGTATACCAGATGAAATAAAACTGAAGGAAGAAATGAATATTCCGAAAGCGCTTACGGAGTGGGAGCTTCGCCGCCACATTGAAAATTCTCTAAATCAGAACACAGGGGCCAATGAGTATGTAAATTTCTTGGGTGCGGGCTGCTGGCAGCATTTTATACCGGCGGTTTGCGATGAAATTAATCAGCGTTCTGAATTTTTAACTGCCTATGCAGGTGAACCGTATGAAGACCATGGACGGTATCAGGCACTCTTTGAATATCAAAGTTTATTAGCTGAATTAGTTGATATGGATGTAGTAAATGTGCCTACTTTCGATTGGGGACAGGCAGCCGCCACTTCTGTCAGGATGGCGGGCCGGATTACCGGCAGGAAGAAAATATTATTGGCAAAATCGGTTGCACCTGAACGGAGTAAGATCATTGTAAATTATGGATCACCTGAACTGGAATATGAATTTGTGGATTTTGACCTAAAATCGGGCTTGATGGATCTTGAAGATCTTAAAGCTAAGTTAAATCATGATGTTGCAGCAGTCTATTTTGAAAATCCATCTTATCTTGGATTTATTGAATCACAAGGATCTGAAATATCGAAGCTTTTAAAAGAGAAAAAAGCCTTGATGATTGTTGGTGTTGATCCGATTTCCCTTGGTGTGCTGGCACCTCCAAGCCATTATGGGGCGGATATTGTATGCGGAGATCTGCAGCCTCTTGGCATGCATATGAATTACAGCGGCGGCCAGGCAGGTTTTATTGCAGCACATGATGATGAAACATTCATTAATGAATATCCTTCCCGGCTATTTGGGATCGTGCCGACTGTAAAGGAAGGCGAATACGGATTTGGAGATGTTGCCTACGAACGAACTTCCTTTGCCCATCGTGAAAAGGGGAAAGAATCAGTAGGAACGCAGACAGCGTTGTGGGGAATTACCGCAGGTGTCTATTTAGCTTTAATGGGACCTAATGGCATAAAGGACGTCGGCCAGACGATCATGCAAAACAGCCAGTATGCCGTACAGGAAATAAACAAGTTACAAGGTGTAAAAGGATCACTGTTTGAATCTCCATTTTTTAAAGAATTTATTGTTGATTTCACCCAAACAGGCAAAACCATCGAAGAGATTAATCAAGGGCTGCTGGAGTGTAAAATTTTTGGCGGAAAAGATCTGTCAATAGAATATCCCGAGCTTGGCCAGTCGGCATTATTTTGTGTAACGGAGATACATACAAAAGAGGATATTGATTATCTGGCTGCATCGTTAAAGAAAGTTTTAGAGAAATAAAAGAACTATAGAGAGGAGATTTTATTCATGAAACTAATTAATCGTAACTGCAAAACCAGGGATTTTCATCAAGCAAAATGGAATGAGCCAATTATTTTTGAGCTTCATCAGCCTGGGGAAAAAGGAGTGGAGCCCCCGCCTGTTCATGAAGAAATTGCATTAGCGGTTGGCGATGGAGTTTCCACAGTGCCTGAATCCATGCAACGGAAAAGCAAACCTGCCCTTCCTGAAATTGGCCAGGCCAAAGTGTTAAGGCATTATTTGCGGCTTTCTCAGGAAACGCTTGGTTCTGATTTCAATGTGGAAATTGGCCAGGGAACTTGTACAATGAAATACATTCCAAAAGTTAATGAAATGCTTATACGGAATCCTAAAATGATGGATTTGCATCCCCTCCAGCCTGAGGGTACAGTACAGGGGATGCTGGAAATTTACTATAACCTTGATCTATGCATGAGAGAGATTTCAGGAATGGATTATTTCTCATTCCAGCCAAGCGGCGGGACTCAAGCTTTGTTCGCTATGGCATCCATCGTGAGAAAATATCATGAACAAAGAGGTGAGGGTACTCAGAGAAGTGAAATTATAACAACCATATTCTCTCATCCTTCCCAAGCAGCAACAGCTGCAGTAAAGGGCTATAAGATTATCACGCTGCATCCTGATGAAAATGGTTTCCCGGATATCGAAAAATTAAAAGCTGCTGTATCGGAAAGAACGGCAGGATTTGTGGTAGCAAATCCTGAAGATACTGGAATTTTCAATCCGAAAATAAAAGAGTTTACAAAAATCGTCCATGATGCCGGGGGGATTTGCTATTATGACCAGGCCAATGCCAATGGTCTACTGGGTATTACAAGAGCAAAGGAAGCGGGCTTTGACATGTGTTTTTTCAATCTTCACAAAACGTTTGCTGCCCCGCATATGTGTGGCGGTCCTGCAACAGGTGCTCTCGGTGTTACAGAAGCTCTTAAGGAATATCTGCCAGTCCCAATTGTTGAATACAAAGATGATAAATACGCTTTAAAATATGATTTGGAGCATTCCATTGGCAAAGTCCGTGCTTTCCATGGTGTGGCTCAAACGGTGCTGCGATCATATGCCTGGATTCGATCTCTTGGTCCTGCCGGTTTAAAGGAAGTGGCCAAAATTGCTGTACTTAACAACAACTATATGTATCACAGGGTGCTGAATATCAAAGGGGCAGGTGCACCATATGTGAAGGGCCACAGACTCGAACAGGTCCGCTACAGCTGGGAGCAGCTGACAAAGGAAACAGGAATAACAACAGAAGATGTCCAATTGCGAATGACCGATTTTGGATTACATTACTGGACCAGCCACCATCCGTACATTGTGAAACAGCCGTTTACTCTGGAGCCGACAGAATCATACTCTAAGCAGGACTTGGATGAATATATCGCCGCTTTGGAGCAAATCTCAAAAGAAGCCTATGAAAATCCGGATATCATCAAAAATGCCCCGCATAATAGCACGATTCACAAAATGGATGAACAAGATTTTCTGGATAACCCGAAGAAATGGTGCATCACCTGGCGTTCATATCTTAAAAAGGCGAAAGAGCATCAGAGTGTGTAAAAAAAACGGAGGCAAATATGAAAAAGATACAATTAGCCTCCCATCACACTAATGAATAGAAAAGGGGAGTTGAAAATGAAGAAATCATTACCTTTCATCTTGGTCCTGCTTCTTTTGTTCGTATCAGCATGTTCCAACAAATCAAATGGAAATGAAGCGAAAACTGGTGATTCCGACCATCCGTCCGGGACCATTACCGTTTGGGGGTGGGATGTAGCTGCTGAAACATTGAAACTATCTGTCGAAAAATTCAAGAAACAGTATCCGGATGTGGAAGTGAAAGTGGAAGATTTCAGCAGCGGCGATTTATATGAGAAGCTGACAGTTGGCATGGCTGCCAGAGGTTCTGGGCTGCCTGATGTGGTCCTTATGGAGGATGAGAGAATACCTGGGTATATACACCAGTTTCCTGATGGTTTCACAAAGCTTGACAAACTCGGATACGACAAGTTTAAGGATGAATTCAATCCAGCCAAAATTGCTTCAGTTCAGGATAAAGAGGGGAATCTGATCGCTGCACCTTGGGATATTGGGCCTGCAGGAGTGTTCTATCGTACCGATTATTTTGAGAAAGCCAATGTAGATCCTGAATCTATTAAAACCTGGGATGATTATATTGAAGCAGGAAAGAAAATAAAAGACGCTACTGGTGCCAAGCTTCTGCCTATCGATATTGCAAACTATGACGGGGTTTTTCATATGATGCTGCAGCAGCAGGGAATCTCTTATTTTGATAAAGAAGGAAATATATTGCTTGACTCAGATGAAGCGATTCGGGCAATGGAAGTAATCAAAAGCTTTCACGAAAATGATTTAATCCTTAACAACAGCGGATGGGATGGCATTGTCACAGCGACTGTAAATGGAAGTGTCGCGACTGTTCCTTACGGTGTCTGGTATGCCGGTACAATCATGGATCAGGCCCCTGACTTAAAGGGGAAATGGGACGTATTTTATTTGCCGGGTTTTTCTGAGGGAGGTACAAGATACGCGAATGTTGGAGGTTCATCCCTGTTAATTCCTTCTTATAGTAAAAACCAATCTGCTGCATACGCATTTGTGGAGTTTTTTACTACCGATGAAGAAACCCAGCTGCTGGGCTTTGAAAAATTCGGGCTATTCCCATCGTTAAATAAAACGTATGAATCACCAATCCTTAACGAAAATAGCGAATATTTTAATAATAGTCCCATTTTCAAAAAGTTCGCAGATATTGTCGAACAGGTTCCGGAAATTACTCTCGATGAGAATTATGCCCGTGGAAGTTCAATGATGAGTAATACCCAGGCGGCCATTTTGCTGGAAAATAAAAAAGTAGAACCGGCGCTGAAAGATGCTAAAGATCAATTGAAAAATGAAATAAAAGAATAACCACTTTTCAAATGGAGCTTAAAGGAGATGGGAGTGAAGCTCAATTCTCATCTCCTTCTATACAGCAGGAAGTATGTATCCAAATCGTTAGGGGTGTCAGTATGGCTCAACCGGAAAAAATAATTAGCACCGCAGCAGACTATCGGGTAAACGTTAAAAAAAGAAAAACTCTCATTACCCCAAAAAGTGCACCATATTTTTTTATAGGACCTTCTCTGATTTTAATCATAATATTTACTATTTATCCGGTGCTTTCTTCCTTTATATTAAGCTTCCAGGAGGTAAGGGGGGCTGAGAAGACGTTTGTTGGATTTGCGAATTATACAAGGTTATTTCACGACCCTGTATTCTATAAATCTCTTTCGAATACCTTTCAAATTTTGATCGTCCAGGTGCCCATTATGCTTTTTATCTCTTTGCTGATCGCCGTGGGTCTTCATTCATCCTTAGTAAGATTTAAGGCGTTTTTCCGAATAGCTTATTTTATGCCTGCAATTACAGCTCTTGTAGCAGCATCAATGGTCTTTATGATTTTACTGGACGAGCATTTCGGTTTAGTAAACTATCTCCTGTCCTTGATTGGCCTAGAGCCCATTCATTGGCTTACTTCTCCTTTTTGGGCGAAAGTCTCGGTTATTGTTGTCATGACATGGAGATGGACTGGATACAATATGGTCATTTTTCTTGCAGGATTACAAGCCATTCCTAAAGAATTATATGAAGCAGCAAGCATTGATGGGGCAAGTAAGATAAAGCAATTCTTTTTGATTACCATCCCCCAATTAAAGCCTGTCTTTATTTTCACTGTGGTTATGTCGACAATCGGGACTCTTCAGCTCTTTGATGAGCCGTTCATTTTGACTCAAGGCGGACCGAACAGTGCAACCATGACCATTACTCTTTATTTATATGAAACCGGATTCAAGTATTTTGAGTTTGGCTATGCATCAGCGATCGCCTATGTATTAGTGATTATTATTGCAGTGATTTCCTGGATACAGATGAAATGGGTAGGTGATTTAGAAGAATGAGATCATCCAAAATATCGTCTAAAATTTGGATTTACGTATTGCTTTTAGTGGGTGTCGTCATATCTATTGCACCATTCTACTGGATGATCGTTGGTTCAACACTGAAGTCAGGAGAAATATTTCATATCCCGCCTAAAATACTGCCTGGGGATCATCTGGCGGAAAATTTCAAGTCATTTAATGATTCACTGGGGATAGTGAAAATATTCTGGAACTCATTGTTTATTGCTGTCGTTTTTACTGTGCTTAGCACACTTATATGTTCGATGGCAGGCTATGCGTTTGCGAAATTCCGTTTTAGAGGACGGAACTTAATTTTTTTTGTTATATTATGCTCCTTAATGATTCCTTATCAAGTAACCTTAATTCCTTTGTTTGAAATGATGGTTAGCTTTAATTGGCTGAATACCTATCAAGCAATCATACTGCCCAGCCTTGCTTCGCCTTTTGCCATTTATTTAATGAGGCAAAATATGAAGGCGGTTCCAGACTCGCTGATTGAGGCATCAAGGGTAGATGGGGCAGGTGAATTAAGGATTTTCTTTACGGTCATTTTGCCGGTAGTTCGCCCGGCGCTTGCGGCTGTTTCCATATTTCTTTTCATGTCACAGTGGAATAGTCTGATTTGGCCCCTCATTACTCTTAATAGCAAAGAAATGTTCACGCTTCCTGTTGCATTATCAAGTTTGATCGGAATGGCACGTATTGATTATGGACAGGTAATGCTGGGAACAGCGTTATCGACCATCCCAATTATGATTATTTTCCTGCTTATGCAGAAGCATTTTATTTCGGGGATCTTAGGCGGATCTGTTAAAGAATAAACAAACATGCAGAGGTGATAGAATGGGATACAAAGCTTTTACTAGAGAAGAAATTAATAATCAGCATATTTTGCATAAACATAGGTTAAAACCAAGAACTCATTTTGTGTCTTACAGCGATGAAAGGGAAGCATTGAAAATGAATCGTGAATTGGCCTCCTCCTTTTATTTGCTGAACGGCAATTGGAAATTTGTTTATGCTGAGCATCCGATTCTGGCACCAAAAGATTTTTTTAGAGAGGACTTCGATTCAAGCAGCATGGATCATATCCAGGTACCTGGATTATGGCAGCTCCAGGGATATGGTAAACCTCATTATACAGACCTATATTATCCTTTTCCTGTAAATCCGCCGATTGTGCCGGAAAAGAATCCAACAGGATGCTACAGGAAGGAGTTCTTTCTTCCAGAGGGGTGGGATAGCCAAAATGTGCATCTCTGCTTTGAGGGAGTGGACAGTTCCTTTCATTTATGGGTAAACGGCCATGAAGCGGGGTTCAGTAAAGGGAGCCGCTTAACATCTGAGTTTGACATTACATCATTTTTGAAAGAGGGCAAAAACACCATTGCAGTTCAAGTATACCAATGGAGTGATGGCTCATATTTGGAAGATCAGGACATGTGGTGGCTAAGCGGCATTTTCCGGGATGTATATTTATTGTCTGTGCCTAAGCTCCATATCTATGATTTTTTTGTTACGACTGAACTGGACGATCAATATGAAGATGGCTCATTAAATATCGATATTAAGTTAAAAAATACAAATGAAAATCCGCAGAAATTCCAAATTGAATATAAAATCCTTGACGAATCAGTTTGTGTGGAACAAGGTACTGTTGTACAGGGCGAAATTGGCCAAATGAAAGAAAAGCAGCTTTTCCACACTTCCCATATCCATGCACCAAAAAAATGGTCAGCCGAAAATCCTCATTTGTATACACTTCTTCTAATTTTAAAGAATGAACTGGGAGAAGTTCTTGAAACGATTTCTTATAAGATCGGCTTTCGGACAGTTGAAATAAAAGAAAGAAATCTTATGGTAAATGGGAAAGTGGTAATGTTTAAGGGGGTTAATCGCCATGACCATGATCCCGATACTGGCCGAACAGTTTCTTATGAAACCATGAAAAAAGATATCATTATGATGAAGCAATTTAATATTAATGCCGTTCGTACCGCTCATTACCCGAATGACCCCCGCTTTTATGATTTGTGCGATGAATATGGTTTATATGTCATTGATGAAACCGATCTTGAATGCCATGGCTTTGAGCTGACAGGAGATGCAAACCTTCTCAGTAATGATCCAGCATGGGAAGCAGCATATGTTGACAGAATGGAACGAATGGTGGAGCGGGATAAGAATCATCCCAGCATCATCATTTGGTCACTTGGCAATGAATCTGGTTTTGGCTCCAATTTTAATGCTATGTATAAAAGGTGCAAGCAATTGGATTCTTCAAGAATCGTACATTATGAAGGGGACCGTGATACAGAGGCAGCTGATATTTTTAGCACTATGTACTCATCTGTGGAAAAAATAATCGGTTTTGCTAACGAGGAAAATTGGGAAAAACCCCATATATTGTGTGAATATGCACATGCAATGGGAAATGGTCCTGGCGGTTTAAAGGAATATTGGGATGCCTTTTACCAATATAAACGTCTTCAAGGCGGCTTTATATGGGAATGGATTGACCACGGCTTACGCCAATACACAGAAGATGGCCAAGAATATTATGCATACGGAGGGGATTTTGGAGATGTGCCAAATAACGGAAACTTTTGCCTGGATGGTTTGCTCCTCCCGGATAGAACACCTTCCCCAAGTATGCATCAATATAAAAAGGTTATCGAGCCTGTTCATACGAAAGCAGATGATCTTGAAAACGGTATTGTAATCATTGAAAATCGCTATGATTTTATCAGCTTGGATCATTTAATCCTTTCTTGGAGTATTATGGATGGAGTTTCCTTGCTGGATAGCGGTGTGATTTCATTGCCTTCTATTTCTGCAGGCCAAAGCCATCAGCTTCATATTCCTTATAATAAAACTTTTCTTGCTTACGGGGAAAATCCATATCTGAATCTGACGTTCAGCCTTAAGAGAGATTTACCATGGGCCAAGCAAGGACATGAAATAAGCTGGGCACAATACAGGCTGCCGCATTCGAAGACGAAAGCGCCAGAAATAAGGGAATACAAGCTGACAAACGGAGCACTTGAAATTGAAGAGAAAAGCGAAGCTATTATAGTTAAAGGTTCTGAATTTGAGCTGACGTTTTCAAAAATAGATGGAACGATCACCAGATGGAGCTTCAAAGGACAAAGTTTGATGGTATCGGGACCAAAGATGAACTTCTGGCGTGCGATGACCGATAATGAAATGTATATTTCAAAGGAATGGAAAGAATCATATCTTCATATGATGGAGCATGATGCCCGTTCAATAACCGTTGAACAATTTGACCAAAATAGAGTAAAAATCAGGGTGGAAGCAAATGTGGCACCAAGGGTGATGGCCTGGGGGATTAATGGCAGTTATGATTATACTATTCTTGCAAATGGCCAAGTAGAATTAGCTGTTGAGGGACAGCCGTATGGCGGCCTCCCTGCAACGTGGCCGAAAGTCGGAATTGAGATGAAACTCCCTTTTGAATTATCACATGCAACGTGGTTTGGAAGAGGCCCAGGGGAAAGTTATCCGGACAGTAAGCTTGCCTGCAAAATAGGTGAATACAGCATGAAAGTCGAAGATCTTTTCTTCCCGTATATACACCCTCAGGAAAATGGCAACCGATCAGATACAGAATGGGTAAGCTTCCATAATGGAATGAGCCTTGGACTGTTGGCTGCGGGGGATAACCCAATGAATTTCAGTGCGCATTATTATACAAAGGAAGATCTTGAAGAAGCAAAGCATTTATACCAATTAAAGAAGCGAAGCTATATTACTTTAAATCTGGATCATCAGGTAAATGGAATTGGAAGCAATAGCTGCGGTCCTGGCCCATTACCTGATTATGAATTGAAACCGCAATCCTTCCGGTATAAAATGACTTTCCTGCCCTTCTCAGGAAGTGCAGGATTAGCCAGGGAAAAGGCAAAAGAGCTGAAATATCTAAACAGGGAAGAAATTTTAACTAATATTAAATAAAGATACTAGATAGATGAGTAAGGGCAGCAGGTTATAAGAACTTGCTGTCTTTTTTATTGGGACTATCATGGGGAAGCGGATGATATTGGCTATACAGTTTTATTCCTTGCATCTGATGAGTCAAAATTCATTACTGGCCAGACGATTCAAGTCGAAGGCGGCCACTATCTTTCCAATCCCTCTATGCCTGATTTTAATGCGCTGATGAATCAGGGGAAATAACCAATGAAAACAGCAGCCAATGCCCAGGCTGCTATTTTTTATGCTTCAGCGTTAAATGCATTTTAAAATTTTCATTTCTAATAAAGCTATAATAGAATCAAGAAAGAAGTAAATTAGTTATTGAAATACCCGGGTGGTGAAATCTCATGGAAAAATTAAATTTTAAAAAGTATATACGCACTGATTTTTGTTTTGAACACGATAATGATTTTAAAAAAAATACTGTACTGCTTCAGTATATGAACAGCGATTTATACTATATGGGCAGAGAGGAATATTCCTTCTATAAACAGCAAGCTAAAGAATTATATTGGAAAAAGTGTTTATTAATCCTATTGGATGATTTTGATTTAAGCCTCTTGGAGATGGATTTATTAGCTGAAATGATTGTGTTTACTGACCCTGACAGCAGTATAATCGGTTATGTGAAGTGTCAGGATCTATTAAAGGAACTAAGCAATGATTTCGAAGAATTGCAGGCTTATTTTCATACCATAATGGATACCATTGAGAATTCGGTTTCAGTTGTGGACAAGGAAGGGAAAACAATCGTCTGGACAGAAGGGGCTGAAAAAATATTCTCTATCCGTAAAGAAGATATTCTGGGAAAGGATATGAAAAATTTCTTTCCTGAAGAGATGCTTTTAAATCATGAAACACTCTTGACTGGCAAAACGTTTAAACATCATCTTCATAAACCAAGAGAAGATCTTTTTGTACTGATAAATATTAATCCTGTTGTCGTTAATGCCGAAATTATTGGTGCTGTAGCGGTCGAAACTGACATAACGAGTCATGTCATGCTGAGCCAGGAGTTATTGAGTGCATCTTCTAAAATCCAGCAGCTGCAAAACGAGGTTTCCAGACTCAATAATGCAATTGATCCCTTTCAAGAGATTAAAGGGTCAAGTCTTGAAATAAAAAACGCCATATCGCTGGCAAAAAAGATGGCTAAAACCGATGAGAATGTATTGCTGCTGGGTGAAACCGGAGTGGGTAAAGAAGTATTTGCAAAGGCCATACATGACGAATGCCGATTATCGAAACCCTTTATCGCTTTGAATTGTGGTGCCATTTCTCCAGCATTATTTGAAAGTGAATTGTTTGGTTATGAAAAAGGTGCTTTTTCAGGGGGAGATCCTAACGGAAAGCCGGGAAAAATAGAACTTGCTGATGAAGGAACATTGTTTCTTGATGAAGTGGGAGATTTACCTTTAGACCAGCAAGTAAAATTGTTGAGGGTACTGGAAAACAAAACCTATTATTCTGTAGGCGGTTTGAAGGTGAAAGCTGCCAACTGCAGAATCATAGCTGCAACAAATAAGAATTTAGAAGAGATGGTTGAGAGAGGTGAGTTTAGAGAAGATTTGTTTTACAGGCTGAATACATTAACGATATTTATTCCGCCATTGAGAAAAAGAAGACAAGATATTTTAGAACTATTTCACCTTTTTATTCATGAATCATCTTTAAAATATAGTCTGGACATAACCTTTATTGCACCTCAAATTACACAATTGCTGTTGGAGTATGAATGGAAAGGGAATATTAGAGAACTTAAAAATGCAGTCGATAGAATTGTGCTTTTATCAGAAAGTGGTTCAATATTGCCTAACACACTGCCGGAAAAGATATTAATGGGAAAACCTCATTCACTCTTGCCGGCTTCAAATGAATTGCAGTGTGAAATGAATAGATATGAAAAACAAAAGATCCTCGATGCACTTAAGGGCGAAAATGGAAATAAATCAGAAGCGGCAAAGCGATTGGGCATAACGAGAGCTACATTATATAACAAGATGAAGAAATTAAATATTACTGACTTTTAATGAGAAGAAGAGAGAGATCAAAGGTGATTTCTTTCTTTTTTTTGTGTAAAGGAAATTTTACAATAGTGCGTTTTGGTGTAAAAGAAATTGGACAATTCAATCATAAGATTGCCTTGTCATATATGCTGGTTTGGATTGGCACGATAATTGCATATTGAATAGGCGAAAGGAGAGTTTTTATGAATGAAAAAATAGCAGCATTAGAGAAATTTTTAAAACTCAGAAACTGGAAGGGGGGACTTATTACATCAAGGCAGAACATTTTTTACTTAACTGGATTTGATTACGAACCGCATGAACGCTTTGTTGGAATTTTCGTTTTTCCTGGAAGATCCCCTTTAATTGTATTGCCTGAAATGGAGTTGAAAATGCTCCTGGAAGCAGGCTGGAGGTATGAATATATCTGTTATAAAGATTCAGATAATGTTTGGCGAATGATTACAGAGCATCTTAAAGAGAATATAAGTATGATCACAGAATTTGCAGTAGAAGAGACCTTTATCTCTCTTAAATATGTTCGTATGCTTCAACAAATTCTGCCAAATATTCAGCTGCAAAATTTAGATGAGGCGCTTTCTGAAATGAGGATTAGAAAAAGCCCTGAAGAAATAAAAAAATTAAGGATAGCAGCCCAATATGCAGATAATGCAATACAGACGGGAATCGATGCTTTATATGAAGGTGTATCTGAATTAGAGGTGCTGGGAGAAATTGAATATAAATTAAAGAAAGCAGGATTGCGAGATATGTCCTTCAGCACCATGGTGCTTTTCGGCAGCAATTCAAGCAATCCTCATGGAGTTCCTGGTGAGAACAAACTGCAGCCGGGCGATACCGTTATTTTTGATTTGGGTGTTAAATATCAAGGATATTGTTCGGATATCACCAGAACATTTGTCTTTAAGGAACTAAGAGACGAAGTCAAAGAGATCTATGATTTAGTATTAAAAGCTAATATGGCTGCGCTGCAAGAGTGCAAGGCCGGCAATAAAATGAGAAAAATTGATGAAGCGGCCAGAAAAGTGATAAGCGATGGGGGATTTGCCGAATACTTCCCTCATAGAATTGGCCATGGTTTGGGAATAGAAGTGCACGAAGAACCTTCTTTGCACGCTGAAAATGAGGATTTCCTCCGGGAAGGTATGGTTCTGACTGTAGAACCAGGCATCTATATCCCAGGTGTTGGCGGTGTGAGAATAGAGGATGATGTAGTTATAGGAGAAGAAGGAATTGAGATATTAACGAAGTTCCAGAAAAGCATGCAGATAGTAAAAAGCAAATTCGTTTTAAAAGAATAAAAGCCTTCAGCTAAAAATCAAGGTGGGACAGAATTGGAAGAAATCATTATTTATTTAATAGCTATTTTTGTTGTAATTGGTGGAGTCGATAGGATCATAGGAAACAAATTTAATCTTGGTGAAGAGTTTTCAAAAGCATTTTATAGCATGGGTGCCCTTTCTTTATCAATGATTGGAATTATTTCTTTATCACCTGTTTTAGCTGACATTTTAATCCCAATTATCACACCTGTTTATTCATTTTTGGGGGCTGACCCCTCCATGTTCGCATCAACACTCTTTGCTCTGGATATGGGCGGATATAAACTTGCGACTGAAATGGCAAATGATATGGATGCAGCAAATTTTTCCTGGGTGTTTTTAGGAACGATGATGGGACCCACACTGGTGTTCACCATACCTGTTGCATTAAATTTAATACCTAAAAAGGATCAGGCTTATTTTGCAAAAGGAATCTTAATTGGCTTAATGACTATTCCAATTGGCTGTTTGATTGGCGGATTGATTTCTGGTTTTCACTTTTTCTGGATGATTAAAAACCTGCTGCCAACGATTCTATTATCGATATTGATCATGATATCATTATCGAAATTTCCGCAGGCTACAACGAAAATGTTCATTGGGTTTTCAAAAATGATTGAGATTGTGCTGATAACGGGCTTAGTCATTGTGATTTTTCAAACTCTAACAGAAATTGAATTAATAAAAAACTTAGTTCCTATACATGAGAGTTTTAAAACCATTGGGGATATTACCATCATGCTTGCCGGTGCGTTTCCTTTGGTCTTCTTCCTGCAGCAGGTGCTGAAAAAGCCATTTGAAAAAGCAGGTAAAAAAATTGGCCTCACCCATCAATCACTAGTCGGATTATTATCATCACTGGCACACCATGTTCCGATGTTCTCAAAGTTTGATCTTTTAGATGCCAGGGGGAAAGTAGTCAATACTGCTTTTGCAGTAAGCGGCTCCTTCGTGATGGGGAGTCATCTGGGCTTCGTTGCAGCTGTAGACAAAAGCTTTATTGTTCCAATGATATTTGGCAAGCTGTCTGCTGGAATTTTAGCGGCCATTATAGCTTATTTTGTTATGAAAGACGATTGAGATTGCGGAAAGGATAATGCTAATTAAAAAATAAGGGTTTTTTGCAAGGTTTGTTGCTTAACAGCAGCCGGAACCTTGGGACCGGCTGCTATTTTAATAAGTTTGTTTAGAAAAACAGTTAGACCCCTTTACCCCTTTAGCTAGGAGAAAAAAATTTTTTTATCTCCTGTATTTCTCACTCCTCTCTATAAAAAACAAGTTCCCGCAATGGAAATTGACGGGCATTTTTACATTCTAAAGCGACAAATTAGGAGAAAATATTTGAAGACCCATAGAATTAAGCAATGGTCGAAGCTGTTTTTTTCTGTCTTTTATGACTGGCCTGCAGAACAAATTGATCACGTCCTGCCCCAATTCCGAAGATGGTAAAGATGGCAGTAATGACTATCAGGAATATCAGCGGTACGGTCCATGAGTGGAACAGATCATACAGTGAGCCGATTAGAATCGGCCCAGCCGCGGCAAGCAGGTAGCCGACCGATTGAGCCATGCCTGACAGGCTCGCAGCCTGTTTCGCATTTTCTGCACGAAGGCCAATCAGGGTTAAGGAATGGCTGATCGCAGCACCAAGCCCAATCCCGAGGAGAACGATACTGATGTTAGAGATGATGGCATTGAAATTTATAAGCAGACCCATTATGCCGGCAAAAGTGAAAATGCCGATGCCAATAGCAATTCCTTTTTGGTTAGGAAGCCGGTCTGCAAGTACAGGAATAATAAAGTTAGCAGGGAGTCCTGAAAATTGGAAAACAGTAACCATCCATCCAGCGGCGGCGATTTCTCGACCCTGGCTATGCAGAATTTCAGGAAGCCAGGTGGTGGTGCTGAAATATACCATTGATTGCAACCCCATAAACAGTGTGACCTGCCACGCGATGGGGGAGGACCAGATAGATGCCTTTGGTGCAGATACTTTAGGCGCTTCCGTTTTTTTCTTTCGTAATCTGATCTGCGGAAGCCAGACAAAGAGGGCGATAAGAATTAGGATGGCCCAAATTCCAAGTGATAGCCTCCACCCTAAGCCAAGGTCCTCTGCCAGAGGGACACTGAATCCTGGCGCAAGTCCTGCACAAATCCCCATTGAAAAAGTATAAATTCCTGTAAGCAGCCCAACCTTCTGCGGAAACTTTTCCTTGACCATACCCGGTAGAAGCACATTACAAAGACCTACACCTAATCCTATTAAAATAGTTCCTATGTACAGCGGCGGCAGCATTCCTGAAGACCGTGCTGCTATGCCGGCACCCAAAATAGTCAATCCCAGCAGGATGCTCCACTCACTTCCGAGCTTTTGGGCAACTCTCGGAACAAAAGGGGAGAGCAGCGCAAAGGCAACGAGCGGCAGGGTAGTCAGAAGACCTGCTGCACCATTGGAAATTCCCGTTTCTTCCCGGATCGCACTGATTAATGGACCGACTGATGTAATGGCTGGCCGTAAGTTAAAAGCCACAAATATGATGCCGGCCATTAGTAAAAGGTTTTTTGAATCAATTTTTTCTATACTTCTCAATTCAGACACTCCTTAAAGGTATTTCAAAGATCCTTCGCGGATGGAAAGACAATATTCAGAATAGTATAAATGGTTTTGTGATAAAAGTATATAGTTTTCAAGGAGATGGAAATTCATTTACAGGTAAGAGGGTTTTCTAAAATCTTATTCATCCTTGATTTACTGTGTTTTATACGGCACTAAGATGTATTTTTTACTGGAGCCAGTTTAGACGGGCAAATTTCATTTATGGACTGCTTAATATGAATAATTTCGTTAATATGGTAAAAATTATCTTTATCACACTGGTTAGTAGGGATTGACTATGAAATATTCTAGGCTTCAAATTTCATTTATGCTGATTTTGTTCACTGGAATATCGAACCATGTCATGATTCTTCCTCACCTTTTAAGAGTGGCAAATCGTGATGCCTGGGTATGTGCTCTGGCTGCATATGGGATTCTTCTTTTATGGGGGATTCTTATATATGTCTTATTGCGGAGACTTAATGGGGAGAGTCTATATGGCTGGTCTAAGGACAGGGCAGGAATCTTTATTTCAAAGGGTTTAATGTTTGTGTTTGCTCTGTATTTTTTTGTCACAGGGACCCTGTCATCCTATGATTTTATTTTGCTCGTTAAGGTGTACTTTTTGCCCCTTACACCAGGCTGGATCGTGTCTGGCTGCTTTTTCATCCTTTGCATTTGGGCAGCTTTTAAGGGACTAAAAGTAATTGTTTATGTTTCTGCGGCTCTTTTGCCGATTGTATGGCTTTTAGGATTTTTTGTAGCTTTTGCAACATGGGAAGAAAAAGAATATTCTATTTTATTTCCAATTTTAATGGATGGCTTTGAACCGTTAATGAATGGCACTCTTGTGGTTTTAGGAGGAAGTATTGATCTGCTTGTTTTGCTTTTAATACAAGATAAATTGCAAAAGTCTTACAAGTATCTCCATATATTGATCTTAATTACAGTGCTATTGGGACTGGTTTTAGGACCAACAATGGGATCCATTGCGTCGTTTGGCCCGAGTGTCGCTTCGTCTTTCCGTTTTCCCGCATTTGAACAGTGGAGGCTTGTGCAGTTGGGCAGGCAGATTTCGCATTTGGACTTTTTGGCAGTTTTTCAATTTCTGTCAGGATCTATTATAAAAGTATCATTATGCCTGTTTTTTTTGACTGATCTATTTGAAATAAAAACAAAAAAAACCAATATGTTTTTATTGCTGATTTTCGGCGGTTTGTTTTCTATCGTTTCGATTGTGCCGTTAAGCGATTTATGGCTTCAAAAAATGATTGCCGGTTACTATTATCCTATTTTATTTTTGATGGGTTTCTCAATTTCGCTGTTTTTATTTATTATTAGTTTTTTACCTAAAAAAAAAGGGAGTGCCATTATAAGTGGAGCGTAAAGATGGATTATCCCAAAAAATGAATATCCTGGAAAAAGTCTTTTCTTCAGGAGAAATGGAAGAAGAGGTGCTGAAGGATTTCTTCAAGAGTTACTCAGATGTGAAGGTTACCAAATATAAGCAATCTGAGAAATGCATGGGTGTTATTTATTGCGAAGGGATGGTGGACGGCAGCCAATTAAATGATTATTTTAATCGTGTTACTGCTTATCTGTCCAATGATGATGAACCATCTGAGCATCACTGTGATCTGCCGCCAATTATTTCGATAAATTCCGTTTCGGTGATGATTGAAAAAGTCTTCTCGGGGTTTCTTATTTTTTTTAAGGAAAGAAGCAAGTTCTTATGGGCAATAGATATTGCCAATATACCGCAGAGAACTCCTGAAGAATCCAAGACTGAAACTTCGATTAAAGGGCCGAAAGATGCTTTCACGGAGGAGATTTATACAAATATTTCCTTAATCAGGAAAAGATTAAAAAGTCCTGAGCTTTATAATGAATCTTTTGTTATAGGATCCTTGAGTAAAACAAAAGTCTCTCTCCTGTATTTGGAAAATAAAGTGAATGAAGCTACACTTGCCGAAATAAAGGAGAGGCTAAATAAGATCGAAACAGAGAGTATTTTAAGTGCAGGTCAGCTGGAACAGTGGCTTTCAGACCGGACATTCTCCCTATTTCCATTATTTGATTATATTACTCGGCCCGATTTCACCATTGAATGCATGCTGCGGGGAAGGTTCATAATTTTGGTTGACGGTTCTCCAATGGTATTAATAGGGCCAGCTAATTTAACGGAATTAACAAAATCTCCAGAGGATATACATTTCCCATATTATTTTGTAATGTTCCAGAGGGGGTTAAGGATAATCGGCATAGTGATTGCCATTTTTCTTCCGGGGTTTTGGGTGGCTATTGGGAATGTAAATGTGGATCAGCTCCCTTTTCCGCTGCTGGCTACAGTTGTCGTTTCGAGACAGGGACTGCCGATTCCGGGCGGGTTAGAAGCGTTTTTTATTCTTGGTTTGTTTGAATTATTAAGGGAAGCGGGTGTCAGAATGCCAACTGCAGTTGGCCAGACCATATCGATTGTTGGCGGCCTGATTATTGGAGATGCCTCCATCAGGGCTGGTCTTGCTTCACCTACCATTATTGTCATGATCGCTGTAACCGCAGTAGCTACCTATACTTTGGTTAATCAGTCATTATCAGGTACAGTTACCGTTCTTCGGTTCGGCACATTACTCATTTCATCCTTTTTAGGGATATATGGTCTATTTATAAGTGCTTTCGCGGTCCTTATTTACTTATGTCAATTAGAATCCTTTAAAGTTTCTTATATGGAGCCAATCGTTTCTTTAAAACCTAAAGAAATCCTATCAGCATTGCTGATTAACCCTTTTAAAAGGCGGGACCTTTCAGCGTCTATGCTAAACAGAGGCAAGAAGAAATGACAACATATTTATTTAGGGTGCTGTCATATTCGGGAATCATCCTGATCATTCTTTTCCAGGCAGGTTGTACAGACATAAAAGAGACTCAGGATATGAATTATGCAACTGCTATTGGTGTAGATTTTAAAGATGAAAAATTTCATTGCTATATTCAATTGGTCGATTTGACGAAGGTGGCAAAAACAGAAGGTCCTAATCCCGGTCCAGCGAAGATGTGGGTGTCGGAGGCTGAAGGTGATACCTTTATTGATGCCTTTTTTGATATTTACAGGACATCTCAGGAAAGATTCATATGGGCACATGTCACGGCGATTGTCATGAGTGAATCTGCAATAGAGCAGGGAGAAAAGGCGGTAATTGATGGGCTGACTCGCTATCATGAGTTTCGATTGACACCATGGGTCTATGGGACAAGAGACCCAATCAAAGATATTTTATCAACACCAGGATTCTATGGGCAAACGTCCTTAAATACAATCTTGCATCACCCGATGTCAACATTTCATCAAAGTTCTCAATACAAACCCTTACAGTTTTTTAAATATACAAGGCAATTATATGAGCCGAATTTTACAGCCTATCTTCCATCCCTCTCGATAAACGACACACAGTGGGAAGAAGGAAAAAAGCCAGAACCTAAACTCACCATTAATGGAGCATTTTTTGTTCATAATCAGCATTTTAAGGGATTTTACCCTGAAGGTGATCTGAAGGGACTTAGGTGGCTCTTGCCGAAAATGGAAAGAATCGAAATGCTGATCCCAAATGAAGCGGGAAGGGAATTTCTGGCTGTTCTCGCAAACCCCAAGGTAACATATAAAGTAAACGGCTCTAAAATCGATGTGCAAGTTGAGACCAAAGGATCTTTATCGAATCGTGAGACAAATAAGACAACGAACCTAAAAAAAATGAAAAAAATGACAGAATCGGCCATCAAGAAGGAAATACAGGAACTATATGAACTTGGCTTGGCTGAAAATATTGATTTTCTAAACCTGAAGCATGTTCAATACCAGAAGAATGGGAAATTGATAAACAGGAATAAACACCAGGGCCAAGTGGAATTAAATAGTATAAAAGTGAATGTGAAATTTATTCATTCAGGTGCTTTAAAGAACCGGCTAATTGAGCTGGATAGTCAGAAATAGCATATATAACAATGGAAAAGCAGGAAAGAGGGGCGGATCCCCTTTTCTGCTTATTTCTTTTCCTCCAATGCCTGGAGGATTTTCATAAACCAGTTCATATAAAATTCATTTAATCCCTTATAATGCTCCTGGATCAGGTTCGGAATCACAGATTGGTAGTCATGCTGCAGTTCGCTTTCTGCTTTCAACTCGGAGATCCAGGCTTTAATATGTTCAGATGCTGCAGGAATTTCTGGTGATTCGATAAATAATAGGGCTGGATATAGAGAGCGCGGTTCAGGCATCCGCTTCTTAAATACTTCAATGATTTCTTCTGAAAGCTGATGTTTTCCTTCATCAGTAATCTGGTAGACGGTCCGGTTTGGCCGGTTATTCACCTGCTCCTGCTTTTCCGCCTGTATCCACTTATGCTTTTCGAGTTTGCGGATCGCGTGATATAAATTGCCGTCCGTAACGGGAAAAAGCTGATCCCATTTGTGTTCTAAAATGACTTTTTTCATTTCATATGGATGGTATTCTTTTTCTTTAAGAAGGCCAAGAATGACAATTTGTATAGACATGACTGGTAACTCCTTTTCTAAATGATTACTTTGCACAAAGTAATATTTCGTTTTATAATGTATTTGAGGAGGAGATTCATATGAACTTACATGGAAAAGTTGCATTAATTACAGGCGGTGCCGGCGGTATTGGAAAGGGCATTGCCACAGCCATGCTGAAACATGGCGCTAAAGTGGTGATTGCTGATATCAATCCGGAAGCCGGTGAAGCGGCTGTACAGGAATTAAGTGAGTTTGGATCCATTCATTTTATTGAAAAAGACATATCCAGAAAAGAAAATGCCGCCGAGCTTGTGCAGGAGGCAGTCTCACAGTACGGAAAACTGGACATCCTTGTCAACAACGCGCATGTTTCCAGACAGGTGCCATTTGTGAATACCACATTAGCGGACTTTGAATTATCCTTTAATACAGGATTTTACCCTACTGTAAATTTAATGCAAGCCTCTTATGAGCAGCTGAAGGAAAACAAAGGATTTGTGATTAACTTTGCTTCAGGTGCCGGCATTTCCGGCCAGGTGAACCAGGCTTCCTATGCATCTGCTAAAGAAGCGATCCGCGGTTTAACTCGGACCGTTGCAAATGAGTGGGCTAAAGATCAGATTAATGTAAATTTAATTTCACCAATTGCCTATACAGAAGGCGTGAAAAACTGGAGCCGGAATTTCCCAGATCAATATGAGCAGGTAGTAAACGGTATCCCGCTTGGCCGAATGGGAGATCCAGAAAAGGATATTGGAGAAGTGGCTGTATTCTTAAGCAGTGAAAGCAGCTCCTATATTACCGGACAAACCATCATGGTAGATGGCGGAACGCAAAAGTTAACATAAGAAAAAGAAACTGTCCGCATGGACAGTTTCTTTAGTTTCAAGTTATTGAGCAGAAAAGCCGCCGTCGATAACTAATTCAGCTCCTGTGATATAAGAAGCATCATCTGAAGCTAAGAAAAGTACGGAGCGTGCCACATCATCAGCTTCACCAAGTCTTTGCAGAGGAGTCGCCTGAATCAATCTTTGCAGTACTTCACTGGATTCTGACAGGTTTTCTGTCATTGGTGTTTTTATGACACCAGGGAAAACGGCATTAACTCTGATTCCGAATCGGCCAAACTGTGTGCTTGCCGCTCTGGAAATCGCTCTGACCGCACCCTTTGAAGCAGTGTATGTGTTTGCCCCCATTCCAACCATGGCTGTATAGCTGGAAATATTAACAACTGAACCGCTTTGCTGATTAACCATCTGTGGAAGTACATGCTTCATGCCGGCGAATGGTCCAAAGCCATTGATCCGCATCATTAAATCCCAATCCTCAATTGTTACATCATCCATATGTTTTTCACTAGAAATGCCGGCATTATTAATTAGAACATCAATTCTTCCATGATCGGCAACAATTTCTTCCACTGCCTTTTTCCAATCATCCTCTGACATGACATTCAGCAATTTGCCTTCTACCATTTCATGCTGGCTGACAACATCCAAGAGCTCTTTATTAATGTCAGCTGCAATTACATAAGCTCCTTCTTCGACAAGAAGCTCAGTCATGCGTTTTCCCATGCCGGATGCTCCGCCAGTAACTAATACAATCTTATTATCGAATTTACCCATTGTTTGTTCCCCCTTTAATTTATCTTTATTTTAAGCGTTATCATGATCTATTATAATCGATAAATTACTTTGTGCAAAGTAATTAGGTTTGGAAAATGACAAGTATTTAGAGATATTACTCAAACATTGAATTAAAGGGAAAGAATTGGTATAATGAATGACAGTCAGTCAATTTTGGGTAAGGAGGTAAAAATCTTGCAGGATCGGCCAGATGATAAATACAGTAGAATACTGAACGCTTCTATACAGGTTATTTCTGAAAAAGGCCTTGAAAAATCCTCGGTATCAGAGATCGTTAAGAAAGCGGGCATTGCTCAGGGAACGTTCTATTTATATTTTTCCTCAAAAAGCGATTTGGTTCCTGCAATCGCCAATTCTCTTCTCACCAAGATACTCGATCGCATGAAGAGGAAGGTGCACGGAGGAGAAAGCTTTTGGAGTACTTTAAATGTTGTCATTAATGAGACCTTTATCGTTACGGAAGAACATAAAGATATCATTGTACTCGTTTACTCAGGGCTTGCTGTCAATCATTCCATGGAAAAATGGGAAGAAGTGTACCGGCCATATTACGAATGGCTTGAGATAGAAATCAGTAAGGCTGTTCAAAAGGAAGAAATCAATTCAGACATCAATGTGAAGTGGACCTCAAGGACCATCATTAATCTTATCGAAAATGCTGCTGAAAGATATTATATTGGCGGCGAGCAGGATGAATCCCTGACTGTTTATAAAGAAGAGCTTTTTAAATTTATCAGGAAATCATTAATCGCGGGGTAAAATTATTGGACTCCTTCCAATAATTTTTCTTTAAAGAGAAATGACTGACTGTCATTCATAGGGAGAGGTTGAGAGTAAATGAAATGGATGTTAGTATTTGCAGCCGGCATCCTTGAAGTGATGTGGGCTTCAGGCTTAAAATATGCAGATTCATTACTGGATTGGACGATTACCACCGTGCTGATTGCAGTAAGTTTCATATTATTGATCCGCTCATATAAGGTCATACCTGTTGCGGCGGCTTATACCGTATTTGTCGGGATTGGAACTGTAGGCACTTATATTTTAGGTGTCATAATGGGAGAGCCTTTTTCGGTAACTCAAGTATTCTTTTTGATCATATTATTGGCAGGGATCATAGGCATGAAGACTTTTACAAAACAGGAAAACACGACAGCAAGAGGTGAATCATGATGGCTTGGGGATTATTAGTTTTAGCAGGAATCGAAGAGGTGATCGCCACAATTGCCATGAAATACATGGATGGAACGAGAAAGAAATGGCCCCTTATTGTGATGATAGTGGGTTTTATCTTCTCTTTCTTCTGTTTATCAATGGCAATGCAAAGGATTCCAGCCGGTGTGGCTTATGCTATCTGGACAGGAGTGGGAAGCATTGGAATTACACTGGCTGGTTTGTTTTGGTTTAAAGAAAAATTCGGATATAAACAATTTTTATCCTTGGCATTCATTTTAATTGGAGTGATTGGGCTGGGGATGACATCTTAAGGACTCGTTAAGCTATTATAATAGGAAGCAGACCTGAAATGTGCTGGTCTGCTTTTTTTGGTAAAATAGTTGCAAATTACAAATAATATAACTATAATGTAACCAAGAGGTGAAAATAATGGAAAATCTTCGCAGTTTGTTTCAAGTAATGACGCGCCGTTTTGGTTTGCTCAATAAAAATTGCTGCAGTGTCGGCGGATGTGATATTTCCCTCATTCAAAGCCATATTCTTTATGAGATTGACAACCAGCATAACCCGTCCATGCAGCAGATTGCTGATACTTTAGGGACCGATATCACTACTTTCAGCAGGCAGGTTCAATCTTTAGTAAAGATGAACTTAGTTAAGAAGATGCCGGATCCTGCTGATAAAAGAATCAGTATTCTTTCGCTGACTGCTGAAGGCAAATATATTGCAGGTTCAATAGATCAGCAGATGAATTCATTTTTACATGAGGTTTTTTCACAAATGAATGAGTTTGAAAAGGAGACAGTCATCCGCTCGATTCATTTGTTAAATAATGCAATGGCAAAGTCCAGTGCATGCTGTAAGCCGTTTCAGGGGTAAACCCCCTGCGTTTAATACTTGCATCTTGCAAGTGAAATCAATCAATCCAATTTTGGAGAAAAGAGGAGCACACATGACCAATTTGAATGATCTTATTGTTGTTAAAGGATGCTGCACGCATAAGAAAAACGAGTCAAGTAAAGATGAAGGAAAAGGTTTGCCTGTGGCTATAATTGGTGCCGGGCCGGTTGGGCTGGCAGCTGCTGCACACCTGGCAAGCAGGAGGCAATCATTTATTTTGCTCGAGTCGGGGAAGCAAGCGGGAGCTAATATTAATAGCTGGGGACATATTCGGTTATTCTCACCATGGCGATACAATATTGATAAAGCTGCTGCCAAGTTATTAAGCGCCAATGGCTGGGTACAGCCGCAAATGGAAGCTTTGCCTACTGGGGAAGAGCTGGTTGAACATTATCTATCGCCGCTGTCCAGGTTACCTGAAATAAAGCCTTTCATACACCTTAATACGAAGGTTTTGTCAGTTGGCAGAAGAGACACCGATAAAATGAAAACCGCAAACCGGGAAAATATTCCCTTTGTTATCCATGTTGAGCAGAATGGAGAGTACAAAACATTCGAATCGAAAGCAGTAATTGATGCTTCGGGCACCTGGGGAAATCCTAATCCAGCTTCCTCAAGCGGAATTTGGCTGGCTGAAGAACAGCAGCTGAAGGAAAAAATATTTTATGGAATACCCGATATAGCAGGGAGTGAGCAGCAGCGCTTTCGGAATAAACGCATAGCAGTTGTTGGGGGAGGCCATTCGGCCATTAATGCCTTGCTGGATTTAGCCATATTGAAAAAGTCCTATCCCGAAACGGAAATTCTATGGATTATGAGAAGAAATCAGGTTGAGGATGCCTACGGAGGAGAAGAAAAAGATGCCCTAGAAGCACGCGGCCTTCTCGGAAGCAGAATCCGCCAATTGGTTAATAACGGGCAAGTGAAGGTCATTTCCCCATTTCGCATCCAGTTAGTCAAAGAGTCAGAAGCGGGAATCAAGTTAATAGGCAGCCAAAACGGTAAACACAGCAGCCTCGATGATATCGACGAAATGATTGTTAATACAGGAAGCCGTCCGAATTTTTCAATCATAAATGAATTGCGGACTTCCATCGATCCTGCAACTGAAAGTGTAGAGGCTCTAGCACCATTAATCGATCCTAATATTCATAGCTGCGGTACCGTTCGCCCTCATGGAGAAAAGGAGTTAAGGCAGCCTGAGAAGAATTTTTACATTGTGGGTTCAAAAAGCTATGGCCGTGCTCCAACCTTCTTGATGGCGACAGGCTATGAGCAGGTTAGGTCAGTGGCAGCTTATCTAAGCGGTGATTACGCTGCTGCTGAAAAAGTGGAGCTGGATTTGCCGGAAACCGGTGTATGCAGCGTTAATCTAAAAAGTTCCTGTGATGAACATGCATCTTCCTGCTGCAATTAATTAAAGGAGAGAATTACTTCCCTTAATGAAGGTGATGCAAATGACCATCAATCATGATGGAGCGCTCTAAAAAGAATATATTATTCCATATATGAAACTAATCATGAATGCTTTTGGATGTTCTGTTGAGGAAGCTAAAGATAATACGTTTGAAAGGCTGTTTCGATTGTGGGAAAGTAAAATAGGGCAGGAAACGTATACACAATTTCTTTTGGTTTATCGGGATTTAATGGATCATTCCAATGATTAAGAAATGTCAGTAGAGAATGACTTATGGCGGCTATTAAAGTTCATAGCTTAATATACTAGTCGTCGATGAAATTTAGTAGCTGGGGGCCTGCAATGAGAAATGAGACTGTTATTCGTGAAGCCAGAAAGACAGATATAGGAGGTATTTTGGAGATTTATAATCAGGGAATTGAAGATCGTATTGCTACATTGGAAACAGAGACAAAAGATTATTCCTATATGACAAAATGGTTTGAACAGCATCAAGGCCGATATAGTGTGCTTGTTGCAGAAGAAGGGGATCAAGTGATAGGATGGGCATCTTTAAATCCGTATAGTAACAGATGTGCTTATGATGGAGTGGCAGATATATCAGTCTATATCTCCAGGGCATTCAGAGGCAAAGGAGCTGGCGGGAAGCTGCTTTCTGCGCTCGAAATGAAAGCAAAAGAAAACAAGTTCCATAAGCTGGTTTTGTTTACTTTTCCATTTAATGGCCTGGGACAGGGACTGTACAAGAAAATGGGGTATCGTGAAGTTGGTACATTTCAAAACCAGGGTGTTTTGGATGGAGAATTCGTTGATGTGATGACTATGGAAAAACTGCTTTAAATAAAGGTGCGGCTAATAGTTTAGCCGTTTTTTTGTGGTTTTTTCTTAAAGGTTCGGTGGGATTCCAAGTTCGGGGAGGATCCCCCCGGAAAAGTCCTTACCCTGTCCGAATGAGCGCCGGATTCGGACAGGAAGCTGAGGAACAGTCCATATCCTGTCCGAATGAGCGCCGGATTCGGACAGGAAGCTGAGGAACAGTCCATATCCTGTCCGAATGAGCACCGGATTCGGACAGGAAGCTGAGGAACAGTCCATATCCTGTCCGAATGGGTGCCGGATTCGGACAGGATCCCCCGGAAAAGTCCTTACCCTGTCCGAATGAGCACCGGATTCGGACAGGAAGCTGAGGAACAGTCCATATCCTGTCCGAATAAGCACCGGATTCGGACAGGAAACCGAGGGAAAGTCCATATCCTGTCCGACGCCGGATTCGGACAGGAAACTGAGGAACAGTCCATATCCTGTCCGAATAAGCACCGGATTCGGACAGGAAACCGAGGGAAAGTCCATATCCTGTCCGAAAGAGCGCCGGATTCGGACAGGAAACTGAGGAACAGTCCATATCCTGTCCGAATAAGCACCGGATTCGGACAGGAAACCGAGGGAAAGTCCATATCCTGTCCGAAAGAGCGCCGGATTCGGACAGGAAACTGAGGAACAGTCCATATCCTGTCCGAATAAGCACCGGATTCGGACAGGAAACCGAGGGAAAGTCCATATCCTGTCCGAAAGAGCGCCGGATTCGGACAGGAAACTGAGGAACAGTCCATATCCTGTCCGAATAAGCACCGGATTCGGACAGGAAACCGAGGGAAAGTCCATATCCTGTCCGAAAGAGCGCCGGATTCGGACAGGAAACTGAGGAACAGTCCATATCCTGTCCGAATAAGCACCGGATTCGGACAGGAAACCGAGGGAAAGTCCATATCCTGTCCGAAAGAGCGCTGGATTCGGACAGGAAGCTGAGGAACAGTCCATATCCTGTCCGAATGAGCTCCGGATTCGGACAGGAAACCGAGAAAAAGTCCATATCCTGTCCGAATGAGTGCCGGATTCGGACAGGAAGCTGAGGAACAGTCCATATCCTGTCCGAAAGAGCGCGGGATTCGGACAGGAAGCTGAGGAACAGTCCATAACCTGTCCGAAAGAGTGCCGGATTCGGACAGGAAACCGAGGAACAGTCCATATCCTGTCCGAATGAGTGCCGGATTCGGAAAGGATCCCCTGGAAAAGTCCATAACCTGTCCGAATGAGCACCGAATTCGGACAGAATTCCCTGATTTGTTCCTTTTCTATCCGAATGAACGGAGGAACATCAGTCTTATACTGAATTCTTCTCTACATGCGTGAACGGGGCATGAGAACAGGACTATCAAAAGAAATGCTCGATTGCATCTGTCCATCCGTTCATTTGTCAAAACCAGCAAACCAAACGAATACAGCTGAAAAAAAAGCAACCTATAGGTAAAACTTTTGTAAATAAGAAAAAAAGCATTTGCTTATATAAGCAAATCATTATATGTTAATATATGCAAAGCGGAGGTGAGAAATCATGAATGTGTCCACAGTTGAAATCGAAAAAGCAGCATCCATTTTAAAACTATTAGGCGATAAAACGCGGCTCACAATGGTCATGCTTTTAAATAACCATGATTGTTGTGTATGTGAGTTTGTGGAGATTTTTAAGATGAGCCAGCCAGCTATTAGCCAGCATCTCAGGAAACTAAAAGATGCAGGTGTGGTTAGGGAGACCAGGAGAGGTCAATGGATTATTTATTCATTGAATCAGGATAGTGACTTCTATTCATTGGTTCAGTCTGTGCTCGGTCACCTTCCAAGCCAAGATTATTTATTAGAAGAATTGAAAGAACAGGGATTGCGAATATCCTGTGAGTAAGAGGGGGAAACACATTGACTCAAATAATTTTAGCATCGGTGATTTTCTTAGTCACCCTCATTCTAGTAATTTGGCAGCCAAAAGGGCTGTCCATCGGATGGTCAGCTTGTGGCGGAGCGATCCTCGCTTTAATTGCTGGTGTTGTGGACTTCAATGACGTCATGGATGTTACTTCCATTGTCTGGAATGCCACGTTAACCTTTATTGCAATTATCATTATATCTCTTATTTTAGATGAAATTGGTTTTTTCGAGTGGGCCGCTTTACATATGGCAAGGGCGGCAAAGGGAAGCGGAGTGAAGATGTTCATTTACGTTTCCATTTTGGGAGCATGTGTCGCAGCATTCTTTGCGAATGATGGTGCTGCACTCATTCTCACGCCAATCGTCCTTGCGATGGTTCGAAACCTTAAGTTTGAAGAAAAATTGGTTTTTCCGTTTATCATTGCGAGCGGATTTATTGCGGATACAACATCCCTGCCATTGGTTGTCAGCAACCTTGTCAATATCGTGTCGGCTGACGTTTTTGGCATCGGCTTTGTGGAATATGCGTCCCGCATGATTATCCCGAACTTCTTTTCACTTACAGCAAGCATTTTGGTCTTATTCTTATACTTTAGAAAGAGCATACCGAAGAATTATGATCTATCTCATTTGAAGGAACCGACTGAAGCAGTTCGTGACAGCAAAATGTTCCGATTGTCCTGGCTTGTTTTAGGCATCTTATTAATAGGCTATTTTGCAAGTGAATGGATGGGAATTCCTGTTTCCATCATCGCAGGAATAATTGCGACCTTCTTCCTGTCCATGGCCCGAAGAAGCCCGGCGGTAAATACGCGCAAAGTAATCAAGGGGGCACCATGGGCAATCGTTTTCTTTTCTATTGGCATGTATGTAGTGGTTTACGGTTTAAGAAACGCGGGTCTTACAAATGTATTGGCGGATTTAATTCAAATGATAGCTGACCAGGGACTATTTGCTGCGACTATCGGAATGGGATTCATTGCTGCCATCCTTTCTTCTGTCATGAACAATATGCCAACCGTTATGATTGACGCTCTGGCAATTGCTGATACGAATACAAGCGGAATCATGCGTGAAGCCCTTATTTATGCAAACGTGATTGGATCTGATTTAGGCCCGAAAATCACGCCGATTGGTTCCCTGGCAACTTTGCTATGGCTTCATGTATTGTCCCTAAAGGGAGTAAAAATCTCATGGGGAACGTATTTTAAGACAGGAATTGTTTTAACCATTCCAACATTATTTATAACATTAGTTGGTTTATATATTTGGTTACAGATACTCTAAAAAACTTACCTAAAAGGAGAATTTCAACATGATTAAAAAAACAATCTACTTCCTATGCACAGGCAACTCATGCCGCAGCCAAATGGCTGAAGGATGGGCAAAACAGCATTTAGGTGATGAATGGAATGTTTATAGTGCAGGCATTGAAGCACATGGTTTAAATCCTAACGCTGTCAAAGCAATGAAAGAAGCTGGCATTGATATTTCCTATCAGACTTCTGATATCATTGACCCTGAAATTCTAAATAAGGCTGATTTGGTAGTAACGCTTTGCGGTGATGCAGCTGACAAATGTCCGATGACTCCTCCTCATGTGAAGCGTGAGCACTGGGGATTCGAGGATCCTGCAAAAGCAGAAGGAACAGAGGAAGAAAAATGGTCTTTCTTCCAGCGCGTACGTGATGAAATTGGCGGCCGCATTAAAACATTTGCTGAAACAGGAAAGTGAATTATAAACTAAAAAATATTCAAAGGGTGGGAAAGACTTGATAATTACAGATCATGCGCGTGATGAATTAAAAAAAATGCTGGAAGAACAAAATGCGAGCAGCATACGCATCTTTTTTGACGGCTATGGCTGAGGACAGCCAAGAATAGGACTGGCTCTGGATGGGCCGGCAGCAGATGATATTATTGTGACAATCAATGAAATCAAAGTAGCAATCGACCCTATTATTGAACCAAATACGGAAGACCTTGTTCTAGAACGAAGCGGAAACGGAAGCGGGATTTCGATGATTGGGAATACGGGAAGATGCTGTTAGGAGAGGGCCTTTAGAGGCTAACAAAAACAAAAAGCAATGCAGCGTCTAAAAGTAATATGTACCCTATAGAGTAGACACATAAAAAAGGCTACCTATAGGGTACTTTTTTGTATAATTAAGAAATACAACGAGAGAGATTCACCAGGGGACGGAGAATAATATGAGTAAAAAGATATTTTCAGAAAAAGAAATCAAGCTACTATCAGCTAATAGCTACGTTAAATCGGTGAGTTCAAAAGGAATTACTTACACTGATGAATTTAAACAAATTTTTATTGCAGAAAAACAGAAAGGCAAGTTTGCCAGGGATATATTTGAGGAACATGGTTTTGATGTAGATGTTTTGGGGAAGCAGCGGATTAATTCAGCGAGTAGAAGATGGAGTGATGCTTACAAGGAGAGTGGGATAACCGGATTACGTGACACAAGGGCTGGAAATTCAGGGCGTCCAATGGACAGAGAGCTTTCCCTAGAGGAGAAAAACGTCCGCTTAGAAGCACAAATTAACCTGCTNCTTAACGTTCCGAAGTTTTTTCAATCAAAAAGGTAATAGCCACAAAAAGTGCAAAGGCTAGCAGAAGCAAGGTTCCGCCGACGATAAAGAAAACCAGAACAAAGGTATCCCCCAAATTAAACGGATTTAATGTGTACATCCACATTCCGATTGTCAATCCAAGTGCGCCTGCCATTCCAAGTATGCTGTGAATGGAAACAAGCTTTTTATATTTTACCCGGTATACTTTATAAAAGATCCCCCATGCGAATACGGAAAGCCATCCCACCAGCAGAATGTGGGCATGAATTGGTCTTAAAGAATAATCCATCTGCCCGGACATATGCGATCCAAGATAGGTCCCGATCATGCCAAAGATAGCTGCAAATCTTATTAATCTGATACTCCATTTTTGTTCCATAGTTTTTTATTCCTCCCGATGTTTCTCCCTGAAAAATTTGATGGTAAAGGTGGTTCCTACGCCAGCTTGGCTGTCTGCATTGATTTCCCCATTATGCAGCCCAATAATCTGTTTCACGATCGAAAGCCCAAGTCCTGTGCCATCTTTTTTTCTTGCCTCGTCCACCCGGTAAAAGCGGTCAAAAATCTGGCAGATCGTATCCTCGGATATTCCGATCCCTGTGTCTTTCAAAACAACTTCAATCGCTGATTCAGTTTGAGATAGACTGATTAAAATGCTTCCGCCATGAGAGTTATATTTTATCGCATTTGTCAGCAGGTTGTCCCAGATATTCACCATGAGCTCTGGGTCCCCCTTAAAGATGACAGGCGCAAGCTTGTAGGAAACCTCAATTTCTTTTTCTTCCAGCCGCCATTGATGCCTGCGGATGGTTTCCTTGATCTGATCGTCCAATTTCATTTCCGAAAGTTTCATTGGATACGATTTCTGATCAAGGGAAGTCAAGAGCAAAAGCTGTTTAGTCAGATTGGAGAGCCGCTTCGACTCCTGATCGATAATCTGCACATAGTCGAAATGTTCTTCGTCTGACAGTTTCTGTGTCTGCAGAAGGTCAGCATACCCTTGAATGTTCGTAAGAGGGGACTGAAAGTCATGAGACACATTATTGATGAATGACTTGCGGGCCTCATCATTGTGCTGCAGCTGTTCCTGCATGCGGCTGAAGCTTTCTGCCAGCTGTCCGATTTCATCCCTGCGATCAATATTCAATGGGAAGTTGAAATTCTCCCGGGTAATTTCCCTGGTCGCTTCCCTCAGCTTTGTTATTGGCTTGATGAGATGCTTGGCGAACCAGATTACTCCGATGATGCTGACAACGGCAATGGCTACAAAGAACCACGCGAAAATCATATGAATGTCCGAGAAAAGGAGCTCATTATTCGGGCGAAGGAATAGCCCGTAATTCTGATCGTTCATGGTAAATGGGACCCCGACGGTATTTTCCAGATCGTTAGAAAAATGGCCCATCATCAGAAATTGGCCGGCAAAACTATCCATACCATGATAAACTTCCTGATCGGTCAGCACTTTTGCCGCTTCCTCAGGCAGTTCGGTCTTATTGAACGGCTGTCCGAAGAATTTCCCTTCACCCGATTCCGACACGATATAGAGCTGATAGCCGAGCTTGCTCATGGAATTTAAGTAAGTTTCATAAGCAGGGCCAGAGGAATGCATATGTTCAAGGCCATTAGCGATTTCCTCTGCAATCACAACATTTTGTCTGTCGATTTTCCCCTTTGTCGAAGTCATGTAGACCCAATTGGTTAAAGTGAAGGAAAGTACGATGCTTATGGCTAAGATCACAAGTGTGGCTGCAATGAATTTCCGGTAGAGGGTTTTCATTTTATTTCCTCAAGCTTATATCCGATTCCGCGAACAGTCTGGATTTCAACGGTTGCGCCGTATTTCTTCAAACGGTCGCGAATTCGGTTGATATGGGTGTTTAAAGTTTGTTCGCTGCCCTCATAATCCGCTCCCCAAGCCTGTTCGATCAATGCAGCCCGCTGGGTGATTTTATTTTTGCGTGCCGAAAGTAAGCTCAGGAGCTCAAATTCCTTTAATGGCAAAAGGATGGTCTCCTGATTGATTTCGACTTCAAAGCTTTTTCTGTCAATTAACAGGTTTCCGGCTTTGACGACTGTTTCCATCGCCCGCTCAGCTCTTCTTAACACCACGGCTACCCGGAAAAGGAGCTCCTTCACTTCAAATGGCTTTACAATATAATCTTCAGATCCTGATAAGAAGCCCTGTTCTTTATCACCCAGCTGCCCTTTGGCCGTTAAAAGGATAACAAGGATTCCGAAGTCATCTGTCAGAATCCTGGTGAGTTCGAATCCGTCCATGCCAGGCATCATGACATCGACAACCGCTAAATCTGCAGTTTGTTCTTCTAAGAGTGCTAATGCTTCTTGTGCATTGTTTGCGCGCAGCACTTGATAGCCTTCACGATTTAGATGAATCGTGACGAGTTTCTGTATATTCACATCATCGTCTACGACAAGTATCTTCATATCAGGGCCTCCTCACAGGGGAATAGGGAGGGACCCTCACTCTATTCCAAAATTTTTTGCCGGGAAGTCTCCTTGTCTTTTTCAAAAAACAGAATTAATGCCGGAAGAGCATCCCCCTAACAAGGAAGGTGTCAATCAATATTCCCATGGCAACGATAATTCCAAAAACGAATAAGTCCGCTATCGGCATGGTCATCAGGGCAGCAAATGTAGCAGCCAGAATGAGGCCAGCCGAAGAAATGACGCCGCCGGTATTCAGGATGGCAATTTCAAGAGCGTCCTTCACTCAATGTGTTTTCCTTTCCTCTATAAAGCGTGAAACAAGGATGATGTTATAATCAATCCCCAATGCTACAAGGAAAATGAATGAATAGATAGATAGGAACACGCGGACTGATGGATTCAAAGCCCAATAATTCATCAACAAGGAAAACTCCAAGTCCTAAAGCCGAGACAAATGACAGCAGAATGGTTGCCATTATGTAGATCGGCATCTCTATGTATTTCGTAAGCGCAAGTAATAGCGCAAGAATCAGGTCGGTCTCCAGCAGTACAATTTTTATTATATCACCGTTGTTGACATCCTGTTCATCCACTATTTTCGCAGTGATCCCGCTGGCCACCCGGGATGGCAGGTCATCAAGAAATGAAAGAACCCATATAATCGTGTTCCACATTCCCCTTTTAGTGGAAACCTAATCTGTAATTGAATGCAGCAGCTTTTTTATTTGAATGCCTCCTTAACTTATTTTAATGGCTATCATACAGAATGAAAATAAACTTAATATCAACTTTTGTTTACATTTAGCAAATAGACCATACGGCGTATGAAATATGCGGTTTGTATAGAAAATACCATTAGATGCATGCAGCATGGTTAGGGAACACATCAAAAAAATAGTGAGGTGATGAATGTTGACGGTAAACGAGACTATTCTCCGTGTAACCATCTCGTTTTTAGTACTCTTTTTATTAGCGAGGGTGATGGGGCGCAAGGAAATTGGCCAAATGACCTTTTTCAACTGGGCAACTGCCATTGGAATCGGATCTATTGCAGGGAACCTTGCTGTGAACGAAAGCACCCTCATCAAAGATGGAGTAATCGCACTGATTGTTTGGACGCTTTTTACCATAATCTTGGATATGATCGATCTAAAATCAAAACAGGGAAGATTGGTCACGACGGGTGATCCATTGATAGTCATTAAGGCTGGCAGGATTATTGAAGGGGCACTCAAAAAATCGAGGGTGGACCTTGATGAGCTTCAGGCATTATTAAGGCAGAAGGATGTTTTTTCCTTTAAGGATGTTGATTACGCCATCCTGGAGACAAACGGCGAACTGTCTGTTTTGAAAAAGGAAAGCGAACAGCCGGTTACAAAAATGGATCTAATCATCAGCAGTTCTAAAATGGTTCACATTCCTTTACCTGCTGAAGTCATCTCTGATGGAAAGGTCAATACAGACAATCTTTCTAAATTACAACTGGACAAAAGCTGGCTTGACCAGGAACTGCAAAAAGCGAATATTCAATCTGTTGAAGATGTATTTTTTGCACAAGTTCAGCAGGATGGCACTCTTTATATTGATAGGAAAAACAAATAGAGAACAGAAGCTGCTTCTGTCCTCCTATTTATTTCTGAAAGTTCCAAGCAGACGATGGAAAGGGCATTTAGAAATCGTAGTGTCATCGTCACGAAGGAAATATTGTCTCCATTCAAAATTATCATCGGCTCCATACCTGTTCAGATCAGGATGTATCGCGGTGGTATCATATTTTTTCAGCCGTTTGCGGATCTGATTTTTAATCCGGGATGCTAAGGCTCCCTTTTTCATGAATTCCTGCAGAACCCATCTCGGCGTAACCGCCAGCATCATCGTATCAAAATGCCGGCTCTGCCGATTTTTATGAGCAGGAGTGGCGCAATAGACAAAGTACTTTTCTCCATAAAAGCAAAATTCCCAAAGTGAATCATGCGGGTCTTTCGGGATCTCGTTAGGCCATTCAGCTTCATCCATCTCTGATAACCCTGTCAGCTGCTCCCAAAAAAGCTGTTCATATTCCTTCACACTCAAATTATCCGGTGTTTTATAAAAAATAATCACTGAGGTATAGCTCCCGAATTCTCTTGAATGCTCAGTAAATTCCTTGAGGATGGCTGCGGTTTGCTGAATGGAGGCCGGTTCCCTTGGATCATCCGCAAACCCATACCGAAGCTGATTTTTGGCATACCCGATGGTAGCGGGTATACAGGGGAAAGGCCTCTCTTTATCCGTCATCTTTATCTGGAATCTATCAAGTGCGTTCTGCTTCCAATCTTCTAACTTATGCAGGCCGGAGGAGTTGGCTGTAAATAGACTGTTGATCTTAGTCACCCCCTTCTAACTCCTACACTATATTCAAAATGGGATAAGGTGGGTGAGTGTCCATGGTGAAAATGGGCTGATGGGGTATGGTCGGGAATAACGACGAAAAAGAAACGGACCAATGAAAAATGGTAGTTAATCGGAAGGGATAACGACGAAAAATCTGAAGACCCAGTGAAAATGGTAGTTAATCAGGAGGAATAACGACGAAAAACCCGGGGGTCCGTGAAAAAAGGTAGTTAATCAGGAGGAATAACGCCGAAAAACCCGGGGGTCCGTGAAAAAAGGTAGTTAATCAGGAGGAATAACGCCGAAAAACCCGGGGGTCTCTGAAAAATGGTAGTTAATCAGGAGGAATAACGCCGAAAAACCCGGAGGTCCCTGAAAAATGGTAGTTAATCGGAAAGGATAACGACGAGAAATCTGAAGACCCAGTGAAAATGGTAGTTAATCAGGAGGAATAACGCCGAAAGATACGGAGTTCCCTGAAGAATGGTAGTTAATCGGAAAGGATAACGACGAGAAATCTGAAGATCCAGTGAAAATGGTAGTTAATCAGGAGGAATAACGCCGAAAAATACGGAGTTCCCTGAAAAATGGTAGTTAGTCGGAAGGGATAACGACGAAAAATCTGAAGACCCAATGAAAATGGTAGTTAATCAGGAGGAATAACGCCGAAAAATCTGAAGACCCAATGAAAATGGTAGTTAATCAGGAGGAATAACGCCGAAAAATAGGGAGGTCCCTGAAAAATGGTAGTTAATCGGAAGGGATAACGCCGAAAAATCTGAAGACCCAGTGAAAATGGTAGTTAATCAGGAGGAATAACGCCGAAAGATACGGAGGTCCCTGAAAAATGGTAGTTAATCGGAAGGGATAACGCCGAAAAATCTGAAGACCCAATGAAAATGGTAGTTAATCAGGAGGAATAACGCCGAAAAACCCGGAGGTCCCTGAAAAATGGTAGTTAATCGGAAAGGATAACGACGAGAAATCTGAAGATCCAGTGAAAATGGTAGTTAATCAGGAGGAATAACGACGAAAAACCTGGGGTACCTGAAAAATTCGGGTATAAAATCTGATTTTTCCGCATATTAAACGTGTTAATTTTCCTTACCGTGAATACAATGAATCAAACAGCACTTCAATGCATATTGAGGGGTGATGACATCATGTTCTCGGTAACGGGTATGCAGGGATTTGAAATGTTTTCGATTATGCACCTTGTTCCGCTGGTTCTATTCTTTTTTACCGTCTGGTGGCTGGTGTATTACAGGGACGCGCTTAGGGCATATCAGAAAATCATTAAATGGACGCTGTTTGGTGCGATGCTGGCTTGTGAAGTAACGCATCATTTGTGGCTGGTTATGACCAATCAGTGGGATGTGGCAGATCTGCCGCTTCAGCTTTGCTCCTTCAGCACTTTTATCGCGCTTTTCCTGTTTTTGAAACCTAATAAAAAAGCCTTTTGGCTGCTGTATTTCATTGGTGCGATTCCTCCCATTTTAAGCATGGTGACACCTGATATGGTCTACCAATTTCCTCATTACCGCTACATCAAATACTTTCTTCATCATTCAGCCATTCCGCTAGCCGTACTATATTTTATTTTGTTTGAAGGGTACAGGGTGCCAAAGAAAGCGGTGCTGACAGGCTTTTTAATACTCAACGTGATTGCGGTCCCAGTATTCTTTTTAAACATGCTGCTAGGGACAAATTTCTTCTATTTGGCCAGCCCGACAGAAACAAAAACACTGCTATCGTTTTTCGGAAACGGTATCTGGTATTATGTAACGCTTGAAGCAGCTGCTTTGTTTGTATTTTTTATTACTTATATTCCGATGCATTATTTGCAGGCAGCTGAACAAAAAAGGGTCCGTGGAAAATGAAAGCCTTATTCCTGGGATTAAGGCTTTTATTATTAAAACATATATAATGTAAGCACATATTAATTAATCAAAGCAGGTGGGGTTATGCTGATTAAAGATGAGATTTACGGAGTATACAAGCTTGAAAAAGTTTTAGATGAATTAATCAGCAGCAAACCGGTACAAAGGTTAAAGGGTGTACATCAGGGCGGGGCGAGCTTTCTCGTCAATGAGAAATGGAATGTTACGAGATATGAACATTCTATAGGGGTGATGCTGTTAATAAGGAGATTCGGCGGTTCTGTTGAAGAACAGATTGCCGGTTTGCTCCATGATGTCTCGCACACTGCCTTTTCTCATGTGATTGATGGGGTTTTGAAAAATGAAGCAGAAGATTACCATGAACATATTTTTGAGCGTGTGGTCCTTGAATCTGAGATTCCGGCCATTTTAAAAAGGCATCATATTAATTATGAACATATCCTTTTTGATGATTCACAATGGACATTATTAGAACAGCCGGCACCCGAACTTTGTGCAGACCGGCTGGACTACACTTTAAGGGACATGTATCGATATGGTTATATTTCATTAGAGGAGGCACAAAATTTCCTGGGCCAACTGACCGTTGTTGACGGCCGGATTTATATTTCTGATATTGGGGCAGCTGAGTGGTTCGTAAAAACTTATTATAAAGAAGTCATTGATTTCTTCATGGACCCATTAAATATTTTTGCCAATGATTCTCTTGCAAAGGTCATAAAAAAATCTCTTGAAAAGAACCTTCTTCATTTGAATGATCTGCTTGGCCAAGATGAAGAGGTATTAGTAAAAATAAAGCAATCAGGGGATCAGGAAGTGCAGCGTCTGCTTGAAAAGATTGATCATAAGGTTAAGGCAGAAGAAAACAGGTTAGACTATGACATTCACTTCAAAGGGAAAATGAGATTGATTGACCCTTCCGTTTTGATTGGAAGCAAGCTGATCAGGGCATCAAAACTGTCAGAAGACGTTAAAAACAGAGGACATAAAGCATATGAAAAAGCTAAAGAAGGTGTGTATATAAAAATAAAAGGATGATAAAAGCCATATCCCTGCTGGCGTGCAGGAATATGGCTTTTCCTTGCCTCACTGATCAGCATTATCTTTAAATAATAACTTTACTATGTTCATTAGTCTCTTATAACAGAACTCTCAAGTAATCCGGATAATCAGTGGCCAGAGAGTTCTGCCGAATCTTATTTTATGTATGGACCTTTAGCCATTTTAGCCCATTGAATTTGATTTCCTCCTTTGGCCAATCGGTGGGCATATCTGCATCAGTAATGACAAAATCAATAGCCGAAAAAGGGCTGATATTGAAAAAGGCCCGCTGATTTAGTTTAGAGGAGTCGGCTACTACGAAGACCTGTTTGGATCTTTTTACCATGATTGCAGAGGCGGCAGCTTCATCAATATTATAATCGCATATACCCTCAGGGTTCATTCCTCCACATGATATAAAGGCTTTGTCAAAATAAAACTGTTCCAGCATTTGATTGGTGATAGAGCCGGAAGTTGAACGCTGCAGAGGATCCACGGTTCCGCCAATCAGAATGACTTTCCCATTGAACAGCTTATTTTCAATTCTGGTGTTTATTATTTCTGCGGCTGCCAAAGAGTTCGTTATGATTGTAACATTTTCTGTATTTTCAATGGAACCGGCAATGTGAATGGTCGTGGAGCCAACATCCAAAACAACGGTGTCTCCATCGGAAATAAAGCTGGCAGCAGCTTCACCAATTTTCTTTTTGCTTGGCAGGCTAATGCTAATCTTCTTATTAAACTGCTGCTCCTTCATTAAGCCGTAATAGCAAATGGCTCCTCCATGAATTCTGCGCAGTTTGTTCCTCTCCTCAAGCCGTCTCAGGTCACTCCGGATTGTTTCTGGAGTGACATTTAATTTACTGGACAGATCAGAAACGCTAACTTTATTTTTCATTTCCAATTCCCTCATAATCCTTCTGTGTCTTTCCTCAACGAACCCTATTTTCATTATTTGTTACCCCCAGCTCTCATGTTATTGATAAATTATAGGGCTGAATTTTTAAAAATTGAGGTCATAAATATTAATTTATTTAAAAGTTTTAAAACAAAAATAAAAACAAAAGAATACAAAGAGAGGAAAGTCCCGAATTTCATTCTTCCTGCCTATGAATCTAAGATAAATAATGGAAAATGATATTTTTGTTTTTCTTTTTGCCTTTGTTTTCTTTACTTAACAAACTATTGATATTAATACTGCTTTAATAGATTTAATCTAGGATTTTATCTGTAGGGGAAACTTTAAATCATTTAATGGAGGTAAGGTTAATGAAGAATGAGAATGAAAGCAAAGGAATGGACAGAAGGTCGTTTATTAAAGCGGGAGGAGCAGGGACTTTAGCCTTAACTATGGCAGCTGCCGGTTTTCCGGGAGACATATTCGAAAACAAGGTTCAAGCAGAAGAGCTGAGTGAAAGGCTTGAAGGGCCGAAGCTTGCCTTCAATTCCAATGGCAAATTTAAAATTGTACAATTCAATGATACTCAGGATGATGAACGGATTGACAGACGGACAATACAGCTGATGGAAAAGGTGCTGGATTCTGAGAAACCTGATTTCGTCGTTTTAAATGGAGATAATATTACAGGCGGCTGTGATTCTGAACTGGAAATGAAGCAGGCAATGAACAATGTCGTCCAGCCAATGGAAAAAAGGGGGATCCGCTGGGCGGCTACCTTTGGAAACCATGATGAGGATTCAACTCCAAAGAGCGGCATGGATGAGAGCGATATGCTCAAATTCTATATGAAATACAAACATAATATGAACACACCTGGACAGAAAGGCCTTACAGGAACTGGGAATATGAATCTATTAATCAGGAAATCCGAAGGGAATAATGCAGCATTCAATCTCTGGCTTTTAGATAGCGGCAGATATGCACCTCAGACGATCGCCGGCCAGGATTTCAAGGGCTACCCGACATGGGATTGGCTCCGCTTTAATCAAGTCGATTGGTATTATAAAAGATCCAAAGCGATAGAAAAGCAATATGGCTATAAAGTGCCTTCCCTTGTATTCATCCATATTCCTCTATGGGAACACCGTTTTATGTGGTGGGGAAGTGTGGATGGCAGAACCCAAGCAGGCCACGATCTTGCAATGGCAAGGCATCAAATCAATGGAGAGCGGAATGAAGATGAGTGTCCCGGACCAATAAACAGCGGGTTGTTTACAGCCATGCTGGATAGAGGGGATGTTAAAGGAGTATTCTGCGGGCATGATCATATTAATACATATTGCGGCAACTACTATGGAATTCTGCTTGGATATGCTGGGAATACCGGTTTTGGCACTTACGGACTTTCAGGCCCGGACAGAAACAGACTTCGGGGAGCGAGAGTGTTTAATTTAGATGAAAATCATGAAGGTGTTTTAGCAGATACACATATGGTTTTTGCCAAAGACTACGGAATTGATTTAACGGCCAACGACCAGAGCATCGATCCGCTGCCGCTGGAGGAAAAATAGACTAAAGAGGGCCACCAGTGTTTTTAAGGGACTGCGTTAAGAAGAGTCTGGAAAAATTGATGAAGGAGTCTTTAAAACATGAATGAAATTCGGACTGGACAAAAAGATGGAAATATCTTTTCAAAAGAAATGGATCGCCGTGCTTTTTTACAGAAAACTACCTTGGCAGCCAGTGCAACAATTGGATTATCACTTGCAAACTCTCTTAATCTAATTTCAGCAAGTGCAGCTTCTTCTGCTTCGATCATGAACTCTGGAGGGAAGGGACCGGATTTAGTATTCCCGGTTATTAGTGACATTCATATCCATAACAGCAGCAATAAAACACTTGAAAAGTTTAAAACAACATTGGAACAATTAAATAAGGCTGTACCGAAGCAGGATGCTTTTTTGGTTGTGGGAGATTTAACCGATTATGGATATACATCCGAATACGATAAGTTTATGTCAGCTTATCATGCCCACAAACAGCCAGGCGCGGTTTCCATGTTTGCAATCGGGAATCATGACTACTGGAATGGCTTATCAACAGCAGATGCACAAAAACGCTTCCTCGCAAAGACAGGCATGGAATCTATTTACTACCATAAAGTAATCAAAGGCTACCATTTTATCGTTCTTGGCACAGAAGATGGATTAACAGAGGGAACCTTTTCTGTTGAGCAAATTAATTGGCTGAGCGAACAACTGAAAATTGCACAGGCAGATGATTGGAAAAAGCCTATTTTTGTCTTCCATCATCAGCCAATTAAAGGGACGGTCTATGGAAGCGAATGGGGCTTTTCTCAAAATCGAGACCTATTTTACGACACTTTGAAGGAATATCCTCAAGTCATCTCATTTTCCGGGCATACGCACTATCCTCTTGATGACCCGAGAATCATTCACCAGAAGGATTTCACTTCAATTGGAACCTCAACTGGTGCCTATTTGTGGCTGGATGCCGGCAGAATTCAAGGGGAAGTGCCTGAGGGGGCGGATGTCCTAAATCAGGCACTAATTGTAGAAGTGCATAATAATAAGGTGTTGATTAAGCGCCGAGATATTCATTGTAATGACTGGACAGGAGATCCATTCGAAATAAGCTTACCCGCAAATAAGCAAAAGTTTACCTACACAGAAGACAGGGATAAGAAGGCACCATTTTTTACAAAAGATTCGATGTTAGCAATAAATCAAGAAATGACATCAGCCACTGGCATGGCCATAATGTTTACACAAGCCAAGGATGAACTGCTTGTTCATGACTACAAAGTAGTGGCAATACATGCAAATTCAGGAGAAGTCGTGAAGGAATTCCTAGCATTTTCGGAATTCTATAAAGATCCTGTGCCAAACCCGTTAACGTTAACAATTGATGGATTACAGGCAAATACAGCCTATCAGATTGAAGTTCATGCTCTTGATGCTTATGGGAATGTATGCAGTAAGCCTTTAAAAGCTTTGGGGAAAACGAAAACAACGGTGGCCGCTAATACCGTTTTATAAAGACGACTATTAATATTACAAAAATCAGCAGGAGGGATGACATGCTGCAAAATATAGGAATACCAGGCTTAATATTAGTACTGGTTATCGCACTCATCATTTTTGGACCATCGAAACTGCCTGAAATTGGCCGTGCATTCGGCTCGACTTTGAGGGAATTTAAAAGCTCGACAAAGGAATTGCTGTCAGAGAACCAGGAAGACAGCAGCAAAACTAAATAAGATAACAGATAAGGGTCAACATGCTGAAGTTGGCCCTTGTTTTATGTACAGCCTATTTGATTAAGCAGATTCTCTTTCAAATTTTAGAACCTTAGCAAGCATATGATGAGGATATCGGTCACTTACAAAGGTTTATCGGTCAGATTTTGATTTTATCGGTCACTTTTCCAATATATCGGTCAAATTTTATTGTTAACGGTCACTTTTCCAATATATCGGTCAGTTACCTTAATACCGCCCTTTTATAGAAACAACGTCTTTTATTTGAAAAAGTCAAAATCAGAATTACATAATCTTAACAGAAATTTACTTCCACTTAACCTATCAAGCTTGGCACCAAGTTATTCTAGTAAAAAAAGGCTATTAACAGGAGGTCTGAAATGAAAGCAGAGCTGCATTGCCATACGAATATTTCTGATTGTCCGCTATCGATCGACGAGGTATTGAATTTAGCCATTGCAAATGACGTAACACACTTGGCCATTACGAACCATGACACAACAAAAGGGCTGGAAGAAGCGATTGAGAAAGGAAAGAAGTACCGAGTCGAGGTGATCCCTGGTATTGAAATTTCTGCTTTTGATTTTGAAAGGGGGCGCAGAGTCCACATTCTAGGCTATTTTATTGAGCCTGGGCATAAGGCAATTGAATCGCTGTGCCAGCCTATCATCGAGAGAAGGCATAAACTTTCATTTGAAATGGTTCAAAGGCTGATTTCAGCAGGCTACAGCATTACATGGGAACGCTGTCTGGAGCTGGCAGAGGGTGGAACCGGTGTTTATAAGCAGCATATCATGGATGCTCTTATTGAGACTGGGTATGCGGATTCCATCTATGGCGCCCTTTATAAAAAATTATTTAGCCGCGGTCAAAATGGAGAATCGAAAGGCGTGGCTTTTATCCCGATGGAATATGTGGATGCACGTCTTGCTGTTGAAGCAATTCTACAAGCTGGCGGCGTGCCTGTACTTGCGCATCCAGGCCAATACGGAAATTTTGAAAAGGTGCCCGAGCTAGTTGAAGCCGGCTTGCAGGGGATAGAAGTATGGCACCCCCTTCATAATGAAAAACATGAAGAAATGGCAAGAAAACTGGCCGTTAAATATGGTTTAACCATGACAGGAGGATCCGACTTTCATGGTGCCTACGGCGAGAAACCGGTTGTGCTTGGAAGCTGGTCGCCGGGTGTGGAGAGAGTGCATGAATTAGCTGCAAGACGGCAAAAGCTTAAAAGCCAATCTTAATCATCATATTTAGGCTGTTCAGTTAATAAAAAGAAGGAGGGGATACGCGAATGTCAATGATCTTTAAACCAAAGAAGGATGAAAAGCTCTCCATTTCTCCAAGCATACATAATTCAAGCTTTATCATTGACAGCTACGCCGGAGCATGGACATCAATCGGAGAAAGAAATAAAATTATCGAATCGAAATTTGGCGATTACACATATACGATGGATGATGTAACAGTCAACTATTCTGAAATCGGAAAGTTTTGTTCCATTGCTTCTCATGCATGCATTAATCCCGTCCAGCATCCGATGGATCGGGTGACCCAGCACCACATGACCTATCGGAAAGTCGATTATGGCTTCGGCGATCAAGACGATCATGAATTTTTTGATTGGCGCCGTACAAATCGGGTCAAAATTGGCCATGATGTATGGATTGGGCACGGTGCAATCATCATGAAAGGTGTCGAGATTGGGACTGGTTCAGTCATCGGTTCCGGAGCAGTCGTTACAAAGGATGTTGAACCCTATACGATTGCAGCGGGCGTACCTGCAAAGTTATTAAAAAGAAGATTCTCTAAAGAGACTGCAGAAAAGCTGCTTAAAATCGCCTGGTGGGATTGGCCAAGGGAAAAGCTTGAAGCCCATTTTGAAGAATTAAATGATACGGAAGCTTTTATCAGGAAATTTGGAAGCTAAATACAGCCTTACATGACCCATTCACCAAAAGATTGGGTCATTTTTATATTCATAAAAATATTACATTTACGTAACTTGCCATTTAAATTCATTCTTTAGACTTAAATTGTTTCTGGATTTCGAAAGGGGCTGACTGTATGAGTGAAAAAATGAAGCTGGTGGATGAGCTGATTTCGGATATAAAGGAAGGGAAGTATAAACCAAATGAAAAACTTCCTTCTGAAAATGAGCTCGCAGATCAATATAGGATACCAAGAATGGTTGTACGCAAAGCGTATGAGCAATTGCAGGAACTGGGGTTCATTTTTTCAAAGCAGGGAAGAGGCAGTTATGTTCAAAATAGGAAAAAGCAGATTCCTCTAATTTTAACAGGGGATATCAGTTTTAGTGAAAAGATGAAAGAGCTTGAATATGACTTCAGGTCGGAGAATATTTGCTGTGAAAAAATCCCCTATGAGTCTGATGTCTATCATGCTTTAAAAGTACTTCCATCGGATGAAGTTTATAATATTTCCCGGTTAAGAATAGTGGACGGCTGCCCGATTGCCCTTCATACGTCCTATGTAGCCAAATCTGTTTTCAAGCAAATTAATAGGGACGGACCAGGGATTACCTCTATTTTTCAATATTATAAAACTCATGGCTATAAAGAATTCACTTCAGGCCAAAGCCAGCTGAGTGTGGTTTTCCCGAATGAACCTGAACGGAAAATCCTGAAATGCTCGAGTTTAATTCCTCTTCTTCTCCTGGAGTCCCTCTGCATGGATAAGGAAACGGGTACAGTACTGGAATACTCAAAAATCAAATATAGAAGCGATTGCTTTACCTATTTAATTTAGAAGGTCAGTTATAGCCCGATGTATAGAAATCAAATTAATAATACTCTTACATAATTTACACTTCTTTTACAACCGCCAGCTTGGCAACAAGATAGATTTAAGGTGCAGAACAAAAACAGATGGAGGCCAAAAGGTGAAAAGAAAAAAAAGAACAGAAATTTTGATCGAAGGCTCTCATGAATTGGCAAAATCCTTAGCGAACGAAATTGAACAAAAATATTCAGTCTCAAGCTTACAGGAACCGGAACATGGACTTGTGATGTTAAAGGTTCGGGAGACTTCCAAGAAAAGCCTGTTTTATTTAGGGGAAGTGCTGGTGACAGAATGCAAGGCAAAGGTGGAAGGAAAGATCGGTATAGGAATTGTGAAAGGGGATTTCCCTGAACTGGCTTATCATCTTGCAGTAGTTGACGCGGCATTTCTGGGGAATCTTCCTGAAACGAAATCGTGGGCTGGGATACTAGAAAGTGAAAAGCAGTATCTAGAAGAAAAAAGAAAAGCGAAGAATGAAGCGATTTTAAAAACAAAAGTAAGCTTTGAGACGATGGATGTTTAATAGAAGGAGGAACAGGCATTGAAATTAGATATTGTTCATGATCTGCAGTCAGTATATAGAAAGTTAGTCGATTCCACTTCAAGGCCAGGGCTGATCTCGGACCTGGGCAAGGAGGCTGCATTGCTGGATGGAAAGAATGCAGCAGGATGTTCCAATTCGATGCTGCTTCTTGCTTTAACGCTGCTTGACCCTGAAGTTACGTTTAAAGTGTACGGCAGTGATGCAGAAGCAGCAGAAAAAGAAATAAATCAATTAACATTTGCAAAAGCAGTACAAGCGGATCAGGCCGATTATTTATTCATTCTTGAAGATGCCGGGGCAGGTACCCTGGATGAGGCCATTGAAAATGCGAATCCGGGTACCTTTGTAAACCCGCACAAATCTGCATTAATTATTGCAGAAACAGGAGCGATTTCTGCTGGTGAATGCCTGCTTTTAAAAGGACCAGGCATTCAAACGAGCACAGGAATCAAAATGGATCTAATCGGAAATTGGATAGAAAGACGAAAAGAAAAAAACAGGGAGTATCCAACCGGGGTTGATCTGGTATTTGTGGACCGAAATCATCAGCTCTTATCATTGCCGAGAACGACTCAAATAGCGTTAAACAGGGAGGAGGAGAGGGAATGGGTTATGTAGCGGTAAAAGGCGGGACACAAGCTATTGAAGAGGCGATTAAACGTTTGAAATATGAAAGGCTTCATAAGGAACAAGTGCTTGAAACCGGACAAATTGAAGCCGGGATGAGAGGCTTAATCGATCAGGTGATGTCAGAAAGCAGCTTATATAATGAAAAGCTTGCTGCATTAGCGATCAAGCAGGCTGAAGGTAATCCTGAAGAAGCGGTATTCCTGCTTCGTGCATACCGCTCAACCCTGCCGAGAAAGCACTGCTCGCAAATCATTGAATCCGAGGACATGAAGGTTGAACGCAGGATTTCAGCCAGCTTCAAAGATATTCCGGGCGGCCAGATTTTAGGTGCTGCAACAGACTATACCCACCGGCTCCTGGATTTCAATTTAATGAATGAAACGGAAAAGACGGTAAAAGAATGGCTGTCAGCTTACGCTATAGAAAATAGCTCTATTGAAGAACTGATGAATGGACCTGAATTGGTATTGCCGAAGGTGCTGGATTATTTGAGGAAAGAAGGACTGATTCCTCCTCTTGAAAACAATGATGCTGAACCGGATGATGTGACGAGGGAAAGCCTTGAGTTTCCTTCAAGCCGCAGCCAGCGCCTGCAAATTCTGACAAGAGGAGAGACGGGAGCGGTTACTTCACTGGCATATGCGGTTATCAGGGGCTATGGCGCTCTTCATCCGACTGTCGGGGAGCTAAGAGTAGGCAGCCTGCCAATATACGTTGGCCATCCGAATGAAGAGGGCAGTGATGAAGATGAATATTACATTGGGAATATAAAAGCAACAGAAGCGGAAATGCTGATGCCTTTCATGGCCGAAAAGGAAAAAGGCAGTAAGGAATTGGAGTTTGAAATCGGATACGGATTGTGCTTCGGCCAGAATGAGACGAAAGCGATCGCGATGGGTATTCTGGATAATTGCCTGGAGCATCCTGATAATAGTTTTCCAAGCCATAATGAGGAATTTGTCCTCCTCCATATTGATTCTGTGGAATCAACTGGCTTTATTTCACACCTGAAAATGCCGCATTATGTAACGTTCCAGTCAAAGCTTGACAGTGTGAGAAAAACGAAGGGGAAAACAGAAGAAAGGGAAGAGGTGAGGAGCATATGAATACGGCCTATAACTTTGCTTTTTTTGACGAAGGATCGAAGCGGGAGATTAGAAGAGCCACATTAAAAGCGATTGCGATCCCGGGTTATCAGGTTCCGTTTGCCTCGAGGGAAATGCCGATCGGAAGAGGCTGGGGGACAGGCGGCCTGCAGCTGACACTTTCGCTCATTGGGAAAGAAGATGTATTGAAGGTAATCGATCAGGGATCAGATGAATCTGTCAATGCAGTCAGCATTAAAAAGCTTGTATCAGATACAACCGGTGTTCAAATAACTGATCATACGTCTCGAGCAACCATCATCCAATCACGGCACAGAATTCCTGAGGTTCCGCTGAACAAGGATCAAATCCTTGTTTTGCAGGTACCGCTTCCCGAACCGCTCCGTTATTTTGAACCGAGTGAGCATGAAACGAAAAAGCTTCATGCAGAAAAAGAATACAGCGGTGCCTGGCTAATGCTTTTTGAACAGATTATGAAATACGGAAGCATGACAACAGGTGCAGATCATCCGGTCATGGTACACGATCGGTATGTAATGGCACCGAGCCCGATCCCGCGCTTCGATAATTCGAAAATGAATGAAAACGAAGCACTTATATTATTGGGCGCAGGACGCGAAAAGAAGATTTATGCAGTTCCGCCATTTACGAAAATCGTCTCCCTGGATTTTGAAGATTATCCGTTTGAAGGGGAGAGCTTTGATGGGAAATGCTGCAGATTGTGCGGGTCAGAGGGAGTGTTCCTTGACGAACTGATCGATGAGGCAACAGGAGAGACGTATTACCAATGCAATGATACCAGCTATTGCTGTGAAATATTGAACGAAGTCGAAAAGGCAGGAGTGAATTAAATGACTGAATTTGAGGTTCCGGTCTTATCTATTAAAAACCTAAACAAGCAATTCGGTCCTGGCTGCGACCATTGCAGGAATCCTGAACCGATGGCCCTTATCAAAAATTACTGCAGTGTGTGCGGAACGGTCTATGCATGCAGGGATGTGTCCTTCGATGTCTATCCGGGAGAGGTGCTTGGAATTGTAGGGGAAAGCGGAAGCGGCAAGTCCACCTTGATGCAGTGCCTGTACTTTGACCAGGAAACGACCTCAGGGGAAGGGTATATTTCATCCTACCAAAATGGGCTGAAGAATCTTTTTGAGGAGTCTTCCCAGCAAAAACGGTATATCCGCAATCATTTAATGGGGAAAGTCTATCAAAACCCTCTATTGGGATTGAAAATCGACTTTTCTTCGATCGGAAATATTGCTGAGAAATTGATTGCAGCAGGCAGCAGGAATGTGGGAATGATGGAAGCGAGGGGATCAGAGCTTCTCAGCAAGGTGAATATTCCTGTCCATCGACGTAAAGAAGCACCAAAGAATTTTTCAGGCGGCATGCAGCAGCGTGTGCAAATTGCCAAGGCCCTTTCTAATCAGCCGCCGATTCTGCTGTTGGATGAGGTCACGACGGGATTGGATCTATCCGTACAGGCAAGTGTTTTGGACTTAATTAAGAGTCTGCAGCGGGAAATGAATATAAGTATCGTGCTGGTTTCGCATGATTTGGGCGTCATCCGGATGCTGGCGGACAGAACATTGGTCATGCTCGAGGGTCAGGTCATTGAACAGGGGCTGACTGATCAAATACTTGAAGATCCTCAAGCTCCATTTACTCAAAGCTTGGTTCATTCGCTTCTTTAAGGCTAATCGGAAAATAGTTCATTTCAAATTAGGGGGGAAGCACATTGTACGTCATTACTAATGGAAAACTTATTACAGAGGATACCATTTTGCAAGGCTATGATCTTCTGATTGAGGATGATAGAATCAGCAGAATTGCTCCAAAGGGAGAAATGAAATTTGAAGATCCCATGGAAGTGATAGATGCAGCGGGCGGCTATGTATCACCAGGATTTATCGATATTCATTCCGATTATATTGAGCATATGGCAGCGCCTAGGCCAACTTCATTAATGAACTTTCATTTAAGCCTCAGGGAAGCTGAGAAGGAGCTTATCTCCCATGGAATCACAACGATGTTCCACTCCCTTTCCCTGTATAAAGAAACCGAATATGCCTATAAGCCGATTCGGGAACCGGAAAATGTCAGAAAGCTCATTAACCTGATTGATGAGACACACAGTATGAAGCATCTTGTGCGCCATCGTTTCCATGCTCGAATGGAAATTGATAATGTTGATGAAATCGAAAACCTCAAAAGCTATATCAGCGAAAATAAGGTGCACCTTATTTCGTTTATGGACCATACTCCTGGACAGGGGCAGTATCGTCATCTGGAAATTTACCGGAACACGGTTAAAAGCTATAACAGTATGAGCGATGCCGCTATAGACGTTTTAATCCGAAATCACCAAGAGAAGGAAAAGCTCTCTGCCCTGGATATGATGGAGATCGCAGAGCACGCACGGGCACATGGTATAGCAGTTGCTTCCCATGATGATGACAGTTTTGAAAAACTGGAGCTGGTCACAAGCTTTGGCACGACCATCAGTGAATTTCCGATTACCCAGGAGGTAGCGTATAAGGCGAAGGAGCTTGGCATGTATACGGTGGCCGGAGCCCCAAATGTGCTGCTCGGAGGCTCCCACAGCGGAAACCTGGGTGCAGCGGACGCGATTCAAAATGATTCAATTGATATCTTGTGCAGTGATTACTATCCGGCAGCCATGCTTCATGCCATTTTTGAACTGGTAAGGAATTATGGGATGGACCTGGCAGACATGATCAGGCTTGTCACCATTAATCCTGCAAAAGCTGTGAACATGGATGAAGAAATCGGTTCGATCGAGGCAGGGAAAAAAGCGGACCTTTTGATCATTGAAGAATTGGCAGACGATTTTCCGGTAATCACGGGCGTATTCGTTGATGGGAAGCTTATCCAAAAAACGAATTACAGAATTTAATACTATTTTGAGGGAAAGCAGGTGGATCGGTGGAAAATCTATTGGAAATCAGGGATTTGTCCAAATCATTTATCCTTCATAATCTCGGAAAGAATATCCATGCAGTGAGCGGCATTGATATCAGCTTGAAGGAAGGAGACTTCATCGGGATTACCGGAAAAAGCGGGAGCGGCAAATCTACCATATTAAAATGCATTTATGGAACCTACATGCTCGGGCAAGGCAGCATTTGGTACAATTCCAAAAAATTCGGTCCGATTAATATAAGAGAAGCAACAAATAGACAAATGATTTATCTGCGCAAGCATGAAATCGGCTATGTGTCCCAATTTCTTAATGTAATGCCAAGAACGACTGCCAGACAGCTTGTAAAGCAGGCCATCCTTGAAATGGGACGGGATCAGGAGCAGGCTGAAATAGAGACGGAAAAAATCCTTTCGCATTTCGAACTGGGCCCAGAGCTTTGGGACAGTTATCCAGCCACCTTCTCCGGCGGGGAAAAGCTCAGACTGAATATTGCCCGGGCGATGGTCAAGAAGCCGAGACTGCTTCTCCTCGATGAGCCGACAGCTAGCCTGGACTATGAATCTAAAATCAAGGTAAAAATTTTAATAGAACAATTAATACATGAAGGCACGACGATGCTCGGAATCTTCCATGATCTCGAATTTATGAACAACTTATGTGACAGGGAATATAACATGCAGAATGGCGTATTTACATTGGCGCATTAATTCTTTACCGATGCTTTACATTTTCTCATATAGCTTTATCGGTAGATTAATATTCTTTCGCTATAGTTAGGTCGATGGTATTATAAAACTTTTCCAAATAAGAGAGGGGAAAAATCATGAAGAAAATGGCGCTATTTCTGCTTTCTATTGCTATGACTGTTGTATTTGCCGGCTGTTCGTTTACTGCTAACTCTGAGAAGGACGATACGCTGACGATCGCCTGGCTTCCAAACGAATCAGGTGCTGATTTAGGCGAAGCCCGTGACGAAATTGGAAAATTAATAGAAGAGAAAACAGGAAAAAAAGTAGAACATCAAACAACGACTGACTATATTGTAGCAATTGAAGCGATTGCAAACGGCAACGCAGATATGGCATTCCTTGGTGCACAGGGATACATAGAAGCACATAAAAAAAATGAAAAGGTTCTTCCGCTAGTTGTTCCGAGCGGCGAGTCAGGCACTCTGGAGGATGCAGTTTATTACAGCTGGCTGGCTGTCCAAAAAGAAAATGCGGATCAATACAAAAACGGCGGGGAATTTGCCATTGACAATATCCAAGGAAAGCGATTCTCCTTTGTATCAAATAGTTCAACATCAGGATTCAAAGTCCCATCTACAGACATTACAGATTATTTCAGCGAAAAAGAAGAGTTTAAGAGTTTGACAGCTGAGGATTTACTTGAGGGCGGAGAGGACAAGTTCTTCAGTGAAGTATTATATGGCGGCTCTCACCAGGGTTCTGCTGTAAATCTTTTAAGCGGCAAAGCGGATATAGCGGCATTCTGTGATACTTGTGTGAACAATTATGTGGAATTGGCAGAAGGTGAAGTAAACAAGCAGGGTGCAATTTACAAAGTTAAAGATGATGCTGCTGAGCCATTGAACACGGTTGCCGGGAAAGAATTCAGCTTAATCTCAGTCACTCCTGTATTAAATGCACCATTCGTAATCAATTCAGCTACATTGAGCGAAGAAGACCAAAAACAGCTGCGTGAAATCATGACTTCTGATGAAGTGGCAAATAACGAAAAAATCTTCGTTCCTGAGGACTCCGAATTTTCCGGATTATTCAGCAAAAAGTCAGGAAATGAGCGTCTGGTTGAAGTAGAAGATGAGTGGTTCAACCCGATCCGTGAGCTTGCAAAATAAAGTGAAATTTCCATCAGTGGGGGGCTTAATTCCCCGCTGTTGGCTGCAAATCGGGATTTAATATTGTCCTTTCAGAAGTCTTACTTGCTCTTAACGCGGAAAAAAACAATTGGATAGGAGGGGTTAACTCATGAAAGCACTTTTGGAAGTTAATCACCTTACAAAGCAATTTGGCAAAGATTCAAAAGCATTAACTGATGTGAGCTTCTCAGTCCAGGAAGGGGAGTTCGTTTCCATTATCGGTCCCTCAGGAGCAGGGAAATCAACTCTGCTCCGCTGCATCAACCGCATGATCGATGCTACAGGCGGAGACATTCGCTTCCAGGATTCCCAAGTAATGAACTTGAAGAAAAAGGAATTAAAGCAGGTCCGCACCAAAATCGGCATGATCTTTCAGCATTATAATCTGGTTAATCGATTATCTGTAATCGAGAACACTCTGCACGGAAAATTGGGAACCAAATCAACATTGGCTGGTGTTCTTGGACTTTACAGCAAAGAGGAAAAGCAGCAGGCAGTCCAGATTTTGAATGTGCTTGGCCTGAACGAAATGATTTATAAGCGTGCAGACCAATTAAGCGGCGGACAAAAGCAGCGGGTAGGGATAGCCCGTGCGCTTATCCAAAATCCGCGGATGCTTTTGTGTGACGAACCCATTGCGTCCCTGGATCCTAATTCGGCAAAAGTGATCATGGATCATTTAAAGAAGGTTTCAACAACAATGGGTATTACTGTTGTAGTGAATCTTCATCAGGTAGATGTAGCCATCAAATATTCGGACCGGATCATCGGCATTAACAAGGGGCAGGTTGTGTATAACGGATCGGCTAAAGGCTTGACGTCAGAAGATATTCAGCGGATATATGGATCTGAAGCAGATGATTTGATCTTTGATATTGGAGGCATCCATGCAGGCTGATATCTTTGCAAAGAAAAAGCGAAACACACTTGCCTACCTATGCCTCCTTGGTGCAGTCACGATGCTTGCTATGGTTATTACGGAGTACAATGCAGTAAAAGGCATTGCATCTATCCCAAAAGCTGTTCAATGGGGAATGGCAAACTTTTATCCAACCGCAGAATCGTTAGAAAAGCTTCCGGTTATTCTTGAAAAGATGCAGGAAACACTCCTGGTTTCAATTGCGGCCACGACAGCAGCTGCTGTATTTGCCCTATTATTTGCCATTTTCGGTTCCAATACAACAAGGATCAATAGGTTTTTCGGAGCTGTCACAAGAGGAATTGCCACTGTCTTTCGAAACATTGATGTTGCGGCATGGGCGCTGATATTGCTGTTTTCATTCGGGCAAAGCTCGTTAACTGGGTACTTTGCTTTGTTCTTTGGTTCATTTGGTTTTTTAACAAGGGCCTTTACTGAAACAATTGATGAAGTGAGCGGCGGATCTGTGGAAGCGTTGAAAGCGACAGGCGCTGGCTACTTTTCCATCATCTTTCAATCGGTGATTCCATCTAGCATTCCGCAAATAATCAGCTGGATTTTGTTCATGATCGAAACGAATATCCGCAGTGCCACATTGATCGGATTGCTGACTGGTTCAGGAATAGGCTTTACGTTCAACTTATACTATAAAAGCCTGGCTTATGACACTGCAAGTTTGGTCGTTATTGTCATTATAGCCGCTATTCTTTTGATCGAATTTGCATCCAATTATGTAAGGAAGGTGATTTTGTAATGGAGGTGAAGGAACAGCTCCGAAATGTTACAGCCCCGGCCGATCATCTGATTGGCGGAAGAATGCCGGCTAAGCCTTTGAATAAAGCAGCTATTGTGACAAGATTAACACTCTATACCCTGGCTGTGCTGACAATCTATGCATTTTTCAGCTTTGATTACAAGGAATTGGACTTTATGGATGCGCTTCTTGGCACCTTCGCCAATCTAAAAACCATCTTCCTTGAACCCCATCTGAAGCATTTTTCCTTTGGCCATGCCCTTTATCAAGTTATGGTTACACTCGGGCTGGCTTTCCTGACTACCTTGTTCGGCGCCATAATCGCAATTCTTTTCGGATTGCTGGCCGCTGAAAATTTGTCTTCGAAAAAGACTTCAATGGTCATTAAAAGCCTGGTCGCCTTTATAAGAGCCGTGCCGACTGTCCTATGGGTGCTGATCTTTGCGGTTGCGGCCGGTCTTGGAAGCACAGCTGCGGTCATTGGAATGACCTTTCACTCTATTGGCTATTTAATCAAAGCCTATTCAGAGTCTTTTGAAGAAATGGACAGGGGCGTGATTGAAGCGCTGCAGGCAAGCGGTGCCAATTGGTGGCAAATTGTCTTCCAAGCAGTTATCCCATCTTCCATCACGTATATGATTTCCTGGACATTTCTCCGTTTTGAGATTAACTTTGCAGTTGCCGTAGCCATGGGAGCAGCAGCAGGAGCCGGCGGAATTGGATATGACATGTTCATGGCAAGCAGCTTTTACCTGGATATGAGGGAGATCGGGGCGATTACTTATTTTATCCTGGCTGTTGCCATTATCCTTGAGATCTTTGCAGCTAAGATTAAGAGAAAGCTAAAAACAGCTTAATGAATAGGCAATAAATTAGATCAGGTGATGATATTCCTGGTCTTTTATTTTGGCTTTGCTAAGTAAATGATGCTGATTTTGGCCTCTAATGTTCTGTGAATCAATGAGGATAAGACAGACCTCTGCGAATAATGACATGATTTGCTCCTTTAAATAATTAAAAATTAGTACTAATAAAAAAATATAAAATCTTCAGAATTTAATCTTGAAATTATTAATCTATGCATCTATAATGAATTTAATTATTTTCATCAGTGGAGAAAATAATATGTAAAAAAACAAAATAAACCATTTATACATATTTTTTTTACATATTTATTAACATGATGAAAATAATTATCTGTGAGATTTAAATTTACTGCAAATTTTGCCAATTCAAAATCAGCAGTTTTTAAATCTCTAAGATTAATAGCTTCTTAGAAAAGCAATTAAAACAAAAATGTTGGAGGGGGAAAGCAATTGCAAAGGGTAAACGTTTGGAAAATGCTGTTCATTGTTTTAGTTTCTTTAGTATTAATGGCTGGCTGCTCCAGCAAAGAAAGCGGAACGGATGAGAAGGAGAAATCCGGAAGCGCTTCAAGCAATAATGAAGAGGAATTGGTCATTGCAGTAAACGAAAACTTTATATCCATGGATCCCCATAATACGGGCGATACGAATTCGAATTCCGTCCAGACAGCTATGTTAGAGGGGTTGTTGGGTTCGGATGAAGAAGGGCAAATCATTCCGCAGCTGGCCGAGGAATACAGTGTAAGTGACAATGCACTTGAGTATTCATTCAAACTAAGGCAGGGGGTAACCTTCCATGATGGAGAGCCGTTTAATGCAGAGGCGGTTAAGATCAGCTTTGAGAGGATTATGAATGATGAAAGCCTTCGTCTAAACAGCCGCGGATTCAATCTCATAACCAGCATTGATGTGATTGATGATTATCAAATTAAGGTCACTTTAAAAGAACCTTATGCGGGGATGCTGACCAGATTTGTTTCCGCTAAAATCTTAAGTCCTAAGCTTGTTAACGATTCTGCCAGTGATATTGGGAAAACACCAGTTGGCACAGGTCCATTCAAGTTTGTGGAATGGGTTCAAGGGGATCATTTAACAGTTGAGAGATTTGATGATTATTGGAAAAAGGCTGATCGCGTTAAAAAGATTACGTACAAGCCTGTTCCTGAAAATGGATCTCGTGTAGCCATGCTAAAAACAGGCGAAGCACATGTGATCTATCCAGCCCCTGTACAGAATCTGAAGGAATTGGAGAGCAATTCAGACGTTGAAATTCATAAAATTCCTTCCACGATTGCCCGATATGTATCCATCAACACGATGAAAGAACCTTATGATGACGTCCGCATTCGCCAGGCAATTAACTATGCTGTGAATAAAGAGGCATTTATAAGTGTCGTCAATTCCGGCTATGGATTGCCGCTGGACTCGATCATTCCAAGTAAGACCCAGTTTTACTCCAAACAGGAAACATATGATCACAACATTGAAAAAGCAAAAGAATTAATGAAAGAGGCTGGATTTGAAGATGGCTTCAAAGCTGAAATTTGGGGGAACACCAATTCCGACACATTGAAGGGAATGCAGTTTATCCAGCAGCAATTAAAAGAAATTGGCATAACAGTTGAGATTAAGTCAATGGAAGAAGGCACACTGTCAGATGAAATTTATGGAGCTCAGACACCGGAAGAAGCAAAGGTGCAAATGTGGTATGTCAGCTGGTCAGCGTATCCATCAGACACAACTAATGCAACCAAGCCGTTGTTCAGCAGCAGTTCATTCCCGCCAGATGGGGCGAATACTGCATACTACAAAAATAATGATGTTGATAAGTGGATTACAGAAGTAAATCAGACAGCAGACCCTGACAAGCAGGCAGAAATCTACAGCAAAATTCAATCAACTATCTACAAAGATGCACCATGGATCTTCCTTGGGGTTGATGAGATTCTTGCAGGTTCAAGATCTAATGTCGAAGGAGTATTCATTTCACCAACAGGCGGCATTAACGTAACAGACGCGAATCTTAAGTAAAGCCAGGAAATCAGAAGAGGCATAGTGATCTATATAGTGCCTCTTCCCTTCTAAGAAAGGGGTTTTCATTTTGCTTCAATATATATTAAAGAGAATCCTTGAAATGATTCCAATCCTTTTTATTGTTTCAATCTTAATCTTCTTTTTCACCCACTTAATCCCTGGAGATCCTGCAAGGCTGGTCGCCGGCAAGGATGCCACGCTCGAAGAGGTCAATATAATCAGAGCGGAGCTTGGTCTCGATAAACCGATTTGGGATCAATATATTACATACATGAGCAACCTATTTCAAGGTGACTTGGGGACTTCTTTAAAGACAGGCCTTCCGGTTTCGGAGATGTTTGCAGACCGCTTTATGCCGTCCATTTATTTAACGTTTATGAGCATGGGGTGGGCATTGCTGCTTGGATTATTAATAGGCACCCTATCTGCTGTATTCAAAAATAAATGGCCGGATTATCTTGGAATGGTCACTGCGGTTTCGGGAATCTCCATGCCTGGTTTTTGGCTTGGTTTGATCCTCATTCAGATTTTTTCTGTCCAGCTGGGGTGGTTTCCAACAGGCGGAGCGGAGAGCTGGAAAAGCTATATATTGCCTTCTCTCACTTTAGGGGCAGGGATCATGTCCATGCTTGCCAGGTTTACCAGGTCATCTTTGCTCGAAACCTTAAGAGCAGATTTTATTCGGACGGGAAGGGCAAAGGGATTGAAGGAATCCGTTGTCATTCCAAAGCATGCATTACGAAACTCTTTAATTCCTGTGGTTACGATAGCCGGACTGCAGTTTGGCTTTTTGCTGGGCGGTTCAGTTGTAGTCGAAACCGTTTTTAGCTTTCCGGGAATGGGGAGATTGCTGATTGATTCCATCGCCTTCAGGGACTATCCCGTCATTCAGGCTGAAATGCTGCTTTTCTCCATTGAATTTATACTCGTTAATTTAATCGTAGACATCATGTACAGTATGCTGAATCCGAAAATACGCTATGCTTCCTAGAGGAGGGGAATCATGGAAATAATAAAAGAAGTAAATGCCTATACCCCAGTGATTCCAAAGAAGAAATACTCACCGGTTAAAGAATTTTTTAAGAATTGGAAAAAACAAAAGACAGCATTTTGGGCAAGCATTTTTATCCTGCTCTTAATTATAATCGCCATTATTGGACCCTATATTGCACCATATGATCCATACGAGCCTGATTACAACTCGACGCTGCAGGGTCCCAGCAAAGAACACTGGGCAGGTACGGATGAATACGGACGTGATATTTTCAGCCGTTTGCTTGTCGGTTCAAGAATTTCACTTGGTGTCAGCTTCCTTGCTGTGTTTTTGGGAGCGGCAGGAGGAATCCTTCTTGGTCTAATAAGCGGTTACTTTGGCGGCTGGCTGGATCGCATTATTATGAGGGGCAGTGATGTCATGTTTGCGTTTCCGGATCTGCTGCTTGCCATTGCAATAGTTGCCATTTTAGGGCCTGGATTAACAAATGTGGTGATTGCAGTATCCATTTTCAGCATTCCATCTTTTGCAAGGCTGGTGAGAGGCTCGACATTAGAAGGGAAAGAGACCGTCTTTGTGGAAGCAGCGAAATCAATGGGGGCCTCACATCGGAGGATTATGTTCAAGCATATTTTCCCTGAAACATTAGGAAGTTTAATCGTGTTTATTACGATGAGAATCGGAACGGCAATATTGGCGGCCTCCAGTTTGAGCTTCCTTGGCCTCGGTGCCAGTCCTGAAACACCGGATTGGGGCGCTATGCTGAGTATTGGCCGTGATTATTTAGGAACAGCTTCCCATGTCGTCATGATGCCGGGATTAGCGATCTTCTTGACTGTGCTGGCTTTCAATCTTGTCGGAGATGGGCTCAGGGATGTTCTGGACCCTAAAACGAAGAATGAGTAAGGGAGATTGAAAAAATGGAGAAGCTATTGCAGGTTAACCAGCTGGAGACGCAATTTACAAAGGATAAGGAAAAGCTGAAAATTTTGCGGGGTGTCAGCTTTCATATTAATAAAGGCGAGGTTCTCGGGCTTGTTGGTGAATCAGGATGCGGGAAAAGTTTAACCTCCCTTTCGATCATGAAATTATTTAAAGGCACGAGCGGAGAAATAGCGGGTGGAAGAATTGTCTTCAAAGGTGAGGATCTTACCCATAGATCTGAGAGGGAAATGAGAAAAATCCGCGGAAAACAAATGGCGATGATCTTTCAGGAACCAATGACTTCATTAAATCCTGTAATGAAAATAGGAGAGCAGCTCTTAGAGCCCATCCGGCTGCATCTTGACTTGAATGAAAAACAAGCGAAGGAGCATGTGATTTATATTTTAAAGAAAGTAGGGATTCCCCGGGCGGAAGAAATCATCTATGAATTTCCCCATCAGCTGTCTGGAGGGATGCGGCAAAGGATTATGATTGCCATGGCCATGTCCTGCAATCCTCAGCTGCTAATTGCAGATGAGCCGACTACGGCACTTGATGTAACGATTCAGGCTCAAATACTTGAATTGATGAAACAATTGCAGAAAGAGGAAGGCATGTCTGTTTTATTAATAACCCATGATTTGGGCGTAGTGGCAGAGATGTGTGACAGGGTAGCAGTCATGTATGCTGGCCGGGTAGTAGAGGAAGCGAATGTGTTCGATTTGTTCGAAAGCCCTAAGCATCCATATACAAAAGGACTAATAGGGTCTGTACCGAAAATCGGCCAGAGAAAGGATAAATTGACATCCATTAAAGGGAATGTACCGGATCCAAGCAATATGCCAAAGGGCTGCAAGTTTGCTCCCAGATGCAATGATGCCAAGGCTATCTGTTTTGAAGAAGAGCCGAATGCCACAGATTTGGGAAATGGGAGAATGTGCAGCTGCTGGATGTTCGAAGAGGGGAGGGAGAATGTATATGCCTGAGACACTGCTGAAAATAAATGGGCTGAAAAAATCATTCACGCTTCAAGGAGGCATGTTTGCCAAAAAAAGATCATTAAAGGCGGTTCATGAAGTTTCATTCAGCATTGATGAAGGAACTACTTATAGTCTCGTTGGAGAAAGCGGCTGCGGGAAATCGACAACAGGCCGGCTGATCTCAAGATTACTGACTCCCAGTCACGGGGAAATCTGGATTGATGGCGAAGAAGTCTCACAAAAGAAAGAATCTCAGCTGAAGTCTATAAGAAAAAAAGTGCAAATGATCTTTCAGGACCCCTATGCATCTCTGAATCCAAGAATGAAAGTTAGAGAGATTATCGCAGAACCGCTTGTGATCCATACGAAATTATCAAAGTTGGAGCGTAATAGGCTAGTGAACGAAATACTGGAGGTTGTAGGACTGACTGAACATCATGCAGACCGATATGCTCATGAGTTCAGCGGAGGCCAGCGCCAGCGGATTGGCATTGCCAGGGCGCTTATTATGAAGCCAAAACTAATTATTGCAGATGAACCAGTATCTGCTCTGGATGTGTCCATACAATCTCAAATCCTTAACTTATTAAAAGATTTGCAGACTGAATTTAATCTTACTTATCTATTTATTTCACATGATTTAAGTGTAGTCGAACACATAAGCGACAGCATCGGGGTCATGTATCTTGGCACCATCGTAGAATCAGGGCCGAAGGATGTCATCTTCTCAAATCCGCAGCATCCTTATACAAAAGCACTGTTATCTTCTGTTCCAGTCCCGGATCCGAGACTGAGAAGGGAACGGATTGTCCTGCAGGGAGACTTGCCGAGTCCGGTTAACCCGCCGTCAGGGTGCCGCTTTCATACGAGATGCCCTGCATGTATGGATATTTGCAGAACAGTTGAGCCAGAGATGAAAAAAGTCTTGGCTGATGATCACTTTGCAGCATGTCATTTAGTTAATTAGCCAAATTTCTTAATTAATGAGACATGATTTTCCGCCCTGCAGGAATTTATCGGTCACTTTGATATGTTTACCGGTCAGATTTTATTTATATCGGTCACTTTTCCGGAATATCGGTCAGAATTTAATTTTATCGGTCACATTTTTAATATATCGGTCACTTCCCGGTATATCAGCATTCCTGCAAATTCACTATAAAAATACAAGAAATAGGAGAGGATTTTCATGAAGGTTGGATTAAGCACGTACAGTTTAGTGAGAGAATTAAGAGATGGCAACATGACGGTTCTAGATGTAATCGACTGGATTGCTGAAAATGGCGGGGAGCATATGGAAATTGTCCCATATGGTTTTTCAGTAGTGGATAATGTGGAGCTGGCACATCAGATTAAGGCAAAAGCTGAATCTGCAGGGATTGAACTATCTGCCTACTCCCTGCCGGCCAATTTTGTTCAGCCAACACAGGAAGCGTTCGAGCAGGAAGTGGAGCGGCTGAAAGAGCATGTGGATATCGTTAATCTCATGGGCATTAAGATTATGCGCCATGATGTAACAGCGTTTCAGTTAAAGCCAGAGGAAATGACGATTCATTACTTTGAAGAGCATTTTGATAAGTTAGTAGAAGGAAGCCGCCAAATCGCAGATTATGCTGCTCAATACGGCATTACAACAACCATTGAAAACCACGGATTCAATGTCCAATCAAGCGACCGTGTTCAGCGTGTCATTCATGCAGTTAACCGTCCTAACTTCAAAACAACGCTTGATGTCGGCAACTTCCTTTGCATTGATGAAGATCCTCTGGTAGGAGTGAAAAAGAATCTAAAATATGCAGCAACAGTGCATTTCAAGGATTTTTATATCCGGCCATATTACGAAAACCCAGGTGACGGAGTCTGGTTCAGGACAGTAAATGAAAACTATTTGCGCGGAGCCATCGTGGGCCACGGAGATTTAAATATACGCGAGATTACCAGATTGATAAAAGGCTCCGGATATGACGGTTACCTGACAGTAGAATTCGAAGGAATGGAAGATTGCAGGACCGGTTCAAAAATTGGGATGGATAATGTAAGAAGATTATGGAACGAAGCGCAAGCAGTAAATGATTCCAAGCCAGTTTTGAAAGGATGAAGAAAATGGAGCCTTTAAGAGTCTGCATTATAGGAACCGGATCCATATCAGATATGCATTTCAAGTCTTTTGCCAATAACCCTGACGCCACCCTGTACGGAGTTTTTGATTATTCAGCGGAAAGAGCGGAAGCGAAGGCAGAGCAATATGGAATCAGTCATGTATATAGGCATATAGAAGAAGTGTACAGTGACCCAAATGTCGATGCAGTAAGCATTTGCACCTGGAATAATAGCCATGCGGAGATATCTGTTGGCGCACTAAACGCAGGAAAACATGTCCTGGTAGAAAAGCCTCTGGCCATGAATGTGGAAGAAGCCTTAAAAGTGGAAGCAGCTGTGAGAAATAGCGGCAAGACCCTGCAGGTAGGGTTTGTCCGAAGGTTTGCAACCAATACAAAAGTCTTGAAGTCATTTGTTGATAACGGAGCATTAGGCGACATTTATTATGCGAAAGCCTCCTGCCTGCGCCGTCTGGGGAATCCCGGAGGCTGGTTTGCAGACAAGGATCGGTCAGGGGGTGGCCCCTTAATTGACCTTGGTGTCCATGTCATCGATGTGTGCTGGTACCTAATGGGCCGTCCGAAAGTGAAATCGATTTCCGGAAATGTGTACAGCAAGCTGGGGAACAGAGGAAATGTCGAGAATTTAAACTTTTATAAAGCGGCGGATTATCATAAAGACCGCAATACAGTAGAAGATTTAGCGAATGCCCTTATTACGTTTGAGAACGGAGCATCTTTATTAGTGGATGTATCGTATACACTTCATGCGAAACAGGATGAAATTGGAGTCAAACTATATGGCACAAAAGGCGGCGCAGAACTGGAGCCTGAATTGGCCATTGTAAGTGAAGAAAATAACACTATTCTTAATATTCACCCGCAAATCGATCATTTATCATTTGATTTTGCCAATGCCTTTCAGAATCAGATTGATTCCTTTGTGTCGAGCTGCATAACAGGAACGAATCCAGCGGCACCCGTTGAAGATGGGGTGGAAATGATGAAAATTCTCGCTGGCATTTATGAAGCGGCTGATAAGAAATGTGAGGTGACATTTGCCTAAAATGAACACTGTAAAACTTTCAAATAAAATTGGTGTCATGGTAGATAGCCTGCGGCTGCCCTTGTACGAAGGACTCAAAGCCTGTAAGGATATGGGGGCTGATGGTGTTCAAATATATGCGGTAGAAGGGGGAATGGCTCCTGAAAACATTGATCAGGTCTCCCGTAAAAATCTTAAGTCCTATTTGGATTCCATTGGCCTTGAAATCTCTGCCCTTTGCGGTGACCTCGGGGGACATGGGTTTCAAGATGCTGAGCAAAACCCGTTAAAAGTCGAAAAGTCAAAACGCATTATGGATCTCGCGGCAGAATTGGGAACAAATATTGTGACGACGCATATTGGCATTATTCCTGAGGGGCGGGACAGCCCTATTTATGAAGCCATGCAGGCAGCATGTGATGAACTGGCTGTTTACGCTAGAAGCATGAATGCCTACTTCGCCATTGAGACAGGTCCCGAACCATCTGAGAGGCTAAAAAGCTTTCTGGATAACCTGAGCACGAATGGGGTATCAGTTAATTTTGATCCGGCGAATATGGTCATGGTAACGGGTGATGACCCTGTGGACGGTGTAAGGCTCCTTAAGGATTATATTGTTCATACACATGTGAAGGATGGAAAGAGGCTGAAGCCGTCAGATCCCCGTGATGTATACGGTTTCCTTGGGTATGGAGGCGGTACAGACCATGCAAAGATTGCCGAAATGGTTGCGTCAGGTGAGTTTTTTAGGGAGCTGCCGCTAGGAAAGGGAGATGTTGATTTCGAGGCTTATTTCAATGCTTTAAGCGAAATCAATTATCAAGGGTACTTAACGATTGAAAGAGAAGTAGGTCATAATCCAATCAGTGATATTGAGGATGCAGTAGGATTCATTAATAAATTTAGGTAAATGGTTTCATGCTTTGAACAAAGTGTATAATGAGATAGGGATTTCCGATGAAGGCTTCCAAAAGGGATAAGATAGATTTCTCTTTTGGATGCTTTGGCAAACTGGCATAGAAAAGTGCTCAAGTTTTAAAGGATGATGTTGGTTTTCCCAATGAAGGCGAGAATCAACACGATTCTTTAAATGCACCTTCAGAGAGGCAAGTTTAAATCTGTAGGCATAAAGAAGGTAGGATAATGGAGAAACACGATCAGCTTTTAATGAAAAGACAAAATAAAAATCTCGTTCTTGATATTTTAAAAACGAAGTCTCCTATATCAAGGATTGATATCGCTAAAATGACGGGGATGAGCCCGACTTCCATAACACGGATTGTCAATGAGCTTCAGCTGCAGGGATACGTAAGGGAGACAGAAGCAGTTGCATCCGGTGTCGGTAGAAAAGCAACCTTGCTGGAGGTTTGCGGTGATGTGCTTTATACAGTTGGCATTGAAATTGATAAGTCCCTGCTGAAGGTTGGAATTGTCAATTATGTTGGTGAAATAGTTTCATTACATAAGAATAAAAGAAATGAATCAGAGAGTTACATGGAAACGCTTCTTAAAATCAAAGCGATCATTCGAAAAATCATGGATGAAAACGATATAGCTGCAACTAAAATAATTGGCCTGGCAGTAGGTCTGCCAGGATATATAGATTATAAAAACGGAATTGTGAAGGTATCGGATCAGCTAAAATGGAAGGATGCCAGCCTGGCTGAGGATTTGAAAAAACTCACCTCTTTTAATGTCATTGTTGATAATGAATTAAAAATGAAAATTGTGGCGGAGAGCTTTACAGGCAAGGCAAAGGATTCGCAGAATTCCATATTAATCGGTATTGGATCAGGATTAGGTTCTTCTATAATGCTGAATGGAGAAATTTACAGAGGTGAAACCAACAATGCAGGGGAAATTGGACATACCGTTATTGATCCTACAGGCAATGTCTGCAATTGCGGCAAAATAGGCTGTCTGGCAACTTATATTTCTGAAGGGGCAATCCTTGCTGACAGCAGGAAAGTGAAGGATATTTCTTCAATAGAAGAAGTGTTCCAATCCTACCGGGACCGTGAACCCTGGGCATTGAACATCATGGATAGAGCCTCCACTTATATTGCATTGGCCATCAGCAATCTCCTATGCCTGTATAATCCTGAAGTCATCATATTAAGCGGCAATACGATTGAAAAGCTCCCTGAAATAAAGCAGGCCATTGAACAAAAATGCCAATTATACATTTGGGAGCCATTGAAGCAAGCAGTGAGAATCGTTTATTCCGAATTAAGTGATTATGGGGTTGTGCTCGGAGCCGCAATACAGGCTCAGCATCTTATGCTGGAGCTGGAATAGAAATGCCATTTTACTGATAAGGAGAGAACTGAATTGAAATATGCAGCATTAGTAGAGGAAGTCAGGGGAGGTATCGTTGAGAATATTCATTTTGGCATGATTTGCGGGGTGGATGATCAATATAAAACCTTTTATCAGGTTGGCGACGATGAACATTATACGTATTTTCGCTCAGCTTCTAAGCCCATTCAGGCGCTGCCCGTTTTTCTGACGGATATAATCGGGAAGTACGGATTAACTGAGGAGGAAGCAGCATTGTTCACAGCTTCCCATCGGGGAGAGACCTACCATATTAAGGCGCTTGAATCTATGTTAAGAAAACTCCCTGTTAAAGAAGAAGAACTTTATTGCCCTCCTTCCTATCCATTAAATATTCAGCCAAGAGAAGAGATGATCAGAAAAGGAATTCAAAAAAGGAAGCTGTATCATAATTGCTCCGCCAAACATATGGGATTTATCACCGTTTGCCGAGAATGGGGTTATCCAGTAGAGGGATACTGGAAAGAAGACCATCCCCTGCAAAAGCAAATAATAGATATACTTTCAAATTTATCAGGCGTTCCAATTTCTGCTATACATATTGGAATAGATGGCTGCGGGGCTCCTGTATTTGCCATTCCATTAAAGAGGATGTCTGAAGTGTACCTGAAGCTCGCTTGTCCCGATCTAATCCAAGATCCACAGCTCCAGCTGGCAGTAAATAAAATGACTGCCATTATGAATAACCAGTTTAATATGATTGCATCACATCAATTTATCTGTTCCTCTTTATTGGAAGATAGAAATATTGTCGCCAAAGGAGGGGCTCAGGGTGTGTATTGCTTTGGACTAAAAAATGAACGAGTTGGATTTGCCCTAAAAGTGTTAAATGGATCAGAGGAAGTCTGGCCGAACATTGTAGCGTCTATTCTCGAACAAATTTCATACAGTAATCACGAAACCATAAAAAGACTGAGAAGCCTAAGGCCATCTGTTATTCGAAATGATGCTGGGATGGAAGTGGGTTCTATTCACGAGAAATTCCAGTCTGAGAGATTGGCTTCAAAATAAATTCATGCAGCGATTGAAAAGGAGATACATAAATATGCTTATAGAAGTTATTGCAGACACCCTCAGTGATGCCTTAATTGCCGAGAAAGCCGGTGCAGGCAGAATCGAACTGGTAACTGGGCTGGCTGAGGGGGGCCTTACACCAAGTTATGGCGTCATTGAAAGAGTGTGCAAAGAATTAAATATACCAGTGAATGTGATGATCCGTCCGCACAGCAGGGGATTTTGCTATTCGGAAGAAGACTTGGAAATCATGATTCAGGATATAAACGTCTGTAAAAAACTAGATGCTGCAGGGGTAGTATTTGGCGTTCTATCACCCCGCCATCAAGTGCATATCGAACATTTAGAGCGGCTAATCGCTGCAGCCGAAGGTTTGGATATTACCTTTCATCGGGCATTTGACGAAGCTGATGATCAAATTGCGGCATTGGAAATCATTATGCAGCATAAGGAAATTTCTAGAATCCTGACTTCTGGGGGAGAAAGGAGTGCTGCGGATGCAACAGGAAGGCTGCAGCAGCTAAATACACTAGCATCAAATAGCCATTTGGAAATTATGGCGGGCGCAGGATTATCTATTGGCAATATCGAAGCATTTTTAGAAAAGGTGCCTGTAAATGAAATTCATTTCGGTACCGGAGTTCGCTTCCAATCAAGCTACGATCATCCGATTGATCCTGAAAGAGTGCAAAAGGTAAAAAAAATAATCGGTGCATAGTGAAAAGGGCTTTAACGAAATGCAGCCGGTTGAGTAATGTGGGATTACATGTGATGGGGTTATTATCACAATACCCATCTTATGGAATAATTACTGAACTAAATATATTGCAATTAAAAAATGACAGGTACGAAGGACACCTGTCTGTTTTTATTACGAAAAGTCACTATAAAAATAAATTAAATCGCATAAGATTTAAGAAGATAACGTTCTATAAACTTAGCTAATCCATCATTTTCGTGATGCTCTGTAACAAAATCAGCAGCTGCTTTAACCTTTTCGCCAGCGTTCCCCATTGCCACACCAGTACCGACATGACGAAGCATCTCTATATCATTGGGTCCGTCTCCAATGGCTGCGACTTCATTTGGACTAATTTGAAATTCGGCAAGTAAGCTTTTTATAGCAGACCATTTGGAAACCTCAGGAGCAACCAGCTCAAACCCGTCATTCCAATCGATGACTCCTGCTTCCGATTTAAATAAAGCGGATATTTCAGAACTTGGTGAACCTGTACGAACACTATATTTAAGAACATCCTGATAAGTTGCCTGTCTTAAATCTCCTATATACTGTGGCGGAATTTGCCCAACTTTAGTCCAATAATCGATTTCTTCATTTGTTTCCTTACAATATAGCCCAGTTGCTGTATGGATAATAACATTACATGGACTTTCTGCGGTCAGATGGTGAAAGCGTTCTTCGTTCAATCGGACGGTTTTCATTTGCGTAGCTCTTCCGGTCTCTGCATCATGAATAGCGGCGCCATTCAAACAGATCATTGGAGTTTGTAATCCGATTTCTTTATGGTAGGGAGCAGTTACTTCATAGTGTCGGCCAGTGGCTAAAAACACCATGACTCCCTGATCTAAGAGCCGATAAATGGCTTCCATATTTCGGCGGGAAATGTAGTTTGAGGCTTTAAGGAGTGTACCATCCATATCAATAAATATTGCACGCATATTCATTTATACTGCCTCCTCATCGTTGATAACTCAATCATATCCTCTTAATATTAAAGCCACGTAAACTCAGTGTATAGATTAGGTAATTTTTTTGAAGCAGAAGGCGCTTCTGCAGGATAATAATGTTATTCCATTCTGTTTGTGGCAACGTCGGTAAATTATAGAGGAAAGGGTGTGGCGACTGAACTGCTAAAAACGATTATGGATTCAACTTCATACGACGAATATGTTCTAGAGGTAGCAGATACCAACACAAGTGCCTTCAAGCTTTATGAAAAACTGGGCTTTGCAGAGTTTATGCGTATACCTCGAAAGCACAGTAAAAGAAGCGGTGTCAATAATCTTGTCTATATGAAGCTTGTGAAGATGAAAGAAGTTGATTCCCTGGGGCCGATCCTCTGATGTGATAGCTAAATAGATGAGTTGAGAAAACCTGATCTTGTTTATTTGATTTAAAATCTTTTATCTATAGAATCCGCAGTAAATAGAAAAAGAATACTGTTAGAAATATTCCTCGAAAAAGGTGGTCAATAGAAAGGTAAATGTAATGACACCAATTATTCTTTGTATAGAATTCGCTTAATAAATATTTCTAAGAAGGTGATTAATATCAATGGCATCTTTATTCAAAGAAAAGTTTGATTCAGTTGAAATATATTAATAGCGTGTTTTAGATCAAACTATTTTTCAAAAAACACTTAGTTCATGAGTTGGAATCTTTTAAATTGTGAAGGGCTTTTAGTCCCGGTATATGAAAAAGCTATGTTTTGTTTTTATTAACTTTCTTAAAGGAAGGTTAATGTATGTAAAAAAATGGATTATGACCTTCTAATTCCGTTCGGATTCTTCTATGATTAGTACTGTAATAAAAATAGCAGCCAAGGAGGAAATGGAAATGAAAAAATGGTTATTAGCTATGATGGCAGTTTTAATGATTACAGGTGTGGCTACAGGCTGCAACAATGACGAGACTAACACAGAAGAAACTGAAGATACGGGAACAGAAGAAGGCACTGAAGAAGGAACTGAAGAAGGCACTGAAGAGGAAACAGAGTAATACGCAAAAATCAAAGAAAGTGCGCCTTTTGGAGAAGGTGCACTTTCTTTTGGCATTAATGCGCAAATATTTCCAAATGCTATTTGACGAGACTAGCTGTTCCGTGCTAAATTTATCTCATAATACAAAAAGGTGTGGTGAAGTATGTCGGTAGTAGGTGTCAACTAATTGTTATTAGTTGAATAAGGTGTTTATTTTCTGGTGAATGCCAGTTTATTAAGAATGCCTTTTTTCAAACATCACTTGTTTGAATACCTACTATAAGACTGCTTCCATTCTATATATTCGTGTAGCGCAGAAATTAAGACTCAAAGCTTGCTTTTGGTCATAGTTTGTTTATGCCTGTTCGAAAATAGTACGCCCGCGGAAGCTTTCTGCCCAATTTCAAATTGGAGGTGGGGAAGGCTTCTAGCGGGCTATTTTATTTGGAATGAGGCAGAGATAATGAATAAAATGACCTTTGAAAAATTACAATACCAGGAATTAAAGAATAGAGTGAAACAGCATTGCGTCAGCAGTTTAGGGAAGGATTTGATCGATAAATTACAGCCGAGCCCGAATATGAAAGCCGTCCGCAATCGCTTAAACGAAACAAGTGAGGCCCGAAGACTATTGGACGCTGAGAAGCACCTGCCATTAACCGGCATTTCCAATATCACAAGCCATATTGAAAAATTGGAAAAAGGCATCATATTAACTCCAACAGAATTAAACGCTGTTTCTGATTTTTTAAGAGGCTGCAGGAAAATTAAAAAGTTTATGGCGGATAAAGAATTTTTTTCGCCAGTGCTCTACACTTATGCTCTATCTATAACTGAATTTAGAAATATTGAAGAAGAGATCTTATATGCGATCAAAGGAAACATGGTTGATTCAGGTGCCAGCAAAGAGCTGAAACGAATCAGGAATGGGATCGCGAAAACAGAAGAGAAAATCGAAGAACGATTGAACAAGTTTTTGAGGAGCGGAGCAAATAAGGAATACATTCAAGAATTCTATATCAGCAAGATGGATGATCGTTTTACGATCCCGATTAAAGCATCCTTCAAAAATCAGGTAGCTGGATCAGTGGTCGAAACATCCTCAAAAGGATCAACCGTATTTATAGAACCGGCTGCAGTTTCAAAGCTTAATGTGGAATTGGCGATGCTAAAATCGGAGGAGTCGGTAGAGGAATATCAAATACTTGCAACGCTATCGGGTGCGATTCTTGAAGCCATTCATGAGATCTGCATCAATATTGAATGCATCAGCCAGTACGACATGATTTTTGCGAAAGCGAAGTACAGCAAAAGTACGGACGCGATTGAACCGGCGATTAATAATCATGGGTATATAAAATTAGTAAGCAGCAAACACCCTTTATTAGAAGGAAACATTGTCCCACTGGATTTTGAAATTGGGAAGAATTATCGAAGCTTAGTCATTACAGGCCCAAATGCAGGCGGAAAAACGGTTGTTTTAAAGACCATCGGAATCCTCACTCTAGCTGTCATGTCAGGGTTTCATATTATGGCGAAACCGGGAAGTGACATCGCCATTTTTGACAATGTGTTTGTTGATATTGGAGATAACCAGAGCATTGAGAATGCCTTGAGCACTTTTTCTTCCCATATGAAGAACATATCAGAGATTATGAGTGCTTCCACGAATAATACGCTGCTTTTATTCGATGAAATCGGAAGCGGAACTGAGCCGAATGAAGGGGCCGCATTGGCCGTTGCCATTTTAGAAGAGTTTTATCATATGGGCTGCATCACGATTGCCACAACTCACTACGGTGAGATAAAACGGTATTCTGAAATGCATCACGACTTTATGAATGCCGCCATGTTATTTGACAGTGCCGAATTGAAGCCGTTGTATAAGCTATTAATTGGAGAATCAGGAGAGAGCAATGCGCTTTGGATTTCCCGAAAGATGAACATCCGCGATCATGTCCTGGAGCGTGCGCAAATGTATATCGAAAACAAAAATTATAACCTGGAAGCAGTAAGAGAAAACAAAATAAAAAAACAAGAACCTGAAGCGATTCAGGAAAATGACAATTATCAGTATGAAAAAGGTGACCGAGTTAAAATAATTAGCGAGGATGAATATGCCATTGTTTATGAGCCAATAGATAAGTTTAATAACATTAAGCTATTCTTTAAAGGTGAAATAGCGGAAGTGAACAGCAAGCGGATTGAATTGGACATAAAAGCAAGCCAGCTATATCCTGAAGGTTATGATATGAATACCTTATTTACCAGTTATCAGGAACGAAAGCTGCAGCATGATCTGGAAAGAGGTTCGAAAAAGGCGCTGCGAAAGGTTCAAAAGGAGATTAGAAATAGAAAGCAGGAATAATGTCTTGTATGAAGGTGATCTTCCACTTTGGATAGATCGCCTTTTTGTTCCTCTATAACGTGTGCTGGCCAAGAATAAGGCTGAATAGTTTGGTGATCTATTTAATCAGATGCAGGTTCATAGTCAGCTCAAATCACTTTTGCATTATGAAAATGTGATTATTGGATAATATCTATCATTATTTCATGAAAATCACTTACTTAGGCAAATCATTCACATCATATGCAACTTTTATGCCGGATTCGATTGCTCCTTGGATCCACGTTCGGTTTTTGGATGTATGCTCCCCTGCAAAATGGACACGCCCCTCCGGTGAAACGATACTTGGATACAATTCGGTTTCCTGTCCGGGTTCAAAGAAAGAAAATCCGCCGCCCGAAAAAGGATTCTTTCCCCAGCTAAAGGAAGCCCCCGTGACAAACTGGGTATAAACCTGATTCCCGTAAATTTCAGCCAGATTTTTTAGCGCATATTCAATACGTGCTTCCTCCGGCTGACTATCCCAGGTAAGTGCTTCATCCGCCCAAGTATAGCTAGCGAGAAGGAGTGCAGGTCCACTTGTTCCAATCCCAAGACTTGGGAGATAGGAGAATCGAATCGGCAGGTCCGTAATGGTTTTCCCGCCCAGCTGGCCTGCTTTTTCCCAGAATCGGCTCTTAAACTCAATGGCAATTTTGGTTGCTGCCATATAATTGATCTCGCGAATGGCTCTGCGCTTATAATAGGAAAATGAATGAAAAGGCTCGACATTTACAAATCTCATAAGGGAAAAGGGGATGGTCAAAATGGCAAGGTCTCCTGTAATGATGGAAGCCGCCTTGGACTGTTGATGGGTTACTTGAATGGCAACACTGTTTGGATCCTGAACGATTCCAGTCATTTTTTGATGGAAATGAATATCATCTTTCAATTGAGGGAGGAAAGCCTTGGGCAATCGGTCCATTCCGCCTGTAATTTCATAATAAGATCCCGGAGAAGTGAATATTATCAGCTCACGTAAAACTTCAGTTAAAGACATGCCCATAAATGCTTCCAAATCCAGAAGCACACCGATCATGTCAATCGCACCTGCTGAAAAATAGAGGTTTAATATATAGCCAAATGAATATTTTTCATATTGTTTTTCAAGAATCGGCCAATTTCTTGCCGGGTCTTTGTTGATAAAATCAATAAAAGGCTGGAAAACTGTAAGCAGAAGTTCTTCGGCAGATTTTCCCCTTTCATTTAATTGGACGGGGTATCTTAAAATGCCCGGGTAGCGTTCATACATATCTAGACGTGTTCTAATGCCATTAGCGTATAAAATATCCATTGGGGTACGATTAATAAATTTGTTTACAGGAAGCCTGAACTTTTTTATATATTCCAGGGTCAATGAGTGAATATCGGGAATCCGCATCGGTCCGGCATTAAAGTATAATCCATTGCTGAAAGGGGAGCGAATGGTATAAACACGTCCGCCGATTCTGTCATCCGCTTCCAGGATCGTGATCTTATGCCCGGAATCTTTTAGTAAGGAACCGGCCACCAGGCCAGCCATACCTGCACCAACAATGATGATATGTTTTGGTGATTGTGTCTTTCTCAGGCCTGTATTAATCACATTCAGCATTTGATCTGTCGTTAATTCCGGATTCTTTTTCCAATTCATCTCGTCACCCCTCTGCAATAGCATTCAAAGCAGTATATTCGCCTGCATGAATCACTATGTGCATAAGAAGAAAAGGGACAGCAGCACATTGCCTGAGTGCATACAGTCCCTTTAAGAAATAAATATTCCGCCTGCGATGAATAGCCCGGCTGCAGCCACAGCGCCAATAGCTGAAATCTTCAATTTATACTTGGCATAATCAACTAGATCCATATCAAGAATGGAAGCAGTTGTAATCGTTGTATCGCCGAGCGGGGAGGTTAATGCCCCAAATGCTCCGCTTGCAAAAACTGCACCCACTGTTAAGGGGATGGATGCCCCGGTGGAAACAGCAAGCGTGATTCCCAATGGCATGAACAGTCCCCAGGTTCCCCACGAGCTTCCAATGAAGTAGCCGACCACAGAACCAAGCACAAAGATGGCAGCCGGGGTCAGGAAGGCAGGCAGAAAGCTTCCGAGCGAGCTCCCGATAAACTCGGAGAACCCGAGATCCTCTGCGGCCAGCGTCAGCGCCCAAATCAGAATGAGCAGGCTGATCGCCTCCATCATCTGATTGCCTCCATCATAGAAATGGTAAAGAATTTCATTCATCCTCTCACGTCTTAATATGTAAAAGATAAACGTTAAGACGAGGGTGATAAAAACAGCCAGCAGCATTACAAAAGTGGCATCTGCCAACGAAAAGGCCTCAAAAATCGTTCCTGCTCCTTGAGCCATGCCATCCTTCCATAATAGGAACAGCGAGAATGCAAGCAGTAAAAAAACCGGGAAAATCAAATTCCAGGGCTGTGCTTTTACAAGCGACAATTCTTTCTTAATTCCCTTGCGATGGAACTCATGCTCTTTTTCTTCAAGATCTATATGAGTTTTTTCCTGCCTGTCTTTTCTTTTTCGCGGCCAAAATGTCTGCCCAATTCCGATCAGAAGCATGATGATGGCATAAAAGTTGAACAAAATGCTTAATAAGAATATTTCATAAGCTGACATATCAAGGTTCAGCCCGCTGATTCCGCCTTCAACCAGAGACACCATGAATCCCACAAATGCCGTCGCAACTGGGAGCAGCACAATCACTGATTCCGTTGAAATATCCAGTGTCATGCCGACCTTTTGCTTGGACAGATTCATCTTTTTTATTAATGATTTAATGATCGGCCCAATCATCATGATCCGGAACATCGGCATCATGAAGGTAAAGGGGAGAGTAATCCAAATAAACACCAGCAGTCCGCGTTCTGAACGGATCCGTTTCCCGGCCCATTCCGAAAACCCCTTTATTCCTCCTGCAATATTCATCATTCCGACAAGGCCGCCAAATAAATATAAAAACCCGATAATCTTTATATTTGTTTTATCAGAGAGTGTGGCAACGATGTACGAAACAGTCTGTTCGGTTCCTGTCAGTAAATCGGCTGATACGATGATCGAGCCAACGAGAATGCCGGCCACTAACCCTGGCAGAATGTTTCTTAGCCAGATGGACATTCCGATTACGATGATAAATGGTATGAGAGATAGCCAGGTGTGATTCAAATTTGTGCCCTCCAATGAAATTGCCATTACTGATTTAGTATTGCCCAGAAGTGTTGCCTGTAGTGCTATTAATGCCATTAACCTTTTCCCTTTCTGCTTGGTTATAAGAAACCCAAAAAATCTGGGTGTCTGATTCAGTAACAATACCCCATCCAGTCACATATTTTGGTGAAGAGAGTTACCCCTTTTCATGTTGCTGGCACATTTTATTAATAAATACGGAGGTATGAACATGAATGATTTTCAAAGAGATCTTCAAATGCTGAATGTTGGTGATTTCCATGCGAATGAGGCGGTTCCTTGGGATCAAACCCAGTACTATACTGACGAGGCTCGGCAATGCGGCGGTTTTGGCCGTTGCTTTAGCTGCTTTTTCTTTTTCTGCTTCAACTGCTTTAACTGTTTTAACTGTTTCCGATGCTCTAACTGTTTTCACTGCGGCGGACGCTGTGGCGGACGCTGTGGCGGACGGTGTGGTGGGCGCTGCGGAGGGTAATAGGATTATCAATAAAGACATTTTTATAAAAAAACCAACTGGACCATCAAAAAGAAAGTCCCTGCAGCTGTATGCAGGGGCTTTTCTTCTAAAGGGAGACATATGAGACAAATTCCGGTACATAGGATTATAGAGGAAGGTATGAATCATAAATAGGAATAGTTCACGGGTAAGGAGGAGCGAAATGAAAAATTTAATCCCTTCTATGCGGCTGAAAGTGAAAAGGGATACGTTTTATCTCCCTGATCCAACCAAGGGTGTGTATTTTCGGAACAATGCAAGCTCCTTCCACATGGAAGGCAGTATGATCGATCAGTGGGTTCAAAAGCTGATGCCGATGTTTAATGGTGAATATTCACTGGGGGATTTGACAGCAGGTTTGCCGGGTCCACATAGCGATCGGGTGTATGAAATTGCAGAAGTCCTGTATAAAAATGGCTTTGTTCGGGATGTAAGCCAGGAACAGCCGCATCAATTGCAAGAACATGTTCTTAAAAAGTTTGCTTCTCAAATCGATTTCCTGGAAAGTTTCGGCGATTCGGCTGCTTTCCGATTTCAGGCATATCGTCAGGAAAAAGTACTGGCAGCAGGATCGGGCCCTTTTTTTGTTTCTCTGGTTTCTTCGCTGATTGAGTCCGGGTTGCCTAAAGTAAATATGTTAATTACAGACCCGGAACCCACCAATAGACAAAGGTTGAAGGAAATTATAGAACATGCCCGTCAATCCGATCCCGAGGTCTCATTAGAGGAGGTAACTCATCAGAAAAAAGAAGATCGTTCCTGGGAGGAATTGATTCAGCCGTATGATTCAATATTATATGTGTCGGCAGCGGGCGATGTAGAGGAACTGCGGGTTATACATGCCGCTTGCAGGAAAGAGAAGAAGATGTTTCTTCCTGCTATATTCCATAATCAGGCTGGTCTGGCAGGTCCGCTCGTGCATCCGGAATCAGAAGGGTGCTGGGAGTCAGCTTGGCATCGCGTACATCAATCCGTATTTTTCGAAGACAAGCAATTGCACACCATCTCCTCCACGGCAGAAGCCATGCTGGCTAATTTGATCGTGTTTGAACTGTTTAAAGAAGTTACTGGATTGATCAGTGCAGAAGAGAGAAATCAGTTTTTCCTGATTAATCTGGAGACGCTGGAAGGTAATTGGCATTCCTACCTGCCTCATCCGATATTGACCGGAAATACAGCTGTGAAATGGATTCAAGATGTTGAGCGGAGGATTGAACAGAATTCCGGAAAAAGTAAGCCGGACAGTTTGTTTCTCTTTTTCAGCCAATTGACATCCAAGGAATCAGGGATTTTTCATAAATGGGAGGAGGGAGATTTAGAGCAGCTTCCATTAGCACAGTGCGAGGTTCAGCCAGTCGATCCATTGTCGATGGGACCGGCAGAGCTGCTGCCGAACATTGTCTGCACCGATTTGAGGCATGAGGAGGCACGCCGGGAAGCGGGGCTGACTGGGATAGAAGCATATGTCTCAAGAATGGCTGGGCAGCTGGCTGCGGCCCATTTTCCACATGGCGAAATGGATGGGGATATCGTAAATTCGCAGGAATTTGTTGGCGTGGGAGCAGGGGAAACATTTGCAGAAGGAGTTTTACGCGGGCTGGATAGGTGTTTGGAAGAGGAAATGGCTAAGAGTCAAGCGGTTCAGATAGCAGTTGTCCCGCTTCATTTGAGTGATGTAGATGATGAACGCTGCAGGTACTATTTGGACGCATTGACAACGATGCAGGGAGCACCGAAAATCTGCAAGGGTGAGGAAGTGTCCGGCTTCCCTGTGGTCTGGGTTGGTACGAACGATCGCTGGTTTGGCAGTGTTGGCTTTAATATAACATTAGCTCTGAGGAAAGCGCTGCAGCATGCAATTATACAGGTGCAAAACCACATGGGCAGTCACAAGGCATCAGCGCTGGAAGTATCAACTGTGCTTCTGGAAGAAAAGGAGCCTCAATATCTTGACATTCCTGCATGTGAAGAGAAGGAACAATCCCAGCTTTTGCTGTCTGCCAGACAGGTGCTGGAAGAGAACAGCAGGCAGCTCCTAGTCTGTGAATATTCTTTCGAACCATTTTTGAAAGAGAGTCTGGCCGGGGTGTTTGGGGTGTTCATACGGGAGGAGGAAGCTCAGTGAATGCTGTCGTGGTAGTTGTCGGGGAAGGACTGCTGGCGGACAGCGTATGCAAAGATCTGCCCGCCAAATATAAGGTAGTTCGTCATAAGAATTTCGGGTCAGAACTGCCGGATGGGACTGATTTGATTCTTGTGCTTCACGATACTTGGATGCCTGCCGTTCATAAAAAGGCGGAAGAGGTGTCACGATCATCAGGAATTCCCTGGCTTCGGGGGTTTGTATCATTTGGAGAAGGTGTGATTGGCCCATTAGTTTACCCGTCCACGCCGGGATGCTCACAGTGTGCGGACATGCGGAAATTCTTGGCAGGGCGTGACAGGGATGAGATGTGGGAACTGCAGCAGAGATTGGAAGAGAGCAGCGGATTAATGCGTGACGCATGGGCATCTCGCACGGGACTTTTACAGATGTCTTACCTGCTTGTGTCCGAGGTGCAAAGGATCCTGGAGGGCAGCTTGGATGACTTGGAAGTGCGAATGTTTTTGGTCAGCCTGAAAACACTTAAAACCTCATGCCACCTCATTTTACCGGATTCATTGTGCCCAATCTGCAGTTCCTTGCCTAAGGATTCACAGGAAGGTGCCCGAATTTCCTTGAAGCCAAGTCCGAAAATAAGCGCAGACAGTTACCGCTGCCGCTCATTGGAGGATTTTGATCAAACTCTCGTCAAAAATTATCTGGATCCGCGGACTGGATTATTTAATGGTAAAATGTATGATTTCACACCACCGTTTGCTGATGTAGTAGTAAACCTTCCATTGTTTAGAGGGGACGAAGGCGTAGCAGGCCGCACTCATTCCTATAAGGTGAGCGAGTTGACAGCAATTTTGGAAGGGCTTGAGCGTTCCTGTGGCATAACGCCCCGTGGAAAGCGGACAGCAGTCTATGACAGTTACCGCAACCTGGAAGATCGGGCTCTTAATCCTTTAAAAGCAGGTGTGCATGCGGATGAACAGTATGCACGGCCGGATTTTCCATTTAAAAAATTTGATCCTGACACCCCTATTAATTGGGTATGGGGATATTCGTTTTTGGAGGAGCGCCCGATTTTAGTTCCTGAGCTGCTTGCTTATTACAGCTTGGGCTGCGGGAATGGATATGTCTATGAAACGTCCAACGGATGCGCATTGGGCGGAAGCCTGGAAGAGGCGATTTTCTACGGTATTTTAGAAGTGGTGGAGCGTGATTCATTCCTGATGACATGGTACGGACAGCTGTCCCTTCCGCGTCTTGATCCTTATTCCTCAAAAGACAAGGAATTGCAGTTAATGATTGAACGGGTGAAGACAGCAGCGGGATATGATCTGTATTTGTATAACGCGACAATGGAGCACGGAATTCCAAGTGTTTGGGCGATGGCGAAAAACAGGAAGAAAAAAGGATTGAATATCATTTGTGCTGCAGGTGCTCATCTTGACCCGTTACGGGCGATAAAAAGTGCAGTTCATGAGTTAGCTGGAATGATGGGGACACTAGACGATAAATTCGAAGAAAACAAGAAGGAATTTTTGAGAATGCTGCAGGATTCTTCCCTCGTCGGGAAAATGGATGATCATGGGATGCTTTACGGTTTACCGCAAGCGGAAGAGCGCCTAAAGTTTTTGCTGGATGAAAATCGTCCGCTCCGAACTTTTTCCGAGGAGTTCAAGTGGGAGGGGGGACATACAGACCTGACAGAAGATCTGCGGGACATTATTCAGGCATTACACCGGCAAAAACTTGATGTAATAGTGGTGGATCAGACGACGCCGGAGATTAAAAGCAGCGGATTGCATTGTGTCAAAGTGCTGATTCCAGGTATGCTGCCAATGACATTTGGACACCACCTCACACGTGTAGCGGGGCTTGAGAGAGTTTTAAAGGTCCCAATGAAACTAGGGTATGCAAATGAACCGCTTACATTTGAACAGCTTAATCCACATCCACATCCATTTCCATAAGGCTGACTGGGAGGTAAAAGCATGAATCTAGATACATTTCTGCATAACCTGCATTTTGATATAGACCAGATAAGCCCGCCAAATTCGGAAGTGGATTGGGAAGATGCACCGCTAGCGTATAAGCTTTACCGCGGCTTGCCAGTTGTTCCACTGTCGCTGGAAGTTCCCCTTTCACTTGAAGAATGGGAGGCACCGGCAAAGCCAGACCTTCGGAGAGTCGGTCATTTTCTCTGGTATGTATTCGGACTTAATCAATTTTGCCAGTCTGTCTCTCCATTTGATTCCGATGAACAAGCGGATCCATTTATGCAGTCGTTTCGGCGGCCTGTTCCTTCTGGAGGAGCATTGTATCCTAACGAATTATACATCTATCTGAAAATGGATGATTTGCCGGAGGGGATGTACCATTATGATGTGCTGCACCACCGCCTGGTCCTGCTGCGTGAAGGCAATTTTGATTCATATGTAGCCCGTGCTCTTGGCAATCGCTGTGAAGTGTCCGCCTGTTTTGGCACTGTTTTTGTGACAACCATGTTTTGGAAAAACTTTTTTAAATACAATAACTTTGCTTATCGTCTGCAGGGACTGGATGCAGGTGTGATGATTGGTCAATTGCTGGAGGTTTCGAAGAGATTTGGTTTTGCAGCTGGTGTGTATTCTCAATTTCTGGATCGTGCCCTTAACCATTTACTTGGGCTGCCTGAGCAGGAGGAGAGTGTATACGCCGTTATCCCGCTGTCGGTTGAACCGACTACCTGGGTTACGAACAGAAGCAGCAAAGACGGGATGATTAATGCCTCCGATTTATGCAGAGAAGTGCCTTCGATTGAGAATAATTACTGCGTCAGGTCACAAACAGTGAAAGAATTTCCGATGTTAAAAAGCATCAATGAAGCGTCCATGCTGGAATCAACTGCATTGTTTCAGCAAATCTTAGCTGAAGAGAGCCATTGTGAGGGTCAGGCGGTGGCTCTGCCTTTTGCAGAAAGGTTATCTTATGATCTGGCGGCAGTGAGCCGAAATCGATTTTCACCGGACATGGATTTCGTTTTAGGAAAAGTTAGCGGACAGCAGCTGGCAGCTCTGCTGCAGGAGGCGACCGCTTCCTGCTCTTACAGGAACGATTTAGATATGGTACTTAATAAGCGCAAGTCACGTGTCAAGCTATATGTTTGTTTGAATAATGTAGAAGGTATTCCGGATGGCGCTTATTATTATGACAGTGGTGCTCATTTGCTGCGGGAGCTAAATCCCGGAGACCATCGGCTTGCGCTTCAATACGGAATGCCTGCCGGTAATGTGAATCTGTTCCAGGTCCCGCTCTGTCTGCATGTAGCAGGGGATAAGGAATTCTATAAATCTGCACTGGGCTACAGGGGCTATCGCATCCAGCAAATGGAAGCGGGCATGCTTGTACAGAGGTTACTTATAGCTGCGACAGCCCTTGGGATGGGCGGGCATCCGCTTCTCGGATTTGATGCGAAAATGTGTGATGGAATTTACAGAATGGAATCACAAGGAGTTACAAGCCTAATCCAAATCCCGATTGGTTTTTATCGGGCGCGTCCATGGCTGAGGGGGAATTTGATTAGCTAGGCTAGAAGCTGATTCTGCCGGCAATAAATTAATTGTCCCGATTAGTGACCATCATGAGAAGTGGAAAAGAAAAATCGTCGCTAAAGAAGCGGATTAACGCCCAAAAATCATGTAACAGTGAAGAAATGGTCGTTAAAGTCCCCGCTTAGCGACCATCATGAGAAGTGGAAAAGAAAAATCGTCGCTAAAGAAGCGGATTAACGCCCAAAAATCATGAAGCAGTGAAGAATTGGTCGTTAAAGTCCCCGATTCGCGACCATAATGAGGAGTGTAAAAGAAAAATTGTCGCTAAAGAAGCGGATTAACGCCCAAAAATCATGTAACAGTGAAGAAATGGTCGTTAAAGTCCCCGATTCGCGACCATAATGGGGAGTGTAAAAGAAAAATCGTCGTTAAAGAAGCGGATTAACGCCCAAAAATCATGTAACAGTGAAGAGATGGTCGTTAAAGTCCCCGGTTCGCGACCAACATGAGAAGTGTAAAAGAAAAATCGTCGTTAAAAAAGCGGATTAACGCCCAAAACTCATGAAGCAGTGTAAAAGTAGCAGTTAAAGTTATGCCACTCTCAAAATAACGATCTATCTATAAGGCGCCAGCTGTTATTAGGCAGGCGCCTTTTTTTGCCTGAAATCTAAAAGAAGGCATGACTAAATTTTCCTCTGGCTTATATCATTGCCCGAACTTCCAATGAAAATGAGCCAAAGCCATCAGCGGAAAGATAAACCGATAGCTATGATAATGGATATAGAAGCTTCCTGCCATTGCCTGCCCTTTTGGATAAGCTGTTGTCCAATCATTTTTATCGATAGAGTTCAGCAGGTAATCAATTCCTTTCTGGATTCCTTCAGTCGGCTGGTCTTCCGCTGCAATTAAAGCATCAAGCGCCCATGCAGTGTCTGTCAATGTACTGGCATTCAAGGGGACATATGTCTTGTGGCTGTCGCTCAGACAGGATTCCCCCCAGCCGCCATCTTCGTTTTGAATGCTATACAGCCAATCAGCAGCCTTTCGGATAGTAGAATGGTTTGTTGACAGGCCAGCCGCAATAAGCCCTGTTACGGCTGCCCACGTGCCATATATATAACAAATGCCCCATCTGCCATACCATGACCCATTTTGTTCCTGGTTGTTCAACAGCCAGTTAATGGCGTTTTTGAATGCAGGGTCATGATCAGGCAGATTTGTATAGTTCCCCAAAAACTCCAGCGTCCTCCCGGTCAGGTCGGCTGAGGTTGGGTCACCAAACATATATTCACCCTTTTCAATCGGCAGGAAGTCAAGCAATGGATTTTCGGTGTTTCTTTCAAAGGAGGGCCATCCCCCATCATCATTTTGCATGGATAATAGCCAATGGATGCCCCGGTCCCAGGCATCCTGGTTGATTGGACTGCCCTCTACGGTTCTGCCAATCGCTCGCAACGAAGCGGTTGTATCGTCTATATCAGGATTACGGGTATTCACATCGGAGAATCCCCATCCGCCAGGCAATGAATTCGGGTTATGAATGACCCAATCCCCAAATTGATCTTGCTGGCGTTCCAGCAAATAGGCGTTTGCCTTTCTAACGGCAGGGTCATCAGGAGAAAGACCGGCTAATTGGAGCGCGGTGCTGATGAGCGATGTATTCCATACACTGGCGTTTGCGTATTGCATATGAGGGAGGCCGTCTATATCAGTCCTGAGCGATTTCAGTCCTGCTACAGCTTTTTTTATAACCGGATCATCCTTGGAATAACCAAGAGATAAGAGTGCAAAAATCATTAAAAAGGTAGAGCTGAAATAACTGTAAAACGTCCCATCCGGCTCAATGCGCTCGAGCATATATTTTTTCGCCCGGTCCATAGCCAATGAGTGAAGCTGTTTAGGCAGTCCTATTAGATCTTCAGCGCCTTCTTTGATGAATGATAATAATGATCTGTATTCTGGCTGGATATCCCATTGGACTTCACCGGTTCTTGTTAATAGCAAGTCTGAAAGGTCAGGGCTATTTTTCGTTTTAATGCTGAACTTTTTCTCTGCCAGAATCAGAATCGGAGCCAGATTCACACGCCCATACACGGAAAACTGATAAAAGTTAAAAGGAAACGAAAGAGGCATAAGCATAATCTCCACAGGAATCGGAAAGGATTCTGGCCATGGATACTGTCCAGTAGAGGAAAGCATAATTTTTGTAAAAACATTCACACTCTCCATTCCGCCATGCTCAAGAATAAATTTCCTGGCAGCTTTCATCCTGGGATTTTCCCTTTGAATGAAGCCTGAATATAATAGCCCGTAATAAGCCTCCAGAGTGGCGGTTGCATTTCCATCCTTTTCATCCTCGAAAATCTTCCAGGCGCCATTTTCTTCTTGTTTGCTTATGATCCTTGCAGCCAGCCCCTGAATTAATTTTTCATCATGTATCTCCAATGTCCTTAATAAAATGATCATATAAGCATCTGTTGAAATGCCTGTTTCAAAAGGATAATTCCAAGAACCATCATGAGTCTGGTCTTTTCTTAATGCAGCGATGAGATAGTTAATGCCAGAAACGGTATCGTTCATTCATGCACCTTCCTCTTAAGTCAAAATTGATCCTTTAAATACATATTCATATGGATGAAAGAGAATTCATAGGAGGGGGGGATGGCCATCTTTATTCAAAAAAAACAAATGAAATCCCCAAACGGCTGGTTAAAAGAAGAATTAAAGAAAAGGGCAAGAATTCAAAAACCGAAAAGTCTTTCAGATGAGGAGAAGGGGGTTCTCAGCCAGATTAAACGGGAGACAAGGGAATGGAATCTAAATAATGTCACCAGAACAAAAGCCTATTCTGATTTCTACCGGCAGCATCCGGAAATCCATTGGGCCTTATTGGGGCATATGGTTTCCCGCAATGGCGGCTGGAATATGACCGATTTAAAAGGGGAGATTCTGTCCCGATTATTATCGGAACGTGAAAAGCACTCATTCTTTTCCTTTCTGGAAAGAGGGAATTGGCTCATTTTTCAAGATGCCTACCCGCAATTCTTAATTTATCGGGAAAGTTTGAAAAGAAACAAGCCATTCTTTTCCCTATTTCCCTTCCTCAATATTTCCGTCTTCATGGAAACGGTCTGGAGCCGTTTTTGGAGCAAGCCCGATCCTTACATTCTCACAATTGCCCTTATCATAAATGAACAAAGCTATTTAGAAAAAAGAGTGATTCAAAATCCGCAATATAAACATGAGGTTTTTCATAAGCTTGAATTTAAGCTGCAGGAGCTGCTGTCCTTGAATCACATCCTTTTTCCTTATGAAAAGAATGGCGTTATCCATATGAAGGGCCAGACATTGAATCATTTTGAATCGCTGCATGAGCGGATCCTATTAGGAAAAAGGCTGTACGATGTCTTGTTTAAGAATAAAGATGTGCTGGCCCTAACGGAACAATGGGCGAATGTACACTCACATACTGGCTCCAGGAAGGATTATTGGCCGCATATTTTTAATGATGTCCATGAAGGGCTTCCGGGCGAGCAATATCAGTTTCAATTAAAGTCTTGTCAACTCCGGCCGGGGGGAAGAAGAATTTATAGCCCAAGCCTTGAAACTGCCTGGAAAAATGTGAGCCAGAATGAAGCAGAATTAGGGGATTGGTTTGAAGATGATCACGTAATGGAGTATTTCCTGGAATTAGACGATATGATTAATGGGGAGATCCAGCATGCATACTGTAAAACACTTGAAAGGCTCGAACTCGCAGCCCTTGCAAAAAAGGCAGTTTGGAATTAGAGCCTATTTGCCAGCCATGCTATTGGCATCGTTATTGGGCACGTACTTAGATCTATATTTTATCGGCAAACAGCTTTATGCCTTTCCGATTCGTCCGCTGCCATCCGTATTTTCCATCAATATTTTGTTCACACTGGCAGTGCTTCCGATCTCAGTAATTCCTCTATTAAAAATCATGCAAAGATTGAAGGGCTGGTTACGGGGGATTTTCGTATTGGCCATCAGTTTAGCGATGGCAGCAATGGAAAAAATGGCAGAGGGTGCAGGATTGTTTGTCCATGCAGAAAATTGGCATCATCTTTATACCTTCGTGGGATACTGCCTATTTATTGGGTTGATCGCTTCCTTTCATGGATGGATGAATGGAAAGAAAAAGGAATGAAATATTATTAAAAGCCTATTCCAGAGATAGGCTTTTATCTATTTAAATCTTTAATCAACGGATGTGGAAAAATAGAAAACTGTCTTTCAGTTATAATACAAAAATTAGTTTTATTAAAGGAAGTTAACACTCTATTTACAAATCGGTGAAGGTCCGATTGTTCGACATTTTTTTAAGATTAACTTGATATAATGGCATTATTTTAAGAGGAAGGGGGATGAATACTGCTAGTGCTTTTGGTTTTAATACGTTTTGGCAATCCTTTGCAGCGAGAATAAACCCATCTAAAAAGAAAAATCCAAGTCAAAATCATTTGGGGAGAAATTATGATGGAGGTTTTACTTTACGCTGGTACATATTTATCTCTTGCATTTGCCCTTGGCTGGCTGATTACTATCGCGTTTAATCTCTTTTTAAAATGAACACGATCCTCTCACTCCTATAAGCTTTGCAAAAACGGCTGAGGTGATTATTTCCGCTGCAGACACTTAAACTTTATGGGGGTTAGCGATCCGGGCAAGTGCGCATTCTTCGGGTATCTTTGTAACCAGGGAGGTATTTGATTTGTGGGTTTTAACTCTTTTTTTACATGACAGAGTCAGAATGTTTGAGTATGACAACAAGGATGAAGCCAGAACGGAGTTTGAGAAAGCAAATGGATGTAAGATTCTTTCTGAGATTATTCATTATAGGGACTTTGAAAATAAAGGGAGTTAAAATCCCCTGAGGGAACAGGAGTTAATAACGAAAAGACCTTCTTCAATAGGAGGTCTTTTATAGTTTGGCTGCGATCAAGTCTGAAGATATAAACTTTAATTTGGTTTGTTTGTTAATAAATAAACATATATAATATGTGTTTGTATTTTGATTGACTAAACTTAAACTTTGGTTTAATATGTTTATTATTAAGCAAACAATATGGTAATTTGTTTATTTTTATAATTAGGATGTGTTTTGGCTGATGGAATTATCAAATCTTTTCTGGGACGCTTCATTGGAGGAACTAAAGCAGGGGTATATTGAAGAAAAGGATTCATTTACATGTCTGCTATGCGGGGAGAAGACGGAAAAAGGGATTGTATATCCTTATAAAAATAGATTATACGAAGCAGAAAGGTATATGCGCATTCATATTGAAACGGCGCATAACTCGGTGTTCGATTATTTGCTTTCCATGGATAAAAAGCTTACAGGGCTTACTGAACATCAAAAGAGTCTTCTGCAGCTTTTTTATCAGGGAAAAAGCGATAAGGATATTCAGAAAGAACTGGACATGGGGAGTACTTCGACCATTCGCCATCACCGCTTTGCCTTAAAAGAAAAAGAACGGCAGGCCAAGACCTTTTTGGCCATCATGGAATTGCTGAAGGAAAAGGATGAATACGCACCAGCTTTCCTGCCAGTTCATAAAACAGCCACAATGGTGGATGACCGCTACAACATTACACAAGAAGAACAGGAGAAGATTCTCAAAAAATACTTTCCTGAAGGAACCGATAATCCCATCGTGAAGTTTCCGCCACGAGAGAAGCAAAGACTGATCGTTCTGCGGGAGATTGCCGGCCAGCTGCAGCCTGACCGCACATATGGCGAGAAAGAGTTAAATCAGGCACTGAAAGGCTTTTATGAGGATTATGCTCTGATCAGAAGATATTTGATCGATTATGGATTTTTGGATCGAAAGCTGGATGGAAGCGAGTATTGGCTTAAAAAATAGAAAAACGGGGGATTACCATGGAACGCAAAAGAGAATTAAAACAGCAGTTCAAAGAAACGCCCATTGAAGCAGGGGTTTATCAAATAAAGAATAAAGTGAACAACAAAATTTTTATTGGAAGCACGAATAATTTAAAAAGCTTAAATGGCGTAAGATTTTCACTTGAAACAAACGGCTACATGCCTAACCGGGAGCTGCAGGCAGAGTGGAATCAATACGGGAAAGAAGCATTTGCCTTTGACATTCTGGAGAAGCTGAAAAAGAAAGACGATCCGTATTTCAATGAGAAGGAAGCCCTGGAGAAGCTGGAAGAAAAGTGGCTGGAGGAGCTGAAGCCATATGGGGATAAAGGATATAACAAAAAACTTAAGGGCTGAAAAATAGGGAATGGCGTGTATAGACCGCGTCATTCCCTTTTTTATTCAATTCCTTTATAGCGGCCGGAGTAAATTAGTTAAAAGGATATACACTTAAATCCGTAAAATTTAAGAAAATAAGTAAAAATATACCATGTTTTGTTCTAAAGCAGAAGCTATAATCATTTAGAGGAATGCACCGTTGTTTCGGCAGGAACTTACAAACAAAGGAGTGTCAGTGTTGGAAAGGAAACGATTTGCCTTTTGGATTATGCCTCTAATCCTGTTCATTTGCTTATTGGGTAGTGCTGTATATGCTACGGGGCAGCCAGAAGCAGCGAGCGGTAAGCACCCTTCCGCCTTAAAAGGGCAATATTATCTTGAAGACGTGGTAAAAATTTATGTACCATCCACCTATGACGTTGATCAGCCAATTGATAATACTCCATATGTGAATAAAACTTTAGAAAAATTCTCCGGAATGTTTGGAGGGGCAACTGCTGTTGATGGAACAGGAGCATGGCTATCAGACGATGAGCAGCTTGTAAAGGAGAAAGTTACCATTGTGTACAGCTTTGCTGAAGATCTCGACAAGAAAAAGATTAAGCAGGTAGTTGACTATGCCAGGGCTTTAAAGGAAGAAATGAAACAATCATCAGTGTCCCTTGAAGTGAACGGAAAAATGTATTTTATAGAATGATATTTTGATTTGAAAAAGAAAGGCTCGGAGGTGAGTATGAACTGAACCCCGAATAGTAGACACTTTAAAAAAGTGGACCTATTCGGGGTTTTTCTATTTCTCTTAGCTTAAAAACCCGTACTTCTAAACAGCTTTCAGCTGAAAAAAAACTAGAAAAAGCAGAAGCACAGATTATAATGCTTCCATTTGAACAAATTTTGTTTTTCCATACTGATCACGTCCCTTTTGTAGAGCTAGCTAGTATCAGTATGTCCAAGATTTAAAGATTAATTGCAGGTATCTAGAAATTTTACACCTGAACCGTTAATTTCAATAAGGATCTTACTGTGTTTTCAGTTATTCTGAAATTTCGAAAACAATAGACAAGTTTTATAATTGTAAATTATAATAGAAAATGAAATCAGAAAGCTATTCCGTATTATGGAAAATGGGTGTGAGGGAGTTGTTAACGAAATATATATTTAATTAGAACAGAAATGTAAGCGTTATCTTAAAAGTGTAAATATTAGAGGGGGAGAATGAATGGACAACTTTATAGCTTGGATTGGGAAGGTTACTGGTGTTATCTGGGGATTGCCAATGATACTCCTATTACTAGGGGGCGGTGTATTCCTTACCATTCGATTAGGGTTTTTCCAGTTTAGATATTTTCCACATATAATGAAACAAACTTTTGGAAAAATTTTGAGCAAACCAGATTCATCTGAAGGTTCGCTGACACCTTTCCAAGCAGCGACTTCTGCATTAGCATCGACGGTTGGTGCTGCGAATATTATTGGTGTACCGGTTGCGATTGCTTTCGGCGGACCTGGATCGATTTTTTGGATGTGGGTGGTTTCCTTAATTGGGATGGCGGCGAAATATTCGGAAGTTGTATTAGGGGTTAAATACCGTGAAAAAAATAAAGAAGGCGAATGGGTCGGCGGACCGATGTACTATATTGATAAAGGTCTGGGCTGGAAGCCGTTAGCCATGTTTTTCGCCTTTGCCCTAATGATCGAAATTGTTGCAAGTACAATGGTCCAATCCAACTCTTTGGCAACAACCATTCAAGGTGCGTTTAATGTTCATCCAGCCGTTACAGGTTTTCTTGTAATGGTCCTTATTGGTGTGATTGTTTATGGCGGGATTACTCGTATTGGAAAAGTGACTGAAAGGTTGATTCCGTTCATGGTCGGTGTTTACCTTATTGGCTCACTTATTGTTATTTTCTCAAATGCTTCGATGATTCCTTCTGTATTTATGATGATAATTGAATATGCTTTCACCCCAATCTCAGCAGCAGGTGGATTTGCCGGAGCTGGGGTAGCTGCAGCCATCCGATGGGGATTAGCAAGAGGGATCTATTCCAATGAATCTGGGATGGGGACTGCACCGATTGCCCATGCAACAGCGAAAATTGATCATCCTGCTAAGCAAGGATTTTGGGGAATTTTTGAAGTGGTCGTGGACACGCTGATTATTTGTACGATGACGGCAATTGTTGTGTTAGGTTCGGGAACATGGACGGAGGTTGAGGCAGGACAGGCTTCAACAATGGTTACGGACGCATGGGGACAAGTATTTGGTGATAGTCTGGCAGGTATTTTCATGTCACTATCTTTGTTTATGTTCGTCCTTTCAACGGTTGTCGTGATTATTTATTATGGGGAGAAGCAAGCGGAATACTTATTTGGAACAAAGTTTTCTAAAGTAATGAGATTGGTATATGTTGCAGCGATTTTTGTTGGGGCTATTGGCGGACTTAAGTTAATTTGGCAATTCTTAGATCTGTTGCTGGCCTTTGTTATTGTGCCAAATGTTTTAGCCCTTTTATTATTAAATAAGGAAGTTAGGGTAATAACACAAGATTATTTTCAGCGTTTTTATAAAAAGAAAGATAAAGAATCTGAGAATCCAAAGAAAATGGCTCAATAGTTGAGTATTTCAAATTGAATCATTCGCTTAATATACTTATAATAAAATATAATTATTTTCACAATTTTATTAGTATAGGGGATTTTGCAATGATTCAAGCAATCGATCGTGCGATGCATATTATTCAAATTTTAATTTCTAATCCACATAAACGGGAGTGGGGTATAACCGAATTAGCAGAACAAACAGACCTTGCAGTAAGTACGATCCACCGCTTGCTAAGTTCGTTAATGGAACATGGACTTGTGATGCAAAATCCTGGAACAAAATATTATCGAGTAGGTTTCCTATGGATGCAGATTGGGTTACAGGTACTAGACAGCATCGATTTTCGTACGGCGGCCCGTCCGATAATGGAGAATTTAGCAATGGATGTGGAAGAAAGCATTTATTTAAATATTCAGGACGGATCCCATGGGATAACGATTGAAATTGTTGATAGTCCGCAAAAGGTTCGTATTGCTGAAACACTTGGTACTCGTATTCCGTTAACAATTGGTGCGCCCAATAAAGCGATATTATCTTTTCTTAAAGAGGATGAAAGAGATCAAATTTTCAATAAGCAGGAACTTCCAGTTGAAAAGAGGGAGGAATTGCGGCTGCAAATTGCCGAAATCACCTCTGCTGGTTATGCTATTAGTGAGGGTGAACGGACAAAAGGAACTGCTTCTGTATCAGCTCCCGTCTTTGGATATGCAGACAAGGTGTTAGCTTCAGTAAGTATAAATGCCCCAAGCTTCCGTTTTACTAAGGATCGACTACCTCTTTTGATCGAAAAAGTAAAATATGCGGCTCAAGAAATTTCCTTAAAGATTGGGAAGTTTCATTAGTACATGAAAAGTGAATATGAGAGAATCCCTTAGCGTTTTGCTAAAGGGATTTTTTTGTTGGGAAAATTCTTTATTTATAAGCGAAAGTGGTGCCGTAGGACCACTTTGGATGACTCATTGCCTTTTTTTTCTAAGGATACCTTTTTTAGAAAAATGATTATAAAAATGGATGACAAAATGGCCAGAATGGCTTATATTTTAGGTAGATAATAAAAATAGAAAATGATTCCGTAATGTGGAAAGTGATAAAAATAAGGAGTGATTGTGATGTATCGTCAACTTAAAACAATGGAAATTCCTGCACAAGTGGAATGGATCACACGGCATTTAGTTGGAATTGAAACTGTTAACGGAACGGAGGGTGAAGCCAAAATAGCAGATACGCTTAAAGGAATCTTACAGAGCTTCCCGTACTTTCAGGAAAATCCGCATTTGGTTTGGGAACAAGCTGTACCGAATGATTCGGTTGGCAGGAAAAATATCTTTGCTTTAGTTAAGGGACAGTGTGCATCCAATAAAACGATTATCTTTCATTCCCATATTGATACGGTAGGAATCGAAGATTTTGGACATTTAAAATCAAACGCTTTGAACCCAGATGTTTTAGAAGCGTTTTTTAAAACCTATGAAATCGACAAGGAAGTACAAGCAGATGCTCAATCTGGGTACTGGCTGTTTGGTAGAGGGTCAGTTGATATGAAAAGCGGAGCAGCTGTTCATCTAGCAAATGTTCTTTATTTTACGGAACATTTGGAAGGGCTTTCGGGGAATATTCTATTGATGTTTAATCCTGATGAAGAGAGCCAACACAAAGGAGTTCTATCCGCTATTTCAGAATTAAAACGTTTGCAGGACGAACTTGGTTTAGCCTATGTATCGGCTATTAATGATGATTTCATTACCCCTCTTTATGATGGAGACCCGCACCGCTACATTTATACAGGAGCTGCTGGTAAAGTTCTGCCTAGCTTCTATATTTATGGCCGTGAATCACATGTGGGGGACACATTATCAAGCCTTGACCCAAACTTTATTGCAGCCGAAATCACGCGCCGAATCCATAATAATATGGATCTAGCGGAAAATATTGAAGGAGAATTGACTCTTCCTCCAACATGCTTGCAGCAGAGGGATAATAAAGAATTTTATACGGTTCAAACGGCTACAAGCAGCTATCTGTATTTTAATTATTTCCTATATGAATCCACTCCAAAAGAAGTGCTTGAAAAGCTGACGGCAATCGCTAAGGAAGCTTGCTTAGATGCACAGTATCATTTTTATAAGCAGTATCAAGCGTTTCTAAGCAGAACAGGTTTGCCGGGAAAGGAGCTTTCATGGTATGTAGAAGTAACCAATTTGGCTGACTTTATGAAGGAGTTACAGGATAAGGGCATTCCGGTGTTTGAAACAGCGAGAAAAGTTCAACAAGCCAATACAGAGATGGAAGCAAGGGAGCTTTGCTTTAGAATTGTGGAAGAATTGCAGAATTTAGATCCTGAGAAAAAACCAAGGGTGATCATTTTCTTCGCACCGCCGTATTTGCTACATAACTATTTAAATGAAGGAAATGAGAGAGATGCCTCTTTATTAAGGTCTATAGAGAAAGTATTAACAATAACGGAGCAGGAGACAGGCGAGAAATTTGCTCTGAAAAAATTCTTCCCTTATTTAGCAGATGGGAGCTTCCTTTCATTACATGAAACAAATGAGGAGCTTAGCGCCTTGCTTCATAATCTGCCGGAGTGGGAGTCCATTTATCCTGTTCCAGTGGACTGTATACGGCAGCTCAATATTCCTTCCATCAATATCGGTGTTTATGGAAAAGACGGGCATAAATGGACTGAACGAGTCTATAAGCCATACACATTCCATGTTTTGCCGGAACTGATTCGCAAGGCGACTATAGAGATGTTGGAACAGGAGGAAGGGGTTTTGTTGGCTGTGTAGGGGACGGGATGTAGTAGTGCTTGAGCGTTACTACCTTACAGTGGACAGTATATATAAATCCTATTTTTCTCTTAATATCAGAACAATTTCATAAACATGTCTAGAAGCGGTTGTATTAGTTGGGGTGAGTGGATCTGGAAAAAGTACGATGTTACGCTGTTTTAACTTTGCGGCTAAGGAGACGAATTTATGAGTCTGGAATTTACATATAAATATATTGATGACAGTAGTGAATTAACGGGAATTGCTGATATTCAATCATTGGTTTGGGGGGAAGATGGTGTTATACCAATTCCACTGATGGTTGCAACAATCAATAGTGGTGGAAATGCTATTGCAGCTATTGAGAAAAACAGTGATAAAATAGTAGGGTTTTGCTATGGGTTTCCTGGGATGGACCGAAAACGAAAACCATTTATCTATTCACATATGTTAGCGATTCACCCAGATTACCGTAATGCCGGAATTGGGAAACAATTAAAACTTGCACAAAGACAGTGGGCGCTTGACTATGGATATGATCAAATAAAATGGACGGTTGATCCGCTGGAAATTCGTAATGGGTATTTGAATCTTAATAAATTAGGTGGAGTCGTAAATACATATCTTCCTGATTACTATGGAACCATGACAGACAAAATTAATAATGGCATCCGATCCGACCGTTTATTACTCGAATGGAATCTTGATTCCGGTCGGGTGAATCAGGCATTAGGTATCAAGAAAAAAGTCGAAAATTTTTGGCATACATATCGCTCGATCCTTCATTGGACGGGTTCAGAAAATGCACCCATACCTGAAACAAGCTTTGAAATTCAAGATGAACAGGGATTTCTTTTAGCCATTCCAAAGGAAATTCAGCGTATAAAAGAAATAAACACTGAATTGGTAAAAGAATGGAGAATCATAACAAGAGAGATCATGATGTCGGCATTTAAAGCTGGTTATTCTCTTGTCGGGGTTATTCGACCGGAGACTGGCTTAAATTATTATGTTTTTGAAAAACAATAAAATTAAGTATAGGTAATAAAGATAGTAAAAACTAGTCAGCTTTAAGTTTTAGAAAAAGAGATTTAATGTACTAAATGTAGTGAAAATCTTAAGATTCCCAATTTATATAAAGGGAATTTTCGATTAGGAGGAGTTAAAGTGATTCCATACACAGTGGATTTGCTTAATGAAAAAATGGGATTGATCTTCAACTATCTTCATGAAAATCCTGAGATTAGTTGGGAAGAGGTGAACACAACGAACTATTTACGGGAACTTTTAGAACAAGAAGGTTGCCGCATTAAAACATTTAATGATTGTACAGGATTAATTGCGGAAATTGGCAATGGGAACCCAATCGTTTCAATTCGCGCAGATATGGATGCGTTGTGGCAAGAAGTGGATGGAGAATTTACCGCAAATCATTCGTGTGGCCATGATGCGCATATGGCAATGGTGATTGGAGCGATGTATTTACTCCAGAAGGAACCATTAAATGGAACGATACGCTTCATCTTTCAGCCGGCTGAGGAAAAAGGCAAGGGAGCATTGAAAATGGTTGAGAAAAATGTCATCGATGGTGCCGAATTTTTATTTGGTGTCCATTTACGTCCGATTCAAGAACTAGTACATGGGCAAGCTACATCATCAATTATACATGGTGCAGTCCGTTGTATTGAGGGAAATATTATTGGTGATGATTTTCATGCAGCACGTCCGCATCTCGGTGCTAATTCAATAGACGTTGGTAGTACGATTTCAAAAATGTTAAAGGAAATTCATCTAAATCCGGCTGTACCTTATTCGGTTAAAATGACAAAGTTCCAAGCCGGAGGAAAAAATTCAAATATTATTCCAGGGAATGCACAATTTAGTATCGATATAAGAGCGCAAGAAAATGAATTAATGAGTGAGATACAAGAAAAAATTGATGGGATTATTCAAGCAGTGAAGGTCATGTATAAAGTGGATATTGATTATCAAGTTTGCTCTGATATACCTGCTGCTGTTCAAAATAAAAAGGCCCAAACCCTAATGCAAAAAGCAATTGAGAATGTTTTAGGGACGGAATGCTTTGTTCCCCCTATCCAAACAACGGGGGGCGATGACTTCCATTTTTACACAATTAAACGACCAGAACTTAAGGCAACGATGCTGGGCCTTGGGTGTGATCTCCAACCTGGACTTCATCATCCAAAAATGGAGTTTAATCATGAAGTGTTGATGGATGGTGCAAAGATATTAGCTGAGGCAGCCAAATTAGCATTGCAACAACAAGCGTGATCATATTCAAAAAACTTGTAAGGGTGGGGAAATATAATGGGCAAGAACCCAATGAATATTAAAGAAATAATTTTAAGAAAATTAAAGATGAGAATGAAGCATCCATTTACCACAAGCTTTGGCACTCTGCTAGATCGATATATTTATTTAATTGAAGTAGTTGATGAAAATAATATAAGTGGCTGGGGAGAATCGGTCGCTGGTAATTATCCTTTGTATAGTGAAGAAACGGTTGAAACCACTAGGCATATGCTCGAGGATGTACTTATTCCGCTTCTTAATGAGGCACCTATCTACCATCCTGATGAAGTGAATGAGAGATTTAAAAATATACGAGGAAATAATATTGCAAAAGCGACAATTGAAAGTGCAATATGGGACTTATACGCCAAACAGCAAAATATCACATTGGCGGAAGCTTTAGGTGGAGAACGGAAGCAAATAGAAGTGGGCATTAGTTTAGGCATCCAAGATAATATAGATGAATTATTAGCACTAGTTAATGGTTTTGTAACCGAAGGCTATAAAAGGATAAAAATTAAAATTAAACCAGGTAAAGATGTTGAGGTTATGCAAAGGGTTAGGGACCAATTTCCTGATATTCAATTAATGGCTGATGCTAACTCAGCTTATACGTTAAATGATGTAGAAACCTTAGCTAAATTAGATAATCTGAACTTAATGATGATCGAACAACCTTTAGCACATGATGATATTATTGATCATGCGGAATTACAAGCTCAAATAAAAACGCCGATTTGCCTGGATGAGAGTATTCATTCTTTAGAAGATGCAAAAAAAGCTATACGGATTAATAGTTGTAAAATTATCAATTTAAAGATTGGCCGTGTTGGTGGTTTAACTGAATCAAAAAAGATTCATGACTTTTGTCTAGAAAATAATATACCACTTTGGTGTGGCGGAATGCTTGAGGTTGGTGTTGGACGCGCCCATAATATTGCAATGACAAGTTTAACCGGCTTTACCCTTCCCGGCGATACTGCAGCGTCTTCAAGGTATTGGGAAGAGGACATTATTGACCCGGAAGTAACTGTGAATAATGGATACATTAATATTCCTGATCGCCCAGGTATTGGTTATGAAGTAAATAGGGAAAAGATAGCAAAATATTTGCTGGAGGAAAAAAGATTTAACTGTCGTGTTCAGCTAATTTGATAAGGGGTAGATCTCTGTTCAAGAGGCAGAGCAGAAAAATACTATAGGGGAAGCGGAGGGACGGTTCTTAAAGAGGTCAATCGGAAGTTTTGCGCGTAAAAAGGCACAACTAGCGGATTATGAACTGAACCCCGAATAGTAGACACTTTAAAAAAAGTGGACCTATTCGGGGTTTTTCTATTTTTCTTAGCTTTAAACCCCGTTATGACAGCCCCCGCCAGAAACGAAACGGCAAGGATTGTAAGAATACTTGTCATGCTAAACATGTCTTTTCCGAATAAGCTGAAAAAATGACGTGCGTACATGTTATTTTTTGTTGCCGAAAACTTATTCCACCGTAAGGAATTTAAATGCAGTAACCATACTTATCAATCTCCCTGAAGAAAAATAAAAATTCTTTACATAAGTAATTCTATACACTAGTAATATTTTGAAAATTCTGAACTAAAATATAACTGTATACAATTATATTTTAGGAGGTGGCTGAACTGAATCAAAAAGCAGCACCAGTAAGAATTTCAGCAAAAGATTTCGCCTATCAGGAGATCAAAAATTGGATTCTGAAGTGTGAATTTATGCCAAATGAGTCTATTGCTGAGGAGGAATTGGCAAAAGAGCTGGAAATTAGCCGAACCCCGCTCCGTGAAGCCATGCAAAGGCTTGAATTAGAAGAATTGGTTGTCAGACAGACAAATGGGCGGCTAAAGGTGGCACCTGTATCCGCACAAGAAGTAAGGGAGCTATTTCTTGTCCGCAGCATGCTAGAAGGTGTTATCGCAGCCGAAGCAGCAGAAAAATGTACAGAACAGGATATAAGACATTTATCTTATTTTGCCCACATGATCAAACAAACGGCTTTTGAAGAAAACTTGGAAGATGTCAGCCATTTCGGGAGTCAATTTCATACGTATCTCTATGAACTTAGCCAAAACAAAACAGCTGTAAAAATACTGAGGCAGCTGAACGATCACATAATGCGCTATAGGAGGCTCGCTCATTTTATAGATACGAAAGAGACATCATTTGAACATGAAGAGATTCTGGATTTTATTATAAAGAAAGATAAACACAATGCTGAAGCTATGATGAAAAAGCATGTATTAAACTCAATGGAGAAAGCAGTAACAGCCATACAGCAATATGAGAACAATGTGAATGAGACGACGGATTAAAAAGAATAATCTTAATTGGGATAGGGGGATTCTATGTCGTATGCCATCATTGGTGCAGGCAACACAGGGCAGGCCATTGCAGGTTATCTATCTTTACGAGGCGAGGAGGTGAAATTATATAGCAGAGATGCACGAAAAGCAGATCTAATTTCCCGAAAAGGGCTTACCCTTAAAGGGGTGTTTTCAGGCAAAGTTCATCTGAAAGCATCAGCTGATTTAAAAGAAGTAATAGAAGAAGCTGAATTTATCATAATCTCAACGACAGCGATTGGACATAGACCCATTTTTAATAGACTAAAGCCAATAATTAAGGACAATCAAACAATTGCAATATTTCCAGGATATTGGGGGGCGATTGAATGTAAAGAAATTTTAGGCGAAGAATTTGAGAAAAAGAGAATTACGATCGCAGAGACAAGTGCCATGCCGTTTGTCAGTAAAGCAGATCATAACGGAACCGTCTCTATCAATAAAGTGAAGAAAAACGTTTTAATAGGCTCCATTTCATATTCCGCACATACTCCAATCTCTAAAAAGTTCTTAAAAACTTTTCCGCAATTGACACCGGCTAGGAATGTCTTTGAAACTTCATTAAATAATACAAATGTTATCATCCACACACCGATTGCCTTATTCAATGCCAGCCGGATTGACGCTTCAGAGGAATTTCAATTCTACCCGCAAGGCGCATCGCAAAAAACAGTTTCATATATTGAAAAAATTGATGAAGAAAGACTTCGTATAGCAAAGATTCTTGGAGTAGAGACCCAGGATATCTTAACCTTATTAAATGAATTCTACCAAACGGATTATTCAAGCTTATATAAAGCTTTATCAGGTTTATTTCCTAAAGGCAGCGGGCCGGCATCATTGGACCACAGGTATTTAACAGAAGATATCCCTTACGGACTTGTGCCGATATCTGATTTAGGGAAACTGGCAGGAGTGGATACTCCTTACGCTGAAGCCATCATTCATACAGCTTCCTTGTTAATGGGAAGGGATTTTCGAAAGGAAGGAGTCGATTTAAGGGGCTTAACAAGGGCGGATGTACAAGGCCTTGGAGGAGTTATTCAGTAAAAGTGAAGCGATCCTTAAAATAACAGAGGGGGTATTATGATGGGTCAATTAGATATGAGCAATCCAATGCAGCAGGTAAAGAAAAAAATTACGGCTGTTGATTTAATTACCATTGTCATCTTCGCTGTACTGTATAGAGTCCTCTGGTATTTCTTCAAGTTTGCAGGTATTGTTTTCCCTTTTAATCATACATTTGTCTACTTATTTTGTGCATTTTGCCTGGTGCTTTGCTTGGTTATCGTCAGGCGGCCGTATGCATCTTTTTACTTTACCGTGGCCTGGTGCGCCATCAATTTTTTCATTCAGGGAGAAATTCCTGTTTACTGGGTTCTGGTCGTCATTGCTCCTCTTCTGCCTGAGCTTTATCTGAACATTAGCAGAAAAGCATTTAGTAATCCGGATGAAATCTATTCAAGTACAAAACATTTGATCATCGCGGCAGTCCTCTACAACGTCGTTTATGAAGCTTTTGTATGGTGGAGCATTGTTAGTGTGATGAAAATTCCTGTACCATTCCATTTGATTGGCATTGTCTTTGCGATTTCAATTTTGGGTATGGTCATTGGAACTGTATTTGGCAAGAAACTTGGCACCCGGATTAAAGCTCTCATGGGCTGAGGGCAGCCTAAGCAATATTCAGGAGGTGTGACCATTGGCGGCAATTGATTTTGTATCCAATTTGGATGAAGACACATGGGTCCATAAACTTGATCCAAGGGCAAAATTGTTCTTAATTCTGGGCTTTGTGATTATTCCGCTTTTATTTATGGATCCTCTATATTTAACAGGAATTCTTCTGCTGGGAATGATATTGTGGTTTTCGGCCAAGATCAAACTAAAACCGATTCTTCCTTTGCTTGTGACCATCTTAATTCTAGCGATGTCCGCAATCGTGTTTTCTACTTTTTATAATTACAATCAGCCTAATGAAACGATCCTTATTTCAATCGGCTCACTTCAGGCAACGGATGTTGGCCTTTACTCTGGGTTAATCCTGGGATATCGGATTGGCATCCCCTGTTTTATGACGATCATTATCATTTCTACCACAGACCCTGCCCTATTGGCTAAAGGGTTAATGAAAATGAAAGTGCCGATTAATGTGGCATTTATGTTCCTTGGCACTTTACGATTTTTTCCGCTGGTTTTTGAAGAACTGACGAATATATCCAATGCCCAAACTATTAGAGGAGTAAATAAAAAAGGACTGAGAGGAAGCTGGAATAGCTTTAAACTGGCTGTATTTCCGCTATTAATCAATTCGTTAAGAAAGAGCCGGACAATGGGGCTGGCTGTAGAAAGCAAAGGCTTCAGTAAAATGGCATGGAAAGAATACTATCAGGATATGACATTAAAAAAAATAGATTGGTTTGCAATCGTCGTAACCATTATTTTCTTTGCTGCTGCCATCTATATTCGATTCATCCTGGGACTTGGGGGATCAAATTCCATCGTTTATAGCTAAATTCAGGATCCCTTAGGAAAGGAGTGAATATATGACTGCCAATAATATTATTGAAGTAAGCGGGATCAGTTTTTCTTATCCAGGCACGGATAAGAAAGCGTTGCATGACATAAATCTGGAGATAGGAAAGGGAGAATTTGTCCTTATCACGGGCACAAGCGGAAGCGGAAAAACCACTTTAGCGAAATGTCTAAACGGAATCATTCCCCATCTGGCAGAGGGGCATCTAGCAGGGGAAATTGTCATCAACGGCAAGAATACTCAGCGTGTTCCCATGCATGATCTTGCCAGTGAGATCGGCATGGTCTTTCAAAATCCAGAGGATCAAATTTTCTCCATCCGGGTAGAGGATGAAATTGCCTTTGGAGTGGAATGCCAGGGCTACCAGCAGGAAGTCATTCGAGAAAGAGTTCATTACGCCCTGAAAAAACTCAGGCTGGAAAACATTAAGAAGCAAATCACCTTTTCATTATCAGGGGGGCAAAAGCAAAAGGTCTCCATTGCAAGCAACTTGGCTATACTTCCGTCCATTCTGATATTAGATGACCCTACAACCGATCTGGATCCGGTAAGCAAGCAGGAAGTGATGGACATTCTTATGGAATTGAAAGAAGAAATTGATACTACTTTTATCATTATAGAACATGATTTGAATGATTTGATTGAAGCCATCGACAGAGTAATCATTATGCACGAAGGATCTATTCTGTATAATGGAAGCCCCAGTGAGATTTTTTATACTCACTTTGATGAACTGAATACCCTTGGAATCAGAATTCCAGATCACATCCGGCTGGCTAAATACCTGTTAGAAATTGGACATGAATTTGATTCTTATCCCATTTCCAAGCAAGAAGTATGTAAATGGGTTGAAAAGCTGCTTGCATCGGGAAAATTAAATCTGCCAGAACACAAAGCTGAAATAAATGAAAGGAATGATGAGACTGTAGCAAAGCTGAAAGGTGTAAATTTTAGTTACCAGAAGGGCAAGCAAATTCTTTATGATATCAATCTTGAAGTTCAGAAAGGTGAATTCCTGGCAATTGTCGGGCACAATGGATGCGGGAAATCGACCATAATGAAAAACTTAATAGGATTGCTGAGGCCTAGCCAAGGGTCAGTCATTATCAACAATAAGAATACGAAGGAACATAGAGTCCAGGATATCATATTGGATATCGGATATGTTTTCCAGAACCCTGACAACCAGCTTTTTTGCAACTCTGTGGAAGAGGAAGTGGAATTTGGGCTGAAAAACAGGGGCATCAGTAAAGAAGTGATCGAGGAACAAGTCGAGCTGGCCATCAATACAGTAGGTTTACAGAAAAAAAGAAAGAATCATCCGTTTTCGCTTAGCAGGGGGGAAAGACAGCGCTTGGCTGTAGCCACTATGCTTGTTTCAAACCCGAAAATTATTCTGCTTGATGAACCAACGACAGGACAGGATGAGCAAAGCCTAAAAGCACTGTTAACGCTAATGAAAAAACTGATTGTAGAGAAGGACGCTACGATTATCATGATTACACATGATATGGAGGTTGTTGCGCAATATGCTAGCAGAGTAGTCGTCATTGATGACGGTAAAATCGTACTGGATGGGCATCCGAGTGACGTATTTTTCAACAGCTGCCAAGAGCTGCATTCCCTAAAGTTAAAGCCGCCGATCATCTCGCAGTTTTCTGCAGATTTATCAGAAGCAGGGTTTCCGAAGGTTACAAATTGGAATATGTTCAGCAGCAATATTATTAACCGAGATACTGATAGATTCGGGAAGAAATCAATTATTTAAAAGTAAATAATGATAGGAAGGACACTGGGGAAATTAGGGTGTCCTTTTCTAGTTTAATAACGAGGATTGTTCCAAGATACCTGAACATAGCAATAAAAAGAGCTGAAATGATAACATCAATTCCAGCTCTTTAGTAGACTGCTCTTCTATTTTACAATCAACGATTCCTTCAGCCAATTCTTCCCCTCAACAATCCTGCTGACCATCATGGCAGAAACCGTGTTTCCGGCTGAATTCAGGAGGGTTGCAGGTGCATCAATAATCGTAGAGATGACCGCGATGATCGGCAGCACTTCAGGCGGGAAGCCGAATACGCTTAAGATAAGCATCTCGCCAATCATCCCGCCGCCAGGGATTGCCCCCATGACAGCTCCTACCAGGAATGAAACAGCAAGGATGGTAAGAATGCTTGTCATGCTCGACATGTCTTTTCCAAATAAACTGAATAAGAACACAATCTTAAACACTCCGCCAAGTACAGAACCATCTTTATGCGTGTTAGCCCCAAGCGGAATCATCGTCTCCGCAATATCCTGAGGAACACCCATTTTTCTGACTGCCGCTAGGTTAATCGGAATACATGCTGCACTGGAGCAAGTGGCAATCGCACTGACAGAAGGAGTAATCGCATTTTTCCAGAACACTTTGACGCCATCTTTACCGCCAGCCGCAAACGCATATAGCGTAAAGAAACCAAAGAAGTAAATAAGCGTTAAGACCAGGTAAAGAACAAACACACGTACATATCCGCCAAGAATCTGCGGGCCAAGCTCACCAATGATGGTCGCGAAGTAACAGCCAAGACCGATTGGCGCATAATACATGACAAATCCAACGATTTTCATCATAACAGCAGAACCTGAAGATAGAAGGTTCGCAATCGGTTTTCCTTTTTCCCCGGACATCGCTGTTGCCAGTCCGAATAAAATCGAGAAGACAATCAGCTGCAGCATGTTATTTTTCGAGAACAGCATCTGGAAATCAGGTACCGTAAACGCCTGAACCAGCTGCCCCAGGAACGTGACTTCTTCTGCCTCAGGATCGATTGTGGCCTCAGTCATAATGCTCTTAATGGCAGAGATATCTGTATCTTTGAGCGGATCCACAATCGAGATGCCGATGAAGCCCAGAATAGCAGATATAACAGCCGTTATGAAAAACACTGTAAAAATTCCGGCCATAATCTTCCCTAGCCTTTTCATCCCGCCCATATTCGCAAGGCTCGAAGCGATGCTAAAGAAAACAAGCGGCACAATAATCATAAACAATAAATTTAGGAATAAATCCCCAAACGGCTTCACGACCGCTGTCTTTGGGCCAAAAACCACTCCGGCTATTCCGCCAATCAGGATGGAGAGGAGCAGGAAGATGGTCAGTTTGTAATTTGCAAAAATCTTTTTCATGATGTCTCAACCTTTCTATATAATCCGAAACTCTATTATATAATTAAATTGTGCTTCAAAAGAAGGCTGTTGAAATATTTCTTTATATTCTGACTGATTCAAAAATAGGGCTATATAAATTATCTCCAAGGTTGGCCAAGCACCATTTGACTTCACCCAATAAATATTTTACAGTTACATTATCCATAGTCGAAAGGGTGAAGAAAAGCACATGATCATATAATCCTAGCTTTAGAGAAAATCGATATTCTAGCCTCGGGTTCAGTTCCAAAATGGTATTGGAATGGGCTTTATTTATCGATTGTTTTTCTGAGATAGGATTAATGCGGTGTGCTTTTTGGCTTGAATAAAGGCTGTTATAATCTAAAAGCCTATTTAAGTCTATGTTTGTGCTGCACTGCCTCCTGTCTCGGAAAAAAGAGATAGGAGGCTTTTTGTTTTGGGAAAAAACTTTAGTATTCGGAGGGGACAGTATGGAATTTAAATTACAGGAAATAAATCTTGCCAGTAAAGATACAGGCCCATACGGAATAGCTGTTACAGACAAGGGAGAAGTCTGGTTTACTCAGCATAAAGCCAACAAAATAAGCTGCATCCATTTGGATGGGGAAATTACAGAGTACTCGGTGCCTACACCGGATGCAAAAGTGATGTGTATAATTGTATCCTCAGAAGGCGAAGTCTGGTTTACCGAGAATGCAGCAAACAAAATTGGGAGAATAACAAAAGAAGGCACTATTCTTGAATATCCATTACCCAATCCAGATTCAGCACCGTATGGGATTACAGAAGGACTGAACGGGGATATCTGGTTTACCGAAATGAATGGAGATCGTATTGGACGGATTCAGGATGACGGTACAATCCATGAATACGAACTTCCTGCTCAGGGTTCTTACCCATCATTTATTGCGCTTGGATCCGATCATGCCCTATGGTTCACAGAAAACCAAAATAACGCCATCGGAAGAATGACGGAAAATGGAGAAGTGACAGAGTTTAAGATTCCTACACCAGCTTCTGGTCCGGTTGGAATTACAAAAGGAAACGATGGTGCTCTCTGGTTTGTCGAGATTATCGGCAATAAAATAGGACGCATTACCACATCTGGAGAAATAACAGAATTCGAAATTCCAACGCCGAACGCCCGGCCGCATGCCATCACAGCAGGGGCAGGAAATGATATATGGTTTACGGAGTGGGGAGCAAATAAGATTGGAAGAATTACAGACAATACGATAATTGAGGAGTATCCGATTGAAACCCCAAATGCTGAACCGCATGGCATTTCAAGAAGCGATGGTAAAACCATCTGGTTTGCGCTGGAGTGTGATAAGATTGGGAAAATCACTATAATCGATTAATTGAAAGTCTAGATTGATGCGAATTAAAAGATTATTTAACCCCGTCATAAATTATGAACGGGGTTATTTGTGCTGATTACTAACAGCATAATATTTTCGACCTGCAAATTATTTAAAAATTATTGTTGTAATTTTAAGAATATTATTTATAATAAAGTTGAGAGGTGATTCAGGTGTCAGTTAAGAATGAAACTGAGGAAAAAGTACTAACTCCAAGAGGGATTGAAACGCGTGAAAAGCTTATAAGAGCAGCTGAAGAGGTTTTTGGGCAGAAAGGTTATTTTGAGACTTCCATCGTGAACATTTCACAGGAAGCCAAAGTTGCCCAGGGAACCTTCTATAATTACTTTCCTTCAAAGAAAGATATCTATGATGAGCTGATCCGCAGCTACAGCCGGGATTTGCGCATTGCGATTAAAGAAGGAATGGCAGGAAGCTCTTCATTTGAAGAAGCACAGCGAAATGGCTTTTTCGCTTTCTTCAGCTGGGTAAAAAATCATCCGAATTTATACAGCATCGTCCAGCAGGCTGTTGTGGTGGATCAGGAGCTGTTCCGCTGGTATTACGGGAAACTGGCCAATGGATTTTTAAAGAGTCTATCTCAAGGTGTAGAAGCGGGAGAGTTTAAAGACCTTGACCAGGAGACAGTTGCTTACTGTTTAATGTCGATTGGACAGTTCCTCGGAATGAGATGGGTGTATTGGGAGAAGAAAGAAGTTCCCGAAGAAGCATTTGATGCTGCAATGACACTCATATTCCAGGGCTTAAAAAAGTAAAGAGGGGGAGTTCGATGAAAGGGATTGCCTATTGGATTCAGAAATGGGCATATACACATCCAGATCGAACAGCGGTCATAACAGATAACGAAAAGGTATCCTACTGGCAGCTGGATAGAATGATCGGTTCAGCTGCTGTGAAGATTCATCAGAAGCTTCAGGGAAGAAAAGGGGAACGCATCGCCATTTTGTCGCACAACCGGATTGAATACATAGTTCTTCTATTTGCCATCGCAAAGGCAGAATGTGTGGCGGTCCCGTTAAATATTCGGTTAAGTGCAAATGAACTTATGTTTCAGATCAACGACAGCGGCTCAAAGCTTATCTTTGCCGAAAAAGAAAATACAGAGTTTGCATCATCCCTCGTTGAGCAAAGCGAACTCGAAAGTTTGGAGTTCATGGAGGATTTATGCCAGGGAACTCAAAAAAGCTTTGATTATGAAAATACGATTGATGAGGAAGCACCATACATTATTTGCTATACTTCCGGCACGACCGGCAAGCCGAAAGGGGCTGTACTGACACAGAGCAATATGTTCTGGAATGCGGTCAATAACAAGCTTGCGATCGATTTAACCTCAGAGGACCGCTGCATCGTGCTGCTTCCGCTGTTTCATATTGGCGGGATCGGGCTCTTTGCTTTTCCATCCTTATTTTCGGGAGGAACGATTGTCATTCCAGGAAAGTTTGAGCCAGAAAAAGCGTTAGCGATGATCGAAGAACATAAGGTGACCATTGTGATGGGGGTTCCGACCATTCATCAGGCACTGCTGACAAGCCGATCATTCAAAACGGCTGACTTAAGCGCAGTTCGCTGGTTCTATAATGGTGGAGCACCATGTCCGCGTGAATTAATAGATGCCTATTATAATAGAGGATTCCTATTCGGCCAGGGGTTTGGAATGACCGAAACCTCTCCTACTCTATTTATGCTCACAAAAGAAGATGCACCGCGGAAGAGAGGGTCTATTGGCAAGCCGGTGTTATTTTCCGAATATAAGCTGATCGATTCTGATGGCAAAGAAGCTGCAAAAGGAGAGGTTGGAGAGCTTGCGGTTAGAGGGCCAAATATCATGAAGGAATATTGGAACCGGCCTGATGCCACTAAGGATGCGCTGATAGATGGATGGCTTCTGACAGGGGATTTAGCGAAAACGGATGATGATGGATTCCTTTATATTGCAGGCAGGAAGAAGGAAATGATTATTTCCGGAGGGGAAAATATCTATCCGCTTGAAGTGGAGCAAGTAATCAGTGGAATAAAAGGTGTAGTTGAAGTTGCCGTGGTTGGGAATGCTGATCCACTTTGGGGTGAAGTGCCTGAAGCGTTTATTGTCAAAGAAAATGGAAGCGCTTTAACAGAGGATGATGTTATTCAATTCTGTCAAGGGAATCTGGCAAAATACAAGATTCCTAAGAAAGTTACTTTTTTAAACGAGCTTCCGAAAAATGCCACGGGAAAAATACAGAAAACACAACTTTTAGTAAGAGGGTGAAAAGGTGATCAGTTATAGTGTCGGCCAGCAGGCTTCATGCAGCAAAACCATGACAGAAACAGACTTTGTGATGTTTGCGGGATTAAGCGGTGACTTCAACCCCGTCCATATTGACGGGGAATACGCCAAAAAAACGCGGTTCAAACAGCGTATAGCCCATGGACTCTTAACATCCAGTTTATTATCCCAGCTATTGGGTGTGCATCTGCCAGGAAAAGGATCCATTTATGTTGAACAGACCATCCGATTTAAGGCACCTGTTTTTATAGGCGATACCATTACCGCAAAAGGAATCGTTCAGGAGATTGACCAGGAAAGGCGAATACTGACACTGCTGACAGAGTGCTTCAATCAGGATGGAACACTAGTTTTGACGGGCACTGCCAAGATGATGGTGCCTGAAAATGGAGGGGTAATCTGATGGGAATTGGCATAAAAGCAACAGGAGTATTTTTTCCTCCTGGAATCGAAACGGCAGCCGATCTGGCTGTAAAAACGGGCATACCCGAACAGGTGATAATTGAAAAGTTTGGTTTAGTCCAAAAGCATGTTGCCGATGACGGCCTGCATGTTTCCGATCTGGCGATTGCCGCGGGCAGGCAGGCAATCAAAGGGATTGACCCGCTGTCCATCGATGTCGTGATTTATTTTGGCAGTCCTCATAAGGATTATTACGTCTGGTCAAGCGCTCCGAAAATACAGCACGAATTAGGAGCGAAAAATGCCTATGCCTTTGAAATCATGAATGTCAGCTCCTGTTTTCCGATTGCCTTGAAGGTGGCAAAAGATATGATTGCTTCAGATCAATCGATTCAAAACATTTTGCTTGTTGGGGGATGTAAAGAATCCCAAATTATAGATTATGCGAACCCTCGCTCGCGCTTCATGTTCAATTTTGCGGATGGAGGCACTGCTGCACTGGTCACCAGGGATTCCTCCCAGAGTGAAATACTCGAAAGCGCCATCCTGACAGACGGTTCCTTTCATGATGATGTTCGAACACCGGCTGGAGGCTCCAAACATTTTGCCAGCCACGAAACAGTCGAAAAAAGCCTTCATTATATTGATGTGAAAGACCCGCAATCCATGAAAGATAGACTCGATCCTGTATCGATTGCGAATTTTGACCATGTTATACGCGAAGCACTTCAAAGAAGCGGTTATACTCCTCAAGATATTAAACTTCTATTGCCACTGCACACAAAACGTTCAATGTTCAAAGAACTCTTACAATCACTGGAACTTCCAGAAGAAAAAGCAGTTTACTTAAATCACCATGGCCACATGTCTTCACTTGATCCATGCATTGGGCTGCATTTTGCCCAGGAACGTGGACTTTTGAATCCTGGAGACATTGCGGTAGCAGTCAGTGCGGGAACTGGGTATACGTGGGCTGCGACAGTAGTTAAATGGGAAGGAGAAAAAAGATGAAAAGGATAATGGGAATAGTCCTGATTCTCCTTCTTTTTTCCCTTTGGGGCACTGGCGCCGTATTTGCAGAAGCTTCCTATACCTTTCAGCATGCCTGGGGAAATGAGACCGATCCCGCCAACAAGTTTCGGACGCCGGTAGCCCTGGCAAAAGATAGATCCGGTAATCTTTACATGGCAGATATGGGAAATCATCGGATCGTAAAAATGGATTCCTCCGGCAAAATCCTGGGGACATTTGGATCCCTCGGCAATTCACCGGGACAATTCAATATGCCTTTTGGCATTGCCATTGATCGAGAAGGGAACATTCTTGTTGCTGATACAGGCAATTACCGAATTCAGAAGTTTGATTCTCAATTCAAATATATTAAAAGCTGGGGAGCTAAAGGGGAAGGGCATAATCAATTTGGCTTTCCAAGAGAAATTGCGGTAGACCAGCAGAACAATTATTACATCACAGATGAGTTTAACCACCGGATTCAGAAATTTAATTCTGATGGCCAATATCTCCTTACGATCGGTTCTTATGGAAAAGGTGACGGCCAGATGGCGCTTCCGCAAGGCATTGCCGTAAACAATAGTGGCGAAGTTTATGTAGCGGATACGTACAACAATCGAATTCAAGTGTTCGATCAGAACGGCAGCTTCAAGCGGAAAATAGGCGGACTTGAACCTGGTTTAGGCTCTTATCAGTTTTACCATCCAAGGGGAATCAACTTTGAGCCAAATTCTGGAGCTTTATATGTAGCTGACACCTATAATAACCGAATTATGAAATTTGACGCCTCTGACCGGTTTCTCTATACAACAGGGATATTTCCTAATTTAGTGTATCCGAATCAGATTCTGCCGGATGACGATGGGGATTTATTTATTACCGATACAGGTAATAACCGTATTGAAGTCTACAAGGAATTTGGGTTGAGCATCTCTTACAAGATGACGATCGGCCTGGGGCGGTACGGGGACAAACAATTTGCAGGGCCTTATGATGTTCAAAGCGATTCGAAAGGGAATGTGTTTGTATCAGATTCATTTAATCATAGAATCATGAAATACAATGCAGGCGGAAGTCTGGTAAGCAAATGGGGAAGCATGTACGGAACAGGCGGACCTTATGGAAATGGCAGTTATGCTGGTCAATTTTTTGTGCCGAGACAAATAGCAGTTGACCGATATGACAATGTATATGTGGCAGACTCAGTGAATCATCGCATTCAAAAGTTCTCCAATTCAGGGATCTTTCTTGCAGCTTACGGCTCCTTAGGAACATTAAGCGGCTATTTCCAATTCCCAAGCGGGGTGGCAGTTGACAGCAAAGGCAATATCTTTGTGTCTGACTCTGTAAACAATCGGATCCAAAAGTTTAATTCCTTTTTCGTGTATATGAAAGAATGGGGCAGAAATGGGACTGGCAATGGCGAATTCTCTCAGCCGATGCAGCTGGCGATCGATTCTAAAGACAATGTGTACGCAGTGGACCGAATCAACAATCGGGTTCAGAAATTCGATAACAATGGCCAGTTTATTACCAAGTGGGGAACAAACAGCGGAAGCGGACACCTGGATCCATTGGAGAATTGGGGCGAAGAACCGGGTGATTTGTTCCTGCCTACAGGCATTGCCATAGATGATCAGGATCGTGTGTATGTTACGGATACTTCCAACAACCGCATGAATGTCTATGATGAAAATGGCAGATTCATAGAACAGTTTGGTTCTTTCAGTGGTGAAGACGGACAATTCTTTTCACCTCAGGGTCTTGATATAGATAGAAGCGGGAACATTATTGTAGCAGACGGGCTGCTTCATAAATTACAGTTCTTTAGAAAAGAAAATTAAAACAGGGGGAATGGGAAGTGAAGTGTAAGGTGTATGGGATTAAGTCTGTTTTAACACTCTTCATCGTGCTCACACTTTTATTCATAACCGGATGTTCCGGAGACACAGCAAGTTCAGAAGAAGAAACCATTAAAATTGGTGTTCTAGCCTCCTTAACCGGTCCGCTCGAGACTTACGGAAAGCAGACGGTTGCGGGATTTGAACTGGGGCTCGAGTATGCAACCGAAGGATCGAATGAAGTAGCAGGCAAGAAGGTCGAGTTTATCGTGGAAGATACAGAAACGAAGCCAGATGTGGCAGTAAGAAAGGCGACGAAGCTTCTGGAAGAGGATGAAGTGGATTTCTTAGTAGGTTCATCAAGCTCTGGCGACACACTGGCGGTATTGCCGCTGGCTGAAGAATACGAAAAAATCATGGTGGTGGAGCCCGCTGTTGCAGACAGCATCACCGGGCAGAACTGGAACAAGTATATATTCAGGACAGGAAGAAATTCGTCTCAGGATGCTGTAGCCGGTGCAGCAGCAATCGCTGAAAAAGATGTGAAAATCGCGACCTTCGCTCAGGATAATGCGTATGGACGGGAAGGAATCGCTGCTTTTAAAGAAGGAGCCGAGAAGCTCGGTGCCACCATTGTGAATGAACAGTATGCAGACCCCAATTCTACTGATTTCACAGCGAATATTCAAAGCATTATAAATGAAAAGCCTGATTACCTCTATATCGCCTGGGCGGGATCTAATGCACCATGGAAGCAGTTAAAAGATATGAGGCTTGAAGAGCAGGGCATTAAAATTTCTACTGCCGCACAGGACATTTCTTCCTTAAAAACGATGGATTCCTTAATTGGCATGAGCGGTTTTTCCATTTACTATCACACGCTTCCTGATAATGAAGTAAACGACTGGCTAGTCGAAGAGCACAAGAAAAAATTTGACGGTGACATTCCTGACCTGTTTACTGCAGGCGGAATGACGGCTGCCATCTCTATTGTGGAGGCTTTAAAGAATACAGAAGGCGATAAAGATGTTGATGGTTTGATCACCACAATGGAAAATATGGAATTCGAGACACCGAAAGGAACGATGAAATTCCGGGCAGAAGATCACCAGGCATTGCAGTCTCTATATGCAGTAACCTTAGAGGAACAGGAAGGCGTGGATCATCCGGTGCCGGTCCTGAAAAGAGAATTGAATATGGAAGAAACCGAACCGCCAATCAGAAATGGCAATTAAGAATTCAGAATAATTAGATATAAGGAGGGGGGTCGCCAAGTTGGAAAAAATTCTGGAAACAAAACATTTATCAGTTTCCTTTGGCGAGCATGATGTCATTAAAGATGTAAACCTGGAAATTGAGCGAGGTAAACTGACTTCGATTATCGGGCCAAATGGGGCCGGCAAGACCACTCTTTTTAACCTGCTGAGCGGCCAGATTGCCCCGACAAGGGGAGAGATTAATTTTAAGAAAGACAATATAACCAAGCTTTCTGTACCATTACGGGCTAGAAGGGGCATTGGCCGCTCCTTCCAGCTCACCAATATTTTTCCGGAACTGACTGTTCTTGAAAATATCAGGCTTGCCATCCAGTCCTCGAGCAAAGATTACTACTCGATCATCCCGAGGCTTTCATTTATGAGACGCCAGCAGGATGAAGCAAAAGCTGCGATGGAGAGGTGTATGCTTGACGGCAAGGAAGATGTGCTGGCACAGGATTTGGCACACGGAGAAAAAAGAAAACTGGAGCTGGCCATGCTGATGGCTCTTAAAACAGAACTGCTTCTTCTCGATGAACCGACAGCAGGTATATCGATTGAAGAGATTCCTGCCATCCTGGAAGTAATTGAGAACATTAAGAAGGAAGGCATGTACACGATTGTATTAATTGAACACAAAATGGAGATGGTCATGCATCTTTCCGATACCCTGGTGGTTCTATTCAATGGCGAGCTCCTGGCCAGCGGCAATCCGAAGGAAATCATAAAGGATCAAAGAGTTCAAACGGCATACTTGGGAGGATTGCATCGTGAGTCTATTAAAATTGGATAATCTGGAAACCTATTTGGGGCAATATCACATTTTGCAGGGAGTGACCATGTCAGTAGAAGAGGGAAGCATCACCGTCCTGTTCGGGAGAAATGGGGCGGGCAAAACGACAACCCTGCGCTCCATTATGGGCTTCAATCCATCCACCACTGGAACTGTGCATTATCAAAATCAGAAGATCAGCGGAATCCCTACCCACCTGATCTCTAGAAAAGGAATCGGCTATGTGCCGGAAAATCAGGGAATATTCAGTGCACTGACAATAGAAGAAACGCTAAATCTGGCCAGGGCAAAGAGCACAGGAGATTCGGAAGGGAAAATGGAGTGGATGCTGGAGTTATTCCCGGATTTAAAAAAATTCTGGCGTAAGAAAAGCGGATTGCTTTCCGGCGGACAAAAGCAGATGCTGGCGATTGCGAGAGCATATATCAATGGAGATGGACTGCTTCTGATCGATGAGCCGAGCAAAGGATTGTCTCCCATTATGGTTGAAAAACTGATGGAATCGATCCTGGAAATGAAGGAGAAAACAACGATTCTGCTTGTTGAACAGAATTTTCTAATGGCAAGCGAAATCGGAGATTACTTTTATATTATGGACGACGGAAAAATAGTCCATGATGGCTGGATGCAGGATTTAAAAGAAGACAAGGAAACCTGCCAGAAATACTTGGGCATCGCATAAGCAGCGAAGGGGGGCTGGAAATGGAAGTCTTTATTAATTTATTGGTCAATGGGGTTTCAACAGGACTGCTGATATTCCTTCTGGCTGCTGGACTTACTTTAATCTTTGGACTGATGAGTGTATTGAATTTTGCCCATGGCGGATTATTCGTCTGGGGCGCTTTTTCAGGGGCATGGATTTTTAAAGAAACAAACAGTTTTCTATTAGCGATTGCTGGTGCCATTGCTATCGGGATGGCATTGGGCTGGGTATTGGAGAGATTTCTTATCCGTCCAGTATATGGAAATCACGTCCGGCAGCTGCTGATTACGTTGGGCGGCATGCTGGTTCTATCAGAAAGCATCAAAATCCTCTGGGGACCAAATCCAATACGTGTAAACCTGCCAGGGTGGCTGGAAGGAAGCTATCAGTTTGATGGAATTATCATTATTAAATACCGTGTATTTGTGATTGTAGTTGGACTGCTTCTGTATCTGGCATTATGGCTTTTGCTGAGCAGGACCCAAATTGGCCTTATGATTCGTGCTGGTGTGCTGGATAAGGAAATGGTTCAGGCACTTGGAATCAATGTGAAGGGACTCTTTACCTTCGTGTTTCTGCTTGGTGCGGCATTAGCTGCTTTAGGTGGCGCGCTTTTGGCACCGTATTCTGGAGTGGTTTTTGCAGAAATGGGCATGCAGTACGCCATACTGGCTTTCATCGTGGTCATCATCGGCGGGATGGGCAGCCTCCAGGGGTCGGCACTGGCTTCCCTGATTGTAGGAGTAGCGGGAGCGTTTATGGCTTATTATATGCCTGATTTGTCATTGGCATTGAATATGCTTCTATTGGCCATCGTTTTATTAGTGAAACCAACAGGGCTGCTGGGAGAAAAGGGGAGTGCCGTATGAGAGGGGTATTTCATAAAGTGCCGCTGTATTGGGGGCTTGCGATTCTGCTGTTTATGCTGCTGTTCCCCTTTGTCAATGACACCCGGAGCACGCTGATTTTGCTGACACAAATCTTTATTTTTGCTATTTTTGCGATGAGCTTTGATATTCTGTTAGGTTATACAGGCATCGTTTCCTTTGGGCATTGTATGTTCTTTGGGATCGGCGCCTATAGTACAGCCCTTATTTTTAACAAGCTGGACGCAACTCTGCCAAATTTTTTATTAGGATTAGGAATAGGGATTCTCCTGTCAGCTTTGGTTAGCTATATCATCGGATTGTTATCCTTAAGGCTCAAAAGCCACTTTTATGCGATGCTGACACTGGCTGTCTCACAGCTGTTCCTTGTACTGGCAGAGAAGTGGAGGGGGCTGACACATGGAGGAGACGGATTTACATTCAGTGTGCCGGATATATTCAAAGATCGTACTTCCTTCTATTATATTACGCTCTTCAGTGTGGCCGCCGTTTTCATCCTGCTGAAGCTTTTTACAGAATCATCCACTGGCAAAGTGTTAAAAGCCATCTCCCAGAATGAATATCGCGCAGAGGCATTAGGATATAAATCGCTTCATTATAAACTGATTGCCAGCGTAACCGCCGGAGTGGCAGCTTCCTTCAGTGGAGCTCTTTATGCAGTGTCACTCCGGTTCATCAATACCAATGTCTTTTCCATTGAAGTCACACTGGATGCCCTCTTGATGACCATGATCGGGGGAATCGGAACCCTGGCTGGTGCCATTGCAGGGGCGGGGATCATCGAATTCTTAAGACATTATCTGTCTGAGCTTGCGATGACTTATCCCATCTTTGAACGATGGACGATTATTCTCGGGTTCTTATATATAGTAGTGCTGCTTGGATTCCCTTCTGGTTTGGCAGGATTCATTAAAAAGTTCACTTTGAAAAAGAGGAGGAAGGAGAAGAGGAAAAGGGAAGTGGAGAGGGCTGCTTAGGGTACTAAAACCCATTTTTAATAATTTATTAGAGAAAAACGCTCGGTCAAGCGTTTTTCTTTTACTATTAGTTCCAAACGGCTTTTTCCTATGAAAAAATTTTATATTAAGAACGACATAGTATTATTAAACGATGGATCAAATGCTTCATCATTTATCGATAGGACTGTTCTTAGAGCTGCTTGTAAAACTTATTATCTGTCACATATCGGTTTTAAGATTATGGGTCCTTCTCAGTGCGTGTTTCAGTTTTGGGACTAGGAACAATGAAAAAGCCGTAACCGCCAAGTCAAGCGGCAAATAGGCCAGCATCCAGCTCCAGGCCATAGTATAGCTAAATCCTTTTGGTGCTTCTGTCCAAAGAATAAGAGCTAAGTACATCCAGTTGGTTCCAATTATGTAATTGCATAGTATGCTTAAAAATCCTGCAGTAAAATAGTGCTTTTGTTTAATAATTTGAGAATCCCCCATTAATTTTCCAGAAACATAAGCAACAGCCACGAAAGACAGCACGAAACCGAAAGTAGGGCTTAATAACTGGACAGGCCCCCCTTTAAACTGTGCAAAAACAGGTGCCCCTATTAAACCAACAAACACATAGACCAGCATGGCCATTGTTCCTTTTCTGCTCCCTAAAACCGCCCCGGCTAAAATAGCAAAGAGAAGCTGTAAAGTAATCGGTACACTCCCTATCATTAAAAAAGGGGATAGATTTGCGCCAATTGCCATTAGAGCTGCAAAAAGGCCACAAAGAACTAAATCTTGAGTGCTTAATTCTTTCATATTAACCTCCTTTATTTGTGTTAACTTAATGAGTGATTTGGTTAACAATAAGTTGAATATAATAGTCTCATATGTTAACCTGATTGTAAATATGGTTAACATATAAAAGGGGGAATTTATATGAAAAGTCTCTTTATTACAGGTACAGATACAGATGCAGGAAAAACGACGGCTGCCGCTCTCCTTATAGCATATTTAACAAAGAAAGGTACCCAAGTGGCGGCATATAAGCCTGTGCAAAGTGGAGCTGAAATCATTAATGGCAAGCTTTCAGCACCTGATGTGGAGTGTTATAAACTGGCCAATCCTGAATTAACAGCTTCCTATACATATCTATTAAAAAAACCATGTTCCCCACATCTGGCAGCAAGGGAAGAAGGAAAAGAAATAGATGTCAATAAGATAATTGAACATTATAAGCAACTGTCAGAGGACAATGATTTTGTATTAATGGAAGGTGCTGGAGGAGTTATCGTTCCTTTAAGGGATGATGGATATAACATGCTTAATTTAATTAAAGATCTGGATGTTCCTGTTGTTATTGTAGCAAGGACAGGGGTAGGCACAATCAACCACACAGTTCTTACAGCTGAAAGATTAATACAGGAGGGTGTGGATGTAAAGGGGATTATTATGAATCAGATGTCCATCGAGGATACAAAGATTGAGCAGGATAACATACGGATGATTGAGCTTATGACAAAAGTGCCTGTAATTGGCATGATACCATATTTAGAAAATCCATCATCCGTATTTGGTGATTCTGAAATCCTTGAGAAGCTATTTTCAAAGCTGGGCAATTTAATTGAGGAGGACAGAAATGAATGAGCAGGCAAATCTTTTAGAAAGCAGCACAAAGAATCTATGGCTGCCGTTTACACAAATGAAAGACTATGAGAGTGATCCGCTGATCATTGAAAGCGGAGAAGGGATCATTCTGAAGGATATTAGCGGAAAGGAATACTTGGATGGCTACTCCTCATTATGGCTAAATGTGCACGGCCACCGGAAAAAGGAATTGAATGAGGCTATAATTGAGCAGCTTGATTTAATCGCTCATTCAACCTTATTAGGAGCAGCTAATGTTCCTGCCATTCGGCTTGCTGAGAAACTTATTGAAATTACACCGGAGAATTTGCAGCGAGTATTCTATTCTGATTCAGGAGCAACATCTGTAGAAATTGCCATCAAGATGGCCTACCAATATTGGCAAAATAAAGGAAAACAAAAGAAAAAGAAATTCGTAACCCTCACTAACAACTATCATGGAGATACAATTGGAGCAATCAGTATTGGGAATGTTGATCTATTTCACCGTGTCTATGGATCATTAATGTTTCCAACGATAAAGGCCCCTTTTCCTCTCCAATACCGCAGTCCTTATTCAGGAGAAGCGGAAGTTAAAGAACGGGCATTAACAGAGCTAAGAGCCATTTTCCAGGAACATCATGAGGAAATTGCAGCCATAACACTGGAACCGCTTATCCAGGGAGCAGGAGGCATGAATATCATGCCTGGTGGCTATCTTAAAGGAGTAGAAGAGCTGTGCCGGGAATTCAATATCCTTTTAATTGTTGATGAGGTAGCTACAGGTTTTGGCCGGACAGGAAAGATGTTTGCAATCGAGCATGAAGGCGTTCAGCCGGATATTATGACCGTTGCGAAAGGGATAACTGGCGGTTATCTTCCCCTTGCTGCAACACTTGCGACAGAGGAAATTTATAAAGAATTTTATGGCGAATATCAGGAAATGAAGACATTCTTCCATGGACATTCATACACCGGCAATCAGCTCGGATGTGCAGTTGCTTTGGCCAATCTAAAAATCTATGAAAAAGAAAAACTTGTGGAACAGGCAGCAAAAAAAGCAGAAGTAATAAAATCCGAATTAGCAGCATTAAAAAGACTAAAACATGCAGGAGACATCCGCCAATTAGGGTTAATGTGCGGTATTGAACTAGTTCAGGATAAAAAAACAGGGAAACCTTTTCCATGGGAAACGCGAATGGGCTATCATTCCACACTGGAAATGAGAAAAAGGGGCATGCTTACAAGGCCGCTTGGGGATGTAATCGTATTTATGCCGCCTCTGGCGAGTTCTGACGATCAAATCAGAAAAATGGTTCAAATTATGAGAGATGCTATTGAAGCGGTGACTGAAAAAGAGAAGACAGTGGTTTGAGAGGAAGCAACCGTGTTAATATGAAAATGAATTCAGGAGATTTGTTCATTAAAAAGTCATCTCAAATAACAATGCAATTAGAACGAAAAAACGCTTGGATAACCGAGCGTTTTTTCGTTTACCTTTGTCACTGATTAAAGTGGTGGATTAGCTACCCCTAATTTGACCCAGTCTTCTTTTGGCGGACCATAAACCCCAAAAGGCTTTAATCTTGCCTGGCGGATGAGAATGGTTAATTGCCCCCGATGATGAACAATGTGTTTGATTAATCCCATCAAAATTTGAGCATTGGTTTCTTCTCTTCCAAATGCCTTCTGTGTTTGGCTCAATGAGTCATCTGACCATTGCTGTATGATCGCCAGAGCGGCTTCCTCACTCAGCTTTTTAAATGATTCCGCAATTTCTTTTGCCGAAGCGGGGACATTTTCTTCATTTTCAGCCATCTGCATTTTCAACCCGAAATGAGATAAATAATCAGGAATATTCGAGGTGAAATGCCAGGCAATTCGCCCTAAGGTGCGTCCTTCGGGATAAACCTGCTGCTTTAAAGAGTCATCAGTTAATCCGTCCAAAACTTTTTGTGTCAGCATTGCCTCTCTATTCCATTCTTTAATAAAGTCTGAAATAGTAACGTACATAAATCATTCCTCCTTTTATGCATATTTTTAGATAAATAATAAAACATTTGTTCGTATTTTTCAAGAAGAAGTATTATGTTAATTTGGGAAAGTGTTGATACACCACAAAAAAGCTATGCCCCTTATCATTCTAATAATTTATATGGTTATGATTCTTTACAAAAAATTCATTGTTCGTTCGACAATATTCGCGCAAAACAAAGGGATGAATTCTATATAGTGAAAAGTGTGCCTGAGATATAAAGTGTCTGTTTTAATAGCAACAGGCACTTTTTAAATAGAAATGAGGTATTGAGATGAGAACCTTAAAGATAAAAGAATTAACTCTAGACGAGCTGGAAGAGCTCGAACAGGACCTCCATGAGAATGGAGAAAAAAGTGATTATGGCTATTACAAGCAGCTGGTTACCATCTATGAAACCATGTATAAAAAACTAAAAAGCCTGGCCAGAAAAAATGGACCTGAATATGATTACTCACTTCAATACACGAAAAAACTGCTGGTCACTCACCTTATTAAATTCGGAACCTACTTAAAAATGAATCATTTCAAGGATGACCTGGCTGCTGTAGAGTCACTCATCAAGGCGATAGGGTTAGAACAAAAGCTTCCGATCGCCTACTATCGTTTGGGCTTTTTAGCTTATAAGCATGGTAAGTACGGTTCAGCTGTCCGCTATTTCCAGCAGGCACTGGATAAGCATCTGGTGGATGATCCAACCTGCGCCCTCAATCAGCAGCAGAAATTCCATGCCCATATGTATTTGGCAAATAGCGCTTTATATGTTGCCAGTCAGACATATGAAACGATAGAAAAGCTCCCATATTCGCCAATGGAGCAGCTGCCGAATCCAGAGCTGTCACCATTACTTGAAACATTGTCATCGAATGAAAATTACTTACGAAACCACGCGTTCTACAAAATCACAAAAAATAAAACCGTAACATGTTCAAAGGAAGCATGCGAAGACCTCTATGAAAACAGCGAAAACAATGAACTAGTTCTGTACTTTAATGATCGGGAAAATATTCTCTTATTTAATGGGGAGGAAGTCATCATCACCCCCACACAAGCCAATATGATCAGACACTTCCTGCTGTCTTCCAGCAGGGAGAATCCATGCACGAGAATCACCATGCGTGATTTTTTTGGAAGAACAGGCAGTGATGGAGAGGTGAGAAAGAAAACCTTTATCAAATCCATTGAAAGGCTTAGGGTCAGCCTAAGATCAATAGATATCCCTGAGATTATTGATGTTACCCAGTACAGGGGAGAAACTGGTTATTATTTTAATGATTCCATTCCATATACCGTCATGTTCATGGTGGATGATGCTTTTGGGAATGATTATGTACCCTCATTATAGGAGTTTGTCCAGTATCTTATGGTAAAAATCATCGAGCATGCCTAACCCTTGAACGCCCATATCATAATAACTTAAGAAGCTGCTCAAATGGATGAGCAGTTTCTTTTTGTACACAAGTTTCAATTTAAACAATATGTTCCCCTCATGTTACTGGATTCGAGTGAGACGGGATATAGCATCATTGCGGTTAATAGTCTAAAAATTATATAAGTTTAACTGACAAGACTCATACGAAATCAGTTTACTTATGGAATATTCAGAATTTACCAGAGGATTCTTTGATGTCAAATCGAATGATATATAGAATGATAATCCTGAAAATGACATATTGATTTCTCCTTTTTAGGGAGGAACTAATGAACGAGGAGGATATGCATGGGTAAATCAATCCTTTTTGAAATTCAAGAAGAAGTGAATCTGGTAGCTGAAGCCATAAAATCTGTTTTGTCCTTAGAAGTGATTATTTATGATAAGAATAAAGTTGTTGTTTCTGCCACAGGCGGCGGTAAGCATGCGGTTGTGGGTGAACCGGTGAGAGGGCATATCATTGAGGAAGTTTTAAAAACGAATGAACCTGTTTACAATTTTGAGCCAGGATTTCATGACGTTTGTAAAAGCTGTATTCTTCATCAGAATTGCCCTGAAAAATCTGATGTTTCCTTTCCTTTGACACATGAAGGCGAAATTGTCGGTGTTATCAGTTTAACGGCTTTTTCAGAGAAGCAAAAAAATGAATTTAAAGAGAAGCATCTCATCCTATCAAATTACCTCGGAAAAATGGCAGATTTAATCAGCAGCAAAATAAATGGAACATCACTATTAAAGAAGTATTTATCAACCTCTCAGATGCTGCAGGTTACGATTCAATCCATGTATGAGGGAGTCATTGCTGTTGATCAAAGAGGATTTATCCTCGAGATGAATCGTTCTGCGGAAAAAATATTAAAAGTAAATAAACACAATGTTTTAACTTTGAATATTTTAGATGTTATTCAAAATTTACCCCTATCGAAAGTTTTTTTGACTGGACAAGGATACTCAGATAAAGAATGCTCACTTGTTGTTAATGGAAAAATGATTCAAGTAATTATAAGTGCAAACCCATTGATTCATAACAGTCAGATTATCGGCTGTGCGATAACAGTCAAAGATTTAGCTGAAGTTCAAAAGTTCGCCTATTCGATAACATCAGAAGTAGATGATTCTACATTCGATATTATAGTGGGGAAAAGCCCCGCTATATTACAGACGAAGGCTGCTGCCAAGAAAGTCGCTGCAACAGATTCTACAGTTATTTTTTTGGGGGAGAGCGGAACAGGGAAGGAGCTTTTTGCGAGGGCGCTGCATCAAGAAAGCAAAAGAATAAATAAACCATTTAGGGCCATAAATTGTGCAGCTATTCCAGAACATTTATTGGAAAGTGAATTATTTGGATATAGTGACGGTGCGTTTACTGGTGCAAGGAAAAATGGGAAGCCTGGAAAATTTGAAATGGCACAAGGAGGAACCATTTTTCTGGATGAAATAGGTGATATGCCCTTGCATTTGCAAGTGAAGCTGTTAAGAGTGCTAGAGGAAAGAAAAATTGAACGGATTGGCTCTAATAACTCAATTGATATCGATATTAGAATCGTTGCAGCAACCCATAAAAACTTAGAAAAGATGGTATCTGACGGAGAATTTCGGCAGGATTTATTTTTTAGGCTAAGTGTCATTCCGCTTCATATTCCTCCATTGCGGGAAAGAGAGGGTGACATTCTAGTCCTGCTTCAGCATTTTGTACAACACTATGACAAAATTACTGGAAAAAAAGTGAGAGGTTTCTCTCCAGATGCAGAAGAGATGCTATGTTCGTACAACTGGCCCGGAAATATACGTGAACTTCAAAATGCTGTGGAATATGCTATAAATATGGCAAATGATCACTGGATCAAAGTAGAAAACCTGCCCCCAAGAATCCGTGAACAAAATCACCTGAATGGTGATAAAGAAAATATTACTCTAGCAGAAATGGAAGAGAGAATGATTAGGGATGTTCTAAAGAGATATAGTGATACATTGAATGGAAAAAAACAAGCAGCAGATGAACTTGGTATAAATATAGCAACCCTTTACAGGAAAATTAATAAATACGAGCTTAATCGCAAAATGCAATTATAGTTCGCAAATTGCGATTAAGTTAAAAACATAGTAGATTTGTCTTTTCTTTAAAATCTGGACAGATCTTCTATGTTTTTTTTGCAATTTGCGAAAAACGAATGGTGATGATGATTATAAAAATAAAGAAGGTGTACTGCATTACCCTTATACATATGGGCTTTCGAGTTTTTTTTGGAAAATTCAAAACTTGGCACGATACTTGCATTCTTACAAGGTGTATAAAGAATCGAGGGGGAGTGCAGTGAAAATGATCAAAAAAATGTTCATGATGAAGTCCGTCCAGACTTTATTAAAGACATGCCTAAATGTGAAACCAGGAGAAAACCTATTGATCCTAACGGATACGAACACAATTGAAATTGGAGAGGTTTTTGCCCTTGTTGGAGAAGGGATGGGAGCAGAAGTAGTTATGACCATTATGAATCCCACCACTAGGCATGGAGATGAACCGCCTAGAATCATTGCAGAAGCAATGAAAGCAGCTGATGCGATCGTTGCCCCAACAACTTTTTCAATTAATCATTCAACTGCAAGAAAAGAAGCGAGTAATGCAGGAGCAAGATTAATATTTATGCCAGACGCAAATGAAGAGGTCTTCTTAGATGGTTCGCTGGATATCGATTATTTTGCACAAAAGAAAATAATCGATAAGGTATCAGCCATACTTGAAGAAGGAGAACGATTGAGCATCACAACCAATTTAGGTACAGAGCTCACCATGTCGATATCAGGGCGCCATGCCGTACCTCAAACTGGAATTTGTCATGAACCTGGAAGTATTTCACCGCCTCCTTGCATTGAAACAGCTGTGGCACCAATAGAAGGAACTACAGAAGGAGTCATGTACATTGATGGGGCCATTGTGCCTGGAAGGGCTTGTGAAGATCCAGTTAAAGTCGTCTTTAGAGAAGGAAGAATCATTTCCATTGAAGGAAAAGAAGATGCTGACATGCTTAAGGAAACGCTGGAAAGTTACAATCATCCTAATGTATATTGCGCAGTAGAAATGGGAATTGGCATGAACCCCAAAGCGAAAATTGGAAGAGGAGGCCAGCTGGAAGACGAGGCAGAGCTTGGAACGATGCATATTGGAATTGGCAACGGAATTACATTTGGAAGCAGTATTAGAGCCCCAGGGCATTGTGATTTAGTGATTCGAAAACCGACTATCAAAGTGGATGGGAAAATCCTTATGAAGGACGGAGAACTCTATATAGATTAGGGGGAGGAGGTTTTTTGGGAGAATTAAGTCTTATCGGCGAATCGCTGGCCAGTTTCTTTACAGTTAAAATCATGCTTTTGTTTCTTTTGGGCACAGTCGCAGGAATGGCAGTAGGTGCACTTCCAGGCCTTACTACTACCATGGGAGTATCTTTGCTGATTTCATTTACCTGGGGGATGGAATGGATCGAAGCAATGGTATTAATTGTTTCGGTTCATATAGGAGGAACCTATGGCGGGTCCACACCAGCCATTTTCTTAAATATCCCAGGTACCCCCGCCTCTGCTGCGACAGCTATGGATGGTTATCCAATGGCTCAGCGAGGAGAAGGTGGCCTGGCAAGAGGACTTGCAACTTTCCAATCCTTTTTAGGTACGATTCTGGCAGCTGTTTTATTTCTTATAGGGGCGCCGATCCTGCTGGATCTAAGTATGAATTTCGGATCATGGGAGTATTTTCTGCTCGCCATGTTTGGAATTATTCTTAGTGCAAATCTAACCGCGGAGTCATTGTCGAAAGGACTTATTTCGGGGATCTTAGGATTGGCACTGGCCACTGCAGGGATGGATAAGATCACAGGTGTCCAGAGGTTTACTTTTGGAGAAAGTGCACTAATGGATGGTTTTAGTCTCATTGCTGTCTTAATCGGAGTTTTTGGAATTGCTGAGGTAATAGACTCTATTATGAAGCTGAAGCCGCCTTTGAAAGCAGAAAAATTCCAATCAAGCATTCCCCCGTGGAAGATGTTATTGAAGTTTTTGCCCGCCGGCGGAAGATCTTCTGTCATTGGTGCCGCGATAGGAGCTATTCCTGGTGTTGGAGCAGATGTAGCAGCTTGGGTATCCTACGATGTGGCCCGTCGAAGAAGTAAGAAACCTGAAACTTTTGGCAAAGGAAATCCAGAAGGAATCGTTGCTGCAGAAACGGCAAATAATGCTTGTGTTCCAGGTACATATATACCAATGCTGGCCCTTGGTATCCCTGGTGATGCAGTCACGGCAGTTATTATAGGGGGGCTTTTACTTCACGGATTGCAGCCTGGTCCTCTTTTGCTGACACAAAATCCAAATATATTAAATCAGTTTTTTATTATCTTAACGATATCTGCTGCGTTCATGCTTGTGTTTGGATTATTTTTCTCTTACTTATTCCAGAAAATCCTTTCTGTTCCCAGAAGTATAGTATTGCTTGTTGTAACGGTATTTAGTGTTGTAGGTACTTTTGCAGTAAATAATCGGCCATTTGATATTGGAATCATGTTTCTTTTTGGCATAATCGGTTTTCTTATGAGGAAAGTCGGATTGGCTGCCCCTCCTTTGGTGTTAGGATTGATCCTTGGTTTAATGGCGGAACAAAATTTCCGAAGAGCGATGGTGAGTTCGGATTATTCCTTTGTTCCATTTATTACACGCCCAATCAGTCTTTTTTTACTGGTCTGTATTGTATTCCTGATTTTAAATCAAAATCAATTTTTATCAAAACGTTTAAAGAATGTGTGGGGGAAAATAAAGCCTAAGGGGGCGAGCTTATGAAATTAAAAATGATGGTTCTGACTCTATTTTCAGGGGTTCTGATATTAGGTGCATGTTCTGGTAATCAATCAAATCAAAAGGCGTCTGGGAGCAAGGAAGCAGAAGGTGCATACCCTTCGCAGCCAATTGAAATTATTGTGGGTTTTAGTGAGGGCGGCGGTACTGACACTATGGCAAGGACACTGCAGCCTATCCTTCAGAAAGAATTAGGAGAATCCATTGCGGTAAGAAACATGCCTGGAGCTTCTAGTGCACTTGCTCTTGAATATGTTAACGAACAAGAGTCTGACGGACACACAATCCTATTTCAAACAGATCTGGTCCGTGTATTTCCAACAATGGGCATGACAGATTTAACCTATAAAGATTTCGAACAAATTGGAATTGGCGCAATGGGGATAGCCAATTTTACAGTTAAAGACAAATCTAGCCTGAAAACGTTTGATGATGTGGTTCAGCTATTAAAAGATGGAAATGCGAAGGTTGGCGTGGCGGCGATTGGAGACCCCTGGCACCTTACTCTGGAAATTGTAAATAGTGTTGTGGGCGGAGATGCCGAAATTATTACTTATGACTCTGGTTCAAATGCTGCTATGGCTGCCATGAAAGGTGAGGTGGATTTTTCGATCAGCGGGGTTAATGAGGTAGTGGACCTGCTGCGGGCAGGGGATTTACGTTCACTGGCTGTTATGGATAATAAGCCATTTGATGTTGATGGCATTCAATCGATCCCGCCGGTAACTGATTTTGTTTCAGACTTGGATAAATATGTACCGGAAGGAACATGGTGGGGGCCAGCTGTGAAGAGCGGAACTCCAGAAGAAATTGTAAATAAGATAAGGGACGCATACAACAAAGCAATAAACAGTGATGAATTTAAGGAATTTACAAAGAAAAGGGCAATTGTTCTTACAGATATTGAGGATAGTCAAGAATATACAAAAGAAATCACAGAAAAAACAAGCTGGCTGCTTTGGGACATCGGTGTAGGAAAACGGTCACCAGAAGAGGTAGGAATCAGCCGGCCATAAGAGTGATAGAAAGGAGAAAAAATGCGGATAAATAAAGATTTTCTTTTGGCGGGCATTGTTTTAGCTATTGGTCTCTTTTTAGTAATAGGCAGCTTTAACTTCCCGCCAGGAGAGCATTTTTTAAATTCTTCCCGTTCGTTTCCCATGTTTCTTGGCTATTGTTTAACAGGTCTATCAATCTGGCAGTTTGTTCAGACCATCAGAAAGAAAAAAGAGCGTGAAGAGGAAGCAGAGTCCCTTTCGATTCTAGAAATGAAAAGAGGGCTGCTATATTTACTTCTGACAGTAGTATATATGTTCCTGTTAATCCCCTTCATCGGTTTTCTGTTTTCCACTTTAATCTTTTTACTCATTGGCATGCTGTATTATAGGGAAGTTCGCTGGTATACGGCTACATTAGTATCCATAGGGATGATTGGATTCATTTATGTGGTTTTTGAAAAACTCATGTATATTCGATTACCGTAAAAACGAAATTATTATTTACTCTCTTTATTTGATCCAAATATTCAATGATAGGCGAGGAATCAGGATTTAAAGAGTTCGATGTAAAAGGATATCAAATAATAGATATGGCGGTGATTTATATGAGGATAAAGCAAACAATTGAAAAAGTGCCCGGAGGTCTGATGGTCATCCCGCTGATGCTGGGCGCTTTATTTAATACGATTGATCAGCTTCACATCCCATTTATTATGAATTTCCTTAAGAGCATAGGGGTATCGCCAGTTGAAGAAGGAATTTATGAGTTTATGAAAATCGGAGGGTTCTCGGAAGCACTATTTAAAACAGGAACCTTAACACTTATTGGCTTGTTCTTATTTTGTGCAGGCAGCCAAATGAATTTGCGAGTAGGCGGAAAGGCCTTAAAGAAAGGAATTCTATTAACAGGAAGCAAGTGTTTAACCGGGATTGCGTTCGGTATTTTATTTGGGATGTTTTTTGACCCAATGAACGGTCTGCTTGGATTATCCACCCTGGCTATTATTGCCGCCATGACCAATGGAAATGAAGGAATGTATGCCGTTTTGACAGGGCAATACGGGAATCGGTCAGATGTTGGAGCCATTTCCGTACTAACTCTGAACGACGGTCCTTTTTTCACCATGCTGGCTTTGGGAATGGTTGGCGTTAATTTTCCTTTAATCGCATTCATAGCTGTCTTGCTTCCAATTGCATTAGGAATGCTTTTAGGGAATCTGGATGAAGACATTCGGGAGTTTTTAAAGCCTGGTGAAACTCTGCTTGTACCATTCTTTGCTTTCTGTCTTGGAGCAGGAATGAATTTTATGAGTTTCTTTAATCCTGAAGCTGTTTGGGGAGGGTTAGCTCTCGGGTTTGCCACAGTGATTTTTACGGCATTAACCGGAATCTTGGTTTATAGGCTATTTGGAGAAAAAAGTACGATTGGACCTGTTGCAGAAGCATCAACTGCAGGGAATGCAGTGGGTACACCTGCTGCAATCGCTGCAGCAGCATCAGTGGCAGCGGGAGCAGGACTGATGACGGTGGAGAAGGCTCAAGGTTTTCAGGAAATTGCTAATTTAGCAACAATACAAATTTCAATTTCTACTATAACTACTTCGATATTATGCCCAATAGCCGTTATTTTGTGGGATAAGTATCAAAGAAGCAAAGGCATTGATGGCCGTCTGGAGGATATCCCCAGCAAAAAAATAAAGATATCTGCTGAGCTCGAACAGGAATCATAGAAGGGTGATGAAAGGTTTGGAAAAAATCCATGCTGAAATATCAGATTTTATTTGCACCATTACCATTAAGAATCCGCCAATGAATATCTTGACAAAAGAATTCCGGGAAGAGTTCGTTCCCTATATGGAGAAGCTAAAAACCTCTTCAGATGTTCGAGTTATTGTCATTACTGGGGAAGGGGATCGGGCTTTTTGTGCGGGAGCCGATTTAAACGAAGAAGGAGAGCTGACTCCTGAATCTGTCCGCCAGTTCTTAGAAGAAGATTGCAGAATTTACGATATTGTTAATGAAATGCCTCAGCCTGTGATTGCTGCAGTTAATGGCTATGCATTTGGCGGAGGGTTCGAGCTTGCCTTAGCATGTGATATTCGCATCATGTCGGAACGTGCCAAGCTTTGTGCAGCAGGGGTAAAGGTTGGACTGGTTGTCGGACCAACTCGTTTAGTCAGGCTTTTGGGTGAAGCATATGCCAAAGAAGTGATATTGACTGGCAGAACGATAACAGCTGAAGAGGCAAATCTAAGAGGTTTGGCAAGCAGGGTGGTATCCCCTGACAAATTATTAACAGAAGCAATGGAATGGGCGAAGCTGATTGCTTCCCGTGCTCCAATCGCTGTAAGACATGCGAAGAACACGATTCAGAAAACCATGGATGCAGAGTGGCAGGAAGCAATGAAACAGGAACTGGATGCATTTGTTGAATGCCAGGATACATGGGATCACAAACATGCGATCGAATCTTTTTTCAACAAGCAGCAGCCGTCTTTTAAAGGGATATAGTTTTGAAATTGAAAAAATCTTTTAATTAGGGAGTTGTTTTTAATAGATGAAGGAAGCACTAATGTACCCGGCAGCTACTGCACTGGTAAAAGTTCTGGCAGGTGTTAAGAGTGGGGAAAAAGTAGTAATCTTAACAGATTTTTTAACTGATGGAATCACAAAAATTCTGGCCTCTGTAGTCTGTTCACTCGACGCTGAGCCAATCACGATCTCAATGCCGCCAAGGAAAGGACATGGAGATGCATTGCCGGATGCAGTCGCAGCGGCAATGAAGGAAGCCGATGTGATCATCGCACCGACAACCTATAACATTGCCCATACAAAAGCCCGGCACGATGCACAAAGGGCCGGAGCCAGAGTATTAATCTTACCTGAAGCACATGAAGACATTTTATTAAGCAAGGGATTACATGCTGACTTTGCTGCACTCAGACCTCAAGTGGAAAAACTGGCAGACATATTGACAGCTGGAGAATCTGTCCGTATCACGACAGCTCTTGGCACAGATTTAAGATTTTCCATCAAAGGCAGGTCAGGAAGAGCCTTAACAGGGTTTGCAAATAGTACGGATGTTTCGGCTGCTCACTGCATCGAATCCAGCATTGCTCCGGTTGAAGGAACCGCTGAAGGAACTTTGGTGGTAGATGGGAGTATTCCAGGGGTTGGTCTAATTGAGACTCCTGTTGAAGTAGTGTTTAAGGAAGGAAAGGCGGTTTCGATTACGGGAGGCAGAGAAGCTGAGCAATTCAGGAAAATATTGATGGAGAAGAATGATGAAGAAGGAAACATTTATTTTGCCGGTGAGTTTGGCATTGGCATGAATCCTGAATGTGAATTGGAAAACAGCATGCTAAGTGATGAAGGTGTATATGGAACCATCCACATTGCTTTAGGTACGAATGCATATATCGGGGGAACTGTTAAGGCCAAAGGGCATTACGATATGGTCGTAAAGGATCCGCAGGTAGAAATCGACGGTAAACTCATTCTGGACAATCAGGAACTCTATTTATTTGAAGATAAGGCACTAAATAGACTTTGAGTGAATTGAATCCATTTTATAGAAGGAGATGGTTTGAATGAGTGCATTACAAGGCATTAGAGTGATTGACTTAAGCCAGGTCATGGCAGGGCCTTATTGCGGAATGCTGCTGGCAGATATGGGTGCTGATGTCATAAAAGTTGAACCGCCAAAAGGTGAGAGCACCAGAAGATGGTCCCCTTATAAGGAAGGGGAGAGCGGAGCTTTTATGGCGATAAATCGGAACAAGCGCAGCATAACGCTTGATTTAAAAGACGGCGAAGATCAGAAAGTTTTTTATAAATTAATCGAAACAGCTGATATATTGATAGAAAATTTCCGGCCTGGTGTTGTGAAGCGTCTGGGCGTTGACTATGAAACACTCAATCAGATTAACCCAAAGCTGATCTACTGCTCTATTTCTGGATTTGGCCAGTATGGCCCTTATTCTTCCCGTGGCGGTTATGACTTAATCGCACAGGGAATGACCGGAATTATGAGTGTGACTGGTGAACGGAATGGCAATCCGGTTAAGTGCGGCCTTCCGATTATCGATTTGGGTTCAGGACTGTTTTCTGTCTATGGCATATTATCCGCATTGTATTCCAGGGTTCATTCCAATGAGGGACAGTATATTGACGCTTCTTTATATGATACGGGGATCGCATTATCGGTCTGGGAAAGCACCCAATATTGGTTTACGGGAGAAACACCAGCACCTACTGGAAGCGGTCACCGCTTGTCTGCTCCTTATCAGGCATTTCGGGCAAGCGATGGTTATTTTACTGTTGGAGCAGATACTCCACATCATTGGCCGGTATTTTGCCAGATCATCGGAAGACCTGAATTCTTATCTGATGACCGATTTGTTGATGACGCCTCTCGAATTCAGCACTTAACTGAATTTGTCAGATTAATTGAAGAGAAAACGAGTCTGAATCCGAGACATTACTGGCTGGAAAAATTCGAGGAGGCGGGAATTCCTGCTGGCCCAATAAATAGTTATCCCGAATCTTTAACTGACCAGCACACACTATCCCGAAGAATGATAGAAGAGGTTGTGCACCCTGTTGCCGGGAAAATAAAAGCATTAGGAATTCCTGTCAAACTATCAAAGACTCCTGGAAAGATTGCGAAAGCTGCTCCTGTGCTGGGAGAGCATAAAGAGGAAATCTTAAAAGAATTAGGGCTCGTGGCTAAATAATGTGCCACATATAAATCCTCATTTTAGGTAAGGAGAAGGATATGGATGATTGAACAATTAAAAGGTCGGGTTCCTTCCATACATGCCGAAACCATGATACATGACTCGGCACAAGTGATTGGTGACGTCAGAATAGCCAAAAATGTCAGTGTCTGGCCCCAATCAGTCTTAAGAGCAGACGATGATAATTTTATCGAAATAGGTGAAGGAAGCAATATTCAGGACGGCTGTATCTGCCATGTGACACCTGAGGCACCTTTAAGGATAGGGAAAATGGTTACCGTAGGGCATGGTGCCATATTACATGCCTGTACGATCGAAGATGGAGCTTTGATTGGCATTGGTTCAATTATTTTAGACGGGGCTGTCATTGAAAAGGGAGCACAAGTTGGAGCGGGTGCGTTAGTGCCTCCAGGGAAGGTGATTCCTAAAGGCAGCTTAGCTGTTGGAGTTCCTGCAAAAATCGTCCGTGAGCTAACAGAGAATGAAATACATGACCTGGAAAAAAATGCAGAGGAATACATCGAGCTATGGAAACGCGATTATCGTGAAGAGAGTGAGGAGATATTATGATTGAAGAGAATAAAAGTTTAGCAGAAAGAGGCGACCGAGTTCTGCCCCCGGCAGCCAACAGAGCAACGAAGATAGGCGTAATGAAAGCATATGGCTCAACGATAGAGGACGAGAGCGGGAAAAAATATCTCGACTTTGCGAGCGGTGTAGGAGTAAATAATGTTGGACACTGCCATCCCGAGGTAATTGAAGCCGTAAAGCAGCAGCTGGATACCATGATTCACGTTGGCCATAATGTGGCTTATTATCCATCATATATTCAATTAGCGGAGGAACTAAATGAATTAACCGGAACGCAGAAAATGGTGTACTTCTCAAATAGCGGTGCAGAAGCGAATGAGGGAGCAATCAAATTAGCGAAAAAAGCGACAAAGCGTCCAGCCATCCTATCCTTTAAACGTGGATTCCATGGACGTACACTCGCAGCGACATCGATCACTTTCTCAAGCTCAGCTTATCGTCAGGATTATGAAGGCCTTCTTCCAAGCGTATATGCCTGTGAATATCCATATCCTTTTAGAACCGGGCTAAGTTATGAAGAAGAGACGAAAAGATGTATTCAAAGCATCAATGAGGTATTTCAGTATCAAGTTGCTCCATCCCAGGTGGCAGCCATAATCCTTGAACCGGTACAGGGAGAGGGAGGGTATATTGTACCTCCGAAAGAATTTTTGAAGCAAATAAGAGAAATATGTGATCAGCATGGGATATTGCTTATTTTTGATGAAGTTCAAACAGGTTTCGGAAGAACAGGGAAAATGTTTGCCTATGAACATTTTGGAGTAGAGCCAGACATTCTTACCTTAGGAAAGGGAATTGCTTCAGGCTTCCCTTTAAGTGCCATCATTGCCAAGAAAGAAATTATGGAAAAATGGGAGCCGGGAACACATGGAGGCACTTATGGCGGAAACCCTGTCTCCTGCGCGGCAGCCTTGGCTTCCATAGAAATTTTAAAACGGGAAGGAATAGATAATGCCCAAACCTTAGGGGGATATCTAAAACAGCAATTATTTGATTTACAGTCAGAGTTTGCCGGTATTGGTGATGTTAGAGGCTTGGGCTTGATGATTGGCATAGAGTTCACGGATGAAAAAGGCAGCCCGGATGCCAGTACAGTAAATTGGCTGAAGAATTTTGCGTTAGAACACGGAGTCATTCTTTTAACCTGCGGCACTGAGAAGAATGTTTTGCGGTTTATCCCGCCTGCAACGGTATTAAAAGAGGAACTTGATCAAGCAGTTTCTGTACTGAAGGAAGGATTGCAGCAACTTGCTAAAAAGGAGAGCGGTCATGCTATATATTAATGGAGAATGGAAATCTTCATATAAAAATGAATCGATTACGGTGTATAATCCTGCTACTTTAGAAAAATTCGGTGTTGTCGCTTATGGAGGAAAGGAAGAAGCCGAGGAAGCAATCCAGGCTGCATCCGCTGCCTTTCAAGACTGGAAGAAAACAAGCGCGGATGAGAAATCGCAATATCTTAGAAAAATTTCAGATTGTTTAAGAGACAGAGAAGAAGATCTGGCAGTAACCATTACAAAAGAGATGGGTAAACCACTTAAAGAATCCATTGGTGAAGTAAAACTGGCGATTTCCTATATGGATTGGTATGCAGAAGAAGCGAAGCGTATTTATGGAGAGACGATTCCTGCTTCCAGCAGAGATAAGCGCATACTGGTATTGCAGGAGCCAGTTGGAGTGACGGGCGCGATTACACCATGGAACTTTCCAGCCGCCATGGTTACCCGCAAAATAGCACCTGCTTTAGCTGCAGGATGTCCTGTCATCCTAAAACCAGCTTCAGCTACTCCCTTAACGGCAGTGAAAATTTTTGAAGCCATTCATCAGGCTGGTTTACCGAAAGGTGTAGCCAATTTGATTATTGGACCTTCTAATGAGATTGCCCAAACTTTATTAGACAGCAAGCAGGTGCGAAAACTGACTTTCACAGGTTCAACGGCAGTTGGGAAAAAGCTGATGAGGGACGCGTCAAATACGGTCAAAAAAGTTTCGATGGAATTAGGCGGTCATGCCCCTTTTATCGTATTTGAGGATGCTGATTTAGAGAAAGCCGCAGAAGCAGCGGTTGCAAGCAAGTTCAGGAATGCAGGGCAAACCTGTGTATGCACAAACCGGATTTATGTTCAGCAGGAAGTCGCAGAGGAATTTACCCGCTTGTTTGCAGAAAAGGTAAACAGTCTGAAAATTGGGAATGGCATGGATGATAGTACAGATATTGGACCATTAATTAATGAAGAGAGCCTAGATAAGGTAATGGAACATGTGGAGGATGCCAAAGAAAAAGGCGGTGTAGTTATTTGCGGCGGATCGCAGGCAGAAACGAATGCTAAAGGTGTATTCTATCAGCCTACTGTTATTCAGCATGCAAATGAATCGATGAAGATTGCAAGAGAAGAAACATTTGGCCCAGTGGTGCCGATTTTCACCTTCGAAACGGAAGAAGAAGCAATCGAACGGGCAAATCATCCAGAATACGGACTTGCATCTTATTGCTACACTTCTGATTTAAATCGCGCTTTCCGGGTAATGGAATCTCTCGAATATGGCATTATTGGCATTAATGATGCGATGCCGACAACAGCACAAGCCCCGTTCGGAGGGATGAAGGAAAGCGGCGTAGGAAGAGAAGGGGGCAAGTACGGATTAATGGAGTATCTGGAAGAGAAGTTTGTGTCGCTCAATATTGGATAACCAAAGGGGCCGTCAGAATGGAATTATTAATGGAGGAAATAAGCAGAATTATACCTTCAGGACAAATTTTTACGAGTTTGGCTGATCGATATAGTTATAGTTATGATGCTTCATTCGGAAGCTATCTTCCTGAAATGGTCATCCAGGTGAAAAATAAAGAGGAGATATCTTCACTTCTGAAATTGGCAAATACATTTAACATCCCAGTATACCCTAGAGGGCAGGGGACTTCTTTAAGCGGAGGTCCTCTCCCTGTTAATGGGGGGATTGTCTTAGACATGTCCCAATGGAATGGTGATTTAAACATTTACCCGGATGATTTGGTCGCAGTCGTATCACCCGGTGTATTGACAGCGACTATCAATGAAGAAGCAGAAAAGTTTGGACTCATGTATCCACCTGATCCAAGCAGTGCCCATGTATCAACGATAGGAGGGAACTTAGCTGAAAACTCTGGCGGCCCCAGGGGCTTAAAATATGGGGTAACGAAGGATTATGTTATCGGTTTGGAAGTGGTAACCCCTGAGGGAGAAATCATTAAAACAGGCGGAAAAACAATTAAGAATGTAACTGGCTATGACTTAACCAAATTGATTGTTGGATCTGAAGGCACTCTTGGCATTATTACGGAAGCGACTCTAAAATTAGTGCCAAAACCACCAGCAACAAAGACGATGATGGCTGTATTTGATGATCTTGTTCAGTCGGGAAAAGCGATTTCGAAAATATTAACATCCGGAATTCTGCCTGCCAAAATGGAAATAATGGATCAGTTCTCCATTATCGCAGTGGAAAACTATCAGCCGCTGGGACTCCCTATTGATGCTGAAGCCATTCTCTTAATAGAGCTTGATGGACACCCGCTTGCTATTGAAGAGGAAATGAGAAAAATTGAAGAAATATTTACAGAATTTGAATCTGTCAGAGTGAAAATTGCAAAAGATCAGGACGAAGCAAAGAGTTACTGGAGGGCAAGGAAGCTGGTCTCCCCAGCTATTGTAAAAATAAAGCCAACAAAAGTATCAGAAGATGCAACAGTTCCCCGCAGCAAGATTCCCGATATGTTCCAAAAACTAAAGGAAATCCGGGAGAAATATGATGTTCATCTAGTCGTGTTTGGGCATGCGGGTGACGGAAATCTTCATCCAAATATTATCTGTGATAAAAGAGATACAGAGGAAATGATACGGGTTGAAAAAGCGGTAGAGGAAATCTTCAAAGCCGCTGTTGAACTTGGCGGAACACTCTCAGGTGAACACGGAATTGGAACGTTAAAAGCTCCTTTTATGGAAATGGAATTGGGTGCAGCCGGCCTTGATATGATGAAACGAATAAAACAAATATGGGATCCAAATAACATCTTAAATCCTGGTAAAATCTTTCCTGAGGAAGGACAAAAGCTGGTGCTTCGGGAATGAATACTGCTGCAGGTCTCAAAGACAGATTACATTATAAGGAGACGTTTAATTGTGTCCAATGCGGCTATTGCTTGCCAGTTTGCCCCACTTACGAAACGATGAAGAGCGAGGTGCATTCGCCGCGTGGGCGCATTAATCTGGTCAAGATGCTGGCAGAAGACAAGATCAAGGCAGAAGATTTGCGGGAACCAATCGAAAAATGCCTTGGATGCCGCGCTTGCGAAACAGCCTGTCCGACCAGCGTGCAGTATGGGAAGATATTAGAAGGCGCTAAAGAAGTTTTAGAAAATGCAGAGCAAAAATCGAGAACACAAAAAATAAGTGAATCATTGATTTTTGATCAAATATTTCCATCGAAGAGATGGATGAATACAATTGGAAATCTTTCATGGTTTTATCAAAAGTCCGGGATGCAAAAAATGGCCCAAAGAACAGGGATAACCCAATTTGCCCCGCTTCATCTGGGGAAATTTGAGACCGTTCTCCCTAATCTTCCTTCTCCATGGAGCCGCCAAAACAGGGCTAGCGTTTTCGAAGCCAGCGGTTCCAGAAAAGTCACTGTTGGATTTATTACGGGCTGTGTAATGGATGCCATCTTTTATGAGACGAATCGGAACACGATCGACCTGCTGACCAAAGCAGGAGCTGACGTACTTATTCCTCAAAATCAGACATGCTGTGGAGCTCTTCATGCACATGCCGGAAAAATAAAAGACGCTAAATCCCTAGCCAAAAGAAATATAGAGGCATTTGAAAAGGAAAAAGTCGACTTTATTGTTAACAATGCTGGGGGATGTGGTGCGACTCTATTGGAATATGGTGAACTTTTTAAAGGAGATGAAGAATGGGAAACCCGAGCTAAAAACTTCTCCAGCAAAATAAGAGATATTTCGCAGGTACTAACAGAATTAGATAGTTTGAGCTTTACAAAGGAAGTAAATGGAATGATTACCTTTCAGCCATCCTGTCATATGATCAATGTTCAAAAGGTAAAGGAAGAGCCTATATCATTATTAAAGCAAGTAAAAAGCAGGGGATACCGTGAAATGAAAGACAAAGAACGGTGCTGCGGATCAGCTGGTATTTACAATATTGTTAACTATGATGACTCCATGGAAATATTGGACAGTAAAATGAAAAATGCAAAAAACACAAATGCATCTATAATTGTAACTTCAAATCCAGGCTGCCTGCTGCAGATGAAATTAGGCATTCAAAGGGAAGGGCTTGAAAAGAGTGTAAGAGCTGTACACCTTGTAGATTTGCTGGTTGAGGCTGGGGCGGTTTCAAAGTCATTATTTTATTAAATTTGAGTGAAATAAAAGCAAAATGTTAAAGCAAAGTGTAATGGTTGCACCACTATAACTCCCAAAACATATGGTCTTATCAAATACTGTGAACTTCCGCACAGAGAGGATACTGTGCGGTTTTTTGTATTATTGATGTAACTCAGTACAGGGGAGAAACTGCTTATTATTAATCATGAGTCCATTCCATATAACGTCCTGTTCAGGGTGGATGATGTTTGCGAATGACTATGTAAACTGATGACAGGGCTGTAATCGCCATAATGATAAACCACTCGATAATCCTCGTCGAAATTCGCAAAACACTGGGCTGTGCCAGTACTAAACTATAAGAATCGGCCAAATAAGACACTCATTTTTCAAATTGTTAGAATAAGTTTGCTACAATAGAGTAAAATATCAGCAAAAATTCATTCCTGACTAAAATTGCAACGATGGTTGCAAGGATAAACAAGACCAGGAGTAAGATTGCACCATTTGCAGGAAGGTTTGATTTGAATGTTATCGTTAACGAAACGTCAAAAAGGCATTTTGCTGTTTCTGACAGAAGCTTCTGAACCCATTACGGCTGATTGGATTGCTAAAGAAATGGGGATAAGTGACAGAACAGTACGCAATGAGATTAAACAGCTGCAGATTAATAGCAATAGGCTGGGTATTCATATTGAATCAATTCGGGGAAAAGGCTACCAATTAAAAGTTTTAAATTCCGAATTACTATCAAAGAAATATTCTCTATTGCTTGCAGAGAATAACCAGTCAGCCGATACATACATGGAGCAGGAGGACAGAATTCGGTATCTATTAAAAAGATTGCTCCTGGCTCAGGATTTTATTAAGCTGGAAACTTTAGAAGAAGAAATGTTTGTATCCAGATCAACACTGCAAAATGACCTAAAACTGGTCCGGGAAATCATAAAGAAATTCAAATTAAAAATCATTAACCGCCCTCACTACGGAACCATTGTAGAAGGGGAAGAATATATGAAAAGATCCTGTTTATCAAATCTGATTATAAGTAATAGGGATATACCCTTGATAGGTGATGCCCTTCAACCAATAAAAGGCGAATTTTTTGATAAAATAAAAGAACTCCTGATAAGAAAGGTTAATGATTATCATCTTACTATTTCGGATGTTGAACTGGAAAACTTGACTACCCATATCTTGATTGCATGCAAAAGAATACAAGATGGATTTATTATCGATCAAATGGGTGTTCAATTAGCGAATGAACATGAATTTGAAGAAAAGGTCTCAATGGAAATTATACAAGAGGTTGAGGCCATTGCAGGGTTAACTTTTCCAAGATCGGAAATCGATTATATTATTGTCCATTTGTTAGGTACAAAACTATTAACGAAAGAGACATTAACCGATTTTGGAGAATATGATGAAGTAAATAATCTTGTGAGCTGCATGATGGAACAATTAAAGACAGAGTTAAACTGGGACTTCTATGAAGACTTTGAATTTATCAAAGGGATGACCTTACACCTTCGCCCGGCAATGAATCGGTTAAGATACGATCTTACAATACGAAATCCATTATTGATCCAAACCAAGACAAAATTCCCCAGTGCATTTGAAGGAGCTGTTGTTGCAAGTAAGTGTATTGAGAATTACTTAAATAAAGAAGCAGGTGAAAATGAAATTGCCTACATTGCCTTGCATATTGGTGCGGCCCTTGAGAGGAAAATGGGGAAACAAAAAAAAGCAAAAAGGGTTTTAATTGTGTGTGCAACTGGGATGGGAAGTGCAAAACTTCTGTTTTATCACTTGCAAAATGCATTTGGAAGCGACATCGAAATTGTGGATACAATCAGCTATTATCATTTATCCTCTTATGAATTATCAGGAATTGATTTTGTTATCAGCACGATTCCAATAAAGGAAAGCCTGGGTATCCCTGTTATTGTGGTCAATACATTCTTAGAAGAAGAAGATATCACAAATATTAAGAGAAAAATAGTTTCCGCTAAAAATGATACAAAAGATTATTTACATCCATCTCGAATTTTTATTCATCAAGAATTGGATACGAAGGAAAATACGATTCGATTCTTATGTAATGAATTATACAAACAAGATCTGGTTCCGAAGGGATATGCAGAACTTGTATTAGAACGGGAAAAAGTAGCAAGCACGTGTTTTGGCAATTTAGTTGCTGTCCCCCACCCGATCAAACCGATAACAAATAAAACTTTTTGGACTTTATGTACGTTAAAATCTCCAATCCAATGGGATGAACAAAGGATGGTTCAATTCGTTTGTTTATTAAATATTAACAAAGGAAGTACCGGGAGATTAAATCAGATGTATCAGCAATTAATAAAAATTATCGAGCATAAATCAATTGTTCAGAAATTAATCAAAAGCGATTCCAGTGAGGAAATCGTTAAAACGATAGTTGGGCAAATTCATCATTAAGCCAATTGCTTATAAATGCAATCGGCTTTTTTATTTTCACTTTCAAAGCTCTTCAATTTATGAAAATCAGTTCAATGAGTAAGTCTTTCCGTTAGCAAAAGGAAATATTTAACCTTAAAAATAAAGCGCATACATTTTATACTTTGAGTGTAAAGAAATTGTAAATATAGAGTAAAGGAGAATTGACACATGAATAGTAAGAAAATTCTACTTGTTTGTTCTGCGGGAATGAGTACAAGTTTATTAATGAGTAAAATGCAAAAATCGGCACAGGAAAAAGGGATAGAAGCAGAAGTGGCGGCGATGTCTTCAAACGAAGCTGTCAAACAATTAGCAAAGGAAAAAGCAGATGTTTTATTGCTTGGCCCCCAGGTTCGTTTCATGAAAGGCAAATTTGAAAAATTAGTGGCCGACACTAATACTCCTGTCGCTGTCATTGATATGAAAGATTATGGCAGAATGGATGGCGAAAAAGTGCTGGCTAGTGCCCTGGAATTAATTAATAACAGCGAAAAATAAATAGACAGACCATACAGCAAGAAAGGAAGGAGATATCTAATGGAAGAGACAGAAGGGTTCGAGGTTGTCATGGGTTTGATTATGCATAGCGGGAATGCCAAAAGCCTTGGAATGGAGGCGGTACAGGCTGCCAAGAATGGGGATTTCAAAGCGGCAGGCCAAAAACTTGAAGAGGCAAATGAGGAAATCGTACAAGCACATCATGCACAAACCGGTTTGTTAACTCAAGAAGCCTCGGGAGAAACATTTAAGGTTACGCTATTAATGATTCATGCACAAGATCATCTAATGAATACAATAACATTTTTAGATTTGGCCAAGGAACTAATAGATGTGCATAAAATATTGAATCAATCCGAGTAATCCAATTTTAAATAAAGTGCCGTTTTTTCAAATGTTTATCGAGAGAATAAAGGAGGCAATAACATGAAACGGATCGGTGTATCTCTTTATCCGGCAAAGAGCAGCTTTGAACGTGACAGGGCCTATCTGGACCTTGCAAAAAAATATGGATTTACCAGAATTTTTACGAGCTTGCTGGAAATTGATGGAGATAAAGATGAAGTGGTTAATAAGTTTAGAAACATAATCGAATACGGAAATTCGATTGGTATGGATACCATCCTGGATATTAATCCAGAGTTATTTGAACAGTTAAATATCAGTTATAACGACCTCGCCTTTTTTAAAGAATTAGGTGCGTCAGGAATCCGTTTGGACCTGGGTTTTACCGGGGCGGAAGAGGCGAAGATGACAAAAAATCCATATGGATTAATCATTGAAGTCAATATGAGCGGCGGAACCAGATATATAGATAATATAATGAGTTACCAGCCTAATACTGAACATTTATATGCTTCACATAATTTTTATCCTCAAAGGTATTCTGGAATTTCCCAGCGCCATTTTGAACAAACAACATCTGTGTTCAATGGGCATCATCTCCATACGGGGGCTTTTGTCACCTCCCAGGAAGGCGAACTTGGACCTTGGCCTGTTCAGACAGGATTACCCACGCTGGAACACCATAGAAATCTGACTATTCATGCCCAAGTTTCCCACTTCCGGTTAATGGGAACCATTCATGATTTATTAATTGGAAATGCGTATGCTTCGGAAGAAGAATTAAAGGCTATGTCAGAAGCGTATCTGAATACCCATCCGGCATTTGAAATTGAGTTTTTATCCAATGTTTCAGAATTAGAAAAGAAAATGATTCTCGATGAAGTTCACCAGTATAGGGGCGATCAATCTGAATACATGATTCGATCATCTGCCACACGCGTTAAATACAATAATGAAGATATTCCGGCCAATAATACCCGCTCAATAAAGAAAGGTGATATTGTCATTTGCAATAATCATTTTGGCCAATATCGAGGCGAGATTCAAATCGCGCTGAAAGATATGGAGAATGAAGGAAATAGAAATAAAGTTGGTCATCTTCCAGAAGAATCAATCTTTCTATTAGATTATCTAAAACCCTGGTCAAGCTTTATGTTTAAACATTCATAAAAGAGTATGAATCGTATCTTTTCCGAAAAAAAACCTTTAAAAAGGAGTGAGTAAGTTGCTGGAAAAAGTAGAAGAGATTGCCGGGAGAATTGGGAACCAAAGACATCTGCGGTCCTTGCGGGATGGAATTTTATTAAGTATGCCTCTAATTATTATCGGTTCCATATTTCTTATATTAGGGAACTTACCGATAAATGGTTATACGGATTGGCTGGCTGACATTGGTTTAGCGCCGATTTTAAGCAAAATTGTTAATGGTTCTTTTGGATTAATGGCAATTGTGGCTGTCTTTGGAATTGCACATAGCCTGGCTGAGTATTATGAAGTTGATGGCGTTTCCGCAGGTATTATTGCATTATCATGTTTTATCATCGTTACGCCCGACCTGGTTGCGGAAGGCGGGTCCGGTATTTCCTATACCTACCTTGGCAGCGGAGGATTGTTTGTAGCCATAGTGGTTGGTTTGATATCTGCGGAAATCTTTAGATTCTTCGTCCAGAAAGAATTCACAATAAAAATGCCTGAAAGTGTACCGGTAGCAGTCGAGAAATCATTTGCTGCCTTAATACCAGGATTAATGGTTGTCCTGTTTTGGGGACTGGTTTATTTACTCTTAGGACTAGCTGGCATTGATAACATTCATACGCTATTAACGAATACGCTAGGGAAGCCGCTTGATATTCTTGGCGGAAGTTTATGGGGAACAATAGTCATTATCGCCCTAAATTCAATATTCTGGTTTGTTGGCATTCACGGAGCAAACACCATTAACCCGGTGATTCAGCCGGTCTGGCTGCAGAATACAGATGCCAACCGATTGGCATTTCAGGCCGGAGAAGAGCTGCCAAACATTATTACAAATGAATTTATGTTTAATTTCGTTTGGATAGGCGGCGGGGGAGCAACCATTGGACTGGTTATTTGCCTGTGGCTATTCACAAAAAGCAAAAATAATAAAGCAATGGGCAAACTTACGGTTGGGCCAGGAATATTCAATATTAACGAACCAGCATTATTTGGATTGCCAGTTGTATTAAACTTTAAATTGCTGGTACCGTTCATTCTGGCTCCAATAGCTACTGCACTGATTACTTACTTCGCCATGGATTGGGGATTAGTAGCAAAACCAATCGGAATTGTCGTGCCATGGACAATGCCTCCTATCATCAGCGGATATCTGGCAACAGGAGGAAAAATCAGCGGAGCAGTTATTCAAATCATTACACTTGCTGTATCAATAGCTATTTACTACCCGTTTGTAAAACTTACGGATAAATCACAGCTAATGGAAGAATCACAAGAGGAATCACGTGATGTATCGAAATCGAGTTAAGAAGTAGTGCGGGATTTATTTCCAGCTATCCTATAATGTGATTATTTGATTTACTGTTAATATCAAAACATAAGAATGATGATATATTTATTAATTAAGGGAGTTCAATTCATACGAATTGAACTCCCTTTTACATTACTTTATTCACATTTTCTTATCAGCAACTTAGAATATACCTGACTATACTTGCTTTACATATCGGATTCAATGAGGCTGTCATTTTAAAGTTTTGGGAGAAAAATGGGTCTATCACATAAAATTATAAAAATGAAGTAGCTGCAATGGATTCAACAGTCATCCCCGTATAACCGCCTTTAAACACACGATTTTAATGAAAAAAGCGGGTAGCATCTGCACAGTGAGAATACTGTGCGGTTTTTTGTATTAAAGTTTATTGCTTTAATGTGTGTGGGGACTGGCCCCTCATTTTGGTTATCCAATAGGTCAATTGATAGATATTAATTTGATTCATACAATCTAAAAAAATCTAAAACATTAATGAGGATTGACTTCCTGGAAAATCAAAGAAATGGGAAGGAGAACAAAAAGCCGATTTCATGATTATATAAAAATCGGCTTCTCAAAATAATAAAATTTAAAATTTGTTGTTGGGTAATAGGAGTTCGATTTTTGATTTATTGAATGAATGCAGTTAACCTTCTATAAGAAAGAACGTCCCCATTTGTCATTTGATGAAAGGTCTGGCGGTTTACAATCTCTTCGCTGATAGACCGTAAATAGGTTAAGGTGGCTCTGAATGGGCCGGATCCACAGCTAAGCCTTTCGATTCCGATCTTAGATAACTCCGATAAACAAGGCATCTCAGGGTCAACCAATAGGTTGATAGGACAAGAAATTTCCTCTCTAATTTTTTCAATAATCTTCCTATCAGTTAAACCTGGAATGAAAATGCAATCTGCCCCTGCATCTTGATAGGCTTTTGCTCGCTCTAAAGCTTCTCGTAAACGCGTTGTGGAATCCCCAACACTTAACCAATATATATCTGTTCGTGCATTGATAAATAACGGCATATTTCTGGATTCCGAAAGTTCTTTGATAGCTGCTATTTTTTCCTCTTGGGATGAAATATCAAATATAGGCCGGTTTGGATCACCTGTACCGTCCTCCAGATTTATTCCGATAGCTCCAGCAGCAATGACTGCTTTTACGGTATCTAAAACCTCTTCAACCGTCTGTCCATAACCTGCCTCAATGTCTGCGCTCATAGGAACATTTACTGATTTAGCGATATTTTCAATCGTTTCAACCATTTTGTTAAGAGGTATACTTTGCCCATCCAAGTACCCCAAAGAAGCAGCAATTCCAGCACTTGTTGTTCCAATAGCTTTAAAGCCACAATCTTCAAACATTTTTGCACTGATTACATCCCATGCGTTTGGCAGAACAAATGTTGACGATTGCTGATGTAAGTGGTGAAAGGTTTTTGCCTTTAATGATTGTTCTTTGCTACTCATAAAATTAAGCCCCTTTTCCTGATTTGGATTTAAGTTTCTTATTGCTTAATTCTATTATAAGAGCTAAATAATTCGACTATCATCTAAATATGGAATACATATTGTTTTCTCAATTGAAGTCACAGTGGATGCCCTCTTAATGATGATGAACGGAGGATTCGAAACCCTGGCTGGTGCCATTGCAGGAGCGGGATCATCGAAATCTTAAGACATTATCTTTCAGAGCTTGCGATGACTTATACCATTCTGAAAGATGGGAAATTATCCTCGGGTTCTTATATATAGTTTGTGCTGCTTGGATTTCCTTCTGGTTTAACAGAATTTATTAATAAGGTCACTTTGAAAAAAGGAGGTAGGAAAATAAGAAAAGGGAAGTGGAGAGGGCTGCTTAGGATAGCCCTTTATCTAGAAACTAAGAAAAACGCCCGGCAATCTCCGAGCGTTTTTCTCTTTCCCTTTTATAGCGGCGGATTCGTGACACCTAAATTGGCCCAGTCTTCTTTTGGGGGACCATAAACACCAAAAGGCTTTAATCCTGCCTGGCGGATAAGAATGGTCAATTGCCCCCGATGGTGCACAATGTGTTTGATTAGCCCCATCAAAATTTGAGCATTGGTTTCTTCTCTTCCAAATGCCTTCTGTGTTTGGCTCAATGAATCATCTGTCCACTGCTGTTTAATCGCCAGAGCCGCTTCCTCACTCAGCTTCTTAAATGTATTCGCAATATCTTTTGCCGAAGCGGGGACATTCTCTTCATTTTCAGCCTTCTCCATTTTCAACCCGAAATGAGATAAATAATCAGGAATATTCGTGGTGAAGTGCCAGGCAATTCGCCCTAAGGTGCGTCCTTCGGGATAAACCTGCTGCTGTAAAGAGTCATCTGTTAATCCGTCCAAAACCTTTTGCGTCAGCATTGCCTCTCTATTCCATTCATTAATAAAGTCTGAAATAGTTACGTACATCAGTCGTTCCTCCGTTCGTTGGATATTAAGATTATGTGAGCTGATGACAGGTTCACCCTTCTTTTACAATGGTTGAGAGGGACCTTACCTCAAATAAGTTTAATCTAAATAATGAATCAATATGCATCGTGAACATCTAACTCAATAGCACTACTTTTTTACGATCACACAGGGGAGACTAGAGATTTGTAGTCTCCAGTGGAGGATATGTGTATTTCTCTAATAAAAAATTTTTGTTTGGTACTTTAGGAAACCACAAGGGAAGCAGGATTGGTGAACTGGAATGCACAAATGGTAGGTGCAATGGTGCAATGATCCAAGAGTCGACGCGGGACATGACATTCTGATGTTATTTATGAATACACACGTATGAATTATTGGCTATTTATTATTAAAAAAACAGGATAACTTGTTAATGCAGTTTTTGAGGATAAATGACGGCTATTTTAGAAGTATCCCTCCTTTTGTAGATTAATGTTATTAATTATTCCCCCTTTCTATAAAAGGGGAGAAGTTTTTTACCCCTCTTAATTTTCAAAAGGGTTAACTGGTATACTATTACCATAAGAAAGCTATGTTAATATTTTTCGAGGAGGTACTGGCATAATGGGGAACTGGATTTTTCAAGGCAATCCGAAACAATTTGATGTTGATACATATATAGAAAAAAATGAAATCGTCGATTGGAATATACGGCAAAAGCAATTTTTGGATGAGGTGCAAGTTGGGGATAAGGTGTTCATTTGGAGATCGGATGGTGGCAATAAAAACACTGGAGGAGTTATTGCCTTTTGTGAAATTGTATCCGAGCCATATAAAGATGATGAAAATGATAAGGTTGATCTCAGAATTCTTGAGAAACGACTGGCTCCTGAGACTGGTATGCTTTTGCGTCATGAATTAAAAGAACTTCCTGAAATCACGAATTTAATGATCTTTAGAATGCCGCAAAACACGAATTATCGACTAACGGACGAAGAATTTGATCGCCTCTACCAGCTATGGGAATCACCAGAGAAATTGGCAGAAAAACTAAATATGTCAATTGTTGAGAAATATCTTCATTCCTTTAAGGATCATGCTGAAAATTGGTTTGAAAACAACTCGGATTACTTACAAGAAAGTTATCAATTTTTCAGTTACTTCAAGCAAAAAGACCATTTATACACAATGGAGTGGGAGGATGTGCAGGAGCTTGGTGAGCACATCAATGCTTTCAGGATGGCACTCGCTAAAAAAAGAGCTCTAGGAAATCCTAATGCATCCATTGAGCATTACCGCAATAGTTTCAACTATTTAATTCATGGAACAGACCCGCTTAAAAGAAGAGTGGACCAATTTGTCCATCATGAAGATTATAAGCTATTTGGCTTTGGGTATAGTGTGGTCAGTGAGCTTATAGGAAATATTTTTCCGGAAGAATTTTGTTTTTATAACCAGAGAGACCGAGTAGCGGCAGAAAATATACTTGAACTAACTCCTGGATATGCACGAGGAGATACATTTGGTGAAAAGTTCATCAAATTTCAGGGATGCCTAAAGGAAAATGGAATAGTGGAAAAATACTTGGAGGTAGTTGGCAAACAAACCACCCTTCCAATTTTCTATGAAATAGATCAATTTTTCAGCTATCTTTTTGAGAATTTTGGCAAGAAAGAAACAGTTATTGCAGAAGAAGAAACTATTCCTCAGTACTGGCTTTTGGCTGCTGGAGAAGGAAACTTCATGTGGGAGGATTTCAAGGAAAATGAGCATATTGCAATTGGGTGGGATGAATTAGGTGATATAAAAGCTTATGGAAGTAAACGAGAAATAATGGAGGCTTTAAAGGAGCTCTATGAAGTTGACTATAACCCAAGTAATGATGCACTCGCTAACTATCAGTTTGCCAACGAAATAAGTATAGGTGATTATGTTCTTATTAAACGAGGAACACACAAGCTTATAGGTTACGGTAAAATTGTATCGGAATACAAATTTGATCTTGCAAGAGAATCTTTCAAATCATTACGTAAAGTTGAGTGGATATCACTAGGAGAGTGGGATGTAGAAACACTTCATAGTAAAACCTTAACAAACATCACACCATATGATGAGTACCTGGAAAGGTTGCTTGCTTCTATTGGTAAAGAAGGAAAAACAGTATATCCAACCTCAGAGGATAATTCCTCATCAGTAAAGGAAAGTGAAATGGAAACGATTCCTTACACACATGAACAGCTTCTCAGTGAGGTATTCATGACACAAGATAAAGTGGAGGATATCCTTGAAACATTGGATTATAAGAAGAACATTATCCTACAAGGCCCACCAGGTGTTGGAAAAACATTTGTAGCACAGCGCCTTGCTTATCTTCATATGGGAACAAAAGATGACAGCAAAGTGGAAATGCTGCAATTCCACCAATCTTATTCATACGAAGACTTCATTCGTGGATACAAGCCTAATAAGCAAGGGCATTTTACTCTTAAAGATGGTATTTTCTATTCATTCTGTAAGAAAGCGATAGAAGATCCGGATAACAATTATTATATGATTATTGATGAAATTAACAGGGGAAATTTATCCAAAATCTTTGGTGAGCTCATGATGTTAATCGAGGCAGACAAACGAGGTAATAGATTTGCAGTTAAGCTTGCATACAGTGAGGGAGAAGAAACCTTCTACATTCCCAAAAACCTTTACCTCATTGGAACCATGAATACAGCAGACAGATCATTGGCTTTGGTTGATTATGCATTAAGGAGAAGATTTTCCTTTATCAATTTAGAACCAGCTTTCCATACAGGGCAATTTCATGATTATTTAATCAACAAGGGTATTAGCCAAGGATTTATAGATAAGCTTATTGCTGGCATTACGGACATTAATCAGGCAATTACAAATGACACGATTAATCTAGGTAAAGGCTATGAAATAGGTCATAGCTATTTCTGTCCAACAACAGCACAGGTAGATGATGAACAAAAATGGTATGAGCGAATCATTCGCCTAGAAATCGCTCCACTTTTAAAGGAATACTGGTTTGATCAGGAGGACAAAGTCGATGAACTCCTTGACAGACTCTAAAATACCGATTAAAAACCTATACTATATGCTTTGCTATGCATGGGGGCATCTTGCAGAGAAAGACATGGCCGATGTAGCCCGTGAAGATGAAAAGGACATTAAACACCTTTTAACAAGAATACTTCTTGTAAAGCTCCGCTCGCTCATCAAGCGGGGCTTTTACCGGGAATATAAATCCTATCAGGAGGAAACGGGAACATTAAAAGGGAGGATTCTCTTTCAGGAATCAATCAACACGTTTTCTTTTAAAAAAGGCAAAATGCACTGTGAATTTGAAGAAATGACCCATGATATTGTTCATAACCAGGTAATTAAGTCAACTTTATTCTCCCTACTTCAAAACCAGCAGCTTGATAAACAATTGAAAGAAGAGATCCAGCAATTGTATCCGTATTTTGCAGAGGTTGTAGTCATTAAGTTAAATCTGAGTATCTTTCAGGATATTAAATTGCACAGAAGCAACCAGTACTACCGTTTTGTTCTAGATATCTGCCGTTTTCTTTTTGAATCATTACTATTAAACGAAGACAATGTCGAATCTCAATTTGCCGATTTTGAACGGGATCCCAAGGCAATGGCTCGATTATTTGAGGAATTTGTGCGTAACTTCTACAAAAAGGAAATGCAACAATATAAGGTGTATCGTGAAAATATTTATTGGGATGCGGAAGGGGAAAACACAAATTATCTTCCTATGATGCAAACCGATATCTCTCTTGAAAATAATGAACGAAAGATTATTATCGATACGAAATATTATCAGAATACACTTACACAGAATTTTGGTTCAAAGAAATTAATTAGCGGAAACTTGTATCAGTTGTTTTCTTATTTGAGTAATCATAGGAAGGCGGAAGGGAAGGAAACAGTTGGAATGCTAATTTATCCTAAGACTGGCAAGGAATTGATGTTAGCTTATAGAATTAAAGAGTTTTCAGTAAAGATCAATACTGTTGATTTGAACCGAGATTGGTTAAGCATTCATACAAGGTTAAAAGAAATTGTAAAGTGAGAGAACATCCTTTAATTCCATAAATACATCTATCCCAAGGAAAGGAGTGATCATCAGTATGAGAGCATCGCGTGAGTTTATTAAGGAGCTAGAGGAACTGTATCAAACATATGAACAAGAGGTAAATCAGAAAATGAAAAATGGGTTTCTGGAGGAGAAAACCGCTAAAACCTACCTTCGCCATTCGGGTACCTTTGTTAAATGGTGTAGAAATGAATTTGTACCGGGGATAAGGAAAGGGGCAAAGTAATAGCCTCGCATGGGTGAGGAAAAATATTTAGTACTTATGGATTTAATGACTACATGATATGGTAGTACTGCTAATCGGCGTTATTACTGGTTGAATAATAAAGAGAAAACGGAGTAGGGAACTCGTATGGATAATATAATACTAAAAGAGCTTCTAATGAAAATCGGAAAAAGCCCAGTGGAATTGACTAAGAAGAATAAACGAACTATACACGAAGTTTTTCCAGTTCCAAAGGATTACACCATTTTATGGGCCGATGTAGAGTTGGGGAGAAGACTTAGTGGTATTGTAGTTGCGGATCAAGCTTTATTAGTAAAAGCGGATAATGAAACTTTAAAGCAATATAATAAATCGTGTGAAAATAAGAAAGATAAGCAAAATGCAATATATCATTTAATTAAATGGGAGTTCTTTGAACCTGAGGATTTTGTTATTGAGACGAATAGTGAAATAACATCCATAAAGTACAACAATATATGTGTTTTATCATCGAAAAGTAGTGATATTTCTAAATTTTTCAAAGGATATAAGGGTGAATTAGAGAAATTTACAAAGGTATCCACTGTTGCATCAACAAATGTTTTTTCCAATCTAGAATCTGTTATTCCAGCAAATTTTGCTCAGGTTAATAGTAAAACAGGTCATGGAGAAATGGCAGAAGAAGGGTTGACATTAATCGATAAGTTATTGGGTAAAAACGCGGCAGTAATAGGTCGAACGAATATAAAAAATGGGGCAGATAGATTAGTTGATGGGATACATATACAAACGAAGTATAGTAGTTCTGGAACTGCATGTATAAATGATTGTTTTGATAAGGTTACTGGACAGTTCAGATATATTAATCCAGATGGAACCCTAATGCAAATAGAAGTACCAAAAGATAAATATTATGAAGCTTTGAATGCTTTTCGTAATAAAATTTTGGAAGGGAGAGTCCCTGGAGTAACCAATCCAGATTATGCTGCAAAGTATGTATGTAAAGGGAAATTGACTTATAAACAAGCTTTGAATCTGTGCAAAGCAGGAACAATAGAGTCATTAACTTATGATGCTGCTACTGGTTTTATCTACTGTTCATTTGCATTTGGAATTACATTTCTTACGACATATATTATTTGTTATACCCAAACAGGGGATAAGAAAAAAGCAATGGAGGCTGCAATTTCAGCGGGATTGCAAGTGTTTGGTCTTTCGTTTATGAGCCACATTTTAGTTTCACAAGTTGCTAGGACAAATTTAACTAAACAATTGATTCCAATGAGTACCTATTTAGTTGAAACTTTAGGATACAAGGCCACACAAAATATAGTGAATGCAATACGTGCAATGTCCGGTAAAGGTGCTATTTCAGGTGCGGCAGCTTCGAAACAGTTGGCTAAAATACTAAGGAGCAACGTTATAACAACTGCAATAACATTTGTAGTTTTTTCTGTACCAGATACGTTTAAAATATTTACCAAAAAAATCTCTGGTGCCCAATATACAAAAAATATGCTATCACTAATTGGAACAATGGCAGCGGCAGGAGGTGGAACGGTAGCAACTTCGTTAGGTGCTGCAAAAATAGGAGCTACAACCGGAACAACCATTAGTCCAGGTGTTGGGACTGCAATTGGGATTGGAGGGGGGTTAGCTGCAGGGTTAATCGGTGGAACTGTAATTAAGACTATGGGTGATAGAATCAGGGAAGATGATAGTGTCATTCTAGCCCGAATGTTTAATGGGATAGTTGTAAATTTAGTCTTTGAATATATGCTGCAAGTATCTGAACTTGATGAGTTAGTTGAAAAATTTAACGCTATAAAGCCCAAGGAATTCAAAAAATTATTTAAGGATTTAATTGCTGAAGAACAACAAGCTACTAAGATAGATTCTTTTGTAAGGCACTATTTTGAAGCTATTATACGAAAAAGACCTACTATTGCTGAACCAAGTATAGATGAGTTTGTAGATCTCCTAAGCCGTTTTAACGATCAACCAAAAACAGAATGATAGTAAGAAGAAGCGCGGGGACGGTTCGCGCGCTTCTGCGAAGCTTTAAAGCGTAATTGTCATAGTTCCGATATTGAAAGAAGCAGAGGGACGGTTCAAGACCAGTGAAAAAGGCTCAAGAAGGAAACCTGGTGACCATTTGTGTCACGTTTGACAATGCAGACAAAGCCCGCAAAATTTTTGAAGCCTTACAGGAAGGCGGACAAGTTGAAACGCCACTATCAGAAAAAGGTTTTGGTTCCTGCTTATGGGGTGATTAAAGATAAATTCGGTGTAACCTTCCAAATATACACTGAAGGATATCAAGGTTAGTACATACGGTAATATTAGAAAATGGCTTTGTACGAAAGACAAAGTCGTTTTTTAATGGCTCCTTTTTCTCACAATATCCGTAGTTCTTCGGAAGCGGTATCTGTCACCACTCAGTATTTGTCAAATTCGACATCTTTCGGGAAGAGACACCATTATTAATCAACGTTTGTGGGTGTTTTTTGGTTTGTGAGAAAAAAGCTGAAAAAGGTATGATTTGAATTCGTTTTACACATTTTTTTCACAAGGAATTATAGTAATGTTTCTATATAGGTGTTTTTACTTATCTAGGATATTCAAATTGCCAAGTTATCAAAATTTTTGTATAAATAATAATCACTTTTCCATATATTGTCGATAAAGCGTGAATTTTGACCTATCTATCATACTAATACTTTTCTATAATAATTTTTCTATAATAATAACATAGGGATTATAAAAATTTGTTATAGATGGATGTGAGGGGAAAAGATTGTGTTAGAAAATAAAAAAGTAGTTGAACTTACGGATGAATTAATAAATGAGATGTTAACCCAGCAGAAAAAGGAAGGAAAACTGGGAGTAGAAATAATAATGAGAGTTGATAAAATAATAAGCCAGCCCAGTATTGATGAAATGATTAATCCATGGACGGGCGATCCATGGACTGTCGGCTTTTTTGAAAATGGTAATTATAAAATCGGAGATGTATTAATTGGCCGTTACGGACTTCAAAGAAATGAAAAAAATATAGATCAATTGATTCGTCCAATCGCTTCGACACTTGTTAAACTAGAGCATCCTACCGAGCTGGTGGACAAATATGGGGAAGAGTTTGTTCGTTTCCTGCACGAAAAATTTGGCGGTGAGGAAGAACTCATAGGTTTGATGTATGAACGTCTGATGGAGACGGCAGAAAAAGATATCAAAGAACAAGAGGAATTAAAAAGGGACATTTTAAAACAGATTGATCAACTTAATAAAGAGATAGATGATAAAAATAATAATCTCAATAAACTAGTAGAAGATATCAAATCGGAAGAACAAAAAAAGGAAACCCTTGAACCGCTATTGCCGGTTTCGGGGACTGCATAATGCAAGCGAGCAGGGCTTCTCACCGTAGCTTGCCAGAATATGAAAAAGATCGCCATGCACCTGGCAAAGCTAGGATAAGTGCATGGCGATCTTTAATTAAACAAGAAAAGTTAATGTTTCCTTTGGTATTTTATTTCTTAATGTAAACTTCGTTGAGAAAAATACCCCTTTCTCAACAAGCTGACATCCCTCTTTATATAAAGAGGGATGTTTTTTTACCACTCTTATTTTTTGAAAGGGTTAACTTGTATACTATAAAATAAGAAATTCAGAATCATGACTATTTACAAGTTTTGGAGTAACTTTCAATAAATCGTATTAGAGATGTAATTACTATTTTTATTAAAATAGATTTATCATAGATGGAAAGTCTTGTAGAATAAAAGTAGTAGAATAGTTATATGTTTGTCTTTTGGGGGTGCATGAATGCTAGGAAAAATGTTAGATAACAAAAGGTCTGGTATTGTGGGAGATGCATTGAAATCATATTTTAAAAAAGATGCCAAGGTAGCGATCATGTCATCCTACTTTACGATATATGCGTTCGAGGCTTTAAAGAAGGAATTAATGAAGGTGGATGAGGTGCGTTTTTTATTTATCGATCCTACCTTTACTTCAGAAAAACATACACAAGGTACTACAGACATTGATAAGTCAGGTCGAGAGAAAAGGTTATCTGGTTCAGAACTAGAAATTAAGATGCGGAACGAACTTACACAGGCGAAAATCGCTAAAGAATGTGCTGATTGGATAAGTACAAAAGTAAAGATGAAGTCCTTGACTTCACCATTAACACAGAATCGCCTGTTCCATATTGAAAATAAAGATGGTTCATCAGTGGCTATTCAAGGGAGCTCCGATTTTACCAGCAGCGGATTAGGCTATACATACTCGCCAAATCTACATATGAATTCACTAATAGACGAACCTATATTAACAAAACAATATATCCAATGGTTCAATGATGTGTGGAAGAACGATGCTATTATTGAAGAGGTAAAAGAGGAAGTGTTGGAAAGAATCGCAGCAATTTACGAAAATCACTCTCCAGAATTTCTATACTATATCACGCTATATAATATTTTCAGTGACTACCTGGAAGAATTCGATGAAGATGCGATAGTAAAATCAAAAACAGGCTTTAAAGACACCACGATATGGAATAAGCTTTATAAATTCCAAAAAGATGGTGTACTCGGAGCTATTGATAAATTGGAAAAGCATAACGGTTGTATCATTGCAGATAGTGTAGGTTTGGGGAAGACGTTCGAAGCCCTTGCAGTTATTAAGTATTACGAGTTAAGAAATGACAGAGTACTCGTTTTGTGCCCAAAAAAATTAGGAGAAAACTGGCTGATATACACTCAAAATGATAAGAGAAATGTCCTCTCTACTGATCGCTTCAACTACGATGTGTTAAATCATACCGACTTGAGCCGTACAGGCGGTTTGTCAGGGGATATTAATTTGTCTACTGTGAACTGGAGTAACTACGACTTAGTTGTTATTGACGAGTCACATAATTTCAGGAATAACCAGGCTAGAAATGACAGGGAAACTCGTTATTCCAGATTGATGAATCAAATCATTAAAGCAGGTGTTAAGACAAAGGTCTTAATGCTATCAGCGACGCCTGTAAACAACAAAATGAATGATTTGAAAAACCAAGTTGCTTTTATTACGGAAGGTAGAGATGAAGCACTGGAATCAGCAGGTATTGAAAGTATAGAACAAACATTAAGAAAAGCACAGCTTTCATTCAATAAATGGCTCAAGTTAGATGATGAGGAACGAAAGTCAGATACCCTACTTGAAATGTTAAACTTTGACTACTTCAAATTGCTTGATGCTGTGACTATTGCTCGTTCAAGAAAACATATTGAAAAATACTACAATATGTCGGAGATTGGGAAATTTCCAGAACGTTTAAAGCCAAGGAATGTACATGCGGATATTGATGAGGAAAATGAATTTCCTGAAATAAAGGAAGTCAATAAGCTCATTAACAGGCTGAATTTAAGTGCATATTCTCCATTAAAATATGTAATGCCTGAAAAGCAAGAGGAATACAGCCGAAAATATGATATGAAGGTAAAGGGCGGTTCAGTATTCAAGCAGATTGACCGTGAACGAAGTCTTGTCCATTTAATGAGGGTTAACTTACTTAAACGGATGGAAAGCTCTATACATTCATTTGGTATGACAGTAGCATCTCTTTTGACAAAAATTGATGACTTGTTAGTAAAGCTTGATAACATTCAACAATACTCGAATGCCAATATTAATATTAACGAAATCGATATTGACGATGATGATGTCGAAAACATGCTAATAGGATCGAAAGTAAAAGTACTACTACAAGATATCGACCGTATAAAGTGGAAACAAGATTTACAGGATGATAGAGAGATACTTGAGCAGCTACTAATTGAATCAGCCAAAGTACAAGCTCCACGTGATGCCAAGTTGAATAAGCTTAAATCCATGATTAACCATAAACTTCTCCAACCTATCAATGGGGAAAATAAGAAAATTATCATTTTCACAGCTTTTGCAGATACAGCAAGTTATTTGTATAAAGAGTTATCACAATGGGTGTCGAAAAAGCATGGTGTTAACTCAGCGCTAGTAACTGGTTCTGGAGGCAACCAGACTACATTAAAGGGAGTCCAGAAAGATTTAAACTCCATTTTAACGAACTTTTCACCTGTTTCGAAGGAAAGAAATAAAATAGATTCAAAAATACGGGAAGAAATCGACATATTGATTGCAACTGACTGTATTTCAGAAGGTCAGAATCTGCAAGACTGTGATTATCTAATCAATTATGATATTCACTGGAATCCAGTCCGAATCATCCAACGGTTTGGTCGAATCGACCGCTTAGGCTCTAAGAACGATGTAATTCAGCTTGTGAACTTCTGGCCTAACATGGATCTAGATGAGTACATCAATTTAGAAGCCCGTGTTAGTGGCAGAATGGTCCTCCTTGATATTTCAGCAACAGGTGAAGAGAACGTAATTGAATATGACGAAAAGAAGCAAATGAACGATTTGGAATATCGTAAAAAGCAATTGAAGCAGCTACAAGAAGAGGTTGTTGATTTAGAGGACATCTCTGGAGGAATCTCAATTACGGATTTAACGTTAACCGACTTTAAAATGGATTTACTTGATTATATGGATGCCAATAAGAAGAAAATTGAGACTGCTCCCTTGGGATTACATGCTGTTACATCGCTTCAGTTGGCTCCGTCTTCTGATATTGAGTCAGGGGTAATATTCTGCATCAAACAACGAAATGCAGCAGCACAAGTAAAAGAAACAAGCGCCCTGTATCCATATTACCTTGTGTACATGAATATGGATGGAAAGGTGTTACTAGGACATTTAAAAACAAAGCAGATACTGGATCTCTTCCGTAAAGTTGCTAATGGTCAAGCAGACGTTTTTAATGAGTTAATTCATCAGTTCAATCATGAAACAGAGGATATGAAGGACATGTCTTCTTACAAGTATCTATTGGACATGGTAGTGGAATTTGTGCTCTGTATTGTTGAAGAGCAAGGAATGGAATCGTTGTTCAACCTTGGAAATTCTAGTCTTTTACATGATACAGCTACAACCTCTGATGACTTTGAATTGATATCATTTTTAGTGATAAAGTAGGTGATGGAATGAGGGAATGGTTGATTAATCGATTGGAGATTCCTCCCCGTACTGTATTAAATCGTAAGATACCTAAGAAAGCCTTTTTTACACAAGCCGATCTTTCCACATCTGAAAAAGAAATGTTCACTGCCCAGGTAGAAGGGACTTATTTGTTAAGTGTTATGAATCAACAGAGTACGAATATCCCAATCTACCAGGATGAAGAGTTCCATTATGCAGAAGTGGTTTGGATATATGTCGAGCTTAGACTGACCAAAAATATAAACAGGATTATTGGTGCTGTTCATAAGTCTATTCCTAATCCTGTCGTACTAATAATTGGTTCTTCAGAGTGTCGGGTTCTTTTGAGCACCAGTCACAAAAGGCTTAATAAAAATGACAAGACCAGAGTAGTTGCCGAACAACCAACTATTACTGACTGGTTTAAGCCGATGGAAGCAGATACTGCATATTCTAAATTACTGAACGCATTGGTCGTTTCAAATTTATCTTTTGAAAGCCTACATAGCATTTATGATGATATTTATCAATGGATAAGATGTGAAGAAATGATTCAGTTAGTAGGTGCAATACCTACCAGTTCAGACAAGCGAGAAGAAGCGATCAACATATTAAATAATGTACAGAAATATCGCAAAGAAGTAGAACAGTTGCAGCAGGATCAAAAAGGACAACTTGATTTTGGTGCAAAGATGGATTTGCACATGAAGATGAAGATAAAAGAACAGGAAATCAATAGTCAATTACAGCAAATAAAGGAGTTGTGTTAATTGCAGAAGTTAGAAGGAAGAATATTTAATGTTGTACAAGATAATATTGAAAAGTTAAAGAAATTATTTCCTGAAGTATTTACTGAGAACAAAGTTGATCTTGATAAATTACGCCTTGCACTTGGTGAGAACGTAGAAAAAGAAAAGGAAAGGTACGAGTTTACGTGGAATGGTAAAACAGAAGCCATTCAACTTGCTCAAAAGCAAACTACAGGAACGTTACGGCCTGCTAGAGACAAAAGTTCAAGCTGGGATATCTCAAAGAACCTGTATATCGAGGGTGATAACCTAGAAGTTATTCGAATTCTACAGAATTCATATAGAAATAAAATTAAATTAATTTATATTGACCCCCCGTACAACACAGGAAATGATTTCATTTACAATGATGATTTTAGAGATAATATGAAAAATTATAGAGAAATTATTGAGGAAGGTAGTAAGTCTAACCCAGAAACTAATGGGCGCTTTCATACAGATTGGTTAAATATGATTTATCCCAGATTGAAGATAGCAAGGAACCTTTTAAAGGATGATGGCTTCATATTCATTAGTATTGATGATACTGAAGTCACAAATCTAAAAAAAGTATGTGATGAAATCTTTGGAGAGGAGAATTTCTTAGCTAATATCATATGGCAGAAAAAAACATCGCCTGATGCTAGAACTACTTTTAGTACAGCACATGATTATATTTTGGTATATTCCAAAAACATAGAATATGCGAAAGATAACATAAATGCATTGCCTTTTGATGAAGAAAGACAGAAAAGTTATTCTAACCCAGATAATGATCCGAGAGGTGAATGGGCATCAGTAGATCTCACTGGTCAAGTTGGGAGGGCTCCAAAGTCACAATTCTATACGATTAAAAGTCCGTCTGGAAAGCTCTTTCCCCCACCTGAAGGAAGGTGTTGGGCTTTAGCCGAGAAGACATTTTATGATTTAGTAAAAGACAATAGGATTTGGTTTGGTAAGGAAGGGACTTCCCGTCCAAGATTAAAAAAATTCTTATCAGAAGCTGAAGGTACTCGTCCGTGGACCTGGTGGGATAACAAATCCTCAGGTCATAATCAAGAGGGGAATAAAGAGTTAAAAAAGCTCTTCAATGATGATTTATTATTTGATAATCCTAAACCAACAAAGTTATTAAAGAAAATATTACAGATAACGACCAATCCGAATGAAGAAGAATACATTTTAGATTTCTTTGGAGGATCTAGTAGTACAGCTGATGCGATAATGCAATTGAATTCGGAAGATGGGGGGAATAGGAGATTTATTATCATCCAACTTCCTGAAAGCTTAATGGAGAAAGGAAATGATTTCAAGGCAGCATCTGTTGGTTTGAAACGTGGATATAAAACTATCAGTGAAATTGGAATGGAACGAATAAGACTGGCAGGTAAGAAAATAATTAACGAAAAAGAAGGTAATGTAGCGACTAATCTGGATTTTGGTTTTAAAGTATTTAGGTTAGACGATACTAACCTGAAACTTTGGGATGAAGAGAGCTACAATCTAGAAAAAAACTTATTGGATTTAGTCGAACCTTTAAAAGAGGGGCGTTCTCAAGAAGATGTTGTATATGAGATATTACTTAAATATGGTATTGATTTAACAGTCCCAATTGAAGAAAAGATTATTGCTGAGAAGACTGTTTTTTCTGTTGGTATGGGATACCTTCTTATATGTCTAGAACGTGACTTAACGTTAAAACACATAAAAGAAATGGCAAAACAACAACCTGCACGTATTGTATTTTATGATGAAGGATTTAAAGATGATACGGTTCGTACAAATGCACAGCAAATCCTTAAGCGATATGGTGTAGAAGATATTCGAGTGATATAAAAGGAGTGGTAACATGAAGATAAAATTCGATGAACAACAATATCAACTTGATGCCATTAAATCTATCACTGATATCTTTGAAGGCCAAACAGTAAAAGTATCTAACTTTACCGTAAGTATGGGTGATATTGTTGGACAAGAAATAACAGAGCTTGGGATTGGAAACAAGCTGGAATTATCGGAATCAGAAGTCCTTGAAAATGTGCAAAAGGTACAGATTAGAAATCACCTTAAAAAGAGTATGAGTATTCAAGACTGGAACTTTACAGTCGAGATGGAAACTGGTACTGGGAAAACATATGTTTATACCCGAAGTATATTTGAATTGAATAAAAAGTATGGTTTTTCCAAATTCATTATTGTTGTGCCTAGTGTGGCTATTCGTGAAGGGGTATACAAATCGTTTCAAATGACTGAAGAGCATTTTGCAAACGAGTATCCTGGGCAACATTGTCACTATTTTAAATATGATTCTTCAAAACTGGAACAGGTTCGTGAATATTCAACAAGCACCAATATTGAAGTAATGATTATTAATATTGATGCCTTTAAGAAAAGCTTTGATGATCCAGAAAAGGAAAACAAGGCTAACCTTATTCACCGTGAAAGAGACACAATGAACGGGAAAAAGCCTATTCAATTTATTCAAGAAACAAACCCTATCGTTATTATTGATGAGCCGCAAAGTGTTGATAACACGGATAAAGCAAAGGAAGCTCTTGCTTCATTAAATCCACTTTGTAAATTGCGGTATTCTGCTACCCATAGGGACACATACAATCTAATGTACAAGCTAGACCCCGTTGATGCTTATGAGAAGAAGCTTGTTAAGAAAATTGAAGTACTATCGGTCAATTCAGATGACGATTTTAACGATCCATATATTAAGCTTCTCAATGTCTCTAATAAAAATGGATATAAGGCCACTGTTGAAATAGATGAGAAAAAGAAAAATGGTACTGTCACTAGAGTGAAAAAAGAAATAAATCCTAACAATAAAAACAATTTATATTTATTATCTGGTGAGCGGGAACTATACCGTGGTTATATTGTAGAAGGTATCGACTGTTATCCTGGAAACGAAATGGTTGAATTCGAAAATGGCAAGGTATTGAAACTGGGAGAATCGATTGGTGGTATCGATGATGACTTACTAAAGAGATATCAAATAAGAGAAGCGATCCGCACTCATTTAGATAAGGAAAAAAGGCTTGTCCACCAAGGAATCAAAGTACTTACCCTTTTCTTTATAGACAAAGTAGAAAACTATAGAGTTTATCCAAAAGGACAACCTTGGCAAAAAGGAAAATATGCAAAGATTTTTGAAGAAGAGTATACTTCCCTTATTAAGCAACCTAAATATCGATCGCTCTTTGAAGAAGACCAGTATATTTCGAATCAAAGTGCAGAAGAGGTTCATGACGGATACTTTTCACAGGATAAGAGCGGAAACTATAAGAACAGTAAAGTTGCGAAAGATGGCAGCCTACGGTCGAATAAAGATGATGAATCAGCATTTGAACTTATCATGAAAGAAAAAGAAAAGCTACTAAGCTTTGAGACGCCGTTGCGATTTATCTTTTCCCACTCTGCCCTTAAAGAAGGATGGGATAACCCAAACGTCTTCCAAATATGCACTTTAGTTGAAACCAAGGACCCTTTCACTAAGCGGCAAAAAATTGGCCGTGGATTGCGCTTATCTGTAAATCAAGATGGACAAAGACAGTATGATGAAAATATCAATGTCCTCACAGTAATCGCAAATGAATCGTACCAACAATTTGCTGAGTCACTTCAGAAGGAAATGGAAGATGAGACAGGTGTTAAGTTTGGATACCTTGAAGAACAATCCTTCTCTACAATTACACTGAAAGACGAGGTCACTGGAGAGTCCAAGGAAATAGGCTATGACTATTCTGCCAAAGTGTATTTCTTCCTTGTTAAAGAGAAATTCCTTGATAAAAAAGGAAGGGTTGAAAACAAGCTGAAGGAAGCAATTGCAGCTGAATCTTTCGATGTTCCAGATGAATTTAAGGAAATAAAGCAGGATATTAAAAGGGTCATAAGAAATTCCATTAAGAAGCTGCCGATCTTCAATAAGAAATACGAAGTGGATATTAAGCTTAATAAAGAAGTTCTCCTAAGCGACGAGTTTAATCAACTATGGAACCTGATAAAATACAAGACTACTTATTCGGTAGATTTGGACTCCGATACACTTACGAGCCGATGTATAGGAGAAATACAAAAGCTGGATGCATTTAAGGCTAGGAGAATTAAACGAGAAAATGCCCTATTGAAAGTGGACCAATCAGGTGTGTCTGGAGAAGGGCAGACAATGCGTGTATATGAAGCGCTGGAAGAGAAACGACGTCTGCCAGACATTCTGCGTTATTTACAGGAACAGACCAACCTTAAAAGACGTACACTTGTTGATATATTAATTGGCTCCAAACGATTGAAAGACTTTGAGAAGAATCCACAAGCATTCATGGAAGCTGTTATGAAAATCATTAACAGAGAAAAGAAGAAGTTAATTGTGGATGGCATTAAATATGAGCGAATAGGTGACCATGCGTTTTATCTGCAATCATTATTCGAGCATCAAGAGCTTGTAGGTTATATGAAGGCTAATGCTGTTGAAGTGTCAAATGATAAATCAGTCTATAACTATATCCGCTATGATTCCAGTGTAGAGCGAGCATTTGCAGAAAAGCTTAACAATGATGAAGACGTTAAGTTATTTGTTAAGCTCCCTTCATCATTCGTAATAGATACACCACTTGGGAATTATAACCCTGACTGGGCAGTATTGGTTGAAAAAGAGAGAGTGGAAACCCTATTCTTCGTTGTTGAAACAAAGGGTAGCACTGACCAGGAGGATCTTCGATTGAAAGAAGATGGAAAAATCACATGTGGTCGGAAGCACTTTGCTGCACTGGAGAACGGTGTAACATACAAGCTCGCTAACAGTTATGAAAAGTTTAAAACAGGAATATAGACATACGTTTCCCCCTTGCATTTTTGGTACCTAATGGTTCAACTCAAAATAACAGACAGAATAAGCCCGAACATTCTGTTTGTAATTTGAAAAGAAGGTGCAGGATAATATGAAGACAAATTTATGTCACGGTTTCATGTACGAAACGGAAGAAGAACTACAAGATCTAGTTGGTATTGAGGAATATCTGGATATGAAGTTCAACAAAGGGAATGGCGACTGGAAACCAGATTTGGATGATGACAGTGATACGTACGAGTTTCATTCATCATTAGCCATGGATGTCTATTGTAAGCGTAAAGCTGAAGGCCAAACACAGCGGGATCTTGCTAAGAAATTGGGCATTAGCCTGGACACTTTGTCTAAGATTGAGAAAGGGCATGAAAAACTACCCAATAAAGTTAAAACGATAATTGACGATTACTTATATGAAGAATGGTAATTGTATTTATTATGCATACAAGAGGAGCAGCCTAGATGAAATATTTAGTGCTGCTCTTTTTACTTGTTAAGGTTTATAGCAAGATTAAGAAAATGTTCATGGAATATAAAGGGAATACTTAATTTCTAGTAGAATGTAAGACCTATAACCTATATACGGAGTGGTTGTATGGATAAAATAATTCATTTACATTACAACTTTTATACTAATATTAAAAATAATCTTGAAGTAAAAGATATCCTTGAGCGGAAAAAGATAACCGTATTGGATGGATTCAATAAGAATCTTGAGCTTGTACACAGATACTATCAAAAGGTCTATTCAACAGAAGCAAAAAGAGTTGTTCTGTGTGGTATTAATCCAGGGAAAAATGGGGCTGGTAAGACAGGCATACCATTTCTTGATTTTAGGGCTGTTTCTCATTTACTTTCTGATATAGGACAAGATGATAGAGAACAGAGTGCCCAATTTATTTTGTCCATCATTAATGAAATTGGAAGTGAATCATTTTATAGAAATGTATATATGACGAATATATCATGGTTTGGCTTTACAAAAGACGGTAACAATTTAAATTATTATGATTTACCGTCACCTTTACCAACTATTTTTACTAATTCATTTATTGAAGAAATGGATATTGTTCAACCAAAAGTAATTGTTCCATTAAGTAAAGAAGTTGAACAAACCTTACAGCAAATGATAAAGAATGGGAGATTAAGATATCCATTAGCCGAACGCTTACCACATCCGTATTATTGTTCTATAGGTAAAAGAGCAACTAAGTACAAGCAAATCTATGTAAAGAAGATTACTAGGCTTATTAATGATCAGTGTAACATTTTAATATAACACAGGTTTATATCACTATTTTGAAGGAGAGATGATGGTGAACGAAACGATACTAAAGAGGATTAGTCAAATAATCATCGAATATGCAAAGGTAGGTCAGGTAATAGAGTACAATCAAATAAGCAATAAACTAGGGGGTATAATTTCCCCAATTCGTTTAAATGAACCATTAGGGGAAATATCCAATCGTTGTATACAGCATGGTTTTCCTCCCCTTTCAGCTATAGTAGTAAATCAAAAAACTAAGCTTCCAGGGGATGGTTTTTTCACCTGGGTGGCAGCACAAATGGGTTATCCAAACTTACCTCATTCTGAATGGGAAGGATTTTATAAGAAACAAGAAGAGAAAGTTTTCGATTGCCACGATTGGGACACTTTTTTACAAAAAGGTTTTGCGAAGAAAACAAACAGTGGAAGTTCCAATTCTAATACTAGTAATCTTGAAGAAATCCTTAAAGCTAAGGATTATTTGAAAGGAAATCAAACGAAGTATTACATACTAACTGTAAAGGATTTTTTGGAAACGCAACAGCAAGGTCCCTTTCGATACCATGTATTAATACTGGAAAATGACAAGCTTATTAAACAAGGTACAGTTGAACACATTTCAAAAAAGCAATTGTTAACACCTGCTAAAATAAAAGGTATTCAATTATTGTTAGAACAATTTACACTAATCACCTCAATTGATGTTACAATGGTACACTTTAAACCAGACAGACAAGGAGAAGAGTTATGGGAGAAAGAAACTGTAAAAAGCTTAGACTCGATGTTTAAGGAAGAACGTCTCCGTATTCTCGGCTCAATAGTAAGACACGATATTGACGCTGAAAAATCACAAGAAGATTCTTATTATAGGGATGGCAAGATAATTCAGTATTACGGCACCAGATATGAACGCAATCCTGTAAACAGAGCAAGAGCAATTGAAATCCATGGTACTTCATGTAAGGCTTGTGGATTTAACTTTGAAAAGGTTTATGGTGAGAGAGGAAAAGACTTCATTGAAATACATCATCTTAAACCATTGTTCACCTTAGGTAAAGAATCTGATATTGATCCAGAGATTGATTTGATTCCAGTTTGTTCAAATTGTCATCGAATGATACATAGAAAAAAAGATGAAGTATTAGAAATAGAAGAGTTAAAGGAATTTTTATCTAGGAGCTTAACAATAACTAAATAATAAACAGGTAATGATTGAAGGATTGGTGGAAATGAAGATTGCAGTATTACTAAGGAAAACAGAGACTAATAGTCTTTTTAGAAAAGCACTTTTAAAAATAAGTGCTATTAAAGGAGAAGAGTTATATCTGTGTTCTGGGACGCATACTCAGATAACAAATGATCCAATGTTTTTGAAATCTGTTAGTCACGGTTTTAAAGGAATAAAAGGTTAAAAGATAATAACTTTGGGAATGCGTTCGATGGGTGACTGTAAACATGGTGTAACTTTTGGCAGTTGCTTAGCAACAAGAAGTGGGTATTGTAATGCTTGTAAATATCAACAGTTTGTCGATGACTTGAGGTCTCATGGTAGTACTGCAGGTGCATTCACTGTAGATGCTTATCGTGAAGTACAAGATAAATGGCATGCTAAAGTTGCAATAAAAGTCAAAGACGGGGAACCAATTGCCGCAATAATTGGTAGTAGTAATCTTACTGTTCCTGCTCATGGAGAAAAGTGCTCATGTGCAGGTGTTAAATCTCACTGTTCAATTCATTCTTGGTCAAAGACTAATAGGCATTTTTCTTTTGAGTGTGATGTTCTATTTTGGGATGAGACAAAAATAAAAGATATAGCTACTTCTTCTACTGATGTTGATGGAGACAGTGTCTCTTTTAATAATGATGGGATAATAGTGGCTACTCCCGAAAGGGACGTTAAGAAAGACCTAATAGCTCAGCTTGATTCCATTAGGACATTGATAGGAGATGCTAAAAAAGTTAATTCAATTTAAGGTTGTATAGGAGGGGGAGTAAAATGTACCCTCTCCTTCAATTTTTAAAGAAGTTAAGAATAATTAATTTACCCTATCCAACGTTACGGTGAACCGTATCACAAGTGATGGTAAACAGAAAATGACACTAACATTAAGTATTAAAGAAAAGCTATAAACATAAAAGGTTAAATGCTTAATAGATTTGTTACTAAGAGCTGTCTACGCAGCTGTAGAATATTCACAGGAAATGTTGAACCCTGATGAAATTAACTAATTACCAAATACTTAGAACTTCTTATTATTGATTATTATTTAAATTAATTAGTTGGGGTATATAGTACAAGCAAATAAATTAATAAACAGATAGATCATTCATACTTCATGATGATTATAGCACATGGAGTAACGCTACAACTTCTCATAATATTTACTAAGATAAGAAACAAGAGCTCATGATGGTAGTACCGTCATGGGCTTTTATTTTCAATATCGAAAATGCTGCTTTTTTCTTCCTTAAATAATTTAAGGGTTTTCAGATATTATTATGTACGGAAAAAATAGGAGGTAATAAAAATGATTAACAAGCAATTAAAGAAAATGCCATATTTTGCCCCTTTTATTTTTTGAAAGTTATGGAAGATGTAAATCTATCCCCTATACAGTTATTAGACCCTGCAAGTATATCTAATGGACAAAAGTTTCTTTTTAATATTATTACAGAGAGATTTTTAGAAAATATAAAGAAAGAGGTGGATAAAATTAATAATATTGTAAGTTTGAGTCACGCCACCAATTTTATAAATATATGAAGTGTTTAAACTATAATGTTGAAAAAAGCAGCGGTAGTTTGATGAACTAAGAGAACAATATGAATTACCTTTAGACTATGATGGAAAATAATTGTAAACTATGGTAATACAATTTTTTTTGAAAGTAGGAACAAAAACAAATCAATCATTCCTACTTTCTTTTATTTACATAGATGAATGCTGTTCAAGCCGTTTAAAATCTCCAATTAAATCAACTATAATCTTGGCCACTACCAACATATCCTTAATACCTCATGCCGTTTTGTACCCAACAGGAAGTGTATGTGTATATGGGAATGTTGACAAGTGGCATTTTTATGATGCCATAAACAACCTTAACAAAAATTTGAAAAGCTCCTATATTATTATTTAAATAGAATAAAGTTATATTCTGTAAATATAAGTAATTCCCCATCTCTATCTATTTAAATATTAAATTTTTGTTATAATTGTTACAAACATAGTAATGAAACGGAGTTATTCGTATGGAAACAGTACTGACGAGACCTTCAGCGGCGCCTGTTATTCAAGCGCTTCGTTCGATTGGATATAATGCAAGTACAGCGATTGCTGATTTAGTTGACAATAGCCTGGATGCCAGGGCAGTTAAAATACATATTAATTTCGCCTATGGCGAAAGTGATGGGATGATTACGATTTCTGATAATGGCTCGGGTATGGATGAAGAGATGCTCCAGACAGCCATGAATATTGGGTCCAAGGATCCGAGAGCAAAAAGGGGAGCAAATGAACTCGGGCGATTTGGGATGGGGTTAAAGACTGCATCCTTTTCTCTAGGGAAACGGTTAAGTGTTCTGTCCAAAAAAGATGGAGTTTATAACGAAAGATGCTGGGACCTGGATCATGTATCAGAATGCAATGAATGGCAGCTTTTCACCAGGATACCGGAAGAAGTAAAAGCTAAAATGGGTGACATTGATTCTGAAAGTGGAACAATTGTCTGCATTGATAAGCTTGACCGCTTTATGGGGTATGGCGGCAAACGCAAGCTGAAAGAAACCAGCTTCTATAATAAAGTGGCCCGGATTAATAGACATCTCGAATTTGTATTTCATTCTATCCTGGAAAAGAGCGAAGTAGAGATGTTCATTAACAGAAAGGAAATTGTGCCATGGGATCCTTTCATGCGTTACCATCCAAATACAATGGAAGGCGAAATGCAGATGCTTAGGATCAATGAGAACCGAATTAAAGTACAGTACTTTATACTGCCGCATGCTTCTCATTTAACAGAGCCGGAATACAAGAAGGCAGGCGGTTATAAAGGCTGGCGTGATCACCAGGGGTTATATATTTACCGGGAGAATCGGCTCCTTTATTTTGGCGATTGGATGGGGCTGTTCCCAAAGGACGCAGCTTCACAGCTTGCCAGGGTGCGCATTGATCTTCCGAATGCTGCGGACTCTGACTGGCAGGTGGATATCAAAAAGTCAGGCATTAACCTTCCAGAGGATGCAAAAAGAAGGCTGGAGGCCATTTCCTCCATTGCACGAAAAGTCTCTAGAGATATTTTCTATTTTCGCACCCAGCCGGGTCCAAGAAATCCTTCCATTAAAGGCAGCCTGAATACATGGGAGCAAGCCGGAAGCGAGGATGGCCCGCAATTTATTTTGAACCGAAATCATCCGATTCTATCAGAACTTCTAAAAAATCTGGATGATGAAAATGCAAAGCTATTAAACTTGTATCTTAAATTTGTTCAGCTTGGCTCGCCAAGCAATATTATAGATTCTCCAAAGGTTCCGGAAGAAGAAGTTCAGGAGGTGCCGGACAGCCAGAAAGAGCTGGTTATCCAATTTGCTGCTTCCATGCTGAAGCTGCATGTGGCTGACAATGAAGAGCAGCTGTTTAACATTCTGCTAACGCAGCCGGCCTTTGACGGCCTGAACCGGGCAACCATAAAAGCAATCACAACGGAGGCGAATTTGATTGTCAGCAATTGATAATAAGAGCCTGTTCGAACAGGCCTTTACGAATAACTATTATATGTTAAAAGCCCACTCTGCAAATTCAGAGGAAGCTGCAGAAAAAGCACTTGAATTAGCGAGAGTATTGGCATCTGGGTTTGGTCCAATTGATGATGCACAATTCCAAAAATGGTCTCTTGAAATGTTCATGAAATACAAAATTGGCTTGGAGGTTCCCAAGGATTATGTCATGAGGAACTCGAAAGAAAAAAGCTGGTTTGAGCCTAAAATGGCAGCGAGCGGATTTTTCTGGACCAGGTACCGCAGATATCTGTCCGAAGCAAAAAATTGGCCGCTTGAGGCAGTTACAGCCATTGATGAAACAACCAATCAGATCATGGCTTCGATTGGAAATCCAAAATCCATGGAGCCATTCGATAAGCGCGGTCTGGTATTAGGATATGTCCAATCAGGTAAAACAGCCAACTTCACCGGCTTGATCAATAAAGCTTATGATGTCGGATACAAGCTGATTATTGTTCTGTCAGGTATTCATAATGACTTAAGAGCGCAGACACAAATTCGCCTGAATGAAGAGGTAATTGGCAACCGGACAGATAAGGATGGCAATCCAATCGGTGTTGCGCAAATTTATGCGAATACGGCTGAGCATATCATCTCCTCCTGGACAACGGAAGTAAATGATATCAAGTCCAACCAAAGAGGAACGAGCAACCTGAATTCGCCAACACTGATGGTTGTAAAGAAAAACAAAACGGTTCTGGAATCGCTAAGAGATCAATTAATCAACCATCGCGATTTATATAATCTGGATATCCCTGTTTTAATTATTGATGATGAGGCTGACCAGGCATCCGTTGATACTTCTAATCCAGACAAAAATGAAGATCCGAAAACGATCAACCGTCTGATCAGGCAAATACTTGAAGTATTTAAGCGAAAAGCATTTGCAGGCTATACAGCAACACCTTTCGCAAACCTTCTTATCAGTAAAGAGGGAAGTACAGAGGGAGAAGGGGACGACCTATACCCGAAAGATTTCCTTGTAGGCCTGCCAAAACCGAAAGAGTATTGCGGTCCTGAAGAATATTTCAATGTGGAAGAGGATGCAGAAGACACTCGCCCTAGCCTGATCCGTCATTTGCGTCAGGAAGATCTTGAAGTATTTACAACGATTAAAAAGAAATCGGATGCAGATAAATTCGAGGAAGTTCCTCCGCAAATGCGTGAAGCAATCCTGGAATTCCTGCTTGTGATTGCGGTCCGTAATTTGAGGGGGCAAATAAAGAAGCATAATTCCATGCTCATTCATACATCGCGCTTTAAGGATGTGCAGTCGAGTGTAAAAGATGAAGTATCGCGTACCTTTGATGCCATCTCAAAGCAGCTTCAATATAATCCTGAAAGCAGTGTGATTACAGAACTGCAGGAGCTTTATGAAAATGATATCCTGCCCACAAGCAGGGAGTGGCCAAATGAAAATCATCCGGAATTCAGCTGGGATGAAGTATACGAAGAGCTGAGAAAATGCTGTGAAACAATTCAGGTTTTTGAAATTAATGGAAACAGCCGTGATGCGCTGGATTACCATCAATATAAAGAAGATGGGCTAAATGTTATCGCCGTCGGCGGAGATAAATTATCCCGCGGTCTTACGCTGGAAGGTCTAAGCATCACGTATTACTTCCGAAACACGCTTATGTATGACACGCTCATGCAAATGGGGCGCTGGTTTGGTTACAGGAAGGGGTACATGGATCTTTGCCGTATCTATACGTCAGATGAAATTGCTTCGAATTTTGAACATCTGGCCATTGCGATGATTCAGCTGCGCCAGGAATTCGACCGTCTTGCTGCATTGAAAAAAACACCTTCTGAATATGCAGTCAAGATGCTGAGCCATCCAACCATGAAGCTGACAAGCCCGCTGAAAATGAGAAATGCAGTATCTTCTAATGTGATTTATGCAGGTACCCTTCAGCAGACTAGGCTATTTGATCCAAGTGAAGAGGTCCTAAAAGGGAATATGGATGCTGCTGTAAAGCTGGTAAATAAGCTTCCTCTAGAAAGGACGATTTACAGAAAAACAAACTTTTACTCGGCTTCTGGTGTGAATTCAGAAATGATCAAAGAATTTCTATCAGAATATCAGACTGCCGACAGTAATATCGTAAATTCAATTTTAATTGCTGATTATATTGACCGAGCTAATAATGAAGGAGAGCTGACGGATTGGACAGTTGCAGTAGTAGAAGGGGATCCTTCAGCATCTTCTGGTCTATCAAATTATCCTGTTGAATTAGGGAAGATCAATTTGAAATCGGCAGCCGCTCTTGGTAAGAAAGTGAAAGCGCCTGAGAACAAGGATCAAATCAGAGACATTGGGGCCATTGTGTCTCCAAACCATGAATACATGGACCTTAATTATGAAGAAATAAAAGGAATCAAAGACCGTACAGAGAAACGAAGGATGCGTGACAAGGAAAAGGGGTTAATGCTAATTTATCCTCTGCATCCAGAAGTGCCGATCTTTAACAGTCTGGGTGCCGGATTTTCGTCAAAATTAGTGCCTATTGGAATTGCGTTCTCTTTCCCAGGGACTGAAATTGACGATACAAGTGTCTATCAGACTAATAAAACAGTCTAAATAACTTTATTTAAGGAGAGTAGCTGTGTTGAACCTAAAAATAGAGTTTGAACAAATGATCCAAGAGCTTAAAAGCCAGGACGACAGTGAGGTGTATAAGCTAAATGTCCTGACATACGAGAGCCCTGTCATGTTTGCAGGAATTGATCCTGCGAATCATCACCGCCAGCTATACATTGATCTGGGAACGGAAGCATGGGACGATAATCAGGAAAGAGCCCTTCCGAAATGGCGAGGCATGTCTGTCAAAGTGGAATACTTTGAAAAGCTTTTCCTCTTAAAAGAGCATTACTTTCTTGTAATCCGTCAAGAGGATGAACAAAGCCCGGAAATTTTCGATGTTGTCCTCCAGAACCTCGCTGAACATTTAGCAGCTGAAAAGGAAGAAACTCTCTTTTCTACTGTATATAAAGTACTTGATAGATGGAGGACTTTCTTTCAGCGCGGCGGATTTAAACGGCTTTCTGATGAACAGCAGCGGGGGCTTTTTGGGGAATTATGGTTTATCAATGAATGGCTCGACAAGCACCCTGGCCAGCCCCCTCTTATTATTGAGCAATGGGAGGGGCCGACCAAGGGGCGAATTGACTTCAAAGGCACCAGGTGCGGGCTTGAAATCAAAACGGTTATTGATAAATTATCCAAAACCATTAAAATATCAAATGAGAACCAGCTTAAGCTAAGTGAAGCCGTATCTTCAATCTATTTATATGTCTGTTTCCTTGAGCAAAGCCGAACCCATGGCATGAGCCTTCAGGAGCTGGCCGGTAAGGTCCGGGCTAAGCTTGCGGAACGATCTGAAAGGATCGCACTCATTTATAGCGATTTAATGACTGATCTCGGTTTTAGGGAAGAAGAATATGGGGATACATTGTTTTTTGTGGAAAAATCAGAGGTTTACGAAGCTGGGGAAGATTTCCCTCGGCTATTAAAAGAACATCTGCCGAAGGGAATTTCTCATGTAAGCTATAATATTGATCTGACTCATTGTTCGGAATATGAGAAAGATCCGGAAACCATATATCAAATGTTTAGAGTGGAAGGGTAAAAGATGATAGAAACTAGACAAAGAAAAGATTTTCTCCTTGATTTCATGGAGGAACTTGAAGAAAAAGCAATAAAAACAGGAAGCTATCAGGTTCCGTTTCTGGAAAAAATGATTTCCTTTATGGACAGGCCCGATGATCCGGAAGTCCTGATTCCTCCTTATAAAGATACGGCAAAAAATATTGCAGTAAATGCATATTCTTATGATGATGAGAACCAAGTTTTAGACCTGTATGTGGCTGATTACAATTTTGAGCAGAACGAAGAAGATCTGCTTACCATCAACATGACTGCTGTTGCAGAAATCGCCAATCGGGCTAAACGTTTTGTCACAAATGCAAAGTCCCTTCTTCAAACCATTGACCATTCTTTGGAAGCTTACGACCTTGCTAAAGTCATTGATGAAGAGATGGAGAATATAAATGAGATCAATATCTTTGTAGTGACAAATCTTTACTATTCTTCAAATAAGCCGGTAGAGATGGCGATTCCAGGCATCGAAACTGTAAACGTCCAGGTTTGGGACATTGACCGGGTCCAGCAGCTGATCACTTCCGAGCAGGCTGTTGAGACAGATTACATTGATTTTGAGAGAGACTACGGTGAAACATTCGAGATGATGTTTGTCCCGGATCCATCAAGCGGTGTAAAGGAATTTGATTGCTATGTTGGCTATATTTCAGCTGAATTGCTTGCTAAAGCCTATGATGAATGGGGCCAAAAGCTAGTGGAACGAAATGTCCGTTCCTTCCTTCAGGCAAGGGGCGGAACCAACAAGGGCATACGCGATACGCTAAAAGATCCATTCCAGCGCAAAATGTTTGTGGCTTATAACAACGGCATTTCAACTGTGGCACGCACAGGTGATTTTGAGCTTGTGAAAGATGGAGTGAATCAATATAAAATTAAAGGTCTTAACGGCTGGCAAATTGTCAATGGCGGCCAGACAACGGCTTCCATTCACAAGGCTTATAAAGATGGAATCAGCCTTAAGGATGTCTACGTTCAGGCAAAGCTTACGATCCTTCAGGTAAATGAATTTGTTTCTAAAGATCAGCATCTTCTCGAAGATGAAATGATTTCCCGAATCTCACAATATGCGAATACGCAAAATAAGATCAATAAATCTGATCTATTAGCCAATACGCGCTTCATGTCTGATCTGGAGAAATTCTCACGCAATATCTGGATTCCGGCAAAAGACGGAAGAAAACCAGAAAGCAAATGGTACTTCGAGCGTGCCAGAGGCCAGTATATGGTGGACATCAACCGCCGCAAGCGCGGAAAAGAGCAGACCGATTTCAAGAAGCAGTATCCGAAAGATAAGGTCCTTACAAAAGTCGATTTGGCTAAATACTTCATGTCATGGGAAGGCTACCCTCATGTTTCCAGTAAGGGAGGAGAGGAAGCATTCAAGAAGTTCATGGATCTGAACAAGAGCTTCTGGAGCGGCAGCACACAGGATAAGATTACTCTATCCGTCTATCAGAAATTAATTGCCAGGGCCATCATTAATCAGCGCGTAAAAGAAATCGTTGATGAAATGAAGCTGGGAGGCTACAAGGCAAACGTCATTTACTATGCAGTGGCGATGCTTCACCACCTATATAGTGAGCAAATTGATTTAATTAGTGTTTGGGAAGAACAGACACTATCAGAAAAATGGGATGATATTATCCGTATCATTGCAGATAAGACTTTGTCCTATCTGAAAGAATCTGCTGGAGAGCGTAATGTTACACAGTGGGCGAAGCAGGAAGCATGCTGGATTCAGTTTAAAGAAACCTGCTCACAGGAACTGAAAAACTTAATTTAACAGTAAAACACCCTAATCTTTTGATAAAGATTCAGGGTGTTTTTCCTTTAAAACTGCATTGCTGATAATAAATTCAGCAATAAAATCAACTGCAGAATCAAAGTCTTGTTTGAACTCATGTTCCCAGATGCGCATCACTTTCCAGCCGTTTTCATGATAAAACTGATTTACTTCCTGATCCCGGCTGACATTGCGTGCCAGTTTTTTTGTCCAGTATTCTTGGTTGGATTTTGGCATATTGCCGTGAATTGGGCAGCAATGCCAGAAACAAGAGTCTATAAAGATAACGATTTTATATTTCTTAATGGAGATATCCGGTTTGCCGAACATTTTCGCATTTTTACGGAACCGAAAGCCTTTCCTCCAGAGAGCCTTTGTGATGGTATTTTCCAGCATGGACTGGGATTTGATGGCTCTCATATTATTGGACCGCTGTTCTTTTGTTATTTTTTCAGGCATGGAATCACGTCCGGTTTTGGGTTTATATTGAAATCTTACCCAGGAGAGAAGAACATTACACCATTTGACATTAATCGCGGAAAATAAATTATGTTATAATTGAAAAGTTGACTAAAACTACTTTTCGAACAAATGTTCTTGTATTAAAATATAGATAGAAAGACTACTTCTAACAGAAGTGAGGTTTTAAGATGGAGAAACTTAAAGTAATGGATCTTTTTGCAGGGGCAGGCGGTCTCAGCAGCGGCTTTGAACAGACCGGGAAATTCAAAGTGAAAGTCGCTGTCGAAATCAATGAGAACGCAAGAAAAACCTACGAAATGAACCATGAAGACGTCATTTTACATAAAGATATTACAAAGCTTAAATACGTAAATGACGAGGGAGAAACAATTGATGAATTCCGAGATATTGATGTAGTCATTGGCGGCCCTCCATGTCAGGGATTCTCCAATGCCAACCGCCAGCAGAATACCCTTATCTCTTCGAATAATCAGCTTGTAAAAGAATATTTGCGTGCGATTGAAGAAATCCGCCCAAAAGCTTTCGTGATGGAAAACGTTAGAACGATGGAGTCTGAAAAGCATAAGTTTTTTCTGGATGAGAGTGACGAAGCTGAACTAGTTAAACTGGGAATCGAGCCTGCAGAAGAACATATCAAAATCGGCAGAAGCACTTCCTATTCTGATAAATTAACAGATTTCCTTCTGAATGCTTACGAACAACGCATAGATTTAACACCTTTCATGATAAATAAGGACTTAATGTCTAAATTAACTACACTTCTAAAACATGCTAAAAAGCAATCAAACCAAGATTTGCTAAACTTCATACAGAAAGAAACAAACCAAAAATATTTTATAAAGACAGTAAACCAGCATTGGCTTGATCAGCACAGTGAATACTGGAACAGCTTGTATCAATTAGACTGGGCAGACCTAGGCGAAACATTGAAAAATTTAATGGTCGGAAATGCTCAAGATAGCAGCTCTTTTAAAGAAAAACTCGAGAATATCATTGAAGCACAAAAAGTCATTTATAAGATTTCAGAAGTAATTGACAACAAAGTTAAACTATTTGATATTCAGCTGAAACAGCATGATCTTGAAATCACTATTAAATCTTTTAATGTGTTTAATTACATTAAAAGAAAGCTAGCCGATCTAGGCTACGTATTTAACGAAGACAAGTATATTTTTAATGCTGCTCAATATGGTGTTGCACAGGAAAGAAGAAGATTAATTCTTATGGGCATCAGAAAAGACTGTTTGAAAGCTGAAGCGGTAGTTTCTCCGGAGCCATTATTTCAAAGCAGAGACGAGTACAACAAAATCTATGATGCGATTGGTGACTTAGAGAACATTTCGCCGGAAGTTGACGTGAAAAAAGATGAAATATATAAGGAATCTCATCGCCAATTAATCGGCAGTTCATTAAATGCATACCTTAACAACAGTGAAAAAATCTATAATCATGTAAGAACTGAAACTCGTGAGGTAGCTTTAAAAAGATTTCAGTCTCTAAAAGAAGGGCAAAACTTTCATGATTTGGATGAGTCTTTAAAAACTACCTACACAGATCATAGCAGAACACAGAATACCATCTATAGAAGACTTGCTTATAATGAACCTTCTGATACAGTACTTAATGCAAGAAAATCGATGTGGGTGCATCCTGCTAAAGACAGAGCTATAAGTATTAGGGAAGCTGCTAGGCTGCAATCTTTCCAGGATTCTTATAAATTTTTTGGGTCAAAGGACTCTCAGTATCAACAAATAGGGAATGCTGTACCTCCGTTGCTTGCGAGAGCTGTTGCAGAGGGCTTGTTGGAGTTGATGGGAGAAAAAGCAAAAGTAAAAATTAAAGACATTTTATTCTCGAAAGATAAAGTAATTGTTTATTAAGTCAACTTAATTAAGCTGATTTAGTGTATTTTCTTAGCTGTGTCCTAATGGATGCAGTTTTTTTAATACAATTAAAATAAAAAAAGCTTCATGTATATTATACTTTGTAATAAGTTTTAAACTTAAAACATGAAGATATGATCAACTAGAATAAATTTTTAATGATCTCTTTAAAATATAATAATAGAAAAATCTCATTTTTAATAAAAAACTAGAACAAATATTTATTTTAAAAAACAAATAATTTTATCTGAAAGGAATTAATTTACATATATATAATTATAAAATACTATAAAAATATAAAAAGTAATATTTTTACATAACTAAAATGATTAATGGGGGCTGGAAAGCATGAATAAAATAGAAACTAAATTGCAAAAATTTGAACGTATAGCTGAAAGACGGACAAATGAGGCTATAAAAAAAGTGAGATTAATTAAGCACCTTGCTAACAGAAATAATTATGACTTTAGTGATCGTCATGCTAGTAAAATTATTTCTGCACTAAAAAAAGAAGTAGATATGTTAGAAAGAGAGTTTAAAACAAACTCAAGTCAAGAGGAGATAGATTTCAAATTTTAAATATGGGAGTGTGTAGGATGGTAAGAGATATTGGTTGGGAGTTTCCCTCGACTAATGGAGGGAAAGAAGATGGATTAAATGATTCGGGAATATCTTATTTTCAGGCAAATCCTATTAAATCTCTAACTAGAGAGGTAATTCAAGATTCTTTAGATGCCAGAATTAGTGAAGATATAGCAGTAAATGTTCAATTTGAACTTCATTATTTGGATAAGGAAGCTATTCCAGGCATAAAGGATTTAATAATATTTTTTAATCAAGCAGCAAATTATTATAAGGAAGGTTCTACTGACACTTACGAGTTCTTTAAAAGTGGGCACGAGATTCTTAAAAAAGAAAAAATTCCGGTTTTTGCTATACGTGATAGAAATACTACTGGTCTAACAAGAGTTAATCAACAAAACAATAGTCACTTTCATAGATTAACAAAAACAACTGGTGACACAGCAAAAACAGGCACATCTAATGGTTCATTTGGAATAGGAAAACACGCTCCATTTGCTGCTTCATCATTACGAGCAATGTTTTATGGCACACTAAATAGAGAGGAAAAAAATAATACAGGGTTCCAAGGCGTAATTAAAATAGCAAGCTTTGATCGCGGAGAAACTTTTCCAACACAGGGTACGGGTTTCTATGGTTATAAAGACGGATTTAAACCCTTAACTAACCTTTCAGAAATTGATTCTTTTTTCAGACGTCAAGATGGGGATTTTGGAACTGATAAGTTTATTTTAGGATTTAATGGATCTACAGATTGGGAAAATATTGTAATAGAAGAGGTAGTTAATAGTTATATGTGTGCTATTTTAGATGGTTCTCTGGAAGTACAAGTCGGTAGCATATTGATTGATAAAAATTCTTTAGCATCCGTTATCGAAAAAATTAAACAATTCAATCCAGAAAGTCTTTGTATTGAATATTACTTATCGCTAACATCTAACGATGCTATTGTTGAAGTGGGAAACTTTAAAACTGAAGATGGACAGGTTGAAACTATGAAATTATATCTCCTATTAGGTGAAAATTTTCATAATAAAGTTTCATTAGTTCGTGGAACAGGAATGAAAATATATAATAAAGATCGCTTTAAAGCTCCCTTTAGATTCGCTGGCACATTAATAGTTGAAGGGGAAAATCTTAATAAAGTGTTTCGAAAAATGGAACCGCCTACACATGACGATTGGGAGCCTGAATTATACAAAAAGAATATAAAATATGCGAAAAAATTAAAAAAGGACTTATATAAATGGTTAAACGATATGGTTCGTAAGATTGCTCCTAAATCTGAGCAAAATTCCTTTGAATTACCAGGATTAGAAAATATTTTACCTAGTTTGTCTCAAGATGAAAAATCTACCCAGGAGGTTGATTTAAATGTTCGGGATGAAAAAATAAACTCTATTGTAATTGTGAACAACCCAATGAATTCACCAAAAAAAACAGTTAAGAGGACAAAAACAACTCCAAAAACGAAACGAAATCCAGAACCAAAAAAACCAAAAAGTAAAGAGACTAAAGTTAGGTTAAGATCAATGCGAGCATTTTGTTATGATCCTAACAAGGGTTTATATCGAGTAATTCTCAATCCCTCAACTTCCGGGACCATTTATTTAGAAGTCAATCTTGTGGGAGAAAGTGTTACTGAAAAAGCTATAATTCACGCTGCAAAAAACGATCAAAGTGGTGCTGCTATTACTATTGAAAAAAATATTTTGGGCCCAATTGAGGTAAGTAAATCAGCCACTTCAACCCTAACTTTATTGTTAGATAACTTAACTCGATATTCTTTGGAGGTTAGTACAAAATGAAATTAAAATCCCGTAACTTTCCTCATCCCGTTTTAAATCCAGTTAATGACGATTTTAAATCTAGTTATTATTCTGCATTGATTACACAGTATGAAGAAAGTGCTAGTGATTTAGTTTTTCTAGTGGAATTTAAGCTTAACAATAGTACTTTAAGAAAATTGATTGAAGTTCACAAGGCTTACTATAATGTACACTTTGAATGCAATTCTACAATGAAGCGTATGTCATATTCTTTTTCTCAAATTGACGTAGCAGTGATTTCTAAAGGTGATTCAGAAATAATTTCACAAGTGAAGATAGGGATTCCCAAACAAATTTTAAATAAGAAAGTAGATGTAAACTTCTTTATTTTAGCGGATGACATTATTAAAGACTATGAAAATGATGACGTGCACAGTGATTTTTCAGGTGTTTCTTTTAAAGTTCAAAAGGGTGATATTTTAGCCTTTGGAGTAACACAGACTATTCACCTGGAGAAAGAACCCATCGCGAGTGGTAATAGTATTTTTAAAATTGGTAAATCTACTTCGGGAGATCCGTCTATACCATTTAGTATAGACTTTAACGATAATCAAATTGAAATAATTTTAACAGAAAATTCTTATAATAAAGTCGATGAATTAAGAAACTATGGTAGTGACTATAATAAAGTACTAGTTTCAATGTTGTATCTTCCAGCCTTAATAGATGTGTTATTTAATATCCATTCTATGAAAAACGACGAATATTCTATAGACGCATATGAAAGCTTTGATTGGTATCGAACACTTGAAAAGAAAATAGAAACTTTAGGATACGATATTAGAGATCTTAAAATAGAAGAAATAACCCCTATATCATATAGGATATTGAATTCTCTAGACGAAGAGCCTTGGCAGGCATTAGAAAATATAATTTTTAGAGAGGATAATGATGAGTAATGTCGGCTTACAAAATAATCAAATCAGCATCATTAGCAGAATTAAAAGAAAATATTGAAGTCAATTTATCATTGTATAGTTCTGATAAAAATAAAGAAATTATAGATTTATTAAATACTGATGAAGCAGAACCGGATAATACTTTAATAGTTACAGATTTAAATCAAAAAAGCAAAGATGATTTACCAAATGCGATAAGATTGTATGAGAAGTTTAGTAATTTGCCTCTTTCACTTGCTTCTGATGAGAAATTTTGGGCTTTTTTAACACATACCAGTTTTTGGGGTTATATGCGCCAACGCTGGCCTATAGAAGAAGCCGAAGGAAATAGCATTGAGTTTATTAAGACTAGATATTTCTTTAATACAAAAAATAAAACGTTCTACCGTAATGGTTTGTCTAGGTTATGGTGGTATGCATACTTAACATATGATTCCACTAAAGAGGACCCATATTATTATACGCGATTAATGTTAAGCAATCAGGAGATCGCCAACTTGTTAATTGAAACCACCAATTTAGCCCGTAATCAAGTAGCTTTAAAAGCAATTTTAGAAATCATTATTAAAATTGACGAGTTAGAACAGAATAGTAATATTAATAGAATTAAAAATAAAAGAGAGTTTATACGAGGTCTAATTAAATATGTTAATTTAATAGGGGGTGTAACAGTGTGGGATATCTTGTCTGAATCAGAAGCATATGAGAAAGCATGGAAATATGTTGAGAAGCACACCAAGTTAGTTTTCCCAGCTCCAATATGACATTTTGCTGCTTAAAAAATGTAACCTTGTGATTCAAGAATAAAGTTGAAGTTTGAACAAATTTGGAAGAAGCTAATCTCTATAAGAGAGAGCTTCTTTTTTAATCGAAAAATAAAGATAACAAGCACGTCTATCTTTTTAAGTGCAGCTTAATTATTCTTAGTGATATTGTCGATTTTTCCTGTATCTCAAGCTATTTAATTCAGAATAGGTTCTATAAAAAAATTTATCTATTCTGTAGGATAGCAAGTTTATTAATCGGGGCGATCCAACAAGTTTACATGAGATTTCAGTCTACTCATGATTAGATGTTGCTATAATGGACAGTATAGCATAACAGAAAATGGTATAAGGAACCCTGCATAAGTATAAAACCTTTTAAAATATGTGTTTACAGAGGAGAAAGAACAATGAGCAAAGAAAATACAATCTTAATTAAAATCGGAGTCTCATATAAAGAAGGAATGACACCTGAAGAATTGTACCATGCTACTAGCGTTAGCTGGGTAATTAGTGAGAATAGACTCCGTTCTGGTGATTTGAAATACTATTGTGCGGTTTATAATAACGAAATTAAAGAGATTTATAATCTAAATGATTATGAAAAGGATAATCATCCTGATAATAAAGGCCGTTTTATTTTGTTTGGCGAAATAGCTGAAGAACCAATTCGGTCAAAACTTTTAGACCTTAATGTTCGAGATATACACAAAGGTTCAGGTAATCCAATTAAATATGTAAAAATGGAAGATTTATTATCAAAAGCTAATAACGATGTTCTGGGAGAAATAATAACAGAGAAAACAGATAACTCAATGAAATTAATTTTTAAGTCCATAGCCAAAAAAACATCGGAAATTAGAACTTTAAGTACAAATAAGCCTAATTGGATAAGAAATTCAAACGAAGAGGGGATCCTTGTTGAAACTGAAGCGTCTAGAGAGAAGTTTTCACAAGGTGAAAAACAAAAACCATATTCTACTATTACTTATGATTTCCTGTTATCAGCATGGGAAGAATTTTTAAATGTTAGGACAGCTTCATCAAATGATTTTATTAAGACAAAAGGCAGGTCTCGGTTTATCATGTCATTTTTTCATGAATTGCCTTTTGTTGATAAAGTAGTAAGTAACAACACACTGTATATCAAATTGAAAGAGTTTACTACTGATCAGCTACCTGAGGCAAGTTTGGAGCAGACATTGCAACTCTTAAACGACATAACAAATAAGGATATAGATCCTAAAGCAGTTTCTCAAATCTATAATGAAGACTCAATTAAAAGGTTAAAGCTCCGTGCACGTCAGGGGTTAAAATTACTGGGTTTCTTAAATGAGGAATATCAAGTACAAACAAATATATTAAAAGGGTATTCTGATGCTATTAATAAGACTGAATATCTTTCAAAGTTAATATTGCAGCATCCATATTTTTTGATAATTTATCAGACTCTTTATCTATTAAGAGGGATAGATAAAACAGATAAGCTTTCATTACTTTCAGAAATTGGGATGATTATTGTTAGAAATTCAAAGGGCTCAAACTTAATGGAGCCATCTGTTTCTCAGTATAGGACAAGGAATATTCTTAATTGGCTGAGAGAAACAGGTTTGGTGAATGAGGAGTGGGATGTGTTGGATGATAAATTAGATTCATACTATACCATAAATTCAACTCCTTCTTTGATAAGAGAAAATGAGTCTACAACATTCTCTTTAAATGAAATTGTAGAACACATAAATCAATACATAGCTAGCAAAGGCTTTTACTACCCAAAAGAAGAAGTCATCAACCTATTCCTATCTCTAAAAACCAAACCTTTTGTAATCCTATCCGGTATTTCAGGAACCGGTAAAACTAAAATGGTTCAATGGTTTGCCGAGAGTCTGGGAGCCACTGAGAAAAATGGGCAGTTTACTTTGATCCCTGTTCGTCCTGATTGGAGTGACGGATCTGATTTATTGGGATATGTAGATATCAAAGGTGATTTTAAAGAAGGCTCTTTATCTAAAGCTATTAGAGTAGCAAATGAGCAACCAAATTTACCTTACTTTGTTCTTTTAGATGAGATGAACTTGGCGCGAGTTGAATATTACTTCAGTGATATTCTCAGTGTGATGGAGAGTAGAAGGTGGGAGGATGGGAAGGTTGTTTCTTCCACTTTATTATCAGAGGAGGTCGCAAAAGAAGAGGTCACACTTCCTAATAATCTTTATGTTATTGGAACCGTTAATATGGATGAAACGACGCACCCCTTTAGTAAGAAGGTTTTAGACCGTGCCAATACGATTGAGTTTAATCGAGTTGAATTAGATAATTTATCCTTTCTTCAAGACCTTAAGGAAGTAGATTCTTTAGTAATAGGACAAAGTCAGTTGGCCTCAAAATATTTGCATTTGAAGGATCTGTATAAAGTAGATACAGAGATTATCGATAAGGCTACAAGTGAGCTTGTAAGGATTAATAAGTCACTTCAACTTATTAATGCACACATAGGCTACCGGGTTAGGGATGAGATTTGCTTCTACCTTGCTTATAACAAAGAAGGTGAGCTAATGACTTTTGAGGAAGCATTTGATCATTGTATCCTCCAGAAGATCCTCCCTCGTCTAACTGGAAGTGACTTAAGAATTGATCAGTTACTAAGGGAGTTATATCTAATGTTTACTAATACGGAGTATCAGGAGGACGAGGATACCCAGTTCGATGACCAGAGTGCTATTTATCCTAAGAGCGCTCGAAAAGTGATTGAGATGCTTAGGAGGTTACAAGCAGATGGCTTTACATCCTTCTGGATCTCGTGATGATGTTGAACTAGTTAAGATTGAAACAGAAGATTTTTCTCTCGTGGTGAAAGGAAAGCCTTATCATGATAGGTATGAAGGGTTAAAACAGTATCGTGCAATGGATAGGCATGATGTCATGCAGTTTTCTTTTCATGGGGATATGGTAAATCGGGTATTAATTTATGATATTGAAACACAGCTGCTCCAGGAATCTACTCAATTATGGCCCATTTTTTTCGAAAATGGAGTTTATCAGTTAATTGTCATTCCTAAAACAAGCAGAGACTTATCCTTTTATCATGAGCATCCTGGCTTGAGGCAATCAATATCCAGAGTGGAAATCCCAAATACCTATATGTTAATGGGAAACTTGCAGTTCCAGAATGAAGTGGGATTAACAACCTTTGAAATTAGAGACGGCAGTAAAAAGCTGTTAGAGGTAACTTTAGAGGTGTTTCCAGCAAAGCTTGATTACAAAAACGATTATAAAAAGCTTTTAGAAGAAGTAAACGACGAAATTTATAACCTTGCCTTCCATTTTATTCGGAAAACCTTTTTAGGGGCTAAAGTGAAGCTCGATGGCAAGCCATCAAGAAGTGAATTTTACCGTTTAATCAGTAAGCATTTTGATCAGTTCATTCAGGCTGTTAACCGCATTGAACGGCAGCCTCATCATTTACTCCAAAAAAAGTATGAAAAAGTAAGGGGAGACCAATTAAGTAAATTAGACACTAGAAGCAGGGGCTATTTGCAAAAAAGACCTCATCTATTCACAGAGGCTACAAATGGCATCCATATAAATAACAAAACATTGATGCCGACAGAAGGTCTCCGCGTCAAAAAGGAACTTACCTTTGATACATTAGAAAATCGATATGTAAAATGGATGATGCAGCGGGTAACTGATAAGCTTTATGATTTACTGGAGACATTAAGAAATAGAAACTCCAGATGGGAAGTAGAACCTGATACAGATCTTTTAGACAAGATTATCGTAATGATTAAGCAATTGGAGGGTAAGCAAAAAAGTCCATTTTGGAAAGGGATAAAAAAACTAGATCGCTCTATTCTTAGTTTAGTTCTGCAGATGGCATCAGGCTATCGAGATGCTTTTCAAATTTATCTGACAGTGTCCAAGGGATTAATGCTTCAAGGAAAGCTTTATCAAATGTCTGTAAAAGATGTAGCAACACTATATGAATATTGGACATTCTTGAAGCTCGGACAAATCCTTGATAAAAAGTACCAGCTCGTTAGCCAGGACATTATCCAGGTAAACCGTGAAGGATTGTTTGTAAATCTTCAAACCAACCGATCTGCGACAAGAAAATATAAACACCCCTTTACCAATGAGGTAATTATTCTAACTTACCAAAAGTATGAAAGTGGTTTGCCAACAATTCCTCAAAAGCCAGATACGATGCTCAGCATAGCTAAAAAGGGGAAAAGCTTTACCTACAATTATGTATTTGATGCCAAGTATCGAATCGATTACGCCCAAGAAGGAAGTTATTATCAAAATCGTTATAAGTATCCTGGACCACTTGAAGATGATATAAACACTATGCACCGTTATCGAGATTCAATTGTTGCATACAATGAAGGGCCATATGAAAGAACCGCTTTTGGAGCATATGTACTTTTTCCATGGTTTAATGAAGAGCTTTACCAAACCCATCACTTCTATAAAAGCATCGATAAAGTTAATATCGGTGGGCTGCCATTTCTCCCTAATGCAACGGAAATAGTCGAAAGATTCGTGGAGAGGCTTATTGAAAAAAGCCCTGAGGAAATCCAACAGGAAGGAATTTTACCAAGGGGAACATTAGAAGAGTGGAATTCCAGTCTGGATGAAAAAGCTCTTGTCGGGCTTGTTAGAGATCGAGAAGAATATATTAGCTATAAACAGACAGGCTGCTATCGTATTCCTATTGATAAACTTAAAACAGGGTGGCAAGAGACAAAGTACATAGCTCTTTATGTGAAGAATGGTGTATTAGAGTATAATGGAGTAATTTGTTATGGCAGGGTTAAGGATATTAGGCTTGTGAAATCAGGATTAGATGAATATATGCAATTTGAAGTGGAGCATTGGATAAATTGTAATCCAATCATTAAACCTGTTGGATATGGTATTGCCGAATATATGCAAACAACATTGAGTAATTTGAAAGAGTCTAAAGAGCTTCCAGAACTGTTTATGAAATCGAAGGAAGAAAAAACGTTATGGAGAATGCTCAGAAGGGTTTCAGACAGAATATTCATTGAGCTAGACTCAGCAAATCTTGATATGGCTACTAAGGTTGAGGAATATAGGATTAATAATGTTTTGATAAAAATTAATAAAGATAATAGAGAAGTAAATCTCATAGGGAAAAGCCATCAAAAAACTATTTCTTTAGATACATTACGAAAAAACCCGTCTTCCATTTTTAAAGACTTGATTGATCTGTTATACAGTGCTCAGTAAAAAAATCTATGCTGATGAATCATACAAAGGTGAGGATGATAAATGCCTACACACAACAAACTAGTTCGTGATCGAATCCCTGAAATCATTGCCGGAACAGGTAAAAAGTACTCAACAAGAATTCTTGACCAGTCAGAATTCATTAAGGAACTTAGGAAAAAGAGTTTCGAGGAACTGGAAGAGTATATGAATGCGAATAATCATGAAGAGGCACTTGAGGAATTGGCTGATTTGCTTGAAATTATACATGCACTTGCTGAGTCTCATAGTGCATCGATTGGGAAGGTGGAAGAGCTACGAAAGAATAAAGCTGTAAAACGCGGTAAATTTAAAGAGAAAATATTTTTAATCCAGGTCGATGATTGAGCGGAATTGGAATGACAAGTGACCGTTTGATGGCAGCTTCCAGCATTGAGAACTGTAACTCCTCATAATAGGAAAAATGAATGGGTTTAAACTAATGGAAGTCATAAGAACTCTGGAAAAGTTTGTAAAACTGATTATTGGCGGGAGTAACTAGTCTTTTTCCAAGACCAGGTTTTGTAAATTATACTCAAAAATAACAGGCTGTAATCACACAATAAAATGAAGACAAAGAAGGTGATAGTGTGTTAAACCTAGAATACTTCCAATCTCTATTTGCTCAGGAGAGCACAGAAATTCGCTGCAGACAGGTGCTGGACGAGGTATCTCCAGAACTAAATCGTTTGTTCGAGAGGTTTATAGAACAAACAGGTATTTCCCTTGGGAAGGAATATTATATTAGAAATTATGATATGACACTTTCAACAACTTACCATGATTCGCGAAATCCTACATATGCTGAAAAGAAAAAGAACTCTGATATCGGAAGAAAGTATTTTGTTGGTCTATATCGAAAAGTGGATGAGAAAGAGTATAACATATTCACCTTGGAACTAAATGGTTTAAGTAAGATGATACTAATACACACTGAGTTAAGCATTCTTCCCTTCTGGGCATGGGTAAAGAATGACGAAATTAATAGAGTCTTAGAATCAATACCATCTCAATTTGAAATATTTACTGGATGGAAAGAAAAAGACATTATCCCCAAAAATGAACTAATTTCATTCGTTAAGGGATGCGTCAAGTCAAGAAAGCGCCCCTGGTTTCAAGTTGGTAGAAGCTTGCCGTTAGAGGGGCAAATTGATGAGCATACTGTGGTAAATCACTTATTTGAAGTGTGGGAATACTTAAGTTTATTTAGAACTTACTTAAATGATGAAATAAATACATCCAAAAGAGCAAATGAAGCATTAAGGTCCTTGGCATCAGCTCGAAGCATAAAAGAGACTGAATTACTTGGTCGTGAATATAATCTTGAAATTACTTCACTAGAAGATTATAAATCAAATGGAAAAAGGCAGGCATTTCATCTTTATGATAGTGATCAACTTGTAACTAAAGGATTCCTTTATTACTTTGAGCATCATGAGAAATTTTCACCTTTCCAAACGATCATGGTTCAAATCGAAGGCCATAATCACATCTTTACAAATGTAAGAGAGATCTTGGGACACGGTACAAAGCAATGGTGGATTACAAAGTCATTCACCACCCACAACCTAGATAACCATAAAGTCATGTCAGAAGCGATGGGTTTATTAAACGAACACGGCATAGAAGCGAAAGGTAATGAATATAGGGTTGGCAGCTTTGATAATGAATCCCGTTTATTTATTGAAGGTAATGATCAGTTGAAGAAAAACTTTATTGATGCTGCCTTATTGTTTGCCCATGCGAGCAGGAAGCTTGAATTGCCTTCAGAAGAACGAAGCGAGCCAATGGTGGATCAAGATACTGAGCCGGAATTATCCGAAGATCTGGAACCTAATTTTAGGATTGAAGTAATATTCCAATCAATTTTTGATAGTCAGTTCACTTTTTCAAAAGGTATTATCCGAGACTTACATCTAAATCTCACAGCACTTGATGACAAGCATTTTGTTCTCTTAAGTGGTATATCTGGTACTGGAAAAACCCAGCTATGCAGGTTATACGCTAATGCAGTATATGGGTTGGAATATGAAAGCGAAAACTCTTATTTTACCATTATCCCTGTAAGGCCGGATTGGACAGATGCAAGTGCTTTGTTTGGTTACTATAGCTCTTTCGAAAAAAGATATGTTAAGACTGAATTTCTAGAAGTTATCTTAAACGCGTTAAAAGAACGGGAAAAACCACATTTCATTTTACTGGATGAAATGAACCTTGCAAGAGTTGAGTACTATCTTAGTGATTATCTAAGTGCAGTTGAATCTAGGAAAGAGATTCCGCTACATCAGGATAATCTGATAACTGATATTCCCAAAAAGCTTCTTATTCCTCCTAATGTTTATCTTATGGGAACTATTAACGTTGATGAAACAACTCACACTATTTCAGATAAAGTACTCGATCGTGCGTTTGTAATGACTTTATCAGATGTAGACTTTGAAACATTCTGGGATAAGGCGGATCAGGAATTGAAGATATTACTCGAGAGGGAATTTTTACTAATAAAGAAGCTGCATAATATTTTATTAGAATTTGATTTACACTTTGGTTATCGTACTATGAATGAAATGCTTCAGAAACTATATGCAAACCTTCAATTTCCGGATGAATTCCAAATGGATTCACTAGAAGCACTCGATCGAGTTATTTCTGAAAAAGTATTAACCAAAATCCGTGGGGACGAAAGAGTTTCAGATATGTTGGGGAAAATTGAAGAATGGTTAAAGGAAAACTTATCTTCTTCATCTATCTCTCTGCAGCATGTAGAGCGAATGCAGAAGGAGTTGGAATACTATGGAGCAACTCAATTCTGGAGATAGCTACGTGGAGTTATTTGACGTTGAGCAAGGCTGGGTTCCATTTATAGACGCTTATCTTAAAGAAGCAACTGAATATAATTTGCGATTTGACGGAAACCATGTGGATGTTATGCTGCAAGGCATTCCTGTACCTTTTTATCAAAGTAATGGCAGACTTTATGCCACCATTATTACGCCATTTCAAAGTGGAATTATGAAGATTTCAATTAATAACCAGTATTACGAGACATATATTTATCCAGATGACCGAAAGCTTACGGAGGAACAGTACAACCTCATGCTAAACGATATACTGGATGAAGCCAATGTTTGTTTTCAACTGTCAGGGCTGGAAAAGCATGTTAATGTATCAGAAAGAAGCCGCAACCTATCTTGGACTCAGTGGAGCTATATTGAACGTTCATTTTTTTCATTGAGACAAATTTATTCGCGTATTCAAAAGCAGCCTTTCAGACAGATTGAAAAGCTGCCTATAATTATGAAAAGAGAAAAGATACAGCGTGTTGAGCAGTCAACAATGAACTGGGTGGACAAGAAAGGATATGGACAGAATATACCGATAAATATTGCAACAGTTAAAGCTTTTGAAACTATTAATGTTTATGAAAATCAGGTACTAAAACAACAACTATCTGATTTTTATCAGATACTTAGGAAGTATGAAGCAATTAAAAACCTTAGGATCGCACAAAAGGCTAGTAAATTTAAAACTGTAATTCAGTTCTGGTTGAATAGTCCATTCTTAAAAAATATATCAGAAAATCAGGGCAACTATAAAATCACCCAGAAATTTCGTAAGCATCCCGTTTACCGGCTTTGGTATAAATGGTTTGACAGCCTATATAAACATAACCGAAAAGGTATTGGGTTTGATTATCCAATAGCATTAAGGGACACTTATAACCTTTATGAGATTTGGTGCTACATGAAGGTTGTGAAGGTTTTAAGGGAATTAGGATATATAAAGCATTTGAGCGGTTTATTTAAATCTACCTCGGATGGTCTTGTTCTAAATCTATCGGAAAACCATGAAAGCAGAATCCAACTTTCCGGTAATTGCTCTCTTTACTTTCAGCGTACTTATCAATTCAATTCAAAGTCTTTTCATACGTATACGCAAAGAATGATACCTGATATTGCGCTAGAGACTGAAAATGAGATTATAATTTTCGATCCTAAGTATCGTGTACCAGAAAACCTGGGTACCGCACTTGGAGAAATGCACAAATATAAAGATGGAATTATCCACAGAGAAACAGGAAGAAGAGCCGTAAGGGAAGTGTTTATCCTTACCCCGACAAAAGTTGAACAAGCAGATAATCTAAGGTATTTCCGAGAGGATTTTTATAAAAGATACAATATGGGGGCAATACAATTGTTGCCTGGGAATAATGATGATGAATTTATTAAGAGGGTAAGGGATATTCTGCAAGATGTAATAGAATAAGATCTGATGCGTGTCCTCCAGATATTTTGACTGGAGGACAGTATTTTTAAAAAACATCAATTTATTAAATACTTTCTTGCTCTAACTTCTCCATGTACTCCTGCCTGAATTCCGAAAGTGCTTTACCGCTTTCTTTATGAATGGCAAATACATAGGTTTGAATACTGGACCATCCTTATAATTCTTTCAGCCATTTTTGCAGAGATATTTCTTGGCCGCATGCTAAAACATTTTCATTTCCTAATAATGAACCTTCATCTGGGTAATAGATGGTGACAAAACACATGAGATTAAGGAGTATCCTATTCCCAAAGGGCTTAGTGCAACTTTATTTCCTCATCAGATTGAGAAAAATGATTTGATCAGCCAATATGACTTGACTTTTGCATTATGTTCTTTAAATATATCCAAAATAAGCGGTGTGACCTGAGTGCCTGTCCCATCATCAAAGGTAAGGGTAATATACTTCCCGTTAGGGTTCAGCAGAGTTATATGGAGAGTTATCCGGATGATAAATAATAATTACCCCTGGAATTAACCACAAATACATATGAAAAAATTTTAATGTTTGGATGCTGTCCAAAAATTGTCTAAAAGCTGTTAGAACGTATACATACTAATGATTTAAAGAACATATCTATAAATGCTTTATAAAAACAAATACAGAAATCAGGTCCTAAGTATTATGAAGTCGAACGAAGAATATCCATTCTTTTTCCCTATAAATTACCAATTATCCTCCGATAACCCCATTGACCACCCATCCCTTAATGAATATCATAAAATTATTAAAGGGATAATTTTACACAATTTCAAATATTATCAATTATCAACCATACCTCGAAGAAAAATTCCTGGAATTTTTATCCTAAGTGCTATTAGGTAAAGCATTGGTATATAGTCAGTTAAATCTGAAGTAAAAAATCTACTCTAAAAGTTATTGCAAACAATGCTTTAGTCTTCTTATCCAATACATCTCTGCAATATTTCCATATTAATAAAATTATATTTTAAATATTAAATTTGAAAAACTAGGAATTTGTTTTATTATAATCAGAATTTTTTAATGCAAGAATCTAAAACAATTAGAAAGTAGGAAGAATCCAGATTAATAAAGGGGGGGTAGAAGGCACTTCTATTCGATTCAAATGAATAGAGATGCTTTATTTGTATGGATATTATTGACAGAATAAAATACGATGGTCCGGCTTTCGACGGGCAATGGCTTATCTATAAATATCCTTCTGATGAATTTGTTCTGGGTTCTCAGTTAATTGTGAATCAAAGTCAAGAAGCTCTTTTCTTTAAAGGAGGAAAAGCTCTCGATCTTTTTGGCCCTGGAACCCATACTCTGACAACCGGTAACCTGCCTATTTTAAAGAGATTAGTTAACATTCCATTCGGAGGCAAGACACCTTTTAGTGCGGAAATCTATTATGTAAATACTACCTCACGGCTGGATAATAAATGGGGAACTTCTGTGCCTTTTCAAGTAACAGATCCTAAATACAATATCATCATGGCAGTAAGGGCGTTTGGACAATATGGTATTACCATTTCAGATGCCAGACTATTTATTACAAAAATTGTCGGAGCTGTTAATAGTGATCATATTTCGAATCATGATGATGTAAGGAAATACTTTAATAGCTTAATTAACACAAAAATTAAAGAGGTTGTATCTTCTTATATCATACATATGAAAATTTCTCTGCTGGAGATCACTACTTATCTGGGGGAGTTATCTGAGGTTTGTCATTCAGCTATCAAAGATGAGTTTAATCGATTTGGTATTGATCTCCACAACTTCTATATTGAATCAGTTAATTTCCCTAATAATAATATTGATAAGCTGAAGGAAGCGTTAGAGCGAAAATCGGAACTGACTGTTTTAGGAGAAGATTACTATCGCCAGCGTTCATTTGATGTGCTTGAAAAATTAGCGGAAAATGAAGCTGCTGGCAGTGCGGCAAATGCTGGCATTGGATTGGGGATGGGGCTTGGAGCAGGAACGGTGGCAGGGAGCGCATTCGCTGATCTGGCAAGAAATTTACAAGTAGCCCCTGATGCTCCTTCAGTGTCTAGAAGAGAGGCTCCAAATAGCATTGTCTGCAATAAGTGTAGCCACAAAAATGCACCAGACTCCAAATTTTGTGGAAACTGTGGTGATCAATTTGATCATTCAATGAAGTGTCACAATTGTCATGAAGAGCTGCTCGCCGGCTCCAAATTTTGCGGCCAATGCGGTCAACCACAGGGCATTAAGAAATGCAGTCGCTGCGGGCATTCGAATAAACCAAATAATCTTTTCTGTGAAGAATGTGGAACAAAATGTTAACAGGAGTTGGGTAAATTGATCAATGATGCTATTGCCATGATTGCTGAGTGTCCTCAATGTGGCGCTCCGGTTAAGCTAAACAGCAATGTTTGTGAATTTTGCGGTTCAGAATATTTGATTCAAACCTTAAAGGGTTTAAATGGTTTTGATAAAAAGGGAATTGACAAGTACATAGCAAATTATCGAAAACTATCTGCTGGAGATTATGCTAACCCTGAAATTAACTCAGCCATTGGCATCTGTTATTTGAAGCTGGGACTTTATGATTTTGCTTATAAATACTTTGAAAAAGCAATGGAAGACATGATAGAAAACAGTGATTTATATTTTTACAGCGCTGTTTGCGTATTAAAAGGCAAACGCCCCTTCCTGGTTCCATTGACATTTATTAGAAAGGCAGAGGACTTTCTTGATGCGGCCAAAAACTTGAACTCAAGTGATGGAAAATATGCTTATGCCCATGCTTTGATTAAATATGATTATTACTATAAAAAAAGACTGAATACGGACCCTAACTTCCAAGAGCTCCTGAATGAAGCAGAACATTGTGGCATTAGCCAGGATGATAAGCAATTAGTTGAGAATTTATTGAAGTTATCATTCTAGCATTAACAGCGGTTTAGGCTGTTAATCATATATTACAATTTTTTAAGGAGGAATTTGTTTATGGTAGATCGTATGTTGATCAAAAATTATTTTACAAGGAAATTTCCCATTGCAGCACTTGTTATTGCGCTTATAGGACTTTTGGTTATTTCAGGCAGTCCTGTTTTTGGCCTGATAATACTCGCAATAGGTAGTGCATGGATGGCTTTTGCGTTTTTTCTTAAAAAGACGGCAACTGACCACCAGGTTGATGAAGCTTTAAGTCAGGATTTATCCAAACTTGTTAAGAAAGGTTTAGATAAATTTGGATTATTAGAAGAAGAAGTAAATCTTATCAAGCCGATTATTGTTAATGGTCCTTCCTATGTATATGTTAATAAAGATACAATTCTCCATTTCAAACGGGGGAAAGATGATGAAATCCGATATTCTCTAGTAAAAGGGGTTATTTTTTTCTTTAATGAAAATCAAGTATACTCTTATACTTGCGTGTTTGATTTATTAACTGGAAATCATTTTACAGAAACAACTGACGAATATTTCTATAAAGATATCGTTTCCGTTGCCACTAAGTCAGAAAGAATTAAGTATGAAAGCAGTTCTTTTAATGTGAAAGAGGGAGTCGCTCACGATGTAGAATCATTTACTTTAACAACTTCAGGCGGTACTTCCATCTCGGCATACATCAGGGATAACACAATCATGGAAGAGCAAAAAGGGAACATGGATGTTACAGATATAGAGGAAAAAATCAAAGCCATGCGTAATCTCCTTCGTGAGAAAAAAGCGGTGTAATCATAATCTTACCTTCCGTTATTTGAGGGTAATGCGTTTTAGAATAAATGATAGGGGGTGAATGGAATGTCAGATTTTTTACTTGCGTTGTTTATAGGCGATAAATATAAAGAATATAAATTAAGTTCCATTCATTCGAACCAATTCATTGCAGATTTAGAACAGTATTTGCAAATAGGCAGTATTAGCTATAGTGATCTCTTTATTGAAAAAAATAAGAAATGGATCATAAATAAAGCTGGTCAAAAACATATTTCCTTATCTTGCAATAGACAAGAGATACGGGAAAAAGTATTGGAGCATGGGGATTATTATATCGTCCATGATGCAGAACATGATGTCCATTTTGAATTTTTAATTACATCACTAGAAAATGAAAACATAGCGTTCACTAAACATAGGCTTGAAAAAAACAAAAACATTTTCATAGGCAGATCACCAGATAACGAAATTTATTTTGACATAAACACAAGTGTTTCAAGAAAACATGCTGCGATAAGGTTTGAAAACGAATGCGCCTTTGTTGAAGATGTGTCAAGAAAAACAGGACTATTTATTAACGGGGGAAGAGTTCAATCCGCCGAATTGTTTTACGGAGATATCATTTACATCATGGGATTGAAAATGGTGTACTTTGATGAATTTCTTGCAATAAACGACGTAATTAAAAAATGTTCATTACCTGGTTTTACACAATTTGCATACACAAAACCTAAAAAACAGGTTCAGAGTGAAAAGTATTTCACTCGCTCTCCCCGAATCATTAAGTCTTTGGAGACAAGTGAATTTGTCATTGATCCGCCGCCGGAAATGCAAAGCAGACAGGATTTGCCTTTGGTTTTTACAATAGGACCATCTCTAACAATGGCGATTGCTATGCTGGTAAGTTTAGGCATAACGATAAGCAATGCGAATAATGGAAGCAGCGTGTGGACTAGTGCCACAATGGCTGTCAGCATGCTAATTGGTGCGTTAGTATGGCCCATTGCATTGAATCGATATCAAAAAAGACAAGAGGCAAAAATCGAAAACCACAGAATTAAGAAATACAGAGAATATATTTATAAAAAGAAGCTTGAATTGGAAGAGAAAAAACAACGGAATATTAAAATCCTTACAGAAAAAATGTTCCCTGACCCTCTAACGATTATAAAATTTCTGAATAGTGAAGAAACGATAAGGCGATTATGGGAAAAGACCCCAAACAATGCAGATTTTTTGGAGCTGCGTTTAGGAAAAGGGAATCGGGAATTTGATGTCAATGTAATAGCGTCCAAAAAAGGTTTTACCCTTCATAATGATCCTTTAGCTGATGAACCAATTAAATTGGCATATGAGTTTAAGATGTTAGATCATGTTCCAATAACTGTCTCCTTGAAGGAACAAAAAATAATTGGATTGATCGGCAACAGGAGAAACATTATAAATAACGCCAATTGCATGGCATTAAATCTAGCCGGACAGCATTCTTACGATGAAGTGAAAATGGTGTTCATTTATAACGAGAGAGATGCGAAGGATTTTAAATGGGTGAGGGAGCTTCCTCATGTTTGGAGTCCTGACCGGACATTAAGATTTGTTGCCACAAATAAAGAGGAAGTACATCAATTATTTTCTGCTTTAAATGAAGATATGAAGGAACGAGAGCTGCAATTGAAAGATAGCAATAAAGAGGAGTCCATTCCTCTTCCAAAATATGTTTTCTTTATAGCGGACGACAGGCTAGTTGAAAATGAACCTTTAATGAGGTATCTAACAAATCCGGATAACCCGGTGGATGTCACTAGTCTCTTCATCTATGGGCAAATTTCAATGCTGCCGAAAGATTGCAGCGCCATTATCCAAAATGATTCTAACCTTTGTGGTGTTTATTTTAAGAATAAGCATTTTAACCGATTGGTAGAATTTCAACAAGATGAAATAGATCAAGAGTCATTATTAATGTTTTCTCAAAAGCTTTCTAAGCTAAAGGTAAAAACAGACAGCATCAGTCTGGATGTTCCCGAAAGCGTATCCTTCCTAGGCATGTTGAAGGCAGGAAGCATAGATGAATTAAATATTGAACAGCTCTGGAACAAAAAGGTTTCCTATAAAGCCCTTGAAGTACCAATCGGAATTAAAGCCGGGGGTGAGCCTTTCTCTTTAGACATTCATGAAAATTATCATGGACCGCACGGATTGGTTGCGGGTATGACAGGTTCAGGGAAGAGTGAATTTCTGCAAACATACATTATTTCGGCAGCTGTCAACTATCATCCTAATGATTTATCCTTTGTACTCATTGATTACAAGGGAGGAGGGATGGCTAATGTTTTTGATGGAATTCCGCATATTGCAGGTAAGATCACGAACCTGTCCGGCAGTCAATTAAGTCGTTCCCTTATTTCGATTGAGGCAGAAATCAAACGCAGGCAGCATCTATTTAACCAATATGGGATTAATCACGTTGATAAATATCAAAAGCTGTTTAAAGAAGGAATTGCCATACATCCGCTTCCACATCTAGTTATCATTTCAGATGAGTTTGCTCAATTGAAAACGCAGCAGCCTGATTTTATGCGCAAGCTCATTGATGTTGCTCAAATAGGAAGAAGTCTTGGGATTCATCTCATTTTAGCTACACAAAAACCTGCTGGTGTTGTTGATGATCAAATTTGGGGAAACTCCCGATTTAGAGTGTGTTTAAAAGTGCTTGATAAGCATGACAGTAATGAGATGATTCGAAAGCCTGATGCGGCCCTTATTAAACAGCCTGGACGCTGCTATGTTCAAGTAGGTTACGATGAAATTTACGAATACGTACAATCAGGTTATAGCGGAGGTCAATACGCCCCTACCGATGGATATATCGATCCAAATGAGCAGACTGTTCATTATGTAGACAATACAGCAGTGCCAATCCGCAAAGCAAAAAAAGAGCTGGAAGCCCGTAATACGGATAACTCTCAGCTGGAAGCCATTATTGAAAAGCTGATTGATATGAAAAAAATTCATAATATTGCCTCTATTTCTCTTTGGCTTGATCCATTGGAGGAAGTCATTTCTTTACCGGAATTAAAGGGATACTGTGAATTTAATCGGCAATGGTCAGGAAGGACAGGTGAATTGTCCGCCGTAATTGGATTAGCTGATTTTCCAGGGAAACAAGAACAAAATCCTGTAGAAATAGACCTTATGAACGATGGGCATGTAGTCATTTATGGTTCCTCAGGGACTGGAAAGACAACATTTCTGCAATCCTTATTGTTTTCATTTGCTTCCAAGTATTCACCTGGACAGCTAAATATGTATGTATTTGATTTTGCCGGGCGCTCATTAGGTTATTTTGCCAATATGCCGCATTGTGAAGAGGTAATTTATGCTAACGATGAAGAAAAGGTAGAACAGGTTTTAGAAGATGTAATAGAAATAATGGAAGAAAGAAAAGTGCTATTCTCTGAAAACAATGTAGGTTCTTTCGCTTCCTATGTTAGTCATTCTAAAAACGAGCTTCCAGCCATTATGCTTGTGATTGACAATTATAGTACGTTCAGGGACCGCTTCTTTCCTCAAGAGGATAAACTAATCAGTTTGGCAGCAAATGGGAAAACCTACGGAATTTTCTTTGTTATAACAGGTAACAGCAAAAACGCGGTCTTCTATAAAGTGACTGAGCATGTTTCCAACTTCTTTACATTACAGTTGAATGATCCTTTGGATTATAGAGAAATTCTCGGAAAAACTGTATCTGTAGAACCGGACAATGTACGTGGAAGAGGTTTGACAGTCATCGGTGAAGTTGCCGAATTCCAGACCGCACTAGTAATTCCTGCAGAAAATGAAGCAGAAAGGGTCATCTATATACAACGAAAGATTGAAGAAATGTCAGCTGCTGCTGGGGACTCTTTTACTAAAGCCAGGACTAAAAAGAGTCAATCTGAAGTCCTCCCCGTTAAAAAGCAGCTATCTGCCAGTGCAACTAACAGGCACTCAGGCTCCAGCAGTATGAAGAATAACCTGGAAGTCATTGAACCGGGAGAACATGCTTTATACGCTGGTAATTTACTAAAACGGAACAAGTCTATAGGCATTCCATTAGAAGATTTGCATACATTCTTCATTGGAGGGCTTCAGAAAACCGGGAAAACCAGCTATTTGAAATTTATGATAAAAAGTATTAAAGAATATTCCAGCCAACTCATAACGTTAATTGACAGGGCTGATTATGAGCTGGAAGACTTTGCGAGAGAACAAACAATCAATCGTTATATATCCTCTTCAGATGAATTTGACACGTATGTGAAGGAGCTGGAAGAAAGGGTAAAAGAACGTCTGCAAGTGTATAACGATATCAAAAAAAATACTGATTCAAAAGAAGGCATCTGCGAATATATGCAAAAATTCGAGAAACTCTTTATATGTATTAATGGATTCTCAAATTTCTTTGATATGATTTCAGACGATGCTTTAGAGATGTTTACCAATATTGCAGCAAAAAGTAAAGGTCTAAATATTTACTTTATTACTTTAGACGATATGGAGAGAGTGCGAAATTATTCAAATACGGAACTATTTAGGTACTTAATCAAAGCACGGCACGGAATCATCTTGGGCGGGAATATGCATAAACAGGGTATTATCGTGATTGAAGACATGGGATACCTCGATAGAGAACTAGAATTAAAGAATGGCGAGGGCGTCCTCTTTAACGGAAATAAATATGCAGTTGTTAGAAACCCTTTAATGAAACTGGAGGTTGTAGGTTAAGGGCAGTTACTGACAGGATTCTTTTAGAAGACTCCTGGTAAGATAGAATTTCTGATAAAAAGAGTGGATAGAGGAGGAAAGAATGGCTCGGAAAATTTCACTTTATGTTGATGTTCCAGCAGTAGGCCAAACATTAAACTTTTTGGTGCCCGGATCCATGAAGGTTGGGAACATAATTGACTTGATTGTTAAAATCATTCACGAAGAATTTCATGGTATTCAGGCTAAAAAGAGAGGGTTAATGTTAGTGGATACTAAGAACAAAGTCATTCTAAATAAAAATTTTAACTGTTTGGAGCTTGATATACATGACGGCAGCAATCTAATGCTGATGTAAAGGCAGGTGTCTATTTCATGAAAATAAGCATTGATTATTATCGAATTATGCTGCAGGCGAACAGGATTGCTGATGAAGCTGGAAACATGAAAAATAAAATAAATCAGCTTGATCAATTCATTAACCAGGTTAGAGCCGCATGGGCCGGGCCAGCATCAGAAACTTTTATCCAAAAGTGTGAACAATTGAAACAGGAAATGCTCCAAACACAAAGAAAAACAGTAAATTTGGCCGATTCAATAAAATCCGTGGCAGATCATGTTCGCAGAGAAGACGAAGAAGCTACGCAAAGGACCAGACGGCTGCGAGAAAGTTAAAAAGAAGGCTAACTAGTCTCTTTTTATATAAAAATTTATTCATTGAAAGGGTGTATGGTTATATGGCAGGAAGTAAGTTTTCTGTAGAAACAAATGCACTAAAAAAATCATCACAATTTATCAAAGACAAGACATCAAACTATGAGGCTCAAGTTAAAAACTTGTATGCTGAAATTGCAAATTTGCGTGCTGAGTGGCAAGGACAATCAAGCGACACATTTAACAATAAAATTGAAGGATACAGGAATGACTTCCAAGAATTATCCAAAGTTCTTCAAACCTACTCCGATTTTCTTAAAACAACTGCGGAAAGATATGAGAAAACAGAAAATGCGATAAAAGATTCAGCAAACAGTCTAAACGTTGGAAAATAAAAAATATTAGGGGGAAATGGCATGGCATCGATTAAAGTCAATTCAAAAGTGATGAGAGATAAAGCAAACAGCTTAAAAACAATTGCAAACTCAATTCGTACTTTTACAGAAGAAATGAATAAGGAGATTAATAGTCTTCGTTCAAGCTGGGAAGGCCAAGCAGCAGAAGTGGCTGTCAAAAAATTTGGGCAGTTGAGTAATAATTTCAAAGAAAAATTTGACACCATTAATCAATATTCAAAATTTCTTGAAAATGCGGCGGAGCAGTGGGATCGGACGAACCAAGAAACGATTCAAGCAGCAGAGAATCAGCGCTAAAGCTGCCATTTATTATAATCTCTTACATCTTCATGTAATGGATGTAAGAGATTATCGTTTTGGCATTTTTAAGGAGTTGTATACAAATGACTTATATCATGGTGGATAAAAATAAATTCATAGGTTTTGTGCTGTCAACCAAATTTCTATCAAGAGATATGGAAAATATCAAAGACGATATTCAGTCAGCAGGCAAGAGACTGGACTGGGAAGTTCTTGCAAGTGCAAACGTAGAAAATACTCTTAAGACAATCACACGGTCAATGGACGAACAAGCTGCGCTGCTGAATAAAATGTCCACTTTTTTAGCCAATGCTCTACGTGACTATAACGAGTTAGATAAAGAATTATTTGCAAAATGGGAAAATGGGAATGCGAAAGTTAAAAAATCCTTTTTAGAAGTGACAGAGTTTGACTTGACTGCTCCATTTGGTGTACCGAATATATTTGGAACAGCGTTTAATTTTATGAAATTACGCGAAACTCTAATTAAAGTTTTAGGCGGATATAAGGTAATTAGAGATATAGATGGGAATGTAACTTTTTTAGAAAAAGTAAAGCTTCAAGATGGAAATGGGAATCCAAACAAAAAAACAGTAAAAGTACAGACTGTTTCTGGTGATACGATAAAGTCCGAAATGGAAAAAGGGAATTACGTAAAAGGTGCTGAGCTTGTTAGTCCGAAGGCAGCTGCACTGGCAGCAGTAAAGGATAGATTGGGATTGTTAAGCATGGGAATAGATGTTGTAGTTGATATTGGTAAAAATATTTATGAAGAGAAACCTGTAAGTAAAATAATAGGTGATACCCTAGGAAATATTGGTGTAGGAGTTGGCGTTACTGCCTTGGCGGGGGCATTAACAATTGCAACACTGCCTGCTTCAGCACCAATAGCAGCAGTAGCAACCGTAGGTTTTGGAGTTTCAGTAGGTTTAACGTATTTAACGGAAGGAGTAAAATGGAATGTTGATTTGGATAATGATGATGAAGATGACAGCATAAAGGACATGATTAAAGCTGGGTTTAGCAATACAATTGCAGGTGGTTGGTTTAAATAATAATCAACAATGCCTGTATGTGAATCTGCATTCTAAAAAATTTTTTTTCAAGGAGAATTCAATTGTCAGACACATATATTTCTTTCAAGCTAAGTTCCGAAGAGGCCTTTTTGCTTTTGAAATTAATGGGGTTCAATGAACTGTTGGGATTTTCCAATCCATTCATAAATGATTCGCAGGAAGAAATGAATCAATCATTAATGAATGCTAAGCAGCAATTGCTGGGGGAAAAATTAATATATGAAACAGAGGGCAGGATTGAATTGGATCCTACAGTTTATACCATCTTACAGGGATGCAAACTTTGTGAGAGAGTTTCCTGGCTGAACATCGTAAGGGATGAAAAGATTTATGATTATTATTATTTTATTTCCTCTCAACAAGTCATTGAGTTAACGGAAGAATTCAGTGATCAGTCTAGTTCCGTGGAATTTAAATTGATAGGAAATATTTATGACTACTTTGTTGAAATACTAGCAAACATAGACTCTCCAAACGAAGAATGCTCCCTTACCTTCAGAGATTCGATCAGTTTAGAATCACTTAATTTCATTGTTAACAATCTCAAACATGCATCTCTTAAGGAATTAGAATCTTATGTTTTAGAAGAGGGTGCATCAATTCCTTTTGCCAAGGAACTTGTTAAGGGGTTTAAACATAACATTGCGATAGGCCAATTAGTATATTTTTTAAAAACGGTTGATGGCTGGAACACAAAAGGAATGAAGTTTTTGATAGAACCTAATGGAAATTGGCTGTTTACACAAAGCGATCAAGATAATATAAAGGATATCTTTCATGCCGAATGTTTTAATCGCAATGAATTTTATCAGTCAGTAATCGAAGAAGCAGTTTCTTCAGCCAAACAGTTCTCATATTAAGTAAAAGGTGGTAAGAATATTGGAAAATAATGAAACGTTACTGCCAATAGGTTCAGTCGTCATCCTGAAAGAAGGCACTAAAAAACTCCTTATATATGGCAGAAAGCAGCTTCTGCTAAAAGAGGATGGCCCGAAAATGTACGACTATGTTAGTTGTTTCTATCCTGAAGGGCATATCAATGCAGACTATACTTTTGTTTTTAATCAAGCGGATATAAATGAAGTTATTTTTAAAGGGTATGTAGACGAGGATGAAAGTAAGTTTGTATCAGAAATATTAAGAGATTAATAATATGTGCAAGAAATTTTAGATTAAGGAAGAAATCAGATGAATGATTATTTTCAAATTCGTGTAACTGCACAATCTAATATCGGAAATTTCAGAAAAAACCACGAAGATAATTTCCTGCTGGATAATGGAGATTATCTTTCTCAGTTACACCTGGAAAATGATTTTGATGAATCCGTAAAATCCTATCAAACTACAGTTTCACAAGCTTTATTTGCAGTAAGTGATGGAATGGGCGGACATCAATCTGGTGAAGCTGCAAGTTTTCTTACTGTTAGCAAACTATCTGAAATGCGTAACCATATACTTTCCGCTCTTCGTCTTGAGGAAGCCGTTAACCGCTATCAAAAATATATCAGCAGCCTGAATTCAGAGATGATTATCAAATCTTCCATGGATAAATCTTTAATGGGTATGGGGGCTACTTTATCAACCCTCATTCTGCATAGCGGCCATGCTATAGGTATTCAGGTTGGTGATAGCCGAATCTATCAGTATCGGCAAGATGAGCTCAAACAAATAACGAAAGATCATACTGAAGGTCAAAGAATGCTGGATTTGAATTTATTGACAACCGAGGAAGTGAGCCGATTTAGATCCAGTAAAGAATTGACTCGTTATGTAGGTATGGGGGATGAATACTTTGTTCTAAAAGGGGATCACACAGAAGCTGTGAAGATAACTGATCGAACATGGTTTCTTCTTTGCAGTGACGGCTTAACAGATGCTGTGGAGGATGCGGATATTCAATTAATCCTTAAACATTATTTTCATAGGGGAATTGTAGAAGCTGCAGCAGAAGAGCTTGTATCTAAGGCTTTACAGGGCAATGAAAGAAAAAAGGGAGGGACGGATAATATCACCGTAATGATCGTAGAAATTCTCCCTGTAGGAATAAAGTAAATCTCGTTCTTGGAAGGGGGTGTCTTGGAGTGTCAATTTCCTCAAATCTAGCAGGTCAAAAAATCCTCGGTTATCATGTCGATGAATTCATTGGTTCGGGAGGATTCGGTACCGTTTATAAGGTATCTAAAACTAATGAGAGCGGACATTATGAATCAGCATTAAAACATATTGTCATCCCGAACGAAGCACAATATCATGATGTATTAAACTCTATGGGTGGAGATCATTCTAAGGCCGAAAACTATTTTAAGTCTGTATTGCAGGAAATTATTGATGAGATCAATATTTTACGGTCATTATCTGAAAAGAACAATAATCACATTGTTACATACTATGACAACGAAGTTGAAAAACAAGACGTACCTCTAAGATATGATATTTTTATCCGTATGGAATATGTAACACCTCTTGCCAATTACCTGAAAGAAAACAAGTTTACTGTTGAAAATGTCATTGACTTAGGTCTTGATATTCTGTCTGCATTGGAATTATGTCATACGAACGGAATCATCCATAGAGATATTAAAGATGAGAATATATTTGTGAATAAAGAAAGAGTTTTTAAAGTTGGCGATTTCGGCATTGCTAAGCTTTTAAAGAACACTTCAAGGGCCGCTTCAATGAAAGGAACACCTGCTTTTATCGCTCCCGAAATCCTTGCATTAGAAGAATATGATCATACTGTAGATATATATTCATTGGGAACATTACTATATAAATTGTTAAATTATGCAAGGCTTCCGTTTCTGCCTCCCTATCCGGAAAGCTATGAAATGTCGGATATTGATCATGCAATTGAAAAGCGGCAAAAGGGTGCAATACCAGACTGTCCTCTGAATGCTCCTGCAAAATTAGGCGATGCAGTGGTAAAAGCTTGTTCACCAAGAGAGAACCGATTTTCGTCAGCAAAAGAATTTTCAGATGCCCTTTTTGAAGTAAAACAGGGATTATCAAACGAAGAACTGCATAAAGTCGTTTTGGTACCAGCTGCTGCAAGGCAAAGGAAAGAGTCCAGTTCCCATTTAACGATAGATAATCATTATTCAAACAGTCATTCAAGATTCCTAAGTTATGACGAAACTGTAGGGACTGACTATTCGAATACAGGTAATAGGCTAAAACAAAATGAACAGAAAACATATAAAAATGATCAACATGGAAATCTATTTGAGACGATTCCCAGTGACAGAACGATGCAAAATGCAGATCCGATTAGCATTACCCCGCCTAATTTAGGAATGGGCAATGATCATAGACGCAATACTCTTGAACATGATCATTCCCAACGTCGTGAATCAGATGAATATACTGCACCATCTGCTAAAAAAGACTTTAGTTGGCTTGTTTATTTATCCCCTGTAATTATTGCTTTTATCTCCATTATTTATTATATGAACCTGTTTTCATTTCTGGAGGATATTCCTTTAGTCAGAATGATTCTTAGCAAAGGAATCATTACTTTAGTACTCTCAATTTCATTTATTGTATCTTTGTTCTTTGCTGGTAAAAAGCTTCAAGGACGGAGAGAAGAATCTTCCCCATTTGCAGAACTAAAGGATAAAGAGCCATACTACAAAGTATCTGAAATCCTAAGCTTACTTAAACAAGTAATGGACCGAGAAAAAGAGGATAAAGACCGCTATAGACAAGTCTGGCAGCGTGTTAAGCAACTTAAAGAACAATTGGAAATTGAACCTGATTTTGGTTATGGAAAAAGACACATTATACAAATAGAAAATGAAATAACATCAATACTTTATCACATAAAAGGATTAATCGAAGGCCTCAAAAACCGCAATACCGGCCAACTGAATATAATTAATCATCTTTTATCAGATATTAACGAGCTATTAAGAAGAAGACGTGAGATGCTTAAACGTTAGGCTTTGTTAAACCTTAATGTTGATATTTGATAATTACGAAAGAATGTTCTATGGTAAAGGTAACAATTCGGTTCGGAGATGATTTGTCTATGGATTTAAAGGAGCTAAAAAAGCTTGCTGATACATTAAACGATAGTGGTAAGCAGGAACTTATCTTCTTTTTGCAATCCCGAACCAAGGGTGTGTCGGCTCCCGTTCGAGCAATTGACGAAATCCAAGAGCAGAAGCACAAAGATGGGCTTGTTTGTCCGCATTGCAAAACCCATTCTGTCATTCGTTTTGGGAAGTAGGCCGTAAAAACACGTGCTGGAGAGGTTAAACGTCAGCGTTACCGCTGTAAATCCTGTCGCAAAACCTTTAATGACCTTACAAACACACCTCTTCAACGAACGAGAAGACCTCATGTGTGGGTTCGTTTTATTGAATGCATATTGAGGGCTATTTGCCGTGACCGTCAGAAAATGACGTACTCTGGCGTTCTTGGGCGTGGTCGCATTCGGACAACGAAATTAGATGATGCGATTGGCGGTCATCTATCGGATTCAAACGTGCTTTGCACGGATTCCTGGCGGGCATTCAGCTCCTATGCGAATGCAAAGGGCTTGGCTTTTACCGATTCAAGTCCGACGGAAAACAACGTGTCAAAGGTGTGTACCATATCCAAAACGTAAACAGCTATCACAGCCGCTTGAAGAAATGGATGGACCGCTTCAATGGTGTTGCAACCAAATATTTGCAACATTATTTGGCTTGGTTCCGTTATATAGACAACAAGGAATATGAGAATACCTCATCGAATAAGAAAAATATGTTGGTCAAATCGTGCCTGTTTACTGTCACCGACACGAACACAAAGCTTCGGCTTTCTGCTTATTCTTGTTAAGCAAACGGGCAGGTTTGAGATTAGCAATCCATAAGAAACAACCCAAGTTGAATTCTGCTAAAATGTAGTTAATGTATAATGTAGATATCCCTCATGAACAAAGGAGAACTGAAAATGAGAAAACTCGTTCTATTTCTGCACGCATCGCTTGACGGTTTTGTAGAAGGGCCGAATGGTGAAATGGACATTGGCTGGGTTTCCTACGATGCTGATTTGGAGAAACACGCGAAAGAAATTCTGAGTACTGCTGACACTGTCATTTGGGGACGTGGGACTTATCAGATGATGCACAGTTACTGGCCATCTGTGCCTTCGAATCCATCAGCTTCGCAGCATGAACGGAATCATGCCGAGTGGATCGAAAAGACAGCCAAAATCGTTTTTTCCACGACGCTGGAGAAAGTCGAATGGAATAATTCCAGACTCGTGAAAGAAGATGTCGAGGAAGAGATCAATAACCTCAAACAGCAGCCAGGCAAGGATATGGTCATCCTCGGCAGTCCTAGGTTCGCACACCACCTTATGCAGCTTGATTTAATTGATGAGTATAAAATTACGGTTTCTCCCGTCCTGATCGGTAAGGGATTGCCGTTATTCCAAGGTCTCAAGGAGAAGATCAATCTTAAGCTAATCGAAAACAAGACCTTTGATTCTGGAGCCATAGGTCTCGTTTACCAGACGGTAAGATGACCTTGTCACTTAAGGTGATTACGCTAACTGGAGACGATAGCTCAATTAACCGCCTTTTCACAAAGGCGGTTTTCTTATGGTCACAAATCAACATTAGAATGTAACATAGCCAAACGTTAAGACAGACAAAGAAACCGAAATTCCAAAAAGGTGGATTGTAGGAAGGGAGTTAGCAGAAATAATTTATTCATCAAAAATATATGCTCAGAGAGCTCTAAGCGTATTTCTTTCCCTTTTTCAAGCTTTAATGCCTATTTCCAAAAAGAAACTTAAAGGAAAGAATCTAGCACCGTGTTGAAAAAATGCAATTATTTTCATGGATTAATATATTGGTTCTAAACAGCACCCATGCTTGTGGGTGCTGTTGTTTTGTGTCCACACATTTTTGAGGCTAAATCAAAAAGTCGTAATATTTAGTTATCTTCATTAATAAGAATATAGAAAATGAAAAGCAGTTTTCACTAGGTGGAAACAAGAGGAGTGACATTCGTGACAACAAAAAGTATCAGTATCCGTTCATTAGATAGAGCTTTTGATATTATCGAGACATTTACTTTTAAGGAACCTCTTTTGTCTTTGGTTGAAATAGCAGATAGAACTAAACTTCCTCTTGCGACTGTTCACAGGATTTTACACACCATTATGGAAAGGGGCTATATCGAAAAAGATAAAAAGACAGGTAAATACAAGCTTGGAATGGAGTTTATTCGAGTTGGGGGAATTGTTGTCCAGTCAGTAGATCTGGTCAGTATCGCTACTCCCTTCTTAGAAGAATTAGCTAAAACGACTGAATTGAATGTGAACTTGAGTGTTTATGATAGGGGAAAAGCTCTATGTTTAATCAATATAGAGTCCTTTCACAGATTTGGTTATGAAGTAAAAGTAGGACAAAAATTGCCTGTTTACGCTGGAGCCTTATCAAAAGTTATTTTTGCGTACTTAAACGAAGAAGAGATTCAGCAAATTATTTCACAGGATTTAGAGTTATTTACACCAGAAACGATTGCTAAAAAGGAGGAATTGCTGAGTGAGTTAGAAAGAATTAGGGAAAATGGATATTCATTCTCTAAAGGTGAGCTTACTCTAGGCGTAAAAGCTTTCGGACATCCTGTCTTTAATTATGAAAATAAGTTGGCAGCGGGAATTGCTATCTCTGGGCCGGAGATATTCCTGAAAAAAGAGAAGGAGAGTGAGCTATTAGATGAGTTGAAGAAAACGGCAGCTCTAATTTCAAAGGAACTTGGATACAAAAGTTCAAACACATATTAGGGAGATGATGAGTTGAAAAATACAAGATTCTTTAACATGTTAATCCTTTTAGTTATTTTAGTAATTTCATTGGCGGCATGCAGTCAAAGTAACCAGCAGTCTTCTAAACCTCAAAATACTGCACCAGATTCAGGCACCGATTCAGCCGACTCAGAACCTAAAAGCGGTGGTACTTTAACTGTTGCTGCGGGAGCTGATTTAACAAAACTTGATCTCCATACCTCGACAGTCCTCTCAGATCGCATCCCTCTTCTCCATGTACAGGAAATGCTTGTGACGATAGATGAAAACATGAAAATCATTCCTATGTTAGCGCAGGATTGGGAAATTAGTGAAGATCAAAAAACATTTACCTTTCATTTGCGCGAAGGTGTTAAGTTTCATAATGGAAATGAAATGAAAGCAGAAGATGTGAAGTATTCAATCGAACGGTTTATTGAATATGCTCCAAGAAATGCTGAATTTTCAATGGTTGATTCAATAGAAGTTATTGATGATTATACAGTGGCCTTTCATTTAAATAGTCCTTCTGGTGTATTCTTAGGTTCATTAGCTAATCCCTATAACCCTGCAGTGATTATTCCAAAAGGGGATGGGGCAAATGGTGAGGAAATTAAGAACCCAATTGGAACTGGACCTTATCAATTTGACAAATGGGAACAAGGTAAACAGCTGGTCCTTAAAAAATTTGATGACTATAAGTCTATTGATGGTGAACCTACAGGATTTGGGGGAGAAAAGAATGCTTATGTGGATGAAATCGTTTTCAAACCGATTTCTGAAGCATCCGTTAGACTGACGTCTCTTGAAACAGGTGAGGTTGATGTTGTTTTGGATGTTCTTCCAAACGATTACGATAGATTAAAACAAAAACAGAATGTGGTCGTAGAAATGAAGCCTTCCATGAATTGGGGAATGCTGCAGTACGGCATGAATAAGCCGCCATTTGATAATCCAGATATGAGAAAAGCTGTTGCGTATGCATTAAATAAACAAGAAATAGTGGATGTTGCCACTCGTAAACTGGGAGAAACTGCACCATCAGCTGTTTTCCCGGAAACAGAATGGTTCTCGGATGTACATGCAAATGATTATGAACAAGATATAGAAAAGGCAAAAGAACTCGTAAAGAAAGCTGGATATGATGGGGAACCCATCGTGATTTCGACAAGTACTGCCTATGATCATCATGAAAAAACAGCATTAGTGATGCAAAGCCAGCTTAAAAAGATTGGTCTAAATGTGGAAGTTGAAGCATTAGAATGGGCGTCTTTCATTTCTGATAGATGGGTAACAGGTGATTACCACTTGCTAAACGGCCATATTACACCTAGACCGGATCCAAATCAAATCTATTATGCGTATTTGCATAGCAGCACAAGTTATAACGGGTACAAAAGCGAAAAAATGGATTCCTTGCTGGAACAGGGGATCAAGGAAGTTGATATGAGCAAGAGAAAAGAGATTTATAATGATGTCCAATCATTGCTGCAGGAAGACTTATCTTTCTCCTCACTTTATTACTATCCTGTAATTGAAGCACATTCACCAAAGATAAAAGGGTTTGAAACGTGGAGTGCCGGTTACCCCCGTCTATGGAACGTGTGGATTTCAGAATAGAAAAGGGGCTCTAAAGGCCCCTTTTTCCAAAGGAGGATCTAAATTGCATGTCTAGTTTTCTAGTTAAAAGGGTGTTGGCTTTAATACCAGTACTGCTAACGGTTTCTGCAGTTGTTTTTATGATCATCCACTTCATCCCAGGTGATCCAGCAGCTGCGATGCTGGGATCACAGGCAAACGAGGAACAACTTGCGCAAATGAGAGAAAAAATGGGGCTAAATGAGCCTCTTTTCATACAATTTACGCTTTGGCTATCTAACTTGCTGCAAGGCGATTTGGGAAGTTCGTTAGTTTCAGACCAGACTGTTCTTTCTTTAATTGCAAATAGACTTCCAGTCACCTTAAATCTAATCATTTATTCGATGACTATTTCAATTTTGATTGCCATTCCGCTTGGTGTTATTTCTGCTGTCAAACATAATACTGGCCTTGATTTTGCTTCGATGATCATAGCTCTTATAGGCATATCCATTCCAAATTTCTGGGCAGCGCTGCTTTTAATCATGGTCTTCGCTTTGAATCTTGGAATGTTTCCAGCAACTGGTTATATTCCGGTTTCAGAAAGCTTGATATTAAATATAAAACATCTTACGCTTCCTGCTTTTTCCCTGGGGTTTATTCAAGCGGGTATCATAACTCGCATGACTAGGTCAAGCATGTTAGATGTCTTAAGACAGGATTATATTCGTACCGTTAAAGCAAAAGGAGCTTCACCGTTTACCTTGGTTTTCAAGCACGCTCTAAAAAATGCCATGATTCCAATCATCACGATCATTGGGATAAACTTTGGGCTGCTTCTGGGCGGTACGATAGTTGTTGAATCTATTTTCAGCATCAATGGTATTGGTCAATTAATGATTCAATCCGTACTTAACCGTGATTATCCAGTCATACAAGGCATTATCCTGGTTATTGCAGCGATTTATGTTTTTATTACTCTATTTGTCGATATTTTGTACACCTACTTCGACCCTAAAATTAAATATAGTAAGGGGTGAAAAAACTTGAGTACAAATGCCATTAAAAAGCCAAAAAATTTTTCCAGCTCATTCTTTGCGCATTTTAAAAACTTTTCAAGAAGAAAGCAAGGGATTGTTGGTTTACTCATAATCACCACTATTTTACTAATAGCAATTTTTGCCCCGCTGATAGCGCCATATGACCCAGTGGATGATGTGAACTATTCCAATCTTAATGGAGCACCTAGTAAGGCACATTTATTTGGGACTGATGAGTATGGCAGAGATATTTTTAGCAGAGTTATATACGGAGCGAAGGTATCTATACAAATTTCATTTATTACTATTCTACTATCAGCATCTATAGGAGTTGTGATGGGCCTTATCTCTGGTTTTTTTGGCGGTTTTATAGATGTGCTTATAATGAGGCTGGTTGATGGTTTAATGTCATTTCCTCCATTATTATTTGCGATTGCACTCATGGCAGCGTTTGGAAGCAGCATCAAGAATATTATTTTGGCATTAGCGATTGTATACACACCTATGTTTGCAAGGCTTATAAGAGGTTGTGTTTTATCTATTAAAGAAAAAGAATATATCGATTCAATTAAAGTTATGGGTGGTTCTAATATCAGGATTTTATTTAAACATATCCTTCCCAATTGCGTTTCACCGCTCCTTATTCAGATGACCACATACTTTGCTTATGCTATTTTGGCGGAGGCGTCGTTGAGCTTTTTAGGACTTGGTGTTCCACAGCCTGAACCAAGCTGGGGCAATATTTTATACGATGGAAGACAGTATATGATTGATTCTCCCTGGATTACCATTTTTCCTGGCATAGCAATAGGGATAACCGTTCTTGGCTTAAATTTATTAGGGGATGGATTAAGAGATTATTTAGATCCTAATTTAGATTAATTTTAGAAGGGGAGATAGAGAATGAGTAAATTTTTATTTGGTGAAATGACTTGGCCGGAAATAAAAGAAACAATAAAGGAAGAGCGAATAGCGATTGTTCCCATCGGAATGATCGAGGAACATGGACATCACTTGCCAGTAGAGACTGATGTTGTACTGGCTAATGAAATATGCCTTAGAGCAGGTACGAGGATACCCGAAAAAGTAGTTGTTGTGCCGCCTGTTAATCATGCTTATGCTCCACACCAAATGGATTTTCCTGGAGTGATTTCGATCAGCAGTGATACATTTATTAATTATATTGTAGATATTGGGAAGAGCTTGGCTCACCAGGGATATAAAAGAATACTTTTATTCAATGGCCACGGAAGCAATGTCTCTTTGCTCCAAGTTGCTGCAAGGCAGGTTATGCTTGCATACCCAGAGGTTATGTGTGCTTCTTTATCTCATTGGGACTTACAGCCTGTTATCGATTTGATGGAGGAAATCAGAGATTCTGAGAATCCTGGGGGAATAAATCATGCTGGCGAATATGAAACCTCTATGTATCTGGCCATTAAGGAAGACTTAGTACAAATGGATAAAGCTGTAAGGGATTTAGATAAGTTTAAAACATCCAAATATTTTTGGCTGGATCTTGTTGGAAAAGGTGAAGGAAGAATGGTTTCGATTATGCCATACTGGAGCACAATATCTGAAACTGGAACTCTAGGTGATCCAACTATGTCTACGAAGGAAAAGGGCGAACTAATCATGACTGCTGCAGTAAATGGATTAGTAGAGTTTTTGGAAATTTTCAGGGGCAGGGAAATAAACCCAAGGGTGAATCACCACTTATAAAGGGGTAATTTTAATGAGCGATTTACTTACAGTTGAAAATCTTACAGTTGAATTCAAAAATGGATCCAATTCAAATAAAGTGGTAAAAGATCTTAGTTTTCATATTAACCAGGGGGAAACCGTTGGAATAGTTGGAGAAAGCGGCTGTGGCAAGAGTGTTACTTCACTTGCAATCATGAGTCTAGTTCCTTCTCCAGCTGGCAAGGTTTCATCTGGGAAGATTATCTTTAAAGATGAAAACTTATTAGAAAAAAAGCAGAAAGCTTTAAGAAAAATACGCGGAAAAGAAATAGCCATGATTTTTCAAGACCCGATGAGTACTCTTGATCCTGCTTTTAAGGTAGGATTCCAAATAGATGAGGTTCTCAAATTACACACAAATTTAAGTAAAAAACAAATTAAAAACAAGACGATTGAATTGTTAAAGTCTGTGGGTATACCCAGTCCGGAGCAAAGATATAATCAGTACCCTTATGAACTTTCAGGCGGGATGAGGCAAAGAGTGGTTATTGCTATGGCACTGGCCTGCAACCCTGAACTTTTAATTGCAGATGAACCCACTACCGCATTGGATGTCACAGTACAAGCGCAGATATTAGATTTAATGAATGATTTAAAAGTTCAATTTAATACTTCAATTATGATGATTACACATGATATAGGAGTTGTTGCTGAGACCTGTAACAGAGTGATTGTTATGTACGCAGGACAAATAGTTGAAGAAGCGAATATAAGGGATCTATTTGATCATGCAGCACACCCATATACCCAGGGACTACTAAAATCAGTACCTAAAATCAATTCTTCAAATAAAATACTGCATTCCATTCCCGGGAATGTTCCTACTCCAGAAGAGATGCCTAATGGATGCAGATTTTATCCTCGCTGTCCAATTGCCTCAGAGAAATGCAGAAATCAAGAACCGCCTTTGGAAAAAATGAAAGAAAATCACAAGGTAAGATGCTGGCATATAGAAAATGTGCTGAAAAAGGAATGAGGTGCAATAGGAATTGGAATCATTGCTGAAATTAACAGGAGTGGAAAAGAACTTTCATATTAACAGGGGATTATTTAAAAGGAATAATAAAGTTTTAAAAGCAGTGGACGGCGTTGAATTCAATATTGAAAAAGGAGAAACGTTTGGATTAGTAGGTGAGAGCGGGTGCGGGAAAAGTACATTGGGTAAATTGATTGTAAAATTGCTAAACCCATCGTCAGGAAATATTTATTTTAACGGACGAGACATTACGAAAATAAGTAAAAAAGAACATTTGCAATATACAAGAGATATACAAATGATTTTTCAAGACCCATTCTCTTCATTCAATCCGAGACAAAAAGTCATCGATATTTTAATGGAACCTTTAGATATTCACTTTAAGTCTCTTAGTATAGATAAAAAGAGGAAAGTTGTTGAAGAACTTTTAGAGCGTGTGGGTCTTACCGCGAACCAGGCAAATAGATACCCGCATCAATTTAGCGGGGGTCAGCGGCAGCGTATAGGCATTGCTAGAGCACTATCTTTAAATCCTAAATTAATCGTTTGTGATGAGCCTGTTTCTGCACTGGATGTATCGATTCAATCGCAAATCATAAATTTATTAAAAGATATTCAAAAAGATTTAGGCATTTCATATCTTTTTATTGCACATAACTTAGGTGTCGTAAAGCATATAAGTGATCGAATAGGTGTTATGTATCTAGGGAACATAGTTGAGACTGCTTCAAAGGAGGATCTCTTTGAAAACCCCCTGCATCCATATACGAAAGCGTTAATTTCATCTGTTCCAAAAGAACACCCTGATGAGAAAAAAGAAAGAATTGTTTTAAGGGGAGAAATACCAAGTCCCAGTGAACCGCCAGTTGGATGTAAATTTCACACACGCTGTCCACTAGCTCAAGAAATATGCAGAAAAGAAGTACCCGTTCTTGAAATGAAGATAGAAAATCATAGAGTGGCATGTCATTTAATATAAAATAGGTTTATATTAAATGCCTCCCCTCGAAGTATATATTTAAGTAATGCCTGTTCCTTATTTTAATAAAGTATCAGAGTAATAGGGAACAGGCACAACTGAATAAAATTTTTCAAAAAAGGATGTTTATCTTGATGGGATTCTAGCCTTTCGAACCCCATCAAAAATACTAATGCCTGCATAAATGATAAATGTAATGATGATACTGCCAATCAGCTAATATACGTCATGTTCTTCTACTAATAAAGCACAGAAGGGAATAAGGAGGCGGCTGATGAGAATAAAGCTGCTGAAAATGAATCCGTTGATGTGGATAAAGGACTGTTAAATGTCGAGGTAACGGTGCCAGCTTCTATGTTTGAAGGAGAAGACATGGATAGTTCCATTGCGGAAGCTACATTTAAAATTATTAAAACGGAATTCGTAAAAGGAATGTATTTTGATAGTTTGGAACAATTAAAGTTAGAATTGGATGATTATGTTCATTGGTTTAATCACATCCGAATTCACGGAACACTTGGATATTTAAGCTCCGTTGAGTACAAAAAGTTACACCTTAAAAAAGCTGTCTAGTTTAGTGTTGACAAACCATTAAGTACTACAGAAACTAAAGGAGAAATAGTTAAGACGGGGAATAATAAAGAGACCTACTAGTTGAGTGATATACCTTTATTGTTTCTAATAAGTACATTCATAGGAATGTATTCATTTTATTAAGCATCTGCATAAAAAGAACTATTCATTGTTTCGGTCGAACTTAGGGGTTTAGACTTTAGAAAAGCCAATCAGACTATGCATGACTAACCATCAGTGGGATGAGGAGAAATCCCCTACAATGGAATTTTTCTTTATAGTGGACTTAATTTTGTATATAAAATAGCCTGAATACAGGTAGGTGTTAAATAAAAATGATTAACAAAATTTCAATATTGGTTGTCGAAGACGATATAGATATAAGTAATATGATTTGTGATTTACTAGAGCAAAATGAATATGACTCAAAGCTAGCTTACTCAGGTACTGAGGCTTTAATGTATTTTAATGAAAATATTGATTTAGTCCTTCTTGACCTTATGTTACCTGGGTTAGATGGAGAGATGGTATTACAGGAAATTAGAAAACACAGTAATGTTCCAGTTGTTGGACTTTCAGCCAAAAGTGATAAAGCCTCTACCATTCATTTATTAAAATCAGGTGCTGATGATTATATTGTAAAGCCGTTTAATAATGATGAATTGTTAGCGAGAATTGAAGCACAGCTTCGCAGATATAATAAATCCTCACAGCTTCTAACTGAAAAAATGATGTTAAAATTTAAAGATTTATGTATCGATTTAGAAACATATTCAGTGAATATCTCTAATACTCCGATAAGCCTCACTAAGCGGGAGTTTTTAATTCTTGAGTTGCTGATGAAGTCTCCTAGTAAGGTATTTACAAAGCCTAATATTTATGAACGTGTATGGAATGATGAATTTTATGGTGATGAAAATACGGTGAATGTTCACATTAGTAATATACGGACTAAGCTTGCAAAGGTAAATCCTAAAAAAGAATATATACAGACAGTTTGGGGGATAGGCTTTAAGATGAGTGATTAAACTTAAGACTTTCTTAAAGCTTTTTTTATTGATTCTTAAAAGTCGTGTAGCATAATAAGCGCATAAATAAATTATGCGAGGCGAATCCATTAATGAAAAAAATGTATTCATTATTAATAGTAATAGGTTTACTGTTCGCAACATTCATATATGCAGGTGTTTATATTCTGTATCAATCTGAAAGGAATATTCCTGTATCACGCGACTTAACGGCAGCTGATGATTATATAAAGCCCAATTCAATAGATGAATTTATGGTGTCAAATTTAAAGAAAACAGGATTACCTGGAGTTTCAGTCAGTATTATTAAAGGTAACAAGGTTATATATACAGCAGGATATGGAAATGATTCAGAGGGCAATCCTATAACTGCTGATACAAAGATGTATATTGGTTCGGTTAGTAAGTCATTCACTTCCCTTGCGGTTATGCAGCTTGTAGAGCAAGGGAAAATACAACTGCAAAAACCGGTAAAATCCTATTTGCCAAATTTTGTAACAGAGGACGAGAGATCTGATAAGATAACTGTTACACAGCTTTTGAATCAATCTTCGGGGCTTTCTGACAAAAGTTTTCCAGAGATGAGCTTGTCACAGCCTAATTCTTTGATGGAGGAAATGAAAAGATTGAGTGGGGCACATTTGACTGCAGATCCTGGAACTCAATGGAACTATCATAATCCAAATTATCATATTTTGGCACAGCTCGTAGAACAGGTAAGTGGACAGCCGTTTAACCAATATATCAAAAATCATATCTTGACTCCTCTTAATATGAGTAGCACAATTTCTATGACTTTTGCAGGGAATGAAAGTGAGGTTGAGAGAGGATACACGTACGCTTATGGAATGCCAATTGCGCGCAAAGCACTGCCTCATTTCGTAATTGGCAGCGGTGGAATGATAAGTACTGCAAATGATATGACTAAGTGGATTGCTATGCAAAACGGTGACTTAAAGTCTGTTGATGGTACGCCACTTGTTTCCCCTGAAAGTCTAAGGGTAATGCATACACCTTCTGGACCTGATAACGAATACGCCTATGGATGGGAACAAGATGTTCTGCCGGATGGTTCTAAAAGAATAGAGCATGGCGGCACACTATTCACGTACAGTTCGGATGCAGCACTTTTTCCCGAAAAGGGTTATGCATTTGTTGTAATGTTCAATAGTGCTACGGTAACAGGGGCTGAACAGCAGTCATTTATAGACGGTCTTACTTCAATTGTCCAAAACAAAACTCCAGAACTGGGAGCACCAATAGGGCTTATTGTAGATAGTACCCTTGGCTTATTAACATTACTCCTTATGATGTTTTTCACAAAGGGTGTACGCAGTGTAAATAAATGGGCAATGAAGTTTTGCAGCCGAGGATGGTTCATTATACTTGCCCGAAATGTACCCTATATATTCTCCGTTATAATAGGTATCTTCTTCTTAGATGCCCTTGGATTTCTAGTCGGAGGAAGAGATATTACATGGACGACCGTAATATATGGATGGCCAGCATTACTCATTTTCATTGAAACTTTAGCAATTGGTAGTGCAATCATACTTATCTCCAGGATATTTCGCCTCGTAGGTATCAAAAAAAGAAATGAAATTTTAATAAATAGATAGATTAAACATTTTAACATAGGCTTTAAGATAAGTTGATACACTTAAGACTTTCTTAAAGCCTTTACGTATATTTAAACAAATAAGCGGATAAGGAGAGTGCTTGTATTGGATGAATATATTTTACAAACTTTTGGGCTTACAAAGCAGTATGGAAAAATTAAAGCCGTTCAAAATATAAATATGAAAATTAAAAAAGGAGATATTTATGGATTTATTGGTAAAAATGGTGCTGGAAAAACTACTTTGATAAGAATGATTACAGGACTTGTTACACCAACAAAAGGGGAAATTCAGCTGTTTTCCGAGAAGAGTGAGAAAACTGAAAGCATTAGTCTTTCCAGAATAGGAAGTATTATTGAACATCCTGCACTTTATCCTGAGTATACAGCATATGAAAATCTGGAACTTAGAAGTAAGCTCTTAGGCATATGTGAAAAAGACAGTATAAATAAAGTACTACAATTTGTAGATCTAACAGATGTTGATAAGAAAAAGGTGAAAAATTTCTCTTTAGGGATGAAACAACGTCTGGGATTAGCGCTGGCATTACTTGGAAATCCTGATTTCCTCATACTTGATGAACCAACAAATGGACTAGATCCGGATGGAATTGTCCAGATGAGAAAATTACTAAAAAGACTTAACGGTGAATACGGAATAACCATTTTAATTTCAAGTCATATATTAGGTGAATTATCCAAACTGGCTACACGTTATGGCATAATCAACAACGGAATATTGGTTGATGAATTTACGTCAATAGAACTTGAGGAAAGATGTAAACGTTATTTAAGACTAGAGGTTGATGATGCGGTTCGATCGTCTTTAATATTAGAAAATGCATTGAAAACAACAGATTATGAGGTTCTTCCAAAAAATATCATTAAGGTTTATGATTTACTTGATAAATCAGGGGAAATCTGCCTGGAACTCGCAAAAAATAGTGTGAAAATATATTCAATCGAATCGAATGGTGAAGATCTTGAAGGCTATTTTATGAGTTTGATGGGAGGCAGTGATCATGCTTAATCTATTAAGAGCAGATTTCTATAGGTTAAAACGAAGCAAGCCATTATATATATGTTCTGCTGCAGTTGGAATCTTTACAGCTCTAGTCATGATCAATACAATATTTCCTCTAGTAGAAAATAAGGAGACGATCTATCCAAATACGCTGCAGTGGATTTACTTGCTTTTTAATGAATCAGGACTGTTACCAACCTCTATAACGATCTTTCAGGCTATATTTATTACCATGTTTATAACAACTGAATTTAATACAGGAACAATCAGGGATTCTGTCTCCTTAGGGTACGGTCGTATAAAAATATTTACTTCTAAACTGATTACAGTATTTTCTGGTTCCATTATAATGATGTTTGCAGCAATCATTTCCACATTAATCGTTTCCATACTTGTTTTAGGTGTATACGGCTCCTTCATAGTAAATGATCTATTTCAGTTAGCACTTATGATGCTAGTAGAAGGTTTGTTATTCATGGCATTTGCCTCAGTATTTGTTATGATAGCCTTTATTATCAAAAATACGGGAGGGGCCATGTCAGTAAGTATTTGCCTCATCTTATTTTTTGATTTTGCAGTATCAGGAGCACAAGATGGCCTGTGGAGATATTTGTGGTTGCTTATGAATATTTCGCCTGTTGCAGTGCCAAATCCAGAAATAGATTCTATAAAAATAGCTATTACTGTAGCCTTCTCCTATCTAATAGTATGTATAGCGATAGGAGGATTCGTGTTTAATAAACAGGACATTAAATAGACTTGGGAGCGGATAAAATGCCTTGGTTAATTATTATTATCCTTATATTAGTCATTGGTTTATTATTGGCCTATATTTTGTTATATAAAAAGGAAATCAGGGATATTGCTAAAAAAGTTGAACTGATTAACAGTAATGATACAAACAAAAAAATCAGTGTTCAGATTAATTCAAAGGAAATTAGGGAATTAGCTTATCAATTAAATGATATGATCGGTCATTATAAAAATGAGAACATAAAAATAGCAAAAGCCCAGCAGGAATTTAAAGAGGAGATAACCAATATATCCCATGATCTAAGAACACCCCTTACCTCCATAGCTGGATATCTTCAGATGGTAGAATCCGAGAAAACCCCCGAAAGGAAAAAAGAATATCATGGCATCATAAGAAGGCGTGTAAATACTTTAATTAAGCTGCTTGATGAGTTTTTTGAATTCACTAGAATTGAATCTGATGAATATATTTTACAATTTGAAAAAATCAATGTGTCTAATGTACTTACTGAAACGGTCTCTTTATTTTATTACGATTTCATTGCAAAAGACAGTGAGCCGATCATGGATATGCCAACAAGACTCATTTATATAAGTGCAGATAAAGGTACTTTAAAAAGAATCTTTCAAAATCTTATACAGAATTACTTAAATCATGGAACAGGAAATTTATATGTCTCTGTAAAAGAAGATGGTAAGCATGTATGTATTAGTTTTAAAAATCATGCAATCAATATGGATAATGAGACTGCTGAAAGGTTATTCCAGCGTTTTTATACTGCAGATAAATCTAGAAATAAGAGAACGACAGGTTTAGGTCTAGCCATTGTAAAAAACTTAATCAATCAAATGAATGGTGAAATAAAAGCATACATAGAGAATTCTTTCCTTGTAATTAACATTAAATTTTGATTAGTGTGTTACTGTAATAGAGTGGGTTTAGAGCTATTTAATATTTCCTCGGACTGATGTCTCGGGATGGATTTTTTGTACTATTAGAATTTATATAAAGTGGAAGACTGTATAAGAACAGCTCTTCATATTACAGGCTCACCAATCTACTAGTTTTCTTTAATGACAGAAGGTGAACTATTGTTCTTATACGAACGGGCGCGTTTATTTAGGATTGCGTCTTTTTCATGTATTGGGCAAGATTGTTGAATAAGAGTATGGTTAGTGGATACTTGAAGTTGTCCATGCACTTGCAGAGTCTCATGGGGCATCGATTAAGAATTTAGAAAAATTACAGAAACAAAAAGCTGAAGAACGTGGAGGTTTTAAAGAGAAAATATTTTGTTTTTAATCGAGGTCGAAGAATGATGAGCCCGCTACAGGAAAACATTCTATAAAGCCCATTGCCCTATAAAACAGAAAAATAAATATCACGATAAAAGACACTTCTATGAGGTGTCTTTTCATTTGTATTAAGTTCGAGCACCTATCCACTTTAACCTTCCTAGTATTGCACTCAAATAACTTTTTCACATTGAGAATGTCACAAAAGGAATCTTAGCATCGTTATATATTTGAACGGGATAAAGCGATGGAGGTGAATCAATTCAAGGTAGAGGGCTAACAGAACGATGTCTAGAAGAACGAATAGGTTAGCTGGTATTTTGGGACCGTCTAAGTAGCTTGCATATTCGATAAAGCATTAGATTACATGCGAGTAGAAAACAAAATTATTATAGAAAAGGGGTAAAACAGTCATGACACAACGTATTGATTACATGAAACAATCACCGGAATTTTTCAACAAGATGATGGGACTGAGCAATGTGGAGAAGGAAAGTTCAATTGAGGAGAAAATCCTTCATCTGGTTCACATTAGAGCTTCACAAATGAATGGATGTGCATTTTGCCTGGATATGCATATCAAGCAGGCAAAGATTCATGGCGAGAGTGAGCTTCGCCTTTACCATATTCCAATTTGGCACGAATCCACTCTGTTTAGCCCCCGCGAAAGAGCAGCGCTTGTATGGACTGAGATTTTGACTAAGCTGCCTGCACACGGTGTTCCTGATGACATTTATGACAGTGTTCGTGAGCAGCTATCAGAAAAAGAACTATCAGATCTTACCTTCTCCATCATGGCAATCAATGCCTGGAACCGTATCAGTATAGCTTTCAAAACAGTACCGGGTTCTGCTGACACAGCGTTTGGATTGACTAAGGCAGGCCTATAAGCTCAATAAGTTAGTGGTTACCGCAAGCTTATTCAGCTTTATTCGTACAAAAAGACCCGTAATATGGATACTTAAAAAAGTGACCAACTTACGGGTCTCCTTATAAAAAGAACCCAAATGTAATTTGTTTTATTTTCCTATATTCTTTAATTTATCCGGGTTTCGAACAATGTATATATTGCGGATCAAATTTCCCTCTGTATGAATGATTCCCACCGTATGAATGCCATCATTGCAACGTAGTATAAAAGCAGGTTGTTCGTTAATTTGAATGATTTCAATTTGTGAAGTTCCCTCAACCATTGATGCTTTGCGAATAGCACCAAGCAGAAAGCGACCCACGCGATCAGGTGTTTCAATTGGAAAAATAGCCGCCTTTGCTTTTCCGCCGCCGTCAGAGACCAGTACAACCTTTTGATCAAGCAAGGATACCAGTTGCTTCATGTTCCCCTGTTTTAGTGCTGCCAGGAATTCATAAATCATCTCTTTAGATGTTGTCTCGGTATGAACAAGCTCTTCAGGTGTAATTCCCATTTTGGCACGCGCACGACTGAGCAGTTTACGGCAATTTACCTCGCTTTTCTCAATGAGCTCTGCAATCTCGGCAAATTCAAAGCCCAGTGCCTCCCGCAGGACAAAAACAACACGCTCCGCTGGTGTCAGCCGTTCAAGCAGTACCATCATTGCGTAAGACAAAAGATCATTTCGCTCGACCGATTCCATCGAATCAGTATTTGAACTCGAATTAAAGAGGGGTTCTGGCAGCCATTCTCCAAAATATTGCTCTCGTTTTTTGCGTGCCGATTTTTGTATATCCCGGCAGCGATTCGTTACCATTTTACACAGATAAGCTTTAGGCTCAGTCAGCTTCTCCGTTGGTACATCATATATTTTCAAAAAAACATCATGCACAACATCCTCTGCATCTGAGGCTGAACCTGTCAGCTGATAGGCGAGCTTAAACAGCAATCCTTTATATTGATTGTACATTTCCTGCATTTTTTCACTTCCAATCTCACACTAAAAATGACCATAGCAAGGCTATATAATTATAACGAGTAAAGGTGATACTTTGTGACAAATCCCCCAGTGTTGGCGGCATACCCCTCACTATATGGCAGAAAATCTTTGGCGATTATTTAAAAAACAGGTGTATTTACTTTAAGAATTTGATTTTTATAAATATATAGTTAATTTTGGTATAAAATGATAAAATATGCAATTGTAAACCCTTTTAGAAACGGGGTCATTCCATGAAATCCTACTGGCTATGGTACCTCTTAAACCTAACTGTTTGGCCGTTTGCTATTGCCTATCTTAACCTTCCTATAAATCAATTGCCTGTTTACATATTTGGAGTTTCACTTTACTTTCTGCTCTTTTTTATCGTTCCATTAATCGAAAAAAATCCTATTCTGCTATTTTTCTTATTATGTACAAATATCATAATAGCGACTGCTGCACTATATCCCTACCATAATGAGTTTAACCCCTTTCTCATTCTTATCATTTCCCTGGTCATGGCTGAGGGCTTCTATCGTTTGCCGCTTCGATACGGCATAGCGATTGGGGCAATTGGTGCATTCGGATTAGGAATCACCGCTTTATATAGTAATCTGGATTTGGTTCTTCAAATATCAATAGCGATATACATCCTTTTCCTTTTCATAGCTCTTATCCATTATAAGAAAACAAAGGATCAGCTAATGGATCTGGAAGCACGCTACGAGGCTTTTTTAAGTGAATATCGCGATATAAAGCGGAGAGCTGTCTCAGAGGAGGAACTGGCAAGGCGGGAGGAGCGGGTGCTGATTGCCCATGAAATCCATGATTCAGTTGGCCATAAGCTGACCGCCCTTATCATGCAGCTGGAAATGTTTCGTCTGCAAACCTCTGAGGAGGAAAAGGAAAGAGTTCAGTCATTAAAGGATCTCGCTAACGAAAGTCTAAATGAAACCCGCAGAGCTGTAAAATCACTTAAAGCCAATGACACCGGCGGACTTCCAGGCATTCTGCGCCTGATTCGCAAGCTGGAACTGGAAAACATGATGCACATCCATTTCTCCGTAAAATACGGTGCCTTTTCAGCCCCGTTGACAGGTGAACAATCCTTCGTCATATACAGATCTGTCCAGGAAGCATTAACAAATGTAATGAAGCATAGTAATGCAAATGAAGCAGAAATTACCTTCGAAGCACCGGGCGGCAGTATATTTCGATTCGAGATTCGGAATCCCGCCTCTGGTACGGATAACTATCAGGAAGGCTTCGGACTAAGTCAGATGAGACAGCGGTTAGAGAATCAAAATGGCGGTTTAAAGGTCTACCAAACTGACGGCCACTTCATAGTTAGCGGTTATATTAAAATAAAGTAAGGCTGTTTTAAGCGGCTAATCAAATTTCCCCTCTAAGTTGATTGAAGCGGAAGGTGCGAGACTCCTGTGGGAGCAGCGGGACAGATGAGACCCCACAGACTCAGGAGCGTCGAGGAGGCTCAGCGCCCGCCCTGTGGAAAGCGAGTACCTGCAGCGGAAATCAACGGGCAACATACATACGCAATACAACATTCAATGGAAATGAGGTGATAACCATCATGATTCGAATCCTCCTAGCAGAAGATCAGGTAATGGTAAGGCAGGGCTTAAAAATGATGATTGAAACTGAAGGTGAATTCAAAGTCACAGGAGAAACAGATAATGGCAAAGAAGCCATCGCCCTTTGTGAAAAAATGCCATTTGATATTGCGATCCTTGATATCCGCATGCCTGTAATGGACGGACTAAAAGCGGCAAAGGTCATCCATTCACGCTGGCCCCAAATAAAGATCTTAATGCTGACAACCTTTGATGACGATGCTTATGTCATGGAGGCGCTTCGGATAGGCGTGAGCGGCTACATTCTAAAAAACGGTGACACGGATTCACTGCTCCGTTCAATCCGAAGTGCACTTAAAGGCGGATTATCCATAGAAGAAGGGGTAGCTGCAAAGGTCGTTCCCCAATTAATGAAACAGCAGGACACCAAGGAACCGGATCCTTCTCTAACACCCAGGGAACGGGCTATCCTAAAATGTATTGGGGAAGGGCTCAGCAATAGTGAAGTCGCGGAAAGACTAGCTATTTCTACAGGTACCGTTAAAAATAATACAAGCCAGATTCTAACGAAATTAGATCTAAGAGACCGGACACAGCTCGCCATCTATGCCATCCGCCATAACCTTGTCTAATTCAGATAAAATGATGAAAGTAATGGTGAAATACATAAGTCGTGACGGGAGACAGTAGTGATGCTGTTTTTTTTTTTATATCTTAAACGTAACAACTCAGATAAAGGAGTGAGAAATCATGCTGGAAACTGTAAAACTGACGAAAAGTTTTAAAGATAAAAAAGTGGTGGATGAAATCAATCTTTACTTGCATGCAGGCGAATCAGTCGGGCTGCTTGGGCCGAATGGCGCCGGTAAATCCACAACGATTTCTATGATTGCTTCCCTTATTCGGCCGACATCTGGTGATGTGAAGCTTGATGGGAAAAGTACGATCCAAAACCCTTCTGATCTTCGGAAAGTGCTTGGTGTTGTACCGCAGGAAATTGCGCTATATGAGGAGCTTTCTGCTTATGAGAATCTAAAGTTTTTCGGAAAAGCTTATCGGGTGGAAAGAGAAAGATTAGAAGTCCGCATTCAGGAAGTGCTGGACATGGTTGGCTTAAAGGATCGCCAAAAGGAGCTGATTAAAACCTTTTCCGGCGGAATGAAACGAAGAATCAACATTGCAGCTGCTTTGCTGCATAATCCGAGAATTCTCATACTCGATGAACCGACTGTCGGTATTGATCCTCAGTCACGTAACCATATATTAGAGACTGTCCGCGAATTGAATGAAACCCATGGCACTACCGTCCTGTACACAAGTCATTACATGGAGGAAGTGGAGCAATTATGCAATCGGGTCTACATTATGGATCATGGGAAAATCATCGCGACCGGCAGCAAGGAAGAACTGATGAGCATTTTATCCAGTGAGGATACCATCGGGGTTCAGCTCAGCAAGAGAAGCGAAGCATTCACGGACAAGATTAAAACATTGCCAGATGTCCTTCAAGTGGAACAAACGAAGGAGGGGCTTCGCATTCTGGCAAAAAAGAATCATAATCTATTAAGCAATCTTGTACACGCAGCTGAAAAAGAAGGTATTCAGATCATGAACTATCAAGTAGAAATTCCGAGCTTGGAGGATGTCTTCCTGCACCTGACAGGGAAAACATTGCGGGATTAAGGAGAGATGAAAAATGGGCGCTTTTATTTACAAAGATCTCCTGGTTTTCTGGAGAAACCGCAAAGAGATCTTAATGGCATTACTGCTTCCCATCCTAATTATTGTGATCTTAAACTTTGCTTTTTCAGGCTTATTTATGGATGAAAAAGCTATTCATATCGATGTCGCTGTCGTGCAGGAGGATGATCTCAAAAAAGGGAAGGAACAATTTGCAGCTGCTGTGGAAGCGAAGGATTTATCATCTCAAGAAAAAAATGCAGTCCTTGCAGAAGCAGCCAGGATTGATCCTGTTCAGCTTATTCATGATTTTCTGAACAGCGCTGATATGAAGGAATGGGTGACTGTAAAGGACTTAAGTGAAAGGGAAGCAGCGGAGCAAGTGAAAAACGGGGAACTGGATGCGATTATTAAGATTCCTGAGGGATTTACGGACGATTCGCTATCCCGTCTTCTATTAGGTGAACCATCTCAAGGGTCCGTAAGCATTTTAGCCGAGGAAGAATCGAGAGAAGTCAGCACCCTTCAAGAGGTCGTTCATAACTTTGTAAATACGCTGAATATGCAATTTGCCCTTGGGAGCAAAGGGTTTCAGGCCTCAAGCGAACCCGTTCTGCCACAGGGAGGAAAGGAAGTTGTTGAAGGGGATGACGGCGCTGATGCCTATACGATTTCCCAATATTTCACGATTGCGATTTGTACTCTGTTTGCCTTATTTATGGCTCAAACGGTTGCGTTAAAGACAATTACAGAAAAGCGGGAGCAGGTGTTTAATCGGATTTTATTAACCAATCGCCACCCGTTGTTCTTCCTATTTGGTAAAACGGTATCTGCCTTTATCCTGGCTTGTATGCAATTCATGATGACCCTGGCGGCAGTTCAATTGCTGTTAAATGTATTTCCGGATAAAACAATCACGTTTTGGGTGGGGCTAGTGCTTGTCCTGATGGCATTTGCCTTAACAGTGGGGGGACTTTCCGCTTTATTTACGGCACTCACACTCCATTTGAGCGACAGTAACGCAGCAAGCGGAATATCTACTCTCATTATCATGGGGTTTGGCGCTCTGGGCGGCAGTTTCTTTCCGCTTGAAGGACTCCCGGAGCCCATTCAAAAAGTCGGAGAATGGACACCTAATGGTTTGACACAGACAGCGCTAATCGAATGGGTTCAATATAGCCATTTGAATGACTTAATGTTCCCGATTCTGTTTCTTGCTGCTGTATTTATCATTAGTTTTGCCATCAGTGTATCAATCTTTCCAAAAAGGGGGCGAAGCTGATGTATCCAGTGTTTTACGCTCAATTTCTAAAGGACAAACGAAAACCGCTCCTCATTCTGTTATTTATTGGTCTAAGTATTCTGGCTACCCTTATTTTTGGCAATTCAGCGTGGGGGTCAAAAACCTCAGTTCCCATTTTTGCCTCCGGACCGAATTCAGAGGAGATTGAACAAAAGTGGGTTAAGTTATTAAATAAAGACTCTGACACAGAATATGTGATCTCAGAAGAAAAGACCGCACGTGAACAGGTTAGAGAGGGAAAAAGAGATGTTGCCATTTTATTAATGGAAAAGGATTATCGCTTAATAACCGCATCTGATATGCCCAACATCCAGCTGGTAGAGCATGAAGTTCATAAAGTGTTTACAGAGGAGGCTCAGCTTCAGGCGATCACCGGTTCAGCAGATACGGCAGAATTAAGGGAAGAAATAGATCGCTACCTGGAAAATCCGCCGCTAACCGTCCAAACGAAAAGCGTTAATGGCGGGGAACTGACAAGCCATAATATGGGGACCCAGCTGCTGTTTGGCTTTACCTTGTTCATTGCCATGTTCACCATTGGATTTAAGGTAAATGGCATTAATGCGGATAAAGTCAGCGGGGTCTGGAACCGCCTGAACCTATCGCCGGTAAGTAAAACAAATATGTATTCCGGTCATTTACTTTATAGCTTTTTCATTGGATTTTTTCAAATGGCCGTTGTCTTTCTGATATTTGACTATATGATGAATTATGAAATAGGACCGCTTCACATCATTCTGACGATAGCCGCCGTCTTTACATTAAGCAGTGTCAGCTTGGCTATGCTTGTTGCCGGCTTCACCAAAACACCAGAAAAGTTTAATATGGTTTATCCTTCTGTTATACCACTGATCCCGATTATCAGCGGTGTCTATGTCCCCCCAGGTGTAATGGATAATCCGGTTTTCACCTTTATCGCTGACCTGTTCCCTCTGGGGTATGCACTCGAAGCAATGATGGATACTGCTCTCTTTGGTGCTGGCTGGAGTGAGATTATGCTGCCGGTTTCGTTAATGCTGTTAATTGCAGTTATATATATGGGGATTGGAATTAATCTTGGGGAACGAGAAAGGTGCTAATGCGGACAGGATCTTTACTATTACAGGAGGCAGTTTCCTAAGGGGGGCTGCCTTTATTTCCTCTTGATCAAAATATGCATTGAACAAATGAAGGGAGTAAATATCATGATGGCTGCCCTAAATACAAGATAGGGCAGGCACTTTTTGAATGGAATCTAAAACAATATTGGAATTAACGTAACTCCAACTGCAGCAATCACAAACAAAATAATCAGCGAAACCAAGCAATATCCCCATATATCTTTTAAAGATAATCCTGACAGCCCTAATGCAGGGAGTACAAAAAATGGCTGCAGTAAATTGGTAACAAGATCCCCAATAGAGACTGTGTTGATCGCTACGGAAACAGGGATTCCCATGGTTTGTGCGGCTTCCACCATGATAGGGCCCTGGATTCATATCTGTCGAGGGCTGTTTATTTATTTTGATTTATTAAAGGAAGTAATCGGCTTGGATTATGATTTTGAGAAATAATATGTAGTCTTTTGTATAGGTTTATTGAGGACAGTAATACGATTAGGTTATATTTTGATAAAGTTGTTAATAGTCCCAAAATGGGTGTTTCCGGGATAAATGTTTAGTTATATAATTCAACACCTTACATCTTCAATACCTATCTTGTTTTTTAAAGATAAAGAAAAATGAAAGCCATTTAATGTTGGTAAGCAAATTAAGGAACTGGTACGAAACTATCAGTGGCAAATGGGTGAAAAAGGTATTATGCTTGGTTATTCATTACCGGATGTAGAAATCACTGGGGACCCGTCTTTACTTAATACGGTTTGGTATAACCTGTTATCAAATGCCATCAAATACAATAAATCTAATGGCAGTATTGAAATATCGATTGAAGAGAAAGAAAAATCGGTATTGGTAACCTTTGAAGATACTGGGATAGGATTGAATCATAAAGAGAAAGAAAGAATTTTTGATCGTTTTTATCGAGTAGATACCGCACGCTCACGAACCGTTGAGGGAACAGGATTGGGGCTATCAATTGTTGCTGCCATTGTTAAACTGCATGGTGGACAGATTCATGTGTATAGTACGGAAGAAGAAGGAACTATCTTTGTTGTTGAATTGCCTGTAAGCTAGTATTGTCTTTTAATGTCATTCAATACCGTGGAAATCAATCCATTGGTTTGCATGACATTTTTTTGTAAACATTTGTTCATATTCCGTTCATATTCAGGAAGTACATTATGGATAATTGATTGATTTAAAAACAATGATGAACAAATGAAGGGGAATTTTGCATGAATAAAAATAGTAAAACTCTATTACGATTTGCAGGAGTTTTTGGGTTGATTGGAGCAATGTTGGGCGCACATATGGCCGGTTCTGGTTCATATGCATTTCGTCCGGTTCATGCACATATCCTTGTCGTTGGCTGGTTAACTCTTTTTGGATGGGCAGTTTTCTATAAGGTTTTCCAAACAACAGAAACAGTTTTGACAAAGTTACATGTTTGGAGCGCAATTATAGGATCTGTGGGTTTAACAGTGGGAATGTGGCTATACATGGTTAAACCATTTAATCTACCTGATAGTGTAACCCTTTTCTTTTATATAGGTGGTGGAGTTGCGTTACTTGGGAGTTTCTTCATGTTTTTCCTAATAACGTTGTTTATTAAAGAAGAAAAATAAGTTCTTATTAAAAAAATGACCAATTCCGTAAATGTGTTGCTCAACACTCTGGCCCTTTAATGGAATAAACAGCGTTAATACGCTCTATTATCTAGTTATTTCGTAAATTGCGTCTCGGGTCATGATTGCTGGTTCTACCCCTAGTAAAGAACGTCTCAAAGTAGCAATTGAGATTTTGAAGCGATCTCCAATTTATTGCGTGTATGTAGATGACTTCTCTATTGCTGATATTGAGATGATTATTGAACGTCATATTTCGAATATAACGTTCAATTCGTTGCATTTGACTACATTCAAATGACTCCAAAACTTCCTCGAATAATGGCAAATGCTTTCGGTTCCAATCTTCGTGAAGACCAAGTTCTTGTTCAATTCTCGGCTGCATTAAAAATTCTTACCAACAAATACGAGATTTATATTACTTCTTCTACTCAGTTAAACAGAAGTGCCAAAGATAATGAAAATCAAGGTACAACTGCATTACGCGGTGGATCGGCAACAGCATTTAAGGTCGATTATGGTTTGATGATATTTAGAGCAACTTCTAAAGACTATGATAATTTGAAACATATTACCTCTTTCAAATGGATGTAATCTTTGCACCAGAACCGCCAGGAATAAAACTTTTGTTTTAGTTGGTCTATAACCTTTAGCTCTAAAAATTACATCTTTTGTTTAATTTTCAGAAAAGTTAGTATATAAGAAAATAAAATAGAATCATGGCTTCATATTGTAAGAACAAATAAGGGGGTGATATATGTCTATCGGTACTAAATATTCGGTGCAAGGCGTTTATTAATTTTTACTGTAGAAATAAGTTAATGAAAAAAAGAAAAATGAAGGCCTTAAAAGTAATGACCACAGCGGCTATAACATGATTCATATTTACCTCACTCACCAAATGAAAAATGAGGTTGGATTTTTGAAATAATTGATGTTACGCCTTTCGTTCTAGCTGTTTCAAAAAGACCGATCGTGGCGATACTGAAACTTTAAATTATGAAGCTATCATCTACTCTCTTTTTATTCGTGTAGTGTAAAGGATACCTTTTATCGAGGATCTCGTGAATGGTTTGAACACGAGTGTAGAATTTAGGTTCCACTGCCGTTTTACTGGTTCGGGTTCAACTCCAAGTGAAGCCTCTTATTCCCGGCTGTTCTTACGTGGATTGCAGTCTTTGAAAATTGTCATGACGAACGGATTCGCCAAGCCTTTCAGGATGGTTTTCTCGTATCCATTGATGAAATCGCTTACATAAGCGAGGGATGCAGCAACTCGTGAAATAGCGCTTTTGTAAAAAATCAGGAGAATCAGCAGATAGCTAATGAACAAATGGACCCGTTTTCCGGATAAACCACAAGAAGAAACTCCTGCTTAAAATGCCGAAAAAACGTGGCCGTATTGTATTCACAAACAGATGTATGAAATGAAAGAAGCAGCTTAATATCTTTTAAGTGATTCATGATGAAAAAGTTTTGAATAGACCATTCAAAATGTTATTAAGCATGCCCATTTTTAATTTAATTTTTTTGAATTTTTAGAAAAGTAATATCAATTATTACCTGACTACCTATCATGAAATTGACTCAGATTAGTTGAAAAATTTTTACAGCCTGATGTTGAAAGACAGATCAGTGTATTAAATGTGAGATTAAGTCACCAGTATGAAACCTTCACATTTTTACAAATATATTAATTTACTAATTTTAGTTGGGAAAAGGAGAGTTTTGATGGGGAAAAGCAGAAAGAAAAAAATCATTAATGTAATGGCTGCAGGCTTGACTACTGCAGTGCTTTTGGGAACAAGTACGGTTGATTCATTTGCTGATGATACCAACGCCGAAACGCCTACCATTCAGGCGCCTCAGCCGAAGGGGAATTCCCGAGTCGTCGATACGCACAAGATTACCCTTGTCACCGGTGACGTCGTCACGGTAGAAAAGCATAGTGACGGAAAACTAGTGGGCACACTTGTACCTAGTGAGGACGGCGCACCAATCTTATTTACACAGAAAACTATTGATGGTGACACTTATTTGATTCCCGATGAAGCGACACCATTTATTGCAGCTGGACAACTGGATGAGGAATTGTTTAACGTAACGAAATTGATTGAGTATGGCTACGATGACTCTCATCAGACAAGTATTCCTTTGATTGTCACAGAGGAATCTAGAAATGATGTAGCTGTAAACAAATCAGTCGATAAAGCCTTGACTACAGGGGCAACGAAAACAGTAGATCTTCCTAGTGTAAATTCCGTCGCAGTAGAAACGAATAAAAAACACGCCAAGAAATTCTGGGATGCTGTTGATGGAGAGGCAATTACAAAGCAAGCTCAGCCCGATCTAACGGAGGGTATTAAAAAGATTTGGCTGGACAAACCAGTATATGTTTTACTTGACAAAAGTGTTCCGCAGATTGGAGCGCCTACAGCATGGGCTTCCGGATATGATGGTAAGGGTGTGAAAGTGGCTGTCCTGGACACTGGAATCGATCCGAATCATCCTGATTTTAAAAATTCTAATAATGAATATATTGTCAAAGAAGCGAAGAGCTTCATAGAGGGTCAAGATTTTGTCGATCATCACGGGCATGGTACGCATGTTGCTTCAACGATCGCGGGATCTGGCGCCGCTTCCGGCGGGAAAAATAAGGGGGTAGCTCCAGCTGCAGAGCTTCTAGTTGGGAAAGTGCTTAGCAATGAGGGCTCGGGTGATACATCAGGAATCATCGCTGCAATGGAATGGGCTGTTCAGGAAAAGGCTGATATCGTCAGTATGAGCCTTGGTTCGGATACACCGAGTGATGGCACGGATCCATTGAGTCAGGCTGTCAACAATTTGAGCGAAGCTAGTAACACATTGTTTGTTATTGCTGCAAGTAATGCAGGACCAAAAAAGAATACAATAGGAGTTCCAGGAGTAGCTGAAAAAGCATTAACAGTTGGGGCCGTTGACAAAAGTCCACAAGAATTTTTGGCCAACTTCTCAAGCCGCGGTCCAGTTATAAACAATTTCCGAGTGAAACCGGAGATTACGGCACCAGGAGTAGGAATCGTAGCGGCCCGTGCTGCTGGCACCACGATGGGTACCCCAATCGATGCTAACTACACTTCGGCCAACGGTACATCAATGGCTACACCACATGTTGCTGGTGCAGCAGCCATTCTAAAACAAAGACACCCGGACTGGACGGGGGATCATATCAAGCAGGTTTTAGCTGGCACAGGTGTAATGAATACTCGCTATACACCCTATCAGCAGGGTGGCGGACGTGTAGATGTTGTGAAAGCCTTGGATGCTAACGTCTTTAGCAGTCCTGCAGTCGTCAGTATGGGACCTGCTATGGTAGATGATAAGCCGGTCGAAAAATCCTATAAATATGTTAACCCCTCTGATCAGGAAGTGACATTGAATCTTGCTTTGACAGCAACGGGTGAAAATTTAGCAGCAGCGCCTGCTGAAATGTTCACACTGAATCAGTCAACGGTCACGGTGCCAGCACATGGTAGCAGTGAGGTAAAAGTGACATTTAATCCAGCACTTGGCAAGGTTCAGGATTATAAAGTTGTGGTTAACGCTACTTCAAGTGACAACCAAACAATCAACACGACTATTGGTGCAACGAAGACTGAACCATTAGTTAGATTAAATCTTCAAACGATTGACCGAAACGGAAAACAGGCCTATGCTGAAATCTTAGCGGCCAACCTCGACACGGGGAAAACTACGGAGATTTCAGGTTCAGTTACATCCCTCCTTTTGCAGCCAGGTCGTTATTCGGTGATGGGTATCTTAAAAACAATAGACGAGGCCGGATTGATTACCCAAAACCATACCCTTACTGGTGATCCTATGGTGGAGTTGAAGGCTAAGGAGGAAAAGACAATCACGCTGGATGCCAGATTGGGTAAGGAGGTTAAGATTTCGACACCTAAGGAATCCGAGCAGGGTTTCTGGCAAATTGGTTACCGCAGATCTCTTGGTTTGGGCACAGTTGACTATATGAAGATAGCGTCGGGCGCTATTTGGGATCACGTTTACGCAGTGCCGACAGAGCCATTGAAGGATGGTGAAGGAACGTTTGAGTTTGATTTCCAGCAGCGCAGGTATGCCCCTGTCATCAAGGCATCCTATAACGGATTAGGAGGATCCATCCCACTAGAACCGGTAGGCTTTGTACCTAGATTAGACGGCCACAGGAAGCTAAAAGCAGTATACGTAGGTAAGGCATTACCGGAGGACATAAGCGGCAAGGACATCAGTGGTAAGCTTGCGGTCATCACCCGTGATACCAATCAGAGCACTGCCCAACAGATTAAGGCTTTGCAAGCTGCAGGCGTAGCGGCGGTTGTCCTCGTTAACGACAGACCAGGAATTTACTATGCTAGCGTACGAAGAGCAGATAATATTGCCATCCCTGCCTATACACTTGGACAGGAAGACGGAACTGCGCTTCTTAACCGAATCGAGAAAAGCAAAACCTTAATCAACCTGAAGGGAATCGCCAACAGCCCGTACGTATACAACATCGCGTTAATGTGGCCAGATGTAATCCCTGCAGAACCTGTTGAAGAAGTGACGGCAAAAAACTCTGCCGTGGTAATGAACCATTACCGTGGCACCAAAGGTAAATACGTTGGCGAGGCGACATCGGCCATTCGTCCGAACGAGAATATGATTACTCAAGTCGTGAATTGGATTGACACTCCACTAGATAGGGAAGAGTGGTACTCTACTGGCAGCAAGTACCCGACAATGGACAAAATGCGTTGGATTCAAACAGTCTTTCCAAATCCAAAAGAAATTGCCCAAAACGTGAAGGATGCAATGTGGAACTATCTGCCGGGCGATAAGCGTGAACAGACTTGGTTGGGTGCTGCAATCGGTCAGTCTCAGGTCATGGGTGCGTACCGTGAAGGAGACAAGATGTTCATTCAAAATCATGAGTTTGGTGATAGTGAACCTACCCACTGGGGTGATTTCCTCTTGCCAGTTGATGCATCGAAGGTTCAGATGTTTGAGAACGGAACCCTTATCAATGAAGGTGGTTGGTTCTCGCCTTCATTCCCAATTGCTGTTAGCCCTGAAGCAGCGACCTACCGTGTTACGATGGACACGCAGCAAACTGTGTGGTCACCACTTTCTACAATGACCAGCACGGCGTTTACGTTCAAGTCCGCTCGACCTGCGAATGGGAAAGAGGACCTAGCGTTCTTGTGGCCGAGATATGACTTTAAGCTTGATGGGGAGAACAAGACAAAAGGTGGGATCACCGACCATTTCGATCTATCTTTCGTTCTTCAGTCCGGTGCTACTCCAGACATGCGTGGGCTTGAAGTTTCAGTGTCCACTGACGATGGCAAAACATGGAGCAACGCAAAGGTGAAGGAAAGAAAAGGTGGTAACTACACTGTGACGGTGAAAAATCCAAAGTCTGGATATGTGTCTCTGAAAATCAAAGCATGGGACGCTAACGGAAGCCAGGTTGAACAGACCCTTATCAGGGCATATGCTGTGGAAAATAAAAGTCATGAAGAAAGCGATGAAGAAAGAGATAATGACTAGAAATTTAACTTAAAAAACAGAGGTAAATTTTCTATTAAGGAAATTTACCTCTGGATGTAATCTTTACAACAGAACCGCCAGGAATAAGCCTTTTATTTAGTTGATCTATAACCTTTAGCTCTAAAAATTACATCTTTTGTTTAATTTTCAGAAAAGTAAAAATATAAGAAAATAAATAGAATCATAGCTTCATATTGTAAGAACAAATAAGGGGGGTGATCTACTGTAGAAATAAGTTAATGAAAAAAGAAAAATGAAGGCTTTAAAAGTAGTGACCACAGAGGCTATAACATGATTCATATTTACCTCACTCACCAAATGAAATGAAAAATGCGGTTGGATTTTTGAAACGATTGATGTTACGCCTTTCGTTCTAGCTGTTTCAAAAAGACCGATCGTGGCGATACTGAAACTTTAAATTATGAAGCTATCAGATGTATGAAATGAAAGAAGCAGCTTAATATCTTTTAAGTGATTCATGATGAAAAAGTTTTGAATAGACCATTCAAAATGTTATTAAGCATGCCCATTTTTAATTCTTATATTTTGAATTTTCAGAAAAGCAACATCAATTATTTTGCAAGAATTAACTACTTGACTACCTTTCATGAAATTGACTCAGATTAGTTGAGAAATTTTTACAGCCTGATGTTGAAAGACAGATCAGTGTATTAAAGGTGAGGTTAAGTCTTCAGTACGAAACCTTCACATTTTTACAAATATATTAATTTACTAATTTAGTTGAAAAAGGAGAGTTTTGATGGGGAAAAGCAGAAAGAAAAAAATTATGAATGTAATGACCGCAGGCTTGGTTAGTGCAGTGCTTTTGGGAACAAGTACGGTTGATTCATTTGCTGATGATACCAACGCCGAAACACCTACTATTCAGGCGCCTCAGCCGAAGGAGAATTCCCGGATGGTCGACACGCACAAGGTTACCCTTGTCACCGGTGACGTTGTCACGGTAGAAAAATATAGTGACGGAAAATTAGTCGCCACACTTGTACCTAGTGAGGACGGGACTCCAGTCGCATTTACTCAAAAAACGATTGATGGAAACAATTATCTAATTCCCGATAACGCTACTCCATTTCTGGCAGCTGGCCAAATGGATGAGGAATTGTTTAACATAACGAAATTGATTGAGTATGGCTACGATGACGCACAGCAGTCAAGTATTCCTTTGATTGTCACAGAGGAATCTGGAAATGATGCAGCTGAAAGCGAATCAGTCGATGAAGCCGTGTCTACAGGGGCATCGAAAACAGTAGATCTTCCTAGTGTAAATGCTGTCGCAGTAAAAACGAATAAAAAACACGCCAAGAAATTCTGGGATGCTGTTGATGGAGAGGCAATTGCAAATCAAGCTCAGCCTGAGCTTATGGAAGGTATTAAAAAGATTTGGTTGGACAAACCAGTACATGCTTTACTTGACAAGAGCGTTCCACAAATTGGGGCGCCTACAGCATGGGGTGCCGGATATGATGGTAAAGGTGTGAAAGTGGCAGTCTTGGACACTGGAATTGATCCGAATCATCCAGATTTTAAAAATTCTAACTATGAAAATATTGTCAAAGAAGCGAAGAGCTTCGTAGAGGGTGAAGATTTTGTCGATCATCACGGGCATGGTACGCACGTTGCATCGACCATCGCGGGATCTGGCGCCGCTTCGGGCGGGAAAAATAAGGGGGTAGCTCCAGGTGCAGAGCTTCTAATTGGGAAAGTGCTTAGCGATGCAGGTGGTGGTACTGAATCTGGAATCATCGCTGGTATGCAATGGGCTGTCCAGGAAAAGGCTGATATCGTCAGTATGAGCATTGGTACGAATCAACCGAGCGATGGCACGGATCCAATTAGTCAAGCTGTGAACAATTTGAGTGAAGCTAGTTCCACATTGTTTGTTATTGCTGCTGGTAATGCAGGATCAACGAAGGGTTCTGTAGGATCGCCAGGGGCGGCAGAAAAAGCTTTGACTGTTGGGGCAGTTGATAAATCCCAAACTGAATTTTTAGCTGCCTTCTCAAGCCGTGGTCCGGTTATCAATAATTATAGAGTGAAACCGGAGATTACGGCGCCAGGAGTAGGAATCGTAGCGGCTCGTGCTGCTGGCACCACGATGGGTACCCCAATCGATGCTAACTACACTTCGGCCAACGGTACATCAATGGCTACACCACGCTGGTGCTGCAGCCATTCTGAAACAAAGACACCCGGATTGGACGGGAGATCATATCAAGCAGGTTTTAGCCGGCACAGGTGTATTGAATACTCGCTATACACCATATCAACAGGGTGGCGGACGTGTAGATATTGTTCAAGCCTTGGATGCTAACGTCTATAGCAGTCCTTCAGTCGTCAGTATGGGAGCTGCTAATTTAGATGCTAATCCGGTCGAAAAATCCTATAAATATGTTAACCCATCTGATACTGATGTGACATTAAATCTTACTATGACAGCCACGGGTCAAGATCTAACTGAAGCACCTGCTGGAATGTTCCAACTGAATCAGTCAACGGTCACGGTACCAGCACACGGTAGCAGTGAAGTGAAGGTGACATTTAATCCAGCAGTAGGCGATCCAAATAAAAGTGTTCAGGATTATAAAGTTGTGGTTAAGGCTATATCAAGTGACAACAAAACCTTCAACACGATTATTGGGGCAACGAAGGTTGAACCATTAGTTAAAGTAAAGCTTCAAACGATTGACCGAAACGGAAATAAGGGCTTTGGTGAAATCATTGCTACCAACCTCGATACGGGGAAAGTTACTCAGATTTACCAAAATTTAGGTGTGGATTCTGATCTTCTTTTACAGCCAGGGCGTTATTCGGTGATGGGTACCGTACAGACAAAAGACCAGATCGGATTAGGTTTTACCCAGGACTATACCCTTGTTGGTGAGCCTATGTTGGAGCTGAAGTATAAGGAGGATAAGACCATTACGTTGGATGCCCGATTGGGTAAGGAGATCAAGATCTCGACGCCTAAGGAGTCTGAGCAGGGTGGATGGCATCTCGGCTACCGCAGAACAATGAGCAAAGGCACAGTTGACTTCTATAAAGGAGCCTCTAGCGCAATTTGGGATCACGTTTACGCAGTGCCGACAGAGCCATTGAAGGCTGATGAAGGAACATTTTCGTTTGAATTCGACCAGCGCAGGTATGCCCCTGTCATCAAGGCATCCTATGACGGGCTTGGCGGATCCATCCCACTAGAACCTGTAGGCTTCGCACCTAGATTAGACGGCACTAGGAACCTAAAAGCAGTAAATGTAGGTAAGGCATTACCGGAGGACCTCAGCGGCAAGGACATTAGTGGTAAGCTTGCGGTCATCACCCGTGATGCGAGTCAGAGCACTGCCCAACAGATTAAGACTTTGCAAGCTGCCGGTGCAGAAGCGGTGGTCCTAGTTAGCGACAAACCAGGAATTTACGCTGCTAGCGTAAAAAGAACTGATAATATCGGTATTCCTGCTTATACGCTTGGACAAGAAGATGGAACTGCGCTTCTTAACCGAATCGCGAACGGCCCGACCTTAATCAACCTGAGGGGAATTGCGAACAGCCCATACGTATACAACATCCAGTTGAGTTACCCAGATGTAATCCCTTCAGAAGTTGTTGACGAAGTGACGGCAGAAAACTCTGCCGTGGTAATGAACCATTACCGTGGCACCAAAGGTAAATATGTTGGCGAGACGACATCGCCTATTCGCCCGAACGAGGTTATGATCACTAATGTAGTGAGATGGATCGACACTCCACTAGATAGGGAAGAGTGGTACTCTACTGGTAGCAAGTTCCCGAGAATGGAGAAAATGAATTGGTTACAAACAGTTTATCCAGTCCTAACTAATATTGGCCAAAACGTGAAGGATGCAATGTGGAACTATCTGCCGGGCGATAAACGTGAACAGACTTGGTTGGGTGCTGCAATTGGTCAGTCTCAGTACATGAATGCGTACCGCGAGGGAGACAAATTTTTCATTCAAAATCATGAGTTTGGTGATAGTGAACCTACCCACTGGGGTGATTTCTTCTTGCCAGTCGACGATTCGAATGTGAAATTGTTCAAGGACGGGAACCTTGTTAAAGCAGATAAATGGTTCGATACTACAAAGCCATTGGCTGTTAGCCCTGAACCAGCGACGTACACTGTCTATATGGACACCAAGCAATCTGTGTGGTCACCACTGTCTACAACAAGCGATATTACGTTCACGTTCAAGTCCGATCGACCAGCGAACGGGAAGGAAGACCTTGCATTATTGTGGCCGAGATATGACTTTAAGCTTGATGGGGAGAACAAGGCAAAAGGTGGGATCACCGACCATTTCGATCTATCTTTCGTTCTTCAGTCCGGTGCTACTCCAGACATGCAAGGTGTTGAAGCTTCAGTATCCACTGACGATGGCAACACTTGGAGTACTGCAAAGGTACAGAAAATCGAAGGTGGTCACTACACTGTGACGGTGAAAAACCCAGCATCTGGCTACGTGTCTCTAAAAATCAAAGCTTGGGACGCTAACGGCAGCCAGGTCGAACAAACCCTGATCAGGGCATACGGTGTGCGCTAATCTGAGCTATAGTCCTTAGCTAGTTTTAAAAAATTAGCAATCAAGATCAATCTTTAAATAGAATCTATCTAAAGTGGCATTGCCTGCCAGTAGGCGGGCTTTTTTAGCTATTTATATAAATTGTAGATCTTATTGATCTTAAGATTAGGAGGAGAGTAAAATGACAAAAGTATTACCACCTAAAACTTGTTCAATTGAAAGGCTAGTAACAATGGAGGAAGACGTAAGAAAGGTTTTATCAGGTGCGAAAACCGCAATAAGAAGAAACGGGAGATATGCAGACCCAGGAGAGATTATGATCCTTGAAGATCGACAATTTGTCGTTCATGACGTTTATCAACAAACCTTAGGTGAATTGACAGATGAAGATGCAAAGCGTGAAGGCTTTACAACTGTTGAAGAATATAAGCAATCAATTCTTGCGATTCATCCAAAGATGCCGTGGTTACCGAAAATGAGGGTTTGGGTCCATGAATTCGGTGAAGTAATCGCATAATGAATTTCATAGTCTAGTCAGCACCAAGTAGATGATTTCTGGATTGACGAGAGAACTGAAAAAGTCCTTATAAAAAATAAGCCTTTTGTTTAGTTTTCAGAAAAGTTAATATATAAAAATAGAATCATAGCTTCATATTGTAAGAACAAATAAGGGGGTGATATATGTCTAACGGTACTAAATATTCGGCAAGGCGTTTATTAATTTTTACTGTAGAAATAAGTTAATGAAAAAAGAAAAATGAAGGCTTTAAAAGTAATGACCACAGCGGCTATAACATGATTCATATTTACCTCACTCACCAAATGAAAAATGCGGTTGGATTTTTGAAATAATTGATGTTACGCCTTTCGTTCTAGCTGTTTCAAAAAGACCGATCGTGGCGATACTGAAACATTATGAAGCCATCATCTACTCTCTTTTTATTCGTGTAGTGGAAAGGCCTTTTATCGAGGATCTCGTGAAGGCCGAAAAAACGCAGCCATATCGTATTTACAAACAGATGTGAAATGAAAGAAGCAGCTTAATATCTTTTAAGTGATTCATGATGAAAAAGTTTTGAATAGACCATTCAAAATATTATTAAGCATGCCCATTTTTAACTCTTAAATTTTTTGGATTTTCAGAAAAGTAATATCAATTATTTTGCAAGAATTAACTACTTGACTATCTTTCATGAAATTGACTCAGATTATGAGGAATTTTTACAGCCTGATGTTGAAAGACAGATCAGTGGATTAAATGTGAGGTCAAGTCATCAGTACGAAACCTTCACATTTTTACAAATATATTAATTTACTAATTTAGTTGGGAAAAGGAGAGTTTTGATGGGGAAAAGCAGAAAGAAAAAAATCATTAATGTAATGGCTGCAGGCTTGACTACTGCAGTGCTTTTGGGAACAAGTACGGTTGATTCATTTGCTGATAATACCAACGCCGAAACGCCTTCTATTCTTGCTTCTCAGCAACATAAGGAAAGACTAGTAAACGAGACGCACACGGTTACGCTCATCACTGGTGACGTTGTGACTTTAGAAAAACATAGTGACGGATTACAGGTGGTTACCGCGGTTCCAAAGGAGGACGGGACTCCAGCCGACTTTACTACGAAAAGTAATGGTGAAGACTATTATGTGATTCCCGATGAAGCTACACCATTCCTAGCTACTGGCCAGCTGGATGAGGAGCTTTTTAACATCTCGAAATTGGTTGAATATGGATACGGTGATGCTAATCGGTCAAGTATTCCTTTGATTGTTACAGAGGAATCTGGTAAAAATTCAGCTGTCAGCGAAGCAGCGGAGGAAGCTGTGAGTACTGGGGCAATGAATACAGTAGATCTTCCTAGTGTAGATGCCATCGCAGTAAAAACGAATAAAAAACAGGCCAAGAAATTCTGGGATGCAGTTGATGGAGGGGCAAATACAAAGAAAGCTCAGCCTGAGCTAACGGAAGGTATTAAAAAGATTTGGCTGGACAAACCAGTACATGTTTTACTTGACAAAAGTGTTCCGCAGATTGGGGCGCCTGCTGCATGGGAGGCCGGATATGATGGTAAGGGCGTGAAAGTGGCTGTTTTGGACACAGGGATTGATCCAAATCATCCTGATTTTAAAGATTCTAACAATCAATATATCGTCAAAGAAGCAAAGAACTTTACAACCGATCCTGATTGGGTCGATCATCACGGGCATGGTACACATGTTGCTTCAACGATTGCAGGATCTGGTGCTGCTTCCGGAGGTAAAAATAAAGGAGTAGCTCCAGGGGCAGAACTTCTAGTTGGGAAGGTTCTTAACAATGAGGGCTCGGGTCCTGAATCAGGAATCATCGCTGCAATGGAATGGGCTGTTCAGGAAAAGGCTGATATCGTCAGTATGAGCCTTGGGTCGAGTGCAGAAACCGACGGCAGTGATCCATTAAGTCAAGCGGTCAACAGATTGAGTGAAACAAGCGAAACCTTGTTTGTCATTGCTGCAGGTAATACAGGACCAAACAAGAATACAATAGGAGCTCCAGGAGTAGCTGAAAAAGCATTAACAGTTGGAGCCGTTGACAAAAATCCACAAGAATTTTTGGCCAGCTTCTCAAGCCGCGGTCCAGTTATAAATAATTTCCGAGTGAAACCTGAGATTACTGCTCCAGGAGTAGGAATCGTAGCGGCTCGTGCTTCCGGCACCGCGATGGGTACCACAGTCGACGATAATTACACTACGGCCAATGGTACATCGATGGCTACACCACATGTTGCCGGTGCTGCAGCCATTCTGAAACAAAAACACCCAGAATGGACGGGAGATCATATCAAACAAGTTTTAACCGGTACTGCGTTAGCAAATGTTCGCTATATAGCTTATCAACAAGGTGCTGGACGTGTAGATGTTGTGAAAGCCTTAGATGCTAATGTTTATGGTAGTCCTGCAGTCGTCAGTATGGGAAAAGGTATGGCTGAAGATCAACCGATCGTAAAAACATTTAAATATGTCAACCCATCTGATAATGATGTAACATTGACACTTGAAATGGCAGCTAAAACAGGGACTGGACATCCGGTACCATCTGGAATGTTCACGCTCAACCAGACAGCAGTCACAGTACCAGCACATGCTAGCAATGAAGTGAAGGTGACATTTAACCCAGCTCTTGGAAATGTGAACGATTATCAAGTAGTGGTTACGGCTACTTCAAGTGATGGTAAAAAAATAAAAACAACGATTGGTGCAACGAAGACAGAGCCATTAGTTAATTTAACTATTAAGACGATTGGTCGAGACGGTAACCCAGGGAGAGGCGAACTCATAGCGTTTAACCTAGACACAGGGTTAATCAAGGAGATCTATACTAATGAAAGTGGCATGACCCTTGCCTTACTGCAGCCGGGGCGTTGGTCGGTAATGGGTTTAGTAAAAACAATCGATGAACAAGGAAGTATTAACAAGGATTACACCCTCGCAGGCGAGCCTATGTTGGACCTGAAGGTTAAGGAGGACAAGGCGATCACGCTGGATGCCCGATTAGGTAAGGAAATAAAGGTTGGAACGCCTAAGGAGTCCGAACAGCGCCAATTCAAATTAGGATATCGCTTAAATCGCCTTACAGGCACAGGAGGAATTGACTTCTTTAAAACTGGGTCAAGCGGAATTTGGGATCACATCTACGCGGTGCCAACAGGGCCAGTGGAGAACCTTGAGTTCAACTTCCAGCAACGCCGATATGCTCCAACAATCAAAGCATCGTATGATGGGTTAGGTGGATCAATTCCGCTCGAGTGGGTGGGCGCCACGCCTAAGTTAGACGGCAAACGAACACTAAAAGCAGTACATGTTGGAAAGGCAACCCCGGAAGACCTAAGTGGTAAAGACTTAACTGGTAAGCTTGCAGTTGTTACACGCGATGAGACCGTGACGGGTGCAGCCCAGATCAACGCCGTGACGCATGCAGGCGCTGAGGCGGTAGTCCTTGTAAACGACCGACCTGGTATCTATGCTTTTAGCGTATTTAAGGCTGATGGCATTTCAATACCAGCATACACATTAGATCAGGCCGACGGAACGAAACTCCTTGACCGAATTGCTAATGGTCCAACCTTAATCACTCTGAAGGGTATCGCTAATAGCCCGTACGTGTACAACATCGCGCTGATGGTTCCAGGAGGGATACCGGACAACCCAGTCGATGAAGTGAACGCAGAGAACTCTGCAGTGGTTCAGAAGCAATACCGTGGCTCTCGTGGTACCGAAATCGGTGATACAAACCCTGCTGTTCGACCTAAAGAGGTTAGCATGTTTGATTTTGTGCAAAGGCTTGAAGCACCAATAGACAGAGAGGAGTGGTACTCCACTGGTAGCAAATGGTCAGCTTTGAAGGAAATGAAATGGTTTAGTACAGTAAAACCAGATCTTACTAACATTGCTAACAGCATGAATGACGAATTCCGTAACTATCTACCCGGTGACCAACGCAAAGAGACTTGGCTTGGCGCAGTAATCGGCCCGGCTTTACCGTCCAGTAAAGGGAGTCATTGGGCGTTCCGTCAGGGAGACAAATTCACCCTAGGAATGCGGGAGACAGGTGATAGCGAACAGGGGCACTGGAGCAATATCAATTCTGAGACGACTGTACAATTATATCAGGACGGAAAGCTCCTTAAGACTGGAACTGCATTTGATTTTAGGGTGGGAGAGGTGCCAATTAGCCCTGATCCTGCGACCTACCAAGTCACCATGACCACCTCACGCCCGGCATGGTTAACACCGTCAACAAAGAGTGACACTGCGTGGACGTTCAAGTCTGAGCGACCAGCAAGTGGTAAGGAATACCTGCCGCTGATGTGGCCGAAATATGACCTTGACCTAGATGCAGAGAACAAGGCCCATCCAGGCAATACTGACCACTTTGATTTATCTTTCGTCAACCAATCAGGAGAAACCAGTGACATTAGTGGAGTTGAAGTATCAGTTTCTACTGATGACGGCAATACTTGGAGCAACACACAGGTTAAGAGCGGAGAAAGTGGCCACTACACTGTGACTGTGAAAAATCCAGAATCCGGCTATGTATCCCTGCGCGTCAAAGCATGGGATGCGAAAGGAAGCCAGGTTGAACAAACATTAATTAGAACCTACGCCGTGCGTGAAAATTAGTAAGAGTAGATATATAACTTTTCGTGAAACTGCTAGGCAGAATGTTTTTCCATGCTTATTAATTAAAAACAAAACCATCGTTGATTAACGGGTTCCGATACCTTTCTCAAAACTGAATAATGTGTAAGAAATAGACCATTAAATTGTAATCAAATTTGATGGTCTATTTTTATTGGTACCAGTAACTCTTTTTTCTAATGGCACATACGGAGCAGGTTAGGTGTATTCTGCGATAAAATCTTATGAGAATATAAATCTTCTAAATGTGTTCGCAAAAGTACACTTTTACGAACGGTTAATTTTTTCTTTTAATCTCTTATAACTAACGTTCGTAAAACTACAAAAATAATTTGAGGACGTCCAATTAAATTTATATAATTTTGCGAACGTTTTTTAGTAGAATAGTTGAAAAAGTAATTAGAGTCAGCAGCAAAGATCAGAATGAAGGAAGACAACTTGAAGCAATGAAGGAAAAGGGAATAGATGAGCGAGACATATTCATGGATAAACAAAGTGGAAAAAATTTCAATCGAGAACAATATCAGCTGCTAAAGAGAATTATACGAAAAGGGGATGTATTGTACATACATTCCTTAGATCGTTTTGGACGGAACAAAGAAGAGATTTTACAAGAGTGGAATGACATCGCGAAGAACATTCTGGCGGACATTGTGGTGTTGGATATGCCCTTGCTTGATACTACTCAATTTAAGGATAGTTTAGGAACTTTCATTGCTGATCTTGTTTTGCAGATTCTTTCTTGGATGGCAGAAGAAGAAGAAAGGGAACGAATTCGAAAAAGGCAACGTGAGGGGATTGATCTAGCTTTGAAAAATGGAGTAGCTTTTGGCCGTCCAAAAGCTCAAGTAACGGAGGAATTCAAAGAAGTTTATAATCGTTGGAAAGCAGGAGAGATGCCAACAGTTAAAGCAATGGACGAATTAGGTGTTAAAAAGACGACTTTTTATAAGTTGGTTAATGAATTTGAAAAAGTGGTAAAAGGTAGCTAAACATAATAGAAGAAACACGTCAAAAAAAGGCTTGATGACAAAAAAAGTTTGGAAATTTACGTTTATCAAATACATTCATTTAAACAATAAAGAGGAAATTGATAAGCCGTGGTCAATGGATTTACCGTCTAGTTGCAGAGTACCGAAAAAAAGTGAAGCAAACAAAAAATAACTCCAAAATCAACTTGTATTGTACATTTTGGAGTTACTTGACGTTTACCAAGAAAATTTAGATTTACAAACACCGAGAAGGTGCTTACAATGTAAACAAGAAAATTTTAATCGTAGTTTGAAAGCAGCATAATCTAGGGAGGTGGATTAATGGTTTTAATTTACTGATCATTCAGAATAAAGTGTAACATCATCACTAATTTGGGGGAATAGCTATGGTAATGAATAACTTGCTGGCTTTTGATAAGTATGCATGCTTGAAATCAGAAAAGCTAAAGCTTGAACGTGAATGGGAAAAGTTTATTTCTGGTAATAGCACAACCCCAATAATTCGCCCCTTAATGCATGATTCGTGGCAGCGTTGTTTGGAACAAGGCCTAAGCCCGCATCAAAGCAAGACTTCTATTAACCTCAGTCAAGAGCAAATAAAGGATTATGTATCAACAGATCCTTTATTTCGCACTTTACAGCCGGTGCTTGCGAAATTAAAGGATATGTATTTGGATTCTGGCCATTTGATCACGTTTTGTAATCCTTCAGGCGATATCGTTTATTTAGACGGGGATCTGTCTTTAATACTAAAAGCGGAGGATATGAATTTTGTCGCTGGATCGTCTTGGTCAGAAAAAAACGCAGGTACGAATGCCATTGGAACTGCACTTGCCACTGGTTCTGCGATTCAAGTATTTGCTGGAGAGCACTTTTGCCAAGAGGTTCAAAAGTGGACATGTTCAGCTGCACCGATCCGTGACCCCGCTACCCAAGAAATTTTGGGAATCATTGACTTAACAGGTCTATGGACTGTAAACCATCCTCATTTTTTGTCAGTAGTAACTTCAGCGGCACAAGATGTAAATGCGATGCTGAATCACCAATTAAAGCTAGAACGCTTTAAGCTCTCTGAGTATTACCAAAGTCAAAGTATTTCACAGCAATCAAAGTCTTATTTAGCGGTGTTAGACCGCGGATGGAAAGTAATTAAAGCATCTCCTATGTTATATGAACAAGGCTTAATTGATTCAAACCATTTTTTGGTCAGTACTCCTTCTTTATCGTTATCATTAGCATCATGGTCTCATTGGGAATTTGAAAATCAACAAGGAAATTGGAGTTTTGAGTGGGCTCCTTACATCTATGGAGGGATGCCTATCGGTGCCGTTGTTCACGTTAAGGATAAGCCCTTTGCTGCAAAATATTCATTTCTTGGTACGAAAGATCACTCTTCACTACGTATAACTAGCGGGAAATTAATCTCTAATACAAATAATAAGGAACAAGCTGTTGTGAAAAAGCCGATTAAATGTACAGAGTTTTATAAATCTCTTTTTGACCATAATCCTGACGGTATATATTCTTGTGATTTATATTGGAATATATTAGATGTGAATCCGGCTTTGGAGAGAATGTTAGGATATACAGTTGAGGAGCTTCAAAAGATGGACCTTCCTTCATTGATTGTTGCAGAACATCGAGAAATTGGATTGAATCATTATCAAAGAACGACAGAAGGGAAACCGCAAGTATATGAGCTGGCGATAAAACACAGAAATGGATACAGAGTAGATTTAAAGATTAAAAGTTTCCCGATGTATATAGACAATGAAATTGTTGGGGTTTATGGGATTGTAAAAGATATTACTAAAAATAAACAAATGGAAGAAGATCTGCAATCGACTAAACAACAATTGGACTTATTTCTCAAGAATACAGTAGATTCTATTATTATCTTCGACTTACAGCGCAATTTTATAAAAGTGAATGAAGCATTTGAAGAAGTATTTGGCTGGAAAGAACCAGAAGTCATCGGAAGAGAATTGCCGATTATTCCAGATTTCTTGCAAGAAAAATGTACGGAATTCCTTCAAACAATCGTCAAAAACAGACATGTAATGTCATTTGAAACGATTCGGCAGAGGAAAGATGGAAGTCTCATAGAGGTTAGCTGCTTCGTTTCTCCCATCGTAAACGCGAAAGGAAATGTTACCGCTTTCGCATCTATCTTAAGGGATATTACAGAACATAAACGAATGGAAGTGGCATTAAAAGAAAGCGAGAAACGATTACGCACGTTAATTAATGCCATGCCTGACCTTGTTGTCTTTAAAGATGGTGAAGGAAGATGGCTTGAAGCGAACGATCAAACTCTTTCTTATTTTGATTTTAAGGATGTTCCTTATTATGGTAAGAAAGATAGTGAACTGGCTGTCTACAATCCGCTCCATAAAGAGACATTATCTAATTGCGAGAAAACGGATCAAGAAGCGTGGGAAAATGGCCGTGTTACTCGTGGGGAAGAAGTGATCCTTCAGCCTGGCGGCAAATTCATTATTTTTGATGTCATTAAGATTCCGATTTTTTATTCGGATGGCACACGAAAAGGAATTGTGGCGATAGGACGTGATATAACCGAACTGAAGAAAACTGAAGAATTGTTAAGAAAATCGGAGAAGCTCGCGGTGGTCGGCCAATTATCAGCAGGAATTGCCCATGAGATTCGAAATCCATTAACCTCTCTCAAAGGATTTCTGAGTTTACTGCAATCTTCTATAGAAAAGAGTAATGAATGGTATTTGGATGTAATGGTATCTGAGATCAACCGAATTGAATCGATTACGAATCAATTTATGGCAGTAGCGAAGCCGCAGGCGATTACCATCCAACTTCAAGATTTACGAATGTTAATCGATCAGGTTTGTGTTGTTGTATATCCAGAAGCAACCTTGAATAATATCCAAATTATCATTGATACAGAAGCCGATATTCCATTGATTCAGTGCGAAGTGAACCAGTTAAAACAAGTATTTATCAACATCATAAAAAACGCGATTGAAGCAATGAAAAATGGAGGGGAAATCGTGGTTCAAATCATGAAGCACGACGACAACTTCGTTTTATTTCGCTGCATTGATCAAGGATGCGGAATTCCAAAAGAGCGTATTCCGTATCTCGGCGAACCTTTTTACAGTCTTAAAGAAAAAGGAACCGGCTTAGGGCTAATGATGTGCTATAAAATTATTGAAGAGCATCAAGGGAAAATTACGATTGAAAGTGAAATTAATAAGGGAACAACCGTTGATGTTATTTTACCAATCCCTTCATACTGTAATAATCGGCATTAGCATTTACTATGATGTGATCGAGTACCTCGATTCCTAAAATCTTACCGCCTTCAACTAATCGCTTGGTTACTTCAACATCCTCCCTGCTAGGTGAAATTTCCTGGGTTGGATGTTCGTGACTTAAAATGATTGAAGCACTGTTATTAAGTATTGCGGACTTAACTACTTCTCTCAGCACCACTAGACTAGCATTAAGTCCACAAACATGACAACGATGAACAGTAACTACTCGATTTTTCGTGTTTAAACACACAACAAAGAATGCTTCTCTGTCCTCGTCACCAATGAATCTTGGGGAGGCCAGTTTTCAATGGAAGTCTTACCTTTAATTGATTGGGATAGATTTAAGGAATTGCCTCCTAAATGGATTTTGGGGTATTCAGATATTAGTACGCTTTCTTTTACATACACAACAATAACTGGAAATGCATCTGCTCACGGAACTAATTTAAGTGAATTGCGAAGACGTCTGATTTTCGTACTTCATTACACTGAGTGAGCTGGTATCCCAGCTAAGGAAAGCGGAACAGCAGGATAAACTGGAGAAGAAGATAAGATCCTTTATTAAACCTTCAGTTTTGATAATCGACGAAATTGGTTATCTAAACCTTGATACTCAAAGCGCACACTATTTATACCAGATTATATCAAGAAGTTGTGAACGCGGCTCTATCATTCTCACATCAAACAAAGGCTTTGGGGAATGGGGAGAAATGGTTGGGGATCCGATAATCGCGACTGCGATGTTAGATCGTTTTTTGCATCACTCCCGTATTTTTAATTTGAAGGGTGATAGTTACAGACTTAAAGAGAAGCACATGAGTACGCAAAAACAGAAGGACTAAAGGGTCCTTCTGGGGAATTTTAAACCGGCGATTTTGAGGAAGATAAAACCGGCCTTGACATACTGAGGCTCTAAATGTTTATATCTATAGAAGTATGTTGAAATATGGTATATACAATTAAACCCTAGTACCCCCTATTCAGAGCCCCCCCCCTGGGCTCTTTTTTTATGCTAAATTGTTTAAATAATTTTCTCTTTCCTTAGTGCTTAAAATTAATTTATACCCACTATTCCTAGATTTGGGTGCCTCTAACCAGTTCTCAACTACTAACAGTTGCCTTAATTCTTTTACATCATTCATTCTCATTTTCATATGCTTACGTAAATGGGTTACTCTTGTCTCCCCAGTAAATGCTATATATCTTATTAGTTCTTCTAATGGTCCACCAGGTACACTTTGCTGCTGCTTGGTAGATACTTCTATAGATATAGGAGTTGAACCAGATTGATTCTTTCCATAATCATGAATTAAGTGATCCATTTCCTCTTCGGTTTTAGCAATCACAGCTCCCTGAAATCTTTTTCAACCAAGGTATATATCAACAAATAATCCATCCATAGCTTAGATTTTATTCCCTATAACCCCGATGTTGTTGTTTTTAAGTTTTTTTGCCTCCCTATATTTACAATTCAATATCTTAATCAAACATTTTTCTATCCTGTTCTTTGATATTGATATAGGTATAACGAAACTATCGTTAAAAATATTTGTAAAATTCGACCTATTCAAATTGTTGGTAAATTGGGGTATAGTATGAAATCGTAAGCAGCGGTTATCAGCATAAATTTTATTTAAATTATGCAGGACGAAAAAATACTGCATCGGAGTGGTGCAATATGACGAGTCAGGTTGAAAAATTTAGAGTGAGTTTAAGGAAGAAGCTCGAGTCTATCTTTCACTTTTGGAATGAATGGATTCAGAACCATCCATTCATTTTACGGGTCTTTACGATTTTTTCTTGGATATCGCTATGTGCCTTCATACTAAGCTTAATTTTTATGGAAGACTCCCGAAAAATGTTTGTACAGTTTTTGTGGTCATTTTACGTCATTTTGCAATTTTGGTTGTTGTGTCGGAGTAAAACGTTAACTTGGAAGAAGTACACCTATTTCTTTTTGGCAGGGGCATGGTTAATCGTACCGTTGAATTCTTTTATCGTCCGTTTCATTACGGCCATTTTCGGCGGGAGGGAACAAGATGTATGGAGTCAAGCATTTTTAACCCCGATTGCTGAAGAAGTGTTAAAACTGATCCCCATTGGAGTTTATCTATTTTTGTCACGACGTGCTTCCACATTGAGTTTAAGTGATTATGCGCTTATTGGTGCGGCAACGGGAGCTGGTTTTCAATTTTTGGAGGAAACCACTCGTCGATTGATTTCTGGAGGTAATTATGGCGTCACACTACTTGGAGGGAAAGTGCTCCATTGGGATTTATTCACACTATTTCCAGGATACTTTGAGGAGGGTTTTTTACCTGATAAAATGAGTGCTGGACATTCGCTGCTAACCGCTATGGTAACGTTAGGAATCGGGTTAGCAGTGCGGTATAAAAGTAAATTAAAACGGTCTACATTTATTTTTCCTGTTATCCTTTTGGTTTGGGCCATTTTTGATCATGCAATATGGAATGCTAGTTACCGGGCTCCGGATTGGTTAACCGGAATTCATGATATTTTAGGAAGCGGCTATGCGGCAAAGCCGGTATTTTTAATGATGCTCGGTGCTGCGTTACTTATCGATTATTGGGAATTGAACCAAGTAAGAGCGAAGATTCCCCTGCTGGATGGGGAAACCTTGATCAATCCTGTTTCTGAATGGTGGAATTTATTCAGATGTGTTTTTGAGGAAAGACAGCGTTTTGGATACTTGCTGCTATTTTATCGAGAACGGAGAGAGCTAGGCTTTACCTTGTTACACGGTAAAGCAGAAGCAAGGGAACTGTTATCAGGCATAGAAGCAAATATTCAGAAGTACTACAAAGCTTTAATCGTTGTCTTTGTAGCATTATTCTCAGCTATGTTTCTAACTGACTCGGGAGTTACAGCCAATGGCCCTGAGGCTTGTATTGCCTGCTTATTTGATAATCTGCAAAACTGGTGGAATGGTTTGTCTGGTTTGGAAAAAAGTTTGATTGTCCTTGGAGCATTTGCTTTAACGTTCCCGTTATTAGGATTCTGGTCGGCAGTAGGTGCCGTATCGACTGGAAGCGGAATTGCAGCAGGCGGAAGTCAGATTGCAGACATCATCCGCAATCCTAAAAAATTACTTACGCCAGAAACGGCTCTTGCACTAGGAATTGGTGCACTGTTAAGTCGAATTCCTTTTGGGAAAGCCCTTGTAAAACTAGGTGACTCGGTTTCATCGAAACTAGAACCTTATTTAAAAAAGATCTTTGAATCGTTTACTGGCAAGAAAAGTAAAAGTAACAATAACCATGACCAGAATTCCTCTGGGAAAAAAGCTCACCAGGAAGAAGATCCAGAGAATAAGAACGATAAAAGTGAAGATGATTCTAAAGAAACTAAGGAAGCGAATAATAATAATATTACATTTAAACCAGGATATGAAAAACATTTAGTGGAAGTAATAGATGTTGTTAGGAAAAAAGGAAAGGGGATAGTTGGGGGACATAATCTTAAAAATTTCGAAAAGGCATTTAAAGACCAAGGCTGGGATATAGACGAATGTATCATTTCAAAAAGAAAGCATCCATCTATCGAAGGAGTGTATGAAATAGAATATGGCTTTCCTAAAAAAGACATGGAAGGAAAGATTATACCTGGTGAGCTAAAGAAAGTTTCCCATCCAAAAACAGTTTACGATCCTAACATCATCTCAGACAAACTGATGGTAAAATGGGGAGAAGAAGCTATGAAAAATGGTACGGTTGATGGAAGAGAGATTACAGGAGTTTCCTCTAACGGGCTAGAATTTAAAGGTTTTGTTGATGAATCAGGAGAAATAACCAATTTCTTCCCTATCTTGGATATAAGGAGTTGAACCTTCGTGGAGGATAAGGAGAGAAAGTTAATAAGATACTTCTATCACCATATGGGAGAGGGTAAATTTTTACGCATCTTAAGTAGTTATGCGAATGGTGAAGGATATGGTACCGAATATGCAAGGTTTGTGTTTGCTGACTATTATGAAGAATGGGAAGAAGACTATTTTGGTCAAGAAGGTATAGCCTATTACATTGATCGTCCTGCAGTAGAGGAAGACGAAGAAATTATTTTAGATTATCCGACATTCTATAGTTATTTAAAAGAAGATTGTGTTAGTTATCTTAAAGATTACCCCCAAGATAAATCAGAAGTAGAAGAACAATTAAAAAGGATTAAAAAAAGATTTAATATACAAGAACCTTGATTAGCTTTTATGCTTTTCAAGGTTTTTTAATATGCTTTATCAATACATTGAATCCAGGCTTCTTTACTTTTTGTAAAATGGACTTTAAGGAACGATACAAGTTTCAATAAAAATTCCCCTATTGGGATTCTTGTGTGCCCAGTATAATTGTACAAGAGGGGCAAGTTCACTTATGAGTGAAGTCTGCCCAAAATGAAGTTAAGTTCATACACAAGTTGCTCGGAATGGCATTATAACCCGCAAATTGATTACGGCCACTGGATTTTACCGCCCTCGTCATGTTTTTTACCACTGTTTGCCAAGTAATTTACCAAGCTACGCCAATGTAATCTATCCAAACTAAACCATGACTACGGACACCTCGATATTTACATTTGACCGATAAACCCCTAATTAAAGTTTTAATTATTGTTTGAAATCCGTTAGTCTAATGGCCGTTTTACCACGGGTATTGGATTAATGGAGGTGAGAGGTTATGGAACCAGTTCAAAAGAAAAACTCCATCTTGATAATGATTGGGTTTGTTGCTGCTGCTTTAGTTATTATGTACGTTTTCAGCTTACGATCACAACTACAGGAAGTTAGGGCTAATCAAAGCACATATGAAGAACAGATTAAATCTCTAACCTCTATCCAGAACTCGGATGCCTTAAAAACCAATTAAGAGTTCCTTAAATATTTTTTTACCTGTCAAACTACTTCAGATCGATATAAAAAATATTGAATCATTGATGACCGATCGAGGATATAAGGCGACACATCCCTCTGGAACAGAACCAAGTTCAGAAAAGTCGGTTAAGTCATCAATGGTAGGCCTGAAGCCTTTTGAATATCAGTCCTCAAAGAATGAGGCTGAGCTCTTCAATGAATTTAAGCTTACCACGGAATTTAATAATGTTGCAGCAACTGATACTGTTATCGTCAAAGCATCCCTTATTTATGTAGAAGAGCAAGGATGGAAAGTAGATGACGTTGAGTTTGTCGGGCAATTAACAGGGCGGGATTAAAAAAATAAGTATTGGAGTAATGATTTGAAATTCAAATACCTTTTTTAAAAGATTGACTGGAAACCCGTTTAGGAAAGGTACAAACGGGTTTTTTATTTGTTATTAGGTCTTAGGGTAAAACGTAGCAAATAATTAGGTAATGTTCATTTACAATAAAAATGGAATAAAATCTCCAATTAGTTTATTCCATTAAAAGTCCATTTAATTGAGTAAGAGGTTGCATAAAGCCCACTTTTTTATGCAGTATTAGGCGCACTTGAGAGCGGGTAATCGTTGATTAAAACAAACATAAACGAAAAATGGTGATAAAATGAAACCCCTTGTGTGCTCAAGGGGTTTCATTTAGGTTAGGTTCTGAAAGGAGACATTATTTAACTAAGATTGTATATAGGGATACATCATTTGTTAGAGATAAATTATTATTACTTTGAAATAAAGTGAAAATGTCTATAGAGAAGTTGTACCGTTTTGGAAAACATTAGCATTTGTCTGAGATTGTTGTAGACTTTTTAGTATGAATGATTTATAGTAGTTGGTACATTAACTACTAATAAGGTGAGTATATGGAAGACAAGGCCATTATTGAATTGCAAAAACATGGATTTTCAAAATATGAGTGTAAGGCCTATATTGGTTTATTGAAATCGCCTGCGATTACTGGCTATGAATTAAGTAAGCGTTCTGGCGTCCCAAGGTCAATGATTTATGAGGTATTGGGCAAATTACTTGATAAAGGAGCCATTCAAACGGTTCCCTTTGATCCTATTGTCTATAAACCTGTTGATCCAAAACAGTTACTTTCTCGTCTTAAAGAAGAGATGAATACGTCATTTGAATTGTTAGAGTCATCTCTTACCGTTTTAGAAAGTGATCAAAAAGTTGACGTCGTGACGAGAATTGTCCAGTACGAGCATATTGTTCAAGAAATGCTTTCGATGATTCGATCCGCAGAAAAAGAGATTTGGTTATCAATCTGGGCTCCTGCGGTGAAAGATATTGAAAAGGTTGTGCGGGAGAAAGAAGGTTCTATACCGATATTCACGGTTTTATTTGGAGCCGAAAATGAGACATTGGGCCATACCTATCATCACAATTACATGGCCCCAGACATTGTGAGTAAACGAATGGGCGGATATTTGACTATTCTTATTCGAGATGAAGAAGAAGCCCTTATTGCTAAGTTTAGTGATAGAGGTTCTGAGTGGGCTGTGAAGTCAACAGATCCTGCTCTGGTTCTTATTGCTACTGAATACATTAGGCACGACATTATGGTAGAAGAAATTACAAATGCATTCGGTCCTGAAAAGCTAGATGAGCTATGGAAAGCGCGAGAAGATTTAATTCATGTAATGACAGGAAAAAACAGCTTAACTTAAAGCTGTTTTTTTACCACCAAATTGATAGTAGTTATAACAATAACTACTTAGGGGGGGATTGAATGTATGCCAAATTAAAGTTTGCCATCTCGATGGCCATATTTGGTTCAGTCGGTCTATTTTCAGAAAAAACAGGTCTACACTCGATTGAACTAGTTTTTGTGCGTTGTCTCTGTGCAAGTATTCTTTTAGGTACAATATGGGGCGTTAGCACATTAAAAACACAACAACCGAAGAAAGTTTCTTTTCCTCGTAAGGAGTATTTACTTGCCTTATTATGTGGTGTATTCCTTATCGTAAACTGGGTGTTTTTCTTCCGTTCTTTAGAAGTAATGCCTATCACTGTGGCGGTATCCATTTATCATATAGCACCCGTTATTGTACTTCTCTTAGGCTCTGTTATTTTTAAAGAAAAAATAACAAAAATGGGATTAGTCTTTTTCTTTATTTGCTTTGTAGGAACATTGTTAGTTGGAGGAATTCATCAACATACAACGATGACCGAATTTTTATCTACGGGTGTTTTATGGGCGTTTGCAGCAGCATTCTTTTATGCTCTAACTTCTATTACGGGAAAAGGAATTCAAATGCTTAGTCCTTTGTTAACAACCGTTATACAAACGAGTCTGGGTATTTTATTATTGATACCATTAGTGGATTGGTCAAACTTTATGCATCTTACCATTGAAAACTGGTTCTATATCCTTGTTACAGGATTTATTCATACAGGATTTGTGTTTTATTTATTTTTCAGTAGTTTGCGTGAGTTAAGAGCACAAACAATTGCTATTTTAGTTTTTGTTGATCCGGTTATTGCAATCTTATTGGATGTAACTATTTTGAACTACCGTCCTGATGTCTACCAGTTTCTCGGAATATTTCTAGTGTTTGTGGGAATCAGTTATTCTCCCAATAAAGAAATAAATTCAGAAAAGCCTAAATTTATTCGCTCAAACTAATAATGCAGTTTAAGATATAAAATAATAATGATAAATTTTGAGGTGGTGAAATTCCTTGTGGTTGCAAAGGATTTCATTTTTTTTGTGTTCCTAGAATGTTGATTATGTGAAAGAGATAGACAAAAAATGTGCTTTTCTTATTCCACAATATCAGCTATTAGAAGTATTGTTGATTATTCAAGAATCGGGCGCATTTCTGAAGTTGAAAAATTACGCTCTTTTTTTCTTTATAGGTCCATTTAATTGATAACAAGGATGCATAAAACCCTACTTTTTTATACAGCTATCAGGCGCTGGTGATCGTGCGCAAACGTTAATTAACCAAATGTGTAAAAATACTGCTTAAATAATTAATTGTGTCTTCTAGTCGACAAAAGGGGTTTCGTTGCGTGTCAATTCCTAAAACATAACTATGTAAACAAACAAAGTTAAATATTCAAAAGAAAAAACCAGTTTTATTAGACTGGTTTTTTCTCCTCAATAAAAAACTTTATTAAATTCAGTTTTTAACACTTACATGTTCAATCATACGCTTCATTGCCTGAATTTGCCCCATATGAGCCGCTTCATGCATTAATGTTAAACCTGCAAGCTCTCCAACAGTCTTACATCCAAGGAATGGTGTATCCAAATCTTTATCTAGCTGTTCAGCAGAAATTTGCTTTAAGCGAGTTAATTGATCTTTCAACTCTACAATAAGCTGATCCATTGCAGGTATTTCCCCTGTCCAATCAGATGGTTTCGTACCGTTGCCGAATAATTCCATATAATTCACAGGAAGGTGAGTTGTTACATGAGGGAAACCAAACATAGTTTGTTCAGTAATTGTCAAAACGTGACCTGTATGCCAGTGAATTGTGTTATTAAAACCATCTGGCTGCAAATCAGTATGTGCCTTAGAAACGGACTCAACAATCTTGATGAAGTAACCTCTTGTCATTTCAAACTGCTTGAATACAAGTTGATCCATCTTTTCTCCCCTCTCGTTAACAAAATCATCTATATTATACCAGTAAATATTGGAAAAGAAAATAGTTGAAACATCCTCCTATATGATGTTTTTCATTTGCTTTAATCTTTTACAATACAAGCTAATAGAAGCACATCAGTTATTCCGAAAGGGCGCATTAATGGAGCAATGAAAAAAGTCTAATTTCTCAAGTTGGATGTGCAAAATATCGCCTAAAGTGACAGATTTCATGAAAGAAGAACAAGAAGTTATCGGTCCTGATAAGACACTTGTTCTTCTCATTCTATTTTTACTTTTTGTTACGGTTTTACAGGTACACATATTTCGCAATAAGGGTTGTTAATCATATCACTAGTGTATCTTTCAAAAAGGGTTTATTATCAATTTGATATCCGTTTCTTTGTAGAGATGGAAAAATATCAGCATATGCTTTTTGAATATCTTCTGCTGTATGTTTGACTTCGTAAATAAGGTATTTTCCACCAGAAAGTTCACTTTCACAAATTGAATCATCCATTTGATAATCCTTTGAAATCACAATACAAGCATCAAATCTACAGTTTTCAGGAAGTGTAATCTCAGGGTTATCTTGTGGAATTGCAAGTAGGATTGCAGATTTAAGAAGATTTTTCTCCTTAGCCCATTTTTTTAACTTCTCCATTACTTCAATATTGGCAGGACCTTATGGACCAACTCGTCTCACATAAGCGATACGATAGTTTGGAAGTGTTTCGACTTTAAATTTCATAAATTCTATCTTCCTTTCTTCGATTATCTTTGTTTGATACATTTCGAATGTAGCATGCTTTAAAAATATATACATTTTATTTTTTAAAATTTTTTGAAATATTTTCAAATGTAATTTTTCTTTTTCAACAAAAAGTAGCTTAATTTTTCTACGGCAGCCTTTTGGAAACCATTAAGAATATGCCAAGGAGTTGTGAAGAGGGGCAGCAGAAGCTTTGCTTAATTGGGTCTGTTTATCTATAGTGTAAACTTCTTTGCTATATATTAGAAAAGTCTTAGTTTTTTATCCTGCCAAAACTACATGCAAAAGACGATAAGGGAGTACAGATCTATTGTATAGAGGAGATAGAACAGAGAGAGCAGCTTGATACATTCGCCCACATCATCTTTGACTACTTTCCTGTATACGTGGAAGCAGATGCTGAAGATATTTTATCTTTGGCATCCGATAGGGAAAAGAAGGAGAAGACTCTGGAAATCGTGCACGAAGGCATGCATCGTGCTGCAGATGAATTAAACATGGGACAAGGGAATACTTAATGATATCTATGAAAGTATTAAACAATCAGATTATGAGAATGTCTATCCACTATTGAAAAAGAGCAGTCCCAATAAGAATTACGTATGCAGCATCATCTGTCATCATGAGGTAAATAACATTGAGGTATCCATGGAAATCAAAAAGAGAAACGGTGATATCGTCAATAAAGAATTGCTATTCTCTGTTGAAAATACGGACGAACAGGATTTATTTAGTGATTATGGTAACTTAGCATGGAAACTTAACCACAAGGTTGAGTTTTCCGATAAAGACTACAAACAGGTCTATCGTTTAACATTTCTTGAAAAGGACAATCCTGAAAATTTAGTATGAAAGATTGAAAGGAACTAACCATTATTAAAGGTGATCCTCGAGAAGGATCTCTTTTCTTGAACGTTAAGAAAGTAAAATTGGCAGTGTAGAAAATCATTCTTTATCAGATGTTACCAGGAATAAAATTAACCGATTTACTTATGGATGCGGCTCATATAACCGGATTTCAAGGAATCAGTCAGGCAGCATTTTATCGTAGGCTAAAGGAAATGGAAAAAGATAATATATAACAATTTTAATGCATTTAATTATTTTGCAACCGATTTACTTCCTCATTCGACTTTATTGTGTAACGGAGAGGAGAACCAAAATGGATATAGCAAAATTAGTGAAAAAAGCAAAAAAGGGTGATGATGAATCATTTGAACAACTGATTGGTTCTGTTCGACAAAAGCTGTACCGAACAGCCTATGCATATGTTAGAAATGAACAAGACGCTCTTGATGTCTATCAAGAAACAATTTATACAGCCTATATTTCAATAAAGACATTAAAAAAGCCTGAAAGTTTTTCGAGTTGGATTACAAAAATTCTAGTTTTTAAATCGATTGATTTTATTCGGAAGGAGTCCCACCATTTTACTACAGATAATGAGGAAATATTTACTGAATTAATCGCTTCTGAAAATGTTGATTTTATAATGCATTCGATGGATTTATCAGAAGCCTTTAAATTCTTAAATCCTACTGTTAAGACCATTATTTTGTTGAGGTATTATCACGAACTGTCCATTAAGGAAATTGCCACCATCATGAATTATCCGGAAGGAACCGTGAAATCACACTTAAATAGAGCGAAAAAAGAGCTAAGACCCATTTTAAAGGAGGGATATCTTTATGAATAAAGACAAATTCAATCGATCTATCGACAACATAAATGTACCTGTTGAAAAGCTAATGGCGAGGGAGAAGGCGGCTACCTTTCAAGCCAAGAAAAAAAGAAAAGTAGGAAGAATCACAAAACGGTCAATCTTGGTTGCATGTGGGTTATGTATATCTTTGCTTGGTTCTGGTTTTGTTTCAACAGGCATGGCAGAAGCATTATCAAATATCCCTCTAATCGGTCCAATTTATAAGGACTTTAGAGACATTGCCTCAGATAAAATTGAACACGATCAACTTACGACAGTAATTGATAAACAAGATAGTAAAAACGGCTTAACAATGACTGTAAAAGAAGCAGCTTATGATGGTAGCCGGTTAATCGTAACAGTAGTTTACACAGGAAAAAAAGAACTTTCGATGAAAGAAGAAAAGGCCGGCTTTAGCTATATAACAATTAATGGACAACAAGAAATTAAACCAGCAATTGGTTCAACAGGTCAGGACGACATAAACTCGAAAACAATAATTGAACATCATCAATTTACCTTCTCTAAATATAATGAATTTGGCGATAACATTGAGATTGAGGTCCATGGAGAAAACTTATTTGGCTATGAGGGCAAGTTGAAGGTGGCTTTCCCACTTGAAAAAATAAAAGGTGATGTACTTGAGTTTTATCCAGAAGTTACAACTGAAACGGTTGATGATGTTTATAAGTTAACAGCGGACAAAGTAACCTTTTCACCTCTATCAACCAGAATAGACCTAACGATTGATTACCCTGCTGAAATGGATAAAAACGATACTTGGCCATGGTTTGATTTCTCTGTAGTCGATGATAATGGTCAGGTATATGATAAACTGAAACTACAAGCAGGCATGGTAGTTGGGAACTATGGTCATCATATGGTACTGACTTTACCTCCAATGGATACAATACCAAAATCATTTACACTTAAGCCAAGTCGACAAAATAGTGAAGGTTTTAGCGAAGAAATAAAGGAATTAGAATTGGTCGTTCCTTTAAATAAAAGTAAATAATAACCTCGTTTGTTTCGTTTACTCATATCTCGGAAGTACCTTAAGCTAACGAACACGTGATGGTTGAATAACTAGTTTTATTTAAAGCCATCATGAAAGCCGGATTCCATAGCCATTGGAATTCGGTTTTTTTACATTAAATTTTCTTAACGTTGTAAATCCGCATTTATCTATACTATGAAAATCAGTAGTATTTAAAGTATTCGAAGAAGAGAAATCGACTGAAAAGCTACTTTGAATACTTGATATCTCAACTCAGTAATTTACGTATTCAACGTATACAATGTAGGTGATGTCCTTGACACCGAGAAGGCGCCAAATACCTTATCTTAGATAACAAGGGCTTGAGAACGCCTTAAGGCGTTGTATTCGCCTTCAAAGCTACCAACCGTTGTGAATTCGATGATGAAAGGTTCATTATCAAGACAAATACATTGTTTACATGTCTTCAATGTAAAACCATTGCCAAATCAAGATTTTTTATTCTTCAGTATAGATAACTGCTGTTTGTTGGCGAGACCTCAATTGACTATTTGATGATAAATAAATCTTTCTAAGGAATATCTCTATTTACAAGGGGGAAGTATTTATACATGTGTCTAAACCTAACTTCTTTAGCTAAAGATTTGGGTAATAGTATTGTGGAAGCAAAAGATGACGAAGAAATTAAGTCTATACTTAATGCTACAATTGAAAAAATAGAAAAAAACTTTAATTTGACTAACGAGCAAAAAAAATTTTTTTGGGAAAGTGCAGAAGAAACTTTACTTATTTGTAAAGTGAAAAAATGGGAAGAGTATATACAAAGTTTACCAAATTCAGAAAAGGAGAATTATGGTTACTATTTTTATAAGGTAATAGATCCAAAAACAGGAGAAGAAATTGAATATTTTTCTCAGAATCAAAGTGCAGGAGTAACTTATTTAGATGAATTAGTACGCTATGCCTTATTCCAAATAGAAAAACTTAAAAATGGTGATGCTTTAAGTGATGAGTCTCCCTATAAGCATCCCTTAGACCTAATAGATATGATGAACTATAAACATCCAAATGAAAGTGATGAGGAATAACTTATGTCTCAATATGAATTCCTAAGTCTATTAATTGGGATTGCGGGCGTATTAGTTGCTGGAATAGCTGCCAGTATTTATTATATACAATTAAGGAAAATGGCTTCATCTATTTTAATAGCTCAACAACAGTTGAAGAGTATGGCTCAGTCTGTAGAACAAGCAGCTAGAGCAAATTCTTTAACAGTGTTAACACTAGAGGAAGCTACTAGAAGGAGCCGAGAGAAACTTGCTGATATTTCAACGAAGGTGGAAAGTTACAAAGATGTTGAATTAGCAAAAAAAGCAATTAATGAGGCAATTGAAAATTATCTAAATTCACTTGATAGATTATGTGCCTGTATTAGAAGAGGACATGTCCCCGAAGATGAATATCGTAAGGACTATAGAGATGTAATTAAACAAACAATTAAAAACTATAAATCTTATTTTGGTCCAGGAACCTCTTTTACTAATATTCTCAAGTTAAATGAGAAGTGGTCAGAAGAGTAATTATAGGGGGAACATTAGGATTTATTGGTTTGAAACAAAGATGTACTGTTTTAAGCATTTCAAATGAATGAAATACTGTTATATCAACGTTTTTATTTAGTTTTAATCAAACTTTTTTATAAAACGGAAAGTTCATCCAAAAATATAGGAACCCATTTTTAATCAAAATTTATTCAAAACCAACAATCGAGTCTTCAAGAATAGGGCGCGAATGTTGAACAACCCAGGTAGAAAATGATTTTTTAAAGCATCAGCTAACAAAGGAGGGCTTAGTTGAAGAACAAAAATTTTGTTGTGGTAAATGAGGTCAGTATAGTACAAAAAGGATAGATGAAAGCAGGTACTCTTCCCTGTTCATCTATCCTTTCTTTTTTTAATTAAATGTGTGACATTATATCTAATTATTTAATATTGAAGTATCTTAATCATTATCTTGACTTTTAATAAAAAAAATTAGAACCGGGTTATGTGTTTTTTTTTCATCATACCGCCCATAGATTGTAGAGTTTTACATGAGAACACCAAACAATCAAACCTTAATTAAAGCACATAACGAAACGTTTGTTCTCCACTAGAATATTCACTCAACAATATAAAATAATATCGATATCGGCACCCATTCGGCACCTTTTTGGTACCCAGGGTGTTTTTTCTAAAAAAACGGATCGTTAGAAAGAAGCAATTGAGCGAACTGAAAAGAGTGATATGTTTGAATAAAAAACTTTTCACTTTATCTTTAATAGATTTTCCTTACTTTCCCCTCTTTACGGTCAGCTGTTGAGGCTTTTTTCTAGTTGATAATGAAAATATGAGCAGGTGAATTGGACAAATTAAGACCTGATTTACAAAATCTTAACATTGGATTAATGTGGGGTTTATATTGAATGATTACGATTGAACCGTAACAAACAGTAATAAACATTAATAATTCCACATTAAATGGGGCACTTTTTATGAATTACACATTCAAGAAGAATTGTTACAAGTCTATTCAAGCTGTGATGTTAGAAATGAGTGTACCAGGATTAGCTGCTTGTGGAGATACTAAAGAGGAGGCTGCTCCAGTTTTAAGGATCCAAGTTCGTTAACCCTGAAAGAATGAAGTCGCTATTCGTCCTGAAATTTTACAATTAGTTTCTGCTGGTGAGGATAGCTTGGATTCACAAGAGAACTGGGGAATTTTAGTAAAGTTTGTCCTCTAGAAAAAGTCGATGTGATTGTCTGCGAGCAACCATTTCTAGAGGAATGGGGAAATGGTTGAGGGAGTTCTCTCTCTTTTTTGATTGGATTTTTATTGAGAGCAGGTATCAAAGCTAGAAAGAGAATTTAATAGATAGAATAAGAAAAGGGGCTATATAGCATGAGTTTCATTGCGATAGATTTAGACGGAACATTATTAAACGACCAGAATGAAATTAGTGAAGAAAATATAAAGGCGATTCAATATGCCCAAGATAGAGGCTTTGAAGTAGTTATTTCAACAGGACGGGCTTATTTTGATGTTCAAACAATTTGTGAAAAAGCCGGGATTTCCCCATTTGTAATCGGGACAAATGGTGCAACCACTCATTCCAAAAGCGGAAAGTGCATTTCTTCTATTACGATAACTAAAGATCGTGTCGAATCTATTCTCCAATGGTTAGATGAACGGAATTATTATTACGAAGTGTTTACTGATAAAGCCATTTATACTCTTAAAAAGGGAAGAGAACATTTCCATAATGAGATTAAAAGTTTGAAAAGCGCCGATTTGAATACAGATATGAAAGAATTAGTTGAAGTAGCGGAAAGGCAATTTGACCAGTTTGGATATGTTTTAGTCGAAAACTATCATGACATCTTAAAACAGGAGGAAGAATTCTATAACATATTAGCATGTTCTTTTGATAAAAAGAAATTAGAGGAAGCATGGAACCAATTCAAAAAGTTTGATGAGTTGATGGTTGTTTCATCTGCTGATCACAACATTGAAATTACTAGTAAAAGAGCTTCAAAAGGAATGGCCCTTGAAAAATTGGCCTTTTTGATGAATGGCTCCTTAGATCAGGCTATGGCAATCGGGGACAGCAACAATGATTTATCCATGTTCCAGAAAGTTGGATACAGCGTAGCGATGGGAAATGCGAAAGATGTCATAAAAGCTGTTTGTACAACGACAACCCTTAAAAATGATGAAAATGGGGTAGCTTATGCGATTTATCGATATTTGGAGAACTTTGTGGTTCAAAAATAATGAATCGAGGTTAATGCAAAAACTGGTATTAATTGAATGTTTTTCCAATTAATAAAGGTGAATTTTGAGTTTTAACGAATACCGCTAATTACTTTCATATTTATGAGGAGAGATTGTTTATGGCAGTAGCACAGAAGCAGGTCAATAAATGGTTTACCTTATGTATCTTAATTTTGGGAGGAGGAACAATATTTAAATTATCATCCTTAAAAGATGCTTTTTACGTTCCGATGCAAAAATATTTTCACCTTTCACATACCCAAATAGGTTTGGCATTATCTGTATATGCTATTATACAAATGTTTGGTTATGTAGTCTCCATTTATATCACTGATAGATTTTCTAAAAGGAAGTTAATTCCGATTGGATTGATTGGTGTAGGTGCAACTGGGATTTATTTATCTACTTTCCCAAGTTATTATGGAATTTTAGCTTCTTGGGGAGTAATGGCCTTATTTACAGAGATTACTTTTTGGCCAGTATTGATAAAAACCGTTAAATTGCTTGGAGACTCCGACGAACAAGGCAGGATGTTTGGATTTCTTGAAGCTGGCCGTGGTGTTGTAGATACAATCGTTGCATTCTCTGCTCTGGGTATATTTATTTGGTTAGGATCTGAGTCATTAGGTTTCAGAGCCGCAATTTTATTCTTTGCCTTGATTACAATTATTGTTGGTATTATTAGTTATTTCTTTATAGAGGACGATATTATTGAAACGTTTGATAAGGGTGGAGAAGAAATTAGTAAAAATAAAGTAGCTTTGAAAGGTGCGATACAAGCAATTAAAACTCCCATACTGTGGTTTTCCTCATTTACAATATTTTGCGTTTATACGGTTTACGCAGGTTTAACTTACTTTATTCCGTTCTTGGAAGAAATTTATGGAATGCCGGTAGCATTATTAGGTGCATATGGGATTATAAACCAATACGGATTAAAAATGATAGGCGGTCCCATCGGTGGATTCTTAGTTGATAAAAAATTTAAATCAGCGACAAAATACCTTAGATTTACATTTCTCTTATCCATTATTGCAATGATAATTTTTATTATGCTTCCACATGACAAAATGAATATTTATATAGGAATAATTGCGACACTTGGCTTCGGATCGATTGTATTTACTCAACGGGCTGTGTTTTTTGCCCCATTAGATGAAATTGATATTCCAAAAGAAATAAGCGGTGCTGCCGTATCAGTAGCTTGTTTAATTGGTTATGCTCCTTCAATTTTCGCCTTTGCCATGTATGGTAATATTCTGGATCACAATCCTGGAATTACTGGATATAGATATGTATTTTTGATTATGATTGCATTTGCAGCTATAGGTTTTATTATAAGTAACTATTCAGTTAAAATTTTAAAAAAGAAAAAACAAACTAACCGATATTTGGAAGATAATTAAATGAATGCTTAATTTTTTTCGATATATAAATTGGCTTAAATTTGGGTAACAAATGGAAATTGGATTAGAAACAGAAAGCTTTCACTTGCAGTTTATTATAGGTTGAATGAATATTTTCGATTTTATCAGAAAAACAGCTGAATTAGGATTAGACGGAGTCATACTTTACACAGAATAATTTTAGAAATGTGTCATCCATATGTTTCTACTTTTAAACGACCTAAAAGTTCGGGAGGAGTAAGCGAAGTAAGGAAAGGATCATTTAAGATGTAAAAACCGTATTTCAATCAAAAACTGATTGATCCTTTAACAACATACGATCCAAGTGATGATCTTTTAGAACAAATGTTATTGGCCCAAGATAATGAAATTAAAGAATCTGTACAAACGGTCAAAAAGTTACGAGAAAAAAATATTGTAGATAAAAAGGAGTTTTTTATTATGAAAGAAGCAGTTTTAACAAGTAATGCGCCACAACCTATTGGACCATATTCCCAAGCGGTATTATCAAAGGGGATTCTCTATATTTCGGGGCAACTCCCTTTAAATCCTAATACTAATAAATTAGCTATAGGCATTGAAGACCAAGCAAGACAATGTTTAGAAAATTTAAAGCACATTTTAATAGAAAAAGGTCTAGAAATGAATTCAGTTTTGAAAACAACTATATTTGTGACTGATTTATCAGATTTTCAAACTGTAAATGAAATTTATGCTGAATATTTTTCAAAGCCTTTTCCAGCTAGGAGTACCATTCAGGTAGCAGAATTACCTATGAATGCAATGATTGAAATTGAATTGATGGCCGAGGTAAAAAGGTGACCAATTATTCTTTTTTGGGGAGAATGTGTTTCGTCGTTTAGTTGCTGGTTCTTCCCTAATTTAAGAGAACTTTCGTAAGCAAAGTCGTTAAGTAGAAATTAATTACAAATAAAAATAGAAGTCGAACAAAATTTAGTTTAATTTCTTCTCGGCACAATAAATTAACATAAAGGTGGGTAAAACATGAAAATTGGATTAGAGACAGAAAGCTTTCACTTGCAGTTTATTACAGGTCGAATGGATATTTTCGGTTTTATCAGAAAAACAGCCGAATTGGGATTAGATGGAGTCATGATCAATATTGTTCCATGGCCAGGGTTACCAGGAATTGGCACATTAGAATCATTTGAACCGGAATACTTAGACAAGGTGAAAAAAGAAATTCAAAAGTATGGATTTTTCGCTGAAATCGATACAGATGGAACCGATCCGAAACATCTAACTGAGGTCATTGAGGCCGCGCATAGAATTGGAGCGGATGTCATTCGTACGTATACCTGCATGGGAGAATATGATCCAGACAGATTGAGAAGAGCTCCTGAAGATATTAAACAAATTGTACCATTATTAAAGAAATATAGAATCAAGCTTGCTGTTGAAAATCACGAGGAAGAGTTAACGGATGAAGTGATTCAAATCATTAAGGAAGTCAACAGCCCTTGGGTTGGTGCTCATTGTGATTTCGGGAATGCAATGATGGCATGGGAGGACCCGGTTGAAGCTGTAAGAAAATTAGCACCATATGCCTTTACAACTCATTTTAAGGATCATATTATCGTCCATGATGGCGAAGATTACAGGGTATGTGGCGTACCTGCTGGGACTGGTAATATCGATTTGGAAGAATGTTATAAAATATTGATTGAGAATTCAATGTTGACTAGAATCAACGTTGAAATGTGCTTCCCGTATGCCATCCATTTTAAGAGAGAGCCTGGTACAGGAGGAGTCTTCGCAGTAGGCGAAGGAGCATTTAAGGTGGGACAACCTCCTTATGATTTAAATGTAATTAAACCATTGGATTACTATTATCCGCCAGTAGAACTTCTAGAACAAATGATTGAGGATCAAGAAAAAGGGGCAGAGCAATCAGTTAGGTATGCTCTTGCATTAAGGGATAAATACTGCCGCTAAATAATAAAAAGGGATTGGTTCTTTCGAGAATCTCCCTATTTCTTTTGCAGAAGGGATTTTCAACGTATCAGCTGTTTCGTTAACGAAACTGTTGTTTTCTCAAATGGAATCAAATCACGCAATAGGCCTGACCATATCATTTCAGGAAAAACACACGTTTAGGCATAATTTAGACATAAACAAGCTTAAAACAATATTAGGTATTGATATTTGTAATGCTTTTTCAATTATAGGGCGCTATTATGGAATAAAATTTAGATTTTTAAACGACTTTATAGTAATTCATTTAAGCAATGTAGTTCACGATACAAAGATATTAAACAACTATTTAGACACCGTCTAGGTTAACTGGACGGTGTTTTGTGTGATTTTAAAGGCAGAATTAAACATCTTTATTGTAACTGATCAAAGAATATATTTTCGCTTTACGGATGAAGATGTTGCACTTAAGAGTCGAAGATGATGACGCCTTATTCAGGTATCGAGCCTTCACAAGCCGATTGCATGTCACCTGCGCTTTCATGCAAAGCGTCATTTCTCCGTTGCTTTCTACAGGAAAGCATCTGGTCGAAATGGCTATGTAAAACATAAATGACGGGTTATAGGGGGCATCGAGCCCCCTATAACCCGACTGTATCCGGCTACGCCTTCTACAGTACGCTTCGCTTTGTCATGGCGGCAACGGGCATCGAACCCTTGCCGCCAGGCGGCTTTATCCCTTCGGGATCTTTCAGCCGCCTTTTTGTTTAATGCCCCTTCTCCTTCCTTCGTTCTCCTAATTGTAACAAGTTCGCTTATGACAGACAGAAGGGCGGGCGTTGGGGAAAGAAAACGGCAAAGCCAAGTAGGCTAAGGGGCATTAAGGAAGCAAAAAACGCTCCCTAACTGTCCCTAAGTCATTGGGCTTCACTCGTTTTCTAACGACCCATCCCGTAAAGCATGGGATGGGTCTACTCCTCTCTGGCAAAGATGAGGTTTACTCAAAAGAAGAATTGGTTGCAGAAATGGGAGCGGCAATGCTCTGCGGCATTGCTGGAATCGATAACAGCACCATTGAGAACAGCGCAAGCTATATTCATTCATGGATCCGAAATTTAAAATAGCGAATGGTTGTTCAAGCAGCTGCACTTGCGCAGAAAGCGGCGGATACTATCTTAGGAAAAGATGAATCAGACGAAGAATAAAGAAAAAGTAACATATAAAATCACAAGCACAACAGACTTTGCCGCCTTCTTTATAGAAGGCGGCTGCCTATCAAACCTTTGAACTGATGAAAGGAGATTATCTTATATGACCGAGCATAATGTCATTACTTGTCCCTATTGTGGAAGTGAGCTGATCCAGCAGGACGAAAAGTATTATTGTGATTTTTGCGTCATGATATTAGGACCTCGTCAGGTGCAGCGGAATCATGAACGTATTTCTGTCAGAATTAGAGATTTTGCGCTAGAAGTCTATTTGGACAAAACAACACCCGAACTTATGAGATTTTCAACTTTTGAGCTGCTTAGTTTACTTAGGTATGCACGAACTGAAAGAACAAATATGTATCGTTACATGAATACTTTTTATAAGGCACGGAAGCAAAATCAAACAGAAGAATTTAATGAAAGCGAAAAGTACACGGGGAAGGAGTATGAGAAAATCACACGCAAAATGTTTGTGCTTGAAAACCTTATTCGGCAGNAATTTATTGGATTCTCTATTGGATGAAGATTCTCATGATAAAAATAAAGAACTTTATTACATAATGGCAACAGCCTTCCAAGTAGAGGAACCTCTATTCAATAAGAACAATAAATAGTTAAGGGAGGAATCTAATTGGAGAGCCAACAAGTGTTAGATGAATCTAATCACAAGGTCAATTTTGTAGGATTGATAAAAAATCGTGCATTTATACTCTTATGGTTATCTAGTACAGCATCTTTTTTGTCATTATCCACATATTTATTTGCAGAACAGTGGTATANCGTTCCCAGTTGCATAACAGACGCTTATCTGTCGTGGTATATAGAGGAAATAAAAAAAGATAAAGATAAACCAATGGTTATTCGGCAGCAGCGGAAAGACGAAGCAAAAGAGAGCCGTTCAGTTTCTCATCGCTAAAATCGTCTGATAAAAGAAAGTAACAACTCTTTGTGCTTGAGTATTATAGGTTACAAGGCGAACGGAAAGGAGTAAATGTAGTTTTATTAAAAAGATTGATCATTTGAAACAAAGATTGATAATTTAAAATAAAGATTGATTAAAAATCCTGTTTATGCAGGATTTTTTTCTTTAGCCATAGGGCAGTTTCATTTTTTGGAATGTATAGTTAAGCTTCACAATCTAACAGCGCATATCATAACACAAAATGGCTTTCGGAATAAAAAATCTTAGTTTATATTTACAACTGAAAAGTAAACATATACAATACAGTTAAATAAATTTAACCGGTTAAAAAGGAGAATGGTCGATGAATCAGAAACCTATATTAATTATTGAAACGTATGATCAATTAAAAGCGATAAGTGACCCTCTTAGGACAAAAATGCTGATTTTTTTAGTGGAACAACCTCATACAGGACATATGCTTGCAAATGAATTAAATCTTTCTAGAGCTAAAATTCTTTATCATCTAAGGGAATTAGAAAAACACGGAATTATAAAGCTTGTAAAGAAAGAAGAAAGGGGTGGGAACATTCTAAAATATTATCAAGCAGTGGCTAGAGGTTTTATTCCGGCTGATCATTTACTTAGTTATGTTGAATCAAAAGAGGCTACTAGGCAATCATTTTTAGAGGTTATAAACAGAGCTAAAACAAGAGTCCTAACAGCACCGGAGCAATCATTTGAATTGAACTCATCAAATGTAGAAGAGTGGTTGAATATGTCTATCCAAAGAGAATTCTCCTTGAGTAAAGAAAGATTTTTAGAGTTTACTCGCCAATATAGAGATTTATTGGATTCTCTATTGGATGAAGATTCTCATGATAAAAATAAAGAACTTTATTACATAATGACAACAGCCTTCCAAGTAGAGGAACCACTATTCAATAAGAACAATAAATAGTTAAGGGAGGAATCTAATTGGAGAGTCAACAAGTGTTAGATGAATCTAATCACAAGGTCAATTTTGTAGGATTGATAAAAAATCGTCCATTTATACTCTTATGGTTATCTAGTACAGCATCTTTTTTGTCATTATCCACATATTTATTTGCAGAACAGTGGTATATCATTACTGTGCTAAATAAGGAAGCTTCACTTGGAATTGTAATGATGGCAACTATGATTCCAAGGGTCTTATTTATGATAATAGGTGGTGTTTTGGCAGACAGGTTTAAAAAGTCACAAATAATGTTTATTTCGAGTTTGATAAGATTTTTAATAGTACTTATTATGATTTTCTTCCTTAGCATGAGTTGGTTAGAATTATGGACATTAGTAGGTTTTGCATTAATGTTTGGTATTCTGGATGCCTTCTTCTCTCCCGCTAACACATCTTTACTTCCAATTTTGGTCCCAAAAGAAGGGCTAATACGAGCAAATTCATTGATACAGAGTTCAAATCAAATTGCAATGGTTTCTGGTCCGATGATCGGAGGGTTAATTCTCACCAAAGGATCTTTTATCCATTTGTTTCTTTCCGTAGCACTACTACTCTTTATGTCATTTTTTTTCTCTCTTTTTATAAAAGAGAAGGAAGATATAAAGCATATAAATAAGTCAGCTTTTTCAGATTTAAAGGAAGGAATTACATATGTTAGAAGTATGCAAAGTCTAAAAGGTGTTTTGATGATTCTGATTATTATAAATTTTTTATTCTTTGGCCCTTTGTTAATGGGTATTCCTCTTATCGTAGATAAGGTGATTCAGGGGAGCGCTCTGGATATGAGCTTTCTACAAAGTTCATACCAAGTTGGTATGTTAACAGGAGCATTAATTATAGGCGTATTAACCATTAAGAAAAAAAGGGGTTTATCTATACTATTAATGATAAGCACACTAGGTGTATTACTTACGTTTCTAGGGCAAATAGAAAAGATATGGCATGGCGTACTTTTATTGATTCTAATGGGTTCTCTTTCCTCTTTTATTAATGTAATGTTAGTAACTTCTATACAAGAGAAAAGTCAGAAAGATAAAATTGGAAGGGTTATGAGTCTTGTAAGTGCATTCACTAACGGATTAGTTCCTCTATCTTATGCTTTCGTTTCTATAGCGCTAGTTTTTAATTTTGGTATATCGAATATCATGATAACTTGTGGTATAGGAATTACTATAATATCCTGTATTTTTATTTTGAAATCAAAAGTAATGAAAGAAGAAATATAGGACTTGAAATTCTACCAAGAAATGGTCAAACTTTATTATAAAAAATTGTTATTCACTCAAACTTTTTTTCAAAATAACGGTTTTTATTGCTGTTAGTATAGGATTGAAGATGGGTTTTAATCACTCTTTATTTTGAAGCTACAGTAAAAGCTATGTACGCAAGAATAATGAATAACCTTTTTCTATTGCTTCTATGCTTTGCCGTTTATTCTATTCAAACGGTCTCCATATAAGGATAGTTCAGGAACCTTTTTTGCTGATCTTTATTGCACTAACGCTCCCCGTTACTTTAAGTACAATTCTTCAATTTATATTTTTTAACTGCATCTCGAACAGATAAAATTTATTCAGTTGAATTCGAGAAGATCGTGGTGTTACAAATGAGGAATTGAATCTGAAGGATGTTTCTCAAAAAGCAGGTTTATCTACCTTTCATTTCCATAAAATCTTTAAAAATGTGGTAGGGGAAACGTTAAAACAATATGGTACTATGCAAAAGCTGAAAACTTCAATTTCACATTCCGGGATAAAAATTAAAAAGTGTCTTTATTAATTCTATTAAAAAAGGCGAACTTACCCTATCATTCGTACAAGTCTAACTATCAAGCTTGAATATACTAATGTGACTAAAATAATAAGGAGTGATCTAATGGAACGTCCATTTTATGATTATGACAAGAGCTATAAGCATTATCCTAATGACCATCACCGTTTTTATCACGATAATAAATTTAGTGATAACAAAAAGGATGATGATAAAAAAGGTTTGTTAACTGAATTTGATTTCGATGAATTTAACCAAAACCAAAATCCGATCATAGATGGTTCTTTCAGGGGTGGTGTTTCTTTAATTCCTCTTGCCAATACAGACCTTTGTATTGATGATAAGTGTGATCATGTTTTATTGAATGCGGCAATAAACTGGGGCCCGACAGGAACATTTACTGTGACAGTGCCTTTAGCGAGTCCTACTGGAACCTTTTCTTTTTCTGGAGCAATACAAGCTAGATTTACAATTTGGAGAGGGAATCCTTCTACTCCTAACGACAAAACCGTACCACTTTGTTCCTTTATTGATTCGTCGCCTTCTAACATAACTGGTTTGGCAGTTGTCGATGCTGATCCTGCAACAGACGGTGTTCAACCCGGTCTTGCTATAACAGCCGGATTTGCTCCTGTTACCACCGATTTTAAGTGTGTAGATGAGAATCCAAAATGCGGAGAAGTTGAATATTTTCTTACTATGAATATTTTAACTTTTCTTCCAGCAAATATTGCTTTAACAGGTGCCACAGCTGTAACTTTGACAGCTATGGAAATCAAAAAAAATGATGACGACTGCTGTTAATTAATCTGAAAACAATCAATCCTTCTCGATATAAAAAATTTCCTTTGAGACATCTAAACCAACGAATTTTTGTACAACCTTCATAATAATTAGCTCCTTTCGTTTGTAGCTCTACACTTGGTAGATGGTATTGGTCGTGCAGTACCATTATGGACAAGTGTAATCTACGTTAAGCGAACTGGAGCTTTTTTGTTCATTATGACTAATTTGGCCAGCACAACAAGATTTATTTAAAAAATCTCGCAAAGAATCCTTTTTTCTTTTCTTCTTGAGCACTAGCAATTTCCTTTTTTACTTCTATATACAACAATCGTTGTAAGTCAACTAACTTGGCTAATCTTATTTGCATCTATTTCCCCACTTCTTTTTATCGTACCAGTTTTCAATTAAAAACTACCGTTTGTTAAAGAAGCTCTTCTGTTTGTTATGCTTTAGACAAGGATAACCCTGCTTTTTTTAATGCCTACCAGGAAAATATTGGATGTACCTATAGATATTAAGTTACATTCTTTAATTAAATTCCTGAGAAGCCATTTTTGAAGCTCTTTCGCAATTTCAATATTCCGCAAAAGGGCGCTTTTGTTTAATATCCAAAATTATTAAAAGCTGAAAATATGCAATTTTTCATTCGTTTTTTGCATATTTTCAAGCTTTTTTATATTCAAAAAACATACTGCCAAAAACGCCATTTTTTGAATGCCAAATTGGAGAGTCTTTCTTTTTATGTGTAGGATCAAATGTCCGCTAATGCTAATTGCGTGATTTTGTTCCATTGCTATAGACCCCTAAATGATAAAAAACGTCAAAGAGCCAAACCTTTGGTACTATTGGATTTGGCTCTTTGTCTTACTTTCGAAAATGCTTAATTAGGTTAACTAGATTTGTATACAGTATTCATGTGATACTTTGGGACTTTGTTTTGCAATCGGATGAACCCTCTTAATTAAAAAGATAAGTGCCGTTCCCATATCTTCTAAATTTCATAATTTATATCAAAACTATGAAAGGATTGATGAGCATTGTTTGGGTTTTCGATGGTCCAAATGTTACGAGTTCATGCTGATAGGTTGGAAAAGCCACTACGTGAACAAATACTAAATCTTTATAAGCCATTCAAATGGACACCGTGTTTTTTGCATAACATGTTTGAGGGTTTTATTAAACGTGGAAAAAAGCTTTCTGTTATTATTGAGTTTGAAAAGGACTGCTATAAGGCTGGCTGCAGTGAGGTAAAGAAAGTAATGAATAATCACTTCTTAAATAAATTGAAACGAGATTTTCCAAGAGTTTCCTGATGTAGTGCTAATGTCACTCCAAACGGTTTAGAAGAGATGCTTTCAAGCTGTAAGTATATCCGAAGAATCTATTTAAATAGGGAGGTTAAGGCCCTGCTTAATGTAGCCGTACCTTCTGCAAATGCAAAAAATGTTGTGAGAAATAACACTACTTTAACAGGAAATTGAGTTACCATTGCTATAGTGGATACAGGAATCTATTCACACCAGGATCTGTCTGGAAGGATTATAAATTTTGTAGATTTTATCAATAACAGACCAGATCCTTACGATGATAATGGTCACGGAACTCACTGCGCAGGAGATGCAGCAGGAAATGGGGCTGCTTCTTCATCTAAATATGCAGGGCCAGCTCCAAAAGCGAATCTTATTGGTGTAAAAGTGTTAGATAAATTGGGTTCAGGTTCTTTAGAAACGGTCATGGATGGGGTTGAGTGGTGTATTCAATATAATGAAAATAACCCTGAAAATAAAATTGACATCATCAGTATGTCATTAGGCAGTACTGCACAGCAATTTGACGATGAAAATAGTGATCCAATGGTAAAAATAGTAGAGGAAGCATGGGCTTCAGGTATAGTTGTCTGTGTGGCAGCTGGAAATGAAGGTCCAGAAGCAAGGACAATAGCTAGTCCGGGGATTAGTGATCAAGTAATTACAGTTGGAGCATTAGACGACCGTAATACACCTGAGACAAGAAGCGATGATGATGTGGCCAGCTTTTCAAGCAGGGGACCAACAATATATAATACGACAAAACCAGATATTTTAGCACCTGGTGTAAACATTGTGTCTTTACGTTCTCCTAACTCCTATTTGGATAAACTGCAAAAATCGAGCAGAGTAGAGAATGATTACTTTGTTCTATCGGGCACTTCGATGGCAACACCAATATGTGCAGGAATAGCAGCTTTAATTAAACAGCAAGATCCTACTCTTTCACCTCAACAAGTAAAGGACTTACTTAAAAATGGTGCAGATTTATGGAGAGATAAAGAGGACAATATATACGGTACTGGCTATATTAACGCAAATACCTCTATTCCTTCTGATTAACTTACCTGTATGAAAAACTAAATATCACAATTATTATTGATCTTCAGCAAATGGGCGCTTCTGCGGCTGAGCAAGGTCGTATCATATAACAGGTGGGATTCCCGTCGAGTAAGAACTAGCCATTCGCACGTAACGAGTCTTGGAGGACTAAAGGTAACTTTAGTTTTTAAGCGTAGACAGTGAGGTGGAGCAGCCGTCAAGGCTGAGAATCTTATGGTGTGAAAGTCTCCTGCTTTTTCTGGGGTAGCGTCTGGGAGTTTTCCAACGCTACCCTTTATTCATAACTCAAAGTTTCGACACTGTTTTTTTAAAGTACTGAATTATCAAGGCGATGGGAGGTGTCAAAACTTAGCGTCGAAAGTAAAAATATGATATGAGATATTAGAAGAATTTTGTACTCTTTTACAAAAGGGTCGTGATTGTTGTACCATCATCCTCATATAAGTACTTTTTCCAGCGATTTGAAATAAAATCCACAGGTAAGTCATCGGGTACTTTTCGCTTGCCGGATTCGTTCATTCCCCGTATGATCTCGGCAGCCTGTAAAAGTGGTTCATTTGCCTTCGTAGAATGAAATTCCATTACCCTTAATAGTGTCGGCGTGTACTTTCTTAGTGAATAAAATCTTTTTTGCAGCGAGTCTAGATAATCATTATCCGCTGGGCGCTCAGCAAGGCAAAAATAAATGCATTCGGTAAGTACTTTTCAACACCAACTTTAAAGCTTTGTGAAACGGATCTTAACATCTAAATCCTCCTTCTTTTAATCTGGAACTATGACTTGGTAACTCTCTTGTAATGAAGCGCTTACATTTTAAAGAAAAATAGGTTGACGAAGCTGCAAACACTTGAGAATATATAAACTATAGTCTATGAGTGTAGTTTTACAAACCGCAGTCTAATCGTTAATTTTATTTTTAATTTTCTGAAAAGAGGTGATTGTCGGGTGAATAAAAGGCAGCTGCAAGCATTAGAGACAAAGAAAAGAATTTTAAATGTGGCATTGGAGCTTTTTCAAGAGAAGAGCTTCAGCAATGTAACAGTCGATGAGATTATTGAAAAATCCCAAACATCCAAAGGCGCATTTTACAATCATTTTAAAAGCAAACATGATATATTCTTTGAAAAATTTCAGGAAGTGGACCATTATTATGTTCAAGAATTAGAGCCGCAATTTCATTTGTTCAACTCTGCAGAGGAAAAACTGCGATGGTTTTTCTTTAAACAGATGGAATATATTGAGGCCAATCTCGGCTGGGACGTTATAAGAACTATTTATGAGCATGAGCTCAATGTAGAAGCTGATAGCTTTTTTTTAATACCTGATAGACCGCTTTATCAAATCCTTGGAAAGTTATGTGATGAAGGAAAAAGGGATGGGGAACTCCGCAGGAACCTTTCCACTCCGGAAATGGTTAATATCTTCGCCCGCAGCATAAGAGGAATTCTATATGACTGGGGCATCAATAAAGGTGCTTTTTCACTGCAAAATGAACAGAGGTTTTTATTTGATGCTGTGATCAAAGGGCTAAAAAAGTAAAAGATTAAAAGGTAGCATAAGAGGGACCTCATATTTACCACTAGGTAAATTCATTAATCGTTCCCTTTGATCTCTGATGAGATAGAACCCTGCCAATCCAGCATAGATATTTAGCCTAGAGATACCGAGCGCATGGTCATGATACCAGAGTGTACAAGCATGATTGCAATTATTATATTGGTATACTTGCTTATTGAAATATCGTCCAACTTGTTTAAATCCCTTTGTAAACCAAGCCTCTGGGTACCCATCGCTTTCCCATTCAACACAAGCACCGTGCACATGTACCACGGTTCGAACTTCCGGTACGTCCCTATGTGCACCGTGTACCGTATAGTCTATAGGTAAAAGATGCTTATCTGGGAGATTGTTGATCCATTTAATAAAAACTTTTTCTCCACTTTCTACTTGAATAGTAGGTCCTGGGTAGCTGCCTTCGTACCCCCAGACCGTTGTATCATTTAACTCACTGTGGAGTGATTGCTTAAATTCTGTCATATTCACTTCATAATACGTATAATACTGATCTTTCCATTGAGGTATTAATATAGGGGGAATGGGGAGTTCGTCTGCAAATTTTGAGAGAATCATATTTTCGCTCCTTTATCATAATTACCTTCTTTCTAATGGGTATAACTATGACAAGCTCTCTATGACAAATTCAAAAGGTAATTGCAGTTGGCAAAAAACAGTCAGGATTTTAATAGTTTTAAGCGTAGACAGTGAGGTGGCGGGCCGAAAGCCTAATGGTTGAAGGGATTGAGCTCCATAATGATTGTAGTTCGAGAGGGCTGAAATTTTATTAGTGCAGAAAAATACTTTCCGAAAGTCCTTTATAATCACACAAAACACCGTCCAGTTAACTAGACGGTGTTTAATTGCAACCTCTTATTCAGAATCTGCTTTACGGTATATCGTAGCTTAGAAAGGCTCCTTTAATCCGACAGGAAGATAAGGAGAAATATACATGCTTGGAAGCGATTGACCAGCCGGATGTCACCATGCTGTCGGTAATCATCACGTCTACTTTTTCTTCAGCAACCATGTCGTTAGAAAACGAGTGATCCCAATGACTTAGGGGCAGTTAGAAAGCGTCTCCCTTATTGTAAATCCACTTTTCTTTTAATTTATAATTATAGATGCAGAAACAGAAGGAATTTTAATCCTACTTTTTTTATGTAGTTAACAGGATTCTGAAGAAGCTCAGAACGTTGATTCATCAAAGATGTATAAAATTCTATATAAACCGTAAAAAAATGAACAAACGCCAATCTCTTGAACTGTTTAGGGATTGGCGTTTTTGCTCACATTAAATAGATGGGATAGCGTCAGGATTTGTCAATTTATAACGATAAGTTCATTTTTCTGACGCTACCCGTTTATTTAATATTTAGTTACGTACCCTTAATCAAGTGAAAAACAAGACTCACTTTGTATAAACTGAAACCAACGCTTTCTAAACTGAACCTGAGCCATATCCGCATAGACATGGGCTTCCATTTTTAAAGCTTCCGGTATGGGCCTAGGATGTTGGCTTTCTACAATAATTTGATCCTCTTTTAGTACTTTTAGACTAAATCTAGCTAAGACTTGGTCTAATAAAGGGAATTTCTTTAAAAATGTTCTTCCTGCATAACCCATGATTAAGGTTTCCTCTTCATCAATTGGTGTAAACGTAATGTACTGAATAAATGACTCATTCTCCTGTTTTCCACTGTGCAGCATCCATTGATGTGGAAATTTGTATTCGAGGTAAGCATCACCGTTTGAGAATAAAAACTGATCCAGTGTCCCCTCCAGCTTATAATTGGTTGATTCAGCTTTTGTTTTTCTGCCAATAGTTTTTTTATGTACATAAGCAAGGTGAGCAATATCCAGAACAGATTCAATTGATCGAGTAAAGTGTGCATTCCAAGTGGATTGGAAGGAAGAGAGTTTAAAAGGAGCATTGTCCATTACATGAAAAGTTTTCCATTCTGGTGGAGTTTCCTCATTGTCAGGATATACCCAAATCAAACCAATCTTTTCTTTTACAGGGTATGACATGGTATGAGCAAATTTGGGGATAGGTTTATTGGGTTGGGATGGAATTCTTATACAATTACCACAACCAGTGAATTCCCAACCATGGTAGGGACAGACTAGTGTACCATTTACTACTTTTCCAAGCGATAAGTCAGCACCACGATGTGGACAATAAGGTGATAACGCTTGGACTTCGCCCTTTTCATCCCGATATAACACAAAATCTTTGCCAGCAACTCTTTTCTTTACTGGAATCTTTTTTAAATCCTTAGAATAACTCACAGCATACCAATTACGTGGGAATACTCTATTTATATTTAGAGTCATTTATTTTCTCCTTCTTCTTTTTTATTCAAGGAGTAGACATTAATGATGTCTACTCCTTATTGTCTATTTTATGTTATAAAACACTTTAAATGTTCGCTTAAAATTAAGAAATCCCTAAATTGGATTTACTCATGATGAAAACGTGTATAATCTACTAACCGTAACAAAAACGACCATTTATGTTACATGGTTTGAAAAGTAATATTTTGTTGTAACCGTAAGGTTTACTGTTCTCTCTGTCTTCTTTTACCTCATCTCTTTAAAAGGAGTAACTTTATGGCTACTATATGGATTCCGCAACCATCCGATAAACTCTGCTAGGTCCTGTAAGATGATCTCTATATAATCCTTGTCAATTTCCTCTAAGTAATCAAAATACTGTTTCAATGCATAACAGTACGTCTTTTGAGTATTGCTACTCTTTCCAGTGTTATCTAAATATTTGAGGTACTTTGCCACTGGCATTACAGGAATACCATCCGAGTCGAGTAATAAATATCTCCTTTTGTTTTCATCCAACTTCACTTCTTGAACCTTCATTCGTCCTCCTCCAATAACTTAAACATAGGATTATATTAAACTTATTAAATAAGATTTATAAGATCTTGTTTATCTTTCTGATTTATAGAAATAGAGAGGATATTCGCTCATATATTGAACGAACTATCCTCTCTTTATGATAGTCTAATTAACGTATGTTTTCCGCGTTTTGCTACCGGGACCCCTTATAGTGCAAAATAGCATTTAAAAAGTGTGCAATTTATCCCTAAAAGTCACAACCAGGAACCTGATATTAAATGTTTAGTTTAGTTCAAGAATCAAAATAGTTCTAGAAAACAGGCTGGAGATCGCGACATAATTTTAAACCACGCTTCATTTCCAATAGCAGCTTTTGATCCTTCTGCTGATCACCAAAAACACTTACCGGGTAAAAGCTTTCTAAATCTGTTTCATCATGGGCACTCCAGGAGAAGGTAAGCAACGGAATTGAAAAGACATAAAGGGCAGGCTCTATTTCTTCATCCTTCATTACATACATTTTAGCTTCTGCCTCATTGTTAAAGACACTTTCCCTCAAATTTAATGTGATGGTTTTTCATCAAGCAATACCCCCTCTTCCAGCTAATAAATCTATAACTATCATATAGAAACAAGTGTTCCAAAGTAAAGGATGGTCCCTTTATGGGGTAGCGTCAACATTTTCCGCAACGATAAAATAAGCCCTGAGTTTGAAAACTCAGGGCTTATTTTATTTGAAAATTCTATTAAGTAGGAACAAATTTACTATTTTCGCTATATTTGGGATATATAGTAAAAATAATTGAAAAATATGGTAAAGTCATATTGTGGAAAAATAAAATAATTGGAGGTTATTTACAAATGAACCATAAAGCTTTAGTTCTTTCTCTCGCTACTCTAGCTGGCTTAACTTTTTCAACTGAGGAACAGAGGCACAAGCGGCTGCGGCTTATTCAGGTACTGCTGCTGCACAGACAGACTCCGCAATCAATATGCTTATCTTTTTGATTGTATATGCACCATTTATCTCTACGATCATAGGTCTGATGATTTTGTACTTCTATAAACTCGATAGAGAATTTCCAAAAATAATGGCAGATTTAGAAGCCATTAAAAAAAGCCAGTAATCAGCTTTTTGGGTTTGTCCCCAAAGTGATCATAAACAAGTTTAATTGGCCTTAGCCCGGTTCTGGTGCAAAAAATACTCGATAGAAACATAAAGTGTCAATTTCCTTAAATTGCTAGCTTATGAAGCTAATCCAAACAATTGGATTACCCCTGTATGGAACGGTGCTTTCATCTTTGGGGGAATTTTGTTTAAATAATGTCAAACCGGGTACGTATTATCTGATGGCAACATCGGTCTCCTGGGGAATGCAATCCACGGATATTCTACTTCCGTGTACAACTTTACGCACCCGGTCGAAGGAGTCGATCATCGTCGAACCCTATTCCATTGTTCCACATCAACAAGTTATGCATTATCCTCATCGGCTGGATGATCCGCCAATTCTGGTTTCCCTCCCTTTGTTAATGGATCGTTTTCTCACCCGTTAAGTTCCATGAGAAGTACAAAGATATTGGTTTCCCTGAAGAAATGGCAATAAGCCTGTAATCAGGCAGAGAAGCTCCTTCTTCACCTACCGACCCTTAAAATGATGGAACGGAAGGGTCAAGAGGTTTGAGCTTGACGCTGCAGTGGAGTCATCTATACTCGGTATAAAGTGAAGAAGGAATTCAGCAAAAATGAAAAACTAAGAATAAGCGAGCATATTTAAGCCGGTGTCAGGAATTAGGGGGTCAATTCCCCCCATTTTTAGCAGGATTACAATCTGAAAAAAATACAATTTCCAACAAAAAGGACATTTCCCCCGAATTTATCTAATAGATCTTCGCTAATTTCGTCAAAGTAAAAATATTTTTTTAATAAATATTAAGAAAATTGTCATTATAAAAATCGGAAATTTCCCCCAATTTATAATATTTTAAATATTTATTATAATGGGAAATGCATAGGTAACAATTAATAGCAATTAACGAAAGTAAATGTAGGCTATAAATACTTGAACCTTTTTAGAATCATTCTTTCGTGTTGCATTAAATACTTACATATGTAAAAAAGGGATTGGGAGGAAAAAAACTTGGTAAAAAAAGCTATCAAAAGCAAGATTGTAAAAAACTTAACTATAGCAGCCCTATCATGTAGCTTTATATTAAGTTCTATGGGACAAATACCGTATGTTCCAAAGGCTGCTAGTGCTGTTAGTTATTCGAAGGCGGAGGAGATATTAGGCAGCTTAACACCAGAACAAAGAGCAGCTCTTAAGCAGATTTCAACGAATGAAAAAACTGGGTTACAACTTTCTTCCGATATCGATTTAACTTCTTTGGACTTAACTAATGTCATTGTTGAATTTAAGAATAAGCCGAAAAAGGTTGCACAAGTTGTTGCAGGAACACAAGGTCAACCATTATCTGAAACTGAAGCAGCCGACTTAGTAACTCAGGACCATGAAACCTTTAACAAAGATATTCAACAATTAAAGGGTAAAAATAATAAAAAGGTAGATGTTAAATTTAAACGTTATTATAAGCATGCTTTCAATGGTGTTTCAATTAGTCTGCCTGCAAACCAAATTGAAAATCTATTAAAATCAAATGCAGTTAAAGCGGTTTGGAGTAACGAAACATTTTCCGTTGAACCTCCTATTCAAGTTGAAGGCAATGGACAAGAAAAAGGAGATCAAATCACGGTTGCGAATTACACACCATATGATGGCCTAGATCGTTTACATTCAGAAGGTATTACTGGTAAAGGAATTAAGGTTGGTGTTCTAGATACAGGAATCGATTATAATCATCCTGACTTAAAGGATGCTTATAAAGGCGGATATGATTTCGTCAATAATGATAAGGATCCGATGGAAACAACCTACGCAGAATGGAAAAAATCCGGTAAACTTGAAAAGCAAGGAAGCTCGACATATTATACAGAACATGGTACGCATGTGGCAGGAATCATTGGGGGCCGTGGAGTTGCTAATAGTGAGTATAAAATGACAGGTGCTGCACCTGAAGCCGATATTTATGCTTATCGTGTACTTGGGCCATACGGCAGCGGGTCAAGTGATGCCATTATTGCAGCAATAGACCGAGCTGTTCAAGACGATATGGATGTCATCAACATGTCACTAGGTGCCGCTATTAATGATCCCAATTTTCCAACTTCCATGGCAGTAAACAATGCCGTCCTTCATGGAGTAACAGCGGTTGTATCAGCTGGAAATAGCGGTGACAAGATGTATACACTTGGTTCACCAGGAGCGGCAGCATTGGCTTTTACCGTTGGTGCATCATCGATCGCAATAGATGTTTATCAATATTCAGGCATCCAAAATGAAAAAAATTATTCGTTAAGACAGCTGGCAAAAAACTATGCGGATGATTTAACGCAATTAAAAGGAAAAACCTATAAACTTGTAGATGTTAATCTAGGTAATCCAGATGATTTTACTGGGAAAGATGTAAGAGGAAACATTGCATTCATAAAGAGGGGATCCATTGCCTTAATTGATAAAATCAAAAATGCAAAAGCAAATGGTGCCGCAGCAGTCATTATGTATAATGATGAAGCCAATCAGGCAGAAGGGGCGATTCAGGCCTATTTAGGAGAATCGATGGACGCGATTCCAGCGTTTTCTGTATCAAATGCGGAAGGTAATGCCATTTTAGCAGCTATGCAAGCTGGTAATGCCAATTTCACTTTTGGTGACTTTACAAAGGTAAAAACGGCCGGAGATGAACTTGCAGGATTTAGCTCAAGAGGTCCATCTCGAGCTAATACTGATATCAAACCGGAAATAACTGGACCTGGAGTTTCCATTCTTTCAACCGTGCCATTTTATATGAATAATAAAAATGCTGATGGTACCAAACCGGAGGACTATAAATTTGCATACCAACGCTTATCAGGAACATCCATGTCTTCACCATATGTGGCAGGTGTATCCGCATTAATGCTTCAATCCAATAAGGACCTTCAGCCAGCAGATGTTAAGACGATTCTAATGAATACGGCAGATCCTCTTTCAAAGGATTATAGTGTTTTTGAAATAGGAAGCGGTCGAATCGATGCGTATGAAGCGGTTCACTCAAGTGTTGAGTTTGCAGTGATGGACAAAACACCTATTAACCTAAATGGAAAAGATAAATCCTTGGATGATATAACAGGCGCCATGAGCTTTGGAACCTATGGTTTTAAAGATAAAGATATTAAGGATTCCCGTCACATTAAAGTAAAGAGTTTTTCCAAACAAGATAAAACTTTTAATGTAGAGGTTAATTTCCAAACGGGATTAAGAGGATCAAAAGATGCTGCACAAAACAATGTGACATTAGAAGGTCCAGCAACCGTAAAAGTTAAGGGCAATAGTGTTAGAAAGATCAAATTTGATTTACACATTCCAAAAACAGCAGAAAAAGGAATGTATGAAGGAAATATTGTATTTACGAACAATGATAATCCATCAGAACAATACCAAATTCCGTTTGGCGGTCGAGTAGTAAATGAAGGAATTGATAAATTTAATCTCTTAAACCCTATTTTTACAGCGATCAAAACAGCGGCTGGAAATCCTATACCTTTTATAGCCGGAGAAGTATCAATCAAATCATATATGAAAACGTTGGATGTTATTATTTCTGATCCAAAGACAGGAAAAGACTTAGGTTTTGTGGGTGCATTCAATACCGCTGCAATGGATGAAAATACATCGTATCGAATTAGAACATTGATCGGTTATACTTACTATCCATTTACTGGTGATAAGAAAAATCCAATCAGCAAGGACTGGAAGACATTAAAACCAGGTCATTATATTGTAAAACTAGTAGGAAAAAATGAAAAGGGAGATACTTTCATAGCATCAAAAGATATTATGCTCGATCATGGAGTACCAAATGTAACGACAAGCTTTGACTCATTAGACCAGAAGGTAATTGAATATAGTGATAGTCAGCTAGATTCAAAAGGACAATTTTTATATGACTTTAAAGTCCATGTAGACGATCCAGAGATGAAAGAAGCGCAGAGCTACGGTATACCTGTAGATGGAAGGTTTGCAGTAGTTCCTTACTACAATGGTTTCCCTACGAGAGCAGTTCAAACAGATACTAATGGTGACTATACTGATAAAATTTTAGTATCAAACCAATTCAAAATCCTTCCAGTTATGTTTCTTGGGCTGGACAATGCAGGTAATGCACCTGTTGAAAGAAGGATCGTCTTCACGAAGAATACAACACCTTATTATTATTTGAAAGCTAATAAACAAGCGGTTACGACTGGCGATACGATCAACTATTCCGTTCGTTCCAATAATATCAATAATTTAAAAACAACCAAAATGACGTTGCAAGTAGTAAATACTCAAGCAACAATTGAAAACGTTACTCTAAATGATGCGGTTAAACAATATGGTGACGCTCAAGTGACCGTAACAGCTGCACCTACAAAGTATTCTTATATGACAGCATATACCTTTACGTTTACGTATTTAGGTAATAAAACATTACCTGAAGATCTAAAATTATTTAACTTCGACTTAAGAACACTTGATAAAGGCTATACTCATAGAGAAGCCTTCTACGTAGAGAGTGCAAGCTCCATTGACCAATCAAATGTAGAAACGAAAGATATTTACTCTTTTGCAGACCTTTATGATGTAAAACCAAAAGTCACTAGATTCGTAAGTTCAGTACAGGCAGAAGGAGCAAAAGATCCGGTAACAGGTCAATCGATTATAGGCATTGACTACAGAACACTTGGAGCGAAAATAACTTTAACATCATATGATGGAAAAACAGTCCTTGATGCAGTACCAACACTATCGAGTAGCGGCGTATATGAGTTTGATGGCATTAAAGTTGATCCAAATCCACATACGATTATGGTAGATGTTCCTGGACATTTTACGATGTATAGATCATTGGAATTTTTATCTGATGACGTTCGTGGTGAATTGGTTGGAAAATACATCCGCGATCCATTAGAATTGTCTCTGGCTGGAGATGTGAATAAAGATAATGTCATCGATGTTCTAGATGCCATCGAGATGCTAAAAAATTGGGGCACCAATAATCCATCTTCAGATTTAAACTTTGATAAGAAAGTGGATAGTAAAGATATGTATTTTATAAAGAAAAATTATCAAATCAGTAATCCTACATTAACAGATGCGCCAAAAGCTAAAACCAAATATAAAGGGGCTACATTGGATAGTATACTAAGTGAATTAAGTTTAAAATAAAAACTAATACAAGGTTAAGTTATAATAATTTGCCACTAGCTAGTGCTGGTGGTTTTTTTACGTTTAGTCATAAGAGCACTTTATAGGGATCTGGTGCAAAAACTTCAATATCTGCAAGTAACCTCCCAAACTTGGACATACTGATACTAGTACTCTAAAAAAGGACGTGATGATCAGTATGGCAAAGGAAAATCTATTCAAGTGGAAACATTATCAACCGGATATTATTTTATTAACCGTTAGATGGTACATACGGAGCAGGTGTGCGGCCGAGCCTAGGTCGTATCATATAGCGGGTGGGATTCCCGCCGAGTAAGAACTAGCCATTCGCTCGTAGCGAGTCTTGGAGGGCTAAAGGTAACTTTAGTCTTTAAGCGTAGACAGTTAGGTGGCGGGCCGAAAGCCAAATGGTTGAAGGGATTGAGCTCCATAAACGTTAGTAAATCGAGAGGGCTGATGCCTTACCTGCGTGCAGAAAGCTACATTTTATCCTTCGTCAAAGGCAAGAAGGGTAAGACCTCTCTGGAGTCAGAGACCTTGGCACGTTACACACCGATATGATACGGCAACTCGGGAGACCCTACCGGTCTTTTCTATTGAAGAGTATGGTCTACAAGTGATAACAAGCAAGGAAACCAAATGCCGATTGTAGGGAGTCGGATAGCAGCGTAGTACCAATGAAGTTGGGTAATGCCGATGGAGGGAAGGCTAGCTACCAGTTATCACCCTTACTAGGGACACATTTACTACACACAGAGGTAGGAATAATAAATGGAAACAAAACTACTAAGGATAGCAGAATTAGCAAAATCCGAGCCTAAAATGAAATTCACATCTCTTGCGCATTTATTGAATACGCAATTCCTAACTCAGTGTCATCATGAACTGCCTAATAAAAAGGCAACTGGTATTAATGGAACGACAAAAGAACAATACAGTGACAGCTTGAAAGAAAACATAGAGGACTTAGTAAGTAGACTTAAAAGCAAAAGTTATCGACCTGTTCCAGTAAGACGAATGTATATCCCAAAGTTCAACTCAAACAAAATGAGACCATTGGGAATACCGGAACATGAAGATAAAATTGTTCAAAAAGGCATCACGAAAATACTAAATGCCATCTATGAAAATGATTTTTTAGACTGCTCATTTGGGTTCCGTCCAAATAGAAACTGCCACGATGCGCTGAAAATACTGAATCATTATATTGAAAAGAGAGCAGTAAGTTATGTAGTAGATGTAGATATTAAAGGCTTCTTCGATAACGTTGACCACAAATGGATGTTGGAATTCTTGAAACTCCGAATCACTGACCCTAACCTACTGAGAATAATCAGCAGGTTTCTTAAAGGTGGATACATGGAAGAAGGTAAGAAATACAAGACAGACAGTGGTACACCGCAAGGTGGAGTGATATCTCCGATATTAGCCAATGTCTATCTCCATTACGTTCTTGATCTATGGTTTGAAAAAGTGGTTAGGAAACAATGTAAAGGTCAGGCATTTATAGTGAGATACGCAGATGATTGTGTGCCACGAAAGCAACTAAAGTGTGCGTAAGCACATTAGAAAGCTATGCTGCACTTAAGATGAGAGTAGGCCTCTCGCAATCGCTATACAGGTAGAGATTGCAAACCACCTTAAGGTGCTGTAGTCAAAAGCTATGGTATTGAGCGTTAAGGAAAAGGCAGAGCAGGACTTTGTCAGGTACATATTAAGGAGACGAAAACCATTGAACCGCTGAGGAAGTATCGAAAGCGTAGGGACGTCATCAAAACTGAGGGGGAGTCGTTAACTCAGGATAAGTTCGGAGGAAACCTGTTTACTGTCCGTTCGGTGACCGGTATAAAGGCGGCGTGAACTTAATATAGGCTTGAGTGTGGAACGTGGGAACCTACGACATGGATGTAAAGGGAGAAATTCAAGTGGAAGACCCACAAGAATCAGAGTACCAATGCCATGTATAGGGGCGGAATAACTCGTAGTAGCAAAGAAACCTCCTAACGGAGGTGGAGCAAAGGGGTTATATTATTCAGTTTTATTAGCAAGTCAACCATCTTAGTGGGAGGAACTTATGAATAAAACAAAGTCATATGCTATATCTAAAAAGGTGGTTTATGAAGCCTTTCTAAGAGTGAAAGCAAACAAAGGGTCAGCAGGAATTGATGAAGAGTCAATAGAAGAATTCGAACTGAACCTAAAGGATAATCTCTATAAACTATGGAACAGAATGTCTTCGGGAAGTTACTTCCCTCCAGCTGTTAAAGCCGTAGATATTCCAAAGAAAGCTGGTGGCACCAGAACACTAGGAATTCCAACTGTTACAGATAGAATTGCACAAATGGTTGTGAAACTGTATTTTGAACCCTCGGTGGAACCTTACTTTCATAAGGATTCTTATGGTTACAGACCTAATAAAAGCGCCATCCAAGCGTTAGAGATAACCCGCAAAAGGTGTTGGAAATACATCTGGGTTCTAGAATTCGATATTAAAGGCTTATTCGACAATATTGATCATGGGTTATTAATGAAAGCAGTGGAAAAGCACACTAATATTAAATGGGTAAAGCTATATATTGAAAGATGGCTAAAGGCACCTTTTCAAACTAAAGAAGGTGTAAAAGAACGTAGCGCTGGCACACCGCAAGGTGGAGTCATAAGTCCAGTTCTTGCGAACCTATTTCTACACTACACATTTGATAAATGGATGACAATTAATCATCCTAATAATCCATTTGCAAGATATGCAGATGATGCAGTCATTCACTGCAAGTCAGAAGCTGAAGCAGTTAGATTGCTTGATTCATTAAACAATAGGATGAACGAATGTAAGCTTGAACTACATCCAACCAAAACAAGAATTGTATATTGTAAAGATGAAGATAGGAAAGAATATCACGAAAATATTTCGTTTGATTTTCTAGGATATACGTTCAGACCAAGACGTTCTAAGAATAGATGGGGAAAGCATTTTATCAACTTTACACCTGCGATTAGTAACAAATCTAAGAAATCAATTCGGCAAGAAGTAAGGGACTGGAAATTACAGTTGAAAGCAGAAAAGGACCTTTCGGACCTATCCAATATGTTTAACTCAAAGATAATAGGCTGGGTAAACTTCTATGGCAAGTTCTACAAATCCGAAATGTACTCAACATTAAGGCACATCAACAAAGCCTTAATAATGTGGGCAAGGAAGAAATACAAAAGGTTAGCGCGTCACAAGAAAAGAGCAGAATATTTCTTAGGTAGAATTGCAAATCAAAATCCCAAGTTCTTTAAACATTGGGAATTAGGTATTAAGCCTACGGCTGAATAATGGGAGCCGGATGAGCTGAGAGGTTCACGTCCGGTTCTGAGAGGGGCTACTGGGGAAGTTCCAGTGGTCTACTTGCCTTGTCTGTTGTTTTCAGAATAAAAGTGAAGCCCAGAAATTCTTCCATTCATTAAAAGCGAGATTAAAGAAATTTAACTTGGATATAGCCGAGGATAAAACTAAAATAATTCCCTTCGGACGGTTTGCGGAAAAGAATGCAAAACGTGAGGGGATTGGCAAACCGGATACCTTCGATTTCCTTGGATTTACACACTATTGTGGTGTAAGTAAACACGGGAAGTTTCGAGTAAAGCGGAAAACCAGCAAAAGGAAAGTCCAGGGCAAACTAAAAGAAACTAAAGAATGGCTGAAGAATAATAGGAATAAAGATATTCATATGATTATGGATAGATTTAAACGCTCACTAATAGGTTATTACAACTATTATTGCATCACAGATAATACCCAAACTGTTAACAACTTTAAAGAGAAAATCGAGTGCTTACTATTTAAATGGCTAAACAGAAGAAGCCAAAGGAAATCCTTTACTTGGGATAAATTTAGGCTCTTTCTTAAGAAATTTCCACTACCTTTACCAAGAATCAAAGTGAATATTTATGATTTAAGAAAAGAAATTAGCCACATTCTGTAAATGATAATTTGGAGGAGCCGTGTGCGTTAATAGCGCAAGCACGGTTCTGTGAGGGGGGAGGAGTACAATTTACCGCAAGGTAGAAAGGCTCCCTTCTACTCGACTAGGTGTTCTGCGATAAAATCTTATGAGAATATAAATCTTCTAAATGCGTTCACAAAAGTACACTTTTGCGAACGGGCTAAATTGTAACGTAAAATCAACGTTTTGAATGTCCGTAAAAATTCCGTTTTTATTTTACGAACGTTCACTAAATCGCGACCACGTTTGCGGACGGTTTTTGATTCGGATCGGTCCTGTTTTTTTAACTCTTGTTGTAACAAAAACGAACGTTATTGTTACACGATTTAATAATAAACTTTCAGACTAGTTAACTTGCATAATAAACGTAACAAAAATATGTAACAATATCATTTGTAACAATATTCGTCTTGAATCGTTTTTGATGCAGCGTTTGGTAGAGGAGAGGATGAACATGAATGTAACTTTTATATTTATTTTGCACTTTTTTTAAGGTTCTGGTGCAAAAAACACTCACTAGAAACATGGATTATCTGTTCCCTCTAAATTGATTACTTATGAAGCTAATCCAAACAAGTGGTGTATAAATTGTTTCTGATTTCGGGCAGACTTCACCCCTTGATTGGCCTGCCCTTTTTTGACGATATGCATAGCCTCTATACCACTTATGATATGAGTGGCTGTTTCAAATGACTTAAAACCCAACATAGAACGGACTCATCTCTTTATGAAACGGTGGTCTTGTTCTACGATGTTGTTGAGATATCGGATTTGACGAACCTGTATGACTTCAGATATCCTTTTCTCTTCTTTTAATTGTTGAATAGCTACGGGATAAGCAGGATTTTTATCGACTGTTATCACCCGAGGTTTTGAAACATGAAAAGCAGCCAAGGCTTTCTTAAAAAAGCGCTTGGCTGCTTGTTTATTTCTTGCTTTACTTAGATAAAAATCAATGGTATTCCCTTCTGAATCAACGGCACGATACAGATACAGCCATTGACCTTTGACTTTCACATAGGTTTCATCGACTCTCCAGGAATCATTGATTGACTGAAGATGACGCCGTACTCGTTCATCTAATTCAGGTCCATATTGATGTACCCAATGCATAATCGTTGTGTGAGCCATGGATTTTCCTCCATCATTTCCACCAAATCACGAAAACTGAGGCTGTACCATAGGTACCATCTTACCGTTAATAAAATAATGTCAGGCTGATAATGTTTCCATTTGAATTCTACTGGTTTTTTCATACCATGGTCAGCAATACACGAGGAACCTGGATTAACATTCCCTGCTCATCAGCCATCAAAGAGAATCGACTATATTTTTTCTACACCGGTAATGGAAGTTAAATCTACAGATATAATTGAAACATTAGCTTCCGATCATCTTCCTGTTATGTCAGAAATTACGCTTGTTCGTGGAAATAAACCATAAAAGGGGGAACTAATTTTGAAAAAAAGCCGATTTTATTCATTCGTGACTACTATCCTGATTGTCCTATTTATTTTACCATTTAACGCATTTGCAAATTGGGATGACCCAACTCGACCTGGCTGGGAAGAAGGTGAAGCAAAGGAAGGCTGGATTCGAAGTAAGCTTAACCACATGACTCTTGAAGAGAAAATTGGACAGCTTTTTATTGTACATGTATACGGTAAAACACCAACAGACCCAGCTTATGAACTAAAGAATCTTGAAAAGAAGCGAGGGGGAAAGAATTTTAAAGAAGTAATCGAAAAATATCATATTGGCGGAGTAATTTATTTCAACTGGACAGACAATATTCCTATTCCACTAGATGCCTCACAAGTTAACTCACTTTCGAACGGTATACAGAAAATTGCTATGGATCAGCGGATGCCCATTCCTCTCTTTGTTTCTACAGATCAAGAAGGCGGAATTGTACAAAGATTAACAAGTCCAGGTACAGTGTTACCAGGGAACATGGCTCTTGGCGCAACTCAATCTCTTGATTATGCAGCAAAATCAGCTGCCATTTTAGGAACCGAATTGAAAGGCATAGGAGTTAATATGAATTTCGGTCCTGTAGCAGATGTTAACATCAATCCTGAGAACCCTGTTATTGGTGTACGTTCCTTCAGTGAAGATCCTAAGCTCGTTTCCGACATGACGGTTGCTCAAATAAATGCCTATCAGAAAGATAATGTCATTGCAACAGCGAAACATTTCCCTGGACACGGTGATACAGCCGTAGACTCACACTATGGGCTGCCGATTATTAATCACGATTTAAAGACACTTCAAAATGTAGATTTAAAACCGTTTAAAAAAGCCATTGGAGCTGGCATTGATGCGATTATGACTGGTCATATCGTTGTACCTGCTCTTGATGACTCAGGACTTCCTGCAACCCTTTCCAAACCAATCCTAACAGGATTGCTCCGTGAAGAGATGGATTTTGACGGATTAATCATTACAGACAGCCTCGGTATGTCTGGAGCGAATGTAGTGCCGCCTGCCAGGGTGCCAGTTGAAGCATTTAAAGCCGGCGTTGATCTTTTACTTAACCCACCAGATGTAGAATTAGCTTATAATGCCATGCTTGAAGCTGTAAAGAGTGGAGAAATTAGTGAAAAGCGCGTAAATGAATCTGTCTATCGAATTCTTGAAGCAAAATTGAAAAGGGGACTTTTTGACAATCCTTACTCAGATGAAAGTGCGATTTCAAATATCGGAACAGCAGAGCATTTAGCAGTTGCAGATGAAATCGCCAATAAAAGTATTACACTTGTGAAAAACGAAAACAACTTGTTACCGCTAAAAACGAATGAAAACCTATTTATTACAGGTCCATCACTAGCTGAGCCTGATTTGTTATCTGACCTGCTAAAAAATAAGAGTTTCAATGCCGATTTTTACATGACAGGTACTTCTCCAACCTCTTCAGAAATAAATACAGCTGTTGCAAAAGCACAACAAGCAGACAAAGTAATTGTAACTACTTACACTGCAAATACAAATAGCGCTCAACAGAATTTTGTAAAAGCACTACTTACTACAGGAAAGCCGGTCATTATCACCGCTATCCGAAATCCGTATGATCTCATGGTTTTTCCTGAAATAGATGCCTACTTAGCCACTTATGGGAACCGTGAAGTTTCCATTCGCGCCTTAGCGAGAGTGTTAACTGGTGAAGTAAATCCATCAGGAAAGCTTCCTGTTACCATTCCAGGTTTATATGATTTTGGACATGGTATTAGTTATTAACTAGTGCTGCCATAAAGAAGAACTGGTCGAAAATTTTGACCAGTTCTTTTTCTTTCCTAACTTCTTAACGGCTATGGGATATTGCGGAAAACCGTCATAGATCCATTGTTACTCATGGAGGCAGTAATCTTTATGTCTCGAACAATTTTGACACAGAGCCTTTTATATTATTTAAGCATTTTGACAACAACCATAATGAAACAAAAGAATCTGTTAAGGCTCAATTATTTAGTCTAGTTATTTAGATGCGAAGATTGAGTTAAATACTATCAAACGAAGTATTGTACAAATGATAAATATAGAGTTGTTCCTCTTCAGTACAATGGGGAAGATCACTTATTCTTAAGCGTATTTTTTCATGTTGCGTCCGATCTTTTTCCATTTCTTAAAACAAGATTGACAATGCCTCTGTCTGCCTTCTTTGTTTGTTATTCAATTAAACTAGCTAATAGAAGCTTCGGTGATCTTCAACAATCGGACGCGATTATCTAAAAGTGATCGTTATGTCTTAATTATAGAGCCATATCGTCAATAGGATATATACTTATATACGGATTAATTAGAAAGAGAATGAACCTTAATAAAGCAATAAATGGAGAGGAATTATATTTTAATAATAAGGAGGTAAAAAAATATGGGAATGGGTGCCTGTTATATACGTATTTCAACTGACTTTCTTAGCTATTTAAAGTCACATCCGGAAGAAATTGAGGATATTGTATTTGAAAACGAGGAATTAGAAGACAGAGAATTTGATATTGATAAAGCATGGCATGGTATATACTACTTGCTTACTGGAATTGCCGATTTAGAACACCCTATTGAATCTACATTAGGCTTAGCTATTTTTGGAGGAACTGAAATTAGTGAAGACCTAGGTTATGGACCTCTTAGGTATTTAGAATCGGAAGAGGTTAAAGAAATTACGACAGCTCTTGAATCGGTTTCTATTAGAGATTTTGCTTCTCGATATAATGTGAAGGATATTAATAAATATGACATTTACCCATTGGACGCACAATGGGCGGAGGAAGATAAAGAATACCTAATAGAGAATTTTGAATCATTAGTTGAATTTTATCGTATAACAGCTAAACAAGAAGAAGCCATGTTGTTGTTTATTTCTTGATATTAGGTAGGAAAATATATACGTTATTATTCCACAATCGGGCGCAAGAACTGAACAAACGATGGACTGTTTCGACAGTCCATTTTTCTTGGTCTTTAGTCAGTATTAAGGTCAGATTATTGAAGAAGGAAGAGGGTTTTATTAAGGAGAAATAATTGTATTGAAAGCAGTTAAACATAACAAAAAAGATAGGATTATAATCAATACGAATCTAATTTACTTGAGGAAGAACGATGTTTCCTATTGGAGAACAACCAGATTTTATTAAAGATTTAAATCAAATTGGAGAGATTCCAAGTGAGATTGCTATACAGGGGAAAACAAAAAATCTTGAACGACTGAAGGAGTTTTCAGGTATTGAAAAGTTATGGTTGTTCACTGTAAACCAATCCGAGTTTGATTTAATTCTTCAATATGCAAATCCTAAAATACTTTATGTTTACGAAATGAGAGTAGAAGATCTATCTTCATTGGAGCTTCTTTCAGGTGCTGAAAAATTATATTTATGTTGGAATACAAAAGCAGCCAAGTTGTGGGATTTAACTAAAAATATTAATCTAAAACCTTGTCCATTGAAGACTTCAAAAGATTAAACAGCTTGGATCCTTTGCAGTATTGCCAAACTCTACAGGAGTTACATTTATCAGGTGGTATATGGAACACATTAAACATTGATACCTTAGAACCCCTAAAGCAACTGACATTCCTTAAAAATTTAGGATTATCTAACATACGGGTAAAAGATGAATCTTTGGAGCCTTTGACGCATTTACACAATTTAGTGGAACTAGAAATATCTAATCAGTTCCTTACAGAAGAGTATGCGAGGCTATCCGTTGCCCCTCCTGATACTAAATGTGATTATTTCAAGCCTTATGTAAAATTAAACGATTCTATAGATGGAAAGGATATTATGATAATTGGTAAACGCAAACCTTTTTTAAACTCATCCATTGATACAAAAAAGCTCCAAAAATATGAGGATATGTTTAAAGCGTTCCAAGAAAAGTATAAAGAGCAGTACACTAAATAGAATTTTCTTGTGAAATACCAGGTGGATTCCTGTAGCAAAGAATGCAATTTTTTCTTATTGAACAAACCATCTAATAGAAGCTTCAATGATCTTCAACAATAGGGCGCGATTGCTGAATAACGAACCACCTTTTTTATAATTTATTTTTTATTCAACTACGAACAGTTAGTAAAAGTAACCAACTATTTTTTGAAAAAGGCCGCATTTTTCATCCGAAGAATGCGGCTTCATGCTTTTGACAATAAACATCTTTATTGTCACTAATCAGCTGGTACTACCCTTTATACTAATTTCGTTTAAAAAGGTGTGTCAAAAATATATTATCTCATTCAATCTCCACATCAATTATCTTTTCATTTTCCAATAACCATCTTTCTTGAAAAGCTCTTCTTGCTGCCCAACCCACATCTTTTATATACCAGCCGTTGGAGGATGCACCGACAACAAGACCTATTACAGGTATTGCTTGTAATGCTTTCCGCTTTGAAATATTAACATCTAGTTGTTTTACTAAGTTTTTAACAGCAAGTTAAGGATCGAGAAGGCCATATCTCTATTTCCTGGAAGGGTGTAGAAGTATAAAAAAACAGAACCAAAAAGGTCCTGTTTTATGAAGAAACTTTGACAAGGGACGGCAAACGGAATAGCCCTTTCTTTGTATAGTTTCTATATTTAATGTCCACCGGAACCGGTTTAATGTAAGAGATTTTCTCTGTCTCTTGTATGACCGGTTTTTTATACATTTGCCTGCGCTGCTCTTTGGGTACCCCTAGTTCCATGATGCCCATGTAATTTCCGGCAGCATCCGATAGAACCCATCCGAATTCTTCTTTTCTCCATCCTGTAACCAAGCAGGAGTCATACTGCCAGTTAATCACCTTTAACCACGAATGAGACCTGTGGTTGGCTTCATACTTCGAGCTTTTCTTTTTCAGGATAATTCCCTCAAGAGATTGCTGTTTGATTAACTCAAATAGGGCAATCCCATTTCCCTCTATATACTTCATTTTCGACAAGAGGGGAGTATCTTCCGAAATTAAATCCTCCAGTATTTCCTTTCGTTCAGTCAGTGATAGATGCCTGACAGATTCGCCATTCAGCATAAGAATATCAAAGGCTACAATTGAAACCCTGTGGGCGCACTTACTGCTCATAAATCTCTCCATCATGGCTTCGAAGTCTGGTTTTCCCTGATTGTCTGTAACAACGATTTCACCATCAAGTAAGGTCCCAGGTGGAAGGCCCAAGTGCTTCAGTTCAGGGAAGCGGGATGTGCACTCTGTTTTATGTCATGTATACATCCTTACTTTCCCTTGTAAATCTACTGTATACAAAAGCGGATTCCATCCAATTTTAATTCCGCCAGATAATTGGAATCATCGAAAGGTTCATCCGCTTTATGCAATAACATAGGAGAAATAAACACAGAATCACCTCCATATTATACTATTAAAATTACCTGATAAATAAGCTGGTAACTTCATGGAAGAATTGGAAGTTTACCATTCTGAATGTTGGCGGTACCCCGTGTAGTGAGTCTGTCAACTCCTTAATGCTCCCTCCGGTCCGCTTACCGTTGACAGACGCCATAAAAGGCTCTCTTCATAATTTCCTTTTCAAGAATAACTGGATCAACTCAATATCCTCTTTTGTTATGTCTTCAATCTCATCAATCGACTGAATTATTTTCATGACTTGCTTATCTCGAGAATCTTTAGGTTTATTACTAAAATAATTAGTAACTGCAGATGTGAATATACCGATAGTCACAATCCCTACCATTAGTAATACAGCAGCCATTAATCGACCTAATACGGTAACAGGCGCAATATCTCCATATCCAACTGTAGTTATTGTAATCAAACCCCACCACAACGCTTCAGCGTAAGTTTCAATCGCCGGTTCAACTATAGCAATCGGTATTGGTATGACAAATAACATTGCGACACTAAACTTGAAAGCTTTGTCTAATCCATTCGTTTTTAACACCGCATAAAAAGGTTTTAAATAACGAGAACTGATGCCAAGCAATTGAAGAACTTTAAATATCCGGACGAGTCTAGCTGCTCTTAAAAGGGAATCGAAAGGGACTATAGCTACTAACTCTAAGGGATGTTTCTTTACATAGTGCCACTTGTTTTCTGCTCGTGCAAAACGAACAAAGTAATCCACTACGAATATGAGCCAAATAGTTTGTTGAAAAATCACAAATTGATTATCAACCATGAAAGCAAGGGCTACTGAGATAAAGATTAAAACAATCATAAAAATTTCATATGTAATTACAAGCTTTTTCATTTAATCGACCGCCTATATCAAATAGTTTAATAGTCATATATTTCATATTATACTTCTAAATCCAAATTGCATGCCCAGGCATACCTTCGAGCGAAGCAACAACAAATTTAGCTGCTTATTTTTTTGAAAAATAACAGCTAAATATTTGTAAAGGTCGTAGAAATCTTGCTTAGCGTACAAAATTTCAGAATTGTTGCCGGTACCCCATCGCTATCAAGCTAAGATTTTAAAGTATACCCTAAACGAAAATTTTGAGTTTTTTATAGCACCGAAGTTCATTTTTATCATTTTGGGGCCAACCTGTTCTCTTAGGTTGATGGGCATGTGGTGCTACCCCAAATAGTAGATTTAAAGAGTATTTTTTGCTTTTGGATAAAACTTTTAATTTTGAATTCTCTCCCTACTAGGGGAACAAAGGTGGAAATTACCTATAAATGATGAGTTTGTCCAAGCTAATCGCTTACGAGAGCATAACATAATAAATAGTTTGCTATGAGAATTATCTACTATAAAAGGAGAGAAAATAAAAAATGGGAAATGATCAAAGTTCCAGAAAAAAAGAGAATTCGTGTGAAATCGGACCCTTACATCCAATTTTACGTCTTCTAAAAGCCCTTCGAATTCGTTTCGAAGCAGCACTTTTTCAAGCCAAAGTCTCACTACCAGACCACCCATGTAATGGTGATGAAAGATTGTATCCAAAAAAAATTGCCAACTATTCTAAAGCATTGCCACATAATCAGCCTGATGAAGTTAACCTCAATGCTTATAAAGCTTTAATTCATGCATTAGAGACAGGTAACCCGGACGATTTTGAAGACATACCTCTTGGTGGAGTTGTGAAGCTTACTAATCCTCAAGCTGCCTATGCATTTGAACTGGCAGGACCTGATAGTCATCATTTGAGTATTGCTGTACCACCAGCCTTTAGTAGTGCCTGGGAGGCGAGTGAGATGGCTGAGCTTTATTGGAGAGCGCTGGCAAGGGATGTGTCTTTTACAGAATTTGACACCGATCCACTTACCCTTCAGGCTGCCTCTGAACTATCTGGATTTTCAGATTTTCGAGGACCTAAGGTCAATGGGGTTGTCACTACAGGTACTCTTTTCCGTGGAGATACGACCGGTGACCTTGTAGGACCTTTTATTTCTCAATTTCTGTGGAAGGACATTCCTTTTGGAGCTAAAACGATTGTCCAGAAATATCGTACCACGGTAGCTGGAGACGATCACATGACCACATACGAGGAATGGTTGAACATTCAAAACGGAACGAACCCGACTACATCAAATGTATTTGACCCAACTCCTCGCTACATCCGAAATGGTCGGGATTTAGGGGAATGGGATCACCGAGATTTCTCCTACCAAGGTACTCTCGATGCTTGTCTGATTTTGCTCAGCTTTGGACAAACTGCCTTAGACTCAGCTAATCCTTATCTGAACTCTGCAACACAGGTCGGCTTTTCCACTTTTGGCGCTGCACACATTCTAGATATGGTGGCCCGAGCAGCTCGTGCAGCCCTAGAGGCTGCTTGGTTCCAAAAATTTCTGATTCATCGCCGACTCCGACCGGAGGAATTCGGGGGACGCGTCCACAACACCAAGGTAGGTGCCGCCAACTACCCAATTAACTCAGAATTATTAAATTCACAGGTAATCTCCAAGGTTTTTGACAAGTACGGTACTTACTTGTTACCTATAGCCTATGCAGAAGGTTGTCCGACCCATCCTGCCTATCCTGGAGGACATGCTAGCTTTGTTGGAGCCGGAGTCACTATGCTGAAGGCATTCTTTGACGAATCATTTGTAATCCCTAATCCAATTGTAGCAAGTTCTGATGGTCTCTCATTGCTACCATATTCAGGAGCCCCTTTAACAATTGGCGGGGAACTAAACAAACTTGCCTCCAATATCACCTATGGACGCGATACTGCCGGGCTTCACTGGCGCTCGGATGGAGTAGAAGGTCTAAAGTTAGGAGAAGCAGTCGCCATCGGGATCCTTCGGGACTATAAAGCTACCTTCAATGAGAACTTTAATGGTTTCTCCCTCACCAAGTTTGACGGGACTACCATAATAATCTAACTTAGACAAATTGACTATAAAAAAATTTCCAAATTGTTTAATCCTTAATTAAGAGGGAGAAGTATTATGATGGATAGGGTTCCAGTATCAAAACGCTGAAAACATACGTTAAGAGGTTGTTCAGAAAATCAGGAGCTGCTAAACACCTTATAGCTAAAGGATTTATGAGGATTTTCCTTATCTGTTAATGTTCAATAACTTATCTCTTTATCTATGTTCAGTTAATAGGTTAAAGATAAGTTTTGTTACATCTATAACAGTCTTAGCGTATGGAAAACGTATTTTTTTATGTCGAATTTTGCTTAACGTATGTTTTGCGCGAAATGTTGGTGCTCGCCCCATTACACAATTTTGCTGCCCAGTGGAGTACTCAGAAATGAAGAACTATGTATAGTTGGTTCTATGGCGGAAGAATTTTTTGAAGGATTTCACATTGATACGTTTTTTATGAGCATTAGCGGTATTTCCTTGACGGAAGGGCTGAGGGATTATGGGGTAGGTGAATACCAAGTGAAAAAGAAAATGCTTGAGAATTCTCAAAGCTGCATTGTGTTAGCGGATAGTAGCAAATTTGATGGTGCATCTTTATTGAAAGTCTGCCATTTTGAAAGAATTGTACGCATTATTTCTGATTCAAAACTATCTGAAAAAATACTACAGAAATATAATAAAGAAGGTATTGAAATCGTGAATAAGTTAATTCTTGAGGAAAAGTGACCGTCTACTTTTCCTCTGTTTTATTTGTTTTTTTTAATAAATATACTGATGACCATATTTCTCCATTTCTCTTCAAATTTCAAGTAGAAAAATAGATTTTTTAATATTTTTGACAATTATTCAAAATTTACCATAAGGGAAAATATGTGTAATTGTTTTATTTAGTGCTATTCACGATAAGAACAACAATAATTTACAGGGTATTAACAGTAAATCAATATTTCTTCAGTATTATTATTTTAGTCAAGAGGAAATTTATGTGAAAATGTTATATTTTGTGCTATTCGGAGGTGAGCATCACTTGTCATTTATTCCCCTATTAATGTGGGAAACACGACCATTCTAACTTAGAGAAAATTACAGTCCGTCTGTAAGAAGATTTAATTTTGTGTGATCAAAGGTTCTTTATTTGATAATGATGGCACTTTATTACCATTTAATACTACATCATCAAGTGCTCTGTTTCCTTGAAATTAACTAATCTATCAATTGAGAGGAGTAATACTAATGAAAAATAATAAATTGAACCATGAAGGAGAAGAATCGTTACAAAATGGTCTTTTTAAAAAGGAGATTGATCGACGGACCTTTTTAGAGGGGACAACTAAAATTGCTGGAATGGCATTAGGATTAACTCTAGTAAACTCGTTAAATAGTTTACCTGTGAGTGCAGCTTCTAGCTCTTCCGTTTTTCATTCACTTGGTAACAAACCAGATTTAGTTTTTCCGGTTATAAGTGATGTACATATTACTAAATATAGTAATGGTTATACTTTGAAAAAGTTTATTAATACTTTAGAACAGTTAAATGAAGTTGTTCCTAAGCAAGATGCTTTTGTGGTAGTTGGAGATTTAACGGATTATGGAGGTGCATCGGAATATGATTATTTTATGTCTGCTTATAATGTAAGAAAACAGCCAGAAGCGGTTTCTATGTTTTCAGCCGGAAACCATGACTTTTGGAATGGCTTATCGACAGCAGATGCTCAAAAACGTTTCCTAGATAAAACGGGGATGGAATCCATTTACTATCATAAGATAATCAAAGGTTATCATTTTATCATTCTTTCTGATGAAGATGGTAGAAATGATGGTACCTACTCAGTAAAGCAAATTGAATGGCTAGGTGAGCAACTAAGGATAGCAAATGATGATGATCCGAAAAAATCGATTTTTGTCTTCCACCATCACCCTATTAAAGGGACCATTTATGGAAGCGAATGGGGCTTCACTGAAAATAGAGATCTTTTTTACGATACTTTGAAAGAATATCCGCAAGTTATCTCTTTTTCTGGTCATACTCACTATCCGTTAGATGACCCTAGAATTATACACCAAAAAGATTTTACTTCTATTGGGACTTCAACAGGTGCCTATATGTGGCTTGATAGCGGAAGAATCCAAGGGGAAGTGCCTGAAGGCGCCCATGCCCTTAATCAAGCTCTGATTGTAGAGGTATATAATAACAAAGTAATTATTAAACGCCGTGATATTCATAACGATGACTGGACAGGTGAACCATTCGAAATCAGCTATCCTGCTAATAAGCATAATTTTAAATACACAGAAGATAGAGACAAAAAGGCACCTTTCTTTACAAATGATGCGATGCTTTCCATTGTTAATGAAAAAACGACTGCTACCGGTTTAACCATAATGTTTTCTCAAGCTAAAGACAATCTTCTTGTACATGACTATAAAGTGGTAGCAAGAAATATAGAAACAAATGAAGTAGCGAAAGAATTCCTTGCTTTCTCAGAGTTCTATAAAGATCCTGTACCAAATCCATTAACATTGCAAATTTTCGAATTGAAGCCAAACACAACATATGAGATTGAATTGCACGCTCTAGATGCATACGGAAATGTAAGTAATAACTCTTTAAAAGTATTAGGGAAAACGCTGGACGGTGTAGTATTAAAGAAGTAACGATTAGCTTATCCAAAAATGTTTTAATTGGAGTGGAAGATACGGTAGAAAATGATAGAAATCCAAAAAGTGATTGGATAGGTTTATATGAAATAAATGATAAACCGGGACTAATCGCGTCAATATGGTGGATGTACACTCAAGTAACAGGAACCTGTAAGTTTACTTATAATCCAAAGAATAATAGTTATCCAGGAAGATATAAGGAAGGTTCAACGTATAAATTGGTTTATTTCTATGGTAGCGGTTATGATGCTGTTGCATCAACAACATTCACCGTTGGTAGTAAATAAAACTAGAAATGAATGAAGATCCTATTACATTTGGCTGTTGATAAAAATAGAATCATTTATTAAGGAGGAGACACCATGTTTCAAAATATCGGCGTACCAGGATTAATATTAGTTGTTATCATTGCTTTAATCGTATTCGGCCCATCTAAGTTACCTGAAATTGGACGTGCTTTCGGTAATACACTTAGAGAATTTAAACACTCTGCTAAGGATTTAATGTCAGACGAAAAAGAAGAAAAGGAGAAATCCAAGTAAATTTAACGGAGATGTAAGTAGTAAGCTTACATCTTCTTATTTTTTAAGAAAGGAGAAACTGTATGTCTATTCAAAAGATGCTTTTGACAGATTACCTCTTTGGGTATACTTTATGATTTCAGGAGTGATCGCGATTGCTCTTACCATTCCAATTCCCGCTTATCAAACATGGAGATTTGTTAAACTTGCGCTTTCTGAAAAAGAACGAAACAAAGATTTCATACATTCCCGGTTTGTTTATCCTTTTTATCGCTGGTTTGTCTTTCGGTTATTTCGTTGTGTATCCAACAGTTCTTACATTTTTATTATCCTTGTCTGAAGGGCAATTCGAATCGTTATTTAAATCTGAAAAGTATTTCAAATTCATTAACTCTATAAATTAGTAAATGGCTTGCCAAAACTGTTGCAGTTAGCAAGCCATTTTTATTGTTATTTTTTGATAGGCATTTCAAAACTGAGCCCTTTTTATTATGAGATATATTCTACAAAGGATGGTATTCGCAACTTGTTTTCTTTTGTCAGGTTACGATATTTTACCTTTGCTTTTATTTTTGATTCTAGAAAAATAAAGTCCTTGTTTTCTTCAACTACATATTTTCTATATTCTTGATAAAACTTTTTCCTAGCTGCAGGTATCATGAATTCCATTAATCCAACAGTTCTCATTTTGTTCCCCTCTTGTAAGCTTAAAAGGAGTCCGAATTCGTCTTTTCTCAGTCCTGTTATATAAATATCAGCAAAGGAGTATGTGTAGCCAGTTTAAATGGTCTGGACTTTCTTTGACATTGTAAACTTGATATTCGTGCTTCCAGCTCCATCAAGTGCTCGATAGGAATGATAGGCATCACTACTAATGGTTGAACCCGGTTAAATGCCATTCTTGGCAAAATCTATCAAGGTTTTCCCTTTAATATTAGGGACAACTTCCTTATAAATTTTAGAGGGATTAAGCACTCACCAGAAATTGATCTCTCTCTCCAGAATATAGACTTATGGACAAGACTATAAACGCTCCCCCTCAACAACAATTCCAAATAGTCCCTATCTTGTAGGCAGAAGAAATATACGCTATGATATATTTAATAAAATATTAAAATATAAAATGGGAATCCCCCAAGAGTACACAGTAAACTACTTTACTGTGCCTCTTGGGGGTTTTTTGTTTGGAGGGAAGTCATGAAACGGTTAGCAAAATTATCAGCTGTTCTTGCTTTAGGAGTAGGTAGTCTCCCTGGTCCTGTGCTTGCAGAAACAAACAGTACTGTTTCGAGGATAGAGGAACAAATTGATGGTATAGAGCAGCAGATAGTTAAAATGGATAGCACCATAAACCAGGTCCAGAATGAAAAGACAGTTTTAAAGAATCATATCGATAAGTTAAAGATGGCCATCTTCCCGCGGCAAAATATTTGCTGCGGGACTCTCTATATTTAGACCTCAATATTTATTGACACAATTAAGATTCGCTCCAAGGGATTAGATTTAAACTTTGATGAAAAGCCTTTTCAGGCATCCCAGGAGGAGCCTTTTTCTTTTTGAAATGATTATCTATCAATCTAAAGATTTTGGGACAATGAACATAAAAGATCTAAATTCTGAATATAAAAAATATTGACACGTAGACTGCGGTCTGTAAAAATAACAACTAAAGACTATAGTCTATATAAACCCTTGGTATTTTGAAAGCGCATTCAAATAGGGAGGTGGTTTTATTTGCTTACTTACGGAAATTTGACATTGCACTCATTGCTGAAAAAACAAACAGAAAGATACCCTGATAAGGAATTCATTGTTTTTAAAGATGAATCCATCACGTATCGTGAATTTCTCAATCGAACTGAAAAGATGGCGGGCTGGCTGATGGAGAGAGGAATTGGAAAAGGTGATACAGTCGCTGCTTTTCTCTCAAATTCTCCATTATTCTACGAGACCTGGTTCAGCTGTGCTGCCATTGGTGCCATTCTTTTGCCGATCAACACGGCTTCAACACCTTCTGAATTAGACTATTTCTTGAGTCACTCAGATTCTAGAGGACTGATTTATGAAGGGCAGCTCGTTAATGAACAGCACCTAATGGCTGCAGAAGAACAATCTCTGCTTTTTATTCAAAAGGATGAAGAGAACTGGATTAAAGAAAAAGAGAAATGCCAGTTTACTCCATCCGGTGAACCGGTCTATCCTGAGGACGTTGCCTGCATTATGTATACTTCAGGAACAACTGCAAAACCAAAAGGTGTACTGATTACTCACGAAAACTACTTGTTTGCCGGGCATTCATCTGTCTTGTATCAGCAGTTAACATCCGAAGACCGCTACTTAATCTTTTTGCCGCTCTTCCATGCAAACTCTCAATACTATACATCTATGGCCATGCTTGCTGCAGGAGGAACTATTATCCTATTGGAAAGGTTTAAATCATCCACTTTCTGGGATGATGTGAAACGTTACCGGCCAACTGTTTCAAGTCTAGTAGCAACTATTATTAAAATGCTCCTTGAATGCCCAGACCACCCTGCAGATAAGGAACATACTCTCCGCAAAGCTGGATATGGGTTATTCGTTACCTATCAGGATTTGGTCAAGTTTCAGGAGAGATTTGGCATAAAGCTTTATCAATGGTATGGCATGACCGAGTCGATCACGACCAATATCGTTACACCGCTTCATGAGGAAATGATTACGGATTCTGCTTCAGGGATTGTCCCGATTGGGAAACCCGGTCTTGGTCATGAAGTAAAGATTATAAGGGAAAATGGCGAAGAAGCAATGCTTGGAGAAGTAGGAGAGATTATTATTAAAAGTCCATCCCTGATGAAGGGTTATTATAAGAATCCAGAGGCTACAGCCAAAACTTTGCAGAATGGCTACCTTCATACTGGGGACAAGGGCTATTACAATGAGGAAGGATTTATATGGTTTGTTGATCGGAACAAGGACATGATTAAGCGTGCCGGTGAAAATATTTCTTCAATAGAGGTTGAGAATGTGCTATCAAATCATGCAGCTGTCCAAGAGTGCGCTGTGGTTGGCGAGCCTGACTCATTACGTGAAGAAATCGTTGTGGCTTATATCAGATGTTCTGAAGGAAAAGAGGTTTCCTCCAATGAGCTTTATGAATTCTGCAAAGAACGGCTCTCTTATTTTAAGGTTCCACAGGAGTTCCGGTTTGTAGGCGATTTCCCGCGAACCTCTATAGGAAAAATCCAAAAAAATTTATTAAGATAATAAAAATAGAAGCAATCCCGACTATTATTATTGCTTCATTATTCTTTTAAGTGAGGATGTAATGACTATGTTTAAACAAATTGCCATTATTGGTGCAGGCACAATGGGATACGGCATCGCCTTTCAATTTGCTCAAAACTATCAAAATGTTATTCTAGTTGACCAATCTGAAGATGCACTTGTAAAAGCGAAAGAAAAGATCGAAAAGTATGCAGAAATCTTTCATCGGAAGGATCCAGTGCAATATCCTCATGCTCATGAAATTATGAAACAGCTGACGTTTACGACTTCCATAAATGACGCAGCAGAAGCCGATTTGGTTACTGAATGTGTGGTTGAAATCCTTGATGTGAAACAACGTCTTTTTAAAGAAATGGATGAATTTTTTCCGGAAGATACAATCTTCGTTTCCAACACATCAAGCTTAAAGTTAACGGACATTATTCGCGATGTTCGAAAGCATCGCTCCAGAAGCCTGCTGACACACTGGTTCAATCCTGCCCACATTGTCCCGCTTGTTGAATTGCTTCAGACGCATGAGACCGACCCGGCAGTGTATGCGAAAGTGAAGCAATTTTTAACCCATTGCGGAAAAGTAACGATTGATGTAAAAAAAGAGCTTCCTGGACTTGTTGCGAACCGAATTCAAATTGCAATGGCCAGAGAAGTTTTGAGTCTTCTTGAAGATGAAGTTGCGTCAATGGAGGATATTGACCGGGCTGTAGCCTATGGCCCAGGATTCCGATTGGCTCAAAGCGGCCTATTGGAAATTATGGATTTTGGCGGTCTGGATGTTTGGGTTAAGGTGATGGAACAGCTTCAGCCTGCCATTGCCTCAGGCATCAAAGAATATCCTGCACTTCAAAGTAAAGTAGAGGCAGGAAAGTTTGGGGTTAAAAATGGAGAGGGATTCTTCTCTTATCCAAATGGCAGTATGGATGATTATATTTTTGAAAGAGATGAGAGGCTCATTGACCAGCTGATATTAAAATCAAAGTAGCAAGAAAGAGTGTAAAAGAAGAGAACGGTCGGGCGGTATTTAATAGACATTTGAAGGAGGAAGTATTCATGCAAGGAATCTATATACTCGATGGTGCACGCACACCTTTTACTGAATTCGGAGGATCATTTAAAGAAATAACCGATATTGATCTTGCTGTCCATGCAGCAAAAGAAGCGATGAAACGCAGTCAAGTGTCAGAGGAGGATATTAAAGATGTTACGTTTGGAAATGTCATTCATACGAATCAATCATCCTCCTATTTAGCTCGTCATATTGGTCTTAAGAGCGGCATTCCTCAAAGTACGCCCGCATTATCCGTGAACCGGCTTTGCGGTTCAGGGATGCAGGCGATTGTATCGAGTGCCTTGACCATCTTACACGGAGATGCGGAGGTGGCACTTGCAGGAGGAACAGAGAATATGAGCCAATCACCTCATGTTCTTCGCCATACACGCTGGGGATCTCCAGGCGGGGCACCTCCAGTTGATGATATGCTTTGGGCAACTTTAACAGATTCGTATATTGGCTATGGGATGGGCGTTACGGCTGAAAATCTCGCTGAGCGCTATTCGATTTCGCGAGAAGAGCAGGACCGGTTTGCAGTGGAATCGCATACAAAAGCGGCAAAAGCAGCTGAATCTGGACGCTTTGCAAAAGAAATCGTGCCCGTGACAGTTAAGCAAAAAAAGAAAGAAGTTGTGGTAGAACTGGATGAACATATTCGACCAGAGACAAATGTTGGAAAAATGAGCGGTCTAAAAACAGCTTTTAAAAAGGATGGAACTGTAACGGCAGGAAATGCGAGCGGAATCAATGATGGAGCGGCTGCTGTTGTTCTGGCAAGTGAATCTTACGTCAAGAAGCACAGCAAAAAGCCGCTGGCTCGAATCGTTTCCTGGGGGATTGCCGGTGTTGATCCTGAAACAATGGGAATTGGGCCTGTCCCTGCCATGCAGATCGCTTTGAAAAAAGCGGGACTGAGCTGGAATGATATTGGCCTAATTGAGATCAATGAAGCATTTGCGGCTCAGTCATTGGCCGTGATCAAAGAATTGAAATTGGATCAGGAAGTCGTCAATGTGAATGGTGGAGCAATCGCTCTGGGACATCCGGTTGGAACGAGTGGAGCCCGAATTAGTTATTCACTGGCAGTGGAGATGAATGAAAGGGATGTGAAATATGGGCTTGCTTCACTTTGTATAGGCGGTGGGCAAGGGATTGCGCTATTACTGGAAAAACCTTAGAATCCACACTTTATTGCTCAAATATACGGTATGAGTAAGACAAAAGGAAAGCAGCCCCTGGAGGCTGCTTTTTGTGCGGAAGGGTTTGTGAATTTTAGGATATCAGTAATCCAAATTCGTGCCAATCATAGGAATGTATTTATTTTGCAGGATAAAATAAAATCATACTTACACGTGTCAAAGATTTCCCTGAATTATGATAGGTATGGGGCCTATCGGCTTTGAATCTGATGGAGTCACCGCTCTTTAATGTATATTCATCTTTATTTACCCGTATGGTTATTTCCCCATCAAAGACGACAATTAACTCTTCGGTTCCCTCGATATGTGGTTCTGCACTAAGGTATCCTCCTTTTTCGATTTCGACGGTATATACTTCAAATCGTTTATCATTTTCGAAAGGAAAGTATGGATATACCTGATACCTGCCATTGTCCTCCGATAAAGTCTGAATGTCCTTCTTTAACACAACTTGCGTATCCGGCTGTGGGTTATTAATCAGTGAGGTAAAAGAGATCTTTAGTCCATTTGCAATCTTCCAAATGGTTGTGATTGTAGGGCTTGATTCGCCCCGTTCAATTTGGCCAATCATTGTTTTGCTTACTCCCGTTAATTCGGCCACCTTCTCTAAACTTAATTTTTTGTTTTCTCGAAATACTTTTAAATTTTTTGCAAGGATTAAATGAATTTCTTCCATACATACATTCCTTTCCTCTGTACAATATAGCGTCCGTAATATACAATAAAAAGTAAATCGTTATATTGTGGTTTTTGTACATTATAACATACACACAAAGGGGGAAGTGACTATGTCTTTATTATCCTTTTTCTTATATGTTTTTGTTACCAGCTTTACTCCAGGTCCAAACAATATTATGGCCATGATATTCGCTAACCGGTTCGGTTTAAGAAAAACGATTCGATTTTGTTTGGGGGTAAGCGCAGGATTCTTTGTCATTATGATACTTTGCAGTTATTTTAATCTATTGCTTCATCAATTCATTCCAAAGATTGAATTGATCATGACCATCATTGGGGTCATTTATATGCTGTTTTTGGCCTTTAAAATCTTGACCAGTAAACCTGATGATCAAAACAATAATGAGGATAAGCATAACGGCTTTTTAATCGGGATGCTTTTACAATTTATTAATCCGAAGGGGATTTTATATGGGGTTACGGTTATATCAACCTTTATCCTCCCATACCACACCTCACACACGAGTCTGATTATCTTTTCCATATTTCTTGCCTTTGTTGGTTTTCTCAGTACTTTTAGCTGGAGTGTTTTTGGTTCCATTTTTCAATCCTTCCTTGCGAAGTATAGAAGCCAGTTTAATGTGATAATGGCATTGTTGTTAGTGTACAGTGCTGGTTCGATTCTTGTGGGATATTTCATTCGGTAAAAAATCGATTGTTTCTTTTTAAAAATGGGATACAGCCCGCAGCTGTATCTCATCCATGTTTAAAACACCCTTATTTGTTAAGAATAATACTTAGCCTGACAAATTGGCACGGCAGTATAAATGTGCCAATTTTTTATTTTGAGAACGGAAGGAACTGAAGTAAATGATCGCAGTTGCAGGAATACTGATTGTTGTCGCTTTTATCATTGCGATCGATGCCCGTCCTCTCTGGAGAAAAAAACAGAAAAAGGAACTATGGGTATTTTCCATCCTGATGGTTTTTGGAACCGCATTATGTTTAATATATGCCCTGGACATTAACCTTCCGAATCCGCTGGATTGGCTTACCGCAATCTATAAGCCGCTTTCTGACATGATGAACAACTTTTTAAAATGAAAAGGGAGGGCAGAATGCGGGATATACGGGATAAAATTTTTCCATTTCCAGCATGGCCCTATACCTCCACTGTTAAAATTTCTAACGCTGATCCTATTTCTTTTGCCCAGGTTTGGGAGCAGGGGTATTCTCCCGATTTATATTTTTCTGGCTGATTAACCTGGGACGTGATGACATGGCCCATCTTGGCAGCCGAAAAATGGCGTCCTTTTGATCTTCTTCAATAAATGGACCAAAAGGTGACATATACGGAACCCCAAATGAACGTAAGCTGCATAAATGAAGAGTAAGGGCAATCAAGCCAACGATCATGCCGAATAAACCGAATGAAGCGGCCAATACCATGAATGGAAAGCGCAGCATTCTGATTGAAATGGATAAATTATATGAACTGACGATAAAGCTTGAAATGGCCGTGATGGATACGACGATGACCATGGCTGCCGATACAATGCCGGCATCTACAGCTGCCGTTCCAATGACTAGCGTTCCCACAATCGATACAGCCTGCCCAATTGCTTTTGGCAATCGGATGCCTGCTTCCCTCAAGATTTCAAATGTCACTTCCATCATGAGTGCTTCGATAAAGGCTGGAAAAGGGACTCCTTCACGCTGCCCTGCCAGGCTGATCAATAAGGGGGTAGGCAGCATTTCCTGGTGAAAAGTGGTGATGGCAATATAGACGGATGGCCCTAACAGCGCGATAAAAAACCCGATATACCGCAGGAATCTGATCAGCGTGCTAATATCTGCCCGGTTATAATAATCGTCCGGCGATTGCAGAAATTGTACAAATAAAGCAGGGACCATCAGAACATAAGGCGTCCCGTCAACAAGAATAGCCACACGCCCTTCGAGAAGACTTGCTGATACAACATCCGGCCGCTCAGAGTGGCGAAGCGTCGGAAAGGGCGAATAGGTCTCATCCTGAATTAATTCTTCAATATAAGAGCTGTCCAAAATACTGTCAATGCTGATTCTGTCAAGCCGCTGCCTTACTTCCTCAACTACTTTGTCATTTGCAATTCCTTTGATGTACATGACAGTCACGTGTGTCTTCGTTTCTTTTCCGATTCTTTTTGTTTCCATCCATAGATTTGGATTATTTATTTTTCGGCGGATTAAAGCCGTATTTGTTCGAATATTTTCTGTAAATGCATCTTTTGGGCCGCGAATGGAGATTTCTGAGGACGGTTCAGTTACGCTTCTTTCCTGTCCTCCTTTCATGCAAACGGCAATCCCTTTCGGATATCCTTCCAGTAAGACAATGACATAACCCGTTAAAAGGCAATCATAAAGGGAGTCATAGTCCGACACATTCGATATCCCGCCTGCCGTGATAACCGTTTCTTTTAAATATAGAAGAAGATCTCCAAAACCTATCTTCTCTGCATCTCCATCCCAATCCACCATTAACGATTCCATAATAAAGTTTTGGATGGAAGCACTGTCTGTCAGGCCATCCATATAAATCAGGCCGGCTTTGATTCGTTTTTCTTTGCCAAATCGAATCTCACGTGTGATGATGTCATCACTGTTTCCAAGTGTTTCTTTTATTACCCTAATATTTTCTTTTACATTTGTATGTAATGGATTCTTCTCTGATTGTATTGGATCATCGGCCTGCTGTTTGGCATTTGTTTTTCTGCTGAATAATTTTTTGTGATGAAATCTCATATTATACCCCTGTTTTATCTGAATTTTCTGGTGATGGTGAGACACTTTGAAGCCAAAATGTTTGGCAGAAGACTAAAAGTGTTCAGTTTCCTAAAGCCCGGTCTATGCAGTATCAGTTATTTGTCTGATTAATATAGCCATTTTTGGGAGAATGTATTAATAATCTTAAAAATTTGCAGAGGGGTTAGCGGATGAAGAGAAAGATTGCGATCCTGGCTATTGTAATCAGTATGGCCGTCCTGCTTTCAGGATGCTGGAATAGAAAGGAATTGGATGAGCTTGGCATTGTTTTAGGGTTGGGCATCGATAAAGTAGATGATGAATATTTGGTTACACTTCAGGTTGTCAGCCCTGGTGATGTGGCTTCAAAAACAAGCAGCGGTCAGAGAACCCCCTTTGTGGTTTATCAGGAAAAAGGGGAGAATCTGTTTGAAGCAATACGAAGGGTCACGACCATTTCCCCAAGAAAAATGTATTTGGCCCACCTGAGGATCGTGATAATAGGAGAAGAATTAGCAAGGGAAGGCATTTCAGAAGCATTGGATTTTTTATCCAGAGACCATCAATTACGGTCTGACTATTTTATTGCCGTATCAAAAGAGACGAGAGCGGAGCATGTATTAAAAATTTTAACATCACTAGAGAATATTCCAGCCAATAAGTTATATTCTTCTCTTGAAACATCAGAAAAAGCATGGGCACCAACTTTTACAGTGACATTAGATGATTTGATTGCGGACTTGGTCAGTGACGGCATTAATGCGAAATTAACGGGAGTTATCATACAAGGGGATATCCAAAGAGGCGAACATCTGGAGAATGTCCAGCAAACTAAAGACAGAACCGAATTGAAATATGAGGGAATAGGTGTGTTTAAAGGGGACAAATTGGCCGGATGGCTGGATGAAGACGAGAGCAAAGGCCTTACCTACTCTTTAGGTGAAGTGGAAAGCACGATTGTGAAGGTGAAATGCCGGGACCAAGGAAAAGCGGGAATTGAAATTGTCAGATCCAATGGCGAAATAAAAGCACAAGTCAACAATGAAATTCCGAAAGGAACGATTACGGTCCAGGCAGAAGGAAATGTTGGGGAGGTAGAGTGCAGGTCACTTGATTTAACGAAAGCGAATACCTTAACCCAACTGGAAAAGAAAGTGGAAGAGGATATTAAAACCAAAATTGAGAAGACCGTATCAGCAGCAAAAGAAAAATATGAATCCGATTTATTTGGTTTCGGTGAAGCGCTCCATCGTTCCCATCCGGATTATTGGAAAAAGGCCAAAAAGGAGTGGGCGCACCGTTTTGCAGAAATGCCGGTGGAGGTAAAAGTAAATGTGACAATAAGGGGAGTTGGCACAATTGTAGACTCACCACTCAATAAAATGAAGGATGAGTAAATTTTCACTCCTTCCTCCTTTCCTTCAAAGCAGAAGTGACATAAGGAGAAGTATTTAATGCTGGTCTTGAAAGGGTAAAAGAAAACCTGACAATAGGAAGTTGTATATGATCAATCAAAAAATAAGTGTTCGGCAATTTAAGATATTCGTTATTTTATTTTCTATTGGCACTACCATTTTAGTGATTCCTGGAATCATGGCTCAGGTAGTTCAGCAGGATGCCTGGCTTGCTGCCGGGATCGGTACAGTTTTTGGTTTTGCCGTAGCGTCCTTGTATATTGCGCTTGGTCGATTGTTTCCTGCGAAGACACTCGTAGAGATGAATGAAATTCTTCTTGGCAAATGGTTCGGCATCCCTGTTTCGCTAGTGTTTATCTTATTTTCGTTATTTGGTGCCGCAGAACTTCTGTATTATGTTGGGGCTTTCTTAACTGTACAAGTCCTTACAGAAACTCCGCGTGAGGCAGTCCATATCATTTTTGCCTGCATTTTAGTTATGGGGATTCGCTTGGGCCTTGAAACGCTTGCCCGCACTGCGGAATTACTATTTCCTCTATTTGTGTTTTTGTTTTTGCTTTTGGTCGTTACATTAATCCTGCCTCCAACAGATATAAATCTTGACCAGATCCTTCCAGTATTCGAAGCAGGTGTGAAGCCGGTGATAAAGGCTATTTTTATTTTTACAAGTGTTTTTTCCTTGCCAATGGTCGTTCTTTTAATGATCTTTCCCGTTTCTGTCAATCAGCCAAAAAAAGCTGAAAAAAGCTTCCTTCTTGGAATCTTTTTTGCAGGAATCAGTTTGACTGTTTTGATTGGGCTTACCGTATTAGTGCTGGGTGCTGATAATACAGCAAGGCAGATGTATCCAAGCTATACACTGGCCAGGAAGATCAACGTCGGAAATTTTCTGCAGCGGCTGGAAGCTGTCGTGGCGATTATGTGGTTTATCACGATCTACTTTAAAATGACTATATATTTTTATGCGGGTACAGCAGGTCTTGCACAAATTTTGCGTATCAAAGATTATCGTCCGCTGACACTGCCTTTAGGGTTTATTTTGACGGCGTCTTCCTTGAGGATGCACCCGAATACAGTCCATTCTGCAAGCTTTGACATGGAAATTTTCCCGCTTTTATCCGCTACAATAGGCTTGCTGATTCCTTTCACGCTGTTATTGGTTTATTTCATCCGGAGAAAAAAATTTCGTCAGAAACAATCATAGATCCTTCTGTTATTTTATTCGTGATAGGGGATGTGAATATTTGGCTGCCTGCTTAAAGGCAGTCTTTTTGTATATGTAATGGTTTCTAAGGGGGAATCGGCTGCTCTGTCCAGCTTACCAGGCAGATTCCAGCCTTCTTTATTATTATAAGGCTTTCTTTCGATTTTATTTAGCAGAAGCTGCCTTTATATATAAACAAACGATAGAATAATCATAAATTATTCATATAGAAGTGCTTTTCCTTAATAGTCATTAGGGACAGGCACAGGCATGAAGGACGGGTGCGATTTCTTGATTAGGTGAATGAACCTGTAGACACACTTCCAAAGGGGGGATCTTATGATTACAGTGAAAGAATTTGCTGAAGTGTTAGAACTGGATAATATAATGCTCGTGAGCGGCAGGCAAAATATTAATAGAGAGATAGCCTACTTAACAAGTATGGAGCTTACTGAAAAAACATCTCGTATGAAAGAGAAAGGGTTTGTTATGACTACATTTCACGCTTTTAAAGACGTGAATCAAATGATTGGTCATTTAGAATGGCTACAGGAGATAGGAATTAGTGCAATTGGTTTTCATACAGCATCATTGAAAACAATTCCAAAGGAAGTTGTTGAATACTCCAATATTAATTCTTTACCTCTTTTTGAAATCCCCCAAGAGGTCCCATACTATATCATCCATGAAAAATATAATCGGCTAGTAAATCAGAGGGAAAATGAACAGGCTTCGAAAATCCATAAATTAAATGAAAAACTGATGGAAATTGTTCTCCTGGAGAAGGATTTGAATTCAATTGTAAAAGTAATAGGAGAATATTTAAACAATATTGTGTGCGTATTAGACCCGTACTTTGATTTGATTGCGTATTGGAAAACGAAAGAGCAAACCAGAAATGAGATTAGGCACCTGGTCAATTTAATCATCAGCCAGCATAAAGAGAATGTATTAAAAGCGCGCTTCACAAATCGTGAAACGTTAATATCTGTGAAAATGGATAGTCGGTCTCATGAAAACTTCAAGGTAGCCCCTTTATTTTCTAAGATGAACTTTCTTGGTTATCTGATTATTTGTCAAAATGGAACTGCGGATAAGTATTCAGAAGAGGTAATTAAGAATGGTATACGTGCTTTATGTTTAGCTGCTTATAATAAAAATACATTGCTCCACTACCAAAAAAGCAAAGATATAGAAATGCTTGAAAGTATTTTTCTGGGTGAGACAGATGATAAAAGTCTATCTGATTTTTATATAGACCTTAGGAAGGTAAGATGTATTTTTCAAGTTCAATCTTCCTCCCCAGAAACACTTCAGTCAAAATTTCAAATGCTTTCTGAGCTCTTAGTTGTAAACGAAACAAACTCTCGGCTATGGATTTATAACAGAAAAATTGTCGGAGTTATCGATTCGATTATAGACAGAGAGAGGGTAGCGAAAATCCTAACAGATTATCCAGGAGTCCGTATCGGTGTAAGTGCGATAGAAGACGTGAACAATTGCAGCAAAATTAAAGCTATGTTTGAACAATCATCGGCAGGGTTATTCCATTGTCAAATTCATGATGCACAATTGGTGTTTTGGGATGAGATGGGTATTGAAAAAATAGCTTACAATTTACAATCACATCATTTATTTCAAAACTTCGATGAAGAATTACTTGGCCCATTGTTTGCCTATGATCGGGAAAAAAACGCTTCCTTAACTGAAACACTTTATATATACTTAAAACATTTTTTTAACCTGCAGAAATCGAGCAGTGAATTATATATACACCCTAATACTGTAAAGTACAGATTGCAGAAAATAAACGAATTAATGCATGTAGATATTCAAAATCCATCCAATTATTCGATGTTAGTGATGGCATTTTCCATATACAGCTATAAACAAAAGACAGACCGATTTTAATAGACTTGTTTAAAGGAGACAAATTCATGTCTCTTTTTTGTTTGTAGTGTACAATGATAAAAAATCTTTCTATTGCTATAATTTTGAAAAATCTAACAACAGGAGGATTTTATAATGTCAGCAAATACAAAGTGGATTTTAAAAAATGCCAGCATCATTGACGGAATAAATGATGAGGTGCTTGAGAATTCATTCATTAAGATTGAAAACGGTAAAATATCGGACGTCCAACAAGGTGAACCCAGTCAAACGGAAGGGTATGAAATCATTGATTGTACAGGGAAATATATACTTCCTGGACTGATTGACTGCCATGTACATCTCGTTTGGAATGGCAGTGCAGACCCGCAATCCGTAATAAAAAATGAAGAAAATGACAGAATTGTTTTAGAAGCCTACAAACATGCATTATATACACTTAAATTAGGAGTGACAACGGTCAGAGATTTGGGTGCACCGGATCGAACAGTATTACATGTAAGAAATGTCATTGATTCAGGCTTACTTTTAGGTCCTACCATTATTGCTTCTGGTGCACCTATTTGTATGACAGGCGGACATGTTTATTATCTTGGGTACGAATCTGATGGGCCGGACGAAGTACGTAAGCATACAAGAAAAGTGCTCAAAGAAGGGGCAGACCTGGTAAAAGTTATGGCAACCGGCGGTATTTATACCAAAGGTGAAGAACCGGGTTCCGTTCAATTAACGATTGAGGAACTAAGTGCTGCAAAAGAAGAAGCTCTAAAGAAGAACAAGAAGGTTGCTGCTCATGCAGATGGACTTGAAGGGATTATGAATTGTTTAGAGGTTGGGATTGATACAATTGAACATGGTATTTATGCAGATCGTCAGGCTCTGGAGATCATGAAAAATCAAGGCACCTTTTTAGTGCCGACAATGGCTGTCATGAGACAGCTTATAAGCAGTCCGGACATTCCAGCATATGCTCTTGAAAAAGCAAAGCAAGTTGTGGAACCGCATTTTTCAATGTTGAAAGAGGCAGTTCAAATCGGAGTGAAGATTGCGACTGGTACTGATTGCGGCTCTCCATTAACTCCACCTCGTTTTTATTTTGATGAATTAGCGATTATGCATGAAGCGGGAATGTCGGAAATGGAAGTAATAAAAGCTTCTACGAGTGTTGCGGCTGAATGTCTCGGAATTGAAAACCAGCTAGGCAGTATTTCTCCAGGAAAGGTCGCAGATTTGTTAATCGTAGACAGCAGCCCTTTAAATGATTTAAATAGTTTGCGAGGAGACAAATTGATTATGAAAAATGGTGCTTTGGTCAATTAGGATTTAACATGTAGACAAGCATTTGATTTTAGCACATTAAGTTCATGAATTCTTAATCGGAAACAGCAGCTTAGATCCACGTTTGTTGGGTTTCCCTTGCACACACCGTTAGATACTTGGATTGCTGTAACGAAATGTATTCAGTTCCAAAGGTTATATCTGAAGTAAGCTTTCACACAGCCTTAAATAAAAAAATTAAAAGGAGTGAGCTTATTGAACATTTATTTAGTTGCAGTCGTTATTTATCTGGTTTTAATGGCGTTGATAGGTGTTTATTTCGCAAAAAAGTCTGTAAAAAATAGTGATGACTTTATGGTTGCAGGCCGAAGCTTGCCGTTATTCGTTGTAATGGGTACTCTTTTAGCAACCTTTGTAGGATCAGGAACAGTTGTTGGCGGTGCGAGCTTTATTTATCAATACGGTCCCTTTGCAGCTATTTTTAATTTATCAGGTGGAATTGTTGGAGCTATCATTTTATATTTTATAGCTTCCAAGATTCGAAAGATTGAGATCTATACCGTACCAGAGCTATTGGAACGACGATTTGGAAAAGCAACTTTATATATATCATCTATTATTATTATATTTGCATTTGTTGGAATAACAGCCTATCAGTTTACAGGCGGAGCTTATGTGCTCCAACTGACCACCGGTATCCCATTAGAAGCTGGCGCGATCATTATGTGTGCTCTTGTAATCTTCTTAACCGTAAGTGGCGGCTTATTTTCGGTTGCCTATTCAGATGCACTTAGTGCCGTCTTAATTATAATTGGCTTTCTTATTGGGGTTCCTTTTGCATTGAATGCTGTTGGGGGCTTTGAAGGATTGGCATTATCTTTACCGGAAACGAATAAGACTTGGAATGGCGGCTTGACGTTTCCGCAGCTTCTCGGTTTCTTTCTGCCATTGTTTTTACTCGTTCTAGGTGATCAAAACATGTATCAGCGATTTTCCGCAGCGAAAGATCCGAACGTAGCGAGGAAATCCACAATTGGATTTTTTGTTGGTAATATATTCGTCATTAGTTTAACGATCATCCTGGCAACTACTTCTATTGTGCTTTTTCCAGCCATTAAACCTGATACAGCCATTTTATCACTTGCAATTGATGGTGTACCCCTTGTTGTCGGATTGCTTATTCTTTGTTCAGCCGTTGCATTTATTATTACAACAGCTACATCTTATCTCTTATCAGCATCAGGAAATATTGTTAGTGACTTAATCCAGCGTTCAAGTAAAAGTAAGCTATCAGAAAGTAAACTTTTATGGTACAGCCGCGTCATTGTCGTTATTTTAGGTGTCCTTTCTTATGTGCTAGGGCAATTCTTCCCAAGTGTCCTAGCTATACAAATGTATTCTTATACCATGTATGGGGCATCCCTTACACCAGCCATTCTTGCAACAGTATTATGGAAGGATGCAACAAAAGCTGGCGTAATAAGCTCCATGATTGTGGGTGGATCTGCAACAATGCTATGGGAAATCGGCCTTGATCGGCCTTTAGATTGGAATAGTGTCCTGTTTGCCTTGCCATTATCAGTTTTAACACTCATTATTGTAAGCTTGGCAACGAGACATAAGAATGTCACAGCAGACCTTACGACTAAGCATACAAGCTAATAAAATTTTTAATAAGGAGTTGGATATCATGGATTCAAGGAAAAGAATCAATCGATTAAAAGAGTATATGAAGGATCACTCCATTTCTGCCGTATTTGTATTTAATCCTGACCATCAATTTTACTTAACGAATTTTAAAGCTCTAATTTACTCCCGGCCTATCATATTTCATTTGCAGGAAAAGACAACAATGATAGTACCTGGACTTGAAGAAACTCATGCATTAGAACATTCACATGTGGATGATGTTCTAGTGTATTATGAACATCCTGGAGCTGGCAGGGATGAGAGGTCGCACATTGAGCATATAAGTGCATTGGTTAAGCAATGTCCTCATTCATCAAAAATTGGTGTGGATTTGGCCTTTATCCCAGGTGAGGTTCTTCTCTATCTTCAGGAATTAGGCTATCAGGCAGTTGACATCGGAAATTTCATTTATAATATGAGATTTATTAAAGATGAGGAAGAAATTCAAATGCTGGAGCAGGCCGGACAATTAGTGAACCTGGCAGTAAGTAAATCATTAGCACAAATTCGAGTTGGAATTACGGAAATGGAAATTGATACAGCGGGAAATGCGGCACTGTTTGAAGCGACTGCTGTCCATAATCCTGATTCGGTTATTGATGTGGTTGTTATGTCACCTTCCGGGTTAAAACGAAGTATTATGCCGCATGTCTTTTCCAACACAAGAAAAATTGAAGCCGGGGATGTCATAATTCACAGCAGACAGGTTGGTCTAAATGGGTATCGTGCTGAATTAGAGAGAACTGTAATTGTTGGAAAGCCAACATTAGAACAAGAAAAGGCGTTTCAAGCTGCTATAGAAGCGCAGCAGCGTGCGATAGAATTTATTAAACCAGGTGTAAAATATTCAGAGGTAGATGCTGTTGCCCGTCAAGTGTTTGAAAAGGCCGGACTTGAAAAATATGCAATTCACCGTACTGGACATGGAATAGGTGTATCAGCACATGAGCAGCCATTTTTACGATATGACCATCATGATGTGATAGAGGAAGGAATGGCATTCTCGATAGAACCGGGGATCTATATACCGGGAATTGGAGGTTTTAGGCACTCTGATACCGTTCTTATTACATCTGATGGATGTCGTTTAATTACAGAATATCCGCGTGAAATGGAGTCCCTGCTTTTTTAACTCATATATCAAACGTGAGAGGGAGAAGTATTGCACTTCTTCCTTTCATAGTGATAGGAGGAAAATGTGATGGAGTTTGTGATCTCGAATGTACAACTATTATATGGGGAAGAATTGGAATGTAAGCAAGGATTAGCTCTTTGGATAAAAGATGGATTGATAAAAGAGATTATCGATGAATCCTAACTTCCAGCCAGCGTAAAGGTTATCGATGGAAATAGAGGGTATTTGGCTCCTGGTCTAATAGATTTACATATTCATATGATGTGGGACGGTTCATTAGATCCAGTTCATACTTCCGAAACAGAAGGCTATGAGCAGATGCTTATAAGGGCTGTTTCAAACTGTCAAACATATCTTCATCACGGAATAACGACTGTCAGGGACATTGGCTCAATTGATGACATTGCTCTTCATATAGCAAAAGGTATTAAAAGGGGGCTCATTCCAGGTCCTGATGTGATAGCAAGCGGGAAAACATTAACTATGACAGGAGGCCATGACCCGTTCTGGGCAAGATTTGTAGATGGGAAAGATGAGGCATTAAAGGGTGTACGCGAACAAATTTTTAAGGGTGCTGAGGTTATTAAAGTAAGTTCTACTGGCGGGGTCTATGGAAGAATTGAAGGGGAACAAGTTGGTAATGCAGAGCTTAGCATTGAAGAGCAAGAAGCCATCTGTAAAGAGGCACATCGTTTTGGACTTAAAGTAGCGTCGCATGCAATTGGGCGTGATGGAATATATAATTCAATTTGTGCGGGTGCAGATACAATTGAGCATGGTCATTTTTTAGACGATGAACTAGTTACCTTAATGGAAGAACGAAATACCGCTTGGATTCCAACATTGTTCGTCTATAAGCAAATTGCTACACAGGAAGGGATTCCTTCTTATGCACGAGATAAAGCAGAGGAAATCGTCAACATTCATAGGAATGCATTTGAATCCTATTTTAACCGGAATATCTTGATCGGTGCCGGCTCAGATGCTGGTTCACCATGCACTTCTCACCGGGCTTTGCTGGATGAATTGTATACGATGTATGAGATTATTCCAGATGCTAAAAAGATTCTAAAGACAGCAACAGTAAATGCAGGAAAAATTTTAGATCGAAATGTCGGACAAATTAAAGAGGGCTACAAGGCAAATCTAATTCTACTTAAAGGAAATCCGCTTAAGTGCCTAAGTAATTTAGAAACCATTAGTATGGTGGTTGTAGGAGGAGAAATTGCTTAATCAAGCTTACAAAAAAACTGGTATAGTTGGAGGAAAGAGTAATTTCCAGATGACTAGTGTGTCGGACTGCTGAAGGTAGAAGTTTTAATGTGTTGGGGGTGCAAGATTTTAGCTAGTAACATATATTTTTTTAATATAAACACTTTACAGATAGTACTAACTATGTTAAATTCTATTTATCTAATGATTCTGAAATTTCAAAAAGATGGTGTGAGTAAATGAGTTGGTCTGCTGGCCCATTTAAACAGGAACTTATCAAAGATTATAATAATATCAACCTTCTTTTGTTTAATATTGGTGTCAAAAGTCAAAAGATCGACTTTTTGGGGGATAAGATATTAATTTTCGCCTATCATAAGAGAATTCCATCTCTTAAACATTTGGACGAGATTAATCGCTTTGTAACCCGAATGACTGACATTGCCATCATAGATAGTTATAAGGAACACTTAAGGAATGTCCTTGAAGAAAAATACGGGATGAAGGTACTTTCTATTTTAAAGGACTATGATCCCATTACTGAACTTTCAGGTACTATTATTACCCTGGATCAAGATACAAGTGCATATATTTCCAGGGTATAAAACAAAATAAGGGTGACTGGTCCATTGAACTCTTAAGAGTGCATAAAAACCGTCAGTACAATCTTTCAGACTGCCGTCTGTTTGATTTGTGCTGACGGTTTTTTTTATAAAAAAAGGCTGTTTTCGCAAGGTTTGTTGCTTTTTGTATATTATTTGCTGAGTTGATTGCAGCGAGCAGCCTGGAGCGGAAATCAACGGACAACATTGATAGGCGAAAACAACAATTTATACGAAAAGAGCCAAAAATAATAAGGAGGCAACATTATGAAAACAGTAGAAGACGTATTGAATGCGCTTGATGAGCTTACAGGAGGCAGAGTGATTAAATCTCTAAATGATATTACAAAAGGTGAGCATCCTTTTGTTATCATGAAGACTTCCAATATTCCGGGCAAAGAGATCATTGAAACTCCTGGTCTTGTCTATGGTGAAATGAAAAAAGAAGTGAAAAAAATAGCAGTTGCTATGACTATGACAGAGGGATGTATTGAACTTGCCGGAGCTACTGGTGTCGATGCCATTGTGGCTCATCATCCGATAGCTGAAGCTGCTAATTCAGGTGGTGTTATTTTGAAAAACTATCTCGATCTCTATAATATAGCTGCATTTGAATTGCATGAAGCTTTCCACGGATTACATCCCGGTATCCCTTTTTTGCACGGCCATAAGGTATACCGGACAGAAGTTTCTTATGGAGGAGTACACGGAAATATTTTATATGTAGGAAAAGTAATCCCTGAGGTGAATACACTCGGAGATATTTTAACTCGGCTGGACAACTATATGGGTCTGCAGCAAGAAGATGATCTATTACATACTGAAAAGGAAATACGCAATATTTCATCTCTGACTGAAACAAGTACAGTGACACGTGGACGGATTGTTTATGGAGAAGAAACCAGCCCCGTGAACAATGTTGTGCACATTTTCCCACATACGGGATTTTCCCCTGATCATTTGCGTCAAGTCATCAAAGAACACCCGGAAGCTGACACAGTTCTCGCTTCTATTAGTCGGGTTTATAATGGACATCCACTTATTGAAACTGCAAAGGAATTAGGACTTAATTTTATTATTGGAAACTGCCATGTGCTAGAAATACTTGAAAATGGTTTACCTTTAGCTTATGCCTTAGACATGCTGCTGCCTGATGTAGAGGTCGTAGTTTTTCGAGAGCGTGTGACAAGCATATTCATAAATGAAATGGGATCTCCTCATTTAAAGAAATATGCAGAAGAAATGGCTACTGGTTATCTATTGAAAAAAACGGCTGTCAATACACTATAAAAAAAGGAGTGCAGGTAGATGAGTGAGGTTAAATCCTTAGTACAAAAAAATTTAGAAATAGAAGAGAATAGTGCCCCGATTCCTTTAACTAGAAAATGGACACAAATCGAAGTAGTAGGTCTTGGTTTAGTCATAATCTCACTGTTGGTATTGTTAATCACTCCGGGAACATTAGCTGGATTATTTACTTCAATTGTCGATAAAGTTTTCCCGGTTATCGTAGAGATATTTTTAACCGGCACTGTAGGAGTTTCAATTATTGTTAGTGTCATTATTGGCCGGGTACTGGAAAGGCTAGGGTTTACGGATGCGTTAATTCGGATATTCATCCCAGTTACAAAGCTGATGAAAGTGAACTCAGCTGTTATCATACCCAGTATTTATAATATACTTGGTGATATTAATGCTGCTGGAAAAATTGCTGGACCAATTTTGATCCGTTCGGGAGCAACAAAAGCAGAGCAAAAAATTGCTGTGGCTACAATGGTTCAATCGCAGCAATCCTTTGCGACATTTATGTTAGGCATGGTTGCTCTCACTGCTGTAGGGGTCAACGCCTTTATAGTTGTTGTGTTAGCTGTTTTTTTGCCTGTAATCGTTGTCCCATTTCTTCTTTCTAGAACCCTTTATCGGGATACGAAGGCTGTCCAAATTGCCAAACTGCCTCAATTCACACCCAATACAGGATTTCTACCTACACTATTTAATGCAGCAAGGGAGGGAGCAGAGCTTTTATTCCTTCTCATTATTCCTGCTGCAGCTGTCGTTTTTGCTGTTATTGGTGTGTTGGATTATATCGGGATCTGGACAAGATTTGAATCCGGCTTATCTACCGTATTGTTGGCTCTGAATATTCATCCCGAAACCGGTATTCTTTCTATATTGGCTAGTCCCGCACTGGCAATGGCTCAGTTATCAGAAGTTGCGGGTTCTTTGGATCCGCGTCTGGTTATTGGATCATTCGTGCTAGCATCATCTGGTTTGCCTTTGGCTACTATCTTTGGCCAGGTCCCTGTTATATGGGCTGCTAATTCTGACCTTAGTGAAAAAGAGGCAATGGGAGCAGCTGTATTAGGAATTATAATGCGCATATTTACAGCCTTTTTAATTGTTTATTTCTTATCGCCAATATTAGTTTAAAATGAGTTTTAAAGATCATAAGTGAAAAATATCATGATGGTTGTTTATAGGAAAAATGAGCTGTAGGCACCTCAGTTATTACTAGAAAAATCCTAAAATTATTCAGCGGTATTTTTGGTTTCTATGAGGGCAGACTATCCTTTTACAATTTATAGTTTGGTGGTTATAAAAGAAAGGTCCATATAAAAGTGATTTGATGGGGTTCTTTCGATTGATTGGGGATCTAAGTATAGCACTGTTTTTTTTGTAAGATTGTTTTCCTTTTGCCATAAGTATAGAACCGTTGTTCGTTCAATAGGCTCCATTATACCTTCCTTTGACAAAGAGAGTTCAATTTTAAGATCATCCAGGGGTGATTCTGGACGGCGAACGAGCTTACATGAGGCTGTTTGTAAAGGTTCAAAGCGGTTAATTGTATTTTCGGATAAATGGTGGATCCTCCCTGTAGCTGCAATTCTTTTCTCAGGAAGAATCATCCCGGATTCATGATAGATGTCTCTTCCTATTGATGAAGAGATCTTTTTTTTGTTCCATAAAATGGACATTGAAAAAGTGTGGCCCGGCAAAACCGTCCAAGTTCTTTTTGATATAAGTTCAAATCCAATAAAGGACAAGGCTCTCACCTCTTTTCTGTTGCTCGATACTGATATTTATGCTCTAAGAAGGCGAAGATAACTGATTTTATAAAAAAATTATCGAGTAAAATGTGGATAAATGCTGGAATTTCTAAATGTTTCTTTACTGAACATAGAAATAACCCTCAAAGGTATGGCAAACACGGAAGCAAGAAATGTAAACAAAATAAATATCCATAGGTCGGGCATAATTCCATAACCCTTCCGATTTTTTGAGAACCCTCGCTGTTAAGATGTATATATATCAAGTAACTGGTATTCAACATGAGAATTTCAATTTCAGGGGGAGAAAATTCATGAGAAGCAAGCATTTTTTAGGCCTTGTGATTCTGGCAGCATTATTATTTATCACAGGTTGCAGCAGTGAGGAAACAAAAGATACAGGAGATAAAACGGAACAAACGTCAAAAGAAACTGATAAGAAGAAAGAAGAAGAAAACGAGTCAGTTAAAGTTGATAAAGGTTTGTTAAATGTAGAGGTAACGTTGCCAGCTTCGATGCTCGAAGGAGAAGATATGGATAGCTCCATTGCTGATGCGGAAAAAGAAGGCATCAAAGTCACAAAAAACAATGACGGCTCAGTTACTTATAAAATGTATAAAAGTAAGCATAAGGAAATGATAAAGGAAATAGAAACAGAGCTGCAGAAAACCATTGCTGATACAAAGAATGGAGAAGATTATCCATCAGTGGAAGAAGTGACTCATAACAAAGATTTTTCAGAGTTTACTTTGGAAGTGGAAAGAGAAGCCTATGAAAATAGCTTTGATGGATTTGCTGTATTTGGGTTGGGCCTTTCCGGAATGTATTATCAGCTATTCAATGGCGTGGATCCAGAGGAATACGAAGTGAAGATTTTGGTTAAGGATACGGCGACAGGCGATGTATTCGATGAAATCATTTATCCGGATGCAATGGAAGAGACTGGGGAAGAATCTTAAAAACAAATGAAATTGGCGTGCCTTGTTAAGATAGGGCACGCTTTTTTTTTGACTTTATAAATCATTGAGTAAGAATAACTGCAGGCACTTTTCATTTCAATTTGTTTCCAGGAGGCCTGTCACAAAATATTCGAAATTTGAAACTAATTTTCTTTTTTTCTCTCATGACTTTTCTGACAATGGCTGAAAAGTGGGAGGTGAAGAGTTGTTTGTGACATGAATCACGAACAAAAGACATTTTTTAGGTCCAGTAATTTGAAGAACATATTATATTTCCTCTCCACTCCTCTGTCAATAGTATATAAACAGTCTGAGTAAACAAAATCGAGGCTAAGCAGTAACAATTCATAAGTATATCAAAGAAAAGAATTTACAATAATCAGACAAAATGCCTATAATAGACCTCGGGATGAAGGTGTATTACAAATATTGGGTTATGTACCATAATTATGAGGTCTGTATCGGTTTGGTAAAAAGGTACCAGCTACTATGCTGCACTATGCTACTTTAAATGTTATTTCTCAAGTGGAAAAGGAAGCTTTAACGCTACCTGGATAAAAAAAGCAAAAGAAATATAGATGATATTGCACAGTGGCTGAAGACTTAAAGGAGGTGAAAAAGATGTAAACATCATAAAAACCCTCAGGCGGGTCTTGGCGGACGATAGCCTGAGAGTTCTCGTGAGATGGAGTATACCAGCTCATAGGTTAGTATACTCCTTAATTTACATTTTTTAAATAGGTAAGTTAAGAGGAGGATGTAACTAACGATGGAATTAACACTAATCAGCAAGTATATTATAATTCCCGAAACGAAATCGATCAGAGCTGAGTTTAATGATAAAGGCGAATGCCGCAGTTTGGTTTTGGAAGGAAACTATACGTTTACAGTAGATATGAAACCGATAGAGATCATAGATGAGAGCCTTAAGTATTATGGATTTGACCTGAATGGTGCCATAAGCGGCACGAAAGCAATCATTGGCCCGTGCAAGGCTGCACCAGTCCGAATTCCAGGAGAGATTGACATGTACTGGTTTCCGCATACCTGGCCGGGTCAGGATGATTGTGTGTGGTTTGCTCTTCATCATGTTGCAGATATAATGCCTGATGGTCAAAATCTTTCAAGCGTTTATGTTAGCGGCGGTCATTGTTTCAAGCTGAATACTTCGGAAAAAGATCTTTCATTCAAATATGACCGGACAGAGAAGCTGGAATCAAGAATATCAAAGCGCACGGTAAATACCTTTAGCTTTATCATGGAAAGAACAACAGACAACTACTCGGTTGAAAAAGGGAAGCGGAATTACATCATTACAAGGAAGAAAGATTAGTAGAAGAAAGCGCCTGTTCCTATGGTAAACATGGGAATTGGCACTTTTTTTTGAAATAAAGATAGCATAAGAGGATTATTGCTTGTTTGTTTACCCGATTAAGAAATCAAATATTGATGTGGAATTACATCCTGTTTCCTGCAAACTGATATAATCATTAATAAGAGGAGGTGAGAGTATTGGAAAAAACGCTTAATTTAATTTTGAATAAGCTTGAATCATTAGATCAAAAAGTTGATTCTATGGAAAAAAGGATGGGCACCATGGACCAAAAGATCAGCTCCATGGACAAAAGGCATACAGCAGACTTAAAACGCCATGAGGACCTTATCCAGCAATTGATTCATAGTGTTGCTGCTACAAATGTGAAAATGAATGAAACGAATGAAAAATTATCTGTTATTGATACTAAAGTAGAACAAGCTATTGAACACATTACTGATATTAATAAAACAGTGGCTACGAAGCATGACCTTGCTTATTATGATCAAAAGATTTCTGAACACTCCCGGCAGATTTATAAAATGAACAATCAATGATCCCCACAAAAAGTTCTTCTTCACTACTTCATCTTAAATAATTTTTTCCAAAAACAAGCACCTGACCTTCATGTGCCGTACAGGACAAAAAGGACAGGTGTTTTAGTTTTCCTGATCCACCCATCTGAAAATTTAATAGGCCTACATATTATAATTATGAACAAAGATGATGACATAAATCTAAAGGGAGATAATCAAACATGAAAAACCTGACCGTTTTCACAGCCTCAGCGACTAGACCCAATCTAATGGTGAATTCTGCAGACCGAATCGAACCAACAGCCGGCTGGAGCATCTCGGCTGAAAATCCTGAAGAAATCATTCGTGGCTTCTCTCAATTAACGATAAAGAAAGAATACAAGCTAAGAGGCTATCAATATTTCAGCGGAGGAAATGGCAATGGAATAGTGTGGGCGATCCCGGTTTCAGAGGAACTTCCTCATCCTGACTTTTGTGACCGTTTAGATGAAATGTTTCTTAGCCCGCCAAAGCCTGAAGTTGCCCTGGATGATTTTATGGCTGCGATTGATGGAGACAGGTCTCCATTATCTTATCTGCAGGCGGCGATTGCATTGCATGAGCTTCATGAATTTGGGGCGATGTGGCATGGCTGTTCCTGGGGGCAGGATCGGATATTGCCTTTTACGGATGATTGCAAAGAAGAAATGCTGTCGGAAATAGACGATATAGATGCAGGTTTCAGAATAGAAGATTATTTGAATTTCATTCACCCATGGGATGAACTGAAAGAAATTCCCGATATCCTGAATCCTCATTTCTACTATCAAAATGGAAAACCGACAGTCGTTTTCTATACGATCAATGATATTGGCTATTATAAATTATGCAGGTACACTCATACCTTTGAGAAAGAAAGTTATATTCAAAAGGTAGAACGTGAAGAAATTGGAGCAGGAGACGGCGGAATTATTTTTTAGATTGCGTATCCAATAAAAATGAAACAAAGCTGTCACGATTATAAGCACCTTTTCAACGCGGTTAATGGTAGAATGAAAAAAGAGAACTATGCACCCGAGCAAGGTTCTCTTTTCATTTTGCCATCAGTACTCCATCACAGGGATTTTTCAGAAATCATTAAGTGGCAACTCCTGTTATAATAAGTGTATACTGTTCATCTAATTAGAAATTTTTTAGATAGAGAAGAGAGATAATAGATAAAAGGGGAAGAGATCGATCATGAAAGAGGAAGAAACCCTGAAAATGCAGGGACGGCCTTTATCAAAGATCCTCGCACTAACAGTCAAAACAGGGATTATTAAATCAAACCTGATCCCGATGTTTGCAGGATTAACATTGGCCTTATATACTTATGATTTCGGCCTTTTGGAAAAGCTGCCTGAAATTTTACTGGCCTTTATTGGCTCAAGCTTAGTCATGGGGGCAGCCGGGGCGTTTAATAATTTATACGACCGGGACATCGATTCGATTATGAAGCGGACCCAAAGCAGACCGACTGTCACAGGGGAGATCAAGCCAAAGCAGGTATTGTGGCTTGGGATTTTGATGTCTGTTTTTGGCATCCTCGCTCTTGCCTTCACGACTCCTTTAGCCGGTTTTCTTGGGTTTTTGGGGCTGTTTTTTTATGTGGTCCCATATACGATGTGGAGCAAGAGAAGAACTATTTACAATACGGAGATTGGAAGCATTTCCGGTGCCATGCCGCCGCTCATTGGGTGGGCTGCCATCCATCCGGATATCACGCACCCGGCTATTCTAGGCCTGTTTATCATCACTGTCATTTGGCAAATGCCGCATTTCTATGCGATCGCCATTCGAAAGCATGATGAATATAAAGCGGCAAACGTTCCGATGCTGCCCGTTGTAAAAGGGGTTAGAAGAACATATATCCAGACCAATATTTATTTAATCGCTCTGATCGGGATAAGCTTTCTGCTAGGTACCTTAAGCATTGGGCTTATGCTGGTAGCCCTTCTTCTGGGCATTATTTGGCTGGGAATAAGTGTTTACGGCTATAAACGGATGGATCCTGAAAAATGGGCAAAATCACTGTTTCTCTTTTCGCTTGTTCATATGACGGTCCTGTTTTCGACGGTTATCATTTACTCGATTATGGGAATTATTTTTGATTTATAAAAGGAAAACAGACACACTGTGCAATCAGTGTGTCTGTTTCTGTTCAAGAGGTAATTCTTGATTTACGTATCCCATCAAAGATACTAATCACTGCATAAATAATAAATGTGATCATGATGCCTCCAAGCAGCCAGTTTTTAAATTGTGCGGCTGATATAGAAAATAAATCTGTCATATATGCTATAAATTCCTGCTGGAGCAAATTCGGGTTCATTAAGATGAAGATGAAAACGATGGTGGCAAACAGTTCAAGGACGGTGTTGAAGATCGCCATTCTTTTAGTCCATTGGCCAATGATTAATTTGTAGAGAGCCAATCCAACTTCGAGTGCAATGATTACAACGACAACTGGCCAATACCCAAGGAGAATATCCTGGTTGACCGCAGGAATCTTGAACTCCAGTCCTTCACCGCCGCCTCTATAGATACCCATTAGCTGGTCTGCATAAAAGTATAGTGTTGCCCATATCGCTGTCCACATTAAGCTTCCGAAAATCTCACACTTGGAAATAGCTTTTTTCTTAGGAATATACGTGATGCTTTTCAAATCATCCGGGGTCCAGGGTTTTAAGCTTGGGGACAAAGGGTGCTGTTCCTTGTCTTTATCCACTCGTTCAATTACGGCAAACACAACTGTCAGCCAGAAGAACACCTGAACGGACACTTCAATGAGTTTCCAAATTCCATAACCAATGAAATCAAGCATTGCATTGAGCAAGGTTTCATCATGGTTAAAATCAAGAAAAAACTCAGCAGCAATGGAAATCAGTGAAATGGCTGCGGCAATCGGCAGGATCATTTTTAACAGCGAAACATATACATCAAAATAACGCGGCCCGATGAGATGCATCGGCTGATCACGGTATCCTGCTGCTAAAGCTGCGGGATTGCCCAATTTACCCAGAACATCCTTAATATCTTCCTCATTGTAATCATCCGGAAGCATATCCTCAATCGTTGACTGGAGCTCGAGTGCGATATCTGTACGGCTTTTTTCAGGCAGCCTCCTGGTCACTTCCTGAATATAGATCTCAATTAAATTCATCTTCCTCATCCCCTTTTAACAGCCCATAAAGCTGTTTTGAATTCTTGATCCATTCCTCTCTTAACTGCAGAAAAGTCTCCATTCCCAGTTCACTCAAAACATAATATTTGCGTGGCCTGCTCTCGGTATGATCCCAGCTGCTGGTCACGAGCTCCTGTTTTTCCAGACGCCGCAGCAATGGATATAATGTGCTCTGATCAATATTTATGCCGGAGTCCTCCAATAACTGAACTAGCGAATACCCATATTGCGGTGTCCGCAGCTGGCTCAGTACTGCCAGTGTCAGTGTTCCTCTACGCAGTTCTGTTGTTAACGAATTCAGCAGCGTACTCATTTACTCACCTCGCTTGATATACTATATGACATACACTATATGGTTTATACTATGTATCATACAGTATTTGTGTGACAAGAACAACTTTTTTTTAATAATGCAGGATGAATAAGAAACAAAATGAACGTCATGAAGCATTATAGGCTCTTTTTTGGAGGGATGGAGAATCGTAAGGGGGAACCATATCTCAATAATAATATTTTTATTGTTCAGCCACTAAGAAAATACTTTATATGCTGGACTGGACAGTGAACCTAGTTTGACTGGTGCTATTGCATTATCGAGAAAGGAAACAATCTTGCTTTGCTATTGTCTATTTTTCTTGATAGATATCCTCAATACCGTTCTGAAATTTATAGCTAATACCTGAGATCATAATAATTCAGGGAACAAATGGCGCTACCCTTCCAAAAGTGCATTTTTAATCAGTGATTCTTTGTAATAATAAGAATAATCTAAAAATTTTAACTATTACTATTGCAATTAACTAAATATGTATTATAATTACAATTGTAAAGTTTAAACTTCAAAAATCGAAAACTAGGAAGTTAATACTTCTGATACCCCATATTCTCCTTAGTCTATGCTGCATCTTATGCTTATTAATCAGTCCATTCTATCTTTTTGCTGCAGTTTTAAAAATTCCAAGTTAAGAAGCTATCAATGATATTAGATACTTAGAAGGAAGTGTTGTTGTTGGAAATAAGTGAAATTAAATTACAGCGGTTAAAGATGCCGTTAAATGCGCCTTTTGAAACAAGCTTTGGAAAGATAATCGAAAAAGACATTATTCTTGTCCGTGCTTATGGAAAGGGAAAAGTGGGTGTCAGTGAAAGCGTTGCGATGCCGTTTCCGATCTACAACGAGGAAACAACAGGAACGGTTTGGTATATGTTATCCGAGTTTTTGATACCCGCACTGCTGGGAAAAGAAATTCAGCATCCGGATCAAGTCTCAGAAATGTTTTCATTCATTCGCCGCAATCAAATGGCCAAGGCAGCTTTAGAAATGGCGGTATGGGATTTGTACAGCAGGCAGACAGATCAGCCTTTGGCAGCTGCCCTTGGCGGTAAACGCAAGGAAATTGAAGTTGGAGTAAGCATCGGCATCGAACCAACTGTAGTGGAACTGGTTAATAAGGTAGATGAATTTTTACGGGAGGGCTACCGGAAAATCAAAGTGAAAATCAAACCGGGATGGGATGTAGAACCACTCCGGGCAATCCGAAATACCTTTGGAGATGCTGTTCCTTTGATGGCAGATGCAAACTCCGCCTACACTCTTGATGATCTGGAGCTGTTAAAGAAGCTGGATCAGTTTAATCTCATCATGATTGAACAGCCGCTTGCTCATGATGATATCATCGACCATGCCAGTCTGCAGACTGAGCTGCAAACTCCGATTTGCCTGGATGAAAGCATTCACTCGGTGGAGGATACAAGAAAAGCAATTGAAATCGGGGCCTGCAAAATCATTAACATAAAGGTTGGACGTGTAGGCGGGCTAACAGAGTCGAAAAGAATTCATGATTTCTGTGAACGGCATGGGATCCCGGTCTGGTGCGGTGGTATGCTGGAGGCGGGAGTCGGCCGCGCGCATAATATTGCGCTGGCATCCTTAAACAACTTTTCCATTCCCGGTGATACTTCTGCTTCAAGCCGTTACTTTAATGAAGATATTATCTTGCCGGAAGTGACACTCTCAAAACCAGGGGTCATAACGGTTCCTGATACTGCCGGATTGGGGTTTGAGTTAAATGAACCATTCATAAGCAATTTGGTGACAGCAGAAAAAGTATTTAAAAAGGATAGTGAGGTCTTCGGAATTTCCGGTTAACGTTATGTGTCAATAAATCTTCATATGAATTTTAGGAACTTATAATCTTGTTTGTTTTCAGCGAGAGACACTTGTTTCCGCTGTACAGGAGTCAGTGCCATACGCTCCAATCAACAGTGTTCCTTACCAGAGCCAAATTTTAAAGGAGGTCCTTAAAGGCAATGAAGATTGCGAGTGCCATCTCTTATAAAGAAATTACTGTCTTGGAAGAGATCAAAGAAATCGTTGCATTCCAGGCTGAGATTTGGAGCCAGGAGGTTGTAACAACCCTTCCACAGCTGGTTGCGGCACAGCATCATGGTGGTGTTATTATAGGGGCTTTCCATGAGGGCAGAGTCGTGGCATTTTCATATGGATTCCCGGGTTTTAAAGATGGAAAAGCCTACCTTATTTCACACATGACAGCAGTAAGGACCGGCTATCAGAACCTTGGCATTGGTTTAAAGTTAAAGCTGAAGCAGAGAGAATGGGCAATTGATTCTGGCGGCTATCAGAAAATCGTCTGGACCTATGATCCGCTCGAAGGAAGAAATGGCTATTTTAATTTAATAAAATTAGGCGGTTATGCGCGTGAGTATATTCATGCCTACTATGGCGAAATGGAAGATAAATTGAATAAAGGACTTCCGACAGACAGGTTTCTAATAGAGTGGGATATCCTCACACCGAGGGTGGAAAAAGCGCTGAACCAACAGTTGGAGCTGTCTATTAATCTGAGTAACTACCCCATATTATTGGAGGTATCGGATACAGAGCCGGGAATGAAAAAGAAGATTGGCGAGGAAAGGGGCTATGTGGTTCCCGTTCCAAAAAACATACAGGAAATGAAAAAGTATAATATTGAGGCGGCAAAAAAATGGAGATTTGAATTAAGAGATCTATTAACGGAGCTGCTTGGCAGGGGGTATATAGTAACAGGAATGGTCAAGGATCTGCATCCTTTTGTCCATCACTATGTAATAGAAAAACAGCTAACGGGGGAATCTCATGATTGATAAAATACGAGAATGGATCAGCCGGAATCAAGGAAGAATCGAAGGTACATATCAATACCTGCATGAAAATGCGGAGATTAGCTGGGAAGAGGTGCAAACAACAAAGTTTTTATGCAAACAATTAGAAAGGATCGGAATACCATATGAAACCTTCGAAGAGCATACAGGCTTAGTCGGGTACTGGGGCAGCGGAAAGGATGGCCCTACAATCGGCATCCGGGCAGACATGGATGCACTTTGGCAGAGGGTCAACGGAGAATGGAAGGCCAACCATTCCTGCGGACATGATGCGCATATGACAATGGTTCTATACAGCATCATTTGCCTGAAGGAACTTGGTTTTTCTCCTAAAGGGCTGGTTAAAATCATTTTCCAGCCGGCAGAGGAATCCGGCTATGGAGCGAAAGCCATTTTGGAACGCGGGATTATTGAAGATATTGATTATTTGTTGGGGACACATGTCCGACCCATTCAGGAGCTTCCGTTTGGCGTCGCATCTCCTGCTATTTATCACGGTGCTACTACTTTATTAAAGGGCCGGGTAACAGGGGTTCAGGCCCACGGGGCAAGACCGAATCTCGGAGTGAATGTTGTCGATTCCTTGGCTGGTATTGTTCAGGCTGTCAACTCGGTTCAGCTTGACCCGACAAAACCTGCATCAGCTAAGGTAACAGTCGTAAAAGCGGGCGGGGATAACATTAATGTGATTCCGGATTATGCTGAGTTTGGGATTGACCTTCGTGCCCAAGAAAATGATGTTATGAAGAAGCTTATCCAGCGGGTAGAGTATGCGGTGATTACTGCAGGATCGGCCAACCAAGCAACCGTTGAAGTAGAAGAGCTGGCAAGTATGGTAGCAGCAGAGCCATGTCCAGAAATGGAGGAAATTATTCGTGAAAGCATTGCCGAAGCACTTGGAGATGAAGGAGTTGCCCAGCCCCCCGTAACGCCGGGAGGGGAAGACTTTCACTTTTATAAGGCATCATTCACTGCCCTAAAATCAACCATGGTCGGACTGGGAACAGGCCTGCAGCCGGGACTGCACCATCCGGAAATGAGCTTTAACATCAAAGCCTTGCATAATGGTATTGCGATCCTCAGTCTTGCTGCAGTTAAGCTTTTAAAACAGGAGGTAAATGAGCATGTACGCTGATCTTAATGGAACCCGGATTTTCTTTGATATTGAGGGTGTGGGCTGGAAGAAGGCTGGAGAAAAATTGGTGGAACAGCCGGTTTGCTTTATTCTGCATGGCGGGCCTGGCGGTACCCATCTCGGCTTTAAGCCGCATTTTGGTAAATTGGCAGAAACAGCACAGCTTGTATACATTGATAATCGCGGCAGCGGCTTATCGGACCGCGGACCCCAGACTTTCTACTCTCTTGAAAATAACGTGGAGGATATCGAGGCATTACGGAAGCATCTTGGCTTGAAAAAGATTTACATACTAGGCCACTCCTATGGGGGAATGACTGCATTAAGCTATGCAGTTAAATACCAGCAAAACCTTGCGGGGCTTCTGCTTCTGGCTACCTCTGCAAGCTGCAGCTTCCTTGAAAGGGCAAAGTCCTTTATTGAAGAAAAGGGTGATGATGCGCAAAAAAGGATGGCGGAGGTTTTATGGGAGGGTGCTTTTCTATCTCAAAAGCAGCTGATGGAATATTATGAGGTGATGGCTCCACTTTATTCAAAGAATGCCGCCAAACATACACAACAGACACCCACTCTTGGAAACCGCTGTTATGAAGCTTTGAACGAGGGCTTTGGAAATTTTCTTCGCACTTATGATGTAACCGGGCAGCTTCCTTTCATAAAAGTTCCGACACTTGTGATGGCTGGTCGTCATGACTGGATTACTCCTGTTGAAGAGTCAGAGAGAATTGCTGAGCTGATCCCTGATAGTGTGTTAAAGGTTTTTGAAAACAGCAGTCATAGTGTGCCAACAGATGAACCTGCCTTTTTTTTCAAAACTGTGTCAGATTTCATATCTACAAAAGGAGGCAAAAGGATAGAGGAAGCTAAATCATTAAAGGGGTTTGAAGCGGCAGCGGAGAAGCTGGCCGAGAAATATTCCATTCCTGGAACATTTGTCGCGCTGGCGGAGGAAGGTGAATTTGCTTACGGAAAAGGGTTCGGATTCAGAGATGTGGAAGCAGCTCTGCCGATCAATGTGGATACAGTTTTTGGAATCGGTTCCATTACCAAATCGTTTACATGCGCTGCGATTATGCTGCTGCAGGAACAGGGCAGACTTTCGGTCAATGATCGGGTAGTAAAGTACTTGCCTGAATTTAAGATTAAAAATAGCACAGCCTACAACAAGATGACGATCCATCACTTCATGACCCACTCTGCCGGGCTGCCGCCCTTATCATCACTTTATTATGCACTTAAAAGGACAATGGAAATCGATCCTTCTGTAAAAGATCATAAGAGCCTTCAGGTAGACGAAGAAGATTTAGGTTACATTGATACCTATGAAGAACTTCTGGATTTCATCGGAAATCTGGATATTGAAATGCTTGGCGACCCAGGCAAGCATTTCAGCTATTCAAATGACTGCTATGCTCTGCTTGGCTCCATTATTGAAAGGGTGAGCGGAAAATCGTATGAGCAATTTGTTTATGATCACATTCTGCAGCCATGCGGCATGGACCGCAGCTTCTTTACGATAGAAGAATATGGGGAAGATGAAAATATTGCTATGAGCTATGCAGCCGATGTCACGGATAACGGGAAGAAAGTCTATCAGGCGCCGGTTTGGTGGGATGCTCCTGCCATGCGCGCTGCCGGATTTCTGAAATCGACAGCAGCGGACATGCTGAAATATGCAGAAATTTTCCGAAATGGCGGCGTGGTGAACGACAAGCGAATTCTTACAGAGAAGAGTGTTGAGGCGATGCTGAGCCAGCATATCGAAATAGAACCAGGCAAGTATTATGGCTATGGCTTTATGATCGCACCTGATTACTTCGGTGCAAAATTGGTCCAGCATGGCGGGAACTTAAAAGCGATTGCTGCACAGCTGAGCATTTTGCCTGAAAAAGCCCTGACAGGCGTGACGTTTACCAATCTTGCAGCAGTACCCGCACCGCGGATTATGGAACAGGCGATTAATGTCTTCCAGGGGCGCGATGCCAATTGTTCATCTTTGAATATGGAAGAAGTAGAGCTATCTGCCGAGGTCCTCGCGGAATTTTCAGGGGAGTATGTGTCGAATGAAGGCATGAAGGTAGTCATTGGCGTTAGGGATGGAAAGCCGACCTTGATGTATCAGGAAGCTGAACATACCGTGAGGGCAGTAGGGGATAATCTATTATTGGCGACTGTCAGCGATATGATTGAACTCATCCAGATTCATAGAGACGAGAATGGGAAAGTCGCGAGAATCACATGCCATTATCGGGAGTTCCCTAAGGTGTCTGCCAAGCAGAATATTAGTATATAAAAAATTTAAAATATTCAGAAAGTATATTGTAAATAAATGTACGGGTGTGTATAATACATTATAAATTATAAACTTCATAAATATAATTTGCTGAAGTTTAAACAACAAGAAAAGCCTTAAACAATAAAAACGGGGGTGCTGGTTTGAAGCTTTTGATTGGCCAAATTGCTCATGAAACAAATACCTTTTCCAATGTGAAAACAGAGAAGGAATCATTCGAACTTTGGGGATGGGACACTGGAGAATGTGTCATCACAAAAAACCGTAACGTCAGAAACTATGTCGGAGGTATGATTGATCGGGCTGAGGAACTGGGATTCGAAATCGTTCCGACTTTTGCCACCTTTGCTTATCCAGCTGGAGTCATTACCACAGAAACCTATCAAGCTTTAAAGGAAGAACTAATAAGCAGAATTGCAGCAGAAAGCCGATATGATGCCATCGTCTTGTCCCTGCACGGTGCGGGTGTAACCGAAGTTGCCGAGGATCTGGAAGGAGATCTCCTGAAGGAAATCCGTAGTGTAATAGGATATGAAATTCCGATCATCGTAACTCTTGATTTGCATGCCAACCTGACGCAAACCATGGTGGATGAAGCAGACGCCATCTTAGGAAATAACCTCTATCCTCATACAGACTCTTACGAAATTGGCATGGAAGCAGTTGGACTGGCACAAAGCATTGTCCAAAAACAACTGAAGCCATCCATGTATTTAAGAACTCTCCCTTTAATCATACCAACTTCTACGACCAACCTGTCTCCTGCAAAGGATGTAAACGAACGCTGCCGAGAGTGGGAGCAAAATGGAAGCCTGATCGATTGCACGTTTTATCATGGATTCCCTTATACCAATATAGCCCAAATCGGAGTTTCTGTACTGGTAACAACCGATAATCAGCCTGATCTGGCAAAAAAAGCCGCCGAGGATGTTGCCTCTTATATTTGGGAAAGAAAAGAAGATTTTTACACAAAGCATCCACTGCCGAAAGAGGCTATAGCACAAGCCTTGCAGCACAACGGGTTCCCAGTAGTCCTGAATGAAACGTCCGATAATCCTGGCGGAGGCACCCCTGGTGATGGAACCTTCCTGCTCCGGGCATTACTCGAAAAAAAGCCTGAAAAAGCAGCATTTGGCTTCATATACGACCCTGAAGTGGTGGAAAAAGCATTTCAGGCAGGGGTTGGTTCCAGCATTGAAGTGCAGCTTGGAGGTAAAACAGACAATCTTCATGGTGAACCGATTCCGCTGAAAGCCTATGTAAAGTGCTTGACGGACGGGCGATTTATTCAATCCTCGCCAATGGGAAAAGGAGCTCAGGTCAATCTTGGCAGATCTGTTAGATTAGTAAGTGGTGGTGTCGATATTATCGTCTGTTCTGTAAAGTCGCAGACTCTCGATGAACAGATTTTCCTCCTGCATGGTATTGATGTCAAGGAATATAAAATTATTGGGCTGAAGTCGAGCCAGCATTTCAGGGCAGGGTTTGAACCAATCAGTTCAAAGATTATTACGGTAGATTCTCCAGGCTTAACAACATTGGATTTCACAACCTTCCTATATAGCAATCTCAAGACGGATGTTTACCCATTAAAACCTGTTACACAAACAGTATTGTAATAAGGGAGTGAACACATTGAAGAAAAAGAGATTTCCAGTGTTGTTGTCACTAGTCATGATGCTTGCTCTGGCTGCATGCTCCAATGCCGGCCAGACAGCAAAGGAAGGAACAAAGGATTCAGGTTCTGAGGGGGATGCAGCTGGCAAAGCAGGAGGAACCATCACAGTAACCTCTGTCCGTGAACCGGATACAGTCGATGTGCAGCGCACCACTTGGGTGGATGATGCCAACACACATATTTACGAGCCTCTCGTCAAATTTGATGAAGATGGCAACATCATTCCCGCACTAGCGGAAAAGTACGAAATCTCAGAAGACGGAAAGGTCATTACCTTTACATTGAAGGAAGGGTCAAAATTCCATTCCGGGGCCAATGTAACGGCTGAAGGGGTAAAGAAATCCTTTGAGCGATTTATTGACTCGGCACCGACAAACTATATGGTTGGACCGTTGGAAGAAATCGTTGTAGTTGATGAAAGAACATTTGAGTTCCACTTCAGCGAGCCGTTTGCTCCATTTCTGAGCAATGCAACCACTGCCTACCTGGCACCGCTTGACCCGGCTGCGATTGAAGAGCATGGAGATGAATTCGGAAATCATGCTAGCTCCGCCGGTATTTTAAATGTAAAGGAAATTAAGAGAGGATCCTCCATTACGTTAGAATCATTTGATGAGTATAAACTAGGGGCTCCATATTCACAAAACAAGGGAGCAGCAGGTTTTGACGAAGTGGTCTTCCGCTTTATCCCGGATGACGACACGAGAATACTCGAATTTAAACGTGGAAATTCTCAGGTCATGCTGTCAGTACCGCCAAATTATATTAAGGAACTGGAAGCCGATCCGAACACGGAAATTGCGAAAACATTGGCCAATGGACATGTATACCTTGGGATGAATAATAAAAAGAAGGTATTCCAGGACCTGCGGGTGAGACAGGCAATTGCACTGGCGATCGATCGTGAGCCAATAGTTGACTTTGCACTTGAAGGTGCGGCACAGCCGATCTTCGGGCCGCTGCCTCCGGCCATACCTGGATACAGCGAAGAGGTGGAGGGTGCTGCTGCCAAGATGTATGCCCATGACCTGGAAAAATCGAGAAGCCTGCTAAAGGAAGCCGGCTATACCGGAACGAATGACGCTGGTATTGTTACAAAGGAGGGAAAGCCTCTTTCACTGGAGCTGTGGGTAACACAGGAGCCAACGATGCAGAGGATTGCCCAGGTGCTGCAAAACCAGCTGAAGGAAGTGGGTATTGAATTGAAAATCTCAGTTCAGGAAGATGCAACCATTCGTGCTCAAAGCCCGGAAGGCAAGCATGAGATGCTGCTGTGGACATATGGCTGGTATGACGCCGACATTCTTCACTCCATGTTCGGAAGAGACCTATCTACTCGTGTCCATTACCAAAATGATGAGCTGATTTCGATTCTTGAAAAAGCGCGCATTACTATGAACCAGGATGAAAGAATGGAACTGTATAAGCAAGCACAGATGATTTTAGTGGAAGAATCTCCATGGGTGCCATTATTTGTCCGTGAAAATGTAACAGCCTACCGAGACCTTGAAGGCTTTAAGATTCACCCTATTACAGGAACGATTATCTGGTCTGATGTGAAACTGAAGAAATAATAATATTGGAACCAAGTGACAATGTTACGAAATAGTGAGTTTCACGAGAATGTGTCCAGGAACCGTAGAGTAAATATCCCGGTACAGCGTAAATGTTCCGGAACTGCAAGTAATAATTTCCATTCTGTTATTGCCAAGTTGGGGAAGGTGCATGTGCTTTCCCAACTTCCTTTTTTATAATAACCGGGAAAATAAGGAGACTCTTTTATAAAGGAGGTAAGAAGCTTGACCAGATACTTGCTGAAAAGATTTTTTACCATGCTTATAACCCTGCTGGGTGTTTCCATTCTTGTCTTTTTAATGATCCACTTAATACCTGGAGACCCTGTCTTAAATATATTAGGGGAGTTTGCCACTGAAGAGGCAATTAACAATTTAAAGGCTGAACTTGGATTGAACCAGCCGCTTTATATGCAGTATTTTTCGTTTATTGGGAATGCTCTGCAGGGAGATCTTGGCCAATCCTATATAACCAATCTCTATGTGGTAGATGAAATCATGAACCGGTTCCCGATCACCTTCCAATTGGCGGTTTACAGCTTGATCATTGGAGCGGTTGTCGGAATCATTATGGGGACGATTGCTGCTGTAAAACAAAACACGATTTTTGATCAGCTGGCCATGATGGTTTCTCTAATTGGCATTTCAGCGCCGGGCTTCTGGATTGCTCTGTTCTTAATTTTTGTGTTCGCCTATCAGTTGCCAATTTTCCCGATTTCCGGATATGACGGGTTCTATTCTCTCATCCTTCCTTCGATCACTCTTGGACTTGCCACATCAGGGAATATTGCCCGGATGACACGCTCGAGCATGCTTGAAGTCATCAAGCAGGACTACATGCGGACTGCCGAAGCAAAAGGTGTCAATGTGTTCCGTCTGATTTTCGGCCATGGACTGCAAAATGCCCTCATCCCGGTTATTACGCTCATTGGTTTGCAGTTTGGACACCTGCTTGCGGGAGCGGTTGTGACCGAAACGGTGTTTGCGCTGCCTGGCATCGGAAGCCTTGCAATCGAAGCAATCGCCACCCGGGACATGCCGACCATTCAGGGCCTTGTTATGTTTATGGCATTTATCTTTATTGTTGTCAACCTGTTGGTTGATATCATTTATAGCGCTGTGGATCCTCGCATCAAATATGAATAGAAAAGAGGCGAGAAAATGAGCCAGGTTGTAACAGAGTCGAAAACAGAAGGGCTAGTCGGGAACATGCCGGAAGCAGCAAAGCCGAAATCTTACTGGTCCCTAGTATGGAGGCGGCTGAAGCGAAATAAAGGTGCTATTATCGGAGCTGCCATCCTCCTTTTTTTCATTATCGCATCCGTAGGTGCGCCAATTCTTTCTCCATATCCCATGGAAGAGATGAAAATGGAAAACCGCTTTATCGCACCGTCAGCTGATCATTGGCTCGGAACAGACGAATTTGGGCGCGATATTTTATCGAGAATGATGTATGGCGGTCGTGTATCGCTTATGATGGGGCTCGTTGCCGTATCGATTGCCGGCATAGTGGGAGTGTTCCTTGGAGTCATTTCAGGGTATTACCGAAAGCTGGATATTTATATTATGCAATGCATGGATATTCTGCTGGCTTTCCCTTCATTGCTGCTGGCCATTGCCATCATCGCCGTGCTTGGGGTGGGCCTTACCAATGCAATGATTGCCGTTGCTATTTCCGTCATCCCGTCATATGTAAGGGTTGTTCGGGGAACGGTCTTATCTCTTAGGGAAAAAGAATATATTGAAGCGGTTAAAGCGTTGGGTGTCAGTGATTTCAAAATCATATTAAAGCATATTCTGCCAAATGTCTTGTCACCGGTTATTGTTTTATCGACTCTGCAGTTTGGTACCAGTATTCTCGCAGCGGCGTCATTGAGCTTTCTTGGCCTGGGTGCACAGCCACCCGCACCGGAATGGGGAGCCATGGCCTATGTCGGAAAATCATTTCTGTTGAATGCCTGGTGGATGTCCCTTTTTCCGGGCCTTGCCATCATGCTTGTTGTATTAGGCTTTAATATGCTGGGAGATGGACTGAGGGACGCGCTTGATCCGCGTTTAAAATAATAATTCCAATTAAGAGGGGGAAGTCGATGGCATCTCTGCAGGAAAAAACGATCGGAAAGCAGGATAGTGATGTAAGTGAGAACCTTTTATCGGTAAAGGGGCTCAATGTGAAATTTAAAAGCGACAATACAAAAGTAACAGCTGTCAACAATGTAAGCTTTCAATTAAAGGAGGGTGAAACAGTTGCCCTTGTGGGGGAATCTGGAAGCGGCAAAAGTGTCACCTCCCTTTCTATTATGGGACTGATTCCAAAGCATGCAGGCTTTGTGGATGGAAGCATTCAATTGCTTGGACAGCAGCTGAATGGCTTGCCTGCAAAACAGATGCGCACCATCCGGGGGCGGGAGATTTCTATGATCTTCCAGGAGCCTATGACATCGTTAAATCCTGTCCATAAAATCGGAGATCAAATTGGTAAGGTAATCCGCCTTCATGAAAACATCAAAAAAGAGGAAATAACAAAGCGGACCATTGAAATGCTTGTAAAAGTCGGAATCCCAAGGCCGGATAAAATCATTAAGGAATACCCCCACCAACTGTCCGGCGGGATGAGGCAGCGGGTGATGATTGCCATGGCGATGGCCTGTAATCCGAAGCTGCTTATTGCCGATGAACCAACTACCGCTCTGGACGTTACAATCCAGGCGCAAATTCTTGATTTAATGAATGATTTGAAAAAGCAATACAGCACAACGATACTGCTGATTACGCATGACCTCGGTGTAGTAGCCGAGATTGCCGATAGGGTGATGGTAATGTACTATGGGCAAATTGTGGAGGAAGCTGACGTTTACACCTTGTTTAAGTCACCGAAGCATCCTTACACGGCCGGTCTCATCAACTCGATTCCAAACCTGGAGGAAATGAAGAGCCGCCTTGATCCGATTACAGGAAATGTTCCTAATATGGGCGAAATTACAGTGGGTTGCCCATTCAGGACCCGATGCAATCATGCTAAGGATATTTGCTCAGTGAAGAACCCGCCGCTCTTCAAGCTGGAAAACCAGACCGTCCGCTGCTGGCTGCATGAGAACAAGGAGGTAGGATAGATGAAAAACGCATTGCTGGAGGTAGCGGATTTAAAAACATATTTTCCTGTGAAAGGCGGCTTATTAAAGAATACAAAGGAGTATTTGAAAGCCGTTGACGGAATTTCATTTACACTGGAGGAGGGGGACACACTTGGACTGGTAGGGGAGAGCGGCTGCGGAAAATCCACAACAGGAAGAAGTATTCTTAGATTGATTGAGCCGACAGAAGGATCGGTCAAGTATAGAGGGGCAGAAGTGACCTCAATGGGAAAGAAGGAATTGCGGAAGCTAAGGAAGGAAATGCAAATCGTGTTTCAAGATCCATACGCATCCCTTAATCCAAGGAAGCAGGTTGGATCGATTATCGAAGAAGCTCTTTCTACCCACGGAATTGGCAGGGACTCCAATGAGCGTAAAGGGATGGTGTTGGATCTTCTTGAAAAAGTGGGCTTAAACGCAACTGCATATGAACGCTACCCTCATGAGTTCAGCGGCGGGCAGCGCCAGCGGATCGGGATTGCGCGGGCCATTGCGGTGAACCCTTCCCTGATTATCGCTGATGAACCAGTTTCGGCTCTTGATGTATCGATTCAGGCACAAATCCTGAATCTGTTTCAGGATCTGCAGGACTCTATGGGGCTGACCTATATTTTCATCGCGCATGACTTGAGTGTAGTGAAGCATATCAGTGATAAAATCGGAGTCATGTATTTAGGAAGAATGGTAGAGCTGGCTTCAAAGGATGACTTATTCGCCAGGCCATCTCATCCCTATACGCAAGCGTTAATGTCGGCGGTCCCGGTCCCGGATCCAACTATTAAAAAGGAACGAATTATTCTAACTGGCGATGTGCCGAATCCATCCAATCCGCCAACAGGATGCACCTTTCATCCGCGCTGTCGATCCTGCATGGAAATCTGTGCCGAAATTGCACCGAAACCTGTAGAAATAAGCCCTGGACATGTGGTATCCTGTCATCTGTATGATCCTGAATATAACTGCGCTACATAGGATTCATAAAGGATGGGAGAGAATTCTTTGAAAAAAATTAGCCAGCAAATCAAGCAGCAATACAATGAACTTTCACAAAGATTAAAAACAGTCGCGAATTATATAATTGAAAATCCTAAAATGATTGCCCTGTATCCTGCCAAGGAAATTGGAAAGCTGACGGAAACGAGCGAAACAACGGTCATCCGCTGCAGTACTGCGTTAGGCTATTCAGGCTATGCCGCCCTGCAGGAGGATATTCGTAAAGCACTGCTTCTGCCAGAAGCCGATGATCCGCTGCAGGCCCTGAAAAAAGGCATCAAAACCGAAAACAATCTGATCACTGAGGTCATGGAGCAGGACATCGATTTTATTAAACAAACCTTTGCGAATCTGGACGAAGCCCTCTTTCAGGAAGCTGTCAGCAGCATTCTTAAGGCAAAGAAAATCGTCGTTGTCGGGCTCAGAACCTCATACGCACCGGCAAACTGGCTGGCGTACAGCCTGAACATCGTGAAGGGTGAAACAATTCTGTTCAAAGGCGATATAGATGATGCCAACTACTTGTTAACCGAGATTAACGAAGATTGGCTGATTGTGGCACTATCCTTTCAGCGATATGTCAAGCAGACGATTTCATTTGTAAAAGCCGGAAAAGAAAAGGGAGCAAAGGTTCTCACCTTCACAGATAACGAACTATCACCGGTTGGAGTACTTGCGGATATCACCATCCGTGCGATCACTCCAAATCCAGCAAGCTTAAAGGGCATGCCGACCCTGTTTTCCATTTTGAATGCGTTGATATCCGGCATTATGGTCACAGACAAACAAAACATTGAAGCACGGGTGGACCATTACAATGAAACTAGTGAGCATTATTATTCCTTTTATAGAAAAGAAGAATAGATTCTTAGGAAATCCATTCAAAAGCTGAATGTGTTCCCTTTTATAAAAAAGGAGGAAGTTACAATGAAAAAGCTGGTGAACATGAATGCATTTGAAGAATATGCTGACGGATTAATAGAAAAATATAAAATACCGGGAACCGCGATTGGCTTCGCCCATAACGGCAGAACGATTTATGAAAAAGGTTTTGGTTACCGCAATATCGAAAAGAAGCTTCCGGTTACAATGGATACCGTTTTTGGAATTGCTTCAGTAACCAAATCCTTTACCTGCATGGCGATTATGCAACTGCAGGAGCAGGGAAGGCTTTCGGTTCATGATCCTGTTATGAAGTACCTTCCTGAATTTTCCACACCTGCAGACGCTACAGAAAAAATGACGATTCATCACTTCATGACGCACACAGCTGGTCTGCCGCCGCTTCCATCACTCATTTACGCCAAAAAAAGAAGTCTGGACCGTGATCCTTCAGCTAAGGACTATCCGGGACTAAAAATCGAACAGGATGACACAAGAGGTCCGATTGATACATATGAACAGCTGATGGAGTTTATTGCAGGACTTGAATTTGAACTGCTTGGCGAGCCTGGGACACAGTTCAGCTACTCAAACGATTCATATGCACTGCTCGGAACAATCGTCCAGCGTGTAAGTGGAATTTCATTTGAACAGTTTGTGAAGGAGAATATACTGGAGCCATGCGGAATGGAGCACACTTGCTTTGAAATTGAAGAGCTTGGAGACTATGAAAATATCACAAGCTTATACGCAGCCAGAGAATCAGACCACGGAATTGAGGTATACGAAGCACCAGTATGGTGGGAGTCTCCATCCATGAGAGGGGCCGGCGCCCTTAAATCCACGGTGAATGACATGCTGAAATACGCGGAAATCATCCGGAACAAAGGAAAAGTCGGCGAAAAACAGATCCTGACAGAAGAAAGTGTTCACCAAATGATTACGCCTTATATTGAATGCTCTCCGGGACGGTTTTATGGATATGGCTTCATGATTACGCCAGAATACCATGGCGCTACTCTTGTCGAGCATGGAGGAAATCTCAAAGCAATCGCCTCCCAACTATGCATCATTCCTGAGAAGGGATTTACAGGGATGATCCTGACCAACCTGGCAGGAGTACCTGCAGTAACCATTATGAGCGGAGCACTGAATGATCTCGAAGACCGCCCTGTTGAGGCTACGCCATTTTCTGCAGAAAAACAGGTGCTTACAATGGAGAAGCTGAAGGAATATGAAGGAACCTACAAATCAAATGAAGGTATGAGCCTTACTATTACGGTTAAGGAGGGGGAACTCGATTTCATGTCTCAGGGATCCTCTTTTCCAATCAATTGTGTCGGAGAGGACCTGTTCCTTGCGATTGTAAATGACCAAAAAGAGCTTATCCGATTTGTGAGGGATGAAAGTGGCAGCATTGAGAGGATTGCCTATCATATGAGACAGTTTCCGAAGGTTAAATAACGGACATTAATTAATATCATGAAGATTAGTTCATGAAAGGATCTTAGCTAAAGGTAACGGATAGTCCTTGATCCATTGAAAGAGGATTACTTTGTCATAAACTCTCGACAAAGTAACCCTTTTTTGTTTGACTTGAATGTAATGAAAGTTGAATGTTATGGTCTTTGTAATGCTCCTATTGTGCCAGTACTTCAGTTTCATCGGTTTGAACAGATATTTCACTCTTTTTAATTGATATTGCTGCAATAATAGAGATGAGACAACAAACGATTAAGAACCAGAAGGCGGCATTGTATGAACCTGTGAAACTGATCATAAATCCCATTACCAACGGCGAGACGAAACCTGCAGCCTGGGCACCCATATTAATTATACCCATTGCAGAACCGATCGATTTCTTTGGCATCAATTTATGTGGTAAAGCAAAGGCCACTGTAAAGGCAAAACTTTTAAAAACCATACATATATTTAAATATAACATTGCTAGAGGTATAGAGGTTGTTGTAAACATTAAATAGAGAAAGATTCCCGAAATAAGCATACCGAAGGCAGCATAGTACTTTTCACGGTTTACAAAATAACGATCTAATAGCCATCCGCTGAAGACCATTGCGATTCCTGTAGAAATTCCAGGAAGAGCTGCGAAAAATCCCATAGACATAATATCCATTCCCCGTGCTTCCATTAAATAGGATGGAATCCAAGAGGCAAGGCCCCAGTTTACGATACCTGCTGCAAACCACATAACAGTGATTTTCCATAATTCCGTGTTCGCTAACAGTTCTTTAAGCGGTACACTATTCTTTTTGGCAAAGCTAGAAGAATCCAGTTGATTTTGAGGCTTAAAATAAACCCAGAATGCTATGGTAAGCAGGACACCTAATAAACCGATAACAACAAACATATTTCTCCAGCCTAACCATAGAATCATTGGTGCAGCTATCAAGGGAGCAAGGGCCATCCCAAAATAATTGGAAGACATAAGAAAGGCAGATGCCCTTGGTCTCTCCTTAAGAGGATAATAATCTGCGATACCTTTTTGAGATGCTGCAGGATAGCCCCCTTGGCCGATTCCGAATAAAAATCGAATAACGATTAATGAGGTGAGGGACCAGGCCAGTCCTGTAAACACTGTAAATACAGACCAAATAATGATGGACCAAATTAATACTTTTCTTGAGCCTAACTTGTCTGTGAGCCATCCTCCAGGAATTTGCATAATGGCATAGGAGATAAAAAAACTGCTAAGAATTGCTCCAACAGCTGCAGGGTCTAATTGGAAATCCTCTTTGATGTATACTACAGCTACACTCATAACCATCCGATCTAAATAATCAACCAGATATCCAATGAACAACAGCCATAGGATAAAATGTTTATTTTGAGATCTTCCAGCAAAACGCCCCATCGTATTCCTCCTCTATAAATCTACCTCTAATTTGATATTTTTAGGTAATCATCTTTAAAACATCTTAGATTTACACACTTTCAACTGGATTCATCTTTAGATGGCAAGCTGATCTAATCACTTGCCCTGCTCTTGTGCCTATATATTCTCCGTTATGAACCGTTAATTTACCATTTATGAAAACTTCACGAATGCCTGCAGGCTCCAACAGAGGTTCTGCAAAAGTCCCGCATTCAGCGATTTTCTCCTGGTCAAATACAACAATATCTGCTTGATAGCCTTCTTTTATGAAACCACGATCTTTCAATCTCATCAGTTGTGCTGGAAAACTGGCCATTTTTCGGATCGCTTCTTCAAGTGTTAAAGCACCTTTTTCTCTAACAAATTTCCCAAGCACTCTCGGGAAGGTTCCGGATAACCTTGGATGGGGCTTCCCGCCAAAAATGCCATCAGAACCCACCATTTGCAGGGGATGGGACATGCCAAGCAAGACATCTTCTTCGTAGCCCCAATGAATAATCATCGTAACACTGCCTTTTTCTTCTATTAGAATATCGAAAGCCGCCTCTTCAGGAGTCTTTTTCCTGATTTCAGCAATTTCTAGCATATTTCTACCTACTAAGCATTTATTTGCATCTGTTTGTACAGAAGTTACAATGATATTCTCCCAGCCACAGCTTAAAACCCAATTTTCATAGTCTTCATTATTCTTAAAATCATCGCTAATTCTTTTTCTGTCCTCGGGATTTTTTAATCTGGCAAGCATTTCTTCTGTACCTCCAGAATGAACCCATGGAGGAAGAATGGCATGAAATACAGTGGATGCGGCCGAATAGGGATATTGGTCGAACGTAATTTCAATTCCTTCTCGTCTTGCTTCATCCATCTTTTCTAGAGCTGTCTTATATTTGTGCCGATTGCTCTGTCCAATCACTTTAAAATGGGAAATGTGCAGCCTTACGCCTGATTGTCTCGCTACATCAATAACTTCGTCTAATGCAGTTAAAGAATGGATGCTTTCGTTTCGGATGTGGACGACAAAACAACCATCATATTTTGCTGCTCCTTTGCAAATTTCAATTAATTCTTCTTTATCCGAGAAAACGTTCGGAGGATAAACAAGTCCAGTAGAAATACCAACGGCACCTTGACGCATCCCTTCTTCTATCAATTCCCTCATTTTTTCCATCTCTTCTGCTGTAGCGGTTCTCCCCTCGAATCCCATTACAAGGGTACGGACTGCCCCATGCGGTACCAAATAGGCTGCATTGCCAATCATTTTCGAATTTTCCAGGAAAGTTAAATATTCATCTACACTGTTCCATGGCCATTCTCCGATATCACCATTGAGCCCATTTAATTGTTTTTGCCATAACGGTTTCGTCTCTTCTGAAACAGGTGCGACTGAAATACCATCCTGACCAAATAATTCTGTCGTCACACCCTGGAGCGCTTTAATTTTATGAATCTCAGGTTTGGTACAAAGCAGATCGGAATGAACATGCGGATCAATAAATCCTGGCGAAACCGCCATTCCTTTACAATCAATGATTTGGATTGCCTGGCCCTCGCTTAAATCGCCAAGTGAGGCAATTTTTCCATCTTTGATTCCAATGTCCAGCTTCGTCCATGGATTGCCGCTTCCATCAAAAACATGTCCACTTTTTAAAATCACATCAAACATAGGATCACTTCCTTATATTGTTAGTGTACTTAACGTTAAAGTAACATTGTCGAAGGGATAAATAGGTCTGGTTAATTTTTTTTAGTCGAAAGATGATAAATATGCGGTACTTAAGCCAGGCGAGTAACGGTAATCATTAGCTGGCCAATAGCTATCCTCAAAATGGAGCTCCTTTCATATTTTTATATTCTTCCAGCATTTGAATTTCATATAGGTGACGCGGCCTTCCGCGATGGATTGGCTGCTCTTCGCCAACGATGACAGCTAACTCATTACGCTCAAGTGTATTGAGGATTCTTCTGGCGCTTCTAATGGTCAAGTCCAGCCCATTTGCTAGGTCAAGGGCCGTTATATTCTTGCAGCCAAAGTTTTCGCAAAAAGAGAAAAGCTTATTGATTGTAGCGATACTCAGTCCGGCTGTTTTTGCAAGGTGTATAAGGAGAGGGTCATTGCTGCGCAATGAATACTGAAGTTGTTTATCCTGTCCGATGGGGCCGTATACGGTACCCTCCAAATCAACAACGAAGCAGCTCGGTTTGTTCGATTGAGCCTTAATTAGGGCTTCACGTGCATTTATCTCCGCTTCGTTTGCGGTGTGCCCAAATCCTACCCCAAGGGAGGCTTCTAATTCTATTTTCATGGCTATTTCATTTAAGAGAGGAATTTTCTTGTATCTTTGAGTGACTCTTTCAATTGCTCCGCGAGTGGTAATAAAACGGACCTCATCGCGGTCTGACCAATCAAATATCGCCTGTGCTTCTTCGCCAAAATCAATAAGCAGGTTCTCAAGCACAGCTTTCTTGCGCTTTGTCTTATACTCAGACAAGTGGCTGGAGGTAAACAAATTATTGAAATGAAGGATTCCTATTGCTATTTGCGTATTGCTTTTACGCAAAGCTTTTTCTTCCAATAGCACCTTTTGCAGACTTGTCCGGATGGCGGATTTAGTAGGAATAACCCTATAAACTAGAACTCCAAGACTTTTTAGGGTTTCATAGACTGATTTTACACACGTAATTGCTACATCAATTTTATTGCTAGTCCATAGTTCATTATGAAAATTCACCAATTCACCTTTTTTTTGGCTGGTGTTCTGAAATATTTCTTTAGGGTGAATTTCAAGCTCATCGAGGCATTCTTGCATTTCCTCTTCATCTAAAGTATCCATACTAAATCTGAAAGGAGTATGAATTGGATTAAATTCGGTTTCAGTAATAATTTTGAAGAGTGTCCGATATAAGGCAGTCCCTGTTAGAGGTATAAAGACCATGGGCTTATCAGTAATCTGATGTTTTTTGGCGATCTGATATGGAATGGTGCCAGCAAATAAGAAAATATCAGCTTCATTCGTATGCTTCTTCACGATGTCCAATGTTTCTTGCTCATGATTATAGGGGGCCGATAACAAGATAATTTCATGGTATGCCTTACCTACTGTTTGCACTTGATCAATTACATCCTGAGGTCCAATGGCAACGACTTTTTTCTTCATCCAAAATCCTCCTTGTAATCTAAGATGTCCGGAATAGAATACTGAATAATCTGTTAATTATAGTAATCATGTTAACTGTCAGTCTATTAAAAGTAAATGTCTTTAAATGGACCCAAAATAGATTTTTCACTCAAGTAAAGTGTATTGAAGGGTATGTTTATCTTTAGGGGGCTATAAATTTCACTTAACATTATTTTGAATATTCCTTTACAGGAATATTCCTTATAGTGTATATTATTAGTAAGGAAAAATAAAATTAAGAAATGAGGTGGGATGGCCGCTTGAAATGAGAAGACAGGACACAAAAAAACTGGGAGATGATTCAACATGAACGGGCAAATTTTCAGTGCCCTTGCTGAGCCCAACCGCCTGGATATCATTGACCTGCTGCTGAAAGGAGCGCTTCCGGTGGGGGATATTGCAAAAAAGCTTGATTTGAACCAGCCTCAAACATCCAAGCATCTTCGCGTCCTATGCGACGCTGGCCTCGTGGAGGTTCAGCCGATCGCAAATCGCCGGATTTATAAGATCAGACCTGAACCGTTTCATGAGCTGGATAGGTGGCTTGATTCCTACCGTCGATTATGGGAAGACAGGATGGATAGGCTGGATGATTACCTTAATGTATTGCAGGGCAAAAAACCTTTGAATTGATTCATGAATAAATGAGTATGCTCAATAAGATCTGCTTCATGAGTTACAGACAGAAATCAGGTTTTTCAAATACATCTAATAATGGAGGAGTTACAATGTCTAATAATGCAATGCTTTCGAGAGTAGAAGATGAACGAGTGTTAGTATTGGAGCGCGAATTCGATGCGCCGCGGGAACTTATGTATAAAATGTTCAAAGAGCCAGAGCATCTCAAAAATTGGTGGGGCCCAAAAGGCTGGGAGCTTCCTGTTTGCACCGTTGACTTCAGGCCAGGGGGAGTATGGCATTATTGCATGAAATGCGTGGATCGGAACCAGGGCCAATTTTATGGCATGGAATCCTGGGGCAAGGGTATATATAAGGAGATGAACGAGCCAGAAAGCATTGCTTATACAGATTATTTCTCGGATGCGGAAGGGAATATTAACGAGGATATGCCTTCAACCGAAGTGACGCTGGAATTCGTGGATGTGGACGGCAAAACAAGATTAATAAACCGTGGAGAATATGTTTCCGCCGAGGCACTCAACTCCGTAATGGAAATGGGTATGCTTCAAGGCATTACGGAAACATGGAACCGTCTGGAAGAATATTTGAAGGAAGCCAAATAAAGAAAACACACGTACACAGACTTGATAGGGAACAAATAGTTATAGCGTTTATCCATGAAGGATAAACGCTTATTTTTATAGTGCTTCTTCAATATAGTGTAATGCTTTAAATATAAATCCCGTTAAGTTAATACATTTAAAAACACCTATTTTTAATGTGAACTGCACCCCTTAAAGTAGATGTTGAAAAACCCTCTTATTGGGCAACACTGCTTCAAGGGGTGATTTTTTATGGCAAAAAAAGGACAAAAGTCCAAAAATTATTCTGTCATGAAAGGCCAATCTTATGTTGAAATTGAAGGCACTGAATATTTTTTAGTTGAAGGAGATGCAACAGACCCTACATCCGAATCGAAATCCTTGATACTATTTAACATATCTGTTATATCTTTGCTGAATGCCTCCGAATCAAGTGTTTCACCCTCCGGTGCTTTAAATACGACTTGTACCTGAGCTCCTGTATCAGAATTTGGGAAAGCATCAGTCAGCAGTTCCTTAGCATCCTCTGCCGGTGTATTAGGTATTGTGAATTCTTCCTCGAATATAAATCCAGCTGTCATCGTCACTAGACCTAAAGCAATCAGAATTGCTAACGAACCGAACACTACACTATCTCTTACTTTGGCAATAATGCTGGGCTTGGCGGTCGGAATTGATTATGCACTATTCATTATGTCTCGTTTCAGACAGCAGCTCTCAGAGGGGAACTCTGTTAAAGAAGCCGTAGGAATTGCAGTTGGGACGTCGGGGAGTGCTGTTGTATTTGCAGGTTTAACGGTCATCATTGGTCTGTTAGGTCTCGCTGTAACCGGAATTCCGTTCTTAACTGTAATGGGACTAGCCTCTTCTGTAAGTATCTTACTAGATGTAGTGGTTTCTATTACTGTATTACCAGCATTACTTGGAATGATAGGGCATCGGATGGCTCCCGGAAAAGGAAACCGATTGTTCAAAAAATTTGGAACCAAAGAAGGACAGCCTAAAAAGAATAGCTGGGGTAAAATTTTAACAGGGCGTCCGGTGCTAGTTACAATCGTCTCTATAGCTTTGCTTGTTGTTATTGCTATACCATTTACTCATATGAACCTGGGATTACCGGATAATGGGACAGCGAATTCGAAAGATTCCACGGAACACAAAGCATATGAACTTCTTTCTGATGCCTATGGAGAAGGATTCCATGCAACCTTGATCGCAGCAGCAAAAATCGACAAAGATAAAAGCACTGAACAGGTTCAGCAGGATATTCAGGGCATTAGACAAGATATCAGTGATTTAGATGGCGTAAAGAGCGTAACGCAGGCTATGCCGAATGAAACGGGAGACCTGTATATTATTTCCGTAACTCCGGAAACAGGACCGAATGATGAGGAAACCAAGGATATTGTAAAAGAGATTCGTGGTCTCACCAATCAGGATATGGAATTGATAGTCACCGGTACAACCGCTATGAATATTGATATCTCGGATAAACTGAGTGATGCACTTCCAAACTTCGCGGCGCTCATTGTTGGACTGGCATATGTTATTCTAGTGCTAGTATTTAGGTCTATATTGCTGCCATTGAAAGCAGTATTAGGTTTCCTACTTTCCATCGGTACCACTTTAGGGTTTGTCGTATTTGTTATTCAAAATGGGAATATGATCGACTTATTCGGGTTCTCTGGTGAAAGCTCGATACGCCTTCCTGCCAATCGTAGGAATCGGCATTCTATTCGGTTTAGCTATGGATTACGAGGTATTCCTTGTCAGCAGAATGCAAGAGGTATATTCTCAAACTAAAGAACCGAAAAAAGCTATTCTTGCGGGAATCCAAGATAGTGGCAAGGTCGTAATCGCAGCAGGTTTGATTATGATCGCGGTATTCGTAGGATTCATGCTGACACCTGATGCAATGATCAGATCTATCGGTATGGCTTTAGCCTTCCGTGTACTATTTGACGCCTTTGTTGTAAGACTGACGCTCGTTCCGGCTGTCATGACATTGATGGGAAAAGCCGCATGGTACTTGCCAAAATGGTTAGATAATATTCTTCCAAAAATAGATGTCGAGGGAGAAAGTATTTTGAAACACAAGGAACATAAAACGGAGAGGAAATCTTCATAAATAATAAAGTACATCTAAGTGAGTAATAAAAAAGTCAGATAACTAGGGTGAGGTACTTTATGTCTATAGGGAAAATCATTTATTATCACCGCAAGAAGCAGCATAAGACGCAGGAACAGCTTTGCCAGGGGATTTGTTCTGTTACTCACCTGAGTAAAATCGAAAACAATTTTAAAGAAGCAAATATAAAAACGCTGCAAATGCTATGTGAGAGATTAGAGATATCAATTGAGGAAGAAAATAAAAAAACGCAGCTTTTAAAACGGAAGCTAGAACTCTTTTACGATGCTATGGAACGGCTTTTTAAAGACAAAGCAGCAACATTATATACAGAGCTATTAGAGCATAAAGAATATGTCCAATGCACAGAGATGATATATGTATACGAGCTATATATGCTTCGTTACTTATTATTGTTGAATCGATTTTCGGAATTTGAAGAAGTATCGTCGAAAATGAAAAAGGATGTAACAAAGTATTCTTCATATGAGGCGTATGTATGGGATTTCCTCCAAGCCATTTATTATGGACTAACACAACAATACGTACAATCACTCGAGATTCTGAATCGTTTAGAAGAAAAGGCAGAACAATATAGTGGAAAAATCACTGATTATTATTACTATAGAGCCGCAACGCATGGCCATTTGTTTCAGTATTCTTTGTCTCTTCATTATGCATACAAATCATTGCGCGTTTTGCAAGATACGAACAATACCTTACGTATTGTACATGTAAAAATCATTATAGCGGTTAATTTAATATACATCGGTAAATTTGAGAGAGCGGATCAAATGCTCGTTCTCGTCTTAAGTGACGCTGAATTACTGGGGGATACAGACATGAAAGCAATCGCTCTTCATAACCTGGGATTCTTGTATCACAGAAAAGGGAATTTTCAAAAGATGCTCGAATATTTCTCTAAATCTCTTGAATTAAAGCAAAAATATACATACGACTATTATTTGACGGTTTCAAGTATGGCAGAAGCGCTTATCGAATTTAACCAACAGGAAAAGGCGGCCGCACTATTAAAACAAGAATTGGATTCCTTTCAAGACTGCCAATCACCAAGATATCTAGACCTAAAAATACTTTATCTTGAAGCTCTTGGTAATAAAAAGACGCTCGTCCAATATTTAATAAAGCATGGCATTCCGTTGGTAGAACTGCAAAGGGATTTCAGAAGAGCAATTAAATATTTTGAAATGATAACAGCGTATTATAAAGAAAAAAATGACCACTCTTCCGCTATCCATTATCTTCAAGAATCCAATCAGTTTCTTAAGAAGTTACTATTTAGTATTGAAAGTCCTGTGGCGCTAGAGAATTTGGAGTTAAAGTTAGAGGATAATTAATGAGATTTTAATGGAAAAAGGACAATTGTGAAAACAGTTGTCCTTTTTATTATTTTGGTAATTCAATCCGTGAAAGTGTTTTGTTTTATAGTAATTTTCCCAAGTTTAAAAACATACGATTTTCAATCTTTTTTCGTGTTTTTGTTAGTTTTTTTGGACAATAACCCCCATGAATTCGTAAAATCTTACTCTAAATAACAAGAATTTTCCCAATTAACAGACTTTTATTTTTTATCTATAATGAGATTGCACAGAGAGATCATTTTTCCTGCATTCAAATGGGTGGAAAAGTAATGATCATATGTTAAAAGAGAGGAGAAGAAAACTATCAAATTATTTCTGGTGCAATTAAATAAGTTTATTTACTAGAAAGCGGGGGTCTTATGGAAATTCATTCATTATTTAAAAAAACAGCTGTTGTTGCGTTATCAGCTGGTTTAGTCATTTCACCGATTCACTCGGTATTATCCACCGAAGCATTCGCAAAAGAGCTTAAAACAGAGGACATTCTGTCTTCCTTGACAAAAGAACAGCGTGAAGCATTACATCAGTTACAATTGAACGATCATTCTGGCCTGCAAGGTTTTAATGAGGCGGATCTAGAATCGAAAGAAGACATATCCGTCATTGTCAAATTTAAATCAAAACCTAGTAAAGTGGCTGTATTGGACGCAGCTGTAAAAGGGAAAACATTAAAAAATGAAGATGCAGCTGCACAAGTCGAAAAGGAACATAAAACTTTCAAAGAAGATATTAAAAAATACTTGCCTCATGAGAACTCCAAATCGAAAAGTATTTCTAATTCCATCACCCAGACGTTCAAAAAAGCTTATAACGGCGTAGCCATGAAATTGCCGGGAGATCAAGTAAAGCTCCTTTTAGAATCGGATGTCGTCCAAGCTGTCTACAAAAACCAGACCTTTACGGTTGATCCTATTAAGCAAGATCTGCCAAAGGATGTTGATCGAGAAATCACTACTTCGGTTGAGAGTATTCCTTATTTAAAGATTGATAAGTTACATAAGAAAGGTATTACTGGAGAAGGCGTAAAAGTAGCCGTTCTTGATACAGGAATTGACTATAATCACCCTGATTTAAAGGATGCTTACAAAGGCGGATATGATTTTGTCGATAATGATAATGACCCAATGGAAACAACATATGCGGAATGGGAGAAATCAAATCAGCCTGAGTATTCTCCATATGGAAGTGCCTATTATACTTCGCATGGCACGCATGTCTCTGGAACGATCGCAGGTCAGAACAAAAATGATAGTGAAGTGTCTGTAGTGGGTGTCGCGCCAGATGCTGACCTTTATGTATACCGTGTTTTAGGACCATATGGAAGCGGAACATCTGAAGCGGTCATCGCAGGTATTGAAAAAGCAGTGGAAGATGGTATGGATGTCATGAACCTTTCATTAGGGGCAACGGTTAATGATCCGTATTATCCAACGAGCACAGCGATTAATTACGCGGTGTTAAATGGTGTGACCGCTGTTGTTTCTGCAGGGAATTCTGGTCCAGATTCGAACACAGTAGGCTCTCCTGGAACAGCGGCACTGGCACTTACTGTCGGAGCAAGTGATGTTCCTGTTGCGCTAACGACGTTTACAGGAAGCATTTCAGGAAACTGGTCCACTGAGCTTATCAGCATGGGAAGAAGCTTTGCGGATGATTTCTCCACTTTAAATGGGCAATCTCTTGAGCTTGTCGATGTAGGCTTAGGTACACAAGAGGAATATGCAGGCAAAGATGTTAAAGGGAGAATTGCTTTTGTTCAACGCGGGAATTTTGCCCTCAATGACAAAATCAGATTTGCCAAAGAACATGGTGCGAAAGCTGTTATTATGTATAACAATGTGGACGGACAGATCGGCGTGAATCTAGGGGAATCAACTGTATTTGTTCCGGCTTTCTCTATGACCAAAGCAGCAGGTGAGCAATTAAAAGCGAAAATTGCGCAAGGAAACACGACCTTTACGTTCTCCAACTTGAAAGATATCGTTTCCGAAGGAGATAAATTAGCTGACTTCAGTTCAAGAGGGCCAGTCAATGGTAATTATGATATGAAACCAGAGGTCGTTGCTCCTGGAGTAAGCGTTCTATCTACATTCCCTTCCTATATGATTGATCACGAGCATCAGGAAGATTATAAGTATGCTTATGCACGTCTTTCAGGAACATCTATGGCGGCACCGCACACGGCTGGAATCGCCGCATTATTATTAGAGGCGAATCCGAAACTTGATCCAGATGACATTAAAACGGTTCTAATGAATACGGCAGATCCATTAAATGGTGAGTATAGTTTGTATGAAGTGGGTGCTGGCCGAGTCGACCCTTATCAAGCCATCCATGGCCAAATGAAAATGCAAGTGACCGATGAAACCGACATTCCAGATGGCGAAGATTTCGTGAAGGTTAAGAATCCATCCGGAGATATAAACTTTGGCATTCATTTTGGTGCGGAAGGCAGCAATGTAAGAGCGAATGAAAGCATAAGTTTTACAAACAACAGTGATATCACTAAGAATTTCACAGTTTCTATCGAAGAAAATGCAGCAGAAGGTACGAACAGTCTAAGTAAAAATGGCGTCTCCGTTAGCACCAGTAAAAACATTAAAGTTAAAGCAAACCAAGAAGTGAAACAAAATGTATTCTTGACAGCGCCTAAAACGGCTAAAGCAGGACGATACGAAGGGTTTGTTGTATTGACAAACAAAGAAGATTCGTCCGATAAGTATCGCATTCCATTTAACTTTAGAATTACAAAAGATGGATTAAGCTCCCTAGACCTGCTTACACCCACCATTTCACCGCCATACTTAAATCAAGGAAGAACGACGATTGATAATCGTTTAGGTGCTCTAGTTATATTCAATTTAAGTTCACCAGGGAAAACAATGGATGTCACCCTTCAAGATGGAGAAACGGGGAAAGACTTAGGTCTAATCGGAACGCTGGATTTAACTTCTACACCTCTGGATAAAGACCTTTTCCTATTTGCGTTTAATGGAAGCTACTATCCATTTACTGGGTACTCCAAACAGCCTATAGCAGAAGAAGCGAGTTATGCAAAGCCTGGGCACTATAAGTTGAATTTTACGACAACAAGTCAAACTGGAAAAGTGACAGAAGAAGCGCGGGATATTTACATCGATATTGACGATCCGACATTTACAAGCTCGTTAGATGGACCATCTCCGTTTGTTGAATATAAGCCAGGTCAAGCAACCTATCCATTTGAAATTCAAGTAACGGATCCACTTGTGGAAGAGATGCAAAATGCTGGAGTAGATATCGATCAATCTTCGAATTCAGTCATTTATACTTGGGGTGATTGGGGCTTCCCATCCAATCCGATTCCAATGGATAAAGACGGCAAATGGGCAGAGGAAGTCGCAATGGAAGAATCTATGCCAGCATTAAGATTTACATTATCTGGACTTGATTTTGCCGGTAATGCCCCACTAACGAAAGAATATTTCTTTGTCAAAGAAGGGACACCTGTAACGTATACAAAAAGCGATATCAAAAAAGTAAAAACAGGTGAAACGATTAAAGGCCAATTATTCCTGGATAATGTAAGCGATGCAAAAGAAGTCGTTTGGAACATGAAAGAGCAATATGGCAATGCAATGGACTTAGTCGATGCTAAACTAGCTGAAGGATTTGCCAATAGAGGAACGATATCAGTAAATGGTGACGAAGTGAAGGTTGTCTTCAACGATGCCAATGTGACATTTGATCATACGGCAGTTGTCGATGTTACTTTAAAGATAACTGATGAAATCTTCACTACAGGAGCTAGCATTAATCCAACGGCAACTGTGAAAAATAGTCAAAATGAATCAAGCAAACTGCTTAACGCCGGTTACGCTTTTGAGATTTCGCCGCAATTCAATGCCGCATATGGCTATGTATTGCCAGATGGATTCGTCAATCCTGCAAATGGGCTGCAAATTAAGAAGGACTGGACAAAAGTTGGGGCATCGTTAAAGTTCAAAGAATCAAGCGGATTTGTTCTTGACGCTACTTCTCTGATAAAAGAAAGAGCAGATTACAGGGTAGAAAAGCTTCCTTTAAGTAAAGATCCATATATTTTAGAGATTAAAGTGCCTGGTCACTTTGAAGTACACAGCAAACAAAATATTGGGTTTGAATATAAGGGAGAACTATTTGGCAAAAGTCATTATGTCAACCCAATCTATATTACTGCAGGTGATGTCAACCAAGACAACGTTATTGACGTTTTAGATGCAATAGACATCCAAAAAGCTTGGAAGACGGACAACCGTGCAGCTGATATTAATTTTGATGGCACTGTGGACGCAAAAGACATTGGTTTTGTCCAAGAAAACTATTTATTACAAAACAAATATATAGAAAATCCTCCAGCTCCAAAGGAAAAACATGACGGTAAGACATTAGAAAGTATTTTGAAAGAGTTGGGAATTCAGTAATAGACTTACAAAATAGTAGACTGATAGGTGAAACTAAACTCCTATTATTTGGTTAGTGTAGAGGGAACTGTTGGCTCTCATGAATAAACTTCGTAAGTAAAAGGAATTAAGAAAATTTACCCAAATTTCTTAGGTGGATTTAACATACTAAAAGCAATAATCAAAGATGATCGTTGCTTTTAGTATCATTTTAATAATAATACGTATTCAGATGGGTGTTTAATATGAAAAAAAATGATAATTGAAAAGAAAATCAAAGAATACTAAATGAACAAAATAATATCAGGCTGATAATGCTTCCATTTGAACAAATTTTGTTTTTCCATACCGATCACACACCTTTTTTAGAGTAATAGTATAAGTATGTCCAAGATTTAGAGATTCATTGCAATTATCAAAAGAAAACCTATTGGTGGTGGCTTGTCGGCACCAGCTAAAAAAATCATTATTCAAAAAAAGAAAAATGTTGTTACATTATAGAAAAAAGTTAAACAACCTTGCCTTAACTATAATTAAGGCAAGGTTTCTTGTGCAATCTCTTAGCTTTATTTCTTATGAGGCGTTTTATTTACTAATAATATAAAACATTTACTTTATTACACTTGATACATTTTTCATGATGTTGATTTCCTATAAAATGATGATCACAATTTTGCTGGATCTCTTTTAAACTTTTCTCCAAAAAAGCAAGGTGAGTTTTGAGTTGATTAATTTCCTCTTCAATTTTTTCGACCTTCACCCTAATAACCCCCCTATGAAAGCTACTGATATATGTTACCACCAGATTGCTTAAACTGTTCAGCTTTTTCCTTCATACCTATTTCAATAGCTTCCTTCGTATCAAGTTCTTTTTCTTTTGCAAAATTACGAATATCTTGAGAGATTCTCATACTGCAAAATTTAGGTCCACACATAGAACAGAAATGTGCTGTTTTTGCACCTTCAGCAGGTAAAGTTTCATCATGATATTCGATTGCACGTTCAGGATCTAAAGATAAATTAAACTGATCCCTCCAACGGAATTCAAAACGAGCTTTGGATAAGGCATCATCTCTTTTATGTGCTCCTGGATGTCCTTTTGCCAAATCAGCAGCATGTGCAGCAATTTTATAAGTGACAACCCCTACACGAACATCATCTCTATTCGGTAACCCTAAATGTTCTTTTGGCGTTACATAACAAAGCATCGCTGTCCCATACCAGCCAATCATTGCAGCTCCAATAGCAGATGTAATGTGATCATAACCAGGAGCAATATCAGTCGTAAGAGGTCCAAGTGTGTAGAATGGCGCTTCCTGACACACTTCCAGTTGTTTATCCATATTTTCTTTAATTAGGTGCATCGGTACGTGCCCTGGTCCTTCAATCATCACCTGTACATCATGCTCCCAAGCAATTTTTGTTAGCTCTCCAAGAGTCTCTAATTCTGCAAACTGTGCTTCATCATTCGCATCTGCAATAGACCCAGGACGTAAACCATCCCCTAAAGAGAATGCAACATCATAGGATTTCATGATTTCACAGATTTCTTCAAAGTGAGTGTATAAAAAGCTTTCTTTGTGGTGGTGTAGACACCATTGTGCCATGATAGACCCGCCGCGAGATACAATACCTGTTAAACGTTTAGCTGTTAATGGGACATATCGCAAAAGAACACCAGCATGAATGGTGAAGTAATCAACACCTTGCTCTGCTTGTTCAATTAAGGTATCACGGTAAACCTCCCAGGTAAGATCTTCAGCAACACCATTTACTTTTTCAAGTGCCTGATAAATTGGGACAGTGCCGACAGGAACCGATGAGTTACGAATAATCCATTCTCGTGTTTTATGGATATTTTTACCCGTTGATAAATCCATAATATTATCCGCACCCCAGCGTGTCGCCCAAGTCATTTTTTCAACCTCTTCTTCGATAGAAGATGAAACAGCAGAATTGCCAATGTTCGCATTAATTTTCACATGAAAGTTACGGCCTATTATCATGGGCTCTGATTCTGGATGGTTGATATTAGAAGGAATAATCGCTCGGCCTTTTGCAATTTCATCCCGTACGAATTCAGGTTTCATATTTTCTCTAATTGCGATAAATTCCATTTCAGGCGTGATAATTCCTTTTCTTGCATAATGAAGTTGTGTAACATTTTTCCCTTTTTTGGCCCGTAACGGTTTCCGCTTTAAACCAGGAAACACGTTATGATTAGTGCGAGGATCGTTTTCATCTTTATAACCATTATCCTCAGGCTTGATTTCACGGCCATCATATTCCTCCACATCGCCACGTTCTTGAATCCATGAACTGCGAAGGGCAGGAAGACCTTTTGTAATATCGACATAATAATCAGGGTCTGTATAAGGTCCGCTGGTGTCATACACGCGTACTGGAGGATTTTCCTCTTCTCCAAACGTACCGGTTGTCGGGCTTAACTCGATTTCACGCATTGGAACTTTAATGTCAGGTCTAGAGCCTGTTACATATACTTTTTTGCTGCCTGAAAAATTAGACATGATGGAAATATTTTGTTCGTTTAATGAAGATGATGACATTGACATAATAAATCTCTCCTTTTTTGAATATAAGGACAAGATCTAGAACACAACAAGTGGAAAGCTTATAAAAGCTTATGAAGTACATAAAAAAGCCGGTGTCCAATAAATGGTTGGACCCGGCTAATATGTATACAGAAGTAGTATTACTATCATGACGCTTCTAACTTCCCCACGCTGGTATGAACCAGATCAGGTCCCAAGAGTCAAGAAACTTCAACGTGTTTCTTTCTCAGCCCAACTTATTGGACTCCCCTAGTTATTTCTATTCAATTTGATATTAGTATACATGAGACTTCATTAAAATAAAAGGGAAATTTAGAAAATGAGGCTGAGGGACGAGGCTGGGAAACGATGCACATTAGAGTAGTTTCTTCAATAATCAGGTGCTTTTCTTAAGATTAAGAAGGCATACTTTTTGAATTGGACCAATTTATTGATAAAGCTTTGTAAGAAGGAGATTTTGATTTTATTGTTAAGAAGAGGGGATGAGTAGTTAAAGGAGAATTCACTGAATTTAATCAAACGTGAAACCACCACCCGAAGGTGGAGGTTTATGATGGGGAATTATTTAATAAATTATTGTTCATTTAAGCTTGTTACAGAAACACTTTGTTTATTATTTGGATTATCAAGGGAATGGATTGTAGCTGTTCCATTTTGTTCATCCACGTGCTCAATGTAAATTCCTTCTCCATTATAGGTTACATTAGCCATAATTGACGAAGAAGCAATTTCTTGTGCTCGTTGTGCATTCATTGTAGGCACCTCCTTTTGACTTTAATAGTTATAATATTTGTTCCAAATAACTTAGATATACTTGTTGTAATTGAAACTACTTCCATGTTCAAGCTGATTTTCTCGTTAATCAGAAGTAAGACATGACCGAAATTTTTTACCTGAAGGGTATAGCTATTAACATAGGATTAAAAAAATTATGAAAAAAATAATATGTCAAAATTGGTCTTTATATGTTATATTAATAAAAAATTAATATATCAATTTAAATAAGTGCTCACTTTTGGTGAGGTAAAAGGGAAACTAGTGAAAATCTAGTACAGCCCCCGCTACTGTAATAGCTGATGAAATTACAATGCCACTGAGAAATCGGGAAGGTGTAAGAGTAAGAAGAAGCTTAAGTCAGGAAACCTGCTTATTAAAACGACACTTGCTTTTCGGAGGGAGAAGTATAGGCGGGACAATTATGATCAATTGTTTTTGAGTTTCAGTATGCTTATCTTTTTACTGTCATTTCAAATGCCTGTATTCCTTAAAAAAGGAGTGCAGGCATTTTTTATTTGGGCAGAAAGCATTGAACTTATAGAATCGTCTAGCAGCATCGCCTGCCCCCTCGCTTGCAGGGGAGGCAAGGTGCATGCGCTTTTCTTAATTGGAGGTAGGCCTATGAAAAAGGGGAAAATCTTTGTAGTTGGCTTCGGTCCAGGTGATCGTGAGCATATAACAAAACGGGCAGTAGATGCATTGCAGCAGAGTGATTGCATTATCGGCTACAAAACATACGTAGAGCTGATTGAATCTTTCGTAACAGCAAGTTCCATTGTCAGTACCGGGATGACAGAGGAGGTATCGCGTGCGCAGGATGCAGTAAAGAGAGCTGAAGATGGCCATATTGTCTCAGTGATATCAAGTGGTGATTCGGGCGTATACGGCATGGCTGGATTAGTGTATGAAGTACTGATAGAGATGGGCTGGACTGAAGAAGAAGGTATCGAAGTTGAAATTGTTCCTGGCATCTCTGCGATTAATTCATGTGCGAGTTTATTGGGTGCACCTGTCATGCATGATTCCTGCACCATCAGTCTGAGTGACCATTTAACACCCTGGACTGTTATTGCGAAGCGTATTGAAGCAGCAGGAATGGCGGATTTTGTTATTGCTTTATATAATCCGAAAAGCGGCAGGCGGACACGCCAGATTGTCGAGGCGCAAAGGATCCTATTAAAATATCGATCTCCTGATACACCAGTGGGACTTGTGAAAAGTGCCTATCGCGAAAATCAGAATGTCGTTCTGACTACCCTGGCGGAAATGCTCGATCATGATATAGGCATGCTGACAACAGTTGTGATCGGGAATTCCTCCACTTTCTTTTATGACAACAAGATCATTACGCCTCGAGGCTATCAGCGTAAATATACCCTGGGTGAAGAGAAGCAAAGCTTAAAGCCGCATCAGCGTTTGAAAAAGGAAGCGGAGCCATGGGCATTGGATCAGGAAACTGGGGAAGCAAAGTCCGGCTATGAGCAGATCGAAAGTAAAAAACAAGAAGCCAGCTCACTGGATATGGCTTTTAAGGCTCTATCGATGGTGACGAATTCGGAAATTGACCAGACACATTTGGTACAGCAGCCGATCGAAGATATTTTTGAATTTGCAGTTTCACCTGGTGTTGCGAATAAATTTATTACACCAGACCAAATGCGCGTATTGGCAGAAGCCGTTGGCGAGAAAGGCACCATGGAATACACACCGGATCATCGCTTTTTAATCAAGGTTCCAACCGGTGAGCCTCAATCGATTGTGGCAAAACTCGAACAAAATCATCTGACAGTCATGCCAGTTGGCGATGTTTTAAATTTAAAAGCCTGCGATTTTTGCTACGGGGAGAAAGCTGAATCTATACCATATGCGGAGGAAATTGCAGCTGAATTGGGCGGCTTAAAGCTTCCAAAAGAATTACATATTGGCTTTAATGGCTGCGGTATGGCCTGTTACCGGGCAGTATTTGATGATATCGGGATCGTTTACCGCAAGAAGAAATTTGATTTGTTTATCGGGGCAAAGCCGGTTGGGCGTACAGCGCATGCTGCACAGCCGGTAGCAGAAGGGATTGAACCTGATCAGCTGCTGCCTTTATTAAAGGAAATTATTGAAGAATACAAAGAAAATGCACATCCAAATGAGCGGCTTTTTAAATATTTTAAGCGCGTGAAAAAAATTCAGTATTTTAACTATCAGGATATGAGCTCCAAAATTGAAGTCGAGCCGGCACCATGCGGGGACTAGGAGGAATACATGATTTTATTTTTAGCAGGCACAAGTGATGCAAGAGCACTAGCCGTTCAATTGCAAAATCAAGGTTATCCCTTATTGGCAACAGTTGTCACAGAATCTGCAGCCGAAAGTTTAAAAGCAGAAGGTATTTCTTATAAAGTTGGACGGCTGTCAGAAGATGACATGACAGAGCTGATTCAATCGAAAAAGATGACGTGTGTAGTCGATGCCAGCCATCCCTATGCAGAAGAAGCGTCAAAAACGGCAATGGCAGCAGCTAAAGCATGTGACATTCCTTATTTTCGATATGAAAGACCAAATGAGGAGTTTACGTCACAGCTCATTACCAAAGTTGAAAGTTATGAAGATGCAGCTAAATCAGCTCAAACCCATAAAGGGACGATCATGCTGACAACCGGAAGCAAAACGCTGGAAATATTCACAAAATATTTAATCCGTGATGACATCCGGCTTATTTGCAGGATGCTTCCAAACATGGGGAACATGGAAAAGTGCAATCAGCTAGGGATTAAACAAAAGGACATTATTGCGATCCAGGGTCCATTCACCGAATCATTAAATAAAGCACTATGCGAGCAGTATGATGTGACGCTGATGATTACAAAAGAAAGCGGCAAAGTGGGGTCAGTGGATGAAAAAATGACAGCTGCTCTGGAACTGGGGATTCCTGTTATTTTAATTAAGCGGCCGCAGCTGCAGTATGAAAACTTTTGCACTTCTTTCGAAGAAGTGACTCAACGATTGGGAGGATTTTACTCATGGCAAACATGAACTTTAATACAACATTCGTACCGGTAACAGTGGATCCGGATAAAATTTATGATCACAGTTTCGCGATTATTAAAGAAGAGATGGGGGAACATCCATTCACAGACGAGCAGTGGCTGGTGGTTCGGCGTGTCATCCACGCATCAGCAGATTTTGAATTGGGACGCAGCATGATTTTCACTTCTGATGCCATTGAGGCAGGGGTTCAATCGATTCTGGCTGGCCGTCATGTGGTAGCAGATGTACAAATGATTGAAAGCGGATCTGGACGCAAGCGATTCCAAAAGCATGGCGGGGACCTGCATTGTTATATTGCGGATGAAGATGTATCAAAGGAAGCAAAGGCCCAGGGAACAACACGCGCGATTATTTCCATGCAAAAAGCAACTCGGCTGCATGAAGGAGGAATCTATGCCATTGGCAATGCGCCAACCGCGCTGCTGGAGTTAATTCGCTTAATTAAAGACGGTGTGGCTAAACCGGATTTAATTATTGGAATGCCAGTCGGCTTTGTTTCAGCAGCGGAGTCCAAAGCTGAGTTAGCAGTGCTGGAAGGGATTCCATTTATTACGAACGCAGGGAGAAAGGGTGGCAGTACAGTGACAGTCGCTGCACTGAATGCCATTTCACTTATGGCGGATGAACGCGCAAAAGCAGCGAAATAAAAAAGATCCCTCCCAAATGCGTCACGGCTATACAACAGGCGCTTGTGCCACAGCGATGACAAAGGCAGCACTGCAGGCGCTTGTGACGGGAGAGGTGCCAAATGAAGTCACCATTTATCTGCCGGTTGGCCAGTATGTCACCTTTAAAGTAACGGCATTTGAAATGTCTGAAGGCCGGGTCATGTGCGAAACGATCAAAGATGCCGGGGATGACCCGGACGCGACACATCAGGCTAGAATTCAGAGTACAGTCACTTATGCAAAAAAAGAAGGCATCCATTTAGATGGCGGGATCGGTGTCGGGAGAGTCACCAAAGCAGGGCTGCCTGTAGCGGTAGGACAAGCAGCGATCAATCCCGTGCCGCGCAAAATGATATGCGGTGTTGTTCAAGAAGCAATAGACAAATTTAAATTGAATCATGGCATTGAAGTGGTCATTTCGGTTCCAGACGGTGTAGAAATAGCTGAAAAAACATTGAATGGCCGATTAGGCATTATAGGTGGAATCTCGATTTTAGGAACTCGGGGAACGGTGGTGCCATTCTCCAGTTCCGCTTATATGGCAAGTATTGTGCAGGCAATCAATGTCGCAAAAGAAGCAGGATGTGAGCATTTAGTCATTACAACTGGCGGACGCAGTGAAAAATTTGCCATGAAGCAGTACCCTCATTTACCAGAAGAAGCCTTTATCGAAATGGGAGACTTTGTCGGTTTTACATTAAAAAATATTGCCAGGAAGAAGATTCCCAGAGTCTCACTAGTAGGGATGATGGGGAAGTTCTCAAAGGTTGCCCAGGGTGTTATGATGGTTCACTCCAAAAGCGCACCAGTCAGTTTTGAGTTTTTAGCAGGCATGGCAAATAAAGTGGGTGTTGAGGAAGATATCCAGCGGGACATTTTACAGGCGAATACGGCTTCACAGGTGGGTGAAATTCTTCAGGAAAACGAAGCATTCTTTGAAGCGCTTTGCAGAAACTGCTGCTACTATGCACTGAATCATATGAACGAAAAGATCAAAGTCTCGACCACACTGTATGCCATGAACGGAAGCTGTCTAGGAAAGGCTGAGAATATTGAAAAATTGGATGAAGATGATTGGTATCGGGGATAATGGCGCAGTTGGATTGCTCCCCCAATACATAGAGTGGATTCATGAATGTGATGTCCTGGTAGGCGGGGAGCGTCATTTGCAATTTTTCCCGGAATTTACTGGAGAGAAGAAAGTAATCAAAGGAGGCTTGTCTGCATTAACGGCTGACTTGCAGCAGGAAACACGAAATACCGTTATTTTAGTGTCAGGTGATCCGCTGTTTTATGGGCTTGGCGGTGTATTGGCGAAAAAGCTTCCATTGGAGATTTATCCTTATACAAGCTCGATTCAGCTTGCTTTTTCCAGAATGCAGGAAAGCTGGCAGGATGCGTATATTGTCAGCCTGCACGGCCGTTCTATTAAAGGATTTGCCCAAAGAATCGATGGGCGGAAAAAGGTTGCTATTTTAACAGATGAAATGAATTCTCCGCAGAATATTGCAAAGTATTTAAAGAAGTTCGGCATGACTGAATATGATGCCTTTGTTGCTGAAAATCTGCAGGGGGAAAATGAGCGCTGCCGCTTTTTCACCTTAGATGAAATGGAGCAATCCTCCTTTTTCCCATTGAATGTTGTGATTTTAAAACAGCGTGTGAAGGTGGAACGTGCCTCCCTGGGAATTCCGGATGATACATTCATTCAGAGAAAGCCGGATAAAGGCCTGATTACGAAAAGAGAGATCAGGACTCTTTGTCTGCAGGAATTAGGGCTTAAAGAAAATAGTGTTGTCTGGGATATAGGTACCTGCACAGGCTCAGTTGCGATTGAAGCAGCGAAATTAGCACGGGAAGGTGCCGTTTATGCGATTGAGAAAAACGAGGGCGACCTTGAAAACTGCCTTGAAAATCAATTAATACATCGGACAGATTTTACTGCTGTTCTTGGAAAGGCACCTGAGCGCCTGGAGGAATTTCCAGATCCGCATGCGATTTTTATTGGCGGCAATGGCGGCAATATGGAGAACTTATTGCAGACATGCATTTCACGCCTGCAGCCAAATGGCCGACTCGTTATGAATATTGCCACGATCGAAAATCTGGGAGAAGCGATGCAGCATTTAAAAAATCTGGGCTGTGAAGTATCCATATTGCAGGCGCAGATTTCAAAGAGTAAGCCAATCTTGCATTTAACGCGCTTTGAACCGTTAAATCCCATTTTTATTGTGACAGCAAAGAAAGGAAATGAATAAATGAGAATCGGAACTTTATATGGATTGGGTGTCGGGCCGGGAGATCCGGAATTAATCACGGTAAAAGCATTCCGCAAATTGCAGGAAAGCCCGGTAATTGCTTATCCCAAAAAATTAAGGGGCAGTAAATCGTACGCCCATCGCATAGTTGACATGTATATAAATCCGGAAGAAAAAGAGATGCTTGGTTTGGTTTTTCCGATGACAAAAGATGAAGCTACCCTTCATGCTGAGTGGACAAAATCGGCAGAAGCCATTTATAGCTTTCTATCTCAGGGAAAAGATGTGGCATTTGTGACTGAAGGGGATCCGATGCTGTTCAGCACATTTATTCATTTAATGAAGCTGATGAAAACCCTGCACCCGGATGTACCGATTGAAACGGTGGCAGGCATCTCTTCATTTAATGGTTCAGTTAATCGCTTAGGGATTGCCTTGGCTGATGGGGATGACCATGTCGCTATGATTCCTGCAACAGAGAATATGGAGGAAATGCGAAGGGTGATTGAAAGCCATGATGCGATCGTTTTTATTAAAGTAGCGAAAGTATTGGACGATATGCTGGATTTATTAGAGGAAATGAATTTATTGGACAAAACACATGTTGTTACAAAGGTTACATCTGACGAAGAGGTCATATGGGATGTCCAAGAGCTCCGGGGTACAGAATTAAATTACTTGTCATGTATGGTGGTGCGGAAATGAAAAAGATTTGGATTATCGGAGCAGGTCCGGGAGATCCGGATTTAATAACGGTGAAGGGTCTAAAACTATTAAATAAGGCTGATGTAGTCATGTATACCGATTCGCTTGTCAGCGAGACCTTAGTAGCGGAAGCCAAGGAATCGGCTGAGATTATCCGCACTGCTGGAATGCATCTCGAAGAAATGGTGGATTGTATCGTCGAGCGAGTCAATGCAGGCAAAACAGTTGTACGTTTACATACAGGCGACCCGGCTATGTACGGGGCAACGATGGAGCAAGTGGCACTGCTGAAGCAGCATGATATCAGCTGTGAAGTTGTCCCAGGTGTCAGTTCTGTCTTTGCCTCCGCGGCAGCAGTAGGGGCAGAGTTGACCATTCCGGATTTAACCCAAACGCTTATTTTAACACGGGCTGAAGGGCGGACACCTGTGCCGGAGCGTGAAAAATTACAGGCACTGGCAAGCCATCACTGTACAATCGCGATGTTTCTAAGTGCGACCTTAACAAAGAAAATCACAAAAGAACTGCAGGCAGCGGGATGGGCAGACAATACACCGATTGCAGTGGTGCAGCGTGCTTCATGGCCGGACCAAAAAATTGTCCGCACAACACTGTCTGAGTTGGACGAAGCGATGCGCGTCAACGGAATCCGAAAGCATGCAATGATTCTGGCAGGCTGGGCATTAGATCCGCATATCCATGAAAAAGAATACCGCTCGAAGCTATATGACAAAACGTTCACACATGGCTTCCGCAAGGGTGTGAAGGCAAATGATTAGTTTACGCGAAGGTGAAATCCCAGTAATTGAAAAGCGCAAACCTTATGCACTTGTTGCCATTACGAAGCACGGTGTCTCACATGCAAGAGGCTATGCGGAAAAATTCCCGTATGCAGACCTGTATTATATGAAAAAATTCGAACAGGGCGACGAAGAAACGCGCCAGATTCAATTATTTGATGGTACGGTCCGCCTATTACTGCCAGCGTTGTTTCAGCAGTATAAAGGAATTATCTGCATCATTTCCCTCGGAGCAGTCGTTCGTATGATTGCCCCGCTTTTGATTGATAAAAAGAAAGACCCTGCCGTGTTAGTGGTTGATGATAAGGGCCAGTATGTCGTCAGCGTATTATCCGGGCATATTGGCGGTGCCAACGCACTAACACATGAATTTGCCAATGCGATTGGTGCGGCGCCCGTTGTAACCACCGCGTCAGATGTCCAAAAAACAATTCCTGTCGATTTATTTGGCGCCCAATTTGGGTGGATGTGGGATAGTGAAGAAAAATTAACACCTGTCAGTGCATCGGTTGTTAATGAGGAGCATGTGGCAATCGTTCAGGAAACCGGAGAAAAGGATTGGTGGATGTACGACCGGGAGATGCCGGACAGCCTGAAGGTTTATCCATCAATAGATGAAGCAATTAAAGCAAAGCCTCAAGCGGCACTGCTTATTACAGATCGTATCCTTGAACCGCATGAAGAGGCGCTGCTTGAGAACGGAGTCTTATACCGTCCGAAATCAATTGTAATCGGCATTGGCTGTAATCGCGGTACGTCAATGGCAGAAATCGAACAAGTCATCGATGACACATTAGCGGAAATGCGTTTGAGCAAAAAAAGTGTTAAAGCCGTTGCGTCTATTAATTTAAAGAAAAACGAGACAGGCCTGCTTGAATTAACGGCTAAATATAACTGGCCATTTATTACATACACACCTGAGGAGCTGAATGAAATACCGATGCAAAATCCGTCGGACACCGTCTTTAAATATACGGGGGCATATGGGGTCAGTGAGCCGGCGGCCATGCGGTATGCGGATGCGAAAGAGCTGCTGCTGGAGAAAAAGAAAAGCGGCAATGTGACCATCAGCATTGCGCACGTAAATTTCGAGGAGGGAAACCAATGAATCGATTTGTTCTGGCCGGCACAGGAAGCGGAGTTGGAAAAACTACGTTCACAATCGGCATCATGCGTGCGCTTATGAAGCGAGGGTTAACCGTACAGGGCTTTAAATGCGGCCCCGACTATATAGACCCAACGTATCATACAGCTGTCACCAAACGCCCTTCCCGAAATATTGATAGTTTCATGATGTCCCATGATGCCGTTCGTGCCATTGTTGCAAGGGCAAGCCGTGATACAGATGTAGCCGTAATCGAGGGAGTGATGGGATTTTATGATGGCAAATCCCCGTTATCAAATGAAGGATCTGCCGCACATATAAGTGAGATAACAAAAAGTCCCGTCATTTTAATCGTCAATGCGGCAAGTATGGCAAGAAGTGCAGCTGCGATTGTCAAAGGATTTCAATTGTTAGATGAAAGCACCAATATTGTTGGTATCATTGCCAATCAGTTAGGAAGCAAAAGCCATTTTGAGATTGTCAAATCTGCGATTGAACAAGAATGCGGTATTCCTGTCATAGGCTATCTCCCAAAAGGAGCTGTCCCAATGATGCCAAGCCGTCATCTGGGATTAGTGCCGGCCATTGAACGCGGTGATTTAGATTCCTATTTTGAAAGTCTTGCAGAAGCGATCGAAGAAACAGTCGATATCAATCAGCTTCTGGAAATAACGAAAGCACAGGTCCTGGAGGTTTCCGCATCGATTTTTGATGCACAGCCTGAAAGACAGGAAGTACATATTGCGGTTGCCAGAGATGCCGCCTTTAACTTTTACTATGAAGAAAATCTAGAATTGCTCCGTGCTTATGGGGCCACACTGCACTTCTTCTCTCCATTACAAAATGAAGAGGTTCCCGAAAAAGCTCAGGGTCTTTATATCGGCGGCGGTTTCCCGGAAGAGTTTGCTGAAGTTTTGGCAAACAATGAGGCTGCGAAGCTATCCATAAAAGCCGCGCTGGAGCGAGGGCTGCCAACATTGGCAGAATGCGGCGGTTTTATGTATTTAACAGAGGAAATAGTGGATCGGCAAGGACAGGTATTCCCGATGATCGGAGTGATTTCGGGACGAGTAAGGATGCAGGATAAATTAGCGGCACTTGGGTATCGGGAAATTACAGGTGTTCCGGGCAACTTCTTAATTAATGATGGAGAGCAGGCAAAAGGGCATGAGTTCCATTATTCTGCATATGAAGGAGAGCACTCATCACCGGCCTACTTCAGCAAAGGCCGCTTTCGCGCTCAGCTGGAAGGCTATTTAACAGAAAATCTTGTAGCCGGCTATACACACTTTCATTTTGCATCGAATCCTCAGCTTGTAAAAAAATGGCTCACAGCATGTTTGGAGGTAGACAATGAATTATTTCCCGTTATTAATGAATCTTGACTATAAAAAGGTTGTGATTGTTGGCGGCGGACATGTGGCACGCCAAAAGACAGAAGCGCTGCTGCCAACAAAAGCGGAAGTAACCGTGATCAGCCCAGAGGTTACTGAGAAATTGCAGCAGTATATCCACGAAGGACTTGTGACATGGAAAGAAAAAGCTTTCGAACCGGCTGATTTAGACGATGCCGCATTGATTTTCGCCGTAACAAACGACGAAGAAGTAAATAATGCCGTGGAAGAAGCAGCACAGCATTGGCAATTGCTCAGCCGTGCGGATGCAAAGGGACGTGTTGATTTCATTAATCCCGCAGTTGTCCGCCGAGGTGAATTCGTTGTGACCGTATCGACATCTGGCGCAAGTCCAGGTCTGACCCGCAAAGTGAAGACAGACTTAGCGGAGCAATTAGGAGAACATTACGCCCATTATGTGTCTTTTTTAAAGGAAGCCCGTCAGCGAATTTTAAAAAAGTATAATGGTGATGCGAAAAAACAGCTTTTGGCAGATCTTCTGGATCCTCAAGTTTTGGAGTGGATGGAGAAGGGTGATACGCAAAAATGTGAAGCCTGGCTGCATAAGCGGATAGGAGAAGAACAGTGAGCGGGTTTGTATATATTGTAGGAGCGGGACCAGGTGATCCTAAACTATTGACTATTCGCGGTTTGGAATGTATTCAGCAGGCTGATGTGATTCTTTATGACCGTCTGGTGAATGCAAAAATTTTAACTCATGCAAAAGCAGATGCAGAGCTGATTTATTGTGGAAAAGAGCCAGGCAGGCATGGATTGATTCAGGATGAAATTCATCGGGTGCTGGTGGATCAGGCAAACCTTGGCAGACAGGTATTGCGATTAAAGGGCGGCGACCCTTTTGTTTTTGGACGGGGTGCAGAAGAAGCCGCGATTTTAAGGCAAGCCGGTATTCCATTTGAAATCGTGCCTGGTATTACAGCGGGGATTGCTGCCCCTGCGTATGCAGGGATTCCGGTGACACACCGTGACCATGCGGCAAGCTTTGCGATTGTGACAGGCCATGGCCGCGCGGAAAAGGAGCAGGACTACTTAAAGTGGTCTGCGCTTGCTCAAATTGACACGGTGGCCTTTTATATGAGCATTGGCAATATTACTCACATTACGAAAAGCTTAATAGCAAATGGCAAAAGCGGAACAACCCCTGCTGCAGTGATCGAATGGGGCACAACTGCAAATCAGCGGACGATTACAGGCACTCTCGAAACGATTGCAAAGGATATCCAGTACCATGGCATTTCGAATCCATCGATGATTTTGGTTGGAGATGTTGTTCGAGTGCGGGATCAAATTGCCTGGTTTATAGAAAAGGAGCATGAATTATGTTAGAAGCATTAAAAAAGCGCCGTGCGATTCGTAACTTTGAATCGAGGGAAGTAGAACTAGACAAAATTGAGACATTATTAGAAGCAGCAACATATGCACCAAATGACCGCATGCGTGAGCCCTGGCATTTCTATGTATTACAGGGTGACAGCTTAAAACGCTACGAGCAGGTGGCACTTGATTACTTGAATAAACGTTTTCCGACAAAGCCGCATTTAGTGGAAAGTTCAATGAAAGCCATCACAAACACACCGCTTGTCATTGTGGTAACATCCGCTATAGTCGAAGGTGATGAAGGAGCGACCAAAGATAATGTCTTTGCCGTAAGCAGTTCAATCATGTCGATATGGCTGATGGCCGAACAGCTGGGGTTAGGCATGGTTTGGCGTACTAGAGGTGTTGGTTTAGTGCATGATACCGCACTGCATGATTTTATCGGTGCATCGGACCAGGAGCAATTAGTGGGGACGCTATGCATCGGTTACCCCGCAGAAGAAATCACTTCCGAGAAAAAGCGTTCACCATTTGCTGAAAAGACAACTTGGCTTTAAGGAGGATTGTTCATGGCGCAAAAAGGGATGCTATTAGTTTATACAGGCGAGGGCAAAGGAAAAACAACCGCCTCTCTTGGTGTCACATTAAGGGCAATTGGCCGGGGCATGAAGGTGAAATACTATCAATTTATTAAATCTCCGGAACGTACATATGGTGAGCAGCTGGCGCTCAGAAAACTTGGTGTTGAAACCGTGCAATTAGGAATCGGGTTTACATGGACAAAAACACCTGAGGAGCATCGTGAAGCGCTTGCGAACGCATGGCAAACAGTAAAAGAAGAACTAAAAGATGAAACAACAGATGTGTTAGTGCTGGACGAACTGAATAATGCCTTAGCCATCACACGTTTTCCAATTGACGATGTGCTGCCATTATCTGAGGTGTTAGAGGCTATTCATAACCGTCCAAAAAAAATGCATCTGGTGATCACAGGCCGTTCTGCACATCCAGCCATTCTTGATTTAGCCGATTTAGTGTCAACGATCGATGCCACAAAACATTATTATGCTGAACAGGATGTTAAAGCAATGAAGGGACTGGAGTTTTAAGCAGCCGGCCCGCGATTTAGGACCTTGTCCATTTAGGCTTTGGAAATTGAGGAGAATTTCAATGATAAAAGAATCCCCTTTGCAATTTGATTTTGAGAAGCTCTGGAAGGATGGCATGCTGGATTGGCATGGCAGGATGCCGGAGCGAATGGTCGATGATGAGCTGGAAGAAGCCTTTTGGGCGCAGTCCATGAAGAAAAAAAGATACAAGCAGACAGATGAGTATGCAAAAAAGATCTACGAAAAAATGAAACCGTATATCCCGGAAAACTCAAGCTGCATTGAATTCGGACCGGGATGGGGCAACTATACATTCCCGCTAAGCCAAGATGTCAGAAGTTTAACGCTGGTTGATGGCTCAAAGAGTGTGCTCGCATATTTAAAGCAGTACTTTGACGATGAAGCCCCTATCCGATTTGTCCATAGCAAATGGGAAGAAGCACAATTGGAGCCGCATGATGTAGTGGTTGGGGTAAACTGCTTTTATCGGATGTACGAAATAAATGAAGCGCTGAAGAAAATGAATAGACTGGCAAAAAAACGTGCGATTATCGGCTTAACAACAGGGCCTATTCAGCCGCATTACGTCATTTTAGATGAGCAGTTTGGCTATGACATTAAATATCCGCGTCGGGATTATATCATGATTGTCAACATGCTTTATCAGTTAGGCATATTTGCTGATTGTGAAATGATAAAGCTTAAGCGTGAGCATCGTTATGATACACGGCAGCAGCTAGTAGAAGCCCAAAGCAAGAAAATCTTATCTGCCAAGTTTGATAAAACACATGTGGAAGCTTCACTTGAACGCTTTATTTCCAAAGAAGATGGCCAGTTTGTGTACCGTTATCCTTTCTATGCGGCAATCATTAGCTGGGAGCCAGTGAAGGGAATATGACTGGGACTCGGTTTACATTATTGTTAGGAGCACTAGCCGCGGGATTACTGGCATCCATGACTTTTGCCGTGATGGTTGGATCTGTTGATATTACACCACGCCTTATTTGGGAAGTGCTATTCTTCAAACTTGGTATATTACTAGAAACTGATGCTTCTAATGCACAGACGGTTATTATTTGGGATATACGATTCCCTCGTGTTGTACTTGCGTCTATCGTAGGAGCCGCACTGGCCATTTGCGGTGCAGCCATTCAAGCATTAGTGAAGAACTCGATTGCAGATCCTTACATTTTGGGGGTATCGTCAGGAGCATCCGTTGGAGCGGCATCGGTCATTTTACTCGGTGCATTTAGCATAATGGGGGTCTATGCGATATCCCTTGCTGCATTTTTAGGGGCCATTTTTGCGGTCGTGACTGTGTTTTTTTTGGCACGTGTCAATGGGCGTATATCGGTCATTCGTCTGCTTTTGGCAGGGATTGCGGTTTCGATGGTATTATCCGCTATTACAAATTTTATGCTGATGATGTCCAAACAGCAGGGCGGTATTCAAGCAGTCATGCATTGGATGCTCGGCAGTCTGGCAGGTGCAAAATGGTCCAATCTGGCTATCCCATTTTTTTCACTGCTGCTGGTTTTTATTCTGCTGCTCATGAATTATCGCCAGCTTAATGCGATGCTGCTTGGAGAGGAAACGGCTGCGACTCTTGGCGTTAATCTGGACCGTTTTCGAATCTTTATCATTCTCTTTGTATCCCTTCTGACCGGTGTTGTCGTCGCAGTCAGCGGTAGCATTGGCTTCGTCGGGCTGATTATCCCTCACATAGTACGGATGATGGTGGGTTCAAATTACAAAAGGGTTCTGCCGATAAGCGCCCTAATCGGTGCCATTTTCTTAGTTTGGGCGGATATGGCCGCACGTATTGTCCTGGCGCCTGAAGAAATGCCAATCGGAATTATTACCGCTATTTGCGGCGGCCCTTTTTTTATTTGGTTGCTTAGGCGAAAACGTTATTCTTTTGGGGACGGTGAATAAGGATGCTCCAAGTCAAAAATATGGCCTTTTCTGTGCCAGACAAGCAAATCTTAAACAATATCACTTTTTCTGTGGAACAAGGGAAATTCATTGGCATTATTGGTCCGAATGGCAGCGGAAAATCGACGATGTTAAAAATTATATATCGTCATTTAAAGCAGACAAGCGGCTTAGTGACGTTATATGAAAAGGATATTAGTCTAATTCCGCAGAAAAAACTTGCTCAGGTGTTAGCCGTGGTGAGCCAGGAAACACCGGTGCTCTTTGATTTTACTGTAAAAGATTTAGTCATGATGGGGAGGACGCCATACAAAAAATGGCTTGCAGCTGATAACCAGGAGGACTTTGCCATTGTCGAAGAAAGCATGATGCTTGCCGATGTACTTCACTTGGAAAACCGCACGTTTAGCCAATTATCCGGCGGCGAGAAGAAGCGGGTGATGCTCGCACGCGCCCTTGCACAGCAGGCAAACATTTTGATTTTAGATGAACCGACCAATCATCTGGATATTGAACATCAATATCAATTAATGGATTTAGTGAAGGACCTGCCCATAACTATTGTGGCAGCTCTCCATGATTTAAACCTGGCAGCTGGGTATTGTGATGAACTGCTGGTTATGAAAGATGGGACTCTATATATGGAGGGAACACCGGAGCAAGTCTTGACAGAAGAGACATTGAAGGAAGTCTTCCATATGCAGGCTGGTGTTTCGAAAAACCCATTTACCAAGAAACTTCATTTATTTTTTTATACAAACCATTAAATTGAATTGAGGGACCTACGAACATGAAAAACAGCAGAATTTGGGCTTTCCTGGTCTTAGCGGCATCATTTTTATTAGCCGCATGCTCAGCAGAAGAGGCAGACACAGCAGCGGTAAAAAGCGGACAGAAAGAACAAACGGAGAAAGTTGTTATTGAAAATGAAGGGTTTGTGAATGAATACGAGGAAGCACCAAAGCGTGCTATATCATTAAATCAGCATGTGACAGAAATCATGCTGGCACTTGGTCTGGAAGATTCAATGGCCGGAACGGCATTTCTGGATAATGAGATTTATGAGCCTTTACAGGAGGCGTACGACAAAGTACCTGTGTTAGCTGAGCAATATCCATCAAAGGAGCAAGTCATTTCAGCGGAAGCTGACTTTCTATATGGAGGCTGGGAAAATGCCTTTAACGAGAAAAATATTGCAGCACGTGAAGAGTTAAAGGAATTAGGCATTAATAGCTACCTTCAATCGTCATCAGTGAAAGTAGCACCAACATTAGAAGACATTTACAAAGACATACGAAACATCGCAAAAATCTTCCGGGTGGAAGAACGCGGTGAAGAACTAATTGACCAAATGAATAAAGAGATTGAAGCGATTACATTACAATTGCCGGAAGTAAAAAAGCCGCTGGATGTCCTGGTTTACGATAGCGGCGAAACATATGTGTTCACTTCCACACAAAACTTCATGAATACACTTGTAACAATGGCAGGCGGCCACAATGTCTTTGGAGATGTAAAAGGAAACTGGGCCACCGTCTCAAAAGAAGACGCAGTGGAACGTGAGCCAGATGTCATTGTAGTCATTGACTATGGCTCAACTACTGCGGAACAAAAAATAGAATTCCTTAAAAAGGATCCGGCTTTAAGCCAGACCCCTGCTGTACAAAACGAACGCTTTGTCATCTTGCCTTTATCAGCAGCATCTGAAGGAGTTCGTGTTGGGGAAGCGCTTGAAGTTTTGGCAAAAGGTTTTTATCCGGAGGCTTTTAAGAATTAGGTTGTTTTTAACATTTTGTTGATATCGAACCTAAGTTTGACCGCTGAGTTCATTGGAGCGGAGGGCACTTGACTCCAGCGGGAGCAGCGGGACAGGTGAGACCCCACAGGCGCATGCGCCGAGGAGGCTCACCGCACGCCCCACGGAAAGCAAGTGCCCCGTGCTGAAATCAACGGGCACTATCCATAAGCAAAAATTTTTATAGAGGGAGGTCACCTAATGACAACCTGGAATCTAACACAAATGCAGCGTCACCTGCTCATTTGCAACGGCGCAACCTGTATGGGAGCAGGCGCTGAAGAAGTCACACAGCAAATTCGTGATGAAATCCGTAAAAATCGCTTAGACGAGCATATTCATACATCACGTACACGCTGTAACGGCCGCTGCAAAGATAAATGCGTCGTCATTGATTACCCGAGGGGAACCTGGTATTCGGTCCAGCAGGAAGAAACCGCACGCGACATTGTTCATGAAGCAGTGAAAGAAGATGCAATCATTTACTCCATGGAACACGGCGAACGCAAACGCAATGAAAACCGCATTAAAGGCATCGATAAATACAAGAAAGGAAAAGGGCCAATGAAAAAAGCTGTATTATTTGTCGGGCATGGCAGCAGGATGGAGGAGGGGAATGACGAAGTCCGCCAATTTGTCGGGCAGATGAGAGATTCCATTGATCCAGCCCTATTGGTCGAAACGTGTTTCTTAGAATTTGCATCACCAAATATTGAAGATGGAATTCAGCTTTGTGTTGAAAAAGGTGCAGATGAAGTTCATGTCATTCCCATCATCCTATTACATGCAGGACACTCAAAACTCCACATTCCAGCAGAAATTGAACATGCCAAAGAGCATTTCCCGGATGTTCAATTTACCTATGGACAAACGATAGGTGTTCATGATGAGGTCCTTGAAATTTTAAAAACAAGACTTGCTGAAACCGGCTTTAATGTGAATCAAAAGCACGAAGATACCGCGATTTTATTAATTGGACGCGGCGGCAGCGACCCATATGCAAATGCTGATTTCTATAAGATCAGCAGATTGCTGTGGGAAAAGTTAAATGTATCAGCCGTTGAATGTGCCTTCATGGGAGTCACAACGCCAACCGTGCAGGATGGGATGGAGCGCTGCATTAAACTGGGCGCCAAAAAAATCATTATGCTGCCGTATTTTTTATTCACCGGGATTTTAATGGAAAGAATGAACAAAATGGCTGAGCAGTTCAAAATGGATTATCCTCATGTATCTATTGATATTGCTGAATATTTCGGATACCATCCCAAGTTGAGGATTGTACTATTAGAGCGTATGAACCAAGCCCTCGACGGCACCTCGACAGGAATACAGGACCTGGAAAATTTCCGTAAGTATGCGGAAGAACATGGTTATGAACATCATCACCATCATTAAAAGGAATAATCCTATATGAAAATGGATCCAGCTGCCAAATGGCAGCTTTTTTTTTTATATAAAGCTTAAGTGCAAAAGAGAATTAACAGGTAAAAAGAATAAATAATTTCAGAATGGGTGAATTTAAAAATATCTGCAGTAGGAAAGGCTGGTCTTTTATGGAGAAAAAATTATTAAACATGCTTCTGGGGTTGTGCATATTTTCAGTGCCATTTTTGTTTAAAGGTAAGAAAATGAGGGAGACATTAGTTATTTTTTTCTCGAAAGGCGTTCTTGCTACTCTGATTGATGCCTATGTTGTTGGAACGAAAAGAGTTGAATATCCGGTTCGCCCATTTGCAAGAATTTTTAAAACAAACCTTATTTATGATATCTTGTTTTTCCCATTATTAAGTGTTATATGGGTTAAGTTTTCCTACAATGACAATTTACGCAATATTCTTCTCAAAAGCTTACTATTCAGTGTGCCTATGAGCATCGGCCAATGGTACTTTGAAAAGAACACAAGGCTATTCAAGTGGAGGAAATGGTCTATTTTCCATACATTTTGCAGTGTGAATTTTACTTTATTCACAATAAGAGGGTTTATTGGGTTTATTAAAAAATTGGATCGATTAAAGGGAAATCAAAACTTAAATGAAATGGAAGTATAATTTTATAATGAATCAGGGCTTAATCCTATGAAATTTTCAAGGCTGCCATTTCGGCAGCTTTTTCTTATGATCGCTAAAGGAGGAATATTTCCGGTTTTATTGAATAATGAACAAACAGGGAGAACTAAGAGAGGGAAGGATGTGAGGATTGAATGCTGAATGGAAAGTTGGCAAGCCAAATCGCAGGGATAGTCATAGCGGTAAGTTTAAGCAACAAGCATACGTTCAGCAAGGAAAATCAAGACGCTATAAAATTGGTGAAAGGTTTTGGGGTAGAAAGGGATGCCCACTTTGGTTCCACGGTTAAACATCGCTCAAGAGTGGCACAGAATCCTGACCAGCCGAACTTAAGACAGGTTCATTTAATTCCAAATGAGTTATTTGAAGAGTTAGCAGACTGTTTCCATATTGAGCCAGGCCAAATGGGCGAAAATATTACAACAGCCGGAATAAATCTTCTTGAATTACCTGCTGACACTAAATTAATGATTGGGAAAGCTGCCGTTATTAAGGTAACAGGACTGCGCAATCCCTGTGCTCAAATTGATCATTTTCAGCCCGGTCTTTTAAAAGCTGTTGTCGGCAGGGATGCAGAAGGAAATTTAATTAGGAAAGCTGGAATAATGGGAGTCGTTCTGGAGAGCGGAGAAGTGAAGGCAGGCGATGAAATTCGCGTTCAATTACCGCCAAAGCCCTTTAAAAAACTTAAACGGGTTTAGGTTTTAAAAGAATACTTACAGTCTGCTGAATTAACTCAGCCATAATCTATTAATATTTCATAAAACTTATATTTGGACATAGGGATGTGGATTCTTTTTGAAAAATTTGCTGATGCCTATTTTAATCGGCCTGATGGCTGTTTTGTATATTTTTATTATTCCCCATGAGCCGCTGGGGTTGAAAATTGTCTTTAAATTAATCCCAATGGCGCTGATCATTATTTATGCTTTTCAAAAGCTTCCAGGCAGCTCGCCCCTGGCACTGCGTTTGGTCATTATTGGCCTGTTTTTTTGTATGCTTGGCGATGGATTCATTGCCGTATCATTTGTTGCTGGACTCGGTGCCTTCCTCATAGGCCATCTTTTCTATTTGACGGGTTTTTTCAAAATGGCAAAAAGTAATTTGCTTCGCTTGGCGGCCATTATACCGATTGGTTTGTATTCTTTTCTTATTGGCCGTCAGCTGATTGCTTCCTTATTGTCTGAAGGAAACCAATCTCTAGTGATCCCAGTTTCTGCTTACATGCTGGTCATTTCCGCTATGGCTATATCAGCCATCCTGACAGGGAACAAATGGGTAATTGCCGGAAGTATTTTGTTTGTGATTTCTGACTCAATCCTATCCTGGAATATGTTTGTATCAGACATCATCTATTCAGATGTTTTCATAATGACAACATACTATTCTGCTCAATTTCTGATTGCCAGCAGCCTTGCTTCATTGGGGAGGACAGCAGGAAAGAACATAGCAAAATCGGATGTGATCCATAAAATCTGAATTGTTTTAAAATAGATAAATAAAATGCATAAAAGACTTTCTCCGATCATTAAGAAAGTCTTTTATGTTCTTTAGTCCCGCTCTTTTTCCGTTCTTACCTTATCCAGATTATTAAAACTCTCCATACGAGTTATCCAATAACCGGTGTAGTAAAGTGAAAGGAATATGACAAAATCATATAAAGTAGACCAGCTTTTAGGATCATAAAAATCAATGGCGTTAAAAAAATTCATCCCTCCAAAAGCTGCAATGGCTGAGAATATAATTCCTTTTAACAAGCTATTCATCCTAGGCTTTATCTGTAAGGCAAACATTACTCCTACCGGTGCAAGAGAAAAGTGATAGGGCAAAAGTAAAAAGGGTGCCAGAGGAAGAAGAATCATAGGGTAAGACCATAACCCCAAAGATAAGGCTGCGAGATCAATTGTAAGTGAAATTATAATAGTTAATAAGCCGGCTAAGAGAAGCCGTCCTGTGCTATCTTTCTTCCTGTACTTAAACCATATCAGCCAGGGAACGATAAACAAAGCAATTCCAAACCACCATTGCCAGGTAGTCATAAATTCGTTCTTAACTATATCTGCGAATGCAGTGTTAATCTGGGTATACTGCTCAAAAGCTTTTTCCGACTTTACTAGACCTTTCTCAAACGCCACGATTATCCCCCCAATCTTTATAATTATTATCAAATGATTAGACTAATATGCGGGCAGTCAAATAAAGGTGGTTTCTCTAGGAAGGCAGATCATGGAAATAATACTGCTTTTTTATTAAAGATATGTATACCATTATCTAGTCTTGGTATAGTGAATACTTAATGAAAATCCATAAATCCTAAAGTGACAAAATTGTCATGTTGCTTCCTGTTACATCTATGGTTAGAAGGAAAAATACGGTTTATAGTATGTAACATAAGGAGGAGATACGAAATGAATACCATTATTAAGGCAAAGAATTTAACGAAATATTATGGGAAGACACAAGTCCTAAAGAATATTGATTTAACGATAACCGCTGGTGAATTTACAGCGATTATGGGGCCTTCTGGTTCTGGAAAAACAACATTATTGAATGTTTTATCGACGATTGACAAATTTTCTGGTGGTGAAGTCTGGCTGGAGGAACAGCCATTGTTAGATTTAAATAAAAAGGAACTGCGCAAGTTCCGTCAAGAGCATATGGGCTTCATATTTCAAGATTACAACTTGCTTGATACCTTAACTGTAAAAGAAAATATTTTATTACCGCTCTCTTTAAGAAGGTTTCAGGCAGAGGAAATGGAAATACGCTTACTGCCAATTGTGCAGGCATTATATATAGCAGAAATACTTGAAAAATACCCTACTGAAATATCAGGCGGTCAAAAACAGCGCGTCGCTTCTGCCCGTGCGATGATCACCAATCCGGCAATTATTTTTGCAGATGAGCCTACAGGTGCCCTTGATTCTCGTTCTGCAGCGCACCTATTGGAACAATTATTAGGTTTAAATCAAACATTTGAAGCTACGATTCTCATGATTACCCACGATGCCTTTGCTGCCAGCCACTGCAAAAGGGTCATTTTTCTTCGGGATGGTGCAATTGTCAATGAGCTTTATCAAGGGGATCAAAGCCAAAGGGCTTTTTTTGATCAAATCCTTACGACTCAAAGTGCGATCGGAGTGAATCAAAGATGAGCTTGCTGGATTTAACCTGGAGAAATGTTCAGCGTAATTTTCGGTTATATACCATTTATCTGTTTTCAATGATCATAGGGGTAATGATACATTTTACTTTTTCAGCTTTAATGAATAACAAAGACATACTAGATGCACTTAAAAACCGGGGGAATTTCCAAATGGGTGTTACGATTGCTTCGGTTGTCATCTTTTTATTTATCATTTTCTTTATGCTCTATGCCAATTCATTTTTTATAAGACAGCGAAAAAAGGAATTTGGTCTGTACTTGCTGTTAGGTATGAGTGAAAGACAAATAACATTGCTGGTTTTCTATGAAACCCTAATTATTGGAGCAATTTCACTTATGACCGGGATCTTACTCGGGGGACTGCTTTCTAAGTTCTTTGGCATGTTATTAATGAATTTAATGCAATATGACAATGTCATTACATTTTCCTTTCCTTTTCGAGCAATCGGTACCACGGCTCTCTTGTTCCTTTTCCTAGTATTCATTATTAGTATTCAAAACTTTATTATGGTGCATCGCGTACAACTAGTAGAATTGTTCCACGCCAAAGAAAAGGTGGAAAAGCCGATGAAATCATCAACCATTTACGCTATTTTTTCTTTAATTTTATTAGCGACGGCTTTTATTTTGATCAGTAGAGGAAGGGAGTCAAGTATTTGGCAGGAGCATGCAACCTTTGGGATGATTGCTGTAACTGTAGGGATAATTGGCGGCACATATTTGTTTTTTAGGCAGTTTTCGGGCTGGCTGCTACAAATTATTCAGCATAAAAGGAAATACTATGAAGGTAACAGGGTATTGTGGACATCTTCATTAAGATTTCTCCTCCGAAGCAACACATTAAATTTAACGTTTATTTCTTTATTTAGTACTGCTATCATCTTTTTAATTGGATTTGTCTGCATTAACTATGCCGTACAATTTGAAGCAGTCGGAAGAAATCTGCCGAATGATATTGCTTACCAATCAGTTGATAAAAAAACAAACGAAAAGATTCATACTATTTTAAAAAATTCCGAACATCCAGTTGAATACCACAACACCTTGGCGGGCTTAGCAGGAATTCCGATATCGGACAGGAGTATTGCTTTTGACAATCCGGAATATTATATGAACGATGTGATTCTTTTCCCCGAAAAGGCATATAATGAGATCGTGTTTTTACGTGGAGATGATGAAAAGGTAGAGTTACATGGAAAAGAAGCCATATCACTTTCGCAAGGAACGGATTTAAATAAGTTGTATGATAAAAATGAACAACCCAGTTTTATAGTAAAGGTTGGTAAAGAGACCACATTTACAATCGCAGAAAAGAAAGATTATGCCTTGCTTGGCTGGTCCACAGACCCAGAGCGTTCTATGCAGATTAAACCTGCAGTATTGGTTATTTCGGATCAAGCCTTCCAAACCTTAAAAAGTAATGCAGAAATGAAATTCTTTGAAATTTATCAAATAAAAAATGCCAAACAGGCTGAAGTATTGTCAAGGGAAGTTCATTCGCTTGTAACGAGAACACCGGGGGCTTATTATTCATCTTTCGCTGATGTATACTCGAATCAAATAGAGAGCTCTTCTTTATTGTTATTTTCAGCAGCTTTTTTGGCCGTTATTGCCTTATTTGCACTTGCAAGTGTTATTTACTTTAAGCAATTACAAGAAGCAACAGAGGAGCAAAGGCAATATTCAATCCTTCGTAAAATCGGAGTTGATGACCGCGAAATGAAAATGGTCATACGCAAAAAACTATTATTTGTGTTTTTACCTCCACTTGTATTAGGGATATTGTACAGCTGGTTCATCTTAAAATACTATATCTTAGATTCAGTACAGGATTTTCCGCAGTTGAACAATATGATTTGGGGCATTTTAGTTATTTACTTTTTCATCTATTTATTATTTTATCTTTCTTCAACCAATATTTATTTTAAAATTGTAAATCAAAAGCAATAAGCCAGTGAAACGCAATGACTAAATAAACCGTCATTGCGTTTCTATTATTTCATCATATTTAAATAAGCATCGTAATTTTTTGGAAAATGGACCACGAATTCTGTATTACTTTTTAATTTAGATGTACAGGTTATGTAATGCCCTAATTTATTTGATAGTTCTTGGGCCAAATATAATCCTATTCCTGTTGATTTTGTATGGATCCGACCATTGGAACCAGTAAAACCTCGATTGAAAATGCGAGGCAAATCTTTAGGCTCAATCCCGATTCCATTATCCTGTATTATCAGCTGTTTTTCCTTCAGAGTTTCACATGTTGAAATGGTTATTTCTCCATTTTCTTCTGTGTATTTTAGGCTATTAGTAATCAATTGATTTAATATAAATTGCAGCCATTTCGAATCACTTTGGACAATCACTGGCTGTACATGTAAGTTGATACGAATTTTTTTAGCTATGAATGTTTTGGAATGAGTTTTTATGAGTTCCTTTACCATTCTCTCTAAGTGGCAATTTTTAATTTCATAGTCTTGATTGAAGCTATCTAATTTAGCATAATAAAGTGCCTGATCAACATAATGTTCAATCTTTGACACCTCTTCCCGCAAACTTTTAGCATCAATCTCCGTTTGCTGCATAAGCCATAAGACAGAAATCGGTGTTTTAATCTCATGAAACCAAGATGTAATAAAGTCGTAATACTCTTTCTGTTTTTCTTGAATATGGTTAAGCTTACGAATATGTTCCCGTTCCATATCTTCCATTAGTTGTTGATAGAAAGCGGCTTCTAATGATAGGTTTTCATGACTTTCATTATGAATATGTTGAATAGCACGGATATTTTGCAGGAAACGATAAAATAAAAATGCTGCCAAAATCAAAAAACTTAATAAAAACCCATAGAAAAACGTTCGCCAATCACTTTGACTTTGAGGATCTGTAAAGAACACAATAGACACGACAAACACACCGGCGATATACAAATAGATATAAGGCTTTTCGTATTTTAAAAATTGCAAAAACCTCATTCGATGATATACCCCATTCCCTTACGTGTGATAATAAAATCAGCTAGTCCGATTGCTGCAATTTTGCGGCGCATGCGATTCACATTGACGGTTAATGTATTGTCATCTACAAATTCCTCTTCATTCCAAAGTGCTTCCGTTAAATCGTCTCTTGAGACAATCCTTCCAATATTACGCATCATCAATTGTAAAATAATGAATTCATTACGTGATAATTCCATTGTTTCTTGACCGTATTGAATGGTTGAATTAGTTAAATGTAGAGATAATTCACGGTGGATTAATGTAACGTTTCCTTCATCTTGGTAGGTATAAATCCGTCTTAATAGTGCGCTGACTTTTGCAACGAGAACGTCTAAATCAAATGGTTTCTGTACATAATCATCTCCGCCCATATTGATCGCCATGATAATGTCCATATTTTGATTCCTTGAAGAAAGGAAAATAATAGGTACTTTTGATATAGTCCGAATTTGCTGACACCAAAAAAACCCATCAAAAGCTGGTAAATTAATATCCAGCAACACTAAATGTGGTTTGGCTTTTTCAAAATCACTAAGAACTTGATCAAACTGTGTACTTTCCATCACTTCATATTGCCACTTTTGAAGTGTTTCAGCTACGATTTTTCTAATCTTCTCATCGTCTTCAACAATCATTATTCGGAACAATGTGGGTCCCCCTATAAGACTATGTGATTTAAAAATGGCTTGAGCATTATGTACAAGGATTGCTTTTTCATGGACAGACTATCATATTAGAAGGAAATCCACAATAATGGAAATTTTGAAAATATTGGGGAATGTCAGTACAAAGGTATATAAATTAGCCGCTGGTTAAATAGGTGCGGTGAACCGTATCATAAGTAATTGAGCTTTTTCGTTCAAGTTTTACCATTTAAATGGCATTCATTATTTAATTTCCATTCAAATACCTCCCGATGTTTTACAAGCAGTCAATCGTATTGAAAGGCCGACATATACTCGTTTGGAGAATCAAACATTGTATATGTCGGCCTTTATTTATTGGTCATTAATGTTTAATCGTTTTCATGATGTATGAATTATCCCCATAGGTACTGTATTTTGACGGCCGTTCCCCTTTTGATTCTGGAATGCTGTAAGAACGATCGGCTATCATCCACTCTATAGAATCCTTAGCATTTACGGTTACCTTTACATGTAACTCTTCGGCTTGACCTAGAACGTAATTGAATTCAAATGGCGATTCTTTTGTGAATTCTTTTTGCTTCAACTCCACTTCTTTTCCATTGATGATCAGTTGAGATACATTCATTGTTGAAAAAGACTCCATTAACAATTCTTCAGCATTGCGATTCGTTTTCAATTGGTATTCTATTGTCCGCCTGGCACCTTCAACCTTTTCAGATAATACCGTCACACTAGGTGCTTCCATGCTATATAAATCAGCCTGTGTATAACTTACATCCCAGTTTAAAATAGGAAATAATTCTGAAGTATGGCCTTTCTTCACATTTTCATTAATATAATTCGATGTATATTCATCTAATGGCTGACGGGCCGCCCAATATGCTTTGTTTGAATCTGCATCCATAAAATAAGCAATATCGCTTGCTTGAGGATGTTCTGCTGTCGGCATGTTATTTAGGTTGATACTGTTAGTGATCATGACCAATAATCCTGTAACTAAGAAGATGGATGGTATCACCCAATTGAATTTTATTTTTAAGGTGGTGAAAATAGATACCAGCATGGCACCTAAAAGAGAAACAAGGACCATGAGCACACCAGCCATTTGCATGGATATGAGTCCTTCAAAGAGATAAATAACTGGTGATAGAATAAGAAATGCCGGGATGGCAAAACCAGCTGTAACAAGATAACTCTTCCATGAATGCTCATCTAAACGAATCAAAATATTGACGCAGATTAGAGCAAATAATAGTGGCCACGCAAACACATAACTGCCTGCTTGGAGCAGAAAACTCGAGGCAGCTAAAAGGATTAACCAAAGAAATAAGGCACCCATCATTAAGCTGCCTGTTTTGATTTTTTTATGGGCCAACCCATAAAGGATAGTCAAGAAAGCAAAGATAATAATGGAAAAACTGATGAAGTAAAGGATGCCAACCGTCTTATCGGTTCCCATTAACCATTCTTGATCCGTAAAAATAAAGGTGAGTACGGACCATAATCCTGATCCGATGGCAAAAGACCCGATGATGCCAATAATGAAAACAAGAAAACCTGCAAGTGTTCCAAGAAGGGATAGTTTCTTAAGCCGATATCCATGTACGACCGTAACGGCAAAAAGAATAACCGCTAACAGCATAATCGGAATGACAAGTTTGTCTGAGTAGGTAATCATGCTGGAACCCAAAATGTTAAAGAATACTTGATTCCCTTCATGAGTTTGAGTGAGATCGACGTTTCCAAAATGGGTGACAAGATGTAACATATATTCGCCGTGATGTTGGAGACTTTCAAAACTTAGCTCTTGAAAGTTATCGCTGGTTGTATGATAATGGCTAACCCCATCACCAAAGGCAAAGTTTAATCCTTTAAGACCGGCTTCTTTAAACACGCTGAAGTCAGTATCATTTGGCATTTGCTTATATAAACTATAAAGGAAGGAATGAGCAACAGGTGTGTCAGCACCTTGAACGAATTCCTTAACTAGCCAACTATTGTTATCACTTGTTTCAAACATAAAAGAGGGACCTTCGTTTCCCCGTGCCTCAAAGTTTAACACTAATCCGACATCATTTACCCAAGGATGTCCCTCTACAAATGCTTTTGCTCCAAGTAATCCATTTTCTTCTCCGTCTGTTAAGAGTATAATGACATCGTTTTGAAGAGGTGCCATTTCCTTTAAGGCCCTTACTGTTTCTAAGATGGCAGCCACTCCGGCGCCATCATCGGCTGCACCTGGTGATCCTGGTACAGAATCATAATGTGCAACAAGCATAATCGCTTTTGTAGAGTTCGTTCCTTCTATTTTGGCAACAATGTTCTCCACCGTGCCGCCTGCTATCCATCTGCCGACACTATTTAAAGAATTGGCTTTTTGGATTTCAGGATTTAATCCAAACTCTTCTAAACTGTGAACAAGATAGTCTCGAACTCTGTCATGTTCTATCGATCCAAGAGGATGTGGTTTTACAGCAAACTCTTTTAAATGGGAGAGTGCTCTCTCTGCAGAAAACTCATTTGCTGAACCAGTAGCTGATACAACCTTTGGTGGTTGAAGTTGTAATAAACTCACAAAAATAGTTCCAATAAGAATAGCCACAACAGCAATGAAAATAAGTGCATTTTTTTTCGTGTCTTCACGAGCTTGTGGCTTCGTTTGGGTAGATGGCACTGATTCCAATTAAATTTCCTCCTTAAAGGTGAGAAAAATTTTTTCTAGCGAAGTATAAAGTGTAAACAATCAACCAGGGACGATTTTAGATAAAGCAAGCAAATTCAAGTTTTGGCAGCTTCCTTTTTTCATGACTGCCGTATTTCCGTTATTATTCTTGGTAGTAAAAGATTGAATTTTGTTCTTTTGGAATAAGCGTGGTGGTTTGTTCTGTTTTTTTCCTTGCTCTTGGTTTGTTGATACCTGCATTATTTAATCTGTATATTTATAATGAGATGATGAAATAAAATATTCCTAGTTAAGTACCTTATTTAAGCAATCGGGAGCAATTCTCTAATATGAATTGTGCCTTTTCTTTTGGTATAGGGCCATTTAGTTGAAGATCTCATAAGATAAGTAAAAATAATTAAAGGAATAATACATTCTGATAAAGAATATAAAAAAATGTATGATAAGGAGGCGATTGTACGTAGAAAATCTATATAACTATCATGTATGGGCAAATCAACGGATTATTGATCATTTTAAGACACTTTCTCCTGAGAAATATCAAAAGGAAATAAAAAGTGTCTTTTCTTCTGTTTCAAAGGCTTTTTCTCATATCTATCTGGTGGATTATTTATGGTTTAATGTCCTCGAAGGTCAGAGTATGAATGAAGCAATGCAATCTTCATTTCAACTTCAAGAAAAGATTGAGAAGTTTTTTCTCCAAAAAGCTGATTCATTTAACACAGTTATCAGATACAAATAAAAAGAAGTATGCCTTTCCGCAATCGGGCGCTATCCTTGAAAAAAGGGTAACGCTCTTTTACACGTATAAGGGCCATTTTGTTGAATAATTAAATTCCTATTATTTTGTTGTGGTAAATAAGTAAAATAGACCGCGAATATCTGTGGATATGTTAAGACTTTAATTAGGATAGGAGTGAATAAGCAATTATGAAACAAACGATGCGTGTCCTTATTTCTGGTGCGAGCATTGCAGGTCCGGTACTCGCTTACTGGCTTCACCGCCACGGATTCGATGTGACTGTAATAGAACGTGCACCAGCATTGCGCACAGGTGGTTACGGAGTAGACATCCGTGGTGCAGCCATTACGGTACTTAAAGGGATGGGAATACTCGACCAAGTTCGTGCAGCTGACACGAACATGGCTGGTGTTTACTTCGTTAACAGCAAAGGCAAGATCGAAGGTCAAATAAGCGAAGCAAGTATGGGGAACCAACAGGGTCTAGACATCGAAATCATGCGTGACGATCTTAGTAACATTTTGTACGATTTAACCAAGGATACGGTTGAATACATTTGGGGAGATTCGATTACCGCTATACATGAGACTGAAGCTGGTGCAGAAGTTCAATTTATTCATGGCAAGCGACAGACATTTGACCTGGTCATCGGTGCGGACGGGCTCCATTCTAATGTACGCACCTTAACTTTTGGCGACGAGGCACAGTTTAAACGTACGCTTGGCTGTTATATCTCGATTTTCACCCTCGAGAATTACCTCAACCTCGACCACCGCCAGCTGATTTATACGATACCAGGCAAAACTGCAGGTATGTATAGCGCTCGTGACAATACCGAAGCAAGGGGTATGTTCTTGTTCCAATCAGAGGCATTGAAGTACGACCGCTATGATACGGAATCTCAAAAGAAACTTGTAGAAAATGCCTTCTTAGGCCATATAGGCTGGGAAACCTCGCATCTACTCAAAACCATGAAAGATGCGACAGACTTTTATTTTGACGAGATTTGCCAGATTCACATGCCGACATGGTCAAAGGGGCGGATTACATTGGTAGGCGATGCGGCGTATGGCCCATCACCTCTATCGGGTCAAGGCTCTAGCCTGGCGCTTGTCGGGGCTTATGTATTAGCTGGTGAACTCAAAGCTGCAGATGGCGATTTCGCCCGTGCATTTGTTGCCTACGAACAAAAAATGAGAAAGTTTGTTGAGAAAAATCAAAAAATAGGACTATTAGCTGCCGGGAGTATGATTGAAAAATCAAACTTCAAAATCTTTCTACGCAATTTAATGCTGCGCATACCCACTATTATGGTCGTACAATTTAAGATGATTTCGAAAATGATAGCGAAAGCTGCTAACGGGATAGAACTGAAAGATTATTGATATGGATAGTTATAGAGGAGTTTTAGCTCATAGTTAACATAACAACCGTTATCGGCATTATAAAAGGATCTTCAAACGAAGATCCTTTTAGCTGGTAATTAAACTAAAGTTTTTGGTAAAACTTATCGTAAAGTTAGTTTTTTCCTTTCGATGGATCACCGTGGCTATAGTTTAATAACTCCACCTTTGAAGCAGTTAAATTTTTCTCATCTAATTCTTTGTTAAACTGAAGGGGGGATACTCCAAATGTAATCGTATCCGTTCCTAATTGCCCCTTTTTATTTCCGTCGTAAGTTTGAACAGTAAATTTTATAATATAGGGATGACTTAATTCCCTTCCTTTTTCCCATTGTTCTAATTCTACAACATCATAATTTTTATCCCACCAATTATATTGAATCCTTATTGAATCCTTTTTATAAAAATCATTTACTGCTTGTTTCAATTCATCGCTAAATTGGTCCAAAATAAAATGGTCAATAGCTTGCTCCATTCCTTTTGAATCGTGTTTATGCTGTTTCTCAGCACTTACAGGTATGTAATTCACACCCATTAAAAACATAACAACAGTAAAAAATAGCAATTTTTTCATCCAATCATCTCCTTTTCAGTTATTTTTTTGAAAAGGAGTGGTTTTTATTCATTCAGTTATTTTAACTAGCCTGCGACGTCATTATGGGCAATAAAAAAGGATCCTCAAATTGAAGATCCTTTTAGCTATTTAGTAATCCAAAGTACCCGTTAGCTTATTAGGAAAAAGACTAGACACCGATTGAAGAATAGCCTCCAACTGATTTCAAATATTTAACAGATAAACAAAATCTATTTGAATTGGATTTCAATTTTAAACAGAGATTTAACATGAATTAACAAAAAGGATTAAGCAGGTCCCACCAGTCTCACTCAGCCTTTAATAAGATAGTTGATCGGGCGCAATGCTGTAGCAAGAATTGTGCTACTTCTTTATGTTAATGGCCAGAAAGTTGAACAACACTTTTAAAGAGAATTGGTAAGGCGAATATGGAATAAAATTTAGATTATTAAACGACTTTATTGTTATTTTTTAAGTTCGGTAATGCATTTTTTATCAAAAATTAGGCAATTTTATTTTACCCCCATCACAAACAGGATGGGGGTATGCGTTGAATATCGTATTTACATGTCAATTTTGTGATTCCATTGTTGACGATGAAGGGTATATTACAGTTAACGGAGCCCGTTATTGGATCGGCATCATATGCGGATGTGATGATAAAGATATTAAAGAGTTGGAAACCTCTATATGAAGTAAAACTCCATTAAAATCGAGTAGGAAATAATCTCCACTAAAACTTATATTAAAAATTGTATTATAGTATGAATATCTTAGGATAGAACCGTTTAGAATTAATAGATTCCTTACCACCAACATTGCTGGTTTTTTTATAGGACAAAATAAAAAGTAAGGTGAAATTCATGGATAAAGAAAGAGATATGATAACAACAAATGAAGCTGCAGAGATACTTATGGTTTAGCCATCAACTATTCATAAATATGTGAAGCAAGGGGATTAGCGCCGGTATATGAGGATAACTGGCATATTGAAGGTTTTTTTTGATAAGGAAAACCAGATTACCGTTGAAGTTAAACCGGTGTTAATTAAGGGAGATATACCAGGTAACTTGTTTTCTTTACTAGAAGACTCTATAGTTGAAGGAGATATTTCGAGGAGATTATAAGGAATGTATTTTGACAGTGACTTGGAAGTCCTAGCAATTGCTATCCCTTCTAAACTGAAAAAAAAATTAAGGAAGATGCTGCTAGGTCAAAAAATACGATTGAGGGGTTAGTGACTCAATCATAAAAGACAAGTATGATATGAATTGTAAGTAAAAGCCAATTCATAAAAATTATATCAATGGAGGCTGCACCTTTATGAGCCTTACTTTTACTCATAAAAAAATAGATTAAAAATTTGTACATAGGGATGGGGGGATTTTGTGACTACACAAATTGCCTTATTTGGCTCCTCGGCTTTTGTTGATCAAGTGCAAGAGTATACAAAGGAATTAGCTGAGATTTCCATAGTTCCATTTATTTATAAAAATCCTAATGAAGTGGTTGATCAAATTGAGAGTGCAAAATATTGTGATGTTTTACTTTTTTCTGGAGTATTACCTTATTACTTTGCGCGAACTGCACTATTGACATTTAAAAAGCCCAGCGTCTATATCTCAAATGATGAATATATGGTATCTATTTCTATATTTAGATTGCTTTATTCTGAAGGCTTTCCACTTGATAGGATTTCTATTGATTTGCCTGACCGCTCCATTCTGTTGCAATGCTTACATGATTTTCAGCTTGACGAGAAAAATTTATGGGTAATCGATTATCCTTTTATTCTTAATAATGAGGTTTCATCCTCTTTTTCCACTAAAGAGATTGTCTGCTATCATGAGCAGCTTCACAAGCAAGGAAAAGTAGATATAACCTTAACTAGTATTCATGCTGTCTATGATGCACTTCTTTCAAAAGGTATTAAGTGTCAGAAAATGATTGATCCAAAAAAGAATATTTTGAACACAATCCATGAGGCAGTTGTAAAATCTAAACTTTATCAAACAGAGCAGTCTCAAGTTGCAGTTGGTTATATTTTAGTTGAAGCTGAAGAAGATGAAGATTTTTTGGCCCATGATATATTGCTTCATTTTGATTCCGAATTTGAAGGTACCATTCAATATATTGAGGATGGATTGTTTGTTTTTTATAGCACAAGAGGGACAATGGAGAAGGCTACAAGCTTCTATCAAACATACCCACTTAATCACTATATGAATAATCATCAACTGATTACAATTAAAATGGGGATTGGATTCGGACTAACGTCAAACGAAGCAAAACGCAATGCGAAAATAGCTTTATCTCATGCAGAAAAGCATCAAAGTAATAACATCGCTTTTATTGTCACTGATGATGAAAGAATTATTGGACCATTAGGGGAAAAAACAAGCAAGGAATATCAACTAAAAAGTGAAGACAAAAGGATTCAAGAGATGTCAAAAAAAGCAGGAATAAGTGTTGCAAAGTTCAATCATTTCCTTCACTTCATAAACAATCTTCCGGTTAATCGGTTCACAGCCGAAGATATCTCTGAAAACTTTAATGTTACAAGACGAACAGCTGAAAGATTAATGAAAAAGCTGATAGAACAACAATTAGTCATTAAAATTGGTGAAGAACAACTGCACCAGCAGGGAAGACCTAGAGCCATTTATACATTTCGATTAAAATAGTAGTTTAGGAAAGTAGCTCCTTATATTTAATGGAGCTATTTTTTATTGGATTTTTTTTGAACATTGACAATGATAAATTATTTTTTTATATTATTTATAACAGTTTGAAAATTAATACACCTTTTGGTGAAAAGCGACATATTTACGACAAAAAGCAGTAATGGATTTTCTAAAATCTATAAACTTGAGAAGAGGAAGGTGAAGTTAAGGCAAACTAGTTGAAAAGGTTGAAGGTTCCAAGGCATTCATGTATTTTTATTCTTTTTTCAGTTATCAAGGTTATATCCATCAGTAAAATTATCACTTTTCCAAAAAGCGACATATTTACGACGAAATTTTAAGAGATATTTAAAACTATTAAATTAAAAGGAGCGATGTGAATGTCTGTTAATGTGCAAACGAGTGGTCAAAAGGTGCAAAATCCAAAATGGAGGGTTCCGCACGTTTTCGTTATATTAATTTCTGTTATCATCCTTGCGACTATCAGTACTTATATAGTACCTTCCGGTGAATATGAACGTGTAGAAAACGAACAAGGTAGAACTGTGGTTGTAGATGGTAGCTATAGTACTGTTGAAAGTTCCAATGCATCCTTTCTTGATATTTTTCAATCTATTCATACAGGTATGGTTAACTCTGCAAGCATTATTTTTTACATTTTTATTGTCGGGGGTTCGTTTGGGATTCTGCGTGCGACTGGAGCGATTGAAGGAGCTGTTCACAGTATTTCAAGCAAAATTCAAGGAAAAGAACAACTTCTCATTCCGGCACTGATGACGTTTTTTGCCCTTGGAGGCGCTATGCTGGGTCTTGCAGAAGAAACGCTTCCTTATATAACGATTATGGTTCCACTCGTTATTATGCTTGGTTTTGATTCAATGGTTGGTGCAGCGGTAGTTTTATTAGGAACATCAGCTGGATTTACTGCTGCTTTTATGAACCCATTTACTGTTGGAGTTGCACAAGGAATCGCTCAACTACCGATATTTTCTGGGCTAGGCTTACGAATCATCTTTTTTGTCATCTTTTTAAGTGTCAGTATTTTCTATGTTATGCGTTATGCAAGAAAAATTAAAGAAAATCCTGAAAAAAGTCTTGTTTTTCAAGAAAGCAGACAAATATTTAGTTCACTTGAAAAACAGGAAAAAGTGGAGTTTACGGGTCAACATAAAGCTGCATTTATTGTCCTTTTCCTCTCTCTAGTTACATTAGCTTTTGGGGTAAGTAAATATGGTTGGTTTCTTACTGAAATCGCCGGTCTGTTCCTCATTATGGGTATAGCGATTGGTCTAGTTTCAAAAATGTCATTTAGCCAAATGTCTGAATCATTTATTGAAGGCTGCCAAGTTCTTGTTCTTGGAGCGCTAGTTGTGGGAGTTGCCCATGGCATTCTAGTCGTATTGCAAGATGGAAAAATATTGGATACGATTTTGTATTCACTCGCAAGTGCAGTTGGGTCGTTACCATCACAATTATCAGCATTAGGGATGTACTTGGTTCAATGTTTAATCAATTACATTGTTCCCTCTGGAAGTGGTCAAGCGGCTTTAACGATGCCCATTATGGCACCACTAGGTGATTTAGTAGGTGTTACAAGACAAACCGCAGTGTTAGCATTCCAATTTGGGGATGGTATTTCTAATATATTCACACCAACATCCGGCTACTTTATGGCTGGGTTAGCATTGGCAGGGATTTCCTGGATTAAATGGGTAAAATGGATTTGGCCACTCATTTTAATTCATTACACACTTGGTGCAATTTTTGTATCAATCGCTCATCTAATTGGTTATCAGTAAAAAAGGGAGTTAGACTCTTATTTATAAAATAATATGGAACTAAAAATTCATGTAAGAGTAAAAGGAGATAGTTAAATGGATTGGTCTGAATTAGAAAGAAAAATGGTTGACTATCGTCGACATTTCCATCAATATCCAGAAGTTTCTCATGAAGAGGTAAAAACACGGGAATTTATTAAACGAGAGTTGATATTATTAGGTCTAACACCGCTTTCCTTTTCAGGAAAAGATGTTGCTGCCGATTTGCAAGGAACTAAGTCTGGGAAAATGGTTGCGATTCGGGCTGATATGGATGCATTACAAGTTGAAGAAGAAACAGACTTACCTTTTTCTTCAAAGAATAAAGGTGTGATGCATGCGTGTGGTCATGATGGGCATATGGCAATTTTACTTGGGCTTGTACACTTCTTTGTGGAAAATCGTGAGCGTTGGAGTGGTACAATCCGTTTTATTTTCCAACATGCTGAAGAAGCAGTCCCAGGTGGTGCAAATGATATTGTTAAAAATAAGGGACTAGAGGGAGTGGAGGCGATTTTTGGTTATCACCTTTGGCAGCCCCTACCTACAGGCACGATCGGTGTTCGTAGTGGTCCAGTTATGGCGGGTGCAGATAAATTTAGAATTCGTATATTTGGAAAAGGCGGTCATGGGTCGATGCCTAACGAAACGGTTGATCCAACCCTTCTCGCAGCACAAGCGATTACACAGATTCATACAATCGTAAGCAGGTCGTTACACCCTTTAGATCAAGCTGTTGTAAGCATTGGCGAATTGAAATCAGGATCCACCTATAATGTTATTCCTGATACTGCCTATTTATCGGGAACGGTACGTCAATTTAGCAAAAAAATCTCTAAGCAAATCCATGAAAGACTAGATAAAATTTTAGCTGGAATATGCCTTTCTTATAATGGAAGATATGAACTAGACTATTCTTATGGCGATTCGGCTGTCGTAAATGATGAAGCATTATGTTTTTTAATGAAAGAAAAAGCTGTGGAATTATTTGGAGAAGAAAGAGTTGTAGATATAGATCCTTTATTAGGAAGTGAAGATTTTTCCTGCTATACCTATGAAATTCCAGGGATGTATACGTTTATCGGGGTTGGAAAAGATGGATCACCATATGGCCATCACCATCCTAAATTTGATATTGATGAAACGATGTTTGTTCCATCAGTTAAGCTAATATCAGGAGCAGTGATAGACTTTCTAGAAAGGAGTAGGTGTGATGCGAATAACATCAGCAACAATCTACGGAATTCATCTACCTTTAATTGAGCCGTTTATTATTAGCTACCATAAATATGTAAATATGCCATCCGTCATTGTTGAGTTACATACGGATGAAGGGATCATAGGGTATGGGGAAGCAACACCTGATGAACATGTTACAGGTGAAACCTTTGATGGTGTCATCGCAGCATTATCACAATTTATATTACCAGCAATAAAAGGAGAGAATCCTTTTCGGATTGAAGCCATTCATGAGAAAATGGACCAACTCTTATATGGAAATCCGACTGTGAAAGCAGCTGTTGATATTGCATGTTATGATTTAATGGGGAAAAAGGCAGGAGTACCTGTTTATGATCTGTTAGGTGGAAGATACTATGATCAGCTTGAGGTTCCAAAAGTATTAAGCATTTTGGAACCGGATGAAATGGCAAAACAAGCAAGGAAAGCAATGGAAGAAGGGTATTCTTCCATAAAATTAAAGGTTGGGACAGATGTTAGGAAAGATGTTGAGCGAATTAAGGCCGTTAGGGCGGCGGTTGGTAAAAACTTTCCAATTCGGGTGGATGCCAATCAAGGATGGCAAACTTCATCGCAGGCACTTTCAGTAATTCGAAAAATCGAAGAATGTGATATCGATTGGATTGAACAACCTGTAGTAGCAGATGATATCGATGCTTTAGCAGAAGTTCGAAGCAAAACAAAGATTCCAGTTATGATTGACGAAGGATTACATGGATTAAAAGAAATGCGAGAGGTTATCGCAAAAAAGGCTGCAGATAAAATCAATCTTAAGCTAATGAAATGTGGTGGCTTATATCGAGGAAGCCAGCTCGTCCACATGGCTGAAATGGCTGGAATGACATGTCAAGTCGGTTCAATGGTAGAATCTAGCCTTGCATCCGCCGCCGGTTTGCACCTTGCAACAGCGAAAAAATCAATCCAAAGCCACGAGCTTGTTGGTCCATTAATGTTCTCAAAAGATATTGCTCACTTGCCATTCACAACAAACTCAATATCATTATCTAATAAACCTGGTTTTGGTATAGACATAGACCCATTTGCATTAGAGCAAATGACAACTAGAAAAATACAAGTTGATGTCTAATCCTTAAGGTTGCAGTCCCTGCGATTTGGATCGAGATAGACGAAACCAAAATTGAATTAGAACTACGTAAATAATTAGAAAAATATATAAACAAATTAGATTAGGCCAATACAACATTGAAGTTCTTAAAAAACATAAAAGAGTTAAAGAAAGAAAAGTTATTATATCTTTTTTATTTTAGATCTTCCGTTGATATCATGATTAAACTTAAAGGTTTTTCCAAAAGGTTGCTTTCTTGCCAAGAACGCTTGGACTTGGCTTTCTCCTTTTGCGACATCCAGATCAATGACTGGATCCATACATTATCACAGCTCCTAGATCGCCATGCACCTGGCAAAGCTAGGATAAGTGCATGGCGATCTTTAATTAAACAAGAAAAGTTAATGTTTCCTTTTTTATTTCTTAATGTAAACTTCGATGAGAAAAATACCCCTTTCTTAACAAGCTGAAGAGCCAACAGGCTCTTTTTTTAGAAAGGGTTTTTTTTGTATTCATTGTTGGTATTGCAATAATTTCATCATGTTTACTAAGTGCATTTAATCCTGAAACATAAACGGTTTGTTTTTTTTGAGCAGCATTGGGCATATAAAAATCTTATTCAACCTAACACAAAAATAATACGGTTTACGGATTCGAGAGTATTTCGTTTTGGTAAAAACGGGTAGTTGTGCTAGTACATGTGACTAAGCCTTTTTATACATAATGAATATAATAATTTTGAAAAACAATAAGGAGGAATTTTAATATGACAAGAAGGAGAAATAATAATACAAATGTTGATGTCGATACAGATATTGACAATCGGTTAAGAAATCGATCTGAATCAGAGGCTGAGGCTGAGGCAGATGTACGTAACATTGATAAAAATACCAATGTAGCTCGTGCAACAGTATCTAACTCAGGTAATTCAAGAGTAGATGTTTGTTTAAACAGCAGGAGTAACGCACGTGTAAGAGCAGATCAAGAACAAGAAAACGACCAGGATCAAGACGTTGATATTGATATTTAGGAAGAGAGACGGAGACGTAGAGAATTTGATGAAAGTTTATAACTTTTTATTATGGGACGGAGTTTTTTAACTTCATCCTTATACAATGCAGGTGAAAAAATGTACTTTAAAGGGTTTTCCTTCTTCCCGTTTTTTATCATAGAATTCTCTCAACCTTTTATTGCGAGGGATTAGTTCCTCCGTCGTTTTGCTTTTCCTGGAATCCCGAATAGCACACCTAACGGCCAAATACAGAGTATGCCTAAGTCGGCTTGAACCTCTTTTGGTGATCCTGTTTACGGTTCCTCTGAATTTACCTGATTCAAAGATACTCGGGTCAATACCAGCGAATGCGACAAGCTTTTTAGGGTGATCAAACCGTTCAATCTCCCAATTTCGGAAATGATCGTTGCAGCGATCTTTTCTCCGATCCCAGGGATTGATTGGATGATTTTATATTCTTCAATATCTTTTGCCAAGGCATCTATCTCTTCTTCAAATTTGGATAGATGCTTTTGGTATTCCAGAAGCATTTTTTTATACATTTTCACGCTTAAAATGTGGCTTTGGTAGAGATTTTCCCTAAAGGGATTTTGGCTTGCGGCAGCTAAAAGGGCTATTGCTTTGTTCTTAGCCCACTTGATGGAGCGCCTTGGACATAACTTTTTTATTGTGTTAGTAACTGTCTCTTCGCCTGCTTCTAAGATACTTTGAGATGTAGGAAATTCAAGTAGGTGAGTAGAGAGACAACAGAATATATGTCCCCAAACACTCTTCTATATACTGGAAACAGCTGATCCAAGACGGCTTGGAATTGCAGTTTTGTTTGCACATAAATCCCCGTAATATTTTCGTGCTGTCTAGTCAGGTTTCGAAGGTTCAAGAGCTGGTTTATAAAAGCTGAAGATCGCAACTATAAATTAAAATCCTTTAGAGATTGGCTTCTCAAGCAGCCTTTATCGACGTATAAAAAACAAAGAGGTAATGAGATATACAAACATTTTAATAACTCAGGTTCTACATAATTTCATAAATATGAATTTATGAAAAAGGAGGTTCCGAACTATGCCTTTCCTTACGAATTGGCATTGGATCTTTTACAAGGTTAAAACGAATCGATACCTTATAACCAATGAAGAAGAAATGAGAAACGGTGAGATGTGGGACTTACTTCAAGATGGTTATGAAATTGTGTGGGATAGTGCTCTTTCAAAGAAAGCAGCAAAAGAGCATCTGTACGAACAGATTGATTCTTTTATTGATTGGTATAAAAGAGATTATCCGGTTGAGGTTTCAGAACCCCCTAGACCAGTTTCTCTTGAAACAGTTCCGATTACCTTCCGAAAAGCTTGCGACTTTATAAATGAATATCATCGTCATCATAAAGCACCGCAGGGACATCGGTTTTCAATTGGCTTAACGGATGGAGACAAGTTAGTTGGAGTTGCCATTGCAGGTAACCCTGTTGCCAGGCATATAAATGACGGAAATACATTAGAAATCACAAGGTGCTGTACTAAAAGCGGCATATATAAGAATGGAATCACAAAGCTTATTTCAGCAGTATATCAAGCAGCAAAGGGTCTGATGTGGCTAAAATCTTTAAAATTACGATATGGAAAGTAGAATTAGTCCCTCAAGGTACGTTGCCAAAATGGTATTCATGCGGAGTAATACTTGAAGTATCACTCTTGAAAGGGATTTAAAAATGAATCCCAACTAAAAAGTATTTCATAAATTTTTGTTTGCTAAATTCAGTTTCAGAAAAGGTGAGGTATTTGAGAATAAAAGGGGAAATTTATAAGAAACGATCATATAAAAGTAGTGGTTTATATCATTCCACTTACATCACTTTTATTAGAGTTCATCCAGGAATAATGATAAATGGAGAGAACATTATCATTATTCCTATTCTAAGTGATGAGATGCATAGGTATGAAGTGGGGGAACATATTGATCTAAATGGAAGAATCGAGTTTTTACGCATTATTACTTCTACTGGGGACCGCAGTTTTTTACCCGTCCCAGTTATTATTCCAGAAGGTAAAATACCCATCAAAAAATGTGTAAAGTTTGATGAACATAAGAACGTTGTTTAATTATTTTAAAACCCAGATTGGTACAAGGAAATTACGCTTGCTTAAGATAAGTAAGTAGTCAATACTCTGATTGTCCTACCAGGAAGGGAGGTAGGTAATCATTTTAGAAAACATTTTCCTAGCGCTACCCCTTTACAGCATGTTTCCCAAACTTCGGGCATTTGGCAATATGATAATAATAAAAAATGATACTTTATGGGAGTATTCTGATCTCGTTCCAATTTCTGTTTCCCACAGGGAGGACTTCTGTGAGAGTATCATCTAGCATTTGTCGGTAGGGTGCTCTTATAAAGTTGCCTTCATATATATGTAACCAATTTTATGGTTTTACGTAGCTTTAGTTTTTTAATACTTACCGACCCATTTTTGAGAAAACACCTCTGCCAGGGACACTATGTAAAACCTTCACACATTGCTCTAATGTATTAGGTTTATATAGATTACTTTCGAATTATAATATAGAATATTCAGAAAAAAATATATGAAGCGAGTTGAAATTAGATGAGGAAAGATCCTTATAAATCATTGAAAGAGCTTATTGAGCAGAACAAGAAAGAACTTTTAAATGACAAAAAGGCAATGGATATAATTGAGAAGCGCATAGAAAAACGACATACATTAAAAAAGCTTGCCTAAATCGCTTATAACAGTAATGATAAGACAGTGCAATTCTCGTATGGATTGCACTGTTTTTCATTTAAATACCATTTAGAATTCATTTATTTAAAATTTGGGTAATGAATCAACAGCATCCGCCAGATCACTATACGAATCTTTTAAATACCTCCTTGTCGTGGCAATATTGCAATGACCAGCCAGTCTTCTTACCTTTTCAATATCATAATTTGTAGCTTTTAACATCCATTTGCAAAAAGTATGCCGGAACATATGGGGTGTTAATTTTTTCTTTGGCAAGCTGTAGCCTTCAATCGTTGTCTGGATCCCGCGCACAGTGAGCTTAGTCGATCGCTGGCTATAAAAAACCTATGGCGAGTCAGATATATGTAGCTTTTGTTTGGCCATTTCCGCACGATAAATTAGCCAATCTTGAATTTCTGCTAGCAGCGTATTAGAAATTGGAACAGTTCTTATTTTCTTACCTTTACCTACTACACTAATACGCTTCAAGTCTAAATCGATGTCCGATGATTTTATCTTGGAAAGTTCATCTACACGCAGACCAGCGTATGTAAGTAAATAAATGATCGCCCGATCGCGTCGGTACTATTCCTCGGGATTTACGCCTCTGCTTTTGACGGGTTTCATCCTTATTATATATATAGCAAATTCTCAAACTCATCTTCAGAGAGCCACATGATCTTTTCGTTATCCTCATCGCATTATGCTGCATTTTATTATTTTTTGTTACCCAGGAGTAGAAGCTTCGTTATGAATTTAAGCGCCGGTTTATCGTTGTAATGGGTTTCTCCTAAGGTTGAGTTTGAGTTGTGTCGTACTCATATCTTACTGAGGATCCCCTTTTTATCAAAGCTCAAAAATAACGCTCTAAAGGAATGCTAACGGGTACGTTTATTTAGGAACGCGTCTTTTAATTATCATTTCCCAATATAACAGCCAGTCTTGTTGATTTGATTATAAAAAAAACATATGCTATAATCCTTCTAAATACTACACATGTAGTTTATGCTGAAATACTACATATGTAGTATTTATCCTAAAGGAAATGATGTGAAAGAACTTGTATAGTAGAGTCCAAAGAAAAAAGAAGAAATTCAATCTTTATTATTTGTTGTTATTCTTCATTTTAGCAGGGATTGGGGGTTTTATATTGTTCCAAATCCTGGACAAAAAAGGTCACAGTGAAGTTCAGGAAGCAGCTAATTCTTTTATTCAAGTATTAGAAAACAAAGAGTATGAAAAGCTAGGGAATGTGCTTGAAAAACAATCATACACTTCTTTAGATTATACTTTGGAAGAAGTCATTGATAAATATGATCGTATATTTAACGGAATCAATATTACGAATATACATGCTTCCAAAATAGCATTAGAAAAAGTCAAAAACCATGGGTATGAGTTATCTTATCAATTAAGCTTTACAACTCCTTTAGGGACAGTAGAGAATTTGAACTATCATACAAAGATCAATAAAACAGACGGTCAATATTTGGTAAAATGGGATCCTTCATTAATCTTTCCAGGAATGGAAGGAAAAGATAAAGTAGCTTTTCACTATTTGGAAGCAGAACGTGGAGAAATAAAAGATCATTCAGGAAACGGATTGGCGGTAAACGAAGATTTTAAATGGGTAGGGGTAGTACCAAAAGAATTAGGTCAAGGAAATGAAAAAAACATTACCCTGCAAAGGATTAGCCAGCAATTCGAGATTCCTATAGAAGAAATTAATCAAAAATTAAATCAGAGCTGGGTAAAGGATGATCTTTTTGTTCCTTTAAAAATAATTGAATCTAATAAAGCCGAAATCATGCCAGGAGCGGACTAGCAAAATATAAAACTTCGTTATTACCCACTAAAGGAAGCAGCAGCTCATTTAATTGGCTATGTAGGAAAAGTAACAAAAGAGGAATTGGATAAAAATCCAAATTTATCGGAAGGGAACATGATTGGAAAAGCTGGATTGGAAAAAGCTTTTGACAAGGAGTTACGCGGTAAAGATGGGGGAGAAATACTGATTGTCGATGAACGGGGGAATAAAAAGCAAGAATTTCAAAAGGCACAAAAGAAGGACGGTGAAGATATCCAATTGACCATTGATTATTATATTCAGTTGGAAGCATTTAAACATCTAAAAGGAAAAGCCGGTTCTACCGTCGTTATGAATCCTAAAGAGGGAGGGCTTTATGCCTTAGTGAGTTCCCCTTCATTTGATCCGAATAAAATGGTCCAAGGAATATCGCAGCAGGAATATGATCAATATGTAAAGGATGAGAACAAGCCATTTATTTCAAGATATGCTGTTGGTTATGCGCCTGGCTCCACCTTTAAAACGATTACTGCTAGCATTGGCCTTGATGCCAAAGTGACCTATCCAGATAAGCCTAGGAACATAAAGGGTTTAAGCTGGCAAAAAGATGGAACATGGGGAGGTTATTCAGTCACTCGAGTTTCTGATGTACAAAATGTAGATATGAGAAAAGCGTTAATTTATTCCGATAATATTTATTTCGCACAAGAGGCTCTGGAAATGGGAGAAAAAACGTTTAGAAATGGTTTGAATCAGTTTATCTTTGGAGAGGAATTAGATTTACCCATTGTCATGAATCCAGCTCAAATTTCTAAGCAAAATACATTTCAGTCAGAAATCCTGCTGGCAGATACGGCATACGGCCAAGAAGAATTAATGATTACACCCATTCAACAAGCAACCATGTATTCTGTTTTTCAAAACGAAGGAACCATTGTTTATCCAAAATTGCTGGATGATAAAAGCGAACGAAAAACAAAATCAGCTATTACTAGTTCAACGGCCAATGAAATGACGAAGAGTTTAAAAGCGGTGGTAAGTGACCCAAATGGAACGGCCCATCTTTTATACAACCCAACCCATCAGTTGGCTGCCAAGACCGGAACAGCAGAGTTAAAAATGAAACAAGGTGAAAAGGGGAATGAAAATAGTTTTTTACTTGCTTTTGATGCGGAACATGATTCTTTTCTTCTTCTTTCACTTGTAGAACATTATACACCAGGCAGTTCGGCCACTCAACTGAACCAATCCTTTATAGAAGAGTTATTTTTATATTTCAAATGAGGTGAATGGTATCAGGTTTAATCCTTAGCACACAGGGATTATTTACCTTAGGCTAACGTACACGTTTATGCTTTAAGCTTTTGCCTCGTTTTGTTACAATAAATACTACAGATGTAAAAGTAGGAGGGGTATGATGAGAGAGATTCCGCAAATATCAGAAGCTGAATATGAAGTGATGAAAGTTGTATGGAAATTTGAGCCCATTTCGACTCCTGAGGTAGTGGAGAAATTATCTAAAAAGAGTGACTGGAAACCGAATACCATTCACACCATGCTTGCACGTCTAGTCAAGAAAAATGCTTTGCAGGCACGAAAAGATGGCAGAGTATTTATTTATACATCCCTAATCGAAGAACACAAGTATGTTGAGCAAAAAAGTAAATCCTTTCTTCAACAGTTTTTTGGCGGCACATTAAATTCAATGGTATTGAATTTAATTGAAAATGAACAGTTATCAAATGATGATATTTCTGAGTTAAAGAAAATATTATCAAAGAGGGATCAGAAAGAAGGGGAAAAATAATGGATACCATTCTACTGCGGTTTTTATTAAGTACAATCGTGGTATCATTCCTTATTTTCATGATTCTATTGATCAAGAAGCTTTTCCACAAACATTTGACGGTAAAGGCACATTACCATATTTGGTATTTTCTTTTCATACCAATCCTTGCTTCGTTTGTACCCTGGAATGATTTCCACCTTGGAAAAGGAACACAATATTTGAAAAGCTTGCTTTTCTTTCAGAAAGACACCGCATCTAAGAATGATAAGAATATATTGGATGTCTCTCAGGCGTCAAATACGGATTTAATGCATGATTTCACAGTATCAGTGAACAAATCAACACCAGATTTTGTCTACCATACAATTTTTACAATTTGGGTTATAGGAATGATTTTGTTCATAGGTTTGGCGATTTACTCACTTTATCAAATCTATCAGATGAAAAAGTCAGCTACTCCTGTTAAGAATCAAAGGATAAATGAACTGTTAGAATTGTGCAAAGAGAGAGTTGGAATTAAGAGAAATATAAAGCTGCGAGAAAACGCACTTATTACCTCTCCACTTACGTTCGGAATTTTCCATCCCTATATTTTTTTACCAAGGAAAACGCGAGAAGCTCTCTCGTTAAATGAATTAAAATACGTTTTTCTTCACGAGCTGCACCATCATAAAAACAAAGATGTGTTCGTTAATTACATCATGTTAATCGTTCAAATAATTCATTGGTTCAACCCATTCGTATGGGTTGCCTTAAAAAGGATGCGAATCGATCGGGAATTGGCATGTGATGCTTCTGTTCTCAATCTCTTGGATGAGAGTGGATATATTGAATATGGGCATACTATCATTCGTTTTGTGGATAAAAAGTATGATCGGGCATATGCACAGTTTGCACCTGGAATGGGAGGTACCCAAAAACAAATCAAACAAAGAATACAGCGTATTGCTGCCTTCTCTGGAGATTCACCATTATTAAAATGGAAAAGCAAAGTCATCTGTGTGGTTTCGGGAATTTTTGTGTTAGGTATTACCCCAATCACCACTGTTATTGCCAGTCCGGATGATATGTACCATTTTAGTGAGAAGAATACGATCTATGAAGATTTAAGTTCCTATTTCAATGGCTATAACGGTAGTTTTGTTTTATATGATGATGCTAAGGGACAATATCAAATCTATAATCGAGATATGAGTGAACAGAGGGTTTCTCCTAATAGTACCTATAAAATATTTTCTGCCTTATTTGCATTGGAATCAAGTGTTATTTCCACGAATAACAATGAACAGGTTTGGGATGGAAATGTTCAACCCTATCAAGAATGGAATCAAGATCAAAATCTATCTACTGCATTGAGCCATTCGGTGAATTGGTATTTCCAAAATACCGATAGAGAAATAGGGAGGAAGCATCTGCAAGATTATTTTCACAAGGTGAAATATGGAAATGAGGACCTTTCAGGGAATTTAGATACTTATTGGATGGAATCTTCATTAAAAATTTCACCAATCGAACAAGTGCAATTATTACATGCATTGGAAGAAAATAAATTTGGTTTTAAAGAGGAAAATATTCAAGCGGTTAAACAAGCAATCTTAATTGATAAGCAAAAAAATGGACAATTATTTGGAAAAACGGGAACCGGTACGATCAATGGAAAGAATGTAAATGGCTGGTTCATTGGCTTTGTATATAAAGGCGAGCATCGTTATTATTTTGCCATCAATATTCAAGATAAGGATGGTCATGCAAAAGGAAGCAAGGCTGCGGAGATTGCTAAGCAAATCTTGCACGATAAACAGATTTATTAAAAATAGTACCCCAATAAGGATGAACTATACCTTTTGGGGCTTATCTTTACCCTTAATACTACAAATGTAGTATTATAATGACCTTATATACAAACTTCTCAGTTGGTTCAATTCTTTTACATGAAAGGGTTGATGTCTTTTGAAGCAAAGAAGGCAGAAAAAATACAATATATTAAAAAATCAGATGCGATTGAGAATGAATAGTCTCTTTTGCATGGTCTTTATTCTTTTTTCTATCCTGATTCTTCGTCTTGGGGTAGTCCAAATTTTAAAAGGGGAATCCTATGCTGCGCAAGCTGATAACACGGAGGTGACGGCCATTAATTTATCCGTTCCGCGCGGAAAAATATATGACAAGAATCATAAATTAGTAGTCTATAATATCCCGGAAAAAGCAATTACCTATACACCACCGAAAAATCCACAGCCGGGAGAATTGATTGAACTGGCCAAAAAGTTAGATACCTTTCTCTCCATGAATGATAAAGATATCGATAAAGTGACAGATCGGGATATGAAAGATATCTGGCTTCTGGAACATAATAATGGTCAGAATTTTATCTCAAAGAAGGAAGAGAGTTTATACAAACAGGAAAAGCTGACTGATAAGGATTTATATCAAATAAAATTGAGCCGAATAACAAAAAGCGACCTTCATGGAGTGGACAAAAACATGGCAGCTATCTACCGGAAACTATCAACCGCCATCGCTTTAACCCCGTCGATGATCAAAAATGAAAATGTCACAGAAGAAGAATATGCCAAAGCGAGTGAAAATCTGGAAAATCTGCCGGGGGTGGGTGTAACAACAGACTGGAAGAGGGGCCGTACTTATGGAGATACATTTAAGAATATGCTTGGTAAAGTAACGAGTGCAGATGAAGGCATACCTGCAGAAAAAGTAGATTCCTATAAGGCTAAAGGATACAAACTTAATGACCGGGTCGGAAAAAGCTATATTGAAGAGCTTTACGAAGTTGTTTTGCAAGGGCAAAAGGAAAAAATAAAAACGGTGACAGATCAAAAAGGACATGTGGTGGATACAGAGATTGTTTCTGAAGGGCAGATCGGTAAGGATATTGTCCTGACCATCGATATGGAGTTCCAAGCCCAAGTGGAAAAAATCATGCAGGAAGAGTTAGTAAATGCGATACAAAAGCCGCATACTGATACACTTGACACTGCCTTTGTTGTGGCAATGGAGCCCAAAACCGGCCGCATTTTGTCTATGTCAGGAAAAGTATATAACAGGCAATCCAGGGAATTTGTCGATTTTACACCGGGAACCTTCACTTACGCTTTTGAACAGGGATCTGTTGTAAAAGGGGCCACTGTATTAACCGGATTCCAGACCGGTGTAAGGGATATTGGGGAATTTGATTATGATGCACCCTTGCAAATTAAAGGGACTAAACAAATTTCTTCCTATACGAATATGGGGGCCATCAACGATTTAAAAGCACTTGAGCGGTCATCAAACGTATATATGTGGAAAACTGCTATTGAGATTCTGGGAGGTCAATATCTTCCAAATCAGTCCTTAAATATGGATTCAGAAAAAATAGAAACAATTCGTTATTATTTCAATCAATATGGTTTGGGTGTCCTAACAGGAATAGGTTTCGACAATGAAACAGCAGGTATAAAAGGGAATGATGTGCGAAATTATTTTCAAATTGCTATCGGACAATTGGATACCTATACACCGATGCAGATTGCCCAGTATATTACAACCATAGCGAATGGCGGCTACCGTATGAAGCCCCAATTGGTTAAGGAGATTCGCGAACCCACCAAGAATAATGATGAACTAGGAAATGTGATCGATGAAATTAACCCAGTCGTACTTAATAAGGTGGATATGAGTGCTGAAATGATGAAGCGAGTCCAACAGGGCTTTTGGCTGGTTACCCATGGTTCTCAAGGAACAGCCAGAGGATTTTTTAAGGACGAACAGTACAATGCAGCGGGTAAAACCGGTACATCTGAATCTTATAAGAATGGGGTAAAGACATGGAATCTATCCTTTGCAGGATATGCCCCATTTGATGATCCCGATATTGCCATTGCAGTAATTGTGCCGAATGCCTACCGTGATGGTTACGCCCAGCCGCACAGCGCTGCTAATATCATAAGCCAGAGAGTTTTTCGTGCATATTTTGCACAAAAAAAGAAGGACGACTAATAATAAAATGAGGATAAAATGCCAATGTTTCCATTTTGGGTTCTGGTGCAAAAACTTCAAAATATCTGCAAATAATCTCCCAGACGTTGACATACTGATACCATTACTCTAAAAAAGGACGTGATGATCAGTATGTCAAAGCAAAATCTATTCAAGTGGATACATTATCAACCTGATATTATTGTTCAACTTGTTTGGATGTAAAAAATAAGAGTGAATTAATGGGTAAAAAAATAACCGTTTTTGCAAAAGCAAAAACAGTTTACAAGGTATGCTAATGGCTATAGAGAAAACATTTTCATAACAAGCCGATCTTTTTTATATTGTGTAGGTGGCATAGTAATAAGGGTGGAAATAATTTCCTTTTCAATCTTTTCTTTCTCTTCAAAGTCTAAATAGGTGATAGTACTAAATTTGCTACCGAATCCATTTAAGGAGGTTCCTAATTTTAAACCTGATTGCTCACATATGATAAACCGATCATGTATAGGCTTAGTAGGGGTTACTCGGTGTTAAACATTAAAGGGAAAATGATTGACTATGAACTTTTTCTTGATCAAATAGACATGCTGGAACAATTTGATACCAACAAGGATAAACATCTGGATAACGAGGAACTGTCCTCGCAGAAAGAAAGAATCGAATCGGTATTACAGAAAGATCTTCGTATAGATGTGGATTCGAAGCCCTTAACGATGGAAATGCTTTCGATGGAGTTGACAGAAAAGGCTTCCACGATCGGCCGTATTGTTTAAACTAAGGCTAACTGCCGATGAAGCGATCGAACAATTTAATCTTCATTACAACCTGATGTTTGAAGATGCGCCTCTTCATACGAATGTACTTTTGGTTAATTCAGGGGAATATTTCTATCAGAATATTCTTGATACCAAAAAAAGAGATGTTCAAATTACCATTACTCAGCCTGAAAGTGAATCCGTCCTATGGAAATACTTTGTACTTGGAATCGAACACATTTTGAACGGGTACGATCATTTGCTGTTTTTGTTATCCTTAGTATTAATTGCATCTCGCTTCAAGGATGCGTTGAAAATTGTTACTGCTTTTACAATCGCCCACAGCATTACACTGTTCTTGGTGGCCACCGACCGTATTCAGGTCAGTTCGCATTGGGTCGAAGCCTTGATTCCCCTGACGATCTGTTATGTGGCAGTAGAAAATATGTTTGTTCAAAAGGCGAAATGGCGGTGGCAATTGACGACCTTATTTGGCCTGATTCACGGTATGGGTTTCGCCGGGGCTTTGGCTGAAACGGGACTTCCAAAGAGCAATCTGATTGGCTCACTCCTGACGTTTAATTTAGGTGTGGAAGCGGGCCAGCTCATGATCCTATGCCTATTACTTCCCTTCTTGCTATGGCTGCGAAGGTTCCCATGGTATCGTAAAATGATGATCTCAACGTCTTGCCTTATTTTTGTGCTGGGATTTTATTGGTTGATTCTAAGACTGCAATGACCATGATTTGAATAATACGAGAGTTAGAGGTATTTTGATAACTCTTTTTAATGAATATATATGGATCGATTTTTTTATGTTAATATGGACAGCAATTTTGATATGTTATGTAAAATGCTTACACAGAAGTTTTTGTAAGTAATGTAATTCATGCTTCTAGCTCGTAGTTTTTGCACCAGAACCATATTTTCTTATCTGGTTAACCTTATAATACGATCGGGCGCGATTGTGGAAGAAAATTAATATTTTAAAACGACTGTATTGCTGAGGCATCCTTATAAAAAATTTAACAACTTTAGTTTACCCCNCATCCAAACCGGGGGTATGCGTGTTAGAAGTATTAAACTCTTAAACAACTTATTGTAATCTTGACATTTCCTTATTGTGGGTAGTGACAGTTCGCTGGTACTACCCCATGCCCATCAAGCTAACCAAGTAATTTAATAGTTACGAAATGATCCTTGTTTCAAAACTAGCAAGTGATAGAAAAGTAGGCATGCTAAAGAAGCCTATTAAAACGCGATTTTTTCGCTAGGCAGCTTGTCTATGCTTCACCGCCGTTTTATACACAATCCTTAGAATATCAAAGACGGTCATCTTCTTATACCTATGACATTTACGACCGTTTTTTTTGAGCAGCTGATAAAGGCGATGCAGAATTTTTAAAAGTTCTTCTGTGCCAACGGCTATCGCTTGAAACAGTAATGGAAAGTAATCTTTAATCATATAAATCGCTTTGTATTCACTCAGCTCCTGCTTTTTCTTTTCAAGCAGAAGCTGACGCATTTGAAACATCGTAGAAGAACAGAGGAGAATGCCGATGAGTTGTCCATATAAATGGCACTCTAGGCGTTCTCTTTTTATATTTTGACATTCATCAATTTCAAAGAATGACTTCCACGTTTTAAACAAAATTTCAATCTGCCAACGAAGTGAATATAATGGATGCACGTAGTTCGTCGGTACTTCTTCTAGCGACGTGTTCGTGATATATACATTCATGCCCATTAAACGTTTACTTTTATCCTTCATGACAATGCCTTTCTTCTTTTCACGTATCGCTTGGTTTTTCAGACGTGTTTGCGTTTGATCATCGGTTAAACGATGGATAATAACACGTGCTGGAAGTTTCTGATTTTGGCCAATGTATGCCTCAGGGATTTCTATCGTTTCACCAGGGATTAGATCAGACATCATTTGTGTCATATCAAGCTGGATGTATTCTGTCTGCTTTTTTAACGTACCATTGTTGAAGTATTCGGGTTCAGGGTTCTTGGTATAAATGCGTGTATTCAGCTTCAATCGAGAGATATAGTAAGCCTCTTTATCATGAATGGTTTGCAAGTCTCCTAAATCGAAGTAACCAAGATCACGTAAACACAAATCGCCTGCTTCTACGGTTTCAAGGCAGATGGTACCATATATTTTATCATTATTCTTTCCTGGCCCAAGCTGCACGTTAAGAAATTGACCACTAAGTAAATCGTATTCTAATTGGATTTTCACGCCTGCCTTATTACTACTCCCACCTGAACCTTGATAGTCAGTAGCGAATTGATCAGGTAGTTGAAACACTGTTGCATCTAGAATACGGATACGATTGAAAGTAGAGATTATATGTACAGAAAGTGAGTGATTTGAACAGAGTTTTTGTGTGAGAAGGGAAGTAAACACTTCTCGAAGAAATGCGACAGCTGCTGGATTAAAGCGTTGATTCAGTCCTTCTGGGCTCATGAGTGTAGCTGTATTTGTATAAAGCTGACTACATAATCGAGTAAGAGAATCGCTTGCTACGTGTTGACTAATCCAAATACATAAAGCGGCCAAATCTCGTGCGCCATATTTACTTTTACGTTTTACGAAACCCGTCTCCTGTGCGAGCTGTTGAAGGATACTTGGGGATAGATATCGCTGTAATTCTTCAGCGAATAAATGAAACTCATCTTGAATCGATAGAGTCATACAAAACGCCATCCTTTCTGTATTTTTCTACAAAAAGAATAGCGTTTTTTTGATTATATGGATACAAATTTACCTTAGATTGATAGCGATGTATGGTAACCCCAATTAGACCAACGACTTTTCCTATGGAAACGTTGAAAAACAAATGATTAAACAATTTATATTTTGTCTTTTTGTAGCTTTGTAAAATAGATTGATCATTTATAACAAAGTTTGATAATTAATAATAAAGATTGATAAAATTGTTAATTAAAATAAGACTTGTATTTGATTAAGGGAGCTATTTTTAATTATTCGTAATCTAAAATAATCAAATTTTATTATAAAGTAACAATAAAACAAAATTATTGACCATATGGTACAAAAAGGAGTATTCTACTAATGTTATCTTTAAAATGAGAGGAGAATAAGATTGAATAACCGTGGCAGACCCAGAGAGTTTAATTATTCCTCAATTGTAGATGTTGCAATGAAAACATTTTGGATAAGAGGATATGAGGGGTGTTCTACACAAGATTTATGCAGTGATACAGGACTTGGAAAAGGAAGTTTATACAATACTTTCGGTAGTAAACATGAACTGTATAAACAAGTATTAGAACGCTACCATGAAATTGGGATTAGGGAACAAAAGAAATTGTTAGATACTCCAATTCCAGTTAAAGAACGATTAAGTAATTTTTTTGCATGGGCATTGAAGGAAGACTTTGAGAATATTGATCAAAAAGGATGTTTATTGATTAATGCCAGTGTAGAACGTGCTAAAAACGATTTAATGGTACAAGAAATTTTCTCAAAGCATGTTGAGCTTCTTAAACAAGCTATTGAAAAAGTGATGGAGGAAGGGTTGCAAACAGGTGAAATTTCAAAGAAGCAATCAGCTGAGGAATTAGCTAGTCTGCTTTTAAGCAGTTATTACGGATTCCGTGTTCTTAATGTATCGATGCAAAATCGGATGTTAGCTGAACAGGTTATCAAAGGAACAATGGATTCTATTTTTGGCGCTTAGTGCGCTCTTTTTTCGCACTATTTTTGTACCAATCATTACAATAATGGATAAGGAGTGTTTTTATGCCATCGATTATTTATTTATTAGCTTTAGCAATCTTTTGTATGACTACATCAGAATTTATGATTGCAGGTATGATGAACGAACTTGCTCTTGCATTCCAGGTTTCTGTATCATCTATTGGGTATTTAATTACAGCTTATGCAGGAGCAATGGTGGTAGGAGGCCCCATTTTAACTGCAATCCTCTTACGAATGCGCAGCAAACAAGCATTATTGTTTTTAATGTTTGTATTTTTAATTGGTCAATCGCTCGGAGCTATTGCTTGGAACTATGATATTATGATGATTTCACGTATTATAACTGGTATTGCTTCAGCTTCAGCTTTTGGAGTTGCGATTTCCTTTTCTGCAACATTGGTTCAATCTGATTCAAGGGGAAAAGCTGCATCAATTGTACTTGCAGGTTTAATGTTCGCAACTGTATTAGGTTTACCTATAACAACCGTTATTTCGCAATATTTTGGCTGGCGTATTAGTTTTGGGGCTGTTTCTGTTCTTGTGCTAGTATCAGGGATTATGATTCAATGGTTGTTACCATCATCTTCAAATAAAGAGCAATTGAATTGGAAAGACGAACTTCTGCGATTTAAGAATATTCATCTTTGGGCAGCGTACGTAACAAGTATGTTCATTATTGGTGGTACGTTTGCAGCATTTAGTTATTTCACTCCTATCTTTACAAATGTCACAGGCTTTTCAAGTGCAAGTATTCCATATTTACTTGCTCTTTATGGTAGCTCGACGGTAGTTGGGAATATAGTGATTGGCAAGTTTGCTGATAAATATACAATGAAACTACTGGTGAGTGGATTGATTATATTAATAGTAGCAATGTCTTTATTTGCTTTAGGTGCAGAGAATAAATACATTGCGGTTATTTCTACGATTTTTATTGGTTTAACTGGTGTAGCATTGAATCCAGCTATGGTTGCGAGAGTAATGAAAACAGCTAGTAATGGAACAATGATAAATACCGTTCATAGTTCTTTTATTACGCTGGGTATTGTTATTGGTTCGTCACTAGGTGGTCTTGGAATCAGTAAAGGATATGGTTTTGTATCTCCGCTATGGATTGGAGCTTGTTTAGCTATCCTTGGGGTAATTTCATTATTACCATATTTACATAAAGGAAAGGCAGATTAAGATGTTTAAAATTTCTTTATATGGGATCACCATACATGCCCATCAACTTAAGAAAACAAGTTACCCCCAAAACGATAAAATCAAACTTCGGTGCTATAAAATACAAAATTTCCATTTAGGGGGTACTTTAAAACCTTAGCTTGATGGGTATGTGGTACTACCCCTAATTGGGGGATTAGCAGCCTCATTCGTACATTAAAGGTACTGAATGGCAAAGAAACAAAAGATCTTAGACGGTTTCTTCCCAGGGTTCCTATCCTTTTTGCGGTCCTTTTTTTGCTGGTATTTAATTTCTAAGAAAAAGTATAGTGGGAAAAAAGTTTTGCTCATATTAGTAGCTATTACAATTGTGGGTGTTCTATTAAATCGTTTTAAGCAATTTTAGATCAGGATGAGATTCAGGCCTGACAGGTTGAGTCCGTTATTTTGAATATTCGTTAAATCCTGTCTACACAGGATTTAACTTTTGAACTATATAGCTAAACCAATAGTTTTACCAATTATCAATATTGCAAAAATTTATGTTGGATTTACACTCTATTAAAATATATCACTTACAATTTAGCAGATAAGCAAATTTGATTCTGGAGGAGGGGAATCTTGCAGCAAGAGTTGTTTAGGATCAATGCTTACGAATTTAGCTCAAAAACTTTACGACGAGAGAGGGACAACAAGATTCAACGTTAACGGGGTCCGGCGATCTTAATTGGCAGGAGGTGTCTTCTCGCCTGATGGAAACACGCTTTTTGTCAATATTCAAAGCCCAGGTCAAAACTTTGCCATTTGGGGACCGTTCCAACGCAGAAACTCTGCGCGCGCAAGGGAAATGTCCTATGATGCTCCTGCGAAGCAATTTGCACCGCAAGTTTTGAACAAACTGGCTTAAGTTGCCGAGAGTCAAGGGATGTCCATTTTAGAAGCTGCAGCATTTGAGCGCCACGCACCTCAGATGATATTTGCTTGTACAAAACACGTTAAGGAAGCTTTAAAGATGATGTATCTTCCACACGTTCATGTCATCTCGAACCAAGATAAATTAAGTGAGAGTGTCAGATGCCATATTTGTGTTTATAAAGCTCATTATATGTTGTTTAACTATCTGCAGGATTTGAAAAATGTTATATAAATAGGAGGAAATTAGAATGTTACAAAACATAGGGATTCCTGGTTTGATTTTAATACTTGTGATTGCGTTGATTATTTTCGGACCTTCCAAGCTTCCGGAAGTCGGACGGGCTTTTGGACGCACGTTAACTGAATTCAAGAGTGCAGCCAAGGGGTTAGTATCTGATGAAGATAAAGTGGAAGAGAAAAAGGAAGAAAAAAAGCCAGAATTAACGGCTGTTGAAAAGAAGCAGGAGAAATCAGCAGTTTCATAATCATAGGTAGACGAGGTAACTCGTCTATTTCTTTTTTATATAAAAGCAGGAGTATGCATAATGGAAAACAAAGATATACATCTTACTGAACATTTAGAGGAACTTCGTCAACGAATCATTAAAACCTTACTTGCATTCATTGTTTTTCTCATTGCCACTTTTATTTTTGTACAGGATATTTATGATTGGTTAGTTAGGGATCTTGACGGAAAGTTGGCCATCTTGGGCCCAAGTGATATTTTATGGGTGTATATGATCTTATCAGGTGTATTTGCCATAGCAGCTGCGATTCCCGTAGCCGCCTATCAGACATGGCGATTTGTAACGCCGGCGCTGACCAAGGAAGAGGGTGTTTTGAAAATAAGATTGATCAAAACACCCTCTTAATATATTAAATTGAATCATTCTTTTATAAAAAAGTTTGATCATTTCTGTGATCTTTCCTCCATTAATACGGCCGATGCTCTGACTCCCCGCACAGTGACCCGCAATTAATTCACAAGTTTCATTCGGATTCCTATGACGACTGCCTGCGTACGGTCCTGAGCACCCAATTTTTGTATGATATGGTGGATGTGTGTTTTTGTCGTGCCTTCGGAAATGCATAAAATCGTAGAAATCTCGTGATTTCGCTTACCGTAAGCAAGGAGCTGCAAAACTTCCGTTTCTCGCTCAGTCAATTTGCCAAGGAAGTGAACATTTACGTTTGTACCGGGGTCTTCCTTTTTGGAAGTCAAAAGTTGGTGGAGAGCGTTTTTGGCCGTGGAACTGTTGAATAGGGTTGCACCACGGGACATTGCACGAATGCCTGACAGCATTTCATCAGTATTTGTATCCTTCAACAAATAGCCGACAGCACCTGCTCGAATCCCGTCGAACACATACTGCTCTATATCGAAAGTGGTCAGGAGGACAACTTTTGTTTCGGGCAAAAAATTCACGATGGACTTTGTTGCCATTATGCCAGTACTTCCTGGCATGCGTATATCCATCAATACCATATCCGGAACGTGTTTTAATGTAACCTCGATTGCTTCTTCGCTCGTAGATGCTTCACCGACCACCTGCATATCTGGCTGGATGTCCAAAATATAACGCAACCCGTTACGGATGATGTGCTGATCATCCGCCAGCACTATTCTTATCTTACTCCCAGTTTGCATAAAATGTCTCCTTATTTCACTACTCGTTAAGATTCAAGCGGAATGACCGCTTCTATCCTTAAACCATGTGGAGTATTTGGGGTGAATAGGATGTTTCCGCCTGCTGATTTGCATCTTTCGATCATTCCTCTTAAGCCGAATCCTAAATCCAACGGTTTATCGCCACTGAAATGGCCGTCGTCTGTGATGATAAGCTTCACATGTCCATTCTCCTCTTCCAACAAAACATTGACTTTGTTCGCACCGGAGTGCTTCAGGATATTGGTTAACGCTTCTTGCAAAATTCTATAGAAGATGACGCTGCGTTCAACTGTCCACTCCGTAATGGATCCGATTTCCTTGTATTCAATTCGTATTAGTGAGTTAGCCTCAAATTGGGACACTAGCCCTTTTAGCGCTATAGAACCGTGACCTTTCTCCTCTTCCGACCATTCCTTTACAGCAAGTCTGATTTCAACCATCCCTTTGCGAGCTACTTTCAGAAGTTCATCTATATTTTTTGAAGCAGCAGCCGGATCTCTAGGAATCATCAGCTTTAAGGCTTGAAGCTGAACGATAAGTGAGGTCATTTGATGTCCGAGCCCGTCATGAATTTCGCGTGCCAGCCTTGTGCGTTCCGTCAGCGCTGCATACCCCATAGCCTGGACAGAAGTTTGCTGCAATTCGGAATAAGAAGCATTCAATTGTGCAAGCTGTTTTTGATTCGTTCGATGCGCATCTCGAAGCAGGCTTTGGTTTCTGACCGCGAAATACATCAGGACAGCAGCTGCCAGAGCACCGTAAGAAACTTTGTCGAGCATCATCATGAAAAAAATGGTGATCAAGGTGATGACCGCAAGTATATCGGTCGTTCGGCTCCACTTCGGTTCCGCTATACCCAATATATACAACAGAGGCCATAAAATACGGTGATCCGGGTAGCCATAAATGAAGTGAATTATTAAAGCATTGCCCGCAATAGCGCAAACCGAAATAAAATATTTTTTTTCATTCCACCACGATTTAGGTGACACCATCATCAACATATATGCTGCCATGAAAGCCATGTAAATGATAATAACGCGAATATCTTTTAAAGAATATTCAGACAAAAACAAAACGAACAACACAATGATGAAGCTGAGATGAGCACCGCGAGCGTCAAGGTACCGAAATATATATTTATTCATTAATCATTCCTTCAATTTATTTGTTTTCTTCATCATACCAAAAAGCTTCACCTTATTCATCTATCGATCGATATAGGCACTGATTGAAAAATCAACCCCAGATAGACGAAAACGAAATCGCTTTGTGATATTTTTTATGTACATCTGAAAAACAGGAGTGATTACTATGGAATTGGACGAAAAAGAAAAAATCACAAAGAAAGATTGGAAGTTTTGCTGCGTGGAATTGATTAAGAAACGATGGCCTTCATTGGTGGCATTGGCCATAGCTGCAGAAGGTCTTCCCGCCTCAGCGGATCCCATGTCCTTGATCCTGATTCTCGCAGCGCTTGTCTATCCGATATCCGGGGCGATTCGCGGGCATCTTCGCGGAGTCCGTACAATCTTGATCCAGGCGATCGCATTGGCATTTTTTGGTGTTATCGCGCTAGTGTCCCTGTACGTGGATAGAGACACCGGACTTATCCTGCTTGCAGCAGGTTATCTTGGTCATACCGTCTGGGACTTTTTTCATCATCGAACCGATACGATTGTACCGCGATGGTATGCTGAGTTTTGCGCTGTCTTGGATTTCCTTATTGCAATGATGCTTCTTGCTCCTGTGTTGTCGTAACATGTAACCTCAGGCTTATGTGCCAATATAGATTGTCCAGACCCTCTAGGCTTTCCACCAACTAAAAACGCAACCCTACGTTAATGTCAAATAAAAAATAGGCTTAGCCTTCAGCGTACAATAAGAAAACTGAAATCTCTTTTATATAATCAAGAGATTTCGGTTCATCTTTTTTTAAAACGGTTTACTTTATTTCAAAACGGTACATCTTTTTTATAAACGGTACGACTTTATTTTAAATCAACAATTAAATGCATTTTTTAAAATTATATAAAAAGGCATTCATAAATTCCCTAGTTACTTTCGTTAAATTTTTCGTTTCTAAATAAATAAGCCAGAAATCAACTGGAAAATGTTTTTCTTCCTTTAATGGAATAATTTTTATATCCCCATTCATAACCATTGAACTTTTTTTAATAGAAAAATCATGCAAATACAAGATGGCTTGACTTTCTGTTACCAGCTTATAAAGAAGGCTGTTGCTATTCGATCTAACTAACACTTGATTTAAATTCGGTTTTGTTAATTTTAATACCTTTTTATAGTCAGATGAATTATACATCACTAATTTTGAATCTTTTAATGCACAAAGTGTTACATAATCATGATGATAAAAAGGTGAATTTTTACCAACCGCTATACAAATATGCCCTGTATGAATATGTTCAAAAAGAATATTTTTTTCTCTTTTTAACTCTTCTAAAGAAGCGGGAATTAAAGCGATGTCATAATTTTCCTTGTTGAAATTCTGAATAATTTCTGTAGGGTTTTGCTCTATTAATTCGTATGTAATATCGTTATTTTCCGAAATAAACTTTACCATTGTTTCTTGAAGTATAAAAGTAAAGGAAGGAGCAGTTAAGATTTTTAAATGAGTTTGATTGCTATTTTTTAACTCGAAAATTTCTTTATTTAGTTCTTTAATGGTGTTTAGTAAAGTCATTGCTTTAGAAATTACGATTTTACCTTCAAAAGTAGGAGTAACTCCTTGGTTTGATCGGTTAAAGATTTTTATGCCAAGCTCATTTTCTAACTGGGTAATAGATTGACTCATCCCTGAAGATGAAATAAATAATTTTTCTGCTGCTTTTGATATTGACATCTCGTTTGCAACATTTACAATATGCTCCATTTGTTCAAAATTCATCATTCACCTCAACTTAAGCAGATTACATCATTATATTTCCATAAATTCTACACTTGATTTTAATTTTAAAAAAGAAGATTCGAAAATCTGACCATAATCCCATCGAGTCCTTTCATGCACAGGGTGAATTTAGATTGCAAAGAAAATTCTCCTGTATCTAAAAGTCAACCTCACTTTTGTCCGAATCGGTACGGTTGTATAGAAGTGAATTATAGCCCGGTTCCACCGATCGGGTTGATAAACGGTGGATTTTCTTACAAACTGCAGAACTTTATTTTAAATTCACACCCTTCAGAATCAAACTTGCTATTTTACTAAATTGTAAGTGACAAATTTTAATAGAGCGTAAATCAAATGTAAAAGTTTCGTAATTGGGTTCTGGGGCATAAAGATTAAATTGCATTGCTGGTAGTATCTAAAGGTCATTTTAAGTTTTACTTAATACGGTATACAGATTTTTGGAATTTATTAAATATTACGAACAATGATATACTTCTTTCCGGCAAGGGACACGGCCGCATTACTTAAAATCAATGTTCATTGCCTTTTTTTTTATTCAAAATTATTAAAAGGCAAAAGGAGGGGAGAAAAAATGAAAAGAGCGGAATGGAAAAGGTAGCAGACGATGTTCTACATGCTAAAGAAGGGGAAAGATGGAGCGACAACAAGATTCGACGTTACCATTTCCTAATCTAAAAATGTATTGAACGGTGTAGAAGATACGGTCGCGGTAATCGTAGAAAATTAGAATTCCTGGAGGTTTTTTGTAGTGAAAAGAATTATATCCATTTCCCTCGTAATAATGATGTTATTCGGTATGGTATCGGTCACCACATACGCAAAAAAAGATAATGCCAGCAAAGATGCCAAAATTGCATCGATTAAATTTGATAATAATTTGAAGGACGATGCAAATCAACAAGATTTGATAGCAAAAGGGAATTATAGTTTTGTAGACGGTGTATTACCCGGAACCAAAGCTCTGCACTTAGAAAGCGGAAATGGCAATTATGTTAGTACGCCGCAGAGCTTGAAATTTGGAGAAGAGAGTTTTACCGTATCCTTCTGGTATAAGGGCGACACGAACAAAAATCAGGTCATATTATCAAACAAGGATTTTAGTAACGGCTCTAACGCAGGCTGGGCGATTTACACATCAGCCAATTCGATCAACATGAATTTTGGATTCCCGACTGCAAAAGTAAAGAACATTTCCTTTGGGCGCAACACGTTTGATGCTTCCGATTGGCGTTACGTGACATTTGTTGTAGACAGAGATAAAATGCTCGCGTCGCTTTATATTGATGCTTACAAAATGGCTGAAACTTCGCTGAGGCACGGATCTTTAGATACGTCGAATCCATTAAATATAGGTAGCGACGGATTGGGCAACCTCGGCGGCAATTCATTCGATATCGCTGATCTGATGATTTGGAAAGGCGCCATTAGCAGTAAAGCCGTTCAAGCGAATTATAATAGTTACGCTGGACATGAAGTAGATATGAACGCACTTAACGACGCTATATCAGAAGCAAATACAATTATAGAAGGCGGTCTTGGCAAAGGCTTCAGCAAAACCGATTTTGATTATTTGAAAAAGGTTTATAAATATGCAAAAACGGTTGCAAGAACGCAAAAAGTAAAATTCTATACACAGGAAACCATCAATTATTACGAACGTGAACTAAACAACGCCATATTCATCTATCAAAAAAGCAATAAAACATTAACTCCCGCCGGTTTAAATGTAACTATAAACAGTGACACAGAAATCGATAGTGGTTCAGGCAAAATCGCGCGGGTGGAAGAAGATATGAGAAAAGCCATGAGCGTGTTCCCGCAGGCCGATGTCATGTTGATTCCAGGCGACGTTACCGCAGGTAACAAAGCCAGTGAATATGTGTGGATGGGCGAGCTTACAAAAGTATACAATAAACTTCAAAATGAAGGTTTATTTGACAAAACGGAGTTGTTAATGGTAAGAGGCAACCATGATATGCGCGGCGCCGAAAACTTAATACCTATCGGTTCGGCAGGCGCGTGGAACGAAGCAACGCAATCGTACGATAACAATTTCTTTAACGATGCTTATCGGGTCAAGGTCAAAGGATATAATATCGTGGGATTTGACGCAAATTTTAACAACCAAAATACAGTGGGTAAAACCCAAAATTACCTCAAAACAATCACAGAAGAAGAGGATTATGATCCAACAAAGCCGATATTTGTATTTTCTCACTTCCCTGTAAGCGGAACCGTGTGGGGATCGAGAGACGGCAGCTCAGGAAGTAATGCTGTAGGTAAATATATTGCCGACAATAATTTGTCGCAGGTGTTTTATATGTCAGGCCATACGCAATACGACCCGACCGACGAACGTTCTCTCTATCAAGGTGCGGCTACGTTTCTCGATTCCGGTGCGTCGTCCTATTCCAGTTATATCGAACCCGGTCCGTACGGCGGATATATAGAAGGCAAGTATGGTAACTATAAAACCACACCTCGCATGGTGAATTTCTTAGAGGTTTACGGTCCGAAAATTATTATCAAACAGTATAATTTAGGTACAAATGAATTTGTAGGTATACCTCGTGTAGTAAACGTTGGCGAAGGCAAAAATGCCTTTACGTACAGCAGGAACGATATAAAAGAACTCATACCTCCGCAGTTTGATGAGGGTATTACGGTCAATTCCATGAATAGCACTGAACTTACTTTTACAATAAAGCAAGCAGAAGACAATGTACGCGTTCTGGAATACAATGTTGAGCTTATCAACAAGCTTACCGGGGAAGTGGACAAAGCGTTCAACAGCCTTGCGATGGCGCTAGACAAACCATTCGATGAATACAGGCAATATAAGATTACAGGTTTATTGCCGGAAACTCCATATTTACTCAGGGTATTCGCCGCGGATTCCATGTATAACCGTTCGTCCGAGGACATTGACATAATAACTGGCATTGCTAGATTAAGCAGCATTACAGCACCTGCGCCGAAACCAGTGGCCATCGGAACGGCGAAGACAGCGGCAGCTCTTGGATTGCCAGAAAAAGTAGCCCTTGTAACCGATTTGGGAAATATGGATGCTAGTGTGAATTGGGATGTAAATAGTGCAAGCTACGATCCAGCTGCCACGACGGCGCAGACCTTCACGGTAACAGGAGAAGTAACGCTGCCCATTGGAGTCATAAACCCGAACAACGTGCCATTGACAACAAGCATTAGCGTATCTGCAAGGGCTGCCGAACTAGTAGCCCACTGGAAGTTCGATGAAGGATCCGGTACAACCGTCGGCGATTCTTCAGGCAACGGCAACACCGGAACTCTGGTTAACAACCCGACTTGGACCGATTCGGGCAAAGGCGGAGCGCTTGCTTTCAGCGGCGGCTCAAGGGCCGAGTTCAACTCTTCGGTAACTTTGAATAAAACAGGTGACGAGTCCGTGTCGTTTTGGTTCAAGACTTCTCAGCCTGCAACCAGCACCACGAGTATTTTCCGTAATTCTAACCGTTTCACGGCCCTTCAGTTGGCAGGTGGCCAAGCTCGTGCGGCCTATTGGACCAATGGTTCATCCGGTTATAAAGCGCTGTATTTTCCATGGACATACAACGATAACAATTGGCATCATTATGCGGCGACCTACGATCTTGCAAAGGGGCTGAAGATCTATGTCGACGGTAACTTAGTGGCAAGCAAAGCAACGGATGTCGGACCGCTTTCGACTGTGACGGATAAAATCGTGCTGGGAGCCACAGAAACCGGCGTAGAAGGTTACAATGGACTGCTGGACGACGTTCGCGTATATGACCTCCCGTTGACTCAGGACGAAGTAAGGCAATTGAGTGATCAACAACCGCCTACGACAACGGACAATGCGCCAAGCGGCTCAGTCAATTAAGATGTCACTGTAACCTTAAGCGCGAGCGATACATTGATACAATTACGATTCGCTTAAGGGATTAGATTTAATCTTTGATGAAAAGAGGTCTCGTGTATAAATAGTTGCTACGCAACGCTCAATATTTAGATACTCAATATTCATTTACACAATTACGATTCGCTCAAGGGATTAGATTTAAACTTTGATGAAAAGAGGTCCCGCGGCAAAATATTTGCTGCGGGACTCTCTATATTTAGACCTCAATATTTATTGACACAATTACGATTCGCTCCAAGGGATTAGATTTAAACTTTGATGAAAAGAGGTCTCGCTTTGAAAATACGTGTATTCCTGTCCTTGTTCATAGTCACCTTAATATTTTGTGCGAATGCCACAACTTCATTTGCGCATTCCTCAAGCATGGGTTACTCGAAGCTATACGTTAAAGGGAACCAGATTGACTATGAACTTTTTCTTGATCAACGAGACTTGCTTGTGCAATTTGATACCAACAAGAATGATAATCTGGAAAACGAGGAACTGCCCTCGCAAAAGGACGGAATCGAATCGTTTTTACAGAAAGATCTTCGAATAGATGTGGATTCGAAACCCTTAACGATGGAATTGCTTTCGATGGACGTGACAACAAAGGATTCTACAAGAGGCGTAGTGTTTCAAATAAGGTTAACCGCCGATGAAGCGATCGAACAATTAAATATTCATTACAATCTTGTGTTTGAAGATGCGCCTGCTCATATGAGTGTACTCTTGGTCCATTCAGGGGAATTTTTCTATGAGGATATTCTTGATATTAATAGAAAAGATATTCAGATCACCTTTCCCGCGGCGGAAACTACCGGAAGCTGCAACGATTGCGGCCATAGAGCTCAGTCCGAGATTGAATCCGTCCTGTGGAAATACTTTGTACTTGGAATCGAACACATTTTGATCGGGTACGATCATTTGCTGTTTTTGTTATCTTTAGTATTAATCGCATCTAGATTCAAGGATGCGTTGAAGATTGTTACCGCATTTACAATAGCCCACAGCATTACACTGTTCTTGGTGGCCACCGACCTTATTCAGGTCAGTTCGCATTGGGTCGAAGCCTTGATTCCCCTGACGATCTGTTATGTGGCAGTGGAAAATATGTTTGTTCAAAAGGCGAAATGGCGGTGGCAATTGACGACCTTATTTGGCCTGATTCACGGTATGGGTTTCGCCGGGGCTTTGGCTGAAACGGGACTTCCAAAGAGCAATCTGATTGGCTCACTCCTGACGTTTAATTTAGGTGTGGAAGCGGGCCAGCTCATGATCCTATGCCTATTACTTCCCTTTTTGCTATGGCTGCGAAGGTTCCCATGGTATCGTAAAATGATGATCTCAACGTCTTGCCTTATTTTTGTGCTGGCATTTTATTGGTTGATTCAAAGACTGCAATAAACCATAGCCCAAAACATGAAAAGATTGCCAACCATATGGCCGGAAAGGCGCGCGATGTGAAATCTTTTTATTTTGCCTTCGTGGTTACCCTACAAATTGAGCCATTCCTATGAGGGGATGCGTAATGCAATTTCATTAGTAGGAGGCGACGAAGTTTCCGGAATGGTTGAAGCGAAAAGCTTGACGGCGATACACATATCATGATCAACTCAGTGAAAATTAAAGGAGATAGCTATAGTACTTCCCAAATTTTCAACTTTAGTGGCAGCCGTTACAAAGTGAGAGTATTTGTGCTTGATTTATTTGACGCTAGCTTTTATACATACTTATGGTTGTGTCAGTAACACTATTTCCATTAGCATTGTGGATTGATTTTAATATGGAGAACATTAAATTTGGTGTAAATCTTATACCAGTTGTAGCAATTATAAAAGATATCAGTCAAATAGGCATAGCATATGATGGGGTTCTGTTGCAAAAACTTCAATATCTGCAAATAACCTCCCAAACTTGGACATACTGATACTAGTACTCTAAAAAAGGACGTGATGATCAGTATGGAAAAGCAAAATCTATTCAAGTGGAAACATTATCAACCTGATATTATTTTATTAACCGTTAGATGGTACCTACGGTATAACCTCAGTTTTCGTGATTTAGTCGAAATGATGGAAGAACGTGGACTATCTATGGCTCATACAATCATTATGCGTTGGGTTCATTTTGAGGTGGTGAAATTCCTTGTGGTTGCAAGGGATTTCATTTTTTTTTTAGCCGGTTCCACCAATCGGGTTGATAAACGGTGAATTTTATTACAACTGCAGAACTTTATTTTAAATTCACACCCTTCAGAATCAAACTTGCTATTTTACTAAATTGTAAGTGACAAATTTTAATAGAGCGTAAATCAAATGTAAAAGTTTCGTAATTGGGTTCTGGGGCATAAAGATTAAATTGCATTGCTGGTAGTATCTAAAGGTCATTTTAAGTTTTACTTAATACGGTATACAGATTTTTGGAATTTATTAAACATTTCGAATCATGATACACTTCTTTCTGGCAAGGGACACGACCGCATTACTTAAAATCAATGTTCATTACCACGTATTTTTATTCGAAATTATTAAAAGGCAAAAGGAAGGGAGAAAAAATTTTCTACATGCAAAAAAAAGGGACAACAAGATTCGCCGTTAACCTATCAAATTAATATTTACTCATCACTATTAGTGTTGTGAAGAATACTTTGTTAGAAGGGAAGAATATTCAATGGAAAAAAATATGAAAGACCAAAACGCATTAAACGAAGAAGTAAAAACGGTAAAAAATGATCCTTTTAATGTGGAAATGGATCGCCGCACCTTTTTACATAAGACCACGATATTTGTTGGAGCTGCTGCCATGGGAGCGACTCTATTTAACTCAATTCCTGGTTTACCAGCTAGTGCAGCAGCCAGTGCAGCATCTAGTTCATCCATCATGAATCCAGCAGGGGCAGAAAACCCTATCTTCAGCTTTATGTCCATATCTGACATACATGTCAATACAACGAATCTTGCTAAGGCGTTGAATGACTCTGTTGCTAACAATGTCAGTGCTATAGTTTCAAATGGGGATATGGTCAATTATCAAAGAGATGATGAATATGACACTGTCATAAATGCGATGAATGCAACAAAACATGCTCCAGTATATTATACAATTGGAAACCACGAGTATGACTACGATCCTGATTTCAACATATCCAAGAATAGATATTTAAAAAAGACAGGAATGCCGGGATTGTATTATGATAAGTGGATCGAAGGATATCATTTCATTTTTTTAGGATTTGAGGAAAGACCAGCATTTATTTCCGACGAGCAGATCAGTTGGTTGGAGAGCAAGCTAGCTTCAAAGGCCGACCCAAGCAAGCCGATTTTTCTGTTCTTGCATTTTCCATTGGGTTCAACTGTAGTAAGCACATATCCTTCTAATAATTATGTCGGAGTTGAATTTTTACAGCAGCAGAAAATCAAGGAAGTTTTGGCGAAATATCCACAGGCTATTTTAACAACAGGGCATATCCATGACGATGTTAAATCGCAAGGCAATTTATATAGCAAAGAATTCTCAGCAGTAAATGATGGATGTGTTACTTGCGGTCAAGGTTTAATATTTGATGTGTATAAAAACAAGGTGCAAATTAGGGGCAGAGACCTCAAAACGTTAACAACAATATGGAATGGTACGATACAACTGGAACCGAATAAAAACGGTGCGTACAAAGCCGAAGATGGTGTATTCGCTTACGCAACCGTCAATGCGTCTGGTAGTAAGGTTGTCAATATGAACGATGGACGAGCCTATCTTGAGATGCTCAGGGTTGACGGAGGTGCATCAGGCGGCAAAAAAATATTGAAAATAAAGTATGCTACCGATGCTGCCAATGCTTCGATGGGGGTATATGTAAATGGAACCAAGGTACAGACGCTTAGCGTTCCGACTACCGGAGGAATGAGTTCCTATAACGATTTGGCTGTAGCTATTGAGCTGAATCCGGGTCCAAATAACAAGATCGTCATAAAAAGCGATGGCAACGCAGCGGGCATGAACATAGATAAATTACAAATTATGAAAAGTACCGATCCCAGCACGATGTGGGGATTTAACGGCAATGGCAATGACAGTATCAAGAATGGGTTAATTGCAACCTTGCATGGAAGTGCTGCCTATGATAAGACGGATAAAATGGAAGGTTCAGCTTCGCTCAGCCTGAACGGTTATGCCGGTAATTATGCGAGCGCAGGCCTTGCATCAACCAAAACAGACAATGTAACGCTAACAGCTTGGGTGAAGTGGAATGGTGCAACCTCGGGATCGCAGCAGATCTTGTCCAACGGAGATGGCCTTACCAATGGATATTCAATCGTGCTGGATCATGGCCAAGGCGATAAGGTATCCATTGCGATCAACGGGCAGACGATCCTTAGTTCGCAGACTGCTTTGACGGCAGGACAATGGACCAATATTACTGCGGCAAGAAGAAGCGGCACCTGGGAGCTTTATATCAATGGAAACAGCGTACCAGTAACCCAAAAGCAAAAAACTCCTGCCACACCTAGAAGGGGAACGTATATCGGTGCAGACAGCAGAGGCAAACAAAGCTTTAATGGACGTATTGATGCTGTTAGGATTTACAATCAAGCATTGTCCACCGATCAGATAAAGGCGATTGCCAATGAGACTTCTGACGCTAAGTTGGAAAGCATCACAATTACAAATCTGCCAACAAAGCGGATTTATTCGTTAGGAGAGTCAGTTAATACCAGCGGTATGACTGTTGTTGGCACCTACAGCGACGGCTCATCACGGAATGTGAACGTAAGTGCTGACAACATAACCGGCTTTAAAAGTATTGCTGAGGAAATGGGTCAGAAAGTAACGGTTAATGTGGGGGGAAAGACTGCCACGTATAGAGTAGATATATATACGGTGAAGCCCGGTGTACAATCAGTACCAGGATTGATACCAGCTCCAAGCTATAATGCAATGTCTAGTGTTCTCCTTAGCGATGACGGACAGATGGTAATTTATCTAAACAAAAACACCTGGTTGGACTATGTTGTGAATGTAGAGAGTACAGGAACTTATCGTGCAGATTTTCTGGTAGGAGCAGCTCGTGATGGAGCAATAGATTTTATTGTCGATGGTGTTTACCAGAAAACAATATCTTTGCCGAGTACCGGTGGCTGGACTTCCTGGAAGACTAGATCAGATACTGTAGAACTAAGCAAAGGCGCGCATACTATAAGGTTAAAAATAAAGGAAACGGGATTTGACTTCCGTTCGTTTGAATTCGTAAAGATGAATGATTGAAAATTAAACAGTATCACAGCGCCTGCACCGTAACAGCGGCCATCGGGACAGCGAAGACAGCGGACGCCCTTGGATTGCCAACGACAGTAGACTAGGTTATCGATTCAGGCAGCCACCCCATTCAAGCCAAAGTGACATGGAATGTAGATGCTTTAAACTATGATCCCACTTTAAAGACTGTACAGACCTTCACTGTAAATGGAACTGTAACTTTGCCAAATGGGTGAAAAATCCCAATAACGTGCCTTTGACAACAAGCATTAGAGTAACTGCAAGGCCTGCCGAACTAGTAGCCCACTGGAAGTTCGATGAAGGCTCCGGTACAACCGTCGGCGATTCTTCAGGCAACGGCAACATCGGAACTCTGGTTAACAACCCAACTTGGACCGATTCGGGCAAAGGCGTAGCGCTTGCATTCAGCGGTGGCTCAAGGGCCGAGTTCAATTCTTCGGCAACTTTGAATAAAACAGGTGAAGAGACCGTATCGTTGTGGTTCAAGACTTCTCAGCCTGCAACCGGCACCACGAGTATTTTCCGTAACAGTAATCGTTTCACGGCCCTTCAGTTGGCAGGCGGTCAAGTTCGCGTGGCCTATTGGCTCAGAGCTTCATCCGGTAATAAAGCACTGGCGTTTCCATGGACCTGCACCGATAACAAATGGCATCATTATGTGGCTTCCTACTCTTCTTCAACTGGGCTGAAGATTTATGTCGGCGGTAACTTAGTGGCAAGCGATACAACGAATCTCGGACCACTAAAGACTGAGACTGTGACGGATAAAATCGTGCTGGGAGCCAACGAATCCGGCGGAGAAGCTTACAATGGATTGCTGGACGACGTTCGCGTATTTACCTCGCGTTGACTCAGGACGAAGTAAGGCAATTGAGTGATCAACAAGCTTCATTAGTATGGCAATATTTTAATCATTTCTTAAAAAAGGATCGTATGACAAATTTAGGTTAATAGATCATAAGTCTACAATCAACCATAGGAGGTCAACTATGCTGCAAAATATAGGAATTCCAGGCTTAATACTTGTTCTTGTAATTGCATTAATTATTTTCGGACCATCAAAATTGCCAGAACTAGGTCGTGCAGTCGGTTCAACATTAAAGGAATTTAAAAAGTCAACACGGGATCTGGTTTCAGATGATGAGCCAAAACAAGAGCAATCGAAAATTAAGAACGAAAAAAGTATGTAATAATATAAATCTAGTAAGATGTGAGTATATCATTTAACTCGCATCTTCTTTTTTTAACTAGGGGTATTACTAATGGGCATATATGAAATGAATCTTATTGCCATTTTGATGAGATGTGCAAACAACACATCATTACCTTTGGTTACTTCTTTCAGATACATGTCCATCAACTTAAGAAATTGGTTGTTCCCCAAAACGAAAAAAATGAGCTGAACTCTGATAGTCAACTATGGAAAGGAAAAATTTGCGTTTTGGGGATATATCAAAATATTGGATTGATGGCTATGTGGTACTGCCCCTATTAATGAAATTACCATCTCCGGAGTGGCTGCTTTCGTGTTGTTCCCTGATTTTATTGGTTTACAGCGAAAAAGTAACGGTTATTATTACCTATTCAATCCTATTTATAACTTTATGAAAAAGGTAATTATATCCAATTTGTTATCGGTAGTAATAACTATTCTATTTAATTAATAAATATTCATTCGGTTCTAAATCCTTATTTTTAGTTGTTTTAATGTCCATGTTCTTAGAAACCCGCACAAATGCAAGGTGATGAAGTAACTTTTATATGTATTAATCCCTATTTTTCAATCATTGACCACGTTCGAAATTATCATTTTTAGAATATACTATACATCTCTGACAAATTTCGACAAATATTAAACTATCTCTTTGCTAATATTTACATGTTAGTAAAATATTACACTAACTGGTATTTAGTGGAAAGAGGTGATCTATCTTCTCGGCATTCGGTTAGCATATTATTCAAATGGAATGAACAATTAAATGATTAAAGGAGGAAAAGTGTTGAAAAGTACAAAGAATACTCGCTTTAAATGGTTGTATATCATGTTAACTGCATTATTAGTCTTTCCAATGTTTTCAGGAATGGGGACAGCAGCAACAAACCAAAAACCTTACATATCCGCTAAGGATACTAGTTCAGGTTCTATAAAAAGCAAGATTAATAGTAAGCTAAAAAAACAATTTGATAAACAGGAAAAAGTTACTTTCCTTATTAAATTTAAAGAGCAAGTAGATACAAAGAAGGTCGCAAAGACCGCTGGAAAAAATGCCATTAGTCAAAAGGCTTCCCCGGCAAAGGAAAAGTATATGAAACGATCGGCAGTAGTTTCTTCTTTAAGGTCAACATCAATTGAAACACAAGGAAATGTGAATGAGTACTTGAAGAAACAAGAAAAGGCTGGTAAAGCCAAAAATACTCAATCCTTTTATATTGTCAATGCAATGGCTGTAACAGCTACGAAAGAAGTAATGGAACAAATCGCAGCTTTTCCGGAAGTGGAAAAGATTCTTCCTAATGAAACGAGACAACTTCATAAAGCAGTTAAACCAGCAGATAGTAAAGAAACCTCCGAAACAAAAGCTAGCGAAAATAGCAAAACAGACTCTGTTGAATGGAATCTTAAAAATGTAGGTGCCCCCTCTGTATGGAAAATGGGGATAGATGGTACAGGGACAGTCGTAGCTTCCATTGATACCGGAGTACAATGGGATCATCCCGCTTTAAAAGAAAAATATAGAGGATTTGATCCAGCAAATCCAAATAACCCAGATCATGAATTCAATTGGTATGATCCGGCAACAGGTGCAACGAACCCTTATGATGAAATTGGTCACGGAACCCATGTAACGGGAACAATGGTTGGTGCTGAACCTAACGGAGATAATCAAATTGGTGTTGCGCCAGGAGCGAAGTGGATTGCTGTTAAAGCCTTTACAGAAGATGGCGGAACAGATGTAGATTTATTAGCAGCCGGTGAATGGATTTTAGCTCCGAAAGATAAAAATGGGAATCCTCACCCTGAAAAAGCACCTGACGTTGTCAATAATTCATGGGGCGGAGGTCCGGGGCTTGATGAGTGGTACCGTCCAATGGTTAATGCGTGGCGCGCAGCAGAAATTTTCCCTGAGTTTTCCGTAGGGAATACAAATTTTTTTAACCCTGGTGGACCGGAATCAGCTGCATCACCTTCGAACTATCCTGAATCATTTGCAACAGGTGCGGTGGATATAAATAACAAATTGGGTGAATTTTCACTTCAAGGGCCTTCTCCATATGATGAGGTGAAACCAGATATTTCAGCCCCTGGCGTCAATATACGATCATCTGTTCCGGGCAGTGATTATGAAGGTGGGTGGAATGGGACATCAATGGCAGGACCACATGTTTCTGGTGTTGTTGCCATGCTTCGTCAAGTGGATTCAAGCTTGACAGTAGATGAAATAGAGGAAATTTTATTATCAACCTCTGAACCTTTAACGGACTCTAATTTCCCTAATACCCCTAATAATGGGTATGGTTATGGACTAGTCAATGCGTATGAAGCTGTAGCATCCATTACTTCCGGTCTTGGGAAAATAAAAGGACAAGTCAGTGTAGAAGGAGAGGATAAAGAGAAACCAAAGTTCGAGCACAGTGCTCCACAAAAAACATATTCAGGCATAGATTTACCTTTAGATATTCAAGTAACAGACAATGTCAGCGTAACGAATGTCGAATTACAATATTTAAATGCGGATGGGAATTGGAGTATGGTTCAAGCTTCAAGAACTATAGGAGATCATAAAAATGGCTCATATGCTGCAACAATCCCAGGAACAGCTATTAGTGCACCTACTGTTACTTACAAATGGAAGATAACGGATTATATAGGTAATGAGGTTATATCCGAGTCGTACGAAGTCTCTGTTAAATCTGGAGTTGGTATAGGTTATTTGGAAAACTTTGAAGCAAATCCTGATGGTTGGATTTCATACGGGGTGAATAACGCCTGGGAATGGGGAATACCAACTTCTGGACCTAAAAAAGCCGTATCAGGTGATAAAGTTTATGCGACAAAATTGGATGGAAAATATCCTGATAAGGCAAATATGACGTTACTTATGCCGCCAATCGATCTTAAAGATGGAAGCGCTTACTTACAATTCAAACAATGGTATGAACTTGAACAACATCTTGATAAGGGTTATGATTTTGGCCATGTATTTGTTTCAACAGATATGGAAAACTGGACGCAAAAACTCCGTATCAGTGGCAAATCCAATAGTTGGATTGATGGAGAAGTTGATTTAAGTGAATATGCTGGCCAAAGAATTTATGTTGCTTTTAATGTAACTTCAGACTTTTTATTTAATTATCAAGGCTGGTATTTGGATGATGTTCGTCTATCTAATCAGCCGATTCAAGCATCTAACAAGTCTGCATTAGGGGTTGTTAAAGACCAAAATCAAAAGGATTCCAAAACAATGCCTGATAAGGAAAAAGTGGATCCAAGCAAAATAACTCCGGTCAAAGAGGAGCTTTCTAAAGTTAACTTGGAACAGGAATCTTCTCCGTCACTTTTACCGCTTGGTGCAGAGGTAAGTGTGCTGGAATCAGGAAGATCAACCTTTACAAATCAGGAGAATGGCAGCTACAAATTAAATCACGCAACAGGGACATTCACTGTTCAGGCAGAGGCATACGGACATCGCTCAGCATCTCAATCAGTTGCTATTCCAGCTAACGGAGAAGTAACAGCTAACTTTGTCTTGGAGGAAATTCCAAAAGGGACGATTTCTGGAGTAGTCACAAATGAAGTGACAGGAGAACCAGTTTCAAATGCTACCCTTTTGTTAATGGAAGATGCTGCGGTGCAACCTGTCCAAACAAATAAAAATGGGCAATATAGCATTACTGCCTATGAGGGAAGTTATACATTAAAAGTTACATCCCCATCCTTCTATAGTAAAGATTACACCATAACGGTCAACGAGGGCTCCGTTGAACAAAACGTACAGTTAAAACCGTTTATCGGGTATCCGGGAGAAATCGGCTACGATGATGGTACAGCAGAAAATGCACATGCGTTCAATGGTGCTGGAAATGGCTGGGCGGTCAAAATGTCATTAGCTAAAGGCGAAACTAGTGCGATGGTGACAGGAGGATTATTCAGATTCTGGGACACTGCTTGGCCTGAGCCTGGTGGAACTGATTTTCAGGTTGCTGTTTATGATGCGAGTGGTGTAGATGGCGGGCCTGGTAAGAAACTGGCAGGACCATTTAATGCAACCGCATTAAGAAATGGTGAGTGGACACATGTAGATTTAAGTACAAAGGGTATTATGGTCAATGGTGATTTCTACATGGTTTATATACAAAGTGCAGATAGTCCATATGCTCCTGGACTTGCAAATGATGAAGATGGTGAGAATTTTGGACGCAGCTGGATGCTATTTGGGGGTAAATTTACTCCAACACCTGAAGAAGAAGGAAACTACATGATTCGGGCGACTGTTAATTACGAAGTCAAAGCACCAGTCATCACATCTCCTGCCGATGGATTCTTTACGAATCGGGGTTCTGTAATTGTAGAAGGGAACTCAGCCCCGACTACTACGGTTAAGATTTATAAAAATGGTGAGGAATCTACATCAGTGAGTACAACTGAAAATGGCACATTCTCTGCAGAACTACAATTAAATGAAGGAGAAAACACAATTACTGCTAAAGCGTCGACCGAAAGCGGTACAACGGATACGTCAGCTCCTGTTAAAGTAGTATATGACAAAACGAAACCAAATCTTTCTATTGATAAGCCTGTAAATAACTTAAAAACAAATAAAGAAGCAGTTACAGTAGAAGGTACCGTATCAGACCAGAACTTGGATTGGGTTAAAGTAAATGGTCAAAAAGCCAAGATTAATGCAGGTAAATATTCGCATCGCGTCCTTTTATCGGAAGGGGAAAATACAATTACAGTAATTGCGAAGGATAAAGCTGGAAACAGTCTGAAAAAATCTGTAGTGGTTGATGCTAAATTTACAGCTCCTTCAGTAGAAAACTTGCAGCCAGCAAAGGATCAAATATTAAAATCAGGCGAATCTGTTAAAATAGAATTTGACAGTGAAGCAGGTTTAAAAGCTGTGTTTGCAATCAGAATGCCATTAACGAATGCCATAAATGCAACAAACAATTTGGCAAATACAACTGAACTCCCAATGATGGAAACTTCCCCTGGTCATTATGTAGGCTATTACACGGCAACTTCAAATGTCAAAGCACCTGGCGCAGAGGTTGAAATAAAAGTTACAGATGCCTACGGAAATGAAACAAGAAAAACTGCAGCTGGTAAACTATTTATTAATGCGAAAAAGTAACAAAAAAGCGGAAGCAGTTTGATATAATCCCCCTATAGCAGACAGAAAAAAGAAAGCATACTAATCTGTCTACTATGGGGGGATTTTTGATGGGGAAAACAAGACAGACATATGATGCTGCATTTAAGAAAAGAGCCGCAGACCTTTACTTAAAAGAGGGGATGGGTTATGAAACAGTCGCTAAGGAACTGGATATTAATCTTTCAATGGTAAGACGCTGGGTTAAACATTTTGAGGCTGAAGTGATTAATGCAGATGAAATGAGCCACTTATGCGTAGTATCATGCCACCGATTGCGGAAAATAGAGCCACCATTTGCGGAACTGAGAGCTACTTTTTAATCCTTGCTTCAAATCGTTCATTTATATACTGATTAATAAATTCTTCTCTTTTACCCCAGTCTTCTTCTTTCCTGATGAACCCTACTTTTTTAAGGCGTTCTCTTCTGGTTTTCTATTCCAGATTTTGACGGCTTCTTCTCGTAAAGATGTTTCTACCCTTCTTCGAATAATAATCGATTCCATTCGTTCAGAGCGTTCTTCTTCTTTTGACTTTGGTTCAGGTAGCTTATCAATAATTGCTTCATATTGTTCTTTGACTTCTTTTATATGAGATGCAGCTATTTCCTTTGCAGCTGCTAAAATTTCACCTTTAAATTTTTCTAAATCCACTCCAAGGGCTCCATATGTGGTCGACATGGAACTATCTTCTTCTGAAGCCGAACGCAAATCAAATTTATGTGATAGAGAATCAAAAATGGCATCGAGCGCCCATTTATTCGCACGCTGTTGATTTATAAACTGAGCGATGGACAAATCGAGGTCATCGTATAGTTTCTCACCGTTTTCCGTACGATTTACGTAATGTATGTGTTTTTCTTTCAGCTGTTTATCCAGTTTATTAAGGCCTTAATTTAAATAAACCAGTCATGTTGCTCCATTAAAGGGCCATTTAATGGAATAAGACTTCTAATCAAAAATGGATATTTAGGTTCATATAGATGTTAGATTGTGAAATAATGTACTGATATGAACGAAACTGTCAATGCTCCCTACACAAATTGATTTTGGTTCGGTTTTTGGGCAACTCTAAGAAGAGAAGCGTTTTTTCGGCTTCTTTGCTTATTAGTTAGGATTCAGCCTTTCAAGGCTAGGGGATCTCCTTCTCAGCTTACTGACTGCTCCTCAATCTCCAAATTGGCTGTCAAGTGCTTTCCTTGACAGGCAATTTGGAGATTGAGATACTTTTTAAAGCTGAGAATGAATAAATTTCTCCTTTCATATTGATATAAAAAGTTAAGCACACGGCACGAAGGCAAAAGTCTCAACTGCGGTTAGCACTCTGATATTCGTGGGTTTTCACATTTTATCTTTCCGTATAAAGGAGCTTCCACTAACTTAAAACGTGAGTTAGCCTACCTAGGCATATCACAAGTACATTTCGTGGTTTCTCCTTTCCGGTTTTTACCTTTGCCTTCGAGCCCTAAGCTCCGACTTTTAAAGAAAATTGATTTTATTCGAAACAATTACTTTGCCATGGAGTTATTTTCAATTTCTTGAGTTACTGCCCAGATAAATCCTGCTAATTCTCTTGCAATGGCTGTTAATGCCTTTCCAAATGCTTTTCCACGTGATAGTAAACGAAAATACTTTTTATGAAGACGATTTTGAGCTTTCCATGAGANATGTAGCTCTGATTTGGTTTGTTTTTTCCAGTAAACAGTGTAACCAAATTAACCTACGGTGTTACGAGTAAGGAGCTAGTTTCGTTCATGATAACTTAAGCTAACGAAGCTAGGGATAGTTCAATAACGTCGTATAAGACATATAGTAAACAAACAAGAAGAGACAGTTCACCACGTAACGGGTTCTGTTGTTGAGTACAAAATTGAAAAAAGTAATGCAAAAAGGAGTTCAATTCGCATATGAATTGGACTCCTTTTAATCGTTGACATATCAATGTTTTATAGTATTTATCGCCATAAATCGTACTACAAATAGCATTGTAATTAGAAAGAGTCTGCTAAACAACAGACAATGTGCTGAATTTACGTTAAATCTGATGCTAATTCGACATACTAAATAATCTTTATTCAATAACCCTAATTGGAAAGGGATTTGGTATTTTATGTTAAAATAAGCATTAAAGATGCTTTTATGGGAGTGAAAAGATATGCCAATGGAACAGGAAACGATGGGTATGTTAATAAGCGGTTTTTCAATCATAATGGGAATAACTTTCATTGTTGTGTTACTATTGTTATTTTCGAAAAAGCGTAAATCATTTAGAACAGCTTATGGATTGATGATTGGGTATATAATATTTTTTAGTTGGTCAGTTAGCCAAGCCTTAAATGCAATCAGTTTTGATGTAAATCATCCAATGGCATCTGAAGAAATATCTTTGCGTCTTGGTATCGCAGGAATTCTTTGGGCTATCAGTATGTTATTTTTAATCCTCGGATTAATCAAATTTTCATATACCAAAAGAACTAAAGCAGAAACATCACACAAACAACACATTTAATGTCTAAAAAGGCGTCGGTAAAGAACCGATGCCTTTTTATGTGCTATTTCCTTTGTTAAATTTGGCTCGATTTTTTATGCCAATTACATTGTTATTAGTACTGTTTTTTTGGTTTTGTACTTCTGAACCGAACCCGTTATTCACCACGCTGCCTCTTTTTATATTGTCTTAAAGAAAAGGGTGAATTATTTAATCTCATCTGGTGAAATGATTCTATGTTTTAATTCTAAATTCATATCTAAAACACCTATCACAATTTGATTATTTTCCGTCACTGTTATGTATCTGAAATGATCATAATCAGATATCAACAAATCAGTGTCATTCGTCGTTTTTTCCATTTTGGCAAAGACATCTTCTGTGTACTCAAGGTGAAAAAAATCATCCAATCCTTTGGTTGAGCTACCTACCCAGGTATACAGAAAATCTTTCAGTGAGATTTGTTCAATCACCGATAAATGTTTCTTGAATTGTAAATTATTTACTGTTACGGTTTTCATCTTCTATCACTCCTCAGCGAGTATCAATTGTATACATTGAGGTCTGACACATCAATGCTATTTGCATAACAGTCTGTTTACATTTTAGTTACTATACTAACGGTCAGGTTAGCATTCGTAAGAAAACAGTATTAAACTGAGGGAGTTCAATATGAACAACGAACTGATATTGTGGTTGGATAAGGAGGATTGAGAAGAATTTGAAATTAGTTTTTGCTATTTTACTTATTTTTTTTGGGAGTTTTTAATTGGATTAACAGTTGATAGCTTTGGTAGGGGAGGTAATCTTATTATGCATATAATTGGTATTGGATGCAATGCATGGGCTGTTCTCATCGCTAGAAGCAAGAAAGAGAACGTATGATTCATTCTACAAACAAGTGCTTATATTCCAGGTCAGCTGCTAATCGAGCAGCTAATTTTTATATATTAAAGGGGCAGGTGTGCGGCCGAGCCTAGGTCGTATCATATAGCGGGTGGGATTCCCGCCGAGTAAGAACTAGCCATTCGCTCGTAGCGAGTCTTGGATTGGAGG
>NZ_LGUF01000007.1:3190456-3700401 GCF_001274725.1 Sporosarcina globispora
GCCTACGGCTGAATAATGGGAGCCGGATGAGCTGAGAGGTTCACGTCCGGTTCTGAGAGGGGCTACTGGGGAAGTTCCAGTGGTCTACTTGCCTTGTCTGTTGTTTTCAGAATAAAAGTGAAGCCCAGAAATTCTTCCATTCATTAAAAGCGAGATTAAAGAAATTTAACTTGGATATAGCCGAGGATAAAACTAAAATAATTCCCTTCGGACGGTTTGCGGAAAAGAATGCAAAACGTGAGGGGATTGGCAAACCGGATACCTTCGATTTCCTTGGATTTACACACTATTGTGGTGTAAGTAAACACGGGAAGTTTCGAGTAAAGCGGAAAACCAGCAAAAGGAAAGTCCAGGGCAAACTAAAAGAAACTAAAGAATGGCTGAAGAATAATAGGAATAAAGATATTCATATGATTATGGATAGATTTAAACGCTCACTAATAGGTTAATACAACTATTATTGCATCACAGATAATACCCAAACTGTTAACAACTTTAAAGAGAAAATCGAGTGCTTACTATTTAAATGGCTAAACAGAAGAAGCCAAAGGAAATCCTTTACTTGGGATAAATTTAGGCTCTTTCTTAAGAAATTTCCACTACCTTTACCAAGAATCAAAGTGAATATTTATGATTTAAGAAAAGAAATTAGCCACATTCTGTAAATGATAATTTGGAGGAGCCGTGTGCGTTAATAGCGCAAGCACGGTTCTGTGAGGGGGGAGGAGTACAATTTACCGCAAGGTAGAAAGGCTCCCTTCTACTCGACTTATTAAAAAAAGGAAATAACATAGTGAGAAAAGAATTCTAATACAGGTGTTTACTTTGAAAATCTTATTTATTTATTGTTAATTTAGTTATTAATATTGTTCTAAAAAGGGGAAATAACATGTACCTCTCAACAGGTGAATTATCAAAGAAAATAAAGATTTCTGTTCGTACCATTAGATACTACGACCAAATCGGTCTTGTACAACCATCCATGGTAGGAGAAGGAGGAAAACGGCTTTATTCACTGGAGGATAGTTTAAGAATGGAGAAGGTAATTCTCTTGAAATCACTTTCTCTGCCTTTAGAAGAAATAAAAAAAATAATAGAAGAACAGTCAACTGAAACAATATTGTTGGCACATAAAGCTCATTTAGAAGATCAATCCGAGACAATAAACCAGTCCATTGCACATACAAATTCTTTATTAAATATTTTAAAGCTAGAAGGATCCGTAAACTGGGAAGATTTATTGACCTTAATTGTGCCAGAAGAACATTCACGAAATTGGAGTATGTTTTTCACAGAGCATGAAGGAGAAATATTACAGGAGAGACTTCCAAAAATAGAAGAGGATACGCTTATGACAAGAAAATGGATGAACCTCATAAGACGTATTGAACTCTGTATAAATGAAAGAATCTCTCCGAAATCAGCTCAGGCAAAATTAATTATAGATGACATGGATATACTGTCAAAAGAAACATTTGAAGGCAATACTGAGCTTATCTCTAAATTCTGGGATGTACGCCGCTCACAAGAATCTTCTGATTCTCTTAATCTTTATCCAATCAAACCAGAGATTATTGAATTCATTGAGGAAGCATATTAATAATTTTATGAACTTAACGCGGTTAGAATAATAGCCAAACCATTAAACGTTCCATGGATGATGATACCAGGCCAAATAGAACCAGTTTTCTCATATGTCCAAGCAAATACAAGTCCAGTAACTAAATTCACGGGCAATGTGTTGTATGTTGGGATATGTACAACCATAAAAATTAAAGAACTTATTAATAATCCTGCTGTAATTCCATACCTACTCCGAATGAACCTGTAAAGAAATCCTCGATAAAAGATTTCTTCATACAAAGGTGAAATTATAGCTGCCGAAATAAACCCGATTAAAAAAGTGCAGATGTCCAAATGTGATTTCAAGCTTTCAGTCTTGCTATTTGCTGTACTAACACTGATAAGCAGGTCCATTAATATTATGATAAATATACTGATCACAAATACTCCAACTGTCCATCCTAAAATTGAAGAACAATATTTTTTAGGAAAAGGTCTTACTCCTACCTCTGACCAATTAAGTTTTAAAGGTTTTATTGCGATAACATACAGACTAACCGTAAATATAATTGCCATAATAAATCCAACTAATGTTCCTGAATATAATTCACTTTGAAGATAATCCGTTAAATATTGTTTTAAAAGAAATTCAATAAAGTACGGCACAAACAAAAATACAATAAACAATAACGGTAATACTTGATTCCAACTCCATGGCGTTTTTTGAAAATATAATTCACGAATAAACATAAACTCACCCCTTAACATCAGTTTAAGAGGTTACGTAACGTCACCTGCAAGAACTTTTGGAAAGATATTTAATTCTTGAACTAGCTGTGCATAGCTTTAGGATCGGCTGCAATTACAGCCGGTCCTTTTTATTAAACAAACGGGGCAGCATTCCTGTAATGAAGGAAAATGGAGTTTGAACAAAAAAATAACCTCTTGGTAGAATGAAAGAGTCCTGAAGCCGGCAAGCGAAGCGANCTGGTTTCTTTGCGGAAGTGGGTGACCTACGTGAGTACACTCACCCCCGACAAATCATTAAGCTGGCCGGCTTGAGTCTGAAGGGAAATACGTCTGGAAAGCATAAGGGAAAAACCACCATCTCCAAGAGAGGTCGGAAGAAGCTTAGGGCTCTGTTGTTTAGGGTTTGCATGATTCTAGTTGCCAAAAATTCAGCTTTTAAGGCTCTGCATGCTTACTTTACACAACGGCCGGACAACCCGCTAAAGAAGATGCAGTCCCTTATCGCTTTGTGTAATAAATTGATTCGTATTTTCTTTAGTATAAGTAAAAAGCAATTTGAATTTAGTGAAGAAAAGATGTTAAAAGATATCCCTCACTTGGCAGGATCAAAGAAGGCAGAACTGGCCGCTTAATTCTGGTTTCGTTTAGATTAGAAATAGTTCTTGGCTTATAGTTTTGGAGACATTTGAAGCACGGATTAGTCGGCAAAGCAACTAAATTACGGGCATTGACCCTGTGGGGCAGCATGGCCGACATCCACCTCATGGAAAGGTTGGACGAAGGAATTTGAGAGCGAAGACTCTGTGAGGCATGGGAGGGTTGACCTCCATGAGATATGTGGACATCTACCAGTGCGGTCATATTCTGACTACTCCACCAATTTCTGTAATAGATTGGTTAGTGGGTTGTAGCTCTTTTTTCTCTAAGTGTCCAAATATATCCTTTTCAGTGACTATCCTCCAACTGCAAACCATTTACCGGCAGGTAAATAGCTATGAAAACCTAAGAAATCAGGAGTAATCGGGTGTGTACGCTTCTTTTATTGAGGGAGGTTAGTTCAAGTAGGATAATGAACTGTGTAGGTATATAAGGAAAGAATTGACCACTAGCTAATGTGGACATATTAATAAATTTTAGAGTAATCTAATTACCTATCTGTATAAATGTGACATCTAAGGTTAAATTAACTCAAAAATGTTATATTTTTGGGAGGATCTAAATGAATTATTTTGAAACATTATTTGATACCATTAAACCTTTTTTAGATGGTGAAAAAAAGCCATTAAATACATTAGAAGCAAGTAATTTATGGTTATATGCAGGAATGGGCCAAAATACATTACGACTTGAGGAAGTTTGGATAAATACAGTTCAAGATAAGGAATTTAAAGAGATAGTTACGAAAGTTTTCCATGTTCATAAAGAAATTGTAAATGATTTAAATGAGTTTCTATTGCAAGAAAGTGTACCATTACCCAAACCTAGTGCACCTAAGCCAATAGCTGATTATCAGTCTATACCTGATGGGGCAAAGTTTACGGAGCAAGAAATCGCTAATTTATTATCTTTTAACCTTCTTATTGCCATGACTCAAGGAATGAGAATAATAACGGAATCGATACGTGCAGATGTGGGATTTATGGTCTCAAAGTTTTTACTCAAACATATATCCGTTTCAATACCATTAAAACAACTTATGTTAGAACGTAATTGGATTCAAGAAGCTCCACCGTATATAAATAATTTCAAGTGAAAATTCTGTTGAACTCACGAAATAAATTAGCTGCCGAACCAGGCGGTCTTTCTTATTTGACTAACGGGGCAGGATAGTTCCATAAGGAATACTGTTAAGTGACATTAAATTTAAAACATAAAAAAGTTGTTTAAAAACGTCAGTCATGTTATTCCATTAAAGGGCATTATATTGAATAAGAAGTTGAATAAAACTCCACTTTTTTATGCATCTGACAGGCTTCTTTAGAAGCCGAAAATATTGATATATCAACGATGTAAAAAATCATGCATAGTCGATAAAAAATGAACAACCACCAATCCCTTGAACCGTATGGGATTGGTGGTTTGACTGACTTCATATTTGACTATGTTAACTGATAATGAATAAGATATGCAGTTCTAATTATCATTTTTCTTTAACCTGAATCGTAAGATATCACAGATCCGAAGATTTTAAATAAAAAATACCTAATATAGTAATTTATCCCTTTGCAATCAAAAAATAAATAAATTAAAATAAAATGGTTAATTATGGGATTAGGGAGGGATTCTCATTTTACACAAAATTCGTGCAGCATTGGATCGTACCAGTTTCTTGCGTTATCACTTATATCCTCTTTTGCTATGTTTAGTTCTTTTTGTATGTCTTTTTGTTTTTATGAATGACAGTTATACAGGTTTTTTTTCAAGTTTTGTTCCAATCCTTATGATATCGTGTATTCCAGCAGGCTGGCATACCTTTAATTACGTTAAATTTGTTTTAACGTATCGTGAAAAAAGCCAATCTGAAATCTTGATTAACTATTATGAATATAGAAGGAATTCAGATCGTGCAAACTTCATAATTTTGTTGATTAAATGGTTTATTAAAATTCCTATAGCTTTTCTTATCGGTATTCCGTCAATATTTTATTTATTGTATAAGATTTCAAAAGAAATCAGAGAATTAAAACAGCAAGATAATTATCATATGTAGGACAATTGAAATCTGTAATAGGTCTATTTACGTCGGGAGTTAAGGAATCTTCTTCAGCAAACGGGCGGCGATTCTTTAATAAGAATCGCTTTTCTTAATCAACTAACGGGTGCAAGAGTTGGTGATCCAGTGTGGATCGGCAGCTCTTTTTTCTTCTTCGACTAACTGAGGGAGTTTAATAAGATATCACACAAATTTATTAATAATACTGGCTTTTGAATTATAATTAATTTTCCATAACACTCATAGTTATTTATCCGAAATATTGGAGGAAGAAATGAAGAAAGTAATTAACATGATTAATCCGAGTTCCAAAGTGGCTGGTGTGTCTTTACCTGAATTAAAAAAAACTGAAAAAGAAATTGGTGCTATTTTTCCAGAGGAATACAAAGAACTCTTTTTAGCAACTAATGGAGCAAAATTTGGCGAGTGGACTTTGTTCCCTATCCAATCTAATGGACTAGCAGCATTAACAATAGATATTGTTAGACAAAATCGTGAGAAGAGACCGATAAATTTACCGAATGATATGATTTGTATTGGTGAAAACACCAAGGGTGATAAGCTTTGCTACCGTATTAGGAAGAGGTTTTTACAGGAACTAATTTTTATTTGGAATGAGAAAACTGGGATAAGCAAATGTAAAGCCTCAACACTAAGCGAGTTTATAGATTGGTATGTGCCAAAAGGGAATTCTACTAAGCCCAAAACTGTTGGTACTTTTACCGTGGAAAGTGGAGAGTTAATTGTTACTGATCCATGTTATCAGGTGGATGAAGAAGACCTGCATATCATACTTTCAAATGTGAAAAATGGGAAATGGACAGCATCTATTATTTACACTGATGAAGAAGTGGTTGAAAGTTTATTTGCATTTTATGGAGAAAAGAAACCAAGTGGAAAATGGTATGAGTGCGAAAAAACGATCCCAGTGGATTCTGCACAAGCTGGAATCTTTGATTTTGCAGTATTCGGTAGAGATGAAGCCATCCAATTTGCAGTAAAAAATGTTTATGACATAGAGATAGATGAAGATGGATTAAAATATTATGTTGCATGTTGTGATGTTGTTGCTTCGGATGCACAAGGGGGAGTTGTTCCAGGTGGCGCAATTTCTATGTCTGGTTATGGTGACGGAATATATGAGGTGAAAGTAAAATATAACCCCTCTAAAGAGGTTATTGGAGTGTTGATAGACTTTGGAGAAGAAGATGAATAATACAATCACCAAGCGAAAGTAACTACTTGGACTAACTGGTGCTAGAACCGGCTGCTGTTTCCGCCGGTCTTTTTCTTCTTTAACAAAACCAGCTAATAGTTTGTCAACATTTTTCATTTAATTGATTTTTTGTTGTGTGGTATCCTAAAAGTACGCATGCCAAATAGCCCTCCACCAGGACAATTTTGGAAGGTTTTGATTTATTTAGCTAGCTTTTCATTTTAGGCTATATCTTGGAAAATTGAATTGCTTTTTAAGAGTGCAAAAATCCAGTGTATCAACTTATTGGCACAAGCGATGATGGCTACCTTGTATGGCTTGCCTTCACCACGTTTCTTATCATAAAACTCCCGCAGCTTCTTATTGCGTGGGATAATTTCAGGTGTTGTTTTCTTTTTACGGGAATCACGAATTGCACACCTGACAGCCATATATAACGCGTGCCTAAGCCTGCTTGATCCTCTTTTAGTTATCCTGTTGACTGTTCCTTTGAATCTTCCAGATTCAAAGATGCTGGGATCTAAACCGGCAAAGGCCACAAGTTTTTTAGGGTGGCTAAACCGTTCAATCTCTCCGATTTCAGAAATGATCGTTGCCGCGATCTTTTCTCCGATACCCGGGATAGATTGGATGATTTGATATTCTTCCATTTCTTTTGCCAAGGCATCTATCTCTGCTTCCAACTTCGATAGGTGCCTTTGGTACTCCAGAAGCATCTTTATATACAGTTCAAGACTTGTGATATGGCTTTGATACCATATTTCCTTGAACGGATTTCTGGAGGCTGCCTCGATAAGCTTCTTTGCCTGAGTGCGTGCCCACTTGCTTGAACGGCTTTTACAAAGCTCATCAATCCTGTTAGCCAGGGTGTCTTCTTCAACTCCCAATACCTCTTTGGATGTAGGGAATTCTAATAAGGTTAATAGGGAGACAGCCGAATACAAGTCACCAAAAACATCTTCGTATTCAGGGAATATCTGATCAAGTACAGCTTGAAATTGAAGCTTTGTTTGTACATACATGGCCGTCATACTTTGGTGCTGCCTCGTAAGGTTGCGGAGGTTCAAAAGCTGAATTCCACGCTTTTTATAAGGCTCCAGCTCCTCTTTGTAATAGAGTTCACACAAATGCCTGGCATCAATGATGTCTGTTTTTACCTTCCGCAAGGAAGAGCTTTTTGCCCGATAAGAAACGAGTGGGTTAACAATAATAAGCAGGTAGCCTCTTTCCTCAAAATACTGGACAACTGGCGTATGGTAATGGCCTGTAGACTCTAAAACGATGGGTGGTCTTATCCCAATAAGATCTTCTATCTCTTTAAGAAACTCACTTAACGTCCCCAGGCCTTCTAGAGTATGAGGTACTTTAAAGCTTGTTTTATAAGGTTTTTTCTTATCCAAGAAAGCCTGTACCTGGCTTTCGCCTTTGGCTACATCCAGTCCAACAACAGGATTCATTCGTTTATCTCCTCCAAAAAATAATAAATTTGCCGGCAGCCCCTAGTCCTCCTTGCAGTTTCATAGCTTCGCTTGTTATACGAGATCGCTGTCCCAACCAGCCAAATCATGTTTAAGCAAGTAGGGGGTGAACAGTTTAGTTGACGGGATCCTCCTCCCATGGGCAGGTACGTTCTACCCCGGCTACAGTTATAATAAAACCATATAAAAAATGGTCAACCAGAAATATCTGGCTGACCTTATAATACGAAAGGGCAGGTTAGTTCAATGAGAACAAATCAAAGAAAAAGTAATTTCATGAAAAAAGTATTTACTTTTAAATAAAAATCCATTAGATTAAATTTTGTAAACTGAATATCCTCGTTAGGTGAGGCTCCTGTGTTGGAGATATGCTGCTGCCCAAAAATGTCGAAAGACGCCAATGGGTCAACAGAAACTATCGACTTAAGGTGGTTTTTAATGTAGCTGGCTTTGTCCTATGCCACACAGTGCTAAAGCTCTACGAATGGAGGAACAGAATAACCAGGCTGTAATTCTTATTTTGTCATCTTTAAACCAACACCTTCATTCAAAATGAAGGTGTTTTTTTATCTTTCCGGGAGGTGAGGAGTAATGGAAAATGATCCCTGCTCGAAGCATCATAGAAATAAATTACACCTAAAAGAATATGTAAAGGGAAAAATTCAATTATTCCTCAATGAAGGAGTGACAAAAAATGAGCACCAACATGCCAGCAGATCAAATAACTCTTCAAATCATAAAATCTTTAAAAGAAGGAAAAAAGAAGGAATTTCATGGGATAGTAGAAGAACTCCAGCCTTATGATATTGCAAGAGTATTTGAGGAACTTCCAGAAAAACATCACACACGCTTCCTTGTATTACTTTCTCCTAAACAAATCGCTGATTTAATACAGGAACTTGAAAAAGCATATCAGTTAGAAATTCTTACTAAGTTAGGGATAGAAAAGTCAGGGCACGTCATGGACTTAATGGATAATGATGATTTGGCTTTTTTACTTGAGGACTTATCCCCTGACAAAATTGAGGAACTCCTTTCAGGTATGAAAGAAGAAGAGTCTCAAATTGTTCAAAACATCATGAACTATCCTCCTGAAACAGCAGGGCGATTGATGACTAACCGTTTCGTCTGGATACCCCAGCATTTCACTGTTCGAGAAACAGTAGACAAACTCAAAGTGTTTGCTGAATACTCAGAAACAATAAATTACTTGTATGTCATTGATAGCGATAAGAAGCTTGTTGGAGTTGTATCATATCGGGATATAATCCTGGCCGATGAAAAGGAAAAAATTCAGGATATTATGTATAGCCGAGTCATTTCTGTTTCTGCAGATTCAGACCAGGAAGAAGTTGCCCGCATCATCGAGCGTTATGATTTCTTAGCAATTCCTGTTGTAGAAAGGAATAACCAGCTGGTAGGGATTGTGACAGTAGACGATATTATCGATGTTGTAATAAAAGAGGCAAATGAAGATATTGAGAAGCTTTCAGCATCGGGTAAAGCCATTGATTTTGAGACAAAGGCATTTGTTGCTGCATATCGTCGTCTTCCCTGGCTAATTTTACTCTTATTTATTGGTATAGTCTCCGGAACAATCATAAGTGGTTTTGAAGAGACGCTGTCAAAAGTAGTGGCTTTAGCGTTCTTTATGCCAATGATAGCAGGTATGACAGGAAATACAGGCACTCAATCTTTAGCTGTTGTTGTAAGAGGACTGATTACCCACGATATAGACAAGGGGGTTGTTTTTAGACTTATATTAAGAGAGCTTAAAGTCGGGTTGATTATTGGACTTACATGCGGAATATTAATTTCAATGATTGCCTTTGTTTGGCAAGAAAACGCTGTACTAGGATTGGTGGTAGGGAGTTCATTAGTTTTGACTCTAATTATCGGAACTTTGGCTGGAACGATCATTCCACTTATTCTGTATAAATTAAAAATTGACCCTGCTGTGGCTTCAGGTCCATTGATTACAACAATAAATGACATACTTTCATTACTCATTTACTTTGGAATTGCCACAATTTTTATTTCAAAATTAATGTAAATAGAAGTATTAACTGAATATCCAGAAGAAAAAATGTAAGGGATTGCTGATGCATCCCTTTTTGTTTAACTAAAAATCTCGATATAATTTAACAGAGTTTCTATTATATCCTAACCCATTTTTGCATTGGAGTAATTTTACCGAACTAATATTGGGTAAGTTTAAGTTAATTTTGGAATTTCATTGATTTATGTGGTAATATGAGTCGCACAAATATAATCACATGATCAGTAGGTTTATACTATTTTTGTCGTTTTTTATGAATTTGAAGTTGTTAGATAGAAGGAGAGGTAAAATGGAAGGCTGGATTACAAGTGTAATGGAGCAATTTGGTTATTTGGGTATCTTTTTATTAATCATGTTAGAGAATGTATTCCCTCCAATTCCATCAGAAGTAATCTTAACTTTTGGAGGGTATATGACTACTCATACAAACTTAACTGTTGTAGGAGTGGTGGTAGCCTCCACAATTGGATCGGTGGCAGGAGGAATCGTTCTGTATAGTATTGGTTTGCAGATTGATGTTGATAAATTAGAAAAAATTATTGAGAGATGGGGGCATATCCTAAAATTATCGAAAAAAGATGTCCATAAAGCGAATAAATGGTTTTCCAAATATGGAGTATGGACAGTGTTTTTCTGTCGTTTCATTCCTTTAATTAGGAGTTTAATCTCCTTGCCAGCAGGAATGGCTCATATGAATGTTTGGACTTTTTTGGTATTAACTACGTTAGGAACGTTAGTTTGGAATGTGGTTCTTGTTAATGTAGGTGCTGCAGTAGCTGGATCATGGGAAAACATTGTAGGTTATATGGACATATACTCAAATGTGGTTTATCTAATTTTAGCTTTACTGTTTTTGATTTTTGTAGCCTTATTTGTACGGAAAAGAATAATGTAACGTGTACCAGCCCATTTGAATGAATACACTTTTAAGAGCGCTGCCAGTTAGGCTTGAGTCACTGTAAAGATTGTAAAGTAATGTGCTTTAGGCTTACGGGTGTTTATACAAGAACAGTTGCGTAGCTGTACATAATAATATGAACCTGTACTTAAATTGATCAAGGTCTACATATTCTTTTTTCGTTATGTTGTTAGCATCAAAGGAATCTAATTAAGTTTACTAAACCTGAATTCGTTTCAAAAGCACAGACCAAGAAATGAGTCTGTGCTTTTTGATTATGACAGTCAATTATTCTTGAGGTGCAGAAGGAGTTGAAATACTTTGTAAAGCTTGTTCAGCCTCGTTTGCATATTGATTCTGAACTGCTAGATCACCTAGAGCAACCATTCCGACTATTTTTCCGCTTTCAATTACCGGCAATCGGCGGATTTGCTGCTGTGCCATTAAATTTGATGCTTGATGAACATCCATATCAGGTGAACCTTGTACAATTTGCTGTGCAGTCATGACTTGGGATACTGGTGTTTGCGCATTTTCTCCCTGTGCCGTCGTACGAAGGGTAATATCACGATCCGTTACAATACCAACCATTTGTCTGCTGTTATTTATTACTGGGATAGCTCCAATATTATATTGGCTCATTAAGGCCGCAGCTTCCTGTACGGTCTGTGTTTCGTTAACAGTAACAACATTTGATGTCATGATATCTCTTAATTGTGCCATGGTAAAACCTCCAAATATTTTTTCTTTATTAGAATGAGGGAAAATAGGATAATTATTTATGGATGTTTTAACCAATTTAACCTTTTGAAAATTTGATACCGTTCTCTTGAATTGTCGGTGTAGTCGTTTGTCACAAAACATACCTGTTTTTTCTAGTTTTTTCTTTTCTGGGGAAGGCGTTAAGGCTTATTTAAAAGTAATAATTTTGGTTCGGCCAAAGCTGCGGATAAGGGATTAAATGTAAGACTGAATGAAAAAAATGAATGTCGAAGTCCAGCAGAGAAAAAGCAGGTGGACAGGAATTTCACTTGCCAACAAGGCATACTTTTTTAAAAATCAAGACTATTATTAAAGGATAGCTTGTTTGTTAAGTTAACAGGACAGGTAGCAAGTTTGTGAAACATTGTACTTAAACGGGTGCTTTTCTTCAATAAGCATCTTCAGCAAACTGGCGCTATTCTTAAATTAGAAGGCGTCTTTTTTAAATGAAAATTGTTATTTAGATAAACAACCAAAAAAAGTTTTAAAAGGGTACTTGAACCTAACACTATGTCAGGATGTATAGTAATGTTGCCGGCGAAAATAATTCGTACGAAATGAGGGGTTGATTCTGAATAAAAAAACTTGGAAAGTTGGAGAATTAGCTAAGCAAACCGGACTTACGGTACGGATGCTCCATCATTATGACAAAATTGGATTGTTTTCTCCTTCGCAGTCTTCTGATAAGGGACATAGAATCTATACTGAAACAGATATTGCCAAGCTGCAACAAATTATGTCACTTAAGCAGTTAGGTTTTGCTTTAGATGAGATTAAAAGGATGATGGGAAACTCAAATTTGAATCCAGTCGAAGTTATAAAAGTACAGGTAGAAAGTGTAAAAGAGTCAATTCAGATACAAGAACAATTGTGTAGTCGTCTGGAAAGGATATATGAGTTGCTCAACAGTCAACAAGAAGTGAAGGCTGAACAATTTATAAATTTAATTGAGGTGATTAATATGAGTAAAGATAAATATTTTACCCAAGAACAACAGGAAAAGATGTTCAAGCAGCTTGGATTAGAGAAAAGAAAACAGTATGTAAGTGAATGGCTTGAAATAACTGCAAAGATACGTGGTGAATATGAGAAGGGAGTACCACCAGGAAACCTAACCGTTACACAATTGGCAAAACAATGGTATGAATTCCTCGATAAGTTGACTTTTAGGGATCCTGAGATATCCAAAGCAGCTGAACGTTATTATAAAGAAAATCCTGATATACAAGAAAAATTTGGGGTAGATGAACAACTTTCTAACTACATCAAGAAGGCTATGTCACACAGTTAAAATCATCTTTAATATTACAGAGAAAGTCGTGAGCATTTGTATAGTCACGACTTTTTCTTTTTAAGCATTCGGGCGCAATTCACAAATAGTGGATCGTATCCTTTATTCCACATCGGGCGCCATTCTTGAGGAATGTGCGCTCATATTGCATTTTAGGGCCATATTGTTGAGGATCGAGCAGTTAAAGCATGAATAGAAAAAAGTATCAATCACCTCTAAATTGTTAATGATAATACAATAAAGGAGGTGTGATACTTTGGCTAAAGATGTACTTTGTGAAGTAAATAACTGTACCTTCTGGGGAAATGGAAACAAATGCAATGCAGAAGCTATTTATGTAGTCAGTCATAAAGGCAAGCAGGCATCCAATAGTGAAGAAACCGACTGCAAAACATTTGTTCCAGAAGCCTGATTTTCTTTGGGATAGCCTTGGGTGGGTTATCCCATTATTATTTATATTATTGATAATAATAATCAATTTCATTCGCGTTTATAGATATTATTTATTTTTCTAATTTTAAAGGAAATAGGCACTGAATAGAAAATTTTTATATTTGCTTCCTGTTTACAAAATATACATGGACTTTTATACAATTTACTTATTTCTACATGTGGGACTTCAAGATTTTTTAAAGCCTTCTTAACATGGTTTTTACACACTATTATCATATGAAACCTCACTTTCCAAGATTTATATATAATTGTATGTGCTGTATAAAACATTAATCCCCATTTGGTACTACAAACTGAAGCTTGATTATATTTACTTTCTCCTTCAACAAAAGGGGCGATTGCTAAGTAAAGGCAATCGCTTTTACTTATTGAAGGAAGGAAGCAGGATTGTTTAAGAAGAAATATAAAAATTTAAAGGTGCTTTGATGTTAGAATAAAGTGGATATGGAAATTATTGGGGTGATTTCAGAAAAAAATGTAGTGGCAGATAAATGGTAATAAAGCTTATTCCGCAATAGGGCCAAATTGTAGAATATTGTTAATAGAGAGGGAGGATGTTTTATAATCATATAGAATGTTCTCCAGAGTAGGCTCTGTAAGGTGATTAGTGAAATGGCAATATTACATATGTTTACATGAACAATTAAATTTTTTAATAAGTTTAATAGGTTACTGCAGGATGCTTATCTTGAATCTTCGAGAAAGGACTGCCTCAATATGTCTAAAATGGTTAATATGCTTTCTATATTATGGCTCCTCAAAACGAGAAAACAAATGACTGCTAAGGAGTTGGCAGAGGAATTAGAAATCAGTATCCGTACGGTTTACCGCTATATTGATGCTCTGTGTGCAAGTGGGGTACCAATCATTTCAGATGCAGGACATAATGGCGGGTACAGTATACTGAATAAGTTTACAAAAGCACCTTTGTTTTTTAGCCTGGATGAACAGAAAGCGCTTATTCATGCTGCAAAATTTGCAATAGAAGCAGGGTATCCCTTTAGTGAAGCATTGGATGAAGCAATTTCTAAGCTGAAAATGTATACCAACGAGGAACAATTGGATCATATCAATCGCCATTCAAGAGGGTTTGAAGTTATCCATCCTTCTGTCGAACCGTCTTTGACATCTACTCTCCAAGATTTAGAAATTTCTGTTGCTGAAAGTTATACGTTATTTATTATTTATCATAAAGGGGGAGAAAACGAACCACAATCACGCCATATTGATCCTTATGGTCTTGTTTATTGGAAAGGCAAGTGGTACACAGTCGCTTATTGCCATTTGCGTAAAGAAATTCGAAGTTTTCGAATCGATCGTATTCAAGCTTTATCCAGAACAGATAACAAATTTGACCGACCTTTGGGATTTTCAGCACGTTCTTTCTTTCTAAAAGATCTTTTACCTGATTCAAACCAACTTGAAAAACTCATTTCCGTCCGTATTAAAGGCAAGACACACGCGCTTGATGATTTATGTCAGCATTGGTTATTTAGTCATGTTCTAATAGAACGATCAAGCAATCAAGCTCTTTTTAAGGTTGATAAAGAGTCTATCCATACCTTTGTACCTTACTTTCTTCTCCCCTATGGTAAATCCATTACCATTCTGGAGCCAACTTTATTACAAGAAAAATTGGCAACTATCAGCTTTGAATTATACAGTCATTATCAAAATACTTCACTTCACTGACCGTATTTGTCAGTGAAGTTTTTTTATGATGTACATGTACAGAATTGAAATTTTAGGAGGCATAAAAATCATGAAGGATTTGAAGTACGAATTTTATATTGCAGGTACACCAGAGGAAGTTTGGAAGGCATTGATCTCTCCTGAGGGTACAAAACAAATTTATTATGGAAGTGTCATTAGATCTACATTTCAAGTGGCCGATTTCTTAGAGTATGTCGGTCCTGGAGTAGATGGAGATGAGACAGTGCATGTATACGGGAACGTATTGGAATATGAACCGAATCAGGTACTTCGATTTACTCACTATACCGGAAAGTCGTATATGAAAGATGATCATGAATTTGAGTCAAGAATTTCTTATCTTCTAGAGCCTATTGGCCCATGCACGAAATTGACACTCATTCATGACCAGTGGAAAGAAGGTGATCCCCATTATGAGAATAGCATCAAGGCCTGGTGGATAATTTTAAATAATACAAAGACCTTGGTAGAAACGGGAAGTAGTCTAGACTTTGGTGAAGGTTCATAGGTCTGTCACAAAGGACTTAACAGGAAGGGAGTATTGGAGCACTACTCCCTTCATTTCATTTAGATGCGAGCAAAAGAACCCAAGGATTAAAGTAAATTCTCCTAGAGGATTCTTTTTATTCAATTGCTTTCAACAAAAATAGGTGGATGAAAAACGTCCAGAAAAAAGGATATAAAGAATATTGTGTAGAATAGAGATTTGGAAGCAAGCGGATCAAAAGAAAACAAATTAAATTATTTCTGATCGTTCTAAAACTTTTTTCAATTTTAAAAAGTGAGTGGAGTGAGCTAATGGAAAATAATCGCGCAAAGAAAATGTACGATTACCACGTTTGGGCTAACCAAAAAGTGATTCAACACTTGAAGCAACTACCTGATAGGATTTATAACGAGATAGTTAATAGTGTTTTTTCATCGATCTCAGATGTGCTGATTCACCTATATGCAACGGACATTACTTGGTTGGAGACGATGAAAGGAAGCAGCTTCCACGATACTGTTAGAGAAGTTGAGCGTCGAAAGTCAGAAGCAACAAGAGCGTCTATAGATGAACTTGAGGTGTTCTATGATGCGCTTTCAAAGGAATTTTACAGTTTTTTTGCAGAGAAGCAGGATCCAGAACGTATCATCATTACAGAGCACCCTCAATATGGTCGCAGTGAGTTCATACTTGCCGATCTCATTCACCATGTAGTGAATCATGGAACCTACCATCGCGGAAATGTGACAGCGATGCTGCATCAACAAGGTGAACGAGGCGTACCTACGGATTATGTATATTTTCTTTTTGAATGTTAGCGTTTTGTGATTATGCCAGAAAAGGAGCGCAATTCTGCAGCGAAAGAATTGTGCTCTTTCTTTAAGTTAAGGGCCATTTTATTGAAGAAGGATCTCTCCAATTTTTAACGAATGCAGGGTTATAAATAAGTAAAAGTGGTGAGATAAATAGGAAAAAAATTTAATCTCTTTTTGGACAATAAAACGGAAAAATGTATAATTAACAGGCTTCGGAGCGCGGGTTGTGTTTTCGCTGAAGATGAGACCCGGTTACTTATCTCAGAGGCACGAACTCCAGAGGACCTCAAGAAAATGGTGGAAATGCGTGCCGATGGTTTACCTCTTGAATATGTTGTTGGATACGCAGAGTTCTGTGGTTTACGGATAGAAGTGGACCGAGGCGTTTTCGTGCCTCGCCAACGTACCGAGTTTCTTGTTCACCAGGCAGAAGCCCTGTCATGTTCTGGTAATATCGTCGTTGACCTATGTNGCCTCGCTCAAGGCCACGTAAACATCCTAGTTGCGAACGTACCTTACGTTCCTACCGAGGCAATCAAGCTGCTCCCACAGGAGGCTCGCCTACATGAACCGAAGGTGGCGCTTGATGGAGGAGAGGATGGACTTGACATTCAGCGAAGAGTAGCAGAAGAAGCATTTCTCTGGCTAGCACCGGGAGGACATCTTTTGATAGAGACGAGCGAAATGCAGGCACCTCAAACCTTTGAAATCTTTGCTGCTGCTAGGCTTACCACGAAAATGGCTAGAGACGAGGAACTGGACGCTACTGTCGTTATCGGATCGAATTCTGGTTTTTAGAGTAAATAAGTACTAAGTCTTAATCACAAATGAAATGATAATTTCTTAGCACTATACTAATAAACAAAAAATCTTTATTCAATTTAAAGGGCGCTTTAGTTGAACAAGCCGCTCGCTCTTCCTGCGAAGTAAATCAAGAGCCCAACGGTTCATAAATTAAGGCATTCATCCTAGATGCCTTTTTCGTTCGTTTACAAATGTATACGGAAGTTCTGGTGTAAATTTGTCTGGTTTCAAATTCCCTCACTTTTTCAGTGACGTCATCTCCGTCCGTGATGACTTTCACTAATTCCGCGCCGAATGGTATTTCCCTTCTAATTTCCTAAACCATTCATAAGCCACGGCTTCCTTTGATTTTCCCCTTCGTGGAAATGATCCGCGCTGCGTCACTGAATTGTCATTTGAAATTTGAAATATAAAAGATTTGAAGAGCTACGTCTTTCATGAATTCATCATACTCGATGTTTTTTGCTGTAATAACTATGCCATATAAAGACACCCTGTGGCACAGCATGCAGGTCTGACTTAGCGGACATAAATTCTTCGTTATTGCTGCATACTATACATATCAAAATATTTTAATGAATGGAGGTTTTTGAAAATGGATGAAATGAGAACTACTAATCAAGTAGAAGAAGTAAATAAACACCTTAAAGAAATTCCTAAGGAAACCAAAGAAAGAAGTATTGAAAATCAGCCTCAAACTGGTAAAAACGAGAAAGCTATCAAGCCGTTTTAAGCACATAAGACCTGTAGGAAAGCCGCAGGTCTGATCTGGTGTGGAGAACAATAAAAGCGGCGTATGAGAAATTTCCCATACGCAGCTTTTATTTTATGGAATTGTTTGCTTTACACTGCCGAAGCTCTGTGAAGGAGGCTTTTATCTGTGTCTTGCGTTATTGGCTTTATCCTTGTTGAACGTGGATGAGTTAGTTCAACAAACAAAAGTAGCAATCATAATAATAATCTTGATCTTCCGCAATCGGGCGCTTTAATGGAAGATGATGGCTAACGACTTTAAATCGTTAGTCATTTTTAAATCATTCCTTAAATACATGTCTACAATGAAAGAATACACTTTAATTCTAATTTGATGTACTATGAGCTCTTCTAAAGGATTCATTATGGTATGGGAATACTTTTTCTTCCACCTATAATAAGTCGCCTTTGGTACTTCCAGGATGGCTAAAATACTGATTATAGAATACACAGAAGATAACTCCTCTACGACTTTTAACACTATTTGCGGCTCCAGCTCCTTTCGATCTCTTGGTACTTTTTTAAAATTTCCAGCTGCATCTCCAATTGTTTGTTCTTCCTTCTTAATTCGTCCACTTCACTTAATTCGTCTGGGCCCTTGCCATAAGCGTACTGTTTGCCTACAGGCTGAGAAAATCGGTGAACCTGACCCTCTCTATGCCATTTCATCCAAGTTTTGATTTGTGAAACATTTTTAATGCCGAGCTGATCCATAATCGCCTGATTGCTTAATCCCTTTTGCTTTAACTTAATCGCTTCCCACTTTATTTCTTCTGGATAATGGACTCTTGTCCCCATAAGAAAAACACCCCCTGAATCGTATAGATTAAATACGATTCAGGGGGTGTTTTTTCCTTATCTCATTTTACTGGGTCACTCTAAAATTCAGAGTTGGGTTTTTTCTTTCGCTTGTTGAATAAGGTATATAAAAATGATCAAGCCTTAATAAAAGAATGATTCAATCGAATATATTAAGAGTGTGTTTTGTTTTCAAAACACACTCTTTCTTTTTATTAAGGTTATTAGTATCAATTTGATAAAACATCATTTTAAGTCTAGATGAATGATGGATTGGTTGATAAGGTCTGTTAAGATTTCTATTCCTTTTGGCATCAAATGGACTCCGTCTGCTGCAAAATATTCTGGGTGGTCAATAGCTTCAGAATGCCAATCAATCAACTGAACATTCTCATACTCTTGAGCTTTTTTATATAGTGCTTGATTAACTTTGCCTTCCCATGAGCGCGGAACACGTGTATTGACCAAATAAATATGAGCCTGCGAGAAGGTGCTGAGTAATGTGTCCATCTGCTGGTTGGTGAAATATCCATTTGTCCCCAGTTGGATGATGACTGCTTTATCCGGATGATTGAAATCTGCATAATTAGTGGCCAATTTGATAGCTTGTGAAACTTGTCTTCCAATTTTTGCATCAATCGTTATGTCAGGAAATAATTTTTGCAAGCTAGGGGCAATATCTATCATAACTGAATCTCCAATGGCCAGTATTTCCGTATACGGCAGGTCTAAAGGTACATCATTTGTATTCTTTTTCTCCTTTTGGGGTGTTTCTGGGTTCTGTTCGGTTCCTGGTTTCAATTCTTCGCTAAGATCTTGATCGGAAGAATTTATCTCAGATGCAGTGCTTTCCTGATTCGTATTAATGCCCGAAGACTCCCCACTAATTATTTTTACTTTATCTGGATATGACGCTATTGTCTCCTTTGATTCTTCACCATTTACTACACCTGTAATCCCGGTTATAAACACCAAAAGGATTAAAGGGATGAGGCACGTTAATGTTTTTCTGCTAAAAGAAAAGCTTCTCCACTTTATCCTATTGATGACAAAGTGCCTCTGAAAAAATGATCGGAATCCATGTTTTTGAATTGGCATTTCAATAAAGCGATAAGATAGTTCCGCAATAATGAATATAAAGATTAGTTGCATAGCGACACGCCAGTATGCAGGATTTCCTATTTCATAAACGGGAGTGCTTAACACGATCACTGGGTAATGCCAAAGGTAGACTCCGTAAGATCTTGTACCTATCCAGCGAAGAGGCTTCCAGGAGAGTATTTTCCCTAAAAGGCTTGCCGGATGACAAATACATGCAATCAGGACCGCAGCATTCATACAAATCAGGAACATGCCCCCTCTGTACAAAAACACCTGATATTCATCAACAAATAAAAAGCAAGAAATGAAAATGACCAATGAAATGATACTTGTTATATTCAGTGTATTATGAAGCTTGACAGAAAGTTTTTTGGACGAAAGTCTCTTCATTGGCCAGACAAGAGCCAGCCAGCAGCCAATAAACAGTTCAAATGAACGGGTATCAGTTCCATAATAGACACGACTGGGATCTGCCCCAGGTTCATAGAGCAGCCCCATTAACAAGGCAGAACAGATTGCACTGCTAAAGACATAAATCGCAAACGTGCTTTGCTTTTTAAATATGTATAGCCCAATTGTCAACACAATCGGCCAAATGATATAAAATTGCTCCTCTATTGCTAGTGACCATAAATTCTTCAATGGTGAAGGAGAGCCAAAACTATCAAAATATGAAACTTCATGAAAGATAAACCACCAATTGCTTGTGTAAAAAATAGAAGAGATTGCATCTCCTCTTATGGTGTGAAGAAGTTCTCTGTTAAATAATGTCACCCAAACGGTAGTAGCCAAAATCATGACGTAGGCTGCCGGAAGCAGACGCCGCATTCGTCCAATCCAAAAATCACGCAAATTAATTGTATATCGCTGTCCATGTGGAGGCAACATGATTGACGTAATTAAGTATCCTGATAAAACAAAAAAGATATTTACTCCAAGAAATCCTCCTCTAGCCCAACTGAAATTAAAATGGTAAGCAATGACAAATAGTACTGCCAAAGCTCTTAGCCCATCCAATCCATGGATATAACGTTGATTTTTTACGTTGCCTGACATAATCTATTCCTCCAATTAATCTGTACTGCTACTCATGGTAGGCATGATATTTATCATTTTGGGAGAGAAGCAAAAATCATTCCCATGAATAGACGTGGCAATCCAATCATTTAGTTTCATAAAAACAAAAAAGAATCTAACAAACATTATTTTTTTGAAAGCTAACATTATTCAACATAGGTTGTTTAAAGAGAGATAGCATAGGGTGGTCTAATTGTCAGACCCAGAATTTTAAGGTGAACCGAATTCTGGAATATGAGAATGAAACTTTTTAATTACCTCTCTACGTCTAAACTTCGAGCAGCTTATAAAAATAAAATGTATTTTGCAAAAAGGGGCATTTTGAACTAATGAAGAAAAAAGATGTAAATGAACTATTCGTCACCTGTATAAATGATCACAAAGAGGATTTTTATCGTTTGGCGTTCAGTTATGTAAAAAATCAAGAGGATGCATTGGATATCGTACAGGAATCAATTAAAAAAGCACTTATCTCAATCGAAACGATTCAAAAATCTGGATCGATCAAAAGTTGGTTTTATACAATTGTCGTTCGTACGTCGATCGATTTTTTAAGAAAACAAAAGAAAATCACCCTTGTGGATGATCAAACGATTGAATATTTAAGTCATGGAAAAAAAGATTCATACAATGACATTGATCTTTACAATGCATTGGATGAGTTATCCATTCAGTACAAAACCGTTATTATTCTGCGCTTTTTTGAAGATTTAAAACTAGAGGAAATCGCGGAAATTATAGATGAAAATATTAATACAGTGAAAACACGGCTTTACAGGGGATTAAAATTATTACGCACCATCATTTCCGAGGAGGAATTAATCTAATGGACAAGAAATTGGAAGCTTTAAAGAAAGAATATAAAAATATACCTATCCCAGATGAATTGGATTTTATCGTGAAAAAAGCCCTCAAGCAAAAAAAGAAAAGAAATCTGAATATGATGAAGCGTCTTGTTGGGATCGGAGCAGCGGTGCTTATATTTATCACAGGGGTTAATGCGAGTCCAAGCCTTGCAAATTCCTTATCAGAAATGCCTATTGTTGGCTCGCTCGTTAAGGTAGTTACTTTTACAGAATTTAAAGTAGATGAGGAAACGGCCAAAACGAAAATAAAAGTACCTGCCATTACGAACATGGAAAATCAAACATTAGAAGCCACCTTGAACAAAAAATATCTAGAAGAAAGTAAAAAACTGTACAATGATTTTATGGCGGAAATAGAGGAAGTTAAGAAGAATGGCGGAGGTCATTTGGGTGTAGAAAGCGGTTATGATGTCAAAACCGACAATGATCAAATTCTTGCTGTGGGCAGATATGTTGTAAGCACGGTGAATTCATACTCAGAGTATACCTATGATACAATCGACAAGAAACATGAACTTTTGATAACTTTGCCGAGTTTATTTAAAAATGATAGTTATATGAACCTGATAAACGAAAATATAAAGGAACAGATGAGGGATCAAATGGAAAAAGACCCCGACAAGTTTTATTGGCTGGATGATGCAATGGGCTTTAAAACCATTGCCAAAGACCAAAGCTTTTATATTAACAATAAAGGAAAACTTGTTATCGTATTTAATAAATACGAAGTCGCACCAGGATATATGGGCGTTTGTGAATTTACCATTCCGACCGATGTGATTGCCAATGTATTAGCCAGTAAAGAATATATCAAATAGCAGATTTATAACAAAAAATCAGGGTTTAATGCCCTGATTTTTTGTTTTCTCTCTAATCTTGACAACCTTGATAAAAATAAAAAACACAACTTTTAACCACTCCTTTTATAGGTGTGATTTCTTGGCAAATTCTCTTGATTAAGTAATAAATTAAATGTTTAAAGTTTAAAAAGGGGATATTAGTTTCAATAAAAACATAATCTTAATCAGTAATTATTTATTGCAAAACGATAAATATTGTATTAAAATCAATCTGACAATAAATATGAGAGGTGCTTATTATGAAAAAGGGAACCACTTTGTTTCTAAAATTAGCTGTTATTCTTATGGGAGTCCCAATCCTTGCTTTGTGCATCTTTTTGGTGCCTGAATTAGGGAAAGTTTCAGCAGAATTGCTTCCAGAGTATGCTTTTATAAAATATCTCGTATTCTTCGTGTTTTATGCATCGGCGATACCTTTTTACTTTGCTTTGTATCAGTCGTTCAAACTTTTACTCTATATTGATAAAAATGAAGCTTTCTCGCAAATTTCTGTAAAAGCTTTAAAGAAAATCAAATACTGTGCAATTACAATCAGTGGTTTTCATGTGCTGGCCTTGCCGCTCTTCTATCTCTTTGCGGAGTTTGACGACGCCCCAGGTGTCATTTTTGTCGGTTTGGTTGTTCCTTTTGCTTCGATGGTGATCGCAGTCTTTGCAGCTGTTCTTCAAAAACTTTTACAAGAAGCAATCGATATAAAATCAGAAAATGATCTAACGGTCTGAGGTGAGAATATGGCAATTATAATCAATATTGATGTGATGCTGGCTAAAAGGAAAATGAGCGTAACAGAGCTTTCGGAGAGGGTAGGAATCACCATGGCTAACCTCTCCATATTGAAAAATGGAAAGGCAAAAGCCATTAGGCTTTCAACTTTAGAGGGAATATGCAAGGCATTGGAATGCCAGCCTGGGGATATCCTGGAATACCGCAGTGATGAGGAAGATGAATGATGGGACATGGGGACAGGTTCAATGTCCCAATATGGGGGGTATTTTGTATGCATTTGACTGTTCGAAAAATGGAAGCACAGCCGATGAGGCCACTAAAGCAGCTCTTTCTTTTCGGCTGGGAGCAGGCTTTATCATGTTTGTTTCCTGTTGTGATCTTTGCTTCTTTAGCTTTAACCAAATTCCTGCCGCTGCCTATTCTGCCGCGGTATGACTGGATGCTGATCATCTGTCTTTTGATGCAGTGGGCGATGGTTCGTTCGGGGCTTGAAACGAAGGATGAACTGAAGGTTATCACATTGTTCCACATTATAGGCCTCGCTCTTGAACTTTTTAAGGTACATATGGGCTCCAGGTCTTATCCTGAAGAGGGATATTCCAAAGTTTTTGGGGTTCCTTTGTACAGCGGTTTCATGTACGCCAGTGTAGCAAGTTACCTGTGCCAGGCGTGGAGGAGGCTAAAGGTTGAGCTGGTTAAGTGGCCGCCCTTCCTGGCAGTAGTGCCTCTTGCATCAGCGATATATTTGAATTTTTTCACCCACCATTATTGGATCGATGTCCGCTGGTGGCTGTCAGGAATGGTTTTGATCGTTTTTTGGAAATCCTGGGTCACTTACGAGGTGGGAGGAATCAATTACCGTATGCCTCTTGCCCTTTCATTTGTGCTTATTGGGTTCTTCATATGGATAGCAGAAAATATTGCAACTTTCTTCGGTGCCTGGGAATACCCAAATCAGGCCGATGCATGGAGTCTCGTTCATCTGGGGAAGGTGAGCTCATGGCTCTTATTAGTGATTGTCAGCTTCCTTATAGTAGCGACGCTAAAGCAGGTTAAGGGGAAGAATTCTGCTGTGACAGGTTCTGCTCAAACATATTAACTAGTGAAAATGGCTGTGCGAAATAAATTCATAAATGAAAGATCCTACGGAAATATAAAGCATGGTAGGATAATATCTTTCCCATTTTTTCCAGTCGGCTTTAAAATAAGCAAGAATGATAGCCAATATTACAAGGATGCAGTGCATAGTTTCACCTCATTTTTCTATTAAATAGTATGGACGATATTTGTCGGAAAATACCATTGATTGTAAAAAATGGGCAATTCATCCTTGTAATATTTTTATGGGAAGCAAGTATACTGCTAAAGCCTTTCATTACATTAGGATAATAAATTTACATAGCTATTCAGCGGTATCAGCAGTATTTCCTCTTTTCACTAAATACAGTGCGGTAATCCACGAAGTGACAGGAATCACCATCGTTACCCCAATTCCTGCACAGAAGATTGTGATCATTTCTCCGCTGAAGATCTTTGAATTGATGATTTCACCAGCGGAATAGGATAGGTCTTTAAACCAAATCAGCAGGGCTAAATATGCGCCAAAGAACGCAAAAAATAACGTGTTAGTGCTTGTTCCGAGAATATCCTTACCAATGCTGATGCCAGCTTGGAACAGTTCTTTTCTGCTAATGTCCGGATGATGATAATGGATTTCCCGCATTGGGGAAGAGATGGCCATGGCAGCATCGGTGATGGCACTGATTGTACTCATGATGATGACTGAAGCCGCAACTTTAACAAAATCAACTCCAATATAAAGGGAGAATATGCTTAACTCCTCTATTTCCTCTTCACCAAATCCCTGGATCATTGCCTTTTCTGCAATGATAACAATGAATCCAATGAGAACTCCCGTGGTAATGAGCGAAGACAAAAACGCAGTGATCGTCTTAATGTTCACCTCGTTAATAAAAAATAGATTTATACAGCCGATGAATGCACATGCGATTAATGTAACGATAATCGGATTGATGTTAGGATCGTTCATAAAGAAAAGGACGAAAATAATCACTCCGAAATTGAGGAAGATTGCAAAAAAGGATCTGGCTCCTTTTTTCCCGCCGACAAGGGTCATCAAAATAAATAATATGGCTGCCAGCAATAGTATTGCGTTCATCTTCGAGCCCTCTTTCTATTGATAAAATATATGGTGGTATACAGCCCAATCGGAATGGTAATCACGATCCCAATACCTCCGGCAAGTGCCCGTGCTAATTCCAGGGAAAGGTTCATGGATAGACTGTATCCCAGCGGGGAGTCATTTTTAATATATAGTATAAGCATCGGAATCGAGCCGCTGATATAAGCAAAAAACAAGATATTCGTCATGGTGCCCATAATATCTTTTCCCACTTCCATTCCAGATCGTTTGAGAGCCTGTACAGGAATGCTGTTATTTTTTTCATATAAGCTGAACAGTGAAGAAGACATGGTAATGGCTACATCCATAACCGCTCCTAACGAGCCGATAAATAAACCGGCTAAGAAAACCATCTGATAAGGCCTGGTTATAAATTGAAGCTCTTCAAATCTTAACCCTTTCCCGCCAGTTAACCATATGACCAGGAAAGTGATCAATAATGATAAAAATGTTGCCGCAAGAGTCGCAATAATCGCAGCATACGTTTTTTCATTAAAACCGTTTACGAGCAGAAGGGAGGTAACGGTAAATAGGATGACAGCCGCACTGCATATCAGCAGCAGGCTTATTTCAGGATTCTTCAGATACACATCCAATGCATAGGAGAGCAGCACGGCATTGAATGCCAGGCTTATGATGGAAAAGAGACCTTGCTTTTTACCGACAAGGAGCAGAATCAGGATAAAGATCCAGCCTGTCAATAGTATGAAATGGTCTCGCTTCAGATCAATGATCTCTCCGCTAAGATCTGCATCAGACTCATTATTATCTTTAATGGACACGAATAATTTTTGCCCTGTCTTAATTTCATTGTCATACGCTTTGGATTCAGAAAACTGATTTGTTAAGTGGATCTGCTGTCCTTTAGCTTCTCCATTCGTAATTTCTGCTATGATCCGCTGTTCATATAGGTGGTCTTTATTATCATAAATATCCGTTACTTCTTCAGAATGAAGAAGTTGAACTTCTTTTACTTCAGCAATTGTTCGTTCATAAAAAGCGTCATTGTTCTGGACAAATAGAACGGAGGCAGCAATACACAATGCCAATATGATATATAAATAGATTTTTTTGAAAGGGATGTTTTTCAAAATGAACCTCCTGGAAAATAAAAAGTTATAATTAAATTTTTAGTGAATATGAGGAGTTTTCCCGCTGTAATCTAAATGTTAATCAAGAAGCATGCCTGCTTCAACTGACTAAGAATAACAGGATTTTTTTCAGATAGTCAAGCTTATAAAGGTATGAGGGCTGTCCAATTGTTATGAAAGCTATGCTTGAAATGGCATCGATAGCGTTAAAGGAAATAGCCTGCCAGATTTCAGTTTGGCAGGCATTCGAAATTGCCATACTGTTAATTATTACATCTTGGGAGTAGGAGAATCAATGCTCAGTGATTTTCATTTATACCACTGCTCCAGTCCGTACAATATGCAAGTTAATCTTTACATTCACACTTATGTATCCATACATCTTTTCCCATAGTTCATTGGTAAGTTCTGACTGATACACTGAGCTTCTATTAAATATAGGCTATTTTCTCATAATTGGTGTTTTGGACAGTAAATGTGAGAGCTCAATTCCACTAGTACTAGCTTTCCACGGAGAGGGGCGTTTGATAAATGAGTATGGGGTTCGGAGTCGATTCTGGGTATTCTTCTTTTTCTGTCCGAAAGAGCACGAACTTCGGACTCGTTCACTGAGATTTCCCGTTTTCGTGTCCAAATGAGCTCTGGGTTCCGACATCTTCCTTCGGTTGACTTCTTTTTCTGTCCGAAAGAGCATCACCTTCGGACTCGCACACTGAGGTTTCTCGTTTCCGAGTCCGAATGAGCTCTGGGTTCGGGCACGTTCCTTCGGTTTTCTTCTTTTAATGTCCGAAAGAGGACGAACTTCGGACTGGTTCACTGAGGTTTCCCGTTTTTGTGTCCGAATGAGCTCTGGGTTCGGACACGTTTCTTCGGTTTTCTTCTTTTTCTGTCCGAAAGAGCACGAACTTCGGACTCGTTCACTGAGATTTCCCGTTTTTGTGTCCGAATGAGCTCTGGGTTCGGACACGTTCCTTTGGTTTTCTTCTTTTTCTGTCCGAAAGAGCACGGACTTCGGACACGGATACTGAGATTTCCCGTTTTTGTGTCCGAATGAGCTCTGGGTTCGGACACGTTCCTGCGGTTTTCTTCTTTTTCTGTCCGAAAGAGCACGAACTTCGGACACGGATACTGAGATTTCCCGTTTCCATGTCCGAATGAGCGTCCGCTTTCGACTTGCTCTCTTGGACTTCTCTACAAGCATTGAACTGCCGGTGTACGGCCACTTGGCAAAGCCGCTGAAGCTGTCCAGCTATAAAGTTTCTTGAGGGGATTTTGGCATAAACATTATCAATCAATGGGATGCTAGAGTTCACTAATGCTATGTTAATGAAGGATCCCTGCTATCTAAGATATATTTAGAAGAAAAATGGTTCACCTGGGAATTAATATATCTCACATTAATGTTGCATCCAGCCTTCAAAAAGCTTTGGAAAAACTGCTGGATACAAAGTTTTAATCTGCATCATAAGTGTCTGGTTGTTGAATCATGAAGGTGAATGAATGTACAAAAGCCAATTCATCATCTTTCAGTTTAGGCAGCCGGCAACTTTGTGTTTGCAGCTCGTACTGTGAAGCAGCACCTCCTGCATGTTAAAAAGGAGGTGCTTTTTAATTTCTGCCAGGATTAAATATTCATTTGTATAATACCAAATAAAACATTGACCAAAGTGGTCATTTTTTGTTATGTTGAAATTGACCGCTTTGGTCATTTTAGTGAAAGGAGTGCAATATAATTAATACTACTTTTTACAGTTTGAAAATTGAAAAGCAGGAACGCATTATCAATGCAGCAATGAAAGAATTTATAAAGAGCGGTTATGATAAGGCATCAACTAACGAAATGGTAAAGGATGCGCAGATAAGTAAAGGTTCATTGTTCAATTATTTCAGCAGCAAGAAGGATTTGTATCTTTTCCTGATTCAAAATACGGTAAACATCATAGAAGAGATTTATGTTGAAATCGACATGACTGAAAGGGACATTTTTGAAAGGATCAGTCAGGTAGGATTTATTAAATTGAACATTCAAAAGAAGTATCCCCTTGTATTTGATTTCTTGAAATCGCTGCTTGAAGAAGATGCTCAGGAAGTAAAATCTGATATAAATCAATTACTGGCAAACATTCAGAGAGATGGCATGAAAAGGATCTACGAAAATATTGACTGGTCAAAACTTCGGGAGGATATAGATCCTGAAAAAGCGATGAATATTCTTAATTGGACTATGGCTGGTTTCGCTGAACTGCAGATCGCGAAAATCAAGTCATTTGAACATGTCCGTGTCGAGTTGTTTAACGAATGGGACAGATATAGAGAGATTTTAAAGCGCAGTTTTTATAAAAATGGGGAGGAATAAGCATGAGCCTTTTAAAAGTAACCAATTTGACAAAGAAATTCGGCAAGTTTACTGCATTGGATGGGGTAAATCTTGAGTTGGATAAAGGTGAAGTACTGGGCTTCATCGGCCCAAATGGCGCGGGCAAGTCAACCACCATTAGGGTGTTATTGGGAATTTTAAAGTCAACAGGCGGAGAAGTAAAGGTTTTTAACAAGGATGCATGGCAGGATGCTGTAGACATTCATAAGAGGGTTGCTTATGTGCCTGGTGACGTGAATTTATGGCCAAATTTAACAGGGGGAGAGGTCATTGATTTATTTATAAAATTGAATGGCACTGTGAATAAGGCGAAACGTGAGGAGTTAATAGGTAAATTTGATTTGGATCCATCCAAAAAGTGCAGAGCCTACTCCAAAGGAAACAGGCAAAAGGTAGCGTTAGTTGCGGCCTTTTCATCTGATGCCGATCTATTTATTCTAGATGAGCCGACATCCGGACTCGATCCACTAATGGAAAAAGTTTTTCAGGAATGTGTGATGGATGTAAAAAGACAAGGAAAGAGTGTTCTCCTGTCAAGCCACATTTTATCAGAGGTAGAAAAGCTGTGCGACCGGGTAAGCATTATCCGTCAAGGCAAGATTATTGAGTCCGGAACCTTAAGTGAACTTCGCCACTTAACAAGGACACAAATGCTCGTTGACACAATGCGGCCAATTACAGGTTTGAATGAAATGCAAGGCATTCATAAAATCGAAGAAAGTAAACAAGGTGTGACATTTCAGGTTGATACAATGCAAATAGATGAGGTTATCAAACATATTAGCCAATTTGGCATTACCAGGCTGGAAAGTGCTCCGCCAACATTAGAGGATTTATTTATGCGTCATTATGAAGGAGCGAAGGATACGGGAGGTGTCCGCTGATGGAGGGCAATCATTTCGCGAAAACTGCTTACCTTTCGAAATTTATTTTACGGCTTGACCGTATGCGGATCTCCATCTGGGTGCTATCACTTACTTTTTTTACACTAATCGTGCCGTCAGCCTTTAAGGAAATGTACAGTTCCCAGCAGGAAAGAGACGCTATGGCACAAACGATGGCCAACCCGGCAATGACTGCAATGACTGGTCCGGCTGATTTAAGCAACTATACGCTTGGTGTCATGACGGCACATCAGATGCTGCTCATGACTGCTGCTGTCGCGGGATTAATGAGCATCCTGCTTGTTGCCCGCCACACACGGGCTGATGAAGAGGATGGACGCCTGGAACTGCTTCGCTCGCTGCCTGTAGGGCGTCTTTCCTATTTGAATGCGGCGCTGCTTGTCGTAACTGCAGCATGTGTTGGATTGGCCCTGCTTAACGGTATTGGACTATACTCACTTGGGATTGAAAGCATGGATTTGGAAGGTTCTCTATTGTATGGGGCTGCCTTAGGAGCAACCGGGTTATTTTTTGCAGGAGTGACAGCCGTTTTTGCCCAGCTTTCGGAAAGTTCACGCGGTGCAATTGGGTATTCGATTGCGGTCCTTTTAATTTCATATCTTTTTCGAGCAATCACAGATGTCAGCAGCGATGCACTATCATGGATTTCGCCGTTAGGGTGGGTAACAAAAGCTGAAGTGTATGATGATAATAATTGGTGGCCAATCGTATTAATGATTGCTGCTTCAATTGTTCTTTATGCCGCGGCAAATTATCTGAACGCTATTCGTGACCTCGGGCGCGGCTTTCTGGCCTCCAAGCCTGGAAAAAAACATGCATCCCCCTTTTTGCAAAGTCCAATCGGGCTTGCATTAAGATTGCAGAAGACCGGGATTATCTCATGGGCAATTGGCATGTATGTGCTAGGGGCATCCTATGGGTCAGTCTTAGGTGATCTCGAATCATTTTTCTCACAAAATGAAATGCTTAAGCAGCTTCTTCAGCAGGAGGAAGGCATAACAATGGTGGAACAATTCCTCCCCATGCTGATGATTGTCATTTCATTGCTTGCAACCATCCCTCCACTCATGGCCATGAATAAACTCCGCGGTGAGGAGAAGAAGGAGCGAATTGTTCACCTTTTAAGCAGATCTGTTTCCCGGACCGAGCTTTTGGGCGCTTACTTTATCATCTCGGTCATGAATGGGTTTGTGATGATATCTCTTGCAGCACTTGGCCTATGGTCGGCAGGGACGGCAGTGGTGGAAGGGGGATTATCCTTTGCAATGATCTTCGGGGCTGCCCTATCCTATTTTCCTGCCATGCTCGTCATGATTGGCCTGGCAGTATTTCTGATTGGGTTTCTGCCGAAATTCACAGGTTTTATTTGGATGTACGTTTTATACTCCTTTATTGTGCTGTATTTAGGAGGATTATTTCAATTCTCTGACTGGATCGGCAGGATTTCTCCTTTTGGCCATGTACCGCAGGCGCCGATTGAAGAATTTTCAATCATCCCGCTGCTGCTTTTATGCTTGGTTGCCGGGGTGCTGGCAGCTGCAGGATTTATAGGGTTTAATAAACGGGATATTGAACATTAAATAGAAGAGGATTAGTTTAATTGGGTATAGAAAGTTATATAAAATAGGAATTAGTTGCATTCTAACGTAGTCCGTATCAGGATTGCGTTTTTTTTATTGGGGGAAGAAAAAAATTTTTAAAGCTAGATGAAAATACCGATTGAGAACTGCATGTAAAAGAATATTTAAAATCCGCAGGCACATACTAAAACTAGGATTTGTTAAGTTTTGGAGGAGTGCAGGGTGGGTTTTTTTAAATCTAAATTAAAAAGATTTAATAGGGACAATAGTAAAACGAAGAATGAAAATAGTGAGCATGAATTGCAGATTGATGAACTCCTTCATCGCTGTAAAGAATCTAATGATTTTGTTTCCTACAGATATTCAAATTCGAGCCCATTTTATATCCATTATTACCAGACAATTGTTGATATTAATATCCTCCATCAATATATCCTGCCTTATATCAAAGACAATTCGAGTAAAACCCTTTTTGATCTCCAGCAGGCTATTCCTATTGATAATACTGAAATTATAACCAATGTCCATGAAATAAGGGATAAGTTGCTGACAGGCTGCATTGTCATAGAGGTAAAAGGTTCTCTGCAAGAGGCTCTAGTAATATCTGCTGTATCGCTGGAGAAGAGGCCTGTAAGTTTGCCGGAAGTAGAGTACAGTGTTGTTGGGCCAAAGGAAGCCTTTGTCGAATCGATTGATGCTAACATCAATTTGGTCAGGAAAAGGCTGCCTATTCCTGATCTCATAGTGGAAGAAGTAAAGGTAGGAAGCCTGACAAAAACAAGGGTGGCTGTTCTTTACATTGAAGGAGTTACGGACAAAGAAAACGTGAATACGATTCTTCAGCGCCTGAATGAGATTGAATTTGATCAAATTGTGGACAGCTCCTTTATTAACCAGATCATATCTGATAATCATAATTCTCCCTTTCCCCATTTAATTGATACGGAAAGGCCGGACAGAGTGGCGAGTGTGCTCTCTGAAGGAAAAATAACCATCATTGTTGATGGCTCACCGCATGCTTTAACCGGTCCTACAACTCTGGTAGAGTTTTTTTCTGCTTTTGAAGATTATTTTCTATCATGGCATATTGCCTCCATTTTTCGGCTTGTTCGCCTGTTTGCCGTATTCTTTTCCGTTTTATCAACTTCTCTTTACGTCGCCGTACTCACGTATCATTACGAAATGATTCCGGAGAAACTCCTTAATCCGCTTATCGCTTCCAGAAGCGGAATTCCGTTTCCTCCGATATTGGAAGCAATTATTTTGGAATTAACCATTGAGCTATTGCGTGAGGCAGGAGCAAGACTGCCGACCAAAATCGGGCAGACAATTGGTATCGTAGGCGGTATCGTAATCGGGACAGCGGCAGTACAGGCTGGGCTGACTAGTAATGTGCTACTTATCATTGTGGCGCTTGCAGCATTGGCGTCCTTTACAACGCCTGTTTATCAAATGGGCAATACGATCCGCTTAATACGATTCCCTTTTTTAATCACTGCCCAATTATGGGGACTCCTGGGAGTCACCTTTTGCTTCTCCTATATTTTAAGTCACTTGCTTAAAATGACTTCTCTGGGCCGCCCATATCTGGCACCTATGTATCCATTAAGGCTGAATGATTTAAGGGATTCTATGTTCCGGCTCCCGTTTTTTATGCAAACGAAGCGGCCATTGCAGGTCAGATCACCCGTACGAACTCGATTTCAGCCTAAAAAGCATGAGAAATCTAAAAGAGATATAGAAGATTAAAGAGAATCTTAGGGGTTAATATGTTCCGATAAAGGGGGGCTGATGATGTTTCCATTGCCAAAAGAGGATAAAAAGGTATCTCCCTATTTTGTATTTTATTTAATACATGCAATGCAAATAGGCGTAGGGATTCTAGGTTTTGAAAAAATTATTGTCCAGTCAGCCGGCTATAGTGCCTGGATCGCAATATTAACATCCGGCGCCTCAATTATCGGATTGATATGGGTTTCCTATCGCATCTTGAATAAGGGAAACAATGACATCGTAGCCATACATGCTGAAATTATGGGGAAATGGATCGGCGGTTTTTTTAGCTTTATATTTTTGTTATATTTCTTTGCTTTTGCACTGGTTGTGCTTAGATCTTATGTTGAAGTGCTGCAGGTTTGGGTATTTCCCGAAGTCTCTGAATGGATCTTCGTGCTCATTATTATTTTTTTATCCTATTCCTATGTCACAGGAGGTTTTCGGGTTATAACAGGGGTAAGTTATTTAGGAATTATATACGGATTGCCATTATTATTAGTGAACTTTTATCCTTTACAGTATGCCGACTATGGAAATCTTCTTCCAATCCTGAGTGCTTCTCCTGCGGATTTATTTAAAGCATCTAAAGAAATGACACTGAATTTTCTTGGATTTGAGACGTTATTTATGTTTTATCCATTTATAAAGGATGGGCCCAAGTCCGAAAAATGGGCCTATTTTGGTGTGTTATTCAGCATTTTTATATACCTGTTCACTGCTTTTGTAACATTTGTCTATTTCAACCAGGAACAATTAAAAAGCACCATTTGGGCTACACTCACATTATGGAAAATCGTAGACTTAATTATTGTGGAAAGGTTCGAATACATAGGGATTTCCGTATGGTTCTTTTCCATTCTTCCCAATATCTGCATTGGCCTCTGGTGTGCAAGCCGGGGAATGAACCGGCTTTTTCCCATCTCTCAAAGAAATGCCTTAAAGGTTTTTTGCTTATTGCTGTTTATCATCAGCGTTCTTTTGACAGATAGACAGCAAATTGGTGTCCTGCAGAATACTGTTTCCCAAGTTGGGCTATATACTATCTACTTTTATTTACCATGCTTGCTGGTCTTCCAATATATCATCATGAAGGTGAAAAAAAGATGAAATTAAAAAACTCATTATGGTCTATCTTGATTCCAATACTCCTGACAGGATGTACTCCAAGTCCAAAAATATTGGAGGATCTACAATTGGTTCAAACCATTGGCTATGATTATGTCAACGGTGAGGAATATGAAGGAACAGTTGGCTCTTCTAATATACCGCCAGGAGAAGAGTCACTGCCGGTAAATGAGGTTTTTACCGCAGCAGGAAAGACAACTCAAAGAATCAGGCAAAAAATTCAGGCGGAAGCAGCAAGGCCCGTTGTCGTCGGCAGGGTTGGAATGGTCATTTTCAACCAGGAAATCGCAGAGCATGGAATTGAAACTCAAATAGACAGCCTGCAGAGAAATCCCAGTATTGGACGGAAATTGCTGCTTGTTGTTTCGAAAGAAAAAGCAAAAGAAATCATCGATTCGGAGTACTCGCGCAGTGATTCCGTATCACAATATTTAATCGATGTAGTTGAACAGAATCTCAAGGAGACCATTCCAAAGATCAATTTCCACCGATTTCTTTCACACTATTACAGCAAAGATGCTGACGCTTTTTTACCTATAATAGAAAAACAGGGAAAGCATTTGAAAGTAAACGGACTGGGAATTTTCAAAGATGATAAACTTGTGGATACCATCAGCTTAGGAGACGCCTATATCTTTAAAATTCTTTATGAAAAATTTCGACGGGGACAATTCCAAGTGGAGCTTGGTGGCGGAGAAGATGTAAGTCTGGAAAACCTTGCATCAAAAACTAAAATATCGGTAGAAAAGAGGAATGGAAAATATAAAGCAACTTTTAAGGTTAAGGTAAGTGGAAGAGCCATGGAAGGGGTAAATTTAGATCTTACGGATAAGAAAACGATTGAGAGAATTGAAAAAGCGGTGGAAAAGGAAATAACTGATAGAGCTGAGAAAATGGTCAAAAGGTTCCAGGAACTGGATGTCGATCCATTGCGAATAGGGGAAAAGGGAAGGCAGCGTGCCGATTTTAATCGGAGGGAATGGCAAGAACAGTATAGCGAGATGGAAATAAATATATATGCTGAAGTGAATGCCGTTCAATCTGGAATTATAGAATGACCATGAGTCTTATTAGAGAAATTGGCATCCATAATCGAGAATGGAAATACTGGCCAAAGCGGTACTGGCCGCTTTGGAACAGGATGAGTGATGGACAGATGCTGTTACAATCGATTTACAGTTATTTAAGTCAGCAGGGGGCATGAATCTTAGTCAGATTGCTGTTCTATTAGAAAGCTCAGTTCTCCTGAGCTTTCTATACTCTTATTAAAATTCACTTCATAATTTTTCTGCAGCAGCCTAGGTGACAGTTCTTAATATTGCACTGGCTGGCCTCCATTCTCTGGTCCGCTTCCGTCTGAAGGAAATGAAACACCCATTGTTCGCAAAGCTTCTTTGGCTTGAGATAGGTAATTTTCTGCCTGGTCCTGCCATCTGATGATTAAACTAATAAACGCTTTATATTCAGGACCTGCATTTTCTTCCATTGTTTTTAGTCCTTCTCGTACCATCTTATCCTGATTTTCCGCATTCACAATGCAAGCGGCCATAGTGGCGATAATCGATTGCCGCTGCTCTCCATTCACAAGTCTATGGGCACATCCAACAGCGGTCACGCGGTGATACGAAGCCGGAACAAGGTGACTGTGCATCTCTGCATTTCCTTTTAAATCTTTGGTCTCGGGAATATGGAAAAGTTCGGAGCTCATGGAACAAACCATTTCTTCGGCATATAAACTTTGCTGCAGTAATGTTAAAATATCCCTCCAGCTGGTTGCCCGATAATATGGATAATAATAAGGATTCAATCGAACCATCTCCTTTTATGGATTTTGGAACCCCATCATTATAGATATGATTGGTAATCGGGCGTCATGTCATTTTGGGCGGCGGCGGTTAGTCCGTATTTTAGATCAGGAAAGTATGTTTGTTTTTTAAATATATGAATCAGCTAACTCCCGCATCCCGTCCCCGATCTTCTTCACCCCAGCAGCAATTTTCCGGTCATCTACCTGAGAGACACTCAATCGTATTCTATTTTCCTTTATATATTCAGGAAGATACATGGGTGCAGCATCCTGAACTAATACATTCTTCTTTCGGAGATGCTTCACAAGGTGTTTCGCTTTCATTCTGCCGGGAAGGATCACTGTGGAGTAGAAACCGGAATCCGCGCCAGTAAATTCAGCATTAGGAGGCAGATGCTCCAGGTAAGCCTTTTTGAGAATAGTACCCTTCTTTTTGTATTGCCGCCGGAGTTTTTCAATATGGGCTTTAAACATACCGCTGCTTAAGTAGATCTCGAGTGCCCCTTGAGTGAGGACTGGTGTATGGACGTCCGCTGCAAATTTGGCTTGTGAAAAATTATTCATTAAGGCTTCTGGTAGGACTGCTAATCCTAAACGAAGCCCTGGCAGCAAAACTTTCGAAAAGCTTTTCGTGTAAATGACTCTTCCGGAAGGGTCATAGGCAAACATGGGATCAGTCTTTCTTCTTGTATCAAGATCTCCCATATAGTCATCCTCAATGATGTAGATATCATATTTCTGAGCGAGCTCGACAATATGCTTTTTTTCCTGATTGGAGTAGCTGCAGCCTGTAGGGTTTTGGAATCTGGAAACAGTGTAGAAAAACTTGATGTTTCGTTCTCTGAATATATTTTCTAAGTAATGGAGGTCAATGCCCTTCTGATTAACCTCTATGCCAATAGGCTTGATGCTGCGGGAGGTTATGGAATCTATGAAACTGAAGTGGGTTGGCTGTTCAACGCAGATCTCTTTTTTATTATTGGGAAAAGGAAGTGAGACCAAGAGATCAAGAGCCTGCTGGGAGCCGGACACAACCGCAATTCTTTCAGGCGGGGCAAAAACCTGCAGATCCTGCAGCTGTGCTGATAGCTGGTGCCGAAGACTTTTCAGACCCAGCGGCTCGGAATATTGGAACATCTCCTCCTTATAAAGATCTATCGCCTGATTGATGCAGTGCTGATAATCACGGTAGGGCATCTTGCTTTTGTCCGGTCCTGCTGAGACAAAATCAATTATCATAGGTTTTTGTTTTTTGGGCATATCGGTACCTACCGCAAAATAGCCGCTTTTTGGTACGGAGTAGATGAGATGTGCCTTTTCCAATTCATTGTAGGCTTTCATGACTGTGTTGATGCTGCAGTTGAATTCTTTGGCAAACCTGCGGATGGAGGGGAGCTTTTCCCCGGCCTTCAAGCGTTCATCATCCAATTTGGATTGGATTTCGTCTATGATTTCTTCATATTTATTGCCCATGATTTCACTCCTATGGGGGATCTGTATGGGTACAGATGGCCAAAACCATTCTTTCCTGCAGCCATCATGCTGTTTATAGTATAAGGGACAAATACAGAGCTGACATCATGACGGAAATCCTATTTTATGAAGGAGGAAGAAAAAATGAAGTGTATGAGGAGAGTTGGTATAGCAGTCATTGCCGTGTTATTGCTGCTGACTGGTACGGGTGCTGCGGCATTAGGCGGAAAAGAAAACACAAAAGAGCTGCACATTGAAGAATCTTTTGCTGGAAAAGAGGGTACTATGATCCTCAAAAATCTTAAGAATGACAAGGTTTATGTATATAACAAGGAAAGAAGCACAGAGAGACTAACTCCCGAATCTACCTTTAAAGTCGCCAATGCTCTAATCGGACTTGAAACTGCCGCTGTAAGAGATGAGTATGAAGTGAAAAGGTGGGATGGGGCTGAACGGGAATTTGAAAGCTGGAACCGGGATCATTCGCTGGCTTCTGCCATGAGGGAATCAGCTATATGGTTTTATCAGGACCTGGCGAGAACGATTGGTGAAACAAAGATGAAGGAGTATGTTTCAAGGATGAGGTATGGCAACCAGGACATATCTGGTGGAATTGATGCGTTTTGGCTGGACAGCAGCCTGAAAATATCTGCAGCAGAGCAAGCTGATTTTATCGAAAATCTTGTAGAGGAGGAGCTTCCTTTTACAGAGAAAAATCAAAAAACCGTCAAACGAATGATGATTCAGGATGAGCAGGATCAATTCATCTTGCATGGTAAAACAGGGACAAGGCTGTCTGACATGGGCCTTGGCTGGTACGTTGGCTTTATTGAAACGGAGAAGGGGACATGGGTGTTTTCAGTGAATATTGATGGAACAGGTACTGAGGCCAAGAATATTGCAGTGGAAGTACTGAAGGAGAAAGAAATCATAAAAGAGTAAGGTCAGCTGATTCAGTGAGGAAAACCATATACATGGTTTCCTCATTGCACATCAGTCACAAATGTATAAGAGACTTTCCCATTTGTCCATTCCGCTAACACTTCATAAATATACTTGCCTTTACTTGCAGGTACAGTTATTTGATTATCCCCCAGCTTGATTTCTCTTTCCTTTCCTGTTTCATTCCATAAAAACACTTTAATGATCGGGTCATCTTCAATCTTAACTTTAATTTTCTGGTCTGGTTTTAAAGGAATAGGTTTAAGATGATCTGCCATCTGATTGGGGGATCCGTGATCTGTTGCCACTGTTTCAGTTTCAGACCCTTTTATTCTTACCCACTGATAGTTTCCTTTTTCCATTTGATAATCTGCTCCGTTCACTTCAACAGCTGCCGTCATCTTTGGCGGAAATTCTGCTTCTTCCACAGCTTTATTTGAACATCCAAACATTAAGATAACACAAATAACTAACATTTTTCTTAACAGTAAACACCGCATTTTGTCACCCGCCTTATAGGAAGCCTTATTAATAACAGTTTAACTGAAAAAGGAATTATTGGATATAGGTGGAATTAAGATAGGTAATGTCAGATGAAAGGAATGTTAGAAATGAAAAATATCTCGTTAATACATTCGCCGAATTTACCTGCGGTGGACTATGCCTACGCATGCCATGTCCCTTCTGGCATGGAGCTTTATTTTATGGCAGGAGCGTGTCCGCTTGATCAAGCAGGAAAAGTGCCGGAAGAAAGCGGAATTGGCGAACAGGCCAAGCTTTGCGTTGAAAACCTGAAAACAGCTTTAAAGGAGTGTGGCGCGGAATTAAAGGATGTGGCTTATACAAGGGTCCTTGTCGCATCCTCTGAGCAGTCAGATTTGGTGACTGCATGGCAGGCTGCTAGAGAAGAATTCGGTTCACATGATGTTCCCAGCACTCTTTCTGGCGTAACCGTATTGGGTTATAGCGGCCAATTAGTTGAAATAGAAGCGGTTGTTGCTTTACCCCAAAATGCTGAATAAGCAGCCTAACCAATTAAATGGACCCTCCTGTAAAAATAGAAGGGTCCATTTTTCATTTAGTTCTTCTTTAAAACCAGCTGCTCTTCTTCTATGGCATATACACAATCAGCCACTCGCTCAACAAACACTTTGTCATGGGATACCAGCAGGACGGTTCCTATATATGCTTTTAAAAACCGCTCCAGCGCCTCAATGCAAAAAACGTCCAGAAAATTCGTCGGCTCATCTAAGATCAGGACATTATACCTGCCCAGGAACAGCTGGCACAGTACAAGCCGGATCGATTCGCCGCCGCTCAGATGATCCATATCGACTCGGGGAATAGATAATTTTCCAGCTAATCTAGGATCAATTTCACTTTCCTCAGGTGCTGCCAGCTGATCGAAATAAGCGAAATCTGCCAATTGCTTAACAAGTCCTTTATCAGGAATTATCTGGCCGGCCATAAGCTTTAGAAGCGTGCTTTTGCCTGCCCCGTTTTTCCCGACTATGCCAATGCGGTCATATTGATGAATGGCTAGCCGAGAGACGTTTAATACTAATCTATCTAAATAGGATACTTCAATTTTTTCTAATTCCAGACATACTTTTTCCATTATAATACCTCGCTTCTTTTTTCATATCTTCTTCCTTGAATAAAAAAATCACAGGCATCTGCCTGTGATTCAGAGTAAAGGGAAGAAGACCCATCCTTATTCGGTTAGGACTGATCAGAAGCTGTCAAATAAACCCATCCTTTTTATAATTAAAAAATATAAAAAAGAAAGGCAGAAAAATCCTGCCTTTCTCAACATTGCCAATCCATTTGGCAGAATATGAAATAAGCTATTCCATATATATTGAAGATTATTAAAAAAGGACAGACTGATCCCGTTTACTCTGCATATACAAACAGAGCCTTTGAACGTATTCAATTACTGGTTCAAAGTTGGGAATCGAAGTCTCATCGCGTGTGTCATTTTTTAATAATCCTCCTTAAATTGTCAATACGCTGGTAATTATAGATTCTTTTCTGAGAAAAGTAAAGGTTCAGTGCCGAATTTTATAAAGAGGGCAGGGAAGACTTAGTTTCAAATGGAGGTAATAGTATGAAAAATAAACTTTTACTAACGATACTCATGGCACTTTGTGTATCCCATAGCTCAACATATGCTCAATCACTTTCTTATCCCTGCAGCGTAGTATTGGAGACGGTTAATGAAATCCCCAATGTTCATGGCACAGCTTTAATTGCAAAGGTAAATAAACCTTATACGGACCAGCCAGGCAGTCCTGTAAGAGAACGAACCGGTGTGGGAATATACGCTGATTGGATGCCCTCTCCCTCAGCATTTGGTGATTATGATCAATATGAAGGTTTTGCACAGATACCCGGTGAAATCAGCTGGAGATTTAAAATGTATGCCATTAAAGAAGAACAGCCCAGCTGGTTTGGCGGTTCACCCTGGGCCGGAAAATTTGATGAAATCTCTGCGGAACTATCCGCTAAAACGATCGTGCAGCTGAGGCTGTCCAATTCCAGGAGCAATCGTTTGGGTCCGGCAGTTTTACAAGGCACATTAAAGGGATGTGTAAAGTAAGCAGGATTTTGCATAAAGGGTATTTAATACTTATTGGGGACTTGTTTTAAAAAATAGACCTAGAGACAGAGAGGGAGAACCGAATGACAGTAGAGTTAGCAGAATTAAATCATAATGATATTCCCGGACTAATTAATTTATCGGCGTCAGTAGGATGGGACTATGATGAATATGAAGTTAGAACACTTTTGAAATCGGGAAGAGTTTTCGGCCATAAGAATCATGAGGGCAGGGTTGTTTCGAGTGCAGCAATCATTCCTTATGACACCAAACTGGCGTCGATTGGCATGGTTATAGTCCACAAAGACTTCAGGGGGATAGGATTGGCAAAAGAAGCAGTCCAGAAATGTACAGACAGCGTCTCTAAAGAAATGGTACTTATGTTAATTGCAACGAATGAAGGGAAGCCCCTTTATGAAAAACTGGGCTTCACAACTGTGGCTTTTATAAGCAAATTTCTTTGTGATAAGTTTGTCGCTGGAAATTTACAAAATCATGATGGAGTTTTCGTCGAAGACTTCAATCCGTCTGATTTTCCCAAGCTTCTTGATTTGGACGGGGCTGCTTTTGGAGATAAAAGAAGCATTTTTTTAAGCAGCCGAATTCGCCAAGCTCATCAATGCCTGGTAGCTAAGAACAATAAGGGAGAAATTGTTGGATATGGGTTATCAATAAAGGGACCAGTAAATTTAATTTTAGGGCCTATCGGGGCTCCTGATTGGAAAACCGCAGCTTTAATCATAGAAAAATTGGCTATAAAGCATGAGGGCAGGCTTAGAATTGATGTGCCAGCGGGAAAAGAGGATTTTATGTCATTTTTAGAGTTAAGCGGGTTTGCAAAAGTAAATACTCCGCCGGTTATGGCAAAGGGTTCAGCAAAGATCCCGCCTGGAAACAATATGTTGTATGCAATTGCTTCACAGGCATATGGGTAATCTATTTTTATTTGCTGAATTTGAGCAGTTGTTTACAAAAATCCCAGTTTGCTTGCTAAAATAAGAATTTTATTTGCGAAGTTCACATTTCAACAGTTGGAATGCATTTAAATAATCAGCAAACCAGTCCCGATCGTAATCAAAATGCGCCTGCAATGGTATTCATTGTCGGTTTTTCTTTTAAAATAATAAAACTTAATATCATTGTCAGCACTACACTGAACTTATCAATGGGGTTAACAACACTAACCTTGCCAAGAGCGAGCGCTCCGAAATAGCTCAGCCATGATAATCCGGTTGCGGCACCAGAGAGGAAGAGAAATAGATATGACTTTTTAGAGATATTTTTAAGATCCTTAAAAGTCCCCTGGAAAAAGACAATCCCCCACGCGAAAAGTATGATAACCACAGTCCGGATAAAAGTAGCCACATTGGAGTCGACGTCTTCAATTCCTATCTTCGCTAAAATATTGGTACTTGCTGAAGTACTTTAAAAATAATCCATGGATATATAAGGCTCATATGATTTTATTAAATCGATTACAACGGAGGGAGAAAATGAATCAGATAGATAAAAGAAATCGTCTAAACGAGGAGCCATTTAGTTTTCGGATAAATAAGAATAACACTGTTTTTCTTGAATATAACGGTAAGCAGGTAAAAACTTTAAAGGGAAAAGATGCTGAGAAGTTCTTAAGGAAAATGAATGATGCCTTAGATGAAAAGAGCAGGCAATTAATCATGGCGAAGATAACTGGGAATTTCAAGCGGGGAAATGAACGGACTTAAATTGACTCGTACTGAAACAGCAGTGTCAACGGCACTGCTGTTCTTCTTTATTATGTAAGTACAATTTTATCGGTGCTGGTCGAAAAGAATAGCGTTGCCATCCGGATCTTCGAGGGTAAAACTTGCAGGGCCGGAGCCTGACATATCTGCTTCATTAATTATATGAATACCTTGTTCCTTCAGCTGCTTTTGAAGGTCCCGAATGTCAGAGAATGGATCAACATTTTCTGCATTTTGGTTCCAGCCCGGGTTAAAGGTAAGGATGTTTTTCTCAAACATGCCCTGGAATAACCCTATCACGCAGCTTTCATTCTTCATAATCAGCCAATTTTGCGCAATATCTCCGCCTAATGCTTCAAATCCAAGTTTTTCGTAAAATGCTTTTGATTTTTTAATATCTTTAACACTTAGGCTTACTGAAAATGCTCCTAGTTTCATAATTCCTCCTTGATTAAGCTTTTAAAAAGTCAGATAACATATCTTGAGTTTAATCGAAGCCATTTTACAAAGCAAGATAGTTGTCATTAAAATATAAAGCGGCATGCGCCGCTTTTTAATACAGCCTTCTTCTCCTGAATCGGCAGCAGGTAAAATCAGTTTGGATTTTCATATAAATATAAATGATCGTCGCAATCGTTCCTTCTTCGCCGTACCTGTTTGTCTTTGGCTTCAGACATCTGAGGAATTCCTGGTCACAGCTGCATTTAGATCTCCCGCTCGCCCAGCATTTATCATGTGCCTTGCAGCAGGCATCCACGCCATTAATAGGGGCATCTGGTCCGCTGCAGCCGGGACCGCACCATCTATAGCCGGGAAAAAGGCAAGGAGTTTGTTTTCTTCTATTCAATAGTATCCCTCTTTTTATATCAATTTAATTATAGATATGGCAGATCATTCATAGAGGTGTGGATACTTATCTACTAAAAGAAGATTGTTGTCAGATTAAGGGCAGTGGCCCATACCCCATGGGCATCTGCCGCATATCCTTTACTGTAGACAAATACAGGGGAGGAGTTCCGATTGGATTATCCATATCAGCACATTCCCGTGACACAAGGGTTTGTTCCGCATAATGGCATGTATTTCACTGACCATCGAGTTAGGCCGGGATTTGGAATCGGGAGAGCCGGTTTTGGATTTGGACGGCCAGGATTCGGGTTTGGAGGACCTGGCTTCGGGCTGGGTCTTGGATTTTTAGGAGGTCTTGCTGCTGGAGCATTGCTGGCACCCGGGCCAGGCTTTGGATATCCCTACTATGCCTACTATCCATACCCACCTTACCCGTACCCGCCATATCCTTACTATTATTAAGGGGAGAGAGCTTTGTCCTGGGGCAGGGCTCTTTTTTATCTGTAATTTTAAAAAAAGGAACACTATTAACATGGAACAATAGAGGGATAAAAGAGGAAGTGGTTCAGACAAAATTTAAAGAAGAATACTTCACGGGAAAAGAGTGCAAAAGATCGTTAGGATCACTAATCTAAACAGTTTTTCAACCATTCTTCCAGCTCCCTTCCATATGGTAAGTATGTGTTTATTTTAATCGTTCTTTGTGAATCACAGATATTGATACTGTAAATTTATTGTTAAAATATCGCCGATGATGAAGTGATAAGCCCTGCATTCTAAATTATTTCCCGAATATCAACATGTTTGATATTCTAAGGATAAGAGGGGGAATGGGAATTGAACAAAGTCTATCTCGATTACAACGCAAGCACACCTTTGGCACCAGAGGTCGTGGATGCCATGTATCCATTGCTGAGGGACTTTTACGGAAATCCTTCCGCACTGCATTGGGCTGGGCAGCCAGTAAAAGAGAAGTTGATGGCCGCCAGGAAACAGGTAGCTGACTTGTTGTCATGCTCTACGGAAGAAGTTATTTTTACAAGCGGCGGAAGCGAAGCGAATAACTTGGCATTAAAGGGCTATTATTTCAAACAACTGCAAAAAGGCAAGCACATCATTACGTCAAAAATTGAGCACCCTGCCATTGTCGAGCCCCTAAAATTTCTGGAGCGTTTAGGTGCTGAAATTACTATGGTGAATGTGGATCCATATGGGATGGTTTCTCCTGAGGATATTGAAAATGCCATTCGGGAAAACACTATACTGATCTCTATTATGCATTCAAACAATGAAGTGGGAACCCTGCAGCCGATCGAAGAAATAGGGGAAATCGCCAGAAGACACAGAATAGCTTTTCATACCGATGCTTCCCAATCCGTGGGCAAGGTACCCCTTGATGTCAATCATCTGAATGTGGATATGCTCACTATAGCGGGCCATAAATTGTATGCGCCTAAAGGGATTGGCGCGTTATATATCAGGAGCGGGATTGAAGTGGAGCCGCTTATTCATGGGGCAGGCCATGAATTTGGATTGCGTGCAGGAACAGAGAACACACTGTTGGCCACAGGGCTTGGCAAGGCCTGTGAGTTAGCCCAGGAGCATGTCCGGGGCAGGAAGCTTGCTGACTTAACGAATTATTTTTGGTTTCAATTAAAGGAGGCTTTTGGTACTGAAGTTGTCCTTAATGGACATGAAGAAAAACGGCTTCCAAATACCCTGAATGTCAGTTTTATCAATAGGGTTGGGCAGGACATTTTGTCCTCCATTCCGCAGCTTGCAGCTTCTACTGGATCAGCCTGCCATTCAGGCAAAGTGGAATTGTCCCCTGTACTGAGGGAAATGACAGTTCCTGAACATATTGGAATGGGTGCTGTCAGATTCAGTCTTGGGAGATATACGACAAAAGAGGAACTTGATCAGGTGGTTTCCTGGCTGAAAGAAACAGTTTAAGAGATTTAGGTAACCAATTATTCCAATGAATAGACATCCGCAATCTGCAGTATATCATCCGAAAAAAGGCAATACATATCTTCCGGGCCGGTTTCCATGGCCATTTTCCGAATGACAATACCATGATAGCCTTGCTTCGTAAGGCTTTTGCGAAATTCGGCGTTGGCTTCATCTTTATTCAATAGGATCGCCTTATCTTTCCAGGTAAGGTGCCTTTTTTTTGTGCTTGCATAGTCACAATAAGGGTCCCGTTCATTCATAAAATGTTCATAGGAGTCGAACTCCTTTAAAATCGGTTCATCGATATATATTTTATAGACAAATCCGCGAACTTGCTTATCATATTGAACCACTTTCGGCATTCCATCTTCCCAAAACTCAGTTTCCGAATTTTCGATAACTGTTTCTGTTCCAATGGCAAATGACTTTGCAGAATCAAAATCTGATGTAAACCATATCCCAAGCGTATCGAACTCTTTCATTGTTAGTTGAACAGTCTGATCTTTGTGAAAGCGGTCAAATTTCCTTATGGAACCAAGATAAACGATCAAAATAAACACCTCCCATTGATAGGATGAACAATATTTGGTCAATTATTAGTGATGAAATTATCCAGCATGAGTTCCAATAGGGCTTGAAGAAATAAAAAACCAGCAGCTATCTTTTACAGAACTGCGAGAAGGATAAATACCATTTGTGTATTTAAAATAAAGTCACGATGGTTGTAAAAAATACGATGCTTTGCCCCTTTGGATATCCATTTAACTAAAGGGTTTTTTTAGTAAAAAGAAAAGGAACAACGGAAGTGAAAGGTAGATTAGGTTTCATCATAATAAAGTCGTTTAAAAATAATAAAGTCATTAAAAAATTCGTCAATCACTATTTTCCACAATCGGGGCATTTACTTGAGTGACTTTCCATAAGTCTAAATTGGAGGGGAATTAGAAAGATTTGGTGCGGAATTTTTTATTGTAGGCTGAGGGTGTCCAGATGACGTCCCTAAGTTTTCCATAATGCCTATATTTTGTGAATTCAATTTGGATGGAATTCAAAGGACAAGGTTAAAATGGTGGGGATAAAAAGTATTTTGGATAAAAAATTTTTTACCGCCAACCTTCTTTTTTGTGTAAATATTATACTCAAAAAAATTAAGCGCTTTCTTTTTGTGGGTACTAGTTATATTAATAACTAATGGCGATCAAATCTATAACCATCTAATATCCGCTATGATTTGGTCCTTGCTCGCAACATATTGCTTATCTTGTTTCATTACATTTGAGTAATTGGTGAGCATTTTTTAGGTCTAATATTGTACTCGACCGTAACCACACTTTCGTATTCAAGATCAGATCCACAAGAGCCGCAATACGTTTCTCCTTCATCAGATAGTTCCCAAGCATCATGATTCACACTGCCACAGAATGGACATTTAAACTTGCTGCTGTACTCAATTTCTTCTGCCTTTTTGTTTAACTTAACTGGCTCTGCACATAACATGTTTTTTTCGATGTTATACATACAATGTCTATAACTATGTCCGTTAATGGTTATGAATCCGCCAAAATCTAAATCCTTTAAAACAACCAATTAATGAATATTTCATCTTAGTTATTTAGTCCAGCACATCGTTCATTTTAACTGTTTTTTCCAAATGTTATTGACTCCCTAAAAAATTACAGATAATATTTGAATGTAATTTTTAAAAAATTTCGTAAAAGGAGGACATTGTTCTAATTTGCAAATTCAAAAATATGGAGGTATAAAGTTTATGAAAAAACTATTTTTCAAAGTATCTTCTACTCTATTACTATTACCTTTACTTTTCTTCAGTAGCATCACTGCTCACGCAGAGAATCATTCATATGATGGAAAAAGTCCATACTATAACAATTGTGCTTCTAGTGCATCTACAAAAGCTACAGCAAACCTAATAAATGAGAAAAATGAAAAGATTGGTATTGTTGAATTAAAATTTAGTGCTACTTGTAAAACAGCTTGGTCTAAAATTACAATGAATAGTAAAGTAACTTCTGGATTTGAAGCAAATGCAGAAATAACACGTAATACAGATGGAAAACGATATAGCTGTGATTCCACTGGTGGAAATGGTAGAGTTGTCGCTGGACAAACATCTTGTTACACACCAATGGTTTACGATTTAGATCCAAGAACATCATATGCGTTTGGTAAGTATTACGGTTCTAATTATAATGTCTGGGCATATACTGGATCATATTAATAAATTGAATTAAGAAGGTATACATATGTATATCTTCAGGCTGTCGAGAAACTGTCGACAGCCTTTATTTTGCAATTTAACTTTAATTATTCACCGCGTTAATATATTATAATTAAATTAATAAATCATAATAGATAGTGGTGAATTTACATGTTTAAACCCAAAGAATCTTCTCAAAATGAAATTGAATTTGTTTCTATAGATGAACTTGTTCCTTCGGACCATCTTCTTCGAAAAATCGACCAGCATAGATTTTTCAACTATCTTAGATAAGGTTCGTCCTTATTATAGTGAAGACAACGGTCGACCAACCGACCCTCTGCTTCTATTCAAAATGATGTTTATTGGCTATTTGTACGGCATCCGTTCAGAAAGACAATTAGAACAGGAAATTAAAATGAACATCGCATACCGTTGGTTTTTAGGTTTGAAATTCAGAGATCCTGTTCCTCATCATTCTACAATTAGTTTCAATCGGCAAAAATTTTGATAAATCGTGTATCTTGATAAATTTAAACAGAACTTAAAGATGACCTCACTTTCATTTAACTTTCGATAGTTAAAATGAATGTGAGGTTATTTGGAGTTACAGGAAAAAGTGTAATCCATCTAAAATGAATCGAAAATGGAGGGATAAGCATCTATGCAAAAAGCAAATATCAATAAAATATCAACAACTTCTAGAGTGAATTTCTTTGAACGCTTTGAATGCTTTACAAAATCGTCTGTATGGCCTGCTTACGTTGGCTGTTTTAGCGCGTTTATGTATGCGGTATTCGTCAGATTTTATCATGCTGCTGGCGGCACGATTGGCATGCCGGGGGAAATGAAAGATCCCACAATGATTTACATGGGAAGTTACATCGCTGGTGTCTTAATTATGTTCTGTGGATTTGCTTTAATTGCGCTTACTAAGCCTTGGAGTAGGATCGTTCCGCTAAAGGTACCGTTGATTGGAGGCAGAAAGATTCATCCACTTTTTGTATTGACTCCCACTCTTGTTGGCACTGCCTTTTTGATTGCGCACGGAGTGAGTGGAATGATTACAAGAGCACTCCTGTTGGCCGGTATCATTACACTGGATTTTCCTGGGTTTGTAGAAGTAAATGTTCGTGAACTAGCATTATGGGAATTATTTTTCTACGAACCGTGGTTTGTCCTTTTGGGTATTATGGCTGGCTTAACTGCCGCTCATTATGCACAAGCTTCTGGGATTCGAAAATCAACATTCAGACGAGGTACCATCCTTATTTTGATAATGGTTTTTCTCTTAGCAGCACTTTTTGTGGCGTCTATCATTTTTGATTTCACTGATAAAATCAGCTTTTAAATGTCATTTAATTTAAAATAATTAGATAAATTATTAGGGTGGCATGGTAAAATTAGGTGGAATTTTCCTGCTTTATTATTGAGGGGAGGCACCTAGTTTATGAAGCTAACTATTTTGCATATAGAAGATGATCAAGAAATTGGCTCATGGGTAAGCAAATTTTTAACAGATTTTGGATATGAAGTCATTTGGATTACATCTGGTCATGAGGCAATGAAGCATATGGATCGGGCTGATCTTGTTATTTTAGATATTATGCTGCCTGGTTTAGATGGATATACAATCGGTCAGCGTCTGAAGCAGAAGTACCCAAATACGCCAATCATGATGCTATCGGCAAGAACTTCAATGGAAGATAAGTTACAGGGACTCACTTTCGCGGATGACTATATGACAAAGCCGTACCATCCTGATGAGTTAGCTGCACGTATTCAAGTATTAGTAAGGCGATTAGGAATTGTTTCACCGGAAATTATTCAGGTCATGCACTTGCGAATTAATCAGAAGGCAAACCGTATTTTGAATACAATTTCGAAAACAGACATCGTTTTGACCGGGAAACAATTTCATATATTTATGTATTTATTAGACCATTTGAATCAAATATTGACGAAAAAACAAATCTACGAAGCGGTGTGGGGAGATCCATACATTGAAGGGGATAAAACATTAATGGTTCACATACGCCTCTTGCGAGAAAAAATAGAGTTGGACACAAGCAAACCCCAAATTATTGAAACAATCAGGGGGATTGGATATAGGTTGAGATCATGAATATCATACAATCTTTAATGACTAGATATTTGTTTCTTATTTTATTTGCTTTAGTCCTTTTTCCTCTTATTCCAGCCATTTATTATTCTCATCTTCTATTCAATCAAGTATTGTACGATTCAGAGGAAATAGAAGACATATGGAAACGAGAGGCTGCTCAATTAAATGGTCAGGAAGAGGAAGTAATTCATCACCATCTTCAGTCTATAAAAAATAACTATCCAAAGGCTGAGATTTTCTGGATAAATGGAAGTGGCGAGTCTAGATTCATCGGAAATCGGTCTGCCGATATTCCTGAAAATTGGACATTTACTGATTCCCTTGTATTTATGGAGGAAAGCAAATTTCATGTGGATACGTTTTTACAAAATAAAGACCCTCAAAAAATATATACCATTACGGCATTAATAGGAAACGATCCTAGGCAAGGGGTTATGGTTTTTCAAGTTCCGATCACTGATACAAATCTTGGCAGTTTTACTCTAAACGAAGACTTGCCATTTGTAATATTTTTTATCTCTATTTGTGGAGCTTTTCTATTAATCTCTTGGTTTTTCTTCTTTAATATACGCAAACGGCTTGTTAAGCTTCAATTTGCTATGTCTGAAACGGGAAATGATGGGATCCCTGATGAAGTCGTGATTAGAAAAATGGATGAGATTGGAAGGCTGGAAGGTGCTTTTAACGAGATGATCAACCAGTTGAAGTGCAGCAGGGAGAGGGAGAAAAAGGAAGGAAATCTTAGAAAACAGCTAATCGCCAATATATCTCATGACTTACGAACACCTTTAACAGTCGTGAGGCAGCACGTATATTCCGCAAAGAAATACCCAACATCCTCTACAGGAATAGATTCACTTCAAATTGTTGAAAACAAACTGGATGATATGGACAAAATGATCAACAATCTTCTTTCTTACACACTGCTTTCAGCTGGTAAACATCCAATCGATATGCGAGACACGGATATATTGGATGAAGTTCGGAAAGTTATAGCGGAATGGTATCCTATATTCGAAGAGTATAAGTTTGAAATAGATATTGATTTACCGGAAAAATCGCTGATATGGAAAGTAGACCCTATTTGGTTTAAAAGTATTTTGGACAACTTAATTCAAAATGTCACTCGACATGCATGCTCAGGACGATATATTGGAATTCAAACCGTGGAACGATTTGGATCAACCTTCATTGTTATTAATGACAAGGGGGGTGGCTTTGGCCAAGAATCTGAAAATAAAGGTGCTGGAATTGGACTTTCAATCGTCTCGCTCATGATGAAGGAAATGAATTTGGATTGGGAAATTTCCACTTCTTCAGAGGGAACCAGCATTTATTTGGGGATGAAAACTTAAACAAATCTTTAACTTGAAGTCATCTAAATGAACACCTTTGCAGTCTATCCTTTTTATAAGAACATTATAGAAAGGATTGTGTTCAAATGGAGAGTAGTACTCAAGAATTAGAAAACAAACGCCCCCCCGGAGGACGAGGTGACGACATGGCAGTAACAGCAGAGTGGGCAACCTCACGATTGATGAAAATGCGTAGAATCTGCGGTTATAGCGCCGCCATAGCGGTGACTCCGTATCTGCTGATCAAAATCGCCTGGACTTTCGGCCACTTTCTTCCGACAGAGCAAATGGGCGATGCCAGTTGGCGAGCGATTAACGCAGCTACCGTGGTTGTCGCCGCGGTCGGCATCCTGCTGGCGATGGTGTTCTGCAGGCCGTGGGGTGAACGGCTGCCCGCGTGGCTGGTGGCTCTGCCCGTGTGGCTGGGTACCGGTCTTCTCGTTCCCATGCTTCTGCTAGTACCGGTCCTTGGCCCGGCCGCCATGACCCGGGACAAGGAAGCAGGTGCCACCGACTTCTGGGTCTACGAGCAGATCTTCGTTATGGTCTCTCTGGTAGGGGTTGGTATTTGCCTGCCGCTAGCTTTGGCAGGGTACGCCAAGGCGCGGTGGCCGGAGGCGGTTGGCGGTCCGATCGACTGCGGGGAGCTGACGGGACACACACGGCAGCTGCAGATCACCCTGGGCAGGCTCGTCACAGCCGGCTGCATTCTGCTCGGCGTCATCAAGGTGTTCTGGGCGATGGGTGGCACCCTCGGCATCGACTCGGGCATGCTGGATGACCGGGATCTGTGGTGGCATCTGCTGACGTTGAGTACCGGCGGATGGGCTATCGCGGGGGCGTGGGGCCTGCTGGTGCTGACCACCCGCCGCGGGTCGCGGAGGTTCCTGCCCCCCATGGTGGCGGCATGGATCTCGTCGGGAATGCTGTTCTCTTATAACCTCTTTTCCATCATTCGCCCCGATTTTCAGTCCACTCCGGAGTACCCGCTGGCACGAGTGCTAACCACGGAGGCCGGCATTTTATTGGGCGTGATGATGGGGATGATCATCCTGCTGGTGCTTCACGACCGCCGGCGAGCTCTGATGAGGCAGGAGTAATAGGAGAATTCTCAGGGGAACAAAGAGTGGAAAAAGAGACATATTCAATATGAAGATTGATTGATCAATAGTTTGAAATTCGTGAAACATTCCAAGGAAAGTTGGAAGCAAATAAACGGTTACAGTGTAGTATTCATTTTGAACCCATCAAATGGGGACCCGTTTTGCTCCACATCCGATTAACTTTATATGAAGAGAAGAGGGAATACGATGCAACCATTCGATCACTGGAATACTTGGAAAGATGTTGCTTCCCAGTCATTTGGATTCTCATTTGCCTCTGTAAACCCAGATGGAACTCCACATGTTACTCCGATTGGGTCATTAATACTCAGCAAAAATGAGCCAAAAGGTTTATATTTTCAAATTTTCACTTCCCAAATGACACGAAACCTGGAATGGAATAATCGAGTCTGTATTCTTGCTATTAACAGTAGTAGATGGTTTTTGTTACGATCGTTTCTTTCCAGAAAGTTCAAGACTCCTCCAGGAGTACGGTTGTCAGGAACGGTTGGAGAAAAACGGATCGCAACGGAGGATGAGATTCAATCGTTAAAAGAAAGTTTAGGATTGTTAGGGCGTTTTTTAAAAACTGGACCAGGCGGTCTTAACATCAAGTATGTTCGGGAAATTCATTTTGACTCCGTTAAACCAGTTTACGTTGGAAAATTGACCAAAGGACTCTTTGAATAAGTTTACAATTGTATGTGGTCAGCAACTCAAACATGTTGCACTAATTTGGTTATTTTTAAAAGAAGTCTATGAGGATGTCCTTTGATTTTGATTATGCCATATGCTAAACAAAACTTTTTAAGAAGAAAGGTAAGGTATGAAAAATATTCCAAGTTCTTACTGATGTTGAATTCTATTCATTTGAGGAGTATTCATTTGATACGAGAAGGGAGGATTTCTTTTGAGCTTAAAACATAAGAAACATATGCGGTCAGAAATAGCTGATAAAACATATTTGACTAAAGGATGGGGCTATGTTGCAGCTCTTGTACTGTTGCCGTATGCAATTTTGAAATCGCTTTGGGCATGGGGATCGACGGCAGGACTTACAACAAAACAAGCTGTACAAGATGTAGCAGGGTTTGGTGATACATTAAAGGAAGGACCTGCTTTTCTATATACGTTATATACCATCGGAATAGACTTCACAGCTATCTTGGCGATCCTGGCATCTTTATTTGCTTTAGCTCTCGTGACTTCCTGGGGGGAGAAACTGCCAAAAGGGTTTTTAATCATATCAGGATGGTCAGTTGGGTTGTTGACAGTTCTAATTAGCTTCTTGACAGCTCTTCAATTTTTAGGAGCGCTTCCAAAAGGATATGCCGGGGGATTAGCCACTTGGGTGTATGTGGTAACGTACGGAGGATTGTTCTTGTGGGGAGTAACTGTATTTATGGCGACTCTGTCGTTCCAGCATCGGATTAAAAACAAACAGTCTCCTGAAAAAAGGTATTTTAGGCAATAATCCACTTCGAGTGCTCATCTGAAAAATCCTTCCAGCTTTGGTGTTCCGGGACAATTTTTAACCTCGGGCGCAAGTATTGAACAAGGGATAGACTGTTTCAGCAGTCTATTTTTTTTAGCCTTTATTCAAGTAAAGGGAAGATTTATTTAACAACTCATTGGAGGAATTATTTCTTAAGGAAGCGAAATTTTTATATAGTCTTTTAAATTGGGTGGGGATTATTATTTTGTTTCAAAATGGAAATTTAAAATAAACATTCCCTAGTACATTTACATGTGTGAGAAAGCCTTAGGACTGGGATGATTGTTTTTTTAGTTCTAGGCGGGCAGGAACCCGACGACAATACAGAACGCAATTGGGAATTTTATACTTATTTTAGCAGACATCAAATTTTTCTAATTTCAGAGGAGGCTGGCATGTGCGGAATGAAGTGATATTATTGGTTGATGACGAAGAAGGCATACTGATTATGCTTGAGAATCTACTTCGAAAAGAAGGGTATATCCATATTACAAAAGCCGGTTCAGCTACTGAAGCGCTTATGGCTGTACGAACGACACGATTTGATATGATCGTTTTGGATGTCATGCTTCCGGATATGGATGGATTTGCCTTATGCATGGAGCTACGTAAAATCATAAAAACTCCTATTCTGTTCCTAACCGCTCGCTCCAGCGATTTGGACAAACTGCAGGGACTGTACCTTGGCGGGGACGATTATGTAAGCAAACCGTTCAACCCGATGGAAGTGATCGCGCGGATTCAGGCTCATTTGAGACGGAGCTCTCTGTATGCGTCAGATGGTTTAAGCGCCGAGGATGTATATCAGTACAATTCGTTTACGGTTAACCGAACCACCGGACAGCTTATCGTGGGTAATGTGGAAACGCCTTGTCCGGCCAAAGAGCTTGAGCTTCTGCTTTATTTTTGCAAACATCCGAACCGGGTATTCACCGCACAGCAATTATACGGGCAAGTGTGGGGCACCATGGTGCTAGGCGATGAGAAGACGGTCGTCATCCATATCTCCAGACTCAGAAAGAAGCTGGAGGTCGATCCGGCCGACCCCAAACTGATCGTTACGCTGAGAGGGATCGGGTATAAGTTTGTTCCGTCCCTGGGAGGTTAAGAAAATGAACTTTATGCTTCGTATCGCGTTACAGCTGCTGGCTTTCTTTTTCTTGTTTGTTTTCATTCATATGATTACAGCCGTGACGATCCAGTTTTTTTGGCCGCAAGGGGGCACGGACGCGAATTTAAGCATCTATGTGCTCGTCTTGTCCACTGTCCTTTTTCTTTTGATCTTGCTTCTAATCGGCTGGTATCTAGGGAGGCCCGTTTATTTCATCATCGTTTGGCTTAGACGTCTGGCAAGAGGCCAATATGATTTGCCAATACGCTGGGATGAGATCCGCTCCCGCAAAAGCGGAACGTTGAAAATTCCTTATTCAATCTACAAGGAATTGTTCGAGCATTTACACATACTTGCGAACACGCTCCAAAAAAACGAGAAGGAGCTACAGAAGTCGGAACAAGCGAAACAAGAATGGATTAGAGGGATATCGCACGATTTAAAAACGCCATTAACCTACATATCCGGCTATTCTACAATGCTGATCAATACGGAGTATCGTTGGAGTGAAGCGGAACAGAAGGAATTCCTGACTGTCATTCAGCAGAAAGCGGCTCATCTGCAAGAGCTGGTGCAGGATCTCAATGAAACGATTCACGGACAAATCCCTCTAAAAGCTGAGGTAGTGGATATCGTTGAACTCGTACGCAGGACGGTGGCGGATGTCAGCAGTGCGCCATGGGCGACCGGGCGCCAATTCATGATGGATACAGATCCAGACCAAATTCCGGGGTCCTGCGATCCGAAGTTGCTGACGCGTGCTATCCGCAACTTGTTCGTCAATGCCGTTGTCCATAACCCTGAAGGCACCAGGATCGCGGTTCGTATTTCACAGCTTCATGACAGGACGACGGAGATCCAGATTGAAGATGACGGGATCGGATTCAGCGAGACGCTTGTTAAAAGTGATGCAGCCATACCATCCTCAGAGCGTTCGGGCTTGGGACTGTCCATTGCCAAGCAGCTAATTGAAGCCCATGGCGGAGATTTGATCGTCACCAGCAAGCCAAACGAAGGGACTTCTCTGTCGATCAGGTTGCCGCTAATGCAAAGTTAGTATGAAGTTTGCCTTCCGTTTACCTCCTGTTTACTTGCGCTCCCTATACTAAAGGAAACGTTGTAAAAGGAGTTGTGATCTTTTATGGATCCCGTAAATTGGAATACTATATCCCATCCCGAGAAGATTGGATCGAAGCCTTCATTATTACGCTGGTGGAGGCGTTGGCCGGAATGGGTCCGGTACGCAGCAATCGTTTGGACGCTCGTCTATGGCGTGCTGGGATTGTATTGGTCGCTTGGAGGCTCAGGCTTTCCATTAGGCTTGAAGAACGACCCGAATGCGCAAAATTCGTTTTTAAGACACGCCACAGCCGCGGACGCAGGGCCCATTATTGTTATTCTTTGCTTTCTTGGCTTAATAGCGCTTGTCATGTGCAAGTTCAAAGCGCGAGGTTTTACCCGAACGATTCTGCTCCTTTATGCTTGGAGTGCTGCGGCGATTCTCTGCTTCGTAATCCCGGATTTCCGCTTGCTTCTTGTAGTGGCTTACACTCCTATTTGCTTGATTGGGGGCATTTTTTTCGAGTTACCGGTACATTATTTCGATCACATCACATGGCCGGTGATAAACCAGCTCATTTGCATTGCGGGCGGTTTGCTATGGGCGGCGACGGCTTTGTCCTACCAACGTCAATCCAACAACGCTTGCAGCTATTGCGGTTGCAAAAGCGATGCGAGCCGTTGGATGGCTTCCGACTCCGCGGCTCGCTGGGGAAGGCGGATAACCTATATTGCGATCCTTGCTCCGGCTTATTACGATATCACCCGCATAGCATGGCTGTTTGGTATCCCTTTAGGGATTACAAAGGAATTATTTCAAAGTCTTCAGGATACAGGCGGGGTATGGGCTGGAGCGGCCCTTGCCCTGGTATCGATCTGCGGCGCCATGCTTACACGCGGACTTATAAAGCCGTGGGGCGAGGTCTTCCCTCCTTGGATTCCGTTTATGGCCGGGAAGCGCGTCCCTCCCGCTCTGGCCATCGTTCCTGCCGGGCTAGTCTCTATCATAATTACCGTTACCGGCCTTGGAGTCGTCCTCAATTTCTCTTTTAGCAGTTTACAGAATTGGGGAGCATCAACGCCGCTCCTGCTGTTTCCGATTTGGGGGATCGCGCTGGGGGCTGCTACGATTTTCTATTATTACCGGAGGCAGGGGCGCTGCAATCATTGCGGTCATTTGGATAATTAAATGGGAATTGAAGCTGCTCATACGCGGCAGAAAAGAACAGGTTGAAATATCACCTGCTTTTTTCTGCTGTTGAATGGATCCATAAATGGTTCGGATTTACAACTCACGCAACCACAACTGGTAAATTCTTTTTAACTGTTATGGCTGCATTTAGTGAGCTAGATCGAGAAATGATTAAAGAAAAGCAACGTTCGGGGATTAAATTGGCTAAGCAAAAGGGTAAATATCGAGGAAGGGTAAAATAATATACAGATAAACACCCAGGAATGAACCATGCCATTGAATTACGAAAGACAACAGATTAAACTGTAAAGGAGATTTGCGCTATTACAGGGGTTAGTCAGGCAGGGTTTTATCGCAAGCTAAAGGAAATAGAGGAAAAAGGGGTATAATAATTGAAATTATTTCATATGTGGCCCCTAAATCGTTTCCGTACCCTTATACTAAAGAAGAAAATACTGTATTGGAGGAATCAGGTATGCATATTGAAATGTGGACTGACTTCGCTTGACCGTTTTGCTATATTGGCAAAAGGCATCTGGAGGATGCCATTAAACAGATTGACCATCCAATCGAAGTGACATATCGATGCTTCGAACTGGATCCCACGGCAGAGCGTGATATTCAGGATAATATGTATGAAAAATTGTCCAAAAAATACGGGATGACCATTGATCAGGCGAAAGCCAACACGCAAAATGTGGTGCAGATGGCGAGAAAGGCCGGGCTGGAATTCAATATTGATACGGTCGTTCTCACTAACACCTTTGATGCTCATCGTCTGACGATGTTTGCAAAAACAAAAGGGTTAATGAAAGAAATGACTGAGCGGCTGCTCCGTGCTTATTTTACGGATTCCAGGCATATTGGAGATCATGCAGTTTTAGCAGAATTAGCCGAAGAAGTTGGCCTTAACAGGGAAGAAAGTGAAAAGGTGCTTGCCGGCAATGAGTTTGCCGACGAAGTCCGTGCAGATGAGCAAATGGCGCAGCAATACCGCATTACAGGGGTTCCGTTCTTCCTTATTAATAAAAAGTACGCTCTTAGCGGGGCACAGCCAACTGAGATGCTTGTACAAGCATTGCAAAAGATCATTGCAGAGGATGAGATTACTGTTCCAAATGACAAAGACGGTATGATCTGTGATGATGACGGCTGTGAAATTCCTAAGAAATAATATGATCAAAAAAAACCAGTCTTGTCCTTTAAAAGGAAAGGACTGGTTTTTTATTCGTCCATAAAGCAGTACATAAGCCCAACTTGAAAAAGCAAGGTACATTCACTTTTCATAGGCATATGATGTGTTGATTAATCTGTGAAGGGAATGACATGAAATGTATCATCCAAATGCGTATTCCTATCCATTTTACCCTTATGTAAATTCACCTGTGCATCATATTGACGACATGTTAAGAAGCAATCAGAATCATTTTCAGCAGCTTTGTGAAACTGTCCTTGAAGGAGTCAAAAGGGAAGCTTCGGCACTTGAGCTATACACGCAGCTTGCAGAACAAGCCCCTAATGAAGAGCATAAACAAAATATTATTCAGGCTATCGAAGGAAAGAAAGTTCATTTAACCCATTTTTGCAATCTTTATTACAATTTAACTGGAACGCAGCCAGAGTATCAGATTGGCGATGTAGCCATTGAACATTATCGTGAGGGCTTGCATAGGGCATATCAATTGGAAATGGAAGGTTTCCAGGAGTATCAAAGAGGTTCCGCACTTTCTCAGCTTCCACAGGTTCAAAATGTGTTCATTTGGGCTATGACAGGGGAGCAGGAAAATGCAGCGCGACTAGTATCATTAACTGAGCGAATTACAGATTATGGCCCGCAGCCATTTGTCGTTGATATAGAGGAAGCGACAAAACAAAATAATACATTCCGGACGGCTATTTGGACAGGGCCGCATTTGCAGCTGACATTGATGAGCATTAATGCCGGTGAGGATATCGGCTTGGAAATTCATCCTGAACTTGATCAATTCTTAAGAATTGAAGAGGGGGAAGGGATTGTACAGATGGGTGACAGCAAGGATCGGTTAGATTTTCAGCGGAAAGTAGCAGACGATTTTGCCATCATCGTCCCTGCAGGAAAATACCATACCGTCATTAATACAGGCAGCAAGCCTCTTAAGTTATATTCTATTTATGCACCGCCTCAGCATCCATTTGGTACTGTGCAACAAACGAAGGCAGATGCGATGGCAGCTGAGGAGCATCAGCACGGAAATTAAAAAAAAGGGATGAAACAAAAGCGGTCAGTGGACATTCGCTTTCGTTCATCCTTTCTTTAATCTGGGATAGAATCTGAATACATAAATTGCTCTAGTCTGGTAAGTATATTTAATAAAACTAATAGCTGGAGAATAATATGCAAAATTTAGTAAAGGTTTTAATTCCGAGACAATTATATTTATTGATCATTTTGTCTACAGGTTTGCTTAATCATGTCATTTTGATCCCAAATTTACTGTCTGCTGCTGGAAGAGACAGCTGGCTGAGTGTGATTGCAGCTTATCCGATCTCACTGTTTTTTATGTGGCTAATTTACTATATCCTAAAAAATTCATCGGATGGTGGTTTTTTTTCTATGCTGAGACACCGTCTTGGAAGGACAGTATCCGCTCTTTTATCGGTTCCTGTTATTATTTTTTTAATAACAAGCTCCATTGTAACATTCAGGGACTTAATGATTTGGTTAAATGCATATTTTCTGGCAGATGCTTCTGTATTAATGATTAATATCATTTTAATAATCGTTTGCTTGATTATGACCCTTGCCGGTGTGAAATATATGGCAATAACCAGCGGAGTGCTGCTGCCGTTTGTTATGCTTTTTGGTGTATTTATTTCCATTACAAACACCGGACTGAAGGACCCCAGCCTATTGTTCCCATTGTTTGCAGACGGGCTTGAACCTATAGTAAGCGGAATGTTTTATACGCTCTCTGGGCTGCTTGAGGTCTACATCATAATATTACTGCAGCCATTTTCAGAAAAAAAATTTAAATATAAGCATTTAGTTTTACTTTTAACCATTTTGACAGGATTAATCTTGGGGCCGCTCACAGCCTCGATCATGGAATTTGGGCCTGTTGAAGCGACAAAATACCTTTATCCTGCCCATGAACAATGGAGGGTCTTAAGCATTGGAGAGTACATCTCTCATTTGGATTTTCTCGCCCTATATCAGTGGCTGAGCGGCGCATTAATCAGAATTGGATTATTTATGTATTTAGTAGGTGCTTTTTTTTCAGCTAAAATGAAACATTATCGTTTGAAACCCAAATTGGTCTTTTCTTTATACCTCATTTTATTTGCGTTAATAAATTTAAAAATCGAAACTTTCGCTTTTTATCAGTTTATCTATAAGTATTATCTGCCAGTGAGCATGGCGTTTTTTCTGTTGTATATCCTTTTGTCTGCCTTGATTGTATTAGTTTTGAAGAAAAGGGATGAAAAACATGGCAAGAACAAGAACTCCAAAGTACAATCCTCAATATAAAGAGAATGGCTGCGCAAAGGCAGAAGAGTTAAAAAATCAATTTTGCAAAAGCAGCGATTTTGTGAGCAAATTCCATGTAACAGAAAATGACCAGTTTGAAATTTTATATTTCGATACCATGGCTGATACCCAATATTTGGATAAATATATCCTGCCCATGCTTGCTGCTGAGAAGGATGGCTTGGCAAAAAATAAGCTCAGAACTTTATTTCAAGCGGACCTGGTAACGGAAAAATCAATTGATGACTTGTCCTTATTGCTTTTTGGTGGCAATCTTCTATTCCTGGCTGATCAGGCCCTGCTAAGCATTAAGGCAGCAAACCTTCCAAAACGGCAGCCTGAAGAGTCAGCGCTTGAGACTTCTATTAGAGGGCCAAAGGATGGATTTGTTGAAGATCTGCAGACCAATATATCCTTAATTCGCAGAAGGCTTAATACCAGCACTTTATGTGTTGAAAAATATACAATTGGAAACCGGAGTAAAACGAAAGTGGCGCTTATGTATATAGAAGATATCATTGATAAGCGTGTACTTGAAGAGATTCATGAAAGGCTTGGGAAGGTTGAGCTAGACATCTTGACGAGTATCCATGAACTCGACTCCTTAATAGGGGATCGCCCCTATTCGATATTCCCAAGCCTTGATTATACCGGCCGTCCTGATTTTATCGTTCAGGCACTGAATCAGGGGAGGTTCGCCATTCTGGTGGATGGAAATCCTACCGTTACCTATGCTCCAGTCAGTTTATTATTGCAGACTAAATCGCCTGAAGACTATTACATTAATTATGCGTTTGTAAGTATGGAAAGAATCTTAAGGATGCTTGGGATAACGGTATCTGGTTTTTTACCGGGGGTATGGATCGCCCTTTCTGCCTTTAATATCGAACAGATTCCTTATCTGCTGGTTGCCACTATTTCAGTGTCCCGATTTGGTCTGCCTTTGAGTGCGCCAATTGAAATGTTCATCATACTTCTTTTGTTTGAACTTTTTAATGAAGCAGGAATCAGGCTGCCGAGAGCCATTGGGCAGACAGTGGCAGTGCTGGGAGGTTTAATTGTCGGAGATGCAGCTATAAGGGCGGGATTAACTTCTCCAACCATGCTGGTTGTTGCGGCGGTAACTTATATATCATCCTTTACGCTTGTGAGTCCGTCCCTTAGTTCTGCCATAACCCTTGTTAGATTCATTGTTGTTATCATGAGTACTTTTTTAGGCTTGTTTGGGGTCATTATTTGCTTTATTCTCACTATTTTATACTTTTCGACGCTTTCATCGTTTGGAGTTCCATATCTTTCATCTTTGGCTCCAATTAGCTGGAGAGAAAGCATAAAGGCATTCTTGTTGCTGCCTGTACAATTTTATAAATACCGTACCTCTTCCACAAGTCCTGACGATCCCACCAGGAGGAAGAAATAATGGCCAAAAAGGTGTTTTTGATGTTCGCAGCATGCTGTGTTATGCTTTCAGGCTGCTCCGGCATAAAAAATATACAAGATCTAACTTATATTGTATCATTCGGAATGGATTATGATGAAGAACAAGATGAATATACAGTTTATCTCCAAGGCTTAAATTTTATGAATGTTGCGAAGCAGGAAGGCGGAAAATCTGCAGAGCCTGTCCCTATATTTGTGGCATCAGCAAAAGGGGAAACGTTAAACCTGGCGGTAAGGAAGCTGTATAAAAAATCCGAGCCTTCGTTATATTTTGGTCATGTAAAGACTCTTGTCATCTCAAACCGGATTGTTCAGCACAAATTTAAAGAAGTGGTGGAGGAGGTAGGGAGAAACCGGTCTATTCGGCCAACGCTTCAAATTGTCACAACGGATGAAGATATAGAAAAGGTTTTTAATATTAATGCCCTTTTTAATTATCCAGCCATGTATACGATTTTATTTATTAAAGAAACCTATGAGGTTACACAAAATGAAATTAGGCCAGTGGCTTTAATGAATTTTCTGCGGGAATATTATGAACCAATGAATGCAGCGAAACTGCCTTCAGTAAAAATTGATAAAACAAGCTGGAAGGCTGAAAAGGATTATCCGGTATTATATTTTGATGGTTATACAGTTTTTCAAAACAGAAAATATATAAAGGAACTGGCATTTGAAGATTCTTTATTTCTTGACTGGCTGCTGGAAAAATATATTGCTCTAGATCAAAGAATCGAAGATGAGGGTAAATTGGCTGCAGCAGTAAAGCTGGAAAGTCCAAAGCTGAAAATTCAGTATGAAAAAGACTCAGCAGCTCCAAAATTCTCAGTTGAATTATCAGTCCGTGCTGATATGCTTGAAAAAGTACAGGACATTTCTTTGGACAGATTAACAATCCTGGTCGAAGAGGAGATAAAGACAAAACTAAGAAAACTCTATTTGGATGGGATAGAAAACAAAATTGATTATCTTAATGCCGGGGAAAAGTGGTTTCGCATGCATCCTGAGAAATTCGCAGAACTAAAAAAAACAGGCAATTTTTATTTGGAAGAAAACTCTCTTACTGATATCCATGTAAAGGTTCAGATGTTTAATTTCAATAGCTATAAGTATAATGAATAAGTCAGGGAAGAGACCGGAAGTTTCTTCCTTTTTGGTTGAATTCCAGAACTCGAGCAAAGATAAAGTTTGCACAGTGGAATGGTATTGTCCAATGCCCGGAGAGTTAGGGTGATGATGATTTTAGACGTTAATTGATAAGGGGTGAATCAAGTGTAATTCGCCAATAAGAAAGCTTTGCCCTGATGACAGACTGGTTCGCCCGGCACTGCAGGCCCAAAAAGCAGGATTATCTTACACAAACCTGGCGAAAGCCATTGCTGCTGCCCTAATGTTTGATAACAGGGAAGATGAAGAAGCGGTCAAGCTCCAGGACCTGATCCAAGAAAGCGGAGTGCCATATGTGCTGAAAGAAGTATGCGGACTTGAAGAATCAAGCGAGCTTGCCAAAGAAATATTGAAACAGTATGACGCATTGAAAAGATAAATGCAATCAAGGCTGCCGAGACTTTTCGGCAGTTTTATTTTTTTGAGACTTTTTCGGTGATTTGCTGTAAAAATTTAACAAGTGAGGAAAAAGGGTACATAAATGCAGTTGCGAAAAACAAGCTGGGCATAGGAAAATGGTAGTTAATTGAGAGAAATAACGACGAAAAAACAAAGTACAAAGAGTATGTGGGTAATCAAAAGGAATAACGACCAAAAATAGTAGAGTGCAAAGAAAATGGTAGTTAATCAAAAAGAATAACGACCAAAAATAGCAGAGTGCAAAGAAAATGGTAGTTAATCAAAAGGAATAACGACCAAAAATAGTAGAGTGCAAAGAAAATGGTAGTTAATCAGAGGGAATAACGACGAAAAATAGTAGAGTGTAAAGAAAATGGTAGTTAATCAAAGGGAATAACGACGAAAAATAGTAGAGTGCAAAGAAAATGGTAGTTAATCAAAAGGAATAACGACGAAAAATAGGAGAGTGCAAAGAAAATGGTAGTTAATCAAGGGGAATAGCGACCAAAAATAGGAGAGTGCAAAGAAAATGGTAGTTAAACGCTCTTAAATCTGGTAACTGTACTAGTTTTATCTGAGAAAATTACAAAATCCCCTCCTTAACAAAAGAGGAGGGGGCCATAAAAGCCTATTCCTTAAGCCGATCCGGCAATCCCTGAATGGACGACACCACAACATCAAGTTTGGCTTCAATCCTGTTCAGCAGAAAAAGCGTGACAACGATCGGGAAGCCGAGCTCGCTGATCAATGTGACCATCTGTTCCATGGCAGTTGCTCCTTTCCGGGGACTAAACTATACCCGTATTATTAAAATGGCCGGGTTCCAAAGAATCCGGCCATTGCACCTTATACTAATTCGAAATCAGTAACATTGCGCTCAACTAATCTGGCGCCTTCCGCTGAAACCAAATCGCCGCCATTTCCGTCAAAAGCATTGACAGTTATGATTTGTTCCATGGCTGCTTTTACAGCTGCAGGATCAATCGGTTCGATAGGGTTATCAACGGATAGTTTCGTTGGCTTGCCCATTTCTGATAAGAAAGTCATTTCTAATGATTTAGCCATTTTATATTCCCTCCCTTATATTTTAGTAGTTTTTATAGAATGATTAGCCCACTATATCGAAGCTGTCATTTCTATTAATTTCAGCCAATGGATAGCTGCATAGGCCAGCGATAGCTTGTCCAACTGTGAAAAGCTGGTCTGCTGTAGCAGATTGCTTTACGCTGCTATAGGTTTTTGATTTGTGAATCGGTTTGCCCTGCTCGTTAATACCTGTTTCAAAAACAAGGCGAAGTTTGGAATCAGTGATAATTGCCTGTGCCATCTCGATCACCTCCTTTCACCTTCTATATACGTTTTGGAGGGCGATAAGGACAGGGTAAATGTTATTAAGAGGGTTAATATTCTAAACAACGGTTATGTTTCATTATTTTCTTTAACTTTTCCCGCGCACCATGCCGCCAGTTTTTGACCGCTGAAATGGAGACTTGTTCTTTTTCAGCTATTTCTTTGACAGACATCTGCTCACATAATGTATATTGAAGCCATTTCATTTGATTGGCAGATAATATTCTGCATTTGTTAAAAAGCTCTTGAGTGGAATCTGTGCTGGGGAACAGTGAGGTATCTTCAATGAAGTCCCAAAAATTCTCTTCAGGATAGAGATATCGATCACTTTGTTGTGTTTGTTTCGCTAATTCGTTCATAATTTTCCCTTTTATCATACTGTAAGCATAGGAAGCCAAGGTCCCTTTATCAGCGTCATAATTTTTCCACACCTGCCATAATGTGATCAAACCCAGCTGGTAGAAGTCATCTTTGTTTTTATAGATGTTCAGGCTACGAATGATTTTATGAATCATCGGCTTATATTTCACTGCTAACTCTTCAAAACTCTCCATGAAAAAATCCCTTCAAGGAAAGCGCGCTCTTTATGTATTCCCGGGTAGCTCAAACATAGCTTGAAACTAATTTTTTTGCGAATCGGGAAAAAGCCGTAAATAGGGCAGTTAACCCCCTTAACTCCGAAGTTAAGGGGTCTAAGTCCGGAGTTAGAGGGTCTAACTCCCAACTAACGGGCAGTAAGCATGTTTTTTTATTTTTTGTAAAAAAAATTTAGGAAGGGGTCCTCATTTTCGGCCAAAAATCCCATTTCTAACAATTCCTCAAAGTACCTTTCTTCAAATTTCTTCGTCGCGATTCCATAGAAATATGCGATTGGCTTAGATATGGCGCTGGTTTTCATCTTTCTAATCAGCTGTTTAAAAGCATGGATAGCTGTTTCCAACACACCTTTCACATTTTGTTCACAATTATTCTTATATGCTGCAAAGGTGGCCATTCTCCAAAATTCCTCAATTTGATTTACTTCCGGGAAAAAATATTTTACAGTGCTGGTGAAAGCTTCTGGAACCCGATCACTTGTAAAAGTATGATCAAGGACGTTATCGTTACGTTTATTTTTCTTTTGATTCTTATTAGCTTTAGAAAGATTGATAGTTTTATTAGGGTGGTCCAATTTTTCTTTCTTGGGTGGTTCACACTTGGGAAAACGATTAAAAACATATAAATTACTGGATTGGGACCCGTTTTTTCTCTCTGTTTCAAGTACAGTAATAATGCCTGACTTTAATGCTTTAGCAATCATTCTTTTAAATGTGGATCGCGAAATGCCATTTCCGCTATATTCTTCGTGAATGGCTTTTAATACTGTGCCGATTTTAGCATTGGATACTCCGGGAATTTTCGCAGCAAAACGAACCAGCCTCTTTAAACCAATCAGTTCACTCTTTGAAAACTTGTCTTTATACACCGCAAGCCACATCTCCAAATGCGCATTAAACTCCTGAAGGCTCTTAAACTGGGAATACTGTTCAAACTGCTCAACTCTGCCTGATTTCAATTTCATTTAATTGCACCACCCTTTAATCTTCTAAATACAAATGAAGAGGGGAGAAGGACAGGGTGGTTTAGGGGGATTGTGACAGTATCGTGAACAGGGGTTTTTGTAATAGCTGTGAAAATCATGGCGACTTAAAATTCAGGCTAATAGAAAGATGGTCGCCATAAGAGGACTATGACGACGAAAAATCGAAGGCTCAAGGAAAAATGGTCGCCATAAGAGGTTCATGAAGACGAAAATTCAATAGCCCATAGAAAATCAGTCGCCATAAACCTTCAAACTGATTACTATATTAAAATCTGCTATTCTATTACCTTGACAATGATAATCATTTTCATTTAATATATTTATATCAATGATAATCATTATCACTCAGTTTTGTTTACATAATAATATTCCAATCTGAGGGAGGGATATAAGTCGATTGAACATCACATTTGCGGCTGGTGCGGTTATATGGCAGATAAGGAAGCTGAAGAAAATAACGATGCCCAATGCCCTTGCTGCGGTTTGGATCTTATCGAGGCAGCTGAATATGACATGTAGGAGAGTTGAAAAATGAGTGAACTTTATATCGCAATAGATCATTTTGACCATCAAATCGATTGCTTTTGCCCAGATGCTGATCATGTGAATATCATAAATATTCAAAAGGGAGATTTAATTGAGGTCACTCCTGAGCGTAAATACACAATGCTGGGCTGGTATGCGCTTGTAGTGGTTAACGGTCAGCGGGCATTTTACATGGCTATCGAGGATATAGAGAGATATTTCATAAATGAATGTATATCCTCACAATTGGATATAGATCTGAAAATCAATTATCTTCAATATAAAATTGATCAGGATCTGGAAGCAGGGGACAGAGATTCTTTTGCAGATAACAGCAGAAAGCTTAGCGAAACCTGCAGGCTTAAAGAGGAATTGGAATATTACATGGCAAAGGCCATCTAAAATGAATAGATGACAATAAAGCTAGCGCTCGAGCGTTAGCTTTATTGTTCTGTTTTTCGCTTGTATATTCCATCTTTTCCATAGGCATAAATGAAATTTCCCCTCATGAGGTCGGGCGTAATGGAAGATTATGTAAAAGAAAAGCTGCTATCTTCAGGCAGTTTTTCTTTTGTCTTAATTCAGACCCGTTCGTTCTTCATGGCTTTTCTCCCATTTCTTCAAAATGAACCATACGATTAAGCTCAGGATAACCAATAAGCTTTCCAACGTGAATATATACCATGGATAGGGACCCAGGATGTCAAAAAAACTTGGGGTTTTAGGTTTATGACGCAAAAACCAATAATTCCCATCTGATTGATTGTTAATCAGCAGGATTGCTGGCAGAAGCAGATTGATAAATACGATTTGCTTTATGACTGAATGGAATGTTGGATAATACTTCCTGGCACACAAGAAATATAAGGCTACCCATACCACCATCATGTGTGCATAGAAAAAGTGAATAAAGCGAAAGTGAGGGAAGTCGTATGTTAACGCAGGCGTAACTATAGCTTGAGTGGCACCCAATACTGCAATAAAAAATAATAGTTCAAAAATAATTTTTTTTCTGGTCAATAGTAAAAGGATGCATAGTAAAAGGCCGATATTACATAACTCCAATGGCAGGGACCGGCCCAATTTCCAGACTCCATTCATCATCATCCATCCGTGATTCAAAATCTCGTTCAAAATCAAAGAAATTGCTGCTCCAATTTCAAACCTTCTCCATCCATCACCATTCAACATTTTCCGGTATCGGAAAATAGCACATGAAATAAGTAAAAAGATCGCTAAAGTAACAAGATGACTGGCAGAAAACATCTCAAAATTGAATGACTTATGACTTTTGCCAAACCATTCCATCCATGCACACCCCAAGTCTCTGATTAATGAAACAGGCATAAGATGTGCATTTTCTGGGGGTTTTATACAGCTAATCTATGCTTTTAAAAACCCAAGATTATCCTCAGTTGCTAATGGGGCATTTTGACTCATTCATTAAGAAATTCACAACTCGGTTATTTCTTTAAATATGAAAAAGGTCACGAAGATTAAAATAACTATTGACATTGATAATCATTATCAATTATTATCAGTTTAACAGTAATTGAAAATAGTTATCAATTAGGAGGCTGTGAAATGAAGGCTTTCATTGGATATTTAAGTATGTCAGGCAATACAGAAGATATGGCTTCTATTCTGAAAAATGTTCTAATCTCAAAAGGATGTGAAGTGGATATAGAAAGCCTGGATATGATAGGTGTACATAGTATCCTTGCCTATGATTGTATTTTCATTGGTGCTTATACATGGGGGGATGGCGATCTTCCTTATGAAGCTGAGGATTTTTTTGAAGAAATGAATGATCACGATTTAACAGGAATACATGCTGCGTGCTTTGGTTCTGGTGATCATGCTTATCCTAAATTTTGTGCAGCAGTGGATACGCTTGCAGACAAATTGAATGAAAGAGGAGCTCTTGTTTACCCGCATAGGTTAAAAATAGAACTCAATCCTGAAACAGATGATCAAATTCTTGAGTGTCAGCAATTTGCCGAATCTGCCTATGAGTGGGTAATGAAAAAAAGAGAGGTGGAACATGTTTGACAAGGGCTCCACAGCAGTGCTTTCAACATCAGAGCTCCCTTTTATGGTAGCAGTAAAGCAGGCGGGCATTTATTCCTTTGAAGATGGAGACTGGTTCCTGCAATATGGATTAACACAGAATATATACAAGCTTGTGCAATTAGGTCATTTTATTTTCGGAATCGGAGACAATGGCACTATTATCCGGTACGATCTGCAGCGGAAAAAATGGAGTCAGACGTCATTTCCAACAGCCCAGCGGCTCTGGGATATTACCGGTAACGACAGGGGGTTCATCGTGACCCATGGCGGCAGCTGCCTTTATATATCGAAAAATTTTGGTTCGGATTGGTCTGTCATTAGTCCATTTAAGAATAAGTCCCATAAGCCCCTTATCCGATCACTGCTATATCATCAGGGGAGCATTTATATTGGCACACAAATTAACTCCCAATATGGAGGCTTATGGAGATATTATGTTGGAAGCAAAGAATTACAGCTGATAAAAAAAGAAAAACATTCGATGATTTCCTCCATTTATAGAGAAGATGATGACACTCTCATCATTGCAAAAGGAAACGCCCGGTCCGGTAAGGGAACGGTAGAAATGCTAAATCCTTTTACAAATAGATGGTTTGTATGTCAGCAGCCTATATCAGAGAGAGCTTTCCTGGATATTTTTGAAGCGAATGAAAAGATATATGCCACGACGAGTCAGGATGAAGACGGTTTTTCAAGAATCTACGAAATCCATAAGAAAAGCATGTCCCTGATTCCCATTGAAACTGTGGCTGGACATGGTTTCAGAGGTGCGGGCTATGAAGACCAGCTTTTTATCTGTTCACACAGAGAAAGTAAATGGATCACCCACAGATATGAGGCATCAGCATTAGTTCATTGATAGGAGTGAAGAGGAATGAAAATTGGCGTATTTTATGCAAGTATGTCGGGAAACACAGAGGCGATTGCGGATATAATCGATGGGGAGCTGAAAGATCAAAATCATGATGTCTATTTAGAAGATTTTATGAGTGTTCAAAGCGCTTCTGAATTACTAAACTATGATCTTACTTTTATTGGAATGTATACATGGGGAGATGGGGATTATCCGGATGAATGTCTCGATATGATTGAAGAAATTGAACAGCTGGACCTTGAAAAGCATCCCTTTGCCATCTTTGGATCAGGAGACACCTCCTATCCTGAATTTTGCGGAGCCCTTGATCAGCTTAAAAAACTTATTGAAGAACAGGGAGGAACTGTTGTCGGGAATCCTCTGAAAATAGAGTTTAATCCGGAACCGGAAGACGAAGAGGAAATTAAAAAGTTTGTCTCGGAAGCTTTGTTGTTAAAGGAAACCTGCTGATTATGGCAGCAAGCTTAGAAAGGATGGCCTTGATGAAAAAGAAAACATTTCATAAACTTGTGGAAGAAAACATGAAAAATATCTTAAAGGATAATGATCAACTAGAAGAAATATATCGAAAGATTGATGAAAATATTTTAATGAGGAAAAACAAAGAGTAAATCAATAAGGTAAAATAAGCTGACGAAATGAAAGCCAACCATTTCCATTAAGAAAAAATGCGTTTGTGCGATGAACAGGAACGCATTTTTTTGTTCACCCTTTGGGTATTGTGACCTTGTTGAATAGGAAGCTAGTGCTTAATATAATTTCAAAAAAAATCCCCCATGGGGAAAAAGATTAGTAACACTTTATTTTGATTTTTTCTCATTCGACTTTTCCTTTTGAAGTTTTACTTTTTCCAAACGCTCCGCTTGAAATTTAATTAGTGAATATTGTTGCAATTTAGGTTCCGCTGCTGGTATGGTTATTCTCCGCGCAAATTTCATACATATGAAAAGTGATTTCAAAAGGAGTTGATTGTGTGAAGCAGGAATTCATCGAAATTGTCAATGCCAGAGAAAATAACCTGAAAAATATTGATCTGCAGATTCCAAAAGGGAAGATCACCATTTTTACTGGAGTCTCCGGTTCTGGAAAGTCATCCATCGTATTGTGATACGATCGCCCAGGAAGCAGGCCGCCAATTAAATGAAACCTACACCAGTTTTCAACGGCTTTATCTTCCAAAATATAGCCGTCCGGAAGCAGATGAAATCAACAATCTTTCTACAGCCGTCGTGGTCGATCAAAAGCGGCTTGGCGGGAATGCCCGATCTACACTAGGAACAGCAACAGATATTAATCCTCTTATGCGCCTATTATTCTCACGGTTTGCCGAACCTCATATTGGTTATGGCAACGCTTATTCTTTTAATGATCCAATCGGCATGTGCCCGAAATGCGAAGGGATTGGGAGAATAATAACCTTAAATCTTGATGCTGCCCTTGATAAGGAAAAAAGCTTAAATGAAGGTGCTATTCTTCTTCCGGGTTTTGGAGCGGGTACATGGCAATGGAAAGCGTATGCGGAATCTGGCTTCTTCGATATTGATAAAAAGATTAAAGAGTATACCGGCGAGGAATTTAATAAGCTTGTCTATGCAGAACCGCAAAAAGTAACGGTCAGTTATATGAATAATGATATGAATGCAACCTATGAAGGGCTTGCCGTCAAATTTATGCGTCAGAATGTGAAAAGGGACAAAGAGACTTCAAAAGCAGGAGAGAAATTGCTGAAGAATTTCAGCACCATGACTGAATGCCCTTCCTGTGGAGGAAAAAGATACAATGAAAAGGTGCTTTCATCCAAAATAAAGGACTATTCCATTTATGACCTGACATCCATGCAATTGGATGAACTAATCGAAACCCTTCCAAAGATTGCAATATCAGAAGCGAAACCAATCGTGGACGGTATAATGGAACGATTAAAGAACCTTTGTGATATTGGATTAGGATATATGGACCTGACAAGGGAAACTCCTACTTTATCGGGCGGTGAATCGCAAAGGGTTAAAATGGTGAAATACTTATCCAGTAACTTAACGGGATTAATGTACATATTTGATGAACCGAGCACTGGCCTTCATCCGCGGGATGTACACCGGTTAAATGAATTGCTTGTCAGATTGCGCGACAGGGGAAATACCGTTTTGGTGGTGGAGCATGACCCGGACGTCATCCAAATTGCCGATCATATTGTTGACGTAGGCCCTCATGCGGGGACCCATGGAGGGGAAATCCATTTTACCGGCAGTTATCAGGACTTCTTATCTTCTGATACACTGACTGCCAGCTGCTTAAGCCGTAAAACAGAAATTAATCCAAAACCAAGACCGGTTTCTGAGTTTCACGAAAGCAAAAAAAGCAGCCTTCATAATCTGAAAAATGTCAGTCTTTCTGTGCCAAAAGGTGTTTTCACTGTCATTACAGGGGTAGCGGGTTCTGGTAAAAGCACGCTAGTGAACGATGTATTTGCAAAGGATTTTCCGGAAGCAATACGAATTGACCAAAGCCCTGTTCACGCCAATATCCGTTCCAATCCAGCAGCTTTCACTGGCATTATGAATTCCATTCGTAAAGCATTTTCAGATGCAAACGGGGTAGAAAGCGGATTATTCAGCTACAATTCGACTGGAGCTTGTCCAACATGCGGCGGGACTGGAGCTGTGGAAATCAATATGTCTTTTATGGATACAATAGAAGTGGAATGCAGTGAATGCCATGGCACGCGTTTCAGACAAGATGTTCTCCAATATTTATACGAAGGCAAAAATATTGTGGAAGTAATGGAGATGCCAGTAGCAGATGCTGTGGAGTTTTTTGATGCAAAGGACATTCAAAGAAAGCTGAAAAGCCTTGAAACAGTCGGACTTGGCTATCTGTCATTGGGACAGCCGCTGAACACCCTGTCAGGCGGAGAATGCCAAAGGCTCAAGCTCGCAAAGGAGCTGAACACGAAAGGGAACATTTATATACTGGATGAACCTACGACTGGATTACATATGTCCGATGTCTCTAATATTCTTCAAATCATAAATAAATTGGTGGTAAAGGGCAATACCGTTATTGTCATTGAACACAATCTAGATGTAATCCGCAACAGTGACTGGATCGTAGACTTAGGTCCGGATGGCGGAGCAGGCGGAGGAGAAATCCTGTATGAAGGGCCGCCGGCAGGTATTTTGGAATGTGAGCGTTCGGTTACTGCACAGCATATATAATGGTTTGAAAAAGAAGATTAATATTAAAAAAATGGCCTTTGAATTAATTCAAATGCTATTCTAATGCAATAAGATCTGGAATACTGTCTATTTAGGTGAAGTGATAAGGAAATTAAGAAAGATAATGTTTTAAAAGAAAAATTAGTTCCACACATTTCACCTTTAGGATGGGAACATATGAACCTAATTTCCCCATGATTAATGATTCAGAATCGGCTATTTGTGTTGTAATTGTGCATAGCTTACAAAATTTCCGAAATGTTGTCTGTATACCTGTTAGGAGAAATTACAATATTCCCACTTTTTTTATATTCTTCTGAAACATTATAGTTTCTTATTCGTATTATTGAAGGTTTATAATAATTTGGAGCATTTGAAATTGAAGGAAGAATGTTTTGGATAGGTATTCACCCCGATTTTCGAGGAAAAGGGCTTGGGAAGAACCTGTATTCAATAGGGCTGCATAGATTGCAGTATGATTTTGATGCTAAAAGATATCTAGGTGCAACTCGAGCAGAAAATGTCCCAATGAGAAAAGTTTTTGAAGCAAATGGATGTGTTCAGGAAAGTATTTCTGTTATTTCCTTGGAATATTCTCTGTTTGGATAATCAAGCATGCTTGATTGAGAGGAGGGATCCTGCGAAAAGAACCAATGAAAAGGGTAATAGTCATTTTTTAGAGTATTAGTATAGTTAGAGAGGAGTATTTTCCTAAATGGAACAATACACAGGCTTTTTCATCACACTGCTGCTCATTTTTATCATAGTGGTTTTCAGCAAGTATATATATTGGTGGGTAAAAAGCTTAATCGTGACCTATTATATAGTGGTTTCTTATTATTTTATTACTGTAAAAAACAGGATTGATAAGGAATTCGAAGGAGTATTGCCAGTGCCTGATGCCTATTGGGATCAAAATTCAGGATGGGTTGACACAATCACAAATTACCTTTTCCTTCCACTTGCAGCTATCCTGATTTTCATTTATTTTAAGTGGTTTACTAAGGTGCAAAGTAAGAAGGCTAAAATTCTTATTCTGATAAGTCTGATTCCATCAGCTTTTCTTTTTATGTTTTTCCTTTTTTTATTTTCTTTTGCATACGGGTACAGGCCTTAAGGTTTTAACCTCATCTGAGAGGGGATTGCAATAATCGTATTTATCTTCATCAGCATTGGTTTTTTAAATTAGTTTTTAGCCTTCATCAATGTAATCTTGTCTCTATTTATGAACAAGCTTTTAGTGCAAAAAAAACGCTTGGATGTTCAATGAACGTCTCAAGCGTTTTTCTTATTTTCTTCTATAAAACATTTAATTTTTAATACAACATCCGTCCCTATATGCATCTCAATTTCTCTTACTTTCTGCCGAATCAGTTTCTCTTCAATCCCAATTACTCTATAAAACTCCATTAAGATCTGATGATTCTGGATGAGTTTTTTGCCAATTTCTAATCCCTGGTTGGTCAGTGTAACGGTTCCATAGGGCTGAAAGTGGATGTAACCGTCTGTTTTAAGCTTTGCTGCCATTTTAGAGGCAGCTGATACTGTTATCTCCAGTTCCTTTGCTATGCCGGAAATGGTCGCATGTCCATGTGCTTCTTGTAATAGATAAATCTCCAGAATATACTTCTTTGTACTAATGGGGATCACATGTTCACCTACTTAGAAATGATAAGGGACAGTAATCTGAGTAAAGTGTGCCGGTTAAATGCCGGAAGAGGGGGGTCACATAGTGCTGGCATCGTGCCCCCCAAGGCAAAACAATGAGCTAAGGGGTACAAATAGGAACGAATCGTGCTCTTCATTGCTAAAAGGCTAAGAGAAGGGTAACGATAAGAATCAAATATCTCCAGACCGGCCAAATACTTATTCTGTTTCAAGAATTTATCTACTGAGTCAAACCTTCTTTAATGGTTTTAATATTCCATTCCATCATCGAGATGTAAGTATCGCCATCTTCACCTGGCTTTGCCAAAGAGTCAGTAAACACTTTTCCCATGATCGGAACATTGGTTTCATCGGATACGGAATTCATGCTTCTTGGATCAATGCTTGTTTCCAGGAATAATCCTGTAATACCTTTTTCATTGATAATATCTACAATTCTTGTAATTTGTTCTGGTGTTCCCTGGTTTTCCTGATTGATCTCCCAGATATATTCCGCCTGGAATCCATAGGCTTCGCTGAAATATTTAAAAGCACCTTCACTTGTAACGAGAACCCGTTCATTTTCCGGAATTTCATTAAATTGTTCAATAGCCTCGTCATGAAGCTTTTGAAGTTCAGCAATATATTCTTCCGCGTTTTTCTCGTATACGTTTTTATTGTCTGGATCTACCTTGATTAGTCCATCTCTTGCATTTTCCGCATATTTGATTCCATTTCGAATATCCAGCCATGCATGCGGATCTTCTTCGTCTTCTTTTCCCTTTGTAGTTAAATGCTTGGCCTCAACACCTTTGCTCATAAGGAATACAGGAGCATCTTCGCCATCTTTGCCGGCAGTTTCCATAAGCTTATTGAACCATGAGTTGCCAGCCTCTAAATTCAGTCCATTATAAAATACGGCATCTGCGTCAGTCGTTTTTTGGACATCTTCAGGAAGCGGATCATATTCGTGAGGGTTGGAGCCAACGGGTGCCAAACTATGAACCTCAACCAAATCTCCGCCTACATTTTTAACGATGTCATACACAATCGAGTAGGTAGTAACAACTTGAACTTTCCCATCTTCGCTTGCAGATGTGCTGCTGCTTTTTTCATCGCTGCAAGCTGATAGTAATAACACGGAAAAAATGGATGCGGCTATTAACAGAAAGCCTTTTTTTTTCATGTGTTTTTCCCCCTAAATTCATTTGATTATTTATAAAATTAAACTAATGAAGCTCTTTTCTTCTTAACTTTCAGCCCTTTCCAAATCAATCCATGCTTAGGAGAGAACAAGAAAACCAGCACGAAGATTGCCGTAGCTGCAATGACAATCGTTGCTCCAGAGGCTAAGTTGTAGGTGAAACTGAAGTATAGACCCACGATGGATGAAACCACACCAATTCCAGCTGCAAGGAAAATCATTACCCACAGGCGCTCGGTTAACAGGTATGCTGCCGCTGCAGGTGTGATCAGCATGGCAACAACCAGGATAATACCTACTGTCTGGAGGGATGCAACAGTTACCATCGTCAAAAGAGTCATTAGGAAATAGTGAATGAAACGCACTGGCAATCCATAGGCTGCTCCCATCGTTTCGTCAAACGATGTAACCAGCAGTTCTTTGTAAAAGAGGTAAACAGCCGCTATTACAACCAGGCTGATGCCAAATGTGATCCACATATCGGATGTTCTTACTGCCAGAACATTACCAAACAAAATATGGTATAAATCTGTACTGCTTTTTAGCATGGTAATAATGAGTATTCCTGACGCAAATGCTGCTGTAAACATAATGCCAATCGAGGTATCGTGCTTAATCCGGCTGTTCTGGGATACAAACCCAATGGCAAGCGCAGTGATCACTCCGCTTATGACTGCTCCAAAGAAGAAGTTAACCCCCAGCATGTATGAAATAGCGACGCCGGGAAGTACAGCATGTGAGATGGCATCTCCCATGAGAGCCATTCCTCTAAGGATAATGAAACAGCCAATGACTCCGCAGATAATTCCTACCATAACGGATGTTAATAACGCTTTTTGCAGAAAACCATACTGCATTACCGCTTCAATAAAAGCCATTATAACGACACCCCAATCTCATTCATAAATGCAAATTGCCCTTTGTAGGCTTTTGCAATCACCTCAGGCTTAAACACCTCTTCAACGGTTCCGAAACTGATCAATTCTTTATTTAATAAAATCAACTGATTGAAATAATCATTCGCCTTGCTCAAGTCATGATGTACCACGATAACGGTTTTTCCTTGACGGCAAAGCTCCTTAAGTATTTTGACAATGGTTTCTTCACTGGATACATCTACTCCCACAAAAGGCTCATCGAGAAAAAACAGGTCTGCTTTTTGTGCAAGTGCTCTTGCCAGAAACACCCTTTGCTGCTGGCCGCCTGATAATTCACCAATCTGTCTTTTGCTGAATTCCTCCATGCCAACACGCTGAAGGCATTCAATCGCCCACTCTTTATCTTTTTTCTTTGGACGGCGGAACAGTTTTAAATGTGGATAAGTTCCGATTAGAACGGCATCAAGCACTGTGATCGGAAAATCCCAATCTATGTCATTTCGCTGCGGAACATAGGCGATATTTTTTCGCACCTCTTTGATGGTTCTTCCCATTACTTTTACATCGCCTTTATCCTTTGGTATGAGATTTAGCATGGCTTTTAAAAAGGTCGATTTTCCTGCGCCGTTCGGCCCGATAATTCCTACCAAATTTCCAGTATTAACTGATAGGCTTACTCCTTTTACTGCTTCATTTCCATAATAAGAAACATACAAATCTTGAATAGAGATTGCAGGATCTTTCATCATTTTTCTCTCCCTTGCTTGCAGTTTTATAGTGAAACATCTTTTTTTTGGTTTATGCAAGTTAACGTCCTTTGGACAAGAATTATAGATTGATAAAAAAGTTTTGCCTTAATGCAAATTATATGCGAATCACAAACAATGTCAACATAAAAATTTTTTTGTTTATTTTAATGAAAGTTTCAAAGAGATGAATCTTCCAAAAAACGGATAATTATAAAAGGAAATTTGTGAATCCAGGCTCTGGTAATCAATTCGTTTAATGGTAAAATTAGGGGAGATTCAACACCAGCATCCTATATAAGGGTGTTAATTTGTAAATATATGAAACTTTTTACCCTTTTTGATCGTTTAATTAGTAGAAGGCGGGATAGGTGCTTATGATCAATGATGTGTTGACTGCCTTTATAGTTATGATCTTTTCTTATTCAATGGGGAGCATAACAGGGGCTTATTATGTGGTTAAATACTTATCAAAAGAGGATATAAGGTATAAAGGGAGCGGAAATGTAGGTGCAACCAATGCCGGAAGAGCGCTCGGGAAGAAGGGGTTCTTGCTGACTATAGCGGTTGATGCTTTAAAGGCATGGGCAGCATTATATTTAACTGGTCTTATGTCTGACGCCAATGGATTATTAATCCTTAGTGCTGTTTGCGTGCTTATTGGCCATCTTTTTCCTATTCAGCTGGGGTTCCACGGGGGGAAAGGAGTGGTTGTCTACTTGGCTTCGGCCTTGTTTTTAGAGCCTATAACAATAGCGATAATGGCCATCACGATGGGAATTTCCTATGCAGCTCTGCAAAAGTATACATTATCGGGTTTTATCGCCATGGCTTCCATTCCCATAACAGCCTGGGTGATTGGTGATTCATTCATAATACCTGCTGGCCTTTTGCTGCTGCTTTTTATTGTCCTGATTTCCCATACCAATTTCATCATGCCTAAACATAGGAGGTAACCTGTGAATATTATCTGCAAAATCGCATCTGAACCGAATGAATTCGAACAAATTCATCAGCTCAACTATCAGACATTCGTGGAAGAAATTCCTCAGCATAAGCAAAATCAAGATCAGCATTTAATTGATAAATTTCATGAAGAAAATACATATGTCATTGCCAAGGCTGGCGAGGAAGTTGCAGGAATGATCGCAATCCGCGCCAAAAGGCCATTTTCACTTGATTATAAACTTCCTAATCTCGAAGAATACTTGCCGGTTAAGGGAGAACTTTGTGAGGTCCGCCTGCTGTCAGTCAAAAAAGAGTATCGCAGCACGCGTGTTTTTTACCAGCTTTGTGAAATGCTTGTTGAGCTTTGCCTCGAAAAAAATTATACGATGGCGCTTATATCGGGCACTGTCAGGCAGCTGAAATTGTATAAACGGATTGGTTTTCTGCCTTTTGGTCCTCTGACAGGGGAGGAGGGCGCCCAGTTTCAGCCAATGTATCTCACAAAAGAGAATTTTGAACGTTCAACGAAAGCCTTTAAACGCCTAATGGCAAGAAATTCAGCACCAGCCGAACAGCACTCTTTTTTGCCTGGGCCTGTGCCAATTCATGCAAGAGTGAAAAGGGCTTTTGCAAAAGAAGCCGTTTCTCACCGTAATTCTGATTTTATCAGCGGTTTAAAAGACTTGCGTTCCCAATTGTGCAAGATGACAGGTGCCTCATATGCTGAAGTAGTTGTTGGGACAGGAACACTTTCCAACGACCTTGTGGCTGCACAGTTGAAAAACATCGAAGGGGATGGTCTGATTCTTGCCAATGGTGAATTTGGCTATCGTCTCATTGATCATGCCAGGAGGTTTCAATTGTCATTTTTTACGATTGAAAAAGAGTGGAATGAACCAATTTCTCACGAAGAACTAGCATACACGCTGAAAGAAAACCCTTCCATTAAATGGGTGTGGACCGTGCATTGTGAAACTTCAACGGGGTATGTATTCAATATAAGCAGCATTCAGGAGCTATGCCAGGAGCATGGTGCAGAGCTTTGTGTGGATGCATGCAGCACTGCCGGAATCATTCCGCTGAATCTTAAGGATATATACTTTGGATCGACCGTCAGCGGAAAGGGATTTGGTTCGTTTCCGGGGCTGGCGATTGTGTTCCATCGTGAAAAGATTAAAGGGAATAGGACAGTTCCAAGATACTTGGACTTAAAGATGTACGAAGAAAATCAAAGCATTCCATTCACTCATTCTTCCAATCTGGTGAACGCATTAAAACAGAGCATAAAGCTGATAGATTTTGAGAAAGTAACATTATTGGCTGGAAAAGCAAGAAAAAAGCTCAAAGACAGCGGATTTTCCGTTCTTGGCGACGAAGATTATTCGCCTGGCATCCTGACGATCAGTTTGCCGCAGAGTATTTCGAGCAGGGCATTTGGCGACACATGCAAACAGAAAGGAATTCTTTTAAGCTATGAAAGCGTGTACCTTCTTGAAAGAAATTGGGTTCAGCTGGCTCTTATGGGTGCACAGGAAGAGCAGAAGGTCATGACATCCCTCGAAATGATGGCAGATATTTTAGAAAAACAATATGAAAAGCGGTATGATTATGAAGTTATTTAAAAAGCTTTCACCCATTTTGTTTGCCGTCATTTTTATCTGGATCAAGACGGTCATTGTGTCCTTTATCGGTTTTAATTTGCACCCGGAGAACTGGACTGATATTTTATTTATGCTTGTAAGCCCAATTGGATCCATTATGGTCATTCTGGGAATTCATATTTATTTTAAGCGAAAGGTGAAACCGGCAGCCATTCTTGTCACAATGCTGATTCTAACGGGCATTCTTTTTGGGGATTTGCTTTATTATCGTTTTTATACAGATTTTGTAACCGTTCCGATCCTTTTTCAGTTTAAAAATGTCGGAGGGATTGGTCCAAGCACACTTGAATTGATTAGCCCATGGGATATTCTGTTATTTGCAGATTTGGTCGTTTTTTGGCTTTTCTATATAAAACGGAAATCAGTACATGAGCAGATCACAAATAAATCAAGAAGACTTTATGCGGCTGTCAGTGTGTTTTTTGTATTAATGACCATCATTCTCGGCATGGTCAAAGTGCCTCATTTATTTTCGGAATCATATAATCGCCAGCAGCTTGTAAAGCATATTGGCTTGTATCAGTATCATCTGTATGATATTGGCATCGCTGCTTCATACCCGCTCAATCGCGCTTTTGCCAGTGCATCTGATGCTGAGGCCTCAGCGGAGTATGTACAATCTCATGAAGATAAGCCATCGGATTACTTTGGTGCGGCAAAGGGAATGAATGTCGTTCTGATCAGCATGGAGTCCACACAGAATTTTGTTATCAACCAGAAGGTGAATGGCCAGGAAATAACGCCTTTCCTTAATTCGCTTATTAAAGACAGCTTTTATTTCAGCCAGGTCTATGATCAGACAGCCCAGGGCAAAACGTCTGACTCGGAATTCATGATTGATACAGGCCTTTATCCATTATCCAGCGGATCGGCGTTTGTTAGAAAAACAGAGAACGCTTATCGGAGCCTGCCGCATATTTTATCTGATAAGGATTATTACTCAGCCGTTTTCCATGGGAATGAGGCATCGTTTTGGAACCGGGAGGCTATGTATGATTCGCTGGGGTATAATCGTTATTTTTCAAAAGCCGATTATCTGGTCACAGATGAAAACTCTGTGAACTACGGGATAAAGGATATCCCATTCTTCCAGCAATCTATTCAGCATCTGGAAAAACTGCAGAACCCATTCTATGCAAGGTTTATCACGCTGACAAACCACTTCCCATTTCTGCTGGAGGAGGAAGATCAGTTTATACCTGAAGCAAGCACTAGTGAAATGGTAGTCAATCGTTATGTAACAACCGTTAGATATCAGGATGAAGCCATTAAAACATTCTTCCAGGACTTAAAAGCAAGCGGACTTTATGAAAATACGATGTTTGTATTATACGGCGACCATTATGGCATCTCGGACAAATACGAACATGGCGTTCTGGAGCTGCTGGGGCAGGAAGATACGATTGTTAATCGCATGAAGCTGCAAAGTGTGCCACTCATAATTCACGTGCCAGGTGTGGAAGGAAAAACGTTTTCGAACATTGGCGGGGAAATCGATATTCGGGCAACTATCCTTCATCTGCTTGGCATTAGTGATGAGGATAATTTCAGCTTCGGGCATAATCTTTTTACAAGAGATCCCAATCATCCTGTTATTTTCCGGGATGGAAGTTTCATAGCTAAAGACTATTTATACAAAGCCGGTAAATGCTTTAAAAGTGAATCGGAAGCAGAAACAGACATCAATAGCTGTGAACCATTAATGGATATCTCCAGAAAAGAGCTGGGGCTGTCTGATAATATTGTACATGGGGATTTAATGAGGTTTATGGAATAGAATAGTAAATAAAGAGAGGATCGCAAGGGATCCGTTCTTGACCGCTAAGAGAAGTGATTAGTATTACTGGTATTTTAGGAATGCTGCCAATAGGAAATAAAATTCATTAAAAAGAAAATTTACGTAATATTATTAAGGTGGTTCCAGCTATTCGCTGGAGCCATTTTCTTTGCAGGATTGCGAAAAATCTTCATATGCAATGATTTACTTTAATTTTTAATTGATTCTACGGTAAAAATATTTTTGGTTTTTTTTTTAATAAGAACTGAGCCAGCAGAGGATTTTCTTATTCGAAAAAATGAATCTTTCCCCTATTAAAAAATAGATTATTTCATCAGGGTGCTTATCCAATCCTTCTTTCAAATAATGCATATTTTAATGTAGAAGGGACAAGGAGGTGATTTAAATGTCATGTGGAAGAAGATTTGATAATGTAGCAGGTGCATTTGATCGTGATGACAGAAGAAGAAGAGATATTGATGCGGATAACGTATTTATTCGTGCCAATAGAGTTATTATTGTCGAGGATGATAGAAGAGATCGCAGAAGAGATGATGATGATGACAGAAGACGGAGAAATAGGTGTTTTTGGTAAACTGAACTTAAGGTTTTGGTCAAAGCTGTTGAGAAATTTCTTTCTCAACAGTCTTTTTGCTTTCATATAGTATGTCATATACTCTGAATGTCCAGGCAGTATATGGTTGTTCGATTTAAAATCTTGGCTGCAGCAATACGGAGAAATATTTATTAGAATGAAGAAGGATCCAGCTTGCATTTTGTTATGCGGGCTGAATCCCAAAGCATTTTAATATCGTTTTCTGTTAGCCTTATTTAAAAGAAATGGATCGATAGATGCGTTTGATGGTTTCCATATGCATCGCTTCATGATAAAAGCCGAACAGAAATGCCTCTCCAGTTGTGTGAAAAGTTATTCCACTGCGGTTTATAAAAGGGCTAGGCAGTTTTTGATCAAGACGACCATGAAGAAATGTCTTTATTCGGGGCTTTTGTTCGGATAAGACAGACGCAATTTCAGTGAAAGAAGGCAGTGTTTCGGTCCAATCTGCCGGCTTTGTTCCCGCGCCAAAGAAGTGTTCATAGTTCATCGGGACTTTCATTGCTTCACCAGAAATTCCAAAGACCAGCTTTTCCTGAACAAATGCGATATGCCCGAAGTTCCAGCGGATACTATTGTTGAATCCTTCTGGAATGATATCAGAAATTTCTTCAGGAATGCGATTGATCGATTTTTCAGTTATGCCTCGCACCGTTTCCATATGTTTAAAAATAGTTTGTTCCAAAATCTACCCCTCCCAATTCATATTCTCTAAAATAACATTTCGCGGTATTCACTTCATTTTCCTACACCAATAATTATTTTCATTCGAAAGGTTTTATGAATGATAGTAACCAAAATATCAGAATTCTGAAAACCTAAGTCTCAGGCCCTATTTCCATATACAGCGCAGGCTTCTTATTCCAGCGGCATTGTATCTTTATTATGGAAATATAATCATATTTTCTTGATAGGGAGATACTTTATGTCTAATCAAAAAATCTATATACTTCTTACGGATACGGGGACTTTATTGACCCGCCTTATTAAGCTTTACACAAAAAAGCCGTATAATCATGCTTCTATCTCAATGGATCCGGATTTACATGAAGTATACAGTTTTGGGAGAAAAACAGCCAATAATCCATTCATAGGCGGTTTTGTAAAAGAAAATATCCGAGGGGTATTTTTTAGAAAGGCAAGATGCGCAGTAATTAGCTGTTCTGTTACAGATGTACAGCTGAACAAGCTTAAAGCATTCATAAATAAGATAGAATCTGAGAAAGACGATTACTGCTATAATCTGCTGGGTCTATTTGCAATCATGTTTAATAAACAAATCTCAAGAAATAAAGCATTTTTCTGCTCTCAATTTGTAGCAACTGTTCTGCAATGCTGTGGGATTGTTCAATTCAGAAAGCCTCCCAACCTTATTACACCTCACGAATTTATGGAAATGGAAGACTTTCACGTTGTTTTTCAGGGCAATCTTGAAAAGTATTATTTAGATTTAGACAGCCAGACTAAAGAAGTAAATACATATATATCATCCCACGGCCAGGAACAGTTTGGACAAAAGCTGGCTATCTCCTAATGGAACAAAGAAGTTCCCATTAGATTTCATTTACCATTTCTTTCTTTTTATACACTAAAGGTGTCATATTCATAGACTTGCGGAATTTTTCAATAAAGTAACTTGTGCTATTAAATCCTACTTTAAAGCCAACTTCTGTGACATTCGAGTCTGGTTCTTGAAGCAGGAGCAGGCTCTTTTGAATGCGATAATTGATCAGGTAGTTTATCGGTGTTGTTTTTAGAATTTTTTTAAAGTATCTGCAGCATTCAGAATTGCTCAATTTCCCAGCTTTCGCAATATCGCAAAGACTGATCTTCTGAGCATAATGCAGATGGATCCAATTCAGCATTTCCTTCACTCGTTTGTGTTTTTCAGCTTCAGTCTGGCTGTATTCCAGTTTGAACCCGTTCCTGATTAACTGCTTCCATATGAATGTCAGCAGACTGGTTATGTTAATCTCAAAAAAAGGAGAATTCTCATTAATCAATTTGTTGATTTCCACGATGGTGTCTATAATATTTTTTCCCCATGAATTATTCCGGTCAATTCTTATGTAAGGAAGATTTGTAGCTTGAATGTATGGATATATATAGCTGCTGAATAATTCCTGCGGAAGCAGGAAATGAGGGGAGACATTTAAACAAATATAAATACAGTCTCCGCTTAAATCCTCGGCCGAATGCAGACATCCGCTATTGATGAAAATGCCGTTTCCTTCGTTTACAGACAGTTTATCCTCATTAATCTGGACCATCGCTTCGCCCTTTAGAATCAGGATTAATTGAATTTCATCATGCCAGTGTAAAGGGATTTTGCCATTTATATTATTTGAAATTTTTGTTTCGTAGCAGGCAACAGGCATGACTACTGTCCTGTGGCTCGTCAGCTCTTTCAAGTTTTCATCCACTTTGAAATCTTTAATCTGCAAAAAAAGCCACCTCAATATAGTTATATTTTTTTATTATATTTAGCTATTTTTATTACGTGATTTGGATTATTATAACACTATTATTATATTTAAGGTGGAATATAACATGAAGGGACGTTCAAGGAGTACGGGATTATTGCTGGTTATTTCGGGAGCTTCATTTTGGGGTGTTGGCGGAACTGTTGCCCAAAAGCTTTTTCAGGAATTCGGAATCTCTGTTGATTGGCTTGTCACTGCCCGGCTTCTGACAGCAGGCGTTCTTCTTTTAGCCGTACAATTTTTGCTGAAAGACCGCTCACAGGTAATTGGAGTTTGGAAAAATAAAAGGGCAGCCATCATGCTTTTGATCTTTGGCTTGGCTGGAATGCTAGCCGTGCAGTATACCTATATGGCTTCCATTCATCATGGCAATGCAGCTGTCGCCACACTGCTTCAATACCTGGCACCGGCTATGATTATCATTTATCTGGTTTTACGGAAACAATCGGTGTTTTCAAGACAGGATTTTGTGACAGTTTCACTTGCTTTAGCGGGATGCTTTTTTCTATTGACCAACGGTTCTGTTTCTCAGCTTTCAGTACCGGCGCCGGCAATTGTGTGGGGAGTTCTATCCGGAGTGGCACTAGCGTTTTATACTTTGTATGCCATCCCGCTGCTGAAGGAATATGATTCCCTTGTCGTGGTTGGCTGGGCGATGGTCATTGGCGGATCTGCATTGAGCTTTATCCATCCCCCATGGCAAATGGATTTTGGCAGTTTATCGGCTGAAGCATATCTATATTTGGTTTTCGTTATTATTTTTGGAACGATGCTTGCGTTCTGGTTCTATATTGAAAGCCTCCAAACCCTTTCTCCAACGGAAACCAGCCTTTTAAGCAGCCTGGAGCCTCTCGCTGCAGTATTTACCACAGTTATCTGGCTGAATGAACCATTTGGCATTTATCAATGGGCGGGTACAGCCTGTATCTTTGGCATGATTCTGCTGCTGGCTTTGAATAAAAAGAAACCTGCAAAGAGCAATGATTCTGTTGAAAACGAAGAACCATTAAGAGTGAGCTGAGAGCCAGTCCCTTTTTAAGGGGGCTGGTTTTTTCGCTTACAAAGGCTCGGGGGTAAAAGCTGATGCTGGACATTAAAGCGATTTCGCTCTTAAAATAAAGCTTTCGCTCATAAAACGAAGAAATCGTTCATGACTAAAATATTTCACCCATAAATTCAAAAATCGTCAAAGACTCAGATTTTCCACAGATAACCTCCATATCAAATCTAAATAAATCCTCCTCAATCATTTTGCTCACACTAAGCATTATATTTTGCTAAATTTATTTCGGTTGTTAAAATAAAACCAATTCTTCATGAAGGAGATAATAAAATGACCAATATACAAATACCTGTTTCTGTTTTGAACCTTGCCCCGATACGAGAGGGGAAGGACAGCAGGCAGGCGATTGAGGATCTTGCAGATCTGGCTCAGGCAACAGAGGAGATGGGCTACAAACGCTATTGGATAGCAGAGCATCATAATACGCCAACACTGGTCAGTTCTGCCACAGCAATTTTAATAAAACATGCATTGGAACATACAAAAACGATTCGCATTGGCTCCGGGGGAATTATGCTGCCGAACCATGCACCCTTGGTTGTTGCCGAGCAGTTTGGAACCATGGCGACCATTTATCCGGATCGGGTCGACCTTGGCCTCGGAAGGGCACCTGGAACGGATATGATGACGGCTAATGCGCTTCGCCGTTCGAAGAATGATTCTGTTTATACATTTCCTGAGGATGTTAAGCAGCTGCTGACATACTTTGGGCCATTAGAGGAGCAAAGCTATGTAAAAGCACACCCAGGGGTGGAAACTAACATTCCGATTTATATTCTTGGTTCTTCGACAGATTCAGCCTATTTGGCTGCAGAGCTTGGGCTTCCTTATGTTTTTGCTTCACACTTTGCTCCAAGATGGATGGAGGATGCCATCCGGATCTACCGAGCTAACTTTAAGCCTTCGAAGTATCTGGAAAAGCCATATATGATGGTTTGCTTAAATGTCATTGCAGCAGAAACAGATGAGGAAGCAGAATTTTTATCAACTACGATGAAACAGTTCTTCCTGAATGTTGTTAGAGGAACTTCCATGAAATTAAGCCCTCCTGTTGATGATTTGAATGGAATTTGGAACCCGCTGGAGAAGGACGCAGCAGAGGGAATGTCAAGCGTGACCTTTATGGGCAGCAAAGAAACAGTCAAAGGGCAGCTGGAACAGTTCCAGGATATGTACAATGTCGATGAAATCATGACGGTTTCTTATATCTATGATGAAGAAAAACAAAAACGTTCATTTGAAATATTTAAAGAAATTACAGATGGCAATTGAGCGGGGAAATATTCCCCGCTTATTTCATTTCTCGGGAAAGCGCAGGATTAGACTTTTCTAGCGTCTGGCAGTCGTATCGTGGCCTTTATTGGCGAAAAATGAAAATCCCCGGAAATTAGGGGATTTTTATGGATTGCTGTTTGTACAGAGCTTGTATTGGTACACAAACCTCTGAGAAGTATTGATCTTTCATTGCTGATACACACCTTACATTCTTTTAATTAGCTTTCCCTGCTATAGAAAATACCCTGCAGATTTCTTAGTCATGCCAAAAAGTGAGGATAATTTCCTTTAGTTATATAAAAATAATAAAAACTAAAAGGAAAGGACTTTAAGAATGAAAAAAAGCATTTTACTTTTCTTCAGTATTGCATTAATCTGGCAGTACAATTGGACCAATGCACAGGCAGAAAACAATCCCCGCAATATTTATGAAGTAAAGTCGGGAGATTCCTTGACAATGATTGCCAAAACATATGGGACAACTGCAGGAGACTTAAAGCAATATAACGGCTTGCAGTCAGACAGACTTTTAATAGGGCAAAAGCTGCGTGTTCCAATTATGTACAAAGTGGCACCCGGTGACACACTCTGGAAGCTGGCGGAAAAATATGACTCATCCGTGACAATTATTAAGTCAGAAAATGGGCTATCTTCCACTGCTTTAAAGGCCGGGCAAAAATTAAAGATTGTTCCAAAAAAATTGCTTATGGATGGAAAATTCGTCCTCATGACAAGAGAGGAATTCCGGGATTGGATTTTCAATCAGAAGTTTACGAGAAAAGTGGCCAAAGTTCAGCAGCATCATACTTATCAGCCTTCATACAAACAGTTCAATGGATCAAATCATTTTTCTCTAATGAAGGGAATGGAGGAGTATCATGTAAGCGGCATGAAGTGGAGTATGATCAGCCAGCAATTAACCACTTTCCCTGATGGAAAAGTAGCTGTGGGGAGGCCGTTCGATATAGCACCGGAAGGATCATTCGGACTGCAGAATAAAGAAGTTATGCACAAGATCGAAGCGGATGCGATAGCGATTGAAAATCTCGGGAATTTTGACGATAATCATATGACTGCGGAACAAAGAGAAACGATCGTGACAGTCACAGCCCTCCTAATGCTGAAATATGGCCTGGCACCATCCATTGACAGCATCACCTATCATCATTGGTGGGATATTAACTCTGGTGAGAGGGTGTTGGATAACAGTCAGGGACATGCAGTGAAAACCTGTCCCGGCACTGAATTTTTTGGAGGGAATTCGACTGCAAGCGCTAGAAATAACTTTTATCCATTAGTTAGGAAAAAAATGCAGGAAATCAGAGGAACTTTGCACTAATAAAAAAAACCCGCAGAATTTTGGTGCGGGTTTTTCTCATCGCTTTTTCTTTTTCTTTTTATCAGCTTCTGCTGCAAGCTTCGCTTTATTTACACTTTCAAGCTCTACCTGTACATGAATTTTATTTTCCTCCACTGCCGTTACGCTGGTCACTTTGCCTTTGCGTCCTTTTATTTTGACCTCTTCGCCTTCATTTGGAACACTTTTGCGAAGCTGATTTAATAAAACATTTCTTCCATCAAGATAATACACCGTAAACATTCTCATCTCACCTTTTTTCTATGGAATGTGTTACAAGTTATTGCACCTTTCCTATAAAATATAGGCTTACTGAGGAAAATAGACCGATTAAATAAATTTTTCTTAAGAATAAAATAAACGGTTGCGAACGTATGTTCTTTGTAGTAAAATAAAAATTGTATTAAATGTTATGAAAAATAAAAAAACTATAGGAGCTGGGTTAAAATGACTGTTAAAGTGATTCCTTATTTAGTGATGGACGGAAATGCAAATGAAGCAATTGAATTTTACAGAGAAGCGTTAGAAGCGGAAGTTTTGTATAAGCAAACTTTTGGGGAAGGACCGGAAAACCCTGAATATCCACTGCCTGAAGAAGCAAAGAACCGTATTATGCATGCAACTGTAAAGGTTGGGGAGAACGAACTTATGTTTAGCGATACATTCCCAGGGCAGACTCATCAAATAGGCAATCAGGTGACAATTTGCCTATCAACATCAGATCCTGAAAAATCGAAGAAATTTTTTGAATCACTACAGCAGGGCGGGCAAGTGACCATGCCACTTCAGGAAACATTTTTCAGCCCTGCATATGGTAGCGTAGTTGACAAATTCGGAGTGAATTTTCAAATCTACACAGAGGGCGAGCATTGATTTGGACAGATAACTCCATAATATAGGAGTTAGGAGATTAGCATCGCTTATTATCTAGGTACATAAACATCTATCAGCAAAATACATGTACGATGTACCCAAAAGTCAATACACCAAAATACCAGTAGTGGTTATAAAAAATAACTGTCTGTCTGAGCCGTTCTTTTATTGAGGAGGAATCGGCTCTTTTTTAATGAACTTTTTTAATTCAGGCTTGGTCATAGTTCACGACAAAAATATTTTTTGAGAAAAATAGAGGGGAATTTCTTGATTATAAAATCAAATGAATACATAGCTTAACAATCTATCTGAATATACTTGAACTCCGGAACATCCCGTATTTTCCACAACTGCGTACCCCTTATTTAATAATTGAATATAATTTAACATAGGTCAGCTAAGGAGTATGTTATGGACAATCAACTAAAAGAGATAGTCGGAGCAACTTTAGCTGCGATAGGTACGATCATATCAGCAGTCTCAACCATACCCGCAAAGTCAGAAAGAATGGAAAAACTCTTTGATGGTCTTGATATCGTAGGGAACAGCCTTCAAGGAACAGGAAACGCTCTCCAGGCGGATGGGCAAAGTGGACCATCCCTGGAAAAGGTCGGCAATGAGATACAGGCAATCGGTAACAGTATAGTCATTGCCGGATTAACTTTAGATTTAGAGGGAGAAAATGAAGAGAAATTAGTAATTGCAGGGAACTGGCTTCAGGCCCTTGGCGGAGCGACAGCACTTGGAGATGAATTTGAAGATCCAAATGCTGCCGGTCAGCTTTTTAATATAAATGGCAATCTGCTTCAATCGATTGGCAATTCCCTTCAGGCAATCGGAGGTACGACAAATCTTAGGGAAAAAGAGAGGGGCGAATCGGGAGAAAGCGCAAATAATATTATTGCTGTTGGAAGCTGGATTCAGGCAGTCGGTTCTGTTTTATCTCTAATTGGTCAGCTTCAGGAGACGAATCAGGAGATTTCTTCTGAGAGCAGTGAAAACAATGAACCTGACTCAAAATCTTCTGTGTGGCTAAACGAAGAACTTCTTTAGAGAGGGGTAATCATGTATCTAGAAGGAGATGATCTATTAACCATCGGAGCTTATTTTTTGGTAGCTGGCACATATATTTCTGCAATTGGTGCAACAATGAAGCCAGATGATAACAATTTCAACAAAAAATTAATACGGGACGGAAACGGAATCCAGGCTGTTGGCAATAGTCTTCAGGGATTTGGAAGGATAAGCTTAGCTGAAGGAAATGAAGAGGCAGGTAATTTATATGGAATTGTTGGGAGCTTTACACAGGCAGGCGGCAATTCCATTAACACTGCTGCAAACAATTTCGAAATTCAAGATCCATCAGTCTCTGTGTCCGGCTTCAATTCGCTGGGAAGTACCATTCAATCCATGGGTGCAGCATTGGAAGCTGCAGGAGTTGCAAACGGGGAAAACAATATCCTCAGTAAGCTCGAGGCTCTGGGCTACACTTTAATTTCCTTATCAGCCATCCTCGACGCTATAGGAATTCTTATTGAAGATGAAATAAGCATACAAAAAAGACTGCTGCTGGCTGCAGGGGGATGGGGGGAATTCATTGGTGCAGCTCTTGGCGCTTACGTAATCATCCAGGCAGCTGAGGAAACTGTATGATTTTGCAAAAATAAAGAAAACAATCGGTTATAATGGTGATATCAGTTGATATGTGTCGACTATCTAACTGCTAGCACTTGATATTTATGTGCGAATATGTCGAATTTACCCTTGCTTGCACAAAAAAACCTGGAATAACACGACCCCAGGCTAACTTACAGCTTTTATTATACCACCTCAAACAAAACAGCAACTCCAACGCCTCCTCCGCTTCCAATGGCAGCTAATACATATTTAGAAGGAGTTCTTCTTTGCACATCATAAAATAATTTTGTAACCATCACAGCACCTGAAGCTCCATATGGGTGGCCGATTGTTAAAGCACCTCCATTAACGTTCAGTTTTTCATATGGAATTGAAAGCTCATTGGCACAAGCTGCAATTTTTGAGGCGAATGCTTCATTAATTTCTATTAAATCAATATCGTCAATCGTTAAATAATTTCTTTCCAGGATAGCTTGAATTGCTGGAACAGGGGCAAATCCCGGATAGTGGGGGTGTACACCAGAGACTTCACTATCGGCAAAACGCAAAATGGGCCTGTATCCATTTTGAATTGCTGTTTCTTCCTCCATCACCAGCACAGCAGATGCCCCGTCATGGATGCCGCAGCTATTGGCAGCTGTAACAGTGCCGTCCTTTTTAAATATAGGCTTTGCACGTTTTAAAAGAGTCTCCATTTTTCTTCTTCTAAAAAACTCTTCATCATGTAAATGGATGCCAATTGGAATCAGCTCTTCTGCTAGGCTGCCCTTTTCAAATGCTTTCCAGCTCCGTTCATAGCTTAATTGTGCATATGTATCCTGAGTTTCCCTTGATATGGCACACTTTTCGGCAACATATTCCGCTGCAGCACCCATATCGGGGTCTCCGATTTTGTCCGGGGAGAAGCGGGCTCTTTTGGAAAATGGAGATGTGCTGGCACTTTCCGTACCACCCGCTATATAACATGTCCCGGCACCTCCCTGGATGTAATAGCATGCCATCCGAATAGCTTCCAGACCGGCGCTGCATTGCCTGTCTAAGGTTAATCCCGGAACAGACAGTGGGAGTCCAGCTTCCAATACAGACAAGCGGGCTACATTTCCGCCGGGTCCTACGACATTGCCTAAAATGACATCATTAATTTTTTCTTCCAAACCGCAAGCCAGATAGTTTAGAAGCGGGGCAGCAAGTTCATGAGGCTGGCAGTCCCTCAGAATGCCATTTACTTTTCCAATTGGTGTTCTTTTTGCTTTTACTATCACGGCTCTCTTAATGGGTGATCACCTTTCTTTCGATGGATTTCTTCAGCTGGGCACGGGCGATTTTACCGCCTGCTGTGTAAGGCATTTCTTCTGTGAAGATCCATTTGCGCGGTACTTTATATGAGGCTAGATGATTTTTGCATAGGCGTTTTAATTCAAGGACATTTGTTTTCCCTTTGATAATCGCCACTGCAATTTGGCCCCAATATTGATCCTCCAGCCCAATCACAGCAACCTCCTCAACAGCGGGATGCAGGCTGATCACCTTTTCAATTTCTTCAGGGAAGATATTAATGGCTCCATATAAAATCATGTTCTTTTCCCGCCCGCTGATGTATAAATATCCTTCATCACCAACATAGCCCATATCATCAACGGTTGCCCATCCATCTTTATCCTGTATGGTATGTATTGTGTCATTTGATAGGTAACCGTCAAAAATGAGGTCGCTCCTGACATATATTTTGCCGACTTCATTAGGAGCCAGCTTTTCACCGCTTTTTCCTCTGATTTCGATTTCAACACCATGGCATGGCTTGCCGACTGATCCTGATTTCTGCTCATCTGCAAGAAACGTAACATAACTTAATTCACTGGCTCCATAAAATTCGATCATGGAAAGTTTGGGAAATGTTTTGCTGATTTTTAGTTTTGAAGTTTCGTCCCATTTCGCTCCTGAAGAAATGATCTTTATCGGCTTTTCTATGATTCTTTTTTCTTTTAAAATAGCTGAAACCATAGTCGGAACCGTATAAAGTGCGCTGATTGGCCGCTCCTCGAAAAAGAAAAGCACCTGGGCTGCACTGAATTTATGAAGAAGATAAACTGTTCCGCCCGTACACAGCGTACTTACCGCACCATACAAAAAATGAGAGTGGATAAGTGCCCCTGGAATCAGGACATTTTCCTGCTTATTCATTTTAAAATCATGTTGATTAACCTTGAAGCTGGCTGCCCATGATTTATGGGAGCGGATAAATGCTTTTGGGATGCCGGTCGTACCTGAAGTAAATCCCATATAAAATGGACGGTTACTTTCTGAATCGATGTGAAACGAAGTGCTTTGACTGCTGATAATCTTCAAGGCATCCTCCCAGATGAGCACTAAAGGGTGCAGGTGGGCAATCTGGTCATAGTATTCTTTAGCTGTGATCACGATGGAAGGGCTGGATATTTCGATCCGCTTGTTAAGTTCTTCGGCCTTCCATTTTATGTCGTAAGGAACAGCTGTCCATCCAGCCATGGAGGCACCTGTGAATAATTGCAGAAAAGGGATCCCATTTGGCAGCAGGAATCCGGCTGTCTTATTATCAAACGAAAAAGACTCAAGCCAGTTAGCCGTTTTGCAAAGCAGAGTGTTCCATTCTTTATAGTTTATCGTTCGGCTTTTCGTAATGATTGCTGCTTTATTTGGAGATTCTTCGGCGAGTTTTTTAATATTGGCTGTTATATTCGTCAACGGGTTGTTCCTCTCCTTATGGAAAAGGAGACACTTTAAAGTGTCTCCAGAGATTTAGAAAATTGCTTATTGATAATCGGATGCTTAAGAAGTCTGTATACCAGGAATGAGGCGAGAATCGCTTTTAACACATCTCCCGGGATATAAACCAGGCTTAGTTTGATGGCATCAGCCAAAGGTATATTCATCATATATGCCTGTACCGGAATGCCAAATAGATAGATTAGGAATATTCCGACAGTCAGATTTATGAACAGGATATTCTTTAATTTTAACGTCTTGAAGCGTGAGAGTAAATAGCCGATAAAAAATGCTGTAATCGGATAGGCAATCAAATACCCTGCGCTGGGTCCGAAGAAAACCCCAATGCCGCCCCGGCCTCCTGATAATAAAGGCGCGCCAGCAGCAACCATGAGTAAAAAGACTGCCATGCTGATTCCGCCAAGCCTTGCTCCTAAAACACCGCCGGCCAAAAGGACACCAAGTGTCTGCAAAGTAATTGGAACTGGTGTAAAAGAAAGCATGATAGGAGGAACAAGACCGAGTGCTCCCATCACCGCCGCAAATAATGCCACATATGTCATCTCTTTAACTTTCATAATACCTCTCCAATTCAGATTAATAGGTTAACTGGTTTTATTTTATGGTTAACTCAAATTTTTGTCAACTTGATAAAATTATAGTTTACATTATTATTTTATTTTAATTTAAAGTGATTAATCACTGAAATTAGGCCTTCACATAATGGGAAATATATATACTTAACGGAATGTCTTATTAAGGATAGAATTCCTCCTTCAGAAAATGTAAAATAATAGTATAAAAGGGTTTTTCAGGAGGGAATATGCACATTATCTTTTTTATCAGAAAAAGGGAAGGATCTTAGTAAGAACACTTTCCTTGGTTTAACCGCTCAGTTCGTTTCGGGCGGTATTTATATATATTAATTACAAGTTGACAGGTCGGAATAGTGGGTTATATAATGTGATTAATCAATTCTGAGGGAGGAACTTTGTGATGAAAGAACGTTATCCAGTTTTAAACGGTGCAGAATCATTTTATTATGAAGGCAATGAGATCGGGATTTTGATCACACATGGGTTTCTTGGGACTCCCCAGAGTGTGCGTTTTTTAGGAGAGTCATTTGCAAAACTTGGCTATACCATCTTTGCTCCTAGACTTAAGGGCCATGGCACTCATTATAAAGATATGGAAAACACCTCTTATGAGGACTGGTATGCCGAAGCAGAAAAGGGTTATCAATTTTTAAAAGAAAAATGCTCATCTGTTTATGCTGCAGGGCAATCGATGGGTGGCGCATTGACATTATGGCTGGCTGGTGAATACCCCGAAATTGCAGGTATTGTGTTGATAAATGCGGCTCTTCGGGTTCCATGTTATGAATATTTGAAAGGGAAAACAAATCCCAGGTATATTGATGAGGGTGCACCTGACATTAAAAAAGAGGGGGTGGAGGAAATTACGTACGGGAAAGTTCCGGTCCCCTCCATCTTCGAATTGCAGAAGATCATGGAAAGAACACCAGTCTTATTGCCTTCCATTAAAACACCTGTATTAGGCTTTAAGTCGATTGAAGATCATGTGGTGCCTGCAGCGTGTACAGATTTTATTTTGGAGAAGATTGGCTCTGCGAAAAAGAAAGCTATATCGCTTTATAACTCCTATCATGTGGCATCCATGGACCATGATAATGAAAAGATTGTTAACATAACTCATCAGTATATCCAAAAGAATCAGGTAGATAGCTTGTCCCTTGTGTAGGGACAGGCTTTTTTCATGTTATGAAACATTTTTAAACATGACACCGTATAAAAGAAGAGGGTATTCAGTCAGTATTAAAGAATAATACCGTACATCTTACTTGGGAAGAAGATGATGGAAATGAAGGCGAAAAGTAAATTGCTCCGCATGTACAAAGTGTTTTCTTTGGCACTTCTCATTTTGATGCAGATTTACTGGTATAAATGGACCCGAAAATCAGAAACAGAATGGGAAAAATTATGGTCAAGCATCGGGAAAAGATTCCGGACTACACTTTTTGAATTAGAAGGGCTGCTGATAAAGATTGGTCAGTTCATCAGTATTCGTTCTGATTTGCTTCCAAATGCTTTCATCCAGGAGCTTCAAGACCTGACCGATAAGGTTCCGTCATCGGAATGGTCTGAAGTTCAGAGGATTTTAAATGAAGAGTGGGGGAGCGAGCTCTCTAAAAAGGTGGTCGCAATTGAAAAAGAAGCAATAGCATCAGCTTCGATTGGAGAGGTATATAAAGGCGCTCTGCAGGACGGCTCGATTGTCGCCATTAAAGTGCAGCGTCCAGATATTCAATCAATCGTCCATTCCGACTTCCGGACCCTAAGTATTCTTGTCTGGTTTGCGGATCGGTTTGTCCCTATTCCTAAGGGATTCATTAATATAAAAGTCCTGTTTCAGGAGCTTAAGCAGGTTATTGGGCGGGAGCTTGACTTTACAAAGGAAAAGGATACCTTGCTTTATTTTAAGGAGCGATTTAAAGAAAATGAGATGGTTAAAATTCCCGACGTGCATCAGGAGCTTTGCACCTCAAAAGTGCTTGTGATGGAATGGGTGGAGGGAAAAAGATTCAATGATTCAGCAGCGGTTGAAAAGCTTGAGATATCCCGTCAGGATCTGGCCCGTCGTTTGATGAAGATCTTCCTGCCGCAATGGCTGGAACCTGGAATGTTTCATGCCGATCCTCATCCAGGAAATGTGCTGTTCACAAGGGAGGGACGGATCATTCTTCTCGATTTCGGCATGACAGGAGAAATTTCAAAAAAAGATGCAGTCTCTTTTCAGAGTTTAATTGAATCCATTCTCGCTAAAAACTACAGTAAAGCAGTCGAATGTCTGTCACAGCTAGGATTTTTGCTGCCGGAAGCAAATGCGGGAACAATGGAGAAGCTGCTGTCAGAATGGATGGCATTTGACCTTTCTCAGTTAAAGGATAAGGATATAGTGGCTCTTAAGCTTGAACTGAATGATCTGATTGCTGCTCTTCCGATCCAGGTGCCAACCCGCTTTGTATTCCTGGGCAGGTCATTTATGACAATAGAAGGGATAGTTCGAAATCTGACACCAGATGAAGATCTCCTTAAGCTTGGCAAGCCGGTTTTTACAGAATGGCTAAGCTCACAGGGGAATAAATGGTCATTTATATGGAGCGTCATCCAATCTCAGCCGCTCTTTAAAATCTTCCATTCAGCTGTGGAATTCCTTGAAACACCGCGTAAATTGGAAAAAATGAAAGAGACTGGGCAAAGAAGGGAGTTTCGGTTTGCGATCTATGAAAATCGGAAAAAGCAGCTTTTTCAGCTGTTTATGCTAGGTTTAACTGGGGCAGGCTTGGGCATTTATATAGAAAAAACGCTGATCATGCAGCTATCCGCAGGCATAGCTGCCATTGCGCTAACAGGGTATTGCGTGAATAGCTGGAGACTGGGAAAATGGCTGAAATATATGCCGGAAAAACGGAGATAATTGTAAGAGCCATTATTGGCTCTTTTTCACTATTTTGATATATTACCAGCCAGGTTATGATAAAATAATTAGTCAGGTAAACAATTATTTGGTAAAGGAGAGTACTCAATGTGCTATTTCAATTAAATAAACAGCTGGAGAAAATGATGCCATTGATTACTCCAATCAGCGTCGTTGTTGGTGTTATGCTCGCTGGCTATATTAAAGAATTTTCCTTTATCATTCCTTGGGTTTTTGCGTTTATGACGTTTTCCGGGAGTCTGAATTCGAGTTTTAGCAGCTTAAAGGAAATCATTCATCATCCAAAGCCGCTTTTTCTCATTTTGTTTTTGCTTCATATTTTAATGCCTCTATTTGCATGGAGCACCGGTAAACTTGCGTTCGGTGAGGATTCACTAACCATTACCGGGCTGGTTTTGGCTATGGCCATTCCGACCGGCATATCCAGCTTCATATGGGTTTCCATTTATCGCGGCAATATTCCGCTTACATTGTCTATCATTCTGGTAGATGCCTTTCTGTCACCATTTATTGTTCCGCTGACATTGTCGGTGTTTTTTCAGAAATCTGTAGAGATTGTTGCAGTGCCAATAATGGCTGGGTTATTCGGCATGATTGTTCTGCCTTCATTCCTTGGAATGGTCTTCAACCAATTTGCAGGAAAAGGTGCTGCGACCTTAAGCGGCCGCCTCGCTCCTTTTTCAAAGCTGGGCATGGCCATTGTGGTTATGCTCAATGGTGCTGTCGTTGCGCCGTATTTGAAAGAGGTAAATCTTAAATTGGTTCTCATCGGAATCACCGTATTTTGTGTGGCGTTTATGGGCTATCTAATATCTTTCATCATCGCAAATTTGCTGAAGTACGATCAGGGCACGACTGTTGCAGTTACGTTTAATGGAGGGATGCGGAATATAAGCGTTGGTTCTGTTCTGGCAGTGACTTATTTTCCAGCACCAGTGGCCGTTCCTGTTGTTATCGGCATGCTCTTTCAGCAGGTATTGGCGTCCCTGTATGGGATTATTATGAAGCGTTATTTCAGCAGGAAAGTTCTTCAGGAAGGTCATACTTTGTAAGATTTAAGCTCCTGTTTCAGGAGCTTTTTTAGTTTGCAGATATGGAATATGATCAATGATTCAAATTGCAAATAAATATGTGGCTAAATTAACCTTCCGAACATAAAATTTAGCTATCCGCACATAAAAAAGCGTTATGCGCACATAAATATTTTTATCTGCACTTAAAAACGTGGTATCCGCACATAAAAATTTTTTTCAATATAAAAGAGTGCCATCCGCATACAAAAAATGTATCACCATTAATAATTTCCTCGCGAGAATTAATTTAATGGCTGAACAAGCTATTAAATACATAATTTTTAACAAATTTGAACAAAAAATATGATTTTAACCCTGATTTTACCCGGTTGAATATCGGGGAGATATCGCCGGCATTGAAATTATCCTAAAAAAAAGTTATAATAAGACGTTGTTAACACTACCAAGGGGGAAGTTTTTTTGTCAATCGAAATTGGAAGTAAGGTACAAGGAAAAGTAACAGGTATTACAAATTTCGGAGCTTTCGTCGAGTTGCCAGGCGGAACGACAGGTCTTGTTCACATTAGTGAGGTAGCTGACAGCTATGTCAAAGATGTGAATGAGCATTTAAAAGTTGGCGATGAGGTAACTGTTAAAGTGCTTAGCGAGAAGGAAGGCAAAATTGCTCTATCCATCAAAAAAGCGGTGGACAGACCGGAAGGCCAATCTTCTTATTCTCAGCGCCCACCGCGCCAGGGAAGAGATGATCGCCGCGGCGGATCAAGAGATTTCCGTCCTAAAGGAAACTTTAAGCCGAAGGAAAGCTTTGAAGACAAAATGGCAAAGTTCTTAAAATCAAGTGAAGAAAATATTTCTTCATTGAAGCGCAATACTGAAGGAAAGCGGGGCGGCCGAGGCGGACGTCGCGGATAAGCTGCCCTTTAGATAAAGGCAAGCCAATTACGGCTTGCCTCTTTTCGTTTAGATTTCGATAATTATAGGGAGAATCATTGGCTTTCGTTTTGTTTTTTCAAATAAATACTGCCCAAGTGATTTCTTAATGCTCTGCTTGATTACATTCCATTGGCTTTTATCCTGTTCTGGAAGATCGTTGACTGTCTTTTCGACGATCCGGTTTATTTCTCTCAAGAGATCCTCCGATTCCCTAGCGTATACAAACCCTCTGGAGATTGTATCTGGCTTCGAAATCATCTTTCGCTCACTCTTGCTCATGGTTAGCACAATCACAATCATGCCATCCTCGGACAGCTGTTTTCTGTCCCGGAGCACGATGCTGCCAATATCACCAACACCCACTCCATCAACATAGGTATCTCCGGCAGGTACCCGTCTTGTCTGGCGTGCTTCTCCGTACTCAATATCGACGACATCCCCATTTTTAATAATAAAAGTATGTCCTTTTTCAACACCGATGGATTCGGCAAGCAATTTATGATGGTGAAGCATTCTGTATTCACCGTGAATCGGGATAAAGTATTTCGGCTTCATCAATGTGAGCATAAGCTTTAAATCCTCCTGGTAGCCGTGGCCCGACACATGCATCCCTGTTGAGCTTCCTGAACCATATATCACACGGGCTCCCAGTTTGAACAGGTTGTCAATGATTTTAGAGACATCGCGTTCGTTTCCAGGGATTGGGGATGCAGCAAAAATCACGGTATCATCAGGATGAATCTCTGCATCACGGTAATTTCCGGTTGAAAGGCGAGAAAGGGCAGCCATCGGCTCACCCTGGCTCCCGGTACATAGTATGCACACCTTTTCAGGAGCCAGATTCATTGCTTCTCTTGGATTTACAATCATTCCCTCGGGAACTGTCAGGTATCCCCGCTCAATAGCTACATCCACGACATTTACCATACTTCGGCCAAGCAGGACAAGCTTTCTGTTTGTTTTAATCGCGGCAGTCACCACTTGCTGAACACGACTCACATTAGATGCAAAGGTTGAGATGATGATTTTGCGGGGGGCTTTCCTAAATGCTTCCTCAATGTTCTCCCCGACAATATGTTCTGTTGGCGAAAAGCCAGTCCGCTCAGCGTTTGTGCTCTCTGAAAGAAGGGCTAGTACTCCACATCGCCCAATATCTGCCATTCTATGGATATCAGCATGTTCCTGATTTACAGGAGTTAAGTCAAATTTAAAATCGCCGGTGTGGACAACATTGCCCTCTGGTGTCTTGAAAACAATTCCCAGACAGTCTGGTATGCTGTGATTCACCTTGAAAAAACTGATATCCATTTCACCAAATTCAAGGCAAGAGTCAGAATCAATGCTTATAAGCTCTGAATCACCAAGCAGCCGATGCTCCATAAGCTTTAATTCAATGAGCCCCAGGGTAAAACGGGTTGCATAAACAGGCATATTGATTTTCTTGAGGAGATAGGCAACCCCGCCGATATGATCCTCATGCCCATGAGTTACAATCAGTGCACGGATCTTCTCCCGGTTTTCCTCTAGGTATGTGATATCCGGGATGATCAAATCGATCCCCAATAATGTCTCGTCAGGAAATTTCCCTCCAGCATCTATTACGACAATATCGTCATGGTATTGAATCACATACATGTTTTTTCCGATTTCGTTTATCCCGCCCAGAGAAAATATGGATAACAGCTTTCCGTTTGACTCCATATGTAAATCCTCCCACTGTAAGATTTTTCTTAGCATTCCCATTTGGATGTCTGACATGTAGGAAAGTGAGAAAAAATCTGCGCCGAATCGGTGACAAAAGACTTAACGGTGCCTGGTGACCATCAGTAAAGCTCCAAAAGTGTTCAAGCACTGAAATTCTTCAAGAAAATTACGGCATCATTATCCAACGGAAGACTGTTTTTTGAACATGCTTTGCACGATATTAAGGAAGAAAAGGTAATGGCGTAAAAAAGCTGCATTTTATTCCTTTAAATCAGCGAATTAATTATTGACATAAAATACTGGAGAATGCATAATAATTCTAATTATAAGAAGATATCAAAAGCTATGACAGGGAACCAGTAAGTAGAACTCAGGCAAGAAGAGAGCGGGATTCACCGGCTGAAAGATCCTGCAGCCTGCAAAGCTATTGAACCTAGCCCTTGAGCTGCCAGGCAAACCTGGCCGAGATCCCTGCGTTAAAGGATTTTCAAAGCGGGCACTTGCTGTGTGAAGTGCCAATGAAGGTGGTACCGCGAAAGACAAAGCTCTTCCGTCCTTTTTTATAGGGATGGGAGGGCTTTTTTTATTACAATTTAAGAAAATATTTTGAACTTCGAGAACTGTCTAGCTCCAGCGCCTACCCCCTCGAGGTCACAAGCCGATCCTCCCAAAAAGGCAAAGGACGCCTTTCCGGGAGGCCCGTCTTGTGCTTGTCGGGGGTGGGCAAGGCGCTTGCGCTTTTCTCATAGGTGGTGACTCCTGTGAAAAGGGAACGGATTGTTGTAAAAATTGGAAGCAGTTCGCTGACAAATATGAATGGAGGACTGTGCATTGAAAAGCTGGAGGAACATGCAGCTGCCCTTTCTCGGCTGAAAGAGAAGGGACATGAAGTGATCTTAATATCATCCGGAGCAGTTGCTGCAGGGTTTGCGGATCTTGGCTATCCTTCACGCCCAGTGACGATAGCCGGAAAACAGGCTGCCGCCGCTGTCGGTCAAGGACTGTTAATGCAGGGATATACAGAAGAATTAAAGAAGCATGGCATCGTTGCGGCGCAATTGCTGCTGACAAGGCAAAACTTCCTGCACAAGGAGCAATACCAAAATGCCCATGCCACATTGTCTGAATTATTAAAACGGAATGTCCTGCCAATCATTAATGAAAATGACTCTGTATCGATTGAAGAGCTGGCCTTCGGTGATAACGATATGCTGTCCGCGCTTGTCAGCGGCCTGATTCAGGCACAGCGCCTCATTATACTGACCGATGTGAACGGGATCTATGATTCAAATCCCCGCACTAATACCGATGCAAAAAAGTTTAATTATATTGCAGATATAACGGAAGACCTGATGAATGCTGCTGCAGGAACCTCTTCTAAAGTGGGAACCGGCGGAATGGTGACGAAGCTAGCGGCTGCCAGGACAGCATTGGCACTGGGTGTGCAAGTATTTATAGGGGTGGGAAATGGGCCGGAAAAGCTGATTGAGATCCTCGAAGGCAAAGGGGATGGGACTTATATTGGAGCCAGCTCGCAGCCAATTGTCAAAACCTCGAAGCAGTGGCTTGCGATGCACTCTGTTCCGAATGGGAAAATTGAAGTGGATCATGGAGCTGCACAGGCCATTTCAACTCAGGGAAAAAGCCTCCTGCCTGCAGGCGTCACTGACATTACCGGCCATTTTCAAGTTCATGATGTCGTGGAAGTGATTGGACCAAAAGGAGATATGATCGGCAAAGGGCAGGTTAATTTCTCATCCGATGAGCTGCGGGTCATTAAAGGATTGTCCAGTTCGGAAGCAATGCAGATAGCTGGAAGCGATCGCCGGGTAGTCATCCACCGCGATCATTGGGTAAGCCAAAAAAGAAAGGAGAAAAGTTCATGGAATTAACTCTTAAAGGGGAAAAAGCGAAAAAGGCAGCGGCAGCGCTGGCGAAAATGACCACAGACCAAAAGAATCATGCACTTGAACTGATCTCAGGGCAGCTGATGCAGGAGAAGAATTTTATTTTAGCTGAAAATGAAAAGGATCTGGATGCAGGAAGAGAAAACGGAATGAGTGAAGCATTACTAGACCGGCTTCGGTTGAATGGCGCCAGGCTTCAGGATATGGCAGAAGCATTAATCCAGCTCACTCAGCTGAACGATCCGGTCGGGGAGATAATATCCGCATGGGTACGTCCGAACGGACTCACCATTACACAAGTGCGGGTTCCGCTTGGTGTTATAGGAATGATTTATGAAGCGCGTCCCAATGTCACGGTCGATGCATCGAGCTTATGTTTGAAGACTGGGAATGCTGTTATGCTTCGAGGAAGCTCTACTGCCATTCATTCCAATAAAGCGATTGTGAAAGTGATTCATCATGCATTGGAAAAGAGCGACTTGCCAGCTGATGCAGTGCAGCTTATTGAGGATACGAGCCGGGAAACTGCTTCACGGATGTTCAAACTGAACGATTATCTGGATGTCCTGATTCCCCGGGGAGGGGCAAAGCTTATTAAAACAGTTGTTGAAAATTCCACAGTCCCAGTGCTTGAAACAGGTGCAGGCAATTGTCATGTATTTATTGATGAAAGTGCCGATAAGGAAATGGCGATTAGCATTGCCATCAATGCGAAAACACAGCGTCCATCTGTTTGCAATGCATGTGAAACGATCATTGTTCATAGAGAGTGGGATGGCCTGAAAGATCTTGTTCTTGCTCTGCAGGAAAAAGAGGTTGAGATTCATGGCGATGAAGGTGTATGCGGGGAGAAGATCATCCCAGCCGCGGAAGAAGATTGGGTCACTGAATATTTAGGTTTGGAAGTCGCCTTGAAAGTGGTGGAAAGCGCGGATGAGGCAATCGTTCATATCAACCGCTATGGCACTAAACATTCTGAGTCGATTGTTTCTTCAAACCCTGATAATGTGGAAAAATTCCTGAATGAAGTTGATGCAGCAGCTGTTTATCATAATGCATCTACACGCTTCACTGATGGATTTGAGTTTGGGTTCGGTGCAGAAATCGGCATCAGCACCCAAAAGCTTCATGCCCGGGGGCCGATGGGACTGCCCGTTCTTACATCGACGAAATATATTGTTAAAGGGAATGGTCAGATCAAGAAATAACTGGCTGGAAAAAGCGGGAATTGAATCACCTAAAATTGCGGTTTGCGGAATCAACCCCATGCCCATCAAGTTAAGGAGACGAAATTCCCCCAAAATGAAAAAAACGTTATTCTTTTAGTAAAATACTTGAAAGGATAACGTTTTTTATGGTTCTCTCGCTTTCTGAATAAGCCCGTTGAATATGAATAACTGAGATATGTTTCACTCTTAAAATCACTGAATTACTTTTGAACTAGTACTAGGTCTAGCCAGGATTTCGCCTCATTGTACAAAATTGGATTGTTTTGCGGCGTGTAGTAGGCAAGGATTGCAACTGCCTGTGATACGACCCATCCGCGGGCCCTTGCCAATGTAGCATCGTCCGTACGGATAGCATCAAGGAACACATCGCGCGCCTCTGGCGAGTGCAACTTCCACGCGACCATTACATCACACGCAGGGTCACCTATGCCCATTGTCTCCCAATCAATCACACCGCTGATACGCTTATCACGTACGAGCCAGTTACGTACATCTAGATCGCCGTGATGCCAAACAGGAGGACCGTTCCATGGAGGTGCAGAAAGAGCCGACTCCCATACAGCAGACACCGCGGGATCGCCTTTAAATCGTGCTAGCCAATATCGGAAGTCCTTGTCCCGTTGGGCTAAAGGAATGCCGCGTCCTAACGGCCCTCCCGTTGGATCGACTTGTTGCAGTGCTAGGACAAACCCTGCGAGATCGCGTGCTGCCTGAATCTCGTCAATCGCCTCTATCGGCACCGTTTCACCCCTCAGCCACGAATGTATCTCCCAAAACCATGGGTATTCGTTATTGGGGCGCCCCTGAGCGATAGGTACAGGGATTTCAAGCGGAACTAATGGCGCGAGTTTTGGTAGCCATAAGAACTCGCGTCCTCCTGGTGTCGTCGGTCCTTCCCTTCTCGCTAGCCGAATGGAATATTCGTCGCCAAGTCGGAAAACGGCATTTACCGTTCCAACTGGCTCTACCTTACGAAGGGGCAACTCTGCCCAGCGGGGGAACTGATCGACAAGCAAACGACGCACAAGCCGCTCTTCAATTTCCAATTCGTCAGCATGCATCTTCTCGGACATCGTATGATCTCTCCTTGGTAGCTCTGACATAAACTTTTATTGGTGGAAAATTATAATATTGCTCCGTACACCAAAAGTCAAAAAGCCACACTTTTTCATTATAAAATGCAGTCACACCTTAAAAAATTAACTTCTCTTAATTTACTCAATTGTAACACAACTCCTATAGGGGTCACGTTACCAAAAGTGAAAAATTGTACGTTGGGACACAATTTAACTGTTCCCCTGTACGGTAAGAGCAAGATAAGCGATGTAAGATAATGATTAATGCTTACCCGTGCAGTATGCTAGAATGGGTCAGGGTGAGTGCATAAAGATGCGTATTTCTATCTGATGGTGATGCGAATAAACACGTTTCCAAACCAAGCCGCTACAACACCAAGTAGCACAGAAGAACCCACGTATATAATCATAGTTTGTACTGGGGTACCGCCAGGAATCAACCCTCATGCAGGCGAAAACGGATTATTCGGGTATGGCGAAGAGGAAGAAAAAGTCGTTCCTGGAGTGGAGAAAGCACAGGCAGAGGGCATTGATGCTGTCGGGCCGCTGCCAGCTGACACATTATTTTTCAGAGCTGTCCGCGGGGACTTTGATATTGTTGTAGCCATGTACCATGACCATGATCAGGGACATGGGCCTGTTAAGGTGTTAGGGCTGGATGCCGGTGTTAATATCACAGTCGGCCTTCCCATCATCCGTACAAGCGTTGACCACGGTACTGCCTTCGATATTGCCGGAAAAGGCATAGCTGACGAAAAAAGCTTAATGGAAGCCATGCGTCAGGCAGTAGAGCTTGCCCCTAAAAAGAAATAGGCTTATTTTAACCCACACGGACATTATCATCAGTCCATGTGGGTTTTTTAATGAGAGGCCGGTTCTGCTCATAAAATTTTAAAAAATGATATCGGAATCTTCACAATTGATGCTAAAATAATAGAAAAACACAAAAAAGAGGACTTTATGAGTAGACGGACAGGTCAAATTTCACTTGTATTTATTTCGGTTTTATTTACCTCTTATCAATCCATTTTCTCGTATGAAAAGTTTTTTACTTTTGATTTTTTTCTATTTTCATGTATTGCCTGGTTTGTAGGCTGGCAGTTTGACAAAAGCAGGTATTATGTAGAAAAAGCTCGGGCCAGCGAGAATAGCTACAAATTACTTCTGGAATCACTTCCGGTATCCGTGCTAATACATAAGGATTTTGAAATTTTATATGCAAACTCTGCTGCTGATTGCGTATTGTCGGTATCAGATAAAGATGCATTAATTGGCAGGTCGCTTCTTGACTATATTGAAATGGACTACAAGGGCCGTTTGCAGGAGCGCTATCAGTACATTAAAACAGAGAAGCAGCTTATAAACAATACAGAATATAAGATAAAACGTTTTGATGGATCCAGGAGATTTTTTGAAGTATCATCACTTTATGTTGAATTTGAAGGGGAAGAGGCCGTACTCTCGATTGGAACAGATATTTCTGATAAAAAAGAGGAACAGGAAAAGCTCCTGCAAAAATCAGAAAAGCTGGCACTTCTTGGGCAAATGGCTGCCGGAATCGCACATGAAATCCGTAACCCGCTTACTTCTATTAGAGGGTTTGTTCAGCTCTTCAAATCAAATAGCCAAAAAGAAGAATACTTTGATATTGTACTTTCGGAACTGGACCGCATTAATGGGATCGTCGGTGAATTTTTGGTGCTTGCAAAGCCGACTGCGGACATATTTGAAAAGCAGGACCTTACTATATTAATCAACGAAGTAATTCTGCTGAGCAGCACCCAATCCATATTGAATAATGTCGAAATAGCAGTAGATAATAGTCTTCACGCCCCAATGATTCATTGTGAAAAGAACCAATTGAAACAAGTATTCCTAAATATTATTAAGAATGCTATTGAAGCAATGCCAGGGGGCGGCCAGTTAAACATTAAAGTCTTGAAAAAAACGGATAATACCATTTCCATTCAATTCATCGATCAGGGTGTAGGCATATCAGAAGATCGGATTTCAAGCCTGGGGGAACCTTTTTATACAACTAAAGAAAAAGGAACAGGGCTGGGATTGATGATTTGCTACAAAATTATCGAAAACCATAACGGACGATTAATAGTAGAAAGTAAGGTAGAGGAAGGCACGAAGATTGAGATCGAACTCCCTTTTGAGGGGGAATTTATTAATGCAGAAAGTGATCACCGTTTCGATTTGAGCGGACAGTGCATGTGAAATGCGCTGTCTTTTTTATATTATCTGTATCGACGTCCAGACTCCTTATATTTTAAAAAAAGTTCGCTTTAAAAGTTAAAAGCACATAAATTTTTCTATCCGCAAATAAAAAACGCTTATCCACAAATAATTATGGCTATCCTCAAATAAATTCATGTTATGCGTACATAAATTATTCCGAGAATAAAAAGCGTCTAAAAAAGAGCCAGCCACGTATGCAAATTGCATGTGGCTGCTATTATTAGGCCTTTTGAACGGAATTACAAATAGGCACTTATCCTGAGTATAGGACAAGTTTGATTCCGGGAAGGCTGAAGATAAGGAGGCGATGTATAAATGGGTACCTTTGAAGTGTTGTCTTTGATGATCAGTTTCGGTATGTTTGTTATCGCCATGCTCCAGTTCACAGATAGAGACAGGAATTCATGAACACGCTGCTTCCAGCGTGTTTTTTTTCGTCTTTTATTTGGAGAGTTCCTCATATTCTTTCTTTAGGTCTTCAGTGGTTTTATCGATTTCTTCGCCCCAATGGTCATTAACCTTGTTGAAAACAACATTGCCCTTTGTATCCATTAAAGCGTAGCCTCTATAGGCTGCGTCGCCATTTTTCATATCAGCTCGTTCAATGAGTTTCATTTCAGGATCAGATATAAATGGGAGGCTTTGCCCCATCTTCTCTTCCAGAGCATTATAAAGTTCAAGCTGCTGCTCTGGCTGGTCATTGCTGACGATGTATATGTTGGCGTCCAGATCTTCTAATTTATCCAAATTCTGATGCAACTCGACCAGTTGCTGCTGACAGAGTCCTCAGGTGTATGTAGTGATAAAGAAGAAAACACTTGGCTTATCCTGCGGGAAGGTAACTTCATTACTTGTTTGGTCCTTTAAGGTGATCGCTTCCTGTGCCTGATCTTTACCGCAGGCTGTCAGAACAAGAAGAACGATTGCCAATAAAACCATGAATTTTTTCTTCATAAGATCTCCATTTCCTTGTAGTGTTAATATAGCTATTATGGCAATATTTTAAGTTTTTCTCAATAAAAATGCCTAGTCATACGGCAAATTATTATTATGGTTTTTTAACACTGCACAGCCTAAAACAATCAAGCGCTCAATCATAAAACAAACACACTCCTTTTTATAAGAGTGTGCGTTTTATGGAATATTTATTACTTTTGAGTTAATAACCGGGGATATTCTAATGGATGAGTTTGCTTCGCTGTACTTTATAAATGAGCTTGTCGAGCTCCTCTGAGTACATGAGCGTTTCAGGGTGTGACAATCCCTTGTTTTTTCCAACAGAAATCATCTTTTTGCGCATGGCATCGATGTCATGATGAAGTTTTTTTATAGCAGTCGAAGTTATGGTCATTGATTCGGCTCCTAATCAGGGGATGAAATACTACATTCTATTATCGACAAATTAAACTGCAAATAAACAGATTCGACAAAACTTATAAAAAGATTACAAGTTTCAACAACAGCGTCATTCTGGTGAATGTGGCCTAATACATAATGCTTGTATTAATATTCCTGTAAACTATTATTCTTCCAGCTTTTACATAGAATTATTACAGAGTTAATATTTCGTCACTATTCTTAATGTGTAAACCATTAAAGATAGGGGACGGAGACTTTGAAGAGGAAAATGATTTCAGTAATTGGTGCAGCTGTCATTGGTTTGAATGCATTTGGAGGAGGTGCGGCATTGGCAAAGGATATGCACAAGGAGATTGAAAATGTTTCTCATCGCGGGGCTTCTGCTTATGCACCCGAGCATACAATCGTTTCATATGATATGGGTGAGAAAATGCATGGGGATTTTATCGAGGTTGACCTGCAGATGACAAAGGATGGACACCTTATAGCCATGCATGATGTGACGCTTGACCGAACTACTAATGGGTCTGGTTCAGTAAAGGATTACACTTTAGAGGAAATTAAGCAGCTTGATGCAGGCAGCTGGTTTAATGAGAAGTACCCGTATGCAGCAAAAGCGGAATATGAAGGCTTAAAGGTGCCGACACTTGAAGAGGTATTTAGAAAATTCGGAAAAAACAATAACTACTACATAGAAACAAAATCACCGGATGTATATCCTGGCATGGAAAAAGAACTGCTCCGCCTGGTTGAAAAATATAACATCAATAAAGACAGACTGCTTGTTCAGTCATTCAGTTCCCAAAGCCTTCAGGTGATGAATGAACTGGACCCATCTATTAAACTCGTTCAATTAATCTCTTATAAATCAAATGCAGAAATTACAGATGCAGAGATTCAGAAAATCAAGGAATATGCGATGGGGATCGGCCCTAACCATACGTATTTAAATGAGGGCTATGTACAAAAGGTCGTGAACAGCGGACTTGAACTTCACCCTTATACAGTTAATGATAAGGAAAGAATGAAGCTGCTGATTGATTGGGGAGTAACCGGCATGTTCACAAACCATCCGGATTTGCTGCATGAAGTGAAAAAAGGAAGATAATAGTGACAGACTCCGGTGAGTATCTCCGGAGTTTTTTACTAGTTAATAACTTAATAAACAAACTCTTCATAGTGAAAAATTGCTAAAAAGGGCTTGAACATGCTTTTTCAAAGTGATATGATTTTTTATAGTTCAAAAATCTGTCACATTTTGATTTGAGATAGCGAACCTGTCGTCGGTTAAAATGTCATCAGATTCCATTACGATTAACAGTTGGTCCTTTAAGCAGCGAATCCTGCTTGATACTAACCGTCAATCCTGCTTCAGCATACCCAAATGAGGGATGCCAGCGAGATTGGCGGTTTTTTTATTTCAAGACCATATCCTGCAAACGCTTTAATAAGACGGACACGAGCATTAGAGGGGGAGAAAGAGTGAAAAAGACAAAAAATCGGTGGCTGATTGCCGCCTCGGCCGTGGGGATCCACATCTCGATCGGCTCGGTTTACGCTTGGAGCAACTTCACCAATCCATTGATCGAGCAATTTGGCTGGACATCAAAGGAGGTACAGTTGACCTTTAGCTTAGCGATTCTATTTTTAGGATTGTCAGCAGCATTTCTTGGCCATTTTGTCGAAAAGCATGGTCCGAGAAAGGCCGGCCTTCTGGCAGCAGGATTCTTTGGTGCGGGCATGCTTGGAGCTGGATTGGCAGTAAATCTCGGTTCCTTGCCATTTTTGTACATAACCTATGGTGTTCTTGGGGGAATTGGTTTAGGAGTAGGTTATATTGCACCAGTATCAACATTGGTAAAATGGTTCCCGGATCGCCGCGGATTTGCAACGGGTCTCGCCATCATGGGATTTGGCTTTGCTGCAGCAGTAGCAAGCCCGATCATGGATGCACTGATTAAATCTGTTGGTACAGCAAACACATTCTTTATTTTAGGTGCCGCTTACTTAATCATCATGACATTATCTTCTTTATATTTGGAAAGGCCGCCTGCAGATTGGGCGCCTGAAGGCATGAAAGAAAAAGCTGCTGCCGGAAAAATCAAAATTAAACAGGATTTGGCTCAATTAACGGCGAATGAAGCAGTAAAGACATCCCGATTCTATTACTTATGGATCATGCTGTTTATTAATGTAACGTGCGGAATTGCAATTTTGTCAGCTGCAAAGCCGTTAGCGCAGGAAAGCATTGGCTTAACAACGGGAGAAGCGGCCACGCTTGTCGGAGTACTAGGCATCTTTAATGGACTTGGCCGTCTTGCATGGGCGTCCATTTCTGATTATATTGGCCGCCCGAACACGTATACGATTTTCTTCGTATCACAGATCGCACTATTCCTGCTGCTGCCGATGACAAAAGAAGCAATCCTTTTCCAGATCATGCTCGCAATTGTGTACACCATGTATGGCGGCGGATTCTCATCCATCCCGGCCTTTATCGGTGACGTTTTTGGAACAAAGCAGCTTGGCGCCATTCACGGCTATATTCTTACTGCTTGGGCAGCAGCTGGACTTGCAGGCCCAATGTTTGCAGCGTGGATGAAGGATTCAACTGGAAGTTATGCTTCAAGCTTGACAAGCTTTGCAATACTTTTTGTGGTAGCACTCATTGTGTCAATCCTTATCCGATTTGATATTAAAAAATTGCGCAAGCAAAATGAAGCATATGAGAGTATGGCAAGTTAAAAATAAAAAATCAAAACAGCATGGCGCTTCCGCTTTTCAATTGGTCTGGCACTTGGCAGCGCCCCTGCTAAAGACTAACCGCCGCAGAAACCCGCATCTATTTTTTTAGAGGCCATTTTGCGGTGGTTTTTTATTAAAACGGCAAGTTTATTCCATTTGCCCATATACAATAATAAATGCTATTTAAACATTGGAAATTAAGAGATGTAAGATCTCTATTAAATAGAAAAAATCAAGGGAGTGTTTCAGGTGGGAAAAACAAAGCATCCAGGACCTCAGAAGAAAAAGGCAATGCCGGATCCGAAGCATTGGGTCAGCCCGATTCCATTTGGGCTTGGTAAAATAAAGCCGAAGCATATGAGGGATACAGCAAAAATCCTATGGGAAAATAAAGATAATATAGGGTATGCTACAAATATTTTAACTAAAGGTGTGTGCGACGGATGTGCCCTTGGCGTTTCCGGCCTTTACGACCAGACGCTTCAAGGGCCTCATGTATGTACAACAAGGTTAAATGTTTTGCGTCTGAACACTGCCGGGGCGATCAAACCGGAAATTTTGCATGCCGATATAGATGAGCTTCGAAAATATGACAGCACCGAGCTCCGTAAATTGGGCCGCATTCCTTATCCGATGATCCGCAGAAAGGGCGAACGCAAATTCTCCCGAATTACTTGGGATGACGCGATGAAAATGATTGCAGAAAAAATGAAGGTTCTTGATCCGAAACAGTATGCGTTTTACCTGACCAGCCGCGGAATTACGAATGAATCTTATTATGTGGCCGGCAAAGTAGCCCGTTTTCTGGGAACGAATCACATCGATAATGCGAGCCGCATTTGTCATTCGCCTTCTAAAACCGCTTTAAAGCGTTCCATTGGAGTAGGGGCTTCCACAGCCAACTATCTTGATTGGATCGGAACGGATGTGCTGTTATTCTGGGGCAGTGTGGCATCAAACAGCTCACCTGTATCATCGAAATATATGCTTGAAGCGAAGAAAAACGGCACGAAAATCATTGTTGTCAATCCATATAAAGAGCCTGCTATGGACAAATACTGGATACCGTCAAATCCTGAATCTGCTTTGTTCGGCACCAAAATTGCGGATGATTTTTATCAGGTAAATATCGGCGGAGATATTGCCTTTATCCACGGGATCATGAAACACTGGTTTGATATGGAGAAAGCGGTGCGGGGTTCTGCCATTAACCATAAATTTGTGAATGACCATGTGAATGGCTATGAGGAATTGAAAAAGAAAGTGAAAGAGCAGTCATGGGAGGATATCATTACATCCTCAGGAGTATTGAAAGAACGTATCATAGAGCTTGCAGAAATTCTTGCAAATAGTAAAAATGCAGTCTATGCGTGGGCTCTTGGCCTGACCATGCATTCTTTTGCAACAGACAATATTTCACAGGTTGCAAACCTGGCGCTGCTTCGCGGTCATCTGGGCCGAAAGCATAATGGATTAATGCCGTTCCGCGGCCATTCATCTGTACAGGGAAGCGGGGAAATGGGTGCAGATCCATTTGTATTGCCTGGCGGAGACTTTTACGGTGACAATTTCACCCGCATTCAAAATCTTTGGGGCTTCGATCTTCAAAGGTGGCAGGGCGATATTGTCGGAGTGACACTGGAAAATATCCTGCTTCCTGAAGACCATGAACGCAAAATCAAGCTTTACTATCTTTCAGGCGGTAACTTCCTTGAGACAATGCCTGATCCTGATTTTATTGAAAAAGCTCTATCCGAACTGGACATTCGTGTTCATCAGGATATAATTTTAAACACGTCTACACTGGTTGATGCGAAGGAAGCGGTCATCGTGCTCCCGGCAAAAACCCGATACGAGCAGGAGGGCGGCGGTACATCCACTTCTACGGAACGCATGGTGTATTTCAGTCCAGAAATTGAAGGGAATAAGAACAAAATAGAAGAGGCGCGTGAAGAGTGGAAAATCTACATTGATCTAGCTAAACGCGTTAAGCCTGAGACTGCCCATTTGGTTGATTTTATAAATGCGCAGGAAATCCGTGATGAAATTGCAGTGGCTAATCCGAGTTATGATGGCGTCCAGTATTTGAAAAAAGCAGGTGATGTCTTCCAATGGGGCGGAGCGTGGCTATGTGAGGATGGCATCTGTCCTACTCCTGATGGGAAAGGGACCCTCATTACTGTTGATATTCCTGACCTTGGGAAAAAAGAAGGCCAATTTATTGTAACTTCACGCCGCGGCAAGCAATTCAACTCCATGGTGTATAAAGAAGTGGATCCGCTGAATGGGGCCGGCCGATACGATGTATTGATGAATGCAGAAGATGGTAAAGACTTAAGCATCGCTGAAGGTGAAGGAATCGTTCTTTACAACGGATTCGGCGTTTTCCAGGGAAGAGCCAAATTCGTTGACATCGCCCGCGGCAACGTGGAAGTCCACTTCCCGGAAGGAAATTTCCTGCTGCCGAGAGGCCGCTACGAAAAATTCGCTGGTATTCCTGACTACAACATCACGGTTACCCTCGAAAAAGCAGACCGCTACAATGCACGCAAAGACGTGGAATATAATGAAAAACATCTTGCTGATGATGAAATTGATGCACCAGCATAAATGGAAGGGAGATGGCTTTGGAGCCATCTCTTTTTTGTTTGAATAGGTGATTTTAAGAGGATATGACGATTAACGATAAAGGTGAAGCTGACTCAACGGAAATGATAGTTGTTCAGAATGAATAACGACGAAAAGGGAGCAGCACCAGAAAATTGGCAGGCAATCAATAACCACACTGAGAGATTGGGATTTACCCGTTGTGGTATAAATCTTCATGTTAAATTTCGTTAGAAATCTGCATGCCTCCTTTAAATGAACGTAATCTGTGCACCAGAACCATTTTTCATGACAGGTCTAATGTTGGGATATATGACCATTTTTTATATTTTTTTGAAAATTACCTTGCGTTATTTCATATTTATCAATATAATGTTTTTTGAACGGTACCTTGCATTAAACAATACTATTTTTTTATTACGCTACCTTGCATTGTTTACTACCTTATAAAGAATTAGGTGATCATGTGAATGTACAATATAAAAAAGGCGTTCTAACCTTATGCGTAATGGCTTTATCGATGAATAAAGACCACTACGGGTATGAACTTGTGAAAAACATCTCAGAAAAATTCTTGATTGCTGAAGGAACGATTTACCCTTTGCTTAGAAGACTGACAAAGGAAGGTTATTTTTCGACCTATCTTGTTGAGTCCCAAGAAGGACCGCCAAGAAAATATTACAAGTTAACTGAGTTAGGAAGAAACCATGTACTTGAATTAATTGACGATTGGAAGACCTTTTCCAATGGAGTCAATCTGATTATTGAGGAGGGGATAAAGGATGTCGCAAACTGAATTTTTGCAGAGACTAAGCAACTTGTTAAAAAATATTCCGGAAGAGGAAAAACAAGATATTTTATCTGATTATGAGGAACATTTCAGAATAGCCATCGAAAGTGGAAGACCTGAAATACAAGTTGCAGCTGAGCTAGGAAAACCGGAAATCATTGCAAAAGAATGCATCACAAACTTCCATTTGGAGAAAGCGTCAGAAAACCAATCGGTATCAAGCCTTTTTCGTGCTATATACACATCTGTCGGGTTGGGCTTCTTTAACGTAATATTTTTACTCGGTCCGTTCATTGCAGCCGTAGCGGTTATTTTTTCCTTATTTGTTGTTTCATTTGCATTTTTAATTACGCCGTTGGCAGCAATCGCATCTGCTTTTACGGTAGACAGCATTTCAGAATTTTTTCTGAATCTCTTTATATCAATCGGCTTTGCAGGATTAGGTCTGTTAATTGGAGTTGGCGGGTTTAAGGTATCCAGAGCGTTTATTGCATGGTCTACAAATTATGTAAAATCAAATCTAAACATAATTAAAGAGGAAAATAAATCCATTTAATTTGGGTAGAGAAAAATGGGGGATGAATAATGAGCAAAATTGTAAAAATTGGTTTGTTGCTGTTTGTGATCGGAACTCTCGGAACAGTAACACTTATGTTCAGCGGTATCGGTTTTACCAGTGAAAATGTTATTGAAGAACAAACATTTAACAGCCAGAACCTTAAAAATGTTTCCATTCATAGCGAACTGGCTGATGTGATTATCCACCCTGCCGATAATGATAAAGTGAAAATAGAGCTGAAAGGAAGAACATCCAAAAAGCCGAAAACAGAATTTCAAGCTTCAGCAGATGGGGAAACGTTGAATATTTCAGTAAAACAAAAAACAAAGATTTTTAATGTTGATTTTGGCTTCGTGAATAATGATGTCAACCTAAATGTATACCTTCCCAAAAAAATGTATGACTCACTAGAATTCAATACCAATTTAGGTGATATTTCAGCAAATGATAAGCTTACAGCAAAAAATGCGACATTAAAAACAGATATGGGGGATATTGAGTTAAACGGATTTGAAGGTGAAAAAATCGTTGGCAATACAGCTTTGGGTGATATTGAAATAAAAGGTTTACATGCAGCTTTTGACTTGAATACTGATAAAGGCGATGTAAACCTCCAACCTGTTCTTGCTCTTGAAAACGAGAATAAGATTAGATCGGCATTGGGCGACGTTAAAGTCGAAGTCAGTGAAGACCCAGAAGGGCTTGCTCTCGATTTATCAACTGAATTAGGTGATATTGAATCAGATTTTTCCATAACTTCTGTTATGAAAGCTTCTTCTAGTGATGCAGTGAGTCAAAAATTAAAAGGCCAATATGGTAAAAATATAAAAAACGGCTCTAGCTTGACTATTGAAACAGATATGGGTGATATTATCTTAGAAAAATAACTTACTGAGCAAAAAACTTCATTTGAAACTAACAATTATGGAAAATATTTGTTAGTTTTATTTATAACACGGTACCTTTTATTAAACAGTACTAAACATTATATTATAAAAAACAGACATTTTCTATTTCTTAATGATCGAAAGGAGTCTATTATGAATTCAAATCTGTTGATTAAAGAAAGAATTGGTGCGATTGATTGTATACGCGGATTTGCCCTGTTAGGAATCTTTATGGTGAATCTGCCGATAATGCTGGGTATTTTTACTCCGCTTGAAAAAGAAGAAGTGACGATAAATCAGTGGACTGAAATATTCTTAAATCTTTTTATATCCAATAAATTCTTTGTTCTATTTTCCTTTTTGTTCGGGTTAAGCTTTTTCATCTTTATGTCGAGGGCTGAAGCAAAGGGATATGGCAAAAAACTTTTCGCTCGCAGATTGCTTTTCTTACTGCTTTTCGGAATCATTCACCGGCTGTTTTTTTGGACGGGAGATGTTTTGTTGTTATATGCGGTTACAGGCTATTTCCTGTTATTCTTTTATGACCGTAAACCGAAAACAATACTCGTATGGGGAGTCTCGCTTATATTGGCATTTATCATTCTTGTACACGGCCTTGCCGGTTTTATGATTTTGAATGATCCTTCTTTATTGCATGGTTCTTTTCCTAAAGAAGCGCAGATTGAAGCCTATCATACACTAGGGTATGTTGACTGGATTATCTGGCATTTTAACGCCGAAGTTATAACTGAAACACCTAGACATCTGCTTATTATACCTTTGCTTTTAGGTATATTCTTACTTGGATTATATACAGGAAAAATAGGGGTTTTTCAACATATGGAACAGTTTATTAAACCGTTAAAGAAGATTCAGGCAGCCTCAGGCCTTGCAAGTATACCATCCATCGGCTTGATGTATTATTGCCAAGTTGCTGAAGATCCAATTGCTTTAATAAAAGCTTTCGAATCACTTTATTTACAAGCAGGCGGAATTCTTTTATCGGCCTTCTACATGACAACTTTAATGCTTTTGCTGCGCGTGAGCGTTGCTCAAAAGATTCTATCTCCTCTTCGCTTATACGGACAGATGGCCTTAACCAATTATTTATCTCAAACATTAATTGGGTTCGTGATCTTTTTTATCATGCGCTTATATGGATCAATAGCACTGTACGAGTCCGCATTAATTTGCATTGGTGTTTTTATTGTGCAAATCATTTTCAGCAATTTATGGCTTAAGAATTTTCGGCTTGGACCTTTCGAATGGCTTTGGCGAACATTGACCTACGGAAAGCGCCAAAAGCTGTCGGTCCACAGAAGGGAAGCTGAAACAGCTTAATGGGAAATGACCAGCTTACGTGGAGATAGAGATACTTTTATACTGCCTGAGCATGCGCAAACGTTGATTTATCAAGAATAAAAGAAGTCACTTCTAAAGAAAAGCTAAATGTCGCTGAATTTTTCTCTGATCACAATGGGACGGTGCCAAACATGAACAGCTTTTGCCCAATTTTCAAATTAGGCTCGTCCTCCTGCGACATCCACAATTTTCCTTCGTCAGTTATAATGAGGTGAAAATAATGAAGAAAATCAAACAGGCAATAACTGCAGGAGTCATTTCGCTGGCAGTTATTTTTTCAGGGGGAGCAGTTTTGGCGGACCATGGCGGAGATAAAGAAATAGCTGAGGTTAAAAAAGGGGATACATTATATTCCCTGGCTAAAATGCATCACATAAGCGTGACGCAGATTAAAGAGCTGAACCAATTGGCAGGATCAACAATCTATCCGGGGCAGCGTCTCGTTCTATCCGGGGAGGAATCAGGTTATTATAAGATTATTGCCGGTACTTTCAGAAATAAAGACAACGCGGATAAGCAGTAAGCTTTCTTAATGAAGAAAGATATTCCAGCTTCTCTAAGTATGGCAGTCATTAATGGAATGACACATTTTCGTGTACAGGCAGGAGCGTTCAAAAACAAAAGGAATGCAGAAATGCAGCTTGAAGCAGTCAAAAAAGCAGGGATAAAAGATGCCTACATTCTTGCCAAAGGAGAACTTCATATTTTTGGATTAAAGCCAGGTGATACCATTAAAGAACTGACATCAAGAATGGGTAATCCAAAAAAGACTGAAACCCAGCTGAATATTAAAAGCCTCTATTATCAAAGCGATGGGGCCGGGGTGAGGGCAGCATTAAATATGAAGGATGGCACAATTGGCAGACTCGCTGTATATCCTGAATATTTAAACCCGCGTTTGTTTCCTGCTATTCCCTTTACTAAGGACCAAGCAGTAAAAGTGTACGGGAACGCAAACAAGACAAAAGCTGTAACCTGTTACGAATCGGCCAAATGTGAAGAGTTAATCTACAAGCTTGATCAATTCGAACTCAAAGTCCGGATTGACAGGGATCAATCCACTGTTCAGTTTCTGGAAATAACATATCTATAAGTCCGCACGGAGGTCTCCAAGCCTCCGCGTTTTTTTTCATATCATTATTCAGGAAATCGGTTGGAGATAACCAATAACTATTTAATCGGAAGCTCAATAGTAAAAGCAGTTCCCTCTTTCCCTTTACTATTTACATGAACATGGCCGCCATGTAAATTGACAATGGTCCAGACAATAGATAAACCAAGCCCTGTGCCCTCTATTGTTCGTGTCCGTGCGGTATCTGCCCGATAAAAGCGATCAAATATCCTGTCAATTTCTGAATTAGTCAATCCTATTCCGGTATCTTCAATGGTTACAAATATTGATTCACCTTTTTCTTCAATTGATATATCAATACTGCCATCAGGTTTATTATATTTAATGGCGTTTGCCAATAGGTTATCCCAAACTGTATTAAGTAAAGAGGGGTCACCGATGATTTCCGTATCGGGTAAAGAGTGGCTGAGCATTATTCCTTTTTCATTAATTCGCCATTGATAATTCTTTACCAATTCATGAATCTGCTGACCAACATTGAAAGCCTTTTTTTTCAAAATATCGTCATTACGATCTAATGAGGCAAGAAGCAGCAATTGTTTTGTTAAAGTAGATAGTCTTCTAATCTCTCCATTGATAATTGAAACGTAATGGACCCGTTCTTCTTGTTTTATTGATTCTTTTCCCATTAAGTTTGTATATCCCTTTATATTGGATAGGGGAGACTGAATATCATGAGAAATGTTTGAGATGAACTCCTTTCTCATTTCATCCATTTGTTCTAATTTTCTCGCCATATTTAAAAAATTCTGTGATAGCTCTCCCAACTCATCATGACGAGTAATATCAAGGTTAACATTGAACTCACCTTTGGAAAGTGATTTTGTGGCTTTTGTGAGTTTCGAAATTGGTTTTACTAAATATTTTGTGCTGAAAATAACCATAACGATGCTTAAAATAATGGTTAATGCGAGCATCCACCCAAATAAAAGATGCATTTCATTAAAAAGGAGTTTTAAATCCGGCCTGATGAAAAGAGCATATTTTTTGCCATCATGTGTTAGTGGAACACCTATTGTATTTTTCAATTCATTTGCAAAAAAGCCTGTTACAAATGTTTTGTGCGGAAATTGGAGAATGCCATGATAAATATTTCCGTTTAAAACATGCTCCTGGGTAGAAACAGAGAGACCTTTATCCCTGAATGGTGCACCAAAAAAAGATTCATCGCCCCTACCATCAACCAGGTAAATTTGATAGCCAACTGAAGAAATGTTATCTAGATAATCATTCAAGTTTATAGTAGGGTGCTCATCAGCAAACGCTGCGATTGATTCTGCAAAACGTGTAATTTTATGATCATTATAAGGTTTTAATTTCTGCTGGTAATAAGTATTGGAGATTAAAAAAGCAAAAATGCTGCTAATAAACATGATTCCTATGGTAATGACAAAAAATTTTATATAAAGAGATTTCATTCTCGATTGACCTCCAGGGAATATCCAACTCCGCGTACTGTTTTAATTTGAAAATGATCCGTCAATTTAGAAAAACGTTCTCTCAGCCTTTTTATATGAACATCTACTGTTCGTTCATCCCCTTCATAATCCAGCCCCCATATCTGATCAATCAGGTGGTCTCTGGAAAACACTTGCATAGGTTTTGACATTAAAAAATATAAAAGTTCAAACTCCTTTAAAGGTAATAGGATTGTTCGTTTTCCCACCTTCACTTCATAGCTTTTCTTGTTTATAATTGTGTTGCCTATGCGGACAATGTACTCATCAGGATTGTTATCGTAGCGCCTAAGCAATGCTTTTATACGAAAGCTCAATTCTTTTGGTTCAAAAGGTTTAACAAGGTAATCATCCGTACCTGCGTGAAACCCTCGCTCCTTATCCTCAATTTGATTTTTAGCTGTTAAAAGGATGACAGGTATATTAAATAGATTTCGTATCTCTTTTGTTAATGTATAACCATCCATAAATGGCATCATTACGTCAACTACTGCTAAACTGCATAATTCCTTATTAAGAATCTCTAGAGCCTCGATTCCGTTATATGCTTTAAATACTTTATAACCTTGTTCAGTTAAATGGATATCGATTAGGTTTAACACATGGATATCGTCATCAGCAATTAAAATATTAGTCATTATTTTTCTCCCATTTTTTTCTTCATTTTTCTAATGCTTACCATTAATAAAACTGTATACAAAAAAATAGCCCAGCACAATAGAAGGGCTATTATCTTTAGTTAAAATGCACAATTTCAAGAGATTACCTGATGCACAGCGGTTGACTCATCAGTTTGGAGAATAAGCCCATCACTCATTTTAATAATATGGTCGACATAAGAAAGCATTTCTTCATCATGTGTAACCATGAGGGTAGTGATGTTCAGGGTTTTTGTAAGCTCTCGGATTAAGGTCATCATCTCTTTAGATTTTTTTGAATCCAGGCTTGCAGTTGGTTCATCAGCAAAGAGAACCATGGGCTTATGAATAATTGCGCGCGCAAACGCAACCCTCTGTTTTTCACCGCCTGAAAGGGAGGAAGGGTAAGCTTTTTTCCGGTGGTCCATCCCCACTAGTTTTAGTATTCTGTTCACTTCTCTTTTTTGTTCCTGTTTAGTTAATTTCGTTTCAGAAACATCCAGCATAAGAATTAGCTGCTCTTCTACTGTAAGAAAAGGAACAAGGTGTGCAAATTGAAAGACAAAGCCAAATTTATTTGCCCGAATTTTGCGGATTTGCTCTTGGTTCATAGCATTTATATTTTTTCCTTCAAAAAGTATTTGACCCTCTGAAGCAGGCTGAAGGCCTGCTGCTATGGTAAGCAGCGTACTTTTACCAGACCCCGAAGCGCCCACCAATGCTGTAATTTCTCCTTTTTTTAGTGAAATATTGATTCCTTTTAGTATTTCTTCCCTCACTTCACCATTAGTAAATGCTTTTTTTATGTCATTTACAGTAAAAAATTCCATTTTAAACCTCTCCTTGCTGAATCGCCTGTAATGGTTCGATTTTTTTAATTTGAATGCCTGAGAGAGTAGCCCCAATAAATCCGATAATTAAAAACACCATTGACAAGATGATTGTGGTTTCAAGGGTTAAAGTAAAAGGCATACCATCTGGTGCGATCATATTAAAACCTTGACTGAGTGCAGCTGACAATACAAGTGCTATTCCGGTTATGAAAATCATTTGTGTCCACATCATTTTAAATAAGGCACTTGTTTTTAATCCAATCGCTTTTAGTATACCGTACAGCCCAATTTTTTGAACGTTCATCATATAGAAGAAAATTGCGAACAGCATTCCGCTAATTACCACCAAAAACCAAACAATCATATTAAGAGACATTTGTTCTGCGCTATAACTTGGTATCGTTTCGAGAAATTGTTTCTTTGAAAATGATTGCAGGCCGTCAGCTTCCTGTGCCTTATCCTGGCCAGGTACATAAATCAATTGCATTTCTTCGACTCTGTACATCTCTTTGTAGTTTTCTATATTTATAAAAGCAACTGGTGCATGGCTGAATTTCTTTTGATCTACGAACCCTTTTACAACAAACTCGCCGCTAAATTGATTATTTGTTAAGACATCTCCGGCTTTGATTCCTTTATCCTCCATAGATCTGTCCAATACCACCTCACCAGGCTTTACATTCTCAAACCATTTTGATTCGGTTGAGGTGACAAAAGCTACGCTTTGCTGTTTTTCATTCTTATCATTTAAAAAGCCCATTTGAATGGAGAGTGCCGCAGCATCTTCTTGCCCGTTTAACCATTTTTCCTGTAAATTGCTATCTATTCTAGACAGATTATAGGTTTCGTCTGCATCTTCATTCATATAAAATTGTCCATTGGGCAGGTCTTTAATTAATGCAGCATTATCATGAGATAATCCGTTCGCTAAGCCTGAGATCATAAACGTCAGCAAACTTATTAGAAAAACGATTGAACCTAAAATCAAAAACCGTATTTTATTTTTCTTCATTTCTTTCCATGCAAGACTCATCAGAATTCCTCCAATCTCTTTTTTACATTTTTAGATTAGACCTTCAATATGAACAGAGGATGAACGAATCTTTACATTTTTTTGCAGTGGGGAGGTCTACCAAGAATTTATTACCATTGAAGTAGACCTGAAATTATCTTATTATATTAAAACAAGCTGCATTGTACGTAATCATACTAAAGTTTTAACCTTTAAGCTGAAATAGGGAGTTTAACATTGGAACAGGAATGACAAGCCTCTGTCTATAGGATAGGGAGGACAGGCAGGAATGTTTCTGCGGACACCCACTTTGAGGAGTGGTGGTTTAAAACTTTCTTATAACAGTTACGGCAAAAGCGGCTCCATACTTACGTTATCAAACCAGTTTCCAATCGGGGGCTGGTTTTTTGATGTTTATAGAAAACAAAATTTATATAATTATCATTACTCTGTACTTTAGCTATCAGGAGGAATTATGAAAAAGCTGTTAATAAAATATAATTATAACTTCTATATCCTTCTCGAAAGTTCCTAATGATCTTCAACTAAATGGCCCGTTTGCTGAAAAAGGTTTCTAAGGATCGCATGAATACTATATACAAATCTAGTTAACATAATACTAATTTTAGGAAGTAAGCAAAAGAGCCAAATCCTTATGTATCAAGGGTTTGGCTCTTGTCTGTGTGTTTTGCTAGTTGCGATTATGTTAACTGGAAATGTATTAGAAATACATTCCTTTCCCCTTAAAAGTATTGAAAATAGGTAAGAGGATAGAATGAATAATTAGATGAGATGTACAAGTGTTCGGATTAAATCATCGGGAAATGAGGGACAGCTCGACAATGGAGAAAGCTAAAATTAGTGCCATTCAATTATTTGCCTTGATGGTAATATTTGATTTTGGGACTACATTGGTCATAAAGTATGGAATAGAAGCGAAAAAGGACGCCTGGCTTGCCGTTCTTTTCGGGATGTTTTTTGGAATGGTCTTATTTTCCATTTACTTTTTATTATCTCGACAATATCCTAACTTGCCATTAACCCGATATGCTAGAAAAATATTTGGTAAATACTTGGGGTGGATCATTGGTCTGTTATACGTCCTTTACTTTTTGTGGTTTGCTGCCCATAATATTCGTAGTTTTGGGGAGTTGTTGCTTTCATCGACATTGTCGGAAACACCTTTATTGGCCATCAATATCTTATTCGTCCTTGCCATTTGCTATGTCCTTTATTTAGGGATTGAAGTTCTTGCAAGGACCGCAGAGGTATTTATTGTCATTTTGATCTTATTTGGATTGATAGGAAATCTTTTCGTGTTTTTTTCAGGGAATGTTGATTTTAATAATTTGCGGCCGATTCTTGAAAATGGATGGAAACCAATCTTAAAGGCTTTCCTTCTAGATACTGGTCCTTTTCCTTTTGGTCAAATGGTTGTCTTTACCATGCTGCTTCCTTACTTAAATAGACTTGAACAAGTGAAAAAAGTGTGGCTTCTAGCCTTAATTTTAAGCGGGCTTGCCTTATGTTGGACAGCCAGTTTAAATATAGCTGTACTTGGCAGCGAAGAAGTGGAGAGATCTACTTTTCCTTTATTATCAACAATCGGCAAGGTCAACCTTTTTGAATTTATCCAACGGCTGGATGCTATTGTTGTTTTTACTTTGTTGATTACGGTATTTTTCAAGGTATCCATCTTTTTTTATTGTGCCCTAATTGGAATCGTAGATTTGTTCAAGCTAAAAAATCACCAACAGATTATTTTTCCAATTGGGATTATACTCATCTTTTTTTCAATGATGATTGCAACAAATTTTTCGGAACACATTGAAGAAGGCTTAAACAGTTATTATTTTAACATGCCTTTTATGTTGATCATTCCGTTGTTCATGCTGGTTGTTTTGATGATTCTTAATGGCTTCAAGAAGAAAGCGAACTAGGGGAATGGGGCCAGATGATGGAGAAAGCCAAAATTAGTGTCGTACAACTATTTGCCATAATGTTTATGTTTGATCTGGGGACTGTCCTGGTCGTAAGTTATGGAATCAATGGATTGACCAACTCTAATAATCTTTTTGTGCCTTCTCTAACAGAAAGCTCATGTGTTATTCAATTAAATTGCCCATATAAGGGCGCAAAAGTTTAATAACCGGAGGGGGAATTTTGAATTGGGCTGTTTCATGTTAATAATACATAATATGCTCACTTCGTTATATGGCGCTTTCCACAAATAAGGGTTCAGCTGTCCAAATCATGGTAAAGCAAAAGAATATAGTAAAGCTGCCCAAGGTGATTTGTAGTCATTCATGTTGAATTTCTCTTTTTTTAATATTTGTAACTACGTTAAAAATACCTAGATTTTACATTCATCTAATATACACCTTAGCTAAAACTAACAATGTCATAAATTCTTAAATACTCCATTTGGGTTTACAGTAAAGAGGTCAACGCTTCCGTTGTTATTGACAATTAGAAAATTTAACCTTTTTGGATTTATCCAGCGGCTGGTTGCAATTGTTGTTTTTACTTTGTAGATTACGGTGTTTTTCAAAGCACCAACCTTTTTTTATTGCGCAGTATTGGGAATCGTGGATTTGTTCAAGTTAAAAAATAATCAGCAAATTCTTTTGCCCATTGCTTGTATTCTCATCTTCTGGTCTATGATTATGGCCTCCAGTTATTAAGAGCATACGGAAGAAAGTGATAAAGTTTTATTCTATTATCTTGATATGCCGCTTCTTGTGTATATTCCATTGCTCATGCTGTTAGTGACTAAAATCCGTCATGTTATCAAGAAGGTAGCTAACTAGGACCAGTTTATTTGCTGGCTTTCTTTTTTTTGAGGAAGAAGATTTGCTGGCTAATGGTAAGCAATAAAAAAAATACTAACATCACAATTTCTCCAGTTTCTATTACCCAAAACGGGTTTAGTAAATGGGACATTGCTTGAGAGAGTGTAAAGCCTAAAAGAATGTCCATCAATATCGTAAGGCTAATGGTTAATGAAAGAATAAAAAGAAATATCCCTAATACTTTCATGTTGTTTTCTCCTTTTCATGAGGTGAATTTAGTATTTGTCAAAAGGAAATCTTTTAATAAAAAAATCCGTATGATAATACATTCCTTTCCCCTTAAAAGTATTGAAAATAGGTAAGAGGATAGAATGAATAATTAGATGAGATGTACAAGTGCTCGGATTAAATCATCAGGAAATGAGGGACAGCTCGACAATGGAGAAAGCTAAAATTAGTGCCATTCAATTATTTGCCTTGATGTTTTTGTTTGAAATGGGGACTGCAGTGATCATAAGTTATGGAATAGATGCCAAAAAAGACTCCTGGCTTGCCATTATGTTAGGAATGTGCGTGGGAATTATCTTATTTTTCATTTATTACTTTTTATTTCGTCAATATCCAAATCTACCACTTACCGGATATACTAGAAAAATATTTGGTAAATACCTGGGATGGATCATAGGCCTGTTATACATTATCTTCTTTTTGTATATAACTGTCCATAATATTCGTAGTTTCGGGGAGCTGCTGCTTTCATCGACTATGCCCAAAACACCGTTATTAGCTCTCATTATCTTGATGTTACTAGCCATTTGTTATGTGCTTTACCTGGGGATCGAAGTATTAGGAAGAACAGCAGAAGTATTTATTGTCATCTTGATTTTATTAGGATTAACAGGAAACCTTTTCATCTTTTTTTCAGGGAATGTTGATCTCCATAATTTACAGCCGTTTCTGGAAAACGGATGGAAACCAATCTTAAAGACGGCCTTTCTGGAGACTAGTTCTTTTCCTTTTGGTCAAATGGTTGTCTTTACCATGCTGCTACCTTACTTAAATCGACCTGAATCAATGAAAAAAGTGTGGCTATTTGCCTTAATTTTAAGCGGGCTTGTCTTATGTTGGACAGCAAGTTTAAATATCGCTGTTCTTGGTACTGAAAACGTGGAGAGATCTACTTTTCCTTTGTTATCAACCATCGGAAAGGTTGACCTTTTTGAGTTTATCCAACGGCTCGACGTTATTGTTGTTTTTACTTTGTTAATTACGGTATTTTTCAAGGCATCCATTTTTTTTTATTGTGCCCTAATTGGAATCGTAGATTTATTCAAGCTAAAAAATCATCAACAGATTATTTTACCAATTGGTTGTATCCTTATCTTTTGGTCGATGAGTTTGGCCTCCAATTTTTCAGAACACATAGGGGAAAGTCGATATGTTGATAGTTACATTACCGTTTATTTTCATATCATTATTCCATTGCTAATGCTGGTTGTTACCTTAATTCGTAACCGTTTCAAGAAGAATGATAGTTCAGAATCAAATCTAACATAATAACTACCATGCTATATTCCAAAGCCACCGGGTTTAAATAAATCCGACGGCTTTTTTTATTGCCGATAAGCAGTATTTACAATTGGCTGAAAGATTTGGGGAAGAAATTTTATTGATAAATGTTTCCGAATATACATTTTTATCTCAAATACATTAAAAAATGGAAAAGAGACATGCTAAATGATGACAGTATAGGATAAGGTGGTAGGAAATGAACAGTGCAATGAATCGTTTATTTAAAAAACGAAAAAAAAGTAAATCAATCTATAAGTTTGAAGAAACAGAGATACCATCAACTGATCAGGGAATCATGGCACACTTAGATGAAAACCTTGCAAATATTAAAGAAGCTCTAGGTAACCCAGGTGACTTAGCGATTCGTGAATTTAAAATGGGAAAACCTTCTCTCCATAAAGTAGCGATAATTTATATCAATGGGTTAGCCGATAAGATGATTATTGGAAGTTTTGTCATAGAAAGACTCATGGAGAATGTGCATGATTCTGAAAATATTCATCCTAAAGAACCGAGCGAGTTGTTTACATATATTAAAGAAAATATCTTAACCGTAGGAACCGTAGAGGATATAACAGATTGGAACAAGATGCTGTTATCCCTCTTATCGGGACAAACTATTCTTCTGATTGATGGCTATAACCATGCCATTGGCTGTTCCGCACAAGGCGGGGAGTTAAGAGCGATTACAGAACCCACAACAGAGCCTGCTGTCCGGGGTCCAAAAGAAAGCTTTGTAGAGGCGCTAATCACCAATACGGCTATGGTTCGTCATCGAATTAAAAGCCCCAATCTAAGGGTAGAAATGATGAAGCTAGGGAAGGTCACACAAACAGAGGTGGCCCTTATGTACGTAAATGGGATTGTCAATGACAAGCTTCTTGCTGAAGTCAAAGAACGGCTGGATAAAATTGAAGCAGATGAGATTGTTGGTTCCAATACGATCGAAGAATGGATTATCGATGATTTTTGGACACCTTGGCCGACGATATTGAAAACTGAACGACCGGATGTGGTACAAGGAGAGATACAGGAAGGTCGTGTCGCTGTTTTTGTGGACGGCACGCCGACTACTTTAATTTTACCGGCGATATGGATTCAGTTTTTACATACGGCTGAAGATTATTACTTGCGTTGGCAGTTTGCCAGTTTTTTGAGATTTATCAGATTGGTTGGATTCTTGATCACCCTGATTGGTCCATCTCTTTTTATAGCGTTTCTTACCTATCATCCTGAATTGATTCCAACACCTTTATTAATTAACCTGACCGCTCAGCGGCAAGGAATTCCTTTTCCGGTATTTATAGAGGCTCTGATAATGGAATTTACATTTGAGGTCCTGCGAGAAGCGGGTATTCGGATGCCGCGGCAGATCGGACAGGCAGTGTCAATCGTTGGTGCACTTGTATTAGGTGAAGCAGCGGTATCGGCAGGAATTGTATCAAGTTCCATGGTCATTGTAGTGGCAGGGACAGCCATCGCCAGTTTTACGATCCCTCATGCTACCATGACGGATGCGGTGCGGTTACTTCGATTTTTGATGATGATACTGGCAGCAACCTTCGGGCTATATGGATTGGGACTCGGAGTCATTGTTTTAGTCGCACACACATGCAGCATACGCTCTTTTGGTATTCCTTACTTAACACCTTTTGCCCCGATTATTTTAGCTGATTGGAAAGATACTTTAGTTCGTGCACCAAAACCGTTTTTGTCAACTCGTCCCCGTTTAATTAGCCAATTAAGAACAAAGAGGACAGGTACTACTCAGAATCTTGGTCCTTCATCGAGGGAACATCAAACAACGAACAACCAATTAAAGAGGGATTCCAATGAACCATAGACCCATCACCATTCTTATTATGCTTCTGTCTACTGTATTTTTGTCAGGCTGTTGGGATCGTGCCGAATTGCAAGATCTTGACATCGTAAGCGCTATCGGCATTGATAAAGGCAGCGATGAGGTAGAAAACAGATATATGGTCACAGTACAAGTTATCAATGAAGGACAAATCGCCAGTGGGAAAGGGGGAGGCGGTGCAAAAGAAATAGCTCCTGTTACTACCTATTCTGCCACAGGGAGCACTGTTGCGGAATCACTGCGAAAAATTGCGCCAAAAATCCCTCAGGAGCTTTTTTTTCCTCATATCCAATTAATGGTGATTGGAGAAGACCTGGCGAAACAGGAAGGGATTCAAGATTTGTTTGATTGGATTGAACGTGATTCTCAATTTCGTACGCTATTCCCGATTTTGGTCGTCAAAAATAATACAGCAAAGAATGTTCTTAAAATCGTAACATCTTTAGAGCCCATTCCTTCTGCTAAAATTGTGGGCGGTTTGGAATCTACCCAAAAAACGTGGGGAGAGTTTGTAATGACACGGGCTGACAAAGTGATTCAACAAATGTCTGGAAATGCCGCACTTTTAACGGGGGTTCAGATTATAGGTGATCCGGATGAAGGGAACAGTTTGAAAAACGTTCAGAAAATATCTCCACCGACTGAGCTGGAAATAAAAGGGCTTGGTATTTTTAAAAAAGGGAAGCTCCAAAAATGGTTAGAGGGAGATGAAGCACGTGGGGCTATTCTGATCAATAATGAGGTTACCAAAACGATTGTGGACCTTAATTGTAATAAGAAAAAAAAGGGACTTTCCATCGATATGATGCGATCGAAAACGAAAATTACAGCGAAAATAAAAAACAACAAGCCTATTATTTATATCGCCGTTCGATCGGAAGGGCACATTTCAGAAGTCCATTGCCCAATCGATCTCGGTAAACATAAAGTCATTGAAAAACTGGAAAAACAAATGGAGAAGGAATTAAAAGAAGAGATTCTTTTGGCTTTAGAAGCTGCCAAAAAAGAAAAAAGCGATTTTTTTCGCTTTGGTGAAACGATTAACCGTGAGGACCCAAAATTGTGGAAGAAGATTAAGAACCAATGGGATGAAGAAATCTTTCCCGAAACAGAAGTCAATGTACACGTACAAGCATTTATTCGGCGGTCAGGACTGCGGACTAAACCATATATAAAATGATAAAACATTCTTGTTATGACAAGTTACGAAGGGAGGCTATTAGGCCTAGTCACAGGGTTGCTGCTGTAGTCCGTCAGATCATTTATATAAAAATGTCTACCCTGTTCTGGATCTACCTTATATGCTCTCTATATTTAGTACCAAAACCGGTGTTTGGCAGTAAAGATGCTACTTTGTTTTTGGGAATGAGTTTTGGTGCTGCAAATTAGCTGAATAGGCTGCTTACTAATTAAGGTGTAGTAATGCCCATAAACGTTCGTTTATGGGATCAATTCACCTAACTGATAACCGGAAAACAGCTATATCATTAGTTCTTCTTTTTCCCTTATTACTTATCTAAACATGAAGGTAAGACGATTATGTGGAACATTGAGCCTGAAAGTTATCCGGAAATAGAAGGAGATGCCAACAAGATCACGGAGAACCAGGCTCCATCATACTTCTTCATGTCATGTATGAAAGCAGAGGAGAGTCTCTGAAATCTGTGAAGAAAATTAATGAATCCTTAAAAGAGCAAGGTTACTATTTCACTACCGTTTCAGACTTGCTGGAGCATCAGAAGTAAGAGCTGTCTGTACAGCTCTTCAGCTTGTTGAGAAAGGGGTATTTTTCTCAACGAAGTTTACATTAAGAAATAAAATACCAAAGGAAACATTAACTTTTCTTGTTTAATTAAAGATCGCCATGCACTTATCCTAGCTTTGCCAGGTGCATGGCGATCTTTTTCATATTCTGGCAAGCTGCGGTGAGAAGCACCTGCTCGCTTGCATTATGCAGTCCCCGAAACCGGCAATAGCGAAGCCCATGCAGCTCTTTTGAGTCTGCGAAGCTTCGCTCCACTTTTTCTTTTCTGAATTTATATAGCATCTTTCCCGACTTGGAAAGCCGGTTTAGTCTGACCTTTTCCTTATCATCCTCCCAGACATGCCGAGTCACCACTTTTACTTTATTTTTGGACCTTGTACATTGTGAAAGAAACGGACATGTTTCACATTGCTTTGGATCGGATTTATATTCTCTATAGCCTTCCCGGCTGGTTGTTCTGTAGATCAGTTCCTGCTTATTTGGACAAACGTAAAGATCCTTTTCGCTATCATAAGTGAACTTCCATTTTGGAAACAAACCGGTAGTGGGGTGGAATCGCCNGAGCTGTCTGTACAGCTCTTTTTCTTAATGGATTAGTTCCCTTTTACCCCATAAAGAATGCAGCCAACTCCGCAAAGCACCCATAATATCTTGCTTAAGGACACTTTGTCCGCCATACCAGTCAGGCCGATGACTGTCGTCAGCAGAAGCACGGGCGGTCCAACAAGGGCTAGTGAACTATTTATAACCAGTGCTTTTTCGATATCATTCATTTTTAATATTAAAAGTGCAACAAAGATTTCAATACTTCCAGAAATAATCCGAAGAATTGCCATGCCGAGAATCGCTTTATCAAGAAAAATAAACATCATGTACCTCCCAGACCTTCTTGTCAGACATTATATGAGAGCTTTTGCAAATGAAGGACAAGTTTTCAGAAGAAAATATTTCATAAATATCACAAATATTACAAACAGGGGAATGCCTGCAGGCCATCAAAAGCACATTTGAGACGAATTGAAGGAAGTACCAATGTTGAAGGCTTGAGTATTTAATAGCTTATCAGACTCTAAATATATCCCTCTGCAGGCTTTTTAGAAGGAAAAATAATGCAGAATGAACTATCCGCTATTGTTATAAAAATATTTTTTTAACGAGGCTGTAATCCTTGATCATGAGGGCTTTAGTAAAATAAAAGAAAGGGGGAAATGCCATGGAGAAAGCTATTTTACATCACAATGATATATTGGAAATGCTGGATGGATTATTAAGGGAACCAAAATTATTCTGGGAAGGTTTTTATGAAGACCGGGATAAAGAGATTCCATTTTTTAAAGCTGAAGGACCTGATGAAAACCTGGCTGTGTATGTTCAAAATGGCTTACAGCCGGGGAGGACCCTTGAAATTGGCTGCGGTCCAGGCAGAAATGCTATATTCCTGGCGAAGAATGGTGCAAAAGTGGATGCCATTGATCTTTCCGAAAAAGCAATAATATGGGCCGCCGAAAGGGCAAATAAATCTCAGGCGGACATAAATTTTGGGTGTATATCTCTTTTTGATTTTAATTTCGAACCTCACACCTATGATTTTATTTATGACAGCGGCATGTTTCATCATCTTCCACCACATAGAAGGCTGACCTATTTAGAAATAATCAAAGCTGCACTGAAGCCCGGCGGAAAGTTCGGACTGGTCTGCTTTAATACGGATGGCGCGCTTCCTACTCCAGACTGGGAGGTATATCGCTTGAGAAGCTTAAAGGGTGGAATCGGCTATACCGAAGATAGATTGAAAGCTATCTTTAAAGATGACTTTAATTTCCTGGAGTTTAGAAAAATGAAAAAGATCCTGCAGCCTAGCGATCTTTTTGGTGAGGACTTTTTATGGACTTGTTTGATGGAGATAAAATAGATTTTTATAGGGGGGGTAAATCATGATGAGGAAAGTGGAGGTAACCGCATATAATCCTGACTGGCGATTCAAATTTCAAAGTGAGGCAGAGCTTATCAAAGGAGTTTTTAAAGAAGAAATTCTCTACATATACCATATAGGAAGTACTTCCATTCCAGGTCTGGCTGCAAAGCCGGTCATTGATATGATGCCTGTCGTAAAAAATATAGAGCAGGCTGATCGCCTCAGCGGGGAAATGATTTCACTTGGGTATGAGCCCCGTGGAGAAAATGGACTGTCTGGCCGGCGATATTTTCAGAAAGGGGGCAATCAGCGGACACATCATGTCCATGTTTATGAAAAAGGACATCCAGATATCCTGCGCCATCTTGCCTTCCGCGACTATTTAAGGTCAAACCAAGAAGAGGCAGATCAATATGGAAGATTAAAAATGGAGTTATCGAAACAGTTCCCCATAGACATTGATGCATACATAAAAGGAAAGGAAGCACTGGTGAAGGAAATTGAGATGAAGGCCATAAAATGGTATAAAAAAGAGGCATTAAATTAAGCTGCTATAATGAAAAACAGTGTCCGGCAGGGGACACTGTTTTTTAGTCATTACTTCTTAATTTTCTTCATTTCATCTGCAACAAACTCTACATCTGTTCCAACAATAACCTGCAGGTTGGTTTTGCTTAATTTCATGATACCTTTAGCACCATGTGCTTTTAGTGCGCTTTCTTTTACCTTTTCCATATCCTGAATATTTAAGCGAAGGCGTGTCGCACAGTTATCAATGGAAGTGATGTTGTCAGCACCGCCAATATCTTTGATAAATTGGCTGGCCATTACTTCGTACTTGTTATTGCCCTCTGAAGCAGGTGCATCTTCTTCTTCAACAACGTCTGTTTCATCTTCACGGCCAGGAGTTTTCAGGTCAAACGCCTTGATTAGTGAATAGAAGATAACGAAGTAAAGAATAGCATAGATGACTCCAATGCCCAAAAGCAGCAGCGGCTTTTCAGCAATATTATAGTTCAGTGCAAAGTCTAGTGCCCCTGCAGAGAATGTGAAACCATCGCGGATTCCCAAAAGTGATGTAACCCACATGGAAACCCCGGTTAAGATTGCGTGCACTCCATATAGCAGCGGTGCAATAAACATAAATGAGAACTCGATTGGCTCTGTAATACCAGTCAGGAATGAAGTTAGCGCGAGACCGATGAACATTCCTGATACTGCTTTTCTTTTTTCAGGCTTAGCTGTTGCAATGATTGCAAATGCTGCAGCTGGCAGGCCGAACATCATAACAGGGAAGAATCCAGTCATGTAAGCACCTGCTGACGGGTCTCCAGCGAAGAAACGGGCAATATCTCCATTAACGCCTTCAAATTCGCCGAACTGGAACCAGAATAAACTATTCAATACATGATGAAGCCCTAAAGGAATAAGAAGGCGGTTCAAGAACCCGAATATGCCTGATCCCAAAGCGCCGAGTCCAATAATCCAGTTGCCCAATGCATCGATCGCATCCTGGATTGGAGGCCAGGCGAAACCTGCGATGGCAGCCAGGATAATCATCGTTACCGAAGTAATGATTGGAACGAACCGTCTTCCGCTGAAGAATCCAAGCCAATCCGGAAGCTTAATATCATGGAAGCGGTTATATAATAATCCAGCAATAATACCGGCAATGATACCGCCTAAAACTCCCATATTAATATTTTCATCAATAGCGATTGCCCCTTCGGTTAATACAAGAAAACCGATGGCGCCTGAAAGGGCAGCAGCACCATTATTGTCTTTCGCGAATCCCATGGCAACCCCAATGGCAAAAATAAGTGCAAGGTTGGCGAAAATGGCATTGCCGGCGCTTGCGATAAACGGAATACCGAGTAAATCATCTTGTCCAAAACGGAGCAAGAGACCTGCGGCAGGCAAGACTGCAATCGGAAGCATCAATGCCTTACCGATTCTTTGTAAGAATCCTAACATATTGATCTCTCCTTAATAAAAGTATGATGAATAAGAAAGCGTTTTACTAAACTGTCGTAATCATACCAAAATATAAATATAGTTGTCTATACCATTTTAAAAGAAAAAATTCTAAAAAACAGGATTTTCTTTATAAAGGTAGGAATTTTAAAACAATTCAATTGGTATAGACAACTATACTTTAAGGTGGTACGATATTATATAAATGAGTTAATTTTATTCCTATATTTTGCCATTAAAAGTGCAAATATATTCTTATTCAGCTTTTTAAGCAAGGAGGAACTCAGGATGGAGATTATAAAAGTAACCAACTATGAAGAAATGAGTAAAACCGCAGCAGATTATATCATCACGATGGTCCGCCAGTTTCCTGACGCTACACTTGGATTGGCAACCGGGGGCACACCTGTGGGAACCTATAAAAGATTGATTGAAGATCACCAGGATAACAAAACATCCTATAAAAAAGTGACAACTTTTAATCTGGATGAATATATCGGTCTTTCCGGTGAAAATCCGCAAAGCTACCGTTATTTTATGGATTCTGTATTGTTTAATCATCTGGATATCCAGAAGGTAAACACTTTTATTCCAAACGGTACTGCTCTGGATTTAGAAAAAGAATGTCTAAATTATGAAAATAAGCTAAAAAACCATGGAGGCATTGGACTGCAAATTTTGGGCATTGGCAATAATGGGCATATTGGCTTCAATGAGCCTGGTACAGCTTTTTCATCTAACACTCATATTGTTGATTTGGCGGATTCTACCATTAAAGCCAACGCAAGATATTTTAATAATATTGAAGAGGTGCCGAACCAAGCGATTACAATGGGAATTTCTACGATCATGCAATGCAGGGAGATCCTGCTTCTTGCTTCAGGTGAAGCAAAAGCAGATGCCATTCAGCAGCTTCTTGGAAAAGAAGTTAATGAACATTTCCCGGCATCAATCTTAAGAAGTCATCCAAACGTGAAAGTGATTGCCGACGAAGCGGCTCTAAGCGCATCAAAAGTCTGGGCATAAGGGGTAGTAGCAATGCTGGAGAAATATCTGAATGACATAAAAGAATTATTGACCCTCGTGGAAAAAGAAGAAAGTCAAAAAATAAAAAATGCTGCCCGTGCATTGGCAGAATGTATCAAAAACAATGGGATTATTCATGTATTTGGCTGCGGACACTCTCATATGCTGGGGGAAGAACTGTTTTACCGGGCAGGAGGGCTGGCCCCGATTAAGCCTATTTTTGTAGAGGATTTCATGCTTCACAAGGGAGCAGTCCGTTCTTCATTAATGGAAAAACAAAATGGTCTTGCGGGAAGCTTTATGGACAATGCTGATATCCGTCCCAATGATGTTGTGATTGTAGCATCAACATCAGGCAGGAATCCAGTTCCGATTGATGTAGCTGAAATCTCAAAAGCAAGTGGAGCATTCGTAATTGGCATAACATCTCCACGTTATGCAAACACTCAATCCTCCCGGCATATAAACGGAAAATACCTATATTCATCTGTGGACCTGGCGATAGATAATCATATAGAACCAGGGGACGCATTGATGGAGCATTCAGCATTAGGGATTCGGTTCGGCTCGGCATCATCTATTATTGGATTTGCTATTGTAAATTGCCTGATGGCGGAAGCGGTTGAAGTGATGATTGAAAATGGCTGCGAACCGCCTATTTTTAAAAGCGGTAATGTAGACGGAGCAGAACAGCATAACCGCGAGCTGGTTGAAAGGTATAAATCCCGAATTCCGCTGCTGGTAGGGTAAGAAAGTGGAATTAATAAACGCAATTGAACAACCAGAATGCATTCATTCAAGAAGAATAGCTGATGAAGAGGGGCAATTTGCAAATAAATCAAGGATCTAACAAACAAATTTGCACAATGCAAATAATCAGAGATAACTTGCAAATAAACATAGAAAATTCGCAAACAAGCTTGGTAAAACTGCAAATAAATCACTAAAACCAAAAAACAGCTCAGGTATGCTGACCTGAGCTGTTTTTTCCGTTTTATAGTGCATCTTTTATCACTTTTTTTGAATAAATCACGGACAAGATTCCGAAAATCGAGTAAAGCACCGTGTAAAGGACCATAACCAGGATCATTGGTGTCCAAAGTTCGCTCCCGAAGAAAAACCAGCCTGATTTTACGGCAAAGTAACTGTGCAGAAGGCCGATGATAAGCGGAATTCCAAAGTTGAAAGCCATTTTGGATTGAATTCCGCGCAGCAGGTCTCCCTGTGTAAAGCCAAGCTTTCTCAAAATCGTGTAATTTGGTTTTTCATCTTCACTCTGATCCATTTGCTTGAAATAAAGGATGCATCCTGAAGTAACCAGGAATGTTAAGCCAAGAAAACCGACAATAAACATAATCAGTCCCATGTTCATTTTTTGTCTTGTGCTCATTTCGAGCTGGGAATCAGCCCTGCCGCTGAATTCATGCTGGTTAAAAAGGGTGTTGGCTTTTTCAATATCGCTGTCATCTTTCATATCAACCCCGATGAAAAGCGAATTCTCAAGCTGGATATCAGGATTAAGATCAGCTTTCAGTTCTTCATACACCTTCTCATCCACAATAGCAACCGGCAGCCCGCCTGTTGTTAAAAAATACGGAATGACAAAGTCTTTATTTAACCCTAAATATTTTTGTTTAACGGTGCTTGTTTTTCCCTTGAACTCTAGCTCACCTGAGTCCTTCAGCGTCATGAACTTCTGCAGTGCATCATTATATCCAGTCAGCACAGTTTCTTTTGGGGAAAGTTCCATGCCAGCTATGGATTTTTCACTTATAACAGGCAAAAGCATGGTTGGCGAATCGAAATTCATTTCTTCCAGATTGACATCCAGGATGTCCTCCATATCAGTATCCACCTGTAATACCTCAATACTTTGTTCCTTATACTCTAATCCCTCTTTATCAAGACTGCCTGTAAACTCCCCTGCATCTTCCTGGCTGGTGAATGCAAAGTGGGATGGAAGGCTATCCTGTGCTAACTTTTCCGCTGAGTAGTAAGAAATATAGCTTAAAGACAGAAGTCCGATTGCAAGGGCTGACACTGTTGTAATGATCGTTAAAAGCAGTGCATTCGACTTCATGCGGAACATGATGGAAGATAAAGAAAGCACTTCGTTTACATTCAGGTATCCGTCTTTCTTCTTACGTATTAGGTTGGCAATAAAGCTGACCGAACCTTTGTAGAAAAGATAAGTTCCGATGATAACGGATGCTAGGATGAACACCATTGCAATGAACAGCTCGTTCATGGATGTGAAATCCCCGCCAAATAAAAGGGAAGAGACATAATAGCCGGCTACGATTAAGCCTAGACCAAGCACGCCAAATATCATTTCCCAAATGGACAGCTTTTTGACTTTTCCTTCTGCAATGGAAACCACTCTGAATAAAGAAAGAATGGTTTGCCTTTTGATAAAAACAAAGTTCATCAGCATGATAAAAACATAAATAACGGTAAAGACGATGACTGTCTGCAAAAGTGCTTCACTTGAAAAATGCAATGAAGCAATTCCTTCAACACCTGTCAATTTAAAAAGGATCATCAGTATTAATTTTGAAATTGAAAACCCGATAAAGATGCCAATGATTAAGGAACCAAAATACAGAGCTAGACTTTCAAGGCTGAGCAACCTGAAAATTTCATTCTTTGTCATTCCGATCAGCTGAAACAGCCCGATTTCTTTGCTTCGCCTTTTAATAAAAATAGTATTGGCATACAAAAGGAAAATGGAAACGATCGCGACGAGCAGGATTGAGGCTGTTTTGATGGCAGCTGCACCCTTAATTGAGCCCTTCGCTTCGGACATTGATGGATCATATTGCAGCGTGACAAAGGCGAAATAGAGTGCAACACTGAAAATGAGCGCGAACACATAGAGATAATAATTTTTCAAATTCTTTTTCAGATTGCGGAAGATGATGGTATTAATGCTCATGCTGCACACCGCCCAAAACGCCTTGTGTTTTCATTATATCCTTGAAAAAAGCCTGTCTTGATTGATCCCCTTTATTCAGCTGAGTATAGATCTGGCCATCCTTGATGAAAATAACCCGGCTGCAGAAGCTTGCTGCTACAGGATCATGGGTAACCATAATGATCGTTGCTTTTCTTTTCTGATTTAAATCACTTAACTTATTTAATAAGTCTGAGGCTGATTTTGAATCCAGCGCACCTGTCGGCTCATCGGCAAAAATGATGCTTGGTTCATGAATGAACGCTCGGGCTGCGGAAGTCCGCTGCTTTTGCCCGCCGGAAATTTCGTTAGGATATTTATCCTTCAACTCGAATATGCCGAGTTCACCCGCAACCGCTGCAAACTTTGCATCTGCCTCTTTTTTGGGGGTTTTGCTGATGGAAAGGGGGAGAAGGATATTTTCCTTTACTGTTAATGTATCCAGGAGGTTATATTCCTGAAAAATAAACCCAAGATGCTTCTTGCGGAACTGGGCGAGCTGCTTTTCCTTCAGTCTTGTCATTTCCTTTCCTTCAATCTTGATTTCTCCGCCGCTTACACTGTCAATAGACGAAAGGACATTGAGAAGAGTGGTCTTACCGGAACCTGAAGCACCCATAATGCTTACAAATTCACCAGTTTCAATTTTCATATCAATTCCTTTTAATACTTCCTGTCTATTAAATTTATTGCCGTAGCTTTTATGAATTTTTTTGGCTTCAAGTACAGTCATGTGTAACCATCCTTTCTTTGATAGCTTAATTATAGAAGGTCACGTTTATGTAATTCCTTCGATTGAACGAACAAACAGCAAAAGCATGTGACATTTTTGTCACATGCCTGTTATGCTGACGAAATCATTTCTGGCAGGGAAGACAAGAATCATGGTTGTGCCTTTGCCTAAACAAGACTCCGCATGGATTTGTATTTTTAGCTGTTCTGCGGCTTTTTTAGCTAAATATAACCCCATGCCTGTTGCTGCATTTTCATGGTGATTTGAAGTGGACGTGAATCCCTTCTCAAATATTCGCGGCAAATCCCTCTGATCAATGCCTCTGCCAAAATCCTGAATCCTCAAGGATATTTTACCGTCATATTGAGAACACGAAATCATAATGTCTGATTCCACACTATACTTCACAGCGTTGGTTAAAAGCTGGCGAATGATAAAACTGAACCATTTTGCATCGCTCAGAGCTTCTGTTTCTTTCATTTCCATTTCAAAGCCAATGCCTTTTTGCATGCACCATGACTGCAGAGATTTGATTTCACTGAATAGGATGTCTTCTAAATTAATCATTTCAATAAACAAGTCATTTTCCATAGAAGGAATCCGCTTTTGATGCAGCTGCTGATCAAGCAGAAGGTGGATGCGCAGCCATTCATACGTCAGTGCGGATTTAAGATTCTGATCATCAATCCGGTCAATCATGAGATGCATAGCAGTCAAGGGTGTTTTTACTTCATGAATCCAAGACAGTAGTTCATCTTTTTCCTGCTCGAGCAGTGTCCAATTATAGGTGTACTCCTGTTTAAACCGTTCGGTTTGGCTAACCATGCCCGATTCAATTATTTTCTCAAAAGGGCTGTCAGACTCCGGTATGCTCGAAAGATCTAAATTTTCTTCCCGCTGAGTTAGTTCTCTGTAAAATCGGGTTTCTTTTTGATAACGGATCATAATGAATCCAGTAAAAATGATGGCAGATAAAAAGGTGTAATAAAGGAAGGGCTTAAGGGATATTGCCGCGTCCATGTATACAACGAAGGCAGCAAGCACCTGAAGAAAAACGAACAGCAGTATCCAGCTTAACCGTTCCCTGATATATTTCCTAAACACGCGAGGCATCCTCTTCAATTGCCATATATCCCTGGCCGACCTTTGTTTCGATCCAGGCGCCAAGACCAATTTCATCAAGTTTTTTTCTTAGTCTATTAACATTGACCGTTAGTGTATTGTCACTAATAAATCGCTTGTCATCCCAAAGGCTGCTGATGATTTCGTCCCGGCTGACAATTTGATTTTTTCTTTCTGTCAGAAGCTTTAATATGTAAATTTCATTTTTGGTTAATTCTATGGAACCATTTTCATTTGCAACGGTATTCTTCTCGAAATCAACCGCTGCCCCGCACCAGGTCTTGAGGTTATTCTGAACTGCACTATAATTATAAACACGTCTGAGTATAGCTTGTATTTTGGCAATTAAGACATCAAAGTGGAATGGCTTTTGAACAAAATCATCGGCGCCAAGCTGCATGGACATGACCATATCAGTTGGGTGGTCGCGGGATGAAAGGAAAATAATCGGCACGTTTGAATGTGAACGAATCATTCGGCACCAATGAAACCCATCGAACTTCGGTAGCTGAATATCGATAATGACCAAATCAGGCTGAATGTCAGCAAATTCCTTCATAACCTGACTGAAGTCCTGAATTCCATATACAAGATAAGACCATTGGGAAAGACGGTCTTTGATTTCAGTAAATAGAGAGGCATCATCCTCAATAAGAAGCACTTTAAACAATCAACTCACCACACTTTTGCATATTCCTTCCATTATTGTATAGGAAAAGCTTAATGTGTGCCAGAATGTTTCAAGGCTGTGATAAAATAGGGTAAAAAGCAGGTTTTGTGCATGGAATTTTTTCTCTTCATCATTATTATTTTAATTGCATCCATTTTACAGACAAGCACGGGATTTGGATTCTCAATCCTGGCCACTCCGTTTCTGCTGCTTCTTTTTGAACCAAGAGAAGCCATTCAAATTAATCTGATTTTATCCTTGATTATTTCAGCTGCATTATTTTCGAAAATCAAGAAAGATACAGACTTTGGAGTATTGAAAAGGTTCGCAGCCGGAAGTGCGGCCGGTCTGCCTATCGGTATTGCCATCTTTTTATTTTTGGATATCTCCAAACTTAAATTAGCTGTCAGTTTAATCATATTGCTTTTAACGATCCTTTTGATGGCAAATTTCCGTGTGAAAGAAACAAGCCGCAGGGATTATTCAGTGGGCGGATTGTCAGGAATAATGACAACAAGCATTGGCATGCCCGGCCCGCCGCTCCTGCTGTATTTTTCAGGTACTGATACCTCAAAAGAGAGACTTAGGGGAACCACTTTGGCTTTCTACTTATTTATCTACTCGGCTAGTCTGTTATTTCAGATTATCTTTGCAGGGACCAATAAAACGATTTGGCTTTCAAGTTTGTATGCTTTGCCGCTGGTCCTGCTGGGTCTTTACCTGGGGCAAATTTTATTTGCTAGAATCAATCAGCGTTTTTTCAGGATATTTACTTACATAATATTGATTTTCACAGGGATTTACCTGCTGGTTAAGAGTGTAAATTAGGATGTCGATTCCTCGGTCCAAATTGACAAAAAGAAACTCGCCACAGCAGATTAAGGAGTTCCGTTTTGGAAGAGAAAATGGTAAATAGCAATACAATAGCAGACCAAATTGCATAGCGATTTGGTCTTTTAACTTTCCTGTTATAGCAAGGTATATCAAGTTTTATTAGAGGAAATAACAATAGAAATAGATTGAAGATATTCTATATCTTAGGTAATAGGAGGAATTTCATCGAGCGCACCATACGGTGTTTTTTTAATATTCGGACACAATAGCGGCTGTTTATGTAATAAGGAAGTATCAGTTATTCCATTAAAGGGCAGTTGAACAAGTCAGATTAAATTCATAATCGAATTTGCCTTATCAATTTATTTATTGTAAAATATTCTTAATTTTCAATACGTAATAATCAGCTATGAAGAGAAGAGTAATTTTGATTAATTATTATCAGAGAGCTCCGGTAGGTGAAAAGGAGTAATAATAATCTTAATGAAAAAAGACTTGGAGCTTCGCACGGATTTAAGATTTTTCTTAATGATGTTGCGACGGGATCTCCCGTTATAGAGATAGGGTATAATCAATAATTCAAATTGCCGTACCCGAAAAGGTTGATATGGTGACATATCAATAAACTGAGGTGGTACCACGGAGCTATAAACTCTCGTCCTCAAGATGAATAATCTTGGGGGTGAGAGTTTTTTTGTTGTATACAAGGAACAATCCATTTTTATAAACTTATAAAAAGCTAAAAGAATGGAGTGAAATGAATGATTAATGAACAAACAGAGGGTAGAATTAAGAAATTAGAGACATTAAAATCGCAGGGGATTTCAGTATACCCAGAAAGGTTTTCCATCAATTATGAACTTTTTAAGGCCTCTCAGCTTGAAGATGGTACTTCTGGTGTCCGAGTAGCGGGAAGAATAATGAGTATTAGAAATTTCAACAAATTAATTTTCATTACCATTTCAAACATTCAAGGCAGTTTACAACTTCTTTTAAAAAGGGATGAGGTTGGTCAGATACCGTTTGAACAATTTAATGATTTATTAGATATAGGAGATTTTATTGGCGTAGCAGGTCGGATGTATACTACCAAGACGGAAGAAAAAACATTACGTATCGAAAGCTATGTTTTTCTTGGGAAAGCATTGCGAAGTCTTCCAGAAAAATGGCACGGCTTAAGCAATATTGAACTTCGATATAGACAGCGTTACTTAGATTTAATGATGACAAAAGACACACAAAATCGATTACTGTCTAGGAGCAAAATGGTACGGGCGATTCGTAGATTTTTTGAGGATCAAGAATTCCTGGAAGTAGAAACGCCAGTGTTACAACATACTTCCTCGGGTGCAATTGCGAAACCTTTTAGGACTTATCATAATTCTTTGGATACTGAATTAAACTTACGGATTGCTCCGGAAACTTATTTGAAAAGGCTAATCGTAGGTGGTTTTACGAAAGTATTTGAATTTGCAAAGTGCTTTAGGAACGAAGGGATAAGTCCTCAACATCTTCAAGAATTTACTATGGTCGAAGGATACGCGGCATACTGGAATTATGAAGATACAATGAAATTAATGCGTGAGATGATATTGTATATTCTAATGCAAACTTTTAATACCACGACTATTACAATAAAAAGACAAACTATTGACTTTTCACTTGAATGGGAAGTTATCTCCTTCAGGGATTTAATTTTCAAAGAAACAGGAATAGATATAAACCTTTATCCTAGCGTAAAAGATTTATTGCAAGAAACGAAAAAAAGAAATATTGAACTAGATCATTCTGAAATTAATACTTTAGGAAGAGGTAATTTCATTGATTTACTTTATAAAAAAACGTGCCGGCCTCAACTTGTAAAACCCACATTTTTAATCCAACATCCTATTGATTTATCACCACTCGCTAGAGCTAATGATGGGGATCAAACTCTTACTGACCGTTTCCAATTAGTCGTAAATGGTGCAGAAATTATTAATGCTTATTCTGAACTTGTTGATCCAATTGAACAAAGAAAAAGATTGGAAGCTCAAGCCATTTTAAAAAGTAATGGGGATTTAGAAGCTATGGAGATGGATGAAGATTATTTAACAGCTATGGAATATGGGATGCCTCCTATTTCTGGATGGGGATTTGGAATTGAAAGGTTATTAATGGTAAACTAACGGATAGTGATTCAATTAAAGAATGTACATTATTCCCTTTAACGAAAAAGTTATAGTAGCACTAAATATTCTTAATCATAAGGAAATGTGCAACCCTGATTAATACTACCTAATTGATCATACAATCCTTCATTCCGTAAGGGACCTTTAATGGAATAAGAAATTCATACAGATTCAAAAACCCAGAACCATTAGGATCTGGGTTTTTCACTGTGTAAATACAGTGCTATTTACAATGTTACTTCTATACCTAATTCATTTGTGATTCAAGGTTTTCTCTCCCTAAACGGAACCCCTTAACAGCAGATGCTGCGAGTTTCTTTTTTTGAAAATCAAGAAGAATTAAGCTGATGCTGAAGTATCCAGTACACGTTTCTGCATGGATTCCTTTTTCCCATGAAGGAAATAATAAAGCACTGCTGATAATAGAACAAACACTGCCATCAGTCCATAGAGCCTGCCATACCCTGTAATCGGAATAATGAATCCCAGCAAATAAGGACCAAATCCCAGGCCTGCATCAAGAAAAATGAAGAAAGTTGATGTCGCCAATCCCATCCGATGTGCTGGTGTCAGCTTGACGGCAACAGCCTGGGTGCAGGACTGCATGTTTCCAAATCCCAGCCCAATTAACGCTCCAGCCAAAAGCAAGGTGAAACTTCTGTTTGCCGTGCTAAGCACAAACATGCCTGCCGCAAAAAAGATAAAAGCGGGGTATATAACATAATTGGCCCCTTTGATATCCATCAGCCGCCCGGTAAATGGACGTGAAACCAGGACAGCGGCCGAGTAGATGAGAAAGAAAAAGCTCGCAGCCTTTACTAAATCGACTTCTATCGCATAAAAATTGATAAAAGAGAGGACCCCGGAATAACCGAATGCGATTGCCAGTGTGATAAATGCAATCGGGACTGCTTTTGGCTCGATAAAGCTGGAAATTTGGAAGCCTTGCTTGTTCACATCTGAGGTTTCTATTGCAGGAACATATAAAAAGAAGGATGTAAATAATGCAATGATGCCGATGACCAGACAGAAGGCAAAAATCATTTGGAAAGAAACTTTTTGCATCATCAATAAGCCTATAAATGGCCCTACAGCTGTCGCCAGCGTTGTGCTCATGCTGAAGTAGCCAATTCCTTCCCCTTTGCGGGCTGCAGGAATAATTTGTGCAGCAATGGTGCCAGTAGCCGTACTTGCCACTCCCAGTGCAATGCCGTGTATAAACCTGGTAATCAGCAAGAAAGCAATTCCGATGTTCAAGAAATATAAAAGAGTCGTCAGCGTAAAAAAGATCAAACCGATAAAAAGTGTTTTCTTTCGCCCAATGTTATCAATGGCTCGCCCGATATAAAGCCTGCCAATGAGCGTTCCAATAATAAAAATGCCCGTCACAAGCCCGGCCTGGCTAGTTGTGGCAGTATAGTAATCCACTGCAAAGACAGCAATGGTTACCATCAGCAAATAGAATATCAATGTTAAGAAAAAATTAACGGATGAAACAATAATAAAATCCTTTGTCCAAAGCTTTGGTCTATGCTGATTCAATTTATAATTCTCCCTTCATTAAATTTTTACGGATTTCGCTCATTACACGAATTCCTTTCAGCTGCTCCTCCTCTGAAATTCCATTTAGGATTTCCTGTTCGAATTCATCAATAGCTACACGTACTTCCTGATAAACCTTCCTGCCAGTATCGGTCAGCTGCATTCTTTTTTCCCGTTTGTCTTTAGTCGGAACAGGTTCCAAATACCCCATATCCTCCAATTTTGCAATTGTCCTCGTCACAGTTGGTTTTTCAACGCCAAGGTAATGGGAAAGTTCTACCAGTGTAACGGAACCATCATTGTACAAGTAATACAGAATGGACCATTGTGCCCGATATAAATGATGCTTGCTTAACTCAGTATTCAGCCTATTTTCAAATGGACGGTACAAAAGCACAAGCTGATGAAAAAACCGCTGAAATGTTTCGATCTTGAAAACCTCCCTATTTGGTTACTGTGAGTAATAGTTATCCAAAGTAACTAATTATTAATTATAAAGCACTAATTGGCGACATGTAAATAGGCACGAGTACCACCCACAAAATTAAAAGAAGGCAAATTTGTGACAATGTGTCATATCCGGTTGACTTATGACACGGTGTCATATAGAATTCAAGTGTAAGAATGACACTGTGTCACATCGGGGTGAAAACATTGTCCAAAATCCAATCGCTTATTGCTAAATTACAGAAACAGGGAGTAGATGCATCAGTCTGCAAAAAACCACCCGGTTTTAAGCCACTCAAAAATAAGGCAAAAATTCAAAGGAGCCCTTATGGTCACAAATATGCCTGAGCAAATTACACTGAAAGAACTAAGGATAGATCTAGTGCGTTTTAAGATGTCTTACAAGTTCGCATTGGAAGAAATAAACACGAAAATAAACATTCTAAAAGAAGAGTTTCAATATGTGCATGACTATAATCCGATTGAACATGTGAACTCGCGGCTGAAATCTCCGGAAAGCATTTATAAAAAACTGGAAAGAAAAAAATTGGAGATTTCTCTAGAATCCATCAGGCAAAATATTAGGGATATTGCGGGCGTACGCATTACATGTTCCTTTGTATCCGATATTTATAAAATCAAGGCCATGCTTGAAAGACAGAAAGATATAACTGTCCTCGAATGCAAAGATTATATTCAGCATCCAAAGCCAAATGGCTATCAGAGCCTTCATCTGATTGTCCAAATCCCCATTTTTATGTCTGACAGGGAAGAGCTTGTTCCTGTGGAGATTCAAATCCGGACGATCGCCATGGACTTCTGGGCAAGCCTCGAGCACAAGATTTACTACAAGTACAATAAGGAAATTCCGCAAAGAATAGTGAATGAACTGAAAGAGGCTGCTGACACGGCTTCACGCCTCGATCGGAAAATGGAGAACATCCATGAGGAAATGATTGGGCTTAAACAGCTGGAAGATGATGAAGACATGATTTTTTCCCCTGAAAGCCTGCAAATTTTGCTGGCCAATAAAGGGATCAAAACTTAAAGGAGACGAAATAAATGCAAATTTGGACTGATATGCCGAATTTCATAAAAAGAGAACTGGAGCAGCTTGAAGAGACCGTATCTCCTATTACGAAAAAAGCTGCCAGATATCTCTTTTGGTCAACACCCTTAATTATTCTGTCATTAATCAATCTAATGACATTATTTTTCACGGTGCAGGATGAAAAAACCTCTCCGTTAACCATCCTGATTTATGCCATTATTGGCTCTCTTGGTTTCGCGCTTTCCAAAGAAGGGAAGCATCAGCAGCTGGAAATCCAGAAGCTGAGCTCACACTACATTAAAGAACGGATTAATAAAAGCCAATGGGCCACTGACCATCTTAAATCGAGATATCAATCACTAATCAATGAGAATCCCAGAAAGGCAGTCCCTTATTTTATCCAATTCTTAAAGGAGGAAAAAAGAGACTGGCAGTAAGGAGGAAACGAACTTGCCTAAAATTACTTTTTTCAATTTGCCAGAAGATAAGCGGGAAAACCTGGTCCTTGCGGCAAAAAAGGAATTTGCCCGTGTGCCGCTCTACCAGGCATCCATATCCAATATCATAAAAGATGCCAAAATCCCGCGCGGAAGCTTTTATCAATATTTTGACGATAAAGAAGATGCGTTTTTCTACTTATTAAATAGTCATGTTTCTTCTTATAAGCTCCACTTTGTGCAAACAATTCACAAAAATAATGGCGATATCTTTGATGCGATGATCGATTTTTATACAGCCATCATTACAGAGGAAAAAGAAAATATGCAGTTTTTGCGGAATTTGTTTCTCAATATGACGCATCGAATTGGAAATGTGATGACAAGAAGCTTCGGTGAAACTGACCTGAATGAGGATTTTAAGAAAATCACCAATCTGATCAATCATGAGCAGCTGAATATCGAGGATGAGCATGAATTATTCCATATGATGCAAATCATTTCCTCCGTCACATTTCATAATATCGTGAAGAAATTTGCGCGGGAATTACCGTTTGATGAAGCTGTAAATAATTACAGAACAGAAATCTATTTATTAAAAAAAGGGTTTGTATCAGGATGATTTTTGGAAAGCCTGTCTCTAAAAGGATTAGAGACAGGTGGTCCAGTTCGAGCTCATTTGGGGCATCCTTTGAACATCCGCTAAGAAGGAAGATTGCAATAACGGATACAAAAATATGGAATTTATTCATATAGAATCCTCCGATCGTTTCACTATTGTATAATATATTCAAAAATCAACTTTAACCCCCTTTTAACGAACTCAAATTGTTGTTTATATAACAAAATGACTGAGCATACCCATTGAATAATCCGCCAACATCAGTTAATATATAAATACAAGCTGCATTGTTCGTAATCATAATAAAGTTTTAACCTTTAAGCTGTAACAGGGAGTTTTACATTGAAACGGGAATGACAGGCCTCCGTCTATATGACAAGGAGGACAGGCAGGAATGTTTCTGCGAACACCCACTTTGAGGAGTGGTGGTTTAAAACTTTCTTATCATTATTTACGGCAAAGGCGGCTGTACATACCGTAATCAAACCAGTTTCCTAAGTGAGCTGGTTTTTTTGCGTTTAGAAATCAAAATTCTGGTTAAACCAAAAATAACGACACATAAATAGGAGATGTACTTATGAAAGAAATTACGGAAAAGAGATATTGCGAAGTCTGCGGAAAAGAAACTGTCCACATCGCCAGGGAAGATGCACTGGAAATTGAATACATCTGCAAGGAATGCAATCACGAGGAAGACATCATTAAATCCTTTTTCTAAAGCCTTCAGTAATATTGACACAATGAGAATGCCATGATAAAGTGAAATTATCTCGAATTAAAGATATTTTATTTTAAGATAAATAACAAAGAGGAGGAAATTCACTTGAAACCATTAAAAGGTATTCACCATGTTACAGCTATAACAAGCAGCGCGGAAAAAAATTATGAGTTTTTTACTTATACTTTAGGAATGCGTTTGGTAAAGAAAACGGTCAATCAGGATGACATTCAAACGTATCACTTATTTTTTGCAGATGATGCAGGAAGTCCGGGTACTGACATGACATTCTTTGATTTTCCTGGTATTCCGAAGGGCTCTCATGGAACAGATGAAATCTCGAAGACTTCATTCAGGGTTCCGACAGATGAAGCGCTCGATTATTGGGTAAAACGGTTTGACCGCTTAGATGTTCCTCATTCTGGCATCAAGGAGCAGTTCGGAAAGAAAACACTGTCATTCTCAGACTTTGATGATCAAAAATACCAATTAATTTCTGATGAAAACAATAAAGGGGTTTCATCAGGCACACCTTGGCAGAAAGGGCCCATTCCGCTCGAATATGGGATTACTGGCTTAGGGCCACTTTTTGTAAGGGTAGCTCAATTTGATTATTTTAAAGAAATGATGGAAAAAATGCTCCACTTTAAGGAAATTGCCCAGGATGGAGATTTCCATTTATTCGAAGTGGGAGAAGGCGGAAATGGTGCACAGGTGGTAGTGGAAAATAACCCATCTCTTCCTCAGGCGCGCCAGGGGTATGGAACAGTCCATCACGCTGCATTCCGCGTGGAAGATAAGTCTGTTCTCGAGGAATGGGATCAGCATTTGAGAGGCTCTGGTTTCCAGACTTCAGGGTTTGTGGATCGCTTCTTCTTCGGTTCTTTATATTCCCGGGTTGCTCCGCAGATTCTATTTGAATTTGCAACGGATGGTCCGGGATTCATGGGTGACGAACCTTATGAAACATTAGGTGAAAAGCTGTCACTGCCGCCATTTCTTGAGTCAAAAAGAGAACAAATCGAAAACTATGTCCGTCCGATTGATACAGTAAGGAGCACAAAGGAATTTGTAAAAGAATAACTAAGCCAAAGGCAACTGCATTCCACTGCTTTAACGCAGTGGAGGACAGCTGCCTTTTTTTAGCGTATAATGGAGGGTATTCATTAGAAATTAGGAGCAGAGGGCAGTGGAGAAACATAACAGCAAATACAGATGGCTGGTCTTTGGCTCGGTTTTATTTACATACTTTTTGATTGTGAGCCAAAGGACAGCCCCAGGTTTAATTACTGATCAACTGATGAAAGAATTTGGCGTGACAGCTGCAGCAATTGGGCTTTTGACGAGCATACAATTTTTTGCTTATGCAAGCCTGCAGGTCCCCATCGGCATATTGTCGGACCGGTTTGGTCCCAATTTGTTTTTGATAGCCGGAACTTTTTTAAATGGAATAGGGACATTATTATTCAGCTTTGCGGCAAATGAATACATTCTTTTCGCGGCAAGGATGCTTGTGGGAATTGGTGATGCAACCATTTGGATTAATGTGGTCATCATTTTAGGAAGATGGTTTAAGGTAAATGAATTTGTAAAACTGCTTGGCTTTGCAGGCATGTCCGGGAGCTTTGGATTTTTGCTCGCGACTGTGCCATTTTCCATTTGGATTTCCATATGGGGCTGGCGCATTCCGTTTACGGCAGTTGGAATTATTTTAACAATCCTCGCCGTATTGCTGTATATAATTCTAATCTGGCAGCCATCGCGAATGGACATGGAACTAAAGAAAACTTCAGTTAAGAACGAGTCCAGAGAAAAAACGGCAAATATTATCAAGAGAATTTTTTCTGACCGCCAGGCATGGGCCACGTTTTTTTGTCACTTTGGTGTGGTCGGAACGTATGTGGGCTTCATCGGATCATGGGCAGTGCCTTATGGTATGGACATATATGGCTTGTCCCGATCTGAATCCAGCCAGCTTGTCATGATTGGACTGATTGGTGCAATTATCGGTGCACCGTTAATGAGTTTCATATCAGGACGGATGGGCAGCATAAAACGACCATACCTTTTTGCACATATTATTGTCGTTCTCGGTTGGGCGGCTTTTCTGGTATTCCAAGGCAAACCACCATACCCGCTACTGATTGTCCTATTCCTGATTATGGGTTATGGGAATGGTGCGAGTACGCTGACCTTCGCGATTGTGAGAAAATCATTTGACATTAGAGATGTCGGTGTAGTTTCAGGTTTTGCCAACACAGGAGGGTTTCTAAGTGCAGTTCTGCTGCCATTTATTTTCGGAAAAGTCTTGGATACATTTGAAGCAGGATACCAGTATGGATTTATTATTCCGGTCATCTTTTCAATGATTGGATTGATTGGCGCAGGTTTAATAAAGGAAAAAGAACCACAATTGGCTAAAGGTTAATTTTATGAGTATTTAGAGGATAAATCATGCAAAAAGGAGACGAAAGTATGATAGCTTCATTAAAAAAAGAATCAAATGGCTATACCGCTCGCTTTGAAAGAATGCTGAATCATTCGAGGGAAGAAGTCTGGGCAATGCTTACTGACAACAATCAGCTGAAAAAATGGTTTCCCGAGCTGCAGGCTGAAGAGTTGAAAAATGGCGGAAAGTTTAAGTTTGATATGGGTGATGGCAGCTATGAGGAAATGAAAATCATCGGGTTTGAAGAGCATGCAATCCTTGAATACACATGGGGTAAAGATATTGTCCGCTTTGAGCTTAATGAAATAAAGGGCGGTACAGAATTGAACTTAATTGAAAAAATCAGTGAAATAACAGATCATACACCAAGGGATCTTGCAGGATGGCATGTGTGTCTTGATGTGATTTGCAGGCTGCTTGAAGGGAAAAGCCTAGACTCCCGAAGCGAGGAATGGGAAACATGGTATGATGAATATAAAATAGCAACAGAGACCATTCAAACAAAATAAAGAAAGAGGCTGATAAATGCGTCAGCCTCTTTTTTATTGTTTAGGAATTTATAAAATATTACGATGTGAATAACTTTGAGAAAATAATATCTGCATCCTGCTCCAGCGCCTAGCCCCTCGGGTCATAAGCCAAATCACTCCAGAAATCAGGATTTCCTGCGTGATTCGTCCTATGCCTGTCGGACTTGCACAGGATGTGCTGGCTTCAACGTTCGCCACAGGACGTGGCGGTTTTTAGTTGAAGTTCATCTGATCAAGGCGCTTCCGCCTTTGTTTTTTATTTCATAAATGGTTTCATATTTGATTTCATTGGATCCATGGTAAACCGGTAAATTGGCAATTCCTGTCCAATTTCAGAAGGAACATAGCCAAATGTTGTATAACTGTCCACTGATTCAGGCTCCAGAGAGAGGGAAAGCAAATTTGTCTGAGGCTGAGCGGTTAGAAATACATAGGTGCCTTTCGGGAAAGTGATGTCCTTCTTACTAAGCTCGGTTTCAACTTCAACTAGCTCCTTGCCTTCATAATTCCCTGCATCTTCCTTAGACGTTACCGTAAATGCTTCTGCCGGAAGACTTACATTTTTCGGAAGTTTAAAGCCCTTCAAACCTTGATCCATTAATTTTTCCGCAATTTCCTCATGGCCAGGCTTAATTAAATAGGCAGTAGGTCTTTCCCTAACCAGTGTTGGTTCTGCATCTGTAGCGCTTAAGTATTTAACAGGGATATCTTGAACGGTGCCTGTTGCAATATCTACCATTTCAAGAGTTTCATTCTTGAGTTCTTTGTTTTCACTATCAATGATTATTGGGTCATTGTCATTTGGTTTTAGTCCTTTTTTGATTAGATTAAGTCTTTCAGAAGTTACTAGATTTTTAATTTGTTTTGCATGACTGGCAGTTTGCTTAAGAATTTTTTCATGAGTGGCAATTTGGGCATTCACCCTGCGTGCAAAATCCTCACGTCCAATGCCAATGCCTCTGCTTTCAACGAGGAAGGAGAAAGCTGGCTGAAGTCCGAATGAATTCCGGCCAATTCTTGGTTCAGTGGAGCCCTCGATAATTTCAATTTCACCTTTGTTATCCAGGCCTGCTGTATAGTAAATTTCCGCAGAGATGCCCTTATCCTCAAGCTCTTTCATGGCTGGTTCGACATATAAACTGTCAGATGCCTGGCGGATTTTTTCCGGGATATTGAGGTTTCGGCCGGACTGGATCAGAATATCGTGATACTTCAAAGCGCCCTGTTCTCCCACTTGATTAAAAGCGCTGCTGTACACGGAATATTCATGAGCATCAATTACGACTTCTGGTGAATATTTATTGAATTCTTCATGAATTGCCTGAACCTCTGGCGATTCAAGTTTTATATGATCGCGATTACCGTCAAGGCCGTTGGCAAGCTGTCTTGTAAAAGCATAAGATCCATCAGGATTAACTCTTGGTATAACAATGACATTGATATCGTCCAAGATTTCCTTTCCTAAATCACCGGTAAGACTGTTGGCCAATGCCAGGATTGATTCACCACTGGCGGGCTCATTGCCATGGATCTGGCTCTGAACCCATACAATCGGCTTTTTTGATAAATAGCCCGGTTTTATCTGCTTATCCTTTGTGAAATAGAGGGCAGGTATTTCACGTCCCTCTTGAGATGTTCCGATTGTTTTAACTGTCAGGTAAGGACTTTTAGCTTCGAGCTGTTTTATGTAAGACAGCATTTCTTCTTGAGAAGTAAATGCATCACCCTCCCTTGAAAAGGCAGGGGTTTTATCTTTCACATCGATCTCTGGAAAGAGGTGTCTTACCTGTTCAGGCTGACTGTAGGATTTCCCGTAATAGGGAGTTTCTGCCTGAACCGCGGGTGCAGCCAAAAAAGCAGCAGCTAGGAGTACAGGAATAGTGCGTTTCTTTACTAGTTTTTTCATCAGCTAAATTCCTCCTCTTATATTTTTAAAATCTATGATAGATTAAGAAAGATTTTAATGTCAAAATATTAAGAATAGTATAATTGACGGAGTTTATTTATAAAACTGATTAAAGAGATTTAATTATGGGCGGTTAGATCTAAAATAATTCGAGAAGCGAAATAGAATTCTAATTAACTAGCAAAAATTCCCCAGCTTCCCTTTCAATAAAAACAGTGCTTTGGAGGGGGGGAGGGAAAAATATAAAATTTATAAATTTTCTGAAAATAAGTTGAATTTTTTTCGGATTGTTTATACTAAGCTTGTAACATACCGACCGGTCAGTTAGTGGAGGAGGACCTTTTCTATTAATCTGACAGGAATATAGGGATATTTATAGAACTAAATAGGAGAACTGTTTCAATTTTTGATGAGTGGTGAATTCTTATGGTAAAGGAAGAGATTAAGAAAAAGGTCCAAAATACATTCGGAAAAAACGCAGAAAAATATGTGACAAGCAAAATTCATGGGGATGCGGCAGAATTGAATCAGCTCGTTCAAACCCTGAAGCCGCTTAAAGATTGGGTGGTGCTAGATATCGCTACAGGCGGAGGGCATGTGGCCAAAAGTCTTGCACCCTGTGTTTCTACTGTCTTCGCAGCTGATTTGACTAGAGAAATGCTGGCCAATACCGCACGACATCTGGAAAGCTATAAAAATATCTGGTATGTCGTCGCTGATGCAGAAGCTTTGCCATTTCTGGATGATACCTTTGATGCAGTCACCTGTCGGATAGCGCCCCATCATTTTCCCAATCCTGAAAAATTTATTGCGGAAGCTGGAAGGGTTTTAAAACCAGGCGGACGTTTTCTGATGATCGATAACGTATCACCGGATGAGGAAGAACTGGCTGACTTTATGAATACCGTTGAGAAATTGCGTGATGACAGTCATTACCGGTGTTTATCGACAGGAGAATGGAGAATGTTATTTTCAGCTTCCGGATTGAATGAAACGAACTCGAGGAGCAGGAAAAAAACATTCGAATTCCCGTCCTGGGTGAGACGGACAGCCGATAGTGACGAACAGATTAAGTCAGTAGAAGATTATCTTTTGAAGGCTGGCCAAGCTGCTGCGGATTACTTTCAAATTGAACTTCATGACGGCAAGATCAAATCCTTTAAAGTGGATGAATGGATGGCACTTTGCGTTAAGCAATAGGAGGAGATTGTGATGGATTTAAACCTGAAAAACAAAAAAGCGCTTGTGGTGGCGTCAAGCCAGGGTCTGGGAAAAGCAATTGCAGCACAGCTTGCACATGAAGGCGCCAAAGTGATGATTACAAGCAGGGATGAAGCAAAACTGGAAGCTGTTCAAAAGGAGTTCCGTAATCAATATAATGTTGATGTTGAGTATCACCCTGCAGATGTTACGAATCCTGAGGATATTAAAGACTTAATTCAGCATACAGTTGAAACATTTGGGGGAATTGATATTTTAATCAATAATGCGGGCGGACCTCCCGGGGGGACTTTTGAATCCTTATCAGATGAAGATTGGGAAAAAGCGTTCCAATTAAATCTATTAAGCCATGTAAGGCTGATCCGTGAGGCACTTCCCGAATTAAAGAAAAATGGCGGCAGGATCATTAATATTGCTTCTTCCAGCATAAAACAGCCGATACCTGGACTACTGCTGTCCAATACTTTCCGATTGGGCATTGTCGGATTGACTAAAACACTCTCCGAGGAATTGGCTCCATATAATATCTTAATCAATACAGTAGCTCCGGGACGAATTGCGACTGACCGGGTTGATTATCTTGATCAGCATAATGCAGACCGGCAGAATATCTCCAAAGAAGAAGTCGCAGAAAGAGCGAAAAGCAATATCCCGCTGCGCAGATATGGGACACCGGAAGAGTTTGCGAATGTTGTAACCTTCCTTGCATCCGACGCAAGCAGCTATGTGACCGGCAGTTCTATTTTGGTCGATGGCGGAATGGTCAGAGCTTTGTAAGAACCCTGGGTTCGTTCGTTCCAAATGGAGCTATGTAGGCATTAACAGGCTTTATTCATTCGGACAGGTGAGGAAGAAACTAGAGCGAAAGTGTCTGAATTCGGTGATCATTCGGACAGGAAAAGGAGAAAAATGGTTGAGAGAGTCCGAATCCGTTGCTCATTCGGACAGTAAAAGGAGAAATCTGGTTGCGAGAGTCCGAATCCTGTGCTGATTCGGACAGGAGAGGGAGAAAACTGACTGAGAGAGTCCGAATCCGTTGCTCATTCGGACAGGAAAAGGAGAAATGTGGTTGAGAGAGTCCGAATCCGTTGCTCATTCGGACTGGAAAAGGAGAAATCAGAGCGAAGGAGTCCGAACCAGTGCTGATTCGGACAGTAAAAGGAGAAATTTGGTTGAGAGAGTCCGAACCCGGTGCTCATTCGGACAGTAAAAGGAGAAATCTGGTTGAGAGAGTCCGAATCCTGTGCTGATTCGGACAGGAGAGGGAGAAAACTGACTGAGAGAGTCCGAATCCGTTGCTCATTCGGACAGGAAAAGCAGAAATGTGGTTGAGAGAGTCCGAATCCGTTGCTCATTCGGACTGGAAAAGGAGAAATCAGAGCGAAGGAGTCCGAACCAGTGCTGATTCGGACAGGAAAAGGAGAAATTTGGTTGAGAGAGTCCGAACCCGGTGCTCATTCGGACAGTAAAAGGAGAAATCTGGTTGAGAGAGTCCGAATCCTGTGCTGATTCGGACAGGAGAGGGAGAAAACTGACTGAGAGAGTCCGAATCCGTTGCTCATTCGGACAGGAAAAGCAGAATTGTGGTTGAGAGAGTCCGAATCCGTTGCTTATTCGGACTGGAAAAGGAGAAATCAGAGCGAAGGAGTCCGAACCAGTGCTGATTCGGACAGGAAAAGGAGAAATCTGGTTGAGAGAGTCCGAACCCGGTGCTGATTCGGACTGGAAAAGGAGAAATCTGGTTGAGAGAGTCCGAATCCGGTGCTCATTCGGACAGGAAAAGAAGAATTTTAAGGAAACAGTCCGAAACTTGCTCTGATTAAATAAATTGACGCCCTGTATTTGCCTAAACTGACAATCTCCGAGAAACTGCCATAAAAAAGACGATTTTCCGCCTCTCTTTGGAAAATCGTCTTTTCCGTTAACCTCGTTTTGTCATCAGTATCCAAATATATAAAAGTATTGAGATTCCTACCGAACCGGCGGCTGTCATATAAATGCTGCTGTACCCATACAAATGGGCAATTTGACCGAACACCATTGCACCTATCCCAACCCCAAGATCAAAAAAGGAGAAGAATGTTGCATTGGCCATTCCCCGCCGATTGGCAGGCGCTTCTTTGACTGACCAGGCCTGCAGGGCAGGCTGGACCGATCCAAATCCAAGGCCATAAAGAATGGCCGCCGTATACATGATCATGCTGTTGGGCAGCCATGCCAGCAGGAACATTGCTGCTAAAACGAGCACGGCCCCAGGTAAAAATACAGCCTGATGACCTCTTTGATCATATAATCTGCCGGCAAAAGTCCGGGAAATCATTAAGGCTATCGCAAACAGCAGAAAGTACCAGTGGATGCCGCCTATCCCTTTTTGAGCAGAGTAAATAGGAAGAAATGATGCGATTCCCCCGAAGGTGACCGTAATGAAAAATAAAAGAAAAGATGGCCTTAACGCACTTTTTTCATAAATGTCCCAACGCTTCAATGGAACACTTTGCTTTTCAACTTGCTTATACTTTATTCTCGATGATAATACCAGTGCTGTTAAACCCAGCAGGGCACAAATTAAAAATAAGAGCCTGAAAGATATGACTCCGGCAAGCGCCAATCCGAGGGTAGGCCCGAATGCCAGGGCAATATTCCCGGAAAGACCGAAATAACCCATTCCTTCTCCGCGCCGATTGGCAGGTATTAAATCAGTGGCGATGGTGCCGGAGGCTGTTGTTGAAAAACCCCAGCCAAAACCCTGGACAATCCTTAAAAGGAATAAGAAAATCAAACTATTTACAAATCCGAAAGAGCCTACCGAAACGACAAAAATTGCAAGGCCAGTTAAATAGACAAAACGCCTTCCTTTTGTCTCCAGCGTATGACCTGCAAAAGGACGCAGAAGAAGAGCAGAAAATGTAAAGATGCCGACTACCATCCCAATCAGCTGGTCATTCCCGCCCAATTTTTCTACAAAAAGAGGGATGGTCGGCAATGTCATTTGAAATCCGAGAAATATAAAAAAGTTGGACATCAATATCAGCACAAAATCCCTAGACCATATTTTTTCAGCCCCAGCATTACGGTTTGCTTCCTTCGCTACAGAATGAGCCATATAAATCCTCCCAAAAACGATGTAAAATGATTAGTAAGTCTAAATATTTATCAATTATAAAGGAAAATAAATTGAAACTCTAATGAATGCCATTAAGGAGGAGCTATATGAAGATAAGAGAAAAAGAAATAAAAATAGGAAAACTGCTGCCTGGCAAGAAGAATTGCATTACAGATGTAGAAGGAGTCAGGGTAGGCCATGTAACTCTGGACTTCCCGCTTGATGAAAGAGACCAGCATGTCTGCACCGGTGTAACAGCTGTCCTGCCTCATGGTGGAAATCTATTCCGTGAAAAAGTGCCGGCAGCCAGCTATGTCATCAATGGCTTTGGAAAAACGACAGGTCTGGTTCAGGTGGAAGAATTAGGGCTGATTGAATCTCCCATCATGCTGACAAACACATTTGGCGTTCCAGCCGTTACTCATGGAACCCTCGAATACATGTTAAAAATCACCCCTGAAATTGGAGATACCACTGGAACGGTCAATATTGTCGTGGGGGAATGCAATGACGGATATTTGAATTCCATTCGAACACTTCCTGTGAAACCGGATCATGCAATAGCAGCCATTCAAAATGCCAATACGGAAAGAGCTGATGAAGGTGCGGTCGGAGCAGGAAAAGGCATGGTGTGTTTTGGGTATAAAGGCGGGGTGGGAGCTTCTTCACGGATAATCAGTGAGGAACAAACCTCAAAAGAATACATAATCGGGTGTCTGGTGGTCAGCAATTTTGGCAATAAAGATGAATTTCCATTCAGCCAATACGGGCTTTCAGAAATTACGCAGAAAACAAAGGACACACCCGATGGCTCGATCATGATTATCCTGGCTACAGACGCACCAGTTAATGACAGGCAGCTGAAAAGGCTTGCCAAAAGATGCGGCATCGGCCTCGGCCGGACTGGCAGTCATTTTAGCAACGGCAGCGGGGACGTTGTCATTGCATTTTCAACTGCCAGAATCATTTCTCACCAAAGCACTGATCACCTTGAGTATGCACATTTTATCAGAGATGACCATCCGGTTATGAACATGCTTTTTCAAGGTGCTGCCGAGGCGGCAGAGGAAGCGATTCTGAATTCTTTATCCCAGGCAGTAACGACTAAAGGGAGGAAGGGGAGAGTCGTGGAGGCGATGTTTTCATAAGTCATTTTTATGCATTCAAAAAAGTCTATCTTTTCAGTTTTCTTCTTGTTATAATAATGCACAAGTGAAAATACCAGGTGAAGGCGCCTTTATAGTTAAGCTTTTTTTGGCTTATACTGTGAAGGCGCCTTTTTATTTGGAACAGAGTCCGCGTAAGCGCTTACGGTAAATGTTTCGATTATTTGCTGGAATGTTCCTATTATTCAAAGGAGGCTATTCATGTTTACATGCACATTAAAAAATGAAACCTATCAATTTCGTTCAATTGCTGATGTTTTGGCAAAAGCCAGTGAGGAGAAATCAGGAGATAAAATGGCAGGCATCGCTGCGGAATCATCTCTAGAACGGATGGCAGCCAAAGTGGTGTTAAGTGAAATAACGCTAAAAGAAATATACGAGAATCCCGTTATTCCATATGAAAAGGATGAAGTAACCCGCATTATATATGATGATCTTAATCTTTTTATTTATAAGGAAATCGCAAGCTGGTCTGTTGGTGAATTAAGGGATTTTATTTTATCCCACCGAACCACTGTTTCAGATTTATTCAGAATCAGCAAAGGTCTGACGAGCGAAATGATTTCTGCTGCAGCAAAGCTTATGTCGAGTATAGACCTTGTGATGGCTTCACAGAAAATCAGGCCAACTGCCCATTGCAACACAACAATCGGCGAGCCAGGACGTTTGGCATTCAGATGCCAGCCAAACCATCCCATCGACAATCCCGAGGGTATTCTTGCATCGATGAAAGAGGGTCTTTCCTATGGATCTGGGGATGCTGTTATTGGTGTAAACCCTAACAATGATTCTGTTGAATCTGTTTCAAGAATTCTGCATATGACGCATGATTTTATCCAAAAGTGGGATATTCCAACACAAAACTGTGTGCTTGCCCATATTACAACCCAAATGCATGCCCTCAAAAAAGGCGCCCCTATAGCTCTTATGTTCCAAAGCCTTGCTGGTACACAGGCGGCAAATGATGATTTTGGGGTTTCGAAGGAAATTCTTGATGAAGCCTTCCAGCTGATGGCTAAGCATGGCACATCAACTGGCCCGAATCAGCTATACTTCGAAACTGGCCAGGGATCGGAAGTATCACTGGATGCGCATCTAGGCATAGACATGCAGACTCTCGAAGCACGTACCTATGGCTATGCCCGCCATTGGAAACCGTTCATGGTTAATAATGTATCAGGTTTTATCGGGCCTGAGACAATTTATGACGGCAAGCAGGTAATCCGCGCAGATCTCGAAGACCTATTTATGGGGAAAATGCATGGACTTCCGATGGGGATAGCCCCTACATATACAAACCATATGCAGGCAGATCAAAATGACCAGGAAATCGCTGGTATGCTGACTGCCCTTGCCGGTGCGAACTTTTATATGGGCGTGCCTGGTGGAGACGACGTAATGCTGAGCTATCAGGATACCAGCTATCATGATGATGCAAGCTTAAGAGAAATGCTTGGGCTCCGCCCTCTCCGTGAATTTGAGGAATGGCTGGAGAAAATGGGAATTATGGAGAATGGTAAACTAACTGAACGAGCGGGAGATCTATCTATTTTTAAGTAGGAAGGGGGAATGATTAATGGATATTCACACAATTGTAAAGCAGGTAATGGAAGAGCTCCAAAAAGAAGGGCAATTAGAAGGCAGCGGCAGACCAGATGTTATTTCCGCAAAATCTTTCAATTCAGGTACCCGCGAAATTATTTACCAAAATCATAAACAAGTAGGTGTTGAACAGCCGGCCAATCGGGAAGAAATCGAAAAGGTACAATCCATCACTCCTGCGAGAATTGGGATTGGACGGACTGGAACCCGAATGAAAACAAAGAATTACCTGGATTTCAGAATAGATCACGCGGCAGCCCAGGACGCAGTTTTTAAAGACGTTTCTGAGGAATTGCTGAAGGAATTAAAGCTGCCTGTGCTTTATTCAAAATCTGAAACGATGGATCAATACTTAATGGACCTGGACAGCGGCAGAAAACTCAATGATATATCCAGGAAATGGGCTGAAGAAAATCTTCCTAAAAATAAACAGGTTCAAATCATTGTTTCGGATGGACTGAGTTCAACAGGTGTTGAGGCAAATATAAGAGATTTGCTGCCAGCGCTTGTCCAAGGTTTAAAATCGAAAAATATTTCCCTTGGAGATCCTGTTTTTATAAAGCGGAGCAGGGTTTGGATTCAAGACGACCTCGCTTCTATTGTCAATTGTGATTGTGTTATTTCACTAATAGGAGAAAGGCCGGGATTGGCAACCGCTAAAAGCATAAGTGCCTACCTGATATACCAGCCCAATGAGGATACAGTCGAAGCTGATCGCACGGTTATCAGCAATATACACGAAGGAGGGGTTCCCCCTGTTGAAGCGGGGGCCCATCTGGCTGATTTAATAGAAGAAATATTAAAGCATAATGCCAGCGGTGTAAAATTAGCACAGCTTAAATAGTTTAGGAGGCAGCAGGATTAAGTTTTTTCCAGCTGCCTTTTTCAAGTCCCCAGGATAATTCCATAACTGTACCAAATTTCCTATTAAACAATTGAAAACGATGTTGACATTCTACTGCATTCCCTATAATATTTTTATATATTCTGACACTTTAAAGAATTTATTGGGAGATTTCTGCATATGACAAACTTCTCAGTCGAAGAGCTATGCACTCTTCATACAAGTCTTTCAAAAATGGATGTCGAGAGAATTAAAGAGGTCTCTGGCAATCTTCCATTAATCGCCGACCTGAACCAGGCAAATGTTTTTGTGGATTGCCCTACTAAAGAAGGTAAACATGCGATAGTAGTAGCTGAAGCAGCCCCAAATACTGCTAAATCAGTTTATCAGAAGCCTGTCGCAGGCAAGTTCGCTTATGAAGCTTTTGAACCCGCCGTTTTATATACCTTGAGGACAGGGAAAAATATGTTTCTCAATCGCGCTTTGACACAGGAGGGCAAGACGGTTGAACAAAGTGTGGTCCCGATTAAAGGATCAGAGGACCGTGTCATCGGAGCACTGATTATGGAGAAGGACATCAGTGAGAAGCTTCAGCGTCAGCTTAAATTGGAAGCGTTATCAGAAGCGACAGAAACTTTGAGTGGTATTCTCATTGGAATGGCAGAAAATCGGCCGATCATCCCAGAGGTTATCGAGGAATCATTATTCTTTATTGATCAAGAAAATAAGGTTGTCTATAACAATCCATCAGCTACCAATCTCATTCACGAAATAGGAAAAGAAGATTGCAGGCCGGGCGTTCTCCTTATTGATTGTTTTCCATGTATTCAAGAAATTCTTAACGAGCCGGAAGAACTGCTTGTAAAAGAAATGAAAATGATGAATAAGGTTTTCCGGGTTAAGAAAATAAGTCTTGATGTAGACGGAAAGTCGAATGGAACCTTCATCATCCTTAAAGACCTGACCGAGCTCAGGGAAAAGGAAAGAGAGATTGTTGTTAAATCTGTAGCCATTCGGGAAATCCATCACCGTGTAAAAAATAACCTGCAGACTGTTGCCAGTCTATTGAGGCTGCAGATGAGAAGGGGTGTGCCTGAAGAAAGCAAAGTGCATTTTGTGGAAAGCCTTAACCGCATCTCAAGTATTGCCTCGGTGTATGAAATTATCCTTTCAAGCTCAAGTGTGGATGAAGTGGATATTTACAGTTTAATAGAGAAAGTTGGCAATATGCTGGTTCATGAAGCAAAACACGAGCAGAAAAAAATACATATTCAATACAAGGGGCCAAAGATTTTAATCGACTCTGATAAAGCGGTTTCCCTGTCCCTGGTCATAAATGAACTTATACAGAATTGTGTAAAGCATGCGTTCAAACAGATGCATGAAGGGAAAGTTGATGTCTGTTTCGAATATTCCAATGATGAAATCAAGGTGGAAGTCATTGATAACGGTGAAGGATATTCCCCAAATGCAAAACCTTCTCTAGGCTTAGATATTGTGAAAATGATGATCGAGCATGATCTATCCGGTCATTTTTTAATCAAACGGGCTGAAACAGGGACCATTGCAACTGTGCAATTTCCCTTTGAAAGGAAGGAGGAATAGCTGTGAAAAAAAGGATCATGGTTGTGGAGGATGAATCCATTGTCCGAATGGACTTAAGCCTGATGCTTCAGGATGCTGGCTATGAGGTAGTGGCTGAGGCAGGCGATGGGGAAAAGGCGGTTGAGCTTGCATTTTCATTAAAACCTGATTTAATCTTGATGGATATCAAAATGCCTAATCTGAATGGGCTTAAAGCAAGTGAAATCATTTCCAATAAAACCAATACACCCATTCTTCTCCTTACAGCATACAGTCAGCGGGAATATATTGATAAAGCCAAACAAGCGAATATACTCGGCTACCTTGTTAAGCCTGTTAATGAAGCCAGTCTGATTCCTGCGGTTGAAATTGCGCTAAGGCAGGCAGAGAATGCAAATGCATTTCGGGAACAAGTAGAATCCATGAACCAGAAGTTAAATGAAAGAAAAATAGTTGAAAAAGCAAAAGGCATTTTAATGCAAAAGTTTAACTTGCCTGAAGAAGATGCTTTTAGGAAAATGCGAAAGATCAGCATGAACAAACAGGTTACACTGGAAATTGTGGCAAAGCGTATCATAGTAAAATATAACGTTTAATATCTTTTACAAGTGGATAGAACGGGCAAAGGTGCCATGCGTCTGCAAAAGCTGACGTACGGCACCTTTTTGTCTTTTTACATTTTTTTTACTATCAAGCTGCTATTTTATCCTATTATCTTGTAAAGAAGCTGCAGGTTTCCGTTAACATATAAAAACTTTTAGGGAGGGATTTATTATGGAAATGGTAGGTAAAATTGTAATTTACATTATCATGGCTTGTGCTGTAGCTGGAGCTTTTGCTGCCATCCGCAACAGTGATGAGGGGTTAGGAAAGCAATTTATGGAGGGGCTTCATGCTGTCGGCCATATCTTTGTTCCGGCTGCGGGGATCATGGCATCAATTCCATACCTATCTTGGTTTATCGATAAGGTATGCGGCCCATTTTTTGCTGCGATCGGGGCAGATCCTGCAATAGCTGCAACAGCGATATTGGCAACGGATATGGGCGGCTATCAGTTAGCAGAAGTCTTAAAGCAAACTCAGGAAGGCTGGATCATGGCGATGATTGTCGGTTTTATGGCGGGTGCAACAATTGTATTCTCTATACCGATGGGCTTGGCAATGCTTGACAAGAGAGACCATAAATATATGGCACTTGGTGTGATGTCAGGAGTTCTGACCATTCCAATCGGTGCTTTTATTTCAAGTGTGATTATTGCCGTTTCCAGCTCAAATTTCAGGGATTTCATTTCCACAACCGGCGAGGCAAAATATCAGTTCGCGCTCGGTTTGGGACAAATCTTATTGAATTTAAGTCCGCTATTAATCTTTGTTGTACTGATTGCACTGGGTTTATATTTCCTGCCAGATTTAATGATCAACGGGTTCATGTGGTTTGGGCGTATCTTAGATGCGGGAATTAAGCTGGTTCTGGTATTTTCAATCGTGGAAATTTTTACTGGATTATTCTCAACTGTATTTGGAGGATGGGGCTTCCACCCAATCATGGCGGATTCGGAGGATCAGTTCCGGGCTCTTGAGACTGCCGGCTATATTGGGATCATGCTTGCCGGTGCATTCCCAATGGTTTATCTTCTTCAAAAGTATGCCGGCGGCCCGCTTGAGGCCCTTGGCCGTAAAGTGGGATTAAGCAAGGAAGGCAGTGCAGGGATAGTAGCCACAATCGCAAACATCCTTGCGATGTTTAAATTGGTCAGAACGATGCCGCCTAAAGATAAAGTTATTAATATTTCCTTTGCAGTCTGTGCAGCCTTTCTGCTTGGTGACCATTTATCCTTTACAGCAAATTTTCAGCCAACATTAATCTTTCCAATCATAGCAGGTAAAATTTCTGCTGGAGTCATCGGAATTGGTTTAGCGTACTGGCTATCTGTGCCTAAGGCTTTGGAATTGGAGAAAAAAGACCGTGAAGCTGGCATTATCGGAAAAGATGAATATTTAACGAAAGCAGAAAAAGTAAAAAAAGCAATATAAGCAGCAGTCACCTGGGAGGGCCAAAGCAATGAGTGAAGAAAAAAAACGATTTATTCAAGAGTTTGTGCCGGGAAAACAAGTCACACTGAGCCATTTGATCGCAAATCCCGATCCGGATATGTTTGAAAAACTGGGGATCCAGCAGGCAGGAGCGTTAGGGATATTAACACTGACACCAAGTGAAACGGTTATCATTGCAGGAGATCTGGCGACAAAAGCTGCCGATGTGCAGATCGGATTCCTGGACCGATTCACAGGCAGCCTTGTGATTGTAGGAACCGTTTCAGCTGTGCAAATGGCCATGGAAGAAATCAACCGCTTTTTATCTGAAACACTGAGGTACACTCCTTCAGAAATAACTAAATCATAAGGAGCTGTATATAATGACCAAAATGAACAGAGCGATGCTCATCGGTTCAATCGGGGCTGGAAAGTCGACTTTAACGAATGCTCTTCTTGGCCGCAAAGCAGAGGCGGTTAAAACCCAGGCACTGAACTATTATGACTGGATTGTGGATACGCCGGGGGAATACACAGAGAATCCATATTTCTATAAAAATATTATGGCGACGGCACTCGAAGTGACCCATGTACTATATTTGCAGGATTCTACAAAGGAGAAAACCATTTTTCCGCCGGGTTTTAGCACCGGCTTTAATAAGCTCCCAATTGGAGTCGTGACAAAAAGCGATTCTGATGAAGCGGATGTAAACTCAGCAATCAGGCAGCTTAGAAGTGCAGTTCCAAAAGGGCCTATAGTAATTACCTCCTCTATTTCTGGAAAAGGGGTAGATGAAATTCGCTGCCTAGTGAAATGCAGTTCTCTTCAAGAAATGAAGAAGTATGCAGATTCATTGGCGGATGATGTCGTAATTTTTAATTGAAACCCTTTACAAAATTAAGATAATAGAATATATTCTAATTATACAAAAGAATATATCAGGCAAAGGCGCCTTGTATGAACAATCAATTAATGATTGATCATATGGGGTGCCTTTTTTTATTTTCCTGCATAATAGTTAATTCGTTGCAGTAAGGCGGGGATCATGTTGAAGCGTTACGATGCACAAAAAGAGAATATAATCAGCGCGGGAATCGACATCGGAACGAGTACGACCAAACTCGTCATCAGCAGATTTTCTCTCATGAATATGGCTGGCGGAACCCATATGCCGCGAATCGAGATTATCGAAAAAGAAGTGCTCTACCAGAGCCCTATTTACCGGACTCCTCTGCTAACTGCTTCCTCGATTGATATCGAAGCTGTAGAGAGGCTAGTCAGAGAGGAATATATATCTGCGGGAATCAAGCCGGGTGATATTAAAACAGGTGCTGTCATTATTACCGGAGAAACGGCGACAAAACAGAATGCAGAAGAAATGGTCCATTACTTATCTGATCATGCCGGAGATTTTCTTGTCGCAACTGCCGGCCCTGATTTAGAAGGAATCATTGCTGCAAAAGGATCAGGAGCTTATGAATTTTCTAAGAGGACTGGAAAAACTGTAGCTAATATTGACATCGGCGGGGGCACTGCCAATGCTGCAGTTTATCGTTCGGGAAGATTATGCGGGACGTGCACGCTTCATATCGGCGGCAGATTGATTGAATTTGAAGACAGCAAAATAAAAACGATTTCTCCTCCTGTTCAAAAAATCTTACACCAATGGGGTGCTGCTTTAAAAACAGGAGACAGCCGAAATCAGCCTATCATAAAAAAACTGACAGAATACATGGCAGAAGTAATTGGCCGAATGCTAAGGAAAGAGCTTCATCAAGATGATATGCCGCTGCTTTTGGGACATGAGCCGAATTGGACAGAGAATATCGAATGCATCATGTTTTCAGGGGGGATCAGTGAATGTCTGTATCAATATGAAAAAGCGGATTCCTCACCTGCGCAGTATGACGATATAGGCAAAACGCTGGCACATTCATTAAGAAATTGCGGAGAGCTGGATTCCTTCAATTGGGTGAAACCTAAAGAAACGGTTCGGGCAACAGTTCTCGGTGCAGGAACACAAACGACGGAAATTAGCGGAGCAACCATCCATGCTGAAGAGGATGAATTGCCAATCCGCAATTTGCCAGTTTACCAGATCCGCTTTGATAACGATCTGGAAAAAGGTCTCGATCAGATTCCAGATGCTGTAAAAAAGGCTGTGGAAATTTATGATCCTCAGAAGGAGGGACAGAATTTCGCACTGTATTTAACGGCACTGCCATACCTGGGCTTTCGTGATATTCAGGAATTATCTGCAGTATTGCTGAAGTCCATAGAAGCAAAGCCTTTGCCTAATCAGCCGCTTGTTGTTGTTTTGGAAAGTGACCATGCTAAGGTCCTTGGTCAGACGATGAAAGTTCAGGAATCACAGCAAAGCATCGTTTGCATCGACCAGATAAAGGTAGAGCATGGCGATTATATAGATATCGGGCACCTGCTTCAAACCAATGTAGTGCCTGTTGTCATCAAAACATTAACATTCCATCAGTAAGAAAGGAGGGATATTTTTTGAAGCTGCAAACCAGACATTTAGGCACTGTTTATCAGTTTGCCAATCTTAAGGATTTATTTGCAAAAGCAAATGAAGAAAAATCAGGTGACCGCCTGGCGGGCATTGCTGCCGAAACTGTCCAGGAACGAATTGCCGCCAAATTGGTCTTAAGTTATTTAACGTTATCTGATATCCGCGAAAATCCAATGCTCTCTCCTGAAGAGGATGAAGTTTCGAGAATCATAGAAAGCTCGATCAATGAACCTGTCTATCAGAGCATTAAAAATTGGTCCGTGGCTGAACTTCGTGAATATATCCTGAGTGATGAGACTACAGGTGAGGATTTAAAGAGGATCAGCAGGGGCTTAAACAGTGAAATGATTGCAGCCGCAGCAAAAATTATGTCCAATCTGGACCTTGTGCATGCTGCAAACAAAATGGAAATTTTAACAAAATGCAATATTACCATTGGATACAAAGGAACCCTGGCTTCCCGCCTGCAGCCTAACCATCCCACCGATAATGTGGATGGAATGATCGCATCCCTCAAAGAAGGGCTTTCATATGGCATAGGAGATGCGGTTATCGGCATTAACCCTGTTGATGATTCGGTTGAAAGTGTTAAAAGGCTGCTCCATGCCACACATGCTTTTATCAAGGACTGGGAAATACCAACACAAAACTGTGTGCTGGCTCATGTAACAGCCCAAATGAAGGCAATAGAACAGGGAGCACCTGCCGATATGATTTTCCAAAGCATCGCTGGAACAGAGGCTGCCAACAAATCCTTCGGAATAACGGCCTCACTTCTTGAGGAAGCAAATGATATGGCAAGAACCCTCGGCACCGGCACCGGGCCTCAGCGTTTGTATTTTGAAACGGGCCAAGGCTCAGAGCTTTCCGCTGAAGCCCATTTCGGAATTGATCAGGTGACACTGGAATCGAGAAATTACGGGTTTGCCCGTTATTATGATCCCTACATCGTAAACACAGTAGTGGGATTTATCGGGCCGGAGTATTTGTACAATAACAAACAGGTCATAAGAGCTGGGCTCGAAGATCATTTTATGGGGAAAATGCATGGCATCCCTATGGGTGTAGATATTTGCTACACGAACCATATTAAGGCGGACCAAAATGATATTGAAGACCTCGGCGTCCTGCTGACAGCAGCAGGAGTGAATTTTATTATTGCCGCCCCAATGGGGGATGATTGCATGCTCAATTACCAATCCATGAGCTATCATGACGTTGCCACCTTAAGGCAGACGATGAAAAAGGAGCCGTCTCCAATATTCAGTGATTGGCTTGAAAAAATGGGAATCTTCGAGAATGGAAAACTGAGCAAAATCGCTGGCGATCCAACCATTTTTTCACGATAGGAGTTGATAATAATGAATCCTGAACTGATTGAAAAAGTAACTCGCCTTGTAGTGGAAAAACTTCAATCGCAGCAAACTGCTGATGTAAAACAGCAAAAAAGCAGCGCAGGAGTGAAATTTTGGGACCATACGTCAAATCCCGGCAAAGAACCATCCAAAATGTCAGTTGGGGTTATTGAGACTGAAAAACAGGATACAGGCGGATTAATAAAAATTAAAAGCTATCAGAATACAAAGGATTTGAAAATGACCTCATCAGATAAAATCAGTCATGATAAGATTGAAAGTTTTTCAGAAAAAAGAGGCATTGATAATCCGGCAGATCCAGTTGAACTGCAGGCACTCATGAGCAAAACACCAGCAAGAATCGGTGTGGGAAGAGCAGGCTTAAGGCCGAAGACAGACACATGGCTGAAATTCCGTTTTGACCATGCAGCGGCGGTCGATGCTGTTTATGGAGATGTAAATGATGAGCTTTTAAACCGTCTCGGGCTGTTTAAAGTCAATACAATGGTGAATGAAAAAGAAGTGTACATCCGCAGGCCCGATTACGGCAGAAAGCTTTCAGAAGAAGCTAAAAAACACATTCTTACTAAATGCCAAAAGGCACCGACTGTTCAAATCATTCTGTCTGATGGGCTAAGCTCAAGTGCCATTGAAGAAAATGGAGAGGATGTATATTTATCCCTTCAGCAATCCCTAAAAAGTTTAGGCCTCGATATGGGGACCCCTTTTTATATCGAAAAAGGCAGGGTGGCCGTTATGGATGAAGTAGGAGAACTCTTGAAGCCAAAAGTTGTGGTTTTATTGATTGGCGAGCGCCCGGGCTTGTTAAGCGCAGAATCACTGAGTGCCTATCTTTGCTATGAACCCCGTAAAGGAACGATTGAAGCTGACCGGATGGTAATTTCCAACATACATAAAGGCGGAATTCCTCCTGCAGAGGCTGGCGCCTATCTCGGAACGGTCATCCAAAAAGTAATAAAGTATGAAGCAAGTGGTGTATCGCTCGTAAAAAAGGAAGGTTAGGAGGCGGAAAAAATGGGATTAGAACGCATTCACGCTGATATATTGGCTGTTCGGCTGATACCAAATGTGGATCCGGATCTTGCAAAGCAGTTTCAGCTTCAGGCTCATCACCGAAGTTTGGCGATTTTCACCTCTACCGTCGATGACGTAGGCTATACAGCACTTGATGAAGCTACTAAAAGAGCGGATGTCGAAGTGGTTTATGCCAGGTCCTTTTATGCGGGTGCTGCTCATGCTTCTGGGCCATTATCAGGTGAAATGATTGGAATTATTGCAGGTCCATCTCCTGATGAAGTAAAAAGCGGTATGGAGGCTGTACTTCAGACAGTTGAATCCGATGCTTATTTTGAAGCACTTGATCAGGGAAAAACACATGCCATATACGCTCATGTTATTTCCAGAACCGGTTCTTATCTGTCACAGGAAGCAGGCATTAAGATCGGAGAGCCCATAGCGTATTTAATAGCCCCGCCATTGGAAGCTGTTTATGGACTGGATGCTGCTTTAAAGGCAGCGGATGTAGAGATGGTAAAATTTTTTGGCCCGCCTTCAGAAACCAACTTTGGCGGAGGGCTGCTGACGGGCTCTCAATCTGCCTGCCAGGCTGCTGCTGATGCTTTCCGAGATGCCATTATGGAAATTTCTCAGAATCCTATAAAGTATTAATTTTTTCAATAAAACCTGAAAGGAGCGTGGGAATCTTGCAATTTGATCATGATCTTCAATCCATGCAGGAAATGCGGGATGCGGTAAAGCGGGCTAAGGAAGCACAACTGGAATATATGGCCTTTACACAGGAGCAGGTCGACGAGATCGTTAAAAATGCCGCTGATGCAGCTTATGCCAAGTCACTTTATCTTGCCCAGATGGCTGTAGAGGAAACAGGGATGGGCATAGTCGAGCATAAAAAAATAAAAAACGAAGTCGGTTCCAAGGCTGTCTATGAATCTATCAAAGATGAAAAGACAGTAGGCATCATACGTGAGGACCGGGTAAATAAAGTAACGGAAATTGCCTATCCTTACGGTGTCGTAGCAGGAATAATTCCAACAACTAATCCTACTTCAACAGCCATCTTTAAAGCGCTGATTTCATTAAAAACTAGAAATGCCATTGTCGTGAGCCCTCATCCAAGGGCAGTAAAATGTACGGTTGAAGCTCTGAAAATCGTCAATGAAGCAGCTATACAGGCTGGTGCGCCTGAAGGACTGATCGGATGGATCTCAAAGCCATCAATGGGTGCTACGAACGAATTAATGAAGCATCGGGACATCAGCCTTATTTTAGCAACAGGCGGCGGCGGACTTGTCAGGGCTGCGTATAGTTCAGGCAAGCCTGCTTATGGGGTAGGACCCGGAAATGTACCTTGCTATATTGAAAAAACTGCAAAAGTTGCCCAGTCTGTGAAGATGATCATCGACAGTAAATCATTTGATAATGGAACGATTTGCGCTACTGAGCAGTCTATTGTAGCCGATCGCAACATCAAAGAAATGGCAATGAGAGAACTTAAAAATAACGGGGCTTATATCTTAAATAGTGATGAAAAAGCCGCACTGGAAAAAATCATTTCTCCTTCACCAGGGAAGCTGAACCCGGATATTGTGGGGCAAAGTGCCGTTAAAATCGCAGCCATGGCTGGGATCCAAGTCCCTAATGATACAAGAGTATTAATTGCTGAAGAAACTAAAGTAGGCAAAGATATACCATTTTCGATCGAAAAATTATCACCGATCTTTGCCTTTTATACGGCAGAAAGCTACCAGGATGCAAAAGAAATCTGTCTGCAGCTTCTCAATTTGGGAGGCAGAGGACATAGTCTCTCTCTTCATACAAATGATGACGCAGTGGCAAAAGACTTTGCCCTTGAAATGCCTGTTTCAAGAATACTGGTCAACACTCTTTCATCGATTGGGGCTGTTGGTGCGACAACCGGATTGATGCCATCCCTGACCCTTGGCTGCGGTTCATTCGGCGGCAACATTACTTCCGATAATGTAACAGCACGCCACCTGATCAATACTAAAAGAATGGCATATGGAACCAAAGAAGTCACCGTCCCAAAACCGGCAGCATCTTCTTCTATAGCTGAAAAAGAACAAGCCGGCAGCCAGGATGTTGATCATATTGTTAGTCAAGTTCTTCAGCAAGTATCGCCAGGCGGCGAAGTAGATGCAAAAATGATTGCCGACATGGTCAATCAAGTGATGAAAAAATATCAAACTAACTAATTAGGAGGAAATAAAAATGGCTAGAGAATTAACTGCATTAGGAATGATTGAAACTAAAGGTTTGGTTGCTTCAGTGGAAGCTGCTGATGCAATGGTGAAGGCTGCGAATGTTCATTTAGTTGGAAAGGTACATGTAGGAGGCGGAATTGTAACGGTTCTTGTACGCGGTGATGTAGGTGCTGTTAAAGCGGCAACTGATGCAGGTGCTGCGGCTGCACAGCGTGTTGGCGAGCTCAAATCAGTGCATGTTATTCCACGCCCTCATAACGAATTGGAAAGCATTCTTCCAAAAATTGATGTTGAACTTTAATACCAGATTACTAAGTTAGGAGCATAAACCATGAACGAGCAAGCCATTCAATCGATTGTAGAGGAAATAGTCTCAAGGCTAAAAGGTTCCTCAGTAAAATATCATTCAATTCCAATGGCTGTCTCTGCCCGGCACTGTCATTTAAGTCAAAAAGATCTGGAAGTTCTTTTTGGAACAGGCTATCAGCTTACAAAAAAAGCAGATTTATCTCAGCCTGGCCAATTCGCTGCTAACGAAACCATAACCATTGCAGGACCAAGAGGAAGCATTGAAAAAGTGCGCATTCTTGGTCCTGCGCGCAATATAACCCAGGTGGAAATCAGCCGTACAGATTCAGTTAAACTGGGGTTAAAACCTCCGCTGCGTGAATCCGGAAATATAGAAGGATCCTCACCTGTTACTCTGATAGGACCCAAGGGCAGCATATATAAAAAAGAAGGTCTGATTATAGCGCAGGCCCACATTCATATGGCCCCGGAAGATGCTGAAACATTCGGCGTGAAAAATGGGGAATATGTCAAAGTTGAGGCAGAAGGAGAACGTCCAATTTCCATGGGAAATGTGTTAATTAGAATCTCACCCCGATATAGACTTGAAATGCATATTGATACCGATGAAGCCAATGCAGGTTTCATTACCGGAAAAACAGCAGGCAGGTTAATAAGACAAGAGGAAAGCCTATGACTGGCCGGCATTTAATTGAACAAATAGTTGAAGAAGTAGTAAATAAACTATTAAGTGCCCAATCAGCTCCAAATTCTAAAACGAAACATAATCTGCTGGCAGTCGGAGATTTAGAGAGGGTGGACACTCATCTATTAAAATTGTTAGAAGAGAACTGGAATGTATTGCCCTATGACTTCAGTGAAGATGCTGAACTGCATACTGTTATGAAGGTTATTTTTCTTGATGCGCCCCAAGACTTGTTTGTAAAAGGTGCACTGGGCATTTGCGATACACCGGAAAGTGAGCTTCTCTCAGCCTGTATCATAGATTATGTCCCTGTTACCTTAATTCCGAAGAACAATCTTTATAAAATTCTGATTGGAGAGAAAAAAACAAACGGGGAGTATTTTTCAAGTTTAATGGAATATAGGGAGAAGCTGTTAAAGTTCGGGGTTGAAATCAATAGCATTGAAGATTTTGCTGCTCCTAAGCCGATCAATTCAGAAAAGCCAGTCACAAAGAGGTTAATTACACACAGAGATGTACAAGAATGCAAAATGAATGAAATCCTCGTTGATAAACAGACCATTATTACACCTTTAGCACGTGATACTGCACGGGAATTGGGGAAAAGCATCACGGTAATGGATACAAAGGGGCTGAAAACACATGCAAATGGGAACGGTAATCGGCAATGTATGGGCAACAAGAAAAGAAGATGATTTAACGGGCCTTAAATTTTTGGTTGTCCAGCCCCAATCCTCAAACGGACCTTCTGTAGAAGAACCTTTTGTTGCGGTTGACCGTATTGGGGCAGGAGTCGGTGACCAAGTTCTCGTAACCCGTGGAAGTTCGGCTGCCAACATGTCCGGGAATGTAAGATTGCCCATTGATGCATTGATTATTGGAATCATCGATTCTGTTGACGTTGAAAAGAAAGAGGTGAAATAGTATGGCTAGAGCACTCGGCATGATTGAAACAAGAGGGCTGATTGGCTCCATTGAAGCGGCAGATGCCATGCTGAAAGCAGCCGATGTTACATTGGTGAAGCAGGAAAAAGTGGACGCCGCCTTAGTAACGGTTTTGGTTCAGGGCGATGTAAGTGCTGTACAGGCTGCTGTGGATGCAGGAAAGGAAGCAGCTGCCAGAGTGGGGGAACTCGTGTCGGCACATGTAATACCTCATCCTGATGAAGATATCAAGAAAGCTTTATTAGATGACAGGGAATCGAAGGATATGAAACAAGAGCCAGCTCCTGAATCACCCCCCGAAAAAAAGGGAGGAAGCAAAAAGAAACAGATATCAGCTGCGGAACTAAATAACCTTGAAAATAAATAAATAGTACTCCAATAGTATGATGAAATGGAGGAACAGTCATGACTTTTAAGCGAAGAAAGATTGCCGTTATCGGTTCAGGCTTTACCGGTGCGACAGCAGCCCTAATGCTGGCCCAAAAAGAATTGGGAGACGTTATTTTAGTAGACATACCTTCACAGACGAATCCAACAAAAGGCAAAGCCCTTGATATGCTTGAAGCTGGACCGGTTCAGCGCTTCAATGCCAGGATAACCGGCACTTCAAGCTATGAAGACATTCAGAATGCGGACTTAGTATTAATTACTGCCGGAATGCCGAGAAAACCCGGAATGAGCCGGGACGATCTGGTCGCCGTAAATGAAAAGATTATGATAGACGTTTCTCAGAACATAAAAAAATACGCACCAGACAGCTATATCATTGTATTAAGCAATCCCGTCGACGCAATGACCTATGTTTGCTATAAAACTACTGGCTTTCCGAAAAATCGGGTAATAGGCCAATCAGGAGTATTGGATACCGCCCGATTTAATACGTTTGTGGCTCAAGAGCTGGGAGTTTCCATTGAAGATATTTCAGGTTTCGTCCTTGGCGGTCACGGAGATGACATGGTTCCATTGGTCAGATATTCTTATGCTGGCGGAATTCCGCTGGAGAAAATTCTTCCTGCCGACCGAATCGAAGCGATTGTGGAAAGAACCAGAAAAGGCGGAGGAGAAATTGTAAATCTGCTTGGCCAGGGAAGTGCTTATTATGCTCCTGCAGCTTCAATGGTGGAGATGGCAGAAGCGATTATGAAAGATAAGAAACGAATCTTGCCTTCAATCGCCTTTTTGGAAGGTGAGTATGGCTACAGCAACATCTACCTGGGAGTTCCGACAATTCTTGGCGGAAATGGAATAGAAAGTGTCATTGAAATTCCATTGACTGCCGATGAGAAAAAAGCTCTTGATCAATCTGTTAAGTCTGTACAAAATGTGATGAGCATACTTGAAACAGCCAAAGCAAATGGCTAGTTCGAAAAAGCTGACTTGTGAGGAAATTATTTCTCCATGAGTCAGCTTTTTTGTGTATTGTTTAAACTGTTTTCTTGCCGGGTACATTGTAATTAACAAGCTTAGCAGCTGCTGACAAAATTTACAGTGAATATGATTTGAATAATCTGAAAACTTCTGTTACAATAGAAAAAAGGTCAAGGGGTTGATTTTAAATGGAAAAACGTCTACTTAACTCGCCGCAACAGTCTGAGGAAAACGTGTCATTGTTAGCAGAACAAGTCCTAAATCAAGCTCTTAAAGAATACCGAAAAGAGAAGCTTCGCGAAAAAATTGATGCAGCTCTAACTAGCCGAAACAAGGAAGAATTCATCCGCTTAACAGATGAATTAAAAAAGATTTCCTAACAAGTCCATAATCAATAGTGTAAAAAGGCAGCCTGTTCGAAAGAATGGGGCTGCCTTTTGTTGTTTGAAGAATTAGAGGAAGAAGTTGTAATTGCTCTCAAAATCCAGGGCAGCAGAGATAAATGGCAGTTAACTCGGCAGATTAGCGACGAAATTGCAAGCAGTGAAGAGAAAATGGTAGTAAATCGGGTGGATTAACGACGAAATTGCAAGCAGTAAAGAGAAAATAGTAGTAAATCGGATGGATTAGCGACGAAATTATGAGCAGTAAAGAGAAAATGGTAGTAAATCGGGTGGATTAACGACGAAATTGCAAGCAGCAAAGAGAAAATGGTAGTAAATCGGATGGATTAGCGACGAAATTGCAAGCAGTGAAGAGAAAATGGTAGTAAATCGGGTGGATTAACGACGAAATTTTGAGCAGTAAAGAGAAAATGGTAGTAAATCGGGTGGATTAGCGACGAAATCGCAAGCTGCAAAGTGAAAATAGTAGTTAATCAGGCGGATTAACGACGAAATTGCAAGCAGCAAAGAGAAAATGGTAGTAAATCGGATGGATTAGCGACGAAATCGCAAGCTGCAAAGTGAAAATAGTAGTAAATCAGGTGGATTAGCGACGAAATTACGAGCAGTAAACAGAAAATGGTAGTAAATCAGGCGGATTAACGACGAAATTGCAAGCAGCAAAGAGAAAATGGTAGTTAATTCGGCGGATTAGCGACGAAATTACGAGCAGTAAACAGAAAATGGTAGTAAATCAGGTGGATTAACGACGAAATTTTGAGCAGCAAAGAGAAAATGGTAGTAAATCGGATGGATTAGCGACGAAATCGCAAGCTGCAAAGTGAAAATAGTAGTAAATCAGGCGGATTAACGACGAAATTGCAAGCAGCAAAGAGAAAATGGTAGCTAATTCGGCGGATTAGCGACGAAATTACGAGCAGTAAAGAGAAAATGGTAGTAAATCGGGTGGATTAACGACGAAATTGCAAGCAGCAAAGAGAAAATGGTAGTAAATCAGGCAGATTAGCGACGAAATTGCAAGCAGCAAAGAGAAAATGGTAGTAAATCAGGCAGATTAGCGACGAAATCGCAAGCTGCAAAGTGAAAATAGTAGTAAATCAGGCGGATTAACGACGAAATTACGAGCAGTAAAGAGAAAATGGTAGTAAATCGGGTGGATTAACGACGAAATTGCAAGCAGCAAAGAGAAAATGGTAGTAAATCGGATGGATTAGCGACGAAATTGCAAGCAGTAAACAGAAAATGGTAGTAAATCAGATGGATTAATGAATTTACGGACAGCCGATGAAAATCGTCGCCATAAACTCTTCATTAAGCCCAAACTCCAGATCCAGCAAAGTAAACCGTCGACATAACCGCTCCATGAATCTCAGCTCCCTATTACACCATCTCCACCAACCTATAATCACCCATCCCCAAATGAGTCATCCCCTCAACTGCAAAAGAATCCTTCCTCCCCACAAATGTTTCATAAAACTGTTCCAAATCGTTCCAAAATGAAACACTGAAACACCCCGATCAATATTGAAACCTTTGTACAACAAGCATTCAACATTGGCACGAAAATTGCAATAGCTAATGGTGTAAAGTTTCGCCGGGCTAGGAGTGTCTCTGAACTGATTGATGTCTCAAACTAAATAATTTTAAAAAGGATTTGCTGAGGCAAAGGATTTCCAGCTGCTGGCATGGAAGTCTTTATTGTCTTCAGCTCTATTCATTCTGTTTAGTTCAAAGGCATAGAAGGAGGTTCACAATGATTCATGCAAGTGGAGGCAGTGTTATTGCACTGGACAAAATCAGCTGGAAAAGGAATGGCAAGCAAATACTTGACAATGTGTCATGGGAGGTCAGAGAAGGAGAACATTGGGCCCTATTAGGTTTAAATGGCTCTGGGAAAACGACCATACTGCAAATGATTACCGGTTACCAATGGCCTAATGGGGGACGCGTGACTGTATTGGGACATATCTACGGGAAGACAAATATACCAGAGCTTCGAAAATCCATTGGCTGGGTGAGCACATCTCTTGATGATAAATTTCAATTTCGTCCGTCTGATACTGCTCTGGAAATTGTCCTGAGCGGAAAATTTGCCTCGATAGGCTTATATCAAGAAATAACACAGCAAGACCTGGATAAAGCTAATGACTTAATGCAGCAGTTCAATATAAGCCGTGTTCAAAATCAAACATTGAATTCCCTGTCACAGGGGGAGAAACGAAAAGCAATGATTGCAAGAGCCTTAATGGCTTCACCTCAGCTGCTTATTCTTGATGAACCATGCAATGGGCTTGATATCTATTCGAAGGAAGAATTGCTTAGCTCCATTGAAAAGATGACTGCGGAGCCTGATGGTCCAACTGTCATTTACGTTACCCATCATATTGAAGAAATTGTTCCTTCCATAACCCATACCATGCTCCTAAAGGAAGGAAAAGTGATTTCACAAGGAAAAAAAGGAGAAACCTTGACGGATTCGCTGCTTGCAGAAACATTTCGTGTACCAATGTCAGTTGATTGGGAAAACGGCCGTCCATGGGTACGGGTGCAATCTGCATTCCAGCTAACTGAGACAGGAAACCGCTGAGATTTATTTCACAATGGCAAATGGTTGATTTTTACTAAATTGTCCTTCATTATATGAAGATATCTTATATACATATTAATTGGAGGAATGGAATTGGTTCGTTTCGGTATAGTAGGCACTAACTGGATTACAGAAAGATTTTTAAAAGCAGCATTGCAGGTAGAAGATTTTCAGCTCTCAGCTGTTTATTCAAGAACAGAAGAAAAAGCAAAAGAGTTTGCAGGCAAATATGGAGTGGAGAAGATTTTTACAGATTTAGAGACTATGGCAGGAAGCGGCGAAATCGATGCTGTTTATATCGCTAGCCCAAATTCCCTGCATGCTGAGCAGGCTATCATTTTTATGGAAAATAATGTTCATGTTTTATGCGAAAAGCCGATTGCTTCGAATACAAAGGAACTTAAAACTATGATTGCTGCGGCCAGGGAAAACAAAGTTCTGCTCATGGAAGCTCTAAAGTCTGCCTTAATGCCTAACTTTATGGCAGTAAAAGAGAATCTTCATAAAATTGGACAGGTGCGCAGGTATTTTGCAAGCTATTGCCAATACTCTTCCCGTTATGATGCATACAGGCAGGGAACTGTGCTGAATGCATTCAACCCGGAATTTTCGAATGGTTCACTAATGGATATCGGGATTTACTGCATCTATCCCCTTGTAGCTTTATTTGGTAAGCCAGTGGAGATTAAAGCAGCAGGCTATAAACTCGAATCTGGGGTCGATGGTGAAGGGAGTATAGTCTTTAAATACCCTGACATGGATGCGGTTATCATGTTCAGCAAAATAACCAATTCAAGTCTTCCAGCCGAAATTCAAGGTGAAGAGGGGAATATTCTTATTGATAAAATAAGTACTCCAGAAAAAGTTGAGTTGCATTATCGGAACGGAGAGAGAGAGGATCTCACTCAGGAACAATTAAGTGATTCGATGTATTACGAAGCCAAAGAATTCATCAGTTTGGTTCAGGCTGGAAAAACCGAATCTGATATCAACTCCTACGCTAACTCGATGATAACAATGGAGATAATTGAAGAAGCACGCCGGCAAATAGGTGTTGTCTACCCGGCAGACATAAATTAAAGCTGAAGGATCGGACATATACTGTCTGGTCCTTTTTAGTTCCTTATTCCCTAATCAAAAAGGGATTTTCTGTAAAAATTTTCTTTCGTTGGTAATTTTGTACTAAATATACAAATTATTTCGTTATTAAACTCCTCTTTTTATACTTGTTTCGGTATGCGAAATTTGTCAAAAGAATAGGCATCATACTCTATTATCACTCTTAAATTTGTTCACTAGAATTAATAGTGAAAGACAACTATAAATTTGGGGGTAAAAATGTAATGACTTTGAAGAAAAAAGTTCTTTCTGTATCGTTATCTGGTTTAATGGCTTTGGGTGCAGTTACAGCAGTCGGAATGCCTGCAGGTGCTGTAGGGAATGGGCCGAGCACAGGGAATGGATCTATTCAGACTTCGATTCTGCATACATATGATAGTTTAATAGATTATTTAAAAACACAGGATGCCAAGCAGGAAGCAATGCAGCTTGAAGTAATTGGCCAGACTGTTAAGGGCCGTGATATTTACATGGCAAAATACATATCCAATCCTGAAAATCCTACAGTTCTTTTTCTGACTCAGCAGCACGGGAATGAACAGCTGACAACTGAAGGAGCACTGGAATTTATCAAACACCTTGGCACCGGCAAGACAAGCGGAGTCCTTAAAAATGTTAATATTCTTGTGATACCAATGCTTAACGCGGATGGAGCAATGGGTGATGTGAATTTCTCTCTTGACGATTATCTTGCCGATGGCGATCGCCATTTAACCCGCTATAATGCAAACCGTGTAGATTTGAATCGTGAACATGATAAAGAAACAAGTAAAATGGAGCCGGAAGCGCGCGCGCTCCATGAAAACGTGTTCAAAAAATACAATATCGATTACATGATTGACCTTCATCATCAGGGAACATTAAGTGAAACAGAAGGAAAGCTTGTTTCCGGATCAATTCTTTATCCGACTAATAGCAATGTAAAGCCGGAAGTTCTTGAAAAGTCCAAAAAACTGGGATCAGTGGTGTTTAATTCACTTCATCATACAGGCTGGGGCCATATTGGAAAATATGTTGGAGGAACAGGTGAAAACATTGGCCGAAACGGTGCTGCTGTCCGCTACGATATTTCCACCCTTCTTTTTGAAATGCGCGGAATGTCCGACCACAACTATGAGCCATATGCCCTTGGACAAAAGAGCAACGGCTATCTCATCAAGCAGACAATCACGACACTGGATGCCACTGTAAAAGCAATAGCAGATGGTTCAATTAATTCGGCAGACATAAGCTTCTGGGATACTTTGCCTGAACAGACAACAAGACAAAACGAAGAAGATGACGAATAATCTTGCTGCATCCCCGGCAGTTGCCGGGGGTGTTTTTGTTTATGAAAAAGCAGAAAAAGCCTTTGAAATAGTTCGGTGAAATCTAATGAAGAAGATTCGGCATATTCCAGCAAAGTTACTTATCACTGACTAAAGCCAAAAGAAACATTCTTCATAAAAATTACTGTGGCTTTAAAAAAAGTTTGATAATTTGAAAAAGATTGATAGTTTAAAATAAAGTTTGATAATAGGATTTTTTCTTTTGATTTAACAACTCTAGCTGTAATGTTCAAATAAAGGGCTAGATGATTGAAAAGCTTTCCATTCCTTTACAATATGATAGAGAGTAATAAAATAAGTCTCTGGAGGTCTTATGGATAGAAACAGATATTCAGCAATAGCCCATCAAAGCCATACTTTTTATAATCCAATGAATCCATCAAAGATAGACAAAGTTATTGAATTACTTGATTTAAAAGATAATGACAAAGTAATTGATATCGGTGCTGGGAAAGGTGAGATTCTTCTTCGGATTATTGAAAGATACAGAACTAAATGTATTGCTATCGAGAAATATGTTGATTTCGCAGAACAACTTCAAGTAAATGCTAAAAATAGAGGGGTTTTAAATAATATTGAAATCATTACAAAAGATGCTAAAGTAGCAATGAAGACAATTAATGAACCGTTTGAGGTAGCGATTTGTATTGGTTCAACTCACGCATTAGGTGGATTACATGAAACTTTGGATACGCTGAGAAAGTGTGTAAATAAGGGTGGATATGTGCTCATCGGTGAAGGCTACTGGAAGCAGCAGCCAAGTAAAGAATATTTAGAGGCGCTCGGAGGAGCTGAAGAATCCGAATTACGAAGCCACTTCGAAAATGTGAAGGTTGGCGAAAAACTTGGCCTAATACCACTATGGTCTTACACTACTAACGAAGATGAATGGGATGAATATGAGTGGCTTTATGCTATGTCCATTGAGAATTATTGCTACGAACATCCTGATGATCCAGATCGCGATGCGATGTTACAAAAGATACGGACTTGGAGAAGTACCTATCTGAAATGGGGCAGAGATACCCTTGGGTTTGGGATATATCTTTTTAGGAATATGTAAAATTCAATTTAAGGGAGCATTTGTTGAAAATCATAGGTAGAAAATGATCAAATTTTTTTATAAAAACCAAACTTAAATCTGCTGAAAAGGAATCCATTTTGATTAATAGTTTTTCAAAATGGATTCTTATTATTTATCGTAAAAAAGGGGTTTGCAGGTATTTTTGATCAAACTTTATTTAAAAGCAATACTAACGATTGCTTGAATTGAACAGGGTTACTTGTGAAAGAATCTACTTAAACTCTCTCCTGGAATTGGAGCAGCTTCATTGGAGAGGCAGCAATATATTTAACTGAGTGGTTGAATATAAAAGGAAGTAAGTTTCAAGAACAGGCTGGAATTTCTAAAAACTTCAAATGATCCCTTCCTGATGAGCTTTCATCGAAGCCTGAACGCGATCCCGAACCCCCATTTTCGAATAAATGCTAGACACATAATTTTTCACCGTTCCTTCTGATAAAAAAAGCTTATGTGCGATTTCGCGATTATTTAACCCTTCGGATACGCAGTGAAGAATCTCCATTTCCCGTTCACTTAATCCGTATTGGGGAATCGGTTTTTTTTCAGAGGCTCCTATGGCTAGAGGATTCTTTAATTGTCTTACCAGCATTTGGGCGATTTCTTGCGGGATTAGCGTCCCTCCTTGAAAAACCCATTTGATACCTGCTGCCAAATCCTTTGGGTGAATGGCCTTTAGCAGGTATCCTTCTGCCCCCGCTGCTAAAGCATCGACGACAAAGTCAATTTCTTGGAATGTGGTCAAGATGATCACACGAATATCTGGCCATCTTCTTTTAATCTCTTCGGTTGCTTCTACTCCGTTCACTTTTGGCATATGTAAATCCATCAATACGACATCCGGTTTCTGTTCTTCACATAACTCAATCGCTGTTTGGCCGTTTTCAGCAAGACCAATGACTTCCAGCTCTGGCTCCATATCCAGAACGATATACAAGCTTTCACGAATCAACTCTTGATCGTCAGCGAGCAGTAATCGGATTTTTTTCATTTACGGATACTCTCCTTTCGGAACGGTCCATGTAACAGTCGTTCCCTTCCCTTTAGAAGATGAAATGGCCATAGTTCCTTGGATTGCTAAAAGTCGTTCTTTCATCGAATTGAGTCCGAATCCAGGACCGATTTGGTCAGCCCCGATTCCATCATCTTTTACTAAAAGTCCGATAGCATCTGCAGTAAAAGATAAAGTCACCTGAATCGTTTCAGCATGGCCATGACGCTTGGCATTGGTTAGCGCCTCCTGCAGGCAGCGGACCAATGCTAGCCGGATCGGCTTCGACACGGCCGTTTCCTCTCCGTTCAACTGAAGCTGAACGTTGGTCTGAGTATGAACGGCAAACTCCTTTGCGCGCTGAAACAACTCATGATGCAGGGAATGTCCCTCATCATAGGGAGAGATTTGGTGAATACTCCCCCTCACTTCATCAAGTCCGTTCCTTGTCACATTTCTTAATGTGATTAACTTCTCCTTGGCCCGTTCAGGATCTTTTTCCAATAAATAGATTACAGCATCCATTCCCATGATGACAGAGGTAAATGTATGACCGACTGTATCATGAAGCTCTTTTGCCATCCGATTTCTCTCTTCGAGGATCGTTACCTTCTCAACCTGTTCACTGTACAGCTCCAGAGCACGATTCTGTTCTTTAATCTTCTGGTACTGGCAAAGATTTTTTTCATATAATTGCTTCATTTGAGTGCTTTTCTCGGTAAGCCTCTGAATTAAGTAACCCATTCCGAGAGCAAAGGAGGCATTTAAGATTTGAAAGGCCAGATGGATATATACATAATTCATATCTGCGAAAAGAAGTTCAGTAATGGGGACACCGATTATAAATAGGAGGATAATATGCCACCATGTCCGCGGGTGGGACAGGAAGCCAACAATAATTAACGAAAAAGACAGGATATTGACAAACATATGGGTTGTGTAACTTAAGTAGATTTCTAATAAACCATTCGTCAAGAAAACGAAGACCGGAAACCATCTTCTGTTAATATAACCAGATCTCCAATACAGGAGCGGAAGAATAAAACTGATTACATTCCAAATGAAGAACTGAAAATATGGAATGGATTCATTTTCTAATAAGAAAGGATAAATCAAAACAAACCCATATGAACAGGTATAGGTAATAAAAAAAAGCCATTCGATCCCCAGCCATTTTCTCTTCTCAACAATATCCATGTTATTCCTCCTTATATTTCTACTATAGTTAATTATTGGTATCCGTTAAAGTGCGAATCGTCAGATGACTATAGTCATGAGAAAACAAAAAATATGACTCCCTTCATTACTTTCACCACTATAACCACAAAGAAAAGATGAGATATGATGTTCCTCGTAAAGGAGGAAATTCAGAGTTTCATAGACATTAAACTTAAGGAGGAAGGGAATATGCTGAAACGTTATTTCAAACTCAGTGCTTTTGTCATCGCATTATTGATGGTATTCTCGGCATTAGTTGGACCTGCCAGTGCGCCGCAAGCACAAGCTGCCAATCATAAAGGATCAGATCCGGCAAGTGCGAAGGAAATCCAAAGATTTGCGGATCAATTTTTTAAAAAGGAAATGGAAAAACGCAAAATTCCTGGTGCCGTTTTTGTTGTCGTCAAAGACAACAAGGTTCTTTTTCAAAAGGGTTACGGCTACTCAGATGTGGAGAAAGGGGTTAAGATGGATCCAGAAAACACCGTGTTTCGCGCGGCTTCGGTTGGAAAAGTCTTTACCGCCACGGCTGTCATGCAGCTAGTTGAACAAGGAAAAATCGATTTGAACGAAGATGTGAACAACTATCTTGGGGACATCCAGCTGAAAAATAACGTCAATGAGCCGGTTACGATGAAACACCTGCTTTCCTTTACGACTGGATTTGACAACCCTGATAAAGTGAACCCGGTTAGTTTTAATCCTAACGAACGCCGCGAGCTTCGCGATATCGTCATCGAGGGGATGCCTACGGTCGTCCGGAAGCCAGGAGAATCTTACATGTACGATAATTACGCTTCTATGCTGCAAGGGTATATTGTACAAAACCTGTCAGGAATATCGTACCACCAATACATGGATCAACATATTTTCCTGCCGCTTGGGATGAAGAATAGCAATATTTTAATGACCCCGCAAATCGAAGCGAAACTGGCGACTGGTTATGACATTGATGGGAAGACTATCGCTCCCTATACAGTCGTACCTGCTGAAGCACCTCAAGGAAGCATGTTTACTAGCGCGAGCGATATGACGAAGTTCATGTTAGCACAGTTAAATAACGGGAAACTAGGAAATAACCGAATTTTAAAGCCGAAATCAACAAAAGAAATGCAAAAAATCCATTTTGCGGTTCATTCTAAAGTTCCGAATATGGGTTATGGCTTTGAAACATTTTTCCATGCTTCCCATAACGGACAAAAGGTAATTGGTAAAGGCGGAGATCTCCCTGGGGCGCATTCATGGATGTGGCTCCTGCCAAAACAAAAGCTAGGTGCGTTTGTGTTTTATAACAAGGATGAAGAGAATTGGCCTGATATGCGAGGCCAGTTATTCGCAGAATTCATGGACCGTTTTTATCCTGAAAAGGAAGAAAGGCCAACTTACTTAAAACCTGCTTTAGAGGAGTTGCGCCGATTTGAGGGGACTTACCGTGACTTAAGGATACCAGAGCATTGGGCGACAAAAATTACGGCATCCCCAGATGGAACACTCATTGTAGAGGATGCGGCTTTAGGAAAACATATTGTCCGTCAGATGGAACCGCTCCTGTTTGAGGATGAAGATGGAAACCCGCTTGCCTTCAGAGAAAATGAGGACGGCACGATCGGCTATCTTTACTACGCTAACCCTTTTGCTATGGCAAAAAAGATAGAGTGATAATAGCCTTATTAGACTTTACAAATGCGTAAACAGGATCGTTCAATAAGACCTAAAATCTGATATTAGAATAATTAAAAACCGCTCAGTCATCCTATGCATTGAGCGGTAAGTTATATAGACTATTATTTTTTTACAGCATGGATATAATGAATCGTTTCAAATGCAGACAAATAATCCGACCGATTACTAAAGAAAAGCTTATTTACAGTAGTTGGGGAATAGTGGATCGTATCCTTTATTCCACAATCGGGCGCTTTTCTTTAATAAGAGGGCGTCTTTTTGTAATGACCCAACACATTTAAGAGATTAGATATTGTTAGGTAAAGAAACGATTGTGAAGATTTCTACTAAAGGGTGCGTTAATCTAAGAAGGAATAACGCTCTTTTTATGGAATTTATTGTATTAACGGTCAGGTTAGCTGAAGAAGGAATATTACTAAGCAATCTACGCCTTAAATCTTCTCAATTTAATTACCTATAAAAAAAGAAATCGATAAAGGAGTGGTTCTCTTAAAAATATGTCACAATAAGAGAAAAGTAATAAATTTTATTGATTCAAATAATTACGATATATGGTAAAATTTACAATGAAAAGAGTGGGGGCTGAATACTATAGACCCAATTTGATTTAATTTTAACAACAGTCGCTTTTGGTGTTTCAAGGGAAAATAATACAAATTAGTAGTTTCATTATAAGGGAGAGATACTGTATGAAAGAAAAGGAGAATTCTTCAGAAGATAAACATATAGAGGATATAAAATTCTCAATTATCATACCTGCCCATAATGAAGAAAAGTACATTGGAAAATGCTTGGAATCTATTTCAAAAGCCTCAAAATTATTTGAAAATCAGGTTGAAATCATCGTTGTGTTAAATCGATGTACAGACAGAACAGAAGAAATTGCAAAATCATACAAATGTATAACGATAAAGAATAACGATAAAAACCTTTCTAAGATTAGGAACGCAGGTGTTGATCTAGCGAAAGGTGAAATCATCGTTACAATTGATGCAGATACCCAGATGAACGATCATGTGTTGTCTAATGTAAAGGAATACTTAACTACAGGAAAGTACATCGGGGGTGGAGTTACAGGGAAATTTGAAAGAATGTCTTTAGGAATATTTGTTTCAACCTTATTACTAATAGGCCCACTACTTCTTAAATATGGAGCAATATCTGTGGGAATCTTTTGGTGCTACAAAAAGGATTTTAAGTCGATTAAGGGATTTAATGAAGATATGCTTATGGCAGAAGATGCTGATTTTGCTAAGCGATTAAAAGATTGGGGAAAGAAGAATGGAAAAAAATACGGAACGATTCAAAATGGGATGATAACTTCATGCAGAAAGTTTGATAAACATGGAGACTGGGCTTTACTTAAACGTCCGAAGATAATTTTAGCTTATCTCAAAGGAACTGATCAGAAATATGCAAATGAAGCATATTATGAAAATCAAGATAGATAACAATAACAGTACCATTACAATGATCAGGAGTTAAACTAAAGTTAAGTCTCAAGAAGAAATAAAAATCGAAAGTACACAGATTGTGAATTAATGTCTTTTAAGATTATCTTGAAATCGAGTCTTCTGTTAAAGGGCGCTTTAGGCTCTTTCCCATAAACATCCAGCAGTTTTGCCTTCAATTTTTCAGGGAAAGGACTCCTTTTTTTACTGCCAATAATAGTATTCTTCCATTTTGGATAAATCTTTTCTTGTCAAAATAGGCATATCTTAGACCTCTCTGCTTAATCCATGACGTTCACGCATGGAGGCTTCACTGTCTAATAAGATTGATAGGAATCATGTACTATACGGTCTAAAACGGCTTCGGCAATAGTTCCATTTCCCAATTCCATGTGCCATCCACTGGGATCAATTTGGGACCAGTAAATGGTGGAAGAGGTTTTGTGCCGTACTTCCGTAATCTCCAACAAGATATTCCCTTCATCTTTTGATAGGTCAGTAAGTAGCCACTCATCAAGAATAAGAACATCCGTTTTTGCATATTTCTTGATTAACTTGCGATAGCTACCGTCTGAAGCTAATTCTGCAAGAGACAGTTCATCCAATAGTTCAGGCAACCGAATATACTTTACTTTGTGGAACTGACGAGGTTACACCGAATGCACAAGCCATAAATGTTTTCCCCGATCCCTAATGGGCTTGCAGCTGACGGAATCATTGGTCCAAACACACATAGTGCACTTGCTGTTTATTATTAACCGAAATAACTTTTATGTGAATTCTGAAATCAATCTAGGGTTTATGCAAAATTGTAATGAACCCATAGAGGAACTAAATTGTATAGGTAGTTATTTTCAAAAATCCCAGCTGAATTTAGCTTCTTGTTTATTCAAGAATAGGAGGCTATTCTCGAATAAGAAGGGCCTCCTTATGAATCGGGTAGCGATTGTTCAATAAGAGCAGTCACTTTTTTACTAATGGTCAGGGTTAGTTCAAGAAGGATTTCACGAAGATTGTATAATTTGTTAAATAAATTAATTGAAAGAGTCATAGAATGCAAATGAATGAAAACAGGGAGGGATAGTTTTGAAAAATCCAATAAGGAAAAAATGGCTTGTATTCGGACTGGTCATTTCCATATGCATTCCGACAATTGCATATGGAAAGGAACCGACTGCTAGGTCAAATTCAACAGGCCAAATTTTTAATCTAGTTGAAGGTTCGAATGTGGCAAGTATACCTAATGCTCTTAATCTACCAAGTTCACCCGCATTTGTTCCTAAAGAGAAGGGCGCACTCGCAGGAAAGGGCCCAATCGAAGAGGCGAATAATCATCAAGATCGTTTCTTGCAGAATGCCGTTCAATTTGTAAGTGATATGGAGGCGGGCAACTATGGACAGGCCTTAAAGTCGTCATCCCGCCCTTTAAAGAAGTCAATTTCCGAGCAATGGTTGGAAATCTATTGGACCACACTAAAGCAGCAATTGCAGCCAATGGCAGGATCGTTCATCGGTTTCGGAACAGCTACAGTCAAGGAATCGAATCGAGTCCATACGAATGTGGAAATTGAGCTTCAGTTCGAGAGAGCAGTGTATCCGTTTACACTTCGATGAGACCGATCTGGAAAAGTAGATGATTTTCTATTAACTACGTATACGGGTTCGGTTGCAGCAGATCCAGCATACAGCAATCCGCATTCCTTTACTGAAAAAGACGTTGTGATAGGAAAAGGGGATTTTGCACTGCCTGGGACGCTGTCGATTCCTAAAGGAAAGGGACCATTTCCAGTAGTTGTTCTCGTTCAAGGATCAGGGGCAACCGATAAGGATGAAGCAGCGTATGCGATAAAACCATTCCGTGATTTGGCGCACGGGCTTGCTTCAAAAGGAATTGCCGTGCTGCGTTACAACAAACGAACATTTGAACATGCAGCAAAAATTTCGGCAGACCAAAATCACACAGTTGATAAAGAATCAACAGATGATGCTCTTTTAGCAACGCGATTGCTTGAAAAAGAGAAAAAAATAAATGATGAGCAAATCTATATTCTCGGTCATAGCCAAGGGGGCATGATGGTGCCTCAAATGATTAATCAAGACAAGAGGCAAAATATCGCTGGTGCAATCGTGATGGGCGGACCGGCGCGAACAATTCAAGATGTCGTTCTTGATCAATTTCATTATCTTCTTTCCATCGGCCAAATCCCACCGCAGGCAGCTGAGTTTTATACTGCTCAATTTGAAATGTTAAATAATCCGGATTTCTCAGGAGAAAATCCTCCCGATGAATTTCTGCTTGGTCAGGCAATGTTTTGGGATTCTATAAATGATATAAGAGCAGCAGAGATGGCAAAGGAACAAAATGAACCATTGCTGATTATTCAAGGAGAGCGGGATTACCAAGTCGTTTCAGGCATAGAGATTCCTATATGGAAAGAGGAGCTTTCTCATCGGAACAATGTTGAATATCGTCTATACCCGAAGCTGAATCATTTCTTTACTGAAGGCGAAGGGGAAATGAGCATGCCGGCAGAATATCTTGCCCCAGCTAACATTCCAGAATATGTCGTTCATGACATAGCTGAGTGGGTAAAGTCTAAACCAAATAAAAGTGAATGAAAAATCGAAAAAACTCACTCATCTTTTGTTTAGGATGGGTGTTTTTTTTCGTTTCAAAATTTAGTAAACCCCAATTCAAACAATGGGCCATTAGTGATGACAACTTGAGGAACAATTGCATATTTGATAATCAGGGCCATTTAATGGAGGAAGAATCTCAAGAAAAATTGAATACTTATGGTACTGATAGTATGGTGTTTGTGAAAACATGTACTTAAATGCGCGGGACGGTTAGTTTAATAAATCCAACTTGTTTGGTAATATATAGAAAATAAGAGTGTAATTAAAGAAAAATAGTAAGAGGTGATGAAGTAATAATGACTACAAATAAAAAATCAAGTGAAAGTAAGAAATTGAATGGTCCTGAGCAGGTAGCAGAATTTATGAACAACCTTAAACATCCACATAAAGAAGAAATAGAAGAAGTTCGAAATATCATTTTAAGCACTAATGATAAAATTACTGAACATATTAAATGGAATGCTCCTAGCTTCTGTTATGAAGGTGAAGATCGAATTACATTTAATCTTCATGGAAAAGGATTTATTCGACTCGTATTTCATTGTGGTACTAAGGTAAAAGACCGAAATACAAATGAGCCTCTGGTTGTAGATCCCAGTGGTATACTAGAATGGAAAGCAGCCGACAGAGCTATAATGAAATTTACTGATCAAAATGACGTTAAAGCTAAAGAAGAAAAACTTAGAGAAGTAATCACAAAGTGGCTCAAAGTTATTTAAGATGGGTGATGCCTCTTCTTCAACAAACGGGTAGCCTTCGTATTATAGAGTTAACCAGTTTTTACTGGTTGCTCTTTTTTTTATAGGACCTATTATTTCAGTAGCCAGGGTAGAACGTACGGGTGCGTGGGAGTTAGATCTCGTCAACTAAACTGTTCGCCCCCTACTTGTAGAATGATGTTTGAGGCTGGTTGGGACAAATGATCTCGTATAACAAGCGAAGCTATGGAACTACAGGAAGGTATAGGGGTTACTGGTGAGTAAAACTAAGGGAGAGATATTAATGAATCCAGTCATTGGCCTAGATGTAGCCAAAGGAGAAAGTGAGGTTCAAGCCTTTTTAGATAGAGACAAGCCGTTCGGGAAAAGCATACCAAGGAAGATTTAGATTCGCTTATTTCTTTTTTGAGAGAGATAGAGGGGAATACTGGGGTAAGGCCAGCAGTTATTCTTGAATCTACAGGACATTACCATACACCGATTATTCAATGTCTTGAGGGAAGTCAGTATCTATACATCCTGGTAAATCCAATCATTTCTTATCAAGCTAAGAAAACAAGCCTTAGAAAGGTAAAGACTGATGCCGTTGATGCATATCACCTTTGTGTTCTTTACTACAAGGAAGAATTTGAGCCATATAAGAAAAGAGGACTAAGACTTCTAAACCTGAGAACATTGTCAAGGCAATACGAAACCGTTACGAACCTTTACATCCAGGCAAAACTTCAGTTCCATACTCTTCTTGATCAGATATTTCCTGAATACAGGGGAGTCTTCGGGGATTTATTTTCGAAAGTTTCTCTTCAGGTTTTAAAGGAGTTCCCTACATCTGAAGATGTTCTGAGGACTGGTAAAGCAAAGATACTGGAGCGAATTGTGGGAATGCGTATAAAACGGTCTGAGGGTTTGGCCTGGGCGAGGGCAGCTAAATTAATAGCTTCGGCTGAGCGAAATCCTTTCCAACAAGGTGTGTATCAAAGTCAGTTGTTCAGTTTGGATATGTATATCTCTATGCTTCTTCAGTACCAAGCACACCTATCCAGTATAGAGGCAGAGATAGATGTCCTGGCAGAAGAAATTGAAGAATGTAAGATAATCCAATCAATTCCCGGAATAGGAGGAAAGATCGCGGCAACGATCATTTCCGAAATTGGAGAAATTGATCGGTTTAATCACCCTAAAAAACTTGTGGCTTACGCGGGAATAGATCCAAGTGTCCATTCATCAGGTAAGTTCACAGCTACTATAAATCATATTACTAAACGAGGTTCAAGCCGATTACGGCACGCTTTGTATATGGCCGTTTTATGCGGTATAAGAAGCTCCAGGAACAAGAAGCTAAAAGAGTATTATGATCGGAAACGAAATGAAGGAAAGCCTGCAAAAGTAGCAATGATAGCTTGTGTAAACAAGCTTTTACACTGGATTTATGCAATGCTAAAAAGGAATGACCAGTTCCTGGATTTGGCTTAGTCCACAGAAAACAGCAGCTTAAGAAAAACCTTCCAAAAGGAATTTGGAGGGTTATTTGGCTTGCTTTCAAAAGTATAACACGGTGGATTAAATATTTTAATAAGAAGTTCTTGACTCCTATTAGCTGGTTTAGTTGAAGAACTGTTTTTCTATAGTAGTCCGGCAATATATATTCGAATGGCATTACAAAACAAGACCGACAAAGTTTACTGTCGGTCTTGTTTTGTACATAAATAATACCATTCAAGTTACCGCAGCGGTGTTTTTGAACTAAGTTCTAGAAGTTCACATATAACTTTCCGTGTATTTTACTAATACTCAATTCAAAATAAATAAAACCGAAAGAAGGAATAAATAATGGGAAATAATTTTGGTGATTATATTTCGATCTATACAAGGGCAGATGCACTTGCAGATGGTGAGCTTGTGGATGTTACATCTACAGCTAAGTAAGCAGGATTTAAGTTTACTGTTGCCGTAACGAGGTCTGTTTGGGATGGAATAGTAAAGCCGGACAAAACAGCAGAGAATCGTGGAGAATCAGAGAGCGGGCGATTATGGGATGTTATCTGGATGCTGATCGTCGCAACAAAGAGGGATACGGGGAACGGCAGTACCATCAAATATAGTGTCATCGCTACACATAAAGGAAAGAACAAGACTCATGACCTTGTGGCTGTCTGCGGGCCGGGAGACACTCCGATCCGGTTATTACTATCATGCTACCTGGTGAGGATTGATTTGCTACTATCATATGAAATTTCTAGGACGGGGCAGCTGCTCCGTCTATTTTTAATTAAGGAGAGATGTAAAAATGGATGCTCAGCAAATCGTAACAAACCGTTTAATCGAGAAACTGGAAGAAGGGGTCGTCCCTTGGAGAATGCCCTGGAATGGAACAGGTGTCGCAAGAAGATGGGTTGTAGATAAACCTTACAGAGGTCTTAACGCTATGATACTTCCACCCGGGGAATATGCAAGTTTGAAACAGATTAAGGAAGCGGGGGGAAGAGTAAAGAAGGAAGAACTTAAAAATTGGTACATGAGTGTGTACTGGCATTGGTTTAAAGTAAAGGTTGGCGATGCAGGGGTGGAAGATGGTTCGGATGATGAAGCAAATTACAAAAAAATGGCTAAGCCATATTATTACAGGGTATATGAGATTAATAAGCAGTGCGAAGGTCTTGCAAGCAAAGTAGATCAAACAGAGAAGCTTGACTTCAATCCTGTGGAAGAGGCAGAAAAGCTGCTTGCCGCATACAAGGATAAACCCCGTATCCAGTATGGCCCTGGGGGAGCTTACTACATGGCAATCTTTGATTTTATCAATATGCCAAAAAAGGAAGACTTTCATTCAGTAGAAGAGTTTTATTCTACGATTTTTCATGAGCTGGTACACAGTACTGGTTCCATTTCAAGGCTAAAACGTGAAGGGGTAGTAGACCCAACCAAGTTTGGCAGTGAGAAATATGCGAAGGAGGAGCTGGTAGCGGAGATGGGTGCTTCCATGATCTGTGTGATGGCGGGACTTGATACGACCGATCTCCAGGAAAACAGCGCAAGCTATATCAATGGATGGCTGCAGAAGTTAAAGGGGGATAAGAAATTTATCTTTTCGGCCGCTTCACAGGCTCAAGCAGCTGTAGACTATATGACTGGCGTATCACATGAGGAAGAGCCAGTGCCTGCTTAATTCACCAGCTTTTACACATTTTAATTTAATGATCAGGGAGGAAGTTTTAGTGTTTAAATTAGATTTATTTTTGAAGGAAGCAAAAAATGAAGGCCTGGTAATTAAGCGAGCAGTAACAGAGGGGCCAGGCGAATTTTTATATATAGATTTTGACCATCCGCATGTACGATACATCAAGGTGCACCCCGAAACAAAAGAAGGAGACACCATAAACGTTTACTGCGGAAAAAGTGAAGTACGCTCTCACACCTTCAAAAATTATATGTATTTGGCAGAGACTCTTCATAAAGCTATGATTGTACAGGTGCATATAAGAGGTAACTATAAAAAGGATGAGGAGCCCACATTCTATTATTCTAATGATATTACAGAAGAACAAAAGCACAACATTTCCAAAGAGGAAGTATTGGTTCTAGCAAGAAGGGATTTCAAGAATGGGCTGCTAATCTCTTATCCGAGCGGAGAATTGAGCCTGGATGAATTTATCTAAATGCTTACACAAATGAAAGCCTTTTAGCTTTACGGTCATTCAATCAATCTATACAATGAATAGAAGCGCGATTAGCGTATTTCGGGAGTGAGTTTATGTCAAAGGAAGTTTACATCAGACTGCGAGATGGTGAGAAGGAATCTGAAATGAAAATGGATTCAGTCAATACAGAACATCAGCTGGCTCTAATGGACGGTGTATTTAAATTCTTTAACCTAGATGTCGATTTTAAGGAACTGGCTGATATCTATCATCGCAGCGGAAAAGCATACAAAGAATTCTATGAAAATATGGATTCTGAAACTGATTATCATAAAGAAATAGAAAAAGAACCGAGAAGGGCAGTTGCCAAAGCCGCTTCCAGCATTACGAAGGAACAAATCGTGGCCGCCTATCAAGAGGCTGAGAAGGAAACAGCAAACCACGAGGAACAGGAGAACGAGCAGGAACCAGAAGCGAAAGAAGAGGTTGAACTGGTAAATGGCTATCATCCAGCTTACGATCCTAAGAATACGCACTATTTTGAAACAGGGATAAAATATGACAGCTTTAATAAGCCGCTGTATAAATGCCGGTACAGTTGCCCGTGCTGCCACGACGAATCAAATCATTATATAAAAACGGGGACACAACACGTTAGATGCTGGAAGTGTCAAAGAATGCTAAAGGTAAATCCAGCAACCGTGCATGGCGAGCCGGATAAATCAAAGAATCCAGAAATGTACCGTGATCAATTTGGCAACTTTTATATTGCAGGAGCTTTTGTTCCTGATGTGAAAACACTTGCGGAAGCTGAAATGGAACAGGAAAGCAAAGATGATTCAGCAATAAAGTAGTAGGGGTGACAGGTTCATGACAACGATGATTGCTAAAGAAGATATCGCTCCCGATTACAAATCGCTGCAGGCGGAGTGGAAGGAAAAGGACAGGGAGCTACTGCTTGTCGGAAGGCAAACGCGCTGGCTTTATTGGCCAAAACTGAATATGTGCAGATTCGCAAATACATACCTAAACATCATTCGAAGATCTGCTTCTTTCATTATTTAAAAATGAAGAAGTGTGCCTTGAACACTCATTTATTCTTAGAGAAGAATGAAAAGACATTGGCCAAGTGCCGAAAATGCAATAAGCTCAAAGAAATTGAGCACTACTTTAGCTTGTATTCCATTGCTATTCTGGATGAAAAGGTTGATGTAGAAGGGAGAAAACCTCTCTTTATTTTATATTCACCATACCCAATATTAAAAGACCGTTTGCCTGATCTTGAGAAGCTGGGGGATGTCAAAAAGTATAATGGCCATGAGCTTGCTACGATAGGGAAAGGGAAGAGAGCTCATGACAGCATGCTATCGGCATTTAACAAAGAAACGGCGCTGCGTTATTATTTAAAAAACTTTGATCAATTAAACCAATATTTAAGCGAGAGGGATTGATGTCCCTCTCGACACCTTTCTTCAACAATAAACGATTTTGGTTGAAGGAGTTTTGTTTATTTACATATTAATATGGGTACTGTACTTTGTTGCATTTTTTTAGGTAATTGAGGTGGAGTGCTTGATTAAAGAGGAAGAACAGCTTTTATTCGAAAGGGAAATTAGCCGGCATATAGATGACTTGAATCGCTGGACGGACCCTTCTTTAAAAGAAATCATCCGACAAGAAGTGTTATTTTTATGTTCGATAATGGCAAAAACTATAGAATTGAAAAAGTGATGGTGTAATAAGATGCACCTAAATTGAAACTTAGAGAACTAGGTAGATATTGCAAAGATGAAGACGGTAAAAATATCCGAAAAATTTCATTTTACACCAATTATTCCATATTGTATAATTAGGATAGCTACATTTAAGCAACTAAGAGTAACCTACACAAGCTTGGTCGACAGGGTAGGTTTCTTTTTTTTTGGACTTTTTGTCCACTTACATTTTATGGTAATATTAATAAAGATTCTGAAACTTATGGAGGTCATCCATGCCGAAGATCGAGGATAAGCTTTATTTGTTTTTGTCGCAGCAAGCCTATTATGTTGACCACGAACGATTGCCTAAATTCATTGAATACAACAACAATCAGCAAACCCATAAGTGGGAAGTGGTGAATAAGAAGGATTACGTTACAACTGACTCCACTACTGGGTTTGATTCATTGGTTGTTAAAAAAGATAACCAAATTGTGGTTTCATTTCGGGGAACCCAGGGCGATGATATGCTGGGAGCGGGAATGGCAGATCTAGAAACTGATGTACAATACATTGTGATGAAAGATAAAGTACATCAGAAGCAATCTAATCCCAAGGGAGATCGGCTAGATGTTTATTATAGTCCCGACAAAAAAGAATGGTATAAGAAGAACCAGTTCCAGCAAGCAGAAAAATTAATCAGTGATATCAAAAAAGACAACCCCTCCGCTCAAATATCCGTCACTGGCCATTCATTGGGAGGAGCACTTGCTCAATATGCAGCCGCAAAATTCAACTTGGGGGCAGTTACCTATAGTGCGCCAAGCGTCATTGATTTGCTTGATGAACAAACAAAGTCAAGGGCTGTCGCAGGTGATTTTGATTCTTCCATTGTCAATTATGTTCACCCAAGGGATTCCATTGGAGCCGGTGGGCTTAAGCCATATGAAAGGCATATTGGTTCCACATATTACATTGGATCGCGATTTAAGTATGAAAATATGGATAACGAGGGCAGGCCGTTCAAGAGAATGCTAGAGGCAATCGCCAGTTATCATGGGATGGAGAATTATACTTTTGATAGATACGGAAACATCAATAACGGAATCTTGTACAATGTGTTAGTTGGGGTTGAAGTTTCCAGGTCTCCACGCTATGTAAGTGCAGAAGCCGGACTGATACACGTTACTCCTTCTCACTTGCTTGAGGTTGCCGATAGCGTGGGGATAGTTAGCAAGCGTGTTATGGGTGAGCTGCCTGATGTGAAAAACAAAATCAAAAATAAGCTGATTTATGGTGGAGAGGGGCCAGAAACAATTGATATTGGCCATGAAGTGTTTAATGATCTAACTAAGATGGAAAACTGGCTCAATGAAGAAACGTCAAAGTTCAATCATTTTCTAAGATTTGCAGCAAATGAATTTAAAGAGGCGGATAAGCTGGTATGATGGATGATAAAAAGATATCTCAATACCTAAATGATATTCAAAATCTCAGCGCTGCTGAAAGTGAGCTTGATACTTTTATAGGTAGCCTTAGAGAAGCTCAACTTAAATATAGGGATAGCATTGAGCAGCTTTATAGCTGGAAGGCAGGAGAAGCTAAAGAACGGGCAAGCCAATGGTCGGCGGATTTCTTCTTGGAGCTCTCTAAAAAGATTCATCGTTTGGAAGACAAACGGTATGATATAATCCAGACAAGAAAGAGGCTGGATTCGCTCATGCGGGCTGAGATTAATTCCGGTCCGAAGTGGTAGGAGGGATGGAGATGTTAAAGAGAATCCTGTTATTGATTATGGCAGCATTAATTTTACAGGGGTGCAATGATATGTCTAAGGAAGAAAAAGAAGAGATTGTAAAGAAGTCTACAGAATCTGCAGTACAGTATTTTAAAGAGCAAAAAGGGTGGGACGTCGTAATCAACGAGCATGAGTTTACAGACCGTACAGATGGCACCGAAATATTTCTTTTTGGCTATGAAAAGGGAAATAAGGACAATAGGATCCATGCGATGGTCAATTTTGCTGAAGGAAAATATGAAGTTTCGTTAATTGGGTTTGATGAAGACTAGTAGGCTCTTTCAATTAAAATAAATTTTGATTGAAAGACAGAGCATACGTTCTTGTTTTGATCAACTATGGATAGGTGTATAGAATGGCAGTTTCCAAACGAGAATTAGGATTATATAGAGAGACAATCAACTGGAGGATAAATTTATGGCCCAAAACAATCTGCCTTTAACTAAAGAAGAAGTTCAGAAATATCCTGATATTGCTAATCACATGGATGCAGCTACATACTTAAAAGAAATATATGGTGAAGATTTTGTAGTATTCCGCGAACCATTTACTCAAGAAAAACGTCTTGTATATTCATATTTGTTAATATTGGATCGAGATAAATACAAACAGCTTCAAGAATATTCTCGTAAGCATGGCGGTACATCTATAGTTAAACCTTCACCAGAAACAAAAGGACTAACTAGCTCCAATCAAACTATCTATATATATGACGATGGTGAAATTCTTCCGGTATCAGGATCAGCGTACTAGAACCCAGTTTTATCTGGTGTTCTTTTTTTATGTGTATGTCTTTCAACTAAATTAGTATTATGTTGAAAGAGTGATTGCTTGGTATTTTTGGAGTTTATACTCACCTCTTTTATTTATTTTTGCGTATGACCTCCATAGCAACACTCCAAAATAATTCAAAAGCCCGATGTATTACAAATGTTTCCATTATATACTTTTATTTGTGTTAAACTTTTCCAAATACAAGGAGGTTATTTTGTTGAAAAAATTATTTTCTGTTCTTTGCATTATGGTGATAAGTTTAATTGGTGTATTTTCTTTTGGAGAAAACAAAGCAAGTGCAGACTATAGTACAGGTTACCAGTATTTCGCTACAGAAGATAAATTATGGGACGGAAGAATTACGACAAGTTCGTCAGATAGAAATGTAAGAGTATATGTACGTTATTTGTGGAAAACGGATGGATACGGTGCTACTCGTGCTTTACCAGGCGATTTATTATTCCGTTTATGTAATGAAGCTACTGGCGCTTGTACAGCTTATAAGGATATCGATGATTACGGAGTTGATTATGCAACCTTTTATGGAATGAAAGTAGGAACATTTAAACTTGATATTAAAGACATAGATTCAGACGTATATATTTATGGTGAGAGAAACATTAAGGTTTATTAATCTATTAAGTGTCTTTTTTTATTGCCCCATCAAGTACCGTTTGGGGAGGTATATGTAGCTGAAGCTAAAGAGGTTGGACTTGTTGAATAACTGAGCCCTGTTTTTTAACTGAATTGGACTCCAGGATGCCTTTTTCTGTTATTATACATAAGTCAATAAATTTCAGAAGGTGAACAAAATGACTGACCAACCAGAATATGATTTCGACAAAGTTTATGACTACCAAGACTTCCCTGATAAAGCGAGCGGCCGTTGCGATAATTGCGGAAAAGCCCACTTTAAAAGCTCAGTCAAAGACTATGTATTCATTAGAGAATGCAGCAACTGTGGTCTTAAAAAGAGTATTTAGATATGTGATGTATATTATAATGAAGCAAAGGCAGCCGGTCTTGTTGAATGATGTGATTAGGTAAATTCTTTTGGGGTAATGATAAGTAACTAATCTTATCCTAAAGAGGTGCTTGCTATGAATGACATTAATATTAAGAATGCCATTGTCTTGGACAACGAAACAGTTAGCGATATACTGGATTCTTATTATCAGAATGCTTTTGACTGTGCAGCTGAACAGGATATAGCGGGTTTTTTCTATTACTTCGGGATTGTCCGTTCACTCCTGGAAATGAGCGGAAAAAATTATAGGGAAGATTCTAATCATGTGGCATTAAAGCGAATTGGATCTCGAGTTTTCAATCTTGACCTTTCTAATATCTAACATGTGAAAACGGCCCCTATCCTGTGGGCCGTTTCTCTATTTTAATGTGTGAGCAAATCCGACCCACACGTTTCTTTCGAGACTTGATGGAGCAAATCAAACTCTTTTAAATTTTTCTCCCATTGATGATAATGCTTGGAGCACAGGCCCCGGGCATCCTGCCGGTTATTACAATTCTTAACACCACAAAGCTTAATAACCTTTGGAATATGAGGAGATCCTTTGGTCCTGTAATTAGAATAATGGTAATCACAATACCCATTTGCTTTATGAGGTCTATCACAGTTAACAGCCAAACAGCTTTTAATGCTTTCCCTTTCGATACCATTGATGCCTAATGTGCCATTTCTTCTTAACCTGGCATAGTGCTTATCGCATAAGCCTTTGCTTTTGATGGGGTTATTGCACCCATCAACAGAGCACTCTCCATCTCTGGGCATTTGACTCCATTTTTTGGGCTTTGTGTTGTTCCCATTTTTTTTTCGCTTGTCTTTGTTTTTGTCAATAAAGAGTGGGTCGTTGTATTTTCTAAAGCTATTGTAATGGCGCTTACAGTATCCACGTGCCTCATGCTTTGCATTACATCCTTTAATGCTGCAAGTCTTCATATCTTCACACTCTCTCTCAGTTGTCTAACTTTTTTGGTTTCCCCTCTTCCATGTTTATTCCTACAAGCTTACTTAAACGACTATAGTTAAATTGAGGAAGGCTTTTGGTTTTCCACCCGCTTGTCTCAAGGGTAATTCCAAAAAGCATTTTTTCTCTATCCCAGGCTATGACACCTAATTCTTCAAGCTTGTTAAGCTCCCCGTTTATTTTAAGGACCGACACCGCATTGCTCAAAATCTTTTAATCGAGGGACATGAACGATTATTTTTCCTGTCAATATAGAAAGTGACAGTAAAAACGCCATTATGTTGGCTTGCCTCTTTGTAAAATCCTTAGCACAAAGAAATGTTAGCCACTGTATGACTAGTTCTCTCTTATCCATGTCTTTATCATAGATGACATTTTTTTCTTCCAATTACTTGACCCCCAAAAAATCTATCTTTTAACTTACTATTTTGGTAATTTTATGCATAAATACGGGAACTGGTATTTTTTTAGGTTCATTCATAGCATAAAGGACCTTCCCGTTTTGGTAATTTTGCTCCCTAAAATAAAAGTAGCACTTACCAAATGGCAAGTACGACTCAGAAACTTTTATTAATTTTTATTGGTTATTTGGTTTAAAGACTTACCAAACGGGAAGTTACCCAATACCCCACATAGGATTTTTTTAGTAGGCAATCAATTGCCTACGTTTTTAGATGCATCGAAAAATAAATGGGCTGGCCTATGCGCATATGTATTAACACTCGCTCATGAATTAGGTCATGCCTTTGTCATGAATTTCATGAATCTAATAAAGAAACAATTCCCCCTTCTTTCATCAAAACCCTAGAATTTCAGCAGCAAATTAAGTGAAGATAAGCCCAATTATTCGATTTTTATAATTTTCTTTAAATAAGTTGTTGACAATTCCTATGGGTATGGTAGGATTAATCTCAACATCACTAAAAATCAAATTAAAAACTAATATTTTCCTAGACTAAAAAAGGAGGCGAGCCTCACTGAAACAGGCTGACTGGGAAGAGTTATCTGCTCACTTGAAGCAGATGCTTCAAAGCATTAAATTCGGATCGATCACTTTGGTCGTCCAGGATGGCAAAGTCATACAACTTGAGAAGAACGAAAAGGTTCGTCTTCAACCAAATAAGCGCGCTGACTAGACAAACTAGAGGCGGTCTTTCTACCTGAAGGATTTTTCAGGCGGAAGGACTGCCTTTTTTGGTTGAAAAAAGATTTTAAGAAAGTGAAAGGAGTACTGCAAGATGAGAACTGCAGTGACATATGAAAATTGGAATCAGATTTCTGATGCATTTCCCTTTGATGACAAATTAAAAGGTGCCCGCAATGTACTGGAATGGGCATATAAAAATTTCTCAGAAGATAAAATTGTCTATGCTTCGAGCTTCGGGGCAGAAGCCATTGTGCTGATTGACTTAATCCAGGAAATCAAACCTGATGCGCATATTGTCTTTTTGGACACCGGGCTGCATTTTCCTGAGACCTATGATGTTATAGATAAAATCGAAGCCCGTTTTCCAATGCTGCGGATTGAGCGGAAGGAGCCCAAATTAACACTTGATCAGCAGGCTGATGAATATGGTTCGGCACTGTGGAAGAGGGAGCCTAATTCATGCTGCCAGATCCGCAAGGTGATTCCATTAAGAGAAGCTCTGACACCAAAGCAGGCATGGATCTCAGGACTTCGGCGGGACCAGTCCGCGACAAGAGCAAATACACAGTTCCTAAACAAGGATGAAAAGTTTAAGAATATCAAAATCTGCCCGCTGATTCACTGGACATCGGATGAAGTCTGGTCATACATCAGGGAAAAAGACCTGCCCTACAACACTCTGCATGACTATGGATATCCAAGCATCGGCTGTTTTCCCTGTACACAGGCAGTCGATGAAAACGGCGATTCCCGTGCCGGTCGATGGTCTGGCTCAGGCAAAACAGAATGCGGCCTTCACACCAGCTAGAGGGAGGATGATACCATGCTTACGATCATAGCGGTCACAGTCGGTTTATTTTTCGCCATGAATATCGGGGCAAGCGGAGCAGCAGCATCCATGGGGATCGCGTATGGTTCGGGAGTCCTAAGAAACCGCATTTTAGCTCTTGTTCTTTGCGGATTGGCCGTTTTCTTCGGAGCATGGCTTGGCGGAGGAGAAGTGGTTAAGACCATGGGAAGCGGTATTGTTCCTAAAGAAACCTTCACAGTTGCCATTGCGCTGATTGTGATTGCATCAGCCGCACTATCGCTTTTTCTGGCAAATGTTTTTGGTATTCCGCTGTCAACCAGTGAGGTGACTGTCGGTTCCGTCGTTGGAGCCGGGATCGTATACCAATCCGTTTTTGCAGGAAAGCTTGTCTGGATTGTCATGTTCTGGCTGCTTACTCCATTTGCCGCTTTTCTAATCGCCATAATGGCTGCAACTTTATTAAAGAAAAATTTCATCCAGAACCTGATTAAAAAGCCTAAGGCAGCTCCGATGTTATCCATATTAGTCATTATTATGGGTGTGTTTGAAGCATTTTCAGCAGGCATGAATAATGTCGCAAATGCCGTCGGTCCGCTTGTTGGTGCAGGGATTATGAGCACAGGCAGCGGGATTTTCTGGGGCGGGCTGTTCGTCGCTTTAGGAGCCATCTTACTGGGAAAAAAAGTGCTCGAAACGAATGGCAAAAAGATTACAAAGATCCGTCTTGAAGAAGGCTGTGTCATATCTGGGACAGGAGCAGGAATCGTTACAGTCGCTTCCGTTTTTGGAATCCCTGTCCCGTTAACACAAATCACAACTTCTTCGATTATTGGCATTGGATTTGTCAAACAGGGCAAATCTGTCTTCCAAAAGGACATTGTCGTACAGCTATTAGTCGTATGGGTGGTTTCACCAGTATTATCCATGGTCCTATCCTATACGCTAATCCAGCTGATTATTGAACAAAATGTATATCCGGTGATTGCAATGGCCGGTGTGCTTATCTCCGTTTTCGGAGTGAAATTCTTAATGAATCAGGCACCAGCCAGTGCAAGGCCGATAACTGAAAAAAAGTAAATTTGAAAAAGAAAGGTTGATGTAAAATGGCTCTGCCGAAACCTCATGGAGGAAAATTAATTCAAAGCTATGATCCAAATTATGACCTGACTGGAATTGAAAAAGGAATTTTAATAGATGCCATTGCCTTAAGTGATCTGGAACTTATAGGTGTAGGCTTATTCAGTCCTCTGACAGGTTTCCTTGGAAAAGCAGACTACGAATCTGTTGTTGAAAAAATGAGATTAGCAGACGGAACGATTTGGTCTATTCCTGTTACACTGCCAGTTTCAGCTGAAAAAGCAAGAGAGCTTATAGCTGGGGAAACGTTTAAGCTGGTTAACGAAGATGAAGTGTATGGAGTGATCACTGTATCTGAATGGTATGAGCCTGACCTAAGCAAAGAGGCGCGTGAAGTCTACAAGACCGAAGAACTGGCCCATCCTGGAGTGAAAAGGCTTTTTGAACGCGGTCAGGTTTATGTTGCCGGCGAAGTAACGCTGATTAAAAAGCCAGGAAAAGGTGTAGCGGAAGATGTATGGTTTGAACCTAAGGAAACAAGAGCACTGTTTGAAGAAAAAGGCTGGAAAACAGTGGTTGGCTTCCAGACAAGGAACCCTGTACACCGGGCACACGAATACATTCAAAAAGCAGCTTTGGAAACGGTGGATGGTCTGTTTTTGAACCCGCTTGTCGGTGAAACAAAATCGGATGATATCCCCGCCGATGTCCGTCTTAAAAGCTACCGGGTTCTTCTGGAAAATTATTATCCAAAAGAGCGTACACAGCTTGCTGTCTATCCGGCAGCAATGAGATACGCGGGGCCGCGGGAAGCGATCTTCCATGCCATTGCAAGAAAAAACTTCGGCTGCACACACTTCATCGTCGGAAGAGACCATGCAGGTGTCGGCAATTATTATGGCACATATGACGCACAGCACATTTTCAGCCATTTTACAGAAGAAGAGCTTGGCATCAAACCGCTGTTCTTTGAGCACAGCTTCTACTGCAATAAATGCGAAGGCATGGCGTCTGATAAAACCTGCCCTCACAGCAAAGAGGACCGTGTCATTCTTTCCGGCACAAAGGTTCGGGAAATGCTCCGGAACGGGGAGCTGCCGCCATCTGCCTTCAGTCGTAAAGAAGTCGTCGAAGTATTAATTGAAGGCATGAGAGAAAAAGAAACGGTATAAGGGGCGGATAATATGACAAAGACAACAAACATCACCTGGCATGATGCTGCAATTACGAAGGAAGACAGACGGGCACAGAACGGCCATGGAAGTGTGGTCCTTTGGTTTACCGGCCTATCTGGTTCAGGCAAATCAACGATTGCAAATGCTGTATCCCATGAGCTGTTTCGCCAGTGCATTAATGAATATGTCCTTGACGGAGACAATGTCAGACACGGATTAAATAAAGATCTCGGCTTTTCAGAAGCCGACCGGAATGAAAATATCAGGCGAATTGGAGAAGTCGCAAAACTATTTGTGGATAGCGGCAAAATCGTTACAACAGCTTTTATTTCCCCATTCCGTTCGGACCGTGAGACGGTAAGGGCCATATTCGAAGATGGAGAATTTATTGAAGTCTTTATTGATTGTCCGCTCGAAGAATGTGAGCGGCGGGATCCCAAGCAATTGTATGCAAAAGCCCGGCGCGGGGAAATAAAGGATTTTACAGGAATCGATTCACCCTATGAAGCACCTGAAAACCCAGAAATCACTGTCCGATCTGACCAGTATACAGTCGAAGAGGCGGTTGGGCAGATATTAACACATCTGCGTGAAAGGAATATCTTATAAGAACTCAGGAGTCTCTTTTTGAAAGGGGACTTTTTTGCAAAAATAATTCCTACTATTTCACCCCGAAAAATGGTATTATAAAAATCAATTAGATTATTAGCTTAGGAAAAGCATCAAAAGGCATATATTAAAAGACATTACAGAAAGGACGGTCATGAGAATGACAGGAAAAGTTTTTTTAGTAGGTGCTGGCCCGGGAGACCCGGACCTTATGACTGTTAAGGGAATGCGCTGCCTGCAGGAGGCAGATGTCGTTCTGTATGATCGTCTTGTGAACCCGGAACTGTTAGATTTTGTAAAAAAAGAAGCGCATCTGGTGTATTGCGGCAAGCTTCCCAATCATCACGTCATGAAGCAGGAAACCATTAATCACCTTCTTGTAAAATATGCAAAAAAAGGCTTGAAGGTTTGCCGCCTAAAAGGCGGTGACCCATTTGTATTCGGAAGGGGCGGGGAAGAAGCAGAAGAGTGTGCAAATAATAATGTTCCATTTGAAATTGTGCCTGGAGTCACTGCAGGGATTGCGGCATCTGCCTATGCGGGAATTCCAGTTACACATAGGACCTTAAGCAAAAGTTTCGCTTTTGTCACCGGTCACCAAGCCGGCAATAAAGAGGCTGAACACCAGTGGGCTCATCTGGCGCATGCAGTTGACACGATTTGTGTGTACATGGGTGTTTCACAATTGCCTAATATTGTGAATAACCTCATTCATAATGGTAAATCCCCTCAAACACCGATAGCCCTCGTGCACTGGGGAACACTTTCAGAACAGCGGACCGTAACGGGCACCCTTGCCAGTATCGAAGACAAAGTGAAAGAAGCAAAAATTTCGAATCCAAGCATGATTGTCATTGGTGATGTTGTAAAAATGCATCACAAAATTAATTGGTTCGAAGATGAAATTGCGCCTCATCTGCCTGCCGTACAGGGGTAGGCTGCGATTTGGGGGCTTAAGTAAGTACTTTCATGAAAGGAGCCGCCAAATGAAAGCTGTCCTATACATCGGCCACGGCACACGTTCTAAAAAAGGCGCAGCCGAAGCAAACATTTTTATCGCGAGTGTCATGAAGAAAGTAGATGCTCCTATACAAAAGCTTTGCTTTCTTGAATTAACAGAGCCTGACATTGAGGCAGGCTTTGAATACTGTGTCCAAGAAGGAGCAGAAGAAATTGTGATTGTGCCTCTATTTTTGCTGTCAGCGGGACATATTAAGCAGGATATCCCTGAAAAACTTGCCCCTTTAATAGGAGAATATCTTGGCACCAATGTGAGGATGGAGGATCCATTTGGAGTCCAGGACAGTATTCTCGACGCAATTGCAGAGCTTGTTACAGCAGAAGCACATTCAGTTCGATCTGATGATTCTCTTTTAATTGTGGGAAGAGGAAGCAGTGATCCTTCGATTCTTAGAGCATTTGACTCTATCAAAAGGGGAATCTGCCAGCGGCTTGGTGTAAAAAACGTGCAGCTCTGCTATTTGGCGGCAGCTGCCCCATCTTTTAAGGATGGTCTTGATTCCATATGCAATGAGGCAAGCGGGAGGGTCATTGTCATCCCTTATCTATTATTCTCAGGGCTTTTATTAAGCGAGGTTATAAGAGAGATAAATAAGAAAATAAAAATGGGATGCTCTGTTAAACTAACTGATACTTTAGGAAGGCATGGGGCTATCCAGAATCTCGTAGCTGAAAAAGCGAATGGAGAGGTGAATGTGAGTGCAGCCGTTATTCATTAATTTAACTAACCAAAAAATTGTTATTGCAGGCGGCGGCAGAATTGCCTTTCGCAAAGCGAAAACCCTTGATGGGGAACAAGCACATATCACGTTTGTGGCTCCTGATTTTTCAGAGGAAATCATTGAATTCTCCGGTCAAAGAGGTTATAAGCTTGTTCAGCGGGAGGCTTGCCCCGAGGATTTTAAAGATGCTGTTTTAACGATTCTGGCGACGAATAATCGTGAAATCAACCATGAATTGGCTAAATCGCTGGATTCTTGGCAGTTTGTCTGTGTTGTGGATGAAGCTGGTGAAGGAAATGTAGTTTTTCCGGCAGCTATAAAGCGCGGTCCGCTTCAAATCGCTGTCACATCCAACGGTGCAAGCCCAAAGCTGACCCGAATGCTAAAAAAACAGCTGGAAGAACAATTTGATGAAAGCTGGACGGGATATTCAGAATTTCTGGGGAAATGCCGCGATCATATTAAAAAACTTTCTATCAGTTCATCCAAGAAAAATGAACAGCTTGCCGAACTCCTGGATGACCGCTATCGCTTTTCGCAGGATGAGCGGGAACTGAAATGGACATATCTGCAATCATTAACATAATTTTCTCCTCAACCGTGTCATAGCACACGGTTTTTATTTTATTGTGCAAATACACTATGTTACATTGAAGGTAATAACAAGGAAGGCGGCGACCGTACTGGATCATTTGCCGCACGGAAGTTTTCCATGCAACGGCAGGAGGTGTGAATATGGATATGAAAGAACGCTTAAATCTGATGCCATATGAGTCTCTAATCGGTTTAACACTCGCAGTCATTTCTACTCTGGTATTTGGAGTTTTTAAGCTTTTTGGCTAAAAAAAAAGGGAGAGATCAGTTATGAAAATTGTCATTGCACCCGATTCATTTAAGGAAAGTTTATCGGCTCTGGACGCTGCGAATGCAATTGAACGAGGTTTTAAAACTATTTTTCCTGAAGCCCATTACAAAAAAATGCCGATGGCTGACGGCGGGGAAGGCACAGTACAATCACTGGCTGACGCAACATACGGATCCATTTTTGAGAGAACTGTAACAGGTCCGCTTGGAGATCCGGTACAAGCTTTCTTTGGCTTAATGGGGGATGGAGAGACAGCAGTCATAGAGATGGCTGCTGCATCAGGCTTGCATTTGGTTTCTTCTGAAAAAAGGAATCCTTTAATTACTTCAACCAGGGGAACGGGAGAGCTGATTGCAGCCGCATTAGACTTGGGAGTACAGCATATTATTATCGGTATTGGCGGCAGCGCAACAAATGATGCCGGGGCAGGAATGATTCAAGCATTAGGCGGAAAACTCCTTGATAAACAAGGGAAGGAAATTGGTTCTGGCGGAGGGGAGCTTGCTAAGCTGGAGGAAATAGACTTGTCAGAGCTTGATCGCAGGCTTTGTAAAGTACATTTCGAAGTGGCCTGTGACGTTGATAACCCATTGACAGGTCCAAGAGGTGCATCTGCTATCTTTGGCCCTCAAAAAGGAGCGACACCAGAGATGGTACAGCTGCTGGATCAGAATTTAAGCCATTTTGCAGATGTAGTAGAAAGCGCCCTCGGCAAATCGTTCCGCCATATTGAGGGGGCAGGAGCTGCCGGAGGAATAGGAGGAAGTCTGCTCGCCTTCTTAAATGCTGACTTAAAAAGAGGGATTGATATCGTCCTTGATGCGGTTAACTTTGAGAATGAAGTAAAAGATGCTGATCTTGTCATAACTGGCGAAGGCAGGATTGACAGTCAGACCATTTACGGAAAAACGCTGATTGGGGTGGCAAAAGCGGCCAAGAAACATCAAATTCCAGTAATCGGACTTGCTGGCTCACTGTCAGACGACAGCCATATCGTACATGAACACGGAATCGATGCGCTTTTCAGCATTGTTCCTGGCGTTGTATCCCTACCTGAAGCCTTTGAGAAAGCTGAGGTTTATATGGAAAGAACAGCGAGGAACATCGCTGCCAGTATGAAAATGTATAGGTCATTATGACAGGAGGCTGCGGAATGCAGCTTCTTTTTTTTATGGATATACCATAATCATGTTATGTAAACTAAAATACTCAAAAAATGAAAAGGACCTCTAATCCCTTTCATTTTCCGATTGCCAAAATCAGCACAAAGTATCCAATCATCGTGAATAACCCAAAAGGAACTCCAAATACTGCCCACTCTTTACTCGTAATTTGCAATTTGCCCGCAGCTATAATATTGGGAATATTGCCTGGAATAAGCATTCCGCCGCTGATCAGCAGTCCAAGCAGGATTGATTCAACTGTATAATGGTCCATTGATGGGCTGATTTCAGCAGCAGCAAGGGTGGCATTGTCCAGTACAGCAGAGATCATATTGATCCAATATAATAAAAGCGGATTTAAACCTATTAAAAAGTGATTAATTAACGGTTCAAAACCAGCCCCGAGCATGGTCAAACCCATGACAAAAAAATAAATTTTCAAAGCCCTTACAAAAATTTCTTCATAGTTTTCACTGGCAGGCTTCTTAGTAAAGGTTGCTTTTCCTAAGACAGGCGGCTTAACCGCCAGTGCTGCCATTATACCGAAGAAAAGGAGGGCAATGGTAATTTGGGGCCCAACCAATTCCATCAAAAAGAAGAAGTCTTCTTTCATTTTACTTATTGCGATGGTGGAGAGCGGTTCTCCAATCGGCGTCAGAGCCGCGCCCAGGCCAATAGAAAAGCAGGCGAGTACCGTTAGCCTAACTTCAGAGCTTCTGTCCAGCCGCAGAGCACTGACGATTAATACAAGTACTAACGCAGCAATAATGGCGGTAATCACACTCGAAATTAATCCGAGAAAAATGACAGTTAAAGCTGCAAATAAACGAAACGGCATACCCCTGCTCACTGAAAGTATGCTTTTTTCCAGATTCGTCTGAAACCATTTAAACAGCAGGCCGGCAATAAAGACAGCGAGGGTAATTTTAACAGGTTCCTGGGCCGCTTTTACAAAAAGACCGCTATTCAGAACTCCGCTTGCCAGGGCAGCTGAAAGCCCCATTACAAATAAAAACATCTCCAGATTTTTTTCCACGCACTCAGAAAGAAAAGGCATCACAAGGACAATTATGAAAATAACCACCAACAAATAAATCATAAATCCTGCTCCATTTGGTTATTTTCCAAGCTTAAAGACATGGAATACTACATTCATATGCTGTGCCTTGGACAAACTTTCCTTAAAAAAATCCCTGCTGGAGACCCGCAGGGATTATAGACTTAATTATAGTCATTTAATCCTGTTCCAGTAAGATCAAATTCAGGTTCATTGCTTTCTAGAGCACTCGTGTCATTAGGAGTTGTACCGGCAGGCTGTATTTCCTCAATTACAGATGATGTCAGGGGGGATAAACCTCGCTCTTTCTTTGCTTGATTGTCCAACAAGTTAATCAACTCCTTTACAGTATTTGTTAGTTAAATTACTATTTAATACTTATATTTAATACATATATTCAAGCATGCAATATATGGAAGTTGTTCAGATGAGTTATTATATTTTTACCCAAAAACGAAATTATATTTACAAAAACGCTTTTATTATTTTTAGACTATTCGATCCTTTGAGATCAGCCTATATGATATGATAAGATGTTATTTTATTGAAATGATTAATAACATAGAATACTTGAGAGGAAGTGCAGCTTGGATAAACGCATCTATTTATTAGCAATCATATCTTTCGTTGTTGGAATGGTCGAGTTGATTATTGGCGGTCTGCTGGATCTTGTAGCTGCAGATCTTGGAGTCAGTTTGGGGCAGGCTGGTCTGTTAATTACAGTATTTTCGCTGTCATTTGCCATTGCTGCGCCTATTTTGCTTACTATAACTGTTAAAATGGAACGCAGCAGGTTAATGATGATATCACTGGCTGTATTTCTCGCCGGTAATATTGTTGCCGTATTTAGCCCGCTATATAGTGTTTTATTATTTGGCCGTATTTTAGCGGCAGCAAGCGGCTCGCTGCTCATTGCATTATGTATGACAATGGCTTCCTACATTGTTTCAGAAGAATATCGCGCACGTGCCATTGGCATCGTCTTTATGGGAATCAGCGCATCTCTTGTCCTTGGTGTGCCCATTGGATTGATGCTTGGTAATGCTTTGGGCTGGCGTGCTCCATTTGTGATGATTTCTGCACTAACAGTCTTATCGATGGCTGGAGTTTACTTCTTTATGGGAAAAGTTGCGCCCAAACCCGCTGTTCCAATAGGAATCCAGCTTAAGACGCTAAAAAGCCGAAAAATTGCCCTTACACAGATAACGTCGTTTCTGTTAATGACTGGCCATTTAACTTTTTATGCCTACCTAACTCCATTCCTGAAAATGAAAATGGGGCTAGACGGAAACTGGGTCAGCATCGTTTACCTTATTTTCGGCATTGCTGCTGTAATCGGTGGAGGCCTTGGCGGTCTCCTGGCTGACCGTTTTGGTGCAAAACCAGTCATCTTAACTCTTGTTGCCATGTTTGGGATTACCATTTTCACATTGCCATTCGCCGCTTTTTCCTTGCCGGTTTTCCTAATCATAGTGGTTATCTGGAGCATGCTCAGCTGGGCCATCACACCGGCCATACACAGTTATTTAATTGAAGTTTCACCGGAAACTTCAGATATCCAGCAGACATTGAACAACTCCGCAGTCCACATGGGAATGGCATTTGGAAGCATGATTGGCGGAATCATGATTGAGACAACTTCAGTAGAATACAATGCAGCAGCAGGCAGTATTTTTATCATAATGGCTCTCGGGACTGCCGCTCTCTCAATGGCAAAGAAAGGGAGAAGGGGAGCTTTAACTGAATAGGTTAAAAAATGATACCAGCTTGATTTGTAGCCTGGTATTTTTTTTTTTTGAAAATGACGAACTATTTAAATAACTTTAAATATAATCCTTTAAAATATATTGATATATTTTACTCTCATCCACTATAATCAAATTGTTTATTGGTAAAACAAGAAATTAGAGGAGGAATTTGGAAATTATTTTTTTATAATAATAATGATTGAAAAAAGGGGTCAGTTTCATGAGCCAACTTAGTTATATGCTGCGTGCTTTTCGAAGGTTTATTGCACCCATCAGTAAAATAAATGCATTTATTGATGAACTGGCTGATGGAAATATGACCATAAGAATTGACGAAAAATCAGCGGGACAGCTCGGTTCCATTGCCTCAGCACTGAATCATACTGCCTCTTCTTGGCAGGAAGTGCTTAATAAAGTGGTTTTTGCTTCAAACGAGGTCACTCAATATGCACAGCAGCTTTCATCAGGTGCCCAGCAGACAAATATGGCAACAAGCCACATTTCTGAGGTGATTGAAGAGGTGCTTCAGGTGCCGATGATCAGGTCAAAGGAGTCGGCGCAGCTTCCAATGTCATCATGCATATGTCTGAGAGTCTGGCACATGTTGCAGCAAATTCAGAACAAGTTACAGAACAAATCAATGATTCACTTGAAAAAGCAAATCAAGGATCTGCAGCTATTTCAACAGCAGGCTGCCAAGTGAATTCCATCCATGTAAATGTACAGGATTTATCCAAGGTGGTAAAAGGCCTTGGCCAGCGTTCACAGGAGATCGGGAAAATTATTGAAGTAATAACGGGCATTGCAGCACAAACAAATCTTCTGGCATTAAATGCGGCTATCGAAGCGGCACGTGCAGGAGAACTGGGTAAGGGTTTCGCAGTTGTTGCAAACGAGGTTAGAAACCTGGCCGAGAAATCTGCCGAATCCACCCTGCAAATCAGCCAGCTGATATCAAAAATCCAGGAAGAAACCCATCAGGTTGTCCAAAGCATGGATACGGTCAATCAAGAAGTAACAGAAGGCATGGAAGTAATGAAAGATGCAGGTGATTCTTTCAAACAAATCCAGCAATCTGTCAGCATGGTGACGAATCAAATGGAGGAAGTTGCAGCAGCCATACAGCAAATGTCTGTCGGATCGCAGCAAATGGTTCAATCCATGGATGAGATAACCCATGTTGCCAATGAATCAGCCATGGCCACACAAAGTGTTCTGGCCTCAACGGAAGAACAGGCAGCTTCGATGGAGGAAATATCAATCTCTGCAGAACAGCTTACATATATGGCGGAGGATTCGAAGGAATTGATAAGTCGTTTTAAGTTATAAAGCTGAAGAGTTTAGGTTTATAAAGCTTTAACTCTTTTTTTCGTAAAATATTGAAGGTCATTTAATTTTTAAAAAGAATAAATAAATTAGGAAAGGAGCAGATAAATAGTGATAGAAAAAGAGAGAGGCATACCAGATTATATTTCAAAGCTGGAAGCTTTAATAAGGCGCATTCCTGATACGGAGCCAGGGAGGGAAAAGGCGATTTCAGAATTAAGAAAGCGGAGAGCTGGATATAAGGGAGAACAGAAGCTGGATTACTATTTAAGCTTTTTGGATGAGAAAGAATATAAGATATTTCACGGGCTGCGGCTTTTAAATGGCAAGTATTATTTTCAAATTGATACGCTAGTTCTAACAAAAAAATATGCCATAATTATTGAGGTGAAAAACTGGAATGGAACGATTATTTTTGAACCTGATTTTCACCAGCTTATTCGGATTTTGAACGACAAAGAGGAAGCTTTTCACGACCCACTCTCCCAGGCTGAACATCAACAGCGGCAGTTTAAAAAATGGCTTCGAACCAATGGATACCCCGACCTCCCCATTGAATATGCCGTCGTGATCAGCAGCCCTTCCACAATCATCAAATCCCCTTATAAACAAATCTCTGATAAAGTTCTCCACGCCCACCGCTTAATTAGTAAAATCTCCTCAGTTGAAAAAACTAATCCCGTTGAGAGATTAAATGAGAAAGAAGTAAAAAAAATAAGCAAAACACTTTTAAAAAAACACGTCCCGCATAAAGCTGATATTTTGAAGCTATTTAATATTAACCATCAAACCCTCCTTACGGGCGTGCATTGTCCCAAATGTTCCGCTCTCCCTATGATCTTTCACTGGGGGAAATGGCATTGCTCCTCCTGCAAAGCAATATCCACCACAGCTCATCATCAAGCCTTACAGGACTATTTCCACCTAATTAAGCCAAGGATTACAAGTAAGGAATTTAGAGAATTTACACATGTATCTTCTTTAAATGCAGCAACGAGATTACTTTCCAATATGGGCATTCCATTTGAAGGAGAAAGATCAAAAAGAATTTACCATAAAAACCCAGAATTGTGAACTTGGGGAAAAGAATTGAAAAATCGAGGAAAGAAGTGCAGTATTTGAGGAAAGGAAGATACTAAATGGGGAAACAAATCCAAAATTTAGGGAAACAGACCCTTAAATTGGGGAAATGAAGACTACCTATCGGGAATTTCCCAGCTGCAAAACAAAAAAAGCCATCCTCAAAGATGGCTCATACCCAAAATTATGCAATTCCTGCCTTCATTAACATCCCATCCAGCGGCCGTTCCATCACGGTTTCCATCCACTTTGCTGTTTCCAGTACAGAAGGTAGACCTGCCCCCGTACCGACACCCATTCCGTGGAACATATTGATCATATCTTCCGTACAAACATTCCCGACAGCTTTCGGTGCAAATGGACATCCACCGAGTCCAGCAATGGAGGAATCAAAGCGGCGGACACCCGCCTGATAGCCTGCCAATACATTTGCCAGTCCTAAACCGCGGGTATTGTGGAAGTGGAGGCCAAGAGAAAGGTCTTTTCCAAAAGTATCAAAAAATGAATCTGCCATTTTTTGTACCTGAATGGGATTTGCCATGCAGGTTGTATCAGCCAGGGTAATTTCTGTACAGCCGGCATCCAAAAACTTTTCTGCTGCTTTCAGAACATTGCCCATTGGAACTTCGCCTTCAAAAGGGCAGCCAAATGCTGTTCCTAAGACCCCAGCCACACCTTTGCCAGACGCAGTGCCATCCCTAATCACTGATGAAAGCTCACCAACGGCCTGCTCAACTGTCCGTTTCGCATTCCTTAAATTAAAGGAATCACTGGTTGTGGTTACAACATGAAGATAATCCACATCAGTTTGAAGTGCGCGTTCTAGCCCGGAGCGGCTTAAGACCAGGCCGCCGTAACGGACACCATTTCTTTTTGGAAGCGAATTCAAAACGTCCTCTGCATCAGCCATCGGAGGAACAACTTTAGGATTAACAAAAGAAACGGCTTCAATATTGCGAATACCTGAATCAATTAATCTTCTAATCAATTCAACTTTTGTTTCCGCTGGAACAATTTTGCATTCATTTTGCAATCCATCCCGGGGGCCAACAGCCGCTTGCACGATTGGCAGGAAACTACAGTGAAAGCAGCGAGTTCTTCAAGCTGCCGAGATAAGTCATTTAAGTGCTGAACCTTATGTTCGGCCTTTTTTTTGGACGTATTTAATCTGCCTGAAACATACCTATTTATGTATTTACTACCTCCAAAATGATAATATATCTTTAATATATAGTCCTATCTGGAGGTATTCCATGGAAAACTACGCAGATCTCATTCAAAAACAAAGAAATTTCTTCACTCAAGGGAAAACAAAGGATGTCACCTACCGAATGGAAGCTCTCGGGAGGCTTCGCTTGCTCATTAAGCAGCATGAGCAGGAATTAATGGACGCATTAAAGGCTGACCTTAATAAAAGCGAGTTTGATGCGTATCTAACGGAGATTGGAATTTTGCTGGAGGAAATCCGCTTTACGATGAAACATTTAAAAAAGTGGACAAAACCCAGGAAGGTAAAGTCAACAATTGCCCAGATCGGTTCGAAAAGCTATATATATCCGGAGCCATATGGAGTTGCGCTTATTATAGCCCCTTGGAACTATCCTTTCCAGCTCGCGATTGCACCGCTGATTGGTGCTATAGCCGCAGGGAATTGTGCAATCCTGAAGCCATCGGAATTAACTCCGCAAACTTCTGCTTTACTGTCAAAAATGATCAGCAATCATTTCCCCGAGGAGTATATTTCAGTAGTTGAAGGAGACGCAGAAACAAGCACAGCCCTTTTAAAGGAAAAAGTCGATTATATATTCTTCACAGGCAGTGTGCCTGTCGGAAAAATTATCATGGAAGCCGCTTCGAAAAATCTTACACCAGTTACCCTGGAATTGGGAGGGAAGAGTCCGTGCATCGTGCATGAAGATGCCAACTTGAAGTTTGCAGCGAAAAGAATTGCCTGGGGAAAATACATTAATGCCGGCCAAACTTGTGTGGCTCCTGATTATATGTATGTTCACACCAGCATCAAAGAAGAATTTCTGAGTGAATTATCTCAAGCCATACACGAGCTTTATGGAGAGGATCCAATTACATCCGGCCATTTCACCAGAATAGTCAGCGAAAAACATTTTATCCGTCTCACGACATTTTTAACCAACGGAACCACAATTTACGGGGGAGGGCATGATTTAAGCTCTCTCAGCATCGAACCGACTGTTCTCAGTAATATTACATGGGCTGATGAAGTTATGCAGGATGAAATATTTGGACCGATTCTGCCAGTGCTGGAATATGATGACTTGTCCAGGATGATTGATGACGTTACCGCCCGGCCGAAGCCTTTGGCGCTATATATTTTTACCGAAAATGAAGGTGTGCAAAATCAGATACTCAGCAGCATCTCATTTGGCGGAGGCTGCATTAATGATACAGTTTATCATCTGAGTTCACCGTATCTGCCTTTCGGAGGCGTAGGGGAGAGCGGGATTGGCGCTTATCATGGTAAGGGAAGCTTTGAAGTTTTTTCACATGAAAAAAGCATACTGAAGCAAACAACCAGATTCGATTTGCCGTTCAGATATCCTACAACGAAAAATGCATTAAAAAAAGTAAAAATGTTTATAAAGTAAGCCGGCTTTAAAATGGCGGCTATGCATTATTTTTGGGCAGCTTTTTTCCTTTGTTCAAACCCTCAATGGCAGCTTCCGTTTTCTTAGATAGGTTTTTCGTGTAAGGGGAAAGAGAAAAGGTGGGGAAGTCTATATTTTTTACTTTCTTAGTCAGTTTTTTCATTTCGATCAGCCCTTTAATTAGGATATGTTTCTTTATTATATGTCCCTGAAAAGTGAACATGAATAAAGGCGTGGAAGAAAAATTCCTCCACGCCATATAGTATGCTCATGCTTTGCTTTTTGTATAAACACTTATTAATCTTTTATTCTCTTTTATTATCCGTTCGGTATGCGGGCTGACTTCAAATTCCGGAAGCTTAATCCTAGACTTTTTTTTCATCACTTTCATGGAGTTTTGTGTTCTTAATTTGGGTGTATCATTATCCATAGGTTCCTTCATGGTCTTCGTCCTCCTGTTCAGCAGGGAGCATTAGATCGTATATTGAAATGAGTGAAGTAAATAGCAAGTAGTCGAATTCGGTGACAAAATCATCGGAGGTCAATTTAATAACATAATCGTCTTCAAGGATGGAAAAAGGAATTAAAGCCAATTTTTCATCGGCATCATAATACACTTCCTTACGGCCAAGGCGGCTGTGAATTAATGCTTTATCAGGGTAATGCTCAAGCAAATAATCTTTATCTTCCTGAGTCGTGTATTTGCACAAAGAAGCTTTCATATCCACTTTTTCCGCATAGTCTGCCAAAAGCTTTTCGATGCCTGCTATATATGCTTCCTTTTCTCCATAATAAATGTCAATCGGTTCATTTTTCAACAAATACTGAAAGGATTTCAGCTTATTCATTTGAGAATTCAATAGGTCGTTATTTTCTTCAAGCAATTCCATCGTATCCGTAGCCAGTTCGTTATTGCCGACTCTTTTAAGGTATGATCCCAGAAAAATAAAAGCATCTACAAGCGCAAATATAATCGCGACAATCAGGTAATTCAGCCAGTCAGTAAAAATGGAAACCGGCTCTTTTGTCCAATAAATGACCGCCCCCACTACATAGAGTATATACCAGGTTTTCCGGATGGCAAACATTCTTTCCTTAACTCTCTTTTCCCATTTCCAAACAGAAAAAACATAAAACCCGAGACAAGCGACAATCATCCAAACCGCAATCTTAAAAAATAGGAGCAAAAGAATCGCCTCGTCCATCCATGGATTTAAATTCAGAAAATTTGCAGAATTTGCCTTATAGTTTCATTATAACAGAGATAATGTCACAAATTTGAAAATAAATTGGGCAGGAGGAAAAATATGAGGAAATACCTATTTACCATTATCTTAGCCTTGATTATCCTTTCAATTATTAATCAGCGAAGTATCCAGAAAGCGGTTGAATTGTATGAGGAAGAGAAGGGGACGCCACAGGTTGAAAAGGATTTTTTAGCAATTAATTGGAGTGTAAGCTGTGAAAGCGAAAGTAAAATATAAAATCATCAGGCAGCAATAACACACAAAATAAACTCCTGAATTGTTTAGGCTATAAGCCAGCCAATATTGAGGTTCACTCATATTATAGAATCCAGGGAGATAGCTGCAAGAGGGAAGAGGTTAGCACATAGAAAGGAGCTGTATATAATGGAACTTCATAAAATTATTAGAAATGGCCGTTTTGATCTCCATTTGCATACTACCGCCTCAGATGGGAGCCTATCACCCTCAGAGGTAGTGGAGAAGGCAGCTGAAAAGGGGATCAAAACCATTGCGATTACTGACCATGATACTATGGATGGAATCAAAGAAGCGATGGAAGCAGGAAAAAAACTAAATGTAAATGTTATTCCGGGAATTGAGTTAAGCACTAAATATAAGGGGAAGAACATTGATATTCTAGGGTATCAAATACACGAATCAAATGAGTTATTGGAAGTTTTGAAGAAAATTCGAGACTACCGGGAAAACAGGGCTCAATTAATTGTAAAAAAATTTTGTGAGCTGGGAATGACCATAACAGAAAAAGATGTCCAAAAGCATAGCCATGGAGAAGTTATAGCACGTCCACATATAGCAAAAGCAGTAGTTGAAAATGGCTATGCAAAAAATACACAGGAAGTCTTTGATTTGTATTTAGGTGATGGAAAACCATGTGCAGTGGATAAAATGGTTCTTTCGCCTGATGAGGGAATAAGATTAATTCACAATACAGGCGGAATAGCCGTTTTAGCACATCCAATTCTGATCCAAGATGATTTAATTGTAGAGGAGCTAATGCAGCTTTCTTTTGATGGAATTGAAGTTTGGCATCGTAAACACCAGCCGGAAGATGTTATTAGATATAAAGGTATCGGCAAAAAGTACAATAAACTTATCACAGGCGGTTCCGATTACCATAATGATGATCATACAATAGGCGATTTTGGTTTTCATTAAGAGCTGTTCATTATTGAAACAGCTCTTCTTTATTTTGCTGATAATGTAAAAGGTTAATAAGGTTTACGGTAAATTATGCTGAATTCTAAAAAGAGGATTTTAGAGGTTTTTGGAGGGAATGCCTAATTCGGATTTCTCAAATTAAATTTAAAATTACCATAGTCAATAACTGTAATTTCTCCATCTTGGGTTAGTGCTAAATTCTTCCTTTTAAAATCCAATGGTTCGATACCATAACTTCGAAATAAGTTGCCTAAATTAGATATTTTTTCTTCATATTCAGAACTTCCGGGAATCTCATTGACAATTTTTTTCATAATAATCCAGCCATTACCTAACTCAGCAACTGGACAAAAATGCTTTTGCAGCTCAGGAGGACAATTCATATATAAATTAAACTCAACTTTATTACTTTTAAACCCTCTTTTACGAAGGGCTATTTTTAATACATATCCATTTTGCAGATCATAAACTATTCGGTGGCTTCCGCCTCCAATCACATTGTACTTCAATTTTAAGATACCCTCAGCTCTTATCCGCTTATGCCTCCTTTTTTCAGGATGAGAGGGCTTCATCTTTGTAAACCAAAAATTAATTGATGTGATTTCCCGATCGGTTAGAAAAAGGCTTATTATATTTCACCCCTTTGCATTTCTTTAAGTTATTAATAATTCAGTTTATGCAAAATAAGCTTCCCCTGTAAGGGTCTTTATCTAAACCTTCTTATCAGATGTTAAAGAAAGCTGGCGATAATTTGTTCGGATATCAAAAGCACACAACCTATTTTTTTCTATTTTAGGACATCAATCTATACAAGAGATTTTGCCTAACCATATATTGAAATTGATAATATATGATGAATTTTTGTGTGGCAAAAGGATAATTTCCCCAAGTTTTTATTATTAGAAAAAATGTGATTGTCACTTGGGGCCAAGAGAATAAAAAAGGATGTGATGAGACATTGGAGGATAATTTAGTGAACCAAAACAGTAATATTGAATTAGCAAAAGAGTGTTGGAATTATTATAATAAAGACCTCTTAAAGGATATAAATAGCTTGCATATTAATGCTCTGCAAAACCTCTCTGGAGAAAATATTGATAAATGGGTAACTGGCAAGGTGAAAATCTTTAATGATATCAGGGAAATAAAAGAGTCTAAAGAATTTAATGAACATGAAAAAATCCAAATTAAGAAGCTATATACTGCTACAAAAGATGAAAATTTTAGTAACCTGATGCTTGAAATGGCTGTTAATAAAAATGAAATTTTAGTAAATAGCATTTTTGGACATGGTTTAGCCAGCTGTAAACAGAGCATCTATCTGCCCCTGCATGGAGGTAAGAATTTCCTTAGATTCATTGATGGAAATGAATCCTTTTATATCATTCAACGATTCAATATTACGGGGATGTATTTTCCAACTAAAAATATCTTTATTGATTTTAAGAGTGGGCATTCGAGGAATAGTAATATTCAGAAGCATATAGAAAAGTTAAACAGAGAAATAGTCCGCCTATTCGATAAGATCATGGACTTTTTAAAAAATAGAAATAGTATTTCCCTTTATGCTCTGCTTATTTCTTTTTTTAGGCCATACCATTTCTTTAATGATTTTTTATCTTCCCTTCACAGTTTCCATTATTATATGAATCATGTATTAAATAAACCTGAAGTTTTTAATAAAATCCCTGGGATTATTTCCTTGGAAGATGGGATGTTTTATTCGATAAAATCCCTATATTCACTTTCTTGTAAAGAGCAAGTAGTTGATGTAAATGATGTCAATGAGATCGTAATAGATAACCATGGCTTCATTGTACTGCCATCTTCAAACAAACATTACCCCAAACAGGAAAAATCAGAGCTTAATAATTTACTGGTTAAAAGATCTGTTGAAAGCGTTCTAAGAGACCCAAAGCAAGCAAAAAAATTCAATAAATTAAAAGAATGCTTTCCGATTTTATGGTTTGGAATATGTGGTGAAAGAAGGTCATGGGATGAAAAAGCTAGAGGAGTGGCAAACATTGTTCGAGAAGTCCAAAAGCTATATCCTAACGTTGGAGTTGTCTTGGATGGTTTAACTTCTACTGAAGTACAAAATGAAAAAATTTTTAGAAGGGAGTATGCCAATGGTGATATAAATGTTGCAAAAAAAATAATTAAAAGGATTGGTCCGCAAGTTCCTGTCTTTAATCTTGTTGGAAGCACTTCAACAAAGAAGATTGCCTATGCCTCTCAAGTAGATTTCTTTTTAACAAGTTATTCCACTGATACAATGTTCGTTGCCCATATCTGCGGTAAACAAGGTGTAGCTCATATGAACACTTTAAAGGGTACTGGCCAACATGAACATCCATTTATTTATAAAATTCCTAATAAATTTATAAAGAATATAATAGATGAAGGGAGTAAAAGAAAAGGAACAAATGTAAGCTATAGTATGAAGCCGAAAAAGGTTTGTTCCATATTCATCGGAAAGCTTCAGGAGCACCTTTCAAAGGAGAACATCTTTAAAGAATGATTGCAAAAGGGGTCGTGAAGATGGCCCTTTTTTTGCTGGAAGAAATTAAACTTATTCCTTTTCGCAGTTCCCTTTCAGCGGCTTTAGTCTATACCTTTTTATTTGGGATGCATATTATGTTAAAAGGAATCGATTTTACTAATATAACAGATTGTACAAGAAGGAACGTATTGATTATGAGGTTAGAAGGTGACTTAGATGAAAGTTATTTCAATAATCCCTGCTAGGTATTCATCAACAAGATTCCCGGCCAAGCCTCTTGCTAATATTTGCGGTAAGCCTATGGTTCAGCATGTTTACGAAAGAGTAGCTAAATCAGCGAAGATTAACGAAGTAATTGTTGCTACAGACCACGAGGAAATTTATAGAAAGGTAGAATCGTTTAAAGGAAAAGCTATTATGACCAATGGAAGCCATAATACTGGCACAGATCGGGTAGCTGAAGCAGCTTTGAAATTGGATGGTGATATTATCTTAAATGTTCAAGGAGATGAACCATTAATTCAACCTGAGCTTATTACGTTGCTTGTTGAAGAAGCGATTCGGAATCCTAGTAGTGTTATTACTGCCAAAACCCTTATTTTAGATAAGCAAGATATTGATAATCCAAACGTTGTGAAAGTGGTCACAGATTTAAATAATAATGCTTTATATTTTTCGAGGTCACCAATTCCATTTAACAGATCCGGGACAGATTTAAACTGTTATAAGCACCTGGGAATTTATTGTTATCCAATTGATCTCTTAAATAAATTTATAAAATTGCCTGTTTCATTATATGAAGAGCATGAAATGCTAGAACAATTAAGATTATTAGAGAATGGGATAAATATTAAGGTAGTGGAGACGAATTACAATTCAATTGGTGTAGATACAAAGGAAGATATTGTGAAAGTGGAAAAATATTTAAAGGATGATACCATTGACTGACGTTGTAAAGTTAAATGATGATATTATTTTTGGCGGGAACAGACCTTTTGTTTTAATTGCTGGACCATGTGTGATTGAAAGTGAAACATCCGTTTTTCAAATTGCCGAAAGACTTAAAGAAATTACAACTAAATTAAAAATACCTTTTGTATTTAAAGCTTCTTTTGATAAAGCAAATCGCTCATCTATTCAATCCTATAGGGGACCTGGCATTCAAAAGGGACTTGAGATATTATCTGATATTAAACAGCGGCTCGATTTACCGGTTACTTCAGATATCCATGAAACAGCACAAGTAAAAATGGCTGGGGAAGTATTGGATATAATCCAGATTCCTGCCTTTCTTTGCCGTCAAACTGATCTGCTCGTTGAAGCTGCCAAAACAGGAAAAATAGTTAATGTAAAAAAGGGGCAATTCTTATCACCAGGGGACATGAAAAATGTGTTAGCAAAGTTACGGCCATTTGGAGCAGGAAAGGTATTATTAACTGAGAGAGGAAGCACCTTCGGATATAATAACCTGGTTGTTGATATGAGGTCACTGCCAACCATGCGTGAATTTGGGGTTCCGGTCGTTTTCGATGCGACTCATAGTGTTCAATTACCAGGTGGAAATGGAACAAGTACAAGCGGGGATAGAAGGTTTGTTCCGTATTTGTCTAGGGCTGCGGCTTCAGTCGGTATTGATGCACTTTTTACAGAAGTACACCCAGACCCGGATCATGCGTTATCTGATGGGCCTAATATGATTAAACTTGATGAACTGGAATATATGCTAAAACCTATCAAAGAAATTGACCATTTAGTAAAAAGCTTGGGAGAACAGGGGGATGCTGATTGAACCTTCCTAACGTTGATTTTAGAAAAACAATTTCTCAAGTAATTGAAATGGAAGCTAATGAGATTTTAGCTAGAAAAGATTCTATTTGCTCTAAGATTAATGAATGTGTGAATCATATCCTGATCTCTAAAGGGAGAGTAGTTATTACTGGTATAGGAAAATCAGGTATAATAGGCAAAAAAATTACATCTACACTTGCAAGCACTGGAACACCTTCGTTATTTTTGCACCCTGCAGAAGGGTTACACGGAGATTTAGGAATGGTGACAGAGGATGATATTGTCATAGCTATATCTAATAGCGGAGAAACCGAGGAAATACTGAAAATCATTCCTTCTATAAAAAGAATCGGCGCAAAACTAATCGCAATTGTTGGGGATGAAAGCTCAACGATAGCAGGCAGAGCAGATCTGGTTGTAAGTTATGGAAAAGTGGAAGAAGCTTGTCCATTAGGATTAGCTCCAACTACAAGTTCCACTTTAACTCTGGTTATTGGCGATGCATTAGCGATTGCCCTTTTAGAGGCAAAAGGTTTTACATCGGAAAACTTTGCTGTATTTCATCCAGGTGGCTCTTTGGGAATCAAACTTTTGCTGACAGTAGATGATGTTGTATCTGCTAATAAGAAAAATCCTATCGCTCATATTAATAGCCAAGTAAAAGAAGTACTTTTCAAAATGACAGATGTAGGCTTAGGCGCAATTAATATAATTGATGATTCGGGTGTTCTCAAAGGAGTTCTTACAGATGGGGACATAAGGCGGGCACTTGGTAAAAAGGAAAATATACTAAACCAGGGAGTTGAATCATTATATAATTCAAAGCCTACAACAATTAGGAAGGATTCATTAGCTGCAGAGGCATTGAAAATTATGGAAAACCGTAAAATAAATATTCTCCCTGTTGTAGATAATCATAATCAGCCCATCGGTATGATCCATATACAAGATCTAATTAAGATGGGACTCCGTTAGCATGAATAGAATCAAATTAATTGTATTGGACGTTGATGGAGTACTAACCAATGGCAGCCTTTATATCGGATCTGATAAAACTGAATATAAGCAATTTAATGCACAGGATGGCATGGGAATCAGCTTAGCTCAACATGCAGGCATTCTTACCGCAATTATAAGCGGTCGATCATCTGAGTCCGTCAATAAAAGGGCTGAGGAATTAAATATTAACTTTATTTATCAGGGAATTAGAAAAAAAATTGATATATTTAATCAATTATTAAGCACGCTGGGTTTGAATAAGGATGAGGTTTGTTATATGGGAGACGATATAAATGATCTCCCTATAATAGACATAATAGATATGTCATTTGCTCCAGCTAATGCTGCTGAACTTGTAAAAGAACGTGTAAAATATGTTACGAAAAATAATGGCGGTAATGGTGCTGTCCGGGAAATGATCGAGATTATTCTAAAAGGCCAAACAGATATCTATCAGTTGGTTAACGATTATAACTACAAAGAAAATGATTCATAAATAAAGCACTTTTGATAGGTTAATAGAGATTTATCAGAGCTTAAACGGATAAATAAAGCAAAGAGCTGTTAAAAAAACAGCTCTTTGTTTTTAATATTTTTTCAAACCCTCTATTAGTATTTTTACTACTTCTGGACGACTGAATTGAACAGGAGGAGTAATCCCTTCGCGAAGCATTTCACGCACTTTTGTACCCGATAAATGCAAATGATTTTCTTTTTTATGGGGACAGGTTTTGCTTGAGGCCATGTTTTCACACTTAGTGCAGTAAAAGCTATGTTCAAAGGAGAGAATAACAATTCCGATTTCTTCAGCGTTAAATTGCTCAAAGATCTTTTGTGCTTCATACGTTCCATAATAATTTCCTACTCCAGCATGATCCCTGCCAACAATAAAATGGGTGCAGCCAAAATTTTTACGGACAAGCGCATGGAAAATAGCCTCTTTTGGTCCGGCGTACCTCATAGCAGCAGGAAAAACAGCTAAATATACTCTGTTTTGAGGATAATAGTTTTTTATTAACGCCTTATAACTATTCATTCGGATGGTCGCTGGAATATCATCCGACTTTGTTTCTCCCACTAAAGGATTTAAAAACAGGCCGTCTACAATCTCCAGAGCAGATTTTTGAATATATTCGTGGGCTCGGTGTATTGGATTCCTGGTTTGAAAACCTACAACTGTGTTCCAGTTATTTATTTCGAATTCTTTTCTTGTTTCCAAAGGAGATTTATAATAATCTTTAAAATCAGCTTTTTTCGGCGGCTGCCTTGTGAGAGTGATTGGCCCAGCTAAGTAGACATTTGGACGTTCAAAAAGCCTTTTTACTCCCGGATGATTTTGATTTGTTGTCTGAAATATTTTTTCTGCTTCCATTGTCTTATTAGGAGTATAGATTTCTTGAAGATCTAATACACCATAAACAATATTTCTATGTTTTAGCTTTATTCTATCCCCAATCTTGAGATTTTCAGCTGTTTTTTCATCTGCAGGAAGAGTAATAGGGATACTCCACACTAACCCGCTTGATAACCTAATATTATCGATAACAGATTCGTAGTCTTTTTTTCCAAGAAATCCAGTAATTGGACTATATGCCCCATTTGCAATTAGTTCTAAATCAGACAGGGCCATAGAGTCTATTTCTATTTCTGCGGTTAAATCAGAAGCATCTAAGCTAAAGTCAATTTGATTGATTAATTTCCCGCCATGAGGAATACTTAATGGCAAATTCATCACTCCTTTGTCATTTGTTTAAGACCAGCCTTTTCAAAAAGATAGGATGAAAGCAACTCTACAGATTGGACAAGTGATAATTCAGTTGTATCCAGAATGATTTCTGGCTTTTTAGGTTCTTCATAAGACTGGTCAATTCCAGTGAACTGTTTTATCTCTCCATTTCTTGCTTTCTTATATAAGCCTTTAGGATCTCGCTTTTCACACTCTGCGAGAGAACATTTTACATAAACTTCAATAAATTCATCTTCTTTGAATATTGATCTTGCATGCAGCCGATCTTCCTCGAAGGGTGAAATTACAGCAGCAAGAACTACAATCCCTGCATCAACAAAAAGCTTGCCGATTTCAGCAGTCCTTCTTATATTTTCTTTCCTATCCTCTGGCGAAAAAGAAAGATTGCCATTTATTCCATGCCTGAGGTTATCTCCATCTAATAGATATACACGCAGATTGTTTTTATATAATACATGCTGTAAAGCGTTTGCTATGGTGGACTTGCCTGACCCTGATAATCCCGTAAACCAAATCATGCAACTTTTGTGACCATTAAGTTTTTGTCTATCTTCTTTTTTTATAGTCGATTGATGCCATACAATGTTTTTTTCAGTTTCTTCATTGTTTTTCAAAAAAAGATACTCCTTTCAAAAAATGGTAAGTTTTTCACATGAAATTCAAGGATTTTAAACACTTTAAGTGCTTATTAGCTTATGTGTATTTAAATTGTCCCGTTTCCACTAGTTTTTTTAAAATGCTCAATTGTTTTCTTAAGTCCCTCATCAAGGGTGACAGCTGGCAACCAGCCTAATTTGTCCTTTGCAAGCGAAATATCAGGTTTCCGGCGGATGGGATCGTCTTGTGGTATTGGCAAAAAGGTAACTTTTGAAGAATTTCCAATAAGGTCAATTACTTTTTCTGCCAATTCTAATACGGTTACCTCTGCTGGGTTTCCTATATTCATTGGACCAGTAAAATCTCCTTTATAGTTCATCATGGAAACCATTCCGGAAATAAGGTCGTCTACAAAGCAAAACGATCTTGTTTGATTCCCATCCCCATAAACAGTTAAATCGGCGCCATTCAGTGCCTGAATGATAAAGTTGCTTACAACTCTTCCGTCGTTCAATGCCATTCCTGGACCATACGTATTAAATATACGGATTACGCGTATGTTTACTTGATGCTGCCGATAATATTCAAAAAATAATGATTCAGCACATCTTTTGCCTTCATCATAACAAGCCCTTGGACCAATGGAATTAACATTTCCATTATAAGACTCTTTTTGCGGATGAATAAGAGGGTCACCATATACCTCACTTGTGGAGGCAAATAATATTTTTGAATTGTACCTTTTGGCTAATTCAAGCAAGTTCAGGGATCCTATAAAATTAGTGATTAATGTTTTTATTGGGTCAAGCTGATAGTGGGGAGGAGATGCTGGACATGCTAGATGGTAGATTTCATCTGCTTCAATATCAATTGGCTTCTCGACATCATGGAGAATGAATGTAAAACGCTCATTTCCATTTAAATCTATAATATTTTCTTTACGACCTGTATACAAATTATCAATACAATATACTTTGTGGCCTTCATTTAGCAGAAGCCGGCATAAATGAGAACCTAAAAACCCGGAACCCCCTGTGACCAAAATCTTTTTTGGTTTCATTTATAGGTTCCTCCCTATACATTTATAAACGAACCCAGTTTCCTTCATAACTTTAGGGTCAAAAATATTCCGCCCATCAAAAATGATGGGTTTTCTAAGAAGGTTCTTAACTCTCCCTAAGTCAGCTAATTGAAATTGTAGCCACTCAGTGCATATGATTAATGCATCAGCTCCAGAAATAGCTGCATATGGATCTTGAAAATATTTTACCCCTGCATCACCCAAAACGTTATGTGCTTTATGATTTGCTGCAGGATCACACGCATGTACTTTTGCTCCATGTTTAACGATTTCACCAATGATATCTATAGAAGGGGCTTCACGAATGTCATCAGTTTCAGGCTTGAATGCCAAACCCCATACAGCAAATGTAAATATTGATAAATCGGATTTGCCGAATTGTTCAATAATCATTTCAAAAAGTTTTTTTCTTTGTCTCTGATTCACTTTTTCAACTGATTCCAGCAAGGGTGTGGGAACCATCTTATCTGATGCCGTTTTGATTAATGATTTAACATCCTTTGGAAAACAAGACCCTCCGTATCCTATGCCAGGAGATAAAAAAGCATGGCCGATTCTATGATCCATTCCTATTCCTTCTTGAACCATTTGGATATCAGCCCCGTAGGCATCTGAAATTCCAGCAATTTCATTCATGAAACTTATTCGGGCTGCAAGCATTGCATTTGCTGCATACTTAGTGAGCTCTGCTGAAGGAAGATCCATCACCAGAAACGGAGTATCCTTACTGGTAATAGGCTGGTATAAATTTTTCATAAGTTCTATTGCTTGAAAACTATCGCTGCCTACAATAATGCGGTCAGGATTTAAAAAGTCTATTATAGCTTTTCCTTCCCTTAAAAACTCCGGGTTTGATACTACATCGAAATCCAGATCCGCTATTTCTCTCCGATTAAGTGCCAACCTTATTATTTCTTTAACTTTTTTTGATGTTCCTATTGGAACAGTTGACTTATTAATAATGATAGAGTAATTGTTTAAATAAGATCCTATTTGTTCGGCTGCATTGAAAACATGTGTAAGATCAGCAGAATGGTCCTCAGCAGATGGAGTACCAACAGCAATAAAAATAAATAAACTTGTTTGTACAGCTTTACGAATATCGGTGGTAAAAGTTAAACGGCCTTCTTCTGCATTTTTCTTAACCACTTTCTCTAATCCTGGCTCATAGATAGGGATGATCCCGTTCTTTAACTTAGCTATAATTTCGGGGTTAATATCCACACAGAACACTTCATATCCAAGCTCAGAAAAGGAAGAACCGGTAACCAACCCTACATAGCCAGCCCCTATAACACAAATTTTCATGAAATATCCCCCTGTGTCTGACAAAGTTCTTTAATTCCCTTTTCGAGGCTTATTTTGGGAGACCAGCCTAAAGAAGTTAATTTATTAATAGATAGTACATTGTAAAACAAGTCGCCATTCTTAGCATCTTGATATACCGGGACTTTTCCATCTGGATAATGGCTGTAAAAGAAGGTGAGAAGTTTATTTAGAGAAGTGCCTTTACCTGTTCCTACATTAAAAGTCCCTTGTAATGAAGAATTTAATTGACTGAACAAAATATTAGCATTTACTACGTCACTGACATGAATATAATCACGGATTTGCTTTCCATCACCGAAAATAACCGGATGCATGTTATTTTTTATTCTATTTATAAAGATTGATATAACTCCTGATTCAGATTGAGGGTTTTGCCGCAATCCATAGACGTTTGAATAACGCAATATAACCGCCTGAAAGCCATAAAGTTCAGCATAGAATTTTATATAAAACTCGGAAGCTAGTTTGTTTATGCCATAAGGGGAGATAGGATTGGTTTTATAACTTTCTGGTATGGCCCTGCTTGGTGTTTTGCCATATACAGTTCCACCTGACGAGGAGAAAATAAATCTCTTCACTTCAGCCTTACCTGCTGCTTCCAGCAGCTTGATTGTTGCTATCAGGTTCGTTTCAATATCGTAAAAGGGATTAGCTACAGAATTTCTTACATTTACTTGGGCCGCATGATGATTAATAATGTCTGGTTTTTCAACATTTATCAAATCAGCCACTTGCTCTTCTACCAGAGACATTGAAACAAAGCGGGCATTTGGATTCAAATTTGCCAGGGAACCGGTTGAAAGATTATCCACAATAATTACTTCGCAGCCCAAATCTATATAGCGGTCTACAAGATGGGAACCAATAAAACCTAAACCTCCTGTAACCAGTACTTTCATGTTCACTCACCACCAATATACTTCCTAAGCTTTAGCCCCCGTATTTCTCACGTGTTCTATATTATGCTTATAAAAAAAATAGGAAACGGCAGCTGCCCGGTTCGGGAAATAAACCACAATATACAAACAAGATATTCGGAGTCCTCTATTAGCACATTTTCAGAACTTGTCCACTTTTGGCTGATACATCCACTTGAAAAATACATAACATATCTTGAAAGACAGGAAGGAGGTGAGAACCATGGCAGTAATTGATGTACTTGCTGGCGAGAGTATTAATGACGCTTTTACTAATGCAAATCCTGGAGATACAATTCGTGTAGCTGCAGGTGTTTTTGAAGAAAATGTTATCATTCCATCTGGACTGGATCGGTTGAGACTTTTGGGATCCGGAATTGGTGAGACTATTCTGGATGGGACAAATTCTCCGGGAAATGGGATCGCTGTAAACTCCAGCTTTGTGACCATTGCAGGTTTTACGGTAAGAGGTTATATTGCAAATGGGATTCTAGTCAATACAAGTGATAACATCATTCGTGATCTCAGAGTTCAGAACAATTTAGATGATGGAATCGATATTAATGGCGCCGATCGCAACTTGATTTTTAATGTGACATCGAAAAAAAACGGCAGTGATGGAATCGAAATAGATGGAAGTAACAATTATGTTGTCGAATGTAAGTTTATTAAAAATGAAGATGACGGTATAGATATATCTGGTTCCAACAATCTTTTCCTTAAGAATAAGGCGAAGGGCAACAATGACACGGGATTAGAAGTTAGCGGAAGCGGAACATTGATCATTGATAATGATGTCAAAAACAATGCAGGCGGGGTTTTTGTATTAGCTAATGAGAACTTGATCCTAGGCAATAGGGTGAATCGCAGCTCCTCCCTAGATGCAATATTCCTGGATGGGGTTGAAAATAACTTGTTCTTTAATAACAATGTAAAGAATAACAACGGTGATGGCATTGATGTAAATGGCGGAGATTTCAATCGCGTCATCGGCAATAAGGTAAAAGCAAACTCGTTTACTGGCATTGAACTGGATGAGAGCTCTAATGTGAACATCGTTGATCAGAACTTGGTGAAAAAGAACGCTGCCCCTGGCATCCTTTTAACAAGTACTGCAAATGACAACGCAGTTCGAGAGAATTTCCTTCGTGACAATAATCCGGATATTCAAGCAGATGATCCAGCAGATGATAATAACATTTTTGATGAAAACGATTGTCAAACCAGCTCCCCGCCAAGCATATGCTCCTAAAATTCATTTGGGCTTCAATAATTAAAAGAAACTAATGGTGGCGAAATGGGTAAAGCTGTCTCTAACATGACTAAAAAGAGACGGCTTTTCTTGTTTTCGCCCTCTTATTCTCAAAATACCCGGGACTAATAGGTATCCTCAAAATAACCATTTTTAACACCTGTCCACATTCGTCGGATACATTTATGCTCAAATATTCATATGATGTATTAATAGAAAACAGGAGCAAAGCTGCTGGTTTTATATTAAATACTTGAAATTTGGAAAAGGTGGGATTATGAGTAAAAAAAAGAATTTATTAAAAAAGATACCTGAAATAAATTTTAAGGAAAAAAATGCTTTGGTGATTTTATCAACACAGCGAAGTGGCAGTACAATGTTATGCGAAGATATAATATCCCTTGGAGTTCTCGGTACTCCTGATGAACATTTGAGGCTAGTTCTTAATCAGAAAAAAATGACAGCAGCTGAGCAATTAGTTGACTATTTTACTTCAAATGGAAACCTCAATGACTCGAGTTTTTATTCTATTAAATTGATGTATAACCATCTTGATTTGCTGGGATATTGGATAAGTGACAGAGGATTAGACACAAAAACCAATAAAAAAAAATACCGTGAAATGGCATTGCAGTTTTTTTTAGATAAGTTTGATCACGTAACCTTTATCTATATTCAGCGTAAGAATAAATTTGAACAAGCACTATCATACTATAGGTCTGCAAAAACAAAGGTATGGCATTTAAGAGATGGAGAAAAAGTTGATAACAATCATTCGATTTCATATGAAGAACAAAAGCTGCTCAAAAATATTGACATCAAACTTTTTAATAAAATATATGACATGGTTTGCAGCCGTGACAGGGAATTAAAAAGATTAATAAAGAGCCAAGGCATCCATTATTTGTCTTTAGTATATGAAGATATTAGAATTGAATATCCGGTCTATTTGCTGGATATAGGTGCGGAAGCTGGAATTAAACTAAATATTAATTCTTTAGAAAAGAGAAAAATCAAGAAAATAGTATCCAGTGATTTTGTTTCTGAATTTAAAAAAGCGTTACTGGAAAAAACTGATAGAGAATACATCTGATATTCTTATAAATTGAATCTGCCAATAATTATATTTCGATAAAAAGGAATAAGCTCTTACTGTTTGCGAGTGCTTTATTAGTATAGTAGATGGTTTAAATTAGCGGAGAGGAGATCATTGTTTTAGTGGACAGTTTATAAAAATGTATTAAAGTCAACAAAAGGTGCTTACACATATATTATATAGAATGCCATTAAGTATATTTTTCTGAAAAGGGGTTTTATAAACGATGAAAGGGGTTATTCTTGCTGGCGGAACCGGCTCTAGATTATGTCCGTTTACACGTGTTATCAATAAGCATTTATTGCCGGTGGGGCCCTTACCAATGATTTATTGGCCAATCTTAAGTTTAAGGGAAGCAGGAATAAATGAAATACTAATAATAACGAATAAGAACCACATAAATGCATTTATGAAGATATTAGGAGATGGAAAAGAACTAAACGTTAAGCTTTTTTATGAAATACAAAGAAAGGAAGGAGCAGGTATCGCTGACTCGCTCATGTGTGCGAAAAGTTTTATAGATGAAGAAAAATTTATTGCCATTCTCGGAGATAATATTTTTGAAGATGTTTTAACGCCTTATATTCAGGAATTTCTTAAACAGGAAAAAGGTGCACGGGTACTTTTAAAAAAAGTAAAAGATCTTTCAAGATACGGAGTTCCCCAGCTTGATGATGAAGAAAAAATGATAAAGTGCATTATCGAAAAACCAGTTCATCCACCTTCAGCCTATTGTGTAACGGGAATTTATCTTTATGATAAAAGAGTGTTTCAATTCATAAAGGCCATTCACCCTTCAATTCGGAATGAATTTGAAATAACAGATGTTAACAATTTATATGCAATGGAAAATGAACTTCATTATGATATTTTACAGGGATGGTGGGTAGATGCTGGTACACATGAATCACTGTATAAAGCATCTCAATATGTAAATGGCGAGAAATCAGTGGAGGATGATATCAATTGACAAAACACCTCCTTATTACTGGCGGAGCAGGATTTATTGGTACTAATTTTATTTCATATTTACTGCGCAGCACAAATTATTATATTACGAATGTTGATTCACTGACGTATGCAGCAAATAATGACCGTATTCAGCCATTTGAAAAGTCTGGCCGATATCATTTTATCCAATGTGATATTAGCAGTGAATCTAGCTTGTCTTCAGTATTCAATCAAGAATATGAAGCAATTATAAACTTTGCTGCAGAAACACATGTCGACCGCAGCATTATTAATGCTGGCCCATTTATTCATACAAATATTAAAGGTACTTTTAATTTACTGCAAGCTGTATTAATGGGCAAAGCACGTATGATGATACAAATTTCAACAGACGAAGTATATGGCTCACTGCAGACAGCTGACCCTCCATTTAATGAAGAAAGTCCTCTTGCACCAAACAACCCGTATTCCGCAAGTAAAGCAAGCGCTGATTTGCTTGTTAGATCCTATTATAAAACACATCATCTTCCTTTAATTGTTACTCGATGCAGCAATAACTTTGGGCCTATGCAGCACCTGGAAAAGCTAATCCCGAAAACAATATATCATGCCATCAACAACATAGAAATACCCTTATACGGTGATGGGTTAAATATTCGTGATTGGATTTATGTTGAAGACCATTGCAAAGCAATTCATTTAGCACTTGAAAATGGGGCACCAGGAGAGGTTTATAATATTGGAGGCTCTGAGGAAAAAACAAACTTGGAAATTGTCCAAATGATACTTAAGCATTTAAATAAAGATACACAGCTAATTGATTTTATAGAGGACCGCAAAGGTCATGACCGAAGGTACGCAATGGATAGTTCGAAAATTTTAAAGGAGTTAGGCTGGAAACCAAGTGTAACTTTCGAGGAGGGAATAAAAAAAACTATAGAATGGTATAAATTGAGAATGGAGGGGAATGGGTGAGATGGTGAAAATTTTAATAACTGGTGCTCACGGGCAATTAGGCAAAGAATTAGTTAGAAAATCACATCTTTCTCATTCAATAGTTAGTCTAGGAAAAAAAGAATTAGATATTACAAGTCAGGACCAGGTTGAAAATGTTATATTGCATTTTAAGCCGCAATATATTATTCATACTGCCGCATTTACTTCGGCTGAGCAGTGCGAAATTCAGAGAAAAAAAGCATTTGAAGTAAATGCTCTTGGTGCCGGCATTGTGGCAAAAACAGCTGAAAAAGTTGATGCACGTCTTTTTTATATTAGTACAGATTATGTGTTTGATGGGAAAAAGAACTCCCCTTATACAGTGGAGGACAAACCTAATCCTCTATCTATTTATGGGATGAGCAAATTACTTGGTGAAAGACTGGTATTACTGTCTAAAAATGCTTCAATTATTCGTACATCCTGGCTTTTTGGGCACGATGGATCCAATTTTGTTAAAACAATGCTTAAATTAGCTAAAATGGGCAAAGAAGTTAAGGTCGTAAATGATCAAATAGGCTGTCCTACTTATGTAAGTGACCTCGCCGAAACAATATTACAGTTACTAGAAAAAAAGAATGGTATTTATCATGTCAGCAATTCGGGCTATTGCTCTTGGTATACGTTTGCACAAACGATTTTTGAAGAAGCGGGTTTCGATTCAAAATTAGTAAAACCTGTCACGACTAAGGAATATGGTGCTATTTGTCCGAGACCTGAATATTCCATAATGGAAAATAACTCTTTAGTAAAACAGGGGATAAAGCCTCTTAGGCATTGGAAAGAGGCTTTAAATGAATTTATGCGAAAGGAGCTAAGCCAATGATAAATGGAGTAAAGGTAAAAAAACTCGTAAAGCACTGTGACGACCGAGGCTTCTTTGCAGAACTGGTTAGAAATGATGAACCTGACATCCTATTCAAATTTGGCCAGGCTTCATGGTCTATGAGCTATCCAGGTGTAATAAAAGCATTTCACTATCATGAAAAACAGGATGATTTATGGTTTTTTCGTTCAGGCAATGTTCAAGTTGTTCTATATGATTTAAGAGAAGAATCACCGACTAAAGGAGTAACAGATGTTTATTATATGGGAGAAGAAAATCCAATTATGCTTTTAATCCCTAAAGGTGTTGCACATGGGTATAGAGTACTTGGCCAGAGACCTGCTGAAGTTATCTATTTTACAACTGAATCCTATAACTCCAATGAACCAGACGAAAAGCGTATCCCCTGGGACGATCCTCAGATAGCATTTAATTGGGAAACTAAAAATCGATAATAATGAAGCTCCCACAGGGACTTAAAAAAACAGTCCCGTGGGATAAACATTCCAGAACCAGCAAACTAAAACGGCTCTTTACATTACCCATACAACATAAACAATTACTACAGTGGCTGCCATAACAATAAGGTTTAGCGGTATACCGACCTTTAAATAGTCTTTAAAGCTGTAGCCGCCTGGACCATATACAATCATGTTGGTTTGATAGCCAATCGGTGTAGAAAATCCTGCAGAAGCAGAAATGGCAACAATTACGGCTAATGCAATGGGATCAATGAATGTTTGCGAGGAGAGTTCTATAGCGATAGGAAGCATCATGGCCGCGGCTGCATTATTTGTAATAATTTCGGTAAAGAGGTTGGTAATGAGATATAGAACAATTAACAGGGAAAAGACTCCAAACGGCTGAACCAGTAACAATATATTATTAGCAAGCCATTCCGCGGTCCCGGAGTTAATTAATGCTGTTCCAATTCCAAATGAAGATGCAATAATTAACAAAACATCAAATTTAATAAATCTTTTTGCTTCTTCTGGAGTAATAATCCTAAAGATTAATAAGGCTGCAGCAGCAAATGAAACAGCTTTCAGCATTGTTAATAAATTTAGAGAAACTAAAGAAACAAGCATCATCATTACTGCGATGGTAAACCATCCTTTTTTTCGAGAAATTGTAGCAGGCAGTTTTTCTTCATTTACTGTATTTACAACATAAAAATCATGGAGGTGATTTCTGTCCTGAAAATCGTCTCCAATTATCATTAATAAAGTATCTCCAGGCTTTAAAGTAATATCTCCAATTTTGCTGTTGATGCGCTCATTTTTTCGGTGGACAGCGATTACGGCAGCATCAAACTTTCCTCGAAAATGTGTCTCATTTATTTTTTTGTGCAATAGGGAGGAATGATGAGAAACAACCGCCTCCACAAGCTTGGATTTTCCAGTATTTAATTCCTCAAGTAATGGCCCTGTATTCGTTTCAAGATGAACACCTTTTAGGGACTGAAGCTCAGCAACTGTGGATATTAACCCAGTAAAGATTAGACGGTCATTCGTCTTAATAATAGACGAACTTGTGACAGGTGTTATCATCTCATTGTCACGAATAATGCCAAGGAGATAAAGGCCCGCAAGTTTCCTTAATTTTGCTTCCTTTATTGTTTTGTTTATATGTTCATATTCTTCAGTAATCTTAACTTCTCCTATATATTCCTTGCTTATCTCTTGAACATTGTTCTGAGTTTTATGATTAGGAAGTAATCGGTACCCGATTGTATAAAGATAAAAAATTCCTAAAAGTGTTATAGGAATACCTACAATCCCAAGCTGGAAAAAAGAAAAACCGGGAAGGTTGTAATCCAATAAAAGTCCGTGTACAACTAAATTTGTTGAGGTTCCTATTATTGTTATAGTTCCGCCTAGAATCGTTGCATAAGATAATGGTATTAGGAGTTTAGAAGTGGAGAGCTGATTTTGTTCACACCATTTTCTTAAAATTGGCGTAAATGTAGTTACTATAGGGGTGTTATTCATAAATGCAGATATTGCAGAGATAGGGAGCAGGACCTTTAATAACGTCATTTTTTCTTTATCTTTGGGATTTAAAAGTTTGTATAGTGATATTTTAACTAAATCACTCTTCTGTATTGCACCGGCTATAATAAATAGCAATGCAATAGTTAACATGCCTTCATTAGAAAATCCATTTAAAGCTTCCGCTGCAGAAATTATATCAGTTAATAAAAATAAAACTAATGTTATAAAAACAATCACTTCAGGTCTTTCTAATTCTAATATCAGGCAACCAAGCATACATAAAATGGCAGCTAAAACAAACGCGATTTCCCATGTCATAAGAAATTTGCTCCTTGAAGAAAAGTGTGCCGAGCATGTGTTTTTAATTCTGCTTTTATAAGATTTTCTTTGAGACAACTCGTGAATTCATTAGGCTCAATTAGGATGTTCATCCCAGATCTCCTTTCCGCTAGGAAATATCATAATATCAGTTTATGAGCGGAGTTAGGGAATGGAAACGGCTTAGAAAAAAACAAGCATTAACCCAGCCGTAAAAATGGATATATTATATATGGAAAAAACAAGGACTTTTCACCTGCATTTTTTAGTATGGGATTGTTTTAGTGGATATTAGCCCCATTAGTCACTAAACACAGAAGATTACATATTTTATATTGTGAGCTTGATCCTGGAACCTGTGTGTAAAAGGAGTGAAAATGATGGGGAAACATAGAGGGAAAAAAGGGAGGAGAATTTTTTCCGTTAGCATGGTGAAAAATGAAGCGGATATTATTGAATCCTTTGTCAGATATCATCAGCATATTTTCGATGGAATGGTTTTTTTAGATAATATGAGCTCTGACCGAACACCTATTATTCTTGAAAGTTTAAAAGAAGAGGGGCTGCCAATCTATATTTCCTATGATATAGATCATGAATTTGATCAGAGCAAAAAGACAACTCAATTATTGCATCGAACAGCCGGACAATTTAAGCCGGATATCATTCTGCCGCTTGATGCAGATGAATTCTTAGTTTCTGCCAAGAAAAACGTGAACCCTCGTGACATTTTAAACAAGATAGATTTACAGCAGCTGCACCATATTAAATGGAGGACATATGTTCTAAACAAAAAGGAAAATAAAGATCGGCTTTTCATTCCAGAAAGGATTACTTATGCTCGTGGTGATGAACACGATAGACATCATAAAGTGATTGTCCCTTCCTATATACTAAATAATTTTACCGGTACCCTTTCTAGTGGAAACCATAAATTTATTATAGAGCAGAGAAAAAAAAGGGTAAAAATAAATAAGATGTCAGAATTGAAACTGGCTCATTTTCCTATTAGGTCGCTGGAACAGTTCAAGTCAAAGCTGCTTGTAGCCTGGATAAATAGATTAGCGAGAAATGAAGGCAATGAATTATATCTAAAGAGATTCGTTCAAGCTATTAAAGAGGGCAAAAGTGAGTCGGAGGAAGACTTATATAAATTAGCTATAAATTACCCTTTCAAAAATGATTTAAGTGACGTTACAATTGCTCATAACCCTGTAGATTTAACTTTATGCAAAGATATTACTTTAAAATATACCAGCAAAAATGAAGTTGATGCATTTCGTAACCTTCTGGGCAATAGTGAAGAGCTTGCTAAAAATTTTGCTATGTTAAAGTACCAAAAATAAATACTCTTTAAAATTGAAAAAGCGTACAGTTTATGTTCGCTTTTTTTGTAAGTTTATTTCTTTTAACATTTGATGCCTTTATAAATATGTTCTAAATAATTGCGGGTTACAAATAAAAAGCCTAATTCCAGAATATGCAATTAATCGCCGCATCCATTAACTATTTAAACAATCAGCAATTACCTAGTCCATATATGCGTTTGATTACATATTCTAAAAAGAGGAAAGATCCAATCCTTTTCCAGAATGGGGAGTGAGTTGTGAAAGAATATCCTGAAATGAATTCGATGAAGGATTTGGAAGGCATAAATTATTTAGACCGTCATCACTCCAAGTCCTGTTACGATTTGTATAAGTTTATGGGAAATTTCATTCCTGATTTGAAAAATAAAAACGTACTAGAGATTAGATATAAGAAGAGAAATCATCTTGAGCTGCCATTAGAGGGTAATGAAAAATATTCGGAATTGGATAATGGCAGAAGCGACGGAGAAGCTTCAGATATCGGCTTTAGTAGGTTGCTGACAAAATATGAATACTGCGAACCCGAAAATCTGAATGAAGGCAAAACCTATGACGTCATAGTATTAAACCATATAATCGAATATACCTCAGATTTTGAAATGGAGAGCACTTGGGAAAAAATAAAAAAAACATTGAGTCCAGGCGGCTATATCATATTAAAGAATACTGTATATGACAATCTCAATCCAGTTGATGAAAATCATTCTCTGAACAATATCGAAGAGGCTAGATATCACGATCAAATCCTTGGCACCATCTTAAGAATATGCCTGAAACATGGGTTTATTGTTGCTGGTCATACTGATAATTGCTTCGGAATAGTAAAAAAAACGGAACTTCCGTTTTACAATAAGTCCCTGCAGGATATTTACCTGACCAGTTTTGAACAACTATTAAGCAAACATGGAGTGTCAAAAGTCTATTATGAAGATGAGGAGCTAGAAGAGGCTGTTCCCCGTCCGGGTCGTCTTTTAATTGGTTGTGTTACGGAGAATATCAAGAAATATAGAGACCAGACTTTAAGATTAGTACATTCTATTCGCTGGTTCGGCGGCAGCATTTCAAGAGCAGATATTTTTGTATGCATAGTAGATGATACAGAGCCGAAATTTGTAAAGGAACTAAATAAGCTCGGAGCGTTTGTCCGAGTTGTAAAACGGTTCAGTAAGGACCATCCTCAATCAAACAAATTAAGACTGTTTGAAATTCCTGAAATAAATTTCTATGACAGCGTTCTGCTACTGGATTGTGATACACTGGTCGTCCAAGATCCTTCACCATATATTGATGGGAAGTACTTTCAAGCAGAAATTGCAGCAGGACCTACTGTCCCTCATTATGTTTTTAAGAGTCTATTTTCTCATTTCGGATTGAATCTGCTGCCTCTCGATTACAAAACAATCGTTACAAACACAAAAACGATGATGTATTGCAATGCTGGCGTATTATTATTCCCTAAGAAAACCCTTCAAACATTTTATCCTATATGGAAGAAATATACACTTAGTCTTATAGATAACAAGCACCTGCTAGGAAAGTATTTTAATTTTTGTGAGCAGGCCTCCTTAACATTAGCTTATGCAGATTATCCTATCCCGTTTAGAAAATTTCCGATGGAAATGAATTTCCACCTTTTTGAAAGTAAGCTTTCAAGAATAAAAGATTGTGATCCTGTTATTATTCATTATCATAACCAGATTGATGAAGATGGACTAATTATTGATAAAACGTCCAGTTTATCGGCCAAGAATAGAATAAAGCAATTTAATGAACGTCTAATTCAATTTTACAAAAAGGAGGAGCAATCATGACTATAAACAAATTAAAAAATCCTGTTTTCCTTGTAGGGTGTATGCGAAGCGGAACTACGATGTTTGCTGGATTGTTGGGCTCACATCCCAATATTATCCATTGTCCTTTTGAGTTAAGAAGGGTTTGGTCAAGGGAAGCAGGAGTCCCTATGGCAGCACCAAAGACATTAGATTTCAAATGTCCGCATCTAACCGAAAAGGATGTTAAACCAGGTCAGCGAGAAAAACTCTCACGCGCTTTTCTAAAAGAGATGAGAAAAAATAAGGAAAATAAAAATATTAAAAACTCTTTATTTCTCAATAAAAATCCTCATTTGGGAAACAAATTGCCATTTGTCAACGAATTATTCCCAGATGCAAAATTCATTTGGATATACCGTGATATGCCGAGTGTAGCTGCAAGCCTGAAAAAAATCCTAAACAGAGATGTGATTCATTATTGGCCAAGAAAAATAAACCCTGAAACTGTGCGATGCTGGGAATGCTTTTTTAACGGTATCCCCAATCATGTAGATTCAGACCGCTGTTTTCCTGGTGGAGATGTAAAATACTTAGCAGAATACTGGTATGAAACCAACCGAGCGATTTCAAATTTCTCCAAGTCCATTACATCGGACCGCATTTTCCTCATAAAAGAAGAGGAATTAGTTGATCAGCCGGAAAAGATCTATGCAAAATGCCTGGAATTCCTTGGATTGCCTGCAGTTCTTCCTTTGCCCCTATTAAAACAAATAAATCCAAATCGAAATGAGTTATGGAGTAAAAGATTGAGTAAAGAAGAAATTAACAGTTTGTTTAATTTCGTAATGGAAAAGGGTGAAAATCTTAATTTTATTTTTCCGGAAGATAACCTATTCGATAAGTATAAGCAACAGCTTTATTCCAGCTTAGGAAAAGAAGATGAAATATAAAATAAAAAATATGTTTTTTTAAATGAAACCTCTGTTGTGGCAGAGGTTTTTTTATATTCAGGATAATCTTTTTCCTCTGGAGATTGGCTCCTAAAAGGAATTCAAAGTAAAAAAAGTGGATGAACCAAGTGTTTCAAACACTTGGTTCATCCACATCTAAATGCAAATCAATTTATCTATTACTCAATTGCATTTGAAGATTTTAATTGTTGTATTAACCTATTTTTTGCCCATTTATATAGCTGGATATCCAATTCATTATTAGCAATAACTTTGTTAATAATATTGGGATCAATTTCTTCCTTGCGCAATTTATTTTTCGTTTTGTTTTTTCTTACATAAGAAACATCATTCCAGTTGAACTTTTGTTTCATTAGCTCTACAGAATCATCAAACATTTCCGTTATGCCAATTACTGAGAAATGATCTTCGAGATTTTGCATTGCTTGTTCAAGATCTGAGGGACTTAAAGTATTTTTTCCGAGTGCTCTTTTGGTTTGCATGTTGCTTGTATGAACTTTTAAGTCTGGGTGATCAATAAACTCTTCAAACAATAAGTCTTTGACAATCCCGTGCAAAGGATGATCTTTTTTGCCTAATACGTAATAGTACATGGATATAACACGATCTATAGGTTCTCTAATCATTGTTACATAAGTACATGGCTGACTTATATGCATGTGCAGCCCAAATGATAAATGTCCAAATACAAATCGAATTTCATTTTCACTCACTATCTTTTTAAACTCAGATATTTTTCCATCCGTTATATCTTTCAAAATTTTATCCTCTGGATACTGCCTTTTAATAATTCTTTTCAGGGTCATTCCGCCTGTTTTGGGAATATGCATAAATATAAGAATACGGTCATCTGCAAGTGTATTGTTCTTCATGCTTCTTCTCCTTTGCTGAAAATTTTTTGCTGAATTCCAAATCACTTACTTACTATTTCGATTTAAAAATCCCTCTAACTCCTGCTTTATACCGCTATCCAAAGCATCCAGGCGTTTCTGCAGTTTTCTCCTTGCCCAGTTGTATAACTGGATATCCAATTGATTAAGCTTTTTTATTTGTTCAATGATTTCATCGGAAAATTGAGCCTTCGTCGGGCGGTCAGCTGTGTAGTTTTTTCTTTCATAGGAAATATCACGCCATCCAAGTTCCTTTTTCATTAAGAAGATTGATTCATCGAACATCTCTGTAATGCCAACAACCTTGTAATGCTTAGAAAGAATTTTTTTGGCTTTCTTTAAATCATTTTCATTTGGATTTAAATTACCGACTATTTTTTGTATCTGCCGATTTACCGTGCGGCGAGCTAATTGTTTATCATTAATAAACTCTTCAAAAGTTAGTTCTTTAACTTTCTTGTGAAGAGGATGGTTTTCCTTGCGAAGATTATAAAAATACATGGAGATGACTCTATCAATGGGATCCCTAAGCATTGTGATGTATGCACACGGTTTATTGGTGTACATATGCAGTCCAAAAGGGTGGTGACCAGTTACAAATTCAATATCCTCCTTTTCAACTATATCTTTCTTAAATTGCGGAAGACTTGAAGGAAATACATTTGTCAGCATTTTTTCTTTTTCGTAATTTTTGTTTGCAATGGATCTTAGTGTCATACCTCCTGTTTTTGGGATATGAGTATGAATAATTATTTCTTTTACCTTCTCCAAAAGTTCTCACCTCTTAGTTTAGTAGTTATTAACACATAAGACTTCCAGAGATTATTTTATGGGCTGACTTTTTTTAACATGTTGTTAAATTCTTGAATCCGAATCCTAGCATATGGACTTTTCGTGACGTTGTGAATAAGTCCTGATTCATCAGAGCGGTGATGATAATGAATGATGACTGGATCGCATTGTTGGATTGCCAGCGAACTGCGGCCGACCAAGGGAAAGTTCATTTTCATTGGAAGTTTCTTAAATGAGACAGGGTTTTTAACAAAGGATAGTGTCAGAGAAGCCTGTTCGCAGAACTGAAAATAGTCCTTTAGAAGATGTTTATTTTTTATAAGGTCTTCAGTGTAATTCCGCCATACCGGAAAAAAAGATTTCAGGATCTCTTTTGGGAAAATCAATACACCTGCATTGCAATACCATATTGTGGGTGCTCTTGATAAAGCCGTTGTATATGAACGATCTGGCATTTTTAAATGATAATGATCAAAAAGATCTTTGAACACTTCATGAGGAACTGTGGCACCCGCAGCAATTTCAGCCTGAAAGTTTTTTCCGTCTATATAATTTAAAGGATCCTGGACAATAATTGTGTCACAGTCCAAAAACATGATGATATCATAAAAGTCAATTTCCGGCAGTTCAAAAAATCTTAATTTATTGGATTGGGGATGGTTCTGATTGAACCGCTTTACTATACGGACAAATACTCCAAATTTCTTTAGCTCCTTTAAAAAATCATCATCTGCTCTTTCAACAATACAAACATATATATCTGCTTTTGAACTATTCCCGCCAAACCATCGAATCGATTGCACCAGGTTTAAAGTTTGACGCTGATATTTTGGGTTGTTTTCTGTCACACATCCAATCATTAGCCTTCCGGTTCCTTGTACACTTTCCTGGTGTGAGTTTGACTTTGGTAATGAGGATAGGTATTTATCTAAATACAACTTGTTTTTTGGTGCTGCATAATGCTTTATATCACTTCTTCGGACAAATCCATAAAATCCTTTTTTTTCTTTAGCGCATATAAAATCTTGTTTAAAAAATATTTCGAATAAGTTGCCGGGCATTTTATTGTAAAAAGGCGGGAATTTCTTATTAAAGATGTCCTTCGTATTACTTGAATAAGGGGTGTTTAATATAATATATCCACCTGGCCTAAGAATTTTTTTGATAATATCGAAGGAATTCTCCAGTTTTGGGATCATATCGAATACATAGTTTATGATAATTACATCCCAGGTCTGCTGATCAGTTTGAATGGACGAGTCTTTTAATTCAAAACTTTGAAACGATTCACCTTGGACATTTTTAGCACCTGCCGACAAAAGCATTGAACCAAAATTTTCACAGAAATTGATTGCCAAAATATTTTTACCTCTTAAATTACTGACAATGGAAAGTGTTAAATCCAATGTTTCTTTAAGATATATATGATTTTGATCTTTATTTAATTGATTATTATCTGGAATCCGATTCAAAAGTTGAGTGTCACTGTATATCATAGCTTCTCCTTTCATAAATAAGTGAAATGTGTACTCGGCAAAAAGTTTCTTTTAGACATGCTACTTCCTTATAGGATATGAACATTATGGATTAATTGTTATAAATGAACAGCAATAAAAAGCCCTTTTTAATCGAACATATGTTTTGGTTGTGCAAATATTTCTTGCTATATTATTCAGCATTCCATATTAAAGTTAATTGTCCAAACTGGAAAGGGCTTTAATTCTAAACGGTCATTACTTAAGTCAAATCAATATGGGAGTAAAGCAACTCCAAATATCACACTAATGCTTTTTTAAGTAGGGAATAAGCCGTTACCAAGGTGTATATGAATCCATAATCTAAACTAAGGTTTGTTTCAAATGGAGGTGTATAGGAAAGTGAAAGTAAGAAAGGCGGTTATTCCTGCAGCTGGCCTTGGTACCAGACTGCTGCCATTAACCAAGGCCTTGCCAAAAGAAATGCTGCCTATAATTGATAAACCAACAATTCAGTATATTATTGAAGAAGCAGTTGAGGCAGGAATAAATGACATCATAATTGTAACAGGGAAAGAGAAAAAAGCGATTGAGGATCATTTTGATACTTCTTTTTTATTGGAACAAACATTAAATAAAAAAGGAAAGCTAGAGGAACTGCAGGAAATAAAAAAGATTTCACAATTAGCCAATATTCATTATATCCGCCAAAGTGAGCCTAATGGATTAGGACATGCAATTTGGTGTGCAAGAAAGTTTGTTGGAAACGAACCTTTTGCTGTTTTACTGGGAGATACTCTTGTGGAAGAAAAAAAATCCTGTCTTAAGGATATGATGGAGCTTTTTGAAAGCTGCCACAATTCCATCATAGGAATTAAGCGTGTTGAAGAAGGAGACGTGCACAAGTACGGTATTGTGGATGTTGATAAGGGGAAAGGACCAGTTTATAATATTCACAGTTTAATTGAAAAGCCTGCAAAAGAACATGCACCATCCAATTTAGCTATTTTTGGAAGGTACATTCTTACTCCAAAAATATTTGAGCTGCTGGATAAGCAAGAACCTGGGGTTGGGAATGAAATCCAGTTAACTGATGCAATTTCAGCTCTCCTTAATTATGAATCAGTCTATGCTCATGTTTTTAATGGCAAGAGCTATGATATTGGCGATAAATTTGGATACCTGAAAACTGTAATTGAATTTGCATTGCAGCGTGAAGATCTTGAAAATGAAGTTCTCCATTTTCTAACTGATATTGTCAGGAAGAATAGCTTGCTATCATAATACAAGAAACACCGCCTAAATTTCGGAGCGGTGTTTTTGTTTTTAGAAATGTTACTATAGGGAGTTCAAATTCAGCCTTTAAAACCATAGCTTTTACCTGTGTTTTTTATCAGAATTTTTTAAAATCTTTTTCTAAAAATTTCTCAACTTCTTTAAGGTTGTATCCCGCTGAATTTCCGATTTTTTCATTGAACTTTTTAACAAGCGGCTTTGGATTAGTCAGCATATCCTCAAAATAAACATCAATTATGTTTTCAGAAGGAATACCATAGGTATGACGATAATGATAGAGGTTCTTCAAATATGGTGTTAATATTTGTGATGCATATACAATTCCCTTACGATCCCGATTTGCCATTGAACGGACAGAAGCTTCAAATGGCCGATGTATAAATACATAAGTAATATCTGCCACTTCTTCTAATAATGGTTTCCAAACTTCAAAAGTTAATAATGTCCTGGGATCTTTTAATCCCCAAATAGGTTTAACGTTTTCAGCAAGAAAGTTCCGAATTTTAGATATTGTGGAGTTTGAAGCTTCGATGTTTTTATTGACAGGAGGATTATTCCATGAAGCTTTGGCAGTTTGAAGTATTTCCTGATTAATTGCGACAAAGTCCATATTTTCAAAATGGCCCTTGGGGTTAAAAGGGGTTGCTGTAAGGAGCTTAGTTCCCATATGAATTCCTAGTAAGTGCATCACACCAGCAGTTGCACTAGAGCCAGAACGATGAAGGCATAAAACCAGAAAAAGCCTGCTTTTTTTTCCCAAACTTAACACTCCTTTGAATTAGGCTTTGCCAATTACTGAAAGCATTTGCTCTAAACGATGCTGAAAGGTGTGTTCTTTTAATACACGGATCCTGGCTTTATGGGCGATAAGCTCTCGTTCTTTGTCAGCTTTCATATAATAATGAACTTTTTCTAAAAGATCTTTCATACTTCTAAAAGCTATTATTTCTTCATTTTCAACAAAATGATTTGATAAATCTTCTCTAAACTCTATAAGCTGAAATGCCGCACAAGCTGCCACATCAAATGTACGATTATTAATGCTTTTTCCTGCAATACCCAGCTTGTTTTTGTTTTGCCGCAAATTTGAGGGGCGATGTGAATTAAGCACTATTTTTGCCCCATTATAATAGTTTGCTACTATTGGAGGCTCTACCCATCCTTCATCTATGTTTAAGTTACTATTTTGCCAATAACTGCGTAAATAACGACTCCAATTTCCAATAACACGAACTTTGTAAGACGTTTTTTCCAGAATGAATTCCAGCAGTTGTATACGATCAGGATATGGATAACCAACAAAGCAAATATCACTTTCGAATTCCCCAGGAACCTTTTTGGGAATAAAAACATTAGGGTTGGCAGCCAGCGGCAAATGGTAAGCTCTTTTAAGACCCTTTTTTTTATAAAATTCAAGAGCTGCAGTGTCGATTGTAAATAAATAATCAAAATCGTTCATGAGCCCAATGGAGCGATCAATATTATAGGGATCTTCTGTCAGCCATATCGAAGTTTTTACCCCATATTGTTTGAGGAATTCCACTATTGCTATTGGCATTTTGTACCCAACTAATGTTAAGGCCATCTCAGGCTTAAATGACTGTAAAATTGATTCAAGTTCTTTGACTCCCTGATTAAAGTAATAAAAAATCACTTTATGCTCTTTTTTTAATTCATCATGAATCCATGATTCAAACCAATCATAAATCCCTTGATATCCTGAAGTTATAAAAAGGATTCGCATATATAATCACTCAAATCTAAATAAAATGAAAAAATGCATTTTCTTTCAGAAGTAGTGCTAAATTAGGTGCACTTCCGCTGAATCGGCGGCATTTTTTAGTTATGGAACTTTAATTCTGCTTTTAATATATGTCGAAAAGCAATCATTGTGAGAATAGGTACAATCAGTGCCAATGACTAATACAACAAACAGAAAACCTTACTGGGATTTAAAATAATATAGTAGGGTGTAATGCATTAATTCTACAAAAAAATGAAAAATAGACAGGTACCTATCGGCTCTAGTCCATTCCTTTTATAGATTTAGACATATATATAAGTAAGTCAATAATTTAAGTAAAATACTATTTTTGGTATTGCACTTAAAATTATAGTTGACAAAAACTTACAAGGAGTGGAATTTATGAAAAACAATACTGGCCATGGCTGTGGCTGCAATGATCATAAAGCGTGCCCGCCAATGCCGGCAGGTCACGAAGTAAAATCAAAAAGCACAGGCTGTGATATTGACACGTTTCTAATTGGCGGAACTGAAGAAACTGTTGTTTTGGCAGATGTGACAGTAGAAACATTAGTAGAAGCAGATATTCATTTGCCTACTTTTGCGACTGATATTAAAAATATCAGAAAGAATGTTCATTTAACACAATGCAAGGCTACACCGGATTTTTCTGATCCTTTTAGAGTGAAACTATTCGTAGAAGGGTTTGTGCACAAAAATATTCAATTTGTTGACGGTGGAAGCTGTGTCAGAGATTTTAGTGTAAATGTACCTTTCAGATGTTTTGACTTTGTTGACCTTATTAACCCTGTTGCCTTTCCTTTTGGGGATCCATTCAGCAGCAAAGACAGCGGCAATTTAGAAATCAGGGAGATTTCAAAAGATGGAATGAGTGCAGATCGCTGTAATTTTGGATCCATCACGTTTGAAATCAATAATGAGCCGATTAAATGCAAATTGCTTGCCTCTCAAGTAGATCAGTGGGATATTCTGAGTGATTTTGATAACTGGGGACGTTTTAATAAAATTACTGAAAAAATGAATGTTGTGCTTTTCCTTAAATTGTCACAAAAACAGCAAGTTGCAGAACCTTCTCCAAATGGCTCAACAGGCGCAGAGGCTATGGCCGCAAAATTTAAAAAAATTACTCGCCGCAGATAAATGCGGAAAAGGGTGCCTTATTTTTGGCACCCTTTATTATAATGAATTATTTATGCTAAATTAAGATCCACATACTGCTTCTGGAGTAGATCAATTTCCAGAATCGCTCTTCCCTGAATATCGACCTCTGATTTTTCATTCTCTATAATATCATTGTGCCATACAAAATGAATACTTTGTAATTGGGCCTCTATTTTTTCTGAAAAATACTGAGCGGCTTCATAATGCGAACTTATACCCTGACCGTCATCTGTCTTAAAGGAATATTCCTTTTGGAAGCTTGTTATTGGCATTTCTGGAGGGTAGAGCCAATCCGCATCTGCCGTTTTATCCCATTTTACAGGTATTTTAATTGTATGAAGAGAACCTCCAGCAGCATTATCTACATATTCAAGATCCGCTAAAAGTGTTCCTTTTAAAAAAATAACATCCGAAGGGAGAATAACATTTGTTTCCAGTGTTTGAATGGACCATTCCAATTTGGTGATGTTCTTAATTGGCAAATGGATAGGGAAGGTATCAAAAATGTCTATTTCAATGTTCAGCTTATCCACAAGAACGGGTACTTTCACAGTCGGCATTAAGACTTTCGGCAAGCATTTCTTAGTGTGAGTTGAATGGCATGGATTTTCTTCGCTCGGTTCGTCAGGACAGAATTTCTGATCAAAAGCATCCTCAAGAGCAGTAGTTTCACTGGTGCTTTCTGTACATTCTGATGATGATTCTACATAATCCCTGTATTTGGATTCTGGATGAGAAGAAGAATCTTCAAGATCCGAAAAGAATTTTTCTCGTGAAGAGGACTCTTCCTCATTCATACCCAGAAATTCTGCATTTTTTTCCCCTAAAGCTGAATAGCATGAACTATCCTGACAATCTGACTCAAGCTCACATGAAGGTAACTCATTATCAGCTATACCCAGATCCTCCAGCGCTGAAGATGATTCTTCATTATCTGTATTAAGGATGCGAGAAAAATTTTCAAGCAAGTCTGAGACCTTTTTGAGATTTTCATCAGATTCTGTAATCATATTTTTGTTCTTCTTTTTTGACTCATGGGCTTTTTGGAGAAGATTCGAAAATGTTTCTTGCATTTTTAAAGATTGTTCTATATCGTCATATCCCTGAAAACCTTGAAAATCATTATTTTCTGGATGTAAATCCTCTAGTATTGAATAGGCTTTTTCCAATAAGAATGAGAATTCGCCTTTATATGGAGCCGAGTCATTATCTTCTGGCAGTCCGGATTCATCTGTCTCAAGGTACACATCTTCCTGTGATAAGTGCTGGTCTTTTTCATCTGGCTGATGGCTGTCAAATGAAGATGTTTCTTCATTGGCATCAAGGGTATTTCCATGATTATCATCTGAATTTATGTCTTTTGCAGCAGATGATTCCTCTTCGTCCATTAGATAATTGTCAAGAGAGTCATGTTTCTCTGCAGAGGATTCTTCTTCTTCTGAATACAAATCTGACATCACTGAAAAAACTTCATCCTGCTGCGAAGGGGGATGATTATTTAGAGATAATCGAAGTACTTCCTCAGAGGAGGATTCATAAAGCATTGAAAAAAATTTTTCCACGAGGGGAAGTTCCTCCTCTGTAGGAGCAGCTAAATAATCCTGCGACTCTGATTCCGCATCGCTGGTTAGTTTATTTTCAAAAAAAGATAATCTTTCAACAGGAGTATCTGAACTCTCCGATCTTTCTGATTCTTTTCCTTGCAGCATCAAAAGAAATTCTTGCTCCAATAAGGAACTATTGTCAAGTTCTTTACTGTTTCCATTCCTTTTATCAGCCATATAATCGGCTGAATAAGGATGCGATTCCTCAATGGAGGGAGTATTCTCCTTTGGATTTTCATCATGAACAAACTGACGATCGTTCAGCTCTAAATTTGAAAAAACTTCCTCAGCTCCTTCAGAAGCAGATATATCCTTTAAATAGAACTGAGTTCTTCCGGCTGAACTTTCTTCAGGGAGTGTTGGAGACCAGGAAAGCCTTGGAGAGAATGGAGTCAGCATGTAAGAGGCTTTGCCCTTATTATCTATCCAAGATTTGTCTGAAGAGTTCGTGTTCACTTCATTTTTTTGGTTCTTCTTTTCCTCAATCATTTTTTTATTCTCTGGAACTTTATTTTTGCTTGCTTTTTTTGAATCTCTCGGTCTTCGAATTAACTGCTGTGCTTCTATTTTTGGCGGCGGCAATATGAAAGGTTTAGATCCGCTTTTACTTGATGAATTTCCAGGAGCAGATGTCTGCTCCCTGGTATTTATCTTCTGGTTTTTCAGTGGACCCTTAAACTTATCCTTCTGCGAAAAAGAGAGAGGATCAGGTTTATTGTTCCGTTCTTCTATTGAAGGAATTCTTTCATGGAAGCCGTAAATACGGTTATAGGCATCATTCATATTATTCATATTAAATGGAAGATATTGGTATCCAAACCATTCTCTCCAATCCCCTCCTTACTTTGAGATTCCTGTAAGAATCTTAATCACAGCAGTCACAGCAATCATCATTGGTAGTCGAAGCTACTCGTATTTGTTGGTTTTGGAGTACTTTAAGGTCAATATCAAGAACCATTTTCTCTTCTACTTTTGTAAAAAATCCTTCTCCCAGGGGAGATGAGGTTGGCAGCGGCTCCCGATCAATTGCTTCATCCCATTCAATAATCTTACTCGAAATTAACTCACAGAAAGGCAATTCATTGTAAAATTGCTTGCTTTCCTGGTGGAATTGGGAAAGATCATTTGACTGCAATTCATCTTTTTCCGGGAAGCCTGATGGGAGAGGCTGTGAAACCAGGAAATCAAATTCATTGCGCTTATTCGTCTTAGGCATAACAGGACAGGTTAAGAACTTCTTAATCTCTGTTGTGCACTGAAATGGAATATCTGTCGTGAATGAATGAATATCGGAAGCAACAGATTTCGACGTGCTGGGTTCAATCTCCGGGCTCGGACTTGCATATTGAATATTTTTCCTCACAAATCCTTTTATAAATAACTTGTTGGTAGGGAGCAGCAATCTGCATTGAGTTAATTTTACATGTTTTTTGATATCTTTTATTTCCAGCACTGGTTCTGGAAAGGTTATAATAGCATCCACATTTATTTGAAGTGTAAGTTCAGCTAGGACAACTGGAACCTTTGCCACTATTTTTCCAATAGATACCTGCGGATGGTGGTGTTCACGGCTTTCACAATTACAATGAGTAGTTTTTACTTGGCATTCATGGTTTTTATGATCTTTATGTTTATCTGACATTTGGGGTCCTCCTAAAATCAAGATATTGCATCCTATGCATGATAAACGTCCATGTTTGGGCGTTTACCCATGGGCATTTGCGGAAATGGAGGTACCACTCCATAAAAAACAGGAAAAAATAAAGTGTGAAGGCACTATGTATTTTTATTTTTGTCAATTTCATAACTATTGAATATATTATTTTGAAAGACATAATCAAAAAAAAGCAATACCTTGATTCCAAAAGAATCATGATATTGCCTTGGAGAATCCTATCCCACTCGCCAAAGTTGAGCGGATTCTTAATTTGATTATTATTGAACATCCACTCGAACTTGCTGATTTTGCATAACCTTAACAGTGAACTCTAAGAACATTTTTTCCACTATAGTTGTAAATGTTCCTTCTTTTAATGGTCCAGAGCCAGGTAGGGGTTCCCTGTCAATAGCTTCATCCCATTCAGTGATTCGGCTTGAAATTAGTTCACAGAATGGAAGCTGATTGTAGAATTGAGTACTTACTTGATGAAATTGAGATAAATCATTTGAAAGGAAATGGTCTTTTTCAGGGAATCCCTTGCCTAAATCTTGAGCTCTAAAGAAATCAAATTCGTTTCTTGTATTTTGGATCGGCAGCTGTGGTGGTGTGAATGGTGGGGCGAAATCGCCTGCTGGGATTCTAGTCACACATTCAAAAGGAACATCAACTGTTAAGGATCTAATTTCTGATGAAACACAACTGCTAGAAGAATTTGGACACGGAGTTGCATATTGAATATTTTTGCGAACAAATCCTTTAAGAAATAAATTTAAATCTCTTTGCGGGAATAGATTCATTGAATCAGCTGGGATTGATGGCAGCAGAAGACGGCATTGAACAATCTTTACTAGCTTTTTAATATCTTTAATTTCCAGCACAGGATCTGGAAAATGAATATTTGCCACGAGGCTGGTACTTACCAATCTTTCTGCCAGTACAACAGGAACTCTTATTATTCTTTCTCCAACTGGTGTAGTTGGCGGTCCCCCGGTTGATACACTTTCACATTGTTCTACAGATGCAGAAACATTTAAATCTATACATTTTTTATTCTTATCCATTCTTTATTTCCTCCCTTTGATTTTAGGTTCATGTTATCCTATGCGTTTATATGGATATTTGCAGTAGTACAAACGTGGAAATTTGGCTAATTATTCTATATTAGTCTAAAAAAATTTATAAAAGTACGGGCACATTTGGACTCCTATCATGCATAGGATTCAGAAGGAGGAGTGAGGAATCTATGGAAAAACAAAATTTTCTTGCTGTAGATATTGGAAACAGCTGGTATAAAGCTTTAGCGTCAGATAATGGAATCCTTTCAGAATATCAGCTGCCAAATGCGATTGCCCTGTTTGATGAAGAATTTTACGAAAAGCCATATGATGATGAAGATATCGTGCTGGAAGAGAACCTTATTGTAGAAGTCAAAAGCCCGGCAGTGATTGATAAAAGAGAAATTTTCTATATTGGCAAAGGAGCTGCCAGACAAAGAGATGTTAGTCTAACTGCATTTAACAACCAAAAAGTAGATGAAGACAGAACCTATTTGCTGTTGTTTGGTATGGCAGCCTATCATGCATTGCTTCAGTCTCCTGAAGAAACAGAAATACATTATTCTATTGACCAATTAGCTGTTTCACTTCCAACGACTCAGTATAAAGAAAGAAAATCACGATTAAAAGATAAGCTGGCAGGTACACATACAGTTATTTTTCATAAAGTGCCCGGAGTGCAGGAACCAAAAGAATTAGTAGTTAAATTAGAAATTAAAAATATTATTGTTGGGGCTGAAGGAGCCTGTGCATACCTGGGGTTAACAAGAGATCAAGAAACTCTCGAAGTAAGGAATGAAGAACTTGTTAAAGAATCAATAAAAGGAATCATAATCGGGGATCTCGGGGGAGACTCTGTGGATTTTGTGGGAATCAAAAATAATAAGCCTGTAGCATCTGTAGAGGGAGAACCATTCGGCATCAACCAATTTCTTGATAATATTATCCAAAGGGTAAGCAAAAAGGAAATGTTCCGATTTGATTCACGGGCTGAATTGGAGGAAAAATTGGCTGCCGGTCAATCAGAATGGTATGTTGAGCCTTTTGCAGGTGTAAGAAAGGATATCAGCAAATATATTATCCCTCAGTTAAAATCCATGGCTATTAAGTATCTTGAGCATTTTGATCGTGTGAGAAGCAGTACAACAGAAATTAAAGGAGCTGTCCGCTATATTGCAGTCGGGGGAGCAGCGAAATTGGCACGGAAGCAAATCCAGGAAGCAGCAGTAAGGTGGAATGAAAGGGGCCGGCCAATTGAACTAATGTTTCCGCAGGACATGGAAAAGTTAAATGTTCAGGGTTTAATGATTTTGGCTAAAATGAATCAGTTAAAGAAAGTACAAGGAAATCACGTAATTTCCACTAAAGGTTAAGGATGATGGAAATGTTCAGGACATATACAGACTATGTTAATAAGACTGCTCTTACTCTTCCTGACAAATTCATTGATGTAAGAACCGGCGAATCCATTGAGGTATTACCAACGGTTCTGGAACAAATAGAATATCACTCAAACAATAGTACTCTTATTCATTTGGTTTTAACAGCTCTAAATAGCTATTTGCAGCCAAAGAGTATAAGTAACGGCAGCACTTTACTCCTCGAAGAAATAAGAGAAATTAAAAGAATGATGCAAATGGGTTATCTCCCAAGAGGGAATGGTCAAATTAGAAATGGACCTGCACAAGTAAACGATACATCTAACCTTGATTTGATTGAGGTAGAAGATGTATTAGAGGCATTTGGCGGCTAATAATTATTAGCTATGTAAAAAGGTGCACCAATATGGAAGGTACACCTTTTTTACTTTTTCCCAACATGCTGCTTGGTTCATACTTATAAACGCACAGCAGGAAAGCAGGTAACAGCACAGAAACAGGAAAGATCTACAGTAATACAAATACCCGTCCCCATTAGATCAGAGACATCCTCACAGTCAATTTGGCTGCATGGAGAACAGATACTCTTTTTGAAGAGATCTTTGGAACATTTTCCGGATTTGAAGGTTAATAGTTCAAGGACGGCACATTTACCATCGAGATCTTTGATTCTGAAAATAAACGATTCGATACATGCAAACTTCTTTTGCTTAGAGTGGCTGAAGATGGTTACACCACTAGCTTTAAAAGGTTCAGCTTCTTCATTATAAAGAATGAAAGGAATGGCATTTTTCTTTGGCTTTTTAGATTCTCCCAAAAGCTCTTTTATAGATTCATTGCAAGATGTTTTACATTCATCTTCACGCTTCGCTTTTTTCTGAGCGTTAAGAATGGCTGCTAAGACTTCCCTTACGCATACTTTATGATGTGTAGGGTGTTTATGATGATCTTTTTTGTCTTTACCATCCTTTTTATCCTTATCATCTTTTTTATCCTTATCCTTCTCTTTCTTTTCCTTATCATGGCAGTCGTCACTGCTTTCATCGTCTTTCCAGTCCCTATGTTTATCATCACCATGGCAGCAGCTGCTTTCATCTTTATCATCCTGATGACTATACTTAAACATCGATTCTCACTCCCTTTAAATAATTCCTCAAAATTAGCATACGGAACAATGGTGGATTTTGAGTGAGAATCTCGCCTATAAATGGAGAAAAAATTTAAGTAAATAAACTATATTAAAACGAAGGCACCCTATAGATTGAGAAAGGGTGCCAATTACATGCTTAATAAATATATATGGCTAAAGAACATACATAAACACACAAAGAAAATGAGCCATGCTTCCCATCATAATAAAAATATGAAATATCTCATGAAACCCCAAATGTTTGAACTCCAAAAATTTGGGTTTAACCGCATAAATTACACCGCCAATTGTGTAAAAAATGCCTCCCAGCAAAAGCAGCAGAACACCTGGAGAACTTAAAGATTCAGAAAGAGGAGAAAAGGCGAACACGATAATCCATCCCATAGCAATGTATAAAGCTGTTGATAGCCAGCGGGGGCAATTGAACCAGATCATTTTAAAAAGGATGCCTGATAAAGCAACGGCACTAACAATGGAAAACAGCACCCAGCCTGTAACACCATTTAATGTGATGAGGCAAAAAGGTGTATAGGATCCTGCAATCAATACATAAATCATGGAATGATCAAGCTTTCTTAAAAAGGCAATGACTTTATCTTTTGCTATCACCATATGATAGGTGGCAGATGCTGAATAGAGAAGCATCAAGCTGATTCCGAAAATAGCAACAGCTGTAATGCTAAGCGGTGAAGAAGCAGACAGTGAAGCTTTGATAACCATGGCAAGCAGGCCGGCAAAGGATAAAATCGCACCAGCTAAATGGGTTAGTCCATTTATGGGCTCCCGTATGTATGAATTCACAATAATCTCCTCCTAATGTTCTATTATGTAGTTTTTATAACTACATATTATAATATACACAAAACAATATCTAGTCAATATTTACAACTCACACTTTTTTAAGTAGAATTTACATAACTACTGGTGAGGATTTGAGGGATTTATATGGAACTGGAAAAGCTCATTGCGGAAAATCAAATTAAATTGGAAGATATCCCGCACATAGAATTATATATGGATCAAGTGATCCAGCTATTTGAGAATGCATTTGCCAGCACGACAAGAAACGAAGAGGAAAAAGTGCTGACAAAGACAATGATTAATAACTATGCAAAAGGGAAATTGTTTTTTCCTGTCAAAAATAAAAAATATTCCAAAGAACACCTTATTTTAATTGCTCTCATTTATCAGCTAAAAGGGGCATTGTCCATAAACGATATTAAAAGCCTATTAAATGGCGTCAACACTGGAACAGAAGAAGGTAAGATGGACCTGGACCATTTCTATGAGCTATATCTCGACTTAACAAAACGTAATGTCGACGCATTTAAGAATGATCTGGAAAATCAGGCAGGCAGGGCAGCAGAGGAAGTAAAGGGGCTTAATGAAGATCAGTCAGCTGAGCTTGAAAAAGTCCTGCTGGCATCTTCACTAGTTCATATGAGCAACTTATACCGAAAAGCAGCCGAACGCATTGTCGACGATTTAAAAAATGAAGGAGACCATAAATAGGAAGGCGGGAAATTCCATCAATAAAAAAGAAACAAGAAAACCAGGGCTGCTTCGCGAAATTATGTACGAGCTCCTTTCAATTGTTTCCTCATTTCTTTTTCGAATCATACAGTGGATTCCGCGGTTAATTTTCAACTTCTTTAAAAATTTATTTTAAACACAAAAACCCGGGCTGAATATAGCCCGGGTTAATTTTTTATAAGAAAATGAAATAAATAACCCCTGCCAGTACAATTCTGTAGATGGCAAAAGGAATAAGTTTAATCTTGCCGATAATCTTCAAGAAGAAACGGATCGAAATTAAGGCAAAAACAAATGCACTGATAAACCCGGCAATAAAGAAAGGAAGCGCATCAACTGAAAAGTATTCAAGATTTTTTATTAATGATAGAAAACTCGCACCCGCCATGATTGGCACAGCCATGATAAAAGTAAAATCTGCTGCAGCACGGTGTGACAGGCCCAGCAGCACTCCGCCTGAAATGGTTGAACCTGAACGAGAAAACCCTGGCCAAAGAGAGAAGCACTGAATCAAACCGATAGATAAAGCCTGTTTATAGGTGATTTGATCAACAGAGACTGTTTTCGGGTTTTTGCCTCCAAAGATATCAGCAAAAATCATAAGAAATGCACCAATTACCAATCCAATCAGTACTGTCTCGGTTGAAAAAAGATGTTCATCAATGTAATCTTCAAACAAAACGCCAAGAACCCCTGCAGGAATTAACCCGACTATAACCTGAGATAATTTTAGCCTGCTTTGTTTTTCTTCAGAGTTTTTACCTCGCCCTCCAAGACCCAGCAATTCAATGAAGCGATCTTTGAAAATGATCACAACTGCTAAAATGGATCCAAGCTGAATGACTACTTTAAACGTATTGGCTTCATACTTGGTTAAAAACTCTTTTGTATTAAGCCACATATCATCCACGATAATCATATGCCCCGTAGAAGACACTGGAGCAAACTCCGTCATTCCTTCAACAAATCCCAATATTATTGCTTTCAATATCATAATAAAATCCATAGCTGTTTAATTCTCCTTTTACTCTGCTGATACAAATAACTCCATTTAATGATTATAAACGATTTGAGATAGATAGGAAAATTTTTTTACAAAGTAATATAGTTGTAAATTGTCTATTAATTTGCCTGGGAAGGAGCTAATTAACTTTTATGGCCCGGCTGATTGCAGACTAAGGCGAGTGTAGATTTAAAAATCGCCTTTCGGAGTAAAAAAATATAAAAGATATAACCTGTAAAACTTCGATCACTAATTCACAAACTCTTCACAGAATTTCAAAGTCTTGTGAGAAAAATCACCAAATTCAGTCCATGTTTACCATATGATAAAAGCAGATAAACCAATCGATAATAAGGAGGAAATAAAAATGAAAAAAGGAGTAAAATATCTGTTTACTTTCGCTATAGGCATAGGTCTAATAACAGGCTGCAGCCAGGGGGCTGCACCTGAAAGTCCACTAGAAATCGAGGAAAAGGTTCTGGCAGCAGAAACAAACCAGTCTGAAGCAATCGCTCCGCATAAGGACTTAAATCAGGAACCCATTCCATTAAAAATTGAAAGAGTCGGGGAAAATGAAGTGAATGTGGAAATGACTTCACAAATCACTGATATTGAAATTGACAAGGGAAAATTCTATAAGGCATGGACATTTAATGGTGAGGCCCCAGGCCCTGTAGTCGTCGTGAATGAAGGGGACACAATAAATTTCACCTTAAAAAACATGGATCCAGCTATACCTCACAGCATGGATTTCCACGCTGTACACGCTGCTCCTTCCAAAGACTTCTCCAATGTCCAGCCTAATGAAACGGGAACGTTCAGTTACCCTGCAAATAAACCAGGCGTATTTATGTATCATTGCGGAACTTCACCGGTATTATCACATATAGCAAATGGAATGCACGGAACCATAATTGTAAAACCGAAAGATGGCTATCCTACTGATAAAGAGATTGATAGGGAATATACAATCATTCAAAACGAGTGGTATAAGTACAACGATCTTGAGGATTTTACAAATGGAGTTCCAAGTCATGTGGTATTCTCAACTAAGGCTTTAAAAGAAGGTGACCCTAACACTAATGGGGATACGTTCACACTTAAAGATAAACCCCTTTTGGCTAAAGTAGGAGATAAAGTGAGGTTATATGTAAATAATGTGGGACCAAACGAAGTAAGCTCTTTCCATGTGGTTGGTACAGTGTTTGATGACGTATACATTGATGGGAATCCTTTTAACCGCTATAAAGGGCTGCAGACAGTCATGCTCCCTGCAAGCGGCGGTGCAGTTGTTGAATTTACAGTAACCAAGGCTGGAAGCTATCCAATTGTTACACACCAGTTTAACCATGCACAAAAAGGAGCCGTCGCCACGCTAAAGGTAACTGAGACAGGTGAAGACGACGGCAAGGCTACAATGAGCCATTAAATATAAATAAAACTCAACTTATAATAAATTATAAAAGAAAAAAAATATAAATGGAATCCCCTTTTCTGGCTGTCTGTGTAGCCTAAATAGATAGCCAGAACGCATATTTCCGGGCAGGTGAGTGCGGAGTGTACAAAAAAATCGGATGTTTTCTGCTATTTTTCAGTTTGTTCCTGGCCGGAAAAGCTTCTGCTCAGGAACTGACAGCAGCATCACCAAATGAGCTGAGAGAAGCATTGGCAAATCCAAAGATATCAGCAATAAAATTAGAATCTGGACTATATAAAGGAAATTTTTCAATAGAAAGAAAGATTCATATTACTGGCGAAAAAGGAACAAGAATAATAGGAACAGAAAAAGGCAATGTCCTTACGATAGCAGCAGATGATGTCATTGTTGAAAATCTGGAAATTGAGGGAAGCGGATCTCAGGATGCCGGCATTTATGTGAAAGGAGACCGTGCCTATCTTCATCATATAGCCCTAAAAAATTTATTTCATGGCATCCATGCAAGGAATTCCTATGGACATAGGTTTGAAAACAACCTTATTACAAGCTTCAATGGCATGAATCAGCACAAAGGCTATGGCATTTATTTAGCCGAAGCTCCCAATACAGCAGTAAGAGATAACTACTTCTATAACACACAGGACGGTGTTTATGTCTCTTATTCAGATTTCTGTGAAGTCAAGGGCAATATCATGTCCAGAGCACGATATGGCGTGCATACGATGGATTCCCGCAATGTTTTAATAGCAGACAACCAGGTAACCGAAAGCATAAATGGCTTAATGATCATGCAAAGCTATGAGGTTATTATTCTGGAAAATTTTTTCCATAAAAATACAAAGACAGGTGGAGCAGGGATCTTTATGTATGACACGTTTGATTCAAAAATTGCTTCCAATATTGTGAAAGGCAACTTCAAGGGAATCATTCTAGAGAATGCACAGAGGAACAGATTAGAATTTAATGCTTTTCTGCAAAATGATACCGGTCTGGAAATTGGAGAAAATTCTAATGAAAACACCATTTATTTTAATAATTTTTCCGGGAATACAAGACAAGTCATCACAGAAAAGGATAACAGGAATGTTTTTAGTAAAGACCATTATGGCAACTATTTCGATGATCATGATTCATTAAATTTAGATAATGACCATAAGGTGGACTTTCCTTATAAAAGCGGAGACGTTTTTTATCAGATGGCAGATGCAGAGCCTTTATTGCAGGTGTTTTATCAAAGTCCGGCCGTAGAGCTATGGAATATGATCGAACAGTACACTCCGATTCCATCAGACACATTTATCATAGATGAGTCACCCCTTATTAAACCTGCGCCATTGGAACAGAAAGAAATCAAATCTGAAAAAAATTTTACGAATAAGAACTATGAAATTCCTTTAATGCTATTCTTTTTCCTGATCCTTATTGCAAGTTTGCTTATTTTAAAATATGGGAGGAAGAACAATGAAGTATAGAACTATACTCCTTATGTTTGCTCCGGTGATTTTTTTGACTGCATGTTCCGCGGCAGCATCCGAACCAGCAGAAATAAAGACAAATCATGATACCTGTGATAACTGTAATATGGGTATTGAAGAGCTGGAATCCGCAGCTCAGCTCATTTTGAAAAACGGGGAGCCTGTCCTGTTTGATGATATCGGCTGCATGACACAATATTTACAGACTGAGAACCCTGAATATGAAGCAGCCTTTGTGCATGATTATCTCAGCAAGGAATGGATTTCATTTGATACTAGTTCTTTTATCCAGAACAGCGATATAGAAAGCCCAATGAGCTATGGAATTGCAGCTTTTGAATCATTGGAGAAAGCAGAGGGTTTTGGGGAAAAGCACGGAGGAACAGCTTATTCCAAGGAAGAGCTTTTAAAGGCAGATATTACGAGCTTTAAAAGAAAGGGAATGGATCACAGTCATTAAGGGATTGCTGGACCTCTATACGAGGAGGAATCAAAATGAAACCCGTATTAATGTATCCTATGACTAAGCATGAACTTCGGCTGCTCTTAAGAAGCAGGTGGCTTTTCAACTTTATAGTTCTTTTTTTCTTCCTCTCAGGACTTCTTTACGTTTATGGACTTCAATCAGTAAAATCTGATCCGGCTGAAGTTTCATATGGTCTGGAAAAAGTTAATGCTAATATTGAAACAATGGGTGTTAATCCGGAATATTACGGTCTAAAAGAAATAAAGCAGGAAGAAGAAGGAAAAGCAGAGTTTAGCCAATCTGCCTATAATCGTTCCATCGCCATGCTGATGAATCTGTCTTTATGGATGATTCCGATCATATGCATGATACTCGGCGGCACTTCCATTATTGCCGATAAAGAAAATGGAAGATTATCTTTATACAGAACCTATCAAGCTTCTTCATTCTATTATCTGATCAGTAAATTCCTGTCGTTAGTCCTCTGTTTATTTTTTGTAATAGGCGTGTCATATGGCTTATTTGGCTTAATTTTATCTTTGGCGGGAAGTTCTTTTGAAGCACACATCTATCAGGTGTTTCTTCTCGTAAATATCCTGTTAATCCTTGTATTCTCAGCTGTATCCTTACTGATTGGGACTATTTCCAGGACAAGGATGCAAGGGCTGTCTTTAGCAATGTTTTTCTGGATCATTATTGTATTTGTATATGAATTCATCATTTTTTCAGTCATTGACTGGATACCTTTTTCATATAAGCAAATCAGCCTGTTTCTATTTATACTGCTTAATCCAGTTGAATCAGTCCGGGTATGGTCGATATCAAAATTGAATTCAGAATATGTATTTGGGCCGGAATATTTAATTATTGAGAACTGGGGTACAAATGGAGCTCTAACACTTGCGCTTGTATTTTCAATTACGATAATCATTCTGATTACCTTCACATCATCATCCCAGTTTTTAAAGAAAAGGGGTATATAAGTTGATATTGGAATTGAAGGATTTGTCCAAAGCTTATAAAAAAAAGACTGCATTGGCATCGATGGGTCTGCGTATTGAAAAAGGAGAGTGTATTGTCTTATGCGGGGGGAATGGAGCGGGAAAAAGCACGATGATTAAATTGCTTACAGGTGTCGAAAACCCGACCAAAGGGAGTGTTGTGTTTCATTCGAAACAGAAAAGACCCTTTGCTTACATGCCTGACCAAATGATTTTCCCATCGGAACTTACACCATATGAAATTCTCGGTTATTATGGGCAATTTTTAAATAAGAACAAGGAATCGATTAAATTCGTACTAGAAAAAACAGGTTTGTGGAGCGAGCGGAACCAGAAAGCTGGAGGATTCTCAAAAGGGATGTCTCAGCGGCTTAATCTCGCCCAGTGCCTGCTGGCGGACACGGATATCTATATACTCGATGAACCGACAGATGGATTGGATCCCTATTGGGTAATTCAGCTGAAGAAGATTATTAAGGAACTGAAAGAGAAGAATAAAACGATCATTGTCAGCAGCCATATCATGAGGGACGCCATTGAAATCGCAGACAAACTAATCATCTTATTTAATGGGAAGTTAATATTTTATGGAACACTTAATCAAGTATATAAAGAATACAGATGCACTTCACTGGAGGATGCATTCCTTTCGATTCACAAAAGTGAACAATAATCGGGATAAGATGATAAAGCGATTCCATTCACCTGCATTTTGAAATAAAATCAATTGAAGACAATAGGCTAAAACTGGTCGAAATTAAGAAAAAGACTCCTTGATGGCAGCTGAGCATTATTTCCAATTAGAAATAATGCTTCTTTTATTTTTACAAATAAAGAATTTAGAATAAAAACAGCAGGAAATAGGAGACAATAGGAGCAGGAAAATAATTATATAAATTTTGTTATTTTCTGATAAAATAGGTCTATTTTAGTATATAATAAAATAACAATTAACTGTTTGGGGTGATCTTTTCATGGAAAATAAACCATTCCATTATGACGGCAGTGTACAAATGAACTATGAAAAAAAAGACGAAACAAACTCAAGCCTCCCATTTGAACTGACAGAAGAAATGAGAAAAAATATTGGCCGCAATCCATATTCACCTGATGAACAGGAATAAATGAGGACCCTACTGGGTCTTTTTTATTTTTCAAGAAGGATTATTTTTCAAATAAGATGGGTAATGAAAGAGGTATGAGCAGATGACTTGATTTTCTATTTTATTTTGAATATGATTATCTCGAATTGAAAATAAAAAGATTCATACTGCAGGATGAATACATACTTTATTTCTGATTCAAACTAAAATGTCAATTCAAAATGGAAAGGTGATAGAATTATGGCTCAGGTTTTGTATATTACAGCACACCCTCATGATGATAAGGTGTCATATAGTATGGCAGCAGGAAAGGCTTTTATTGATTCATACAAGGAATCTAATTCAAATGACGAAATCGTTCATATTGATTTATACAAGGAAAATATCCCGCAAATTGATGTGGATGTTTTCAGCGGATGGGGTAAACTTCAGTCCGGAAAGGGATTTGAGGAGCTGTCTGAAGATGAAAAGGCAAAAGTAGGCCGTTTATCCGAACTAAGCGAACAGTTTGTTGCTGCCGATAAATATGTGTTTGTTACACCGCTTTGGAACTTCTCATTCCCTCCAGTCATGAAAGCGTATCTTGATTCTGTGTCAGTAGCCGGCAAGACATTTAAGTATTCGGCTGAAGGCCCAATTGGATTATTGACTGACAAAAAAGCTATTCACATCCAAGCGCGTGGAGGCATCTATTCCGAAGGACCTGCAGCAGAAATGGAAATGGGCCACCGCTACCTGACAGTATTAATGCAATTCTTCGGTGTTCCTTCATTCGAGGGTCTGTTTGTTGAAGGGCACAATGCAATGCCAGATAAAGCTGAGGAAATCAAAGCAGATGCCATTGCCCGTGCAAAAGACAAAGCGAAAACATTCTAACCTAAAGCAGCGGATTTCCGCTGCTTTTTCTTTTTGACTAGGCATATATATGTAGAGCTCTTGTCCTTAATGAATAGTATAATAAAGTGAAACTTTAATCAGCGGGGTGTTTTTCCCTTCTGATTGTTAGTTGAACAAATCGGGCCTATACGGGCAGTTTGATTCTCCTATATCCTCTTTCGATTCCTCTGAGTCTTGAAGGGGGGGCTTACTAACCGTTAGACTGCGATAAAGGCAGTTGAATAGCTGCGAACGAAAGGGGGAAGATTTGTGAAAATTTCAGAATTCAGCCCCAGTCATTTTAATGAGGATGATGTCTCCAAGCTGCTGTACTATGGGATTGAGGATAATCTGCAAAAAGGGGATTTAATCTTTGTTCCTGGAAGCAGCAAAGCAGCAGAATATCGGTTGCCTGAAGCCATTAGACTTTATCATGAAGGCAGGGCGAAAAAGCTGCTTTTCTCCGGTGGTGTGAAATGGCCTGGGAATGAGTTGACTGAAGCAGAGTTTTTAATGAAAAAAGCAATCGAGTATGGAATTCCTGCAAGGGACATTTTCATTGAAAATATATCTCTCCATACAAAAGAAAATGTACTCGCCTCTATGCTGTTCATGGATCGGATGTGCGGTCTGGAGAACATATCGAATATCATTATTGTGACGGCTCCTTTTCACATGAGAAGGATGCACTTGACATTAATGACATTTATGCCAAAGTGGATTCAATATTCTCTAGTTTATGCTGATGATGGTGCAACCGGGAAGGAACAATGGCAGCAGAATCCATATGGAAAAAAAAGAGCATTTGACGAAGCAGGGAAAATAATCGACTATGTAAAAAAAGGCATTCTAATTGATCTTGCAATCTAATTTTTCATGAGGAATCCCCGCCAAAATCAAGTGGCAGGGATTCTTTTTAAAACGTATTGTAAATGTTGGAACATTCTTCTCCAGTAGGCTCATAGAAGCAATGCAGCTTATATTTTCCCGCAAACGGCTGATTATACCATGTGGGTGGACATTCCCCAGGAGGTCTGAAATACCAAAGAGAAAACTTAGATGGCCAAACCCGCTCTCCTTGGACAGCCCTCCGTGCAAGCCTTTTTTCCACTTCTCTCGCCCTCTGATAAAAATAGCCCTTCTGTACAGCCTCAAAAGCATGCGGCTGATAAATCATTTGAGGTATGGTTCGAATTCCTGTGAAATCGGAGCAATTACCCCGAATTCTGTTAATCCCAACATTTCCGACCATAAGCATGCCCTGCTCTCCCTCTCCTTCAGCCTCAGCCCGAAGGAGGCGGGCCAGTAAATCTATATCTTCTTCCCGTGCCTTTACAACTGCCATCTATCTCACCTTCGTCTCCATAGTTTTAATTAGGATGATATATGGTATGCAAGAAAGGAGTAAATGTTAAAAGACTGGATGTCATGGGGCTGCATGTCTGCTTTTAATGCAATGTCAGCAAGGTAAAAGCTCCTGCAATAGCGTGAGCTTTGTCATTTGGCATAAAAATTTTCCGTATAGTAAGGCTGTGACTTAGAATTAAAAGCTACGCCAACACCTAAATATTCATAGTCTCCACGCAGAATATTTTTACGGTGGCCCAATGAGTTCATTAGCCCTTCATGAGCAAATATACTGCTGAATTGACCGGAAGCAAGGTTTTCTCCAGCAACCATAAACGAAACTTCATCTGCTTGCATTCTGTCAAAAGGAGATAGGCCCTGCAGGTTGGTGTGATCAAAATAATTGTTTTCCGCCATGTCGCTGCTGTGCTTTCGCGCCGTTTCCTTAACAGTATCATCCCACTCGAGCACAGGCACTCCGTGATTCACTCTCTCGGCATTTGTAATATCGAAAAGCTGATATTCAAATCCTTCCTTTAGAGTGCTGCTGGGACTAGCATAAAAGGAATCTTTTTGATCTTCAAGTGATTTACTGATAATTCGGATAGAGGTCACCGTATTATCACGATGCTTATCATAGAAAATGGTTACATAATTCCCATCCAATTCGTATAGGTCATAATCCCGATTCTCTTCAAGCTGATAGATAACAAAGCCTTTTCTCATTTTGTCCAGTGGATCTCCAAGCTGCTGCAAAACTGAGGACTTCGGAGTTCCATAAGCAATCTCTTTTGATGAAGAAATAAGATCCTGATTAGTATAGATGCCTGCAGCTTTCCCTTGCTTGTCATAAGCGACCATTACGAAGTTTTGATATCGATCATGATAAGCATGCCAGTCTATTCCAAATTCACTTGCGGAGGAACGTTTCGATGGGCCAAGCTTGCTTTCGATTTCCGTTTTGTCATCTCCAATTTCTATATTATGAATTGAAAAGGTTTGTTCTTCAGGAGCCTCCAAAACAGGCTTTTGGGCTTGCTCCTCAGGAGTTTGGTTTTTCTCGCCAGTGTATTGCCCGATGACCTGTAAGAATTCATCTGCCCAAATTTGTGCCTCTTCGAACACACCATTCAATATAGCCATCATTTCCTCATTATCTTTGAAAAGCTGGAAATCAGATTTTATATTATCGATAACAGTTCCTGATTTCGATTCATCAGCCAGTTTTCCCTCCGACTGTGAAAAGGCGAAACCGAGAACTAATAAAATAAAAACTATTAAGAATTTCCTCAAAAAATCTCCTCCCATATACCTTTCATCCCGATATCAAAGGTATGCCCATTCATTATAAGATTTAAAAATCTGCAATTGCAAAACATTGAAGTCTTCCTTATTTTTCTACCCCGTTTGTTTTATTCACTAACCCTTTGGTATGTTGAATAGATATTTTCCGTTTTTAAAAGGATAGATTGGGTAACATAATTATAAAAATGAACAGAAGCAGAGCAGTTACAAAGGGGGAAGCATGTTGAAATTAACACCTGAACAGAGAATCGAACTCCATGGATTTAATAATCTGACAAAGTCATTGAGCTTTAATATGTATGATGTATGTTATACCAAGACGAGGGAAGAGCGTGAAGCCTATATAGATTATATCGATGAGCAATACAGTGCGGAGCGCCTAACCAAAATACTTAAAAATGTTTCCGACATTATTGGCGCACATGTGTTAAATGTGGCTCAGCAGGATTATGTTCCCCAGGGTGCAAGTGTAACCGTTCTTGTTTCTGAGGGGCCAGTTGTAGAGGTTCCTTATGAATCGTATGATGAATCGCCAGGACCACTCCCTGATAATGTGGTTATGCAGCTGGATAAAAGCCATATAACTGTCCATACTTATCCTGAATATCACCCTGATGAAGGCATCAGCACATTCAGAGCTGATATTGATGTATCAACCTGCGGAGAGATTTCCCCGCTGAAGGCACTGAACTACCTTATTCATTCCTTTGATACAGACATCATGACGATTGATTATAGAGTCAGGGGATTTACACGTGATAAAGACGGGAAGAAACTCTATATCGACCACGATATCAGTTCGATTCAAAATTATATTCCTGATGTGGTAAAAGAAGATTTTGATATGATCGATGTGAATATTTATCAGGCTCACACCTTTCATACCAAATGTAAGATTCGGGATTTCGATTTGGATAATTATTTGTTTGGATATACGAAAGATAAGCTTGGTCCCCAGGAAGTCGAAGAGATTACCGATCGGCTTACAACAGAGATGGACGAGATTTTTTACGGTAAAAATATTAAACCCGGATCAATATCAGAATGACAGGTATGACTCCAGAATAAGTGTTTTTATCAAAGACCAAACCGAATAGTACCTGTAAGAAGGCAAAACTAAAACCAGGAGAAGAGCATATTCTCCTGGTTCTTTTTGAACTGTCTGATGGATTCACTTAGTTTGTGATGCCTCCGCAGATTTTCCTATTAGTCCATCTAAAGCACATACCAAAAAGATTCACATATCCTATTTCCAGAACTTCCACCATTTTTTCTCGGGTTCCTGTGCAGCAGCTGCACTTCGGAAGGAAACAATCATATCCTGAAAAACTTCTTCCCGCTGCTTCACCTCATGCCAGTATTGTTCGCGTTCTTTATTAATGGTTTCGATATAAATTTCCCTGTCTGTATTTAACGTTTCGATCAGTGAACTGATTTCGGTGCTGGTCACCTCAGCAGAAGAGGAGATGTAATGAATCATGGTTTTGAACTCTTCAGAAGAGGCTTCTGAGGACTCTGCCAGTTTTTTTGTTAAATGATGAATCTGATCGGATGTTCGCTTTGTACTCTTTCCAACCCGCTTCGAAAGAGTTCCGAACGCCTCGGAAGTATCATCCGATGCCTGCTCAATCCTTTCAGCCAGTGTTTCGATTTCTTCTTTTGTTTTTTCGCCAGATTTATAGATCGAATCAGACAGACTTTTAACAGTATGCAATGAGCCTTTGGAAACCTCTTTTTTCACTTCGTCTAAAACTTCCTTTCGAATGCTGATGCGAATTTCATTTCTGACATCTGCAATTAAACTGTCCTTGAAACTTTCCATTAATGTCATAAATTGTTCAGCATCGATGACTGACGGATGTTCTGTATGTAATGCTGTTTCCTGATCTATTGCCGCCAAAGAGGTTTCATTTGCTTCTGCAATTGTTTCGGAATCATAGTCCATATGTTTTTGCATTAATTCGCGGATCATTTCTTTGCCCAGGTTTTTATCGCGCATTTGCTTCACTTTATCAAGCAATTCAATTTCATGGTTTGTATAGAATCGGGCACCCTGTTTTGACCGGGGGATCAGTAAAAGCCCGTTTAAATCCTTTTCCCATTGCCTTAATGTCCCAGGAGGCACATTCAGCATTTTCGAAACCTCTTTAATTGTATAAGCCTTCATATATTGCGTATCCATTTTACTCAGCCCTTTCATCAAAAAATAGATTCTGAATGATTCGGAAGTCAGTTCCGAAACAATTTCTAATTAACCTATTCAGCAAGCTATCCTGTTTTTTCCTGCCGCTTGACAAAAGCTATCAAAAGAAGACGATTTTCATCAGAAAAAAGCAATAATGCGGCATTTTGACAAAAAACCTGAAGAAATTCACAGTCAGCAAGCAATTTGTCATCTCTGGCGGGGTATGGCACAATGAACAATGAGTTTAGCAAACTAGAAAATTAAAAACAGCAGGAATTAAAAGGGAGTATGGTAAATTGGCTAATAGAATTATGGCTTTATCTGTTGCAGCAGGGATTGGTTTTTCTCTGACATTAGGGAGCATTAAAATGAGGACCAGTGAACAATCGAAGCAAAAGGAAATTCACTATGCAGCAGTGCCGCATGCTGAAGCAAAACATGTCCCGCATGTAAAGCAGGAAGTCAAGAAGCAAGCGGTGATTCTGGATGTTCCATTGTACAATCAAATGGATAGTCCCCGCCTATATAATGGCTGTGAGATTACAAGTTTGGCAATGATCATAAATTATGAAGGCATTGGAGTCTCCAAAAATAAATTAGCAGAGGAAATCAAACGTGTTCCGCTTAGATATAGCGGCGGAGAATACGGGAATCCTAATGAAGGCTTTGTAGGGAATATGGAGGATGGGCCAGGATTAGGCGTCTATCAGGGGCCGATTTTCGAACTAGCGAAAAAGTATTTTCCTGACCGCGCAGAAAACCTGACTGGCAAGCCATTTGATGTCCTGCTAGAAAAGGTGGCAGAAGGGTCACCCGTATGGATTATTACAACTGCAAGCCTTTCACCCTCTGCATCATTTGAAACCTGGAATACACCTGGCGGACCAGTTGATGTCACGTTCCAGATGCATAGTGTAGCGATTACAGGATATGATGAGGGTAATATTTATATAAACGATCCTTATGGCACAAAAAATAAAAAGGTGCCAAAACAGCAGTTTATAGAAGCCTGGGAGCTAATGGGGTCACAGGCCATTGTCATTAACTAGATTAATAGCCAAAGAAGGGACTGCAGCTTGCAGCCCTTTTTTAGTTTGATGATTCTAATTTCTTATACTTAAAAAAGATCCACTTTAAAAATGGGGGAACTACAAAAAAGATAAAAAATAACCGAAAAAGCTGGTAGCCTGTTACGATGGCTAAATTTGCCCCGGTCTCATGGGCGATAATGGCCATCTGGTCCATTCCGCCAGGTGCCAGGCTCAAAAAGCTGGTGGCAGGGGAAAAATGAAACAGGTGCATAATCAAAAAACTTAGAATTACCGAACCCGCGATAAGCAGGAGGGCACTTAAGGCAGCAAGTGACATGGTTTTTGTCTTATTGGATAGCTTTTCAGGCTTCATCATCATGCCAATGTGAGCTCCAATTAAAAGTTGAGATATATCCAAGACAGCTGTTGGGAGTTCGGGTCCATTAACACCGGAAATAACAAGAGCTGCAGTCCCCATAATCGGGCCGAGCAGATAAGGGGTAGGGAGTTTCAGGCGTTTGCTAAGGATTATGCCAATGAATGAAACGAAGGCAAATAGCAAAATTGAAGGAAATAGGTCTTTCCAAAAAGGTTCTGCAGCTTCAAAACCAGGACCACTCGGCGCATTCAGCCAAGGCCCGAATACCAGTACAGGGACAATAAAGATAATCATCGTCAGCCTAGCGACCTGCATAAAGGTAACAACCGTAATATTGATTCCTTTGACTTCTTCTGCCAGAAGTATCATTTGCGACAGACCTCCAGGTATGCTGCCGATCAAAACGGTTGGATAGTCAATGCCCGTTAATTTCGCAATGATAAGTGCAGATATGGCACTAAAGAGAATCATGCAAACCGTAACCAGCAAAATAAAAGGCAGCTTCTGCAGGATAAGCAGGACCGCTTCCTGTGTAAAAGAAAGACCAATGCTATATCCGACGATGATAATCCCTGCATCGCGAAGTCCAGCTGGCCAATAAAAAGGAATCTTGCTGAGCCGGCTTCCAATCATAACGGCAGTCATTGCACCAAGCAAAAAGGCGACCGGTATGTGCAATAAAGTAAATAAAACTGAACCAAATACAGCAGTTATAAAGGTGATTAATAAATTCTTCTTCACGAAAAAACCTTCTTTTATTTAGTATACCTAAAGATATTAATACCATATATAAACAATGACTGAATTACAAGTTTTATATAATCAAATGTTTTCATACAATATATAAAATAGATGAGCATTTTTTAGAAGGAGGACTAACCATGCCTGAAAAATTAAGCCATCTTGTTTTCATCTTATCGTTTATATGCCTCGGTTTATTTTTGCTGCTGGCTTTTTCGCCATTGTATGATATTTATTTGAATAGAATCGGCCATCGTCCGTTTTCGACTCTGCTTCTCCTGACAATTCTTGTTTTCTTCGTGAGTGTTATGGTGTTAAAGAAAGTCCAAAACTGGCAGTCTGGCTTCCATGTTTTATTTTCCATTATCCTCACCCTATTTCTTTCATCCGTATTAGCCATTATCGTTTTCTTTGGAGGGTTGTTTCGGTGAATGAAAAGAGTCTTCATCAAAATGCCTAAGATCCCTTATCACTTTATACAGACATGATAAATCTATATTAGTGCATAGGTTGAACAGCAGGAGCGAGAATAAAAGGTGGACAAGCCGTTTGCCATTCCAACGTAACCTCAATTGTCCATACTGAATACTTTTGCTGCCCATATAAATTGGCAATAGCAAGAGGAGCATATTGAAAAATGATTCTGGACTGAGCTTTGCCTTTGAAGGAAAAAAGGGTTAAATATATAATGTCTTTATTGTGTTAATAAAAGAAAGGGAGTTTATCATGACTAAATCAAATATTTCTCCGCAGATTAGACTAATCGCGCTTGATATGGATGGAACCTTATTAAATTCCAAAGGGGAGATCCCCGAAGATAACCGCAAAGCAATACAGGAGGCGAAGGAAAAAGGGATTAAAGTCATTTTGAGCACCGGAAGATCCAGGCTCACTGCAGGGGACCATGCAGATTCTTTAGAATTGGACTCATACTTAATCACGGTTAATGGAAGTGAAATATTTGGCCCTGATGGAGAATTGATCTCAAGAACTTCAGTTGATTCCAAAGTAATGGAATGGATGTGGAATTTATCCCAGTCGCATCAGACCAATTTCTGGGCAACAAGCTGCGAACAGGTCTGGATGGATGAAATGCCTGAAAATATCCATGAACATGAATGGCTTAAATTTGGATTTGATATTTCCGATGATAAAATCAGAGATCTGATCCATAATGAGCTTCAGACAAAAGGGGGCTTAGAAATTACCAACTCCAGCTTAACCAATATTGAAGTTAATGCTCTGGGCATAAATAAAGCCAAAGGTATCCAGAAAGTAACAGAGCTTCTTGGGATTTCGATGGAGAATGTAATGGCTATGGGAGACAGCTTGAACGATATTGCCATGATTGAAGAATCAGGCTGGGGAGTAGCAATGGGGAATGCACAGGATATCGTAAAAGAAACAGCCAATACTGTGACGGGAACTAATGATGAAGCGGGTGTTGCACAAGCAATCCGAAAGTGGGCTCTTTAAAGAATACAAAACCGGCTATTACGCCGGTTTTTAGTTTAAAGGAATTATCTTTTGCCAAGTAGAATGGTTTCTTCCAATTCTACTTCCACATTTCCTTGAATCGCCCTGGAAATCATACAGGATGTTTCGGCTTTTTGTGCCAGTTTTCGGGCAAGTGTATGATCCTTTTCAGTTGCGTCGGGCTTTAACATGATAACAGGGCGATGAATAATTTTCTTGTACGTAATCACTCCTTTAGTTACATCCACAATTCCGATTGATTCCATCGTAAGGTCTTCTTTCTCGAGTCTGCTTCGTTCCATCATGGCAGCAAGGGTAATAATATAACAAGTTGCCGCAGCCCCCAGCAGCATCTCATCCGGATTTGTTCCGATACCCGGACCGTCCATTTCCGGCGGAATGGATACCTTTGTTTTCAGTTGACCTGTTTCAATTTCTCCAACATCATTACGGAGTCCCGGCCAATATGCTTTTAAATGGAATTGGTGTTCAGCCATATATAGATTCCTCCAAGTTATGTCTTTCTATTTACACCTTAAAGAGGACCAGGCAGAATTGCAAGACTTTACAGATGTCACTTTTCAGGCTAAGATGAAATCAGCCAACTTAATAGTTTTACTGCTAGGGGTGCCCGATGCGCGGGCTGAGAAAGAAACCGAACTGTTTTTTACCCTTCGGACCTGATCTGGATCGTACCAGCGTAGGAAAGTAGTAATTGCGGGGAACCATGTTCTTTCTCTTAGATTATTCAGCCAGGTCCATTTTTGGATCTGGTTTTTATTATGTTCTCATCCCTAAGGATAGTGATTAATAGCGAGAAAGCTTTGAGTGGCAATAGCAGAGGAGGAATTAAAATGAACATTCAGGAAATTAGCAGTCTGTTGGAAAAAGTAAGAGAGTCAAATCCTCTGGTACATAATATTACAAATGTGGTGGTAACAAACTTTACGGCTAATGGCCTGCTGGCAATCGGGGCATCACCTGTGATGGCTTATGCGCATGAAGAGGCTGCAGACATGGCAAAAATAGCTGGTGCATTGGTACTCAATATGGGAACACTGACTGAAAAAGAAGTAAAAAGCATGCTCTTAGCGGGTAAATCAGCAAATCAGCATGAGGTGCCAGTAATCTTTGACCCGGTTGGTGTGGGAGCAACAGCCTATCGCACAGAAACAGCTAAAAAAATATTAAGAGAATTAGATATTACCATCATTAGAGGCAATGCTGCTGAAATTGCCAATGCGGCAGGACAGCAATGGAATATTAAGGGGGTCGATGCTGGTGAAGCAGAAGGAAACATTTCAGAGCTTGCCAAGTCTGCAGCAAAAGACCTCGCTGCGGTCACTGTTATTACAGGAAAACAGGACATTGTCTCAGATGGACGATCCACTTTTACTATTAACAATGGCCATCCCCTTCTAACGAAAGTAACGGGTGCCGGATGTCTTTTGACTTCTGTAATTGGTGCTTTCTCAGCCATTGAAAAGGATCCTGTAAAAGCGGCAGTAGCTTCACTGGTCGTTTATGGCTCTGCCGCAGAAATCGCAGCTGAAAAAACTGATGGCAGAGGCCCAGGCACTTTCCAATTAGAGTTTTTGAATAGCTTATATAACATTTCTGCAGCAGATGTTGAATTACATGGCTCTTTTGAAAGAACGAACGGATAGGAGGGAATATAAGTGAGAGTGAACAAAGCATTAACCATAGCGGGTTCAGACAGCGGCGGCGGCGCAGGGATTCAGGCAGACTTAAAAACATTTCAGGAATTAGGTGTTTTCGGCATGTCAGCATTGACTGCTGTAACTGCTCAAAATACCCAAGGGGTTCAGGGAGTTTATCCAATGACAGCTGAAGCTGTTGCATCTCAAATACAATCAATTGGAGAAGATCTCCGGCCAGATGCAGTCAAGACTGGAATGCTCTTTAGTGCAGAGATAATCGAAAGTGTTTCAAAGAAGATTGCGAAATACGGATGGAAAAATATCGTCACTGATCCAGTGATGATAGCAAAGGGGGGAGCAAGCCTGCTTCAGAATGAAGCCATTGCAGCTATGAAGAAACATCTTATTCCCCTTTCAATGGTTATTACACCAAATATACCCGAGGCTGAAGTTTTAACGGACATAAGGATTCGTTCACTGGATGATAAAAAACAGGCAGCAGTAGAGCTGCATAAGCTGGGAGCGAGAAATGTTATCATTAAGGGCGGCCATGATGAGGGAAAAGACATAGCAGCTGACCTGTTATTTGACGGAGGAAGCTTTTCCGAATTTAAGAGCAAAAGAATACAAACAGCCAATACACACGGTACAGGGTGCACTTTTTCGGCTGCCATTACCGCTGGACTTGCTGACGGTCTATCCGTACAGCAGGCTGTTGATCGGGCAAAACAGTTTATCCAAGCAGCCATTGAACATGACTTGGGAATTGGAAGCGGTCATGGACCAACAAATCATTGGGCATACAGCAAGATGAAAAAGGAGAGCTTTGTTCATGGCAGTTAATCCGCAGGTAATGAGTAATCTGCTAAAAGTATATTTCATAATGGGGAGCACAAATTGCCAGCATGCACCTGAAGACGTCCTTCGTTCAGCCATTAAAGGGGGCATTAACCTATTTCAATTCCGTGAAAAAGGGGCAGGCTGCCTTCATGGAGATGAGAAGGAATCGCTTGCTAAAAGACTTCAAGCAATATGCAATGAAAGCAATATTCCTTTTATCGTAAATGATGATATTGAACTCGCACTTAAAATAAATGCAGATGGTGTCCATATAGGTCAGGAGGATGAAGCAGCAGATGTGGTCCGCAGGAGAATAGGCAGCAAAATCCTTGGTGTCTCTGTGCACAACATGAATGAAGCAGAAACAGCGATCTGTCAGGGTGCAGATTACCTTGGTATTGGGCCCATTTATCCGACATCCACAAAGAATGATGCCAAACCCGTTCAAGGCCTTACTTTTTTGAAAGATTTAAGATCTGCAGCTGCCCATGTTCCTATTGTAGGAATTGGCGGAATTACATCCGTAAATGCACCTCCCATCATCGAAGCTGGAGCTGACGGTGTTTCTGTCATTACAGCAATCAGTCATGCGGAGTCACCTGAGGAATCAGCCAGGCAGTTATATCATGCAGTAAATAGTGTATTGAAAAATGACCATTGATTTGGGTTTTTTTGTCGCACTAACGTTTGAAACCATCATGTTTATCCCAATCTATTGAGGGTAGCACTTTAACAAACAATAGAAGCAGAGGGATGAACAATTGAAAAAGTGGATGGAATTAGGTCTATATATTCAAATGGCGGTTATATTGCTTATCGTCTATTATGGCTTCTTTTCGGGACTTGTAGCTGCAGAAACTAAAATCACAGAATTTGAAGGGAAAGTAGAGGAAAAATATCGGCAGACAGCGGTTGACAATTATCTGAGCAACTATGGCACGCATGAGGAATTCTGGATTCGGATAGATAATGGCAAGTCCTTGAAATTGACGGCCACTTTATATGAAAATGTAAAGTCGGGAGAAAAAATCAAAATAGTTCAAATGAATGCAGGAACCATGATATTCAAGCAATAGGCACTGCTTTTAAGGCATGCCTATTTTTTATTCCAAGCTTGCCGTTCAAGCTTCAGTGCTTTAACTGTGCATGTTATGAAATTCCATGGTAATGTTGTACACAGACGGATTTTTTAACAAGGAGATTAACAGCAATGAAACTCGTTTCATGGAATGTGAATGGAATAAGGGCCTGTGTCAAAAAAGGCTTTATAGATTACTTTAAAGAAGTGGATGCTGACATTTTTTGCATCCAGGAGTCCAAATTGCAGGATGGACAGATTGAGCTTATATTGGAAGGCTATCACCAATATTGGAATTATGCGATTAAAAAAGGATATTCCGGTACAGCTGTATTTACAAAAAAAGAACCGCTCTCTGTACATTATGGATTGGGAGCTGACGAAACAGAAGCAGAAGGCAGGATCCTCACGCTTGAGTATGAAGACTTTTATCTCGTAAATGTCTATACGCCGAATTCACAGCGGGATCTTGCGCGGCTTCCTTACCGTCTTGATTGGGAAGAGCGGATTCGGGGATATTTACTTGAGCTGGAGCAGGCAAAGCCTGTTGTCATGTGCGGTGACTTAAACGTGGCCCATCTTGAAAGAGATTTAAAAAATGCTAAATCTAACAGGGGCAACTCAGGTTTTACCGATGAAGAATGTGCAAAAATGACCAGATTGCTTGATTCCGGGTTTATTGATTCATTCCGATACAAATATCCGGATGCAGAGGGAGCGTATACATGGTGGTCCTATATGGCAAAGGTCAGAGAGAGGAATATCGGCTGGCGGATCGATTATTTTATTGTTTCAGAAAAGCTTAAAGAAAAAATAATAGACTCACAAATTCATTGCGAAATTATGGGCAGTGATCATTGCCCAGTTGCGCTTGAATTGGATATGTAAGTCGAACCCCCTTAACATGCAGGGGTTTTTTTAAATAAAACAGGCAATAATTGAATTAATATTGTATAAAAGGATTGGTAAAAATGAACAAAACCGAGATGCTGAAGCTTCTTGTTCTTATTGAAAGAATATATACGCCGTTCCGGATCAAAAACGATCTCGTTCATTATTTTTTCGATCACTGCCAGGAATTCGATTATGAGATGGCTATAAGATATATAAAAGAGCATATTAGAAGAAGTCCTTATCCTCCTTCTCTTCGCCATATTGCATCCAAGTGCTCAATTCATCCTTTAACTGCTGAAATGTATGACAGCCGTTATTGGGAAAAAGAATATGTCCTTTCTAATCATGTGTCATAATCTATCCATCGACATGCAGCCATCAGTTCCATTAAAGAATGATGGAATAATATTTATTTTTTTGGTATAATGTCAGTAAATCTTATAAAAAGGTTTTCTAGGGTTCCGCAGCTATGCTGGCCTGGTCCGAGAGAAAACTCATAGCTTTAGAAGCTATGCCACGGAAGGATAAAAGCCTGGGAGATACTGATTATCAGATATCTTTCGGGCTTTTTTTTTTCTGGGAATACTAAACGTTAAAAAGGGGTTGATTTCATGAATTGGCTAAAGGTATTTATAGCCGCGTTTTTTGAAATTTTTTGGGTGATCGGCTTAAAGCATGCGGATGATCCATTATCATGGGCAGGGACTATCATAAGCATAGCCGTCAGTTTTTATTTGATGATAATGGCAGGGAAGGAGCTGCCCGTGGGGACTGTTTATGCTGTTTTTGTTGGTTTAGGGACTGCTGGTACTGTATTATCTGAAATACTATTTTTCGGAGAGCCATTGAAATTATCTAAAATGATTCTTGTCCTTATTTTATTATTAGGTGTTCTTGGCTTAAAGCTGGTGACAAACGAAGATGAATCAAAAGGAGCTGAAAGTTCATGAGCTGGATGTATCTAATTCTTGCAGGAATTTTTGAAATGATAGGTGTCACCATGATTAACAGCTGGCACAAAAAACGAAATTGGCAATCTTTATTCCTGCTATTTGCCGGTTTTGGGGCCAGCTTTTTGTTTCTTGCGCTGGCTATGAAGGAACTGCCGATGGGCACAGCTTATGCCGTCTGGACTGGAATTGGTGCCGCAGGGGGAGCAATCCTTGGCATGATACTGTACGGAGAGCCTAAAGATGCCAAACGAATTTTCTTTATTGCAATGGTATTAAGTGCAGCAATTGGACTTAAACTCGTATCTTAAATATATAATGGAATTAAAAATAGGATAGGCAGGTAGGAAATGAAAAAACAAACGATCGTTTTTACTGGAGGCGGCTCTGCCGGGCATGTGACTCCGAATATTGCCATAATAAATGAACTTTCTCGAAACGAATGGGATATTCACTATATCGGTTCGAAAAAAGGAATCGAGAAAGAATTGATTTCTGAAATAAATATACCTTATTACGGAATTAGCAGCGGAAAACTCCGCCGCTACATGGATAAAGAAAATGCAAAAGATCTTTTTCGTGTATTAAAAGGGATTATCGAAGCTCGAAAGCTGCTCAAAAGGCTGAAGCCAAAGCTTATATTTTCAAAAGGCGGGTTCGTATCGGTGCCTGTTATTATCGCGGCAAGCTCCTTAAAAATACCGATATATATACATGAAAGCGATCTGACTCCAGGACTTGCAAACAAAATTTCGCAGCGGTTTGCTGATAGGATATTTACTTCATTCGACGAGGCAGCAGCACATTTTCCTGCAGGCAAAACTGTAGCAATTGGGTCTCCGATTAGGAGAGAAATCTTCTCAGGTGATAAGGAAAGAGGAAAGGCGTTTCTTGGATTTACGGATGAAAAACCAATTTTGACCGTAATGGGAGGCAGTCTGGGTTCAAAAAAAATTAATGAAACTATTAGGGACTCCCTTCAGGACCTTACTTCTATATACCAAATTGTTCATCTATGCGGCAAAGGGCAGGAAGATGAGAGTCTCATGAATATAAGAGGCTACAGACAATTTGAATATATCAGCAATGAGCTTGCTGATATCCTTGCTGCCACAGATACTGTCGTCACCAGGGGAGGATCCAATGCCATATTTGAATTCCTGGCATTGAAAATCCCAATGCTCATCATCCCGCTAACCAAAAAACAAAGCAGGGGAGACCAAATACTAAATGCAGAATCTTTCTATAAAAAAGGATTCTCGCTTACATTGGAAGAAGAGACCCTAACAAGAGGCAGCCTGTTTGAATCCTTGGATAAACTTGAGAAAAGAAGGAGTCAAATCATCAATAACATGCAATCCTCCCTAATGAGCGATGCGCTTTCCGTCCTGATTAAAGAAATTCACAAACACCGATAATAATACTATTCCGCACTTAATTTGTCTATAAACTGGAAAATGCTGTTTGTTTTTCTTTTTATGCATTACAATAGAATGAGAATTTCTTAACTTTATGAAGGTGATCCAATGGATACAAAATTAATTTTAATCGAGGGTATGCCTGGTTCGGGCAAATCCACTACCGCAAGATTGGTACATGAAGTTTTATGGCAAAAGGGCATCGAAGCAGAAGTATACTTCGAAGGTGACCTTAATCACCCGACAGATTTTGAGAGTGTTGCCTATTTTAAGAATGATGAGTGGCATCGTTTCCTTGAAGAATTTAGTATATTAAGAGACGAAATTACCGAAAAAGGCTGCCCAGAAGATATATATTGATAAACCATACATAGGAAAAGGGCTAAGGCATTGGCTTAAACGTTCGGAAAATAAAAGGGAATCACTGAAATAAGAGAAATAAAAACACACAGCCAGACTGTGTGTTTTTAACATTACTGTAATTTTGGCGGATTACTTTTGACTTCAAGTACATCAAGCAGAAACACAAATACTGGTATTCCGACAATTAATCCCCAAACACCGAAGAAATGTTCAGAGAAAATCAGAACGATGAACGTATAAAATACCGGCAAATCCGTTTTGGAAGACATAAGCTTCGGATTTAAAATATAAGCTTCTATAGCATGGATGACCATAATAAGCAGGAGTATATAAAACACTTGAATAAATCCGCCGAGAGAATAGGCGATTGTACATAATGGAACAAGGGAAATAATGACTCCTGCCACTGGGATTAGACCAAGAAGGAAAATAAGAATCGATAAGCCCATCAGATGAGGGAAGCCCATGATCCAGAGTGCTAGTGTAGTCAGGATACAATTGACTGTAGCAATGACAAATTGCGCCTCAATAACCTTTCCGAATGTTTGCACGAATTTACTTCCGAAATACTCAATCTCATTATAAAAGGCAGCAATTTTGCTGTATTTAAATTTTAATGTAAACTCGAGAAGTTTAGGTTTTTCAAGCAGAAAAAACAAACTAAGTATAAGGGACAGCAATACCTGAATGGCAATATGGCTAATATCGGAAAAATATTGAAGCAGGAAGGTAAAGCCCTGTTCAAGATATTTCGTAATTTCATTTGTTTCGAGCATTTGCACAATATATGTGATGACAATATTGTCATGCTTTTGGGTGTAAAAGCTTTCAACCTGTTTAAACAGCTGTGAACTTTCAGATACAATTAAAGGAAGATACTTGATTATCCCGATAGAAAGCAAGCCGATAATTCCTATATAAAGGGTTATGACCGTCAGTTTTCTATTCAGTTTAAATCTCGATAGGACAAGCTTCACGAGCCTATCCATCAAGAATGAAAAAATAAATGTTATCAGAATTAAATTAATCATGCTCCTCAGCAGGTAAAGAGCCAGGACAATAATTCCAAAAATAACGAATCGCTTTATGCCATTATTACTAAAAAATGATTTAATCGTTTCCAATTTCATTCCTCCACACTTTTTTTAAGTTTCTTCAAAATTTCATTAAATGCGGAGATAATTACTTTGAAACATATATGGAGTCATGTATTCATTACTTCTGTGAAATGTACGGGAATTTTGCGCCCGAAAATTGGTCCGGTGTTTTTTATAATAGGTTATCTTCGCCGATATTTTTACTGCCGCTGCTAATGTGCTGCTTATTGCAAGGCTTTTTAGGGCGGGTGAATCGATAACAATGGCATCTCCCAGCAGATGTTCATTGAAATCAATGGGCTCCTGGCTTTGCTGTACAGTTGAAGACAAACCGGATAAAAGCAGGAAAATGCTGAAAAATATGTGAGCCACCTTGTTCATCCTCTTATTATCATTATATTTATTATTTTATATTACTTTTACATTAAATTATATATCTATTTACAATCGAAATCGAAGAATTCATTTCTGAGAAAGGATGATGATAGTTGGATAGGAAATATGCTGTCATTACAGGTTGTTCCAGCGGGTTTGGAACCTTAATGGCCATCGAACTGGCTAAAAACGCTTTTCATGTATATGCAACCATGAGAAACACGAATAAAAGCACATTTTTAATAGATAAAGCTAAAAGAGAGGGAGTACATGCTCAGATATCCATTCACGAATTGGATATCACCTCATCCGATTCCATTGAAACCTTTAAAAACCTGCTTCGTCAGTTGCCTTCGGTTGATGTTTTAATCAATAATGCAGGCTACGCAGGGGCAGGGTTTGCGGAAGAAATACCGCTTGATGAGTATAGAGATCAATTTGAGACAAATGTTTTTGGAACAATAGCACTTTCACAGGCGGTTCTGCCATATATGCGGAAACAAAGATCGGGAACCATTATAAATATCAGTTCCATCAGCGGAAGAATAGGATTTCCAGGTTTATCGCCATATGCCGCATCAAAATTTGCTATTGAAGGCTGGAGTGAATCACTAAGGCTTGAAATGAAACCGTTTGGAGTTAATGTGGTGATCATCGAGCCTGGATCTTTCAGGACAGGCATTTGGACAACAGGAAAAAGGATAGCGGAACCCTCTTTGAAAAAAGACTCGCCTTATTATCCATATATGACCAAAATTCAGAAGTACCTTGAACAAAGTGAGCCGTTTTATGAAGATCCAATAATCGTTGCGAAAAAAGCAGTGAGCATTCTCAAGGATAAAGATCCTTCACTTAGATACCCGGCAGGAAAGGGGGTCCGCACAAGAATTCGCCTGAAAAACCTCATGAACTGGAAAAGCTGGGAAAAAATCATTTTAAAAACTTTATACAAGATTTAATTAATCTAAAATAAAAATAACAATGCTCAAACCCAAAACTTCTTTGGTTTAACCATGCAGGACCTCCTTATTCGTTTTCTTTTATAACGAATAAAAGGATAAAAAGTTTCAAAATTTTCCTTTTTTTCTTCTTTTTTCTTAAGTCCCCAATCTCTGATTAATTTTCAGTTATCTAGAGAAAATAAGAAAACTAATCTTTGCTCATCTGGGGGAGATGGAATGAAAAAGGGAATGAAAAAATCTTTAATCACGCTGTTATTATTCATAGCCCTGCTGATTGTCTGGAACCAGACCGAAGCGAAGGTATCCGGACCGCAAACCATCCATCTGCGCCTGATGGAAACAACAGATTTGCATGGCAATATGATTGGCTTTGATTACGAAGATCGGAAGAAAACAGTGGAGTTTGGGCTTTCCAGAACGGCAAGCTTGATTAAACAGGCAAGAAATGAATCTCAAAATTCCCTTCTTTTTGATAATGGAGATATTCTTGAAGGCAATGGATTGGATGAGTATGCCTATAGAAGCCATCCGCTTGACATGGCAAATATACATCCTGTTTTTAAGGCAATGAATACATTGCTATATGATGCTGCAACAGTAGGAAACCACGAATTTAATTACGGTATCGATTTTATGGAAGCAAGCCTCAGCGGAGCTAATTTCCCTTATGTCAATGCCAATATATATGTTGAAGACAGAAATCAGCTGGATGAGGATGACCTGAATTATTTTAATCCTTACACCATCCTTGAAAAAGAAGTGACTGATACATCCGGGCAGAAGCATAAGCTTAATGTAGGGGTCATTGGCTTCATCACTCCAATTGTTGCTGAATGGAATAAAGAGTACTTTCGCGGAAACCTTAAAGTGAAAAATATCAAAGAAACAGCTGAACATTTTATTCCAATTATGAAAAGCAAAGGGGCAGATATCATTGTCGCCCTTGCTCATACGGGTCTTCAATCCGATAAAGGGCTAGATGAAAAAAAAGGAAATTCCGTTCATGCACTCAGCAAAGTAAAAGGAATTGATGCTATCCTATTCGGCCACAGCCATTCAGTTTTTCCTGTCAAAGATGAATTGCAAAAGCTGCCGGGAATCGATTTGAAGACAGGAACCATTAATGGAACAGCTGCTGTCCAAGCTGGATACTGGGGCAATCATCTGGGTCTCATCGACTTAAAAATCATATATCAGGATGGAGAATGGAAAGTCAAAAGCAGCCTGTCATCCATCAGGCCTGTTTACCGGACATTAAATAAAAAAAGCAGGGAAGTCATCCCGGCAGACCCTTTAATGGAACAAATTATGAAAAAAGATCATAATGATGCTCTGGATTATTTAAAAAATAAGAAATAGGCGCCCAATGGACGCCTATTTCTTATAAAATCGATAACTCTTCATTTTTCAAATCAGTGATGAACATATGGCCTGGTGCATGTGTAATCATAATCTCCGGTTTCACATGCATCGCAACGGCCTGCGGGGTTACCCCGCAGGCCCAGAAGACTGGTACCTCTCCATCGTTAATGGTGACTGCGTCGCCAAAATCAGGCTGAAGGATATCACTAATGCCGATTGCTTCAGGATTTCCAATATGGACGGGGGCACCATGAACAGAAGGGAAGCGGCTTGTCACCTGTACAGCTCGAATGGCTTCCTTTTCTGTCATCGGTCGCATACTCACAACCATTGGTCCTTCAAACCGGCCAACCTTGGCACAATCAATATTGGTTTTATACATCGGTACATTCCTGTTTTCCTCAATATGCCGGATAGGTATATTGTTTTTAAGCAATGCTTCTTCAAACGTAAAACTGCATCCGATTAGAAATGCTACCATATCATCATTCCAATAAGACTTGATGTCTGAAAGTTCCTCAGCCAGCTCTCCGTTTTTATATACCCTGTATTTTGGCAAGTCGGTTCTGATATCAGCATTGGGAGCTGACAGCATCGGTACAGGAGAACCAGGTTCAGTCACATCAATGATAGGACAGGATTTTGGATTCCTTTGGCTAAAAAGAAGAAACTCAAAAGCCAAATCCTTTGGCAGGATGGCAAGATTTGCCTGAATGTAGCCATTTGCCATTCCTGCTGTTGGTTTATCCCATGCCTGGCTGCGGATCAATTTGCGCGCTTCATCAGGATTCAGCTGAGAAGGGTAATGCATAAGAAAATCCCCTTTCATCATTACTTAAATAGTTCCGGGATGCCATTAATTAATGAGTAAACACCCATGTAAGACATGGCAATAACGATGATGATTCCAAATATCGTCATCCAAAGGGGATGCTTATAATCGCCGACTATTTTCGTTTTATAGGCGGCAATCAGCATAACACCCAATGCAATTGGCAGTATTAAGCCGTTTAATGAACCAACTAAAACTAATATTTTTACAGGTTGTCCAATAAAAACAAAAACAATTGTAGAAATGGCGATAAAACCGACAATTACCCATTTATGATATTTCTCGACAGCGGGGCTCAATGTCCGAATGAATGAGACCGATGTATAGGCTGCACCGACAACAGAGGTAATGGCAGCTGCCCACATAACTACTCCAAACATCTTATATCCAATATTGCCTGCTGCCAGCTGGAAGACAGAAGCAGGAGGGTTGGATGGATCGAGTGCCAAGCCCTGTGAAACCACACCTAGTGCGGCAAGGAACAGGAAGATGCGCATAATGGAAGCGATCCCGATTGCACTGACAGCGCTCTTTGTGACTTCTGGAAGAGCTTCTTTTCCTTTGACACCTGCATCAATTAAGCGGTGGCCTCCAGCAAAAGTGATATAACCCCCTACTGTTCCGCCGACAAGTGTAATAATTGCCAGGATATCAATTTTATCTGGCACGAACGTTTTGACAACAGCTTCACCAACAGGAGGCTGTGCCGTAAACATTACGTAAAGTGTTAATCCGATCATGACAAAACCTAAAACCTGTGTGAAGCGGTCCATTAATTTTCCTGCTTCTTTTACAAGAAAAATCCCGATTGCCAGGATTCCGCTTAAAAGGGCACCCATTTCAGGAGATATGCCGAACATAACATTTGTACCTAAACCTGCACCAGCTATATTCCCAATATTAAAAGCAAGGCCGCCCATGACAATCAGGGCAGCAAGGAAATGCCCCAGGCCCGGAAGAACATCATTGGCAATATCCTGTGCACGCTTTTCAGAAACGGCGATAATTCTCCAGATATTCATCTGTGCACCAATATCAATAATAATAGAAATTAAAATAACAAATCCAAAACTCGCAAGCAGTTTTTCTGTAAATACTGTGGTTTGTGTCAGGAAGCCTGGTCCAATGGCAGAAGTGGCCATAAGGAATGCGGCACCAAGCAGTAGACTGGCATTAGATTGCTTTTTCATATTTTTCCCCCAATAATTGTATTTTTTGGTTATAGAGTTTTAATCAAATACTGGAGCATCCATAAAGGACCACCAATTTTTCATTATCTCCATGATGTCCAATTTTATTTCAAAAACTCGCTGATTTTTGCCACCTGGATTCCCGATTCGTTCAGTGCCTTCGGAATATACTGGGCAAATTCAAGAGCGCTTTCCCCGTCGCCATGGATACAAATCGTATTGGCCTCAATGGAAACGTCAGTGCCCTGGACAGAAGTTACTTTTCCTTCCTTGACCATGCGGATTACCTGGTTAACAGCAGCGGTATGGTCTGTAATAAGGGCATTGCTTTCTCTTCTTGAAGTTAGCGATCCGTCCTCCTGGTAGGTACGGTCTGAGAACACTTCATTTGCAGAGCGGAGTCCGATTTTCCTGCCGGCTTTAACTAATTCGCTTCCAGCGAGCCCGAAAAGTATCAGTTCAGGATCCACTTTATAGACAGCTTCGGCAATTGCTTCCGATAATGGTGCGCTTTTTGAGGCCATGTTGAATAATGCTCCGTGCGGTTTGACATGCTGCAGCTTGCCGCCTTCTGATTTTACGAACGCATACAAAGCGCCTATTTGATAGACGATTAAGTCATAGGCTTCCTGAGGGCTGATGTTAATATCCCTGCGGCCAAATCCCTGCAGGTCCTGCAGTCCAGGATGGACACCTAAACCTACATTCTTCTCCAGTGCCATTCTGACTGTCTTTCGCATGGTCGCCGGGTCGCCTGCATGGAACCCGCATGCAATATTGGCAGAGGTAATATGATCAAGAATTTCTTCATCTCGCCCCATCTTGTATGAGCCAAAGCTTTCTCCCATGTCACAATTAATGTCAACGATATGCATCTTAATTTCCTCCTCTTGTTTTTAAAGTTATACCTTGCTTTAATTCCTTTAACTTCAGTTCCCTATTAATTAGTAAGCGCTGCGCCTTTTCGTTCGATATTTCTGCAAAGCTTAAGGCATCTCCAGGTTTGGCCTGTGCCAGAAGGGGAAGATCGACAGCAGCAATTTGTCCAATTTTAGGGTAGCCTCCAGTTGTTTGCCTGTCAGCCAGCAAAACAATCGGATTGCCATCAGGCGGAACCTGTATGGATCCAAAGTTTACGGCCTCAGAAATTTGTTCGGTGTGTTGGGATAAAGGCAGGGAAGGGCCTTTCAGCCGGTATCCCATCCTGTCGGATTGCGCAGTCACTTCAAAGGAATGTTTAAAAAGCAGCTCCTGGCTTTCTTGAGAAAATAAATCAAATTGGCGGCCCCTGGTTATTCTGATAACTGGATCCCCTGCAGTATCCGGAATGAGATCTGATGTAATCCGCCAGTCGTTTTCAGCAAAAATTTTGTCATGACCTTGCTGTGCCAAATACTCAGCCATTTTAGATGACAGCATTGAATGTTTGCCTGTTTCCAGCAGATCACCTGACTTTAACGCTCTGCCTTTATATCCGCCAATGCCTGCGCGCAGATAAGTAGATTTACTGTTCATTACATTCGGAACCGAGAACCCTCCGGCGGCAGCCAAATATGCACGGCATCCCTTTTGACACCCGCCGAATTTAAGTTCACTGCCTTTTTTCACAAATACTGAACGCCATGTCCGGACAGGCTGGCCATTAATGGAAGGGGAAAGGTCCCCTCCGCAAATCGAAATTAATGTATCTTCTTCAAATATTAGGACTGGACCCATCATCGTTATTTCTAAGGCAGGGTCATTTTCTCCATTTCCGGCCAGCAGATTGGCCATTCGATGCGAGAATGGATCCATTGACCCGCTGGCAATCACGCCATACTTTTGAAAGCCGGTTCTCCCCAGATCCTGAATGCTTGAAAGGAGGCCAGGCTTTAAAACTTTAATCATTGTTCCGTCTCCTCCCAATGTTGGTATTCTTCCATGGTGATCGGCTTGAATTTGATTTTGTCTCCTGCTTTCAAGAGGGTAGGAGTTTCATCCAAAGGCCTAAACAGTTTTACAGGAGTACGCCCAATCAGCTGCCAGCCGCCTGGGGTCTCGATTGGATAAATACCGGTTTGCATACCGGCAATCCCTACCGTGCGTTCGGGAATCTTTAGACGCGGCGTATCCCGTCTTGGTGCTGCAATTCGTTCTGACATTCCGCCAATAAAAGGGAATCCAGGTGCAAATCCAATCATATAGACCAGGTAATTCCCTGAAGAATGAATTTTTATTACCTCTTCAGGGGTAATCCCATTATGCTCAGCAACAAAATTGAGATCCGGCCCAAATTCTCCTCCATAGCATACCGGAATTTCGACAATTCTCGATTCGGATGCTTCAGTTTCTTCTAGCCCTTCAATGAGCGGCCTTATTAGAGAACAAATGTAATCATAGGGAAGCTCGCCACCTGATAGCTGATAGGACTCAAAGGGATTATAAAAAATGGTTACCGTTGTGTAAGCGGGTATGTATTCTATCATCCAATCAGGCGGATATTTCTCGAGAAAAGCTGTTAGTGTTTGAACTTTTTGATGTGCCTCCTGGCTGATTTCAATCCCAAGTTCAATAAGGACAGCATCATCTCCTAAAGGATGTAAAGTGTATCTCATGGTATCACCAGCTTTCGCAATAGATTTGTTGTGTTTAGGGTTAAAATATTATTCGATAATAATAAATATTCACTTTCGTTCAATAGAAATACATATTTTATTTTTTCCAAAAATAAGGAGAAATCATGACTATTAATGATATAACGAAAAAGTTTATTAGTAATTTTATATATTTATGCAAACACCTCAATTGTTGAATATAATATTCTATAATAGACTGAAAATTCTCCTTGTGCAAATTATTCTGCTAGAAGGGGAATCATTATCTTCAAAGTTTAAATGGTCCTTCATACCGGTAATACCGTATGGACATTGCTAATTAGGGAGAGATTATCATGGGTGCAGATACAGAAATGAACTTATCGGAAAGATTTGAGGCTGCCTTTAACCGTATCCATAAAGCCTTAGGCTTCAGTCCCTCCTTTTTAAATTGGCGATGCATTATTACTTTTCCGCGATTTTGAATAATAAAACTTTTTTGATGTATAAATTAAAAACTTCTAAAAAGCCATTTAAAATGATAATATAAACTGATAGTTCAATCTAAAAATCCGTGTACACGGTAGAGGTTCTAGCTACCCTCTTTAAAAAACTAAGGAAAACAGGTCTGCTTTCTTAGTGGCCTGTTTTTCTATTTAAAGGAGAATATTTATATGAAAAATGATAAAGCACTCGTAGTGTTCAGCGGCGGTCAAGATAGTACAACTTGCTTATTCTGGGCAAAGGAACGTTTTGCAGAAGTGGAAGCAGTTACTTTTAATTATAATCAGCGTCATAAGCTGGAAATAGAGTGTGCAAGGCAAATATCAAAAGAGCTGGGGATCAGGCACCATATCCTTGATATGTCCCTATTGAATCAGCTTGCACCAAACGCACTGACTCGTGATGAGATTGAAGTAAAGGACGGCGAGGAAGGCGAGCTTCCATCCACATTTGTGCCTGGGAGAAACCTTTTATTCCTGTCATTTGCTGGTGTCCTGGCCAGTCAGATCAATGCAAAGCATATCATAACAGGTGTGTGCGAAACAGATTTCAGCGGCTACCCAGACTGCAGAGATGTTTTTATAAAATCACTGAATGTCACACTCAATCTATCAATGGATGCGCAGTTTGTAATCCATACGCCTTTAATGTGGCTGAATAAAGCAGAGACATGGAAGCTGGCAGATGAATTGGATGCCCTTGATTATGTACGTGAAAAAACACTTACATGCTATAACGGAATTCCGGCAGGTGGATGCGGTGAGTGTCCTGCATGTCATTTAAGGAAAAATGGCCTTGAAGAATACCTCAAGGAAAAGGGGGAGCTTTAAGCCATGTACGGATTCAGGATCGTTGAAAAACTCCAAAAGATTAATGAAGACATTAAGCCAGAGGAGCTGAAATACCACCATAAGCGTGTATTGGTCAGCAAGGAATTCACTTTTGATTCCGCCCATCATCTGCATTGCTATGAAGGCAAATGCAAAAACCTGCATGGCCACACCTACAAGGTGATTTTTGGCATAAGCGGATTTGTAGATGAGAGAGGGTTAATGATTGATTTCGGCGATATTAAAGAAATCTGGAAAAACGAAATTGAAATATTCCTCGACCACAAATATCTGAATGAAACGCTGCCGCCAATGAATACGACTGCAGAGAATATGGTTGTCTGGATTTATGAAAAAATGTCTGAAAGCCTCAGAAACAGAAAAGAGCAATATATTGGTGCAAGAGTCGAGTTTGTGCGCCTTTTTGAAACTCCTACCAGCTATGCAGAAGCAAGAAGGGAGTGGATGGAGGTTGAGTAAGATACCTGTTCTGGAAATCTTTGGGCCTACCATTCAGGGTGAAGGGATGGTGATCGGCCAGAAAACGATGTTCGTCCGAACAGCAGGATGTGATTATTCATGCAGCTGGTGCGATTCCTCTTTTACCTGGGATGGAAGTGCCAAAGACAGCATCCGCCAAATGGAACCTGATGAAATTTGGAAAAAGCTTAAAAAGCTTGGCGGAGACGGGTTTTCCTTTGTGACAATTTCAGGCGGCAACCCTGCTCTTTTAAAAAATATGAATGAATTCATTTCTTTGCTCAAAGCGGAACAAATGAAGATCTGCCTTGAAACACAGGGCAGTCGCTGGCAGGATTGGTTTTATGAAATTGATGAACTGACCTTATCGCCAAAACCGCCAAGCTCAGGTATGAACACAGACTTTGAAGTGCTTGATCTTATTGTAAATAATCTGCAGACTAGCAGAAAGATTAAACAGCAGTTCTCTCTGAAAATTGTCATTTTTGATGATGAAGATTATGAATATGCCAAGAACGTTCATCAGCGATATCCCGGGATACCGTTTTACCTGCAGGTGGGGAATGATGATACCGTTACGGCAGACGACCGAAATTTACTGCAGAGACTGCTTGACAAATATGAATGGCTTATTGATAAAACGATACATGACAGTGATTTGACAGATGTTAAAGTACTTCCGCAGCTTCATACATATGTATGGGGAAATAAGCGGGGAGTGTAGCATTTTTTTAATCCCGCACCCATTGATGCGGGATTTATTTTTGTTAAGGATGTTCAGAAATTTATGACAGATTCCAAACAATTTATGATATTATACGTTTGAACTTAACAATATATAAGTGCTGTAAATTTCTATAGATAGGGAGAGTTAGATGACAGATAACACGATTATTCGTTTTAATTCCGTTACAAAAAAATATGATAATGACCCGCCTGTTTTGAAAAATGTCAGTTTTGAAATTGAACGCGGGAAGTTCTATACCCTTTTAGGGCCATCCGGGTGTGGAAAAACGACGATTTTGCGATTGATTGCAGGCTTTACTGAACCTTCTGAGGGGGATATTTATTTTAATGGACGAGTAATTAATAATGTACCTGCCAACAAAAGGCAAGTAAACACCGTTTTTCAGGATTATGCCCTCTTTCCGCATCTGAATGTGTTTGAAAACATTGCTTTCGGCTTAAAGATTAAAAAAATGAAGAAAGCTGATATCGAAAGGAAAGTAAAGGAGGCACTCCGGTTTGTGAACCTTGAAGGCTACGAAAATCGTGAAATTAAAGAAATGTCAGGAGGACAGCGCCAGCGTGTTGCAATCGCCAGGGCCATTGTCAATGAACCTGAAGTCATCCTTCTTGATGAACCTTTATCCGCACTGGACCTGAAGCTCCGGACCGAAATGCAATACGAGCTGAGGGAATTGCAGAGGAATCTGGGCATTACTTTTATTTTCGTCACACATGACCAGGAAGAAGCATTGGCCATGTCGGACGAAATTTTCGTCCTTAACAACGGAAAAATTGAGCAAAGCGGAACTCCTACTGATATTTATGACGAGCCGATCAATCGCTTTGTAGCCGATTTTATTGGAGAATCCAATATTGTTCCTGGAACAATGATCAAAGATTATCAGGTTCAGTTTGCAGGCAAATTATTCGAGTGTGTGGATGGCGGCTTTGAGCCAAATGAAGATGTTGAAATCGTCATCCGGCCTGAAGACTTGGCCATTACAGCACCGGCAGATGGGAAATTGAACGTGAAAGTTGATTCCCAGTTATTTAGGGGAGTCCATTATGAAATCAGCTGCTATGACAGCGATGGCAATGAGTGGCTTGTACATTCAACCAAAAAGGCGACAGTCGGGGATCAAATTGGCCTTTATTTCGATCCTGAAGCAATCCACGTCATGAGGCATGGTGAAACAGAAGAGGAATTTGATAAGCGCCTTGAAGCTTATGAAGAGGGAAGCTATGAGAACTAATTCCCGCAATTTTTATTTGATTCCTTATGTGCTTTGGATTGCCCTATTTGTTGTAACGCCCTTGCTTCTGGTATTGTATTATTCGTTTTTTGATATAGAAGGGCATTTCACTTTGGAGAATTATAGAAAATTCTTTACACCCGTATATTTAAAAATGACGCTGAGCTCCTTTTGGTATGCCTTTTTAATTACGTTATTTTCATTGCTCATTGCTTATCCGACAGCCTATTTGCTTACAAAGACGAAACATAAGCAGCTGTGGCTGTTATTGATTATTCTGCCATCCTGGATTAACCTGCTTTTAAAAGCCTATGCCTTCCTGGGCATCTTTGGAACTTACGGGGCAGCGAATAGCTTTTTGGAAGCATTGGGAATCGGCGGCAGGCAAATCCTGTTTACGGATTTCAGCTTTATCTTTGTGTCGGTATATATTTTTCTTCCTTTTATGATTTTGCCGATTTTTAATTCTTTGGATGAACTGAACCCCACGCTTCTTGATGCTTCCAATGATTTGGGCGGTTCTTCCTGGGTAACATTTAAACGTGTTATATTTCCTTTGACACTTGATGGCGTAAAAGCAGGATGCCAGATTGTCTTTATCCCTGCTCTTTCATTATTCATGCTGACAAGACTGATTGCAGGAAACCGTGTCATCACACTTGGAACAGCCATTGAACAGCATTTCCTTGTAACACAGGATTGGGGAATGGGCTCGACGATTGCGGTATTCCTGATCATCGCCATGGTATTCATTATGGTGCTGACAGGCAGAAGAAAGCGGGGGATTCTATAATGAAAAAGATCAGGAAATGGCCGGCGATTTATTTGGCTCTTATCTTTATCATCCTGTACGCCCCTATCTTATACTTGATATTTTATTCGTTCAACAGCGGCGGGACTATGTATCAATTCGAAGGCTTCACATTGGATTGGTACCGGGAGCTGTTAACCGATACCCGATTACTCATCATTGTCCTGAACACTGTTATTATTGCCCTATTATCAGCAGCGATTTCGACAATTATTGGAGTGGCTGGAGCACTTGCAATTGCCTATGCAAGAAAACGAAGAGTGAAAAACACACTCCTATCATTGAATAATGTGCTGATTGTCAGTCCGGATGTCATTATAGGCGCCTCGTTTTTGATTCTATTTACTATGATTGGACTAAAACTTGGATTTGTATCTGTTTTGCTTGCGCACATAGCCTTTAGTGTTCCGATAGTCGTTCTGATGGTTTTGCCTAAAATTGAAGAAATGAGCACATCGATGATTTATGCCGCCATGGATCTTGGTGCCAGCAGATTTGATGTGCTGACTAAGGTCATTCTCCCTTATATTACTCCAGGAATTTTCGCTGGCTTTTTTATGGCACTGACTTATTCCTTGGATGATTTTGCTGTAACTTTTTTTGTTACAGGAAACGGCTTTACAACTTTGTCTGTTGAAATTTATTCACTGGCAAGAAGGGGAGTTTCATTAAATATTAATGCTTTATCTGCCTTGTTATTCTTATTTACCATCATTCTGGTCGCAGGCTATTACTTTATTACGAAGCGAAATGAGAAGCCGAATGGAATGGGGGTAAGGCAATGAAAAAGCTAATTCAGGCGCTTGCCGCCGTATTAATTGTTTCGTTTGCCCTGCTTTACATCGTTTCGGGGCTGAATTCTTCTCAGGGATACACAAGCGGCAATACTTTGACCATTTTTAACTGGGGCGACTATATTGATGCAGATTTGGTAAAAAAGTTCGAACAGGAAACAGGCATAAAAGTTATCTATGAGACATTCGATTCAAATGAAGCGATGATGACGAAAATTGAACAGGGAGGTACCGCTTATGATATTGCGGTACCATCAGAATATGCGATTGAAAAAATGAAGGAGGAAGACCTGCTTTTGCCGGTCGATCATTCGAAAATCCCGAATCTGAAATACATTGATCAGCGTTTTATGGACCTGCCTTTTGATCCGGGGAATGAATATTCGATTCCTTATTTCTGGGGAACAGTCGGCATTCTTTATAACACTGATATACTGGGCGATAAAAAAATCACAAGCTGGAATGACTTATGGGATCCTGAATTAAAGAACCAGATCCTGCTGATTGATGGAGCAAGGGAAGTAATGGGCATGGGTCTCAACAGCCTCCATTATTCGTTAAATGACAAAAATAAAGACCATTTGACCGAAGCAAAAGAAAAACTGGATGGTCTTACTCCAAATATAAAAGCCATTGTCGGTGATGAAATCAGGATGCTGATGGAAAACGATGAAGCCGGCATTGGGGTAGTCTGGTCGGGTACGGCACAGGAGCTCATGTGGGAGAAGGATAATCTGGAATATGTAGTTCCGGAGGAAGGCTCCAATCTTTGGTTTGATAATATGGTCATCCCTAAGACTGCCAAAAATCCGGAAGCGGCGCACCAGTTTATGAATTTTATCCTTGACCCGGAAAATGCTGCGCAAAATACAGAGTACGTAGGTTATTCAACACCGAATAAAGAAGCGCTGAAATATATGGATGAAGAAACAACCACAGATGAGCGCTTCTATCCGGATGAAGAATTGACAGCGCGGCTCGAGGTTTATGAGAACCTTGGAAAAAAAATGCTTGCTTATTATAACGAGCTTTACCTTGAGTTTAAAATGCATAAAAAGTAAAGTGCTGCCAGGAATAATTCCTGGCAGTTTTTGCATTGGAACTATTTTAGGGATTCAGGTAATGCTAACTCAAAGGAGGATGGGAAATGAAAATATTCAACAGCATATTTTTATTGATTTTTTCATTCGCAAGTATAGGAGCTCCCATAAGAGCGGCCTCACAGAAACCTGAATTAGCCATTGTCATTGACGATCTTGGAAACAACATGAAGGGTACAGCTGAAATGATGGAGCTTCCGGTGACTTTGACGGTTGCCATTATGCCTTTCATGCCGACGACTAAAGAAGATGCAGAACTGGCGAGTAAAAACGGGCATGAAGTCATCGTTCATATGCCAATGGAGCCGAAAAGAGGAAAGAGGAGCTGGCTTGGGCCAGGGGCAATCACAACAGATTTAACTGATGAAGAAATCCGCAGCAGAGTAGAGAATGCCATTAAAGAAGTGCCGCATGCAGTCGGCATGAATCACCATATGGGTTCAAGAGCTACTGAAAATGAACGGGTGATGAGAATAGTCCTTGAAGTGTGTAAAGAATACGGTTTATTTTATCTAGACAGCAAAACAACGGGCAAAAGTGTGGTCGGCAAGCTGGCGAATGAAATCGGGGTCCCCTATGTTGAAAACAATATTTTCTTCGATGACATCTACACAACGGCTCATATTACAAAACAGGCCGACAGACTTGCTGAAAAACTGGTGAAAAATGAACGCCTCATCGCAATCGGACATGTGGGCATCACAGGACCAAAAATGGTCAATGTGCTTAAAGAATATATACCTGTATATAAAAAGAAAGCTGAAATTGTTCCGCTTTCAGAACTGATTCCGGGCTATGAACTTATTGACGAAGGACCATAAATAAAGTTAAAGCTGCAAGCCCGGAGTGCTTTGCAGCTTTTTTCATGGTGTATAATGAAGCGGTGGTATGGTGGTATGATGGCCTTTAACCCAAAAAGGAGGCCGCCCACATTCCGGTCTGGTTAGTCCCGCAACGAAGCGATTTTAGAAGAGGTGGGCGGCCGTGAATATAGTATATGCAATGCTGGGAAAAGGATGCAAAAACCTTCCTGTGCACAGGAAGGTGATGGATTCTTATTGTTCTAATTTTGTATGGGTGCCCGGCACCTTTTTAAACGCCAGATACATCATCGGCACAATGATCAGTGTCAGGATGACAGTGAATGTAATGCCTGAGATGATGGTGATGGCGAGCAGCGTAAATAGGAAAGTATGGCTTTAAATACAAATTTAAAAACCGGCCCTCTAAGATGGCCGGTTCCTCACTATGCTATTACCATTTCAGTCTTCAATTCTCCAACAATATCCTGGACTTCACTGCCTTCCAGAGTTTCTTTTTCAAGAAGGGCCTCTACCAGTTTTTCAAATTGCGGCTGATGATTTGCAATAATCAATTCACATCTTTCCAAAGCTTTCTGGAAAAGATCTTGCATTTTAGCTTCTTTTTGTCCTTTGTTAAAAGTGAGCTCGAAGCCGTTATCCAGTAACCCTGTATCAACCATTTGCTCTATGATATGCTTTGCTTGTTTAACATCACCGCTGACGCCAATGCTATGTTCACCAAGGATCATTCTTTCTGAAATCCCGCCCGCAAGAATCATTGCAACCTGGTCAAGCAATTCACTTGTTGTAGATAGGTGAAGTTCCTTTTGAATAGGAGCCACATATCCAAGAGCTTCACCACGCGGGATGATGGTTGCTTTTCGGACAGAGCCCGGTTTAGTTAAAGCTGCAACCAAAGCATGTCCAGCCTCATGTATTGCAACGCGATGCTTTGTGCCTTGGTCCTGTAAAGCCCGGGTGGCTGTTCCCAGAATCGTCCGGTCAAGCGCATAATCTAAATCTTCTTTTGAGATAATTTCCTGGCCGTTGCGGACAGCTCTTCGGCTTGCAGTTTCGAATAGGGAATGGAGATCTGCACCTGAAAATCCAGAAGTGCTTTCCGCTAAATCGCCAAGTGTAGTCATGACATCTTCAGCCAGCAATCTATTTCTAGTGTGAATATTGATAATCTCTCTTCGGCCCTTTGTATCAGGGAGAGGGACATTAAAGGAGAAGTCAATTCGTCCTGGACGGAGGAATGCTTCATCCAGCATATCCTTCCTGTTTGTGGCGGCAATAAATAGGATTCCATCATTGGAATGTCCGCCATCCAGCTGGACTAGAAGCTCAGTCAGTGTTTTTTCGCTTTCTTCTCCTCCATGCTGTTTTCTGCGGCCGGCAAGTGCATCTACTTCGTCGATGAAGACGACGGCAGGAGCATGTTTTCTGGCATTTTGGAAAAGGTTTCTAACACGGGAAGCCCCGACACCAACGAACAATTCATTAAAACCCGAACCGCTTGTTGAGAAGAAAGTTGCTCCAATTTCTTTGGCGATTGCTTGTGCCAGCAAAGTTTTTCCCGTTCCAGGAGGCCCGTATAAAAGAATCCCTTTTGGCGGCTTAATGCCCATTTTCAGTGAGCGGTCAGGTTCTTTTAATATGGAAAGAGTCTGCATGATTTCCTCTTTCATTTCTTCCTGAATTCCGCCTACATCATCAAGTGAAATGGAGGGAAGTGGCTTTGGCTTAGATACACTCTGCTTCATTGTATTTGTAGCGCCCATTCCGCCTTTACCTGACTTAAACAGGTAAATTCCTACAGCTATGAACAAAAGGACTACACCTCCAAGAATCCAAGGCGTATATGGTCCTGTGGTTGCGAACTTATATTGTATATTATAGGTTTCTACTAATTTATCAACCACCTCACTGTTGGGAGGCACATGAGAGATGTACTCGCCATTAGGGGCTGTAATTAGCAGTTTCCCGTTTTTATATTCCTGTATTGCAACAGTCTTTCCATCCTGGGAGGAAATGATTTTTTCCACAGAAGAAAACGGGACTGTCACATCCTTTTTTCCTGATTGTACGGTCCAAACGACCGCTGCCAAAATCACCGTGATCACCAAACCAATAGAAATAATCGTCGAAGGCTTCTTTAAACGTGATTTCAACTAATTCCCTCCTTATTGAACATACCTACATTATAAGGAAAAAGAATGGTTAATTACAGGTTTTTACACTTTTTAAACGTTGTAAATTATGGAAAGATAATATTATTTGCAATAAAGTGTGCTATAACAGGTTTCCTGACACAATTATATGTGAAAAAAATGTGACAAGCAGGGAGAATAACCTTGCAGATAGAAAAACTTATAAGCAATTTTACAAATTTTAAACAGCTGCCTTCAAATAACATAAATATTCCTTTTCACATTCAATCATTTTAGATATACTAAAAACGGATCATTTTAATAACGTGCCACAAGGGGAGCATATTGCTGAGAGTGAACAGTTCACTGTTCTGACCCTTTGAACCTGTTAGATAATGCTAGCGCAGGAATGTGGAATAAAAGGCGGAAGGGATTTTTTCTGCCTGCTTGTTCTCCCTTGGGGTATCGTCATACTTTTAAAGGGGGATTTTTTTTGAAAAAATTAAGCTTAACGGCGATGATTGAGGTTTCATTTTTCGCAGCATTTGCTATAATTCTTGATTTTCTTCCATCAATCAAGCTGTCGCCATCGATTTCCATATCTGCAGCGATGATTCCGATCTTTATTTTGGCTTTCAGGTGGGGCTTTAAGGTCAGCTTCATTGCGGGCCTTTTATGGGGAATATTACAGATTGCCATGGGGGATGCCTGGATTGCCACTCCGCTTCAGGCATTTATTGAATACTTTGTGGCATTTGCATGTATTGGATTTGCCGGTTTGTTTTACCGCCCAATTCAAAATCAGCTGCGCACCGGAAACAAGAAGAAGGCATTGGGCTGGATAGTTTTAGCGGTGTTCGCTGGAAGTTTTGCACGTTATTTCTGGCATTTCATAGCAGGAGTGCTCTTCTTTGGAAGCTTAGCACCAGAAGGGATGTCACCTGTTCTCTTTTCATTCCTGGCAAATGGTGCCACCATGCTTGGAGCTGCTATTCTCTGCTCAATTTTAGCATCATTAATCATATCGTCGGCACCACTATTAATCATAAGAAAATCGGATGTAGGTCTTCAAACACAAAAACGAGCTTCCTAATATAATCTGCCTCTTTGAAATTTTTCAAAGAGGTTTTTTCATATAATGTGAATTGCTCCTGAAAAATGGGTATATTACTCAAAAAGGGGAGTGATGTCTTTGTCAAACACCTTGCAGGGTAACATCATTACAGGTGTATATGATGCAGAAGCTAGTTCTTTTGAGATTCGAAAAGTGAAAAATTTCACCATCCAGTCGATCCTCAGCAAAAATCAATGTGAAAATTTGTATAATTATTTATCGCTTCATGAGGAGGATGAGGGCGGACAAATAATTACACTGTACGATCAAATGCCGTTAATGCTGACCCGCCAGGAAATATGCAGTTTGAAGAAAGATTTGGAGAATATCAAAAAGCTATACTAGTATAAAAACGCTTTGCATTTTGCACGGCGTTTTTTTCATCTGCAAAATATTTTTGACAAATTTGTGACAAAAAGTTTGACAAATTTGTGAACATAGTTAGAATATTAAATAAAAGGGGATGAAAAAATGACATTAAAACAGCAAAAGGTTTTACATTATTTTAGGAATATTACCGCAGCCGGTATCATCCTAGGACTCATTGTTTTTATTTCAAGCTTTTTTGTAAGCGGTATCACAGGTGATTATGTACTATCGATCGGCTTGAGCATTATGGTTTCTTCCATGCTGATATTTGGTTTTGGCTTTTTTATCAATGTTATGGAGGAAATGACAAAGGGAAGCAAGGGAATCAGACAATACGAATAAAACCGGCCTCCATAGGGGAGACCGGTTTTTTTGTAAAGATAATGTATAAAATCTGAAGTTAGATAACTGTCTAGCTCCAGGCGCCATCGGCTCGAGGTCATAAGACAATCCGACCAAAAGGTTAAAGAACAACCTTTCAGCCGGCTTGTCTTATGCTTGTCGCCGATAAGCGGGCGCCTTCCGCTTTTCTTACCTAATGTGCAGCGTGTCCAGAGGTTAAGACCCAAATGGAACCTACCACAATTACGATAACCATAAATACGGCATAAATCATATTTATCAAGTTCGTCTTGCCGTCTTCGCCTTCTCTTAAGTGCATGAACATGAACAGCTGCATGCCTGCCTGAATGACAGCCAATGAGCCGATGATCCACATGATCACTTTAAATGAGAGGTTTGTTTTTAAGGCAATACCTGCTGCTGCAAAAGTCAGCACAAGGGAAGCCACAAATCCAATGACATGGCTTATCGGGAAACTTTTTGATTGTTGATGTTCCATTTAAGCCACCAGTCCTTTCAGATACACGAATGTGAAGATAAAGATCCAGACGACATCAAGGAAGTGCCAGTAAAGGCCGATAATAAAAGTTTTTCTTGCAGTAGTAGGGGTAAGACCTCTTTTTAAAAGCTGGATGATGACCATAGTTGCCCATCCAATGCCCAATGTAACGTGGGCCCCGTGTGTTCCCAGTAAGACAAATAAGCTGGAAAGAAACGCGCTTGTCTGCATCGTTGCACCTTCATGAGCATAATGGATGAATTCATTAATCTCCATGAAAAGGAATCCTGCGCCAAGGGCCAGGGTAATCACCAGCCAGGTGATTAGCCCTTTAAGGTTATGGCGGCGCATTTCAAAAATGGCAATACCCATTGTAAAGCTGCTAGTCAAAAGGAGGACTGTCTGAATCATAACATCCTTGATTACAAAGATATCTTTATGTGTTGGTCCTCCTGCGAAACGTTCATATAATACACCATATACTCCGAACAGAGTGGCAAATAGAACGATTTCAGCGCCAAGGAAAACCCAGAAGCCAAGAATATTCATTCGGTCCTGCTCAGTTTGATATTCAAGGGGCAAAGAAGTATCCACTTTAGCTGACATGATCGTGCACCTCTCCTTCTGTTTTTCTCCAGGCATTTTCAATTCTGTGAATTTCATCTTTTGTAACATGGAAGCCTTCGTTGTAATCGAATGAACGGATGATTAATCCAGCAAATATTCCGATTGCAGCAACAGCCGCAGCGATGTGCCATTCAAAAACAAGGAAGAAGCCTGCGATGCCAAAGATGACACCCATATAAATCGGCAGCCATGAATTGCTTGGCATATGGATTTCTTCGATTTCACTGTCATGCAATGTTAAGCCTTCATTCTTTTTCTTCATGTGCCAGAAAGGGTCAAGGGATTTAACTTCCGGCAGTTTCGCAAAGTTATAGAACTGAACAGGTGATGCAGTTGACCATTCGAGTGTTCTTGCATCCCATGGATCGCTTGAGATGTTTCTGTCGGCATAGCGGATGCTCCAGTAAATGTTGTAGCAGAATACAGCAAATCCGGCTGCCAGAATGATAGAACCAATTGCAGAAAGCAAGAAGAGTGGTTCAAATCCAGACTCGGCAGAGTAGGTGTAAGCACGTCTTACAGCTCCGTTTAAACCAAGGAAGAACATGGGCATGAACGTTACGTTAAAGCCAATGACGAATAGCCAGAAATGCCATTTTCCGATTTTTTCATTCAGCATGAAGCCGAACATTTTTGGCCACCAGTAGTAAAGGCCTGCAAATACCGCAAATACAACACCTGGAATTAATACGTAATGGAAGTGGGCAACCAGGAATAATGTATTGTGATATTGATAATCCGCAGCACCCATTGCTAGCATTACGCCGGTAACCCCGCCAATGACAAAGCATGGGACGAATGCCAGTGCCCAAAGCATGGCGGAAGTAAATTTAATGCGTCCTTTTCGCATGGTAAACAGCCAGTTGAACATCTTAACTCCAGTAGGTATGGCAATCGCCATCGTTGTGATGGAGAAGAAAGAGTTAACAGCAGGGCCTGAACCCATTGTATAGAAATGGTGAACCCATACAACCATACTTAAAAGCGCAATTCCAAGGATGGAAAATACCATCGATTTGTAGCCAAACAATGATTTTCTTGAGAAAGTCGCAATAACCTCAGAGAAAATCCCGAAAGCAGGAAGGGCAACAATATATACTTCAGGATGGCCCCATAGCCAGAACAGGTTTGCCCAAAGCATATCCATGCCTCCGCCTGACACTGTAAAGAAATGTGTTCCATAAAGGCGGTCAAAAGTCATCAATGCCAATGCAACTGTGAAGATAGGGAAAGCAGCCACAATTAGAATCGATGTTACAAAGGTAGTCCAAGAGAACATCGGCATTTTCATCAATGTCATGCCTTTTGTTCTCATTTTCAAAATCGTAACGATAAAGTTAATACCTGACATTAAAGTACCGATACCGGCAATCTGCAGAGCGACTGCATAATAGTTATTTCCGATTCCCGGACTGAATTCCTTGCCTGCCAGAGGGAAGTAAGAAGTCCATCCTGCATCAGGTGATCCTCCGATGACGAAGGAAATATTAAATAGCATAGCTCCACTGAAGAAGAGCCAGAAGCTCAGTGCATTCAACTGTGGGAAGGCAACGTCACGCGCACCGATCTGCAGCGGAATGACAACGTTCATTAAACCAATCAAGAACGGCATAGCCATGAAAAGAATCATAATAACGCCGTGTGTTGTAAAGATTTCATTATAGTGCTGGGAATTCAGAAATTCCATTTCAGGCTGTGATGTTTGTGCTTTCATCAGCAGGCCGTCCATCCCGCCGCGGAAAAACATCAATACTGCGGAGATGATGTACATTATACCGATTTTTTTATGATCAACTGTAGTCAGCCATTCTGTCCACAGGTACTTCCATTTTTTCAAGTAGGTAATTGCTGCGACTGCACCAATCATCGTTAGCAAGATAGCAATCTGCGAACCTAGTATGAGGGGATCTCCCGTAATAAAAAACTCATCCCATTTAATGCCCATGATGGTCACCTCCATGGTTTTCTTCGCTTTCTTCATGGCCATTACCTTCGCCATGACCTTCAATTACATTAGCATTCTCATTTTTATAATTGTCATCTTCCTCGAACGTTTTACCTTGATATCCGTGGCCTCTGTAGAGTTCAGGATTTGTATAAGCCTTGGAATTTGGATCAGCATGGTTAACCCATTCTAAATGTGTATTGGAATATGTCAATCTTCCTAAATGAGTAGGCTTCAGAAGCCCTTCATACTCATCCTCTGTCAACTTAGGTGCTGTATCCTTGACGTCATCAATCCATTGATCAAAATCATCCTGGGTTTGTGCAAGCACTTCAAATTTCATATCCGCATATCCTCTGCCATTAAAGTTCGTGTTCTGGCCTTCATATGATCCAGGGTTATCTGCAACAAGATACAATTCTGTTTCCATTTTTGGCATTGTGTACTTTTGTCCGCCAAGTGCAGGCACCCAGAAAGATTGCATGGTGCTTGCAGATGTCATCTTAAATAGAACTGGAGTATCTTCCGGTATATTGACATAGTTCACCGTCTCAATGCCTTGTTCAGGATAGCTGAAAATCCATTTCCAGTCAGCAGATGTTACGTGTATTGTAATAGGCTCTTTTTCTTCATAGCCCTTTGGTGTTTCTTCCAGAGCGTAAAGTGTTTTTACGGTCGGGATTGTTAAGGCTATGACAATTAATATCGGGATCCCCGTCCAAATGATCTCAAGGAGTGTGCTTCCATGCTCCTCAGGGGGTTCATAATCCATATTTTCAGGTTTTTCACGGTATTTCCAGACGATGTAGCCGAATAATCCAAACACGACAACGACTACAAGAAGCATCCAGATCAGGGACCAGTTAATTAATTCAGTAATGCTTCTTGCGACAGGGCCCTGAGGTTCAAATACAACCATATTGCAGCCGCTAAGAACGAGCAGGAGCAATAAAGCTGTTAAAGAGAGCAGCATTTTCTTCATCTGATGTTTCATCTCCTTTTGACAAAAAACTATTGTTAAATAATTCACATATAATGTGCGGGGTTTCACAAAAATGCAAAAAAAATATATTGCCGGAAAACATACACATCCTCTAAACCTTTATTTAACATAGTTATCACTGTGTAAATGATATTAACATAAGCAATTGTGAAAAGTTGTGACAAAAGTGGTAAGGAAATTAATGTAACTAATTTGGACAACGCATCATTTTCTACAAATAGCTTTATTGCAAGGTTTTGAGGTTTAAAAACAAATCTTGAACAAATTTTGAACATTTGAATGCTCATAAATTACTAAGAATAATTTACCTAATCCCCATGAAATTTTATGCAATGCAGAGATAAATAAAGGGAATTTTACATTGCATTTATGCATATGAGAGAGCGATTAACCGAAGATCACGAGAGTGCTCAGTATCTGGCACAGCAGCTTAGCCAAATCAAAGGGATTGAGATCGCAAATCAAGTCGATACAAATATTATTGTTGCAGATGTTAAAAATCTTAATACCACTTCAGAGGAATTTGTTGAAATTTTAAAAACCGAAGGAGTGCTTTCGGGAACTTTTGGTCCTTCTTATGTACGTTTTGTCACACACTATGATGTGACAAAGGAACAGATTGAAGAGGCTATTGACGCCATCCAAAAAACAGCTAATCAAGCTAAATAATCGGATTTTAAAACGCATGTTTCTGATTAACATGCGTTTTTTCTGTTTCAAATTGTCTTCTCTAATTTTCCACCTATACTTTTGGACTTATTTCGTATGATAAGAAAGTAAAATTACATTTTTAAAAGGAGAATTAGAAAATGGTCTTAAATAAAAATGTTCTTCTCGGTGTTTTCCTGGTTCTTATGCTTTCGGCATGTAATAATAATGCTGAGCAAGGAATGCATTCCGGGGAATTAACTGGTGAAGATCTGCAGGAAATAAGCAACACAAATAATGTCAATGTGGATAGAGAAAGGCGAGGAGCTGCACCTCTGGAACTGCAGCGGGTGAATAATGGCTATCTCACCATTGACCCTAACTCATACAGTACTGCCACACCAAGCCAGCAATTCCCTCATAGCGAAGTAACAAATGAAGGCGGAATGCCATTTCTGGAGTTTGGCGGGGAAGATCAGCAGCAAGATCAGAGTATGACACCCCAACAGCCTGAAAACCGCCAATTTGCACAGCCTTATGGACAGGGAGGCGGACAGCAGCCAAGATCAGCTGCGCCAAAGGAAGAAGCTGACCAGCCATCAGCAGCGCCAAAGGAAGAGGCTGGCCAGCCACCAGCAGCGCAAAATGATGAAGTAAACAACTTTGAATCAAAAGTAATTCAATTAACTAATGCAGAACGTCAGAAAAATGGCCTATCAGCTTTAAAATCAGATAAGCCGCTAAGTGGTGTAGCACAAGCGAAATCAAATGATATGCAGCAGAAAAATTACTTTTCTCATACAAGCCCAACTTATGGTTCGCCTTTTGACATGATGAGGGACTTTGGTGTCAACTACAGCAGCGCTGGCGAAAATATTGCAATGGGCCAGCAAACTCCTGAACAAGTTGTTCAGGCATGGATGGAAAGTGAAGGGCACCGGAAAAACATTTTAAACGGCACTTTCACACATATTGGTGTGGGATATACAGAAAATGGTTCCTATTGGACCCAAATGTTCATCACAAAATAAAAAGGAAATCGGCTATTTTTAGCCGATTTCCTTTTTATTTAGAAGAGGTTCAAGCTGATTTTTTATGTCATCAAGCAATTCATGAATAGTCATTTCATTATCCGATTGTCCTTTATCAAGAGCAGATTCCAATAGCTTAGCAAAATCACTAAAGTTAGATTTCATTTAGACACCTTCAAACAGTAATGTAGTTTTTAACTCTATTCCCTGTTTAAAATTTTTTAAAACTCATTATATATTATTAATTCACCATCATAGACGTGACCAAAAATGAACAAACATTCATCCCTCTTTTTTTAAGGTAATGTTTAAGTTCTAAGAAGCTTGGGTATTTATTTACTGAAAAAAATTTTCTCGTCTGCCCCCATACCTGTTTAATACGAAGCGAATAGTATAGAAGGATAGAATTTATAGATTCATTTTAAAACAGGAGGTCTGGTTATGAGATTGGTGCAAATGGACATTGATCAGCTATTGGAAGCCACATCGGAAATTGCCGAAGAAGATCTTAGCTATATGATCAGACATGTTGAAATTGACCATTTATTGGAGCGAACTCAGGATTGGTAAAAATATAGAAGGCAACTCCCCGCAGTTTTGCGGGGAGTTTTTATGCTGAAAACTTATTTTTATGAAAATGCTTCTTCATCCGGATAGATTTCATTGAGGATAGCAATACTCCAAGAATAACAATCCCTCCGCCTATTACCTGATACAGATGCAGATTTTCTTGAGTAAAACACAATGCGAATACGATAGCGAAAATCGGAAGAAGATTCAGGAAAACGCCTGCTTTGGATGCGCCGATTATGGAAACACCGAAATTCCACGAAAGGAAAGCCAAAATGGAAGCCAGAAAGCCAACATACAGCAAGATTCCTCCGGAAGTGCAGGAGAATACAGGTTTTGATTCAATCAGCATATATTCTATCAGGCTTAAAGGCATCAAAATTAAAACGCCGAGAAATGATGAAGCATAAAAAGTCGATAGTGCAGGCAATACGTTAGAATATTTATTCCCAATTACAGAATATACTGCCCACATAAGGACAGCTGCCAACACGTATAAATCTCCAGCGTTTATTTGCCATGAACGAAAAACTTCAGTCGATCCCTTGGAAATAATGAATAATATTCCAAGAACAGACAAAAGAATTCCTGCAGTCTGGTTAGCTAAAAGCTTTTCTCTTAAAATAATAATCGCTAAGATTGCGATAAAAATCGGTGTTGTACTATTTACCACGGATGCATTTATAGAAGTGGTGTACTGCAATGCAAAATATATGATTGTATTGTAACCGGCAACGCCTGTCACCGCCAATAGAAATAGAACTCGCTTATGCTGCCTTAAGATTTTCCAATCTTTTTTAAACTGTTTTACCATAAATGGAGTTAAAAGCAAGAATGCAATCACCCATCTCATTAAGGAAAAGAGGAGTGGCGGAAAGTATTCAACACCAATTCTCCCAATAACAAAATTACCTCCCCAAATCATGTTCGCAAAAATCAGCAATACAAAGCCGTATTTTTTTTTTGAAGCCTCGAGCAATTAATAAAACCTCTTTCCATTCAACTTTAAAATAAATTTTACCTCTATAACTAATAAAATTCATTACTTTCAGAAAATTTATATATAAAAATTTGTAACAATTGGAAGATGCAATCCGTCAACTTACTTAAAAAGGGGTGTCTTTCATGAAGAAAAAATGGCTTTTACTTGGCGTGCTCACACTGATGATTATTTCATTGGCGTCTTTTTCATTCCTTAACAGATTCACAATTGTCAGTGATCTGGCAGAGAATAATGAAGAGCTTATAGTCCTTAACAATAAAGTCTGGGAAGTGACTTTTTCAAAAGAACTCAAACCAGATAGCATTAACAGCAGTTCAGTTTATGTAATGAATCAGGAGGGTGGAAAAGAAAAAGTTAAAATTTCACTGGATCATAATAATAGATCCGTTGATATTCAGCCCCCCGATGAGGGCTATAATGTAAATTCTCCACATTATACATTGGTTTTTACAAAAGATATACAAACAAAGAGCGGGAAAAATCTAAATGAAACAGTAAAAACTTCATTTAAAGTGATCAATACTCTGCCGGCAATCGGTTCAAAGGAAGAATTAAATAGCTATTTTTCAAAAATGCTCAGCGAAGAAAGAACCTTTTTTTCCGGAAGGGATATGGCAGCAAGTGAGGAAAGCAGCGCTAAAAATAGTTCAGCAGATACCTCAGGCGGAAACTATTCCGAGACAAATGTACAAGTAGCCGGGATAGATGAAGCCGACATTATAAAAACCGATGGTACGCATATATACAAAATAACCGAAAATAAAGTCCAGATTATTAAAGCATTGCCATCTGATAAAATGAAGCTGGAATCTGAATTAACATTTAAACAAGCATTCTCACCTTATCAGCTATTTTTAGATGGTAATCAATTGATTGTTATGGGCCACAGCTATAAAGAAGCACCTAAAAACAGCGGGAAAGCGGCTGCAGATAAAATGATTGCACCTTCATTTCACTCCACCAAAGCAATTGTTTTCAATATCGAAAATAAACAAAATCCAAAACAAATCAGAGAAGTCGACATTGAAGGCAGCTTACTTGCTTCGAGGCTGATGGATGGAAAGGTATATTTGATTACAAGCTATTATCCGGAATATTGGATACTGGAAGGAAATAAAGACGCAGATCTGCGACCGCGCTACTTTGATACTGCTGAGGGCAAAGGACCGCAAATCGTTGATTATAATAAGATAAAATATTTTCCAGGTTCCCAAAACGCGAACTATATAAATATAGCTGTAATGGATTTAAGAGCCGGCAAAGATCCATTAACTGTCACAAGCTATTTAGGCAGCGGAAATGAATTCTATATGTCCAAAAATAATCTTTATTTATCAGTGAGCAATTACAGTAATGAAACCATAGCAGACGGACAGGTGCAGCATCCGGATACGAGCATCTATAAGTTCAATATGAATGAAGAAAAAGTCGAGTTTCAGACATCTGCGGAAATAAAAGGAACGGTATTAAATCAGTTTTCTATGGATGAGTATAAAGGGAACTTCAGAGTTGTGACAACCAAAGGGCAGGCTTGGGACGAAAGAACTCCCTCCTCCAACAGCCTTTATATTTTGGATGAGAATTTAAAACAGATTGGCAAGCTTGAAGACCTGGCTAAAGGGGAACGCATTTACTCTGCCAGGTTTATGAACAACCGGATTTATATGGTTACCTTTAAAGAAACTGACCCCCTGTTTGTAATTGATGGGTCAAACCCTGAAAAACCATCTGTACTGGGTGAATTAAAAATTCCTGGCTTCAGCAATTACCTGCATCCGTTGGATGAAAACCATCTGATTGGTTTTGGACATGATACAAAGATAACAGGAGGCAAAGAACCTGGCAGCCAGCCAGTCATTACAACCGACGGAGTAAAGATCTCTTTATTCGATGTAAGTGATACAAGTAAGCCAGTTGAAAAGGATACCGAAATAATTGGAGGCCGCGGAACTTACTCACCGTTAAATTACGATCATAAAGCTTTACTCGTTCATAATGAGAAAAATCTTTATGCATTTCCCATTTCTGTCTATCAAAATAAAGAAGGAAGCCAGTTTGATTCCAATTTCGATTACCAGGGAGCTTTGGTATACAAAATTGATGCTGAGAAAGGAATCGAATTCCAAAGAAAAATAACTCATCATGAAGAAAATGCAATCTATGAAGAATGGGAAGATACAATTGAACGGCTTATCTATATCGGTGACCACATCTATAGTATTTCTCCTAAAAAAGTTGATGCCTATCATATAGATGGGTTTAAAAAAGCAGGAGAACTCAAATTATAATAATGTAAAGGGACTGGCCTGTATATCTGGCTGGTTCTTTTTCGTAATGAACCTTTTGGGACTTTGCGGCGGAAAAGGGACAGCTTAAAATGGAAGAAACAGTAGTCGTTGAAGATAAGAATACTACATCAGCAGATATCCTTAAGCTTGCCGATGGATTTCTAGGAGCAGCATATGATGAAAAAGAAGTTACTGAAGTTAAAATGTTCCAGTCAGTAGAGCAAGCAAAAGAATATTTTGAATCACTTAAATCGATAATAGACCTTCACAGACGGAAGGTCTATTATTCATTCTGGACTATTCACCATAATGGCCGCCACCTGCATTAATCGATCATAGAAAAGGGCGGATGCAGGATTTTGGTCGAGCCCTGTTTCCTTGAAGGCCTCTTTCATACAGGCAAGCCACCTTTGTGCTCTCTGAGGTGTAATTTCAAATGGAATGTGCCTTTGTTTCATGGCTGGCGGGCCAAACTCCTGACTGTAGAGAGGCGGACCTCCAAGAAATTGGGTAAGAAACATCCTCTGTTTTCGCTTTATTTCCTCTATGGCTCCCTCAAAAAGCGGACTTAATAAGGGATCTGCATAGACACGGGGATAAAACGCCTCCACAAGCTTTTCAATTGTTTCAGATCCGCCGACTTCTTCAAATAGTGTTTTAAAATCTTGCACGAGAATCACCTGCTTGGAATACATTATTTTAATTTTTATTATATAGTAGGTATTATAGGTTAAATGTGATATAAATCACATTTTATATATACGAAACTTTTTTAATTAAGAATCGTAAATTATAGAAAGAAGATTGAAAGGGTGAAATGGGTGGAGAAAAAAGGCTGTATAAAATGCGGGAGCAGAGATGCAGGACAAAAAGAGGTAGCGATGACTGGTACAGGACTTTCAAAAATGTTCGATATCCAGCATAACCGATTTCTGGTAGTTTACTGTAATAATTGCGGTTACTCAGAATTCTATAATAAAAATTCATCAGCTGCAGGAAACGTTCTGGATTTTTTCTTTGGCGGATAAAAGTAAATGAACATTCATTGCCTTTCATGCGGCAATAAAAAGAACACCGTAAGATCGAAAATGCAGATATTTTTGATTTTGAACTTGATTCAGAGCACATGGATAAAATCAACAGCTTAAATGAAAATAGACGAGTTGGCCCGGACCCAGACAACTTCGATTTTTAAATAATGCAGCAAACCGGCAGGCATCGACGCCTGCCGGTTTCAATTTACTCCTCAAAAAAATCACGAAATTCTTTTGTATCCGATTCAGCTTTATTTTTATAGTAAGGATTGTCTTCAGTCGAATTTTTTGGATCAAGATTGGTCTTTATGACAAGTGTTGGCCCCGAAGTATGCTTTGAAATCATACGATCATCCAGTTCTTCAAAATCCGGCAGCTTTTTGCTTCCTGGCTTTATTGGATCCATGGCTGCACCTCCCAATTATTAGCGTTCTATGAACAGTCGAAATTTATTCACTTAGTTTCCTGAAGAACTTAAAAATGTTTTCATTTAGGCAAAAAAGGATAATAGGGAAGAAAACATATTCAAACCATGGTTTTGATGGAGGAACAATGAGTATTTTTGAGAACATTTTGGATATTTTGGAGAAAAAGGGATCTATTTCAATCCCTTCTTTGCTGGATGAAATGAATAGGATGAGCCATTTTAAGAATACAAACGGCAAACAAATTGAGTTATCTCATGTAAAATCGGTCATCAGCAGGAAAAAAGAGATCTTCCACCTGAAAAATGATATTATCACAATCGATCCTGATAAAGAACCTATCCTTTTAAGTTTCAGCCTTGGCGGCTATCCCGGACCCTGGTACAAAATTGAAGTGGATTTTATCAATGGACGTTTTGTTTATTTTGAATGGCACTTAAGCTCTTTCTCACCGAGAAATGAATTGCCTCAAGCATCTGGCAGCATTGAGGATTTTAAGAAGGAATTATATCGGTTTAAATTCTGGAAGTGGCAGAATGAATACAGGAATCCGGGCATTATTATGGATGGGGTGACGTGGTCAGTCAAATTGATTACTAAGGAAAATATTTTTGAAAGCCAGGGGATACAGGCATTTCCAAAAAGCTGGGAAAAGTTTTGCAAGGCAATTTCAAAGCTGACAGGAAAATATATATGTTAAGAAGCTGCTGCTGAAAAAATAGCTGCAGCTTTTTAATTGTCATCTAAAATCATTCTAACGACAAATTTTTTATCCTCTTCGTCAATGTATAGGCAATATTCTTCTTCCTCCGTTATATCTAGCAGAAGCTGAAGTTCTTTAGGAATATGGATTGAACCATTCTCGGAAATAAGTCTTTTGTTATGGGTAGATTCCAAATTGGCCTTTTCAATAATAATTTGATTTTGTTCGAAGCGGAGTTCAGCCAGCTTTCCCGGCAAAAGTCCAAATTGGCCGCGCCACTTGCTGGGGAGCAGAATTTTGCCAGTTTTATTGAAATTTCTGCATTTATACATTGTCAACATGCCGGTCAGCTCCTTTTATTCTTGTTAATCTATTACACATATCGGAACATTCAAAACACAATTATTAAATAAAATTAGAATTTGTATAATCCATGACTAAAAGAATGAATAAATTTCCTGCAAATACAAAACCTTTAAAAAAGGTGGAGGAAGATGAAAAGAAATATCCAAGATAGTTGATAGATTAAAAAATAATATAAAAACCCTTTATGCATGAAGGAGAGGAGAGAGAATAATGGAAAAAAGAAAAGACATAGTCTGTACAGATGAAAAGGATATTCTTCATCATCTAATGGAAGAACAGATTGCTTATATTTGTGTAGAAGAAGAGGAAGAGCGGATGAGAGAAGAAACCATTAATTACGGAAATAAATAGATTTTTTTGGAAAAGAGGAATTAGATGAAAAAATTATTTGTCAGCCTGATGGTTATCATATTTTTATCTGAATACATTCCCAATCAGGCATTTACTGGAGAAGCATATGCAGAAAGACCTGAACCTGCCTATGCGAAGTGGGGCAGACTGGCTATGGAGACAGCAAAAGAGAAATACCCTAAAGCTAAAATTCTTGATTATTTGCATATCGGCAGAGAAAAGAAGCAAACGACAAACATTGAAAAATTTAAGCTTTGGATAGAGGATGGCGGGAAAGAGTTCGGTTTATACATTGATATTGAATTTGATTCAAAAACAGAAAGAGTAATCAGGATAAATACAAGAAAATCAGCTAATTAACATGGCCATAACACAAAGGACTCCATCATCATGAAGTCCTTTGTTTAGTTAAATCTCAAAATCAAATTTTGAATAACAATCAATTGCAAAGTCGGCATAAGCATTAGGATTCCGAAACGCGCATGTGCTAATGCCTATCTGTTTAGCCGGAATTAAATCTGTATCCTGATCGCCAATGGCGATATCGATATGATAACGACGATGAAGATATTCATATGATTCCGGGTGCGGTTTTAAGGAAAAACCATCAAATTCAGGGCAGATGACTTCTTCAAAATAAGATGTCAGATTCCAATATTCCAGCAATTCCTCAGTAGAATGCCGGTTCCGATGGGTTACCAGCACGTTAACATTGTTTTGCTCTAATATGTTCCTTACATATGGAAATAATGGTTTCTCGTGATGCTTGAAAGTTGCTTCCATTTGACGAAAATCCGTAATTTTATTCGGAGAAACATCAAACTTTTCATAAGCAGTCCCATCTTTCAGTACTGGAAGAACTTCATGCGGATCTAGCTTTTTGCCAGATATACGAATAAAGGACTGTACCAAAGTCGGCCAGGAATCTATGATTGTGCCATCCAAATCCCATAGAACATTCATCAAGATCTCCCTCCTTGCTATATATCCATTGTAATGGTTATTAAAGGGAATGGCAAAGAGCCGCAATGTGTAATTGCCGGGTTTTATACTATCTTAATACATTAAAATATCTGGCTTCCGGATGGGCAAATACCATTGCAGATACAGATGCTTCCGGTTCCATCATGCATCCATCTGTGAGGTGCACACCAATGTCTTCAGGCTGAATCAGTTTGAATAGCTTTCTTTGGTCCTCTAAATCTGGGCAGGCTGGATAACCATATGAAAAACGCTGTCCCTGGTATTTGGCTGCAAAGCGGTCTTTCATTGTCATTTCGACCGGATCCGGGAATCCCCAGCGGTCTCTGATTTGGCGATGGATCAGCTCAGCGAATCCTTCTGCTGACTCTAAAGCAAGCGACTGCAGGGCATGGCTTTCCAGGAATCTTCCTTCCTCTTTTAAACGGTCTGCTATACCGCGAATTCCTTTTCCAGCTGTCACAGTAAAGAAGGCGACATAATCCATTTGACCGCTTTCCTTTGACTTAAGGAAGTCTGCAAGACATAAGAATGGCTCAGTTTCCTGTCGCGGAAACTCAAATGTTTCGATGACAGTTACTTCATCCTCATTATAAATATACACCTTATCGCCATCTGACTGGGCAGGGAAGAATTGATAAACTGCTTTTGGTTCAACCCAGCTTTTCTCTTTTGATTCCGCAATCAGTTCATCAACCATTGTATTTATCTTTATGGCTTTTTCATCTTTTTCTGCAAGAAGCTTTTGAAGGTTTCCTTTTAAGCCAAGATGATGGCCAATCAGCATTTGCTTATTTATATACGGCTCAATATGTGAGAGGGAATAGGTTTTCAGCAAATGCCGCTTTAAATCTTTTGGAACAAAAACAGGCACTTTTGTACTAACTGTTGGTTTAGGCTTTACAGCAACAGCGACGGATCCTCGGTCAAAAGGGACTGCATTCAGCGCGGCTGCCTGTTTTTCTGCCTGCTGTATTCTCAGCTTCTCCGCTTCTTCCGGCTCCTGAAGCTGATTGGCTAAAGAGAGTCCATTCATGGCATCCTTGGCATACAGCACGAGGCCATCATATTCCTTGGAAATTTTAGTGTCTGTGAACTTTCTCGAAAGTGCAGCGCCGCCTACTAAAATTGGAATATCGATTCCTGCCTGTTTCATGTCATGTGCCGTAATGACCATCTGCTGTGCAGATTTTACAAGCAGACCCGAAAGACCGACCATATCCGGATTTTCACGCCTGATATTTTCAATCAGCTCAGCAGGGGTGACCTTGATTCCCAGGTCAATAACTTCATATCCGTTATTGCTTAGAATAATATCTACAAGATTCTTCCCGATATCATGAACATCGCCTTTAACGGTTGCCAGGATTATTTTCCCTTTGGATGAAGATTGTGCAGCATCTTTTCCCATATGCGGTTCAAGATAAGAAACCGATGCTTTCATAACTTCTGCACTTTGAAGTACTTCTGCGACAATCAGCTGATTATCATTGAACAATCTTCCGACTTCCTTCATTCCATTCATTAATGGACCATTAATGATATCGAGGGGAGCAGGATATTGCTGCAGAGCAAGATCAAGATCCGGTAAAAGCCCTTCTTTTGTTCCCTCGAGAATATAATAGGCGAGACGTTCCTCAAGTGTCATATCAGGAAGAGCACTCTTTCTTTCTTTCTTTTTATCGCGGTAAAAATCAGTAAAAATGGCAAGTGATTCGTCAGTAGTTTCAAAAAGCAGTTTTTCAGCCATTAAGACCTCTTCCTTTGTAATGGAAGCGAATCTTTCGAGTTTTTCCGTATTCACAATCGCATAATCAAGGCCTGCTTGAGTGCAGTGGTACAGGAATACAGAATTTAATATCTCCCTGCCGACAGGAGGGAGGCCGAATGAAACATTACTGATACCCAGTATGGTTTGAACCTCCGGAAGTGCCTCTTTAATAAGTCTGATCCCATCTACCGTTGCTTTTGCAGATCCGATGTATTGCTCATCCCCAGTGCCAACAGGAAAAACAAGCGGGTCAAAAATAAGATCCTCAGGAGAAAGGTTGTACTTGTTCACAAGAAGATCATATGACCTTTTCGCAATTTCCAGCTTTCTCTCAGCCGAAACACCCATTCCGTCTTCATCGATCGTCCCTACAACGACAGCTGCTCCATAGCGGTGGATCAGCGGAGCAATAGCTTCAAATCTTTCTTCGCCATCCTCCAGATTAATTGAATTAATAATGGCCTTGCCCTGTGAATAGGTAAGGGCCTTTTCGATTACCATTTCGTCAGTTGAATCAATCACCAGCGGAACCTTGATTTTTTTTACCAATTCCTTGATGAAATTTTCAACATCCTGCATTTCATCACGATCAGGGTCTGCAAGGCATATATCAATGACATGGGCTCCGCCTTTAACCTGTGCACGGCCTATCTCTGCAGCTTCCTCGAACTTGCCTTCAGCAATCAGCCTTTTAAACTTGCGGGAACCAATTACATTTGTCCGCTCGCCAACCATAATGGGCCTTAAGGTTGGATCATCATAAATAAGAGGTTCGATTCCGGATACTTTGTGAAGGGAATTGCCCTCATATTTCCTTGGAGTATAATTCTTAACCGACTCAGCGATTGCCTGGATATGTTCAGGGGTTGTTCCGCAGCAGCCGCCTACGATATTAAGCCAGCCTTCTTTGGCAAAACCCTCGAGCTTACTCGCAAGTGATTCGGGTGTTTCATGATATTGTCCCTCTTCATCTGGCAGTCCTGCATTGGGATAACAGCTGACAGCAGTGGATGCCAATCCAGATAAAGATCTTATATGATCCTGCATGAATTCCGGACCTGTCGCACAGTTGAGCCCAACAGCAAGAGGTTTCATGTGTTCAATTGAAATATAAAATGCTTCAATTGATTGCCCTGCAAGGGTGGTACCCATTGGTTCAATAGTTCCCGAAATAATGAGCGGAAGTTCTTTTCCTGTTTCTTTTAATGCTTTTTCAATGCCGACAAAACCTGCTTTCACATTCAGCATGTCCTGGCTGGTTTCGAGGAGAAGCAGATCGGCTCCACCGTCAATTAAACCTCTGGCTTGTTCTTCATAAGCTAGAACCATATCTTCAAAAGTAGAACCCCCGGTTACACTCAGAGTTTTTGTGGTTGGCCCCATGGCGCCTGCCACAAACCGCGGCCATTCAGGAGTAGATATATTGTCTGCGGCGGCACGGGCAATTTCAACAGCTTTTTTATTTAGTTCATAAGCTTTTTCCTCCAGGTCGTAATCTGCCAGAACGATGCTTGTGGCACCAAATGTATTTGTTTCAATGATATCAGCGCCTGCTTTTAAATATTCTATGTGGATATTTTCAATTACTGAAGGAGCGGTCACATTTAAGTATTCGTTGCAGCCTTCATATTCCTCCCCGCCAAAGTCTTCCGCTGTAAGATTTGCTCTCTGGAGCATAGTGCCCATTGCTCCATCCATGATGAGGATTTTCTTTTTAAGTTGCTCCTGCAGTGATGGTTTATACATGCTGTTTCCTCCTTGAAAGCCGTTCGGTCGTCATTCGGGCATAGTTTGATAGTTCTACAGTCATTTCATAGCGCATAAATGGAGTGATAAGGTAGATGCCATTAAACAGCTCCGCCGCGGCATCAATCAGTGACTTTGCAATAGCTATGCCTTCAAGGCCAGCCTTTGCAGGATCATCCTTCAATACAGCCATTCGGTTTCTAATGCTGTCGGCAATTTTAATCCCTGGCACTTCATTATGAAGAAACTCTGCATTCCGGCTGCCGGTCAGCGGCATTAATCCTATATATACAGGTGCTTTTAAATCTTTTACAGCCTCATGAACCTCCAGTAATTTTTCTTCAGAAAAGACAGGCTGTGAGATGAAATAGTCCGCACCATGTTCGATTTTCTTTTCAAGGCGTCCAACAGCCTTTTCCAATGAGCGGACATTGGGATTAAAAGCACCTGCAACTGAGAAGGCTGCTTTCCGGCCAAGGTCTTTCCCAGAAAAAGATAATCCTTCATTTAATTGTTTGATCATACTGATCAATTCAAATGAAGAGACATCATATACAGAAGATGCACCGGGAAAATCACCGACGCGTGCAGGATCTCCCGTTACGGCCAGAATATCATTTAATCCGAGTGCGTGCAGACCCATTAAATGGGATTGCAGCCCAATAATATTTCTATCCCTGCAGGTTACATGAACCAGCGGGCGCAATCCAGTCTGCTGCTTTACTAGGTAGCCAAGGGCCGAGTTGCATACCCTAGGGGAAGCAAGAGAGTTATCTGCAAGGGTAATAGAATCTATACCTGCTTCTTTCAATGCTCTTGCACCATCAAAGAAACGTCTGGTATCAAGCTTCCTTGGGGGATCAAGCTCAACAATTACTGATGGCCTTTCCATGACAATATCCTGAAGGGGAGGGAGCTCTCTCGATGATGACGGCTTATCTGATACAATGACTTTATTGATTTCCTTTACTTCTTTTTCCTTGACTGGCGGCAGCCCTTTTATTGCCTCAGCGAAGGCCTTTATATGTTCAGGTGTAGTGCCGCAGCAGCCTCCTAGCAGGCGTACACCCTGGTTTCGGAAACCAATCGCCGACTGGCGGAAATAATCGGGATCTCCCTCATAATGAAATTTGCCATCTATATAGGCTGGAATACTGGCATTAGGATAAGCCGAAAGATAGGCATGTTTTGGCAAAGGAACACTTTCGAGCGTTTTAAGCATATGATGCGGGCCAAGCCTGCAATTAATTCCCACTAAATCTGCCCCAATGCTTTCAAGCTTTGTTAAAGCATCAGCTATGGGGGTCTGGTTCTGAAGAACACCCGCTTCCTGAAGAGACACCTGTGCGATAATCGGCAGATCAGTTTCTCTTCTGGCAATGGCCAGAACCGTTTCAAGTTCTTCAAAGTCATAATAAGTTTCCAGTAATATACCATCTACATCCTCAAGAAGCAGACAGTAAAGCTGCTCACGGAAGCTTCTTTTTATTTCTTCAAGAGTTATCATATTGGGCTTGAATCCTCTGATCCCGCCGATTGTACCAGCGACATATGTGCTCCCATTGGCAGCTTTTTTGGCAATACGGGCTGCAGCACTGTTAATCTCCTTCACTGAGTCTTCCAGTCCATATCGCTGCAGCTTCAGATAATTCGCGGCATACGTATTTGTCTGTATTAATTTTGCGCCTGCGCCAATGTAAGCTTCATGTATGTGCTGAATCTGTTCAGACTGTGATAGATTTAATTCCTCAAAACAGCTGTCCGTGCCATAGGAATATAGAAGAGTTCCCATCGCACCATCTGCTATGATTATTTCATTCTTTAATTTATCAAGGAAACTCAAAATATCACCCCCGCTGTAAAATTGAATGCTTTGTTTGTTCGGCAGCATGCAGAGCTGCCTTGAAATCTTCTATAATATCATCTGCACTCTCCAGGCCAACAGACAGGCGAAGTAGACTGTCCGTAATTCCGCGCTGCTCTCTTTCGCATGGTGGCATTGCTGCGTGTGACATTTTTGCAGGGTAAGAGAGGATGGATTCAACAGCTCCCAGACTTACTGCAAATACAGGTATTTTGGCATTCTCAACAAATGTTCTCATCAACTGTTCATCTTCAAGCTCAAAAGATAGGACGGCTCCTGCATTTACAGCCTGTTTTTTCTGTATTTCATATCCTGGATGATCAGCAAATCCTGGATAATGCACCTTCTTAACGGCTGGCTGCTCATTAAGGAAAGCTGCAATTTTCTCAGCTGACTTCACAGACTGATCCAGCCTGACCTGAAGTGTTTTAATTCCTCTCAGAACAAGCCAGGCATCCTGCACACCCAAGACAGCTCCAAAGGAATTCTGGAGAAACGCTAATCTTTCTGCCAAATCAGGGTCTTTCACAACAGCTAAGCCTGCCACGACGTCGCTGTGTCCGGATAAAAATTTGGTTGCACTATGGAGAACTACATCCGCACCTAAAGAAAGCGGTTTTTGAAGGGCAGGAGTCAGGAATGTATTGTCCACAAAAGTTAGAGCTCCATGTTTTCTGGCAAGTGAACTTATGGCTTGTATATCTGTGACTTTCAGCAGCGGGTTGGAGGGAGTCTCCACATAAAACACTTTCGTATTAGGACGGATTGCATCTTTTACCTCATCCGGGTTCGTCATATCCACGAAAGTGTGCTCAATGCCAAACCTAGTCAGCACTTCTGTCGTCATACGGAAGGTGCCTCCATAAACATCTTCTGTTATGACCACATGATCACCCTGGGATAAGAGGAGGAACGCTGTAGAAATGGCTGCCATTCCAGAAGAAAAGGCAAATCCTTTTGTGCCTTCTTCAAGGTCCGCAATGACTTCCTCCAGCGCTTCCCTTGTTGGATTCAGGCTGCGGCCGTAATCATATTTACCAAATGCATCAATATCTTTTTGATGAAAAGTGGAAGCATGCTGGATAGGCACACTGACAGCTCCTGTTTCCTGATCAAATTTTTGATTATTATGAAGCAATTTCGTCTGGAATGTGTAGTTCGCACTCATCGTACAGCCTCCCTTACAACCTTTGCAAAAGCATGTTCAAGATCCGTCTTCAAATCTTCTGCATTTTCGATTCCAACCGAGAAACGCAGAAGCCTATTACAGACCCCTGTCTCAATACGGATTTCTTCAGGAATATCGGCATGTGTTTGTGTCGCTGGATATGTTATGAAACTCTCAACACCGCCAAGGCTTTCAGCAAAAGAGATAAGGGAGAGGCTCTGCAGAAAAGGATTTACCCAGGACTCCTCCTTGATCCTGAAAGAAATCATTCCTCCATTGCCAGGGTAAAGAACATCCGTCACTGCATCATGACCCGATAAAAACTCTGCTAATTCCTTTGCATTTTTTTCATGCCGTTCCATGCGAAGAGAGAGTGTCTTCATGCCTCTAATCAGCAGCCAGGAATCAAAAGGGCTAAGGACTGCACCTGCAGCATTGTGGTTCATCGCCAGGGCCTCACATAACTCCTTGCCTTTTGCAGCAATTAATCCGGCAAGGACGTCATTATGCCCGCCAAGATACTTTGTAGCACTATGGATGACAATATCAGCTCCAAGCTTTAACGGCTGCTGAAGGAGAGGGGTGTAGAACGTGTTATCCACAATTAGGAGGATGTTATGCTGCTTGGCAATGTCAGCTATCAAATGAATATCTGTCTGTTCCATCAGGGGATTTGTCGGAGTCTCCAGAAATATTGCTTTTGTTTTTTCAGTGATTAAACTTTCAACATCTTCCGGATCGCTCGTATTCACATAATTGCTCTGAAGTCCCCATTTCTTGAAGCCTTGTTCGAGCAGACGATAGGTACCGCCGTACAAATCCTTGGAGACAATCCATTCATCGCCAGATTTAAAAAGGGAAAGAATGGTAAGGATTGCGGCCATTCCAGAGCTGCAGGCATAGCCTTGGTCGCCTTCTTCAAGATCAGCAATTGCCTTTTCAAGCAGGTGACGGGTAGGATTGCCAGTTCGGCTATAATCAAAACCGGTTGACTGGCCAATGCCTTCATGGCGGTATGCAGTGGAAAAGTAAACTGGCGGATTGACTGCACCTGTTGCCGACTCGCTCCTGTTTCCAATTTGCGCTAATTTGGTGTCAATTTTATACATGCTTGTAACCACTCCTTAATAGAAATAAAAAAAAGCCTTCTATAAGAAGAAGACTTTTAAACTTGTTCAGCTTCTTCTTATCTTTCAAGTCTCTAATAAACTTGCAGGAATTAGCACCTTTTCAATCAAAAAAATGATTGCTGGTTGCTGAGGCGTCATCGGGCCTTACCCTCGACCTCTCTGGATAAGAAATCAAATATTAAATTTTCTCTAAACTTTACTACAGTAAACTGCTAATAGTCAACACTTTTTTGAATATTTTATGTTATAAAAAGATTTATTCAGCTGTCTTTGAGCCGCTTTCATTTTCCAGGGGGAATAAAAAATTTTAAAAAACTTTCCATCCCATGCTGGAAAGTTTTTTAGTAGAATTCATTCCTCAATCAAATTGTTAACTGGCACATTCATTTCTTTTTCCGGATCTGCTTTTGTGTAAATGCGGGCTGTCTTAGTCTGCTCATCTACATGCTGAATGACGATGGGAGTGCCATTGAACGTCACACTGTGCATTTCCACAGACTCAGCAATCTCTTTTGCTCTGCCAATATTCATGAAATAACCTCCTGAATTGAATAATCTTAATGTGTCTTTAAACACATATAATATTCTTTTTAATAACGACTGGCATAAAATGTTAGAAGTAGATCGCTTTAAAGTTCAGAATATTTCATTTATAATGAAGGAAAATAATTTTTTTCTTGGGGGGAAGCGTTTATGCAAGAACATAGTCACTGCCGCCACAGATTTGCTGAAACGGAGGGACCTGCAGTTTACCAAACAATGGATGGCATTGAAGTGAATATTACTGGTTCTATGTTCCAAAAATGCACAACTTGCGGCCATTTTGATTTTCCTGTGGATACAAGAGAAGCGATTGAATCTTCCCTAAAAGAAAACAGAAAAAATCCTAATGAAGCGAAACAGATCTATATTAACTTAGTTGAGACTTTTTAAAGCCGAACAGCACTTCGGCTTTTTTATTTTTGCCTCTTCTAAAACCACCAAGTTACTTCTTAATTTATATTTGTTTAACATTTAACAAAATATTTTATTAGAATAAGTAATTGTTAAATAAATTTTTTTTATGGTTTTCCACTATATTCATGTTTTTATCTTTGTACAACTACATTTTCCGTGTTAGAATAGCTGTGGAAACGTTTTATCCTCTGAAAAATATTATTATTCGTAAAAATAAAACGTTAATGCATCATCTAGATGGGTATTGTATTTCAGGGGAGAAAAACGTATTAAAATTATTTACTTTAAAAACAGTTATGGAGGTAATTTTCCATGAAAAAGCCATCGAATGGTGAGGGACCTTTTGAACAAGGATTTCATGGCCCAAACCTTGGCTACGTTATTGAATTATATGAAAGATATCTAGAGGATCCAACATCAATCGATCCTGAAATGAAAGAGTACTTTGAAAAAAATGGTTCCCCTCTGGTGAGTGAAGGAACTTCCCAAATTACTTCATCGGCAAATCAGCCAATGAATGCCGGACAGCTTGAAAAAACAATTGCTGCAATTCGCCTTGCTGATAATATCCGCACATATGGCCACTTGGCTGCCGAGATTTATCCGCTGGGAAACAATAAATCTGAAAAAGCATTATTCGAACTGAGCAGATATGGCTTAACTGAAAATGACTTAAAGGATATCCCTGCTGGTGTCATTACTAAAGACGCCACTTATCCATTACGCAACGGACTTGAAGCAATTGAATTCTTGAAAAGTGCTTATATGGGACCAATTGCTTTTGAATTCCAGCATATATTTGATGAAAACGAAAAAGACTGGCTTCGCCGCAAAATAGGGGCCAACAGCCACAAACTGTCAATGCAAAAAGCGGAAAAACTTAAAGTTTTAAGAAGACTTACAGAAGTTGAGGAATTTGAAAAGTTCCTTCATAAAACATTCGTCGGACAGAAAAGATTCTCAATTGAGGGTCTTGATACAATGGTTCCTTTACTGGATGAAATTGTTTCTGAATCCGTTTCTGATGGAGCCAAAACGATCAACATCGGCATGGCGCACCGCGGAAGATTGAACGTTCTAGCCCATGTGCTTGGCAAGCCGTATGAAATGATCTTCGCCGAATTCCAGCATGCGCCAAATAAAGAACTAGTTCCTTCTGAAGGATCTATCGGAATCAATTACGGATGGACAGGCGACGTAAAATATCACCTCGGTCTTGATAAACAGATCAAAGATGAAAATACCACCATCGCCAGACTGACATTAGCTAATAATCCAAGTCATCTTGAATTTGTAGGTTCACTAGTTGAAGGATACACAAGAGCTTCACAGGACAATAGAACAAAGGCAGGTTATCCCGTAGTAGATGCGAAAGCTGCTTTAGCTATTATCATTCATGGAGACGCAGCATTCCCAGGGCAGGGAATTGTAGCAGAGACATTGAACCTTGGGCAGCTGACTGGCTATAACACTGGCGGATCAATCCATATCATTGCCAATAATACAATTGGGTTCACAACTGAATCTCATGATTCACGTTCTACCCGATATGCAAGTGATCTTGCCAAAGGATATGAAATGCCAATTCTTCATGTTAATGCAGATGAACCGGAAGCTGTAGTTGCAGCAGCAAGAATAGCTTGTGAATATCGTGCTAAATTCCAAAAGGATATCCTTATCGACTTAATCGGTTACCGCAGATTTGGGCATAACGAGATGGACGAGCCTATGACGACTAATCCGCTTATGTATAATATAATCCGCAAGCGTCCAACCGTGAAAGCGCTATATGCCGATAAGCTTCTAAATGAAAAGACCATTTCTAAAGAAGAATCTGAAGGCATTCAAAATGAAGTATTGGAAAAAATGAAGACGGCCTATGAAAAAGTGCCAAAAGAAAAGAAGGAAGCGGAGCCAACCAATCCTCCAGGAACAGTCGAAAAGGGACTGCCAAAAATAAGTACAGCTGTTCCGATCGAAACTCTTAAGCAAATAAATGAAGAACTGTTAAAATGGCCTGAGGATTTCAAAGTGTTTGATAAACTGGGCAAGATTTTACAGCGCAGAATGGAAGCGCTCGAAGGAAACGGCAAGATTGATTGGGGACTTGCCGAAACACTGGCTTTTGCAACCGTTTTATCTGATGGTACCCCTGTCAGATTAACTGGCCAGGATTCAGAGAGAGGAACCTTTGCACAGAGAAACGTTGTCCTTCATGATCATACAACCGGAAAAGCATATTCACCTTTGCACAAGCTTTCAACTGCGAAGGCATCTTTCGCTGTTCATAATAGCCCATTATCTGAAGCTGCTGTTGTGGGATTTGAATATGGTTATAATGTATTTGCTCCTGAAACGCTTGTTTTATGGGAAGCTCAATATGGTGATTTTGCCAACGCAGCACAGGTAATGTTTGACCAGTTTATTGCTGCAGGCCGTGCTAAATGGGGTCAAAAATCAGGTCTTGTCATGCTTCTTCCTCATGGATATGAAGGACAGGGGCCTGAACATTCAAGTGCCCGCCTGGAAAGATTTTTGACTCTTGCAGCTGAAAATAACTGGACAGTTGCAAATCTTTCTTCATCAGCGCAGTACTTCCATATCTTGAGAAGGCAGGCTGCAATTCTCGGAAAAGAGGAAGTTCGCCCGTTAGTGATCATGTCTCCTAAGAGTCTGTTGCGCAATCCGAATGTCGCATCAAATGGACTTGAATTGAGCGAAGGAGAATTCAGGTCCGTTGTTGAACAGCCTGGCTTGGGTCAAATTCACGAAAAAGTGAAACGCATAATTCTTGGGACAGGTAAGATCACAATTGATTTAGCTGAAAACCTGAAAAACTATCAAGATCAGGATTGGTTCCATATTTTACGTGTGGAAGAAATTTATCCTTTCCCAATGAATCAAATTAAAGAAATTCTAACCCGCTATCCGAATGTGGAAGAAATCGTCTGGATTCAGGAAGAACCAAAAAATATGGGTGCATGGAATTTCGTTGAACCTAGACTGAAAGAAATCGCCGGCAGCGATATCAATGTCAGCTACATTGGAAGAAGACGCCGTTCAAGCCCGGCAGAAGGTGACCCGACTGTTCATAAGACAGAACAAGCACGAATAATAGATGAAACTTTAACACGCAAGCATGAAGGAGGAAATTAAGGTGGCAGAAATCAAAGTTCCAGAATTGGCGGAATCCATTACAGAAGGTACGGTGGCACAGTGGCTAAAACAGCCTGGTGAAACAGTTAATAAAGGGGATTATGTTGTAGAACTTGAAACCGATAAAGTAAACGTTGAAATCATTTCCGAACATAGCGGTGTTTTACAGGAAATCAAAGCACAGGAAGGCGACACCGTTAATGTAGGTGAAACCATCGCTATCGTTAATGAAAGCGGACAAGCTGCACCTGCTCCAGAAAAAACGGAAGAAAAGCCTGAAGCGCCTAAAGCTGAACAGCCTAAAGCAGAGCAACAGCCCGAACAGCCAGCGGCTGAGGAAAAAGCTGGCGGACAGCGTCCGATTGCTTCTCCGGCAGCACGCAAAATGGCAAGAGAAAAAGGGATTGACCTAAGCCAGGTGCCAACAGCTGATCCACTGGGCAGAATCAGAACCCAGGATGTTGAATCCTTCAACCCTAATCAAGCAAAACAGCAAGCTCAGCCGCAAAAACCTGCAGCAGCTTCAAAACCTGCTGAACAGCCGGCTGGCGGAAAAGAAGTGGAACGAATCAAAATGTCACGCCGCCGGCAGACAATTGCAAACCGCCTTGTAGAAGTTCAGCAAACTGCAGCGATGCTGACAACATTCAATGAAGTTGACATGACAAATGTGATGAACCTTCGCAAGATGCGAAAAGATAAATTCTATGAAGAGAATGATGTAAAACTTGGCTTCATGTCATTTTTCACAAAAGCGGTAGTTGCAGCACTTAAGAAAAACCCTTATTTAAATGCTGAAATTCAAGGAAATGAAATTGTTCTTAAGAAATTCTATGACATCGGAATCGCCGTGTCAGCACCAGAAGGTCTTGTGGTTCCGGTTGTACGTGATGCAGACCGCAAAAACTTTGCAGAAATCGAAAAGGATATTATGGACCTTGCGACTAAGGCAAGAGACAACAAACTTGCCTTATCAGACCTGCAGGGAGGAAGCTTTACGATCACAAATGGCGGTGTATTTGGCTCAATGATGTCTACACCAATCCTGAACGGACCTCAGGTTGGTATTCTTGGAATGCATTCCATCCAGTTGCGTCCGGTTGCAATTGATGCTGAAAGAATGGAAAACCGTCCAATGATGTATATCGCACTTTCCTATGACCACCGTATTGTTGACGGAAAAGAAGCTGTTACATTCCTGAAACGTGTCAAGGAACTGATTGAAGATCCAGAAAGCCTTCTATTTGAAGCATAATAAAAATAAAACCAGGGCGGAATTCCGCTCTGGTTTATTTTTATTATGGAAAATTATTTGCATTAAGGAAACATTGTACTTGTTATGAATAATATATTTAAAAAGCAGGTGATGAGCTTGAGACGAAGGCAAATGAAAATACTTCAATATAGCACGGTATTAAAAAAATTAGGGGTGCTTAGTGAACAAGAGTATGAAAATATAAAAAAAGCAAATAAATTGCCAAAATCCGTGCGGAAATATTAAAAAAAGCGGGAATAGCTCCCGCTCTACATACTCACTAAGTATTTGGCAAATTAATATGAAATAGAAACTTACTCTTTAAACGGCTTCAATCCCCGTTTTTGAATCTCAGTTTTTAATATCCTAATCCATTCCTTTTCAGACCCTGACTTCAATGCATCACGATACGAGACGACCAGCTGTTCATTACTCATAATTTTCATTCTGCATACCTCCTGGTTAAATGGATTGAATATTCTATTTTTAATTATTGTAAAGGTTTTTTAAGTTTTTGTGAACCCTTTATTAAGAAAATATTTATTTCATTATGATGACAATTATCTATAAACTTTTCAGCAGTACAGATAGTGGACTCAGACCTGCCCAGAAGGTAAGCTTTATATAAATATTGTATAAAGGAGGCAGCCGCTAATGAATCTGCTACTTGACCATCTCGTCCACTTTATTAAAGGTAATCCGGCTGAAGCAGTTGCAAAATGGCGAAATTTTGGATATAAAGCAGTTTTCGGAGGAAAACACGAAAACTGGGGAACATATAATAGCCTTTTGTATATTGGGCATTCTTACCTCGAATTTTTATCAATTGAAAAAAAGCATATTGCCGCTGATGCTGAGAATCCGCTCATTAAACAGCTGACGGAAGAACTACCGCTAGGGGAAGGCATCGGGCAGATTTGCTTCCGAACCAGTAATATTGAAGAACTTCAGGTAGAATTAGTAAGAAAAGGCTTTGAGACTCTTCCGATTTTTGAAGGAAGCAGAATGAGGCAGGATGGGAGCATCCTCTCATGGAAAATGCTCTTCTTTAAAGAAAATCCCGGTTATAAATACCCTTTCTTTATCGACTGGGGAGCAGAAGATGATAGAAGGTTTGAAGAATTGGGAAATCTTGGCTTTATTGACGAAAACCTTGAAAATAAAAAAATTGAAGCAGTGTTTATAGCCTCCAATGACTGTGAAAAGTCTGCGGAGGCATGGAAGGCGATAATGCCAATTTCCATGGTTGATGTTTACATGTGGAGTGATGGAAATGAGAAAAGAGCATCCGTCGGAATTGGATCAGTAAAAATCATCTTTTGCCAGCCATTGCAGGATGAAGGAAGAACTATGGAAGTCCTGAAAAAAAGGGGGGAGAAGCCCTTTGCTGTTCAGTTCTCGCCTGGCCTTGAAAAAGAAATAACCCTTTTTGAAGCTGATTATTTTTAAAGGGGGAAAGGAAAAAATTATCGTTTGAACATAAGAAAGCTGCTCCATTAAGGGGCAGTTTTTTATTTAGGCTGTTTTCGCAAGGTTTGTTGCTTTTTGAATAATGTTTGCTGAGTTGATTGCAGCGGAAGGTGCGAGACTCCTGCGGGAGTAGCGGGACAGGTGAGACCCCGCAGACGCAGAGCGTCGAGGAGGCTCATCGCCCGCCCCGCGGAAAGCGAGCAGCCTGGAGCGGAAATCAACGGACAACATTGATAGGCCAAAAACAACAATTTATACGAAAAAAGCCTTTATTTAAAAGAATACAAATTTGATGAATCTAAAGCTGCAAAAATTGAGCAATAAAAATTTACAAGTTAACAATATATGAAAATATTGAATATTCAGCAATATGTGATAACATAAAATGTAAGCGATTTTATACTAGCATCTTAGAGAAATCTCTGCATATTGATATGATCAAATACCAAGGAGGATTTCTGGATGACAGAATTATTGAATCTAACAGTAGGGAAGCTCCTGGAGGAGAAAGCCGGCCTTCACCCTAATCATGAAGCTGTAGTTTATGCCGATCGCGGGCTCCGAATGAGTTATAAGGCGTTTAATGAATATTGCAGGCTTGCTGCCAAAGGGTTTATGAAGCTGGGCCTTGAAAAAGGTGAGCACATCGCCGCCTGGTCGACCAATACACCCGAATGGCTAACATGCCAATTTTCAACAGGCAAAATGGGTGCTATCCTTGTAACAGTTAATACAAACTACCAAGCTGCTGAGCTTGAATATCTATTAAAGCAATCTGACAGTACGACTATTGTTCTGATGGAAAAGTTCAGAGACACCTCTTACATAGATATGCTATACAGCATCGTCCCGGAACTTAAGGATTCTGAGCCGGGCCAGCTTAAAAGCAAAAGACTTCCTTACTTAAAAAATGTTATCGTGATGGGTGAAAAACGCTTCCCTGGGACGTACAGCTGGGATGATATTATCAATTTGGGCGAATCAGTCAAAGACGAGGAACTCAATGAGCGGATGGAAAGCCTGGACCCGGATGATGTCATCAATATGCAATATACATCAGGAACGACAGGTTTTCCGAAAGGGGTCATGCTAACCCATAACAACATTGTTAACAATGGCTATAATATTGCTAATTGCATGGGATTGACAAAAAGTGACCGCTTATGCATTCCTGTTCCGTTTTTCCATTGCTTCGGGTGCGTACTGGGAACTATGGCTTGTGTATCTGTCGGCGCAACTATAGTACCGGTGCAGGAGTTCAGTCCAAAAGCTGTTCTGCAGACAGTCCAGGATGAAAAATGTACTGGGCTTCATGGGGTACCGACAATGTTTATCGCTGAGCTTAATGATCCTGACTTCAGCAAGTTTGATCTATCAACTCTTCGCACTGGCATAATGGCTGGCTCCAATTGCCCCATTGAAGTCATGAAAGGCGTTATAGAAAGGATGGGCGCCAGCGAAATAACCATTGCCTATGGACAAACAGAATCCTCTCCAGTCATAACACAGACACGGACGGATGATCCGATTGAGCTAAGAGTGGAGTCTGTTGGAAAAGCACTGCCGAATGTGGAAGTGAAAATAGTGGAACCAGGCACAAATAACGAAGTTCCTCCTGGAGTACAAGGCGAATTGTGTACAAGAGGCTATCATGTCATGAAGGGATATTATAAAAACCCCGATGCGACAAGAGAAGCCATTAATAAAGATGGATGGCTCCATACTGGTGACCTCGCGGTAATGGATGAAAACGGCTATTGTAAAATTACTGGCAGGCTGAAGGATATGATTATTCGAGGAGGAGAGAATATATATCCCCGCGAAATTGAAGAATTTCTTTATACACATCCAGCGATTCTCGATGTTCAAGTGGTTGGAGTTCCCGATGCTGTTTATGGAGAGGAAGTTGTCGCCTGGGCAATAGTAAAAGAAGGCTCTGAATTAACAGCAGATGAACTTCGCGAATACTGCAAAGGGAAAATTTCACGCCATAAAATCCCTCGTTATATAGAATTTACAAAGGAATATCCAATGACAGCTTCAGGCAAAATTCAGAAGTTCAGATTGCGTGAACAGGCTAAAGAAGTCATTGAAAAAGCAAATACATTGAAATAATTTTCATTCAAAACCTGTTCGAGACTTTTTCGGCAGGTTTTGAATGAAAATTCCGCCTTCCTTCATTCAAAAGTCTTAATAAATCTCAAACCCATAGCCAATGTTTTACAGCTTGGGAGTAATTAAAATGAGATTAATGACAAAATGAAGGGAAAGATTTAAGATGTACGAGGAAATTTATGTTATAGAGGTTTTAAATAAGGCTAAACAGAAGGAATTCGCTGGACTAAGCCAGATTCAGCCGCACCCAAAAAGCCTGCAGGAAAAAATCTGCTGCAAGCTTCCACTTGTAAAAAAATTCACTATATGTCAATGCAGCTAGACGTAGAATTTACCCCATCTTATTTTTTGAAAAGACTCCTCAGAGAATGGTAGGATTATAGACAAACGAGAGGAACAGGGGGAGCAAGTGCTGATGACAACACAAAAGCTGTTTGTTTATGGGACATTAAGAAAACAAGAACCAAATCATTTCGTTTTAAAAGGAAGTCTCTGCATTGCCGAGCAGGCATGGGTATATGGGGAATTATTTGATACAGGACTTGGCTATCCCACTATGAAATCGTCACTTGATCAAAAAGTGTATGGAGAGCTTTATGAAGTGCATTTAGATCAATTCACTGACCTGGATGAACTTGAGGATTATATCCCGGGCAGAAAAGACAATTTGTATGACAGGGTGGAACAGACTGTTCATACTGATACAGGAGAAGTAAGTGCACTTGTGTATGTTTCCTGCCGGGATGAACTGTTGGCAGAACCCATTCTGCATGGAGATTGGAAGCTTTACCGCTTAATGAAGGATAAGCCGGAAAAGACCTATTATTTTGCTTACGGGTCCTGCATGGATGATGAACGGTTTTGCGTGGCAAAGGTAGATCACCATTTCAAAACCATCGTCGGAGGGGGAACGCTGGCCGGTTATTCGATGCAATACCTATTTTCCAGGGATGATGGAGGAAGGGCAGACATTATAGAAAATGGCGGCGTTACTGAAGGAGTTCTATATGAACTTCCTTATGGAGCAGTTGAATACCTGTTCCATAGAGAAGGCTTTTATGGGCAATGGTACCGTCCTGCCTTTGTGAATGTCGAAGTTGGGGATAAATCATATGGAGATGTCCTGACCTTCCATGTCTATAATAAAAAAGGGGAGCTGCCCCCGCCTGACCATTACGCACTTGAAATTCTCCGAGGTGCAAGAGGAAGAGTAAGTGAGGAGTATTACAGAAAGCTTGAACAACAGCTGGAAAAACTGGGCGTTCAAATTACGTTGGATTCATAGACCTGGCTAATTAAAATTATGCAAAATCGTATTTGGTGGTTTGAAACAGGCTAAACGGGTGGTATATAACCTTTGCCATCATCTTAGAAAGAAGGTCATCAAATGAAAATTTTAGCAGATAATGGCTTTTATGAAGTGGAATATGATAAAAAACATTACGATCAATTAGAATTTGTGGTGCGAATAGACCAAATCTGTGACATTACCTATGTAACAATGAAAAACACGTTAACTGGAGAAGTGTATACATTTGAGGCGGATAAAATCAAGAGATTCCGGAAATTAATGAAGTTTATGCCATCAGTTAAAGAGAATCTAGTTGCAGACAACAGTTCGTATTCTTTATAATAAAAACTAATCTTATAAAGTTATGCAGACAGTGAAGGAGTGGCAATTTTGATTCATTTAAAATGGCATGAACGTGAAACATTGAAAAAAGTAAAATGTGTTCATACAGATGCAGCAAAATACATTGTAGACCGTGCATTAACAGCAGGCAAGGTCTATGATGTTAAAAATGAAACTGAAGAATTCTATTTCATCGTAGACAACTCAGGGAAAGTAAGCGGATTTTATAAAGACTATTTCCAGGATGCTTAATCCAATTAAGAAAACGGCCTTTTGATGGCCGTTTTCTTTTTTTCTTACCTTTGATCAGGAAAAATTCTGCGGACGGTTTCTGTAAACTCATCAAAAAACCCTTCAATTGGATTACCGGCACGAATGTCCTCTGCATAGCCTGTCATTCGATCATAAAAGTCGGGGTTAACAGAAACATATACATTATCAATGTCCTGATCCACTGCTTTTACTTGATCTGAAATCTTTCCCTCGACATCCTTGGTCAATTCTCCATTTCCATCGCTCAAGCGTGCGGCAACATATGCATTATTATCTGTCACGATTACATTCGCAGAATCGACTTCCGGGATAGAGGTAATTTTATCGGCAGCTTTATCAGCAACCTTCATTCGCGGGGATTCATTTCGATTTTCATTGTCTGTTCCCGTGCGGGTAAGGTCAATACCCGGCTCAGTCGTCCGTCCATTTTCGCCAAAATTGCTGTCGTTCACTTTTGTAGGCTCTGTCAAGTCCCTGTTCCTTTGAGCTGTTTCATTCATATCATTGTCATTCATGGCACAGCCTGCAAGCAATGCTGCTGACAAAGCCCCTGCCATCAGTAATTTACCTTTGATCATTAATTTTCCTCCTTCCTTTTTCCTCATTATCTTTCCAAGAATAATCGCTGTTATTCAGATTTCTTATATAAATAAACAAAAAGAGGAGCATGGCATTTAGCCTGCTCCCCATATAATTATGATTCTGACATAAACTGAACTGTATCAGCTTTGTTCTTTGTGTACAGCTTTCTGCCAACCCATGATTGAAAAACTAAAAAGATTCCGCCCGCAGTCCAATAAAGCGGCAAAGCTGCCGGGGCATTTAAAGAGACCAGCATAATCATTACAGGTGACAATAAACCAATAAATTTCATCTGCTTTGGTGTTTGAGCAGTCATATTAGTTAACGTGAATCTGTACTGGAGATAGTAAACAATTCCTGCAATGATGGTGATCCAAACATCAGATTGACCAAGATTGAACCAGAGAAACGAATGCGCAGCAATTTCCTGATTTCCTCTTATGGCATAATAAAACCCCATCAGAATTGGCATTTGAATAAGAATTGGCAGACATCCCGCAGCATTCAGCGGATTAACACCGTGAGACTGATATAAACTGAACATCTCCTGCTGCAGTTTTTGCTGCTCCTGCGGTTTTTTTGATGTTTTCAGCTTTTGCTGAATCTTTTCAAGCTCTGGTTTTAACTTATCCATTTTTTCTTTCATCAAATTTTGATTTTTATACTGTTTCAGCATTAAAGGCATCAATATCAGCCTTATCATTATAGTAATGAAGATAATGGCCAAGCCATAATTGCCATGAAAGAAAACCGCTGCTCCGTGTATCGCTAATGCAAATGGATCAACAAAATAGTGATGGAAAAAGCCTGTACCTTGTCCTCCTTGAGCCTGACAAGCAGATAAGAACATCGGAAGTGCAGAAATCATGATAATGCTTAATAATAATTTAATTTTTCTCATACAGGTCAAACCTCCCGCTAAATTTTTTCTTTAGGAAGGGGAGAGACCTTCAGGCTCATCACTTTGTTCGCCTTTTTTTAGTATAAGCATTGCAATCCAGGACTTAATTGAATCGCAAATAATACCTCGAGGCATATATAAGCGAGACAGACCTTCATATTCTCTTTTTTCTTTCTCAATATTTCTAGTACTGTATAAATTCAGCTCTGTTTTCCAAATGAAAAACAGCTTTGCTGCTAAACCAATGATATATGTTAAATACAAAGTATATTCTGATGAAATAAAAGACGATTCAGCTAAAATTTCAAAGATATTATTTCACCTCTATTCACAGATTTAAGTATAATTTAAAGCTGCAAGGAAAACAATTGCAGATGTGTACATCCGCAAAAAGTAATCGTTTGTCCATTCTATTGTACTTTTGCAGGAATATAATAGGAAAAAGTATATTTATTCTCGGCTTTGGTATGATACACTCTATCAGGGAGATAAAATTATTATTTATCTTTAGTTCTATACATGAATGGTGGGGTATTTTGTCTTTTATAAAACAAAAAACATTCATAACGCTTGCCAAATTTCTCGTCCCCTTATTCATTTTGCTGTTTATCCTGCTGGAAGCAAAAGGGATATTCAATGATTTTAATTGGGCTCTCCTTGAGCTTTATATTGACCGGTTAAGCGTACGCCGGATATTTTTAATCATCCTATTGGGACTGATTGCACTTTTCCCGATGTATTTTTATGATGAAATTCTCCAAAGGCTTTTCAGGATAAGAGTGCCCAAAAAAAAGCTTTTGTTTTATTCTTTTTCTGCCAACGCATTCTCTAACTTTATTGGATTTGGAGGTGTGGCCGGAGCTACGCTCAGATCCTACTTTTATAAAGATTACTTAACTGGCAGCACTCCATATATCAAAATAATTGCCAAGCTGTCTCTGTTTTACCTAACCGGCTTGTCTATGTTAGCATGGCTGGTCCTTTTTTCCGATTTGCATTTATATGATGATGTTAAACTAATAAAGCTTGCAGTTTGGGCCGTAGCCGCTTATACACCTTTATTGCTTGGCGTTTACTTTTATAAGTCGTCATTTTGGAATATGAAGCACATCAAAAAGGGATTTGCAGGGGAATTATTGGCTGTTTCATTACTGGAGTGGCTATTTATTATCATATGTATCTGGGGTATTGCCCAAGCTCTTGAAGTATCGATTCCATTTTTTGTTCTGTTTCCCATTGTCATCATTTCATCTTGTGCCGGAATTGCGAGTATGATTCCCGGCGGAATAGGTTCCTTTGACTTTGTGTTTTTGATCGGGCTGGAATCACAAGGTGTTCCCACTGAATTGGGGCTTTTGATTCTCATGTTCTACCGCCTCAGCTATTATATCGTTCCTGTCTTTATCGGCACACCGTTTGTCATGAACCAGATCTGGAATAACGGGATGCCCAAAAACAGCTTAAAAATATAAAAGAGCCTTTGAGGCTCTTTATTTATTTACCAGAGAACTTTCAGAATATCTGAGTCGAATAAATTTGTATCCTTTGAATCAATCAGGGAGAAGGAAGGGAGTGCTAAACTTTGGTTCCTATTTTGAAATAACATTGTGATGTTTGATAAACGGGAAATAATTATTAATTGTTATAATTGGATAATATCAGCTGTTCAAAATAACGAACAAGCATAGGTGGATGTGTAAAAAAGTTATTTGCCGGGTAAATATTCGTATGGCCGCAGGCTGAAAAATTTGATAAAGGCTTTAAACTTCACTAGTATTAAAAATAATAGCCAAATTTTTCATCCATTTAGATGATAAAAAATTGAATGAGGGGATACTAGCAGATAAAAGAAAATTTAAGCGGGAAACATTAGATTTGTCTCAGGAGGCTGCGATTATGCACAGTGAATTTGCGGATGATAGTTTATCTTTGCATACTGATTTGTATCAAATAAATATGGCCCAGACTTATTGGGAAGACAACATACATAATAAAAAAGCGGTCTTCGAGGTGTTCTTCAGGAAGCTTCCTTTTGGAAACGGCTATGGAATTTTTGCCGGCCTCGAAAGAGTGATTGAGTATATTGAGAATTTCAGATTTACCGAAAGTGACCTAAAGTACTTAAAAAACGAATTAAATTATGATGACGGCTTCCTTGATTACCTGAAAAACATAAGCTTCTCAGGGACCATCAAATCAATGGAAGAAGGGGAGCTTGTATTTGGCAATGAACCTATCATGCGCGTAGAAGCTCCGCTGGCAGAAGCCCAGATAATTGAAACAGCTATTCTAAATATCATTAACTACCAAACATTGATTGCCACAAAAGCAACACGAATTAAAGAAGTGATAGGCGATGGAACAGCCATGGAATTTGGTTCAAGAAGAGCTCATGAAATGGACGCAGCTATTTGGGGGACGAGAGCTGCCTATATTGGCGGCTTTGACGCAACTTCAAATGTAAGGGCGGGCAAAAAGTTCGGAATCCCGGTTGCAGGTACACATGCCCATTCATTTGTACAGGCTTATCGGGACGAATATACAGCGTTTATGAAATATGCACAAACCCATAAGGACTGTGTTTTTCTCGTCGATACCTATGATACTCTTAAATCCGGAGTCCCTAATGCAATTAAAGTGGCTCGGGAAATGAAAGGGCAAATTAACTTTAAAGGGATAAGGCTGGATAGCGGGGATTTGGCTTACCTGTCTAAAGAAGCAAGAAAAATGCTGGATGATGCAGGATTTCAGGAAGCAAAGATCATTGCTTCAAACGATCTCGATGAATACACCATCATGAACCTGAAAGCGCAGGGAGCCAAAATCGATATTTGGGGCATTGGCACAAAACTGATCACTGCGTATGAACAGGCTGCATTAGGGGCTGTTTATAAACTCGTTTCAATTGAAGATGCAGATGGCAAGATGACTGACACCATAAAGATAAGCGGCAATCCGGAAAAAGTGTCAACTCCCGGATTAAAAAGAGTTTATCGGATTATTAACAGAGATAACCATAAATCCGAAGGGGATTATATTGCACTGGATCACGAAAATCCTCAAGCTGAGCCAAAGCTAAAGATGTTCCATCCAGTTCACACGTTTATAAGCAAGTTTGTTACAGATTTCGATGCCAGGGAACTGCATAAAGAGATTTTTAGGGAAGGCAAGCTTACCTACGAAGTTCCATCCTTAAAAGAGATGCAGAGCCTTGCAAAGGAAAATCTCAAAGTATTATGGGATGAGTACCGCCGTTCTTTAAATCCGGAAGAATACCCAGTCGACTTAAGCCAGGAGTGCTGGGATAATAAAATGAAAATGATCAGCCAAGTGAAACAAAATATAAAGTGATGAAGCAACAAAAAGAGGGAGGAACCTGCAATGAATCTGCAAAAAGAAATTATGGAAAGCTTAAATGTAAATCCAAAGATTGATCCAAAAGTAGAGATAAAGAAACGAATTGAGTTTTTAAAGGAATATCTTGTTAAAACAAATTCAAAAGGTTATGTACTCGGCATTAGCGGCGGACAGGATTCCACTCTTGCAGGAAGGCTTGCACAGCTCGCTGTTGAAGAATTGCGAAAAGAAGGGAAGGAGGCAACATTCATAGCAGTCCGCCTTCCGTATGGTGTACAGCAGGATGAGGATGATGCCCGGCTTGCTCTTTCCTTTATTCAGGCTGACCGTGAAGTTGTGTTTAATATTAAAAATGCAGTCGATGAAGTGAAAAATGAGTTTGATCGCATAATCCCTGAAGAACCCTTAAAGGATTATCATAAAGGCAATGTCAAAGCCCGCATGAGAATGATCGCACAATATGCAATTGGGGGCCAACTTGGTTTGCTGGTCATCGGAACTGATCATGCCGCAGAAGCAGTGACGGGATTTTTCACAAAATATGGAGATGGCGGTGCAGATGTTCTCCCGCTGTCCGGTCTGACAAAAAGACAAGGAAAATCACTTCTTAAAGAGCTTGGGGCAGAGGAAAGACTATACTTAAAAGTACCTACTGCCGATCTGCTCGACCATAAGCCCGGTCAGGCTGATGAAACAGAACTAGGTATTTCATACGATGTATTGGATGACTACCTTGAAGGGAAAACAGTAAGTCCTGAAGCTGCCGAAAAAATCGAAAAACGCTACCTAGTTTCTGAACACAAGCGCCAGCTGCCTGCGTCCATGCACGATAACTGGTGGAAATAAGCAAACAAAAAGGAAAATTCCCGCCTCAAGGATTTTCCTTTTTATCTTTGGTTTGTTTTATTTAATATCTCTTGAAAAAAACGTTCAGGTTCATCGACATTCAGCACAATACGGCCGGCTTTTCTTTTTAAGCCGTACATTAATTCATAAGCTTCCGGTTCTTTCAGCAGAATTTCGAACATGGGCTTTTCTCGGATTAGATCAGGCACTCTGGCATCAAACAAAGTATTCTTTTCTTGTTTGCTGAACTTTTCAGGGCCATGATAATATTTGATTTCTTTAACATTATCCAAAGGGAGATACATACTTTTTGAAAATCCGGTCTGCAGAAGCAAGTGAGAATCAGTAATAACAAAAGGTGTTAACCTCGTGGCGTTTATTTCGGCAAGAAAATACAATACACCATAAATATTTACTATTAAAACGATATATGCAACAAGAGCATTCCACGAATGAAGCCAATAATGCAGCCCAATTGATTCAATGGCAATCGCATGGATCAGCATAATATAAACAGCATTTACACTTGTATTTCTATGGTACGTAAAAGATTCGCCCTGATTTATCGAAGTGTTCTTTTTCCATGAAAACAGAGCATAGTTAAACATCGCAAATTCAGTCACAAGGACAGATCCTATTCTATTATTTGGTAAATGCTTTTCAGCTGCTCTCTTAACAATAAAGAGAAAAAGTGAATTTATTCCGTTCAGTCTGCGGTATTCCTTCAAAAGAGTCGGAAGTTTTGTAAGGACCTTATATGCAATATATAATTCGAACCCGATAAATACCATTTCCGAATAAAGAAGCAAATTAGGCAAAAAGGAAAATTGGGAGAGATGACTTGAAGGAATAATCAAGTAGGCGGCTCCGTACCCCGCTAAAATAACAATGCCCAAATATTTCAGTGAATATCTCTTACGCAGTATAAGTATATACGTCAACAGCGGCACCACGACCAGCAAATCAAGCAGGGAACCAACCACCGCTCCGGCTGGAACCGGACCAAAAAGCGAGGTTCTGTATAAAGTGTAGTTAGAAAAAAGAATCAAAGAGGCAAGTATACAAAACCATAGCCATTTGGGCCTGTTTAATACATTTGTCATATTTATCCACCTCCCTATCATTATATCATATGCCTTTTAAACCGACTAAAAAAAATCAGCTCCATCAACCGGAACTGATTTTTTATTTATTCTCCTGTAAGAAGGTGATAAGCCCATTCTGCTTTTTCCTCACTTGGCGGCTCAATATCCTTCAGTGGATATTCTAATCCGAGAGCTTCCCATTTATATACGCCAAGTTTATGATAAGGTAGAACTTCAATTTTCTCCACATTTTTCAATTCTTTTATGAAACAGCCCAGCCGTTCCAGATCTTCTTCGTCATCAGATATGCTAGGCACAAGCACATGGCGGATCCATACAGGAACCTGATTATCGGATAGATACTGGGCAAATTTAAGAATATGCTCATTTGTAAGGCCTGTCAGTTTTTTATGTTTCTCCCTATCAATATGCTTCAGATCCAGCAATACAAGGTCCGTATATTGCAGGAGCTCTTTCAGCTGGGATTGAAAAAGCGCGGAGCTGGAATAGCAGCCTCCTGATGAATCAATCGCTGTGTGAATGCCTATTTTTTTACATTCTTTAAAGAGTTCTATAAGAAAGGGAAGCTGCAGCAAAGGTTCACCGCCGCTCACTGTAATGCCGCCACCGGAAGCTTCCATAAAAGGGAGATAGTTTTTTAAGTCATTGATGATTTCTGACACAGACATTTGTTTTCCTGCCCCTATTTCCCAAGTGTCCGCATTATGGCAAAATTGACAGCGAAGGAGGCACCCCTGTGTAAAAATGACATAACGAATGCCAGGTCCATCTACTGTTCCAAATGTCTCAATTGAATGTATATTGCCGTTCATCATCATCTTCCTTTCAGAAAGCACCTTTGCTAAAGCCTTTTTGAAGAGGGGGCCAATAAATAAAGGCCCGCCATTTTATTTGTTACATTGTGTCATGAAATGTCCGATTAATAACATCAAGCTGCTGCTCTTTTGTCAGTTTAATGAAATTCACTGCATAGCCTGATACCCTAATGGTTAGCTGTGGATATTCCTCCGGGTGTTCCATGGCATCAAGAAGTGTTTCTCTATTAAATACATTTACATTTAGGTGATGCCCAGACTTTATGGCATATCCATCCATTATAGATACTAGATTGCGGATACGGCTATCATCATCCTTCCCAAGTGCTTTAGGAACAATGGAGAAGGTATTGCTGATGCCATCAAGCGCATATTTGTATGGCAGTTTTGAAACGGAGGATAGAGAAGCAAGCGTACCTTTCGTATCTCTGCCATGCATCGGGTTGGCTCCTGGAGCGAATGGCTCTCCGGCACGTCGCCCATCAGGCGTGTTTCCTGTTTTCTTGCCATACACCACATTGGATGTAATCGTTAATATAGACATCGTATGCATAGAGTTTCTGTAAGTCTGATGTTTGCGGAGCTTTTTCATAAACCGTTCAACCAGGTCTATAGCAATAGTGTCGACTCGATCATCATTATTGCCGTATTTCGGAAAATCTCCTTCTGTAATAAAATCAACCACAATGCCGTTTTCATCACGGATAGCTTTAACAGTTGCGTATTTGAGTGCACTTAGTGAATCAGCCGCTACACTCAGACCGGCTATGCCAGTGGCCATTGTTCTGAGAATTTCCGAGTCATGCAAAGCCATTTCGATCCGTTCGTAGCTATATTTATCATGCATGTAATGAATGATATTCAGAGAATTAATGTACAGATCTGCCAGCCATTCCATCATTAAGTCAAACTTCTCCATGACTTCTTCATATTCAAGAATGTCAGAAGTAATCGGGGCATAAGCAGGTCCAATCTGAACATTGAGTTTTTCATCCTTACCGCCATTAATGCTATATAGGAGGGCCTTGGCAAGGTTGGCTCTCGCTCCGAAAAATTGCATTTGTTTTCCGATCTCCATTGCTGAAACACAGCAGGCAATTCCATAATCATCACCATATTCAGGGAGCATGATATCGTCATTCTCATACTGGATTGAACTCGTTTCTATGGACATTCTGGCACAATATTTTTTAAAGTTCTCCGGCAGCTTGGCAGACCATAATACTGTTAAATTTGGTTCAGGAGCTGGTCCGAGGTTTCTAAGAGTATGAAGGAAGCGAAAAGAGTTCTTTGTAACAAGCGGACGGCCATCAAGCGCCATCCCGCCAATGGACTCTGTAACCCAGGTAGGGTCGCCGCTGAATAATTCATTATAGTCAGGCGTTCTCGCAAATTTAACAAGACGCAGTTTCATAACAAAATGATCGACCAGTTCCTGGGCTTCCTTCTCGGTAAGTACTGAGTTCTTGATATCTCTTTCTATAAAGATATCAAGAAAAGTGGAAACACGGCCAAGGCTCATAGCTGCACCATTTTGTTCTTTAATGGCAGCAAGATAGGCGAAGTACAGCCACTGGAAAGCTTCAAGGGCATTTCCTGCAGGCTCTGATATATCAAAACCATAGCTGTTTGCCAGCTGCTTCAGTTCTTTCAGTGCCCTGATCTGTTCCGAAATCTCTTCCCTCAGCCGAATATTTTCTTCCGTCATTACGCGTGCAGTCGATTTCAAATCCGCTTTTTTGGCTTCAATCAAGCGGTCAACCCCATAAAGAGCAACCCTGCGGTAGTCGCCGATAATCCTGCCTCGGCCATATGCGTCTGGCAGGCCAGTAATAATGCCAGCTTTGCGGGCAATTATCATTTCATCAGTATAGGCATCAAACACGCCTTGATTATGTGTTTTACGATAATCCGTGAATATCTTTTCCATGTCTTTGCTAGCTTCATAGCCGTATGCTTCACAAGCAGCCACTGCCATGCGGACTCCGCCAAATGGCTGAAGAGAGCGCTTAAACGGACGATCAGTCTGGACACCCACGATTTTTTCTTTATTTTGATCCAGGTAACCAGGTCCATGTGAGGTAATAGTTGAGACGATTTCTGTGTCCATTTCGAGCACGCCGCCATTTTCCCGTTCCTTTTTAGTGAGATCCATTACTTGTTCCCATAATGAAGATGTCGCTTCTGTAGGACCTTCCAGAAATGATTCATCCCCCAAAAAAGGAGAGTAATTCTTTAAAATAAAGTTTCTTACATCAATTTCCCGTGTCCAATTGCCTTCTTTAAAGCCATTACATCTTATCATGCCAGTTCACCTCAAACTAATGAATTTGTATAACAGTTATTACAACTTAACTATACATCCAATATAACAGATGTTATGTGAAATAAATCACAAATATTATGAACGTATTGTGAAATATAGTTATACTGTATTTTTAAAAAACTAATGTGTATTACAAAACCAATCATTTTTTAAAACTGTTATATAGAGGATAGAAATCAAGCATGAAGAAAATTAGGAGGACAAGTGAAGAGGCTGGCATGAAATTCTTACATTCAGCGCCAACAATTACCTGTTTAATAGGATTAGAGATTTTGATTAAATATAAGTATGAAAACATTATCAAAAATTTCATTTATTCTCATGTTGTCTGTCGCACTTGTCTTTGGATTCAATTATGATGCAAAAGCATCAACAGTACATACCGTTCAGCCAGGGGATACTATGTGGAAGATTGCCATGAAGTATCAAGTGGGAGTTTCTGAAATCATCAATGCCAATCAGCAGATTTCAAATCCGAATTTCATTTATCCTGGGCAAAAGGTGAATATCCCTACTTTATCAAATGCTACAACAGGGGTTGAAGAGCAGGTAGTTCAACTCGTAAACCAGGAAAGAGGAAAGTATGGATTAAAGCCATTAAAATCAAATTGGGAGCTTGCGAGAGTGGCTAGATACAAATCTCAGGATATGATTACTAAGAAGTATTTCGATCATAACTCCCCTACATACGGAAGCCCGTTTGATATGATGAAGAGCTTTGGAATTACTTACAGAACCGCTGGAGAAAACATTGCTGCAGGGCAAAAAACACCTCAGGAAGTTGTAACAGCATGGATGAACAGCGAGGGTCACCGCAAGAATATCCTTTCAGCCAATTTCACAGAAATCGGAGTTGGGTATGCGCAGGGCGGATATTATGGCCATTATTGGACACAGATGTTTATAGGGAGATAAGAAGAAAAGCTGAAGCGCCTTGCCCGCGAAGGAACGCAGACTAAGAACGCCACATCCTGTGGCAACGTCTGCATGACCCCCATCCTGGGGGCCTCACCTCGAGGGGGTATGCTGCTTGCGCTAGACAGTTTTCGAAGTACAAAGTTTTCTATTTATTTAAGAAAAGCACCGGAAAATCCGGTGCTTTTGCTTTGCCCATTAATCTACTACAATATAAGCAATCATCGGCCCGCTATTATCTTTATCCGGATGAGTAAGGCACACTAGACGGTATACGCCTTCTTTTTCAAATTGAAGAGGGACCACTGTTTCTTCTGCCTTTTTTACAACACCTTTAATATCAGTGCCTTCTATGATGTATGGATGTTCCATTCCATTGACTCCCCAAATCTTCAGATTTACCTTTTCACCTTTTTCAAGAAAAATTGTTCCCGGATCCCAGCGATAAGCTTCAATTTCTTTGCCATCAGGCAGCTTGGCCTTAAATTCTCCTGTAACCATATGAATTTCACGGACTTTTTCTCCCTCCGTCTGGTTGAATACTGTCAAACTATCTGATTTTGAAAAAAACCATACTGATGCAGAAACAATGACTGTAAATATGATGACAAATGCAATGATGCTGCGCTTCTTCAATACAAGAAAAGGCATCCTCATACTCCTTCCTAATTGGCTGTCCATATATAGATATGCAGGAAGGGCATCATAACTTGTCTAATATTTCAGAGATTTTTCCGATTTTTCCTTTACAGCTGCTAAAATATTATTTCATAATAGAATTAAAAAAAGGATGTGGCAGCATGTACAAAGTACTTGTGGCCAATCGGGATGAGTACGATACGAAAGGCATAGAGTGGCTTTTAAAATCTTCTATGAACGGATGGCAAATAGAGTCCGCCCAAGATGAAACAGAGCTTATTAGGAAGCTTGAATCTCTCCAGCCGGATCTTTTAATTTTTGAGCTTGATCTGATAAATGAAGAAAGATTTATTTCTTTCATAAAAACCATTCAAATCATAGGGCCTGATTTGATTGCCTTAACGATGGAAGCGACCTTTTCACAGGCAAAAAGAGCCATCGACATGGGTGTATCCGACTTAATACTAAAGCCGATTTCAGCTGATATTTTATTAAAATCAGCGAGAAAAATCCATAGACGTTATCAGATGAATAATCGAATTGCTGAAAGAATGCCCAGTCAGAAAGCTGAAAAAGTCTTCAATTATCAGGAATTATTTTTAGAAGGACCTCATCCGGCAGAACCATGTGTATCTATCGGCATTAAGACTGAAAATCCGCTGGAGCTTCCGAAGTTATATAAATTTCTAGAAAGTTATCCTTTTCAAAAAACAGTTCACTCATTTATTTTGAGTGACATGGTATTAATTGTTGCTGAAAAAACAAACGCAGCCTGGAAAGAGGAGAGCGTCAGATTTATGAGAGATTGGCAGGAAACGTCAGCCGAACAAGTTGCCATCAGTATTTGTACCGGTCAGCAGGACCACAATACTGTCAGGGGTCACTATCTTGCGAACAGGAAACTAATGGAGTTAACTTTCTACAGAGGTTTTAATCAGATAATTGAGGAGAATTCTTCGCCAGAATGGCAATCCATTGACCCATTCTTAAGTCCTGAGGAACAGAGCAGATGGATTGATTTTCTAAATCAATCTGATTTGGAAGGGATCAAATCATGGTTTCACGAAGAATTCCTAGTTTTGGCCGAGCCTTATCCAGAACCAGGACTCATAAGAATCCGGCTCACCAGTATTCTTGCGCAAATTCGCAGGCATATGAAGACGTTCCGGCTTGCCGGCGGGGAAATGGAGAAAGAATATCTTCGTTTATTCCAGACTATCTTGTATTCGCCCTTGATCTACCGGGTTATCAGTGAAATGATCAGTTTTATTTCCTATATATTTGAAACCATACGCTCTGATAAAAAGCTGAAGCTAGAACTTACTGACAGAGTCCTATTCTTTATAGAAACAAATTACTGGGACTCTGCGGTCACTCTTGAAAGGGCAGCTGATTATGCAGATCGAAACCCGAACTATATTAGCTCCCTGCTCGCAAAAAAATACGGCAAGTCGTTCCGTGAGCTCCTTAATGAAACCCGTATTAGACAATCTGCCAAGCTGCTGATCGAATCAGAAATGAGCATTAAGGAAATCGCCTCAGTCTGCGGTTTTCGCAACCAGCAATATTTCAATAAAGTTTTCAGCAAGATCAAAGGAATGCCGCCTAATCAATTTAGAAAGGGCATGTTTAAAACCTCCGTGTAATTGGAGGTTTTTGTTATTTTTATAAAAATACTAATATTTTTATAAAAATAACAAAAATAACATCATATAAATCTTATTAAATTGTAAAAAACTAAATTTAATTATTATACTTTTCAGATAGTTCCTATTATAAAATCTAATTATTAGATAACATTGGAGGGATATAAATGAAAGCGGAAACAAAAAGGGAAATAAAAAACTATCAGGGCAGCGAGCTGCATGCAAAGGGCTGGATTCAGGAAGCAGCACTCCGTATGCTTATGAATAACTTAGACAAAGAAGTTGCAGAGATTCCAGAAGAACTAGTAGTATACGGCGGTATTGGGAAGGCAGCCCGAAATTGGGATTGTTATGATGCGATTGTAAAAACATTGCATGAATTGGAAGACGACGAAACATTGCTTGTTCAATCCGGAAAACCGGTTGCTGTTTTCAAATCACACAAGGATGCGCCAAAAGTGCTGATTGCTAACTCGAACCTTGTACCTGCATGGGCAAACTGGGATACATTCCATGAGCTTGATAAGAAAGGCCTGATGATGTATGGCCAAATGACAGCCGGAAGCTGGATTTACATCGGCAGCCAGGGAATCGTACAAGGAACCTATGAAACATTTGCTGAGCTTGGCAGACAGCACTTCTCCGGCTCACTGAAGCAGACCATTACTTTAACAGCAGGCCTTGGGGGAATGGGTGGCGCTCAGCCGCTTGCGGTAACAATGAATGATGGTGTCTGCATTGCAATTGATGTTGATGAACACCGCATTGACCGCAGACTTGAAACCAAATATCTGGATACAAAAGTTTATTCAATTGAAGAGGCTATTAAATTGGCAGCAGAGGCAAAACATGAAGGGCGCCCGCTTTCTATCGGTCTTTTAGGCAATGCAGCTGAAATTCTGCCAAAAATGCTTGATATGAACTTCATCCCGGATGTCCTGACTGACCAGACTTCTGCACATGATCCTTTAAATGGCTATGTTCCAATCGGGCTTTCTTTAGAAAAAGCAGCTGTTCTTCGAAAGGAAAATGCTGCTGAATATGTTCAGAAATCAAAAGCAAGCATGGCTGTCCATGTTCAGGCTATGCTTGACATGCAGAAGAAAGGTGCAGTCACATTTGATTACGGAAACAATATTCGTCAGGTGGCAAAAGATGAGGGTGTCGAGAATGCTTTTGATTTCCCTGGATTTGTGCCTGCCTACATCCGTCCATTATTCTGCGAAGGAAAAGGGCCATTCCGATGGGTAGCACTATCAGGAGATCCTGAAGATATTTATAAAACAGATGAAGTGATTCTACGTGAATTTGCAGATAACGAGCACCTTTGCAAATGGATCAAGATGGCACAGGAAAAAATCCAATTCCAGGGGCTGCCTTCAAGAATTTGCTGGCTTGGATATGGGGAGCGCGCCAGGTTTGGAAAAATAATTAATGATATGGTGGCAAAAGGAGAATTGAAGGCTCCGATCGTTATCGGGCGCGACCATCTTGATTCTGGTTCCGTTGCATCTCCAAACCGTGAAACAGAAGCTATGAAGGACGGCAGTGATGCAGTGGCGGACTGGCCAATTCTGAATGCACTGATCAATGCGGTCGGCGGAGCGAGCTGGGTATCTGTCCACCATGGAGGCGGCGTAGGCATGGGGTACTCACTTCATGCAGGAATGGTCATCGTGGCAGACGGTACAAAAGAAGCTGAACAGCGCCTTGAAAGGGTTCTTACATCTGATCCAGGCATGGGAATTGTGCGCCATGTTGATGCAGGCTACGATCTTGCTATCAAAACAGCAAAAGAAAAAGGCGTTAACATTCCGATGATGAAATAAAGATTTTCTATTGTATTTTATGAACTTAGCAAATAATAGCGGAATACCAGCAAAGAAAACACCGAATCAGTAAATAAACTATTCGAATTTACAAATAATCCAGTCAATTCAGCAAAGAACACTCTTAAACTGGCAAATAACCATTTATATTTTCTAATAGGAAGCACTCCAATCCGTGATTTTTGCGGATTGGAACTTCCATTTTTTAAGGAGGAGCACATAATGCACTCAAAACCTATTTTTATAAAACATGCAAATCAAATGATCACATTAAAGGGCAGCTCCGCACAGCCGCTGACGAAAGAAAAAATGAGCGAACTTCACATCATAGAAGACGGGGCGGTATGGATTGAAGAAGACATTATCAAATCAGCAGGGACAACAGCGGAACTTGAAGCTGACTATCAAAGCCGGCTTCAGGAGGCCGAAATCATTGATGCCTCAGGGAAAATTCTCCTTCCAGGACTTGTTGATCCACATACTCACCTAGTTTATGCAGGCAGCAGGGAAGAGGAATTCAATATGCGCCTGAATGGGGCGACATATATGGAAATCATGAACAATGGAGGAGGAATTCACGCCACTACTTCGATGACCAGAAAAGCATCTGAAGATGAATTGGTTCTAGCGAGCCTCGTCCGTCTTGATCGTTTTCTTAAACATGGAGTAACAACGATAGAGGCAAAAAGCGGTTATGGCCTGGATTGGGAAACTGAGCGAAAACAACTCACAGCTGCCAAGAAAGCGGATGAACTGCATCCGGTGGATGTAGTCCGCACCTTTATGGGCGCACATGCTGTGCCTGCCGAATTCAAAGAGAATCCAGATGCCTTTATTGATTTGGTCATCGAAGAAATGCTGCCGAAAGTGGCGGAAGAAAAGCTTGCCGAATTCAATGATATTTTCTGTGAAAGAGGCGTTTTCACCCCCAAACAGTCCAGAAAGCTGCTGGAAGCAGGAAAGAAGCTAGGCCTGACACCAAAAATCCATGCTGATGAAATTGAACCATATGAGGGAGCGGAACTTGCCGCTGAAGTCGGTGCTATCTCCGCGGATCATTTGCTGAGAGCATCTGATAAGGGTATGGAAATGATGGCGGAAAAAGGGGTAATCGGTGTGCTGCTTCCAGGCACAGCATTCTTCCTGATGGCTGAAGCCGCCAGGGGCCGCCGGATGATCGACAAAGGTGTTCCTGTAGCATTATCGACTGATTGCAATCCGGGTTCTTCGCCAACCTGTTCCATGCCCTTTATGATGAATCTAGCTTGTATGCACATGGGTTTAACACCAGCAGAAGCCATTACTGCTGCAACAATTAATGCCGCACATGCCATCAATCGAGCAAAAGAAGTCGGAAGCATTGAAGCCGGGAAAAAGGCTGATCTGCTTTTGCTCAATGTACCGAATTACATGCAAATGCAATATCACTACGGAATGAACCATACAGACACGGTGATTAAAAATGGGGAAGTGGTCGTAAAAGGAGGAAGCTTATGCTGCCAACAATAAATCCTCCCGGGTTCTTTTGGCCTCAAGCCGAATTAGGAATTGACGTAAAGGTGAATGAATGGATTTGCCAAATCCAGAGGGAAGAGGAATTGAAGAAAGAAAAATGGGATGTCGTGCTTTTCGGTGTCCCCCTTTCCCGCTCATCCATAAGCGTATCAGGAGCATCAGAATTTCCAGAATCATTCAGGAGATCCTGGAAAGGCTTTTCCACGTACAATCTTGATTTTGACAGTGATCTTCAAGAACTGAAGGTTGCAGATCTTGGCGACGTAAAAATGCATTTCACGGATATTCCGCAATGCCATTCGAATATAAAGCAAACGATGAAAGACATCAGAAAGCAACTTCCTGATTCATTTCCAATTGCGATTGGAGGAGATCACTCAATTACAGCCATGCTTGTTAGCGGCCTGAAAGAACTGGAGCCTGAAAAAGAAATCGGCATTCTCCAGCTGGATACTCACCTTGATCTCAGGAGCCTTGAAGACCATGGGCCGACCAATGGGACACCCATCCGAAACCTGATTCAGAACAACATGATTAAAGGGGAAAATGTCTTTAATATTGGGCTTCATGGCTTTTTTAACAGCCAGTCACTCATCCAGTATGCAAAAGAGCACAAACTCAATTATATTACGCTGAAAGAAGCCAGAAGACGGGGAATTGAAGAAACGGTGAAAGAATCACTTCTGCAGCTGGAGTCAAAAGTGGATAAAATTTATGTCACGATTGACATGGACGTGCTTGACATCGGCTTTGCCCCTGGGGTTCCCGCATCCACACCGGGCGGCATGAGTACCGAAGAACTGTTTAATGCCGTATATACTGCAGGACTTTCTTCCAAAACGGCAGCCATGGATATTGTTTGCCTCGACCCAACAAGGGATCACCAGGCACAGCCAACGGTAAAAGCAGGTACCTATACCTTTCTGACCTTTTTGACAGCTTTAATGAACAGACCAAAGTAAGGAGCAAATGCTGCTCCTTACTGCTAAATTACGAGGGGGAAAGAGAATGGAAAAAGAAACGGTTGTAAATCCATCGCACCAGCCAAGTCTTAAGAATCCCAACGCAACTATAAAAAACAAGATTAAGTTCTTTTTTTTCAGCGCAATTGGCATATTTATGTTTTTTGTTCCCGTAACCGTTAATGAGAAATCCTCCATCATGCTTGACCATATTGTCACAGCTATTCAGACTTCCATACCTGCAGCAGTACCTTCTTATGCTTTGCTTGTCATTCTGCTTGGCGCCATTTATCCTTTCTATACAAAATCCTGGAACAAAAATAAAATAAATATTGTATTCTCCATTTTTAAAGTAATTGGGCTTTTTGTCGCCTTAATGATCGTCTTCGGCTTTGGTCCTGCCTGGCTATTCGACCCTAATATGGGACCTTTTTTGTTTGACAAACTCGTCGTGTCTGTCGGACTGCTTGTTCCAATCGGGTCCGTATTTCTTGCACTGCTGGTCGGATATGGCTTGCTTGAATTTTTCGGTGTCATAATGCAGCCGATCATGAAGCCGATCTGGAAAACACCAGGAAAATCAGCTATTGATGCAGTTGCTTCTTTTGTAGGAAGCTATTCAATCGGACTTCTCATTACAAACAGAGTATTTAAAGAAGGAAAATACAGTATAAAGGAAGCTGCCATTATTGCCACCGGATTCTCTACGGTGTCCGCAACGTTTATGATTGTTGTTGCCAAGACACTTGGTTTGATGGAAATCTGGAATACTTACTTTTGGACGACCTTTGCCGTAACTTTCATCGTAACGGCAATAACAGTAAGAATCTGGCCTTTGAGATCAATGAGCGAGGAATATTACAATGGACAGGAGCCTCCAATTGAATCCCATTCAGGGAGCCGACTGCAGGCAGCCTGGAAAGAAGCGATGGATACAGCAGAGCAGTCCCCGGCACTATGGAAAAACATCAGCGATAATATAAAAGATGGGTTTGTCATGACGATGTCCATTTTGCCATCCATTATGTCAGTTGGTTTGTTAGGCTTAATTCTTGCCGAATTTACCCCTGTATTTGACTGGCTGGGATATATCTTTTATCCATTCACTGCTCTTGTGCAGCTACCTGAACCATTGCTGGCAGCGAAAGCAAGTGCTGTTGGGATTGCAGAAATGTTCCTTCCAGCCTTGCTTGCAGCTGAGGCAGCACTGGTCACTAAATTTGTAATCGGGGTCGTTTCAGTATCAGCTATTATTTTCTTTTCTGCACTTGTCCCGTGTATTTTATCAACAGAGATCCCTATCACAATTCCGCAGCTGCTTGTCATCTGGGCAGAACGAACAATACTGACAATACTGATTACTGCACCTCTGGCCTATTTATTGCTTTAACTGAAAAATCCCCGATCACTGCAGCGGGGATTTTTCGCATAGAATTTTCCTGCGTAACCAAACTAGTAGAGGAATGAGTCTAAGAATAGCAGGTGATGGATTTTGTACAGGCTGTATACACATAATGACCTTGATGGCGTCGGTTGCGGCATCGTTGCCAGGATTGCATTTGGTAAAGATGTGGAGATACGATATAACTCTGTGATGGGACTTGACCATCAGATTGAACGGCTAATAGAAAATGAAAAAAATCTAAAGGATGATTTTTTAATTATTACGGATTTATCAGTTAATGATGAAAATTTGATCAGGCTTGACGATCTGGAAAAAAGCGGGGGCAAAGTTAGATTAATTGACCATCACAAAACAGCTCTTCACTTTAATGATTACAGCTGGGGCAGAGTGAAGGTTCATTATGAAGACGGAAGGCTCACCGCCGCCACCTCTTTGCTGTATGAGTATCTATTGGAACATGAACTGATTAAACCGTCTCAGGCCTTGGATGAATTCGTTGAACTTGTCCGCCAGTATGATACTTGGGAATGGGACCAAAATGAAAATATTAAAGCAAAGAATCTGAACGATTTATTTTTTATGATTTCCATTGAAGAATTTGAAGAAAAAATGACGGACAGAATCATGAACTCCAATCATTTCGAATTTGATGATTTTGAACAAAAATTGCTGGAAATGGAAGAGGAGAAGATTGAGCGTTATGTAAGGCGGAAGAAGAGGGAAATTGTACAGACTTTTATTGGTGAATATTGCGCAGGCATTGTCCATGCTGAATCCTATCATTCTGAATTAGGAAACGAGCTTGGCAAAGATCTTCCTCATTTAGATTATATCGCTATCTTAAACCTGGGGGGCAAAAAGATCAGTTTCAGGACCATTCATGATCACGTTGACGTATCTGCGGTTGCCGGAAAGTTCGGAGGAGGCGGACATGCAAAGGCATCAGGCTCTTCAATGGGAAAGGATGCTTATAAGCTATTCGTTCAAGATATTTTCCCTTTGGATTCTATGAGGCAGGATGCATTCAGGAACAAATACAACATAAAAAACGCTGTGCAGGGATCATTATACGAAAATAAAAAAGGAGACAAATTTTTTATTTATGCTGCTGGGGAAAACAAATGGATCCTTGAAATGAACGGAAAGCCAATACAGGAACCCTTTCCTGATTTTCAGGCAGCAGAAAATTATATTAAAAGAAAATATCAGGCCTGGTTTGTTCATGACGATATTTATGTTGATTATTTAAAGAGATTTTATATGAGGTCTAAAAATTAGTGATACCGCCTTATTTGGCGGTTTATTTTTTTGAAATGATTATTTCCTACTAAATTTTGTAAATTTCATATATAATTGAAAAAGTACTTATATAGGGGTGAACCTATGGAATTATTTTTGGTTTTTTTCGGAGTGATATTTTTTGCCGTGATCATTAAAGTCCTATCAGCAGGTTCTAAAGGAAATGCTTTCATTAAAGACGAACCGGTTCCTAAACATCTGGGAATCCAGTCTGAAGACTATATGCCAATGATTCTTAGACTAGAAAAATCATTGCCTGAAGGATACAGTGAGAATGTAAAAAATCGTGTACTTCGAGATCATCCGAGATGGAAGGACCATGAATATGATTGGGCATTTTTTGAGCTAAAAAGATACTTTGCCATGAATGCCATATTGAGGACAGTACCTATGTTCAGCAGCAAAGCTGATGAAATATGGCATGAAATGCTGATGTTTACTCGTGAATATGAGCAGTTTACCAATATTTTCTTCGGTGAATACCTGCACCATTCTCCCAATATAGAAAGCACCCCAATGCCCGGGGAAAGGACATTTTTTGACTGGGGTTACTTAAGTCTTTTTGAAGCAAGACATAACAGCAGAAGAATTTGGGGAGGCTTTTTGAAAAATCCGATAAAAAAAGAAATACTTGATGATTTCAGGATCATGGATGAGACTGCACTTCTAAATAAGTATTTCAGGGCAGGAAACGATTGGCTTGATCTGAAAAAGAAACTGATAGAAAAATTGAGGCGTGAAATTTCTGAAGCAGAATCGATGAAACTTGGAAAGGAACCGCTGGAATTTACTAAACCGAGCACTGTTAGCCAGTATTCTTATTTATTGTTTCCAGCCGTGTATTTTTCTGTTTATGAGCCAGATGGATTCGAGGACCACATGAACGAACTTCTACCCCGAGAACTCACAAAAGACATCGGTGCCGGAAGCGTTTACTGCTCCGGCTTCTCCTGCAGCAGTCATGCTGATCATGATTCAGGGGGAGGACATGATTCAGGCGGCGGCTCAAGCTGTTCAAGCTGTGGAAGTGGATGCTCAAGCTGAAAAGCAGTCCAAATGGATTGCTTTTTTTGTTTTTCAAAGTTCTTCATGAAGGACTAATATTAGGCACATATCATTTGGGATAAGATAAAAACAGTAAATTTCCTTTCATTTTCAACCCTCTCAAATAAAGGCATTAAATTTTCAATTATGTAACAATTTATAAATATGATATAGGTGCGCATAAAATGTTTGGTACAATCAGTATTGATTGATTATCGGTTTGAATTGGATGTGTATTTATGAAGAAATTGCTTGCTTTTATTCTGCTCTTATTCAGTTTGCCTACTGCATATGCAGATGCTGAAGAATCTAAAGAACCAGAAATTATCAGTGAAGCTGCAATTGTAACAGATTCTGAATCAGGAGCTGTTTTGTATGCAAAAAACGCTGATAAAAAAATGTACCCAGCAAGCTTGACGAAAATTGCAACAGCCATTTATGCAATTGAAAACGGGAACTTAAATGACAGGGTAACTATAAGCAAGCAAGCAGCAGAGGTTGAAGGGACACGAGTTTATTTGGAGGAAGGGGAAGAAGTGCCTATTAAAAAACTCCTTCAGGGGATGCTGATTAATTCAGGAAATGATGCTGCATGGAGCATAGCTGAGCATCTGGACGGAAATATAGCAGTATTTTCAGAGAATCTTAATCGCTATCTTGAAGAGAACGTTGGGTTAAAAAACACTCATTATGTTAATCCTCACGGTCTGTATGATGAAAAACACTACACCACAGCAGCGGATCTTGCAAAACTGACCAACTACGCCCTGAAAAATGAGACTTTTAAAGAAATCTTCGGAACAAAAGAATTGAAGTGGGCAGGGAAGTCATGGAATACAACTATTTTTACCCATCACAGAATGCTTAAAGGGGAAGTCCCATTTGAAGGAATAACAGGAGGAAAAACCGGGTTTGTTGATGAAGCTAAACAGACTCTTGCTACTTCTGCCAAAAATGATTCAATAAAGCTAACTGCTATTGTGTTAAAAGCCGAATTCAAACGGGATATATATAAAGACACAAAGAACCTTTTGACCTATGGATTCAGCAACTTTGAAACTTCGACACTTAGCAGCACTGAGGTATTTCCTGCTGACGGAAAAACTTATACGACCGGCGGGAAGAACATAGCCATAACTCTGCCCAAAGGAAACTTCGATGAGAACATTACATCAAAAGGAAAGCTGCTGATTAAAAATGAAAATGGAAAGATCATTCAATCCGTAAAGCTGCTTGAAGACAAACAGGATGAAATTGTTTCACCCCAGCTGAAAACAGAACAGGAGCCTGAAAAAGAGACAACGGGGTACTATGGAAAAATCGGGTTGACCATATTCTTGTTTGGGGTTTTTATTCTTATATTAAGGAAAAATCTTAAAGCAAAAGCCAGTAGGAGAAGGCGGGTTTAATGCCCGCCTTTTTATTTGAATCGTGCTTAATTGATAAGCGAAGTGATTGAAAAAGACTAAAGAATTTTTCTTTAGTCTTTGGACATTATTTATTGCATTCTTTGTTCCACCTGCCGGCATACCTCATCTGCCGAAAGGCCGCTCGCTTCAATGACAGAAGCCTTTGTAGAAACATCCTGCATACCCATCACATTTGAATCAACACCGCTCACTACACAGCAGGAGCAGTTCTCTGCATCATGCGCAGATTTCATGTCAACCACTTCGTAGCCTTTTTGCCGAAGCGCTTCAGAAACATTTGTTAAGGATTGTTCAACCGCTACTCTTTTCGTCAATCTTAACACCTCCTCCGTTTGTTAGGTTGGCTTTTATACTCCATTTTTATTCCACGGATAAAAAAGTCCATAACACGAAACAGTAAGAAAGGAGGTGTTCAATATGAGCAAACGCAAAAAAGACCCTTCTAAGGCTGGGCTAAGCTCCCCAAATATCGAAGGACAAGGTACAACCAATATGGAAACCGGCAGCAGAACGGCTTCCTCTGCACGCCATAAAAAGAAGAAACAGGATTTTTAATCAAAATTAAAAGCAGGAGGTTATTCCTCCTGCTTCAAGTGTTTATTGATACATTTCTGAAACTTGTTTTTGAATAGATGAATCTTCCAGATACTCATCATATGTCATTTGCTTATCCACAATGCCAGCCGGTGTAATTTCAATAATGCGGTTGGCAATGGTTTGGATGAACTGATGATCATGAGATGCAAAGATTAAAGAACCTTTAAAATTAATCAGGCCATTGTTCAATGCCGTAATGGATTCCAAATCAAGGTGGTTGGTCGGCTCATCCAGCAGCAGCACATTCGCACCGCTAAGCATCATTTTGGAAAGCATGCAGCGGACTTTTTCTCCACCTGAAAGTACGCTTGATTTCTTAAGGACTTCCTCACCTGAGAAAAGCATTCTTCCAAGGAAACCTCTCAAGAAGCTTTCACTGTCATCCGCAGGGGAGAACTGGCGCAGCCAGTCTACAAGATTCAGATCAGAGTTTTCGAAGAACTCTGAGTTATCTTTCGGGAAATAAGACTGAGATGTGGTAACACCCCACTTAAATGTTCCTTCATCTGGCTCCATTTCACCAGTCAGAATTTTAAATAGTGTTGTTTTAGCCAACTCGTTTGAACCAACTAAGGCAATTTTATCGTCTTTGTTCATGATAAAGCTGACGTTGTTCAGAACTTTAACACCATCGATTGTTTTGCTGATGCCATCTACACGAAGCAAATCATTACCGATTTCACGATCAGGAGAAAATCCTACATACGGATATTTCCTTGAAGACGGTTTAATGTCATCCAAAGAAATTTTATCGAGAAGCTTTTTCCGTGAAGTTGCCTGCTTAGATTTTGATGCATTTGCACTAAATCGCGCAATAAAACTTTGCAGTTCCTTGATTTTTTCTTCCTTTTTCTTATTGGCATCCTGAGCCATCCTTTGTGCAAGCTGGCTCGACTCATACCAGAAGTCATAGTTCCCAACGTAAATCTGGATTTTCCCAAAGTCAAGATCGGCAATATGCGTACATACTTTGTTTAAGAAGTGACGGTCATGGGATACAACAATTACAGTATTTTCAAAGTTGATCAAAAATTCTTCAAGCCATTGAATGGCTTTGATATCCAAGTGGTTGGTCGGCTCATCCAGCAAAAGAACATCCGGCTTGCCGAAAAGGGCTTGCGCAAGAAGAACTTTCACTTTTTCAGAACCAGAAAGGTCTGCCATTTTTTTGTCATGAAGCTCTTCTTCAATGCCAAGCCCCTTCAGCAAAATAGCTGCTTCAGATTCTGCTTCCCATCCGTTCAATTCTGCAAATTCACCCTCAAGTTCAGCAGCCTTCATGCCATCTTCATCAGTGAAGTCAGCCTTCATATAGATTGCATCTTTTTCCTGCATCACTTCATAAAGGCGTGTATGACCCATGATGACTACTTTTAATACTTCAAATTCCTCGTATTCGAAATGATTCTGCTTAAGAACAGCAAGACGCTCGCCAGGCCCTAAATGAACGCTTCCCGATTGTGCCTCAATTTCACCGGATAAAATTTTAAGAAAAGTTGATTTGCCGGCACCATTTGCTCCAATCAAACCGTAGCAATTGCCAGGTGTGAATTTAATATTAACATCTTCGAAAAGTTTGCGGTCGCCGTATCGAAGACCTACATTACTGACAGTTATCATATTATTTTTATTCCTCCAAATACATAATCCTTAAAATTATACCACTTTCAGCGCGTAATCGCGAACTCTTCTTAATCCAATTTGCTATATTCTATCTTGAGTATAAAAGTTCCGAAATTTAAAAGGAAGCAGCATGAAAAAGTCGAATACATTAAAGATTATAAACTTGATGAGAGGAAGTGCCAGGAATAATGGGATCTCTTGTAAAAGAGGATGTAAAAATGAAACCTTTCAGCTTCACAATTGAGAGGGGAAAGATCAGGGAATTTGCTATGGCAATTGGAGACAGGAATCCTATTTATTATGATGTGGACATTGCGAGAAAAGAGGGATATCGTGACATCCCGATTCCCCCTACATTTCCAACAGCTATAGAAATGTGGGGAGGATTGGATTTTGAAACTCTAATCGAGCTATTTGGCCTTGATCCGCTTAAGGTTCTTCACGGCGGTCAGGAATATCGCTACATGGGCGAATTATGTGCTGGCGATACAGTAACTGCCGCCCCTAAATTAATATCATCATTTGAAAAGAGGAATTTGCGTTTTATAACAATAGGAATTCATTACAAAAACATTGATGGAAACGATGTTCTTTATTCAGAATCTACCATTATCGAAAGAGGGAGAACTCAAAAATGAGTGAGTTGACAGCGATTCATAAAGCCCAGATCACACATACACAGCTGGTCAGGTATGCAGGAGCATCCGGCGATTTTAATCCGATTCATACAGTAGTGCCAGTCGGGGAAAAAGCGGGATTAGACGGAGTGATTGCGCATGGGATGCTCATTATGGGAATGGCAGGTGAAGCACTGGCTGACTGGTTTCCCAGAAAAGACTTGAGAAAGTTCAAAGTACTCTTCAGTAAAATGACCCGTCCCGGCGAGAAACTTACAATAAAAGGAAGAGTTACAGGAGAGACAATGGAAGAAGATGAGAAAAGATTGACTGGAGATGTATCAATTGTAAATGAAGCTGGTGAGCTGAAGCTTTCAGGTAAGTTCCAAATTAAAATCTAATAAAAAAGGAAGGATTTCTATGGAAGGCAATATTGAAATCCAGCTAAGGCCAAAATCGAAGTGGAAGAAATACTCACTTTGGACCATTGCGATCATATTAGTGCTGTTGGCTGCTGCTTTTTTTATGATGTTTGGTTATTTGTCCCGCTCTCTGCCTAATACAGAAGGGGAAATCAAAATTGGATCAATCGCTGCTCAAGTGAACGTCAACCGAGACGGCAATGGCGTTCCGCATATAATTGCGGCCAATGAGCGGGACCTTTTCATTGCACAGGGATATGTGCAGGCTCAAGATCGCCTTTTTCAAATGGACTTAAGCAGGCGGCAGGCATCTGGCAGATTAAGTGAAGTAATTGGAGATGCAACGGTTGAAAATGATAAATATTTTAGAACACTTGGACTGAGAAGGGCAGCAGAAGCATCCTATGAAGCATACTCACCGAAAGCAAAGCAGACATTAAGCTGGTTTGCGGAAGGAGTAAATCTTTATATTAAAGAGCTTAAGGAAAGCGGAAAATGGCCGGTTGAGTTTTCCATACTCGGCTATGAGCCTGAAGAATGGTCTGCGGCAGATTCACTCACTATAGGAAAATATATGGCATACGATCTTGGCGGACACTGGGAGAGCCAGGCATTCCGCTATTATCTCCTACAGCAATTTCCGGAAGAAAAAGCTTATGAATTATTCCCCTCATATCCGGAAGAAGCCCCTTACATAATAGAAAAACACAACTTAAATCTTGAAGAAAGTTTTGCTTCTGCAGTGACTCCTCCTGAATTCAACGGGAGCAACAACTGGGTTGCAGCTGGCAGCAAAACGGCATCAGGGAAGCCTATTCTTGCTGATGATCCTCATTTATCACTCAGCACACCCTCCATCTGGTATCAGATGCGTCTGCAGTCCCCGGGAATGAACGTCAGTGGAGTCATCTTCGCCGGCATTCCGGGCATCATTCTCGGTCACAATGAACATATAGCTTGGGGAGTAACCAATACCGGACCGGATGTTCAGGACTTATATATTGAAAAAAGGAATCCTGCCGATAAATATGAGTTTTTATTTAATAAAAAGTGGGAAAAGGCAAAAGTAATTGAAGAACCAATTAAAGTAAAAGGAAAGGACCCTATCGACTATCAGGTTACGATCACACGCCATGGACCAGTGATTTCAGAATTTGCTGCTGAAAGCGGAAAGGATACTGTTCTTTCTTTGCAATGGACAGCTCTGGAACCTTCAAAAGAACTTGAAGCAATTCTTAAAATGAATAAAGCAGCGGATTGGGATCAATTTGAACAAGCGCTGGAATTATTTCATACACCGGCACAGAACTTTGTATTTGCTTCTCCAGATGGAACAATAGCCTATAAAGCGAATGGTAAAATCCCCATCAGAAAGAAAGGAGACGGGCTATTTCCGGTGCCTGGCTGGACAGATGATTATGGATGGGAAGGATACATTCCTTATGATGAACTGCCAAAAACCATCAATCCAGAGGAAGGCTTTATTTCTACTGCAAACAATAAAGTGATTGATGACAGTTACCCATACCACATTAGTCATGATTGGGCTCAGCCGTATAGGCAAATGCGCATTCAGGAATTCCTGAAAAGCAAGGATAATCTTACAGCTAATGACATGATGTCTCTGCAAATGGATCAAAAAAACCTGCAGGCACAAGAGTTCATACCTGTGTTTTTATCTGAAATTAGTGAACCATCTTCAAATATTGAAAAGGAAGCTTTATCCATCCTGAGCAATTGGGATTATAATGACAGCAAGGATGAAGCTGCTCCTCTCATTTTTAATCTCTGGATGAAAAGCATATCCGATGTCCTTTTTGAGGATCAAATATCACCAGAAATGAAGAAACTCTTCAAAGGACAAAAGCAGGCGGTCGATGAATTATTAAGAAATGCAGCAAGTGGAAAAGAAAGCCGCTGGATAGATGAAAAGGGCGGGCTGCAGGAAGTCCTTTCACAATCATTAAGATCCGCACTGCAGGAAGCTGCAGATCTTCAAGGAAATAACCTGTCAAAATGGAAATGGGGAGACTATCACCAGCTAGCTTTCTCGCATCCTCTTTCTAGTGTAAAACCTTTAAATTACTTATTTAATAGAGAAGGGAGGCTCCCCGTTGGCGGAAGTTCAGTCACTGTCCAGGCCGCAGCCAATAAAAAGGATGGAACAGTAAATCATGGGGGGCCGTGGAGATTTGTGATTGACACAGATAACATGAATACTGCCTACCATCTTGTGGGTCCAGGGCAATCAGGACATCCTTTAAGTCCGTGGTACCATGACCAGATGAACGACTGGGCAGAAGGGAACTATCATCAGACAACTCTATCTGAAGAGAAGACCGAACATACACTGTTATTAAAACCTTGAAAAAACCATCCCAAAAATTATAAAATGTTTCTTTTTGTTCATAGTTTTTTCATAATTTTCATGTACAATATTAAACATACAGGCAGGGAAAAAGGAGTTTTTCAAATGGCTAAAAAGCAGATGGTAGATTTAGTAAACCGATTAAAGAAATCCGGTATTAAAGTAAGCTTTTCAAAGCCAAGATCAAAAACTTTAATACTCATTAACCAAAACAAAAATTTATCTTCTTCTGCGAATTAGGTTAAAAAAATGGCGGATCCCGGATCCGCCATTTTTTTCGCTTATATTTCCTTCATTATTTTACTGAAGACATCATTTTTATCAAAATCTTCTCCCATTGGAAACTTTTTGATAAACTTATTATTCTCGTCAAGCAAATAAACAAATGTGCTATGAACATAAAAACCATCACCGGGATCGCGGTATTGAAATTGGAAAGTGTTAGCAAGCTCCTGGATTTCTGCCTGGTCCTTTTTCAAGTTATCAGGATCTGCAGTCAGAAAGACCCAATTTTCATCATTTTCAATCTCAAAGGTATCTCTATATTTTCGAAGAACATCTGCAGTGTCTCTATAGGGGTCAATCGTTACAGTAACGAATTGTACCTTTTCCCCAAAAACACCCTCTTTGCTAAGATCACCCTTCAGCATATTCATCCTTTGGGTAGTAGTCGGACATATATCCGGACAGTGCGTATAAATGAATTCAACAAGCTTCAGTTTTTTATCCGATTCAGCAAAGTCATATACCTTCTCATCATCGGTTAATAGTGTAATATGATCAGGTATCTTTGCTGTCATATCACGGAAAATAAAAAAAGAAATACCGGCTGTTATACCTAAAACTACAATAATTGCGGATATAATATATACTTTTTTCATTATTTCCCCTCCCAATATAAGGATAAATAATATCCGTCAAAAATCCTATGGATAATATGTGAACTTATTATTAATACAGAGGAAACTTTGAAGGGGGAGGGAAGATCTTCCAAACACTGCTGTTCATTGTGTTATTCTTAAAACCATTCATTCGGCGATTAACCTCGAACAATAAAAAAGGAACCCGGCAAGGTTCCTTTTTTAATTCGACTATTACTTCATTGAGATCCAAACACTCTTAACTTCTGTATAGTTATCCAGAGCATATGATCCCATTTCACGGCCGATGCCGGATTGCTTGTAGCCGCCGAATGGAGATGCTGCGTCAAATGCGTTGTAGCAGTTAACCCAAACTGTACCAGCACGGAGTTTGTTGGCTACATAGTGTGCATTTGCAACATCACGAGTCCAAACACCTGCAGCTAATCCATATTCGCTGTTATTGGCACGATTAATTAATTCGTCTATATCATCATAAGGCATTGCAGAAATAACCGGTCCGAAGATTTCTTCCTTCGCAATTGTCATTTCATCACGAACATCTGCAAAGATAGTAGGGGAGACAAAGTAGCCTTGCTCCTGCGGCTTGTCACCGCCTGCTACCAGCTGCGCACCTTCGCTGAGGCCTTTTTCAATGTATCCAAGAACACGGTTTTGCTGCTCGGCTGAAACGAGCGGGCCTATTTCTGTGTCAGCATGAATACCTGCACCTTGTTTAATTTTCTTCGCATGTGAAGCCATGTCAGCTACAACATTGTCAAACTGCTTCTTTTGGATGAAAACACGGGAGCCTGCACAGCAAACCTGACCCTGGTTGAACATAACACCGTTAAGAGCTCCTGGAATCGCTTTTGATAAATCAGCGTCTGGCAGGATAATATTCGGTGACTTACCGCCAAGTTCAAGTGTAACACGCTTCAAAGTCTTTGAAGCATTTGACATAATCATTTTTCCTACTTCAGTAGATCCAGTAAACGCAATCTTATCTACTAACGGATGATCAACAAGCGGCTGTCCTGCTGTCTCCCCAAATCCAGGGACAATATTGACAACTCCTGGAGGGAAGCCTGCTTCATCGATCAATTCTGCAAGATATAAAGCAGAAAGGGGAGTTTGCTCCGCTGGTTTAAGAACAACCGTACATCCTGTAGCCAGTGCAGCACCCAGCTTCCACATGGCCATAAGAAGAGGGAAGTTCCAAGGAATGATTTGTCCGACTACCCCAACTGCCTCATGGCGAGTATAGTTGAAGAATGGACCGCTTACAGGAATTGTCTGGCCGACAATCTTTGTAGACCAGCCAGCATAATAGCGCATATGCTCAATAGCCAGCGGGATATCGGCGTTTGTTGTTTCACGGATGGGCTTACCATTATCCAATGTCTCAAGCTGTGCTAATTCTTCACTGTTTTGCTCCATTAAATCTGCAAGCTTATACATCAGGCGGCTGCGCTTAGATGCACTCATCTTAGACCATTTGCCTTCATCAAAAGCCTTTCGGGCAGCTTTTACAGCCAGATCAATATCTTCTGAACCTGCTTCGAAAACTGAAGCAAGGACTTCCCCTGTCGCCGGGTTATACGTATCAAACGTTTTTTGTGATTTGCTTTCAACAAATTCTCCATTGATAAATAATTTCTTCTTCCCGCTTAAAAACTTTTCTACCTTTTCTTTTAAACCTGCAGTTAGCTGACTCATATAATTCCTCCTTTAAAATAGTAATCTATGTATTTCCATGATGCTAAACTTTTAGAAGAATACCTATGGTAACGCTTACTCTCCTACTTTAACATTAACAAAAATATAAAATCAACTCTGAATTAAAATAATTTTCTGATAACATTCGACATTTCTCGCCTAAATTGATCATTTTATAGAAAAATAAAAGCATACTGGAAAAACCAGTATGCTATAAAACTATTAAATTAACATTCCTGCAATTGCAGCACTTAATAGCGAAGCAAGTGCACCAGCTATTACTGCTCGAATACCAAGCTTGGCAATGTCGTTCCTGCGGTCAGGTGCAAGATTTCCTATACCTCCAAGAAGCATAGCCATGGAAGAAATGTTGGCAAAACCGCAAAGCGCGAAACTCACTACTGCAACAGTCTTAGGAGACAGGCTGCTGATTTCCGGTGCGAAAGCTGAATAGGCAACAAATTCATTCAAAACAAGTTTTTGGCCGATGTATCCGCCAGCCTGTACAGCTTCAGCCCATGGAACACCTACCGCAAATGCGAGAGGGGCAAAAATAAATCCAAGAATAGCTTCCAGCGTAAGATTTTCAATTCCAAAAAGGCCGCCAGCAAAACCGATAATTCCATTGATAAGCGCAACCAAAGCGATAAAAGCAAGGAGCATAGCACCGATATTTAATGCAAGCTGAAGACCAACACTGGCTCCGCGTGCGGCAGCGTCTACAACGTTTACTGAATCCGTGTCTTTTTCAATAGTTATATTGTCTGCTGTCTCTGATACCTCTGTTTCAGGGATCATAATTTTTGCGAGTACCAGACCGGCAGGGGCAGCCATGAAACTTGCTGCAAGCAAGTATTCCAGAGGGACTCCAAGCAATGAGTACCCAATAAGAACTGAACCTGCAACTGATGCCAGGCCTCCAGTCATAACAGCAAACAATTCAGATTTCGTCATTTTGTTCAGGAAGGGGCGGACAATTAATGGAGCTTCAGTTTGTCCGACAAAAATATTGGCTGCTGCAGACATGCTTTCTGCCATACTTGTTCCAAGAAGCTTGGACAGCCCTCCGCCAATGACCTTTATAATTATTTGCATAATCCCCGTATAGTAAAGAACAGAAATTAGGGAAGAGAAGAAGATCACTGTAGTCAGCACCTGAAAAGCAAATACAAAACCGACTCCAGATCCTTCTTGGAATAAACCGCCAAATAAAAAGTTAATTCCTTCATTGGCATAACCGACAATATCATTTACTGCAAATGTAAGTTTTTCTAATGCTGTCTTACCAAGTTCCCATTTAAGAACGGCAAATGCAAATGCAAACTGGATAGCCAATCCGCCTAAAATTGTACGAAGGTTGATTGCCTTTCTATTTGATGAAAGGAGGAAAGCAATCCCCAATACAGTCACAACTCCTAATAAACCCCAGATAAAACTCATGTTGACACCTCATTTGTTGAATTTTGTATGATGAAAACGTTTTTACAAAACGTCAAAAATATAGACCTCTTCATCGAGAGGTGTGTGGGTAGACGTCAGACATCTAACTTGATTACATGTCCATTTTACCATGAATCCGTTTGCAGTAAAGAGATTTTTTATTCGCAAATATAATATAATGAATCATCTTTTGATTTTTGTTCACATATTTTATGATTTTAATCTTTTCAAAAAGGGGCAATAACCTCAAAAACCACTGCCTGAAGGTATAATGGATATTTATTATTGTTATTTATTGCAAACATTAATTTCCTCATTATAAAAGTCCGTTCTGGACAAACTTCACCAACATACACTGTCCCTAGATGGCAGGTGGTGTTAGGATGGGTGCTGATTAAGTTGGCTGGGGCTACTAATAAAAAACTTAACAATTAACTATGCTTAAAATCTGCCTGTATCAGGGCAAATTTTTTGTTTTCAGATATATAGTTTGATTTGAATCGTATGATAATCGGTTTAATGTCCAAAATAAGGATAGTTTATATTTAAAAGGAGGTTTTTTTGCATGGTTAAAAAAGACAATTATAATAGTGAAAATATTGCCGGCAGATATTATGAGTCTGAAGATTATAAAAGAAATGATCAGCTTTCATCAGGCTTGGCGACAACCCATGAACAAGTAAGTGACGCTTACATGGAAGACCAGTCGGATCCAGTAATTGAAGACATTGTCGGGGTGGATATTTCGATACCCCGCAAAAGCTATGATGAATGAAAAAATGCATTGAAGAGTTAATATGTTCTGCTGATCGCCGTACCCTAGACAATTTTGGCTGGAGACACGGCGATCATTTTTATATTCGACATCTGTACTGGCTATTTTTTACAGGAGCAATAATAAGGGGTACTTTATTATAACTAAAGATTAATCCTATTAATGATGTAACCCATTCAATATCTCATTTCTTAAAATAGTTTTCTGCAAGCAGTCTTTTTACTTCGTTATAGGATAGACCTGATTGGCTGTTCAGCCTTTTTACTTCAACTATATCTGTTCCTGCTATAGTAAGGTTATTTTTTTTCTGCTGGCGTCCCATTAATGCTCCTCCATTTCAAATTTTTTGTCTTTAATATTTTCAATAATTTTTTCCTTTATTGTCCATACTAAGATAAAAAGGGGGCGTTTCCAATTTTTTTTAATAAAAAAGGCCAAGACGATAAGCCAGAAGTAGTAATGCTGGATACAGAGGTGTATTCTTGCAATAGCTGCAATGGCTGGATGAGAAAAGATTTTGCCTCTTCAGATTTAAAATGCCCATTATGCGGTGATGAAACAACTGCTGAAATGAGGGAATTGCCGCAAATTCTGTAAACAATTATTAAGAAAGACTGTTGTCAATTAGATAACAGTCTTTCTTATAGGCATTAATAATCATCATACAGTTCCTTAAATGCCTGCTCTGCATCCTTTTCAGAAGAAAATAAGGCATCGTCTTCTTCTATTAAATGGAATGACTCATTAAGAAAGAGGGCTACTGCGTTAGGATTTTTTGGATGTGGAACAATTTCTGCTTGCCTTACGTTTGCTACACTGGGAGTATGAGGATTATGGTAAATCACATACACCTCATCTCCTGTTTTTCCTTTTTTAGGATCTATTGTTTCCGTAGCAATTCACTCTTATTTATTATAGGTTTTCATTTTGCTGGCCAATTTCTTTTGCGCCAATTATAGCATTTGCAGTTTCCAGCCGTTCATGCCCATCAACAGAATCCCCGGCTGCATTTTTTAAATTTGGAAATTTGCCATCTGTTTCAATCGTTATCATTTCTTCCTTTGGTGCTTGAGTCAAATACTTTTCTTGTTGCTCTTTCATGACTTATGCTCCTTCTGTTAAATAGTAGAAAAGCTTTCTTAAAGTTTTCTCCCGGCATTGCCCTAATATTCAGCCATATTAATCCTTTTCCAAAAGGTGAATTACATCTGTAAATGCTGCAGAGGCAAAGACACCCATAAAATTTGGCCAAAACCAAAACCCCCTCTGATAATAGAGGGGGCTTCCGCTTATTCGTAGCTATTTTCCAATTCATTCACCAATGCCCCCACATAGCTTACAGCTTTGCGGATAGGTTCTGGGTTAGACATATCAATACCAGCATTTTTTAACAGTTCAAGCGGTTTTTTCGTTCCTCCTGCTTTTAAAACATCAAGCCATCGGTCGACGGCAGGCTGGCCTTCCTCTTGAATGCTTTGTGCCATTGCAGTGGAAGCAGTTAAGCCTGCTGAATAGGTATATGGGTAAAGTCCCATGTAATAGTGAGGCTGTCTCATCCAAGTTAAAGCTGATTTATCATCCAGTTCAACCGAATCACCCCAGAATTCAGAAAGTGTTTCAAATTTTTGATCAGAAAGTGTTTTTGAGGTTAACGGGACACCTTGTTCAGCAAGATTATATATTCTTCGCTGATATTCTCCTTCGAGAAGATGTGTGACAAAGTTATGATAGTAAGTTCCAAGCAGCTGAAGAATAACCCAGCGTTTCATTCTCTTATCTTCAGTGCCAGCCAGTAAACGCTGCCCAAGCAGCAATTCATTAAGTGTTGAAGGCGCTTCTACAAAATAGGTTGAAGGGCGGGTATTCATAATCCGCTGATATTTATTGGCCAAATAAAAATGACCAGCATGCCCAAGTTCGTGAGCGAGGACGAAAGCACCCCGCATGGTGTCTGTCCATGTAATAAGGATGAAGGGATGGGAGCCGTACGGACTTGCACAAAATGCCCCTGTAGATTTACCGACATTATCAGCCAAATCAACCCAGCGTTCAGTCAATCCTTTCTTCATAATATCCGTATACTCTGGCCCCATTACTTTTAGAGCTTCTAAAATGACTTTTGATGCTTCTTCATATGTTGTTTCCGGATTGAACTCCGGATCAAGAGGGGCCTTCAGGTCACAAAATAGCATCTTATCCAATCCCAGAACCTTTTTCTTAAGCTGAGCATATCTGCGCATATGGGGTGCAAGCTCTTTTTGGATAATATCCAGCTGATTGTTGTACATTTCCTCTGTAACATGCTGGGGATCCAGCAGCATTTGTGTTACGGTCTTGTATTTTCTCAGCTTAGAAAGTGTAACCTGTTTTTTCACCTCAGCTGAATAAGCAGAAGCGAATGTATTCTTATAGTTTTCCAGTGAGTCTGTAAAAGAGGAATAGGCATTCCTTCTGACAGTTGTATCCGATGAAAACTCATAGCGATCTTCGTAAAGAGCAAATGAGTTTGGCCATTCATTTCCTTTGCTGTCCTTAAAGGAGGAAAACGGCATGTCAGCAAGTTTCGCAGCTTGATAAACATTATAGGGAGCACCGAGGACTTCACCCAATGCAGCCAGGGCTTCTTCCGTTTCAGGGGAAAGTCTATGCATCTTTGTATCCAGCAGATTGGTCAGCTGATTTTTGAAAGGTTCCAAGCCACTTTCTTCTGTTATGTATTTTTCAATTGTACCTTCAGGTAAGGTCATTAATTCAGAATCAATAAACGAAAGAGAGGAGGCTGCTTTTGCTCTTAAAGATGCAAGTATAGATGAATTTGCCTGATTGTCTGGATTAGCGCCATCTTCCGATTGGCGCAGCATCGCATAGGTGCCAGCCTGAACAAGACGGATGGAAAGCTTTTCCTGAGCGGAAAGGCATCCGAGTAAAACTTGCGAACCTTCATGGAGCTTTCCTTTGAACCGATGAAAAACGGCAAGATCCTCTTCAATACTCTTCACTTCTTTATGCCAGTCTTCCTCTACAGCAAATAAATCCTCCACTTTCCAAGTACTGTCTTCAGGTACCTCATAACGCTTTAATCTGGTTACTGCTGTTTGAACCATGTAACGATCCCTCCTATTTCGACTCTCTAAATAAAGAGATTATGGGACAATTATACAGGAAGAACTGATAAATTTATAGACTTTTCAAATATTTTTAACCATTCCTTTTCTGTAACAGCTGGAGATTCTAAACTAGTTAAGTTGGTGGTTCATATAAAAAAAAACGGAAGGACCTGAAGCCTTCCGCTGATTGTACTATTCCAGTTTCTTTGAAAGACACCGATCACATTCCATTAAATATGATTCGGCCTGTTCCTTGACTGTTTGGCCACACTCCGGGCACACCTTTTTGGGAAGGTTTCTAAAAAATTCAACTGGACTTTTAATCATGACTTTTCCTCCTTTTTATAATACAGTTTATTTTGTTTTCATCTGTTGTAGTACAGTATATACCATAATTATTATAATGTGAAGTGTTTTGGCTAAATTTTTTAAAAATTATATCTATTATAAAAAGCTTTAATATATTTCAGAAAAGAATGACTAATTATACAGTAAAATTATCTTTAACAAATGGTCTGCCTGTTCTAAGCAACATTCTAACTTTATTTCCTCTAGCCCCTTCCATGGCTGAAGTGATTCCATTACAATCATATTTGAAAAAGTAAAAATGAGGGGGCTAAAAGCCTGCGATGACCGAGATATTTGTATCCTTTAATCCAATATTAATATTTGTTGCCTTTATACTGACCATTATAGCTTCCTATTCAGCCTTAGATTTATTTACTCTTGTAAAATCATCTGACAGAAACCAGAGATTTTTGTTTTTAGGCGGCACTTTCTCACTTGGAATCGGCATTTGGATAATGAACTTTATTGGCATGGTAGCCATTAACATAAATGCTTCAGGGAGTTATAAAATTCCGCTTACCTTAATGTCGATGGTTTTCGGCATTTCATTTACCGGCATGGCATTTAATACAGTGATCGGCCGGCAGCTGAAAACAGGCAATCTTTTAATGGGAAGCTTCTTTTTAACAATGGCAGTCCTATCCATCCATGTAACAGGAATGTATGCAATGGGGATGAATGTGCAATTTAGCCCCATTATATTTCTCATTTCCACAATGATTATTTTTGTTTCTTTTTTATTATCGCTTTGGATGCTTTTTTATTCGAAAAGCCTTTCATATTCCAGGCATGTCTGGATTAAGCCTTTAAGTGCCCTCATCATTACCGGAGCAATTGTGGAGGGTTATTTTCTGCTAATCCGGTCATCATCATTCTATTCAAATAGTGCGACCAGCAGGGAAGGCAGCTCTCCGGAAACTTTTCTGCTTTACCTTGTATTTTTTGCAGCTATTCTTATTCTGAGCGGACTTATTGCTTCAAGCACTTTAATCAGCAAGCGTCTGGAAGCAAGCGACACTCATTTAAAAGATATACAGGCTGCGCTTGACCAATCGTCTATTGTAGCCATTACAGATCCAAAAGGAATCATCACTTACGTGAATGACAAATTTGTGGAGATTTCCAAATATGAAGAGCATGAATTGCTTGGCAGAAACCATAATATCTTAAATTCAGGTTTTCATTCGCCGGAATACTTCCGTAATCTTTGGAAAACAATCGGGTCAAGGGAGATATGGAAGGGTGAAATCCGCAATAAAGCGAAAGACGGAAGTTTTTACTGGGTTGAGACCACAATTGTTCCTTTCCTCAATAAAATGAATAAACCCTATCAGTATGTTTCCATCCGGACAGATATAACGGCATTGAAATCTGCTGAAGCCAGCCTTAAAAAATCTCTGAAAGAGGTAAACGATATTAAATTTGCGCTTGATCAGTCTTCCATTATTGCCTTTACAGATGAAAAAGGGAAAATAACCAATGTAAATGAGAAATTTTGTGAAATCTCTCAGTTCAGCAGGGAAGAACTGATAGGACAGAATCACTCCATCTTAAATTCAGGACTTCATTCAAAAGAATTCTTTAAGAACTTATGGAAAACAATTGGCCAGGGAGAAGTGTGGAAAGGGGAAATACGCAATAAAGCAAAAGACGGATCTTATTACTGGGTTCATACTACGATTGTGCCGTTCCTGAACACAAACGGAAAACCTTATCAATACTTAGCAATAAGAAACGATATAACAGAGAGGAAAAAAACTGAAGAAGTTTTGCATCGCCAGGATAAACTGGCAGCAGTGGGCCAGCTTGCTGCAGGAGTTGCCCATGAAATCCGCAATCCGCTCACAACCATGAAGGGATATACAGAATTCCTGCAGCTGGATGAGACAAATGAAGAGAGGCAGGAGTACTTAAGCATCATTTTAGATGAAATTGACCGGGTAAATAATATAGTAGAAGATTTTATGGTTCTCGCTAAGCCAAAAGCCGCAGAACTGGAAGAGAGAGATATCATACCCATTGTTAAAAATGTCGTTTCTTTTTTGGAATTTGAAGCCCGAAAAAGAGACGTGAAAATTGGTTTCGAATATGAACAGGATATCATTCAAATTCAATGTGACGAAAATCGGCTAAAACAAGTCTTCCTTAATTTGATCAAAAATGGAATTGAAGCAATGCCTGATGGAGGGGACATCACCGTTAGTGCTAGAATCATAAATAACCAGGTTCAAATTGCCATACAGGATACAGGTGTAGGAATCCCGCAGGAAAAACTGAAAAATATCGGAGAACCCTTTTTTACAACCAAAAAAAATGGGAACGGCTTAGGTCTTATGGTCAGCTTTCAAATCATCGAAAGCCATAACGGAAAAATATTTATCGAGAGTGAATTAAATAAAGGTACAACATTCAATATTGTTCTGCCTGCAAAATCTGCATAGCCAATCCCAAAATGATTGGCTTTTTTATTAGAAATTAATTCCTGTCCTGTTTAATAATTGATTTCCCAATATATAGGAAAAATATCATAACCTTGGAGAGATTCCCATGATATCAAGGAAAATCATTAATTTGGTTTTATAGAGCCCTTTCCTCTGAAATGTGTTTGTTATCGTACTGTTATATGCGTAACGGGATTATTATCTGTTTGTTCTTTTTTAGTAAAGATTCCATGTTATTATTAACCCCGTTAGCTAAAAACGAGCTATACAGGAGGTTTTAACAACATGAAAAAATCAATTTTATCTTTTGTAGCTGCTGCGGCAATTACCGGAACAGCAGGTGCTAATGTACAAGCAGAAGAAGTGACAGTAAAAAAAGGCGATACTCTTTGGGATTTTTCCCAAACATATAATACACCAGTTGACATGATAAAAGAATGGAATGGGCTGACTTCTCATATCATCCATCCAGATGATGTACTTAATGTATATCCGGAAAAGAAATACATAGTATCAAAAGGCGATACTCTATGGGATATAGCAAGAGAACATAACGTCACAGTAGAGGCAATCAAAGAATGGAATAACATAAACTCTGATTTAATTCTGCCGGACAATGAATTAATCCTATATCCGAATGCTAAAGCTGTTAATGCTGCGGTTGCTCCAGCAAAATCAGAAAAACCTGCAGAAACAGTTTCAGCTTCAGAGCAAAAGTCTGTACAGCCCGCAGCAAAACCATCTCAGCCAGTTGAAAAAACTGCACAGCCAGTTGAAAAATCACAGCCCGTTCCAGAAGCAAAGCCAGCAGCTGAGTCAAAACCAGCTCCTGAACCAGCCAAACCTGCTGCGGAATCCAAACCTGCTGCCGAGCCTGAAGCAGAAAAGCCAGCGGAAACTGCAAATGATGAAACAGCTCAAAAGGTGCTGAATATGGAAGCAACAGCCTACACTGCCGATTGTGAAGGCTGCTCAGGAATTACTGCGACAGGAATCAATTTAAAAGAAAATCCAGATCAAAAAGTAATCTCTGTAGATCCTAATGTGATACCTCTGGGAACTAAAGTTCATGTTGAAGGTTATGGAGATGCTATCGCAGGAGATACTGGCGGAGCCATTACAGGCAACAAAATCGATATCTTTATGCCTTCTCAGGAAGACGCCATTAATTTTGGCAGAAAACCAGTTAAAGTTACTATTCTAGATTAATAATAGAAAAGAAGGCACTTTTCTGGGTGCCTTCTTTCTTTTACTCTTTATTATTACTTTCTCTTGCTTTTTCTTCCTGACTAATAAAGAAACTGTGGACTGGTTTGACCAGCAGTTTAAAGCTTTTTTCGAAGCGTTCAGAAAGGTGGGAGGCCCGCTCATAAACAACCGATTTAAGATTGTCTAATTGTCTGCTGATTTTTTCTGTGATTGCTTCCTGATGGTTTAAATGCTCCATTATCGTCTTGCTGACCTGTTCCTGTACACCAAGCTTCTTGTTTAATTCCTCTTTCAGCAGTTCCTGCGTTTTAAACTTCTTTTCCGCTTCCTCTGAAAATGCTAAAATCTGCTGATCAAAACGCTCCAAAACCTTATTGTGATACACTTCCTGTAAACCAAAGTTTTTATTTATTTCTTCTATTATATCTTCCTGTATTCCTAACTTTGCTGCTTCTTCCGAAAATGCCGCAAACTGCTGGTCTAAACGTTCCATAACAGTTCTATGGAACACTTCCTGCACATCAAGCTTTTTGCTTATTTCGTCTTTCATTTCCTCCTGTGCTTTAAAACTCGTAACAGCTTCTTCCGAAAATGCCTCAAATTTATCGAACTTCCTGGAGAGTGCCTGTGTTGCCGCCTCCTGGCAGGATACTTGCTCAAGTATCTTTTGCTTTACAGGCTCTTCAGTTTCAAGGATTTCCTGAATCGCTTTGTTCATTTCCTCAAGAGCTGCAAGCCTTTTATTCAGTAATTCACTATCATTTCCGCGCTGGTTCATCATTTCCAGAAAACTCGATAAAAATTTATCCTGCTGTTCAAGCTTAGCTGCCAAATGCCCAAAATGATTATTTTGCTTGCCAGCAGCACTTTTTACCAGTTTACTCATATCAGTAAACGAATCTTCGAGCTGGTTTTTCATATTTTCATATGTTTCAGACAAGTGGGCATTAACTGTTTGCTGCTGTCTTAATACTTCCTGCAGAAAGTTGAGACGAAAAGAGTCCTGATTGGAAACAGTGTCTGGATGGCTTAGGAAAAGTTTAGGATTGCCCTTTTCATTTGATTGTTTTGCCATAGGAACACTCCTCATGTTTCACTTTTTATATCAGCCTATGCCAGCATTTTTGAGAGGGATGGGCACTACCCTATAAGAGCCTAAACATTTTTAATTGAGATTGTTAAGCATATTGAGCTAAAAGCTCTATTTCCAATGAAAAAGGATAAATAATTTTCGTAAAACGTAATAAAAATCGTTGCGAAAAATTGGAAAAATTGGTAAATTATTAATTGTCAGTAAATTGGCAGGTGATGTCATGGATCTGACTACATAGGGAGTCAACCAAAACTACCTCTAAAACCAAAAGAAGGAGAGGATCATTGCATGAAGAAATTATCATTCTTGCTTTCAGCAGCGGTACTGGCCCTAATGTTAGGAGCATGTTCAAACGAAGAGGCTTCTAAAGGGGAGGAAAAGGAAGAGGAGACAGCTGAGACGACAAAGGCTGACCAAGAATCCAAAAAAGTGCGTTCGGCCCTGCTAAGCTATCAGGGAGAAGTGACAAAAGTAATCCGAAACACAGAAGCAAACTTGACTGCTGAAGGCCAGGATCCAGCTGAAGCAGCTGCTGCTTTTGAAAAGGATGCTAAAGCTGTGTCTGTACCAGAAGAATTAAAAGATCAATTAAAGGATATGGAAGCAGCGGTTGATAGCTTATCCCAATACTATGCTAAAAAAGCCGAGCTGGTAAAAGCAGGATCCGAAGATATGGCGGAAGCAGAGCCATTTAAAGAGGAATATATCAACTCAATGACTAAAGTTTTTGAAAAGGCTGAACTATCTGCCCCTTCTTTCAACAGCGTTTTCCAATAATATGACATAACAAACAGCCCTATTCCATATAGAATAGGGCTGTTTGTTTTTATTAAGGCACATCATGCCCCATTGAACTTTGAAGAATCTCAAACCACTGGTCCCGGTTAAGTTTATAAGATAATGCACGGACTGCACGTTCAATTCTTTCAATCTTGCCAGACCCGACAATTGGCATTATTCGAGCAGGATGATTTAAGAGCCATGCAAATAAAACTTCATCAATATCATTTGCACCGATTTCCTCTGCGACTTTAATTAATGCAGCTCTAAGTCGCGCTGATTTTTCTTCAGTACCGCTAAAGATTTTGCCTCCGGCCAAAGGGGACCAGGCCATCGGAGCGATTCTTTTTTCCATGCACAGATTTAATGTGCCATCCTCAAAGTTCTCCAGATGATAGGCAGACAGTTCAATTTGATTTGTAATCAGATCCATATCAAGGTATGAATGCAGCATCTTAAACTGATGGCTCTTAAAATTGGATACTCCAAAATGCCTTACCTTGCCGTCAGCCTTTAAAGCTGAAAATGCATCAGCCACTTCTTCCGGGTCCATAAAAGGATCAGGACGATGAATGAGCAAGGTATCTATGTAATCTGTTTTCAAATTTTGCAAAGACTCTTCAACAGAAGCAATAATATGTTTCTTTCCGGTATTGTAATGATGGGATTTATGCTCCGGGCGGTTTGGTGACTTGAGTACAATACCGCATTTCGTTACAATTTCCATTTTTTCACGGAGCTCCGGCTTTTTCTCAAGAGCCCTTCCAAACAAGCTTTCACAAGTATAGCTGCCATAAATATCTGCATGATCAAATGTCGTTATTCCGAGCTCAAAACACCGTTCTATCAAGGTGATTAATTCTTCATCTGAAAATTTCCAGTCAGCCAGTCTCCATAGACCATGTACAATTCTTGAAAACGACAGATCCTCTGCCATCTGCATTCTATCCAAACGCATCATCTCCCTGAATGTTTTTGCATTGTTATTATCTCTGAAAATGTAAAGAATACCAAGCTAAACTTTCTTTAGGATTGCAAACATATTAAAATGGCGGCATGAAAATAAGAGGCAACTGTTTGTCACCTCGTTTATCCGCATATTTTCTGCAGCGGTTCAACCATTTGATCATGCAGAATCATAATTTTTGATGTGTATGAACAATGCTCTTTATAAGCTGATTGAAGTTCCTGATAAAAAGTGATTAATTCCTCAACGTTAGAAATCAACTCTTTATCAAAAATGCCTGAACGGCTGTGAAGAATATTCTCATATTTCTCAACAAGCTTTTTGGTCTTTTTAATCAATTTCCAAGCATCTTTCATACGAAAGGCATCATTCAAATTGGAATAGAATTCCATCAAGTCTTTTTGAAAAATATTCTTTAGTTCCTGGCTGAGACTTTCAATAGGAGGGAGTTCAGCTTCCTGAAATATAAACTGCTGAAGCATAATTAAATCGGTCTTTAAATCTTGTTCTCCAAATGACCGAAATATCCGTAAAGTATTATAGGCGTCATACATGGGATGATGAGGTTCTCCGATAAAAGAAAGCTCATAAAAAGATAAAGCTTTTTCCACTGAAGCTGCAGTCCCGGAAGCTCTTTTGGTAAAAACAGCCTGAAAATCAACATACCTTTTGGTAATCTTATCAATGGTCGCTTGGGGAAGAGTATGCCTCAATGCATCAGCTTTTAATCTCAGGATGTCACTGGTGGACCAGGAATAGAATTTCGCTTTTTTAACTCCGCCGACCCAAAAGAGAAATTCTTTAAACACTTCTGAAAAGTCATCCGCTCCTTTTAAATCAGAGTCGGATATTCCCGTCAGCTCTTTGCAGAATGTGCTTAAAGGGGAGTCCTGCTGTGGACGGATGAACCTGTCAAAGCCAGTAACCTTACCTGTTTCAAGTTCGACTTTTACAGCACCAAGGCGAATGGCCTCCATATCTTCAAATAGCATGCCATTTTTGCTGCAGAGCATTTCAAAATCAAAGAAAATCAGCTGCTTTAACTCGGCCATAAATCCTACCCCCTTTATATTAATCCAACAAGATATTATAAGGAATTACAGACATAAAAGAAAGGAACAGAATTATCCAGTGACATTGAGTTTAAATAAACAAAATTGAACCTTTTTTACCAGCTGGATGGCAAATCGGTTTACGATTTCATTTGAAACGTTTACACTTAAATGGTACATAGTTTACACAGGCACAATAGCGATACTTCCTGTAAAATAATTGAACTTGAAAGGATGGATGAATGTTGGGTATTTCTTTATCGAAAGGGCAAAAAATTGATTTAACAAAAACTAATCCTGGGTTATCTAAAGTAATAGTAGGACTCGGCTGGGATACGAATAGATATGATGGAGGTTTGGATTTCGACCTCGATGCCAGTGTGTTTTTATTAGATGCAAATGGCAAATGTGCATCTGATAAAGATTTTATTTTCTACAACCAGCTTGAAGGCGGCAGTGGCTCAGTCGTACATACAGGAGATAACAGAACAGGTGAGGGCGATGGTGATGACGAGCAAGTTAAAGTTAACCTTAGCGCTGTTCCTGCATCCATTGATAAAATCTCTTTTGTCATTACAATCCATGATGGAGAAGGCCGCGGCCAAAACTTTGGACAGGTTTCAAATGCATTTGCAAGAATTATCAATGAGGAAACAAATGAAGAATTAATTCGCTATGACCTAGGAGAAGATTTCTCAATTGAAACAGCAATAGTTGTAGGTGAATTATACCGTCATAATGGCGAATGGAAATTCTCTGCTGTGGGTTCAGGTTACCAGGGAGGCCTTGCCCGAATTGCAACTGACTTCGGTTTGCAGGTGGGTTAAGTTCTATTTTTGCTAGGCAGAGCAATAGCTTTCCTGGCTTTTTCTTTTTGATGAATTACGTACAAAGTGATGATCTGTTGTGATAGAAGCATTTTTGTTATTAAGGAGTGACTATTTTGGGTATTCAATTATCAAAAGGGCAAAGAATTGATCTGACTAAAACAAATCCTGGGCTGACAAAAGCCATTATCGGACTAGGCTGGGACACAAACAAATATAGCGGAGGAAATGATTTCGATCTTGATGCTTCTGCATTTCTTGCTGATGTAAATAGCAAATGTGTAAATGATCATGATTTTATTTTCTATAATAACCTGGAGCATCCAAGCGGAGCAGTCATCCATACGGGGGATAACCGTACAGGTGAAGGAGACGGGGACGATGAGCAGCTTGTTGTTGACTTTACAAAAATTCCTTCACACGTTCATCGTATTGGCATAACTGTCACCATCCATGATGCAGAACTAAGACAGCAAAATTTCGGCCAGGTTTCCAATGCATTTGTAAGGTTAGTGGATGAATCTACTAACCAGGAGCTCCTGCGATTTGACCTCGGAGAAGATTTTTCAATTGAAACAGCAGTCGTTTTCTGTGAATTATACCGACATGGAAACGATTGGAAGTTCAATGCCGTTGGCAGCGGCTTCTCAGGAGGCTTGGCAGCCCTTTGCCGGAATTATGGACTTCAAGTTTAATTCTTCTTTCAGGCACCCATTTGGTTTTGGGTGCTTTTTTATTTGGCTCTAGTCATGAGTCTCTGTCCAATTATTGGGTTTTTATCCCATGCTTAAAAACCTCACAAGGGGAATAATAGATGTGAAAAACCTTGAGAGGAAGGGATGCAGTATGTCACTTGAATGGTTTGACAGGGTTAGCGGTGAGTTGCAGGACCATCTTGAATCGATTTGCAGTAAATATGATCAGATTGGCCATATGTCGATTGACCGGGGTGCCAAGCATCCCAGAATGGAGTTTTTTATTGAAACCGAGGATAATGACAGAGAATATTTTTGTACTTTATTCTTTGATCCGCACAATGAAGAATTCTATGTTGAAGATTTTGACTTTGAACTGGGACATACATCTAAAACGATGCTTTTTGATATTGAAGACATCATTGATACAGTTCACGAAAGTATGCACGATTACATGAATGGCGTAGATGAAGATTATTATGAATATGAAGATGATGAAGAAATTTATGTTTCTGAAGATGAAGACTTCGACAACGCAGATGAATATGACTTTGAAGGCGAAGGAGATATTTTTGAAGAAGTAGATGTAGAATGGGAAACTCCTGAAGTAACCGCCTTTTTCAAGGAAGACGAAGTGGAAGTATCCTATCAGTTTGGTGTGGTCCAGGAAACAGGTGATGGAGTCCTGCGCAGGGTTAATCGCATTTGGACAGATAACGAAGAAATGATTAAAGATGAAGATCATTTTATCTTCAGTAAAGAAGAGGCAAGCACTATCATTGCAATGATTGCCAGCCACATGGACAACCTGGGCGGGCATGAAGCTGATTATCAATAATGAATCAAAGCGCAAGGCGAAAGTGGCTATCAAGGAGATTCTTGAAGCCACTTATTTTATTACTAATATATTTGTGCTGCTTCACCAAAAGAGAAGATACATCTTACATCCAGCAAATTCATGAAGAAATCACCACAACTATTCCGCGGAAAAAGCTGCACCCAAATAGACTTAAACAATAATTCCCCAGATTTCTTGGTTAGTACTATTCATGCTTGCCTCCCCCATAAACTAATTAAAAGTCTAATGCAAAGAGGTGAAGTATGGGGATTCATGTTGTTCAGGCAGGAGATAGCCTTTGGGCGATTTCTCAAAAGTATAATGTTCCTATCCAAAGTGTACTAACGGCTAATGGCCTTGAAGAGGAAACCAGAGTTATCCCCGGTTTGGCTTTATACATTCCGGAAGACGGACCTGTTATCAGATCTTATATCGTGAAGCCGGGAGATACCCTTTGGAGCATATCCCGGCGATATCAAACTTCAATCACTGCCATTCTGTCGGCAAACCCTGGGATAAGGCCGGAACGGCTGTATATAGGCCAAAAGATAAATGTTCCAACAGCAAATAAATTAGTAATGGAGACATTGGGATTCATAGTTCCGTATTCTCCTGAAACTTTTTTACCCGCTTTTAGGGAAACAGCAAAGTACTTAACGTACATCGCCATTTCTGCGTATTCTTTAACTAGAGAAGGTTACGCATATATAGAACTTGATGATACAGCCATATTGGCAGAAAGCCGGCGTTTGAATGTCATTCCGCTGCTGATGATTAGAAATCTTGCACAAGGTGAATTTAGTGCTGAACTGATTGGCGGGGTGCTTGAAAGTCCGGCATATAGGAGGAACTTAATCTTAAGCCTCATGAACTTTGTCAACCAAAAAGGGTATGAGGGCATCAGCCTGGATTTTGAATTTATTCCTCCGCCAAGGCGCCAAGATTTCAATTCCTTCATTAAAGAATTAAAAAATGCTTTAGGGCCTAAAATTCTTCATGTCAATGTACATGCTAAGACTGAAGATATCCCAGCGAACCGGATAATAGGGGCATATGATTATAAAGCAATTGGAGAGGGGGCTGATATTGTTGCAGTCATGACCATGGATTATGGTTATCCTACTGGTCCTCCTAATCCTGTCGCTCCGCTATGGTGGGTAGAAGAGGTTATTAAATATTCTATTACACAGATTGATTCCAAGAGGCTGCAAATTGCCCTGCCTTTATATGGCTATGACTGGAGAACCTCGGATAATCGAACCCGCTCATTTTCCATGCAAGCTATCCAGAATTTAGCTCTGAATACAGGATCGGTCATTCAATTCGATGCTTTTGCAGCCTCACCATGGTTCAAATATTGGAGAGAAGCCGAAGAGCATGTTGTCTGGTTTGAAGATATCCGCAGCATAACAGAGAAATATAAATTAATCGACCAGTATAATCTTTTAGGGATGACATACTGGCATTTAAGCTTGCGTTTTCCGCAGAACTGGGCATTTGCTGATAAAAATTTTACTATTTTATAGCTGGCGACTAGATCATTTCCTTCATTTCTTCTTCAAAATAAAACATTTTCGGATTTTCTTTAATTGTATATGTGTATTTTTTCATTTTTGCGACATAGCAGGATTTATTGATCGTAACTTTCTCGCCGGTATGAATCAGAATAACTACATCATTATGATCAAACTTATTTCTGCGCTTCACACTGATCCCTCTTCCTATACTTGTTGTTATTCACACATTATCTCATACTTCTTGGGAATTTACCCTCCCTGTGATTGGTTGAATCAATCAAGTTCCATCTTTTCTTTTGCTTATTGGGAAGGAAATGATATATTAGTCTAATTGAATACCAAAGAGAACAAAGGAAGATAGAGATGACTTCAACACATGGCTATATAAGAGATTGGCAAAAAGCCATCCGCGCTGAGATCTTATATTTAAAGAAATATGGGAGCACCCGCTACTTAATGCTAAATGGGCAGCTGCTTTCAAAATCTGGTGTATATACCTATTTTTTTGATGCACCTTCAATTATTAAAATTCCAACTGGATCTTCTATAAAACTGGAATGGGGAGGAAAGAGAGTGGAAGGGCGAGTCCTTTCTGCCGAAGGAAATAATGCCATTCTCGCCTTGGAAGAGCACATTGGAATCGACCTGTCAGAGGCTTATTTGCTTCATGACCCCTGGGAGCTATTGGATGAGCTTTATCAGCGGCTGGATGAAATAAAAGACAGCAAAAGAAAAAGAAACAGAATTAAGAAATTGATGGATCCTTCAATGGCACCCAAACATCCCTATGAAAAGATAAAATCTGGTACCCATGAATTGATTTTACGTTCAAAATATAATCCGGTCACCTATGTCTGGGGACCGCCAGGCACTGGAAAAACCTACACACTTGCACGTGTAGCCGCCAACAAATACTTCAAAGGTCAAAGTGTCCTGATTCTGGCACACTCAAACCAAGCCATAGATGTCCTAATGGCCGAGACTTCATTCTTTGCAGCAGGCAAACGAACCATAGCTGATGGGGATATGCTTCGCTACGGTTCACAAATTGGGCATGCATTAATCGATCATCGATCATTAACTGCCGATTATCTTTTACAGAAGCAGCATTCCAATCTCTCGGAACAAAAAGCAGCCCTATTTGAGGAGCGCCGCCTGCTTAAACAGGATTTGTCCCGTTCCCTCAGCAAGAGAGACTCCGATCAGCTCATTGCCATTGAAAAGAAGTTATCTGGAGTGCTTGAAAAAATCAGGCTGAAGGAAATAGAGTTTGTTAAAAACGCTTCTATTATCGGAACAACTTTGGCAAAAGCTGCAAGTGACCCTGCAATTTATGAGAAAAATTATGACATAGTCATTATCGATGAATCCAGTATGGCTTATGTGCCTCAGGCCGCCTTTGCAGCTTCACTGGGAAGAAGGGTAATCATTTGCGGAGATTTTAAACAGCTGCCGCCCATTGCTTCCTCACGGCATAAAATGGCTGAAAAATGGCTAAGAGAGGATATCTTTCATCACTCAGGTGTGTCTGATGCTGTCAAGGATGGACATTTGCACCCTCACCTTTTTCTATTAAAAGAGCAGCGCCGCATGCACCCTGACATATCTGCGTTTTCTAATAAACATATCTACCATTCACTTGTAGGTGACCACCCGGATGTTCTTACAGCGAGATCTGATATCTCCGCCTGCGCTCCTTTTCCCGGCAGAGCCTCAATCCTCCTGAATACGGCTGGCTCAGGTGAATATGGCATAAAAGATGGGAGTTCAAATTCAAGAATCAATTTATGGGATCTCTTGCTGGGTTTTCAGCTAATTCATGAAGCTTTTATAGGAGGGAGCAGGTCCATAGGCTATGTAACTCCTTATCGTGCACAGGCATTATTAATGGAACAGCTTCTGGATGAGCTATATGAGGAAGAGAGATCATCCGCTGATATTATTGCTGCAACAGTCCACCGGTTTCAGGGAAGTGAACGGGATGTCATGATTTTTGATTCTGCCGATGCCCCGCCTCATGACAGAGCTGGAATGCTATTGATCGGGAAAGAAAGCGAAAGGCTTTTGAATGTTGCCATAACGAGAACCAAGGGGAAATTCATTCATATTTGCGATTTGGATTTTATACAGAACAAGGTTTTTAGAAACAAAACATGGAGGAAGCTGGCAGACCATCAGCTGCACAATGGACAGGCCATTCATCCTGATCAGATTGGCAGATGGATCAAAAATCAGCATCCACACCTCCAATGGATGCATGCAAAGAAGCTGGAAAAAGTGTTTGAGGATATTTCAGCAGCGAAAAAGGAGATTGTTATTTCCCTGCCGGATGGTCAAAAACTGGGGAATGAGTGGGGGCAAGCACTTTCCAAGAGGCCTTCGCAAACGAAGCTCACCATGCTTGCCGAACATTCCATCCCTTTCTTTAATCCTGATAAGATAGCGCCAAACGGCTTTCCATTCCCGTTCATATTAATTGACGGCCATATTTTGTGGCTGGGCATGCCGACGGAGACTCATAAAAACGCAAGGCCGCCCTATGTGGCAGCAAGGCTTCAGTCATCTGCTGCAGGCTCATATCTTACTTCTCAATTCAAATAAAAAAAGACGCCCCAGTAAGGCGTCTTTTTGACGTATTGCGGCGACCCGACTGCACTCCACATTGTGCATTGCCAATATTGGCTTGTCTGTCGTCTTATGCAATTAGCTCATCGCGTTATTAATATAACATTATTCCAACAAGGAGACAAGCATTTTTTGCACTTCGGTTGCATTCATATCGATTTTCGATCAAAATATACTTTTAAATGGAACAACAGAGTGTTCATCCCTTACTATTGAATTTGAAACTTTTGATAGAGTTTATTCGTTTAATATATAATAAGGGGACATAATAGTGGAACTTTAAGAAATAGAGAAGGAGTCACCATGGAAAAATATCAACGTTTCAAAGAAGCTTTTGCAAAGTTTTGGCGCAAAAAGCACTTAACACAAATTCTGCTTCTTTTAACACTGACTATTATACTTTTAACCATACTGTTTTTTGCCTTTCTGGCAGCCACAGCAAATGTGGAGACGCTAAAAGAAGGACTAAGGCAGTCAACCGTTATTTATGATAAAGACGGTGATGCTGCTGCAAGACTTGCGGAAAATAGGGCAGAGGGTGCAGATATTGAAGATTTGCCTGATCATGTGGGCAATGCTGTTATTGCCATTGAAGACGAACGCTTTTATAAGCATAACGGTTTTGATATTAAGGGAATTGCGAGAGCATTTTTCGGTAATTTATTTTCCGGCAGCATAACAGGAGGGGGAAGTACTATTACTCAGCAGCTGGCTAAAAATGCTTTGCTGTCCCCAGAACAGACTTACCGGCGAAAAGCCGAAGAACTGTTCCTGGCAGTAGAAATCGAAAAAAATTATAAAAAAGATGAAATCCTGCAAATGTATTTAAATCAGGTATACTACGGAAGCGGTTCCTGGGGAATCGAACAGGCAGCCAATAAGTATTTCAGCAAAACACCAAAGGAACTGAGCATCAGCGAAAGTGCATTGCTTGCAGGTTTGCTTCAATCGCCTTCAGCTCTCGATCCTTACAATCATTACGAACGGGCAATGAAAAGAAGAAATGTTGTCCTTGGCAAGATGAAAGAGCACAAAATGATTTCAGCTGAAGAGTATGAGAACGCTGTAAATGAAAAGATTCAATTAAAGGAAGGAACGCGAAGCAAGCAAGAAAGAAAATACCCTTATTATGTTGATGCCGTACTTGATGAAGCCATTAATAAGTACGGACTAACCCAGGAAGAAATTTTTACAAGAGGATACAAAATATATACGGAAATGGATCAGAACCTGCAATCAAGCCTGGAAAATGTGTATAAAAAGGATTCAATCTTTCCACCTGGCATGAATGGGGAAATTGTCCAAAGTGGTGCTGTCCTGCTTGATCCGGCAACAGGAGGAGTCAGAGGACTAGTCGGCGGCAGAGGTGAACATGTTTTCAGAGGATTTAACAGGGCCACACACATTAAAGCCCAGCCCGGATCAACACTAAAGCCTTTAGCAGTTTACACACCAGCTCTTGAAGAAGGATACTCACCAACATCCATGCTGAAAGATGAGCCAGTAACATATGGAGATTACAAACCAACTAATGCTTCCGGACAGTACGCAGGCGAAGTGTCTATGTATAAAGCAGTGGAAGATTCAATCAATGTCCCAGCTGTATGGCTCCTAAATGAAATGGGTCTTGATAAAGGGCTGGATGCCCTTGGCAGATTCGGCATCCCGCTTGAAAAAGAAGATGAATATCTGGGGATTGCTTTGGGCGGAATGAGAAAAGGGATCTCACCTTTACAGCTCGCAGAAGCTTATGCGACTTTTCCAAATGGCGGAAAGCGGCATGATGGCCATCTAATTACGAAAATTGTTGGCCCAACCGGCGGCATCATTGCAGAACGTGACAAAGAAACAGTTAAGGTTACGACGAAAACGGTATCGAATCAGATGACTTCCATGCTGTTAAATGTGGTTGAAACGGGCACAGGAAGCGCAACAAAGATAGAAGGAGTTCAAATTGCCGGAAAAACGGGATCAACCCAGCTCCCTTATAAGGACATTAACGGAACGAAAGACCAATGGTTTGTAGGCTATACACCAAATCTGGTTGGCGCTGTATGGCTGGGGTATGACCAGACTGACAGGGAACATTATCTGTCAAAAAGCAGTTCTGAAACAGCTGTACCTGTTTTTAGGGCGATTATGGAAACAAGCCTGCCATACATGCAGGAAGAGGAATTTACTACTAAATCAGTAAATGAAAAGCTGGAAAAAAAGGAGTTAACAGAAGAAATTGGACAAACCATTAAAGAGCAGGCAGGAAAATTCGAAGGAAAACTGAGAGAGGATCTGCCGATCTGGAAGGAAAAACTGAGAGAAGGCAAGAACGAGCTCGAAGATTTCGGTAAATTCCTGAAAGACAAATGGGATCAATTCAGCAATTAAACAGAAAAGAGGGAATGGCCTAAATTAGCCGTTCTCTTTTTTTTCCCATTAATCTTTATACTGGAATAATTCAGAAAAACAGTGTAATGTAAATAGTTATAGCAACCACTAACAAATCGACAGCATCCCGCTAGCCATTTGCTAGCTAAAAGATATTACCCGCTAGGAGGATTCAAATGAATGGAGAACCACGGATACAGCTAAATGTCCGCATATCAAAAGAAACTTCGAACATGCTTGATGAAATTGTTGATTATTATCAGGAAAACACGAAGCTTGGCCGTATTTACAAAGGTGATGTATTAACAGATATTATTGAAAAATCATATGAAATAATGAATAAGCAAAAAAAGATGAATAAAAAATTTTAATCAAGATTGTATTTGAAGTTGGAGGAGGATCACTTGAGAGATGTAAAACTAACCGATATATATCAGCATCGTATCGCACAAAAATATGTTACACGCTCGGGCATCGCTCATGCAATTGCAGTTGCCTATCATGCTTTCCAGCTTGCCAAAGATTTGGGTGAAGATGCTGATTCAGCAGCCAAAGCTGGCTTTATGCATGACATCGGCCATTATACCTGGTACAAAAATGGAAAGTGGGATTATGATCTTTATCGGCTGAATGACATCCATGCCATTAAAGGTGCTGAGCGGGCCCATAAACTCCTAATCAGACTTGGAGAAAACCCGATTAAAGCGAAAGAAATCGCTTTAGCCATCCTTTTTCACACGGATTCATTTCTGCCTGGCGGTGAAGTTGTAAGAACTCAGCTGCAATCCATTGTTAAATTGGCAGATGAAAAAGATGAAGAACCCGGAGGTGCCCATCATTATCGTGAACTTGATTTTGACAGGGCAATGAAAAGCCTCGAAACACTGGATAATAAGATTGATGATTACCTGAAGAAAAAACAAGAATAACCAGACTTTCTGTCATGTTATGCGCTTCCCCAGGAAATCCTTTTTTTATCGCCTGATTTTTTGAGAAGGGAAGCGCCTCTTTCATGAAGAAGTATTATCATACGGAGGATTCAATTATCAAAATTATTTATGTGCAGGGATGGTGTTGCTATTGTGAGGGCAAGGACTCGAAAACAGCAGTCATTTAATGTTGAAGAAATTAAATTTGGATTATCAACTGTATTTCTGCATCTATCATTTTATGCATTTATCATTTTTATACTTTTACTATTTTTAGAGTTATTTGGTTAAAGTACATAGCATATTCCAGTGCAAAGCAAGCTGCTTTGCACTGGAATGAACATAATTATCTTTGCAATATGCCTTTTTCCTTTAAAAAATTTTCTACCTCTATGAATTCTTCTACAGGTACAAAAGATATGTCCCTTTTCAGGAGAAGATCCTGAAGCCCATTTTTTGCAAAAGTTATGTCAGCGTATTCCGCTGGATGGGAATCCGGTTCACTGTCCCCAATAAAAAAAACAGCTTCATATTCCTTCTTTAAGTCCTGAATGACCTTCGACTTATTAATGCCATACCTTTCAGAGTAATGCTGATGATTCTTATCTATATTCATGTGCACATTCTTCTCATGATAAAATCCTTCATTTGAAAAAACCTTAACATCTTTTACTCCATATTTTTTTAAAATGTGATGGATATAATAGTCTGTGCCAGCACTCAAAATATAAAAGTCTCCGCCGCTTTCCTGTATCTTTTTATATAAATTCTGGTACTTGCTCATCTATTTCTATTGAATAAATATCGCTTATAATTTGGTCTTCTTCCTGATTGATGGAGGTAAAAACTTTATTCAAAAAGTCGATATCCTTCATCTCTCCAGCCTTCCATTTGGGCATCAAATCCCTGCCCTCCGGAAAATATTTATCCAACATGATTAAATAGAAGTCCCTTTTTGAAATCGTTCCGTCAAAATCTGAGACAAAAGCCCATTTTTTCATTCTATAAACCTCCAATAAGACATTTCCGCTTTTTATATTACTATGTTACCAAATGAAAGAGTTTGGATGCACCTACAAAGAAATTGCAGAAAAGTTAAATTTGACTGATGCATTATTAGGTATCAGCTGAGTAAAAAGAGGTCATAGCTCAGAAGTAAAAAAAGAGGCAGGTTATGTATAGCTCAAAAGACAGCTTTAAAAAGGATAATGATTACAAAGCTAAAAAGGGGAAGGATTTAGAGTAGGCTATGTCTATTGTCTTTGGCAGTTAAACTATAAGGGCATTGGGTTAATCCTAATGCTCTTGCTTTTTTTATTATTCTATAAGTGATATTATATAGATTGGTTTTACATACATAATTTTAAGGAGATGAACAGAATGGCTAAAAAAGGATACATTGTTATGGAAAATGGAGAAAAAATTGAACTTGAGTTTTATCCAAATGAAGCTCCTAACACAGTAGCTAACTTTGAAAAATTGGCTAATGAGGGTTTTTATGATGGAGTAACATTCCATAGAGTAATTCCTGGGTTTGTAAGTCAAGGTGGAGATCCTACAGGTACAGGAGCTGGTGGTCCAGGGTACTCAATTAATTGTGAAACAGAAGGAAATCCTAACAAGCATGAGGCAGGTTCTTTATCAATGGCACATGCTGGTAGAGACACAGGTGGAAGCCAGTTCTTTATTGTTCATGAGCCTCAACCTCATCTTAATGGAGTCCATACTGTTTTTGGTAAAGTGACATCAGGTCTTGAGACTGCAAGAGGTATGAGAAATGGTGACACAATGAAAGAAGTAAGAGTATTTGATGCAGAGTAATTAAATAATGAAATGAGAGTAGGACTGTTAATCAGTTCTGCTCTTTTTTTTGCCCCCTTTATTTATGCCTGTCACAGATTTTTGAATGCCTCTAAGAAAATTTCTTATACTAAGAAAAAAACTAACTGGATTGGAGTTGATCAGAGTGGGAGCCATTGAAAGAAACGGCTACCGATTTGAGCCTGAATTTAGCGTCATCAGCCAGAACGGTGCCATACATGTTTTTCATAATGGGAACTTTGTTGAGGAACTTAAATTCGAATTTTCCGGAAAATTCCCCGAAAACGACCAAATAGAAGAGATGGTTGATCAGTATTGCAATAGGCGTGGATTGTAGAATTCCTCTAATTTTGGCGTCCTGTGGCATAGAGCAGGGCGCCAAACCTTTTTCCGCGCTAAGAGTTTTTGTTTTGAACGCAAAGTGGATTTTATGTAAAATAACTATACCTTGCTATTAATAAAGGATGGTAATATGAAGCCTATTAAAGACCATTTGAAACAAAATCTTGATTTGCTATTTGTCGGCTTCAATCCAAGTATTCGATCAGGAGAGACAGGTCATCATTTTGCAAATCCAAACAACCGATTTTGGAAGATCATTTTTGAATCAGGGCTGACTCCTCGCAAATTTGATGCATTTGAAGACTACAAGTTATTGGAATTGGGATATGGCATGACAAATATTGTGCCCAGACCTACTAAAGCAGCAGATCAAATTACAAAAGAAGAATACAAAGAAGGGAGAGAAGAACTGGTTAAAAAGATTAGTGAACTCAAGCCAAAAATCATTTGCTTTGTCGGAAAAGGAGTATACCAGGAATACAGCGGGAGAAAGAAGCTTCCATGGGGCATCCAGGAGGAATCCGTGGTACCTGGCACCATTGACTTTGTCGCTCCATCTTCTTCAGGGCTGGTAAGGATGAAAATAGATGAAATTATTCAAATTTATGCGGAGATTCCAAAACTTTTAAGATCAATAAGATGAATATGAAGCAAGTATTATTCTGCAATTTTTAGACCTTTGCTGAGTTTGTCCGTTATTTAACATGATTACCTGCCAAATTCAGAACCATGTAGGGAATTTGCCTATCATTCCACTCGTTTAACTGCAATGACAACATGCATTGAGCTTGCTGCCAGGCAGTAAATTGGGTGTTAATCCCATTCGATTTACTGCAATCCCCCTAAGTTAACCTATGAATTTGGATAATATCCCTCTCATTCTCAATCATTCATCATAGGGCAAATAGCACAAATTCTCCCCATTTATCTTCATAATTCATGGAAATTCCCTACGAACGATACTGTTGTAAATTATTCAGAATTGTTAAAATAAAAATAACAACAAGAACCAGCTTCAATTTAATCTCTTAAGGAGGGAAAGAAATGGAGCAATATGTTCGCGTTATTCCTTACAAGGTGATTCAGCAGGAAGAGGAAGTTAAGGAAGTTCCAAAAGGTGTGGAATTGATTCAGGCCCCAAAGATTTGGAACGAAACAAAAGGAAAAGGAATTAAAATTGCTGTTTTGGACACGGGATGCGATATCAGCCATCCTGATTTGAAAGATCGAATAACAGGCGGGCGGAATTTTACAGACGATGATAACAGCGACCCAGGTATTTTCAAAGACTATAATGGCCACGGCACACATGTTGCAGGGACTATTGCAGCCCATGAAAATGATGCTGGTGTCATTGGGGTAGCTCCTGAGGCTGACCTTCTTATTGTGAAGGTCTTAAACAAAAATGGTTCCGGACAATACGAATGGATCATCAATGGCCTGCATTACGCCATCGAACAAAATGCAGATATCATCTCCATGTCACTTGGGGGACCTGCTGATGTTCCTGAGCTGCATGATGCAATAAAAGCTGCTGTTAATAAGAATATCCTTGTGGTCTGTGCAGCCGGAAATGAAGGGGATGGCGACGATTCAACAGATGAGTTTGCATATCCTGGCTGCTACAATGAGGTGATTAGTGTAGGGGCTATTAACCTCGAAAGAGATTCTTCCGAATTTACAAACTCTAATAATGAAATAGATTTAGTGGCGCCTGGGGAAGGGATTTTATCTACCTTTCTGAACGGAAAGTACGCAACACTGAGCGGCACGTCAATGTCTGCCCCACACGTCTCAGGTGCCCTGGCACTAATTAAAGATTTTGCAAACAGGCATTTTGAAAGACAACTTTCAGAGCCGGAACTTTATGCGCAATTAATCAGACGGACTGTTCCTTTAGGCAATTCGCCTAAGCTCGAAGGAAACGGGCTAGTCTATTTAACCGTACCTGAGCATTTAGCCGGCATGTTTGACCAAGAATTCAAATCCATGGTTCTTAATGCTATATGATTAAAGTGAACAGCATTTCATTGGCATGGGCCGAAGCTCAGGCAAAGTATATTGAAAGTGTTCAGAATGAACCTTATTACGACGCACAGAAGGATATCATCAATCAAGAGCTTTACTATAGCACCCTTGATTTTGAAAAGGATGACATCCCAGAACAAATCCATGGTCTGCTGGTTCGTACCCATTCCAAGCAATTGGATTATTCACCTCACCAATATGTTTATCCATGGGTGGATCTGCAGGAAAACTTCAAGCTAAAGAGTTTATATTCCGGTGCCGGCATTGACCCTCTTAAAGCGATTGACCAGGATTTAAGGCTTCTTCAGTCGATTCAGGAAAGCGGGATCAGCAGCAATGAGAGAGTTATTTTTAATACCGAGCATGTCGTACCGCAATCATGGTTTGAAGGAACACAGCCAATGAAAGGGGATCTGCATCATCTCTTTGCCTGTGAACCGGCATGCAACAGCATGAGAAGCAACTTCCCATACCATGATTTTGAATCCTATGCTCCGGAAATCCAGGCAGAGAGTGTCAGAAACGGCTGCGGGATGGCAGAACAGGAGAAGTTTGAGCCTGAATATGGAAAGGGCATTGCTGCAAGAGCGGTATTCTATTTTGCAGTTAGATATAAAAAAGTAATAAATATTGAAGAAAAGATGGATTTGAAGCTTTTGCAGAGATGGCATGAAGAATATCCGGTGACTGTATATGAAAAGCATAGGAATGCTGCCATTCAAGCACTCCAGGGAAACCGCAACCCATTTATTGATTTTCCGGATCATGCAAAGGAAATAATAGGATAATAGGAGATCCCGCCTGAAACTCAGGCGGGTTTGTTTTATAATAAAAAAAAAGGAGGAGCAATCGCGTGCAGCCATTTACAGAAGAAGTTATAAAAATCATTAGAAGGATCCCGAGAGGAAAGGTCATGACCTATGGGCAAATCGCCAGGCTGGCCGGGAGCCCTCGCGGAGCAAGGCAAGTGGTCCGGATCCTCCATACCCAAAGTGAAAAGCATCAGCTTCCATGGCAGCGGGTAGTGAATGGGAAAGGGGAAATAGGGTTTAAAGACGAATTCTCGCAAAACCTGCAGAGGGAATTATTAGAAAATGAGGGAATTCACTTTAATACAAATAAAAAACTGGATATACAGAAATATGCCTTTGAGCCATTACCATAGATTAAAGAACGTGCATTCACTTGGAATACACGTTTCTCCTGATCTAAAATACCTATCTTGTTTTCGATGCATATTCCTCAATCATTTCGATAGTTACATACTTTCGTGCAGGTATAATGCCCTGTTTAGAAAGTTCATTTATCTCAGCAGTTATTTCATTTATCTTATCCGCAGAAAAAGGAAGTCCTCTTCTGCATAGATCCAAAGCTTGCTCAATATAGTATTCACGCTGCTGATCCAAGGCAGCAAACCTCGTAATGATTTTATTCTGCTTTCCTACATGTTCAGATATTGCTTTATGTACACTCATTGCTTCCACCCCTTCTTGTATTTATCATACCATTTTCTAATAAAACTTTAAGAATAAATATTCTTATTAACATAATATTTATTTAAGAAAAAAATAGGAAAAATTAGCCACCCCACATAACTTCTATTGAGGAGAATAAAATAGTTAGGTAATATAAAAATTGATGCATTTTCCTCATTATGGAAATAAAGGGAACTCACCTTTCTAAGAAGAAAAGGTTAAGAAACAAAATGGAAGGTGGCTTACTACAAATGAAAAAGAGTGTAAAAATAAATCTCAGTTTATTGCTGGTATTTATGCTGGCACTTGTTCCTTTTGCCCAATCCAAATCGCCTCATGTACAAGCAACTGAAGAAGGAAGCGAACTTGTACAGCAATTGAACCAAATGATTAATAATGAACCTATTCTTAAGGGAGGACTTGCAGGAGTCAGTATCCGCAATGCAGAAACAGGCGAGCTTGTATACGACCATATCGGGGATGTACGTTTAAGGCCCGCTTCTAATATGAAGCTCCTTACAGCAGCTGCCGCTCTTGAAACCCTTGGGGAAAATTATCAGTTCACAACTGAACTTCTTCACACAGGTGAAATAAAGGGAAAGACACTGCAAGGTGACTTGATTTTAAAAGGAAAAGGAGACCCAACCCTTTTGAAGGAGGACTTTGATGCATTTGCCGTTAAAGTGAAAGAAGCAGGCATCAATGTAATTCATGGCAATTTGATCGGTGATGATACGTGGTATGATGATGTACGCTATTCGACCGACCTATCATGGAGTGATGAATCATGGTATTATGGCGGACAAATCTCCGCACTTACTGCCTCCCCTAACGAGGATTATGACGCGGGCACAGTAATTGTAGAGGTTTATCCCGGAGAAAAGCCCGGGCAGGAACCGGTTGTAAAAATGGTGCCAGAAACAGATTACATAAAAATCGTCAATAAAGCTAAAACCGTATCTAAAGAGGAAAAGAAGGATATCCATATTGAAAGGGATCACGGAACGAACACAGTTACAATTGAAGGTGAAATTCCGGTTGAAGGAAGCCGTTCAAGGGAATGGATCGCTGTATGGGAGCCTGCTGGCTACGCATTGGATTTATTTAAGCATTCACTTGCTGAACAAGGCATTATACTCAATGGGAAAACACAAGCAGGCACTGCCCCAGAAGGTGCAAAACTTTTTGCTGAACATAAATCCATGCCGATCAGAGATCTTCTTATCCCATTTATGAAATTAAGCAACAATGGTCATGCAGAAACATTAATCAAGGAAATGGGCAAAGTTGAAAAAGGGGAAGGCAGCTGGGAAAAAGGGCTTGAAGTTTTAGAAGAACAAGTAAAGGTTTTTGGAATGAATGAGGAAACTCTAGTGCTCCGGGACGGTTCCGGTATCTCACATGTAAATCTAATACCAGCAAATGAAATCTCAAAACTGCTTTACGAAGTCCAGGATGAAGGATGGTTCTCCTCCTATTTGAACTCATTGCCGATTGCCGGGAATACAGACCGGATGGTGGGTGGGACTCTTAGGAATCGCATGAAAAACTCCAATGCTGCAGGGAATGTCAAAGCAAAAACAGGTTCAATCTCAACAGTCAGTTCATTATCAGGATATGTAAAGACGGCCAGCGGAGACGAGCTTATTTTTTCAATTATTTTAAACAACTTAACTGACGGCGGGGAAGGGAAGGTTATTGAAGACAAAATTGCCTCGTTATTAGCCGATCTGTAAATTATATAGAAAAGGGCAGGAAACCGTTAAGATCGGTAGACCTGCCCTTTTTCTGTATTATTCTGCTTTTGCTGCTTGCACTTGCAGTTCAATTTTCACTTTATCCCCAACAAGTACTCCGCCTGTTTCAAGGGCTGAATTCCAAGTTAAGCCATAGTCGCTTCGCTTGATTGCTCCCGCAGCTGTAAAGCCGACTTTTCCATTGCCCCATGGATCTTTACCTGATCCTTCATAAGTTACAGTAAAGGTTTCCGTTTTTGTTGCACCATGAATGGTAAGATCTCCGGTAACATCATATTCATCGTCACCCTTGCTTACAATGTGTGTTGATTTAAAAGTCATTTTTGGGTGATTCTCGACATCAAAGAAGTCAGCAGAACGCAGATGGTTATCACGGTCTGCATTCCGTGTATCAACACTTGAAAGTGCAACATTGAATACAATATCAGCTGTTGTTAAGTCTGAAGGGTCTGCTGTAATTTCAGCATCAAAGCTATTAAAGCTGCCTTTCACGTTTGCAATCATCATATGCTTGATAGAAAAATCTACACTGCTATGCGCTGGATCAACTGCCCATTTAGTTTTTGCCATTTTTTATCTCCTCCATTAGTTCGAATTCATTTGTTTTGAATTCAAGATATTTTAATTCTAGATAAATTATATGCCGCTTTAAGTTTTATGTCAATGATATTTTTTCAAAAGATGGTAAAATGAAGACTACTTAATTTTTCTAAATCATACATAACCTATACATAATATTTACATCTCTAATGTTGATGTTTAAAGGGGAACGGACAATGAATCAGCTTGAACAGATATACAATAATGCTGAAGTGAATACAAAAATAAAAATCCTGGAGGATGTCGACCGCTATCTGGGCAGCAAAGAAATGATGCCTTCCTATAAGGAATATCTTTCTGAAAGATTCCATTATATCGATCAAATCTGGGTAAATGTGTGGCTGAATAAAATCACTGTAAAAATATCCAAGCAGGAAAAAAAGAAATATTTAAGTGAAAAAGGGTACGAAACAGAAAATGTGGACCGGAAAATAATCAATCACCTTTTTCGGACAGAAATGAGGGATTTTCAGCCTTTTAACACTTTAGACTGGCTTAATGACATGTTTGAAAGCAAAAATGAAGATTGGGCAGAACGGTATGCGAAGGCACGGGCGCATTATCTGCAGAAAGCAAAAGAGGAAGAGCTTCAGCGAAAGAAATATCGGATTCGGGAAGATATTGAAGAGAAAATTGATGAAATTATTGAAAGAGATTATAGCCTTCTTTACCTTCATATCAGACATATGGCTTCAAAGCAGCTGGCTTCAGATTTTAAAAATAAAATAAGATATCTAAAAGTGGATACCTTTGCACTTGAAGAGAAGCTTGAGGAAACAGGCAGTTTTGATGCTGATGATTATAGTATCATGGGGGATTTTTTTGAAGAGCTGACAGGAAATATCCATAAAGCTTTGTATTGGGGCAAAGGTTATTTTGAATATGAAACCTTTTACTATGTCTACAAGAACAATCTATCAGGATTTCTGTCCGATTCTCTGCAAACTCTTGTCCTTCAGAACCTTCCTCATCATTTGTACGATGAATATGAAGAAATATATGAAAAACCTCTGACTGGAAAATCGGTGAAGAAATTAATTGCCCATATTCTTCAGGATCTTAATGATAGCTTTTTTGAAAGTATTCAGGAGGAGTATGTTAAAGACTTGCTGAAGCTTGCGGATATTCCTTTCATTCCTGAAGTCCATAAAGAACTTCTTGAGAAGGATATCGCAGACAGGGAGAGAAAAAAAGCAGAAGAACAGGCTGAGCAGCAGCGGAAGAAAGAAGAAGAAGAACGCATGCTCGCATATATATTCGGGCAGGAATACAGTCCTTCGGTGGAACGTGCCAAACGTTATGTACTTCATATCGGTGAAACCAATACAGGGAAGACCCATCATGCCCTTGAAGGAATGAAATCAGCAAGCAGCGGCATGTATCTGGCGCCTTTAAGGCTTTTAGCTCTCGAAGTTTATGATAAGCTAAACCGCGAAGCTGTACCCTGTTCATTGAAAACGGGAGAAGAGGAGAAAGAGGTTACAGGTTCAGAGCATCTTTCTTGCACGGTAGAAATGTTCTACGAAAAAGATTATTATGATGTGATTGTTATTGATGAAGCCCAAATGATTACAGATAAAGACAGAGGATTTTCCTGGTACAAAGCTATTACTAAGGCAAATGCCAATGAAGTCCATATCATTGGGAGCCGCAGCGCTAAAAGCATGATGCTGCAGCTTCTTGGTGATGCAGATATAGAGCTGAATGAATACAGCCGGGATATTCCTCTTGAGGTAGAAGCGAAGGAATTTAAATTCGCTCACGTAAGAAAAGGAGATGCTCTCATCTGTTTTTCAAGAAAGAGGGTCCTTGAAACTGCTTCAAGACTTCAGCAGGAAGGGCACTCAGTGAGCATGATTTATGGAGCGATGCCGCCGGAAACCAGAAAAAAACAGGTGCAGCGTTTTATAAAAGGCGAAACTTCTATCATCGTTTCTACGGATGCTATTGGGATGGGGCTAAACCTGCCGATCAGGAGAATTGTATTTTTGGAAAATGAGAAATTTGACGGAACGAAAAGGCGGACTCTTACTTCACAGGAAGTGAAGCAAATTGCAGGGAGGGCAGGGCGAAAAGGGCTATACAATATTGGAAAGGTAGCTTTCACCAAAGATATAAAAAGAATGATGGCCTTACTTGAAATGGAGGATGCCCCGGTTCATAGCTTTGCTATTGCACCGACAAATACAGTATTCGAAAGGTTCCAGAGGTATTACCGCGATCTCGGTACATTTTTTGAACTTTGGGATAAGTTTGAAAGCCCCAGAGGGACCAAAAAAGCGGCATTAACGGAGGAAAGAGACTTATACGAAAGGATACGCGGAACAGAAATCGAGGCCAAACTTGGATTAATGGACCTGTATGGTTTTCTCCATCTGCCATTCTCAAAAAAAGAACATGATCTTATCCGTCAATGGGAAGAAACTATGTATGCCATTATTGATGGAGAAGAACTTCCTGAGCCCCGAATCAAGAACCGAAATTTGGAGGAACTGGAACTGACATATAAAGCAATAGGCCTGCATTTGTTATTTTTATACCGTCTAGATCAGAAAACAGAAGCATTATACTGGGAAAGACTAAGGGAAGAAATCAGCGATCATGTACATGAAAGGCTGAAAACCGACATTACAGAGCTCTTTAGAAAGTGCAGAAAATGCGGCAAAAAACTCCCTTGGGAACACGAATATCAAATCTGTGATGAATGTCATTCTTCACGTTCAAGGAGAAGATATCATTACTATAAAAGGTAATAATCCTGTAGAAAAAAGGCAGCCGAAATTTTCAACTGTCATGTATGCTAATTCAGCTGCTGCATTGTGCAGAATTATTTATCGCTAAATTGTTTGAACAGCATGCAGAGGGACTTCATATTGGCAGTTTTCAAACTAAAGATGCAGATATATTTCCAAAATAATTCATGAATTTTTACCGTCTATTTCGAATAGATATTCATGGAAAACAACTATGAAAGTCTTAAAGGGGCGGTAAAAATGGCAAGCTGTAAACATCAGGCAGAAGTAAACATACCAATTGAGGCAATATGGAACTTTGTCAGCGATATAGGGAACTGGGCACCCTTGGTACCTGGTTATATTTCACATGAGATATTAAATGATAAGGAATCTACATGGAGCTTTAAAAGCGATATGGGGATTATTAAGAAAAAGATTGAATTAAAGGTGGATATAACAAGCTGGCAGGAGCCGACAAAGGTGACGTTTCATTTATCCGGACTTAATGAGAAGTTTACAGGACAAGGTTATTTTCTTGCGTCAAAAGGGAGGAATAATAAAAACATCATGACTGGGTCTCTTGAGATATCAGCTGAGGGAATGATGGCTAAAGTAGCCAATTCACTGCTTAATACATCTCTTCCGGAAATTACTGCTGAACTGACAGAGGCTGTCGCATTGAAGGCAGAACAGGAATACAGGGAGCATGCAGGTGTTTAAATTGCCTGCCAATGAAAAGAACTCATTAACTTGAGTTCTTTTTTACTTTCTTCTTATTTCGTATATCGGTTAGCATAGCTGGAGGCAACAAATGCTTCCGGCTTTATTTTTGGCTCGAGCCCGATCGATTCAATCCTCGATACCATTTCCTTAACAAATTCCCTGGTTTTGTTTCTCTTGCCTGATCCTATGTCCACATGCCCTTCCATTGAGAACGATCCGCCTTTATAAAGGAATGGGAGAACGATTTCAAACATTTTGTCTTTGTATTCGTCTGTGAACAAGGAGACCACTTCTTCAGTCAAGGATGTTTCATAGGAGATTCTCTCATGAAGATGCAGCATTTTCCTGGGGATTACTGTTTTTCGAATACATGCCCAGGCGCCTTTTCGCTCATTTTGTATAACAATTCCAGTTATGAACACGGTTCGGTTGCAATGCACCTGTGAATCTGTTCCAATCATCAGCCTGAAGTTTCCATCGGGATTTCGCTTCATAAAAAGTAAGATACGGTTGAAGACCTCCTCAAAGGTCAAATTCCGCTCCTGGAGATTTTGAAATTTATATTCAGCACTCACCTATAATCACCACATTAAGTATTTTGTCTCGGAGTAACACTCTTCCACAACCTTTAACTTAAAATGTAATCCTTTTTACTATCATTATATTGAGGGGCAAAGAACAAGTTGTTTATTTTTTTAAAAAAATTGTTTTTGCCATGGATGAACGATGAATGAATTTTGAATCTGAAGATTGACAAAACTATGGGTAAAGGAGGAACTCTTATGAACAAAACACTTGTCTTAGCACTCAAATTAGCATCAGCCTTGATTGCTTTTGCCATAGCGCTTGATTTATTCTTCGATGCGACATTAGCGGACATTATTTCTTTCAGTCTTCTGGTAACAGTAATGTCCTATATGCTCGGAGACCGCATCATACTTCCGCGGCTGGGAAACCGGAATGCCCTTATTGCTGACTTTTTCTTAATTTATGCATCTGTTTGGGTGTTTGGAAGTGTGCTGCTTAACAGTTACCTTCAGATCGCATGGGGAAGCATTATTGCTGCAGGGATTATTACCTCTTCCGAAATATTGATCCACCGCTATATGCTGAAAAGCAGCGCTGCCAATTACGAAGAAAGCAGCAATGAAGCTTCCTTGAATCCCCGCCTTGCTTACGGAATGGAAATGGCGGAGGAAAAAGAGCCTACTCGGGATTGGGATTAATTAAATAAGGAAAGAGCTAAACCCAATGCGTGACTTTTTCTAGGTCTGCTTGGGTTTTTCTGATTTGTTCATAAGAATACTCTTGCTATTTTGTTATCAAACACCCAATATTAATAAGGTGCAATTTTAATAAAGAAAGTAGGGTCTTACTTGCAGGATTTTTTAACTCTTGGCATTTCAAAAAAACGAACTGACCTTTTGCTTAAGGCTGGCATCGGGAATCCTACCCCCATTCAGGAAAAGGCCATTCCCGCTTTAATGAAGGGCAGCGATATTATTGCCCAGGCACAGACGGGAACAGGCAAGACATATGCATTTGTCCTCCCGATTCTTGAAATGCTTAACCTGGCTTCTTCCCATATTCAAGCGTTGATAGTGACACCAACAAGAGAATTAGCTCTTCAAATTACTGATGAAGTTCAAAAACTGACTGCTGGAGATGATATAGAGGTTTTGGCTGTGTATGGCGGCCAGGATGTAGACAAGCAGCTGAATAAACTTAAGAAAAATGTCCAAATTGTTGTTGGAACACCTGGACGGCTGCTCGACCATATTAAAAGAAGAACAATTGATTTATCATACATTGATTTTTTAGTTTTGGATGAAGCTGATCAAATGCTGCATATAGGTTTTCTGGACGAGGTGGAGGATATTATAAAAGAAACTCCTGACAGCAGGCAGACCATGCTGTTTTCAGCCACAATTCCAGCAGAAATAAAGAAACTGGCAAGGAAACACATGAAGGACCCACAGTATATTCAAGTCGAGAAAACACAGGGGCCAGCAGATTCAGTCAGGCAAGTTGCGATACATACGATCGATCGGGCCAAGCAGGCCACGCTCATGCAAATGATTCAAACTCACAGACCATATTTAGCGGTTATCTTTTGCCGGACCAAACGCAGAGTAAGCAAGCTCTATGAAGTATTAAAATCGAATGGCTTTCAATGTGATCAGCTGCACGGGGATTTATCCCAGTCAAAACGGGAGCAAGTGATGAAACGGTTCAGGGACGCAGAAATACAGCTATTAATAGCAACTGATGTGGCAGCAAGGGGCCTTGATGTGGAAGGTGTCACACATGTATTTAATTATGATATCCCGCTGGATCCTGAAAGCTATGTTCACCGCATCGGAAGAACGGGACGGGCCGGAATGAAGGGGATGGCAATCACTTTTTATTCATCCGCAGACAAACCGCTTGTTGAAGCGATTGAAAAAGGGCTTAATATTAAAATATCCAAGCAAAACCTGGGTAAGAGCCAAGAAAGGAAAAAGCCTTCCAGTGCTTCAGAAAAAAATACTCAAGTGCAAAAAAGCCAAGCAACATCTGGAAGAAAGAAAAATGATAATCGGAAAGGCACCGAAAGAAAAAAGAAAGAAGGCAGCGCTTCCCAAATAAATAGCAGAAAAGGGCAAAGCAAAAAGTCAAAGCCATTAAATTCAGCCAGTAATGCAAACCGCAGCAAATCACAAGTAAAAAAGAAGTCTTCAGCACCTAAATCTGGGAAAAATATGTCCAAAAGGCGTGGAAGGTAACAATAATTAAAGGAGTAAGCACACTATGTTAAAAAAAAGGATAGAAAATTATCTCAAGGAACATGGAAACGAAATTTACAAAGAAGAAAAAGAATTTGCTGAAAAGCATCACCTATTATTAAAAGCTGATGCTTTAAAAATTAAGAATCCTAAAACCCGCTTTGCAGATGCTTATATAGAGAGAGGGTACAAGGAGACAGAAGAAGTTCTCTGCCAGGAGACTTCTGATTTTTTAAACCAGCCTATCGATTATTTTGTTAAAAACATGAAAGAATTTATCTACCTTGAGTCTGAATGGTTTGGGATTATTGGTGCAGACGCCATCTCATTTGAATTCGATGACCTGTTTAGAACCTATGATGTTATGCTTGGACTAAAACTGCCTAAAAAGAAAGCAGAAGCTATAAGGTCATATTTGAAAGAAACATTACAAGGTGATTCGGCAACTTATGATTTAATGTTTAACCAGGAAGATGGGTTATGGGAACTCAACTTTGCTTTGAATGACTTGGAGGGCTTTAAAGAAGATATGACCATAAACGACGCATATAGCTTAATATACAGATATTTATTCTTGCTGGCAGAAACGATTGATGAAGAGAAGTAAAAAAGCGGTTCGATTGAACTGCTTTTTTATTTATTTTTTTATTAGGCTGTTTTCGCAAGGTTTGTTGCTTTTTGTATAATGTTTACTGAGTTGATTGTAGCGGAAGGTGCGAGACTCCTGCGGGAGTAGCGGGACAGGTGAGACCCCGCAGACGCAGAGCGTCGAGGAGGCTCACCGCCTGCCCCGCGGAAAGCGAGCAGCCTGGAGCGGAAATCAACGGACAGCATTGATAGGCCAAAAACAACAATTTATACGAAAGAGCCTTTTATTAACATGGATATTTCTATTTAAAATTCTGCATGATAAAGATTGTTAATAAAAAAAGGAGGAATCAAAATGGAAAATCAGCCTAACCCAATGCATCAAAATATGCATACAGGAAATATACCTCAGCAGCTCAACCATGGAGCACATGAAGTGCTTGATGTTCATGAGGTTTTATCAGGAGCAGTCGGCAGCCTAAACACATACTCACTATTGCGTCAGCATGTACAAGATCAGGAACTGGCAAATATAATGGACCGTCAATATCAATTTATGCAAGAGGAATACAATACTACACTGGAATGCTTCCAGACAGGTAAAGATCCTTCTAAACCAACACAGAGCTATAAAATGAACCAGGGAAATGATTTTATTTATGGTTTAAAGCCATCTCAGCCCAAAAAGCCAATCCAATCTGTTGCCGAAATGAATGAAGAAACTGTTTCCGGCTGCCTCCTGGGAGCAATAAAATCGGCCGCTTCAATGAAAACAATGGCTGCACTTGAAACTACGAATCCGGTTGTTCGAAGAGTTCTGGCTGATTCAGTCCCAAATTGCATTGAGATGGCTTATGAACTTTCAATTTATCAAAACAAACATCATTATTACCAGGTACCTCAGTTTACACAGCAAGATATGCAGCAAATGTTAAATGCATATGGTCCTGCTCAAGGACAAATGCCAAACCCTAATATACCTCATTAAAAGAGAGCCCCCTGGCATATGCCAGGGGGCTCTTACAGTATATTACATATGTGGTTATTTCAAGGTCTCGTTTGATAATGGAGAGCCAGAAGCTGTATGCTGATTTATCCAATCCAGAGACACTCTGGAAACTGTCTGCCAATCGGGAACCTTATCTTTACTTTTCTCTATCCAGCTCATTGCGAATTGGGGATCAATACCCCTTTCCTCACATTGACTTAAAAATTTCTGAACTGCTGATTGATTGAATTTCTCCCAGCTTCCACATGTGTTTTGCCAAATCTGTTCAACAGAAGCTTGTATGGATGAATTGACATCAGTATTGTTAAACTGATTTTGATTTTGCATAAAACCTCTCCTTTTTAATCATTTCACTTTCATTATGTCCTGTGTTATTAGAAGTCATGTGTTAGGTAAATTAATCCAAAAATTTAAAAATTATTTGAGAAAAACCTTAATAGTTAACGCCTGCTCATAGGATCTCCTCTTGATTTGTCAGCAAACCATGACATTTATCATGGTTTGGACATGACACCTATGTCTACAAAGCATTTTGCAAACCCTTTATTATTAACTTAACGTCATGATGAAGGGAACAAAAAAATGACTTCTAAACAAAAACAGCTCAACTTAAAAAAACAAATGTCACCCTATGAAAAATCAGATTTAACACGCAGCATCATGCAGCTGGTCAATACGCTGGGACCTTTTTTCCTGCTGTGGTTCCTTGCTTATAAGAGCCTCGGCATCTCGTACTTGCTGACACTTGGCATATCTGTCATTGCAGCAGGGTTTCTTGTAAGGATATTCATTATTTTCCATGATTGCTGCCACCATTCCTTTTTCAAAAATCGCAAAGCCAATAAAATCATTGGCACAATCACCGGGATTCTTACCATCTTCCCTTATCACCAATGGCAGCATGACCACAATGTTCACCATGCAACAAGCGGAAACCTGGACAAGCGCGGTACTGGAGATATCTGGACACTTACAGTGAAAGAATACCAAAATGCCTCATGGACAACTCGTCTAGCATATCGCATATACCGCAATCCGTTTGTCATGCTAGGATTAGGCCCGATATATGTATTTCTGTTAAGAAACCGTTTTAACAGAAAAGGGGCAAGAAAGGACGAACGCATCAATACTTATCTTATAAATGCAGCCATCGCTGGTTTGTATGCATTTATGTGCTGGGCTATCGGGTGGGAAGCGTTCCTGATGGTACAGGGCCCAATCTTTTTGATTTCCGGAGCAGCCGGAATTTGGCTCTTCTATGTACAGCACACCTTTGAAGATTCATATTTTGAAGAAGATGATAAGTGGGAATATGTAAAAGCTGCTGTTGAAGGAAGCTCTTTTTACAAACTTCCAAAAGTCCTTCAGTGGCTGACAGGGAACATCGGGTTCCATCATATCCATCACTTAAGCCCGCGTGTGCCTAACTATAACCTGGAAAACGCACATTATAATACCGAAGAACTTCAGAATGTGCCAACCATTACTCTTTTGACCAGCCTGAAATCCCTTCAATTCCGCTTATGGGATGAAGAAGCTCAGGACTTTACAGGATATGCAGCAGCAAAACAGTCTGCCCTCAGCAAAAAACAAAGCAGAGCAAAAACTGCTTCTGTGAAGCCATAGCCTTAATGTAAGATTTGCTTTAGAACAGCTCCTTTGTGATATGATGGCAAAGGAGCTGTTTATTTATTTTAGAAAAAAAGAGGTAACCTTAGATGCTTAAAAAGTATTTCAATACATCGAAAAGTTCAGGCATTTCTCCTTATATTTGGAGTGTATTCAGCATCTTGCCGTTTTATTTCATCTTCAGATCCACCTCAAAAATCGCCATTGCCGTTGGAATTATTCTGACCATTTTCTTTTTTATATCATTGCGATTTGCCTTTATATCAAGGAAATGGCCCGTTTATTTATGGACAGGCATCTTGATAAGCATATCGATTTCGATGACCATTCTATTTCAGTTTATTTATTTTGCATTTTATATTGCCTATTACAATGGCCATATCAAAAACAGAATTGCTTTTCTAACGTTATATGTCATCCACCTGGTCGCAACCACCATCTCAATAAACATCAATTTTGTAACCCAGAAGCCATTATTTCTCGAGCAAATTCCATTTATCATTATCATCTGGATCAGTGTGATTCTGCTTCCTTTTAACATTTACAATAAGAAAAAGCAGGAAAAACTTGAGGAACAGCTTGAGGATGCCAACAAAAGGATCGCAGAACTCGTCAAACAGGAAGAAAGACAGCGGATTGCCCGTGACCTTCATGATACACTCGGCCAAAAACTGTCTCTTATCGGGTTAAAAAGCGATCTGGCAAGGAAGCTTATCAGCAAGGATCCCCAACAGGCAAAGGAAGAGCTTGTAGACGTTCAGCAAACGGCCCGAACAGCATTAAACGAAGTAAGGAAAATGGTTTCACAAATGAGAGGAATCAGGCTTAAGGAAGAGATTATTCTTGTTAAGCAAATATTAAAGGCTGCTTCAATCGAATTTATCGGTCAAGAAGATATCAAATTAAAGAATGTCTCACTCTTTCTTGAAAATATTCTGAGTATGTGCATGAAGGAAGCAGTAACTAATGTGGTTAAACATAGTAAAGCTACTGAATGCAGGATCAGCGTTGACCAGACCTGGAATGAGGTCAGAATTACTGTCCAGGATAATGGTGTTGGCATGAATCCCTCAACAGATATCGGCAAGGGTTCAGGACTGCTTGGATTGGGGGAACGGCTCGACTTCGTCAATGGAAGCCTCGATATTGTAACTGATAATGGAACAAAGATTATATTAAAGGTACCAACTGTCGTGAAGGAAACAAATAAGGAGGAGCAGGCATGATTAAAATCGTCATAGCTGAAGACCAGCGGATGCTGCTTGGTGCTTTAGGATCCCTGTTAAATCTTGAAGACGATATGGAGGTCATTGGCAAGGCATCGAATGGTAAAGAAGCCATATCCCTTGTCAAAACCCTCAAACCGGATGTATGCATCATGGATATTGAAATGCCGGAAAAGAGCGGCTTAGAAGCGGCGGAAGAATTGAAAGGCATTGGATGCAAAGTAATTATTCTGACAACCTTCGCAAGGTCAGGCTATTTTCAGCGTGCCCTAAAGGCTGGGGTAAGAGGTTACTTATTAAAGGATAGCCCAAGTGAGGAGCTGGCCAGCTCAATCAGAAATATCATGGAAGGCAAGCGTATGTATGCACCTGAATTAATGGATGATGTATATGGAGAAGAAAACCCGCTGACAGACCGTGAAAAAGAAGTGCTGGAGCTGATTGCAGACGGCAAGAACACCAGGGAAATCGCCGACCAGCTCAGCATAAAAACGGGAACTGTCCGAAATTATATATCTGCTATTCTTGACAAGCTGGAAGTAACGAATAGGATTGAAGCCATTACCCAGTCCAAAGAGAAGGGCTGGTTTAAATAATAGCTTGTTTTACAAAAGGACAGCAGCCAATCCTGGCTTAGCTGTCCTTTTTCATTTTCTTTATTTCTTCCATTACGATGAAGGCGAGGTCGTCATTTCCGAACATTGATAGAACACCCAGCAAGGTCTGATCCGGCACATCGCCCGCTTCATCTTTTGGAACAGTCAGCTCCAAAGCTTCCTGCAGTGAAATATTCTTCCCTTGATCAGGATATGCCTTTAAATAAATTTCCTCAGGATCTAAATTATGATTTATGCACCACTGGGCAAAAACGAGAATCATCATTTTTTCTTCGCCCTGATAGTTTTGAATAATCTTTTCTTCAAGCTCTTTTTTATTCATCATCATAAACCTCCTTATGTATTTATATATTGATTATAGAATCAAAATCACGAATTTTCATCCTAATTGCCACTCCTTTTGCAAATAGAATTTTCAGCAATTCGAATTAATTCTAAATTTATCGTCAATTCATATTGACATTTAAATATTAGAATATCATAATATTAGAAAAACTTATAAAAACTTTATCAGATAACTGCACTACTGCCTTGAAGTAGAAAAGAGCGAAAGGCAACCTTCACAAAAACAGCATTTGAGTCTTTTTTGAATGACTGTCAGTAGCTGTTTAACATCCATATTGGTTGTTGCCGGGAAGCAAGCCCTTTCGTCCACGCTCGGAGGATGACTGGGCGTTTTTATTTACCCTCTATTAAGAGCAGCAGGATAAGCAGGCATTAGGTTTTTAAATCATCTACAGATAGGGAGTTTTGACAATGACAGAATTTAAAATTGAAATCAATCACACACCTGAGAAGAAACAAAAACCTGCATTTGATAACCTGGTGTTTGGCAAGAATTTTACAGACCACATGTTTGAAATGGATTATACTGCCGGCAGGGGCTGGCATGATCCAAGAATTGTACCTTACCAGCCGCTCTCACTTGATCCCGCTGCTATGATTTTCCACTATGGGCAGAGTGTCTTCGAGGGGTTAAAAGCATATCTTACACATGATAATGAAGTATTGCTGTTCAGGCCTGAAAAGAATATGGAGAGATTGAATAAGTCCAATTCCCGTTTATGCATTCCTGAAGTTGATGAAGAGCTTGCTCTGTATGCCTTAAAAGAATTGATTTCAGTCGACCGTGACTGGATTCCCAATGTTGAAGGAACTTCACTGTACATTCGTCCATTTGTGATTTCAACTGAGCCATACCTTGGAGTGGCAGCATCAAATAAATACAAATTTATCATTATCCTTTCTCCAGTAGGAGCCTACTATAAGGAAGGCATCAATCCTGTGAAAATTGCGGTTCAAAACGAATATGTCCGGGCAGTAAAAGGGGGAACGGGCACAGCTAAAACCGGCGGAAACTATGCAGCGAGCCTAAAAGCCCAAGAGCTTGCAAGCTTAACTGGATATTCACAGGTTCTATGGCTCGACGGAAAAGAAAATAAATATATTGAAGAAGTGGGAAGTATGAACATCTTCTTCAAAATCAATGGTGAAGTTTTAACCCCTGAGCTTAATGGCAGTATCTTAGAAGGGATTACACGAAACTCTGTAGTGGAATTATTGAAGTATTGGAATGTTCCAGTGTCAGAGCGCAGAATTTCCATTGAAGAAGTCTACCAGGCACATGCGGACGGCCAGCTTGAAGAAGCATTCGGAACGGGAACAGCTGCCGTTATCTCTCCAATTGGCGAATTTTTCTGGGACAACAAGAAAATCGAAATCAACAATGGCATCACCGGTGAACTATCTAAGAAAATCTATGACACGTTGACCGGCATCCAAAAAGGTACCGCACCGGATCCGTTTGGGTGGAGTGTAAAAGTGGAAAAGAAAGAGGCAGCAGGAGTTCAGTAATCCTCAATGCATGGCATGGATCGGCATTATAAAGCCGATCCTTTTTCAAATTAAGGCATGAAAATCCGCTAAAACGGGAAAATAAAGAAAGAACCTACTATGGAGAGGAGATAAAAAATGGACAAGATAGAAGTTGGAGAAGTTTTTACTATCAGTGATGAAAATGATCAGGAAATGGAAGTGGAGGTCCTCGCTTCTGCAGAGGTAGATGGCAATCATTATGCTGCTGTAAGCTTTGTAGAAGATCTTGAAGAAGACACAGAAGAAGATATCGATGTGTTCTTCTTAAAACTGGATGAAGACGGCGATTTCACTCCAATTGAAAGCGACGAAGAATTTAACAAAGTCTCAGCAGTATTTGATGAAATGATAAACGAGGAAGAGAAGGAATGATTCCTTCTCTTTTTACATAGGAGAATGCTGAAGCTTCTATTCTTCTACATAACAAAATTGCTAATGTTACAAAAGGACTGAAACAGCAGGTGATTATATGAAAATATTATGCGTAGATGGCGGTGGAATACGCGGTGTTTTTGCTGTTAGCATTTTAAAAGCTCTCGAAGACGATCTAAATCGGCCAGCAGGAGACTATTTCGATATGATTGCAGGCACAAGCACCGGATCGATTATTGCCTCATCATTAATCCTGAAAAAAAATATGAGCGAGGTATTGAAAGGATATGAATCATTCGGGAAAAAGGTTTTTGTAAAACAGGCAAAGGTTGGTCTCTTTAAAAGTGTATACAGTGATAAGTATTTGCGGCGCTTTTTCCGAAAAGCATTTGGAGAAACGGAGCTATCCGAAATTAAAAAGCCGCTTTTGATTCCTGCTGTTGATGTGACCCATGGCAAGCCATTTGTCCATCGTTCCAATTATGGCAGTCCCGGGAATGAAAGCTTATCGATGAAGCTGTGGGATGCAGTCCTTTCCTCATGTTCAGCACCTGTATATTTCCCTCCGAACAATATCAGCAACAATTATTTATCCATAGATGGAGGGCTGTGGGCGAATAATCCATCACTCGTTTGCATTACGGAGGCTACGCATCACTTCAAAGAGGAACTGCAAAATATAAAAATTCTTTCGCTTGGAACCGGTCTTCAAAAAATTGACTTTACCATCGATCAAAATAAATACTGGGGTGTAAAGCATTGGCTTCCTCTCCAGCTTCCGTCCATGAAAGTTACACCGAAGCTCCTGGATCTGGCCCTTCATTTATCTTCCGAATCTGTTACCTACCATTGCAAACATCTCCTCGGAGAGAATTACTTGCGCATAAATGAAGAACTGGGCGAAGAAATGCCATTTGATGACATAAAGTATGTGGAGGAACTGATTATGCTTGGAGAGAAGGTTTATCAGGATAGGCGGAAAGAAATATTAAAGTTCCTGATATCATAGTTTGTTTTTAAAGCAGTTTAGAGCATATAAAAAAAGAGCAGGGGATTCTCCCATGCTCTTTTTCTCAATTTGTATTTTTTACTGAATAGTACTTCACGTGTTCTTTTTTATTTTGAAGGACTTCGGCAATCGTTCCGGTCAGACTGTAAGGACCTTTGGCGTCATGGCCGACTTCCCAGATCATCATGCCTCCAAATCCGTGCTCTAGTGCTAGAGCAGTTTTCTTTTTCATTGTAGCAGCTCCATTATAATAGTAGTCAGTACCATTTATGCTGACTTTATCTTTTGCGGCGTTTTCAGGGTTATGCTTTATGACTGCATTATATGATACCGGCTTAATGGCAGGATCTTCTGGCTGAGCATAAAGTGGAACGCCAAGAACCAGCTTATCTTTAGAAATACCTTGTGAATCAAAGAGGTTTCCCCAATAGTTTGCAATGTTCTCTGTAAAAGTATAAGGAGAAAGATTAGCCGCATTGTATCCGCCATCCCATTGGCCATCATATGCCATGATATTTACATAATCAACCTTCTTGAACATGTCAGGCTCATACACAACATACCCGCTCTCCGTACCTGTAATACTATGGATTTTGGCATGGACCGCTACAGACAGCTCCTTGCCGTTTGCATGGAGCACTTCGCTAAGCTTATTGATAAAAACAGACAGATATCTTGCATCCTGTTTCGATCGGGGATGCTCAAAATCAATATCAATGCCATCCAGGTTTTCCTTTTGAGTTAGCTCCGCCAGTTCTTTCACAAGTCTATTTCTCGAAGCGTCATCTGCTATTGCTTGTTTAAAATAATCATATGATTCCCCGCCATTTATATGGAACCATCCACCCACAGCAAGGATTGCCTTCACATCCTGATCGTGAGCATTTGTGACCAAACTGCGCAGATTTTTCAGCGCCGTATCACCATTAAAAGAAATGCTCCCGTTCTTTTCTGGATGAACGAAAGAGAATATTACATGAGAAAAGTTTGAATAATTGATTGAGTTTGGATCGCGATAATCCTGGACATAACCAATCAGCACTTTCCGGGGAAGCTTTGAAATATCAGGATTTTCTTTTTGGATAGGGTGTTTGTCAGATTTTGAAGCCATCGATGCTTTTGAAGATTGGAGCTGAACAGTGTTTTTTGTATAGTAAATGCCGGCAGCAAATCCACCGGAAAAAATAATAATAATCATGATCAGAACTTGATATTTTCTATTCACCAATAGTAGACCTCCATCATTCAATCCTTTAAAAGTGTAACAAAAAAGTTAACATGGAGGGGGTGGTAATTTATAGCTTACATTCCATTCGTAAAGAAACATTAAACATTTAATAAGATATGATGCTCATCACATTTTAAACTTTCTCCCCATGGTACATTCCTTATAAGCAATTTGATCCTGAAGAGTATTGATATAGGAGGAATATAGATTGAGTGAGCTGATTAATAACCGTGAACATCAAGATCATCACAGCAGGCAAATTCAGAACAAAGAAGGCGGATATACCCATCCTAAGCCGGAAGAACAGCCTGGACACCCAATTCACACCTTCATCAGTGAGAATAAGGCAGTTGATAAGCATCTGAGGGAGAATGTAAAGGTCCATCTCGAAGCTTTCATGGAGGAAGATAATAAGGTAAATATTAATAAACTTTTAGAAGACTGCACACTTTTGCTTGAACTTGATAAGCATTACAGCCGGAAGGAAAATCTGCTTTTTCCATACTTAGAGAGATATGGCATCTATGGTCCAACAAATAATATGTGGAGCATAGATGATTATATCCGCGATGGAGTCAAGGAAGCAAAGAAGCTGCTCGTCCATTACGATGGGGACAAACATAAGGTAATCAATGCAGTGCGTTTCATGTTCAATGAAATTAGTGCCATGATTTACAGAGAGGAAAATATTCTATTTCCGATGGCTTTAAAAAACCTTACTGAAGATGAATGGGTAAAAATTGCAAATGAAAGTGATGAAATTGGATTCTGTCTGACATGCCCCGAAGAGGAATGGAAGCCCGAACGCAAAGGGATTGATGGCGAAGCAATATCCAATGGCTATATTAAAATGGAAACAGGCATTTTATCCTTAAAGCAGCTGGAACTCCTATTCAGTCACTTGCCAGTCGATATCACATTTATTGATCATGACGATATAGTCCGCTATTTTTCTCATGGAAAGGAGCGAATCTTTGCAAGAACAAAATCCATTATCGGGCGAACCGTGCAGAATTGCCATCCGCCCCGCAGTTTCCATGCAGTTGAGGAATTACTGGAGGATTTCAAGTCAGGCCGAAAAGACTCTGAAGATTTCTGGATAAAATTCAGAGATAAATATGTTTATATCCGATATTTTGCCGTACGTGACGAAAAGGGCACCTATGCAGGAACCCTTGAATTCACACAAAATATCAGCCCAATCCAGGAGATTGTAGGAGAGAAAAGAATCCTTTCTTAAACAAAAAAAGCTAAGAGCATCCGGCTCTTTAGCTTTTTTTAATTTTTGAGGGATTATTAATCTTATATAAAACAGGTTCTTCGATAATGAATTCCTCGTCACAGTCTTTGCCTTTTGGCAATTTCTTTTTAACAATTTTCCCATCAAATTCAAGGCTTTCTCCTGGCTGAAGTTCAAATTTCTTCAAAGTTTTTGAGTGGGAGCACCATCCAAGTCCCACTTCAATCGGTTCATCCTCTTGAATAACAACATCTTCAAGAATGATGACCTCATCATTATCCTCATTAAAGTGATTCCAGCTCAAGGCAAACTGTTTTACTTTAGCTGTAAGGTGGGCCTTTTCTGCCGGCAGTTCCAATGCAGGCTCTTTTTCCTTCTTTACTTTTTTAGCCGAAGGCTTTTTCTTGCTGCTGCTTTCAGCTGTATTATTATTAACATCTTCTGACTTCTCACTGGCTTTTTTGGGCGCTTCCTTTCCTGAAGGAGTCTGGGAAGTGTCCCCAAAATCTGCAGCCATCACTTTTCCAAAGCCAGGAGATTGCATCTCCTTAAGATAGGCTGGGTGTATGCAGCTCAACTTCCCGTCTTGAAATTCGATTATGATCGTATAATAATCTCCAGATTCACCGTATGTCTGATAACCTTTAATGATTACAAGACGCTGCTGTGTTTTTTCTTTATACCAGAATTCCTTTTTAACTTCCCTCGTGGTTGATAATCCCCATTCCCTGACTTTTTCTTCATAATGGGCATCGCCCTGAAACGTTTCGAAATCACCCACTGGAGGAAAATATGCCGTATTGTTTGGATCTTCTATATGAGGCAGAGTAATTGCCAATCCGTCCACATCCTTTCAAGATTATTTTAAAGGCCGTTAGTGATAAAATCAAAAATGAGGAAGGGTTTTTCCGATAACTTTTGAATATAGTTAATTATTGAATGCCAGATATACTGTAAAGGAGTCTATAAGATGAAGACATTCAAAAACAGAAATGAAATACCTCTAAATGAAAAATGGAATCTGGAAGATATTTACTCAAATTCAGAAAAATGGGAGGAAGACTACAAAAGGGTTGAACAGTTAGCTGATAAGCTAAAGACCTATGATGTGCAGATTCGCGATGGTTCCTCCCTATATCAATATCTTGAGAAAAAAGAAAAGCTTTCTTACATATTTAACAAGCTATATGCTTTTGCGATGCTGAAAACAGATGAAGATACAAGGGTGACAAATTCGCAGGCATTGGTGGACCGGGCAAAGAGTTTGAGTGTTAAAATCAGTTCATCCACTTCTTTTTTTATGCCCTATCTTTTAAGCTTGGATGAAGAAACGCTAAAAGGCTATATTGCAGAGGAAAAGGGATTGAAATACTTTGAGGAAGACCTGCTTGAATCCTTCCGCTATAAGGCGCATGTCCTTAATAAAGACAAGGAAGAAATTCTATCGCACCTTGGGGAAGCACTTTCGGTTCCCAGTCATACATTTGGAATGATAAATAATGCAGATATAAAATTTGGCGATGTAACAAACGAAAATGGGGAAAAGGTTGAACTGACACGCGGAATGTATGCAAAAATTATGGAAGAGGAAGACCGGGAAAAGAGGAAAGAAGCATATAAAGCCTACTACCAGCCTTATTTGCAGCTAAAGAACTCCATTGCATCCACATTGTCTGCTGCGATAAAAAACAATGTGACCATGGCCAAACTGCGGAATTATCCCTCAGCCCTTGAAAAAGGATTATTTGGAGATAAGGTACCAAAGGAAGTTTATGTAAATCTTATTGAGACGACTAAAAAAAACATTGGGCCAATGCATCGGTATACTCAGATCCGGAAGAAACAGTTTGGCCTTGACGAGCTGAGGCAATATGATCTGAGTGTTCCTTTAGTAAATGGAGTCAAACCTGATATTTCCTACGAAGAAGCGTATGAAACGATGTGTAAAGCGCTTGAGCCTCTTGGAGAAGATTATATTAATATCCTGACGGAATTTAAGTCAGACCGCTATATTGATGTGCGGGAAACTCCAGGGAAGCGGTCAGGGGCGTATAACCTGGGCATCTATGGCGTTCATCCATATATCCTCCTGAATCACCGTGATGATCTGGACAGCCTTTTTACTCTTGCTCATGAATGCGGACATGGGGTCCACAGTAAGCTGAGTTCACAGCACCAGCCGCAGATTACCGCCCGTTATAGTATCTTTGTAGCGGAAGTGGCATCGACTGTGAACGAAGTGCTGTTAATCAATTATTTACTGAATAGGGAAAAGGATGAGGAAATCCGCAGGCATCTCCTTAATCATTTTATTGATCAGTTTAAAGGAACGTTCTTTACCCAAGTTATGTTTGCTGAGTTCGAGATGAAAACGCATGATTTAGCGGAAAAGGGAGAGCCCCTTAATGCTGAAGTGTTCAGCGGAATCTATGAATGTTTATTCCGCGAATATAATGGGGATGAGATTGTCTTTGATGAAGAGGTGAAATTTGGCTGGGCAAGAATCCCGCATTTCTACCGTCCATTTTATGTTTATAAGTACGCTACCGGATTCGCGTCTGCCATTCATTTGGCAACGAAAATTCTTGAAGGAGACAAAGAAACCCTGCAAAGCTATCTTGAATTCTTAAAAAGCGGAAGCTCCGATTACCCGCTTGAGCTATTAAAGAGAACCGGAGTGGATTTAACCTCCCCATATCCAATTGAAAACTCACTCCGGAAATTCAGGGAGCTTGTTGAAGAATTCGGAAACCAATAGCAGGATCGGGCCTGTTTCTATACTGAGGGAACAGGCCTTTTTATTGCGGTTAAAAAAATACAGCCTGCTGACAAACAATTAATGGACAGGAGGAAATATTCCTGCAATAATTGATGCAAACTTTAAATAAATTGAAGTTAGTGCAAAATTAAGTATGAAGGATGAAAGCATGAAAGTACTTCTGGCATGCTGTTTAATCTATACTAATCCGGTCGAATTTCTTGATTATGCAGACAAACTAGTGAATAATTACGAATTGAGGATAAAATTGGGGCATGCTGCCAAATTCTACGTTGAGTGCAGCCATTCTTCGGAATATGAAGCCAAAACACTTCAAAAAATTTACGAAACAATATTAGAAAAGTCCCCAAGTAAATATTGAATCAGCAAGGAGTGAGAGATATGTCGAGAGAAGAAATTGTAAAATTAACTTCTTTATCTACAAAAGGCGGCTGAGGATGCAAAATTGGTCCTGAAGACCTGGCGCAGGTCCTGCGTCATTTGCCGAAGTCTGTACCTGACCCCAACCTCCTAGTAGGACTGGATACATCTGATGATGCAGGCGTATATAAAATAAATGATGAAACTGCCCTTGTGCAGACACTGGATTTCTTTACTCCTATCGTTGATGACCCATATATGTTCGGGCAAATTGCCGCAGCCAATTCGCTAAGCGATATTTACGCTATGGGCGGCAAGCCTATAACAGTCATGAATATTGTAGGTTTCCCAATCAGCAACTTGGATAAAAGCATACTTGCAGACATTTTGGCTGGCGCATCCGATAAAGTAAGAGAATCTGGTGCTGTCTTAGTTGGAGGTCACTCCATTGATGACCAGGAGCCAAAATTCGGCTTATCTGTTACAGGAACAGTACATCCTGAACGAGTAAGAACAAATGCTGGAGCAAAACCTGGTGACAAACTAATTTTAACCAAGCCGATTGGCGTCGGCATCCTTACTCAAGCAATTAAAAAGGATATGCTGGATCAGGAAGGCATCGACCGTGTTATGGAAGTCATGGCTGCCTTAAATAAAGACGCTGCTGAAGCTATGGATAACTACCATGTCAATGCCTGCACAGACATTACGGGATTTGGCCTTCTTGGCCACGCAATGGAGATTGCGGAAGGAAGCTGTACAGGCATTACCATTGAAAGCACATCCGTTCCTGTCCTTCCAAAAACCAGGAAGCTTGCGGAACAGAATATTATTCCTGGCGGCTCCAAAAAGAATCATAAATGGCTATCCGGCCGTATTCAATACGAAAATATTGATGATGTGGACCAAGTGATTCTTTGTGATGCCATAACTTCAGGGGGACTATTAATAACCGTTCCTGAAGCAGAAGCTGAATCGCTCCTAAAAGACTTAAAGGAAAAAGGAGTAGAATTTGCTTCCATCATTGGGACAGTCACAGATCAGAATCCTGGAAGGATTACTGTTATCTGAAAAAAGGACTCGAAAAGAGTCCTTTTTTACCTTTACTTCAAAACATGAACAAGGAAGTGCTAACATGAAAAAATTCTTAATGCTCATGACAATCTTTTCACTGATGATCCTGTCGGCATGCACCGGCAATGAAGCAGAAAACACCGACGGGAATGGAAAAGAACAATCTAATGAAACGTTCACCATTGGTGTTATCCCGGTTCAAACAGAGGGATCAATGGAAGCTGCCATGGAGAAACTGCAGTCAACTTTATCTGAAAAACTGGATCGTGATGTAGATGTTGAAGTATATCCGGATTATAACGGGGTTGTGGAAGCCATGAACTACGATAAAATTGATATGGCCTATTTTGGCCCTTTAACATATGTTATTGCCCACGAAAAGAGCGGTGCAAAAGCCATCATTACACAGCTGATTGATGAGGAGCCATTTTATTATTCTTATATCATCACCCATAAGGACAATCCTTGGAATTCGCTTGAAGATTTACTTAAAAACAGCAGTGAAGCTGACTTTGCCTTTGGTGATATCAATTCAACTTCAGGATCTCTTATCCCATCCATTGAACTGAAGGACCGTGAAGTATACAAATCAGAGGATGAACACAGTTTTAAATCCGTCAGATTTACCGGTTCACACGATGCTACTGCATTGGCAGTACAAAATAAGCAGGTGGATGCTGGTGCGATTGACAGTGCTATCTACAATCAATTAGTGGATTCAGGAAAAGTAGATGGAGATCAGATTAAAACAATATGGAAGTCAGAAAAGCTTTTCCAGTACCCTTGGGCTGTACATAAAAACACAGATGAAGAAACTATTAAAGCATTAAAAGAAGCATTTTTAGCGATTGAAGATCCGGAAATTCTGGATGCTTTCGGGGCTAGCGGATTTACAGAGGCAAGCAATGAAGATTATGAAAGCATCCGACAGGCTGCCCTAAAAGAGGGACTCATTAAAGAATAGGGCTGATAAGATTGTGGTTTAAAAAAAGCAGCATATTAACATTTATCGTGTTGGCTTTATTCGTTTATCTGAGCATGAGACTAACGGAATTCGATTTATCGAAATTCAAAGACTTCCGCAATATGATTGACTTCCTGTCCCATTGGTTCCCGATGGATTTTTCTCTTCTTCCAATGATACTTGAAGACAGTCTGGAAACATTGGCCATGGCTTTTCTGGGAAGCTTCTTCGGGCTTATTATCGGACTTCCCTTAAGCTTTATGGCCGCTAAGAACACGTCCGGTTCTAAAGTTGTTTACCATTTAACCCGAATAGGCCTAAGCTTTGTCCGTTCTATTCCTGAAATTGTTTTCGGTCTGATTCTCCTGACTGCTCTTGGACTTGGCCCTTTTCCGGCTGTCCTGGCCATTATGTTTCATAACATTGGAGTTCTGGGAAAACTGATTTCAGAACTCATTGAATCATCCGATCCCGGCCCGCAGGAGGCCATGAAAGCAGTTGGTGCAAAAACCTGGTTTGCTTCCCTGTTCAGCATCCTGCCTCAAATTTGGCCAAATGTATTGTCAAATTACTTCTATCGGTTTGAGGTTGCCATTCGAACTTCCCTTATATTGGGCTTCATTGGCGGAGGCGGAATCGGCCAAAGACTTTTTAATGATTTTAAAACATTTCAATACAGTGCAGTTTCGCTCGATGTACTTGTCATTATGATCATCGTTATTGTAGTGGATCTTTTTGGAAGCTATGTTAGGAGCCGAGTGATATAAAGGAGGCCTGAAATGCTTGAGATTCGAAATATAACAGTCCGTTATCCCGGCATGAAGCATAATGCCCTGAATTCCATTAACCTGACGATCCATCCCGGGGATTTTGTCTGTGTGTTAGGTAAAAGCGGTGCTGGAAAATCCACTTTGATCCGCTGCTTAAATGGCTTGCAGGCACCATCGTCTGGGGAAATCATCTGGGATGGCCAACCCTTCTCTGTACTGAGTGATGAACAGCTTCGAAAAATTCGCAGGGAAATGGGAATGATCTTTCAGCATTTTAATTTAATTCCCCGTTTATCTGTCCTGCAAAATGTTCTGACAGGCATGTTCGGCTACAGGAGCAGCTTCAAAAATCTCATTGGGTGGTTTACTGAGGAAGAACAGGCTCAGGCTAAGCAAGTCATTGCAGAGGTGGGGTTAGCCGATTTTGCCGATCGCAGGGTTGAGCATCTCAGCGGAGGGCAGAAACAGAGAGTTGGCATTGCAAGGGCTCTCCTTCAAAAGCCAAGGTTTCTTCTTGGGGACGAGCCCGTTGCGAGCCTGGATCCGGGAACGTCTGACCGGATTTTCAGTCTGCTTCAGGAGATGCATGATCGACGTAATCTGCAGACCATCATTAATGTTCATGATGTTCATTTAGCTAAACGTTATGCAACCCGCATTATCGCTTTAAAGGATGGGGAAGTAGTTTTTGACGGCGAACCAGAAAAGTTTAAAGACGATATGTATGTTTTTATATATGATGCTGAAAGTTATGGTGAAAGATCATCTATCCGTTTAACTTAAAAAAAGTTGGATAAGAAATGGCCCATTGCCACGAGTAGTTGATAGTGCGAACGTAGTGTACAATTCGAAAGACCCTGATATTAAACTATTTGATGGACCAGTAAGAGTTCTTCCTTAAATATTGGATATAACTCAGGCTGTTGAAGCTCTTCCGGATTTAATTGCTAAGATTCGAGAAAAAGGCTTTGAACTCAGTTTGCTAAAAATAGTATCCTCGTTGAGGGTACTATTTTTGTGCAGAGAAAAACGAGTATTAATTTCAAAGAAACTAATATATGTGATGGATTTAGCAAGTTAAGCTAATTGACACAAATTGAAAAATATGATATTTAAATATTGTTTAGCACTCATAAGGTCAGAGTGCTAAACTAAAGAAAAAAAATGTAAAGGAGAGGCTACTATGGAAACGAAACAGTTTCAGGCAGAATCCAAAAGATTATTGGAAATGATGATCAACTCCATTTACTCTCAAAGAGAGGTGTTCCTAAGGGAGCTGATTTCCAACAGCAGTGATGCAATCGATAAGATCTACTACAAAGCACTTACAGATGATTCCTTAACGTTTGACAAAGATAGTTACTACATAAAAGTCGTGCCTGACGAAAGGAACAGAACATTAACAATCAAAGATACAGGTATTGGAATGACTAAAGAAGAGCTGGAAAGCAATCTCGGTGTCATAGCGAAGAGCGGTTCCCTGGCTTTTAAAAAAGAAAATGAGATTAAAGATGGCCATGATATTATTGGCCAATTCGGTGTAGGATTTTATGCGGCATTCATGGTAGCAGATATTGTTACTGTAATCAGCAAGGCTCAGGGGAGCGATCAAGCATACAAATGGGAATCCCGGGGAGCGGACGGCTACACGATTACTCCATGTGAAAAAGACACGGTCGGCACTGATATCATCCTTAAAATCAAAGAGAATACTGAAGATGAAAGCTTTGATGAATTTCTGGAAGAGTACCGCTTAAAATCCACCATAAAAAAATACTCTGACTTCATCCGCTATCCGATTAAGATGGATGTTAAGACAAGAAAGCCAAAAGAAGATGCTGAGAATGAGCATGAAGAGATTATTGAAGAGCAGACCATCAATAGCATGGTTCCAATTTGGAGAAAAAATAAGAGCGAACTGACAGACGAAGATTATGAAAAATTTTATCAGGAGAAGCATTATGGCTTTGACAAGCCGTTGAAGCATATTCATATCAGTGTGGATGGCTCAATCCGCTATAATGCGATTTTATATATTCCTGAAAATATTCCATTCGATTATTATTCCAAGGAGTACGAAAAAGGCCTCGAACTTTATTCGAATGGCGTTTTAATTATGAACAAATGCGCAGATCTGCTGCCTGACTATTTCAGTTTTGTGAAAGGGATGGTTGATTCTGAAGATCTATCTCTTAACATTTCAAGGGAAATGCTGCAGCATGACCGGCAGCTGAAGCTCATTGCGAAAAACATCAGCAAAAAGATTAAAAACGAGCTTCAAAGTCTCATGAAAAATGAGCGGGAAAAATATGAACAATTTTATAAGTCATTCGGAAGACAATTAAAATACGGGGTATACAGCGATTTTGGAACCCTTAAAGAGACTCTCCAGGACTTATTGATGTTTTATTCTTCAAAAGAAAAGAAATTGTCATCACTTGATGAATATGTATCCAGAATGAAGGATGATCAGAAATATATTTATTACGCAACTGGAGAGTCACATGAAAGAATAGAAAAGCTCCCACAAACTGAGCTGGTGGCCGATAAGGGATATGAAATTCTTTACTTTACAGAAGATATTGATGAGTTCGCCATTAAAATGCTCATGACTTACAAAGAGAAGGAATTTAAGTCTGTATCGAGCGGAGATCTGGGCATAGAGAATGAGGACGAAAAACCATCAGAAGCAGAAGATAAAGAAAATAAGGAACTGTTCAGCAGCATGAAAGAAATTTTATCAGGAAAAGTGACTGATGTCAGAATTTCCAAAAGGCTTAAAAGCCATCCAGTTTGCCTGACTGCAGATGGGGAAGTCACAATTAAAATGGAAAAAATCCTCAACAGCATGCCTGACAATCAAAATGTAAAAGCAAACAAGGTTTTGGAAATCAATTCAAGCCATGAAGTCTTCCAGGCATTAAAAAACGCAATGGAAAATGATAAAGATAAGTTGACTCTATATACAAACCTCCTATATAATCAGGCCCTGCTGATTGAAGGACTGCCAATCAGCGACCCTGTAGAATTTACTAATGATATCTGCAAAGTCATGGTGTAGTATACGTTAAACAGCCCAGATCGAATGGGCTGTTTTTTTACTAACCTTATAGATGTAAGAACTGCAAAGCGAATATTTTATGTACTAATAAACAAACTAAGGATCAGAGGAGGATTGTTATGCTGCATAGCAAGGCAATCTCCCTGAAATTTTTCGCCTGTCTTGCCCTTTTATACATTATTCTTGGAATAGGGTACCGCAATTAACTACGGGAACCTTCGATATAATACAGAAATTTCCGAGGATTTAGCAACACTCAAACCCGATGATAGTGATGAAAGTAAATAAAACATTCAAAAGTTTTTGGGAAGGAGATTAACATGTCTGTTTTCGTTTACCAAACATTTGAAGTGAAGCAGGAAAATTTTGTTGAAGCTCTAAAAAATTTAAGAATGATCCAAAGCTATCGGAACGAAAATTATCTGCACAAAGTTGAGCTTTTATCTCCTATTACAGGAGAGGATTATACATATGCTTTTCTTTCCACTTATGAGGGCCTTGCCGAGATGGAACTGCAAAACAAGAAGATGTTTGAAGATGAGGAATACAAAAAACTGATTGAGCAATACTTCCTTGAGGATATTGTTCAGGGCAGCATGCATACACAGCTGTTCAGATCTGTAACAGGCTTAAAAAGCGACAGTTCTGAGAAAAAGAAATAAGAACTATGGCAAATGTCCATTTGAAATTAAAGCGGAGGCCGATAAACATCTGAATCGGCTTATTTTTTTGCAAATAAGCAACTGACCAAAAGAGCTAAAGAGGGAGGTACATCATGGATTTTTTTCTTCCAAGCGGAAATTCCTCGAAGGAAAGTGAATCATGTGATTTAAAATGGTGGCAATTATCACTGATTGGTGTCGGCTGTACAATCGGGACCGGATTCTTCCTAGGGTCTGCCATAGGAATCAAGATTACCGGACCAGCGATTGTAATTTCATTTTTATTAGCCGCAATCGGAACCTATATAGTCTACAACCTTTTAGCTAAGATGACAGCTGAAGACCCTCAGGAAGGATCTTTTTGCTATTATGCCAATAAAGCCTATGGAAAGTGGGCTGGTTTTAGCTGCGGATGGAATTACTGGTGCTCTAATATTCTAATCATGGGAAGCCAATTGACCGCTCTATCCATTTTATCAAGATTCTGGTTTCCGCATGTGCCGCTTTGGATTTTTGCAGCGGGTTATGCCATTCTTTCAATTATAGTAGTTTTAACAGGAAACAAAGGCTTTGAAAAGGTAGAGAACCTCTTTGCAGTTATTAAGACATCAGCGATTATTATGTTTATAATCCTGGCAGCTGCTGCATTGGCAGGAGTAATAGATGGAGATGCAAAGCATCCAGGATTCCCTGGTTCTGCTCGCGATTGGTTTCCCGAAGGCTTTAAGGGCTTTTGGTCCTCTTTAATATATGCATTTTATGCATACGGAGGAATTGAAGTCATCGGACTAATGGCGACAAGGTTAAAGAAGAAAGAGGATGCTCCAAAAGCTGGTATTATCATGCTTATTGTTCTTGTCATTATCTATGTCATTTCTCTTGGCTTAGCTGTGTATATGGCATCACACGGAGCTTTTAATGAAAAGGAGAGTCCTTTTGTAACCGCAATGGATAACTATAATCTGGACTTCTTCCCGCACATTTTTAATGCAGCAATCATTATTGCCGGCTTCTCTACCATGACCGCTTCGCTGTTTGGAGTAACAGCCTTACTGGTTACTTTGGCTGATGACGGCGATGCTCCAGCGCTATTTTCAAAAAAGATAAGGAAATGGAAAGACCTGCCTTTACCATCGCTGGGGCTGGCCACAGCCGGTTTAATTGCATCAATCGTTACCGCCTTACTGCTGCCGGGCAAAATATATGAGTATATCACAACAGCTGCTGGTATATTAATTTTATTCAATTGGTCATTCATCATCATTTCAGCTCTGCGGATTCTGGAAAATAAGGTGTTCGGAAAGGTAATCGCCACTGCAGGATTGCTTTTGATCCTAGCTGCGGTAAGCGGCACATTACTTGAAAAGTCAATTAGGCTTGGATTTTTTGTCAGTTTAATATTTGTGGCATTAATAGCAATCGTCGCCTTAATTATGCAAAAAAAAGTATGGAAAAAAGAAGGCAGGAGCAGCTATCAAAAATAAAAAACAAACACCAGTCTTCCTTTTGGTGTTTGTTCAGTTTTATACCCTGAAATTATTTTTTCTTATTCCTTTTGAAGAAACCTTAATAGAACCCAATAGTTTGGCCATGAGAGTTCATAATAATAGATCATTGTAAAATATTTCATCCCTATCCCATTCCTTTAAAAATCTTTAAAGGAATGGGATAGGGATGCAAATACATTATATAATTTCAAATCCTGCAGGTGGACAAACATTTACTTTAAATATGGGGTTAATTTCTGAATGATTTGATTCAGCTTTTGAGTATTTTTTTCATACATTTGTTGTGCGCTTTTGGAATCAGTCTGCAGGGAAAACACTTCAAGGTCAGCTGCACACTTTTTTATCATTGCCATCAGCAAAGGACGCTGTTGTGGTGCAGGGACCTTAAGTAAATCATCAAAAATATCTACAGTTAATTCTCCATAAGAATCAATTTGACCCAAAAAAATGTTATCAATGGTCAAACCCAGTTTCTCTATCTCCATGTTAAGCCATTTTCTCGTTTTCCCTGACTCAGCAAGGGGATCGTTTAGAATTATCCCATCCATAATAACCGTTTGCGGTTCTTTTTCCTGTGGTAAATTCAATTTAAGATCCTTTGGGGTAAGCGGCTGATTTTCTTTCTTCAGCATGATGCTAAGATCTCCGCGCGGCTCTAATACAGCAAACTCTACATCTGCTGCCTTAAAGACATTTTTTTGGCGAAGCAGGGAGGATAAATCATCAATTGAGTATCTTTCTTTTTTTAAATTATCTTCCAATATTTTTCCATCTTTAATAAAGATTGTACCTTTCCCTTCAAAGAAATCACGGAAGCTTTTACTCTTAAGCGAAAGAATATCGGCAAATAATGTTACAAGACCAAAGATCAAAATAGAAAGGATTCCGCTGGCCCAGTGGTTATCCAACCCCATAATAATTTCAGCGGCTATACTTCCAATTGTAATACCTGATACATATTCAAAAAATGAAAGCTCTGATATTTGTTTTTTACCTATCAGTTTGGTTATAGCAAATAAAACACCTGCGAATAAAATAGAACGAGCTCCAATAAGCAGCCATTCAGGCATATCTTCATCTCCAAGTTCATTTAATTTGGTTTATATTGGGGTTCCTCAAACTCTATAACCTTTTTTCTGTTTTCAAGATCCGTTTTTATATCGCCAATCTCGAGCATTGATTCATGGAAAAGGCGCTTTGCTTCTTCATCCATTGAAGTTAGGGCAAGGCTTGATAACTGTGCTTCTATAGAACGTATTGCTGCAAGACATTGATTTACATTCGAAGCAATCGTCATTTGGATCACACCATTCAAGATAAAATTTAAATTATAATAGGGCTGGCAAATGCCAGCCTGAATGCCTACTGATTATATTGCGGTTCCTCTTGCTGAATCTCCTGCAGTCTTGGTTCAAGGCTGTCAATAATTGATTGTGTTTGCTGTGCAGCATTCTGATACAGCTGTTTAGCATTTTGATTTTCAGTAGCGAGTGCAAACGTTTCAAAGCTGGCCTGTGCGCTCTTCAAGCCAACAATTGCTTGCTTTACTTGAGTTCCAACTGTCATCTTTAATTCCTTCTTTCAAATGAGATTATAAACTACACAATGTATTATTACTTTTTATTCAAAGCTTATGTATTAAACTTCATACCAATTTCAGTAAACTCAACTTACAGGGCAATCTGAATCTCATTTTGGCATGACCCGCTCGAGCTGTCATTTTAAAAAGGGAATCTATCCGTTCATTTCCATAATTAAAAATACCATTAGATTAACATCCTATTTACTATAGATTAGGAAAGGAGAAGACCTTAAAAATCATGGTTCGTAATATTTTGTTATCAATATGGGTATTCTTGGATCCTCTTTATTTTCCTTTAACCCGGTTACAGCATCTTACAGCAGATCCGAAAAAAGGAGGAGTTTTTCGTGTAAGGCTAACAAAATATAAAGGAAATGACATTGAATTATCTGACGGTGTTATCATTCGAAAAAATGATCTTTTACTTAAAATTCATTTGCATAATGTTAGGATATTGAATGAATTTAACTACATGAAAAATGAATTATTAAAAGGGAGAGCCATTTATAAACGTGTTAAAGATTCTATGCCGCTATTAACTGCATTTATCCTTAACCATCCTGAAGAAGCGAAGATAAAAGGAATTATTGGAATCACCCTAATAAACAAGGGGTTCGGTTCGCTTGGATTTGAATGTATATTTCCAGAAAATAAACTATACTGCTGGTTTAAAAAAACATTTCAATTACCTATTTATTTTTTATCGTGTTCAAAAATTTCTGCTGCAAATATAAAAAAGCATCATACTGCCTACTTATTGATGTCGAAAGAAAACCTGATCAATAAATACAAATAAATGAATCAGACTGTTTCCTCTAACTCCCACTAGGACTATCCCCTCATTCCTTTTATACTTTTATGGAGGGAGGGGATATGAATATGGCATTATTATTTATCTTAATCTTGTCTGCTGTTTTCAGCTATATTTTTTACAAAGCCAATAAGAACACAAAGAAAGTAACTATAAATTCGATTTCTGTTTCCCGTCCTAACATCTCAGTTTCGGGAAATAACATAAAAATTCTTCATATATCTGATATGCACCTGGAAAATATATCTGTCAGTCCAGCTGAGTTATTTGCGATGATTTCCGAACAGCCAGTTGACCTAATTGCACTAACTGGTGATTTTCTTGACCGCAAAAGAAGTATTCCTAAACTTGCAGCCTATCTTCGTGCACTGGAAAAGACAAATCCAAAGCATGGCATATATGCAGTCTTTGGAAATCATGATTATGTTTTAAAGGGAAAAAACTTTGAAACATTGAAAAAAACTCTTAAAGAAAATGGCTGTAAAACACTTCAAAATGAGCATTTAACGATTGAGATTAATGGGGAAATCCTAAACATCATTGGTATTGATAATTACAGTACAAAACACAGTGATGTTAACAAGTCCTATAATGGAGTATCTGAAGGCTACAATTTAGTTTTGACACATGATCCCAATGTTGTCTTAGAGATGGAAAATATTCCTTTTGATTATTTATTATCGGGACATTTTCACGGTGGGCAAATCCATTGGCCGAAGCCATATCATTTGATAAAAATGGGCAAGCTTGTCCGCATGAAAATGGTTAAAGGTCTTCATTATCATGGCGGAAAACCGTTTTATATAAGTGAAGGCCTTGGCCAAACAGGGGTCAATATCCGTATTGGCAGCCGTCCTGAAATCACATTTCATGAAATATCTTAATGCATTTCTTAAACCTTGCCATATCTAAAGGCAAGGTTTTTTAGGCGTTTATTAAACAGAAAACATTTTTTAAACACTAAATAATTTTAGGATATTCACAATTATTATTTCCAAACCCTTCAAAATTTTTACCAGCATATTCGTAACCTTAAAAGTAAAAATTATATATGGAGGGGAATTGAGTTTCCTTCTTATTACTTAAAGGGGAGTGCTCTGACTTGAATAACTGGATAAATGCGATTCTTAATGCAGGCAGAATGCAGCCATTTTTAAATATGTTTGGCAGAAGGAGAAGGAGAAACAGAGGAATGTTATGGGGGTCTTTAATAAGCCTGGGCATAAGTGCAGCTGCATATGGCTTTACTAGAAATCGCGGCAGAAATATGGCCCGCCCGTTTCAAAACTTAATGAATAACACAGCCCAAATGACCAATTACCAGAAGCCAAATATGGCGGGGTTAACTGAGTTTGCGGAGGAATTAACTTCGAATCAGAACCAGATAAAAAATAAATAACTAAAATTAGCCCACGTTTTTTTGTGGGCTTTTTTATTGCTGCCATTCAATCAATTACTTATTATAAACCAGCATATGAGCATTTCATTTTTTTGATTGCTCTAGCTTGTTATTGAACAATAATTTATAACAAAGGAAAAAGCAAAGCAGGAATAGAAGGTAACAAATCAATCCCAGCAATAATTTATGAATGGATAAAAACAACTGTTCCCCGCTGTAAGCAAGCATAAACATAGGAGGCAGCACCCCAATTGCAGTAGCTATAAAAAAATGCCTAAATGGAATATCTGCAATTCCACAATAGATATTAAACACCTGATGAGGGATAATAACCATCATTCTTCCAAACAAAATAGCCATCAATGCATTTTTTTCAAATTGGTCCTGAAATTTATTAATTCCTTTATACTTGCCCAAATAGGAAGTGAAATAATCCCTGAAATAGTACCTTGATAAAAAAAAGTAAATTAACGAAGTAAAGAGAATTCCAAACCAATTTATCAGAAGCCCAACTAACGCACCAAATTTCACTCCCATTAATCCTGCAAATAATGTAAATGGCAAAAATGGAATAGATGATATCAGAACAGAAAACAAAAACATTGCAGGAAGCCATGATGTGTCACTGGTTCGCAGCCATTCTAATAAATAATCCTTATAGGTAATGCCAATGATCATTAAAATGACATAGGCTATTACAATCCACCATCTACGCATCATATTAGCTCCTTAATTATTTCCCTAATTCTTTTTTTCGGCTGCCCTAATTTCAGTATGCTTAAATTATTGTAAGGAAATGTAATCAACTGGACAAAAACATTTTTTGAAACCCATCATAAGATAACATCAAATAAAAATGGGGAGGCTGCTAAAAAAATGCACTATTATCAAAATTGGAATTATGGATCCTATATTCCATACAGAGATTTAAAAAACGAGACCTTAATGATCGTAAAACCATTTGTGAATTATGGCTTAACAGAAGCAAAATTTACTTCAGTATCCCATGCTATGACTGAAGTTGCAGCAATTGCCTACTTGCTTGGAAAAGGCTATGATCCGCAAACAGCTTATAAAACGGTGGAATCTTGGGAGGTAAATGAATCGTTTTATTAAGAAGATGCCAGGAAAAATAAAATTCAAAAATTAACCACACTGTACTTTTCGAAAAATCCGTTATAACAAAACATAAACCTTCACTCAGGTATAGTCTGGGAGAAGGTTTATGTTTTTTCAATAATTCCAATAATCCAATATCCATTTTTTCAAATCTACAATCCGCAGCTGATCGATACTTTTATTGGTTCCTGTAACAATGATGGGAATTAGTGAATCATCTTTATGCATTGAACCATGTGCGCCGCCACCGGAATGTTCAGGTGAACTTTCTCCAATGAATTCATACCCGGGTTTTGCGTCAACAACAAGAAATTCACCTTCCTGAGAATGCATAGCTCCATATAACCTTGCTAATCCATCAGGATAATCCCCATAATGAATATCTTTGTTTTTTAGGGTTAAATCGAGAATGGAGGTATTTCCTTTTATAGACCAGGTTTGATTATAAATATCATTATAGGTTCCACCTGAATTAAAATTAAAGGTTCCCTCATGATCTCCAGATATCACATGTATTATTTCTTTTTCCTTCCATGCAATCCAGGCAATTCGATGATCTGTTTTCAGTTTACTGGCAATATTTCTTACTGAAACACTTTCGTTAATTTTATAAACATATGCCATCCGTTCATTAGCTGTAATGACAATTTCATCGTCTTTTGCAGCAGGCTTCCCGAGCTTTAAAATTCTATATTGAGAAAGGATTTCTTTTAAATCTATTAAAGCATCTTTTTTCCGTTCAATGACAGGTGACTGTTTACTGTCTCCAATGATAACCCAGATATAATTATTAAGGGCATCTTCCCATTTTGGAAAAATATTCAAGACCTCCTGAAGATGCTTATCAAGTTTTTCAATTCCTTTTATTGTATTTGGCCCATTCCTATGTACAGTGAAGTCATTTTCTGAAATATACAGGATTGTAAATTCAGGAATAATATTTTTTCCCAAAAGATATTTTAATTCTTGAACCGCGAAGGCATCATTAAGACCTAAACGGTTCACAAGGTGATTATTCTTTTTGTCCTGGTGAATAAAGGTACCTAAAGACAGCATTTTCGGCCCAGCGGTTTCATACTCCTCAGGTAAATTACTCACTTTTGTTATCAACTTTGGTACTTTAAGGGTATGCTGATAATTTCCCCGATAAATAAATGCGTTAATGGATGCTGATTCCTTTTTAAGAATGTTTAGATCCTCATGGATAGTGCTTACATTTGGACTGAGATCAACATTATTATATTGATGCATGATATTTTCGGCAAATTGGGAAACACCGATTTTCATGATTTCAAACAAACCATTTCCATATGTGCTGATTTGCTTCTTATCATTATTAAACCAAATGAGTCCAGGAATCTTACTCTTATCCGGGTAAGTACCAGTTATTAAAGAACTGTCGATTGTAACCGACATGGTTGGATAGGAACTTACTAAATTTTTGCTATATTGGCCGTGTTTTAAAAAGAAGGCCAGAGCAGGAGCTTTCTTCTCTTGGATAGCTTTTTTTAACGGCTCATCCATAAGTGAATCGATAACAAGAAGTATAATTTTAGGTGAGGAATGACTTTCTGTTTGAATAGCAGATGCTTTATTTCCCTGTTCATATGCTTTATTACCACTGCTAGTGCATCCTATTAAAAGAATAGATATAACTATAAAAGGAAGCAAACGAATCAACAAATTTCACCTACTCTTTGATATATTTTAATTATAACTATTTGCAAACATATAAATGTGGCGGCAGCATTCCAATTCCCAGTGCTATAAAAAAAGGGGATTTCTGATGCCCTATATTAAATTTTAATCAACTGAAGAGGAATATTGGTTAATTATTCATCAAACCGGCCATCACACCATATTTCATTACCATTTATCAATCAAAAGAGTAAGATGTGCGATTAGCTTTTACCGGATAATCAAAATAGTGATATATAATCAAATCCACCTTTTTCACCATTATTCCTACCTTATAACCCCTAATTTTTGCACATAATACCACCAGAAACTTTAATATCAGTATGCGTATTTTTGTGTAAATAATGTATTAATTATGGACAAAAACAAACATGAGTGAAGATACAGTCAGTGTTGTTAATCTTGATACAATGAAAGAGGAAAAACGAATTAAAGTAGGAGCAACTCCTGTTACTACAGGTGTCACTTCGGATGGAAAAACGCTTGTTGCTACATTATATGGAGAAAATGCTCTCTTCTGAAAATGAACCTGAATAAGAAAATGATGATCTGTTCCTGATCCGGTCAAAGGATTGAAGGAATTGAATAGAGTCCGAAAACTAAGTTTAAGGCCATACAAACAATAACAAGCATCTTTTATTGTGAGTCTCTGTGAAAACCTTTGTAAAACAGATATCCGAATGATATGCTGACATTTGCGATGCTTGCGGAAACGAATGCAAGAAGCCTCAACATGAACACTGTCAAAAATGTGCAGAGGCTCGCTGCCAAATGATATAATTGCAAAAAACAGGCACTGGTGTCTGTTTTTTTTTGCCCAAAGAATTTAAATAAATCATTCTCAACATAAAAAAATTATTGAAGATATATGCGATAAATATAAAAGTTTAATACATTAACATTTAACTCCTTTTCACAGCAGGAATTAAGAGAGTCTATTATGGCAAGAAAATTAGACCTATATAAGTATTAATAGAGTTCAATTGAGAATCTATTCTATTATTTGTTTTAAATCATATATTAAAGTACCAAGGAGAATACTAGAACGGAGGGAACAAATGAAAGAATGGAATCATACTTCCATGTTTTTTATACGAGTCCACTGGATTTATCTTGCCCTTTTTTTATTCATCTTTAATATTATATTTTTTATTAACTTTCTTGATTTAAAAGAAAGATTAAATTCTTCCGTTATTACAGCTACTAGTGAAAATGTAGGTGCTAATTTTTTCCTAAGCCTAATGTCAACTGAAATAGGCCCGCTAAAATCAAGTGTAAAGGAAGAAGAAACCCCATCTATCTCCCGTGCCGCATTTCTCACCTTTACAAATATTTGGCCGGAAGACATTCGGACTTTTCTTGGCAGAGAAATTCCTGGCTTTTCCACCTTCAACACCGAAATTGCCATTGCAGGACTCGGAACAGACCTCACTACTTTGCCAATAGAATCTGCCCCCCCGTTGGAGATGCTTTTGAAAGAGAGAGAACTGGCAGATAAGGATAAAGCTATTCCAAAAATCTCACAAGAAAAGGGAACTTCTCCTGTCCCTAATACTGGTAAAGATGTGGCATATATTTATCATTCGCACAGCTGGGAATCCTTTTTGCCATCACTTCCTGGAAAGAAAACGGCAGATGAAGCTGTAAGTTTAAATGAAAGTAAAAACATAATAGCGGTGGGGAAAAAGCTGAAAGACGAATTAATGAAGCGAGGGATAGGAGCAAGCCATAGTACTTCGAATGTTACAGAAGAATTGAAAAAGAAAAATTGGAATTATAATTATTCCTATGCTCTTTCAAGAGAAACAGTAATAGAGGCAATGGCCCAAAAATCTTCAATTAGCTATCTTATTGATATTCACAGAGACTCCCAGCCAAAGAAACTTACAACGACAATGATAAATGGGAAGCCATTTGCAAGATTATTTTTTATCGTTGGAAAGGAAAATAGAAATTATGAAAGGAACCTTGCACTAGCTAAAGAATTAAATAAAAAGCTAGAAGAAGAATTTCCGGGAATTAGCAGAGGGGTTTTTATAAAAACAAAAGATGATGGGAATGGAGTATATAATCAAGACCTTTCCAGCCAATCAATGCTGCTTGAGTTCGGAGGAGTAGAAAATAATAACACTGAATTAGATAATTCTATTGAAGCGTTTGCGAAGATTTTCAGTGAATATTACTGGGATTCTGAGGAAGTAAACGGAAATTGAAATCTATCAATCTTAACTATATAGACTTTATTTATGTACATCTCAAAGAAACTGCAATTCCCTAATTTGTTTAGATGCACAGGAGCTGCTTTCAGAATAAAAAAAGAAGCTGATTTTTGAGCATTGAAAAATTGTTCAAGATCAGCTTTTTTTTACTGCTCTTTCAAATTGTTTCCTCTTTTGGTTTATTGCGTGTTTCGGAAGTGAATAAAGACTTCTTTGAGGGCTTACTGTCCTTGGATAAGAAGAATTATTGGTCTCATGTTATAATTGATTGGTTTATTTTTACTTGAATTCAGTAAAACAATCTTCTTAGGGGAAATTTCTCAAAGGTTTCAAAAGGAAGGAAGCTTGAGCGCATTCCTAATGGGCCCTTTTTAATTTACCGTAATAGTACCTATCATGCCATTTTCTTTATGTCCAGGAATAGTACAATAAAATTTAAACACCCCGGACTCAAGAGGTGTAAATCTCAGAGCGGCTTCACTCTTTCTGGACGCATGCAGGTGGAAGTCAGCCTGATCAGTTCCATGATTAGCATGTTTATTGTTGTCCAATTTTTTAACCGCTATTTGTTTTATTTCAATGTCATGATCCACATTGTCTAGATTACTTAATGTTAGAGCGGCTTCTTGACCCTTATTGAGGGTTATATCTGAAGGTGTATAGGTAAATTTTGATGGATAAACAGTTAAAACAACCTCTTTCGCATTCAAGGTACTTTTATTATCATGCTCTTCATGATTCTGCTCTGTATTAGACGTATTAAAGAAGGAGATTGCTTTGCTTTTATCAAGCTGGTTCCCAAAATAAAGAAAGGAAAAAAGAAGGATATAAGTTAAAGCAGGTTTTAGGAACCATTTTTTTTCTCTAATGGAAGTCTTTGAAGAAAAAATATTATACAGCAATAGTGAACTCGCTGTAAGCGTGAGTAAGATATTAAGCAAGGTGAATGCTTGATCCCGGGAAACCATCTCACCAAGCATAGCTCCCATCATTCCTCCCATTAAACCAGACATAAATCCTTCTAATGAAGGAAGGATGCCAAACGCTATTCCGCACGCCAAACCAGCAAGCGCCCCAATTCCTGATGAAACAAGCGTAGAAGTATACAAATTCCCTTGAAAAATGGCTCCAAATAAGACCCCGGCTGTTAAACCCAAATTCATTCCCATTGCCATTGCAATAACCATTGCTTGCATTTTAGTTAATTGATTCCTGAATTTTATCGATAACATGAAGGCTGCCATTCCCGAAACAGCTATTGTTGTCAGAACAAATAACTGGTATGCTCCCAAATTAATCAACTCCTTTTTATTTGCTAAATGATATGTAAGCGGTAGACAGGCCATGCCAAAAAATATATGAATATTAAAAATAAATAAATTTTCTAAAAATTCTATATTTACAAGATGGAAATTAAGTATTATTATTGGTTTTAATACCCAATATACGATAGTGGGGTACTGTACATTAGGAGGAGGAAATGGTATGTCAAAAGGCCAGAAAATCTTATTTCTTGGAGTTTATGGAATGGAAGTAGTTGAATGTGGGGGGGCATTAGCCAAAAATGTTTTAAATGGAGGAGAGTCTTATGCAAGTATTATGCTTTGCAGAGAAACAAGTCAGCCTCAAGTAAAAACTGCAGCTGAGATACTGGGGGTTAAGATTTCTTTCTTGAATTTTGAATATGGAACCGTAGATTTAAGCAAGGAATCAAAGATTAAGCTGATTAAGTTAATTCGTGAAGTTAAACCTGACATCATCATCACCCAAGATCCCGAGCACTCTTTCCATGATTTAGATCCAGACCGCAGACCTGCCATGACCCTTTTGCTTGAATCAATTGCACTTGCAAGCAGAGACTATGCTTTAGAGGAAACACCCGGTTTTTCCCCACATCCCATTCCGACCATCTACTACATGACACCACATCATCCAAATACAGTCGTTGATATTTCTCAAGTTTGGGAGAAAAAAGAAAAGGCAATGGATATGCTTGAAAGCCAAATGGAATTCAGCGGTATGCATTTTGATGAAATTCTTGATTCCAAGACAGTTGAAATTTTATCACCCGGTTTTTCCAAATTAAACAGCCTTCAAGAAAAAGGAAGAGCAATGCATAGAGTGTTGGACAAAGCTGTGCATGTTTATCATGGACTGGCAACTCATGGACACTTTGCTCTTGCTGAAGCATACAGAAGAGAAGGGAACTTTCACTTACAGGAACTAATCAAATAAATAATCTAGAACACTATTTTGGGGGAGTGAAAATGAAAAGATCATTTTTTAGTGTTGGATTAATACTTTTGTTGTTTCTATCAAATTTCAATCCTGTTCAAGCGAAAGAGAAAGTACAATCATTAAAAGTTGGCATTACAAAAGATGAGAATGGATTAAACCCTTATACATATGTGACAGGGTATCCAGGATTAGATCTTGTTAATTTACTTTATGATACTCTTTTTATTTTGGATGAAAATAATCAGCCGGAACCTTGGCTTGTAAAGGATTACAAAGTTACCGAAGATGGGCTAACCTATGAATTAACGCTACATGATAACGTTAAGTGGCAAGATGGTAAACCTCTTACTGCTGATGATGTTAAATTCACTATGGAATATTTCATTAAATACCCAAAATCCAGATTTACAAATCCATTAAAAACAATAAAGTCAATAGAGGTAAGCGGAGCAACTGGCATCACATTAAATTTATCACAGGCTGACCCCAGCTTTATGATTCAGCCTCTTGCTGATTTGCCAATTTTGCCACAGCATATTTGGTCTGAAGTAAGTACTCCTGATGATGAAACCAATGCACTTGGAAGCGGTCCTTATATTCTGGAAGAACACAAATCTGGCCAGTACTACAAAATGAAATCCAACGTTGATTACTTCAAAGGTGCCCCGCCAATCAGTGAATTAATATTTCCGATTATTGAAGATACAACTGCCATGTATAATGCCCTTCAGGCAGGCGAGCTTGATGCAATTTCATCAAGTATTTCACCTGAACTTGTGGAACAATTTAGTTCAAATCCTGCTTTAAAAGTAGTAAGAGGGCCAGGATATAGTACCAGCCTTTTTCAAATTAACGCAGAGAAATATCCAATGACCGAAACTGCATTTCGTCAAGCCATTGATTATGCCATTGATAAAGAAAATTTAGTGAATACAGTACTGCTTGGTTATGCAGAAGTAGGAAGTCCCGGATTTATCCATCCTTCCTCAGCGTTTTTCAATTCCGATTTAAAGCCTGTTTATGATAAGGAAAAAGCAAGACAGATTTTAGAAGACGCTGGCTTTATTGATAAAGATGGCGATGGATTTAGAGAAGACCAGAAAGGCAATAAAATCGACCTGACCAATTTAGTTTACTCGGGCAATCCGATTAGAATTAGAACGGCTGAATTAATTTCAGAAGCATTAAATGAAATTGGAATCAAAAATTCTGTAAAAGCAATGGATTCAACTACAGTGGACTCATTAATGTGGCCTGATTTTGATGTCAGTAAAGGAAGGGATTACGATCTTGGAGTGTGGAGCTGGTCCAATACAATGCAGCTATTCCCAGATCGAATGAATGACTTATTTCATTCAGATCCCGCTATCGGGTCAGTCAATATTGGAGGATACAAGAACCCTGAATTTGACCAACTGGGTGAAAAACTTAAACAAACAAATGATGAAAATGAACGGCTCAGTCTAATCAAGGACATGCAAGCTTTTGTGGCAAGTGATACACCTTTTATAACTCTTTATTATCAAGAAATTGTAGGCGCGTTTAACCCTGCAAAATATGATCAGTATGTCTTCCAAGTGGGCAAGGGGATTATTAACAAATTATCCTTTGTATCCAGTGAAAAATCAGATTTGGCTGGCAATGATCAGACAAGCAGCGAGACCGAAGTTTCAGCAGATAGCAAAACAGCAAATGCGAGCTCAGATAATGGAGGGAATAACACTTCCTTATATGTTTTTGGGCTTATTCTATTAGGGGCTGTTATTGGGTTTGTCTTCTTAAGAAGAAAGAAAAAAGATAAAGGCAATGATGATTTTGATTTTTAATTAACATAACTTCCCGTAAAAATTATCTCTTTTACGGGAAGTCTTTTTAAGGATATTACATATTTGGAGGTGAGAGTGTTGGGTAAATTTATTGCCGGCAAGTTTTTACAATATCTAATTGTCATATTCCTAATGCTGACGTTAAATTTTTTATTGCCCCGTCTTATGCCAGGAAATCCATTGGTTTTCTTAGCCGGTGAAGATGTGGGGTTTATGTCCAGCGCTGAAAAAGAAGCTATTTTAGATAAATATGGCCTTAATGATTCAATTATCGAGCAATATGGGGCCTATATTAAGGATATTTTCACTGGTGATTTCGGATATTCTTATCAGCAAAAACGCCCTATTTCTGAACTCTTAATGGAGAGGCTGCCATGGACAATGCTTCTTACAGGATTGGGGCTTGTGCTCTCAACTATTATTGGCGTCATGTTTGGAGCAATATCCGCATGGCGGAGGGGCACAAAAACGGATGCTAACCTTCTTACGGTTTTTATGTTTTTAAGTGCTATGCCGTCTTTTTGGGTTGGCATGATACTTGTGTCTATTTTTTCAGCGCAGTTAGGGTGGCTGCCGGTTTTTGGAGCAGAAAGCGCATGGTCCAATTACTCTGGAATTGACAGGATTATTGATATTGGAAAGCATCTAATCCTCCCTCTGGCCACTTTGATTTTGATTTCCGTTACAAGTACATTTATGATCATGAGGTATTCAATGCTTAATGTCCTTGGAGAAGATTATATAATGATGGCTAAAGCAAAGGGTGTAAAAGAAAAGGTTATTAAGTATAAGCATGCTATGAGAAATGCACTTCTTCCTGTTGCTACTGTATTTATGCTTAGCTTGGGATTTACCTTAGGGGGCGCAACAGTTATCGAAACCGTCTTTGCCTATCCGGGGGTGGGTCGATTAATGTTTGAATCTGTATTAAGTAGAGATTACCCTCTTATTCAGGCAACATTCCTGATTATAACTTTCAGTGTAGTCATTGCTAACTTTCTTGCAGATTTAATTTATCCTTTACTTGATCCAAAGGTGGGAAGCCGCAATGGGTAATCAGAAATGGAAAAAATATTGGCAAGTTCTCACATCTAATAATATCGGCTTGTTTGGTTTAATTCTTTTAATGATCTTTTTGTTGATTGCCATTTTAGCGCCATTCCTTGCTCCATTTGATCCAACTGATCGTGTTGGAGCTCCTTTTACGAAACCGAATAGCCAATTTTTGCTGGGAACCAATGATGTCGGACAGGATATTTTAAGCGAATTGCTCTATGGAACCAGGATTTCTTTATTAATTGGAGTTATTGCTGCTTTTATTTCCATTCTCCTTGGCTGTCTGGTCGGAATCGTTTCAGGTTACTACGGCGGCAAAGTAGATGCATTATTAATGAGATTAGTTGACTTAGTGCTTGTTATCCCTTTTCTTCCTTTAATGATTTTGCTGGCAGCTTTTATTGGCCCAAGTTTTTGGAACATCGTCCTCGTTATTAGCCTAATTTCATGGGCGAGTCCAGCAAGAGTAATAAGGTCTCAGGTATTAACACTGAAAACAAAAGGATATGTGGAGGCTGCAAAGTCAATCGGCACCAACATTTCAGTGGTCTTAAGCCGTCATATTCTGCCGGGAGTTATTCCGATAGCTCTTTCCCAGTTTGTTTTAGCGGCAAGCCATTCAATTTTAATCGAAGCATCATTAAGCTTTTTGGGGCTAGGGGATCCGTTTACAAAAAGCTGGGGGACTATTTTATATTATGCTCAAGCCAGAGGCGCGTTCTTAACAGATGCTTGGATTTGGTGGGTACTTCCTCCAGGATTATTAATAACAACATTGGTCATTGGATTCGCCTTTACTGGATATTCACTCGAAGAAATCCTGAATCCCCGATTGAGAAAGGAGCGATAGTTCATGAACACTGTGTTGTCAGTAGAAAACCTCTCAACCTACTTTAAAACGGATAAAGGCATTGCAAAGGCAGTAGAGAATGTTTCTTTTTCACTCAATAAGGGGGAAATGCTTGGTTTAATAGGAGAGTCAGGATGTGGGAAAACAACAGTTGCCCAATCCATTTTAAGGTTAATAGAATATCCTGGAAAAGTGGTTTCGGGACGTGTCTTATTAAATGGAAGAGATCTCATAAAGGCTTCTGATAAAGACCTTGCTTCCATGAGATGGAAAGAGATTTCGGTTATTCCCCAAAGTGCAATGAACGCTTTAAATCCTATTTTCACAATAGGGGATCAAATTATGGAATCCATTTTGATTCACGAAAATGTGAGCAAGCGGGAAGCGCTAAAGCGCACAAAGACCCTTCTCGAATTAGTTGGCATTGATGGTGAGCGGTGGAGAAGCTATCCTCATGAATTCAGCGGAGGGATGAAACAAAGGGTTGCCATTGCTATGGCATTGGCATGTAATCCAAAATTGGTAATATCTGATGAATCCACAACGGGACTGGATGTTTTAACGCAAGCTCAGGTAATCGCCTTAATCAAAAATCTTCAGAAGAAAATGGACTTGTCTGTCATCCTGATCTCTCATGATTTACCGATGGTTACAGCCATATGCGATAAAATAGCCATTATGTATGCAGGGAATATCGTAGAATGGGCCCCCACAGAGGATATTTTAAAAAATGCCAGACATCCATACTCACAAGCACTTTTAAACGCTTCACCTGATTTAGGCAATCCGGAAAAGGAAGTCGTGTCTATACCAGGAAGTGTCCCAAATTTAGTGAATTTTCCTAATTCCTGCCGTTTTCATACAAGATGCCCACTTGCCTTTGATAAATGCCGGCAGGAAAATCCGGAATTTAAAGAAGTTAGAAACGGACATTATACAGCTTGCTTTTTAGAGGGGGTAGGAAACCATGGATAAAAGCAACCTTTTAAATGTGAGCAATTTGAAAAAAACCTTCATTAAAAAGTCTGGAACTTTTTTAAAAAGAAAGAAAACCGAGGTATATGCTGTAAATAATATCAATTTAGAAGTCAAGAAAGGAGAAATCCTCGGAATTATTGGTGAAAGCGGCTGCGGAAAAACGACCACCGCCCGAATGATTATGCGCCTGATGAAAGAAACCGAAGGAGAAATAAGTTTTGAGGGTGTCAACCTTTGTAATTTAAAAGATTCAGAGACTAACAAAATCAGAAAAAAAATGCAGATGATATTTCAAGATCCTTACGATACGTTAAACCCTGGCATGAGAATCCTAGACATATTAATGGAACCGATCAACGCTCATGAAAAGAATTTGCCCTATCAAGCTAAATATCAAAGGGTGGTAGAGGCGATAGAAGCTATTGAGCTGCGACCTGCAGAAGATTTTATCCATCGATACCCGCATCAATTAAGCGGAGGGCAAAGACAAAGAATAGCCATTGCCAGAGCAATCATTTTAAAACCATCATTTATCGCTGCAGATGAGCCTACGTCCATGCTTGATGTATCAGTAAGAGCAGGAATTCTTAATCTGCTGCTGGATTTAAGAAAGAAAATGGGACTTACCATGATGTTTATTACTCATGACTTATCTACGGCGAGTTATATGTGTGATCGAATTGCCGTTATGTATCAAGGAAAAATAGTAGAAATTGGACCTACGAAAAAAATTATTCACAAGCCATCACATCCCTACACGAAAGCACTCGTTGCAGTGGTAAAAGACTTAAACCATTTTATTAAGAATAGGGAGAAGTTGATCCTTGATGGGGAGGTCGATTCCACAAAAGAGGAAAAAGGATGTCCCTTTGTCTCGAGATGTCCTCATAAGGAAGATATTTGTCATTCACAGGTGCCTAATTTGGAAGCGATAGACAACGGGCATTCAGTCTCTTGCCATTGTCATACAGAATTATTGGAAAGGACTTCATAGAAAGGAAGAAACATAATGGAAAATCACAGGAAAAAGGTGAAAATAGCTGTAAATGGAGGAATCAATTTTGGTGCAAAACTAACGGCCAAACAGCTGCTTGTTATTGCGAAATATATGGAGGATCAGGATGAGCTTGAGTTAACTACTTTTCAGCAGCTCTATATTGACGTTTTTGAAGACCAGAAAGACGAGATTATTTCAGAATTTGAACAGGCGGGACTCCGTTGTTATCCTGTGGGAAGTTTTGTAAAAAGCTTACGGACATGCAATTTCTGCAAAGGAGCAGAAGAAGAAGGAATGCCAGTAGCAAAAGAATTGAATGAGCGAATAGCTGGTACTCCAGTCCCATTCACATTAAAGCCCGCTTATACCGGCTGTCCTGTCGGCTGCGGTGAACCACTAGTCAATGATATAGGTATTATGAAGGTAAAGGATCATTATGATTTATATATTGGAGGAAAAGCGAAAGGAAAAGTTGCAGAATCGGGGATTCTTTTAATGAAGAAGCTTGAACCAGAAGTTTTATATACAGCGGTTGAAAAGATCATTGTATTTTATCAGAAGCATGCGAAGAAAAGAGAAGCATTTCATAAATTTGTTAACAGAATTGGCAAAGAGACGATATTAAAGGAAATTAATATTTAAGCTTAAAATGCCGTTTGCGTTCACAATAATAACATATTTTTCAAAAAAATATATTTATCCCTATTCACATAGGATACAGGGGTATTATATATTAAATCTGCAAGGGGGAAGCTAAGTGCAATCTGAAATAAAAACAAGTGCATTATTAATCGAAGAAGAGAGCTGTTGCGCTCAAGAAAGTGAAAGAAGGAGTCACCACTCGGATAAAGTGAAAAACAATCTTGTGGCTCGATTAAACCGAATAGAAGGGCAAATCCGCGGAATTAAAGGTTTAATTGAACGAGACACTTATTGTGATGATGTCATTACACAGATATCGGCAACTCAATCTGCGTTAAACAGCGTGGCAAAAATTCTATTAGAGGGGCATTTGAAGGGATGCGTAGTGGACCGCCTTCAACAAGGGGATCTGGATGTATTAGATGAGGTTCTTGTTACTGTCCATAAGTTAATGAAAAAATAAGGGGGGCTGTTAATAATGGAAAAGATTACATTAATAGTAGAAGGAATGTCATGCGGACATTGCGTCAAAGCAATTGAAGGCAGTGTAGGAGAATTACCTGGTGTTTCGAATGTTAAAGTTCATCTTGAAATCGGAAAAGTTGATGTTGAATATAACTCACCAGATGTTTCCCTGGATAAAATAAAGGAAACAATTGATGATCAAGGTTATGATGTAAATTAAATCAGAAGCAGGGTGTGCAAATGCGGCACCCTTTCTTTGTCAAAAAAATATACCCATAATGGGTATGTAGTAATTCAATTCAGATTAAATTAAATTTATACTCATTTCAAGCTAAAAAGGAGGAGAAGATATGGCAGAGAATACAATATCCAGGACGCAAGGTATAGTATTTTGATCATTCTGATTATAATTATTATAAGCTAAGCAAATTGCAACATAAAAATGCAGAATCCCCTCTACGTTTAAGAGAGAAATCTTCCTTTTTTATTTTTCTTTAAAAGGTAATAATGACCTTGTGATTCGAGCAATTTTTCTTCTTCCATAATCAATCGACGGAATAAGTAGCGATACCTCCAAGATAAGAATAAGGCACGTACAAAGATGTCAAATGCAATAGCAAACCATATCCCAGCTATCCCCATCTGTAAATGTATACCCAATAGATAAATTCCGATAATCCTTATTAACCACATGCCTATGGCAGTACTGTACATAGGACTTTTTGTATCACCAGTTGCTTGTAGTGCCCCCGTTAATACAAGCCCTATTGCCAATGCTGGCTGTGCAAAAGCATCAATTCGCAAAGCAATGGTGACCATATGAATTGCTTCTGGATCGCTGGTAAACCAGGCTGCCATCCAGGGTGCATAAAAAAACATGATAGCCCCAACTATACTCATAAATATAACTGCAATTCCTGTTGTAAGGAGTCCATAATGAAAAGCTTCAGTGGATTTACCTGCACCAATATACTGACCAACCAAGGTTGTTGCTGCTATGGCTAACCCATAACCGGGCATATAAGAAAACGTTTCAATATTACCGGCAATTGAATGGGCAGCGAAAGTCTCCGTTCCTATATAGACGATCAAGCCGAAATAAAGGACTTGACCAAGTCTCATAATCAATCTTTCTATGGCTGCTGGTGTAGACAGCTTCAAAATAGATGCTATTAGTGACCTCGAGTCGATGGGATCAAATAAAGAGAAGGAGACACTTGATTTTCGAATATAGTAATAGAGTGCAAATGTACCAAGGATTCTTACGATAACAGTAGCCCAAGCAGCACCAGCAACCCCCCATCCTAACCAGCTTCCAAATCCGAAAATCAACACATAATCAAGTCCGATATGCAAAATATTCATCCACCAGCTTACGTTCATTGGTGTTTTGGTATCCCCAGACGCTCTTAATATACTTCCAAAAATAAGCATTAAAGAAATGAACACCGATGGAACCCCAACGATTCGTAAATATACTGCTCCCTCTGTAATCACTTGAGGCTCAGCACCCATAAGAAGAAGTAACCACTCTGAGAAAAATAAGGTTATCAGCCCAAAAATAATTCCGGCCATTAAGGCAAGCAACGTAGATTGTTTCGCTATTGCTTTTGCCTCGTCAATTTTATTTGCACCTATACTACGAGCGATTAAGGATGAAGCCCCAACTCCAATGGCCATAAAGATTGCCATGTAAACAGCTAATACCGCATTCGCAATTCCAACAGCTGTTACTTCTACTAGCCCAAGCTTTGCAACAAAAAGTGTATCCACAAAGCCAACAACTGTTTGTAAGGTGTTTTCAATCATTGATGGAATTGCCAAAAGAAGGATAGTAAACACTTTTCCCTTCGTTGTTCTGGTCTCTACAAGTGTTCCAGAAGACATGGATAATCCCATCCTTAGCGAATAAAATTTTCTAATGCCTTTTTTAAATCCTCAAGAACTTTTTCTTCATTCCCTTCATGGACTGCATTGACTAAACATCCTTCCATATGGTCAGAAAAAATAACCTTTGCAGTGCTATCCAGTGCTTTTCTTACAGCTGCAATCTGAAGTAAAATATCGGGGCAATCCCTTCCGTTCTGTGCCATTTCTTTTATAGATCGTACATGACCTTCAATTCGAGCAAGACGATTAATGACTTGTTTTCGATGTTTATGATCGTGCGTATGTTCACTCATTTTAATTCCCCCTCACACTAAGTATATCCCCCCCGGGGGGATATATACAAGATAATTTTATACAGATCCTAAGTTAACGTTCAGAAAATAAGGATCAGGTTGAATGCCTAGAAAGCAGCATCCAAATCTACATGGGGGGATAATTCGTGCATACATCATAATTTCTGCACATTTTGTAGGTATGATAATCTAAATTGCTAAAGGAGGAGATTTTTTTGTTCAAAAAAGATTTAAGAAAATCAATGTTATTTGTATTGCTTACAGCTCTTTTATTACTATTAGGAGCCTGTTCAAATGCAAATGAAGAAAACACGGAAAATAGTGAAAGTACCGATACTGAGAATACAGAAGAGACGAAAGATAATATGGAAGGCATGGATCATAGTAATATGGATATGTCCGGATCGGGTGAAATTCCTGAAGATTTAGAAGAAGCAGCTTCACCAACTTATGAAGTTGGAAGCAAAGCGATTATTGAATCTGATCATATGCCTGGTATGAATGGCGCTGAGGCAACTATTGCAGGTGCATATGATACTACTGTTTATACTATCTCATATACTCCGACAACTGGAGGAGAAAGAGTGGAAGATCATAAATGGGTGATTCATGAAGAGTTAGAAGGAGCTGGAGAAGAACCGTTTAAACCTGGAGAAGAAGTTACTGTAAATGCAGAACATATGGAAGGCATGGATGGTGCAACGGCAGAAGTTGATTCAGCTGAACAAACAATTGTATACATGGTTGACTTTACTACCACAACCGACAGCAAAGAAGTGAAAAATCATAAATGGGTAACAGAAAGTGAGCTATCCCCAGCTGAATAGTTTATAGAATGAAAGAGTGATGAAAAATAGAAAGTCGATTCCTTAACATAGGAATCGACTTTTGTTATGAAAGGGTTGATTGAATGCTAAATCGAAATAGGCTGCAAAATTATGCCTTTCCTGTCCATTTATATCCAACACCCCAAACGGTTAGTAAATAATCATCCGCGGGAAATCCTGCTTTTCTAAGCTTTTCCCGTATGCTTCTAACATGAGACAATCGTACGGTCTTCAATCGAGTCGCCATATCCCCAAATCGATTCAATTAAGTAATCTCTAGAGAAAACCTTATTTCTGTTACTTATTAATAACTGTACCATCACAAATTCTTTAGGTGTCAGCAAAATCTCTTTATCATTAAATTCATCGTCTTTATTCATGAAAACCTCAGATTGTTGAATAAACTTAATAAAGTGACAGACAATTCCGCAACATGTAATAATTAAATAAAATATCGAGGGGTGAATTTCTCTTGGAAGTCATCAAAATGGGCAACCTGGCTTTGCGTTTCATTCTCGAACTCTGTCCTCTAGCTGCTCTAGGCTACTGGGGTTTCAGAACAGGAAACGGATGGATACTAAAAATCTTTTTGGGCTTTGGCGCTCCTTTGCTTGCAGCTGTAGTATGGGGATCGTTTGTTTCGCCGAAGGCGACCTATGAAATCGGCCAATTTGGGCGACTTATTATTGAGGCTGTGGTGTTTGGCTCAGCTTCATTGGCATTATATGCCTCTGGGCATACAAGACTCTGCCTGATTTTCATTGCAGCAGCAGTGATTAGCCGGACCTTACTTTTCATATTTAAGTCTTAGCCACCTCTTTAAATGTTGTTTTGAAGGTTTATTACAATCCAGTATTAATTTAAACAGGATTTTTCACTTGTAAAACTCCAGTATGCTACTCCACTAAAGGGCCAGATTGTTGAAGAACATTTTTAATGAAATGGAGATTAATGTTTAAAATATCATGGGAATTGTGAAGATTGTCACTTAAATAAACGGTCAGGTGAGTGGGATAGGTTTGTAAACTTAAATAATCATTTGGTTATCGTAGGTGTTACCTGGTGGTGTCACTGTTCTGAAAAGTCAAAAGAAGTGTTAGGCTGTCCGCACGGAATGGGTGGACCAATAAGTGATTATTATGATGATGGATGGTTCAGTGAAACTCAAATTCCAATGTTTTTATCTTTCAATGATTTAGAGAACATTACTTTGAATCGAACTGTTGATGATATTAAACCAATAAATGATATAGTTTTAAAATACATCAAAGAAGATTTTCCGAAGAGTGATTTTTATATTGAATGTTTAGTACCAGCATTATGGATTTTGGTTCCTGATGATTGGGAAAGTTAGAATTCTTGTTGCACTACCGGGTGCAAGAGTTGAATATTTGGCTAACATTTTCGGCGGTCTTTTTCTTATAGTGCTTACGAAGCAGGTTGAACAAGTGAGATGAAATCAGCTCTTTTTTATGTTTATAAGAAGGAAAATCATACAAAAAAAGAAATGGAGTTTATATGCAATAGTTGTATTTATTTATCCGTACTTTATTGTCACTAATTAAATTCAAAATTTCATTTTCCTAAGGAATTTATAATCAATGTAATTCGTATAATCGATAAGTGAAAACATAAAAAAGGTGGGAACAATTCAATGTTTAAACCAAACCCAGCGAATACTGCAATTGTTATTACTGACCCTCAAAATGATTTTTTGTCTCCAGGCGGAAGAGGATATCATTTGACAAAGGCTAACATTAAACAGAATAATACTTTAGCCAACTTGGAACTACTATTAAGCACTGCCCGTAGTAAAGGTTATCAGCTCTTTGTTTCCCCGCACTTTTTATATCCACATGACTATGATTGGCAGTTTACAGGGAACGAACAAGAGATGTTGATTAGTTTGCGTGTTTATCAGAAATTAAATCAGTATAGTCCTCCAACTCCGGAAGCCGATTATGTTCCAACTTTAGCTCCGTATATCTGGGACAAAACAACCGTCATTGCAACACCGCACAAGGTGGCCAGTCCTCAGACAAATGATCTGGTCTATCAACTAAGGCAACGCAGAAAAGAACAAGTAATTTTGGCTGGGGTATTATCTAACGTATGTGTTGAATCGCATATGAGAGATTTAATCGAAAATGGCTTCAAGACAGCTGTTGTTTACGATGCAACTGCCACGATTAGTGAAAACGATTTTCATGCTGCTGTTACGAACTACCGAGCTTTCAGTAGTGCTACATGGACAACACGTGAAACCATTTCAAATATGTAATTATACTCTTAAATAGGCTACTAAAGAAGAGATTATTCTTTGATTAATTGTAATCTTGCAGCCGTTAGGTGCTTTCATTAACGATATCCAATAAGTCCATTCTTATAAAATTAAGATTCAATTACAGTGTGTTTCATTAGATAGATTTCCACCATATCCATTGCTAGATCCTGAAACTTTCCCATCATCTTGTAGCAATTTTTCATATATCTAACCAATCTTGATACAGTCCGACTTTTCGATAATTGCTTTCAGCTTAAACATCACAGCCAGTTATGGGTGAATTAAGCTCATGCGATATGATAGCAACAAATTCACTTTTTTTTCATACTTCTTTATTAGCTAGTTTAATATCACCAATAACTTTGATTTTGTAGAGGTTCGGAAAAAGATAAGCTCGTGTAAACGAGCTTTTTGCAGTTTTTTATTTTGAATATTAACGATTTGTGAGTTTGTGAAGGCGGCTTTGGCTGAAATAGGACTTCCAAAGAGCAATCCTGATTGGCTCACTCCTGACGTTTAATTTAGGTGTGGAAGCGGGCCAGCTCATGATCCTATGCCTATTACTTCCCTTCTTGCTATGGCTGCGAAGGTTCCCATGGTATCGTAAAATGATGATTTCAACGTCTTGCCTTATTTTTGTGCTGGCATTTTATTGATTGTAATTAGGCCATTTATTGATCAATACGAGAGTTAGCGGTATTTTTGCTAGCTCTTTTTTATTATTGCGTGTCTAACCAAGTTTTTTCAGGGAGGTGAGGAGTAATGAAAAATGACCCCTACTCGAAGCATTATAAAAATAAAATAAATCTAAAAAAGGGTCAGATTGTAGAGAAAGAAAGGAAATTAGATGGTTCATTTTGAATTTGTAAGTTATAAAGGAGAAGGATAGCAATAAACCCCACCTTTTTCGCTTCGGACCTACAACTGGGATAAGTACTCATTTATGTTTACAAATATGAATATCTTATTGTTGAAACCATATTAATAATGGAGGGATCGGCATGGGATACTTTGTTACTGTAGAACAAGGTGTGAATTTATATATTGAAGATATTAATTCGGGGGGCAGCAAGACGATACTATTTATACATGGATGGCCATTAAACCATAAACAGTTTGAATATCAGTTTAATGTTCTTCCGGCAATGGGATATCGATGTATAGGAATTGACTGGAGGGGTTTTGGCAATTCGGATAAACCTTTCATTGGTTATAATTTTGACAGACTGGCAGATGATGTCCGCGCTGTAGTAGAGGCACTACAGTTAAAAGACTTCACACTAGCAGGACATTCCACAGGAGGAGCGATATCGATTCGATACATGGCTCGATATCAAGGTTATGGTGTATCTAAATTAGTTCTTATTGATGCTGCTGCACCTACTAGTGTTCCAAAGGAAGTTGCAAATAAGTTTATTACAGAAACATATAATGATCGACCTAAAATGCTTCAAGGAGTAATGAATCTCTTTTTCTTCCAGTATATCACTGGAGCATTCTCGGACTGGTTCTTTCAGCTGGGATTACAAGCAGCTGGGTGGTCGACTGCCGAAATTATGAAGACTCTAAGAGATGAGAATGTGTACAATGATCTTGACAGGATACTCGTACCAACACTAATTATTCATGGTATCCGTGATAAAATCGTTCCTTTCACCAATGCTCAGGAAACTAATAAGCTAATAAAGAATTCACAGCTTATTCCATTTCATTACAGTGTTCATGCTCCTTTCTGGGAAGAACGTGACAAGTTTAACCAGCTATTAACACAATTTATTTAGTTAAAAATTTATACTTATTCAAATATTTAAGAACGATTTTCCATTATAGGGCGCCATTATTGAAGAAAATAAATATTGTTAAATGATTGTATAGCAAGGCATCCTTATTAAAAATTTTAACAACTTTAGTTTACCCCTATCCAAACCAGGACGGGGGTATGCGTGTCGGAAAAAAAACTTAAACAACTTATTGTAATCTTGACATTTCCTTATCGCGGGTGGTGACAGCTTCGCTGGTACTATCCCTAATCGGGGGATTAGCAGTCTCATTCGTCCATTTATTAACTACATTAAAGGTACCGGATGGCAAAGAAACTATTGAATTACAAAGGACCTTAGACAGTTTCTTCCAAGGGTTCCAATCCCTTCTTGCAGTCCTGTTTTGCTTGTATTTAATTTCTAAGAAAAAGTATAGTGGGAAAAAAAGTTCTGCTCATATTAGTAGCTATTACAATTGTGGGTGTTCTATTAAATTTGTTTTAAGCAATTTTAGATCAGGATGATATTCAGGCCTGACAGGGTAGGTCCGTTATTTTGAATATTCGTTAAATCCTGTCTACACAGAATATAACTTTTGAACTATATAGTTAAACCAATAGTTAAAACAATTATCAATATTGCAAAAATTTACACTGAATTTACACTCTATTAAACTATATCACTTACTATTAATCAGATTTGCAAATTTGATTCTAGAGGGGGTGTTTTTAGAATAATGTCCGGCCAATGGAATGTATCAGTGAGTTGATATGCTAAATTGGGTGGAAATCTTGCAGCAAAAGTTGTATAGGAACAATGCTTGCGAATTTAGCTCAAAAACTTTACTAGGAGGGAGGGACAACAAGATTCGACGTTAACGGGCTAAGCAAGACGACAAACGGCCATTTTATATTGAGTATTACAACCCGAATGACGGGAGCGCTTATTCTGTAACTTTCGCTGACAAGACGGTGACATGGGTCAAATTCCAGGTATCCGGTGGAAGCGGACCAAATGTCGTTTTGTCGGAAATGAAAATTTTAGCGCCGGTGGATAAGTAAGTTCCTGAGGTCGAGATGACCGTACTGGGAGACAACAGTATTTATGAAGATTCCGGGGATTTGGAGAAAATAGTCGCAATATTGCGGCATGTACCGAAATTCAAAATGAAAAACACGGTGGGAGGTGGCAGCTAACTGCAATCAGTTGGTGCAGTGCCAGGTTCGACAGGAATAAGGAAGAAACGAAATTTCAGAGGGAGATTGATTATGAAAGAAATGGCGTTTAGCGTGGAACGTTTTCGTAAGAAACTACAGATCCCGGTCATGGCAATTATGATTGGATTGGCCTTGGTAGCTGTTACAAAGCCGATATTGGCCGTTGAACCCGAGGCGGTCGTGACAGGAACCATCTTTTTGGACATCAACAAGGACGGAGTTAAAAACAAGTCTGAACCTGTATTGCCGGGAATCAGCGTCTCCGATGGAAAACTGGTGACCAAGACGGACAAACAGGGGAAGTATACTTTAAAGATCAATCCGGACAGGCGGTTGCTAGATATTGTCTTTGTTACCGTGCCGAGCGGCATGAGGGTACCTGTGAACAAGGACAATACGCCTCAGTTTTACAAGCAATTAACGGATTTGCAGGCGGGAGATGAGCGGGATCAAGATTTCGCTCTACAGCCTAATCCCAAGAGTTTGAATCCGAACTTTAATTTCGCAAACTTGGCAGATGTACATGTTCAGAAAACATACGGCAACAGTGTGGAGAATTTTAGCAGCCAGCTCGCCCAAGTCAACGCTTTGACAAATAAGCCGGCTTTCATCGCGGTGAGTGGTGACTTGACCAATGACGCTACCGATGATGAGTTTTTGGATTACACAGCGGCTACGGCCACTTCCGAATTGCCGGTATACCCCGCGGTCGGTAACCATGAGTTCAGTCCAGGTCCGGATTATAAGAGTCGTATTGACCGCTACCGCCACTATTTGGGACCAGAGTGGTACTCATTCGATTATGGACAAAAGCATTTTGTTGTATTGGAAAATAACCACGGATTCGGCCAACAGGATCAATTGGAATGGCTGCAGCAGGACTTGGAAATGAACGCCGGCAATAAAGAGGTTGTGGTCATTGTCCACAAACCTTTGAATACGCCCGTGATGCCTGGAGGTGCTCAACCATATATCGATTTATTTAGCAAGTACAATACGATTCTGACATTGATGGGACATACTCATGTGAATGACGTCGATCCAGTTACGATTCCGGGCGCCAAGCATATCACAACTAACTCCAGCGCCGTAACAATCGATCAGACGCCGAACGGGTTCCGTAAAGTGCAATTTAAAGGCGGAAATGTTGAAACACCGTTTAAAATGTACGACGTAAATCAAAGCCTGACGATCGTCAATCCGGCTCCGAACAGCAAAATCGAGCAGGGCAGCGGAGACATACAGGTCAACGCTTACGATACATCGCACAAAGTGATAAAAGTGCAGTACCGCTTAGACGGCGGTTCATGGCACAAGATGGAGCAATCGAGCGATTTCACATGGACGGCTAAGAAGGCTCGCGATTGGAATCGCGGCAAACACAAGATTGAAGTCAGAGCAACGGATGATTCAGGAAAAAGTTGGGAGGAAATAAGCAGGTTTGAAGTCGTGAAATCTGGCAGTTTCCCTGCTCCTAAGGCTGGAGCGAACTGGGAAATGTTCCATGGAAATGCGCAGCATACCGGTATAGCGCAAGATATTTTGAACCCGGAGCTTCGATTGGCATGGAGCTATCGGACGCCGGGCAGCATTCTAACTTCTTCGCCTGCCATCGAGAACGGGAAAGTTTTTGTTGGTACGCGTGACGAGAACGGGTCTGAGCATATGGGTATTCATGCTGTAGACTTGAAGACAGGGAAGAAGCTTTGGCAATTCAAAGCCAACGCTCAAGTACAATCTTCTCCTGCTGTAAAAGATGGTATCGTCTATGCATCATCGATCCGCGGCTCGCTTTACGCGCTGGATGCCAACACAGGCATGTTGATCTGGGAAAAAATAGTCGGTAAGGATGTTTTAGGCCGGGCTTGGATGTATTACTCTCCTACAATTGCGGACGGGGTTGTTTATCAGGCGTTTAGCATGGGTCAAGGCGGCGCCGGCGAACTGATGGCCCTTGATGCAAAGACAGGCGAAGTACTATGGAAAAGCCGACTTCACGGAGGCTGGATTTCCGAAAGTTCGCCTGTGGTAATGGACGGGAAAGTTTTCGTTGGTGCTGTAGACGGAAGGATAATCGCATTGGATGCGAAGACGGGCGCCGAATTGTGGCGCGCATATCCGAGCTGGAGCTGGATGCACTCGATGCCTGCCATTGCGGACGGTCGCGTCTATATGGGTTATGACGGAGGAATAATCGTAGCCTTAGATGCTTCAACAGGCAAAGAGCTATGGCGTTACACAAGCCCAGAAACTTCCTATATTCAAGGAGCAACAACAGGTTCTTCTCCAGCTATTGCGGACGGAGTCGTCTACATGGGATTCCCGGACGGCAACGTTACCGCCCTTGACGCAGAATCCGGAAAGTTACTTTGGAAATACCGTACGAAAGGCGGAATCATTTCCTCTGCGGTGGTCAGCGGAGACACCGTCTTCATCGGATCGAACGACGGCTTCTTATATGCGCTTGACCGAGTGACGGGAAAACCTATGTGGCAGTACGAGATCGGCGCATGGATCGCTTCTTCGCCTGCGGTCTCCGGGAACACTCTAGTTATCGGCGCTTTTGACGGCAACCTGTATGGTTTCACTCCCAGCGGCGAATCCACAGCACGTTTGCAACGATAATTTATAGATATTCGGCCCTTTGCCTTCCTGGCAAGGAGGCGAAGGGCCGTATTTTTTTGGAAAGGTGAGTGACAACATTGAAGAAGACAGCTGTTTACGGACTGGGACTGATCTGTTTATGGATAGTTCTCCTGGTTATGCCCTTCACTGTTTCCGCGCATACGGACAACAGCGAAGGGTATTCAGAAGTAACTGTAGATGAAAATAATTTGAAATATGAGCTTTATCTAGATTATTTTGAACTTGCTCGTGTCGTCGAATTCGAAGTGAAAAGAGGCGATCCGGCAGACAAATTACGTACAGCTCTGGAGAAAAATGTGAGCGGATTGTCTGAATATCTTGCCTCCCATTTATCTATTTATGCGGATGGTGGTGCGTTGCTTGAAGGCGAGATTGTGATGACGGATGTCGAACGGAAAAACAACAGGGAATATGCTCATATTACACTGAATTACCATGCGTCGGGACTGAAATCTAGTTCAATCTTGATCCAGTACAATGTGTTTTTTGATGATAATGATCCCATGCACCGGAACATTATGACCTACGGTACGGGCAGTGAGCAGGAACAATTTATCTTTAACATGGACGAAAGAGAGAATAAGATCGGCAACTCAACGATTTTTGGGCAAATTGTCCGATTTTTGGAGCTAGGGTTTCATCATATTTTAATCGGTACCGATCACATTCTGTTTATTGTCGCGATCATCTTAGGCGCAAGAAAAATAGGCGACATCGTAAAGGTTGCTACGGTGTTTACGCTGGCTCACAGTGTCACTTTGGGGTTGACCGCGTTGAATGTAATCAGTATTCCACCGGAAATCGTCGAGCCTTTGATTGCGCTTAGCATTGCGTATGTGGCGATCGAAACGATCCTATTTCCGAATTCCAAATACCGGTTGCTCGTCGTGTTTATCTTCGGGCTGTTTCACGGGATGGGATTCGCGGGCGTGCTGCAGCTTACCGGTGGAGTCACATGGAAGACGCTTCTATCGATTCTCTCGTTTAATGGGGGCGTGGAGATTGGGCAAATTCTGATTATTTTGCTTCTGTTCCCGGTGCTGCTCTTCATTCGAAGATACCGGTGGAACATTGCGATTCAAGGAGCCGTCACCGCCGGAATATTCGTGTTCGGCCTCGTATGGTATATCCAGCGAATGATAGGTTGAGAGACAAAAGTACGATTGCGGATATAATGAGATGTCTAGAATTAGACTTCTTGTGTTTTTCGTAATGTTGTTTATTAAGTATCCCAATATTAAAAAACTAGGAGGAATATCTCCTGTTTTCTCAGCTTTATAAAGTTCGCGTAATGTTAGGTTTGTACGCATACTTGATTTCCTAAGATAACCTTATCACTGTTCCTTCCCTTATGGTTGACAAGTGACACAAAACTTTAGGGTTTTAGTACGTGTTGATGCTATTGGACCTAAATTTACTGATTTGAGCAAATGCCCAATGAACGAAACTTGAGCAATCAAAGGGACAAGCTGCGATGTCGGATTGATTTCACCCACCACCAAGTAATTTGGGGGGAGGCGTCCTTAAAGTCTCTTAATTTAGTTTAGAACAGATAAAAATACTATCAGACGATAAAAAAGCCATTCCCAGATTTTTAAATTTGATTTTAATAGTAATACAGCCTTATGAACTTATATTTATTTTGTAAATTTTCGCTAAGTTTAGGTAAATAATATTGATAGTTTAGTATGAAAAAATATAATGAAACTGTTCAGTCGTTCGAAAAATGGGGATTGATGGTTAAAAAACTTTTGGAACTAAGTGATTTAGAACTAATTATTTTATCAAAAGGAGAATGAAAAATGAAGTTAAAAAAATTACTTATAGTTGGTTTGGCAGCAACTACGATTGCAAATGTGGGGGCAACACAACAAGCTAGTGCCTCTATGGTAACTCCATCGTCTATTACTGATAGCAAAAAATTTGATAAATTTGATAAGATTCATTCTGATCTGCTAGATCATCGAAAAAATGCTCCTCTTATGATTACAGCACACCGTGGACAGTGGCGTGAATACCCGGAAAACTCGCTGGGGGCAATTAAAGAGGCGATCAAGGACGGCGCTGAAATCGTCGAAATCGATGTTATGCTGACAGCGGACGGGGTACCTGTCTTAATGCATGACACAACTGTGGACCGAACCACCAACGGAACAGGAAAGGTTAGTGATTTCACTCTGGCAGAAATTAAGAAGCTCCGCCTAAAAGAAGGTTTTGGTGGACAAACTGCTAAGTTAACGGACTACACGATTCCCACTTTGGAGGAAGCTATGCTTGCAGCCAAGGATCGTGCTATCGTAAACCTTGATAAAGGCTGGAACATCCGTGAGGAAATGTACGACGTGCTTGTCAAAACGGATACTGTTGATCATGGATTGTTCAAGGGAAGCCCAAATGTGGAAGAAGCGGCAGAATTTATGGCAAAGGATCAGGAAATTCTGTATATGCACATTATTAATGATGACACTGCTGACACTGTAGACACATTCCCAGGACGCCAGCCAGTAGCATATGAGATCGTTTTTAATGATTTAAAAGATCCACAAATTCAACCGGAGAAAGTACAACAAATTCAGAAAAACAGCAGGGTTTTTGTCAACGTCATGTGGTATGGCCTTGCCGGGAGATATACAGATGAGGCATCACTGCGGGATGTAAATCTTGGATGGAAAGCTGTAACGGACCTTGGTGCGAATATTATGCAAACCGACAATGTCGAGGCGATGGATTACTGGCGCGACGGACGTGATATGAAGTTCTGGGATGCGCAAAAAGGAAATCGAACCGTCCGTGTTCAGGCTGAGGACTATCTACCAGGTGGACAGGGTGTCGGTTATTATGATCTTGATCCAAACCGCGTTGACCCTTCAGATCCAGACTGGATTGATGTCGCTGACAGAACTGGTGCGATCGTTGTAAATTCAAACCAGGAGGGGGAATGGGCTAAATATGAAGTGAACATTCTGAAATCAGGTTTGTATAAAATCTCAGGTCGCGTGGCTGCGAAAGTTGCTCCAGCGGGTAGCATCAGATTAGAATGGGATGGAGATTTTAGCAAGGAGAAAGAAGTGGAAAGCACTACGGGTAGCGATGCTTACGAACGTCAAGTATGGGATTATAGATATCTGAAAAAAGGAACTCATACCTACACTGTCCATATCACTGCACCTAGTGTTCATCAACTGGACTACATCCAGTTTGATTTGCAGTAATAACCTACCATTTGTGGTTAAAGAGTGAGTCATAATAAAAAGATTTTCAAGTTGCTTCAAAGCTCTGAAGCAACTTTCTTCTAATTGGGGTCCTACCCCATGCCCATCAACCTAAGACAAAACATTACCCCAAAAACGAAAAAAACGCTATTCTGTTTATCTTACAGAAGCAACAAAATTATTGAAGGAAAAGGGAAATTAAAGAGAGGAGAATAATTGCATCTCTTTCCCAAATCTCATTAAAAAGTTTTCTTGATGGATGAGCCTATATCCAATTTGGATGCAAAACTGCGTGTCCAAATGCGTGCTGAAATCACTAAATTACATCAGCGATTAAAGACGACCACCATTTACGTTACACACGATCAAACAGAAGCCATGACAATGGCAACTCGTCTTGTTGTGATGAAAGATGGGATTATTCAACAAGTTGGTGTACCAAAAGAAGTGTATGAAAAACCTGAAAACATATTTGTTGGCAGTTTCATCGGCTCTCCTGCGATGAACTTCTTTAAGGGAATGCTAAAAGATAGAGCCTTTCAAATCGGTAAAGTAAGTATTGCGGTGCCAGAAAAAAAATGAAAATACTATGTGTTCAAGGCTATGCTAATAAAGAAATCCTTTTAGGAGTTCGTCCAGAAAATTTCCATAATGACCCTGTGTTCATTGATGTGTCAAAAGATACAAAAATAACCGTCAAGGTAGATGTGGCAGAGTTGATGGGGGCTGAAACCATGGTTTACTCCCAAATTAGCGGTCAAGACTTTGTTGCACGTGTTGATGCTGGTACAGAAGTGAAACCTGGCCAACAATTAACATTAGCATTAGATATGAACAAAGCCCACTGTTTCGATGTAGAAACTGAGCGCCGTATTCCACATAGAAACAGTATAATGCACTCATAAGTGATTCGTAAAATACAAGTAAGAGAGCAGATCTTAAAAAAGGTTTGCTCTTTCCTATAACCACTCATCTATTAAGAGAGAGGGTCTATGAAAGATAGCTTAGTGATTATAGGAGGTTGTAACAACAAAAACGGCAATAGAAAATAAATTACAAAAACAAACCCCTGTTCTTCCATTAAAGAGCTCTATTGCTGAGGACCACAGGTAGAAAATGATCAAACTTTTTTATAAAAACCAAACCTAAATCTGCTGAAAATGAATCCATTTTGATCAATCTTTTGTCAAAATGGATTCTTCTTATTTATCTTAAAATATGGGTTTCGAGGTATTTTTGATCAAACTTTATTTCTAAGCTACATTACGAAATAAACTACATAAATGCCAAGAGCCAGGCGTTGAATTTTTCTAATGCCTTTGTATCCTTTTTCGCTTCTGCAGCATTACGATCGGGCGCGATTATGTAATAACACTTTGATTTAAACGACTTTATTGTCATATTTTAAGTGCATTGAAGTATTTTTTATCAAAAATCAAACAACTTTATTTTAGCCCCGTCCTAAAATCAGAACGGGGTCCAAAATATCATCCTCCATTGCCTCATTACGTATAATCTCAATTATACATATGAGAGCCAGTCTTTCGTTTGAATTTTTGATTTAATGATATTTTTACCCCTAATCACTCTTTAAAGGCCTTTTACATTTGTAAACCCAGTCATATTTATATAAAAAATCTGCTTTCTTTTAAGCTTAAGGGAAGCATACCTATAATAAAGTAAATGTTTATGAAGAAATATACTTTGATGAAAGGGTACTTTTGTTCAATAAAATATTTAAGACTCTTCAACAAACGGGCCATTTTATTGAAGAAGGATATCTCCAATTTTTAACGAATACAGGGTTATAAATAAGCAAAAGTGGTGAGATAAATAGGAAAAACATATAATTTCTTTTTGGACATTAAAACGGAAAAATGTATAATTAACAGGCTCCGGAGCGTGGGTTGTGTTTTCGCTGAAGATGAGACCCGGTTACTTATCTAAGAGGCACGAACTCCAGAGGACCTCAAGAAAATGGTGAAAATGCGAGCCGATGGTTTACCTCTTGAATATGTTGTTGGATACGCAGAGTTCTGTGGTTTACGGATAGAAGTGGACCGAGGCGTTTTCGTGCCTCGCCAACGTACCGAGTTTCTTGTTCACCAGGCAGAAGCCCTGTCATGTTCTGGTAATATCGTCGTTGACCTATGTTGCGGGTCAGGTGCTGTGGGTGTAGCACTGGCAGCAGCTTTAGGACAAGTTGAATTGTATTCTGTTGACATTGACCCTGCCGCAGTACGATGTGCTGGGCGCAACGTAACGGATTTCGGTGGTCATGTTTTTGAAGGTGACTTGTATAAAGCGCTGCCTCGCTCACTTAAAGGCCATGTAAACATCCTAGTTGCGAACGTACCTTACGTTCCTACCGAGGCAATCAAGCTGCTCCCACAGGAGGCTTGCCTACATGAACCGAAGGTGGCGCTTGATGGAGGAGAGGATGGACTTGACATTCAGCGAAGAGTAGCAGAAGAAGCATTTCTCTGGCTAGCACCGGGAGGACATCTTTTGATAGAGACGAGCGAAATGCAGGCACCTCAAACCTTTGAAATCTTTGCTGGTGCTAGACTTACCACGAAAATGGCTAGAGACGAGGAACTGGACGCTACTGTAGTTATCGGATCGAATTCTGCTTTTTAGAGTAAATAAGTACTAAGTCTTAATCACAAATGAAATGATAATTTCTTAGCACTATACTAATAAACAAAAAATCTTTATTCAATTAAAGGGCGCTAATCTATCAACATTTTTCAATGAAAAATTAAAAATATAGATGATATACTAAATTTGAGTATGCCAAATAACCTTCCTTATCCTCATAATTGGAAGGTTTTGTTTTATATTGTTAAATATAGTTTCTAAGAAATTCCTTGGAAAGTGGTTTTGATCTTTAAAAGCGCATAAATCAAGTGTAAAGCTTATTAACACAAGCGATAATTGCTACTCTATATGGTTTATCTTCGTCGCGTTTTTTTTCGTAAAACTCTCTTAAGCCAAATGACTGAGTAATGCCATTCAACATAAATATCATCAACCCTAAGTTCACCTCTTATGAATTATTTGATAATTCACTAATTTTTGTGATACTTTTGAATACAAAACAGGGGACCATGGGGACGCTTCTTGTGTCCAAAACCAGGAGAACCATACCTGTGGCCCATAAAGGGAGCGATTGATATGTCTGAAAAAATTACTTTTCCTCGGGTTAGCTTTACTGGCTGGGGTTCGCTGTCCCACCTGGCAGACCAAGTGAATAGCTTTAAGGTCAATAAGATTCTTATCATTACGGATCCATTTTTACACAAGATTGGCTTAACAAATGAAGTTGTTGCCCCTCTGATCGAAGCCGGTTATTCGCCTGAAATTTATACGGATATTGTTCCTGAGCCTCCTCTTTCCGTTGGGGAAAAACTAGTTTCCTATACTCGTGAAAAGCGATTTGATATGGTTATTGGTATTGGGGGCGGCAGTGCACTGGATTTGACGAAACTGGTAGGTGTATTGGCTGGAAATGAGGGGAAAGTGGAGGAATATTTAAACTTAACAGGAACAAAAAAAATAACGAAAAAGGGTCTTCCCAAAATCTTAATTCCTACAACTGCAGGAACGGGATCAGAGGTGACGAATATTTCTGTGTTATCTCTTGAAACCACCAAAGATGTTGTCAACCATGACTATTTATTGCCGGATGTTGCGATTGTCGATCCAGCTTTAACGGTGTCTTTGCCAGCAAAGGTCACGGCAGCTACAGGTGTTGATGCTCTTACCCATGCTGTTGAGGCATATGTTTCTAAAAACGCTAGTCCCGTTTCCGATGCGCTGGCGCTGCAAGCTATGCGGCTAATAAGCCAATCGATTCGTACGGCGGTGGTGAACGGTGAAGATAGACAGGCACGCACCGATATGAGCTACGGGAGTTATTTGGCAGGTCTGGCGTTTTTTAACGCAGGAGTAGCCGGTGTTCATGCTTTAGCTTATCCGCTAGGCGGCCAATTCCATATTGCTCATGGGGATGCAAACGCGGTATTACTCCCGTATGTCATGGGCTATATTCGTAAGAGCTGTGAGAAGAGAATGAAGGATATATACGAGGCAATGGGCTTTAGCTCTACGAATCTATCACAAGTGGAGGCCTCTCTCAAATGTGTAGCGGAGCTCGAACGTTTGGTAAAGGATGTAAATATACCGCAGACACTAAGGAGCTTTAACATCCCTGAGGAGGCACTTGAAGAATTAACAAATGATGCTATTAAGCAAAAACGTCTGTTAGACCGGAGTCCAATGCCATTGGACAAAGAAGATATTTATAAGATTTATAATATGGCATGGTAACGGTTCCTGACACCTCCCGAAGTTTGTCAATTTTTATTGGATTGAACAGCCAATATCATATGAAAAAAAGGTCGGTTTCCCAGTGAAGCCGGCCTTTTACTATCCATTTGACAAAAATTAAATTATTAAAGGCGCAAAAAAAATTTCTGCTTTTTTTAAAAATAAGTTGAATTTTCAGAATTATGGTATTATTATATGTATAGTTGTATATACAATAACAAAAGGGGGAACTAATGAAGTTCCTAGAAAGGGTCAACCGGAGGAGATAGCTAAAGCTATTTTATTTTTAGCAAGTGACGCTTCTTTTGTTTGTGGAGCAAATTTAATGGTGGATGGAGGTTTCACACTGCTCAGTAAGAAGTGATTGCGCGTTACAAAACAAAATGAAAGGGTTTACGATGTGGAAAAAATAAAAACTTTTGCTAATACACAAATGCCAATTTATATTCAAATATCCCAGGACATCCGAAGCCAAATCGTCAGCGGCCACTATAAACAGGATGAAAAAATTCCAACCGAGGATGAAATTGTCGTCAAGTATGGTGTCTCTCGTATGACAGCCAGAAATGCTGTTACCGAGTTAGTAAATGATGGGTTAGTTTACCGCGTTCAAGGTAAAGGAGCGTTTGTTGGAAATGTAAAATTAAAACGAAGCCTAAATAAAATTACTGGGTTTCATCAGGATATGCTCGAAATTGGCCTTCACCCCAGATCAAAACTATTAGAATTCCAAAAAAGACCCCCAACAGACAAAGAGTGCCAAAAGTTGGCCATCCGGAAAATAAACAGAGTCTTCTCCATCAAGCGGATCAGATATATTGATGATATTCCCTATGGGTTTCAAGAGTTAGTCATACCTGAATATCTGGCTCCAGATTTAGCCTCAGTCGACCTAGAACATCAATCGTTTTACTCCTACTTAGAAAATATCAACAAGCCCATTAAAAAAGCCGAACAACATATGGAAGCTGTCATGAATGACCAGGTAGCCAAAACGCTGGGTATATCAGAAAGTATTCCCTACTTCTCTTTTGAAAGAATCTCCTACCTTCATGATGGAAATCCTGTTGAGCTTTTACATTCCTATTTTCGAGGAGATAAATTCTCCTACACTATCAGTCTTTCCAGTGAATAATCCAGATTTGATAATAGAATCATATTTTTCAAGAAAGTGCCGGTGAACCGGTTGAAACCGCGGGTAAATCCGTCGAACCATAACAAAAAAGGTAAATAGAAAGGGGAATCTTATTTTGAACTTAAAAGGGTATGCTCAGGAGATGTTCCGGTCAGAGCTTGAGGATGCAGTAGGTCCGGAGAATGTAGTAGCCGTGGTGAATGATGCCCAAAAAGATTTGGCAATTGACCAATATTGGCTGACATATATGTGGAAACAAAAAAATGAAGAACTGCAGTTGCCTTACTTTATCGTAAGGCCGGAAACGACCGAAGAAGTCTCAAAGGTGATGAGAATCTGTAACACCTATAAGGTGCCGGTTGTCCCCAGAGGTGGAGGATCCGGAACCCAGGGCGGCGCAGCCACTATGTATGGAGGAATCGTGCTTGATGTCACTCGGATGGTCAAAATTATCGACATTGACGAAGAGTCGTTAGTTTTAACGGCCCAGCCGGGAATCAATGGACGTGTCCTAGAAAATAAACTCAATAAACATGGATTCATGCTTGCCCATTACCCATCCTCGGTGGATATCGCTACATTGGGAGGGTATCTTGCAGCAAGAGGCTCTGGGGTCATGTCCACTAAATATGGTAAAGCGGAGGATATGGTTCTATCTGTGGAAGTTGTCCTGCCAGATGGAAAAATAGTTGAAACCCTCCCCGTTCCCAATCATGCCTCCGGGCCGGGCTTGCTGCAGCTATTTGTCGGATCAGAAGGGACACTTGGGGTGATTACGAAAATACGCATCCGCTTGGACCCATTACCGGAAACACGATTATTCCGAATGATTAAATTCAATGAAATTCACGATGGAATTGAAGCAGGACGGCAAATTATGATCAACCGATTAAACCCTGCCGTCATCAGGCTGTATGATCCAGGCTCCACAAAAAAATCGTTGAAGGGAACCGGAATGGATGCAGACGGTGTCAATATGGTACTCATGGTGGATGGATTTGAATGCATCGCCAATGAACAGATGAAAAAAGTGTTAGAAATCTGCCTCGAAAATGGGGGGACTGATTTAGGGGAAGAGCCAGGATTATACTGGTGGAATACCCGCTATGATTTCTACCGCCCGCCGCTTCAGCCATCTTATCCGCTTTTATATGGAACAGTAGAAACCATCACGACATATGACAAAATCCACAAGCTTTACGATAAGAAAAAACGGCTGGTGGAAGAAAAGTATAAGGAATATAACGCAGAATATATGGCCCATTTTTCCCATTGGTTTCCATGGGGGACGATGATTTATGACCGATTCTATATTGCCAGTCCTCCAGAAGACTCGAGGGAATTATTCCGGTTACACAACCAAATTTGGGCGGATTGTTCACGGGTCAATCTAGAAAATGGAGCACTTTTAAATGAGCATCATGGAATAGGTTTTAAACTTGGCTATCTCATGCCGGAACTTTATGGCGATATGTTTGATGTTTTATTAAATATTAAAAAAGGCATCGACCCTAAAGGGATCATGAACCCAGGGAAGTTAGGATTCGGCATTTGGTAATCTAATTGATTAATAGTTTAGTAGAAGGAGTGGAGTGGAGTTATGAAAGCCTTATGCTATGTTGGCCCCAATGAATTAGCCGTTAAAGAACGAAGCATACCTGTGATCGGGCCGGGGGAAGTACTGATAAAAGTGAACTATGCCGGGATTTGCGGGACCGATATGCTTGCGTATCACGGCGGGATGACCAAACGGACAAAGCCTTCTGTCATTTTAGGCCATGAATTTTCCGGAATTGTTTACGAAGCTGGACCTTTTTCCAGCTTTCAAAAAGGGGACAGAGTAACTGTTGAGCCGATTACCTCCTGCGGCGAATGCGACAGCTGCCAGAGAGGGTATTATAACCTTTGCACGATTGCTTTTAACCTAATTGGCATAGATAGCGATGGGGCGTTTGCCGAATATATTAAAGTTCCTGAGTCCAAGGTTTACCGGCTGGGAGCTACCATTTCGATGCAGGACGGAGCCTTAATCGAACCGCTTGCTGTGTGTGTCCATGCCGTGGAAAAAGGAAATATAGCACCCGGCCAAACGGTATTAGTGGTTGGCGGGGGTCCGATTGGAATTATTACCGCGCTGACCGCCCAACAAAGAGGGGCAAAAGTATTCATCTCAGAAATAAGTCCGTATCGAATTCAGGTCGCCCATCAATGGGGGTTTGAGGTGTTGAACCCAACAGAGGAGAATTTCCTTGAACAAATTAATGAAAAAACCCATGGACGAGGTGTGGATGTTTCCATCGAAGCAACAGGCACCAACAATGGGATGGTTACCTGTATTGAAGCCGCCCGCACAAAGGGGATCGTTGTGATAACCGGTCTGCCTAAAAAGAATGCCGATTTTGATGTGTATCGCATTATCGCAAAAGAATTGCAGCTTGTCGGAACAAGGGTCTATATGAAAGAAGATTACGATCAAGCCATCGAATTGCTTTCATCCGGGGGACTGGACCTGAGCAGCCTCATTAGCAAGGTAGTTCCGCTAGAAGAGGCAATTCAGCAAGGGTTTGAAGCTATTGACAACGGCGAGGATGTTATTAAGATCCTCATTTCACTTTCAGACGAGGATGAGAAGGCATGAACGAACAGTACGTCTTAGGAATTGATCATGGTTCAGGCGGATGTAAGGTCACCTGTCTTAGATCTGATGGAACCATTTTTTCAGAAGCGTATGTCCCGTATCCCTCCCTTTATCCCCATCCTAAGTGGGTGGAACAGGAGCCTGAAACGTGGATGAAGGCGGCCTTTGAGGCGGTATCCAAAGCAACGGAGATATTAGGCCCGTATGGTAGGAAGAGTATTAAGGCGCTCAGCTTTAGTGCCCCGCATCATGTGGCGGTTTTACTTGATAAGGATCGTCAGGTAATCCGTCCGGCCATCATGTGGAATGACCAGCGTTCCGGGGAACAGTCCAAACAGCTGAGAGAGTTATATGGAAAGAAAATATTTGAACTTACTTATAATGCACCAAATCCGACCTGGACGCTCAGCCATCTTTTATGGCTGAAACAGCATGAATCCAAACAGTATGGAAAGATTGATAAAATCCTCTTTATGAAGGATTATGTCCGTTACCGTTTTTCCAGCCAGATGGCTACAGATTATATCGAGGCTGAAGGCACGCTTTTATATGATATTGAAAAACAAGAATGGTCTGAATTTTTGCTTTCGCTAGTTGACTTAAATGAAAGCGCATTCCCCCCCGTTTTATCGCCGACGGATGAATGTGGAACCATTTCGCCTGATATCGCGAAATTGCTTGGGCTTTCGGAACAGACAAGAATCATTGTAGGCACGGCGGATACCGCCGCTGAAGTTTATGGATGCGGCACCATCAAAGATGGTGATGGGGTTGTCAAGCTAGCAACAGCCGGAAACTTCTGCCTGGTTACTGATACGGTTACCAAGAATGAAAAACTAACTACCTACCATCATCTTGTCGATAACTTATTCTACCAAAATAGTGCGACCAATTTTGCTGCTGCCTCGTTCCGCTGGTTTAAGGAGAGTTTTTTCCAAGAGTTTGAGGAAGGCATGAAGGTTCCATCGATTTATCCTGAGATTATGAAACAGGTTGAATTAATCAAACCGGGGTCGGAGGGGTTAATTTTTCACCCTTACTTAAATGGCGAGCGCTCGCCGCATTGGGATCCATACTTAAGAGGAAGCTTTTTTGGCTGCACAGCCCGCCATTCCAGAAGCCATTTTGCTAGAGCTGTCTTGGAGGGGGTTGGTTTCTCCCTGAAGGATTGCAGCTTGCAATTTCCTAATAAACACTTGAAAAAAATACGAATTATTGGGGGAGGAAGTAAAGGTAGGGAATGGGTGCAGATTATTGCTGATATTTTAAATGTGGAATTAGAGGTTCCTGCCAGCAGCGATGCTTCCTTTGGAGCCGCCTTGGTTGCCGCCACAGGAATTGGCTGGTTTGCTGACTTAAAAGAAGCCGCTCAGGCTGCTGAAAGTGTGATTTATAGCCTGACGCCTAAGGAGAAAAATATAGGGGGTTATGAGGAGTTATTTTCCATCTACCAAGAATTACATTCACGGACATATGAATTGTCACATAGACTCTCGCAATTTAGTTCCTAGACTATTTTATCTGGAGAGAAGTTTGTAATATTGGGAATTCGCCTGTACTCAGGCATTCTATTCAAAGGGGAGTGGAAAATTGATGAGGAAAAAATGGTTTCTATTATTCTTAGTAAGCAGTTTACTAGCAGGGATCCTATCCGGGTGTTTAGGCAGCTCAGCGAAGCCGACGGAAACAAAAGAGGAAACAGGGAAGGAAGGCGACAACGTCATTCGGATTGCTTCCGTAGAAACAGGACCAGAAACAATGGAAGTTCTGAAAAAAGCAGGGGAAGAGTACCGGAAGGAATTTGGCGTCAAAGTGGAAGTTGAAGCCGTTCCATTAGCGGATATTTTTACAAAAATAAATGCCAGCTACGGAACCTCTGCCCAATATAGTGCGTTTTTGACCGGTTTTATTGGACATATATCCATCCTAGAGGAACAAGGAAAGTTAGCTGAGGTGGACGATATCATCGAAAACCTTGGCGGTAAGGAAGACTTCTACAACGGGCATATCTTATTCCCGATTAAAGGGAAAACCTACTGGATTCCATATGATTATAACTTAGCGTATGGCTACGTTCGAACAGACTGGTTACAGGAAGAGGGATTATCCGTTCCAAAAACATGGGATGAATTTGTTAACGTCGCGAAAGCATTAACGGATAAAGAGAATAATAAATACGGTTTGATTATGCCGTTATCCTCTGATGGGGCGACAAACTGGATTACTAGCAGCTTATTGTGGGCCAATAACGTCCGAATTTTTGACGACAATTGGAAGGTCATTCTTGATTCAGAGGAAATGAAGCCTAGGGTGGTTGAATCTCTTAACCTATTGAAGGAACTTCATCCGTACATGCCGGCAGAGGCGACAAGCGCATCCTATGCCGAGATGACAGAAGCCTTTATTTCTGAGCAGGTAGGCATGACCTTCTACTCCGGAAGATTGGTTGATATTTTAGAAACGAAAAATCCAAGCTTAGCAGATAAATTTGAAGTGTTTGGGATCCCGATGAAGGATGGAAACGGTGTAGCTGCTTCTCTAGGCTATGATTCCATGGCAGTATTGAAGACGGATCATACAGATGAAACGAAGAAATTTGTGGAATGGTTCTATAAAGAAAAGCTGAATGATTTCTTGCACACCGATGGGGTTCATTACTTCCCGGCTCAAGAGTCTATTTATAACAGTGAAGAATGGCGTTCCGACCCAATTATTACGAAGTATTGGGAAACGGGCGTGGAGCCGCAGTATGAAATTTTGAAAAATGCGGAACTGCACTCCATCGATTCAGATGGACCTGAAACGGATGCACGTCCAGGTAAAGTGTTTGAAGCATTCTTAATTCCAAAGTTATTCCAAAAAGTCACGTTGAATAACGAGGACCCTGAAAAGGCTGTGGAAGAAATTACAGATGAGATTAGAAAGTTAATTGGAGAGAAATAGAGTTTAAGTCAGGCAGATTCTCGAGATCTGCCTGGCTCCTCTACGAATAGGAGGCGGTTAAGATCGAAAGGAAGCTTTCAAAACGAGATATTACATTGGTACTCCTTTTTATGATACCCGGTCTACTAATATTCACATTCGTGATTATTATCCCTACAGGCTTTGCCATCAGCTATAGTCTCTACGAAGCCTCCAGCTTTGTAGGAATCCCAACGTTTGTCGGTTTGGAGAATTATCTGAATCTCTTGCAGGACACAAGGTTTTGGCGGGATCTATGGCAAACATTAGTCTATGCACTTGGTTCGATATTTTTGCAAATTATTATTGGTATTGTGATTGCCTTAATCCTTAATCAACAATTTAAGGGGAGGGATTTTATCAGAGGGGTTACTGTTGTCCCTTATATCATTCCAGTCATTGTTGTCACTATGGGCTGGGAATGGATTCTTGATACAAACTTTGGGATTATCAACAAAACATTGGCGTCCGTGGGGTTAGGTAATATTAATTTCCTATCTATGGATTTGGCCATGCTCACTTCCATCCTTTTATCTGTTTGGACATGGACTCCCTTTGTCACTCTTGTTTTCCTATCAGGCTTACAGACGATTTCGCATGATTTGTACGAGAGTGCGACACTAGACGGGGCCAACAGCTGGCAGCAATTTTGGAGAATTACGATTCCTATGATGAAGGACTTGTTAATTACGATTGTCCTTCTTCGCGGACTTTGGATGTTTAATAAATTTGATTTGGTATGGCTGTTGACGGGCGGCGGTCCGCTTGAAAAAACAGAAACTCTGCCAATCTATATTTATTTAAATACGTTCAAGCTTAATGAAGTGGGCTATGGAGCAACGGTGGCAGTCACTTCCGCTGTTATCATGATGGTGATTATGTATGTTTATTTAAAAATTACTAACTATTCACCAAAGGAAAAGCGTATGAAAAAGAGGGAAGCGGCGGCGAAGAAGGAGCAAGTGTCCTCACCCAGTCAAGCAATCTCTATTAAAGGAGACGGCAGCCTATGAAAAGAAGCATAAGGTCTCAGGTCACAATCTATATCTTGGCGGCTTTTGTATTTGTTTATTCTTTTTTTCCTATCTATTGGGTTACGATCTCACCATTACGCGGGGTCAAAGGTTTTTTTGAAGATAGTACCTCTTTATTGCCTACATCATTTGATTTAACCTTCTTTATTAATATTTGGAATGAGACGAATTTTCCATTGTATTACAAGAATAGTTTCATTGTAGCGGTTGCTACGACGGTTGTTACCGTTATTTTTTCAAGTTTTATTTCCTATGTGCTGACTCGTTTTCAGTTTCGCGGAAAAAATTTGCTGTTAAACGGCATGTTAATCGGCTATATGCTGCCGCCGATGTTATTGGCGATTCCGCTTTTAGGAATGTTTATTTCCTTTGGTATTGAGGATTCGTTGTTTGGGTTAACGATTTCTCATATTGCGATGACGCTGCCGTTTGGGGTATGGATGCTTAATAGCTTTTTCAAGACGATCCCATTTGAGCTGGAGGAAAGTGCCTGGATGGATGGAGCGAGTCGGTTTCAGGCATTATACCGCGTGATTTTGCCTTTGCTTATTCCGGGGGTCATCAGCGTAGGGGTCTTTTCGTTCATTGTGTCCTTTACGGACTATACGTTTGGGCTCATGATGGTATCTTCGGAAGTGAATAAAACGATTCCTATCGGGTTAGCGGGAATTAAAGAATCGACATCCCTGCAGCGCGGAGAATTGCTCGCAGGCGCAGCGATGATTATTGTGCCAATGGTCATTTTATTTTCCTTCGTTACTAAGTACTTTATTAAAGGGCTGACTGCTGGGGCAGTGAAGGGTTAAACCAGAGAGACGGTACTCCGGATTTTTTTTGCAGAACAATGAAGACCACGGGAACGGTTCCTTGGCTATAGGCCGGAAGAGCCGTCCCCGTGGCAGTTAGGGGATGAACGGCTATGTTTGAATTGGATGTAAAAGAGCGAAACATTGTTGTTACAGGCGGAAGCAGCGGAATCGGGTTAGCTATTTGTCAGGCATTTTTACAAAAAGGAGCGAACGTTAGTAATTGGGATATTCATCAAACAGATGAAGTGAAGCAATTGCTGGCTGAATATCCTTCTAGTTATCAGTATCTCGAAGTGGATGTTATTGAAGAAAGTTCAATCCTGAAAGCGGTGGGGAATACGTGGGGAACGGTCGATGTTCTGATCAATAACGCAGGCATTATTAGTAAATCACTCCTTGAGAATATTTGTGTAGAAGGTTGGAATCGGATCTATGATATTAATGTCCGGGGCACAATGCTGGTGACAAAAAATCTTTTGAGGAAATTGAAGGTGTCTGGGAGAGGGCGGGTCATTAATCTTTCTTCTATGACGGCAAAAATTGGATTGGAAACCTACAGTCTTTATTCCTCTACGAAGGCAGCTGTTTCAAATTTGACAAAGGTGTGGGCGCTGGAATTGGCCAAGGATGGCATTACCGTAAATGCTCTATGTCCCGGGTGGGCTGATACAGCGATGAAGGGGAAGCTTGTTCAAGGGATTGCCGGGATTCATGATATTACTAATGAAGAGGCGGAGGAGCTTATTTTGGGACACGTTCCGCAAAAAAGGTTTATTCAAACCGGAGAAATCGCCTTCTGCTGTCTCTTTCTAGCTAGTACACTCGCCCAAGGTATCAGTGGGCAGGAACTATTTATTGATACTGGATTAACGAACATGTTTAAACCAGGGGTGCATGTAGCAAATAGGTAAGGCGGTTCTGTCACAACACGATTATAAAGAGAAAGGCCGGTTTCCAAACCGGTCTTTCTCCGTGTAGCTTTGTCTAAGGGATTGGCCAAATAGAAGGGTGAAGTAGGTTAAAATGAGAATCGCAAATAATATGCTTGGTTTCGCAACGTTAGTCTTAACCTATCACATGGCGGGAACGTTCGACTAAGTATTATTTCTTCATTATATAAGTTTTGCTTGCGGGAGGGTTATGTGAGGGTTCTCCAATGAAGAGCCGGTGGTTTCTTCATCTGCCATAGCCACTTCATTAAGCCTATTATATTTATACGTTTTTTTCCTGACTTGTTAGTCAGGGTTTTTTATAATACCCAACAACATAAAAAAAGAAAAAAGATGAACTAGTATGGGGTTTCTTTCGAAAATATTTGTCAATAAATAAGAAAATAGTTCAATAAGTTGAAAATCAATTAATTTCCATTTATTCATATATATTCCCGTGTATACTAAAGATGGTAATTTTGGTAATTATTATATCGAATGGAGGGTAGCAAATGAAGAAATTGTTTAGTAGTATTCTGTTTTTATTGTTAATTGGTTTAGGTGGAGTAGCTTTTGCTGAAGAAGGTAATTCAACTTCTTTAACAGATGATGAGAAAATTTATTTACTTGATGCTGGACATACTGCAGAAGAAATTGAAAGTTTACCAGTCGAAGTAGCGAAACAGCTAGTGAAAGAAAAAGCGGTAATTACTGATAAGGGTTCAGAAATAGTAGAGTTTATAGAAGGTGTGAATACTTAGCCTGCCCAAATTACAACAATGGGTTCTATCTCTTCCTCAACTATGAAATTAGCAGGTACTGTTTATAAAGTCACTAGCGATAAAGCAAATAATGATAAGTTTTATATCTATGGTAATTTCAACTGGCTCCAAACTCCATCTTTCAATCTAGTAGATAAGATGACTTTTGGTTTCCCATCAAGCTCAGGGTTATATTTACCTACTAGCAGCGGTAAAGTGACACAACATCAACATCGATATTCACAAGATCAGCAAGGTAATGGGAATTGGATAGACTAGAATACTTCTTTAAACGGAATAAACGGTAGATAAAATACGGCCAATATTACAACAAAATAGGAAAATTAGTTAAAAGCAACATTCAATTTGCAATTATATACTATAAACCAGGTAATTTAAAGATGTATATTTATTTGAGAATACCCTGAAAGGAGGTTTCTTCATGAATATTACATCTTTTTTATTATACTGTTTTATTGTTACGTTTACACCGGGCCCGACGAATATCGTCATATTATCCACCGTCCATAATATTGGGACAAAAAAGGCTATGGAATATACTTATGGTGCTACGGTTGCTTTTGGTCTGCTGCTTATGATTTCAGCTATGCTGAATACGATCCTTATAGAGGTCATACCAAAAATTTTAATCATTATGCAGTTAATCGGAAGCTTATATATATTCTATCTTTCTTATCAAATATTCAAAGCTGATAAATCAAAGCCAGCTGTAAACCAAAATGGCACCTTTATATCTGGCTTCCTGATGCAGTTTTTAAATCCAAAGGTCGTACTATTTACAATGACTGTCATTCCCAGCTTCATCATGCCGTATTATACGGAAGTGCGAGCTGTGACAATGAGTGTTCTCGCTATCACTCTTATTGGATTTTTAGCATTTATTACATGGGTGCTTTTCGGAACAATCTTCAAGGCGTTTTTACAAAAACATGATAAGATTGTGAATATAGTAATGGCCATATTTTTAGCTTATTCCGGTGTAATGATCTGGATGTAGGTAAGCTGTTTAAGGGGTGTATCCAATGGACAAATTTATCTATAAAAAATCGGCAGGCATTACTGCATTATCAGCAAGTATTTCTGAATTTTCGTATAAAAAGCATGCCCACGCGGAATATGCAATAGGTGCTACGCTGCGCGGCATTCAGCATTATACCCTGGATGGCAGTCTGCAATTATCCTATCCAAATGGCGTTATGCTTTTTAATCCGGAACAGGCACATGATGGAATGGCGCATGATGAGACCGGTCTGGACTATGTGATGTTATATATTGACCCCCAGTTGATTTCAGAGGTTGGTGAGACAAAAGATATCGTCCGTTTTTCAAATCCCGTTGTGTATGATAAACGGCTTGAACAAAAAATATTAAGTCTTTCTCATGCCATATTAAGCGAAAAAGATGAAGCATTATGCAGTGAATTGCTTTTATCCTTCACAGATCATCTCATTCATACTAAACTTTCATCATATGATAAGAAAGATAATGTTCTAATTAGAAAAGCGAAGGATATGGTTCATGCCAGCTTGGAGAATGTACTTAAACTGGACGACATATGTAAAGAGCTGAATCTATCAAAATTCCAGTTTATCAGATTATTTAAGGCTCATACCGGAATTTCACCATATCAGTATTTTCTTAACTGCAAGATCGAACGAGCCAAGCAGGTAATAGAAAAAAATAAAGATATCTATGCAGCTGTTAGTGAATGTGGTTTTGTTGATTTAACTCATTTAAATAAGCATTTTAAAAGCGTATATGGGACTACAGCATTTGAATATATGTCACATTTAAATTGAGAAGTTGAAATTTAAGGAGGCGGAGCTTTGAATATTATTTTCTTTGAAAGAAAGTTTCCAAGTGCAAATATGACCCTGATCAAGGATGAACTTCCGATCCTTATTGATACTGGATTTGGAAGTGATGTCAAAGAAACTGAGCAATTAATGAAAGAAGCAGGCGTTTCACCAGAAGAATTACACCTTATTGTAAACACGCACTATCATAGTGACCATGTGGGAGGCAATTTTCATTTTCAAAAAAATTATGGCGTTAGGATTGCTGCTCATAAATGGGAAGCGGAATTAATTAACTCTTGTGATCCCGAAGCCTGCAGTGCAGAATGGCTGGATCAGCCTGTAGAACCTTATCGGGTCGATAAAAAGCTTTCAGATAACGATGAAATTCAAATAGGAAGCAAAACCTTAAAAGTCTTGCACACACCTGGACATACGTTAGGGCATATTTCTTTATATGAGCCTGAAAAGGAGATATTAATTTGCGGGGATCTCTTTCACCAAAATGATATCGGATGGTTAAATATTTTCCGAGAGGGTGTCTCATCTATTCAACGATCTATGGAAAGTTTGGATCGGCTGTCTAAACTTCGGATTCAACAAGCATACTCAGGACATGGACCTCAAATAGAGAATCCTGTTTCTGCCATTGATGAAGCAAGGGAAAGGGTTGGAAAGTGGCTTAAGGCACAAGAAAAAGTGTCTTGGCATGCCTGCAAGAGGATTTTTTCATTCACATTAATCATTAAAAACGGATTAGCAAAAGAGAAAATAGATGACTACCTCTTAACGTGTGGATGGTTCCAGGATTTTGCGCGCTATTCTTTCAAGCTACAGCCTAAAGAATTTATTCCAATTCTTCTTAATGAAATGATTCGTTCCGGAGCAGCAAGCTGGCATAATGATCATTTAATCGCCAGCACCCCATACCAGGCACCACAAAAGGAATGGATGAATAAGAACATAAAGCCGAAAAATTGGAAGCCTCAAGATTTTCTTACATAAAGCAAGCGGTAGATAGTTGTATACTGCTTTAAATAGTTGTAATGTTCAGAATGCATTCAGCCCAAACATTATAAAACCTTCGGAGGGAGAATTATATGCAATTAAAAGTTGGAGACATCATTACGTTTGAACGGACTTTTACAAAAAGGGATGTTGAATTATTTACAGAGATATCAGGTGATGAAGGAATTCACCATATAACTCCGGATGAACAGGGGAGGTTTGTTGTTCAAGGGTTATTAACGGCCACTCTGCCAACCAAAGTGGGAGGAGACCATAACGTACTGGCCCGTACGATGAATTTTGAGTTTTTGAGACCTGTTTTTACAGGAGATACAATCTTTTGTGAAGTAACAATAGATAAATATGAAGAGCAAGATCATAATAGAATGGCTATTGCCGCCTCTTTCCTTTGTATGAACCAGAATGAGAAACAAGTACTGAGCGGGAATTTTGCGGGTGTGATATTATCTTGAAATGGTACTTAAATTGAGCAGCTGCCTAGCAAGGCGGCTTGTTGAACTCCTTGTTAAACAAACGGGGGTTCCTGTAATAAATGTAGTAAGAAAAAACCTTTGTGAAGAAATACACTTAAATTATAGGGTGCATTGCTTAAAGAACGGCTGCCATTAGAGCCGTTCTTTTTATTGAACTACCATGAAAATTACCTTCTGTGAAATTTGAAAAATGGCAATACTTAAATAGACGCAGCTCATTCAACTTTTTAAAAGGTGAGGAGCGTCTTTTTCTTTCGTGTATATATACTTGTTTAATGGATTAGGAAGCTTCTGTTATTGTAACCGTAAAGCCTAAGTTTTCTAGTCTTCGAACTGAATGGTCTACCGAAACTTGACATGGAGCCTCCACTATGCTTTCCCATCCAGGAAGGATTGATGGGAAGCTCTTCCTCACATTTTTGCAGCAGTTTCCCTCCATAGTTATCTCCCTATATTGTTGAGTGAATATTTTAGTGAAGAACAAATGTTTCATTATGTAATTTAATTAAGGTTAGATTGTATGATGTTCTCATGTAAAACCCCACAATCTATGGGCGGCATGATGTAATAAAGTGATTTTAATCCCTTATTTATCAGGGGATTACATCACTTGTAATAGCCCGTAATCCCGAAAAAATAACATTTAAATAACATTTCATTTAGAAATGCAAAAATCGAGGATGTTTCCAAAAGATTGTATAACTTTTGTGAAGCATCCTTTTTCACTTTTCCGTTATCTTTTTCATATGGGTAACATCAGAATAATCCATACAGCAAATTATTAAGTTCGGTTACGGTTGTTATTACCTATTAGAGAGAGGACAACGTGTAAGGTTTTGAATTGATTGAGAAACACGAGGTAATAAATTAAATTTGTGAAATTACAAATGGTGTTGTTGATTATAAAGATAACTATAAAAAAGAAACATTTAGTCCTTCTCTATTCCATTATAGGGCTATATTCTTGAATAAGGGAAGGTATTATTAGAAAATGAATCGAAGCTCTAAGTTATTCAATTAACGGGGCTAGTTAACTAAACAAAAAGTAATAAAAAAGCCAAGGAACATTGTTTTCCTTGGTTTCTGTCATAAAATGCATTTATTTGCAAAGAATAATTTCAGCATGAAATTAACTTTGGAGGTATAAACTATGACCGAAAACCGCACAAAACTGACTTCAGCCGAATAGGTTCAATTTGGACTGCCTATATTAATAATAGCATGGCCAAATGCATTTTAGGTTTTTTCCTAAAGGATGTAGGATGAAGAAATCCGTTCAATTGTACAATTGGCTTATGAACTCTCAACTACTCGTTTAGAAAAGTTAGTTGTAAAGCAACCTTTTCGTACAGGTTGCTTCAGCTTGTAGACGAAATCTATTCATAGGCAGGTCTGCAAGCTGCAATGAATCATTTTTAAAAATGATTTTAAAAATAAAGTAAGTCTCCCATACTAAGACCGTCCTCTAACTACTCCTTATTGGGGTACCGCCACATGCCCATCGAGCAAAACAAACAATTGGAAACAGTAAATACTCGTACAATATACCTGTAGGGAGCGAGTTATGACTAAAAGATCTCAAACTTCAATTAGTAGAAGAGATTTCATTAATATATCAGGCGTTTTTTCAGATTTAGCCTTACTTCAAGCATGTCAAATTAAATTCTCAAATGTATTTGAAGTTACTTTTAATAACAAGCCAAAGAAAAATGTCGTGATTGTTGGAGCCGGAATTAGTGGTTTAGCTGCAGCTGCACATCTTTCCAAAAAGGGAATGAACGTAACTGTACTAGAGGGGAGAAATAGAATAGGTGGAAGAATATGGACGGATCGTTCCATAGATAACATACCATTAGATATGGGAGCTTCTTGGGTTCATGGAATTAAAGGTAATCCTATTTATGACTTAGCTAAGAAAAACAAAATTGATACTTCTATAACTAATTATGATTCGCATTTGATTTTTAACTTTAATGGTGATGAATTAAGCGAATCGGAAGAAATACGTTTAGAGAAACAATCAGAAAAATTTGTAAAATTTATAGAAGAGCAACGTTCCAATTTGCATCAAGATAGGTCTCTTACCAGTTTTATAAACCACTTTATTAAAGAAGAAGATTTATCTAAAAAAGAGCAAATGTTATTGAATTACTATGTTAATACTACAATAGAACACGAATATTCGGGAAGTAGCTATAATCTTTCTGCCTTAAACTTTGATAGTGGTGAAGAACTTTCGGGAGAAGATGTAATATTTCCAAACGGATATGACCAAATAATTCAGTTGTTAATTAAGGATATTAACATTAAATTAAATGAAAGTATCTATAAAATTAACTATGAAAAAGACTTTGTGAAAGTTTATTCAGACAAAAGTTTATTTTCAGCAGATTATGTAATTATAACCGTTCCTCTTGGTGTTTTGCAGAAGAACGATATTTTGTTTATTCCTGAATTGCCTGAGAGAAAGAGAAAAGCAATAAATAAACTAGGGATGGGGATTTTGAATAAAATTTATGTTAAGTTTCCAAATGCTTTCTGGAGTAAGAAACCCCACTTATTGGGATATGTTTCTGAAGATAAGGGGCAGTGGGGAGAATTTTTGAATATATATCATTACCTTAATGAACCTATTTTGCTTGCTTTGAACGCAGGAGATTTCGGTAATGTAGTGGAAAATAGGCATGATAAAGAAATTATTTCAGAGCTGATGATTATTTTAAGGAAAATATTTGGTCCCTCTATTCCAAATCCTATCTCTTGGAAAATTACACGGTGGGGGAAAGATCGTTTCTCCTATGGATCATACTCCTTTATTAAAGTAGGAGCGTCAGTCGAAGATTATAAAATACTCTCAGAATCAGTTAACAATAAATTATTTTTTGCTGGAGAAGCCACTGTAACTGATTTTCCAACCACTGTTCATGGGGCGTATCTTTCAGGAATTAGAGAAGCTAATAAAATCCTCGAAGAAATTTCCAAATAACAGATTAGCAAGGGAGCGATAACTTCAAACCCTTACCTATCTGTATGCATAAGGGTCACTGAAAGGATCAAATTTTTTATAAAAGAATGATTCAATTGAATATATTAGGAGCTTGTTTTGATCAATCTTTTTTCAAAACACGCTCTTTCTTTTTGTTCGTTTATCAAGGTTATTTGTGTCAATTTGATCAAACTTTATTCCAAAGCTACATATGACAGGCTGCAAAATAGCCAGGCTGTCGTTCAAATAAATCCAGTAAATAACGATTTTGGATAATTTTATGTTTAACAGGCAGTAATATAAGTGATATTGAGGAGATAGAAAGAGCAAATTACTATTTATTAGGAGGGGTTACTGTTTTATGGAACGGCGAGAAGGGCCCCTTTGAGAGTGTTGTTGAAGCAAGTGCCCTGGAGTGGACTCAACTTCAAGCCTTTGAATTTATGGCAAATGCACGAAAATGGGCAAACTCCATACGCTCCGAGGGGCTGGTTCGAGATCTGTTTGGGGGATCACCAATTGCTCCTGTTCATGAAGCTGATATTGGAAGGGTCGCAGCAGCGCACTGACTGAGGACGGTCATGCCGGTAAAATATATACCTTAACAGGTCCTGAGAGTGTCAGTTCAAGATAAAGTCCAGATTATTAGGAAGGTTATCGGACGGGAAATCAGATTTGTTGAGAGTTCTGAAGAAGAAGAACGTGAGCAGATGAGGAGGATGGGTGTTGAGGAGGATGCCATTGACTATGTGATTAACTGGCACCTTAACCCGCCTCAATCCGCTCATAAGGTATTGTCGACCGTTGAGGAAGTAACAGGACAAAAGCCGTATACTTTCGCAGAGTGGGTCAAGACGAATACAGGGTATTTCATGAATTCGAACAGCTAGTCATTCCGGAAACTTTTGAGGTAGTGAAACTAACATCTGAGGGAGAGCATATTGAACTATAGGTGCTCATATTAAAGATCAGCTGCCAGAAGCTTACAGATTCTTATGTTCAAGATCAGCTGCTAATCAGGCAGCTTTTTCTTTTTAAACTAAAGGAGCAGCTTTGTTGAAGAGTAGTGTTTAACTTGTGTTCAACAATCGGGCCATTTTCTTGGACAAAAGTTTTAAAGAAAATTGGCTATATATAGGTTCAATCTCTAAAGAAAGATCATTAATTCATAAGTCTGATAAAAATAAATAGGAAACATTTACCTTATAATCCATATTTTTAATCTGTAAACTAATACTTAGTTGATAAGATTATTTTTTAGGGAGAAAAAAGAAAAAATGAATTTATCCCTCAAGGAATTATAAGAGCTGTTTCTGTTTATTTTATGCTCTTCAATGCTTTTTGCATTTCCGCCACAGTCTAAGGACCAAAAAGCATCATCCCCCTAACACGTTTCATATTAACGGTTGGGGAGCGAAACGGGATTCATTCATTGGTTTACAGGCCGAAAATATATTGTGTCTAAGATTTATTTATGTTCGGTAAATTTAAAAAGACAAGACACTTAAATATTAGATGTCTTTCTGATTTAATATTTTTTAGAAAATTCAGTATCCATATTGTTTAGGTATATTACCATCATATACTTTTGATAGGTATCAACTAGTTGCTATTAGAAAAATAACACTTGTAAAGGAGTCGATTTAATGACATTATCTCAAGGATTTTGACAATATTTATTTGGATGGGAACCACTATATCGTATGCTTCGATCATTAAACCACATAAGTTTTATAAGTATCCACCATAGTAAATGCATGCAGCTTCTCTCAATATCGTTATATTTTTATAGGTTAAATTAATATTTTTATAGAGGAGATTTTCATTTTGAAAAATAAAATAAAAAGTATGCTGAGTATTTCATTGAGCTTTGCAATTGTTTTCGGCGGAATTGGGCAAACAGTGGTGGCTAAGGGCATAAACGATGCTAATCAAGGAAAACAAAAGATTTCTAGTGAGGAGAATGTAAAACAGTGGTTAAGTGAATATGAATTCTATGAGGATACCAGAGATGGATTAATCTATGAGAAGGTTGCAATAAATGAATTAAAGCGTTTCGTAACAGTCATAAAAGATTCTAATGCTAAGTTAGATTCTAATGCACGAGATATTCTGATTGGGGAACTTGATAAAACCGGAGACTTTAAGCAATTAGATATGAATGAACTTGAAATGTTTGAACAATTGATTAACCAATATGAACAAGCAGTTCAAGAGGAGTATTTAAAAGAGGTGGTTCTAAAAAGTGATCTGCTCTTGAAAATCAAACATAGGTTAACAATATATCTATGGGGCTATGCATCAAATAACGATTTTAATAAACCAACTGAAGTATTACTTGCAGATATACTCTTTAATTTTTATTTATCGGATAAAATTGTCAATAAAAATGCTATTGGCATCTTAAAAGATATCTCTGATCAATCGGATCAAAATGGAAATAAAATAAAAGCTCATTTGGATAACGCTGTGAAAATGTCTGAAAAAGGTAATGAGTTTCTAAAAAAAGATCTAGGTATCCCTGCATCAAAGTCCTATCAAAATGCATATAAACAAGTGTTATTCGGACTTGAAAAAGCTGGCTATACATTTAACACAGAATTCTTTGAATCTACCTCTGACACGGACGGTGACACGATAACAGATGGAATAGAATTCCAAGAGGGAATGAATCCATTTAAAACGGATACAGATGGGGATGGTTTAAAGGACAATATTGAATATGAGATTAAATCATCTATTTCCCCAACAAAATATGATACAGATCATAATGGCATAAGTGACGCAGATGAAGATAGCGATGGAGACGGCCTGAATAATAAAGACGAGCAGGTTTATCAAACAGCTTTAATGAAGAAAGATTCCGACCAAGATAGCTTAACTGACGGATTTGAAATACAACAGTTTGATTCATTACCTAATAAGGATGATACAGATAGCGATGGATTAAGTGATGGGGATGAATTTGCTTTAAAGACAAATCCGAATACTGCAGACAGTGATAATGACGAGATCACGGATTCACAAGAACTCCATAAACAATCTATTAGTCAATCATTGAATCAGCCTGATCAATCAGAAATTACTAGTGTAGAGGTTAGTTTTAGTGCAACGGATAATATAAATAAAACGACTAGAATTACAGCAAACAAAGGCAATATTAAAACAGCTAATTTATACGGTCTGATTGGTTTTCCTGTAGGGATCAAGACTCAATCAGAATTTGATAAAGCAGGCCTTAAGTTTACTTATGATGAAGCACAGCTTGGAGACACATCGGAACATGATTTAGGCATCATTTGGTATAATGAAGATGAGGAAATGTTTGAAAGCCTTAACGCTGTGTTAGATACAAGTAAGAATACAATAAGTGTGGAAACTACTCAGCTTAGTGAATTTATGATTGTTGATAAGAAAAAATGGCTGGAGCTTTGGAGTAAGGAAACTGACTCCTCAAAGAAGCTTGGGGTAAAAAGCGATGGTTCAGGTGGCGAAGAGATAGATTCAGATGGGGATGGCTTATACGATACCTATGAAACGGAAGGAATGAAAACACCATATGGTATAATCTACACTAATCCTGACATGAAAGATAGTGACGAAGATGGATTAACCGATGGGCAAGAAATGGGTCCATTCAGAACATTCACGTTTGAGATTTTTGGAATTACGATTCATTTTGAAGGTTTCTTTCCAACCAGTTTACCAGACCAAAAAGATAGTGATGGTGATGGAATTTTTGATAATGAGGATTCAAAACCGTTGTACGCTAATTTATCCAATTTAGTCATTTTTCAATCAGATCGACCAGAAGGCTATGATGAAAATGGAAATGTAGCGAATGATATGACAACAAATGATTATACAGGAGATGAAATGACTGACATTAGCTGGATGTTCCATTTTCAATTACTTGAATCATATTTCCCAGGTATTCTCTTTGATGAGTTCGAGACAATGTCCACAAGCTTGTTTTCTACGGGAGAAATGGAAGATGTCGTTTTAGATATGATTGATCATTTTGAGGATGGAACTGGTACATCGTATAGCAATCAGACTTTAACTAAAAAAGCGAGTGAGCATGAGACAACAAAAGACTATGTTGAATTTGTCAAAAATGCTTTAGTTGATGAGCTAAAGAAAAATGGAGGTAATTTGGCAGCACTTCAGTTTGATAAAAGTACAAAGGAAACTAATGAATTTTATCAATATATACAGGATAATGCTTCTTACCCGACTTTTAGCACTTGGGATGATAGAATAGGCGGACTTACAATTACAGTAAATGATACTTGGGGGAATACGATATCCGTAAAAGATTTTTCAGTAGAGAACAATCACTTTAAAGGTGTCATGCATGTTCGTTTATATGATCATTTTGGATTAGATCAGCCAGATGTGGAGAAGGTGTATGTCAACTTAGCAGGATTTCGTGCTTGGTTTGTTTTGCAGCATCATGAAGATTATGATGGGGAATATAAACCCTTTGTTACTTTAATGGAAATGGATATACCATTCGAGGGGGAATTGAGCAATTAAAGTTAATTTAAAAATTCTAGTTTTGATTATTGGTATATTCTTCATTCCATTATACTTAATTGGATGTACAAAGAATGAGGAATCAAGCGGGGAAACAAAGATTTTCGAAATTGCCAATACAGAACAAATCGTTGGTAAAAAAGAGGAAGAAGTGGTAACTCTTAGAAAGCATTACATGATTCTGAATCCACCAAAAGATTTAAAAGATTTGAAAGAATTAGTTAAAAAATACAGTAAGAATCATCCAGTTGAAGGTGAAATGAAAGTAATAGAAGGAAAAAATAGGATTTTTTATATGTCCTTCTATAGGGAAAGTGACGATTTGCCAAGAGACTGGCAGCCTGATGACAGTTACATGAATACGGATCGGATGGAACATCATAAAAATGATCTCATTGCATCGATCATTTGGTCAGATGCTGAACCACAAAAAGAATACAATGTTTATGATAAAAGTAAGGAAGGAAAGGTAATTAAGAGGATGCGTTTTATTGAGGATCAGCTTGTTGAGTGATACACTATCCATACACTAAAAAATAAAGAAATGGAAATTGTTAGAAACTACAACAGGAACACTACATGATAGACTAGGGATCACTATGAATATTTTCCATAGTTGCCCTCATTACTCGAATCGTTTCCATACCCTATTAAAACTTTAATATTCCATAATACAGCTAATATAATTTTTTCTTTGTTCCGTTAAAGGGCGCTTTTCTTGAATAAGAAGGCGTCTTTTTGTATTGTACTGGATTCTGGAACAACACTTATTAGGGATTGGAGTTATATTAAGGTGTAGAAGAGATTGTGAAGGATTACACTTAAACTAAACCAGCTTAAGTTCAAGTTGGGGGGAGCCGGCAGATAAAAAAACATAATGATCGCTGCGGCGATCATTATGTTTTGATAAACTAAAGTGATAGGCTAGTCAAAGGGGAAAGAAGGAAAATACCTCTCTTATTTATGTTGAACTTAACCGTAATTACAGAGTCATTTATGAATAAAAACGCTCGTACCAATTGGAACTAAAGATGATAATTCTATAACATCATGGTTAAACATTCTAATACATCCATGCGAGACATTCCTGCCTATAGAAGATGGATTATTTGTTCCATGTATACCGTAATGAGGTCTTGATAATCCCATCCATAGCACTCCAAATGGCCCTCCAGGATTAGGATCCTTGTTGATAATCGTGTATGTTCCTGTAGGTGTTGGTGACAATATTTTTCCAACTGCAATTGGGTAAGTTTTTAAAAGCCTGTGACGATCAAAAAGTTTTAATTGGTGTTTTGATGTTGATACATCAATCCATTTTGCCATTAGATCAACTCCGTTTCTTGAATATTGTATGAAGTAGATCAGGCATAAGTTAATTAACAATAATTGATGGATAGTTAAATAAGATTGTGAAGACCTATACTTAAAGTAACGGGTGCATTGCTTAAAGAACCAGCTGTGCCATCTAAGGCGGCTTTTCTTATTGTACTAAAGGGGCAGATTTGTTTAAGAAGGAGTTTATTTCAACAAGAAGGAAAAAACAAACTGCAAGTTGAAGTATAGAATTTATTGGAAACCAGTCGCAGGGGAGAAGTAATAAATGGAATACTATAAATATTTACGACAGTATATAGGGCATAGACCTATTATTTTACCTGGATCTGTTGTTATCATTTTAAATGAACAAAATGAAGTACTACTGCAAAAAAGACACGATGGTTATTGGGGTTTACCTGGTGGGTTAATGGATTTGGGAGAAAGTTTTGAAGAGGTAGCAAAAAGAGAGGTTTTTGAAGAAACAGGGCTAGTAGTTGAAAACTTAAAATTACTTAATGTATTCTCTGGTTCTGAATATTACTTAAAGGTTCCAAATGGTGACGAATTATATTCGTTAACAGCTGTTTATTATACCAAAGATGTAAGTGGAGAGATGAAGATAGATTATAGCGAGTCAGAAAAAATGCAGTATTTTTCCTTAAATAATATGCCAAAAGAATTAACAGATGAATATAGAGGTTTTATTAAGGAATACATAAATTGTGAAAAAATGGACTTAAAGTAAAGGGTGCTTACATTCAAGATCAGCTGCCAAATCAGGTGGCTTTTTCTTTTTTAACAAACGGGGCAGCATTCCTGTAATGAAGGAAAATGGAGTTTGAACAAAAAAATAACCTCTTGGTAGAATGAAAGAGTCCTGAAGCCGGCAAGCGAAAAGGACATTACTCAAATACCAGGAGGCTTTAAAATGAATTATAACCAGAATAAGAAGATTGCTCAAATTACTCCTTACACCCTGATTATAGGGGTGGATATCGCGAAATTCAAGCATGTGGCACGTGCCCAGGATTTCAGGGGAATGGAGTTTGGATCCCCTTGTTATTTTGAAAATACAAAAGAAGGTTTTGAGCATTTTCTTCATTGGATTTCGGAAACGAAGAAAGCACATAGTATGGAGAAAGTGATTGTCGGTATGGAGCCAACAGGTCATTATTGGTTTAACCTGGCTCATATTTTAAAAGAGAACGAGATTAAGTTTGTAGCTGTAAATCCCTTGCACGTAAAGAAAAGCAAGGAACTTGATGATAATTCTCCAACTAAAAATGATGTAAAAGATGCCAAGGTCATTGCCCAACTGGTCAAGGACGGAAGATACGCCGAACCTACCATACCGCAAGGTGTTTATGCCGAACTCCGTGTGGCAAAGAAAATACGCGATCTTTTAACCGAGGACCTTCAAACGGTCCAGGGCCAGGTGCATAACTGGATTGACCGGTACTTTCCGGAATTCCTTAAGGTCTTTAAGAAGTGGGAGGGCAAGGCTGCATTACAATTCTTACGGCTTTATGCTCTACCGCATGAAATAGCAAATTTCACAGAAGATGAATTGCTTATCCATTTAAGAAAATCCGTAAAAAGAAGTGTAGGNAACTGTAACCCATTTACCGGCAGGTAAATAGCTATGAAAATCTAAGAAATCAGGAGTAATCGGGTGTGTACGCTTCTTTTATTGAGGGAGGTTTGTTGAAAAAGGATATCTTCCTGTTTTAAGCGAATTAGAAATTTAAACAAACCTTACACGAATACAGGTATTGAAAATAACAGGAACATAGGAGGTATAAGATATGAAGATAAATAGAATAGATCATGTGAGTTTAAACGTAAATGATCTTTCAGAGGCTAAAGCGTTTTTTCTTGATTTAGGACTTGAAGTGCAAGCGGAATGGGAATTGGATGGAGAACAGTTGGATAGAATAGTTGGGCTTAATGATGTTAAAACGGCATGTGTAGGATTGGGGATGCCAGATGGTCAGGCATGGTTAGAGTTAGTCAAATTTTATAGACCATCAGATGAAAAAGATATTCAGCAACATTTTGCAAATACGCTGGGTATCCGACATATTTGCTTTGCTGTTGAAGATATTGAAGCTATTGTTGCAAAATTGAAAAAGAGGGGCACCGAAATCTTTAGTGAGATACAGCAATCTGAAGAAAGTTATAAGTTATGCTACGTTCGTGGTCCAGAGGGGATTATTTTAGAGCTGGCGGAGAAAATCAGATAAATATTGAATGAGACGCACGCTGAAGAAAAATCAAATAAAGTCCTAATGGAAATTATCAATAATTTTGTGCCACCAAACTCAATAATGGTAAGTCCTAAAGAACCTAAGTCAACTAAACCATATCAGTTTTATGACTTTAACCAAGATGGACAAGAAGAGATTATTATTACTTATGAAATAGAGGCAAAAGAACAACCTAATCCTTCACAATATGGCGTAGTAGTATTAAGAAAAGAAAATGAAAAGTGGGAAAAACTTGGGAGACCCAAACACAGGGGTAGTCCTAGATGAAGAACTATACTCTAGATACTATCGTGTAATTGAAAAATTTTATAACGGTAAAATATCAACAATGGATGCTTGGTTCCATTTGTATACACTTGCGGATGCTCAAATAAAAGCAAGTTTACTTGAAAAAGCAAGGAATTCTATACAGAAGGGAACTTCATTAGCAAAGCAATTATCATTACCTGATGCAGTAAAAAACTTTGAACAGTTAAGTGATACGCTGGAAAAGAAGAGAAATTCTTATTAGGCTAATGGGTGAGTTGGTCCAGAAGGATTAACCGCCTTTATTGTTGAAGTCCTTATTGAACAAACGAGGCAGGTTTGTTCAATAAGAAATGTGTTAAATTAGGTACAGTATTTTTAATGAGGTGAAAGAAATGGTTAGAAGGAGATAGATAGCCTCCTGAAATAGATGTTGTTTTAATTTTAGGAGGCTAACTAATATTTTAGGAGTTGTATAAAATGAAGCAAAACAAGTATGATGATTTGAATTTCTTTTCTGCATATAAAAAAATGGCACGTTCAGTCAAAGGACTTGAAGCTGCAGGAGAATGGCACGTATTAAAAGAACTTTTACCCGAACTCCGAAATAAAAGTGTACTTGATTTGGGATGCGGTTTCGGTTGGCATTGCCGTTATGCTCGTGAACAGCAAGCAAGGTCTGTTGTTGGAGTAGATATATCTGAAAAAATGCTTGAACAAGCTCGTGAAATGACTCATGATCCCTTCATTTCATACATTAAAATGCCAATTGAAGACATTGATTTTTCAGACTCTCCATTTGATGTTGTCATCAGCTCTTTGGCTTTTCACTATATTAAGTCCTTTGAAGCAATTTGTAAGAAGGTCTATGATTGTTTAAAGCCTGGAGGTTCTTTTGTCTTTTCTGTTGAACATCCAATTTTCACTTCTCGGAACGAACAAGATTGGTATCATGATGACAAAGGGAATCGTCTGCATTGGGCAGTTGATAATTACCAATTGGAAGGATTACGTGAAACAACATTTCTAACTGAAAACGTTCTAAAATACCATCGTACATTTTCAACTTATATCAATTCCTTAATTAATGCTGGTTTTAATATAAGGACAATTAAGGAACCTATTCCCTCTGAGGATATGTTAATCAGTATTCCGGAAATGAAAGATGAGCTCCGTAGACCTATGTTCTTAATAATCTCAGCAGAAAAGTAAATGTTTTTGAACGTTCCTACGCAAATGTAGGAACGTTTTTCTTATTCAACCAACAGGGCAGGTGTGCGGCCGAGCCTAGGTCGTATCATATAGCGGGTGGGATTCCCGCCGAGTAAGAACTAGCCATTCGCTCGTAGCGAGTCTTGGAGGGCTAAAGGTAACTTTAGTCTTTAAGCGTAGACAGTTAGGGGGCGGGCCGAAAGCCAAATGGTTGAAGGGATTGAGCTCCATAAACGTTAGTAAATCGAGAGGGCTGATGCCTTACCTGCGTGCAGAAAGCTACATTTTATCCTTCGTCAAAGGCAAGAAGGGTAAGACCTCTCTGGAGTCAGAGACCTTGGCACGTTACACACCGATATGATACGGCAACTCGGGAGACCCTACCGGTCTTTTCTATTGAAGAGTATGGTCTACAAGTGATAACAAGCAAGGAAACCAAATGCCGATTGTAGGGAGTCGGATAGCAGCGTAGTACCAATGAAGTTGGGTAATGCCGATGGAGGGAAGGCTAGCTACCAGTTATCACCCTTACTAGGGACACATTTACTACACACAGAGGTAGGAATAATAAATGGAAACAAAACTACTAAGGATAGCAGAATTAGCAAAATCCGAGCCTAAAATGAAATTCACATCTCTTGCGCATTTATTGAATACGCAATTCCTAACTCAGTGTCATCATGAACTGCCTAATAAAAAGGCAACTGGTATTAATGGAACGACAAAAGAACAATACAGTGACAGCTTGAAAGAAAACATAGAGGACTTAGTAAGTAGACTTAAAAGCAAAAGTTATCGACCTGTTCCAGTAAGACGAATGTATATCCCAAAGTTCAACTCAAACAAAATGAGACCATTGGGAATACCGGAACATGAAGATAAAATTGTTCAAAAAGGCATCACGAAAATACTAAATGCCATCTATGAAAATGATTTTTTAGACTGCTCATTTGGGTTCCGTCCAAATAGAAACTGCCACGATGCGCTGAAAATACTGAATCATTATATTGAAAAGAGAGCAGTAAGTTATGTAGTAGATGTAGATATTAAAGGCTTCTTCGATAACGTTGACCACAAATGGATGTTGGAATTCTTGAAACTCCGAATCACTGACCCTAACCTACTGAGAATAATCAGCAGGTTTCTTAAAGGTGGATACATGGAAGAAGGTAAGAAATACAAGACAGACAGTGGTACACCGCAAGGTGGAGTGATATCTCCGATATTAGCCAATGTCTATCTCCATTACGTTCTTGATCTATGGTTTGAAAAAGTGGTTAGGAAACAATGTAAAGGTCAGGCATTTATAGTGAGATACGCAGATGATTGTGTGCCACGAAAGCAACTAAAGTGTGCGTAAGCACATTAGAAAGCTATGCTGCACTTAAGATGAGAGTAGGCCTCTCGCAATCGCTATACAGGTAGAGATTGCAAACCACCTTAAGGTGCTGTAGTCAAAAGCTATGGTATTGAGCGTTAAGGAAAAGGCAGAGCAGGACTTTGTCAGGTACATATTAAGGAGACGAAAACCATTGAACCGCTGAGGAAGTATCGAAAGCGTAGGGACGTCATCAAAACTGAGGGGGAGTCGTTAACTCAGGATAAGTTCGGAGGAAACCTGTTTACTGTCCGTTCGGTGACCGGTATAAAGGCGGCGTGAACTTAATATAGGCTTGAGTGTGGAACGTGGGAACCTACGACATGGATGTAAAGGGAGAAATTCAAGTGGAAGACCCACAAGAATCAGAGTACCAATGCCATGTATAGGGGCGGAATAACTCGTAGTAGCAAAGAAACCTCCTAACGGAGGTGGAGCAAAGGGGTTATATTATTCAGTTTTATTAGCAAGTCAACCATCTTAGTGGGAGGAACTTATGAATAAAACAAAGTCATATGCTATATCTAAAAAGGTGGTTTATGAAGCCTTTCTAAGAGTGAAAGCAAACAAAGGGTCAGCAGGAATTGATGAAGAGTCAATAGAAGAATTCGAACTGAACCTAAAGGATAATCTCTATAAACTATGGAACAGAATGTCTTCGGGAAGTTACTTCCCTCCAGCTGTTAAAGCCGTAGATATTCCAAAGAAAGCTGGTGGCACCAGAACACTAGGAATTCCAACTGTTACAGATAGAATTGCACAAATGGTTGTGAAACTGTATTTTGAACCCTCGGTGGAACCTTACTTTCATAAGGATTCTTATGGTTACAGACCTAATAAAAGCGCCATCCAAGCGTTAGAGATAACCCGCAAAAGGTGTTGGAAATACATCTGGGTTCTAGAATTCGATATTAAAGGCTTATTCGACAATATTGATCATGGGTTATTAATGAAAGCAGTGGAAAAGCACACTAATATTAAATGGGTAAAGCTATATATTGAAAGATGGCTAAAGGCACCTTTTCAAACTAAAGAAGGTGTAAAAGAACGTAGCGCTGGCACACCGCAAGGTGGAGTCATAAGTCCAGTTCTTGCGAACCTATTTCTACACTACACATTTGATAAATGGATGACAATTAATCATCCTAATAATCCATTTGCAAGATATGCAGATGATGCAGTCATTCACTGCAAGTCAGAAGCTGAAGCAGTTAGATTGCTTGATTCATTAAACAATAGGATGAACGAATGTAAGCTTGAACTACATCCAACCAAAACAAGAATTGTATATTGTAAAGATGAAGATAGGAAAGAATATCACGAAAATATTTCGTTTGATTTTCTAGGATATACGTTCAGACCAAGACGTTCTAAGAATAGATGGGGAAAGCATTTTATCAACTTTACACCTGCGATTAGTAACAAATCTAAGAAATCAATTCGGCAAGAAGTAAGGGACTGGAAATTACAGTTGAAAGCAGAAAAGGACCTTTCGGACCTATCCAATATGTTTAACTCAAAGATAATAGGCTGGGTAAACTTCTATGGCAAGTTCTACAAATCCGAAATGTACTCAACATTAAGGCACATCAACAAAGCCTTAATAATGTGGGCAAGGAAGAAATACAAAAGGTTAGCGCGTCACAAGAAAAGAGCAGAATATTTCTTAGGTAGAATTGCAAATCAAAATCCCAAGTTCTTTAAACATTGGGAATTAGGTATTAAGCCTACGGCTGAATAATGGGAGCCGGATGAGCTGAGAGGTTCACGTCCGGTTCTGAGAGGGGCTACTGGGGAAGTTCCAGTGGTCTACTTGCCTTGTCTGTTGTTTTCAGAATAAAAGTGAAGCCCAGAAATTCTTCCATTCATTAAAAGCGAGATTAAAGAAATTTAACTTGGATATAGCCGAGGATAAAACTAAAATAATTCCCTTCGGACGGTTTGCGGAAAAGAATGCAAAACGTGAGGGGATTGGCAAACCGGATACCTTCGATTTCCTTGGATTTACACACTATTGTGGTGTAAGTAAACACGGGAAGTTTCGAGTAAAGCGGAAAACCAGCAAAAGGAAAGTCCAGGGCAAACTAAAAGAAACTAAAGAATGGCTGAAGAATAATAGGAATAAAGATATTCATATGATTATGGATAGATTTAAACGCTCACTAATAGGTTATTACAACTATTATTGCATCACAGATAATACCCAAACTGTTAACAACTTTAAAGAGAAAATCGAGTGCTTACTATTTAAATGGCTAAACAGAAGAAGCCAAAGGAAATCCTTTACTTGGGATAAATTTAGGCTCTTTCTTAAGAAATTTCCACTACCTTTACCAAGAATCAAAGTGAATATTTATGATTTAAGAAAAGAAATTAGCCACATTCTGTAAATGATAATTTGGAGGAGCCGTGTGCGTTAATAGCGCAAGCACGGTTCTGTGAGGGGGGAGGAGTACAATTTACCGCAAGGTAGAAAGGCTCCCTTCTACTCGACTAGTGTTCAAGCTGGTGTATTACAAAATGACGATTTATTCGATAGACAATTACGAGGAAATAGAAAAACCTTATTTTTACGACTGTGAACTTCAAAATATACTCGTTAATTACAGTAAAAAAGAAGCCCAAGTTCATTTAGTTAACGCGGTCATTAACCAAATTAACTCAAAGTAAATTGTACTGTTATTTAAGGCTGTAAGTGATTTTCATGTTCCAATGGTTGAGCCCTGGGGAAGTGGTTCTTATGTTCATTCGATTGAGTTTGAGAAGTGTTTGGATAAACGTATAAAAACTACAATCATATTGAACTCTGGAGACGAAATAACTTGTGTTTCTGAAATGATAAAAATGATGCAATCTAATCACTAACGGTGGGCTTATCTCCCATAACAGACAATATCAATAAGCTGAAAACATACAAGTTCTTATTCACTACTTTATGTTTTCAGTTTTTATTTTGGGTGCATTCGGGAAATAAGGGAGCAGGTTAGTAAAACCTTTATAGTAATCTTAACGACAAATTACTAAAGGGGTGGGAAATTTGAAATATATTATTGTGTTGCTTTCTTTAATGTTATTAGTTGCTTGTAGCGATGAAACAACATCTAAAAATCCTGAAGTAATAACCAGACTCTTCCACCAGTTTGATTACCGACAAATGGTTCTTGTTCTGGCTTTGTGGCCATTGCTAATAAGATCGAAGTGCCAGTTGAACCAGGTGGTGCAACGACTACCCATCACTTACTGAAATTTTGTTTGACACATGCAATGATTAAAGAATTTGATACATAAGTACTTCACCCTAAATCCTCCTAACACTAATTGATTTTTAAAATTTCCCTTAATTGTAATCTACATTCAGAGTAAAGCAGCATTCATAGACAGTTAGTTCTATTAATCACGAATGGTGATTTTGGTACAAATGTCCTGGTTAAACTTCTATTCCTCGATACGAGTCCCTAGTACTATCTATCGATTTGATTCTATTAAAATCGTAAGAATCGATAGAATGGTTTCAATTTTCAGTCTTTTCCCCCAAGGTTAAAATGTATTGCATTCATAACTTGATAATTTATTACAAAATTTCACCCATCCACCTTGAAAATATGCTATTTTTCGCAGGTTTTCGTGCTTTTTTGACACGTATTTAAAATATTTTTTAGATGAATGGGTCAATGGAATCACATGGAAATCCCCCAATTGAAGCTGTTCTAAGGAGTAGGTACAATGTGAATTACAATAATTTTCAGACAGAAGGGAAGAGGATGTGATTTAGAAGAAATAATATTCTCGGGCAGATGGCTCTAATGCCAAATTGAAAAATTCAGGAGGAATTTTGTTGAAATCAAAATTGTTAAAGCGCACTTTCTCAGTTCTATCGCTTTTTACGCTTTTACTACAATAATTTCGTTACGATCTTTACAAATTCTTAGCAAGAAAGAGGGAGCCTATGAAAGAGAGAAAATATCGTTGGTATAGCAAAACATCGAAAACTTCAACTGCCATTGCTTTATCATTGGGTTTACTTTTCCCATCCGTCCAGTTTGGGATCGGACATGTTTCGGGTGCAACTGGTAAATCAGCAGAACAAATCTTAGCATCGCTCACCCCAGAACAACAAGCAGCCTTAAACCAACTCGAGATGACAGAAAACTATGGCTTGCAGGGATTTTCTGATGAAGATCTGAAATCAGACAAAGACATTTCTGTTATCGTACAATTTAAGTCCAAGCCAGGCAAAGTAGCTGTATTAGAGGCCGCTCTGAAAGGCAAAAAAGTAACCAAACAAGAAGCCAACGAACAGGTAGATCAAGAACATTCCACATTCCAAAGTGATCTGGAAAAAATCTTACCTGCTTCCACTTCTTCTTCAGAAGTCAAAAGTGCAGAACCTTCTTATAAAATCACCCATTCCTACAAAACTTCTTATAACGGGGTGGCTCTTACCCTTGCTGCGAACCAAGTAGAGGCGTTGATGAAATCGGAAGTGGTCCAATCCGTACACAAAAATATCACCTTTACGGTAGAGCCCCCTTCCATCGCACAGGAAGAATCTAATAACGCTTCGACGCAAGCGCCTAGTGTTCCCTTTGTAGGAGTAGACAAGCTTCATGCGGAAGGAATCACAGGGAAAGGCGTAAAAGTAGGGGTCATCGATACAGGGGTCGACTACAATCATCCTGATCTAAAAGATGCCTTCAAAGGTGGCTATGACTTTGTCGATAATGACAACGATCCGATGGAAACCACCTACGCAGATTGGAAAAAGTCAGATGACCCGGAATTCAATAGCGGAATCTCCTACTACACGGAGCATGGGACTCACGTATCTGGAATCATCGTCGGTCAAGCTAAAAACGATAGTGAAGTCTCTGTCAAAGGAGTCGCTCCAGATGCTGACCTCTATGCGTACCGTGTCCTTGGACCATATGGTAGCGGTACTTCGGAAGCCGTAATGGCGGGGATCGACCGAGCCGTTGCCGATGGCATGGATGTCCTTAACATTTCCTTGGGAGCAGGAATTAACGATCCATACTTTCCAACGAGTACAGCCGTGAACTATGCGGTATTAAGTGGTGCCACTGCCGTGGTGGCTGCGGGTAACTCAGGACTTAACTCTTACACTCTCGGCTCTCCTGGAACTGCTGCACTCGCTCTCACCGTTGGAGCCAGTGATGTATCCATTTCTCATTCGTCCATGAAAGGGGCGATCGGAACACTCAGTGGGCTGGAACTGCGTAACATGGCGAAATCCTTCACTGATAACCTATCTACTCTAGAAGGAAAAAGTTTAGATATAGTAGACGTAGGTCTTGGTGGTAACGCGAATTACACGGGCAAAGATGTGAATGGCAAAATCGCTTTCGTTGCTCGGGGAACATATGCATTTACAGATAAAGTGAAGTTTGCGAAACAACATGGCGCGGCGGCTGTCTTAATGTATAACAACGTACCTGGCCATATTCCTGCTTACTTGGGAGAAGATCAAAACTTTATTCCTACTTTCTCTCTTACTCAAGAGGATGGACTCAAGGTGAAGGAGCAACTAACTGCAGGAAATAAATCCTTTACATTTAGTAATTTAACTGTAACCAAAACACAAGGGGACACCCTAGCTGACTTCAGTTCTCGTGGACCAGCCAAAAGAACCTATGACATCAAGCCAGAAGTCACCGCTCCTGGAGTCAGTGTGTTGTCTTCTGTACCCGCTTACATAGGGAACCATGACGCACCAACCGATTACAAATATGCGTATGCTCGTCTCTCAGGTACTTCCATGGCGACGCCAAATGCGGCTGGTGTAGCAGCACTCTTATTACAAGTCAATCCAACGTTACAGCCTGAAGATGTAAAAACAATCATGATGAACACGGCTGATCCACTGAATGGTTCCTACAGTGTATTTGAAGTGGGAGCAGGACGCGTGGATCCTTATCAAGCCGTTCATACGGGGATGAAGATTCAAGTACAGGATACCACCCTAGTTCCTAACGCTGATGGAATCACTACTATCAAAGAAAAAACAGGTGGCATTGCGTTTGGCACTCATTATGCAGGTGAAGATCTTAGCGTTACCAAAAAGTTGAAATTTCAAAACCTAACTGATAAAGTAAAGAATTTCAATTTGAACGTTCAGTTCCAAGCGGTGAAAGGTAGCCTAGATGCCGTAGCCAACCAGGTACAAGTGAAATTCCACCCAACCATAACAGTGGATCCAGCTTCTACCGAAAGTCTACATGTTACCATCGAAGTACCTAAAGCTGCTGCTGAAGGAATTTACGAAGGTTACCTCTTAGTGACCAACCAAGAGGATCAAACCGAGCAATATCGGATTCCATTTAGTGTTCGTACAGCGGAAGACAACTTCAAAGCACTGGATATCGGAGATAGTAATATCATTTCTCCAGCCTACTATCGCTATGATCACTATGGCAAATTTAATACACATTCTTTGGTAAATGCGCTAATGAACTTGAAATCACCGATGAAAACCATGGACATGATCTTAGTAGACCGGAAATCGGGGCAAGAGCTTGGTTTCGTTGGACGACACAATCTGGTTGGAAAAAACGTCGATACAAACTATTTCCTAGCTATGTTTAATGGAAACTACTATCCGTTTACAGCCGATGGAATCTCCACAGAAACAGTACAAGCAAAACCGGGGCAATACCAACTGAAAACGATTACGACTACTGAGGCTGACAAAGTTCTTACCAAATCCTTCGATCTATTAGTAGATATTGATCAACCTACTTTTACAAGCTCATTGGATCAAGAGTCTCCGATCCTTGAGTACAAACCAGGTCAAACTACTTATCCATTTGAAGTGCAAATCTATGACAAAGAAATTGAAGCGGCAAAACAAGCAGGGATGGCAGTCGACCAATCCAAAAACTGGATCTCGTGGTACCGAAACAGTCCAGTATCCAGCACTGCCCGTATGGACACAGCGGGAAAATGGAAAGAAGAAATACTGATGGATGAAAAAACTCCGGTCCTAAGCTTTAAGATGGATGGATTTGATGGAGGTGGGAACATAGGTGGAAGGAAAGCCTACTACTTTGTTAAAGAAGGTACTCCATTTGCTTATGGAACCAGTAAACAAAAATCGATCGCATTAGGGGAAACGATTACCACTACCCTCACACTGGACAATGTACAAAAATTAAAGTCAGCCACTTGGAATTTGTTAGACTATAACTCTTATGTTCCTAAATTTGGCACTCAACTAGAAGTGGTTGAGGCAAAACCCAATGCAGCATTAAGTGAGTTTGGTGAAGGAACAGTAACCGTTACCTATACGAATGGAAAACCATCGATCAAACTAGATGTAGCGTCTACGAAAGAAGTTTCTGGCAAAATCCCTGCTGTAGACGTAACTATTAAGGTGAAAGATACTGCTTACACTACAGTAGCAGGATTTAATGCAAATGTTTCTTATGTGAATGAAGCGGGCACATCAACCAATCTCTTCTTTGCACCATTTTCTTGGAACGTCACCCCTACTTTCTCTGAAGCATTTGGCTATCTTACAGCAGAAGGTTTTAGAAGGTATGTATCGGGTCAAGTTATAGCCTGGTATAAAAAAGATTGGGTTCAAGCTGGGGCTAAAGTAATCTTTTCCGATGCTATGGGTAAAGTCTACGATGCAACTATAAATAGCAGATTCCAACCAGAGTTCCTTGTGACTAAGCTTCCGTTAACCGATCAACTATTTACCAAAGAAGTACACCTACCCGGGCACTTTATTACGATACAAAAAAATCAAAAAGTTGGCTTCTTACGCAACGGTGTGTGGTATGGGCAATATATGTACATTGACAACAAAGAAGCAGTAGCAGGTGATGTAAACCAAGACCAAGTAATCGACATTTACGATGCACTGGCGATTCAAGAAGCTTGGGGCACAAATAAACGCGAAGCAGATATTAACTTTGATGGTATTGTTAATGCAACAGACATCGGATTTGTCAAAACCAACTACTTAAAAGTAAATCCAGATGTAGAAAACACGCCAAAACCTGCAGATAAAGTGAAGAGTAAAAGATTAGATGATATTTTAAGAGAACTTGGAGTTACACCTTAATTCAATTTGCTTTGGGAGTCCTGATCAGATCAGGACTCTTTTTTTTATCATTTTAGCTCTTATTTGGACTGATAGCATGGTCCACAATAAATTCTGCCATAGGCTTCAAACGTTTCATTAGACTCTAAACGTTGACCGCAATCTGAACAACTCTCCCTACATTTGGGTCATGTGTATAGGCAGAATTAGAATTTCCTGTTTTGTAATCACTCATTTCATTACCTCCCATCCTCTTGCAGGGGGTGGATTTATTTTGCGGTCCCTATGTCTACTCCCATCACCTCAATTACGGATGGAACCGTCGAGATTGTGAAAGACGAAGGTAAGGTTTCGTTTGGAAAATCTGTTCGCATTCGTACCGATGACGGCAGACTTTTAATCTATGCTCACCTAAATAAATTTCACGTTAAAGTGGGGGATAAGGTGAAGTTTGGCGACAAAATTGCCGAATCGGGAACATCGGGGCATAGCACAGGTCCGCATCTCCATTTCCAAGTCAATATCAATGGAAAGCCCGTTGATCCTGAGCCAACGATTATGGAAGCGATAAAACGAATGGCAGGAGAGACAAAAGAGGTTATTTCTCAGCCCTAATACTTGTATAATATAGAAACGGAAAAGGGTGTGGTTTTCATAAGGTTTTCCACAGCATTTTCCGTATTATGATAGACTGGTATATCTTAATTCAAAAGAAAGATTTCGACAAATACCGCTAAAAATTATTTGAAATGGTGGGAATATTCATAAACTTGTAACAAGGATTTTTATCATAGGGGGATGTGGTTAAATTTACAGGATTAAAGATATACGATATTAAGGAAATCAAAATAACATACAAAATGGCACTTCCAAATCCAAAATATGAAGGAAATGTACATGAAATTATAAAAATACTTGCCAATGAGTATAATGTTTCTTTTGAGGCAATTTATAAAATACTATACGGAGAAAACTTAAAAAAGTCTGCCTTATAGGGTACTTTATTTGTCATGATGAAGGAATAAAAGCTGGATGAGCCGAATAAGTCATAGTGATTATGGATTTGGTTTTTACCTTTTTAGGACCGATTAATTTATACTATAGTCATATTTTTTCTTGTCTTTTAACTTTGAAAGATTACACTAAACAGTGAGGAGATTGGTTGTATGCAAGTTGTAACCAAAATGTTTTTAGAACAACTCGACATGCATTGCCATGAGAATGATTGGTTTGCATCCATGGATCAGGCGCTTCATGGAGTCATCGCAGCTGAGGCAGCATGGACAAGTTCGGGAATCAGCAATTCGATTTGGCAGATTGTCAACCACTTGATATTTTGGAATGAAGACGTAATCCATCGAATTAAGGGCACAGAGAATCCGCATAAGGCAGAAGACAACGAAGAAACCTTTGGAAATCCGGGGGATCCAGAAGACGAAATTGGGTGGGTCCAGACAGTGCAGCGCCTTAATGAAGTCATGAATAAATTAAAAACGGTCATTGCGGACCTTGACGATGAAAAGTTAACAGCTCCGTATGCAGCTAACAGGTACTCTATTGAGCGTTTACTCAGCAATATCATGATGCACGATACCTATCATCTCGGCCAAATTGTTCTGTTGCGAAAGTTGCAATCCTCTTGGGGTGGCGTTGATTGGTCCTAAAGCACCATAATTCAGCGACTTTCTCGCTCAGCCGCAGAAGCAGTATTGACGGTGTGAAGCCCTTTTCATTCTCTATGGTGAAGCGGGTGATATTCCTGCTTTATGGATGGCTAAACGGGTGTGTTAGTCAAATAAATTAGAACGTATTTGCAGAGCGATCTTTCGCATATTTCATTGTTCAACATTCGGGCGCTTTTATTAAATAAGAAGGCGTCTTTTTGTATGTACAACACATTTAGGGATTGAGTTTAATGAGGTGTAAAAAAAGATTGTGAAGTCCTGTACTTAAAGTAAAGGGTGCATTACTTAAAGAACGGCTGCCATTACAGCCGTTCTTTTTATTGAACTATAGGAGCAGGTTTGTTAAACAAGGAATAATAAGAGTTCAGGTAGAATTTAGTATTAGGTCAATCATAGAAGACACTTAAAGTGAATTAATGTGAAGGAAAAACTTTATTAATCGTGAAGCGGAAAGGATAAAAGTGTAAGGAGGAATTAAAATGAATCTAAACACAAGAACAAATTTATTATTGATCGGAATGGGCTTAATTTTAGCCCTGCGGAAGGAACAAACCAATTATTAACTTTTGATATTAGAGCTGCATTTGAAAGTGAAACAGTTCCTTGGTATACTGGCAGCTTTGGAGATTTCATTAAAGATTATCAAGATAAATATAAAACCATCCAACCGATCAACGAAAATATAATAGGCAATACTGCAGCTGTAAAAGCTGATGTCACTTATAGAGATAATAGCAGCGAAACAAAAGAGTTTTTATTGAAAAAAGAAGAAGATAAGACAACTCTTTTTTTATTATTTTCAAGTTATTGTTTACTTTTCGCTAACTAATTCGTCCTATGTTTGATGGGAAAGGGGGCAGAAATGATTGAGCAAGAACAAGCAAAGATTTTAAACAGCGAATTAAATGTGGTTTATAAATATCTAAGAAAGCATGGTATTTCACATGTTGATGCTCAAGATATAGTCCAAGAGACTGCTTTTAAATTTCTGTCCTATTCAGACTCTATAAAATCCCAAAACATTAGAGGGTGGCTCATTCGAGTGGCCTTAAATTATCATCATGATCAATATCGAAAGAAAAAAAGGATAAAACTTGGATTTAATGATGAACACTTAAAATTATTATCAAAAGATTTGCCTGAAGACCTTTTACTTGGAAATGAAAAAAAAGAAGAAATACAGGCAACTTTAGCTCGAATTAATCCCCAATATAAAGAATTGATTTTGCTTAAATATTATTGGGATTTAAAGTATAAAGATATTTCAATTTTGCTTGATATGAAAATAGATACTGTGAAAACAAATTTACATCGGGCCCGGAACCAATTCATTAAGTTCTATAAGGAGGTTAAAGAATGAGTGACAAAAATCCAAGAGATAAGGCACATGAAAGTAGTGAGCAAAGTGAACCTTTCGAGGAAATTGACTTTACAAGCAGCCCCTCTGTTCAAAAAGCTTTTAAGAAAACCAGGATGAAACAAACCTTCAAATATGTCTTTATTGCGTTCCTTACTACCGTAATTGTAATTACTGCTGTTATTTTTGGAAGCCAAGCTATTCTAAACAATAAAATAAATGAACATCAACAAAATTCACTTAAAGAAACGGTGTATGGCGCAAATGTTCATAGCAGCGAAACATATTATATTCATGATATGTTTAGTGTTACTGAAGAAACTAAGTACCGTAAGCAACTTGGCGATCGCTATATAATTTGGGATAAAAAAATGAAGAGAATCCCGTTAATTGGGAGCATAGAAACAGTTAGCCAAGGAAGTGGAATGACTGGAATAAACAGGATGGATAAAGAAGCTAAAAGAACAGTCCGTTATAATGACTTCAATAACGAAAGAGAAATAGAATTTTATTACCCGGATGTTTCATATAGTCCCATTCCTAATGAACTGGATATAGCCCTGGGCTTGGATAACGACAAACTTATTGAAGTTGCTGTTTCATTTAAACAACCAATGACCTTAGAACAACTCAGTAAACAGCTAGGGTACAAGAATGTAAATTGGTTATGGGTTGATACCACATCCCATTCAAAGAAAGAAGAAATAAATAAATTAAAGGTTGCTAGTGTAAAAACCAAATGGGGTGAAGATGCTTTCGGTTTTGATGTGTCAGGAGCTTCCCCCTACACAACAGAAACCGGCCAAGTATTTTTAAGTAATATGGAGGACCTTAGTAATTCAAATTCCACAATTAAAAAAGCCTTAAATACTATTAGAGAAAATACAAAAACCTCTAATGGAGAGTTGTTGATAAGTGGTGCAGTATTAACTGGAACTCCAGAGGAATTGGAACGCTTAAAAGGGCTGGAATTTATAAGAGCATCTGTGCTGGGAGCAACAATAGATAAATATTAAGTAATAATAAAACCTTTTGAATGGCTCAAGTTACACACTTCGCTCCCGTCTTTTAGACGGGATTATTTAAATTTTCTAACTGCGAGTGACATTTAACTGAATATTCTTTAATAAAGTTGATTTATGGTAAAATATCACCTATAAAGGGAGCTTGCTAGTGGTACTGGGTTATGAATAGATTTATTAAAGTTTAGGAAATCAAAAAATATATAAAATCCTTATACAAAGGATAATCACCTTTGTTCTTAAAAGTGGAGGGAATTCAATGTCTAAAAATGATAATAAAAATCAGAAACAAAAGAAGGCTCAAAGTGTATATAGAAAACTTACACAACAGACTAAACCAGAAAAGAATAAAAACAAGTGGGGAATATACGATGTAGCTATTGTCTTGTTATTTATATTAATTCTATTATTGAATAAAATTTTTGATATTTAGATATTATATCTTTTACTTGGTGTTGATCTTTATTTAGCCTGCCTTTTCACCTCTATTATCAAGAAACACCTCTCCATTCCATCTTAAATCCTGCAATTCCAATATTTAAAATGTTGGAGTAATTCTTAGTTCCTCATCAAGTAAGACATATCTCCAATCTGTAATTAACTTATACCTCCTTTATAGATTTTTAATTTCCAAATCTAAGTTAGTTATAATATTTAGCTGCTTTATTAAATACCTTCGTCAGTTCCAGCAACCACAAAAAATAAAAACTTCAAAATTTTTCAATTTTTATGGAAATAACATTACAATATTGTTATTGTTTTACATAGGGTTGGCCAACCTTTTCCTGAAAATTTGATATAACCTCGTATACTACTATTAATGTCAATGATGATATCTATAAAAAGGAGCTATACCAAAAATGAGAAAATCCCTTATATCTCTATTAGCTATCTCAACTTTTACAATGGGAGGATTTGCTGTAAGCGCTGAAGAAATTGATTCTACAAATAGTGATATTGCTAATGCCGGAGCGACAGTAGTTTCAGCCAAAAATCTCGAAGAGTATACTGAAAATGAAAATGATAATGATGGACTAAATACACAATTAGGATTTGAAGAAGAAACGATTACGGTTAAGGAATCACCTATACCACTGAAAAAAAATTCATCGCAGTTTACTACTTTTGGTGCTGGAGAGTGGGATTATATTACCTCTGACACTATTAATACGGGAGCTTCTAAGATAGTTAGTTCAAGTGGTGGGTACTTTATGTTTATTGTTGATCAACCTTCCATTGGCCCTGGCTTCACATGGATGTATAAAATCTATGAAGATGATGGGGCTGTTGGTGATGATACTGTAGGCACCGTTACCTTGGAAAATATCGGATCTCCACAATCGATAATTGTTAACGCTAGAAATTATTTAGACGGTGACAATAACAAAGCAGAGTTTTATATAGTTAAAATGACAGTTCCTACACGATCTGTAGATGTAGAATTTTATGATTAATTGAATAAGTAATAAGGTTAATTTTAATTTTTTACTAAATCTATCAAATAGTACATAAATAATGTCCTCCTTTCATTTTTTGAGAGGCGGGCATTATTTATGTAGAAAAAAGTTAATTTATTTTGTTAGGAGTTAAACTATGCTTATTAAAAAGGACAAATAAATAGTATAAATTTTATGAGTTATTGTTTTGTTACAAGAGCGCTATTCATCTTTAAACCTCTTTTTCTTTTTATTTCGCTGCCTCCCCTTACGATCTAACCTTTTCTATCGAACAGCTTTTTCCCGTTTGCCATCCGTGCCATGATCCCGAAAATAGGGCTTTTAAAAACACGCTCGTATGACCATTACTCACAGAGCCACTATGACGAAAGTATCTGATAAATACATTCCTCCAGTAAGTAGCAATATCAGCATAGCAGTTTCATATTATTATTAAAAAGACCCTGCATAAAATGATTCCATGCTTCAATATAAAAATTAAAAAGAGGTAATCATAATGGAACCTAAACATTGGACAGTGATCTATAGATTGGCTGTAGTCGGTATCTTAATTTATATCGCTACTCGTCTAAATGTGTATTGCAAAATAAAAGTGCAGAACTTTGCAAAGAAAAAATGCAGAGTCCTGCACTTTATTTATTAAAGGCATAAAAAAAGACTTGCCAGCCACCCCAAGTCCCTCTACTGTAATGGTGCCGAATCAATACAGAGTGGAGGATTTTGAAAGTATGCTAGCTGGTAGTTTTTCAATAAGGATAAATTTAAAAATATTATGATTCGGGTAGAGGTGAAAGTCGATTATCAATTATCTTTCATCATTCATCATTCATTATTAAAATGTTGGGGAGGTGAAAATCGTTTTTAAGATTTCCGCACACAAAAAAAGGGGTTACCGTTGAGAATAGGGATATGAAAAAATAGGTTAAAATGCAGTTTGTACGCCATTATGTTCATTTTGCATTTAGCTACTGATCAAAAAGGTTTAGGCAGTGTGCTATCGAGTATATGTTATACTTAAAAGTTCTTGCCTTTCAGAATATACTAAAAAATAGCAGCTTGTAACGACAAGGAGTTGAGATTATGAAATTACTACTTACATCTGCAGGCATCAATAACAAAAGCATACATGACGCGCTGGTTGACATGCTGGGCAAGCCAATCGCCGACTCCAGCGCCCTGTGCATCCCCACCGCGATGTACGGACACCCTTGGGTCGGCCCCGGCGTTAAAGCCTGGCAGTTCATTAGCGGGAAAGAAGAGAATCCCATGGTCGACCTGGGCTGGAAGTCTGTCGGCGTGTTGGAGCTCACAGCGCTGCCAAGCATCGACGAAGACCGCTGGGTGCCGCTGGTCCGGGAGACGGACGTCCTGCTGGTGTCGGGCGGCGACGCCCTCTACCTGTGCCATTGGATGCGGCAATCCGGGCTGGCAGACCTCTTGCCGTCGCTGCACACAGTCTATGTGGGAATGAGTGCTGGGAGCATGGTGATGGCACCTAACATCGGGGACTTCTTCGTTGGCTGGACTCCACCCAATGGTGGTGATGAAACGCTGGGACTTGTCGATTTTGCAATGTTCCCGCATTTGGATCACGAGATGCTGCCGTATAACACGATGGCTAATGCAGAGAGATGGGCCGCCGGGATGCAGGGGTCGGCGTATGCAATTGATGATCAAACCGCCATCAAGGTGATCGACGGAGAGGTCGAAGTTGTCTCCGAAGGGAATTGGAAACTGTTTTCGCACTGATATTACTCCGCCGCTAAACATATCAAAAAACGTAGGCGAGATTCTTGTGATGAAAATATGATTTCACTTGACTGGGTCTTCGCTTCAACCAGCGTCAACAGATGAAGTGCTGGCCATTGCTTGATAACTTTGGGTCAAACTTGATAATATAGGGAAACAGTAGAAGTGTTCTAATTCAAGGTAAAAGCAAAGTAAGACGTTAACTGGTGTGCACCCAATTTAAGCTTTAATGAAGAAGAAAGATATGCCTAACGGAGTCAGAAAATACTGGTACCGTTAGTTTTTTTGTAAAATCACCAGCACCACTTTTGTTCCCACATGCACTCTGGATATGTGGAATGTTTACTTAAAGAACCAGCTGCCATCTAAGGCGGCTTTTCTTATTGTACTAAAGGGGTAGTTTAGTGGAATAAGGTTCGACTAAAGGATATACCATTAATTATGTAGAATACACATAAAAATAAAAGAAGGAGGTTTGAAAAATGGACAATCCAGTTATAATCACGGAGAGGTTAATTTTAAGAAAAATGACTCCAGATGATACTGGGAAGTTGATGGAAATTTTTTCAGACACAGTAGCAATGAGGTATTATCCTTCAACCAAAAATGAAAGTGAAACAATGGAGTGGGTTAAATGGACCCAAAAAAATTATGATGAATACGGGGTAGGTTTATGGATAGTGGAAGATAAAGTAACTGGAGAATTTCTGGGACAATGTGGTATTGTACCTCAAGAAGTAGACGGTGTAATAGAGATGGAGATAGGTTATTTATTTGTTCGGCGTTTATGGGGGAACGGATATGCAACAGAGGCAGCTTTAGCGTGTAAAAATTTCGGTTTTGAACGTTTAAAATTAAACAAGATGGTCTCATTGCCTGATGTGAATAATATTCCTTCAACTAAAGTCGCTGAAAGAATTGGTATGCAAGTGATTAAAACTATAAACAAATGGGGAAAAGAAGTGTATGTTTACTCTGTATCTATTTAATATCAATGGTTAAATGGATGTATGTGAACGGTTACACTTGAACAATCGGGTGCGTTGATCCAGATAGGATTAACGCCTTTTTTGTTGAACTAGTTATTGAGCAAACGGGGCATTTTGTTGAAAAATGAATGTAAAGAAATAGTTAATTTTTGTAAACCATAAAGGATTTTAGTATACCCTTTTTGAAATTCTAAAAGATACTGGGTTTGGCAGAGGAAAGAGTTAATTTTAATAAATACCTTTTTATAGAAAAATATTTTCTATGCAGAAAGGAGGAAAACTTTTGTTTTTAAAAATCATAAAGAATGATTTCTACAGGAAGAAAATCATTACTGGGACAGTGTTTGTATTTATAACCATGGCAGTTCTTTTGGGAGCCAGTGCAACAAATATCGTTGCAAATCTGATTCAGTCGATGACGGAACTGCAGGAACGTGCAGTTCCAGCTGACATTACGCAGATGCATTCTGGAAAATATAATCAGGGAGAAATCGATAAATTTACAGAAGAACAGCGTGAGAATATAGAGATGCAGGAGACGATGGTTCTTCTGACTTTAGATGGAAGTAATATTCATTTTGGCAAAAATCAAACGATGGCTGGAACAGTACAGGATATTTCATTTGTTGTACAGAATAAGAAGTTTGATTTTATATTAGATCTGGATAATGAAAAGCTGGATATAAAGGAAGGTGAAGTGGCGGTTCCCATTTATTTCATGGAACAATATGACTTAAAAATAGGTGATACGATTACTGTGAAAAGCGGCGGGGATGAGAAAGCGTTTGTCATTTCAGATTATGCAAGAGATTTTGAGATGAACTCTTCCCTTACTTCTTCGAAGCGGTTTGTGATAAATCAGAATGACTATGATGAAATGCTTGAAATGCAGGCTGGGGAACTGGAATACCTGATCGAATTCAAGCTGAATGAAAACGGGGATTCTCAGGCTGTTCAGACTGCATATATCGAAGCAGGTCTTCCAGCAAACGGTCCTACAGTGGGAGGATCGATATTTCTATTGTTTAATGCTATGTCAGATGCAGCTGTTGTAATGGTCATTATATTTATCAGTATTCTGTTGATTATTATAGCATCGCTCTGTATCAGACTTACGTTTCTGGCAACGATTGATGAAGATTTAAGAGAAATCGGTGTTATGAAAGCAATAGGCATATCCAAAAAGGATGTAAAGAATGTATATCTTAACAAATACAGAGTCATGTCAGTGGCAGCCGGTATAATAGGCTATCTGCTTTCCTTTGTCTTGGTATATCTGTTTAACGGTAATATGAGACTTTACCTATCTTCGGATTTATCAGGAAACTTAAAATATCTACTTTCTCTTATAGCTCCATTATTTGTCTATTTCATGATTGTGATGTACAGCAAGAAAATACTGAAAAGAATCGATAAGATTTCTGCGGTGGAAGCATTACGTTCAGATATCATGGAGCGTGGAAAGAACCGAAAATACAGTTTTCGACTGCTTACGAACAAATTCTTCAGCACCAATATTTACATGGGACTAAGGGATGTATGGAAACGTTTTAAATTATACAGGTTACTGTTTTTCATTTTTGTCGTATGTACGTTTATAGTCATACTTCCCTTAAATATGTATAACACCATGAATTCACCGGAATTTTCTACATACATGGGAATAGGAAAATCCGACATTAGAATCGATCTTCGAAGGACAGATACGATTACAGAGGATTTTAATAAGCTGCAGGAAGAGCTGAAGAACGATTCGGATATTGAAAAGTATGCGGCCTACATCACATCTTCCTACCAGGTCAAAAATGCGGAAGGTTCCTGGGACTATATGAATATTGAAACCGGAGACTTTTCTGTATTTCCATTAAATTATCTGGAGGGGAGAGCACCAAAGGTTGAAGGGGAAATTTCACTTTCCTATGCAAATGCGTCAAAAGATGGATTAAACAAGAAAGTGGGAGATGAAGTAGTAGTAAAGGTTGCCGGGACAGCGAAGACTTTAAAAGTAAGTGGTATTTATCAAGATATTACAAATGGCGGGAAAACAGCAAAGGCTAATACCAGTCTTAGTATCAATGAAGAAGCTGTTCTTTGGTATATCGTAAGCATGGATGTGGCCCAGGGCGTTGATATTCGTGAGAAAATGGACTACTACCAGAATACCTATGAATCTGCGCAGATAAATGATATCAAAGAATATACACAACAGACTCTTGGAAATATCATTGACCAGATGACCACAATTGTGATAGCTGGAATCGCAATTGCAATATTAATTGCTGTATTGATAACGGCATTATTCCTTAAGATGTTATTATCAAAGGATATGTCTCAGATTGCCATTATGCGAAGTGTGGGATTAACTTCTAAAAATGTTAAACATCAATATATGGCAGGAACTTTGCTAGTACTGACATTGGGAATCATATTTGGAGTATTGGCTTCTAATTATTTAGGGGAGTTTCTTGTAAGTATGGCAATGTCCACTATGGGAGCTGCAAAAATTGAATTGGTTAATATTGCATGGCAGACTTGGCTGCTCTGTCCGTTAGCACTCATTGTAGTAGTTGGATATACGATATCTGTGTGCTGTAAGGTAACAGAAGAAGATGATTTATCTGTAGTTTTTAAAAGTTAGAACGGCTGAAAAAGCCCGGGCAGCAGGCATACCTGCGAAGGTGGAAGAAGTCCTCTGCGTGAAGCACCGATGTAGATAAGAATACAGATTCCTGAAAAATAAGATATTTCGGGATGTCTCTGTGGATATAGACTTTGATTGAATTGGAGAAATATACATGACCAATATAATAGAAGCAATTAGTATGAACAAAAAAGTAGAATTAGGAAAGGATAATGAGCTTCATATTTTAAAGGATGTAAACTTGGAGATAGAAGAAGGTGAATTCGTATCGGTCATGGGGCCATCCGGAAGCGGAAAATCAACACTGCTATATAATGTAAGTGGCATGGATAGAATTACTTCTGGCAGTGTGAAATTTAAAGGCCGTGAAATCGGTGGACTGAAGGAGGAAGAACTGGCAAAGATCCGACTAAAAAACATGGGATTTATCTTTCAGGATATTAATCTATTAAAGAATCTTTCATTGATTGACAATGTTATGTTTCCTGCTCTTGTTTCAAAAGATAAGGATAAAAAAGCGGGACATCAAAAAGCAAAAAAACTATTGGAAATGACAGGAATTGAAAAGCTTGCAGATCATAATATCACCCAAGCCTCTGGTGGACAGCTGCAAAGAGTCGGCATCTGCAGAGCATTGATAAATGATCCGGATATCATATTTGGAGATGAACCGACCGGAGCATTAGATTCCAAATCGACAGAAGAGATTATGTCAATTCTTGCAGAGATTAATAAAAAAGGGACAACTGTAATGATCGTCACGCATGATGTGAAGGTGGCAGCAAAAACTGAAAGAATATTGTATATGGTAGATGGAAATATTGTGGCACAAAAGAAAATGCGTAAATACGATGCGCAGCATGAGGATATTAAAGAAAGAGAAGAAAGCATTATGAAATGGTTAGTGGAAAATGGATTCTAATTATTCATGTTTTATCAATGCCCCAGGCTTTCATCAAGATGAAGGTCGTCTTTTTTTATTCTACAAAATAATTTGTGAAATAATGTACTGATATGAACGAAACTGTCAATGCTCCCTACACAAATTGATTTTGGTTCGGTTTTTGGGCAACTCTAAGAAGAGAAGCGTTTTTTCGGCTTCTTTGCTTATTAGTTAGGATTCAGCCTTTCAAGGCTAGGGGATCTCCTTCTCAGCTTACTGACTGCTCCTCAATCTCCAAATTGGCTGTCAAGTGCTTTCCTTGACAGGCAATTTGGAGATTGAGATACTTTTTAAAGCTGAGAATGAATAAATTTCTCCTTTCATATTGATATAAAAAGTTAAGCACACGGCACGAAGGCAAAAGTCTCAACTGCGGTTAGCACTCTGATATTCGTGGGTTTTCACATTTTATCTTTCCGTATAAAGGAGCTTCCACTAACTTAAAACGTGAGTTAGCCTACCTAGGCATATCACAAGTACATTTCGTGGTTTCTCCTTTCCGGTTTTTACCTTTGCCTTCGAGCCCTAAGCTCCGACTTTTAAAGAAAATTGATTTTATTCGAAACAATTACTTTGCCATGGAGTTATTTTCAATTTCTTGAGTTACTGCCCAGATAAATCCTGCTAATTCTCTTGCAATGGCTGTTAATGCCTTTCCAAATGCTTTTCCACGTGATAGTAAACGAAAATACTTTTTATGAAGACGATTTTGAGCTTTCCATGAGATCATTTGAACATTAGGCAACTGTCCTTCTAGTCTTTTCTTTAAATCTCCCTTAATAGCAGGTGGAAATCGATAACTCCAAGCTGCTTCTNACAAACGGGTGCAATTACTTAATAAAAAACTATTAATTTAGTTTAATTTTCGGTTTTTAGGTGAATACTGGTGTAAAAGAACCGGGGAGTTGTTATATAATGCTTGTTTCTGAAGCCTGGCAGTTATATAAAGCAGACAAACAAATTCAAGGATATTCCTCTCACATCGAATAATTATGGTTTTGAAAGATGATTCAGCAGTTAATCTAGAAAAAATACAAACGGTTTTATTATGTCAGAAAAGAGATTTTAATTTAACAAGTGGAGTAATGGCTATCCTTATTGCAGTTATTGCAATTTTGGCACCTTCTTTTTATACGAAATTATCATATTTAAGTCAAATATTTTTATTTATTGGGTTTTCATTTTTTTTATTGAAATTGGTCCCTTCCTTAGATAAGTTTCAACATTCTGATTACAACAAAAAAATAGATTACTTAGTATGGCAAATAGAAAAAAATAAATAAACTTGTTGAACTAAAGGGTGCAAGAGTTGAAAATCAGTATGGATCGGTAGCTCTTTTTTATTCGACTAACGGGGCAGGTGTGCGGCCGAGCCTAGGTCGTATCATATAGCGGGTGGGATTCCCGCCGAGTAAGAACTAGCCATTCGCTCGTAGCGAGTCTTGGAGGGCTAAAGGTAACTTTAGTCTTTAAGCGTAGACAGTTAGGTGGCGGGCCGAAAGCCAAATGGTTGAAGGGATTGAGCTCCATAAACGTTAGTAAATCGAGAGGGCTGATGCCTTACCTGCGTGCAGAAAGCTACATTTTATCCTTCGTCAAAGGCAAGAAGGGTAAGACCTCTCTGGAGTCAGAGACCTTGGCACGTTACACACCGATATGATACGGCAACTCGGGAGACCCTACCGGTCTTTTCTATTGAAGAGTATGGTCTACAAGTGATAACAAGCAAGGAAACCAAATGCCGATTGTAGGGAGTCGGATAGCAGCGTAGTACCAATGAAGTTGGGTAATGCCGATGGAGGGAAGGCTAGCTACCAGTTATCACCCTTACTAGGGACACATTTACTACACACAGAGGTAGGAATAATAAATGGAAACAAAACTACTAAGGATAGCAGAATTAGCAAAATCCGAGCCTAAAATGAAATTCACATCTCTTGCGCATTTATTGAATACGCAATTCCTAACTCAGTGTCATCATGAACTGCCTAATAAAAAGGCAACTGGTATTAATGGAACGACAAAAGAACAATACAGTGACAGCTTGAAAGAAAACATAGAGGACTTAGTAAGTAGACTTAAAAGCAAAAGTTATCGACCTGTTCCAGTAAGACGAATGTATATCCCAAAGTTCAACTCAAACAAAATGAGACCATTGGGAATACCGGAACATGAAGATAAAATTGTTCAAAAAGGCATCACGAAAATACTAAATGCCATCTATGAAAATGATTTTTTAGACTGCTCATTTGGGTTCCGTCCAAATAGAAACTGCCACGATGCGCTGAAAATACTGAATCATTATATTGAAAAGAGAGCAGTAAGTTATGTAGTAGATGTAGATATTAAAGGCTTCTTCGATAACGTTGACCACAAATGGATGTTGGAATTCTTGAAACTCCGAATCACTGACCCTAACCTACTGAGAATAATCAGCAGGTTTCTTAAAGGTGGATACATGGAAGAAGGTAAGAAATACAAGACAGACAGTGGTACACCGCAAGGTGGAGTGATATCTCCGATATTAGCCAATGTCTATCTCCATTACGTTCTTGATCTATGGTTTGAAAAAGTGGTTAGGAAACAATGTAAAGGTCAGGCATTTATAGTGAGATACGCAGATGATTGTGTGCCACGAAAGCAACTAAAGTGTGCGTAAGCACATTAGAAAGCTATGCTGCACTTAAGATGAGAGTAGGCCTCTCGCAATCGCTATACAGGTAGAGATTGCAAACC
>NZ_LGUF01000007.1:3701121-4847288 GCF_001274725.1 Sporosarcina globispora
GCCTACGGCTGAATAATGGGAGCCGGATGAGCTGAGAGGTTCACGTCCGGTTCTGAGAGGGGCTACTGGGGAAGTTCCAGTGGTCTACTTGCCTTGTCTGTTGTTTTCAGAATAAAAGTGAAGCCCAGAAATTCTTCCATTCATTAAAAGCGAGATTAAAGAAATTTAACTTGGATATAGCCGAGGATAAAACTAAAATAATTCCCTTCGGACGGTTTGCGGAAAAGAATGCAAAACGTGAGGGGATTGGCAAACCGGATACCTTCGATTTCCTTGGATTTACACACTATTGTGGTGTAAGTAAACACGGGAAGTTTCGAGTAAAGCGGAAAACCAGCAAAAGGAAAGTCCAGGGCAAACTAAAAGAAACTAAAGAATGGCTGAAGAATAATAGGAATAAAGATATTCATATGATTATGGATAGATTTAAACGCTCACTAATAGGTTATTACAACTATTATTGCATCACAGATAATACCCAAACTGTTAACAACTTTAAAGAGAAAATCGAGTGCTTACTATTTAAATGGCTAAACAGAAGAAGCCAAAGGAAATCCTTTACTTGGGATAAATTTAGGCTCTTTCTTAAGAAATTTCCACTACCTTTACCAAGAATCAAAGTGAATATTTATGATTTAAGAAAAGAAATTAGCCACATTCTGTAAATGATAATTTGGAGGAGCCGTGTGCGTTAATAGCGCAAGCACGGTTCTGTGAGGGGGGAGGAGTACAATTTACCGCAAGGTAGAAAGGCTCCCTTCTACTCGACTAGTGCAATAAGAATTTACATTACTTTTGCCTAATTTGAATATAATGGCAGTAAAAAAGATATTGGAGGGGTTTTATGAAGCTAGTAGGGGAACAAATTTATCTTCGACTTTACAAAACTTCTGATGCCAGCGAGTTAGCTAACTTACATACTAGAAATCGCGAATTTTTTCAACGAGTTAGCCCATTACTTCCAGGAGCCTTTTATACAGAAGAACATCAAAAAATACGCATTGAACAGGCATTAAAAAAGACAGATGAAGGGCAATTATATGCTTTTGGAATCTTTTTAAAAGCAACTGATAAACTTATCGGAGACATTTCATTAACTCAAATTGTTAGGGGAGTCCTCCAAAGCTGTTATACCGGGTTTACTTTAGATAAGCAGTATAATGGAAAGGGCTATACAACAGAAGCACTTCAACTTGCTGTAGACTTTGCTTTTAGAGAATTAAAACTACATAGAATTGAAGCAGGAGCTATGCCTGACAATACAGCATCTATTCGTGTATTAGAAAAAGTAGGGTTTAAAAAAGAAGGTATAGCTAAAGAAAATCTAAAGATTAATGGCAAATGGACAGATCATCAAATATTAGCTATCATCAACAGCCTGGATGTGTAAGCTCATTTCACTTCCCTTTATAGGCTTTGGCAGCTATCACTATAAGTATGCATCAGGACATGAAGGGGATGCGCCTTTAGTGGGTTTTTCACCAAGAAAGGCGAAAATTAGTCTTTATTTGTCCTATGAAAGTGAGGAAAGAGAAAAATTATTAGAAAGCTTTGGTAAACACACGAAGAGGAAGGCTTGTATTTATGTAAATAAATTAGCTGATATCAATACCAATGTTTTAAAGGATTTAATTAAACATACAGTAGAAACATATCAAAATCTTTATCCGAACGAATAAAGTTATTGCCAGAGTTCTAAATCCATGCCAACAGTCGGACGCTTTTTCTTTAGTAAGAAGGCGTCTTTTTTTATACTCCCACACTAAAGATTGTGAAGATTTTCACTTAAAATATAGGGTGCAATTACTTAATAAAATTCTATAAAACTAGTATATTTTTTAGTTTTCAGGCGGATAGTGTTAATAATAGAACGGTCAGGGAGTTGTTCATTATGCTTGTATCTGAAGCCTGGAATCTTTATAAAGCAGATAAACAAATTCAGGGATATTCTTCTCAAACTTTAAAGGTATATAAAGTGCAAATGTCTTTATTAATCAAGTACTTTGGAGATATTAATATCACTGATATTACAACAGAATCCATTAAATTATATCTTGGAGAAGTTGCTGCGGAGTTAAAAGCATCTAGTCTCTGTCATCGGATACGTTTTATAAAATCATTGTTTAAATGGGCTCAAGAAGAGAAATACGTTTCGATTAACCCGGTATCTACTATTAAAGAACCTAAGCCAGAGAGTAGAATTCCTAAGTTTCTTACGGAAGAGGAAATTGAATTACTTCGTGAAGCATGTAAAACAACTATTGAGAAAGCTTGATTTGAATTTATGTATTCAACAGGCTGTAGGATTGGAGAAGTTGTAAACTTAGATAAGCACTCAATCAATATGGCAGAACAATCCGTTATCGTGTTTGGAAAAGGAAAAAAAAAAGAGAAGTGTATTTTAATACTCGATGTAGTATTTGGCTAAAAAGATATCTAGAAGAAAGGGCTGATGTTCAACAAGCTCTGTTCGTTACGATTCGAGCACCACATCGAATGAGTATTGCACAAATGAGATAAGTCATAAAACAGATTTCCAAAAGAGCAGGAATAAATAAGTGCATTCATCCACATCAACTTAGACATAGCTATGCAACTACACTTATTAATAATGGGGCACCATTAGAGGTTATACAAAATTTAATGGGACACGAAAAAAGCGAAACCACTAGAGTCTATGCATACCTGAGTGGACATTTGAGACGTGAGTTATATAAGAAATTTTTTTAGGTGCTGCTGATGCAGCATTTTTTATTGAACTAAAAGGGCAGGTTTACGGATGAATAATTTTCGGATGAAGGGTGTTAAACCGCTTTTGTAATTTAACTATGTGTTGGAATCAAACTATATTACCTGGTCATCCTATACTTAGGAGGGATGACCTTGATTGTTAGAGTTTTGCTATTATTAATCTTTATGTGTTTTCAGCTTTCCCAAATGGTAAGTGCATCTTCACTTCAGGCCGCCTTTATCCGTGATCACCAGCTATGGATAAAAAAAGGAGACCAAGAAATTCAAATTACAAAGGATCGTTACGTTTATTCCCCGAAATGGTCCTATGACGGACGGTTTATTGGTTATATAGATGGAGACGAGCGGGGTGAAAAATCAGATTTATTCATTTATGATACGGTGAATAAAGAAAGTTATCAGCCGTATGTAAGAGTTGAAACATCTGATTTTAAATGGTCGCCTGTCAAAAATCAATTAGCATACAATGACCGGGGCTTATTAAATGTTACTAAAACAAAGAACGGCCGTCCTGAAGGATTAGAGAACGTTTCTTTAGGTGTAAGCGGCTTTGAATGGTTTCCTAACGGAAAAGAATTTATCGTTTCCTCACAAGCGAGTATACGGCCTACTGGATGGGGTCCTATACCTCTTTACAGAGTTCCGGTTGATGCCAATCTTAATGCTGATAAAATAAAGACTTTCTATACTATTCAAACAAAGGAACCAGATTTATTTGCGATAGATGCTGACTACTTTAAGTGGAGTATTGATGGAAACTGGGTTAGCTTCTTAGCGATACCTACTGCTTCCTGGGCAAATGATAGCAATACATTATGCGTTTTATCCTCAGAAGGAAAAAATTTTCAAGTTGTCGGGAAGATGCTGTGGTACAAAGACTGGATAAAGTGGGCACCTAAAGCCAATCAACTAGCCTACATCTCGGGAGAAGGAAGATTTTTCGTCGAAAACAAGAAAACAAAGATTGCTGACATTCCGATTTCAAGGCAGCAAAAAGAATACACACCAAAAGGTTATGTTGACCTTGATTTGGAGTGGTTCTCCCCGGATAAAGTGATTGTTGCTCGTGCAAAGGAAAACAAGGAGTGGAATGAAGGGTCTGTTCCCACAATGTATACATCCCTATTTACAATCAACATTAAAACGGATGAACAGATTCAGATTACCTTTCCTAAAGATAATGAACTCGATGAAGATCCTGTAGTCGTGGGTTCCAATCTTACTTGGTTTCGTAATAAAGGAAAGGCCCATTCAGGAGTTGTATGGGTAAGGGATGGTTTAAACGGGCAACAATATGTATGGATAGAAAATGTTGATTCTGCCCCTGTATTTTTCCAACTTAGCAAAAATTAAGGTGTTAACGGGAAAAGGTGTTGCCTCTCATTGGCAGCACCTTTTATTTTCAACTTTATGAAAATAGCGGAGCAACATTCCTGTAATAAAGCTAAGTTTGTAAACAAATGTACTTAAACTCCCTCAGTTTAATACGATTATCTTCCGAATACTCGCTTATTCGCAGGATTTCATCCACCTAGGATTACATTTAATTGAATGTAAGGAGTAGATTCTGGACATTTGGCTACGTGAAGGCATAGTTAAATAGAGGAGTAGGATTATACTCCATATTTTACCATGTGATGTACTTCTCCACGCCGCCCCTGGAGGCTTTCCCTCCCATGTCTCAACGGGTCAATCGCCCTCTCATTCCTTCGTCATGCCTATCCAAGGGGTGGAGGCCAGTCTAGCTAACGGAATGGGTCAGTGCCCTTTTGTTTAAGTAACCTGGTACTCCGTACATATTTGAGATCCTGCGAATAAGCCAACATTCGATCTAATTTCTCTTCGAAAAAATTTGTTTAAACTAAGCTGCCAGCTCTGTTAGGGGTCGAACTTTTTCTGGACAATACGATTCGTTATTACGTGCCATTCCTACAAAAATCCTGGCCAATTTCCCAACCAGTTTCATTATCGATTTCATCTTTTTCATTTTCTTGACTTTCACATTATTGGAGTGGACAGCCTTAAACTCAGCGTTGTTTATTACCAGGCTGATAGTGGCCAGGTAAAGGAAACGCCTGAGTCTTGACCTTCCACGTTTTGATAAGACAATTTGTCCTTTCCATTTCCCAGAACTAGCTTCAGAGAGATGGAGCCCTGCGTGGCGGAGTAAAGAATTACCGTGCGAAAACCCACTTAAATCTCCTGCTTCGCCTAAANTGATCTACAGGAATGCTATCGGGTGCGTTTCTTTAAAAAGGAATGCTCTTTTCGTATCCAATTAAAAGGAAGTAAATGTTATTATTATATTAAAGATGGTTGCTCTTCTATTATAGGTGGAGAAAGCTTTAATACGATATATGTTACCATTTTTAAAAAGGTAAACTTTGGAGGCATACCACTGCAATAAGACTTATAACGAAATTAAGTTCTTGATATATCTCGTCAAGGACATATTATGAAACAGTGCTTTAATAAAGGAGTTGTATAAAATGAATGAAAAAAAAGATACAGAAATAAAACGCTCTTCAAAAGCAGAAAACATTCTACCTCAGATCAATAGTAAAACTAGGCTAGGCGACTTACGAAAAATCGCGAAGGACATTAAAAAAGATCACGAACTAGCTATGGAACTTTGGTCAACCGAAGAATTTTTTCCCAGACTATTAGCAATCTTAATTATGGACAAAAAACTTCTTTCACCAGATGTGCTAAATAAGCTTGATAAGGATATGCAGACTCACACTTTTGATGAGCGAAATAACTTAATGGATTGGTTAATGGCTAATCAGCTCACCAAAGACAAGAAGAAAATTGCATTGATGGAGTCATGGGAAAATAGTCCTTCTGCTCTTCAAAGGCGAGCTTTCTGGTATTATCAAGGGCGATTGAGATGGACTGGACAAACACCGCCTGATAACACCGCAGACTTGCTATCTGCATTAGAAACTAATATTACGCAGGAAGAACCGGAAGTTCAATGGGCTATGAATTTCACCGCAGGCTGGATAGGCGTTTATGATGAAAAGAATCGTGCACGTTGTATTAAACTTGGTGAGAAAACGGGTCTTTACAAAGATGAAATAGTAGCAAAAGGATGTACTCCCAGCTATTTGCCGGAGTTCATTAAGATTGAAGTTAACAAACGACATAATAATTAGTTACCTCTGAAAAATTTATTAGGGTTTAATGCAAAAAAAAAAGGAATTCAAAGCCTCAATATGAAGATTGTAATAGGCTTGGACCGAAAAATAAAGAAAACATCGCGTTATGGCAGCTAGTTAGTGATATATGCAAGGAAGATGTAAAGGGGTAAGAGACTGATGGAGAAGGCCGAAGAATGGTAAAAAGGGAAACTTTCTTCATTAATGTAGGCAGATTCTCTTCAACGGACAATTAATCATTTATTGATAAAGGGATAAGAATAAAAAAATTTTAGTTTACATAATATATATTATAGGAAGTAATGAATTGAAATAAAAGTTCTGTCTCATTATCTAAGTATACTTAAGATAGTGAGACAGAACGAGAATTTGCAACTAAAAATCTCTTACATAATTTAATCTGCATATTATAAATTTTGCTAATGAATAATTAACATTCAATTTTTTAACGAGCTAATTCATTTTCAGCAGATTCAATTGTTAAATATTCCGATGCTCCTGTTTAATCTTAGATTTATTTAGCGATATTCTGCAGAATATCCTAAAACCCCTCTTGCTTACTAATTAGACTCATTAGTTTACATAATATATTTACATGCTACATTAGTTAGTTCAATTCTAATTACTTTTATTCACTATCTTGTGTAGTATTAAAAAACATATCCGTTTGATCTTTATCCTCCTTGTTTTTGGTATTATCTTTTTCGCCCATTTTCCCATCTGATTCATAGCTTAATCCAAAAGTATTCTCTTGTTCTTTCTTCATTCTAATCGCTCCTTTGCTCATGTAACCTGCTGTGTCTTATCTAAATTCATAGCTATATTTTAGCCATTAAACTAAAAACAGCCATATTTTCTCATGAATCCTTTTTAAACTGGCTGCAATGTTGCTTTTAAATATTTTCTGGGCGTCCCATAATAAAGTAGTTTGCTGAATTCCGAATAAACTGATTCAAAATATATAAAGATTGGCGAATCAAGCAGCCAAGGATAGTTGGAATAAAAACTTCGGTCTCCATAAACCATGGCTGTCAGCGCCAGATCCAATTCTTTTTGGAAGATGAGAAACCTTATTTTTGCGTATTGTTGATCGAATTCTCCTCCGCTGATATATACCCTGCCGCTCAGCACATACTGCCCCATTTGTGGAATCCATTCAGCAAATACTTCATCACGGAATTTAGGATTGATTGCATTCAAATCATAACATCCGCCTATTGCCAAAAATAAATCTCCTGTAGCATCTGAGTGTGTAAGTGTATATTTCCTGCTGTCTACGGGCCTGAATTCCGTCGCAGGAGGCAAATATTTAACTGACAGCTTAGATGGATTAAATTTGCTCATAATATGATCCCCCATATACAAATTTCCTTATGCTCAGTATATGGATGCCTTAAAGAAACGTGACAAATGCCCAGTTCTTCAACGTTTGCGGGAATTTATATTCATTACTTTGGTGTCTTTCAACACCCATTTCCCATCTTCATACAGCCAGAAAGATTCAACAAATGCGATTGTATCTGCATTATAAGCACCGCTTATTCTCTGCACTCCCATTAAACCCTTTTGCCCTTCAACAGGGATTATTTTCAATGTGCTATATGGATTTACCATAAGCTCAGAAGGTTCGCTAAGCTTGCCGTTTACATACAGACCAAGCCGTTCATACTCTTCACTTCGGTCTCTTAAATCGAAAGTATACGATTGTTTTGTGTCCTGGATGCTTATGTTGGCTTTGTAGCCATTTTCAAATTGGCTATTGATCACTAAAGGATCTGGAACTGTCAAGTCTGTCAACTTAAAATCCTTTAAAGTATATAAATAAAAATTCGACAGGCCCCCGCTTCCGCCGGTTGGAATACTTATATACATATCTTTGATGGAATCATGGTTTAAATCTTCAAACTGTATTTGAGGTTCATACCCTCCAGCAAGCTCACATTTATACACATTTCCGTCCGATGCCTTTATCTCAAGTGATATTTCCTTCAAAAATGAAGCGCCTTCCTCATAATAAACACCCTTTATGTACACATTATCCGCCTTATTCTCACCAGTTACATCCACTTTATCTTTTGATATTGTTACTGTCTTCTGTTCTTGCTCACCTGCATATACACCGGTAATGGCGGATAAAGACATAAAAAAGAAAGCCGCAAACGCAAAAAGCAATTCCTTCTTCATTTACGAGTCCTCCCTATTTTTTTAGTAGCTTGCCCATGTATGGAAATAACATGTAAAAAAGTATAAAAAAACCTCCTACCCTAAGGATAAGAGGTTTGCATTAATCATTTAGCTCCCTTTTTTAGAGCATTTTCTTTCGTTTCCCATGATTCAATCCCATCTAATCCAGGAATGGAATCTGCATAAAAGACCGGATCCTTCCCTTCTTTACGCTGTGCCTTATAATCCTTCAGCGCTGCGAATGCAATTTTACCGAGCATTGTAATGGCAACCAGGTTTATTAAAGCCATAATTCCCATAAATAAATCTGCCAGTCCCCAAACTGTTGCCAGGTCTACTATAGCCCCGAAGACCGATTTTTGTACAACAAAAAATAAGAGCCTCTGCATTTACAGGGGCTCTTATATATCTTATTCAGTCGCCTTGCCGGCATCTTCTTCCTTGACTTCAGTCTTCCAGATGCATTTTGCCTTGCCGCTTTCAGATTCGTCAATGATAAATGATCCATTGGAATATCTGTCATTAAAGCGGATTGCTGAAGCAATTACTGCTTCTATATGGCCTTTTTCTGTTTCAATGTATAATTCATCTTTGCTTCTGACAATTACACACCCAACAACACGATGCGGATTTGATTTTAGTTCACGGAGCATAACTACACCACGCTTGGCACGGGAAGTGCGATCAAATTCGCTCAGTTTCATTTTTTTAATCGAACCACGCTGTGTAACAATCACGACAGCCTGTTCTTTCAGGTCTTCGATAAGCTGGGCCCCCGAAACAAAATCGCCGTCTTTCAGGTTAATGCCTTTAACCCCGGCAGCCCTTGCGCCAACGACACTAACTTCTTCCTCATGGAACCAGAGGCCAAATCCCTGGTGGGTGGCAAGGAATATTTCCTTCTTGCCATCTGTTAAATAAACGTCAAGTACTTCATCATCGCCTTTTACATTGACAGCAACAAGAGGTTTCGAATATCTTTGCGCCTTATAAGCTTTTAGCTCGGTTTTCTTTATCATACCGTTCTTCGTCATGAAGAGCAGATATTCTTCCGTTTCAAAATCTTTTACTGGAATCGCCCGGACAATCGATTCATCCCGGTCGATCGGAATGATATTAGCAATGTGCTGGCCAAGGTCTTTCCAGCGGATATCCGGCAGCTGATGTACAGGACAGTATAGATAGTTGCCTTTATTCGTAAATACAAGGAGAACATCGGTCGTGTTCATATCTAGCTGTGCAATTAGCCTGTCTGAATCCTTCATCCCGAAATCCTGTCCGTTAGAGGCAGCAAAAGATCTTTGGCTTGTGCGCTTAACATAGCCTTCCTTCGTTACCGTTACAATAACATCTTCACTTGCCACCAGAACTTCAAGATTGATCTTGATTTCTTCGATTTCCGCTTCAATTCTTGTACGGCGTTCATCTGCAAAACGCTTTTTAACATCCCTGAGCTCTTTTTTTATGACAGAGAATAGCTTCTTCTCGCTTTCCAAAATAGCCTTGAGTTCGCCGATCAGCTTAGCAAGCTCCTCAGCCTCGGCTCTTAAGGCTGTAATATCTGTATTGGTTAAGCGATATAGCTGCAAGGAAACAATTGCTTCAGCCTGAGGCTCAGTGAACTCAAACTTTGCAATCAGATTGTCTTTGGCATCCCGTTTGTCTTTAGAAGCGCGGATTGTTGCAATCACTTCATCCAGGATCGAAAGTGCCTTCATCAAGCCTTCTACAATATGCTGACGTGCCTCAGCCTTTTGCAGTTCAAACTGTGATCTGCGGGTAACAACTTCTTTACGATGGCCGATATAGGCATCCAGCAGCTCTCTTAAACCCATTAATTTCGGGTGACGATTGTGGATGGCAACCATATTGAAGTTATAAGGAATCTGCAAATCACTGTTTTTGTACAGATAATGAAGGACGCCTTCTGGATCCGCATCCTTTTTTAACTCTATCACAATACGAAGTCCCGTCCGGTCTGTTTCATCCCGGACTTCGGCAATGCCTTCGACTTTCCGGTCTAGGCGGAATTCATCAATCTTCTTTACCAGATTCGCTTTATTCACTTCATAAGGAATTTCAGTAATGACAATTTGCTTTTTCCCTCCGCGCAAATCTTCGAATTCGGCCTTTCCGCGGACAATGATTTTGCCTCTTCCCGTTTCATATGCTTTTTTAATTCCATCGATTCCCTGGATGATGCCTCCAGTAGGGAAGTCCGGCCCTTTAATATGTTCCATCAGATCATCGATAGAACAGTCGGGCTTATCCATCCGTAAAATAACACCATCAATAATCTCATTTAAATGATGCGGCGGAATATCAGTTGCATAACCAGCCGAAATACCAGTTGAGCCATTGACAAGCAAATTCGGATAGACTGCCGGCAAAACAGTTGGTTCATTGGACGTATCGTCAAAATTCGGGATAAATTCAACGGTTCTTTTCTCAATATCTCTCAGCAATTCGGAAGAAAGGGCAGATAATCGAGCCTCCGTATAACGCATGGCTGCTGGAGGATCTCCATCAATGCTCCCATTATTACCGTGCATTTCAACTAGAAGGTTCCGAACCTTCCAATCCTGGCTCATCCGAACCATGGCGTCATATACAGAAGTATCGCCATGAGGATGATAATTGCCGATTACATTTCCGACTGTTTTAGCAGACTTTCTAAAGCCCTTTTCATGTGTGTTGCCTTCTACATGCATGGCATAAAGAATCCGTCTTTGAACGGGCTTTAACCCATCACGTGCATCGGGAAGCGCACGATCCTGAATAATATATTTACTATAACGCCCAAAGCGGTCACCTAATACATCTTCAAGAGGAAGGTCCCGGAATTTTTCAGCAGAACTCATGATTCAACACCCTCCTCCTCTAGTACAGAAATATTCTCATTTTCAAGTATGCTTCCATCTTCTTCAAGTCCGAACGCCACATTGGATTCGATCCATTTGCGGCGAGGTTCCACCTTATCGCCCATCAGTGTGGTCACACGGCGTTCAGCTCTTGCTGCATCATCAATCTTTACTCGTATCAATGTGCGCGACTCTGGATCCATAGTGGTTTCCCAGAGCTGATCGGCGTTCATTTCCCCAAGCCCTTTATAGCGCTGCAGCATATAGCCTTTTCCCACTTTTTTAATGGTATCCTGCAGGTCATCATCACTCCATGCATACTCAATCACTTCTTTTTTGCCTGAACCTTTGCTGACTTTGTATAAAGGAGGCAGCGCGATAAATACCTTGCCCGCTTCAAGCAGGGGTTTCATATACCTGTAGAAGAATGTAAGCAGAAGCACCTGGATATGCGCTCCATCCGTATCCGCATCTGTCATAATAATAACCTTATCATAGTTGACATCGTCCAGATTAAAATCAGCGCCAACACCGGCTCCCACTGCATGGATAATTGTATTGATTTCTTCATTTTTAAAGATATCCTGCAGCTTTGCTTTTTCCGTGTTGATTACTTTACCTCTTAGCGGGAGCACAGCCTGAAAACGCCTGTCTCTTCCCTGCTTGGCAGAACCTCCTGCAGAATCACCCTCAACCAGGTATAATTCGTTTCTTTGCGGGTTCCTCGACTGTGCTGGTGTAAGCTTTCCTGAAAGCATAGCTTCAGATTTTTTTCGTTTCTTCCCGCTCCTTGCTTCCTCACGTGCTTTTCTGGCTGCTTCTCTTGCCTGGAAAGCTTTTATCGCCTTTTTAATTAGCAGGGAGCTTGTCTCAGGGTTTTCTTCAAGGAAATAAGACAAGTGTTCGGAAACAACTGAATCAACAGCAGAACGGGCTTCACTTGTTCCCAGTTTGCCTTTTGTCTGGCCCTCAAACTGCAATAGCTCCTCAGGCACCCGAACAGAGACAATAGCTGTAAATCCTTCCCGCAGATCTGCTCCATCCAGGTTTTTATCTTTCTCCTTCAGAAGATTCACTTTGCGGGCATACTCGTTAAATGCCCTGGTCATTGCTGTTTTGGACCCAGCTTCATGCGTACCGCCGTCTTTTGTGCGGACATTGTTGACGAACGAAAGGACATTTTCTGAGTATCCATCATTGAATTGAAAGGCAAAGTCCACTTCGATACTATTGCTCTCTCCTTCAAAGCTTACAACAGAGTGAAGAACATCCTTTTCTTCATTTAAATATTCAACAAACGCCTCTATGCCATTTTCATAATGAAAAACGTCATGAAAGTCATTCCGCTCATCTATGATTTCAATTTTCATACCCTTAAGAAGGAATGCAGACTCACGAAGGCGCTCGCATAAAGTTTCGTAATTATACGTAGTTGTCGAAAAAATCGACGGATCTGGCTTAAAGTGGATTGTGGTCCCCGATTGATTTGTCTTTCCCACTTTTTCTAGTGTTGTAACCGGCTTTCCGCCCATTTCGAAACGCTGTTCATACACAAATCCGTCACGTTTAATTTTAACAACAAGCCACTCGGAGAGGGCGTTAACTACGGAAGCACCAACACCGTGCAGCCCGCCGCTCGTCTTATAGCCTCCCTGGCCAAATTTCCCTCCTGCATGAAGGACCGTCAATATGACTTCAGGAGTCGGCTTGCCCATTCTGTGCATACCTGTAGGCATACCTCGCCCTTTATCTTGAACACTAATTGAATTATCTTTATGTATTCTGACAATGATATGATCCCCGTAACCTGCCAGTGCTTCATCGACAGCATTATCGACAATCTCATATACAAGATGGTGAAGACCCCTTGCATCCGTACTTCCAATGTACATCCCAGGGCGCTTTCTAACAGCTTCAAGCCCTTCGAGTACCTGAATGGCATCATCATTGTAGTCAAAAGCTTCCTGATTTCTTGCCACGAACATACCCCTTTCATTTCCTGCAAAAACACTTGCCGTCAAAAACACGGCACCTGAACACCCGTATAAACATTCGGCTTTATTTCTTTTTTCCTTTTAAAAAAAAACCAAATATAGAACAAGTGTTCTGTATTCATATTTTACCATATAATTTAGGAAGGTCTATGCTTTATTTTATCTATTTATTTGGTTTTGGCAAATAAGATCTTAGGATTTAAAAGATTTATCATGATTATATCCTTTACTCAAACCCTTTATTTACATGGATTCTATAAAAAAATTAAAAACATGAGATCTGGATGCAGACCTCATGCTGAGTTTACTTTGTTAGGGCATGTTCTACTTTAATGCAGCGGTCCATGATCACAGTGTAGCCTTTTTCTTTTAGAAAATCGAATGCTTCCTCGTTTGCCACACCAAGCTGCGCCCAGAAAATATCTGCATCAATTTCTGCAAATTCTCTCGCAATTTCCGGAAGAAACTCAGAGCGCCTGAATACATTGACGATATCTATATGCCCCTCGATGTCTTTAAGACTTGCGACCGCCTTTACACCAAGCACTTCATCAACAGCCGGATTAACCGGGATAATTTCATAGCCTGCTTTCTGCATTGCTTCTGACACCATATAGGATGTGCGTTCCGGATTTCCGCTTAGGCCTACAACAGCAATCCGCTTAGACTTCTTTAATAGTACTCCGATTTCATTCCTGCTTGGATTTTCAATAGTCATTTTGTTACCCCCAAATTTTCTTCTCGTTTATTATATATTACCTAAAATCGTAAAAGCGCACTAACTTATTGCTTTTATTCCCGAATATTCAGCTTATAAAAGTTCAATGCCCTCTCAATTTTAAATCCAGCTTTTTTATACAGTGACAGGGCTTCCTCGTTTGTAGTGCCCACGCAAAGCTTAATGTTTGCCGCTCCCTCATTCACTAAAAGGTCATTAACCGCCATATCAAGCAATTTTCTTCCGATTCCCTTCTTGCGTTTACTGCAATTCACACCAATGAATTCAATGCTTCCTTCTTTTTCTTCCTGATTGTATTCTGCATATATATAGCCATTTAATCCATCAGCATCAACAGATGTATAAACTTTGTGATCATCGTTCATTCTTCCGATAATCTCTTCTCCTGAATAATATGTATTGGGAAACACAGTATCATGCAAATTGATAAAATCGCTATGTTGTTGAGGCGACAGTAAACTGACTTCTCTTAAATCATTACTGGGATGTTCTTTCAGTTCCATGCAGGTTTGTGCAGATTGCAGATTGAATCCGTTTGATAATGCAAATTCGGCTGCAGCTTGATTGGCTGTATCTGCGAAAAGGAAGTAAATATGCAAGTTTCCGGAGAATTGCTTAAGTGCTTTTTCCCATAAAAGTTTCTCAAGTTCTGATTCCTGAACAAAAGGTCCCCATAATTCTGCTGTCCCTTTATTAAGATCGGCATCTAGTCCCAGAAAACCTGTAATATCGCCATCCTTCCGGACAATAAATGCAGCTGATTCGGAATCCCCATTCATTTCTTCCAGACTATGATAAATATCATTTTTGCTGGTTCCCAAATACCCTATATGACGTTCAGGCAAAGAATTCATCTTTGCAATAAACTCCGAAGCCCGCATCAAATCTCCATGATCCATAGTGGCAACTTTCACTTCATCAACCCCCTTTACTATATTTTACCATAAGAAAATTCGGCTGGATTGCTTTCAGCCGAATTAGCAGATTAATAAACTGCTGTCTCTAATCTTTTAAGCAGCCTTTTTATACTGAAGTTCGCTTCTCTTAACACCATTTCTTTATCAACCGTCTTTAGCTTCCTATTTTCCATGACGATTTTCCCGTTAACAATGGTTGATTCTACGTCTGCACGAGTAGCGGAATAGACAATCCTGGAGATTGTATCGATATCAAATGATGGATACATATGAAAATCATTCAGATTAAGGATAGCTAGATCTGCTTTCTTGCCGGGTTCCAGGCTTCCGATTTCCTTTTCCATTCCAACTGCTTTTGCTCCCCCGATTGTCGCCATTCTAAAGACTGTTCTGGCATTCATTGCTGTTGGTCCATGTACAGGCTTCTGAATTAATGCAGCCAATCTCATTTCATTAAACATATCCAGATTGTTATTGCAGGGAGCGCCATCAGCACCCAGGCTGACATAAGCCTGCTGATCCAATAAAGAAGGAATCTCTGCTACACCTGATGCCAGCTTTAAATTGGAACCAGGACAATGGCTGACCTTTACGCCGCGCTCTTTGATAATCCTTTTTTCTTCTTCGTCTAGCCAAACACAGTGGGCAAGAATCAGCCTTTCATTGGCAAGCCCAATGCTGTCCAGGTAGACTACATTCCGCATGCCAAACTCTCTTTCAACAAGCAGAATTTCATTGGCATTTTCCGATGCGTGAGTATGGACTCTTACATTGTATTGTGCAGATAGATCCCTGACATTCGTCAGCAATTCCTCTGTGCAGGAAACGACAAAACGGGGACAGAAGGCATATTGTATTCGTCCATTATCGCGGTTATGCCATTTTTCAAGCAGATCCACACTTTGCTGGATGGACTTTAAGGTATTTTCCCTTAACGGAACTGGAACCTCATCCCCCTTATCCATCATGACCTTCCCGGCAAGTGCACGTATGCCGCTTTCAGCAATTGCCTGAAATGCATATTCGGTATGATTGACTGTTTCCATATCCACCACTGTTGTTGTTCCGCTTTGCAGCAATTCACCAATCCCCAGCATGGCAGAATAATAGATGGATTCTTCATCATGCGAAGCCTCCAGCGGCCAGATTTTCTGCTTCAGCCAATCAAGCAGTTCCAGATCATCAGCCTGCCCGCGGAATAATGTCTGGCAAAGATGAATATGTGTCTGGATAAATCCCGGAATGATCGTTTTTCCTGCAGCATCCATTACTTTATCAGCTTTATGTGATAAGTTCTGCCCAATTTCAGCGATGCGGTCATCAACAATAAAAAGGTCCCCGACAAATATTTCTTCAGCTGCGTTCATCGTAATGATTTCAGCATTTTTTATCAAAATACTGCTCAATATCTTCCTCCCCCTTGCAGTGGACTTGCTTCTGCTGTCTCCAGCTTTCCATAGGTCATGATAAGCTGTCTGTAAAAATGAATGGATCGCTGATAAGCCGTTAGACTAACCCACTCATTCGGCTGATGGGCAAGCTTTTCGTCACCTGGACCGTAAATCAAGGTAGGAATTTCACTCCTTGGATTAAGAACGGCACCATCTGTATAATAGGACACTCCATAATGCGTCGCTGGCAATTCTCCCTTTACCATATGCGCTGTTTGAATAATGTCCTCAGCAGGATCAGTTATAATAGAAGGACGGTCAAGAATGGTTTCAACACTGTATTTGTAAATTTCCCCCTGTTCCATAAGAAGATCAAGTTTGGATTTTAGCCTATTTATAAAACTGGAATGGGATTGAGGCGGGACTGTTCTTATATCTGCTCTGATGCTGCATTTATCTGGAATGACATTAGTCTGGACTCCGCCTTCAATCATTGTAACAGCCAGGCTGCTATGTCCGAGCGGCTGCTTTTCTGTCTTCCATTCAATTTTCATTTCATCCAATAGCCTGACTATTTGAAGCATATGGTCTACTGCATTTATTCCTTGTTCCGGCATCGAACCGTGAGAGGTTTTCCCATACGCTGTTATTTCAAGCCAAAGGGCTCCTTTATGACCAATCACAATTTTTTCATTTGTCGGTTCGGCAATGACAAGTGCATCGATTTTTCTGCAATCGTTCTCTTTTAAAAAAGCCCTTGCCCCGCAGCTGTCGACTTCCTCCCCGGCAGTTGCCAGAAAAGTAACATCTGCAGGAGGAACAGTACTCGTTAGATACAGTTTCTCCAAAGCCAGGAACATAGCTGCAAGGCCGCTTTTCATATCAGAAGCTCCTCTGCCATATATGCGTCCATCTGTGATTTCCCCTGAAAAAGGAGAGTAATCCCATTCTCCCGTACCAGGAGAAACAGTATCCATATGGCCGCATAAAAATAACTGTTTGCCGCTTTTCCCCGGAAGCGTAATTTCAAAATTGCTGCGATTTTCATCCAGTATAGTCACCTTAAATGGCAGCCCTTTTTGTTTACATCTGTTAATAAAAGCTTTAGTCACTAAATGTTCGTTTCCGGGCGGATTAGAGCTGTCGATTTGAAGGAGACACTGAAGAAATTGAATATCATCCATTAATCCGCCTCCACAATTTGCATTTTAATAGGGGTTACTATAAACCCATTAACAGGTGCCATGTCCTGGGAGCAGGTTGTACAGGCAATGACAACATCGCACAATGCTTTCAGCCTTATGAAATCACCAGGCTTGGACATAGGCTCGGAAATGACATAATCACCAGCATCATCAAGGACATTATTCATAAAGATATTGATGGGATCTGGAATGACAGGAGGGTGAATATTATACTTTTTCAAGGCAGCCGCAATATTATCATGGCAATTTGGGTGGTCCTCCTTGCAAAAATCAACTTTATAGCGGTAATAATCACAGGCAGGAAAGAAGAAATCATGTTTTCCAACAGTATCTTCCACTAGCTGCATCAGCGGGCGGCGGCGGTTGCTGTAAAGCCAATCTCCCGTTTTGAGCCGTATGCTGCTTAAGGAAGCACGCATATGTACAGGTGAAACATGTTCCTCAGGATCTACATAGTTAAAGCAGACAAAATCCCCGACCTGTTTTCCTTCCATATCAATAATAATCAGCTCTTCTCCCTTGTGAATCAGGGCACTTCTTCCTTCATACGGCGGGATAATAATCTCGGCTCGGATCTTCCCCCGGTTAAATACCTTTTTCATTTGATCACCAACCTTTGTTGTTATTCAATGAAAACTGCAACAGCACGAACTGGAGACCCAGTTCCTTTTCGAATCCTGAGCGGAAGCCCAAAATAAAGAAAACGCATGCCTGCGACCTGATCGAGATTGCAGAGGTTTTCCGTATTGGTTATCCCATATTCCCGGCAAATGAGGTGCCCGGAATACTTGGGATCATCCGGATGGTCAATAGCAGGGGCATCGATCCCTATATTGACTGCACCTTTTTCAGCCAGCCATTTTGCTGCTTGATAATCCAGGCCTGTATAGGTTGTGAGCCATTTGTCTGTACCATAAGACCGGTTATAGTGGCCGGTGTAGAGGAGAACGATATCTCCTTTTTCAATAAATTGCTGTGATATTCGCAATGCATCCTCAAGATCACGGTCAGTAATATATCGATCAGGCTGAATGTGGGAAACATCAAGGCAAACAGCGGGCCCGTAAAAATATTCAAGCGGCATTTCATCGATGTATTTGCCGTTTGGATCATATTCATAGGTAGCATCACTATGGGTGGGGCCATGTTCATTGATTAATAGATTATTGGTTGCAAACATAAATCCAACTTGCTTTTCACTTTCTTCGTGGGTGATATTTGGGAAGATCATTGTTTTTTGATGAAGGGGAAAAACAGGCATCCCCTGATAAATTTCCTGTGTTAAATCGACTAGTTTAACTCCCATGGTATTCCTCCTTTACCTGCTTAATTTTTTACTATATGAAAAGCGGCAGGGAACGCCGCTTTTATGATCAATTAATAATAGTCGGAATTACCTCAAACTTATCAACATCGATAAGCCCCATATCCGTAATTTTCCACTTAGGGCTTGTTACCAATGACCAGAATGACAAATGCATAAACGGAACTTCCATGCCGCAGCCAAGAACTTCTTTGGCAAGCTGTGACAATTCGTCTACCTTTTCACTCATTTCTTTTCCAGTTAATTCGTCTGTCATTAAACCGCCAATCCTCAAAGGCAGATCACCGACTACTTTACTATCCTTTATCATGGCTATCCCTCCATCCATAGCAATTACCCGGTTGACTGCAGTTACCATATCTTCGTAGTTTGTGCCTGTTACGATGATATTGTGAGTATCATGGGCAACACTTTCTGCAATGGCTCCACTTTTCAAATCAAAACCATGAAGGAAAGTTTTGCCGATTTTCCCGGTTCTGCCGTGGCGCTCTACAACCAGCAGCGGAAGTACATCCTGCTTAAGACAAGGCTGCACAATGCCGTCTATGACATTCAGTATGAACTCGCTTCCTCCAGTTAAGTTCTGGAAAGGTACAGCTTCAATTGCCCTTACTTTTGCACGGATGCCTGGAGCCTCAATAGCGAGTTCCTGAAGCGTTACAGGTTTCCGCTTCACTGACTTTTTCACACTTTCCGGATATATGTAAGGAGCAATATCAATCGTTAATTCGCCTTTTTCAGCCGCTTTTTTACCTGCAAGATATACCTGGTCAACTGTCATATTATTCAGATCGCTGATCACGACAACATCTGCCCTTTTGCCCGGTGCAATTACTCCTACATCCTTAAATCCAAAATGGGTCGCAGGATTAATGGTTGCCATTTGGATTGCTTCTACTGGGTCAATGCCTACTGCAATGGTTCTGCGGATAATATCATTCATATGTCCGTAAGTTAACAGATCAGCTGGCACCATATCATCTGATACAAGGATTGTACGGCGGGAATCCAGCCCATCCTCTGTTATGGCACGGATACAGTCTGCCATATTTCTTTGGGAAGATCCTTCACGCATGAACACACTAACGCCATTGCGGAGCTTCTCAACTGTTTCTTCTTTCGTCGTGGTCTCATGGCAGGAAACATGGTTCCCACCGCTAATAATATGGGCGGCAAGCTCTTTGCCAAACAATCCTGGTGCGTTCCCTTCAACCGTTTTTCCTATGCTGTTTGCATACGAAACTGCGGCAACAAGGTCGTCTATTAATTCTGGGGCATGCTCATATACAGGCCTGATATTGCTGAAGCTTTGAATCTCTCCAATCCCCTGCACATATGGGTCTGCCAAAAGCTCTTTCATATCTTTGGATGCCACATCAAAGCCGGATGTTTCAAGACCAGGAGCATCCGGCACAGCACAAGGCACTGTGAATAATACCCGATTTGGAAGCGATCTTGCTTCTTCGATCATCGCCTGCATTCCGTGAACACCGAGGACGTTACCTATTTCATGCGGATCTCCAATCAGCGTGGTGGTTCCTGTAGGAATGGAAAGTTTGGAGAATTCTGTACAAGTCAGCATTGCACTTTCAAAATGCATATGAGAATCAATAAAACCGGGACATACAAATTTCCCCTGAATGTTTTCCACTTTCGTTTTCGGTCCAATTAACTCTTTTGAATCTCCTGCCATTAAAATATATTCGCCTTTCATCGCAACGTCTGCTTCATAAATCTCCCGGGTGATCACATTGATGAAATAGCCTCCTTTTAGGACTATATCCGCAAACTGGCTGGAATCAAGCAATACATCAATAAGCTTGCGGTATTGCACTGCCTTTTTTATATCATTTGGTTCCATTGATTACCCCCCTGTCTACATTCCTTCTACACTGTCAATAATTCCGATAATGGCTGCATCTATAGGAGCATCTTTATTTTGAACAGCTCTTGACGCCATGCTTCCAGTCACATAGATGACCTTTTCTCCGATTCCGGCGCCAACTGTATCAATGGTAATAATGGGGTTCGGCAACAATGAGCCATCCAATCCTATAGGCTGTGTGATTAATAGCTTGGTGCCCACCAGATTATCATCTTTTCTTGTGGCAGTCACACGACCGACAACTATTCCCATTTGCATAAAGATCTTCCCCTTAATGTAAAATAATTTCGATTTTTAATTCCTTCGCTGTATCTCTTGCAAGGGGGGTAATGATAGCCCCTTTTGGAACAGCTATGTGATCAAGCTTTCTCAAGTGGGCAAGCCGTACTGTCTCCCCGGATATAACCGTTTTCTTCGTTTGCTGAACAGTGAAGTCCGCTTGATCATTGGAATCTATTAATCTGAGTCCAAGTATTTTTAACTCTCCCATCTGCTGATTAAGCTTTCTTTTTAATATATCCGGGCCTTTATCCATTCCTTTCAGTTGCCAATATGCGCTGAAGGGATCCACTCCAGCTTTTAATGCAGTGACACGTTTCCCTTTTAATAAACCCTTAAGGATTATCTGCACCATTGGCCTTTGGTCGTTAAACGACAATAAGTCTTTCATTAAAGAAAAAGATAGAATAGGCAAAAATATTTCATCAAAATGATCAATAAGCTGATCATGAACCATTGAAGAAGAGATCCAATCGTCATTTCCTGTCCGAAGCACCAACTCATGCAGGGGAAATTGTTTGAGCATTTCTTCCTCAGCATAGATCCTCAGTGTAATATCTTTCTGCGTTAACTTTTTCAAGTAAGAAAATCCTGGTTCCATTCCTATCATATGAGAGGTTAATAGAGCCAGGATTTGTGGTTTTCTTTCACTGCTGCTGGCATTACGCAGGTAAAGCGCCTGCAGAGTGTTTTTTGCCATGACACTCTGCTTTTTGTTGTTCATGCTTATTCACCGATATTTTTTGATAATAGAGCTCTTTCAACTTCGCTGTGCGGCCTTGGAATGACATGTACCGAGATGAGTTCTCCTACTCTGCTGGCAGCTTCAGCTCCTGCATCGGTGGCAGCTTTAACTGCACCAACATCACCTCGGACCATAACCGTCACAAGACCAAATCCCACTTTTTCGTACCCGCAGATCTCCACATTTGCTGCTTTAACCATTGCATCCGCTGCTTCTACTGCACCTACAAGACCTTTTGTCTCGATTAATCCCAATGCTTCACCCATTGTCTGTTTCCTCCTTAAATTTATTTAACTGACGGTTTATCAGGATCGGTATCTTTACTATTATTTATTTCTTCCGTTTGGTCTTTTCCTTTTGGCTTTTCATTTACTGCATCAAGTTTTTTTCTCCCTCAGCATCAGGAACAAGATGCCTATTTTCCAGCTTAAATTGCGGAAGCAGTTTCCCTGCAACTTCGCCATGGGCACGTGGGATGACATGAGCAGAAATTACTTTTCCAATTCTCTCTGCAGCCCTTACACCAGCATCGACAGCAGACTTAACTGCTGCTACATCTCCATTAAAATGGATGGTAACACCCAAGTAGCCATCCACCCCGATTACTTTTTCAATTCCAACGATTTCTACATCTGCTGATTTTACGGCTGCATCTGCAGCAGAAACTGCTGTTAGATAACCAACGGTTTCAATCAAACCCAATGCTTGCAACTGAAGAATCCTCCTCCTATGAAATAGACAAACCGTTTCCCTATGCCTATAAGATATTTGAGGGAAAAATAGTGATGATCTGTGACAGCGATGCTGGCTAACACCTATTTAATTCTGTCGAATTCCTTATGAAGCTGATCTGAGATGTGTGATACTTCATCATAGTGTCCGTGAAGCTGTAAATATTTCTTCTCTATTAAAAAATTGATATGTTCAGAAGTGTTTCTTTTCATGTAACGGTCAAGGAGCAATATGCCCGAATAATAGTCGATTCCTTCAATGACTGCGACACCGCCAATTGAAGAGTTCAGCCCCAATTGTTTTGTCAGCCATGGACTGGGGGATTTTTCTTTATAGATTTGAATAGTTTTAAATGATTTTTGGGAAAGTTTTTTAAAAAAGCTCTTCAAAGCGTTTAATAGTGTTCCATGATCATCTTCATAAAGCTCCAGCGAAAAGGATTGCCCGCTGTTTTTGTCCCATGTCAGGCAATATCTTAAAGAAGGAAACTCTCTTAAAAGGTCATTCAGTATAAATAACTGCCCGGGAGTGCATTTTTCTGAAGTGACCACACCGATTGAGGCTGTTTTTAATTCCCGCTGAAAAGAGCTTTCCAGAGCAGGATGAAGGTCTGAGAACAGCCAGACTTTTACACCCTCCGGCGTTTGTCCGATAAGCTGGCTTTCTCTTGCATTTCGGATAGGTTTTATATCAGCAAAGTCAGCCTTAGAAGAAACCTGCTGTTTCCCTTGTACTAGAGATAGGGTTTGAAGCTGTGCAATTTTTTCCTTAACTGAAGGCTTGGGTGTAGAAAGAGAAGAAGTTTGCCTTCTAAGGCTTGGATGTGGATCAGCAGTCTTGACCGAGACCGCATGATGAACTGATATTCTTTTATTCATTTTTTCCTTCTGGTAATTAGGCCGGCTTATGCCCGGTATATTCTTCTTCGTTCCCTGCTGCCTGCTGGGAGGGGACTGATTGGAAAATCCATTAATAGGATTTACTTTTGACTTGCTGTAAGGCTTCATTACTTCTTCTACAACACTTTTAATAAAGTCAGACACACATTATGCACCTCCATTAAAGAATTTTGCGAAGTTCTGAATGAGGGCGGGGAATAACATTAGCCGAAACCAGTTCACCCCCAGTCATGGTGTGAGCAGTCTTCCCAACCTCGACAGCTGCAGTCACTGCTGCGACATCGCCTTCGATAATGACGGTGACAAGTCCGGATCCGACTCTCTTTAAATCAACTAAGCTCACATTTGCTGCTTTTGCCATTGAATCCAGCGCTTCAATCGCAGCTGTCAAACCCCTTGTTTCAATCATGCCAATTGCCTTCATTTTTGACCTCCTCTACTGCAGAAGCTTAAAGATAGTCTTTTAGATTCACTTCAATGGGGATTGAAGTCCTTTTAAATAACTCTTCTTTTCCAAGCGGATAGGTTGCGTCGATTCCCATCTTATCACTGACACCTTTTAAATGATGGGAAGACTCGAGAGGCGATCCCTTCGCACCTTGTACAATAAAAATGTCATCCCCCGCCTGAACTCTTGTAGCTATGGCCCATTCCACATCGTCCGAGTCAAAAATATCGACGTCATCATTCACGACAACTACATGCTTTAAATCCTTATCGCTTGCAAAAGCTGCAAGTGCCGCCTGTTTGCCGTCGCCATCATGCTTTTTCTCAATTTGTATGACTGCATGATAGCGTGCCACTCCACCCATTGGGATATGTACTGCTTTTATATTGGGAACCACCTGCCGGACGGTGCTTAAAAGCGTGGCTTCCCTAACAAGTGCCATGGGCAGCCTTTCTTCATAGCTTGAAGGAAAAATAGTCTGTGAGATGGCATTATTCCGATAAGAAACGGCAGAAAACTCTACAACTGGCTGTGGTGTTCTGGTGCCATAATAACCAGCAAGTTCGCCAAATGGCCCTTCCAGTTCTCTCTCATATGGAAGCATCCTTCCTTCAAAAACAATTTCCGCCTCAGAAAGAACTTCCAAATCAACCGTTTTGCAGTGTACCACATCAAGGGACTGGCCAAGAAGTGCACCTGCTACATCCAATTTGTCGGTATGATATAGATGTGTACTAATCTGTGAGCTTAATACAACAGCTGGAACCACACCAAACATGACAGCCACTTCCATCGGTTCGCCAATGCTTTCATAATGGGCATATTGCTCCATCAGCTCCGGGGATGTTATTAGAATGTTTGTTCGATTTCCACCAAGATATTGCATTCTGCGAATCGAGGTATATCGTTTTCTGCCAGATAAGTCTTTGACCACAAGTATCCCTGAAACATAATAAGCACCTGAATCTTCTGCGTGATATGTTGGGATAGGGAACAAATCTGCAAGATCAAACTCTCCTGTCACCAGATTCTCCTGAACAGGGCCCGTCTGCCTTAACGTTGTTGGAATAGGATTCACAATTGATCCGATAATTTTAGGAATAAGTTCAGCAGAATGAATTCCCATGCTATCAGCCATCAGCGCTCTGTCTCCTCCCAAACCGGCGGCCATGGAAGATTGATAGCCTTTAATTTTTTCAAATAAAAAAGGCTGTCTTCCATTTTTGGCATTAATTACTGCTCCCAGCTCATGTATAGGATCCACCTCTTTTTTCACCCGATACAGAAGTCCCCTGCTTTCCCATCTATCAAGCAATGCCCTCATAGTTACAGGGTTCATGCCTTTTCCCCCCATCTCTCCAGCAGCTCATGGTCAATGTCCAGCATGTCCAATATCCTCGCCACCATAAAGTTGGCCAGCTCCCATATTTCCGTGGGCTTATGGTAAAACCCTGGAGATGCAGGCATAATGCATGCTCCACTTTCAGCAAGAAGGGTCATATTGCGCAGATGAATCAAATTAAAAGGAGCTTCCCGAGGAACAATAATGAACTTTCTATCCTCCTTTAAAACAACACTGGCAGCCCTGCTTAAAAGAGTATCTCCTACCCCATTCGCAATTGCTCCCAATGTATTCATCGAACATGGCACGATAACCATCCCATCTGTCTTAAAGGATCCGCTGGCAACAGCAGCAAAAAGGTTCCGGTTACTGTGGATAGTGGCATACTCCTTCAGCTCGTCCATCTTGACCCCGCATTCAAATTGCATCACTTTTTCTCCCATCTCCGTTGCAATTAAATGCGTATCGATCTCTAATTGATGAAGAGCGCGGATCAATGTATAAGCATACAATGATCCGCTTGCTCCGGTAATGCCCACTAAAATTCGCTTTTTTCTTAGCCCTAAAGAAGAGTTAGACAACAGATTCGTCTTGGGAGAATTTCTTTTTAGCCAGCTCTTTATACTTTTCTGTTGATAATATATCTCCGAAGATGTCAATGTCTCTTAATCCAGAAACATGCATATCGTCATCTTGAGATGCGGTGGCATCTGATATGCAAATGACATTATAGCCATGATACAATGCATCAGAAGCAGTGCTCCGTACACATACATTGGTCCAGACTCCAGTCAGCACGACTGTATCAATTTCTTCTTCTCTCAAGAAGAGATCAAAATCGGTGTAGCTGAATGCGCTATGCCGTCTCTTTTGGACCACATAGTCCCCTTTGCTCTCATCTGGCTGAAGCTCTGGAATGAATTCCGACCCCCAGGTTCCTTTAACTGCATGGACAGGTCTTACACGGAAATCCCGGTCATTTTTTCTGTGAGCTTCCTGAACATGCACAACCTGGATATTGTGATCATGGGCAAATTGAATGAGTTCTTGGATTTTAGGAACTATTTTTTCGCCATTTTCACATCTTAATGCTGCTTTTTCGCCAATGAAGTCGTTTAACATATCAATAATGACCACACAGTGCTTTTTCCCCCTAAGTTCCAACCCGAATCAGCCTCCCTCTCTATATAAGTATTTATTGTTGAGCTACAGGATCTTTTGCCTTCACATTTACAGCTTCGTATTTTTCATACTTCAATGTTCTCTCAAGCCTCTGGATGCTTTGGCGCGGAACATACTCACCATAGCCAGCTTCACCCACGATGCCTTTATCTTCTTCGTAAATCACGTTTCCGCGTATGATCGTTTGGACTGGCTTGCCTTTAAGCTTCATGCCATGCAGAGGGTTATATTTAGCCATTGATTCTGTTTTCTGCTCGTCAATTACATATTCTTTTTCAAGATCGATAACGGTGAAATCAGCATCACTGCCGATTTCCATTGACCCCTTTTTAGGGTAAATGCCATAATGAACGGCGGCATTGCGGCTGGTTACTTCCACAAATCTCGATAGGGATAAGCGGCCTTTATTTAATCCTTCACTGACAAGGATAGGCACCATCGTTTCTACACCAGGAATGCCAGGGAAAGTGTTCCAGATCGTTGCCCCAGGATAATCCTTTTCTGTGGCAATTTCATATGGTGCATGGTCTGTACCGACAAAGTCGATTGTTCCGTCTGCCAGAGCCTGCCAGTGAGATTCGTTATCCTCTTTTCCCCGTAAAGGAGGAGCAATCTTTGCATAGGAACCGCGCTCTGACATGGAGTCCTGTGCATTGAGAACAAGATAGTGAGGGCAGGTTTCTGCTGTAACCTTTACACCCCGCTTCTTTGCGGCCTTAACCAGCTCGACGCCTTCCTTTGTGCTCATATGTACCACATGTACACGTGCGTCTGTAGCTTCTGCAAAGCTAAGAATCAGTTCTATGGCCACCTTCTCAGCGAGGCTTGAACGCGCTTCCGCCCATGCTGGACCGTCAAGGCGCCCTTCTTTTTCAAGTTTCTTGGAATTAAATGTGCAGATATCATAGTTTTCAGCATGAACACCAATTGGGAGTCCGGTTTTTGCAACGTTTTTGAAAATTTCCAGCATCTCTGCGTCCGATACTTTAGGGAAGGTAGGTACAGAAGGAGTCATGTAAACTTTAAAAGCAACAACTCCCTGGTCAATCTGTGGATAGATATTATTAATCCAGCCTTCACGTGCATCTTCGCCAGTCATGCCGCCCCAGAAACAGTAATCAATATAAGCCTGATCCCTGATTGGTCCAATTTTTTTATTGAAACTCTCCCCATCACGAACGGATGGCTTGCTGCAGCATGGCATATCTATAATGGTTGTTAAGCCTCCGGCTGCTGCAGAACGGCTGCCAGTTGCAAAAGTTTCTCTGTGAGTGAAGCCTGGATCCATGAAATGAGTATGCGGATCAATACAGCCTGGAACTACTAATTTTCCTTGAATATCAATTACCTTGGCTGCATTTAGAAACGAAATGTCATTCGTGCAGCCAACAATTTTTCCCTCGTTTACTAGAATATTTGTTAAAACCTGACGATCACCCTGGGGAATGTTGGCATTTTTCAGAATTAAATCCATTTCTCCTGCTCCTATCTATTATTTGGATTTCTGCCTCTCGAAAAAGAGGCAGATGGTTTCAGCAATTGCATTTAAAAAGCTTCAGCTGAATGATCTCCTTTCAGCTGTTCGATTCTTTCACTTTCACTTATATTTAAATCTTTATAATTAAATACCAAATTTAATAAAATTGCTGTGATGCTTCCCAGCACGATTCCATTTTCAATCAGCAAGCGCACGCTTGTTGGAAGACTTTCAAAAATTTGCGGTACTACGGCTGAACCAAGTCCAATTCCTACTGAACAGGCAACAATCAGCAAGTTTTCATTTTTGCTGAAATCTACAACAGTAAGCATTCTGATTCCGGATGAGATAACCATCCCAAACATTGGAATCATTGCTCCGCCAAGAACTGCCATAGGGATAATCGTAGTCAGTGCTGCCACTTTAGGCAAAAGACCTAAAATCATTAAAATGACGCCCGCTGCGATAACTACATTTCTTGTTTTAACTTTAGTTAACGCTACAAGACCCACATTCTGTGAAAAGGACGTGTAAGGAAACGCGTTAAAAAGTCCCCCTATTACTACAGCCAGCCCTTCTGCGCGCAGCCCTTTTTTAATATCTTTCGAGTCCAGTTTTCTCTCACAGACATCTCCGAGAGCCAGAAAAACCCCTGTAGATTCAATCATGCTCACAATAGCTACTAAAGTCATTGTAAGTATGGCCGATGCATTGAAAGACGGGAATCCAAAATAAAATGGCTGAATTATATGAAACCAGGAAGCCTGACTGACTTCCGCAAAGCTGACGAGCCCCATAAAATAAGCTGCTATTGTTCCGGCCACCAATGACAGCAGCACAGAAATAGCTCTCATATAGCCTTTAAAGAACCTGTTCATTAAAATAATCAGAATCAGTGTAAATGCAGCCAGGAATAAATTTCGGGCACTCCCATATTCTGGAGAACCAAGCCCTCCAGCAGCATTATTCATGGCAACAGGAATCAGCGATACCCCGATAATAGCTACCACTGAACCTGTTACGACCGGCGGGAAAAATCTCATTATTTTACTCATAAATTGAGATAAGATCATTACGATAATTCCCGAAGCAATAATAGCCCCGTAGATGGCTGTAATGCCCTGCAAATTCCCAATGGCAATCATGGGGCCTACTGCTGTAAAAGTGCATCCCAGGATCACTGGCAGCTTTATGCCAAAATGTTTCCCCCCAATAACTTGAAGCAATGTAGCAATTCCGCAGGTAAACAAGTCAATTGAAATTAAATAAGCAAGCTGCTGGGCAGAGAGCCCTATTGCTGGTCCAACAATCAGTGGTACAATGACAGCACCTGCATACATGGCTAGCACATGCTGAAATCCCAAAGTCCCTACCTTCCAAGGATTTAGCTTTTCCAAAAACTTCCCCTCCAGGTTTAATTCTTTGTTTATGCCTTAGCCTGACTCCAGCGATATAAAGCCAGCATCACCTCCCAAAAGAAAAAAGTGTATAAAAAAAACCGCAGCAATAGATAACATCAAAGTAATCAAAGATGTTCTATTACTGCGGTTTCATTCAGCTTCCGTAAAACAAAAGGCAAAGGAACCGCTTCTATATTCAGGTTTAAGAAAAACTGCGGCATGCACAGCTCTCCCAAACATATTTTTAAAACTGCTATTCTTCGAAATAAATAATGGTGCATGCTTCTTCGGTAGCAGGATCGTAATCTTTTAAAATCGTTTTGACTTTCAAATGAAGAGCATCTTCAATCAGACCTTTAAAAAGCGATTTGAATTCAACAATCAATGCTGAATCAACCGATATTGTCAGGTGATGAAAATTTTGGCTTAGCATTTGCAGTGCCTGTACACGCTTATGCTGTGCAAATATAATGACTCTATCATCAAAAGTTTCAATACGCTGTTTTTTTACGCCTGTTCCGTAGATCTCCTGGTTGACACGATTATAGAGAAAAGCGAGATCTTTTTTTGATTGATGAAATTTTGAGGTTATAACAGTCATGTAGTCCTCCTGTTAATCATTATATTAAACAAGGCAGTTTTATAAGTCAATACATTTTATCAGAAAATTCTAACTTGACAAAATATTAACTTAACTATTACACTACAAATCAACTCCCCCTCTATTTCTATAATAGTTTTGATAATACCTCCCTCCAGCACACTGAAAAATTAAATAGAATTTTTCGTATAACCTCAATAATCGGTTTGAGGGTTTCTACTAGGAACCGGAATTCCTATCTACGGAAGGCTTATTTCCTGCAATCATCATTCAGGAACCTTTTGTGCAGGAATTTTTTTGTGCTTATTTGTCTATTGAGAAGAATATGCATAATAACATAATTTAAATACCTCCACTTGCTCGCCAGGCAGCCATAATCCCTTACAAAATACTTATACTATTTCTCATTGTCATTTAATTGATTCAAAGTTTTATAAGGAGGCGAAGATTTGAAAAGTATTCATTTTATAGTGAATGGGAAGGAACGTACGGTCGTTTGCCCGCCTGCAAAAACGCTTCTGGATGTCTTAAGAGAAGATTTAGGGTTGACTGCCAGCAAGGAATGCTGTGGAAAAGGAGAGTGCGGATCATGCTCTGTTCTAATCAATAAAGAGGTTGTCTGTTCTTGCCTTGTCCTCGCTGGTCAGGCGGAAAACCAGGTGATCACAACATGTGAAGGAGTCGGCTTATCTCCAAACCTTGATGTGATTCAGGAATCATTTATTGCTGAAGGAGCAACACAATGCGGGTACTGTACTCCTGGAATCATCGTATCAGCTAAAGCTTTCTTAGATGAAATAGACACAGTCCCATCTGTTGATGAAATTAAGACAGCATTAGGCGGAAACCTATGCCGCTGTACAGGCTATACAAAAATTATCAAGGCAGTACAAACAGCTGCTACAAAAAAAATATCTAAACCGGAAACAATTGGATAGCCAATGGCACATACAGCTATTTTGCTTGCTGCTGGCCAATCCAGCAGAATGGGAACTCTAAAAGGCCTGCTCCCTTGGCAGGGAACAACATTATTCGAGCATCAGCTGCAAAATCTCAGGGAGTCAGTGTTTTCTGAGATTGTTGTCGTATTGGGATACGAAGCTGAAAAATTCCTGCCAACCGGGAAGAACTACTCTGCAAAAATCATAATTAACGAACACTATCAAAACGGGAAATGCTCATCAATTATTGCAGGGGTTAGTGCGGCAGGCAAGTCAACGGAAACTATTCTTATTACATCTGTTGACCAGCCGCTTCAATCAGCTGTCACAAACAAGCTTGCTGCAGCTTTGACAAAAAGACCCGGATTGGTTGCAGTCCCGATTCATCAAGGCAAAAGAGGTCACCCTATCCTCTTTTCCTCCCAACTGAGGAACGATCTTTTATCTATCAAGGAAGAAAGAATGGGTTTGAGACATGTAATTCAAGAGAATGAAAAATTTCTTCTTGAGGTGCCAGTGGAAAATGGGCAGATTCATCTTAACCTGAATAATCAGGCAGATTATATTAATGCTCTTAAAAAATAACCTAGGAGGTAAGTCAATGCTCGTTTCAGAAATTGACATGATTACTCCTTCCTCTCTATCCGAATGTCTGACTCAGCTATCGAAGGAAGGCAGAAAACATAGATTGATAGCAGGAGGTACGGATGCTGTAGTCCGGATGAAGGAAGGCAAATGGCGTCCTGAAATATGGATAAATATAAAAAATTTAAAAGAGCTGCGATATATCGAAGAAAGTAAAGATTTTATCCATATTGGACCATTGGCCACACATACCGATATTACTCATTCACCGCTTTTGCAGAGAAAAGCAGATGTTCTGGTGGATGCTGCGGGTGAAGTTGGGGCCACTCAAATGCAGAAAATGGGAACAATCGGCGGCAATATTGGTACGGCATCTCCTGCAGGCGATACCCTTCCTGCTTTGTATGTTCTCGGTGCATTGCTTGAACTCACCTCGCTGAAAAACAAACGGATCGTTCCAATCCAAGAGTTTATCATCGGTCCTGGCAGGACAGTTTTAAAAGAAAATGAAATGATTACAAAAATCCTAATAAAACCGCAGAGACAAAATGAAAAAGGCATCTTCCAGAAGCTCGGTCCCCGCAAAGCACAGTCTATTTCCATTGTAAATGTTGCCATTTCACTCACAATGGACCAGGACCGCAAATGCGTGGAAGGAAAAATCGCCTTCGGATCTGTGGCACCGACTATTATCCGTGCAAGGAAGTGTGAATCAATGCTTACCCTTGGACCGCTTAACGATGAATTAATCCAGAATATCGCTAAAATCGCCTGGAAAGAGGTCATGCCCATTTCAGATGGAAGAGCAACTGCTGCATATAGAAGAGATATGGCAAGCGCTTTACTGGAAAGAGGATTATACCGTCTTATCAGGAGGTGGGAAAACCAGTGAGCACCAAATGGGTTGGAAAAAGAGTGAAAAGAATTGATGGTCCGGAAAAAGTAACAGGAGAATTAAAATATATGACCGATTACCAATTTGACGATATGGTTTGGGGCAAAGTACTGAGGTCTGAATATCCGCATGCCAAAATTAATTCCATTGACATTGAAGAAGCTAAAAACCTTCATGGTGTTATTTGTGTTCTCACCCATAAAGATATTCCCGGCTTTAATGGATTTGGGATTGTTGTTCCCGATCAGCCTGTTCTGTGTTCTGATGTCGTCCGGTGCACGGGGGACGCTGTTGCCTTGGTTGCAGCGGAAACACTGGAAATCGCCGAACAGGCACTGTCCTTAATCAAAGTGGATTATGAGCCTTTGGAAGTTGTTGCAGATGCCGAATATGCCTTAACAGAATCTGCTCCAAAGCTGCATCCTGATGGCAACTTGCACAGCCATGTAAAAATAAAAAACGGCAACATTGAGCAAGCCTTCGAGGAAGCTGACATTATTGTAGAAAATACCTTCTACTCCCCCCGGCAGATGCATGCCTTTATCGAAACAGAAGGCGGCTGGGGAATTATGGATGACGAAGGGTTCCTCACGATTCGCTGCCCTGGCCAATACGCATACCGCGATCGAATGCAGATTGCGAGGTCTCTGGCTTATAATGCAGAAAGAATCAGAGTCATCTCAAGTCCTATTGGCGGTGCCTTCGGCGGGAAGGATGAGATTACGGTTCAAATTTATCTGGCCCTCCTTGCGCTGCATACAAACGGACGCCCTGTAAAAATCCATTTAAGCCGCGAAGAGTCTGTCATTGCGGGTATAAAAAGGCATCCTTTTAAAGTCTGCATGAAGACGGCTGCTAAAAAAGACGGAACACTGCTTGCTAATCAGGTGAAAGCCATAGGTGATACAGGTGCTTACGCTTCACTCGGAGGGGCAGTAATCGCACTGGCGATAGAACATTCATGCGGCCCTTATAAAATACCCAATGTGGATCTCGAAGGCTTCTGTGTCTATACCAATAATGGCATTTCCGGTGCCTTCAGAGGCTTTGGAGTCAACCAGGTATGCATGGGAATTGAAACGCATATGGACATGATTGCAGAAAAGCTTGGAATGGATCCTATTGAATTGCGAAAGAAAAATGTCTATCACCAGGGCGAAGTTTCAAGTGTTGGCCATATTGTCAAATCAAGTGTCGGCACCTATAAAACCCTTGAAATGGCAGAAAATTGCGATCTGTGGAAGAACCGTGAAAAATATAAATCCGAAGTGTGTGAACCTTGGAAAAAACGAGGAGTTTCTTTGGCAACTTCCTTTCATGGCATTGGAATGGGTATTGGCCTGCCTGATTACGGAGCCGCTTCAATCGAGCTGCTGCCAGATGGAAAATTTCTTGTAGGTGTCGGATGTGAGGAAATCGGCGGAGGCAATAGCACCGTTTATGCCCAGGTAGCAGCTGAGATGCTGAAATGTGATATCAGCAATATCAGGATCGTTCAGGGAGATACAAAAAATACACTTGATGGAGGTACTGTAACTGCCTCCCGCTCCACCTATACCGGCGGAAGAGCTGTTGCGGCAGCAGCACCCAAGATGACTGAGCTTCTTAATCAAACAGCTGCTGAAATGCTGAATTTACCAGCTGCAAGTGTAGACTTGAGACCAAACCATATTTCAGCCGATGGACAAATCATACCTTATAAGTCTATCTATGAGCATCTCTATGAAAAACATCAGTCTACCAGAGTAGAAGGACACTTCTACCTGCCAAAAGAAAAGGAAGAAATTAAAGGTTCTGGCGGTGCCCCACATCATTTATACGGATATTTGACCCATGTAGTGATGGTTGAAGTAGATACTTTAACAGGTGAAACGGATGTTTTGCGGGTTGTTTCCATCCCTGATGCCGGCAAAGTCATTAATCCGCAGGGGTTAGAGGGCCAGGCAGAAGGCGGGGCAGTTATGGGCATCGGCTATACCCTTTTTGAAGATGTGCTGATAGAAAATGGATATCATAAAACACGTAATTTCACTGATTATATCATCCCTACAATTCGCGAAACACCTTTGATTGAGACTTTCCCTGTTGAAGAGCCCGAACAATCAGGGCCTTTCGGGGCAAAGGGAATTGGCGAAGTTGTGATGATTCCGATTATCGCTGCCATCATGTCGGCTATATATGATGCAACAGGAGCTAGAATCTGCCATCTTCCCGCTACTCCCGAAAGAGTTTTTAATGCATTGAAAGATCTCAAAAACCAAAAAGTCCAATCTACAAGGTGATCAAATTGATGAGCCACAATTTATTTGCCAAATTAGAAGAGTCAATCAAAAACCGGAAAGACACATTTCTGCTTACCATAACAGATCATCCTGATAAAGAGGTTATCGGAGCAAAAGCTTTATTATGGCCAGATGGAGACTTCTGCACCGAAGCCTCTCCCCTGTCCTCTGATGTGAAGGATCATTTAATCGCACAATGCAGTAAACTAGTCATCAAGAAGCGGTCAGGCACTGTGAAATTTTTATGTAACGATAGCATTATAGAATGTTTTGCAGAATACTTTCCTGCCCCTCTCCACTTGATAGTCGCAGGAGCGGGACATGTTTGTGAACCTGTGGCGGAAATGGGGCGTATGCTGGGATTTTTTGTGACTGTTATAGATGATCGGGAAGACTATGCAAACCGAGAACGTTTTCCACTGGCAAATGAAGTCGTTTGCCAATCTTATCTCCATTATTTCCGCCATGTAGAAGTATCAGAAAAAACCTATATCCTTCTTCTTACCCGAGGACATAAATATGACGTTCTCAGCCTGAATGAACTTTTAAGAAGGGACCATCAGGCAGGCTATATCGGCATGATTGGCAGCAGAAGACGGATTTCGGGTGTATTCGAAGAGCTTCAGCAGGATTTTCCGAATGAAAGCTTTGACAATCTATACACTCCTGTGGGGCTTGATATTGGGGCTGAAACACCAGCAGAAATCGCAGTCAGTATCATGGCAGAAATTCTGAAAGTGAAAAATCAAAAATCAGGAAATTCCTTAAGTGCACATATTAAAAAGTATGCAAAGATGGGATTCCATGAGGGGGCTGGCAAGTGGAACAAATGCAGCTCATAAAGCGCACCCTGGAAATCAGGAAAGGAGGTGAGAAAGCAGCCCTCGCCACAATTATTCGCACCAAAGGATCAACTCCGAGAAAAACTGGCAGCCGAATGATTGTGTTTCCCTCCGGAAGAATCGAAGGAACAATTGGCGGGGGCTGCGGTGAAGCAGAAGTGATTGCGAAGGCATTCGAAGTCATGCAAAAGAATACCCCATGTCAACAGCGCGTTGATTTAACAAAAGGGCTATTTTTTGAAGATGGCGGAATCTGCGGAGGAATTATGGATGTTTTTATTGAACCTATTTAACCATAACCATTTATATCTCCTGCCTATTCCTTGGTCAAGTCAGCTTGTGTTTCAGGATGGACATTAACCTTAAAGAAGGAGTGACCTTTCATGTCGATGATTGAAAAAGATCTTGGTTCAGGTCTCCCGCCTGCCTCTGATGCGAACCTTTTAGAACGTCTCTTTAAGCTATCCGCACGAAACACCAATGTCAAGACAGAAATACTGGCCGGCGTTACTTCATTTTTGACAATGAGCTATATTATCTTTGTCAATCCGATTATCTTAGCTGACGCAGGAATACCAAAAGAAGCAGCACTAGCTGCAACAATTTACGCAAGCGTCTTCTGTACCCTTTTGATGGCACTGTGGGCAAATTTCCCTGTAGCGGTTGCCCCCGGAATGGGTCTTAATGCTTTTTTTGCCTACACAGTAGTTCTTGGTCAGGGCCTATCCTGGCAAACAGCCCTTGGAGCTGTATTTATTTCCGGTATTGTGTTTTTAATATTGACCGTTACTGGAGTCCGGCAAAAAATCGTAGACGGCGTTCCAGATGTATTAAAGTCAGCTATAGGAGTTGGGATTGGATTATTCATTGCATTTATAGGGTTAAAAAATGCAGAACTTGTGGTTGCGAATGAAGCTACATTTGTCGGCTTAGGAAGCATTACGAGCCAGGGCCCGCTTCTTGCCCTCTTTGGATTAATTGCTGCAGCACTGTTAATGGCAAAAAGAGTAAAAGGCGCCCTTCTTATTAGTATATTAGGCACAAGTGCACTGGCCATGATCATTGGCTTTATTGCCTATCCAAAGGCTGTCAGTGATGTCGTTTCCCTGTCCTTGCCAAGCATGTCTGAGACGTTTTTAGCCATGGATATTATGGGAGCAATTAAATATGGTATCATCTCTGTCATTTTCTCCTTTACTATTGTAGAATTATTTGACAACTTAGCTACCCTTATCGGATTATCAAGGAAAGCAGGGCTCACAGATAAAAATGGAAAAATCGAAAACCTGGATCGTGCACTTCAGGCAGATGCAGTTGGAACAATGGCAAGTGCAGCTTTTGGCAGCACTGCTTTAAACGCTTATGTTGAAAACGCAACTGGAATTTCAGAAGGCGGACGCACCGGCTTAACTGCTTTGACAACAGCTGTGCTATTTTTCCTGTCACTCATTTTCGCTCCGCTCATTTATTTCATACCGTCTGTAGCTACAGCCCCCATCCTTATTCTTGTTGGCGCCTTAATGCTCAGTGAAATAAAGCATATAAGCTTTGAGGATTTTACGGATGTAATCCCTGTATTTCTAACCATCGTACTTATGCCTTTAACTTTCAGCATCGCCCAGGGATTAGCATTCGGGTTTATCTCTTATACATTGCTGAAGCTTCTTACAGGCAAGCATCATCAAATTCACTGGATCATGTATTTTGTAAGTGCAGCTTTTATCATCAATTTCATAATGGGCGGACACTAATCTGATGACTGCCATTTATAAGAAAAGCGAGGAGTTTATATGAAGCTCACGATAGAAACTTTACGAAAAAGAATTGACGTGGCAGCAAAAAGGACTCCTGCCGATCTGGTTATTAAAAACGGGAAGATAATAAATGTATTTACACGTGAAATCATCGAGGAAGATATTGCTATTGCCGATGGATTCGTAGCTGGTTTAGGATGCTATGAAGGGAAGGAAATTATTGATGCTGGGGGCAGTTATATCGCCCCCGGTTTTATTGATGGGCATGTCCATATTGAGTCAGCGATGGTAACCCCTGCTGAGTTCAGCAATGTTGTCCTGCCGCATGGAGTAACGACTGTTATTGCAGACCCTCATGAAATAGCCAATGTCAGCGGAACAGACGGCATTGACTTCATGCTGGAATCTTCAGAAGATATTCCGCTTGATGTATATTTTATGCTTCCTTCCTGTGTACCGGCAACTCCATTTGAAAATGCCGGCGCTTCCCTCAGTGACAGAGAACTGGAAAAGTATTACGGACATCCGAGAGTGCTGGGGCTTGGAGAAGTAATGGATTACCCTGCTGTTATGAACAATGATGAAAATATGCTAAAAAAACTGGAAGACGCTCATACCAAAGGAAAATGTATCGATGGGCATGCAGCAGGACTTAATGCGGATGAAATCAATATATACATGACTGCAGGCATTAGGACCGACCATGAATGCATAAACCCTGAAGAAGCACTGCACCGATTGCGTAAAGGAATGTACGTTATGCTGAGGGAAGGATCTGCAGCAAGGGACTTACTAGCGCTTCTCAAAAGTGTCAACGAACAAAACGCACGACGCTGTTTATTCGTGACTGATGACAAGCATCTGGACGACCTGATCAATGAAGGCAGCATTGACCATAATGTCAGAATGGCCATTAGGGAAGGGATGGATCCTATCCTTGCGGTTCAAATCGCTACACTGAATGCTGCAGAATGCTTCGGCCTCAAAAATAAAGGTGCTATTGCTCCCGGTTATGTAGCCGACCTGATTTTTCTTAGTGATCTTAGGAATGTCACGATTGAAAGAGTGGTGAAGAGCGGGATACTTGCTGCAGAAAACGGGGTCATGAAGGCTCCAGTTCCGAACAGCATTGTACCTTCAGCTGCCATCTTGGACAGTGTCAAAATCAGCAGCCTAAACTATGAAGATTTAAGCATTAACATTGGAACTGGTATTGCTAATATTATTGGCATTATACCGAACAGCATTGTGACCAGACACCTGGTGGAAAAAGCAGATTCACTTAATGGCTATTTCCAGCCTAATCCTGATAAAGATTATTTAAAGCTGGCTGTTGTGGAGAGGCATAATCGTACCGGCAGCATTGGGCTCGGCATAATCAAGGGGCTAGGGATCACAAGAGGCGGGATTGCCTCAACGGTTGCCCACGATTCCCATAATATTGTCGCAGCCGGCACCTCTGATGAAGATCTGCTGGCTGCCATTAAACATACTTCAGCAATGAAAGGCGGCTTGGCTGTTGTCCAGGATGGAAAAATCCTTGCGGAACTCCCCCTGCCGATTGCTGGCCTCATGACTGATCAGGATTCTTCAGTTATCTACGGACATTTGTCTGAATTGAATCATGCACTTAGGTCAGTTGGATGCAGCATGGAATTCAACCCGTTTTTGACGCTCTCCTTTTTGGCGCTTCCGGTTATTCCTGAGCTCAAATTAACTGATAAAGGATTATTCTCTGTCAGGTCCTTTAGCCACATTAATGCAGAAGCAAAAAAATAAGGCCTGGATTTCTCCGGCCTTATTTCATTTCTTAGTGACTCCCTTATTATTTAATGTTAATGCAGCCCAAGCTGTTTCATCTGCAAAGTACCTGCTCCAGCCTGCAACACCGGCCAAGTTATATTTCCTTGCCAGTTCAGCCCGTTTTGATAATGATATTTCATCTTCAAGCCACACCTTGTATGTAATTTTGTCTTTTTCTGAATAATGCTCAGCATAATTTTGCCCGCTTTCTGGATCATATACCGGAGTAATTTTGTTTTGACTGAGCCATTCTTTCACTTTGCTCATAGAAAGTGCTTTAGATGAAACATCACCATTTTGTTTTTGTTCCCATAGCCTCGTATATAAAGGAACTCCCAATATTAATTTATCATTGGGCACAACCTTTAGCAGCTGTTTCAGGTTTTCCTCCACCCAGGGCAGACTCGCTACGCTTCCTGCAACCTGCGAGCTTCCCCAATGTTCATCATAAGCCATGACAACCATATAATCTGTAATCTCGGCAAGCTTTTCCCTTTCATAAAAAGCCGACCAATTTCCGCTCGATGAAATGAATGTAATATCCATTGACACAACCAAACCTGCTTCATGAAAGTATGGAGTAGCCTCTCTCACAAACTGTGTTATAAATGGCCCATCCTCCGGGTTAACATTTTCAATATCCAGATTGACCCCATTTAATTCATACATTTGACTAAAATGCAGAAGCTGGCGAATCATATTCTTCCTCGTTTCAAAAGAACCAAATGCTTCATGCGTTAAAACAGGGTCAAATGCATTTGAAAACAAGCCCCAAATTTGGTATCCCTGCTTTCTTGCCCACTTTGAATAATCTTTCGATCCCAGGTTTTTGATGGAACCTTTTTCGTCTGCAAGCTCAAACCATGTTGGCGAAATGACATTAACTCCAGGCATCTTTGGAATTTTCGAAGTATTAGGGTTTTTTGTATATACAGCTTCCCAAGTCAGCTGAATAGGGCCTTGCATTATAGGTACTGTGTTCACTGATTCTTCGAGGGAGATAGCAACCTGCTTGATCTCACCCTTTTTTATGTACTGTTTCTTCAAATAGCCAGCTGTACCGTCTTCTTTTCTTATAAAATAGTAATCTCCTTTTTCTTGTTCAATTAAGACTTTCTCTTTTGGAGATACCGAGTCCGTATAAGGGGAATCCAGGCTGGCATTCGTCCGCAGCCGAAGCAATTCTTCATGAATATCTTTATCCTGAACTTTCCCGGATACCAATGTATCCCCATTCTTTTGAACCCATACTGCGCCTGTTTTAGGGAGAATTGAATAATTTATAGGGTAGAAAGCTAATAGCGGCTCGATTGCCAGATACCTATCTTTGCCGATCTGTTTAGCAGCAGAAAAATCCAGTTTCAACGGCTTCTCATTCATATAATAGGTAAAGGATTCTAATGGCATTTGCACAACTTTATTAGTTGTTGCAATAATGACAGATTGTGAGTCTTCATCAAAAATAATGCTTTCATCAATAAATTCCTGCAAAAATGTTAATGGCAGGTAAATGGATTCTCCGTTAATTATAGCATTGCCCTCCTGTTTGCCATTGAACAAAATCGGATGATTTCCTTTAAAGTAAGAAACCTTTTCCTTTGAAGCAAAAGGATATAAAAGCATAAATACGCTTGATGCAATCAGAATAATAGCAAACAAAAGCCCCGCAAAAATAAGTTTTTTAGCGGGAGGCTTTTGCTTGCTTGTTTCAATTTTATACATTCCTTTTCCTCCCTTACATCCATCGTATCGAAATAATCATAAAATGGGAAGAAAATTCAGAATGGCTCCATATTATTTCCACCCTCCTATATTAACGATATTATTATAGGAAAGGTTTCAAGCTTTTGTCAGTATGTTGTAAAGTGAGTTAGCTTCTGAAGTCTGTAAGTAATATATTTTATCACAGGCATTTTTTCATTGGATGAATAGTTCTTCGTATAAATTGCACCGTTATTATTCCATAGCTTATTAAAATAGCTGTCGACATCCCTCATAACCTGCGATTGGGCAGGGGCGCTAATTTTTAAATTTGTCTCGAGATTTAAATCATCCAGATTTCTCTTTGTAAAATTAGCTGAGCCAGCTATGATCATACTATTTTCCTTGCTTGTTATATACATGATTTTCGAATGGTATTGTTCAAATCCAGTATTGTACCATCTGATTTTTATGTTTTCTTTGCCCAATTTCTCCAATTCAGCTGCCACAGGAATATTGGGCAGCCCAATCTTTTCAGAACCGAAAGCATTCTGATTTGGATCCAGGATCATTCTTACATATACTCCCCGATCGGCTGCTACTTTTAGTGACTGAACCACTTTTCGGTCAGCAAGATAAAACATTCCCAGCCAGATCGTTTCCCCCTTCTCCGCTTTATTGATTTCATTAATGATGTATTTATAAATTTTACCTTCAGTCAGCACCTGGGCCTTAACCGTGCTATTTTTAATGCTGCCTTCAGGCTTAGAATCTGTCAGTTTGCCTGCTGCTGAATAATCAACCACTGCCTGTTCAGTTTTTAAGAGGTCAGCTAAGATTGGCCCTTTTACTTCAAACGCAATATTTGAGTGAAAACCGCTGGCATTGTGGGGATTTCCGGATGTTACAATTCCTGTTTTTTCTGTTACAAAAACCTTCCGGTGATTAGCTTTAATATTCATGAGATCGAGATAAGACCGAAACGTCACTTCAGGAGCATTTACTGCGAGCGGATTGGGAAGCCAGCCTTCACCACCCTGGCCAAACCATTGTAGAAATACACGCCAAAATGCCGAATAGATAGGATTTGAATCTCTTAAAGGGACTAATGAGGTATAAACCACATTTATGCCATTCTCTTTCAGCTTCTGGAATTCTGGTACATCATGTGATCCATAGGTGCTGTTAATCCGATCTGTGATCACCGTAATATCCATATTGGGGTGGCTATGCTTTTGTTCGATGAGCTCTTCAGTTATTTTGCCGCTAATATCCGGATAATCTTTATCACCATCATTAAAACCATTGAATAAAAACATATCCATCACTATAAAATCCTCTGCCTCACCAATGGCTTCTAATATCCGCTTAAAAATCTGCTGATCACTTTCTCTTCTGCCGTTATCTTTTTCAAAAGTTAAATCGTATAGGAACTTAATATCTTCTACAGTGTAAACTTCACCTTCGAAAGAAAGGCCTGTTGGCAATGGTTTATTGGATTGATAGATGATGGTAGCTACCAATACCAGCAAAAGGCTCAAAATGGGTATCCATACCGTTTTTCTATTTAACTCTCCCAGAACCTTTTTCACCAGGACTCCCCCTGCCCGTTAGACTGTGATAACTATATATAGACCATTTATGACTTTTGTAAACCCATCTATTCGCCTACAAACAAAGTAAAAGACGAAGGTCTGCACCTTCGTCTTTAATGTATATATTTTTTAGCCAACAAGCTTTACTAGCATAAGAGATAATTTGCTTTTCTTGTTCAGTCCCTACCTTCCATAGTTCCTGCAGAAGCTTTCCTTCACGATTTCTTGGCTCTTCTCTGGAAGCCAGATAATCTCCTACCCTTTGGGCTGTATTAATAGGGAGAGAGTTTCAAATCCCTGCCTGAAATAATTTGGACAACTTTTTAATTGCACATGGTATGCAGCTTTGCTCGCATGGTACAATATACTAACATAGAAAGTATGAAGGAGAGTTTTCATGATTTATGGAATTATTATTATTTTAGCTTATTTACTTGGCTCCATTCCTTCTGGATTAATTATCGGGAAAGTTTTTTATGGAGTGGATATCCGGGAGCATGGCAGCGGAAATTTAGGCGGAACCAATACTTTCCGGACCCTTGGGGTTAAGGCAGGAATGATTGTGACGATAGCCGATATCTTAAAAGGCACCCTGGCTGCTTCCCTTCCCTTATTCTTCGGATCAGACATGCATCAACTAATCGCTGGAGTATTTGCAGTTATTGGACATATGTATCCGCTGTTTGCCGGCTTTCGCGGAGGAAAAGCAGTGGCAACTTCAGGTGGAGTGCTTTTAGCAGTTGAACCATTAATGTTTCTAGTTATCTTGTTAGTTTTCTTTTTGGGTTTATACATAACAAAGTACGTCTCATTGTCCTCTATTTTTGCAGCGCTGGCAGCCATCATTTACGCCCTAATTATATGGGACATCCCACTTATTATAGTTGTATCAATTCTTGGCCTCTTTGTTATTTACAGACATAGGGCCAATATTAAACGAATCAGGGACAAAACCGAACCGAAAATAAAATGGCTTGGCTGAAAACCGCCAGTATTCAACAGCAGACTTGATCTGCTGTTTTTTGTTTATGCCAGATTTATTTTCTGATATTTCAGTCTAGTTTAATTGAATAAAGCGCTAAAGTGATATTATACTGATTACATAGACCTATTTCATAAAAACCTTAAAACCTGCCTTTCAATTTTTATACATAAAAAAACATAAATTGATATCTTTCGCCATACATTAGTTTAGGCTTAAATTCAGCCAAAAACGCTATAGTTAGGATGAAATGAAATGGATAAAACCCAAGCGCTGCTAGAAAATGTAACCTTCCCGTATTTTTTCATTGATCATCACCTGAAAATACTTTCTTCATCATTAAAAAGTGCTGAAGGAGTTTTTACGGAAATATTGGCACCTGAAGATTTCAGCAGGTTTAACGATCTATTAAAGAAAAACGAACCTGGCATATATAAACTCAAAATAGATAATTGCATTCTTCCATATAGAATTTATCTGGCAGAAGATGATGCCATGCACTTTCACCTATTTTGTTTTCCCACCTCTCCTCCTGATAATGAGGGAATAAGAATAAAGGCAGAGCACATGGAAAAGAGGCTGCACCACATTAATCACCAACTAACGACAAAAAAGAAATACTTAAAAAAAGCAGTGAAAGAGGTTGAGGAAACTGTATTGACATCTCATTATACGGCTGATGTCGGTCAGCTAGCTGCGGGTATTGCACATGAGATCAGGAATCCCCTTACAACGGTAAAAGGATTTATTCAACTTTTGAAGCCTTATTTATTGGAAATTGGCAAAGATCAGTACGCTGAGATTGCAATTGAAGAAATTAATCGGGCAAATGATATGATTTATGAATTCTTAAATGCATCAAAACCTCCTCAAAACAAAAAAACTGAGATATCTGTCAACAATTTGATTCAGGAAATGAAATTATTATTCGAAAGTGAAGCACATTTTAAAAATATGAAACTTTCTGTAAACATATGCCCTGATAATCCCATATTCCATGGTGATGCGAAGCAGATAAAGCAGGTTCTGATCAATATTATAAAAAATGCACTGGAAGCATGTGAAAGCGTTCATGACCAGGAAGGAAAAATAAATCTTAAAGCCAGAACCTTTAATCAAAAGGTGTTCATTATCATTGAGGATAACGGACCGGGAATGACAGAAGAAACAATAAGGCAATTATTTGTCCCCTTTTATACAACAAAAGAAAAAGGAACTGGCATTGGTCTATCAATATGCCGAAAAATTATCGAAGAGCATGATGGCATGATTAATGTTCATTCCAATTTGCCACAAGGCACTGTCTTTGAAATTGAACTCCCTTTGATTTTAGACTGATAACAATTTAGAAGCTGATTTCTATATATATCAAATTATGACATTCAAAAAAAAACAAAATAGCAGAAAAATGATGAAAAATGTAAAATTTCATATTAAAATTAGACTATTAATATATTTATATGCTTTATATTAAGGGGATAATTTTTATGAATTTCAGTAAAACGGTTTTGCTAACCACAGTTATAGGTGTCATGGTAATCTTTTGTTCGGCCATACTCATCTATAAAATCCACACCGAAAATAAAGCAGAGGCAGCTGTAGCTAAACCAGCTCAATTGCATTTGGACAACAGGGAAACCAGCGCGGTTAATAAAATGCTTATAGAGAAGGTCACATTGGGAGCGATTGGAGACATACTTATTCATGACAGAGTTTATAATGATGCAAAAACAAAAACAGGCTATGATTTCAAGCCAATGTTTGAACATGCAAAAACGCTATTAAGAACTCCCGATCTTTTGCTTGCCAATCAAGAGACTATTCTGGGAGGTCCAGAAATAGGTATATCCAGTTACCCAATGTTCAACAGTCCACAAGAAGTGGGAGACGCCCTCATTGAGGCTGGTGTTGATATTGTTTCAACTGCCAATAACCATTCATTGGATAAGGGAGAAAAAGGCTTGAAAACATCACTGGATTATTTGGATCAGATTGGACTGCCTCATGTGGGAACGAGCAGAACACCCAGTGAACAGCAAAATTTGAAAATACTGAACAAAAACGGAATTAAAGTTGCATATCTTTCTTACACATATGGTACAAACGGAATTCCCGTTCCGGCAGGAAAAGATTATCTTGTTAATCTCATTGAAAGAACAGCAATGCAAGAGGAAATTATACGGGCAAAAGAGGAAGCTGACGTAATTGTGATGAGTATGCATTGGGGAAATGAGTATCAGCTTCAGCCCACGGAGGAACAAAAGGAACTGGCAGAGACCCTCGCAAATGATGGAGTAGACATTATTTTCGGACACCATCCACATGTACTTCAGCCTATGGAATGGATTGACAGGAAAGACGGACGCAAATCACTTGTTGTATATTCTCTAGGCAATTTTTTATCTGGGCAGGTGCGTGACTACAAGGACATAGGCGGTATTGCAACAGTGGAGATTACGAAATATATAAATCAAAACGGGGTCGATATTGAACTTTCCAATCCGGGATTCATCCCAACATACGTTAGCAATGAACAGCTGAGAAATTACCGGGTGGTACCATTGAAGGATGCTGACAGCTTTGGTTTGCCTAATGCAGAGTCCAAATATAACGAAATTATGAAACATATGCTGGGGAATGTTCAGTAAAGCGCTTTTCAGCGCTTTTTTTGTGTAAAAAATGGTAAAATATCTTGTAGGCAAAGGAGGTATGATCATGAAAACAGCATATTTTAACGAGTCTTTTGCTTATTTGCAATTAAGCATATTCACAGCTGCTGTATTGCTTTTTCAATATAAGCTTTTTGCTTTCGCTTTCATACTTACCTTTGGACTTATCATTTTTTTACTATTCATGTCAAAGCAGGAGCGTGTTTTTTCCTGGATCATTGCAGGGTATTTAACAGGCAGTCTATTGTTTCTTTATGGCGATAAAATGCTGGATGCACTGCCGATTCAACACTATATATTAATGATTGTCAATCGGTTTCTTCTGTTAATCCCAATCCTTCTGCTTGTTTATATTTCAAAAAAATTTAATAAAACAGTAATCTCCTTATGGCGTAAACCGGATTGGAATTCCCAAATATTTTTTCCATTCCTATTTAGCGGTTTCCATTCATTAAAAATAAAATATTTTCTTGTGATTGCCATCATAGTTAATTTCGCTTCATTCGCCTATTCAATTTTATCAGCTGAAAACTCCTATACCAAAGACTTTCTTATATTCTTGATTTGCTTCTCAATTGTAAATGGAATTATGGAAGAACTTTTGTGGAGGGGAATCATTTTATCGAGAATGTCGGAACTTTCAGGAGAAAAGGCAGCTGTACTTTTTTCCGGGCTGGCGTTTGGTTTTTCCCATATTATGCTTGGCTACTCTTTTGTCACATGTCTGCTGTTTGCTGTTGGAGGGATATTTTATGCGGCTATTACAGTAAAATCCCGCAGTATTTTTCCAGCTGTCATATGGCATGTTGCCATGAATCTATTTATGATTTTAAGCGGTTTAATCCCTTTTCCAGGTTAAAAGAAGGACTGCTGATAGAAGCAAGTCCTTTTTATGTATAGGTTTCCATGAAAGCTAAAACCATGAACCGATGATCGTGATGCTGTGCCAAAGTATTAATGTCCTCCTCCAAAAACCAGCTCCTGAAGAAAAATCATGCCAACCGAAAGCAGGACCAGAACTGCCAGCAGAGGGACGAAAAGATTTTTGCTTTTATGAAAGACCAATGTAAGGACAAAATACAAAAGAGCTGATACAGCTAAAAAAATCCCTGCTTCAGTTAATTTTATTGCACCATCCGTTTGAATGAATATCTGGAGAGCTATGCCTGTAAACAGAGCCACACCTAGGATATTAAAAAAACGAAATGAATTCATCTTATCACCCTATCATTAGATTTTAAGAAAACATTTTATTCGCTCATGAAGAAAAACTGAACTATAATATTACTATCACCCAAGAGGAGGAATTTCAAAATGAAAATACATATTGAAGAACAGGCTGCCGCATGGTATCAGGAAGAAATGCTCTTGAACAAGGGTGACTTTGTCCGCTTTTTTGCAAGATATGGCGGATGCAGCACTGTCCAGCAAGGATTTTCATTAGGCGTTTCTAACGAACATCCACACAACGCAGGGGTGCAGATTGAAAAAAACGGAATTACTTACTTTATTGAAGAAAAGGATATATGGTACTTTGACAATCATGATTTAGTGGTGACATTCAACGAAAAAGCTCAGGAACCTGAATTTAAGTATAACAACGACTAAAGGAAGCAGAGCGATTCTGCTTCTTTTTTAATGATAAAATATTTAAATTCTGAAGTTAGAAAACTGTCTAGCTCCAGGCGCCTTCCGCTTCTCTTAAATAAGCCGTTCCAAGTGCTTCCGGAGCTTCTCCTTTTCAAGAATTTCTTTCTGCCTTGTACCAATCAAATCAAAATGCGAGTAGCCATCTTTACGATAATCAATCCACTCAGGCTTCAGGCCATATGTTTCTCCCCATGATATCAATTTCTTCAGATCCGAACAGCCAACCTTTGTGACCGTTTTACAGTCAGGGAACCTATCATCTAACCAATAATGGGTTAAAAAAGCAATTTCTCCACGATCTATTTTCCTCTTCCATTCTTGAAGATCTTTTCTGCGAAGGCCGAATGCCATATATATTCTCCATCCTTTAAGCAGAAACTAATATTATCTGACAGCACCTTCAGGCTGCTTTTTAACTTTTTCATATGCTTCATGCCAGTCAGGAAATTTCTTTTTAATTGAAATCGGACGGAAAGAATCCTTTTTGACACAAACATGCTTGGACGAGCCTGTTACGGCAAGCTCTCCTTCATCATTAAAAATTTCATATCCATAGCTGACTCGGAAACCGTCATACTCTTCTATCCAGGTGTTCACAGTTGCAGTTTGCCCGTAGCGCAATGGTTTTTTGTAAGAAGCCGTGATATCCAGAACAGGAGAAATGATGCCATCTTTCTCCATTTCAGCATAGCTGAACCCCAGATCTTTAATGATCTGTGTCCGCCCCAGTTCCATCCAAACCAGATAATTGGCGTGATACACGACCCCCATTTGATCTGTTTCTGCATATCTTACTTCGATTTCTTTTGTTGAAATGAGCATACTTATTCCCCTTTACTTAACTTATTTAAAGCAATTTCGAAATCTTCTTTTTCCAGAGTGCTAACCTGCTCAATATCTTCATCAATAGCTGAAACAATTCTCATTGCCTGTGCCTGAATAGCCTCATCCGCAAGGTTAGCGGCAAAACGTCCATTCCCATTAACTTCCAATTCTGATAAAGTACTGTTAAGGTAGTCCTGCGCTTCATCGGTAAGTCTGTATTCATATTGACCAGCATACGAAATAATAATTTCTAAGAGCTCAGCCGTTGAATAATCCTTGAAATGAAAGAATTTCTTAAATCGGGACTTTAATCCTGGATTACTTGACATAAGCTTCTTCATTTCATTTGGGTATCCTGCTAAAACAACGACAAGATTTTCATTATGCTTTGTCATTTCATCCACTAATGTATCGATGACTTCTTTGCCAAAATCCCCTGAAGTGTGGGACAAAAGGGAATATGCCTCATCGATGAATAGGACACCGCCTAACGCCTCTCTTATCTTTTTCTTTGTTTTTATCGCTGTTTGTCCGACATAGCCTGCTACAAAGTCAGCTCGGCTCGCAACCATTAAATGCCCACGTTTCAGAAATCCGCATTCCTTCAGCAATTCTGCATAAATCTTTGCAACTGTCGTTTTCCCTGTTCCCGGATTTCCAGTAAATACTGAATGGAGCTGGATAGGGACAACGGGCAGCCCTTTTTCACGGCGTATCTGCTGCATCTTTACAAATGACACTAAATTCTCAACTTCTGTTTTAACTGTTTCAAGACCGATTAACTGGTCAAGCTGCTCGTGTGGATTCATAGGCTTTTCCTCTTCTTCACTTTCAAAATCTTCTTTTTCCAAAAGTGTATAAGCCATGATGTTCTCGTTATTTTTAGCTTGTGAGCCTCTCATGAAAATCGCATCTAAAACAATGTTTCTGACAGTCCTGGCATTGCCGAATGTTTCATCTACCCGCTCTTTTTCAATCCTTTTGCCTAGTTCCTGTTTTGCTCCTTCAGTAAGGACATAATCATTATCTGCAGACAGCTTTTCAGCAATCTGAAGAAGCTCCTCATTAGAATAATCAAGCAATGCTATAAAATTTGACTCTGGAAAACGGCTGCGAAGACCAGGATTGCTATCCAGAAATTGTCTCATTTCTTCTGGATAGCCGGCCATGATAACCGCAAACTTTCCCCCATATTCAGTCCCGGTCATAAGCGATACAATAGTATCAATCGCAGTTTGTCCATAGTCGCTGCCGGTCTGTCCCTCACGCTTTAAGCTATATGCCTCATCAATGAACAGCACACCACCGATTGCCTTTTCAACGGCCGCTCTGACATTTTCCTCTGTCTGCCCGACAAATCCGCCTACCAGCTGTGAGCGATCAGCTTCGATCACTTCTTCTCGCGGCAACACCCCAAGGCTATGATATATTTTCGCCAAAAGTCGGGCGATAGTTGTTTTTCCTGTACCTGGATTGCCAGTTAAAATCATATTGAGGCTTAATTCATCTTTGGTCTGAAACCCAAGTGACTTTCGTACGTTTTGATATTTTAAAAATCGGTAAAAGTCATGAACCCTGCTCTTGACTGAATGCAGGCCCACCATTTCATTAAGCTCTTCCAAAGGGTCTTTTTGTATATCAGCTTCTTCTTCTTCTGACTCAAATATTTTTTTCCATTCATCTTTAAATCCGTTAATGGCATTTAGGTGCTTTTTCATATCGGTGTAATATGTAGAAGTATGAAAAACGCCAGATATAGATTGATCATATTCTTCTGAAGCTTTAAGAAGAAAAGCTGTTTCTTGAATTGCTTTTTCAAGAATGTCAGCCAGCTTCCGGTATTCTATATCCTCATAGGCATCCTGTTTTTTCTGCAGGTCTTCTAACTCATCATCTGATTTGTTAATAAAGCTTCGGCAAATTTCTATAAATTGTTCAGCAGTCTTCTTTTTGGCTGCCCTGTTATCTGTTTCCCGAATCGGTGGAAAAGTCAAAGTATCGAGAAGATTGCTTTTATTTTTCCATTCGGATTTTCCAAATTGGGCTGCAGCCATCATATTTCCAGAATCCAATTCTACAGCCTTCTGCAGCCATGCACTGGCAAGGGTATCATCTGTGTACTTGCTTAACCGGGAAATAGCGGCAAAGGTCAATAATTCCGAAAGCTTTTTGGGATCTGCCTTTTCATTGATATTTTTAATAACATTTAGCAATTCTGCTTCATTTTGTATGTATCCCTTTTGATCAAGCTCATTCTTCCAGTGGCAAACCTGGCCCTCTGCCGGTTTTGCCTGTCTATTCTGCTGTGTCATTAATCATCACTTCTTCTTGTTAGTTTCCTCAACTTATCTTATCATATTTCAGCTATTATCTATAAAGATGAGCTTTATTGTATTGGCATCCAATTAAAAGACCCGATCATTTTCGATCAGGTCGTATGGGTTCTGATATTCCTAGTTATTCTCATTTTTATTGCCGTTTTGCTGTGCCTGGGATTCGTCTTTTATTTCTGATCGGAAAGAAGCAAGACTTTCCCTGCGGCGTTCATTTTTTGCTTCAATTCTGGCAAGATCCTCGGCATTTGCAAACTTCATTGATTCTTCGGCTTCGTCCATATTTTCTATCGTATGGACAATCATTGACTGAAGCTTTTCGACGTTATCGCTGCGGTCATCTGGATTTGGTCTGTTATATGCCATATCGGGTTCCTCCCTTAATTGTGTGATGGTACAAAAATAGTTTATGAAAGAACGGAAAAAATATCGGCGGTAAAGAGTGGATAGCTTACCTAAAGGTTTATCGGTATTCTAAACAAAAAACCTGCCATAATTGTGGTGGCAGGTTTCATTTAAATTATTCGCCTTTAGTTTGTATAACTTGAGCATGCTGTCCAGATTTGTCCTGCATTTTTTTGCCTTTATTGCCGCCAAACCCTCGCGATTGTGTGCCAATATGGTTCGGAACAAAATGATTAGGGTGTCTTTTTGGATTACTCATTGATATCCCTCCTCATTTTAAGTATGTTCCGTTAACGATGGTTTCATGAATGGCAAGTAATTCTATTCAGCTTTGTTAAGACGCTTCAGCTCAAGACGTTCCTCAATTTTGTCCATTGCATCTTGATCTTTAAGCAATTGGCGTTTATTTTCTAAAACTAATTCAGCAAAGGAGCGTTTTCTAGGTTTTCTCATAAATCATTCACCTTCCTTTAATAACATTGTAACAGTCATTATCTCCAGAAACTCTTTAAATTATTACAACTTTTTGAAAATTTAGTCCGCAATACCATGAATACATGAAAAGCTCATATAGTTCCCGGGATTTTATAACATTCAGAAAAATAAAGAATAGTCTTCACATTACAAATTTTTTCCTAATTTCACCAGTGTAAACCTGAACCTAAAAAAACACCTGCTCACTGCAGATGTTTTTCTACATTTCATCCATATACTGATTCATTATCTCCATAGACATAGCACTTAAATATTTATTCCGTATTATTCCTTCCTCATCAATAAAATAAGTGGTGGGAATTGTTAAAATTTGATAGGCATTAGATGCTTTTTCATCCACATCCAGTAATATTGGAAAATTCACGCGCATTTCTTCAGCAAAACCGGCAACATCTGATTGAGGATCGATGTTCACTGCCAAAATAGCAACTTCATCTCCCTTTTGAGTGTAGAATTTTTGGATATCAGGCATTTCAGCTTTACAAGGAGGGCACCAGGTTGCCCAAAAGTTGAGCATAACTTTCTTTCCTTTAAAATCTGAGAGCTTTATTGTTTCACCCTGAAGGTTATTCAATTCAAAATCCGGGGCTTTCAATCCTATACCTAACCCGGTCTGATTAACAGGCTGACTCTCGACATCATCCTTTTCAACTGCCTGCACCACAATTATCGCAGTAATCATTATTAATAACACCGAAGCTGCAATCATTTTTTTGACCATGCTGTTATTCCTCCCGGCTATAATTGGCCTATTGCTTCCTTGATTGTATTTTAACCTAGAAAAGCATAATTAATAAGGTCCTGAACAGCCAATATGACAGCACAAATGTGACAGATCCGTAAACAATTCCATGAATCCAACTTTTGAATGGATATTTGTATTTCTTAACTTCCCACACAAAATAAATTAGTACCAAAAAAGCAGCGAAAATGGTTCCTTTACTTCCTCCTGAGAAATATAAAATCGCTAAGGGGCTGCTTAGGATATTTTCTGTCTGGAAGAGAATTGAACTAAACTTATAAGTAAAAAGGCCAATTAGAACTGCATTCATTAAGACATTTAGAAACACTTTTTTATATTCATCATTGCCATTTAACGCTTTTGCAATAACTAAATAAGAAAGAATACCTGATAGTATGATTAAAATCCATTCATACTTCACTAATAAAGGTCCAATTAAAAAAGCCCCCAATGTTAGCCCTCCAATACCAATATTAAATTAAGATACCTAATCCCGTATATTTTGTAAACTAAAAAACGCTATGTGAACGAGCACATAGCGTTTTAAAGAATTAGTTAGCCAGTTTATCACGAAGAACCATTTGCAGGATTCCGCCGTGACGGTAGTAATCAATTTCAACTTCAGAGTCGAAACGAACAAGAGCTTCAAAAGCAGTCTGATTGCCGTTTTCATCTGTAGCTGTAACCTTAACAAAGTCACGTGGTCTAACATTTTCGTCGATTTGAACATCGATCGTTTCTTTTCCTGACAAGCCAAGAGTTTCTGCACTTTCGCCTGCCTTGAACTGAAGCGGAAGTACACCCATTAGGACAAGGTTAGAACGGTGAATACGCTCATAGCTTTCAGCAATTACTGTCTTAATGCCAAGCAGGTTTGTACCTTTTGCAGCCCAGTCACGGGAAGATCCCATACCATAGTCTTTGCCGGCAAGAACAACTAGGCCAGTTCCATCTTCTTTGTACTTCATGCAAGCCTCATAGATGGAAGTCACTTCTCCTGTAGGCCAGTAAGTCGTGAAGCCGCCTTCTGTGCCCGGAGCGATTTGGTTGCGGATACGGATGTTTGCAAATGTACCGCGCATCATAACTTCATGGTTACCGCGGCGGGATCCATAAGAGTTGAAGTCGCGTGGTTCAACACCGTTCTCACGAAGGTATTTTCCTGCTGGTGTATCTTTGCCGATTGCACCTGCCGGAGAAATATGGTCAGTTGTTACAGAATCACCGAACTTGCCGACAACACGCAATCCCGATAAAGGTTTCACTTCATCAGCATTAGGAGTTAAGCCTTCAAAAAACGGAGGATTCTGGATATATGTTGAATTATCATCGAATGAATATAACGGCTCATTGCTTGTTTGAATTTGGTTCCAGCGAGCATTGTCATCGAATACATGCTCATATTCTTTACGGAACAATTCAGGTGTAACAGTCTGTTTAACCACTTCATTAACTTCAGCAGTTGATGGCCAAATGTCGTTAAAGAAGACATCGTTGCCATTCTTGTCTTTTCCGATTGGCTCGTTTTGTAGGTCGATATCGACAGTTCCAGCAAGTGCATAAGCGACTACTAATGGCGGAGATGCCAGGTAGTTAGCTTTTACAAGCGGATGGATACGCCCTTCAAAGTTACGGTTACCGGAAAGAACGGATGTTATAAGAAGATCGCTTTCAGCTACAGCCTTTTCGATTTCTTCTCTTAAAGGACCGGAGTTTCCGATACATGTTGTACAGCCATAGCCTACAAGGTTAAATCCAAGCTGTTCCATGTATGGAAGAAGTCCTGAATCACGCAGGTATCCAGTAACAACCTTTGATCCCGGAGCCAAAGAAGTTTTAACGAACTTAGGAACTTCCATTCCAAGTTCAACAGCTTTTTTAGCAACCAATCCAGCTCCAACTAAAACGTAAGGGTTAGATGTGTTTGTACAGCTGGTAATCGCTGCAATCGCAACAGCACCTGTCTTCATTTTAGTTGAATCGCCGTTTACAAAATCGACTGTCACTTCTTTGTCGAACTCTTTCTTATCAAAGCCGAAGCCCTGGTTGCCCTGAGGAGCAGTTACAGATTTGTTGAATTCCTTTTTCATTTGAGAAAGCGGAATTAAATCCTGCGGACGCTTAGGGCCTGAAAGGTTCGCTTCGATTTCGGAAAGATTGATTTCAACTACATTCGTATATACCGGCTCTAGAGATGGATCAAAGAACATTCCATTTTCTTTGCAGTATTTTTCTACAATTTTGATTTGCTCTTCCGGACGTCCAGTCAGGCGCATGTAATCCAGAGCTTCCGCATCAACAGGGAAGAATCCGCAAGTAGCACCGTATTCTGGAGCCATGTTAGCAATTGTAGCACGGTCAGCCAATGGAAGCTGTGTCACACCAGGGCCGAAGAATTCTACAAACTTGCCAACTACTCCCTGGCTGCGCAGTACTTGAGTTACCTTTAATGCAAGGTCAGTAGCTGTTGTTCCGTTAGGAAGCTCGCCGGTAAGCTTAACCCCTACAACTTCAGGCACAGGGAAATAAGAAGGCTGGCCCAGCATACCTGCTTCAGCTTCAATACCTCCTACACCCCATCCAAGAACGCCGATACCGTTGATCATGGTTGTATGGGAGTCAGTACCTACAAGAGTATCAGGGAAAGTTTCGAAATCGCCTTCCGTTGTTTCAAGAGCATGAACAACATTCGCAAGGAACTCAAGGTTTACCTGGTGAACAATACCTGTTGCAGGCGGAACTGCACGATAGTTGTCAAATGCTTTTTGTGCCCAGCTCAAAAACTGGTATCGCTCAGCATTGCGCTCGAATTCAAGCTCCATGTTGGCTTCAAGAGAATCAGGTGTACCATACTTATCTACCTGTACAGAGTGGTCGATAACTAGATCAACCGGCTTCTCAGGATTGATTTTGTCAGGGTCCCCACCCATGTCAGCCATTGCCTTACGCAATGAAGCCAAATCAACTACTGCCGGAACTCCAGTGAAGTCCTGCAGAATTACACGTGATGGTTTGAAAGGAACATCTACTTCTTTTACTTCAGAAGTTCCCCATTTTGCCAGGTTTTCAACATGCTCTTTTGTAATTACACGGCCGTCATATTGACGAAGTACTGATTCCAATAATACCTTAATAGAATAAGGCAATTTGGAAACATTACCTACTCCAGCTTCTTCCAGAGCGCCTAAATGATAGTAATGATAGCGCTTCCCGTCCAGATCAAAGGATTTGCGGGAATTGAACACATCATTCTTTGCCAAATGTATTACCCCCTCTTTCAATAAACATCATATACCAAGTGATAGGTAATTGTCGAAAAGTTTGAATTTTCATCCATCCTTACTTTTCTCACAATTCCTATATTAATACAACCAGTTATATAAGTAAATAACAAGAAAGTTATTGTTTTTGATAAGTTTTTCTTATCATATTTTCTCAATTGATTCAATAAGCCTTTAAAAAGGCGTAATTGATAGCGCTTTTCAATTAGAGAAGTTATCACGTTTTTGCTTTGTTATTATTCTGATAAAACGAAAAGGGCTCATCTCTGATATAAAAAACAACATAATATGACATATTCCATGGGAATATATTATTACGGAGGTGATTCACTATGGCTAAAAGAAAGGCTAATCATATTATCGAGGGAATGAATGCTGCAAAAGGCCAGGGCATGGGCGCGGGCTACAATGAGGAATATGCCAATGAGCCATTAACTGAAGCACAAAAACAGAACAATAAAAAGCGGAAAAAGAATCAGTAAAGTAAATTACCCGGCTAAATGCAGCCGGGTTTTTCATCATTCAAAATCTTTTAGTATTGATTTACATCATCCACCATTGATTTTAAATCCAGCTGGAATCTCTCTAATTGCGCGCGCTGATGTTCAGATGCAACTTCCAGAGCATTTTCAATTTGAGCATAAGCTTCGTTGACTTCCTGCTTAAGATGTTTAAGCTGATGGCCGTAACTGGCTGAATCTCTTACAATTTCAGCATATAGCTCCTGTGCATCTTCCATTCCCTGCTGTGCAGCCTGAAATGCTTGCTGTTTGTCTTTATGATATGGCATGCCTTTTCACTCCTAATAAAATTTATACGATTAAATTGCTCAATCCTGCGATAAAATATTCCGCAAAATAGTTCAGGACGGAATCTTGAATTTCAGGCACAATTTGCAAGGCAATTTTTCATGGAAGGTAGCCAAACTAACATAAGAGAGAAAGATGGGTTTCACTTTCTATCTTAATGACCCAGCAGGGGTTGAAACGGCAGTACAGTATAACAGCTGCCTGGAGCGGGAGTCAGCAGCCTATTTTACAGTTATGAGGAGGGCAACCAATGAACAAAAACAATGGCAAAGACATGAGAAAAAATGCACCTAAGGGGCATAATAACGACGGACAGCCTGAACCATTAAGCGGCTCAAAAAAAGTAAAAAACCGGAACCATACCAGACAAAAGCATAATTCCCACCATGATATGTAAATTTTCAGAATAAAATAGCAGCTGCCTTTTAATTTGGCAGCTGCTTCGAATTAAAAAGCTGTTAATGCTTCTATAATGGTTTCCTCTTCATCTGCAGTTACAGTCCGCAGATCGATGAGAATTTCTTCTTTATGTATTCTCACTATTATTGAAGGTGTGCAATCATTCCTTAATTTCTTTCCAATATGCTCCGATGAATAATCACGGTGTTTTAAAACGGCAATCCAGGTAGGCAGCTCAACATCAGGCATTGTACCTCCTCCAACCTGCCCGGTACTTTCCCTCATTGAGCATTGATAATCTTTTGCAGCAGCTTGTAACTTGTTAAGAAATTGTGCTGTTCTCGTTTCGAGTTCATCACTGGCGGTTAATACATCACGGACCACCGGTATATTTTTTAGCCCCTCTTCCCCTCTTAAATAATCAATAAGCGTGCCTTCGAGGGCTGCAAGTGTCATTTTATCAACTCGAAGAACACGGGCAAGCTGATGTTTTTTCAGCTTTTCGATCAAGTCTTTTCTCCCTGCAATTATGCCTGCCTGAGGACCGCCCAAAAGCTTATCTCCGCTAAAGGAAACGATATCTGCACCCATTTTGATCACATCCCTGACAGCAGGCTCGTTACCGATTCCTTTGCTTTTGAAATCAAAGAGTGCCCCGCTGCCAAGATCTTCATAGAAAATAACTTTTTTTTCTTTTGATAGGCCGGCAAGCTCGGAAGTGCCAACTTCTTTTGTAAATCCTATTATTTTAAAATTGCTTGTATGTACCTTCATAATCATTGCTGTATCTTCATCGATGGATTTTTCATAATCTTCCAGATGGGTTTTGTTTGTCGTTCCCACTTCAACCAGCTTTGCACCGCTCTCCTCCATTATGCTTGATACCCTGAATGAGCCGCCGATTTCAACAAGCTGGCCGCGGGAGACAATTACTTCCTTATTTTCAGCAAGGGCTTTTAAAATGATATAAACAGCAGCAGCGTTATTGTTAACTGCCATAGCTGCTTCTGCACCTGTCAGCTCTTTTACAAGGCCTTCGAGATGACTATGTCTTGAGCCCCGTTCTCCTTCGGCCAATTTATATTCCAAATTCGAATAGTTCATGGCTATTTCCAGCATATGTGCTGCTGCTGATTTGCTTAATCGAGCCCTTCCAAGATTAGTATGAAGAATGGTGCCAGTTGCATTAATTACCTTCTTGAGGGTATAGCCATACCGTCCCTTAATCATTTTTTCTGCATGCAGAAAAATCGTATCTGTAAACTTTTCCGTGCCTGGGTCCACACCCGTCCAATTCTCATTGAGAATGTCTTTCCTGATTTCAGAAATAACCTCTTTTAAAATGTGTGTTGCATGCATAAAATCCAATCCGTACTGCTCCATCAAATTGGTAAAGCGTTTATCCCTTTGCAGTTCATGGACCGGCGAAATATTTCTGACTATATTTTTCATATAAGTTCCCTCCAACACTCGCCTGATTATTATATCATCTTTCACTTAATTGCATGGAATGAATACTATAGAATGAAACAAGGGGGTTTTTCAATTGAATAAAAAGGGAGATTTCCATCCCTTTAATCTTGATGAATTGGAAAAATGGATGGAAAATTACTTCTTAGACCCGCATTCCTCGTATTTGGATCAAATTACTTTTCGCATTGATTTATACGAAACAGAAGATAACATTATTATTGAAGCTCTTTTAACAGGCTGTACACCACAAGATGTAACCGTTTCCTTAAAGGATAATGATGTCATTATTAAAGCAGTAAAGAAAGATGATTCTGCTTCAGTACCCTGCAGCCAGCCATGCATGCGGACAGTAATACTGCCTTTCCCGGTTATTCATAACAACGTAAGCGCGGCCTTTTCAAATGAGATATTGGAAATTTATATTAATAAAAACATGACTGGACCAGGCTGTAATAGAGATATAATCATCAAATGCTAAACTGAGTTTGAGGATGCCTTTTATTTGCCCTTTTGTTTACATAAATGCAATAATGAACGATAAAAACCTCCTCCTATAGGAGAAGGTTTTGACTTTATCCCTGCATTTTTTCAATTATATCCTTTGATTTAGGAAAAACGCCCGTATCGAGCTTAGAATAAAGCTTTTCACCATTGACTGTTACTTCAAACGCTCCGCCTGATCTTGGAACCAATTCCATTTTTGAGATCTCAGATCGAAAATGTGTAAAAAGTTCTTCCGCGAAACTCGCGGCTTTTGGTGCGTAGTTTCACATCATGCAAAATTCAACAGTTACTTCGTATGCCATATTTTAAACCCCCGTATGTAATTTGCGAAAATGTAAATATAATGACATTTTAGTATATCTTTTTCATTACTGCAAACTAAGGTGTTTTTCCTTCACAATAGCGAATAAAGCAGAAAATTAACTGGAGTGATTTTATGGATGCACAGAAATACTTAAAACGCATTGATATTTCGGCTGTACAGAATTTGGATCTTGAGTATCTGACAATACTCCAGAACAGCCATATGCACAAAATCCCTTTTGAGAACTTGGATGTAACAAGAAAAATCCCCATCGGGCTGAACGCAGATGCTTTTTTTGAAAAAATCCTTGTAAAGGGGCGAGGGGGTTTTTGCTATGAATTAAATGGGCTTTTTCAAAACCTGCTCTCCGATTTGGGATATCATTCTCATCTAATATCCTGCACAGTCAAAAAACCGGATGGATGGGTCAGAGAAGATTCACACGCTGCTATTCTGGTCACTTTAAATGAAATCAACTATCTGGTGGATGTTGGATTTGGCGATTCTGTCAGGCAGCCCTTGCCCTTAACTGGAGAAAAAAAAACCGATGTAAGCGGTACGTACAGGATTAAAAAGTTCAGTATGGGAGTATATGACCTACAAAGACTTGATGGCCGTGAATGGAAAATACTTTATCGTTTTTCTGATAATCCAAAGAAACTGGACGACTTTCATGATGCGTGTTTATTTAATCAGACATCTCCTGACTCCCACTTTACACATGGCGATCTTGCCACTATTGCCACAAAAAATGGCCGTATTACGCTCTCAGGAATGACTGGCACTAGGTCTGAAAATGGCGAAAAAGAAAAATTTGAACTTAACGAGGAAGAAAAAAGAGAATTCCTCCGCGAGCAATTCAATATAGAATTATAAAAGGGACAGCCAAGCGGCGTCCCTTTTAATTTCTCATAATTTTGTTCTTAGTTTATCAAGCATATCAGCAGTCATCTTAGCTAAATCAAAGTCTGCCTTGAATCCCCACTCTTCTTTAGCTGCCGTCGCATCTATCGAATTCGGCCAGCTATCGGCAATCGACTGGCGCACAGGATCGACATCATAGGAAATTTCAAACCCAGGAATATGCTTTCTGATCTCAGCAGCAATCTGTTCAGGTTCAAAACTCATAGCAGTCACATTAAAGGAGTTACGGTGAATGAGTTTATCAGCATCAGCTTCCATTAAGTCAACGATCGCATTTAAAGCATCAGGCATATACATCATATCCATATAAGTTCCTTTGTCAATATATGATGTGTAGCGGCCGTTTTTAATGGCTTCATAATAAATCTCAACCGCGTAATCAGTCGTACCTCCCCCTGGAGGAGTTACATAGGAAATTAAACCAGGGAATCTCAAACCTCTTGTATCAACACCAAACTTGTGATTGTAATAATCAGACAATAATTCGCCAGCTACTTTATTCACGCCATACATGGTAGTTGGACGATGAATAGTATCCTGTGGGGTATTATCCTTTGGCGTAGAAGGCCCAAAGGCGCCAATAGAGCTAGGCGTAAAAAATTGTGCTTTGCACTCTCTGGCAGTTTCAAGTGCATTCATAAGCCCGCCCATATTTAAGTTCCATGCAAATACGGGGTTGGCTTCAGCCGTTGCTGATAACAAGGCTGCCATATGAATAACTGTATCTGCATTATATTTTTTAGCCGTATCCAGCATTGATTTTGCATCCGTCACGTCTACCACTTCAAAAGGGCCGGACCCGGCAGCTTCAGACTCATTTTTTCTGATGTCCGTAGCAATAACATTGTCTGTTCCATAGATGTCTCTTAATTTCAAGGTTAGTTCAGAGCCGATTTGACCTAAAGCTCCCGTAATCATAATTTTTTTCATCTTATTCCTCCAACATTTCCTCTTTGCCTTATAGATCTTTCTTCTAATTCAAACTTAAATGATACCCATTTCTTTCCCGACTTTTTCATAGATTGCAATTGCCTTATCCAGCATTTCTTTTGTATGTGCGGCAGAAGGCATATTTCTGACACGGCCCGTTCCCCTAGGGACAGTCGGGAAGACGATTGATTTCGCATAAACGCCTTCTTCGTTAAGCTTTTTGCTGAATTCCTGTGTTTTCACTTCATCTCCAACAATGCAAGGAGTAATTGGTGTTTCGCTGTCGCCAATGTCAAAGCCTAATTTTTTTAGGCCATCTTTAAGATAATTGGCATTTTCCCATAACTTTTCATTCAGTTCTGTGCTTTCCATTAATAACTCAATCGCTTTCGTGCTTGCTGCTACATCAGCAGGTGTTAAAGAGGTAGAGAACAGGAAAGGTCTGCTGCGAACTTTCAGCCAATCGATCAAGTCTTTTTTGCCGGCCACATATCCGCCAACAACCCCAATTGCCTTAGAAAGTGTACCGATCTGGAAATCTATTTTATCGGATAAACCGAAATGCTTAACTGTCCCTGCTCCTTTTCCAAGCACACCAGAGCCATGGGCATCGTCTACATATGTAATCAAATCGAATTCTTCTGCAATTTCCACAATTTCAGGAAGCTTAGCAATATCCCCATCCATCGAGAAAACCCCGTCCGTAATGATCATGATTTTGTTATACTGGCCAGATTCTTTGGCTTCCTTCGCTTTTGCTCTTAAATCTTCCATATCTGAATGGTTAATACGAATGATTTTTGCTTTTGACAAGCGGCATCCATCAATAATGGAAGCATGGTTTAATTCATCCGATAGGATTGCATCATTTTTATCCATGACAGCCGAAATAGCTGCCATGTTACAATTAAATCCTGACTGGTAAGCGATCGCCGCTTCTGTATGTTTGAATTCAGCAAGCTTTTCTTCCAGTTTAGTATGAAGTTCAAGAGTTCCATTAATTGTACGAACCGCTCCTGCACCAACACCATATTTTTCAATTGCTTCGACCGCTGACTTTTTAAGCCTTTCATCTGTTGCCAATCCTAAATAGTTATTGGAAGAAAGGTTGATAAGTTCTCTGCCGTTTATTTTAATCATAGGGCCATTCGGGCTTTCAAGAGGGTCAATCACATTGTAAAGTCCTCTGCCCCTTAAATCCTCCAGGTTTTCCTGTAAAAATGCATCTAAAATTTTGCTGGTCATTTAAATATCCCCCAGTACATTTTATTAAATGTCGCTAACTCATACACAACTGTATTCCCAGAGTGGACATCGTTTCACTAAATAAATAAAGCTATGTAAAGGTTTTTCAATTTATACTTTAACATATTTTTTTGATTTGTACACTTATGATGGACAGATTTTCTTTCAGATTCCATTTATTTTTTTCTGCTGAGTTAGCTTGCCCTTTATCAGAATAATTTACTTATCAAACTACAAAATCCTTGAATAAATTTACACATAAGTGACCTGTTTACTCTATGGAAACACAGGGAACCAATCAAACATACAATAGGCTAGAATATCGGACGGTACCTGTTACCATCCGATTTTTTTTTGTATATCTTAACCTAAAATTCCTCTATCAATAGCAAAAATAATCCTCGCTTTTCCTTCCCTGCTCCTGAACTGATTTGCAAAAACCAGTTCTTATAAGAAAAAACGAAAATATAAATATACTAATGCCCATTAAAAACAAACTTCCCCTTGTTTATTTTATATCGTATCCTACTTAATAATTTATTTTTATTTATAATTATTATAAAAAAGTATTGATTTTATATTGAGAAATGTTATCATTATGTGTGTAAGTAAGCTATTAAACTGTTATGAGGTGATTATAGAATGACAAAAAACAATAATCTTACTACCAGCTGGGGCGCCCCTGTTGGCGACAATCAAAATTCAATGACTGCGGGTTCAAGAGGGCCTGCATTAATTCAGGATGTTCACTTGCTTGAGAAGCTCGCCCATTTTAACAGAGAACGTGTGCCTGAGCGTGTAGTTCATGCCAAAGGTGCTGGCGCACATGGCTATTTTGAAGTTACTAATGACCTCACTAAATATACAAAAGCCGCATTCTTATCAGAAGTAGGCAAAAGAACTCCTTTATTCGTCCGTTTTTCAACAGTTGCGGGTGAACTGGGCTCTGCTGATACTGTACGCGACCCACGCGGTTTTGCGGTTAAGTTTTATACAGAAGAAGGCAACTATGATCTTGTAGGGAACAATACGCCTGTTTTCTTTATCCGGGATGCAATCAAGTTCCCTGACTTCATTCATACACAAAAGCGTGATCCAAAAACACATTTGAAAAATCCGACAGCCGTTTGGGACTTCTGGTCTTTATCCCCAGAGTCTCTGCACCAGGTAACCATCTTAATGTCTGACCGCGGCATACCTGCAACCCTTAGACATATGCACGGATTCGGAAGCCATACATTTAAGTGGGTAAATGAACAAGGCGAAGGTGTATGGATAAAATATCACTTTAAAACAGAGCAGGGCATTAAAAATCTCAGCGTAGAAGCTTCAGCGAAAATGGCTGGAGAAAACCCTGATTACCATACAGAGGACTTATTTAATGCAATTGAGAATGGAGATTTTCCATCATGGAAACTATGCGTGCAAATCATGCCGCTTGAAGATGCGAATACTTATCGCTTCGATCCATTCGATGTTACAAAGGTATGGTCACAGAAAGATTATCCATTAATCGAAGTAGGACGCATGGTACTGAATAAAAACCCTGAAAACTATTTTGCTGAAGTTGAGCAGGCTACCTTCTCTCCTGGAACGCTCGTGCCAGGGATTGATGTTTCACCTGACAAGATGCTCCAGGGACGTTTGTTCGCCTACCATGATGCACACCGATATCGCGTAGGTGCAAACCATCAAATGCTGCCGATCAACCGTCCCCGCAACGAAGTCCAAAACTATCAGCGTGACGGTCAGATGCGCTTTGACAACAATGGAGGAGGTTCTGTTTATTACGAGCCGAACAGTTTTGGAGGACCTACTGAATCACCGGAGCACAAGCAGGCTGCATACCCTGTTTCAGGTTTAGCCGAAAGTGTTGCGTATGATCATAATGACCACTACACACAAGCTGGTGATCTATACCGCTTAATGAGTGAAGAGGAACGCTCGCGTCTTGTGGCAAACATTGTTGCAGCAATGAAGCCTGTAGAAAAAGAAGAAATTAAGCATCGCCAGATTCAGCATTTCTTTAAAGCGGATCCTGATTACGGTACACGTATTGCCAAAGGGCTTGGCCTGGCAGTTCCGCAGGGAGTTAAGTGAACCATTAGAAATAGCGAAAGGTGCCAATAACCTAATTGGCACCTTTTTTCCGGGTGAAGTGTTAGTGTGACCCCCTATTTGCTGATCCCCCAACATTACTTCCGCGTCATGGCCATCCTGATCAGTCCTTTGTCTTCCTTGTGCAAGGTTGGCTTCATGTCCATCTAAAGAAGCTTCCTGTCCCCCCTGCCCATTTCAAGCAAGAGGAGGAACTAAATGAACCAACAGCCAAAATGGCAGATGCCACCCCTGGAGAGCATGAGGAGCATCTTGAAAAAATGGGCGAAATCCAGGACCATCTTGATGATGGCGGCTTTTTATTCTCTGGATATTAAAATTGAGAAAGCAGCGCGGGTGGCCTCTCTTTGGAAATGGTCCTTCAAGGTTATCTTGGGAATTGGAAAAATCCGCTTATTTGTAGGGAATTATGTGGATTCCCTGTTTTAGCAGGATTCTTTCCGCCTATTTTTCAATGCCATAAAATCAACATCCAGCTTTAATAGAGCCTTTAATTAAGAAAGGGCAGACTTCAATTTATACCAATAATCGAATTACATTTTTCACAAGAAATAACTTTAGATAGAAAAAACAGTCTAAATCTAGTAAGATATCCACATGGAATATTAGAGAAGGGGTAAAAAAATGAGCGTATTAAATGTACAAAATTTAAGTCACGGTTTCGGTGATCGTGCGATTTTCAATGATGTGTCTTTTCGACTTTTAAAAGGTGAACACGTTGGACTAGTTGGGGCAAATGGTGAGGGTAAGTCTACTTTCATGAATATTGTTACCGGGAAGTTACAACCCGACGAGGGGAAAGTTGAGTGGTCACGAAAAGTTCGTGTTGGTTACTTAGATCAGCATGCTGTACTTAAAAAAGGCACTACGATGCGTGACGCTTTGAGTACTGCTTTTCAATATCTTTTTGATGCTGAATCAGAGATCAATGAACTTTATGCAAAAATGGGTGATGAAGGTGCTGATATCGATGCATTACTTGCAGAAGTTGGCGAGCTACAAGAAACTTTAGATAGTAATGATTTCTATCAAATTAATTCAAAAGTTGAGGAAGTTGCTCGTGGCCTAGGATTAGACGATGTTGGACTTGATCGTGATATAGATGATCTTAGCGGTGGGCAACGTACGAAAGTTTTACTAGCTAAGCTTTTGCTGGAAAAGCCTGAAATCCTATTACTAGACGAGCCTACAAACTATTTGGATGAACAGCATATCGAATGGTTGAAGCGCTATTTACAGGAATATGAGAATGCATTTATCTTGATTTCACATGATATTCCATTCTTGAACAATGTTGTTAACTTGATCTATCACATGGAAAACCAAGAGTTGAATCGCTATGTTGGTGACTATGATAACTTCTTAAAAATATATGAAATGAAAAAGCAGCAGCTAGAGGCTTCATACAAGCGTCAACAACAAGAAATTGCTGATTTAAAGGATTTCGTTGCTCGCAACAAGGCAAGTGTTGCGACTCGTAATATGGCGATGTCTCGTCAAAAGAAGCTCGACAAAATGGAAATTATTGAATTGGGGAGAGAGAAGCCGAAACCAGAGTTTATTTTCAAAGAAGCTCGTGCAGCTAGTCGTTGGATTTTCACGACTGAAGATCTTGTTATTGGTTACAATGAACCACTTTCTCGCCCTCTGAATTTGAAAATGGAACGCGGACAAAAAATTGCATTCGTGGGTGCTAACGGTATTGGTAAGTCTACTCTTTTAAAAAGTATTCTTGGATTGATTAGTCCCATTTCGGGTAAAGTGGAACGCGGTGACTATCAATACATCGGTTACTTCGAGCAGGAAGTTAAACAGTCCAACTACAACACTTGTATTGAAGAGATTTGGAGCGAGTTCCCAAGTATGAATCAGGCTGAAGTTCGTGCTGCTCTTGCAAAATGCGGATTAACGACGAAACATATTGAAAGTAAAATCGAAGTCCTTTCTGGTGGCGAAAAAGCCAAAGTTCGATTGTGTAAAATTTTAAACACAGAAACGAATTTATTAATTCTAGACGAACCTACCAATCACTTGGATGTGGATGCAAAAGAAGAATTAAAGCGTGCTTTAAAGGCATATCGCGGAAGTATCTTGATGGTATCCCACGAACCTGATTTCTATCGTGAAATTGCGACCGATATTTGGAATTGTGAGGATTGGACTACGAAAGTTTTTTAATTTCAATAAACAAGTTTAAATGGTATTAGGTCAATAAAGTAGACACAATCACACTCCCCTGCCACGCAGGGGATTTTTCATTTAAGGCGCCCTTTTTATCAGGTTCAAACATTGTTCACAAAAGATTCTTATTTACCTTCGAGTGCTCCATATAAACATTCTAACTGACAAACTCAGGATATTTCCTATAAATGGATCACTAAAAAGCAATACAGGTCATGGTATGTTCGTGTATAATTAGGGAAGTTTTATGTAATGGAAGCGGTTCAGTTTCTTCAAAAATAATTGGCAAAGGACTTAAAACATTCATGACAAAAAAGAAGATTGCCTGGATTACAGACAGCACAGCTTATATTACTAAAGAGCTGCTCGATCATCCGGATGTATTCGTGGTGCCTCTATCAATTACATTCGGTGAGGAGTCATTTGAAGATGGTATTGATTTAAACACAGATCAGCTGTATAGCCGAATCCGCACTGAAAAAGAAGTGCCTAAAACTTCACAGCCATCCGCCGGTAAATTTGCCGAACTATTTGAATCATTAGACAGTGAATATGAGGCTGCTGTTGCTGTTCATGTTTCCAGCAAATTAAGCGGCACGCTGAACAGCTGCTTAGCTGGATCAGAGCTGGCAGGGTTCCCCATTTTCGCAGTTGATTCAAAAAGCATGTCTTATGCAATTACGTCATTGATCAATAAAGGATTAAAGCTTGCTGAGAATAATATGCCAGCGCATAAGATTGCAGATATCCTGCAAGGTGAGGCAGATAAATCTGAGAATTATATTTTGCTTGGAAGCCTTGAGCAATTTTATAAAGGCGGCAGAATGTCTGGAACACAGTATCTGCTTGGGAGCATATTAAAAATAAAGCCAATCATCCGCATTAATCAGGACGGTGAGTTTGAACTTTTTGATAAAGTTCGTTCAGAAAAAAAAGCTATTAAAAGAATGATAGAATTGCTCGGGAATGCATACGAAAACCACAGAATTCCACAGATTCAAATCATGCATGGGAATGTACGCGGCAAAGCGGAGGAACTGGCGGAAGAAATACAATCGCAATTTTCCCGCCTCGATATTTTCATAGGTGAAATAAGTTCAACCATTGCTGCCCATGCTGGCGAGGGAACACTGGCCATTATTTGGCAGAACGAAAAGTAGAAAAAGCACTCTCCCTAAGGAAAGTGCTTTATTCTATTCAACCCATGTATACATGTACTTTGCATCTTCTATTAACTTAGCATTATTCACCACTTTTAACGGCCTGAATGTATCAATCATTACAGCAAGCTCGAGCGTTTCCTTTTTCCCTATGCTCGCTTCTGTTTTTCCTGGGTGCGGTCCATGAGGAATACCGCTTGGATGAAGGGTGATGGAGCCTTCCCTGATTCCTTTCCTGCTCATAAAATTTCCTTCTACATAGTAAAGGAGTTCATCACTGTTGACATTGCTGTGATAGTATGGGGCAGGGATGGCCTCTGGATGGTAATCATACAATCTTGGAACAAAGGAACACACAACAAAGTTATGCCCTTCAAACGTTTGATGGACCGGCGGCGGCTGATGAACCCTTCCGGTAATCGGTTCAAAATCTTCGATATTAAAAACCCACGGATAAAGATAACCGTCCCAGCCTTCTACATCAAGCGGATGATGATTCAGAATATGAGAATGCAAATATCCTCTTGTTTTGGTAATGATCTCGTATTCCCCTTTTTGATCATAAGTGACCAATGTCTCAGGTCCTCGGATATCTCTTTCACATAGTGGACTATGTTCGAGCAGCTGCCCATATTCATTTCGGTACCTTCTTGGAGTTGTAATTTGGCTGAAGGACTCCACCAAAAGCACCTTAGTCAATTGCTCTTTATCCGGAATCACCCGGTAAATAGTGCCGATCGGAATAATGACATAGTCCCCTGGGCGATATGTTAAAGTTCCAAACATAGTCTCGATTTTTCCTGTTCCATAGTGGATGTAAAGCATCTCATCACCATCGCCATTCCGGTAAAAGCTTTTCATTGGCTCTGTAATATTGACAGTGCCTATCAGAAGGTCATCATTCCCAAGCAGATATTCCCTGGCAGAAACTGCATCCCCTTTCTTTTCAATTTGATCTGTAAACAAATGGCGATGCTTCAAGCTTTCCTGATCCTCATACTCAGGAACATATTTTCCTATCAGCTCACTGCGTGCTACTTCTGTTGGCATGTAGTGATGATAAAGAATGGATTGGGTACCGGAAAATCCTTTTGTCCCCATAACCTGTTCCCTGAATAGAGTTCCATCCGGTTTTTTAAAAGTCGTATGGCGTTTGTGCGGGATTCTCCCCATTTGGCGATAATACATGTTTCCACCTCACTCATTTGCAATTCGATTTTTTAAGATTCCCAGATTCCCAATCTCAAGCTCTACTTCATCTCCAGGCTCAAGCCAGCGGTGGACATCAGTGCCGAGTTCAAGGATGCAGCCACTGCCAACAGTCCCCGAGCCTATCATTTCACCGGGGCAGACGGTAACCCCTTCAGATGCCCGCTCAATCATTTCGTAAAAAGAATAGTAGATATCCTGCATATTCCCCTCTGATAGAAGAGTTCCATTTACTTTTGCTGTCATCGGCAAATCATAGCCATTTTCAACACGGAAACTCTCCAGCTCATCTTTTGTAACAATATATGGCCCTGTCGAAGTGGCAAAATCCTTCCCTTTTGCAGGACCAAGTCCTACCTTCATTTCTTTGCGCTGAATGTCTCTTGCACTCCAGTCATTTAAAATGCAATATCCGAAAATATACTCATCCGCTTCAGAAGCTTTGATATCTCTTCCTTCTTTACCAATGATACAGGCAATTTCGAGCTCATAATCAAGCCATTCGCTATGGCTGGGGCGTGAAATTTCTTCATTAGGCCCCTTTATGCTCAGGTGATTTGAAAAATAAAAAACTGGTATGTCATACCACTCTGGTATCATATCAAGTCCGCGGTTGGCTCTAGCCGTTTTTACATGTTCTTCGAAAGCATAGAAATCCCGGAAGCTTTTTGGATTTGGAAGCGGCGCCTTTAAATAGACTTCAGATAAAGAATATACCCCTTTATCAGTGTTCTTCAGTTTTGCGCTGGAAGATAAGTATTCCATAAAAAACTCATGATTCTCCAGGAATGCCAGCATTGTTTTTGGCAGAACCCCATTGGTCGCTTCATGCATATCAACGGCATACTCCTCATTCTTCAGCCAGCCAGCTCTTATAGATCCATCTGCTTTTTGAAAGGTTATGAATTTCATAGCATCACCTTGGGTCCCTTTTTCGGATTAATTCAAATATGTCTGTCATAGGCCTGGTATAGATATGTCCTGCCATACGGCCAACAGGCTTCAATTTCTCAGAATTAATCCTTCCATTTTCATAAAGCTCTTCAGCAACATGCACATGTTCCACTTTCCCAATCACCAGACTTCCTGAGCCAGCATGTTCACCAAAATGAAGTACCTGTTGCAGACTGCATTCAAAATGGACTTTTGATTCTTTCACACGCGGAGGCTTGACAGCAGCACTTTTTTCTTTTGAAAGTCCTGCGGGAACAAGTTCGTCAGTACCGGCAGGATAATCCGATGCGCATATATTCATCTTTTCCATGAAGTCTTCACTTACGATGTTAATGACGAACTCCTTTGTCGCTTCAATGTTAGCAAGTGTGTCTTTCTTAGAGCCATCTGTTCCTTTTCTCATAGGTGAAAAGCAAATCAGCATTGGATCTGCACATATGGCAGTAAAGAAGCTAAAAGGAGCGGCATTCACATTCCCATCGGTATCCATTGAGGTAACAAACGCGATGGGCCGCGGCAGGATCGAACCAACCAGCAGCTTATAGGCGTCCTTCCATTCAAGGCTTGCCGGATTTAATTCCATAAACTTTACACCGCCTTTTCATTCAAAAGTTTGTTAATCACATCCAATGCAGCTTCATTGTCTTCCCTCGTGCCTAATGTCATTCGAAAAGCATCTAGATAGCCCTCAAGCTTCATTTGCCGGACAACCAATCCATTCGCAATCAGGTTCTCCGCAATTGGATTCTGACTGAAAATATATATAAAGTTGGTTTGGGAAGAAAAAAAGCCGATGTTTAAATCCTTTAGCTTTTGGCAAACAAATTTCATCTCTTGGGCATTCTTATCTGCACATTCCCTTATAAAAGCCTGATCGTTTAAAGCTGCTGCAGCTGCTGCCTGTGCCAGATGATTAACATTAAAAACATCCTTTACCTTATAGAGTTCATTCACAATCTCAGAATCCATAATTCCATAGCCGATACGGAGTCCGGCAAGACCGTAAATTTTGGAAAAAGTCCTCAAAATGATTAAGTTAGGCCTCTGTGCAAGAAGCGGAATAGAGTCAAGATAATCTTCGGATTTCACATATTCATAGTATGCTTCATCAAGAATAATCAAGATATTCGAAGGAACTTTTTCGACGAATTGCCTAAGTTCTTTTCTCCCGACAATGGTTCCGGTTGGATTATTCGGATTGCAGATGAACACCATTTTTGTTTTACCATTTATCGCCGAAAACATAGCATTTAGGTCATGTGTGCCGTTTTGCAGCGGTACAGTTATAGCATTGCCCCCCTCAATCAGAACATTTGTTTCATAGCGAGGAAAGGTGATCTCAGCCATTACAGCTTCGTCACCTGAGCTTATGTATGCTCTAGTCAATAATCGGATGATTTCTTCTGAACCATTGCTGACAAGAAACTTATCTTCATTTATATTGTAGAATCCGGCCAGTTTGCGTTTTAGCAAGGAAACAGTGCCATCTGGATAAAAATTAAGGCTGTTCATCGCTTTGCCTATGCAGTCTTTTACTTCTGGTGAGCAGCCGTATACATTTTCATTATCAGACATTTTCCGGACAGCCTTTAAATTGAACTTTGCCTGGATCTCTTCCGGCGAGCTGCCGAGCGGATAAGTAATGATCTTCTCCACGGCGCTTCTTGTCTGGATTCTAGCCATCGGCTTTTGCCTCCTTTTTACTTATTATTAAAAAAGGGAGAAGTTATCTCCCTTTTTATGCTGAAAAATTATAAATTCCCTCGTCTTTCCTGTTCGCGTTCAATTGATTCGAAAAGTGCTTTAAAGTTGCCTTCACCAAATCCTCTTGCACCTTTACGCTGAATGACTTCGATGAAAAGGGTTGGCCGGTCAACTATTGGCTTCGTAAAAATTTGCAGTAAATACCCTTCGTCATCTCGGTCAACGAGAATATTTAATTCTTTCAATTTATCAATCTCTTCATCAATTTTTCCTACACGTTCAGAAAGCATTTCATAGTAGGAATCTGGAGTGTTTAAAAACTCAACGCCGTTTTTGCGAAGAGTGCTGACAGTGCTGACAATATCTTCTGTCAGAATGGCCAGATGCTGAACACCAGGCCCATTGTAGTATTCAAGGTATTCCTCAATCTGGGATTTTCGTTTCCCCTCTGCTGGCTCGTTTATCGGGAACTTAATTCTTCCGCCATTATGCATAACCTTGGACATTAGAGCGGAATATTCTGTTGTAATATCTTTATCTGTAAAGTGCTTCATTTCCTTGAAGCCCATTACATTTGCATAATAATTTACCCATTCCTCCATTCTCTCTACATTTCCAACAACGTGGTCGATGCCGATAAAACCGGCATCCTCAAAAGGAACTTCCGATTGATAAGGCTCAAAGCCAGGCATGAATACACCTGTATAGTTATTGCGTTCAACAAGTGTGTGAATGGTATCCCCATATGTACCAATAACTGCTTTTTTGACTGTGCCGTGTTCATCCTTTAACTCAAATGGAGGCTGTATTTCGATTGCGCCTCTTTCAACTGCCGCTTTGTAGGCCTTTTCAACATCATCGACAGCTAAAGCAATATCTTTTACTCCATCCCCATGCTTTTTAATGAAATTGGACACTCTGGAACTGTCATTTAATGTCCCTGTGATCACGAGGCGAATCTTTCTTTGCTGAAGAACATAAGACACAGTTTCCCTATTGCCTGTTTCCAGGCCAGAATAAGCAACTGGCTTAAAGCCAAAGGCTGTGCAGAAATAATGGCAGGACTGTTTCGCATTACCGGAATAGATTTCTAAATAATCTACTTCCTTTACAGGAAAAAAATCGGCTGTCTTTTGTTCCCTTAACATTTTTTCATCTTGCATGCTAACCCCTCCATTTTAAAAATTAGTAATATTTAGAATTTATCATATATGAAACTTGTAAATGTTCTCAAGAGTTTAAGTTAAAGCTATAATGCACTTCTGCATTAAAGTAAGCTACACTTTTATTTTTTGTGCTTTTAAGCTTTTGGGCGGAATGTGGATAGCCTGATTCCTTAAAGCTTCTACAGCTTCAAGCAATCCTTCATTTACACTGGGATGCGGATAGTTCGGAAAAATTAGATCTTCATCCCTTGCTGCCATTTCCAAAGCAGTAATGCCGGCTGAAATTAGTTCTATTGCTCCAGTGCCTACCATGTGAATTCCCAGAAACACTTGTTTTTCCTTGCAGCTGATCACTTTTATAAATCCTTCTTTTTTCCCGGTCAGAGTACTAAATCCGTTGGCAGACAATGAAAATTGGCCAATTTCAATATCGTAGCCCATGTTTATCGCTTCCTTTTCCGTTAACCCAGCACTGGCAATAGGAGGCTGTGTATGTGCTACAACCGGAATAAAATGGAAATCTGATTCGGATTTAATTCCTGAAATCGCTTCAGCAGCTGTTTTTCCTTGTTTAATTGCTTTTACAGCAAGTGCAGGACCTTCCGTTACATCTCCAATTGCGTAGATATGATTCTGTGTTGTCCGGCTTTGATAATCCACCTTTATATAGCCCGCTGCACATTGTTCAACCCCTATACGAGAAAGACCCAGCTGATTAGTGTTTGGTCTAATGGGAGTTGAAACAAATAAATGCGTGCCTGAAATTGTGTCTATTTTTCCCGTCAATGTAAAAGTTACAGTAAGCATGTCATCCATACGCTGTAATTCCAATACATCCGAATTTCTTACAACGTCTATTTTTTTCTTTTTTAATATTCTCTTCAGTTCCCGGCAAATGGATTGATCAAAATCAAACTCCTCTTTCCCATCATCAAGGATCAGAGTCACTTTAGATCCCAGGGCCTGATAGGCCATACCTATTTCGAGTGCAATATAGTCACTCCCATAGATTAATAGTTTATCGGGTATTTCACTTAAATCTGAAATTGAATGCTGATCTAATACCCTATCACTTATTTGCCTGGCCCAAAGTGGTTTTTCTGGCCTGCCGCCAGTCGCAATTATTGCATTCTTAAATCTGAAAACATCAAATTTGTCTCCATTTTCGATGCCAACCTTATCCTCGGAAAGAAAAAAAGCTGAACCATTAAGAATTTCAATTTTATTGGCTTGACAGAGCGCTTCAATTCCTGACCGGAGCTGCTCAATTTTCGTCTGCTTGTATTGCTGAAACTTGTCTGCGTTAAAGGATATATCTCCTGCTTCAAGGCCCCAGTTTTCCCCTTCTTGAAATGAAGTGAATTTTTCAGCAGACTGTGTAAGGATCTTTGAAGGTATGCAGCCTTTATTTAAACAAATCCCGCCAAGCTGATTCTGTTCAACCAATGTAACATTGCGCCCCAGCTGTGCAGCACGGATTGCGGCATGGTAACCTCCAGGGCCGCCGCCGATAACGATGACATCACGCTCATATGCCAGTTCTCCAACTACCATTTATACCATCTCCAGAACAAGCATTTTCGGATTTTTAATCAATTCAGCAAACCGGTTTGTAAAGCGTACCGCTGTTGCCCCGTCTGCAACTCTATGATCAAAAGACATAGATATATTCATCATAGATCGGATCACAATCTGGTCATCATTTGTCACAACAGGCATCTTTTTTGTTTTATGGAAAGAGACCAAAGCGGTTTGCGGATGCTGAATAATTGGAGTCGCTCCAAAGCTTCCGCCCAGCGGTCCCACATTGCTGATCGTAAATGTCCCTCCAGATATTTCTTTTACAGAAAGCTTATTTTCCATCGCTTTTTCCGAAACCTTCTTCATTTCTGCATGGATTTCTCTGATTGTTTTGCTTTCAGCATTCTTAATAACTGGAACGATCAGACCCTCTTTCGTATCCACAGCAATACCGATATGATGTTCGCTAAGCAAATGAATTTCTTCCTTTCCTTCATGAAGCTCTGCGTTAAATACTGGAAAATCTTTCAGGCAGATTGATAAAGCTTTTAAGAAGAATGCTGTAGCTGAAATATTTTGATTAAGGTTTTTTAGTTCGTTTCTAAATGAGATCAGTTCGGTTACATCAATTTCTTCAAAATGGGTGCAATGCGGAATACTATAAAGGGATTGTGCCATTTTCTTCGCAATCTGCTTCCTTCTGCCTCTGAAGGGAATTATTCCGTTCTCAGCTGAAGAGCTTATTTGCTTTGAAGATACCTCCGTCTGTTCAGCTTGAGGAGGCATATTTTGTGCTGAAGCCATATGTTGATAGATATCTTCATCCATTACACGCCCAGCTGGACCTGTCCCTCTGATACTCTCAATCTCAATCCCATTCTCGCGTGCTATTTTTCTTGTAAACGGGGATGCTAGCACTCGTTTTCCTTTAAACGCCATAAAAGATTTCGCTGGTTCATGCTGCAAATCATAGGCGGCAGCATAAGTGACTTCTTCTTCTTCTTCTTCTTCTTCTTGTTCCCTGCTGTCCTGGCCTGCCGATTCTAAAATTAAGATGGTAGTACCTACTGAAACCGTGTCCCCAGGCTGAACTTTAAATTCCTTAATAATTCCTGCCCTGGGAGCAGGTATTTCTGCAGTCATTTTATCAGTCTGTACTTCAACAAGCGGATCATCGGCTTTGACCGCATCTCCGGGTTTGACTAAAAAACAATTAATATCTGCTTCAGTCATGCCCTCTCCAATATCATGCAGTTTCACTTCCACGGCTTCCCCTCCTAAAACTTCATTACTTTTTCTATTGCCTGCTGAATACGTGCCGGAGTTGGCAGGTAATGATCCTCAAAACCGAAATATGGCACCGGTGCATCAAAACCAGTAACCCGTTCAACAGGTGCTTTCTGATATAAAAAGGATGTATCATTAATGATGGCAAGAACGTCATTTCCTACTCCACCGGTAGCATGAGCTTCATGAACAATGACTGTTCTCCCTGTTTTTTGGACGGATTCGGCAATCATATCTTTATCCAGAGGAAAAAGCGTTCTTAAATCAATCACTTCACAAGGAATGTTTTTTCCTGTCATCTGCTTTGCTGCGGCCAGGACCTCAGGCACCATTGCTCCCCAAGTAATGACCGTTACATCGTCACCCTCCATGAGCTTTTTGCCTTTTCCGATTTCAATGCTGTATTTTCCTTCAGGCACTTCTTCCTTTGCTGAACGATAGCAGCGCATCGGTTCAAGAAACAGAACCGGATCAGGGTCTTCAATCGCAGCAATCAGCAGCCCCTTTGCATCATAAGCACTGGATGGGCAAACAACCTTAATGCCAGGCATATGTGTAAAAATCGCTTCCGTTGAATCACAATGAATTTCTGGAGCCCGTACTCCTGCACCAAATGGAGCCCGGATAACCATAGGAACAGTAAAATGCCCCATCGTTCTCATCCGAAGCCTTGAAGCATGGGTCATGATTTGTTCGTACGCCGGATAGATAAAGCCGAGAAACTGAATTTCAATCACCGGCAAGAAGCCATTCACAGCCATTCCAATCCCTGCTCCGACAAAACCAGCTTCACTTAAAGGAGTGTCGATAACACGGCCTTCGCCATACTTAGCCTGAAGACCATCGGTTGCACGGAAAACGCCCCCGTTCTTCCCGATATCTTCGCCCAGCAGCAAAACCTCTTCTTTTTCTTGCAGCATCGTATCTAAAGCATCGGTAATGGCTTGAACCATTGTCATGGTTTTTGCTCCTATTGCAGTTTTCACTTACGGCCGCCTCCTATCAGCTTTAGATATTCTTCTTTCTGCTGCTTGATTTGCCATGTCGGCTCTGCAAAGACATGGTCAAAAATAGCCGCTGGATCAGCAGGCGGAAAAGCTTCCATTTCAGCTACAGCTTCATCAATTTCAGCCGCTGCTTCCTCCTCTGCTGCCTGCACCCATTTCTCATCGAATACCCCTGTATTTTTCATCCAGCGTTCGAGTCTTAAGATTGGATCGTATTCCTGTCTTCTATTGGTGCTTTCCGATTGATCCCGGTACTTAGATGGATCATCTGCTGTGGTATGTGCACCGTATCGCCACGTAACCGCTTCAATTAATGTCGGCCCTTCGCCTTTGCGGGCTCTTTCTAATGCCTTTAATGTTTCAAAATAGACAATGAAAACATCATTTCCATCGATTCGGATCCCCGGTATGTCATAAGCCAGAGCCTTTTGGGCAATTGTTTTTGTTTTCATCTGCTTTTCAATAGGAACAGATATGGCGTATTGATTGTTCTGATTAAAAAAGACAACCGGTGCTTTAAACACGCTGGCAAAGTTCAAGCCTTCATGAAAATCCCCTTCTGATGTTGCACCATCTCCAAAATAAGCAATTGCAGCATTCGCGGTCCCTTTTTTCCTCTCTGCGAAGGCGGCTCCTGCAGCATGCGGTATTTGTGTCGCAATCGGGATGCCCGGGGGAAAAATTTTCTTTCCTTCCGGCGGCACACATCCTTCATTTCTTCCGTTCCAAAACAAAAGGATATTTCGCAGTGAGTGGCCAAAGGTCATAGCTGCACCGTGGTCACGATAGGTAGGAAACATCCAATCGCTCTCACCAAGTGCTGCAGCAGTGCCAACCTGGGAAGCTTCCTGGCCTTCATAAGGAGCGTATGTGCCAATTCTGCCCTGCCGCTGAAGGGAAATAGATTTACGGTCAAAAGTCCGAGTTCTTATCATATGCCTGTAAAACTCTTTCACAAGTTTTTCATTTATTTTTTCTTCATATTCAGAATTAATAATATTTCCGTTTTCGTCCATCATTCGCCTGATCGGAAAGTGATTTTCCATCTTCTCACCCTTTGGCTTTTAAAATATTTTAAGATCTTTTATACGGTGCAAATGTTGTTATCTGTGCAAAAAGTTAGGTTCTTACTGCCCACTTCGGGCGTTTCATATGGGAAAAAAAGCTGTTTCGGCGTGTGCGCGCTTCAATGCGGCTCTCGCAGAATTGGTTGGATGCTTCCACTGTTGTTATTCCATTTGCTTCAGCATGTTCGTAGATGTTCAGAAGAGAGTTATAAATAGCTTTAGTTTTGCGAAGTACCCTTTCTTTATTAGGTGTGTATAATTCGTCTGCAACCTGGATTAATCCTCCTGCATTCACAATATAATCGGGAGCGTATAATATACCCTTTTCTTTAAGGATTTGACCATGGCGCATATCCATAAGCTGGTTATTGGCAGAACCTACGATTGCTTTTACTTTAAACAGGCCGATTGTATCATCATTAATGATGCCGCCCATTGCACATGGAACAAAAAAGTCTGCCTGAGCCTCATAAATTTCATTGCCAGATAGTACCTTTACCCCGGCACCAATTTCTTTCGCTTTGCTGAGAAGCTGGTCGATTGCCTGCCGGCTGATATCTGTTACAATTAAATCAGCCCCTTCCTCCAGCAGCCTTTCTGCCACTTTAAATCCAACTTTGCCAAGTCCCTGAATGGCATAACTTTTGCCTGAAAGGTCGTCTGTTCCAGTCAGTGCTTTATTTGTTGCCTGAAGGCCATAAATAACACCCTGTGCGGTTGGTACCGAAGAATCGCCGCTTCCACCATAAACCTCATCAACCCCTACAATGCAATTCGTTTCCTTCAGGGCATGAACAAAATCTTCAGTGGAAGTACCCATGTCTGTTCCTGTATAGAATCGACCGTTCAATGATTCAACAAATTGCCCGAAAGCGCGGAATAGTTCGGGTGTTTTATCTTTTAAGGGATCACCGATAATTACTGCCTTCCCGCCACCAAAGTCACAATCTGCTGCTGCACATTTATAGGTCATGCCTTTTGATAATCGGAGGACGTCTTCAAGGGCGTCATCAACATTCTTATATGGAAACATACGGCAGCCTCCCAATGCCGGACCCAATCTAGTGCTGTGAATGGCAATGATTGCCTTTAAACCGGTAGACTCATCGTTACAGAAAACGACTTGTTCATGATCTTTAATTTTTTGAAACATATCTGTCATTACATTCTCCCCTTTATTCATGATAGCGCTTACAATAAGATTATGTTAAAATGCCTTTTTTATTTAGGCTCAAATACTTGTATTCTTTTAATCTCTCTTTAACAATTCTGCAATCCTGCTTTTCTTCAGAATTACCTGTTTGACTTCACCTTCGCCAGCAAGTATTTTCCCATTATGCACGGTTACAGTTGAGTATACTGAATTTCCCTCAAGCTTAGAGACGGTAGCTGTTACGGTAATAGATGCTCCTTCAGGTGATGGCGACAAGTGCCTGGCAGAAACAGCTCCTCCCATCCCCTCTTCTTCTTTATCCAGATAGGGAATGATCAGCAGGCGAGATGCCCACTCCATGTGATAAATCATCGTTACGGTTGAATAGGCAGGATGTATTACCTCCCCTTCAAACTGTGCAAACATCTCGGGTGACACCACTGCATAGACAATTGCCTGGTTCCCAATTTGCAGACCAGGTTTCATAACACCCCTCCCATCCTTCACAAAAATATGTATGACGTTTATTTAACGATATAATATCATTACGTTAAGTAAATAGTCAATAAATTGTAAAAACTTTAAAAATTCTTTTGATTTGCTTCCGTAAAAAAAGGATTAACCAGCAGAATTGGCTAATCCTTTTTAAATTCTATGAGAGTAATGCACGATCACTTGCCATTTTTGTTCCGCGAATTCGCTGAAACTCATTTAAAAGCTGCTCAATTGTTAGATGCTGTTTCTGTCCATCATCTACTTCAAGGATAATTTGTCCTTTATCCATCATAATCAGTCTATTGCCTAAATCCAGAGCCTGCTGCATATTGTGAGTGACCATTAAAGTGGTCAAATTATACTTTTCAACTATTTCCTTTGTCAGGTTCGTTATTAGCTCTGCACGTGCCGGATCAAGAGCTGCGGTATGTTCATCGAGCAAAAGGATGGAGGGCTCTGTAAAGGTTGCCATTAAGAGTGAAAGTGCCTGCCTTTCTCCTCCAGATAATAAACCAACCTTTGCATTCAAGCGGTTTTCAAGGCCGAGATGGAGAGTTTCCAGAACTTCACGGAAATAATCTTTCCGCTTTTTCGTAACCCCTTTTCTTAATGTTCTTGTTTTATTCCTTGAATAGGCCATAGCGAGGTTTTCTTCAATTGTCATGGACGGGGCGGTACCAGCCATTGGATCCTGAAAAACCCGCCCAATGAACTTTGCCCGGTTATATTCCGTCATGCCCGTAACATTATGGGCGTCAATATAAACGGACCCTACATCAGGAATCATGACGCCGGAAATAATATTCATTAAAGTGGACTTCCCTGCACCATTACTTCCGATGACAGTGACAAAGTCTCCTTCATTCAGGGTAAGATTGATCGTATCCAGTGCAATCTTTTCATCCGGAGTCCCTTCATTGAAAACTTTATGAATCTGATTTAATTGCAGCATCCGTATCACCCTTTCTGCCGGATGGCAGTTCCCTTAGTGTCATGCTCTCAGAAAGTCTCTTAGCTTTTCGTTTCTTTTCCTTAGTCCGGTCAATAATCTTCGGCATAATCAAGGCAAGGATTACAATTGTTGCTGTAATCAGCTTCATATCACCCGGTTCCAGGAACTCTACCCTCAGTGCCATCGTCACCACGATGCGGTAGATGATTGCCCCGCCAATAACAGCGAGTGTAGTTCTGGCTATGGTTTTTGTGCCAAATAATGCTTCACCGATTATAACTGAAGCAAGACCGATGATAATCATTCCAATACCCATACCAACATCTGCGAATCCGCCTTGCTGGGCAATAAGTGCTCCGGAGAAAGCAACCATTGCATTGGAAAGGCCCAAGCCTAAAATCACCATCATATTGGTATTGGCAGAAAGGCTTCGGATCATCCTTTTGTTGTCGCCTGTAGCCCTTAATGCCAAACCAATTTCAGTCTGAAGAAAGCGGTCTGTCAAAAATTTAATCAGGAATGTTACAAGCAGCATGAAGATGAGAATGCCCCATGATCTAGGAAGACTGTCGCCCAGTCCCACCATCGATAAAATGCCATTGAAAAAAGAATCGATTCCTGTTTTATCCCAAAAATCCCTGACATGAGTCATGGCTGTTTCTGTATTCAAAAGCGGAACATTTGATTTACCCATGATTCGAAGATTTATCGAATACAGGGCAATCATCATCAGGATACCTGATAACAGCGCATTAATTTTTCCAAAAGTATGAATAATTCCGGTAAGACAGCCGGCAATAAAACCTGCGAATAAGGCAATGATCGTAGCCAGAAAAGGATTAGCTCCACTGACAATCATCGTTGCAGCTACTGCCGCTCCAGTTACAAAGCTTCCATCGACCGTTAAATCCGGAAAGTCCAGGACCCTGAACGAAAGATATACTCCAAGTGCCATAATTGCGTAAATAATTCCTGACTCGAACGCACCGAATATGGCTGTAAACACTAAGAATCACACCCTTAATTTATTTCTTTATGGCTATTACTTAAAAAGCATCCGGCCGGATATTGCTTTTCCAGCCGGCGGATTCTCATTTACTCTTCATGGAACTCAGCGAAATCTGCCCATTCTTCTTTTACTTCAAGTCCTTGTGCTTCAGCTGCTTTTTTATTGATGACAAGTTTAAGGCTTGCAGGAAGCTCAACAGGAATTTCAGACGTTTTTTTATTTCCTTTTAAGATATCTGCGGCCATTTTACCTGTCTGATAACCAAGATCAAAATAGCTGAATCCGCTGGCTGCTATAGCCCCGCGTTTCATGGAATCCAGTTCACCGACGAATAAAGGAATCTTTTTGCTGTCAGCGACAGAAATAACCGATTCCAGAGCGGACACCACCGTATTATCTGTAGGGATATATATGGCATCAACCCTTCCAACAAGAGAATCGGCAGCCTGCTTAACTTCAGCAGAAGTTGAAACTGATGCTTCCACAATCTTAGCTCCCTTTGGTTCAGCAAGTTCTTTTACCTGTTTTACCTGAACCTCGGAATTTTGCTCTCCAGAATTGTAAATGATGCCAATATTTTTAACACCCGCTTCATCAATCATAAAATCGATTGTCTTTGAAGTTCCCTCAGGGTGGTTATCTGTAGTACCTGTGATATTGTCTCCAGGCTTATCAAAGGATTCAACAAGACCTGCTCCAACAGGATCTGTAACAGATGTGAAGAGAATTGGGATGTCCTTCGTCGCATTTAGAGCGCTTACGGCGCTCGGAGTAGCATTTGCAAAAATCATATCCACTTTATCTCCGACAAAATTATTTGCGATCGTCTGCGTATTATTCATATCAGCCTGAGCATTCTGAAAATCGAATTTTACATTATCGCCTTCTTTAAAGCCTTCATCCTCCAATGCTTTTTTAAACCCCTCTGTCGCAGCATCTAATGAAGGATGTTCAACAAATTGCGTGATGCCAATTGTGTACTGCTTCTTTGCATCTCCTTCTGAAGAACCATTTGATTTTTCCTGTCCGCAGCCGCTTAAAACAAGCATTCCTGCAGCCATTAATAAGGAGAAAGCTTTTAACGATTTTTTCATTATATGACCCCCTATTCAAATTTATTAACTATCAGCTTGCTGATAGTTTCACACCATTATGTATACGCTTACATCATGAAGTAAAAACAGTTCACAAAAATGGTTTTCACCATTTATATGATATTTACTTTTAATATCGTAAATACAACGTTATATTATCACCACAACCATTATAGTGTCAATAATATTCTAAAAATTTTATATATTTTAATAAATTATAAAAACACAAAAAAGCAAGCAGGTATAACTTTGCCTGCTTGCTAGTTTAATAGCTCCTTTGCATTATGAAGCTGAAGATTAGCATCTTCTATCATATTATCCAAAAGTTCCTTTACGCTTGGAAGGTCAGCAATCAGGCCTGCTATCTGGCCGCTATTCATAAACCCTTCCTCTCCGTTTCCTTTTATCGCTCCAATTTTATGATAATCTTCTGAAGTTAGTTTATTAAACTCATCTAAACTGATGCCTTGTTTTTCGTAATCCAGCAATTTATCAGCATAACCGGTGGAAAGCACTCTTCGTATTCTGCCAACTGATCGCCCCACTATAAGTGTTTCATGATCGGATGCTTCAAGAATTTTCTTTTTATACTGCACATGAAATGGTGCCTCTTTGGTCGCAATGAATCTAGTTCCCATTTGAACACCGCTGGCTCCCAGGGCAAGCATGGCTGCAAGCCCTTTGCCATCACCGATTCCGCCAGCTGCCACGACAGGAACTGAAACCTTGCCTGTTATCTGAGGGATTAATACCAGTGTAGTTGTTTCAAGAGCACTATTGATTCCTGCTGCCTCATAACCTTCTGCAGCAATGATATCAGCACCAGCTGCCTCTGCTTTCAGTGCCTGTCTTACGGAAGCAGCCACGGTGATTACCTTCACCCCATTTTCATGAAGCTTAGATATAAAAGGAGCCGGGTTTCCGGCCGAAAGGGAAACTACTGGGATCTTATGTTTTATTACAAGTAAGAGCATCTCCTTTACATATGGGGAGACACTTAATGCAACGTTAACAGCAAATGGCTTATCTGTTAAACTCTTTGTTTCCTCTATTATCTTCTCAACTTCCTCAGGGGGCATTGTACCTGCTCCGATGGTGCCAAGCCCTCCGGCTTCCGAGACTGCCGCTGTTAAAATGGCATTGCTTATATTCCCCATGCCGCCCTGGATAATTGGATATTTAATATTTAAAATGCCCGTTAATATATTCAATTAAATTCCTCCTTCGTTTAAATAATGTTATACTAATTTCAATAGTTTGACAATTAGCAACTCATATACTTAACAAGGAAGGACATTGTTTATGCTTCAGATTATAATGACAGTTTCATGCACCCCGCTAATTTTTCAAAACCCCAATTTACCCACATTTTCCATTTTTAATGAAATTTTATAAAACATGATTTGCAAGGTTTGAAAAAATCCATAAATTGGAAAAGACCAGGATATCTGATAGCCTTTCTCATAATGAAATATGCCGAGCTTAACAGAGAACCATTCAATCAGTACAGCAAAAATAGTCCATATCGTGACATACAGGATATTTTTATGTCCCTTTACATTTAATTTCACATATAAATAAATGAAAATATAACTGTATGGCCCGTACATTATATAACTTAAAAGATCGATGAATTGATAATCTGATGTGTCATTCACATCATAAAAATCCCATGGTTTAATACTAATGGTATGATCAAAGAACATCCCTGTAAAAATGCCAATTGTAAAATGAACTGCTGTTTCCAAACCCGATAATTTTTTAGGCAGTTTCCAAATAAGAATGCCCGCTGCCATTAAATTAACTAATACAAACCATTCGTTTGCATCAAAAGCTCCTTCATATACCATTCCCATAATTATTATGCTCCTGCTTAAGATACATAACACACCTGGACAATCCAAGACCGGCAATCAAAAAGGCACAATTTCCTGAACCTGCTTTAACGACATTCCAATTCAGTTAATAACTCCCGACTTCAAACTAAAAATATCAATTGCAAGAAGGCAGATTAAGAATATAAGGAAATAAACAAGCCTTTTTCCTCCAGATTGAGTTTTCCAAAAAACATTAATAAAAATTAAAACTAGAAAGGGTCCAATAATTTCTCTATGGAGCAAAAAGACAATAAATAAATAAGAGTCTTCAGTTATATCAATCCACTTTAATTGAAAAGCAAGTATTGTTGTGTAATTTCGGGCTGCAATAGAAATTAGCATAAAAATCAGAGAATTTTGTAAAAAGGAAAGCTTTTTTTCTATAAAGAAAAAGAAACTAAGTGTATAGAATGTAATTACAAGTGCTGCAGGCAGGACCATTTAATCACCTTATGTGAATCAGATTTTACGATTAATAAAATCTCAAGACGCAATTAATCATAAAAATAATATTGTTTAGGTAAGATACATTTATACATGAATGAGATGATTAAAATTTGGTAATTGTATAATCGTTTATCCAGTGGCAATTTAGTGGACCCCGTACTTAATCGCTTATTTGTCCAAAATGAAAGAGCCATCCTGCAGAATGGCCCTTTCTCATTCAACCATATAAGGATGATTTAATGCGTCATAATCAGCATCCCTGTTTTTAAGTTCATTTCCTTCCTTAAATACGCTTTCAAAAAATCTTGATGCAGGTTCAGCCAGTTCTTTGTAATAATCACTGAACAGTGCAGCGGCATGACTGCCCAGCCATTTATCAGGAAGTAGCTCCTCAGGAAGCCCCGGATCTACAAAGAGGAATTTCCGGTATTCATGCACAAGCTTTGTTCTTTCCACAAAACAATCTGCATCCGTCATATTCCCCTTCTGGATTTTATTTTTATCAATAATATATTTCTGGCTGTATTCGGAAATAAACTCCTGGTATCTTTCATTGATCTCTGTCAGGTTCCAGCTTTTTTCAACAATTTCGATATTCTTATGCGGACCTGCATACCTGGCAATGAAGAAATCAACGTAGTCGGCAATATCATATTTCTCAATCAAATCAAATACTTGTTTCTCAAGATTATTAGCTGAGATCCAACAGCTGCTGGACATGGAGCCAAAACCGCTCCAAACAAGCTCCTTCCGCAATTCATCCCGTACATTGCGGATTTCTTCCGGGATAGTATACATAAGTATGCGCCACCTGCCATCCCACTCTTCAGGCTTTAATTTAAAGATGCGCTTAGCCGCTTCCTCAATCCTTTTCTGCCCTCTTGGCGTTAAGGAATAATAGCTTTTATTACCGATCTTTTCTGCGCTCACCCATCCCTGCTTATTCATTCTTGAAATAGCTGCTCTGACAGACTGATCATTATGACCAAATTCGCTTAAAAGCTTTATCAGGCTTCCAATCCAAATTTTGCTTCCATAATGTGAAATATAATCGCCATAAAGTGTGAAAATCATTGACCTCGTATTCAACTTGCTTTCATCCTCATTTCATCATGTGGGTTGAACGGAAAAAATTCGTTATATACAATTGTACTAAAATTAGGCATTTTTGAACAATACTTTTTCGGCATACTAAATAATTTGACTGCCTCTCCCTTTATACATCACCGCCAAAGTCTTTATAAACCCTAAAAACCATAGAGAATAAAGTCTCTATGGTCAGCGCTCCACGATTGTAGAAATACCCTGGCCAACTCCCACACACATCGTTGCCAGGCCGTATTTTGAATTCCTGCGCTTCATTTCATGCAATAACGTTGTCAGAATACGGGCACCGCTAGCCCCAAGCGGATGGCCAAATGCAATCGCTCCGCCATTTACATTTACCCGCTCCGAATCGGCACCAAGTTCTTTTATGCAGGCAAGGGATTGTGAAGCAAAAGCTTCATTTAATTCGGTTAAATCTATATCATTCATGGTAAGTCCAGCTCTCTTCAAAGCTTTCTGAGTGGAATAAACAGGACCTGCCCCCATAATTGAAGGCTCAAGCCCTGCAGTTGCGGATACAATATAAGTTCCAAGAGAGTTTAATCCAAGTTCACTCGCTTTTTCCTCAGACATCAGCAGCAAAACAGACGCACCGTCGTTAACACCTGAGGCATTGCCTGCCGTTACAGTTCCGCCTTGAAAAATGGGTTTTAAATTTGAGAGTTTTTCAAAATTTGTTTCCGGACGGGGATGCTCGTCACGTGAAACCGTTATCTCATTCCCTTTTTTATCCATGTATGTAACAGGAATGATTTCATCGTCGAATATGCCTTTTTCAATAGCTGTTTTTGCTCTCTTCTGGCTTTCGAAAGCAAACAGATCCTGCTCCTCGCGGGATATGCCATACTTTTCTGCAACATTTTCTGCCGTCTTGGGCATGCTTTCAGCACCGTACATTTTCTCAAGCCTGCTGTTTGTAAATCGCCAGCCGATTGTTGTGTCATACATCTCCATATTCCCTCTTGGAAACTCGCTGCTTGGCTTTGCCATGACAAATGGTGCACGGGTCATGCTTTCCGTACCCCCTGCAATAAAAATATCTCCTTCTCCGGCTAGAATGGCCCGTGCAGCATAATTCACAGCGTCTAAACCAGACCCGCAAAGCCGGTTAACTGTTGAAGCAGCCACTTCGACAGGCAAACCGGCGAGCAAAGCTGCCATCCTGGCCACATTGCGATTATCTTCTCCCGCCTGATTGGCATTTCCCAGTATGACCTCTTCTATTTCTGCAGGATTCAAGCTTGGGTTTCTCTCCAGCAGCGCCCTAATGGCGATGGCTCCCAAATCATCCGGACGAATATCCTTTAAAGCACCCTTATATCTTCCGATGGGAGTCCTGACAGCATCCACAATTACTGCTTTTCTCATTGCTTAACTTCCTCTCTGGCAGAGTAATCATAAACACCCCTGCCCGTTTTGCGTCCAAGCCTGCCAGCTTTAACATATTGTTCAAGGAGCGGTGCCGGCCGGTATTTTTCACCCAGCTTGCTGTGAAGGTACTTTAAATTATTCAGGCGCGTATCGAGACCGACAAGGTCGCCAAGTTCGAACGGCCCCATCGGATAATTGAGCCCAAGCTTAATTGCTTTATCAATTTCTTCAGGTGTGCCAAGACCTTCCTGCAGCATATAAAATGCTTCATTTCCAACGAGCGCACTGATCCTGCTTGTTACGAAGCCTGGAAACTCATTAATAACTACTGTTTCTTTCCCCATTCGCTCGGCAGCACGTTTAATTAACTGTGCTGTTTCTTCGCTTGTTTCAAGCCCTCTAATAATTTCAACAAGCGGCATTTTTTGGACGGGATTAAAGAAATGCATGGCAATCACTTTGTCCGGGCGTTTTGTAAATGATCCAATCTCGGTTGGACTCATGGTAGAAGTGTTTGTTGCAAAAAGGCAGTGCTCAGGTGCGTGCTGATCAATCACCTCAAAAATATTTTTCTTAATATCCATCACTTCAGGGACTGCTTCAATAACAAGATCAGCTCCACTTACATGCTGTGCAAGACTTACAGAAAGCTTTAGACGGTTTTTGCTTGCTTCCATATCAGCTGCTGTTATTTTATTCCTGGCGAGTCCTTTTTCAAAGATGCTATCAATCTCTTTTTCCGCACGGACTAGTTGTTCCCGGCTGATATCTACAAGGGTGGTGTGAAATCCCCCGACTGCACAGACATACGCAATTCCCCGCCCCATCACGCCTGAACCGATCACGACTATATTTTTCATGTTGTAATCCTCCTTTCAGTTTAAAAAAAGACGAGCACCTGAAACGAGATGCTCGCAAAGATAAACATATAACGGGCAAATATTATAATAGGATTCTAGGCCATTTAATCCAGCAAGGTCTATTTCCCTTGAAACACAGGCCTCCGCTTTTGCATAAATGCAGATACACCCTCTTTATGGTCAAGAGTAAGGCCTGCCAGCCGCTGACCCTGTGCATCTCTCTCCAAACTTTCTTCTAAAGTGGATTCCCAGCTCGCTTTCAGGTTCTTCTTTATTATGGCAATGGCCGCTGTCGGCATGCTGGCCAGCCTTTCTGCAAAAGCCGTTATTTCATCTTGCCATTTCTCCATAGGAATTACCTTTGTAGCCAGTCCCAGCTCTTTGGCTTCCTGTGCATTAACCTTTTCACCGAGCACTGCAAGCTCCATGGCCTTCGCATGACCAATCAGCTTTGGCAGAAAGTAGAGATTCCCGGCATCAGGCACCAGCCCGACATGGATAAAAGCTTCTAAAAAACTGGCTTTATCAGATAGGAGTCTAAAATCGCACGCTAATGCGAGACTCATGCCCGCACCTGCTGCCACCCCATTGACCGCAGCGATAACCGGCTTCTTACATTTATGAAGCTCCAATACCATTGGATTATAAAACCGGCGTAGTACCTCGCCATGATCCATATCCTCATTTACACCCTGAAGGTCCTGGCCAGAGCAAAATGCGCGTCCTTCACCTGTAATAACTAGACATCGGACTTCTTTATCCCCGCTTGCCTGTTTTATGGACTGCTGAACCTCTTTATTAAGCTGTTCAGTGAATGCATTCAGTTTATCCGGCCGGTTTAATGTAATCCATGCAACACCGTTTGCGACCTCATATTTCACTGTTTCAAACATTTGCTATGTACACCTCCTCTACTTCCCTTTGAATTGAGGCTTGCGTTTTTCAATAAAGGCATTCATTCCTTCTTGTTGATCTTCTGTCGAGAATAATAGATAAAAATTCTTCCGTTCGAATTCCATTCCCTCTTTTAAAGAAGTATCAACTGCTTTAAGGACTGCTTCTTTTATGAGGCGTATGGAGATTGGCGCCTGATTGGCAATTTGTTCAGCCGCCTTCATCGTTTCTTCCAATAGAAGCTCCTCTGCGATAAGCTGGTTGACAATGCCATGTTGAAGCGCTTCTTTGGCTGTGATTCTTTTGCCGGTAAAAAGCCATTCCAATGCTTTCGTTTTTCCAACGAGCTTAGTAAGCCTTTGCGTGCCGCCTGCACCAGGCATTACACCCAGGTTCACCTCCGGAAAGCCAAATTCCGCGTTATCAGCGGCATATAGCAAATCACAGCATAAAGCAAGCTCAAAGCCACCGCCAAGGGCAAAACCCTGCACCGCCCCGATAATCGGTTTCTTGATCATGGCAAGGCGATCCCAATCTTTAAATTGATTGCGAAGCTCTAAATCTATTGCCTGGTCATTTGCCATTTCATCAATATCTGCCCCGGCTGCAAAGGCTCTGCCATTGCCGCTTAATACGATGGCCTTTATACTGCTGTCGGCTTCAAACCCTTCCATAGCATCAAGAATCTCTGAAACCATCGGGCGGTTGATTGCATTTAAAACTTTTGGCCGGTTTAAAGCAATTAAGCCAAGCTTTCCATGCTGTGAAACTTTAATGGTTTCATAGCTATTACTCATCTGCTTCCTCACCAATCATAAGAGTGATAATATCACCTGCAAATTTCATGGCGTCTTTTCCGGATGCCTTGCCTTCATCTGTTCTCATGGCCTCCTGCAAAGCTTCATGGCTGTCATAATACATTTCGCACATCAAATAGTACTTCCCTTCGCCTCCCATAGGACTGCCAACAATTTTTGTAACTTCCATTTTGCGGAGGCCCGGAATTTTGGCTGTAAGTGGCGCGTGCGTATTAAAATAATAGTCATCAAATGCCTCCTTATTTTCAGGGTGCTTATAAAGAGCGATTAATTTTACCATTAGTCAACTTCCTTTCAATTTTTATTGGATTTGATTCAATTAATAGTATTCCTGGAGCTGAATTCATATGTTATTTGTGTTTTCTTTCCAGGAATTTATCTTGCAGGATTAACAGATTATCTAGCATGATTCTGTTTTTATCGTGCAGTTTTGTAAATTTATCCAGAATGTTTTATTTTTTATCTAGCATCATAAAAAGTTAATCTAGCATTAAACACAATTTGGCCGTTGTAAATGACAGCTTCGAAAGTATTGCCGCTACATCATCGTCGATACAGGCTTCATAGCTTCAAATGGGTTCCTGCAGGATTTGCAGTATAAAATACTTCGGCAGGCTGCAGGGCCAAACAGGTTTTCCATCGTGGTGTATGTGGACTCGCAAAAAGGACAATCCACATGCCATTCACCTGTTTCACTTATTAATTTTGGAGGCGGCGCAATCCCGAATTCCTTTAGCTTTATCCTTCCTGTTTCACTTACCCGGTCAGACGTCCAGGGCGGATGATAAATAAACTGGACATCTATTTTTTCAAAAATCCCTTCCTTGCCTAACTCGGTTTCAACGTTTTTTCGAATGATATCCAGTGCCGGGCATCCCATAAAAGTAGGCAGGAGTTTAACCAATACTGAATTGCCCTCAACTACAATTTGCTCCAGCATTCCTAAATCAACAATTGAAATGGTATCTATTTCAGGGTCTTTAACATTATGAAGCGCTTCTAACACGGTTTTTATCAACACTTGATTCTGCTCCATTTACATCACCCTTTAAAAAACTTACCAGCTTGCAGCTGGATTTATGTTATACACCTCGCTCAATGTGGTTAAAGCTGCATCAAGGTCGGCAGTATGCTCTCCTATACGGCCATTTCCATTTTTCATTGCCAGGTCTGCTTCTGAGACTGCCAGATTGATAGATTCAAACACAGGCTTCATGGTCAGCAGCCATCGCTGCTTTAAAACATCCTCCGGCTCAATTAGACCATGTTCCGCCATATCTTTTGCCAGAGGTCCCAATGTTATGACTCCTTCAAAATCAGCTAAAACCTTCCTAATGGCCGCTTCCATCCTCGTTCTGGCTTCACCGCCAGCCTGCATCAGCTGGATAAACCATGTTTTCCAGTGAAGGAGATGATAATAAAGCTCCATATTAACCTTTAATGCCACCTCGGCTAAAGGCTGATAAAGAGAATTTTTCAGTGAGTCCAATCTGATTTTTTTCGCTTGGATATAAAAATAATTTCTTACTACCGCGAATGCCCAGTCATATTGTGCTGAAGATAAGTAATGACCTGGTCCATTGACCACTTCCAAAAGAACAGCATTTCTTCTTTCGGCAGCTTTTCTCGCATGGGCAAGACTGTCTACATTGCCTTCTCCAAGATCCTCCAGCAGCTGATAAAACATGGCGGCATGGCCCATAGTATCCTGGCTGATGGATGAAAAGGCGACATCCTCCTCTATATGAGGTGCCAGGCCCAGCCACTCTGAACCCCGGTAGGCTAGTATAAAGTCATCGTCAGCCAGCTGATATAATAATGATGTCAGCGCAGGCTTAACCTTAGCGTCAATTGGCATTTTACTAACTGGCTCAGTCACCTTTCTTCATCCCTCCCCATGACAGAATTTCTTTTTCATCAAGCATTTCCTGCTCGTAATGGCGCCACTTTTTCTTCAAATATCCGTATCCTTTTGTGGTGCGGTAATCTTTGTTGTCCAGACGCTGTAGTGATTGCTTTTCTTCCGGTGTCAGCTTCCGTATATCAGAGCGTTTGACGACCCAGATATCAGCAGCCGGTTCTCTCCTCATAAAATTTTCCTGTGCCATGACGAGTGCAATCTCTCGATTTGGCGCCAACAGGGAAAATTGATATTGCAGAGGCGAGGTATCAGTTCTTTGACTAAAGACTTCGAATTCCTGGTAAAATCCTTCGTTTCCCAAAAGGATCCCTCCCATCTGAACGGTTTAGTTTGCAGTATTGAGAGCCTCGCGCACCCATTTGTTAGTCTCATAAGCTGTGCGGCGGAGTCCGAGTCGCTCCTGAGATTTTGGCCCATTATTTTTAATAATGTCCTTGAACTTATTCCAGTCAGGCTGCCTATAAACCCAAAGCTCCTGATCCTGGTCAAAATGCATAGTCTCATCCGGCAGTTTGAGGCCAAGCGAGAGAACGCGAGGAATATACTTTGTAAAAAAGTCCTGCCTTAAGTCTTCGTTCGTCTTTGTCCGGATTCGATATTTTATCGTTGTATCCTGTTTGGAAGTGCCGGTAGTAGAGGCATCACCGGGGCCAAAGAACATTAACAGCGCTTCCCACCAGCGGTTAACAGCATCCTGAACCATCGCATTCTGCTCCTCGGTTCCTTCAGCCAGCGCCATGATGATTGCTTCACCATGCTGGGCATGAAAAACCTCTTCCGCGCAAATCCGTTTAAGTGCTCTTGCATAAGGCCCATATGAAGCATTAAGCATATTGGTCTGGGTAATGATAGCAGCACCGTCAACCAGCCAGCCGATCAGCCCGGCATCCCCCCATGTTGGAGCCTCCATATGAAAAACATTGTGGAATTTCAGTCTTCCGCTGAATAAATCCTGCATAATATCTTCGCGGGTTTTCCCGAGAGGCTTCATTAAATCCTCTGCAACACGGAGGAGCAGCTGTCCATGTCCCATCTCATCCTGCACCTTTGCCATGATTCCCAGCTTGCGTTTTAATGAAGGGGCTTTTGGCACCCACTCCTTTTCAGGAAGTGCTCCCATAATTTCACTAATACCATGCATCGAAATCAATTTGATTAATGTCATTCGATAATCTTCAGGCATCCAATCATCCGCTTCAATTTTTTCTCCTGCATTAATGCGTTTCATGAACTGCTCGTATTTTTGTTCTTCCGTCATCTCTTGAAAGAAAAGAGCTTCTGACATGTGATTCACCCCCAGTGAGTTAAAAATTATTCATTTAGATTACTGCATTTTTCACTGCCGGATTTACAATCCTGACAGCTTTCCCTTCCGATCTTGGCAGCGTTTTAGGCGGATGGAGAACAAGTCCAATGTTAATAAAGCAATTTTGCTTCACTGCTTCCTGGATCTTCTTTCTTACATGTTCTGCTTCTCCCATATCTCTATAAAACTCTTCGCTCCATTCAGCATGAAGCTCCAAAACTTTTAAACTTCCATTGTTATACACTTGTATATGGTAGTGGGGAGAAAGCTCAGGCATCTGAAGAATGCAACGTTCGATTTCTGAAGGGAAAACGTTTACACCATTTACATTAAGCATATCGTCTATGCGGCCTTTCACACGGCTCATGCGAAGCGTAGTTCTCCCGCAAACACACTTCTCTTTAGAAAGGGAAGCGATATCACCCGTTCGGTAGCGAATCACGGGAAAAGCTTCCTTTGTTAAGCTTGTAAAAACAAGCTCACCTTCCTCCCCGTCTGTAAGCGGTGTCATTTTTATCGGATCGATCACTTCTGCATAAAAATGATCCTCTGCAATGTGCAGGCCATCCTGAGATTCATGGCATTCCATGGCTACACCTGGTCCAAGAACTTCACTCAGCCCATAAATATCGCATGCTTTAATCCCAAGCTTAGCTTCTAGTGTTTTCCTCATTTCTTCAGACCAGGGCTCTGCACCAAAAATCCCATATTTTAATGATGTATTAGCCGTGTCCATTCCCCTCTCTTCCATCTTCTCGGCTAAATTAAGGATGTAGGAAGGAGTTCCGCAAATAACTTCTGGTTTAAAGTCTTGAATCAGCATAATTTGTCTGTCAGTATTTCCCCCAGAAACAGGTACGGTTGCCATGCCAAGCTGTTCGCTGCCATAATGCAGTCCCAATCCACCCGTAAACAGACCGTATCCGTAAGCATTATGCAATGTCTGACCAGGTTCGCCTCCTCCGATTGAGATTGCCCTCGCTATCAGATTGCTCCACATTTTGATGTCATTTCGAGTGTAGCCCACTACAGTCGGCTTACCGCTCGTTCCCGAAGAAGCGTGCAGACGGACAATTTCTTTTTTATCCACAGCAAAAAGCCCGAATGGGTAATGTTCTCGCAAATCTGCTTTAACCGTAAAGGGTAGCTTTTGAATATCATTCAGGCTGTTAACGTCTTCAGGTGCAATATTACTTTCCAAAAACTTCTTCCGATAAAAAGGCACATGATTAAATACTCTTTCCACTGTCTGCTTGAGCCGGTCCAACTGCAATTCTTCTATAAAATCACGGCTTTCCGTTTCAATATCATGCAGAATCAAGACATGACCTCCCAGATTATCATCATATTAAGATAATGATTTTATATAACGTTAAAATATCGTCAGATAAAATAAGTGTTATATATTTATCACAAAGATAACGTGTAAACAGGAAAAAGTCAACTTATTTTCTGAAAATTTACTCATTTATTTTGAAAATAGTAAGAAAAGCGGAAGCGCCTTGCTCACAAAAGGAACGCAGACTAAGAACGCCACGTCCTGTGGCAACGTCTGCATGACCCCCATCCTGGGGGCCTCAAGCACAAGACGAGCCTTCCGGAAAGGCGTTCTTTCCCTTTTTGGGAGGATTGCCCGAAATGTGGAGGCGACTGCCCAATCAAGGAACGCAGACTAAGAGCGCCACGTCCTGTGGCAACGTCTGCATGACCCGCATCCTGCGGGCCTCAGGCATAAGACGGTTCCTGTAAGAAGATGTTTTTCCTTCTGAAAGGAAACGGCTTATGACCCCGAGTTCCTAGGAGCCCCAACAAGACAAGCTTGTGACCTCGAGGAGGTAGGCGCTGGAGCTAGACAGTTATCGGAGTTCAAGGTTATACTTTCTGATTTTTAAAAAAAGACCTAGCCCGAGGGCTAGGTTAACTTTCTATGACCATTCATTTAATTTATTCATTATCCTGCTTTTCCATTTAGATATTAAAGGCTCCTCACCTTTCGCTGTTTTTTGTTTCTGCCATTCATTATAGCTTGCTGCAGAAATGAGAATAGAGCCTGCAATTAATAGATACGCCCACCAAGGGAGATTCCCCCAATAAGGTCTTGTCTGAAGGAGCACATTCAGAAGCAGAACTCCAGAACCTACAAAGAAATAGGCCTTTATTCTCCAGAAAGTACCAGCCAGCATCGAAATCAGGGATAGCGTCCCGACTATGAGCGCATCATAAACCGTATTGCTTGCAAGGCCATCCTGTACAAGCAGCAGGGAAACCAATATAAGAACTGCCCACTGAAGCTTGTTTGTCAATGATGTGTATTGCCCATTCAGCACTTTCCTGAAAAAAATAATCAGAATGATCCATGGAAGCACATATGCCTCCCTTATGAACATGTTAGGCATCTCAATATTCCTTAATAAACTATAATAAGGCTCCAGCAATATCGCACCTGCCAGCAATCCTGGCAGCCAAAAGTATTTAGATGCCACTCTGCCCCGCTGTAAAAATAAAAGTGTACTGATCAGGAGTCCAGGGAGAACTTCCGCCCATAGGGAAACAGCCGGAAAAAGATAGGCGGTAAGGAAAAATAACAGCGAGATAATAGTGTAGCTATCAGCTTTTTTGTTCATTAAAATTTTGATATATACCATTTTGCCGATGATTACCGAAACCAGGCCGAAACCAGCCACAACCAGAATTTTCATATCAGAAGCGATTCCGTTAATGAACAGGAATTTGAGTACTGCCACATATAGTAATACCAATGGAACAGCAGCCAATATATCAAGTTTAGTTCTATGCAAATATACGATCAATCCTGCAGAATAAATAATAGAAACGATAAACTGCACATACCCAAAGGGATATGAAGTTAAAAATGCCAGGATCCCAATCACAGACCAGGGTATAAGAAAATAAACACTTCTCATTTTATCTTGAGCTTTTCCGGTTAACCAGAATAAGAATACGGCAAAGCTGACTATTAAGGTGGCATACTCACTGTAGCTCTCCTCCCAAATATAATCCATTCCAGTTAAAATCACCATAAACAGGGTTAAGAATGTGCCGTAAAGGAAAACCTTTACTTTCCACTCCTTAACAGAAATCCTGAAACTGATCCAATAGACTGCCAGTGTGGCCAGGAAGGACCAGATACTGTTTTCCCTGTAGATGAAATATGTCAGAATCAAGGCACATGGCATGTAAATATGGCCAATCCAGCTGAACCCCTTTGCCAGGACAAGATCTTTTTTTGAAATATAATATGCTGCAGCAAGCAGGGTCCATGCCCCCATTGGAAGCTCTATCCAATTGAAAAAGGGAAAGATAAATGGTAAACCAATCAAGATCATAAAGTAAGCAAAAAGTGAAATCGATGCTGCAGCAAAGGGAACCCATTTTTGTTTTATTACATGATATAAGAACAAATACATGATAATGCCGCCTATAAATACTGCAGGCCTCATCCAAACTTCATTTATTGTCAATGCTGTTGCTGTAAATAGGGAGATTGTATAAAAGCCGAGCGCGATCAAAAATACATTTCTGGCTTGAGCTTTTTGTCTCTTCTTATAAAGGGCACCAGCAAGTATAAGGAGGGAAATACTCGCCATTATGGTATTTATAGCTATTCCTAACTCATTCTGATAAAAACTTGAGTTCCAGCGCATATGTTCTCCATAAAACATAAATGCGAACCCGATTGACAAAGGGATGGCCCAGGGAATCGCTTCTGTATAAAAAATCCGATTTTCAGCCTTATTCATGAGGTACATGACAAAGCTGAAGATTAATAGCATGGTGCCTGCAGCGAGCCAATCAAGAAATCCTGCTGCAATCACAACCGAAAATAACATAATACAAGTAGCCACATCCCGTGAGCTTGATTCGACCACTTTTAAGAAGGGATGCTTAAGCAGATACCCGAAACTTATAAAAAGAACAAAGCCAATGAAGAAAAAGGGTAATGATAAATTATTAAACTCAACAGCTTTATCCAGCATTAATACTAATTCATATAGGGCAGAAGCAAAAAAAACAGGTGCCAGGTAAGCAAATAATCCGTTTGCCATAACGCTTGCCAAATATATAAACTGGACAGCCAGAATAATATAAGCCAGCAGCAGCGATACAGATGGTTCGCCGACCCTTAACAGGATGCCTTCAACTGAAATATAGAGAAAAGCCAATATGGAAACCGCTGCACTAGTCAGTCTGAAAATCTTATCCCAGGAATACTGCTTATCCATTACTCTAGGAACAATCAGAAAACCAATTCCTACAAGCGCAAAGAAAACCGGGCCTGCTGAATTTAAAATAGTATTTTCAATCAGCTGGTAGGCACCATAAACAATCAGTAAGCTAAAGACGAAATGAAACTCCTTTCTGCCTGTTACATACACCATTGAAAGGTAAACGGCTGCCGTCAACAGAATATTCACACTGTAAAAAACATGGCTATTGAAAAATACGAGCATCAATAAAGTAGAAATCACTAAATTGATTTGAGCAAAGAAAACCAATTCTCCCGAAAACAGTTTAAGGGAATCCCGTTTTTTCATGCGATGATAGGCTGCTGACAGCAGGGCATTGAAAATCATTAATCCAAGATAAAAACTGTCTTTTTCAAGCTTGAATGCTACCAAAGTATAACCAGCCCCAGCAGTCAGGGCAATATAAGCAAACCAGACAAAAAGACGTGAGTCCAGTCTTTGTGCTAAAACACTATATACTGGAACGATCAGAAAACTGCCCGCCGCTCCGAGAATAAAGCGTCCTTCCCCATAGAAAGAAAGATAGGGGCCAAGCAATTCAAACCAGCCTATGGACAAAATGAATATTGGCAAAAATAAACTCCCCAGAACATTAAAAGCAAACGACGTTCTTTCAATTTTTAATACCTTTCCGGAAATAAACGCAAAGCCATAGAAAAGAAGTGATACTACTGCAATGGATGCACTTTTCATGATATTTGACATTGTATCCCAGTTGCTTGTTGCTACAAAAAGTCCGCCGATGAGGAGCAGGATGACTCCTACATTCAGCAGCCAGGAAATCTTTCTTTCACGCAGTTCTTCCTGAGATAATTTCTTTTTCTCAGGTTTTTTTGCAGGTTGAATTAACGTTTGTCTGATTTCTTCTGCAGCTTTTGCTGCCTTTGCCTGCATCTGTTTCAGCTCTTCAAGGTCCTGATAGTACAGATGGTGGGCGCTCAAGGTGATTTCATAATGTTCTGATGATATATAGTCTTTCTCTTTCAATTTCGTAAGTTCAAATTGAAATATGTTCTGATGATATTTTTCGGTTTCAGGGTTCAAGGGATCCACCTCTTTTTATTAGAATGACACTCATTCGGTTCGATTAGTGTAATTTTACACACTTCGAAATAAATAATCAATCCCTGTTTTGGTATTTTTTACTTCCCTAGTTAAATCAATATAATAATTATTTAATTACAGGAAGAAATGGATTATCAAGGAATTTTTGATCCCGAATCTTTTCATCACAATATTAAAAACCCTTGATAAACCAGCATTTTCACCATCTCTTCTACTGTGAAAAAATCCAAATATTATATCTAATAATATTCCAAATAACAATTCTATCCGGAAAATAATTTTTCCATTATATTATTCTAGAATTTATTATCTTATATGGAGGAACTATCATTGAAAAGACTAAGTATTGTTATTGCATCCATCCTATTGTTGAGCTTGTTTCCGGCTGTCAGCATTGCAGCACCAAGCGATGATGAATTGGCAGAATTCCTAAAGGAAACAAATTGGTCTGAAGAAGGATTAATTGACCATCTGGAATATTTTTGGGATATGAATATCGAAGATTTCGATACGATGGAGGAAATGGCCGAATATCTAGGTGAGCCTATTACTGAAGAAAACCTTCAGCAGCTCTTAGCTGACTATGATCTTGAAAATGAGGAAGAGTTAGTAGCGCTGCTTGTGGAGAATGGAGAAATGGAAACGACTGACGATGTCCGCGATGCTTTCAGATATATTGAAGCCCTGGATTCGACTGTTTCTTTTATCACATATACAGGCACTGAAATTAACGGTGAAACCCTTCAGCAGCTATTAAATGATTACGGGCTCACAAAAGAGGAGCTCATTTCCCTGCTTGAGGAAAATGATGACTCCCTTGAAAACTATGAATATATTGAAGACCTTGATATCATGGTTTCCATTTATCTGGGTGGAGATGAATTGCCTGGTGACGACGAAATGAACCAAATACTCGCAGATATCGATCTGACCGATGAAGAACTTGAAGCATTATTTGCACATTTTATGACTTTGGATTTCGAGAATCCAGACTTGCTTGATAAAATGATGGACCTTGAAAGCCGTTTGATGTCATTTAGCGAGTTCGACAGTGCCGAGGATTTAACAGAAGCAGAACTAGCTGAACTTATCAGCATTATGCAGGAAATGATGGATCTGTTCCAGCTTGATGCCGAGTTTTATCTTGTGAAAGATGGTGAAAAACTCCATTTAACAACAGCTGAAATGGTTGCTTTGGAGGAGACAAATGGCTATGACCTGCTTATTGAACTATATAATACTCAAGGGCAGTTCCTGGCAGATATGATTATTACAGCAGAGATGTTCAGTTCAGAGCTAATTGAAGACACAGTGACAGATTTGAATCAGGCTGAAACTGTTATCAAAAAACAGGATCCCGCTAAAATGAAACCAGTTTCAGAACACGTAAAAACTGTAAAAGGCGGAAAACTGCCAAACACAGCAGGTCACTATATTGAAGAAGTATTAGCAGGCATCGGCCTAACCCTTATAGGAATTGCCATTTTCCGCAGACGGAAAGTGAAAGCTGGTGAAAAGGAAACTCTCATTAAAAGGAGCTATTGGTCTAATTTTTATTTTGGGTGGAATTTCAATTGCAGCTTTAAATCTAATGCCATATTTTTATAGCCAAAAAACTTCTGCCCATATAGATGCCTCCAGCACTGTAAAAACAGAAATGAAGACTAAACCAAAAACGGAACAACATAATCTATACACCGTACGTCCTAAAATTGGGGAAGAAATGGGCGTTTTATCAATACCTAAGATATCAGCTCAACTGCCAATCTTCCATGGTACGGATGAAGATGAGTTAGAAAAGGGAGTTGGCCATTATGCCGGCAGCGTCCTTCCAGGAGAAGAAGACAATTCAGTCCTGTCCGGCCACCGGGATACAGTCTTTCGCAAACTTGGCGAAGTAGAGATTGGCGATTTGCTTGTCGTGAACACTTCCGCTGGTGAATTTACCTATAAAGTTCGGAAAGTAAGAATCGTCGATGCAGACGACAGAACAGTAATTGTACCTAAGCCAAGAGCAACTCTTACTGTAACCACCTGTTACCCTTTTAATTTTATTGGAGATGCACCGCAGAGGTATATTCTCATTGGAGATCTTGTAAGAAAGTGAAAAACCCGCTAACCAGGCGGGCTTTTAGAGGGAGGCCGAATTTGGCCTTCCTTTTATTCTGTAATTGTGACCAATTTTACATCAGCAAAATCAAATCGGTGGTAGTGACCTTCAGAACATGTAAATTCTACAAATCCTTCCAGGTCTTTAATGCTCCCGATTACCTCGGATTTATTTTCTGCTTCAACCTCTTCTGTTACAGTAACACCTTTTTCAAAAGTATAAATAACCTTAAACGTATTCATGTGTGCTAAACTCTCCTTTCCCCATTCATGTTCCCGTGTATACAGTATTTAAACGCAGAATTTTCTATTGCAGTTATTTTCCATTAGTCAGATTTACCTCCAATGTATTTCTCGGTGGGAAATTGAGGGCAATACTAAGATTCGGACCTAAGATAGCATATGCTAGCAAACTGATATTCGACATATATCAGCTGATATCACCATAAAACCACATTTATTTCAGCGGTTTTTCAAAAGAGAGTAAATTCATTTCACTAATGCAAAAATCCTTTTTTTCAGATGCAAAATACTTTAAATCTTGGTTTAACTTTAGTAGTTTACATAATAAAATTATATAAAACATTATAATTTTATAAAAAAAGGAGTCCAGCAATAAGTGGACTCCTTTTCTCAGTTATTCACCTAGGTCCACATTGTGATAAACACGCTGGACATCTTCCAGGTCTTCAAGAGCGTCAATCAGCTTTTCAAATTGCGCCTGTGCATCAGCATCAAGGGTGACTTCATTTTGCGGGAGCATGGATAATTCAGCAACAGCAAACTCATTGATGCCTGCTGACTTGAATGCTTCCTGAACTGCATGAAACTGATCAGGTTCTGCATAAACGATTACCGTATCATCTTCTTCCAGAATATCACGTGCATCTACGTCTGCTTCCATCAGGATTTCCAGCACTTCTTCCTCCGATTTGCCTTCAATGCCGATAACAGCGGTTGAGTCGAACATATAGGAAACAGATCCGCTCACACCCATATTCCCGCCATTTTTTCCGAATGCAGCACGCACATTAGAAGCTGTGCGATTTACGTTATTAGTTAATGCATCGACTATAATCATGGAGCCGCTAGGCCCGAATCCTTCATATCGAAGCTCAGCATAGTTTTCTTCCGCTCCGCCTTTTGCTTTTTCAATTGCACGATCAATGATATTTCTTGGCACGTTATATGTCTTTGCACGTTCAAGCACAAATTTTAAAGCCTGGTTTGCTTCTGGATCAGGCTCACCTTGCTTGGCAACCACATATATTTCAAGTGCAAACTTGGAATATACACGGCTCGTATTTGCATCTTTTGATGCTTTCTTTTCTTTAATATTGTTCCATTTACGGCCCATATGTCCCACTCTCTTTCAACTTTGGATCTATGAATTTAATGTTAAGTAATAGAGTCTCTTGTAATCAGAGGAACTCTCACTTGATTATTATACATTAAAACACAAGAATTTTTCGAGTATATGTTACATATGTAGCAGCAATGGATTATCCAGGACTATAAACGAAAAAAAAGAGATACAATCGTGCCTCTAATTAGCTTGATAGGATTTTTTCCAGTACATTTTGCACCTCGTACCCTTCTTTAAAGGAAACCAATAATGCATTGTCTCCTCTTATTGCTTTAAGGAGTTCCGTGTGCAGACTGTTTTCCGGCTCATCTAGCCTAATAATTTCTCCGCTGTTTTCGGACGAACTTTGTACAAGAACACTCCAGTTCTGCATATCCAACGTGCCCTTCTCACCAAAGACTTTAAAAGACAGATGTTCTTTTTGCCCAATTCCCGCAATTCCGTTTAATAGAACGGGAATGCCGCCTGGAAGCTTCAATGATGTGGTAAAGCTGGTTTCACATAGATGTTCATCATTCGGGTATTCCACAAATGAACGGACATTTCCCAACTCTCCGAAGGTATCATGAATCATATGAATAAAGTGAGGAGCTACTTCCCGGATAAAGCCTCCCTGTTCTCTGCTGGAGATCCAATCATTCTGCTGCCATTCACGGGGCCATTGTGTAAATTGCAGGTTCAGTTCTACCTTTTTTATCTCACCCAGCTCACCATTATGTATCTTTTCCCTAAACATTTTGTAAGCTGGGCTGTATGCCATGGGAAAATTCATGGCATGGATGATCCCGGTATTTTCAGCAGCTTCATACATTTCCTTCGCCTCTTCAATGGAATTGGCCAGAGGTTTTTCACAAAGAAGATGCTTGCCGCTCTTTATAATATCCATGCTAATTGAATGATGGATCTTTGGAGGAACACCTAAATAAACCAGTTTGATTGTTTCGTCCTTAAGCAGATCCAAATGATTGGAATGTATAACTGCATCTGGCAGCTCGACCTTAAATTTATCTAATCGTTCGGCATTTCGATCACAAAGTGCTGCAATCTCAAACTCCTCATGCTGCCGAAATTGACGCAAGATTCTTTCACCTACAGCACCCATTCCTATTAATCCAACTTTAATCTTTTCCCTCAACACACTTCACCTGCTTGTTAAATTTCATAGTTCTTAATTGAATTATACAGTTTATTATAAAAATTCTAAAGTTGCAAATTCTCTAATAAGTTAATAATCACAAATATACTGGCCAATAATTGGATAGAAAAACAATGAATGGGGACATTAAAAATAATTAACTAATTAGGAGGTGTCATCATTGAACCTTGATAAGGATATGCAATTTGAAATCAAAAGTACTTTCGCGCCGAACCTTAACCGTTCCCAAACACTCAGAATTCTGGAGGTAACTCAGAACAGCGTTGTCATCCAGATGGACAGGTCAAATGGACGCGGGGTTTTCCCGGCAGATAATTTTCATTATTGGATTAAAAGAGGTTCCCTTATTAAATTGAATGACCATCATAAAAGAACCTCATAGAACACTGGTAGAGTGAGCCAGTGTTCTTTTTTTAATTATGTCTTTACAAGAAGGAAGCCGGCTCTGTATCTGGAGCCAGCCCTTCTGTCATCGTTCGCAAGCAAAGTTGTCCTTGTCTCTATCGTGTTTTGAGTCATAGGCAGGATGTGTAGAGGGCACACCATTTGGATATACCTTCCTTAACTCTGTACAGTTTTGGTAGGACTCAGTGCTGCCTTCTGCAGAAGCCGAATTGCTGGCTGTACCACTGCTGGCTGCTGCAGAATCCAGGTCCCCTTTAGTTGTACCCTCATCCCCGAGAGCCCATAACCCTTTATTGTCTTCTCTTGCTTCCCTGCCGAATTTTCTGAAGTATTCACTGTATTTAACATCCGGATTGTAGGTGGATGGCTCTGCATAACCATTCAGCACTAAATGGGCATTGAACATTTTTTCACGTATTTCATTTTCGTCCATATCATCACTCGGGATGTCCAGCCAAATTATTCTCAGAAGCCGGCCATACCTGTCTGTGTCCGAAACATCTTTTTGCATCCAGACCTTCTTGCCAGTCAGCTCAGATCCAGTAAATTGGCTCGCCTCTTTTCCATATTCTTCAACCCTTGTTGTTGATTCTGGAGTATTGACGCCAATCAGGCGGACTTTTCTTCCATCTGATGTTTCTATTGTGTCACCGTCCACTGCTCTCCCAACGGTTACAAGTTCCAGGCCCATGCTCACAGCAGCCTGATCCTGTTCCTGTTTTTGCTTTTCAGCTTCTTTTTTCTGGTTTTCTTCCTGTTTTGCTTCCAGCTGTGCTTGCTCCTCTGCCTGCTTTTTGGCTTCCTCTTCTTTAGCCTTCTCTTCAGCAAGCTTTTCTTCTTCAGCCTTCTTATCTGCTTCATCCTGATCTGTCACTATTTGGTCTTTCTCAGGCTCATTTACAGTTTCTGTTGTATCTGAATCTGCAGTTGCTAAAAAAATGGATAACACAAAGCCAGCAGCCATAATCCAGCCAGATCTTTTGAAATTTATCTTATATCTCCGGTACTGATTATTTAAATATAATCCAATAAAAAAGACAGCTAACCCAATAAATGCGGCAGGAGCTGCAATTCCCAGTAACAGCATAAACACAATAGCAATAGTAATAATGGTCCATCTTATAACTTTCAAACTCTTTTTTCTCTCCCCTTTTTAAGAATTACCCTAAATAAGCATAACTTTTTCCACATAAATATAAACACCAATTCACTAAAGAACTGGTGTTATTAGTACTTAATTACATTACTGTTTTTTTCCAAAAATCTCTTCCTGCAGTCTTCTGCCGGTTGGCGTTGCAGCCAATCCTCCTTCAGCTGTTTCCCTTAGAGCTGATGGCATTGATTGTCCGATAAGGAACATCGCATTGATGACTTCATCACAAGGAATTCTGCTCGTAATTCCGGCGAGAGCCATGTCTGCAGCTGTCATGGCATTAGAGGCACCCATGGCATTTCGCTTTACGCATGGAACTTCTACTAGTCCGGCAACTGGATCACATACTAGGCCCAGCATGTTCTTAAGTGTAATCGCCATCGCTTCGGCAGCCTGTTTTGGTGTCCCGCCTGCCATTTCTACAATGGATGCTGCCGCCATGCCGCTTGCAGACCCTACTTCTGCCTGACATCCTCCTGCTGCACCGGATATGGAGGCATTGTTTGCCACCACAAAGCCAAATGCTGCTGAAGTAAACAGAAATTCTATCATTTCCATTCGTGTTGGATTGAGGACTTCTTTTACAGCGAACAGTGTACCTGGCACTACGCCAGCCGAACCTGCTGTAGGGGTGGCACAAATTGTACCCATTGCTGCATTCACTTCATTGGTTGCAACTGCTTTGCTGACAGCGTCCAATAAAATGTTTCCTGATAATGCCTTTCCACTCTGAATGTACTTTTGCAGAAGGACTGCATCTCCGCCAGTCAGACCTGTAACAGACGTGACACCTTTCAATCCCCTCTCAACTGCCTGTTCCATGACAGTCAGATTACGGTCCATTTTAGCGATTATTTCATCACGAGTTAAACCGGTTACTTCTATCTCCTGCTGAATCATGATTTCAGCAATTTTTACACCTTTATTTTCAGCGAGCTTAACAAGCTCAGCAACATTTCTAAACAACATTAGACTTTCCCTCCTGATGCCCAGCTAACTATTAGTCAACCATTCTGATAATTTGCGTGATATTCGGAAGCCCTTCAAGCTCCGTCATCACATCATGGCCGATCTTCTGATCCACTTCAATGACCATGATTGCCATTTTTCCTTTTTCCTTGCGTGAAACTTCCATATGTCCAATATTAATCTGGTGCTTTGATAAAATATTCGTAACAGCGGAGATAACTCCAAACTGATCGTTATGAACAACTAAAATGGCAGGATGTTCACCAGATAACTTAAGTTCAAAAGAATTCAGTTCGGTAATTTCAATTGTTCCGCCTCCGATAGATATTCCGACAAGTTCAAGGTCGCGATCTCCTTCGGTAAGCTTGACTCTTACGGTATTAGGATGATCTGTAACGGTATCTTCAACTGTGAAAATGACTTCAATTCCTGCTTCTTCCGCTAATTCCAGGGCAGATGGAATTCGCTCGTCAAAAGTGTCAAAATCAAGAATACCACCGACAATTGCTACATCCGTACCATGGCCTTTATAGGTTTTTGCAAAAGAACCATATAAAGAAATTTCGGCTTTAGACGGCTGTTTTCCGAAAAGAGTACGGGCAACACGGCCAATGCGTGCAGCTCCGGCTGTATGAGAACTTGAAGGTCCGATCATAACCGGACCAATAATATCAAATGCTGATCTGTATTTCATTTTGTATGCCCCTTTACTTTTAAGGTCTTTACATTCATATAGCTGCAATTATGTTCCAAAAATTAAAAACTTGTCTTTATTTATGCTCAACAGCTTCCGGCTGCAGCTCATTAATCGTTCTGATTTTCTGCAAATAATTATAGATGGTGAATTTGGAAACCCCAAGCACTGATGCGACATAATCAGTTGCCCCTTTAATGAGGAATGTTCCTTTATCTTCAAGCTGGCGGACACATTCAACTTTTTCTTCGAGCGTCATCAACGAAGGTGCCTTCTTAAAGCCCTGAAGTACTTGATCCACCATTTCGTGAATTACCTCCTGGACGGAATTAAAAAAGGTTTCCGATTTGGAAGAATGATCATCAAAGCTGATAAATTCCTCGATTTCTCCACCAAATTGCATGAGCAAACTAATATCATAATTAAGGCATAATGCACCAATTACTTTGTTTTCATCATCACGGAGAAAAATCGTGGATGATTTCATAACATTTCCCTTTTTGGATTGTGTTTTATAATTGGCTATATCATTTACTTCGTTTTTATGTTTGGCTAATTCATTTAATACAAGGTCGGTAATGGGTGACCCGATCTTCCTGTCGGTTATGTCCCCTGCTATATGGATAAGCGATTTTTTTAAGTCGCTGAAATCGTGCACGGCCACTTCACAGCGGGAACCAAACATTCGAACAAGCATATCGGCAGTCCGGATCGCCAAGTCAAAAACAGGTCTATGGCATTCCCTCAACTTTGTCACTCCTCTTTTTTTGAAATCGCTTTCATTATTATACTACTCTATATTTCTCTATAATTGAATATTAACACAAAAACATAAAAGTTAAAATAAAATTTTAATAGCTACAAAAAAATTGTAAGCAACTTAAAAAATTGCCGCAGAAGATGCGGCAATTCTATATTATACATTCTTCAATACCAGGTAAAGCCTGTTTACACGCTCAGTTCGTTCGTCCTCAGAAGCAAGGTCAAATTTTTTCAGCAAATGGAACACCTCATTTAAAATATCCTGTGTATGTTCCTTCAGAAAAAATGACTGAAACAAAGAGTTCATATCTTCCGGAAGAAATTCTTTCTGCTGTTCAAATTTATTTTGTACATCTTCCGGTGCGTGATCCAATTTACATTCGCTCATAGAAATACCTCCTGAATAAGTGCATACTATTTTCAAGTATTATAAATCATTATTCTATTTTACCTTGTACACTCCTATTAAAACATATACACTTCTGCATAGATTCTTCAAACTTTTCGAATATAATAGACGTAATTGATTTGAAATGAGTGATTACCGTGAAAAAACTTTCCATGAAGCTGGGGCTATTGTTTTTTCTGATCCTTTTCGGACTGGAGACTATTATGTTCTTCTTATTACATAGTACCCTTGTAGAATCACGTGTGGAAGAGGAGCTTATAGCCCTTCAGACACGCGGCAATTCACATCGGGCTATCCTCGAAAAGCATTTTGATGAAAATACTATTTCCCATGTGGCCCTGATGGAATCTGAAGCAAATACAGATGTAGTTATTACAGATTCGAATAAAGAAATCCTTGGTTCTTCTGTTAATAGCAGTTATATCCAAGCATATTTAGAAAGGCCGGTTTCATCTTCTGCAAGAGAAGGACAAACCATAGGAGACAATTGGAAAGAAGAGGATTACATTTCTACAGTCAGCCCGATCGAACAGAATGGGCAGCTGATTGGCCATGTATATATGTTTCAGGATACAGCCTGGATTCAATCGTTAATTTCACGCTTAAATGAACAATTTTTATTGGCTGGTTTAATTGCCGTCATTTTTACCATTACCATTATCATCTTTTTATCAAGGGCACTGGCAAGACCGCTGATTAAAATGAAAGAAGCCACCTCACAAATTAGCAGCGGCGATTTTTCAGTCTCCCTTCCTAAAACTGGAGATGATGAACTTGGAGATTTGGCACAGTCCATTCAGTTATTGGCCAATGATCTGAATTATCTCAGAGAAGAACGCAATGATTTTTTATCCAGTATTTCGCACGAACTCCGCACACCTCTTACATATATAAAGGGGTATGCAGATATTGTTCAAAAGCGGGACCTTAGTGCGGAAGACAGAAATCAGTACTTATCAATTATCTTGGAAGAAACAATCCGGCTGTCAGAAATGGTAAAGAATCTTTTCGATTTGGCTAAGATCGATAAAAATACTTTTGATATAAAAAAAACACATATAGATCTGCAGGATTTTATGAAGAAAATAGAAACAAAGTTTTCTCCGGCTTTCACTGAAAAAGGCATGAAGCTTTCTGTTGGCTGCCGGGAAACAATCCGCTTATCTGCAGATGCATCGAGGCTTGAGCAAATTATCTATAATCTTCTTGATAACGCTATTAAGTATTCCTCATTTGGGGATAAAACCACTATAAGTGTAAGCACCTCCAAAAAACATGTTATCATCAGAATAATTGATTCCGGCAGAGGGATTCCTGAGAAAGAATTGCCCTTTATCTTTAATCGTTTTTATCGGGTGGATAAATCACGGGCCAGGACGCTTGGAGGGACAGGTCTAGGACTCGCGATCGTAAAGGAACTTGTCCATGCCCATGGCGGGACTATTTCTGTCTGGAGCAGAGAAGGTGAAGGAACGGTATTTGAATTGGTTTTTAAGGGAGAAACGGAATGATGAAAACAATAATTTTAGTTGACGATGAAACAAGAATGCTTGATCTCATTTCTTTATACTTAACACCACGCGGCTACAATTGTATAAAACTGGATTCAGGTTCAGATGCTTTGCTTTATTTAGAAACCCATTCTGCAGATCTTGTTCTTTTGGATGTCATGATGCCTGAAATGGATGGATGGAGAGTATGCGAGGAAATAAAAAAATATTGGGATATTCCTATTATCATGCTGACTGCCAAAAGCGAAAAACCGGACATTGTAAAAGGATTGAACATCGGAGCTGATGATTATATATTAAAGCCATTCGATGAAGAAGAAATGGCTGCAAGGATCGAAGCCGTTCTCAGAAGAAGCAAAACAGGCGGAAAAACCAAAACTTTTAAAGGGCTGGTACTTAAAGAAGATTCTTTTGAGCTTTCTTATAAAAACAACGAAATTCTTTTGACTCCTAAAGAGTTTTCAATGTTAAGCCTTTTCCTCTCAAACTTGAACAGGGTTTTTTCGCGTGATCATTTAATAGGCTCTGTCTGGGGCTATGGTGTGTCAATTGAAGACCGCACGATCGATTCGCATGTCAGAAATTTACGGGAAAAATTAAGGAAAGCCGGTTTTCCGGCAGATGATTATCTGATGACCGTCTGGGGCATAGGCTATAAATGGGCCGGGAAGGATTTATAGATGTATTCTGATATCATCGGGCGGCTTTCAGATGAGCCGATTTTGGCAGCTTTTTTTAGCATATCTATGAACATTGCTGCAGCGATAACCGGTTTCCTCCCTAGTGCCTTTATTACTGCGGGCACAGTTGCCGTTTTCAATTTGAAAATGGGTCTAATCCTATTAATTATCGGAGAAGCAGCTGGTGCAATTATTAGTTTTGTTCTTTATCGCAAAGGAATCACCAAGCTTACCTCCTCTTTTCCTCAGCTTAAAAATAACAAATTTTTGTCTAAGCTCCAGAATGCTGAAGGTTCGGATTCCTTTTTCATGGTTATTTTGCTCAGAGTATTGCCTTTTGTCCCATCAGGTGCAGTCACGCTGGCAGCCACATACAGTAAAATGAGGCTTCTGCCCTTTGGCATTGCCAGCACAATCGGCAAAATACCTGCTTTGTTTATTGAAGCCTATGCGGTTTCACATGCACTAAAATTAAGGATGGAGCTGCAGATGGCTATTATCCTATTAGCTGCTTTTATTGTTTTGTTTTACTATTTATGGAAAAAATATAAATTAAATTAAAGAGCTTTTCTTCGGCAGATAAGCTCTTTAACTTTCAATATTATTCAGCTGTAGACAGCTCGTTTTCTGTAACCCACATGTGGTTTTTTACTTCCTGGCCGTCTGCTGTTGTGAAATCAACCATATAGGCAGTCGTTTCCTGCACAGAATTGATATCAGCAGTTGCTCCCTCCATCCCCTCTATGTGGCTTGCATTTATTTTTACTTCGTCGCCTTCTTTAAATGGTTCCTCTCCCGCATCAGCAATCTCTTCATGAACTACCCATTTATGATTTTCAACTCTTTTACCGCCCGTAGATGGTGAATAAGAGATTGTATAAACGATTGTATCATAAGCGCCAACAATAGTTGCTTCAGCTCCTTCCATTCCTCCCATATGCCCTTCTGTAATAAAGGCCTTGCTTCCAACTTCATATTTTGGGTTTTCAGCTTCCTTCATTCCTTCAGGAACTTCTCCGGAGCCGGAATGGTCCATGCCAGAATGATCTCCTGAATGACCGCTGCTGTCATTATTCGTTATGTTCCCTTCAGTACTGGTATCTTCCTGACCGGTATTCTCGTCATTTCCGCCGCAGGCAGTTAAAGTTAACACTACAGCTAGAGAAACAAACCAAATTGCGAATTTTTTACTTGTTGGCATAACTTTTCCTCCTTGTTCTCATGAAGTTATTATGGCAAGAAATTGAGCAGAAAATATGGAGCATCCATACAAAAATCTAAATTAATTTTCCCTGTAAAATGGGAAGTATGTATTGCTCATTCCTGCATAAGCGAATATTGCAAATAATAGCAGACGAAAACAGGCACCCAGTTGGATGCCTGTTTTACCTGCTGATCACGAAGCCATTTTACGGCATTCTTCAGCACACTTAAAGCATGCTTCGGCACATTTTTGGCAATGGCCGTAATCGTGATTATTGCATTCTTTTCCACACGCTTCACAAATATCTGCACAAAGAGTGCAAATTCCCTTGGCAAATTGGCTGTTTGACTGCATTGACTTAGCTGCAAAAGTACAGATATCTGCACACTCCCTGTCCAGGCGAATGCAATCCGCCATCATTTTAACATCTTCTTCTCCTAAGCATGCATCATAACATACATTACAGGCTTTCATGCATTCTAAACAAGCCTGGATGCATTCTTCAAAAGATTAGCTGTACATTATATCATCCTTTCTTTAAACTCTTTACAAAGATACTCTACCCCTGCCATCCCCAAGTAAACTGCATATTTTCTGCATATTTTCCGGTTCCATAAAAAGAGCAGAGAGTTATCTCTCCGCTCCTAACGCTTACTTCTGTATACCTGGTCCATTTCTTTCCTCTTTAAATGAAACATCTTTCTTTACATAAGAGTAATCATTTCGGTTGATTGGAACAAATCCTTCCGGCTTATAAAAGCGCAGCAAATCTTTGTAGACAATGTTATCTGACATTTCAAGCTCATTTTTCGCCTGATTGGCAAATGGCTTACATGCATCAGCTTCAGCAATTTCGCCAGTAATGGTAAAATAGCAAGTTTCTTCAATCTGAGTATATTCAGGTGAAATAAAGTTGCCGTTTCGGAATGGAACGACTTCTCGGTGCTTCTCTGTTAACAAATCCGACCCCATTTCCAGGTGATTTTTTGTATCAATGCCCAGCAGGTGAAGCAATGTTGGGCGTACATCCACCTGTCCTCCAACTTTATGGACAATGCCGCCATCCACTCCTGGTACGTGAATAAATACAGGTACCTTTTGAAGCTTGGCATATTCAAATGATGTAATCTCTTTTCCGATCACTTCTGCCATTGCTTCATTGTGGTTTTCGGTAATTCCGTAATGATCGCCATACATGACAACCAATCAGCATGCCTGATTGCAATCTACCCTTAAAAAACAAAGCAAATCCCAGAAATACCAGTGTTGAACTTAACGGATTCAGAAACAGCAAAAACCGCTGTATATCATTATTGATGCCTAAATTAAATTCAATGCGATAGGCGATATACGTTTTAAGCCAAAAAAGGATAACAGTCAGAAAGAACAAAGCAAGGCTGCTTCTCGCCAGTTTCTTAGGCGATATAAATAACTTTCCCATTAGTGTGGTTTCACCTCTTAAAAATAAACATGCGAAAAACTTAGCAAGGGCTAAGTTTATATGTGAAAAATATGTAAAGCCCGCATTAACAAATGGTGAATGAATGTAAAATAATATAGCACAGTTTCAGTTTAATGGAAACTTATACCTTTCGCCTTTTTCCTTCAAAATCCAACAGATTTTTAATGAGGATTTTCTTTTAACTAATGTGATCTGATGGTAAAATGAACTTTCGCCTCATAATTTCAGTGCTGCAGGAGTAATGATTTTAAAAGGGTACAAGCTAAAATTAAACATAATTGGATTGGAGAATATACATGAAGGAACGTTTTTTATTTTTTATCATTGGGATGCTTATCCTCACAATGGGGGTAGCTCTAATTATCAGATCAAACCTTGGCGCTTCTGCATGGGATGCCCTTGCTGTTGGTGAATCACAAATGTTTCACTTATCTGTTGGCACTTTTGTTTTTATAAATGGAGTTGCACTCATTTTTATAAATGCTTTTTTAATGAAAAAGAAGCCTGAAGTCCTGGCAGCCATTTCGATCTTGATCATCGGCGCTCTTATTGATTTTTGGCTCCTGATTATCTTTGCTGACCTTTCCCCGCAAACACTGGCAGGTCAGTCATTCATTTTACTTTTTGGAATCCTTTCGATGGGGATGGGTGTTGCCATCTATCTGCAGGCAAAATTCCCGGCAAGTCCGATGGATACATTGATGGTAGCAATTCATACAAGATTTGGGTTAAATCTAAGAAATTCCAGGATCATCAGCGAAAGTTTTGCCCTGCTTCTTGCATTTTTATTTAAGGGTGCAATCGGTGTAGGCACGATTGTGGTAACACTAACTCTTGGTCTGGTTGTACAATTCTTTTACCCGGTTTTCGAAAGAACGCTTGAAAAAATGCAGGCACCTAAAGGTCCTGTCATTACCAAATAATAAGCCCTCATCCTGCTCTTTTTGAGCAGGATGTTATTAATTTCTTAATACATTAAAGTCTTTCCATTCATCAGGCAGCAGGGCTTGGTACTTTGCTTGCAGATATCTGTCATCCATTAAGACAATCATTCCTGTATCGGTTTCAGAACGTATAAGTCTGCCCCCTGCCTGAAGAACTTTGTTCATTCCAGGATAGGTATAGGCGTAGTCATATCCGTTTTTCCCTTGATGAAAGAAATAGTTTTTTATAATTTCGCGCTCCAGCCCTATCTGCGGAAGTCCTACACCAACCACAAATACCCCATTCAGCCTGTCCCCCTGCAAGTCAATCCCTTCTGAAAATATCCCGCCCATGACCGCAAAGCCCAGCAATGTTCCAGAGGGATTTGGCTGAAATGATTCCAGATACTCTTCCCTTTTTCCTTCGTCCATTCCAGTCCTTTGAATGATTGTGTCTACTGGCAAATCCTCTTCATGTAACCGTTCATAGACATTCTCCATATAAAGATAGGATGGGAAAAAGATAAGGTAATTGCCTATTTGTCCTTTCAGCATGTTTTTTATAGTGCTGACAATTGGTTCGATTGATCTTTCCCTGTCACGATATCTTGTGGATAGCGGCTGTATGCAGATCTTTGCCTGATCTTTTGAGAATGGGGAAGGAACGGATAAAATAAAATCTTCTTCTTTAAAACCAAGCATGTCCAAATAATAATTTAAGGGCATCAAGGTAGCGGAAAAAAAGATTGCCGATTTATACCCCTTTCTGGCCTTTTGCAGAAGATTCGACGGATCCAGGCAAAATAACTTGATTATCAGGTTATTCCTTTGCTTTTGAATAAACGTTACAAACCTTTCATCATACAGTTTCCCTATTCTTATAAAGTTCTGGGCAGCAAAGTATACTTCCAGCAATTCTTCATCCGTATTGATTCTGTTTTGCCCCAAATAGTTTTCGGCACATTGAACAAATTCCTCGAGAACATTAATAAGTTCTTCAGGGGGATCTTTTTCTGCGATTTCCTGATTTTCACCACATTTCTTTTTTAATTCAATAAAAATTCCATTAACCTGTTTTGCACTTTTTTGAATCCCATCATCCTTCCCCTTAAAGGTTCTGCTCAATTGAAGAAAGGATGATTTTTCCAGGGAACTTGAATACATTTCCCTTCCACGGTCCACAAGGTTATGTGCTTCATCGATCAGGAGCGCAGTTTTCTTTTTCTCCTCTTCCAGCAATCGCTTAAGAGAGACCTTTGGATCGAAAATATAGTTATAATCACCGATGATGACGTCAGTGGCATATGCAGCATCCAATGAAAATTCAAAAGGGCAGACTTTATGGTTCATAGCATATTTTTCAATGGTCGTTCTGGTTATCATGTTCTCATTCGACAGCAGGTCAAGCACTGCATTGTTGATCCGGTCATAATATCCGCTGGCAAACTCACAGCTGTCTTTTTGACAATTAACTTCTTCTTTAAAGCAAATTTTGTCCTTTGCGGTGATTGTAACCGATCTAAGGTTCAAACCATGTTCCTGCATCATGGCAATGGCCCCTTCCGCAGCCTGGCGGGTAATGGTTTTGGCAGTAGCATAGATGATTTTATGAATATGGCCTTCTCCAATGGCTTTTAGTGCTGGAAAAAGGGTTGAAATGGTTTTGCCGATGCCTGTGGGTGCACTGGCAAATAAGCTCTTCCCCTCAGCAATGGTTTTATATACTGCTCCGGCAAATTTTCTCTGGCCATTTCGGTAAGCTGGAAAAGGAAAAGTCAATTCTTGCACGCTCTTCAATAAATCCTTTTGATGCTGAACTCTTAATTCCGCGTATGGAAAATAGAATTCCAGGAGATGCTGGATAAATTCTTCCAGTTCATGAAAAGAAAAGGTATGCTGAAACCTTTTCACTTCATCTGTTTTAGCTTGTACATATGTTAGTTGAACCGTCATTTTAGGTAGGCTATGATCTTTTGCATACATAAAGGCATAGCATTTAGCCTGAGCCCAATGGACAGGATATGCGAATTTATCAACTTCTGATAAAGGAAGGGAGACAGACTTAATTTCATCAATTAACCGTTCATCGTTTTTGATGATAAGCCCGTCACATCTGCCCTCCAGGTGAAAGTCGAGATGATTGAAGGTTAGGGCTGTGTGCAAATACACTTCTTTTTGATCTTCTTTCCGATAGAGTTTCTGAATTCTCTGATGAATCCTTGTTCCTTCTGAAAGAGGCACTGCAGAACGAAAGGCTGTTTCAATGCTGCCGCTCTTATACACATATTCAACTAACGATCTAACAGAAATTTTTATCTTATCATGCATTAAAACGGCTCCTTGTATTATTATTACTCAATTATAGCACATACGTTCTATAAGTGAGAAAGATTTGCAAAATCAGGAAAAAACCATTTACAATTTAAGCAGATGGAAAATGGGAGGAGTGTGAACGGATCTGTTCGTTTAATGAACAGCCCAATAGGTTGAAAAAAATTATTTTTTGGACGATAACTGGAGGTTCATTTATTTTTCTGGGATTCCTCATCTACTTTGCTTCAATGGATTTGATATCGAATAAGGTAATGACAGAAGTTGCCAGCAGCATTACTGATGAAGATCTGGAGATGCTAGTCAATGATCCGAATATAGAGGCCCTGCTTGGAAGCAGCCAGAATGATTTTACCACGGTAGATCTGGAAAAGACCTCATTGCCAATAAAGACAAAAGAAGAGGCAGTGAAGAAGATTTCAGAGAATTTTTCGATGATGGAAATCCAGCAGAGTGTCTCAAAGGTGAAAGGCGGACTGACTGCTGAAGAGCAGAATGAATTATACATCCTTTTAACAGAAAGGCTATCAAAGGATGAATTAAATGCACTGAAACTTATTGCTTTGCAGGAAGTAAAAAAGAATCATTAAAAATAGATATTTCTAAGGAACTGTTTTTTTCTTATTTGGAATATACGGGATATTAGACCAAGCAAGATCTCTCCCTTTTCATACCTTAGTATGGAAAGGAGGGATCTATAATGTATCAATTGGCATTATTATATCTTGCATGTATGCTTGCTGGCTACGGCATGACAATGGTACCTGTTACTGCAGTTATTACTTCAGGCATTGCCAGCTTTTTCACTATTGTAGGGGGTTTGGCTATGATCATCTTTGGTCTTGCCATCCTTTATCTTGGAGTTAAAGCTTTATTAGGGAAATAGATTCTGCCTCAAAAGCACCAGCCGAGAGTAGCTGGTGCTTTCATTTATTTCTCTTTTTAACTGAATCATTCATTCACTTAGCATCAAATGTGCTGAAGCAGGTTCTATCCCGTTTGTAGTCGAGCCCCCGGTCAACTCCATAAAATTCATAAACAGATGTTAATACATATTTGGTGAATACTTTTACCAATTGATTTGCAAGCGAGACAGTTAAAAACGCTACAATGATCAAATATAGTGTTACTTCTACCTCCCCTGCTATGAACAAGGTATAAAAAAGCCATTGCTCCCTTGAAAAATACAACAAGAATAGAATAATAATCCCATAAAAAGCTGCCCAGTTCACGAGTGAAGTAATCCCCTGCATGATACGATCTTTTTGTATAGACTTCCACTTCCTCTTTTTTACGAGTAAGTTAACTGTCCATTTGGCAGCCAATATCATTCCTGCAAACAATAGAAACAGCAGTGCTTCCTTAATGGTTACATTCTTAATAAACAGCATAGTTAAATTCCCTCACCTGTTATGTTGTTAATGTATAATCTATTCCTCTTACATCGCTTCTTAAACTGTTGTGTTTAATACTGTTTAAAAAAAGGAAAGGTGATTACTAAATACATAAATTAAGGTTGGGGTATATGAATGTGGATCAATAAACCATTTTTTAAATATGCAGCAGGCACCATTTTCTTGTTAATCATCATTTTTCTGCTTGGGAAGATTGATTATTTCCTGTGGCCGATAAGGGCCTTGATTGCAACCATTTTCTTTCCGGTATTGATCGCCGGCATTCTTTACTATATATTAAGGCCCCTAGTCAGGCTGGTTTCTAAGGCATTGCCCAAAACTGCCAGCATTATCGTTATTTTTGCAGCGCTCCTGGGTTTAGGGTATGTAGGCTTTAACTTGATTGGTACTACAATTGGCAGCCAGATAACTGAGCTAAGTGAAAATCTGCCAACTAAGATGGAAGAATTATCGGATGAAACTGAAAAAGTGGTTGAGAAAAATAATATGGACATGTTCTCCTATGATCAAGTAAAAAACAATGTGCTGAACTTTCTGGAAGCCATTTTATCAGGTGCTGGCGAAAACGTGCTGAAAGTCTTTTCTACCATTACTAGCATTGTCACGGTCATCGTTGTTGTGCCCTTTATCCTATTCTATTTCCTTAAGGATGACCACAAGCTCCGGCCTTTTCTTTTAAAATATCTTCCTGATAAACATGAGGAAGAAGGCCATAGAATTCTTGGAGATATTGATAAAACCTTATTTTCCTATGTTACTGGCCAATTTATTGTGGCAGTCGCAGATGGTGTGTTCATGTATATCGGATATAAGATCATCGGATTAGAATACGCATTAATTTTAGCAATTTTTGCAATGTTCCTGACGGTTGTTCCTTTTCTTGGTCCGGTGCTCGGCATCATACCTGCAGTATTCATTGGGTTATTACAAGGACCGGGAATGGTATTAAAAATAATACTGGTGCTAATTACTGTTCAGCTGCTCGAAAGCAATCTCGTTTCCCCTCATGTAATGGGCAAAAGACTTAACCTCCATCCGCTTACAGTTATCATTATCTTAATGGCTGCAGGATCGATTTATGGATTTATCGGAATACTGATTGCCATTCCTTTCTATTCTGTAATAAAGGTTCTTGTAAAAGACTTTAGAAGGTTTTACCGTTTAAGAACAAGGAAAAGTTTGCTTTCCGAAAAAATATAAAAAGAATCTGACTGCCGTTCTGGCAGTTTATTTAAGTCCACCTTTAAATATGGTATGCTTCTTCCTGAAAATAACAGTATAATAGGAATTGCGCGTAAATATTTTGAGAGGAGTTTTCTAAATGGCATACCCGAATATAAAAGAAACCATTACCTTATTAAAGGAAATCGTTTCTATTCCAAGTCCATCCGGAAATACAAATGAAGTCATTACATATGTGGAAAAGTTTTTGAATGAGCTTAATGTTGAAACGAAACGCAATCGTAAAGGAGGACTAATTGCTGCCCTTCCCGGAAGAGACCAAAATAATCACCGGATGCTGACTGCCCATGTTGATACCCTTGGCGCGATTGTAAAAGAAATTAAGCCAAGCGGCCGCCTGAAAATTGACCTGATCGGCGGATTCAAGTACAACTCGATTGAAGGCGAGTATTGTGAAATCGAAACATCTTCAGGCAAAAAATTCACTGGGACCATCCTTATGCATCAGACTTCTGTTCATGTATATAAAGATGCCGGCAAAGCAGAAAGAAACCAGGAAAACATGGAAATCCGCATTGATGAAAAAGTACATAATGCTGAGGATGTCCGTGCACTGGGCATCGAGGTTGGGGACTTTGTTTCCTTTGATCCGCGGGTGCAGTCGACACCGGCAGGTTTCATTAAATCCCGTCATCTTGACGACAAGGCAAGTGTAGCAATCCTTCTTCAGCTGATTAAACAAGTGAAGTCTGAGAACATTGAGCTCCCATACACAACCCATTTCCTTATCTCTAATAATGAGGAAATCGGCTATGGCGGGAATTCCAATATTACTCCAGAAACTGTCGAATATTTGGCTGTTGACATGGGTGCGATGGGTGATGGCCAATCTACTGATGAGTATACCGTTTCCATCTGCGTGAAGGATGCAAGCGGCCCTTATCACTACGAACTAAGAAAGCGACTGGTTCAGATTGCCGAAGAGAACGGAATTGAATACAAGCTAGATATTTATCCTTTTTATGGTTCCGATGCCTCCGCAGCCATCCGGGCCGGCCATGATATTGTTCATGGCCTTATTGGACCTGGAATTGATTCATCTCATGCATTCGAGCGTACTCATGAAGATTCGATTGAGAATACGTCGAAGCTGCTATATCACTATGTACAGTCAGAGATGGTATTTTAACGAAAAAAGAAGAAACTGCACTCATTATGAATGGGTGCAGTTTCTTCTTTTTTCATTCTGTTTCAGGCGGCCGCTTCCCTCTTTGCAGTTCCCTGATGGAAAGTCCGAAGTCCATTTGGAGATGAGGATAATCCTTAAATTGCTTCCAATCCCCGCCCCATTCAAAACCAAGGTCCTTTGCAATTTCAACGACTTCCATCCAATCCTCCTTGCTGTTGCCGTTGCCGTCATACTTCATGTCCCAAATAACCTGGCCATCTACTGACATCAGGGCAAAATCAATTGCCAGCCCAAAATTATGGTAGGACTCTCCCCCTTTTGCATGCGTAACAATATTTCCTTCCGCTGTGCGCCCTTTTTCGTATAAGGCATCCTGTTCTTCTATACTTCTGAAATCCTGGGTGATGACTACGTTAATGCCTTTGTCGGCAGCCTGGGAGATCAGCTGGTCTTTTTTATCTGCAACTACAGGGTGCAGGGCGGTTGGTGGTGGAACTTCTGTTAAGTCAGGTTCTTCTATAAAATGAATATATTGATAGAATATAAGTCCGAAAGTTGCTATGACTAATAAAAAAACAATAAATCTTCTTAATTGTCTAAAAAGCAATGTTTTTTGTCCTTTCTTTGAGGGTTCCGCAGATAGATCCTTCTTATTTTAACAAGACTTTCTGGAAACTTCACCTTTAAAGAGATTGTATTCCACTATTAATAAAAGAAAGTCTATCCTTACAGAAAAACGATAAAATAAATTTATTTGCAAGGACAAATGAAACATTATTATTTGTTTTGGAAAATAGATTTTGGGTAAATAAAAATCAAACAATAGTTTAGGAGGAGAGACTTATGAACAGAGACCAAACAAATGGCAGTGTGGATCAATTAAAGGCGAATTTAAAAAACAATACGGCAAACTGACTAATAATGAATCCAAAGAAACTGAAGGAAATATGGATAAATTAAAAGGACAGGCTCAGGAAAAATGGGGAGAGGCAAAGGAAGCACTGTCAAATGCTTTTAATAATCGCAGAGATTAATAAAAGTACTCAACACCCTTAAGCGGGGTTGAGTACTTTTTCATGAGTTAAGTTATTAAAAAGTCGTTTTCGCCCCTAAGTATCGAGGCTTCCAGTATGAATTATTCATGTCGCTGATTTCTACACCACGTGAAGATCCAGCATGAATGAACTTGTAATTGCCAAGATATATTCCCGCATGAGATGGGCCGGACTTGTATGTTTCAAAGAAAACCAAATCCCCCACTCTTGGAGCTGCAACATGTTTTGTCGCGCTCCAAATGGATGCTACAGTACGAGGAATTGAGATTCCTACTTTACTATATACATAGTTCAGATAGCCGCTGCAGTCAAATCCAGCAGGTGTGCTTCCTGCCCATTCATAAGGTGAGCCGATGTACTTTTTTGCTTCAGTAATGAGTTCATTCACCTTTGATGTCGTTTGGCCTGCTACCTGAGATTCTGCCGGCTTGCTTGATGCCGTACCAGATACCTTTAGAGTTTGGCCTGCATAAATCATGTCAGAAGAAAGGTTGTTCATTGCCTTCAATTGTGAAACCGATAAGTTATGGCGAGATGCAATAGCTGAAAGCGTGTCTCCTCTTTGAATGGTATAAGATCCAGTGCTTACAGGAGCAGAAGGTGCAGCACTTTGAGCTGAGCCTTTCACTTTTAGCTTTTGTCCCGGATAAATCGTGTCACTGCTGATTCCGTTTAGACTCTTTAGAGCACTGACGGAAAGGCCGTGTGTTCTTGCAATTCCCCATAAAGTATCGCCTGATTTCACTGTGTAGCTGACTGTTCCGCTATTAGATTTGCCTGCTGCAGCATTATGACTGTGAGGTGCCAGGAGAGTCATAGCTTGTCCTTTATAAATAGTAGTGCCTGATATATTATTCCATTTCTTTAACTCTTCCACCGAAAGATTATTAGAGCGTGAGATTTCCCATAATGTGTCGCCAGACTGAACTATATATTTACTCTCATTTGCACTTGCTTCTCCATTGAACGGTGTGATCAAAAAACCAGCTGTCGCAGCCATTGTAAGTAGTTGTTTCTTCAAGTTGTACACTCCTTATATTTCTTTGACATCCTAATATTAGTAATAATTCTAGTAAAATCCTACCTGAAAATAATGGGTAAGAAGGTAAAATCATCTATAATTTCATAGGATTACCTTAAATGGATGACCTATAGTACCTTTATCCTGCATAAATTAGTAAATATTTTAAAACATATAGTCACATGCGGGTATTTTTTCGCCATGTTTCGTAATATTCCGATTAAACTTTCTTCTCCCCAAACAAAAAATAGATCAGCCTTTTAAGCTGATCTATTAAAAGCAAACACTTTAAATCCATATTCTCTTATTTTCTGCTCTGCGAGTTATTCCCAAAGAATCAAGTTTTTCGAGGAAAGGAATCATATACTTTCTTGATAGCCCCAGTACTTCCTTTGCATCTCCAACTTCAAATTCGGCCGCTGTGCTTTTTTTCAGTACTTCTACGGCTCCTCTAAAATGATCACCATGCCAATAGTACTGGCCATCCAGCGGCACCGCTAGTTCCTGGTCTTCAAAAAATCGTTTCAAATCACCTTTGAGATTCTCAGGGATTCCTGCAGCTGAATAATATTCGTCGAATTGCTTCACTTTATATTCATCTTTTTTCAATTGGGCAAGGAGGTTCTCCGTGCGTTTTTGCCAGCTTTTCGGTATATGCGGATAAAAATCTTTATTCCGCAGAAACTGGTCTTTTCGCAGGAACGTACCCTCTTCAATCCCTGTATTTAAGACAAATTCAACCAGGGTTTTAGGATAATTTTTCTGCATTGCCTGCAGCAATTCTGCTTTATTGATGCCTTGCTTCATTGGGTTTTCCAGGTGAAACTCTTTCAGGCGGTCATAAATTTCTTCCTCTGTCACCTCTTTGATGCCTAATAAAGTGAAATCCTTGCTGTTAATACTTAGGAAATCTTCTTCTTTAAGAAGTTTATTAATCGTCAATTCATCCAGTGATGTCTTTGTAATAATCTCCGGAACAGAAAGTGTCTTATCTTCAGTTAAAGCCGCTTTTATCCGATCTTTCGGACTCCCTTCTTTTTTCCTGCTTAAGGCCTCGATGGTTTTTTGTCCAAACCGGTATTTCTCCCCGTTGGGATCGATAACCCAGCCCCCGCCGATTGTCTCTTGGGGACTTGGCCTTCTTAAAATGAAACGGTCTCCCCTCTTTGAGACAATCTCCTCATCTAAACGGAGCTGGCAGAGAATTTCACTTTCTGTAACAGACAACTCATTACGGTCAAAAAAGACGATTCTGCCCATCACTTCAGCTGTGCCAATATGGCATTTAATCGGCATTCGCTGTTTGATGATATGCTCTAATTCTCCAACCATTCTTACAGCTACGTCGATGATTTTTGTGACGCTGAAATGCTCTGAGGATACAAGGACTCCTCCACGTTCTATATCCTCCTTCGAAACACCCGAAAGGTTGATGGCTGCCCTTTGCCCTGCAAATGCGGCTTCTGCAGGCTGATGGTGAACCTGCAGCTGGCGTGCCCTTGTCTCAATTCCTTTTGGCATGATTTTTAGAAGCTGCCCTTCTTCAACTTTCCCTTCATAAACTGTACCTCTGACTACGGTTCCCTGACCTCTCACCGTGAACACCTGATCGATTGGAAGGCGGAACGCACCCTTTGCATCCCGTGTGTCCTGCTCTTTCAGCGTATGTATGATTAACTGCTTTAACTCTTCAATTCCAATACCGGACAGGCTATCTGTTAAAACGAAAGGAACATTTTCAAAAATGGTTCCTTTCAGTTCCTCAAGGATTTCTTCTTTTACTAGGCCGGTAAACTCATCGTCAACACGATCAATCTTTGTTATGGCGACAATGCCATTTCGAATTCCCAGAAAATCGAGAATTTCCAGGTGTTCTCTTGTTTGCGGCATAACTCCTTCGTCCGCTGCAACAGCCAGGATGACTAAATCTATCCCTGCAACACCAGCGATCATCTGCCTGATAAAGCGTTCATGACCCGGAACATCCACTACTGAAATTTGAATTTCCTCATCTTCATGCAAAGGGGCAAATCCGAGTTCAATGGATATTTGCCTTTCTTTTTCTTCTTTGAGCCTATCTGTATCCACATTTGTTAACGCCTTTGTTAAAGTTGTTTTCCCATGATCAATATGGCCTGCCATACCGATTGTAAAGTATCTTTTCGTCAAATCTGCCACCTGCTTCTTTTTGCATACTGTTTTAACTGTATCCTGAAAAAAAGAATCTTTCAATCATCTGGTTTATAAAGACAGCAATGCACCCATTGCACCACTAAACTCCCCATTTTGGACAAAAACAGGATTCAGGCCAAGCATAGCGGTATACTTTTCTAAAAGCTGCTTTAGAGGAACATTGTTCTTTAGGGTGCTTCCGATATATATTATGGCGTCAGTCTGATGCTGAGCTGCTGACTGGGCGCTAAGAAGTACAATCGTCTCTGCAATCATTTTGGTTAAGCTGGCAGCTTTGTCTTCCTTGCTTATATTATCAGCATGAAGTGTTTTTCCAAAATTGCTGGCAGTCAGGCTGCCATTTATCGGCGAACCATATGGAGAATAGATATCTTTGACTAATAAATCTGCACTTTCTGAGGTCCCTTTGCCAGCTAGCGAAACGAGCTTGGAAAAATCTTTTTCTCCCGTCAGCAAACTCCCCAGACCCATAAATGTGCCCCCTCCAATGCCGCTCCCGAACAACCGTGAGATTGTCCCGTTGTTGTTTAGGCAAATCGATGTTCCAGTACCAATATTTATTAAGAAATACTTCACATAGAATAAATCGTCTTGCTTCATCAAATATGAGGCACCTATACAGTTGGCTTCAAATTCACTTACAATTCTTGCATTTTGAAAAAACTCTTTTTTAAGGTATTCAGCCTTCCCGCCTGTTAAGGCAATTGGCGCACCAGCAGCAGTCATCTTCAGCCAATTCATAGAACTATTCAGTTCATCAATCGAATAGCTTTTGTAATGAGTTTGACCATGTTCTTCAAAAGCTATTTTTAGCAAAGAACCTCCAGCATCAATTCCTATTTTTGCAGGTTTCATGAAGATTCCGCCTTTCCAGATTTATTTTTGCCTATGATTTTATATGGCAGCAGGAGTACTATGAACAGAAGCATTGCCGCTAATTCCAAAGAAAATATGTAATAAGGATAAGGTCCTAAGTAATCTAATAATGAAGCATTTTCCGGCTTACTGGAAAGGAACATATAGTTACCTCCTGTTAGCTTGTTTGCGAAAAATGCCAGCCCTGCACAGATATTCAGAAAAATAAAAGATTGGAACATCCCCTTACCTGTTGGCCTGTAATGATGAACAAAAACGAAATAAAGGCAAGTCCAAACGATTAAATTATGTGTGATAAAAAATTGAAAATAGCGAAAATGGGGATAGCCCAAAAACAGCTCAGGAGTCAGGATGGCCATAAAAGCACCTATGATGCCTATGTAATAGACAATCTGGAAGATTGCACTAGATTTAGTTGCTAATAATAGCAAGCAAAGAACTAAGCTGATGGAACAAAGCTGAAGCGGTAAAGTGAAGGAAATATCCCAATAGCCGCCACGGTAAAGCCAGAAATGGTAAAGGAGCTCCAATACAAAAAGCAATAGAAACATAAACATCCTTAGTTTCCGGTCAAATCTAATTATAGATTTTCTGTATATGTATAAAAGCGCGGTAACTCCAGCTATTAATACAAGCATGGCAATATGGGATGCGGTAAATGCATTGAAAGGGAAAGCTTGAAAATCATGAGAAAATACACCGGACAAACTATTCTCTCCCTTCTGGCCTGGAGACTATAACTCTCCGGGCCAGGTAAGGGCTAGTCTCCAATACAATTATTTATTAAACCAAAGGGGATCCTCATTGTCAGCTTCCCCATTATAATTAATGAAAACCTCTTCACCTGCTTTAATGTCTCTATAGGCGAAAAAGTCAAACGTATGATTGTCAAAATTGATATCATATACTGCATTTGGCTTGTAGGAATGATTAAAAAGCATCCCATATCCTAATAAAATAGCACTGTGATTTTCCCCATATTCAAATGCATAATCTGCCAGAGCCGTTTTTTCGATATGCTGATGCTCATTGTTCGGGTAAGGAAGAACAGGAGCCTCATGAATCAGCTCACCCTTCTTTATATCGCGGGTAGCAAAGACTCCTCTGTTATGTTCACCGTCACTTACTGCTGATGTCTTAATTTCGATCATTTCGTTACCTGCACAATCCCGTCGTTGACGTTTTTTATTTTGCAGCGAGCCTATACTCACCGAATTCCAATTTATTTGTGGTTTCGAGCTGAATAATTTCAGGAGAGCCCAGCTGAATGGGTTGAGAAAATAGCGGGCCGTCATAAACTAATGTATGATACTCCCCTGATTCACCCATCGGACAGACAGGTTCAGCTTCAATTTTGCTTAAAAAGTCATGATCCAGTTCCTTTCCGAGCCAGGAGTCATCCAATACATTTTCCCGTACACGTATTACTTTGGCTTTATAGCCTGATTCCACAAAAGCTCCCAATGCCTTAAGACTATCTTTCTCCTCCATCCAAAGAGGATAGACTGCCTCCAATCCTGCTTCTTCAGCTGTTTTTTCTCCCCATTCGCGGTGTCCATCCAAGTAAAGATCTCCATAGGCAATACCTGTAACCCCATATTTATCTATTATTTTTCGTAAATCACTCACGAAACGCTCTGAGTAGTCTTCAAATGTGCAATAAATAAACTCTGCAGGTATTGACAAACTTATAGCCTGAAGTTTGATTAAATCGGTCTTTTCACCATGTCCAAAAGTTCTTCCAATTTCCTGCGGAACCGTTGTCAGAAGGCACGCAACCTCGTATCCCTGTTTTATTAAAACATCTAGAGCCAGGCAGCTGTCTTTGCCGCCGCTCCATGATAACACCACTTTCTTCCTCAAAAATCATCACCAACTTTAATAGTATGAGAAAAAAGATAGAAGGTCTATCCTTTTTCCCCAATATTTTAATTCAAAAATTGAAATTGTGTACGGCTTCCTGTCTGGCTTGCCGTTACTTCCAGACGTGCATCAATTCTTTCCTTCAGCTCAGGAACATGAGAGATAATGCCTACAAGCCTTCCGCTGCTTTGAATTTCGATCAATGCTTCTATTGCCTGATCTAATGATTCGGGATCCAGTGTTCCAAATCCTTCATCAATGAACATCGTCTCAAGCGAAACACCGCCTGCGTATTGCTGCACCACATCTGCCAGTCCTAGAGCAAGTGCGAGCGCAGCTTTAAAGCTTTCTCCCCCAGACAATGTTTTAACATGCCTTTCCTGTCCAGTGTATTGATCGAACACAAGCAATTCCAGGCCGCTTTGTGCATTACCCTTTGACCGGTCTGTTTTTCGCATCAGCTGATATCTCCCGGAGGTCATCCTGGTCAAACGTCCGTTGGCTTCCCTAAGAATATCATCCAAAAATGCCGCCAGGACAAATCGTTCAAAAGTAATTCTGTATGTGTTCTGCCCTTTTGAAATTTCATACAAGTGGCCGATTACTTTGTACTTTTCCTCAAGGGATTTCATATTTTCATTAATTACTTTAATTTTTTGCAGTGTTTCTTCATTATGTCTTCTCTTCATAAGCAAATTTGTATATTGATCCTGGAGGAATTTCAATTGGTCTTCAGTTTCTTTTAAAGATAGCTGCAAGCTTTCCAAATCAGGTTTTTCAATTCCTTCTAAGAGCTGCAACAGCTCAGCGTAACGGTCATTAACAGAGCGGAATTCTTCCCGATATTCCCTTACTTCACCTTCAAGCTCCCTGATTAGATCTTCCGATTTTTTGGCATCCCGGTATTCTCCATACACTTCAAAGCCCTGATCTTTCATTCGCTGAACAAAATTCCGCCTTTCGGCTGCCAGCTTTTCCTCGATCTTAACAGCATGCTTTTGAAGTGTCTCCAGCTTTGCCTGTTCTGCCATATAGGTTGACTTAGCATCTTGATAATTCTGCTGCGCAGTTTCCAGCTGTCTCTGCATATTTTCAAGTTTATCAGCCGCAGTTTTCAATCTTGATTTGTATGCTTCAATGGAACGCAGGTTTTCAGGGATTGTGTCCTTCATTCTCGCCAAGTTGCCTTTCTTTTCAGCATGCATTATGGCTGTGTCATTTACTTGGTTCTGCAGCCGGTCAATTTCTGCAGCTAGGGTTTCTTTAAGCTGTTGTGTTTTCTCTAACTCAGCTGTACAGTTTTCCATCCGTGAAGATTTCTGCTTGAGCTCAGCATGAAATGTCAGCAGATCCTTTCTTTGATCTGCAAGAGTATTCTTCAGCACAAGCAAACTTTCTTCTTTAAAATCAGGACGGTGTTTTTGTATTTGGGCTGTTAGTTCAGCCAATTTACTCTCGCTAGATTTCATGAAGGACTGGGCTTCATAAAATGCGGACTCGGCTTTCCCTTTTTCTGCTTCAATCTCAGCTGCCTGTTTTTTTGCTTCCTTCAAATCACTTTCATCGGGAATATCATTTGGCGATAAAGCCGGATTTGGGTGGTGGTCTGAGCCGCAGACTGGACATGCCTCCCCGTTTTGGAGCTTGTCAGCCAGTATTGATGCCTGACCATGAAGCCATTTTCCCTCGAGTTCCTCCACTAGCAGTTTGGCATCCATCAGCCTTGATGAAGTCTGTTCAAAATAATTCTTCTTATTGCTGAAGTCATTCATTGATAATTGATGCTCTTTTTGCAGCTCTTCATATCTATGAAGCCTTTCAAATTCTTCTGTCAGTTTCTCCAGATTTCGTTCATTTTCAATTTGCGCAAGCTTACTCTTTTCAATGTCCTGCTTTTCATCAGCCAGTGTTTTCAACTGCTGATCAGCTTTTTGCAAGGCTTCATCTTTCTGCCTTTTCTGAAGCCGGAGGTTCTCAAGGTTTTCTTCAAGAGAACGGACTAACTTATCCACTTCTGCATAAGAGAGAATGTCCTCTTTCATATTTTGAAGGTGATTAACGTGTTCGGCAGCCTGTTTTCTTTCTTCCTCGCGGTTCTTTTCAGATTCCCATTTATCTTGTATTTCTTTAAGGTGAGTTTCAAGAGTACCGATATTTTTCTGAAGCACATTAAGGTCAGCATTTACCGCATCCAGATCTTTCTTCAGTTCATGACAAAGCTGCTCCTGCTGATTGAGCAAGGCTGCTTTCTGGGCAAGAGCTATGACATTCTCTTTGCCAATGTATTGCTCCCTTAGTCCTTCCAGCTCTTCTTTTCTTTGCTTTAAGTCTTCTTTAGCCTTCAGCTGTTTGAGAATCGTTTCTGCTTCAAAGAGTTTTTGCTGAAGATGATCTCTCTGATCCTTCTTTTCCTTGCCGGCTTCCGTCAGCTCATCAAGGCCTTTTGCCATCTGCTTAATTTCCGCTTCAATAAGCGGTATGAGCAGGCTGTCATTGACACTGCCGGCTTCGAGATATCCTTTAAGCTCCTCATTGTAAACAGCCTGAACCTGATTAAAATACTGATCTCTCAGTTTTAGCTGTTCCTCAACCGTTCTTTTTAATTCAGTCGCATCATCTTTTAATTTTTCTTCTATGCGCTTGTAAATTTGAGTATGGAATAACCGCTGAAGAATGACTTCCTTATCCTTGCTCTCAGAAGTTAGGAGCTTTCTGAACTCTCCCTGCGGTATCATCAGAATTTGCCTGAACTGGTTGCTGTCAATGATCATGATTTCTTTTATCTTTTCATCAACATCCCTGACATTTGAAGCCAGGAGCTTTTGCTCTCCATTTTCACCATACATATACAGTTCTGCTTTGGCGCTCACTGTCGTTGTACCATCGCCGCGCTCTTTTTTCTTTTCCTGCTGAGGAGACCTTGTAATGTAATACCTTTTATTTCTTAAAATGAATTCAAGGGAAATTTCGGTTAGTGTACTATTTTTCGCAAACTGGCTTCGAAGTTCGGGGCCATTCCGATCCTCACCGCTTGCCTTTCCATAAATCGCATAGCTGATGCCGTCAAAAATCGTGGTTTTGCCTGCACCCGTCTTTCCGGAGATGACAAACATGGTCCGGTTTCCAAGCTCGGTAAAATCAATGCTCTCACTGTCTGCATAGGGGCCAAACGCCTGCATCGTTAATTTTAATGGCTTCATTTCAGCGCCTCCTCCCTCAGCACTTTTTCGATCACATCGGTCATTACCTGCTGTTTATCTTCTGTAAATTCTGAAGTGGTCATTTGTTCATAGAATTGTTTAAACAGATCAAGCTCCGACTTTTTCTCTTCTTTCATCGATAGGAAGGAGGTTTTTTTCTTCATATCTGTAATGGCTATCTTCCTTTCAAGATGGAGAACATTCGGGTAGACCTGTCTTAGTTTATTAATTGGATCAAGCAACGCGCCTTCATCAAGAAGTGTGATTTTCAGATAGTCATCAAGATTCTGTTTTTCATAAAAGGCTGGATCCATCAGTTCTTCCAGATGCCCTTCGATCTCTCTTAAGTCTTTTTTCGGCTTAAGGGAACGGGTACGCAAGTCGAATTCGCCATGTTCCTTCATTTCTATAATGGAAATAGATTTCTCCTGTTTGGCTTCGGAAAAAGAATATTTTAATAGAGAACCTGAATAGCGGATCTTGTCATGCTTTATGGCATCAGGACTATGCAAATGCCCGAGTGCCGTATAAGAGAACGGATCAAAGCAGCTTGAATGGACACAGCCAGACCCGCCTACAGAGAGGGTCCTCTCTGAATCGCTGGTTGCACCGCCCAGTACAAAAGCATGCCCAACAAGAACATTCGGTTCATTTGGATTCAGGTACTTTTCAATTTTGCTTACAATAGACTTCATCGCATCATCATGGGAGTGCACGCGGTCATCATCAAGCAAATGCCTGACCATTCCTGGTTCAGCGTAAGGAACCAAATAGAAGTTCACACCATTGATATGTATCGGTTTAAAATCGTTCACCAGTTTTCCAGTCAGATAGAATTGGCTTTGTTTATACCAGGAGCTTCCAAAGGAAAGCCTTTCAGCGCTGTCATGGTTCCCGCCTATCGCAACCACAGGTGTATTGAGATTTACATTTATTTCAAAAAGGATTTCATTCAGCAATTCTACAGCATCGGTAGGAGGAACGGACCGGTCGTATAAGTCTCCTGCAATGACGACTGCATCCGGCTTTTCTTCCTCTACCACTTTAACAAATTGATGCAAAAAATGACGCTGGTCTTTGGTCATATAGACCCCGTGGACCAGCTTGCCCAAATGCCAATCAGCGGTATGGATAAATTTCATAACTAACACCCTCATTTCCTTGCCTGAGATTCTTTCTGTAATGTTACCATTATAACAAAACAGAAAATGGCAGTGGCTCAGTAAAATTTAACAGAACACTTGTTCCGATTATATCAGAAAATTTTTCCATAACATAGTATTAATCAAAAAGAAAAAAAGAGCCCTAAAAGGCTCTTTCGCACGTTAGTTTTTCAACTTAGGAAAGTTGATCAAAATGGCAATAACACCGCAAATGCCAATTAATATTGGATAAATAGAGTATGCCATGATGCTTACCGGTGAAATGGCAGCGAGGCCCGAAGCTGCGAGCATCTGTGCCCCATAAGGGATTGTCCCTTGTACAAAACAGGCAAATATATCAAGGATACTTGCAGATTTACGCGGGTCAATCTCATATTGATCAGCAATCTTTTTTGCTAGCGGCCCTGCAATAATGATGGCAATTGTGTTGTTGGCTGTAGATAAATTTGTCAGAGAGACAAGAGACGCTATACCAAATTCGGCTCCCCTGCGGGTTTTTATCTTGCTTGTAGCCAAGTGAAGCAAATAATCAATCCCGCCATTAAATCGGATGATTTCAACAACTCCTCCAATAAGGATTGCAATTATCGCCAGTGTTTGCATGCTTGCCATTCCTTCAGCAATCATCTGCAGGAATGAAACAAAAGTATAGCTGCCGTCTGCGATTCCGATCATGCCTGCAAGCAGGATACCCCCGCTTAGCACAAGAATGACATTCATGCCAATTAAAGCTGCAGCCAATACGCCCAAATAAGGAACTACTTTCAGAAGGCTGTAATCCCCGCTGCTTACCACACTTTCCTGGCCTGCTGTTAATATCCCGAGGATTAGGGCTGTAAGCAATGCTGCAGGCAGGACGATTAAGAAATTCACACGGAATTTATCAGTCATTTTCGTTCCTTGAGTCCTGACCGCTGCAATCGTCGTATCAGAAATGACAGAAAGATTATCCCCGAACATGGCGCCGCCTATTATTGCTGCCATGGCCAATGCGACTGATATATCAGTCTCTGCAGAAAGGGCTATACCAATTGGAGCGAGAGCTACAACTGTCCCCATGGAAGTTCCCATTGATAAAGAAATAAAGCATGCAATAATAAAAATTCCGACCATAAGCAAATTTTGCGGGATAAGAGAGAGTGCAAGGTTCACAGTGGAATCAACTGCACCCATTCCTTTAGCCGTTCCAGAAAATGCCCCTGCCAGGATAAAAATAATAGCCATTAATATAATATCAGGATGTCCGGCCCCTTTTGTGAATATCTCCACTTTTTCCATCAATGGCTTTCTTTTGTTCATTGCGAGTGCAATTCCGGCTGTAACAGCTACAATAACAATGATTGGAATGCTATTAAAATCTCCTGTTGCAATGCCGCTTCCAATAAAAATAAGAAGGAAAGCTAATAGCGGCAGTAACGCCCAAGGATTTCCCATATTTTTCATAAAATTCTCCTCTCCTAATTTTCACAGCAAAATAAAAAGACCCCTTCAATTAAGAAGAGATCTTGATCTATCAATCGTTCTCTTCTTATCTGCCAAGCACATATGCTTGCTGGATTTGGCACAGCGCTCCATAGAGCCCGCTGCCGAGACATCTTCGGGCCAGTCCCTCCGTCTCTCTTGATAAGCAAATCATATGAAATTATTCTGAAATAACTCACGTTTGAAAATTATACAGGAAACTGGCGAAACTTCAAGCCTTTTTTGTTGTTACTTAAAGATTTGTTATAATAATATTTTGCCAAAAGGGAAATTTAATAGAAAAAATAAAACAACCTGACCAAAATGGCCAGGCTGTTTTTGTATGGGTCTGTCGATTATAGTTTAGTTACGTTAGCTGCTTGTGGTCCGCGTGCACCTTCAACAACTTCGAAAGAAACTTCTTGGCCTTCTTCTAAAGATTTGAAACCTTCAGATTGGATAGCAGAGTAATGTACGAATACGTCGTTTCCGTCTTCACCTTCGATGAATCCGAAACCTTTTTCAGCATTGAACCATTTTACTTTACCGTTTTTCATGAAAAAAATCCTCCTATTGGCTAGAAAAAGCCATGTGTAAATTCACCATATACACGCTTATAACTTTACGTTCATTACTCATCCAGACCATTGCCTAACGGTTGAAAAAGCAGCTAGCAAAATATAACACGATGCATAACGGCTGATTCAAATTTAGCACTTATAGGAAGGAATGTCAACTATACGCATGCTTGCAAATGACCGTTTTCAAACTATTTTGTTAATAAATTTCAATTTTAGAGACAAGCTGACAAACAAGTTATTGATAGCTTTCATAATATATTAAAAACAGGTTAACGGGGGTGAATGCTATGAACTTATTGGATTTCTTAAACCAGAATTATTACATGCTGGTTCCTGCCTTATGGGTGATTGGGTATGCGCTGAAACAGACTCCAAAAGTGCCTGATTGGTCCATCGTATGGATTCTTGTGATCATTTCAGTTTTCGCTGGCAGCCTTGCATTTGGTTTTTCGTTCGATGGGCTTCTAAACGGAATTGTTGCGGCAGGTGTTGCTGTGCTCGGACATCAAATGATTAAACAGACAATAGCAGGTGCATACAGCAATAAAAAGAAATAGATCATATCAAAAAAGTTCAACCCAATTGGGCTGAACTTTTTTATTTTAAGCCTGCTAAGACTTTTTCGATATCTTCATCTGTCATTTCCATGGCTTTTGCAAAACTGTAAACATGATTCGATGCCCAGTAATCATAAAGCCTTGCCAGGTCATTTCGGTCATATACTTTATTGGCAAAAGTGCTGAAAAAATATACGAGCAGGACATTTACGACATTTGGCGGCAGCTGTTTTCTGCTTGCAAGCGTACCCAAGGCGATTTTTTCCAGCCCTCTGATATTGCCGCCTGTTATATTTTCAACCATTATAAGCGGGGTAGCAGTTTCACACTTTTGCACAAAGTCAGGATCATTTAATGAATTTATCATAAGTATCTCCCCTCTAATACTTCTATTTATACACATTTGGAGGAGATCAATAAACCCTTTTGGGTATGTTGTATCAAAAATGATATAAATATCCAAAATATGTTAAATAACTGTTACTTGCTATTTGTTTAACCGCGAATGAACCCTCCTTCCGAATGAATCACCTGCCCTGTTATCCACCTTGAATCCTCACCTGCCAGAAATGCTGCCAGGTTGGCTGTATCTTCGGGCTGGCCAATTCTGCCGCCAGGAAATTTAGGCAAAAGGAAATTTCTTATATCCTCATTCATCCATGTTGAGTCAGTAGGACCAGGGTTAATCGCATTAGCGGTTATTCCTAAATGAGCAATTTCTGTTGCCAGCGATCTGGTAAATGACGTAATTGCGGCTTTAGTAGAAGCATAGGCCAATTCACCTGGCATAGGTCCCAGCTCTTGTCCGGAAGTCATATTGATTATTCGTCCGTAAGGCAAATTCCATTCGGGAAATCTTTTAGCGAATTCTGTACACAAAAGAAATACGGCTCTCATATTAACCGCATAATGTTCGTCCATTGTTTTTGCATCAAACTCAAGATAACCATCTCTGGTCGAATGAGCTGCATTATTAACGAGGACCATCGGCTTTCCAACTGTCAATGCAGCAGATTCCAGCACCTCTTCTGCTGATTGTACGTCCGATAAGTCAACTTCCAAACCTTTGCATGCAACCCCGATTCCCGATATTTCCTTGCTGAATACTTTTTCCCAATGGGGTTCAGAATCCAAATAAGTAAAAAATATATTAAAATTTTGACTGGCTAACTTTCTGCAAATAGCAGCCCCGATCCCTCTATGGCTGCTGACGCCTGTAACAATTACAGCTTTATTCTGTTGATTTTTCATTCAGCGTTCCCTCCATTTAGGGCCTGCTGCGGCTAGCCTGGAGATAATTGTTTTCCAGTAAAAAAGCAGATACACAACAAGGTATCTGCTCATTCATGGTTCGCGATTCCACAGCAAGCATTCCTTGTTTCATCATTTTTTTATAGACAGACCTATCCCCATAATATGAGATAGCTTTTCTATTTAAGCATAAAATGATTACAAGTACTGCCACATAGTAGAATCTCAATTCCCTTCCGTTTATCTCCTGATTTGAGCATATATGCAAAAACAGTTAAAAGCAACATAATCTTTAAAGAATACAATGGCTAGTTTTCCATAGTGCTAAACCTTAATGCTATTTTGTTTCCCTGTGCAGGGTATGTTTTTTTAGCCTTGGTGAGTATTTCATTAATTCAATTCTATCAGGATTATTTCTTTTATTTTTGGTTGTGATATAGTTTCGATCTCCTGTTTCTGTGCATGTTAAAGTAATTTTCACTCTCATTTTATTTCCTCCATAAAATTTAAATTAAATGCTGGCAGCCGATCAGCCAGCCTGCTCCAGTCTGAACTCATCTCGTTGTCCGTTAGTAAACAGACATCCAGACTTGATTCAACCTCTTCATGTTTCATGTCCAATCCAATGAAGACAAGTTCTGTCATCCTGTCTCCAAAATTTTCATCCCATCTATCAAGCAGTTCTGGTTCTTCTTTTAAAATTTCTTCTCTTTCTATCTCCGGAAGGGCCGCAATCCATGCACCAGCACCTTGCAGTGTTATGGACGGACCAGCCTGAGACAGGAGACCGGCCATGTCATTGCGGGACGCCAGCCAGAAAAAGCCTTTGGCTCTCACAATATCTACAGGGAAATCCTCTAACCATTGCCTAAATCTTTCTGGATGGAATGGCCTTATTCTTCTATATACAAAGGATGAAATTCCATATTCTTCAGTTTCAGGTGTATGTTCCTCATTAAGCTCCTTAATCCAGCCTGCACCCTGGCTCGCCATTTCAAAATCAAATAAGCCAGTACCAAGAATTTGTTTGGATTCAACCTCTGAATTTACAGCTTTAATAATTTTTGCATCAGGGTTTAATTTCTCTAATACAGCTTTAAGTTCATCAGCACTTTCTGAATCAACCAGATCCAGTTTGTTCAGCACCAGAACATTCGCGAATTCAATCTGGTCAATTAATAAGTCAACAACTTCCCGAGTATCGCTTTCATCTGTGCCCTGTTTGCGGTCCAGCAGAGTTTCTCCGGAAGCAAAGTCATGCCAAAATCGATTTGCATCGACAACTGTAACCATCGTATCAAGCATGCACCTTTCGGAAAGATTAATCCCCATACTTTCATCCATATAAGTAAAAGTTTGCGCAATTGGAATTGGTTCGGAGATACCGGAAGATTCAATCAGGATATAATCGATTTCCCCCTCGATCACCAGCCTTTCAACTTCTATCATCAAGTCTTCCCTTAGAGTACAGCAGATGCAGCCATTTTGAAGCTCAACGAGTTTTTCATCAGTTCTTGAGAAACCGCCTTTTTTTACCATGGATGCATCAATATTAACTTCACTCATGTCATTTACAATGACAGCAATTTTGTTATTGCTGCGATTATGTAAGATGTGGTTCAGCAGCGTTGTCTTCCCTGAACCTAAATAGCCACTCAGTACAGTGACAGGTATCTTCTTTGTCATGAATTTCTCTCCCTTTTAGGATAAATAGTATTCATTACGATTTATTATTGATAAGTAACCTTTTTTCTTGACTAGTTCCTGTATTAACTCGAGAATAGCGCTCAGATTTACACAAATCGTAATTTTTACGATTTAAATCATATTAAAATTATCTTACGATTGCAAGGAGAAATCTTAAAATTTTTTATCCTTCGATTCTCCTATCCTCTCAAAATGCTCATAATCCCATTTACAACTTCATAAAATTAATATAGAGTATAAAACGAAATCATTACGATTTTTAAATAAGGAGGAGACTATGAACAGAGTTTTTCGCAGCCATATCATTGATATCACGGGCATTATTTTGATAGCCATTCTGGTATATTTCATATCTTTCAGCTCTGGCTTAGCTTTATCTTTTGATATCCCCCCTTCACTATTAAATTTGAATGTTATCTTTATCAGCATTCTAATAGAAGCATTGCCTTTTGTCCTGATAGGTGTGCTGATTGCAGGGTTTATCCAAATATTCATTACAGAAGACCATATAAAAAGGTGGATTCCGAAAAATAGAACGGCTGCTGTTATCATGAGCTGTGTTGCAGGCGCCCTTTTTCCTGCGTGTGAATGCGGAATTGTCCCCATCATCCGACGCCTCATGTCCAAGGGGGTTCCAGTATATGCAGCAATTGGCTTTATGCTGACAGGACCCCTGATTAATCCCATCGTCATTGCTTCTACATACATGGCTTTTGGAAACGATTTTGAAATGGCGGGCTTAAGAATGGGTCTGGGATTCCTAATTGCCATTATAGTTGCCTTTAGCGTTAGCATTATCTTTAAGTCCGGGCAATTGAAGGAAAGTATCCACTTATCCCACAGCAGTGAAAACAATCGTTCTTTCCTGGACAGGATTTGGTCGATGCTGACTCATTCAATCGATGAATTTTTTGACATGGCCAAATATTTAATTATTGGTGCTTTATTAGCTTCCATTGTACAAGTCTATATGCCTGCAAAAACATTTCTGCAAAGTGCCGATAATCCGGTAGTATCCTTGCTTATCATGATGGGCTTTGCCTATGTTTTGTCACTATGCTCCGAGGCCGACGCTTTTATCGGTGCTTCATTCAGCAGCATATTTCCTAAGTCTTCTATACTGGGGTTTTTGATCTTCGGTCCGATGATCGATTTTAAAAATACAATCATGATGCTTAGTGTGTTTCGGATGAAGTTTGTTCTTGGGGTATTAGCTCTGACTGCTTCCGTTGTCTTTTTCACGCTGCTTCTTTTACAGAATTTCATATAGGAGGATTGCTATGAAGATCCATTTTCAGCAGGCATTGAGGGCGCTGATTCTACTGGCTTTTTGTGGACTGATTTTTCAGCTTCACTATACAGGCGACATAACTAAATATATTAATCCGAAATATGTCCGCTTAAGTCAATCCGCTTCCATTCTGTTTTTATTTTTATTTTTTATCCAGATCACCAGGATATGGACTTCTAAAAGAGAAGAAGAAGGGCACGAACATCATCACGGTGAGAACTGCCGGCACCATGATGATCATAGCTGTTCTCATCATCATGATCATGGAGATACACCTTTTACAGGTAAAAAGCTATTGTCATACTCCATTATATTATTTCCTCTATTAACAGGATTCTTCTTGCCTGCAAAGACACTTGATGCTTCCATTGCTGAAAAGAAAGGCGGGCTGGCCATACTTGGTAATCAAAAACAAGAGGTGAATACTTCGGCTGGCTCTGATGAAAAAGCAGATGAACCAGACATTGACCTTGAGGATTATTCCCTTGAAGAAGAGCTGGAAGAAGTCGAGGAGTTGGAGCATGACCTATCTGTAAATGAAGAAGTACAGGAAATATCCAATGAAGAGTTTGAACAATTAAAAAAGGACTTGTATTCGGCTCCTGCTATTAAGATGGATGATAAAGTTTTTAGCTTGTATTATGAGGAGATCAGTAAGGATATTGATAAATTCATTGGCAGGGAAATTGAATTTCAAGGTTTTATTTATAAAGAAGAGGGTCTGGCTTCCAATCAGCTTGTCATTTCGAGGTTTTTGATTACGCATTGTGTCGCAGATGCCAGTATGATTGGTTTTCTTTCAGAAATGGAGGAGGCTCCAGAACTCTATGATAATATGTGGGTTAAAGTTAGAGGAGTCATACAAAAGGAAGCCTATAATGGAACTGAGCTTCCCCTTATTAAAATTAAGGAATGGCAAGAAATTGAGGAGCCTTTTATTCCATACTTATATCCTTTAACCATTAAAATATTATAGCAAAATTATAAAAGGGACTCTGCTGAGTCCCTCAGGCTGTCGAGAAACTGTCGACAGCCTTTATTTTGTAATTTAACTTTAATTATTCACCGCGTTAATATGTTATAATTAAATTAATAAATCATAATAGATAGTGGTGAATTTACATGTTTAAACCCAAAGAATCTTCTCAAAATGAAATTGAATTTGTTTCTATAGATGAACTTGTTCCTTCGGACCATCTTCTTCGAAAAATTGACCAGTACATAGATTTTTCAACTATCTTAGATAAGGTTCGTCCTTATTATAGTGAAGACAACGGTCGACCAACCGACCCTCTGCTTCTATTCAAAATGATGTTTATTGGCTATTTGTACGGCATCCGTTCAGAAAGACAATTAGAACAGGAAATTAAAATGAACATCGCATACCGTTGGTTTTTAGGTTTGAAATTCAGAGATTCTGTTCCTCATCATTCTACAATTAGTTTCAATCGGCAAAATCGATTTAAAGGTACTGATATTTTTCAAGAAATCTTTGATGAAATTGTCCTCCAGGCTATAAACAATAAGATGGTCGGCGGTCGTGTTCTTTTTACAGATTCGACGCATCTTAAAGCTAATGCGAATAAACATAAATTCACCAAAGAAGAAGTTAAAGCCCATACACGTGCCTATATTGATGAACTGGATAAAGCTGTAGAAGAGGACAGGCAGAATCATGGAAAAAAGCCCTTAAAGGAAAGAGAGGAAGTAATTGAAACTAAAAAAATTAGAGTCAGCACAACGGATCCCGAAAGTGGATTTATGTCACGTGATAATAAACAGGAAATGTTCTGTTATCTGGATCACCGCACGACCGATATGAAATTTAATATCATTACAGATGCTTTCGTCACCCCTGGAAATGTACATGATTCAGTCCCTTATCTTTCTCGCTTGGACAGACAAACCCGTAGGTTTGACTTTAAGGTAGAAGCTGTTGCGCTTGATTCTGGTTATCTTACCAATCCGATTTGTAAAGGATTATCGGACCGGAACATTTTTGCAGTTATTGCTCATAGGCGATTCCACCCCACTACCGGTTTGTTTCCAAAATGGAAGTTCACTTATGATAGCGAAAAGGATCTTTACGTTTGTCCAAATAAGCAGGAACTGATCTACAGAACAACCAGCCGGGAAGGCTATAGAGAATATAAATCCGATCCAAAGCAATGTGAAACATGTCCGTTTCTTTCACAATGTACAAGGTCCAAAAATAAAGTAAAAGTGGTGACTCGGCATGTCTGGGAGGATGATAAGGAAAAGGTCAGACTAAACCGGCTTTCCAAGTCGGGAAAGATGCTATATAAATTCAGAAAAGAAAAAGTGGAGCGAAGCTTCGCAGACTCAAAAGAGCTGCATGGGCTTCGCTATTGCCGGTTTCGGGGACTGCATAATGCAAGCGAGCAGGTGCTTCTCACCGCAGCTTGCCAGAATATGAAAAAGATCGCCATGCACCTGGCAAAGCTAGGATAAGTGCATGGCGATCTTTAATTAAACAAGAAAAGTTAATGTTTCCTTTGGTATTTTATTTCTTAATGTAAACTTCGTTGAGAAAAATACCCCTTTCTCAACAAGCTGAGGGACTCTGCTGAGTCCCTTTTATAATTTAAAAAGCGAAACAACTTTCTGCAATTCTTCTGCTAGTTTTGCAAGTGAGCCGGCTGATGATGATACTTCTTCCATTGTGGCGAGCTGTTCTTCAGTTGCAGCCGAAGTTTCCTGTGAAGCTGCTGCATTTTTCTCTGAAATGTCCCTCACATTTGTCATGACTTCAATGATCTGGCTGCTTAATGCTGTCAGTTCTTCAACTCATGAAGAAACCCCCTCTACCTTGCTTGTTACATCACCTATTGAATGAGCTATTTCTGCAAAGGCAGCACTTGCTTCCATTGTATCTTCAAGTCCTTCTTTTACCTGTTCATTCCTTTGATCCATTGCCTGAACGGCCAGACTGGTTTCTTCCTGAACAAGTCCAATCATTTGCTGAATCTGGATTGCAGATTGCTTGGAACCCTCTGCCAGTTTACGAACTTCATCGGCTACAACCGAAAAGCCCCTGCCATGTTCACCTGCCCTTGCAGCTTCAATGGCTGCATTCAAAGCAAGCAAATTGGTCTGCTCAGCGATAGTGGTGATCATTTCCACGATATTGCTGATTTCTTTTGATCGTGATTCAAGCGTATAAATATACTGTGTAGCATTTCCTACTGAAGTGTTTATTTCGTTCATTTGCCTAACAACATTATTGACTGACTTTGTCCCTTTTTTGGTTAAGAAATCAGTTTTTTCCACTGCTTCAAGCATCAGCTCGCTGCTTGAAGAAATCCCCTGCATTCCTGAAGCTATCTCCTCTACTGCTAAAGAAACTTCCCTGAAACGATAAAGCTGCTGTTCAGTGCCAAAAGCATTTTTTTGCGAAATAGCTGCAACCTGTTCGGAAGCTAAAGAACTTTGCTCTGCACTCGCAGCCGAGACCCTCACTGCTGGACGCAACTTGATCTGATGTGCTTCTGACCAGACTGACCACAGACCGCAAATCTATTACCATCTTGTTTAATGATGATATAAAATTGCCTAGTTCATCCCGGTTTTTCACTTTGATTTCTCTTTGGCCTAAGTCTCCTCCTGCAAGCCTGTCAATAGCAGCTGAAGCTAAGTTAATTGGCCTGGAAATCCATTCTGCTAATAAAATATGCGATTGCCATAGCAGCCAAAATGGCTCCCATGGTGATGATTAAAGTAGCAGTCTGAGCAAATTTAACATCTGATACAGTTTGTTTTGTCCCAGCATTTAATTGAGATTCATAGAATTTAACAAGTTCATCCAAAAGAAAATGCCGCTAATCCGGCTGGCAGATTAACGGCGACTATGCAGACCAAAGATCCTTAGGGAGGAGATCTTCTATATTATTGTATTAAATGTTATCGATATGGTGTGGACAAACCCCTCCGCTATTTGCTTATTTTTTCAGCAAATTATTCTAAAACTTTTAATAAAAGAACGAAACAGGACAGGCACCTATACCAGTTGATAAAATGGATATAAGTGCCTGCTGCCAGCTAAATTGCTTGCTTCAGTAATCCCTCATATTTTTTCGCCGTTCTTATTTCTATCGTTAAAACACCATTTCCAAAGTTTGCTTTTACAAGAAGAGGTATGCCAGTAGTGTTTTCAAATCTAAAGTCTTTTCCTCCATAGGATACGGTTGCGTCCCTGCCCTTTGGAACATAACCCACCGTTACGGAGTGATGATGTTTTTCGACATAGCTGACCCCGACTTTATCGACGGCATTAAATAAGGTGGAAGATGTTTGGCAAATTCCCCCGCCAATGCCCATGACGAGCTTGCCATTAATAGCTTCTTCGGCAGGCTGATATCCATGTGCTTCATCACTTGGGCCGACAGTGGTGTTAAAAGAAAAATGATCTCCGACACCAAGGATGATATTATTAATGGCTTCAGCTGATAGCTCAATATTTTTTGTTCTGCCTGCTACACCGCTGTTGAAATGGGTTGAATATGACGCGACGACTACTTCACCTAAATGCGGTACATCTGCAGGATCATACCCGCTTTCGGATACATAGAGCGGCAGTTCCACATTGCCTCCGCTTACAGACGAATCAAAAATCTTCTGCACCAATTCACTTTCCTCAAGGATGATTTCAGGCTGCCCTTTGATTATCTTCCCATTCGGTCCTATTTTATCAAGGGTCATCCTTTGGTCATAACCTTGCTTTGTATCTGTATCTCGAGCAATTTCTTTTGCCCATTGGGCTAGCTCTGCCTTATATTTTTCATCGCCACCTCCAAATCCCATCTCAGCAGGGCTGAAGGTTTTAAGTACAGCTTTCGTATTCGGATCGATGACATTAACCACAACCGGTTTTACTTCTTCCTTCTTCTCTTCCTCTTTGGCCTGCTCCTCTGCCATCGCCTCCTCCTTAGTTTGTTCTTCTTTTACCTTCTCTTCCTCTGCCTTTTTCTTTGGCTCGTTTTCGCCGGAAGTTTTATCCGAGCACCCTGCCAACCCTATCAAACAGCAAACCAACAAAAGTAAAATTCCCCATTTTCGCTTAGTCATTTTTCCCCCAGCTTTTCTTAAATTCTTCCATTTTCCATTCAGGAAGTTGTTTCCATTTTCTAATTGTATTCACCTGCGTAATGAGGTATTCCTGCCTCGCTGCAAGTTAAGTTGTACCTTTTTAAATAGCCAGAAGCATTTTATGAGAAGTTAGCTGCAGCTGGTTCTTCAGTTTTTGCCGCTTTTCTTGGGTGCTTCTCTTCAAAGATTGGGCTTGATGCCGGTTTTGTGATGAGGGGGATTCCAACTAGGGATACGGTTGAGATAATCATGGCAATCGCCCCTGTATCAAGTGCAGGAACATAAATTCCCTTTACCTTCAGAATGTATAGTCCAAGGCTGGAGATGAATCCTAAAGCTGATGAACAAATAGCGGCAGTCTTGGTGGCGCGCTTCCACAATAGGCCGATGCTTAATACAGGCAGCAATGATGCTGAGAAAATTCCCCAGGATGCATTCCCCAGCCAGCCAACGAGATCAGGCGGATTAATGGAGAGCAGGAATGTGACAGCAATGATGGCAAGAGTACACCATCTGGATAATGCTAATTCCTTTTTCTCTGGCAATTTCTCACCTTTCTTAATAATCTGCTGATAAATATCTCTTACAATTGACGAGCTTGTAACAAGAAGAAATGCTTCGCTCGTCGACATGATCGCTGCCATTACACCAGCAAAAATGATTCCTGCTACCACCGGCGGGAAAAAGTTTTCGATGAACATCGGCGCTACCATATCCGGAGTGGCTGGTCTCGGTGGACTTCAAGAAAAATACAATAATTATTGCTCATATACTGGATGATGCCATCTGCAACAACAATCACAATTCCATAATATGTACTTTCAAAAATTAAATCCAGCAAATGATTATTTATGAAAAGTGCTGTATCATTCATACTAATCCCCTTTTTCAAATGAACTCATTAGAGATATTCTAGCATAATAGCATGATAGAAAGCTGAAAATTCTAATAATTCGTTTAGTTGGCAGGTAAATTCTAGATGTTAATCCCTACTTGACAAATCGGATAAATATGAATTAAAATAAAATCAATAAATAGCACCAAGGAGGGTTCATAACATGCCACTGAACAGAGAAACATTAATTAGCAATTTATTATCACTATCTAAATTCCAGCATAATCAAAACTTGTTTAGCTTAAGTGACCGAAAGCTGGAATCTCTGTATCTGGATTATATTTTGTTTTCACCTCACCCTCACAGCGGGCATCAATCAATTAAATTAGTAGGAAGAAATAGATAAGAAAAGCCTGCGATATGTGCATTCGCAGGCTTTTTCCATTTCTAATAATAAAAAAGGAGGAATCCTAAGATTCCCCCTCTGCCCGTTAATTCTTTGCCAATTTCGGCATCATATTTTCCTGTTTAGTATCTTCAATTGGGTCTTCCATTGGAGTTGCGCGTTTGATGAAGAAAGCCAGGACCAGTGCAGCTGCAGCGATAAAGGTTGCTACGAAGAAGGCGTCATTGATTCCTTCAAGCATGGCTTTCGTTAATACTTGCTGCTGCATTTCCGCCATAGCGGCTTCGGTCATTTGACCGCCATTAGCCATAGCCCCGCCCTTCATGGCCTCCTTTGCAATTTCGGCAGCATGTGTTTCTGTTCTTGTTGACATGACTGTCACCAATAATGCTGTACCAATGGCTCCAGCCACCTGGTTTAATGTGTTGTTCATCGCTGTACCATGCGGATACAGGCGCCTTGGCAGCTGGTTTAACCCATTTGTAGATACAGGCATCATGACCATGGACATTCCGAACATCCTTATAGAGTTCAGAATGATGAGCTGTGTATAGGTTGTTTCCAGAGTCAGCCTGCTGAATACATAAGTAGTTCCCACTGTAATGGCCAAGCCAATAATCGCCAGGATCCGGCCACCGATTTTATCGAACAGTCTGCCGGTTAATGGCGACATTACAGCCATAACAATGGCTCCAGGAAGCATCATCAATCCTGCATCCAGCGGTGAGATTCCCCTTAGTGTCTGAACATAAATCGGAATCAGAATCATGCCTGAAAACAGCGCCATATTTACCGTCATACTGATGGCTGATGACAATGCAAACATCGGGTACTTATAGACGCCAAAGTTGAGCATTGGACGATCAGTTTTAGACTGTCTCAAAATAAACCACACTAAGCTGATGGCTCCTATTGCAATTGTCAAATAAACATGCGGGCTGTCCCAGCCCTTGTTTCCTGCAGAACTGAATCCATACAGTATTCCGCCAAAACCAGCACTTGAGAGGATAAGAGAAAATAGGTCCAAACGAATATTTACTTTATCCTTTTTATCTTTCAGCATGATGGCACCAAGCACTAGGATGACACCTGCAATCGGTGAAAGGAAGTGGAAAAGCATTCTCCAATCATAATGTTCAATTATCCATCCTGAAAGAGTTGGCCCAATTGCAGGGGCAAACATTAAGATCAGCCCAAAAACACCCATAGCCGCGCCGCGTTTTTCCACCGGAAAGCTGATCAGCATAACATTCATCAATAAAGGCATCATTATCGCCGATCCAGATGCCTGAAGCATTCTGCCTGCAAGCAATACCGGGAAACCATGAGCAACACCTGCTACAAGCGTACCAATAGTAAATAGTCCCATTGCCACGATAAATAACCTGCGGACTGTATATTTTTCAATTAAAAAGGCAGTAGCCGGAATCAAAATACCATTAACCAGCATAAAGCCGGTAGTCAGCCACTGCACTGTTGCCGCTTCAATTTCTAAATCTGCCATGATTGATGGCAAGGCAATATTTAATAATGTATTATTCAAAAAGGCAATAAATGCCCCAATCATTAAAACAGCCAGAATCCCATAGGGCGGACGATCTGTTTCTGTTTTATTATTTATTGCATGTTCCATTGTATTTCCTCCTGTACAATCAGTTCATTCTTTTATACTCTCGTTACACACAAATCATATAATATACCATGAGTACAATTTTTGCAACAAAAAAAACCTTGTTAAATAGAGGGTTTGTGTAAATTATTAGAATGATGTACTATTAGATTATACACACAGTTCAAAATAAATGACAGGTGATTATAAATGAATGACAGGAAACTCCTTGTAATAAAAAAAGCTCATGAACTATTCCTGGAAAAAGGCTTTCAGGCAACATCCATTCAGGATATCTTAGAATACAGCGGAATTTCAAAAGGAACTTTCTATAATTATTTTTCCTCGAAAAACGAGCTGCTTATGGCCATTTTCAAAACACTGCATAAAAAAATGGATTCTGAACGGAATAAGCTCCTTATTGGACAGGATCCTGGCAGCATAGAAGTATTCACACAGCAGATCGAATTTCAAATGAATATGAATAGGACGAATAAGCTGGTGGCTCTGTTTGATGAAGTGCTTGTATCAAACGACCCTGAACTCAAGCAGTTTATTAAAGAAGGGCAGCTAAGGATGGTGGATTGGATTTTCAACCGGTTTGTTGAAATCTTTGGAGAGGACAAGAAACCTTATTTACTGGACTGCGCCATTATGTTCCTTGGAATTCTCCATCATAATGTAAAGTACTATACCAATTTCTTCGAATCTCAATCAGACATCAATCAGGTTATCCGATATAGTGTAGCAAGAATCACAAAGGTGGTGGATGAAGTAAGCTCGACCGGGGATTTTCTGCTGAAACCTGAACTGATTGAAAATAGATTTAGAAATACAAACCGGAATGATGTACACAATCTTTGCCATTCCATATTAACATTAAGGAAATCAATTCAGGATCAGGAGAAAAATCATTGCAGGGATCTTCTGAACTTTATCCAGGAAGAAATGGTACATTCAAAAAATCCAAGAAAGTTTCTCATTGACAGCGCACTGCAATCTTTGCGCAGCTGCATTTCTTCTTTAGATACAAAAGAATTTGAGAATCTTGAAAATCTTGTTTCTGCCTGCTTTAAACAGCCGGAAGAAGAACCCGTGTAATCTCCAAAAGCCTGCCATTTCATGTAGGCTTTTTTTATTTATCTATTCCCCATATTCATTCATAATCCTTCCAAAAACGGAAACACTAACACATAATGCCGAAACAAAATGGTGATTGATGAATGAAAAAAGAATTAAAAAAGAAAAGACCTGTATCTGAGATAGAGCTTGACGAGCTTGAAAAGTCGTTTTCACGGTCTCATGATTTTCAAAAACGAATCTATAGCAATAGAAAAACAGGCATCTGTTTTTCTTTTATCCATTTTAAAACTTTGACAGACCAAAAAATGATCACCAAGAGTCTGCTCCCTCAGCTGCTTCAGGGTGAATTCACCAAAATCGATGATTTAAAAAAGCTATTGCCATCTGCAAGCATACAGATTTGCGAGGATCTTTCAAACGCGGAACATTTGCTCTTGAATGGCTATGTGATGATTACAGCGGAAGCAGAAAAGCAAAAAGCCGCATTTATGGCAGCTAAGCGCACATATGACAGAGAGCTGTCACATCCTGAAGTCGAGCAGACTGTAATAGGACCGAAGGAAGCATTTGTGGAGTCCATAAGCAATAATTTAAATTTGATCCGCAAACGGCTGCCAATACCCGAACTGATCATTGAAGAATATACGGTCGGAAGCATTTCCAAAACAATTGTGGCCGTTCTCTATATTGAGGGAATCACAAATGTGGATTATGTCAATATGGTTAAAGAAAGAATCGAAAATATCGATTTTGATGAAATCACTGACAGTTCTTATATTGTACAGCTCATTTCAGATAATAAGAACTCTCCTTTCCCCCAGCTGCTGGATACAGAAAGGCCGGACAGGGCAGCTGCTGTCCTAGCTGAAGGGAAGATTGTAATAGCCATAGATGGTTCGCCCCATGTGCTGATTACCCCTACAACGTTTTCTGAATTCTTCATTTCATTCGAAGATTATTTTTTTAATTGGCCTGTGGCTTCATTTGTAAGAGTATTGCGGGCATTCTCTGTTATTTTTTCCATACAGATTACGTCCATTTATGTAGCTACACTTACCTATCATATGGAACTGATACCAACGGATTTATTGGGAACTCTGGTGTCTTCAAGACAGCATATTCCCCTGCCTCCGTTCTATGAGGCCTTAATGCTCGAACTGGTCATAGAGCTTTTAAGAGAGGCCGGAGCCAGATTGCCTACAAAAGTCGGCCAGACAATCGGTATCGTAGGTGGTATCGTCATTGGGACTGCCTCGGTGCAGGCTGGCCTGACAAGTAATGTCCTGTTAATCATAATCGCGCTGGCTGCTCTGGCAGCATTTACAACACCTGTATATAAGATGAACAACACCATTCGCTTCCTTAGATTTCCATTTTTATTTTTCGCTAACTTATGGGGTTTTGTAGGCGTGTTATTTTGCTCCTGCATTTTGCTGACTCATATGATCAGACTGACTTCTTTAGGCAGACCTTTTTTAGAGCCATTTTATCCGCCTAGATACCGGGACCTGAAAGATTCTTTTCTCAGATTCCCGTTTCAGCCATTAAGGCCAGTGTATTTAAGAACACAAAACCCGCATCGGTTTCAGCCGCCGCAAAAATCCAAAGTTAAGAGAGATATTGATGAATAACAGAAAGCCTGGCTCCCTTAAGCCAGGCTGCTAATCAGTTTTATTCGCTTTGTCCTCCCATGATTCAAATGAAAATGGAATTTCTATCATTTTAGCCGTCAGCTCATCATAAGACACAAGATCTTTTTTGGATAAATCTTTTAATGACTTTTTCCCCATTGCACGCAATGCCATTTTGATTTCCTCCGTGCTTGCGGTTAAAAACTTTTCTGCAGATTTTGTCCCATCTTCGATTTTAAAAGTATCCTTGAATTTACCCTCGTTCCAGACAGACTGTGTTGGCGGTTCAAAAGGAAGAGCATTCAGAGTATGCTTATGGGAAACAGTAAACACCATGACGGACCCAAGATAGACAGCATCCGCTCCAAGCGCAAGGACTTTTAAGAAATGGCCTGGTGTAAAAAGTCCCCCTGAAATAATTAAACTGATTTCTCCCTTCTTTTTTCGTTTTTCAAGGTGATTAGAAGCACGGATGAGAGCATGTAATGTTGGAATCCCAAAATCATCTGCCAATAAAGGCGGCGCACCGACAGATGCTCCCTGTCCCCCATCAACCGCTATAAAATCAACGCCCATTTCAATTAAATGATCAATGTCTTCTTCTATCTTTCCTCCTGCCCCTATTTTTGCACCGATTGGAACACCTCCAGTCATTTTGCGGAGTTCATCCACCAGTTCTTTTAAATCCTTCAATGTCTGTTTATCAAAAAAGTGCTCCATTATATGGGCAGTTTCATTTTCCTTTAACCCCATTACTTCCCTTGCACGGCCAGTTAAATTTTCAGGAGATATGTTTCCCCCCATCCCCATTACAGCTCCCTGCCCCAGCTTAATTTCAATCATATCCGCACGTTTGATGGTCTTTTCTTCCTTTCCCCACTCAGTCTTGGAGAACTGAAGGATATACTTCCCCGCATTTTCCAGCTCTTCAGGAAGGATCCCTCCTTCACCGGAATTGATGGCAGTTCCTGTATTCTTGGCAGCTGTGGCCAGCGCAATTTTCACTTGCTCACTCAATGCGATTCCATAGGCCATTCCGCTAATCATCAGAGGGATTTTGATTTTCATCGGTTTTTTTGCTTTTGGCCCGATAGTCACTTTCACATCAACATCCTCATCACCGTCTATGGGGAAAGGCGACGTTTGTGCAGGAATAAAAGTAATCTCATCAAAATGCGGCCATTTTTTCGAAGAACCAAATGGGCGGTGGAGGACATCACCCGTTTCTGCACGAAGGTTATTTTCAAGTGCATTTTGAATACCCATGTGCTTAAAACCAGGAATCAGTTCTATTAGATTCTCCTGGTAGCTATCTGTCATAATAATTTTACCTGCCTGCTTAACAAGCCGCTTCATAATCCAGCGCCAGCCGATTAGCATGAAAATTAACATGATAAATAATATAGTAATCATAGCCAGAATTGCAATTATTAAAATATTTGTCATACGTTATTCTCCGAAAGATCTTTTACCCTCCATTATTTCCATTAGCAGGGAATTTAACCTGTTGACTTTACGGTTTTTGGAATAATAATGAAGCCATAAGCAAACTCTATGAAAAAATATTATTTGGGGTGTAAAAAGATGGATAGACGTGAGAACATTCAGCCGAAGAGTAGGGATGAACAGAAACAGGTAGAAGGAAATCTTTTTGAATCTATGATGGAGCCTATGGACCAGCTTTCCAAGATTCCTCCTGAGAAAACGGACAGGAGAACCAGTGTCGATGAAATAAAGTAATCAATAAGGATAGCCGGCATTCGGATGCCGGCGTTTATTTTTGATAAGGAGTATCCTGATAGAAGTAATTAGGCGTTTTTACTTCATTATTATATTGTTTATGAAAAATATGTGTGGCCGCAGGGGATACCGGCGGGATTAGCCAGGTCCAGTCACCGGTCAGATCTCTACCCTGGCTCTTTTGGTTTTCCTCAAATTTTCTAAATTGCTGTGCAGCAGTATGATGGTCTACTATACTGACCCCGTCGTTTTTAAAAGAATGCAACACGGCTGCATTCAATTCAACCAGAGCCCGATCTTTCCAAAGCGAAGAATGCGTCCTGGTATCGAGACCCATCAATGTGGCAATTTGCGGGAGCATATTATATCTGAAATCGTCTGCCAGATTCCTCGCACCGATTTCAGTACCCATATACCATCCATTGAATGGGGCCGCTTTATAGGAAATTCCCCCGATTTCCAGTTTCATATCCGATATCATCGGAACTGCGTACCATTTTAGACTGAGATCACTGAACCAATTGTATTCTGGATGATGAATCTCTACTTCCAAAATCAGTTCTTCTGGTATCTCCCTTAGTTGTGGCGTCTGATCGTTAATCTGTATAACCAATGGCAGCACATCGAATTTCCCGTACTTCGGCTCCCAGCCCAATTGCATGCATTGCTTGGTAAAAGGGATGGAATGAGGATCGCCAATTATGCCAAACTCTGTCTCATAGCCAGCATACCTGATTAATTGGTGATTCCAAATTCTCATCTTATCATCGGATGTGTCCTGGGGGAAAATGGTAATGACCGGCCTGATTCTCCCCTTATTTGCAGCAAATTGAATATGATCAAATAGAGCAGAAAATACTTCATCCTCTTGTTTAGCACTCCGCTTGTCCAAAACATTCAGCTGATCCCAAAACAATCTCCCAATGCAGCGATTGCTATTTCTCCAGGCGACCTTTGCACCAAATTCCAGTTCTTCAAAAGTATGTTCATAAAACCCGTGCTCACAAATTGATTGTTCGATTTCCCTTAGTCTGGTATTTAATTCAGCAGGACTTTTGTTCAGTTCACCATAATATATTTTTATAAAGTCTGCTGCTTCTTCAAGTAAGCCCTTTTTCAAAGATGTATCCTCCCAGAATAGACTATTTGTTAATGATAGCATAGGGATGGTTTAGGAGAAAGGAATGATGCTCTATGGTTGCCGGATTTTTTGGGGACAATTGCTTTTAGAGGGGGTTATTTTCGGTGTTATTCATCCAGATTCTCATTTGTTGTCTGTCTAACTCCTTTTACTTTGCCAGTTTTCTACCAAGAATCTGTCAAATCAGCTGCTGGGCTGGCTTCCCTCATGCTCTGCATTAATTTTCCAGGATATAATGGTCGTACTGTCCCGAACACCATTATCTTTTATAAAATTTAAAAGTTCTCGAACCCCTTCCTCATTGCTGCACTTGCTGAATAGATTAAATATTTCTTTTGGGTCATCAAAGTTGGTATTAGAACATTCTGTCAACCCATCTGTTGTTAAAAAAATATGATTCCTTCCTTTTCTCATCTCCTTAGTACCCGTGCTAAAACAGGGAACAGGCAATTCAAACGTATTGACTCTTCCTACCCACTCATAAAAGCTTCGGTGGTTTTGCTGGTATTCGTCAAAAGCAGCCAGTTCCGGGTGGAATAAATGTAAAATACAATCCCCGATTGATAGCCACCAAAGAAAAGAGCCTTTTCTGATCACACATAAAAAAGCTGTTTCTCCTTTTATCCTTCTGCATTCCTCCTTGAAATCCTGACTTTTAAATTTATTGAGCAGTAATCCACCAACCTGTTCAAATGCTTTCACAGGCGGCATCATTAATAAAGTGACGATTTCTGTTTTCAATGATTTGACCGTATTAACAACCAACTCAGCACTTTCTGCTGTTGTATGGGCATCCAGTAAAACAGTAAACTCCCAATCTTGGCTTTCACTTGACCACAACAGGCAGCCGTCTTCATTTTTGTATTGTCCTGCTGTGCTGTTACCGCCGAAACGACCTAATACCATTCTTCCGACATGTTGAATGTTTATTACATCCACGTACGGATCCTGACTCCCAACCCAGGAATATTCTACAATATTCATTGAAGGTCCTCCTTCTTCTTATAAAATCATACTAGTCCATCAGAAAATTTTGTCAACAAAAAAGAGAACTGGCCCTGAGCAATTGAAAATGCCCTTGCCAATTCTCTGACCTCCACTTTTTATTATTCACTGCCTCTCCTTATTTTCTTTGTAAAAAAGTCCCTAAACAGTCACTCTCATTATTTCTTCAAACGGTATACTCTTGCCTCATAAGGCATGAGCGGAAATTCTTCAATTGGTTCGTTTTCATCGGCAGTCAGATTAGAAATCAATAATTGCTTTGAAGTATAACGGACATTTCCAGGGAGCTTAAAAATAGGAGTGCAGTTGCTGAAGTTGCAGATCACAAGCAGCTGGTCTCCACCAAGCGTCCTTGTAAAGGCAAATATCTGTTCATCACCTTCCATGACTAAGTCGAATGTGCCGTATACAATCACTTCGTTCTGCTTTCTAAGCTGGATTAGCTTCTTATAATAATGGAAGATAGAATCTTCATCTTTTACTGCAGCTTCTGCATTGATCTTCTCATAATTAGGATTCACATTGATCCAAGGGGTTCCGTCCGTAAAGCCTGCATTCGGACTTGCATCCCACTGAACAGGAGTTCTCGCATTATCACGGCTGCGCTCATGGATACCTTTAAAAATTTTATCATGAGTTAAGGAATCTGATGTGAGGTCACGGTACGCATTTAACGTTTCAATATCTCGGTAATCGTTGATATTATCGAACTTGACGTTTGTCATGCCGATTTCTTCGCCCTGATAAATATAAGGTGTCCCCTGCATCAAATGCAGGCAAGTCGCAATCATCTTACCAGAAGTTACACGGTGTTCTTCAGAGTCATTTCCCCATCTGGAAATAGCTCGCGGCTGGTCATGGTTGCTCCAATACAAGCTGTTCCATCCTCCCTTTTCCAGACCCTTTTGCCATTTGTTAAAAATCTCTTTTAGCTCGGTCAGCCTCCAAGGGTGCGGATCCCATTTCCCGAATCGGCCGTCTCCAAGGCCCACATGCTCAAAATGAAAAACCATATTCAATTCGCTGCGGTCATCTCCTGTATAGAGCTTTCCTTCTTCGACTGTTACACCCGGCATTTCGCCGACCGTAATTGTATCGTATTGGCTAAGCACTTCTTTGTTCATTTCTTGGAGGAACTCATGGATTCTTGGACCATTCATATAATACTTGCTGCCGTCCCCGTATTTATGACCTTCGCGGATTTCTCCCTGAGGGTAGCTTGAATCTTTGGAAATGAAGTTGATGACATCCATCCGGAATCCATCGATGCCTTTGTCTAGCCAAAAGCGCATCATCTCATACACTTCATTTCTTAGCACAGGATTTTCCCAATTCAAATCAGGCTGTTTTTTGCTGAAAAGATGCAAATAAAATTCGCTTGTTTGTTCATCATATTCCCATACACTTCCGCCAAATGCAGCGCCCCAATTCGTTGGAGGTTCGCCATTGTCTGTTTTTTTCCAGATATAATAGTCTCTATATGGATTATCTTTGGATTTTCGTGATTCCCGGAACCAATCGTGTTCATCGCTAGAGTGATTGACCACCAGGTCCATCATGATCTTTATTCCATGCCCATGTGCTTTTGAAAGCATTATGTCGAAGTCCAGCATTGTGCCGAATTCATCCATGATATCCCGATAATCTGAGATGTCATAGCCATTATCATCATTAGGCGATTTATAAACTGGGGATAGCCAGATAACATCAATCCCCAGTTCGCTTAAATAAGGGATTTTTTCTGTGATTCCGTTGATATCGCCAATGCCGTCCCCATTGGAATCGTTAAAGCTTCTTGGATATATTTGATAAATGACGCTTTCTTTCCACCATGCTTTATTCAATGTTTACAACTCCAATCAAATAAAAAAATTTTTATAGATAACTGTCCAGCTAGGCAGTGAACCACTTTATCCAATAAGGTAAACGTTTACGTTCATGCTAAAAAAGAAAGAAAGAGAATTAAATCCTCTCTTTCACACTGAATCTTTCAATAATCTGATGAGGCATTAATATGCTATTTGGTGCTTTCCCTGTTTCAAGGAGCTTAAAGAGCATTCCTGCTGCAGTCTCGCCCATTTCTTTTAACGGCTGGCTCACAGTTGTTAAAGGTGGTATGGACATGGAAGCTATATTCAGATTATCATAGCCGATAATAGACAGTTCATCAGGTACTTTTATTCCCAAATGATAGGCTGCAGATAATGCACCAATAGCAATTTCATCACTGGCAGCAAATAAGGCAGTTACGCTGGGAAACTGTTTTAGTAATTCCTTTAGACCCTCCACACCATCAGGAAAGCTAAATCCCTTCTTATATACAACATTTTCTTCACTCAAAGGGATATGGGCATCAGCCAGTGCTTTTTGAAAACCCTCAATTCTGGGTTTACCTGCAATCATATCCTCTTTATTCCCACTGATCATACCTATGTTTTTATGCCCTTTTTCAATCAGATAGCTGGCAGCCGAATAGGCAGCATGAAAGTCATTGACCTTTACATGCGGGATTGAGAAGGATGGCGATTCTGTCGAAAGTAAAATGATGGGTATATTGGATTTCTTAAGAAACTGATAATACTCTTCTCTTAATACCTCACTTGCAAAAATAATCCCGTCTACCCGCTTTTCAGATAATAGCTGGAGGTATTTCAATGTCTTTTCACCATTATATTCTGTGTGGCAGACAATTACACTGGAACCGCTTATCCCTGCGGCTTTTTCAATTCCATCAAGCAAGTCTGTTACCAGTGAACTTGACAGTTTTGGGAATAGAACCCCAATCGTATGAGTTCGCTTATTTATTAAACCCCTCGCAATTGCATTTGGCTGATATCCCAATTCCTCAATTACCTGCAAGACCCTTATCTTCGTTTTTTCAGAATAACCGCTCTGGGCATTTAGGATTCTGGAAACTGTTGCAATAGAGACATTTGCTTTCTTTGCAACATCTTTGATGGTATAAGACATATCCCACCTGCTTTAATTAACTTTTATAACTCGTTGAGAAAACGTTTACGTTGCAATAATAGCAAGATTTGGAGATCCTTTCAATATGTTCAGGAAAATTTCCATAAAGAATGATAACAGACACTTAGTCAGGGGTACTATCCAAAAGCCTCATATACTTACCATGCCTTCCAGCCTTTTCCCCCGAATAAATACCTTTGTTAATTCTGACACATTTGGTTCTGGCAGGATAGAATCAGATCTATAACCAGATGCTTTTATTCGCTGATCTGAATTGTTACCCATACAAACAACTGTAAGCTTTTTTAACAGATCACCTGCCTCTATGCCATAATAGCCACCAGACTCAATAAATCCCCATTCCTTCAGGACTTTCAATGATTTATTGGACATGTGGAATAACTCAGCCCGTACATTTTTTATATCTATATTTCTATTAATCAATAAATCAAAGAACTCATTCGTGCATTCCGGGGAGGTGAATAAAATGCCTTCATACGTGAAAAGCTGATTGAGTATTTTTTCATTTATAGGAACCTCTTTTTTCTTCCATTTGGGGAACTCGATCACATCAGCCCCCTGTTCTTTTAAATGTGCTGCCAAAGGGCTTTGTGCAGTGCCTGTTCGTGCTATAAGAATTTGCCTTCCGTATAGCGGCTTGTTTTCAAACCATTTTAATTTATCTCTTAATGAAACAATATCGCCAACTAAAGGAATAGCCGGATTCAGCATCCTTGTTTCCTTTACTTTCTCGGCAATATCCCCTAATGTCCCTTTCAATGTTTTCTGTCTGCCAAAAGTTCCCCACTGAATCAGGATGACTGGTGTTTCTTCCGGCTTGCCGTGGAGGATAAGGTTCTCTGCAATATACGAAATATTGGATACTCCAATGTAAAAGGCAATAGTGTCTACGCTTGAGACTAACCCCTTCCAATCAAAAACTGGCTTCCCTTCTTTCGATTTATCATGGGCAGATACTATTGCAAAGGAAATCCCATATTCACGGTGTGTTACAGGGATTCCAAAGTTCAACCTCTTCTTTCGCTTCTGGTTCCGGCTCGGACGCCTGTTCCTCGTGGTTTGTTTTTTCTTCTCCGCCTTTTGATAGGCGGCCACGATTTGTTCCTTCGTAATGTTGGAAGTGGCTTTAGCAACTGCCCTTCTTTGCAAAATAAAGGCTGTCGACAGTTTCTCGACAGCCTAAGAGCAGGAATTCCCTGCTCTTTTATTTGTTGAGTAAAATACTTTCTAATGTTTGTGCATTGCCTTTATCTAAAGTTCCATACCCTTCTTTTACATTGTTGCTAATTATCGTTGCCTTATCATTACTTAGATTGAACCAAACTTGGTATTCAAATAACCTTTCAGGCATATTCTCATCATACCTGAAAAATAAGGTTGCCTTTACATCTTCTTTTTTAGCCATTTTAGGTTCTGCATTTGGTTCCCACTTAATTTGTTTGAATGTTTTTCTTAACACGTCTATTGTTTCTTCATCAGTAATCATTACAGCCTCTTCATAACTTTCATCTGCTTTAACCACTTCAACATCTACTCTATTAAGTTGATTTAAGTCAAACTCATTAGGGGTTTTAATTGTGCAGCCTAATAGAAAAATTGTGAAAATAATGCTGATTAAAAAACAGATATTCGCTTTCTTTGACAAATAATCCCCTCCCATAAGAGAGCCCGTTACTTATATAGCCGGTCATTCTTGTTCATCTAAATTTTTCTTAAATAATTCCATTGCAGATCCCTTTGCTGAGCCGAAAAAGAATTCGCTATTTATTAATGCGTCGGAGCACTGATTAAGCAATTCCGAATCATTATTTTGAACCGCCAAAGGATAATTATCTGCTGCGAAAGTTAGGTCTAACATTGCATTTTCTAATGGTAATACAAGACTTTCAATGTCAGGATTCTCTCCAGGGTCCAATTCATTAAACGCTGCAATATTTTTGGACAAATCAAAGCAAATTAGTTGAACAGTTTCAAGGTATTCAGCCGATGCAAAATTGTTGGGTCGTTGCTTAGCTCTATAACCCTTTCAAGGTCCCCCTTATTCTTGCTAATTTTTTCAAGTATAGGATTAATGTCTCCAAGGTACTGCAAAACGGGATCCTTTTCTGTCACTTCCTCTTCTTTCATGACATCCTCAGCGCTGCAATTCCTCAAGATATTCCTGGTACAATTTCAAAAGGAATTTCATGTTCCACAAGCGCTTCCGCTTCCTCACCTAATCGGCCAAAAACCCCCACCCCTTTGTCTCTTTTTATTCCACAGAGATTTTTTGATAGTGGTTGGCCAGTTCAACAATTGCGCTGCCCATTCTCTCATGTTCCGGAAAAATAACGCGGTCAATTCCTTCATCATATAAAGCCTGTGCTGTTACTTTTCCGACTGCCAGCGCAATTACTTTTTCAGAGAAAGCTTTTTGCAGGCGATCTTCAGCACCTTGTTCACGGGCAAATTGAATTAAATTTCGCACCTGCGGGGTACTTGTAAAAACTGCTGCATCCAACTCTCCATTCAGCAGCTCCGAAAGAAGTTTCTCCATTACTTCCGCTTCAGGCGGATGATGGATATAGGGCAAAATTTCTTCAGATTGGGCTTTCTGCTCCTCAAGCCACTGTATCAGCTTTGGAGCGGGATCGCCATGAAGCTGAAGAGCCACTTTCTTGTTCTTCAGGGAATAAGCTTCCAGACTTCTGATCAGTCCGGCTGTGCTTCCATCATCATCCCGGACCTGTGATGCAACACCCAGCTTTTTTAACATATTGACTGTTTTATACCCTCTTGCAGCAATTTGGGAATTTTGAAGAACCTTAATAAATTCTTCTCCCTTTGCAATTTCCTGAGCGGTATTATACAAGGTCTCGACCCCGATTCCAGTTGTGAAAAGAATCCAATCGAATTCGCCTGATGAAATGAGTTCAATATGTTCTTTCAATTTTGTGTCTACTCGCAAGGACGTTCCCTGCGCAGGCCTGCTGATGGCAACGCCCCCCATGTTTTCAACGATTTTGCTTATTTCTTCAATTTTTCTTGACCCCAGCAGAGCTATTTTCTTTCCTTCCAGCTTTTTCATTCCAAAACCTCCAGCCTGATCTTATTATTCTTCTATTATAAGATAGACCGTTTCATTCTCAACAACTGTTTTAAAAGTTTGAACACATGCATCCACAATTGCCCCTTTGGTAACGCCATTGCATCCGCAGACGATTTCCTCGCCATCCATTTCATCGGCCATACTTACCCCCGAATCTTTCCCTGCCAGCGGCAGCAAGGGAACCTTAGCAGTGTCAAAGATATCAGCCTGTTTTTTGATCATCGAAAAAAGGCGATTCCCGTCCTGGCTGTCTCCAAACAGAACAGCACCAATGATTCTATTTCCACGAAATACGATTTTTTATATACATCTTCATGGTCATCAAAAATTTTCAAGGCCTTGGCAAGCACTTTACCCTGTTCATAAAGCGGGGCGACCAGGCCATATGGAATTCCATTATGCTCTGCACACTCTCCGACTGAATAATATATGGGGAATACTCGTTTCAAGGTAATCGTTGACCAGCAGACGCTGCTGAAGACATGTAGAACCGCCCATTATAATCAACTATTTGTCCGAATAGGATTCTAGTTACCATTTATTGTCAAAACAAGCTATTGAAGAGTTTTATGATTATGAGGAAAGCATTGAACATTTTGATGATAAATTAGGTTTTGAAGCTCGGACTCTTTTACGAACGCTCTTACTTCATAAAGGAGGTAAAGCTAAGTATGAGATTTTTAAGTAAGCCCAATGTAACGCATCAAGATATTCTTATTAGTAGTGTTAGTATCATACAAGATGCTATTTTAAAGACCAGTGTTGAAGAATTAATAGAAATATTTGATGAGAGCACGATAGAATATGATAAAAAAGGGAAATCAGGTTAATTATCTACTTTTAAGATACATGACTCAATACTAGGTAAAATATCGACTGATGAAATGAAGTTCTTCTATAAAAAAATGTCTACAAAAGGACAACCCGCAAGAGTTTATTATGACAAAATAATTCATGGTTCTAGAATTTGCCCAATATGTGGTTACAGGACCTCTGGTACATTAGATCATTTCTTACCAAAATCGAAATTTCCTATATTTGCAGTTAATCCCTTGAACTTGTTGCCTTGTTGTCGAGATTGTAATTCCGTTAAGTCATCAGATGTACCATGGATTGGAAAAGAATCTTTGCATCCCTATATTGATAATGTAGAGAATTATAAGTGGTTGTATACGAATGTAGAAAACAATAAAGGTGAAGTTTCGTTTAGTTTTTATGTTAGTAAACCTACGGAGATGCCGTTAGATTTATTTAATAAGGTAAAATATCACTTTCATATTTTTGAACTTTCAAACTTATACCGTTAGTTGCTACCACTGAATTAGGTGATCAAATATACTTGTTACAACAACTGTATAAAATTGGTGGACCTGAATCTATTATAATACAGCTAAGTGAATATCATAAAAGTGCTGAAAAAAATTATATTAATCATTGGAAGTCTGCAATGTATGAGGCTCTGTCCTCGAGTGATTGGTTTTGTTACGAAGCAATCACTACTTATGGACAATCTATAAATAATTAAAAATCATAATATTATTCGTAAAAATTGTATTATACGAACACTTGTCCTTTAGGAGGTGTAAGCCTCCTCTATTATTCTTTTAGTGAGGTGTCCCTCTTGGCAATAACCAAAACATGAGTATTATGAGAAGCGCCTGGAAGTACTTTTAAAAGAAATGCCGGAGTATGTTGTTAAATATGTTGATGATAAATTAGACATTCGCTCCCTTCTTACCTTTTTTAACTACGTTAGAGATTTTAAGGAGTTTTTTGGCTGGTTAATTGCTGAAGGAATTGTTAAATGCGACTCAATTAAAGTTATTCCAGTAGAATTTATTAGAATCCCTTACGCTTGATGCTGCTAATAATTACTTTAAATTTGTATCCAGGAAAAAGTACAAAGTAACTAATAAAGACGATGAAACTAAGAAAATTGATACTAAGACGGTAAATAGGCATAAGTCCTCCCTTCGTTCTTTGTTTAAATATTTAACAGTTGAATCAGAGGTATCTGTTGGGAAACCTTACTTTGAACGGAATGTGATGGCGAAGATCTCCATTTAAAAGTTTTCTGAGACTTTAAATGAACGAGCCAAGAAGATTACAGATAAGATATTCGTTAAGGATATGGATATAGAAATCTTAGAATATGTAAAAAGTGAATATGCTGCCTCCCTCTCTCCTGCTCAAATGAGGTATTTCAAGCGGGATAAAGAAAGAGAATTTCTATCCTCTCCCTTTTCTTAGGTAACGGAATTCGTGTTAATGAATTGACAAATCTACGAATTAAGGATATTGATTTTGGTGCAAAAGAAATTAGTGTTCTACGAAAAGGTGGAAAAATAGACACTGTTTCTATAACCCCCTCTTCACTTGAAGATTTAAACAGTTACTTAACGGTTAGAAAAAAAATATATAAAGCTAGCGATGGTGACAACGAGTATCTCTTTATAAAAAACTATAGGGGTAACCCAGAACCATTATCTAATCGAGCTGTAGAGGATATTGTTTATAAATACACAAAATCGTTCGATAAGCGTATGTCTCCTCATAAATTAAGGCACACTTATGCAACTAACTTAGCAGAGTAAACTGATGGTGATATTCCACTAATAATGAATCAATTAGGCCATACGCAAACAGATATTTCTCTATAGTATATCAATACGACCAGAGAGAAACAAAGGATAGCTGCAGAGCTTTTGGATCAACGGAGAAAGAAAAAATAAATAATTTGATTCTAGAATTTACTAGACTCTTACTATCAAGGATTTTTAACTGAATCGCTAACAGTCGGTGCGATTTTACTATGTTGTACTCTCCAAAACATTGGTATTCCTTGAATCAGTTGTATCAAAGCTAAGTTTCTGACAAGTGCATGAGGGTTAATAGTTTATATATTATTATTATCAAGTATTTTCACAGATTCATAGATTTTAAATGTGCCTCACCAGATCCACAGCAGCCCCTTTAATTAATCATTGCTCCTTCTGTAGCCATTAGAAGCTAAATTAGTCCTGCTTTTAAAATATACTTTTCCGTTATAGCCTTAAGGCTATATGCCCCCTTTAAGGAAGTTTTGAAGTTTAGATCAAAGTAATAATTGGGGCATCCAAATGGTTTCTGTATATAATCTTTAGGTTGCAAAGAGCGTAAAAATCTCGTTGGTTATAGGCTCGACGTATCCCCAATGGATAATCAAAAGAGTTCTGAGTAGGTCGCACCCTTTTCGAAACTTATTCGATCCCTTTTGATCGCCCGAGAACGTATGAAAGGATTAAAACTGTTAGAGACGCCTAAATTCAACGAATTAAGGCTGAAATGGACGGCCACCGGCAAATTCCGAAATGTCCCAAGCCTTAAGCTTCTCCCCTTCAACCCATACAAATCCGTCTTTCAATAATTTATTTTCGAGGCAAACTGTTCCGGTTATTACATACTCTTTTTTCAATATACACACCAGCTTATATAAAATACTTCAAGGAGTTTTTATAAAAAAATTCAAAGCATTCGGCAAGTCTTTATTCCAAAAGGTCCACAAATGCTCCTCCGCCTGTTCAGAATAATGTATTCTTGCCATTTTGTCTAAAAAAACCTGATAAAGCTCTTTGTTTCGGCTCAAAATATATAATTTCGTTTTTGTTATCGGCGAGACAAATTCGTCTTCAAATGTCCCTACCGTTTGATAAATGCTCCAGTCAAGTTTTTCTAATCTTGACAATGACTTGATATCCTCTTTTGAAACAGCAGCAGATTGAAGTAATAGATGAGTCCATATGTTTGGACTCTGTAGAGCGATATTAAGAATAATATTTCCTCCTAAAGAATCTCCCAGTAAACCTCTTTTAACAATGTAAATATTTTGTACAGTCAGCTCTTGTTCAATCGAAGGAATAAATTCTTCCACCATAAACCGAGTAAAGATTGCAAATGATTCCCCTTTTCGATGATAAGAATGCCACCTTTCAAGTGAATCCCCTGGATGTATAAAAACAATAATCAGTTTTTCCGTCAGTTCAGGGTTTAAATGCATCAATTTTTGTACCGTGGACTCCACTCCTCCTAATTCCAAATAATCGTTCCCATCCTGTACATATAAAACAAAAGCCTCTTCGATTGTGTCACTTGCTTTTAATACATGATAATCATATGTTTTATTTTGAATACCGCTGTAAAAAGATTTCCTAATGAGGGTCAAGATTCCGAACACCCTTTCACTTTATTATATTGATGCCCTTTATCAGGAGGTGTCTTCCTATCCTAGTAATGGTTAGTCACGCTGAATCCTAACTAAAGGTTAAGAGTGAGAGAAGTCGATGTCTTCTGGCCAATGTAGTTGAATACCATTATCTTCTAACAAATTTTGATAGGCTTGCAAATGTTCAGGATCTTCCCTAACCATATGAGGCGTTACTTGATTAAGAATCGAATAGGCCGCTAAATAACCTGCCGATTCCCCGATATTCCACTCGGTTGGATGGAGACGGTAACATCCATTGGTGACCTGGGTGGTCCCAATGTTCTTGCATGCGGGAAGTAAATTTTTCATTCTTATTGGCAATAAAGCGCCTAGCGGAATCTCATAAGGATAGGTTGGAATATAAAAGTTTCGGTGGGAAACGGTTGTATGATGCAAGTCTAAATGGTAACTGCCAACACCAACACTATCAAAATATCGGCAAATCCCTTTATTGCCTCTCATTTTTTTGCTTACATCCTTTTCCGTGACAGTATAAACAGCTTTTATTCTTCTAGATTCCCGAATATAAGGATATTTTGCAAAGCCATCCTCCGTTCCAAGGGCATCTTTACACAGCCTCAAACCTGGAAAGCCTTTCTCACCGCCTTCCAAATGTGGCGCCTCTGTTTGCAGCCAATACAATAAAGATAAACTTAGCTGTTTCGCCGCCTTTAAATGCTTCTGCCGCTGATCTTCAGAAACTTCATAGATGGGACCTAAAAAATAATCATTTTGCGCCCAATTAATAAGTGAAATATCTCCCTCATAAAGATTGCCTTCAATATGATTGACATCCAAAATCCTCCGGTAGGTAAATAAAGCGGGAAGCCCCTGGCTGTTTGGGAAAAGGGTAAACTCTCTTAATCGGTCAGGATTATCTACATTTACTGAATACCAGCTAAGCAAAGTGGACTTTGAAAATCTCGGAATAAACTCCTTCCAAAAATCATACTGTTCAGGTTTATCGATAGTAAAATTCCCGCCTTCGATGTAATCAACAGCAAATACATAGGTAAAGGACTGCATATCTAACGGATCGGCCTCTTCTGATGCATGAGGTTCACCTGTTAACCTTTTCGATTCAGCGCCAGTAACATATTCAACCCCTGCCATCGGCAGAACATCCCCGCATTCCGTTGCATCAAGAAAATATATACCGAATAATTCAATTGTTTCCCCCGTATGTAATTGACCAACGGTAAGAGATTCAACCAAATCCCCAGCCGTTTTGGCTTCAACAGGCCGATAATGATAAAGAACTTGAATTCTGCCACTGTTGATGTAGGGAGCAAGCATGTCCTCCAATACCTTTAATGCCACTTTGGGTTCATGGGCTAAACGGCTAACCCAGCCGTTTCCCGGATTTAAAAATTCATTTTCGATGGACGCTTTTGTCAAAGGATAATTCTTCTTATAATATTTGCGAACTCGTCTGCGAAATTCACTATATGTTTCTGTACAACCAAATTTTTCAATCCATCTATGTTCATCGGGAGGAACCGCCTGACTGGTCAACTGGCCTCCAAGCCAGTCTGTTTCTTCTGTCAGAATGACGTTCAACCCCATCTTAGCTGCCGATAATGAGGCCATACATCCTCCAAGTCCGCCACCGATCACAATTACATCGGCATTCATCTGCCTATTCAAAGCCTAGCCACTCCTTTCAGTAAAAACATGAATGGATCACCCCATCAAAAGGGGGCCACGTGAATCGCTCCTTGTTTCACCCTGTCTAGGTATACTGATCCGTAATAATGGTTATTTCTTTATGTTTTTTCAAAATGACGCGGGCATCTGCTTATGAATCTCACCAGAAAGTAATTGTTCTAGAATCCTAGCTTTTTTCTTCCCAGAAGCAAGAAGCAAAATTTGTTTACTCTGCATAATCGTTGAGATCTCCATTGAAATGGCATGGGTTGGGACTTCTTTTAAACTATGAAAGCACCTCGAATTTACTTCTCTTGTTGACTCTGAAAGTTGAACGACATTTGTTTTAGAAAGAAAAGAAGTTCCTGGTTCGTTGAAGCCGATATGCCTATTTTCTCCAATTCCTAATAGCTGCAAATCAACACCACCTAATGTGGCAATTACCCTTTTATATCGTTCACATCCTTCCGTAAGGTCAGCAGCAGCCCAACTTGGGATATCATGTCCATAGGAATATCAATATTTCATATGATTAAAAAGTTTTTCTCTCATATAATAGGCATAGCTATTCGGATGATAGGGTTTTAATCCCACATATTCATCTAAATTGAGTGCGTGAACTTTTTGATAGAAGGTTTGTTCTCTTTAAAATCTTTTATTTAATATTAATAAGCTCCTATCGGGGTCCTTTCCGTCGTAAGCCCAAGGACAAGGTTCGGTCGTTGTTTAATTTTCTCAATAATCATTTGGGCTGCATGCCGGCTGGCTTCGTCATAGTTTTCGATTTATGATTTTCATGCTTTTCACCAACTTACGGAAATCTCTTTCACATGATTGAGGAACTGCTTCAATGTTGTTGAATCCCATTCACAAATGTTTTTGTTATCAACTGAGGACGAGTGATCGCCCCACCTACGACGATGGACCAAGCTCCAAGCTCAAGCATTTTATGTGCATCCTCAGGAGTTTGAATTCGTCCTTCAGCGATGACAGGAATGGTTGAAATTTTGAGGAGCTGTTCGACTAATCCAAAATCGGGACCGCTTAGCTTGGGGCTATCATTCGTATAACCTGATAGAGTCGTAGATAATAGATCGATACCACATTTCATCGCATACTCAGCATCCTGAAGGGTGGCAATATCACCTATTACCAATGTCTCGCTCTCATCATGAATATATCTCACCAAATCAATTAATTGTTCTCCACCAGGGCGAACCCGTTTTGTTGCATCAAGAGCGATCATTTCAGGTTTTACCGCCAACAGCTCCTTTACCTCTTTAAGTGTTGGAGTGATATAGACCTCACTATCTTGATAATCCCGTTTCACTAGCCCAATCACCGGGAGACCCGTTTGTTTTTTTATCGCTGCAACATCTGAGGACGAGTTGCTTCTAATCGCTTTCGCTCCCCCTTCTTTTGCGGCTTGTGCCATTTTCGCCATGATATCTGATCCATGCAGAGGCTCATCTTCTAGAGCTTGGCAAGACACAATTAGATTTTTATGAATCTCCTTAAGAAAAGGATTGTGTTTCATGCTCCCATCTCCTACTCTATTTATTCTCTTTCGTCTGTACTGGCCCTAATTTCATTTCCAACCCGCATTCAAACATTCGATTCCATGGTGCAAAACTATCTATTTTTTGAAGCTCAACCTCTTTAAAGCTATGCCGAACCACCTCTTTATACCGCCTTATTAATCGTTTGTTTCGTTCAAGGTTTACTAGGTCTTCCTTATCTTTCAAATCAAAATAATTTAAATCATACTTTGGCAGGAAGTCTGCCACCATTTCCATCCGTACTTCTGATTGGTAGAAGTAGTCATCTAACAAATGATAAAGGAGATTTTCACGGATGATATCGGTTTGCTCACGAAGACCGACAACCCCTTGGGCGATTGTCGTTCCTAGTGTATTGCAATTCGTATTCCAGCCTTTATACGAAAGCAATTGATCGAGGATCCCCTCTTCATCTAAAAGAGTAATTAACTCAAGATCCCCGCCATTGGCATACGCTGAATCCGCTACAATGACCTTTTTCCCTGACTGAATATACTTTTTTATCTGATCAACAAACGTTAGCATATTTCGGAAACTGGTATATGTAATGTCTTTTTCAAACTGTTCCCAGGACTCTTGCATCACCCGACCTGGAGTGTTGTATGCCAATATCAAATCAGCAGACTCCGGATTGTCTGCAAGCTGGCATCCTGCAGCAAAGATATGGGCTTTCATGCTTTCCCCAAATGGCCGATCTTCATACATTGGAATTAACTGGGGACCAAGCGTACTGCTCCAAAGCGGATAGATCTTTGGACAAACCCCCGTTAGCTCATTGTAGACACGAGCCAGCAACGTCGCTCCGACCTCATCAGATCCAGGATACATTTGAACCTTTTTATATAGACGAAGCTGTTCCCGTTTGGCAACGATCACCTTCTGATCTATAGCCGTATAGCCGTATTCAGCACTGTCATCCTGAGGAATCGACAGGAAGGTCAGAACCCCTTCATGTACAAGGTCTAGCATTCTTTTATTGATAGTTAAATTAAACGCTCTTCTTGATTCATAATCTTCTATGTATGATTTCGGAAGCTTGGATTCAATCGAATCCAGCAATTTTACTTCATCCTCGGACAATTTGTCCCGTGTTCTTTTATCCATTAAAGAAGCACGTAAAAATAGCTCGCGGCCAAACTCTTGGTAATAATCAGGCTCTTCATCATTTGAGCTATATTTAGGTGTCCGCATCACAACGTTCGCTGCAAAAATGGGCAAAGTAGGGTATGTTTTATGGAAAGAACGCAATTTTTCAATAAATAAATCGCTCTGCTCTTTATCAATGTGATGTAAGCGCGAAGGAATCAAGCCTCCATATAAAAGCATATCCACGCTAAGGATAAGTGCATCGGATGTACCTACAGCCTCATTCAGCCATTCCCATAACCCTTTTGTATCAGCAGGACGTTTTTTCAATCCCAATAGGTGTTCTGGCGGCATCACTAACTGAAGATCCGGAACGGACCGGGCAATCCTCTGAACAATAAGGGTATTACAAGGGCGTTCGTCAAACATCAAATAGACAATTTTCACTTCTCTCACCTTCCTCCCAGCTTAAGCCAAACACGCTCCATTAACCATTTTTCACTTTCTTGGCGTACCCATCATTCCCCTTAAGTTCCTTTGAGAGAATATCAATGAAATATAACATGGAAATTTCACTGATGGAGCTATTCTCCCGTTCTGATTGTTCCATTGTTGGAATTAAAGTGGCAAAATCAGAAACATTGGAGACTGGAGAATCTTGCTGGCTTGTAATACTAATGGTTTGTGCCCCTTTACTTTTGGCAACTTCCAAAATACTGATCACTTCAGAATCATATCCTGACAAACTCAGGCCAATCACAACCGTTCCGGATTTTAATAGGTTGTGGGATAGATCCATTTGGTATCGATTCGTAAAGGCATCCACAGCTATTCCCGTTTTCATTAATTTATACTTTAACTGTTTCGTAACGAATTCTAGTTCTTCTGGGCTGTAAAGAAAGATTTGTTTTGCAGAAATTAAGGAATCTTTAAGCTGTACAATATCCTTTGTGCGATACAGCGTTTCAAATTTATTAAACATATTTGTATAGATTTTCCGAATCTCATTTAAGTCATTTTTTTCTTTTTTCTCATGCAGCCGTGCACTGACGATCGCTTCTTTTGCCATTAAACGAAGCCGGTTATAGGAACCGATATTGAGCTTTTTGCAAAATCTTGTAATGGTCGCCTCAGATACATTGATTAGCTGAGCCAACTCTGAGATTGTTTTATTGGGTACGGATTCCAAATTCAGCGAGATGTAATCGGCAATCATCTGCTCCCCTTTCGTCAATTTATGACGATTCGAGCCGAGCATCGTGGTAATTTGATTTAAAGGCTGCAAAGATTCCTGCAGCAGGAAATGCCGTAACGCTCCAATCATTCCTGCATCGTTAAGGTTCCGGGCAATTTCAATTTTCGTATTGCTAAGGATGGAAGCAATCAGATCCTTTTGCAGCTGCTCTATAATCAATGGGTATAAATATTCCTTTTGAGCAGAGATTCCGCCACCGATAATAATCATTTCTGGGTTCATCATATAGGCAATCGTGGCAATCCCTTTTGATAAGTAATAGACAAGGCGTTCGATTTCATGAATGCAAACTTCATCCCCTTGATGCGCTAGTTCAAAAATCTTCTTCCCATTGATATCACTCTCAGGTATCTCTTTTAACCTTGCGACATTGCTAACCAATACTCTTGTAGAGGCAAGCTCCTGGAATTGTCTTCCCTCAATCGGAATATAGCCAATTTCACCACCGCTAAAGCTATGCCCTGTATGAAGTTTATTGTCTAATATATAACTTCCGCCGATTCCGGTACCCACTGTTAGGCAAAATAAGCTTTTCACATCTTTTCCGGTACCCATCCATGACTCAGCCAGCCCTGCACAGTTCACATCATTTTCGACCTCAACAGGCAGATCAAAATAGGCCTCTAACTCTTGCTTCAACGGTGTTCCTGTATAATCAGGAATAAGGGAGGATGCATAAAGAATCTTTCCTTCCTTTGAATCAACCTGGCCTGCAGTACTAATACAGACTCCACTTAAGTCTTGCTGAGCCATCATTTCCCTGCCTAGTTGTTTCACCTTTTTTACAATTTCAGCCCTGCCTAAATGTGCTTCCGTCAACATTTCAAATCTTTCAATGAAATTTCCTTCCTCGGTAATCACACCATATTTTATTAATGTCCCTCCAATATCTACCGTCAAAAAATTCCTCATGATAAACCCACCTTCAATTCTAAGAAAGAGACTCAACTTTCCTCTGCATTTCATTTAAACCGTTTTATTTGCTCCTTTAAATAGACCTTATTTTTGTGTTTGATTATACTGCCTTAATCAGGCAAGTTTGTTCTAATCACTCTGCCATCCCAACCAGCTCATCATCCTTTAACTGCACCATCTGTCTGACCAGAAACAAAGTATTTTTGTAACCAGATAAAAATGAGTAAAGTAGGAATGGTTGTTAATATAGAAGCTGCAGAGATGAGTTTCATATTTGAACCATCAAAATTTTGAGAAAGCTGAGCAAGACCAATAGACAGAGTATACATTCCACTTTTTGTCGTGTTTAATAGTGGCCATAAATAATCTCCCCATGTAAAAGTAAAAGTATAAATCGCCAAGGTAATAATCGTCGGTTTTACAATAGGCAAGGCAATCTTATACCAAACTTGAAATTTATTGGCGCCGTCGAGGTAAGCTGATTCCTCCAGTTCTTTGGGAACCCGCAAATAAGCCTGACGCATTAAGAAAATCCCAAAAGCGGTTGAAACCTGTAGGATGACAAGCCCAAGATGAGTATTACGAAGCCCTAGTTCGCCAGCAATTTGAAACAATGGAGCCATATAAAGCTGGAAGGGAACCATCATCGTCGAAATAATTAATGCGAGGGCAAGGCCTCTTCCTCTGAAATCCATTCTAGCAAGGGGATAGGCAGCAAGACTGCAAAACAATAAATTCAACGGTACGGCCATAACCGTGACAATCACCGTATTTAAGAAATAAGTACCGAAATTTGCTTTTTCAAATGAATCGATAAAATTTACCATGGTTGGATCTTGCGGCAAGATTCCTTCATAGATCCCCTCACCAGGAGATTTTAAAGCCATAAACAAGGTAACTAAAAATGGTCCTACCGTGATGACCGTAATCAAGACCATAAGAACATAGACCGATATCCTTTTACCAAGTATCTTTGATTTCAATTTGTCATCTCCTTTTATGCTCTTAGATCCTCTTCACGTTTACTAGTTAATTTCATTTGCAGCAAAGAAGCACCAATTGCGAGAACCAATAACACCATTCCGGCTGCGGAAGCAATGCTTACATCCAAATTCATAAATTTATCGTAGATGTACATAACGAGTGTAGTAGTAGCACCTACTGGACCCCCGCCAGTTGTTAAGGCAATTTCCTCAAACACTTTTAAGCCGCCAATGATTGTCATAACCGAAACAAGAGTAATGGAGGGCATGAGCATCGGTACCGTAATCTTCCAGAACTGTTGGAGGGATGAAGCCCCGTCTATACTAGCAGATTCATAGACGTCTTTCGGAATGGATTGCAGACCCGCAAGATACATGATCATATAATAGCCCAGTCCCTTCCAAACAGTAATCATGGCGACTGCAACCAATGCTGTAGACGAATTGACCAAAAGATTTGTTTGCTGATCAAAGATGCCAATCATCATAAGAAACTCAGAAATTAAGCCGCTCTGTGAATACAGCATCTTCCACATTAATGCAGCAACTACCATCGGCGTAATAACCGGCAAATAATAGAGGACCCTGAATGTACCGACACCTTTAATGCTTTGATTGACCAATACGGCTAAAACCATTGGTAAAAAAACATTTAAAGGCAGAACAATAACGAGAAACAAAATCGTATTAAAAAAGGCAAGCCAGAATTTATCATCCGTAAAGATTTCTTTGAAGTTATCCAAGCCAACAAATTCACCCGTACCGGCAATGATTTTATAATCGAGGAAGCTCCATTTAAAAGCTTCTATGATCGGAATAACAAGAAATACGACTAGGACCAATATGGCCGGCAGCAAAAACAGCCATGGTGTTAAGATTTTCATAACCCCTGTTCTTTTTTTCGGGGCCGTTTTGATTTCGATATTAGTGGTGGTGTAAGGAATTTTCTCCATAAGACCCTCCCGAAAAATGAGAGACCAGCCTTTTAGCAAGAAAGCTGAAAGCTAGTCTCTTAATCTTTACTACTATTAAAAATGACTCATTTTCATTCTAGCCTTATTAAAGCTTTACGTTCAATCTTATAAGAAGTACGTCTTTCTGCTCTCTTGCCATTGCCTTAATTTTATTAGAACCATTCAAGGTGTTTTTTTATTAAAATGTTACTTTTTCATCGGTTTTTTCAAATGACTCGTTCCATTCAGCTTCCAGTTCTTTTAATGCTTCCTCTGGGGTTACCTTGCCCTGCAAGTTTCGAACGAAAGCATTTTTGGCAGATTCACGGAGGAGGGCACTGTTCTTAGTTGCCTTAAGCAATACTTTCGAACGTTCTAATGACTTAGATGCCTCTAACATACCTAGTGCTTTTTGTGAATCCCCTGGATTTTGGAAATAATCATCTTCTAAAGATTCCAATGTAGAAGGTAATACCGTACCAGCAGTTTTAGCAAATTCAAGCTGATTTTCAGCATTTAACACAAATTCAGTTAAAGCAACAGCCGCATCAGGATTTTGCGATTTCGAAGGGACCGCAAAGTTCATGACGGCCACATTCATTGGAGCATCCGCCCCGCTTAATGGCTGCCCTGCTTTAGAAGCAGCATAAATATCAGGTGCACCAGACTCAATCGGCCCTAGGAATGTTACGCCACTTTCAAGAAACGAAACATTTCCAGCCATATAAAGCTCCTGTCCTCCCGAAAAAGAACCTTCAGCATTTTCCTGAGGCATTAAGCCCTCTTGGTACATTTTTTGCGTTAATGTAAAGTATTCTAGAATGGCTTTATTATTTGCAAAGACCGCTTTTCCATCCTTTACAATTGGTCCCCCGTTTGCAAGAGTCGCCATTTTCTCAATAATGGTATTCCCATCATTGATCACCTGATAGAAAGATGGTTTTCCAGTCGCTTCAGTTACAGCTTTTGCGGTTTCATAGACTCCTTTAAAATCAGCAGGTGTCTCCGTAATGCCTGCCTGTTCAAAATGATCACCATTGTACCAGCTTACAGTTGTGGTTAAATACCAAGGAAGGGCATAAAGTTTCTCGTCATAAAATCCTGCCACATAGGCCCCTTCTACAAATGACTTCTTCGTTTCTTCATTGAGTAATTCTGTTAAATCAAGAAGGCCGCCTTGCGCTGCAATGTTGGACATATAATGTGGATTTAAGTTTACAACATCAGGTACATCATCACCTGTAAGTGAAGTCAATACTTTTTTCTCCATTTCATTTTGCGGGATATCTTCAATAATGACATCTAAATCAGGGTGAAGTTCCTCAAATTTTTTCTCGATGTTGTCAAAATATGTATCAAAGGGTTCCCCTGCTAAAGATGCTGTCCAAAGTGTCACTTCTCCTGAAAGTTCATCTGACTTCTCTGACCGATTCTCCTCTGAATTGCTCGTTTCATTCCCGCTACAAGCCACTAAACCAAAAGCAAGTCCTGCTGTGAAAAGTCCCGTTACTAATTTTTTTGTCCCTTTCTTCATTGACCTTTCCCTCCCCCACTAACCCTCTAATTTTATTTAAACCTCTTACAATTACAATATTATTAAAAGTTTTAAAATATCGCAATTATTTTTAAAATAAATTTCATAAAATTCATTTTATTAAAAAAAAATTTCATTTTAAATTGACAGAATGTTCAAACAATAAATATAATGGGAATTGGATATTTTCATCAAAACACCTTTGCTTTTAAAAGGATGAGTCCAAGGAGGGATGAATTAGCAATTTGGAAAAAAGCCAAAAACTATGGAGGGGAAACCATGAAAAAATGGATGAGTATTCTATTCACTGCCGTTTTAATTGTCTCATTAGCTACTCCGATTTACGCAGCATCAGACAAAGGACTCGAACAAACTTTAGCTAACCTCGTCGAAAACGACAAGATGAAAGGAAGAGTCCTTTGGTATGATTTATCTGCCAACATTTATAACCTAGATACACCTGAAGAGGTTGCAGATATTGTTGCAAAGACAGCAAATGCAAATATTGACACCATTGTATTAGATGTTAAAAATTACACTGGTTTTGTTGGGTATAACAGTGAGATTGCTCCGCATATGAGTACAGCAACATCGATCCCAAAATACGGTGATTTTCCAGAAGGTTATGATTTACTTGAAGTTGTCATTGCGGAAGCAGACAAACATGGGCTTGAGGTTTTGGTAAATGTAAACTCATTCTCAGAGGGCCAAAATACATATAAAGCCGGTCCAGCCTTCGAGCATCCAGAATGGCAAGCACAATTTTATACAGCCGTGAGAATAGCAGAGGCTGCAAATGGCGAGACCTTAGCCATTAAAAAGGTCAATGCAGAAAGAGGGTCAAATGAGCTAGCTCTATATACTCCTGATCAATATGATGTATCTCCTTCTAACAGATGGGGTGTTGAGGTTCAAATTGCAGATGGAGTAATTACAAAAATTGAGGACCGTTCGACAACTGGTGCCCAGGCCTTAGAAGTTCCTGATAATGGAGCAGTATTATCCGCACACGGAACAGCACGCACTTGGGTTTTAGAAAATCTTGAGGTTGGGGAAACGGTTCAATATGATCAGACAGAGGCGAAGATTATCCCTGCATCTGAGTATCCTTCTTCCTCTGTATTTGTTAATCCAATCCGCGAAGATGTGCGTGAATATGAACTAAGTATTATTGAAGAAATCATTTCGAACTATGACGTAGATGGCATTGTTCTTGACAGAGCAAGATACGCAAATGAACATGCAGACTTTAGTGATTTAAGTCGTCAAAAATTCGAAGAATACATCGGTGCACCAGTTGCAAATTGGCCAGAGGATATTTATGAAATTCAGTTCGACGGTTCCGAGCAAAACATTGAAGAAGGTCCATTATATAAGGACTGGATTGAATTTAGAGCGCATAATATACAATCTTACTTTAAACAGGTTGAAAACCTTGTTCATTCCCATAATGAAGATTTAATCTTTACGACTTATGTTGGTTCTTGGTACCCGCTTTATTACAATGAGGGTGTAAACTGGGCAAGCCAAACCCATCAGCCTGAATACGACTGGGCGAGTGAAGATTATCATAAAACAGGCTATGCAGAATACCTCGACTTCTTAATGACTGGAAACTATTATTATGATGTGACCGTCGAAGAATCGGATGCAAAAGGATTGCCATATTGGTATAGTGTTGAAGGTTCAGCACAATTGGCAATGGATGTTGTCAATTATGCGACACCTCTATATGGTTCACTTTATCTCTTTCAATATCAAGGCGACCCAGAACAGTTTAGAAAAGCAATTCGTGCTGTAGAAGATAACACGCACGGAATTATGCTATTCGACTTAGTTTACCTAGAACAATATGATTGGTGGCATATAGTTGAAGAAGAATTTGAAAAAGATACCAAAGCTCCCCATCATATTCCTGGGATCTTGAAAATGGTTCGAGAAGACAATTAGGAATCATTTATAGCGTGAAGAATATCCCTATAGAACAAACCCGGTAAGGAGAACAATTGGTTCTCTTTAATCGGGTTTTTGTTCGTTTTAGATTCTTTTTCTAGTTGGCCCTTTTCTAAAAGAATGTTGTTTTTGGTTCTGGTGCAAATACTTGAAGAAAATATAAAAAAGCAAAAGATTTCTACTGACCCCTGGTCTTAAGCAACTAGTCCAAACAGTTGATGGATAAATTCTTTTTGATTTTGGACAGACTTCTCCATTTGAAGAGTCTGTCCTTTTTTGATCATGTGCAAAGCCTCTATCCCCGTAATAATTCGTTTGGCAGTCCGTAAGGATTTAATCCAAGCATCGGGCGAATTCGTTTTTTAATAAAGCGATGAGCCTGCTCCACGATATTGTTGAGATATTTAACTTGCCTTCATCAAAATAACGAGCCTGCACATACCAAAGAAAGCATACACGAACAAAAGGCATTATAAGTAATTACAAAAAGGCTGCCTGGACACTCCAGACAGCCTTTACTAATTATTTATTTGACGGCTCTTTTGTTTCTGCATTTTCCTCAGTTTCTCCGTTCTCCTTGATTACTTGATTCTTTTCTGCTTTGTAATCGTATTTTGAACGGTCAACCGGTTCGAAGTTTTCCGGTGTGTAGAAGCGGAGAAGGTCTCCATTTACTACTTTATCGGATAGCGACAGTTTCTGTACGGCACTTTCCTGAAGCTTTTTCGCTTCTTCAAAACGGCTTTCATCCAGCAGTTCACCAGTAGTTGAGTCATAGAACTTGCCGTCAACTGATGAAATCGTTGGGCTCATGAAGTCACCGTTACGGAAAGGCACAATATCATCATGCTGTTCTGATAATAAGTCTGTACCAAATTGCAGATACTGTTTAGTGTCAATTCCAAGCAAGTGCATTAATGTTGGCATTAGGTCAATTTGACCGCCATATTCATGGTTTACCCCGCCTTCCATGCCAGGTACACGGATGAAAAGAGGCACACGCTGAAGACCGGAACTATCGAACGCTGTAATTTCCTTACCAAGCACTTCTTCCATAGCTTTATTGTGATTCTTGGAAATACCATAATGGTCACCATACATGACAATCACTGAGTTCTCATACAGGCCGGAAGCCTTCAGCTGTTCAAAGAACTGTTTAAGTGCTTCGTCAGCATAACGGGCTGTCTGGAAGTAATTATCCACTGATTTGTCCCCTGTTGTATGTGGCTCAATTGTCGCCAGCTCCTGATCCATATTAAACGGATAGTGATTCGATACTGTAATAAACTTGGAATAAAAAGGCTGTTCCAGCGACTCCAAATAAGGCATGGATTGTTCAAAGAACGGCTTATCCATTAGACCATAATCAGCCATATCTTCTGGTTTTAAATCATAATAATTGGCATCAAAAAAGTGTTCATAGCCAAATGATTTATAAATTTCGTTACGGTTCCAGAAACTTCCGGAGTTACCGTGGAAGACTGCAGATGTATATCCTTTATCCTTCAGAATTGCTGGCGCAGCATTGTACGTATTCAAGCCTTTTGTTGTAAAAGCAGCGCCCTGAGGCAATCCATATAGGGAGTTTTCAAGGATAAACTCCGCATCTGATGTTTTCCCTTGTGCAGTCTGATGGAAGAAGTTATCAAAGTACATTGTATTTTCTTCTTCAATCAGCGAGTTTAAAAACGGCGTTACTTCTTCACCGTGCAGTTCATAATTCATTAAGAATGTCTGAATGGATTCAAGGTGAAGATAGATCACATTCATGCCTTCCCCTTTTCCAAAATACTTCGGATTCGGTTCAGCATAATTCGATCTGGTAAAGTTGGTGACTTCGGTTGTATCACTGCTATCCGCCATAACCCTCTGTGCAGATGCCTTCGTGCTTTGTACTGCATCATAAATCGTATAATTGTACATGCCTAAATACTTAACAATATAGTTGCGGTCAAAACCTCTTGTCAAAAGCTCTGGGCGGTCTGTTTCTGCCAATCCCAGGTTAGCAAAGGAGATTGCCAGAGACGCATAAATTAAAGCTGCTGCTTTGCGGCGCGGAATATCCTTTGTTTCAATTTTTACGATTTTAAATAAAAGCAATCCAGCTAGAACGATGAAATCAAGAAAGAAAAAGATGTCAGTCCAATCTAATAATGAACTGATGCTTCTGCTGACGTCACCAAAGTTCTGTGTCTGCGTCAAGGTTGGCAATGTAATAAAATCATTAAAGAACCGGTAGTACACTACGTTTGCAAACAGCAGAAACGTTAGCAAGAAATATATAACCATCAAGGCTTTATATTTTCTTTTGCCTTTAAAAAAGAATGCAATTCCTAAAAACAGCAATGAAGACCCAAGCGGGTTAATGAATAAAAGGAAATGCTGCAAGGCACTATCAATGCCTAAATTAAATTGTGTCAATTGAGTAATATACGTTTTCATCCAGAGCAGAAATACTGCTAAAAAGAAAAAGCCTATATATTTATTCAATATATCCTGACTTTTATGAAGTAAAGTATTCAAAATCATACACCTGCCTTATAGCACATTATTCTAACATATTTCGCTAGTAATTTAAAAATCTTATGTTGGCAATCAGCCTAATTATTAGTTTACCTGATAAATATTAATAAACTATGAACATCCTAAAAAGCACTGCACAAGAATATAACTATACTCGCATTTGCTAAAAAGTCAAGCATGTCCAGATAAAATGCTCTTTAAAGACTTTGGGAAAAGAGTGAGTGCCCTGTCTCCCAGTTCAGGCTGACTCCTTGAATATTAATAAAAGCTGCACTTCTATATAGACGAATGAAAAGTCATTTGGTTTCATTTTTTATGTAAAAACTTATAAAACAATAATTTTAGAATGATGGAGAAAAATCAGACAACAGCCAATATATATGAAGAATCTAAACAAAATATACTTAAAGGCAGCAATTTTTTATGGTTATTATACAGCAAATAAACGAGAATATGGACACTCTCTCCATATGTAATTATTTTAATGGTGACCTCCCCGCTGAGTATAAACATACTGCTTCCCTTTGGATATTTCCTCCAAGACTTCATTTTTAAACCTTTTCAGTAAAGAATCTTTGAAAATTGAAAATGTCTGTACAATCATCCAAAGCTCGGCCACTGGTCATTCTGATTGTGAAGAAGAAGAGAAAGCACAAAAAACGCCAGGAAATCTGGCGTTTTTTCAGATATTGTGGAGAATTTTAAGTAGAGTTACGTAGAGTAAATGAGCTTTCCCTGAAAAATACAGTTTAAAGCCCCTTAACCTTTTGTCTCCTCTAATCCAGATTTTGTGATTCCGCCAACACCCCAATGTGTCTTAGGCACAGGCTGTACAACAACTCGCACTTGATCAGCCCTAACATTAAGTGAATTTACAGTTACTTCAGTCAAACTGCCTATCAGATCTTTTAACTGCTCATCTGTCCTTCCTTCCAATAAATGAACTTGTATAATCGGCATGTTACCCCTCCACTCTTATCATCAAAATCCAAACCAGGAAGGAATCAATAATGTTGTTTGTTCCCAAAAAGTAATGATCAATAACACTGTTATACCCAGAAAAAGCATTGGCATTACTGATTTTACTAACCTTTCAAATTTAACTTCTGCAATTGAAGAGACTATAAATAATCCAGTCCCTACAGGTGGAGTAAGGAGACCAATCGTGAGGTTAATACATATGATGACTCCGAAGTGAATAGGATCAATTTGGAAGCCAGTAACTAATGGCATAAGAACAGGCACTAAAATAATTAGAGCTGCGATTCCATCCAAAAACATACCGACCAATAAAAGGAAAAGGTTTACAAGAATTAAAAATACAAAAGGGTTTTCGGATATTGACAACATCGAATTTGCAATCAATTGAGGAATTTGCTCGAACGCTATAACCCAGCCGAATATATTCGCCATTGCAATAAGAAATGTCACTGTTGCAGTTCCAACTACTGTATTAACGAGAACCGCAGGCAGACTCTTAAGCTTTAATTCTTTGTAGAAAAACAATCCGACTATGAAAGCAACTACACTGGCAATAGCGGCAGATTCAGTGGCAGTAAATACACCGGTTAATATGCCAAAAGTTATGATCAAAGGGATAAACAATGCAGGCAAAACATCTTTAAAAGCAGACCATATCTGTTTTACACTTGCCTTATTGCTTCTAGGAAAATTCTGTTTATATCCTATGTAAGCAATAAGAGAGATAAAGCCTATTCCATAAATCAGCCCTGGTATAATCCCCGCCATGAATAAAGCACCAATGGAAGTTCCTGATAATGTTCCATAAATAATAAAAATCATGCTTGGGGGAATAATCGGAGCGACTATGGAAGAAGCCAGGGTTAACGCTGAAGAAAATTCGCGATTATATCCTTCCTTTTCCATTTCCGGCACCATTACCTTACTCATCATCGCTGCCTGGGCATTCGCAGACCCTAGAATGGATGCTAAAAACATATTAGCAATCACTGTAACATAAGCTAATCCTCCCCTAACGTGCCCTACCAGCATTCTTGCAAAAACCACTAAACGATTTGTGATTCCGCCATTATTCATTAATTCCCCTGTCAACATAAACAAAGGAATCGCTAAAAGTCCAAAATTCTCCATCCCTGAATAAAGTCTTTGAGGAGTAGATTCCAGCAGCACGTAATTCCCCGATACTAAAAAGTAAACGATAGTGGTCATTCCGAGAACCAGTGAGATCGGTATCCCCATTAGCAAAAATACAAAAAATGCGATTCCTACAAGAAACATCATTTTGCTTCACTCCCCTTTGCTGCATCCAGGAGATTACTAACCAGATGTATGCTTGCAAACAATAATCCGATTGGCAATATTGAGTAAGGGATCCACATTGGCAGTAAAATTGCACTTGATTTTTGGATGGCAACTGATGGTGAACTAATCCATTTAAAGCAATAAAAAAGGAGAATAGCCATAAAGATCAGCATCAAGATATGAGCAAGAACTGAAACTGCTTTGTTAATAGTGCTTGGCAGCAGATCCGTCAGCAGAGTTACAGAGGCTTGAGTCTTATATTTTAGCCCCAAGCTCCCGCCTATGAAAGTAATATAAATCAATAGAAAGATGGATACTTCCCCTGCCCAAAACAATGGAACATTGACTGTTCGGAATATGACAGCCAAAGAAACTATAACCGCCATTGCAAACATGAGGATAATAGCCAGTTTTTTCTCAAAACTGGCAATCATATTACTTATCTTATTCACAGATTAACCCCCTTTTATTGGTTACTTACGGAATGTATCCAGGAATTCCTGAATAAGAGGATCGGCAGGCCCAAACTTATTATCAAAATCTTTTATATAAGGCTGGAACAATTCATCGTCAATTTCATAAATATTCATTCCTTCGTCGCTTAAAGTTTTTTTGAAATCTTCCTCCTGGGCAGAACGAGTTTCTGCTGAATAATCAGCCGCCGCTTTAATTGCTTCATCAATGATTTTCTGGTCCTCTTCAGGCATTTTGTCATAAGAAGCCTTGTTAATCATTGCTACAGCAGGCCAAACCATGTGATTTGTAACCGCTCCGTATTCAACAACTTCGTGATACTTGTTTGTGATGGCTGAATCCAAATCCATATCCATCCCATCGATTACGCCTGTTTGGATAGCTGCATACACTTCAGGAAGCGGCAGGGATTCAGGTGAGGCTCCCAAAGATTTATAAAACTCCTGTAATGGAGGACTAGGCGTTACACGGAATTTCAAACCCTTCATATCTTCGGGTTTTAAAACTTCTTTATCTTTAAATAACATGACTCGGCTTCCTGCAAATAAGTAATCAAGCCCCTTTATTCCCTGATCACCCATCGTTGCAAGAATTTTCTTGGCAATCTCTGTATCACGGGCTTCATTTGCTGCTTGAAGATCCTTAAAGGCATATGGTGCAAACCATGCAGTGAATGCTTCAGCACGCGAACTTAAATAAGCAGCCGTAATAAAGCCAAAATCAACTGATCCTGCAGAGATTTGCTGGACCATATCAGCTTCCGTACCTAGTTGGCTCGCTGGGTAAATCTCTAATTTCATTCTTCCGCCGGAACGGGACTCAAGCTCCTCTTTAAATTTCTCAGCTGCCTTATGCCACATATGGTCAGTGGGCGTGATATGAGCAAGCTTGAAATTATAGGATGCTCCCTGCTCTGATTTTGAAGAAGACTTAACCGAGACATTTCCGCTGCATGCTGCAGTTGCTAAAACCATAATACTGACTATTAATAAAAGCCCTATACTTTTTAATTTCTTCATCAATTAACACCCCTTAAAGGATTAATGAAAACCAATCAATTGTAAACGCTATTATTTTTTGTAATTACTAGGAAACTAGCAAATACCTCTATCACTTCTTCAGCGTCATCTGCTATCCATTTCGCCCGAGACTTTTTATAATTGAAAAAATATTATTGAAAGAAAATTCAAAATACTTCAAACGCACAGAAATCAAAAACTAACATAAAAACACCATGACTATAAGAAAGTGAAAACTTAGTGTACTGTATGGCGATTTTTTCCACTAAACAAGTTCTAATTTCTTTAGGTTAAGAGCTAACCCCTACTTGATATTTTCAGCAAAGGTGGAGAGAGGCTCCATAGAAAATTCAGCAAAAGATGTTAAACTATATCTTTTGCTGATTACTATGGGAGTCATTTCTGCTAAAAATGACTTGTACTCTGCAAGAAACATATCAATCAAATTTATTTTTCTATCCCTATTTTCCAGATTTACAGACCATGGTGACAGATCCCAATTCAGCAAATTGAACGGTAATAGATTCGCCGGGCAAAAAGGAAATGGCTTCGGAAATTGCCCCGCTTAAAATAATATCCCCTTTCTTGATCCCTCTTCCAGCATCTCCTAGTTTATTTACTGCCCATGCTACTGAGACTGCAGGGTTTCCCAATACAGCAGCGCTTGATCCTGTTTGAGCTACAATGCCGTTCTTTGACATCACCATGCCCAGTTGTCCTAATTCAACGGAATCCGGCTTCATCCACTTGCTTCCGAGAATAAAACGTGATGATGAACAATTATCTGCAATAACATCTGCTAAAGTAAACTTGAAGTCCAGGTACCTGCTGTCAATAATTTCAATAGCTGGAGCAACATATTTGGTTACTTTTAAAACATCCTCGGCAGTAACGCTTGTTCCTTGCAGATCTTCACCGATCATAAAGGCAATTTCAGGTTCTGCCTTTGGATGAATGAGTTGATCGAAATCGATTGGTTCCCATTCGAATCCAAGCATGTCATCAGTCAGAAATCCATAAATCGCTTCATGTACACCCATCATTTGCTGTTTAGCCCTGCTGGTTAAACCGAGTTTTAAACCCACTCGCCGTGCACCATCTATTTCTCTTCTTTCAATCAGCTTTTCCTGAATCAAATAAGCATCTTCAAAGCTTAATTCGGGTAGTCGATCCGTTATTTTCACCACTTCCCGCTGTTCTTTTTCAGCTGAATATAAATATTCCACAATTTCCATGTCTGCACCACTGGTTAATGTCATTATTACACCTCCAAGATTCGTGCCTGTGCCAGCTCTGAGGCAACATCTAGAATCATATCCTCCTGGCCACCCACGACTTTTCGTTTTCCCAATTCTATTATTATATCTCTAGGATCTAATCCAAAGCGCTTCCCTGCCCGTTCTGCGTGCAGCAAAAAGCTCGAGTAAACTCCTGCATATCCCAATACTAAGCTGCCTTTATTAATCTCTTGCGGTTTCGGAACTAACGGTCCTACCGTGTTTTCAGCAATATCCATCATTTTGTAAAGATCAATACCCGCATTTAAGCCCATCCGGTCCAAGACAGCCAGCAGCACCTCAGTTTGTGTATTTCCTGCGCCAGCTCCCAGACAGCGGACACTTCCATCGATCCTGGTAGCCCCTTCTTCAATGGCCGCAATTGTATTTGCAACAGCAACGGATAAATTATTATGGCCATGAAACCCTACTTCAATATTCAAGGAATCACGAAGTGCAGCAATTCTTTCGCGTACTTGGTGCGGCAAAAGGGCTCCTGCCGAATCCGTTACGTATACCGCTTGAGCCCCGTAGCTTTCCATTAATTTGGCCTGTTCGACTAATGTTTTAACAGGTGCCATATGGGCCATCATCAGAAAGCCAAGAGTCTCCATCCCTAACTCACGCGCTGAGCTGATGTGCTGTGCAGATACATCTGCTTCCGTAACATGGGTGGCCACCCTCACAAGACCCGCTCCTAAAGAATGGACTTGCGTTAATTCACGGCAGGTTCCAATCCCTGGAATAAGCAGCACGGCAATTTTTGCCTGCTTGCATTCATCAACAGCAGCTTCAATAAGGTTCATTTCATTGACGCGTGACCTTCCATACTGAAGGGTTGAGCCTCCTAGCCCATCCCCATGACTGACTTCAATATAGTGTATCCCTGCATCGTCCAATTCTTTGACGACCCGCCGGATTTGTTCTTCCGTATATTGATGTGCCACGACATGACTTCCATCTCTCAGACACACTTCTGTTATTTTAATAGGCTTGTCACTTTTTCGAATCAACTGTATCACCTTGCCTTTCTATCGAACACTTTTTGCTTTCTGGTCCAGTAAACTCCTGGCAAACTCTTCTGCAACACGAGTTGCGGAAGCAGTCATAATATCGAGATTGCCTGCGTAAATAGGGAAATAATCGCCAGCACCCTCTACTTCTATAAATACCGTGACACGATTTTCATCAAATAATGGCTTTTGCTTTAAACGATATCCTGGCACATATTCCTTTACCGTTTCGACCATTTCGCCAATCGACCGAAGGATTGCTTCCTGATCCATATTCCTGACTTCACAGTAAATGGTATCCCGCATTAGAATAGGCGGTTCTGCAGGATTCAGGATGATGATGGCCTTCCCCTCGTCAGCCCCTCCAGCTTCCTCCATGCCTCTTTTGGTGGTGATTGTAAATTCATCGATGTTTGCCCGTGTTCCCGGACCCGCACTTCTGCTGGAAATGGTTGCAACGATTTCGGCATAAGCCACATCCGCTACACGGTTAATTGCATGAACAATTGGGATTGTTGCTTGCCCTCCGCAGGTTATCAGGTTCACATTTAACTCTCCAATGTGAGCATGCGCATCTACAGCTGGACTAACAAACGGACCAACGGCAGCTGGAGTCAAATCAATTGCGATTTTTCCTAGGTCTTTTAGTACTTTCGCATTTCTTATATGTGCTTTCGCTGAGGTTGCATCAAAAACGATCTCAGCTAAATCAGGGTTTTCAATTAATGCTTGGATGCCATTTGAGAAGACTTGGCAGCCTCTTTCTGCTGCCCGTTTTAAACCATCAGATTCCGGGTCAATTCCGATCATTGCTGAAAGTTCTATTAGGCCACTTCTTACAAGCTTATACATAAGATCCGTGCCTATGTTTCCTGAACCAATAATCGCCGCTTTGATTTTAGCCAAACTTTACACCCCTCATTACTCAAATGTAACTGAAACAGATCCCAAGCCTCCGAAATGAGCGGACACTGTATCACTTGCTTCTACTGTTATTGCTCCACTTAGAGCTCCTGGAAGAATGAGTTCCCCAGCATTTAAGGTAATATCAAACTCATACAGTTTATTAGCTAACCATGCAATGGCCTGCGCTGGGTGGCCAAGTGCTGCTGCTCCTGATCCAGTTGAAATCATTTCGCCATTTTTGTACAAGGTCATGCCAATACTGCGCAAATCAATTCCCTGGATTCCGGTTAATTGCTCCCCAACTACAACCCTTGATGAGGATCCGTTATCTGCAACTGTATCAACCAGCTGAATTTTCCAATCGGCTATCCGGCTGTCAATAATTTCAAGTGTTGGTGTTATGTACTTTGTAGCCATCAGCACATCCAACCATGTTACATTTGGCCCCTTCAAATCTTCACCAAGGATAAAACCGATTTCCGCTTCGACTTTGGGGCTAATCAAATTATTAATCTTTACCTTTCCTTCACTCATTACCTTCATATCATCGAGCAAGTGTCCGTAATCAGGCTCTTCAACCCCAAACATTTTTTGCATGGCAGTGCTTGTCAGCCCAACCTTTTTACCAATGACCCTGCGCCCAGTACTGATTTTCTTTTTTATCACGTCAAGTTGAATGTGGTATGCATCCGTTACATTCAGGTCTGAATATTTCTGAGTAAGCGGAGTTATGGCATGTTTCGTTAATTCAGCTTCCAGTAAATCTTCTACAATTTCATTTAATAGCAGATTCATATACTCACTCTCTCTTATAATCATTAATTAAGGAAAAGAAGAGTGCAGAATAAGCACTCTTTTATAGTTTCATGGTAATGGTTTTCGCTTCAGTATAGAATTCGAAGCTATGGCGGCCTCCCTCGCGGCCAATGCCACTTGCCTTAGATCCTCCGAAAGGTGTCCTTAAATCTCTGTAATACCAGCAATTAATCCAAAATAATCCTGAGTTGATGCTGGATGCTACACGATGGGCACGGCGGAGGTCATTAGTCCAAACGACACCAGCAAGACCATAGATAGAATCATTTGCAATTTGGATAGCTTCTTCTTCTGTATTAAAAGGAATGACAGAGAGTACAGGTCCAAAGATTTCTTCCTGAGCGACCTTCATTTTATTATCCACATCATATAAGACAGTTGGCTCGTAAAAGTTTCCCTCTCCTAGGGAGGTAATTTTTTTACCTCCTACGGCAAGCTTCGCACCTTCGGAAATACCAGCTTGTACATACTCATCAACTGTTTCAAGATGTCCCTTAGAAACCAATGCACCCATATCCGTTTCCTCGCAGAGCGGATCACCCACCTTGATTTTTCTGACTGCCTTAACAAATTTATCGAGGAAAAGATCATAAATGCGTTCTTGTACAAGCAAACGGGATCCTGCCAAGCAGATTTCACCCTGGTTTCTAAATATGGCATCGATTGAACCTTCAATGGCTTCATCTAAATCCGCATCCTCAAACACGATATTTGCAGATTTCCCGCCCAGCTCCAGCGAAACAGGAATTAATTGCGAAGCAGCATTCTGCATGACGGTTCTGCCGGTTGTGCTATCACCTACGAACGAAATTCGCCTTACAAATGGGTGTTTGGTCAATGCCGTGCCGGCTGTCCCGCCTGGACCTGTGATAATGTTCAGAACACCGGGAGGAAGGCCGGCTTCATTGGCGATTTCCCCGAGCATGACTGCGCTTAATGGAGTATAGGAGGCAGGTTTGACAACGACTGTATTTCCTGCAGCCATTGCTGCCGATGCCTTCCAAGTCATTTGCATAAAAGGAAGGTTCCAAGGAATAATTAAACTGGTTACACCTGCAGGGGCGTATTTGGAGTAAGACATATACTTTGCCTGGTCATAATGTTCATGGTGAATGTAGTTTGCCATTTCGGCAAAAAATCTCAAGTTTGCTGCCGCTCTCGGAATATCGAATCCTCTACTCTCTTTAATCGGTTTTCCTACATCCAATGTTTCTACATGGGCTAGCTCGTCAGCTCGATCCATAATGATATCAGACATCCTGCATAAAATTTCGGACCTTTCTGCCACTGGCATTTTACTCCAGATCCCGCTTTCAAAAGTACGTTGAGCAGCTTCAATGGCGTGATTGACATCTTCCTCATTTGCTTTCGCAACGGATGCAAGTTTTTGGTTTGTAGCCGGATCAATGGTGTCAAAGCTCTCTCCTGAAATCGAGTCCCGGTATTCTCCATTAATAAAGAGCTTCGCGTCCTTAATAACCTGCTGCTGTAATTGAGTCATTTGATATCGCCTCCTGCCCTTCTACTTCCAGAACCATTTCAACTTCCACTGCATTATTGTTAGGCAATTGAGCCATCCCAACAGCAGACCTACCGTGCTGGCCTTTCTCTCCAAATACCTGTACAAGTAAATCCGATGCGCCATTCATCACCTTTGGCTGATCGGTGAAATCAGCTGCGCTGTTCACAAATCCAAGTATTTTCACGATTCTTTTTACTTTGTTCAGGTCGCCGACCTCTTGTTTTACAACAGCCAATAGATTTAACATACATTGCCTGGCTGCTTCATACCCAACGTCAAGGGAAAGGTCTTCCCCTAAACGCCCTCTGTATTCATCTGTCCCTTGCCCGGATGTAAAGATTAGATTCCCAGACCGGACACAGCTGACATAGTTTCCTGCTGAAGGGCGGACGGGCGGCAGAGTAAACCCTAACTCTTCTATTCTTTTTTCAGGTGTTATCGTCTCATTAACCATTTCTTCAACTCCCTACCTTTGCAGGTACATTTAAAAATCGAAGTGCATTCTTTCCCAGCATGGCTTCTGTTTGTTCAGCAGTAAGATCAAGGGTTTCATCGATTACTTTTCCAGGCCGTATTTCTCTTAAAAGGAAGGGATAATCTGAGCCCATGATGATTTGTTCATGACCAAAGTTTTGCAGCAAATAGTTGAGATTAATAGGGTCATTTACCAGGGAATCATAATAAAACTTCTTCGCGTAATAACTTGGCGGTTTCTCTAGCAATCTTAAATGCGGCCAGACTTCCCAGCCTTTATCAAGACGCGGCAAAAGATATGGAAGGGACCCTCCGCCGTGGGCAAAACAAATTTTTAAATTTGGGAATTTCTCCATCACTCCACCTAAAATTAAGCTCGCACCAGCTAGAGCCGTTTCACTTGGCATCCCAACAGTGTACATCAGATTATGTCTAGGCATCCGTTCTTTCCCGAGTGTTTCCCAAGGGTGTATAAAGAGCGGCACCTCCCACTTCTCAGCCATTTCAAAGAATTCGATTAAGGAAGGATCATCCAGGTTGTTACCGTTTACATTGGTGCCGATCTCAATCCCCCTCAATCCTAATTCATGTATGCATCGATCCATTTCACGGATAGCAGTCTGCACATCCTGTAAAGGGACAGTACCTAAACCTATAAACTTTGCTGGATTCTGGTTTACAGTCTCTGCAATAAAATCATTCTGAATCCGCGCAAGAATTGCCGCCTCTTCAGCAGGCGCCCAGTAAGAAAAAGTTACAGGAATTGGAGAAAGCACTTGAATGTCCACATCTTCTCTTACCATGTCGCTCATTCGTTTTTCCGGGCTCCAAACTTGATCTGTTACTTCACGAAACACCTTGCCTCCAACCATGATATTCGCTCCGCAGGCACATGTCCGTTCCAGAGCAGGCCATTTATCTCCCATTAAATGCTTGGTTAGCTCAGTGAAGTTTTCTGGAATGATATGGGTATGGAAATCTACTCGCATTTCCATTCACCCGCTTCCGGCGCCATTACATGACCGCAATTTTCACATGTTTTCAGGTCCATTCTGCTGTTAAATTCAGCAATTGCCTCTTTAACCTGAACTTCAATATTCGTTAGCTGAATTCTGACTCTGTGTAATTCATGGTCACATTCATCACAGAACCAGACAAAATCCTCCAGCTCGCCTTCTGCACGATTTCGTTCAATCACCAATCCAATCGTATCCGCTACTCGGTGTGGGGAGTGCGGGACATTTGCTGGAAGCAGGAACATCTCTCCTTCTTTAACCTCCACAACTTCGCGCTTGCCTTCATCATTAATGACCTCTACATAACAGCTGCCCTTAATTTGATAGAAGACCTCCTCAGAAGGATCCACATGGAAATCTCGTCTTTTATTTGGCCCGCCAAGAAGCATCACCATTAATTCAGCATCCTTCCAAATAACCTTATTATTGACTGGAGGCTCTAATTGGTCCTTATTTTCCTCGATAAACTGCATTAAATTGATTGGCATAAATTTGCTTTTTACTTTCATATTCAATTGCTCCCTTCATTAAATTCAATTTATTCGGTGCTATTCGCATACTCTTTTTTTAATGTTTTTTGCATATGAATGACTTCATCAGCAAGCTGTGAAATTCTGTGCAGAACGTCAGGATCTCTGATTTCATTGTTTTCATTAAAATGATCTCTATTTGTATAAACATAGCTTGGCGCAACAAAAGCACGGAAAAAACCTGCAATAGGCTTTAGCTGGTTCTCAATGACAAGATAGTGCTGGTAGGTACCCCCATTTGCTGTAAACCCCATAACTTTATTTCTGAAATCGTTCGGATTGATCAAATCAAATAGGTTTTTTAAAACGCCTGGAATCGATCCTTGAAAAACAGGTGTGCCAATAATATAAAAATCAGCTGATGAAACCATTTCAATGACTTTTTTTGTATCCTCTGAATAAGTATTAGGGTCCCGGCCATCACAAAATTGAACCTGATAATCCATCATGTCTAAAAATTCAACTTCAATATCCGGATATTTCCGTTCCACTTCTTCCAAAACTTTTTTAACGACAATTCCTGTTTTGGCACCTATGATTGTGCCGGATATACCCAACAATTTCATTTTTCGTTCCCCTTTCTAATCTCCCGCTGGCCAGCCGAGAAGAGAGTTGGAACTCTGTACCTCACCTTTGGACAGCAATTGCCGAATCCTTGTAGATGAGATGCGATTCCCAATTGAACAGCAGACTGGTTCTATGACCCGAACAGGAAAATACTTTTTTAATAGATGAATATCTCCCTCACGATTCTTTCCAAATCGGAAATCCTCCCCAACAATAATCTCCAGCGGATTTAATTTTGATAATGTATTTATAAAATCGCCGGCACTTAATTGAGCGTACACATGGTCAAAATGGGCAAATACGACATGATCAACACCGAGGTTTTCTAACTTGGGCAATTTTTCATGGATTGAACTCAGCATGTGTGCGCCTTGAAAGTAGACACGCGGCGGCGGATCAAAGGTATAGACAAGGCTGGGTGCATTTAAAAATTCCCCTCTCTTAACCGCTTGCTTTATTACCTCCTGGTGGCCACGATGCACGCCGTCAAAGGCGCCGATAGCAATGACAGAACAAGGCAATGTTAAAGAAGAATAAATATGTGCTTCCACTTGCCCCTCTCCTCTCTTAATCGAACTAGTTAGCTGCAACTTCTTTATCCATCGTACATACCTTTAAAGCTTCATCCACCATATCGTGTGTATGGAGGCGTTTATAATTATTAAAAAAGATTCCTCTTTTGCGAACTGGATCTCCTGTATAATATCTTTCATACTGGAGCAGCCTTTGCCCAAAAGCCTCTCCGCATAAATCCCATGCCAATTTGAAAATGCTCACTCTCTCAAGGGAAGACACCCCTGCTCTGCCAACATAGTAATTCTCAATATCTTCTCTCAGGGCACTTTCAAAGTCGGCTCCCGTAGGTGACATGAGCAGCCCGCCTGCTCCAACTATTTGCATTACTTCAATTGCCCTTGGGTACTTGGTTGGCAGTAAACCTCTGATTGTTTCTAAAGCAACGTAATCAGGCATCGCCTCGCCATTTTCTGTCATAGAATACCTATACTCTGCCACATCCAGCAGGGCTCTGATTGATTCAAGGGATTGGATTAGCTCGGCCAAATCATTTTGTACATTTAAATAGCCATCGACTCCAATCGAATCAGCCAGCTTCATAGCTACTTCAGTCGCAAATTGCAGTTTCACCAGACCTCTTACACCCGTCTGATGTGCAGGCTGCTGACCAGCGCCTGTTAATGGATATAGCTTATTCGCTGCTTCAACATTGTTGTACAAAAACACTCGATCCCACGGAACGACTACATCATCAAACACCAGGAGAGCATCCATTTCCTCAAACCTGGAGGCAAGCGGATGGTCAAAGACTGAACGAGTCCCATCCTGCATGGCTTCACGGCAAATTATTCGCAGTCCTGGTGTGTCAAGAGGGATAGCGAACGCTAATGCATATCGTTCATCTCCGGGACTGAACCCAGGGAAAGAATAAATGATAACCTCTTCAGTTATCGGGGCAAGTGTCGCTAGCATTTTAGCTCCTTTCACAACTAGCCCCTCCGGAGTTTCTTTTACAGCTCCTAAATGAGTATAAGTGTCCTTCTGCTCATGTGATGATTTGCTTCTGTCATTCTGCGGATTTATGATGGCATGCGTCAAAAACAAATCATTATCACGTACAAATTTATAATAATTGCGTACATTCTCTGCCCAGGTTTTATCATACTTCTCAAAAAACCAGGCATTATGATAAAACGATGTTAAAACCACATTTAAAAAGTCGGGTGTCCGTCCCATCAGTCCAAAGGTAGCTTTAGCAAAGGCTTCAAAAATGGCTCTCCTCTTCTTTAAATCTTCATAACTTTTCGGCACAAGGAAAGCATTATTAACCCTCTCACCAGTTTCTTCGCAAATATGAGTAATTTTTTCAATATAAGCCGGATCATGCTGCATATCATATAATTTGGCAATTTCAAGAATTGGCTGTTTGAAAACTGGCTCTTCAAACACATCTTCAACTTTTCTCCCAGCCATCCAAACCTCAGGTTTACGCTTTTTAATCGCTTCGATATATTGAGCACCCGTTCTGATTCCCATTTCTAACCTCCAACGTTTTTGTTATTTTCAGTTTGAATTGTAATATTAATTTTTTTCTGTAACTGTAGTCTATTTAACATAAATTTAATTTAAATTTTCAAAAGAATTAAAATAGTCTAACATCCTATAGTTTTTTTCTACAATTTCCCCTATGATAATAGTAATTTCTTAGGTAGACACTTTTCACTGATGATACACCCACATTTTCATGAGGAGGTAATGTCTTGGTTACTGTCTATGAACATGTTTTTCATTGGGAGGATTACTTAAAGCTGGGCAAAAGGAGGTTTATCAAAAAGAAAGAAAATATTTATACGCAGGGCACAAAAGGGGATGGTTTTTATTTTCTCCATAAAGGTCTTGTAAAAATTGTTACTGTTACAGCCACTGAAAAAGAACGAGTTTTGAATATTGTGATCCCTAACCAGCTTTTAGGTGTACAATCTTTAGACCAGAAAAGGCATTTCACAACTGCAGTTGCTGTTAAAGATTCAGTGGTCTATCATTTTTCATCCCAAGAATTCAGGGAACTCATGAGCCAGCATCCTGATTTATACAAGCTCTTTTCAATAAGTGTCATTCACAAAATGAAGATACTTTTAGATCGGATCAATTTGAATGCGCTTACATCCGAGCGGAGGATCGCATTGCTTCTCCAAAATGTTTGCGATGAATTCAAAAATTATGAAATTCCGCTCTCCCAGCAGGACCTTTCATGCTGCACCGGGTTAACTAGAATTACAGTTTATAAGGTGCTAAAAGAGTGGAAAGCAAAGGGCATTGTCGATATTACAAATAAAAAATACTACATAAAAAAACCAGACTTCTTAAGAAACCTGGTAAATCAACATTTCTAATTTTAATAATTATTGATAATTGATTTTATTTTGTCCATGTCCTTAATTAGGATTTGGCGGTTGATTATTGTTATGTAATTCTCCTTTTTCCATTTTTGAATGACTTTATTTACAGTAATTCTTGAAGCTCCAATATATTTTGATAATGCAGTCTGGTTCATGGAAGCCTTACCGCTTTCCTCTGCCAATTTTAGCAGATAGTAGGCCATTTGCTGTTCAACCGGACTATCCATGATAGAAATAATATCTGCCAGTGTTCGGAATTTATATATAAGAGAATCCGTGTAGATCCCGGCTGCGTCGGGATAATCTTTACAAATAGCTGAGAAGACTCTATCTGAGAAGAAATAGATATGAGAAGGAAGATTTGAAATAGCACTGGTAAGATATTGTTCACCATGGACCCCATGCTCTCCAAACAGCATGCCAGGCGGAACAATATTGATGATGCGCTCGTCTCCTTTATCAGAAAGCAGGGTAATTTTAATTTCACCTTTACTTAAATAATAGAACCCTCTTCCTTTTTCACCCTGGCGGTATATTACCTTATTCTTATCTGCTTTAAAAGATTCCCCATACTTCAAGAATGGCTCCCACCTGTTCCGAAGTTTATTCATGTGCTCACCTTCTTTATGATTATTTATAACTCAATTAATCAGGTTTCCTCTATTATTGTTGTAATTTTTTTAATATTATAATAAATATAACATTTGTCCTTATTTCGAAACAATGACTTCATCTATCGGAAAAAAATAAAAACCCCTTCTAATAAGAAGAGGACTAAAGGAAAATTGAAACTAAATATCCTGGAATGGAAGAGGGCTTTTCTCATTATTGATTGCAGTTAAACTTTCAATATTCTTTGTCACTTTCGTCGTATAACTGAAATCACCATAGCAATATGGGTAGCGGAAGTTATTTTTATCGCCTCCGCAGTTATAAATCTGCGGGTTCTTTTCTGCCTGGGCAAGAGAAAATTCCTTTGCAATCTCCTCGGTATGCTTCCCGCCCTTATGGGATACATAATCAATATAACCGATTCCCATATTATAAGCCTGAATAATGGTTGAAAAATCTACTTTTTTGTTATTTCCGTACTCTAAGGCGCGCTGAAAGTGTTTAACCCCTTGCTTGATGCTCTGTTCCGGATCCTGAATGGAGTTAGGAGGAAGTCCTGCAGATTCGGAGGCCTGCATCGGGTCCCCTCCCTTCCCTTTGCTTTCCTGCTGCATAATTGCTGCCAATACAAGGGTATACTCTTCGAGATTAACCTTTGTCAATTCCCGCTCAAGAATCGGCGTATAATTCTGCACATCCGCTGACACAGGGTTAGGAAGCATAGAAGTCACTTTTTCCTCCATATTAAGCTGTTTAAATTGATCGATTAAAACGAAGATAATAACAATTAAAAATAACAGTAACGCTATATTTGAACTGCGTTTTGTACGCTTCTTGCTTTTTTTGCGCTTCATTGCTGCTCTCCCGTTTTCTCTATTGTTTCAAGTTTTTATTATACTCATTTAATATAATACCAGCAAATGCTCATATTTTAATAGAAACAGCTTTTTATAGAGAGTTTTTTAACAGGAAGAAAGATTACGGTCAGGTTTTAGTGTTTATCGGTCAGATATTAATTATATCGGCAAGAATCTCATTTTTTCGGTCAGATTTATAAAATATCGGTCACTTTCCAAATATATCGGTCAGTTCGCTTCACACCGGCTTTCAACTATAATGATCAAAATGAATTATAATAGCGGAGTCACCCATGCCTCCGCTGATTAGTCTTTCCTTTTTACTACAGCTCCTGCCGTTTCCTCCAGTGGCTTAATGACTGCGGACATATCTTGATCGTTAAGCCCTACATCCGCTGCTTTTTGAAACGCTTTTTCCGCCAACTGCCCTGTAAATTGGCTTAGTCCAGCTTCATGTAAAAGCTGGTTGGCCAGCCTGACATATGTATATGGAAATTGGCACTCGACATTAGAAAAACCAGCTTCACGGGCTTTTTTGAACCGATCCAAAAAAGGAACCTCTGTAAAAACAGTAGAAAGATTAACAGAGTATTTATTCATGACAGCCTCCCTTAAAAAGGATATTTGATTTACAAATTAAACTGCAGAAGTTTTTTGCAGCTCATAGCCATTTGCAAAGTACTGTATCGTTTCAAGCTCATTGTCATTCAGTTCACGATTGACATAGGATTGATAGGCATTCTTCATTTCTTCCAGCTGCCCTTCGAATTCTTTTGTAAACTTTGCTGCCTTCCTCAGCAAGGACGCTTCCTCCTGGTACTCTGACTTTGATATGGCCGTTCCATGAGACAAAATATATGTATCTGCATCAAACTGATCCAGTGCATCCATTAGCTGAAGCACGCTGTCTGCCGTGTAATTCCATTTACTTGCGTAAAGATTCCCGTAAATCGCATCACCCAGAAATAGTATTTTTTCTTCCTTTATATATACCACCACCGAATCTGGAGAATGGTCCCCACCGACTTGCTGCAGTTGGCAATTCACACCGCCGAGGTCTATTTCAAGCTTATTTTCGAACGTGATATCTGGAAGTTTAATCTTAATGCTTCGATCTTTACCATACTCTTTCTTTATGGCGCTTGCGCAAAATTCTATTTCGACTCCGCTTTTAACACGTTCATCCAATGCATCATCTGTCCATCGATAAGGAATTAGTTTTTCCATTTCAGCTTTGGTGAGGCTGGAAGCAACAGATGGGATATCCAGTGCAGGCAGGCCGAAAATATGATCCCAGTGCCAATGTGTCAGGGCAACCATACTTGGTGAAGGTATTCGCTGCTTCTCCAGCTCGCTTAAAAATAATTGGGCATGAGCCTTTGAATTGCCTGCATCAATCATCAAGGTCATTCGATCCCCGACCACAGCCCCTAAAATGGGACGGTCTGTTTCTGACACAGGAGTTTGATACCAAAACCTGCGATTAAGTTTTTCTAATGTTTGCATAAAATCCTCCCTATGATTCTTTTGTACATGAATTCGGTAAAAGTAAAGAGAATCCTTTTTACAATTCCAGTATACAGAAAAAGTCTGCTCAATAATGCTATTGAGCAGACTCTATATAAAATTACTTATTGTTAATTTTACAGAAATCAATAAAACTTATTTTTTATTAATGCCAACCATGTTTAACAAAAAAACTGCTCAATACCTGAGCAGCCCTTCTTCGGAGGTTATTCTATTTCAACGATCATTTCAATTTCTACAGGGGCTCCTCCTGGAAGGGAGGCTAGTCCCACTGCTTTGCGGGCATGCCCATTTTCTTTGCCGAAAATCTCATGAATCAAATCTGATGCAGCATTAATGACTATAGGATGATTTTTAAAGTCGCTTTTTGAGGCGACGTATCCATCAATTTTGATGATTCTTTTTACTTTATTTAAATCTCCAATGATTCCTTGAAGGGCTGCCAGCAAATTCAGCGTACAAATTCGTGCTGCATCCTTTGCTTCTTCGATCGAGATGTCTGCCCCGACAATACCTGAATACTTTTGCGCACCATTTACTCTTGGTGTTTGTCCGGATAAAAAGACTGTGTTGCCAGAAATAACGCCCGGTTCAAAAGGCATTTGGATATCAGCCAATACAGGGAGCTGGATTTTCAGCTCTTCCAGTCTTTCTTCAATTCCCTTTTTTACCCCTTCCATCGCTATGCCTCCTGGGAAACACTTTGTTTTAATGCAGAATATAGTTGTTTAGTGAATTTAAATGAGCGGTGAGTATAATAGACTTTGGCGAAAGCATGATTTTCACAAAGTGAGCATTTGATTTCATATGGAGCTTTTCGAATATGAGGAGTTTTTAATATTTGCATGGCTTCTTTCAAATGAGTGCTGCAAACCCACATAATTTCACCTTCTACTATTTTATTGGGATTCTATATACTATTACATTCTGTAATGGGCAAACGCCGTTGGTTTCAACCATTACAGAATGCATTACTCGTAATCTCATTTTCCTGTTGTAACGGTTTGCTTTAATTTATCCGGCTTTCTCTTCTTCACCTGATCTGTCACTTCATCGTCCCATGAAATCGTGATATCCCCGTTTGTAACAAATGTCTGGCAGCCTAAACGATAGCCTTTCTCCAGCCACTCTTCTCCCAGCTTCCTTCTTTCCTGGATTTTTACGTTGTCCAGGTATTCTGCTCCTTCTTCGGTTTTAAAAACACAAGTGCCGCAAATTCCTCCTCCGCAGCGATTTGGCAGATCTCCATCATAGCGGAGCGACATTCTTAATATATTTGAATCCTCAGGCACTTCCAGAGCTTTATTGCTGTTAACAAAATGAATGTTTGGCATGATCGAATCCTCCCTGTAATTTCGTTTCTTTGTTCTTGGTATACAATATACCATATATTTAATATTCAGACAATACTAAACTTTTGAATTTATTTAGCTTTTAACAGCCCCTCTCTTTTTAATTCGGTTCACATAGGCCATGTACGCCTTTTTCGAATTCTCAATATGAATCCTCATCAGGTATTCAGCTATTTCGGCATCTTTATCGCGCAGTGCCTTCATAATGTCGATATGTTCTTTTAATGATTCCTTCCTTCTTCCTGGTGTTTCATACCCCATATTGGCGGCCATATGAATAAAATCGATCAAGCCTGATAGGATTTCATATAGTTTTGGACTTTTGGATGCCTTATTAATCAGCCTGTTCATTTGAATATGTTCGGAATTGAAGTTTTCTTCATCCTGTTCACTTAGCTCCATCAGTTCCTTAATTTTGAGATCCAGTTCTTTTTGTATACCTGAATCCATTCTTTGTGCTGCCAGTTTTACAGCCAGCACTTCCAGGGAAGAGAGAATCGTAAATACCTCCAATACTTCATCCTCTGAGATATTGGAGATGACGACCCCTTTTCTGGGAGCTGTTTTCACGAAACCTTGAGATTCCAGCCTGAACAGAGCCTCCCGAATCGGTGTGCGGCTAATGTTGAGCTTGGCTGCAAGCTCTCTTTCTACCAGTCTGTCTCCTGCCTGATATTCTCCTTCTAAAATGAGTTTTTTCAGGTACAAATACGCATGTTCGCGTATGGATAATAAGTTATTTTCCTCCCATGTTCTTTCCATTTTTTCACCGCCTATTTTTGTTAAGTTAAAAAGATCCCTCCATAAAATAAAGCTCCAAATATAACAAAAGAAGGATGAACCTTGAATTTGATTAATGTTAAATAGCTAACCGCTGCAAGAAGGATAAGATGCAGCATTCCGCTGTTTTCAAAGGCTGTCAAAAAGAACTGGTAGGCCATGACAGCCAGGAGGACAGCAATGATCGGCTGCACAGATTTGGTCATTAGCTTCACTTTAGGGGAATCTTTGAATAAATTAACAAACTTAAACAGGACGATGACTGCCAGCGCTGATGGAAGGATGGTAGCAGCTAAAGCTACTGCCGCCCCTAAACCCCCCCCTAATTCATAGCCGATGAATCCGGCCATTTTCGTTGCTATGGGACCCGGCAGCGCATTGGCAATGGCGAGAATATCCCCAAATTCAGATAGTGTCATCCAGCCATTGTTGTTCACTACTTCAATTTGAATGAGGGGAATCGTTGCGGGTCCCCCTCCGTAACCTAATAGATTTGCTACAAAAAATGCCCAAAAGATCTCCCAATATATCATGAACTTTTCTCCCTTACAGGCATGTACTCATCAGTTGCCTTTTTAATCGCCTGTTCCTTCCGATGGGCAATATAAAATGCTGTGCTTAAGACTATCGCAATTAAAATGCCGGGATGCCATTCCAAAAACTGAACAAATACCAGTGATACGGCAGCCAGCATAAGGTTTTTCGGCAGCCCTAAGCCCTGGCTTCCTTTCTGGTAAAAACGGTAGGCCATCTCTGCCAGCATAAATCCGATGACAGGTGTCACTCCCTGCACCATTCCGCTTACAATCGGGGACTGGCGGAAAGAGTATAAAACGCCAAGCAAAGCTAGCATGGCAATAATGGAAGGCAGGATATGCGTAAGGATGGCTACAGCGGCACCCATGCTGCCTTTAACTTTGTAGCCGATATAGGCAGCCATTTTTGTTGCAATCGGTCCTGGCAGCGTATTGGCTAATGCCAAAATCTCCCCGAATTCCTCCTCCGTCATCCATTTATATTTCTTAACTGCTTCAAATTCAATCAGCGGTATTGTCGAAGGACCCCCTCCATACCCTGTCACACCGGTGCGTGCAAATCCAATCGCTAATTCAAGATAAGGCTTCATGCGATCCTCCCCTTATTTAGGTGCTTTTGACTGAAGAAGGACCTCATTCCGCTATCTTTTAACAACGAATGAGGTCCCTTTCTATTATTTTTTAATATCTGCTTCGGTTACGACTTCATAGCCGTCTTTTTCCAAATAAGATTGAAGGGCTTTTAATGCAGCGGTCCCAACAGCCGTATCCTGCTCGCCATTTCCTCCGCTGATGCCGATTCCGCCAACGACTTCACCATTAACCACAATTGGGAACCCACCGACAAACACAGCAAATTTGCCATTAAGCATATGCTGGATGCCAAATGCCTCATTGCCTGGAAGGGCAGGCCCGTTCGGTTCTTTATTGAATAGATGGGTGGAGCGTTTATGGCCGGCAGCTGTGTAAGCTTTGGCAATCGCAATTTCAGGCCCGGTGATTCTGGCTCCATTCATGCGCTCGAGTACAATCACACTTCCGCCGTCATCGACAATTGCAATGGTTTCAAACACATTGATTTCCGCTGATTTTTCCTTTGCTGCTTCAATCATCAATTTTGCTTCTTCCAATTCAAGTTTTAGAGCAGTTTTCATCATCATTCTCCTTCTGATTTAATAGCCAATATAAACGGTTTTTACTTGAGTGAAAAACTCCAGTCCGACTCTTCCTGACTCCCGGAACGTAGCCGTGCTGGATTGCTTTAATCCGCCAAACGGTGCATTGATTAAGTTGCCGGTTGTAGTCCGGTTCACTTTTACCGTGCCTGCCTGAATGTCTTTAGTAAATTGGCTGGCTGTTTTTAAATTATTTGTCACAATGGAAGCAGACAATCCATAATCCACGTCATTCGCAATCGCAATGGCTTCTTCATATGTATCTGCTTCGATCACGGCAATGACAGGGCCAAAGATTTCTTCCTTGGCAATGCGGTGATTTGGTTTAACATTAGTAAAAATGGCAGGCTGCACAAAATATCCTTTTTCATATTCACCTGATGTGAGGCGCTCACCACCATATACTAGATCCGCACCGTCTTCTTTCCCAAACTCAATATACTTCAGGACATTTTTCAGCTGCTTTTCATTTGCCAGCGGGCCGATCTTAACTCCTTCTTCAAAACCGCTGCCAATTCTAAGGGCGCTTGTTTTTTCAATCAATTTCTCCATAAATGCTTCTTTTACTTCCTTCATCACAATCACTCTGCTTGTTCCTGTGCATGCCTGCCCAGTCAAAGAAAACCCGCCATTCACTGTTAATGTGGCAGCAAGATCAATGTCAGCATCTTCCATTACTAAAAGCGGGTTTTTTCCGCCAAGTTCCATTTGAGTGCGGGTAATGAAAGAGCATTTGCTGTGGATGCCCTCTCCTGCAGCTGTTGAGCCAGTGAAGGTGACAGCCTTGACAGCAGGATGCGTGACTAATAAATCACCTACATCAGATGCCTTCCCAGTAACAAAGTTTAAAACACCCTTTGGTATACCGGCATCATGCAGCGCTTCAACAAGCCGAACGGCAATCAGAGGGGTATCTGAAGAAGGTTTGAACACAACTGTGTTTCCAGTAATTAATGCGGGAGCAATTTTTCTCGCAGCAATAGAGATTGGAAAGTTCCATGGCGTGATCACACTTACAACTCCAAGCGGTTCTCTTTCCGTCGAAACTCTCATATTTGGATCATCATTCGGGAAGGTTTCACCTGTGAAGCTTTGTCCCTCGACCGCATAATAGCGAAGTGTCTGTGCGGACCGCAGCACTTCATTTTTCGCATCATTGACATGCTTTCCTTCTTCCCTTGTCAGTTCTTCTGCATATGTGGCCGCCTTTTCTTCGAGTAGTGCTGCGGCCTTGTTCAAAATGGCAGCACGCTTGGATGGAGCTGTCTTTGCCCAGTCAGGGAATGCTTTACTGGCGGCTTCAATTGCCTGTTTCACATCGGTTTCATTGGATGCCTGAAAAACGCCAACCACATCTCCCGTATTTGCAGGGTTCACACTATAAAACTTCTTTTGGCTCGCGGATTCCTGCCACTCACCATTAATATAGTTATTGAATGTTTCTACCTTTGTTGTAATCAAACATATCACCTTACTCTCTGTTAATTTCTCCCTTTCCTGCGACAACTTCTCCTATTATAGATAGGGCCGCCACATAGACCTCGATGGACAAGATTTAGTGTGACGGCCTGGATAATCCTTATTATTTTGCTTCTACTAAAGAGCCAAGATCCTGTTCAAGATATTCTCTCCATAAGCCATCCATGTACATGCGGCGCATTTTCGCACCTGTGCGGACTACTTCAAGGCAGCGCTGCTGTAATTCAGGAGTATCAGCATGGTCCAAAACAATCTTGTAGCCGCGTTCTCCATGGATTTCGTCAGATACGATGTGTAGATCGAAGAATTCGATTTCTTCATCTGTGAATCCGTATTGTGCACGGAGGGCTGGAGTCTGCTTTCGATAAATGTCCGGAACCTGGGACTCGAGGCCGACAACTAGAGCAGCCGTTGCTACAACGAAGTTTTCACGGGCTGCCACTGCATAGCACCAGCTTTGCAGGCCTAATGTTGTTGGAGCCATGTTTTCCGGGTCAATCACCCGTTCGCGGGTTGTTCCACATGCTTCAGCAAAGCGAATCAGCAAGTCTGTATGGCGGTCGGCCGCAATTTCCTCTTCATACATATTTTGAAGTGTGAAATCTTTTGCTGCTTCAAATTTCGGATCGGTTGGAGTGTTGTGATAAATGTACGCTAAGTAGTCTGCAAAAGGCCCTACATAGTGGTAATGGTTTTCAGCCCATCTGGCAAAATGCTTTCTTTCCAGTTTTCCTTCAGCCCAAGCTACTGTGAATGGAGCTTTCTGGCTATGGTTTCCTTTAATGGCTTCCTCTAATTCTTTGCGAAATTCATCTTTCGATAACAATTCTGGCATGTGTAAACTCCTCCTCGAAATTTATGTAACCTAACGGCACTTGATATTTTGTATACCAAAACATTTCAAAAAATAATAGGTTGCTTATTTACAACCGCCTTTATTCTTGTTTTTTTGGTCTTTGGTATACCTTGATGAAATCATAACCTATTCTTTTTGAAATGTAAACATAATTTTTAGAATTTTTTAAAGATTGATTTTTCTCAGATGATAGATTGTAAGAATTTAATAAAGCAGCTCCTCTTTCAGATCAAGCAGCTCGGAAAGTTCATCAGCAAGATGATCCAAGGCTTCTTCAACTATCTGCTCTCCGATTTCCCTGCTCCCTTTCCGTCCATCACCAATACAGCCGTTTACAGTCATTTCTTCATAGAAATAAAATCCCTGGACAGCTTTACCCGGCCGGAGTCTTTCCCATCTGCCGCCTTGATTGATTTCTCCTTTTTCCAAAAGGGCTTCCCTTACCAGCTCCGGTGCAAGATACAGGGCTTCAGACACTTCACGTTCACAGCTGTGGCCAAATAAAGGGGATTTTACATATTTCCCGATAGATTCCTTGGCAGATGCAGTGGTCTTTGCATAGTAGACTTCTACTTCCAATTTCTTTGTGATGGTCATGGCCGCCAGATTCAGTGTAGATTGGTTTCCGCCATGCGAATTCAAAAATAAAAACTTCTTGATGGCGTGCTGTTTCAAAGAAGAAACCATGTCTGTAAGAACGGCAATCAAGGTAGACGGTTGAAGTGTAATTGTTCCGGGGAAATGGATGTGATGCTCGGAAACACCCATGTTAACAGCCGGCGTCACAATGGCATATGGAAACATTCTTTGCCCCAGTTTAATAGCCATCCTCTCCGCAAGCACTGCGTCACAGCTTTCGGCCATATGTGGACCATGCTGCTCATGTGCTCCAACAGGAATAATGGCAAACTCTACTGTTTCTAGTGATTTCTCGACTTCCTTCCATGTCATCTTAGTAAGATCATAACAATTCATTTTCGTGATACCTCACTTATTTTAGGTATTTTGTATACCATTAAAGGATAAAAATAAAAAACTATTTCGCAATAGCAGCTGTTGTCTTCTTGGGAGGCTTTACAGAGATGTTCTCCTGGGATATTTCAATATCCTTTTGTATGGTCATTTGACAAGTTAACCGGTACCCTTCTTTCACTTTGTCGCCAAGCATTTTTTCTTCCTTCCAATTTGGCGGTGCGAGATCATCTCCCCCATTTAATACAATGCACGTACATTTTGTGCATCTTCCCATGCCGCATCCATATTTTAATTCCGGAAACTGGCGGATCCCTGCCAGGACAACCAAATTGGCATTATCCTTTACCTGCTTTTCCACAACCTCCCCATCCACATGAAGCGTAACCTTCGGCATAACATTACCCCTTTCAGTTTATTCTAAAAATTTAGATACTTTTTCAAAGTATACAACCTTTCTGAAAGATTAGCAAACTGGTTTTTTATTTTTTTAATCAAATTGTACCATAGCTGGAATAAGTACCATTTTTCATATTACACTGAGGCTATCATAGTAAATAGGCTGGATTTGCTGCCATTTTTCCATGTATGCGATCATAATCGTCGTTAATCAACTGATTGACTACCACTTGAGAACTATTATTTTGATCGTTAATCAGGGCGATTAACTACCATTTTCCCTTATCCAATGTTGTTTTCGTCGTTAATCGGCAAGATGGCAGTCATTCTTTCCCTGCTCTTTTCTGCATGATCTGATTTTCCTTTTATTTCCGCAGAATAATTAAAAAATTTAGAATATATTATTGAATATTTCGAAACTTTAGTATAAAATAATTTTAAAGTTAATGGTATACAATATTCCAAAGGAAAAGGGGTATGCTGACTAATTACATATTGAATAATTCAGTGATAATAACTAAATAGAAAACAAAGGAGTGTTTTAATTGGGTAAATATATTGTATTGACAAATAAAGATACTTTCCAGACCATTCTTCAAAACGAGGGTCTAAAACCGGTTGAGACGTATCATTTTTATTTTTTCGATAAGCTAAAGGCTAAGTACACAATTGCGGAAGTTTTGGATGAGAATATGAAAATCCAGCTTTATGAGGAGTATGAGGGAAAAGAGTATGTAAATCATATAGGTGTTAAATTTTTTGAACGGTTTGAAACGCTGGAAGCAGCCAGAGAAGAACTGGATGAAATAGTAAAAGCATCCGGCAATAGTGAAGACTCCATTCATTCCAAACTGGTAAAATCTGATGAAGTAGCAGTATAAGTGTTTTGTCTAAACCCGGAGGAAGCCGTTCTTCTTCCGGGTTTGCTGTTCATAAGAAAAGCGGTAGCGACTTGCCCACCCCCGACAACACAAGACGAGCCTCCCGGAAAGGCGTTCTTTGCCTTATTGGGAGGATTGGCTTGTGACCTCGAGGGGGTAGGCGCTGGAGCTAGACAGTTTTCTACGTTCAAAATTTCAAACTTTCTTATTCTATAGAAGAAACCGCCAAAGAATGGCGGCCTGACTAGAATTTTAATGTTTTTCTTAAACGGGCTAATTTTCTTTCTGTTTTCTCAATTGCATATTTGGATCCAAATAGAAAATGGAACATTGGGGGAGCCTCCTTTTTTCTCTATCCTATTATCATTATTATATTATGATGTTTTCAGTTTTACAATAAAATTGTATACCAAATACCAAAATTAAATATAAAATGTAGCTGATTTTTGAACAAATAAAGAGATAATGACAATTTGGTATACATTTCAACATTCACTTCAATAAAGATCGCGAGGGTGTCTGATATGCTGAGAGTTTTATTTTTGACCGTTATTGGTTTATATTTGCTGTCCACTTTGCTACCGCAATGGAATATCGATCCCCTCCTCTCTATCTTGTGCTCTATCATAGTCCTTTTGACATTCAGACTTGCGAAGAAATTCGTTCAGATCCTCGGGGGCGTATTCCTGGCTTTTGGTGCTGTGCTGCTTTGGACAAGCGGCTCAGAATGGCAGCAATATATTCTTGCCTTTGGACCAATGCTTGATTTGCTTACCATGTTTACGTTAATACCAATCCTCGGCATACCGATTAAACTTGGGCGATACGGAGAAGGCATCCAGGCCATCATTCAAAAACGGGTAAAAACATCTGGTCATTTATATATGATGACTTCGGGGATTTCTTACTTTTTTAGCATTTTCATGAATCTTGCCACTCTTCCCATGACGTATTATTCAATCCGGCCGGCACTTGGGAGCTTTCCGGTGCGGAACAAGGAACGATTTATGAGCAGGGCGATTTCCAGGGGGTTTGCAATGCCTTTAATTTGGGCGCCCGTAACGCCTATAGTTGGGATAGTGATTACGATGACGGGTGTCAGCTGGGGATCCATCCTCCCCTATGTGATTCCGCTGAGCATATTGGGCTTAGGAATGGATTGGTTTATTGGTTCCCGTCAGTCCCAGCCTATGAATCTCCCGCACGTTGAGGAAGAATCTGTGCATGAAACGGCGGCAGCCATGGAAGCAGGTTATGCCGGCCGGCCGGGCAGAGTTTTTCAAATCCTGATTGCCATCTCAATTTTTAATGTTCTTGTATCCCTTGCTGAGACGCAGTTTTCTTTGCCTTTCTTAATTCTTGTTTCTTTGATCGTCATTCCATTTGCATTCAGCTGGTCCCTTATATTAAAAAAAGGGAGAGAATTTGGCAATCAGCTTGCCGACCATTTCAATTCCTTCGCCTTAAGCATGAAGGACCAATTTCTCATCTTTTTATCAACTGGCTTTTTTATCTCAGCCATTAACTTTTCGAAGGCAAATGATGTTCTTTATGACTGGATTGCAGCTTTTATAAATTTGGCCGGGGTCGAAGTTTTCCTAATCATCTTGCCTTTGATTCCGTTAGGGCTGGCCTTTCTGGGACTTCATCCAGCCGTTTCCCTTGCTTTGATGATTGAAGGCGTAAACCCGGCAGCCATCGGAATTTCCCCGCACATTCTGACAGTCGCGATGCTGTCCGGCGCCGTTTCCGCCTTCTTAGTTGGTCCATATAATGCCACGCTTGGCCTAATGTCCAACATTATTAAAATCGATTCCTATAAAGTCTCCAACTGGAATATGCCATTCGCGGCAGTTTATGTGGCTTGTGTGATGTTATATTTGTTTATACTGGAAAGATTGCTCTAAAGGAAAAAGCTGCTGATCAAATAGTTAATCAGCAGCTTTTTTGTTGGATTCCTGTATTTCTTCCGCAATCTCCTGTGCAAAATGCCCCAAAGTGCCTTCGCTGTAGGAACGTATGACTTCAGGAGCAAGTGAAGTAAGGGCTCTTTTGATGTAAGCTGGAGGATACCCTTTACCAGTAAAGTCATTCTCAATTTCGACAGCCGCTTTTACGGCAAAAAAAGTGGCCAGTTTGTTTATTTCTACTAATCTTTCTTCACTGTCCTTTACGATTTCCCCCAATGGCTTAAAAAGGTCCGCTATCGGATCTGGCAGGTGATCCTCTGAAATAAACAGTCCATTTCCATGCTCCATTAAATCTCTTGAATGACCCATATACTTTAATCCGTATACCTTGCAAGAAGGGAATCTTTCTGTAATTCTTTTCGTAGGAAGTGCTGTCGCCATGTTGATGAAGACAATAGAACATTGCTCAGGAAACATGCTTTCCATAAAAGAAATCACATTTCCGGCCGGCAAAGCAAGCAGAATCATTTCCATCTGTATTAGTTCTACTTCAGTCACAGGGCGTCCGTTAGGGAACTTTTCAGCGAATTGTTCTGCCTTTGACCTGTCTGGATGATAAAAACCTATTGAAATGTTTGAATTATGCCAATGGGTCATCATAGCTGTCCCTAATTTCCCAATCCCTGCTAAACCAATTTTCATCTTGCTACCTCCTATTCTGTCCAAGAAAAAGGCTATCCCTTAAGTTATTTTATTACTAACTTTGCAGGATAACCTTTTAATTTTCAAGCTTACTATTTTACCAGATCAAAACTGCGATTAAAGTGGCGATAAAAAGGCTTGCAACGACTGGAATAAAGTTTTTCCGGGCCAGCTCAAGAGGAGAAAGCTGGAGGAATCCTGCTACTGCAACGAGTGAAGACCAGGCAACAATCGTTCCTCCTCCCCAAATGGCACCCATTTGCCCAATCGCTGCCAAAGTCGAAGGATCGATATGGCTTCCATTTGCTAAAGCTCCAGATAAGGCACCTGTTAATGGCAGCCCAGAAAAACCTGATCCATCCAAGCCAGTGATCAGACCTACTATTAATAGGCCAAACCCGGCTATAAACGCATTCTCCGGAATATATGCCTGGCCTGCCTGTATCATATCAAACAAAAAGGCAGGTTTGGCAGCACTTTCATCCAGAGATAGTATCGTGCCGGTGAAATCTGAGCTTCCCATAAAGAAGAAACCTGCTATTGGAATAACCGGAGCCATCGCTCTGAAGGCAAAGACAAATCCTTCTGTTAAATGCTCGCTTATTTTATCCAATGCATGGATGCGATTAAATGCTACAGTGGCAAGCACTAATAAAAGTGTCGCTACACCGCCAATAAAGGCAGCTCCATCTGTTCCTTCAAAGCCTGATTTACCCGTTAACTTTGTTGAAAACATATACATCATTACTGCCAGCATGGATAGAGGCACTAATACGGCAAAGATCTTGCCCCATGTATTTTTCCTCTGAATGGTTTCAGCACTTTCTTCAGCGGTAGCAGCAAGCTCATTGGCTACACCAAAGAATGCAGCATCTTCGGAGTTAAAGGAAGAATCGTGATCTCCATTTTTAACAATCGATTTTCGATGAGCCAAGTAAATATAAGCCAAAGCACTTACTCCTGTAATAATGGAAAGAATTAATGTCTTATCGGCAACCAGCGCCTTATCAATCCCGGCTGCTTTGGCACTAAGCATCGGCGCTACCTGCATGATATAATCAGAAGATAATGCCATTCCCTGACCAGATATAACAATAACCATGGCAGCCGTCATTACAGGCAGACCAGCCCGGACTGCTGCAGGTACAAGCAATGCACAGATGAGCGGGACAGCAGGAGTCGGCCAGAAAAAGAGAGAAATTACATAGGTTGTAACCATTAATACTAAATATGAAACATGCCCATTGATCATTACCTTCTCAATCGGACCGATAAGCCTCTTATCGGCTCCCAGATCCTTCAATGAATTAAGAAGCGCGATCATGAGGGAAATAATTAAGAAGATGCTGAATAGCTCTTTTGCTGCTAGGAGATTAGCGTTAAATACCGCCTGGAAGCCAGCAATAAGACTTCCTTTATAGATGACTGCCACAAAGAAAGTTCCTATGATTACCGGCAATACAACGCCTCGTCTGAAAAGCATCGTTGTAATTACAGACACAGTAACAATTGCATAAACCCAATGAGCAAATGTTAACTCCATATATTCCCCTCCGTTTTTAGTTATAAAAATAACTCGCTATAAAAAGATTGCAAGAGACAGGCTGCAGGAGGCATGATCTGTATATCTTTAGCTGACTATGTAATACCCCAACATTTGGCTTAATCAGGAGGACTTGAAACACTTCCCAAATAGCACACTGCATTTGGTGGATTGTATACCAAATTAGACAAAAAACAAAAAAGCTTTAAGCATGGATGACTTTGTTATGTGCAGGCACGCCACCTGTATCATACTATACTAATTTCTAATGCTCCTTCAGATGTTCTGCTCTATCAATCTGCATCCCCTCATCCAGACCATGAGAATATTGACCACCTCCCCTTATCACTATTTTTAACTTGTTTACTATAATAACACTAAAAATATCTATTGTGCAAATAATTTTGAAAATTTAGATGTTTTAATATTTTCTATAAAATATATTGCCCTTATGAAGGAATTAGGTTAAAATCTAGAATAAATTTGCACAAAGTATATCGTATACCAATTTAAAAACTCCTACCTTTTGGATAGGTGACCCCAAGGAGGAGTGAAAAACATGATTAAAGCTGGAATCATCGGGTATGGAACGCTGGGGAAAACCATTGCTGAATTAATAGAAGCCGGCCATGCTGGCAACGTGGAGTTAAAGTCAGTGCTGGTCAGAAGAAACAAGAGTGCAGAGCATGCTGACAAACTAACATTTGCGCTTACGTCAGATGAGGCCAAATTTTTTAATGAGGATTTAGATATTATCATAGAAGCAGCGGGCCATCAGGCTTTACATTTGTTTGGGGAGAAAGTGCTGGCAAATGGAAGCCATCTTGTGGTGCTTTCCGTCGGAGCATTTGGAGACACCGGTTTCTATGAAAAGCTGGAGACAGCAGCCAGCCAGCATAACCGGCAGATCTTTATCCCCTCTGCCGCAATCGCCGGCCTGGACCGGATTGCTGCAGGAGCGTTAGGAGAAATTGAAGATATTACCTTAATCACAAGAAAGCATCCTCGCAGCTGGAAAGGTACGATAGCGGAAGACAAAGTGGATTTACAAACGCTGACTGAACCTGTTTGTATTTATGAAGGGAATGCACGAGAGTCATCCAGGCTGTTTCCTCAAAGCGTGAATGTCTCAGCAGCCTTAAGCCTTGCAGGAATCGGCTTTGAAAATACAAAGGTGAAGGTGTATGCCGATCCGACCATACAATCGAATACGCATACCATCAAAGCAAAGGGTTATTTTGGCGAGGTTGAAATATCTGTTTCAAATGTTCCCTATGAAGAAAATCCCAAATCCAGTCCGATTGTGGCCATGAGTGTAGCCAAGGTTTTAAAGAATTTAACCTCGCCATTTGTGATTGGAGTATAGAAAAATTAAGAAAGGGCTTCTGCTCTTTCTTAATTTTTCTTCTCACTCTGCTTCACTGCTTCAATATATGCTTTTTTGGAGTTTTCAATATGTATTTTTGTCAGATATTCAGCCATTTCCATTTCTTTATTCACAACGGATTCCATGATTTTTAAATGCTCCTCCATTGACTGCTTTGCCCTTCCCGGATTTTTATGGCCTATTTTGGCAAATGCCCGTATGTAGTCGGAAAGCCCGCTCAGCATTTCATATAGCTTCACATTTTTGGCAGAGCTGTATAAGAGATGATTGAGCTCTCTGTGCAATTCTGACGCATCCTCTTCAGGGTTGCTCAAGTATTCTTTAACTTTTTGAATGCTTGCCTTGAACTTGCTTTCCATTTCATCATCGAGTTTTTGAACGGCTAATTTTGCTGCCAAAACTTCAAGGGATGATAAAATTGTAAACACTTCAATAATTTCCTTTTCAGAAATATCGGCAACGATTACTCCTTTTCTTGGGACTGTCTTTACAAATCCTTGAGATTCCAATCGGAACAGGGCTTCCCGAATTGGTGTCCTGCTGATATTTAATCTCTCTGCAAGTTCACGTTCCACCAAACGGTCTCCCGCTTTAAATTCCCCGTCCAAAATAAGATCCTTAATATGAAGATAAACCCTCTCCCGAATCGAGATCAGATTATCTTCCGTCCAGTTATTCCCCATCCATTTCCCTCTTTCTCTTTTGTTACTTAATGATAAGTATAACTTACCTAGCGGGGTACAGCAATTTTTTGGCTGTTTTACCAAGGGGTTCTTCTTGACAGCATGCTTAAGGCACATTCATTTTTTCAATCATTCCTCTCGAGGTCTGATCATTCGCAGCTACACGAGCAATGATTTCCGCGATAATCTCCGAAAGCTTTATAACCATATACAATCTGGTGCTATTCAAGGAATGTACAGGCGACAATGGATCCAAGGTATTCACAATCGCCTTCAAATGATAGTCGCCAACACTCGGTAAGCCCCGATTCACTGCATTTCCCGGAATAAACGATCCTTCCCTTATTAAAATATATCCGATTTGCCGCTCGTCTCCGAGACAGGCATCTATGCAAAATATAAACGGATCATGGTGGGTTTCTTTGATTTCTTTAAGTACTTTCTTGATATTTAATGCGTGAACCGGCTCTTTCAAAGACCCATATACGGGATAGGGAATGTTCTTTTCTTTGAGGATCTTCCCTGTCAATGGCCCAAGAGAGTCTCCTGTTGAGCGGTCAGAGCCAATGCATAAGATAACGATTTCCCTGGATGAGCTGTGAAAAATCTGTTCAACCTTTGATGCCATCTTTTCAATTTCCGCTTCTCCCGTTGTTTCTTTAACGGAAATATAACTTGCTGCATCGGCGATTTTATTGCTCTTTTTGCTGGATGAAAATGGCCACATATTGTCCCCCCTCCCTAGCTAATCGTGTTCTATTTTTTCAAACCATAACTTAATTGATAATCATTCTTAGTGTATACAATGAGCATATCAAGTGTAAATTTATTTAACGAATATATTATGGACTACCCTGACCTTTACAGATATATCCTCAAATATTAAATATCTTTCTATAATCATACTAGATGCCCAAGCATCAGTTCATCCTCTTTTTGCGTTAATTAGAGAATATTTTACTTCCTGATACACACCATATTTTTACGAGGTGATCATAATGAAAGAAATGGATTGTTCTCCAATTTTAATTGAAAAAGCCTTTCCTCCTTAAGTTAGATTTGAAGTATCTGTAATATAAAAATAACTATTTCGCCTTTCGAAAAAGATGCTATAATACTATTTATAAAATTTTACAGAAATGAAGGCGAGTTCGATTGAAAAAGAGATTATGGCTTATTTATGGAATGCTGACTTTGGCTACTGCGACCTGGGGCAGCGCATTTATTGCCGGCAAGATTGCTGTTCAAAGCTTTGAACCTGCAACAGTTGCTTTTTTGAGATTTTTCGGAGCTGCCATCCTGCTTTTTCCTCTTATGTGGATCATGGAGAAAGACCGAAAAAGACCGAATCTAAGGGATCATGGATTGTTTGCTCTTTTAGGCCTGACCGGAATTGCCCTGTATAATATTTGTTTTTTCTTTGCCACAAAGCACGCACCTGTTATTAAAAGCTCATTGTTTATTGCTTCAAACCCGGTCCTGATCATCCTTTTATCAGGGTTATTCCTAAAAGAGAGGATAACGAAAAATCATATCATTGGAATGGCCGTTGCTCTAACTGGTGTAGTGTTTATTATTACAGATGGCCATTTGCTCACTCTTTTCCAATATGGCTTTGAACCAATTGACTTTGTATTGCTGGGGGCTGTGGTCAGCTGGGCTATCTATAGTGTTGTGGGAAAAGTGGTTTTGAAAAAATTTAGCTCAGTGGAATCCACCACTTATGCAGTTGCCTATGGAACGTTATTTCTATTGCCATTTGCTTCTGCTGAAACATCGTGGATGGATATTCAGCAAGCCAGCATTACGACTTGGGCTGCAATCGCCCATATGAGTATTTTTGTGACTGTGGTTTCATTTGTCATGTATTATAACGGAATTAAAGAGGTCGGTGCGGCTAAGGCCTCCATTTTTATTAATGTGATGCCTGTGTCTGCCGTTATCATGGCTACGGTCTTTTTGGGTGAGACGTTCACCATGGCTCATGGAATAGGAGCAGCCTTTGTTCTGACGGGTGTTTATATAGGGACAAATGCTAAAATGTTTCAAAGAAGGATTAATAAACAGACCATGAAAAATGAGACTGCATAGGTTCTATGCAATCTTATTTATCGTTTTGGAATTGTACTCGAAAAAAAATCTACTCATGATCATAATAGCTTTTTTGTTTATGTATAAAAGAATGGGCAAGCTCAATTGCTTTTTGATCCTTGCCTTTCTCTGAGTAAAATTGGAAAAGCTTTTTTTCATAATGATCGATTAATAGGCCATAGCCAATTTTTTTAAAGTAAGGCAATGCTGTTTCCGCAATAAATTGATAGTATTGCTGTTCTTCATTTTTCAATAGATGAAGATGAAGCTGAAAATGAATCCAAGTAAATGATTGGGTTGCTTTTGCCATCTCCAAGCCTCCTTCAGCTAATTTTATTAACGCATTTCCTGACTTGAGTTTTCCTTTATAGCAGGTATGGATGTATCCATCTAAAGCAGTTAAATAGTGAGGGGTATTTTCTGCGGTAAGCTTTAGTGCTTCCTCATAAAGGCTTCCTGATTCCCGGTATTTCTTCCGTCGAAAATATTCAAATGCCAGGTTATGATAAAGATTGGATTTTCGGTCTCCTGAATTGCACGCATCACAAAGCTTAATTAACTGTTCATATTTTTCCTTTGTTTCATTAAAATCATGAAGTTCTTTCGCATTCAGCTGAACAATCAGCAGCATTTCAGTGTCGATTATCCGGAGTATGTTTAAGGTTCTTTGAAAATATTGAAGAGCCTTTTTGCCATAATAATAGGCTGTGATATTTGAATGGATGGAATGGTAAGCAATCGCTAAATGATAATAGTATTCATCATAATTGTACTGATCCCTGTCAATGGAAGCTAAACAGCTGATACAGTCACTGTATTGACCTGTACGAAAATAATAGATGCCCTGGATATGCTTCAACAGATTAGCATCATGAGGTGAAAAGGCAGCTGAAGTTTTATTAAGTTCTGAAATCAATTTTGATGCACTCTCCAAATCACTCACAGATATATAATACCTGGCTGACAGCAGGCCATACAGAGTCTGAAAATCAGGCATATGAATCAGTTTCTCATCCTGCAGTTGTTTTTTTATCAGTTCAGATTCCTGTATTCGCTGCATGATCATGCTCTCCTGCCATTCATTTAGCCTCTTTGCAAGCTGATGAAATCGAATGATTTCTTCTTCAGGATTAATGCCGAGCCTCCTGGCCAGGAGATGCGTAATTTCCCCAGAGTATTCGGTAATTCCCCGTTCAATTTTACTTAAATGGGTAACCGAACAAATCCCTTCTCCGAGCTGACCCTGAGTTAGACCTTCTCTTTCTCTGTAAAACTTAATAATTTTCCCAATGATCATGCTGCACCTCAGTATAAATTTTCTATTATTATAGAGAAATTGCCAGTGATTTTCTATAGGTTAATAGAAAAAGGCAGGAAAATAGTTCTCCAGCTTCTGAACCATTTTTATTTTGACACTAACCCAATCTGCTTTATGAATTCAGCAAATGCTTTTCTTTCAGCTAGTCTCTTTCGGCTGGCTGTTCATAGTTCTTTTCTATCTGGCGTTCATAACGACTGTTTTACTGTCTTTGTTTCTATTTTCGTCATTTTGAACTTTCATAATGACCCTTTTCCTTGCCTGGCTTCACTTTTCGGCTTCATGAACACTTCATGGTGACAATTTTCGTTCCCCGGGTTCTACCTTTGCCGTCATGAACATTTTAAGATATTTGTATAGGCTGCGGGGAAGACCAGCAGCCTCACCCTCTCACTTTTGGACCACAATTCTACACCAATCACTTCTCAAAATCGCGAGTTAAAAAGGACACTTCTTCGAATCAGAAGTGTCCAAAGTCTATTATTTTGAAGCGACACTGCCATGGAACACACGCTTTAAAGCATCAGCCGCCTGCTCAATTGATTTTCTTCCCTTCTTTAGTGCACCCGGCATCCAGAAGAATCCATGGATCATGCCGTCATATCTTGTTGCTTCAACCGGTACACCGGCATCTTTTAAGCGCTCAGCATAGGCTTCACCCTCATCGCGCAGCGGATCAAATTCTCCCGTTAACACCAATGCCGGAGGCAGTCCGCTTAGGTCTTTTGCCTGCAGTGGAGAGGCATATGGATTTTTTCCATCTTCCTCATTCCGCAAATAATGATTCCAGAACCATTCCATGCTGTCTTTCGTTAACAGATAGCCGTCTGCGTTTTCAGTATATGATTCTGTTGCATAGGAATGGTTAGTTACCGGGTATATCAGCATCTGATAGGCAAGTGAGACTTCGCCCTTGTCTCTTGCCATGAGAGCAACAACAGCTGCAAGGTTTCCTCCGGCACTGTCGCCGCCGACAGCAATGCGGTTTGGATCCACTCCAATAGTTGCAGCATTTTCAGCCACCCACTTAACAGCTTCATACGAATCATCCGCAGCGGCAGGAAATTTATGCTCCGGAGCCAGTCTGTAATCCACAGAAACGACCACGCAATTCGCCAGGTTCGTTAATATCCGGCAAGGAACCTCTACTGTCTCCAGGTCACCGATTACCCAGCCGCCGCCGTGATAGTATACGAGTGCAGGAAACGGCCCTTCCCCTTTAGGAGTATAAATTCGGACTGGCATCTCTCCTCCAGGTCCCGCAATTTTTCTATTTTCAATCTTCCCTACTTCCTCGGGTTCTCCTGCCAGAGCGCTAAAATCTGTGGTAATCCTGGCTTCCTCCGGTGATAGCTGGCTCATCGGCGGAGCTCCTGCTGCCTCCATCTGTTCCAATAAAAATCTTGCCTGCGGATCTAATGCCATAATTATTTTCCCCCTATTAATATATTATAGACAGGGCAGGAGTAATGCCTGCCATATCAAAACCGCTTAATTCACAGCACTTTTTTCAGAAGCTGTCAGGATAAAACCTACATATCCTTTTTCAGCCACTTCATCACAAATCGTTCGGTAAGTTCCAACTCCGCCAAGATAGATTTGAAAGCCGCGTGCTTTCCCTTCAATATTGGCGCCCATGTACCAGGAATTTGTTTTGGTAAATAGAGTCTGGTCTGCGATTTCACGGCAATGATTGCTCCAAGTATTCTCCGCATCTTCTTTCGCTTCAATGACAGCCTGGTTTTGGTCGCACATATAGCTGATGCAATCAGACACCCATTCCACATGCTGCTCAATCGACACCATCATATTGCTTAAAACAGATGGACTCTCCGGTCCGGTCAGCATGAACATGTTTGGAAAACCTGCTGTGCCAAGGCCAAGATATGTTCGGGTATGTGAGCCGCCTGCCCATTTCTCTTTCAGGGAGACCCCGTCTTTTCCGCGAATATCGATCTTAAACAGCGGTCCAGTCATCGCATCAAATCCTGTGGCAAACACGATCATGTCAAGCTCATATTCAGCATCTTCAGTCTTAACGCCAGTTGCGGTAATCTCCTGAATCGGCGCTTCTTTCACATCCACCAGAGATACGTTATCCCGGTTATAGGTCTCGAAATAATCTGTATCAATGATAGTGCGTTTGGTGCCGTAATAGAATCTCGGAAGGAGTTTTTCAGCCACTTCTGGCTTTATGACTGTTTCGCGGATTTTAGAGCGGATGAACTCTGCCACGATGGCATTGGCTTCCGGAGTAATGGACAAGTCATTATATGAGTAAGTAAGATTTAACAGACCTCCTTTTTGCCAGGCTTCTTCAAAAACCCTTTGCCGTTCTTCAGGAGAATCATCAAACACGGAAATGTTTCTTGGCTCCTCCGGTATGCCGGTAATAGAATGGCGCATTTTTGCTCTGATATCACTGTAATTTTTCCGTATATTTTTCAGGTGTTCAGGATCATTCGGGGTATTCCTGGCTGGGCTGCTGTACTGCGGGGTCCTCTGGAATACGGTCAGGTGCTTTGCTTCTTTTGCAATGACAGGGATTGCCTGAATCCCGCTGGACCCTGTGCCAATGATGCCAACTCGCTTGCCCTGAAAATCCACTCCTTCATGCGGCCAATGCCCGGTATGATGCCATTCGCCCTTAAAGTTTTCCAGCCCTTTAAATTTGGGTACATTTGACGCTGACAAGCATCCTACAGCTGTAATAAAATATTGAGCAGATACTTTTTCACCACTGTTTAACTGAACGGTCCACCGATTTTTCTTTTCGTTGTATTGGGCTGATTGCACCCGAGTATTGAACTGCACATCGCGCCTCAGATCAAATTTATCTGCTACATAATTTATGTAGCTTAAAATTTCCGGCTGTTCTGCATACTTAGCTGACCAGCTCCATTCCTTCAATAGTTCCTCAGAAAAAGTGTAATTATAGTAGATGCTTTCAACATCGCATCTTGCGCCAGGATATCGATTCCAATACCATGTTCCGCCTACATTATCGCCTGCTTCAAAAACACGGGCAGTGAAACCTGTCTCTCGCAGACGATAAAGCATGTACAATCCAGAAAAGCCTGCACCTACGACAACTGCATCAAAATCCGTGAGAGAGTTCGATTTTTGAAATGATGACATACTTTCTTCCTCCTCATGACAATTAATTGGTTGAAAGCGATTACATTTTTTCTTTTTTTAAAAATAGCCTCCTCATCAAGAATATATTTTAGTTCTATCTAAAGATTACTATCATTTTTTTATATTGAATATTCACAATTTTCTATATATAATATCCCTATAAAGAAGGTGATTATATGGCATTAGAGCCTACTTTTTTGGATAGCATCCAAAATTTAAAAGATGTCGATAGCCACGAGGAAAGACTATATAAAATTCTTGATGTTTATATGGACACTTTCCCAGTTAAAAACGCTTTTTTGTTCCGGTATTCTCCTTTAGGATTCATCGGGGAAGGAATCATCGCCATTACTGCCCTTGGATTAATGCATATCAGGGATATCAGGGACGATATTCGGTCATTGCCGCTAATTTACGCCGCTTTATATGAAAGGAAGGCAAAATATTGTTCGGGGATTGAGTACCTAAAGCAAATGAACATCAAATACATAACCACATCCAATGTCAACTCTTTCCTTGCCGTCCCCATCTGCTTTGGCTCCGTCCCAATTGGTTATATTTGCACGAATGAATTTGAAGAACATGGAATTATTTCTGATCAGCAGCTTGCTTCTTATACCCTGTTTGGAAAGCACCTTGGAAGAACTCTTGAAAAAACGGAAGGAAAAGAAGATGCCCAGCTATTAAGCAAAAGAGAACTGGAGGTCATGAAGAGGATCTCTTGGGGAGAAAGCATTAAGGAAATGGCTAATTCCATGTATATCAGTGAAGTCACCATCAACCAGTATATAAAAACAGCCATTAAAAAGCTGGGGGCTATGAACCGGACGCAGGCCATTGCGGTGAAGTTCCGGAGAGGGATGATCTCTTAATTCGCACGTATAACTTCGCTCCAAAAAGGCCCTATTCTTATAAAGAGGGCCTCTTTTGGCAGTTTATTTCTCCATCATCAATTTCAAAATCAGCTCATCCGTATGACGGGTTCCTTCATTTCCTAATTTGCAGAAACTCTCGATACTTTTTTCCACATCATCGTGAATAAATCCATCTGTCGATTTAATTTCCTGATCGTTGAGTGCAAGAAGTGCAGACTGCACAGCTACATTTGAACAGGTAGATACTTTCATGGCACAGCCTGCTTTGGCTCCGTCACAGATCATTCCGGAAACATTGCCAATTGTGTTTTGAATGGCTGCTTTAATCTGATGAAGCTGACCATCCAGCAAATAGACAATGGCAGCACTTGCTCCCATTCCTGCAGCTGTCACACCGCATAAAGCCGAGAGTCGGCCAAATTTGGATTTAATATGAATGGTAATAAGATGACTGAGTGCAACTGCCCGGATCATTTTTTCCTCAGGAACCTTGAGCTTTTCTGCAGCAGCAACGACTGGAAGAGTGACTGCGATTCCCTGGTTGCCGCTTCCGGTGTTTGCCATGACCGGGAGTGTGGAGCCTGCCATTCTCGCATCTGATCCAGCTGCAGCTAAAGACATTGCTGCAGTGGCAATATCATCTGACAAGATACCCATTTGCACATTCCTCTTTATCGTTTTTCCTACCTTTAGTCCATACTCGCCCGATAGCCCTTCCATTCCGATGATCCGATTGAGCTCAATACTCTTTTTTATAAGTGATAGTGAACTGATTTCTGTACTAAGCACCCACTCATATATCTCATCAATGGTAAGTGCTATTAATTCATCTTCTTCAGACTGAATTCCTATATTTTCGCAGCCGCCCTGGTAGATAACCTCGTCATCAACCTCTATTAAAGTAATATTACTGTGGTTTTCAGAGATTACCACTCTGGCTGTCTGCATGTCTGTTTTTATAACAGCTTCGATGTAAAGCCTTTTCGGTGTATCTGCCTGGAGGGAGATTACTTTCCCTTCTTCAATAAGTTTTAGCGCCAGAAGCTCATCTTCATGCCCCACTCCCTCCAGAACTTCCAGCTTCCTGGCCGGGTCCCCGGCTACAGCACCGATTGCCGCTGCGAAATCCAGACCATAGGAATTCATGCCGGGAATCCCGACTGATTTTGCATTTTTGATGATATTTCCGCTCGCTTTTAAGCAAAGTTCTTTAATTTCCCCTTTTGCATGGCTCTTTGCTGTGGCTGCAGCCAGCGCTATCGCAACAGGCTCCGTACATCCAAGTGCAACCACTACCTCTTTTTCCAGAATTCCCAAGATCTTATGCTTCTCCATTTTTCATACTCCTAATTGTTTAATGTAAAAAGAATAAACTCTAACTATTATAATCTAAATAGTGAAAAATTAAGAGAGGCAATATTTCCTTCCACCAAAAACCGCTGATTTTAAAAATAGAAGCTGCTCATGTCCAAACCTGATCATTTAATCTTTGCTGAATAATGAGCTTAGATTCTTCAATGTATATAATCTGCCAGTCACCATAAAAAGGCTATTATTGTTTCTTTGTACATATTCATCAATGATGATGAGCCCTTTTTCAAACCGATCCACCAAATAATTTGTGTACTTAGGATCCCAGACAAAGCGATTGATTCTAAGCAGCTCGTCTGCGAGGATTTGAAACTTAAAATCTTCAGCAATCAATTTGATTTGATGTAATTTGTCGGTGTCCATATAGAAGATATTCCTTTCGAGATTTTTATTCAGGAAGGTTAGAAAGTCCCTTATATTTTCAGCGAGTAAAGTTGCTTTTTGCATTTCAGGTTTCACATTTATACTCCCCTTCTTAAATAGTTCTGCTTACAAAGAATCTATGAGGGAGAGTATTATCTTAACACCACAAAAGGCCAGGAAACTGATTTCCTGTCCTTTTGCGATTTACTTCATGCCCGAAATGGTATAACCATCGATAATATATCGCTGGAAGAGAATGAAAATGATGATAATTGGAACAACCATGAAGGTTGATCCGGCCATCTGAAGGGCAAAGTTTCCGCCATATTGGCCTTTTAATAGTTGAAGTCCGACCGACAGAGTATAGAGGCTTTCATCGTTGGCAATGATCAGCGGCCACAGGAAACTGTTCCACCCTGCAATAAAGGTTAAAATTCCCTGCACCGCCATGACTGGCTTAGCCATCGGCAAGACAATCTGCCAGAACACCCTTAACTCACTGGCTCCATCCAGTCTTGCTGCTTCCAGCAATTCATCCGGTATGGTAGTCATGAACTGGCGGAAAAGGAAGATTCCGAACGCACCAACAAGACCAGGAAGAACGATCCCCGCCATCGTGTTTGTCAACTGCATCTGATTCAGAATCAGATATACTGGAATCATGGTTACTTGTCCGGGAATCATCATTGTAGCAAGTACGAGAAAGAATAATTTATTGCGTCCTTTAAATTCAAACTTGGCAAAGGCATAACCGGCCATAGCATTTAAGAATAAGCCTACAAACGACCAAAGAACGATGATAAGTGTATTTTTCAAATAGAGAGCGAAGTTCATATTCACAAAGAGGTTCTGGAAGTTTTCCAATGTGAAATCTTGCGGCAGCAAAGTTGGTGTCAGCTGCATAACTTCACTTTCAGGCTTAAAGGCAGAAAGGATCATCCAAATAAATGGAATGGAAACCAGCAATCCTCCAATTGTAAGAATAATACCTGCTACCCATTGCTGAGCTCTCTCCTGCTTAACACTGCTGCTTAATGACTGTTTTTGAACTGCATTGAATTTCATTTTGTTTTCCACCTCAACTTTCATCAATAATCCTGCCCTTTTTTCTGAAGCTTAAATTGAATCATTGTAATGATAATGATGGCAATGAACAATATGAAAGATCCTGCAGCTGCATAACCAAAGTTGCTGAATTGGAATCCATTCCGGTAAATGAACAGTGCAACTGAAGTCGTGCTGTCTAAGGGCCCGCCATTTGTCATGACGAATGGCTCTTCGAAAAATTGCAGCCAGCCGATCATAGTCGTGATTGAAACAAAGAAGATTGCGTATCTCAAGAGAGGAATCGTAATCTTGAACATCTGCTGCCAGTTGTTGGCTCCATCAAGCTGTGCTGCTTCGTAGTAAGTTTTTGGAATCCCCTGAAGCGCAGCAAGAAAAATAATCATGTTAAGACCAATAGCTCTCCAAAGAGCAAGGGCTATTAACGAAATCTTTGCCATTGTTGGATCCTGCAGCCAAGGAACAGACGGCAAGTTCAGTAACTCCAACAGATGGTTAAACAAGCCTAACTGAGGGTTATACAGATAGCTCCAAACAACAGCAACCGCAACCACGTTTGTGATGGAAGGCATATAGAAGACAACCCGGAAAGCTTTAAAAATGCGCGCTTTTCCAAAATTGATTAGGAGTGCAATTCCCAGTGAACAAACGATGACAAGCGGTACACCAATTACCACATAAAATAGCGTATTAAAAATGGATTTTAAAAATATAGGGTCACTTACAACCTCTTTATAATTCTCAAAGCCAACAAAACTGATGGATGACCAGTCAGCAATCCCGACCAGGTCCAGGTCAGTAAAACTGATGATCAAGGCCACAAAAATAGGCAAGATCGAGAATACTGTCAGTAAGATAAGTGCAGGAGCTATAAAAAAGTATGGAGTTTTGTTCGCCATAAAGCTTTTCATTGTAAGTCCCTTCCTTCTTAGTCCAATTTTTCCGGACTATTGCAGGCAAACTGGCAGACTAACGTCTGCCAGTACCTGTTTTTGAAAAATTACTTGGCTAAAATTTCTTCAGACTCTTTATCAAAAGCGTCCATTTCTTCTTGAACATCTGCACCGCCACGGTAAATCTTTTCGAACCTACTTAAGAAATCCTGTGCAATTTTCTCAAAAGGTTTGATGACTGGCATTGGCTGTGCATTTTCTAATTGTTCTCCAAATACTTTATAATACTTATTTTGCTGAAGCTGGTCATCATTCCAAGCCTCTTTGCTTGCTGGTAAAGAGTTTGTCAATTCAAGCCATTTAACCTGAGTTTCCGGCTTGCTCATATAAGAAAGGAATTTAAGTGCTTCTTCTTTATTTTCAGTGTGCTGGAATACGGATAAATTGGATCCGCCCAGTGTAGATGTGTTTGTTTCCTTAGCCGGAAGGACAGCTGTTGCCCACTTGCCTTCAAGTTCCGGCGCCTGGTCATTGATTAGCTTGACCATCCAAGGACCGCTGATAAACATCGGCAGGATCCCATCGCCTCTGAATGCCTGGACAATATCAAGGCCAAGATCAACAGGAGCAGATCCATCTTTGAAGAATCCATTTAAATACTCGACTGCTTCAACAAACTCCGGTTCATTGAAATAAGACTGATTGCCTTCTATTAATTTGGATCCGTTTTGACGAGCTAACATAAATGATAAGCTTTGCTCATTTGTATCGATGCTGATTCCATATTTATCATCACCGCGATCAGCCAATTTTTTGGCTGCCTCCTTTAATTCATCCCAAGTCTTAGGCGCTTCCTTATAGCCTGCCTCTTCTAATAAATCGGTGCGGTAATATAGTACTCGTGTATCAACATACCAAGGCACGCCAACCACTTTGTCTTCATATTTTGTTGTTTCCACTGACCCTTCGAAGAAATTATCGGCTTTAAGCTCGGGGTATTCTTCTGTATACTCTGTTAAATCAAGCAACGCATTCGCAGATGCAAACTCAGGAATCCAAGTCGTCCCCAATTGCACCACATCAGGCCCTTTTTTAGAAGCGACTGCTGTTAAAAGCTTATCATGCGCCTGATCCCATGGGATGGCCTGAACTTTCACATCAATTTCCGGATTTTCTTTTTCAAATTCATCTGCAATCTTTGGAAGTGTTTTTGCCTCTTCTCCCATTCCCCAAACCGTAATGGTCTTTTGCCCTTCCTGCGCAGAAGATCCGGAATCAGAAGAACAGCCTGCCAATGCTCCTGAAACCACCATTGTACCTACCATCGCAGCTGCTGCAAATTTTTTGCTGAATACATTTAACAACTTTTGGCTCATTCGTAAAACCCCCAAATAATTTAATAGGTTTTGCTTTAAGTTTCCCGTTATTGTGCTGCAACATTAATTCGTTAAGAACAAATGTAAAAACCTGCCACCTGGTAAATGGCTAACGAATTCCCCCTTGTAGTGAAACGTTTCGAATAAGGTTAAAAAAATATAAGTTTTATAGAATAGAAACGATTCAACATTTTCTAATTTGGTAAAGAATAATTACCATCTATTCAATTGAAACGTTTCGATAGGCCTATTATATTTCAATTTGTAATCGTTTTCAAGAGAATTTTTTTAGTAATTATTCAAAATTTGTGAACAGACCAACATTAGAGGGCATTTACCAATAGAAACGTTTCGTTTTTACGTTGACTCATAAAAAGAAAGCGCTTATAATTCAGTTGTATCTTAATTCGAAACGTTTCTATAAAATTATCTCTATGACCATAAAAAATCTGGGGAGGCGCCCATTATGACTCAAAAGTTACAATCCTTACTAGAAGAAATGACACTCGATGAAAAAATTGCCCAATTAATGCAGCTGGCCACGCCTTTTTTTGAAGGTTCAAAAGATGAAGGGCAAATTACAGGCCCTCTTGCCTCAATGAAAGTCACCGAAAATAGCATCCGCAGCTCCGGATCGGTTCTCGGAGCCTCAGGCGGCGCGAAAGAAGCAATCAGCATACAGGAGGCCCACTTAAAAAAGAATCGATTGGGCATTCCTTTATTATTCATGGCAGACGTTATTCACGGATATAAAACCATTTTCCCAGTCCCTCTTGCAATTGGCTGTTCATGGGATCTGGATGGTGCACAAAAGAGTGCCGAAATTGCCGCTAAAGAAGCGGCTGCATCCGGCGTACATGTAACCTTTGCTCCGATGGTCGATCTTGTCCGAGACCCACGCTGGGGCCGGGTAATGGAATCTACAGGTGAAGATCCATATCTGAACAGTGAATTTGCCAAGTCCTTTGTCCGCGGTTTTCAGGGTAAAGACTTAAAAAATAATAAGGATTCTGTAGCAGCATGTGTGAAGCATTTTGCAGCGTATGGAGCTCCAGAAGGCGGCAGGGATTATAACACAGTGAATATGTCGGAACGGCAGCTGAGGGAATCCTATCTACCAGCCTATAAAGCCGCTCTTGATGAAGGCTGCGAAATGGTTATGACAGCTTTCAACACGGTCGATGGAATCCCTGCAACCGGCAATCGTACACTGATGCGCAGGCTGCTTAGAGACGAATGGGAATTTGATGGAGTTCTAATTTCCGACTGGGGCGCAGTGAAGGAACTGATCCCGCACGGGGTTGCCGAGGACGAAGCGGAAGCTGCGCTAAAAGCCATTCAGGCTGGTGTGGACATTGAAATGATGACTTCCTGCTATATCGATCATTTAAAAGAACTTGTGCTGAATGGAAAAGTGGATGAAGCACTAATTGATGAAGCGGTACTTAGAATCTTAAGCCTGAAGGATAAACTGGGATTATTTGAAAATCCAACGCGTGGTGCTGATGAAGCTCTGGAAAATGAACTAATCCTTAGCAGGGCCCACCGGCAAGCTTCCAGAGAGCTTGCAGTAAAATCCTCTGTATTATTAAAAAACAACGGTATTCTTCCTATTAAAAAAGAAAAAAAATTAGCGCTGATCGGACCATTCGCACAAAGCGGTGATATCCTTGGCCCATGGTCGTTTCTTGGATCGAAGGAAAAAGCTGTTCAGCTTTATGACGGCATAAAAGCAAAAGTGGGTTCCTCCCTTCTTGTAACCGCAAAAGGGTGTGACATTGAATCCTCCACGGAAGAACAAATAAATGAAGCGCTTAAAACAGCTGAGGATGCAGACATTATAATCCTGGCACTTGGGGAAGATTCCGAAATGAGCGGAGAGGCAGGCTGCCGCACAGATATCCGGCTTCCTGAAACCCAGCTTAAACTGGCAGCCAAAATGAAACAGCTTGGCAAACCGCTCGTCGCCGTCCTTTTCAATGGCCGCCCGCTTGATTTACATGGTATCTGGGATGAAGTTGACGCCATTCTGGAAGCATGGTATCCAGGTACGGAAGGCGGAAATGCTATTGCTGATCTATTGCTTGGCGATGCAAATCCATCAGGAAAACTGACCATGTCCTTCCCATATTCTATTGGTCAGGTTCCTGTTTATTACAATCATTTTAATACAGGACGTCCTAAGGGGGCTCCGGATGCAGAGGAAAGATACGTATCCCAATATTTAGATATTCCAAATGATCCATTGCTGCCGTTTGGGTACGGGTTAAGCTACACAACCTTTGCTTATGCTGAAGCCAAACTTTCACATTCCGTCCTGACCCCTTCAAAACCGATTTCGCTTTCAGTAGAGGTGAGCAATACAGGAAGGTATTCGGGAGAAGAGATTGTCCAGCTCTATATCCAGGACGTTTCAGGAGAAGTCGTCCGTCCTTTAAAGGAACTAAAGGGTTTCAAAAAGATTGCCCTGGATTCAGGCGAAAAGGCAGCTGTAACCTTTGAGATTAAGGAAGAGCAATTGCGTTATTATCATTCCGATTTATCATTCAAAAGCGATAAAGGGAAATTCATCGCGTTTGTTGGAGCAAACTGCATGGACCTTATCGCGCTGCCGTTTGAATTGATGAATGACTGATTTACTAAAAAAAGCTACTAATAGGCTCATAGACTAACGAAAAAAATGGTGTATGAGGTTATATAAAACCTAAAAGGAAAGAGTTGACAACGATGACCCAGTCAAAGTTCACCATTCAGGCTAACGATTTATCATTTACTTTTTTGAATAGCGGCGATATATACGAAATTGCCAATCAATCTATCATGATCAACCAGTGGCTTTCCAATCCCATTGATGGTTCCTTAAACAACTTGTTTTTACGTGTTCACGGCGATAGTGGCATAAAGGTCTATCCCCTGCTTGGCGTCAAGTCCCAAAGCACGGTCCAAACAGCAAATAACCAGGTTGTCTGGGAAGGTGAAGCTGGCGGTATTTCCTACAAGGTTACGTTTACCCTGAATGAAAATGCAATCTGGTTCTGGAATATTGAATTATATGGAGATGGATATTTGACTGATGTGATCTACGGACAAGATTTAGGACTTGCTGACAAAGGCGCCGTCCGTACGAATGAAGCTTACATGTCTCAATACATTGATAATAAAGTATTTAACGGCACCAAAAATGGGTATGCCGTTTGCTCTAGGCAAAACCAGCCAATGAGCGGCGGCTGCTTCCCTTATATACAGCAGGGGTCACTCACGAAATCAATTGGTTACTCCACCGATGGATTCCAATTTTTCGGATTGTCCTATAAAGAAACAGACATCCCTGAAGTATTAGGCAAAGCCTCCCTTGCTAATGAGATCTTTCAATACGAATTCGCCTATACTGCACTTCAGTCAGAAAAAATCGAGCTGACTGGCAAGGCACAAGTTGTATTCTATGGTATGTTCAAAGAAAATCATCAAGAGGCAATCACAGATTTGGAATTTGAGCATGAAGTATTGGAAGCTTGGGAGAAGGTTCAAAACGCAGCAGAAATTCAAGCAATCAAGTTAGAACCAGTCCGCCTCTCCCCTGCTTTCGGGAAGCCGCTTGAAACGGTTTCGATGACCAAAGCAGAAATCAATGAGCTGTTCCCTCGCCGCCATCAGGAAGAAATTTCTGGAGATACACTGTTATCCTTCTTTACAGAACAGCATGAGCATGTTGTTTTAAAGGAAAAAGAACTGCTGGTTGAACGTCCCCATGGACATATCATCATGACCGGAGAAAATGTTGAGAACGTCAAAAACGTGCTTACTTCTACTTTATATATGTACGGAATTTTCAACTCTCATATTGTTGTGGGCAATACATCCTTTAATAAAATGCTTACCAACGCCAGAAATGCCTTAAATATCATGAAAACCTCCGGACAAAGGATTTATGTGGAAGTGGACGGGGAGTACCGGCTGCTGACTATGCCTTCCATGTTTGAAATGGGCTTTAATTACGGCAGATGGTACTATAAAACAGCAGATGACTTGCTTGTTATTACTTCTTATACCTGTACGGATGCTTCCCAGTTGGAGCTTCATGTCCGCTCGGATAAAGGAAAAGCATACCGCTATCTCGTTACTAACCAAGTTTCTATGAATAATAATGAGTACGCTCAGCCCTTCAAAATAGAGCTTGAAGGAAATGCCCTTATCTTCAAGGCAGGCGAAAACTCAGACAGTTCAAGTGTTTTTCCTGACCTTGCGTACCGCATGCAGATAAACGGTGCGGATTTCAGATTAAAGGATTCCAGTTTCTTCGGAGAAAACCTAGAAGATGAAGCTGCTTCACTTGCAGTTTTAGAAATGAATACAGCAAGCGAATGGAATATGACAATTCAAGGACTGCTTGATGGAAAAGAAGTTTCAATCAAGCAAACCAATCTTGAAACTGAAAAGATAAAGTATCGCGGATTTTTCACTTCAACAATGAACGGCTTCCGCCTTGCCAAAAATGAAGCTGCGACAGAAGAATTAAATAAAATAAATGCGCTGGCATGGTGGTATACACACAACATGCTCGTCCACTACTCTGTTCCGCATGGACTTGAGCAATACGGCGGTGCAGCCTGGGGAACACGCGATGTCTGCCAGGGACCAACTGAATATTTTATAGCAACACAAAAATATGATTCTGTCAAAAATATCATCCTGACTGTCTATTCACACCAGTACGCAGATGATGGAAACTGGCCGCAATGGTTTATGTTTGATGACTATTTCAGATTCCAGCAGGAAGAAAGCCATGGTGATATCATTGTCTGGCCATTAAAGGTGATTGCTGAATATCTGAAGGCAACGAATGATTTTTCGATATTAAACGAATCACTCCCTTTCACAGAAAAAGGCAGCTTTGAATTTACGAAAGAGAAAGCCTCTCTTTTGGATCATGTTAAAAAGCAGATTCAGTACATGAAGGATCATTTTTTACACGACACGTATTTATCTTCATATGGAGACGGGGACTGGGATGATACACTTCAGCCGGCAAACGCTCAATTAAAGCAGTATATGGCAAGCAGCTGGACAGTGGCGCTGACATACCAGGTAATCAGCCAATTCTCTTCCTTATTGAAGAACTACGATAAAAAGCTGTCACTTGAACTGAACGAAATTGCTGAGGGTATTAAAAATGATTTCAACACTTACATGCTTTCTTCCGAGACGATTCCTGGATTTGTGTACATGAAAAATCCTGAAAAACCTGAATTAATGGTACACCCTTCCGATACGAAGACAGGCATACAATATCGCCTTCTCCCGATGACAAGAAGTATGATTGGAGAGCTTCTGACTCCGGAACAGGCAGAAGAACACTATAAGATTATCAGACAAAAACTATATCACTCGGATGGAGTCCGCTTAATGGACCGCCCTGCTGCCTATAGAGGAGGAGTCAGCACAAACTTCAAACGCGCCGAACAGGCAGCTAATTTTGGCCGAGAAATTGGCCTCCAATATGTTCATGCCCATATTCGGTTCGTTGAGGCGATGGCCAAGATCGGGAAATCTGACGAGGTTTGGAATGGCCTGCAGACAATAAATCCGATCGGAATACAAAAAGCAGTGCCAAATGCTGAGCTCAGGCAAAGCAATGCCTACTTCAGCAGCTCGGACGGAAAATTCAATACCCGCTATGAAGCTGCCGAACATTTTGATAAGCTCCGCGATGGCTCCGCTCCCGTTAAAGGCGGCTGGAGAATCTACTCCAGCGGTCCAGGAATTTATATGAATCAGCTGATATCAAATGCCCTGGGAATCCGCCGTGATGGACAGAGTTTAGTTATTGATCCGATCCTGCCTGAAGATAATGACGGTTTGGAATTCCAATTCAGAATAGATGGAAAAGAAGTGACTTTTATCTATCATCTCTGCAATCATGAGAAAGCCGGAGTAAAGATTAACGGAAGCAAGGTAATTGCAGAACAAATATCCAACCGTTACCGCACAGGCGGGTATCAAATCAGCAGTTCTGAACTTGAAAAGCATTTGAAAGAACATAATAATTCCATCGAAATTTACTTGTAATGAAGGATCGGCGGCCACTTAGGCCGCTTCCTTTTTCACCCTGGAGGGCTGAATATGGAAATGAAATGGTGGCATAAGAGTGTAATTTATCAGGTGTACCCTCGCAGTTTCAAAGATTCTGATGGAGATGGCATTGGTGATTTAGCAGGGCTTATATCGAGGCTCGATTATATTGCAGAATTGGGAGCGGATCTGATCTGGCTATGTCCTGTCTATGCTTCACCAAACGATGATAATGGGTATGACATCAGCGATTATTACAGCATACACCCTGAATATGGATCTATGGATGATATGGATCGGCTTATATCAGAGGCTGCCACCCGCGGGATCGGCATCATGATGGATATTGTCGCCAACCATACCTCCGATGAACACCCATGGTTTGTCGAATCCAAAAGCAGTAAAGAAAATCCTTACCGGGATTTTTATGTTTGGAAAGATGGTCTTGAAGATGGCCCGCCAAGCGGCCTGCAGTCGATCTTCAGCGGAAGTGCGTGGGAATATGATCCTATGACAGCGCAATATTACCTACACATGTTCAGTAAAAAACAGCCTGATCTGAATTGGCATCATCCCACTGTCCGTCAGGCCATTTATGATGTTATGCGTTTCTGGATTAAGAAAGGCATTAAAGGTTTCCGATTTGATGTAATCGATCTGATTGCAAAGGATCTGGATCAACATGTCATTGCAAATGGTCCCCTCCTCCACGAGTATCTGCAGGAAATGCATCAGGAAGTACTTGAGGGAACGGACGTTGTGACTATTGGGGAAACTGGCGGGGCAGATCTTAATCAGGCAATTTTATTTACTGATCCGTCACGAAAAGAACTAGATATGGTTTTTTCCTTTGAACATATCGCATTGGATGAGCTGCCAGGAAAGCAGAAATGGGATCTGAAACCGCTCAAATTAGGGGAGCTGAAACATGTTTTATCAAGCTGGCAAACCGGTCTTTCAGATAATGGATGGAATAGCCTGTTCTGGAGCAATCATGATCAGCCGCGCATTGTTTCCAGGTGGGGCAATGATGTTGACTTCCGCTATGAAAGTGCCACTATGCTTGCTGCCCTTTTGCATCTCATGAAAGGCACTCCGTACATTTACCAAGGAGAAGAAATCGGGATGACAAATATCAAATTCCCCGATTTGGATTCTTACCGCGATATAGAAACACTCAATATGTATTTTGAGCGAATTGCAGCGGGCTATCATCATGAATCTATAATGAATTCCATCTATGTGAAAGGCCGGGATAATGCCAGAACACCCATGCAGTGGAATACAGACAAGAATGCCGGTTTTACAGACGGTGTTCCATGGATTGATGTGAATCCAAATTACATTTCAATTAATGCAGCTTGTGATTTAGATGCCGAGCAATCGATTTTCCGTTTCTATAAAAAACTGATACAACTGAGAAAATCCAATGACATTATCGTATATGGCGATTATCGGCTGCTTGAAAGCGAGCCGGAAATCTATGCGTATGAAAGAAGATTTAAGGGTGAAAAATGGTTGATAATCTGCAATTTTACAGAAAAAGAAGTGAGGTCTCCTCTCCTCAGCAGCATGAGTGGCAATCTGCTTATCCATAATTATCTTTCCCCACCCGGCGATCAAAAGCTGCGCCCTTATGAAGCAGTTGTTTATAAAATAAAAAATTGACTATAGCTGGAAGCGCTCACAATGTATAATAAAAGGAGAGCCTACTGCATAGACTGGAGAGAAAATCGTGACAAGTATTAAAGACATTGCAAAAAAAGCGGGTGTCTCCATATCAACTGTTTCCTATGCTCTGAACGGCAACCCAAAGGTTACAGAGGAGACTGCTGCAAAAATCCTGGCTATTGCCAAGGAGCTAAACTACGTGCCGAATGCTGCAGCACGATCATTAAAGAAAAGAGAAACGAAAATAATTGGGGTCTTTTTAACTAATTTTGGCGGTGCTTTTTATGGACAGCTCCTGCAGGGCATTCAGGACGCCCTTAACAGTAAAGGATACGAGATGATTGTTTGCGGCGGAAAAGAGTCACACCGCTTTATTCCAGAACGAATGATTGACGGAGCCATCGTTCTGGATTTCTCCTTTTCGAGTGAAGAACTGCTGAAGCATGCAGATGTAGGACATAAAATAGTCGTGATGGATAGAGAGTTAAACCATCCTAATATTAACCAGGTTTTATTGCATAATACTTCAGGGGCAACTCTTGCGATTGATTTTCTGATTGAAAAAGGACATCACAAAATTTATGCTGTAAATGGGCCGGATGGCTCGTATGATGCTGCCCAGCGGATTGAAGCAGTCCGGCAGGCAGTCAAAAGATATCAGTATATCGATTACCACGAACTCCCGGGTGATTTTAATAAGCATGCTGGCGAGAAGGCAGCTGAGCAAATCCTAAATGAATTTACAGACCCCGTTGCCGTTTTCTGCCTGAATGATGAAATGGCCATTGGCATGTACAATTATTTGGCAAAAACTCAGTTTGAGATTGGGAAGCATATTCACATCATCGGTTTCGATAATATTGAGCTTTCCCACTACACCCAGCCCAGATTGGCAACTATCGATTATTCGGAGCGAAAATGGGGGGCAGTGTCTGCTGAACATCTCCTGAAGCTGATTTCCGGCGAACCAGTGGAAAATGAGCGTATCTATGTAACGCTAATTTCGGGTGATTCAGTGCAATCCATATAAATTCATTAATAATTTAGAACAGCGCTTGAACAAATTCGTTCAGGCGCTGTTCTGATAATTTTGTTATTTCTACTCCAGCAGCCCTTCCTTCTCCAAATAGTCACGGGCTGTTTCTTCAGCACTAGCCCCATCAACATTGACTTTAAAATTCATTTCACGCATTTCGTCGTCACTGATTTTACCGCTCAGTTTGTTTAAGGCTTTAACTAATTCAGGATGTTCTTCGGCAGTTTCAGTTCTTAGCAATGGGGCACCCTGATAGGGAGGGAAAAGATTTTTGTCATCCTCCAGGACAGTGAGACTATACCTTGCAATTTCGCTATCTGTAGAATAAGCATCCACTAGGTTGATTTCCCCTTTTTCAATTGCTCCATAGCGCAGCTTAGGTTCCATTGTTAAAACAGTTGGAAAATCCAAGCCATAAAGCTGTTGAATGCCCCGATAGCCATCTTCCCGATCGGAGAATTCAAGGGTGAAGCCTGCTTTTATGCTTTCCTCGACTGCTTTTAGATCTGAAATGGATTGGAGGCCATAATCCTCGGCCAATTGCTCAGGCACTGCCAAAGCATACGTATTATTGTATTCCATCGGTTCTAACAGCTCCATGGCGAATTGTTCCTTCATCCCTTTGCTCGCCTGCTCATAAACCTCTCCACGGTCGGTGCTTACAGCTGTCTCTTTTAGAAATTCCGCAATGGCTGTACCAGTAAACTCAGGATACACATCGATGCTTCCTGATTTCAGTGCATTGAAGACAAATGACGTTTTTCCTAATCCAGGCTGTAACTCAACGTTAAGATCTGTTTCATTTTCAATCAGTAATTTGTACATATTTATGAGAATCTCCGGTTCTGAACCAAGCTTTCCGCCAATGACAATATTTTCTTCTGATTTATTTGTCAGTAAAGGCATCGCCATGACCAATACCATCACGCCGATGAAGACCCCCAGCGCTGTGAGCGATCTTTTAAATGACATATGCTCGAATCGGCGCAGCAGCATATCAAAAAGGATCGCCAATATGGCTGCAGGTATTGCCCCAAGAACGATCAGGGCGGTGTTGTTCCTGTCGATTCCGAGGAGGATGAGTTCTCCCAAGCCTCCTGCTCCAATTAATGCAGCAAGAGTAGCTGTTCCAACGATTAAGACCATAGCCGTCCGGATCCCGGCCATAATGACGGGCATGGCGAGAGGAAGCTCTACCTTCATGAGCCTTTTCCGCCTGTTCATCCCCATCGCCCTAGCTGCTTCGATAATTGAATCATCCACTTCCTTAATGCCTGTATATGTATTTCTCAGAATGGGCAAAAGTGCATAAACGACTAAGGCGATAATGGCAGGCACTTTGCCTATGCCGAATAGGGGAATCAATAGACCAAGCAAAGCTAATGAGGGTACTGTCTGCAATACGGCTGTTACCCCAATGATCCCCTCTGCGAATTTTTGCTTTTTAGTCAGGTAAATACCAAGCGGAATCGCAATCAGCACTGCAAAAAACAAAGCAAAAAGCGAAATCTGTATATGCTCAATAAGGACACTTAAGAGCTGCCCTTTCCTTTCATTAAAAACAGAGCTGAAGGTGTTCATGACCTCACCTCTTTCTGCATGCTTCCAGCCAGTTCACGAATGACGGCCTGCCTGTTGACCATTCCAATGATGTTTCCGCCCTCTTCCACAGCAAGTTCATCATGAGCGGCCAATAAGCTAAGTGTTTCTTCCAGTGAAGCGGAGGCAGGAATGACTGCAACGTACTGTTCTGTCTCTGAAATCGGCAAGATAAGATCTTGAAGGCTGAATCCCTTGATGGATAGTCCATGCTCCTCTCCAACAAACTGCCGGACAAATTCGTTCTCCGGATTAGCAAGCAGCTCCTCTGGAGTGCCAATTTGGACGATTTCCCCATCCTTCATGACGCAAATGCGGTCACCAAGCTTTATAGCTTCCTTCATATCATGCGTGACAAACACAATGGTTTTCTTTATTTTTTTCTGAAGATGGATCAGATCTTCCTGAAGCTTTTCCCTGCTTATTGGATCCAGCGCACTAAAAGGCTCGTCCATTAGGATGATGGGCGGATTGGCTGCCAGCGCTCTTGTTACGCCCACTCTTTGCTGCTGTCCCCCTGAGAGTTCATGCGGCTTGCGGCTGCGGTATATGTCAGGCTCCAATCCGACCATTTCCAATAACTCATCAATTCGTTCTTTGATTTTCCCTTGTTCCCAGTTCTTTAACTCCGGTACAATCGCGATGTTTTCCCCGATTGTCATATGAGGAAAAAGGGCAATCTGCTGAAGGACATAACCAATATCCCAGCGGAGCTCATGAATATCATAGTCACTTATCCGTTTGCCATTAATGGATATCGTTCCTGCTGTCAAAGGAATCAGTCTATTAATCATTTTCAGAACGGTGGTTTTTCCAGAACCGCTTGGACCGATAATAACGAAGAACTCTCCTTCTTTTATATGTAAATTAATTGAATCAACAGCCTTGGTTCCATCCCCATACTGTTTTGACACATTGTCAAATTGAATCATTGCTCCACCCCTCTAATAAGTTCATCTGGATTATTCCCTAAATATTTTATGGAAAAACAGCCGTGCGGAAGTTTTCTTCTTTACTGTTATACCATCATACAGATAGATAGGTTATTTTTCCATTATAGGGATCTTAAAAAAGGACAGCCTCTATTAAATAGAGGCTGCCTGTTATTATGCGAGAGATCTGTTCAAGTTTTTAAAGAGGTCCGGAAAGTCTTTTCTGATCGTTTCACGGATATCTCCAAATGCAAGGTGGCGAACTGGATAGGTTTTTACTTTCTTTAGGGTGGAATGCTGGTTGCCTTTAAAGACATTAACAGTCTCTTCTAAAAATCTTTTCTGCTGAAATAGATGATTGTTCCGATTTGCAAAGACTTTGTTTTCCGTTTGCTCATAAATAATGTAATAGTCTTCAATGATTTCACCACGGAACATTTCCTGCGTCTCAATTACTTCGTATACTTTCATCTGTATCAATCTCCTTTTTAAATGATTTCAGAGTGACGAAAGTGATAAATTCAATCCCAATGGCAAAACCAGCAAGCTTTATACTTTGGATACTATGATTAAATTCTTTTGAACATGCCTCCACATGCAAATTTTCAGTCTATTGGCTTACCGTTTGACTCTTTTTGATATCGATCCGGGCAGCACCTGTTTACTGGGCGGCTTTTATTACTGCATCCTTTACAGTTGGGACAACTCGGCTGTCGAGAGGTCCTGGGATTACATAACCCGGTGATAAGTCTGTAGCGTCGATTAATCCGGCGATGGCTTCGACAGCTGCCATCTTCATTTCTTCATTGATTTCAGTAGCCCTTACGTCCAAAGCTCCTCTGAAAATTCCCGGGAATGCGAGGACATTGTTCACCTGGTTTGGCAAATCAGAGCGACCTGTTCCAACGACTTTGGCGCCTGCCTCTATCGCCTCTTCCGGCATGATTTCAGGCACCGGATTTGCCATGGCAAAAATAATGGAATCCTGACTCATTGTCTTGACCATTTCCTTTGTTAATGCTCCAGCAGATGAAACCCCAATGAATACATCAGCGCCAATCAAAACATCTTCTAGCGGACCTTGGCGTTTCGCTGGATTGGTAATTTTGGCCACAGACTCTTTGACAGGGTTCATTCGTTCCTGCCTTCCTTCATATATCGCTCCCTTTGTATCACACATGATGATATTATTTACACCCATATGAAGGAGCAGATTAATAATAGCGATTCCTGCGGCACCTGCCCCATTTATTACGACTTTTATTTCATTTATTTGCTTATCAACGAGCTTTAGCGCGTTTATTAAACCGGCAGCCGTTACGATTGCTGTTCCATGCTGGTCATCATGAAAAACAGGGATGTTCATTTCCTTCTTCAGACGTTCTTCAATGTAAAAGCAATTGGGTGCGGCGATATCCTCCAGGTTAATGCCGCCAAAAGAAGGCTGCAGCAGCTTAACAGTTTTGATGATTTCTTCGGGATCCTTCGTATCAAGGCAAATCGGAACCGCATCAATCCCTGCAAAAGCTTTAAACAGGGCAGCCTTCCCCTCCATGACGGGCATTGAGGCTTCAGGGCCAATATCGCCAAGACCCAGCACCGATGTTCCGTCAGAGACAACAGCGATTAAATTGCCTTTTATCGTATAATCATAGACTTTCTCAGGCTGGTCATGAATTTTCCGGCACGGCTCAGCCACTCCGGGGGAATAGGCTATGCTTAAATCCTTCATGCTATTCAGCGGCATTTTCACTTCAACTGTTAACTTCCCTTGAAACTTCTCATGAAGCAATAAAGATTCTTTCTGCAAATCCATCTTAACCATCTCCCCTTATTGAATATTGTTAATTTTCAGTATTATATTGCTGTAGATTATTATATAATGAGTGGTATCCATAAATGAAATACATATAATCTATAATCATTATGCCTTTTGGTTATAGGACAGGAGTGAGATCGTTGGATATAAGGCATTTAGAGTATTTCGCTGAAGTAGCCCAGCACTTAAGCTTCACAAAAGCGTCCCAAACTCTGCATGTCACCCAGCCTTCCATCAGCAAAGCCATTAAAAATCTAGAAGGCGAATTGGGAGTGCCTCTATTTTACCGGTCATCAAAGCAGCTTGAATTAACGGATGCCGGTAAAGCGGTGTTAATCAATGCAAAGAAAGTGCTAGACGCATTCCATAACCTGACATCGGAGTTAACAGATCTAACGGAGCTGAAGAGCGGTGAAATTAAAATTGGTATCCCACCCATTGTGGGAGCAGCTTTTTTTTCGAAGCTCATCAGCCAATATAAAGAGAAATTTCCATTGATTGAAATTAAATTGACAGAAGTCGGCACGAAAAAAATAAAAAAGGGAGTAGACGATGGCACATTGGATATTGGCTTGATTTGCACCGTGCCCGCACATGGCAGCAGCTTTGAAATTATTAATGTTTTAAAGGACCCCTTAATGCTCATTGTCCACCGAGAACACCCGCTTGCCTCAAACACTGAAGTGAACTTTTCCCAATTGACTAATGAGCACTTTATTCTCTACCGGAAAGATTTCACCCTTTACGACTTGATTATTGAGGAATGCTCGAAAAGCGGCTTTCAGCCCAATATCGTCTGTGAAAGCTCGCAAAAGGACTTCCTGCTGGGAATGGTTGAAGGGAAACTGGGAATCACACTGCTGCCAAGTAAAATCTGTCAAAATATAAACTGTAGAGACCTAGTGGTTTTGCCAATCTCTGAATCTGCTGTAAACCTGGAGCTAGGGATGATCTGGAAAAAGGATAAGTACTTATCGTTTGCGGTTCGGGAGTTTATCGCCTGTGCGGAGACTTATTTGGAGGAGGGGCTATGAAAAGGCCGTCGCATATTTATAAATCCGACGGCTTTTTGTCTTTCAACCTTTATTGTTTACAAGCCTTTACAATCACCAAATAGGGTCGTCGGGTCGATGTCCCTTCCAGTGGTAAGAAACAGCCCGTCCAGCAGTCAGTATCACTTTCCATCTGGACAGCCCTTGCTAAAAATTTAATATGGATCCGTTTCGCGGCTTTTCTCCACAGCTTCTTTTGTTGCCTGGTTCTCAGCAATTGAACCCTGGCCAAATTTAGATCTTCCAGCGTCACGGCCAGGAATTTGCTCTTCCCCGCTCATTGCCTGCAATTTCTTCATGACTTTCGCGATTCCTTCCTTCACTCGGTGGCCATAATCTTCATCAGCCTGTGTGAAATGCTCAATCATGGCATCCTGAATACGCTTGTCACATATCGCCAGAGCTTCAGATAAGTTTTTGATTAATTCATCGCGCTCCCATTCTTCAAAGCTCCGGTATGTATGGCCTGCTTGACCATAATTGTTTGGACGATCAATAGGTGCACTCATGGCTGCTGCATTATAGGCAGGCCGATGTGGTGTACGCCCTTTTTCAGGTGCTTCCTTAAAACCGCCTTTCATCGATGGCTCATAATTAATATGCGGGTTCTCTCCCGATTCTTTCGGGTCACGGATATCCATTTGGCCGCGCTGCTGATTCGTGCGCACAGGCGCTTTCGGCGCGTTCACCGGCAATTTCAGATAGTTCGCTCCTACCCGATAGCGCTGCGTATCGGAATATGAGAAAGTCCTGCCCTGCAGCATTTTATCATCGGAAAAATCCATACCGTCAACGAGTACCCCTGTACCGAAGGCAGCCTGCTCAATCTCTGCATGGTAATCTTCTGGATTGCGATCAAGAACCATACGTCCAACTGGCAGCCAAGGGAACTTATCTTCCGGCCAAAGCTTCGTGTCATCAAGGGGATCAAAATCCAGTTCAGAATGGTAATCATCTTCCATGATCTGAACAAAGAGCTCCCATTCCGGATAATCTCCCCGTTTGATTGCCTCAAATAAGTCCTGAGTGGCATGACCGACATTTTTCGCCTGAACTTCATTGGCCTCTTCCTGGGTCAGGTTGCGGATTCCCTGCTTCGGCTCCCAGTGATATTTCACCAGTACGGCTTCTCCATTTTCATTCATCCATTTATACGTATTGACACCGGAACCCTGCATGTGGCGGTATGTAGCAGGTATTCCCCATGGCGAAAACAGGAATGTTATCATGTGTGTGGCCTCAGGTGTCCGTGATACAAAATCAAACATCCGCTCGGGATTTGGTACGTTTGAAACTGGGTCAGGCTTGAAGGCGTGAATCATATCAGGGAATTTCATCGCATCCCGAATGAAGAAAATTTTAAGGTTATTACCGACCAAGTCCCAGTTTCCGTCCTCTGTGTACATTTTGACTGCAAAGCCACGCGGATCCCTTGCTGTTTCAGGTGAATCTTTTGCACCTGCTACGGTGGAGAAGCGAATCATTAATGGCGTCTTTCTTCCTGCACCGGAAAAAACCTTTGCACGGGTATACTTTTCGACCGGTTCATCCCCAACTTTTCCGTATGTCTCAAAGTAACCGAATGCCCCGGCTCCTCTTGCGTGCACCACACGCTCCGGAACTTCTTCCCTGTCAAAATGGGAGATCTTCTCAATGAAATGGTAATTCTCCAAAGTCGCTGGTCCCCGGTTGCCTATCGTGCGGATGTTTTGGTTATCTGTAACAGGATGCCCCTGCCGAGTCGTCAGCGTCTCACGATTCACTTCTTGCTCATTTGCTGAATTCAATTCTTTGTTCTCTGCCACAAACAAACCTCCTTAAAATTCACGACCATATTTTACCTCTTACTTGGAAATATATACGCTTATTTACTTTTCATTGTTATAAATTGAAAACCCTCCCAAAATACTAATACTGCCTGTGTTTTCATACCCCGTGATAAGGATATGAAAACTATTTTTTCGAAAAAGCATATCATGTATTTCGTTTGAATAATGCTCGTACCTTTGTAAAAAAATACTCATGTTCAAAAGGGAGGTGTAGACATGCCGAATCTAAATGATAATAAGTTCAAAAAAATTCAATCCGAGAGCCAAAAGCAGGGTAAATCATACGAGGAGTATGCTGCGGAACTGGAAATGAATAAATTAAAGGCGCAAAAAAGAAAATAAAAGCTAATGACTGATTGGCAGGGAATTTCGATCCTGCCTTTTCAGTTTATTTCAGCGAAGAGGGACAATTATTTAGCTATATATCTTATAAATTATGCAGTTAGTGTCTGCAGAAATCTCTGGTAATGCTACGGCCAAACTGGCCCCGCCGGAGAGATCGGAATAATGGCTTCTGTTAACCCGATTAAAAGGGGATGTGATAAAGTATGAATCCAGTAATTGGTTAAAAGGTAATTTCCATCATTTAATTCGGAGGAATATTAGGATTTCAAAAGAAAATAGCATTTTAATTTATACATGACTTCATTTTTTTACACTTCTCTTTATCCTGAGCACACAAAAAAAGGGGAGTTTCCTCCCCTTTTAATCTACAGACCGTAGTGAGACATCTATTTACTTTTTAATTTAATCCTAATTCACTTAGTATACTATCTAATGTAGCACCTTTATAGGATTTTCTGGCTTTTGGTGCATCTGATACAGTAGGGTTACTTAATCCATAGTTTTTGATAATGTATTTCATATCTTTACTATCAACGGTCTTATCAAAGTTTAAGTCTGAATCTACATTATTGGTACTCCAATTTTTTTGCATCTCGATGGCATCCAGAACATCAATTACGTTATCTTTATTCACATCACCGGCCAGAGCCACGGGAAATCCATCTCCGAAGTATCTTCCAACCAATTCACCGCGAATAACATTAGATAAATAATCCATCGTTTTATACATCGTAAAATGTCCTGGAACATCTATCTTAATGGTATATGGATTTTGATCTACTTTAATACCATCCAACGTAAATACTCCGCTTTTTGTTAATTGTTGCGGTTCCATTACTGTATTTTCATCATAAGAAGTTAAAGTTATTTTCGTTCCAATTGTCGTGTGGTCAATGGCATTCGCTTGACCTGTTATTGGATCTATTTCTCCTTCCATGTTTACTGAACCACCTAACTTAGATACTTTTGCCTTGACATCAAAAAGTTCCCAAAATGCGTAAATATTATCCGTTTCTACATTTGATTGGTCAATCGTTGATGCTCTCTCTACCCAGAATTCTGAAAAATTAGTATAACTCTTGTCAAGTGATCTCATGTCGAAATTGAATAATTTTAAATCCTCAGGTAATTCTTTATTACCTGAATACGTAAACGTAAAGGTATACTCTGTTAGCTCTGGCCAGTTTGTAGGTGTAGTTGTTACGGTCACTTGTGCATTACCATATTGTTTAACAGCATCATTGACAGTAACGTTTTCGATTGTTTTTTGGGTATTAGTTAATTGCAGCGAAATTTTCGCAGTTTTCAAATTTTTAATATTATTGGAACGGACAGAATAGTTGACCGTATCTCCTGTCGTAATTGCTTCTTTATTTGCTTTCAAATAATAATAAGGTGTTGTATTTTTCGTAAAGGCGATCCTTTTTTCAGAAGTGGTATTTCTTGCAGCATCAAACGCAACAAAACTAACTGGCAGTACTTTGTATTCACTTCTAACTAAAATTTGATCAACGTAGTCACCATTATTATCTGTTTGAATTATATTGGTAGGGTAACCATTATAAAAAGGTATTACAGAGTTTTTTGATACAGGGATACCGTAGCTTTCCGCTTCCTCTTTTTCAGGATCCTCTGCATGTACTTTAAAGTCATACAAAAATTGTCCCTTTGAATCTAGTTGACTATCACTATATTCAATTACCTTTTGCTCTAATGAATCAAAGCTTGTGGTTATATTTGGTTTTCCTAAATCCATCATAATATCTTGTGATGCTGTGAAGGTATCTCCATCTTCATTAGTTCCTACAAGTTTTACAATATAATGACCATGTTTGAATACTTTCCCAACATTGCTGATTGGATTATTCTTATCACCTGTAAATGGGTAGTAAAGATTAGAGATTAATCTTGGAATCCTATATAGTTGATTTTCATTCATTACGATTGGATTAAATGATCCAACTACCCCTAAATCTTTACCTGTAATTGGATCCTGAATGACAACATCTAACGTTTTCATATGTGATTTGATTGCTAATTCTGCATCTATAAATGGATAAAAAGTCAATGCATTTGTTTTGATCGTTGAATAAATTGGGTTAGATATTTTAAATGTATCGATCCCTTCATTGACTACACGTCCGCCAAAAGGAATTTGATATTGCTCAGATGGATTATCATTGTTTGTAAAAACAATATATCCTTCATAGGTTCCTCTTTCGGCTGTTTTAGGAATGTTTAAATTAAATTTGATGTCTCTAACACTATTTCCGTCAACTTTTACTGTTGTTGGACCTTCTAATGTCACGTTGTTTTGAGCCGCATCTTTTGATCCTCTTAATCCTGTTTGGAATTTTACATCTACGCTGAATGTTTTATTTTGTTTTGTAAGACTTTTTACGGTAATGTGTCGGGAATCCAAAATATCTTCACCAGTATAACCAAATGTTCCAAAGCTGATTCCACCCGTTAAATTATCCATGGACTTCTGTCTTCCACTAAGGCTCATAGGTGTTTTATCGTTAACTACAAACTCAACACTTGAGTGAATCGCTTCATACGCATCCACTCGGCCGCTTCCTACTTCGAAAACACTATAGTCTTTTGATAGCGGGTCAGCAGTATTCATTAGTATTGACTTGATGTCGGCTGGTTGAAGATCCTCATTTTCTTGAAGTAATAATGCGGATACACCTGCAATATAAGGTGCTGCCATCGATGTTCCTGATAAACGTTCATATGCATATTGATAATCTTCCGGTTTCGACCCATCTGCCGGTTTATTATTCATATAAAATGGAACTGTAGATAATATGGAAACGCCTGGTGCCGTTATTTCAGGTTTTATTTCATAATTTACGCGGGAAGGACCTCTTGAACTAAAACCAGCAAGCTCATCTTCGGCCGTTTTTAACTTTGTATAGTCACCAAAAGTGAAATCAGTTTTACCTGCTTTAATGGCTTCTAAAATTACTTTTCCATCTGCATTGGAAACTGAAAATGCTGGAATAGCATCTACCGATTCGCCTAAAAATGCCTGAATCTCGCCCTCTGCGCTGTTTGCTTCATCATTATACATAATAACGCCAACCGCACCACGAGCTTTGGCGTTTTTGATTTTATCCATTAATCCAATCGAACCACGCTTAATGAAAGCAATTTTTCCAGTTACATCCTTACCATTAAAATCAGCTGGGTTACCTAACCCGACGTCAACAAGGTTATAGGTGTTTCCTTTTAACTGTGTTAAATCATCACTATAGTTTCTTGCCAACTGTCTTAACGAATAACTCTTTCCATCTTGAGCACCTGCATATTGATAAATATCAAATGCAACAGATGACGCACCAACTGTTAGCGCTAGCGATGCAGCTCCTGGTGAACCAAGTGTATACATCTTGTCACCTGAATTACCTGCAGCTACGACAGTGGTGACTCCATTAATAGCTGCATTGTTAACAGCAATAGAAGTTGGGTAGTTTGGGTCATTAATCGAGGCACCTAATGACAAATTGATGACATCCATACCATCTTTCACAGCGCGATCGATACCTGCCATTACCGCTTCACTTGAACCACTGCCGTATGGTCCAAGTACACGATAACCATAAACATCAGCTTCAGGTGCAGCACCTAGCATTTTATACTCACTATTTGCTGCTCCACGGCCCGCTATGATCCCTGCAACATGCGTACCATGTTCTGTATAGTAAGCACTGCCATTACTTAATTCTGGTTTACCAGACTTTTTCCAATCCGCGTATGTTGTTTCCATTGGATCGCTATCATTATCGACGAAATCATATCCGCCTTTATAAGCATCCTTTAAGTCAGGATGGTTATAATCGATTCCTGTATCGATAACACCGACCTTGATTCCCTTACCAGTGAAACCTTCAGCATGTAAACGATCTAGTCCATCATATGGTGTATAATTCGCAACACTGATTTGATCTCCTTTTGATTGATCTTTTACCTCATTTTGATCAGGAGGATCAATCGTAAATGTTTCGTTGCTCCAAACCGCTTTAACAGCATTTAATTTTAATAGATTTTCAATTTGGTTAGCAGGCAGACTAATGGAAACACCATTAAATGCATGTTTAAAAGAACGATGAATTTTAACATCTGCCTTTTTATTTTTTACGTCCGTTAATTGTTGAACATCTTGACTAAACGTTTCATGATCCTGGTCAACAAGTTTTGATGCTTCCGTTTCAGATAATTGTTTCCCTTCTGCGCGTGCCATAATTTGAGCAACCTTTGCAGGCTTATTCTTAAATTCAACTATGACAGTTGTTTCATTTGAAGAGGTTAAATCAACATCGGAAGAAATTTGTAACCCCGTTTCTTCATTCGTTGAGATTTGCTTAAGTGCTGCTCTTTGTTCTGGTGTTAAGTTGGCAAGCACCTCCTCCGCCTTCGAAAAACTTGTCGCTTTTGATACAAGTGGTACTTGACCAATAGAGCCTAAAATAAAACTAGCTGATAAAGCCGCTACAGTTAAGCTTTTGGCAATTCTACTTTTGTTTGCTTTTTTTCCCATTTTTAGTCCTCCATGTCTCTAGATATTACATCTGTAAGTGTTAATGAAGTACGAAATTATGATTCTAAAAAGATACTAGTATTTTTTATCCTACATTTCCTTTCGCGTGCTTCTATTAAAAATTACTTATGCATTGAAAATTATGAATGGTATTCAGATTATTGTAAATTGGGGTAATTTTTAAATAATCATTTATTGTCAACGCATATTCTTGTCAGTTGTTATGAAGTATATTATCTTTATAAAGGAAAATCTGGAAGAACTTTCATTTATTTGCTCGAAAATGTTCTGATATTTTGTCATAATTTCTACTTTTTTGTCATAATTTCTATTTTTTTGTCATAGTAATTAGCCTTTAAATTGGGGGAATATTGTATGGAAAATGAAAATTATAGGATTTTGCTGTTTATTATGGCTGGTTTTATTGTCAAAAAGGAAGAACAAATAAACAACTAGTTTGATATTTGATAAAAATGTTATATGATATATTATTAACAAAAAAAAGCCCTCCATATTTGGAGAGAAAAAGTTCTAGCTGCCCACTATTGCTAACACTTTAGCTCTGAACAAGCTTTTTTATTGTTTCAGTAGCTGTTGAAGCTTTACTTAAATTGGTCATTTACGTATGTGAATGGATAGGTTCTTTGTTAACTATCATCTATAAATTCAAGATCTGCTGCCAGTTTTTTTCCGGCATGATTGATTCCTCATTTAATAGACTCCTTTTATCTTCTCCTCCAATCATCAAAATTGTTACTTAAAAGAAGTTAAAAGTTTAAAATGGCATATCACCTTCTATACACGAAAAAAAGTTCTAAATGGACTGGGCATATTTAATAATTTGTCCGCATCCCGTTCATAGTTTGTTAACATTTTCCCATTACAATAAAATTGTACCGAAACATCATACAGCCCTTTTTCTTTACCCCTTCAGGTCCGGCCCTTATTCAGAGGCCGGATTTTTTTATTTCTTCTACCGTCCCAAAAATTTGATTACCCTCCATGCTACTATTTTTCTTGTAGAGATCAAGATAACTAATTGGAGGAATCAATATGAAACCTAGGGAATTGGTAAAATTGGCTGCGGCAGGTTTGTTGTCTGCCTTGTTTCTAACCGCGTGCGGTGAAAGCGAAGATGTATCAACCAAAAGCAAAACAGTGGAGAATGGACAAGAGGAAAGTGCGAAGCCTGAAGATAAAAAAGAAGAATCCAAGGTCGGCTCCCGTTCAAACCCGGTAAAAATAAATGAAATTGCCACAATTGAGACGGTCACCTACGATGATTCATCAAATGAATATAAAACAAAGATCGAACTGTCAATAGAAGAGGTCATACGCGGAGAAGATGCACAGCAAAAACTGAAAGAAATGAATGAGTTTAACGAAGATGCATCTGAAGAGTATGAATGGGTTCTTGTAAAAAGCAAAGTAAAAGTTGCCGACTCCGAAACAGAGGACCACCCATTCACAATCGATGGAATCATGAACTTTAAATTTGTAAGCGAGAGCGGCGATATGTACAGCGGTGATACTGTCGCAACAACTGAACCAGATTTTTCTTTCGAAATGTATAAAGGAAGCGAAAAGGAAGGGTATATAGCCGGTTTAGTAAAAACCGGTGAGGATGCCAAAATGGAGTATGATTCCTGGGTCGGAAATACAGTGTTTTTTGATTTGAAATAAACTTTCAAAGCCCCTCTCATAATGAGAAGGGCTTATTTCATTCATCCTTTTCCCGTCTGTAATCCTGGATATTGTGTCATGCCCCCGTCAGCGTACAATATCAGGCCTGTGACATAGCTCGCTATAGTGGATGCCAGCCACACTGCACATGCTGTGATTGCCTCCGGCTTGTTCGAATTTATGTACATTTTTAAATTGCGGTAATAGAAAGGACCTTATTTCACAATCAAAAAAGTATTAATTTATTTTGAATATTACACAAAAATTGACCAGTGAAACCCGTTGCAATCAGCAATCTATCTATAAAAAATGGATTAACAAATATTTCAATATAATAATTTATCGCACAATTTATAATATTTGTGTTAAACTATCAAATATCACTGTCGGATAACAGTGTAAAGCATTTATTCTCTTTTATATAATAATCACTTCGGAGGGAATTTTTATGAAAAACGCAATCAGCAAGTGGAACCAAATAAGCCTGGTAAAAAGAATTCTGCTTGGCATCATCGCAGGTATTGCCCTAGCTTTAACCATTCCTAAAGCTGCGGGATGGATCTCCATATTCGGCACTCTTTTTGTTGGTGCATTAAAGGCAGTAGCACCGATACTCGTATTTTTCCTGGTGATGCATGCTATTTCCAAGCATAGAAGCGGCCACAAGACGAATATGAAATCAATTATAGCTCTTTATGGTTTAAGTACATTTCTTGCTGGACTTGTCGCAGTTGTTGCGAGCTTTATTTTTCCGGTAACCCTTTCACTTGCGCCGGGAGCTGAGGATGTAACACCTCCTGGAGGGATAGCAGAAGTTCTTAAAACCCTGCTGACTAACGTTGTGGACAACCCGGTAAATGCACTGATCAACGGCAATTATATCGGCATTCTGACTTGGGCAATTCTCTTTGGCATCGCATTAAGAAACGCAGCAGATACAACCAAAAACATGCTCGCAAACTTTTCAGATGCCATCTCGACTCTGGTGAAATGGGTGATTAACCTAGCTCCGATCGGAATCATGGGTCTCGTTTTTGATGCGATTGTCACCAATGGCCTTTCTGCACTTCTTGATTACGGTAAATTGCTTGCAATCCTGCTGGGATCTATGTTCTTTATTGCTCTTGTTGTGAATCCTCTCATCGTATTCTTAAATATTCGCAGAAACCCATATCCACTTGTTCTTAGATGCTTAAGAGAAAGCGGAATAACAGCATTCTTTACGCGCAGTTCAGCAGCAAACATCCCTGTAAATATGAGCTTATGTGAAAAGCTCGGGCTGGATGAAGATACTTATTCCGTTTCCATCCCATTAGGAGCAACCGTTAACATGGCTGGTGCTGCAGTTACAATCTCTGTCCTGACTCTTGCGGCTGTTCATACACTTGGCATTCAAGTAGATTTCGGAACAGCACTTATCCTGAGTGTATTATCTGCTGTATCGGCTGCAGGTGCATCAGGGGTCGCGGGCGGATCTCTTCTCCTCATACCATTGGCAGCCAGCTTATTCGGAATTCCGGATGACGTTGCGATGCAGGTTGTCGGAGTAGGTTTTATCATTGGCGTATTACAGGATTCCTGTGAAACAGCACTTAACTCTTCTTCCGATGTACTATTTACGGCAACGGCTGAATATGCAAAGAAACGCAAAGAAGGTCAAGCTGTTAAAATGAGTGCATAAAAACAAAATAAAGGAGCCAGTCCATGAGTCCGGCTCCTTTACTAAAGCCTTCTCAACTAAGATGGCTTTTTTATGTAATTTGTCATATGATGCTATCAGTGTCTTAAAACTTTACTTCGCATTAGCATCAGGCTGGTGTATTCCGAAAATATTGCCTTCGGTATCTTTATAGTATCCCTGCCATGCCATTCCAGGAAGAGCATACTTAGGCATTGCAACAGTGCCGCCATTTTCAAGTATTCTGGCTTCTGCTGCATCGTAGTCCTCTACGCCCAACGTACAGGCATATCCATTCAATGCTTGATTGGCTTCTGGAGGAGGCCCCTGCCTTTGCATCAAGGCACCATTAATGCCCAGCTCTTCTTCATTACCTGTTACGGCCCCATAATAAGGCATTCCGGCATACTCACTCCAATCCTGAAATGACCAGCCAAATACCTCACCATAAAACTTCTTGGCACGCTCCATGTCATCCACATGAACTTCAAAATGAATTAATCTGCCCATAGTATCCTCCTACTGATAATGTAGTCGCTTACAATTTTATTATAATGCTTATGGAAAAAAGTACAACTTAAAAAGGCGTCAGCTCTTATAAAGGTTAGTTTCTAATAGAACCACTGGCCTCCTAGTCAATCAAAACCATTTCAGACTCTTTATGTCTTTAATTAACAAAAAAAATTACTCAGACTGATTACATTTCATTTTGTGACTCTTTGCAGACTCAATTTCTTTTGCAATATCAGCAATAAATTTATTGTTCAGCTCATCTCTCATCTTTTTCTCTGCTTCAATCATCACCTTTTCAATCAGGCAATCTTCATTTGATAACACATCATGCTCCAAAGAACAATTAAACAAGGTGGTGTGTCCTTCGATGGCATGGATGACATCCAAAAAAGAATTTTTACGAGAATGACTTACAATGCTATATCCGCCATTTACACCAGGAGTTGATTCGATAAGTCCTGCTTTGACAAGCTTTGTAAGAATTTTCGACAGGTAGGTCGGCGATAGTTTTTGGATTTTAGCCAGCTGTTCAACGCCAACAGATTTCCCCTTAGGTGTTAAAGTTAAATAGACCATTGTGTGCAAAGCATAATTAGTGGCTTTTGAATATTTCATTTACTATCTCCTTCATCCATATATTAAAGATCCTTAATGTCTGCAATTAACTTAAACTAAATTTGAGTAACAATCAAGCACAGCTTATTCATTTTCCCTTAACAAGTTAGTTCTGTTCTCTCTAATTACTAAAACTCATTATGTCAGCATTTACTCCCATTCAAACTAAAAACCGCTTATAAAAACGCGGTAAAGCTTATTCAAACTTAGAAAATATTTTCAGCTAATATAGACTCAGCCCTGTCCACTGCCAATAAGTACAATAGAAGATAACTGCAATCGTAATGTACACCGGCATTAGTGCTGCACTTAGCTTGGCTAGAATACCTGCATCATAACTTAATTCATTATCTTCATAAAAAAGAAGAAGTGCCTTAGAACTTACTGGAAACGTAATGCAATAGTTCATGCCTATTAAACTGATAAAAACGGCTGCCGACGGATTCATTCCCATTGACTGGCTAAACAGAATCATCCCTGGAATTAAAACTATTGCCCTTGTAGTATGGGATGTAATGTATAAATGACTGGTGACGGTGATGATAAGGATTACGATTGCCATAATCCAATCCGGAGCATTGCTGAACAGATGGAGTAAGCCTGTGATTTTTCCCTCCATCCAGTCGGCCACACCATTTATTACAAGAATTTTTCCAAGTGCTGCTGCTGCTGCAACAAAAAGAATCAGATTCCACGAAACTGCTTTAATCCCCTGCTTCCAGGTGATTACCCCTATATTCGGCATCGTCAGCGCAAGTGCCCCAAGCATAGAAACAAAAGCAAGATCGTATCCATGGAAGCTTTCAGTCATCCATCCTATGATCATAAGGGAAACAATCAAAAGAGTTTTAATTTCCGCTCCTGTAAACGGCATTTTAACAGGGATATGCGGTTCAATAGGCACAGCAGGTATTTCTCCCAATTCCTTTTCGCTCCTTATCATCCACTTGACGACTAATGCACTGACGATTGTCACAATCAGGGCAAAAGGCAGTCCCCACATCAGCCACTGAATATAGGAGATGGATTGCCCTGCAGCAGTTTCCAAAAGACCAACGCCAATGACATGGGAACCGGCTCCAATAAGTGCTGCAGAGGTACTCATTAATATGACGGTAGGCACAGTAATCGTTAGAATTTTTTTCTCTCTAACCGGCAGCCTTTTCGCCAGATCGATAATGACTGGCCTTGCCATTGCGGCTCTGGCGGATGTTGAAGGAATAAAAAACACTGTAGCGAAAAGAAATGAGATCATCCCCCTTCTCAGCTTTCCTGGTGTCCGGCTATTTCTTAAGATAAACTTAATGAATCGTCCAGTTAAACCTGATTGTGCAACAGCCTCCCCAATGATAAATGCCCCGACCATCAGCCATACAACCTCTTCAGAAAGGGACCGATATAAAAGATCCGGGCTCGCTCCTTTCATTAAAATGATGAATACAACGCTGGCCAATGCTATGAATCCAGCAGGGAGTTTTGTTGAAACCCATAGCGTCACAGCTGAGAAAAAAATGAAAATCGATACCTTTGCTTTATAGTCAACCCCGTCAAGGAACGCAATCAATAAAAAGAAGATAAAAAGAGCGCCGATTATTGCCAGTGTTCTGGCGGAAAAGCGGTCTTTAAGCATAAATACTGGATGGCTGGTTTGCCCATGCTTTTTCATTCTAGTCTGCATATTAGACAGCCCCTTCATTAACCCGGCTTCTGCAGGCAATTTTATAGCCAATGTCAACTTGCCGCATGACTAATTCTGTACTGTCCTCAATCCACTGAGGAGCAAACTGAATCGCTTTCTCCAGAGATGTCGGCTTTGGAATAATGCTTAAAAATGCATCAATGCCAGCCTCATAATTCAAGGATGCCCCTTTTCCAATCGTACCGGTAATGGCTATAACGGGTATATCGTATTTTTTGGCAATTCGCGCGACTTCAGTCGGTATTTTCCCATTTGGGGTTTGAAAATCGATGCTGCCTTCGGCTGTCAGCACAATGTCTGCGGATGCAATTTTTTCTTCTATACTTATGTATTTTCTAATTAGGCTGAAACGAGGATGAAGCACTGCACCTGCAAAAGCAGCCAGGCCAGCCCCAAGCCCGCCTGATGCCCCGCCTCCCTTTAGGTATCTGAAATCGATCATATAACTTTCCTCGATAACATTCGCATAGTGCTCCATAGCTTCAGATAATATTTCCACCTGCTCTCTGCTTGCACCCTTTTGCGGGCCAAATACCCTTGCTACTCCATTTCCCCCGCATAAAACATTTTTCCAATTGCAGGCAACATCGATCTCAATCTGTCTGACACGCTTATCTAAGCCTGAGTCATCTATTTGCTTTACCTTTAATAAATCAGCCCCTCCCTTTATTTTAGCTGCATTTCCATCGGCATCCAAAAATCGGACACCAAGCGCCTGTGCCATTCCTGCCCCTCCATCTGAAGTGCCAGAGTCGCCGCAGCCGATCAGAATGCGATCAGCTCCAAAATCCAAAGCAGCAAGAATTAGCTCTCCTACTCCATAAGTAGTCGTCAGTAAAGGATTGCGCTCCTGAAAGGGAACATGCTTCAGACCTGCCACTGCAGCCATCTCAATAACAGCTGTCTTTTCTCCGTTCTCAGCAAATATGCCAAAATGCGCATTTACCTTTTTGCCGACTGGACCTGTCGCTTCTATGGAAATTAATTGACCGCCTTTTAATCTGGTAATGGTTTTAGAAAACCCCTCACCGCCATCAATCATAGGAATTATTTCAATTTCGGCTGCTCCGTTATAACGCTGTGCTCCCCTTTCCATAGCCAATGCAACATCCTCCGCATCTAAGCACTCTTTAAAACCTGAAGGCACAATTACAATTTTCATTTTGTTTTCCTCCTTGATATGTTAGTAATTGTAATGTACCTTCCAAAAACTAGAATTCTTTTAAAATATGATTAAAAATTAATGAGAATGGGGCAGTCCTTAACTGCTTAAAGGGGCATCTCCTACCAATACAGTTTTATAACACATGGGAAAATCAAAAAAAAAATAAGCCACCCTATACAATATTGGATGGCTTATTGGTGAATAGATAGGGCATGAAGTATTTAAAAATTACTAAAAGAATACTGAGGCAATATGATCTCTATATGAGTGCCTTGCACACTGCTATCCAGCACTTTGATTTCCCCGCGATGTTCCAGAATAATGTTTTTTACAAATGGAAGGCCTAATCCCATGCCATCCTTTTTAGTGGAGTGAAAGGGATCGAAAATGCTTTCTAACTCATCATAGGGTATTCCTTTCCCCGTATCAATAATATGGATATGGATTCTGTCACCCTGAATGTCAGTGGAAATCGTTATATTTCTTATGGCTTTATCTTCCAGAAAAGCTTCTGAACTATTTTTAATTAAATTCACAAACACTTGCTTTAAATAAGTCTGGTTTGCATAAGTTTTCAGCGTTTTATATTTTTTATCAAAAGTAACTTCGGCTGAATTTCTAATGATAAACTCCTGTGATATCTCAATGGCTTGCTCCAGGACTTCATTTAAATCGACCATCTTAAATTCAATGGATTTGTGTGTAATATATTGTGTGTAATTGTTTATGAGCCCCTCTAATTGAAGAGAGGCAGTAAAGACCATTTCATTCATTTTTTTGCCTTCAGGAGGAACAGCAGATAATTCGTTTAATAGTTTTGAATAGCCATTAATGATTTGCAGGGTATTCTTAACTTCATGGACCAAACTGGCTGCCAGGTTCCCCGCCTCATCCAGCTTTTTCTGACGCTCCATCAAACGGTTAAGGCTTACTGTGATCATTGTGTGCATTCTCACAAACGAAAAAACTATGATAACGGAAAAGATGATCACGCCTAAACTGCTAAATAAAGCTCCTGTTCCAGGAATAAAATTAAAAAGACCTGTAAAAAACAATAATAACGAACAAAAAGAAAAGGTACTCAAAAAAGCTTTTAAATACGTATTTTGAATTAGTTTGGATATAACGAACGAAAACAAAACAAAAACGATGATGCTGGCTGTGTGCATAACAAATAAAATATGGAGCGGCCCGTATTCCGGAAAATAAAAAAAATAGTCTGATGCTATGACTTTCATCTTTTTTAGTCCTAGAATTCCTAATGGGGTAAAGTTTATCAGGTAAATGGCAAGACTCCACCCTGATAAAAAAAACAGCACTTTACGATTTAAAATGGAATATAAAAATTGAGGCAGCCTTTGATTCTTAATATTCGCTGTATGTTTTTTAATCAAAACATAGCATAAGTAAAACACAATCGGGACCATAATAATTGGGCCAATCCTAAAAATTTTAAAAAGCAATGTGATCGTTTCAGCTGGGAATATTCCATCTAAATATAATACGGCAATATCAATTTGCCAAAAACTGATAGCTACCATATAAAGTAATAAAACGGATGCCAATTCCGATCCTTTATATAATTTTAAAACACTAATGGCTAGTACCAGAGGGATGACTCCAATAATGGCTATTAAAAAGGCAATGATCAAATTATTCACCACTTCAGTATTATCTTTTATGTACGCATGGCAGACTTTTAAGCCGCAGCTGCCTAAATTCCGAAAGTTCACGAAACACACATTCTACTAATTGGCTCAGGTAATCCTGCAGGCTAAAGCTGCACGTACATTGGCTGTTTATATTTTGGCGATATCTCTATTAAAACATAATTTTTTTAGATTTAAGGGAAACGACACCAGGACTATTATACTAAAAAATGAGAATATATCATACTTTTAGACTATATTTTTGATATAAATTACAGTAGATGTTCTGACCAAGCCTCTTTGCTTTCTGAGCTATGAGAGATCTTTATTTCTAATTTTTGAATTAAATCAAAAACCTGTCCTTCTACAAAGTTATTCATTCTGTACCCTATATCATACATCTAAAAACAGGCCATCATAATATATTCCTTCAAATCATTATCCATTTACGCTAATTACATTTTTTATGATAACATAAATTTACATTTTATTGGTTTTTAAGATTTTTAACAGTAGGTTCTAAGAAAATAGATTTGATGAAGATTGATAAGATTTGCGAAGGTGAATTCTGCTAGTCTGCGGCTGCCAAAAAATAGGTGTCTACCTTTTTATCAGCTTCTTAAAGCTTCTTTGGGCAGACACCTTATTAAATTTCAAGAAATACATTCATTCCGGCCAGATATGGAAAAATTATTGTTCGAGGATGGCTTTGATTTTTTTCAAATCCTTCATATTTGCTCTTCTCATCATGGGTGCCATGAATGCCACCATTAACTTATTAAAGCCTTTTGGGTTCCCTTTATTTCTTAATGTCATTAGAGTATTGCTTTCATCGATAGCTTGCCATGTATAGATTGTCTCCATTGGAAATGGTCCATTTGCTGTTTTCATCACCATTTTTTTCTGAGGAATGAACTCAGTAATTTCGTAAACATAAGCAAGCTCACGTCCGAGAAACTTCGCTCTAAAAGCAATTTGGGATCCTTCTTGAAGCGATTTTGATGTCTTCCACTCAACAGACTGTATATTTACATACCATTTAGGAGCATTATCTGGGTTTGAAGCATACTCAGATACTTTTGAAATAGGACATTTAATCGTTAGTTCTGTGAATACATCTACCATCTTGTCCTCCAGGATTATTTCGTTTCTACATATTTTTTCAGCAGGGTTCCAAGCAGATATTCCCATCCCTTGGAATGCTCCTCTTCCCATTGCTCCTGAATAACACCAGAGGCTGTATGGGAAAGCTGAAGCAGCGTTCCTCCTTCTTTTTCAAGAAGACGGTACGTATAGGCACTGTTTACCGCTCCCTGCAAGCCAAGATGGCCTTGCAAGCGAATTTCTTCAGGAGCATTTACATAATATACATTTCCCCAGACTGCGCCTTCTTTGTCACCCCATTTTTCTGTAAATTGTCCGCCTGGAACAGGCTCAAAAGTAAAGTGGGATGTTACTCCTTTTGGAGCTATGCGAAACTCCCACCAATCCTCTACCTTTTCGGTTAATGCTCTGAATACTTTTTCTCGTGGTGCATCAAGAAATATCTCCTGTTCAATGCGAAAATCCTTTGCTGATTCCATCGGTTTGTCTCCTCCTTTATCTTGTACAGCCCTCCGTAAATTCAGCAGCGAGCCGGCTGTGTATTGCATATATTTACCAACCCAGCGCTCATGCATTTCCTGAAGAGGTACTGCATTAAGAAAGTGCCTTTTATATTTTCCTTCCCGCCGTACCACTACTAAGTGCCCATCCTCTAAAATATTTAGGTGTTTCATAATGGCATATCTGGTGACATCAGGAAAATGGTCGTTTAGTTCTCCAGTCGTTCTTGGCAATACCTTGAGAAGATCGAGAATCTTCCTTCGGATTGGATGTCCTAATGCTTTAAATACGGTGGATAGCTCGTCACTCATTACATTCCATCGACCCTTTCGTAATGAAAGTACCACACGTGACCAAAAGGTAACATGTTTTATAAGTGACTATATGGTAACATATAGGTCAGAGCCAGTCAAGAAACCATGAAAACCCCCTCTATCCATTTAGAAGAGGGGGCTGTAATTTCAAATATTTAAGTGAAAGCAGTCTTAATCATCTTTTTCATCCTAGCGAGATCTATGGATTCCCTTCCCTTCGTTAATAAGAATATTGATTTTTTCTATGACTTGAGGAAGTTCAGAAAAAGTTCTAATGGTGAAATCTGCCCCATTTTTCAAAAAGACATCTTCTGTCTTTTGAATGACTTCTTCCTTTTCAAATTGAGATAGGGAGTTGTATTCTTCCTGGGCAAGACCCATTTCGGAGCTTCCAACAATAACAATAACACCAACCGACCAGATACCTCAATCTTCTTACAAAGCAAAAGAAGATTGAGAAAGGTTGATTTAAAAAAAGTCTCTCTGAATTAAATTTCAGAAAGACTTTTTGAAATTGAAAAATTCTATGTGAGTTCTGTGTAAAAACGGCAGCGATCGCCTCTAATAATGGAGCGGCAAAATTCTACAGGCTGTCCATTTGTACCATAAGCAGTTCTTTCTAATAATAATGCAGGTTTACCTGCTTCTGTTTGGAGATATTCACTTTCATCCTGACGAATTAGAACAGGTTCAAACGCTTCTTTCGCTTTTGTGACAAAAACATTAAATTCCTGTTCAAGCAAATCATACAATGAGGTCTTCCCTACCCTCTGTAATACATTCAAATCTAATACAATTTCTTTGGAAAAGAAGGAAGATTCCAAAATGACAGGTTCGTCATCCACACATCGCAGACGCCTCATTTCAATAACTTTCTCATTCTTTGTTAACTGCAACTCCTTCATAATCTCTTGGGATGGCAAGATTTCACGCACTTCCAATATTATATCTTTAGGCTCCATCCCTTTTTCCTTAAACACCTTGCTAAAACTATATAATCCCATTAACGATTGCTCTAGCTTTGGTTTGGTAACAAAAGTTCCCTTACCTTGAATTCGATAAAGCAACCCCTCTTGAACAAGTTCTTCAATGGCTTTTTTTGCGGTATTCCGGCTAACCTTGTACTCATTCATTAATTGATTCTCAGAAGGTATTTGATCACCATTCTTCCAAAGCCCATTATCTATAGATTGCTTTAACCTCTCCTTGAGCTGATGGTAAAGTGGTATAACACTATCATTTTGCAACGGCTTCATAAATAAATTCCCTTCCAATACAAACTTTATCTTAGTGTTATTATACCATTTTTTGTACCATCAATCCATCAACCCCTGCCACCAATCTATATCCAATAGCAGTTGAAAGAATTTTAAGTTGCAAAAGACACACTAGCCAGAAACCTTCCCAAACCAGGGGCTGGCCGTTTCTTTCAATACCTCATTCAGCTCTTGAATATTCTTTCTGCCAGTATCCTGCAGCCAGGCACGTCCCGCTTCCGCACCTCTTTCAGCAAATGGGGCGACGCCATTTTTCCATGTAGCACGTCCGCATAAAACCCCGTTAAAGCTGGAGCCGGATTCCTTGGCAAATCTTAATGTCTCCTGGAACAATTCCGCACTTACACCTGCACTTAAGAAGATAAACGGCAGTCCGGTTGCCTCGCTTTGCTCTTTGAAATAACCGGCTGCTTCTTCCCTGCTATAGGCGGTTTCACCGTCTGTGTATCCTTCGGCAAAGTTCATGTCAACCGGAACTTCAACCTTCAAAACATCCACTTGGTAACGCGGATTGGAGAATTCCCTCATGGCATCAATCACCTTATGCGGTTTCACCATTGCATATTCCAAGCTTTTTGCATCATCTATATTGGCATCATAGGTTACTATTTCAAGGAAAAACGGAATATCCTCGGACGCACATTCGGAGCCCACTCGCTCCATATAAACATGCTTGTAATCATTAATTTTTTCATCTTCATCCACATCATAATACAGTAAAAATTTGATGGCATCGGCTCCTGCATCCTTCAGGCGTTTAACAGACCATTCCTCCAGCAAATCAGGCAATCTTCCCACAGCCGTTGCATCATAGCCTGTTTTTTCATAGGCCACTAGTAATCCTGCCTCTGGATGGCGGACTTTGGCAGCAGGAAGCCCATATTCCGGATCTAATAGAATGGAAGTTGCGTATGGAGTCAGCTCCTCTGAAACTAATTCCTTAAAGCGGATGATACCCTCATCTCCGACATCACTTGTGTTTCCAGCAGCAATCATTTTCTTCAACGAACCGCGCTGATCAATCGCGAGTGCCCCAATAATTCCATTTTTATCTGATAAACGGTTAAGAGCTTCACGCTTTTTGTTTGTAAGTATTAACATAGCAATCACCTCTATAAATCTATTTTTTTTACCTGAACGAGCTCAAATACAGGTTTGAATTTGTCTGGGTTAATATAGCCTGTCTTTTCTTCCATCGTATTTAGCATCCCAGCGGCCATCGCCGTTCTGAGCACATCTGGAACAGTCTGGTTATTTTTCAGGGCAACTGCCAACCCGGCCACTGTCGCATCACCTGAGCCAACCGGATTTACCACCTTAATCTCAGGGATGGTCACACGGTAAAAATCAGGTCCATGCTTAACAAAGGCGCCATCCCTGCCCATCGATACGATAATCCATTCAATTCCCTGAAACAATTCATCTGTTAATGCCTGTTTAAGGCTCCTGATGCTTTCATCCAATTCCCTGCCAAGGAGCTGGGAAAGCTCTGTCGTATTCGGTTTGATGGCAAATGGCTTTACCTTATGCAGCAAAACCTGGCGCAGCGGCTCCCCCGAAGTATCAACGATGACAGGAATTCCTTTCTCCCGGCCTATCTGTGCCATCCGCCCGTAAAAACCGGAAGGCAGCCCTTGCGGCAAGCTCCCAGAGATTGCCACAAGAGAAACGTTCGACAATAACCTTTCGTATTTGGCAAGAATGGCAGTACCCTCTTCTGCTGTCAGCACCGGTCCAGACTCCAGTATCTCTGTCTGCTTTCCATCATGGAGAATGGCAATGCAATTTCTCGATTCCCGGTTAATGTTAAAAAAATCATTTCCAATCTTGTCCTTTGTCAATTCCTGGACAATATAGCCGCCAATTGTTCCGCCAAGTACGCCTGTTGCCAGAGCCTCTTCACCCAGCAGCCTGATAACGCGGGCAACATTTAAACCCTTTCCGCCAGCGGTTTTCACAGCACCTTCAACACGGTTCACATTATTAAGCTTAAAGTCAGAAATTGGATAGGAGATATCGACCGATGGATTCATTGTGACAGTTAAAATCATCGCAATCCCTCCTCTTGCGTGAAGTTTTCAGCCTCATAACGGCACACGCCATCAAGATACGTTGCCACAAGCTCCAGTTTCGTCGTCAACACAATAAAGTCGGCGTCATGGCCTTCTGCAATCCTGCCGCACTCCCCATCAAGATGAATACTTGCAGCGGGTGCCGTACTTGCCATATAGATCGCTTCTTCAGGAGTGGCAATCCCCCAATCCACGACATTTCTGACCGCATCGATCAACCGCAAAATACTGCCTGCTAAGCTTCCAGACTCCAATCTGGCAGCACCGTTCTTCACTTCAACCGGAAATTCACCAAGCTGATAGTGCCCATCAGGCATGCCTCCAGCCATCATGCAGTCAGTGACAAGGACCGTTTCCTTCCTGCCCCTAGCATTCATTAAAACCTTTGCGGCGGCCGGATGAACATGGTGTCCATCACAAATAATCTCGGCAAATACATCAGAAAAACTCATCGCAGCACCTGCCATGCCGGGCTCACGATGATGCAGCCCACTCATGCCATTGAACGTGTGAACAAAAATCGATGCACCTTTTTCCACCGCATGCTTTGCAATTTCATATGTAGCATTGCTATGGGCTAGTGCCACGGCTACGTTATTCTTCACAGCATGCTCAATAAATTCTGCTGCACCCTGCCTCTCCGGAGCAAGGGCGATTTTTTTTATAAAATCACTCGAAAGCTGCTGCCACTTATCCAGCATCTCTACGGAAGGGTCACAAAAATAGCTTGTGTTCTGCGCCCCTTTATGTTTCTCGGTAAAAAAGGGACCCTCTAAAAAGATTCCTTTAATTTTCGCACCCTTTACCTCCATATAATGTTCACCAATCATTGCCGACACTTCGTTTAATAATTCAGTTGAAGAGGTTAGCGTCGTCGGCAAAAAAGAAGTTACGCCGCATGAGAGCAGCCCCTCTGAAATCACCTTTAAACCTTCAAGATCATTGTCCATAACATCGTGATTTTGAAAGCCATGGATATGAGTATCGACTAAACCTGGAGCAATCCAATGCCCGGCATAATCGATGACCTTAGCTGTTTCAGTTGGCAATTCCTCAAAAAAAGAGGAAAATCGCCCCTCCTTCATTTCAAGGAAGCCAGGACCCGCTGTCCTATCTTCGAGGAAAAACTTATCTGCATATATAAATTGTTTCATGCCTAGCACCTCTTTTCTTGAAAAAGGTACGGGAAACCCGCTTTACCAAAAGATTCCTTAAATTGAATGGCTACTTCCCTCTTCTTTTTCTTCTGTATATTTGTGAATGGTGACTCCTTTTACCACACGGTTGACGGTTCCGCTTGGCGACGGGGTATCCGGTTTATTCCCAACTTTAATGGCAGCAAGAAGCGCGATCATTTGTCCGACCATAATAAATGGGAGAGACATATACGCATCCGGCACTTCTCCGGCATTTCCGTCGAATAAGAAGGTATCTCCAGAAAAAAGGGTATCCCCTTCAGCGGAAATCGCACAAACTAACGGGGCAATCTGGTCCTGCTTCAGTTCATTTAAAATATCCAAATCGTACTGGCGGGTATAGGGATTGTTGGAAACGAAACCGAACACGGCCGCCTTTTCATTCACAAACGATTTTGGACCGTGGCGGAATCCAAGGGATGAGTCAAATGCTGTCGCAACTTTTCCGGCCGTTAACTCAAGAATCTTTAATTGTGCTTCTCTGGCCAAGCCCTCAAATCCGCCAGATCCAAGATAAATGATTCGTTCAAAATCAGCAGCCGCCATTTTTTCAATATCCTTTTCTCTCCGAATGACACTTTCACCCATAAGCCGGATATTATTAACAATATCCCACTTTTCTCCATCTGATATTGAATCAAAAATTAGCAAAGCCGTTAACGTCATACACGTGTAGCTTCCGGTCATCGCGAAGCCCTGGTCATTGGACTTATCAGTCATCAGCAATAAGAGATTTCGCTCATCCCCTCCTGCCAGCTTTGCCAGCTTGCCTTCCTTTGAGCACGTAATCGTGATTTGATAGAGATCTTTTACAATTTGCCGTGCGAGCTCAACAGTCGCGACACTTTCGGGACTGTTTCCACTTCTGGCAAAAGAAATAAGCAGGGTGGGAATATCACTTTTAAGAAATTGATATGGATTTGAAACGATCGCTGTTGTCGGCACACTCATCAAATCCCACTGTTTTTCATCAACTTTCTCCTTTAAATAAGGAGTAACCGTGTCACCAACGTATGCAGAAGTACCCGCACCTGTAAAAATAATGCGAACCCTCTCGTGTCTTTCCGACATTTTCTGTAAAAAGGCTTTTAATTCCCCGCTTTTTTCCAGAAATAAATGATATGTTTCAGACCATAAATCAGGCTGCTGCTTAATTTCGGCCGTTGTAAGCTCCGCACCTAAAGAAATTAATATTTCCTTGTTTAAAGTAAACATTCCTGACACTCCTTTTATAAAAATTAAATGTGATCAAATACTCGTAAACCCGCACCGACAACACCATTATCCTGCTTCATCGTGCTGATGGACATACGGCTTAATAGGTGCTGCTGTACAGGGATTTGGTAGTTTTTAAGTTTTTCCTTTATCACTTCAAGCAGGTAAGGATTGTTTGCGATCACGCTGCCGCCAAACACGACTTGGTGCGGATCTAATAAACATGAAATGGAGTAGAGACCCTGAGCCCAACAATCTGTCAGCTCGTCGATGATCGTCTGATACTCTAGTGCACCGGCTTGATGGCGTTCAAAGACATCCTTTGCCGACAAATCCTCCGTATTCAATTTTCTTTCAGCTATTTTGGCAATTGCCGGTCCGGCAGCCGCTTTTTCCAGCCGCTCCAACTTCATATCCGGCGTTTTTGAAAAAACAGGAATCAAGCCAAGTTCTCCGGCAAATCCCGCCCCTCTAAAAAAAGAACCATGATGAATGATGGAGCAGGAGATTCCCGTGCTAATCGTTATATAGACAAACGTTTCATCTCTATTTCCACAGGCAGTCTTCCACTCAGCAAAAGCGGCCGTATAAACATCATTGTCAGTCACAATCATCTCGACCTGGAAATGCTCCCGCAGCCGTTCTGCAACTGGGAATCGGGCCCAGGACAGGTTGTTTTGGAAAACAGCAATCCCCTGATCCCGATCGACTTTACCCGGTACACCGACACCAATTCCTTCCATGTCACCAATAGAATACGTGGAATCTTTTAAAACTTGTTCGACCGATTCTACAACTCTAATAAACATTTTTTCTCTGTCAGAGGGGTCACTTTTTACTTCTGCCCGCTTTAGCAATTCCCCCGTTTCCGAAATAATTCCCGCCGCAATCTTGGTCCCGCCAACATCAATGCCAATGGCCTTTTTCATCTCATGCACCTCGACTGTTAAATTTAAAATAAACTCGAATTATGTAAAGATGGGTTGATGGTACAAGTAATAAAAAAAGAAAAACTCATAGACGAGATTCTATGAGTTCATTCGGTTCTTATTTTCATTATACCACCCCAACTTGTAGGGTCAACCCAACATTTTAAAAAACTTGAAATTCCTTTGATCCTCACAAAGCAAATGGCTTATTTACCCCCAGTCACAGCAATCCCTTCAATAAACTGCTTTTGCAGGAATATAAATAAAATCAGCATTGGCAGGATGGCTAAGAAAGAACCAGCCATAAGAATTGGGTAATTGGTCAAATATTGACCCTGAAGTGAAGATAATCCCACTGAAAGAGTCATAGACTCTGGGGAACTATTGACAATCATCGGCCACATTAATTCATTCCAGCTCCAGAGGGTTGTAAAGATCCCAAGAGCAATTAAACCTGGTTTTGCAAGCGGGAGCATCACCTTCCAATAGATTTGGAAATGGTTGCAGCCATCAAGTCTGGCTGCCTCTTCCAATTCTTTAGGCAGTCCCATGAAAAACTGGCGCAATAGAAACGTGCCAAACGCGCTGAATAAACCTGGAACAATGACTGCCTGAAGGGAATTGAGCCAGCCTAATTTCACCATAATCATATATTGCGGCAATAGGAAAACTTGTCCTGGCACCATTAAAACAGTAAGCGCTAACAAAAATAGAATGTTCCTCCCCGGAAATTCAATTCTGGCAAAAGCGTAAGCAGCTAATGAACATAGGAACAATTGGCCGGCTGTCCGCAGAACTGTAATAATTACGGTATTATACATAAATTTGAAAAAGGGCAGGAGTCCAAATACCTCTTTATAATTTCCCCATTGAAAATCTTCGGGAATCAAAACGGGGGGTACCTGAATCGACTCGGCATACGTCTTTAACGAAGTGAGGATCATCCATAAGAAAGGCAAAACCATTGCTGCAGCCCCAATAATCAGGATGAAATGGAAAAGGAATGTTTTACCTGTAAAAAGCTTAAATGTTCTGTCCATCTGCACCACTCCCTTTAATCATAATGAACCCACTTTTTCTGCAGAACCATCTGAATTGCTGTAATAATCAAAATGACCGCTAATAAAAGGACTGCAATAGCCGCAGCATATCCTTTATCATTTAATACAAATGCATGCTGATAAAACAAATAGACAATAGACTGCGTACTTTCAAGCGCAGTACTGCTTTTTCCAATCATCATGAAAATCAGGTCGAAAACTTGAAAAGCACCTATTAATGACATAATGGTCACAAAGAAGATAACCGGTGAAAGCAGTGGCAGTGTAATTTTAAAGAATACGGTGACAGGACCGGCTCCATCTATTTCAGCTGCCTCATAATACATCTTTGGAATGCCTTGCAGCCCTGAAAGGAAAATGACCATATTGTAGCCAATACCGCTCCAAATTGCTACAGCAATAATCGAATATAAAGCAATATTGGGATCACTTACCCACTGAGGCCCATCAATACCGACCAAGGATAATAAATAATTAAACATCCCATAGTCAGCGTTATACATCCATTTCCAGACCATTGCAATTGCAGCTGGCATAGTGATGACTGGTAAAAAGTACAAAGTCCTATAAATGGATTTACCTTTTATATTCTGGTTTAAAAGAACTGCCACAATAATGGATAAGAAAATTCCAATCGGCACCGTAAAAATGATATAGATGCTTGTATTCTTAAATGCTTTCAGGAGGGCTGCATCTTCAAGCAATCTCTTATAATTGTCTAAACCTGTCCACTCATATTGTCCAAATGCCCCCCACTCAGTGAAACTAAAGTAAAAATTCTGAACAATGGGCCACAGATAAAAAATAATCAGACCTAGCATTGTAGGTGCAATCATGAGATAAGCCCAAAAATAGTCGGAGCGTTTCCTTGTCTTTGCGAGGCTCGAAACCTTTATCCTTTTTGCTGATTTTACTTCTGTCTGTAGAGGTACTTCCCTCAAAGTCATCCCTCCTTATATAATGGGAAGAGAAGAATAACAAATCCTTCTCTTCTTTTTTAAATTACTTAGCTAATGCCTCATTTGCCTTTTTTGCAAGGTCTTCTGCAGCCTCTTCTATGCTTGCCTCCTCACTCCAAGCTTTTTTTAGGATGTCTGTTTCGTACTGCCATATTTCTCCGGTGTTTTCCACACTTGGCAGAGGCACTGAATATTCAGCTCCATCAATAAATGCCTGAAGGTTTAAATTAGGGACAGATTCTTTCCACGCTTCCTGTGTACCATTAAAAGCCGGGATAACAGTACCCGTTTTGGCAAAGACTTCTGCTGCTTCTTTAGAACCAAGGAATTGAACAAACTTCCAAGCTTCTTCTTTATGTTTTGTATTCGAAGATATTACATTAGAAAGCCCATGAATAGAAACCGCACGTTTTTTCCCTTGTGGAACCACCGCTACATCTAAATCAGGATTTTTCTTATATTCAGGAACCATCCAAGGACCATCAAACATCATTGCTATCTTACCAGAAGAGAATAACTCAGAAGCAGCCGTTTCGGTCATCTGCGCTTGGGTAGGAGATAACCCTTCCTTAATAAAGCTAACATTGTATTCCAATGATTCGAGAGCCTCAGGTTTGTCGAACCCCACGGATTTGCCATCCTCAGAAATGATATAACCGCCGTTCTGCCAAATAAAATCATAATATCCGCCCTGGTTGGCCATTAATGCGGCATAGCCCCAGATTCCTTTTTCTTGGTCTGTCAGCTGTTTCGCAGCTTCCTTCAATTTTTCCCAGTTCCATGTTTCATCCGGGTAAGGTATTCCGGCTTCATCAAAGATTTTCTTGTTATACCATAGACCAGTTGTATCGTAGTCTTTTGGAATTCCATATACATTTCCGTCAACTGTATACAAATCAATTAAAGATTCCGGATAATTATCAAAGCTGTAGTTGTCTTTTTCAGCCATTCCGCTTAAAGGAAGAATGACCTTGCCTTCTGCATATTGAACAACATGTGCCCCATTCATCCATAAAACATCAGGCAAAGCACCGCCTGTTGCAGCGGTTTCAAGTTTTTGAAAGTATTGTCCATATGGTGTAATTTCGGTTTTTACTTCGATATCTGGATATTTTTCATTAAATAGCTTAATAATTTCTTCAATCGCTGGAACTTGCTTTTTATCCCAGAATCCATACGTAATTTCAACTTTGCCATCTTTCTCTCCGCCGGATGCTGTATCACTATCACTGCAGCCAGAAAGGCCCAGCACACCTAATATAACGGTTAATAGCACGATTACCCATTTTCTCATCCCTGTTTCCCTTCTTTCCTAAAGTTTTTGTTTGCTTAACTCAAATCAAAGGGGTTTTCTCTAGATGATTAAAAATGCCATTTATAACGTTTACCACCTCCTTGGATAACGTTTTCCAAAACATCATATTTGCCCATTAAGATTCAATCCTAACTGCCAGCATATATTGCAGCACTGCATAATGTGCTGTGTTTACAATCTTTTAAACTTGAATATTCTCAACTAAACTATGATAATATTCATCTATATTGATAGATTGACCCTGGTTTAACCGTGACACTTCCGCCGCAAATGCCATTAGATGACTTCTTACAGATGCGGAAACAGAAGAAACACTGTCCTCTTTATTTCCATTCCGGACTTCTTCCAGGAATAGTCTCATAATTCCGCGGTCTCCTCCGCCATGCCCGCCAATTGGCTGATCAAAATGAATCACTGTTTCCTGCCTGGTTAGGAAATCAAAAATTGAGATTTTATTTTCTTCCATGTTCCCGCGGATTTCTCCTTTAGTTCCCATAACTTGAACGATTCGAGTTTGTTCTCTCGTAAAACCGCACATGCTGAAGGTAGCGGTTGCTCCGCCGTCAAATTCCATATTGACAACCTGATGGTCAACGACATTATTTTCTGAACGATATACACACTTACCATAAGGCGTCTTATTCAAGGCTTCAATAATACCCTCATTTGTATAGTCTTCTGTGAATTTTTTTGCCCACCCTCTTCCTTCGCCAAGATAATATTTTCCTGCATGGAATGGACACTCAAGCTCGGCAGGACAGCCATCCAAGCATCGCAATGGGGCTCCTTCCGGGGCATTTTCCACTTTGAAATGCATCAGCGACCCAAACGAACTTACCCGTTCACAGGCTTTTCCCATAACATATGAAATGATATCCATGTCATGGCAAGACTTCTGGAGAATCATTGGACTGGAATTTTCTTTATTACTCCAATTACCTCTAACAAAGCTGTGTGACATATGCATGACTTCAACATTTTCATTTAATTGAAGAGATACAACTTCCCCGATTTCCCCTCTGGAAATTACCTTTTTAATAGCTTTCCAAAAGTCGGTATACCTAAGCACATGGCAGATGGTCAGCTGCCGATTATATGTTTTGGCCTGCTGTTCCATTAATATACATTCGAGCGGGTCTGGAGACATTGGTTTTTCAAGGAGGACATGATACCCTTGCTCTAAAGCTCTCATGGTCACTTTGAAGTGATTTCTATCAAGGGTACAGATAATAGCAATATCGGCAATTTGTTTGTCCAGCTGTGAGATGTCTTCCCATGATTCATAGGAATTTTCATCTGAAATTTGATGTTCTTGCTGAATTCTCCTTCTTCTTTCGTTATTCGGTTCTGCAACAGCGACAATTTTTAATTCATGCGGATAATCCAGTGCATACGGTGCATATGCTCTCGCCCCTCTGTCACCAGCTCCTATAAGAAGCGCTGTTATTGTCTTCATGTAAATTTCTCCTCTCAAATGAGCTAAATATTTTTTCGGAAAAATTTCCGTTTTTTATCCAAACGTTTTCCGGGCATTTTAAAAAAAAGAACCGCTTAGGTCCGTTTTTTAGAAGATGATTCACGATTGACTAACTCAAATGGTAAAATAATTTTAATTGGGAGAACGACTTTTTCCTCTACCATTTCCATAATCGTTTTCGCGGCCATTTTTCCCATTTCATATTTGGGGATTTCTACTGTTGAAAGCGGCGGTGACGAATATTTCCCCATTTCAATATTATCCACTCCAAAGAAAGCAACATCTTCAGGAATTCTTAGCTTATTTTCAATAACTGCTCTCATTGCAGCCAAGGCCATTAAATCACTAGCACAAACCATAGCTGTCGGCAAGTACCCAGCACTGCTTTTAATGAGCTGATTCATACCCTCATAACTGTATTCCATTTTCCATCTGGTATTGATAACCCATTCGTCCCGAATAGAAAGTTTGGCTTCTTTCATTGCAGCTTGATAACCTTTGAATCGTGGTTCTTCATTTAAATCCTGGAAGGCTTCTTTAATTCCTCCGCCGATAAATCCGATATCTCGATGACCAAGACTTACTAAATGCTGAACAACCTTTTCTATTGCAGCCTCACGGTTATAATCAATAATCGCAATATCTTTATCGGAATAGTAGAAGTCCAGTCCCACAACAGGAATTGTTTGCTGTATGTAGTCAATTAAGCTATCATCAATACTATCGATCAGCAGCAGGCCTTCAATTCCAAGATCATGAATTGTCTTAAGAAGAAGAGCCTCATTTTCAATTTCATCCTTAGTAATACTTATTAATGTATAATCATTACCTGTTAAAGTATCACGAATTCCTGTATAGATATTGGAAAAGTATGGATTGATTTCAGCCTGTTTAGGATTGGCAACCCAGCCTATTTTCATTGTCCTTGCATTACTCTTATTTTGTCTGTTGCTAACCAGATTTCTTGCATGCTGATTTGGTGTATATCCCAGTTCCTTAACAGCCTGCCAAATTTTATTCCTCGTTTCCTGGTTAACATTTCGTGTTTGGTCATTTTGAATGACTCTCGAAACAGTAGAAATAGAAACGCCTACATATTCCGCTATATCCTTTAATCGAACCACTGAACACACCTCTAAGTTGGTAAATCGCCTAAATTTTTTGATTAATATGACTATAGCACCTGTAATAATTTTAAGTCAATAGAATTTTATCATTTACTTAGTTTTTATATACTCCATCCAGGCTGTAATCCCACCATCTAAAACAATAGCATTATATTCTTTTTCTGAAAGGATTTCAGCACACTTTGAAGCAGAATTTCCAGTTGTACACGCAACAATTATTTCTTTTTCTTTTGGCAAAGAAACAGCTGCATCCTCAAAAGTTTGACTATAAATGCTAGTTTTTGGTATGTTTAAACTTTCAATATTACAATCCTCTATATGATACGTTTTGTATTTTTCTTCTGCCCTTACATCTAATAACGTGACCTTCTCCTGCTTCATTTTTTCATATAATTCTTTTGGAGAAATCTTTTTAAGTGTCATGATGCTCAGCTCCTTCAACTGTTTAAATTTAATATTATCAGTATTATCCACAGCTGTCGATAATGTTAGCCATCATTATTTGGTAATCAGCTATTATTACATTACCTTTGTATACAACGGTGCCGTAAGAAAAAGTGGATTTCTAACATAAGTGAAATTCGTTTTCAACCATCTTTCATTACCCAGCCAAAACTTAAATGCAAGGACCTTTCAATATTAATAATATACAGAAAGACGCCCTACCCTTGCTGCTATAATTCAGCTGCAGCATGAACAGGCGCCTTTTTTTTATTATCTCAATTATCCATTTACCTCTAATACCTGTTTTGCCATCTCTATATATTCCTCCTGCCCAGACATAATAGCAAATTCTGCTATGGCTACTGGATAGGCAGCTTCCAATTCAATGACATGCTCTTTCATCTTAGGCATGTGTATCCCCCTGCTTCTTTATAGACTTTAATAAGGGAATGAAGACCTTCTTCACCAAAGGCTTTATATTGAAATACAAAATCATTTGATACATTTGATACCTTTGCCTCAGTCCAATCTATTAAACCTGTTACATTTGCGTCTTTATCTATTAAGGTATGGCCTGCATGTACATCGCCATGAATAAACCCCGTTTCCCTCGGCCATAGCTCATCATCGTTTAACCAATCCTGCCATCTTTTCCATAGCGATTCACCTACTACAAATTTGGCCATTACTGCATCCATACGCTCTCTCATTAACTGCCTAAGCTGTTCTGGTGCGTGAACCACTAATCCGGCTTCGGCTGCCCTGATCCTTTGGGATGGCATGGATATCAGCCAGTGCCTTTCCAAGGGTCTCATGAAAGCTTTCCGGCACAGTATTGATGTCAATTTCCCAAATATAGTTTTGAATTTCATGGTCGATTGTCCCTGCCGGTACCCCCTTTAACCTCTTATTTGCAATCAATTCATTCGAATAAATGGACCAGTTTGGTGCCTGGTAATTAGTTATAATCTCATTCACCAGATCTAATGCTTTTTTCTCATCCTTCGTTCTTGGCATCACATCAACACGTCTGGGAAATCGAAGCACCCATTCATTTTCTTCCTAATCGACTGCAAATACTACCTGAAAGTCCATTCCTGATTCATTAAATAGTAACGTGGTGTCCTTAAGCAGAAGTCCATGACTTTCTGCAATTTCAATCACTTGCTTTTTCGTTTTACATTTAAATTAGGTGCTATTCCAGCTTTCGGTTTTTTATTATTCGTTGTTTTCCAAATCACAATCTTTTAATGGAATCAATTTTGTTTTGTGTTTCACTTTATAAACGAGCCAAACGACTAAGAAAAGAGGTAAGCCTATATAGGATACTAATACTCCATTCCAATCGATTTCCCCGCCTATGAAGGCTTGAAAGTTTTGGCCCAGAATTATGAAAATACATAAAATTAACGCAAATATAGGTCCAAACGGAAACCATTTTGCACGGTATGGAAGATCGTCAAGATTTCCCCCTTGCGCGATATAAGCTCTGCGGAAACGGTAATGACTATATGCAATTCCAAGCCAAGTAACAAATCCAGCCATACCTGAAGCGTTTAATAACCAAACATATACAACACCGTCTCCGAAGAAAGTAGTTAAGAATGCAAGTGAGCCAACTAAAGTTGTTACGATTAAGGCGTTAATTGGTACGCCTCTTTTATCCAATTTTCCTAAGAATTTTGGCGCTTTTCCGTCGCGTGCCAAATCCCAAAGCATGCGAGTGGATGCATACATGCCAGAATTACCAGCAGACAATACAGCTGTTAAAATAATGGCATTCATGACAGATGCAGCGAAAGCAAATCCTGCTCTTTCAAAAACAAGTGTGAACGGGCTTACGGAAACCGAATCACTTAATAATCGTTCATCCGTATATGGCAGTATCAATCCAATTACAAAAATAGCTAAAATGTAAAAAAGAAGGATTCTCCAAAAAACAGTATTAATAGCTTTCGGGATTGTTTTCTCCGGATTTTCGCTTTCTCCAGCAGCAACTCCAAGCAGTTCCGTTCCTTGAAATGAGAAGCCTGCAGCCATAAAGACTCCAAGAATCGCAAAGAATCCTCCATTGAACGGTGCATCCCCAATGGTGAAATTAGTAAATCCAATGGCTTCTCCGCCCATAATACCAAAGACCATTAAAAATCCAGTAATAATAAAGATGATGACAGTTACAACTTTAATCAGTGAAAACCAGAACTCTGTTTCACCAAATCCTTTGACAGACAAATAGTTTATGCCAAACATAATCGCAAGGGCAACTGCACTCCAAATAAAAGAAGGAGTATCAGGAAACCAGAATTTCATAATCAGGACAACAGCAGCTAGTTCGGCAGCAATTGTAATCGCCCAGTTATACCAGTAATTCCACCCGATAGCAAAACCAAACGCGGGTTCAACAAATTTTGTAGCATACACTTTAAAAGAGCCTGCTACTGGCATGTACGCTGCCATTTCTGCAAGACTTGTCATTAGAAAGTAAACCATTATTCCAATAGCTGCATAGGCGAGAAGTGCTCCACCTGGCCCTGCATTATGAATTGCTCCGCCGCTTGCTAAAAATATGCCTGTTCCGATCGATCCTCCTAGAGAAATCATCGTAAGATGGCGGGTTTTAAGTGTTCTTTTCAATTGTGTTGGATTAGATGATTTATGTGTCTTCTCCATCGATGTACACTCCTTTTTTGTGATGGAAGGTTTAATCATTTTAAGAGCAAAATAAAAACAGCCGTCGAAAAAGATCGACGGCTGTATGATCAGTCCGTTTAATCCTTCCGAAGATAGCCCTCCACGTTAATAACGTGACAGTGATGTCTCTGTTCGAAAACATCCCCAGTATGGATATACAATGATTTATCCATACTTCGGCAGCTTATCCTTTCAATCGGAGTCTTAAATTTCATTGAATCTCGTCCGTTCTACTCTTATAAGCCGCAGCCTCTATCCCATCGGTGAATGGGAATATTTAATTGATATTAAAAGTATAGTAGAATAACATCAATCATGCAATGGTTAATCTTACTGCCTATCTTATTTCCTCAATTAGCAACCATGTAATCTTACGTAATAAGGGCTCATTTGAAGAGCAATAAAATTATTATTTAAGAACTAAACCAGCTAATAGTTTGTCAACATTTTTCATTTAATTGATTTTTTGTTGTGTGGTATCCTAAAAGTACGCATGCCAAATAGCCCTCCACCAGGACAATTTTGGAAGGTTTTGATTTATTTAGCTAGCTTTTCATTTTAGGCTATATCTTGGAAAATTGAATTGCTTTTTAAGAGTGCAAAAATCCAGTGTATCAACTTATTGGCACAAGCGATGATGGCTACCTTGTATGGCTTGCCTTCACCACGTTTCTTATCATAAAACTCCCGCAGCTTCTTATTGCGTGGGATAATTTCAGGTGTTGTTTTCTTTTTACGGGAATCACGAATTGCACACCTGACAGCCATATATAACGCGTGCCTAAGCCTGCTTGATCCTCTTTTAGTTATCCTGTTGACTGTTCCTTTGAATCTTCCAGATTCAAAGATGCTGGGATCTAAACCGGCAAAGGCCACAAGTTTTTTAGGGTGGCTAAACCGTTCAATCTCTCCGATTTCAGAAATGATCGTTGCCGCGATCTTTTCTCCGATACCCGGGATAGATTGGATGATTTGATATTCTTCCATTTCTTTTGCCAAGGCATCTATCTCTGCTTCCAACTTCGATAGGTGCCTTTGGTACTCCAGAAGCATCTTTATANAGGTTTGTTGAGAAAAGGAAATGGAAATTTAAACAAGGCTAGGACCATATATTAATTGAAATGGTAATTGTGAACGGAACAGAAAACATAACAGAAGAAGTAAAGGAAATAGAAAAGAAACCAATTACACCAATGGACAATATATTTTGATAATGGTTGACTATTACCCGTTCGGATTGGCAGGCTTTTCAATAAGGATGTTGATAATGAATTTCATCGAGCATTATTCTTGGGTAATTACTAATAGTAGCTTTACAAAATCCGCTAAAGTTTAGCCAAGCAAAACTAATACTTATAGATAAAGAAAAGTGCCTGAACCCATGTTTTTACGTAACTGGGGAAGGCACCTTACTTATTTCTTCTTTTGCCGAAACAAATCAACCGATTTATACCCTTGCGATAAGATTTCCACCATCTGCTCCTCGCGTTTCTCACGGGTTTTCTGCTGCTTAACAGAGAAGATGTAACGAGCCCAATCCCTTTGATAACCTGGTGTTAGTTCCTGGTAAAATCTCAATACATCTGGATAATCTGCTAATCGTTTTTCAACATCTTTTACATTATCTTCGTAATCAGCTACGCATTGACTTGGAGCGGATGATTTTTTTTCTTTCTTTTTTTCACGCTTTAATCCTACAACAGTAAACACATCATCCATGCTCACCATCCGTGAAAATTTCACATCGCTATTACCCACATATCCATCTTCGCCTACTTTCATGGCTGGGAAAATATCATCTCTGTGAACGAACGTTTCATACCGCTTGTTCCCTTTTTTCGGATAGGCGAAAAATAAATATCCTTTTTCGAGCAGCTGATCCTCTTTGATAACTCTTTGAGTATGATCCACCATTTCATCAACTGTGTATGCAAAAATGAAAATAGAATCATGCTCACCTGATAATTCCGTCTGAAATCCATTAAAGATATCATAATCATTTGGCTGATTTAGCACAGCCATATTGTTATATTTACTCAGCTTTAATTTATCGATGATTGTCATACCATACTCCTTATTTTACATTGGGTCTTTTGAATGAACTCTATATCTCAAAACAGTCTTTAATTTTGCTGGTTCTACTTTTCTAAAATCAGATATATAAATTTCTCTATATCCCATCACCTCTCTAAATAGCTTTTCAAGGCATCCAAATCTTTCTCACAGGCTTTCTTAAAGGCACCAGCCATCATCTTTCCAAAGAATTTAGCCAAGCCGGTAAGTCCCCTAATCTCACCATCTAAAGTAACTTCTGTAGCATCACCCGCAGAAGCGATTATGTATGTAAATACAAATTCTCCTTTACCCGTTGTACCCTTCGTTCCATCACAGCGAAGCACAATTTTATTGGGCTCATCGAGTTCGGCAACTTCAAAATGTTCAGTGGCCTCTTTTCCAAACATTTTTCTTGTTTCCTTCCACTGACTTCCCACTTTCAATGGTCCAGAATCCATTCGCTCAATTCCTACTAAACCTTTCATCCAGTGATTAGCAGAATCCAGATCAATCAAACCTTCGTATGCCTTTTGCTTATTTACCCCGATAGATCTTTTCACTTCAAAACGGATACTCATGCTAACAGCCTCCTTTTTCTAAAAATATAGCATATAACTATGAATGGTTCACTCAGACATTTTCATTTCATTCTAAAACGGATCATGTTTACCTTTATATAATTGTCATTGATTTGTATTTATCATATACTTCTATTAATCAAAAATTAAATTCCTAATATGAAAGGATGATCACATTGGGTACTGAACAGCCGTTTACTTCGAACAAAGAGAAAGCCATTTCTTTTCTGCAGCTCGCAGCATCAGGCCAAGTCTGTGAAGCCTACCAGCGCTACATCAGTCCGGATTTTTCCCACCATAATCCCTATTTCAAAGGCGATGCCAATTCACTCATGCTCGCGATGGAAGAGAATGCAGGGCAAAACCCTAACAAAATACTTGAAGTCAAGCTCGCGATACAAGAGAAAGAAACCGTTGCCGTACATTCCCATGTTAAGCAAAATCCCGAGGATCTCGGAGGAGCAGTTGTACATATCTTTCGGTTTCAAGACGGCCAGATTGTTGAACTTTGGGATGTAGGGCAGCCTATACCAGAGGACTCTCCTAATGAGAATGGGATGTTTTAACGCAGATCCCCGTGCCAGTCCACTTGGCGGGTGTATTAAAATAAGGTGAAGTTTTTACGTATTATCACTTTTATGCGTTTTTGCTTTAATTGGTTGCAATAACATTCTGAATTGTATAAAATTAAATTGGTCGAACTCTCACAATTCGACCCCCTATTATCCATTGAGCTTAGGAATTTTCTAAGCTCTTTTTTATTTGCTGACAAACTCCGATTGTAAGCACTCTTCTGTTGTGCATGATGCTTCCATACTTTTTGTATAAGAATGATTGAAATTGAAAAACCTATCCTTGCAATGGGCGTATTACTTATTCAGCTTCGTTTTTATTAGGAGGATTACGATGGAAAATGTATTCGATTATGAAGATATTCAGTTAATCCCGGCAAAAAGTATCGTCAATAGCCGTTCTGAATGTGATACTACGGTTACCCTAGGGGGACGTGCGTTTAAACTGCCTGTGGTGCCAGCAAATATGCAGACAATTATAGATGAGAAAATTGCCATATACTTAGCGGAAAATGGGTATTTCTATATCATGCATCGATTCGAGCCGGAGAAGCGGATTTCGTTCATAAAAGATATGAAGGCACGCGGATTATACTCTTCGATCAGTGTTGGAGTGAAAGAAGCCGAGTATGGGTTTATACAGCAAATAGCAGATGAAAAGGTGTCACCCGAATATATTACCATCGATATCGCCCATGGCCATTCCAATGCTGTCATCCAAATGATTCAGCACATTAAGAAATACCTGCCTCAAAGCTTTGTGATTGCTGGTAATGTCGGAACCCCAGAAGCAGTCAGAGAATTAGAGAATGCTGGTGCTGACGCAACAAAAGTTGGCATTGGACCTGGTAAGGTATGCATCACAAAGATAAAGACTGGATTTGGAACGGGAGGCTGGCAATTAGCTGCACTTCGCTGGTGTGCAAAGGCAGCGAGCAAACCGATTATTGCTGATGGAGGCCTCCGCACCCATGGTGATATTGCAAAGTCGATTCGATTTGGTGCAACCATAGTGATGATTGGTTCCTTATTTGCAGGACATGAGGAGTCACCTGGGAAAACCATCGAGAATGAGAAAGACGGAAAGCTCTATAAAGAATACTTTGGCTCAGCCTCTGAATTTCAAAAAGGCGAAAAGAAAAATGTTGAAGGGAAGAGAATTTTAGTAGAGCACAAGGGTTCATTAGCAGATACGCTGAAAGAAATGGAACAGGATCTTCAGTCCTCCATTTCATATGCAGGCGGTAATAAACTGGACGCCATTCGACATGTCGATTACGTTATTGTTAAGAATTCCATTTTTAATGGCGACAAGTAATATAAAACCAATTTCAACGTCAGGTGATCAATAAAAATTAGACTTGACTAGTGTAAAAATTTCATTAACATTCTATTTCCAGTCATCATTTAAACCATATCAAAAACGAAAATCTATCCTATTTAGAAAACCACAGAAGGCACCTGCCCTTTCCCGTCAGGCACCTTCTGTGGTTTATCCATTACATTTTTTAAATTGGACAGCCACGTATGCAAAACTCTCCAATTTAAAAAGCAGCTATTTTATGTACACTTTGAGGTTAAGAACCTATACATTGTTCTACTGCATTTTCCCAGCTCGGAAAATAATACAATGCATTTTTCATTAGCTCTGGATTTGATTTCTTTACTTGCTTCTTTCGGGGCGGCTGTCCTTCTTTTTCCATAAGTTCAGAGATGCCTGTTAATACTTCTTCCACACTCATACTTGTTTCCACTTCATTCCTCCTTTCTGAATTCACCTATATAATTTCCAGATGACGAAAAATTATTCAGCTTTCCTTCAAAATTATCATTATTCTTCAGTATTTAGCTGGTATTCTATCTGGTAAAAAATCGCTCCTAAATATGGGATAAAGCTCCAAATTAAAAGATTAGTTTCATCCCTTCATGACTCGCTATAAACCCCATCTTATTATAGAAACGATGTGCATCATCACGCTGCTTGTCAGTTGTCAATTGAACAAGGCCACACTCCTCAGACTTTGCTATTGAAATCGCTTCATTAAACAAGGCTTCCCCTACCCCTTTACCACGGCAGCGCTGATCGACCCGGACCCCTTCAATTTGTGCGCGCTTCATCCCTTGTCGTGCTAAACCAGGAATGATTGTTAACTGGAGGCAGCCAATAACCATCTGACCGTCTATCGCCAAAATAATCTGATTTCCCGCCTGTGCTTCTATTCCCTTAAATGCTTTATAATAACAATCCGGCAGAGATTCTTCATACCTCTCACGCTTTGCTCCTAATTCATCATCGGCAAGCAAGCGGACAATAGCAGGTAAATCTTCTTCATTAGCTTTTCGAAAATGCATTGTAAAAATCACTCCTTCAGCACGGAAATATTTAAGTACATCACTGATTACTTTCTATAAATATTTTATTTTCCCTTTTATTAGGCTCATTTCATGAAGGCCCTGCAGCTTCATTCAAAAATCAATAATATTAAACATTTAATTAAAATTATTGATTTTATTATTAAAAAAATTAAATTTTATTATTCTTATTTTCAACTTATTGTTATATAATCAAATCAAGTAAAAGAAAGGAATTTCATAATGGCGTATAAAGTAATCACAAATTGTCCTGTCTGCAGTAAAACATTGAAAATTACGAAGTTGCAGTGCACTCATTGTCACACTACGATTGAAAATGAGTTTGAATTATCTAAGCTGGCTTCATTATCAAAGGATCAGCTTCATTTTGTGGAAGTATTTTTAACATGCAGAGGGAATATCAAAGAAGTTGAAAAGGAACTGGGGATTTCGTATCCAACGGTTCGAGGCAAGCTAACAGACATCATTTCATCTCTCGGATATGTACAGAAGAAGAAAAATGAAGTAGATGAGAAAAAAGTTGTCACTATGTTGGAAAATGGAGAGATCACACCAGAAGAAGCTATTAAGCTCTTAAAAGAGGAATAGGGAGGAATTTATCTTGAAAGAGGAAATTACAAGAGTGTTTACAATGGTTCAAGAAGGGAAAATTGATGCCGATAAGGGATCAGAACTGATCCAAATATTAAAAGAGAAAGAAGAAACAGGTAATAAGCTATTAGAAAAAACAACTAAGTATTTAGATAAAACATTAAAAATTCGTGTTGTATCAGCTGAAAATGATAATGTCACGGTCAATTTGCCTATAAAACTTGTCAAGGCAGTATTAATGGCTGGGCACAGCATCGCAGCGAGTATTCCTCAATCGGAAAAATACGTTAAAGATATAGACATAAACCTTATTATTGAAGCAATCGAAAACGAATTAGATGGCCAAATTGTTGATATTAAATCGGCAAACGGGGATACCGTTTGGGTCATCATTGAATAGTGATTTGCTTATGATGCATGTAAAAGTGAAAGCAAAAGACGTTCGGTTTACCATCCCCATTCCATATGCTATTTTAAACATTGTTATTTCAATTTTGTCTTCAAAGTTTATTCATCAAAATACAACCAAGTGGACAAAAGCGCACTTCGAAAGAATACAACTGGACTTTACCTTTCCACAAATAGATAAAGAATCACTAAAGCCTATCGTCAATGAACTGAAAAATCATAAGGGGATCGTGCTTGTAGATGTTAAAGCTAAGGACGGTACTGAGGTTAAGATTAGACTATAATCTATTTTAGAACATTTTTCAATTCTTGATTCTCGCGTTTTGGATTGTTTGGGCTGAGAAAAATGAAGAATGTATGCTCTTTGCCGTCCCGGGGTCAAGCCTTCAAAAGCAGTTTTCAAGGCAGGGGATTTCATTGAATTTATTTTGTAATTCTTCAGGAATTATGTATTCTGCATGTTTATTACTTCAAATTCCTCCGTTTTACTTTACTCAATCCTTCTCATTGAAACTGGACAAAAAACAGACGACCCACTGGTCATCTGTTTTGATCATTACATTACTCGTATAAAGCACCATCGTCTTTTTGTTTAGCTTTAACAGATAGATTGGCAGAGTATTTTACACCTTGATAATCATTCGTTGCTGACTCATCAAGCTTTACGCCAAATGAAATATCAATGTATTCATCTGCTTCTAAATTCCAGAATTTGTTGTCTTCCCCTGATTCTGCACCATCACCCAAAAGAATTTCTTTTTCGCCAACAGCTGCAGCGGACTTTTCTGGTAGGAAGCCAGCAATGATTTCGACTCCTTCTGCAATTTCAACAGACTCGCCCGAAGCTAATGAACGAGTTACTGCATTCGTGGATACTGCATTCGTAGTTACTTTATTCGCAGTTACTTCATTCGTAGTTCCTTCGAATAATTCTTCTAGTTTAATTTGTGATTCTTTTAATACTTCTTCTGTTGGTTTCACTTTGTATTTAAGTGCAACAAAACCCACTTTGTACGTATCTAATGAAAGAGGTTTATCTAATGATTGGTGTAATTTTGCTTGTAAGAATGTATCGACCGTCCCTGTGTTATCGATAGTTAGAAAATCTCCAAATACTAGTTGTGATGGTGCAAAATTTTCAACTGCAACAATGCTCTGCTTAATATCTTTACCATTATTAAGCTGCACAAATGCATTTGTAATTTCACCTTTAGCCGTTGTTTCGGAAGTAAACCAAGAATACGTTCCATAGCTTGCTGCAACTGCAATTGCACCTGCAAGGGTTGTACCTAATAACGCTTTCTTTGCTTTTGCGACTTTCATAAAATAATTCCCCCCACATAAAATAGTTTTTTATTTAGATACAATTTCTTCATTCGTATGCTGTTTTTCTTTTCGGGCTAGACGTTCAAAAACCGTTAGACAGATGTAGCCTGTGAGAGGAATGGTGATTAACAGCAAAAACCCGATCGGACCGCTTGCAAAATCTGATACATATCCGAGTTTAGGTATTGCAGCTACTTGTTTTCCAACGAAATGATGCTTCGTGACCAGCATAGAATCCTCAACATTGTTGTTGTCACCTTTTGTTACCAAACCAGCTTGTCCATTTTGTTCTTTAACATCTATTACTCTATGTGTAATGAATTTTGTATCTGATTCTTTAAAGGTTATAACATCATTCACTCTTATATCTTCGAATTCTACTTTTTTAATAAATACAAGATCTCCTGATTGAAGATGCGGCTGCATACTATTAGAGAGAACCGTTAATGGTGTGTATCCAAAAAAACGCGGTAAGCTGCCGGAATTTTTACTAGATTGATACACCGTAACACCGATATAGACAATTAATAGAAAAAAAATAAGTAAAATAGCATTTGAAAGCCATTTTGTTGTTTTTCTTTTCATAATTTTGCTCCTAACATCGTTATTTTTGTGTTGTTTTTTTATTGTTATTGATGTCGGAAAATTAATATAATTGCGAAAAATTCCCACCACTTTCAAGAAAGAAATAGTTCTTGAAAGTGGCAGGGGAATTAATTAGTTTACAATTCGATGATTGAAATACATATGCATTCTATTTACTGAATCCCCAGCTCTTTCAAAATACTTTCTAATGTCTTGCCATCATGCGTTTCTTTTGCAGCTGGTGGATTTTCAGCATATTTGTTTTGCAATAAGTAATTCTCTTTAACAAAGCCGATGTCTTTCGCATCAACAGTACCATCAAAATTAATATCCGCCGCACGGTTGCTCGTCTGCCAAGCTTTTTGAGTTTCAATCGCGTCTAAAATATCAATGACGTTATCTTGGTTGACATCACCAGCTTTCATATTAACCAAATATGGGTAGATATAAAGATTTTGACCAAAAAGCTCTCCCTTATTTTCAAACCCAATCGGTTGTTTAGTGTGCACCACAAAGTGACCAGGTACTTTAATATCTATAGTATATGGATCCTTGCTTAAAGGAAGCTTTCCTACACTATAATTTCCATCTAAGTCGATTAAAGGAGTGGCGTCAAAAGTAAATCCGCTTGAATTCTTGAGCTTTAGCGATGCCCCAGCCTTTATCCACTCTGTTGGATTAATATCAAAACTATACTTAGAAGTGAGGAATCCGTCCGGCTTTACTCGGCCAGAAACGTTATTAAATTGCGGTAGAACCTCAAAATTGTAACCGGCGTTAAGTAGTTTGCTAGTTTGATTTTGACTATTTATTACAGTAGCCGTTGGATTGATGCTAGCCCCTAAAGTGAAGATTTCATCCCTTACCTTTACCGTAACATCTACAACTGCCGTATGATCAAATGTCAAATTGGAATCGTTAAGGACAACCTTTACCTCGTCTCCATTCACTGTTATGGTTGCTTTGTCTGAAACTCCATTCGCAAGTTTGGCATCGACTAAAGTTGCCTTGCCAGATGGATCTTTCAAGTTCCAAACCACTTCTTTCGCATCGCTTACATTATCCAGGAATAATTGGCCTTTAATCGTTTCACCTGTTTTTACTTTTTTGATATCGCTTTTTGCATACGTTACAGGTGTCCCTTCTTTGACAAAGAAATATTCTTTTGTTGGTACTAGATTACCGGCTTTATCAAATCCATCTAATGTATATCGCAGTGCTGGAACGGTTTCATCCAGGGTAACTGCACTTGCCCATTTTCCGTCCTGATCCATAGAAATCGGATAGAGAGGTTGCTTAGGGTCCCAATTAGGAAGCACCTCATTCGAAGATTGGTCAATATCTATTCCTGCTTTCTGCATTTCTGCCACGAGAGGATCGGTAATTTGAATATTGAATGGATACGTTTGTTGACCTGGTTTGTATTCAAGGAACGGAGACGGTCCATCTAATGAACTTGTAAAAGTAGGATCGTCAATATCAATGAAAACATCCTGTGCTTCTTTTACCACTTTTCCAGCTTGAGTTACAGTCGTAATATTCAACTTATAGTGGCCAGGTTTTGCATAACTCTGTTCTTTTGCAATAGGCTGTTTAGGGTCCCCTGTAAATGCATAGTACGTCCCAGTAAAGAGTGATACGTTAACTTCGATACCCGGTGGAAGAATCTCTAAATCTGGCATTGTTCCGACAAAACCTAACTCTTTTCCTGTTTCTGCATCTTGCAGGGTGACATCCAATGTTTTCAATGGTTTGATTACTGTAAGTCTGCCCCAAGCAAGATAATTATAGTTAGGTCTCCGTCTCTCTGGATCTTGATCTAAATGTTTCGGTAAAATGGAATGCGAATAGAGATCTAAAGCATAGGCAGCATTATTTTCAATATAGAAATTAAATGGAATGCGATACTTATCGGATGAATCCTCTTTATTCGTCAGTACGATATACCCTTCGTATAGACCCCATTTTGCCGTCTTTGGCGCTGTCAAAAATACATTTTGTTTCACTTCTTTGTTGGCTTGTACTTTAATGCTTTTGCTGGTGCTAACGATAACGCCATTTTTACTCAGGCTGTTCGTTTCATTTTTTAATACATTTTCTTCTACAGAAACAGTGAAGTTTTTAGTAATGTCACTGTTGTTTGTGAAGCTTATGTTTTTACTCACACGAATATTGCTTCCTGTCACATCACGGTCGTAAAAGCCAAACATTATATCACCGGATGGATTTTTGACCTTAATGAAATCCTCACCATCTGGAACGAAGGTTTCATCGGTCACTTGCATTTTCATTCCCCCATGAATGGCTTGATAAGGGTCTACACGACCTGCTCCCATTTCATACAAACTATACTCGCCATTTAACGGATCTGCCGTATTCATAAGTATTGTTTTAATATCATCTGGATCAAGCTTTGGATTCGCCTGTAATAATAATGCGGCAATTCCAGCCGTGTGTGGGGTAGCCATCGATGTTCCGTCATGACGTGCATAGGCATATTTATAGTCTTCTGGTTGTTTAGGGTTAGTAATGTAAGAAGGGACTGTAGAAAGCACGCTCACCCCAGGAGCAACGACCTCTGGTTTTATATCACTAGTACCCGCGACTGGCCCTCTTGAACTGAAGTAAGCTAATTTATCTCCTTCGGTTACGATATCTTGCAAATTGGAGAAAGTGAATGCTTTGTTCCCTTGAGCAATTTTCGCTTTTAATTCCTCACCTGCCGCTTTTGTAATAGAAAAAGCAGGAATGAAGTCAACGGATTCCCCTAGATTGGTGCCAATCTGTCCGTCTGCATTGTTATACATAATAACAGCGGCTGCCCCATGTTCTTTTGCAAATTTGATTTTGTCAACGAGGGCAAAGTTCCCGCGTTGAACGAAAGCAATTTTCCCTGTAACATCTTTGCCTGCATATTCTCCTTGTGAACCTAATCCTACATCGACAAGCTCAAGTGATTGCCCATTTAATGTGGAGAGATTATCCTCATAGCTTCTTCCCATGCTGATGAGCTTAGTGGACCAGTCTCCTGAAACGCTGCCTGTAAATGAAGTTGTCTTAATAGGAACATCACTTGCTCCTACCGTTAAAGCTAGTGCAGCTGTACCTGGTGTACCTACCGTGTAGAAATCTGGACCTGCATTTCCTGCAGCAACAACAGCCGTAACACCACTCAACACAGCATAATTAATAGCGGTACTTAATGGGAAATACGGATCGTTTATATTTGCCCCTAATGAAAGGTTCATGACATCCATTCCGTCTGCCACTGCTTTATCAATACCTCCCAGGATCGCTGCACCTGTTCCGCTTCCATAAGGTCCTAAAACGCGGTAGACATAAAGATCGGCATCTGGAGCTACACCTTCTACAGAAACTTCACTATTATTTTTATTTTGGCCAACAATGGTTCCAGAAACATGCGTACCATGCTCTGTGTAATAGGTTGCACCGGTAAAAGGATTTCTTTCAGATTTACCCGATTTCTGCCAATCAGTATACGTTGCTTCCATTGGGTCGTTATCATTATCTACGAAATCATAACCACCTTTGTATGCATCCTTTAAATCCGGGTGATTATAGTCAATCCCAGTATCAAGAACAGCTACTTTTACGCCTTTTCCGGTAATGCCTTCCTTATGCAACTTATCAATCTTTAAATAAGGAATACTCTCAATAGAAGTAGTAATTTTTCGATCAACATCTTGTGGAAGATCTTGCTTAATAGGATCAACCGTAAAGGTCTGGTTTTTATGAACAGCTTGGACAACATCAGATTCTAATAGGAGCTGTACTTGATCGGCGGGCAATGTCATCGCTACGCCGTTATAAGCTTTTTTGAACGTCTGGGTGATGGAACTTGAAATGTTTTTTGATTTGGAGTTCTCTTGAGTCAAGTATTTTTTGATGTCTTCTTTAAAGGTTATGTGTTCTTTCTCTACTTTCGCAGCAGCGTCTTCAATTTTTAATGTTTTGCCTTTTGCAGCTGCTTCTAATACAGCTACTTTACCAGGGTTCGATTTGAATTCGACAATGACGGAAATATCTTCTTTCGACTGTAACTCCGCCTTGCTGAATCCTTGCAGGCCTGTAGGTTTGTTCACTTGCAATTGATGCAATGCTTCACGTTGTTCCTTTGTCAAAGATGACAGAACGTCCTCTGTCTTAATTTCTTGTGCTGCTGCTTCAGTGGAAAGTACCGAATGAATAGGTGAGATTATTAAGCCTGCTGAAAATGCCACAGCAGCTGCTTTCTTGATTAATGAATTAATTTCCATAAGACCCCCGCTTTCCAAATTCGATGAATTTTCAGAATACAAGTAATGAACTGTTCCTTTCTTAAAATTTCGAATATTACATTTAAATCATAATACCTTTTTCTTTTAGCTGCTAATGGGGTTTTTTCTGTGACTTTTGGGGTGTGCTCTGTGTCTTTTATAGTAAAACAGCTGATATCTATCGAGATTTTTAGCACTTAAGAACTAAATACCAAGTAATCAAGTTGGGGTTTTTTCTCTCTTCTTTCGCGTTATTTCTACTGTTTTTCTGCCTTATTCCTACTTTTTTCCACAAACTTTCTAAAAAATCTAAAACTTACAGTTTCTCCGCAAATAGATCGTAGGTTCTTTATCCTAGAAAAAAGCAGTAATCATTTCTATTAGTAGGCAAATAGACAGAAAAAAATAAATAAATAGATAAATTTAGCAGAAAATAGACTCGAAAATATTATTACGAGTTGGGGTTTCTTTAGTAAAATAAGAACATACAAACTTCAATTGGCAAGCTGAAGAGAGGAGATCACCATGCTAGAGGGAAAAATCATTAAATTCTATCGTGAACGTCAGAACATGATGCAGAGGGATTTAGGAATTGGGATCTGTTCGAGTACACATATAAGCAAAATTGAACGAGGATTAACAGAAGTCTCCAAGGAAACGATAGAGTTGCTGTCACAGCGGCTTGGCATTAATATGGAAACAGAAATTGAAACTTACAATGGAATAGACTCCCTTTTAAAAAAATGGCATGAATCGATCATTTTGAAGCTGAATACAAAGGCTGAGAATCTAAAGAAGCAATTAGAAGCTATTGCTCTGCTGCAAATGCCGGATATTTATCATTCCTATACACTGGTACTCACAAGATATTATTTATTGATAGGGCAGGAACATCAAGCTAAATCTCTAATTGCTGAAATGGATAAATGGTCCGATCTTTCACTATATGAAAAAAACATGCTTCATCACATTAAAGGGATCAATGGATTGATTAATAAGGAATATGATAAGGCAATTTCATATCTTCAAGGAATCGATCTAACCTATTACAACAACCAAGAGTGCTATTATCATTTGGCTTTTGCCTATCATTCTCTCAATTCACGAGTACTGGCTTATTATTATGCCGAAAAGTCCCTGCGCTTTTTCACAGAAGTGCGCAGTTTTAAGCGTATGATTGAAGCAGAAATGCTTATGCTGATCCAAGTAGAACGAGACGAGTTTTACGATCCAAAAGATACGGAATATCAAAGATTAATCGAGATGACCGAAAGCATTGGATTAGACCATCAAAGAGCAATGCTGACCCACAATCTCGCATACCAGAAAGTTCGCCAAGGAAATTATGAAAAAGCTTGCGAATACTATAAACAATCCATGGACACAAAAGACCAACACACACCCCTTCATATAGCCTCTTTAGAAGGCTATATACATGCATTAACGAAACAAGGATTGAAATCAAACGAAGAATTGCTCCAATTGGCCGAAAAGGGTATTGCTCTTTCTGAAGAATTAACCGAGAAAATCTATAAACACTTCTTCTATTTACATAAATATAATCTTCAAAACGAAAAAGAACTTTATTATCATTACCTTGAAAAAGAAGCATTTCCATATTATAAGAAAATGGCACATGTTCGCTTACTTGAACATTATTCGATAAAGTTGTTCGACTATCATATGGAAAAAGGCAATATCAAAGAAGCCAATCATTACGCAGCGCTTCTCGTGGAAAAGTATCGTAGAAATGATAGATTTGTATAATAATTAACTTAATTCTTTAAGGATATCGTGTTACACAAACGTGCATTATAGGAGTTAAAAAAGTTCCTAACCATTAAAAGGCGGGACTAGAATGTTTCCCTTCGAGCAAATGAATGGGATGATCAAGGGAACAAGAATTCTCAAGAAGTCAATAAGGCTTATGGTTTGAGATAAGGTTAATAGCCGATCCATCTGCAAAGGATGGATCGGCTATTTTATCCCGCATTTAAAACAAATACCTATTATCTATTAACATCCTTGGGATTGGCTAGCTGTTGATTAATTTAAGCAAATGAATGGCGACAATTGGCAGTTGGGATTTTTTGCAGTCATAAACACTATTTCCATCCCCATTTTTGAAAAATTTGGTGAGAGGACTCAGTTTTTAAATAATCTACGAATCGCTGGGAATCTTTTTTATTATCTGAGGTGTTTGTAAGAGCGATTGGGGTTCCCCTATAAAGCTTTTCTGAGTCTGGCAGTTCAACTAATTCTGTAACATCCTTAAGCCTGTAATGCCAAGATTCGTATGTAATCCACGCATCTAGCTTCGAATTGGATTTCCATAGCTCAATCGCTTCTGCGCTGGTTTTCACAGAAACATCAATATTTTTGCTAATTCCTCCTATTAACCCCGTTCTGCCCGCTAAATCTTCCCATAAACCAAGCTGTCCAGCACCATTTACATCTACAATTTTCACGCCACTTTTCGTTAAATCCTCAAGAGAATGAATGTTCTTCGGATTACCTTTACGTACCAAAATACCTGCTGCTCTAGGATATAATTCTGTAAGTGAATTTTCATTTATCATCTCTGGATTGTTTAACATTAAGCTGCGGAGCATATACTCAGATCCTCCATATATAATGTCCGCATCTTTCTTCGCATCGTCAATCCAATTCGATTCTGGTCCAGCCGTCACTACTACTTCTATTCCTGTTTCAGCTGTAAATTTTTCTGCAGCCTCCTTTATGGGCCCCAATGGTCCTCCTGGCCCGTACACCTTAATAACCCCATCGTTCTTTATGGACCTAGACTGATCTAAAGACGCTGATGAATTATCCATGTTCGCGTAAACTGATAACCCGGCAACTGTTAACAAAAGCGAAAGCAAAGCAGTAATTAATAATGTTTTTTTCACCTGGATTCCTCCTTTTATTAAATTTAACCTTTTCAATTAAGGTAACGTTTAGATAAGTAAAACGGTTTGATAAAAATTCAAAAATAGGAGTATGGTCACTAGTGCTGACTGTTCCATTACGACCTTTGGCTACCTATCACCTTCTCTTTCGAACATGCCTTTCCCTCTCTCAATCAATAGCGTGCTAATGAAGGAAACCTTTTTATGATGAATAATTAATGAGAAACCTTTTTTTCTTCAACATTGGTATAAACAATTTATATCTCACTCCTTTTCCACAAAATTCACAAACTAAATTTGTAGAAGAAACTTCTTCAACATGAGGTACTTGAATGGAGTGTATTCCTTTAATCAAATGTTTCTTACAAACATAGATCATTACAATCCCCACCTTACAGACAGATTTATTACACGAACTTCTAAGAAAGCCCTTGTTTTTCTAACGCTTCAAGATTCCCCCTTTAAATCGAATGAAAACGCTTTTATTTTTTTGATTATTTTTACTATTGTGATATTGATTATACTAATAAGTTGTAGTTAAATAAAATTAAAGATTTTAATTTGTAAGTAACCATTACTAATATCGAAAGATCCTAGTGGGAATCTTCCAAGCACTAAGAATAATAAGAGGTACACAAAGATCATTTTCCTATTAAACATCGTATGTGTTACTAATTTTTTTCGGATATAACAAAAAGCTGGGCCAATGAAAGGACGTGAATAAGTAGCTCTTAAGTATTCAAATGATAGGATAATATCGGCAGCTTTTAGTGCTATTGTGCGATATCTTAGCAAATTCATCTCAGTAATGGTTTCAGCCTTCTGTTCTTCCATCGCAGTTAATCAAATCACAATGTAAGCTAAGGCACTAGCATCAATACAATCTTGCTTAACAAGGGCATCATACCCTTTCTTGAAAATCAACTTTTCTTACATTCAAAATAATCTACCTTTGACTTCTCCAAAGATGGAGATAATACAATATTTATTTTGATTGGAATATACTAATAAAGGAGAAACTATGAACTATGAACTTTGAACAATTACTTTATATTGTTGAAGTCGCAAAACATAATTCTCTGTCTGTAGCAGCTCAGAACCTTCATGTGACTCAATCTGGTATTAGCCAGTCCATTACTGGTTTAGAAAAGGAACTAGGGCTAAAAATTTTACATCGCTCACGGGGTCACGGTGCTGTCCCAACCGATGAAGGTAGAATCATTCTTAAACAAGCCTACGAAGTGCTTAAAAAGCTAGAGGAAATAAAAGAGAAAGCAAACTCATTTAATTCAGCGGAAATAGGAGAACTAAAAGTATCTTCTATACCGGGATTAACAACTGTTCTAGTTAAAGCGTTAGCTGCTTTTAGACAGGATTATCCACAAGTAAATGTAGAAATAAACGAAAAAAGCGTAACTTCTGTAATAGAAGATGTTCGCCAGCATAAGACTGACATCGGATTGATTGCACATTCACCAGATTGGAACATAAACATGGAAGGAATAGCTTTTGAATCACTATTCGAGGGGAAGCAGAAAGTCTACGTTTCTAAACATTCTCCCTTAGCGTTTACCGGTACCATATCTCCACATGAAATACTAGATCAAATGCTCGTTACTTATTACGGTGAATTTATGCAATATTTCGTTCATGATTTCTTTAAAAAATATAAACCCTTGAAAATCTTATTTACAGCAAATAATTTGGACGGCATACTCCAAGCGATCATTGAAAATTTAGCTATTACATTTGCTCCTGATTTCATCATGAAAAATCATCCTTCTGTCATGAATGGTGATATCATTCCGATTGATTTAGTGAATCATGGGGCTGTCAATATTTCTTTTGGTCTGGCTCTATCTGAAGATAAACATTTATCCATTTTTCCCAACAAGTATATTCAATATCTAAAATCCGAAATTTCGCAAATTTAAGAAAAAAAGAGTAGCCACTTCGTCTTATATATGGACGCTGGGCTTCTCTTTTTTACGGATAAACGAATAAAAAAGCTCAAAGTAACCTCGATAAGAACGGATGATTACGTTGAGCTTTTAAAAAACAAAGGAAACTTTCTAAGTGAAAATATTCCTATATGATTATATAAAAACAGCCTGATGAAGCAGGAGAAAAGTTAAGACTTTTTCCCCTGCCCCACTTTTAACAAAGATCCTTTTTACTTAGCTCCGAGTCCCCCATCTACAACCAATATTTGTCCTGTACAATAATCAGAAGCCGCAGAAGCAAAGTAAAGGACAGCGCCTGCTATATCATTGTCTTCACCTAATCTCCTAACTGGCACTTGAGAGGCAATGATTGGACCTGCTTTTTGTACAAGCGTTCCTGGTATTTCTGGGTTATTCATTCCCGTTTGAAAAACGCCAGGAGCAATGGAATTCACAGTCAATCCATGGCGTCCCCACTTAACGGCAAGATCCTTCGTCAAAGTCATAACAGCCCCCTTACTTGTTGTATATCCTACAGAGTCGACGGCTTCAGGGTCAGTACCTTTAAATCCAATGCTAGAAGAAATGTTAATGATTTTTCCGTATTCGTTCTCTATCATATGTCTTCCGAGAGCCTGACACATCAGGAATGTTCCTGTAACATTGGTATCAATCATTTCTAGCCATTGCTTCAAAGGCATTTCAGTAGCAGGTGTTTCATAAACCGTTCCACTGCTGTTAATTAAGATTTCAACCTTGCCAAAATGAGAAATAACTTTATCTACACCTTGTCGGACCGATTCAGGGTCTGTTACATCCAATGCGAGTGCGAGGGCTTGTCTTCCCAGCACTTCGATTTCTTGGACAACTTTCTCGCAAACCTCTAAACGGCGTGAGCATACTGCAACATTTGCGCCTGCTTCTGCCAGCGCTAGTGCCATGATACGCCCTAACCCACTCCCCCCTCCGGTAACCATGGCTGTTTTTCCTGTTAAATCAAACAATTTTGCAGTTGACATTCCAGATCTCCTCCTCTAAATTCCTATTATTGAAAGCGCTTAAAATGATAATTAATGTGATTATTATTAATATTTAAATTATTCTTATGTGTATTTTTCAAATAAGTTATAATTAAATACAATTAAAGATTTTAATTTACAAATAAATATTTCTAATAATTTTAAAGAATAACAGCCAAAAAACACGACTTTCTAAACAGATTCTAGACTTACTTCACTCCTTCTGAGAGAAAAGCCTAAAAAAGAGAAGTATCTTCGTCACACATGGACATTGGACTTCTCTTTTTACAAATCTAACGATTAAAACTTAGTCACATCTATAGGTGAAATTCCTTCAGCTGCACAATGATCATGGTATTTTTGCAAGAATGACTCCCAATTATCTCTAGCAATAATTTCTCCATTCTCATTCAAATAGTCTAATGTTGCCTCTACAATATTTAACGTAATAACCTCTTCATCCCCTACAGATTCAGGTGTGTGTTTGGATCCGGCAGGCTCATAAACGACATCACCGGCTTTGGAAACCCAATCATTCTCCATGTACCTCCAAGAACCCTTAACTGTGTATACAATAACCGTTCCGGGATGAAAATGGGTAGGAAGCTGTGTACCCGCCGGAACTTTTAACAAGGTAATCGTTTGACCTGTTACTGGATTGGCCTTCAGTAACTTAAAATGAGCCACCCCAAAATAAGGAATCCATGGTAAATCATCTGGACAGATATTACTTGCATCATATACTTCTACAGCTTTTGCATTACTCATTTACAATCCCCTCTTTTGCTTTATAATGTGAAATCCGTAAATTGATAGTGTTTACACTAGGCAGATCATTAACTATTCCGAATTTCTTAATTTTCAGTATACTTATAATTGTTTGTTTAATAAAATTATGATTTTTAATATGCATTTTAGTTACATTAATATATACTGGCAGTTTCCCTTCCTTTCTTTTTAGCTTTTGAATACCATGAATGATATTTAAGTACTAACTAGCTCTTCCTCCTCAGTTTTAATCGTGGAGTGTATTTGCTTTGTGGGACGTACACCAATCCCAAATAATACTCCGATAATTATCATCCCAAAAGCAGAGGCTTGAAAGGCATAATGATAGCCTAAGGTCTCACTCGCTGCATATTGAATAAAATAACCGAATACGATGGGAGCAATCATACTTCCTGTATTTGAAAGAGCAATATATGCCCCTTGTGCCTTGCCGATGTTTTGAGGAGAAAACAAATCCATTAATATAGAGGGTGCGAGTGAAAGAATAACCATTCCAAAACCTGGTGCGAAGGTGAAACACAAAATAGAGATAGCATTCGAACTTACGACACTTCCAAGATATAAGTAAATAGCAGATATCACCATCATACAACTTGCAAGAGTTACTCGTGCTTTCCGAATATCTCCTGTTTTTTGATAAAGCCAATCGGATAACATAGCAAAGCCAATTTGGCTAAAGGCAGCGAAAAGAAAAGGCAAAGCCACGGCTAGTTTTAACGTTTGGCCGCTAAACTGATGTACTGTGGAAAAGTATGCTGGATACCACACCGATTGAACGGACACTAACCAATAGGCACAACCTCCAGCCAAAACGGTCAAAATATAATTTTTAGAAAAAAGATGCGGAATAAACTGACGCCAAGAAACCTTTGAGATGGTGCATGAATGCTTTTCCACTTGATCAAATGATGGCAATCCGATTTCTTGCGGACATGCTTTACCGTAAAACAGCCAAAAACCTAACCAAATCAGTCCAACAACCCCCATCGCTATAAAAGCAGATCTCCAACCATATTGATCGGTTAAGGAAATTAATAATGGCGAAGCAATCGCAGGTCCCATCATAGTGCCAAATAGAACCGCAGCATAGCTTATTCCATGTCGATGTTTCGGAAACCATTTTCCTAGCATAGTTGTTACTACAGGAGAAGCTGGCCCTTCACCTACTCCCAAAATGATCCTTGTTAATATAAGCAGAGAAAAACTGGAAACAAATGGGGTAGCAAATTGTACCGTTAACCAGATCAATGACATCCAAATAAACAATTTTTTCGGATTTTTAGAATCTGCCATGCCGCCAAGTAAGATGGAGGTTATGGAAAAAAACCAATAAAAAGAACTGCCCACAAGTCCCCATTGAGAAGCACTTAAATGTAACTCCTTCATTAGAGGAACAGAAACCAAACCAATGAGAATTTTATCAATTTGGTTAATCATAGCAATAAGAACTGCAAATAATAAGATAATCCAAGAGTATTTTGGAGTGCTTGACATATAAGTCCCCCTATTTTTCATATTTGAAATAAAGCACCTCAGATAATGATGCTCATTTCCTTGTCCCTATAGCTTCCCATTCTCCAGTTCATCACGAAGTAAGCGTTTTCATAAAGATTCAAGTGTTGGGAAACTCCTTGTTGCAAACAAGGCTTTAAACCCTTTTATTGAACATGAAATAACGCATTTTAAAGTAATAGAAGCGCTTTTACGAACAGTTCATACACTGATGAATTAGCTTTAGCTAGATCTATACATTTCACGCTATGATACTTACTTTTTACTTTAAAATGGACAACAAACATAATTCTCTTGTTCATTCCAAATGTCTAAAATTTACTACTAAAATGCCTCAATTAAATGAAAAGGCTTTTATAAATATCATCAGCACCCCTCTCTAAATATTTTTTTGAATATTATAACTATTTCAATTATCATTATATCCATTTCAACCCTCATGAATAAAATTAAATAATTTAAACTGCAAGTAACTTTCACTTATATTCAACATACGAACAAGGTGAATATTGAAAAACGATTATAGAAATGATACCCGATCCTCTATTATCCTTAGTTACTCTATTTTGAAATGGCTAATCTTCTTTATTACATTAGTAACACTTAAATACAAGTTAAAATGTTTAATTTTATTTAAACTGATTTAAAAGGTAGAATAAAAGAGAGAAAATATAGAAATTACTTTGAGTTTGGCCATACAGGGTGTTGAATCAAAATAGGAGGTTGAATATATGGACTTACAATTATCTGGAAAAAAAGCTCTTATTATAGGAGGAAGCCGTGGGATTGGCAGAGCCATTGCCCATCAGTTGGCACTGGAGGGCGTGGATTGTACAATTTGTGCAAGAAACGAATCCTCACTAAAGAAAGCTGCAGAAGAATTAACCCAGGAAACAAAACGAAATATCTATCCAATCGTGGCAGATACCTCGAATCCTAACTCTATCATCCATTTAGTTGAAAGCGCAGCAGCTGCGATGGGGAGTATTGATATTCTCATCAACAGTGGAGCCCGTGTTGGCGGTACAGAGCCAGAGAATTTTCATGAGATTAAAGAGGAGCTTATTTTGAAAGATTTTGAAGAAAAGTATATGGGCTATTTTCGATCTATACGAGCTGTTGCTCCTCATATGATCAAAAATAAGTGGGGGCGTATTATTAATATAAGTGGTCTCGCTGCCAGAATAGGCGGCAATTATTTTAGTTCTGGGCCGCGTAATGCCTCTGTTGTTCATTTAACAAAATCCGCATCATTGGAATTAGGAAAACACGGCATTAACGTCAATGCTATCTATCCAGGGATTGTAGATACTGAAACGAATAGAAAACAATTTCATACGGAAGAAGCTGTAAGCCAGGCAGCAGCATTAAGTCCTCTCAATCGCTTGATTACACCGGAGGAAGTTGCTTATGTCGTTGCCTTCCTTGCTTCACCCCTGTCAGCATCAATTACCGGCGATGTCATTTCAGTAACTGGAGGCATTGGTAATACGGTTTATTACTAAAAACAAGCAGTTAATACCTTCTTTGAAACAATTTTCCATCCATTCAATAGTAGAACCTATATTTATTAACCATACTTATTAGTAGCACAGACCAAGGACATGGCCAGTGCTACTCTTTTTTTATTTAGAAAGACAACCATAAAGACACCTCTACGAATTCACGTAAGGTGTCTTTATGGTTTATCTGAAACGTTTCTGACTAAATATCAAAGATGTTCTCGGCATTCCTTGATTCTTTTAAATAAAGCTACTATGACCCTCTGAGAATACTATTAATTCCAGTTGGTCAATAAATTAGTGGTACGTAAAAACTTGTTAATCTTAGAAACCGTTAATTCAATATTCTTAGGAAACACAGCCATGTTTGAAAAAAAACCGTGAATCATTCCTGATTCACATGCATATTCAACTTTTACACCAGCTGTTTGCAAACGATCAGCATACGCCTTTCCTTCATCCCGAAGCACATCATTTTCCGCCGTAATCACAATAGCTGGCGGGAGATTACTTATATCTTCAGCGATTAAGGGAGAAGCGTATCCATTATACCTATCCTCTTCATTCCTTAAATAATGATTACGGAACCAAAACAGAAGCTCACGATCCAAACCAAATCCTTTTGCAAACGTTTGATGAGATTTTGTATTAAATTCAAGGTTTGTCGCAGGATAAATCAGGACTTGCGCAGATATGTCTGGACCTTTTCTGTCTCTCGCCTTCATAGATACTACAGTCGCTAAATTACCACCTACACTATCCCCGCCTACTATCAATCTAGAAATATCTCCGTTAAAAGAGGTTCCTTTTTCATAAACCCATTCCAATGCCGCATAAGCATCTTCAACCGGGGTCGGAAACTTATACTCTGGAGCTAGACGATAGTTGACAGATACAACAATACTGCCCGTTCTATGTGCAAGCATTCGGCAGCTTGGATCTGTCGCTTCGAGGTCTCCTAGAACCCATCCTCCACCATGGTAATAAATAAATAAAGGGAAGGGGCCCCTCCCTTCCGGTATATATACCCTACATTTGATTTCAGCATCTTTGCTTACTGGAATCATCCAATCTTCTGCCTTTGAAAGCAGATCTGATTCGATAGGATGCTGCTGTGCTTTCGAAAGCATCTCTCGTACAGTCTTAGGATCCATCGTATAAATAGGAGGCATCTGGTTAAATGCTAGTAAGTATTTTTCTGCTTGCGGATCTAAATTTGCCAAGAAACATCATCCTCCTTTCATATTCTGTAAAATCAATTATGTCTAAGTTTTTTTCTAAAATATTGGTGACAAGTTTATGCTTTTCTACTAAACTCTCAATTTAATACAAATATTTCTCGATATTTTCTACACGATCACCAGCTATTTATTATTTACAGCCATACCTTCTCTACAAACCTCGAAATCAGGGGCAATTTTTCGACCATTTGGCATGTTGAGCCACAATCTTAATAAATGACGCTTACGCTCATCTTCTTCATAATCTTCAAATGTAGTTCGTGAATGAAAAATAGTATAGTTATTAACGAATTGCATATCACCTGGCTCCATCATCATATCAATATGCATGTTTTTATCATGAGTAAGGGAATCTATAAAATTAAACACTTCCATCTCCTTTTTTGACAAAGAGACACCTGTTTTCGTTTGTGCTGATTCAACATATTGACGTAAATATCTGCAGCTCAATTTGCCATCGTAATAACTAAAAATTGGTGATGTAAATATTGGAGATTGTCCTGGTGCTTCTTCCCCACGAAGATCATGGAAGAAAGGACGATAGAGGGTTTCAAGATACTCTGGGTGCTTCTCTAAAATTTCATTATAAACAGCTATCGCACTTGCGATACTACTTAAACCACCAGATTTCGCTTTGCAAAGACAAAGTAATCCGACAACATCAGCTAAATCTGTATGATAGTCAAGATGCACATTTGTTTGGTAACCGCGTACTTTAGAATTATCCTTAAAGTCGAAACCTCGATCTTTTATATTCCCTAAGAGAGTTCCTTTTGCGTCTTGTGTTATCGGATTGCCCAAGTGCAAGCCGATCCCCCAGTAAATAATGCTCGCTTCCTCAACCGTATACTTTTCCATCGGTAATCCACGAATTAATAGAAACCCTTTCCCATTCTCCAGTTCATCTATAAAATATGCAATTTCATCAGCAAGATTAGGAATTGGGAAGTCCGCCTTTGTAAAATCAGGTGCTTTCAACCCCTTTTGTTGAATATGAACCAAAGCTTTTTCAAGATCTGCGAGTGTTTTCCTGGACAAATGATAAATCCATGAATCATCCTTAGCTAAATCCATTCCTCTCCACGCTGATGGTCCTTGAATTTTTTCATTTAATACATACGGCATGAATTACCCTCCTTCAATATTGTTCGTTCTTTACCCAACCTTCTCTAGTCAAATTTCACCTGCTCTGTTTCTATAAATCTATCTTTTAAATTTATTACCTTCAGTGGACAACCATTATGGTATTTCTCCAAATTTGATTTCCCATTCCTCTAGGAATAATTTGACCGTTCCCATTCTATTAACCTTTCAAGTTTTGAAATCCGTAAATACTACATTAAGGAATTAAATAGACTTAATATTCAGTTTATTTAATTTGATATCATTCATCACCCCCTCTGACAGATTAACCCTGCTAAAGTTGGTTACTCGTACAACATTTCAAATGACGTGTATGATTGCTCCTAAGATTGAACATAATCAGATTTGATCGTGGTATGGCTTCGCTTGGCGGGACGTACACCAATCCAAAACAATATTCCGATAATGAGCATTCCAAAAGAAGAGGCTTCAAACGCATAACCATATCCCATAGCTTCAGTCGCTGAATGTTGAATAAGATAACCGAATACCATTGGAGCAATAATGCTTGTTGCACTTGCAAGAGCAATGAATGTTCCCTGTGCCTTACCAATGTTTTGAGGAGAATAGAACTCCATCAATATAGCAGGTGCGAGTGAAAGAATTACATAAGCAAAACCGGGAGCAAGGGTAAAGAAAACAATCGTCATAGCCGTTGAATCGGCGGCGTTTCCCAGATATACACACAGAGCAGATAGCAACATCATGAAACCTGCAAGATTAACGCGTGCTTTACGAATATCTCCCGTTTTGCGATAAAGCCAATCTGATAACATGGCAAATCCAATTTGGCAAAAAGCTGCGAAAAGAAAAGGTAAAGCTACAGCTAGTTGTAACATTTGACCATTAAACTGTTGAACCTTAGTAAAGTAAGCCGGAAACCATACCGATTGAACAGCCAATAGCCAATAAGCACAACCTCCACACAAAACGATTAAAATAAAATTTTTAGAAAAAAGATGCGGAAGAAACTCGCGCCAAGAAACCTTTAAAAGGCTCGATGACTGCTTCTCCTCTTGCTGAAAGGAAGGATACCCGATTTCTTGTGGATTATCTCTCCCAAAAACGAGCCAAAATACTAGCACTATTAATCCCATAACACCCATTGCAATAAATGCTGATCTCCAACCATATTGATCGATTAAGGAGATTAATAATGGAGAAGCAATCGCAGATCCTCCTGTTGTTCCTAACAATACAGCACCAAAGCCTATACCATGCCTATGTTTCGGGAACCATTTTCCTATGATTGCTGTGGATAGAGCGGGAGCTGGACCTTCACCTGCTCCCAAAATGATTCTCGTTAACACGAGCAGAGATACACTGGAAACAAAAGGTGTAGCAAATTGAACCAATAACCAAATTAAAGACATCCACGATAACATTTTTTTCGTATTTTTGGAATCAGCCATGCCGCCAAGAATGAGAGAAGAAAAGGTAAAAGCCCAAAAGAAAGAACTTCCCACAACTCCCCATTGAGATGGGCTTAAATCCAACTCTTTCATGACAGGAACAGAAACCAAACCAATGATAATTTTATCCACTTGGTTGATCATACCGGAAAGAACAAGAAAAAATAAAATGAACCAAGAATATTTTGGTGTACGTGTCATATACCTCCCCCTAACTTTTCACAGAGGGAGTACCTTTTCCTAAAAAATTGGAAAAGGACCCTCCGTCACATTAATTAATTGCTGTTCCTATAAACGGTTTATAAAATCATACTTCCGGATGGAAGCCCAATTACTTCAAACTTTCTATAATACCGCCAGATGTTTTTTGACGTGCAGGTATACCGCCGCGCCCAGGTTTCCCAGTATTCTCATCAATAAACATCGCGAAATCCGGAGAAATTTCCCGGCCATTTGGCATCGTGAGCCACAATCTTAATAAATGACGTTTGCGCTCCGGTTCTGCATAGTCTTCGTATTGAGTACGTGAGTGAAGAACTACATAATTATTGACGAATTGCATATCACCTGGCTCCAACATCATATTAAAATGCATATTTTCATCATGAAGGAGGGAATCTAGCAGGTCTAGTGCTTCAACTTCTACTTTTGACAACTGAATACCTGTTTTCTCTTGGGCTGATTCGATGAATAATCGGACATATCTGCAGCTTAATTTACCATCAAAATAATTAAAGATAGGTGATGTGAATACTGGAGATTCACCTGGTCCTTCTTCCCCACGACGATCGAAGAAAAATGGACGAGAGAGAATACCAAGATACTCAGGGTACTTCTCCAAAATCTCATTATAAACAGCCATCGAACTTACGATACTACTGTACCCACCGGTTTTCCCCTTCCGCAGACTTAATAATCCGACAACATCTGATCCATCTGCATGAAAAGGAAGATGCAATTTCGTTTGGTATCCACGTACATTTGAATTTTCTAAACTAAGACCTTTATCAATGACATGCCCTAAGAGATCACCATTCGCGTTTTGCGATACTGGAATACCCATATGAAGTCCAAGACCCCAATAAATAATGCTTGCTTCCTCATCTGTATATCTTTCCAGTGGCAATCCACGAATTAATAGAAAACCTCTCCCATTCTCCAATTCTTCTACAAAGTATTCGATTTCTTTAAAAAGATCAGGGATCGGAAAGTCCTCCTTTGTAAAGTCAGGGGCTTTTAGGCCCTTTTGCTGAACATGAGATAAGGCGTTCTCTAGCGTTGCAATCGCTTTTTCAGACAAATAATAAATCCATGAATCATCGTTCGCTAAATCAGTCCCTTTCCAAGCTGGTGGCCCCTGAATTTTATCCTTCAAAATAATCGACATATATAATCCTCCTTAATTAATATAATTTGTACCTTACTGAATTGGAGTCAGTTGTCTTAGTTTTCTTCGTAAAATTTTTCCTGTAGAGTTCTTAGGCAGCTCCTTGAGAAATTCAACTTGTTTAGGAAGCTTATACTTCGCCAGCTTATCCTGACAGAAATGGATAATGTCATCTATTGTGATCTGCTCATCCTTGACTACAACATACGATTTTACAATTTCTCCGTATCCTTCATCAGGAACTCCAACCACAGATGCCTCTACAATAGAAGGATGCTGATACAATACTTCCTCTACTTCCCTAGGGTAGACATTGTATCCGCCAACGATTATGATGTCTTTCTTGCGATCAACAATGTAGATGTATCCTTCTTCATCCATTTTCGCCAGATCACCCGTGAAAAACCATTCATCCATTAGGGCAGCATTTGTATCTTCCGGCATCCCTAAGTATCCCTTCATTACATTTGGTCCTTGAACAACTAATTCTCCGATTTCTCCCCTTGGCAATTCGTCCCCTTCCTCATTGACAACCTTGCTTTTGACACCTGGAATATTCAAACCGATAGAGCCGGGCTTACGGGTCCCCCTTAAAGGATTAAAAGCGACGACAGGAGAAGTTTCTGAGAGCCCATACCCTTCTAAGATAGTAACGTTAAACTTGTTTTGGAAATTTTGGAGCAGCTCAACAGGAATGGAAGCTCCTCCAGATATACACAAGCGAATGGATAAGAAATAGTCCGCAGAAGCTTCAGGCAATTGATAGATAAAGTTGTACATCGTAGGAACTCCAACAAAAACCGTTGCTTGTTTTTGCCGAATAGTATTAACAACATCTTGAGGGCTAAATTTAGGCACGATAATGACCGTTGCCCCGCAAGAAATGGCATTATTCAGACAAACGGTCATACAGAAAACATGAAACATCGGCAGAACAGCTACTACACGATCTTCATCATACAGTTCCAATAGGTTTGAAATAGATTTTGCATTAGAAGCCAAATTTCGATGAGATAACATCGCTCCTTTTGGTTTACCAGTTGTCCCTGACGTGTAGAGAATGACAGCAAGGTCTTCTTCATGGGTGAAAGGGCTTTCAAAATCTGGATTACTTGTTTCCATTAGACGCTCCCATGTCCACTCTTGACTCATGGCATCTACATAAATAAAGCAAATTATATTTTTAGATTCTTCTTTTAATTCAGATATTTTAGAACCTACGGATGCGTGTGCAATAACCACCTTGGCCTGACTATTGTCTAAAATGTAGCTGATTTCCCTTTGGCTAAACATAGGATTGATAGGAATAGCAATTGCACCTAGACGTAATATACCATAGTACGCAATGATGAATTCAGGGCTGTTACCTAATATAAGAGCTACCCCATCTCCTTTCCCCACTCCTTGAGCAGACAAGCCAGCAGCAAATTGATCCACCAGCTGATTTAATTCCCTATAAGTTACACTTATATCTTCATAGATATAAGCGTATTTTTCAGGGAATTTTCTGGCGCTCCTCCTCAAATTTTCATTTAAATTATGAACCATGAAAATACGCCCCTTTTTTAATATTTAGATTATTGTTACTATTCTTACTACGATTATACTGTTAAGTAATAATAAAATAAAATTAAAGATTTTAATTTGAAAATAAGTGTGACTAATATTCAAAAGGGGAAAGGGGTGCAAGCACATGCAATAAGTGCCGGTAGGGACACCTAAAAAAACACAAAACGTCACGTGCTTCTCGTAATAGACCCTTTCATCGGCGGTTTGCAAAATAAAATCCGCAAGCCGGTTTGCAAGCGGAATGGCCAGACTATGCGAAGACTTTGCAGCTGTATTTGTAGCTTTTATACTTAAAAACTTGGTTAGTTCACGGTTCAAAATCTACCTTCTTGTTCCTATTCAATGTAATATTTTCACTCTATATCTTCTGTTTATGATTAACGATCCCTTTAAAAAGACGCCTTCTTCTAGTCAAAAAAGGCGCCCTTCATATAGAAAGTCGTTTTCCTTATTCCCTTTCATAAAATAATTTAATCAAAGACTAGCTTCTACAACTCTCCCCAGTCTCCGAATCCCATCTGCTATTTCCTTTTCATCCTCATAACTGAAGGAAAGGCGAAGATATTCAGTCCCATCTGATTGATCCATAAAAAAATACCTGCCAGGAATAAAAGATACCCCCTCCGCCAGGGCTTGAGTTAACATTTCCGATGTATCGACACCAGGAATTTTCATCCAAGCGAAGTAACCGCCTTCTGGCACATACCAGGAGGCCGATTCAGGCAGGTACTGTTCGAGTGCCGAGAGCAGGACGGCACATTTAGACCGGTATGTGTCTCTCAAGGTTATGAGTTTTTCATCAAAATCAGTGTTTGCTAAATATACAGCCATGGCTGCTTGAGCAAACGGATGATTCAAATCTTTTTTAAACCAGGCGCATGCATGGATGATTTCACATGCTCCTGCTATCCATCCAATTCGCATGCCTGGCGCTACTATCTTGGATAACGAACCGACATGCAGAACTCTTGACATTGTATCCATCGCTTTTAGTGTAGGCAGATTATTATTAAAGAATAATTCCCCATAGGCATCATCTTCTACAATTAAGAAATTATACTTGTCGGCCAGCTCCAAAACATGCTGCCTGCGCTCTGCTGTCATAGTCGTCCCCGTTGGATTTTGAAAAGTTGGAATGGTATATAGAAAACGTGGCTGGGCAAGCCCATTTCGCTTCCTTTCGGCTAAAATTTCTTCCAAAACATCGGTTTGAAGTCCATGCTTATCTACAGGAATACTAATGAAAAGCTTTGTATAATTTTGAAAAATCTCTAAAGCCTCCATATAGGTGGGGGATTCTATTGCCACGACCGCCTCCTTATCCAGGAGAATACGGGCAATCAAATCGACTGCCTGACAGGCACCAGAGGTAATCAAGAGCTCTTCTTCTGAAACAGAAATACCTCTCTCTTCCAATCTTTTTATGATCTGTTCCTTTAGCTCAAGAATTTTTGGACTTCCAGTATAATGAAGTGGTAAATCATGCTCAAGTTCTAATAGACTGCAAACAGCTGCCTTAATCTCCTCAACCGGCACAAGGACAGGTGCTGGATAGCCGCAATGGAGACGAATACAACCTTCAGGAAGGTCCGGAATCCACTTCCCTGGCGGATTATTCTTAAGTGCTAATTGGATGTTTTTAGGAAAAAAAGAAGCAATATTCACCTCTATCTACACCTTTCTTTTTCACTGCATAAGTTTTTATTATTGATTATAAACCTCTTGCCTGATATGCTCCACTTGCCTGATATGCTCCACCAAACCATTTTATTTTTATAATTATTCAGAATAATAAAAGGAAAATGAGTTGTCACAACAAAAAAAGAGAAAGTTATTTAGTATTGAAAACCTTAGATGTTTTACAGAGTGGATTTAATTCTGCGGTATCCTTTTTCGGATATACGCCATTACTCGAAAATCGTACTGCAGCAATCTTCAATACGGATATAGCAGATTATTCCCTAAAGATTAATAGGATCATAATCTTTCTTCCCTTAATAAAGTAAGTGTTCTTCGAAATGCTTTTTTACATTGCTCCAATCTTCCGTTGTGACACTATAAAGGACAGTATGACGAATGATTCCTTCTTTTCGTATCATATGATTTCGAAGAATGCCTTCTTTTACCCCGCCGATTCGCTCTATTGCTTTTTGAGAACGGAGGTTTTCATGTCCTGTTTTGATTTGGACACGGTTAAAGGAAAGTTCTTCAAAGCAATATTTTAACAATAAATATTTACAATTTGTGTTAATATTCGATCGCCAGAAATTAGGATTAAGCCAAGTTGATCCGATTTCAAGCCGTTTATGTTGTTCTGATATATCCAGAAACCAGGTAGCACCGATTATTTTCTCTGTTTTTTTATTTACAATTACATATGCAAAATCGGTACATTGTTCACGTTTTTGCAAAGCATTCTGGACATATTGACGTACACAGCTTTTCTCTGTTAATTCGACAGACATATGCTCCCAGATGCGCTTATCCTGCGCTGCTTCAAAAAGTCCTTCAGCATGCTCAAGTCCCATTGGAATTAACTGTACAGCATTGTTTTCTAATTTTTGCATTTTTATCACTCCCTGATTCTATTAAAACCCTATTCTGGTATGATAAAAAGAACCAAAAATGTTTTTTTATTTAATACCAGGGGATGAGTTAATGGAACTTCAAATTCTGCTTTCGAGTAATAAAACAAAATATAAGCAAATTTATGAACAAATACGAAAAGCGATTTTAGAAAAAAAACTGTTAGCTCATGCTAAACTTCCTGCAAAACGACGTCTGGCTGAGCAATTAAACTTAAATATCATTGCTGTTCAAATGGCTTATGAACAACTGCAGAGTGAAGGGTACTGTTATTCAGTTGAACGACAAGGATATTTTGTTTCTGAAATTCAAGATGAGTGGCACACAATTGAAAATGATACGACTACTTTGAAGAAAACAGTTCAGAATGAACATGTTATAAATTTTAAAAGTGGGCAGATTGATGCTGCTGCCTTCCCCTATAAACAATGGAACAGACTTTATCGAAAAGAGCTTAATGTATCCAATGCCAGCAATGCAGCTTGGCAGGGCGAATATTCATTACGCGAACAAATTGCAAAGTACTTACAGCATGCTAGAGGGCTAACCTGTCAGCCGGAGCAAGTGTATATATTTAGCGGATTTCAGCAGCAGTTTACAAATGTATGTTTGTTTTTTAATCGGAGCGCCATCGGAACAGAGGATCCCGGTTTTATTCGGGCAAAATTTGTTTGTCAGCAATTACAGCTGCAATGTCATCCGATCTCTGTGGATGAGGAAGGCTGCTGTGTGCCTGAAGAGCCAGTAAAGCTATTATATACGACACCAGCTCATCAATATCCTACTGGTACCATCATGTCTATAGCTCGAAGGGTTGAGTTATTAAATTGGGCACATAAACAGGATGCTTACATTATCGAGGATGACTATGATTCTGAATTCCGTTACAAAGGGGCACCCATCCCAACTCTATCGCATCTGGATTCAACCGGCCGGGTGCTTTACTTTGGTACTTTTTCAAAAACATTGCTGCCGTCCCTTCGTATAAGTTATCTGATTATGCCTGCATCTCTTCAACAAGACTTCGAAAAGTTTAATATTCACCTAAAATCGACTGTTTCACGAATCGACCAGCAGGTTACTGCAAAATTTATGGAAGAAGGAAATTATTCATCGCATATAGCAAAAATGAGAACTTTATACCGAGCCAAAAGTAGATGTTTAATTGAAAGCCTATATAAGCATTTGGGAGAACCATTTGAAATCATAGGGGATACTGCAGGATTACATATCATTGTTACATTACCCGAAGGATTAAATGAATATAAAGCAATAGAGCTGGCGAAGTCAAGTGGAGTTGAAATCGATGCTGTTTCACCTATGCATGAGCTTCAGAAGCCAAATCATCAGGTTATGCTTGGATATGGTGCACCCACAATGAACGAAATTCAGAGAGGCGTCCAATTAATTGCTAATGCATGGAAAAATTGCTTAAGTAATTAAATTTGGAACCTATCCCTGTCATATCCTCAAATACATATTTTTTGGCTCAATTATATTTATTCAGCGAAGCGAACACTTGCAAAAATAAAATGAGCGATTATCTTTGTTACTGGATAGCGCTCTTTTTTTGATGAAAGATAAGATCTTATATAATGTAAGGATTCCAAACACAATAAAAGCCTTTACAATGCACAGCAAAGTACATCACGGTTTTTCTTTATTTCACCTTTTCTTAAAAAGAAGATTCTTTACCTTTGGATTCTTTTTTATGGCTCATTCCTCATTTTATCTTTAACAGCTATCATAAACTCAAACATATTCATCCCTTGGATTTGCTGGAATTTATATAAATCTTGATTATAGTACATATGAATATGCTTGCCGGTGATTCCTCTCTTTTCTGCAATGGAAATGATGTTCCTATATGTAAATTCTTGAATAAATCCTTTGTTTGCTTCTGATGCTGTAATTGCACAGAATAGCAGTCTTTTGTTCGTAGCAATCAAAAAGCCTGCCTGTGGTACTAAACAGAAATGGGCTACTAATGAGCAGCATATACATTCAATTATGTTTTCTCCTTCCTTCAGTAACTGCTCAAACGGATTTTTCACAAGATTCATTGATAGGTCCCCCTCAATTATACAAAAAAGTTCATATCCTAATTTCAAACCATAGTCTTCACTGCCAGAAGCAGTCCAGTAGACCAATCCATTTCTGTTATGTCCAGATCAGGTCTGTTTTGCAGAGTCTTAAGGAGTTTGGTTGCTTTAATTCCACAATGGTGAGGCAAAACCGATTGTGGAAACACATCATGGATAACATAAAAACCTCCAACATTTAAATGATCCAATGTTTTGTCGAGTAACTCGAATTTTCCCGGCCACGTATCTGCAAATATAAAATCAAACCGTTCAGTCAGGTTTTGAATAAAAGCTGCTCCGTCCTGGCAGCAAAATGATACTCTTCTGTCATTCTCGAGGTACTTTCTTGCGATAGACTGCACTCTGGAATCAATATCAACTGTAGTAAGTGTACTGCCTTCATCCATACCATCCATGATCCATGAAGCAGACGCACCTGTACCTGTTCCCAATTCTAAAAAGTTTCCTCCTGGTTTTGAGGCAGCCAATCCCTTTAGTAAAAATCCTGTTTTTCTATCACATGACTGCTGAAAGCCGAGAAGTTCTGATTCTTGTAAAATATTCACGTAAGCTTCCGGTATCTGTATAACACTGCTTTCCATTATGTCATTTCCTCCTCTTCCATATCTTAAAAATCTCGTCTTTATATCCATTAAATCCGGCCCCATTTATTAAAAAGGCAACCAAAAAAGGCCTCTTAACATAAGAGGCCTTTGCTTTCAAATAGACCTCTTATCTCCCAGAGCATTAACTCTGTTGGAATTAGCACCTTCCTGAAATAATCAGGGGTTGCTGAGGCTTCGCAGGGCCAGTCCCTCCACCTCTCTGGATAAGAATTAGTTCAAAATATTGATTTATTTTCAACAAGTATTTCACAGTTTCACCAAAATGGCAATACATATCTTCCTTCAAAAAAATCTTTTCCTTTTACTTCAGTTTTGAAAAAATTTCATGGTAGTAGTGCGATATATATATTTGTATAATTCTCCTATTAAACAATCTCTTCCCCCTAATAGATCTGGAAATCAAGAACAATCGGATCCGAAATAATCTCTTTCCCTTTTTCACGAATTAAATCCTTATAAAAAGGCAGCAAATCGCTGGCCGATTTCAATTATTAGAAAAAAGGGACCCCTCAGTCTTAACGTATTAACTAAGACGTAGTCAGGCATTTATGCTTCTTTCCCGGTTCCTCAATTTGGTTTTGTAAAGCAATCTAATAGAGAATTTGCAATTTATAAAAGTTAAAGAGGAAACCATTAAAAGTTCTAACTTTGATTACGATGAATATACTTCACTTCGATTAATTGCAAAAAGGAACATCGCCATACCTAAAATCGCACATAGCTGATACATGGTTGAGTATGAGAAGATGTCAGCTACAGGGCCCATTACAATACCACCTAGAGACACACCTAAATCAGCCATTGCGATAAATAAGCCTAGTAATACATTGCGTTTCTTCGGAGGTAAGACAAAACTTAAATAGGTTGTTAATGTTGGGTATAAAAGAGCCTGAGCTATTCCCAATAAAATAGCACCAAGGTAAAAAAAGACTGCTCCTCCATATAAAGAATAGCTTACACTTTGTGCCCCAATTGATAAAAGGAGTATAGTCCCCATTATAAAAGGTGAATGCCATTTCCCGTCGGAAGGAATTCTTTTTCTGAGGGTAAACCGCGAAATTACAACTGTTCCTGCCATAAGCATTAGATAAATTCCAGCGTTGCCGTTTTTTAACTGTGCAGCATATAGAGGTACAAACACAGTTATGGCCCCAAATACAATAGAACACACTAGCATTAATACACTACATTTGAACAAATGCTGATTCTTCACGATCTGACCAAATGAATGAAACATATTGATACCCTGTTTAGCCTCATTTGTCATATCCTGGGCTTCGAACTTGTTTATTTTCGTACTATAGCCAAACACCCCGGTAGAAATGGCAATTGAGATCATTACGATTGGAAAGTTTTCCATTCCACCTTGCCAAATTCCTATTGCCAATAAAGGACCAACAATACCTGGTATATAAGAAAATAAAGAATAAAGTGAAATTCCCTGAGATCGATCTTTTTCTGGCAATGCGTCCATAATTCCGATCTGCAGCGCCATTGAAAAAAAAGCTGTTGATACACCTTGCAACATACGGGCAAGTAAATAGCCACCTAGACCAGTTAACGTATATAAGATTAAAGCAAAGCTATTGATTATAAGAATAATGCGCAGCACTTTTATCGGTCCATGCTTTTGTATACTATTTCCAGCCCATGGCCGAAAGAACATAGTTGTTAACAAATAAGCTCCCATGATTATACCTATTTCTGTATTGCTGGCCCCTAAAGTATCTCCCTGTAATGGAATGAGAACATTAAGGATAGAGTTTGCACTAAAATAAAGAAGAACTAAAACATATAATTTAATAAATGGCCAAGATAAAGCGCCAACCACACGGTCTCCCCTCCCAGAGGCTGTTAAAATATTCATTCGCTGAACACTTAAAAAGGTATGATTGCCCCTAATAACTTCTTTGCATATGCTGATCGAACGTGCCTCAATTGATGAACATCCGCTGTTTCTTCAATCTGTCCATCTCTAAAAATAATCACTCTATCGCATATATAAGCCGCAGCCTGAATATCGTGAGTGATAAAAATATAGCTTATGTTGTAGATTTGCTTCAATTCCTTCAATAAATCAAGGACCTGTGTTTGCACAGAAACATCTAAAGAACTGATGGCTTCGTCGAATAAAATACATTTTGGCTCAGCTGCAATTGCCCTTGCGATACATACCCTCTGAACTTCTCCGCCTGAGAGTTCATGAGGATAATTGGTTTTATAGGAAGTGTCCAGCCCTACTTGAATTAATAATTGATCCATTTTCGCCTGCATTTCTTTTCTGCTCTTATTTTGTAAGATTAATGTCTCCATAATAGCTTTTTCAACAGTATAAAATGGATTAATTGATGATTTATAGTCTTGGAAAACGGCACTAATATTGCCTAGTCTCACACTCCTGTCTGCTATATTCTTTTGTTCAAATAAAACGGTACCCGCTTCAGGCTTTTCAATTCCAACTATTAAACGGCCAAGTGTCGATTTTCCGCTTCCGCTTTCGCCAATAATCCCCAGACTTTCTCCCCTTTGACAATCAAAGCTGACACCTTTTAAAATTTTCTGTGTTTTTTTTGAAAAAAGTCCCCCGGTTTTATAGGATTTCTCAACACTGTTCACAATCAGCAATTTTAAACGCTCCTCATAAGATTATTAAAATTCCCGCTCAAGGCCATTCTGGCAGAGACTATATATTTGGTAAATTCATGCTGTGATTCTGAAAAGATGGACTGTATATCTCCTCTATCAACAATTTCTCCATCCTTCATAACCAAAACTTCATCAGCCATTTTTTTCACTGCACCTAAATCGTGGGAAACAAAAATAATCGAACTGCCCATCTGTTTTCTCAATTTGACAAATTGATCGACGACCTCAAATTGTGAGATGGCATCCAGAGCTGTTGTTGGCTCATCAGCAATAATGATGTCAGGCTCTAATACAATTGAAAGTGCAATCATCGTCCGCTGGAGCATGCCGCCAGATAGCTGATGGGGATATTTGTTCATCATTTCCAAAGGGTTCTCAAGCATAACACTTCTCATGGCATGTCCCATTTTTTCCGCCACTTGAGCTTTATTCCAGCCAAAGTGCTCTGATAGAGTTTCGTGCAAATGAACTCCGATTACATTAGAGGGATCAAAGGCACTCATCCCGCTTTGCATAATCATACAAAGATTTTTCCCTCTTCTTCTTCTCATGTCTTTTTCGGAAAGAGTATTAAGGTCTTCACCTTTGAATAAAATATTCCCCGATTGCCTCAATGGCGGTTTGTTTAATCTCATAATAGATCTGCAAGTGACAGACTTTCCGCTTCCGCTTTCTCCAACAATTCCCAGGCAGCTTCCCTGCTTTAATTGGAATGAACTATTGGTTATAATCCCTTTCCCTGTTTGGGAATCCCATATTTTCAAGTTTTTCACTTCTAGAATATTCATCTTTTAGTTCGGCACCTCTTTTTCCTGAATCTTTATTTTTGAAACTGGTGCCATTACCTGATTTCCCTTATTTGAGTTTAACAGTCTGGGATCCAGTGCCACTTGAAGTGAATCAGATAAAAAATTTAATGCCATTACAACCAGCACAATAGCTAATCCTGGCGCTAACATTAGCTCCGGTCTTGTAAACATCACTTCTCTGGCTTCATTCAGCATCATGCCCCATTCCGCTTGAGGGGCTTGAACGCCGAGCCCAAGAAAAGAGAATCCTGAAATTTGCAGAATCATGGTGCCCATCGAACTGCTTGAGATAACTGCTATATCTGAAAATGTAACAGGCACGATGTGTTTCCAAATAATCTTTCCATGGCTTATTCCTGAAGCTTTTGCAAATTTAATATAATCTAATTCCGCATACTGCATAACAGATGTTCGAATGACCCTAGCAAACCATGCCCACTTAATCAAGATGAACGCAATCAGGATGTTTTCAAGTCCCACGCCTAATAAGCCGACAAGAGCCAGCGCCATAACATAACCTGGAAAAGAAAGCAGGACGTCACAGAGCTTCATAATGAAAGCATCATTTTTCCCTCGAAAATACCCTGCCAGAAAGCCTAATATCGATCCGATCAATACCGATATGAATAATGCTGCAAAAACCCATAAAACACTGGGGCGGATTCCATAAATGATTCTGGATAAAATACATCTTCCCAAATGATCATTTCCTAAAATATACTCCCAGGACGGCCCTGCATACCTGAGACTCATATTTACTTCTTCAGGATTATGCGGGGCAAAGACTGGAGCAAATAGGCCAGCGGTGATTAAAACTGCAATAAACACCAGCGAAGCAATCGCCAGTTTATCTTTACATAAGTTCATAAATATTCTCATTTACAGACCATTCCTCAATTTAGGATTCATTGCAGCATTAATGATGTCGGAAATTGTATTAAACAAAACGAAAGCTGCTGCCAAAATAAGAACATAAGCTTGAATGATGGGAAAATCTCTATTTAGAATGGACCTGACGCTTAAACTGCCAAGCCCAGGCCAGGCAAAGACATTTTCGATGACAACTGTGCTTCCCAATATAATTGGTATGGCCATACAGAAAATCGAAACGGCCACCTGCAGTGAGTTTCTCAATATATGCATGGTGACTTTCCATTCTGATAATCCACATGCTCTTCCATATAGAACATAGTCTTCATTCAGATTGCTCAGCATCGAACTTCTGACAAATCTGAAATAAATCCCCACGTAACTGACAGTAATAACCGTAACCGGTAAAATATAATGCTCAACTGATGCCATACCGCTAGTAGGCAAAAGATCAAGATGAACAGAAAAATACCAAATTAAAAGTGAAGCAAGCCAATAAGAAGGCATGGCCGTTAGAAAAAATGATAATCCCCTTACCGACTTATCTATTAATCTCCCTGCTGTCAAAGCGCATGCCACACCCAACAGTATAGAAAGGACGATTATGGCTGCAGATGAAACAGTGGTCAGCTTCAATGTATTCAGAAAAGCTGGACCTATTAATGACCAAACCGGTTTGCCTGTCACATATGAAGTTCCAAAGTCAAGGTGCAGGCATGCGACAACCCAATCAAAGTAGCGGATGATAAATGGTTTATCCATTCCCAGATCTGCTTTCGTCTGAGCGATTAATTCCTCTGTTATCTTCGGGACCCCTTGCGCCTCTAAAACCACTTTAGCCGGATCCATAGGAGAGAGATTAATCAATCCAAACGTTATTAGTGAAATAATAAACAGTAAAGGGATAGCTGAGATGAGCCTTTTGATAATATAACTTCCCATATCGATCTCCTTTAAGAAAACACTATTTACATTGAACTTTTTTTAAAAAAAAGGGTGGAAAATCCCCTTCTTTAAAAGTTTTATTCAAAGTGCATTTTTTCAAATGGCAGCTCATATTGAGTTTGCTTAAAGCCTATTCCAGCTAAATTCTTAGGCGCAATGACTGTGATGTTTCCATTTGAAATGGGAATAAATACTGCCTCATCATGAACAATCGTTAAGATGTCAGCATACAGCGACTTTCTATCATTCTCATTTGTCGAAACCATGACATCAGCAATTTTTTTATAAAGTTCATCTGCACTTGCAATCCCCTTTGTTGTATGTAAGTAAGATGAGTCAGATGTAAAGGCATTGATGGTACTTTGAGGATCATATGCCAGTCCCCATGTCTGGTTGAATAATAAATCATATTCACCTGTTGATCTTCTATTGGCTATTGAAGTTGACTCTTCACCAATAATCTTCAGCTCGGCTCCGATTTCCTTCAATGAATATTGGATGAATTCAGCCTGTGTTTTTTGTGAGGAGGAATTGCTATCATAGTAGAGTTCCATCGTTAGTTTCTTTCCATATTTTGTTCTAACCTCGGAACCATTTTCCAAAGTCCATCCTGCATTTTCTAATAGTTCCTTTGCTTTTTCCAAGTCGTAACTGCGTTTCTTTAAGTCCACATCTGCATAATTCACATTAGATGAGAACAATGAATTGGCCACTGTCTCGGTCCCGTCCAAGATATCTTTTGTTATGGTCTCCCTGTCAATAGAGTGCCATATTGCTTCACGCACAGCATTCTCACTGGCAGGACTATCAGCTTTGCTGCTGTTCGCAACGATCATTTTGGTGTTCATTGGTGTGCTTCTCACCAACTGGAATTCACCAGAATCAACTAAGAGATTCATTGATTCTACGTCAATACTATCTGCACCGCGATCATCGGTAAAAGCAAAATTCACTTCTCCTTTTTGCATAGCTAAAAATGTGGTTTCCCCGGATGGAAGAACTTTAGCAGTGATTTTCTTAATAGCAGGAGAACCGCCCCAATATTGTTCGTTGGCCTCAAACACAGCATGCTCATCAGTCTTTTGCTCTTTCAGTATGTAAGGTCCTGTTCCATGATAACCATTCACACCCTCTTTTGTTTCGCCATCTTTAAAATCTTTTGGAGAAATAAACACATAAGGCCTCGTCATAGAAAGCTCGACCAGTGTTGGATAGTATACATCTGACAGAACTAATTCCACAGTGTATTCATCGATTGCATTGACCTCTTTAATCTTGGCTGCTAGATTAATCCAAGAATGCTTTTCTGCATTTTCTTGGACTGCTGTTATATTCTTTTTGACTGCCTCTGCGTTAAAGGGTTCTCCATCATGGAACTTTACATCTTTTCTTAATTTGAATGTGTATACCTTCCCATCCTCTGAAATCTCCCAGGATTCGGCTAATAACGGCTTAATTCCATCTTCGGTATTCTCAACCAAAGATTCATATACCATACCCTGAGCCGGCATAGAACCAGGATATAAATGAGGATTCATATCATTAATATCCTTTGCAGTAGCATAAATAAGTTCGTTTTGCTTCTTGTCACCTTGATTATTGCTGACTTGTTTCTTTTCACCGGAACAGGCTGCCAGCAAAAGCATTAATATGAGCACTAACGCAAGTACGTTCAATTTTTTAAACATTTTCAGTCCCCCAATTTTGGTATGTAGTGATCTCCTGAAACATTCATGCAGTTACATTATGAACACTCCCTTCCCGAAAGCGAAATCATTACGATTTATTTCGTGTTCCTGCACCATAGTAAATATATAAAACTAGAAATTATAAGACTCTTTACAGAAAAAACAGCTGATTTCTGCCCCTGAAGATAAGGAAACAATCAGCATACATGTTGTCTTATTTTAATTCCGTTTCCTTACAATCTTTTTAAGGGCGGAAGGGTTTAGGTGCTTAACTCCAAACACCATCACCCTTATTTTTTCAATCTCTATAAAGCAATATGGCCCCTTACTTCGTTTCACGGTGCAGAGTATGCTTCTTTAAACGAGGTGAATATTTCAATAATTCGATCCGGTCAGGATTGTTCCGCTTATTTTTGGTGGTAATATAATTCCTGTCCCCTGTCTCTGTACAAGCTAGTGTAATCTTTACTCTCATGTTAAAATCCTCCTTATTAACTTCTTAGATGCTTTGAATAATTCTTTCTGCCGCCTGGCGCGCGCCTGAAATATTTCGGGCAATTGGCCCAATTTCCAGTTCTGCCAGAGGACCTGTTACATATAGATGTGGACACCATTCGAGGGAATGACTGACAATCGGGTATCCGCACTTCGCACATGGAAGGCCAAACTTTTCAATGGCCTTCTCCAGCCAGTTTCCGCCAGGTCTAGATGGCCTGAATCCGGTTGCAAAAACAATCGACTGTACCTTGACTTCCTGCGTGTCCATTAAAAGGATCAGTTCCTTGTTTTCTCCTCCCTGCACGGAAGTGATCTCACCGTCTGCCAGCTTTATCGTTTGATCATTTTCAAGCTTCCTAAGCTTATGAAATAATTCTGACGGCAAAGATCCCCGGTTTCTTGCCTTCTTAATTACTTCTCTTCGTTCTGAATAATCCTTGATTCGCTGGTAGTTTTTTTGATATTTGGGTCCAAGCCATCCCGGATCACTGTCAAAATCACAAACCCTAAAGGGATGTCTTTTTATTAAAGTGACTTGACCTGGATAAAGTGCTGAAAGCTTGATGACTGTATGTGCAGCTGTAATGCCTCCTCCAATTACGGCAACTGGCGGCCTCAATTTAGAAAAATCTGCAGCTTCATCAAAGATGTGAAACAGCTGATTCCGGCCTTGCTTAATAGATTCTGCCCATTCCGGTACATGCAGCTGATCGTTTATGCTTAACGCCAGTACGACTTTTTTGGATTTTAGACGTTCCCCGACGACTGTGCTTATACTCCAATAATTGGCTTCCCTATCGATACCGTTTACATATCCCTGGTGCCAGCTAGCCCCTAACCCTAGATCTTGAAGCAGTGATTGACTGTGTACATTAAAAATTTCCAGCGATGGCCTTTTATAGACCCCATAGAACTCACTTTTCTTCCACTGGTGATTCACTGCATAACTTCTTAAGCTGAACGGGTCGACATCGAGGTGATGTACAAATGGTGAGCGCAAAAATTTCATGCCAATCCGTTCTGTACTTTTAGTCCACTTAAATAATGGCATATCATGTGGATCAATAATGCGCAGCTTATCTGTAGATACCTTATTATTCTTTACTAAGAAGGCTGCAATGGTACTGCCCTGAATGCCGCCTCCTACCACGATCCAATCATAGACCATATGAGCCTCCTGATGCAGATTTTAATACGAAATCATTACGATTTAAAGAATAAATTTTTTTACGAATGACTTTCGTTTATGGAGAAATAAAAATATTTAACTTTATTCCTTTTCTTTTTTGCTCGGGGACTGTCTGTTAATTCGACCCATGTTACATTATTCAACTTATTCTCAAGCTGCCTGTTAATAATGTCTTCAATTTCATGCATGGTCATCATCAGCTGTCCAAATGAAAAGTTAAAATGTGCTGCTGCCTGCCTATGAGGTGAATGCTTCACAAGAAGAGCCATAAATTCTTCAGAATTCGAAGCCTTTTGAGCCAACTCTTCTTCCAGACCAACGACAAATTCATAAATCTCCTTTTGCTTAGGAGGGAGTGTTTTTACAATCTCTCTTGAGATAATTTCCATAAGATGTGAATTCATATCTTTCACCTCACCTTGCCAAGTGGAGGAACCTTACTTGCTCTTCATGTTATATCTCTTCATAAATCGTTCAGCACGTCCGCCGCGATCAGTGAATTTCTGAACTCCAGTATAAAACGGATGTGTGTCTGAGCTTACTTCAACTTTAATTAATGGGTATGTGTTTCCATCTTCCCACTCGATTGTTTCACTTGTTGTTTTTGTTGATCCTGTCAAAAATTTAAAGCCGCTGTTCATATCCATGAATACTACTTTATGATAATCTGGATGAATATTTTCTTTCAATTTCATTACCTCCAAATTTTATTTTACCAGCTGGATTTTTTTACTCCTGGGATTTGCCCTTTATGTGCAAATTCCCGGAAAGCGATTCGGGACATTTTAAATTTGCGAAGATATCCCCTAGGTCTGCCTGTCACCTGGCAGCGATTTTTCAAACGGGTTGGTGATGAGTCTCTTGGTAATTTCCTTAGAGCATCATAATCACCTTTTTCTATTAGTTCCTTTCGTAATTCTGCATACTTTAATACAAGCTCTTGACGTTTTATTTCCTTTGCTACTTTTGACTTTTTTGCCAATGAATTCACTCTCCTTCTTATGATGAAAATCGTAATTATTACGATTTGTTTAGTGAATAAAGCCATTAAATCACATAATAATGTTTATTGCAACACTCATGACTGCTCAAAATCATTTCTTTTATTACAGAATAATTTGTTCATGTCTCGAACTCACATACTTTTACTTGTTCGGAAGAAAACTTTCCAGGTTTGGTCTAAAAAAAACCAGCTGTACTTTGTCAGCTGGATTTTTATTTCCGTAAGGTAACATTTTAAAAAATTTTTAGAGAAGAATCATGTTAACCGTTCACCTTTAAGGAACAGAGTTTCACTTATAAAGAAAAATAAATGAAATTGGGTGCTAAAATAGCTTAATCGAGATGAATGATAAACGACCTTTGTGTTCCTGCAGCTAGAACTCACAGCCTAACGCCTTTTCTATCAAACCATCATTTCCCTGCAAGAGAAAATTTCAAGTCAATTTGTGGATATTTTTACGTTTAAGTCCGACTATTGAACAACCTCTTCTCCCTGATAAATCCGAAACGCAGGTACAATCGTATCCGACACAATCTCTTTCCCTTTTTCCCGAATGAAGTCCAATTTATAATAGGCATCGAACCTCTGGCTGATCTCTGTTTTCACCAATTCAGGCGGAGTGACAACAATAAATTGGAACTTCAGTTTATCGGCTACAGCGAAAATCGGGTCAAGCACATGGGCAGACGCCGCTTGTCCAAACGGATTATCACAGACTAACGGAACCCAGCTTTGGTCAGTTTCACTCTTAACGGATAGAAGCATCATCATCATGACCATTCGGGCAGATAGCTTTTGGCCGCCGCTGCCATCAGATTTCGTCTTCGATCCCTGGTTGATCGTCTGCCAGGTTGAATAATGCTCCCGCTGCGGTTTTCCGTACATGAAGGCATTGTCTGTACGCATGTTATAAACTAACAGCTCTGGGTAACGATTTCTGAGAGAGACAAATAAAATCTGCTCATCACTGATAAGCTGCTTAATTTCCTGATCTAGCTCCAGATTATTGTCATCTATCATCTCGAATCGCTTCGTAATTTTGTTAATGGCCGAAACGAAATGCTGTTTCAGTAAAGGTTCGACATCTTCTGCTTTTTTAGGCAGGATGTCTTCTTTGAGCTGGACGAGCGGGAAAGAACCCCTTTCATTTTTCAGTTTCATCTTGGCAATCATCGAGCGAATCGCCTCTGAAATGCTCATTACCTTCATGCTTGCACGGCTGGCCCAGAAGTTTTGCGCTTTCTCTGCCCGCTCTTTGTCGCGTTCCAACTGCTCCAAGCCGCTTTGTGAAAAGTGCTTCATTTTTTGGACCACATTTTGAATATGCTCATAATGCCTTGTATCCATATGATCAAGCGTAGTTAAGACTTCATTTTTAAAGCGGATTTCCCAATCCTTGCCTTCAATATTGAGCTTTAGATTGCGCAGGGATTGTTCAATTTTTGCGTGCTTCTCCTGGCCTTCATCCTGGATACCCTGATGTTTTTCACTCCAGGAAATGATGCTTTGCTTTCCATGACTTTTAATTTTTTCTATATCTTCATCCGCAAAAGCTGCCGCTTCCTCTTTTAGGATAACAGATAGATGCAATTGATTATTTTCATAATCAGCAATGCTTTGTTCGCTTTCTTTTTTGAGCTCTTCTGTTTTCTTTATTTCTGTATTCGTCTGTTTGGTCTGGTCAGTGATTTCGACTGTCTTCACTTCCAGATCAAGTTCTTCCCATTCTTCAGGCTGTTTATCATGCTTGGCCACTTTTTTAGCAGTCTTATCACGCTGAGCTTTCGCATGCTTTAATGACGTATCTGCTACGGTTACAGCCTTTTCCTGTTCACGTTCCTCTTTCTCTGCTGCCTTTGATTCCTTTGCAGCCGTCTGCACCATTTTTTCTAAAATACTCATCGGTTCATCCGGTTCCGAGGCTTCCTTCCATTCGTTGTTAAGTGCCTGAAGTTTTTTCTCCAGCTTCTTTTGCTGCTTTTGCTCGGATTCTCTTGTCGCCTGAATCGCTAGCAGTTCACTGGCTTGTTCCTCTTTTGATTTTTGCAGCTGTTTGAGCTCCCCAATACTTCCAGTGATTTCTTCTAATATATATAGTGATAAACGCGGAACCTCTTCAGAAGCTTCTGCTTTCTCAGCAGCAGGAAAAGCCGCACTTTCGATGAAGAAGCTAATTTCCTTAATATTTTGCTCGGCTGATAGCTTCCATTCCAAATACGTTTGGCTCCACTTTTCCTGCAGGTCAACGATGGCTTGATGCTCGTTTCCAAGCTCTTTTTGAATACCTTTGAAAGCTTCCTTTTGTTTCTCTTTTTCCTGTTTAACCCGTTTATTCTCCTGCTGGAGCGTCTTTTCATGGTTAAAATCCTCTAATGTTTCCACATTTTTTGTAAGATTTTCAATTTTCCCCTTCGTCTTTTCCAGCTGTTCTCTAATTCCCAGCTGCAGTTCTTTTTCTTTTTCCTCCTGCACGATGATGGCCTGCAATTCTGTTTTTTTGGAAAGCAGGGCTTCCTGTTCCCGTTTCAGTGCTTTTTCGATATCACCGGCAAGGTCATTGGAAAGTAAACGATCGATTTCTTTTAAAATACGGCGCAAAGACGTTTCCGTTTTTTCTAGTTCTGCAAGTGTATCTTTCTTTTCTTCTATTTGTTTAGCAATCTTAATTTTCCAGTTCGTAAATTGATTTTTATCCGTCAGCAAGTCCTTCTCAGTACCGGTGATCATCACAAAGGAACCCTGCTGATGATCATCAGTCATTTCCTCCCGCATAAAAATCGGAACCGGGCTCTTAAACATTCTTCCTGCCAGGACTTGCTTATTAATTTTTTCCCATTGCGGTCTGCTGACAACTAAACCGTATGGAAGAAGCGGATGCGCCAGCAAGTGGTTCGCTATTTCGTCCGGTTTTAAGGATTGGAGAAATTGGGACCCGTAAAATACATCAATGCCCGTCTTCTCGTCGATCCATTCCTTCAGTTCTTTCACATCATTGTTTGCAATCCAGAAGTGCTCATCATTCAAGGCATAATCCAGCTGCGTTTCCCAGAGCGCTTTTTTAATTTCTTCCCCCTGCTCCCGATTCTGAACAAGTAGCTCTTCCACTTGCAGTGCATATTTTGATAAAAGAGCGTTTGTGAACTGGGCTGGGACTTCATCCAATAGTCCGTGCAGTTTATCGGCCAGCCTCGCTTCTCTTCCATGCTGATCTTCAGTTTTGCCCTTTAACTGTTCACATTTTTCTTCGGAAAACTGAATGGATTGAGCAAGTGTACCATGTGAAGCAGCAAGCTGGTTCTGCTTTTCATTCGATTGTTTTTCTTTAGCCTGCAAATCATTCAGAGCAACTCTTTTGGTTTCTATTTGTTTGTTAAGATTCTCGATAAAGCCTTGTAAATCATAGGTTAAGCGGTCGCCGAACTCTTTGACTAGATTTTCTTCTTTCGATTCAAATTCATGTAATTGTGTATAAAGAAAATCAATTTCCGTCCGAAGCTGGGCAATCTCCTGAGTCTTTTGTTTATCCAGCTTAGACAAGTCATTTGCTTTTTTCTTTAAAAACTTTTGATATCCGGAATAATGCTGAACGGCTTCCCTAATAGCAGTGTTGGACTTTTCCCACTGCTGTACGGCTTCTCTTTTGATTTCGTCCATTCTTTGATTCACTTGTTCCAAGCCGCTGTTTTGCTCCAGTTTGGCAATCTGCTGGGAAAGTGCGCGGATGCTTTGTTCCCCTTCATGCCATTCCTTCAATAACAGCTGAAAAGCCAGCTCGTCTTTTCGCCCCTGCTTTTCCTTCACCGCTTCCAGCAGGATTAAATGTTTCTTTTGTTCTTCCGCTAATTTCTTTTCCCAATCCAGCACTTCGCGATGGGCTTTTGCATACTCGAGGTTATCTTTTTGAAAGCGCAGATCCACTTGCTTGCCCGTTAATTTTTCGATCTCCTTTTCCAGCTCAAGCAGGGTCTCTTCTTCCGTTTTCTTCAAATGCTCCAAAGCACCAAGCAGCTGTCTCCCAACCTTGATGCTGTCCTCAACAATTTTTTTATGCTCGGCACCCTTTACCAGGCTTTCTTCAAAAGGAAGAATATCTTCCAGGAACTCCTTATGGGCCTGCTCTCTTTTTAACAGAACGGGCAGGTCCTTCGCAATACTTGCCTGACTCTTAAAAATCTCCACCAGATCGTTCTTTTGATGCTCCGTCCGATGCAGAACCTGACTGACAGTAGGAATAATCCGCTTCTGAAACAGGGAATGATCATCCTCAGCGCCTTCAAAGAACTTTCCAACGCCGCCTTCATCCTTATTAATATCTTTCATAATATCCCAGTCTTTGCGGTTAATGCCGTATGTATCAAGGATTCGGTAGTGCTTCTTTGTATCCCGGTAAACATCATACCCATTCCACTTTAAATAATCTTTCAATCCTTCAGTATCAGCCAGTTCCCCATCTTCATAGAGCGGAATATGGTCAAGAGAAGCTTCTTCTTTCCGCTCAAACTCCCTTGTATAAAACGTGATATTCGGGACAATTTTCGCTTCCTGTTCAAGCGCATTGCTTTCTCCGCTTTCTTCGTTCATGGAAATCCGCTGCTCAGCAGAAAACATTCCGCCTGTCACCAAATGCCTGCGGTCAGAACCATCAAGTTCCCATTGGATGAGCACATGAAAGGTATAAGGAATGAATTGCTCTTTATTATTAAAAAAGAATTGCTGGTAATAGCGGTTGTTCTGTTTGCCCCACGATGTTCCTGGCTTGAGAATCTGGAAGATGGTTTGCAGGAACACCCCTTTCCCTCCTCCATTCATCATGGAAATGAGGCCATTTGTGGAGGTCTCTTCATTATGGAAGTTAAATGTGGTGTCCTTGTATTGTTTTTGCATGCCATCATATTTCAGGCCGGCAATTCTAATTCGATGGATTTTCGGCATGCAGATCCTCCTCTGTCTTCATTAATTCCTTGAACATTTCATAGCGGTCATAATCATGATACAGGTATTCAATCCGCTCAAATAGCTCCTGTTTCGGAATCGCCTTTGGGATATCTTCCCGGTCCAGAATCACAATTAGGCCTTCTGTTTCCAATAAGCGCATTGCACTTGCAATCAGGCCGATACGCGTCCGGCGATTGGCTTTCTTAGCTCCGTAGTCGTCGGTGTCGACCTCCATGTACTTCCAGGTTGTCACGACATCCTTCATATCAATTTTTTCATCTTCTCCGAAATCCGGCTTTGTTTTAAGAATGCTATCCCAATTCATAATCACATCATTGACTTGCCGCTCCAGCGTGTAGAAGCTAATCCCTTCGCGCTTCGTACGGATTTTAGCCGCCTGGTTTCGGTCGATGCTTGCCAAAAATGACATAATAACGACGCTCATCAAGTGGAAATGTTTCTTTGTTTCAACCTGCTTATGCCTGTCCTTCATATGAGTAAAATTCGTCGCAAAAACAGAACCGGTCGGCTGCACAACAAGCTGAATCCGTTTTGGCGACTCAATGATATAGGTGCCAGATTCATCTGCCAATAAAAGAACCGTCTGTCTCACATCGGGATCGAAATACGCCTGGAAGTGCTCGCTGTTTTCGTCGATTACTTTGTCTTTTAACAGTGTAAAATATACCGCTGATGCTTTCTTGATCGTCTCTGCACTCATCATTTCTCCTCCTTCACACAAATTTTAAATGGGGTGATTTTCATTTGATACCAGAGGAAAGGTTCCGCCCGATAATCAAACTCGGTATAAATCTTCAGTCCTTCAAATACCTGAAATTGCGGATACTCCTGCATGAGCTTATAAAGAAGAATTTCCCGTTCATCGCTTAACGTCTCTTCTTTCCGATGCAGCACCTGAACCTTCAGCGGCTTTTTATCAAACATCATCCATAAATCAATCGTTTCCGATTCTTCAAACCACAGATCCTGAATCTCGAGCGGCAGTGTCGATAAATCAGCCAATGAAAACTCTCCGTACGTCTGCAAATATTGAAAAACATAACTCCAGGCCTTGATAACAGAATTCCAGTTTGTAACCCGCTGGTGCGTAACGCTTTCTTTTTCCTCTTCTTCTGCAAGTGTCTCAGTAAGCTGCTTTTCATCAAATTCCTGTTCGCCCCAAATCCAGTCCAATGGCAATATAAATTCATTCTTTGGCGAAAATAATGGACTTAACACCTTTTCAACATGATTGAAAGAAGAAACGCCTTCCTTCATGAACCAGTTCTCATATATATGCTCTCTGAATGAAACAAGGCTCGTTTCCCAAAACAGCGATGGGTTTTCCGCTTTTAATTTCATCTCATAGGAGATATTTTGAATCACAAGCTTGGCGAAACGGTCATGCAACTGCCTTGTATGGCCGATCTTTTCCTGAAGAAGGATCAATTCGTTTTGAATGAGATCATCTTCCTCATTTCTTCGTTTCGTTTTCTCTATCATGCTGCTGATGGTACGGAAGTGATTCTTCTCTTCTTCAAATTGTTTTTCAATTTCCGTGCGGTTATCAGCCCTTTGCATTTCTTCTTCCATCAATAAGATTTTGGGATTATTGATCATTTCTTTTTGAAAGGAGAATTCTTTTGCCATTAAGCGGTTGACCCGTGAAATGAGATGATCGAGGTTTCGAGTAGCTTTGCGGAAATTACCGTTTTTAATCAGCTGCATACTGTAGAGCTGTTCAATGGTGATCGAGAATTCCTCCGCCATTTCCCTGCTCATAAAAATCATTTCCTGTGAGACATCCGTGAGCTTGTAAACGATGGATCCGCCCATTTCCAAGTTCGTATATAATTCATCCATCGTCACATAGCGGAAAACCTGAGTCTCCCATGACTGCCTGATTTCATCGTAATACAGGGCTTCAAACGGCTTGCTGTACTCCTCTTTTCCCTGATACAGAAGCCCGCTTGTGATTCGTTCAATCTGCTTCTCATCACCCAAGAGCTTCATTTGTTTAATCGAATCTTCCACCATATATTTGATATCCGATTTTCTCCGATGATCGTCATCATTCAATTCCCGATAAAAAATGGTGAGGAGCACCTGCATCAGAATCGTTTGGATATGAGGCTTCAGCTCTCCGACTTCCATTCCTCTCCCCAGCTCAAACAGCGGGTTCAAACGCTGCATCCGCTGGGCAAACCCTTCCCATGATTCGTTCACATCCATCTCCTCCATGTTTCAATTGTTAAGACTTCCTGAGGAATCCGTTTATTTTCCTGCCATAATTGCATTAATAGTTCCCGCTCTTCTTCCGTAAACCAATCAAAGAACGTTTCGCGGTATTTAAGATTTTGAAGCTGGCCTGATTTCTGTTCATTTCTTTGGTCCAGACACTCGAGCATTTTACGATAAATCTTCAATGCAGGCTGAATGCAGCAATCCGGATATTTTTCAATCAGCCGAGTCATGATCCCGTATCCTGCCGCATCAAGATCTCCTGCATAGTAAAAGAGATGCGATTTAGCTGGGGAAATTTTAAAGAAAAACGAAAAGCTCCGTTCAATTTTAGTGCCTTCTCCATAAATAATCAGTTCAGGCTCATAATCGAGCTGATTAGCTTCCAATAATTGAATACAAGTATGAAAGAATGATAGATTCTCGACAATCAGGACTCTCTGAACATCATTAATTTCTTTCCCTTGCTTCATCCAAAACACAAAAGGCTCCCCGTATTTCACCACTTTAAGCTGCTCTTCCGATACGCCAATTCGGGCTAAAAAGCCTTTTCCCTCAGGAAAACTAATTCCATCCTGCAAGAATTTTTCATGACCAAACAGCTCCAGGCTTCTTTCCTCGAGTGAAACGATTTCCCGCTCTTGGCCAGATTGGAGAAAAGCATATAAATTCTGGATCCGGCTCCATTCCTCTTTCGTCTGCCATTCCGGATGACGTTCATAGAAGGAAAAATCAAACATATCACTTAACTTCATCATCTCGAGCCGATCCCACTTATCTGCCTGGACTTTCACGTTTACCCAGTAGAATAAAGGCAGAGACGGTGTCCTGCCATTGTATTGATTGTTATGTATAGGGGTCAGCTGCCCTTCACCCTGCAATGATTGAATGGCCCCATAAAACAGCGAATAACCATCCATTTCATAGTAATCATTCAGTAGCCTCCGCAGCTGAAATTCTAAATCGTTTATATTTAATTTCTTTTTTTGCTTAGGGTGCTGAATATCTTCTATAAAACTTCTCACCCTTGTTTCGATGATGTTAATTTTGTTCACCTTCTTAATACTTTTCCAGGTCTTTTGAGACCACAATTATCTTGATGTGGACATCATTTTAATTATAAACTAGTTGCGGAATTGATGTAATGGATTTTAAAAACGGAGGGAAGAAAATGGGCAGGGCGAAAGGCAATAAAAATCACCTCCCGCCCTTTGTAAACAATAATTAGAAAAAGGGATAGCCAGGCGACTGAAGGCTGGCATAACGAGCAAAATATTCCTGAAGTATTTTTCTTAAAACATTTATTTTTATTTTATCTTTTAATTTTGCACGGAGCATTTCTGAGAATTCATTTTGATATTCTTTCCCTTACCGGTACGTATAAATCAACCTTACATTTCCCTTCTGCATCATCAGCAGGATTATTCAAATTAAATTCAAGGTTATATCTATCGTAATCCGGAACGTAATCACTATTTGGCAGCCATTCTTCATACATGTACTTATAGGCATTATTCAAATTATCAGGGGTATCATAGAATGGATACAAAGCATAACCCCCGCCATCCAGATTTTTGAACTTTATTTCCTGATGTCTCTCTTTATCAAAGCTTTCGGGAATGGTAACACAGGCATCGTGACGGCAATTCTTGCTTTCCACCAAGTCAGGATTATCCAATGAAATGCCGATAAAAGATTGCTCCGGCGGGAATAGCCCATTGACACTTGCCCAGCTAATCAGTTTACCCCAATGATCCTGAGGTTCAAAATAACTCCCGGTACGCCTGATAAATGCAACTTCAGTTTGTGGTAATTCCTTTACAATTATCTTCATTTTTCACATCTCCCCTATGGAAGTATTTACCTTAAACAAATTTCGCCATCTTTCTTTAATCTCCTTCTCCTATATCTTTTCGCCAACAAAAAAAGCGCGCAGCTTTTATGCTGTACGCGCTTTTTAAATAGCAAATGCGTGATTCCCAATTTTTTTCACAACTTCACGGGAATAGATCCACTCACTTGTAGCTGTTTCAGGGTTGTAAAAGTAAAGGAGTTCTGCATTTTTCTCTTTATCCGAAAGTGCTGTCTCAACTGCATCCACCGCTTCTTGACTGGCAGGCTCATTGATGGAACCATTTTGAACAGGTTCAAAAGCATTCTTTTGGTAAATAACATCCTTGACTGTATCGGGGAATTGTTCATGCTCAACACGATTAAGCACCACGTCAGCAACGGCAACTTTTCCTTCGAACGGTTCCCCTTCTGCTTCAGCCTGCACAAGACGGGCAAGCAGCTTTTTTTCTTCCTCTTTAATAAAACGATAATCGGTTGATGATGACTCTTTCGTGTCGACCTCAACTTTTTTATATGTTAATGTTTCTGCAGCTTTTTGATCAACTGTCTCAGCATTGAAATGATTTGCAGGAAACACACTATATGAACCCATAATGAGTGAAATGGCAGCAACAAAAGTTACTAAATTTTTCATTTGTAAACCTCCTGTTTGTAGTTTTTTAGGCAAAAACAGGCTACTTACAAGGCTAACAGGTTTACAAGGAGAACTCATTAGTGAATCAATGGGAGAATTACCAATCTAGAAAATGGAATTTTTAATTTGCTCTTATAGTACCTTTAGATATATATTTGTTATGGCATGGCTGATTAACAAATATTTTTACTTATTGGTTTAACAGAATGAAATAGTGAACGAGGTGTATTTTAAATTGAAAGTGCTTGAAACAGATCGATTAAATCTTCGCTGGTTTACACCAGATGATGCAGCATTTATATTCGAACTCTTAAATGAACCTTCCTGGAAACGTTATATTGGCGATAAAGGAGTACGGACACTGGAGGATGCTAAGAACTATATTTTAACAGGTCCAATGGATATGTACTCACAGCTGGGCTTTGGCCTTTTTCTGGTTGAACGAAAGGAAGGAAGCACTCCTATTGGAATGTGCGGATTGATCAAACGAGATTCTTTAGAAAATATTGATATAGGCTTTGCTTTTTTATCCAGATATCAAACTCAGGGTTACGGTTTCGAGTCAGCCTCTGCTACACTGAAATACGGTCATGAACAGCTGGATCTGAAACGGATCCTGGCCATCACATCCCTAGACAACCATGCCTCCTCCAGGCTCCTTGAAAAAATCGGCATGAAATATGAAGGAACGATTATTTTGCCTAATGATACTGAAGAGCTTAAGTTGTTTGCATCCGAATAATAAATTTTTTCTATCCTGAAAAAAGTGCCTGTCCCCTCGCTCATTAACGTATAACGTAGCCAGGGTCAGGCACCTTTCTTGCGCTAGTTGATTTTTCATTTTTATTAGGCAATAAAAATTTTATATGTCTAGCAGGTACTTCTTCAGTTTTTCCTTTGTCTTTACATCTGCAAAAGAGGCTTCCACACTATTCTTGTAAATTTGTTTATACTCTTCATCACTCATAGCAAATTCATTACAAACTATATCACATTCCTTCGTCATCGTTGTATCTGATACCGTTCTGTTGTCCGTATTAACGGTTACCTTTATTCCATCCCTATGAAAGTCGTAGATTGGATGCTCACTAAATTTGTTTACTGCTTTCGTTTGGACATTGCTGGTTGGGCACATTTCAAGCACTACCTGTTTTTCCTTCACAATGTTATAAGCCTCTTCACAGTTTTTAATAAATACACCATGTCCAATTCTTTCAGCCCCCAACCATTCAACAGCCTCAAGCACATTTTTTCCTATTCCCGTTTCACCGGCGTGGATCGTCACTCTGAACCCATATTCTCTTGCCAATGCAATCGGTTCAATGAATTTCCCGCAAAAGCCTTCCTCTTCGGAAGCACACAAATCGATGGCGACAACCCCTTTTCTAAGGAATCTCTTACCCTTTTCGACGACCTCAAAAGCACTTTCCACACTCATCGTTCTCATGCATGACAGAATGATATTTCCATTAATATCAAATTGTTCTTCTGCCTCTTTCATACCCTCAATCACACTTTGAATGATTTCTTCTACGGATAATCCCATCTGTGTATGAAGTAATGGGGCAAAACGAACCTCCATGTATTTCACATTTTCCTTTGCTGCATCTTCAAAAAGCTCAAAGGTAATTCTTTTTAAATTTTCCCTTGACTGCATCACTAAATTAGGGATGGAAAATCTTTTTAAATATTTGTCTAAGGATTCACAATCCAATGGGGCAATTAATTCTTCTTTAATCGCTTCTTTATCAAAGGAAGGCAGGCTGATGCCTTCTTTCTTCGCGATATCAATGATCGTCTCAGGTCTAACACTCCCATCTAAATGGCAGTGAAGTTCAATTTTAGGCATTATAGAAAAATTCATTGTTGGACCTCCTCGATTTTTTATAAAAAAAATTCCTGATTACGAAGAAAATACAATTAAAATGCTTGTATCTTCTTCGTAATCAGGAATTATTGGTTCCTGGTAGAGACCTCCAAACCATATTATTGGAGTTATACGAATTTGAGTATTTCATTAGGTATTTTAAAAGGATAATTAAATTTATCTTTATTGTCAAGGAGTTGGATAGATATTTTCAAAGGTTATTTTTTCAACATTCTTTATCGAACTATATTAATCCCGCTTTTTAAGGGATGCCATTCCTTTGCAGTTGTGAGCGACCAATGTGCATCGAAACGCAAGGAAATTAGTGTGCCAGGAGTGAAGAAACGGAAATTCACGCATTCCCTTTCTAATTGTACTTATTAAAGAACTTATCTCGTTTTTGTTAGATTGCGTATTGTATGTGACTCATCTTAAATTCTAATCTTATGTTTTTCTACATCTAACTTCTAAATACTGTAAGGTTTTGGGAAATAAACGAAAAAGGTGTTCTTCTATGTGAACAAACGCTGAATATTTTCGGATACAACCAAAAAGAATAATATATATCCTTTTCACATCTAGAATTGGACTATTTTTCATTTCGATTAAGATTTTTTCAAATCAGAACCGGCACTTTTCATAGTCTGAATAAAAGTCATCTACAGACGTATTTAGATGAGTATTGCTACTGTTTCAACCGAAGAGAGTGGCGAAACCAACTCTTTAATCGGCTTTTACAGCTACTCAATAAATAATTAATTAATTTATTCGATGTATTTAGAAACAGAAAAAAACATGATTATTTTCTAATCTCAAAAAAATACTGTATTATGTTTGAATTAATATCAGGAGGGAAAAACATGCCTGTTGAAAATTACGGTGTATTAAAAGGTATTGTGATTGATGCTAAAGAAGAAAGAGACGATAACACCCCCCATTATCAAATACATATGGTTGGTGAAGAAGACGTGCATTACCGAATCGCTGTTAATGTCATGTCAAGCTCGGAAGAGTCTGTACTTCTTTATATAGTGGATGAAGAATATGACGCTTCTGCAATTACTCATCTCCCTACTATGGAGCATGGATATACTTCAATTGATGAGAGCAACAGGGGCGAAATAGGCTTGGATTATATAAGAGGCGATTTATTTGACCCATCTATAATGAATACCTTGCCTTATGATATAGAAGGTCCAAACAATGATTTAAATGATTTACTTAGTAAGTATGTGCCAGCTAAAGATGAAACTGGTCCAATTGCATCAGTCAAGTCTAATTCTCCTTTCTAAGTTTGAAAATTAAATGATTGTTTTTTTACAGTCTTAATATAAACCAATCTCATATTTGCTATGCGTCTTAATTATTAAATACCCTTTTTTGATGCATTGAATTGCGCTTTCCTTATCATTCTAAAAAATATTTCAAAAAACTAATTATTGTATTTAAAAATTTATTTATAGAAATTTATAAAAATACTGCTTTCAGATTAACTCGAAGCTTTGAATTAAAATTATTCGATTATTAAAAATATCAAATTTTCAAATCAGAAATTCATTAAATATTCTACTGTTTTCTTTAACCTAATATAAAAAGGAGCCTGTTTCCTCGTACACTAAAGCTCTAGTGCAGCCGGGAACAGGTTCCTTCACTATTTCTCCCCATTTTTCTTTGAGGGATTTAACTCCGATGCACATATTTATAAGTCGTCCTCCAATTAATCATTATTAATTCCTAAATCTTTGATATAGATAGCCTTTTTTTGTTTCTTAGTTGTTTGAAACATTTCATATGGGATTTTACTAACATGCTTTTATATTTCTTCACTTTGTATTATTCGACACCATTATGCTAGTGGGACTTGGAGTGACTTCTAAGTTTTTATGCCCTGTAAATAAAAATGCGAAGAACTATGCATTTTTTCATTGCAAAATTCTTCATTTTATTTTGCAATACACAAATGATGAATTGCAGAAAATAAAAGTTTTATATTTTCGATCACTTATCCCAAAGTTATATAATCTCATTCTTCTGAACAAAACCTCTCCATACTGATTGATTATAAGTAGGTTTTGGATTCATGAATATCTCTATATTCAAGTATAGAATAATAAAGATTCGAGATTTTATACCAAGTTCGGAAGTCCACCTCTCCACTTTGCGGTAAGAAAAATACTTTTTGAAAGGCTTCAACTGCTTCTTTTGTTCGTTTTTGGAAATTACCATCAACTTGTAGCTTAGGTATACTAGGATATTTGTTAGAAATCTGGTGTAAGAAGACTTGAATTTCCCGTACATCAGAACCTCTTGAACCTTCTTTTAAAATTGTCGCTGGAGGAGCGGTAGGGCGCCCTTGAAAAATGACACCAGCCGTAGATGTGACTGCCATCGGTCTATAACATTCTTCATAAAAATGTTTAATAATATCTAGATGTTTTTTTCCTTGAAGCGCAAGTAGTTGACTTTTATTCTGACCAAATATACAACGTCTTTGAGGATTAGCACGAAATTCTGCATAAAAAGGCTGCTTTAAATTAGGGTCCGGGTGTTTAATATATTGATTAAATATAGTATCAACCACTTCGATTATTTCTTTATAGGTTGTTTGACGAGGATCGTATTTTTGATCGAATTGAATTAAACATGTAACATCGAAACCTTCATAGTATTGTGTAAATATTTTATTTAAAGCATAAGAATTAATACAAAGAATATTAGCAATTAAAGCTTCTTTATTCCAGTTTGAGAAAATTTCCGCACTAGCTACTTTTGTAAGATAATCAGTATATTTAACTCTATGATTAGGTGCCGATCTATCGTTAGGTGCTCCACAGTGTACAATAATATATTCAGGTATTAAAAGACCTACAGGGGGACCATTAGGACGAGTTTGGCCGGTTTGAGGTGGTTCAGGAATGTTTAATGGATTTACAGTTTCCTTATTAGGGTCAGGTGTTGTTAAATTGTGTGGAGAAATTGTATATTCTTCTGTAGGACGATAAATACCTTGTCTAATGGGAGTCAATTGAATTTCTTGTATACCGGAAGCATTCGGGAAAACCTGTATACCATGAAGGTTCACAGGAGCATAACCTTCAGCTGTAACACTGGCAGAATATTCAGAGTAAGGATCAATAGCCGGTAATGTAACTGTTTGAGTTTGGCCAGATTCATCCGTTTGAAGAGTTATGCTCTGATTGTTTCCTGTTATTGTAACTGTCGCTCCCTTAACGGGTCTGGCTTTGTCTCCTTCAAATAAAAATACCATGAGTTTTCCGGTTGATTGTCTTTTATAAAGGTAATCCATATGTTTCACTTCCTCGGATTAAATATAAATCTTAGGACTTTTAACTTTTAAAGCTGATTTGCTGGAATGTTATCAAACTTTTCGTTACCTGGAGTTACGATTGAAACTAATTCTTCACCTGTAGAAGTAATTAGAACATTATGAATAAAAACACTCGTATTAGCCGGAAGTGTTTGACCTGTTGGAAGAATTAGAGGTTTAATTAGAGTAAAGTTTTTTCCGATCAATTCTGCAAATTTAGGATCCCTTGCATAGTAGTAATCAACATTTTGACTATAATAAAAATTATTTGGATAACGATTTGGATAGTTGTAAGGGGTTTGATAAACATAATTTAAATTTCCATACAAATTATTATATGGATTTTGATAAACATGTTTTAAGTTTCCATATAGATGATCGTAAGGGTTTTGATACACGATTATTTCTCCTCTTTTCCTAAATTCAAATTTTTTCAGACTAATCCTTGCTATTGTATGGGTTAATAAATATTTTTGTAAATTGTCCATTTACAAATAGATCAATAGTTTCATTTGTACTACTCTTCTTTCTGGAGTTTCATAGGGGCCTTATCGTAAATTCAAGTTCTATTTCTAATTTCTTAAAGCATTTGCCAACGAATTCTGAACATGAAACTGTCATCATCTCTGTAAATTCCAATTTATCAAAAAAATGTATAAAAGGAGCAGAATAATGTTAAGTGTGACATAAAAGTATAAATACCCTCCCGCTTAAAAAGTACCCATTTAGAAAAAAAACGTCTCTACTTTTGTAGAAACGGACTCGTTCAATTAATTAAAGTTGATTTGCTGGAATGTCTTTATAGGTATCATTTGATATCGTTCCATCTTTTGGTACCGGAGCTACTATTGTCACTAATTCTTCACCTGAAGATGTAACGATGACATTATGAATAAAAATTGGAGTATTAGCTGGAACAATATAACCTGTCGGAAGTAGTAAATCTTTTTGGAGTGAATAGTATTCACCAATCTTTTCTGAGAATTCAGGATCCCTACTATTTTGATTATCATCATGTTGATATTGATACAGATTAATTGGATATTGACTATGATAGCTATAAGGATTTTGATGCATATATAAATATCCATACGGTTTATTGTAAGGATTTTGATGTATATAAGAATATCTAAAAGGATAGTTGTAATAATTTTGGAACATATTTAAAAATCCATTCGGATAATAGTAACAGCTTATATACATAAAAACTTCTCCTCTTTTCCTATTTTAATATTACATTTATCCATAGAATCATAAAAATTATAATGGGATGAGCTTTTAAAATTTTTTTGTTTCCATAAGACCCTGTTTGAAGAAATCGACGTATTATAAGAACTAAATGGTTTATACAGATAGGGGCTAACACTTGGAAAATATTTTGTTGGAATGCTCCGTTATTTACATTCCCAGTTTACGATTTCTCACCCGCAGCTTCAAAACGCTTTCAAATACTGAAATGTAGGATATTAATGGATACGCATTTTCTTTAACTCCGCATGCCCTTCCCACACATTATTATTGGCTAGCTCCATCAATAATTCCTGACCTCAAGGTGACCTAATATTTTATTGGTGGTTAATTGTTGTTTGCCTTTGCCTAACCTTGCATTACCGCTTGATATAGTTAGACGTATTTTTAGTAAATTATCCTTATTATTTTTTAGGCTCAGCCATCATATAGATTAACCATCCCGGTCTTTCTGCTAGTGGGACTTGAGCTGGAAGGATTGATAACTCCCATTTATAAATATTTCTGTTATTATGGATAGACCAAAAACGGCATCATAACCGCCATCACCTTTGATATTAATACCTGTGAGTATACTTTTTTATTTCCGGCATGTCTCATTGGACATTTAAATAATTATGCGGGTGATCAAGGGATAAAATAATTTTTAGAACCAAGAAAGGAGTTAAAAATGGCAAATTGGGAATATGGAAAATTGTTCAATAACTCACAAGAGTTTATCAGCTGGCTAAACAATGTAAGAATTATCTCTAAAATCACCAAAGTACATGTTCATCACACTTTCAGTCCCTCTCATAAGGACTTTAGTGGTAATAACCATCATAAATTACAAGATGGAATGAGAGAATATCATATGAAATTAAAAATGGCTGATATTGCTCAACATATTACCATTTTTCCGGATGGTAAAATGGTAACAGGACGTAACATAAATAAAGCACCAGGGTCTGCAAAAGGAGGTTATAACGGAAATAATAGTCAGCATCCATTTATGTTTGAGATGGTTGGAAATTTCGATAGTGGACATGACAACCTAAAGGGCCGACAGCTAAATAGTGCGATAGCGGTTACCCATTATTTTTATGCAAAAGGTGCAGAAATTCTCTTTCATCGCGAATGCTTATTCAATGGTAAACCACCTAAGTCTTGTCCGGGAACTGGAATAGACAAAAACTGGTTTGTCAATTTGGTTATGAATTCAAGAAATTGCTAAGTATAGAAACTTTAGGGTTACCAAGCATGCAGTATCGAAAGTAAATTATCTTTCTGAAAAAATGTGATTTGTAAACTATACCGTGTGTGTTAAATTTCTTTCTGCATCACTAATCAATTTATTGGCAAAAAAGATCTGGCCCAATCGAAACCACTCAAAAATTTACTTTTTTTCAGTAGCATCATAACTTCAAATATCTCCTTTTATATACTGAATGGAGAAGATAAAATTATTATCTATATTCTAATATAGAATAGTAAATTGCAGACATTTTATACCAAGTTCTAAAATCGACATTTCCGTCTTGATGTATGTTGAATATTTGTTGAAAAGTTTTTACTGCTTTTGTTGTTATACTGCCAAATTTTCCATCCGCATTAATTTTAGGTATTTTACTATAATTTTTCGAAATTTCGTTTAACATAACTTGAATTTTACGTACATCAGAACCTGATGATCCTTCTTTTAAAATTGTTTCTGGAGGGGTACTAGAGCGGCCTTGGAAAATCACACCTGCAGCTGATGCGATTTTTAGAGGTCCATAACATAGGTCATAAAAATAGTTAAGAATATCTTGATGGTTATATCCTTGTTTTGCCAGTTCCTGACTTTTAAATTGGCCAAGTTTACAAGGTTTTTGTCTTGTATAATGGGCACGATATTCTGCTAACAACGGCTGATTTTTCACAGGGTCAGGATGTTTAATATATAGATTAAATATAGTATCTACTATTTCTATAATTTGTTTATAAGTTGTCTGAACATGATTGTATTTAAGATCAAATTGAATTAGACATGTAACATCAAATCCTGTATATGCTTGGGTGAATATTTTATTTAAGGTATAAGATGTAATACAAAGAATATTAGCTATTAAAGCTTCTCGATGCCAACCAGGGTAAGTTTCTGCACAAGCTACTTTTGTGATATAATCTGTAAATTTAACTTTATATTTAGGTGCGGGTTCTTGGGGTGCTCCACAGTGTACGATAATATATTCAGGTATTAAAATAAGAGGACCCTCAGGACGAGTTTGCGGCAGTGGCAACGGCTGTGGTTGTGGATCTGGAATAGCTATTGGATCTATATCAGGTTTTATAGCTTCTGGCTGTGTTAACTTATGTGGAGGAACTTTGTGTTCTTCTGTAGATCGAAAATTATCTCTCCGAATAGAAGGAGTCATTTGAATTTCTTGTATACCTGTAATATTTGGAACAACTTGAACACCCTCAAATTTCACATCATTATAACCGCTGGCTGAAACATTAACAGTATACTCAAAGTACGGCTCTCCAGCCGGTAAATCGACTGTATTAGTTTGACCCGATTCATTAGATTGCTGTGTTACGTTTTGATTGTGTCCTGTTATTGTAACTTTAGCTCCCATAATAGGTTTGACCTTGTCTCCCTCAAAAATAAATACCATTAGTTTACCAGTGGATTGTCTTGTATAATTATGGTTATTCACTAGTTTTTCACATCCTCAGATTAGATGTTTATTTTAGGATTATTAACTATTTAAAGTTTATTAGCTTTTTTTGATATCCTAAGAATTTTGATTGATAAAAACATAACTCTTTTCTGATTTATAATTTGCCTATATATCTTATTTTCTTTTACTCTTGCCTCTTAGAACTTACAACTCCTCATCCCGTCTGAGCAAACAGCTCCTGGTACTCCAGATTGACTAATTCGAGTAATTTTTCTTGTATTCGTTTGATATGTGTAAGGCTGTCCAGCACTGAAAATTGTGTAAGTGACATCTCCGTAAATAGCCTGTGTTTCGTCCGGTTCGGGAGAAACATAATCAAGTTTAGCATTACAAATTTTTTGACCGTTATCTAATTCAATATCAACATAAAAACCTTCTAAATTCACTATTTGATCAGGGTTCACAAGTCTGTGAGCAATAACGTTATTAAAATAAGGATTAAAATGAGTGTTGTAATACATTAGACATTCTAACTCCTTCGAAATTTTTTAACTATATAAATCTAAAATATGTGCTTTAAAAAATAAGGTTACATAATTTTCATTATTTTCTTTTACTTTAAAAATTGATTAAAAAGAACGTAAGGATGTGCAACAGAAACAGGAGGCCGTTTAAATGACAGTTGGCTTTATTGGCGGAAAGTTTCTTCCGCTGCATCTTGGTCATGTCTATGCAATCGTGCATGCTTCAGCCATCGTTGATGAGCTGTAAGTAGTGCTGTCCCATAGCGAGTCAGAGTTAAAAGCCTGACAAAAACGGGCTGGCTGTATACAATAGTATCCATTGTCGTTCTTACGATTGGATATGGGTTTTTCCTGAAATATTTAGAGGGCAATTTTGTCTGGACGGACTCAGCAACAAACGTCCTTTCGATAACTGCACAAATACTGATGCTGAAGAGATTTGCTGAGCAATGGATTCTCTGGATATCTGTTAATGTATTATCCATTATCCTGTGGGCGAATGCCCTAATCACGCAGGGCAGGAATGACTTTTCAATGTTAGTCATGTGGACTGCATTCCTTGTAAACAGCGTTTATGGTTATATCAACTGGCGTAAATTATATCTTCTCCTTTTACATCCCGAGTTGTTTTATTTTATCTCCACAGATAAATCCCGATAAATTGCATCGGAAAGTAAAACAGTGCATTTAGCATGGCTTCTCCATAAAGACCATAGCCGTAAGCAATATAAGCATAAGATAAGGTTTGAACAATCCCAAAGTAATAGTTTGCAATTTTCCCATTCGCCACCAGCACCACGCATAGCATGCCGCTTATGGATGAAATCAGTCCAAGCAGCGAATCCGACCAGGCAAAGAAAAGATAAATGTTAACCAGTGTAAATGTAATCAGCCATACAATTTCAAACCGCGTCCAATTCTTAAATATTCCCATGTGAATCTCTCCCCTTATATGATTGGTTTTCACCCTTGCAGCTTATTTCTATACACGGACACAATCGGCTGAAAATCATTAAAACGATAAAGCTGAGCCGGTGTTTTGGAATAACGGTTTGATTTCTTCGGCTTTGCATCTTCTGATACGGCTTCAATAAAAGGAAGTGTCGGTGCTTTTCTAAAAAAGGCAGCATCTGTCGAAATCGAAGGATCATCCAATACCGTCAATAAAACCCCCTGCAATTCAGAAAGCACAAACTCTCCAGGAAGAAAATGCTTTGCTAGTGTCGTCAGAGCCATGTCTTTTTTTATAAACCAAAGTGCATCACCAATAATGGTCCGATGATCGAATGCGAGATCAAATTCAAGTGCCCCTTCAAGCGTAAACAGTTGAATTTCAGATGCATCATAAGTCGTTTTCCGGCTCCTTAATGCTTCTTCATTTGCAATGACATAATGAGCATTAGAAATAATCCATCCTCGCTGATCCCGAGCAGGAGAATCGTAAACACCAAAATGTTTTATTCTTAGTCCATCCACTCCGGTTTCCTCCGCTAACTTACGTTCCGCTGCCTGAAACGCTGTCTCACTTGGAAGAACAAATCCTCCAGGCAGCGCCCACTTCCCTGCTTCCATATTTGGATTTACTTCATGATCGAGTTCACTTCGTTTAATAAGCATAATTTTCGGCTCTTTTTTTTGGGGTTTATACTCTCCAACTTGTTCAGATGTAATCGTAAAGACCGCAATATCACTGGTATAACCGTCTGGGGTAATAAATTGATTTAGTCAAGATAATTATACAAAGAGGACTTCTTTTAAGAAAAAGATCCCTATCACCTCAGTCATTAACCTTTTACCACAGAATTGAGTATAAAAAAAGTGCCTAATGATTAGACACTTTCTTCTTTATCTTAATGATGATTTTTAACTACTTCTTGTCCACGGACATTCCATGTAACCGCGAAGATGAGGGCTGCAAGGACACAAGATGCGGTTAACAGCATAAATCCTGCATCCCATCCAGATGCATCTACGATGACACCCATTAACGCATTAGCTGTTACAGTACCTCCAAGGTAACCAAACAAACCAGTCAATCCTGCTGCTGTACCGGCAGCTTTTTTAGGAACAAAATCCAGAGCCTGAAGGCCTATTAACATAACCGGTCCATAAATAAGGAAGCCGATCGCAATTAAACAAATCATATCAATCGTTGGATTTCCTGCCGGATTAAGCCAATAAACAAGAACAGCGACCAATACTCCCAGCATAAACACAAATCCTGCTGGACCGCGGCGCCCTTTGAAAAATTTATCTGAGATCCACCCGCATAATAGTGTTCCTGGTATACCTGCCCACTCATATAGAAAATAGGCTACGCTGGACTTGCTCATATCGAAGCCTTTCTCTTCGCTCAAATAAGTTGGTGCCCAATCCAATACTCCATATCGGACGAAATAAACAAAAATGTTTGCAATAGCAATAGCCCAAACCCACTTATTATTTAATACATACTTGAAAAGAATTTCTTTTGTTGTTAATTCTGTTTCAAAGGTTTTCTTGGTTTTACTTGGATAATCATTGCGATATTCTTCAATGGAAGGCAGCCCAACCGATTGAGGAGTATCACGAATGAGGAAATAGGCCATGAATGCAACAACAATGGCTACAAGTGCAGGTAATATAAATATACCTTCATAGCCTGAAGAAGAGCTTCCGGCTATGCCTGCAAACATTGCTGCACCCGCCACGGCTAGAGGTGCCATTAGCCCCCCTCCCACATTATGGGCAACATTCCAAATTGCTGTTTTGTTTCCTCTTTCATTGATGCTGAACCAGTGTACAAGGACACGGCCAGATGGCGGCCAGCCCATTCCCTGGAACCACCCATTTAAGAAAAGCATAATAAACATAATAGCAACAGACGAAGTAAAGAAAGGAACAAATCCCATTAATAAAGAAATGATAGCCGAAAGAATTAAACCAGCAGGCAAGAATATCCTTGGATTACTCCGGTCTGAAAATGTACCCATGACAAATTTACTGATCCCGTAGGATATAGATATAGCCGATAGCGCAAAGCCAAGTTCAGTTTTGGAAAAGCCCTCTTCAATAAAGTACGGCATGGCCAGTGAGAAGTTTTTCCGGATCAAATAATACGCTGCATAACCAATGAAAATTCCCAGAAATACTTGAAATCTAAGTTTTTTATACTCAGAATCAATTTGTTCCTCAGGTAATCTTTCAATTGGGGGAGCAGGCTTAAACAGTTTGAACATATAGGTTCCCCCTAAGTTAGATTTGACAACAATATTAACTACAAAAAACAACAAAACCCATACTTTAATAACACTTCCAGGAATGAAAGTGCAAAAAAGCATGGGTTCTCCGTTTCTCCACCATAGTTAACTTGTATGTGACAATTCTAGTATTATTTGTAAACGTTGTCAATAGCTTATAAAACTATTTAGATTGTTTTCAATAGGTACAGAAAAGGTGTCTGCCCTCTCAACCTTTAAGGGCCAGACACCTAAATTCATAACTACAGCTTCACTTCAACCGGACGAACTGCCGCGTCCTCTTCACTATCAACAGCAGGTTTCTTCGACCAATAAGTCGCAAGAATCGGCCCCGATATGTTATGCCAGGCAGCAGCCAGTACGCTTGGCAGTGCTGCCAATGGCCCAAAATGTGCGGTCGCAAGCGCTACGCCAAGACCTGAGTTCTGCATTCCCACTTCAATAGCAATCGCTCTTCTATTTACTTCACCCTGGCCAAGCATTTTTCCTGTAAAATAGCCAAGCAGGAGTCCGAATCCATTGTGAAGCATGACTGCAGTAAAGATCAGCAAGCCTGATGCGGCAATCGTTGCTGCATTGCCTGAAACTACAGCAGCCACAATCGTGATAATAGCAGCTACCGAAATAAGCGGTAAGATAGCTAAGCTTTTTTCCACTGCCACAGGGAAAAATTTCTTGATTGCCAATCCGAGAACAATCGGTACAATAATCACCTGGACAATAGACATAAACATGGCAACAGCATCAACCGGCATCCATTGGCCTGCCAGCAATAGGAGAAGGAGAGGAGTCATGATCGGCGCCAATAGAGTTGAAACGGAAGTCATGGCTATAGACAATGGTACATTCCCCTTTGCTAGGTACACCATAACGTTTGAAGCAGTTCCCCCTGGTACACATCCCAGTAAAACCAGGCCTGCTGCCAATTCTGCCGGCAAGTTTAATAGTTTTGCAATAACGAAAGCAACAAGCGGCATAATGATGAACTGTGCACAAACCCCGATTAACACAGGCAGCGGTTTCGTAAAAATAATTTTAAAATCGACCGCCTTCAATGTAAGCCCCATTCCAAACATAACAACGCCGAGCAGAATGGTAATATAGCCCCCTAAACCCAAAAATGGGTCGGGAACCATAAAGGCAATAACGGATGTTAAGATAACCCAAACCGCAAAATATTTTCCTGCAATTGTACTGACCGCTTCTAATACTTTCATTTCATCACCCTCTATCTTTTGTCTTCAAAATTTTATTTGGATTGAAAAGATTGTCTGGATCCAGGGCCAGTTTAATATTTTCCATCACATGAAGGGCCTGTCCATGTTCTTTTTGCTGATATTTCTGCTTGCCAACCCCTACGCCATGCTCACCCGTGCATGTTCCTCCCCGTTCAAGGGCATAGAGAACAATTTGTTCATTGAACTTTTCAGCCTTTTCAATCTCATCCTGATTACTCATATCAATCATTAGGAGTGTATGATAATTTCCATCCCCCACATGCCCGACGATTCCCCCAGGAAGTCCAAGCAAATCTACCGCTTCCCTTGCGTGGCTGATAGCGCCAGAAAGTTCTGAAATCGGCAGACAGACATCCGTCACCATCATTTTCTTCCCCGGATGGCCGTGAATAAAAGCATAAGCAAGATTATGCCGGGCCTCCCACAAACGATTTCTCGCTGCATTATCTGTTTCAAATTCAATATCGAGGCAATGATGATCCTCTACAATTTCTCTTGTAAACTCTACATCCTGCTTCAAGCCGGCTTCATTGCCGTGAAACTCTAAAAAGAGTGTTGGACGTTCCTTATAGCTTGTTTCACTGAACAGGTTCACCTGCTTCATGGAAGGTTCATCGACAAGCTCCACCCTGGCGATCGGAACACCTGCCTGTAAAATGGAAACGACCGCTTCTACCGCATCATTCAAGGAAGGAAAAGAAGCTCTTGCCGCCATCACATGCTCTGGAATTCCATATACATTTAATGTCAGTTCCGTAAAGCAGCCAAGCGTTCCCTCCGAACCAACGAATAAACCATTCAAGTGGTAGCCTGATGAGGACTTAGCAGCTAAATTGCCTGTATGTATGATCGAGCCATCTGCGAGAACCACCTCAAGATCACGCACCTGATCACGCATGACTCCATATTTGACCGATGTCGTTCCACTTGCATTGGTTGCTGCCATTCCGCCAAGAGTAGCATCCGCTCCAGGATCCACCGAGAAAAACAGTCCATACTTTTTCAATTCCTTGTTCAGCTGCGTCCGAGTCACGCCAGGCTGTACCCTTACAAGGAAATCACTCTCGCGTACTTCGAGGATTTTATTCATAAGCGAAAAATCAATTGTGATGCCATGTTCGTAAGGTATGACATGCCCTTCAAGACTGGATCCCAGTCCAAAAGGAACTATTGGCACTTCATATTTGTTTGCCAGCTTTACGATTTCACTGACCTGCTGTGCTGTTTCTGGAAATACAACAAGGTCAGGAAGGCTCTCCTTATGGTATGATTCATCCCTGCCATGCAATTCTCTTACTGTCTGATTTTCTGTTACCTGCTGCTCAGAAAGAACCTCTTTTAAAGCATGTAAGAGGCTCATGCTAGCTGTTTCCATCCTAACTCCTTCTTTCTTCTGCTAAAAATTTGGTCAAACCAATGATATAATTGGTCCAACAAGTTAAGTCAATTATACTAACTTATCAGAAAAATTCAATTATTAATTTTATTATTTTTTTAGTCTTGCTTAATAGATTTTAGGTCTGTTACATTTAGGACAGTTTAATGAGGCCTATTTTGAAAAGAGGTTACGGTAAATGGCGGAGAAGAAAAAGACCTATCTGGTTCTAGTAGATAAAATTAAAGAATGCTATCTTGCGGGAAATCTTAATCCAGGTGAACGACTGCCTTCAGAAAGAGAACTGGCAGGCCAATTCAATGTCAGCCGGACAACCATAAGAGAAGCCCTTAGGACCATTGAACAGAATGGACTCATTGAAATCCGTCAAGGAGGCGGAAGCTATGTTAAAGTCCCTGACTTCCAATCCAGAAAAGAAGAAATTATCACAGCTGTCCAAGCACAAAATCCACTCGTATATGAAATGCTTGAGCTCAGGCGTGCACTAGAAGTAGAATCTGCCTTTCTTGCAGCCAAAAGAGCTACTTCAGCAGACCTGGAAAAGATGCGTACAGCACTAAACCAAATGGCACTATCTAAACAGAATCCAGACCTGGGGCTAAAAGCAGACCTTGACTTTCACATTGGAATTTCTGAAGCAACTCATAATTCAATTTTCATTGAGCTGATACATACTTTAAAAGGTCATATGGAGGATACGATTAAGGCTACCCAGAAGCATCGCTTTAAGGACCCGTCCCGTTACGAGGATACCCTAGTAGAACATAAGGAAATTTACCTTGCTATCGCTTCAGGGAATGGGGATAGAGCAAAAGAATTGATGGAGGGGCATATTACGAAGATACGGGGAGAATTGGTGGCGTCAATGTTGGTTGATATAGGAAATGAGGTTTGAGAGTACCCTGCCCCTTTTGTTGAATAAGCTGGTGGTAAGAAAAAGGCATAACGTGCCTGCCCCAACTTTTCGCACAAATAGAGGCAGGCATTTTTTCATATTTAATACCTTGTGAAAGAGCCTCACTTAGAACGCTTTTCGCTGGTAAATGAAAGTGGTAACTCCCCAGGAAACAGCATAGAAAGTCATGATTACAGCTGCTGCTCCAACATACAAGGTCTGGATGGATAAACTGAAAATAAAATCAGTGATAACCGTTAAGTTTTCGTTAACAAACGACACAATAGGCCCAGATAAATATGTTAAAAGAAGGAAACTTATAAGAACGGCAGTAGTAATATAACCCGATTTTAATAGATGAAATAATGGGAAGGTAAACGCAGCAAATAATAAGAATAAGCCGCTGCCAATCGCAATATCAGTAAATGAAAAAGGTTTATTAAAAGCAGCCAAAGCCAAACTTGCGATCCCAATTGACAGAATCATATATAGGATTGCACCAAGATAGCGCGATGCGATAATTTCCCTGCGTGTGTAAGGCAAGGAATTTAGCAATATATTGGTCTCTGCCTTTTCATCATAAGCGTAAGTGTTAAAGGGAATGAAGATACTGGCAACAAGAAAAATTAAAGCAGGCTGAGCGCCCATCATAATAAAAAATAAAATAAAAGGAAGAAAAATCAATAACTGCCTTTTCTGCAGGATAATATCACGTCTGATTAAATTAAACATAGTGTACTCCTCCTTTAAAGTAATACATGATATCTTCCAGAGAAGCCCGTTCAATGACAACTGTGTTTCCAAACGTACTTTTCACCGCATTCACATTGGCAGTTAATGCCTGGAATCCTGTTGGTGCACGATGAATATGGACAAAGTCCTTTTCCGTGTCTCTATCCAGAAGGTCCAATCCGCCTTTAACAAGCGCATAGTTTTCAGCTATGACGTGCATAGACTGATTTAATACTAGTTCCCCACCCTGCATAAAAGCTATATAATCTGCAATACGATCTAAATCTGTTGTAATATGCGTCGAGAAGAAAATGGTACGGCTCCCATCGATCATTAATTCCTGTAAAAGACCCAGCAGCTCTCTTCTAAAAATGGGGTCTAAGCCTGCTGTAGGCTCATCCATAATAATCAGCTCTGCCTGATGTGAAAGTGCTATTGCTAATGATGCCTTCATTTGCATTCCTTTTGAGAACGTTTTGATTGCTTTATTAAGAGGCAATCCAAATGTCTCAATATATTGATAAAACAGTGTATCATCCCAGTGTTTGTATGCTGGTGCTACAATGCGTTTTATATCTCTCAAGTTCAGTCCTTCAAAAAATACATTTCCGTCATACACAAATCCAATGCGCTCCTTGATCGCCTTCTCATGATTCTTGTAATCCAGACCAAAAATGTTTATCTCCCCAGCGTCCGGCTTTAATAGATTCATCATCATTTTGATTGTGGTCGACTTACCGGCACCATTTGCCCCAATAAACCTGTTATAAAGCCTTTCTTTACTTGCAAATCAATATTTTTAACTGAAAAATCTTTGAATTGTTTTGTCACGTTTTTTAGTTCCACTACATTTTCCATTTTCTCACTCCTCATATAAAATCTTCATTAATTCCTGCAGCTCATCAAGTGTCAGACCAATTTCTCTGCTATTCGTTATGACGGCACTCAGCTGCTCCTCAATGACCTTCAGCTTCTTCTCTCTCATAACCTCTAAATTTTGCTCTGCGACAAAAGAACCCTTTCCGACAATCGAATAAATAAATCCCGCCTTCTCCAGTTCCTCATAGGCGCGTTTCGTCGTTATCACACTAATATGTAAATCCTTTGCAAGCTGGCGAATAGAAGGCAATGATGCTCCCTCCTTCAGATCACCTGCTAAAATAGACGATTTGATTTGATTCGTAATTTGTTCATAAATCGGCTCCTTTGAACTGTTGGAAATTATGATTTGCATGTCGATCCCTCATCTCGAAATAAGTTGCCACATTGTTAAATTTGAATCTAAAGTTTCACCCACACATTTTTATATATTGTATATATACTATATATACAATATATAAAAATATTTTGCAATAGTTTCCATTTTTATTTTAAGCATAAAAAAACAGGAAACCCATCCAGGTCCCTGCTTTACATAAAGTGCTAGTTAATTCATATGACTCCTTATCTTTTCTTCTAAATAACTCTAATCCAACGAAATCCTCACCACATCATCCAAATATTTAGTAGTGCTATATCCAGTTATATCCAGATTTTCAGGAATCACTTTATTACCATGTATCTTTATAATTTGAACGGTAAAGAAATGGCGGGGCTGTTCAATCTCTTCGAATATAATAGGTGTTATCCCATTCATATCATATTCTTTCCCATTTTTATCAACAATGACTCCTTCATAGTCAATATCCATTGAATTATTTCCCTCTTCCTCAGTCACAATATTAAAATGAAGCGATTCATACGCTCGATTCTTAATTTCATGATTGCTAAAGATAACAGTGGTCGGCTGACCAATTTCCACCTTATCAATTGAAATGGTGCTGCCTGCATATTCAAAGGTTTGCGGATATTCCCTGGAATCATCAAGTTTGATCGTTTTATGATCTTCGATTGATAAATACACACTGCCAAAATGAACCTTAACCTCTTTAGTTTCTTTTTCAAAAAGAGGCTCAAAATAAGCCTGGAAATTATTCCAGTTCATATCCGGTTGTTCATGTACATAAGAATTGCCATAGAGATCAGCTTTCACAATTTTATTGTTAATATCCAGATTATTAAAATTGATAATGTCTATCCGCTTCTCTGACTGCTCATTATTAATGGCATATTGAAGAATTGTCGCTGTTGGTGCAAGAATTAGTTTATCCAGCCGAACCGGAACTCCCTCGAGTTCAATTTTTTCATTCAATGCATACTCAGTGGAAGGCTGCTTTGTTACGGGGATCTCAAAGTTCCATTCCCCGGTTACAGGCTCCAAATTCATATAAGGATCAGAGGTGTTACGCATTAATTCCATAACTTTATTTATTTTGAGTTTAATTGTACCTTTATCCCCTTTCAGAGGCCTGAGACTCATCTTCCCATGATAAATGTTCTTTTCCTTATTATTAAGATCCGATTCAATATCAGGAGGAAAGTACCTTGGATAGGTATTTGTGACCATGATTTCCCGTTCATTCTCTATAAATACTCCATCATCAATGTTCATCATATACTGATTGTTTTCATTTGTATCTTCTATCTCATAGAAAATAAGCGTCTGAATATCATCGGCTATCGCACTCTTAATCTTTATTTTAACCCCCTCGCTTTCCGCTTCCAGATTCAGCCCTTTACCAACATCCTCCTGAAGAAAGGCGAGCAGCTCCAGATCTTCCTCTGTCCATGTATAGTAGAGCTTTGAAAAGGCACCTGTGAAAATTCCTGCACACATGACTAAGGCAAATATACCTGCGGCAATAAGTCCAATTCGTTTACGTTTATTCTTCTTTTGCTGTATGCGACTTTCCCTTTCCACAATCCGTTCTTTGACATTTTCCATAAAACCAGCGGGTACACTGAATTTCTCAATGGTATCAGTAAAGTTCAAAATGACTTCCTGAAAGGCTGCTAAATCCTCTTGGCAATCACTGCAATGATAAATATGCATTTCAAAATCAATCTTTGCAAGCCGTTCCAATTTTCTTTCCAGGTAATCAACGTAAAGTCCTTGATACTCTATACAGCCATGATAATGCTCTCCATATCCCATTCCTTTTCTGAGTGACTGGATTCCAGAGAATAAAAGCTCTTTAACCTGTTCAGCTGGAACTTGGAGAAGCTGTGCTGTTTCCTCCTTAGAGAGTCCTTTTATGTATGTTAAGACCAGTACTTCTCTTTCCTTCTCTTTTAACTGATAGAGGGCATTAAATAATTCCTGATGGGGATCACTTTCCTCTGAAGCTTGTAAACTTTTATCAAGAGAAAGCTCCCGCCAGATATGTATAAAAATAGTTAAAACCCATATTTCAAAAGATGTGCTGCTTGTAAACCTTGGCAGCTCCTTTTGCACTTTTAAAATTGCCCTATAAAAAAGCTCCTCTATATTGTGTTGATTCCTAAGATAGGACCAGCCGAGTGCATAAAAGGATCGCTGATGCTGTTCGAACCAGTTAACGATAGATTCTATGTCTTTTTTTATTATCATTGAAGGTAAAATGGGATTATTTTTTGCTGGGATTATCAAGATCATTCTCCCCTCTATGTATGCCTGATAATATTTATATTCTTGTTTTTATTATAACCATTAAAGTGATATTGTTCACCAAAATTTGGATAAAAAGTCAGGTTCCGCTTATAAAACAAAAAACTCCTTTTCCAGAAATTCTAAAAAGGAGTTTTCAATAAAATATTAAAAATTATCTGTATCCCTCGGCATTGGCAGGTTTCCCCGCCTCCTGGACCTCAACCAGATATCTGAAAGCATCTGGCTGAGAACCGTCCAAGTCATGAAAATGATACATTTTCGCCAGCTGTCCGCTTGAAAAGGACTGGCCAGTCAAGCGTTTTTTATCTGGATCTTTTGCTATGGCGCTAATCGCATGCCCTATATACCTTGGTGTTTCAGAAATCACGAAATGAGGTTCCTTTTCAGCGGCATCCTTCCAGTTCTCCTCTGTTACCCCAAACACCTCCAGCATAATTTCAGAACGCATCCATCCAGGTGAAACAGCAACCGCTGTGCATTCATAAGGAGAAAGCTCATGTGCCAACGCTTTGGCCATGCGGATAACCGAGCTTTTTGCCAAATCATAGAACAGAGACAGACGGTAGCGATTTTGATTGTACTCCTCTGTTCCGTCTGTGATTTCGGCAACTAATCCCCCTTTGTTTTTGATCAAGAGAGGAAGGGCATAATGACTTGTAATAATATGCGTATCAATCGCCAAACGAAGCATTCTCATCCCCTTCTCCAGGGAATGCTCCCAAACCGGAATCTCCCATTCCATCAAATACTCACTTCCCCATATATCATTGACGAGGATATCCAGCCTACCCTGTTCTTTCTCAATTCTTTCAATCAAAGACTGCACCTGATCAGGTATTAGATGATCCACCTGGACAGGAATTCCAATACCACCCAGTTCATTGACTAATTCAGCAGTTTCTTCAATTGTTTCCTTACGCCCATATTCCGAAACCTGATTTCGTGTCGTACGACCTGTAACATAAACCGTCGCACCTGCAGCTCCGAGTTCCATTGCAATGCCGCGGCCAGCTCCCCGTGTTCCGCCGGCAACCAATGCTACTTTTCCTTTTAATGACGTCATTCCTATCTGCCCCCTTTTGTGTTATATCTATACTATAATCAATAATGTTGACATCCAATGTCATATTTAAAACGAAAACCATTTTATAATGACCAGGAGTGAACAGCATGCGCGCGGACAGACTCATTTCTATATTATTATTGCTTCAAAATAACGAAAGAATGACCACGAGGGAATTGGCAAAAGAATTGGAGGTAACGGAACGAACCATACACCGGGATATGGAAGCCTTAAGCGCTGCAGGCATCCCTGTCCTTGCTGAACGGGGAAAATTTGGCGGATAGAGACTTCTTGAAAAATACAGAACAAATCTTACCGGGTTAAAAGCCGATGAAATCAAAACATTGCTTCTTTCCCCCTCCTTCCAACACCTTACGGATCTTGGAATCAGCGATGATTGGAAAGAAGCACGCCAGAAACTCCTGGCGGCCATTCCTGCTCCACTGAAAGACGATGTGAAAGACGTTTCTAATCGGATTCATATCGATACCAGCACGTGGAGGCAATCCCCACGAGAAATGCAGTCATTTGGAATTCTGCAGCAGGCTGTTTGGGAGGAGAAAAAACTTCAAATCCAATACGAAAAGGCGGATAAACAAACGATTGAAAGAGTCGTTGAACCATTAGGACTGGTAGCTAAAGGGAACACCTGGTATCTAATCGCTGAATCTGACGAACAGATAAAGAGCTATCGCGTTTCGAGAATAGTGGATGCAGAACTTATTAATGAGAAATTCAGCAGGCCGAATGACTTTGATCTCGCTGAATATTGGCAGGAATCGAAGCAGAAATTCATTAGCAGTTTGCCGCGGTTTGAGGTTGATGTGGAGATTTCACCAGCCATCATTCAGCGGATTAATTTTACTGGGCGATTTGTACAGGTTCTGCACACGGATGCCCCTAAGGAAAATGGTTGGATTCCTGCAAGCCTATGCTTTGATACTGAACAAGAGGCACGTGAGTATATACTTGGGTTCGGGGATCAAATTAAGATTATAAAGCCTGTTTCACTTAGGAGAAGTGTGAGGGGGATGGCTGAGGGTGTGGTTAATTTATATAGTGAAAATGAGAGGTAAGCAGAAAAGGTATTCTTGAGAGCAGTAGTGCCTTTCTTAATCATTGACGTACTAACCCGAGGTCAACTCAGCTCCTTCCATTCTGCATTCTACTTGTATTGTATATATGTCGCAATACATGAGATTTGGTGAGTTTACACCTTAAAATTGCTGTTTAACTAAAAAACCTTAAAGGGAAAGATCTCACTCTATAATTGTCAAATCATATCTTTATATTCTTTATATTCCTTATAAACTACGATAGTTTGCAGTTATTCCATTCTTGCCCTGGATGAATAAATTAATGATTAACGATACGTTAATCACCCACTGTAAAAGTAACTAACCAGTTCAAATTTATGCTATAATAAAGAATATTCAGACTATTAAAGGAGCATAGCAGATGAAACAAAACATTATTGACATTGTCCAATCACAAGTGATTGCATCAATCAAGGAAGAAGACGACCTGGAAAAGGCAGTCCGGTCAAAAGCCAACATCGTCTTCATCCTTACTGGAAATTTGATTACGATGAATGGATACCTGAAAAAACTAAAACAAGCCGGCAAAACTACCTTCATTCATATTGATTTCATCGATGGACTGTCCAACACAAAGAGTGCCATTAAATACATAGCAGAAATCTGGAAGCCAGCCGGCATCATCACAACGAAGAGCAACCTGATTAAATATGCAAAGGAAGAAGGCCTAATGACGATCCAGCGCCTTTTTCTTATTGACGGCAATGCTCTTGTCAAGGGTATCGATATCGCACATAATTGTAAGCCGGATGCAATCGAAGTTCTTCCTGGTCTAATGCCATCTGTCATTGATAAACTGACGACAATGACAGCGCTGCCAATCATTGCTGGTGGCCTGATCAGTAATAAGGAAGATATTCTGAATGGATTAGGGGCCGGCGCACTCGCCATTTCCTCTGGTGATCCAAAGCTCTGGAATCTGGATCTATAACCAAATAGAGCTCAATTCACAGGAGTTGAGCTCAATCTCACTTCAAGTTCCAACCTCTTCCTCATTTTCTTCTACTGTCTTTCTTTTTTTCTTAAACCTTGGAAAACGCACTCTCGTAATCTCCCTCTCTTCAAAGAAGTTTCCTATCTTTGTAATGGTGAATGTAACCAACGTTGCGAAGATGACGATGGTATAAAATCCTGCTCCAATTCCAATCCCGACTCCCCCAGCGTAAAAGATCATCGCAGCTGAAGTCAGCCCCTTTACTCTCAACCCGTCTTTCAAGATCACACCTGCACCAAGGAAGCCCAGACCTGATACAATCTGTGCTGCCAGACGCATAGGATCCATCACTTTTCCGCTATCCGGCTGACTTAGCAGCTCCGCACTTTCGATCGAAACAATCGTAATCAGTGTACATGCCACAGATACATACGTATACGTTTTTAAACCAGCCGGCTTATTTTTCGATGTCCTGTCCCATCCGATTAAAAATCCTAATACAGCACTGACCACAATCCGAAAATAAGTCTCATGCTGCCAGAAGAATTCAGTCATATACTCCATGTAAACCGCCATCCAACCAACTCCCTTCACGATAAAAAGAGACCACGCCATGAAACGAATGCTAAATCTCCCCACTAAAAGTGAGGAAATTATAGTGTTCGCTTCATAGGTGATCTCTTTTGCTCTTCCTACAAGCCGAAGTATATTTTCGTTACTTCTATTATAAAACATTTGCTGCTCCACATCAAGTATTATTCTAATAATTCAGAATATAATTAAATATCCTACCAAATATGCATTGTCACACCAAAGCTCCCATATGATTAAATTAGGTAATAAAATAGTGGGTGGAGATGAAGAGAGCCCTGTGCCAATTGTGTGTACGATGATCGTACATTCTGTTGTCATGGGGTTCTTTTCATTTTTACAAAAATAACCTTTTCAAAAGGAGGAAGTAAGTTGAAAATTAAATCAATTAGCTGGGTAGCTGCTTTTATTCTCGTTTTAGGAATCGGAATGGTATTAATTCCAGCACAAAACGCCAAGGCAGAAGATGCAAGCCCACCCAACCTGTTGATCACGGAATTGATTCCTAATACCGATAACTACGCAGGTTATGATGCATTTGAATACTTTGAGCTTTATAACAATAGCCCGGATCCAATCGACCTTAAAGGATATCGATTCGCCTCCCACAATTGGGACGAAGAAATCGAGGAAGCATACATTTTGAAGCCTTGGGAAACAGTAGTGGTCTGGACAAGAACCGCATCAATCAGCCCTATTTCACTGGATGCATTTAACTATAACTATTTCTTTTCCTACAAAAGTAAGTATTTAAAAGAAGAGAATACAATCATCCTTGGCAACATCGGGGGGCTAGTCAATGGCGGTAACACACTAACCGTTTATGACCCCGATGGCCACGAAATCGTCAGAGCGGATTATGCAGCAGAGGACGTTTTTCTAAAGAAAACAGTCACCTTTACCTATCCTAAGGACAATACACGGACAATGGAAAAATTATCAATAAACCAAAACCCGACTCCGGGATGGCTGGTAGAAGATCAAGCCCCAGCTCGTCCAGTAATAGATAAAGAAGCACCGCATCCACCGGTCAACCTGGAGGCGACTGCTGGCAGCGGAAATGCTGCATTGACCTGGGATGCATCTTCCGAACAAACAGATCTATTCCGTTATCATATTTACAAAGATGGCCATTTCGAATATTCAGTAGATGCATCACAGACAGAATTTCCCCTTTATATGTTAATCGGCAGCCAAACGTACTCATTACAAGTAAGCGCAGAGGATACATCAGGGAATGTATCGGAAAAATCGGCCCCTGTACAAGTAACACCAGAACACCAAATCATTACTCAGCTTGAACGATGGAAACATCAAAAAGATCCTGCCTATCAAGGTCTATGGGATATCAGTTCGGACGGACCGGTGATGGCAGGACTAGCGCAAGGACTGGTCCCCCAAGGATTAACCTATTATAAGAAAAAAGACTGGCTGCTTACCATAAGCTATGTCGATGATGGAATTCGGCCTGGTACCATTACCGTAACAGATCGCACGACAGGCAAACTGGTGAAATCCGTCGTCCTATACAATACCGATGGCTCACCATATACCGGTCATGCTGGTGGCGTTACCGTCAGTCGTGATCATGGCTGGGTAGCTTCAGAGAATTACTTGTTCAGCTTCAATTTAAGTGATCTAGCAGAAGCGGAAAATAACGGAGAAATCCAGTTCACAAGACAAATACCATTACCGGTCGAGGCGGCTTACACCGTTTATGATGAGGGCATTCTCTGGGTCGGAGAATTCTATGAGGCAAGCTCCTATCCGACTGATCCATCTCACCATATTGAAAACAGAGATGGAGTAATGCACTACGCCTGGATGATCGGTTTCAATTTGGAACGAAACAACGATATGCTTGCTGAAACGCATTGGGATGGCTCACATGAGCACAATGCTGTTCCGGATTACGTCCTTTCAACGACTGGAAAAGTCCAAGGCGCAATTATACAAAAAGCAGCAAGGAATGGCATCAAGCTAAGTACATCCTACGGAAGAGCAAACGACAGTGTACTGTATCGTTATGAATACCCGTTAAAAGAAGACCCTCATTCCTATGCCACTGTCGAAGGAAAAGAAGTACCACTATGGTTCCTTGATGGACACACTGCTAAACCGCGCCAAAGTATCGAAGCTATACCGATGCCAGAAGGAATCGTAGAAGTACAAAAAGAACTCTACGTCGTGTTTGAGTCCGGAGCAGATAAATACCGCTATACGACCACCTACCCGATGGACCGGATGCTCAAAATCGATATGAAGAAATTGATGAAGGAAGATAAAGGAATCGAATAACACAAAAAAGGGAGCGGGATTCTATTACCGCTTCCTTTTTTAATATCATTTTAACGATAGCAATCCACTCACCGAGGGTAAGACATAATCTGGCTTCCACGGAGAAACCATTAAGTCCTCCTCAGTAGTAATCCCACTAAGTACAAGTACTGTTTTCATTCCAGCTTCGATTCCCATCCGGATATCCGTTTCGAGGCGATCGCCGATCATCACACATTCATCCGGCTTAAGCTGCAAAATTTCCAATGCTGTTTCAATCGTTAGAATGGATGGCTTTCCGATCTGTACATCAATCGTTTTCCCAGCAACCGCTTCCACCGCACCAATCATTCCGGCACAGTCCGGAACATCGCCGACCTCCATGGGACAGGTTCTGTCAGGATTGGTTGCGATCATCTTTGCACCAAGCTTTACGGACTGATAGGCAAAATTCAAATGATCGTAGTGAAAATCTCGATCCCATGACAGCACAACGACGTCGACCTCTGCTGGTGCCAGCCCTTCCCGAAATCCGGCAAGTGCCAGTTCATCTTTGATTGGCTGCTCTCCAATCACATACAGCGTGGCATTAGGATGGTGTTCCAGTAAATATTCAATCAAGGTAAGTGTCGGATTCAAAATGTTCTCCAGGCTCGCATTGATCTTGAAGCCGCGTAACTTTTCCACATAACGCTGACGCGATTCAATCGTCTTGTTTGTAAGGAATAACACTTTCTTCCCCTCATTGAGAAGGGAATTGATCACGGTATCTGCTCCTTCAATCAGTTGATTCCCAAGATATACGGTGCCATCCAAGTCAAAAATATATCCTTTCAGGTTTCTCATTGGTCTCCTCCATCCAATAAAGTGAAACTTCAATCAGTGGGTGTCATACTGCCCGTTAGACTGCAATAAAAAATTCCTTGAGCATGACGATTTCTCCAATTTAATAATTGGATGTCGCCAAACCCAAGGAATCTCCTCATCTCTATCCTTGTTTCTATTCACCTATACTGTTTTCGTCATCAGGTCTTGGCCGATGACGACCTTTAAGATGCTAAGCCTTGACACCTCTTCTTCATATGGTTCTTTATCTGATAAGTGGACTAACACAATCTCACCGATCTTATCCAAATCATACTTCTCTACAACTTCAACGAGACTGCTGTGGTTACCGGCCACTTTACGGGCAGACGTCGCCTCATGAATTAACATATCTATATGGTCATACTGTCCGATTCGTTCGTTGATTTCCGTATCACTTGAATAAACAACTACTCGACCAGGGCATCGTACCTCCAGCCCAACAGTAGGAACAGAATGAAGCGCTTTAAAACAGGAAAACGTCATCTCCCCGCATGACAACAGCTCCTCTTCCTGATCACCATTAAATGTTTCCACCTCAATGGAAAAGGCGATCGGCCACTTGTCAGCTTCCATTGTCGCCAGCCATTCGTGAAGCTTTTTCTCATTACGGTAATCGCAAAAAATCCGTAAAGGCTTTTTCCTGTCTTCCAGCCACATCCCCCACAGCAAAGATGGCAACCCATAAATATGGTCGATATGAAAATGGGTGAACACCACTGCATCGAGCTCACTTAAGTCCAGCTGCATCTGCTTCAGTTTCCTGCAAGGATTGCCGCTGACATCGACCAGGACATGATAACCGTCATTCGAAAAGCAAATTGAAGTATTATCGCGATTGGAACCGGGATAGGCACTTCCTGTTCCCAAAAAATGAATATCCATTTAACCACCACCTATTTAATTCCTGAATGCATGAAGCTTGATACGAATTGTTTTTGGAAAATGAAGAAAGCAACTACTAATGGCATGATGACCATTACCGTACCTGCAGCGACCATTCCCCATTGTGCTCCCGTTTCATACGATTGCGCAAACAAGGCAAGTCCGACGGTCAACGGTCGGGACTCGACAGAATCCGTGATAATCAACGGCCACATGAAGTTACTCCAATGGTGACTGACGGACACGAGCGCAAACGCAATATATGTCGGTTTAGCCGATGGAATGTATACATGCCACAGCGTCTGATACCATTTACAGCCGTCTATTCTCGACGCTTCATCGAGATCATACGGGACCTGCTTAAAAGTCTGGCGTAACAGGAACACCCCGAATGCTGATGCCCAATACGGCATCATGACGGCCAGCTTCGTATTGACGAGCCCAAGCTGGCTAATAACCTGGTAGTTCGGAAACAACAGAATTTCAGGCTGAATCATCAGCTGGAGCAAAAACAAGATAAACAGTACATTTTTTCCTTTGAAGTTCACCCGTGCAAAAGCATAAGCCGCAAGCGTAATCGTGAACAACTGGACAATCAGCACGCCAAATACGATGACGAACGTATTGATGTAGTATTGGATAAATGGTGCAGTCTCCCACGCTTTCACATAGTTTTCAACTGTTGGGTTTGAGACCCAGAACGGAAAACCTCCATTGATCACTTGATTCCCGGGAGAGAAAGAAGTAATGATTACCCAAAGCAGCGGGATAAAAGAAATGATCCCAAGAACAATAATGATGCCATAGTTCAGTTTTTTCATCGATTCTCCCCTCCTTAATAATGGATTTTCCGATCAAGATACAAATAGTTGAATGCTGTGACCCCCAGCATGATGACAATCAAAATCACGGTCAGAACGGCAGCTTTGCCAAGATCCCAGTTCGTAAATGCCGCTTCATAGATATGATAGAGCAGTAGGTTGCTGGCATTATCCGGTCCACCCTTAGTCATAATGTACAAGTGGTCGACGTTCTTGAATGAATTCGTAATCGCCACGATCATGACGAACAGCGTCGTCGGCATCAGCAGCGGGAACGTGATATGACGGAACATCTGGAGCGGTTTCGCCCCTTCGATCTCAGCCGCTTCATAGACATCTCTCGGTAAATTTTGCAAACCAGCTAAATAAAAAATCATATAAAAACCGGCATCTTTCCAAATGATCATTACAATCATCACAATCATTACTGTATTGGGATTCCCCAGCCAGTTCGTGTCCCCTGCTCCGAACAAATGAAGGAAGTTATCGAGCAGTCCGTACTGAGGGGTGTAAATGAAAAGCCAAATATTCGCTACCGCAATTAACGGAATGATTGTCGGGTAGAAAAACGATGTCCTAAGCAATGAGCTTCCGGCCATTTTTTTATTCAGCCAGATGGCAAGATACATCGCTAGGAACAAACTCGTTGGCACTGTCCCAATCATGAAGATGATGTTATTCAGGATGACTTTCCTGAATATCTCATCTCCAAAAACTTCTTTATACTGATCCAATCCGGAAAACTGCAGCCGGGTCATCGGACCACTGTAGAAGCTTAACTGGATCGACTTGAGAGTTGGGTAAAACGTAAACATAGTTAAAAAAATGAAAGAAGGAAACAGTAATCCGTAGGCGAATAGATTGTGCCTCGTTCCGGAACTGATTTTTCTTCGCTTCGTTGTCATCAGATCTAACCCACCTTTCTTGTGAATAAAGAGAGCCCAAGTCAGCATATTTTCACTTGAGCTCCACTCCATTCAGTCCACTGCTGCAGCTTTATTTCTGAAAAGGCTTCAGCACTTCTTCTGCTTTCTCCTGAGCTTTTTCCAATCCTTCGTCAACTGAGCTTTGGCCAGTCAAGATCGATTGAATATGATCATTGAAAATTTTCTGCACCTCACCATTTTGGTAAGTTGCCAATTCGCTATCCGCATATTCCAATTGCTCGCGGGCAACAAGTGCAGGCGGGAATTCCTCTACATACTTTTTCAACAAGTCCGTTTCATAAGCAGATTCTCTAGTGGCGACATATCCTGTATCGATAGACCACTGAGCTACACGCTCAGGTTCCGTAAGAAATTTCATGAACTTGATCGCAGCTTCCTTGTTAGCTTCGGGAAGATCTTTGAACAAGTAGATGTTTCCTCCTCCAGTCGGGGATCCATACTGATTATTTGCCGGCAGGAATGATACACCGAAATCAAAGTCTGCATTGTTCTTCACATTTGTCAGATTACCTGTCGTGTGGTACATCATCGCTGTTTTTCCGCTCAAGAAGTCAGAAGGAACTGTCGCCCATTCAATGACACCCTCCGGCATGATCTTATGCTCTTTTCCAAGGGACAACCAGTAACCCATCGCTTCTTTTGCGTAAGGTGCGTTGAAATACACTTTCTTTCCATCTTCAGACATGATGTTGTCTTCAGTCTGAAGTGCTAAAGCCTGGAACATCCAGTACTGGTATCCAGTACTCGGGATTTCAAGACCCCATTGGTCCTTACCGCCATTTTTCGTCAGCTTCTTCCCGTATTCCACCAGCTGATTCCAGTTTTCAGGTGGAGCTTCCGGATCCAGTCCGGCTTCTTTGAATGCGTCCTTGTTGTAGTATAGGACGATTGTACTGCGCTGGAATGGCAAGCTGTATACCTTATCTCCGATAGAAGAATTAGCCATGAATCCATCGTAAAAATCATTTAAGTACTCTTCGTCAAACAAAGGTGTCACTTCCTCAATCAGGTCGTTCTCAAGTAATGTGAATAGATCGATTGAGAATAAAACAGCAAGTTCAGGCGGATTCCCTCCCTGCGCTGACGCCATCACCTGTGTCATCGTTTCAGCATAACTGCCGCCATACTTTGCATTGACCTTGATGTCAGGATTTTCTTTCTCGAATTCTTCTACTATTCCATCAACAATGTTCGCAACGTCCCCGCCAACCGCAACCGGGAACCAGAAATCAATCTCAGCCGTTTCTCCCACTTCAGTGTCACTGCTGCATCCGGCAAGGACAACCAGTAAAACTAAAACGAATGATAAAAACTTACCCTTCATGCCATTTCCCCCTTAATATCCATTTTTTCATAAAAAAACCCATGAACAATAACTGCATCACAAAGAAGTGTCATGCAATTTATTGATCACAGGGAATCTCCGCATCTCTACCCTAGACAATAACCTGTCTAATATATATGTCTTATTACTCACAATAATAACCAATCCTTTGCAATAAAATTTTGAAGGTTTTTTCATAGGATTTTTATCTTACTAAAACAATTGAAATCATGAAAAAAGGTCCCTGGCCCCTTATGCATTAAGTATCAACGCATCCGGGGTCAGGCACCGTTAATGTTCTTTAAATGATTACGCTTCTCTATATATTACTAGTACATACATAAACCCTTTGCTAAAACTAGCAAAGGGTTTCTTACATTCTTAAGACCTTTTTCTTTCAGAAAACAGACTTTATCAATACAAAAGCTGCCGGCTGCAAAGGAACTTGAAACTGAATAAAATAAGTACACATGAGTAGATGTGATTCTTTTTTCTCTAACTTTTTGAGAGTTACATCACTTTCTGTCCCTGTCCCATCAACATTCTTTTTCAAAGTTATCAAGCAATGCACGCACTTCATCTGTTGATTTCGTGTTCATCAATTGATTTCTTAATTCACCAGCTCCATGGAATCCTTTGACATAAATTTTGAAAAAGCGATGAAGCCCTGTGATTGAACGTGGCAGTACTTCTGCATATTGATCTTGAAGATCAAGCTGCAGTCTTAAAAGATCAAGGTATTCTTTACTGCTATGCTCTTTTGGCTCTTTTTCAAAAGCAAAAGGATTTTTAAAAATACCTCGCCCGATCATAACGCCATCAATACCATATTGTTCAGCAAGCTGCAGCCCAGTTTGACGATCAGGAATGTCTCCATTGATTGTTAATAGTGTATTTGGTGCGATATGGTCACGTAATTTTTTGATTTCCGGAATTAGCTCCCAATGCGCATCTACTTGGCTCATTTCCTCTCTTGTACGTAAATGAATAGAAAGGTTCGCAATATCCTGTTTTAAAATATGCGTTAGCCAATCCTCCCACTCATTAACATCCTTATAGCCAAGTCGTGTTTTCACGCTAACAGGCAGTCCTCCCGCTTTTGCTGCTTGAATAAGTTCTGCCGCAACGTTTGGACGCAGAATAAGGCCACTGCCTTTCCCTCTCGATGCCACATTCGGTACAGGGCAGCCCATATTAATATCGATGCCTTTAAATCCTAGCTCTGCCATGCCAATACTCATTTGACGGAAATATTCGGGATTATCCCCCCAAATATGTGCCACCATTGGCTGTTCATCTTCTGTAAAAGTCAAACGGCCACGTACACTTTTCATGCCCTCTGGATGACAATAGCTATCCGAGTTTGTAAACTCTGTGAAAAATACATCCGGTCGACCGGCTTCACTTACTACGTGACGAAAAACAACATCTGTCACATCTTCCATTGGTGCAAGTACAAAAAATGGTCGTGGTAAATCACGCCAAAAATTATCTATCATTTCAAACTCAAATCCTCTCACTATGGATACAACTACAAACTCTCGGTCAAAAAATATAAAGCCAGATGTTCCACTTCTTTTACACTTATAACATGCTTAATAACTTATTATCAAACACAAGTACATTTGGATATTTATTATTTGTAAAAAACTATTGTGAAAATCGGCAATGTTTATTTTAACTAAAATCGGTCCTGAATGGTATTATTATAAACAAAAAAGCAGATGGTATAGATTTTTTCTATATCAACTGCTTTTCTATTATATCAACACCAGCCACACGACCGCTTCACAATTATTTGAATTTCATAGTAGAAAGTTTGGAATTAATTCTTAAGCTGAAGTACAAGAAGTCTTCGCTAAATATTATGCATTAGCTGATTTTCTTCAAAAAATGCCAGTTGATCAATTGGCAAAATTAATTGACCCAAATGTCGTTGAAAAAGTTGGATCTTTTAGAAGCCCTCGTTATTAACTTTTTTGAATCAGTCTCAATTGGGGCTGATATTTTATGTATATAAATTAATCTTCCCTTATACTATATGTAATCTTATCAATTACTGTAACAATCCCTCTGCCTCTTCAGACTCTCCAAAGTTCGCAGGGTCCACATTATTTGGGACATAAAAAAACAGGAAATGGCATATAATTATTTTAACTAAGGGAACCTAGAACCTCCCCTTAGTCCTGGTGAATTCAACCAGAAGCGCGACAATAGGTAAATCTTGGTGTATGGGTGGAGAAACTTAAGATCCACCCTTTTTTATGTAGTTAATTTTCCCCTTTATTACTATAACCCAATAGATTGTATTGAATCGTCTGCCAAACACAACCAAACTTTTCTGCCATAAGTTTATAAAATTCAATTTTTCTTCCTTCCCATTTTGAAAAGGATTCCTTAATAAATTGAACATCCTTTTTGGAAAGTCTAACTTTGCTTTTTCTATCCTCAATATTTTCATGATTAACCTTCTTTGTAACTAGTCGTAGGTTATGTATGCTGTTATTAGCTTTATTTCTGTCTCTGTGATCAATCTCTAAATTTTTTGAAATGAAAAAATTCCTTGGTACTCTCTGTAGCTGCACACATGACTAACCACTGGAGAGAAATTCTTTCGTATTCCTCTAAGTCATTAACCAGTGTAGTATAGCAATAACCAACACTATTAGGCTTAATTTGCTTAAGCCACTTCCCCTTTAATTTTTCTATTGTCTTTCTATAAATCATTCCTTTTTCAATGTCACATAAATAACGATTAAAGCCAGGAATCTCCTTTATTGTTTCATTTACCTTTATTTCTTCCATACTTAATACATCTCCCTTTCGCTTATTTTTATTGGATTAGGTGTACTTCTCCATAAAGGCATCTTATAGTTGAGGGAGAGACAACAAATAAAATACCTTTTTGAAAAAGAACAATAAATAACGACCACCCGTGATAACGGGTGGTTTTCTCTGCGGCTGGAAGCCTTTGTTACTGGCCAAACCCTAAAGGGCTACTGAATGGTTCGCCAATTGCACTACTTTTACTGGCCAGACCTCAAAGGCCTTCCAACTGATTATCTTTTCTTTTTCTTAACCTCTTCACCTGTGAATGGATCAATATATTCCATCATACTTATTTGTTCTGCAACTACATCATCTTGAATCTGATTACGTATATAATCTTCAATTACCTTTTTGTTTCTTCCTACTGTATCCACATAATACCCTGTACACCAAAACTTTCGGTTTCCATATCTGTATTTTAAGTTGGCATGACGATCAAATATCATCAAGCTGCTTTTGCCTTTTAAATAACCCACAAACGAGGACACACTTATTTTTGGAGGAATACTCACTAACATATGTACGTGATCCTTACAAGCTGTCGCCTCAATAATCTCCACTCCCTTCCTTTCACATAGAGTGCGGAGTATTTCCCCAATATCCTTCTTAATTTTTCCGTATATCACTTGTCTTCTGTATTTAGGTGCAAACACAATGTGATACTTACAATTCCAAGTTGTGTGTGCTAAACTATTAGTGTCTTTTTTAGACATAAGAATTCCTCCGTATGCTGATATTTTGGTTGGCGAACCAAAAATATTTTAGCAATACGGAGGAGTTTTTTTAATACCACGCTGTAAGCTTTTTGGAACCCTAGGCCTAGCCTAGGGTTTTCTGTTTCATAAAAAAGACACTGACCAAGTTAATGATCAGTGTCATATTGATAAATTATTTAGTTAATTAGCAAAACCTCATAATCTCACCACATGTGGCGGTAGCCACATTATACTGCTATAAATTTACCGTTTGACTTCTTTTTGATTCTTTTTCAACTCTAACTTTGAATCCCGTTCCAATGTAATCCTTAAGGAAATTTTTTTGTTTCTCATCTATATCATTTTCTTGAGCAATACCACAAATGTATTCTCCATCTAGAAAAATGCCAAGGTAATTTCCATTTAAACCAATGCTCACAATCTTACTGTTAATATCTAGACTTGTTGCAGCACCACTTTCCAAACCAACCAACCTACACTTATAAGCAGTAATTTCCTTTTTAGCTACCTTTTCTTTATTAAAAGGAATCGCTTAACTTATACAGGTTTCAATTTCACTTTCTCTTGTATTATCGAAATCAATAAAGTGATATCCCATTTGATTTAACAATCGATAATTACCATCGTTTAAGCTCGTATTAAAACTAACTCCTTCAACAGAAGCAATACCATTATTAATAGTTAGGATTCCCTCATATTCTTTATCAAGCCGTAATCGTTGAATCTAGAAGAGCATCCATAATATCGATATTTTCCTCGCCTGGTATTCCAAAGATATATTTTACCCCTTCTTCTTCTAAACACTTAAATAATAATTCAGCTGCCTTCATTATTAACACCCTTTACAATAGATTGATACACTTCTTCTAATGAATAAACATGATCTCTTTCATCTTTGTAAACGATATGTTCAGGTTTAAAATGCACTGGAGAATCCAAACCGGCTGCGGAAGCCAGGCGGAACAACCCTTTACGCATACTGATTAAATAATTGGCTGTACGATGCTTTTTCTCATCAATTACAAGAGCCTTTTGTAAATGGGAATCGGTTGTGGCTACCCCGACTGGACAAGCATTTGATTGGCATTTTAGGGCTTGGATACAACCTACTGTAATCATAAATCCCCGTGCAATATTGACGAGATCCGCCCCCATCGCAAGAGCAATAGCGATTCGATCTGGTGAAAATAGTTTTCCGGAGGCAATGATTTTCACTTGATCACGGACGCCATATTTTATGAGGGCATTGTTTACTAATGGCAGAGCCGCTTTAATAGGTAATCCTACACTGTCAGCCAGTTCTTGATAAGAAGCACCTGTACCTCCTTCACCTCCGTCTACGGTGATAAAATCGGGGCCTTTTCCCGTATCTTTTATGGCTTTTGCCAATTCATCGGCTTCATGCATACTTCCAATAACACATTTCATACCAACCGGTTTTCCTGTTTCCTCACGAATCCGTTCCATAAAATGAAATAAGGATGGGAAATCACTAAATTCTTTAAAACGATTGGGGCTATCGATGGATTTAAATGGTTCTACCATACGGATTCTTGCGATTTCCTCTGTTACTTTTTCTCCATCAATATGACCGCCCCGTGTCTTTGCCCCTTGAGCCAATTTAATCTCAAACGCTTTTATTTCAGGGATTTGACTTTTCTCCCTTAATGCTTCCCAGCTGAAATTTCCCTCTCTATCTCTTACCCCAAATAATCCAGGGCCAATTTGCATAATGATATCTACGCCGCCTTTTAAATGATATTCTGAAAGCCCGCCTTCCCCTGTATTCATCCATGCCCCCTTCGCAATAGCTAAGCCTTTGGAGAGTGCGGTAATGGCATGATCACCTAATGAACCATAACTCATGGCGGACATCCCAATTTGTCCTTTTACAATGAAAGGGTGCTTTATATTTTTTCCAATCACGATCGCATCCTCATCGTCTAATAAATAGGCGGATGATTCATTTTCCTCTAACACTTCTTTTTTCTGTGTAAATAAAGGTTCTTTTAACAAATGGTAACGATTCGTCGTTACTTTTGTCTCTTGGTCCATTTTTAATTCCTCTGTTAATTTAGGAAACATGGAATTCCGAATATAAAAACCAGGTTCTTCAAAATCCCGTTGTGAACCATATCCAACCACATTACGTTTATACTTTGCTTGTTTTACAATATGTTGAAAGTCATTTCGTGAAAAAGGCTTTCCTTCATCGTTACTGTTATATAAGTACTGACGAAGCTCTGGTCCAATTGTCTCCAAAAAGTATCTTACACGTCCTAAAAGTGGATAATTGCGAAGAATTGGATGCTGTTTTTGGGTTCGGTCGATAAATAATAAATACAATCCAACCACTAAAAAGACCAATACAAACAAAACTAATAAAACAAATACAATGATGATCATAACGTCGGCAATATTCATTATTATTTTCCTCCATAATTAAACACTTAATTTACTAACATTAAATTAGGATATATATAAATAAGATTCTCTTTATGGGGAAATTTATCCTTAACGATTTATGGTACAAGAGGCACACTTGAAATTTTTATCCAAAGGGCACTCGACCAGCTAAAAATGAAAAGTGCCTGACCCCCAGAGTGGTAACGTATTAACATACCAGAGTTCAGGGACCAATTAAATTATTTAGCTTTTATACAAAACCATCCATTTAATATTATTACGCTGATAACTGCGGCTGTTAGGGCTGCTTAATCTCTCAGTCTTTTCCGTTCATACATGATTGGAATAACCAAGAGATAAATTAGTGTTGAATTGATCATACCTCCTACAACGAAAACATCGAGTGTTTATGAGAGGATTGCAAGCTAAAAATGTATTCACAATGAATATTGATTTATTTAAAATGATATTTATGTCGAATAAAGGAGGAATTTAGAATTGGAATCTTCACAAGGTAGATTGAACATAAAACTTGAGGTCGCAGCTATCGTATTTTTTTGGCTTGGCCTGCATGTCGCCATTTGCCGTTTTTGATACATTTGGGGTAGTATCCATCGAAACGAATGGTTATGTTCCGGCTTCCTACATTATAATAACAATTGTCATTTTGTTTACAACTTTAAGCTGTGGAAAAATGGTAAATCTTTATCCAGGTGATGGATCGGCTTATACATATACAAAGAAAACTATGTACCCTTCAGAAAAACAGAAAAAAATAAACGCCCTCATTGTTCTAATTCTAATATTTACTGTCATTTGTGCCAGTTATTATCTAATTTAAATAAATCAATCAGCAACGTGCTCTTTTCCTTTTTCAAAAAGACTGAACACTTAAACAAATGAAAGGTAGAAACCGTAAAAATCCTAGTACCGATTTTTACTTATATTTGCTAATAGCAACAAAGTTTACGAAAAGAGCCTTTTGAAAAGTATCTTACTCAACACTTTCAAAAGTATCTTTAGCTAATTCATTCTAATTTGTATTCCACAATACTTCCACGAATTATTTCCACAATCCTTGTATACTTACTTGTTTAACTACTCAACTCAGTCATAGTGATGCCTGAGCTTTCTTGTACTCATTTACAATAACATCATGTTGTATGACACTCCTGTCTGAAAAAACACGAATTATGTTTAAGCTTGTTTTACCACAAGGAGGCACTGTAATTTTATAAAAACACATATTCCTACTTATTATTTATATTATAATTAAAGGAACATAATAATCTTATTTTTCAGTCTATTCCTCGATAAAATGTAAGGAGGAAACTCATGAAGGCAGTCGTGTACACAAAATACGGTCCCCCAGATGTTCTTCAGCTTAAAGAGATAGAAAAACCGAGACCCAAGGACAATGAAATACTTGTAAAAATCCACGCGACAACTGTGGCTGCAGGAGATTGGCGAATGAGAAAAGCTGACCCATTCCTTGCAAGACTTTTCAATGGTCTTCTACGACCAAAAAAAGTAAATATATTAGGATTTGAGCTAGCTGGGGTAGTTGAGGCAACTGGCAAAGATGTAAAACGATTTAAGAAAGGCGACCAAGTTTTTGCAGGTTGTGATGCTGATTTCGGAGCTTATGCCGAGTACAAATGTCTGCCTGAAAACAAGGGAGTAGCAATAAAACCGGCTAATATGACCTATGAGGATGCTGCTGCCGTTCCTATTGGGGGTTTGACTGCTTTACATTTTCTTAGAAAAGGAAATATCCGTAATGGGCATAAAGTGCTTATCTATGGTGCTTCTGGAAGCGTAGGCACTTTTGCGGTACAACTAGCCAAATACTTTGGAGCAGAAGTTACCGGTGTATGCAGTACAAGGAACCTAGAATTGGTAAGATCACTAGGATCTGATAAGGTCATTGATTACACAAAAGAGGATTTTACCCAAAACGGTGAAAGTTATAATATTATTTTTGACACAGTAGGCAAAAGTTCGTTTTCCGGTTGTGTCAAATCACTGAAGGAAAAAGGAATCTATCTTAGAGCTGTCCATATGGAACTGTCACCTATCGTTCGTGGGTTATGGACTTCCATGACGAGCAGCAAAAAAGTGATAGGTGGGACGTCAAGCAGCAAATCTGAAGATTTATATTTCCTAAAAGAACTAATTGAGGCAGGAAAGTTAAAATCGGTCATTGATAGACGTTATCCTTTGGAACAGATTGTCGAGGCCCATGGATATGTTGAAAATGGACATAAAAAGGGGAATGTAGTTATAACTTTGGAACAGAATTACTAAGCATAACATTGACCAAACTTTCATGGGCAGTGAAATACATGATAGATGGAAATCGCTAAGTGGCAATATAGAGGTCATAGATGGTGAGTCCCATATAACTCTACTTAAATAAAGGCTGCTTTCGCATAGATTGTTGTTTTTCGTACCAATACTAATTCCCGTATGAAATATGACTTCGTGCTCTTTTCCTTATTCTAAAAGACTGAACACTTATGAATATAAAAGGTAGAAACCGTAAAAATCCTAATGCCGATTTTTACTTTATTGTAAATAGCAACAAAGTTCACGAAAAGAGCCTTTTGAAAAAAGATTGATCAAAATAACGGCTTTCTGTTTGTTTAAACATCAATTGTTTTAATAAAGTTTGTTCATTTCTTTTTGCACTATAGCCCCCGTTACTTGAATAAGGCTGTATATATCTAGAGAAAAGAAAAACCCAATCCTTTTCAATCAAAGATCGGCGTTTCGATGTAAATTTATTACAATTCCATATTTATCCGTTTCATTTTTCTTTTAAAATCATTTTATAGTATGAGGACTACTTGTCCTAAATTAAAAATGAGAGAAGGTTTAATATGAGTTATCATGAAAGTCATTCAACTGGGCCTCTCAGCAATGCCACCGTCAGCTTCGGCGGGTGGATGACGCCTCTCGACAGATTTCCCAACTCCTCACCGCCAGCAGCGAACCATCACGAAATTATACCCAAGGAAGTCAAAATTAAGGCGGGTGGCACGGTCAATTTCATCATCGCAGGGTTCCATAACATAAACATTTACGATGATGGGAAACAGCCTGGGGAAATCAATACGTCATTAACTATTCCTGTGACGGCACCACCACCAGCCCTGATGCTGATCAACGATCCCGATAGAAGAATATACAGAGGACTGGATCCGAGCACGCTTATCACACGCGAACGTGTGGAAGTAGTGCATTTCCCCAACCCGGGAACGTATCTGGTGATCTGCGGGGTCCTTAACCATTTTAATGATGGCATGTTCGGTTTCGTGAAAGTGCTGCCCTAAAAGCGCGAAAGTATGTTAGTAGGCGTCACGAACAGCGGTGAACGGTCTCAAAAGGAAAAAGAAGGGCTTCTGGAGTCGTTTATTCGGTAAATGAGAGGACTGTCCAATGGGTAGTCCTTTTTTTATGTCGAACTAAAGAACGGTTCCATAACTCATAGTTGTGGAACTATTACTTGTTCAACTAAACTGCTTCGATAGCATTCCTGTAGATCACTAAATTTGAGCTTTGATAAAAACAGGGCTCCTTAGTAAGATATGAGTATAGACACCACTCTAACTCAAACCTTAGGAGGAACCCTTACTATGAAGTTTAAAATGCAGGACAAACAAAATCAACTAATCGAAAGAATTTCTGACAAGCATCTTGTAATTGGAGTAGATATTGCCCAACAATTCCATGTAGCCAGGGCTGTCAATTTTCGTGGAATTGTTCTAGGAGATCCAATCACTTTTCAAAACGACGAAGAAGGTTTCTCGGCCCTATTAAACTGGATTAATAATCTTAAAAGATTACATAAATTAGAGGTATCCATTGTCGGAATGGAACCAACAGGCCATTATTGGATTAACCTTTCAAAATGGCTCATAAAGCGAAATATTGAGGTAGTAACGGTTAATCCACATTTGGTTAAAAGGAATAAAGAAAATCGTGATAATACGCAATCAAAGAGTGATAAGAAAGATGCCCTCGTCATAGCCGATATGGTGAAGAATGGTTACTACTCCTTTGTGAGACTTGCTTCTGAACCGTTTGAAAAACTCAGGGTTCTCATGTCTAACCGGGATGTTGTTGTTAAAAGGCTTGTAAGCTCTATTAATCAATTAAATCGTATTCTCTGAAAGTTTCAAGAGTAACTTCTTCATTTGATAAGTCACCACCTGAAAAGTCTGTGAAGTATTTCAGGTGTTCGTAATAACAATACAAAGTGGGTTCAGCTAACCCTTCAGATTCCTTAAAATTCATGAACTGTTCAAACATTTCATATAACGAGAAATTCTGTTCAACTGACTTTGCACGCACTACTGGTGTACTTCCCCTTGCACCTTTTCGTTTTGTCTTTGGTAAAATAGCCATAAAAAAATCCACCTTTCTTTAATAGATTGGTGGATTTAACGCATGCGGATATATTGAAAAAGTTCCCGCATATTATGTAATTTTCAGAAGAAATACTGGTGTAATTTTATTAGGAAATCACGGTTCAAATCACTGTCAAAACACTGTTCAAACCGCTGATAACATTGAATTTAGTTGGCGGGACCGCCTGGGAATCGAACCCAGCTGACCACACACGGTGGTCACAAGCGGTTTTGAAGACCGTGGAGGGCACCAGCACCCCAATCAGCCCCGAATAAATAGCGTTAAATCAACGTTTCCAAGTAGTTCCCACACGGTTTTTCCGTGAAGTCCCACTCGGTTTTACTCTTATATCAACCGGATTTCATTATGAACTAATTCTGTATAATTTTCAAGTAAAAAACTACTGAATCAGCCATTTCTCCAGTAGTTTTATAAGAATTATTTAGTTATGGTTACTGAAATAGTCATATTATTTGTGTCGTTTGGTTTCCGCCCTCCTTTCACTTCACAAATATAATGGGCATAGATTAAATGTTCTAAGGCTTCTTCTTTACTGGAAACAATACCTATTTCCTTGTTATATTGTTCAGTGATTTCTTCTAACATTTTTAGCATTTTTTTATTTAGCTGTAGTTTTATTTCATTCATGGATATTCACCTTTTCTTAGTTATTGTTAGTTTCATATCAGTAACGGAAAAGGGAGTAAATCCTGACATTTATTTTTTACTTTTTTGTTTTGACAGTCTTTTACAGATACACAACTTAAGTGATAATATAAATATTGGTAGGATACTATTTAGGGGGCTAGAGAATGAGTGATAGGCAGTATTATTCTCAAAGATATAATTTACATAAGAACGAACCATATTCTTTGGGTGAATTGAAATTATTGTTTGTGCAAGTTTACTATGAACTAAGCCAAGAAGGATATTTTGAAGAGTTGATTGGGTATCATAACTCTTTCGGCAACTGGGTCAACGGTAAAAAAGGCAATGATTTAGACTCCTTTGTTTTTTTAAGGATTGGGAAAAGTGGCCTAGTTCCTATTGATGAGGATACACGGTACAAAGAAGATGACATTTTTGATTTAATTGAATTGTTTTATGACTATGTATCATTTTCTGAAGAAACTAAATATGGAAGAAGTTTTGATGCTGAAAAAGGCAAAAAGTATTTTAGGGAAAGAATTAATAAAATATTGGGGAACTACAAAGAAGGATTTGAATTATCTCCACAAGGTTATATAAGGGAAATATTATCCAATGGATTAGATAGTCTTGTGGATGATGTTCAGGAATTAGATGACGATGATAAAAATCCCACTGAAATTATTGATGATGCTAAAAAAAAATTCTTCCATTATAACGCAACCACAAGTGACAAGAAAGCCGCAATAATTGAACTTGGCGGAGTACTGGAATTATTCAAAACAGACCTTGATAAGCATTTCAATAATAAAGATGAATCTGATTTATTTAACCTTCTAAATAACTATAATTTAAGACATAAAAACCTGAATCAAAAAAACAATTACGATATAGAGGTTTTTTATCCTTGGATTTTCTTTAATTTACTAGCTGCTATTGATGCTTGTTTTAAAATGATTAACCGGGAATAGAAAATAAGCCGTACCACGAATTTGCTAATAAGTATTTTGGCAATTTCGTTGCACGGCTTCTCTTTTATAAAGCTTTGTTATGCTTGAACTTCTCTAGGTAACTTAAATCAATTAGCTGTTTCCTGATTATCTTCTGCACATCTTCATTAGGTAAGGCCAGGTAAACACCATTATGGCGGTTTAAATGGCCTTGTATTGGTGCTACATTCAACGGAAGGATATTATAGATGTCTTTACGTAAGCCAGCTTCTAATTCAATTTCCTGCATCTGTACATCAATAGCTTGATACTGGTGAAGTAATTCAGATTCAGCCTTCATTGTTTCTACATAAGCACGCTTGGCATTCATCATTTTACTGTAGGCCTTATCTGTAGCTATCTTCCTTTCATCAATGAAAAGCTGATGAAATTGTTTTAAACCTTCCGCAGATTGAAGCTTAAACTGCTGAAGGGCTTTGTTTAAAATAAGTAGTTCTTCCTGCTTAGCTAGTATATCCGCTTCAAGCTTTTCCAGCTTCTTAGCAAGTTTTGCTTCATGTGCTGTTTCACCTTCTAATACCCTTTTCACAGATGCTTCCGGAAGTTCCTTTTCTCTAATGAACCGGGCTTCCATCTTCATATCATCCATTTCTTGACTAGTCGCAGCTATCTTTTCATTTAGCTGGTTAACTTTGCTTTTATATTCCTCTATGAAGGCCATAATCTTTTCTGTAGCTTTGGTAGGTGTACTCATTAGTTAACACTTCCTTTCGTTTCTTCAGGTAGATGTATAATGATATGAGGGAAGTTATCCTTAATATTTTGTACTTCCTTCCTTTCACAGTAGCCAATACCTTCTTTAAATTCGATTCCAGCACGTTTGCCATTGAATCTTTTAATAACAGTTCCTTTAATGGTTTCTGTTACTACAGGCTTAATCTCTAGCGTGATTTTTTCTTCCATAGCAAAATAAGCTTTAATAAAATCCATTCTTGCTGAATTACTCATTAACAGCACCTTCCATTTCTAGTGAATTTTCCATAATAAAGTAGTCGTTTACTATCGGATATTCTGAGTTATTTCTCATGGCCCAACCCTGTACATTCCGCTGGATTGTACTATGCAAGGATGCAAAGAACAGCTTCCTTCCGATTAAGTAACGGGCTTTCCGGTTGTATGATGCCTTGTTAGGGGCTTCTATAAGCTTTGTAAGGCCTAGCTTAGATTTAGCTTTGTATCGCCTTAGAAGGTTATTAAACACTCCTAAAACATCAGCAGGAAGATAGATAAAAGGGCTGTTACTGTAATCAAGCTGAACTTTATCCATCCGGCTAATCATTAATTCAAGCTTAAGGTTTAACTCCTCACGGCTAATTTCCCCAGTGTTATATTCAGTTGAATAATCAGTTAGAACTAATCCTTCAATAAGCTTCATTTACAGCACCTTCCTTTTATTAGTCATTTGATGTATCAGCATCAATTCAGCCATTTCTAGTCCATGGCTTACAAACAAGTCTAAAATTAACTCCCTTTCATATGGCCGCCAGCAGTCCATCTTCATCCTGTAATAGATAGCTTCACGGGTAACACTGAATCTAACAGCTAAATTTTTATAGCCTAATCCGTATATTCGCAATAAGGCTGAAATAGTATCGGCATCTAAAAGGCTAATCAGCTTTGTTTTATCGTATTTTGTATTCATTGAGTCCACCTCAAATTATAGTTATTTAGGATAAAAAAATAGAACAGCCTCAATCCTGAAGTAAAACCGCAGGCCTGAAAGCTGTTCAAGTAAGAAGTATTTTTAATGCCAAAAACCGAGAAAGATACCTTGTCCGAGTATCAGGAAGGATTTTCATCTTCCCTACTAGTATAGTTGCTTGAAGAGTTAAAAGTTCTTCATAGATAATAAGTGTTCACAGAACGTTCAAAAAGTATAACAGAATTATAATTCACCTTTTACATGCTTCAGTTTAGCTTCAAGCCTTTGGAGTGAAATGTCATTAGGAATATCACCGCAATTATCACTGGTTTTAGCTTCTTCCTTATTGCTGCCAGTTGAACCAATCCTAGCCACGCTTCCTTTAAAAATTGATACTTGCGAGATAGGTTGAATCTTATAAACACTGTTTTTATGGTACTTGCTTTGCCTAAATTCACGGCTTAGAATTGGCTGACCATCAATTCTGAAAGCTAGTAATTTCTTAATAGCCCTATTCACTGTGATAACACTTACCCCTGTATCCTTGGCAAGCTGTTCCTGTGTAGGCCAACATTCACCAGCTTCATTCATATAGATGCAAATAGCTTCAAACACTACCCAAGGAGTAGGCCCTAATTTGGCTACTAACCCCTTCCTATAAGCTGGAAAATGTACTTTGATAAAAAGTTCATCAATACTATATTCCTTATTTCCTGACATAAAAAATTCACCTTTCATATGTTATTTTATTCAATAACGGAAGGCGGTTAAAATCCTGACCAGGATGTTTCAATTTCTATAATAAGTTACTATCAAAAGTTATATTAGGTTCCTATCAAATGTATAATCAGCTACCTATCAAATGTTATATGTAACAAGAAACAATTAACAAGAAACACTAACAAGAAACAAATAACTATTATGATTTCTAACATAAAGCAACTAATGTTAACAGCTATAACACCTATAGATATAAATAAATAAAGTAAAATATTCTATAGTTAAATGAAAGAATAAGTCAGTATGCAGAAAAGAATCCATTAACGTCATTAGTGACAAAAATGGTTTTTTAAAAGGTTAACTATAGAAATTACAATTTTTACAACTGTATTATTAACTGCTATTATTGGTGTAGGACTGTTTTCAAGAGGTGAAAAGCATTGATTGATTGGGAAAAAGTACATCCTACTCATTTTGAAAAGTTTATATTTTATACAATATCTAAGATAGGATTTAAGAACAGACAGTGGTTTGGCCGAGGTGGCGGAGATAGAGGAAGAGATGTTGTTGCAACCACTTATGAAGAACTTCCTTTCAATTTAGGATACGAAAGAAAATGGATATTTCAATGTAAAAAATGGGTTCGTATGCCTGCTAACCATATTATTATGAATGAAATATTAACAGCCTCTCAGCATTCACCGGATTTTTGGGTTTTAGTAATACCTGTTGATTTAACTGCTAGTCAAATTGATTACATACAGTTTTTAAATCAAAGCCAACCCTTTAAAATTATTGCGATTCCATTGTCATCAATTGAAGAAATTATAAGGGTTTATCCTGAAACTAAAGACATACTTATAAATGGAACGCTAATCGAAGGAGAGGATAAATAATGTACAAGTTGTTTTATGACGACACAAAAGAAGAAATTTATCAAATAGACCCAGAAGGAAAAAAAACTGTATTAGCAGATTCCTTTCCATCTAAGCCTGAGTATTCGCCAGACAAAAGAAAAGCGATTTACATATCCCCTTTGGAGTGGGAATGCCCAGGGAGTTTATATCTATATGATTTAGAAAATGGTCATATTTCTGAGTTGGTGACCCCTGATGAAAATCAAAACATTCCAAAATATGCTATTTGGCTGGACAATAAAACAATTGCTTTAATTATTGGCTTTGGTGCAGGGACAACTCAAATAGGCGGAAATGTTTATACCATTAATACTAATGAAATTGAGTTGAAACAAGTCACTAACTATTCAAGAGAAATTCAAATAACAAAATTAGAACTCAAACACAACTCTTTAGAGTTAATGGGTATTAAATATAATGATGACACCTTTAATGAATTTGTGGCATTTAATGATAAGATACCTTTAGATAAAATTAATTAAATATGAATAGATTGATTCAAGACAGCTATTAGCAGCTGTCTTTTTTTACCCCCCTAAAACAAATTTCTAAAGCAAATAGCAAGCAGGAAACAAAAAAGGGGCATGTTCAGAAACTTATTTGGACAGTTAATCATTAATCTATAGAGTTTTTACTGGTTAATAAAGGGCATTTCATGCCTAAATCTGACGTTTATAGTATAAGTTATGATTCTTCATGAAAATAAAATTTACCCATAACTTTTAAGTTTTGACACCGCTTTTAAGTTGCAGTAAAATCAATATATCATTAGGTGTCACAACTTAGTGTCATAAATCAGGGGGATAATTAGATAATGAAATACGGTTATGCAAGGGTTAGTACTGTTTCACAGGATTTAGAATCCCAGCTTCAGGCCCTAGAAAAAGAAGGCTGTGAGAAAGTCTATTCCGAGAAGTTCACAGGAACAAAAGCGGATAGGCCGAAATTTAAAGAACTGTTAGGAATATTACAGGAAGGAGACACATTGGTAGTTACCAAGCTTGACCGTTTTGCACGTTCTACGGTGGATGCTATTCAAACTGTTAAGGTTCTTTTTGAGAAGGGGGTAAAGGTTCATATTCTTAATATGGGCCTAGTGGAAAATTCACCTACAGGGAAGCTTGTATTCAACGTAATGAGTGCCTTTGCAGAGTTTGAAAGAGATATGATTGTAGAACGTACACAGGAAGGCAAAGCCATAGCTAAACAGCGTGATGACTTTAGAGAAGGTAGGCCAAATAAATACACTAAGAAGCAACTGGAACACGCTGTAGGCCTATTAGAAACTCATTCATATAAACAAGTGGAAGAAAAAACAGGAATTTCAAAGAGTACGCTAATCAGGGCAAAAAAGAATATTAAAGCTTAATTAATTCAATTCCTACTGGTTTATAGCTAGTAGGTTTTTTTAATGATTATTAATAATCAACTTTTATCCCCCCTACACGGGGGAAGCCTATGGCCTTTTGCAACAAACTACCCTTTGAAAATTTTTTTGCTAGAAAAATAACTTCAATAATTGTCAGATAATTCATTTCTTATCCGGATTGGCCTGTAATTCTGCTATTGTATACGTAATTACTTCTGACGGTTCTTCGTAATACCTCCAACCTTTCCACCTTTTTTTAGTGGCAGTGGTTCTTGTTTTGATATTAGGCGAATATCTCCTTGATAATCTTTGTTGTCTTTCATGAAGTTCTATCAGTTCCTTCCTTTTTCGTTCTTCCCTTCTTTTCTCAATAACCTTCAGTTCTTCCTTGCTTTTTGGCTTGCTTACAACCTTACCTTTCTTTTTATCCTTTAACTTACCTTTCTTCTTTTCTTTTTTCCTTTCTTTCTGTTTTTGCTTATTTCCTTTTAGCTTATTATCCTTCTTATGCTTTGTTTGATTATCTGTATTAGCTGCCATAGAACGTTTCACCTCTTTACTTAGCTTTCAAAAACATTCTAGGCATCTAAGCCAAAAGCTTACAACTACAAAATAAAAACGTTCCCATATTAATAGGAACGCTTTAAATTTCTATTTTCCAAAGATGCTATTAATAGGTGAAAAAGCATTATGTTGCCTTCTTACATCAGTATCAGTCATTTGAATATACTTCCTTACCATATTCATATGAGAATGGCCTAGTATTTTCTGTAAGGAAAACGGGTCGCCACCATTCATTATGTACAATAAAGCCCCTGTATGCCGGAAAGTATGAGGACTAACACGCTTATTTGTTATTCCAGCTTTCCTTCCATAATCTCTTAATAGTATCCTTATTGTACAGGAGTTTATTTGGCGGCCATCATAAGTTAGAAAAAGGTACTCATTTTCAAAGTCTTCTGTTTCCTTCATGTATTCAGCTAAAAGCTTAATTGTTTTAGTTGATAGCGGAACTATTCTTGTTTTACGTGTTTTTGTATCTCCAGCATCCAAAGTAATAAATCCAGCCTTCAAATCAACGTTTTCACGTTTTATAGCAACTAGTTCAGAAATCCTTACCATTGTATCCAATAGAACATAGATGACTATTTTATCCCTAAATCCTGTATAAAGTTCATCATCTATAACCGCCAATAACTTCTTAATTTCTGCCGGAGTTAGTGATTCCAGTGTATCTTCAGGAGTTTTAACAGGCTTGAAATTTTCATGGATTGGAGAATCAATGTACCCTTCCGTATAACAGAAACGAATAAATGCCCTCATAGTTCTAATTCTCACATTTGCTGTTACTGGTGACAGTTCCTTTTCATGAAGCATATACCCTATAAAACCACGGAATACATCCAAGGTAATTTCATCAAAAGATAAATCTTCAACTACATATTGTTTAAAGTACTCAAAGTTAGTCTTATAGTCAGCAAGAGTTCTTACAGAAAGTGCTTCAGTTTTCTTTACAGTCATAAACCGTTCAAACATTTCAAATAAAGTTAAACTATCAATTACCTTCTTAGTACTGGAAGTTCCTTGGCCACGCTTGTACTTCCGAATAGTTTTTTGCATAAAAATAAGCCCCCTATGGATTGGAATAGGCGACTAAGAGTAAAAACCCCCACCCGGTTTCACTTATCGGACTATCTCGGTTTAGCCGATTTTTGCGTTTAGACCGTGAAGGACATTATTGATTATAAACGTTGAAACCCTTGTTATTACTGAATCCCACACGGTTTTTTACAGTGGAATCGAACAAGCGGTTTTGAAGACCGTGGAGGGCACCAGCACCCCAATCAGCCCCGTAAAGACTCTTCTTATTATAAGGGCTAATGTTGCTGCTTTCAAGACTAATGCTTACTTTCTTGTCGTTTCGTGGGACAAGGCTTATAATAAGGACAGGAAAAACATGTGTGTAGGTGAAGGAAATGCTAGAAGGCTGGTTTATGTATTTTATATTGTTTTGGGTAGTTATTCTGATTTCGTTCTTTGCGATCGGCGGCTTTTTTATGTTCCGCAAGTTTTTAAAGCGCATGCCGAAAGAAGATGGCAAATCGGATTTGGATTGGGAAGAGCATTATGTCAATGAAACGCGCCATCTTTGGCAGCAGAAGGAAAAAGATCTGCTGGAGGATCTCGTGAGTCCAGTGCCCGAGCTGTTCAGAGATGTAGCAAGAATGAAAATTGCTGGCAAAATCGGCGAACTTGCCCTAAAAGAAAAGGCAGATCAAATTGATCAGGATCTATTAATTCGAGGCTATATTCTAGCCACTCCAAAACGGGATCACAAATTCCTCCGTAAGAAATTGACAGAAAAACAGATAAACATGACTCCATATGAACATTTATTCTAAGCCATTTCGGATCGCCCGAATGGTTTTTTTATTATTAAGGGCTTCTAACGCTAACTAATTTCCTTGCACGTGTGGGATTGGAGTGGAAGGCACTCGATCCTCGAAATTGCTGCCGCATTTCCTTCGTGCAGTGTAAATTCGTGGAAGCATATTCAACGTCCTGCGGGAGCGGCATACCCAGGGAGACCCCACAGATGCGAAAGCGTCGAGGAGGTTCCCGCTAGCCCCCGGAATGCGAGTCCCTGCAGTGGAAATCCACACACCAAAATTCCAAGCTCAAAAATCTATTTTTAAAGGATAGTCACAAACTTTATTGAATAGAAATGAAGAGTAACTCTATCCGCAAAGGAGAAATCCAATGACCACAAAAGAAGTCTTATTAAAACAACTATCCGCCTGCCTAGACCAGCCAAATTGGTTCGTCCCTTTATCAGCTGCCATCGAAGGATTATCAGCAAAAGAAGCATCATACAAATCAGGAACCGCTAATTCCATCTGGCAAATTGTCACCCACCTTACCTTCTGGAATGACCGGTATCTAAAAAGATTCAAAGAATTGCCGATCTCTCAAACTCATATCGCTAATGACGAAACATTCAGCACCAATGAGTCTGTTACTGAAAAGGATTGGCAGTCTGCTATAACAGCTCTCCAAAACGGATTGTCTGAATGGATTAAAGCCCTAGAAGAATGCAGTGAAGAAAAGCTTCTCTCATCCGCCTACCTGGAACAGATGGAACCCTGGTCATCTGTCATTTCAAACTTAACCATCCACAACGCTTATCATATTGGACAAATCGTCGAGATCCGCAAAATGTACGGTCTTTGGGACTCCAAGAATGGTGTCCATTAGTCGTAAACGAAAAATTCCGCCGAGCCTATGCCCGGCGGGTTTCATATTAATTAAGTCGTTTTCGAATTCCCCGTATCATAAAGCTCCTGATGAAGCTTCCGGTAGTTCATATACATCGCAATTCTCCACGGTACGACCATCGAAAATGCGAGAATCCAGAACATGCCGCTCAGCTGACCATAGTCGATCGATGAGCTAAGGACCATTTTCCCTATAAACCGGATTACAAGCAATCCTATCAAAATTAAAGCAAATGCTTTGGAGCGCTTCAGATAAATTTCACTGTCCCTGATTTCAAAGGAAGATGTTTTAATTAAAAGGACGGAAAATAGCATTCCAACTGTGGCTGCTTCCAGGATCTCCATTGGAGTAACGCGAAAATAAGGAACGACAAACATAAGAGCACCTGTGCTCATAAAAATCGGCGGCAAGATGATTTTCTTGGCGGAAGCTGGCTTTTTTGAAGCCTTCATGCGGATGAACATCACGAAGATCGCCATAAAGACGGCACCGATTGATGAAATTAATACAAAGTCCATTCGATTTCATCCTCTATTTCATTAGATTACTAAACATATTATATCTTAATAGGCTTGATTTAGGTACTCACAAGGATAAAAGTTCATTAAAAAAAGCCAATCCAGCTGATACCCAGACACATCCGTATGTCCAGGGTACCCTGAGTCAGCTCTTAGCTTAATACCCGATTCACCGCTTCTAATACACGGCCTTCATCAAATGGTTTTATGATAAAATCTTTCGCGCCTGCTTCGATGGATTCCACCACTACCTTCTGCTGGCCCATGGCTGAACACATGATTACTTTTGCATTAGGGTTGTCCCTTTTAATTACTCTGACGGCCACAAGCCCGCTCATTTCAGGCATGGTTATATCCATCATGACGAGATCAGGCTGCAATTGATTATAAAGGTGCACGGCTTCTTTTCCGTCCTCCGCTTCTCCCACAATTTCATGGTCGGCTTTTTTCAAAATGCTGCCAAGCGTAACCCTCATAAACTTTGCATCATCTACTATTAAAATTCTTGCCACCGCTGTTTCCCCCTTGTCGTGCATTGGAAGCTATATCTCTATTATACTACATACATAGTAAAAATTACCCACAAAAAACAAATAATAATCATCTTATATGAAGAAAATCATTTCCTTTAGTGAGAAACACTCTTCCACGCTCAAGGAACACATATTTCAATATATCGAAGTATCAGATAATTTTCAATTGAAAGAGTATGACAAATTTCGGCCACCTGACATAGCCCTTTTTACTTATAACAAAAAGGAGCACATTCCCAATATGAATGTGCTCCTGCTTTTAAAAACCAGTAAATCCGCCAAATAACGGTGAAAGAATTGCAATAATTTTTGTCATCCAGTCAAAGAATAACACAACACCCATAATCATCATCAATACGCCGCCGATTTTCATAATCTTGGCGCTGTTCCGTTTGATCCATTGCAGCTTTCCAACAAAGAAGGAAAGCACGAAAAATGGAATTCCGAAACCAAGGATATAAGCAATCATATAAACCATGGCTGAGTTTGGATTAGATGCTGCAAGTGATATCACAGCCCCAAGAATCGGTCCAGTACATGGTGTCCATCCGGCAGCAAAGGCCATCCCGATTAATACAGAGCCAAGCAATCCGGCAGGCCGGTTTTTAAACTCGAACCGTTTTTCTTTCATTAAGAATTCCGGTTTGATGATTCCAACTACCAGCAGGCCAAAGAAGAAGATAAATATAGCTCCTAGCTGACGAATCAGGTCTTGATATTCAGTAAAGAAACGGCCAATAAAGGTAGTGCCAAATCCTATTGCAATAAAAATAGCCGAAAATCCAAGCAGGAAGAAAAGCGTATGCAGCATGCCTCGCCTTTGCAGCATTGCGTTCTCTTCTTTAATCTCGCCTACAGACATCCCTGTAATATACGATAAGAATGCTGGATATAACGGCAGGCAGCAAGGAGAGATAAAGCTCAAGAACCCTGCCCCTAATGCAATAAATACATTCAAATCTGTCATAGTCACAACTCCTGATACTCATTCATTCCAATTTCATTCTAACAAATCCCAAATAGAAAAGATAATGGATAGAATGTGAACATTTTGTGTCTCGAAAAATCATTCATTTCTGAGTATACCAAGGGCTATTATAATAATTCATATTAAATTTCAACATAAAACATATATTTTTAATGTAAATGTTAATAAAGTTTAAAATAAGTTTCTTTTGAATTAATTACCATAATTCGATATACTAGTGTAGGACTTAACAAAATCTGTTATTATCTTTCAGCTTTTGACATGGAATTGAATTGGGAGCTGAGCCTACATATAAGAAATTATCAGAGAGGAACTAATGGCCGTGTGTAAACAGGAACTGCTTACATTGATCGAACAAAAGAGAACAGAGTTAATTCAAGTGGCCATGAAAAGCGGCTTAAGCTCTGCCGCAGCAATCCGGTACAGCCAGGAACTGGATGCCCTGTTAAATGAATATAACCGAACCTTTATAAAAAAAGTGCGGACACATTAAAAAACAGCCAAGCAATTTTATGCGGGCTGTTTTTACATTTCATTCCTCTGGATTGGCAGCTATTTATTAATGACAGCGGCTGTTTTTGGACAGTTCCTCTAAAATACGCTTTTCCGTGAGGATATCTATGAAGTTTCCAAAGCTGCCCCGGACACCAAGATTGTTTCTGTCCATATGGAAGCAGTCAACCATTGGACGTTATCAAAGGAAGAGTTAAAAAGCTATAGTAAAGACAAAGGAATTTCCACTCAATTATTAGTGCCTGAAGATGGAGAATCATACTCCTTTTAAAAGACGAAAAGACGTGTGGCCATTCACACGTCTTTTCTATTAACCTACTGCATCCTCCACTTTCTCAGCAGACCCATTCTGCAGCAGATACATTTTATGATACAAACCGCGCTCTGCAAGCAATTCCTGATGAGACCCTCTTTCTACTATTTCCCCCTGATGAAGAACGAGAATTAATTCTGCATCCTGTATTGTAGACAAACGATGAGCAATCGCAATCGTTGTACGGCCCCTCCGCATTTTCTCCAGTGCGGTTTGAATCGCTTCCTCCGTTTCTGTATCAATATTGGCAGTCGCTTCATCCAGCACGAGAATTTTCGGATTGGCCGCGATCGTTCTTGCAAAGGCTATGAGCTGCCTTTGCCCGCTGGAAAAAGTCGATCCGCGCTCCACCACCGGATGATGATATCCGTCTTCGAGCTTATCTATGAACGTATGAGCCTGAACAAAATGAGCTGCTGCTTCGATCTCTTCATCTGTCATATCCTTTTTATGAAGCCTGATGTTGTCTTTAATCGTCCCGTAGAAAAGGAAAGGGTCCTGGAGAACGAGCCCCATCTTTGTGCGCAGTTCATCTTTTGGATAGGTTTTAATGCTTTTTCCGTCAATGAAAATATCGCCGCGCTCAAATTCATAGAAACGCATCATTAAATTAATGATCGAGCTTTTTCCGCTGCCTGTATGTCCGACAAGGGCAACAGTTTCACCCGGCTTGGCTGTAAAAGATATATTTTTCAGGACATCCCGTTTGCCGTCATAGGAGAAGCTGATGTTTTTGAACTCAATCTCCCCATCCCTGATGTTAGCAGACTGGTTATCTTCCTGCGCCGGGGCAAGCTCCTTTTCATCGAGCAGCGCAAATGCTCTTGAAGCAGCGATGATGGCCTGCTGATACATGGAAAGCCTCATCATGATCTGATTCACAGGTTCGAAAAAGCGGTCCAGATAGCTGACAAATGCATAAAGCACCCCGATTTCTATCGGACTGTTAAAGGAAGAAATTCCGAAAAAGCTCAAAACGATAATTAGTGCAAGAACATAAACCAGATCAATGGCCGGCCTTAAAAGCAGACCATCCATTTTGATATTCCGCATTCCGGCCTTATAATGCTGCTCATTGATATCGCCGAATTCCTTCCTCAGCCTTTTTTCCTGCCTGAATACCTGGATGATGGACATTCCCTGCAGAGATTCACTCAGCTTCGCATTCAGCTGGCTCAGCCTTTCCCTTAAATCCTTATAGAATACCGAGCTGTACTTTCGATACGTGCGAATGATCATAAAAAGAAACGGCAGAATGACCAGGCAAAAAAGCGCAAGCTTCACATTCAGGATAAACATTGCCACAAAGATCCCTGTCAGCAGGAAGGCTCCCTGAATGAAGGTAACCAATACACTGACGAACATATCTTTAATTGCTTCTGTATCATTGGTAACCCTTGATACAATGCTTCCGGCAGGCGTTTTATCAAAATACTTCAAGCCCAGTGACTGAACCTTTGAAAAAACATCCACACGCAGCTGCTGAATGATTTTCAGCGCGATTTCCTGAAATTTCAGCAGCTGAAAATAGGATACCAACACATTCATGACCTGAATGCCAAGGTATACAGCACCCAGGGCAAATAACGGCTCGAGAGCCAGGTTCCTTGGTGTTAAATAATCATCGATAAAGATCTTGACAAGAATCGGCCCCAGTATGTCTCCAATCGTTGTTAACAGAAGCAGACTGAAGGCAAGTATGATTGTTTTCTTATGCGGTTTTGTATAGGAAAGCAGCCGGAAAAGGACCATCCGCTGCTCTTTCCCCTTCATAATCGGTGTCTTTTCCATCGTCTTATCCCCCATGCTCCACAAGCTCTTCCAGCTGTTGGCGCAGATACATATTCTTGTACCAGCCTTCTTCAGCCATTAGGTCCTCATGTGTTCCCCGCTGAACCATTTTCCCTTCATCCAATACCAATATGAGATTCGCATGCTGAATGGCGCTCAGGCGGTGAGCAGTAATAACCGTAGTCTTGCCTGCCCGCTCGCCTCGCAATGAAGTGAGGATCGCCTCCTCTGTTTTCGCATCAACAGCAGACAGGGAGTCATCCAAGATCAAGACTTCCGGATTCATCAGCAGTGCCCTTGCAATGGAAATCCGCTGCTTCTGCCCGCCGGAGAGCGAAACCCCTCTTTCGCCAACAACGGTTTTATAGCCATCCGTGAATTCGAGGATATCTTCATGGATATTGGCCAGTTTTGCAGCCGCATAAATCTCTTCAGCATCTGCATCCGGTCTTGTAAAAGCGATATTCTCGGCAACAGTGGCCGAGAACAGGAAGTGCTCCTGCGGGACATATCCAATCGCTTCCCTCAGTTTTTCGATTTTATAGCGGTTTATTGGCTGCACGGCAAAAAGTATTTCTCCTTTAAAGCCTTCAAACTCACGGATCAAAAGCTTCAGCAGCGTGGTTTTGCCAGCACCCGTTTTGCCCACTATGCCGAGAGTCTCTCCTCTTTCCAGATTAAAATGAATATCCTTAAGCAGGGTTTCCTGTTCACCCGGATAGGCGAACTCCTCAATCTTGTACTCAATATCACCGCTTGGAACTTCATTGATGCCAGTTTTATCATCCTTAATCTCGATTTCTTCTGCAAGAAGCGCAGAGACACGATCATAGGAGGCGCGGCCTCTCTCGACAATGTTGAACAGCCAGCCAAATGCGAGCATTGGCCAAATCAGGAGTCCAAGATAGGTTGTAAAGGAGATCAGCTGTCCAATGGTCAGTTCTCCGATAATAACATATCTTGATCCAAAAGCAATGGATAAGAAGAAAGAGATTCCAACAATGATGCTGATCGTCGGGTCAAACAATGAATCGACACGAGCAACCGAGATGTTCTTTTGCACTACATCTTCAGACTGCCTGCGGAAATCTTCAATATCTTCTTTTTCCTGGCCGAATGTTTTAATCACCTTAATTCCTGGAACACTTTCCTGAGTTTTGTCATTAAGTGAAGAAAAAGCCTCCTGCGCTTTGTGGAACCGTTTATGAAGAAGTGTTCCATACCAGCTTGTCAGAAGTGCCATGAACGGCATCGGAATCAAACTGATCAGCGTTAGCTTCCAGCTGATTGTAGTCGCCATGGCGATGATAACGAAACCGCCTGTCGCCAGTGAATCGACAAATGTGAGGACCCCGGCTCCTGCTGTCTGCTGAATTGCCTGCAGATCATTTGTCGCATGTGCCATCAAATCCCCAACCCGCTTTTTCTGATAAAAGTACTGGGACATATTTGTAAAGTGCTGATAAAGCCTGTTGCGCAAGAGTTTGGAAAGCTTTACAGCCGAACCGAAAATCATAATGCGCCAATAATAGCGGAGCACATACATCATGAGGGCAACAACAACAAGAAGTCCAACCCACATGATTAATGTCTGTGCAGTCAGCTCGTCATTTTTAATCGAGTCAACCACAATTCCGACAACCTTTGGCGGAACCAGCTGAAGCATTGCAACAAATAACAGCAGAATTATTCCGCTTATATAAGCCTTTTTCTCCTGTTTAAAAAACCACATCAAATCCAGAAAAACCTTCATACCCCATCCTCCGAAATCCGAAACATAATAGCTTAAATAGTTTAACAAATATTTAGAAAATAAGGAAGATTTTTTATTAACAAAAGAAAAAGCATCCATTTGGATGCTTTCAGTTTGTAGACAAAAGGGGTTCGGAATAGTCTCATTCCGAACCCCTTTTTTGACTTTTTATTGGATATGAAGGGATTTTAGAGAATTCTAGACCTCTCCGAGGTCACCATTTAGGCCATTTCTGGACCTTGCCAAGTCCAGTTGGCCATCTTTTTCAAATTCATGGCAGCGAAAGTAAGCATCGCCTGCATCGACAATTTTTTAAGTCCCCTTAGGGTTGTCCAACGCATGCCCTGCTTTTCTTTTGCATCTGCGAATACACGTTCAATTGTTTCTTTGCGTTTCGCATAGATCGGTTTGACGTCTTGATGGTGACGAAGGTGATCTGCTTCTTCCACATGTTCTTCCCACACATGACGTTGAATCAGTTTTTGATGCGCTTGACTCTGTGTGCATTGAGACAATAAAGGGCATCCAGCACAAATTCGCGGATCTGATTTATATTGACGATACCCTTCCTTTGTAGTCGTTGTATATTTTAATATCTCATCAGCTGGGCAAATGTAACAGTCAAAATGCTCATCATAAACATACTCATGTTTTCTGAAGTACCCTTCTTTTGTGCGAGGTCGTGTATATGGTATAGCAGGTGTGATATCGTTCTTGAATAAGTAGCTCGTGATGGCAGGTGTTTTGTCTTTAAATCGGCGCTCATAGTTTTTACCGAAAGTTGAGAAGTGAGGAACTTTATCGTGGAAGCCATAGCCTAAAAACCATCGATAAGCCATGTTCGTTTTCAACTCTTCAATTGTTTGACGCATGGAGCGAATACCGAAGGTATATTGAATAAATGAGAGTTTAATTAAAATTACAGGGTCAATACTTGGGCGTCCTACTTCAGAATACATATCTTTTACCAAGTCATAGATGAATGAGAAATCAATCGCTGCCTCAATTTTGCGAACCAAATGGTCCGCTGGTACAAGTTCGTCTAAAGCAATCATTTCAATTTGATTCCGTTGAATTGGATTATGTTTTGAAAGCATTTTAATCACCTCAAGCATTGTATTACTTATATTTTAAAACAAAAAAGACTGAAGACAAGCACGATTTTCATCGAGTTTGTCGACAGTCTGAAAGCATCCATTTGGATGCTTTATTGCCCTAATGCTTCTATTCGGTTTAACAGGCTTGTTACTTCATTAATAGTAGTGAACAGCTCTGAGTTTTCCAGCTGATCCAGTGCAAGGTTGCCGTTCTCCAATACTTTATTGATCTCTGCCAGAAGCGCTTCATTCCGGGTCACCAACTCCTGATGAATATCTTCTGCTAACGCCGGGATATCCTGAAGTGCGATAAAATCTTCAACTTCCTGCTTGAGTGTCGTCAACCGATCTTCAAGTTCCTGCTTTAGTGCCAGATCCGCTGCCGCATCCTGGATCATTTGCGGTGCTTCTTCAGCAAAGTCGCTTAATGTATTGATATGCTCAGTCGCTTCATTAACATAATCAATGGAATTATTCACTTCTCCCAGAACGGAACAGCCGCTTAATATCATGGAAATGGTAAGGAGCCCTATTAAAAACACTTTTTTCATTTGCTCGTTCCTTTCATCATTTGTCATAGTATAATACGATCTGTTTCGAAGAAGGTTTCATTTTAGCCATAAAAAAACCACCTTCCTTGTATTGTAACAGAAAAGTGGTTTCTAATGTGATGCTTGTCCCTGATTACTTGCCAGTCTGCTTGTTCATAGCATTCATCATTTGGTTGATCTTCTTTTGAGATGGCTTCATGCCCATTTGCATCATCATCATTTTTAGCATTTGTTCGTTAATTGGCGGATTTTTCTCCAGGTAGCTCATCATGTATTTACGAGCAATGAAAAATCCTAGTGCTACACCAGCAAGAAGCGCCAGTACACCAACTAGAATGTACATACCCATACTAACTTCCTCCTTCATGTTGTCTATCATACAGTGTACTAGACCAAAGGTTATTATACAATATTTGCTTCATTTTTTCTCTTATTTTAGACGAATTTTCTCTCTTTTATCGGTTTTAGCCATCCATACCGTTTATGCTTTAGGTCAACAGCCAGAAAGGAAGACTCGCTTTTTCGCAGCACCTCGAAAAATACGGTCTCTGCCTCATAGCTGCCAGCCGCCTCTAAAATTAGACTCCGGTCAAACACTTCAAGCTTCGCCCTGCTTCTTTTGCTCATTTCTATATAGTATGCACTTTTTTCTATGATAAAGTCCTTTTTTCGCTGCAGCTGCTGATGGATGTACTGATGCACTTTCAACCCGGGGATCGGCTTAGTCACAAAATCAATTTGCTTCGATAGAATAGACTTCATTTCACCTGACGAACGCTCATACTCTTCAAACAACTGAAAAAACATCCGTTCTCTGCCAAAATAATGGGACGCGAATTCATCTTCTATTAAATACAATTGATAAGCCCTCATCTGGCCCCTCCTTCCGGGACGATCCATTTCTTTCAATTATAATTTAAACAAACATAAGGAATGTGTCTGAAGATGTTAAAAACTTTCACTAATTTTGTCGAAAGCGAAGAACTCAGTTGATTTTGAGGATTCTTGGTGGGAGAGCTACTGCTAATTTGACTCTTTTTACAAATATTCACTACTTCTTTTCCCCCAATTTGATCGCTGGTAATCTTGTTTTTTTGAGGATTTTGGGTCATGAAATCCCCTATGAGGATGGAAGCCCAATCCCTCCCCTCATTTTTGGGTTTTAAAGACCTTCTATAACGACTATTTCTTCCGCTTCACTATGTTTTTGGCTTCAAGAATCTTCAAACAGCGGAACGGTATCTAACATTTCACAAAAAAAGGAAGAGCCTCTCAGCTCTCCCTCCTCATTTACCTATTATCCCTGCAGCAATGCTTTCACGCGTGCTACTACGTTTTCGACTGTAAAGCCGTATTCTTCCATAATCTTCTCACCAGGTGCAGAAGCGCCGAATGTATCGATTGATAGAACATCGCCTTCGTCTCCAGCATAGCGGTGCCAGCCAAGTGAAGATCCCATTTCAATAGCAAGACGTTTTTTGACAGTCTTTGGAATCACGCTTTCTTTGTACTCTTTTGATTGAGCTTCGAAGCGGTCCCAGGCAGGCATGCTGACTACAGATGCATGGATGCCTTCACCTTCGAGGGCTTTTTGCGCTTCCACAGCCAGGCTGACTTCAGATCCTGCAGCAAGCAATAATACATCTGCATTGCTGTTAGAAGCTGGAGAAACAACATAAGCACCTTTTTGAACGCCTTCGTATGCAGCTGAATCCGTTCCTTTTAATGTAGGCAGGTTTTGACGGGTCAATACTAATGCAGTTGGCTTGTTAGTAGATTCGATTGCTGTTTTCCAAGCAGCTGCTGTTTCATTGCCATCAGCTGGTCGGACAACAGAAAGGTTTGGCATTGCGCGCAATGCTGCAAGCTGTTCGACTGGCTCATGTGTTGGGCCGTCTTCCCCGACAGCGATGCTGTCATGTGTGAATACATACGTCACAGGCAGATTCATTAGGGCAGCCAGACGGATAGCCGGGCGAAGATAATCAGAGAACACGAAGAATGTTCCGCCGAATACTTTTAATCCGCCATGAAGTGCCATTCCATTTAAAGCAGCACCCATTGCAAATTCACGTACACCGAACCAGATGTTGCGGCCGTCAAATGACTCAGACGTAAAGTCGCCTGTACCTTTGATCATTGTTTTGTTGGAGCCTGCAAGGTCAGCAGATCCGCCAAAGAATGAAGGCAGGTTTTGTGCGATTGCATTTAGCACTTCTCCGGAAGAAGCACGGCTTGCAAGGCTCTTTCCTTCTTCATAAACAGGGATGTCTTTATCCCAGCCTTCTGAAAGCTCGCCTTTGATCGCCTGCTCGAGCTGCTTTCCTAACTCAGGATGTGCTTCTTTATATTGAGCAAAAAGGGCGTCCCATTCCTGCTGTTTTTTCGCGCCGCTTTCCACAACTTGCTGCTTGAAGTGATCATATACTTCCTGTGGAACATGGAAGTCTTCTTCGAATGTCCACTTGTATGCTTCTTTTGTTAATTTTAATTCGTCAGCACCAAGCGGAGCACCGTGAACATCAGATTTACCTGATTTATTCGGAGAACCGTAGCCGATGATCGTTTTTACTTCGATCATTGTCGGGCGGGTTTCATCCTGCTTCGATTCTTCGATAGCTTTTGCGATTTCATGGAGATCATTTCCATCTTCAACGCGGATGTACTGCCAGCCGTAAGACTTGAAGCGCTGTTCAACACTTTCTGAGAAGGACTTATCAAGGTCCCCATCAAGTGATATATCATTTGAATCATAGAGGACAACCAGTCTTCCAAGCTTTAAGTGTCCGGCAAGGGAAGCTGCTTCCGCAGAAACGCCTTCCATAAGATCTCCGTCACCACAGATGCTGTATGTATAATGGTCAACAACATTAAAGTTGTCTTTATTGTATGTTGAAGCCAGATGGCGTTCTGCCATTGCCATACCGACAGCCATCGCAATACCTTGTCCTAATGGGCCTGTTGTTGCGTCTACACCTGGTGTGTGGCCGTATTCAGGATGTCCAGGAGTCTTGCTTCCCCATTGTCTGAACTCTTTAATGTCATCCATGGATACATCATAGCCGGAAAGGTGAAGAAGGCTGTATAAAAGCATAGAGCCATGCCCGGCAGAAAGGACGAAACGGTCACGATTGAACCATTCAGGATTTTTAGGATTGTGGTTCATGAAGCGTGTCCAAAGTGTATAAGCCATTGGCGCTGCCCCCATCGGCATGCCCGGATGGCCGGAATTCGCCTTTTCAATAGCATCGATTGATAAAGTACGAATGGAACTGATAGATAGTTCATCTGTGTGATTAAACATTCAATACATCCTTTCAAGAGTAATTCTTTACTCTTTTAATATTATCGGGTGTCTCTTTTTTTCACAACCAATAGGGTCATGAAAAGGTTAAAAAAAGCCGGTTTGTTACTATATTGACACAAAAAGACCCGGCATATGTAAAAAAAGCGGAGATAGCCGGCATTGAGCCGTAAAGTCTCCGCTTTCTATTAAAAGAAGGAATACAGCATAGTGTATCCCTTGCAATTATATTATTAGTGAAGGCGGTTTTTATTTTGAAGTTCTTTCAGCTTTTTCGGAGTTACGTCGTTTCCTTTCGGATCAACGATCGTTACGCCTTTCAGCGTGTTTAACATGCCGGAGCGGAAAGTTTCCAAATATTCTTTGCGAAGAGAAGTCTGCTCTTTCGCTTCTGCTTCTGTTAATCCAGATTCCTTTGCCTTCTTTGCCAGTTCATTAATTCGGGCAAGTTTTTGTTTTGGCAGCATATATTAAAGCTCCTTTATATCAAAAGTTTACCTTTGGATATTCTGATAGAAGGTTCTATTATACAATAGCTTCAGCCATAGAACAATACTGAAACTCAAATGCATCATACTAAAAAAGAACACTTTTGACAAGAAAAGTGCTCTATTCGGCAATTGATTCCATATGCTCTTTATATCTTCTATGTACGGTTGCTTTTGAGATATTATAGCCAAATCCTCTGAGCGTCGCGGCAATCTCTGCAAAGGTTAATTCGTTTTTCCTGAGCCGGACTATTTCCTCTATCGGCACTTCTATTCGTTCTCTGCCGCCATTTGCTCCCTGATTGATTAAATTCTTCTCGGGCCTGTATCCCTTCTCAACAGCCCTTTGCATGCCGCGTTTAATTTTAATGTTATGAAGCTTTCTCTGATACTCCTCTACCATCCCAACAATGCTCAGCACCATCGAATCCGATTCTGAGAGCTCGAGCTGGCCGTTATTCGAAATGCTGTATAGCTGAACTTTTTCTTTTAGTATGCAATGAAGGATCGCAATTTTTGCATTCCCCCGCCCCAGCCTTGTTTCATCCTGAATAAGGACAACCTTGATATCTTTTTCTTTAATTAAGTCTAAAAGTTCCAATATACCGTCTCTTTCAAGATCGTATCCGCTGGCCTGTTCCAGGATTACCTTCACTACTTCAAAATCATGTTTTTTGGCCAGATTCAAAAGCTCTTCTTCCTGCCTTGAAAGTGATGTTTCCTGAGTATCCTTTGTTGTGCTTACCCTGCAGTAAATAATTGCTTTCATAACTTCTCCTTATTCGTTAAAGTCTGAACTGGCAAGCTCTTTATATGGCTGATCATCCAGTGCTTTAACTGGAATTACAATTTCATCGCCCGGAAAGATCCTCCCTGCCGCAATCTCATTATTTTGTTCTACCCAATTTATAAATTGATCAGTAGACAGCGAATGTTCAGACGAAAAATTCTCTGCAATCTTCCATAATGAGTCGCCTTCAGCAACTGTGACTTTCACAAACTTTTCCGTATCAGGCGTTTCTATTTGCAAGAGCAAAATAAACGATGCTGCCAAGCTTAAAACGAAGAGAATAATAGCATAAGAATATGAATTCCACAATTTTTTCAACATGATCCTTCACCTCTAAAAGAATATATGTTCGCATTTGATGTTTTTATTATAGACCGAACATTTGTTTCGTGTCAACAAAAATTCGAACTTATGTTTGTATCATATGGTAATTGATGCTATAATTGAGACAACAAAAACATACGAGGTGCGTAAAGATGGTGAAATTATCAAAAAGGCAGCAAGATATATTAGAGTTTATTAAAGAAGAAGTTAAATTGAGAGGCTATCCGCCTTCTGTTAGGGAGATCGGGGAAGCGGTCGGCCTGGCTTCAAGCTCAACAGTTCACGGCCATCTCGCTAGACTTGAAAGCAAAGGGCTGATTCGCAGAGACCCTACTAAACCGCGCGCCATTGAAATTTTAGATTTAGACGAGTCTTCGCACATCCCTAAGGTCAGTGCTGTTAATGTTCCAATTGTCGGTAAAGTAACTGCAGGGCAGCCGATAACGGCAATTGAGAATGTTGAAGAATACTTCCCTCTCCCAGAGAGGATGGCACCTGCTGACGAGCATGTATTCATGCTGGAAATCATGGGAGAAAGTATGATTGAAGCGGGAATCCTGGATGGCGACTATGTCATTGTCAAACAGCAGAGCACTGCCAATAATGGAGACATTGTGGTAGCTATGACAGAGGAAGATGAAGCGACAGTAAAGAGATTCTTTAAAGAAAAAGACTTTATCCGCCTTCAGCCGGAAAACTCGACAATGGAACCTATTATCCTTCGAAATGTTTCCATTCTAGGCAAAGTAATAGGTGTATACCGCCACATGCATTAAGAGAATGATAAAAAGCAAGCAGCAGCTGCTTGCTTTTTACTTTTGCCAATTTTAAGAAGGTTAACAGTTCCTATTACCTGGTACTATTACCAAAATCATACAAAAGTAGCTATTACCTTTCTTTTTGCACTACGTTACAGTAATGTATGACTATTTTATTGTTCAGAAAATTCGGTATTTTTATGCATATTAATTGATATCTACTTTCTATATAATGGTAATACACCGAGAATCAACCTAAGGTCGCTTGTCCAAAATCTCGACTTTAGGAGTGTGAAGAAAAAATGTTTTTGAACATTACCTTCGCTTTGTTGATTGGTGGGCTGATTGGTGTCGTGGGACATATCCGGAAAGAAGGCAAAATGGTCAAACCCAGAAGGACAAAAAAATTCATCTATCTGGGGGTCTTTGAAGAAGTAATCATGGGGGCTTTGGCGGCTGTTTTTTTGGTCGTATCTTCAGATCCTGACTCTACCTTAAAGGTAGTGCTCCTGGCGGTGATTGCAGGATTTGGAGGAGATGCACTGCTGGCATGTCTCGATTTCTTAAAGATCAGGCAGAAAGAATAGAGATATACAGAAATATTAGATAGATCCTCCCTCGTTCATGTTGAACGGGGTTTTTTGTTAAGGCGGCCATAAGTAATAGTTCAAGTTTGCGGTAAAAAAGCCAATTGTAAGTGGAATAATATTTTAAAGAAGTTAGACGTAGAAGCATTAAAGTATGGAGAGCTATTCCTAATCATATGTTAAATTGGAAATCTGATGATGAAGCCTTTACATGTGCAGATGAGAGTAGCTTATCATGAGGCGGTACACACTGGACAAATTACTAGACTATATGAGAAATATGGGAATTAAACGTCCTGATATATGGGATTAATATTGGATAGAACAAGACTTTATCTATGTCTTGTTTTTTATGCACTTCTCGACTCACGGTGTCAATTTCTTCGGCTTTAACACGTCCAGTTCTTGCTTTTCGAGCAATCATATTGCCCGTTTCTATCTTTTCTCCTACAAATGCAATTTTAAGGTTAGAAATACCTCTTCCCTTATCCTGTTCACCACGTTTCTTTGGTTTTCTGTGAGTGATTACACGAAGACCATTCAAAGACTCACGAAAGAAGGTTTCATTGCTTTTCACAATGCCTTCTAACTGCCAGTATGTAATAGAGCAGCAAAATAAAATAAACTGCTCTTATTTTCTTTCTGCCTTATATAGTCGAACTCCAGAAGGATCATTTATATCATTTCCAAAATAGCTGCCCATTTTTTCATTTGTCAGCTCTTCTAATTTTCTGGTTGCTTTTCGAAATTCCAAATCCGTCAGCTGCCCTGTAGCAAAAAGAGAACATAATATAGCAAATCCTATAGCAGTTGTATCTACTTTAACTTCTATATTCATATCAATATCTGAATTCCCGCTGTGACCAACGGAATTTATGGTTTCATTATCGTTAGTTATTTGATTTTTATTATTAATAAATCCGAATTTTTCCAAATTAATTCTTTTATTCGGCATTTTCAACACCACCCTATTAATAGGTGGGATATAAAAAAATATCCCACCACTCCTTAAAAGTCTACATCAACATCAGTACTCTGATCTTGGTCATTCTCCTGATCTTGATCGGCTCTTACACGTGCGTTACTCCTGCTGTTTAAACGAATATCCACTCGGGAATTTCCAGAGTTCGTAATTCTAGCACGGGCTATATTATTATTTTTATCAGTATTTCGAACGTCTGCTTCCGCATCTGCATCCGCATCCGCCCTATTATCTAAATCGTTATCAATGTCGGTATCTACATCTACATCGACGTTAGTATTGCCATTTCTTCTGCTGGAACCTCTAAAGAAACTTTGGTTTCCAAATCTATCACGCTTTCTTCTACTCATTTTGTTCCCTCCCTTCGGTTTCATAATTTCAATTTATTCATTTTTAGACAGGGTGTATAGACTCTTTGCCGAGTGTAATCGCCCTTTTTGGATAATAGCTGTTAATTTTTAAACTCAGCTTTTGTGTAGACTCGTCCTACATAATTATTAAGTGGGTGATAGCATATATTCAGAAGAATTGGATTTATTGAATGATATAAGTCTACTCCTCGCAGGGGAAATTTAGAAAAGTTCCCGCACTTTAATGGAATACACGTTGAGGAAGTTATTGAAGAAACATACTAATAAGCTCCTATTTCTTTATTAATTTTTGGGCATGGGATCTATGGACTGGATTTCATTAGTCTATATTTGTTCATTAGGTTGAACAATTAGGTAAACCTTATTTTGTCCAAATATAATACCCCCTCGAATCCAGTAGTATCAAGGGGTTTTATTCTTAGTACATGCTCATGTAGTGCTCGCGCTCCTATGGATGCACTTGCGTACGAAAGGACGATTGAAATATAGATACATGTCATTTCTCAGAAGGTGATGATCCACTGCTAATTACCATTTCACTTCTTTATCGGAGCCAATGAGTTCCCTGCCGGTAGTATTTAAATAATACACATATTTGCCGTTGTGCATCTTAATGTGCAGAAAGTCTTTCATTCGGTTCAGTACTTTCAAAGCATTCCGATCAGTACCTAAACCATGCAGTATCTGGAGGTGTTCTCTTGAGGCAAAAACCAATTTATCCAAACTTAACAAGATCTTCTCCTGCCGGCTCTTCTTTTTCTCGATACTCGACAACATTTTCTGGCGCTCCTTTGACCAGGCTAATATAGCGCTCAACTTTTTCAACCTCTACCAGATCATCGGTATCTATCCGGCTCATCAGCTGCTGCAGCTTTAAAACACTTACCGGCATTCCATCCCCCCTTACGTGGAAAAAAATGCTCATAAATCTGGAAAATAGGTTCCCCTCCCCAGTGCCCCTAATCTGCAAAAAAGCTTTGACCGGGGGGAACCTAGAAATAATTTCAACTGGTTACACCAAACCTTTTTTAAACCAATATATATATATCTTTACAACATAAAGAATAATCATGTTGGTAATTAAACCAATGAACCAGTTCCAGTGAATATAGTGATACAATAAACTATATTTTTCGAGAAGATAAGAATAAGTTGTTATCCCCATTGAAAATAGTAAGTAGTATAAAAATGTTCCTCTTGCCGCTTTTTCTTTTGGATAAAAAAGTATAAAAAACACGGCAAATGTAGGATAAACAATATAATGCAATGAAAAGCTCATATTTGTCGCTTTATTAAATTCTCTATAAGGAAACTCAACCAATCCAAATACCAATTGTAGATATTCATGTATCCATGCTATTGCATGAACAAATATAAAGGTTATCCAAGCTAACCTTTTACTTTCGATTGGAATATATCTTAACAACAAGTACAATGATAAAACCCACGAACATATTAAAATCAGGACTTCTCTGTTCATTTTAACTCCACCAAAATCAATCTTTTAGAAAACCATCGATAAAATTTATCGTTTATATAGAGAGAAATCATTACTGTTACTAGTGTCCAATACCATTTCCATTCATGATACTCAACCAGTTTGGTATTAGATTCTAATACAACCTCTAAGAAGGTAAAAAATCCAGCAAAGAAAACATAATACAATAGTGAGCCAAATCCTTTTTTATTCCTTGGAAAATACAAACTAAAAATAATGGCGACTACCGGGAATAGGAAGAACTCAAAGGAAAAACTAGTCCTATTATATAAATTTGCCTTAGGATACAATTGAATCGGATATTCAATCCAACCCATTTCTACTGCTATTAAACCAGCTGGCCATGTAATGACTTGTAGAAATAAAAAGATAACCCACGCTTCTCTAACCTTTTCTCTCGGTACTAATAGTTTGAGACACATGATACTTAGCAGTAATATTCCCAATATAATCCATCTTTCAAGATTCATTTAAGTCACCTTTCATTGGAACCATTTATAATATTTGTTCACATAATTAAATAAATCGATACTACCACTTTTCATCATACTGCTACTTGTTTAGCTTATTATTTTTAAAATCTCGTCCATGTTCTATGTTATGACAATCAACACAAACAGTCTCCAGGTTATCTTCATCGAGAGCCAGATCCGGATGATGCTCAAGCTCCTTGATATGGTGAACAGCCAGTTGGATCTTCTTTCGCTTGGCACTCTCGCTGTATTCGTTTGTATCAATGCTTAAGCGCCCTTGCCGTTTACATTCCTGACTTCATAGTTGTCACGTTTCTTGATCTCTGCCCGAAGCTTCTTCCATTCGCCACAGTTATAAAATTTACTCTTTTGTTCCTGCGTTTTATATTCGTGCATTACTCCAACTGCATCACCCTTCTTTTTCTTCAAAAATAAAAAACACCCTGGAAAGGATGCTTTAAATAAATTATTATTCTTTCTTGAAAAACTCGTACTCTCTAATTATCTTTAAATATTTTCCTGTCTCCACTAATTCAATAATTCCTTGATTTCCTTTTTTAAAAGCTGCTTCTTTTTCAATTGCATTTGGAAGTGCTCCATATCTAATTAAAAAAGCGACTATATATTTATTATCATTTTCTATGGCTAATTCCAAAGCAGACACTCCTGATTGAGATTTCGAATGTGGAGCAGCTCTGTACTTCTCAAAGCTCCTAATAACTCCTTCTACATCATTATTAAGAACATTAGAAATAAGTACTTTGCTTTCTGGTCTGTTTATCAAGTTATAGTCTGAATTTATCATGATTGGCTATCCTCTTTCATTTGTGTTTCAATTGCATATCTCCTAATTATGCGCAATAAAAACCAAATGGACAAATACTATCTTTCGTCAAATTATGACATCACCTTCTCCTTACAGCCCCGTTCACTCTTTTATAAGAATCACGCCTTGTTTCCGATCAGTGCCCAATCCACGCAATATCTGGAGGTGTTCTCTTGAAGCAAAGATCAATTTATCCAAACTTAACAAGATCTTCTCCTGCCAGCTCTTCTTTTTCTCGATACTCGACAACATTTTCTGGTGCTCCTTTCATTGAAATGAACTTGTGGAACTTGTGAAATGAGGACTTTAGCGAAAAGCTAAAGGAATCTCACTCAAACTGAACCATTTAATACAAGCTATAACCCTTGAAAATGCTAATATTCGAACGGACAGGAGAACTGACTGCCTAAAACCCGATCACTAGGCTGCGAATAAGTAGGTTCTTAAATACAGCCCACCCGTGAACATTTAGAATGCACCCCAGACCAACTGCCCGAATAGTCGCTTCATTGATCGGCACGCCGCATCTTTCTAAAATAAAGAGGCACATTAAGACAGCCCCTGTGCCCACAAAGAAGGTAAGTCCCCCGTACACCATGGACAATAACCCGGGATCAGGAGCCATATAAGAATAACCAGAGACAAACTGATTAAAAGGTATAACCTCAACTCCACGTTTCTCTTCCTCCTTCAGTTTTCTTTTTAATTTGGCTGTCGTTTGATAATAAACTTCATCATAGCTTTCAATTCCGGCATCTACACATTTATTATCTTCCCAGATAGTTCATGATGGTCCAGCAATCATCTGCAGTTCTTGCACTAAAATACAGTTGATTAAGATAATCAGAGGAAAATAGAAATTCAGTTTCATCAAGATCATCTAATAGCGTTCCGGGTAATGAGCAAATCAATATTATATTTCTACATAATGAATAAATGTCCAAAATACCACTTACGTTCATAGTTCTTTATACACATTTTAATTAATTGGTTTTTATATTTTCATAAAATTCTATTAATTATGTTTTATCCCCCCAATTTTAAGAGAAATAACTCCACTACAAAAATACAGATTTCGACAAAACCATAAATATTTTTCCAGAAATAACTTGAAATTCTACTTTAATATTGTTTAATTGACAATTTTTTTAACCGAAATTTTCAATATATAAGTTTACCGAACTATGCTATATTCCCCCAATTTACGGGGATTTATGGTGTATGTACAATTCTAATTGTATTTATTTACTCAGAATGGTTAGTAAATTGTAATTTTATTTAATTACTAATCTTTTAAAAGTAGTGAAATAAATATAAAACTTAAATCAAATAAATAAAGGAGAAATGTTAATGACTAAGAGTAAATTGAAGGCATTTAAAGTGATGACTACTGCAGCTGTAACAACCTTACTACTTTCATCATTCACCGTATTTGCTGAGAAGAATGACACATTAAACGAGTCTTCTTATGAAGCAGAATTACAATCATTTTTTAAAGAAGCGAGTGAAAAAAATTGGTTAATGGACGATCAGGCTGACCAAGAGCAGAAGACAGTAGAAAAAGCCCACAAGCCAGTTAATAATGAGTATGCTCCTAACGATTCTGTACGTGTTATTGTGGAAATGACGGGGGAACCTGTACATAGTGCAACAGGAAATTACGCTGAAAAGAAAAAATTAAAGCAATCACAAAAATCATTAATCGAAGAGATGAAAGAAACGAAAAAGTGGAAATTGAAAGAGCGACATCACTTTGTGAAGGGCATTAATGGTTTTAGTATGGATACAGAGTACAAAAATATTAAAGAAATCGAAAAAATGCCTGGAGTAGCCCGTGTTATTATTGCGCAAGTCTATCAACCAGCAATGAACTCTAGTGAATCTATGGTACAAGCAAAAAAAGTCTGGGAAGATTTAGGCTATCGCGGTGAAGGAATGCTGGTTGCGGTTGTTGATTCAGGAGTAGACTATCGCCATCAAGATCTTACCCTGTCTGACAATGGAAAAAGGAAAGCCAAGTGGTCCTCTGAGACAATAAAGGCAAAATTAGATGAAACAGCTGTAAATGATCGCTGGTATACAGATAAGGTCCCAGCTGGTTACGATTGGGCTGACCGAGATCAAGATGTTCTTCCTTATGCTACCTCACATGGAATGCATGTAGCAGGAACAATTGGAGCCAATGGGACCGATGAAGTAGACGGGGTAAAAGGAATTGCACCTAATGTGCAGATCCTAGCGGAAAAAGTCTTTTCCGATAATTATTCTGGCGCATTTGCAGATGATATCATAGCCGGAATCAATCATGCAGTTGAAATGGATGCCGATGTCATCAACTTAAGCTTAGGGTCTGACGCTGATTTTGTGGATGAAGAAAATCCCATCCAAAAAGCGGTTCGTACTGCTACAGAACAAGGGGTATTAGTGGTAGCAGCAGGTGGAAACGCTTACTACAGTACTAAAAGTGGATCCACCAAATATACACATCCAGCCTATGCTAAAAATCCCGATATTGGAGTAGTAGGAGCACCTGGTTCAAGCCCATATGCTTTACAAGTAGGTTCTTATGAAAATGATCAAGTCCATATGGACACATTTACTCTTTCAGATGGGAAATCACTTATTTACCAACGCAATCAAGGTTTTCGATTGGCAGATGTCTTTGCTAAAGATGAAGAGCTTGAGTTAGTTTATGTAGGCTATGGTCGAACTGATGATTTCACAGGAAAAGATGTAGCAGGAAAAATCGTGGTGGCTGAACAACAATTTGCAGGCAGTGAAGCCTATATACAATCTCCTGCTTACCAGAGAGGTGCAAAAGGAGTGATTGTGGTTCCTTTAGCGGCACAAGGAGATTATGCCAAATTAAACAGTTCAGCAGCCAGTACTCAGATCGCTGAAGGACAAGCCTTGATACAACGTTTGAAAAATGGTGAAAAGATTACGGCTCGAGTGGGTAAGGGAACCTGGATAGATAATAAAACCAAGGGGACAATGTCTGGATTCTCATCATATGGAGCACCGCATACCCTTGATTTTAAACCTGAAATTACCGCACCTGGCGGTAAGATTTATTCTACTGTCATTGACAACAAATATGAAACTTATAGCGGAACTTCGATGGCTTCACCACATGTAGCGGGTGCAGGAGCTTTGGTGTTACAGTCGCTCTATGAAAAAGGTGTCACTAAAGATTCAAATACTGTCTATCAAGCAAAAACAGCTTTGATGAACACAGCTCAAATTATTTTGGACCCTGCGACAGATGGGAAAATACCATATTCACCACGTAAACAAGGTGCAGGGATGATGCAGATTGCCAATGCACTAAAAACGCCTGTATTAGTGAAAGATAAGTTTGCTAAGCCAGAAAATGCAGCTGCTGTGGAGTTAAAAGAAATTAAGCAAAATAAAGTAAAATTTATGCTGGAGTTAGAGGCGTTAGCGGGTAAATCTTCTCCAGATGAGATTACCTATGATGTGTATCTAGATCTGTTAACAGATGACACGGAGCAGAAAGAACTAGATATAGATAGAGATGGGAAAAAGGAACGAACGATGGAAGTGTTAAAGCTAACAAGCAAGCGGATTGAAGGAGCAACAGCGAAGATCAACGGAAAAGATTTTAGCGACTCAACACCTGCCACTTTTACTGTGAAAAAAGGTCATCTGCAAGATTTAGAGGTGGATATTAAACTTCCAGATGGATTGAAGAATAATATATTTGTTGAAGGATTTGTTCGCTTTGTTCCGAAAAATGGGGATCAAGCTTCGGTTCCGTCTTTAACCATTCCGTATATGGGCTTTTATGGTGACTGGGATCAACTTCAAAACTTAGATGCACCGATGTGGGACGAAAATGCATTTTTACAAGAAACTGCTTTATTCCCTTACTATGGTAAGAAGAACTGGCTAGGCAGACCAGAAATACCACTTGGTTATGATAAGGTGACCAAAACATTCTCCGAACAGAGGATGGCCAACTCTCCATATGCTGCGAATCAAGGCGTTTATTCGATTTTTACCACCTTGCGCAATGTAAAACGGGTGCATCAGTACATTGAAGATGCAGCAGGTAATCGAGTTCGTGAACTTGGAGATTATAGTGAAGTAACTGGAACAGGAGAACCATGGAAGTTTAGAAAAAATGTAATGGCAAGAAGCGAGTTCTTTAACCCTGGATATGGCTGGGATTTGAAATCAGAAGATGGAAAAGTGGTTCCGGACGGAAAATATCAATTTATTATCGAGAGCACGTTAGATTATGAGGGAGCGCGACCACAAACAATTAAGCTTCCGATATATGTAGATTCTGTTGCACCAAAAGCAGAAAATATTCAAGTTAACAAAACACCAGAAAATAAGTATCTGATTAGCTGGGACATGAAGGATAATGCAGGGGGAAGCGGCTTAACTAAATCTTATGTTTATGTCGATGGCAAGTATAACTCTATTTCGCCAACACAAACGTCCTTACTAGTAAATGCAGAACCGAAAAGTGTAATCCTAATGCTAAACGACTGGGCAGGTAATTTCAGCTATGAAATGTACGGAGATCGCTCGTATGCAAAAGAGGAATTATTCCTTTCCGTGTTAGATGTATGGGCAAGACCAATAACACCACAAGAACCAGGTCATATTTTGGGAGTGGGCGTGAAAAAACTGAATTGGAAATTTACAATCTCAGATCCTTCAGGTAAAGTGATCGAAACTTGGACAGAAAAAAATACAGAGACAGCTTATAAAAAATGGACTCCAACTGCTGATATGCCTGCCGGAAAATACAAGGTGACCTGTGAGATGGAAGACGAAACAGGTCTAAAGATTAACGCTAAAGAACGTTATATGACGGTAGTGAAACCTTAAAGAATACCTGAAGATGATCGCGACATAATTGAACAGGCCATGTACTTGCCAATGCTGCGTATGCTTTTTTCTATAAAGGTTATGAGGAACACCATAATTATTTTAATCCAAGGCTTCGTAATAAGGTATATGAACTATTGGAATACTATTTAAACAATAGGTTTAAGCCCTTCTTAGTGATAGAGTGACCCAGTAAAATGAGACAAGGAAAAAATGAACATATCCCCGTCAAGTAGACGGTATAAAAAATAACCACCCTTCTTCAGCAGCTTAAAGGATAGTTGGAAGAGTGGCTACTGTCAAGTAAAGCACTTGACAGCAACCACTCTTCCAACTCAATTGTCTGTAAGCTGAAGAAGGAGTAAATGTAATCCATTTGTATTCTAAGCAATCTTGGTACTCCTGTATTCCACAGGACTAAGATTGCTTAATTTTTTTTGGAATCGCTCGTGATTATAAAAATATATATACTGTTCTATAGCTTGAATAACTTCTTCCTCCGTTTTAAATGAATGTAAATACATTACTTCAGATTTTAAATGTCCAAAGAAGTTTTCCATACTTGCATTGTCTAAACAATTACCTTTTCTGGACATACTAGGTGTAATCTTATTTTTCTTAAGAAGTTTATGGTATTGGCGAGATGTGTATTGGAATCCTTGGTCACTGTGGAGAGTGACCCCATGCACATCTTGCTTTTTTTTGGCTGTTTTTATTGTCTCGGTAACCAGTTTTAAGTTATTAGAATTACTGATCTTAAATGCTACAATCTCGTTGTTGTACAGGTCTTTTATGGCAGATAGGTATAACCGTTTCTGATTAAACATTAAGTAAGTTATATCTGTTACCCATTTTTGATTTAATTTGTCGCAGTAAATTCACGATTCAGGATATTAGGAACTACTATATTCTCAGAACCTTTCTTGTAATTTCCTTTTTTCTTTCTAATTTTAGCCTTGATTCCTAATTCTTTCATTAATCGATAAACTCTTTTGTGGTTTACCTTAATACCATGTTTACGAAATATCCAGGTTTTAACACGATAATATCCATAGATACCATTAACTTCGTTATAACACTCTATTATCAAGCCTTTTAAGAACTGATCATCTAACATTTTGGGGGTTACAATATCTTTTCGATTTAACCACTTGTAATATCCACCTCTTGAAACACCGGCATATTCGCAAAGACGTTGTACGGAATACTTACTAGAGAGAGCTTCGATGATATTAAACAACACTTGTCTTTCCTCTATTTTCACCTCCTTTGAAAAGCTCGTAACTTTTTTAAAAACTCATTCTCCATTTTCAAAATTTTATTTTCTTCTTCTATAGACATTGGTATAGTTCTAGGTCTGCCTTTAATAGGTGATTCTGATTTTCCACGACGGTCCTTAAGACCTTCCTCGCCAAGTTCTTTATAATTTTTTACCCAGCGACGTATATAAGTGTGGTCAGGTAAACCAAGCATCTTAGCTATAGCTTTATAACCCATTTCACCTTCAAAATACTTAATTACAGCCGAAAGTTTGAACTCAAAAGAATAATTTATGAATTTTTGTCCTTTTTTAGCCAAAATAAATCCCTCCTATGCAAGCAGTATGGGTTTTTTTCATACTGTCTACACAGAAGGGATAATATCAATATCTATACGATTTTGGAGGTGTTTTTCTTATGGGGACAAGAGTTCATTACCCAGAAGAAATAAAGTGGGAAGTGATTAGGATAAAGCAAAAGGGATTAAGCTATCAAGCGATTATGGATCAGCTCGGCATTAAAAATGTTTCACAAATCAAAACTTGGATGAAATGGCATAGAGAGGGTCAGGTGGTTGCATTTTTCTTTAATTCAAAGTTCATACTAAGTCTTAGTAATATTTGGAGGAGATTTAATGCTTTCTACCGCCCTTAGTAACCTAGATCTTGGAGCTAAAGGATTATGGTTTCCGATTATTGTAAGTATTTTTCTTTTTGTAACCTTTTACTAATACCTAAAAAAAGAATTAGTTGGGTAGAACTCTTTATAATTTTTTGTATAGTTGGTTTTGCGACATGGATTTCTGATTCGCTTATTTTAAGGATTTTCGATTTAATTGACTTAGGTTCTCCTGACAAGCCAGGTATCGGAGACATTATTTCATATACATTTATACCGCCATCTCTAGCATGTTTGTACTTGTATTTTCTGGATATGAAAAACAGGTGGAAATTAGTAACTATATTCACATTCCTTTCTCTTCTTATAGAACTAGGAATGGAATTTTCCGGATATATGAAAACTAAAGATTGGGTCAAATTCACAACTCCATTGTTTTATTTTTTGGTATATGGTTTTGTATTGCCTTACATTTTAAAACTGATTAGACGTAGGTAATTCAAATAGAACCAATTATAAATTAACTCCTCCTACCTTTTGTTAATTTCATCGTTCACCTGAGAACGTACAGTGTTTACCACTTCTGCTTGAAAAGCATCGAAGAAGGATTGGAAAGCTTTCGTCTGTTCTTGCTCTGTTGATTCGGTATTTGCCAGAACTGCAGTAAGGTTTGCTTTAGCATCGTTAAATACTTCTGATCGATTAAATTGGATTGTCATTGTATATCCCCCTAATTAATTTAAATTTAAAAAGAGCTTGCTCAGATTCCCTTTTGCAACTACAGCAGGTTTCTGTTCAGGCTCTTTTTGTTTTGGATTTTTTAAATTTGTTATTTCGCTTTGAAGATTAATAATCATTGCTTTAAGGTTTTCAATTTCAGCATCATCTGTTTGATCAGTATTAACACGATCTGCAAGACCAGCTTCAACAGCCGCGCTTGCCGTAAACCATGTCTCATCTTCCACAAGATCATTGAGGGTTTCTCTTTCACCTGTATAGCGAGTCATATAAATATCTTATATTTAGGAATGCCGTGAAGAGGGCTAATCAAGAAATGAGTAATAACGGATATCAATACATTCTTACCACCACCACGCCCGAGCATCCACAAATGTTTTGCGGTAGAAGACACGGCCATTTTCTTTATAAAATAAAAAAACGAATGCATTTAAAACTTCTGAAATGGTTGCAATGGAAAATACCATTTCTCACCGAAGCTAATGCAATCGTCAATCATCTTGTCATCGAAATATAAATCTTCACGATTTAAAACATGTTTCTCCAGATATTCAATGAGCCAAATGCGTTCATTATTTAGTTTGATCTTTCCAGACTTATAGAGTTTTATATAATGATCAACATGCTTATTCCGAATCATACAAGGTCGGCTGCTGAATACTCTTCATCGCCTGGGGAAGATGGAGTATAACTGTCCCGTATGAAATTAAATGATTTTTCAATAGAAAGCAGCTGGGCATTTACTTACATTTTGTCATTGACTGCTGGATGACTTTTTACAAATTTCTGCGCACCATTTTCAGTGGTCACTGTTGCACCATCCCGCTTGATATCCTTATCCAGTTGCTTATTCAACTTTACCAGGCTGATGTACCGTTCAACCTTTTCTACTTCCACAAGATCATCAGTATCAATTCTGCTCATAAGCTGATCTTGTAATTTTTTGACGTTTACAGGCACTCCATCCCCCCCTTACGTGAGAAAAATGCTCATAAATCTGGAAAATAGGTTCCCCCTCCCCGGTGCCCCATTTTGAAAAAAGTCCAAAATTTTTGACCGGGGGACTATTTTAAAGCTTTTCTTTTAAAACAAAGTAAATTAATAAAGGCAGCCAACATATTCCTAATACAATCCTATCTATCCAGCGATAGTCTTTTGCTTCCCAAAACAATAGCGCACCAAAGATTAAATAGACGGTTATTATCCAAATGATCACCTTACCACCTTTCATCATGCTGCCATTTGTTTGGCTTCTTATTCCTAAAGTCACGGCTATGTTCTTTGTTATGGCAATCAACACAAACAGTCTCCAGATTATCTTCATCGAGAGCCAGCTCCGGATGCTGCTCAAGCTCCTTGATAGGTTTCTTTGCCATCAAAACCACCTATTCTCATCTTTTTCAACACCAATCACTCTGAATGAAGCCAAAAGCAATTCATACTTTAATTCGTCATAATTTAATTCATCGATGGGAATACCTTGCTGCGATTCTCCAGCTCCTAAAGCAACTAACTGACCAAGGACAAATTTCTTCTTTTCACTGTGAAATGTCTTTTGATTAATAGGTCCAGCTATTCCCATACCAAGCACCTACAATGCTTCAGAAGATTTCTGAATCTTATTTAATTGATCTTTATAATAATCACGTTGAGCCCGTGTCCTTTTTAAACCTTTATTCGCATATTAGTAAAAAGATTGAAACTGAAAGAATGAGTAAATTCGAGGAATACACGAAAAATGTCCTTGAATAATTTTTTTGCTTTAAAATCGGGCATTTTTCGGGCGACTGCAAATTCAACACCTATATCCTTTTTTTGCCCGGAAACAAATAACCCCTCGATACCAGTAGTATCAAGGGGTATTATTCTTAGTACATGCTCATGTACTGCTCGCGCTCCCATGGATGCACTTGCGTACGGAACATATACTATAGAAGAAATAAGCATTGTATGGTTATCTATATGCTTATATTACAAGGTTTTCAACCTACAATTATATTATGATCCGAAATGAAATATGCACGAATATGGACGATTTTTGGTCATTGTTTGGTCAAAAGTTTGGTCTATTAACTTACCTCAAATCCTCTTTAGTGAACACCATACATAACATCCCTACATCAGAGCAGTATTTACTTAATATCTCCCTTCTGCTTTCAGTTGTGGTGTAAAAGACAAGGACAGGCTTGTGCTTATACTGCTTCTCGATTGCTGGAGCAAGCAATTCGTATTGTTTAATTTTCTTTTTGTTCTCAGCCATGGATTGAGTCCGGTCTACTTCTAAAAAGTGAAAGACTTTGTGGTGGATAAAGGTTGCATCAGGGATTATCGAGGTCTCTTTGTAGGTCAGCCCACTTTGATATTTGAATGTTATCTTCTGTTCTATCCTCCAGTCTTGTGGACGGTTAAAATACAGATACATGTCATTTCTGAGGAGATGATGATCTACAGCTAATGACCACTTAACTTCTTTATCAGAGCCAATCATGTCTCTACCAGTAGTGTTTAAATAATACACATATTTGCCGTTATGCATCTTAATGTGCAGAAAGTCTTTCATCCGATTCAGCACCTTCAGAGCATTACGATCAGTACCCAATCCATGCAGTACCTGGAGATGTTCTCTTGAAGCGAAAATCAATTTATCCAAACTTAACAAGATCTTCTCCTGCCTGCTCTTCTTTTTCTCGATACTCGACAACATGTTCTGGCGCTCCTTTCATTGATTGTGGGACCTGGTATCGCTCTAATCGTTTCCACATGTCATGATCCTCTAATAGAGGGACCTGCATTTTCTGGAGTTCATGAGTTTTATAGAGCCCCCTGCCTTTCACATCAGATGGCAGCTCCTCAGCTCCCCTTTCATCTATAGCCACTTCTGAAGCATAACCGGATGGCAGCCGAAAAGTTACCTTACCATCTGAATTTTGCTTTATAGAACGAGGCAAAGTGTCTGATGTTGGGTATTGGGTGCAGAATACTTCCCTATAGCCTAACCCGCCGCCAATTCGTGTGATTTCACCTAAGAAGTATTGGCAGGCACCCAGCATTTCTTTCTGAGGTTTTTTCATCCACTTCTCAGGGGCCAGTTGGGCTGCTTCATCCACAATGATGAACTTCCTTTTCTTAATTGGTGTGTTAGATATGTTTGTATAGAAATTTTCTTGGAAGTACTTATATTCCTCCTGCATTTGATTGTGGATACCTTCAAGCATGATAGCAGCTTCCATTGGATTGCTGGCAACTCCTTTTACTTGCTCCAGGAGCTTATACCTTCCAAACTCCAAACCGCCCTTTAAATCGATGATATACAGCTCAACATCTTGGGGGTGGTACTCAATTAGATACGTGACTAAGACTTTAAGAAAAACAGTCTTTCCAAATCGGGTAGTCCCCGCCACAGTCATATGAGGTATCTTTTCAAAGTCATGCCATAGCATCCCTTCCAGGACCTTTCCTAACGGAATCACCCATAAGTTCTCTCCTGCCTTCTTATGGTCCTCTGGATAGACAGGACATTCCGGAACAAGTTTATATGGGAATAAGTCCGGAATATCCTTCTTAAACACTTTAATCACTAAATACTTGCGTGGATCCTTCGGAATCACCCAGGCTTTAAATTCGACCAATACCGGCCGGCTTAAACCATCTGAGAAAAAATGCACCTTCTTTTCCATCTCAGCCATTTTTGTAGCCGGCAATCCCAATGGAATTTGAAATACATACTTAGTTCCGATTTCCTCGTTCCCATCCACAATAGGATATTTCTTTTTGAACTTAGGGAATTGAGGCTCCCCTTTTTTATTGGTGATTCCGTACCCTGTGTTTTCAAATATCGTCTGTATGCTTTTCCTTTCATTGCTCCCTTTAGGGATGGCTGCAGCTCCTGCCACCAACAAGGGAAAAGCTAACCATTCAACCATTGGCCAAGCGCTCCTTTCCGAAATGAACTTGTGGAACAAGTGAATGAGGACTTTAGCATAAAGCTAAAGTAATTTCACTCAAACCGAACTATTTAATACAAGCTCTATCCATTGAAAACATTGATATCCGAACAGACTGGAGAACTGACTGCCTAAAACCCGATGATCAGGCTGCGTATGAGTGGGTTCTTGAATACAGCCCACCCGATAGCAAACAGAATACCTCCCAGACCAACTGCCCGAACAGTCGCTTCATTGATCGGCACGCCACATTTTTCTAAAAAAAAGAGGGCCATTAAGACAGCCCCAGTGCCCACAAAGAACGTAAGTCCCCCGTCTACCATGGATAGTAATTCGGGATCTAGAGCCATATAGGAATACCCAGAGACAAACTGTTTAAAAGGAATAACCTCTACTCCCACGTTTCTCTTCCTCCTTCAGCTTTCTCTTTAATTTAGCTGCCGTTTGATAATAAACGTCATCATAGCTTTCAATGCCGGCAGCCACACATTGATACCTTTCCAGGTAGTTCATGATAGTCCAGCAATCATCTGCTGTTTTGCACTGAAATACAGTTGATTAAGATAATCAGAGGAAAATAGAAATTCAGTTTCGTCCAGCTCAGTAAAACTACTTTCATACTGCCTCCTCTTGGTTACCTCCCTTTTCTTATAACCGTCAAAAATACTTTTTAAAATGCCATTGATCATGGATCTACACCTCTTTCTGTCAGTGTCTGATACAATATATGGGCTAGTGACTATAAAATTGCCTGTCTCTCAAAGAAAAGTTAAATTTTTATCAAACTTATCTTTAAAGGAATTCAAAGCAAAGTGTGGAAATGGTTATAAAAGCTATTGGAGGCCACATATGTTTAAAAATAATATAGATTATTGGATGGATAAGCAGGGGTTAAAGAACAAACATATCGCTAAAGCTTGTGAAGTAACGGAAACCACCTTTTCAAAATGGAGACAAAATAAGACTCAGCCAGATTTGAAACAATCGGCAATCATTGCCCGTAAATTAGGAATATCAATCGACGACTTAGCAGATCTCAAGGAGGATTAAATAATGTTTTATTTGTTTGTTGGGCTTTTTATAATAACTATTGCATTAGGGATACTTACTATTTTCTTTTTGTTCAAGTGGGAAAAATACGGCAGCAAGAGACTTTCAATAACTGCATTGGCACTCGTTGTCTCGGTATTGATTTTAATCCCTCTTGGGAAAGCGCCAGTAGTTGATGAAATGTCTGAGGAAGAAGCTAACCAATGGTATGAAGACAATATTGCACCAAAATCAACTGAAGAAACTGCGAGTGTAGCACAAGAGGTTAAGGAAAATAAACCGACAATAAGCAAAGCTGAAGCTGATCAAATTCATGTAGGAATGACTTATGAAGAAGTTGTGTCAATTATTGGGCAGGAAGGAACTTTAGACAATGAAACTAAAATGAGCCATACCACTTTAACCTCATATAAATGGAAAAACGAAGATGGTAGTTATGCAGCTATTTTTTTCTCTGACAAAAATACTGGTGTTCCTAAAGTTAAAGATTTTATTTTCAGTAACTTAAAATAATAAAAACAAACCGTCTCACTAAGAGGCGGTTTTTAATATGCGCAGCGTCCTTGGTTGTGTTGGCTCCCAGCTAATATATCCTTTGTCCCTTAGTTTATGAAGCAAGTCACTAACTGTAGATGATGATTTTAATCCCAACATATCTGCAAGATCACGAAATGCCGGTGGATAATTGTGTTTATTTATATATTGATTTATTGCTTCTAACGTTTCTTTTTGCCTCTTGGATAGATCACGCATAATTTACCCCTCTTTTTCTACGTTGTTTGGCAGCAGATAAAATGTTTGCTCGTTTAAATGATCTCAGCTGCTGTTTACCAATATCAAAAGTAAGGATGCCTTCCACAGTGATTTTTCGAATAATAACAGCCCGATATGTGAGCTCTCCTGCGTCATTCATGTATATCAAATCAATCGGTAATTTATTTTCCAGCGAGTATATAAACAAGCAATTCATTATTTTCAGCTCCTTTTGACACAATAATATACAAACACACGTTCGATTTCAAGTTGATTTTAGAACAAACGTTTGTATAATTTATAGTATAAGGAGATGACAAGAAATGATTCGTGATCGCGGAAAAATGAAATGGCAATCTGCATTCTTTATGCCCGAGCATGTGAAAATGCTAAAACAAATAACCTTTGATGATAAGAAACAAAAGAAGCCACTGCTGGATGAACAGGAATTTGAGGAGATTGGTTTTATTGTTATGGATTCACTAAACTACACGATCCCCATCAAAGTAACGATCTGGCAGGAAGGTTTCTTCGAGACAATTACGGGGATTGTGGCTAAAGTGGATATGCTAATGAAATACATACTATTTGAATGCGATGACGGAAGAAGAAGGATCAGTATTGGAGAAATAACGGGTGTTGAGAGGGTTTAATGATGACCAGGATTCCAGAAAAAGACCGAGATATTTTAGAGCAAGCAATGTACTTGCCTATGCTGCTAACCATTCTTGAACGTGATCGGACTATATTTGATAAGACCGGCTTTAAACTCAAAGAGCCTTATCTTCAGTTAATTGAGGAAACCATTAAGGCCGTTCAAAGGGATTTAAAAGAAGCAAGGAACGCAATGAGAAAAGGCCAGATGAAGGTTGAGCAGGTAGCACGGGATGAGGCTTTTACGATGTTTATATTCATTTACAAAGGGTTTGAGGAACAACATAATTACTTCAACCCAAGGATCCGGAATAAAGTTCAGGAGTTAATGGAGTACTACCTTTATAACCGCTATAAAAATAAAGAACAAGCCAATATATAAATCGCCTTTATTCCATAAACGGGCCATTATATTAAATAAGGGTTGCATAAACCCCAGTTTTTTACAGCTTTCTGGCTTCCGAAGAAGCCAAAAACGTTGATACATCAACGATGTATAAAATCGTGAATATACAAGTAAAAAGGAACAAAGTTCAAACCTTTGGTAAATAAGGATTTCGCCTTTTGGTGTACTCCCGAAAGTTGCGATTATGATAATTAGGTTTGTATAGAGTATGCAGCGGTCTATTGGGGATCTTGTTCAACTTCAAGGGATGATTTTGATTTAGACGAAAATATTTACTTTTCTTGAATTTCTAGTATCCAAAATTAATTTTAAGGAGACTAGAAAAGCACATAAATTCAAAATAGGTATCTGCCCAATCAAAATGGGTTAATTCACCATAACTTATGAATGTATGACTTTTAGGAAATGGAGGTATTTATGAATATGTATAGACAGTCTATACCGTATAATAACAATTACCATGGTTGGCTACGACCAACATCACAATACGAAAATTATTTTAGGGAAACTCGAGCTCCAATAGCTGGTGATTCTAATGTTCCAGGTGTTGCGGCAGTTTACGGCAATAATACGAATGGTGGTACAGGTGTAGCCGGGAAAAGTATAAGTGGCTGGGGTACTTCGGGCCATAGTGACACGAGCACGGGAGTAGTTGGAGTAAGTAAAAGCGGTTGGGGTACTTCGGGCGAGAGTGTAACGAACACGGGAGTAGTGGGAATGAGTAAAAGTGGCTGGGGTGTATCCGGCCATAGTGACACGAGCACAGGAGTAGTGGGAATAAGTAAAAGTGGCTGGGGTACTTCGGGCGAGAGTACAACGAACACGGGAGTAGTGGGAATGAGTAAAAGTGGCTGGGGTGTATCCGGTAAAAGTGGCTGGGGTACTTCGGGCGAGAGTATAACGAACACGGGAGTAGTGGGAATGAGTAAAAGTGGCTGGGGTGTATCCGGCCATAGTGACACGAACACAGGAGTAGTGGGAATAAGTAAAAGTGGCTGGGGTACTTCGGGCGAGAGTACAACGAACACGGGAGTAGTGGGAATGAGTAAAAGTGGCTGGGGTGTATCCGGCCATGGTGACACGAATACAGGAGTAGTGGGAATAAGTAAAAGTGGCTGGGGTACTTCGGGCGAGAGTATAACGAACACGGGAGTAGTGGGAATGAGTAAAAGTGGCTGGGGTGTATCCGGCCATGGTGACACGAATACAGGAGTAGTGGGAATGAGTAAAAGTGGCTGGGGTGTATCCGGTCATGGTGACACGAATACAGGAGTAGTGGGAATAAGTAAAAGTGGCTGGGGTACTTCGGGCGAGAGTATAACGAACACGGGAGTAGTGGGAATGAGTAAAAGTGGCTGGGGTGTATCCGGCCATGGTGACACGAATACAGGAGTAGTGGGAATAAGTAAAAGTGGCTGGGGTACTTCGGGCGAGAGTATAACGAACACGGGAGTAGTGGGAATGAGTAAAAGTGGCTGGGGTGTATCCGGCCATAGTGACACGAACATGGGAGTTGCAGGGATAAGTAGAGATAACATTGGTGTATATGGGAAAGGCGGACGACTCGCAGGTATGTTTGAAGGTAATGTTGACATAACGGGTTCTCTTACTGTTCAGGGCAAGAACATCAACGAACTTACGGGACTGCAACAGCAAGTCAATAACCTTCAGCAGCAATTATCAAGCATACAACAAAAACACGACGAAGATGTACAGGGTATCGCAAACAGTTTGTTAACGCTCGCTCAACGGGTCACCGCTTTAGAAAGTCTATCACATTCACATTGAGAACCCCCATCAAATAGATTGCTAGCTGAATCTGCATACGACAAACAAGAATGTATATAAATCGTCTTTAATTTTTAAAGATAATGCCGATAATATCTGATTATGTTAAATAAACATATTCAGGAATACGATAATCTTATTCTTTAATCGGAAGTGAAAACAGAAGATCATTATGCTATGCATTTAATATTATTTGGATATCGAGTTTTCAAGAAAAGGGCACGTTTGTTTAATACTCTTCTCTTACTACAAATAGAGAGTAAATTAAAGAAGAAGGACATTACATATCTTATATAACTAATATGTAATGTCCTTTTATTTAATATTTTTTAAATTCAGGTCCTGATAACAACTTATCTCTCATCCATGCTAGGATGGCTCTTTATAAATTTTTGTGAACCATTTTCGATTGTGATACTCACTCCGTCGCGATCAATCACTTTATCACATTCTGCATCTAATTCATGCAAACGAATTAAATCATTTACTTTTTTTACTTCCAGCAAATCTTCGGTATCAACACGTGCTAATAATTGATTTTTTAACTCATCAAATTTCATACTACCCCTCCCCCCTTATCACCCCTAATGTGAAAGGCTAATTTTTATATATTTTCAGAGAGTTAAGCCCCCTCCCCGGTGCCCCATTTGGAAAAAAGTCCAAAATTTTCGACCGGGGGGTTGTTACAGAAAATTTTTTTATTTTTTCTACCACTTTTCATCATGCTGCCATTTGTTCTGCTTCTTTTTTTAAAAGTCTCGACCGTGTTCTTTGTTGTGACAATCGACACAAACAGTCTCCAGGTTATCTTCATCAAGCGCTAACTCCGGATGATGCTCGAGCTCCTTGATGTGGTGAACTACTAGCTGGATCTTCTTGCGCTTGACACTCTCGCTGTATTCATTCGTATCGATGGATACTCGCCCTTGCCGTTTACATTCTTTGCATTCATAGTTGTCACGCATATGCTTCCATTCCCCACTGTCATAGAACTTACGCTTTTGTTTACTGGTCTTATTCTCTTTCATATTCCTCCTAATAAAAAAAGCACTCCCAAAGGAATACTTTTATCAGTAAATATCTTTATATTTTTGTATAACATGTATTTATGGATATCTTTAGTAACTCAAGCTATTAATTAGATTTTTAATTTTTCACCATCTAGAAAAACAGCTTTAGGTCTAACACGTCGAACCCTTCTCTCTTCCATGTAATAAGTTAAATCGCTAATTTTGTTAAGAATATTTTCTAATTGGTTTGCTCTTAACGCTTCTTCCGAATTTAGATTTGAGATAAGTTCATTTGCAATAATAATTCCATCTCTCGAAAGCGAATTTAATTCTTTAATTGCACCTAATGGTATAGGTTCACTTCTTTGAATTACATCACTTAAATATTGAGGAGGTAATAATTCAGTTGGCGATCTTAACAATTTTTGTTGATTACGAGCAAGTTCAAGTAGTTCCTCTAAAATCTCACTGGTATATGGATTTGTTTCACTGGCCTCAGTTTTTTGCACCTCAACAACTTCTTCTGCATCAAGCAACGCATCTAGGTCTTCCTTTAAGGATGGCCACCAGACCTCAAAAACTTTATCTAGTCTTACCTGTTCAAGTGCATCACTTTGTAGAGACTTATTGATACTTTCAACTAATTTCTTTACATCATCTTTTGTATAGATTGTTGATTGGAATTGTAGAGTTGGACCAGTTACTTCTGATCTCTTTAAATTAAATAAGAATGGCGACACCCGAGATTTTTCAACCTGCTTTGAAAGTGCTCCTGCCTCAAAGTTAATCCAAGGAGCCTTAATATTTTCTTTAGTTAAAATAATAATCCCATAGTTCGAATTATTTAATTCACCTGCAATATCGCTACTCCATCTTGTACCCTTATCAATGTCCTCAGATGATACGTAAGGTTCTACCGATTGAATAACTGATGGTATCCAATCCCTTAATATTAATGCAACATTTCTACTTAAATCCCCAGACCAACTTAAAAAAACTTTCATTTTCTTTATTTCACTCCATTTATCTAAAATAATACTCACCTCCTAATATTCGACACAAAAAAAACAATCCCTTTTTCCTATTTATATTTTTTAATGCTTCCTCAGGTATTCTACTAACTAAAATATTATTCATTTTCTTAAAAAAGACCTGTCTGTCAACGGTATATCTTTCACCTTTAAAGCACTAATGTTATTATTTTTGCAATTATTCAATATTATTACCTCTTCCCCAGTGCCAGATTCACATTTTTATAAGTATCACGCCTGGTACCCATGATATCTTCCCAGTCTCTTCGACTAAGATCCTCTTAGTTTCCTGTATTAGGTTTTTCTCTCTGATTCTCCGCAAACCTACGCAGCTGGTTAAACTGCTGAATCTGTGCTTTTGATAAATGATCAGCGAACTTCATATTGACCACCCACTTTCCCAAATAAAAAAGCACCCATAATTATGGATGCTGGTTGATTAAGTAAATAACACTATTGGCATTTCTGAAGATCTTCTATTTTTATAAAACTTTTCTAATTCACTTTGACTTAAAGAGTTTTTCTTATTATCTTGTTTAAAATTAATAGCATTTGCATTAGCCCGCACATAAATTTGCTCTATGCCTTCCTGAATAGCATAATATTTGAGCTTCTCTATATAATAACTAGCTATACCTATTTTTCTTAATGATTCGTCATGTACATACAATAATTCTAAATTTATTTCCTTTTTGTCTCTTTTTAATTCTTCCATAATTCTTTGGTTTCTTTTATAGAAATCCATTGAAAACAGAACTTTTTCATTTCTTTTGTAATAAAGACAAAATTTTACATTTCCATCTTCGCAATGATATCCTCGTTCCTTTGTATTAAGAAGTCCTTTGTCATCAAATTTAAAGACAATATAATCTTCATTCTCTTTAATACAATCAGGTAGACCCCAGTTTATAATCATATTTTCCATTGTTTTATTATTTTGTTTTTCACTCATTGTCTTCCTCCTTCGATACTCATTGTTCATCTTATTCGAGATAAGGACTGGTTTCCCTCTTTTGACAAAAAAGACAACACTTCGAACCTAAGCGCAGTCATGAAATATTCTACATTTTCATAAAGAAATATTTTATTGTTCTTCATTTCTTTTCGAAAATTTAGTTACAAAATAAGAGACAAAAAAACCTATAATTATTACATTAAATACAAAGCCAATAATGTATTCACATAATAATATCAATGTGATTGGCTGTTCTAATATTATGCCACTGGAAGGAAATGAATAAAACGGTATCAATCCTTTGTATATAATGAATAGGTAAGTGGTGAGACTTGAGTTAGAATGAAACATAATTTTATTATATTCTTCTAAAGTATAAAGATTAAAAACATCATTATACTCCAAGTAAAACAATCCAAAACCAATGCCAGCTACGCATAAAATTAATCCATAACCAAAAATAAAATTTAATAATTGGAAAATCATATTGTTAAAGTTTTTCAGTGCATTGGTAATTAAAATAACTGAAAATATAATGATAAATATTGTTAATACTATTAAAAAGCGAAAATTTAATGGGTTTTCTAGGTATACATTTAAAAAACCCAAGGTAAAAGTAATTAATAATAGGACTCTAAATAACCAATTTAGAAAGTTAATGAAACTATTATTAGAAGAATAAGTAAAAATCTTTCCAAGACCAATCAAAAATATTAAAAATAATATCAAATTAATAAAACCTGGAATTTTACTCTCAATAGGTGTCTCAACAATTACCACTATAAATGACACAGTGAGTATAAAAATTGCAGTTGAAATTTCTTTTTTATTCTTAAGCAATAAAACTCTAGGAAACACATTTTCCAATTTTAAATTTAACGAGGAATTTTTTTAAAAATTACTAATCCATTCTCTTTTTTCAAGGTAGTTTATAGACCTTTTGAAATGAGCATACGATTTTTTTGTCCAAACAAATAAAGTGTATGAAAGTGAAATTGTAGCTAAAATCAAAATAACAAAAGCAATGATTTTCTGAATCATGAGAAAACACCTCCCAGATTTTAAATTTTTATAGTTTTTTATACGATTATATAAGGCAAAAGTTCCGTAGTATAAAATATAAAGAACCATTTATATAATCTAATTAGAATACTGATTCAAAAAAATTTCCTTTATCTATTAAAATCTTTCTATTACTATAACCCATTTCATTATCATTTTTGAATACTTGATCTCTTTGATCTATAATCATTCTGGCATGCTGTTTGCCTTCTCAGCATGCATATAAGGTAATCTTTCTAACTCCTATCTGCATGCACTTCATTTTACTGAAAATATCGTATCCTTGCGCTTCTCTCCATACACAAAGAGCCTCCATCGCTGGACGCTTTTCTATTCATTAATTAGCCTTCTATTCTTGCTTTTTCATTTGCAAGAAAATTTCTTTAATATTATCTTTAGCACTTTTGCATAAAATGAAGGAAAAATAATTTTTAGTGTATTTGGATTAGAATACATAATTTGCATAAAAAAAGCACCCTTGAAAGGATGCTCCTAAAACTAATCTACGATTTTAATAGTCTTGCCATCTTCTTGAACTACTAATGATTTATTACAGGATACATTAATATCCCCTGCCACAATTTCAAATTTAAGAATAGTACCATCATTAAATTCAGTAACAGACACAACTTTTTCAGGAGTGTGTTCAAGAACCTCAAAACTTGTGCGTTCTCTTCCTTCAAGATCAATATTCATTTCTGCCAAATTACTCACCTCCTCTCACCCACAATTATGAGCAAAAGGCACTAGATGGACAAACACTATCGTTCGTCAAATTATGACAAATTCCCAAAATAAAAAGCACCCTCGAAAGGATGCTCTAGCTAGGATATATATTCTACAAAAGAAGGAATACATAGCATTCCTTTCTTTGTGTAATTTCTAAACTTTACACGACATTTAATCTTTGGATCAACATGTATGAACTTTTTATCTTCTTCTATTATTAGATCCTGGAACTGCTTATAGAATTGTTTTCTTCCGGCAGGAGAAACAAATTCCATAATTCCAGCCGGTTTAATGCGGTTAATTTCTTCAATTCCAAGCAACAACCAGAATTCATCTTTTCTGAGGCCTGTAATAAATACATCAGCATATTGATAATTTATTACCTTTAACCAATTCTGAGAGCGTTTATTAATTTGATATTTAGATGCTGCTCTTTTAAGGACAATTCCCTCTAGGTCATGCTGCTTAACTATATCAAAATAAGCTTCACCTTTACCAAGCATCCACTGGACCTTTGCAAAGTATTGATCATTGTGGATCAAGCTTTCAAGAATATCTTTTCTTTCTATTAAAGGAAGATGCGTAATCTTTTCTCCTTTATAATAAATAATATCAAACACACAGAACTGAATATGGTGATTAGATCTTTTGGATTGAAACCTTTCCATCATTGCCTCAAAGTCAGGCTTCCCATCCTTATCAGTGACTATTATTTCTCCATCCAAAACTGTTCCATCTGGAATATCTATGTGTAGCAATTCAGGAAACTTAGAAGTCACCTCATTATTATGCCTTGTATATAATTTAATCTGATTATTAAACTTAGACAGGATTAATCGAATGCCATCTAGTTTTAATTCAGTAATAAACTCTTTATCTTCAAATGGCTGCTCAGATTTATGAAGCAGCATTGGTGAAACAAACACTTTTACCACCTCTGAAATATCATACCATGGTAAACTCTTATTTTCTTATAACAAGAAACATGTAAGTTATCCCTGAAAAACCAATATAAAAAGCATCCCCGAGGATGCCTTTTCCTAGAAAAGTTTTGTTTTACTGATCATATACAGATACATAGGTTACTTGATTAAGATTAATCCTATGATACCCTCTTGAGGATTTATTGGTACCTTCAAAGTAATCTTTTTGCACGTAAATAGTTTTTAATACATCCTGTTCATCATTTCCATACACATGCAAGGTCTTTGTGTTTTCGTTATCAAAGTGAAAAACTACCTTATAAAGTTGCATAACATTCCCTCCTTTCGCCCTTAAATTCGACAAAAGAAGACCTATTTCCTTTTTAACCACCCCATTATGCTAATAGCTTTTTACCTAGGAGATACACCGCCACCTCTGTAAATTTTTATTTGCCTAGATGAAAACTCCTTACAAACCTCCTTACTGCTAGTTATTAAGTAATGTTTGGAACACAATTTCCTTGAAGAATAATAAAAACATTTGTTGCAACATTTATTATTTTTCTCAGAACTAACGATACCTTTCTGCTCCTTCAAAATTGACCTTGTAGCAGAACTTAATTTTCTTTTCATAATTATCATTCTGAAGTTATTTTAATTCTATCAAAACCGGGGTGATATATACATATATTTCCTAATACACCGAGAGGAACCTGAGAGATTAGGAAACCACAAATTAAAGTGATTTCATAAATCATTCCCCGCCTCGATTCGGTCGCTAGTTCTATAAAGAACCCTCTTTGACAGGCGCGCTTGGGACTCCACATGCTCCCCTCGTTAACAGGCATGCTTCATCGTCTCGCAGAATCGCTCGAGTACACCCTTGATAAGGGAAAGATGCGTCTCCCAGGAATCACTTCCTGAGATTAATGTTATAAAAAGACAAAGAAAAAAAAGGCAGCAACTTTGTCCGCCTTTTTCTCCTAAAAATGTTCAGTTATTATCCACGTTTTGTCCGGGTTTTTAAATAATTCCAAGGGACGAAGCAATCATGAATATAGCTGTTTTTTTCTTCTCATAATATGCTGTCTTCTGTAATCCAAGATCTAAATAGATATTAAGATCATTTTGTCTTTCAGCGCTTAAATATTTCATTTCAATAATTTGCCGCTCAAGTTGGTCAAGGCTATTATTAAGAGCTCTTTCCATCTGTATAACTTTAAGCTCGTTTTCAACGTCACTCTCAATTAACTTTGGGAAAATATTCTTCTGTATGCCTTTTTCACTTAGTTCTAATTTGTTCTGTATTCGGATCCTTAAAGCCCTATAGATTTTTAATTCCTTTACAACAATTGACCGAACTTCTTTTTCATCAATATCCGGAAAGAAAGATAGTTGAGCACTCATCCATTCTTCCCCCCTATAGTATAATTGTATTAGTCGAATACACACCATTGCCGGGAGAATTCCTGGCTTTTTTATTTAACTGGCTCTATCTTGTGTTTCCTTATTTCTTATTAAATTAATAATATTTGTTAATCACATATGGTAATATTTACTTAATCCATATGAAAGGTGCTTTAGTGAATGGAAATTGCAAAAACTCTCCTGATTAATATTGAATGGGAAGGACCCTATAATTTAGTAGACCTTCCAACCCTCACCGATACCGAAACAGATTATGGTGTTTATCAAATTTATGGTAAACATCCGGTTTATGGTAGCGATGTATTGTTATACATTGGGAAGGCTGATCTCCAAACTCTCGGAAAGAGGATTTCCCAAGAAGGCTGGTGTTTTGTGATGGCTACTTATAAGCAAATCCAAGAGTATGTTAAAAAGACATATGGATATTCTGCAAAGTCTTGTTGGATAGCTCACATGAAAGAAGTTTGTGGACTAAAACCAAAAATGTCAGCACGAAGATATTCTCCTCACTCAAGAGTCCACCCCTGCCCAGAATCAAAACAAAAGGACATAAAAGAAGCTTTTAAACATTTCAATATGATTTAGACACATTTTTATTAAGGTCATATACTCAAAGCTTGAATCGCTCACTTACCGCAGAGATACGGTTTTTTTATTGGTATAAAATACTTTCAACTGGACAAACTACCTGCACGAGCAAGGCCAATCCTCCACATACAAAAACTCCCTAGATTAGGTCCTTGCTCGCCATTTAAATGGGGTGATACCATGCTTCAATGGATTGATGAAAACACTTTAAAAAATGTATATATCGTCACACTTGGAGTTCCAAGTATATTGACTTTTCTTTGGCTCTTAGCAGTTGCTTTAACTTTTAGAGCTGAGAAAAAAGGGAAATGAAACTGATTGCTTATTTTGTTTCCTTAATACTAGCTTTCTTGGGATATTAACAAGTATGTCAGCATAACTTTTAGATAAATCCCAAAGAAGGAGGTCATTAAATAATGACACCACTTGAACTTTTTGCATGGATATTATCAGCAATCTTAGCGATAAGCTTTATTATTTCTTTAATAGTAGTTTCAAGAAAACCTCAAATTCTTAATAAAAAGAAAAGTAAAAAGGCTCTATCCACTGATTAATATTCTTCCCTTAATAACCCATTCCGTCTTATACCGGTTATTCATAACCTTTCGAAAACCCTTGTTATAAGCTTCTTCCCTTGCTTTTTGCAGTATCGGATTAGGTTTCTTTGCCATCAAAACCACCTATTCTCATCTTTTTCAACACCAATCACTCTGAATGAAGCCAAAAGCAATTCATACTTTAATTCGTCATAATTTAATTCATCGATGGGAATACCTTGCTGCGATTCTCTAGCTCCTAAAGCAACTAACTGACCAAGGACAAATTTCTTCTTTTCACTGTGAAATGTCTTTTGATTAATAGGTCCAGCTATTCCCATACCAAGCACCTACAATGCTTCAGAAGATTTCTGAATCTTATTTAATTGATCTTTATAATAATCACGTTGAGCCCGTGTCCTTTTTAAACCTTTATTCGCATATTAGTAAAAAGATTGAAACTGAAAGAATGAGTAAATTCGAGGAATACATGAAAAATGTCCTTGAATAATTTTTTTGCTTTAAAATCGGGCATTTTTCGGGCGACTGCAAATTCAACACCCATATCCTTTTTTTGACCGGAAACAAAAAAACCCCTCGATACCAGTAGTATCAAGGGGTTTTATTCTTAGTACATGCTCATGTACTGCTCGCGCTCCCATGGATGCACTTGCGTACGGAACATGAGTAAATCCGAATTTATTTATTACTTTCTATTATAAATGCGGATAAATAGGGATTAAATTTAATTATATTTTCATTAACTATCTTTATGTTTTTTAACAAGGGGGCAATATGGGGGCGGAATTGGGGGCAACTATAATTTAATTTTTATGATCATCCGTTTCTGCTTGAATAGTTGAAATTAATTCATCAAACGAGACGGTGATGGGCATTTTCTTTTCTCCCCAAATTCAAATATACTTGATAGCTGCTTTCTCATTTAAATAAGATAGTTCAGCTATTAATCCTGGAATTACTTTTCTCATTTTTAAATATTCAGGTCCTAAAAGTAAAGTCCCTCAGCATTAATCGCAGAGGGACTTGATTCTATTCGACTGGGATTAGTTTTACCGGTGCTTCTGTCTGGATTTCATATTCAAACTCTGCAGAAAAAACGTACTCTGGTACACCGTTGTCTGAACCAAGGATGGTGTTAACAATTAATGATCCAGTTGAATCATAAACCACGAAATTACTCCCCCTACCAGCTGGTACCGCTTTATATCTTCCAAGAGGCACATCATCTCCCACGATAAAGTGGCCCGCACTTAAGTTTACAGGAGCTTCATTTTTTTCTTTTATAACTTTCTCAATTTTTGCAAGTTCATCTCTTTTTGCTTTTATGTCAGCAGTTAAATTAGAGACAGTAGTTTCTTGACCTGATTTCGTGGACTCCAGACTTTTGATGTCTGCTTCAAGTTGTTTTTTATTTTCAACAGCCGTTAAAGCTTCATCAAACTCTGCCTTTTTTTCAGAATACTGCTTATCTAGATCACTAATTTTGCTGTTAATTTCTTCTTCCTTCTTTTTGAGATTTGCTTCAGCATCTTTAAGTTCATTTTCTTTATCGCTTATTTTGCTTACCAATTCATCATAGGTAACTTTTTCATCGTCTATTACGGCCTTCGCTCCTGAATATCCAATTGTATAGAAGATGGAAAGAACTATAGCTACACCTGCAACTCCAATCCAAAACTTTTTTGTTTTGAGCCAACTTACCTTCTCTCTTTCAATTTCCACCCTTAATTCCCCCTATTTATTTATAAATAAATTTTACCATCTTACTTAAACATTTCCATCTATTTTTCAATTAGTCCTTTTTTATCCAGATAATAAAAAATTCAGCATCCAAAACCAATAGAACCGTTTTAATGTCGACTCCTGTATTTTTACTGATTGATTTTGCCATGTGTTTAATATCAATTTCCATTTGATACTTCCTCCAGTTTACAGGATACTGGCGCCGGCAGTTTTGTAATAAACCGTCCATACCCATCTTTATTTTTAATCAGGTTCAACGAGTGGAACCTCTTCAACTGCATAAGATCCTCCAGCTCAAATGGCTTTAATTCATCCTGCAGCTCCTTAAAATTCTCCTTATCGCACCCGGCTATCAGCATATAGCTGGCACTAGCACTTCTTAATTCTGGGCGGATTGTTTTGATTTGATTTAAGTAATGGCAGCTGATAATTGGTTTGATATTAAACTTAGGCAGCCTGCTAAGTTTAGTTGTTAAAAACTTCTCAGTACTCTCTACCTGGTACAGCTCATCAATAACCAGGTTAACCTTCGTCATCTCATCCCGGTTATTTTTATATTTCATTTTCCGCATTTGCAAGGCCATCCAAATCTTAGTGATCCAGTACGTGCAGTAAACATCTTTCTCATTGTCGGTAGTAAACATATGCTCGGGCATTTTAAAACATATAAGCTGGCTCTTTTGCATTTCCTCCACAAGGTTGAAGTTATTGGCTGTCGATTTTTTTAGCATGAGCTCCATATATGTGTTGGACTTTAACTTATTAAGACGGTCAATAATCCCAACAATTAAATTCAATTTTGTTCCTTGGATATTACCATCCTTATCATAATCATCAAGTTCATCCAAGCTCATCATATATTCTTCTAAGTTCTCATATTGACTTTTAGACACCTTTATTAAAAATTGATGCCTGGCATTATGGTTTTGGAGTACCTGAAATACATCACGAATGCTCCCACCAGAGATAAATACAATCAGAGCCGCACTGGTTAGGTATCGTTCCATTTTAGGTGAAAGGTGAGTGTCTGCAGAGTTAATCGAATTAACCAGAGTCATTAGCTGGGTGGTCTGTTTCTTGGCATTGTCATATTGGATAAAAGGATCTGCAGTTACTTCTACCTCGTTATATCCTAATCCTTGCAACTTCTCAAAGTCGTTACATTCTACATTTAAAACCTTCTCCTTGGAAAACAGTGCTGCTACTTCCTCGCTTAATTCACAGTTGCCAATGTAATCGAAAATTATGGTACATTCCCCGACCTTCACTGAATCAAATGCAAGATTTCCGATTAAAGTTGATTTCCCTGCGCGGTTCGGTCCGATAAGAATCAGTGAAAGGTATTTAAATTCTTTGTCTGTGGAAAGAAAAGCATCCTGCTTATTCCCTCTGTATGTGCTGGTGCCAATCCTCATTACTCCCATCCTTAAGTCTTCAGGAACCTCCGTCTCCTGAGTTTCTACCTTTTCGATGAAATTATATTTTTCCAATATGTCTCGGCCAGCAAGAGAAAGAAAGTTCTGTGCTTCTTCATCTCCTATTTTGTTTACTTCTGCTTTAATTTTATAATCAGTATAGTTAAACGGCTTTACAGATTTAGAGATTAATTTATTGTCGTCCGTTATTGTTTCAAATGATTGCGCTAAGCTCCGAGCACTGTTTCGCTGCCTTAATTTATCTGAGCTTTCGCTGATCACTACAATTTGAGTATCGATGACAGTTGCGGTGGCCTTTTTCCGAGTGGATTCATTAATCTTCTTTCCCCCGTTTAACCGTTCCAGTGTTTGCTCAAGTATGTTAATGCTATCAATTCCTTTCTTTGACTTGTTTTCACCTCCAAGAGCCTCCCCGATTCCATCTGTGATGGATGAAAGTATGCCGATTGCTAATTTAAAACAGTAGGATATACCAACTTTATTACGGTCTGTAGGAAGGTTTCGTTTCACTTTATTGATTGTGTTTTCGTAGCTGCTTCGCCAGCTGAACTGAGATGCTGGCATAAAGTTGTAAAAGATCCCTGCTTTGTCTCCTTCTTCTAATACATCCACCACATTCAGCTTGGAATGCAGCAAGTCACTATTCCGCCGGTCTGTAGCTAGACTTAAGGCGTCTTCTTTTTTATAGACCATTTGATACATGGCTGCGTCATCAGAAAACATAGGGAGCTGTTCTACCTCAGTAACTGTGATGTTGGTCCACACATCACCTATTTTTTCTTTAATGAATGAATAATGATGTTTGGGAGCAATGAAATAAAATTCGATTTTCTTCTTCTCTATATAAACCAAGAAACTTACTTTTGAATTCATCTCAAATGAGAATTGAGTCCCGAGCAAAAATTCTTTGCCCAGGGCCTTAACTAACTTTACTTCCTCTTTATTTATATTTTGAATTAAATTCTTGTGTAGGGATGCGATGGCTTTGGCAAGTTTATGAGTGGTTTGATTACGGATTGAGTTATTAGGAGTTAATTTAATAAAGATATATTCTGGACGAACGATTTTAAAGTATTTGCTTAGCTTTATGGTTTTCATTCTCCATTCCTCCAAAATGTAAATGGTACAACGGCATTAAGCAAAGACTCATCGTACTCTTGAAGCCACAGGTAATCATAATATATCTCCTTATTTTCAAGCTTGTGGATCAATCGCTCGTAAAGATGACCCGCAATAATACCCGGCTTTACTCCCATTGAATGCAGGGGTTTTAAAAAATTCCCCCATTGCTTACAGTCAAGGCAAATATTACTTTTAGAAAACAAAATATTTCCGCACATCTCGCAACTTTTTTTCGCCATTTCAAATCCCTCCAAATAAGTATTTAATAAGAATGTTAGCGACCATTAAAACCCCTGCCCAACGACTACCATCTCGCCATCCTGCAACTTTTAAAATGATGCATAGGGCAGAACCAACCAGGGAAGCACCAAGGAGTAAATCTTTTAACGCGTCCAAAGCCCCTAATGTGAATTCAGTAACGTATTCTTTGGCATATTCGCGAATCAAGCTTTCCTGTTCGTATCCTTGGTAATTGTTCACCTTTCCCCGTTCCAAAAACCAATTAAAGATACCACCTTTCGAAATACTAGAGGTTTCCCCGCTCATGGCTGCCAGTTGTTCAGCTACTGGAGTTGGATCCATGAAAGTACCATCAGGAGACCGTAAACCAAAATGCAAATGGGCAGCTGTAGAGTTTCCGGTATTTCCACTCAGGCCAATAATGTCACCTGCATCAACGTGTTCTCCAACCCTGGCAGTCACTTCGTTCATGTGGCCATAAATGGCTCGTGTGCCATCTGTTAGCTGAATTGATAACCCTTTACCTATTGCACCAGACCCGTTAAAGATACGATCAATTGTACCTTCTCCAATAGCTCTTAATGTGCTGTTTTCCGGAACAGCTAAATCAATACCTGTGTGAGGCTGCCAATTTCGCACTGGTGAGAGTTCCCCAAATTCCCCTGATAGACGAAATTTCAAATTAATCACCTCCTAAGCCATCTTCACATTAGAAAACAATTTATCTATTTCTTCAAATCCGTAAGGCAATGCTAAAAGTAAAATGTAGATTAACAGATAAGAGAAGAATGATTTTTTAGCAGAATCAAAATCACCATTTCCCACAGCTTTGATGGTATCAATACTTCCTTTGAATATAATGATCCATTTACCAACATCCATTAATTTGTAGTAGATCAAATTGGCTTTTGCATCTATTGCACTACTGGCTGCAAGAGCATAGTCAAACCCTCCTCCGGCCACAAATATGACTACTGTAGAGCCGACTATTTTATATAGCATTCCGTACTTTTTGAAATGCCTGGTGACTCTCGTTTGGAATGTTTCCTGTTCCTTTCCGTTAAGAAATTCTCGGACAGACATTTTTTCAACTTTTTTCATCCTAAACCCTCCTGTACATGCATTTTTTCTAAAGTGCTCGCATAAGCTGACGTAAAGACGCGTCTGCTACCTGGCACACGTCTAACCTAATTTGAAACCGTTAAAAGCGTTCTTTCCGCCATGTATTACATTGGCCTGGGGAGGCGCATTTTTTGTGTTTTCACCTCTCTCCATATCTCTCTGAATAAGCCTTTTCATGTACTTAGAGAATGCTCCGTTACTGATAGCGTGTTTATACAGTTCTATTTCAAACGGATCGCTAAGGCTGAAGGAAACCGGCTGAACCTTTCTCATAAAATCCACTCCCATTTAAGTAATACATCCGTAATACCTCTTTGAAATCTGAGTGGTGTTACGTTTGTAATACATTCTTATTCGTCTACTACTAATTAATTGCACGTCCAAGTTAAATGAAGGAAAATTTATTTCTTTGACGAAATTTTAGACGAGGTGGTAACGATGAAATCGCGTTTAAAAGAGGTCATGGACGAAAGAGGAATAAAGCAAAGTCACTTTGTTAAGAAATATGGAATCAGTGCGAAGACGATGAGCACATTATATAGAGGAACCATTCCTACATTGCAAAACGCCTACATAATTGCCCAGGAATTAGGGTTGCCCATAGAAGAAATCTGGTATGATGACATTAATAAATACATCAAAAAGTCTGAACCCCAAAAACGTGAAAAGCGCCCCTAAAACTGAGGAGCGCTTTCTACCTTTAATATATCTAAGAATGGAACTTTAACCGTATCAAAACCATTTTCGACATGAATTAATTTTGTCTGACCGTCTAGTTTCACAATTTTTCCTTGTACTGGTTCTTCTTTTTTAAACACGATCAAAGTAACCTCATTTTTTTCAGTATGAGCCTCAACTAGCTGATTCCCTAATTCTTCAAGTTCAAAATCATCTCGGGATGGACGTTGTGGCTTTGACTTTTTCGGCATTTTAACTCCCACTTTTTAAGCTCCTCTCAATATCTTGCGTTCAGGTCCGACCGATAAAACATTCCTTATTAAAAATGTCCTCTGCTGACTCCTGGCATAACAATACGCACGAAATGATTCATCATCCAAGCTTAAAACCTTTACTTTCCGTTGGCTAATGACCCCTTTGTTGTCTAGATAAATCATTTCGAGCAGTTCTCCATTTGATGCAGCTCGCGATAGTATCCCCTTCATCGATCGAACCTCCTTTTCTTTAATTTTATACGAACCTTTGTTCGAATTCAAGTTGAATACAGAATATACGTTCGTGTATAATTCACCTAAAAAGGAAAAGGACTATGAATTATGAAAGTGGTAATCCAAACAATCCTTAATGTGGAAGGCAACCGCGGATATAGAAACGGAGAATTTTATGTAAGGGATAATGAATTTAAGAAGGATCCTAACTTTGCTGTTGCTGTAGTAGCTTATGAATGGATCCAGCAGCAGAAGCGTGAGACCGGTCAGAGGGAGACAATTATCGAGAAGGTTGCCTGGAATGAAAACGATATTACACAGATAGTCAGAGAAATCGTGCCGGTGATGCCGGAAGATGATTTGCCATTTTAGATAAAACAATTTATACGTTCTCTATTTAATAATGAGGTGATAGATCAATGGAACAATATTTATATAAATTGAAATTAAAAACACATTTCTTAAATAGTGAAAATTGAACGCAAACAGAAGAAGAGATTATTAGCCGCCATTTCTTAAGACTTAAAGAGTATACTGAAAAGGGTAAAGTAATATTGGCAGGACGAACACTGAACGACGATGATACCGGATTTGGAATTGTTATCTTTGAAGCTGAAAATGAAACGAGTGCAAAACAATTCATGAAAGATGATCCTGCTATTTCCGAGGGAATGATGGAAGGGACATTATTCCCTTATCGAGTAGCGTTAATGCGTGAATAAAAATAGAAGAAATGAGCTATCTGGAACGAGGTAAATGATATTACCGAAGACGTGAATCAGATTAGGCTGGTTGTGAAGGATGATTTGCCGTTTTGAAAAATTTAATGTTCAATTCTAATCGGACCAATCATATAATTCACAGAAGGGAGCTAGTGGATAAGAAAGAGCGCGTAGAAATCTTTTGACCATGTGCGGTGCTCACAGTTACTTAGCAGACATTGAAGCTTCGAAACTGCACGTAAATCCCATGTAAAATTTTATCCCCTCTCCCTGAGAAGGATATTTCAATAACAAAAAATAGCCACAGATAGAATCTATGGCTAAGGTGTTACCAGTGTCTTCTTCAGTATAATCTATATAAATATGTTTGCAAGTCTAAACAATGAATCAAACCTAAACTTCAAATTGTAATCATTCCAAATAGCAGTAGTGCCTTCACTGTTGGTGTATATATTACCAAGTTGTAATTGTTCCATTATTTCAGCTTTGAACCTTTTTACCCCTAACTCTTGATACCTCCGAATCCTAGAGGGAATAAACGAAAGGTTTTCAATATCTTTAAATAATTCATCAGAAATAAAATAATCGTAATTCATTGGAAACATATCTTTAATGGACCCATTAATTATAAACAGAATGATTACACTTTTTTCTAAGAAAACAAAGCTCCAACTCTTCTCTCCTATCACGACCACAAAATCCTCGTTATATAAGTCAACTATTTGATACTCTATATCCGGCTTAAACAGTTGAAGATATGAAGTTAATGCGTCGTTATCGATTGAAAAGTTCTCCATGGGTAATCCCCTCTGTTAATTTTAGTCTTTATCCTCAATAAACTCTGTAACTGATTTCGTATCTAATTGAGGATATTCTTCTACATTTTTGTTTAGAACCCTTCTGAACAATATATCTACAGCACCTATATCAATTACTTCCTTAGTAAATAATTTAATTAACTCTTTACTAAAAATTGTTCTTGAATTTGCGATATGTTCATAGTTTTTTCTATACATATGATACAAATATAATAATGTATCAACAGTCAAAAAGATTGGTCTTGCATTTGACTCATCATTTAATTTCTCATAAAAGTGCTGTTTCATAGTTTCAAATTGCACTTCTTTAAACCTGTTTGAGATAAATACGTGACCAGAAAGTTCCTGGTTATCACTATAATTCTGGATAATGTCATTATCATTCAATAGTTCGATATAATCTACCGCTTTCCTTTGTTCCTCTTTTTTAAGATTGTATCCTTCATCACTTCTAGTGAACTTACAGTCATATGAAAATACTCTTCTTTTTTCTTGTTTTAACTTACCCTTTTCAATATAAGAGATAGCAAAGATCCCTTCGGGTACAGGTTTCCCGCTCATTTCTTTTCCCCATTTCTCAGAATTGGGGAATAGGTCTTTCAATATAGCATAAATGTCATCTTCAAATTTCTTATCTGTATATTTTTTATCTACCTTTGATGGAGGTGTTTTTAATTGACCCAATGATTCCTCAGCAATACTTGCTGCATTATGCACAAAAGATTTTTGACGAAGTTTGAGTTTCTCAATTATTTGTGAATAAAAATCACCGAACATATGTTCATCAGTTACATATAGATTACCAAAAGTTACTGCTTGTATGCAATCACTATTATAAGATTCAAGATTCTTTTCTAATTGACCTACAAAGACAATTATAGTTGGTGTCATCATTGTTTTTAATCTGTTTAGGTCTTTGTAGGGTATACTTTGATCCGATAACAATATTTGAATGATCTCATTATTCTCTAAACTTTCTAACTTATAGAATTTGTATTGGGTATCATCAAAAATAATTTTCGGTTCGTATGTTGCTAAGGAGAAATTGGACAATCCTTTTAAAGATTTTCTAATTAATGACCTTATTACTGTTAAATCAGATTTCATTTCAGTTATTTCCTTGAACTTTAAATCACGGTTACCGCAATCCGGGCACTCATCAGGGGTTTCGTCAGTAATTTCTTTCTCTAATTTACAAACTATACAATAAAAATTCTGCTTTTTTACTTCAATTATTAATTTATTTTTAATTAACTCTGATAGGATTTTTTTACCATGCTCATCTAATGACTTGGTCTGTGGTGTACCTAACAAATAATCTATCTTATCTGCTTTACCAGCTGTATATTTTCCATTTGCTATTTCTTGGTTTAAAGGAATTCCAAATTTCTTTATAAATTTTTCAACAATCAACTGTTTCTTTGCTTCTTCTAAACGACTGTCATCCATAGTAAACAAAACATTTCCATTATCACGAACAATCGATCGTACGATTCTACTTTTACTAGACGACTTTATTGACAAACTCTCGATATCCTTTAAGCTTTCTAAGTCAATGCATTTATTTATATGTGCATATTTAACAGATGGCCAAATATCCTCATTTTCGAGTTCTAAAGTTACTTTTGGTGAATTTTTAATTGGACTTTCCCTGAAAACTATTTTATTTACTACAAAATCCTCAACCTTCTCTTCTCCAGGTAATGACCCTTGAATAAATGCGTTTTTTACATCTTCACTATTATATTTTTCAAATACCTTAAGCTGGATAGGTGACGGATTACAATCCGGGAAATTATTATTAAAATATTTAATTAAGGCCTTCTTATCTGTTAGAGTTGTACTCTTTATTTCTAATGTTCTCTCTTTTGCATTAACAGAGAACATTAGTGGTACAACTTCTTTATTTCTAACAGCTTTATCAAAATCCGCTCTTGGAGCATCATTTACCTGCTTATATAAAATAACAGTAACTGTTTGGTCTAATATTAAATATGAAAATACTCGAAACTTCTGTTTTTGTCCAGACTCTCTAAATAATTCATCAATAAGTATATTTCTATATGAACTTGGTATTTTTTGTGCTTCATCTAATGTAATACCTTTCTCATATGTATACAAATCTCCAGTGGACTTAATATCCCAAGAATATAAAGTATATAATTCAATCATTGATAAGCTAGTGTTAGAAATTAAATGTTTTAATTTAGTTAAGCTTGAAGATGCAAATTGCTCTTGTGCATTTGACATTTTCAACTTATAAAATTTATTGATTGTTTGTTTACGCCTATTTTCATAGTCATGAAGTATTAATATTTCTCGTTTATCATCTTCTGGTAGACCTAATAATAAAGTTACTAATTCAGTTTTACTTTCTGCAGAATCTAAGCCATATAAAACTGCTAGTTCCTTTAAGACACTTACTGTTTTGTTTTCTAATAATCTCTTAACCCTATTACTAATTAATGGACCTTCTAATTCCAAAATGGGATCAATTGAGACACCAATTTCTCTCCAAAACCTTTCATCAGGTTTTGTATTGTCTTTATAATCAAAATTTAGCGACACTAGATACCACCCTTTTACATTTTATTCTAATTGTCGTTCTTTTTTTTTTCTAAATCAAGACCTTTATGAGTTGTTTCCCCAAAACATTTCCATATTAATAAGTCATAAGTTGTAAGTTATAAATTATAACAATTTCATAACTGGACTGAGACTAATCTTTATTAATTAAGAATTCACAAAACAGACACAAGGACTTTTTCCCTATTGTAGCTAATTATTGCATTGGGAGGGATAAAGTTGAAGAGCAAAAATAATATTAAACCGCATTGTCATGTTTGCATGGAAGAATTTATGATGGGTGTTGATGTTGTGATGGACGGTACCTTTAAAGGGATCATTCATGCAGATTGTAACTATCTACCGCCAGATGAGATTGAAGATCGGGGGAAATTTGAGGATGTTGTCATGAGGAACCAAAGGTGGTTTAACCAATTTAATCATGTTATTATGCACTGAAATAGAAGCCCCTCTCGATTTCAAGAAGGGCTTTCTCCTTATTGAACAAAAGGGGCAGGTTAGTAAAATAACATTTTGGATTTGGAGGAAATTGGTAACTCCTTGTCGAATAATCACCCTATAAATTTTAGGGGGAAGCAAAATGAACTATACAATTGTAGAAGATTTTAATGAAAGCCTATTAGAGGAGTTGCAAAGCTTATTCCAAAAAGAATGGTGGACACAAAAGCGACAATTACCTGACATTAGGGAAATGATTTCAAACAGCGGCATAGTAATTGGCATTATCAACAATGACACATCGGAGTTACTGGGATTTGGAAGAGCAATAACCGACTCTCAGTATAGAGCATTTATTTTTGATGTCATTGTTAAAGAACAGTATCGCAGTACAGGTCTCGGTAAATTATTATTAGAATCGATATTATCTCACCCTAGAATAGTTAATGTTGACCGAGTTGAACTTTACTGTCCAGAGAGGCTAGTTCCTTATTATGAAAAGTTTGCCTTTTCCACAGAAGTTAACGGGAGTCAATTAATGAGATTAAAAGGGTAATACAAAGTAGGCTGAGAATAAGTTCAGGCGGATAATAATGCTCTTTTTTTTCGGTTAATACTAACTGATAAGGTTCCTTATTGTGAAGAAATGGCGTAATAAAAGAGGACTTAAACAAACGAGTGCGTTAATTGAAAACAGCAGCCTATAATAAAGCCCCTCTCGAACTGAGAAGGGCTTTTGCATTTATTTCAGGAACTCTCCAACAGCCGTAGCCGTTTCAAATCTATCTGCACCAGATAACAGAGTAACTTTGTCTGCTACTATGCCATCTTTAGTGCCCCCTACAACATACAGTTCTTTTGCTACTTTCTTCCCTTTAACCGTTGAACGCAGATAAATTGGAGCTTTGAGGTTCAATGCAAGCCTCTCAGCTGCAGGGAAATCAGCAAACCCATTGATTACAATTGCTTTTCCTAACATATCATCTTCCTCCTTTGGTTTTTGTACTGGTTTAGGTTTAGGGGCCGGCTTTGGTTTCGGTTTTTCAAGAGGTTTTAACAAATCCATATCCGCCGTTCCTGTTGTCCGGTTATCTTCGTGTTTTATATATTCCTCCGTCGCACCCTCTACCCATCCATTCTCTGTCCACCGTGGTTTATACAACAAAGGCGGGACGGGTTCTTTTATTAGGTTTGCTTCCAAGACATCCGTATCCTTAACGGCAACGGTATCAACAATGAAGCCATTTTCATCAATCAGTTTAGCTTCGATAAACAAATGATTCACCTCTTTTTAATTGGCATACAAGAAATAAATACCGTCAAGAGATAGCCAATTACCGGAAACCGTTGCGGTTACTTTTCCATCGGGTGCAATGGTTATTCTGGATGTCCCCACGGAAGAATTGGACCATGTGTATATCTCTCCAAAACAGCTAATTACTTTGCGGATCATAGCAGCTACCCTGTCACTATGCCTAGGGATGAGGGGCAACATTATTACGAATTATCTTTTTTCTATTTCTTTTAAATTACAATAAAACGCTGCTACAAGAATCTATACTGATTTGTTGAACAAGCATAAGATAAATTGAATCTAATTTTAAAGGAGGAACAATATGGGAAAAGATAGAAATCGTGTTATTAATGTCACTCTCCTCGCGTGGGTCCCGAGCACGGGCGCGTTGACCTTCTTCTTTGAAGGTGGTTTTACGACGGCGAGAGTCTTGTCGACGACAACCACGCGGCGTGCGCAGCTCAATCGGTTCCTTCCCGGAGATCCGATCTTCCCCCTTGTAACGCGTTGGAACGCACTCATCTCGTCGGGGCGGACGACCTTCGGTCAAACGAATACCGACAACCCAAACACCTTTAGCGGGATCACAAACCAGCTCGTGTCCTTAAACGCGCGTATGCGAATCCAGCTCCGGAGTGGGATCTTGGTCGCCCTTCGCCCCATTCCTTAGTCGCAATTAAAATCCCACTTTTTTATTCAGCTGTCAGGCTTCTTAAGAAGCTAGAAACGTTGATAAATCAATCATGTATAAAATCATGCATAATCAATAAAAAATGAACAAGAGCCAAACCCTTAATACTACTGGGTTTGGCTTTTTGGCTTACTTCTTAAAATTGACATTATGTTCGTGTATAGGGTATACATCGAATTATTAGTACTAGATATAAAACCTTCACAGTATATTGATAATGTATATTTTTTTTCAAATATAGGTTTCAGAAAAATATGACTTAAGGAGGAGGAAACTATATATGGCTCTGATACGAGGTGAATCTTCAAATCCGAACGAACCGGCAGTTCTCGGTACAAGCAATGCTCCAGATCAGGGAATGGGGGTAATGGGAACAGCTACACGTGGGTCCGGCGTAATCGGAACGAGCGTCGACTGGATTGGCGTGTATGGAGAGAGCAATAATTATGAGGGTGTGCGAGGTACATCCAAGAACAAGGACCATGCAGGGGTCGTGGGTACCAATGAAGCGGGAGGAAGTGCCTTTTATGGTGAGGGCTCCGCTGGGCTCATTGCAGTCGGAAAGCAATGGGTCGGTGTCTATGGCGAGACCCAAGCCCAACCAGGTGTTGGGTCCGCGGGGGTCTGGGGTGATGGAAAAAACGGGGGTGACGGTGTCAAGGGGCATGCGAGCGCACCAGGGAAATCGGCGGTGGCCGGAATCCACCTCACAAATCAAGGCCCAGGCATCCGCGGTAAGGGTTCTCCCGCTGGTTTTTTCGAGGGCGATGTCCATGTTACTGGTAATATCAGAGCCAATGGTGACATCATTCTCTCAAATGCAGATTGTGCTGAAGACTTTGATGTATTCGAGGCTGATACAATCGAACCTGGGACTGTTATGATTTTTGGTGAAGGGGATTCGTTACTACAAAGTCAGTATGCATACGATAAACGAGTTGTAGGTGTGATCTCTGGCGCAGGCAATTACAAGCCTGGTATTATTTTAGATAAACAGCAATCACTGATAAACAGAAAACCAGTTGCTCTGATGGGAAAAGTATATTGTAAAGTAGATGCAGGCTACGCACCAATTAAGGTAGGAGACTTACTTACCACATCTGACACCCCGGGACATGCGATGAAGGCAACGGATCCTTTGAAAGCCTTTGGCACAGTTATTGGCAAGGCAATGCACCCATTGAAAGAAGGCCAAGGGTTAATCCCAATCCTGGTTGCCTTACAGTAAAAGGAGGGAAAGAGCTATGAGTACGAAATTTCGCTGGGCTGTGCTCCTTTGCAATTGCCAGGGCACCTCTACCAATCAGACGGCCCAGCAATTCTTCGTCAACCTGTTCACGCCAGGACTAGGAGGAGCCATCGATTACTGGAGCGATATGTCGTTCGGTGAACTGGATCTAACAAACTCGTCTGTCTTTAGTTGGGTGACTTTGTCGATTACGACGGCGCAGGCACTCAACACACGTAGAAGCGATGCTATTAACATGGGTATCGATGCCCATAAGGCGGCAGGACATGACCTTCGTGGCTTTGACCAGATTCTAGTTTATATTGACGTTCCGTTTATTGGTCAGAACATAACGGAGGGTGGACAGCAAGGCGCTGGGTCAGCTCAGGGACGAGTGCTGACTGATCAGGGCGTGATGCGTTCCGACTTCATCATGCATGAGATGGGGCATGGCCACGGGCTGAAGGATGAATCGTATGACATAATGGGGAACGCCTACGGGGACCCGTACTGCATCATGAGCGCCATGTCATACGGCGGTACGGACCCCACGTTCATGGACCCGCGCTTCGGCCCTTCAGGTCCATCTTTATGCTCTCCGTACATTTTTTCTAAAAATTGGCTACCACAACAAAACACGGTTCTTATAGAGAGTAACGGCAAATGGCCGAAGACAACCCATCTAACATTGAGTCCGTTCGAAAGAGGCACAACAGGAAGTCCCCAGGTGGCGATCATTCGCTTCACGCATCCCTTTACGACAAGCTATTTCATCGACTATCACCAAGCAGCTGGTTGGGATCGGGGTCTTTCGCAAGATGCTGTGGTCATACGCCAGTATAGGCCGGACGGAAAATCATACTACGCTGGAAGGATTGCAACATCAGTCGCACATGTAGGTGGAGTAGTACTGCTCCCCGAGGGGGGTTATCTTGATAAGCAGTTTGATCTTTCTGTCGATACTACCCGCGTACTAGCAGACGGTCGGGTTGAGCTCACGATTGCTCCTGCAGCAGCACTGCAGACGCTAAGTGTACGAACTGTAGCGCGCAATAAGCTGGGGCTTAACAGTGGGTTCTCTATACGAGGTAGCATCATGCGACCGGGGACGAACTCACTTCGCTGGAGTCTTGTCGAGATCCTTGGCGACTGACACACGCTACGGGAAGGCGGAGCAGATATTCATGAAATCCCTGCTCTACACCGGAAGGTGCCTAGGTGGAGGGATTCCACCGCCTCCGCGTAAACAAAAACACCCTTCAGACCTTATTCTGAAGGGTGTTTTTAGAGAATGTTAGATAGATTGACTACTGATAATCCTTAGTTATGTCAACAAAAATAGGTTGCGTACCTTTTGGATAATCAACCTGTTTTAATTACCTATAACACTCAATTATGTTAACTAAACATAATCAGGAATACGATAATCTTATTCCTCAAACCGGGAGCAAAAACAGAAGATTGTAATGTTATGCCTTTAATATTATCTTGATATCGAGTCTTCAAGAAAAGGGCGCTTTTCTTTAATAAGAAGGCGTCTTTTTGTATTGAGTAAGATTCTAGAAAAATATATTTATGGGATTGGATTATGTTAAAGTATAAAAGAGATTGTGAAGGTTTCTACTTAAACTCCCTCAGTTTAATACGATTATCTTCCGAATACTCGCTTATTCGCAGGATTTCATCCACCTAGGATTACATTTAATTGAATGTAAGGAGTAGATTCTGGACATTTGGCTACGTGAAGGCATAGTTAAATAGAGGAGTAGGATTATACTCCATATTTTACCATGTGATGTACTTCTCCACGCCGCCCCTGGAGGCTTTCCCTCCCATGTCTCAACGGGTCAATCGCCCTCTCATTCCTTCGTCATGCCTATCCAAGGGGTGGAGGCCAGTCTAGCTAACGGAATGGGTCAGTGCCCTTTTGTTTAAGTAACCTGGTACTCCGTACATATTTGAGATCCTGCGAATAAGCCAACATTCGATCTAATTTCTCTTCGAAAAAATTTGTTTAAACTAAGCTGCCAGCTCTGTTAGGGGTCGAACTTTTTCTGGACAATACGATTCGTTATTACGTGCCATTCCTACAAAAATCCTGGCCAATTTCCCAACCAGTTTCATTATCGATTTCATCTTTTTCATTTTCTTGACTTTCACATTATTGGAGTGGACAGCCTTAAACTCAGCGTTGTTTATTACCAGGCTGATAGTGGCCAGGTAAAGGAAACGCCTGAGTCTTGACCTTCCACGTTTTGATAAGACAATTTGTCCTTTCCATTTCCCAGAACTAGCTTCAGAGAGATGGAGCCCTGCGTGGCGGAGTAAAGAATTACCGTGCGAAAACCCACTTAAATCTCCTGCTTCGCCTAAAATACCGGCTAAAGAAATATCACTAATTCCCTTGATCTTAAGCAGTTTATCGGCGAAAGGAATTTTAAGAAGTTCTTTCTTGATTGTCAGCTCGACTCTGTTTAGTTGTTGAACCGCAAGGTCATACTCTTCGAGTAATTGTTCCAGATGAAATTTATAGGCCTCTATGGCTTGCATTGTACCGACAGATTTCCTGGCTACATTGAGAAGTAAATAGGCTTTCTTTAACCCAGGCTGTCTTTTCATGAGTGATTTCCAACCGGAAACGATCTCATCTGGATTCATGGAACCTAGTTCCATCGGAGTTGGAAAAAGCCGCAGTGTGGCGATTGCCCCTTTTGCGGTAATGTCTTTAAAGACTTGCCTGAGTTCGGGAAAAACAATGTCCACCCAGCGATTTAATTGATTAATAGAGCTTACAAGCCTTTTAACAACAACATCCCGGTTAGACATGAGAACCCTGAGTTTTTCAAACGGTTCAGAAGCAAGTCTCACAAAGGAGTAGTAACCATTCTTCACCATATCGGCTATGACGAGGGCATCTTTCTTATCACTCTTTGATTGCGTATTATCACGATTTTCTTTATTCCTTTTAACCAAATGTGGATTAACCGTTACTACCTCAATATTTCGCTTTATGAGCCATTTTGAAAGGTTAATCCAATAATGGCCTGTTGGTTCCATTCCGACAATGGATACCTCTAATTTATGTAATCTTTTAAGATTATTAATCCAGTTTAATAGGGCCGAGAAACCTTCTTCGTCGTTTTGAAAAGTGATTGGATCTCCTAGAACAATTCCACGAAAATTGACAGCCCTGGCTACATGGAATTGTTGGGCAATATCTACTCCAATTACAAGATGCTTGTCAGAAATTCTTTCGATTAGTTGATTTTGTTTGTCCTGCATTTTAAACTTCATAGTAAGGGTTCCTCCTAAGGTTTGAGTTAGAGTGGTGTCTTTACTCATATCTTACTGAGGAGCCCTGTTTTTATCAAAGCTCAAATTTAGTGATCTACAGGAATGCTATAGGGTGCGTTTGTTCATTAAAATAATCTATAATAAAGCCCCTCTCAACTGAGAAGGGCTTTTTTTATATTATTTAAGGAACTCCCCAACTGCAGCTGCTGTCTCGAAACGATCAGCACCAGAAAGCAAAGTAACCTTATCAGCTACCATTCCATCCTTGGTACCGCCAACAACATATAATTCTTTGGCCACTTTTTGACCTTTAACAATAGAGCGCAAGTAGACGGGAGCTTTTAGTTTAAGCGCAAGCCTCTCTGCCACAGGGAAATCTGCAAATCCGTTGATTACAATTGCTTTTTTCAACATATCATCTTCCTCCTTTGGTTTTGGTTCTGGTTTCGGTTTTTGAACTGGCTTTGTAGGTGGCTTTTCTGTTACCTTCTTTTTCAACCCAGCATACTTTGCAACACCAGAAGCCGCAGCATAACCGGCAGCACGCAAAACCTTGTCATCTCGAAGCTTTTTGATATCAATAGTGGAATCCATATACCCTCCTTCAAGAAGGATGGAAGGCATTTTCGTTTCACGCAAGATTTGAAAATCAGCTTTCTTTAATCCTCTATCTTTGAGACCGTATGCTTCCACAAGACGAGAGTGCACATATCCAGCGAGCCTTTCAGCATCTGGCCAGGATCCTAAATAGGTATAAGTTTCTGTGCCTGTCCAGGTCCCCCATCTGGCTAGATATGCATTGTGGTGGAATGATATATAAAGATCAGCTCCCCATCTGTTAGCCTTATCTACCCTGTCATCGAGAGATACGTCTTTTCGTCCGGTTCGGTCATCTGTCCTTAAAAATACAACGTCTTCATATTTTTTCAGGGCTTGTTCAAATGCCAAAATGACCTTGTTATTAAAATCCCATTCATATTCATTTGCAGGTGATCTTTTGCCTGCAGTTACTCCAAATCCTGCATGACCTGCACATCCAGCTAGCTTAAGGACCAATTAAAACCCTCTCCTTTCAAAATATAAGCCACCCAAAAGGGCAGCTTATTTAGGCCATTGGTATCGTTTTGCCTGCTGGCTATCCTCAATTCCCCTTGTAGTGGGATCATTCAAGGCATTCCATACACTCACGATTATCAGCAGAAGAACGTAGGGATTTGAGAAAGCACCACCCAATAAATTAAAAACAGAACCCCAAGTAGTGAGGTCCTGTGCAGTTAATCCATAATAACCGAGTAAAGGTACAAAAAAGGCAAGAAATAGTTGAGCAAGAAATACAGGATTTTTAAATCTTACTTTCCAGTTGATCATATCCTATTACCCTCCGATCTTAGAATATCTCGATTGATTAATTGACCAATATCTTTATATATTTCTTGTGCTACAACCTTGCCATCAATCGTAATAGCTACCTTTGTTTCTTGCTTCTGGTTTGCTTTGTTATAACCATCGACAAAGCCTTTAAGATAATCATCCATATTATTGTCCTCCCTTTAATACGTTATAAAAAATAGCGATTGCCCCGCCTATAATCCCGGTGCTAATCGCTGTAATGATGGCTGCTGTAATTGTCCTTTTAATCCAAGTTGTGTTTTCATCAATCTTGTTCAGCTTTTCATTCATTGAGATGATCTGCTGGTCATGACGATCAGAGGTTCTCTCCAAATTGTTAACCCGATTTTCCAATGCCTTAATATCACCTTTCATTTCGGTGATTTCTTTATCATACGCATTCAATGCTGTCGCCTCCTGTGTCACTCACAATCCCCCCTTGAAGGCTTTATTATATTTCTCTATTAATTAGCTGCAGGTGGCTGATAATCGCCAGCTAAAAACTCTACACCACTATCCTTCAAGTGCTCGTATGTTGCTGGCTTTAATGATTCTGGAACATCCTCAAATGCAGTCTTTCCTAAAATCACTCTCTGTGCAAAAAACATTGCCATCATAATCTCATCTCCTAAGTAAATNAGTAAATTAGTATCTATAAAAAATCGGACTATCATGGGTAGACTAGCATTGCCATTTCAGCAATGATCTCCTCATGGAAGTCCGATCTATCTGAAGATGCTTGAATCTGCGCTTTTAATAAAGTGTTTTCTTGTTTTAACAAATCCATATCCGCAGTTCCTTTTGTCCGATTATCTTCGTTTTTTATATATTCTTCCGTCGCACCCTCTACCCATCCATTCTCTGTCCACCGCGGTTTATACAACAAAGGCGGGACGGGTATTTTTATTAGGTTTGACTCCAATACGTCCGAATCTTTCACGATAACGGGATCAATAATAAAGCCATTTTCATCAATCAACCTAGCTTCGATAAACAAGTTATTCACCTCTTTTTAATTGGCATACAAGAAATAAATTCCGTCAAGAGATAGCCAATTACCGGAAACCGTTGCAGTTACTTTTCCATCAGGCGCAATGGTTATTCTGGATGTACCCACGGAAGAATTGGACCATGTGGAAAAAGTTTTTAACGCGCCTGGGCGATACCCGGCCGGAAGTGTAAAGATGTGTTTACCGTCCGCGGATCCTGTTAAAAATCCACGTAAATGAACATGACCTAATGCGTCTTTATAATAAGCTGCTGTTTCATAACCCCCACCGTAATTCGAAACCCCGTTTAAAAACGTTGGAGCAATCCACCCACGGTCCGCTGTTGAGATAATATTATTCCCAATTAAACTAAGACCTGTGTCTATTAATCTTGCTTTCTCAGTTCCATAAGCTAACAACCTCAAATAATTATCAGCATAGATATCTATATGAGTAATACCGTTTGTGTTACTAGCAGAGACAGATCCGCCTTTTTGGTCGTCTTCAAGCTTACTCATAAAAAGACCATTGCCGTTTATTTTTGCAGTGGTAAAAGCACCTATAAACGCTTCTAACTGATAGCCAGTCAACTGCACATACCATCCATCTATTTCAGACTTTACGGTGTCGTTTTCAATTGTGACTGTTCCTTTTGTTCCTGTTGTAGAAATCTTGCTAGAGAAGGTTCCGGAAGCTCCTGTAATATTCCCTTTGAACCAGACATTACCGTCATTATCGACAATAAACTGATCATTAACATTTAGTCCTAGTAAGGATTTTATATGATCAGCTATTATCGAGCCTGGGACAATTAGTTCCTCTCCGATCATTTTATTGACATGGATATTGTCAATGTAAAACTTATTCGTTGTCTCACCATTCGTGCTGAATTGTACCCAAATTTGAAGGTAATAACAGCCTGACGGAACAGTGTACACCCCGTTCATAGTGGAATAAGTTGTTGACTTTGTACTCCATGTAACAACTGGGTCGTGGTTACTTAGTGCTACCTTTGTAGCAGAATAACGTCTAAATCCAATACGACCTAACCCTGTTCCAGATGTGTTTAAATAACGTCCCTCAGCCGTCACATAAAACTTTTGACCAGGGGTGACTGGAATTAAGTTAGTAGTATACGAATTTCGATTAGTAGTGGCGTTAGCAGTAGTCGATAAAGACTTTGATGAACCGCTTCCCCCAACACTTTCAACAATCCCTCCTGAACTACCTTGCCAGTAACCTGGAGTCTGACCTACAGTGTCATCTTCGAAATGTCCGTTTTCACAAAGGTTGTGACCTCCTGGTATTCCCTGAGGTCCTGTTGGTCCTTGTACTCCATTGTCTCCTTTCGGTCCTTGATATAATGCCCAGGTATATTTAGATGGATCGTTAGAATCGGAAACCGTAAAGTCCGTATAGGTACCAATATAGGTTCTTCCGGTTGGATCAGTTGTGGAGAACCCTGTTGTTCCCGTTGAGTTATTAGCCCATGCTGTATGGAAATAAGGGGTTTGTCCATTAGATCCTGGAGTACCCGGAATACCTTGGTCTCCTTTTTGACCTTTAATCAACGTCCACGAATAGCTGGAGGGTATGGTAGAGTCATCAGGTTTGTCATCCACATACATACCAATATACGACTTGTTTAATGAAACACTTGTGGAGAAATCCAATGTTCCATCTTGTGAATTAGCATAAGCAATATGAGTATAGGACGATGTGCCATCTGAACCTTTTATACCTTGGTCCCCTTTTGGTCCTTGTATTAATGACCAGGTATAATCTGCGGGATTGTTTGACTCTTCTTGAACTAACTTATTTTGAGCCATACCCATATATTTCTTTCCTGTTGGACTATCGGACATACCGTTTCCACTTGCGTCATCTCCGTATTTAATCCAGGTGAAGGTAGGCTGTCCATTCTCACCAGTTGGGCCCGGCACCCCTTGTGGACCCCTAAACAATGACCATGTATAATCGGCAGGATTCATTGAAGGAGTCTCTTCTGTTTTATTATAGGCAATCCCAATATAGTTTTTTCCGGATGAGTCCTGGCTCATATTGTGGCCATTCTCATCGTCAGCGTACATGATCCAGGTTATGCTACCGCTCAAAGGGATCCATTTATTTAAATTAGATTCCCATGTATGAGCCACCTCCATGGAACCGCCTGTTTTGATCCATATGATATTCGGCTTTCCTGGTGGGGCAGTCGGGGATTTTATGACCTTTGTTGCATAGAGATCCTGCAGCTCCCGCCACGTCTTCATGACATCTTCTTTTTTATACTCAATGACCTCACCAAGCTTGAAGGTCTTTTTTGATTTATTGAAGACGGAACGATCAACAAAAATAACCCTCGAATCCAAGTACATCGGAGGGTTAAAATGCTCATCTTTAATTCGGTCGCCATCACCAAGACGAACGATTTCATGTTCATGGTTGAAAATATGTTCAAGGCTTGCTGCATCCACTTCATACTCTACTGCTGCAGTAATCCTTTTCTTCAGCTCCGCTTCCCCCAGCTGGGTTAGTCTTTCCATTGTCATGTCCTGATCGGATGATTCTGGCTCATACTTTTCTATTAAGTGGTGGCCTTTCCAATTCCAATTCTGATAAGCAGCATCATCTGTGACAATAACCTCAAGCCTGGNAGAGCAGTGACTTTCAGGGAGGACTTTTCGGGTAATGTTGATTAAGTCTTTTCCGAAAACCGTTTCTTTTCCCCTGTTTAACCCTTGACGCTTGATGAAGTCAACATATCGGCCAGTGATTGTATCTCCGTTAACCGTTACACGAAATCGGATTTCACACTCAAATAAAGAGGCAATTGCTTTTAAAGCTTCATAAGCATCTAAATGCTTATCAATTACCCATTTACGGATTCCGCTATATTCCACAATCCCTACTTCCCAAGGAAGACCGGATAAAACAAGTCCTGCAGCTGTTTGGATTGTCTGAGCTTCAAGGGTCTGCGGTTTTATTACTTTTAATTTGCGTATGTCATAGAAGGAACCCTTTGTATAAACTTGCTTCTCCATTGCTGCAGTTCTATCGTGAATATAGTCAACAATAAATTCTCGGAAGTCTCCTTCTTCACCAGGGATGAGAATTCGAGATCGGCTTGAAATTTTTTCAATGTCTAATTCACTAACAGATGCAATAAAATCATAGCTTTCTTCATTTTGAATGGAATTCTGATGGCTGTCTTGCTTCACTCTGCTGATCCAGCCTACAATTTCATCTTTCTGATGGTGCAGAATATGAATCATTTGAATCTTTGCCTCCATTCAGCCTCTACTTTTTCGATCACTTCTGGAGGATTAAAAACTAAGACATTATCCCCTTTTTGTAGGTGAAAAAAACGTGCTCCAAAATCTTTGCGCATAAAAAAATCCCCATTCTTGAGGATTCGGCTGGCTTCCATATTAAATTCAAATACATCACCCGCTCCCCCGATATAAGGGATTTGATTCTGAGTCAATTGGTTAAGCTTGTACACCCTTAAATCCTGAATGCTCATTCTGGATGGAGTTGCTGTCCCATTGGCTCCGATATGAACAACTACATGGGCCACTTTACGAGTGAATTGGTTATCGCTGTCTTCCCATTCCACTAACTTTCTTGAAGTACGGTTATTACGATCGCCATCTATAAATTTACAAACATATGCAGTCCATTTATTCCCCTTTTTAGTGATCTGCAGTAACCCGTTAAAGTTATGCCAAGTATTCCAGTTGGTGCCGTAATCCGCAATCATAAAATGATTGACCTCATTATCACCAACACGCAGTTCAGCAATATTGCCCCCCTGCCCCTTGGAGATATCCTTGATAGCAAGTTTAGCCACTGCCTTTTTATTAACGTCCAGAAGATATACTTCTATTCGCCCAATTTTGGTTAAATCATCATTATCAAGAATCGGCTGCACCTCTACATCGAAATCAGATAGTTCCTGACCGAGTGATTTTATTTTTGCGGGACCATGCCATGTAGTACCTGTACCGAAAGAAGAGGCAATGAATTTTGTTCCATCACTTATCATGGTACCGGCAACAACCCCTCCGTCTATGTCAGAGCTCAGGGCATCACCCCATCCGGTAGTAGTGGACATGGGATCATGAAGAACTAACTCACGTTCCGCAATAGCAAATTCATCTATATTAACCGGCCGACCAATCCTCATATAATCCTCATCCCCGATGATATCTAAGAACGTAGTATCATTTTTAAGAGTGACCTTGAATCTTGGAGGAGTGGGTGCTCTGCCCGAGTTATGAAATACAGTTGGCAAAGAGAAGTCAGCAATTGGACCTGATGTTTCAACCGGACCATATTTATATGGGTCTGGACAAGCAAAGAGAATTGTCCCTTTTCCAGAAGTGACGATCTCCTCTAAATCTAAGGAGCCATCCACTGCTGCAAAATAGGTACGATCTAATTCATCTTCAAAAATAAGTTCAGCTACTTGCTCTTTAATGAGCCAATCTGCCATATCTTCTTTCAATTTTTGTAAGGAGGGAAATGTTTCGTTATCTACCCACACTGTAACGGGCTGAATGCGTATATCCGTTTCTGTGCTATCCAGCAACGCCCCTTCTAAGCCTGGAATATAGAGATAATTTCTTTTAATAGGTGCAAACACAGGTCTTTCTTTTTTTAATGCCAAAATATACGGTTTTTTTATTCCATCAAAATAAAAATTATTATTCTTTACCAATGTTATCGGCATATCATCACCTCCTCACTAAAATCTATTTTTGTTAAAATTTTGCATTTCCGTCACGTGAGGTTCTACAGCTTGGGCAACCGCCCGTTCATCCATAATTACAGTAGCATTTAAACCACGCGAAATACCCCTCTCAATCTGTCTGAGAAGGTTAATTGCTTCAGGATCTATTGCATCTTGACTGCCAGCATTACCTGTTAAGCCGGCATCAATCATCCTGAATAAATTCGCCTGCTGTGCTTCTGTAAGAACTGTTTCACCACGTAAAAGCCGAACATCAATTTCATTATGCATTGGCGCGCTCATAAGCCTTGAAGTTAATCCGCCTACATGGAGTTTTGGAATTGTCCCTACCGGTCCACCGTTATGCCGTAATCCTTCAGGGATTCTTCCTGATTGACCAGGCTTAGTACTAAGGGCATACCGGCGTTCTTGGATAATTATATCCTTGTAGATGGTTGAACCAATTGTTCTGTTCATCCCCTGGGCTTGTCCGGTAATTTCAGCAATTCTATTCTTTACAGTGTTTAAATTACTTATCTGTGAATCTATGGCTGCCACTGTCCTTCGATGTTCTTCTGTGTTTCTTTCTGCAGCTGGAGTGTTATTCTGAAGCTTTTGTTTTTGAGTCTCAAGCTTAGATATAGCCGAATCTAACGCTCTCATTTCTTCTCCACGCTTAGCATTAATACCGACTTGTTTCAACTCGATATCAACCATTTTGCGTTCCACTTCATCGAGCTTTCCGATTTGAGATTGAATTTTATCAAGCTCTTTAGTTTTATCAACGATTAATTGAGCTGCCTCATACCCTTGTTTTTTAATGCTTTCGAGTTTCCTGTCTTCCATTTCAATAGTTCGGGTAAGTCGCTCTTGTTCTAAAGTATCACCGTTAGCTTTTGCATCTGCCAATTCTTTCTGTAATCCTCTGAGTTTTTCTATCTGCTCAAGTTCTTTTTGATTTAATTCATTAATTTTCTCTTGGGTGCTTTGTATTTTATCTTTTATTCTACTTTCTTCTTTGAGATACTCAGACATGTTAGCTTCCGCTTTGGCTCTTTGGGCTTCCAGTTCCAAGCGAATCATTTCCATCTGCTGGGCATTATACTCTTTTGCTTTGTTTGTATTTTCCGCAATGGCGTTTCCCTGGTCTGTTAGCGTAACATTAGTTTCAGGTACTTTTTCAATCAATTCCTGATTTAACCTCAACATTTCAGCAAATTCCTCATTAGAGAGTCCAGACTTTTCTCTTAATCTTTCCTGTTCATCTTTTAGTCTAGCAACCACATTCGGATCTGCCGTCTTTGCAATTTCAGAATTAATATCCAGAAATCTTCCCAGTTCATCGGTTGAAAGCTTAGATTTTTGACTAAGCTGATCATATTTATCGATTGTAAGCTTTAATGAATCGGCGCTTTCGATCATGGAATATGCTGTTTCTAACGTTACTTCCTTCATCTCTTCCTGGTGGACCTTTGCAGCTACAAGCGCGCCACCTAAAAGAGAAAGGCCAGTTATCAACCAGCCTGCAGGCCCCATTGATACCATTAATCCTTTTGTAGCAATAGCAAGTTTGCCCACAGTAGAGATGACAAGACCTATAGCTGCAGCCGTTCCAGCAAATGCCGTTCCTGTTTTTACTGCGGACATATCCATCTCGCCAACCGTACTAACTACCTCAGCACCTTTTTTGGTTATATCCGTCAGCATTGGCAAGAATTCATTACCAACCTTTATTCCGGCTGATTCCAAAGCGCCGGTTAATTCATCAACTGCGCCATTAAGATTGTCCTTCATAATGGCTGCAGCTTCCTTGGAGGCTCCTGCTGAGTCTTCAAGAGACTTAGTAAATTCTTCTAGCTGATCCACTCCACCTTCCATAACAGATAGCATTCCGGAAGATGCTTCCGTGCCTACAAGCTTAGCAATGGTCGCCACTTTCTCAGCCTGCGTCATGTCCTTCGTGGCTTTTGTTAAATCTCCAAACATTTCTGCCAGACTTTTGGCTTCCCCGTTTCCATCTTTCATAGAAAATCCAAGCTCTTTCATAAGCTTTTCCTGTTCTTTAGCAGGATTATTTAAAGCTAGCAGTGCCGCCCTCAATGCTGTACCCGCGCTCGAACCATCCAAACCGCTGTTTGTCATGATACCTATCGCAGCTGAAACTTCTTCAATGCTCATTCCTAATGAATTAGCAACAGGGCCCACGTATTTAAATGCGTAAGCCATATCATCCATACTGGCTGCTGAGATGTTCGCTGTCTTTGCTAATATATCCGCTACTTTTGAAGCTTCAGATGCTTCCATTTGGAAGCCATTAAGTGCTGAAGCAACTACATCAGCAGTCAAAGCCAAGTCACTCCCTGAAGCTTCAGCAGCCGCAATAACCCCTGGCATAGCTTCCATGATTTGGGTTGCATTGAAACCTTTAGCTGCCATATCCTCAAAGGCGATTGCTACTTCACTTGCCGATTTCGATGTGCTGGCGCCCAAATCCAACGCCGATTTTTGAAGCTTTTGAAATTCTTCCTCGGTAGCACCTGAAATGGCTTTCACCCGTGTCATCTGAGCTTCAAAATCTGCCGCTGTTTTCACACTAACTCCAATGGCGGCTACTACGGCTGTGCCTACCGCAGCAGATGCAGTTTGTATACGAGTTAATGATTCTTCAAAGGACTCTGTTCCTCTTTCAGCACGTTCAATTTCCGCTGTAATCCTCGCAATTTCACTGCTGTCCATCCCAATCCCTTCGAGCTCAGTACGGACATCATTAAGTTGTTGCTGTAAAATTTGAGGATTCGCTCTCCTAATACGTTCATTGATTCGATCAATATGTGCTGAAGAGATTCCAATTGCATTTAATGAACTGTTTAGAGACTGAAATCGGCCTCTTAAGTCCGTTGTAGAACGCCCTGTATTCACTAATTGGTTTCTGGTTTGATCCATTCCCTGTCTAAACTGCTGGGCCTCCATAGTCAATCTGGCTCGCAATTCGCCTAAATCGGTTGCCATGAATTATTACCTCCCTTCTACTTGGATTTATTCGCTCCTAAATGTGTCATCATTCTTAGCTCTTCCATTTTGTCTCGGCTAAATTCTAGTCCAGGCTGTTTTTTCAAATTCCGCATTAAGCTATTCATAAATTGCTTATGATTTTCCTCATCAAACATCCTGTTATTTGTTGCTAGACGAATAAAAATTTGTTCTAGAATCTTTTCGTTCTTTTCCTTCGCTTTTTCTTCAAGGAGCTTTGGCAAGTCCTTGAAATAGTATTGGGTCTCCAACACTTTAGGAGGGATATTTAGAATAAAAGAAGCTCTATGGATAAATTCATCATATGGGATTTTGCCCTCTACTCCTCCGTTTGTTGGGGCAGAAGGCTTTTGAGGTTTTTTGCCATTTCATCTAATTTGTTTCTCTGAACTGTTTTGGTAAGAAATTCGATAATTTCATGTAGGGCAACATTCTTTCGGATATATTCCACATCAACATCGCTTAATAAGGCAACGATTTCAGCCACTTCATCCAGCGCCAATTGACAAGCCGAAACAACAACGGTGTAAAAATCTTTTTTGGGAGCAAGCAGCACTTGCACGATAAGACCTGGAAGCATATCCACTTTCTCAAATAATTTTTTCCAGCGATCAGGTGTTAACTTTGGGATTTCAACTTTTTTCTCATGTAGGTACATTTCATTTCCTGTTAAGGAATTCTTAAAAATATTTAACATTGGCAACCTCCAAATAAATAAGAGAGTGCCTTAGCACCCTCCTAGATTAAAATTATTCAGGAATTACGACTGACTTATCGCCAAGGAAGTACAGAAGGCCGGTGGTGTCTGGATAACCAACAAACGTAATGTTACATACACGCTCATTGTCCGAATTATAGGTCCACTCAACATCAGCAATAGGTGATGCAAGTGGGATCGTAATATAATCATTTGCAGTTGTTCCTTCTGATGTAGGTTTGATAACCAGCTGATCAGCATCACCCAAAAGGTTATAACCTGCATTCGCATAGACATTCAACCTCTTTTTAATCGCTTGTGGATTAGTGGTATCTTCGCCGTATTTACTGTCAGGAGTAACGATACCGAGCTTTTTTAAATCATGCAAGGCGAATGGCACTACCGCTTGGCATGTACGGCCTTTAAGTATTGACTTCACGGGGGTATCGCCATATTGATCCACTGTAACATCCTGTTTTGAAGTATTTGCACTGAAGACAATACCTCCTTTAGTGATATCAAATACCGTAGGCGTTGTGGTGCCATATTCAACCTCTGCTGGCCCGATAGGTACATCAATTACTGGCATTTAAAACTCTCCTCTCTAAGTTACAGGCTGAACTCTCAACCTGAAATTCGTTGAATATACTGGTCTATCCAAGGTATCCAGTCCGATCGGAATGGGATTGCTTTGCACAGACCTGATGTAGTAAACAAGATTTTCACCGATAAATCTGCGGTTTACCTGGTGCATCTTATTGATAAGCTGTTTGGCCAACTGTTCCGTCTTATCCATCTGGGAGGAATCAGCCTTATAGCTCCGGCCCTTCAAAATTACCTGAAAGGTTGGAAACTCCATCGGAAGCTCGTTATCCGGTTCTCCTCCCCCTGAACCAAAAACAAAGAGAGCCGGCAGCTGGCTCTCTTCAACATCAGGTATAAAATTGGGATCCGGAAAAACATTAAATCCTTCTTTTGTGAGAAAATCAATAAATTCCTTTGCTCTCACATGATCACCTCAAAATCTTAGGGCATTGCTCAATTCTTGGATGATAAGTCGTTCATTGATTTTTATAGCATTTTCTAAATACTTTGCGCCGGGCATATACCCTTTATGAGCACCTTTGGTTCTCGTTTTTTCTCCGGGTGACATGTGGACCACTTGACCGCTTTTGGTTTTACGAAAGCCCTCATGCTGAACCACTGCATAGTCATCCACTTCTGGACTTGTGCCAAAATCAATGTAGATATTGGCAATTCGTTTTTTAACCTCACCGACCACTAAAGCAGCCTCCAAGTCACCAGAATCCAAAGGAGCTAGCCTTTTGGCATCTTCAATCACTTTTTCAGCCAAACGAGTAAGAACACTATCAATCCTTTGATAGACTTCCTGCTCAATTTGCTCCAATGTTAAAATCATGGCGTCGATACCTTCAATGTCGAAACTGTATACGTTACGGCTAGGCATAGACAATCACCTTTTTCACATCATCGGTGCCCATTTCCTTCTTAATTTCAATGTGTTTAACATCATACCGAATGGTTTTACCTAGAGCGTTCACATATTCGAAGTAGTCATTAGAAGAAATATCCTGCACGCCTTCTAAATGGATCTCTGCAATGGATTGTACCTCTTCACCTTGGCCATTCTTTATTTCCTTTTGTTCCTCAACTACTTTCGCTGATTTCACTTCAGGAATATAGCCTGATACTCGATTCCAATTATCTGTCTGAACCTTGTAATGGGTAACCGTTGCAGGATAGCCGAAAAGGCTCATATCAATCTCCCGCCCTCAAGAATGACTGGAGCTTCCTCTATTAGTTCAAAGGCAGGAGGACCCTGTGTATCTCTTACATCAGGAGAAACTTTATCCCGTGTTGAATAATCAATTCGGTCACTGCCTTCACTGACGGACTTCACACCCTGCTTTTGGAACTTAAGCGCTGGATCCATTCCCTGCAGCTCCCAAATAGCCTGATAAGCCACCAGTTCATCTGTTAAATCTGTATCCGGGTACCAGCGAACCAGGTTACGCGTTGCTTGAGTTACTGCGATTCCTTTTTCTGTGGAATCACTCCAAGCTTTCCGATCCAACACATTCCCCTGAATCCATAGATCAACGGTTTCAAGAGTAGGCATTTATATCACCTACTCTTTGTCTTTTTTGGATTTCTTCTTTTCGCCAGCAGTGTCTTCGTCACTTTTCTTTGCTGACTCGATTTCTTCAGCAGCTCTCATTTTGACCAGGCGATCGCCTTCTTCTTGCTTCACCTTAATTGTTGCATCCGCATCATACCATTTGCCGTTATGCTTAACTTTTCCTTTTAGTTTCACTTCCATTGTAGATCATCCTCTCAGTTAATTTTAAAGGGCATCAGCTTCAGCCAATGCCCTCATTCAATAATTAAAGTACAGTCGCAGTGACAATTGAATCATTTAGTCCTAGTGAAGGGAAAGCAAGATTAACCCCAATTGTTTCTACACGGATTGGATGTTCATTTACCTTTCGGAAAACATAGATACCATTGCTGTCTGTTTTCTCCTCTTGGATATCGGACATCATTTCTTCTGTTGTTTCTGCCCATAGGTAATGTCCTAATGGTCCTTCTGGCAGCATAACGAAACGATTTTGCGGGGCCATGCGGACATTTGTGAAGGAAAGTTTTCCGGCTGCTAACGCCTTGTTTTCTACACGGGCCTGTGTATCGTAGGCCACAACCTTCGGCAACCCTTGAGAAGTAAACAGTTCATCCAACTGCGCCTTATTAAGCTGTGGAGGATTCGCAGTTCCCGAAGGATCTCCATGGTAAGCAATCCGAATATTCTTATTCTGAAGAAGATAAGAAATAACCTGGCGAGATGCAAGGGCACGCGGCAGTACAATACCTTTATCAGCAAAAGTATTTGTCCAAGTCATGATGTCTTCTAGTGGGTTGGAGTTTACGATATCGCTCCAAAGATCAGTTCCGCTCAAGACTGGCTTTTGTTCAGATGTGAATCCGAAATCAACTGAGAATTTTACGCCTCCTTCAGCGTAAGTAACTCCTCCAGTTGTTACAGACTGCATAGCGATCCATTCTTTACGTGCTTTAATGGCATCCACTGCATAGTCAGCATCATTCAGCTGCGTACGGCGAATTTCAGCGACTTCATTGTTTCGAAGACCACCTTGGAGCATAATACGGACCAGCTTTTCATCCATAGCACGGCCACGCTGAATTTTAGGGATTGTAATGCGCTGGCCTGTCATCCCCTCACGGCTTCCGTACTCAACTTGGGTGCCAAGTTCAGCGATCTGCGCCATTACCGGAAGACGGGATCCTTCACGAACTACATCAATTGTTAGTTCAGATGTTTCACGGGCCGGAAACAGCAGTTCATGCAAGTAGTTATTTGGTGTTGCAAGGTTGCGAGAATATACAATCAGCTCTTCGCCGGATAATGTTTGCTCTAATCCTAGAAGTTCAGGACCCGCGAATGTTTGGATATCAAGTTTTAACAAGAACTTACTTTGAGTCATTTAAAAATCATCCTTTCAAATAAAATAAGCTACTTCTGATTAACAGAAATAGCTTTAAGCGAATTGAATAAATGGCATTTTGCCTTTTAATGTTGCATCGACAGTAACTGGCAGCCTTTCGCTGATAACTTTAGCCATTTCATAGCCGCCTACAACATGATCTCCCTCTGTAACATCAATAGTCTGCTTCAGAATCACTGTTGGATTTTCACTACCGTCTGCTCCTCCAGAATTGTAAGGGACATATTTACCATTTGCCATCTTTGATAGTGGTTGCCCTTTTTTCAAAATCTTCTTTCCATCTCCTCCAGCTGCGACAGCTCCTGAATCAATAGTTATGCCATTAACTACTTCCCTGATTGTTTCATAAGAAGCCAGGATTTCATAAGAATCTTGTACTTCAAAACTTGTAACTGGTTGTAAACGCATAAATGATTCCTCCTTTAAATTTTATGCCCACGGGTTATTAGCTGCGGTTTGCTGAGTACCACGGCTAGAGGCCATTTTCTTAATGTTTTCCAACGATTCCTTTTGGCGTTGCTGGTTGTTCGGGATGTAAGCGCCAAACTGCCCTTGCTTCGTTTGCTTAAGTAGGTGAGGTTTTTTCTTGCTTAGTGCTTCTAAAGATTCTTTAACACCAACGATATTGCCTTTATCGTCTTCCTTAACTTCAGTTAGATCAGCAAGCGCCAAAGCATCTTCCCAATCCGCGAACCCGAGTTCATTCGCTAAAACTTTAACCTCAGCATTGACAAGTCGTTTGAAGGTCTTATCCTGCTCTGCCTTTAGTTGCTCTTTCAGCTTCGCCTCAACAACTGCGTCAACATTAACTGGATCAGGATCTTTTTTGTCCTTGGTATCCTTCTTTTTATCCTTGTTGTGAGCTTCTTGCATGGCTTCTACTGACTCAAACCCTAGTGATATAGCTAATTCCTTTTGTCCCTTCTTTTCAGCACGGGATAGACGTTTGTTTAAATCCTCTTGGGTTTTGAAGGTGGCAAAAGCTTCTTCTCCGCCCGGGTCAGTTCCAGCACCTCCCGCACCACCTGGATCAGTTCCGGAACCACCAGTTCCTCCTCCAGGATCACCTGCGAAGGTTTGAAGATTGCCAACGGACAACAGAAACGGCTTTTTAACTTCAGTTTTCGCAACCTCTTTTTCCTTGGCAAAGAGTAGCCAAATCCAAGTAAACATTGCATATAGATATTTCATAACTTCCTCCTATTATTTGAGCCAGAGTTGGCCGATTCCGTGATGTTCTTTAACGCCTGCAGCACGTAAAAAGGCAAAATAAAAACACTCGCTCGAGTGTTTTTATTTTTGTTATGCTTTCATACGTTCTTCACTGTCTTGCTTATACTTGTCCTTGTGTTCTTTAGAACAAAATATTTTTCCAAATGTTTTCTTTCCGCAGACAAGACACTCAAATTTCTCAGTCATCTGTCAACATACCTCGCTTCTTGATTTCTCCGCCAATCTTGCGGTAATCTTCCATCCATTCTTGGTACTGTTTTGTATTTCGTGCCCTGTGGCTGGCAAAGGTTTTTAAATCAGGAAGATCAGGCATTCTAGCTTTATAACGAATCCATTGTTTCCTGGCTTCGTTCTTTTTGGACTTCTCGCGCTGCATCTTTTCATACTTACGGATGTTAGCCTCGGTACGGCTATCAGTAAACGGCTTGTTTGAGTCTTTTAAAGCCTTTTTCACATCCAATTCATCCTGATACTCTTCAACCCACGCTGCTGTACTGTGTACACAATGGCCGTGATATGGCGGCCGCACAGTTAGTTTGGGGAATCGTTCATCTTTGCCGCTGATGCTATAGACGCGCCCCTGATATTTCGCGCAGATATCACATGTAATTCCTACTTTATTGACATAAACCAGGTCTTGATCATTTTCGATTAGCCGGTTAAGATTCCCTTCAACATGAGCCTGGCGCTGGTGGTACTGGATCACATTTGCCATATACTTATCGATAGGAATCTGAGCACCATTCTTTGCTGTAATTCCGGTGATTCCCTTTTCAGTCATTTCAGCTATTGCATCCTTTGTTGCTTGTCTCCTGGAGACACCTTCAATCAATGATCTCCTGTTTGCCCGAAAGACAACTTCCTCGATTCGTTGTCGCACATCTGCAGTAGCATTATCGTTTGCTTCCAGAATGCGATAAAAGGTTTCATCAACAATAGCCTGAACAGCTCTTACGTGAATGACTGTTTTTAAAGTAGGTTCGATGGCTTCTTCAGCAACTCCTTGAGCAAGCAGCTGTCTAATTGCTTCAGTTGAACCGGCTTTATACGATTCCTCAATGATCTCTCTTGCCACCTGCGCAGCATTCTCTGAAAGATTCGCTATGATTTCACGTATCTGTCTGAGAAGCTGCTCCTTTCGCCTTTTAGTCGGTCCTTCTTCCAGTGAACGAATAAGACCAAGTAGATAAAAATTGGCTTCCTGGTACATTTGGATAAGTTTTTCGTTCTTGTCCATTATTCATCATCACCAATAGAAGTCTTAGGTGGCTGAGTTATAACAGGAGTTAAGCCATCAACTGCTTGGTGCTCCAAAATCTTATCGATTTCAGCAGTAATAGCCTCTTCAGACCAATCCGGATGGAGATTACGAATAGTTGTCTCCAGAGACTGAACTCCACCTTCAAACTTCTTAATTTCTTCTTCATCCTTTTCACTGTCGGCTTTCGGCAGCATATCCGCCCACTCTACTACTGGATCAACATCCTTAAAGGCTGTGCTTCCTAATGCATTCTCCAGGATGATGCATTTTCGAATGGCTTCCTTGATGGCATTATTAAATTTATCTTTGATAGCCTCTGCCTTAATTACTGACTGGATCCACTCGTAAAGGATAGCAATTGCTGAACGGCCGCCCTGATCTGTATTGACCCCAACTGCCTGAGCAGATGTTTTTGAGATGACCAGCATGTAATCAATCAAACGCTGCACGTGATCAAACGACTGCTCTGTTTTTGCATCCCAAGTAATGTACATGGGAACAGCGCCGTTCTTTTCATCGTAGCTGACCACTTCAAGATCAGCATGCCGGACAAAGCGATCACCATAGTAGGTTTTATTTTTGTTTGCCACACTGTCCCAGAGAGCACGGGGAATTGCCAGCTTAGGCTTACCATGCTTTTCAAAGACAATGGAATCACGGGTGATGGTCCAGTTGATTTCCTCTTGGATCACGTCGATATTCCGAAGACCTGAACGTCCTCGCGGGTTTAACAGAGTTTCATCATTTGGGATATAGCCACACATCAGCTCGGTAATACCGGCAAGCTCCTGATCTTCTGGAACTTCGACACTGAATTGCTGGGCATATTCCTGAATATCCATTTCCTCTTTTACCGTTTCTCCATCCATCTTGAAAACCAGTTGCTGGATAGTCAGTTTATCTCCCTCAAGCCTTTGCCGCTCCACTCTCAGGAACTTTTCGTCACCACGTTCCTCAACCCACGGGATATCTGCTCCAAGATCATCATCGTGTTCATAGTAAAGATCAGCAGGCTTCCATTCGAACCAGGTACCTTTCATATCTCTTCTGATACGGTAAGCTACTCCACCATCCACCTGGTGCTGAACAACAGCTGCCCAGATGTTTTGATTGATCTTCGAAGCCTTTGCCACTTGCTGAACAAATTCCAACAGTTGCTTATCTGTTTCTGTATCCGCTGAAATGTTTCCTAAGGATCTGTTAATTAAATCTGCAGGAAGCTCCGCAATCACAGAGGAGAAGTTCACAATCACGTAATGGTGCTGGGCTGTTTTTTCCACTGCTTTTCTCAGGTAAGCTTTTCGGGGCTTCCTAATAAACCTTGTGACTTGTGTTTCTTTGGCCAGCTCCTGGGCTCTTGGGAATATGTTCTCGTGATTTCCGTCGTATAAGTCCCGGAAGTAATGAATCTGCTGCACTTCCTCATCAAATGGAGGAGGGGGGAACTTCTCCTTCAGGTAAACAATTGTCATGATTTCACCTCACTTTTATGCAATTTTTTATTCAAAAATCTTAGGAAATTTAATCCTGAGACAAAATAAAAACACCGTCAAATCAACGATGTATAAAATCCTGTATATTCGATTATTTTAGGGTGTTGATATATCAATGTTTCTGAGCTATTTAACTTCCCGAAATTACTATTATGTCAACTAAGAATGCATATCATATACACTTTACCAGCCTGCAGGACGTTCGCTTGACCACTGCATGTCCTTCTCTGTTGCAAACGCTAAAGCAACAGCATCTGCTCGGTCGGGAGAATCCAGGCCACGCTTTTTCATATCCTCTTTTCGTTCCAGCATGATCCTTCCCTTACTGGTCATCCTGTACTTTCTTGTGGTCAGCTGCGAAATAAGCCGGTCATCTTTTGGCAGCTGAACAGTCGCCGAGTTCCCCTGAAGATATTCAGTAAGATTCTCTTTCAATCTATCCCGAATAGCTGCCCAAATTTCTGTACCTCTGTTCTCATAGTGCTCATTATCGTGAGCTGTTCGGCCATTTCCAACCGGAATGACCTGAATGGAGAAAGGGAAATTCTCCTGCATGATAATCTCATTCAGCTGATCAGTAACTCCTCCGCCCACTCCATCATCATCGATCTTAATTAGAACGTGATTGATGAACGGAAAAAGAGAATGGAATTCACGGGCGGTTGCAATGATATTCCCAGTTGTTTCAGTGGTTCCCTTTTTGTTATAGCATTGAAGCTTGAATACTTTCCCAGCTATCCTTGGTGCAATTACAGTTTCATCATCACCGTACCTGGCAACGTCAACTCCAATATGAAGTACATGGGCATACGGATCAATCTCTTTTTCAGTGGCCATCTCTGCCATTTCAAGAGGGATGAATACATCGGGCTCACTTTTGGGAAATTCACCGTATACCCTTACCCTGACAACATCGCTATCCTTTCCGTACTTCCGGATAAGGCGCTCGATGTTCTCTTTGCTCGCTCTCGGGCTATCCCAGCTGCTAACCTTGTGTGCTTTATAATCTGCCCGGTCTTTATGGTGAGAATCATAAAAAACCCCACTCGTTCGAGTCGGGTTACCGCACATCAGCAGTTTATTTTCAGCGCCAGAGAGTGTTCCCAGGATAGCTTCCATGATGTTGTCTGCTACCCCTGAAGCTTCATCCACGACAAAAAGCATGTAATCTTCATGGAAACCCTGCATGTTCTCGGGTTTAGTGGCGGTTCTCGCTGTAGCAAACCAACGCTCTTCACTTCCAATCATGTAAACCTTTGTCTTGGTCCACTTAAGAAAATTCTTCACCATAGAAGACTCTAACCATTTTGCAATTTCAGCCCATAGTACGTCATTCAACTGCTGACGGGTGGGAGCTGTACAAATGACTTTAGGATTTAGCCGGCAGCATAAATACCATATAACGGTTACTGCTTCCAAACCCGTCTTCCCTACCCCCTGGCCTGAACGAACAGAAACAAAACGATTGTTAGCCAGGTCTCTTAAAACATCCTGCTGCCATTTATCAGGCGTGAACTGGAGAACATCTTCAGCGAATGCCACTGGATCATCCCAATACACTTCGATCAGATCGACTAAAACATTGTAAGGCTGATTACTCATTCGCATTCACCTGCTTGCGCTTTTCAGCAACTTCTTTAAGCGCAGTTACCCAATCTTCAGCTCCGTCCTTTTTATCTCCCTTGATGTTTTCAATTTCAACTTTAAGCTTTTCATTCTGCAATTTCTTACGTTCGTTTTCACTAAGAAGATCAGTATATTTGGAAAGGAACTCTAAGGCTTTCATCTTATCCGCAAGCTTGACGGAAACGCCGTCTTTGCCTTTCTTGACCTCAGTGATAATCGTACCATCCACTTCATCATGGTTCTTGAGATTAACATAGCTGTATGAGTAGGTGACTTCATCACCGTTTTCATCAATCATTGGTTCAAGGTTGTGATCAAGTTCTGGCCTTTTCTCTTGCCCGAATTCAACAAAGTCTGTTATGTCAGCAAAGGCAATGTCGATGTATTTTTGGAGGATATCTTGAGTGTCGAGTTTTACTTCGTCTCTTAGTTCTTTTAATTGTTTATCGATCTCTTGCCGGACTCCCTCATTTTCCCACAATCTATAGGAGTGTGCATTTGCTGTTTTCCAACTACACCCGTAAGCTTTCATGTATGCCTTTGTTTTGTTTCGATATTTGACATAGTAATTACAGAAATCCTTTTGCTTATCATTAAGCTCATCGTTTTCGATTACCCTTTCAGGCTCTTTTTTGGGTTGCATCCTTTTCGCTAGGGTTGCAACCTTTTGCTTATTGGTTGCATCCTTTTTTGTTGGATCCCTTGACCATCCTTCACGGCTTTTTCTGCTTTTTAGAGTTCCGATTTTCACATCGTATTTTTCAGCAAGTGCCTTTAATGTGATCTTGGAAGTCTCAAATTCTCTTCTAATTACATCCCAGTTCATTACATGGCACCTACCTCCTGTCTTTTTTCAAAAGAAAATAGCACCCCGAAGGATGCCTTTTATTGTAATATAAATTTGAAAATTGTTTTGATAGCTTCAACATAACTTGAATACCAGTTTTTAGATGATGCATCCTTTTTGCTATCAAACTCTAATATCTCACCATTTTCCAATGTTAACTTCAAATTTGCGGGACTATCTTGATAAAATGGATGAGAAAATTCCACATCAACAATTTTTTGCTTATGAACTCTAAATTCTACATTTCTTCCTTGTATTTTAACTTCAACAATCTTATTTTCCTGAAAGAAATATAATAGTTTTTCTCCATCTACAAATAAATTCTTCCCGTAAAAAAAACCAACCTTTTCAGGATTTACATATTCTCCAAGGATGCCACTAAGGTTCTTTATTAACTCGTGGCCTAATGGAATCTGTCTTTTTTTCAGATCTTCTAAAAAATCATTATAAGTATAAATTTCACTCAATTTGCTCATCTCCTTTTCGACTTAATTCGCCAAAAAGAAAATATTCTCCTGCAAGAAATTCACCGCAAGGTGGATCATCGAACAAAAATAGAGGAAGGAGCTTGTTAACCGTCTCCCCGTACTGCCTTCCATTTTACACAGCTTTTTTTTCCAATTTCAAAAGATGCACAAACTGGCTTTTTTGGCTCAATTGGTTCAAAATGGCTTCCTTGGCTTTTTTGACGTGATTTCTGGATATTCCAATATGATAAGAGATTTCCCTGAAGGACATACCATCTATGATGCAATCATAAATAACTCGATCTCTTTCATCTTCCAATAACTCTGCTGCATATTCGATAGCATATACACGCACTTCCAACCTTTCCAAACGTTTATGCAATCGCTCTTCTCTTATATCCAGGCTTCGTAATTCCATCTGGCTTTTACCTGAACTACCCTTTGGCATTGCTGCTTCTATCCCATATTGAGCAACACCCCAGCTTTTCATCGGTGCAGGCCGGCCATATAAATATTTTTGGAGGCGAACTACTTCTTTTTTCATCCAGTGGTAATCCCTTAACACAGTTTCGATTTGATCAATAATGCTGGCAGCTTCTTTCATAGAAAACACTCCTTTATTAAAATCAAAAAGACACCAAACAAACGCAAATGCGTTCATTCAGTGTCCTCCAGTTGGCTGGTAGAGCAAAACTTATGACATGGAAAAATTAATAAACTTGAACAAGCTTTTAATAGTTGAGATATTAGAATTAATGGGGGCTTCTAAGTTAATTGACTCAAATGGTATTTTTAAATCCCTAGCTATTTCCGATGAATATTCCTTTTCTAATTTTTGAAACTCATATAAAAAGTCTTTATCGTATCGTTTACCGTCCCTTTTATAAAGGTTTTGTTGAATTGTTTCTAAAGAATTTATTAACATAACAACTGCTGATGGTTTAAGGTATTGAAATGTGGACTTTGGTATTCTCTCAATTTCATTCCTTGTATTCATTAAACAAAAGTGACCATCTAATAAGAACATATTTTTCTCATCAAGTTCGTTTAAGGCTGCAATTAAATAATTTGTATTTTCATCAGATTTTTGAACAGCTTTATCGACAGTAAATGATTTCTGTTTTTTTGTTGAAATAAGTTCACTTGCCGAATAATGAGGAATATTTAAATTTGATTTAACTTGATCACAGAAATAACTCTTTCCAACACCATGTATTCCACCCACAAAAATCATTTGTTACCCCCTAGACAAATGTGTAAAAATAATAGCACTTCTAGTCTATATAACAGAAAGATTGAGGTGCCCTAAAATTGGACATCAACTCTTTTGGTAATATAGGCTCATCATATTTTTTTGCTTCTTTAATTTTTATTGCATAACCAGTCTCTTTATTGTGAAAATATTCCTTAAAGAAATCATAAGAAATACCAGAGAACATCTTTGTTTCTTTCCAAAGCTCCTCTATCTCTTCATTAATAATATCTTCTATTAATAGTTCTCCTACGATTTTGCCTTCAGGCATTGTACTATAAACTACAATAGTGTCTACTTCTTTTTTCTTAAAAATACATCTGCGATATTCAAATTGTTTTTCACCATTAAATATCTTTTCCACAAATTCTGGTTTAATCGATAATAAAACTTTCATTTATTCCACCTAGTTCTACGATTTTATTAAACTGACTTTTCCCTATAGAAAGTAGTCCCCAGCGATCATTCCTATTCAAGCCACAATCATCCGCTAATGTTCTTCTAATTAATTTCTTTTCCATTGCTAAATTATAAGTCATTTTCAACACGAATAGATTGTTTTTTATAAATAGACTTCTTAATTCACTTTCTGTAAAAACACTATGTTTCTTACAGTAATCATAATACTCGTCAAAGTTTAAAAAGTCACTCTTTGTTTTAACCTCGTCTAGAACACAGATAGATGTTGCAACAGATCTATATTCTGCCGGTCCTTGATTGTCAGACATCCTGTAAATAACAATCCCATCACCTGGTTCTAATGACCTTGCCTGAGGCATAAAACATATATATACTTTATGAATGCTATTTGTATGAGAAACATCTTGAATTAAATCAAAACTTTCATTAGTTAATATTGAATCAGGAAATAATAGAGTATGGTATTCTGGCTTGATCCCTAACAAATAAGTCTTGTTATTCTTTATATTAACTAATGGATAGTCAAGTAATGGATCTCCTTTAATTATATCCAAGCTTTTGAAATATACGTTTTCTGTACCATTTTCTGTGTGTTTTACTGCATCACAAGTAAAACCATATTTCTCCAATAACTTAATTAGAATCTCGTGTTTTGGAAAAACAGTAACATACAACTCTTTAATACTGTTTACCACAGCATAGTCAATAGCTTTTTTTATAAATCTTTCACCTAGTTTTGTCCCACGAGAGTTAATTTTTAAAGTTCCAATTTTAATTCTTTCCTTTTCTGGGTGCCTAGGCTCTATATTATTTAACTCTTCGTTCTCTATTTTAAGATACAAAAAAGCCTGTATACCATGCTCATTTTCATAGTAATAAGCTTTATTATTTTGTTTTTTTATAAACCATGCTTCAAATTCTTTATAATCTGATTTTAAAGAATCGAAGAAAGGATCATCTAGGTTAATGTTTTTAAAAAAATCATACTTCAGAAAAGTTTTATCCATAAAAATACCCCCACAAATAGAATTATTATCATATATGAATTATTTTCTATATTTGTAGGAAAATTCCTTTATTAAAATTCCTCTCCTTCATCAAATTTAACCCTTTTTACTTTTCCCTGATGTGTAATAATCTTCGTTTCCCCGTGATCAGGCAACACAGTGAGCCGTGCCCTTCCATCACAAACCACAATAGCAAAACTTTCTTTTTGTTCCATTATATCGATTTCTAACCTGTTTGTCTTAGGGTTTATTTCAATTGTTTTGAGCCTGTCAGCTGCTTTCATTCAGATTCCCTCCCATTTTATAATTTGATTAGGCAGGTAAGGAGAAATACTGGCTTTTTTTATTTTCCGTAACGAGCTTCTGTGCCTTTCTTGCTCCTCCATCTATAATCCGTACCTAGGTTCGCAAAAGTTGTATCGGACTTTTTCACATTCTTTGCTGGCCGGATAGGATGCTTTTTAATATAGGCAAGGCGCTCTTCCTCTGTCATTTTCCATTCGTGCACTTTACCGATCATCATAAATCAACTCCTTCTATCTTTTGTTTCCTTTATTTTTGAAGACCCCATAGTTACGCAATTAATATTAAAGACTTATAAATCAATGTATAATTAAAATCAAAAAGGCTGGTGTTTTGTAATGGCTACTTATATGCAAATCCAAGAATATGTTAAAAAGACATATGGATATTCTGCAAAGTCTTGCTGGATAGCCCACATGAAAGAAGTTTGTGGACTAAAACCCAAAATGTCAGCAAGACGGTATTCTCCAGACTCACGAGTCCACCCCTGCCCAGAATCAAAACAAACGGACATAAAAGAAGCTTTTAAACATTTCAATATGATTTAGATTATGATAGGAGGGGAAACTCTCCTATCATTTTGTTTCCCTAAATCTTCGAAATGTGCATTAAAAAGTTGGAAATGGTAAGATTAATTAAAATTTTTAAGGAGGATATTTTATGGTTATCCAACCAAATATGTCATCTAAAGCAATTGTTGAAATTTGGGGAAATGCTAAGGATGTTTTTGTGAAATACAACGTTCCCATTTCGGAAGAAGCTTTAGCAACAACAGTTGAGACTCATATACTTGATTCTCTTCTAAAAGATTTAAACAGTATTGTTGGAAGTTCATCTGCTACTTGCATTGAAGGCGGCTGACAACTTCCACCCAAGAAGGAGTAGGTTACTCCTTTTATTTTTTTACTGCACAACATGTGTCAAGAATGCATAAAACAATTTATACTGGACAAACTATCAGGACGAGCATGGCCGAACCCCTAACCCACATCCGCTATAATTTGGTCCTTGCTCGCATTTTTCTGAGGTGATAACATGCTACAGTGGATTGATGAATATACTTTTACAAATGTTTATTTCGTAACAACGATTCCATTTATACTGACTTTTCTTTGGCTAATAGCATTTGCATTAACTTTAATAGCTGAGAAAAAAAGCAAATGAAACTCGCTGCTTATTTAGATTCCTTAATCCTCTGGATAATTAACAATGGTTTGTGATTTCTCAACTTTGAGCAAATAAACCTTACTTTCCCCCACATCTTCTTTTAAACCTTCTATTGCATCTTCATAATCTTTCTGTGCTTTTTCTCTTTGTTCATGAAAAATAATATCGCCAGATGCAGTGTCGTAAACCATCCACATTCCATATTCCTCCTTAATCAATTCCTTTGCTTATTTTGTTTTAAAGTAAAAACTCGGCTTATATCCTTTAAAAAAAGGTGTCTTCTTGGAGTGAGTATTTCCGCAGCAAGGGCACTTCTTTTCATACTCTACATTGAAAGGATAACGACACAATTCACATTGCTTTATCAAATTAGGACACTCCTTTTTCATTCCAGCCCCGGCCATCCAGCCATCTATCGATTCTTGCTACAAAGATATCCAATCCGCCGAGTATACCTTTTTGATCAACGTGGAGAGCATATCCAGAGAAGTCTGGCCCCTGATAAGAGCAAACACCCTGGTACTTCTCATGCTTCTGAATCAGCAGCCGTTCCTTCCCTCTAAATAATTCCATCTCCTCGCCCTGTTTTAGATCGATGATTTGATCTTCCAAGGCGAAGGAGAATATGTCTAATTGTTTCATTTCCTCACCGTCCGGGAAACTTATTAATTCTGATGTTCTCACTTCCACTAAAAGGTATATAATTGGAATTAACCATGTTAATGGAGGTGTGTAATGGGAAGATTTTTAACAGTTTTAATAACCCTCGGAAGTCTTATTCTCATGTACTTTTTACAGTTTATTTTTCAGTCAGAGTTTCTCTCGATGATAATTGTTTTCACGTTATTAGCTGCTATTATCATCACTCTTCAAATAAAGATTCTAAAGTCTTTAAAAGACAAGTAGACATCTCTTCCTTTTTGAAGAGATTTTTTTATGAAACATAATACAAAATCTGTTTATCCTTTCAGCACACCGGATTTTACAAATAAATTTCTCCAAGCCCTGGCTGTCCGTTCCTCTTCAACTTCCTTACGCCGTAGAGAAAGAGCCTTTCCTAATCTTCGTTTTTGCTTTCCTTTATTCTTCAAGGAATCACCCTCTTATTTTAGGAATCTCAGATCCTCCGAGTTTTTTACAATCAGTCCCGAACTTGGATGAACATCTTCTAAATAAGGAGCAGCGTGCAGAGCACACTGCCCTTCTGGCCTCATCCTGTATCCACTTGGGGCGATCATCAGCGATGATGACATTTCCCATCAGGCGATAATGATTATCTTCCCTGCTTCAATTTCTGTGGCCAGAGCTTCCTGAAGATAAGTTTTGATATTATTCATCGCATTTAGCTTCCAGGCTCCACCATCGGCTTCAAACAATGCACACTGTGGGCCCTTTTGCATCCGGAAAATAAAATCTGATTCAGGCTGTTGGACCTCAACAAACGTTCTGTATGGGGCTAAAACAACTGGATTAGGAACAAGTACATTCCCAACGGATGCAACCCCTGTTTTAGCAACTACCGACTGACTTACACCATCGTCTCCAACTGTCTGCACCGATTCCTCTTTGATATTGCCGACGACTTTCAGCATGATATCCCGATCTTCATTTTTCACAAATGCTGATTGAAGCTTAATGTTGAAATTTTCCGAATCATAATAGCGATCGAAGGTGAAGGACGGCAGCATTGCTGTTGCCTGGATATATTCATTTCTGTTTTCGTTAGAATTTAATGAGCTAAATGCTAACACCTCTGTAGGACTACTAACATGGACCATCATGGTGTCCTGGACATCAAAACCTGATTTTAGGTATTCAACTAATCCGGAAAGACTTCTTACTTCCAAAGCACGTGCAGTAGCTTCCTTGAGAAGGTGAAGTTGCTGACTTGAGTAAACCTGCCCGTTTTCTTTAAACGTACTAACATTTCCAAGACCTACAATGTATTGAATCGCTTCTTTAATCATTTATTATTCCTCCAATTTAATAGTTTTTTAGTTTTTAAAGTTAACAATTTTTGTTCCGCGATCATCCTGAATTTCACCAGTTTCAGTATCGTAATAGGTCTGACCCTTTACGCCTGATTTCAATTCAGCACCGGTGATTTTACCTTGGCTATCCATATCCATAATCAGCTTGGCTTCAATTTGTTTGGCTGGAGCAAGCGTGCTTTTTGCTACCACGTTTGTTAATACGACATCCCGTTTATCATCAGCAGATAATGTAATAGTGAGTGTGAGCTTTCTGACTTTCTTTGCATCTGTATTTGGATCTGCAATGTTTTCTAGAATTTTTTGAAGCTCCACATTGGCTCTTTCAGCAAGAGCTCCTTCTGCAAATGTGTTTAAATCAATGATTTTATTCATTTTGACTACCTCCAATTTCCTCAATAGTGATTTCAATTCGCGGATTCTCGCTGTACCACTTGCCAATATGTAGATCCACGACCTGGCTGTCATCTTTCCATATGACTGATTTCAATGCATCCTTAACACCTTTGACATAGTTATCAACATCCGGCTTAGTTAATGGCCTTAACTCACCCCTTTCAGCTGCTAATGCTTTTTTCTTACTGAAACTCTTCAGAGAAGGTTTAAAAATTTCTACTTTCATGGATATGGGTCCAGTAATTAATTGGGATGGCCGGTGCTGGGAAGCTACGAGCTTCACATATTTTTTAAAGTCCTTGGACTTTGCGGGGTCATACATTCTTACCTGTCCATTGATTGTTGAAGCACGAGGGCGACCTTGTGCGACTGGTTCACCATAAACAGTGAATGTTATCATCAGTAGCCCTCCTCTTGACGTTGCAGGTTAATTTGATGTTTTGAATGATATGCCTGTTCTATTTCTATCCAACTAAATCCAAGCATTTTTCCAAGACCAAGATACTGTGATACCAATTCCGAGTAGGTCATAACATCATAATCTCTGGAAAAATCAGCGATCTCTCTATACACTGTCTGAAACTGTTCAATAATCGATTGTGTATCATCCGTGGTAATCCAGTAAGTGGGATAATCTTCATCGATCAGACATTCCTCTGACAGTTCTGAACCGATTTCTAGAATAAAGCTGAGCCCGTCCACATATTCTTCAAGGAGTGGGTTTCTTGTGCCGGAAAAACCTGAACAATCACAGTCCGGACAATCAATATATTCGTGATCTCCGTTCCCTTCTGCGTCCTCTTGTACCATTTCATAATTTAGATCACCTGTACCATTGCAGGCCGAACATTCAACATAAGCTTCAATTCTTGGCTTCCTGTCATTGCTCCAATGCTTCCAACTGCGCTGCTCATTTGCCAGTTCTCCCAGCTCCACTTGAAAGGCTAAGATTAATCCAGGTATTAGATCCTGCTCCTGCAAGTTGTGTTTATTTATGATTTTTTCCCGAAGTAGAAGTTGCTTTTCAAACAGATTACTTAGATTCATACAGCTCAAGCCTCCTTATTAGTTCAGCCTGCGCGGCGGTTTTCATTTCTGTGTATCTTGCAATGTATAGCAGCTGCCCTAAGCTCGCTTTACTATAGTCCAAGCAGCAGGCCTCCTTTTCTCTGCGAAATGCGATCACTTCTTGCAAGGTGCATAAGAGCCAGAATGATCTCATCCGGATCACGGTCAAAGTACTCGGCAATAAATTGGATGTCTAGACCCTTTTGCCACATTTCGGCCAAATCTGCCAGCTCTGGTGCATCCCACAAAAAATTCAATTCCTCTAAAACTATCACTCTCTTTTTTCTTGAATCCCGGAGTTTATACTCCTTATAGGGTGAGTGACTCATTTTCTTGCCTCAAAATATTCCCTGCCAAAATGGCTCACGATCTTTTCCAATAACTTAGGACCGATGCCTGGCACTTTTTCCAAACCGTCGAATTTAGAAGCAAATACAAGACAGGCGTTTTCTTGGCCCATATCAAATCCTTTTTTAAATCCAGTGTTATAACCTTCTTCTCTTGCTTTTTGTATGACGGGATTCTTAGCCATACCTTTGCTCCAAATAACACTTTCGACAAATCTTTTCTTCTGTAGAATGGTTAGGCTCTTTGCATTTATTGCAAATTTCAGAAAGGGTTTTCCAGGTATATTTACAGGTGTCACAGCCCAGTGTGATAATTCCTTTATGATGTCCGATGGTTTCTCCTTTGGTATGACACTTCGGACAATCAGACACTATTTTTGCGTCGCTCAAAAATGCCACTCCTTTCAGAACCATTTTTCTTCTGAGTTGTCAGCATCCACTTCTCGAAATGATGCCAGAACATACTCATACTTGAGTTCTTCATAGGTGAGTTGATCAAGAGGGATTCCTTGCTGACTTACTGTGATGCCCATTTTTTGCAATCTCTCCAAGATAAAATTGTGCTTCAACCGTTTTTCAGCTACTGCAGCTTTATAAAGAATCCCCAACCCCTACACTCCTTAAGTGGCTTTCAATAAAGCCTCATATTTTTGTTTGGTTAAATCTAATTCTTTCTCCAGTGCGATCTTTTCTTTTGCCTGGCCGATCAGCCAGTTAATATCATCAATCTCCATGCGGCCTTTACCAAAGGCTTTTTCAATTCGCTGTAATCGTTCGTTCATGATGTGGACTCCTTTCTAACTTCCTGATCCTATTTTTTTAAGCTTTTCCTTTAACTCAGCCTTTTTTCTGAATAGGTCATCTTCACTTTTCGGAGCTTCCTGCTTCTTTGGATCATGGTCCTCTTCAAACCATTCCGGTAGCTTCTCTGTCCGCACTGGAACCGAACCCCGCCTTGGCTTATTACGCATTTGTTTCCTCTGCTCATGCTCCTTTTGTTCGTTTTCCACATCATTAAGGCACCGGATGCCTTTTTTAGCCCAACTATTCAATATGCTTCTCGCATAGCTGTATTTAGCCCCAATTTCAGCAGCCTTTTTAAAAGATGCACAAATCACTTCAACAGCTAATCTGTCCTCATCAATGAAACTGTTAATCTCCTGAATCTGAATCGGACTAGGTTGCCCACCGAAACAAAGCATATATTCGTCAAAAAAACTGACGTTTGCAGCTGTAGCTATTATTTCTTTATCTTTTTCTATATCTTCATCTTTTTCTTCTTCTGTTTCGTTACCATGCGTTACTGTAACGTTACAACCATCGTTACTCTTTAATAACTTTTGTTTTTCTCGATGTTTTTGTACTCTTTTTTTGGTATCGAGTCGAATTTTTTCTAACCCATCAATGTTTTGATGCTTTTCCCAATTCGAAATACTAATGAAATTTTCATCGTTGATTTCTATCATTCCAAATTGTTCAAATGTTTTAAGCGCCAGCCGAACTGTTCCTAGTGGTCTATTAAAAATAGTTGCCAGCATTTCATCTGTGAAAGGAATGTTCTCATTCAGATAAATGTATCCAGATGCATTAGTTTTCCCGGCTTGAGCAAGTAACTTAACCCATATGATTAGGATTGTGTCCGCTTCAGGTAACGCTTCTATCAAGCGAATTTTTTCATCCTCGAACATACTGGTATTAAGCTTGATCCATTTAACTTCGGCCATTTTTTCACTTCCTTGGTATAAAACTTTTCTAAGATGATAGAATATATACAAGTAGGATTCCTGCGGAGCCTGATGGTGGCATCAGGCTTTTTTCTATTGCTTCTTGATATACTCAATAGCCTCTTTAAGTGCTTTCTTTTGTTCTTCATCCTCCAAATGAGTACCTAACCCGTATAAGCCCTCCAGGACATCAAATTTGTTATTATCGATAGGCTTGTACTTCCGAAGAAGCAGCCCTTCATCTGTTTCCAGCATTTCAAGTGGGTCTGTTGCCTTCAAGTCCATTGTTCTTCTGATTTCAATTGGAACCACAACGCGTCCCAGATCATCTAACTTCCTTACAATTCCAGTTGCTTTCGCCATTGTTTCCCTCTCCTATGCTAAAGATATTTTTTTATTCAATAATTTCTTCCTCAAATTTCGCCAAAGGGATAAAAAGAAATGCTTTATTTAAGGTAATTTTTCTAGTACCCATCCAAGAAATTGTGTGAATCCGACTATTGTGACAAAACCCATACATAGCAAGGCATATACAGCAAATCCACCACTCAAAGTCATTTCAAATTCACTTAAAAATTGAAGTATTTTCAATAAATTCATTCCTTCACTATTTTTTCTAAGGAATAAAAACAAGCTTTCCAGTTACCTGTTGGATCTCTCTTTTGAACAGTTCCTCATTGCTATTTGTGTCCGATAGATGAAGTAGCCAAATTTCCTGAACCTTTGAAAGATCATTTACCTTCAAAAATTCTTTTACATTTTCGATGCTGAAATGTGACCGCAGTAATCTTTTTCGCATTACTTGAGGAACCCGGCCAGCCAGGATGTTCTCTTCAAGTATCTTTTCAGAGAAATTTGCTTCCAACATGAGATGCGTAAGGCCTTTAAATTTGTATTTGATGTAATATGTGTCTGTAGCGAATAAAAGCCTTTCTCCGGCCGTATTTGCAAGTAGAAAGCCCATCGGTTCAGATACATCATGCTGCACATCAAAAGGTAATATCATCCATGTCCCGATCTGCAATTGTTCTTTAGCCCTTACGGTTTTTATCCGGTGATGCTGTATATTTAATTCCTGGGCAGTTCCTCCAGACATGTAGCAATTGATCCCTGCCTTCAAGACATCCTTGATACTCTTACAATGATCTTTATGCTCATGTGTAATCAGGCAACCAGCGACCTCAGACATTCGAAATTCAAAGCCTTTTTGAATTTCTCGATAGTTGATACCACATTCAAGAAGAAGGGGTGTATGACCGTCTGTAATGCGATAACAGTTCCCCTTGCTTCCAGTTGCTAAAGTGGTAATCTCAATCATTAGAAAACAGGTCCTTCTTGAGTTGTTACCGGTTCTGCATCAATGATTACTGGCTCTTTATCTGGCACTGGCTGCTTCTCTGTTTTGTTAACTTGCTCTTCAGCTGGAGCTTCTTCAGGGTAAGATTCCTTTTTAGGTTCATATGGGACGCTTTCAGGTTCATCGAAATCAAGGATTTCTTGATTGGCATTTTCGTTGATTTCCTTCCGAATCCGGGAGTAGCCTTCATCTTCTGCCTGGTCATAGGTCATCTCCACAAATGCATTGCCGAAATCCTTTGGAATTTTCTTGACCACATTATTTCTCATCTTCCGGATAATCATGGCTTCACGACTTTGTGAATCTTTCCAGGCAGGGCTAATGTAGGCATCCAGTGATTCATCATCTAATGCATTGAGACCCTGCTCCTCGACTTTCTTGATGATTTCTTTCTTCTTTGCATCTATTTCAACTTTTTGTTTTGCTGTAGCTTTGTATCTTGATTCAGCAATCCCAAAAGTTTCATTCATCAGATTATTTTTGACGTGAGCAATTAAATTTTTTGCTACATCCTCTCGCTCCCCGATGTAATACTCCACTCTGCCGCCTTTTTTAGTAATAGGGTAAACGACTCTAACCACTTCCCCTTTACCAGATGGAGCCCATTCCGGAGGAGTCATTTCGATACCTTTGTATTTGGGATACTCAAAGTGATCTCCAGAACGGACTAACCAATATTGATGGACTTCTTCAACTCCCCGGCCAAAGTTTGAAAGAATGGCGTCGTTTCCGTCTCCCTCAATGCCCATTTCGACTTGTTTCATCCAAACATCATTTCCGTCTTTTTGCATTTTGATATTTCTTGTCTGGAAATACACTTCACGAGGGCTTGCAGCTGCATTGAGCTTTAGGGCAGCAGTTGTAAGCAAAATCTGCGTGATATTGTTTTTATCTAATCCTGCATCGGTCCACTTAATCCCCTTAACATCCAACACAGAGTTGATTGAGGAAATAGCATTCATGACGCATTGTTTTTGATAGTGATCCATGTCGATACCGTTACCGCATAATTGCTTTTCGATCATCGGAAAAAATGTATTGCTAATCTTGGTTAAACCAGTCTGAAAATCTGCTTGAGTCGCTACTTGATTTTGATTACTCATCTTCTTCATCTTCCTTCCCTTCTACAAAAACAAATTTGACCTTTTTCCCACGGTGCTCAATAAGGAAACTTTCCAAAAAGCTTGCTATATCACTGGAAGAGATTAAATCTCTCCCAATGATGGCGTCCTCAGGACATTCGTAAAGTGGATGAACACCGAAAACCTGTTTCCCGTCCACTTCTAAGGTGTCATGAGTTGCATAATCGCTGTCTTCCCAGCTTCTAACCTTTACAGTCACAATTTCACTCATCAGACCACCTCGTTATCAACTATTAGCAAATCAGCATATCGACCTGGATATTCAACCCTCAGCTGCTTATCTGGCTCAGAAACAACCAAGCTAATGGTCTGGGCAGTCGTATCGATCAATTTAGTCACTGCCTCACTGTTATCAATAAAAATTGGAGCAGAAAAACCATAATGCTCAGAAAGTGTATTGATGATATCCAATCCAACATTGATTTTGGCAGCATTGTTTAGGCCGCTGGCATATGGAACGCCGTTATAAGTTGTGGAACATATTTCTTCAAGTCCACCGTTAATGTTCTGCTTGAAAAGATTGAATCGAGCATATTTAAACCGGTTATTGATCTTCTCTTCCAGAAGTTTCACTTTTGTACGAACAAACTGTTCTGTCAGATAAAGCTGGTGTTCAAGCTTTTCATATTCAGCAGCAAGATCCCTTTGTTGCTCTTCAAGTTCCGAAATCCTCTGTTCTGATTGCTCAGCCAGTGCAAACTTGCTGTGGTCTGCCTGAAGCTGGTCACGTTTCGATCTTAGTTCGATAATTTCACTCTGAATGTCCTGAACAGCACTTTCAGACATATCTCTCAGGTTTTTAATCTCGCTTTCAATTGATTGCTTTTCCTGAATCTTAGAAACATATGAAGGGTTATCCAAAATGTCCGTTACAAGACTTTCCTGCTGTTTTAGCTGCCCTTGCAGTTTTTCTAAACTTTCTTGTTTCTCTTGGATCTGTCCGTTTAATTTTTCATATTCCTTTGCAAGGGTTTCGTTATTTTGGTTGTACTCTTGCTTACGCTCGGCACCCTCTTTACCTTTTTTATTGATTTCATCCAATTTATTGGATTTATTAAGGTTGAATTGGGATAGAGCCATTTCACGTGCAATGGCTACTTGCTCCTCTGGGAGCGATTGTCCACATGTAGGACATTCGCATTGGTCGTTATGGCTGAATTCCTGATTATTGACCTCATGCCATTCGGTGCGCAAAATAACCAGATTATCTTCTATAGATTTAATGCTCTGATCGTTGTAACGCTTTTGGTTTTTGACATTATCAAGCTTTGAATTAAGGATGGAGATATTGGATTGTTCTTCTTGAATTCGAGCCTTCATTTGATATAACTGATCTTTCGATTCTGAATCATGGTCACGCTTAATTTGAATAAGTTCCATTTCAATCTCTTGGATTGCCTTTTGCTTATCTGAGATGGCCTTCCCATTTCGAATGCTGCTGATCTGAGTCATTTTTTCATCGATGTCCGCATTTAGCTGATTGATTTCCTGATCTAAACTTTCCTTATTTAAACCATCTAATTGAGGAAGGCTCCTTTGAACCTCACTTATACGAACAGGGATCTTATCAAGCTCCTTATTGATTTCCGCCCGGCGAGCAGCTATAACTTTTCGATGATTTTCAATTGTCCGACCATTCAAGATTGATGGGAGGTTTGATAAAGTACTTTCGCTTGCGATAACCTCTTCTTCGCTAATATCACCGCACAGTTCCAGTAATGTTTTCCGACGGTCCTGCCACTTCACTTGTTCATTGAAATACGATGGTGAAGTCAACAATTTAAAAATGTCTTCTTGTACAATAGAATCCACCAGGTCTGTGTATTCCTTTTTCTTGGAAGGAACTCCATCGATATAATAAGTTGTGTTATGTCCAGTAAATTCTGCAGTTGCTGATCCACGCTTTTGAGTCCACTTTTCTGTATAAACTTTGCGAAGGGATAAATGATTACCATCTAGCAGGAATACCCCCTCAACCTCATGCTCCAGGTTGTGAAGGACCTTTCCGTCCTTAAGTGTTTTTATCCCGAACTCTTGCTTGTTTTGGCTGTCCTTATCGAATAACAGCCAGATAAAGGAATCGAATAATGTTGTCTTTCCAGTAGCATTATCACCAAAAACTTTTACATTTTCACAGCGGGCATCCAAAATGAACTCTTGAACACCTTTGAAGTTCCTTAACCTTAATTCCAAAAGCTTAATTTGCTTGTTCAATTGTTTCGTCCCCTTTCGCTAGTTCAGCATTCATGCGATTTAATTCCTGGAGAAGCTTTTCTTTTTGTTCTTCAAGGCTCAATTTGTAAAACACGGTACAGTCTAAAGGGGTTTCAAAGGTATTAAGTGATAAAGAACATTCTGAGCTTTCAACACTGGCTCCAGTTAATGCAGACATCCTTTCAATTATCTTCTTGCCCTCTTTTAAAGAGGGAATTCTGTGAAAGCAAACTCGAATATCTGCACCCGCTTCAATAGCTTCCTGAATAATTTCCAATTGTTGGTTAATCAGCATTTCAGTTTTCATTACATTTCCTCCTCAGTTTGATTTTTGGAGGGATTCACGCTACAATTTATGTAACCCTTATAGCAAAACCCCTGAAGATCCATGTGGCTGCATGGGTCTTTTTAATTTTCAAGGTAATTTAATGATTTGCTGATTTCTCAGCTCTTTTAGCTCTATTTCAAACTCAGAGATAATCTGAGGAACTTCAGCATAGCTAACACTGTGATCAGCAAGAGTTTGGATGATTTTTTGAACAACTGCTGCCTTTTGTTTTTGATTCACTTTACTCACCTCCTTTAGCATGCATGTCACCGACAATAACCCCGAAGATAAAGGCCAGGAACACATAACCGATGTAGACGATAATCATTGGATATCCTCCTGATATGTTGGGGTGAACTCTCCAACGACTTTCAGATATAGTGCCTTTTGTTGAATCAATCCCATTTTTCTTTCTAAGCCATCCTTTGATAGAAATATGGCTGGATATTTTTGTTCCAATCGCTCTAATTTTGAAAAAAGTTTTTCATGAACCTTACAATAATCAGCAACAACCTTTTGATAGTTTTCAACCGACTCGCCATTTACTTGAAAAATGCGATTTCCACCTAGTTGCAAGGAGTTTAATTCTTCTGCTGACAAGTTTGAAGTCAGTTTCATTGAAGCATTTTGCACATCTTTTTCCGCTGCAACAATCTTATCCAGCCAGAACAAAAAACGTTTGTATTCAGTTGTTTTACGAAGGTCTGTATATTCGTTCAATGTTTTAGTGTTCATTTAAGCAATCTCCAATTTCACGTTGTATTTGATTGCCATTTCTTTTACAACCGCAAGATATATTTCAAGCAAGCGCTTATCCTCGTCAATCACATCGAGTTTAGATACTTTATCTATCTTTGATTTAGCAGCACCTTCTAAGGCCATTTTTTTCTGTTTGTTGGTAACTCGGATGCTTAACTTGGCATTTGCACGTTGTTCTAAAATTTCATAGCTTTCATTTCGGATATTACGGTATTGATCATAGCCACCGGTTTTCATTGCGATTCTATTCAAGATAGATGTTGTATCTTTGCGCCAATCTGCTGAATTTAGTGCGACAATTTCACTAATGTTATCAACTTTTTGTTCAGTCTCTTCCACCTTCTTCGCAAGCCTTTTATGTTCCAATTGTTGCTCTGCTACAGAGTTAAATATTTTTTGGAACATCTGTAATTCAGGACTTAGTTGAGTGGTATCAAGTTTTTGTCTCATATCGAAGTAGCCATCTACTAATTGGTCATATAGCTCCCAAGCTTTGTCGTCCTCTAGGATTTTTAATAATTTGGCGTACCCTCTCTCGGAAAGAATGTATAGATTTTTGGCGTTTCCGATTTGAGCTTGAGTTAATATTCCTTGTTGCTTCAACATTTCTAAAACAGGTCGACCAAACGGACTTGTTTTTAAATCGAGAATATCCACTTTATCCACAAATCTTTTTCGATTATCGTTAATTCTTGCATTGATGTGTTTTACATCCTGGTCATGGATTTCAGCAATTTCTTTAACCAACATTGCTTTTTTACCTTCACCAAAGCCTCCCTCAATTCCAGTGAATTCGATTCCAGCTACATTTTGTTTTCCTATAATTTTTAGTTCGGTCATTTCTCCATCTCCTTCTCTATCTAGTTTTTAGGCTGCTCAGCCAGCCATAAGAGTAAGAACTGCATAGTTTCCTCAGCTGGAAAAAGCCATTTCTTACCTACTCTGTATTTAGGAAACCTTGGATCAAAGAAAAATCTTTCCTGTATGAAATTCCATGACATGCAAGTTCTTCTTATCAACTCGTTACGATCCCAGAAAACTAAGCTCTTATCGACTTCCTTGAGCTTTTCTTCCAACTTCTCAAGATAAAGCTGCTTAACTTCTTGTTCATCGATTTGTACATTTAACATTTTTTCACTCCCTTCATGAATGAGCATCCAATTGGGAAAGGTAATAAAGCTGAAAAATTACATATCATCAATTGATACATTTCGTATCAATGTAGACATGAAAAAGATCCGGAAAGAGATTTTTAGAATCTTGATTGTATAACTTTTCAAACTTTAACATCGTTGTCCTTCCCGGATGTGCATCTGAGTTTTCAATTTTTCTCACATACACTTCGGAAATTCCTAATGCTTCAGCTACTTGTCTTTGAGTTAAGTTGAGCTTTTTGCGTTGTTCTATAAGTTGAGTTCTCTTCATTATTTTCACCTCGCTTTTGATACATTTCTTATCGATAATTAAACTATATACGATAAGAATCGTATCGTCAATATATTTTGATACATTTTTTATCTTTTATTCAAATAGATACAAATTTTATCTATAATATAAAATAATTAAATACATATGGTAAGGATGAACTAAAATGTTAGGTCCCAGATTAAAGGAGCTAAGAGGGAAAAGGTCACAAGAAGAAATCGCTGAAAAGATCGGCATTTCACGAGCTAGGTTATCCCATTATGAAAATGAAAGAAGTCAACCTGACCACGAATTGCTTACTAAGTTAGCTGATTTTTATGGAGTAGGGATTGATTATCTTTTAGGAAGAACAGATAAAAAAGAACCAACTGAATCTAAAATAATCAAACATTATGATGAAGATAAAGAAATCGAAGAAATGCTTAATGATCCAGAATTCGGCTTATGGTTCAAAGAATTAAAAGGATCACCTGAAGTGAATCGTGAAAAAGCGCTGGAATTTCTTCGCTTCTTAAATCACCAGGAAAAAGATCGTAAGCCAAAGAAACAAAAATAATCAAATAATGAGCCACAAGGCTTATTATTTTTACCACCAAACAGAACGTATGTTTCATCAGGAGGAATTGCAGTGACGTACAAACTAACGCCGCTCGAAAATGACATTAAAAATTTATACCTTTCTATGGGGATTCAAAGACCTGATCAAGTGGATATGGATGATATTGCATTTAAGTTAGATATCTGGATTCATGAATTGAAATTTAAAAGTCGAGCTCGATCTTTTAAAGGGATGCATTCTATCTTATTGGATTCACGAATATCAGATCAGGAAAAGTGGCAGGATTTCGGCCATGAATTATGTCACATTCTTAACCATGAAGGAAACCAGATTCATATGCCCCCTGCCTTCTTGGAATTCCAAGAAGTAAAAGCAAATAATTTTGCAAAGCATTTTTGTGTTCCTACTTTTATGATCTTAGATGCCGGCTTACCTTGTACCTGGAATGAGGCCATTCTTTTTGTAATGGAGACATTCAATGTAACTGAATCCTTTGCAAGAAAACGGCTGCTGCACTTCAACAACCAGGTAATTGGTTTTGAATATTATGAAGCTCTAAGGCGGCAATGGAGAGTGGAAGAGAATAAATTTATAGGAAATTACACAACAACTAATAAGGATTATGCAACTTCATTCTTTCGAAAGGAGTATATCAATGGCGAGTTTTAAAAAAGTTGGGAAAGATAATTGGATGTTTCGCTGGAAGTACAAAGATAAAACAACAGGAAAACAAAGGGAGGTTAAGAGACAGGGATTTAGAACAAAACCTGAGGCTACTGCTGCTTACGAGGAACTTAAAAGGACCATTGAATTAGGGTACGATTCAGTCCAAAATGAAAAAATAGTGGAGTTTTTAGAGTTTTGGCTATCAGAATATAAAAAAGATAAAGTGGCTGTCAATACTTATCGACTCCACGAAAGGAACATCAATAATCACATAGCACCCTATTTCAATAATATGCTTCTAAAGGATCTGACACATCCCCTATATCAGAAATTTATTAATCACCTAATCAGCAAAGAATATAGCAAAAGAACTGTTGAAATAATTCACGGGACCATGTTCAGTTCCATGAAAAAAGCAAAAACGGCAAAAAAAATTCAATCTAACCCTTGTGAGGATATCACTATTTATTCAACAAAGGAAAAGCGAGAAAAAGATAATTTAAGCTCTCGAGTTAAATTTATCCCATATGATAAAATTGGTGAATTTTTAGATGCCACATTATTGGATAACCCTCTATACTACCTTTTCTTTAGGTTTTTAATTGAAACAGGAGTGAGGAAAGGCGAAGCTCTTGCTTTGCAATGGGGCCACTTGGATTTAGTAAATCAAAGGGTGAAAATTGAACAGACCATAGATTATGAAGCTAAAAATGACGAGGAGCTCTTTGGTGAAACGAAAACCTATCATTCAAAACGAGAGATTCCAATTACAAAAAGATTGGCCGCAGAATTAAAAGCACATAAGGTCCGGCAAAACGATAATAAGCTACGTTTTAAAGATGCTTATAAGCATGAACTTGATCTGGTGTTCTGTCGGCAAAACGGCACTACCATTCCAAAATCAACTTTATTTAATGCTTTTCGCCGTATTCTTAATCGTGTTGGATTGCCCAATTTAGATATCCATTCCCTGAGACATACTCATGCAGTTTTACTCCTGGAATCTAAGGCGGAAATGAAATACATTCAGGAAGCTCTGGGGCATAGCTCTATGAAAATTACTTCTGATGTTTATTCTCATGTGAGTAAAAAAATCGAAAGTGACGCGATTGCCAGTTTCGAAAAGCATACTGAAGACATTTTTAAAGAGGGGGCAGAATGGGGGCGAAATAAAAAACCCCAATAAAAAGTCTCCCCTTTGCCCCCAAAAGAAAAACCCTCAATACCTATGGTATCAAGGGTTAATCCTCTTAGTACATGCTCAAGTACTGCTCGCGCTCCCATGGATGCACTTGCGTACGGAACATATCCCACTCAATTTCTTTTGCTTCAATGAAGTGTTCGAAGATGTGTTCGCCAAGAGCGGATACGATGACTTCATCCTTCTTAAGCTCATCAAGGGCAGCAGCCAATGTAGCTGGTAGATCCTTGATTCCTTCTTCTTCACGTTCCTGCTTATTCATTACATAGATGTTGCGGTCAACTGGGGCAGGCGGAGTCAATTTGTTCTTGATTCCGTCAAGACCAGCTTTTAGAAGTACTGCCATAGCAAGGTATGGGTTTGCAGCAGGGTCAACACTGCGTACTTCAACACGTGTACTTACACCGCGTGAAGCCGGGATACGAATTAGCGGTGAACGGTTTTGAGCAGACCATGCAACATAACAAGGTGCTTCATAACCAGGAACCAAACGCTTGTAGGAGTTAACGATTGGGTTCGTTACAGCTGTGAAAGCTGTAGCATGGTTGACGATACCAGCGATAAATTGGCGTGCAGTTTCACTTAACTGAAGATCGCCAGTTTCTTCAAAGAATGCATTCTTGCCGTTCTTGAATAATGATACGTTGCAGTGCATTCCAGAACCGTTAACGCCGAACAATGGTTTTGGCATGAATGTCGCATGCAAGCCGTGTTTACGTGCGATTGTTTTAACAACAAGCTTGAATGTTTGGATTTGGTCACAAGCTGTTAAGGCATCCGCATATTTGAAGTCGATTTCGTGCTGGCCAGGTGCTACCTCATGGTGAGAAGCTTCGATTTCAAAGCCCATTTCTTCAAGCTCAAGCACGATGTCGCGACGGCAGTTTTCACCAAGGTCAGTTGGCGCAAGGTCGAAGTATCCGCCGTTATCATTTAGTTCAAGAGTTGGCTCTCCAGCCTGGTCAAGCTTGAATAGGAAAAATTCCGGCTCAGGCCCTAAGTTGAAATCAGAGAATCCTAGCTCTTCCATCTCTTTTAGGATGCGTCTTAAGTTACTGCGCGGATCACCAAGGAATGGTGTTCCATCCGGGTTGTAGATGTCACAAATTAATCGTGCCACTTTTCCTTTTTCTGCTGTCCAAGGGAAAACCACCCATGTATCAAGGTCTGGATAGAGATTCATATCAGATTCTTCAATACGTACAAAGCCTTCGATTGAAGATCCGTCAAACATCATTTTGTTATCAAGCGCTTTTTCAAGCTGGCTGATTGGAATTTCAACGTTTTTGATTGTTCCTAAAATATCCGTAAACTGCAATCGGATAAACTTTACGTTTTCTTCTTCTGCAATACGTCTAATATCTTCTTTAGTATACTTTGCCAATGGTAGTTCCTCCCTTAATTTTCATGAGTGATTTATTTTTTTGCTCTGTTAATGTGCTCTCAGAAATCCAAGACAATATCAACGAGCTTTAAAAACTATTTTTTAATGGAAAAAGCGGTGCATGTTGCCCTGACGCATTGATGAACGATTAAAACGTCCTGCCTGCACAATTTCCTTGCGAAGGAGTTTCCGGATTTCTACATCGGATAAATCGCGTCTCGCTTTCTCTTCTTGCTTATTCATGCTCTCTGTTATCGCTTGCTGTTCTTTTACGAAGAATAGCTGTTTGATCCCGGCCATATTCACGCCTTGATCAATCAGATCCTTGATTTCCAAAAGGACATCGATGTCGTTTAAGGAAAAAAGTCTTCTATTTCCGTCAGTTCTAGCTGGAGAAATTAATTGGTGCTCTTCATAGTAGCGAATCTGCCTGGCAGTCAGGTCAGTCAGCTGCATGACAGTACCAATTGGAAAAAGCGGCATGGAACGTCGAATCTCGCTTCCAGTCAACTATTTCTCCCCCTTTTCAATTACTTCTTGAGATAATTATATGTAATGTTAGATAATCTGTCAACCAAATGTTAGTTTTTATAACATGGTTTTTTAAAAAATTTGCGTTTCATATTTTCATATAATTAATTCTCTGTAAAGCAACAGAAAAGGACAACTAACTATGTAGCTGTCCTTCTTAATATTTACCTAATTTATTTCGACTAAACCTTTTTCCAGCAATTGGTTCAAAGCGATGCATACCGCCATTTTCACATGCGAATATGTCAGCCCGCCCTGAACATAGGCAACATATGGAGGTCTGATCGGGCCATCTGCGGTCAATTCAATGCTGGCACCCTGGATAAAAGTACCTGCTGCCATGATGACATCGTCTTCATATCCAGGCATGTAAGCCGGGTAAGCAGTAACATGGGAATTGACAGGTGAAGCAAATTGTATCGCCTGGCAAAACGCCACCATTTTATCTTTATCGTCAAATTGAACGGATTGAATCAAATCTGTTCTTTTACTATCCCATTTCGGATCGGAGTTCATCCCAAGACGCTCGAGCAAGGCTGCAGTGAAAACGGCTCCTTTAAGCGCCTGGCCGACAACATGCGGAGCCAGGAAAAAGCCTTGATACATTTCCTGAAGGCTGAATAGGGACGCACCCGCTTCTGCACCAATTCCCGGCGAAGTCATTCGGTAGGAACAAGCTTCCACCCATTCCTTCTTTCCGACAATATAACCGCCCGTTTTGGCAATGCCGCCCCCGGGATTTTTGATGAGCGATCCAGCCATCAGATCTGCACCAACATGGCATGGTTCACGGCCCTCAACAAATTCCCCGTAGCAATTATCAACGAAAACAACCGCGTCCGGCTTAATTTCTTTTACAAACTTGATCATTTCTTCAATTTGTTCAATCGTAAAAGATGGTCTTGTCGCATATCCTTTGGAACGCTGAATGCCAATCATTTTCGTGTTCGGATTGATTGCTTTTTCGACCGCAGGATAATCTATGCTTCCATCTTCCCTCAGCGGGATACTATTGTATCCAATGCCAAACTCCTTCAGGGATCCGTTTCCTGTCCCCCGAATGCCGACAATTTCTTCCAGTGTGTCATATGGTTTGCCGGTGATGTACAGTAATTCATCACCCGGACGCAGTACGCCAAAGAGTGCAATGGAAATGGCGTGCGTGCCTGAAATAATCTGCGGGCGCACCAGACCTGCTTCCCCGCCGAAAACTTCTGCATATATTTCCTCCAGCGTATCCCTGCCGATATCATCGTAGCCATAGCCGGTCGTAGGAATGAAATGTGAATCGCTGACTTTCAAATTTTGAAAGCTTTTTAATACACGGAATTGATTCTCATCGATCCGCCCGTCAATGCTTTGAAGTACTTCTAAAATCTGCTGCTCCACTTCCTTTACAATCGGCTGGAGCTTTTCCCCTTGTGATAACTGTTGAAACATGATGTTCTCCTAACTATACGGTAAATTTCTTTAATGGCCCTGAAATCTGATGGTCTTCGAGGTAATAGCCCTTGCAGACATACAGTTCTTTTTCTTCATTGAATGTCAATTCGCGCAGGATGGTTTCGTTCTTGAGCTGTGACAGCAGCTTTCCTTCTGTCGAAGGCACCTCAACATGGTAATGCTCCATCATCCCCAGAATCATCTGTTCGATTTTCCGTTTCAGCTCATTACGGTCCTCTTCTTCAAATGCGCTGATCTGAATCGTTTCTGTTCTGGCTGTCGGGACAAAATCAGGATGCCTTAAATCTCTCTTATTATATACCGTCAGCTGCGGTATTTTATCGTTTTCCAAATCTTCTATTAGTTTATTGACCGTCTGCTCATGCTGGTAATAATCAGGATTGGACATATCAACCACATGAAGGAGGAGATCTGCTTCTTTTACTTCTTCAAGAGTGGAACGGAATGCTGCAATCAGCGTGGTCGGCAGATCCTGAATAAATCCAACTGTATCTGTAACAAGGGAAATGAATCCGCTTGGCAAAATCAGCTTGCGGGTCATCGGGTCAAGTGTGGCAAACAGCTGGTTTTCTTCATAGGAATCCGCTTCAGACAGCCTGTTAAATATCGTGGATTTTCCGGCATTCGTATAGCCGACAAGAGCAATTTGGAATGCTTTGTTTTTCTTTCTTCGTTCACGGTATCTGTCACGGTGCTGCACAATGACGGATAACTGTGTTTTAATATCATCTATGCGGCGGCGGATATGGCGGCGGTCGGATTCAAGCTTCGTCTCACCCGGTCCCCTTGTGCCAATTCCTCCTCCAAGTCTTGAAAGCTGGACACCCTGGCCAGACAGACGAGGCAGCAGGTACTGCAGCTGAGCCAATTCGACCTGAAGTTTCCCTTCCTTAGATCGCGCCCTCTGTGCAAAAATATCTAAGATCAGCTGTGTGCGGTCAATAATGCGTGCATTCAAATCTGCTGAAAGATTGCGAACCTGGCTTGGAGAAAGTTCATCATTAAAGATAATAATATCTGCTTCCATTTCTTCCTGAAGCGCAGCCAGTTCCTCCACTTTTCCTTTTCCTATATATGTAGACGGATGAACCCGCTCTCTTTTTTGTGTAACTGAAGCTAATACTTCTCCATTTGCAGTTTCAGTCAATGATTCCAATTCTTCCATTGAATATTCAAACCGCTGGTCATCTTCATCAGTATGGCAGCCGACAAGAATGACTTTTTCATAATCTGGCTTACGTTCCAACCAGCATCCCTCTTTCATATGCTTATTTTAATTGATAACATCATAACAAAAAACATGCTTAAATACTAATTTTTACCGCTATATAAAGGCATTTCCACCGTCCATTTAAAAAGTGTTAAAAAAGTATTGTATTTCTTTTTTTCCGTGTTAAAATCATATTGTTTGGAAAGAATTTACGTTTTTAATTGACTGTTATAACATAGATATAGAGAGTTGCATCATGAGGAGAAATGGCATATGACATGGGAAGTTTTAAGTATGATTGGCACTGTTGCCTTCGCTGTCAGCGGCGCAATTGTGGCCATGGAAGAAGAATATGATATTTTAGGTGTTTATATTCTGGGTATTGTTACCGCTTTTGGCGGCGGGGCCATCCGAAACCTGCTAATAGGTGTTCCAGTCTCTGCCCTTTGGGAACAGGGGTTATTTTTTCAAATTGCTCTTTTGTCCATTACAGCAGTAATGCTGTTCCCGAACAACCTGCTCAAACACTGGCAAAAATGGGGTAATTTCACTGACGCCATTGGATTATCTGCATTTGCCATTCAAGGAGCCCTATACGCTACGGATATGAATCACCCTTTAAGCGCCGTGATCGTGGCTGCTGTATTGACAGGAAGCGGCGGCGGCATAATCCGTGACCTCCTTGCAAGGAGAAAACCGCTTGTTTTACGATCTGAAATTTATGCGGTCTGGGCCATCCTTTGCGGTGCAGCAGTAGGACTTGGAATCGCAGCGGCACCGTTTGAACTTTACACTTTGTTTATCATTATTACCGCTTTGCGTGTTTTATCTTACACATATAATTGGAAGCTTCCGGTTAAGAGACTTGGGACAAGTAAAAGCATCGGCTAGGGCCGATGCTTTTTACTATTTATAAGGTGGTTAAAAACATTGATATCGCAGGGAAATAAGTAATAATAAATAAATCAAAAACCATTACTGCAATAAAAGGTATGACAGCCTTGATTAATTTATCGTATGAAACATCAGCGATCCCCTTAACTATAAACAAATCCAATCCAACCGGAGGAGTAATTAAACCGATTGATAGGTTAACAACCATGATTAATCCAAAGAAAACAGGGTCAATGCCTGCTCCAAGCGCTATTGGGAGAAGCAACGGTGTAAGGATCGTAATTGCTGCAGAGGCGTTCAGGAAACATCCTGCAATAAAGAAGATAATGTTAAAAATGAATAGGATGAGATATTTATTTTCTGTTGCGTTCATTACAAGCTGTGCAAGCTGCTGCGGAATCTGTTCAGCCGTTAACAGCCATCCGAATAAATTTGCACCGGCTATAATGAAGACTACCATAGCAGACATTTTTCCGGCATTTATAAATGCTTCAGGTATATCTTTCCAATCCATATCTTTATAAACAAACTTATTAATGAGGAAGGCATATGCTGCAGCTACTGCACCGGCTTCAGTAGGAGTGAAAATCCCTCCCCTGATCCCGAAAATAATGATTAACGGCAAGAGCAAAGCCAATACCCCTTCATAAAAAGTTTTCCGGAAAGTTGTGAATTCGAATGTCCTTTTTTCCTCAGAATAATTATTTTTTCTGGTTAACCAGTAGTTTAGCATCATTAAAGACAAGCCTATTAATATCCCAGGGATGATGCCTGCTGTGAACAAGTCTCCTATGGAAACTCCTGCTGTTACACCGTATACAATCATGGGAATAGACGGAGGTATAACGACAGCTATTGTACCCGCACTTGCAACAGTGGCAGCTGCAAACCCTTTATCATATCCCTTTGACTCCATCATTGGTATCATCATTTTACCTACAGCCGCTGTATCTGCTGCACCTGATCCGGATATCCCGGCAAAAAACATACTTGTTAAAGTTGAAACTTGTGCAAGACCTGCCCTTACCCAGCCCACTGCGGCAAAAGCAAATGCCGCTATTCTTTTGCCCATGCTTCCTGACATCATGAATTCCCCTGTTAGCATGAAGAATGGGATAGCCAGAAGCGGAAAGGAATCCACTGATGTTATTAATCGCTGAGGAACCACTTCAAGTGGAATATAATAAATGCTTGAGATAAATCCCAAAATGGAAGCTATAATTAAAGAAATCGCAATAGGAACACCCAGAATCATTAACAAAAACAGTACAGCCAGGACAATAATTGCTACCGTCATCAAATTCCCTCCCCTTCAACTAGCCCAAATTTGTATTTTGGGATTCTACTTGAACAACCACTCTTACATCTCTTTTTGCAGTGAGCAGCTCTAAAATATTTACCGATGAGTGAAGTATACAGACAATTGAACTGACCAATACCGCTCCATAAATGAATGTCATATTTAGTCCAAGTGAAGGAGAAATCTGCTGAATGGAAAACTTTAATATTCTTGATCCATAGACAATGAGAAACAGAAAAAGTGCACTGTTTACAACTTCAACCAGCAGCATTAATTTATTTTTCCATTTTTCAGATAAATAATGATGCAGAATTTCTACCTGGGCATGCCCTTTGCTTTTATAAACAATTCCGATCCCTAAAAAAACGATCCAAACAAACATATACCTGATAAGCTCTTCAATCCAAGTTAAGTTGAAAATACTGAAGTCGGCAAAAGGGAGGACTTTTTTTGCTATTGCACTTTGCAGGACGTATCTTGAAAAAACCTGATATACTGTGGAAATAAAGGCAATGACAAAAAATAATATAACAATATACTTTGATAACTTATCCGCTTTATCACTCAATTTCCCCAAAAATATTTTCATTTTCCAACACCCCCGTCATTTATTTTAAACTTTCTATCTTATCAAATAGCTCTTTGCCTATGGTCTCCTCAAATTCCTCATAAACTGGCTTTACTGCTTCTTTGAATGATTCCAGATCTGGATTTTCCTCAATTTCAATTTCCGTCTTTTTAAGGTCCTCCAGCAGTTTCTTCTCATCCTCCATTGCTATTTTGCGTTCATAATCAACAGCTTCTTTTGAGGCTTCTGACACTGCCCTCTGAAGTTCGTTAGGCAATGTATCATATGTTGTTTTACTCATAAGAAAAACTGCAGCATCATAATTATGGGAAGTTAATGTCAAATAGCTCTGCACCTCTTGAAATTTATTTAAATAGATTTGCGCAAGAGGATTTTCCTGTCCATCAACCACTTTTTGTTCCAGAGCAGTATAAAGTTCACCGAAAGGTACCGGAACAGGAGTAGAGCCAAGTGCTTTGACGAATGAGATATATGGAGGGGACTCCTGGACTCTCAGTTTTAATTTCGCCGCATCGGCGCTTGTCTTAATGGGTTTCTTATTATTAGTCATGTGCCTCCAGCCATTCTCCATATAACCGAGGTTGATAAGACCCCTGTTTTCTAAATCAGAAGCTATCTCTTTGCCTATCTCCCCATCCAGGACCCGAAAAGCATGCTCCCGGCTTTCAAATAAATATGGCAGATTAAGCAAATTAAATTTGGGTGCGAAGTTTGTCACTGGGGCTACTGATCCGATATGAAAATGGATAGAGCCAATTTGCGCTCCTTCTATTTGGTCTCTTCCATTTCCTAATTGGCTGCTTGGAAAAATATCGATTCTGATCCGTCCATTAGACTTTTCTTCCACCAGCTCTTTAAATTTCAATGCACCTTTATGGTAAGGATGAGTTTCCGTTTGAAGATGGCCCAGTCTCAGGACATATTCTGCATCCGGCTCTTTGCCATTAACATTACTGGAGCAGCCGCTCACAAATAACAAAAATAGGATTGATAATATGGAAAAATATACCCTCATATAATTCGCCTCCCGCGTTTTTTTGTAAGCCCTTACAAATAAATGATTGAAAATAGCCAGCATCACCAATTTCTAAAATAAGTAAATTTTAAATACAGTTAATTCAATAGGCTAACTTTAATTTTCCTCTTAGATTCCTCCTTTGTATTATCTTTCCTGCTGATCTATTAAGATAATTTTCCCGAATGACTATCTTAGATTAGGAGATTCAAAATTATGGTACAGTCACCCAACCACTAACCATATTTTATTTATAATTTTCTAAAAAATCAATACTTTCTAATTTTTTTATTTAATTTTTATATTTTTCTTGATAACCCTTTTTAAAAATGCTTAAATTAAATTATATTGGTTGGGTCTCCTAACCACAGGACCAATTTCACAAAAAAGGAGGCAGAAGATTGAGCATTGCTGGAGCAACAATGGTTTTAAGCCCCCGTGATTATGGTGTATTAACTGGAGTCACTTTGCATGAACTGGCTCATGTCTTAGCAGCTGCAGCTCCAGGGGGAGATGTGAGCAGCGATACTGCAATCCTGGTAAAGCTGGGACGTGTAGCATTATTAATTCCCTCTGCGATAATTCTTGGTATGATCTTTAATAAGAACAGCATATAGAAACAGAAAACAAGACTCAGAGATTTGCCTGTCCCCTGGTTTATCTTTGGCTTTCTGTTTATGTGCCTGGTTAATACTGCTGGAATATTATCTGATAGAATGACCCAAATGCTGATTGCACTAAGTATTTTCTTATTATCCATGGCCATGGCAGGTTTAGGTTTAGGAGTTAATTATACTGAATTTAAAAAATTAAACAGCAAGGTGCTTTTCACAGGAGTTATCGGAGCTGCCTCCTTAGCAGCATTAGGATTTTTAATCGTTGCTTTCATTTAAAGCTGCCTATGAAGGCAGCTCTATTTTCCTTTTCGAGAAAATTAAGACAGTGATGTTGCTAACCTGATCTGATAATGATTTAATAAAATAGGTTGGGCCATTGAACCATTTTGCCTATAAAAAGAAAGCCCAACAGTAAACTTTGCTAGGAGGGGTAAATTTGGACATTAATAGAAAAGGGATCTCGGAGCAGGTAGCCGATAGCATAAAGAAAAAAATCCAAAATGGCGAATATAAAGCAGGTGAAAAAATCCCTGGTGAAAGAGAAATGGGTATCGAGCTATCTGTCAGCAGAAATACAGTAAGGGAAGCCTATAAAATACTCGAAGCATATGGGTATTTAACCGCTAAACACGGCACAGGGGTCTTTGTTGCTTCTCCAGAGCAGCAGATACAAAAGATGACTGAGGCGTTTTTTGTATCCTCTGATCAATTTAAGGATTTCTTCTCCGTCAGAAAGATTCTTGAAGAATGGACAGTAAAGTGGTCAATTGAGAATTCAAACCAGGATCTTATTCAGCAATTAGATCAAATCCTTAAAGAAGCAAACGAAATTGTAACTGGTGATCAAAACTTTGACCGTCTTGCTGAATTAGATCATAAATTTCATATGACTCTTGCAGATCATTCAAATAATGTTGTTCTAGTAAGGATTATGCACTTTTTAATCGATTTGCTGTCCGAGTCACGTACAAAATCAATTAACATTCCGGGGCGTGCGTTAAAATCTGTCCAGGAGCATGAAAGAATTCTTGAGGCAATAAAACAGAACAACATTGAGTTAGCCCAGGAACGTATGATAGACCATATTGAAAGTGTAGAATGTTCAATTTCACAAAATACATTATCCAAATAATAAAGCTGTCATGGTGTTATATACCTCAACCAAATGGATGGGGCAGATAATCACCATACAGCTTTTTTTAAATAGAAAGACTTTTACTGGAATTATCAAGTGAGATCGTCTCAGGAAAAGGGATATTGAATTTGTCCCCCAATTCTTTTAAATCCTGTTCAACATTGCCTGATAATTTAATTCCTGTTAATAACCTGCCGTCACTTTCTCTTTTTCTTCTTTCTCCTGGATAGCGTATTTCCCTTGCATCTGGTTTCTTAGGCACTTCCTTCATTTCCTTCAGCAGGTTTTGAATGGCAGAAAAGAAAAGTGATAAATCCATAAATTTTTCAATATCTAATAACAAAAAGAAATGTCCAACATTTGCATTCTCAGTTTCATTATCATCATATAGATTTTTCACATGGGGGCCGAATGCTGCTCCTGAAAGAACTCCAGTTAATATCTCGACAGCAAGCGCAAGTGCAGCTCCTTTTGCTCCACCAAGCGGTAATACAGACCCATTTAAAGCAGCTGCAGGATCTTTAGTGGGATACCCATTTTCATCTATTGCCCAGTCATCCGGTATTTCAGTCCCCTGCTTAGCGGCCAATATGATTTTCCCTCTAGCCGCTATACTGGTTGATAAATCAATGATTACAGGCTGATCGTTGCCAGTGGGAAAGCCAAAAGCGATTGGGTTGGTGCCAAAGAAAGCTTCCTTCCCTCCCCATGGTGCAATCCCTGGAGGCGAATTAGTAAAACCTACGCATGCTAGATTCTCCTCACATGCCATCTGGCAAAAATACGAGGCAGTCCCAAAATGATTGCTATTCCTAATCCCTATTGCTGCTGTACCAGTTTCTTTTGCCGTATCAATGCCTTCTTTAATTGCTTTCCAGCTGACTATATGGCCCAGGCCATTATCACCATCAACCTGCAATACAGACGGTGCTTTTTTTGTTATTTTCACATCCGGATTCACTTTTATTCTTTTATCCATGAATCGTTTGGCATAAATAGGTAATCTGCTGATCCCGTGGCTGTCCGTACCTTCTAAGTTAGCTTTTATCAGCGAATCCGCGACAACTTCCGAATAATCTTTACACATTCCCATGTTTTCAAGGACTTTTTCACAGAATTGCTTCAATTCAGATTCATTATAAGTATTCATGTCAAATCTCCTTTTAAATACTCTCTTTTAAAAAGGACTCTCCCTGCGCATAAAATGTGCAGGGAGAAATTGAATCATGCGCTTCGATATAGTTTTGTCATGACAAATTCACGATGTCCTAAAGCTTCAGCACAAGTCAAGCGGCCATTAACCGTACGGCAAATAATTTCCATTAATTTGTCGCCTGCTTCTTCCAATGAAATCTGACGGGACAATAATCCCTGTACATCTACATCAATATGTTCACTCATTGTTCCGGCTGTGATTGGATTGGCGGTAATTTTCACAACAGGCTCAATTGGATTACCGATAATATTTCCTTGCCCAGTTGGGAAAAGGTGAAGTACTGCCCCGCCTGCTGCCATTAACGTAATGCACTCTGCAGCTGCCGAGGAAGTATCCATAAAATACAAACCATTGCCATTCTCTGGCTTTTCTGCTGGATCAAGGACCCCAATTACTTCCTTTGTGCCCGTTTTAGCAATATTACCAAGGGCCTTTTCTTCTATTGTTGATAGGCCTCCTGCAATATTCCCCTGCGTTGGCTGTGAGCCCAGCAGATCTACTCCTTTGGATTCGATTTCACCTACATAATCTTTATAAATGGACATAAACTTTTCATGAAGTTCAGGAGTTGCCATTCTTTGAGCAATTAGATGTTCTCCGCCTGTTAATTCAGATGTTTCTCCAAAGAAAACGGTCGCACCCGCATTAACCAGACGATCAACCGCCTGCGAAACAGTTGGGCACGATCCCAGCCCGGTAGTAGTATCTGATTCGCCGCATTTGATGCTGATTGTTAAATCTTTTAGTTCAATTGGTTCTCTTTGCAGTTCCGATGCCCATTGAACATATTCCTTAGCCTTCCAGGATGCTTGGCGAATCGTTTCAAAATCACCATTACCTTCAATAGAAAAATAAGACACTGGCTTGCCGGTTTCAGCAATACCATCAGCGATTTTTTTGGACCAGTTCTCCTCAATACCAATGACAATTACTGCCGCGACGTTTGGATTAGATCCAGTTCCTATCATGGTTCTGAAATGCAAGTCAAGATCCGGGCCGTACTGAAGTCTTCCATATGCATGAGGAAGAGCCATCGTACCTTGAACTTGTCTCGCTACCGCCTCGCAGGCAGCATTTGAAATATCATCAACAGGCAAAATGATGACGTGATTTCGAATTCCAACTTTTCCATTTTCTCTGCGGTAACCCAATAATGTATTATTCATTCTTACCACCTCGCCGTTTTAATATTATGAGTGTGGACATAGTCCCCAACAGTCCACTCTGCAGTAGTTAACCCAATTTGAATTCCGTATTTTAAGACGGGCTGATCACTGGTTAAATCGACTAATGAAATTTTATGTCCTAAAGGAATATCCCCGCGGGCTTTTACATTCACTTCAGAATTATCGTCCATATAGATTCCGATAACCTGTTCTCCCTCTTTTATTGGACTTGTAGCTACCCCTACATGATCTCCCTTATGATGGATTAAAAACTTATGAGTGCTAACCTCTTTTGAATCAGGCGAATGTGTTTCTGCAAGAGTTGTAGATTGGCCGTTTTTACTCATTCAAATGCCTCCTTTTATTTTGGTTGGGTGACCCAACCAATATTTATAGATTAATTAAACCATTCCTGGATGGCAAAGTCAATTATTTATTTAAATTTTCGGAAATTTTTATATTACACATAATGATGGCTGATTTTTCATGACCTTTCCAACCTCCTTTGCCACTAATATTGATGTTCTAATTTGTGATTCCTGGGTCAAACCAGCAATATGCGGGGTAATGACAGCATTTGAGCAGGTCAATAGTTCACTCGCTGGATGGATTGGTTCCATCTCAAGTACATCCAGAAACGCTCCTGCAATGGTACCTCTTCGCAAAGCAGCTGCAAGATCACGCTCATTTACAATACCGCCGCGGGAAGTATTAATAATATAGGAAGTAGCCCTCATGGATTGAAGTTCTGTCTCGGAGATTAAATACTTAGTTGAAGGTGTAAGCGGGACATGGAGAGAGATAAAGTCAGATTCAGTAAGGAGATCTGCCAATGATTCTTTTACTTGAACCCCTGTTTCAGAAACAATGTGATCATAATCCGCAATAAATGGATCGTAACCAATAACATTCATTCCAAAAGACAATGATCTTTTAGCAACGCGATGTGAGATTTCACCTAATCCTATAAGGCCCAGCGTTTTACCCGCGAGTTCCAGACCTGTATAAGTTTTTCTGTCCCAATTGCCTTTCCTGACATCATAATCAGCAAAATGAAGAGGCCTGGAAACACTTAGCAGTGCTGTCAACACATACTCCGCCACTGAGGTAGCATTGGCATTTTTAGCATACACAACTGGGATGCCCATTTTCTTTGCTGATTGAATGTCTATATTATCAAGTCCAACTCCAAGCCTTCCTATCACCTTTAATTGAGGACCAGCTGCAAGTAATTCCTGATCTACTTTTGTTTGATTTCTTACAATTAAAGCATCGTAATTATTAATTTTTTTTAATAGCTCTTCACGATTTCTCCATAGATTTTCGTCATAATCCACGTGATAGCCATTATTTATTAACTCTTCAATTCCTTCTTTCCAGATTAATTCAGTAATTAAAATTTTCATCTCTCAAACTCCTTCCAGAATTAAATGGTTAGGTGACCCAACCACTTATTATCATTAAAACACCCATAACAATTCCGGTCAATGTTTTTTGAAAATTCTTTCTTTAAAACAAACAAACATCAGATCACTCTGATGTTTTAGCGAAAATATATTCATATAGACAGTATTTGCCCCACGTTCATCAAATACAGAATCAGGATTCAGATGTTTATTTGGCAGTCCATACCATTTGTTTGCTAAATTTCATGTTTATTTGCAAGTTCTGACACTTTCTTTGCTAAATTTCCATTTTGTTCGTAAAGTTCACATTTACAACAATAAAAGACCTGCTCTAACCATGAACAGGTCCCCTCAATTTATTGCTTCACATTCGCCATAATCGTGTTCGGATCAAACCCAATTACCCATTTGCCATTCACATTGATCTGCGGCACACCCATTTGTCCGGTGGTTTCAACCAGTTTTTGTGCCTCTCTCTGGTCATTCTGGACATTAACCTCTTTATACTCTAACCCTCGCTCCTCCAGAAAGTTCTTCACCATTGTACAATAAGGACACGTATTCGTTGTATAAACCGTAATTTCATTCATTGTATATTCCTCCTTCAGTAAAAAAGCAAAGCCAATGTTCTTTGACACTGTCTTTTTACTACAATATCCCCTTAATCGGCTTCTTCAAACACCAAGTCATTGCTTCTGATGGTCATTAAATCGTGTTTATCATAGTTATTCTGCATTAATAGGCGCATGGCCTGCGCCCGGATAGATTTTTCTATGATGTTTCGAATGTAGCGCCCGTTCGAAAAGCTGTTGGGAGTGAGATTATTTTTTACAAATTGCAAGTGCTCCCTCAGCTTCTTTTCAGATTCATGGCTTAATGTGTATTCCCGTTCTTTCAGCATCCGCTGACCGATTTCCATCAGCTGCTCAATCGAATAGTCAGGAAAGTCAATGACCAGCGGGAAACGTGAATGAAGGCCTGGATTCAGTGTCAGGAAATGATTCATTTCCCTTGAATAGCCAGCCAGAATTAAGATAAATTCATGCTGGCGATCTTCCATATGTTTGACGAGGGTATCAATGGCTTCTTTGCCAAAGTCTTTTTCCCCGCCCCTGCCCAACGAGTATGCTTCGTCGATGAACAGGATGCCGCCTATCGCTTTTTTCACGAGATCCCTTGTCTTTTGGGCTGTATGGCCAATGTATTCCCCGACAAGGTCAGCCCGCTCCGCTTCAATCAGATGGCCTTTTGATAACACATTCATTTTTTGAAAAAGCTTGCCTATTAATCGGGCAACCGTAGTTTTTCCGGTTCCGGGATTGCCTTTGAACATCATATGCAATGCTTGCTTTCCAGCTTTGAGACCGGCTTCTTCCCGCTTTTTATTCACATAAATCCAGGCATAAATCTCCTTGATCATTTTCTTCATTTCTTCCATTCCCACAAGAGCGCCAAGTTCTTCTTCAATTTCTTTCAGAGCTGTATGCTCAGGCGGAATGGCTTTTGGAGCCGCTTGGGATTCGGGAAGTTCTTTTGTGTATGTTTTTCGCTTTTGTGAATTGAGCACGATGCTGATCTGTCCGTTATTTTTCAGGCGAATCGGCTGGTCCAAAAGCTATCACCTCACATTCTTAGCACAGTATACGCATAGAAGTAATCGTTGTGACAAAAGCCTATATGGTTCCGCGAAAATACGGTTATTAGGCTAAATTGCGACAAGTTCCCAGACATTTCAGCAATAAAAGTTGCAGAAGTGTCGGTTCATGCGGTTTCCCGAGAAATAAGGGCTTTTCTCCGTTTCAGCATGGCGAAGGGTGCATAGCCGTTCATGATGGACAAGGGAAACTAACCCGCAGTCATGCTTGCCCTCATTGAAACAATAAATTCCCATACCTATATGTATTCAGCCGGTGTCCATTTCATTAAATATTTTTGCCTTTGTTATCGCTATCTGCATAAGAAAATAGCCCGCATTATTCAAAGCGGGCTTTCCTTCCTGACTGTGTTAAATTTTATATTATTGCTGGTTTTCCATATCCAGCTGAACACTGCGCTGTGGAACGAAGGTAGAAATGGCATGCTTATAAACCAGCTGCTGCTTGCCTTCACACTCAAACAATACAGTAAAATTATCAAAGCCTTTAATTTGGCCTCTAATTTGGAATCCATTTAACAAAAATACTGTACAATTAATATTATCCTTGCGTAGCTGATTAAGAACCTGATCCTGAATATTGATTGCTGATTTCATAATAATCCTCCTCTTTTATCTCTATCATTATGTATTCGATTTTATTTTCAGCTTTCCTTCAATATGAGCAGAAATTTCAGCGAATTTTTTTTCAAACTCATGAGGGTCTGCTGTATTGGACATATCAAACCATTCCACATTCATCTTGTTTCGAAACCAGGTTAGCTGCCTTTTTGCATATCTTCTTGAATTTTGCTTCAGATTTCCAATGGCCACATCCAGTGAAACACGCCCATTGAAGTATTCATACAGCTCTTTATACCCGATGGCCTGAATGGACTGGCAATCTTTCAATCCCTGATCAAATAAGGATTTCACCTCTTCAAGCAATCCTTCCTTTATCATAATGTCAACACGGTGATTAATGCGCACATATAAGATTTCCCGTTCCATGGTTAATCCGATCAGTGCCATATTATAAAGAAGTTCAGGATCCTGTTTCTTTTGATACTCAGACATCGTTTTCCCGGTGCAATGGTAAATTTCCAGTGCCCTGATGACTCTTCTTATATTATTGGGATGAATTTTCTCCGCACTTTCAGGATCAATGGCCAAAAGCTCCTTAAAAATGGCATCGTTCCCTTCCCTTTCGGAACGTTCCTCCAATGTTCTTCTGAATTCCTCATCTGAAGGAGCTTCAGAAAATTGGTAATCATAAATAACGGACTGAATATACAATCCCGTGCCGCCAACAATCATTGGAAGTTTGCCCCTTGAAGTAATCTCTGTGATCTTACTGCGGACCAATTCCTGAAATTCAGCTGCGGAAAAAGGATCTTCAGGGTTCTTGATGTCAATGAGATGATGCGGGATTCCCTCCATCTCTTCTTCTTTAATTTTTGCCGTGCCGATATCCATGCTTTTATATATTTGCATAGAATCTCCGCTGATAATCTCGGCATTAAATCTTTTCGCAAGAAGAATGCTTAATTTTGTTTTTCCAACAGCTGTAGGTCCTATCAGCACTGCAAGCTTTTCTTTTTCACTCATCTGTTCACTGCCTTTACTGCCATTCTATTTATTATCCTACCATAAAGTGAAACTTCAATCAGCAGGGTCGCTTTTTACCCTGCTGATTGTTAGTTGAGGCCCACAGGAGGTGGGTCACAAAGACGTTGCCACAGGAAGTGGAGTTCTTGTCTTTGTTCTTTTTCGGGCCTCAACGGGCAGTTTGACCTTCACTAATCCTACTCTGAATTCTCCCGAGTCATAAAGTGAGGGTCTTTCTGCCCGTTAGACTGCGATAAGGCAGGAAAATTTTTCAGGTATCATCTTACCATTCTTTTTACAAAAACAGAACATTTATGCATTATGAACAGATTTTGCCCATCCTATTCGACATTTTCCCTAAAATTTTCTTATAAAATTACATTTTATTAACGATTCCATAACAAACAAAGGCTAACCCCCAAAATCATGTTAATTTATTAGAAGGTTATATTGTGACAATATAAATTTGGAATTGGGTGAATAATTCATGATAAATACATCTGAAATTGGAATTGACTTAGGGACCGCTAATATCCTTGTATACAGCAAAACAAAGGGAATTATTTTAAATGAACCTTCTGTTGTAGCAATTGATACAGAAACGAAAAAAGTGTTAGCTGTTGGTAAAGAAGCAAAAGAAATGATTGGTAAAACACCTGGCCGAATTATTGCAATTCGCCCTCTTAAAGATGGTGTTATAGCTGATTATGATACAACAACAGAAATGCTTCGCCAGGTAATGAGAAAAGCATCGAAGAAAGTCGGATTTGCGATTCGAAAACCTAATGTGGTTGTATGTACTCCTTCAGGTTCTACCTCTGTAGAAAGAAGAGCTATTCAGGACGCAGTCCGAAATGCCGGAGCAAAAAAAGTACATCTTATTGAAGAACCGGTAGCTGCTGCAATCGGTGCAGGCATGCCTGTTGATGAGCCTGTTGCAAATGTTGTTGTAGATATTGGCGGCGGTTCAACGGAAGTGGCCATCATCTCCTTTGGCGGCGTGGTTGCCTGCCATTCCATCCGGATTGGCGGCGACAGACTCGATGATGACATTATTCAGCATGTCCGCAAAGAATATAATGTCCTTATTGGAGAAAGAACAGCTGAAAAAATTAAAATGGAAATCGGCTATGCATTAATCGACCATGAAGAAATGACAATGGAGGTACGAGGCAGGGACCTAGTGACTGGTTTGCCCAAAACGATCACATTGTCTTCATTTGAGATTCGTGATGCAATGAGAGAAGCCCTCCTGCATATCCTTGAGGCTATCCGTGCCACTTTAGAAGACAGCCCTGCCGAACTGAGCGGTGACATCGTTGACCGCGGAGTTATTTTATCCGGAGGCGGCGCTCTCCTTAATGGCATGCAGGATTGGTTATCCCATGAAATTGTCGTACCTGTGCACCTAGCTCCAAATCCTCTTGAATCTGTTGCGGTTGGAACAGGGGTTGCATTAAAATATATTGATAAACTTCATACATTGGTAAGATAATTTAAATTGAAGAGCATCCATTTTGTGAAATGGGTGCTTTTTTTTTGTACAGTAGAAAATTTTTAAGAGCAAAACCCCTTTTTAGTTTACATAATATTATTATCGTAACGAAAAAACACCAAACCCACCTGGTTCAGCGTTTTTCACTCTACATAACCCTTTTAAACATTTTCTCCATCTCATAAGTCGAATAATGAATGATGATCGGCCGTCCATGCGGGCATGTGAACGGATCGGAGGACCTCCGCAATTCATCAAGCAGCGCCTGGATTTCATCATTGCGCAGGTGCTGGTTAGCTTTAATGGAAGCTTTACAGCTCATCATAATGGCGGCTTCCTCACGCAGTTTTTTAATATCGACTCTCTTCATGGCTAATAGCTGTTCAATCATATCCTCGATGATTTCCTGTTCCTCGCCTTTTGGCAGCCATTGCGGATGGGAGCGGACAATAAAGCTGTTATGCCCAAACGGCTCCAGGAAGACCCCCACTTTTTCAAGCTCGCCTTTGTATTCATCAATTTTAATATAATCATCAGTTGAATACTCAAATGTCAGCGGAATGAGCATTTCCTGCAATTCGCTTTCTACCTGGCCGACTTTCTCTCTAAAATACTCATACTTGATGCGCTCCTGGGCGGCATGCTGGTCAATGATATAAAGGCCCCGGTCGTTTTGTGCAAAGATATATGTCCCATGCATTTGCCCGATTGGATAGAGCGGCGGCACCCTGGATGACTCCTGCTCTCCATGGGCTACAGCCAGAAATTGCTCCAATCCTGCAGCCCTTGGCTCTTCTGGCTGGAACAAATGCTGATCTGCTGCTGGCTCTTCTGCTGTAGGGCTAAAATCCACTGAATGAGTTTCCTGAACTCCAGAAGAATTTGAATCGGCCGGCTCAGCAGCACTGCTCTGGTTTGTTTCTGCCACCCTATTCGGGTACTGCCAAACAGCTTCTTCTTGCGCTTCATGCAAATAAGCGGGTATGGGGACCGGACGCTCTTCCCTTTCCGGCAAATGATCCAAATCAAGAGCAGTTTGCTCAGACTTTGGCTTCATGCTCTTCGGCTGCGTAAATCCGGATGGAATGAGTTCCTCCTTTTTAAACGCCGCCTTCAAGGCACCGGATACAAGATCATTCAATTCATGCTCCTTGCTTAAGCGCACCTCCATTTTCGAAGGGTGGACGTTCACATCGACAAGGAGGGGATCCATTTCAATATTCAGAAGTACAATCGGATAGCGGCCGATTGGCAGAAGGGTATGATATCCTTCCTGAATGGCCTTGGCCAATGAATAGTTCTTGATAAAACGGCCGTTGATCATGGTTGAAATGTAGTTTCTTGAAGCTCTAGTAATCTCCGGCAGTGCTGCATAGCCGCTTATTTTAAAATCAAGCGAGCTTGCTTCAATCGGAACCATCTTTTTCACGATATTCAGGCCGTAAATCGCAGCAAGCACCTGGCGAACATCGCCGTTTCCGTTCGTCTGCAGGAGCTTTCTCTCATTATGGATCAGGCGGATGGCGACCTCCGGATGGGCAAGTGAGAGCCTGTTAACCACATCTGTAATATTTCCAAGCTCTGTGTGAATCGTCTTCATATACTTAAGACGGGCAGGTGTGTTGAAAAATAAATCCGTCACAGTCAGGTCGGTCCCTTTTCTGCCTGGGGCCTTTTCCATCACTTCAACTTTCCCGCCTTCGATGACAACACGAGTCCCGGCATCCCCGGTTGAAGTTTTCATTTCAATCCGGGAAACTGACGCGATACTTGGCAATGCCTCGCCGCGGAATCCAAGCGTACGGATGCGGAAAAGATCATTTTCGTCTTTAATTTTACTTGTAGCATGGCGATGAAAAGCATTCAGTACATCATCTTCCTCAATACCATCACCATTATCAATGATGCGGATTTTGGCCAGGCCGGCTTCTTCCACTTCGATTTCAATAATTGTGCTTCCGGCATCGATCGAGTTCTCCATCAATTCTTTTACAACTGATGCAGGACGCTCCACTACCTCGCCGGCAGCAATCTTATTCGAAAGCGAATCATCGAGCTGAATGATTTTCCCCATCTCGTCACCCCCTGTTTATTAGTTCTTTAACTTTTTGTGCAGCTCATATAATGTATTTAATGCCTGCAGTGGTGTCATATCAAGAATATCAAGCCCTTTGACCTTATCAATAATCTTTTTTTCCTTAGAGCTGATTGGCGATTTCTTTACATCTTCAGGCTCCTCGAAGAAAGATAATTGTGCAGCAGGCTCTTCAACTTTTTCTGAAGCAGGAATCTCTTTCTTCACAGGACCAGAATTGCTTGATTCGAGCCCTGTTAAAATTTCATTTGCCCTCACAATCAATTCATTCGGAAGCTCAGCAAGCTGGGCAACATGAATTCCATAACTCTTGTCTGCCGCACCTTCCTTAATTTTATGAAGGAACACAACCCGACCGTTTTGCTCCACTGCGCTGACATGGATGTTATTCACCTTTTGCAGTTCTTCTTCCAGCACGGTCAATTCATGATAATGCGTGGAAAATAGAGTCTTCGCCCCAATCCGGTTATGAATATATTCAATGATCGCCTGCGCCAAAGCCATTCCATCATAGGTTGAAGTTCCCCGCCCGATTTCATCGAACAGAATCAAACTGTTTTGCGTAGCATTCACAATGGCGTTTTTCGCTTCAAGCATTTCGACCATGAATGTACTCTGGCCGGAAATGAGGTCATCAGCGGCCCCGATTCTGGTAAATACCTGGTCAAAGATCGGCAGCACCGCCACAGAAGCTGGGACATAACAGCCGATTTGAGCTAAAATCGCCGTCAGTGCGATTTGCCTCATATACGTACTTTTACCGGACATATTCGGCCCTGTAATCAGCAGCATTTCCCGGTCTGCATCCATATGGCAGTCATTCGGCACATATTCCTGTGCGTTCAGCACTTTTTCAACGACTGGATGGCGGCCGTCTTTGATATAAACCCGTCTTTCATTTGAAAAACTTGGCTTGGTATAATGCCTTTGCTCGCTGACAGCGGCGAAGCACTGAAGAACATCCAGCTCACTTACCGTTTTTGCCAGATTCTGCAATCTCGGAATATACTCTTTCACAAATTCGCGGACACTCGTAAATAGCTCATACTCCAGTTCGACGCATTTTTCCTGTGCTTCAAGAATGAGTGTCTCTTTTTCCTTTAATTCAGGCGTAATAAACCGTTCTGCATTGGTCAGCGTCTGCTTGCGCTCGTATTGCCCTTCTTTTAAAAGATGTAAATTTGCGCGCGTTACTTCAATATAATAGCCAAACACACGGTTAAAGCCGATTTTTAATGATCTGATCCCTGTTTTTTCTCGTTCCTGCTTTTCAAGCTGTGCAATCCAAGTTTTCCCGTTTCGGCTGGCATCACGGTATTTATCCAGCTCTTCGTGATAGCCGTCCTGAATGATGTTTCCATCCTTCAAAGATAGCGGCGGATTTTCCATAATGGCGCTTTCCAGCATATCCGTGACTTCCTCACAGGCATCCAGGCGGTCAGCGAGCCTCACAGCTTCTTCATTCGGAAGATTTGCGACCATTTCTTTTAAAATAGGAATCTGCTGAAGGGATTTCTTTAGCTGGACGAGGTCACGGGCGTTCACATTTCCAAATGCCACTCTTCCTGCCAGGCGTTCAAGATCATAGACTTCCTTCAGCTTTTCCCTGATTTCTTCCCGTTCAAAGAATGAGCCCATTAGCGTTTCAACAAGAGAATGACGGCGCTTGATTTCCTGCTCATCAATAAGCGGCCTGTCGATCCATTGCTTTAAAAGTCTGCCGCCCATGGCTGTCTTCGTTTCATCCAGTAGCCACAACAGAGAGCCCTTCTTGCCTTTGCTGCGAATGGTCTCTGTCAGCTCAAGATTCTTTTTCGAAAAATAATCGATTTTCATGTACTGATTAATTTGATAGGTAGCCACTTTTTGCAGGTGATCCAGACTTCTTTTCTGCGTCCGGTACAGGTAATTAATCAATCTGGATGAGGTTGTCCTAAGCTTGTCCTGGTTTAAATCATCCAGAAGTCCCTCGAAAGAGCCGCGGACTCCGCAATCATCTTCAAATGAAATCGCCATGACGGAGCGTTCTTTCATTTTGCGCTGCCACTCTCCATCAAAGTCGGAAGAGATGACCACTTCCTTTGCTCCTGACATGAACAACTCGTTCAAAACTTCATCAAACCCGCCGCTTACCATCGTTACCTTCGTCTCACCTGTCGATAAATCATTGGTGGCAAATCCAAACGTCTCATCTTCAAAAACAGAAATTGAAGCAATGTAGTTGTTTTCTTTTTCCTGAAGGCCCTTTCCTTCCATCATTGTTCCAGGTGTAATAAGCTGTACTACTTCCCGCTTCACTACACCCTTTGCCTGCTTCGGATCTTCTGTCTGCTCGCAAATTGCAACTTTATATCCTTTTTCAATCAATTGTTCAATATAAACCGGTGCTGAATGGTACGGCACCCCGCACATCGGAATCCGGTCTTCCGTACCGCCCTCGCGGCTGGTTAATGTGATTTCAAGCTCCTGTGATGCTTTAAGTGCATCCTCAAAAAACATTTCATAAAAGTCGCCAAGGCGAAAAAATAAAAAGGCATCCTGATATTCTGCCTTTACCCGTAGATATTGCTGTATCATAGGCGTGTATGCTGCTGCCATAACTTCCTCCAACGATCTATAATCTATTAATTTTCTATTCTATTCCTGTTTCAGAGTTTTCTCCGAGAACATCTTTTTCATTATATCATAGATTATTGGCTGACTCAGACGAGCAATATTTGCCTTGACTATTTCTTATATATTGATAGGCTTGTAAATTATGCCCGTTGATTTCGCTGCGGACACTTGCTTTCCGCGGTGAGGAATGAGAGCCTCCTCGGCTTTGCCTGCGGGGTCTCTCACTTCCCTCTCCTCCCTCAGGAGTCGGGTGTCCTCCGCTCCAATCAACTCAGAGGTTAAACTATATTTGCGTTTAGTGAGCAGCAAAACAGTCTTGCCACAAATAAAACAGCAGCTCCCCAATCGAGAGCTGCCAGGATGTATTAGTTATTGATGTATTTTTCAAACACATAGCCAAAATCTTTAACATTGTATTTCTTGCGGCTGTTCATCAGCCAGTTGAAGGCTGTTTCATTTAATACGCGGAAATTGTCCACCACGCTGGCGTCCTGATTAGACACTGAACGTCCAAGAGTGCTTGATGCCAGAGTCAGGCTTTTTTCAGCATACTCCATGGACACCTCATTTTCGCGGCAAATCTCGGAGATGCGGATCAATGCTTTATATAAATCTTTCAATTCTTCAATATGCTTTTTATGTACGTCGATCGAGAAAGCCTGAGATCCGATCACGAATTTGATTTCCACATCCAAATCGACTGTGCCGGCTGTTTCAAGCATGACATTTGAAATGCTGTACTCACGGTAGCTGTAACGCTTAAGTGTGCGTTTTTTGCTGACCGCACTTGTACCGTCCAGATGAATTAGCGCCTTATTTGTAAAGCAGTATTCGTCAGATTTGGATTTGATCAGGAAATAAATTTTCTCATTATCTTCGTGAAGGACATAATCGTCTGCATCGACTTTGTCATAATCAGCAGGCTGGATGACGCTTCCTACATCGCTTAATCCCAATACATCAGAGGCAACCTTTTTAAACATAAACACTCAACCTTTCATCAATCATTTTACTACTTTGCTATTTTAACATATTTAGGAAAACGATGGCTTATTCATTTTAAACTTTATAATGGAAAAGCTCCCGGCTGAACCGGAAGCCTCATATTCCCGCCGTATTCATCAATACAACCGGCCATCCATCGGGATCTTCTATCGTCACTCCGCCTCTGCCCCAATAAGGATTTTCCGGTTCGGTTTCTAAATATCCAAAAGCAGCAAGCCTTTCGGTGATTTTATCCCGCTCAAAACGATCTGCTACATAAAAGACTAATAGATGCTCCTTTGTCGGCTGCGGAAGCTCCATTTTTTCCTTGGATTGAGTAAATTCTAGGTGATACTGGCTGTCGGGAAGTCCGATCATAATGCCATCATATCCTTCATGATGCCAGAACTCGCCGACTCTCTTCAGGCCAAGTCCTTTTTCATAAAAAGCAATGAGTTTATCAAGCTGGTTTGTCGGACGTGCAATGCGAAATTGTACAGCCGGGACGCTCCCTTCCCATTCCTTTCTCACGATCACTTCGTAAGGATATTCCTGATGATGAAGCCTGGCATCCCTTGGTCCTGAAGCAAATATTTTAATAGGAGAAATAACAGCGGCCCTTTCTGTTGGATACCAATTCCGCCCTTCCTTCACAAGAACAAAAACTCCTTCCCTGTCCCCGTAAAAAGCAAATGTCTCACTGGAATCCATCTGTTGATTGTACAGAAATTGTTCTAAATCCTGCTCCATTGCTGCTACATTCCTGACAGGGATGCCAATTTCCCCAACATCATGCCAGCGCAGGCCCTCCTTCTTTACACCATCCAGGGGCCGCTCCAGAATCTCCAGAATGTTTCCGTCCGGATCCATAAAATATGCCTGCTTGCCTTTCCAGAACATGCTGTACTCGCCGCTCTCATTTGGAAGCAGCACACTTTCAGCACCTAATTTCTGATAAATATGATCAAAGTACCCGGCATTTGTCCGGAAACACACATGATAAAAGGGAATGGATGCATCTTTCTCAAAAAAAAGTTTTGTTGAACCGGCCATAATCGTAAAATAACTCTCAGTCTCTGTCAGCAGCTCCATCTCCAGCACATTTGTATAAAAGTCTTTCATTCGGTCCAAATCATGGCACTTTAAATTTAATTGATATATTTTCATCTTGCCTCTCCCCTTTGCTTCTAATAACTCCATTCTAAGGAAAGACTCAGCAGATGAATTCAGACTAAAGACGGAAAAAGTCCTCGTCAATTTGCTCGAATCCGGGTGACCTATAAAAATGAAAAAAAGAAAAACTAGGAAGCAAAACCTCCTAGTTTGTCATTACTCTTCTTCAGTTCCAACTAAGAAATCCGGATTTAAATCCTCGAATTCTTCATCTTCAACATCAAGTCCCCAGGCGTCATCATCGCATTCACATTTGTCTGGGTAAACAGCTACACAAACCTTTGTTTCACCGATTACTTCGACCATGAATTCTCTTTCCACAGTGACGATGATTTTGTTGCCGTTTGGAGAAATGACTGCTTCACAGCAGCTCGGCTGCTGCAGAACACGGGCGATGACATCATGGTCATCTAAACAGTCCGGATCACGGTACTTCAATTTAATGACATCTTTATACTCAACCCGTTCGGTAACAACTTCGGTTTTTGTATTATTGTTGAAAGAGTACCAAACGTTAATGTCATAATGGCCGCTGATTTCTACTGTTTTTCCAGTTTTCTTCGCCTCGTACGTATGGTTTATTATCCAGCAGCCAAGTATGCTTGACGGATGGTGTGACGGGCAGATCGTATGATTGGACTGTGTGAATTTACGTCCTTTCGCAACGACCGCTTTCGTTATAATCTCTCTGTAATCTCCCATTGCGAGCGAACCCTCCTCATTCATTTTCAATTCATCCTATGCGGGATATTAGACTAGTGTGCGATAATTTTTGATGAATGTTAGGCAAAAGTATAGGCATGATTTATAGTATGCCGGGAGCGGGCGAATGTTCCGGTCTGAACATATCCAATAGGAGAAATCTCCAGGTAAGTCAATATAAATAAAGGAAAATGCCTACCTGGGGTAATACACCTTTACTCACCATTAGGCATCTAATTGGAAATGAACGTTTGTCCTGTTACATCTGCGGAAGACAGCTTGGCTCATGAATCAATATAATAAACTATCGATAAGGAGGTGAACAGGAATGGCAGACAAGGAGAACTCTAACTATAAAGTTTCAATCAATGGAAAAGAGCTGATTGGAGAAGAAGCAAAACAATATGCAGAACAAATGGTTGCGAAATTCAATAAAACATTTAGCGGATTCTATACAAAAGGATTAGAAAAAATTCAATCTGAAGAGTTAAGAGGAAATCTCATGGAATCTCTTAAGCCACTGAAAAACTTGGAAGGGCTCTTCACAAAAAATTCCTCCGATCGGGAACATGATTCCTGCATTAAAAAATCTGCTGCCTGTTGTAGAAACATCCGAGGATTATAAACAGCTGAAACTATCCGTAAACGGTAAGAAACTTCCGGATTTGGATCTTTCAGACATGATGAAGAAAGATTCATAGTCTAGAACATAGCCACTTCAATGATTTGAAGGGGGTGAAAACGGGAAGGACGGTATTAATCTCACATATGTGGATAATTACTCGACATTGCTTCTTGTATACACCTTTCTCCTGAACTTTTTGAACAAAGAGTCTGATGATGCAGGGACGAAAATGCTGAATCAATCTCTGCTGTCAACGCTAAATGCTGCGCTTATTGAGCAGCAGGAATACAGAAAAGAATTTTTAAAAGCAGTAGAATTATTGCGAAACCAATAAATGCCCCCCGTCAACTCATGGCCGTTACCAACTCCTCCCTTAAATATAGAGCGTAAAAAACACCCTGCACTAATTTGTGCAGGGTGTTTCGGTTATTAGTTTAGTGTGAACAGCTGCTGTTCTTTATTTTCGAACCCGTTTCGCCGCTCAGCAGGTTTCCGCCTGTAGCAGTAATGACTTCGTCTGTTACAGTGTTGGAAATTGTATTTGCCACAATCTGCAGCAATTCATTAACGTCCACCTGGGACTGCTTGAATTCCTGGACAACCGGGATTTCATCCAGCTGCTGTTCCAATTGGGCAATTTTTTCTTCCGTTTTCTTTAATGCTTCAGCTTTACCATAGTGCTGAAGATTGACAGCCTGCTTTTGCAAGCCTTTGATTGTTGTAATGGTTGCACTAACCTTTTCGTTTTCATTAATCTGTGCTTCTGCACGCTTGAAGAAATCCACTTCTTCAGTCTCTGCAATCATGCGTGCCAATTCATTTGCACGTTCTACAATCTCATCTTTTGTGTATTTAGCCATTACTGCTTCACCTCAACCGCGTCTAGTTCTTCAATCATTTCTCCGTTTAGTGACCAAGTCTTCGCATCGGTTACTTTTACATTCACAATTTTGCCGATCGCTGTTTTCGGTCCCTTAAAGTTTACCAGCTTGTTCTTTCTTGTGTATCCTGCAAGGATATCAGGATTGTTCTTGCTTTCCCCTTCAACAAGAACTTCGACAATCTGGCCCTGATATTTTTTCATTGCTTCTGCTGACATTTCATTAACAAGAGCGTTCAAGCGCTGAAGACGCTCCTTCTTCACTTCCATTGGCACGTTATCCACCATTTTGGCCGCTGGTGTGCCTTCACGAGGTGAGTATATGAACGTATAAGCTGCTTCGAAGCCTACCTCACGATACAGGGATATTGTTTCTTCGAATTGCTCTTCTGTTTCATTAGGGTAGCCTACAATGATATCAGTTGTAAAAGTAGCCTCGGGGATAGCCGCTTTAATCTTGCGCACAAGCTCCAAGTATTGCTCTCTTGTATATTTGCGAGCCATAATTTTCAGGACATCTGTTGAACCAGATTGAACTGGAAGGTGAATGTGCTCTACAAGATTGCCGCCTTTGGCAAGAATTTCAATCAAGTGATCATCGAAGTCGCGAGGATGGCTCGTTGTAAAGCGCACCCGCGGAATGTCAATTTTGCGGATTTCATCCATTAAATCGCCAAGACCATATTTCATATCTTCAAAATCTTTTCCATAGGCGTTTACGTTTTGCCCAAGAAGGGTAATTTCCTGATAGCCTTGTGCTGCCAATTGGCGCACTTCCTGAATAATATCCTCAGGACGGCGGCTGCGCTCTTTTCCGCGTGTATAAGGAACGATGCAGTACGTGCAGAATTTATCACAGCCATACATAATGTTGACCCATGCTTTAATATTGCCGCGGCGCACTTTTGGTAGATTCTCAATAACATCCCCTTCTTTAGACCAAACCTCAATAACCATTTCCTTCGACATATATGCTTCATGAAGAATGTTAGGAAGACGGTGAATGTTGTGCGTTCCAAAAATCATATCTACCTGGTTATATGTTTTAAGAATCTTGTTAACAACAGATTCTTCCTGTGACATGCACCCGCAGACACCAATTAGAAGATCGGGATTTTCCTTTTTTAGATGCTTAAGATGGCCAAGCTCTCCGAACACTTTATTCTCTGCATTTTCACGGATGGCACATGTATTAAGCAAGATGACGTTCGCATCTTCTACTGATTCTGTTGGCTCATAGCCAAGACCAAGGAAAATACCGGCCATAACCTCGGTATCATGCTCATTCATCTGGCAGCCGTATGTGCGGATATAGAATTTGCGGCCATTCCCCATGCCATGGAATTCTTCTGGGATGTTAAAATCTTTATGATATTTTACTTCTTCTTTACCGCGTTTTTTCGCATCCTTTAAGGAAGGTGCAGTATAAACAGTTTCAAAGTATTTGCTGTAATCCTTTACGGATTTTTTGTCCGAAGGATTTGCTGTTTGCACTTGCTGACTTTCTAAACGTTGTTTTTCGTTCATCATTATCCCCTTTCTCTTTCTTTGAGCAGAGTATCTATCATTTAAACTCAATTATTAAGTATAAGCAGAATGTGCATTTATAACTGTACACATTATTATAGTATAAGGCTTTCTCGAGGTTAAAACAATAGAAAACCGCACTCAGCCTCTCATTGGCCGCTATTACATGTATGTACGATCAGGGGTATTTTTAATCCTGCCAAATACTAATAATAGACTAGTTTTATTCAATTAGGTGTGATAAGTGTCACATTCTTTCACAACTGGCCTCAAAAAAAGAAGCCCGGAGAAATTCCGGACTTCGTACTATTACATAAATTCAGCTGCAAGTTTATCAAAATGAGCTTGATCAAGTTCAAGATCTGCTTGTGATAAAGGAGTTTCAGAGTATCCTGAAAGCAGCTCCTGATAAGATTTGCGCTCAGTATCCTGATAGATCAAACCTGTTACAAGACCGTTATGCTTCATAAGTGTCTGCATAGCCAATTCTCGGCTTGAATTGTCATAACCTTCCACATCGCTCAGCTTCGTCAGGTTTTCTTTAAACCAGTCATATGTGTTTACTTTGTTGTATGTAACACATGGGCTGAATACGTTAATTAACGAGAAGCCATCATGCTTGATGCCTGCTTCGATTATCGCAGTCAAATCTTTAAGGTCAGTTGAGAAGCTTTGCGCAACGAATGTCGCACCAGCTGTTAATGCCATTTCCATTGGAGAAATCGCCTGCTCAATAGAACCTTGAGGAGTGGACTTCGTTTTGAATCCAGCCGCAGAACGCGGTGAAGTCTGTCCTTTTGTTAAACCATAAATTTGGTTATCCATTACGATATAAGTGATGTTCACATTACGGCGGATCGCATGGATCGTATGGCCCATACCGATTGCGAAGCCGTCTCCGTCACCGCCGGATGCGATAACTGTTAAATCGCGATTAGCCATTTTAACACCCTGGGCAATCGGCAGTGAACGTCCATGAATGCCGTGGAAACCGTATGAATTGATATAGCCGGAAATACGTCCGGAACATCCGATGCCTGATACTACCGCTAAGTTCTCAGGCTCTAAACCAACATTCGCTGCCGCACGCTGAATCGCAGCCTGCACGGAGAAGTCTCCACAGCCTGGGCACCAGTTTGGTTTTACATTATTTCGAAAATCTTTAAATGTGGCCATTTAGAACAACTCCTTGCATTTTGTGTGAATTTCATGAGGCAAGAATGGATTTCCGTCGTACTTTAATAGCTTATGAACTTTCTCAGCATGTCCGACGTTCATCTTCATGATATTCGCTAATTGTCCTGTAGCGTTGTTTTCAACTACAGCGATTTTCTTAGCTGATTTCACAAGCGGCAATATCTCATCAGTTGGGAAAGGATGAATCAGGCGAACTTGTGCATGATTCACTTTAATTCCATCCTGTTCAAGGCGGCTCATTGATTCCTCAATTGCACCGCGAGTTGAGTTGAAGCCAACAATCAGCAAGTCTGCATCTTCATGTGGTGCGTTCTTGTGAACTGGTGTATTGAATTTAATATTTTCGATCTTGCGGAAACGCTTATCCATTTGTGCGTTGCGGTTTGCAGCTGATTCTGAAGGTTTTCCAGTCTCATCATGCTCAACACCCGTAACATGGTGGATTCCGTTCTTCATACCTGGGATTACACGAGGAGAAACTCCATCCTCCGTAACCTCGAAGCGCTTGAAGTAACCTTTGTTTTCAATTTCCGGAAGCTCTTCTGCAACAAGTTTTCCGCGGCGGATTTCCACTTTGCTGAAATCAAGCGGCTCCACAGTCTGCTTTCCAAGAGAAAGCTGCAAGTCTGATAGGACAATAACAGGGCACTGATATTCTTCTGCAAGGTTGAAAGCTTCAGCTGTATCATAGAATGCTTCCTGTACAGTACTTGGAGCAAGCACAATTTTTGGAATCTCGCCATGAGTTCCATAAATCATTGCCATTAAGTCTGATTGCTCCTGTTTTGTCGGAAGTCCTGTAGAAGGGCCGCCACGCTGTGTATCAACAATAACAAGCGGTGTTTCAGTAATCCCTGAAAGGCCGATTGCTTCCATCTTAAGGGAAAGACCAGGTCCAGCAGATGCAGTAAGCGCACGGACACCGGCATAGTTTGCACCGATTGCCATTGTAACTGCGGCAATTTCGTCTTCTGTCTGTATGACAGATCCGCCAAGAGCCGGAAGCTTTTTAATCAGATATTCCATGATTTCAGATGCAGGTGTGATTGGGTAAGCGGCCATGAAACGGCATCCACCTGCAAGCGCACCAAGAGCGATTGCGTCGTTTCCGATCATGAATAAACGCTTTAGCCCGTCAGCTTTTTCAAGCTCCATTAATTCCACATCGTCACTAAGCTTTTCTTTCATGAAATCAAAGCCAGCCTGAATGGCTTCCATGTTCTTATCGACAACCTGCTGTCCTTTTCGTCCAAAAATCTCTTGAACTACTTCTTCAAATACTTTAATATCTAAATTTAGAACTGCACATGTTGCACCAACAGCAACCATGTTTTTCATTAGGGATGTTCCAAGCTCTGTGGCAATCTCTGTAAAAGGCACCGCAAACAGAGCTGCATTCGTATCTTCTGGCTGTTTAGGATCAAATTTCGCATCTGCAATCATGATCCCTTTATCGTGAAGTTCTTTGTAGTTTAAATCGATTGTTTCCTGGTCAAAAGCTACCAGTATATCTAAATCGTCCGAAATAGAACGAACTTGCGACGTGCTGACGCGAATCTTGTTATTCGTGTGCCCGCCTTTAATACGTGATGAAAAGTGGCGGTAACCGTACAGGTAGTAGCCTAAACGATTTAACGCAATGGAAAAAATTTCCCCGGTACTTTCAATACCTTCCCCTTGCTGTCCTCCAACTTTCCATGAAAGTTGATTGATCATGTCTTACACCCCTTTAGATACGTTAAGAAATTATGTAAAAACGTTTATTTAATATAAGTGTCCAGTCAATCCAACCATTTCACCATACCTTTAAGTAAGGCTCTATTCAGGAAGATGGACGGGTACTAAACGCTTTCAATTCTAGACCTATGTGTCTAAAAAAGCAACCCTTTCTGAATATTTATTGGCTAAAAGATGAATATTTTTTTATTTTTCGAAAAATGCTAAAAAGATCATTTAATTTTGGTTTTTAGAGGTCTCTCATAACCCTTGATATGGAGTTTTCTTACCATTTTCACCTTGGAAACCTGCTATAAAAATTTCGAAATAGAAATTTTTCAGCTTGTATATCAGAATAATATTTTGTTAGTTCATTTAGCAGGCTATCGTATTTTCTTGCATTCTCCAATCCTGCAACCCTTCCATCTGTACCGTCAAAATCCGAACCGAAGCCTACGTGATCCTCTCCCCCTAGTGAACACACATGTTCGAGGTGTCTTAGGATGTCAGTTATCGTAGCTGTTTGTTTTCCTGATAAAAACTCTGTCACAAATGTAATGCCCATCACACTGTCCCTGTCAATCAGGGCTTCAATCTGCTCGTTGGATAAATTGCGGGGATTCGGGCAAAGTGAATAACAGTTTGAATGGGAAGCAAAAGGATAATCCGCCCATTCCATCACATCCCAAAATCCGCGTTCAGAAAGATGGGATACATCACACAATGCTTTGCCGGCATTTAATTCATAAACCACTTGTCTGCCAAATGAAGATAGCCCTGCTCCCCTTTCCTCCAGCACACCATCAGCAGCACAGTTTGCATAATTCCAGGTCAACCCCACCGAGGATATTCCAAGCCTGAGAAGTGTCTTCAATTTAAGCAGATCGCAGCCAACTGCGTCACAGCCTTCCAATGTCAGCACTGCCCCTATTTCATCATCCCCTAACTGGTCAATATCCTGGCGGCTCTTAATGTGCTTTAATTGAGGGTTGGGTTTAAGCACATGCTCGTAGAACAGATCGACCATATAAAGAGCTGCGTTGAACTTCATTTCAGGATGTACAATTGCCGGAACATATATGGCAAAGCATTGAACCTTTAACCTGGAAGCCTGAACCCCTTCCAGATTCACCTGTAGCTTGTCTGAGTTTTTAAAGTCAATTTTTCTATCCATAAACATCTTATATAAGACATCACAATGTGCATCAAATATTTTCACTCTGTCTTCCTCTCCTTTTTTCCTCTTAGCTTTACCTTATTAAAAAAAGAACCTGTTTGCCTATGATGCAAACAGGTTTTATTTTTTTGCGTGTATTTATATTTTGCTGACTTATGCATATAACAAAGGATGATTTCCCATTCTGAAGCTTTGGCTAACGCGGTTCCACTATCAGCTTAATGGCAGTCCGCTCTTCGCCGTCAATCAGGATATCCGTGAATGCAGGGATACAAATTAAATCCACTCCGCTAGGCGCTACGAATCCTCTTGCGATCGCTACTGCCTTAACAGCCTGGTTCAATGCACCCGCACCAATGGCCTGGATTTCCGCACTTCCTCTTTCGCGAAGAACTCCAGCAAGCGCACCAGCTACAGAATTAGGATTAGATTTTGCTGAAACTTTTAATATTTCCATTCCTAGCTCCTCCTCGTTTTACCCCTCCTGTATGCCTTGCTCAAAGCGCTGATTCGCCTCTCTTTAAGGCCTATGCCTTCAGACAGGCAATTTCTTTCCCTACATACACATGCCGCTTTGATGGAATTTAGCACCAGGTCTATATATCATTCCATTGCTACTATATTCAGCTTGGAATTCACATATTCCGGCTTGGACAAAAAAAGCAAGGATTCAGACTGATTTTTGTATATTTAATTGAAGTTATATTGCGGAATATTGTAAATCTTTACTAGTTAGCCTCTGGCATAAGTAAATTTACAAAGACTCACATTAACATTTTTTGACCTATCTGCTTTTTTCGTATTGATTAGACTCCGAAATACTATATATCCGAGATATTCGAGATATAATCGCGAATTTTTGGTTTTATTCGCGAAATCCTGAATATATCAGCGAAATGCAATCCTGATTATCCCACCTCAAAAAAAACTGCACTCGGCCAAATCCGAATGCAGTCATTTATCTGTTTATGAGTAAAAAGGATGGTCATCATTAATTAGGATTCGGTCAATTTTTTTTGCCAATCCTGTTTTAGGGTTCAGTTCAATAAACGCTGCGCTTAACTGGGTCCTGCCTTCTTTCGGAACCTCAAATCGAACCGGCAGCCCCGTCAAAAATCTTTTAATCACAGCTTCTTTTTCAACACCAAGAATGCCATCATAAGGACCTGTCATCCCTACATCAGACATAAAGGCTGTCCCGCCAGGCAAAATGCGGTTATCTGCTGTCTGCACGTGTGTGTGTGTGCCCACAACTGCCGATACTTTGCCATCCAGATACCAGCCCATTGCCTGTTTTTCACTGGTTGCTTCAGCATGAAAGTCAACAAAAATGAATGGAGTCCTTTCACGGGCTTCTTTTATCAGTTCATCCGCCTTTTGGAAAGGACAATCACTTGTATTCATAAAAGTTCTGCCCTGAAGGCTGATAACCGCCACTTCTTCTGTATTAAATTTTAAAAATACCATGCCTTTGCCGGGGTTATTAGAAGGGAAATTAGCCGGGCGAACCATATATTTAGCACGGTCAATGAATTCAAAAATCTCCCGGTTATCCCAGGTATGATTGCCGAGGGTGACCGCCTGGGCACCTGCCTCCAGGAATCCGCGATAAATTTTTTCTGTTATTCCTTTTCCCCCCGCTGCGTTTTCCCCATTAATAATCGTAATTTGCGGGCGGTACTTTTCCTTAAGCTTCGGTACATATTCAGTGATCATATCCCTTCCCTGGGAACCCACTACATCTCCCACAAACAATATATTCATGTCATATCCCTTTCTGTTTTAAAGATATATGTATGCTTTTCCACTCTATTTTATAAGTTTAACACAGTTTCCTGTTTCAATATGAAGCATACCCTAAAAAGAAATAAAGCGATGCATGTGCATCGCTTTATTTTGCATATTCAACGGCCCGTGTTTCACGGATAACCGTGACTTTAATATGGCCTGGATAATCAAGTTCTTCTTCAATCTTTTTACGGATATCCCTGGCCAGCCGATGAGCTTCAAGGTCATCGATTTGTTCAGGCTTAACCATAATGCGGATCTCGCGGCCTGCCTGAATGGCAAATGATTTTTCAACGCCCTCATAGGATTCGGAAATCTCTTCAAGCTTTTCCAGACGGCGAATATAATTCTCAAGTGTCTCTCTTCTTGCTCCTGGTCTTGCTGCTGATAAAGCATCAGCTGCTGCGACAAGAACTGCAATGATTGATGTAGGCTCTGTGTCACCGTGGTGGGAAGCGATACTGTTGATGACAACAGGATGCTCCTTATACTTAGTGGCAAGTTCCACACCGATTTCAACATGGCTTCCTTCAACCTCATGGTCGATTGCTTTACCGATATCATGCAGCAAACCCGCACGGCGTGCCAATGTTTCGTCCTGTCCCAATTCGGCAGCAAGCAAGCCTGAAAGCTGCGCCACTTCCATAGAATGCTTTAACACATTCTGGCCATAGCTTGTACGGAATTTTAATCGGCCAAGAATCTTGATTAAATCTGGATGCAGTCCGTGAACACCAACCTCGAAAGTGGTTTGTTCACCAATTTCACGGATATGCTCATCCACTTCACGGCGGGCTTTATCAACCATTTCCTCAATCCGTGCCGGATGGATGCGTCCGTCCTGAACCAGTTTGTCTAAAGCTAAGCGTGCAGTCTCACGTCGAATCGGGTCAAAACCGGATAAAATAACCGCTTCCGGTGTATCATCGATTATGAGATCAATTCCAGTCAGAGTTTCAAGAGTACGGATATTACGGCCTTCTCGGCCAATAATGCGGCCTTTCATCTCATCATTTGGCAGGTTGACAACTGATACCGTAGTTTCTGCTACATGATCAGCTGCACATCTTTGGATAGCCAGTGACAAGATTTCCTTCGCTTTTTTATCTGCATCTTCTTTCGCTCTTGTTTCGCTCTCTTTTACCATAATAGCGACATCGTGAGCCACTTCCTGCTCCGTGCGCTCTAAAATGATGGACTTTGCCTCTTCACGAGTCAAGCCTGAGATGCGTTCCAGCTCAGCTTGTTGTTCTTTAACCATCTCGTCCACTTTGCTTTCCATCTCTTCAATATGCTGTTGTCTTTTGCTAAGAGAATCGTCCCTCTTTTCTAAAAGTGCTTCACGTTTATCTAACGTTTCATCTTTTCGATCAAGGTTCTCTTCTTTTTGCATTAAGCGGTTTTCTTGTTTTTGCAGTTCATTTCTTCGATCACGAATATCACCTTCCGCATCTGTGCGAAGCTTGTGAATTTCATCTTTCGCTTCAAGCAGTGCTTCTTTTTTCGAAGCCTCAGCTTCTCGCTTTGCGTCTTCCAAAATCTGCTCAGCAGCATCTTTAGCTCCTGCAATTTTAGCTTCGGCAATAGATTTGCGAACAAAATAGCCAACAAAAGCACCGACGATTAGGCAAAGCAAAATGGAGATGATTGCTGTTAATAGATCCATCATTTCACCTCCTCTTGCTATGAACTTGTTTGTGTTACGTTTTTTAAAGTGTTGGCATGTACATTGTCCAATTCAATATACAGCACTAAGGCTTTTAAACGTTTCAATCTTAAAAAAGCACTTGGCATCCAGTTGAAGGCTGGCAGAATATTAACGTATGAATAGCCACTGGAGCCGGGAGCCAGACAAAGTCTAACTCAGTAAGAATTTCTTCACATATAAAATGTAAAATATACATGTTTAATTGTAAAGCTGTGGAATTTTATTGTCAAGGGTTTGTCCTAAGGGCTTTTCTTAATATTTTGATTGGTTTGAACTCTTAATTATTTTTGCTTTTGTAAGCCTCAATTGAAAATTCTTAGTCAGCCACTAATTATCCATAAGAAAAGCAAAGCCACCCGGGCTTTGCTTTTCCATTGTATTAATCGATCAGCTCGAATTCTTCCTGCTCTTCGTCTCCGCTGATTACTTTTTCTTCATCAAGTCCGTAGTGTTCACGGATTTGCTTTTGGATAGTCAGGCGGATTTCCGGGTTTTCTTTTAAGAATACTTTGGCGTTTTCACGGCCTTGGCCTAAGCGTTCTTCGTTGAATGAGTACCATGAACCGCTCTTTTGGACAATATCCAGTTCAGATCCAAGATCGATGATTTCGCCTTCTTTGGAGATCCCTTCTCCGTACATGATATCAACTTCTGCCACACGGAATGGAGGAGCGACTTTGTTTTTGACAACTTTGATCTTTGTCTTATTACCGACCATTTCATTCCCTTGCTTAAGGGTTTCTGCACGGCGCACCTCAAGACGGACAGAAGAATAGAATTTCAATGCGCGTCCGCCAGGAGTGGTTTCAGGGTTACCGAACATAACTCCGACTTTTTCACGGATCTGGTTAATGAAAATTGCGATTGTTTTAGATTTATTGATTGCACCTGATAGTTTGCGAAGGGCCTGGGACATAAGGCGAGCCTGCAGACCAACATGGGAGTCACCCATTTCCCCTTCAATTTCAGCCTTAGGCACAAGGGCTGCAACAGAGTCAATTACCAGAATATCAATAGCGCCGCTTCGAACAAGGGCTTCTGCAATTTCTAGCGCCTGCTCCCCGGTATCCGGCTGGGAAAGAAGAAGCTCGTCAATATTTACACCAAGCTTTTGTGCATAAACAGGGTCTAGAGCATGTTCAGCATCGATAAATGCAGCTTGTCCGCCGCCTGCCTGAACCTCTGCAATCGCATGCAGGGCCACAGTTGTTTTACCTGAGCTCTCAGGACCATAAATTTCAATAATACGCCCTCTTGGATAGCCGCCTACCCCAAGAGCTGCATCAAGAGCAAGGGATCCGCTTGGTGCAGTGGAAATTTTGCGGTCAGTCTGTTCACCGAGCTTCATGATAGAACCTTTACCAAATTGCTTTTCTATTTGTTTTAACGCCATTTCAAGAGCTGCTTGACGATCACCCACTAATAGTTCCTCCTTTTATATAGACGAACCTATCTTTTGATTAGATTCGTTTGTCTCATCTCAAAACCTAACTCTACTATAAACCTTTTCTAAGTATTTGTCGAGCAAAAAATCGAACATCCATTCGTTTTTTTTATCAGGTCAGTTCAGCTTAAAAATTACTATATCTCCTGGGGAAAATGGAATTTTCGGATGTGAATCAATAGAAGAAATGGCATTCTGCTAAGTAATCTGTCTATTTTTTTGGATATTAAAAAATCAGAACACCTTTTCAGACATCCTGACTTTCTTTCAATGCTTTAATTAGGAAATGGCAGCCGTATTTTACCGTACGAACTCGATTTGCCGCCCTCGTTCCGCCAAGGTTCAGCTTTTCAGTCTGGACCGGCCTTCCTTTAATCCAAATGCCTATATACACGGTTCCGACCGGGTTGCCTTCCAGTTCGTCCGGACCCGCAACACCTGTGAAGCTGATCCCGATACCTGAATTTGTCAGGCGGGCGACATTCTCAGCAAGCTCTGCTGCACACTGCGCACTGACAACCCCTTCGTTATCAATCGTATCTTTGCGGACTTTTAATACCTCGGCTTTAACTTCGTTTGTATAGCAGACCACTCCGCCCTTTAGAAGTCCGCCGGCTCCCGGAATGGATGTAAACTCCTGCTGGAACATGCCGCCTGTTAAACTCTCCGCAGCGGATATGGTCATATTGCTTTCCTTTATCAGCCTGCTAAGCTCGTACATCAAGGAAGTGTCATCGTAGCCATAAAAAAATTCGCCGACACGGTCCAGGATTTTGGATTCAGTTTCATCCATCAGCATCATAGCCGTGTTAGGCTGACTATGCTTGGCCGTAAGCCTTAGTGTTACTTCCCCATCAGACGCAAGCGGAGCAATCGTTGGATTACTCTGAGCATCGATAATATCTTCAATTTCAGTTTCAAGCATGGCTTCTCCTATCCCGAAAAAGTGCAATACCCGGGAAACAATCACATCATCTGTGCCGAGCTTGGATTGCAGTGCTGGAAAAGCATGTTTCAGGAACATCGGCTCCATTTCATTTGGCGGTCCTGGAAGGAGCATATAAATATGTCCACCACTTTCGGATATCATTCCAGGTGCCATCCCATGCTCATTAGGAAGAATTTGTGCATCCTTAAGGACAAGAGCCTGTTTTTTATTATTTTCAGTCATCTCTCTGCTGGTCCGTTTAAAATAGAGCTGTATGGATTCAAGAGCCTGTTCGTCCATGACAAGTTCTTTGCCAAGATGGCGGGCGATTGTTTCTTTCGTCAAATCATCCTTCGTCGGCCCCAGTCCGCCTGTGAAGACAATCAGATCAGAACGTCCTTCCGCAACTTTGATCACTGACTTCAGTCGCTCAGGATTATCACCAACTACCGTATGGTAAAAAACATTTATGCCCAGTTCAGCAAGCTGCCGGGAAATAAAGCGGGCATTTGTATTAACGATTTGTCCAAGCAAAAGCTCAGAGCCGACAGCTATGATTTCAGCATTCATTCAAAAGCCCCCTTTTGGATAAAAGTTATTTTGAGTTAATAAAGGCCTGTTTGTTTTTTGCAAAATAGTCCCAGCCAGACCAGATGGTGAAGAACATTGCAACCCATAGGGCAATCAGGTCAAACCGGATCGAAACCATTTCAAAAATAACATTATGTAAAAGCAGTGCAGAAATGGCTACAATTTGAGCCCATGTTTTGATTTTGCCCAGCTGATTCGCCGCGACCACTTCTCCTTCCCCCGCCAGAACAAGCCTTAAACCTGTTACGGCAAATTCCCGGCTGATTATGATAATCACAATCCATGAAGGAGCCAGTTCAAGATCAACCAATACAATCAATGCCGCAGAGACGAGAAGCTTGTCTGCAAGCGGATCAAGAAACTTTCCAAGATTTGTGACCATATTGTATTTGCGGGCAAAATAGCCGTCGACCCAATCGGTAACCGAAGCAATGATAAAGATCAGAGCGCCAACCAGATGGGTTACCGGCATTTCCGCTCCAAGGAGCTCAATATTTCCCCAGGAAAAAGGAACTAGCATTACGAGCAGAAATATTGGTATCAGCATAATTCGGGACACTGTAATTTTATTTGGCAGATTCATGTTTTACCTCCAAGTATAGTAAGTGAAGCTTTTTGCAGCAAAAAAGGTCTTTACCATTCGCTGCAAACCTTTTACTGATAATTTTTACATAAAAAGCGAAAATAGTCATCTAATGAAGATGACTATTCGGTCTTCGGCGCGTACTTAATGGTAATATCCTGCTTGACTGACTGTGAAGGCGGCACCTGATACTCAATTTTTTCGCCGTTTACATAAAGTTCAGTTTGAGACGAATTTCCGACTACAATGGATGCTTCCGTTTCCTTTGAAAAGTCTACCTTCTGGCTTTTAGTGCCCTCTGCTGTCAGCATTCCCTGGTAGAAGGAATTCCCTTTGCCGTTTTGGATATTCACCCATGTTTCTCCAGTAGAAACAACTTCCAGTTCGAACTTGTCCGCATTTTTCAATTCATAAACTGTTTCATTTCCGCTGGATTGCACCACAACAACTTCCTGCTTTGCTTCTTTCTCGGCTTCTTGATCCCCGGCATTTTCATCAGCTGCTTCTTTATCAGAAGACTCTTCTTTCTCGCCGGCTGATTCATCTTTATCCTTTTTGTCCTTTTCATTTTCTGCAAGGTTTTCAGACTCTTCGATGACTGTCTGGCCATCTGTCAGATCGGAGGGTTTTTCCTCTTGATCAGCCTGGTCTTTGGCACCCAGAAAATTATAAAGGACTGCAATGAGGCCAACAATAAAGACACCAATAAGAACCTTCGGAAGAATATCGAATACCTTTGAAGTCCTGCCTGATAAGTCTTTTCTGGACTGAACACGGGATAGCTTTTCTGGAATATCATCATTCGAGGGTGCCGGAATATCATTTTTATATTGCTCAAAAATTTCTTCCGGCTCAATTCCAACCGCTTCAGCATATTGCTTAATAAATGCCCTGACATAAAACTTTCCGGGCATCATGCTATAATCTCCCTCTTCAATTCCCATCAAATAGCGCTTTTGTATTTTTGTGACCTTTTGCAGGTCATCAAGGTTCATATCTTTGGCCAGCCGCGCTTCTTTTAAACGATTGCCTAGTTCTGTCAATTTATAACACCTTCCAACTTACTAAAAATCAAAGCCTCCAAAATCGGATTCAGAGAACATATTGTTCTTCTCCACAACATCATAAGTAATCTCTTCATCAGGATCGTGACGGAGTTCAATTATATAATCGAAATCATTAAGGGAGTATTCAGTGTTTTGCACAAAAATATCCGGATGCTCTACTACCTTCACTGCAGGTAGGCGCATAATTTCCCGGACGAGCTGCCAGTGCCGTTCATTTGCACGTCTGGTCGAGACAATTCCGTCTATTATGAACAGATTGTTTTCATTATATTCATCCTCTATCAGCTGGTTGCGTATCGTCTGTTTTAGCAAAGTGGATGAAACAAATAGCCAGCGTTTGTTGGCACAGACACTTGAGGCCACTATGGATTCAGTCTTTCCAACCCTTGGCATTCCCCTGATCCCTATTAGCTTGTGCCCTTCCTGTTTAAATAATTCCGCCATGAAATCGACTAAAAGCCCAAGCTCATCCCTTACAAACCTGAAAGTTTTCTTGTCGTCGGCATCCCTTTGAATGTACCTTCCATGGCGCACGGCAAGACGGTCTCTCAGTTTAGGCTCCCGGAGCTTAATCACCTTAATCGTATCCATTGTATTTAAAATCGATTTTAAGCGTTCAATCTGTTCGTGGTCTTTTGCCAGAATCAGCAAGCCTCTTCGGCCTTCATCCACACCATTGATCGTAACGATATTTATGGAAAGCATACCCAGCAGGGAAGAAATGTCACCAAGCAAGCCGGGACGATTCTTTTGGATTTCATATTCCAAATACCATTCTGTTTTCTCCACCGGAAAACCTCCTCCTGCGTGATGCGCCTCTCTTTGCGCATTTCATATGTATATATAATTTTGTATATGTAAATTTTTTTTAAACTTATCCTAAATTTTCATCTAGATTCTATAATATATGATTTTTTGCCAATATGAAAGGAAAAACCCGTTTGGTTTGGAAGGAAATCTTTTTGGGGGAAAACGAAAAGAGAGGAAGACCTCTCTTTTCGCTGATTGCTATTAACTTCTTAATGAGTTCCGTCGTTTTGAACAAGCTTTACCATCATATTCGCAATGGCATGCTGCTCTTCAGGGCTTGCTACAGACCATAGGTCAGCAAGGATTTTTTCCTGGTCATTCTTCGGCTCCACTTGCTTTGCTAAATAATCGCCAATTTGATAAGCAAGGTCATTTACAGTTTCCTTATTCATCCCTTGATTCATCCCCTGGTGAAGACGGTCTCCAAGGAAGTCTTTCCACTGCTGCCAGTTTTCTAGTACAGACATAGTTATTGCCTCCTTTAAATGTTGTACAATTATATTGTGCTTAGGGGCTGAATAAAATATGCATGCACTCAAAGACTAAGGCAAAAAAATGTGACACTTCTATGAACGGGTGACAGGCTCTTCTTTATGTATACCATCCCCCATTCACAGCCAGAACCTGACCGGTAATATAGGAGGCTTTTTCAGAAAGCAGGAAGGAAACGGTATTGGCAATGTCATCAGGGAGAGCAAGCCTGCCCATAGGAATTTCGCTTTTAACGGCTTCAAGCTCTTCTTCAGTAAAATCATTCAGCATGGCCGTCTCGACGGCACCCGGGGCAACAGCATTGACCCTCACTCCACTCAAGGCCACTTCCTTGCTTAAAGCTTTAGCAAAAGCAATTTGGGCACCTTTTGCTGCCGAATAGGCAACTTCACAAGCCGCACCCGTCTGGCCCCAGATAGAGGAAACAACCACAATATTTCCGCTGCCCTTGGATAAAAGTTTTGGCAGAAGCTCTTTTGTCAGCAGAAGCGGTGAAGTTACATGAAGATTCATCAGCGCCTCAGTATCCTTTTCCGACAGTTCTGTAAGAAGTCCATATTGTGCTGACCCGCTATTATGGATAATTGCATCAAGTGAAAAGATATTTTGCACTATTTTTTTATAGCCGCATCGGGCAGATAGGTCTGCCTGTATCGGGATATAATCCCCATCAAACGCCTGCAGGCGGTCCACCAGCCTGTTTAAGCCCTGCTGGTTTTGATTGTAATGTAAATAAAGCGAATAGCCCTCCTCAGCCAGCTTGAGACTGATTGCTTGGCCAATTCCTCCGCTCGCTCCAGTAATTAACGCAAATTTTTTCATTTTGAACACTCCTGATAAAAAGCAAAGCGCCTTTAAATGGCGCTCTGCTGAAATAGCTTTTTTTATTTCTTAGGCACAATCTGGCAAACCGTAAACCGGTCTTCGCTTATCAAATCCCCTGCGGCAGTTTCCACATCTTTAAGGGTGATGCTTTCAAGCGTTGGCACAACATCAAACAAATCCATCTCATTAAAAGCATACCGGGTGAATTGGTTTGCGATATATTCCGGTGAATTAACGGCACGCAGGAATGCCCCTATTTTCTTCTTCTTTGTCCGATCAAGTGTTTCCTGTGAAATAGCTCCTTTTTCCCTTGCGTCCAGGAGCATCTTTTTCAATGTATCGGCCAATCGGTCAGGATCGTTTGTGTCTCCGCCCACCATGGCAAATCCGAAGCCCTGCTCCTGTGTATAATCAAAAGAGAATGTGTCATCAATTAAACCTTCATTATACAGTGTGCTATAGTGATCAGAGCTTTTTCCGAACAAGATATCCAGCAGCACATTCAGACTCAGCTCATTTTTAAGCATGTCCTTGCCGGATTGGGCTGCATTTTTGCTCTTTATCCCAACAAGGCACTTCGATGTCTGAACATTCATCTCAAGTACTTTTTTCTTTTCGGCAGCTTCAGCCGGCTCTTCTTCGAATCGACGTTTTATTTCAGGGATTTCATTATAATCCTTTTTGTTCTGGTTAGTTCTCACCTGGGACATAATCTGATCCGGATCCACTGGTCCGACGATGAACAAGAGCATGTTGCTTGGGTGGTAGAAGGTTTCATAGCATTCATACAGCATATCTTTCGTGATATGGGAAATCGACTCGATTGTACCTGCGATATCGATTTTAACCGGATGATTTTTGTACATATTTTCAATCAGGCCAAAATATAAGCGCCAGTCAGGGTTGTCATCATACATGGTGATTTCCTGGCCAATGATGCCCTTCTCTTTTTCAACAGTCTTTTCTGTAAAATAAGGTTCCTGAACAAAGTCGATCAGTGTCTCAAGATTCTTCTCCACATTGGAGGTGCTTGAGAATAAGTAAGCCGTTCTTGTAAATGAGGTAAAAGCATTAGCTGACGCTCCCTGCTTGCTGAACTGCTGGAATACATCACCATCTTCTTTTTCAAAAAGCTTATGCTCCAAAAAGTGTGCAATTCCATCTGGAACTTTTACAAATTCATTTTTCCCAGGCGGCAGGAAATGATTGTCGATCGAACCATATTTCGTCGTAAAAGTGGCATAGGTCTTATTAAATCCTTTTTTCGGCAATATATATACATCCAGCCCATTATCAAGCTTTTCATAAAACAACTCTTCCTGAAGCTGTTCAAAAGTGATTTTTTCCATTACTTGCCCGCCTCCTTTCCTGTCAGGAAATACACTGTATCTAAACTGACCTTCTTGGCTGCTTCTGTAATTTCCTCTTTTGTCACTTTATCCATTTCATCCATCCACGTTTGAAGTGTAATCTCTTTGCCTGATACCACATTATGATAGAGGACTTCCACGATTCCGCGGGCGGTATCAACGGTTTCCAAAAGCTGGTTTTTTATGACCGCTTTGGTCTGTTCCATTTCCTGTTCCGTAAAGTCACCATTTTTCATGGCTTCCAATTGTTCTTTAATAATATTCACTGCCTGGTCATAATTACTGTTATCGATTCCGGACATAACCATCATCAAGCCTTTATGGCTTTCAAGACGACTGGCTACATAGTATGCGAGACTTGCTTTTTCGCGCACATTCAAGAACAGTTTTGAATGGGAGAAGCCTCCGAAAATTCCATTGAACACTTGAAGGGCATAATACTCAGGGTCACCGTAAACGACATTGGTACGGTAGCCGATATTTAGTTTTCCCTGTTTGATATCCTGTTCTTCCCTGACTTCGTTAACGGATACCCTGGTTGTTCCAACCGAAGCGGGTGCTGTCTTAGGTGATCTTTCTTTAAAAGATAAAAGCTCACCTGCGCAGGATTCAGCATCTGCTTCATTCACGTCACCGATAACATATAAATCAAGTTCATCCTGCACAAGTGCCTGCTGATAATATTCATAAAGACTTTCAGGGGTAATTTTGTCCACATCTTCTTTCTCGCCATGTACATGCAGCGCATAAGGCTCATCTTTGCACATTTCCTGTACCAGCCTGAAATTGGAATAGCGCATTTTATCATCATTGACCGATTGAATTCGCTGTTTCAGCGTCCTTTTTTCTTTTTCAACTGTATCCGGGTCAAAAGCGCCGCCTTTCACATTTGGCTTTGTCAGTATTTCCGCTAAAAATTGAAACGCTTTTTTTAATAGAGGAGTTTGATCTGAAAGAAACTTTTCATTCGCAATTTCAACTGATACGGTAATGACATGGTACTCCCCTTTTTTCGACAAATCTACAAAAAGAGTCGCTCCATATAATTCATCGAGATAAGAGCGCAGCTTTCCGGTAGTAGGGTAAGACGAACTGCTGCTTTGCAGGACATGCGGCAATAAAGACCTTAATGTAACAGTGTCCTTTTCAAGCGGGGCTTTCATTTTCCAAACCAATGTATTGGTTTTATATTTCTCCGTTTTGACTACATGAAGCTTATAGCCATTCATGCCTTTTACGGATTCAGAGATTACGGTCATTTCTTTTCCTCCTGTCGGTAAATTGTTGAATCCAAAGTATGGTCATTATTAAAAAACCGGGAACATCCCCTATATGTATACACTTTGCTGCTATCTTCTATAATATCCCTTGTTTTAAATCATATTCTTACTATAACTTGCTCTATTTCTTTAATTCAAGTTATTGGCTGTATTGGAAAGTAATACAACAAAATAAAAACCCCTATTAAGGGGTCAACTTCTTGAAACTGCCTTTAGAGTAAATCCATGATTTTTCATAACCTTTCCGCATTCAAAATGCACCTGATTTTTCCCGGAATTCTTGGCCTGATAAAGATGCTGATCAGCAATTTCAAGACTTTTATTCGCCTTGCGGGTGGAGTTATGGAGTGATACGCCAAAGCTCATGCTGATGGGGACTTTCAGAAGAGAACTTTTTTTCATTAATCATTTCAAAAATGGCCTGAAAAAAGGATTCGAGCTTCATTTCATCAAAAAGCCCCATTTCCGAAAGAAATGAGGCTTTTCTGTTTAGCGTTTTCCTTTTATATATGGAGTACCAGCTGCTTTTGGAGCATCTGCGCGTCCTATGAAGCCAGTAAGTGCCAGGATGGTTAAAACGTATGGTGCAATAAGCAGATATACATTTGGAATATTCTCAAGGAATGGAAGGCTTGAACCGATGATACTCAAGCTTTGTGCAAATCCGAAAAATAACGCTGCACCCATAACGCCAAGCGGATGCCATTTACCAAAAATCAATGCCGCCAATGCCATAAAGCCCTGGCCGCTGATGGTTGCATGGCCGAAGTCTGAGGAAATGGACTGTGCATATACACCGCCTCCAATACCTGCTAGGGCACCGGAGATTAATACCCCAATGTATCGCATTCTTGTAACATTAATACCCATTGTATCGGCAGCCATCGGGTGTTCACCGACCGCCCGCAACCTTAGCCCGAATGGAGTTTTAAACATCACAAACCAGGCAAGAAATGCAACGGCAATGGCAGCGAATGAAGTATAATAAGTGTTTGAGAAGAACAATTTACCGATAACAGGTATGTCGCTCAAAAATGGAATATCCACTTTGCTGAAACCTTTTTGAATGATATCTGTCTGGCCTTTTCCATAAATGAACTTTACCAGGAACAGTGCAGCTCCAATTGCAAGGAGGTTAATCGCAACCCCTGATACAACCTGGTCTGCTCTGAATGTAATAGAAGCAACAGCATGCAGGATGGATAACAGTGCTCCGACAACCATCGCTGCAAGGAGAGCAACCCACGGCGTCATGCTGCCAAATACATCTACGAACGTAAGGTTAAAGACAATGGCAGTGAAAGCCCCAATCACCATTAACCCTTCTAAACCAATATTTACAACTCCGGAGCTTTCAGAAAAGTTTCCGCCCAATCCAGTGAAAATAAGCGGGGCAGCCCAAAGCAAAGTTGATGGAATGATAATTAATAAGATTTCCATTAAGCCCACTTACTTCACCCCCTTTTTGCTGATACGGTCAATAAAGATGCGAATCATATAGCTTGCTGCAACAAAAAACACAATAAGTGCAATGATTATGTCTACTAATTCATTTGGAACTCCAGCTTCAAGCGGCATGTTTAAGGCACCGACCTTCAAGCTTCCAAATAGCAATGCTGCAAAAATAATTCCAATCGGTCCGTTCCCGCCTAGAAGCGCAACTGCGATACCGTCAAATCCTACTCCGGTAAACCCGCCTTTGATGGCTGCATATCCGAATGTACCCAGTGCCTCCATAGCTCCTGCAAGACCTGCAAATGCCCCTGAGATTACCATTGAAAGAATAATGTTCTTACTGACGCTCATGCCTGCATATTCAGACGCATGCTGGTTGAAGCCTACAGCGCGCAACTCGTATCCCTTTGATGTTTTTTCTAATAGGAACCACATAATAAATACACAAGCTAAGGCAATTAAAATTCCCCAATGCAGACGTGAATAATCAGTAAGTCCCTCAAGAAAAGGAGATCGCAATGATGCAGAATCTGCAATCATTTCAGTACGGTCGCTTTTTTCAGAAAGAACCGTACGGATTATATAGTTGCTTACATGCAATGCCACATAGTTCATCATGATCGTAACAATTACTTCATGGACTTTGAACTTCGCTTTCAGTAATCCTGGAATGAATGCCCAAAGTGCACCCGCTGCTGCAGCTGCGAGAACTGCGAGCGGCAGGTGGATGAACTTAGGAAGTTCAAATGCAACCCCTACCCAAACAGCTGCAAGCCATCCGACGATCAGCTGTCCTTCAACACCGATGTTAAATAATCCTGTACGGAAAGCAAATGCAACTGCCAAACCGGCAAGAATTAAAGGAGTCACCTGTCTGATTACTTCACCAGTGTAGTAGATTTCCCCGAAAGCACCGTTCCATAGGGCAATAAATGCAGCTCCTGCATTATATCCTGCTGCAATCATTATAATTGTACCTACTATTATCCCGAGCAGAACGGCAACTAGAGGCACGACAATATTCTTCATGCGATTAGACATGGTTTTCGCCACCCGCTTCCTTCCGTTTAGAACCGGCCATTAATAAACCTAATTCTTGTTCAGTTGTTTGTTTCGGGTCAACGACTGCTACAATTTCACCCTCATAAATAACAGCAATACGGTCGCTGACATTCATAATTTCATCCAATTCGAAAGATATAAGCAGTACAGCTTTCCCTTGGTCACGCTGTTCAATCAGACGCTTGTGAATGTATTCAATCGCGCCAACATCCAAACCGCGCGTCGGCTGAGCAGCAATCAGGAGATCGGGATTACGGTCTATTTCACGTCCGATTATGGCTTTCTGCTGATTACCTCCGGAAAGGGCCCTTGCAAGTGTATACTCACTTGGAGTCCTGACGTCGAATTCTTTAATCAGAGTTTTTGCTTTACTGTAGATTTCTTTAAAATTCAAAATACCCTTTTTAGAGAATGGAGCTTTGTAATATGTTTGCAGAACCATGTTCTCCCCAATTGGAAAATCAAGAACAAGACCATGCTTGTGACGGTCCTGAGGGATATGCCCTACCCCCATCTCCGTTACTTTTCGGGGAGACATGTTAATGATTTCTTTGCCATTCAATTTAATTGAACCGCTTTCAGACCTTTTCAAACCTGTAATCGCTTCTATTAATTCGGACTGTCCATTGCCGTCTACACCGGCAATCCCGACAATTTCACCGGCCCGTACATTAAGGTTAAGTTTATTGACCACGCCTAGTCCCCGGGAATCCTTTACATTTAAATCATGAATTTCAAGTACATTCTCCTTAGGCTCGGAGGCAGCTTTATCCGTTTTGAAAGTAACTTCCCTTCCAACCATTAAACTGGCAAGTTCATTAGGATTCGTCTCGCTGACATTAACCGTACCGATACCGACTCCTTTGCGGATAACTGTTACCCGATCACAAACTTCCATGATTTCCTTCAGCTTGTGAGTGATTAGAATAATAGATTTGCCTTCCTGAATTAAGGTTTTTAAAATCTGGATAAGTTCCTTAATTTCCTGTGGGGTCAGAACAGCTGTAGGCTCATCAAAAATAAGGATTTCTGCTCCGCGGTATAATGTCTTAAGAATCTCCACCCTTTGCTGCATTCCTACAGAAATATCTGAAATTTTCGCCTGAGGGTCAACAGCAAGGCCATATCGCTCGGAAATTTCCCTGACTTCCTTCTCGGCCTTTTTGATATCTATTCTTCCGCCTTTTGTCGTTTCTTTTCCTAGAATGATATTTTCAGTGACAGTGAAGCGGTCTACTAGCATAAAGTGCTGGTGAACCATTCCGATACCCAAGTCGTTTGCTATATTTGGATCAGTGATGTGCACCGGTTTTCCTTTAACTTTTATATCACCCTTTTCCGGCTGATATAAGCCAAAAAGGACGTTCATCAATGTTGATTTGCCGGCACCATTTTCGCCAAGCAGCGCATGAATTTCACCTGGTTTCAGCTGAAGCGTGATATTATCATTTGCTACAATCCCAGGAAACTCCTTGCGAATGTTGAGCATTTCAATAACATAATCCATTTGTTTCACTCCTTGCTCAAAATATAAGGAAATCATTAGTAGTAAGAGGTCAGACCTTGGGAATCCTTAGAAAAACTTGGCCAAAACGCCAAGCTCTTCTTAATGAATAGAAAATTATAATGAATGCATTAAAAATCTAAGTGAAATACAGAATTCTTTCTGTCCTTCAATTAAACTTTTAATTTCTTTTAAAAAAGGAATAAGAGGCCGCAGTGCACCTGCTTATTCCTTGTAAGTTAATTATTCAGCTGAGAAAGAAGCCAGTTCATCTTTTGTAGATGGAACAGTCAGGTCACCATTCTTGATCTTTTCCTGCCATTCTTTAACTGCACCTTCAATTTCTGCTTTAGTAGATACTTCCGGGTTGATAGGAGCAAGGCCTACGCCATCTTCAGCCAATCCGTAAGTAATTGTTTCTCCGCCAGGGAAGCTGCCTTCTTTTGCTTTTGTAGTAAGGTCCTTAACAGCATTGTCTACACGCTTAAGAGCAGAAGTAAGGATTACATTATGCTCTTTGCCATCGATTTCAACTACACCTTCAGCAGTCTGGTCTGAGTCAACACCAATTGCCCAGATTTCTTTAGCCGGGTCTTTCTTTTTAAGGTCACGCGCTTCTTTGAATAGACCGTTACCAGTTCCGCCAGCAGCGTGGAAAATCACGTCTACGCCAGAAGAGTACATTTTAGAAGCAATAGTCTGGCCTAATTCAGCTTTATCGAATGCACCAGCATATTGAACTTCAACTTTAATATCAGGGTTTGCCGCTTGAACACCAGCAAGGAATCCAGATTCAAAACGCTCGATAACCGGAATTTCCATACCGCCGATGAAACCAATTTTGTTCGTTTTAGTTGCATTTGCTGCAGCAACACCTGCAAGGAATGCAGCTTCCTGCTCTTTGAACATGATGCTTGCTACGTTTGGCTGATCTACAACAGCATCAACAATACCGAAGTGAGAATCTTTTTGCTGCTGGGCAATCTCGTTGATTGCACCTTCCATTAGAAAACCGATACCGAAGACAAGATCAAAGTCCTGACGTGCTAATGTATTTAGGTTAGTAGAATAGTCAGCATCTGATTGTGATTGAAGATAGTCGAATCCGCCTTTTCCTTTTTCAAGGTCATTTTCTTCACCAAATGCCTGTAAACCTTCCCAAGCAGATTGGTTGAATGATTTATCATCTACACCGCCGACATCCGTTACCATCGCTACAGAGAATGCTTTTTCTTTTTCGTCTCCGCCAGCTGTTTCTCCGCCTTTTTCTTCACTTTTGCCGCAAGCACCCAGAATCGTTCCAGCAGCAAGAACTAAAGATAGCGCCAATCCAAATTTACGCTTTTTCAAGGTTGGTACCCCCTAAGAAAATTGTTTTTGCATTAGCGGAATGAATGATTGCGTTTTCGTGCATCCCAGAAAAGCTTAGATCCGTTTTCTGAGAACATGGAAACTGAACTTATCAGCTCTGAAATAATTGACCGAGTACAGAATCGGAGTGTCCGTTTCATCGAAATGCATCTGCTTCAACACAAGCAATGCAGTTTCAGGGTCACATTCCAGAATAGGTGAAATTTTCTCGTGATAGCCGATTGGCTCGATTTGGGCAACTGCATATGTGATTTTCCGGTTTGCCTCTTCCTCAAGCATGTTGAGGATTGATTCTTGTTCGTGGGAAAATGTGTCCGGAAGGATGTTCTCAGGAACTTTATCCACACAATAAACGACCGGTTCACCATTCGCAGTTCTTACCCTCTCAATCACGGCAATTTCCTGGTCTAATGAACATGAGAATCTTCGGATATCATCTTCAGTGGGTCCCATTGTTACGGAACTTAAGAAAACGGTTCCAGGCTTCATCCCTGCCTGCAGAATCATATTTGTGACACTATTAAGCTGTTCGATGCCTGACGTAAACAAAGGCTTTGCATTCACAAAGGTCCCTACACCATGACGGCGGATAATTACGTTCTCTTCTTCTAGAATGCGCAACGCCTCACGCAGTGTAGCTCTGCTAACACCAAGCTGTTTGGCAAGATCAAATTCGGACGGGAGCTTTTCTTTTTCTTTATAGACTCCGTCTTCAATGTCTTGCTTTAATCGATCGATGACTTGCAAATATAAATGCCGGTTATCTGACTTAATAGACATGCAGGGTTCCTCCAACTTCAGTTCTAAAGACATCAGACCTCTGATGTTCAATCATTCCTACTAATCGAAAATACTATAACACTTTTTACCCAATAAAGAAATAGAAATTTATCAATTTGTCGAAAAAAGGTGAAAAGAACAAAATGTTTGCAAATCCCTCTGTACCAATTCCTTTTTTCTGGTATAATACTCCTTTGAAAACGATTACATTTTATTTTTTCTTGTAAATACCCCTGACAAAAAATACTATTTTTTGATGAGTTGAAAGTACCATACCTCTTTCATTTTATGTAAGCGTTTTTAATAGTATGGCATATTTTCTGGCCTTTTTTTATTGCCGCCATTTTTTTAGTCATATATCTTTCAAAAACATAAAAAATGGCCGTCCAAAGACTGGCCATTTTTTAATATGTCATGCTAATATAATTAGGAGCTTGCTTCCTCCGAGGGCTTGCCCTGCAGAACAGCCCTTGGCTTGCTGCCTTCATATGGACCGACAATGCCCCTTGCTTCCATTTCATCAATCAGCCTTGCTGCTCTTGTATATCCAATCCTAAATCTTCTTTGAAGCATGGATACAGAAGCAGTCTGCATTTCCAGTATCAGTTCGACAGCTTCATCATACAAATCATCATCCACTTCTCCTGCTGCTTCAGGAATATCCTCTGGAATCATTTCTTCCTGGTATTGAGCCTTCTGCTGGCCGATGACAAAATCCACTATCTCTTCGACTTCATCATCTGACAGGAAAGCCCCCTGTACACGGACTGGCTTCGATGCACCGACAGGCAGAAAGAGCATATCCCCTCTTCCCAGAAGTTTTTCCGCTCCGCCCATATCCAGAATGGTTCTCGAATCCGTCATCGATGAAACGGCAAATGCAATCCTTGAAGGTATATTTGCTTTGATTACACCTGTGATAACGTCTACTGACGGACGCTGGGTTGCGATGATTAAATGGATGCCTGCCGCCCGCGCCATTTGGGCAAGGCGCGTAATCGCATCCTCAACATCAGATGATGCTACCATCATTAAGTCTGCAAGCTCGTCCACTATGACAACAATATATGGAAGCAGTGGCTGCTGTGCTTCCTCCTCGGCATTATGCCTTTTCACATAGTCGTTGTAGCCTTCAATATTTCTTGTTCCGGTATGGGAGAAAAGCTCATAGCGCCTTTCCATTTCACTGACAACCTTTTGCAGGGCCTGAGCCGCTTTTTTCGGATTTGTCACTACAGGTGCAAGCAAGTGCGGCACACCATTATAAACATTCAATTCAACCATTTTAGGGTCGATCATCATTAATTTTACTTCATGAGGTTTTGCCCTCATCAAAATGCTGGTAATGATACCGTTGATACACACACTCTTTCCGCTTCCCGTTGCACCGGCAACAAGCAGGTGGGGCATTTTATTGAGCTCAGCCAGGACAGCTTCCCCGGTGATATCACGGCCAAGCCCGATCAGAAGCTTGGAGTCTGGTTTATCATTTTGTTTGGATTCAATAACTTCCCTAAGTGAAACCATTGCCACTTCAGAGTTGGGTACCTCTATTCCAATGGCAGATTTCCCCGGGATTGGTGCTTCTATCCGGATATCTTTGGCTGCCAGTGCAAGTGCCAAATCATCATTAAGGCTTACGATTTTGCTGACCTTTACACCAACATCCGGATGCACCTCATATTTTGTAACAGCTGGGCCTAAATGAACCTGTGTCACTCTCGCTTTTACACCGAAGCTCTGAAATGTCCTTTCAAGCTTTGCAGCATTTGCATGTATAAGCTCATACTCACCACTCTGATCAGTCTGCCTTGGCAGTTTCAGAAGTCTGATAGGCGGCAGCTCATAGTCTTTGTTTTCCACTTCTGTAAACGTTATAGGCGGCGCTTTCTCATCATCCGGCTCTGAATCTGGTGCTTCCTGAGGCTGCTCCTGATAAGCCCTTTCGGCAAAGCTTGAGATAATCGGTTCAGGCATCGGCGGTGACACCGGTTCAGAAGAATTATTTATGGTTATTACAGTTTCGGTTTCTTCCTCCTGCTGCAGAGCCAGCTGTTCTTCTCTTTGGGCACGTCTTTCTTCTTTTTGTGTCCGTCTCTCTTCATTTCGATCTTTTAGATTCTGAATCCAGCTTTTGCAATCTTCAATAAAAGCAGCCCATTGCTTTTTAATAAAACTTAATACTCCATTAAAAATTTTCCCTATTGTTTCACCGAATGTTCTGCCAGTAATTAATATGAAACCAATAACAATCATAATAAAAGAGATAAACTTAGATCCCGATACATCAAATAAATAGTATAAAACTGCAAGCAGTACTGCTCCAATCATCCCTCCATTTAATTGGGTTGTACTTGTTTCCCCGTTTTTAATCATGATAAATGTTTCATAAGTATGTTTGATTATACTTGGATTATTTGTTCTTCCATCAGTTGTTATTAATTCAACATAGTTGGTATGGCTAAGTATAAGAGTTGCTCCAATCACTAAATAAACCCCAATTAATCTTGATGTAAAGAGAGGAGGTATTGCCCTTTTCCACATTAGATAAGTCCCAAAGAGCATCATCCCTAATATGCCAATAATATCCCAGTTCCCAAAAAAGAAACGAAAAAACAATACAGTCCAATCACTTACCCTGCCAAAATCCGCTAATGCTACTACCCCTAGTGACAGCAGCATAAGTCCTATTAATTCAAATTTCATTGTCCGTTTCAATGTTTCGCTTTTTTTAGACTTTCTTCTCTTCCTTTTGGCCATTTTATCACCTTATCATTGTTCTTATTAACAGCATCATCAAAATACCATTATGTAATACATCATGTCTGCTATGAAAGAAGAAGCAGCCATTTTTTGGCTGCTTCTAAAGTTACTTTTATTATATCATATCGATTCTTAATTAAGTTATTTTTTGAATGTATTTATCAGCTCAACTGCGTTAAAGTGATCATGGAGCCGGGAGTATATCTTTCATCCATGTAATGAGTGGGGTCACTGCTCATAATTCTTAAGATTCGGCACTCCTGCCCTGCATTCATTTCGACAAGAAGCGGAATTCCTTCATATGAAACAATTCTCTGTCTTCCAAAATCATCGTGTTCATTTTGATAAATAAGTTCCTGCGGCATCATCGTATAAAGAATCATTGAACAATCACTTCTTCTTTTGGCTTATTCATTTCGATCAGCTCGTTCAGCTTTGCGAGTGCAGGCCCTACTCCTCCAACTTCATCAATCAGGCCATATTCAACAGCATCCCTGCCGACTACGTTTGTCCCAATATCCCTTGTTAAATTACCTTTATCAAACATCAGGTCTTTAAATTTCTGTTCGGAAATATTTGAATGCTTCGTTACAAAATTAATGACCCGATCCTGCATTTTATCCATATATTCAAACGTTTGCGGTACTCCAATCACCAGGCCAGTCAGTCTGATTGGATGGATGGTCATTGTAGCTGTCTCTGCAATAAATGAATAATCGCATGACACAGCAATTGGCACACCAATGGAGTGGCCTCCTCCAAGGACAATAGAGACGGTTGGCTTAGACAGAGATGCAAGCATTTCTGAAATAGCCAGCCCGGCTTCCACATCTCCGCCTACTGTATTCAGTATTACCAAAAGACCTTCAATCTTTGGATTCTGCTCGATCGCTACAATTTGAGGGATCAAGTGCTCATATTTTGTTGTTTTATTTTGAGGCGGAAGCTGCAGATGCCCTTCCACTTGGCCGACAATGGTTAAACAATGGATTTTGGAATCCTGAGACAGCTGCGGCACATTTGTCTGGCCAAGCTGCTGAATTTTCTCCATAAGGGCAGATGGTTTATCTTCTTTCGGCTGTTCTAGGCCTTCCCCGCCCTCATTGCGGTTATTTTTCAAATCGTTTTCCATCCTAATTTCTCCCTTCAAGCAATATATTGTTAGTATGAACGCGGGATACTTTTTCATGCGCTCTATTGCTTGTGGAGATAGGCAAAAAACACAGCCCGGCAATCGGTGCCAGGCTGAAATTTACTATTACCCTTCCATAAGAATCGGCAGGATCATAGGTCTTCGTTTTGTTTTTTCATACAGATACTGATTCAGGCTATCACGCATATCCTGCTTGATGCCGGACCAGTCAAAGGACTCTCTGGCAAGGTTCTGCTCTACCGCCGCCCTTACCATTTTTACAGCTTCCTCCAGAAGCTTTTCTGATTCCCTGACATATACAAACCCTCTTGTTATAATTTCAGGGCCAGCGGAAATTTTCTTTTCTTTTTTATTCAAAGTCACCACAACTAATAAGATTCCATCCTGGGACAGAAGCTTTCGGTCTCTTAAGACGATATTCCCAACATCTCCAACTCCGATACCATCAATCAGCACATTTCCTGAAGGTATCTTTCCTCCCGGAACAATCGCTCCGTCTTTAATTTCTGCGACATCGCCTTTATCTGGAATGAAAATCTGACCGCCCGATAATCCGCAGTCTTTAGCAATTTTAGCATGCGCTTTCAGCATACGGTATTCACCATGAACTGGGATAAAGAATTTTGGGCACATCAGATTAATCATAAATTTAAGTTCTTCCTGACTGCCATGGCTTGAGGTATTAAAAGTTCCCTTTCCAGGGATGACTTCAGCGCCCGCTCTAAAAAGCATATCGATCGTTTTAAAAATTAAGACTTCTGTTCCTCTTAATGGTGTTGCAGCTAGTAAAACGGTATCACCCTGTTTAATATTCACCTGTCTGTGGGACTGCTTCGCCATTTTTTGGAGAGCTTCAATCGGTTCCCCCTGTGTACCCGTTGTAAGAACCACGATTTGGCCATCACTGTACTTGGCAATATCTGCGACAGGAATAATTACATCTTCTGCTACCTGCAAATAACCCAGCTGCATGGCGATATCATAAATTTTTTGCAGGCTTTTTCCGACTACCGCCACTTTCCTGCCCGTTTCCATAGCGGCATCAAAGATGTGCTGTATTCGGATTAGGTCAGACGCAAAAGATGCAGCAATGACTCTCCCTTTAGCAGCATAGAATGCATCGGTCATCTCTCTGGCCACTTTCGATTCAGAGCTGGTGTAGCCTGGCTTTTCTGCTTCCGTACTGTCAGATAGAAGGCAAAGTACCCCCTCTTCTCCCAAGCGCGCCATTTTTCCGATTTCAGGTTTGTATAATGCGGACGCTGCCTGATCGAATTTAAAGTCCCCGGTATAAACAATTGCACCCTCAGACGTATGGATAGCCACACCGACACTGTCTGGAATGCTATGGCTGGTCCTAAAAAAAGTTACATCTGCCGAATCAAACTCAACCTTCGTATCTGAATTAATTTCAATAAACTGCGCTTTGCATTTGTATTCCTGCTCCTTCATTTTTGCTTTGGCAAGCGCCAAAGTCAGCTTTGTTCCATAAACAGGAACATTGACCTTTGCCAGAACATAGGACAGGCCTCCAATGTGGTCCTCGTGTCCATGTGTTAAAAAAATCCCTTTTACTCTTTCCTTGTTTTGAACTAGATATGTAATATCGGGTATCACGATGTCAATTCCTAGCATTTCATTTTCTGGGAACATTAATCCGGCATCAATAACATATATGTCTTCATCCACCTCTGCCAAATACATATTCTTCCCAAGTTCTCCGACTCCTCCGAGTGCTGCTAGCTTGATGCTTTCATTCTGTCTCTTTTTCAATGTACGTTTCCTCCCATGCATGTTCAGCCGATCAAGATCAGTTATCCATATTATACTTGAAGTCATAAAACCATGACAACCAAATTTATACATGGGGCTTATTGGAGCGGGCCAGAGACTTTTAGCTTCCCGTAAGCTTTACAGTACCATTTAAGGAAAATACCGGACTCCAGTTTTGGGTTCCTTGTGAGCTCCATGGTGACCGTTTTACGCCAAGTTTTTGGTTATGGGCTTCACGGAAGCTCCTTGGCGACTTGTTAAAAATAAAAACCAACCAGCAAAACACTGGTTGGCAAGTTCGGGAAAATTATTTAAACAGGGCAGCAACTGCGCTGCGTTCCTGTTCTGTTAACGGAACCATTGGAAGACGGACGGATCCTACATCCAGCCCTTTTAGCTGCAGTGCTGTTTTTACAGGCACTGGGCTTGGGGCAGCAAAAAGGCCTTCCATGATTGGAAGAATTCGCTGATGTATTTTGGCAGCCTTTTGATTTTCACCATTCAGGTAAGCAGTGATCATCTCCTGCATTTCATTGCCAATTACATGGGAAGCGACAGAAACGATTCCAGTTCCGCCAATTGCCATGCAAGGAAGAGTAAGTCCGTCATCACCGCTATAAAGCAAGAAATCATCGTCTGTATTGGCTATGATTTTTGCCATTGCATTCAAATCTCCGCTTGCTTCTTTTACTGCAGCGATGTTTGGAATTTTGGAAAGGCGGATGATTGTTTCAGGCTGAATATTGACTGAAGAGCGCCCAGGAATATTATAAACCATTACAGGGAGGCTGGTGTTTTCAGCAATCCCCTTGAAATGCTGATAAAGCCCTTCCTGATTTGGCTTATTGTAATAAGGCGCCACGATCATAATTGCATCTACGCCAGCTTGCTCTGCTTTTTTCGTTAATTCAATGGATTCATACGTATTGTTGCTGCCAGTGCCAGCAATAACGGGTATACGTTTGTCAGCCACTTTCACTGCGTGTTTGAATAATGCCAGTTTTTCTTCTTTTGTCAGAGTTGGCGACTCGCCGGTAGTTCCGGCAATGACCAATGAATCTGTACCGTTTTCAATAAGATGATTGATTAGCTGTGTAGTCTTAGGGAAATCGATATGTCCCTTATGATCGAACGGCGTTACCATAGCTGTTGATACTCGGCCAAATAGAACCATGTTTACACTCCTTGCAGATGTTTAAAAGTCCGGGAAGAATCGGGCGGATCTGCCGGATAGGATGCAAATCCGTCGTTAACCCCCTAAAGGGCCTTCTTCTCCTTTTAAACATGTTATTTTTCTAAAATTAAATATCTGTTCTCTCATATTCTGCCAGATCTTCTTCAAGGTGAAAAGCATCATGCAATGCATTTACAGACTTTATCAAATCTGCCTGCTTAACCAGAACCCATATCGTTGTATGGCTATCTGCAGACTGCAATATGCGGATTCCCTGCTCAGACAATGCTGTCACGATTCGTGAAGCCACACCCGGAACGCCCTGCATTCCTGCACCGACAACCGAAACTTTTGCGCACTCTCTTTCAACCAGCGGATTATGGCCCAGACCCTTTAAAATACTAATGGCTTTATCGGTCATTTCTTCCGTAACCGTGTAGTTGACACCATTAGGATAAATATTGATAAAGTCAACGCTGATTCCCTGGTTCGCCATTGCTTTAAAAACCTCAGACTGAAGATCATACTGGTCTTTCTTCGCAAGAACCTTTATTTGCGTTACATTGGATACGTGGGCAATTCCAGTTACCGAACGCTCTTTAATATCTGTACCGCGTCTGTTCTTATTCAGTGTTGTGACAAGTGTGCCAAGACTATCGGAGTATGTTGAACGGATTCTGATCGGAATCTTGGCCTGCATGGCAATTTCAACTGCACGAGGGTGAATGACCTTAGCGCCCTGATAAGCCATATTGCAGACTTCCGTATAAGTGACCACTGATAAAGGTCGCGCATTTTCAGCAATGCGCGGATCAGCAGTCATAATACCTTCCACATCAGTAAAGATATCAATCCACTCGGCATTTAGGGCAGCGCCAAGAGCCGCTGCGGAGGTATCACTGCCGCCCCTTCCGATCGTCGTGACATCACCGGTTTTAGAAGATCCCTGAAATCCTGCGACAACGACTGCATCATGATCCTCGAGCTCTTTCAAAAGTCTGTCGCATTTCATATCTATAATTTTTGCGTTGGTATAATCATTATTTGTTCTAAATCCTGCCTGTGCCCCTGTTAAGGCAGCAGCTGTAATCCCATGGTCGTTAAGCATGTTTGAAAAAACGACTCCTGAAATGACTTCACCGCAAGATAAAAGAAGGTCGGTTTCGCGTCTGCTGATTTTGCTGTTATTGCCTTCAACCAGGGAAAGCAGTGTATCTGTTGCATATGGGTCGCCCTTGCGGCCCATTGCCGAAACAACGACAACCACCTTATATCCATCAGTCAGCGCTTTTTTTATGTGCTTAAGTGCATGTTCGCGGCTATTTTCATCGCGGACTGATGTGCCTCCAAATTTTTGAACGATAATATTCATTAAAACACCTCTAACCTCTCAACATAAAGAGAATACGTTAAACTATTTCACCAAGCCTAGTTTAATTAAGCTTTCAGCGATCTGCACGGAATTCCATGCTGCCCCTTTAAGAAGATTATCAGAAACCACCCACATATGGAAGCCTTTATCCTCATCCAAATCTTTGCGGATACGGCCAACAAACACATCATTTTTACCGACACAATCAGCAGGCATCGGGTAAATCTGGTTATCCGGATCATCCTGCAGGACAACGCCAGGTGCATTTTCAAGAAGGCTCTTTATTTCACTTGCAGTAACGCTGTCTGTTTCCACTTCAAAATAAAGGGACTCTGAGTGTCCAGTTGCCACTGGAAGACGCACGCATGTAGCAGCCACTTGCAGCTGGGGCATATGCATGATTTTTTTTGTTTCATTGATCATTTTCATTTCTTCAAAAGTGTAGCCATTATCCTGAAACTTATCAATTTGCGGAATCGCATTGAAAGCAATCTGATAGTGTTTATTGTCGCTCTTAACAGGAAGGATTGCAGGCTCATAATCTTCGTTATTTAAAATTGCTTTAGTCTGCTCATTCAGCTCTTGAACTGCAGCTGCTCCTGAACCCGAAACAGCCTGGTAAGTAGATACAATCACTTTTTTCAATCCGTATTTCTCTTTAACCGGCTTTAGTGCAACAACCATTTGGATCGTAGAACAGTTTGGATTGGCGATAATGCCATTATGTGTATGAAGGTCGTCTTCATTCACTTCAGGTACGACAAGAGGCACATTGGGATCCATGCGGAAAGCGCTTGTGTTGTCTACCACAATGGCACCATGTTCAACCGCATGAGGAGCGAGTTCCTGTGATACGCTTCCGCCGGCACTGAATAATGCGATGTCCACGCCTTTAAAACTCTCTGGCTTTGCTTCCTGAACCGTATATTCCTGGCCTTGGAACGCTACCTTTGATCCAGCAGAACGGGCCGAGGATAAAAGTGTTAATTGAGAGATTGGAAAATCCCTATTTTCAAGTGTTTGAATTATTTGCTGGCCAACTGCACCAGTTGCTCCAACTACTGCGACATGAAATCCTTTTTTCTGTTCCAAATTCCTTTTCCCCTTCCAGTACCATTATATTTTTCTAGAAAAATTAGTTTTTAGTGAAAAACAATATGCCTATAATTCAATTGAACGGCAGCCAAAGTCAATTGGCAGCCGCTTTCCTGCCTGATTTCGAAGATGGCAGGCTTCCATTTATATTAACAGCATATTGTCATTACTCCAAGAGGTTAATATTATTTTAAACATACCTGGAGGTTCGTTATCTTAATAATCTTTATTCTAACATATTCGTTCACTAAAGGACTAAAATTTTTGCTAGAAAAAATAGGGGGTTAATTTTCGTCTTTATACCGTTCCACTAAAACAGGCTGAAGCTGCTTTCCTTCCATGGCATGAAGCACGGTGTCAGACAATGCTGTCATTCTTGCCACCATTGAGTTTGGCTTTTTCACAGGATCATCCTGGCCATAAGGAATAAAATAAATATTTTTAGTAGCCATTAGTCTCATTAAGTTTACTCCATTTAAACCTAATGCATCATTCGTTGATATTCCCAGCACAACAGGCTTGCCGTTTCTTAGAGTTGCCTTTGCTGCCATCAGCACGGGCGAATCGGTCATGGCATTGGCAAATTTGCTCATGGAATTTCCGGTAAGCGGGGCTATCACCATACAATCAAGGGGAATTTTAGGTCCAAGCGGCTCGGCTTTAACAATTGAATCGATCACTTTATTGCCAGTCAAATCTTCAATTCTTTGAACCCAGTCTTCACCTTTCCCGAATCTAGTCTCAGTGCTCTTTACCGTAAATGTTACAACTGGAAGCACTTCCGCCCCTGCAAGAACGAGCCTTTCTATTTCCGGAAACACTGCATCATATGTGCAATGCGATCCTGTTAATCCAAATCCGATTCGTTTTCCTTTCAAACTCATATTGTATTCCCCTTTCTCTTTTGCAAATCTTCCATAATCAATTGAGAAAGAACATTCGCGAGTATTTGCCCGGCTGTTTTCGGAGCAACGATTCCTGGCAGGCCTGGTGCAAGGAGAGCTTTCACTCCCCGTTTTTCAGCGTAGCGGAAATCTGTTCCTCCGGGCTTAGAAGCTAGGTCAATGATGAGCGTATGTGTCGGCATTTTCGAAATGACCGATGCTGTTACAACTAAATGAGGTGCTGTATTAATGCAAATATCAACATCTTTTACCGCATCCCCAATCTCTTTCAAATGGAATGGGGTAAGGCCCATTTCTGTTATCCGGGCGATATGTTCACTTTTTCTCGCCCCCACTTTCACTTTTGCACCCAGTGCATGAAACGTTCTTGCTACACTCATTCCGACTCTGCCTAGGCCAATTACGGCTATATTGGATCCATGAATAGTGAAATCAGTATGCTGGATTGCCATCATAATGGTTCCTTCAACTGTTGGGATTGAATTGTAAATAGCTACATCATCCCGTTCAAATAATTGAACAAGACGGCGGTCTGCCGACTTTGTGACTCCCGTCAAATACGAATTGGTAATGCCGGAATAAACCGTGCAGTGTGCTGGAGTTTGCGAGAGAATCTCCTCTTCAAAAGTCACCTTTTCATTGGAGAATATCGTTTCGATCTGGCCCTCCAGACCCGTGCCGGGGACAGGCAGGATAATCGCGTCTATATTCGAAAAGTCCACTTCATCTATTTTTTCTTTAACCGCACCAGAGAACGCATGATCCAGCTGCTCAAAACCGATCAGCGAGAGCTTTGCATCAAGCTCAGTCAGTTTCCGGATGATTTCGAGCTGCCTTGCATCACCGCCGATAACTGCTATTTGGGTTCCTGTCAGCATGCAACACTCACCTTCTTTTTTCTTTCTTTTTAAGAAAGCATTTATTTTTGAAGCCAATGACTACATGACTCCTGGCAAAAAAAATATCCTCGCGCCGGCAACGCCACTATACAATAGCTGCGGCACGAGACAGCAATTGCATAAGCCAGAATTATCTTTTAACGAAATGTGGCGTTATTATTGGCCGGCAATTCATCTAATAACCATATGGGAATTGTTGTATTGAACTACTTCAACATCTTATGTATGAATTGGGGAATAGGTGAGTTTTCCACTTAAAAGAAAATGGGCCATCGAAGGAAGGGGATTTTTTGAAGATACAAAGGAAATTGCCGAAAAACAAAAAGGACCCATCGGCCCTTCTTTTAAAACTATTCCTGCTGATCTTCATTTTCCGGGATATCAATAATAATCATGTCATTTCCTATCTTTCTTATATGCTGCCATGAAACCCGAATTTCGTCACCTTGGCGCTTGAAGCCGAACCACTTCAATGAGGGAATGAGCAATGCCTGTATCTGTCCATTTTTTTCATTTATTTCAAGATCTGTCTGCCCAAGTACTCCCAGCCGTTCTGCACGCTTCACATCCACTATTTCTTTTCCGCTCAGCTCGCTTAATCTCATCTTCAGCCCTCCTATTGTTTATCTATATATTTTTATCGATCAGGAGAAGGTTTTAGAAGTACTGGACAAAAGAAAACAGCCTGCAGGTTTACAGGCTGTTTCTAACATGGTGATTTCCGGCTTAGCAGCCGGATTTCAGCATCATAGATTTTTCGGAAGCTCTCCATCCGGGCTGATTAAAGCCACAGAGTAATTATCTTTGAAAATGGTATTTGCCATATCATTCACGCCCTGCATGGAAACTGCATCAATTTCCTCGACAATTTCATCCATTGAACGATGGCGGCCCAAAAGCAGCTCGTTTTTGCCATTGCGGCTCATTCTGCTGTTTGTACTTTCAAGGCTTAGCATTAAGCTTCCCTTCAGCTGTTCCTTGCTGTTATTAAGCTCTTTGTCGGTAATTCCCTCTTTTTTAAGAGTGGCAAGGGTTTCTTGAATAGTATCAAACAGCACATCCAGCTGTTTAGCGCCTGTTCCGCCGTAAAGCGTCACTATTCCGCTATCCTGAAAGGCAGAATGATAGGAGAATACCGAATAAGCCAATCCTTTTTGTTCCCTGACATCCTGGAACAAGCGGCTGCTCATGCTTCCTCCCAAAATATTATTTAAAACAATAAGATTGTAAATATCATCGTGCCCTACCTGCAGCCCTTCGAACCCAATGCAAAGATGGGCCTGCTCGGTATCTTTTTTACGGGCAAGATGGTTTGAGTGAAATTCAGGCTTCTGCTCAGTGCGTTCTCTCTTTCCGCCTTCATAGGAACCAAAGTATTTTTCAACTTCCTTGATGAAGGACTCATCGATATTTCCGGCAATTGAAATAACAACATTCTCTGGTGTGTATGCTTCATGCATATACTGCTTCAATGTTTCACCATTGAACGCAGCAAGCGTCCCTTCAGTGCCAAGTATTGGATAGCCAAGAGAGTGATTCTCATAAATTGCTTTACTTAATAGATCATGGACGATATCATCAGGTGTGTCTTCATACATTTTGATTTCTTCGTAAACAACATTTTTTTCTTTGTTCAGTTCCTCATCCACAAACGTGGAGTTAAAAAACATATCAGAAAGCACTTCAAGCGCAAAATCAGAATGGGTATCCAGTACTTTTGCATAATAACATGTATATTCTTTTGAAGTGAAGGCGTTCACCTGGCCGCCTATGCTATCAAAGCTCTCGGCAATTTCCCGGGCTGACCTTGTTTTGGTTCCTTTGAAAAACATGTGCTCGAGAAAATGAGAGATTCCATTATTTTCAGGAATTTCATTTCGTGACCCTGTTCCGATCCACACTCCGATCGCAACAGAACGGACGGTTGGAATATTTTCTAGTACGACTCGTACTCCGTTTTGGCATGTATATTTCTTGATCAAGTAAATTCCTCCTGTTCTGATACCCAAAAACAACGCTTCCATTAGTTTATATTACTGCTGTTATTTTTTCCAAAACCCTGATTATTATTTTCACGATTCTGGACTCTCTTCTCGCTTAACAATTCGGAGACTGTTCCAATCTCCAGGTCCTTCTGCTTAATCCCAGTAATGAGTCTATCCAGTGATTTTTCAGTGGAATCTGTAGGGTGCATCAGAATAAGTGCCCCATTGTGGACCTTTGATAAAACCCGATTAAGCAGCACATCCGGTGATGGCTTTTTCCAATCCACTGTATCAACCGTCCACATGACAGTACCTAGGTTCTTCTCTGCAGCAATCTTGACTGTTTCATCTCTATAGCTGCCGCTTGGAGGAGCAAACCATGTAATCGGCTTACTTGTCTTTTCGTCCATTGTTGCTTCAATTACATCATTTGTCTTCTGTATTTCTTCCCTTGTCTTAGCCGAAGAAATCACTTTCATATCCGGATGAGTGTAGGAATGGTTGCCAACTTCATGTCCTGCATCCATAATCATTCTGGCGAGTTCCGGATTATTCTTTACCCATCTTCCTTCAAGGAAAAAACTTGCAGACACATTATGTTTCTTTAAAGTGGCCAGCATACCGGACAAATATTCATTTCCCCATGCCACATTAATAATGAGGCTGACCATCGGTTTATCCGGATGGCCTTTATAAACAGGTGACGGAGGAAGGTCCTTTAACTTTACCCCCGGTTCAATTTGTTTAAATACAAGCTTTTCCTCATTGAATTTTTTCTCTGATTTCATTTTTTTATAAGATGCTTCAACATCTACTTCAATTCCGTTAAGCCCGGGAATGGCTTTCCATACAGGGTCTATTTTTGCATCCTGTGCAGGAATGCTGTATTCCTCTTTTATTGCAGTAATCTCTTCATAAAGGGAATCCTTGGGCTTTGAAACAGTTACTGCATCTGTCTCCTGTTTAAGACCCGATACGTACTGATCAGTAAAAGGATTATTGATAAAAGCCAGTGCCATTACAAACATGATAACAATATGGATAAACTTTCTCATTCTTCCTGCCTCCTTCAATTCATAGTATGATTCGAAGGGACAAGGTAGAACGGAAGCGAATTACAAAGGTATGTAGTATAGGGCAAAGCCCATGGATATTCGGAATATGAAAAAGCCAGGGGTTCCCCTGGCTTCTAGGAAATATTGCCCGCAAAATGCTTCTCTTATAAATAGAGGTTAGTATTATTGCTGTGCTTTTTCCTTTTGCTCACGCTGTTCACGCAATACGGCTTTGCGGGAAAGGTTTACGCGGCCTTGCTTATCGATTTCAGTTACTTTTACTAAAAGCTCATCTCCAATGGATACAACATCTTCAACTTTTCCTACACGCTCTTCAGCAAGTTCAGAAATGTGAACCAATCCATCTTTGCCTGAGAAGATTTCAACAAACGCACCAAACTTTTCAATTCGCTTTACTTTACCAAGGTACATTTGCCCAACTTCTACTTCACGTACGATATCTTCAATGATTTTCTTCGCTTTTTGGTTCATCTCTTCATCGACAGATGAGATGAATACTGTTCCATCTTGTTCGATATCAATCTTAACGCCTGTTTCTTCAATGATCTTATTGATTTGCTTACCGCTTGGTCCAATAACATCACGGATTTTATCAGGGTTGATAGTCATCATGAGAATCTTAGGTGCATATTCAGACAGCTCTTTTCTTGGCTGATCAATAGTGCTCAGCATAGAATCAAGAATCTGCATGCGGCCTTTTTTCGCCTGCTGGAGTGCTTCCTCAAGGATCTCACGGGATAATCCTTCAATTTTGATATCCATTTGAAGGGCAGTTACACCTTTTGAAGTGCCAGCCACTTTAAAGTCCATGTCGCCTAGGTGGTCCTCCATACCCTGAATGTCCGTCAGGATGGAATAATGCTCACCTGACTTAATAAGTCCCATAGCTATGCCGGCAACTGGCGCTTTAATAGGCACACCTGCATCCATCATAGCCAATGTGCTTGCACAAATACTTGCCTGTGATGTTGAACCATTGGATTCCAATACCTCAGATACAAGACGGATTGTATAAGGGAAATCCTTTTCGGATGGAATAATAGGCTCCAATGCACGTTCACCAAGAGCTCCATGTCCAATTTCACGACGGCCCGGCCCTCTGATTGGCCCAGTCTCGCCTACACTGAAGTTAGGGAAGTTGTAGTGATGCATGAATCTCTTTTCTTCTTCAATCCCTAAACCATCAAGGATCTGAACATCTCCAAGAGCCCCTAAAGTACAAATGCTCAGGGCCTGAGTTTGTCCTCTTGTGAATAAACCTGAACCATGGGTGCGCGGAAGCAGGCCTACCTCTGATGATAGCGGACGGATAACATCCAATCCGCGTCCATCCGGACGCACTTTATCTTCTGTAATTAAACGGCGCACTTCAGCTTTAACAATTTTATCAAGGATCTGCCTGATTTGCTTCAGTTTGTCTTCGTCAGCTTCTTCACCTTCATATTTAGCTGTGATTTCTACTTTAACTGCTTTAATGGCAGCTTCACGGGCATGCTTCTCCTGCACCTGGATTGCTTCAATCATACCTTTCTCACAGATGCCGCGCACTTCAGCCTCAAGGTCCTGGTCAACCTGGTATAAAACAACTTCCATTTTCTCTTTGCCGATTTCAGATGCAATTTCTTCCTGGAAAGCAATAAGGCGTTTGATTTCCTCATGGCCAAACATAATCGCTTCAAGCATTGTTTCTTCAGGCACTTCATCCGCACCTGCTTCAACCATATTTATCGCATCTTTTGTACCGGCTACGACAAGACTGATGTCGCTCTTTTCAGCTTGTTCCACAGATGGATTAATGATGAATTCCCCTTCGATGCGGCCTACGCTAACCCCGGCAATTGGCCCGCCAAATGGAATGTCGGACACGCAAAGGGCTAATGATGAGCCAAACATTGCAGCCATTTCAGATGAGCAGTTTTGATCTACACTCATCACCATGCTTACAACCTGTACATCATTTCTGAAACCGTCAGCGAATAATGGCCGGATTGGCCTGTCAATCAAACGGCTGGCCAAGATCGCTTTTTCGCTTGGACGGCCCTCTCTCTTAATAAAACCTCCCGGAATCTTACCTACAGCATATAAACGCTCTTCATAGTTAACTGTCAGCGGAAAGAAATCAAGATTTTTCGGTTCTTTTGATGCTGTAGCAGTGCTCAAGACTACAGTATCGCCATAGCGCACTAAAACGGCACCGTTAGCCTGTTTAGCCAGCTGGCCAACCTCAACGGTCAATTTGCGCCCAGCCCAATCAATGCTGTAGACATGTTTATCTTGTCCCATAAATGTACCCCTCTCTGCATTCACTTAAGAACAGGCGTCTAGTCTGCCTGGTCCATTCAATTGTTATTTATCCTGCATAAGCTGCAGATAATTCTGACATGGCTGCAAAAGAAGCGAAGCATACTCAGTACAGCGCTTTGCATTGCCAGCAGTCCAGTTTTTATATAAAAGCATGAAATGCTCTTTAATCATAATTAAATTAGGCATCTAATAGTATGCACAAAATTCCCGTTTGCTAAAATAAGAACAATATATGTATGTACAAACTTGCAAAAAGCTCATGATCTGGAACAAAATTCAACTTTTTAAAGCTAATAAAAAAGCGGGAAAAAATCCCGCTTCTGTTGATTATCGACGTAAGCCAAGCTTATTGATTAACTCACGGTATCGAGCAACGTCTTTGTTGCGAAGGTAAGTTAATAGGTTACGGCGCTTACCAACCATTTTCAAAAGACCGCGACGTGAGTGGTGATCTTTCTTGTGAGTACGTAAATGGTCGTTCAAATTGTTGATTTCTTCAGTAAGGACAGCGATTTGAACTTCTGGAGATCCAGTGTCGCTTTCATGAGTTTTGAACTCATTGATTAGCTCATTTTTACGTTCTTTAGTGATTGCCATCCGGTTCACCTCCTAAAATTTCAATCCCCTGTTACTGAGCAAGCGTCGGTGACTCGACTTGCCAAGCAAAGGTTCATTTGGTACGTTACTTAGAATACAACTTTTTATGACAAAAAGCAAGGCTAAACCCTGTTTTTCTTAAAATATTGCTCTGTCTGCTGTTTATCCTTTTCAATTTGCGGGACTAATTCCTGAACACCTGCAAATTTCTTTTCACTTCTAAGGTGTTTATGCCATTCAACCGAAACCTTCTTGCCATAAATATCTGAAGTGAAATCGAATATATGGACTTCAACAGATGGCCTGTCCCCTTTTTCCTTATTAAAAGTAGGTTTATAGCCAACATTGCATACACCTTCAAACCAGCTGCCATCCACTAAGAATTTTACAGCATACACACCGGACGGCGGGATGATATAGTCATCAGAAATATTTACATTCGCTGTAGGAAAGCCGATTGTACGGCCTCTTTTATCGCCATGGACAACCACTCCCGAAGTCTTATAATATCTTCCTAAAAGACCGGGGAGCTCATCTGTTTTCCCTTCACGGATGTATTTCCTGATTAGCGTAGAGCTGATTTTTTCGTCTTCTTTTGCAAGTTTTTCAACGACCGAATAATCAAATTGATCCCTTGAATGGAACAAAAGCGTTTCCATTGTGCCGCGTCCCATCCGTCCGTAGGAATAATCAAAGCCTGCAACAACATGTTTTGCATTAAGGCCAATGAGATACTGATCAACAAATTCCTGCGGTAAGAGATTTGCAAATTCCCTTGTAAAATTGATAACGAATAAATAATCTATGTCCAGATCAGCCATAATGGCGATCTTATCCTCAAGAGGCGTAATATACTCCACATGCTGAACGCTTTTCCCCAAAACAACAGAGGGATGCAGGTTGAATGTCATGACTGCGCTTTTTAATCCTTTTTGTTCAGCTATTGATTTTGCTTCATGGATGACTTTCTGATGGCCAAGATGAACTCCATCAAAATATCCTAGTGCTATTGCCATCTCAGGCATGTCGTTTCTATCCATTCTATGGGGATGATGTATATAAATGACTTCCATACTATTGATTCACCTTTTTCTACAGAGCCTGGACCTATAAAAATGCACAGCTTTCGAACGAGTGCCTATTGATCATTCCTTAACACCTTTACCGGCTTCATTACCCCTGGTTTGCGCGGGTGATGCTCATAGATGGCCAGAACGAAGCCTTCCTTTGTTTCCACTGCGATTGGGCCATTGGTGTCAAGCAAATGATCAGGGATAGTTAATACAGCCCCATTTTTTACTTTCTCTGCTACTTTATCACTTATTTGAAATTTCGGCAAATGAGAAAGCGCGGCTTCCATAGGGCGAAGAACCTCGGTCATTGTTCCCTTCTCTACCCTGTCTTCTATCTCTTCAAAAGTAAAGCAATCTTCAAGTGTCAGTGAGGCAGACTGGATTCTTATCAGCTCAGACATATGGGCAGGGTAACCAAGCTCGATCCCAATCATAACAGCAAGCGTACGGATATAGGTACCTTTGCTGCAGGCAACACGGAAACGGAAGGTAAGATTCTCACCCTCAAACACTTCCCTGTCATCGAGCAGCTCGATTGAGTAAATAGTGACTTTCCTTGTTGGACGTTCCACCTCTATACCCTGTCTTGCATATTCATAGAGGCGTTTCCCATTCACTTTTACAGCTGAATACATTGGAGGGGTCTGTGTGATTTCGCCTGTCAGGCTTTGCAGCACTTCCTCTATTTGTTTCCTGGAAATAGGAGCTGCAACGTCCTGTCTTTCGACCACTTCTCCTGATGCATCTTCTGTAGTTGTAGAAAAACCCAGGGTAACTTCCCCCTCATAAGACTTTCCTGCATCTGTTATGTATTCAGCCACCTTTGTAGCCCTGCCGAGGCAGATTGGGAGAACCCCGGTAACGTCAGGATCGAGTGTACCGGTATGGCCGATTTTTTTCATCCGCAAAATCTTCCGGAGCCTGAAGACACAATCATGGGATGTCATTCCTTTAGGTTTAAAAAGCGGCAAAATTCCTTCCATAACATGTTCACCTTCTTATTGTGTTTAGAAAAAAATGGATAGACAAAATGTCTATCCATTCCATTATTCTTCTTTTTTGGAGCGTTCTTCATCTTTGGAGCGGCCTTCGTCCTGAATCTGATGAAGCAATGACTCAATGCGGTTTCCGTAGTCGATTGATTCATCGAATTCGAATAGAATTTCCGGTGTTTTTCTCAGCCGGATTCGCTGGCCAATTTCAGATCGGATAAAGCCTTTAGCTTTAGCCAGCCCGCGAAGCGTATTTTCCCTCTGCTCCTCATCACCCAGAACTGAGATAAATACGGTTGCCTGCTGGAGATCCCCGGTAACTTGAACATCGGTGACTGTTACAAATCCAACCCGCGGGTCCTTTATTTTCCGGCCGATGATTTCGCCCAGTTCTTTCTTCATTTGTTCTCCAACTCGATTTGCTCTAAGGCTCATTCTATATCACCTCTTCTTAAAGCCACTCTAAATCTGTGATTGTCCGTTCAATTTCAGGGAACGAATCAATCATCTTCAGGGCATTTTGCAATTCATGCTCCGTTGAAACCTGGGAGGACGAAACGGCTACAATGGCAATTTTTGTCCGCTGCCACAGATCCTGATAGTCCACCTCAGATACAGATACATTGTACTTTTGCTTCAGCCGGGTTAGTATTCGCTGCAAAACAGCCCGTTTTTCTTTCAAAGAATGTGTGTCGTAAATGATACATTCACAGGCAGCAAGCCCAATTATCATTAACGTTCCACTTCTTCCATAATATATGCTTCGATAACGTCGCCTTCTTTAACGTCATTGAAGTTTTTGATGGTAATACCGCATTCATAGCCTTGAGCTACTTCTTTCGCGTCATCTTTGAAGCGCTTAAGAGCGTCAACTTCCCCTTCAAAAATAACAACACCATCGCGTATTAAGCGGACACCGCTGTCACGTGTGATTTTTCCGTCTGTGACATACGAACCTGCGATTGTACCGATTTTGGATACTTTAAAAGTCTGGCGGACTTCAGCCTGGCCGATGATTTTTTCTTCGAACTCAGGATCAAGCATGCCCTGCATCGCCAATTCAATTTCCTCGATTACTTTATAAATGATGCGGTGAAGACGGATATCTACATCTTCAGCATCTGCTGCACGTTTTGCATTATTGTCAGGACGGACATTAAACCCGATAACAATAGCATTGAAAGCTGCAGCCAAAGTGATGTCAGACTCATTAATTGCACCTACACCGGTATGAAGGATACGCACATTTACGCCTTCTACATCTATTTTATGAAGTGCTGCAGTTAATGCTTCCGCAGAACCTTGAACATCCGCTTTAACAACGATGTTTAAGTCTTTCATTTCCCCTTGTTTCATATGTTCAAACAAGTTATCCAGACTTACTCGAGTTTTTTCATTTCTTTGAGCCTGCAAAGCTTGCTGTGCACGGGCTTCACCTATCTGGCGGGCTGTCTTTTCATCGTCTAGAACAGCGAAGCGGTCACCGGCTTGAGGAACTTCATTAAGACCAGTAATTTCAACTGGTGTAGAAGGTTCTGCAGTTTTCACACGGCGGCCAAGATCATTAACCATTGCACGGACACGTCCAAATGTGTTTCCGACAACGATAGGATCTCCTACCTTCAAAGTACCGTTTTGTACAAGAAGCGTCGCAACAGAACCGCGGCCTTTATCAAGCTGCGCTTCAATAACTGTACCAACCGCATTGCGATCAGGGTTTGCTTTGTATTCTTCCACTTCGCCTACAAGAAGAATCATTTCAAGAAGCTCATCAATTCCATCGCCTTTTATAGCTGAGATCGGAACAAAGATCGTGTCTCCGCCCCATGCCTCTGGAACAAGGTTATGCTCAGTTAATTCCTGCATTACACGGTCAGGGTTTGCTGCTTCTTTATCCATTTTGTTTACAGCTACGATGATTGGGACTTCTGCTGCTTTTGCATGGTTGATTGCTTCAACTGTTTGCGGCATAACACCGTCATCTGCTGCAACAACAAGAATTGTAATATCGGTAATCTTTGCACCGCGGGCACGCATTGTTGTAAACGCAGCGTGTCCAGGAGTATCAAGGAAAGTAATCTTTTTGCCGTTTTCTTCTACTTGATAAGCACCGATATGCTGAGTGATTCCGCCTGCTTCTCCAGCAGTTACTTTTGTGTTGCGGATAGAGTCAAGCAATGTTGTTTTCCCATGGTCAACGTGTCCCATGATTGTTACGACAGATGGGCGTTCAACAAGCTCAGTATTTTCATCTTCTGTGAAGTATACTTCAAGGTCAGTTGTATCAACCAATACTTCTTCTTCTACTTCCACACCGTATTCACTTGCAATCAGTTCAATGGCATCTTTGTCCAGATCCTGGTTAATGGTTGCCATTACACCAAGCATGAAAAGCTTTTTAATGATTTCAGAAGGTTCGCGGTGCAGCTTCTTTGCCAGTTCCGCTACTGTCAGTGATTCGCTGAAAGTAATTTTTGAAGGAAGCTCCTTCACTTTCTTAGGAGCTGGGGCACTTTGAGTGTGCTGCTGCTGTTTGCCTTTATTGTTTTTATTCTTATTGTTGTTTCGGTTATTATTTCTGTTGTTATTATTGTTTCTATTGTTATTGTTGTTGTTGTTATTGCCCCGGGTATTGCCGGAGAAGTTTTTGCCGGACTGGCTGCCCTGTCCCTGATTTCTGTTTTCACCGGATTTATTCTGAGGCTTGTTCTTAGGTGCCGATGAATTTTTATCAGCATTATTATTGGCAGCCGGTTTTGCATTTCCTTGCGGCTTCTGCTGATTTTGAGGTTTGTTTTGCTTTTGAGACTGGCTATCATTCTTGATGAAGATGCCGTCAAGTTTCTGGACAGCAGCAGGCTCAATCGTAGTCATATGATTGGAAACCTCAATATCCATATCTTTTAATTTAGTAATAACATCCTTGCTTGAAATGTTATGTTTTTTCGCATATTCATAAACGCGCATTTTACTCATACTTTCACCCCCGCTAGTATTAATCGAGCAACGTTAACAGCTTTTTTGCAAATCCGGCATCTAACACTGCCACAACAACGCGGGCTTCTTTCCCTATAGCCTGGCCGAGCATCTCCCGGTTTTGAATAAGCTTATAAGGAACCCCGAATGATTTACATTTATCTGTAACTTTCTTTGCCGTATTTGCGGATGCATCTGCAGACAGCAATACAAGCTTTGCTTTGCCGTTTCTGATCTCTTTAACAGCAAGCTCTTCTCCCGAAGTAATTTTCCGTGCCCGATTGGCTAAGCCAAGCAATGACATCCATTGATTTGAGTTCATTTGGATTGCCGTTTCTCCTTCTCTATTAACTCCAAGAGTTCTTCATAGATCTTATCATCTATGGAAACTTCTAAATGATTGGCTAAGATATTCTTCTTTTTTGCTAACAAAACTGCTTCCTTTTCTTTGGAAAGATAAGCCCCGCGACCTGATTTTTTTCCGGTCGGGTCTACAGATACTTCTCCTTCTTTGGAGCGAACGATGCGAACGAGTTCTTTTTTCGGCCTCATTTCACCGGTAGCGACACATTTTCGCAAAGGAACTTTTTTACGATTGTTCACGATCATTCACCTCTTCCTTATTCTTTTTCCTCTAAAATCTCATCCTGAAAATCGAAGTCTGCATCATTTTCGTAGTCTTCGTTTTCATTATCAAAATTCAACAGAGTTTCTTCCCGCGGATAAATTCCGGATTCACGGGCATCTGTTTCGGATTTGATGTCGATTTTCCAGCCTGTAAGCTTGGCTGCAAGTCTTGCATTCTGACCGCGCTTTCCGATTGCCAATGAAAGCTGATAATCCGGTACAACAACCGTTGTAGCTTTGTCTTCTTCATTTACGATTACGTCAAGCACTTTTGAAGGGCTTAGTGCATTGGCAACGAAAACAACCGGATCTGAAGACCATTTCACAATATCAATCTTTTCGCCCTTAAGCTCATTAACAACCGCCTGTACACGTGTGCCCTTAGGTCCTACACATGAACCAACCGGATCTACTTCTTCGTTGTCTGAATGAACGGAGATCTTTGAACGGTCCCCTGCCTCACGGGCAACGGATTTGATTTCAACAGTTCCATCATAGATTTCAGGCACTTCAATTTCAAATAATCTCTTCAGCAGGCCTGGATGTGTTCTGCTTACAAAGATCTGTGGTCCTTTTGTTGTCTTTTCTACTTTTGTAATAAAGACTTTAATTCGGTCATGGGGCTGATAACGCTCATTTGGCATTTGTTCGTTCGCCGGAAGGATCGCTTCAATCTTTCCAAGGCTCACATAGATGAACTTAGGATCTGTACGCTGAACAATCCCCGTCATGATATCTTCTTCACGGTCGATAAATTCAGAATAAATGATGCCTCTCTCCGCTTCACGGACACGCTGTGTAACAACCTGCTTGGCAGTCTGGGCAGCTATGCGCCCAAAGTCCTTAGGTGTTACTTCCATTTCAACGACATCTTCCACCTGGTAGTTCGGGTTGATTTTTTGAGCATCTTCAACTGAAATTTCAAGACGCGGATCAAACACTTCATCCACTACCTCTTTACGTGCAAAGACTCTCATTGTCCCGTTTCCAAGGTTTAAATCAATGCGCACATTCTGCGCCTGGTTAAAGTTTCTGCGGTAGGCTGACACCAATGCAGCTTCAATTGCTTCGATAATCACATCGCGAGAAATGCCTTTTTCTTTCTCAAGCAATGTCAGAGCATCCAAAAGTTCACTGCTCATGAGATTTTTATCCCCCTTTATTTCTCCTATAAAATAATCCTTAGCAGCAATTTGCTTTTATTAATAAGACAAGTAAGTATAGGTTTTTGAACGTCGATAACTGTCTAGCTCCAGCGCCTATCCCCTCGAGGTCACAAGCCGGTCCTCCGTGAGCAAGGCGCTTCCGCTTTTATTAATAAGCAAGCCCGCAATCAGCTGTCATTAGAAAACAACGGCTAAACGGGCATTGGCTACCTTTTCATAAGGAATTTCGATACTTTTCTTCCTCGTTTTGATTTTAACTTCAACCGTAACGGTATCGCCGTCAAAATATGTCAATACACCTTCGAACGTCTTTTCTCCTTCAATCGGCTCGTATGTTTTAATGAAAACATTTTTGCCGATTGCTTTAACAAAATCACTGTCTTTCTTTAGAGGGCGTTCAGCTCCCGGTGATGAAACTTCCAAGAAATAGTTGTAAGGAATCGGATCTTCAGCATCCAGCTTTTCACTTAGCCTTTCACTTACCGTTCCGCACTCCTCAATATCAACACCTGTTTCTTTATCAATAAATACGCGAAGGAACCAGTCTTTCCCTTCTTTAACATATTCAATGTCGACTAATTCTAAATTAAGTTCATCCACAATAGGGGTGACTAATAGTTCCACCGTTTCAGTCACTTTGCTCATTCATTTCCCTCCTTTTTCTCGGATTGATAGCTCTTGTTTTTTCAGAAGTTTTATTATGATATTCAGGAAAAAACCGTACACAACACGAAAGAGTGGGTTGCCCCACTCTTCCTTTTGCGAGAGTTATTCTTAGTATTTCCAATAAAACTATACCATAACCAATTTTTTAATGCAAATGGAATAGCTGTCAGCATATGGGTTTGGAACACTGTCTGCTCTCTTTTTTAGAATAGTGAAAGCTGATTTTGCTCCGGAAGGGATTCCAGGCAGCCGTGGTTATCCAGGTATTCAATAATCGTCTTGGACACTTTTCCGCGCTGCTGCAGGTCTTCCTTGGATAGGAATTCCCCTTCTTCTCTGGCTTTAACAATATTGAATGCGGCGTTCGTTCCCAATCCTGGAATCGAATTAAATGGAGGAATTAAAGAATTTCCGTCAATAATAAACTCATTTGCACTTGATCGGTATAAGTCCACCTTTTGGAAATTAAATCCCCTTTCATTCATTTCCAAAGCCAGTTCCATTACGGTTAATAAGTTCTTTTCTTTTGTTGAAGCATCAAGTCCCTTTGCGTTGATTTCTTCAATGAGCGCCCGGATTGCCTGTGATCCTTTAACCATCGCATCAACATCAAAGTCCTCTGCGCGGACAGTGAAGTATGCAGCATAGTATAAAAGCGGATTGTGCACTTTAAAGTACGCGATCCGGACAGCCATTAATACATAGGCCGCGGCGTGAGCTTTTGGGAACATGTATTTAATCTTTTTGCAGGAATCTATATACCATTCCGGCACTTCATTCTTTCTCATTTCCGCTTCCATTTCATCGCTAAGGCCCTTACCCTTACGGACTGATTCCATAATCTTAAAAGCAAAAGCAGGCTCAAGTCCCTGATAGATTAAGTAGACCATAATATCATCACGGCAGCCGATTACTTCACTTAAGTTACAAATATTATTATGAATCAGTTCCTGGGCATTGCCGAGCCAGACATCCGTACCATGCGAGAGGCCTGAAATCTGGACAAGTTCTGAGAAAGTAGTAGGTTTTGTATCTTCAAGCATCTGGCGGACAAATCGCGTACCAAACTCCGGTATGCCAAGCGTTCCTGTTTTACACATGATTTGCTCTTCGGTCACACCAAGCGTTTCCGGACCGCTAAAAATTTTCATTACTTCAGGGTCATCTGTTGGGATTGTTTTAGGATCAATGCCACTAAGATCCTGAAGCATCCTGATAACCGTCGGATCATCGTGTCCGAGTATATCAAGCTTTAATAAATTATCATGAATCGAATGGAAGTCAAAGTGAGTAGTCTTCCATTCAGATGTCCGGTCGTCGGCAGGAAACTGAATAGGTGAAAAGTCAAAAATGTCCATGTAATCAGGAACTACGATGATCCCCCCCGGATGCTGTCCGGTTGTTCGTTTTACCCCGGTACATCCTGAAGCCAGCCTATCAATTTCTGCTCCCCTGATTTGCAGATTGTTGTCCTGCTGATATGCTTTCACATATCCATAAGCCGTTTTATCGGCAACAGTACCGATTGTACCTGCACGATATACATAATCTTCCCCGAATAGCACCTTCGTGTAATTATGTGCTCTCGGCTGATACTCACCCGAGAAGTTCAAGTCAATATCGGGTACCTTATCACCTTTGAAGCCAAGGAACGTTTCAAACGGGATATCATGTCCATCTTTTTTATATTTTGCCCCACAGTTCGGGCAATCTTTGTCAGGCAGGTCGAAACCGGAGCCCACTGACCCGTCATTGAAAAACTCGGAAGTTTTGCATTCCGGGCAAATGTAATGCGGCGGGAGCGGATTAACCTCTGTTATTTCGGTCATCGTCGCAACAAAAGAAGAGCCTACTGATCCCCGGGAACCAACAAGATAGCCATCATCCAGTGATTTTTTTACAAGTTTATGAGAGATCAGATAGATAACCGCGAACCCATGTCCAATAATACTTTTAAGTTCTTTTTCAAGACGGGCTTCAACTATTTCAGGAAGCGGATCACCATAGATTCTTCTCGCCATCCCGTAACTCATGCTCCGCATTTCTTCATCTGCGCCCTCAATTTTTGGCGTATACAAATCATCTTTAATCGGCTTAATCTCTTCAATCATATCCGCTATTTTGTTCGTATTCTCAACCACGATTTCCTTCGCTTTTTCTTTACCAAGAAATGAAAAAGTGTCAAGCATTTCATTTGTCGTCCTGAAATGAACATCTGGGAGCTGATGGCGATTCAGCGGATTTGCACCACCTTGTGAATTAACAAGGATTTTCCGATAGATTTTATCATTTGGATTCAGATAGTGGACATTGCCTGTCGCCACAACCGGAAGTTCTAGCTTATCCCCAAGTTTTACAATATTTCCGATGATTTCTTCAAGCGCTTTCTCATCTCTTACAAGTTCCAGTTCCAAAAGATGCGCATAGACTTCTTTTGGATGAACTTCAAGATAGTCATAGAATTGCGCTGTATCTTCCACTTCATCTGGAGATTTCTGCATCATGCCTTCAAAAACTTCACCCTTGTCGCATCCTGATCCAACAAGTATTCCTTCACGATGCTTTTGAAGGACTGATCTTGGAATGCGGGGCACTCTGTAAAAGTATTCAAGATGCGAGATCGATACGAGTTTAAAGAGATTTTTCAGCCCTGCCTCAGTCTGGGCAAGAAGGGTGCAATGAGCCGGTCTTGCGCGCTGATAGGCATTTCCCTGCCCCATATTATTATTGAGCTGATCATGGTATTCTATTCCTTTTTCATCTGCATGCTTAAGCATTTTTAGAAGCAAATACCCTGTTGCTTCTGCGTCATATATGGCACGGTGATGCTGAGTAAGCTCAACATCAAACTTTTTCGCAAGGGTGTTAAGACGGTGATTCTTCATGTCGGGATATAAAAAGCGTGCCAGTTCAAGTGTATCAATAACAGGGTTAGGTGCCTTTCCAATGCCAATCTTTTTATAGCCGACATTCAAGAAGCCCATGTCGAAGGAAGCGTTATGGGCTACCAAAACAGCGTCTTCTGCCCACTCATGAAACTTCTTCAAAACCTCTTCTACTTCAGGTGCATTTTCCACGAGATCATCTGTGATTCCAGTCAAGTTTATGGTTGTTGCTGATAGCGGATGATGAGGGTTTGCAAAGGATTCAAAACGATCAATGATTTCACCATCATGAATCTTAACAGCGGCAAGCTCAATAATGGTATCATAAACAGCTGATAAACCGGTTGTCTCAACGTCAAATACAACATAAGTATCTTCAGTAAGCTTACGATGCGCATCATTATAGGCAATCGGCACACCATCATCAACAAGGTTCACTTCTATGCCGTATAGAATCTTAATATCATTCTTTTTCCCGGCACCATAGGCTTCAGGGAATGATTGAGCTACAGCATGATCTGTAATGGCTACAGCTTTGTGTCCCCATTTTTTTGCCTGTGAAACAAGGGCACTTACAGATGAAACTGCATCCATTTGGCTCATTGGCGTATGAAGGTGAAGCTCGACCCTTTTTTCGTCAGCAGACGCAGTATCCTGTCTTTGAATAGGCTTAATCTCATTTATATCGTTTCCGATCATCACCAGGTCACGGACAAATGTATCATTTTGAATGCTGCCGCGGACCTTTAGCCACATTCCTTTTTGAACATGCTGGAATAAAGCTGCATCCTCTTTGTCCCTTGAGAACATTTTGACAAGAATGGAGCTAGTGTAATCAGTAATTTTAAAAGTTAAGAGTGTCCGGCCGCTGCGAAGCTCTCTCGTTTCTGCGGCAAATACATAGCCCTCAATGGCTACGCGGCGTTCTTCATCGACAATATCAATCAATTTGCGGTAATCTGCATCGTCTTTTATTGTAAGGCCAATTGTGAGAGGACCCTGTGGTGCTGAAGGATCTGCAGATTCTGCTTCAGCTTCTTTCTTCTGCATCTCGATCGCTGCCTGGAGACCGCGCTCCTGGTCTTCTTTGCGTTTGGCCTCCATAAATTTTTCATATTCTTCATTGGATCCTTCCGAAGATACTTCTGTATCAACTGTTAAGGCCGGAAAGCCAAAAACTTGAAAAACTTCTGAAATGGTGCCTGCATACTTCTTCTTGATTGATAGTCCTTCAAGTTCATTTCGAACTTTAATGATAAGTTTGTTGCCCTGTGCTGAAGGAACCTGTTCATTCAAGAGCTTTATGAGCGGCGGCGCCATTCCATCCATCTCTTTGATGCAGTTATGCCAATATTCCAGAATAAGCTGTTCAGTAAAATCCTGATTTTTCACAGATATGCTATAAGAAATTTCTGCAATATGGGAAAATGTCTTTTCCAGCTGATCTGTGAAGCGGCTATATATACTGCAAGGAACAATCTTCGGGAAGGAAAAATAAAAATGCCATTTCCGTGAATGTCTTTCGACTATGACCCTTTCGATCTGGGCATCATGAAAGTGCTGCACAAAGGCATCTTCAGTTAGCTGCATCTGCTGGAGCAAGAGCTGAAATCTAGAAGGTTCGCTCATCTTTCTCTCTCCCATCCAATAATCTTGATTTCTATTATTTAAGTATAATTTATTTGTTGATCAAATTATAAATAGACAGACGGACTTAATTATAACATATAGATTCTGCTAGTGATTGAAAAAACGGATTCCATTTGGAATCCGTTTTTAGAGTCTGAACTAAAAGGTACAGTATGCTTATGTTTTAAAGTGCTGACATCATTTCAGCGATTTTTTCTGCAAGCTGATCTTTGTGGATTTCCTGCAGTTCACCTGTTTTTCTTGCTTTCACTTCGACGATGCCTTCTGAAGCTTTTTTGCCGACAGTTATGCGGATAGGCAAGCCAATAAGGTCGGAATCTGCAAATTTGACGCCTGGGCGCTCCTGTCTGTCGTCCATTAATACTTCATAACAATCGTTCTTCAACATTGAATATAATTCCTCAGCAAGAGAAGCTTGAGCTTCGTCCTTCATGTTGATAGGAATTAGATGCAAGTCGAATGGAGCCAGTGAACGAGGCCAGACAAAGCCGTTCTCATCATTGAACTGCTCGGCAACAGCAGCCATTGTGCGTGAAACTCCAATTCCATAGCATCCCATAATCATCGGCTGGGTTCTTCCGTTTTCATCAAGATAAGTTGCTTCCATTGCTTCACTATACCGTGTGCCCAGCTTAAAAATATGGCCAACTTCAATTCCTTTTGCAAATTGAATTGTACCTTGTCCATCTGGTGTAGGGTCGCCCTCTTGAATGAAACGAAGATCCGCATATTGGGTTACGCTGAAATCACGCTCTGGATTAACATGGATATAATGAATTCCTTCTTCATTGGCGCCGCATACACCATTCACAATAGCTTCCACTGCATGATCTGCGATAATATCAATTTCTTTCACTCCAATAGGTCCTAAAGAACCAACAGCACAGCCCATTACTTGCTTTGTCTCTTTTGCACCAGCAAGCTCCACGTCAGCTGCCTCAAGCAGATTTTTTAGCTTGATTTCATTCACTTCATGGTCACCGCGAACAAGAACAAGAATATATTTTTCATCGGCTTTGAATAGAAGCGTCTTTATGCACTGCTGTTTAGAGACGTTCAGGAAGGATGAAACTTCTTCAATCGTTTTTTGATTCTCTGTTGCTGCTCTTTCAAGCTCCTTGGCCACCTCGTCGCTCTTCTTATACTGTGCAATGACTGGAGCCATTTCAATATTGGCTGCGTAATCGGAAATATCTGAGTAAGCGATCGTATCTTCGCCAACATCGGATAGAACCATGAATTCATGTGTATCTTTGCCGCCCATTGCTCCAGAGTCTGCAATAACAGCCCTGAAGTTCAGACCGCAGCGTCTGAACACATTGGAATAAGCTGTATAAAGCTTATCATACATTTCAGCAAGGCTTTCTGAAGATGCATGAAAAGAATATGCATCCTTCATAATGAACTCACGCCCGCGCAAAAGTCCGAAGCGAGGACGCTTTTCATCACGGAACTTTGTCTGAATCTGATAAAGCGCCAATGGCAATTTCTTATACGATTTAACTGCATCACGAACCAGGCTTGTGATTACTTCTTCATGAGTGGCACCCAGAGCGAATTCGCGATCATGGCGATCCTTCATTCTCATCAGCTCTGGTCCATATGTATACCAGCGCCCGGATTCTTGCCATAGTTCTGCAAGCTGAAGGGCCGGCATTAAAAGCTCAGATGCCCCTGCATTATCCATTTCTTCCCTGATAATGGCTTCAACCTTTTGCAGAACTTTTTTTGCTAAAGGCATGTAGCTATATATTCCGCTAGCATTCTGGCGGATAAAGCCAGCTCTTAGCAATAACTGATGGCTTCGTATTTCTGCATCAGCTGGCACTTCTTTTAATGTAGGAATAAGCATCATGCTCTGTTTCATTTATTAGCACCTCAATTAAATTATGTATGGAACTGCATTTTCAACAAAAGAAGGGTGCCCCGGCCAACAGAAAAAGCTTAATTGCTTCCTGAGACCAGAGACTTCACCCTTCTTTTATATGCAGCTCTAATATGTTTTACAGGAAAAATCTCTGAATATCATTCCAAGTGACCACCAGCATTAATAGCATTAAAAGGGCAAAACCTATAAAGTGGACCATTCCCTCTTTATGGCGGTCAATCGGCTTTCCTCTGACAGCCTCAACAGCAAAGAACATTAATCTTCCTCCATCGAGAGCCGGTATTGGAAGCAGGTTCATAATTCCCAGATTAATACTTAGGATGCCTGCCCATTTCATTAAGTAATAGATACCAGATTTGGCTACTGTATCTGTTGAAACGTAGATGCCTACCGGGCCTGACAATGCATCAATTGAAAACTGTCCAGTGACAAGCTTGCCAAGCATGACAAAGATTTCTTTTGTCCAGAAATAAGTTTCCTCGGCTCCATAGGTAATGGCTTTTAAAGGTGATTTCTCCATCGGGCTATAGACGCCGATAATTCCAATCTTTTCACCTTCAACATCCTGCACCTTTGGAGTAACCGGTATTGTAAGCTCCTGGCCGTTTCTTTCCACTAAAAACTCTAATTCTTCACTTGGACTCTGTCTAATGATCTCTACTACATCTGACCAGCTTGAAATTTCTGCTCCATCTACACTTTGAACCAAATCGCCTTCCTTAAGACCAGCTTCATAAGCCGCACCATCAGGCGTCAGCTTGCCCAGAGCAGGTTCATTAGTTGGAATTCCCTGCAATAAGGCTATAAGAACAAAAACGATAAAAGCCAGTACAAAATTCATCATAGGACCTGCGAAAATAGCCATTGTTCTCTGACCCAATGTCTTTGATGCGAATTGACGGTCATACGGGGCAATAAGCGTTTCAGTTCCACCCTCAACCAGTACAGCTGAGCGGCTGATTTTAAACACTTGAATGGACTCATCCTCTTCGCCCTCAACAAATCCTTTAATTTCAAGGGCATGTTCAATATCAGCATCTTCAACTTCAACAATCCGTGCATCAGGATATTTATCTTTATTGTTTAAAATAATCTTGCTTACTTCCTCGTTATCATCAAGGATCAAGCCGATGCGATAGCCAGGTTTGATTTCCACCATTTCAGGATCTTCACCGGCCATGCGCACAAATCCGCCTATTGGCAGAAGTCGAATCGTATAAACCGTTTCATCTTTTTTAAATGAAAACACTTTAGGACCGAATCCAATAGCAAACTCGCGGCAAAGAATTCCTGCTCTTTTTGCAAATATTAAATGTCCCAGTTCATGGAAAAATACCAGTGCCCCAAAAATAACAATAAAGGCTATTACTGTACTCAAGTTTTAACCACCTTTTTTTAGAGGTTGTTCAAATGCCACAGGTGAGTGTTAGTGAAAGTTATTCCGGCTGTCACCCTTCAGCAATTGAACACAAGCTTATAGAAGCGAGTTAACATATTTCCTTGTTTCCAAATCTGTTTCCCGGATCTCATCAAGACTTGGATTTGAAATAATGTCATGGCTGCCCAATGCTCTTTCGATGAAATCTTCTATTTGCAGGAAGGTAATCTTTCCATCTAAGAATGCAGCAACAGCAGCTTCATTTGCTGCATTTAATACGGCTGGCATAGATCCGCCAGCTTTTCCGGCCTCATAGGCAAACTTCAGGCAGCGGAAACGTTCAAAGTCCATTTCTGCAAAGTGAAGCTTACCAATTTCAGCAAGATTCAGCCGGTGTGCTGTTCGCAGCGGCAGCCTGTCTGGATAAGTTAAAGCATACTGAATAGGTACTCTCATATCAGGGGTGCCAAGCTGTGCGATTACACTGCTGTCATGGTATTCCACCATGGAATGGATAATGCTTTCTTTATGGAGAAGGACATCTATTTTACTGTAATCCATAGAGAAAAGCCAATGTGCCTCAATTACTTCAAGTCCCTTATTCATCATAGTGGCTGAATCAATGGTTATTTTTGCTCCCATTGACCAATTCGGATGATTAAGCGCCTCCTCAACTGTAACATTTTCTAATTCCTTGCGGGAACGGTCTCTGAAGCTTCCTCCAGAAGCTGTCAGAATGAGCCTTTCGATATTTTTCTCTATTTCCCCCTGCAGAGATTGAAAAATTGCAGAGTGTTCACTGTCTACGGGAAGAAGCATTACACCATTTCGCTTCGCTGCTTCCATAACCAAATGGCCGGCAGTCACAAGTGTTTCTTTATTTGCGATGGCAATTGTCTTCTTTTCCTCAATCGCCTGCAATGTGGAATCAAGTCCTATGCTGCCTAAAACTGCATTAACTAATATGTCAGATTTCGGATAAACAGCTACTTCTATCAAACCTTCATGTCCATATGTAAATGTTATGCCGGGAAACTCAGCTTTAAGAGTCTCAGCAGAACTTTTTTCTGAAAGTGAGACAAGGTCAGGTTGAAAGTCACGGATAATTTTCCGGGCAAGATCTATATTTCTGCCTGCAGACATGGCCGCGAGCTTAAATTCCTCAGGGTGTTCCTTTATTATATCCAGAGTCTGGGTACCAATTGACCCTGTTGCACCCATTAAACTGATATGTTTCATAGTCTCCTCCTATTAGAAAAGCGGAAGCGCCTAGCCGGCCCCCAACAAGTGTTGGCTTTTTAAAATAATCTGTTTGACAACTCTAGGTGGCAGGCGCTGGAGCTAGACAGTTATCATCTATTATTCAGATGTACACTATTCTGGCCAATTGATTTACAGCAAGTGAAAAAAGTGGAGCAACGGCAGAACAAATAATAAGCTGTCAAAACGGTCCAGAATCCCGCCATGGCCAGGCAGAATATTTCCTGAGTCTTTTACATTATAATGACGCTTTAATGCTGATTCTACTAAATCCCCTATTTGCCCAAACGCTGACAGGATGGCTGTAATCACTAATAATCCCAGCAGGGACTCATCAATATCTGTGAAGATAATAAATAATACAGCCACTGCAAGAGCACAGACTACACCGCCAAGTGACCCTTCCACAGTCTTATTGGGGCTAATTTCAGGCCAAAGCTTCTTCTTTCCCATTGCTTTCCCTATAAAGTAGGCGCCTGAATCTGTTGCCCAAATAAGGAATAATGCAAAAAAGAGATATGTCAGACCTTGATCAGCGAAGCGGGTCTCCATAAAATAATAGAACCCAATGCCAACATATAAGGTAGACATTATGGAAAAAGCTACATCATCAAAAGTAAATTTATTTTTTGTTGCGACTGTATACGTTAAGAAAAGAAGCACTCCAAAAAGAGCTACCTCAATTTTTGTATAATTCAAATCATCCAGGATTGGCTGAAATTCTTTAGGCAAAAGGAAAGCCCACAATAATAGTAAAGAAATAATGCCTGGAATCGAGAATATGCTTAAATTTCTCATTTTCAATAATTCATATAATGCAATGGATGCCAGCAAGTATGCAAGGATGATGATTGGCATTCCTCCATAGATAATTACAGGCAGGAGGACTGCTCCAAATATAATTGCTGTGATAATTCGCTGCTTCATTCAATTTTTCAACACCTTTATTGTACTCCCCCAAAACGCCTTTGGCGGCTTTGGTATACTTCGATTGCTTCGAGCATTTGCTCTTCATTGAAATCCGGCCACAATACATCTGTAAACCAGAATTCAGTGTATGCAAGCTGCCAAAGCATAAAATTGCTTAATCTGATTTCACCGCTTGTACGAATCAGCAGATCAGGATCCTGCAGACCACCCGTCATGAGGTACGAAGAGAATTTTTCTTCATTCAATTCGTTTTCATCCATTATACCACTTTTGCAATCATTTAAGACATGCTTGACGGCTTCGAGTATTTCGGCTCTGCTTCCATAATTAAGTGCAAAGTTCAACACTAGGCCGGTGTTATTTTTTGTCTCTTCCATCGCTTTGGAGACTGCATTGCGGGTATGAGCAGGCAAGTGGTCAAAATAACCAATCATTCTTACTTGCACATTCTCCTCTACCAGTTCTGGCAGGAAAGTGCCCAGAAACTCCTCAGGCAGTTTCATAAGAAAGTCCACTTCCATTTTAGGCCTTTTCCAGTTTTCAGTAGAGAATGCATATAAAGTTAAAGTCTTCACTCCAATTTCGTTGGCGAATTTGGTGATTTTTCGGACAACCTTCATTCCTTCATGATGGCCGGCAATTCTTGGAAGGGCTCTTTTTCTTGCCCATCTTCCATTCCCATCCATAATAATGGCAACATGCTCAGGAATTTGCAATTCTTTTATTTTTTCTACTCTCTCTCGGAGATCGGAAGAACTGTTTTGAGACTTCCATAACTTCATTTTATCAAACATAAGACTACTCCTTTAAAATAGGTTAATCCTCCGATAAAAGATAAAGTGAAACTTCAATCAGTGGGGGCTTTTTCCCCGCTGATTGATAGTTGAAATTCGGTCATAATATCTTTTAGAGATTATTCTAATGGCAAAATTATGATATGCCTCTTTCCGCATGATAATATCATACCAAAATTAATGAAATATATCTCTATAAAAGAGTATGTTAGCAGTAACTTAATTTAGGAAAGGAAGGCTTGCATTTCTGCAGAGCCAGCGTAAAAACACATGATAAAATTATGTATGCTCGCAAAGAGTAAAAAACCCCCTATTGATAGAGGGTTCTCACTATAGAGTAAATTAGACTGCAAGAATTTCTTTTTCTTTTTCTTTTGTTATTTCGTCAATCTTGCTGATGTGGTCATCAGTAAGTTTTTGAATGTCATCAGAAAAACCGCGAAGATCATCTTCTGTGATCTCTCCATTTTTCTCAAGCTTTTTAAGGTCATCATTTGCATCGCGGCGAACATTGCGGATAGCAACTTTTGCGTCTTCTGATTCCTTTTTAACAACCTTAACAAGTTCTTTGCGTCGCTCTTCAGTAAGCTGAGGAATAGCCAGTCTGATTACGCTGCCGTCATTTGACGGATTTAAGCCGATATCAGATTTAAGGATTGCCTTTTCTATTTCTCCAAGAATGGATTTGTCATAAGGAGTAATCACTAAAAGGCGTGCTTCAGGAGCTGACACACCAGCAAGCTGGTTAACAGGAGTCGGCGCACCATAGTAATCAACATTGATACGATCAAGCAATGAAGCATTTGCCTTACCAGCACGGATGCTCGCAAGCTCCCTTGTATAAGCTGAAATTGCTTTAGTCATTCTTTCTTTTGCATCTGCAATAACTTGTTTTGGCATTATTTTTTCCCCCTAACGATTGTTCCGATTGTTTCACCCATTACGGCGCGGTTAATATTGCCTTTTTCCATAATTGAAAACACAATTAATGGAATGTTGTTATCCATGCATAAAGATGAGGCTGTAGAGTCCATGACAGCCAATCCTTCTTTCAATACATCAAGATAGGAAAGTTCATCATATTTCTTAGCATTCTTATCAACGCGAGGGTCAGCTGAATAGACGCCATCCACGTTGTTTTTAGCCATTAAAATTACTTCTGCTTCAATTTCTGCAGCTCGCAATGCTGCTGTTGTATCTGTAGAGAAGTAAGGATTTCCGGTTCCTGCAGCAAAGATCACAACCCGCTTTTTCTCAAGATGGCGGATGGCTCTTCTGCGGATGTACGGTTCAGCAACCTGTCTCATCTCGATTGAGGTTTGAACTCTCGTCTCCACACCGAGATTCTCGAGGCTATCCTGCAATGCCAATGAGTTCATGACAGTAGCAAGCATTCCCATATAGTCGGCATTTGCTCTGTCCATACCCATTTCTTCTCCGATCTTACCGCGCCAGATGTTTCCGCCGCCGACAACGACAGCTACCTCAACACCTAATGCAGCCAGATCCTTAACCTGTGCAGCAATTGATTTAATCACGGAAGGATTAATTCCGAAACCTTGCTCTCCTGCTAAAGCTTCTCCACTTAACTTCAAGACCACGCGTTTGTATTTAGGGCTGCTCATAAGAACCTCCATATGTAGTATAAAAAGCTCAGACGCCTGCTGGTAGCACCTCGCTAAGCTATATTTTATCTTATTCTTGAAAAACAGGGAACACAAAGTGTTCCCTGAATCATAGCTGGATTAATTATTATTCAAAAATTACTTCTTAACTTGGTTCATTACTTCTTCAGCGAAGTTGTCTTCACGCTTTTCAATGCCTTCTCCAACTTCATAGCGAACGAACTCACGGATTTTTCCGCCTTTAGATTCAACGAATTTGCCTACTTTTTGATCAGGGTTCTTAACGAAAGCCTGGTCGTTAACGCAAACATCTTCAAAATACTTTCCTAGGCGGCCTTCAACCATCTTAGCAACGATGTTTTCTGGCTTGCCTTCGTTAAGAGCTTGCTGAGTCAATACTTGGCGCTCACGCTCTACTTCATCCTGTGATACTTCATCACGAGAAACATATTTAGGGTTTAGGGCAGCAATATGCATAGAAACATCTTTCGCTGCATCTTCGTCAGTAGTTCCTTCAAGAACTGTTAACACACCAATGCGTCCGCCCATGTGAAGGTACGCACCGAAAGCGTCATTATCAGTTTTTGTTTTAATTTCGAAGCGGCGAAGAGAAAGCTTTTCACCGATTTTAGCAATTGCACTGTTGATGTGAGATTCTAAAGTAGCACCGTTAGCCATTGTCTGGCCAGCAGCTTCTTCTACTGAAGCAGGCTTGTTAGCAAGCAAATGTTCAGCGATTTCTTTTACAAGAGTCTGGAAACCTTCGTTCTTAGCAACGAAATCTGTTTCAGAGTTAACTTCAAGGATAACTGCTTCGTTTCCGTCCACCTTAACAGTAGTAAGACCTTCTGCAGCAATACGGTCACCTTTCTTAGCAGCTTTTGCGATTCCTTTTTCACGAAGGAAGTCGATTGCTTTTTCCATGTCGCCATCAGTTTCCTGAAGCGCTTTTTTGCAGTCCATCATGCCTGCGCCTGTTTTTTCACGAAGTTCTTTAACCATTTGAGCAGTAATTGCCATTATGAGATCCTCCTTAATGAGTTATGTAATAATATCTTTACCATTTATAGCTGTATGGAAAACTAAACTTAGCCTTTTCTTTAAAAAAAGGTGATAAAGGGTGCTCCCTCTTATCACCTTCTTTAAATCAAGAAAAAGCACTTTGGAGCTTTACAGCTCCAGCGCTCCAAGGCGCTTCCGCTTTTCTATTAAGCAGTTGTAACTTCTTCACCTTGTTTAGCTTCAAGGATAGCATCTGCCATTTTGCCTGTTAATAATTTAACAGCGCGGATAGCATCATCGTTTGCAGGAATTACAACATCGATTTCATCCGGATCACAGTTAGTGTCAACGATACCAACGATAGGGATGTTTAATTTATGTGCTTCTGCAACAGCAATGCGCTCTTTGCGCGGGTCAATGATGAATAGAGCATCTGGAAGGCTCTTCATGTCTTTGATTCCGCCTAAGAACTTCTCTAGGCGCTCTTGCTCTTTCTTTAATTGAACAACTTCTTTTTTAGGAAGAACTTCGAAAGTTCCGTCTTCAGACATTCTTTCGATATCCTTTAAACGTGCAATACGCTTTTGGATTGTTTCAAAGTTTGTTAAAGTTCCGCCAAGCCAGCGCTGGTTTACATAGAACATACCAGAACGGATTGCTTCTTCTTTAACTGAATCTTGAGCTTGTTTCTTAGTTCCTACGAAAAGGATTGTACCGCCGTTTCCAGCAAGCTCCTTAACGAAGTTGTAAGCTTCTTCTACCTTCTTAACAGTCTTTTGAAGGTCAATGATGTAGATGCCGTTACGCTCAGTGAAGATATATTTCTTCATCTTAGGGTTCCAGCGGCGTGTTTGGTGTCCGAAGTGTACACCAGCTTCAAGCAATTGCTTCATTGAAATTACTGACATTTGTGTTTCCTCCTAATGGTTTTTATTTCCTCCGCCTATATCATTTTCAGCCGGCAACTGTATGTAAACAGCACCATCCGGCTAAATCCATAAGCGTGTGTATTAACACCATTTGTTAATATAGCATAAGTGTTTTTCACAATCAAGCTATTCTTGCTGATTTTGACGAAATTTAAGCATGAGTTCGATTTCCGTCTTCCCTTTACCTAATTTTTTGGCAATTTCCTCCACGTTCATCCCTTGCTTTTTAAGACTCAGCACTTGATCATCCATTGATGAAGGAAGCGGTTCTTTCCCCCGCTGATTGTATGCGGACAGCATTGGAGAGTCTGCTTCCATTAAGGATTTTAGATTTTCTGCTTCATTTGTTTCTTTCTCTAATGTCCTCAAGTTCTTTTTATAAGCTTTGGATGCCTGGTAGACAGAGGCTCTGGCTAAACGCATTGATTTTTCATCAGCTTTAGGCACTGTAATCTCCCCATCTATTACACTTTCGGTATTTGATGGAGTGATTTTTTCTTTTTTTGATGACTGTTTTTTGGCATGAAGCTGCGAAAATTTGCTAATAAAATCATCATTTTCTTCTTTCATCTGTATAAGGAAGGAGGATATAACCTCTTCCATTTCAACAAGCACTTTATCCTGCTTTTTCTCTGCTTCCATTAGTTTGTTCTGGCGCAGAAACAGTATAATAATTGCTAATAACGCTACAATGTTCAGCAGCAGGCTTATAGCCAATAGAAAAGCTGTCATGATATCCCTCTATCCGCTGTAGTCAATAACCTTCCCTTTGTACGGATGGCTCTGTTTGTCATTGCTGTCTTTTTTCTGTTTTTCTTTCTGATCATGTCCCCCGGCTTCTTTTTGGCTTCCGCTGTTCTCATTGCCAAAATTCACGTTTTGTTTTTGTTCATGTTTCATCACGGTTTTACGCTGCTTCTCAGCATTTTCCCGTGTACTCTCGGCAGCGATCCCGCTAATCGTCTGGCCCCTTTGCTGAAGCTGATCCTGAATTTTACCTGCGTCAAACGTTCTAGGCAAAGCGATCTGCATTTCTATTGATTTTAAACTCACCCCAGATCACTTCCTTAATAACGGCTCGCTTTTGGTGTTTTCTAAATGATCACTTCTTATTTCTCCCTTTGAAAAATAGAACATTATTGATTTGGCAGTCTGCTGAACCACTTTTGAATACTTCCCAAAATGCAGAGCAGTATTAGGAAATACCTTTTCATAAATTAGTATCGAAGCTCTCAATATTTCTTCTTTTTTTACTTCCAGTTCGTCGAGCTCTTCATTTATTTTGGTTAGCTTTGTCTTCAAATGGGCTTTTGTGGCCCTCTGCTTGAGAATTATTGTTCTTTGTTCTTCGGACATCTTTCCTTTAAGCTTCGCTATTTCTGTCAGTCTTCCTTCGATACTATCCAGCTTTTTGATTGTTCCCTGCAGATTGATTGATTCGTTTTGGAGATCTTTTACTGCCTTATCCAAATTGGAGTCCAACCCTGCAAAAATATCGGTTTTAGTAAATAAGTGATTGCCAAGCTCTTTAATCTCAATGCCAGAACCTGACAGCAGCTTCCCTCCAATGACCGCACCGCTGCATCTAATCGCTCCGCCAGCATGAACATGACTGTGAAGGATTGATTTTTTTATAATTACATCCTGGTCAGCCTTAACTTTCGCCTGATTTAGGTATGCTGCCTGAACAGATCCTCCAGATGTAACTGAACCTTTATGACTGCCGGAAATTCCTCCAGTTATAAGCATATTCCCATGTGCCTGCAATATAGAACCTTCCACCAGACCTGCTACGATGATGTCCCCACCAGCTATAATCTCATAACCTGCAGGGACATTGCCGTGTATCATAACATTCCCGACAAAATTTATATTCCCGGTTTTCAAATCAAGGTCGCCATTCACCTCAAAAACCGGATTTACAGATATGCTTTTTGGAGTAAAACTAATCTGGCCATCCATTAGGGAATAATATTTGTCGCCATTTAATAATACATTCTTGCCCGGCTTAACTCTTAAAGGCTGCCCGTTTTTTGCCGCCAAGGACTTCCCAAATACATCTCTTCCGGGAGCACCTGGCGTAGAAGGAATAACAGCTGCCAGGAGCTGTCCCTGTTTAACAGATGGGATTTGAAGAACATCTCTAAAATTAAATCTCTCTCTATTCGTTTGCTGACCAAAAGTGACTTCATTTATCAGGTATGCATCACTGCCGTTTTCTGCAGGAAATCCTTTTGCTATTAGCATTGGTATTCCACTGATAAAGGATCGCTGCAGATTCTTTGGATTATTTCATCACTTACACCAAAAGTGATCTTTTCATTGGCAAGCAGCGTGTAAAAGCTTTCAGGAGAAACGGTCCCATCAAGTTTATTAATATCCACCGGCTGTATCCATGCAGATAAGCGGTGTTCTTCGACTGAAATTCGAAAATGGTTTTCCATGCTGCTTCCTTCCTTTTAGAAAGAAATGACATAAGTTTACACTGCTTTTTCCAGCAGCTGCCTCAGCTTAAAAATCGATTTTGAATGAATTTGAGATATCCGGGAAGTAGATAACCCCATTACTTCTCCAATTTCTGTCAGCGTTAATTCCTCTTTGTAAAATAAGCTTAGCACCAGCTGCTCTTTTTCATTTAATTGCAAGATTTTTTCAGCCATTTCTTCCAATATTTCATTCTTTAATACCTTTTCTTCTGGAATAATTGCTTTTTCATCTTTAATGGAATAACTGCCATCTTTGTCTTCTGAATCGGGCTGTTCATCAATCGAAAGAATGTTAGCGTAAAAATGTTCGTTCATTACAGAATATACTTCGTCTTCTTGCATCTCAGTTTCATCAGCGATTTCCTTCACAGTTGCATTGCGCATCAGCTGCTGCTCCAGCTTCTCAATTGCAGCTTCAATTTTTTTGGCTTTATCCCTTGTACTTCGGGGAAGCCAATCTTCTTTTCTTAAACCATCCAATATAGCACCGCGGATGCGAAAGGATGCATATGTATCAAACTTTAAATCTCTTGCAGGATCAAACTTTTCCAGCGCGTCATATAACCCCATCAGTCCCAGACTTCGAATATCATCTCTGGAAACATTCTTTGGCAGGGTAACGGATATCCGCTGTACATGATAGCTTACAAGAGGCAAATATTTTTTCACAAGAAAATTCCCCGCTTGAGCATCACGAGAGTCGACCCATTTAGCCCAATATTTGCTTTCTTCAATTCTCAGGTCTGCCATGGCCATCCTCCTCAAACGTTTCCATTTCTATTAACTATTGCTATTATATCAATATGTTTCCTATCACGACTCACTGCTCTGCTTCTAATCTAAAAATTGGGGCGACCTTCGAAGAGATTATTGGAGACAAAAATAAGCAGGAGAAAATCAGCTTTTATGGCCGGCCATGATCATCATGCATGTTTCCGCATCGCATATAGTGAAGCTGAATTTTCAAAGCCTAAGTATTAAAAGCTGATTCATTAGAAACTTTCCATACTTCAGAACAGGAGCTTAAATAATTACTTGCCCTTTGTTTACAGTTCGAATCATCATTTCGCCTGATTGAGGGTTGAATTCTATCGTTCTGCCGCTGTGGCCGCCTACATCTTCACCTAAAATGGCAATTTTCATGAATGAGAGTTCCTTTTTTACCGCTTCCACATTCCTTGGGCCAATCCTCATTAAATCACTTCCGGAAGAGTATTGGAACATTTGAGCCCCGCCGGCAATCTTCGCCTTTAATCCGGAAGGTCTTGCGCCACTTTTCACCAGAAGGCTCACTAAATCCCTGATTGCTGTATCAGCATACTTCGCTGAATTAAAGCTTGTACCCTTGGCAAGGGATGAATCAGGGAGCATAACATGTGCGAGCCCAGCTATCTCTGCACGAAGGTCATAAACAATCACTCCGACACAGGAGCCAAGCCCAGAGGTCCTGATTAAGTTAGGTGTTTCTACTATATTCATATCAGCGATGCCAACTTTTACAACTTCAAGCAGATTATTCATGTTCCGGGACTCCCAATGCCTTAAAAATGATTTGAAAAGATTCAGGATCTGGAAGCAAAAAGAAGTGGCCATTTACAGAATCAGTACTTTGAATTTCCTCATTTAAAGCTGTATCAATGACAATGGCGTAATCGCTCACCTGTGAAATTTCCAGCAGACCTGTGCCGATTATTGCTCCCACCATATCAATGCTTAGCATCGGCACCGATGGAAAAAGTGATAGTTTAGTAAAATCCGATAGTGAAGATAAGTAAGAGCCTGATAGAATGTTGCCAAGCTCCTGCAATGCTGATAGGGCAATTTCACCATATGGCAATTCATCTGCAGAGAAGGGAATATTTCCAGGCAGTTCCCGAATGAAGATTTCAGCCTGTTCAAGAGGCAGGACAAAAAACATGCTGCCTGGGGCATCTCCTTCTATCCTTAGAAACATCCCAGCCACAACATTGTCTGCCCCACCAGCCATATCGATCATTTCATCAAAAGAAACAATTTTTACATCCGGGACGGACATATCAATTTTTTTATTGAGCAGTATTGATAACGCAGTCGCTGCATGTCCTGCACCAATATTCCCTATTTCCTTAAGAATGTCCAGCTGCATGGAGCTGATTTTTTTTTCTAAAAAATTCATCCGGCTATCCCTTGTCCATCCTGAATCGCCAATTCATCAGGGTTAAGGACTTTTTCCAAATTTATTAGGATAAATAACCGCTTTTCGATTTTTGTTACACCCTTAATAAAGTCAGCCTCTTCTGAACCAATTACCTCCGGCGGGGGTTCGATTGATTCAATGGCCACATCAATGACATCATTTGCAGAATCTACGATCAGTCCAACTTCCATATCATCCAATACAGCGATAATCACTCGTGAATGATCGCTGTATTCAGCCTCTTCCAAATTAAATCTGCTTCTAAGACTAATTATTGGTGTCACGACTCCCCGTAAATTGATTACTCCTTTTACAAAACCTGCTGTTCGGGGAACCCGGGTAATATGCTCAACCTTTTCAATTGAACGCACCTGGTTTACCGGAATTGCATATTCTTTATCTTTCAGCTGGAATACGATCAATTTTAAATCTTCTGCTGCCGTCTGGGCCATCCTGCTCACTCCTTTATATCCATCCGAATTATGTTATTTGATCAATGCATTACAGTCTACTATCAGGGCAACCTGGCCATCGCCTAAAATGGTTGCACCGGAAATGGCAAATACATTGGTTAAATAGTTTCCAAGTGATTTTAAAACGACTTCCTGCTGGCCAATAAAGGAATCGACCACAAGTCCAGCCATCTTTTCTCCTTTTCGGACGATGACAACAGAAATAAATTCATCTACCTGGTTCTCAGACGGTACATTGAAGATTTCTTTCAAAGAAAGCAGCGGCACCACTTTTCCTCTGAAATCGATTACCTTTTGGTTATGTGCCCTTAAGATGTCTTCTTTTCTGATAATTGCTGTTTCAATAATGGACGAAAGAGGAATTGCGTATTTTTCCTTCTCAATTTCAATGAGCATAACTGAAATGATGGATAAAGTTAGTGGCAGCTGAATGGAGAAAATAGACCCTTGCCCAGCTTTTGAATCTATTGAAACCGATCCTCCCAATGACTCGATTGTATTTTTTACAACATCCAGCCCAACACCCCGTCCGGAAACATCTGAAATCTTATCCGCTGTCGAAAATCCGGAAGCAAAAATCAGTTCATATGCCTGCTTGTCCGTTAAAGCGGAGGCCGTTTGCTCTGTAATGATGCCGTTTTTCAGTGCTTTCTTTATAACCTTCTCTTTGTTTATGCCTGCACCGTCGTCCTCTATCTCAATGAAAACATGATTGCCGCTGTGATATGCCTTTAGAATGACATTTCCCTCGTCACTCTTTCCATTTGCATTTCGGACTTCCGGGGTTTCGACCCCATGGTCTAATGCATTTCGGATTAAGTGAACAAGCGGATCCCCAATTTCATCAATTACCGTTCGGTCAAGCTCTGTTTCTGCCCCGACAATTTCAAGATTGATTTTTTTATTCAAATCTCTTGCCAATTGTCTGACCATTCTTGGAAAACGATTAAATACCGTTTCAATTGGGACCATTCGCATGTTTAGGATAATATTCTGCAGGTCTCCGGAAATTCTTGACATATGCTCGACAGTTTCATGCAGCTCCTGATTATTTAATTCCCTGGATATTTGTTCAAGCCGTCCCCTGTCAATCACCAATTCTTCAAACAGATTCATGAGGATATCCAATCTCTCGATATTTACCCTAATTGTTTTATTGCTGACTTGCTTTGCTGCCGAGGATTTCTTTTCCTCTTTTGGCATATTTGAAGCAGTCTTTGGCGTCTCTTCAGCAACGGGCTGTGCAGCTTCTTCTTCCTCTTTCACTGACTCCTGATAGCTGTAATCCCCTAAAGAAAGCGGCAGCACTTCAATCTTTTCCACTTCTGATACCTTCAACAGTTTTTGACGGATATCATCAGCTGTCTCTTTCGACACAATTGTAACAGAGAATTCCTGATCAAACTGCTCTTCTTCAAGCTGCTCGACAGATGGGGTAGCTTTTATCACTTCACCGCACTTCTCAAGAACCTCAAAAACCATATAGACTCTGGCTGCTTTAAGCGAACAATCTGCCCGCAAGGCTATTGATATCTCATAGGACTCAAATCCCTGCTCCTTTGATTGCTGAATTACTGTCAATTCAAAATCATCGTATGTACTCTTTATAGCTGGATGCGGTTCTGCCAATGCTGCTGCCGTTTCGGCTCTTGCTTCAGACTGTGCCGGGCTTTCACCTTTTTCGATCAGCATTAATTTTTCAACAGCTTCGGTAACATCCCTTTTGCCGTCACCGCCTTCTGCGATTGACTGGACCATTGCTTCAAGATCATCAACAGCAAGAAAAACGACATCCAGAATTTCAGCATTTACTTTAATTTTCTGATTTCTGATGGCATCAAGCACATTTTCCATTTGATGGGTAAGATTTGCTAAATCTTCATACCCCATGGTCGCCGACATGCCTTTCAGCGTATGTGCTGACCTAAAAATCTCATTAACTATTTTAATATCTTCAGGATTTTTCTCTAATTCAAGAAGCTGTTCATTGCATGCCTGCAAATGCTCCTTGCTTTCTTCAATAAATACCTCTAAATATTGATTCATCTCCATGTGCCTGCACCCCTCAGCTTTAAACAAATTTCAATATGGATTCTGCAATACGTTCAATATTCTTCACTTCATCTGCCAGTCCCGACTCAATCACTGCTCTCGGCATTCCAAATACAATCGACGTTTCTTTTGATTCTGCAATGGCACGGACTTCACCGTTTCTCTTCATTGTCATCAGCCCTTTTTTTCCATCTGCGCCCATTCCAGTCATTATGACAGCAGTTTTATGAATTCCCTTAAGTTCGCCTATGGACTCAAACAATACATCAACTGAAGGTCTATGCCCGTTTCTCTGCGGTGAATCTTCTAGATGAATGACGAGATTTTTGCCTGATCTAGCCACTGTCAGATGAAAACCACCGGGAGCAATATAGGCTGTGCCGTTCTGGAGAATGTCTCCTTCCTCGGCTTCTTTTACTGATAAATCTGATAATCCGTTGAGTCTGCTTGCAAGCGATTTAGTGAATCCGGCAGGCATATGCTGAACAATCAGTATTGGTGCATTAAGATTTCCAGGAAGGTCACTCAGCACTTTTTGAAGAGCTCGCGGTCCACCTGTGGAAGTTCCTATGCAAATAAGCTGTCTCGAATTCGCATTTGGCTGTACATATCGGCATGGTTCTATTTTACTATATCTTTGCTGAACTTCAGCAGAATTTTTTCCAATACCTGAATGTTTAACCAGACCTTTCGTATTGGCATTGCTTGCCAGCACTATCTTTTCTGTTAATTCCGTTTTTATCTTGTGCAAATCCAGTGAAATTGGGCCAGATGGCTTCGCTATAAAATCTACAGCACCGTATTCCATAGCTGTGAATGTGTTATCCGCACCTCCCTTTGTTGTACTTGAAAGCATCACAACGGGGACAGGCATAGTCTTCATGATAATTTTTAGCGCTTCCAGCCCATTAAGGACAGGCATTTCAACATCCATAGTTACTACGTCTGGATTTAATTCTTTTATCTTTTTTACACCCTCTTCTCCATTTCTGGCTGAGCCAACAACCTGGATTCTGACATCTTCAGATAGGAAATCGGCTATCAGTTTTCTCATAAAGGCTGAATCATCTACTATGAGCACCTTGACTTTCTTCATGCTGATTCACCCCCTATTAAAAAGAAATTTTTTCAGCTTTGACATAAAGTGGGAAGAGTTATGTCCATCTGCAAAACTGGCAGACATGCCGATAACTCTCTCAGTCATTTTCCGAATAGCTTTTGAAGCAGCTGAATTTTCCTGATACAAAATGAAAGGGATTTGCCGTTTAACAGCTTGCTGAATGCTGCGGTCATCCGGTATGATTCCTAAGAGGTCAGCCTCTCTCCCTAAAAATCTTGATAAGACAGCAGAAATCCTCTCATAAGTTTCCTGCCCTTCCCTCTCTCCTTCAGATCGATTAATGACTAAGCGAAATGGAATTTTATCATCCAAAAGATGTATATGCTTCATTATTGAGTATGCATCAGTGATAGACGTTGGTTCAGGTGTAGTTATTACTGCAATTTCCTGCACTGAGAGAATGAACTTTGCCGATTCTTCAGAAATCCCCGCACCCATATCAAGGATAATATAATCATAGTTTTGGATGAGATCTGCGAGTTCCCCGGTAAACCTTGATATTTGCTCATCATCAAGTTTCACAAAATGCGAAAGTCCCGTGCCTCCGCCAATATAGTCAAGCCCATGTGGTCCTTCAGAAATAATATCTTTCAATGGGATATTCTTTTCTAAGAAATCTGCAATTGAATAATTAGCAGACCTTCCCATCAAAATCTCTAGATTTCCCAGTCCAATATCCAAATCAAATAACAATACATTAAGCCCTGTCTGGCATAAGGAAATAGAGAAATTCAATGAAAAATTAGATTTCCCTACTCCTCCTTTCCCGCTTGCAACTGCTATTGTTTTAAATTTTTGATTTTCTTCTTTTAACCTGGCTCTTAGCCCATCTGCCTGGTCGTTCATTTCTTATTCCCCATAAGTTGATTTACTATAACCTCCGGCCCTGCCAACAGGATATCATCAGGGACATCCTGGCCATCTGTTAAATAAGCTGCACCTTTTTTATATTTATGAACCAGGTTGTACAAGGAGCCATAGGTTGATGTTTCATCTGCCTTAGTAAAGATAAGCTTATCAATGTCTATAATCGAAAACTGATGATAGATATCTTCCATATCCTTTTGTTTTGCTGTTAGCGAAAGCACTAAAAAAGTTTCAGTATCTTTCTCAAAATCAATGACATTCTTTAAATCTTCTACATACTGTTGGTTTCTGAAATTCCGCCCTGCCGTATCAATCAGCACCAAGTCATATTCTTTCAGCTTATCTGCTGCCTGCCTGAAATCGTCTATCGTATAGCAAACTTCTAAAGGTACATCCAGAATACATGCATATGTTTTTAATTGTTCGATCGCTGCTATCCTGTAGGTGTCTGCAGTAATAAATGCAACTTTTTTCTTATGCTTAATAACGCATTCTGCGGCCATTTTAGCCAATGTAGTTGTTTTGCCAACCCCTGTCGGACCTGCTACATTGATATATTTTTTGGTAAATGAAATCCCGCCAAATGGAATATCCTTAATTTGCTTTATAAGCTCATCGTTCATCCAGGATTCTACTTCAGAATCCTCAGTATTCGCACCGCTCAGGTACCATTTTTCCAGCAATGCTTGGAGCACCCGATCCTGAATAGACTTGTCAATTTCCTGTTCATCAAGAACGCGCTGGACTTTCCTTATCGCTTCAGGGTATAACGGACTTGTCTGATGTGTACTAGCCAAAGAAGACATTATCTGTTTCAGGCTGCTTATCTCTCGCATCAGCTCATCAGAAGTTTTCGAGCTGGATAATTGAGGACCTTCTGCATTCCCCTTGTCTGAAGGAACAGGAACAGGCTTTACAGCCGGCTTTTGCTTCAGTTCCAGATTTGGATCCACTGCAGCCATCACTTCAATATTCCGTTTTTTAAAAAAACCCAGAACTCCTCCGGTATATACAACTCTTGAATTCAGAATTACAGCTTCCTTTCCCAGTTCTGTGCGGATTTGTTTCATCACAACTGGCATCGATGCTGCCATAAACCTTTTTACCTTCAATCTATATTCACCACCCCGACACTTTGAACTTCCGCATTTGCCTCCAGTTCGTTATAGGAGAGAATCGGTATTTGCGGAAAATACCTTTCAGTTAATTGCCTTACATACATTCTGACTGCTGGAGAACAAAGAACAATTGGCGTCTGCTCCATCAGTGAAAGCTGTTCAACTTGTGAAGCAATAGATTCCAGGATATTCTGCGATACGTCTGGGTCCATGGATAAATAATTGCCATGCTCTGTCTGCTGAACGCCTTCTGCAACCAATTTCTCAACTTTCCCGGAAAGGGTTACGACTTTTATGGAGTCACCCTGATGTGAAAACTGGTTAGTAATTTGTCTTGCCAGAGCCTGACGGGCATATTCTGTAAGCAAGTCCGTATCACTTGTAGATTTGGCAAAATCAGCAAGAGTTTCAAAAATAACCGGCAAATTACGGATCGAAACGTTTTCCCTTAATAGTTTAGCCAGCACCTTTTGAACTTCACCTACTGACAAAGGATTTGGGGTAACCTCTTCAACAAGAATGGGATAGCTTTCCTTCACATGATCAATCAGCTGTTTTGTTTCCTGGCGTCCTAATAACTCATGGGCATTGCTTTTTATTACTTCTGTAATATGAGTGGAAACAACAGATGGAGGATCAACCACTGTATAGCCAAATATTTCTGCCTGCTCTTTCATTTCGTCCGTTATCCATTTTGCAGGCAGGCCAAAGGATGGCTCGATTGTATCAATACCTTCAATGCTATCATCTTCAATACCAGGGCTCATGGCTAAATAATGATCGAGCAGAAGCTCTCCGCGCGCCATTTCATTTCCTTTAATCTTAAGCCTGTACTCATTCGGCTGCAGCTGGATATTGTCGCGTATCCTTACTACGGGGATGACAAGGCCCAGTTCAATCGCCAGCTGCCTTCTGATCATAACAATCCTGTCAAGAAGGTCCCCGCCCTGATTCGTATCAGCAAGTGGAATTAGCCCATATCCAAACTCGAATTCTATCGGATCTACATTTAAAAGATTGACCACACTTTCAGGGCTTTTCATTTCATCAGTTTCAACTTCTTCTTCCATCTCAAGCAGCTGTTCTTTATCCGGCTGCGGAGTCTTTGCAATCGTGTAACCTCCAAAGATCATTAAGCCGCCAATTGGCAAGGTTAAAACGAGTCCAATGGGTGTCAGTAATCCTAATAGAATGATGGTTCCACCGGTCACATATAACATTTTCGGATAAGCAAACAGCTGGGAAGTAATATCTTTTCCAATATTTCCATCAGATGCTGCCCTCGTTACAACAATCCCTGTTGCAGTGGAAATTAAGAGTGCGGGGATTTGGCTGACGATTCCATCCCCAACGGTAAGCGTCGAATATTTCATGGCAGCCTCTGCAAACGGGAGCCCCAGCTGCATCATCCCAATTACAACGCCGAATAATAGATTAATAAGCGTGATGATGATCCCTGCAATGGCGTCACCTTTTACAAATTTACTCGCACCATCCATTGAACCGTAGAAATCAGATTCCCGGCTGATTTTTTCGCGTCGTTCCCGGGCTTCATGCTCAGAAATCATTCCTGCATTCAAGTCTGCATCGATACTCATTTGTTTACCTGGCATAGCGTCAAGTGTAAAACGCGCAGCTACTTCGGATACCCTCTCAGACCCCTTGGTAATGACGATAAATTGAATAATAATGAGTATTAAAAATACAACCAGACCGACAATGACATTTCCCCCGGTTACGAAAGAGCCAAATGTTTCAACGACCTTTCCTGCTTCCCCTTCCGATAAGATGGACCTGGTTGTAGAAACATTCAGTCCCAGCCTGAATAATGTCATTAACAATATTAAGGAAGGAAAAATGGAAAATTCGAGCGCTTCTTTCATATTCATGGCTGTAAGCAAAACCATAAGTGCAAGCGCAATATTAATGATTATCAGTACACTTAAAAGCCAAGGCGGAAAAGGGATAATAAGCATGGCTACTATTAGAATTACACTCATCAATACTGATAAGTCTCTTACTTGCATCGAAACTCTCTCCTTACAAAAAGCGGAAACGCCTTGGCAGCTATTCATCAGCTTCCTAAGACCAGCTATTTCTTAAAAATATTTCTCTGGTTAAATTTGGTTTTTAGTTCTATACACATAAGCTAAAATCTCTGCGACTGCTTTGAAGAATTCTTCAGGGATGGCCTGGCCTATTTCCGCCTGACTGTATAGAGCCCTGGCAAGCGGCCTGTTTTCAACAGCAATCACATCATGCTCCTTTGCGATTAATTTAATCTTTTGGGCAACAAAGTCTACGCCTTTCGCCACTACTATCGGAGCATCACTTTTTGTTTCATCATAGCTCAGGGCAATGGCAAAATGTGTGGGGTTGGTGATGACCACATCCGCTTTAGGGACTTCCTGCATCATCCTTCTCATGGCCATTTCCCGCTGCCTCTGTTTAATCTTGGATTTAATTAACGGATCTCCTTCAATATTTTTGTGCTCATCCTTAATATCCTGTTTTGACATGCGGATGTTCTTTTCAAGGTCATATTTTTGATATAAATAATCTAAGACGGATAAAAATAAGAGTGCCGCTGAAGCAATTAAACCCATTTGAACGGTCAGGCTAGCAATTGTAGCCATCGCCGTTCCAACCGATTTTTGAGAAAGAATTAATATTTCTTCTATTCTTAACCATAAAACAGCAAATGCAGCGACACCTACAAAAGCAATTTTCAGCATCGACTTCAGCAGTTCTACAATCGCCCTCATAGAAAAAATCCTCTTGAATCCTTTAATTGGATCCAACTTTTCCAATTTAGGCTGTATAGCTTCTGTTGAAAATAGAGAACCCACCTGCATGAAGTTTGCAGCAATTCCCGCCAGCATTGCGACCAGCATGATTGGACCTAAAAAAAGAACCAGTTCTTTTAAGACATCAAGAAAAATCACCTGTATATTCGCCTCTGTCAGCGGCATCATCATATAATCATTAAATGAGTGCGTAAATATATAAAGGATGATATTCTTCAAATACGATCCGGCGAACAGCAAAAACAAAAAAACCGCTAATAGGACGACTGCTGTATTAACATCCTGACTTTTTGCCACTTGTCCTTTTTTTCTGGAATCCTGCCTCTTTTTCGGAGTGGCTTTTTCTGTTTTTTCTCCAGAAAAAAGCTGAAGATCTAAAGAGAGCAATAACTTCATTCTATGAACCTCCCATAAGCTCCATAAGCCCTCTCATTGTTTGCAGCATCGTTTCAAACGCAAGGGAAAATGCGTATATTAATACACTCATAACAATGATTAGAACAATAAAACTTACGCCAATTTTCAGTGGAAGCCCGACGACAAATACATTCAACTGCGGAACTGTCCTTGCAACAATCCCTAATGCGATATCTACAAGAAAAAGGCTGCCGACAACAGGGATGGACATCTGAAAGGCAATAACGAACATAGTATTCAAGGCTCTTATGACATATTCGGCCATGTTTTCATTACCAAATGAAATCCATGCTTGATCCAGCGGGATAAAATTATAGCTGTAAAACACTCCATCAAGCATTAAGTGGTGGCCATTGATAGTTAGTAAAAAGAAGAGGGCAATAGTATATAAATACTGTCCCATTAAAGGACTTTGCGCACCAGTCTGCGGATCAATCACATTTGCAATGGCAAAACCCATCTGGAAATCAATGAATCCCCCCGCAATTTGAATTGCAGAAAGAATTAAATACGCAATAAAACCAATCATCAGTCCTACTAGTGCTTCTTTTATAATTAAAAGAAAATAACTGCCGTCAATTTCAAGCGCCGGCACATCCATTCCTAAAAACATAATCCAGGCAAGAAAAAAACCAAGGCCAAGTTTATGCGAAGGCGGTATGGATCTATAAGAAAAAAGAGGCATCATTAAAAAGAAAGATGTCACCCTTACAAAAATAAGTAAAAAAGCAGGAAAAGCAGGCAGAAAATCTAACATGTTATCAGCCTACAAACCTGGTCAAATTAGAGAAAATCTCATTTGCATATGAAAGCATATGGCTCAGCATCCATGGACCAAAGAAAACAACGCCAACAAGGACCGCTACGATCTTGGGAATAAAAGCAAGGGTCTGTTCCTGAATTTGGGTTGTTGCCTGAAAGATGCTGACAACCAAGCCGACCACTAGTGCCAGGATAAGCAAGGGACCGCAAATTAAAAGTACTGTAATAATCCCTCTTTCTGCTATGGATATAACTGTTTCTGGAGTCATTCTGAAAGTTCACCTGCTTAAAAGCTTTGTAAAAGGGATTTAACTACTAAATACCAGCCATCTACCAATACAAATAATAATATTTTAAAAGGCAAAGAAATCATGACCGGAGGAAGCATCATCATCCCCATGGACATCAAGACGCTGGCAACAACCATGTCGATAACTAAAAATGGAATAAAAATCATAAATCCAATTTGAAAAGCTGTTTTGATTTCACTTATGGCAAAAGCCGGAACAAGAGCAGTAAGCGGAATATCTTCAATGGAAGATGGCGCTTGAGCCCCGGAGTATTCAAGAAATAAAGCCAAATCCTTCTGCCGTGTGTGGGCACTCATAAACTCTTTAAAAGGGATTGAAGCTTTTTCATAGGCTTTTTCCAGGTTTATTTCTTCATTAAATAAAGGTGTTAAAGCCTGTTCGTTCACTTCTTGCATCGTTGGTGCCATTACAAAAAATGTCAGGAACAAGGATAAGCCGATTAAAACTTGATTCGGCGGCATTTGCTGAGTAGCAAGCGCCGTTCTGACAAAGGAAAGAACGATGACAATCCTTGTAAAACACGTCATTAAGATTAGAATACTTGGCGCGAGAGAAAGTACTGTCAGCAATAAAAACAGCTTCACAGATGTAGAAACATTTTCTGGAGAACCGCTATTAAAAAACTCCATGAATTCATTCATCTTTCTTCTGGCCCTTTCTTTCTAACTCATCAAACAGTTTTTTTCTGCCCTTTTTGATATCATCCAGCTGAATTGCAAGCAGTGCACTGAAATTTGGGCTGCCTGGCTTGCTCCCCTCTGTTTGCTGTGTTCTTTTCATCACCTTTGTCACAATATCGCTTGGACGGATTAGCTGTTCCAGTTTGTCATTATGCTCCTTGTTGATCTGACTGTATTCCTCCGAATCGTCTATCTCTTTTAACAGCTGTATGTTTTCTCCTACCCCTACTATAAAAATGCGCTTTCCAACTTTAATCAACTGAACTGACCTGTTTGCACCTAAAGATGTACCACCCAGGTTTTCAACTAACTGCGACCGGTTATATGCCTTGTTTTTCTTGTTGATGAACTTTAGAAGACCATACAAAAGTCCAATAGTGAAGCCTGTTGCTAAGATCATCTTTAAGAAATCCCATAAAGTAAGGCCTATCTTCCCGCTTTCATACTGATCAGTTTGCCCTTGCTCTGGCTTTGATTCCTTTGATTCCTTTGTTTCCTGTTTCTCGCAATCATCAGGGTTTTCCATACATTCCTTAACACTATTATTCAATTGTTCCGCCTGGGCCAGCGGCTGCACGCCCAGCAGAACAATTGAAAACAACAGCAGCAAAGAAAGCATTTTCTTTACATTCAACACAATTTTGCACCCTCTAAAAAGAATAATCACTAGCCTAAAGTTTTGCCGATTGCCTCAAGCACTCTATCAGCCTGGAATGGTTTTACAATAAAATCCTTGGCGCCAGCCTGAATGGCATCAATAACCATTGCCTGCTGTCCCATAGCAGAACACATGATGACTTTTGCACTCGGATTTATTTTTTTGATTTCTTTTAGAGCTGTGATTCCATCCATTTCTGGCATGGTAATATCCATTGTGACAAGGTCAGGCTGTGTTTCCTTATATTTTTCAACAGCTTGAGCACCGTCGGCAGCTTCTCCAACTACCTCATAGCCATTCTTGGATAAAATGTCTTTTATCATCATTCGCATAAATGCTGCGTCATCAACAATTAAAATTTTATGTGCCATGTTTATAACCTCCACTTATTATCTTAGTTTTTTTAAACGGTCACTCTGACTGATAATATCTGTAACCCGGACGCCAAAGTTTTCATCAATGACTACGACTTCACCCTGGGCAATTAATCGGTTATTCACCAGAATATCAACAGGTTCACCGGCCAGTTTATCCAGTTCAATAATTGACCCGGATGACAATTCAAGAATTTCCTTAACTGAACGTTTGGTCCTGCCAAGTTCGACCGTCACCTGAAGCGGTATGTCTAAAAGCATATCTAAATTCTTTGTTTCAGGCTCCTGCATATGGTATGGTTCAAAACTTGAAAAGGCTGCCGGCTGTACATTCGCCTTCACTGCATTTGAATGAGAACCTCCAAAATGCTGCGGACCCGAAGGCTGAGCCTGGTTATGTGCCGGTTTATATGCTGGTTGAGGGTTTGCTGCCTGAATCATACCCGGCTGTGAGTATGAAGGCTGGTCTTCTGTATATCCTGTTTGAATGTACGGCTGGTCAAATCCGGCTGTGTTCATTTCTGGTTTCTTTTCATATGAAAGCGGGCTTTCTTGATGATCGGTCTGTGCTTGCTGCACTGCCTTCTCTTCAGAAACTGCATCATTAGCCGGCAGATCCTGGCCTGGATTCAATAATTCATTTACTAGGCTTTTGCCAAATTCCAAAGGAAGCAGCTGCATAATATTTGAGTCAATAAGGCTGCCTATTTTTAAGCGGAACGAGATCCTTACTAGCATATCATCAGCAGGAACTCTATCAGCACCTTCCCCCTGGGGCAAATCAAGGATATCGATTGCTGGCGGTGAAATATCAACCTTTTTGCCAAAGATCGTTGACATAGATGTGGCTGCAGAACCCATCATCTGGTTCATTGCCTCCTGAACAGCACTTAACTGAATTTCCCCCATTAGTTCAGACGGGTTAGTGCCATCTCCCCCTAGCATCAAGTCAGCAATGATGCCTGCGTCAGATTGCTGAATTACAAGCAAATTGCTTCCGAAAAACCCTTCCGTATAATTCACCTGGATTGCTACATATGGATGAGGAAATTCCTCTGATAATTTCTGGCGCAAAATAACCGAAACAGCAGGAGTTGTAATTTCAACTTTTTGATTCAGCAATGTAGATAAAGCTGTTGCGGAACTTCCAAATGAGATATTGCCAATCTCACCTAATGCATCCTGCTCCATATGGGACAAATAATCTTCTGTTAGGAAAAACGCATCATTATAATTTTCCGTTTCGCCGTTTTCGCCAGCTGCGCCCCTTAATAAAGCATCAATTTCATCTTGCGAAAGCATATCATCACTCATCATCCTCATCTCCCCCTTTCACAGTGTCTAAAATTTGTATCGCCATTTTTTTGTTCAATTTCCCAGGCTGCCCTATAAATTTTGGAATATTGCCGACTTTTATTGTAAGCGGCTGGTCAATTGCCTGATTTAACTCAATGACATCTCCAATATCAAGAGATAAGAAATCCTGGATGGCTATGTCAGAGATTCCGAGCTCACAAGTGATGGGAACTTCCGCTTTATGGATATTACGTTCAAGCCTGGCAATGACCTCCGGCTCTCTATCCTTTTTGTCGGTCTGCATCCAATAATGTACAGAAAGCTTTGGAATTATAGGTTCGAGCACGACGTGAGGAATGCATATATTAATCATTCCGCTCGTTTCCCCTATAGTCGTGTTTAATGAAATAACAACGACTGTTTCATTAGGCGAGACCATTTGGAGAAATTGCGGATTCACTTCAAAATCAGCTAATAGCGGATCAATATCAGCAATTGTACTCCAGGCTTCCCTTAGATTTTCAAATGCCCTTTCAAAAGTAGCCGACATGATTTTTGTTTCAATTTCTGTTAAATTATCTACCTTATTAATGCTTGTCCCTCTTCCGCCCATCAGCCTGTCCATCATGGCATAAGCGATGTTTGGGTTCACTTCCATAAGAATTCTTCCATCCAGAGGCGGTACTTCAATTACGTTTAGTATCGTCATTTTCGGGATAGAGCGGATAAATTCTTCATATGGTATTTGGTCAGCAGAAGCAACCGAAATTTGTACATAGGTTCTAAGCTGGGCGGAAAAAAAGGTTGTTAAGAGACGGGCAAAATTCTCATGAATTCGTGTTAAACTGCGAATTTGATCTTTTGAGAACCTTAAAGCTCTTTTAAAATCATAAACTTTCACTTTTTTCTCAGATTGCTCTTTTTTCAGTTCATCAGCATCCATTTCCCCTGTTGAAAGAGCTGAAAGGAGAGCATCAATCTCACTTTGCGATAAAACCTCACCTGACATGAATCCTCACCTCCATCAATTGCAGTTGGGTTATTTGATTATCACTGGAGGAGAGATTCGGTAATATACACCTGAACGATCTTTCCTTCTTGCATTAAACCGTTAATCTTGTTTTTCAAATCCTCCTGCAGCTTAACCTGGCCTTCTTTACCCTGTATATCCTCTGCTTTCATTTCAGACAATTCCTGAATGATGAGATTTTTCACCTGAAAATCTCTTTTCTCCAATTCCTCTTTAGCTTTTTTGTTTTCAGTCTGGATTTTAAAAGAAATCCGGATGTAGTCATCACTCGCTAAATTAGCTGTAATTTGCGGAATATCAACAGAGGCTTCCAGCACTTCATCAATTGTCGGCTCTTTTGCTTCATCATCACCCGAAAATTTCATCACAATCACCAGGGCGATAGCACCTACAAGTGTGATCGCTATAAGCATCATTAACATTATCATTAACAGCTTATTGTTCTTCATTTTCATTTCCCTCCGCCAGGTGCTGCCCCAGAAGATTAACAGATTGATAGAATTCTAAAATCGATTGCATGACCTGATCTTCAGATTCCTTTACAACATACTTCTTCCCATTAGTGAGCGTAATCGTCGTATCTGGAAAAGACTCTACTATTTCTATGTATATAGCATTTAACACAAAAGTTTTGCCGTTCAGGCGAGATACTTTAATCAATGTTTATTTTCAGGGCTAAAGATCCTGTGCCTTAGCCCTGACCCTCCTTTAAATTATCGTTTTAAATTAACAAGCTCCTGCAGGATTTCGTCTGATGTTGTAATGATTCGGGTGTTCGCCTGGAAACCGCGCTGGGCTGTAATCATTTCAGTGAATTCTTCTGATAGGTCTACATTGGACATTTCTAAGGAGCCAGCTGCAATAGTTCCGCGTCCTTCACCAGCTGCGTTTATATTTGCTGTACCTGAGTTAATTGATTCTTGGAATAGGTTGTTTCCTGCTTTCGTAAGACCTGAGGTATTGCTGAATTTCGCTAACGCTAAAACACCAAGTGTCTTAACTAAGCCATTTGAATAAACTCCATTTATTTCACCCATTGCTCCAATGTTAAAGCTTTCTAAAGAACCTTCAGTATTTCCATTAGGATTAACTAGTGCATTAGATTGATTACCCTCCTGTACTAGCTTTGAAATATCTATAGTTATAGAATCTGCTCCATTAGAATTATCCAAATCAAGTTGCCAAGTTAAGCTGCCAGCAGGTGTATTGCTAAAGTCAAGATTCCCGGCGCTCTGTCCATTAATTGAAACAGCCCATTGATTAGCACCGCTTAATTTCTTAAAAGTAACCTCTACTGTATGGGAATCACCTTTCGAATCGACTACTTTTATTTGCTGCATATACTCATAGTCCTCAGTAGCGGTCGCACTAAGAGCCCCCTCTATAGCAATATTCGAAGTAGGTGTAGGTGACATAATCGAATTCACATTTACTGCAATATCTCCTAATTGATTTGTTACATTTCCTGTTGCTGGATCAACTCTATAAGCTTGTACTTTAAGTCCATCTGCATTTACGAGGTTTCCATTATCATCTAGATAAAAGTTACCGGCCCTTGTATAAAATTGGGCATCTCCCTGCCTTACAACAAAATAACCATCACCATCAATACCGAGATCTAAAGAACGGCCAGTGGTCTGCAAACTTGATCCAGTATGAATCGTGTCAATAGTTGCAAGAGTTGTACCAAGTCCGACTTGCATAGGATTTTTACCCCCGCGATTATCCTGTGCAGCACTTGCTCCAGAGATCGTCTGGTTCATCGTATCTTTGAAAGTTACCCGGCCCTTTTTGTAGCCGAATGTATTCACATTCGCAATATTATTCCCAATGACATCAAGCTTTGTCTGAAAGTTTTTCATTCCGCTAATTCCTGAATACATTGAACGTAGCATATCTTCAATTGCTCCTCTCTTTATTGGCTGCTTCTGTCAGTCCGCAGCCCAGGCTTCCTTTATGCAGGTCCAGCCTCATTTTATTAGTCAAGAATAATAGTTCCATTAATGTTAGTGAATATTTGGGTTCCTGCTTCTTGCCGATCCATAGCAGTAATTACTGTATTGTTTTTTGCACTGACAATGAGTGCTGCATCCTTGAGTATTACTAGGGACTCATTTACGCCCTTGTTTTTAGCTTCATGGATTTTATTTTCAATTTGCTGCCAGCGGTCACTTGTTATTTCTATCCCTCTTTGATTCATCCGCTGTTCAGCGTGTTTACTGACAATTAGCTTGCTGTTATTTTCAATGGCAGTCTGCAAATGTTTTGAAAAACCATTCTGCACTTGTTTTGTTGAATGAACAGCTCTTGCCTGTTTTGTGACTACAGGCTGTGTATGGATCGGACGAAACATAAATTTATCCATCCAATCACGCTCCTTTACTTATTCGACACCTATAATTTGCGATGCTGTTATGCTCTTTCCGCCATCACCTAATTGGAAAAGTGTCTTGCCATCTTTAAAAGAAACTGACTTGATAATGGAAGTAACCTCTTTGTCATTATCATCCAAATAAGTAACTTTTTTGCCAATCATCATACTCGCCTGCAGAATATGACTATCATTTGATGCTTCATTTACCTGTGAGATATTTGCCGGCTCCAGCTTGGTTCCATCTTCTAAAATAAATACGACACTATTATCCTTGAACTGAATTGAAGCTACTTTTCCGTTCCCCTCTTCAATTGTTGGAGGCTGAGTTGGATCGTCTGATGCATTCAGTTTATGCCAGGTAACATTTTTTCCCACAAATTGATTGTAGGATATCAATTGATTCTGCTCATTGGCCTGTACAAATTTTTCCATGGTCTTATTCATATTAGTCATCTGCTCCAAAGAAGAAAAAGTTGCCATCTGTGCAATAAAGTCCTTATCCTGCATGGGATTCATCGGGTCCTGGTTCTGAAGCTGTGTCATGAGAATCTTTAGAAAATCATCTTTGCCTAATATATCTGAGCCGGTTTTGCGGGTTTGGCTTTGATAGTTTGATAGCATTAGGGAAGAATCTATTGTGTTTGCCATGTACTATCACTCCTATGCTTCTGTATTAAGAAGTGCTTCTTCAAAAGAGCTGTTAAATTCTCTCTCAGGCTGTTTAGTATTTTCATCCTTATTCTGCTGCTGTCTTTGTTCCTGCTGCTGGGGATCCCTATTAAAGTTTCTATCCTGCTGCGTCATTTGCTGCGAGATTTCAATTCTTTCAATCTGGATGTTTTGTGAATTAAAGGCTTGCTTTAGTCCATGAATTTGTGAGTCCAGAATTTCTTTGGCTGAACCAGTCGATGTAAGTATCCTGGCAATCATCGCTGAGTCCTTTTGAATAAGCTCTATGCGCAGCGCTCCAAGATGGTTAGGATTAAGCTTTATAAATAGCTTTTGCGTCCCTCCCGTTTTCTGGAAGCTGCACTTGGCTAATATGTTTTCAAATTCCTGCATAAGCTGATCTGCACTTACTGCCTTTCCCTGCGGATTCAGCAGAGCCATCTGTTCCGGTTTCGAAAATGATTGAACTTGCATAAAACCCTGTAAACCAGTATCTGCTCTGCTTAAGATTTGGGCGGTTATCTGACCCAAATTTTCATTAGCAGGGACATTTTGTTTTTTTACAGTGTTTAATTCGTTTGCAAGCGGAGTTAAGACTTTCTGTAAAATACCAGCTCTATCTATAGATGAACTGTTTAATAGACCCTCCATTTTCATTTGGATATTTTTCAGAAATTCCTTCAGGCTGATTTGGCTTCTGTAAGAATCCTGTTTCGACGACAGCATGTCATACATTTTCAGAGTTTTTAATGCCAAGCTAAAATCTTTTCCTTGTAAAAAGGTGCCTTCTTTTAGATCAAGCAAAGAGATTACTGATATTAATGTTTGAAATTTATTATCTGCATCTAGATTTCCCATAGAATATACATCCTCAATCTTTATACCTGGAAGAGCCTGTTCAGCAAAGCCTTCAAGCATCTGCACCAGTTCTTCCTGCGAAAGATTCAGCTGCTCTGAAATGATCTCAACGATGTCAGTTTCAGCTTGAAAAGAAATTTTCTCCAGCAGCTCGATTCCGTTTTCTAAATCGGAGATCTCACTCACTTTAAGAAACTCAATTATTTCTCTTAACTGTCCGACCTTCTCATCATCAGCTTCTAGAAAGCTTTCTGCTTCAGGTTTGGTGATTCCGGTTAAAGCAGAAAAAAGACTTCCAAAACCAGTGCTGCCATCATCTTGCAGTGTTGTATTATTTTCGGATGAATATTGTGATTGAATGAACCCTAATCCTCCTATTTGCACTCTTTTCACCTCCTCTCAAAGCTTGGTGTAATTAGTTTGACCCGTTTTCTTCTTTGACAGCTGTCAGGAGTGCTGTATAACGTGCGGCATCTTCGGGACTCATCTTCTCCATGATGTCAGCCAGTGTATCAGAATTTACATTTGATAATATTTTTACAGCTTCCTCATCTTTCATCTCAGTTAAAATGGGGGCTGCTTTTTTAGCGGAAATATTTTCGTAGGTCTTTACGATATCTTTAAAGGCCCGCTTGTTTTCTTCCTTTATAGCCGTAAGCTCATTGATCTCTTCTTCCAGCCTCTGCTTTTCGAGCCCTGCTCTTTCTAACTCGAGGTCTTTGCTGTCAAGCTGGCTTTCCAGCTGAGAAATCCTTGCTTCACGATCTTTCACTTCTGCCTGCAGTTCGATGAGCTGCTCTCCCATGACCTCCTGTGAACGAGAGTTGTCTTCATCAAAAATAGCCGCTAAAAATGGAACCTTTTGGCTATATTCTTTTGCTGCTTCAAAAATGTTGTTTCCTGATACTGTGAAAACCAGCAGCGCTATTGTGACGCCAAAAAGTACCGGGATCAAGAAAACGTATATAATCCATTGAAACCTGCTTGTTTTTGGTGTCTCTTGTTCTTCTGGCATTCTTTCCATTTAACCACCTAATTTCCCCGATTCATATATAGCTGAATCGAGATATCATCCATTTGCCTTCCTTCTGCTTGCTTCATGCTTTCCAAAAAGACAGCTAAATCTTTTTCCTGCATTTTTTCATATTTCTTCACTTCAATATTCTTTTCCATTAATTTTTCCTTCTGGAAATTCATTTGGTTTCGTGCATTGGCCACCATCTTTAGATAATGGTCAATAGTTTTCTCAAGGCTATGCACAAAGTGCTGGTGATGACGGATTTCCTGAACCGGCAGCCCTTCCGCCAGTCTTGATTGCTGATATTCTTCCAAATCTTCTTTCTTTTTCAGCAGATCGTACAGTTTCTTTGCAGTTTCTTCAAATCGTTTGACAGCCTGATTGTATACATCAAACACCTGTTCTTTCTCTCTTTCTTTTATCTTCAAGATTTTATTAAATTTAAATTGGTACTGCATTTTTTTATTCCCCTTTTCGAGCTAATCCTTTTAATTGGCCGATGCTTTCCAAGATAGAAATTTTTTCATTCGTTTCTTGCTTCAAGAAAGAGATAATCGAAGGATATAATCGTATAGCTTCGTCTATTTCCATCGATGAACCGCGCTTGTAGGCGCCAATATTTATTAAATCTTCTGCATTGATATATGTGCTCAGCATTTCTCTCACTTTTTCAGCGGATTTTATATGGGATGCATCTGCAATATGGTTCATTACCCGGCTTACACTTTTCAAGACATTTATAGCCGGATATTGACCCTTGTTAGCTAAAGCCCGGTCCAGTACGAAGTGCCCATCCAGTATTCCTCTGACTGTATCTGCTATAGGTTCATTCATATCATCGCCGTCTACCAAAACAGTATAAAATGCAGTGATAGACCCAAATTCGTTTGTTCCTGTTCTTTCAAGCAGTTTAGGAAGGACTCCAAAAACAGAAGGTGTATAACCTTTAGTTGTTGGCGGTTCACCGATTGCGAGGCCGACTTCCCGCTGCGCCATAGCCACACGGGTTACTGAATCCATCATTAACATGACATTTAAGCCTTTGTCCCTGAAATACTCAGCAATCGCTGTAGCTGTGTATGCCCCTTTAATCCTCATGAGTGCTGGCTGGTCGGACGTAGCTACCACCACAATTGATCTTTTCAATCCTTCCGGGCCGAGGTCTCTCTCAATAAATTCACGAACCTCTCTGCCCCTTTCGCCAATAAGAGCTATTACATTTAAATCAGCATTGGTATTTCGGGCTATCATTCCAAGAAGTGTACTTTTTCCAACACCGCTCCCAGCAAAAATCCCGACCCGCTGTCCATTTCCTACAGTAAGCAGGCTGTCAATCATCCTAACTCCTACTTCAATAGGTTCAGAGATTGGCGGCCTTTTTAGCGGATTGGGAGGTGTTTGTTCAGTGAGTACTGGCGTCAGCCCTTTTGGCAAATTTGCCCCATCGAGAGGCTGTCCCAATGAATCTATTGCCTTTCCAATGAGCCCTTGGCCAATTTTCACCTCAAGAGGTCTCGAGGTAGTCTCGACAAGGCTGCCTGGTGAAATATCCTGTACATCTGTATAAGGCATAAGAATCACATTCTCATTTTTAAAACCGACTACTTCCGCATGGATTCTTCTTGTACGTCCTTTGCCGATATGAATAATGCATACATCCCCGATTGAGCTTTCAGGCCCTTGTGACTCAATCATCAGTCCGACTACTCTTTTCACTCTGCCAAAGCGCTTAAAGCTATCAATCTTATCTACCACATTGATCAGCTGTTCAAGTTTCAATTTTGTTCACTCTCCAGCATCTCAAAGAGTTTTCTTTTTACTTCTTCTATCTGGCTGTCAACACTGGCTTCAATTCGTCCATTTGCTGATTCAATGATGCAGCTTGTATTGCTTAGTTCCTCATCCGGATATATATATAAATCCGTCTCTTTCGGAAAAACCCTGATTAATTCATCTTTATGGGATAAAATCAGATCATAATGAACAGGATGCACATGTAGCTGAATCTCAGTGTAATCTCTGGCTTCCTTAAGTGCTCTTTTAACAACGAAAAGAAATTGGTCACTATTTTGCTCAAGAACTTCTCCAAGGATTTTCTCTGCAACCTTTAATCCCAGATTCAAAATTGTCCGTTCTGATGATTCGATATGCTGCTGATAATCATTTTTGGCTGAGTTTACAACTTCTTTTGCCATACGAATCAGTTCATTGTATTCCCAGAGACCGCTTTGCCTGCCTTCTTCAGCTCCAGCGGCAAACCCTTGAGAGCGTGCTTCCTCGAAAACCTCTTGTTTTTCTTGTTCCAGCGCTTCATGCTGCTGGTTAATTTGCTGAGTTATTTTTTCTGAATATAATCTGGCAGCATTCACAATTCTCTCAGCTTCTTCGCGAGCATTATTCAACATGGCTTGAAGTTGTTCATCTGTTCTTATTGTGTTTTGCTCCATTGCATCTTCAGTGTGTTGCGAATTAGTTTGCAGCAATCTGATAGAAATGACTTTCTTTTCTTCTTTCGGCCCTGCAGAAGAGTATGATTTTATAAGCCTAGACAACAATATCATCTCCTCCGCCGCGAGCAACGATGATCTCACCAGATTCTTCCAATCTTCGAATAATGCCGACTATTCTTGATTGTGCTTCTTCAACATCTCTTAATCTCACAGGGCCCATATATTCCATTTCATCCTTGAATGTTTCTACCATTCTCGACGACATGTTTTTAAAGACAATTTCTTTAACTTCATCACTGGACACTTTCAAGGAAAGCATGAGGTCCTCACTTTCACAATCGCGGATAACTCGCTGTATGGCACGGCTATCAAGAGTAACGATGTCTTCAAATACAAACATTCTCTTCTTAATTTCTTCAGCAAGCTCTGGATCCTGAATCTCCAAGGCATCCAAAATGGTTCTTTCTGTCGCACGGTCAACCCCATTAAGAACATCGACAACCGATTCAATCCCGCCGGTTTGGGTATAATCCTGTGTTACTGTAGAGGATAGTTTCCGTTCAAGGATCTGTTCGACTTCATTAATAATTTCAGGAGATGTGCTACCCATTACGGCAATCCTTCTTGCTATATCCGCCTGCATTTCCTGCGGCAACTCTGACAGAATTTGCCCAGCCTGGGCTGGATCAAGATATGACAATATTAATGAGATCGTTTGCGGATGTTCATTCTGAATAAAATTCAGGATTTGTGCCGGATCTGCTTTTCTGGCAAAATCGAAAGGCCTTACCTGCAGAGAAGAGGTTAGTCTGTTAATAATTGCTGAAGCCTGCTCTGTACCAAGGGCTTTTTCCAGGACTGTTTTCGCATATCCAATCCCGCCCTGAGTAATATAATCCTGTGCCAGGGCAATTTGATGAAATTCTTCAAGGATTTCTTCTTTTGCAAAAGAATCAACTTTTCGGACCCCAGAGATTTCCAGGGTCAATTTTTCAATTTCTTCCTCGCTTAAATGTTTATAAACAGAGGATGCAACATCAGGACCAAGTGAAATAAGAAGAATAGCCGCTTTTTGCTTTCCCGTCAGTTCTTTTTGCTCTTTTTTTGGCATCATTCATCCTCCTTAGTCTTCTGCGATCCATGTGCGAAGAAGCTTTGCAAAGTCTTCAGGCTTTTCCTTCGCCATTTTTTCCAGCTGCTTGCGCCTCATTGTACTTTCAGTTTCATGCTCTTCATTTACGTCAGGAAGATTGAATGTCTCTGCAGTCTGCGCTTCCATCTCTTCCTCTTCTTGTTTCTGCTTCTTTTTTGCATTTACAAAAAGGAAGATTAATAGAGCAATGATTAAAAGCAGCACTCCTCCAATTGCATAAATCCACCATGGGATTTTGATACTTGTCTCATCAGAGAACTCAACTTTACCGTTGAAAGGCTGAACTGAGACGACAATTTTATCCTGGATCGCCTCGTCTGTTAATTCTGCATCCTCTAATGCATCCTTATTAATGGTCGTGCGAACTACAGTTCCAAGGATTTGTGTAATATCATTGATTCTTTCCTGCGGAAGTGAGGCAGGGTCATCTGCTGTAGGCGGTTCTACCATTACCTGAATGCCTAAGTCTCTAACTTTATATGGACTTTCGACAATCTCTTTGCGGATTTCATTTACTTCATTATTAATGGTCTCTTCTATTCGTTCATAATCCCCATTGGAATTTCCGTTTTCCTGATAAGTAGCCGAATCGGCGCCTGCAGGTTCATCATTACCGCCAGCCGGAGTAAATCCGCCTGCAGCATCACCATTTCCAGTAAATGTTTCCGTAATCTTTTGGGCGCTAATCGCGATACCTTCCATATTTTCTTCATCAACAGGTGTAACGAGGTTCTCTTCCCTGTTTTCCTGGGTAAAGTCAATATCGGCCGTTACAGATACAACAACCTTATCTTGTCCCATTAAAGTGCCAAGCATATTCTGCACCTGACGCTGAACATCCCGTTCTATCTCTTTTTTTATTTCATGCTGTACTGCAAAGGTGCTTTCAGGGGAAGAATTTTCTTTGTTTTTTAAATCAAAATACTCAAAAAACTGATTGGTAATGACGATATTATCAGTGGGAAGATTTGGTATGCTTTTCGCAGCCAGATGATACAGCGCCTGAATTTGCGATTCTTCAAATTGGTGCCCTGGTTTCGTGTTAAGAACAATAGAGGCAGAGGCTTCCTCTGAAGGATCATTTACAAAGATGCCTTTCTCTGGAAGGTTTATCATTACCTTGGCATCGTTAACTCCATCGATCCCTTTCATCAAGTTCGCAAGCTCTGTTTGCATTGCTTCGAGCTTCAGGACATTAAATTCGTTTTCAGTCATGCCAATGCCGGCATTTTGGCTGAAAAATGAATAATCTATACTTCCTGATTTCGGAATCCCTTCTGCTGCAAGCTCTACTTTCAGAGTATCCACTACCTCTTCAGGTACTTTTATCGTTGTTCCGCCATCTGCTATTTCAGATACGACTCCCCTCGAATCGAGACTTTCTTTTATTGTTCCAGTCTCCGATGGTGTCAAGTTGCTGTATAGAGGAACGAGATTTGTCCTGGTAGTTAGAATAGCAGCAGCAGCTATCAGCAAAATACATATTGCGGCAGCTCCGATCAAAACCGTTTTTTGTTTTTTTGTCCTGCTGCTCCAGTATTCCTTCACTTTGCTTATATATCTTTGTAGCGTCTCATTCATCACAATCCTCCGGTTATTCTGTCTTAGCTAATAACCGCCATAACTAGTTTTTAGCTTTATCATTTTCTTTCATGAAAAAATTGAAAAAACCTCACCAATTTGTGGATTCTTTCAATTTTTACATTTTATTTGAAGGGAATTACTATACGATTAAACTTGCATTCTCATCGCTTCCTGATAAGCTTCAATGACTTTATTTCTGATTTCAAGTGCAGCCTGCATCGTAATACTGGCTTTCTGTGATGTAATCATCACCTGGTGAAGATCAATGCTTTCTCCCCTTGCAAGTTTTTCAGTCATAACATCTGATTGAATCTGCGCATTATTTATTTTTTCGATTGATTGTTTTAGTACCGACGAAAAACTTTGCTGAGCATCGAATGGTGTATATGGATGAGTCTTTTGATTTTCAGCAGGCTTTAAAGAATTCACTGGCATAAAAGTTACAGTATTCATTTATTTTCTCCTTATTTGCCGATTTCCAGTGCTTTCATCATCATGCCTTTAGAGGCATTAAAAACAGTTACATTGGCTTCATAAGATCGTGTCGCACTGATTAGATCTACCATTTCTCTTAATGGATCTACATTTGGCATTTCAACATATCCATTTTCATTAGCATCGACATGAGTTGGATCATAAACCATTTTAGTTGGTGTCTCTCTGTCCTCTACAATTCTTGACACCTTAACACCGTTTCCAATAGAACTCCCGGATTTTCGGCTCATTGCCATATTTAAAAAAGAGGAGAATTGTCCTTCTTTTGGCTCCAATACTACTGACTTCCTTCTGTAGGGTCCATCTCCATTTACGCTTCTTGTAGAGTCGGCATTGGCCATATTCGAAGAAATTACATCCATGCGCAGCCTTTGTGCTGTAAGAGCAGATGCTGTGTTATTCATACTATGAAACATAGACATTACTATTTGCCTCCCCGCAATACATTCTGCATACTTGAAAACTTACCGCTTACTCGTTCTATCACTGCATTATAGTAGATTTGATTTGTAGCCAGATCAGCCATTTCCTTATCTAAATCCACGCTATTGCCGTTATGGTTGTACGAAGCATTGCGCCTAGTCACTATTCCTTGCACCGGGGATGATCCAATCTTAAAGTCATAATGCCTGATGTCACTTTTGTTTGCTTTCACAGATTCGCCCAGAGCGCTTTGGAAAGCCTCTTTAAAGCTTGTATCTTTTGCTTTATAGTTTGGAGTATCTGCATTGGCAATATTTTGTGATATTACTTTTTGCTTAAGGGAAGAATAATTCAGCGCTTGTTCTAATGTTGATAATGTGCCTGAAAACAGATTCAATCATAACACCTCATATAAAAACTAATTTTCACATGGTAATTATTGTAGAAATTTGGTGATAATGGACAAATTATGTCATCACAAACATTATTGTAATGAATATGAAATAATATGTCTATGAACATAAAGTTAATTTTAATGATTCTTTTGTCCTATTTTCGACAAATCTTTTAAATGTGCCGAAAGTAACATTTATTTATTCCTAATTATTACCAATTATGATTACTCCACTCTCTTTTCTCATTTTAATACTCCTTTGTTTTATAGTTCTTTTAACTCATCTATTGTATGCTGCAAATTTGCTAATTACCTAAAATGAGACTTAAAACTTATAAACAATGATAAAAAAATACATAAATTTACCAATTATACTGTAATCTATTTGTAATAAAAAAACCCGTCAACTTAATTGACGGGTTTTTACGTGGCTTTAATTAATTTGATTTAAGTTTTTCCAATTCAACAAGGAACTTATCATTTAGAACTTTGATATAAGTACCCTTCATACCTAAAGAACGGGATTCAATAACTCCTGCACTTTCCAGTTTTCTTAGGGCATTTACGATTACCGAGCGTGTAATGCCTACGCGATCAGCAATTTTTGATGCTACAAGAAGTCCTTCGTTGCCGTTAAGCTCTTCGAAGATATGTTCGATGGCTTCAAGCTCACTGTAAGATAGAGAACTGATTGCCATCTGTACAACAGCCTTGCTGCGTGCTTCTTCCTCAATTTCTTCTGCTTTTTCACGAAGGATTTCCATACCTACTACAGTAGCACCATATTCAGCTAGAATTAAATCATCATCATGGAACTGTTCCTGCAGCCTGGCAAGGATTAATGTACCCAGACGCTCACCGCCGCCGATAATTGGAACAATTGTAGTTAAACCATTTGCAAAAAGATCTTTGTTTTCAACTGGGAATGCAGTATATTCACTGTTTACATCAAGGTTTGATGATGTTTCCTGGATGTTAAATAAATTTTTTGTATAGTCCTCAGGGAATTGGCGATCTGCTAGCATTTGCTTCATGCGCTCATTTTCAATTTGCTGGTTTACAGCAAATCCAAGCAGTTTGCCTCTGCGGCTGACAACGAAAATATTTGCCTCAATTACATCACTTAGTGTTTCTGACATTTCTTTGAAGTTAACCGGTTTTCCGGCTGCTCTTTGGAGCATTGCATTAATTTTTCTTGTTTTTGTTAATAAATCCATTGTATTTCCTCCTATTTGCTACAACCCATAAACATATATTTTGTTAAGATTAGATTTCTTATTGCTTCTTGAATCATTAATAATTTTCAGGATTCATTTTCCGACTACCCTTTGGTCTGGACATTTAAACTATAAGGTCATAGAATAAACTGGCTTAAATCCTTATTGCGGGAAATGGCTCCCAATTTCTCCTCAACATATTGAGGGGTAATTGAGATTTTTTCCATTGTGATATCTGGTGCTTCAAACGATAAATCCTCCAGCAGTTTTTCCATGATGGTGTGAAGACGCCTTGCACCGATATTATCTGTATTTTGGTTAACTTCAAAGGCAAATTGAGCGATCCTACGAATAGCATCGTCAGAAAATTCAATTTGTATACCTTCAGTTACCAATAATGCTTCATATTGTTTTATTAATGCATTATCGGGCTCAACGAGTATTTTGTAGAAATCTTCAACGGTTAGCTTAGTGAGCTCCACACGGATCGGAAAACGTCCCTGTAATTCAGGAATCAGGTCGGAAGGCTTAGCCATGTGGAATGCCCCAGCAGCAATAAATAATACATGATCTGTCTTAACAGAGCCATATTTGGTTACTACTGTTGAACCTTCTACCACCGGCAAAATATCTCTTTGAACACCTTCCCTTGAAACATCAGCTGATGATCCGCCGCTGTTCTTGCTGGCTATTTTATCGATTTCATCAATGAAAATTATCCCTGATTGTTCAGCGCGGAATACAGCCTCTTGGCTGACTTCATCCATGTCAATCAGCTTTTGGGCTTCTTCATTTGTTAAAATCTTTCTTGCTTCCCGTACAGTCAGCTTTCTTTTTTTCCTTCGCTTTGGCATAAGGCTGCTGAGAGCATCCTGCATATTCATGCCCATTTGTTCCATCCCTGAGCCCTGCAGCATATCAAACATGGAAGGCTGCTGTTCCTCTACTTCTACCGTAATCACTTCATTCTCCAATTCTCCAAGTGCAAGCTTCTCATTTACAATCTTGCGTTTTTCCTGGAGGTTTAAATCTTCTGTCTGATACGTATCCTGCTGCTGATCATTACCTCCGCCAAATAGCATTTCAAGAGGATTTTTATAATTAGCTGCCTTTTTGGCACCCGGTACAAGCAATTCAAGTATGCGGCGGTTGGCACTTTCTTCTGCTCTTTCTTTTACACTGGCCATCTTCTCTTCTTTTACAAGACGAACGGATGTTTCCACAAGATCTCTGACCATAGATTCAACATCTCTGCCCACATAGCCGACTTCTGTAAATTTTGTTGCCTCAACTTTGACAAAAGGGGCACCGACTAGTTTTGCGATTCTGCGTGCAATTTCTGTTTTCCCGACTCCAGTTGGACCAATCATCAGTATATTTTTTGGACTTATTTCATCCCGCAATTTTTCTTCAAGCAAGCTGCGGCGATAGCGATTTCTAAGAGCAACAGCGACTGCTTTTTTCGCATCTTTTTGACCGATGATAAATTGATCCAAACGCTCTACAATTTGGCGGGGAGTTAAATTTGTTCCTTTACCCATGCAACAGCACTCCTTTTATTAGAGTTCTTCCACAATGATGTTGTGGTTTGTATATACACATATTTCGGCAGCCATTTCAAGTGAGGCCTTCGCAATTTCCCTTGCTGACAAATGTTCCCCTGCAAACCTCTTTAAGGAGCGTCCTGCTGCAAGTGCATAATTGCCTCCTGATCCAATAGCCAGAATTCCATCATCAGGCTCGATAACTTCACCTGTACCTGAGACAAGCAGCAGACTATCCGTATTCATAACGATAAGCATCGCTTCGAGCTTGCGCAAAACTTTATCGCTTCTCCACTCTTTTGCAAGCTCAACAGCTGCTCGCTCAAGGTTTCCATTATACTCCTCGAGTTTTCCTTCAAACATTTCAAATAACGTAAAAGCATCGGCTACTGAGCCTGCAAATCCAGCCAGCACCTTACCATTGAATAGCTTTCTGACTTTTCGTGCAGTGTGTTTCATCACAACTGCATTTCCAAAGGTAACCTGGCCGTCGCCGGACATTGCACATTCTCCATTATGATGCACAGCAAAAATCGTTGTAGCATGAAATTCGGACATGAAAGACTCCTCCTTTGGATCATATTTCCTTTGATTTTTTCTTTAAACTATACGGTAATGACTAATTTCGGCTACGCCCGTGGATGATGGGCCATATAAGTTTTCTTCAAATATTCGTTCGTAACATGTGTATATACCTGGGTTGAAGATAGAAATGCGTGTCCCAGTAATTCCTGGACTGTTCTCATATCAGCCCCATTTGCCATTAAATGAGTCGCAAATGTGTGGCGAAGCATATGGGGATGGATTCTGCCCGTTAAGGATGATTTCTCGATAATCTTATCAAGTATAGTCCTGATTCCCCTTGCTGTAAGCGGACCGCCCCTGGCATTCAGAAACAAATTTTCCTGCACGTTCCCATTGGCAAGCAATTCTTTACGTCCATGGTTTATGTATTTTTCAAGTGCGTCCTGGGCAAAGCTTCCGAAAGGGACATACCGCTCTTTACTGCCCTTGCCGCGGACAAGAACCGTTGATAAATACATATCCAGGTCTTTTAAGCGGATTTGACTGCACTCGCTGACGCGGATGCCAGTTGCATATAATAGCTCAAGAAGACCTTTATTTCTTTGTCCTAGAGGCGTACTTGCATCACAAGCATCGAAAAGCTGCTTCATTTCCTCCTCATAGAAAAATTCCGGCAGCTTTTTCTGTGCTTTCGGAATCGAAACAAGAGCAAAGGGGTTTTCACCCACTTTCTCTTCTCTAAGCAAAAATTTAAAAAAGCTCCTTAAACTTGATATTTTCCTGGCAACAGACTTGCGGGACATCTTTTTATCGTATAGATCAGTAAGAAATATCCTGACATCCTGGTACTCGACTTGTGTTAAGTGTGCAATGGCTTGTTCAGACATGAACATAAAAAATTCACTAATATCATGCTGGTAATGTTCAATAGTATATTGTGAATAATTTTTCTCAATTTGTAAATATTCAATAAACAACTTTAACGAAACGTTCACATTTTCAGACATTAATTCTCACCTCGCAAGGGCTACTAAATAGTATCATAACTCAGTAACCCATGCAACATAATTTACAAATTTTTCACAAAGTTCTGAATTGTTCCTAATGCTCTTTCTGCATGCTTTTCATTTCTTTCTTTTTTTCCTCTAATTTTCTCTGGGAGATCAGGGAATAAACCAAAGTTGGCATTCATAGGCTGGAAATTCTTCGGGTTAGCCGTAGTAATATAACGCGACATGCTCCCTATCGCAGTCTCATGTGGAAACTCTAAAGGATTTTCTCCTTTAACAAGCCTTGCAGCATTAATACCTGCTACAAGACCGCTGGCAGCAGATTCGACATATCCTTCAACCCCGGTCATCTGCCCTGCAAAGAATAAATCATCACGATTCTTAAACTGGTATGTTGCACGCAGGACTTTCGGAGAATTAATAAATGTATTCCGGTGCATAACACCATACCTTACTATTTCAGCATTTTCAAGTCCCGGAATCAAGCGGATTACTTCTTTTTGCGGTCCCCATTTCAAGTGTGTTTGAAAGCCTACAATATTATAAAGTGTTCCGGCAGCATCATCCTGTCGAAGCTGTACAACTGCATATGGCCTTTTTCCTGTTTTCGGATCCTCTAAACCTACTGGCTTCATTGGGCCAAAAAGCATTGTTTTCTTTCCCCTGTTTGCCATTACCTCGATTGGCATACAGCCCTCAAAAAAGATTTCCTTTTCAAACTCCTTTAATGGAACTGTTTCTGCAGAAGTAAGCGCCTCATAAAAGCGGTCAAATTCTTCTTCTGTCATAGGGCAATTCAAATATGCCGCTTCTCCCTTATCGTACCGTGATTTCAAATAAACTTTATTCATATCAATTGAGTCTTTTTCTATGATTGGAGCAGCCGCATCATAAAAATATAGATAGCCTTCTCCAGACAGCTCTTTTAATTTTCCAGATAGGGCTTCACTTGTCAGCGGTCCAGTAGCAATTACAGTTGGGCCTTCCGGAATATCTGTAACTTCCTCGTTAATGACCGTTACATTCGGATGGTTTTTGACTTGTTCTGTAACACGGGCGGCGAAGTCATGACGGTCAACTGCCAGTGCCCCTCCAGCAGGTACTGCACTGCTGTCAGCTGAATGGATGATAACAGAATTGAGCTTGCGCATTTCTTCTTTTAATACCCCGACAGCATTTGTTAAAGTATTTGCACGCAGAGAGTTGCTGCAGACAAGTTCTGCAAACTTATCTGTGTGATGGGCAGGAGTCTGCCTGACTGGTCTCATTTCATAGAGTTTTACTTTTATTCCCCTGCTGGCAAGCTGCCACGCGGCCTCACTGCCGGCGAGTCCAGCTCCTATTACATTTACTGCTGTGTCCTTCATAAAACGAACCTCCATATATACTTATGATGACGATGTCTAGATTAATAATTTATATTTTTTTAAACAGTCTCTCTTACTTTACCCTGTTCTTATTCATTTTGCCATTTTACAATACGATTTAAAAATAAAAAAGTTTCGTGAACTATTTGCATCTAATTTACTTAGGAATACACAGAATGCATTGAAGCGGGCTGGAAGTATTCTGGATGCTCATGTCTCAATAGAAAAGAGTGAGCATTTAAGCCCACCCTTAACTTTGCTTCTCTTCTTTGTAGTCGCATTCAACGCACTGAACCTGGACACCTTTTTTGAGTTTTTTCTCAACAAGAAGGTTCTCACATTTTGGACAGCTTCTCGGAAGCGGCTTATCCCATGAAATAAAGTCACACTCAGGAAATCTGTCACAGCCGTAGAAGATCCGGCGCTTTTTGCTTTTTCTTTCTATAATATTTCCTTCTTTACACTTCGGGCATTTCACTCCGATATCTTTTACAATCGGTTTTGTATTGCGGCAGTCCGGGAAATTGCTGCAGGCCATAAATTTGCCATAGCGTCCCATCTTGAATACCATCGGGCTTCCGCATTGTTCACAATCTTCACCTGCAGGTTCATCCTTGATTTCAACTTCCTGCATTTCTTTCTCAGCTTTCTCCAAACGCTTTTCAAAGTCACCGTAAAAATCGTCAATGATTTGTACCCAGTTCACCTTGCCTTCTTCTACATAATCAAGGTCTTTTTCCATCTTTGCAGTAAATTCGATATCGAGAATTTCGGGAAAGAATTCCATCATAAGTTCATGTACAATTTCACCGAGCTCAGTAGGGACAAATCGTTTATTATCTAGAGCGACATACCCCCTCTTTTGAATAGTATCCAAAGTAGGAGCGAAGGTTGACGGGCGCCCAATCCCCTGTTCTTCAAGGGTTTTTACCAGTCTCGCCTCAGTATACCTTGGAGGAGGCTGTGTAAAATGCTGTTTGGGTTCGATGTCTTTTTTAAGGACTTCATCCCCTTCCTTCAAATCAGGGAGCATATTATCTTTTTCCTCCGACTGATCATCGGTTCCTTCAACATACACTTTCATAAATCCAGGAAATTTCACTTTAGAGCCTGTTGCCCGGAAAATCACTTCTCCGTTTTTCAGATCTACACTCATTGTATCCATAACGGCTGGTGCCATTTGGCTGGCGACAAATCGTTCCCAAATGAGCCTGTATAAACGAAGCTGATCACGCGATAGGTATTCTTTTAAACTTGCAGGCGCTCTATATGTGCTTGTCGGGCGAATGGCCTCATGGGCATCCTGGGCATTGCTGTTTTTCTTCTCTTTTTTCTTTTCAATTTGCAGGAACTCTTCACCGTATGAGTTTTGAATATAGTCTGCTGCTTCATTTTGTGCGATTTCAGATATACGGGTTGAATCCGTTCTCATGTAAGTAATCAAACCGACAGTTCCTTCTTTGCCGAGATCAATCCCCTCATAAAGCTGCTGTGCAAGCATCATGGTTTTCTTGGCACGGAAATTTAATTTTCGTGCAGCTTCCTGCTGCAATGAGGACGTAGTAAAAGGAGCAGCAGGATTCCGTTTTCTTTCCTTCTTTGTAACCGATTCAACCTTGAATTTATTCCCTTTCATTTTAGCTAAAACATTTTGAACATCGCTTTCAGACTTCAATTCAACTTTTTCATTTTCCAATCCGTAAAAAGCCGCATCGAATGCAGTTTTTCCTTTTAGAAATTCTCCATCAATGGACCAGTACTCTTCTGGTATGAAGTCCTTAATTTCTTTTTCGCGATCAATGATCAAACGGACCGCAACAGACTGGACTCTACCCGCACTTAATCCTTTTTTCACTTTCTTCCATAATAATGGGCTTATATTATATCCGACTAACCTGTCGAGCATCCGCCGTGCCTGCTGAGCATCAACCAGATCCATGTTAATTGCCCTTGGATGCTTAAAGGATTCCTTAATCGCATCTTTTGTAATTTCATTAAAAACGACTCGGCACTCCGAATGAATGTCCATATCTAAGCTATGCGCCAAATGCCAGGCAATTGCTTCTCCTTCGCGATCCGGGTCGGCCGCCAGGTAAATCTTCTTCGCCTTTTTGGCTGCGGATTTAAGTTCCTTTAAAACAGGCCCTTTTCCACGAATCGTTATGTATTTGGGTTTGAAATTATTTTCCACATCTATTCCTGTTTGACTTTTAGGAAGATCACGAACATGTCCCATGGAAGCTTTAACTTTATATTTTTTTCCTAAATAACGCTCAATCGTTTTTGCCTTTGCAGGAGATTCAACGATTACAAGAAACTCTGACATCAATAGTCCTCCTTGAGAGGGATTTTTAAGTAACCAGGCAAAATCAATTTTAAGTATGGTAAATTTTTTAATCTGCAAAACTTGCCTGCTTGAATTTATTGCGAACTATAAAACAGCCTTTACTGGCTGAATGAAAATTCATCTTCACACCCTGAGGAGCGGTATAAACGTTTTCAGCATATAGATTTAATTTTATTCATTCTTCATCAGCATGCTGTTATTATCAGCTTTACTGCATTCGTATTGAAATATTCATTATTATTCTACATTCTATTCACGTTTGTCAAACTTAATCGGATTATTTCCGCAACCGTTTCCAATAAAAAAATCTAAAACGAATGCCAGAGGCAACCTTTTTCTTTCCATAATACCTGTTGCAAAATGTATAACAGTTTTAATAGAATTTCAACCTTTTTGTAAAAAATCCTTTAAATTAATATATTTAAAATGAGTTGACGATAGGGGAGGAGTCCTTATGTTCATAACAGGACTCCCAATTCATAATCTTTATTCAGTAAAGGAATTCTTCTAAAATATCCTCAGCTGATTTTACCAGTTTGGCACCTTGCTGAATTAATTCATTTGTTCCACCTGAGAACGGACTAAAAATATTCCCTGGGAGTGCAAAGACTTCTCGTCCTTCTTGAACCGCATAGTTAGCTGTTATAAGGGAACCGCTTTTGTTTTTAGCCTGGATAATCAGTGTGCCTCTGCTTATGCCGCTGATTATTCGGTTTCTCATTGGAAACTGCCATCTTGAGGGTTTTGTATCTGGCGGATATTCGGAAATGACCAAATGATTTTTCATCATTTCATAAGCTAGTTTTTGATTAGCCTGGGGATAAATATGGAACAGTCCTCCAGCTATCACTCCAATGGTTTTTCCTTTATTTTTTATCGCCTCTTTATGTGCAATTGCATCTATGCCAGCCGCTAGTCCGCTTACAATAATAACCCCTTTTTCGATTAGTTTTGGGAAAATATATTGGATGGCTTTTTCTCCATAATCTGTCGCCTGCCTGGATCCGACAACGCCAAGATGGCACCGGCTGTTCAGAAGGCTGATATCACCTCTTGCATAAATAACCCATGGCGGCTGGTATGTTTCTTTTAATAAAATTGGATATTCCTCATCAAATATCGTAATGATTCTAATGCCATTAGGAGAGTATTGGCGGATTTTTTCCTGGATTCGGTCGGAATAAAGATCTTGGAGTATAGTTGAATGATAGTCTTGAGTGGTGATTACTTGGGGAATTATTCGGTGTGGCGCATCGTTATACAGTGTTTTTAAATGCGGATCTTTCTTAAGAATATTATAAATCATCTTCCAGCTCATTCCTTTGCAATGATGAAGATGGGTGAGTCTCATATTAAATTCATTCATGTGGGATCCTCCTGAATATTAATTAAAAGCGGGGTGCGTTCGGGGATTTGGCTGATTTGGCAATGCAGAAATAGTCCCTCAAACAGAGGGACTATTCTTAAGATATTTAAATAGGATTAATGAGTCTTACACTGATCGTAAAGGCCTTTTTCTTTTAAAACCTTAATTAGCGTTTCACCCATTACCGATGGAGTGTCTGCTACCTGAATACCGCATTCATTCATAACACGGATTTTTTCATCAGCAGTTCCTTTGCCTCCGGAAATAATTGCGCCGGCATGGCCCATACGCTTTCCTGGAGGTGCAGTGCGTCCGCCGATGAAGCCTACAACAGGCTTAGTCATGTTAGCTTTCACCCATTCAGCAGCTTCTTCTTCCGCTGTTCCGCCGATTTCACCGATCATGATTACAGCGTAAGTTTCAGGATCTTCATTGAATGCTTTTAATACATCGATGAAGTTCGTTCCGTTAACAGGGTCTCCACCGATACCAACAGCAGTAGACTGGCCGATTCCAGCTTGTGACAGCTGATGTACAGCTTCATAAGTCAATGTTCCGGAACGGGAAACAACCCCAACATGACCTTTAGTATGAATGTATCCAGGCATTATGCCGATTTTACACTCATCAGGTGTAATAACACCCGGGCAGTTTGGACCTACAAGGCGAGTCTTCTTGCCTTCCATATAACGCTTAACTTTAACCATATCCAATACAGGAATATGCTCAGTGATACAGATGGCAAGATCCAGTTCTGCATCTACAGCCTCAAGAATAGCATCTGCAGCAAATGGAGCCGGAACATAGATAACAGATGCATTGGCACCTGTAGCCTTAACCGCTTCCTCCACGGTATTGAATACAGGAACACCTTCCACTTCAGTACCGCCTTTACCCGGAGTCACACCGCCGACAATTTGCGTTCCGTATTCAAGCATTTGCTTTGTATGGAAAAGGGCAGTCGAACCAGTAATCCCTTGAACAATAACCTTAGTATCCTTATTAATAAATACGCTCACGTTAATTCTCCTTTCTGATCTAAAGAGTGCCACTCTAAGCTCAAAGTCAAATTAGCAAAAGATTTTCAGGCAAAAGCGCCTTTCGTATCCAGCTAAATGCTTCAAGCGCTGAACGGCCGCTCAATTTTGATTCTTAGCCTACTAAAGAAACGATTTTTTGTGCGCCGTCAGCCATTGATTCAGCTGCGATGATATCGATATCGGATTCAGCAAGGATCTTCTTGCCCAATTCAACATTCGTACCTTCCAAACGTACAACTAAAGGCACATTTAAGCCTACTTGCTTCGCTGCTTCCACTACACCAGTGGCAATGACGTCACATTTCATGATTCCGCCAAAGATATTTACAAAAATACCTTTTACGTTTTTATCAGAAAGGATGATTTTGAAAGCTTCAGTAACTTTCTCAGCAGTTGCTCCGCCCCCTACATCAAGGAAGTTGGCAGGATCTCCTCCATAGTGCTTAACGATATCCATTGTAGCCATCGCCAACCCTGCACCATTAACCATGCAGCCGATGTTGCCATCAAGGGAAATATAGCTTAGGTCATATTTTGATGCTTCAATTTCCTTTGGATCTTCCTCTTCAAGATCACGAAGAGCCATGATATCCTTTTGACGGTAAAGGGCATTTGAATCAAAGTTCAGCTTCGCATCCAGAGCCATTACCTTTCCATCACCAGTAACTACCAATGGATTGATTTCAGCGATTGAGCAATCCTTGTCGATATAAGCTCTGTATAAGCCCATCATAAATTTAACAGCTTGTCCGACAAGCTCAGATGGAATATTGATGTTAAAAGCGATTCTGCGCGCCTGGAATGCTGTTAAACCAAGAACAGGATCGATTTCTTCCTTGAAGATTTTTTCAGGCGTTTGTTCAGCCACTTCTTCGATTTCTGTACCGCCTTCTTCGGAAGCCATTAATACAACGCGAGATGTTGCGCGGTCCAGCACTAAGCCGATATAATATTCCTTTTTAATGTCACAGCCCTCTTCAATCAGTAAACGCTTTACTTCTTTACCTTCAGGGCCTGTTTGATGTGTAACAAGCGTTTTTCCCAGGATTTCACTTGCATATGTACGAACTTCATCCAGGTTTTTGGCAACTTTTACACCGCCGGCTTTACCGCGTCCTCCGGCGTGGATTTGTGCTTTAACAACACAAACCTCAGTGCCAAGTTCTTTTGCAGCTTCAACAGCTTCTTCTACTGTATATGCCACTTTTCCGTTAGGAACTGCTACCCCGTATTGTCTGAGGACTTCTTTACCTTGATACTCATGTATATTCATTTCCCATCCTCCTATCTAACTCTTCATAAAATAGACTGCGCTTTCATTTTATAAAATGACACAACCCTTGTCTACCATTTACTCTAAAATATTATATTTCTTTAAAAATTAGAAATATTAAAAGATGCATAAACCTTGTTATTTTAGATGTTTTGAATCTAATTTTACTTAAAATTATTTTTTTAAAATAAAGAAAAACTGCCTTTTCGACAGTTTTTTTTCTGTTAGCCTCAAGTAATATCTCGCTCTCCGCCGTTCTGAATGAATTACTGACAGCAGACAATATTGGTTTACCAGAATAGATTAATTATTCTTTTCCCTCTTCCCTGCTTCCTGATCTGCCCTATATATGAAAGCAAACACCTCAGCGACAGCCTGATAAAGATCTTCCGGTATACCTTCATTGATATTAAACTTCCCAAGAAGCTCCACAAGTGCGGGGTCTTCCTGAATCGGTATATCATGTTCCTTAGCGCTTGCAAGAATGTTCTCAGCGATAAGTCCCTTGCCCTTTGCCGATACCCTTGGAGCCCCCTGACTTACTGGATCATAGGTTAAAGCTACCGCTTCTTTTCTCTGTTTATCATAATCATTTTTCATATTCTTATGTCTACTCCGGTAAATTGATTTGATTGCACAATCGATGTCATTGTTTCTCTTTCCATGAGAGAATCTCCGGCAGGATGAGGTTTTTGGAAGGAAACAGAGGACAGCTTATAATTTAATTTAAATAGATTTTCTTTTAATTCAGCAGTAAATGGAGCTGATATATCCTTAATCCCCTTATGCTCATTAATAACTGAAATATTTATAATTCTGTTTTGCACTTGAAGATCGACAATGGTTTCATTCAGATGCTCCAAATTCAAATAAAATATAACGCGGCAATGGCTGGAATCAATTTTTCCGCCTTCCGTCTTCCTCCCGCTCCACTGCATTGTCAAATCGGAGATCTTCCCCCATAAAGATACAGGCAGCTGAAATATGTAGTGCTGCAATGGGCCGGCCTCCTGTGAGAGAGCCTGAAAGCCGGTTATTTTATGCAGAAGCCGTTCTGCAGCATCTTTAGCTGAAAGGGATGTTTCTTCATTTAGAAAGCCTATCAGGAGCGGTTTGAGGGTATCCAGTTTTCCGGCTGCTACATAATCCTGCTGTTTTAACAAATTATGAAGGTCATTTTCAAAGGAAAAACCCAATGTTCTGATTATGCTCTTCAACTCACTTAGAATGTTCCGCTGGTCATATGTAAAAGACAATTTTGATCGCAGGCTTTTTTTTAGTTCTTCCAGCTTTGTCATTTCCCGAAGATTAAGCGCCGTTGCTAATGCAGGATTTTCACCTGCCAGTATTTTACCAGCCTGAACAGCAGCCTGCTTTAACTCATATGCACCTGACAATAGATGACTCAAATCATCCTTATGTGTAAGGTATAGGGCTGATTTGACAAGGGAGTTAAGTATATTCTTCTCTGCAGGAAAAGAAATCTTTCCATTTCGAAAACCATTTAATAAAGTTTCGAGAGTTTGTGCTTGTCCGCTGCTTTCGGCTCTTTGTGCAGTAAGCTCATTAAGCCTTGCCAAATTTGAGATAAACTCATGCCTGTTTCTGGATTCGTTTGATTTCAGAAGTTCTGTCAGGACACTACTAATCGATTTATTTTGGCTGCCGCCTTCTATTAGCTGCTTTAAAGCTATATTCTCACCTGCCTCACCCTGAATCAGTCCTATTGCTTTCAGGACCTGGAAAGCAGTTTGTGAGCTTGTCTGGTTCTTTGTATTTAGCCATTCAGAAATTAATCCGCGGATTGCTTGTTCGCCTAGTTTTTCTCTTGCAGTCTTTGTTAGGTCCCCAAGCAGCGAATATATTTGCTGACCTTTAGATGATAAATCAATTCCTTTTAACTCCTGCTGTAATTTTTCCAATAGCGAAGAAAGAGAGTCACCATGCATAACTGAGAATAATGCTGAAAACACTTCCTTGGAAAAGGGAAGCTGCCTTATGATAAGCTCCTTTACTGTCCGCAGACCATCATCAGCAGACTGGCTTTCCTTGATCCATTCAGAAGCCACAAGCAAAGTTTCACGGGTTATTGGAAGCTGTTCTTTAAGAAAAAATTGCAGGACCATTTTATTTTCTTTGGATACCTGCATGCCTAACTGACCTAGAAGACTTTCAGCCGGAGACGCTGTACCTGATCTGTTCGCTGACTCAATTACCTTTAAACGCAGCAGCCCATCACCAGGCTCAACTTTAAACCAGTATCTGCTGCTGGCTGACAAAGGGGTTTCCAGCAGTGCAACCGCTTTATGGGACCCGATTTGCACCTCAGCCGTCTGATTTGGGAATAGCTTTACAATTTTTCCGCTGACAATTTGTCCAGGCCTAAATGCTGCCATTTTTACTGCATTGGTCTGGTTATGCCTTACAATTCTTTGGATTATTTCAGACGGCTTCACACCTTCACCTTCTACTCTCTTTCACTAATATAATCTTTGATGGGTGCAAAACTTTTCCGATGATAAGGAGTAATCCCATGTAGTGTTATGGCATCAAGATGTTCCTTAGTCCCATATCCCATATTTTTCTCGAACCCATATTGGGGGAACTCTGCAGCTATTTCAGTCAACATTCTGTCTCTTGTGACTTTAGCTATGATAGAGGCTGCAGCGATCGATATGCTTTTGCCATCTCCCTTGATGATTGCTTCCATTGAGTATGGAGTTATAAGCTTAACGGCATCCACAAGGAGGAAGTCTGGTTTTGGGCTCAGCCCTTCAATTGCAGACAGCATTGCTTTTTTTGTCGCTTCAAATATATTGATGCGGTCGATTTCTTCGGGTTCAATAATACCAATGCTGATTGCCCCAGCTTTAGCCTTAATTATTTCAAAGAATTCCTGTCTTTTTGGTTCAGGCACCTTTTTTGAATCATCCAACCCCGGAAGAAAGAAGTCTTCAGGCAAAATAACTGCTGCAGCTACTACCGGCCCAGCAAGTGGCCCCCTGCCAACTTCATCAACTCCGGCAATATAGTGAAAACCTTGGTTCCTGTATCTTACTTCATACCGTGTCATTTCGATATGCTTTTCATACATTTCCTTTTGCTGCAGCTGGCGGGAATGCCATTTTGCTAAAAGCTGCTGTACCCCTTTTCTGTCATCATTTTTTAAAGAATGGAGGAAGAGGTCATCCTCTAACTCAATTGTTTTTAGCTTATCTTCTATTTGGCGAATAGTTAACTTTGCCATGGGTCTTCTCCTTTGAATCTATAATGTATGTATCGGCATTTTTTCAAAAAAATAAAGGCCTCCTGCGAACAGAAGGTCCTCATCTAAATTATTCAGCTTCACTCCGAACTGCCATCTCTTCGGGCAATTCCAATGTGATCGGCCCCATTTTTTCAGAACGGAATTCCCTGATCACAAGCTCTGTGACCTTGTCATAATCAATTTCTCCGCCGCCCATCAGACAGCCGCGCAGTTTGCCGATTTTATCAAACACCTTAACAATATCTTCCGGGATTTCTACAAGCTGATATCGCTCTTTCAGGCGCTCTGGATATCTGCTGCCGAGAAAGCGCAGGGCATATACTGCAACATCCTGAAGATTTAAAATTGTATCTTTTATTGCACCAGTAAGTGCAAGCTTAAGTCCTACTTCCTGATCTTCGAATTTTGGCCACAGAATCCCCGGGGTATCGAGCAGTTCCAGCTCTTTTCCTACCTTTATCCATTGCTGGGCTTTTGTAACGCCGGGAGTGTTTCCAGTCTTAGCGATATTCTTTTTGGCCAGGCGATTTATAAGAGTGGATTTTCCTGCGTTTGGAATACCTACGATCATCGCCCGGATTGCTCTTGGCTTGACGCCCTTCGCTTTCATGCGGTCGAACTTTTCCCGAAGAATTTCCTGAGATGCGGAGACGATATCCTTCATGCCTTGTCCCGCCTGTGAGTTTATCGCAAGGGCTCTTATGCCCTTTTCTTCAAAATGCTTTATCCACTTTTTTGTCGCTTCTTTATCAGCCATGTCAGCTTTATTCAGTAAAACAAGCCGAGGTTTGTGCTGAATAATTTCATCAATCATCGGATTTCGTGATGAATAAGGAATCCTGGCATCCACGAGTTCAAAAATGATGTCAACCAGTTTTAATTTTTCTGTTACCTGCCTGCGGGCTTTCGCCATATGGCCCGGAAACCACTGGATTGTCATAGCTGGCACCTCCTTCCGGTATGTATTTATAAAACAAAGAATTAATCAACGATTCGAATATCCTCTATAGGCCAGTATATAACACCGGCATCACCCAGAACCTCTTCCATTGGGACAGGGCCAATATGACGGCTGTCCTTGCTGAAGCGGCGGTTGTCACCCATTACAAATAAATGGCCTTCAGGCACTGTTTCCTGTCCTATCATTTCTTTTAAAGTAAACGGCTCCGTTAGTGGCCCATCAATTACCTGTTTCTTATACTCATCCAGGTAAGGCTCGTCATACGCTTTTCCGTTAACATAAAGAGTATCATCTTTATATTCAATCTTATCTCCCGGAAGCCCTATTACCCTTTTAATGTAATCTTTGTTTTCAGGTGCATGGAAAACAATAATGTCAAAGCGCTCCGGCTCTCCAATTTTATAACTGAACTTATTAACAATCATTCGATCCTGATCATGCAATGTTGGCATCATGGACAAGCCGTCAACCACAATTGGCGCAAATAGGAAATATCTGATGACTGCCGCTAACAGGACTGCGATCACAAGAGCTTTTGTCCATTCCCACAATTCATTTTTCTTTTTTGCCATTAAATCCCCCACCATTCTTCTACCCCATAATTATTCTGTTATGGAAAGTGTTGTCTTATTTATTTTACAAAAATTCTTCTTAATAAACACGATGGGAATCTTATTTATATATTATTTAACATTTATGTAATATTATTTGCATTCTGCTGTTCGATGAAAGAAAAAGGAGCTTGATAAACAAGCTCCTTCTTTCTCATTGTCCAGCTGCAGCGCCTAGCCCCTCGAGGTCATAAGCCAAATCACTCCAGAGGCTAACGCCTCCTGCGCGATTCGTCTTATGCTTGTCGGGGCTGGTCAAGGCGCTTTCGCTTTTCGATTTATTAGCGAATTTCTTTGATACGAGCTTTTTTACCGCGAAGGTTACGCAGGTAGTAAAGTTTCGCACGGCGGACTTTACCGCGGCGGATAACTTCTAGCTTCGCAATCTTTGGTGTGTGTACAGGGAAAGTACGCTCAACGCCTACACCGTAAGAGATCTTACGAACTGTGAAAGTTTCGCTGATTCCACCACCACGACGCTTAATCACAACACCTTCGTATACCTGAACACGCTCACGAGTTCCCTCAACAATACTTACGTGTACACGTACAGTATCACCAGGACGGAAAGACGGAAGGTCTGTACGAAGCTGTTCTTTTGTGATTTCTTCAATTAATTTTTGCATCGTTTTCAACTCCTCTCAGCAGACGCTCTTGCACAACCTATCTGTTTGCAGCGGAACATCTTTATCAGACACAAACTGAACAAGTTCAGCCTAAGTCACAAAAAGTATCATAACATACTTGGACGGCAACTTCAATGTTATTTATCTTCTTTTTTTATTTCATCAAGCCATTTTTGCTGATCTTTTGTTAATTCTGCTTCTTCAAGAAGATCAGGACGCCTTAAATACGTTCTTCTCAAGGATTCTTTGGCTCTCCATTCTTCAACAAGACGGTGATTGCCTGACATGAGTACCTCCGGAACTTTAAAGCCCCTGAAATCCGCAGGACGGGTATAATGGGGATGCTCAAGGAAGCCTGTGCTGAAAGAGTCCTTCATATGTGATTCTTCATTGCCCAAAACACCAGACAGCAATCGGACAACACTATCGATTACAACCATTGCTCCAAGCTCTCCTCCAGTAAGAACAAAATCCCCAATCGAAATTTCATCTGTTACAACATGCTCCCGTATTCTTTCATCATATCCTTCATAATGACCGCAAACAAAGATCAGGTGATCTGCTTCTGCCAGCTCTTCAGCTTTCTTTTGTGTATAGCGCTCACCTTGAGGACAAAGGAGGATAACCCTCGGCGATGTCCCGCTGCTACTGCGAATACCCTCTACAGCATCAAATATGGGCTGTGGCTTTAAAACCATTCCAGCCCCTCCGCCATATGGATAATCATCTACGGTTTTGTGCTTATTGTCTGCATACTCCCTAAAGTTGACCACATTGTATGTCACTGCTTCATTTTCTGCCGCTTTTTTTAAAATGGAATGCCCAAAAACCCCTTCAAACATTTCTGGAAACAGTGTAAGTACATCAATTTTCATCATGAGAGCAATCCTTTTATCGCATCGATTCTCACAAGCTTATCATCCACATTAACTTCCTTGACAACATCCTCAATATACGGGATCAGTATTTCCTTACCGCCTTTTCCTTTGATAACCCATACATCATTTGCTCCAGGAGAAAGGATTTCCTTAATTTTTCCTACTTCTTCTCCATCGAGCGTTTCAACAGTACACCCTATAATCTCATGATAGTAAAATTCATCTTCTTCAAGAGTCCCTAGCTGATCTTCTGAAATTTTCAGGATTCCGCCCTTCATTTTTTCAATCTGATTAATATTCTCGTATCCTTCGAAGGTAAGCAAATCAAATGATTTATGAGTCCGGTGTGCTTTTACTGTCAGCTCAATTGGATCTCCTTTTGTGTCAGGCAAAAATAAATATAGTATCTTTCCCGGCTTATATCTTTCTTCTGCAAAATCTGTTTTGGAAATGACTCTTGCTTCACCTTTGATGCCATGGGTGTTTACGATCTTCCCTACATTGAACCATTTCTGCATGTATAATCACCTCTAGCGGATTTCATCAACAATACCATCTTTTATGATAATTGTTTTCCCTTTTTCTATGTCTTCCCAGCGAGTACCCTCTTCAACCTCAATAATTGCCTGGACTTCTTTTTCTTTTAATTCGCTACCTAGTGGTAGCATATGTAATTGTTCTATTTGAAAATCGAGCAGTTGAACTTTTTCCTGCCTCATTTGAAGTTCCTTTTCAAAATGCTTCTTTAAACTGGCAGGATGCAGCTTTTTGGTTTTTTCCTGTTTTTTCAGTTCAAACCTCAGCTGATCGCTTTCTTTCTGCAGCTTCATTTTTTGAGCCTCATAGCCTGCCAGCAATTCTTTCTTGCTAGTCTCTGTTAACACCTGCTTGACCGTAACCAACTGAATAATTTTCATTTACAGCGCCTCCCAAATGTATTATCCGAAAGAAAAACGGCATTACTGACGACTTGTCAAATTCATAGTTGGCGTGTGTATATTTTTAAATTGTAAAAAAAGGAGGGGAAGCCCCTCCTTTTTTGGTACTCCAGCTTGGCACAGCGCCATAGCTGGAGGATTATTCGATGATCTCTAAAAAGATCTTCTTTTGTTCTGATGAACCAGCTGCATAGACAACGGTCCGTATTGCTTTCGCAACGCGCCCTTGCTTCCCAATTACTTTCCCCATGTCATTCTTGTTGACAGAAAGCTGATAAGTAACGCGCTGATCCTCTTCTTGGACATTCACTTGAACATCTTCCGGAAAATCAACAAGGGGCTTAACAATCGTTTCGATAAGCTCTTTCATCTTAAAGTGAATTACTTACCGTTTTTAGCGTTATGGAATTTCTCCATAATGCCTTGCTTAGAGAAAAGGTTGCGTACTGTATCAGATGGCTTAGCACCAGTCTGAAGCCATTTAAGAGCCAACTCTTCATTGATTTCAACGATTGCTGGTTGAGCAACCGGGTTGTAAGTTCCTACTGTTTCAATGAAACGTCCGTCACGAGGAGAACGAGAATCAGCTACAACGATACGATAGAAAGGGTTTTTGTGAGCACCCATACGCTTTAAACGAATTTTTACTGCCATTTTAAAAAGCACCTCCGAATAGTTTCACACAAGATAGTATAATATCAGATAGTTAATTAGTTTGTAAAGGTTTTTTTCTTTACATCTTATGAAAAGCTTTGTGGCGGCTTAAAAAGGGTTAAACGGAAGCTTGAATCCTCCCTTTTTCTTTCCCTTTTGCTGCATTCCAGCCATTTGCTTCATCATCTTTTTCATGTCTTCAAATTGCTTCAGCAGACGGTTTACTTCAGGAACGGTTCTTCCGCTTCCTTTAGCAATCCGTTTGCGGCGGCTCGAATTGATGATTTCCGGATGAGTTTTCTCTTCCTTAGTCATTGATTTAATTATCGCTTCAACGTGAGTGATTTGCTTCTCGTCGATTTGGATATTATTCAAGCCTTTGATTTTGTTGGCGCCAGGCATCATTTTCAGTAGCTCATCGAGAGGCCCCATTTTGCGGACCTGGCTGAGCTGATCCAAAAAGTCGTCAAATGTGAAGGATGCAGTTCGCATTTTCTGCTCAAGCTCTTTTGCCTTTTCTTCATCCACATTGGCCTGTGCCTTTTCGATTAGGGATAAAACATCTCCCATGCCTAGAATTCGGGATGCCATACGTTCTGGATGGAACGCTTCAAGCGCATCCAGTTTTTCGCCAAGACCGATGAACTTAATAGGCGTGTTTGTTACGGATCTTATGGATAGAGCCGCTCCGCCTCGAGTATCGCCATCCAGCTTCGTCAGCACAACGCCTGTCAGGCCTAGCAGATCATTGAAGCTTTGCGCTACGTTAACGGCATCTTGACCAGTCATGGCGTCTACAACAAGGAAAATTTCATCTGGTTTGGAAAGCTCTTTGATTTGCTTTAGCTCATCCATTAAAGCTTCATCTACATGCAGTCTTCCTGCAGTATCGATCAGAACATAATCATGATGATCCTCTTTTGCCTTTGCGATTGCCTGTTTTGCAATTTCAACAGGGCTGACTTGATCGCCAAGGGAAAAGACCGGCATATTCAGCTGCTTACCAAGAGTTTCAAGCTGTTTAATTGCCGCAGGGCGGTAAATATCTGCAGCAACGAGCATCGGATTGCGGTTATACTTTTTGCGGAGCAGGTTAGCAAGCTTTCCGGTTGTCGTCGTTTTACCGGCACCCTGAAGACCGACCATCATAATGACTGTCGGAGGACGATTGGATACAGCAATTTTGCTTTGCTCTCCGCCCATCAGTTCCGTTAATTCTTCTTTAACCACCTTAATGACCTGTTGTCCTGGTGTCAGGCTCTTCATTACTTCCTGCCCGACAGCCCGTTCGCTGACTTTTTTGACAAACTCTTTGACAACTTTGAAGTTAACGTCCGCTTCCAAAAGGGCGAGACGCACTTCACGCATCATTTCTTTTACATCCGCTTCATTGATTTTGCCTTTTCCGCGGATCTTCTGAATTGTATTTTGCAGTCGGTCGGCCAATCCTTCAAATGCCATAAATGCCGCCTCCTAATCTAATTTCTCAAGCTCTGCCACTGCTTCTTTCAATGCATCACGGGAAGGTGAGCCTTCCTGCAGCATCTTTTTTATGTCTGCAATCAGTTTGCTGCGCTCTTGAAATTTATGAAATAATAATAGCTTTTCTTCATACTCTTCAAGCATTGCTTCTGTTCTTTTAATGTTGTCATACACCGCTTGCCGGCTAACATCATATTCCTCGGCAATCTCTCCAAGCGAAAAATCATCCAGGTAGTACAGGGACATATAGCTTCTCTGCTTAGGAGTTAACAACGATTGATAGAAATCATAAAGGTAGTTCATCCTCGTTGTCTTTTCGAGCATCCCTATCCCCCCTTGTTAAGTGAAAAGCCTTTACAAAGTAAGTTTACATATAAGTGCATAGCATGTCAAGAAAATATCTTTACAGGATACCAGTTCTAATTTTTGGATGAAAGCTGCAGGCAAAAAATTAAGCAGAGTATTCAACTCTGCTTTTATTTATTTTTCCTGTTTTTTGCATCCAGAAGTCTTTTCATGCGTTCTTCTCTTTCTTTTGGCGACGGTTCTGCTGATGGTTTTGTCCGATTTTGTTTTTTCTTTCCAGTGACCTTTTCCTTTGTTATTTTTACCGAAGTTTCTCCTTGACGCTTAACGGCTGCCTGAACGGAAGGAGATTGCGCTTCCCTGTATGTTTTAAGTTTTTGAATTTTCATATGCGCATCAGGCTTTTCCTTTTTCTTAATGCTACTCTTCCAAACGCTCGCTGCAAGAGCAGTTAACCCGAAGCGTCTTATAGCGATTTCTGAAAAAAAGATAAGGAATGCAGCGAGAATCAGCCAATTGCTGATCGGCTGTTTGGTGCTGGCTGGTTTTTTAAGCGGTCTGAAAGCATCTTCCGGACTCGCAAGCTCCACGCCGTCAGTCATTTTTGAGAGTGACTCCAAATGCTCTTTATTCTCTCCCTTTTGCAAATACTCTTCTGAATAGGGAATGGTGAAACCGGTCTGATGGACCTGGATATTCCCATTTTGATCTGTCTGTTTAATATTTAAAAAATACATTCCTGCACTTTCAGGCATAGTCGCTTCATATTTACCTGGAGCAGTCAGTCTTACATTGGCTTCAATCTGTTCGCCCGTTTCCGACACGATGGATGTCTCTATAGGCATAGACTTGCTGACCGCAGATTCCAGACTGAGCACTGTATTTCCGTCTCTATTTTCGACAGAAACCCGGTATGGTTCACTTTCATATTGCGGCAGGGTTTTGGTGACAAGCTGATTAATAAAGGATGGCCATTTTTCCCAGCGGGTCCAATCTCCTGACCATTTTCCTGAGAAGTCTGATGTAAAGGCAATAGTATGCCCCATTCCGTATTGCCATTCAGCAAGTACAGGATCTTCTTTTTCACTTAATAACGGCACCTGCGAACGTGGCTTTGCCGCAGTTGCAATATAGGCATTCATTTTTGGAACACCGTTCTCAAAAAGTGAGTTCCAGTCAGGGTAGGGATGAACACTTGGATAAAATGGGTTATCTTCGATATAGGTCCTCGTAGCCATTACGGTTTCACGAGATAGTATGCTCGGTATAACGGAAGAATCTGTCACATCATAAAATCTGCCTGAACCCATTCCGGCAAGTTCTTCAAGAAGCCCTCTATCAGCATCCTGACCTAATGCAACAGTTGAAAGAGTAATATTCTTCTCTTTGCCGCTTTCGATTAAAAGGTCATAGTCTCCATTAGTGGCAGATTGTCCATCAGTCAGCAAAATGATATGCTTTCTCTGAAGCTGCAGATCCTCAAGCTCACTGTAGGCTTGCTCTAGAGAAGTAAAAATCTCTGTTCCCCCTCCTGGTGTGATGGATCTGATTTTTTCAATTGCCTTCTTTTTATCCTTAAGAGGCTCTGTTTCAAGGATTTCCCAAGGCCTGTCATCAAATGCGATAAATCCAAGTGTATCTTCTTCACGCAGAAGCTCTACTGAACGTGCAGCAGCTTCTTTCGCCAATTCAATTTTATTACCAGCCATGCTTCCAGACCGGTCCATAACCAATAATAGCCCTAAGGAAGGCATTTCTTTCTTGCCCTTAATATCCATATCCACCGGCAGCAATTTTTCAATCGGGGTCTTGAAATAGCCCCCCAGTCCGAAACTTTCTTCACCGCCGAACATGATAAAACCGGTGCCGAACTCCTTTACTGCCTTCTCCATCAGTTTCATTTGATTCTCTGAGATAACCGTTGCAGGAACATTATTAAAAATAATCGACTGATATTGCAAATAGCCTGAGAGAACGGTCGGAAGCTTCTCTGGCAGAACCGTTTCCGCCTCCAGGCCAGAACCTTTTAACAGACTCGCAATATCCCCCGATTCCTTCCCCTGTACAATCAGAACCTTCGGGGTCCCCTTAACATTAACCACCGAGTGGAGTGTATTGTTTTCTGCGAAGGCATCCTGATCAGCAGCTAATTCCGCTTTATATACTGTTAACCCTGCAGTATCTGCTTTGTGAGAAAATGTAAAAACGTTTTTGCCTTCTTTCACCTGAACAGTTTCCTTTAGGATTTCTTTATGATTTACAGATAATCTGATATCAGTTTGTTTTGAAATATTGCTGGTCACTTCTATTGTAACCGGAGCCTCTTCTCCTAAATAAAGTGAAGGAGGCACCGACAATTTTGAAATAGAAACATCTTCACCAGATGCTGTTTTTAATAGCACATGGTCGATCTCGATTTTCCGATTCTTTAAAACCGAGGCAGTTTCCAGGCTTTTGCCCGCTGTTTCATTTCCATCCGACATTAAGACAATTCTGCCTGCAGAGTCTCTCGGAATGATTGAAGCGGCAAATTGCAGGCCGGCTTCCAGATTCGATTGAGAATCGTCTGTTTTCCCGTTAAATTCAGTGATAGCCTCACGGTTCCTGCCCAAATTCTGTTCAAGTACCACATTTTCCCCAAAACCAGCCACGGCAAATTGATCCTCATTCTTCCTGTGGCTGACACTATTTTCTATCCAGGCGAGGGCTTCATCATTTCCACCAATGCTTGCAGACCGGTCTGCCAGAAAAACAACTGCCTGCCCTTTAACCGGAAGCAGCACCTGAGGAACAGTCAGAGCAAAAATTAATAAGCAGAAAATGGCCAGCCTTAAACTGGCGATCAAATAAATTTCTTTTCCTTTTCCCCAGTGATATCGAATATACAAAAATACCATTATGACAGCAGGAATCAGGAGCAGAAACAGGAAGGGATATTTAACCTCTATGCCCACGGCGATATACCTCCCATTCGAAAGCAATAAGTATTAATGCAATTAACGCAAGCCAAAACCAAAGTTTTTCATTCGGCCTTTGGGTCATGCTGTTTTTTTCTGATAATTTATCATTCAGTGTATAGGGTTCCTCTACCTCTGGATTTTTTTCCCTTTCATCAAGGAGGACAGAGAAATAATAGATTTGATTTCCTGATACCGCCTGGTAGGTTCCGGGAATTTCAGGAGCTTTAAAGTTTTCCTTGGTTAAATCCAGAGAGTAAAGATTTTCGTCTTTATTATTGAAAATTTCCCAGCTTCCATTTCCTTTGCCTATATTTATCCATCTTTCTTCTCCGGCGCTGAAATACCCAATAAAGTCTGATTGCTGAGATAACCACTGATAAGAGTTGTACAAAAAGATCGGAAAGCCTGGCTGAAGAGGCCAATCTGTGTCAGACAGATCGAAATTAACAATAATAACGGGCTGTCCATTCAGCATGCCCCTCTGGATTAAAGGAATGTCTCCACTCTTCAAAACCGTCTCCCATTCTCCTTTCAAAACGGGGGAAGCAGAACTGATATACACGTTTTCAAAGTTTGCATATTCTAACAGAGCTTCTTCATCCCCAGAAGTTGCTTCTTCAAGTTTTATTTTTTCTTTGCTTGTATTAAAAAAGAGCATCGGCAGTTCTGGGAGTTCTGATAATGCGCTTCCTTCCGCAACGACGATACCCTTCATATCCAAACCTTTGAGAGCAGCCGGATCTGTCTGCAGCAATTCAGCTCCAATGGTTTGAAAACCCTTCACAGCAAACGGGTTCACATCTCCCATGGTGTAAACATTTGGTTTTGTATCCGTGAAAATAGAGGCTGCAAAATTATCTGCACTGTAGCCATCTTTCATAGAGATGGATGCCTCATAATAAGGTTTTTCCGGCAGTCTTTGAATTTGAACGGTTGTTTGCTCATTCGCTTTCAGCGATAGATTCTGCTCAAACAAGACTTCATCCTCAAATTGGACTGTAAACCCAGTTTCTATATTTCTGGATGACTGGTTTTCTATAACGGCAACTGCTGATATGCCATCACCTAATGCCGCTGTCCCAAATGATTGAAGCGAGACATTGCCTGAATCCTCTCCAATATTATGTACAACAGTATAAATGCCAGCAAGTTCCTCAATTAATTCATCCTTTGCAGCTGAATCTGAAAAAATATGAAGAGCAGTGTCTTTGCCTGAAGATAAGGATCCTGCCAGCAAAAGGGCTTTTTCCATATTTTCATGCTCATAAGTCAGTTCCAGCCCCTCAATGGTTCTTCGAATAGCAATTGGATCATCTTCCTGGCTTAAAAGAATCTCATTTTTTTCTCCTGCTTTTATCATGGTTACCTGCTGGCCATTTAGCTTGCCGGCCAGGCTGAGCATTTCTTCTTTTGCGATTTCAAAACGGGTCTTTCCCCCATGCTCAGCCGACATAGAGGCTGATGGGTCTACGATTAGGATTAAATGTTCACCTTTCAAAGCATTTTCGAGCCAAAATGGACGTACAAGTGACAGCATTAATAAAAGCAAAGCCAATAATTGCAGCCAAAATAATAGATTCTGCTGAAGCTTTTTCAGCCATGGGGAAGCCTGCCACTCGTTCAGCACCTGCTCCCAGAGCAGATTGGATGAAATGGTCTTTTCCGTGTACTGCTTTCGAAAGAAATAAAATAGGATCACAGCTCCTATAAAAATAGCTAATACAAAATAAATAGGATTTAAGAATTGCATTGTCTTCTCACCTGACCAGCCCCTTCGCCTGCAGATCCCGAAAAAGAACAGTCTGGAGATCTCTTGTTCCCGGAGCAAAAATATAATGGCCGCCATACCTTTTGCATAAAATCTCAAGCTGTTCATTATGTTCTTTTAACCGCTTTTCATATTCTGCCAAAATAGAAGGGCTCATGCTGACATTTACTGCTGTCCCTTTCTCACTATCAATTAGCTTTATATCTCCTGTATATGCCGGGGTCAGTTCTTCAATATCCTGCACCTGAAATAGCCAAAACTCCTGCTTCAGGCCCCTGAGCTTCCTAAAAAGGATTTCCCATTCCTGCAGGGGTTCAAAGCCATCCGCTATTATTACAGCAAGCTGCTGATGTTTAGATAGAGTTTCTGTTAGACTGCCCAAAAAGTTTTTGGACAGAGCTGCAGGTTCAATTTTCTGGATTTCCATGAACGTACGCCTGCTGTAAACAGAACCTTTTCTTTTGATAGGCTGAACGCCTGAAGAAGAAACAGCTGAAAAGAAGAGGCGGTCTTCACTAGAGAGAATCATAAAACTTAAAGCTGCAGCCAGCCCTTTGGCATAATCCCATTTCTGCTGAATATTTGTCATTGAAGATGTTGCATCCAGGTAAACTGCAATAGAAAGCTCCTGCTCATCCAGGTAGCGTTTAATATAATGTTTTTGTGTTCTGCCATAGACATTCCAATCAATTTGCCGAATATCGTCACCAGGCTGATATGCCCTGAAATCAGAGAATTCCATGGAAGATCCGAATTTATGGGATTGCCTGGAACCTGAATGAAACCCTCTTTTTCTTGTCTTTACAGCAATCTTTCGTTTTTGAAGCTTTCCAAGAAGAGCATGATGGCTGTTCATCAGCTCTTAGCTCCCCGGGAAGGTTCCTTTAATAAAGCTTCAATAATCGAATCTGCCGTTATACCCGCTGCTTCTCCTTCAAAGTTTAAAATGAGGCGATGACGCAAAACCGGATAAGCAACGGTCTTAATGTCGCCTATTGAAACATGGAATCGCCCAGAGCACATTGCTCTTGCCTTTGCCATATTTATTAGACTCTGAAGGCCGCGCGGACCGCAGCCATATTGGACGTGTTTTTTCACTGTGTCTGGTGCATCCTCTGAATCCGGGTGCGTGGCAGTGATCATCCAAACGGCATAATCCAGGATTTCATCTGATAAAAGGATTTCCTTCGAAAGTTCCTGAAGAGCAATGACATCATTCAATCCGGCAGCTTTATTTAAGTAAGTTTTTTGCGGTCCCGTTGTTCTCCGGGCAATTTCTTTTAATTCTTCTTTCGTCGGATAGGCAACATTCACCTTGCATAAAAATCGGTCCGTTTGAGCTTCCGGCAGTGGGTAAGTCCCTTCCATATCAATCGGATTTTGAGTTGCGAGTACGAAAAATGGCTTTTCCATGTTTTTGGTTTCACCCATAATGGTGACCGTTTTTTCTCCCATTGCCTCAAGAAGGGCACTCTGTGTTTTGGGTGTCGCTCTGTTAATTTCATCTGCCAGAATGATGTTGGCGAATATGGGCCCTTTATGAAAACTGAATGTTTGCCTGCCTGCTTCATCAGGCTGAAGCAGCATGGTTCCAGTTATATCGGATGGCATAATATCAGGGGTAAATTGAATGCGTGAAAATTTAAGATCCAGCACTTCAGCAATGGTTTTAATCAGCATGGTTTTACCCAGCCCCGGCAAACCTTCAAGCAAAACATGCCCCCCAGAGAAAATGCTCCATAATACTTGTTCGACCACCTCTTCCTGGCCGACTATGAATGATTGAATTTCATCTTTCACTCTTGCAATAATATCTGCTGCTTGTGCGAATTGCTGTTCTTTTTCCTGTATTACAGACATTGCAGTCACTCCTTGTCAGGATCTATACTTATAAAATAATTTTTAACGATTTCCTCTAAATCAGCTGGAAGCTTATACCGATCCGTACTTTGCCTGTATGCCTTTTCATAATTCCCAAAAACTTCACTGTAAGGTCTGATATTTCCTTTTAAGACAGGACCTTCACCTTCAAACTGCTGTCCTGGACTTCCTTGTCCAATACTGCCATTGTCATTTTCAATATTCGTCTGCCCTTCCATGCCAGATGGAATGGTAAGCAGGTCCCTCGAACCCTGCCCGAGCCCTGCACCTCCTCCAGAACCGCTGCCTGCCCCATTCCCTGAGCCAGCCCCGGCACCAGATCCCGAACCATTTCCGGAACCAGTACCATTTCCGGAACCCGAACCATTTCCGGAGCCTTTTCCTGAACCGCTGCCATTTCCACTGTTTGGGCTATTGCCAGCCTGATTTTGATTATTTTGCTGATTTGAATTATTCTGCTGCCCCGGCGGTGATGTATTAGTGTTTCCTTGACTGCCTGTCTGGCCAGGAGTCGTAAACGCGAGCTGCCCCGGCGGCATTCCGTTCGCAGCCATTTGCTGTTGAAGAGAAAGCCCTGAACTCTGAAGAGCTTCTTGGGCTGCAGCCAGCTGTTTTAAAAGCTCTTCTGATTGAAATGCCTTTTCCAGCTGTTCCAGAAGTTTTGACAGCTCTTCTTCAGACATCTGTGCATCACTGCCAGTAAGCTCTTTCAAGGCATTTCTTTGATTTTCATTAAGTTCCGTCCTCTGTTTATCAAGCTTTAACAATTCTTCCTGAAAAGAAGCCAGATCTTTTTCCTCAAGCATTCGGCTTAATTGTTCTAAACCGCTCTTATCTAGATTATTTTTCATATTTTCCAGGGCCAATGATCGTTCTTTTTCTTTAATTGCTTTTAATTCCAGGCTTTTCGTTTGTTTCGCCAGCTCTTTCAAAGCTTCCTCAGCTGACTTTTTTTCTGCAATCTTGTCTTTTGCTTCTTCTAATGCTTTTTTCACTTCAGGATTCTTTTCTTTCTCAGCGTTTTTCTCAAGTTCCTCTTTCGCTTCTTCAACCAGCTTGATTTCCTTCTCCTGTTTTTGAGCCAATTCCATTTTCTCGCCTGGAATCATGTATAAGAGCACTGACAAACCCAGAAAAGCCAAAAACATTAAAAGAGGTTTGGGATGAATGAAAATCTTCTTCCTGCCTAAAACCTGATGGTGCACCTTTTTCATATGCTTTACTGCATCTGCAAGCTGCAATCCTGCCAGAATTCCATCATCCTGAAGGAAGGAATGAGCTGTAATGACCCTGTCTTCAGCTACATAAGTGTTATACAATGATGCAGCTTCTAGCATGTCAGGCCGCTTTTTCCAACTTCGCAAAGCCGCGAAGAAAGCTGAGAGCAGTAAAATCAGCAGGAAATAGTTTTGCAGAAATGGGATGACAAAAAATCTTGCTGCAATCATCAGAAATAAGGACAAGACCGCAGCCGATAAAAGGAATATCTGAAATTCCTTCACTATCAGCTGAAATAGGACCTGTCTTCTTACCGGTTTTAAAATTCTAAGATATTGATTGCGGTTTTCCACCGATATCATTCCCTTATTAAAAATTTCGGGCAATCTCCTCATTTGTAAGAAGTGATTTGCCCGAATAAACATAAAAATTAACCCTTTTTCATATTGGGACGGAGTTTTTTAATGCTAAGAAGCACAGCTCCAATGAATATCAATGTGTATGAAATTAAATATGAAATCCACAAAGGAAATTCAATGCCTGTTGACCTTGTAATTTCATTGGTCATTTCCGGCTCAAAGGTACTCATCAGAATAATGACCGGATTGAGCATAGCCGGAAAATATGCAAGAGGGTTTGTAGGCTGAGTCCCTGTATAGCCATATGCATTGGTTAATTGCATAAATATCAAAGTCAGGAATGCCGTTCCGCCTGCTAGAAACAAAGTAACTCCATAGGTCGTAACCATTGAGACAATTGTTTTTCTTATGAGCGTTGAAAATAAGACCCCGAGGCTTCCGTAAACAAGGATGGTGAATAAATAAAAGCCCATTGTCGTAAGCAGCTGACCTGGAGAAATACCTCCAAATAAAAAGACAAAGCTATAAAGAGGCAAACTTGCCGCAATAAGCAAAATTAAATATGAAATCGAGGAGAACAGCTTGCTCAGTATAATGCTTGAAGAACTCTGGGTTGTTGTGAGCATAATATTTAATGTTTGCCGCTCCCTTTCACTGCTGATAACACCTGCCGTTAAGCCAGGTGTAATAAACAGAATTAAGCCAAGCTGCAGTATAGATAGAACCATAAACATTGTCCGGCTCTGATCTGGTTTAAAAAAGCCCTGCATGTTATTTGACAATGATTCTATAAAAATAAAACCAACAATGATTAGCCCTAATGCCAAAAGGTAAAAGAGAACCCCAAGGTAGCTTTTAAAGCTGCGGAAGCGGAGCTTAAATTCTTTATTCAGGACTGGATTTACGACTAAATTCTTCATGTCAGCTCAACTCCCTTTGTAATTTCCATAAAGACATCTTCCAGATCTGTTTCCGCTTCCGCAAAACTGGTGATCGCTATATTATTTAAAATGGCCCTTTTCAGCAGTTCTGTTTGTTCTTCAGGTGTCCCTTTGTAAGTGAACTGGAAGGTTACATTATCCTCCAGTAAAGTCAATTTAAATACATTGGGATCATCTTCAAAAAAGGAAACGGCCTTTTCTAATTCACTGTGGACTTTCACGCTGATAAGTCTTTCTCCTCTCAGCTGCGCCTGAATATCAGCAACAGACCCCTTGGCCACCAGTTTTCCCTGGTCAATAATGCCGATGGTATCGCACATTTCTGCAAGCTCAGGCAGAATATGTGAAGATATTAAAATCGTTTTACCCATGCATTTGAGTTCTTTTAAAATTTCCCTCATTTCAACCCTTGCTCTCGGATCAAGTCCTGATGCAGGTTCATCCAGAATCAGCACTTCTGGATCATGAATAAGACATCTGGCCAGGCAGAGCCGCTGTTTCATTCCTCTGGATAAAAGGTCTACATATGACTCCCTTTTATGTGACAAGTTGACAAGATCGAGAAGCTGCGGAATCAGCTTCTCACGTTCTGCAAAAGGTATGCCGTAACTTGCACCGTAGAAGTGCAGATACTCATCAGCCTTAAGCTGGTCATAAACCCCGAAGAAGTCCGGCATATAGCCAATCTGCTTCCTCACAAGCTTTGGCTCCTTTTGGACATCATACCCGTTAACGTAAGCAGAGCCCGAAGTGGGGGCAAGTAAGGTTGCCAGAATGGAGAAGGTTGTAGATTTTCCTGCACCATTCTGGCCGACAAAGCCAAATACACTGCCTTTTTCTATATTTAAATTTAATGAATCAAGTGCTGTAAATTTCCCGTATCTTTTCGTTAAATCTAAAATTTCGATCATTTTGCCACCTCCCCTTTTATCGTAACAGCCGGCAGCTGAACGTAAGGATCTCCCTGTGCTGATTTATTAAGCTTCAAGATAAATTGACCATCTTTTGAAACATACTGGATTAAGTCGTCTTTACTTGCCAGTTTTATGCTCCTTTGATCTGGTTCAATCGGCAGCCAGTCACCTGTTTTATGGTTTTTTATCGAATACTGTACGGCTTGGCTATTAATCCTTACCAATATCTCTTCTAATTTATATGGCTTCTCTTTTAGCTGCTTCGGAAGGCTGAGAATATATTCATATTCTCCGTCTTCAAGCATCATTTCTCCATTCGTGCTGCCCATGCCTTTTTCATAAATCTGGCCCTGAATCACATTCCAATCAGTTGCCATCATTCCATCTTTCAGCGTAAATGATCCGGAAAACTCATTTATGGCCTCAAATGGCTGAAGGATCAGATTTGTGTTATTTTGTTTTTCTTTCTTCCCCCTCATGGTTACATCAATTATTGAATCCTTTGTAATACCTGCAAGAATCGGCTGGGCAACATCCCCAAGCAGGAATGTAGTGGAGGCGTATTCAAGTTTTTCTCTTCTCAATCTATTGATATCATTTTGCCCATTGGCAGGGTATGCCCCATTGAAGGTGCCTCCATATGGCCTGCTCAGGAGGGACTGTTTTATTGTTTTATCTGCTTTTATTGTCTCACCTTTCTTAATTGGCCCTAATTTAATTGCTTCATTGCCTGACCAAATATATAATTCTTCAAAATCAAAATCCATTTCATTTTTGATTGTTCCAGTTAATTTTTTGTCCTTAAGTGTCAGGTCCGCAGTAAACTTTCCATTTATTTCAGTTTGAGCCTTTCCGTAAATCGTTCTGGATGACCAATATTCCACCTCAGGAAAAATAACTTCATTGTTTTTTACTTTTTCAGCCATGATCCCGCCTCTGAGGGGATCTGATGAAGTAGAATTGTTTGAGTAAACTACAGCATTAAATTCACCTTTTGGCATTGAGAGGATATATTCCCCGCTTTTATTTGATAATAGGGTTGAAGCCTGATAACCAGTCAGGAGGCTGTTATTCACTTTATAAATTCCCATCTGGTTCAGCTGAGGCTGAGACATTCTGTCTTTCGCGCCCATTCCAAAAACAGCTGCACCCATAAATAGCGCAAGCGATGGAATGATCCACCAGGAGTGTTCTCTTTTATCAAGTTTTCTTAATACAAAGTAAAGTACTGGCACTATCAAAATAATATATCCGGCAAAAAGGCCTATGAGCTGCCCGATTGAAAAATTGGATGCAGGGAAAAATTCATTCACCTCTGCAAATTCCCAGTAAAGCTGGTCCAGATAATCCTGAGAATATGGGCTAGATCCGCCACCTGCACCTGATGCATGTTTAATAAAGTCTGCAAACCACGCGTCATATCCCTGCCATGAAGATAAAGGCTCATCTCCAAGTGAAAACGCTGTCTGCAAAATCGTCCCGCTTCCATACTCCTTTTTCACTGCCGCAGGAAGATCGCTACTTTCAGCGATAACTTCCGCTTCCTTATCAACCGGACCAGTAAAGAAGTTGAGCTTTTCAAACCCCGGTTCCTCTCCCTTTGCAGCCTGCAGGAATTTCACTGCACCTGACGCCTCATTTTCTGGCTTCATTGGAAGCAAGGAATATAACTCTCCATAGGCGCCGCTTGCATCAGGTCCTCCTCCGGCAATTAATGTTCCTCCGCTATAAACCCAGTTCTTTATGGCTTTTTGCTGTTTTTCATCAAGCTGTGAGATCTTATATTCATCAATCAGCAAATAATCCAGTGTTTCCAGTCCTGTTGAATCATCTGGCAAATCTTCCTTATTTAGTTCAATCATAGATTTGGAAGGAATAGTTCTTAGCTCTTTTACACGGTCATAGTTTTCACTGAGAACCCCAATTACTTCGGTTGTCATATCTATAAATTTCGGCTTTAATGTATTTTCGCCTTTGAAATTAACCTTGTTCCCGCCTTTCCAATCCCCTTCATAAAGAGTCAGCAAAGGAATGTTCTGATACATGGAAGGGTGGTCCTCCGTCATGCCAGGTATGGAAACAAGGTATTCCTTGGCAGTTCCGGCAGGAAGCTCTACTTTTATGGTAACCGCACCGCTTGTATTGTAAGATGGATGGTAACTGATCAGCAAATCCCCGCTAAATGCATCACCTGAATTTTCCATCTTAATCCGCAGAGGAAACCCTTCTCCCCTTTTCACTTTTCCGCCAAAGCCCTCATTTAAAGTAACTTTGATGTCTGTGCTGGCAGCTTCTGCTGATTGTAATGGATGAAACATAAACAATAAACAAAATAAAACCATGATGACCACTTTTAATCTTTCGCGCAACCTAATCTCCCCCATCAATAATCGAAAGTGTCAGCCCGTTTCTTTTTCTATAGGGCAGTCTTTAGAACTATAAATAATTGCCAGTTTGGTGACTTTTTCGTAATATAGACGCAGCTTACTGACAAAAAGTTCCTGAGTTTATTCATTTATTTTTTCGTCATATGTATTTTCATGAAAAGCTCCATTCATATAGTGTAATTTTACACCATAAAGTATAATTTTCAAAGTATTTTATATATTTTACTAATTCACTCCCATAATATAAAAAACAGCCGGTGAACTCACTCTCCGGCTGTTTATATTAAAAATTATTCTTCCTCTTCTTCTGCTGCTTCTTTTTCAACTATGTCTGCAAAAAGCCCATAAACATACTGCTCTGCATTGAATTCCTGAAGGTCATCCATTTTTTCTCCCAAGCCTACAAATTTCACCGGAATTTCCAGTTCGTTTCTGATGGCGAGAACGATGCCGCCTTTTGCCGTTCCATCAAGCTTTGTGAGCACGATACCTGTAACGTCAGTTGCTTCCTTGAAGGTCTTGGCCTGAATCATGGCATTTTGCCCAGTTGTAGCGTCAAGAACAAGCAATACCTCGTGCGGTGCACTTGGCACTTCCCTTTCAATTACACGCTTAACCTTCTCCAATTCTTTCATCAGGTTGACTTTGTTCTGCAGACGTCCTGCTGTGTCACAGATTAAAATATCGGCATTGCGAGATTTTGCAGATTGAACGGCATCATACATGACAGCAGCAGGATCAGAGCCCGCTCCCTGCTTAATGACATCAACACCGACACGTTCACCCCACACCTCGAGCTGTTCAATTGCGCCCGCACGGAAGGTATCGCCTGCAGCAAGCAGGACATTTTTCCCTTCACTTTTGAACTTATGGGCAAGCTTTCCGATCGTAGTCGTTTTCCCGACTCCGTTAACACCAACAAACAGGATAACTGTGAGTCCATCCGTCTGAATATTTAATTCTGTGGAGGTTTCTCCTGCACTTTCATAAATGTCTACAAGCTTTTCTGAGATGACAGCTTGCACCTCGCGCGGATCCTGGATATTCTTTCGCTTTACTTCCCTTCTTAGTTCTTCCACCAGTTCCATTACAGTGTCAAAACCGACATCTGCCCCAATTAAGATTTCTTCCAGTTCCTCAAAAAAATCCTCATCCACTTTGCGGTATCTGGAAACAAGGTCATTTACCTTATTTGAAAAATTATCGCGTGTTTTTGTTAAACCGTCTTTAAACTTTTCTGTAACACTATCTGTCTGCTTTGTGATTGTTTCTTTCAGTTTTTTAAAGAAACTCAAATTTTTCACTTCCTTCTTAAAAACTATATGTATAAGTGCGGAACAGGTACTATACGCTGTCCCGCAAAAAGAGTTCTACTGAGTAATTAATTCCCTGGTTTCTTCAAGACGTACAGAAACCAGTTTGGAAACGCCGGATTCCTGCATCGTTACACCGTATAAAACGTCGGCTTCTTCCATAGTTCCTTTTCGATGAGTAATGACGATGAACTGGGTTTCATCGCTGTACCTCTTTAAGTATTGGCTGAACCTTTGGACGTTCGCTTCATCCAAAGCTGCCTCGACTTCATCAAGGATACAGAACGGAACAGGGCGGACTTTCAAAATGGAGAATAACAGTGCAATTGCTGTAAGCGCCCTCTCTCCACCAGATAATAATCCAAGGTTCTGCAGCTTCTTGCCCGGAGGCTGTGCAACGATTTCCACTCCTGTATTCAATAAATCTTCAGGCTGGGTCAAACGTAAATCTGCTCTTCCGCCCCCGAATAAAGATTGGAAAACGGACTCAAAATGAAAACGGATCCCTTCGAACGTTTCTTCAAAACGCCTTTTCATTTCAACATCCATTTCGTCAATCACTTGGAATAGCGTATCTTTTGCTTCCTGAAGATCTGTTTTTTGTTCAAGAAGGAATTCATAGCGTTCTGATACTCTTTCATATTCTTCAATTGCTCCGAGGTTCACAGACCCAAGCTCTTCTATTGCCAGCTTTATCAGCTTTACTTTTTTTCGAGCTTCATCAATCTCAATCTGCAGCGGATATTCTTCTTTCGCCGCTTCAAAAGACAGCAGGTACTCTTCCCTTAAATGATTCAGCCTATTTTCAAGCTCTACATCCAGCCGGTTCTGCTTAACTTCCTCATCTTTCAGGACTTCGACCAGACCTTTATGCTGACGTTTTAATTCTTTTGCCTCAAGTTCAAGGTCCTCTAAAGATGTTTGAAGCTTTAAGCGCTCATCCCTTCTTGAAGAAATTAAATCAAGCGTTTCATTCTTTTCTTTAAGCTTTTTCTGTGCTTCCTCTTCCAAATGCTGCTCCCCTGAAGAGCTGTTCGTCATTTCAGAAGAAAGGAGCTCTAAATCTTCTTTTACAGTCTTGAACTTTTCCTCGTTATCTGCTAGTTCAGAAATTATTACAGCAAGCTTGTCCTCAGAATGATTCAGCTGCTCACTCTTAGAAGCAAAGCTGATTTTCAGCTCATTAATTTCAGATACCACTGTTTCCTTTGAAGTCTGCTGAGTATTTTTTCTTTCTGTTAAAGCGTTAATCTCATGATCAAGGTCAGCTATTTGTTTTTGCTGCTCTTCCAATAGAGATGCAAGCTCACTCTTTCTGTTCAGCAGTCTTTCTCTATCTTCCGAAAACTGAGCTTTGTCCATATCATAAAGAGATAAACGCTCATTAATGCTTTTCTCCTCAAACTCCACTTCTAAGAGCTCGCCTTTTACCTTCTGTTCCATCAAACGGAGGTCTTCCCCTGTTTTCCTAAGCTGTTCAATGCGGATATCCTGTTTTTGAATCTCGCTTTTTTGCAGTTTCACTTGTTTTTCGAGATTAGCTGTTTTGGATTCCATGTCAGCAATTCGGGACTTCAGCTCTTCAAGTTCACCTTTACGTGAAAGAATAGAAGTGCTTTTCTGTTTTACAGCACCTCCAGTCATAGAGCCTCCGGGATTAACCACATCACCATCAATTGTAACAAGTCTCACACGGTATTGAAGCAGCTTTGCCAGTTCATTGGCTCCTTTAAGATCCCTAGCTATAACCACATTTCCTAGCAAGTTTTCAATCGCAGGCTGATGCCTGCCTTCAAACTGGATCAATGAAGCAGCTTCACCAATAAAAGCATGGTGGCCTTGAACAGATTGCAATTGGCCAGTGCTAAGCTTTTTCCCCTTCACTACACTTAATGGCAGGAAAGTGGCTCTGCCATATGAATTCTTTTTCAAATATTGGATGGCATTCCTCCCATCCTGCTCATTCTGTACGATGATGTGCTGCATGGCACCGCCAAGGGCAGTTTCCATCGCAGTTTCGTACTCCTTTGGCACCTGAATTAATTCCGCTACGGCTCCTTCAATTCCCTGCAGCCTGCTCCCGCGGGCTTTCAATACTTCTTTTACCCCTTGGAAAAAGCCTGAAAAATCTTCTTCCATTTCTTCAAGCATTTCCTGCCTTGATTTTGCCTGCTGCAAATACTGATATGCCTGATACAATGTTTTTTCCTGCTTTTGATAATTATTCTTTAATGATTCAAGCTTGCGGTCTTCATTGCGGAATACATGTACCTGATTCTCTAATTCCTTTTGCAGGTTCTCAAGGTTTGATTGTATCTTTTGTTTTTTCTCTTCAATTTTATTGCGCTCAGCAATATACTTCTCGTTGTCCATTTCAAGCCTTGAACTGCGCTGTCCCTGCTGGCTCAGCTGCTGATCAATATTCTGCAGTTCGTTTCTTAAAGCTGCCTGGCTGTTCAGCACTTCAATGTAATCACTTTTAAGCGATTCAATTTTTTCTTCTGTATTTTCACTGAAGAGTTTGAGCTGATCCTGCTTTTCCTTTAATGCCTTTTGAAGCTTAGTTGCTTCTGCCTTCACTTTTTCCCTGAGAGCTGACTGTTTTTCACTTTGCTCTTTTAGCCCAGTTATTTTTAGAGAAAGCTCTTCTAAATTCCTATGGAGCTGATCTTTATTTTGGCTCGCATTTTTCTTTCGCTCTTTCAGGACTTCTTTTCTGCCCTCCAGTTTCTCCAGCTCTTCACTGGCATGAAGGAGCACGTCCTGCAAATCACTTACTGATTCATCAATCGCAGCAATATGATCCTTTAACTCTTCCATTTTTGCCTCTTTGTTCTGAATAACAGCCGATAGCTTCATTTCATCTTCAGTATGCAGCTCTAGCTGGCGGGAAAGCTGTTCCCATCTGGAATGCAGGTCCTCTATCTCATAAACAGTAAGGGCAACTTCTATTTTCTCCAGCTCTTCCTTCTGCTGCAGATAATCTTTGGCAATCGAAGCCTGGATTTTCAAAGGCTCTACCTGGCTTTCAAGCTCATGAAGTATATCATTCACCCTGTTTAAGTTATCCTGAGTTTCGGAAAGTTTACCTTCCGCTTTTTTCTTTCTTGTCTTATATTTAAGAACACCTGCAGCTTCTTCGAAAATCGTCCGGCGCTCTTCTGCTTTGCTGTTTAATATTTCTTCGACTCTGCCCTGGCTTATGATTGAAAAGGCTTCCCTCCCCAGGCCTGAATCCATAAATAAATCAACGATATCTTTTAGTCTGCATGTTTGCTTATTGATTAAGTATTCACTGTCCCCTGATCGGTAGACCCTTCTTGTTACACTGACTTCGCTGTAATCAATCGGCAGACCCTGGTCACCGTTATCAAGTGTCAGCGTCACTTCAGCAAAGTTCTGCGCCTTCCGGGAATCACTTCCTGCAAAAATGACATCCTCCATTTTTGCACCGCGAAGGGATTTAGCCGATTGTTCGCCCAATACCCAGCGGATGGCATCTGTTATATTGCTTTTCCCGCTTCCATTAGGACCAACAACAGCAGTGACACCAGGAACAAAATCAACAGTTATCCGCTCAGCAAATGACTTAAATCCAATAACATCAAGCCTTTTTAAAAACAACCTTGCTCCCCCTCTGTCTCCTTCAAGTTTCTATTCTTTGATGTCAGAGTTACTTGATTGCAGTCTAACGGGCATTAAGCCCCACTCAAAGACTTAAGTATACTACATAATTAAGCAATAGCAGGCATAAATGCCCGTAAGGCCCGCTAGCAGAACAAAGACTTAGTACGCCACGTCCTGTGGCAAAGTCTTTGTGACCCACGCTATGTGCCTCAACTAACTTTTCGAAGGAGACACCTTCGAAAAGAAGTTTCACTTTATATGATTTTTTAATACTTCAAGGGCCATTTGGGCAGCATGCTGTTCCGCTTCTTTCTTAGATCGGCCAGTGCCTGTCCCAAGCTCCCTGCCATTTAAGGAAACAGTAGAAACAAATTCTCTATTGTGCGCAGGTCCTCTCTCCTGAAGGATTTTATATTCAATTGCACCTGCGCCATCCCGCTGCACAAGCTCCTGCAGCTGGCTCTTGAAATCCATCACATGCGAAAAAGCACCTGAATCAATCTTCGGAAAAACAACTTTCTCCAAAAAACCGACAACCGTATCTAAACCTTTATCCAGATATAAAGCACCAATAAAGGCTTCGAATACGTCTGCAAGCAGAGCCGGACGGGTTCTTCCTCCTGTCATTTCCTCACCTTTACCTAGCAGGACAAGGCTGCCAAATGACAGCGCATGGGCAAAAGAGACCAGGGATGGCTCGCAAACAACTGCAGCCCTTAGCTTTGTCAATTCCCCCTCGCTCATCATGGGATATTTAAGATAAAGGAATTTTGAAACAGTCAGCTCCAGGACTGCATCACCCAAAAATTCCAGTCTTTCATTGTCTTCATAGGGTTTTCTTCGATGCTCATTCACATAAGATGAATGGGTAAAAGCTTGCTTTAATAACTTTTCATTTTCAAATTGAATTCCGATTTCCGTTTGAAATTCTTTAAATTGTTTTTCGATTGCGCGAAATGATTTTCTTTCCTTATCTTTATTGCTGCTGCGCATAATGCATCCACCTTGCTAATAATTAATATTCTGCTTCCAAAAAAAGCTTAAATGGTCTTACCTAAGTTTACGTAATTAATATAAAAAACGCAAAAAACTTCAGATTGCAAAGCATTTCGGTTTAATATGGGTACGTCCAAATTCACAGAAGAAAGCCCCGTTATAAAACGGAGCTTTTGCTGAAACATATTTACTGTCCACAGCCACCTGCTGCTGGGCTGCAGTTATATCCCATGCTGCCCTTTCCATGTGACAGGTAACAACGGACAGTAAACACCTGCTGATAAAATTGCTGCAGCGAGGGGGATTCCCTCACTGCAGAGTGGTTCACCTAACGATTATTGGCTAGCTTTTATGTAATTTACAGCGTCACCGACTGTTGCGATTTTCTCAGCATCATCGTCAGAAATTTCCATGTCGAACTCATCTTCTAATTCCATAACTAATTCTACTACATCAAGGGAATCAGCACCAAGATCATCTTTGAATGAAGCTTCCAATTTCACTTCAGACTCTTCAACACCAAGACGGTCCACGATGATCTTTGTTACACGTTCTAATACTTCTGCCATGCTTGTTCACCTCCCCTCAAGTATTATAGTGTATTTTCTGCCTTTATTGAAAGGTTTTATAAAAAATTTTGCATTACAAGCCTGTTACAAATTACATAACCATTCCGCCATCTACATGAAGGGTTTGTCCTGTCATATAGCGGCTGTCATCAGAAGCAAGAAACACTGCTACATTAGCAATATCTGCAGGATCGCCGAATCGGGCCAATGGGATTTGCTTAAGCATCTGTTCCCTTACTTCCTCGTTCAGCTTATCAGTCATATCAGTTGTGATAAAACCTGGGGCTATAGCATTAACCGTAATTCCTCGGGATGCAAGTTCCTTTGCTGAAGTTTTTGTTAGGCCAATTACACCGGATTTGGCAGCAACATAGTTAGCTTGGCCAGGATTCCCGCTGACACCGACAATGGATGAAATATTGATAATGCGGCCGCTGCGCTGTTTCATCATCTGCCTTGTAACAGCTTTCGTGCAGAGGAACACGCCTTTCAGGTTAATGTTAATAACATCATCCCACTCGTCTTCCTTCATTCTCATAAGCAGGTTGTCTTTTGTAATCCCTGCATTATTAACCAGAATATCAAGCTTGCCAAACTTTTCAACTGTTTCTTTTACCATGTTAGCCACAGAGTCACTGCTGGAAACATCGCATTGGATGGCGAATGCATTTCTGCCTAATGCTTTTATTTCATCAACGACTTCGTTCGCCCTTGCCTCGCTTCCAGAATAGTTAACGGCAATATCTGCACCCTGCTTAGCAAGGCCAAGAGCGATTTCTCTTCCGATCCCGCGGGAAGCTCCTGTTACTAAAGCTGCTTTTCCCTCTAACTTCATCTCAATTCCTCCTTCAACGACTCTGTCACTGCCTGGCATGTTTCAGCATCGGAAACTGCATAAGTTTTAAGAGAACGATCTACCTTTTTAACTAAGCCTGACAGTACTTTTCCAGGTCCTATTTCTATAAATGTATCTACTCCAAGATCAATCATCCTGCGGATTGAATCCTCCCATAGCACAGGAGAATACAGCTGTTCAATCAATCTGCTGTTTATTTCTGAGGAGGAAGTCATTTCAGAAGCCGTAACGTTTGCAATTACAGGAACAGCTGCATCTTTAATTTCTATTTCATCCAGGATTTGCTTGAACTTCTCCGCAGCAGGCTTCATTAATTTAGAATGGAAAGGTCCGCTTACTTCCAGAGGAAGCACCCGCTTGGCACCTTCTTCTTTTGCCTTAGCGGAAGCTTGTTCAACCCCTGCCCTTGAGCCAGAAATGACGATCTGCCCAGGGCAGTTCATATTTGCAAGCTGAACCGGATTGCCGTCAGCTGTAACTTCTTCTGTTACTGCAGTAAGTTGGTCCCTGTCAAGACCTAGGACAGCAGCCATTGTACCTTCACCGTTAGGAACTGCTTCTTCCATGAATTCTCCTCTTTTGCGGACAGCATACACACCGTCCTCAAAGGAAATAGCTTCTGCTGCGACTAACGCAGTATATTCGCCCAGGCTATGGCCCGCCACAAAATCTGGTTTTACGCCAGACCTTTTAAAATGATCCAGGATTGCAATGCTTGTAGTCAACAGTGCAGGCTGGGCATTTGTTGTTAATGTCAGCTTTTCCTGAGGACCCTCGAAAATAAGTGTCGATAATGAAAAGCCAAGTTTTTGATCAGCAATTTCGAAAAATGATTTTACACTTTTATCCTGTTCGGCTAGTGCTTTACCCATCCCTGCTGTCTGTGATCCCTGTCCAGGGAATAAAAAGGCGATTTTACCCATCTTGCTTCCCCCCAAGTTTATAATATACTTACTTTATAGCTGTTTTTTCGGCTTCTTTTCCAACTGCTTCCTTTATCGTTTCAGCGACATTGTTTTCAACCATATTTCGGGTCTGCCTGACTGCACTGAATAAGGCTGTTGCATCAGATGAGCCATGAGCTTTAATAACCGGCGCCTTTAAACCGAATAAACCGGCACCGCCGTATTCTGAATAATCCATTTTGGATTTAAGCTGGTATAAATCTGGCTTTAAAGCTGCTGCTGCCAGTTTCGTTTTAAAGCTGCTGGTCAGAGCTGTTTTTAGCATTTTAAAAACAGATAGGGCAGTACCTTCAATGGTCTTGAGCACCATATTCCCGGTAAATCCATCTGTCACAACAACATCTGCAGCTCCTTCCAGCAAATCGCGTGCTTCCACATTGCCGATAAAATTGATATCAGCATACTTTAACAGGTCAAATGTGTTTTTTGCCAGCTCATTGCCTTTTTTCTCTTCTGTGCCAATATTTAGAAGCCCTACTCTCGGATTGGCAACACCGCGGACCTTTTCTGTATATATGGATCCCATAATTGCATATTGAAGGAGATGCTCAGGCTTCGCATCTACGTTCGCCCCTACATCCAGCAAAAGGAACCCTTCCCCTCCTATCGTTGGAAGCGTCGGTGATAATGCCGGGCGTTCGATGCCTTCTATTCTTCCTACCACAAAAAGGCCTGCTGCCATAAGAGCGCCCGTATTTCCTGCCGAAATGCATGCATCTGCTTTTCCGTCTGAAACTAGCTGTGCCGCAAGCACCATTGAAGCATTTTTCTTTCTGCGCACAGCCCTTACTGGCTCATCATCCGGCAAAATGACTTCATCTGTATGTAAAATTTCAATCCGCTCATTTGAAGTAAGGTGCTCCTTTATTTTTGACTCATCGCCAACAAGGGTGATGTGTATATCCTTAAACTCTGCCGCAGCTTTCATGGCCCCTATTACAATTTCCTTCGGGGCATTGTCGCCACCCATTGCGTCAATGGCAATTTTCATGATGCTTCATCCTTTAGTGATTATTTTTTTCTGAACATGTCAAATTCACCCTTGAATACCTGTTCGTTATTCACAAAGCTATACACTTCAACAATTGTCCTTCCGCTGTCAATATCTATTGTAAGGACCTTGGCTTTCGCTATTACACGTTCACCTAATCTCACTGGCCTTGTAAATTGAATATTGGCTTTTGCAGTCAATGCAAGCTCATCATTTATTACAGCGACCGCCAGTGAGTTGGCCTGTGCAAACAAATGATGACCCCGGGCAATCCCATTCCTTTTGAAAACATGTTCATTTTTTACATCGAAAATGGATATGGCTGTTTTATCTAATTCTATATCTATTATTTCACCGATTATTTCTTCTATAGGTAATGATCGGACTTCATCCTCGAAACTTTTCTCAGCAACATTCTTGATTCTCTCCCGCAATTCAGGAATTGATAATTCTAAGCGGTCGAGTCTGATTGTCTGGACGCTGACCGAGAACTTCTCTGCAAGTTCCTCATCCGTGACAAAAGGATTTTCTTTTATTGTGTCCGTTAATAATTGCTGGCGTTCTCTTTTATTTCTTTTCATTAAAAATCCCACCGTCCGAGATATTAAGACTAGGTACTAATAGTAGTATATAATCAAAAAAAGCAGATTGCAAGAAAGAACTTTCCTGTAATCTGCTTTCAGTTTAATTGAATGTTTTTCTAACTTATGAGCTCTGGCCGTTTATTTCCGCTGCGGACACTTGCTTTCCCCGGGGAGGAACAGAGCTCCTCGGCATTACCAAGCGGGGTCGAAGCTTTGTCATAGTCTACCTCTAGTCCAGCTTTTCCCCTTCCAGCACCCCTGCTTCCTTTAAATAATTTCTCAAAGTCTGGTACTCATCTGAATGCCAGAATTCATTGGATTCAACTAGAGATGCTGCATCGTTTCTGGCAGTTTCGAGGGCACGATAATCATGAACCATATCAGCGACTTTAAATTCCGGGAGCCCGCTTTGTTTTTTTCCGAAAAAGTCCCCAGGTCCTCTCAGCTCAAGGTCCTTTTCACTAAGGGCAAATCCGTCATTGGTTTCTGCCATGATTTTCATGCGCTCTTTTCCTACTTCCGATTTCGGGTCTGCCAGAAGAACACAATAAGATTGTTTATCTCCTCTTCCTACCCTTCCCCTTAATTGGTGCAGCTGGGCAAGTCCAAACCGCTCAGCATCATAGATCACCATCATCGTGGCATTAGGGACATTTACACCAACCTCAACAACCGTCGTGGAAACAAGTATTTGAATTTCATTTCTGCTGAATGCTTTCATGACACTTTCTTTTTCTTCAGGGTGCAGCCTTCCATGCATGAGCCCAACCTCATAGCGGCCATAAAAATGGTGCATAAGTGTGGCATGAACATCAATGGCATTCTGAACATCCAGTTTATCCGATTCCTCAATCAGCGGGCAAATCACGTAAACCTGCTGCCCGGCTGAAAGTTCTTTTTCCATAAATCCGAGCACTCTGTCCAGCATTTCAGGTTTTGCCCAATAGGTTTCAATCGTTTTCCTCCCTGCCGGCATTTCATCTATGATGGAAACATCCATTTCCCCGAAAACAGTAATAGCCAATGTTCTCGGGATAGGTGTGGCAGTCATGAACAGAACATCCGGATTTTCACCTTTTTCCCTAAGTATGCGACGCTGCCCTACTCCAAACCTATGCTGCTCATCTGTAATGACAAGCCCAAGTTTGTTAAACTCCACCTCTTCCTGAATAAGTGCATGTGTGCCTATAAGTACATCAATATCTCCTTCCTTTAGATGCTGGAGAACTTCTCTTCTCCGCTTCCCTTTAACGGAGCTTGTCAGGAGTTCACAGTGCAAGCCAAATGGATCGAGCATGGTCTTTATAGATTCCGCATGCTGCTCTGCCAGGATTTCGGTCGGAACCATTAACGCTCCCTGGAAACCTGCTGTCCTGCTGGCAAATAGGGCTATTGCCGCAACTGCCGTTTTGCCGGAACCAACATCCCCCTGTAATAGCCTGTTCATCCTGTATGAAGATTTCATATCAGACAGGACCTCATTAACTACCCTTTTTTGGGCGCTTGTTAATGCAAAAGGCAGGGAGTCTATAAACTCCATCAGCCTCGAAAGTTCATATGCCTGTGCCACTCCTTTTGACTGCTCTCTTTCAATCTTTCTAAGTGCCTGCATTTTTAATTGAAAATAGAAAAATTCTTCGTAAACAAAACGCCGCCTTCCTTGCTTAAGTTCATGATCATTTGCAGGAAAATGAAGTGATCTCATAGAATCTCGCCTATTTAAAAGTCTATATTGCAATAAATATTTCTCAGGCAAAGTTTCTGTGATGTCATTTCCATACTGTGAAAAAGCCAGTTTAATGAAACGTCTGATTCCCTTGACAGTTATATTTCCTTTTACAGCGTAAACCGGCTCAAAATCCTTATTACTGGAGGCATTTCCTATTTTTAATTCATTGGCTGTAATGACCTGCCGGTGCTGGTCCCATTTGCCAGTCACCGTAACAGTTTCATTCAATATAATTTTATTCTTAATATAAGGCTGATTGAACATGACCACTTGTATCAGATATCGGCCAACAAGCACTCTCACAGTCAGCCTGGATCGTTTCCTTCCGTAATAGGCGAGTGAAGGTTCACTGTGGACCTTTCCTTCCACAGTTACTCTTTCATCATGCTTAATCTCTGTCAGGTCTTTGAGCCTGTAATCCTCATATCTATATGGAAAATATTCAAGCAAGTCTTTTACAGTAAAAATATTCATTTCAGCAAGTGATTCTGCTGTTTCCTCTCCGATACCTTTGACAGCTGTAACAGACTGGTATAAATTTGGATTCACGTTTATTGAACGGCTGCCAAATATATTTTTCTTTAAGGCAGTCCGCCACCCCTCCCTGCGCAATTACTTTTAAAAATGCAGGCTTATGAAACGCCTGCTTTATAACTAGCACATTATGATTTGAATATGCAAGTAAGTAATCCTTAACCAAATAAATTCACATTTCCGAAGGCTTTAAATGACACTAAAGTTTAATCGTCTAAAATGGACAAAAGCGAAGGCTGTGCCCTCGCTTTTTTTATTGGCTATTCAATTGAGAAAATGAATGAGTATAGAGGCTGTTTGCCGTCATGGACTTCGACTTCAACATCACCATACTTATCTTCAATATAACTGATAAGTGAGTCCACTTCCTCTTCTCCCGCATCTTCACCTTTTAATACGGTCAGGATCTCAGAGTCTTCGTCAATCATGCCATCGAGAAGATCTTTGGCAGCCTGTACTCTATCTTTATTTTTGACAACAATTTTTCCGTCCGCGATGCCCATGAAATCATCTTTTTCAATTTCTAGGCCATCGATGCTTGTATCACGGACAGCAAACGTAATTTGTCCTGTTTTCACATGCTGAAGGGCATCTGTCATGCCTTCTTCATTTTCTGCAAGACCGGCACTTGGGTTAAAAGCAAGCAGGGCTGCCATTCCCTGAGGAACGGTCTTTGAAGGAACAACCACTGCTTCTTCTTCAGTTACTTCTGCAGCCTGCTGTGCAGCCATGATGATATTCTTATTGTTTGGCAAAATGATTACTTTCTTGGCATTCACTTCTTTGATGGCTTTTACGATATCTTCCGTACTAGGATTCATCGTTTGGCCGCCCTCGATGACTGCATGCGCACCGATGCTTCGGAAAAGATCGGCAATTCCGCTGCCCATTGATACGGTCACGATTCCGTACTCCTGCGTTTCTTTTGGCTTAGCTTCAGCTGCCAAAGGTGTAGGGACGTCTTCGATCAAATTGGTGTGCTGCTGGCGCATGTTTTCAATCTTCATATTAATTAAGCTGCCATAGCGCTGTCCGTATGTCAGGCAATCTCCCGGCTGTTCAGAGTGGATATGTACTTTTACAAGCTGTTCATCCGCAATCACTAAAAGTGAGTCGCCATATTTGCTTAAGTCCTGGCGGAACTTGTCTTCTGAAAAAGGATTGGAAGCTAGCTTTTCACTTTCGAACTTGACCATAAACTCTGTGCAATATCCGAATTCAATATCTTCTGTGTTCATAAAACTATGAACATTTTTGTGGTGTTCCGCGCTAACCAGGTCATTCATCTTCGGAAGAGCTGCTGGTGTATCAGGAAGCTTTTCGCCTTTAAGCTCGGCAAGGAACCCTTCATATACAAAGACAAGACCTTGGCCGCCGCTGTCAACAACTCCAACTTCTTTTAAGACTGGAAGAAGATCCGGAGTGCGATTTAAGGAAGCCTTCGCTTCTTTTAGTACTTCCTCCATAATTACTGCAATATCATCTTCATTTTTTGCAGCCTGTACTGCTTTTTTTGCGGAGTCTTTGGCAACAGTTAAAATCGTTCCTTCAACTGGCTTCATTACTGCTTTATAAGCAGTCTCGACACCTGCATTTAATGCATCAGCAAACTCTTTTCCATCGATAGATGCTTTATTCTCTATGGATTTCGAGAAGCCACGGAAAAGCTGGGAGAGAATCACTCCTGAGTTGCCGCGGGCACCCATCAGCAAACCTTTAGAAAGAGCAGAGCCCACTTTACCTATATGTTCCTGAATATTAGCTTTAACTTCCTTTGCACCGGAAGTCATCGACAAATTCATATTTGTTCCTGTGTCTCCATCAGGAACGGGGAAAACATTTAACGCATCCACTAATTTTGCATTAGCAGACAAATGGTTCGCTCCTTGTATGACCATTTCGGCAAAAAGCTTCCCATCTAAATCTTTTTTTGACACAAGTCTTTCCTCCTCACTACGGGTTCGTTACACGAACTCCCTGAACGTAAATATTAACCGAGTCCGTACTTAGCCCAACTGTTTTATCAAGTGTGTATTTCACTTTAGATTGCACGTTGTGGGCAACTTCGGAAATTTTCGTTCCGTAACTCACAATTATATACATGTCGATATGTACTTCATCTTCTTCCTGGCGGACAATTACACCACGGGTAAAATTCTCTTTTCGAAGAATATCTGTAAGGCCATCTTTAATTTGATTTTTAGAGGCCATCCCTACGATGCCGTAGCAGTCAACTGCTGCTCCGCCTGCTATTGTTGCAATTACGTCATTAGAGATATCAATTTGCCCGAAATTAGTTTTTAATTCGATGGACATGGTTCGTTCCCCCTTTGGAAATTGCTTTTAAAAAAGCTTCTTCAAGCGCTCCTGCTTTTCGAAAGCGCTGGCGGTCCTCCCGAAATTGCTCCAGAGGCTATGCTTGCTGTAAAGAAGAAAATGCATCCTTTTCTGCTGGGCAGCAATCTTTCTAACTCCAAAGCTTAATGCATACCTTATGACATTTTACTATATTGGGTGTAATATTAAAAGTCATACTTCCCCATCCCTATTATAGCTCATGTTCCCTGCCCCTATGTCAAGGGAATTTTCTTGAAAGCAAACTATTGCAATCAGAAGGGTTGTATGATAAATTATTAAAGTATCTTTTAATGTCGAAATCCGAAAAGGAATTCTACATTAATTCAGATGGATGAATCTGACTATTGCAAATGAAAGCATGAAAAATAGTTTCGGCTTTGGTATAGTAAGGAGGGAAACATACATGCCACGCAAATGTGTTGTAACTGGTAAAAAAACAACTTCAGGTAACGCACGTTCTCACGCGATGAACGCTAACAAGCGTACTTGGGGTGCTAACCTTCAAAAGGTACGTATTCTTGTAGACGGTAAACCTAAACGTGTTTGGGTTTCTGCAAGAGCACTTAAATCAGGTAAAGTAGAGCGCGTTTAATAGGCTCAGGGACATCCTTTTAGGATGTCCTTTTTATTTTCCTTTTTATGGTCCCCAACTTTCTTCCACATTCATACAAAAAATAAAAGCACCCCAGTGAGGTGCCCATTCTTTGATGCTATTTTCTTTTTAATTTATGGGTGTTTACCCCTTTTTGAAGGTCCCTAACATGGCACGCACAATGCCCCCTAAAAATTTAGGAAGTTTGATTGTATAAAATCTCATTACTCGTGTCCCTCCTCACGATCTTACGCATCCATTCTGTCCTTAAATCGTTTTTACCATCTTATTCAAATAATGAAAGATGAGTACTCATGATTACAAAAAATGAGCAAAAAGCAATTCCTGCTATGACTCATGTCCTGCTTCCCCGAACCTTGCACCCGCTCAAGCCCGGCATTTAATCCTTGCTTCTTACAACCATTAATATGCCTTCAGTAAAAGAAAAAGTACCACAATCATCAATAAGTTCATTACTTATACAAAGAGTTGAACCGGCAGGGACTGTTCGATCAGTCAGCGGATACTTAAAATTTCTTAGTGTGAGGCCATTAATTTCCATTGTGATGGGGACAAAAGAAATGTATTTGTAATGTGAATTTTGACATACGCTGTATTCACCTGGAGCCTTTAAATATATCTTATTTTTTTTGTCAATAACTTCGACAGGTACAAAGATTTCCGTAAGGATAGGCTTTATTAACAGCTGAATATTTGCGAATAGGTGGTCAAGCCTTCCGCCTGTGGCGCCGAACAAACGAACTTTTTCAGGATTTTGCCCGAGTGCCCAATTCAGGGCAAGCTCCATGTCTGTTTCATCTTTCTCAGGCTTGAACCTGTTTAGCTCTTTTACTTTTTCTTCAATGACCATGAGTTCTTCATTTGACACAGAATCAAAATCACCAAATGCCATTTTCGGCAGGATGCCATTTTGAATAAGAGTGAGCACTCCTCTATCTACTCCGATCCACACGTCAGCAGATTTACGGAAAGAAAGGAGATCAGGCAGCAAATCTTCAGGGCCGCCAGCTAAAATATTTATAACCATTTCACATTGCTCCATTCATGATATGTATCTTAAATTGCAAAAAAGCCAGCTGAAATACAGCTGGCTTTTTTTATATCGAACCTTTTAAAGCAGCAATCGCACTGGCTCTGTCTTCCTGATTATAAATTGCGGATCCGGCAACCAGCACATTGGCTCCAGCTTCAATACATAACCTGGCCGTTTCCTCATTCACTCCGCCGTCCACTTCAATTTCGATGTTCAGGCCTTTAGCGTCAGCCATTTCCTTAACGGCTGCAATCTTAGGCAGAACGGCAGGGATGAACTTTTGCCCCCCGAAACCAGGATTAACAGACATAAGCAATACCATATCAATATCATCGATAATATGTTCGATCACATTTATTGGTGTGGCTGGGTTGAGAACCACTCCTGCCTTAACGCCAAAGGATCTAATATAATTTATCGTTCTGTGAAGGTGCCTGCATGCTTCTGCATGTACAGTGATATAATCTGCCCCAGCCTTAGCAAATGCCTCAATGTAGTTATCCGGATTTTCTATCATCAAATGAACATCCAGCGGCAGCTTTGTCACAGGTCGGATTGCATCAACAATTAAAGGGCCAATTGTAATATTCGGCACAAAGTGGCCGTCCATTACATCGACATGAATATAATCAGCGCCTCCGCGTTCTACATCTTTAATCTCTTCTCCCAATTTAGAAAAGTCTGCCGATAAAATAGAAGGTGCGATTTTTACCATTATTTAATACCTCGGCTTTCTATCTTTTATTTCCTGCAGAAAGTTTTTGTAATGTTCATACCTGTAGGATGGAATTTCACCGTTCTCACTTGCATCCTTTACAGCGCATTTCGGTTCTGCCATATGCAGGCATCCCCTAAATTTGCATTCTTCGCTTTTCTCCTGAATTTCAGGAAAGCAATAATTGAGATCCTCCAATTCGATATCTGTAAATTCAAGGGAGCTGAATCCCGGAGTATCAGCAACAAGACCTTTTCCAACTTCAATCAGCTCTACATGCCTGGTTGTATGCTTTCCCCTGCCCAAATGTGAAGAAATATCATTTGTTTTCAGCTCCAGGTCTGGCCTTAATACATTTAATAAAGAGGATTTTCCCACACCTGATTGTCCTGCAAAAACAGATATCTCGCCTTCCAGATAGGGCATTAAGTCTTTAACGCCTTCTTCTGTTTCAGAGGAAGTCAGCAAAACATCATAGCCAGCTTTGCGGTAATCAGATGCATATTGCTGAATCTCCTCATACTCCTCTTCGTTTGTCAGATCTATTTTGGTAATGCAAATGATCGGCTTTATATGATTAAATTCAACCAGAACCAGGAATCGATCTAAAAGCGAGGTGCTGAAGCCTGGTTCGACGGCAGAAAACACAAGAATAGCCTGATCAACATTTGCAATCGGCGGACGGATTAATTCATTCTTCCGGTCCTTCACTTCTAAAATATATCCTTCTGTATTGCTTTCCGCCTGAAACACAACTTCATCACCGACAAGCGGGGTAACCTTATTTTTCCGGAAAACTCCGCGGCCGCGGCACTGAATGGTTTCATCTCCGCTTAATACATAATAAAACCCGGCTAAGGCTTTAATAATTTTGCCCTCTGGCATAGCAACACTCCTTGCTTAAGATTCTTCTTTTGGATAAGGGACTTCCTTTTCCTCGAAAACCCGGCCATCCCTCAGAACCTTATAAGATGCATTCTGTCCAGGACCGATTGTTATATCAATCTGTATTACCGTATCTTCATAAATTAGCTCTGTATGAACGGGCTCAAGGCCATTATTATTCAAATCTTTAATATAAATTTGAACTTCATTAGGCTCACCTTCAGCTGCTGGCTCATACGGAACGCTGATCTCGATATTCTCTGTTTTAGGAGGAAGTTCTTTTTTCCCTTTTGAAAGGACCACTGTCACTTTTTGTCCCTTTGTCAGATTTTTACCTGGTGCCGGATCCTGTTTAATAACAAGTCCATCAGGCACTTCCTCATGAAACTCCTCTTCACCATATTCCACATTCAAGCCGGAAGATTCTTCGTATTCCTGCAGGCCCTTTTCGTTATAGCCGCGCAGGTCTTTCAATGCGATTGGCGCTGGCCCTTTGCTGACAGTGAAGATCATCTCGGTATCTTCTGGAACAACAAGATCCCCTTCTGAGAAGTTTTGATCCAGAATTGTGCCGGCCGGCTCATTCTCATTATTTTCTTCGTTTTTTTCAATGCTTTTAAAATTTTTGTTCTCTAGCAGGCGGACTACATCCTCATATTGTCTGCCCTGGTAATCGGCCAATTCAAACTTTTCTTTGCCAGTGCTTTCATAGATATCAATGGAAGTTCCTTCTTTGACGGTCCTGCCTGCTTTCGGATCTGTTTTTACTACCAGCCCTTCTTCAACATCCGGGTCACTGATCGGCTTTGTGTCGTTGACATTAAAGCCTGCTGCAACAAGTTCGGCGACGGCATCCTCCACCTCTTTTCCTGACACATCAGGAACTTGGACATCCTTTGGCCCGAGAAGATCAGGAAGAACCGTTATGACCAAGACTCCTAATACAATCAGAAACATAAAGACTGAAACAAGAATGATTGGCCATTTCTTTTTCTTCTTTTTTTCTTTCTTCTTATTTTCAGGGAGGGGCTTTGCCATAGGCTGTGTGTCTCCCTTTGCTTCCTTTGCATGCACAAGTGTTTCATCCATGCTTTGATAAGGCCGGTCATCTGTAATAACAGGGATAGCCTTGGTAGCATCATCGTCGATCGGCACCCTGAACTTTTCTTCATTAAGCCTATCGGGCTCAAGAGCTGTTCTGATATCCTCTTCCATTTCTTCAACGAAGTCATATCTGTGGAAAGGATCTTTAGCGGTTGCTTTTAAAACGATATTTTCAACACTTTGCGGTATTGTGGGATTCCATCTCTTAAGGGAAGGCGTCTCCGACTGCAAGTGTTTGAGAGCAATTGACACCGCGGATTCCCCCGAGAAAGGAAGCCTGCCTGTCAAAAGCTCAAACATAACAATCCCAAGGGAATAGATATCAGACTTTCTGTTGGCCATTCCCCCTCGAGCCTGTTCAGGAGAAAGATAATGAACAGAGCCTAACACAGAATTGGTCTGGGTTATGCTGGTAGCACTTAATGCCATGGCAATCCCAAAGTCAGTAATCTTAACATTACCATGCCTGTCTATCAAAATATTATGCGGTTTAATATCACGGTGAATGATATGGTTCTGATGCGCATGGGATATGGCAGAGGTCAGCTGTTTCATAATTTCGAGCGCATCATCTATCCGAATCGGGCTGTTTTGCTGTATGTATTGCTTTAACGTTTGTCCATCTACATATTCCATCACAATATAATAGATTGAATCTTCCTCGCCAACATCATAGATATTAACGATATTCGGATGAGCCAAGCTGGTAGCAGACTGGGCTTCACGATGAAAACGGCGGATAAACTCTTCATCTTCGGCAAAGTCCATCCGAAGCACTTTAACGGCTACATCTCGGTCAAGAATCATGTCGTGGGCCAGGTAGACATTTGCCATGCCACCTCCGCCAATCATATCAAGAATCTTATAGCGGCCGCTTAATCTTCTTCCTTTAATCATCATTTACCATCCTGCTCTCACTGCCTTCATAATACTCAGCAATAACGAGCGTAATATTATCTTCGCCGCCATTATCATTTGCCTGTTCAATCAGCAATGAAGCTTTTTCTTCCAGAGTCCGTCCGCTTTTAAGAATTTCACTCATTTCAGCCACAGCCACCTTATTGGACAATCCGTCAGAGCATAATAATAATATGTCGCCTTCTTCAAAAGTAATGGTTTTGATATCCATCTCGACTGCTGCTTCGGTTCCCAAGGCTCTCAGAAGCACATTTTTTCTTGGGTGATGTTCTGCATCTTCCCTGGTAATCTGCCCGGACCTTACAAGTTCATTCACTAAGGAATGATCTTCCGTCAGCTGCTGAAAACCTGATTCATTCAAGATATAACATCTGCTGTCGCCTATATTGGCAATAGTCGCGAAACGATCCGTACAGACCGCTGCAACAACAGTTGTCCCCATGCCTTCACATTGTTCATTTTCTTTCGAATGTTCAAAAAGAATGGTGTTGACCTCTGCGATCTGCTTCAGCAGCCATCCCTCTGCCTCTTCGGCAGTCTGAAATTCATCTGTCTGATCCCAGAATCCTTTTAAACTTGTTAACGTCATTTCGCTTGCCACATCGCCAGCACGATGGCCGCCCATGCCATCTGCTACGATGGCAAGGCGCTGCCCGCTTCTGTTCACATAGATGCCGCCATTATCTTCATTATGCTGCCTGACTTTGCCTCGATCTGTCATAAAAACAGCTTTCATTCTATCACCTCGTCTCCTCTTTTCGCTCCTTTGCACGAAGTTGTCCGCATGCTGCATCTATATCATGACCGTGCTCCCGGCGAATGGTTACATTAATGCCGTGTTTCTTCAGTGTTTTTTCAAAAGCAAAAATCTGATCCTTTGGTGTCCTTACATAATCTCTTTCAGGCACATAGTTTACTGGGATCAGGTTAACATGGCACTTCACATTTTTTATTAGCTTCGCCAGCTCTTCGGCATGTTCCACCTGATCATTGACACCTCCGAATAGTCCATATTCGAAACTTACCCGTCTGCCAGTCTTATTAATATAATATCTGATTGAATCCATAAGGTCTGGCAGCTTATAAGCCCGATTGATAGGCATCAGGCGGCTTCTGATTTCAGTGTTTGGAGCATGAAGTGAAATCGCGAAATTGATCTGCATATTTTCATCCGCAAACTTATAGATTTTTGGAATGATCCCGCTTGTGGAAACAGTGATGTGCCGTGCCCCAATGTTCAGGCCTTTATCATGGTTGATAATTTTAAGGAATGAGAGCATGCTGTCATAATTGTCAAAAGGCTCACCAATTCCCATTATAACAACTGAGCTGACACGTTCATTTGTTTCATCTAGTGCCTGTTGTACTTTTACGACCTGTGCAACGATTTCTCCTGCTTCAAGATTACGTTTTAATCCTCCTAATGTAGAAGCACAGAATGTACAGCCGATCCGGCAGCCCACCTGAGTGGTTACGCATACAGAATTGCCATAGTCATGCCTCATCAGTACAGTTTCAATCGAATAGCCATCGTGAAGTTCAAATAAAAATTTTATTGTCCCATCAGATGATTCCTGCTGAATGATCGTTTTAAGAGTTGTCAGCGAAAAATTTGCTGATAACGAATCTCTTAACCCTTTTGACAAGTTCGTCATTTCATCAAATGATGTGACCCTTTTCGTGTAAAGCCAATCAAAAATTTGCTCAGCCCTGAAAGCTTTCTCATTATTATCTTTAAGCCAGTTTTTCAGCTCATGGAGCTGTAAAGTATATATGGATGGTTTTTGTTCGGCTGCTGTTATTTTCTCTGCTGCTGTTTGTTCCATTTATTGCACCTTCCTTCTCAGACAGGCAATATAAAACCCGTCCGATCCTATATCCTGCGGTAAAATCTGTAGCTCAAAACCATCTATAGATGGAGCAATTGCTAAAGGCATTCGCTCACGAACCGATGTATCTCCCTCAAATTCCGCATGATTCTTTAAAAATGATTGGACAACATGCTGATTTTCTTCCTTGTCCACTGTACACGTACTATAAACAAGAATACCACCTTTTTTCAGCAAAGGTGAAACGGCATCCAAAAGATTTCTTTGAATCTTGTGGAGATGGTATAAATCTTCTTCCTTTTTTGTATATTTCATATCCGGCTTTCTTCTCATAACTCCAAGGCCTGAACATGGGGCATCCACTAAAATGCGGTCAAAAGATTCCTTTTCATAATGCTCCTGGACTTTTCTGCTGTCAAGTGCATCTGTCTTAATATTGGATAGGCCCAGTCTGCAGGCATTATCATTAATCAGCTTTACTTTGTGCTCGTGAAGATCAAGTGAAATGACCTGTCCGGTATTTCGCAGTTTTTCCGCAATATGTGTGGACTTTCCGCCAGGAGCCGCACAGGCATCCAGAATCTTCTCATTCTGATATCCGCCAAGGGCATAAGCAGCAAGCATAGAGCTTTCATCCTGTATAGTAATCAGGCCATCTTTGAAGACTTGTGAATTGGCCAGGTTTCCTCTTAAACACTTAATGGCGACCGGAATAAACGGGCTTGGTTCCACCTCATATCCCTCAGACTTTAGAAGTGACAAGCACTCCTCTCTGGTAACTTTGACCTCATTTACCCTTGCAGTCTGCAGTGGGGCAGTCAAGTTGATTTCACACATTTTCTTTGTTTCTTCAAATCCGAGCTGATTGGTCCACCTTCTTACCAGCCATTCAGGGTGGCTGGTCTCAATGGACAGGCGCTCAACATTGTCTTCAATTTGCTCAAGGTCTGGCAGCCCCTGCCTTTGAACGTTTCTTAGCACACCGTTTACCATACCCGAAATCCCTTTATGGCCCTTTCGTTTTGCAATTTCCACTGCTTCGAAAATGGCAGCACGGTCAGGAATTTTATTAAGGTAAACCATCTGATACAAAGTCAGTCTTAAGAGCTGTTTTACCCAGCTCTCGACTTTTTTATTGCCTGCCAAAAACGGCTTCAGGTAAAAATCGAGTGTCATCCGGCGCTGAAGGGTACCGTATGTCAGCTCGGTAAGAAGTCCAATATCCTTCTGATCTATGTCATTCTTTTTTATGGCGTTATTCAGTAAAAGATTGCTGTATGACTGATTTTTTTCAATGGCTTCAAGAAGCTCCAGTGCAGTTTCTCTTACATTTTTCGTTCTATGCTTTTTCATTCGGTAACTCCCAAACGGTCGCCGGCAGCCAGATTGGACCCTGCGCCTCTTAAAAATTGTTCTGCTGGCATCTTTTTCTTTCCGGAAGGCTGCAGTTCGGTGATCTTAATGGCTGTCTCATTCCCGGCCGCCACAATGATTCCGTCTTCCTCAAGCCTGATAATTGTGCCCGGTGCTTCGCTTCCGGCCGCTTTGACCTTTTCCGAGCTCCAGATTTTAATCACTTTGCCGTCGAATGTGGTATAAGCGACTGGCCAAGGGTTCAATCCTCTAATGTGGTTATAGATTTCCTCTCCGGTTTTGCCCCAGTCGATTTTTTCCTGTTCTCTTTTAATGTTATAAGCAAAAGTGGCTTCTTCATCATTTTGCTTGATGGGAGTAAGTTCACCATTCAGGAGCTTTGACAGGGTTTCAGATAAAAGCTGGGACCCAGCGGCACTGAGTTTATCGTGAAGGGTGCCAACTGTATCTTTTTCCGTAATCGGCACTTCCACTTGTGTTAAAATATCACCGGCATCAAGCTTCTCGGCCATATACATAATGGTGATTCCAGTTTTTTCTTTCCCTTGCAGTATCGAGTAGTGAATGGGTGCACCTCCCCGCAATTCAGGAAGCAATGATGCATGTACATTTATACACCCAAACTTAGGCGCATCCAAAAGCTCCTTTGGCAAAATTTGCCCAAATGCAGCCGTGACAACCAAATCAGGCTTAAGAGCAATAACTTTCTCCAGCTCTTCTGGCTGGCGGATTTTTTCGGGCTGGTACACAGGGATGCCCTGCTTTATAGCTTCAACTTTTACAGGGGGAGGAGTAAGGACCTTTTTCCTTCCGACCGGCCTGTCAGGCTGAGTAACCACTCCGATTACTTCATATCCGTCCTCTATTATTTGCTTCAATACTGGCACTGAAAAATCGGGCGTGCCCATAAATACAATTTTTGTCATTCAGATTCCAATCCTTCCAGCTCTTCTTCGTTTAAATACCTGGTGACTTTAGAGGTGAACAGCACTCCATGCAAATGATCAATTTCATGCAGAATCGCTCGTGCCAGGAAGTCCTCGGCCTCAAGGGTAAAATATTTCCCTTTTCGGTCCTGCGCCTTTATTTTGACATATTCTGGCCTTGTTACTTCACCATATAAACCCGGAAAGCTCAAGCACCCTTCAGGGCCAGTCTGTTCGCCATTCGTTTCAAGGATTTCCGGATTAATCATTTCAATTGTTCCAAAATCATCATCAATATCAACAATGGCAATCTGCCTAGCCAGACCGATTTGCGGAGCAGCAAGCCCAACACCATCGAACTCAAGCATTGTATCATACATATCATTTAACAATTTCCCCAGCTTCTTATCAAACACCTTTACAGGTTCGCATTCTGCTTCCAGAATTTCAGCCGGATAGGTTACAATTTTTTTTACAGCCAAAACATTTCCTCCATTTTTATCTATTTTCAACCATTTTGGGTATATTCATAACCAGAAAAGTGGAAGCGCCTTAAGGCGCTTTAGCTAGACAGCTCTCATAGTTCAAACTTTCTAACCTTATAAGACTTCAAGAATCTACATTAAAATATATGGATTCAGGTCGATTGAGACGGAAAGGCCTCCAGTGGCGATATCCTGCTGATAATTATCCAGGATTTTCTTCAGCGAAGGACCAAGCTCCGGTTCCCGCTTGTATTTTATCAGACATTGATAGCGATATCTATTATTGATCCGAGGTATCGGCGAAGCAACAGGGCCAAGCACAATGCTCTCTGCAGATAATTTTGACTGAATGTACTGAGTAATCTTCTCTGTTACGGAAACAGCCTTCATTAATTCCTCGTGGCTGACGGTGACAAGGGAGATGTAGTAGAAAGGAGGGTATCTATGGATTTTTCGGACCATCATTTCTCTTTCATAAAACTTGTCGTAATCCTGATCCCCTGCAAGCTCAATACTATAATGTTCAGGGGTGTATGTCTGAATAATTACCTCACCCTCCAGTTCATGCCTCCCTGCACGTCCGCTTACCTGAGTCAGCAGCTGAAAGGTTTTTTCTGAAGAGCGGAAATCAGGAAGATGCAGCATCGTGTCTGCAGAGAGTACGCCTACTAAGGTAATATTGGGAAAATCAAGTCCTTTAGCAATCATCTGTGTCCCTAGAAGAATACTTGCGTGCCCTTCCTGGAATTGATCAAGAAGCTTTTCATGCGCACCCTTCCTGCTTGTTGTATCGACATCCATCCGGATTACCTTCGCTTCCGGCAGAATTTTTGCCAGCTCCTCTTCCACTTTCTGTGTACCTGTTCCGAAATAGCGGATATGCTCACTTTGACATTCCGGGCATGCATTCGGAACATGGGCTTCATAGCCGCAATAATGGCATTTCATCTGCTGGTTATATCGATGATAAGTTAAAGATATATCACAATGCGGACAATTAATAACATAACCGCAGTCTCGGCACATAACAAATGAGGAATGCCCTCTTTTATTTAAAAATAACACAATCTGCTCTTTTTTCTCGAGACGATCTTTAATTTTATCAAGAAGCGCCCTTGAGAACATTGAACGGTTTCCTTCACGCAGCTCTTCCCGCATATCAATGATATCAACGGCTGGGAGAGCCTGGTTGTTCATTCTTTTTGCTAGAGTAAGAAGATGGTAAACTCCTTTTTGTGCTCTCGCAAAAGATTCCAGTGAGGGAGTGGCGCTCCCAAGCACCACAGGACATCTATGATTTACCGCTCTTTCGATCGCAACATCTCTCGCATGGTATCTTGGGTTTTCTTCCTGCTTATAGCTCGTTTCATGCTCTTCATCTATGATAATGATTCCGAGGTTTTCAAAAGGGGCAAAGACAGCCGATCTCGCACCGACTACAACCTTGACTTCCTTCCGCTGAATCTTTCTCCATTCATCATATTTTTCTCCTGCAGAAAGGCCGCTGTGCATTACTGCAACCTGATCGCCAAATCTTCCTTTAAATCGTTTGACCATCTGCGGAGTTAAGGAAATCTCAGGGACAAGGACAATGGCTTCTTTCCCATCCTGCAGCACTCGTTGAATGGATTGCAGATAAACTTCAGTTTTTCCGCTCCCTGTTACCCCATAAAGCAAAAAAGTTTCATGCATGTTATCTTCAATGGAATTAAGGATTGGGATTATAACTGCTCTTTGTGCATCGGTCAAAGAGAGCGGTTCAGTTTTTTCAAATTCACGGTCTCCAAAGGGGTTTCTATAAATCTCCACTTCCCTCTGGCCAAGCAGCCCTTTTTGCATCAGCCCTTTTATCGTGGATGTGGTAATCCCAAGCATGGAAAATAACTCTTTCTGATCGGCCGGTCCTTCCTCATGAAGAAAATACTCCAGCACATCTTTTTGCTTAGTTGCATTACCTGGAAGCTTTTGAATATAATCAGCAAGTTTATTAGGGGCAGCCGCAGCAAACAGCTGCTTCACTTTTTTCTTTTTCACTCGTTCTTTTACTTGGTAAATAATTTCGATATTTCCATTAGATGCTTCCTTTTGCAAAAGAGGCAAAGACCCGCCCTTTACTGCATCCTCCCATGTAATTTCTTCAGTATTCTGAAAGAGACTGCGTACTTTTTCTGGCAGCAGTTTACGTTCTGCATTTTCCGCCAATACAAGCTTCTTTTCGTATTTTGCCTTCAATGCTGCAGGCAGCATTGCCTGAAAGGCCGATATTTTGTAGCATAATGTCTTTTCTGTCAGCCAGTCACCAAGAGTCAATAGCTCTCTATTAAGGACTGGATTTAAGTCTATTGGCTCTGAAATGGATTTTAACTGCTGAAAATCCGACTCTTCTTTTAATCCCGTTACAAACCCCTGGATTTTTCTTGGACCAAATGGAACAACAACCCTCATTCCGGGCAGAATGACACCTCTCAGCTGAGCGGGTATTTTATAGTCAAATGCCCGGTCTGTCTGTTTGGCAGGAACATCGACAATTACACTTGCAATATTCATTCATGCTCATCCTTTAGCAAAATCGCAGCTTCTTCAAGAACCTTTACGGCAACTTCCTTTTTTGACATAAGGGGGAGTTTTTCAAAAGTCCCATCCTTTCTAAATAATGTAACAATATTAGTGTCTGTTCCAAAGCCCGCACCTTCAGCAGTTACATTATTGGCGACGATCATATCGGCATTTTTCTTCTTTAGCTTTCCCTGTGCATACTCTTCAACCTGTTCAGTTTCAGCCGCAAATCCTATCAGGATTTGCTTCTTCTTTCTTTGTCCCAATTCGAACAATATATCTTTTGTTCTTTCAAGCTCCAGAACTTCATCCCCAGGCTGTTTTTTCATTTTTTGTGAAGATGTCACCTTTGGACGATAATCGGAAACTGCTGCGGTCTTAATGACAACATCCGCATGATCAAATTCGCTTATTGCCGCTTGATACATTTCCTTAGCTGATTCTACTTTTATCAGTTTTAAGCCGGCAGGAGCCTTAATCGAGACAGGACCGGATATCAATATAACTTCAGCACCTGAGGATACAGCTGCTTCCGCAATTGCATAGCCCATTTTGCCCGTAGAATGGTTGGTAATAAAACGGACAGGGTCAATTTTTTCCCTTGTTGGACCGGCAGTTATGACCACTTTTCGGCCAGTAAGTTCCAGACTTGCAGGTTTGAAAAATTCACCGATTGTTTCTGTAATTTTCTCTGGTTCTTCCAGCCTGCCTTTTCCAACATAACCGCAGGCAAGATACCCTTCTAAAGGCTCTATGAATCTGCAGCCAAAACGATATAATGTATCAATATTTTTCTGGACAGCAGGATGGCTGTACATATGTACATTCATTGCGGGAGCAATCCAAATCGGTGATGTTGCAGCCAAAAGAGTTGTTGTGATCATATTGTCTGCAATTCCATTGGCCAGCTTTCCGATTACATTTGCTGTAGCCGGAGCCACCAGAATTAAATCGGCCCAATCAGCCAGGTCGATATGTGCAATAACCTTCGAGTCTTTTTCATCGAAAGTGTCGGTGTAAACATCATGTCTTGAAAGCGCCTGAAAAGTTAATGGTGCAACAAATTTAGCAGCCGATTCACTTAGGATCACTTTTACCTGTGCTCCGGCCTGAGTAAGCTTGCTCGTTAAGGCTGCAGCTTTATAAACAGCAATTCCTCCGGTTACACATAATAATATCTTCTTTCCAGTCAGCATTATATGACCCCACCAATCTCAAAAATAATTCATCTCTATGAAAAAACGGCCGGCTACATACTTCTATATGCCACTGGCCAATAATGGCAATAAGCTTTCACGATAGTTTTATTATGCAAGAAGAACAGTGAATTTTCATCTATTAAAACCTCAAACAAAAATAACAACCTTTTAAAAGGTTGTTATTCAGCGATTTTACTCGTATGATTCACTGGCCGTTTTTTCGCCCAGGCGGTAATGAAGCTGGTCTGCATGGATTTCCTCAAGTGCTTTGCCTACATTTTTATGTGATTTATAGCTCTCAAGCTGCGGTCTGGCATTAAGCTGAAGCTTGCGGGCACGCTTGGCAGCAACAGAAACAAGTGAATATTTTGAATCAATCTTTGTCATTAGAGAATCAATAGAAGGATAAAGCATAGTTATTCTACCTCCAGCATCTTTTTGTATTTAGGTTCTACACGTTCCCTGCGGCAGTGTTCTGCTACCACAATGGATTTTATTCTTTCACAGGCAAGATCGATTTGATCATTCTCTACAACATAATCATATAGATTCATCATTTCAATCTCTTCTTTCGCTATACTCATGCGATTGTTGATTATATCTTCCGTCTCTGTCCCTCTGGTAACGATACGGTTCTTAAGCTCTGATAAACTAGGGGGAACCAAGAAGATGAACAAGCCATCCGGAAATTTCTCGCGTACCTGACGGGCACCCTGAACCTCAATTTCAAGAAAAACATCTTTGCCGCGGTCCAATGTTTCTCTTACATAATCAACTGGCGTTCCGTAGTAGTTCCCGACAAACTCTGCATATTCCAGCAGCCTATCCTGCCTGATTAGCTCTTCAAACTCCTCACGCGTTTTGAAAAAATAATCAACTCCATTGACCTCTCCCTCTCTCGGAGATCTCGTTGTCATAGAGATAGAGTATTCAAACGCTGTATCTGGCTGTGCAAAAATCTCTTTTCTAACTGTTCCTTTTCCTACACCTGAGGGTCCGGATAGAACAATCAATAACCCTTTTTCTTTCATTTATTAAATCCTACCCTTCCTCAATAATTTCATCACGGTCATTCAAACGGTGCGCAACAGTTTCCGGCTGGACCGCAGACAAAATGACATGGTCACTGTCCATGACAATAACGGCCCGGGTGCGCCTGCCATATGTAGCATCTATTAAAGAGCCCCGGTCACGTGCGTCCTGAATGATCCGTTTAATCGGGGCAGATTCTGGACTGACTATTGATATTATCCGGTTGGCAGATACTATATTGCCAAAACCGATATTGATCAGCTTTATTGACATTTGGGTCCTCCAATCATCAGTTATTTAGTTTGACCCTCAGAGCCGCAATCTAAACAACTGCTATTCAATATTTTGAACTTGTTCCTTCATTTTTTCCAATAAGCTCTTTATTTCAACCACTTCGGCTGCTATCTCTGCACTGTTTGCCTTGGATCCGATTGTATTGGCCTCACGGTTCATTTCCTGCAAAATAAAGTCGAGCTTTCTGCCAGCAGGATCTCTAAGCTGAAATGTTTTCTCAAATTGGATTATATGACTTTGCAGCCTTGTCAGCTCCTCATTGATATCCGCTTTATCAGCGAACACCGCCACTTCTGTTAAGATTCTCGATTCATCCACATGGCAATCAAGAAATTCTCTCATACGTTTTTCCAATCTCTCCCGGTAAAGCTTCACGACCTTTGGGGCATACTCTCTCAGTTTGAGGAGCCTCTTGCTTAAAAGACTAAGATGGCTTCGGAGATCTTTTTCCAGTTCATCCCCCTCAAGCCTCCTCATCTCCGTTAACTGCAGGCATGCCTCTTCAGCAGCAGATAGGACCAGCTGGCTCAATTCCTCATTGCCGGACTCCTTTTCTTCTATGCCAATCAACTCTTCGCGTATGATATCCTGGATGGATAGATCCGTTTGGATTTGATACTTTGTTTGAATTGCAGTTATGTATTGATAATATTCATCCAATAGATCCCAGTCAACATTAACTTTCCTGCTGGCCAGGCCATCACCGTCAATGATGATATAAACCTCTATTCTGCCTCTTTTGATATGCCCGCTAAGCTTTTTCTTAATTTTGTCTTCAATATGCATCAGCTGTCTGGGCATTCTCATCTGAAACTCGGAAAAACGATGATTTACAGTCTTTATTTCAACCGTAATGGAAACTTGCCCGAAATCTTTCTTGCTTCTGCCATAACCAGTCATGCTTACTGCCATTTCTCACACTTCCTTTTGGGAAAAGCACAGCTTATAAAAAAGCACTATTACTTTCAGTTAGCGGCATGATGCCTGTGCAGTCTATGTATAAAAATCAAGTAATGATGAAGATTTATATGTTTGCGCAAAAAAGAAAGGTAATAGAGTTCATCTCTACTACCTAAAGGATTATAACATATTTTATTTTGTTTTTCTTGCCAAAAATGTGCCTGCCAGTAAAAATGTTGGAATGGCTGAGAGTCCGGTAATCATTAACCAGTCTTTCAATTCGATAGGGACCGTGTGGAAAATTGGCTGCAGCGGCGGATAGTAAATAACAATCAGCACTAAAACAAGGGACGAGATTACTGCCCACACCAAATATTTATTGCCAAAAGGATTCCTTGAGAACACGGACTTTTCACTGCGGCAATCAAATACATGAATCAGCTGCGCCATTACCAAAGTAGCAAATGCTACTGTCTGCGCATAAGCAAGATGGTCTGGATTTGCCCGATAGGCAAAAATAAATGCCAGCAATGTCACTAGTCCTATTAAAAACCCTCTTGATACTACTTTCCAGCCAAGCCCTCTTGAAAATACACCTTCTTTAGGGCTCCTTGGCTTCCGCTTCATTACATTTTCTTCAGGCTGGTCTAAGCCAAGTGCCATTGCCGGAAGTCCATCCGTTACAAGGTTCACCCAGAGAATCTGGATCGGCACTAACGGCAGCGGCAGGGCAAGCAGCATGGCAAACAGCATAACCAGAATCTCACCAACATTTGATGCAAGCAGGTATCTGATAAACTTGCGAATATTCTCGTAAATATTTCTTCCTTCTTTTATCGCGGCTTTAATAGTAGCAAAATTATCATCCAGCAATACAAGTGCAGATGACTCTTTAGCAACATCTGTCCCTGTGATGCCCATTGATATTCCGATATCTGCCGCTTTAATGGCTGGAGCATCATTGACTCCATCACCTGTCATGGCTACAATATGACCTCTATTTTGGAGAGCCTTTACAATTTTTAATTTATGCTCAGGCGATACTCTTGCAAATACTGCGACATTCTCAACCATATCTTCCAGTTCTTCTACAGACATCTCGGCAAGGTCTTTGCCCTGAAGGACTTTTGAGCCCTCTGTTAATATGCCTAACTGTTTGGCAATTGCCTGTGCTGTAATCACATGATCTCCTGTGATCATGATTGTTTTAATGCCTGCTTCCTTGCATTCCTTTACTGCATCTCTTACTTCCGGTCTAGGCGGATCAATCATCCCCTGCAGCCCGATAAATGTTAGCCCCTGCTCCGCTTCTTTTTCATCGAGAATGACATTTTTTGAAGGGATTTCCTTATAGCCAATCGCTATCGTTCTCAATGCTTGTGAAGCTAAATCTTCAATAGCCCTCTGGATTTCTCCCGAAAGCTCTCTTGAAAGAATTTGGCGTCTTCCATCCCAAAGAACCGATTCACTTTTCCCGGCTAATACATCTGGAGCCCCTTTTGTTACAATAAATTGCCTGCCATTATGATCCTTTACCACTACACTCATCATTTTTCTTGCAGAATCAAACGGAAACTCATTTATTATCTGAAATTGATTTAACAGACTGCTGCGGTTATATCCCGCCTTCATGGCCGCTACAAGCAGAGCACCTTCGGTTGGATCTCCATCAATCACAAATTCATTATTTTTCTGCTGTATTTCTGCATGATTGCAAAGCATGCCAAACATTAGCATCTGCTGGAGCGCTTTATCACTGTTCGGTTCAATTTGGCTGTCATTTCTATAAAATTGTCCTTGCGGCTCATACCCGACACCATCTACTCTCCATTCTTTCCCCCCGCTCCAGAGATGAGTGACGGTCATTTTGTTTTGGGTCATGGTTCCGGTTTTATCTGAACAAATAACTGACGCACAGCCAAGTGTTTCCACAGCGGGAAGTTTCCGGACAATTGCCTTTTTCCTAATCATTCTTTGGACACCAAGCGAAAGCGCAACCGTAACAATTGCCGGAAGCCCTTCAGGAATTGCCGCAACAGCCAATGAGACACCGGCAAGGAACATCGTATATAATTCCTGTCCCTGCATTATACCTGCCGCAACAACAAGAATTGTAAGAAAAATCGCCGCCGTAATAAGGATTTTGCCGAGCTGTTCCAATCTCCTCTGAAGCGGTGTTATCATGGCTTCGGCATTCTGCAGCAGATCAGCAATTTGTCCCATTGCGGTATTCATCCCTGTTCCAACTACCACACCCAGTCCATTTCCACGGGTCACCATCGTACCCATAAAAGCCATATTTTCCATGTCGCCAATAGCGAGATTAGGTGTTTTCAGAGAACCAGTCCTCTTCTGAACAGGCAGGGACTCTCCCGTTAAGGCAGATTCCTCGATCTCAAGGCTATTGGATTCTACTATTCTCACATCTGCTCCTACTCTGTCGCCTGTAGCAAATTTAAGCAAGTCCCCAACTGCCACTTCTTTGGAGTGGATTTTCTTCCATTGACCATCCCGAAGAGCAATCACCTGAGGAGCAGATAATTCCTTAAGTGCACTTAGCGACTTTTCCGCTTTCCTTTCCTGAAAAAAGCCTAGAAATCCATTTATGACTACAATCGCAATAATGGCTATCGCATCAATATATTCACCAAGCAGCCCTGAAATCAAGGTAGCAGCTAATAAGACAAGAACCATGAAATCTTTAAATTGACTAAAAAATAAGAGTAAAGCAGACTGCTTTTCTCCCTCTTTCAATTCATTATAGCCATATTGTTTGTGGCGTTTTTTTACATCATCCTCTGTTAAGCCCGCCTTAATATCTGTATTTAAGGCTTGCTCAACCTCCCTTTCATTCATTTCATGGAACTTCATCCGGACATCACACTTCCTCCTTTGTGGTTTGAGAAAAGCCATGAGCGGTCTGGTGCAGGAAATATAATTAAAAGAATTCCAGCAGCACTCACAGCCAGACTTTAAGAGAATCCGCCAGATGGCAGACCGTCCTGCTTCTTCTGCTAAATCAAGTGAAGCAGAGTTGTCCAATCTCACTCTAAAGAAAGCTTATTCAGCCCTGTCCAAAAAAATGCTATTATTAATAAGAAAAGCGGAAGCGCCTTGCCCACCCCCGACAAGTACAAGTCGGGGGTAGGCGCTGGAGCTAGACAGTTATCAAAGTACGAAGATATAAATTCTGATAATATTAGAAAAGAGCAAGCGCCTTGCGAAGACAGAAAAACCTAGCCTTAAAACTTGATTTTTATTTTATAAATGAAAGAATAATTTATAGCTGAAGCAAGAGAAAGGCTGTTAATTTTAATAGAAGAGGATGTTCCAAAATGTCATTTGATGGTTTGTTTACAAGAGCTATGACGAAAGAGCTTATAGATACTTTAAAGGGCGGCAGAATCAATAAGATTCAGCAGCCTTATAAAAATGAAATTATTGCAGTTGTGCGGGCAAACGGGAGGAATTACAGGCTTTTGCTGTCAGCCCATCCAAGCTATGCGAGAGTCCAGCTTACCAATGAAGCACATGAAAACCCTTCAGAGCCCCCGATGTTCTGCATGCTTTTAAGAAAACATCTGGAAGGCTACATACTTGAAGATATCCATCAAATCGGACTTGACCGAATTATCGTGTTTGAAGTTAAAGGCAGGAATGAGATTGGTGATACATCTTATAAACAGCTGATTGTTGAGATTATGGGCAGGCACAGCAATATTACTCTCGTGGATAAATCCCGCAACATCATTCTCGACAGCATCAAACATGTTTCTTTTGCAGTTAATAGCCATCGTGTGATTTTGCCTGGACAGGAATACATTCTCCCACCGTCTCAGGATAAAATGAATCCTTTCGAGGCAGATGAAGAAGATTTATTGCGTAAGATCGATTTTAACAGCGGGAAAGTTGATAAGCAGCTTGTAGCGAATTTCGCTGGAATTTCACCGCTTTTTGCAAAAGAGGTAATACACCATGCTGGTCTTGTCAACAGGACAACTGCTCCAAAGAGCTTCCACCATTTTATAGGCTTGCTGAAAGACCATTCCATAAGGCCGGCCATTACGGCAGGCGAACAAAAAGAAAGCTTTTATTTATTGCCTCTGCAGCATATAAAAGGGGAAAGCCGGGAATTCAATTCCATGAGCGAAATGCTGGATCGTTTTTATTTTGGAAAAGCGGAAAGAGACCGGGTCAAACAGCAATCCAATGATCTTGAACGTTTTATCGTAAATGAGAAAGAAAAAAATGAGAAAAAAATTGAGAAGCTGAAAAGAACCTTGCATGAAGCAGAAAATGCCGCTATCCATCAATTGTACGGGGAATTGATCACGGCAAATATTTATGCGATTCAAAAGGGGATGAAGGAAGCTGAAGTCATCAATTATTACGATGAAAATGGCAGTACAGTTATCATTCCATTGGATCCCCAGAAGACCCCATCGGAGAATGCACAAAAATATTTTACAAGATACCAAAAAGCGAAAAATGCCGTAATCGCAGTAAAAGAGCAAATTAAGAAAGCAGAAGAGGAAGCTGCATACTTCGATTCTCTTCTTCAGCAAGTAGAAACTGCTTCAACAAGAGACATTGCCGAAATAAGAGAAGAGCTTGTTGAAGGCGGTTATATTAGAGAAAGGCAAAAACGAGGAAACAAGAAACAGCAGAACCTTAAGCCTGTTCTTGACAGCTATACCGCCACAGATGGAACGGAAATTCTGGTTGGAAAAAACAATAAGCAAAATGATTATTTAACGAACAAATTGGCCGCAAGGGATGAGATCTGGCTGCATACAAAGGATATCCCCGGTTCACATGTAGTTATCCGAAGCAAGGAACCTGCAGAAAATACAATTCTTGAAGCAGCATCCCTGGCAGCTTATTTCAGTAAAGCCCGCAATTCCAGTTCTGTCCCCGTTGACTTCACCCAAGTGCGGCATGTGAAAAAACCAAGTGGCGCGAAACCGGGATTTGTCATTTATGACCACCAGCAGACAGTTTATGTTACACCAGATGAAGAAACTGTTCTGTTTTTAAAACAAAATAAATAAACAAATGAAAAAGCAAGCTCGGATGCTTGCTTTTTCATTTGTCTAAAACTGCTTTATTGTGAAACTTTTCCCCACTCAGCTGGATCTTTTCGCCATTCAACCAGCTTCTTCATGTCCTCTTCCTGGATATAGCCATTTTCAACGGCTACTTCTGTCAGAGCTTCAATATCTGTCAAAGTGTAAGCTTCGATATTCTCTTCAGCCAGCATTTCTTTTCCTTTTTCAAGCTGGTATGTAAAGATGGCCGCAACTCCCAGCACTTCACACCCTGCTTCTCTTAAAGCCTTGACAGCAGTAATGGCACTTCCACCAGTAGAAATCAGGTCTTCCACAACAACAACCTTCTGGCCTTTGTCAGCTTTTCCTTCGATTTGTTTGCCTTTCCCATGGCCCTTAGCTTTGGAGCGAACATAGCACATTGGCAGTTCCATTAATTCACTGACCCATGCAGCATGCGGAATGCCGGCTGTTGCTGTACCTGCAATTAGTTCTGCATCAGGAAATTTGTCCAGAATGATTGACTGAAGACCCTCAGCAATCCCTCTTCTCACTTTAGGATAGGATAATGTCAGACGGTTATCGCAATATATTGGAGAACGCAGTCCTGAAGACCATGTAAATGGATCGTTTGGGTTTAATGCTACAGCTTTTATTTCTAATAATTTTTCTGCTATTTTACGCTTCATTTAGTACGCCCTCCCATGATTGCTTACATTGAATATACTTCTCGAATGGATTTGCCTCTCTAGTAATGGATCGCCCAACAACAATTGCCGAGGCTCCTTCAGCTCTTGCGAATTCCGGTGTGGCAACCCTCTTTTGGTCACCAGAATCATCTGAAAGGAGACGGATTCCCGGTGTTACAGTTAAAAAGGATGATCCTAAACGTGAATTGATCTCCCTTGCCTCAAAGCTTGAACATACTACGCCATCAAGTCCTGCTTCTTTGGCAAGATTGGCATAATGAAGAACAGATTCGTTTAATGAAACAGGGATTAACTGCTCTGACTTCATTTGCTGTTCGGATGTGCTTGTCAGCTGCGTCACAGCAATACAAGATGGCCTTTTCCCAGTTCTTCCTTCTTCAAGTCCTTCACGAGCTGCTTCCATCATAGCTCTTCCTCCGGCTGCATGAACATTAACCATATCGCAGCCCAGCCCGGCAAGTCGCTTCATAGCACTTTTAACGGTATTAGGAATATCATGAAGCTTGAGATCAAGGAAAATCTCATGCCCTTGTTCTTTTAAATCGTAAACGATGGAAGGCCCCTCCTGGTAAAATAACTCCATGCCGACTTTTAGAAATAACTTTTCATTTTCAAACCTTTGCAGAAAATGATTAACTTCCTTTTTTCCTGGAAAATCAAGAGCAATAATGAGTGGCTTTTTCATGTTTTTTCCAGCTCCTTCCTGTGCATTCTGAAATATGTTCATACCCTAGCTTCTCAATAAGTTCCGGCAGTCCATCAATAATTTTCGGGCACACAAAAGGATCTACGAAGTTAGCTGTTCCGACTGCAACTGCACTTGCACCTGCGTAGAAGTATTCGATGACATCCTCTGCTGATTCAATGCCGCCCATGCCGATGATCGGAAGGGATACCTGCTGGCTTACTTCATATATCATCCGGAGTGCAACAGGTTTAATGGCTGGCCCTGAAAGTCCGCCAGTTTTATTTGCCAAAATCGGATTGCCTGTTTTTAGATCGATTCTCATTCCAACCAGTGTGTTAATCATCGTTAAGCCATCAGCTCCGCCATCTTCCACTGCTTTTGCCATTTCTACAATATTTGTGACATTTGGTGAAAGCTTTACATAGACAGGTACTTCTGAAACTTCTTTTACTTTTTTGGTCAGGTTTTTGGCGATTTCTGGAATAGTCCCAAAGGCAATTCCCCCTGTTTTTACATTCGGGCAGGAGATGTTAAGTTCAAGTGCATGCACATTCTTTACTGCTGAAATTCTTTTGGCAACCGCAACATAATCTTCTTCCTGGGACCCGGCTACATTGGCAATTATCGGCACATCAATTTGTTCGAGCCAAGCAAGTTCTTCATTCACCACTTTTTCCAGGCCTGGATTCTGCAGCCCAATTGCATTAAGCATCCCTGCAGAAGTCTCAGCCACTCTGGGTGTTGGATTTCCAAAGCGGGGCTCATAGGTTGTCGCCTTGATCATGATCGCACCCAATTGGCTCAAATCATACAGCTGGCTGAATTCTCTGCCGAACCCAAAGCATCCAGATGCAGGCATGATTGGATTTTTTAATTCCAGTCCAGGCAGACTGATATTTAATGAGTTCATAGAACTACCTCCCCTGCTTTAAAAACCGGTCCGTCACTGCAGACTTTTTTATAACTGTACCCATCAGGGTCATCCCCTGTATGACAGACGCATGCAAAGCACGCCCCGATGCCGCAGCCCATCCGTTCTTCCAGTGACAGGTATACATTTTTATGAGGATACCGAGTTTCCAGCGCCTTCAGCATTGGCGTGGGGCCGCATGAATATAAAATATCGAAATCAAAACCAATTCTTTCTATTACATCCGTAACAAAGCCTTTCGTTCCCACACTGCCATCAGCGGTAGCAATATAAGTTTCGCCGAGCTGTGCAAACTTTTCTTCATAAAAAACGGCACTTGCCGATTGAAACCCAAGTACATGAATTACCTTAACACCCCGGCTTTCAAGTTGTTTTGACAATTCATATAGAGGCGGTACACCAATTCCTCCGCCGACAAGCATGGCGGTCTCTCCACCGAAAGCTTCAGTTATTGGAAATCCGTTTCCCAGCGGTCCCAATACATCTACGTAATCACCGGGGCTTTTTTTAGAAAGCATGGCCGTTCCCCTGCCTTCAGCACGGTATATCATCTTAAACTGGCTTTGATCAGGTAAAATCTCGGCAATGCTGATTGGCCTTCTTAACATCGGGTCATATCCCTCAGAAATTTTCAAATGGACAAATTGCCCGGGGTCTTTCATTTCATGAACAAGCTCACCTTGAAGGGTGAGCTCGTAAATGTTTTCGGCAAGTTTAATTTGCGATATTACTGTGCATTGTTCCTGTCTGATCAAGATAAAACCGCCTCCCGAACTTGTTCTGCTTTATCCATCGCATCTGCTGAGAAATTCATTGATTCGATTACTTGAAGGATTGCTTCTGCAGTATCAAGGGAAGTTAGGCATGGCACGCCATTTTCCACTGATTCACGGCGGATGCGGAAACCATCTCTGGCAGGCTGCTTTCCTTTTGTTAAGGTATTTATAACAAATTGCGCTTCGCCATTTCTAATGACATCCAGAAGGTTTGGCCCTTCTGAGCCGATTTTCCCAGTCACTTTTACAGGAATGCCGGCCGATTGAAGGAATAAAGCTGTTCCGCTTGTCGCCATTAGCCTGTAGCCAATGGATACAAATCTTTTTGCCAGCTGCAGGGCTTCTTCCTTATCCTTGTCTGCGACGGTCATTAGTACGGTTCCAAACGGCTGGATTTTCATGCCGGAAGCAACAAGGCCTTTATAAAGGGCTTTTTCAAGAGTTGAATCTTTTCCCATGACTTCTCCAGTTGACTTCATTTCAGGCCCTAATGTGATGTCTACTCTTCTTAATTTAGCAAAGGAGAACACCGGTACTTTTACATATACGCCTTTTCTCTCCGGAAGAAGGCCAGATCCATAACCCTGCTGAGCCAAAGTTTGGCCCATGATAACTTTTGTGGCGATGTTGGCCATTGGCACATTTGTAATCTTGCTCAAGAAAGGAACGGTCCGGCTTGAGCGCGGGTTGACTTCAAGGACATATACTTCCCCTTTAGCCACTACATACTGGATATTCAGAAGACCGATAATGCCAAGGCCCTTAGCCATCTTCTCAGTATACTCAACAAGCTTTTCTTTGATTGCCTCTGAAATACTTTGCGGAGGATAGACTGCAATGGAGTCTCCTGAGTGTACTCCTGCTCTTTCAATATGCTCCATAATGCCAGGGATGAGGACATTCTCTCCATCCGAAATGGCGTCCACTTCAATTTCCTTTCCAGTCAGATAACGATCGATCAATACTGGATGTTCCGGATTTACTTTAACAGCGTTTTCCATATAATGAAGAAGCTCTGCTTCTTTATATACTATCTCCATGGCTCTTCCGCCAAGTACATATGATGGACGGACAACCACGGGATAACCGATTTCACCAGCAATCGTTACTGCCTGCTCCACTGATAGGGCAGTCTTTCCTTTTGGCATTGGGATGCCCAGCTCTGCAAGGGCATGCTCAAATTTATCCCGGTCTTCTGCCCGGTCTAAGTTTTCAAGCGATGTTCCGAGAATTTTTACGCCTCTTTCTACCAGATTCGCTGCAAGGTTAATAGCCGTTTGTCCGCCAAACTGCACAACTACACCTTCTGGTTTCTCAAGATCAATAATGTGCATAACATCTTCAATCGTGAGCGGCTCAAAATAAAGTTTATCAGAGATGCTAAAGTCAGTAGAAACAGTTTCTGGATTATTATTAATGATGATTGCTTCATAACCTGCTTCCTTGATTGCCCATACTGCGTGGACAGTTGAATAGTCAAACTCCACTCCCTGGCCAATCCGGATCGGCCCTGAGCCCAGAACTACAACACTTTTGCGGCCCGTTATTTCAGATTCGTTCTCATCTTCATATGTTCCATAGAAATACGGTGTTTCTGATTCAAATTCTGCTGCACATGTATCAACCATTTTATAAACCGGTACAATAGCATTTTCTTTTCTCCAGCTGTATACTTCCATTTCGATTGATTTCCACAGCCTGGCAATTACCGAATCGGCAAATCCCATTTCCTTTGCAGCTTTCCCTGTTTCCAGATCAAAAGGATTTTCTGTTAATACACTCTCAAAATCTATGATTTTCTTAATTTTATGAAGGAAGAATAAATCAATCTTGCTCCATTCATGGATCGTCTCGATGGTGACTCCCCTTCTGATGGCTTCTCCGATATAAAACAAACGTTCATCGCCTGCTTTACGGATCCGTTTTTCGATCAATTCATTAGAAATTTGGTCAGCATCCTTTAACTCTAGATGATAAATGTTTGCTTCAAGTGATCGGACTGCTTTTAAAAGTGATTCTTCAAAAGTGCGCCCAATCGCCATTACTTCTCCTGTAGCCTTCATTTGGGTTCCAAGTGAACGGTTTGCAGATTCAAATTTATCAAACGGCCAGCGCGGGATTTTTGAGACAATATAATCCAATGCTGGTTCGAAGCATGCATACGTTTTTCCTGTCACAGGATTCATCATTTCATCAAGTGTCAGTCCCACTGCTATCTTGGCTGCAAGTTTGGCAATCGGATAACCTGTTGCCTTTGAAGCCAGTGCAGATGAACGGCTGACACGCGGGTTAACTTCAATGATGTAGTAATTAAAGCTATCCGGATCTAGTGCAAGCTGAACATTGCATCCCCCTTCAATCCCGAGGGCACGTATAATTTTTAATGAAGTGTTTCTTAGCAGCTGATATTCGCGATCGCTCAAAGTTTGGCTTGGAGCTACAACGATTGAGTCACCTGTGTGGACCCCTACAGGATCGAAATTTTCCATATTGCAGACAACAATTGCATTGTCATTGGAATCTCTCATCACTTCATACTCAATTTCTTTAAAGCCCGCTATGCTCTTTTCAAGAAGGCACTGTGTTACAGGGCTGTTTTTCAAGCCGCTTGTCACAATTTCAATTAGCTCCTCTTCATCGTGGCAGATTCCCCCGCCTGTTCCGCCCAGTGTGAAGGCAGGACGCACAATAACCGGATAGCCGATTCTTTTTACAAACTCATATGCTTCCCCAAGATTATGGATTATTTCACTTTCAGGTACTGGTTCGCCAAGTTCATTCATCAGATTTCTGAAAAGATCCCGGTCTTCCGCTTTTTGAATAGCAGATAATTTTGTACCCAGGATTTCAACCCCGCATTCTTCTAAAACACCTGATTCAGCAAGCTCAACTGCCAGGTTTAATCCTGTCTGCCCCCCAAGAGTAGGAACAAGGGCATCAGGGCGTTCTTTTCGGATGATACGGCTTACGAATTCCAGCGTGAGCGGCTCTATATATACTGCGTCAGCAATCTCAGTATCTGTCATGATGGTAGCAGGATTTGAGTTTACAAGGATTACGCGATATCCTTCCTCTTTCAATGCAATACAGGCCTGTGTTCCAGCATAGTCAAACTCTGCTGCCTGTCCGATGACAATTGGTCCTGATCCGATTACTAAAATGCTTTTTATATCTGTACGCTTTGGCATGCTGCAGCACCTTCCTCTTTATGTGATTCAATCATTTGCAGGAATTGTTCAAATAATCCATTTGCATCCTCAGGTCCCGGTGAAGCCTCAGGGTGATATTGCACAGTGAATGCCGGGACCTCTGTATGTTTTAAGCCTTCGATTGTTCCATCATTTAATGCGATATGTGTTACTTCAAGAGGAGTACCAGAAATTGAGTTTTCTTCCACTGAATATCCATGGTTTTGAGACGTTAAAGCTACTTTTCCAGTTTGCAGATCTTTTACCGGATGGTTTGAACCGCGATGGCCGAATTTCAACTTTTCTGTATTGGCACCGCATGCAAGGGCAAAAAGCTGATGCCCCAGGCAAATTCCGAAAATCGGCACGTTTCCTAACAGACCTTTTATCATTGTGATGGCTTCCGGAACATCTTTCGGGTCTCCAGGGCCATTTGAAAGCATAACACCATCTGGGCTCATGCTTAGTATTTCTTCAGCTGTTGTATTATAAGGTACAACAATCACATCACAATCCCGTTTGTTCAATTCTCTTAATATACCGTGTTTCATGCCGAAATCCACAAGAACCACCCTTCTGCCTCGACCAGGACTAGGGTAAGGTGTCTTAGTGGAAACTTGCTTAACCTGATCGTTTCGCAGCTGGGTTGCCCGCAGTTTTTCAATGATTATTTCCGGGTTTTCATTCATGCTGCAAATAGCACCTTTCAGCGTACCATGCTGCCTAATAATTCTTGTTAATTTTCTTGTATCAATCCCCGCAATCCCCGGGATGTTTTTCATTTTAAAGTATTCGTCAATTGGTTGTTCATTTCTCCAGTTTGAAGGAAACTCGTTTGCTTCTTTAACTATGAACCCAGAAATTGCAGGGGAAATCGATTCAAAATCATCTCGATTAATTCCATAATTTCCGATTAAAGGGTATGTCAAGGTTACGATTTGGCCGCAGTAGGAAGGATCAGAGAGGATTTCCTGATAACCCGTCATTCCTGTATTGAATACTACCTCTCCAATTGAATTCGTTTCGCTGCCAAATCCTTTGCCAATAAAAATTGTCCCGTCTTCCAGAATCAGCTGTTTTTTCATGCTTTTACACTCCCTCTGTTCCAAACAATTTTTCCGCCTGCTATTGTCATAACTGGCCAGCCTTTACAATCCCAGCCAGTAAATGGCGTGTTTTTCCCTTTTGATAAGAACTGTTCAGGATCAATTTTTTCCTGGTGGCTGATGTCAAGCAGGACTAGATCAGCGATTTCTCCTGCTACCAATCTTCCAGATTGTAAGCCGAATGCCTCTGCTGGCTTGATTGTTAAATAATCAATCAGCTGTTTTAGCGTGAATATCCCCTTCTCAACGAAGTGAGTGTAAAGAAGCGGAAAGGCTGTTTCAAGTCCTACAATCCCAAAAGGCGCCAGCTCCATCCCTTCTTCTTTTTCTGCTTTTGTATGAGGGGCATGATCGGTCGCGATAAAATCAATCGTGCCGTCCAGCAATCCTTCGATTAAGGCAGCTCTGTCATCAGCACCTCTTAGTGGAGGATTCATTTTAAAGTTTGCATCCAAACCTGGGATATCCTCCTCACTTAACAGGAGGTGATGCGGTGTAACTTCAGCAGTTACGTTGATGCCTGCGCGCTTTGCATCTCTTACCACCCTAACGGACTCTTTAGTGCTGATGTGGCAGACATGATAGTGGCAGCCAGCAGCCTCGGCGAGGAGGACATCCCTTGCGATTTGCACTGATTCACAGACGGAAGGAATACCATTCAAACCATTCTCTTTAGCAAAAACTCCATCATGTACGGAACCTTTGTTAATGAGGGTATTTTCTTCGCAGTGCGCAACAATCGGCATATCAATCTCTGCGGCATTCTTCATTGCCTGCAGCATCATGGCTGCTGATTGCACTCCAACTCCATCATCTGTAAAAGCAAACGCTCCAGCTTCTTTCAGCGCTTTAAAATCTGTTAATTCCTGGCCAAGCTCACGGATTGTAATTGATGCATACGGAAGAACCTTGACGAATGCAGTCTCTTCAATACGGTTGTTCAATTTTTCAAGCTGTTCTTTCGTATCAGGTACAGGTCGTGTATTCGGCATCGCAGCAACCGTTGTAAAACCGCCTTTGGCAGCTGCCTTAGTGCCAGTTTCAATCGTTTCTTTCTTTTCACCGCCAGGCTCACGCAAGTGTACGTGCAGGTCTATAAAGCCTGGTGTAATCAACAAACCCTCTGCATCAATTACTTCCTCTGCCTTTTTCTCAACACTTGCACCTATCTCTGCGATTTTCCCTGACTCTATGTAAATGTCAGCTTTTTCGAAATTCCCTTCTTTAGTAAGCAACTGGCCATTTTTGATTAATGTTGACATAATTAGCTCCCCCTTCTATATGTTCAATTGATCTTTTTAATACAGCCATTCGGATGTAAACACCATTTTGCATTTGTTTGAAGATTCTGGAACGCTCGCATTCTACCAAGCAATCTGCTATTTCTACACCCCGATTAACAGGCGCCGGGTGCATGATGATGCTGTCCGGCTTCATCTTTCTTTCCCTCGCTTCAGTTAGTCCATATGCCAAGTGGTATTCTTCAGCAGTCTGATTTGCTTTAGATTCATGCCGTTCATGCTGGATTCTCAGCAGCATGACAACGTCTGAAGTTTCAATTGCAGTGTCAACTTCTTCATACATCCCATTTGCAAGCAATTCTTCATTGAACCATTCCTTTGGGCCAGAAAAAACAACCTTAGCACCAAGCCGGACAAGCGCATCTGCATTGGATCTTGCCACGCGGCTATGGGCAATATCACCAATGATGGCTACTTTCAATCCTTCAAATGAGCCGAATTCCTGTTTAATTGTCAGCAGGTCAAGAAGTGATTGTGTTGGATGGTGGCCGCAACCGTCCCCTGCATTCAGGATGGAGACCCCGCTTTTATCCGCTAATTCATCAAAGTAGCGATCCTGGCTATGGCGGATTACGACTGTATGCACACCGATTGCTTCAAGCGTTTTTACCGTATCGTATAATGACTCACCCTTCGAAACACTTGACGTACTGACTTCAAATGGAATTATGTCCAGTCCAAGCCGCCTTTCCGCCACTTCAAAGCTGCATTTTGTCCTTGTGCTGTTTTCAAAAAAGAGATTTGCGACAAAAACCTTTTGTTCATGAGTCCATTTTCCGCCGTTTAAAAAGTATTGTGCATCTTCCAGGATTTTATTGATTTCTTTAATTTCTAACTCTGAGGTAGTGAGCAAATGTTTCATTTTTATCCTCCTCTGAGAAATGCGCAAGCGCCTTGCCCACCCCCACAAGCACAAGTCGAGCCCTTCAGAAAGGCGCTTTTTTGCCTTTCTGGGAGGATTGGCTTGTGACCTCGAGGGGGTAGGCGCTGGAGCTAGACAGTTCTCTAAGTTCAAAGTATTATTTTCCTGAAAAAAAACCCTGCCAATTTAGTCAGGGTGCTGCAGAGTTGAGGCAATTAGGCATACGGAAACTCTGTTCCTGTTAGCCAGTTTGCCGCCAACACCCTTATAAGCCTCTCGGGACTTAGTTAAAAAGCGTTAAGCTACATTATTTTTTTTTTCGTTTCCAGTTTCAAACATGTCTTCCTTGGCCTCTTCTCTTCCAGGGAGAATTAGGTTCAGGAGAACGCCGCTGATCGCTGCGAGGGCCATTCCTTCCAGTTTAAAAGCCCAAATTTCGATATGCGCTCCTCCGATTCCCAGTACTAGAATGACTGATGCAATTACCAGGTTACGGTTGTTTCCAAAATCCACTTTGCTGTCAACCAGCATTCTTAATCCTGATGAAGCGATGATCCCGAACAGCAGGATGGATACGCCGCCCATTACTGGTGTAGGGATTGAACTGATCAGTGCGGTTACCTTGCCAATGAACCCGAAGATGATGGCGATGACTGCTGCACCTGCAAGTACATAGACACTGTAAATTTTCGTGATAGCCAGTACGCCAATGTTTTCACCGTAAGTTGTCTTTGGCGGTCCGCCAATTAGTGCTGAGATCATTGTTCCTATTCCATCAGCAAGGATGGAGCGGTGAAGACCCGGTTCTTTGATATAATCTTTCCCAACTACTTTTCCAAGGACGAGCTGATGGCCGATATGCTCAGAGATTGTCACAACAGCCACCGGAATCATTAGAAGCGCCAGATCAAGGGTTACCCTAACTTCATAATCGGCGAATGGAATCAGGAATTCCGGCATTTCAAACCAGGCTGCATTCTGTACCAGCGAGAAGTCTATCAGGCCCATTGCCAGTGAGTAAACATAACCGATGATGATTCCTGCAAGAATCGGCACCATGCTGAGCATTCCTTTTGCATAGATGGAAAAGATGATTGTTGCAGCTAAAGTAATAAGCGCTGCTGAGAAATGCAGCATACTGTATTCACCAGTTTCAGGGTTGTTCATTGCCATGCCGACCGCTGTGCCTGCTAATGCCAAACCGATTACGATTATTACTGGGCCTACCACAATTGGCGGAAGCAAATTCATAATCCAGCGGTAGCCTGCTTTTTTGATGATCAATGCCACTGCTCCATATACAAGTCCTGCCATGAAGCTTCCGATCATGGCAGCACCAGGGCCTCCAGCGGCTTTTGCAGCGATAATCGGCGCAATGAAAGCGAAAGAAGATCCCAAGTATGCTGGTACCTGCCATTTTGTTATGATGAGGAAAGCGATGGTTGCAAGCCCGCTTGAGATTAAAGCGATGGCAGGATTCAAATCTACTAAGTAAGGTACAAGGATGGTAGCTCCAAACATTGCGAATAAGTGCTGTAAACTTAATGTCAGCCAATGGGCTGGTTTTGGAACATCCTTTATATCTAGAATAGGCTTATTCATACCAATCTCTCCTTTTTCTTTATTAAAAAACCCTCTTTGCCAGATCAGCAAAGAGGGTATAAGAGCACAGCAAAAGACAGACTGCTTCTGCTGAGTTCCCCTTTGCCAGCCTCTCTGGACTGCAATTAAAAGGGCTATTTAGTTTTCAAAAATGCTTACTTGATCGTTTTCATCCACTTCCTTCAGCTCGACAACAATTTTTTCCGAACTGGAGGTTGGAATGTTTTTTCCCACATAATCAGCTCTTATCGGAAGCTCTCTATGGCCTCGGTCCACAAGAACTGCCAGCTGGATCTGCGATGGCCGTCCGATGTCAATCAGCGCATCAAGGGCGGCTCTTACTGTTCTCCCAGTATAAAGAACATCATCGACCAGGATCACTTTCTGATCATTTATATCTTTTGGAACATCTGAACCTTTGACAAACGGCTCCTGATTTTCAGTCTTTTTCGTAAGATCATCTCTATATAGAGTGATGTCGATTTCGCCTACATCAATTTTGGCACCTTCTATTTGCTCAATCCTCTCCGCCAGGCGGTTTGCCAGGTAAATCCCCCTGGTGCGGATTCCAATCAGGATGCAATTATCGATTCCTTTATTCTTCTCTATGATTTCATGGGCAATCCTTGTCAGCGCTCTCCTGATTGCTTGGTCATCCAATACGATTGCTTTTTGCTGTGGCATTCTGATCACCTCTATTATCAGATTCACTTCAGTTATCGTTATATACAAAAAACCCTCTCACCGATCAGGCGAGAGGGTAAACGATTCTAATTACTGCAGAATAAGGATGCAAATTCTCCTTATTCAATCCGTTTCCTTCCCAGCCTCACGGGACTGTTTTAAAGGACTTATTCAACTATAGTCATCATATAGCACAATTGGACAATTGTCAACGATTATTTGCCAGGTTATCTAATAGCTCCTGAAAATAAGCCGGCAGTGGTGCTTCAAATTCAAGGTACTCATTTGATCTTGGGTGAACGAATCCAAGGATACCTGCATGGAGTGCTTGTCCGCCAAGATCAAGGGTTTTTCTTGGGCCGTATTTGGGATCTCCAGCAAGAGGATAGCCAATATATTTCATATGGACACGGATTTGGTGGGTTCGTCCTGTTTCAAGCTGGCATTCCACCAGTGTAAAATCCTTGAAACGGTCAAGGACCTGAAAATGAGTGACCGCATGTTTTCCGTTGTCAACTACTGTCATGCTTTGACGATCTTTAGGATCTCGTGCAATCGGCGCATCAATTGTACCGTAATCATGAGGAATTACTCCATGGACAATGGCACGATACTTGCGTGTAACTGTTTTATTCATCAGCTGGTTCACAAGACTTTCGTGTGCCATATCATTCTTTGCAACCATAAGAAGTCCCGAAGTATCTTTATCAATTCGGTGTACAATTCCAGGTCTCATGACTCCATTGATTCCTGAAAGGTCTGTGCAATGTGACATAAGTCCATTTACAAGAGTGCCAGTACCATGCCCGGCTGCTGGATGGACAACCATTCCTTTTGGTTTATTTACCACAAGGACATCCTGGTCTTCATAATAAATATCCAGATCCATTTTTTCTGGAACGACATCCAATTCTTCAGGTTCAGGAATTGATATTTCAATTTTATCATTTGCCGAACATTTGTAATTGGTTTTCGGCTTCTGTCCATTTACAAGAACATTTCCGTCTTTGATCCATTGCTGTACCTGAGTTCTTGACCAATCCGCATTTAATGTGGATAACACTTTATCTATTCTTTCTCCTGCTTGTTCATCAGGAATGATGTGTTCCATTTTCTCCATAAGATTTCTCCTTCTTCTTTGCTTCTCTCTCTTCAAGCAGCATCTGAATCATCAAAAGCCCTACACCAATGACCAGCGCCGAGTCAGCAATATTGAAAACAGGAAAGTCATAGCCAAAAATATAAGTGTTAATAAAATCCACAACTTCTTTTCGAAATACCCTGTCAATAAAGTTTCCAATCGCTCCACCCAGCATAAAGCCCAAAGAGACTCCAAGCAGCAATTTGCCTTTTGCTTCTTTTTGAATGTAATAAATGATTCCAATAATGACAATAACGGTTATAACGTAAAAAAACCACATTTGCCCCTGCAGGATGCCCCAGGCAGCGCCGCGGTTGCGGTGCGATGTAATATAAAGAAAGTCCTCAATAACTTTAACACTTTCCCCTAATTCAAAGTTCTTTACGATCAACCATTTCGTATACTGATCAAGTGCAATCACGAACAATGCAATTATGTAATAAAACACAAAGGCAACCTCCATATCTCAAATCATTACCTTTGCATTTTAGCACAAACTAAATAAAAAACACAGCAAACGTCTAAACTCAGTGGAAAATAGATTTTCTGTAGAATTTACCAAGCCTGCTGCAATCCTCCATTGTTTTTAAAGTAGGGATCATCTTCAGCAAGTCTGCCGGAAGCAGCTCACCCGAAATTTCACATTTGCCAAAGTTTCCAGATTCAATTTTACTTAGTGTCATTTCGATATCATGCAGCTCTTCAAATAAGATGGGTTTTATCAATGCGGAACTATTGCCTTCCATTAGCCTTTCCAATATTTCCTGTCTTGTATTACGGAGTTCTGTATATAGCCCTTCTGCTATTGCATCCATGCCTTTTCCTCCGTTCTGTGATGTTTTCTTTATTATTTTCTCAGACCGGATTTCAGACACGGGCAAACTTTTAGCAAACGGCACAACATTTAGTGAAGGTGGAATTATTTATTAAAATTTATTTTAGATAACCCTTTTCGTTGCTTTTCTCTCCTTTATAACAAAGTTACAGCACGATTAACCGCTTTTAGTTCTCTTGCTCTACATTTAAAACAATCCTCGAACACGATTAAGCACTAACTGCATTCAAATAAAAAAACAGTCCCCAAAAATTGAGGGACTGCTTGTGTTTAAGCCAAGTGGCTATAATTATTTTTTACAACCTCAGCACAGCGAGGGCAAAGAGTGTCATAGCCTTCTGTCTGCCCTACTTCAGGTGTGACTGTCCAGCAGCGTTCGCATGTGTCGCCTTCAGCTTTGGAAACAACAATTGCGGTGTTTTCAAATTTCACGGCATTTTCAGGAGCATCTGACAAGCTGCCTGCTACTTCGAATCCAGAAACGATAAAGAGCTGCTGAAGATTTTCCTGGATTGAATCCAGAAGGCTTTTAGCTTGATCGTTTACATAAAGAGTAACTTTAGCTGTCAGAGATTTGCCGATCACCTTTTCATTACGCGCTTCTTCCAGCGCCTTAAGAACATCATTGCGAAGCTTCATGAATGCAGTCCATTTTTCTTCCAGCTGTTTAGCGTTTGGAAGTTCTTGATATTCTGGCATATCCGTTAATTGTACACTGTCTTCTTTCACATTCGGAATAAAGCTCCAAACTTCATCTGAAGTATGGGAAAGGATAGGTGCAACAAGTTTCGTAAGAGCAATCAGGCTTTCATAAAGTACAGTTTGAATAGCACGGCGTTCTGCATTATCTTTTGCTTCAATGTAGAGGACATCTTTTGCAAAATCAAGGTAGAATGCACTCAGGTCCAATGTACAGAAATTGTTGACAGCATGGTAGATGCTGGCAAATTCATAGCGGTCATAAGACTCGCGCACACTTTTGATCAATTTGTTCAGCTTAACAAGCATAAACTGGTCAACTTCACGCAGGTTTTCGAAGGAAACCAAGTCTGTTGCCGGGTTGAAATCATCCAGATTACCAAGCAAGAAGCGGAATGTATTGCGGATCTTTCTATACACTTCTGCAACCTGCTTCAGAATTGCATCAGAAACGCGGACATCTGCCTGATAATCAACTGACGCAACCCATAAACGAAGAATATCTGCACCAAGCTGGTTCATAACTTTTGCTGGAACAACTACGTTACCGATGGATTTACTCATTTTTCTGCCTTCGCCGTCAAGAGTGAATCCGTGGCTCAGTACACCTTTATAAGGTGCTTTACCTGTTACAGCTACTGCAGTAGAAAGTGAAGAATTAAACCAGCCTCGATATTGGTCAGAACCCTCAAGGTATAAATCTGCAGGTCGCTGTAAATCGTCACGCTCTAATAGCACTGCCTGGTGTGAAGAACCGGAGTCAAACCAAACGTCCATGATGTCCGTTTCTTTTGTAAACTGGCCATTCGGGCTTCCTGGATGTGTAAATCCTTCCGGCAGCAATTCTTTCGCATCTCTTTCAAACCAGATGTTTGAACCATGTTCACGGAAAAGATTTGAGACTTGTTCAATCGTTTCATCTGTGATAATTTCTTCCCCATTTTCCGCATAAAAGACTGGAATTGGCACGCCCCATACACGCTGGCGGGAAATACACCAATCACCGCGGTCCCTGACCATGTTAAATAGTCTAGTCTCACCCCATGCAGGATACCAATTTGTTTCCTTAACCGCTTCTAAAAGCTCATTGCGGAAATCTTTAATGGAAGCAAACCATTGAGCAGTGGCACGGAAAATAACAGGCTTTTTCGTTCTCCAATCATGCGGATAAGAGTGAGTAATAAATGTCAGTTTCAATAAAGCGCCAGCTTCCTCAAGCTTTTCAGTAATTGGCTTATTGGCTGCATCATAGAATAATCCTTCAAAGCCAGGTGCTTCACTTGTCATGTTTCCTTTATCATCAACTGGGCATAATACGTCTAGTCCGTACTTCATACCGACATGGAAATCGTCTTCCCCATGGCCTGGAGCAGTGTGTACACAGCCAGTACCAGCATCAGTTGTAACATGTTCACCCAGCATTACAAGTGAGTCACGGCCATAAAGGGGATGCTCGGCAACTACACGCTCAAGCTCGATGCCTTTAACAGTTTGAACAACTTTATAATTTTCCCATTCGAACTCTTTAGCCACCGAAGCCAATAAATCTTCAGCAACCATGAACTTCTTGCCATTTGCTTCAACTACTGTATAAATAAGGTCAGGATGAACTGAAATTCCGAGGTTTGCAGGAATTGTCCAAGGGGTTGTAGTCCAAATGACAATGTGAGTATCTTGATCCAATACATTCTTGCCATCTTTTACTTTAAAAGCGACATAGATGGATGGCGAACGCTTATCTTTGTATTCAATTTCGGCTTCTGCCAAAGCAGATTCAGATGAAGGTGACCAATAAACAGGTTTTTTGCCTTTATAGATATAGCCTTTTTTCGCCATTTCCCCAAACACTTTGATTTGCTGGGCTTCATACTCCGGCTTCAATGTGATGTATGGGTTCTCCCAGTCACCCCGGACTCCTAATCGTTTAAATTGCGCGCGCTGGCTGTCAATCTGCTCATATGCATACTCTTCACAGAGCTTCCGGAACTCCGCAACACTCATTTCTTTACGCTTTACACCCTTGTTTGTCAACGCCTGCTCAATTGGCAAACCATGAGTATCCCAGCCTGGTACATATGGTGCATTATAGCCAGTCATCGACTTCGAGCGTACGATGAAATCCTTTAAGATTTTGTTCAGCGCATGGCCGATGTGGATGTCGCCATTTGCATATGGAGGACCATCATGCAGAACGAACATTGGACGGTCTTTTGTCCGTTCCTGGACCTTTCCGTAAATATTCGTTTCTTCCCATTTTGCCTGGATTTCGGGTTCGCGCTTTGGAAGATTTCCACGCATTGGAAATTCGGTATTTGGCATTAATAAACTATCTTTGTAATCCATTCCATTTCCTCCTGTAAAGACTCATTAAATACCATGATAGCCAATGAGAGCTAAGAAATTTCACCGGGAAATACAAAAAACCTCCTCATCCCAAAAAGGGACGAGAAGGTTATATTCTCCCGCGGTACCACCCTTGTAGATGAAATATGACTTTATTTCATCCGCTCAAAAGCATTCTTAACGTGAATGATCCGCCTTGGCCTACTGATGATACAGAATGTTCGGCAAGGAACTCAAGGGTGATTTTCCAGCTTTTGCTTATTCCCGGGCTTCCACCATCCCCGGCTCGCTTACAGAGTGTATGCCATTCTGTACATAAGCTTTATAAAGACTGTACTGTCCCTCTCATTGTTGATTAACATCGTATTTTACTTTGTTTTAAAATTATATGCGATATTTCCAGCTTTCGTCAAGCCAGTGATTCTTCTTCTTCTTTTAAAGATTTGAGTTCTGTGGAATCAAGCTTATATTCCATCAAATGATCCCAATCATCGTTGTTGAGCATATCCAGCTGTGCTTCAACAAGCATTTTAAAGCGTGTACGGAATACTTTGGACTGCTTCTTTAAATCTTCAATATCAAGTGCGATTTTTCTCGCTTTGGATAGTGATTCATTCACAATCCTGTCAGCATTTTTTTCTGCTTCTTTGATGATTAGCTTTGCTTCCTTATGAGCATTGCGTTTTACTTCTTCTGCTGCTTCCTGTGCGACCACAATAGATTTATTAAGTGTTTCTTCAATTGTGGTAAAGTGGCCAATGCGTTCGTTCATTTCATTAAGCTTTTCATCAAGCTCCTTTTTTTCCCTGATCAGAATTTCGTAATCCTTTATGATTTGGTCGAGGAATTCGTTTACTTCATCTTCGTCATAACCGCGGAATCCTTTGCTGAATTCCTTGTTATGAATATCTAACGGTGTTAATGGCATTTGTGCCACCTCCCAGGTCTGTTGATCTTATGTAAATTGATTTGAGCCTGCTGGTTCAATTTAATTATAGCAGACTCCGCTGTCTTTTGATTATTTATTCGACAGGTTGTTTCAAATTCCTTCAAGTTTTTAATCATTTCTTTTGGCGATTTTTATTGAACATCTTTTTTAGCTTTGAAAAGTTGCCCGTTGATTTTCGTTGCGGGCACTTGCTTTCTGCGGGGCGGGCGGTGAGCCTCCTCGGCGCTATGCACCTGTGGGGTCTCACATCCCGCTACTCCAGAAGGAGTCAAGCGCCCTCCGCTCCAGTCAACCCAGCGGGTTAAAATTAATTTACAATTTAAAAGGAATAGCCTAAATATAGTGTAATTAAAAAACTGTCCCTGATTTACTATCTCTGCCTTCCAGCAATAATCCTCCATTTGTCCTTCTTTGTTTTCCCATCTATTTCCATGATTTTGGAGCGGCCTTGTCCCCTAACTGAGATGATGTCGCTTTGCTGGCATTCAAATGAGAGGTTTTCTATTTGGGTCCAGTTGACTTTGACATGACCCTGCTGGATAAAGTGCTGGGATTTTTGCCTTGAGAAATTGTAGATGGCTGAGATGACGGTGTCCAGCCTTAAGGATGAAGATGTAACAGAGCTCTCCTTCCACAATTCAGCTGATTTGACTGCTTCTGAAAAGGGCTGTTTTTTCAGGGTTACTGAAGCTCTGCCAATTGACTGCAGCTGCAGGCTGATGTAATCTTCAATTTCTTGAGACGCAAAAAATTGGATTCTGTCTTCTTCAAAAAGAATATCACCAAATTTACCTCTTTTAAGCCCCAGAGACATTAGACTGCCCAGAACTTGCGGATGTTCAAGGGTAACAAACTTTTTTGGATATTCTATTTCAAAAAGCCGAATTTGAAAATCCTCCTCACTGCTTTCATAGTAATCTGGAAACATCAGGGCTCTCTTTCTCTCAGCATCTGGTGTGCCGCCAAATAAAGCATATAAGATTCCCGATTGTTGTCCTATGACGCTTTTAAGGATGTGTTGCTCCCTTGGATCAAGAAAATCAGTAACCTTTGGTGCATATGTATTTTCCACAAGATTTTTCCAGTTAAGTACCTGGTCAATAAATTCTTTTTCTTCCGGCCGGAAGTGTTGATAAATGCTCATTTTTCAAGACCTCCTTTTTACACAAAATAAAAAAGGGCCATTTGATAGCCCTGTTTTTAGCCTTATGAAATCCAATAGAAAAGCTGCTGCAAGCCGCCAGTGGCGAAACGCAAAACTAAGATGGCCACAATTGGAGAAATATCAATCATCCCAAGGGGAGGAATGATTTTTCGGAATGGCTCCAGGTATGGCTCGCAAATCCTTGCAAGAAACTGACCAATAGATGATTCTCTGGCATTAGGAAACCAGGACAGCAAAATATAAATAATCAGTGCCCACGAGTAATAATAAATTGCAGATGACAATATCCCAAATACTAATTCCATTAAGTGTTACCACCTCGTATTTTCTAATTCGTGTTCTTTCATCAGCTGAGAGATGTTTCCTGAAACCTCAACGTTATCAGGTGTACATAGGAAAATATCGGTTCCAATTTTTTGAATATCTCCGCCAATTGCATAAACGGTTCCGCTAAGGAAGTCAACAATGCGTTTTGCCTGATCTTTCTCTATTCTCTGCAGATTTACAACAACGGCCCTTCTGTTTTTCAGCTGATCGGCAATGTCCTGTGCTTCTGCATATATACGCGGTTCAACAAGAACTACTTTAGAAGATTTCTGCACGCTTTGGAGGCTGACAACGTTCTGTTTTTGAACTGTCTGCTGCTTCTGCACCTGCTTCACCGGTTCTCTTTCTTCTTCGATGATTTCCTCTTCCTTATAGTCATATTCATCATCCAGGAAGAAAAATGTTTTAAATTTTGATTTTATACTCATTTTATTAAACCTCCTGACCCTTTTGGCCTACTAAAGCCGTACCAATCCTTACCATTGTGGCACCTTCTTCAATAGCCAGGGAAAAATCGTTGGACATGCCCATTGAAAGCTCAGTACAAGGAGCAAACTCATATTCCAAATCTATTATCTTTGTTTGAAGATCCTTAAGCTTCCGGAAACAAGAACGAAGCAAATCTTCGTCAGATGTATGAGGCGCCATGGTCATAAGTCCAACGATATTGATATTTTTATAATCCGCCAGGCTTGAGATGAAATCAGCAGCTATTTCTGGATTTATTCCCTGTTTGGATTCTTCTCCAGAGACATTAACCTGAACGAAACAATTTATTTTTCTATCTGCCCGCTTATCGATTTCTTTTGCGAGGGAAATCCTGTCCAACGAATGGATATAGTCGACTTTATCAATTATATTTTTCACTTTGCGGGTTTGAAGTGCTCCAATAAAGTGCCAGGTTGGCTTGTCCTTTAAAACATCCCATTTGGCAAGAAGTCCATCATCCCTGTTTTCACCTAAATGATGTATACCCGCTTCCAGGGCTTCTTGTGCCCTTTCCGCTGAAACGTACTTAGTAACAGCAATGGTAGTAATTTCTTCCGGGTTGCGGTTTGCCTTTATGCACGCTTCGTGTATAGCTGACTCAATATGCTTTAAATTTTCTTCTACTTTCATTTAGCTTCCGACTTCCTCCTTCCAGCCTATAAAGCTCATCATTCTTCCTGTTTTCCCCATATCTCTTCTATGAGAGAAAAAATAGTCTTCATGACAGCTTGTGCAATAATCAGTAATCATGATATTTTCTTGAGGAATTCCTGCATTTACAAGGATTTTCCTGTTTAGCTCTTTCAGGTCAAGCTGGAATTGATTATCACTAATTTGATTATATGGCTTTATATCGACATCATCTAGTATTTTTTGCACTTTTGAAATAACACGATCATCAACTATATAACAATTTCCACAAATGGAAGGGCCAATCACGGCTTGTACCTCTTTTAAGTCTATGCCTTCTTCAGCATAAAGCTCTGCCATTTCTTTGCCAATACCCCCAACAGTGCCTTTCCAGCCTGCATGGGCAATTCCTATGGCTCCTGTATTTTCATGCAAAAAGTAAAGCGGTACACAATCTGCATAACAGAGGGTCAGCATTACACCTTTAGAATAAGTGAAAAAGCCGTCAGTACCCGGAAAGGAATCCTCGTAAACAAGAGCACCTCTCCCTCTGTCACTTCTGGTTACTTTTTTTATGCTAATTTCATGAGTTTGTTCAGCACCAACCCACTTTTCATGAGAAAATCCAAGCAAGTCAGCCACATGCTGCCGATTTCGGCTGACTGCTTCATTGCTGTCATTAACATGCAAACCTAAATTCAGCGTTTTGTATTTATTACTGCTGCACCCGCCATTTTTAGTCGTAAAACCAGCCAAAATATTAGGTATGCGATCGGCCCACTCTTTTATGACAAAATACTCTTCCTTTTTTAAAGAAAATGGTTCCATGCTATTAACCCCATCTTATTTTTCTATAGTTTACCACAAGGCAGGCGGTGATGACACCATTAACAACTCTTATGCTTCATCCTCGATAAATTTCAGCTCTGCTGCCTCCTGATAGCGGACCAGGATGACATCTTCTCCAATTTTAATAATATTTTTCCATGGTATGACAATATCAGCATCCCTTCCGAAAAAACCTAATACTTTTCCCGCTCCGCCAATAATGACGGCTTCAATTTTTCCTGTATTAATGTTTATATCAATATCCCCAATATTACCAAGCTTTTTGCCGTCAGCAACATTTACAACATCCTTCATTTGGAATTCGGATATTTTCACCATCGAGACTTCACTCCCAATTTATGTTCTTATTCAATATATGTTTGCCCCTATAAGAAAAATGTTTGGTAAATATAAAAAGCAGCCAAATTGGCTGCTAGCTTTGAATATTTTTATTCATTTGTTTGATGGCGGCTTTTTCAAGCCGTGAAACCTGTGCCTGGGAAATGCCGATTTCCTCTGCCACTTCCATTTGAGTTTTTCCCTGGAAGAAGCGTTTTCTCAGAATCAGTTTTTCCCTTTCATTCAGTCTCCTCATTCCCTCTTTTAACGCAATTTCTTCAATCCATTGAATATCTTTGTTACGTTCATCGCTAAGCTGATCCATCACATAGATCGGATCCCCGCCATCATTATAAATCGGTTCAAATAAAGAGACAGGATCCTGGATCGCATCCAATGCAAAAACGATTTCTTCATGAGGCACATCCAGCTCTTTGGCTATTTCTTCCGCTGTAGGCTCTCTGGATGTTTTGCTCATTAAGCGTTCTCTCACTTGCAGCGCTTTATAAGCAATGTCCCTTAATGACCGCGATACGCGAATCGGGTTATTATCACGCAGATATCTGCGTATTTCCCCAATAATCATTGGAACTGCATAGGTGGAAAACTTAACGTTTTGACTTAAATCAAAATTATCAATAGATTTCATTAGACCGATACAGCCGACCTGGAAAAGGTCATCAACAAATTCGCCTCTGTTATTAAATCGCTGAATCACACTTAAGACGAGACGCAAATTGCCGTTGACGAGTTTTTCCCGTGCGGTTATATCCCCCTTATGCATTTGCTTGAAGAGCTCTCTCATTTCTTCGTTTTTTAAAACTGGAAGCTTTGAAGTATCAACACCGCAAATTTCTACTTTATTTCGAGTCAATCAATTTCCCTCCTCACAGGAGCTGCTGTACAAAAAACAGTATCTCCTTGGGAAGGAAAAATATGCACCGGCTAATCTGACTGCCGGATGGGCAAGCGGTCAAAGCATCATAAACACTAGGGTTTTCCCTTGCAAAATTTTGTTAGAAAATATTCCTCGGACTTTAAAGCTCTAAACCATCTTATTGAATTCTTTTTTTAGTCTTTTTATAATTCTTTTTTCTAGTCGTGAAATGTAGGACTGGGAAATACCCAGCATATCTGCAACGTCCTTCTGTGTTTTTTCTTCACCCGACCCAAGGCCGAATCTAAGTTCCATAATCTGTTTTTCCCGATCTGAAAGCTGGTGCAACGCCTTTAAAAGCAGCTTTTTATCAACATTGGCCTCGAGATCTTTGGTAATGATGTCATCCTCAGTGCCAAGCACATCGGAAAGCAGCAGTTCATTGCCATCCCAATCGATATTTAGGGGTTCATCAAATGAGACTTCGGAACGGATTTTATTATTCCTTCTTAAGTACATTAGAATTTCATTCTCAATACAGCGGGAAGCATATGTAGCCAGTTTGATTTTTTTCTCAGGATTAAATGTATTTACAGCTTTAATTAGCCCAATTGTTCCAATGCTGATTAAATCCTCTATATTGATGCCTGTATTTTCGAACTTCCTGGCGATATAAACAACCAGACGGAGATTTCTTTCGATTAAAATGGACCTTGCAGCTTTATCTCCTTTCGGAAGCTTAATCAGAAGCATTTCTTCTTCTTCCTTGCTGAGTGGAGGAGGTAGTGCTTCGCTGCCGCCTATATAATAAACTTCATCTGTCTTGATCCCCAGCTTAATCAATAATTTATACCAATAGTAGGATAAGCGAAGTTTTAACTTTTTCATGAATTGTCCTCCTTCTAAATTAAGTTCTTTCAGAGTATAGTATATTAACTTACTTTTGCATCCGGCTTCATCGTACTTGTACCTGTAAGCATTTTAGGGTGAACGATGCACTGAAAAGCATCATCAGCAGAAAGCTGCTGCATGGAAAAGGAAACTAATCCACGCTCCGTTTCTATTATTTCATTCTCTTTTTCAAGGAGAATGCGGTCAGGCTTGAATCCGATGATTAACTGGTGTTCTTGTCCAACAACCTTACATGGAATGACCCTCATTTTATGCTCCCAATCCCCGCCAATAGAATTACTGCCCATGATGATATCCTCTGGATTCCCTGCCATTTTAATAATTTCACGTGGAAACTCATCAAGCCTGTCTTTAATGGATAAAAACATCACCGGCATTTTCGAAATGGGATCATACAACTGGTTGCCGCTGTCAATCAGGCCTTTGAAACAATACTCTGTTTCATTGATATAAACACGCACCAGAATTAAAGAATCATATTGAATTTTTGTCATCTCAATTCCTTCCACGTTTCTTTTTGAGAAATGCCAGGCCAGAGGAAACCCAAGAAGCACAAACAGCCAGCTGATTGGATCACCAAAACCTTTAACACTTGCCAGCATGACAGATGATGAAAGCTGAAAATCAAACTTGATAAAATAATGAATGCCTATTAAAGATCCTCCAACTAAAAAAGTAGCAAAATAAAAAGTCATTAGACCTTTTATAAAATATCGCAAACGTTTAAAGCCAAAAGCAGCAAATACCATTGCGACTGAGAATAATAACTTAGTGACTGGATGGCCAGAATATTCATTAAATGGGGTAAAAACTAATAAAATAATAACTGATCCTATTAAACCGCCTGCAGCAATTCTCCAGAGCTGCACTTCCCTTTTTAATATTATGGCTGTTAAATAAAGGAGCAGGCTGTCAAACATGAAGTTTAATGCCCAGATAATATCCAAATACACTGTCAAATATCTTCCTCCTTTAAGAAAAGCTTAAACAGCCTGATTAAGCTTCTTTATAAAAACAGCACATGATAGATTGACTAAAATGGCCCTGCTCATATTGGGATGCTATGATTCTGTTAGAAAAAAGTATAGCGCATCTCAGTAAAGAAAGTGTGTCGCTTTCTGTATGCAAAAAGATAGAAATTTTCCCTATTCCCTGCGGATTTTGTCATTATTTTTTATTTATTGCTTCTTTATTTTTTCACTTGGTGTGATTTAAATCACATTTTTTATTTTTAATATCAACTATAATGACAGTGAAAATATTAAGAAGGAGTTTTGCTGATATGCTAGACACAAAAACTATTGAAATTATTAAAAGCACTGTCCCTGTACTTGAAAAACATGGCGAAGATATTACGAAAACCTTTTATAAGTTAATGTTTACAAATCATCCAGAACTACTGAACATTTTTAATCATGCCAATCAAAAACAGGGCCGTCAGCAAAGAGCGCTGGCTAACTCTGTATATGCTGCTGCTAAATACATCGATAATCTGGAAGCCATTCTTCCGGTTGTTACACAGATCGCTCATAAGCACCGTTCATTAGGCATTAAGCCTGAGCATTACCCGATTGTCGGAGAACATTTAATTCTTGCAATCAAGGAGGTTCTAAAAGAGGCTGCTACTGAAGAGATAATTAATGCATGGATTAAAGCATATGGTGTGATTGCAGATGCATTCATCGGAATAGAAAAGAGCCTTTATGAGGATGCCGCACAAAAGCCAGGAGGATGGGATAACTTCAGATCCTTCACTGTTGCAAAAAAGGTGAAAGAAAGTGATGTAATTACATCCTTCTACTTTACACCTGATGATGGAGGAAGTATCTCTGGCTATCTTCCAGGCCAATATATTAGTGTGAAATTAACAATTCCAGGGGAAGAATACACACATATCCGCCAGTACAGCTTATCTGATTCTCCTGAAAAATCTTATTACCGGATTTCTGTAAAGAAGGAAGAAGGTAATGAAGTAAAGCCAGTCGGAAAGGTTTCCAGCTACCTTCACAATGAAGTTAAAGAAGGCGATCATATTGAAATTAGTGCTCCAGCTGGGGAATTTGTTCTGGAGAATATGGAAAAACCCGTCGTTCTGCTCAGCGGCGGAGTAGGTATTACTCCTATGCACAGCATGCTTCGTCATCTTGATGCAACAGAAAAAAATCATGAAACTATTTTTGTTCATGCTGCGTTAAACGGAAATGCACATGCATTTTCAGAGGAAGTACAGGAGATTGAAAAGGATAACCCATTAGTTAAAACATATTTCTGCTATGAAAGTCCAACAGAAAAAGATAAAGCGGAAAAAATCTACGCCAAAGAAGGCTATATTACTTCTGAATGGTTAAACACAATAGTACCAAATAAAGAAAGTATGGTTTATATGTGCGGGCCAGTTCCTTTTATGCAAGCTATGTATGAAGCATTACTTGAAGCAGGCTTTAAAAAGGAAAATATCCGCTACGAATTCTTCGGACCATCTATGCAATTAAAGGAAACTCAGTCAGTATAAGTTTAATAAGCATGGCTCAATATTGAGCCATGCTATTTTGTGTAAAATCCAGCAGATTAATTGTAAAAAACACCTGGAATCAACCAGGTGCTTTTTCAATCTATTATTACCTTCTGCGGTTTCGGTTGCGGAGGAACGTCGGGATATCCAAAGCTTCTTCCGGCTGCTGAGATTGGCTGCTTCTTACAGGTTCTTGCGGAGTTTCCTCTCTCTTTGGTTCACGCTTCATGCCTGTTCCCATGCTTGGTGCAGATTTAGGCTGTCCAAATGTTGGCCTCATAGGCTTAGGCTGAATCACTTCTTCATTAAATCCAGTTGCAATTACCGTTACAACGATTTCGTCTTTAAGATTTTCATTAATAACAGAACCAAAGATCATATTCACGTCCTGATCTGAAGCAGAAGCAACAATATCAGCTGCTTCCTGTACTTCATACAGACTTAAATTTGATCCACCAGTGATATTCATTAAGACACCTTGTGCACCATCAATGGATGTTTCAAGTAAAGGAGATGAAATAGCCTTTTTTGCTGCTTCTGCTGCACGGTTTTCTCCTGCAGCTACACCAATCCCCATTAGGGCAGAACCTTTATTGGACATGATTGTCTTCACATCTGCAAAGTCAAGGTTAATTAACCCCGGAACAGCAATTAAGTCGGAAATACCCTGAACACCCTGGCGCAGAACATTATCTGCTTCGCGGAACGCTTCAAGCATTGGAGTGCTTTTATCAACAATTTCTAATAGCCTGTCATTAGGAATGACGATCAGCGTATCTACCGCTTCCTTCATAGCAGCAATACCGCCTGCTGCCTGAGTGGAACGCTTGCGGCCTTCAAAAGTGAATGGGCGCGTAACGACACCAACTGTAAGAGCACCTAAATCACGTGCAATCTGGGCGATTACTGGAGCAGCTCCTGTTCCAGTTCCTCCTCCCATACCAGCTGTTACGAATACCATATCCGCACCTTTAAGTGCTTCTTCTACCTGCTCTTTACTTTCTTCAGCAGCTTTTTTTCCTACCTCAGGGTTGGCTCCAGCTCCAAGGCCCCTTGTAAGCTTGCCTCCGATTTGCATTTTCACTTCTGCTTTTGATAAGTTCAGCGCCTGCGCATCCGTATTAACCGCAATAAACTCAACGCCTTGAACACCATGCTCAATCATTCTGTTTACTGCATTGTTACCGCCGCCTCCAACGCCAATGACTTTTATAGTTGCTAATGAATCCAAATTTGTATCAAATTCCAACATGACAAATCCTCCTAATTCGTCGATATTCCTAAGAACACCTTTTTCTGATTCGCTTTTTTATGCACTCTCGTTAAGTTTCTTCAGTGCTTTTTTCTATCCGCCGTATGGCTTTTCATTCCGTTTCCCTAACCCTTGCGAATCAAATCAAGTTATTCAAAAAAGTATCCGAGGAACTTTTTAACTCTTGATGTGATTTTTTCTTCCGGCTGTTTTTCCGGCTTTGTTTTCGGTTGCGGTTGCGGTTTTTGCACTCGTTTTTCTTTTGCTTCAGGAACAGTAACTGGCTGCTCCATTTTTCTGCCCTGGATTTTAGCATTTTTATACGCGAACTTGATCAGTCCAACAGCAGTCGTATATTGTGGTTCTCTAACGCCAATATAATCAGGTATTGCGATGCGGACTCTATTTTGGAAAACATCCTGTGCAAGTTCAAGGATTCCCTGAGTATTCGCCACTCCTCCAGATAGAACATATCCGCCTGGAAGGTCTATTGCCCCTAGGCGTTTCACTTCGTGCTGGATAAGATCAAAAATCTCTTCCATCCGCGCTTCTATAATATCTGATATTTCCAGCTGATTGAATTGCTGATGCTGATCGCTTCCAATGATAGGAACACTGAATACTTCATCTTCAGATGCATGGTCATAGAATGCATAGCCATATTTCGTTTTGATTTTTTCTGCATCTTCTGTCGATGTGCGAAGGCCGATTGATAAGTCTTTTGTGATATGGTCTCCACCCACAGGAAGAACACTGGTTGCCTTTAAAGAGCCATTTTCGAATATGGCAATGGTTGTTGAGCCCCCGCCAATATCAACGAGTGCAACTCCAAGATTTTTCTCATCTTTTGATAGGGCGAATGCGCCTGCTGCCAGAGGCTGAAGCGTAATATCCATAATTTCAAGGCCAGCACGTTCAACACAGCGCAGGGTGTTATGTAATATCGTTTTCGATCCGGTAATGATGGTGCCTTCCATTTCCAGCCGCACACCAATCATTCCGCGGGGATCGCTGATCTCGTCCAATCCGTCAACGATAAACTGTTTTGGAATGACATCAATAATATCCCTCTCCGGCGGAATCGATACAACTTGTGCCGCGTCTATGACTCTAGCAACATCTTCGTCTGTTATTTCCCTATTTTCACTCGAGACCGCCACAACCCCATGTGATGGCTGAAGCATAACATGATTGCCGGTAATTCCTACAATCACATTTTTTATCTCCATTCCTATCATTCTCTCAGCCTGTTCGATTGCCTTCTTAATAGAATGAACGGTTTCGTCTATATCAACAATGGAACCCTTGCGTAATCCTTCTGAGTGTACATTGCCAACACCAATAATATTTAAAGAGTCATTGACCATTTCACCTATGATTACTTTTACACTGGATGTACCGATGTCAAGACTAACATATATTTCATTGCTGTTCATTCTTTGGCACCTCCTTTTTTTTCAATTCCGATTATTGAACAACAATCATTTTTTGCTGTTGTTTGATTAAATTAAGCAGTTTATCTATAAAATTATTCGTCAAAACTAATATTTTTCCCTTTTTTAAATATCATTTTTTTCTGTTTTTTCTCTGTTTTGGGACCATTTTGCGATTATTATCCTTCTAATTACCGCAATATTTTGGAATAGCCTGACCCCAAAGGCAAATACTGCTGCTAAATACAAGTCTACACCAAGATGAACACCCAGAAAAGCTAAACTTGCTGCCAGCAGGATATTAAAAAAGAAGCCTGAAACGAAAACTTTTTCATCATAAATATTTTGAAGCTGTGCGCGAATTCCTCCAAATAGAGTATCCAATGCAGCAAGAACAGCAATGGAAAGATAATTCGAGTATTCATCAGGCACTTTTATATCTGTCATAAGCCCAAGTATAACCCCTATGATCAATCCTAAAACGGGAAGCCACATTATGATTTGCCTCCTTCTTCAGGTTTCACAGGCTCCATATATCTGACTCTCAATGCCTCATCATAGGCAGGAATCGTGATAGGCTCTGCAGGCTTTTCCACCTTAATCCGCAGGTTGTCAATGAAAAACTCCTCTGCAGAATTTGATACTTGCATGCGATTAAAAAGCTTCTCGGCAGTCTGGGCATTCTCAGTTATTACTTTGACTTCGATAGGCAAACGGTTTAAGGCATAGCCATCTATCATGGTTTCCCTGTTAATGTCCCTTATGACAGTAGTATTGATAACTCTTCTGCCTCCGATGGAAATGTGCTGGGCATCATACATATTTAACTCATTGACCAGCCGCTTGAGCAAATCAGGTGAAACAGAATCTGCTTGCTTGCCCAGAAGCAGCTCTTCATTTACCGGTTCTATGGTTATGATTATGCCTGGTCCCGTCACTTCACTTAATCCGGCTTCCATTTTTAATTCCTCCAGCGTCTCACGCAGCACTTGCTCTTTGCTTTGTTTGCGCTTTGTTTCATATTGGGCTATTTTTTCTTCGTTTGAACTGATTTCGCGCAGAAGCTTTAATTGCAGTTCCTTTTCTTTAAGGATATCAGCTCTTAGCTGCCAGGTATCCCTAGTATCCCGGACAGACGGTTCCTTAACTGTTTGAAATTGAATGGCAATCATAAAGCCAATGACAACCGTTATAAAAGTAAAGCTGAGTTTCTTTTTGCTGTCCACTTTATTTCCACCTTACTTTCCCGAATAGATTATTCTGTGGACAAATATGAAAATTTGCGAATGAGGGATTGGCTTTACGAACCCAATAATGGTTCCATGATAATTTCGCCCTTTTTCTCTAAAGTGAATTGGATGTTTTCATCTACTAATGTGTCCTTCACTCCGCCAGTCAAGTTCAGAGCTGACGAAAGCACACCCGCATCACCAATTGCAGTAATGACAAAAGGAGCAGGATGCTGATATCCGTCTACTTCTATAACAGGCCCATTGCAAACAATATAGGAACTGTGAGATAGCCTTTGTCCATTTATGGCAACTGCGGAAGCTCCGGAGATATAGAGTTCATTAATCACCTTAAAGACATGATGTTCATGTACGATATAATTGTTAATGTTTTCTTCTTCCGGATTGTAATCACCATCTGCCAGAGTAACTTCTACTCCTGAGCCCTTTACTTTTACCTTGCCAAGATGCATCCTGTACTTCTCCGCATCCTCGGCAAGATTAAAATAAACTTGGGCTTCCTGAGAAAGCTCTTTTTCAATATCAAGAACGTTTTCCTGTTCTTCATTTAATTCTTTTTGAAGAGCTCTGTTTTTTTCCTCCAGTTCAACCAGCTGATTTCGGAGTTCCAGATCTCTTTCCCACTGTTTGCCGCTTAGAGCTGGTTTTTCTTCTTCTCCCTGTGTAAGGTGATAGGAAAATGCCATCATGTAACCCAGCACGAGAAAGACTAAGGAGAATATCACATGATTACCCTTCACCTTCATTTTCTTTTTCAACCTCTTCAGCTCCCTTTGTTTCATAAGCTTTAAAATAAGAGCCTACTTCCAAGTCAATGATTCCTTTTTTCTCGGGATCCAGCTGGCTTATGATAGAAGGGTAGTGTGCCATTTTTTCTGAAAAACTTCTTAAAGTAGCACTAACCTCAAACCCATCATTCATATAAAGAGTTATATGATTTGAATCTGTCTTTTTAGGAGAATGATGGATTTCGGAAATTGAATTCAGTACCTCTTCGGGGAGTGACTCAAGCTCTTCAATCATCATATCAAGGATGTCCCCCTCAGAAAAGCCATTTAGTATTGGAGCGTTAGCAGGAATATCCGCTACTTTTTCATCCTTTAAAATGCTTCCATTCTCCATAACAGGCAGGTAGTGCTTCTCTTTCGCTATGTAGGCAATGCGCTTTAGTTCATCTACCTGTATGTTGAGTGTGCCAGGCAGCTGAACTTTAACAGTTGAAGATTTTATTTCCGGCAGCTCTTTAAGCTTACCCTCAATACCCTCTTCATCAACCTTCCAAATATTTGTTTTTTCAGTAACACCGCTAATTTGTATTATTTCTTCTTTATCATAAATTGAATTGCCGGATACCTTAATTTGTTTAATATGGCTTAAGGGCGATTGAAAATAAATAATTAAAACAATCAGCGAGAAAAAAAGCAGCAGCAAAAAGATCAGTCTTCTATTCGCTTTCTTTTTCCTTTGCTCTTTAAGCTTCGGTATTCGATCCTCAAGCGAGACAACCTTACTTTTCTCCACTTTTATCACCCCATCAAGAAAAGCGCAAGGACATTAAGTAAAACATTCAAGTGGCATGTCCAGCACAATTTATTCAAAAATAAGGGAAGAGAACGGCATGTAAGACATGCCGTTTTTACTATATTTATTGTTATCTAATAAATCATTATATCACAATAAATGGTATTCGTAAGGTATTATTCCCCGTTACTTTCGACCGATTATTTCCACTTCTGTTTCCATTTTCACTCCATACAAATCAAAAATTGTATCCTTAATATGCTGAATTAATGAAAGTACATCTTCCGCTTTGGCGTCTCCTGCATTCACTATGAAGTTTCCATGCATATCGGAGATTTTCGCACCGCCGATAGAATGGCCTTTCATGCCGGCTTTTTCTATGAGCTGGCCAGCATATTCAGGGAGAGGATTTCGGAAAATACTGCCTGCACATGGATAGTTCCAGGGCTGAGTTTCTTTCCTGTAATCCTTATTCCTTTGCATTGAAGATGATATTATTTCCCGATCGCCCTCTGTAAGCTGAAAAACCGCCTCTAGAACGATCCCTGGACGTTTCTTTTGAAGGACGGATGTTCTATAAGAAAATTCCATTTCCTTGTTCGTGAGCCATTCCATTTTCCCATCCTCAAAAAGAACATATGCTTTGGTCATGATATTCGAGATATCTGAACCGTGCGCTCCTGCATTCATATAAACTGCTCCGCCTACAGAACCCGGAATACCGCTGGCAAACTCTAGACCTGACAAACCCTTTTTGCTGATAATCGTAGATAGGGCAACCAATGAATAACCCCCGCCAACGCTAAGCTCCGTTCCATTGAGGTCCACGTGATCCATGCCTCTGCCTAATTTAATGACTACTCCTTCTATGCCCCCATCAGATACAAGCAAATTGGATCCTCTTCCAATTGCTCTCCATTTCAAATTATAACGACGGATCATATCCATCGCTTTTGCCAGTTTTTCTATGGAAGAAGGCTCAATAAACAAATCGGCTGGCCCGCCAATCTTCATTGTTGTATGATTTGCCATCGGCTCATTTTCCTTGATAGTGCCAATGTTTAACTCTCTAAGTTTGCTGATAAATTCGTCCATATTTACCTCCCTTTCTATTGATATCTGCCTAAATTTATTTATTCTATGCAAATTTACTAATCAGGGCTACTTTCCCTTCGCCGAAACCAATTCGTCCATTAATTTGTATAGCCTGTCTGATGCATCGCGGATCCCAAGTTTTCTTGAAGCTTCCTTCATGTTTTTCATTTTATCTTTATCGAGAATGATCCTGTCAATGCTATCAATAAGCTTTTTTCCTGTTAACTCTTTTTCAAGCAATAGTTCTGCAGCACCATGGTCACTTAGCGCCCTTGCATTTTTTTCCTGATGATTGTTTGTTACATACGGGCTTGGAATCAAGATGCTTGGTATTCCTAAAGAAGTAATCTCAGCCAAAGTGGTGGCTCCTGCACGTGAAACGACTAGGTCAGCTCCGGCAAGCACTTCCGGCATATTGTGAATGAATGGTTTAATTATTACGTTCTCAGGGCTCCCGACCAGTTCAATTTCTTTTTGTACATCATCATAATGGACGTCCCCTGTGATGTATAAAACCTGATAAGGCTTCTCACCCAGCTCAGCAAGTGTTTTGAGAACAGCATCATTAATTGGCCTTGCCCCTCTGCTGCCTCCAAAAATTAACATAGCAGGGACACCGGACTTTAGTCCTGCCGACTGTCTTCCCCTAATCCCATCCTGACCCAATACCTCTGATGCACGCGGGTTTCCCGTCATGACTGTTTTATTTTCTGGAAAAAAAGCCTTAGCTTCCTCAAAACATACTGCGATTTTATCAACATACCTGCTTAAAAACTTATTAGTTAATCCTGGCACACTGTTTTGTTCATGGATGATGGTTGGAATTCCAAGTTTTGCAGCGGCAAATACAACAGGACCGCAAACATACCCGCCAGTCCCGATGACGACATCCGCATTAAAGTCCCTAAGCATTTTTTTGCTTTCACGGACGCCTTTTAGGAACCTTAAAACTGTTTTTACATTTTCCAAAGATAGTTTTCTTTTAAAACCAGTTATATGTATTGATTTAAAAGGGATGTTTTCACGATTGACAATCGTATTTTCAAGCCCTTTTTCAGTTCCGATATATAAAAATTCGGCATCATTATGTTCTTTCTGAATTTGTCTTATAAGCGCAAGTGCCGGATAAATATGTCCGCCAGTTCCTCCGCCGCTAACAGCAATTTTCATTCTTTCACCTCAAAAAAGAGTTTTATAATCAAAGAAAGCTTTATTTTTTTGCGATTGATCAAAAATAAAACTTTCAGATTTAGTGAAGGTTATCCAGCGTGCGAGCGGAAAACACTCCCCCCTCTTTTCCCTATTCTACTATATTCAAAACAAATAGATAGGAACGTACATCATAATGTTAAAGAAATGTAATAATGTGCAAAATTGCAAAGAAGTTTGATAATTCCCAGAGAAGCGGAATACGCCTTAAGCTAGAGTTATCTAACTTCAGAATTTATACGTTGCTTCCAAAAAAGAAACCCTGCTTCACAGGGTTTCCTAAAAATGCATGATATAAAATGCGCTAGTACCTTGCATATCTGCTTATATTAAGCAGAACCCCTATGGCCATGAGCATCAGTGTCAAGGACGATCCGCCATAGCTCAGAAACGGAAGTGTGATGCCTGTAACGGGCATCAGACCTGTTACAACCCCGATATTAATCATTACCTGAATAGCGACCATTGCTATAATCCCAACAGCCAGGAAGCTCCCGTATAAATCAGGGGCACCAAGAGCTATGCGTATGCCGCGCCATAGGAGAAGAGCAAATAATAAAATAACAAAAGATCCGCCTATAAATCCCAGTTCCTCAGCTAAAATGGCAAAAATAAAATCTGTCTGCGGCTCAGGAAGATAAAAAAACTTCTGTCTGCTCTGTCCCAGACCAAGACCAAATAATCCTCCCGGCCCTATTGCATACAGGGATTGGATAATCTGAAACCCGCTGCCTAAAGGATCTTCCCATGGATCAAGAAATGATGTTATACGCTTTATTCTGTATGGGGCTGAAAGGACAAGTGCAACAAATCCGGCCAGGCCAGCAACACCAAACCAGACAAAGTGGCTGATTCTCGCGCCTGCGATGAAAATCATGACGACACAAGTCCCTACCATAACCGTTCCTGTTCCTAAATCAGGCTGAAGCATAATTAACCCAAAAGCTAAAAATACTAGCCCTAAAGATGGAACAAGCCCTTTTTTGAAAGAGGTAATTAGCTTTTGCTTTTCGGAAAGAAATTTTGCCATAAACACAATCATGGCCAGTTTCATAAATTCCGAGGGCTGAATCGAAAATGCACCTACGCCAATCCAGCTGCGTGAGCCATTTCTCACATTGCCAATGCCCGGAATCAGCACCAGAAGCAGCAGCACAAAACAGACGATGATTAACACTTTAGCCCAAGTTCTCCAGGTCCAATAATCCACATTCATGATAAAAAACATCGTAATAATTCCTACTCCGGCAAAAAGCATTTGCCTTTTCGCAAAAAAGAAAGAATCATCAAATTTATAATCTGCCCATATTGCGCTTGCACTATATACCATAGTCAATCCTACAGCAAGCAGCATAAAAGTGACGATCATTAGTATGAAATCGGGAGTGGTTTTTTTGGCCGGCAACGAAAACACCTCGAATGCAAGTTTTAGGGCTAATAAGGAAACCAATTTCCTGCCGCAAATATAACTTCCCCTCTTCCGGCAGTCCTTCTTAAGTTCCTTTTTAAAGCTCTAAATGTCACGCGAAGCAGATGTATGCCTTTGATGTCGTCTCTATAGTCCCGCAGACAAGCCCTTACTTAAGCTTATGCACCGCATCTATAAACATGTCTCCCCGAACCTCAAAAGTTTTATATTGGTCCCAGCTTGCGCAAGCAGGAGAAAGCAGAATCACATCTCCTGGCTCTGAAAGCTTTAGGGCAGCAGGTACGGCTTTTTCAACATTATCGACACGCTCAATTGTTTTTATTCCCGCTTCCAACGCTGCTTGTTCAATCTTTTCAGCTGTTTGTCCAAAGGTTACAAGAGATTTTACTTTTTTGAGAGATGGAATGAGTTCATCAAAGCCATTTCCCCTGTCAAGACCTCCTGCAAGAAGAATGACAGGCTGATCAAAAGCTGATACTGCATTCTTCGTTGCCAAAATGTTCGTTGCTTTAGAATCATTATAAAATTTCCTGTTTTGGTACTCACCAACGTACTGCAGACGGTGCTTGACCCCTGTAAACGAGCTTAGAACCTGAATGATATCGTCATTTCCGACTCCGGATAGCTTGGCTGCAGCCACTGAAGAAAGGATATTCTCAAGATTATGATCTCCCGGCAATGAAACATTTTTTCTTTCCATCACTTGCTCATTATTGAAACAAATCCAGCCATCTTTGACATATGCGCCTTCAGACAGCACACTGGATGTAGAAAAAGGAATTATTTCCGCCTTTGATCGTGCAGCTGCTTCCATTACTTTCTCTTGATCAGCATTGACAATGAAATAATCCTGTCCAGACTGATTCATCGTAATATTTGCTTTGGCTGCATGGTACTCTTCTCTTGTGCCATGGTAATCCAAATGAGCATCATACAAATTTGTCAAAATGGCAATTCTCGGCCTGAACTCCTGTAGGCCCATCAGCTGAAATGATGAAAGCTCAATCACGATATTGTTTTCTTCTGCAGCATTCTGGGCAACCTCGGAAGCTACTGTCCCAATATTTCCGGCAATAAGCGGCTTTTTGCTTCCTGCCTGAAGCATTTCAAACACTAAAGTAGTTGTAGTGGTTTTTCCATTTGTGCCTGTAATCGCAATAAAAGGAGCTTCAGATACCTGGTAGGCAAGCTCCACTTCTGTAATGACAGGTATGCCCTTAACAAGGGCTCCTTTTATCATTGGATTATGATAAGGAATACCAGGATTCTTTACAATCAGCTCAAATCCCTCTTCCAGAAGTTCAATTGGATGGTCTCCGCAAATGACTGTAATTCCCTGCTCAAGCAGCCCTTGAGCTTCAGGATTTTCCGCAAGAGGCTTATAGTCATTAACAGTCACAAATGCTCCGAGCTTATGTAAAAGGGAAGCTGCACTAACTCCGCTTTTTGCCAGTCCCAGCACTAGTATTTTTTTATGAAGATAGCGATTGACTTCTTTCACTTACACCCACACCTCAATATAGATTCCTAAGATTGCAAACAATAGGCCAACAGTCCAGAATGTAACGACAACCCGCCATTCAGACCAGCCCACCAATTCATAATGATGATGAAGCGGGCTCATGCGGAAGATCCGCTTCCCGGTGGCCTTAAAAGAGGCCACCTGTAAAATAACAGACAATGTCTCAATAACAAAAACACCGCCGATAATAATCAGAATGATTTCAAGCTTTGTTAAAATGGCAATGGTCGCAATTGCTCCGCCCAGAGCCAGTGAACCTGTGTCACCCATGAACACCTTTGCAGGATGGGCATTAAAGACAAGGAAGCCCAATACCGCGCCTACCACAGCTACAGAAAAAATAGACACTTCAAATTGAGATTGATTCCATGCCAGTACTGCAAAAGCTCCAAATGCGATCGCAGCAGTCCCTGAGACAAGACCATCAAGTCCGTCCGTCAGATTGACAGCATTTGAGAATCCCACCAGCCAAAAAATAATAAAGAAAACATACCACCAGCCCAAATCAATAGAAATGTCGGTCAGCGGGATGTGCACTTCTGTGGAAAATTCATTTTGTTTGAAAACAAAATAAAAAATGACAGAGATAATAATCTGGCCCAGCAGCTTCTGCTTAGAAGTCAGACCTAAATTCCGCTTTAATACTACTTTAATAAAGTCATCAAGGAAACCGAGGAGTCCAAATCCCAGGGTAACCAGCAGCAGCAAATATGTTTTTACAGTAGGTTCTGAAAATTTTCCGGTCATCAGCAAAGTGGTCACTGTAACGGAAAGAAGAATCATGATTCCTCCCATTGTCGGGGTACCTGTCTTTTTTTGATGGGATTTAGGGCCTTCTTCGCGGATGCTTTGCCCGAACTTCAATCTTCTCAGGAAGGGAATAAAAATGGGAGACAGCAAAACAGTGATTAAAAACCCTGCCAATATTGTGAAAAAAATAACTTGCTCCATCATACTTATCCCCTCCTTTCCTGCTTGGCATTAACTGCAGCTTCCGCTAATCTTTCAGCCATCACAGCAATATCATATGTTGTTTCGTTTTCTTTAAGACTCTTTTCATCTGAAATAAGGAAATTAGTTGTGTTCCTCTTTTCTTCTGCTTTACTCAATTTTTCTATATATAATTCCATGATATCCTTTAAGCCTTTCGTTAAGTCTTTTGTAAAAAAAATAGGGAAATGATTCGGAGTGTATGCCGGTGTCTCGGTATTCTCATTCCAGAGAGCAGCAACAGCCCCTTTTTCAATAGCTTCTTTCAGATTTCCGGCCTCTCCAAAAGGAATATAAATTCCTTTTGGCTGGAGGGCGGAAGAGGACGAAGCGACCGTATGAAATTCCAGCTCATTATCCTTTATCCCTTTTACGGCCGGAAACAATTCCGCTAAATCTCGATACGTCAAATACATTTTATCGCTCCTCTATAGCCTCTTTTGCCACTAGGCGGTCATCAAAGTCGAAAACCTGGTTCCCCACCTGCTGATATGTTTCATGGCCCTTGCCAGCTATTAAAATAACGTCTCCTTCACCGGCATTTTTCACCGCGTAATGAATGGCTTCTTTTCGATCAGCGATTGTTTTATAACTCTCACCTTTCACTCCCTCTTCCATATCCCTGAGGATTTGAATCGGGTCTTCACTTCGCGGGTTATCAGAAGTAAATATAGGGTCTGTGCTGTACTGGCATGCAATTTCAGCCATAAGCGGCCTTTTGGACCTATCTCTGTCCCCCCCGCAGCCAACGATGGCAAAAATGCGTTTCCGGGCAAATTGCTTTACAGTTTCCAAAGCATTTTTTAGGCTGTCCGGTGTATGTGAATAATCAACAATCACAGAAAAATCCTGGCCAGCATCCACGGTTTCAAATCTGCCTGCAACACCTTTTACTTCTTCAGCAGATTTGATGATTTGAGAGATTGATATCCCTGATGCGATACCTGCACCAATACTGGCAAGGACATTATAGATGCTGAATTTGCCTATCATTTTTAGAGAGACTTTATGCTTCCCGAATGGAGAAATTAAGTCAAAATCTGTACCGGCAGCAGTCATCTTAATATTAGTTGCACGAAGGTCAGCTTCCTGATCGATTCCATAGGAAATGACATGAGCAGCAGTCGATTTTTCATATTCTGCAGATGAAGGGTCATCTGAATTTAAAATGGCATACTTCGGCTCTCCATGATTATAGGCACTTCCAAGCTGGGCAAACAGCATCCCTTTTGCTCTCCTGTATTCATCCATTGTCTTATGATAATCCAAGTGATCCTGAGTCAGGTTAGTAAACACGGCTATATTAAAATCACAGCCATGAACTCGCCCCTCATCAAGTGCATGTGAAGATACTTCCATTACAGCTGAGTCGACACCAGCATCTGCCATTTTTCTAAATGTGCTTTGCAGGGTCAAACTTTCAGGAGTCGTATTTTTCACTTCAAAAATTTCATCGGCAATCTTGGTATACATGGTGCCAATTAAGCCTGTTTTCCTTCCTGCATCGGCAAGGATCTTTTCAATTAAATGGCTTGTTGTTGTTTTGCCATTAGTCCCTGTTATGCCAATTAAATGAAGCTGCTTGCTCGGCTGTCCATAAAAAGCATCTGCAAGCACGGCCATGGCCCGTCTTGTATCCTTTACCACTATAACTGGGATATCCAGGTTTAATTCTTTTTGGGCAATTACAGCTGCTGCACCTTTTTCAGCAGCAGAAGCCGCAAAGTCATGGCCATCCACCGTGTAGCCTTCAATACAGACAAATAGACTTCCAGGTGTAACTTTCCGGTTATCGTTATCGATTGAAGTGATCTCCGGGTTTTCCCCTTTACAAGTCATATATGGCTGCAAAAATTGCAGCAGTTTATGTAATTCCATGTCTACCAATCCTCTCATGTTAAACAGAACAATCTAATCCTATTTTTAATGCATCTGGTCAATATCAATTTTAAATTCCCAAACTAATATTCTAAATGATGGCGATATATATTGTACATGATAATTGCTTTTTTAGCTATTTAATATATAGAATCCAAACCTTGAAAGTATGTTGCAGTTTCTATTAAAAACAAAAAAATTCAGGCGGCGAAGGATTAAGCCGCCTGAATTACTTTTCTTATTTGTCATCAAAATACAGGCGGATGGTTGACCCTTCTTTTAGCTTTATGCCAGGCTGAGGCGTTTGCTTAACCACTGTATCTCCTGTACCGCTCGCATCGATTTTTAGGTTAAGATACAGCTCACCAAGATCTTTCTTAGTCAGTCCAACCATATCAGGAACTTCTATCATTGGGGAATCCATCCATGTCAGCTCTTTTTCAATTTGATTTTTCCTGGGCTTTACACCCATTGCCCTCAAGCTGTCCCCCATGATTTCCCCAACAATCGGAGCAGCGACAAGCCCACCAAACTGAATGGTACCCTTGGGATTATCTACTGCCACGTATACTACAAGCTGAGGGTCATCGGCAGGTGCAAATCCGATAAAGGAAACGATATGATTGTTTTCCAGATAGCGGCCATTTGCTGCTTTTTGTGCGGTACCTGTTTTTCCGCCAACACGGTATCCATCCACGAACGCCTTCTTACCTGAGCCTTGGGCAACAACCGATTCCAGTGCATGTCTAATTTCATCGGATGTTTCCTTAGAGATGACTTTTCTTTTAGCTTCAGGAGACTTTTTCATTATAATCTCGCCATTTGCAGGATTTATTAACTCTTTTGCTATATATGGAGTATATAATGTCCCTCCATTGACTGCTGCAGAAATGGCTGCAACTTGCTGAATTGGGGTAACGGAAACCCCCTGTCCAAATGCTGTAGTTGCCTGCTCAACCGACCCTACTCGGTCAAGGTTAAACAAAATCCCTTTTCCCTCTCCTTGGAGATCAATACCTGTTTTCTCCCCAAAACCAAAATCGCGAATATATTTAAACAGCTTTTCTTTCCCTAACCGTACCCCCAGCTCTACAAAACCAGGGTTACAGGAATTCTGCACAACCTCCAAATATGTTTGGCTGCCATGGCCACCCTTTTTATGGCACCGAAGTCTGGCACCCCCTACTTCAACAAAACCTGGATCGTAGAAGCGATCTTTTTCTAAATCGACCTTTCCCTCTTCCAATGCAGCAGCTAGGGTAATAATTTTAAAAGTAGAACCAGGCTCATAAGAACTCCAGATTGGAAGGTTGCGGTTGTATATTTCCGGAGGCACATTTCTAAAGTTCGCAGGATCAAAATCCGGCCTGCTGGCCATGGCGAGGACTTCTCCATTATTGGGATTCATGGCAATTGCTATAATTCCATCCGGGTTATATTCTGCCTGAGCGATATCAAGCTCCCTCTCTACGATAGTCTGAATCTTGGAATCAATGGTAAGCTTTAAGTCCATTCCATCAACCGGGGGCTTGTAGTCATCCGCCATATCATTCATCCGCTCTCCCTTTGCATTCGCGTAAAACTTAACAGATCCTTTTTTTCCTTTTAATTCTTCATCATAATATAGTTCAAGGCCCATTAGACCCTGATTATCAATCCCAGCAAACCCTAAAACATGTGAGAGGTAATTACCGAAGGGATAATGGCGTTTTGAATCTTCTCCAATGTAAATGCCTTCAATTTCCAAGGCACGTATTTCTTTAGCTTTTTCATGGGAAATTTTTCGGCCATCCGGGATTTTTACGCTCGATTCTCTTTTAGTGATAAGCTGGTAGGCTTTTTCTTTTGACATATCCAGCACTGCTGCCAGTTTCTCTGCAGCATCAGCCGGATCTTTTATTTGCCTTGGCACAACATAGACAGTTGGAGCACTGATATTTGTGGCCAGCGGGACACCGTTACGGTCGACGATTTCTCCTCTTTCCGGTTCAAATGGAATGTCCCTGCTCCATAGTTCCTTTGCGCTATCTGTAAGCATATTCCCCAGAAAAAATTGAACATATCCAAGACGCAAATCAATGATAAAAAAAACGAGAATACCAACAAACATAGCTGCAGTCAGCCGTTTTCGAACGGTTACATTTGAAACACGCATGTACGAACGAACCTCCTTAGATTATGGCTCGTTCCAATATATGCTTGTACATAAATGAATAGAACGCGCTGCCGCTCATCCGGCAGTACGTTCTTAGTTTAATCCAGCACCGCTTCCTCTTCTTCCTGCTGCTCTTCTGATTCAGGATTTTCCTCATTATATTTCTCTGCAGGCGGCTCAAGTTCGACGATTAAGTAATCACCTTCCTTAAGTGTAGAACCAGCCTTCAGATTCTGCTTTACCACATATCCGCTTCCTACAGTATTAAGCTTTAAGTCTGCAAGTTTTGCGACTTTCATTACGTCCCTTAGTGACCAACTAGTCATATCAGGTACTGTTAATTCGCCATCCGTCCTTAAAATCACTCTTTCGCCTTCCAGCAAAGTGTACATGTTGCCAGGGACCTGTCTTTCCACCTTGCTGCCCTTTCCTACCACAATGGCTTCGAAACCGGACTTTTTCAATTCTGCTTTTGCTTCCTCAACTGTTTTTCCTTCCACTTCAGGTGCTTGTTCAGAGTTTGCCTTTTGTTCCTTTGCCGGCTCAATATTTAAATATTGAAGACTGCTTTTCATAACCGGTTTAAAAATCTTTGAAACCGGCTCTGCACCATTTGTACTAAGGTCAATATCCGGCTGCTGCACTGCTACATAGATGATCAGTTCAGGATTATCTTTTGGCGCCATGCCTAAAAAGGAGAAGATGAAATTTTCATGCCCCGTTAAATATCCCCCGCCATTTGGATCAGGGATTTGGGCAGTCCCCGTTTTTCCGGCAACCTCATAGCCTTCGATATTATACCGTTTGTAGCCAGTCCCCTTCTCAGAAGACACAACCGTCTCCAGTATATCCCTGGTTTTCTTTGCCGTTTCTGCGGAAATTGGATTCCCCTTAACTTCCGGTTTTGTTTTTTTAACGATTTCGTTTTTATCACTATCAACAATACTGCTGATCACATGAGGCTGCATCATTTTCCCGTCATTTGCAATGGCAGTAGCTGCCTGTACTTGCTGAATTGGCGTAATGGCAGAACCTTGCCCGAATCCGGTAGTTACCTTATCAAGCGGCCACTCGTATGCGATCTGCCCGCCAGTTTCATTCGGAAGGTCAATTCCCGTCGGATCTTCAAATCCAAACTTGGTTATATATTCCCTGTATTTTTCATAACCAAGCTTTTCTTTAACTATTTTCGCGAAAGCCACGTTCGATGAACGCTGAACCCCTTCGAGGTAGGTAATGGACCCCCAGCCTCTCCCCTGGTTATGGTCGCGTATTGCCGGTGAATTTTCCGTCACTTTATAACTTCCCGACTTAAACAATTCATTCGGATCAAATACACCCTCTTCAATGGCAGCAGCCAAAGTAAAGATTTTCATAGTCGAGCCGGGCTCAAATGAGTTTTCGATCACTTCATTATGCCACGTCTCTTCAAGCCCTTCCTTAGTTTTCGGGTGGAAAGACGGCCTCTGCCCCATCGCCAGAATTTCACCCGTTTTGGGATCCGCGACCACAGCAACCATCTTTTTCGGCTTATATTCTTCGTCTACTTTATTCATGGAATCTTCGAGGAAGGTCTGGATTTTTTTATCGATTGTCAGATACACATCTTTACCATTTTGAGCCGGCTTTATTTTTTGATCTCCATTTGGGAGCAGATAGCCCCAAATATCGCTTTCGTAGCTAAACTTACCATCCTTGCCTGTGAGCACATTATTTAAACTCTGCTCGATGCCAAGCATCCCTACTGTATCTGTTTTATTCGTTTCCGATTTCTTCTTCTCAACATACCCAACTAAATGCGAAGCGAATACACCATTTGGGTAGAAGCGTTTGGAATCTGTTATGAATGTAATCCCCGGCAATTTCATATCTTCTATCTCTTTTTTTGTCTTTAACGGAAGGTCTCGTCCCTCTTTGCCAAATTCCACCTGGAATGGCGTTTCTCCATCTTTTGTTTTCCTTGTAAGGATCTTATAAATCTCAGACTCTTCCATATCAATGGCTTTCGAGAGTGCCGCTGCTGTTTTTTCAGGGTCCTTAACATAATCCGGCTCCATGCTTTTGTCCAGAATCGCTACAAGTTTGTAGGAAATAGTGTCCTCGGCAATAACTTCACCATTGCGGTCATAAATTGTGCCCCTTTTGGCTTGGATTGTCTTTTCACGCTCATATTTTTGCTGAGCTTTCGCCGCAAGTGCATGGCCTGCCGCTTCTCCCGTAACCTGAATTGACACAAACCGAAAAATTAATACAAAAAAGAGCAGACTGAATATTAAAAATAATATCGCTGCTCCAAAATTGATATTTGGCTGTTTCTTCATTAATCTTCCACGACCTTGACATTATTTCCGCTGAATTTAAGTCCCATTTCCTCAGCTTTTGCTTTAATGCGCTCGTATGTACTTAACTCGCTCACTTGCATTTCGAGATCTGTATTCACTTTGTTCTGTGTTTGGATGGCATTTTCTGTTTTTTGAATTTCTTTGTTCACTTCGTAAATGGCTGCCTGGTTTGAAACCATTTGCACTGCACCAAAGCAAACAATGCCAGTGAAAGCAAGACCCAGAATTTTTTCTCCGGGGGAAAGCCATGATTTTTTTGTTTTTAATTTCTTAGGAGCCTGGACAGGCTGGGTTTGTACATCGAATTGTTTTTCTTCCTGAATTTTTCGCGCTAAATTGCTCATAATTCCCCTCCTGAAAAAATTTTTTAGTTCCTATTTCGATTTTTGCTTATAGCTTTTCTGCTATTCTCAGTTTTGCAGACCTTGCTCGATTATTATGTTCCAGTTCTTCATCTGAAGGCAGAATCGGTTTTCTGTTTATTAGCCTTAAGGCTGGTTTATATTCGTCAGGGATAACCGGCAGGCCTGGGGGCAGATTTGGTGTTTCACTGGCTTTTTTAAAGGCAGCTTTGCAAATCCTGTCCTCCAGGGAATGAAACGTGATCACACTGATTCTTCCTTGGGGATTTAGTATGTCAATAGCCTGGTGCAGAGAATCCTCAAATACACCGAGTTCATCATTAACAGCTATTCTTATTGCCTGAAACACACGTTTGGCAGGATGCCCGCCTTTTCTTCTGGCAGGGGCAGGTATTGCCTCTTTAATAAGTTCAACCAGTTGTCCCGTAGTTTTTATTGGGGAGACTTCCCTGGCTGCTTCAATTTTTCTCGCAATTTGCTTGGAGAATTTTTCTTCACCATATCGGAAGAAAATTTTCACTAGTTCACCATATTCCCAGGTATTTACCACATCATAAGCGGAAATCTCAGCACCAGTATCCATTCTCATATCAAGCGGTGCATCATTATGATAGCTGAAACCTCTCTCAGGTGTATCTAATTGAGGTGAAGAAACACCCAGATCATATAAGACACCATCCACTTTAGAGACACCAAGGTTTTCAAGATCTTCTTGAAGGTACTTGAAATTACTTTTGATAATTGTAATCCTGTCGCCATATTTAGCCAATTTTTCTTTTGCGTGTGCAATTGCTGTGTCATCCTGGTCAAACGCGTACAGCTTTCCCTTTTCAGACAGCTGGGAAAGAATTAATTCGCTGTGGCCTGCGCCGCCTAGGGTACAATCCACATACACTCCATCAGGATGGATATTTAAGCCTTCTACTGTTTCTTTTAATAGCACTGTTGTATGTTCAAACATTGTTGAATGAATCCACCTTTCCAATCCGAGAAGCACAAGACACATTCTTAAGCATCTGGAGCTAAACAAATATCTTTGTTTCACGGGAAATTATATTACTAAAACATTCCCATTATATATCAAACCCAATCATATTTTCCGCAATATCAGCAAAAGATTCCTCTGATTCTGCAAAATAATCTTCCCAAAGATTTTTGCTCCATATCTCGATCCGATTGGAAACGCCCAGCACTACACATTCTTTTTCCAATTTTGCATATTGCAGAAGCGGGGAAGCAATATTTATTCTTCCTTGCTTGTCAATTTCACATTCAGTGGCACCTGAAAAGAAAAAACGGGTAAATGCACGGGCATCTTTTTTGGTAAGCGGTAGGCCTTTTAATTTTTCTTCAAGCTGCCTCCACTCATCCATGGGGTAGCCAAACAAACATTGATCAAGTCCGCGTGTCAAAATAAATGTTTCACCCAAGTTATCGCGAAACTTGGCTGGCACGATGAGACGGCCTTTATTATCAACGTTGTGATGGAACTCACCCATGAACATACCCACCGCACCCACTTTCTAACTCAAATGTACCACAATCCCCCACTTTCCTCCACATGTTTTTAATTATTCTACCACTTCAATTAAAATCCTGCCTCACATAAGGGATTCCCCCATTTTCCGTTCGTCTTATTATTACAATTTCTTTAAAGTTTTTACTTTCATTACATCTATTTTTTGTGGCGGCCTTTATAAGGATTTGCAGGTATTTCCTCTACTATTTCAATATAAAAAGACCTTATCCACTTGGATAAGGTCCGAAGAATATTGGCGAATATTAAATCTTTATGACTTTGTGTGTCCCATCAAATTCAAAGGGGACTTTAACAAGTTCCTCAATAAAACTCATTCCATATTTATTGAGGTAGTAAAGAATGTTCCATACCCTCTCTTGAGGAGAACCTCCCGGCCTCAATGAGTTTTCAGCCTTTTCATACTTGTTAATTATTACTTCATGTTTTTGCTGGATGGTTTTCTGGATTTTATTTTCCATGAAGTCCACTTGTTTTAATAAAAGCTCCTCGTTTTTCTTAAGCATAGGAAGAAGTGCATGAACTTCTTTAGATGTTAGTTCTTCAATTAACCCATAATTTTGGGTTAATTGTTCTTTTGTTCTTCTGAATTGCGTTTCTATGCTTTCATTTTTAATTTTCTCCAGATACTCCTCTTTCTTAGCTTCCGTACCTGAAGAAAGCACATCCCGCAGATCCAAGCCTAATTCCTTCAAGTCACTTTCCGCAGAACGCTCTAAAATGGTGATATTTAAACGAGGCATAATAGGAGGCATTTTCATACCAAACCATTCAAATGCCATTTTAAGTTCAGCCCAATAGGCAATTTCCCCAGGTCCAGCAATAAATGCAAGAACTGGAAACAGGCACTCCTGTGTTATTGGCCTTGTCACAACATTATTGCTCAGTCTTTCAGGATGCTTTTCTGCAATATCCAATAGCTCATTCATTGTAAACTCGTGTAAGGATTCTTTACCCGTAAATACCTTTTTATCCTGATTGAATTCCAGAAGAATTCTTTCCTTTTGCTTTTCATCATAATAAAATAAATTAGCCGCATTGCTGCTTATTTCAATTGTATTGGGAAAACCTGCATCCTCCAGACTTCTTTGCTGACTTTTTACACGTTTTGTAATTTGTTCAAAACTTTCGATCTGCTCGGCAAACATTTTACTTTCAAGTCTTCGAAGCTTTCGGTCACCCGAATCAACCAGAAGCAGCCCTGTTTCTTTAAATAAATGCATAACTATCCAGGCAAAAAAATCTACAAATGTTTTCGAATAATTAATAATGTCATCTAATATTTGAAGGAGATTTTTTGTATGTTCCGTCTCTCCAAATGTTTCAATGATTTCTCCCACCCATATCCTGCACTTTTCACGGTCCAAACAGATATTAGAAACCATATTTTTTTCTAAAACTTTTTCAGGATAAACCATCTTTTCCATTTTATTTTTATTCTCGATAAAAACATGGTTGACTTCCTGATAATCGTGATCTTCCCCAGCGATCCAGAAAACCGGAACAACAGGGATTCCAAGCTCACTTTCCTTCTGCTTTGCAAGATTTATAATTGAGATAATTTTATGTAAGGTATAAAGAGGACCTGTCAAAATTCCCGCCTGCTGGCCTCCGATAATGACAGAACTGTTTTCTTGCTTCAGCTTCTTGAGTGAATCATGTACAGCTGGGGAAGAAGGAAAACGATCCATAAACTCTCCAATATATTCAGAAAGTTCATTTCTCATAAAAGTCCTATCCTTTAGTTCTGCTAACCGGGCTTTATAATCTGAATTTGAATTATAACGATAATGAAAAAACTGCATAAGTTCTTCTGTTTGTGCAATATAATCTGTTGCAAACCGGTTTGTTGCCGGTAATGAGAGATTAAGAATCTCCATTAATGAACTTCCTTTCTCATAGCTGATCAATTTTACTTTTCATCTTATGAGTATATCATTGTCTTTTATGAAAAGAAAAAAACTTTGCTTACCTAAATGTTTTAATTCTAAATGTCAAAGGAATCTACTTTTTAAATTGGCTGCATTACGGAATAAAGACAACAGAAGTTACTCTTTGGACCAATCCAATAATCATAAGAACAATATAAGCGGTAAAGTAGATTAAAAAATTGAACCTCCAAAACCCTTTAAATAAGACACGCATATTTACTTCCTGCTTAATTTTCCAATGGATAATACTAAAAGTGACAGCTGTAATCAGCAGGGATAGGCCTATCATCCATAAATAAGACTTATCCCAGATAACAATGATTAAATAATGCACCGCCAAAATAAATAAAAAAGTGCTGACATCCAAGGCTATATGCACAGACCATTTATGCTTTTTAGTAATTTGCTTGCAGATAATAAATACAGCCAGATATCCGAGCAGCGGTATGGTCACCAATGTTGCAATTAAAGCTGAAAATACAGTGTTCAACTTTTTTCCCCCTTATACTCCCTGCCTTTAATCTGACAATAAAGACTTTCAGAATATGGTGCAGACATTTTCTTCTTTTCAGCTACCTCAAGAATATAGCCTAAAATAGCATCAATTTCTGTCGCTCTGCCTTCTTCAATGTCCTTAAGCATAGAGGACCTATTCATCCCAGTTTCCTCACAAACTCTTTTAACATGATTTAAAGCGGCCGTTTTATCAGGTATATTTAAAATGGCACATACCTCGGAAAATAACTTCAAAAAAAGCCGGTAATAATAACTGTTTTCAAGGAGTTCACCATTCCTGACTCGAAGAACGGCTGTGAGCGGATTTATAACACTGTTCACAATCAGTTTCTCAATGAGCATTTCTATATGGTTTCCGGCAAATTTAAAGGGAAAATAATTTGATGCGGAATCTGATAATTCCTCTAGGATTTCTACATTTCCCTTAATTGCCGCCACTTTAGTGACACCTATGCCGGTATGCAGCACAGTATCAGGATCAGACTTAAAAGCACCATGCTCTACACTGCCTGCAAAAAGATTGTCTGCTTCAAGCATTTCTGCCCACTTCAAATGACCCATGCCATTTTGCAGGAATAGAAATGATCCCCTCTGGCTTGTATTCATTTCCGATATGCTTTTTACAACCTCAGGGATGCTGTATTGTTTTACAGCAATGATTGTTAATTCCTCTTCCCCCTTCCATTCTTTGAAATGGCATGCCTCGACGGGGGTATTGCTGCGAATGCCATTTCTCTCGATTGTAAGTCCATTTATGCGCAGTTTTTGTATTTGACTTCTATTTCTAACATAAATACGCACAGCGTGATTTTCATTTAAATAATGGGCGAACAGAAGGCCAATGGCGCCTCCTCCAATAATAGCTATTCTCATAACAGACTCCACCATTTTCATTTTTAAGCATATTTTAACAAAATCAGATAAAATTATGGGTAAATTGGAATGTTTTTAACATAAATTCTAATATTTCATTCTTTATTCCATTTTTCATAAGCTAATTCCTTTAAAAAAATCCCTTTTTCGAAATTCGAAAAAGGGATTTTTCATTGGATTGTATTAAACTGGATAAACTGGGTGTTTGCGTATGCTGAATGTCAATTCTTTCGTCTCATACAAATTAAAACGGTTAATTAAGACCTTTCTTAAGTCAGAAGGTGCAACAATATCGTCAACAATTAATTCAGAAGCAAGCTTATAGATATCAATTGTTTCTTTATATTCCTGCTGTTTCTCCTGTACATATTTAACCTTTTCTTTCGGGTCTTCAATTGCATTGATTTTATTGGAATAAACCGCATTTACTGCTGCTTCTGGACCCATTACTGCGATCTGTGCTGTTGGCAGTGCTATACAGCAATCAGGCTCAAACGCAGGACCAGCCATTGCATACAGTCCGGCACCATATGCTTTTCTGACGACAACAGAAATTTTCGGAACTGTTGCAGAACTCATTGCAGCAATAAGCTTAGCACCATGGCGGATTATTCCTGCTCTTTCCACCTTTGTCCCAATCATAAATCCAGGAACATCTGCAAGGAATAACAGCGGAATATGGAAAGCATCACAAAGCTGAATAAATTTCGCGGCCTTATCAGCAGAATCCACAAACAAGACCCCACCCTTAACTTTTGGCTGGTTGGCAATAATCCCTACAGGCTTCCCTCCTATTCGGGCAAGTCCCGTAATAAGTTCAGCCGCAAAAAGTTTTTTAATTTCAAAAAAGCTTCCTTCATCAATTAAGGAATCAATGCACTCATACATATCAAATGGTGCGTTTTGATTTTTAGGGATAATTTCTTCAAGATTGCGGCCGGATTTAGGCAATACTGCCTCGAGCTTCACAGGTTTTTCTTTGAAGCTTGGAGGGAAGTAGGCCAAATATCTTCTTGCTGATTCTATAGCCTCTTCCTCACTATATACAAGCACATCACCGCATCCGCTGACAGAACAATGCATGCGGGCGCCGCCCATTTCTTCAAGGGTAACCTTCTCGCCTATAACCTTTTCTGCCATCCTTGGTGACCCCAGATACATAGATGCATTTTGATCTACCATTATTACGATATCACAAAACGCAGGTATATAAGCACCGCCTGCAGCAGAAGGTCCAAACAGAAGGCAAATCTGCGGTACCATGCCCGAGAGTTTTACCTGGTTATAAAAAATTTTTCCTGCTCCGCGTCTATTTGGGAACATCTCAAGCTGATCTGTAATACGGGCACCCGCAGAGTCAACCAGGTAAAGAATAGGAACCTTTAGCTTCTCAGCCGTTTCCTGTATACGAATGATTTTTTCAACTGTCCTCGCACCCCAGGAACCAGCTTTTACGGTGGAATCATTAGCCATTACGCAAACAGTCTGGCCATTTATCTTTCCAACTGCAGTTACAACCCCATCAGCCGGGAGATCACTTTCCTGGCAGTTCGCGAACTTGCCATCTTCCTCATAGAACCCGTCATCAAACAAAAGCTCAAGCCTTCTTCTTACAAAGAGTTTGTTTTGCGCTTCATTCTTTTCATGATATTTTGGATGTCCGCCAGCTTCTATTACCCTGCTTCTTTCCTGCAGCGTCTCAGTTAATGTCTTTGCAGTGGTCATTGCCATCCTCCTAAAATATGAATTTTCCATAAAACTCTGTTAAACCAGCTTATTGACTCACGGAGCCGACGGGGCTTAACAGCAGCCCCTTGTTACCCGCTAGCTTTCCGTCCCCCCGCAATTCTTTTTAACCTGTTCTGAAAAGCAATCTTATTCGAATACGATTAGCACATCGCCTTCATTTACAAAGTCTCCAATGCTTACTTTTACTTCTGCTACTTTTCCAGGGGTTTCGCTTTCAACCGGAATCTCCATTTTCATGGATTCAAGCATTATTACTTCCTGGCCTGCATTAACCTCCTGGCCCGCTTCAATCATTACATTTAATACAGTGCCTGCCATTGATGATGTAATTTCTTTCATGGTTATTTCCTCCTTTTAGTTAACGGCAAATGCTTTCTGGGTTAGGTATGATGTAGAATAATTCCCTTTGCGGAAATCTTCGTCCTTTAAAATTTCTTTAAATAATGGTGCATTCGTTTTAATGCCTTCAATCTTTAAACCATCAAAGAAGAGTAAGGCGCTTTCTACCGCTTCATGCCTGGATCGGCCATATATGATGCATTTTGCGATCATAGGATCATAGAATGGGCTGACTGCCGTATTTGAAGCATATCCGTAATCAACGCGTATCCCTGGGGAGTCTGCCCATTCAAATTTAGACAATTTGCCAGGTGAAGGCAGGAAGCTTACAGGATCCTCAGCATAAAGCCTAAATTCAATGGAATGGCCCAGCTGCGCTATACCATTTTGCTGCAGCGGCAGCTTTTCACCTCTTGCTACAAGCAGCTGCCATTCTACAAGATCCAGCCCTGTTACTTGTTCAGTTACGGGATGCTCAACCTGAAGCCTTGTATTCATTTCAAGAAAATAAAAATTCTCCTGTTCATCCACTATAAATTCAATTGTTCCGGCATTTTTATAATTGACAGCTTTTGCAGCAGTCAAAGCCGTATCATACATCCTTTGCTTTGTTTGCTCTGAAAGGAAAGGAGATGGTGATTCCTCCACTACTTTCTGATGTCTCCTCTGAATAGAGCAATCTCTTTCAAATAAATGCACGATATTCCCATGAAGATCACCAAATACCTGTATTTCAACATGTCGGGCATTCTCAATATATTTTTCGACAAACACTTCATCAGAACCGAAATAGGCTTTGGCGCGTGCTTTTGTTGAATGAAAGGACTTAGCGAGCGCTTGCTCATTTTCACAGCGCACCATTCCTATTCCTCCGCCTCCCCCGCTTGCCTTCAGCATTACTGGATAGCCCATTGAATCTGCAAGTCTGCATGCTTCCTCCAGGGTAGATGTCCCTTCACCGCTCCCCGGGACAACCGGCACTCCTGCTTCCTTCATGGTTTTGCGGGAAACAATTTTATCTCCCATCATTTCAATAGTTTCGGGATCTGGCCCAATAAAAGCAATTCCCTCATCGATTACTGCTTTTGCAAAGCTGGCGTTTTCAGATAGAAAACCATATCCCGGATGAATTCCATCTACCTGCTCCCTCTTTGCTATCTCAAGAATGGCATCTGTCTTTAAATATGATTTATTAACAGGAGGTTCACCAATATGGAATGCATATGTAGCTTCTTTAGCAAATGGCAGATCTTTGTCTGCATCAGAAAATATGGCAACAGTTTCAATTCCCATTTCACGGCAGGTTTTTATAATCCTTAAAGCAATTTCTCCCCTGTTGGCAATCAGAATTTTTCGCACAATCGGTCCCCTTTCTATTTGTAGTAATCCTGCAATAATATATATTTCTACAATCTTCTGTCTTTTTCCTGCTGTTTTTGTAAACGCTTTCTGATTTTTATAAAAAAACTAAAAATATATTAAGTTTTTCATATGTGCAGAATTTTTTGTTTACTTGTTATATAATAATAGTCATAGACAAACACTTTTGATTATTCGGTAGTCATTATGTAGCGGTTACATCCACAGAATTCCTATACACCGATGGCTAAGGGGGAGAATTTATGAACTATAAGGTTGAAAAGTTAAAAGTAAATTATAAAACTTTGGAAGAGTTTAAGAAATTTAAAGAGTACGGCCTGCAGGAGCTTTCAATGCTTGAAGACCTTGAAGCTAATATTATTGAAAATGACAGCGAGTCGCCTTTCTATGGCATTTATTTCGGCGATAAACTTGTAGCCCGCATGAGCCTATACCAGATAGAAGCAAGATTCGATCGCTACTTCGAGCCAGCTCAGGATTATTTGGAGCTTTGGAAGCTTGAAGTTTTGCCTGACTATCAAAACAAAGGCTATGGCCAGGCACTCGTAGAATTTGCAAAAGGTTTTGGACTTCCTATTAAAACAAATCCACGTGTAAAATCGAAAGCATTCTGGGGGAAAATGGGATTCGAATCCGTTAATTATGATATGGAACGCGATCTGGGCGAAAATCCGCTGGTCTGGTTCCCAGCAGGTGTTAAAGAGCAAACTCATTAATCATTTGTCTATCATTTCAAAATAAATATAAATAAGCGGACAAATTTTGTCCGCTTATTTATATTTATTTACTGTTTATTTCTCAACCTTCTCAGGCTTAGTGTCGGGACTGACAGTAAAATTCAGGTTTTTGTGGCGGGTGCCATCCTTTAGCCCGACAAGCTTTCTTGCACTTTCCATAATCTCTACCAGTGCCTTATAATTCTGCTCCACTGTATTCAATTCTTTAATTAACTTTTCATTCTCCGCTGCCAGGTAGTACATTTGCTTCTCCAGCTCCTGAATGCGATTTTTAGAAGAAGGATCTTCTGATGCAGCAGGCTTTTGAGCACTTTCATATAAATCTTCCAGGAAACTGACTAATTCTTCAAACTCAATTGGCATTTTATTTACCTGAACTGAGTTTTCATTTCTTTTCTCTTCCTTTTCTTCCGGCACTGCAGGAAGCCCTTGTTCACTTTCAGCATGAGGGCTTTTCTTCATTTCTTTTCTCTGTTTTTTTGCCAGTTCAATACCTGATTTATATTGTTTTCTTACATAAGAATTCCAGCGGAATCCGCAGGCAGCTGCGGTTCTGCTTAATTGTTTGCCAACTTCTTCAAATGCCTGAAGCTGTGTTCCTCCTTCACGTATATGACGGAGCACAACTTCTGCAAGCAGCAAATCTTCATCTTGAGACCAAGCATCCTGACGGGTTGAAGACATCAGCGTATCCCTCCTAGTGTTTTTCTTTATACATATGCCAATGCTAGAAAAGATAGACTGATATCATATTATAAAGTGTAACTTTATTCATCCCCAGGAAATTAACGCCTTTTTAATGGAAGAATATCCTTATTGCTTGTTTAGAAAACTGGCAACTTTATTATGGTGCGCTTCCCCTTCCCATAAAACCGAACAGCGCCGCACTTCTTGATCAATTCTCTCTTCGAGGCCAGCTGCTGCCCACTTTTTTACAAGAAGGTCTTTATAAGCTTCCAAGACCTCACTCTCAAGCCTCAGCATTCTTTCCAGGAAATACAGACACCCTGCGATTGTATCTCCTTTAAAGACAGAATGTATGAAACCTAATTCTTTTAATTCTTCACTGGTATATAACCTTGCTTCCATCATCATTTTCAATGCATTAGCAGGCAGAAGTTTTTCCATGGTTATGGAACCGCCGCCCCATCCGGTTGTTATGGCTAAAGTCCCCTGGATAAACCCGGCTTTTATACCGGCTTTGGCAATCCGGTAATCACAGGCAGCAGCCAGCTCACAGCCCCCCCCCCACAGCAGTTCCATTCAAAATGGCAACAGTTGGTTTAGGCAAGAAAAGCAATTTTTTTACCAGACCTGCCATTCTGCTTAGCATTCCAAAAGCTTCATTTTCTGTTTTTAAGCCCTGGAAGGATGACAAATCACCTCCCGAGCAAAAAGCCTGTTCTCCCTCACCAGTAATTGCAAGCACTTTAACAGATTTCTCACCTGCCATATTTAGCGCCACCTCCAGACCATCCATAACTTCATAGCTTATGGCATTCCTTTTTTCAGGCCTGTTAATCTTAAATACTAAAAGTCCATTCTTGAATTCTTCAATTATGTAAGGGTTCATGGCTGCCTCCTTCTATTTTGGTTAAACTATTTATAATATTAGCAAAAGTAAATGTGAACTTGTACTGAATACAGGGGAAATCGGTGCCTTAAAACGACAAAAGCACAAGAACTGAGTTCTTGTGCTTTGTATCTAAAGGATTAGTCGTTAACTACTTCTTTTCCTTTGTAAGTTCCGCAAGCTTTGCAAACGCGGTGAGCAAGTTTCATTTCACCACAGTTTGGGCATTCTACCATACCAGGAACCTGTAATTTAAAATGGGTACGACGTTTTCTCTTCGCAGTTTTAGATGTTCTTCTAAAAGGTACAGCCATTCTTCCCACCTCCTTAAAGAGTATTAGAGGATGTCCATTAGAATTGGACACACCCATTAAGAAAGTTATGAAGGCCAGAGCAAGCTGGTGTCTTCAAATGCTTCTTGTTTTTCTTCCGTTATGAATCGGAAGAAGGATCATTTTGATCAAAAAATTGAGCAAGTCCGGCAAGACGAGGATCTACTTTATCCTGTTTATCTTGCTCCTGAATGACCTCCCAATCCTTTCCGGATTGAGGAGCTCCCTCTTCACTGCTGTCTTCGCAGAAAACTTGCATTGGGACTTCGAGTAAAAGGATCTCATGAAGGATCGGATTTAAATCAATCACATCACCTTTTACCTGGTGAACTTCCTCTTCAGTCTCATAATCGAGACCTTTTAAAAGGAAAGTTTCTGTTGTTTCAACATTAATTGGATAATTTACGTCAACTAAAGTACGAGAACAAGGCAGTATTAAATGACCCTTTATATTTAAATGAAAAGTCACTTTGGCAGAATCGATATCCGCACGGCCCGTCACATGCATTGGTGATGCACCGCGTATTTCCGGATTCAATTTCATGACCTCATCAGCATTGACAGTTTCATCAATGGGAAAATCCTTGCTTCGATATTTTTGTAACTGACTTAAAGTCCATTTCATACGAATCACCCCAAGGCAACAAAGGTAATTATAGCCTTCCTATAATTATTTGTCAATATTTTTTCTTTACACTATAATGTATCTAATATCATACTATTGAAGGCATCTTTAGTAAAAGTTTTTTGCAGTATTTTTTGATTTTGTTTCTTAATACTTTTTCCAATACATATCTTTTTAAACCTTTTCGAGGAGTATGTCAATATGAATGCAACAGGTGTAATTGTAGAATATAATCCTTTTCATAATGGCCATGCCTTCCATTTGGAGCAGGCAAAAAAAGTCTCGGGAGCAGATACCGTCATTGCTGTCATGAGCGGCAACTTTCTTCAGAGGGGGGAACCTGCATTAGTTTCAAAATGGAAACGGGCTGAAATGGCGCTAAAATTTGGTGCAGATATTTTATTTGAGCTTCCATATCAGTTTGCAGTTCAGCAGGCGGATATCTTTGCAAGCGGAGCTGTATCCATTCTCGAGGCGGCCGGATGCAGGAGTCTATGCTTTGGGAGCGAATCCGGAAATATGGAAAGTTTCCACCAGACTTTATCATTTTTAGAAGAGCATAACCCTGTATATCAAGAAAGAGTCAGATTGCATCTTGATTCTGGCTTCAGCTATCCAAAAGCAACATCGATGGCATTCCTTGATCTTAGACCTGAAGATGAATTGGTTGACCTTTCAAAACCAAATAATATTCTTGGCTTTCAATATTTAAGGGCTGCCTCCACCCAGAAATCATCTATGAAACTTTTTACGATTGCCAGAAAAAGCGCAGGCTACCATGACGAACAATTTTCATCTGACTCTATTGCAAGTGCAACGAGCATTAGAAAAGCACTTTTTTCTGAGAATGGAGAGATTGAATACATTCGCCAATATGTACCGGAATCTACATATCAAGGTTTACTCCAATATAGAGAAGAGTTTGGCGGTTTTCACTATTGGGAGCAGTACTGGCCCTTCTTAAAATACCGTCTTGTTCATCTCCAGCCGGAAGAATTAAGGGGCATTTATGAAATGGAGGAAGGGCTGGAGCACAGATTTTTAGCAGCAGCCATACAGGCAGATAGTTTTCAGCAGTTTATGGAGAAAATTAAAACAAAGCGGTATACCTGGACGAGACTTCAGCGGGCATGTATACATATCCTCACGAATACAAAAAAAACAGATATGCCCAATAAACCGATCAAAGCAAAATATCTTCGCCTTTTGGGGATGTCCAAAAATGGCAGGGAGTATTTAAACAGGCATAAATCTGATTTGCAGCTTCCGCTGATTTCTAGAATTTCTTCGCAGGCTGTACAGCAGCTGCATTTGGATATTAAAGCCTCCCGAGTATATGCAATGGCTATAGACGGTGAACTGCAGCGAACTCTATTGCAGAAGGAATTTAAACAGCCTCCTATTATGATTAATTAAATACTGACCTCCTCTATACAGTTATTAAAATCCGATAGATGGAGTTATCAGCCAATAATTATGAAAGCCAGCGGCATTTTTCTATTGCCGCTGGCTTTTTCATTTTTTGGAGAAGCCCTTTTTAATCCAGGTTTCTTAGATATTCAACTGCGTCATCAAAGGTATCTACCGGAACGATTTTCATTTCCGTCTTGATATCCCTGGCTGTTTCAACAGCTGCTTTGTAATTTGAGTCTGCTGCACCTTCTTCATTAGGTGCCAGGAATATTTCTGCTCCAGCTTTGTCAGCTGCTACTATTTTTTGCTCGATGCCGCCTATTCTTCCAACTGTCCCTTCCGAATTAATTGTTCCGGTTCCGGCTATTTTATAGCCTTTCGTCAAATCCGCCTTTATAAGCTGATTGTAAATTTCAAGTGAAAACATCAGTCCGGCAGAAGGACCGCCAATTTCTTCACTGTTAATATTCACAGCGGGTTCCACCTCTATTTCTTTGTCGTCAACCAGCGTAATTCCAACACCTGGCTTTCCAGTTTCTTTAAGTTTCTTTAAAGTAATGGAAGTTTCCTTTATCTTATCCTGGCGTTCATAGGTCAAGGTTATTTCATTGCCATCCTGCTTTTGAGAGACCGTGCTGATAAATTCATCTGAGGACATAAACTCTTTGCCATCCACTTTAAAGATGCGGTCACCGGCCTGAAGTTTGCCATGAGCGGGCATATCAGGCAATACATTAAGAACGTATACCCCATTATAATGATAATCAATAGGGATGCCAGCCTTTTTATAGGCTGTTTCAATAGCTGCCAATTTGGAAGTTGCCATAAGATGAAGCTGCCGTACATTATATTCTTCATCTGTTTCATTTTCGGCCCGTATTTCTTCTATCGGATATAGTTCCTGATACTTGCTGAATTTGGCAGCCACGTATGCATATATATTAGCCCGGCCCATCCTTACAGTCGTCAGCATGAAGCTGCCTTGTTCTTCATAGCCGTTTTCAACCTCTATTATTGGTTCCAGTTCTTTTGCCATCCCGGGCTTTGATACATAAAAAGGCAGATAATAAAACGAACTAGCCAGAAGAATAACTGCCAGAATCAAGAAGGAACGGGTATAAAACTTGCTTCTCATGTGTCTCTGTGCTCCTTCCATTGAGTTATGTATTGACAAATACTGTCAATATGCTTTTTTGCTTCCTCTTCTCCGATTTTGATGATTTCTTCGATATTGGTGAATGCGCGGGAACTATACATCTCCACGCGGGGCCTGATCATAAAATCAGAGGCAATTTCACGGTGAGTAACCAGCTCCATCTGCATGATATCCAGACTTTGCATGATTACGTCATAGATTGAAGTAATCTCGGCATTTGTTTTAACATGCGAGACATCGATAGCGATAATAATATCAGCCCCCATTTCTTTTACAACAGAAACAGGAACACGGTCCACTACCCCGCCATCGACTAAAAGACGCCCATTTAATCTTTCCGGCACAAATATCCCCGGGATGGATATGCTTGCCCTTACAGCATCTGCAATAGGTCCGCTCTTAAAGACAACCTTCTCTCCGGTCATTAAATCAGTAGCGACAACATTGACAGGTATATCGAGATCCTCAAGTTTTTTTCCATGAGTGAAAATACGGATCAGTTCCTTTACTCGTTTCCCTGCAACAAAACCCATTTTAGGCACCGTAAAATCTAAATAATACTTCCTTTTAAACGCTTTGGAAAGCTTATATAAACGATCAACATCAAGCCCTGCCCCATAAAAGCATCCTACCATCGCACCCATGCTGCTGCCGGCAATACAGTCAATCGGTATGCCGGCTTCCTTCAAGACCTTGATGGCACCGAGATGGGCGAATCCCCGAGCTCCTCCCGAACCAAGTGCCAAACCAATTTTCGGATGCTGCAAAAGACTCCCCCCCTCAATAAGCCAATGGCCGATTAGAACTTTTGCCTTCAAATTATTCTATTCTTTTTATTTCCAAAAGAAGCAAAAATATAAATTCTTCCGTAAAAATTCATATATGCCTGTACATAATTCTATGGTCTATTTTAAATTTCTACGAGTATATTGAGTTATATGGGGACAAGGCTTGTCAGTAAAAAGTTCGACTCCATTCATTCAAGTGGCATTAAATGAAAAGGCCAGAGAAAATATAGATTACTTCTTTTTAATTTTAGCATTGTTTAAATTTAATGCACAGTCAGTACAACTTGAGGGAGGCTTGTCCGTGTTTCGTTCAAAATTAAAAACGGTTACTCTTGCACTCTCTGTAACCCTAATGGCCATCTCATTAATTTCCTTTCCCCAGGAAGCGGTTGATGCATCTATCAGGGGATTAAATATGTGGTGGGAAATTGTGTTCCCTTCATTGCTTCCTTTCTTCATTGTATCAGAAATGCTGATTGGCTTCGGGGTAGTGAAGTTTATCGGTGTGCTGCTCGAACCCTTGATGAGGCCATTATTCAGAGTACCTGGAGTGGGCGGGTTTGTATGGGCAATGGGCATGGCATCAGGCTATCCTGCTGGAGCCAAGCTGACAGCAAGACTGCGGCAGGAAGGACAGCTCTCAAAAACAGAAGCGGAGCGCCTTGTTTCCTTTACTAATTGTTCAAACCCTCTGTTTATCTTCGGCGCAGTATCCGTTGGTTTTTTTAATAACGCGAAGCTTGGAGTTATTTTGGCCCTGGCACATTATCTTGGCAATATTACCGTAGGTTTATTAATGAGGTTTTACGGAAAAAATCCTAAGAAGCCTTCGGGTGAGGCAAGAATGTCAAAACCATCTTTACGGGCAGCTTTGTCTGCCCTTCACCGGACAAGAATCAACGATAATCGCCCAATTGGCAAGCTTCTTGGAGATGCAGTCACTTCATCCATTCAAACACTTCTGATGATTGGCGGATTTATCATTTTATTCTCTGTTATTAATAAACTTTTATTTCATCTTGGAATCACAGCTTTTCTTGCTAAAGGCGTAGAAAATATATTTTCAATATTCAGTATACCTACAGAATTGAGCATCCCATTTATTTCAGGGTTATTTGAAATAACACTTGGCAGCCAGATGACCAGCCAGGTTCAGCAGGCAACCCTAATGGAGCAGATCATTATTGTCAGCTTCATACTCGCCTTCAGCGGATTCAGCGTACAGGCACAGGTTGCAAGCATCCTCGCCCAAACTGATATCAACTTTAAACCTTTCTTTTTCGCAAGAATTATTCATGGCTTTGCAGCTGCCTTTTTTGCTTTCATCCTTTGGGAACCAATTTATGAACAATTTTACAATACACATCCATCCAATGCCATTCCAGTTGGATTGTTTGAGAAATATTCGTTTTTGGGTAAATTTTTTGATGGAATAGCCGCTTCCGGACCACTTATAACCATACTTTCACTTTCCGTTTATACCTTTATCCTCGCCAGGCGTTTGGATAAGAAATAACAAAAACAGGTACACCCATTCAGGCACCCGTTTTATTTTATCGCAGTCTAACGGGCAGTAAGACCCCCACTTTAAGACTTAGAGGAAACAAATGAATATAAGGTGGATCAAACTGCCCGTAAAGGCCCAATAAGAACAAAAACTAAAAACGCCACGTCCTGTGGCAACGTCTTTGTAACCCACTTACTATGGGCCTTAACTAAAAATCAGCGGAGGTAAAGGACACCCCCGCTGATTGAAGTTCAGCTTTATTGAAATTTGTTCTTAAGAGCTTTTTCTACTGTATCAGGAACGAGTTCTGATATATCCCCATTATATTTTGCCACTTCTTTTACAATGCTTGAACTTAAGAACGAATATTGATTATTTGTCATGATAAAAAAGGTTTCAACTTCATCATTCAATACTCTGTTCATAGACGTGATCTGCATTTCATATTCAAAATCAGAAACAGCCCGCAAGCCGCGAATGACAGCATTCGCATTAACTGATTTTGCATAGTCCATCAGCAGTCCCTGAAACGAATCAACTTTTACATTCTTAAGATCCTTTGTAACATCTTCTATCAGCTGTATTCTTTCCTCCACCGTAAAAAGAGGTTTTTTTGAAGAGTTATTCAGGACTACAACATATACCTGCTCAAAAACTTTAGCCGCTCTCTTTATGATATCCAGATGGCCATATGTTATTGGGTCAAAGCTGCCTGGACAAACCGCAATGCCTCCCATTGATATCCCCCTGTCATGTTCTTATTATGTATAGTTTTCCATTTGCAACATAAGTATGTATTAATCAGCCCCGCTGTATATCGAGATGGATATTATGCCATAATTTTCGTGTTTTCGCTGAAACAGTCTTCCAATAGTACCAGGCAGTTCTACATCAGAGCTATGTTCACATAGAATCGTTCCCTGTTCCGAAAGCAAATCATTTTCATCAATTGCCTGTATAAGCTTAAGCAGCTGCTGCTTGCGATAAGGCGGATCGAGAAATATATAATCAAAAACCAGTTCTCTTTTTAAAATTGCCTTGATGGCACGATCTGCATCGTTCCTGTATACTTCCACCTGTCCTTCAAAACCGCATGTCCGAAGATTTTCATGGATAGTCTGAATAGCCTTCCCATCCCTGTCCACAAAAATGACTTTGTCAGCTCCTCTGCTGAGGGCTTCAATTCCAAGGCCACCGCTGCCTGCAAATAAATCGAGCCCCAGTCCCCCGTCAAAATACGGTCCAATAATATTGAAAATTGCTTCTTTCACTTTATCAGTAGTAGGGCGGGTTGAACTGCCCGGAACAGCTTTTAAGATCTTCCCTTTTCTAGTTCCTGATACCACTCGCATACTATCACCGCTAACTTGCAAGATTTCAGTTTTCCTTCATGGTTTCTGACTGAGATGGAAAACCGCTTTTTTCTATCCTATCCTACCATATCTTACATTTGGTAGCCACCCAGCAAATTGTAAGCGGAAACATCTGAGTAAAAAAATATCTCATTAAGTGTATATCCATGATGTTTGTGGAAATAATGTAATTAACAGCATCTATTCGAGGATGTTGTTGCCAACCGCGGAGAAGACTTACGTTTCCCCATAAGTTCTTCCTCCGGTTTCTCCTCTCCCTTTGCCTTCTATCCTAAAAAGGATATAGAAGGACCCTGCAGGTATCTGCAGGGCTTTTTATTTTGAATTCATCTAGTCCGGTTCGGCCGTCAAGTTTATCTCGCCTTCTTTTTCTGCAGCAGTTACACCGAATATAGAGTAAAACCATTGGATTTCCATTAATACGGTTCCATTTTGATTGGTTAATGGTTTTTCCAGCAGTCCATAGTCTTCCTCATTATAAATGAAAACATTTTCATTTAAATAAAACCGATAACTGTTATTCCCTTTTGACAAAAGCATAGTCTCCTCATCTGAAAGGATTTTCACTTGATATCCTAATGCCTTCATCACTGCCGTGAATGGAAGCAGTTTTTTTCCATCCCTGTAAAATAAATCGATGCTAGCTTTCTCAGCACCAGACACTAATAGCTTTTTTTCCTCCTGAAAATACAGAGGAGCAAGCTGAGCTTGGCTTTTGGCATTCAATGCAAAAAACTGTGTGTCAAGACCTTTGACTTCGCTTAAAAACTTGTCTAGTTTTTCTGTATTCAAAGTATTATCCTTCATTACATTCATTAGAAAGGCATCGAACTCATCTTCGGTTAACTCCCCTTGCAGCTCCTTCAGCGCTAAGTTTCCTTTCTTTGTAGCGGGGTCTATTTCTAATAAGTTTGCTGTAAAAGCATCAACAACCCACCCTTGAGGCTCTGCAGCAAATTTTCTTTCAAACATCAGATCAGCAATCTTTTTTTCCAGCTGCTCGATTTTAGTGCCAGGAGCTATAATAAGGATATTTTCAGACTTATCTTCTGGATGTTGATCGGTGATGATAATCGTCATAAACGGAAAATTACCAAAGTCATTTAAGTACCGGAAATTCAAGCTGGCAGACTGGCTGCCTGATGAGTATAAATCCGCACTGTTTATCGTTTTCTTCAGCAGCGGTTTTTCCTGCCAGTAAAGTGATGGGACATTCCCATTGCCCTCGAAATAGTAGTAATCAATATGCTCTAATTTCTTATGGACTTTGGCTTGGGCTCCTGCAGCCCATGAACCCTCTCTTTTGAATGAATCCGAAATAGATATGGACAAGCCTTCAGCCTTTATCCCGGGAATTTTCACAAACCAATCAGTTAACAAAAAAGCTTTATTTTCTTCATTTATCGGTACAGTATACTCAAAAGTCATCTGCTCATCAGAAGAAAAAAAAGTATAAGGATTGTCGTCTGCTGAATCACAAGGTTCCCCTTTGCCATTTTTGCATTCCCATTTAAAGATAGTCTCTGGGATTACAAGCCTATATTCTTTTCGGGCCATAAGGCCGTCTATCTTTTGAGTAACTTTAAGTTCATTTAAGCGCGTCACAACAGTGATTTCCTGTGTAATAGACTCTAAACTCTCTTTGGCGTCCACATGCTCAGAATAAGCCTGCCACTGCCATGACACCATAGCTGATATTACTCCAGACAAAATTAAAAAAATAAATAAAGATGCCTTCCACATTGCTATGCCCTCTTAGTTAAATTTCTTTTAACCTAACAATACCAAAGGGAAGGTCATCCGTCACATTAATTTTATATAATTTTTATGAAATATTACCTTGTTTCATGCAAAATCAAAATCCATGCTTTGATCTAACAAGCTGCAGTCATCCCCAATGCCTATGCAGGCAACTGCCCATTCCTCGAATGATAGGTCTTGTGACGCCATAAATTCTTCAAGCTCGCCAAGGGACAGAGAAAAGACATCCATATTATAAGCTGCCAGCAGCCCTTTTGCACTGAGTGCTGCAATGATGGAAACTACAACAAAACCATTCATATGATGAATATGCTTTTTTTCAATTGTAGAAATATCCGACTTTACCAAGTATGCTGCCCATAGAAGTACTGTCATCGAAAGAAAAAGGTAAAGCATTCAGTCACTCTCCCCTCCTGCTTATTAGGTGCTACTTTTATTTTTATGCTGAAAATGATAAAGTATGGATGGACAAAAGACATTTATTTAAAGAAGTGTATGCTATAAAGTTTTTAAGGGGGTTCTATTTTTGATACAGCGTTTTATAGAAATTGGAGAGGGATACTCTGATATTTATGAATTAATTGAAATTGCCCGTGCTAATAAAGATCGATTGTCCCACATGACAGCGTTCCACACGAGCATTAATAATAAAGAAGTTACATCCCTGGCAGTAATATTGAAGCCGACAGACCCTGGCGGATTTCAGCCGTTATATATTTGCAGGGAAGGGGTACCTAATCCAAAAGCTGCACCGAATAAACGGTATGAATTATTCGCTGAGGCAGCAACTGATTTGAATAAAGAAATTATTCAGCTGTCAGTAAAACCTTCAACTATTTTTACTGAAAAGGAATTATATTATCAGTACTTGATTGGAATCTTAAGGCTTAATCACTATATTGCACCGCTTCAATAAAATACTAAAAAAGGCATGAGCTTATGCTCACGCCTTTTTAAATTCCCATCTTATAATCATATTCTTTCGCCTTATCAGGCTTTGAATTCTCAAATTCCGTTTTTAGGAACGGCTTATAGGATGGCTCCACCTTTTTAACAAAAGAATATGAATTTATTTTCTCCATAATTGTTTCGGTATCGGCAAGATCACAATATAGCACTACATATTTCAGCCGTTTTGAAACATAATGCACATTTCCAAATCTTCTTAACATTTTTGCCTGCTTTAATGAATAAAGCCAGACGATTATTCCCTGCCTTTGACCAAGCATATAGTTTTCCCCTTCAGCGATCGTTGTTTTAATCAGTCTAGCATAGAGAAATGCCAGTTTTCAATGGGAAGGTTCAAAAGTGATACCAATCCAAAATAAAAAAACCAGCATTTGCTGGTTTTAAGCCGAGCAGCCACAGCTGCCTCCAGAGCCGCAGCCGCCCCCGCAGCTTGATTCAAAGAAGGGGCTGCCTGTCGGAACTTTAATATGTTCGGATACAGAACGCCCAATGAGCATACTTACCTCATCCAGCAGGTTCTGCAGGCCGTTTTCTGCTCTTCTGAACTCTGCAACATGATCATCCATATCCATGTCGCGCTTTAGCTCCCTAATAGACATCATCACCTTCTTGTATTCCGGGTGATATTTGCCAAATCGCTGAACTTCTTCATACAGTTCTTTCACTTTGACAAAGTCCTGGATCTTTATTTGTGTTTCATGGCTGTTCTTTAATTTATATAAACTTTTGCGGTAATGATCCGCCTCTTCGGATTCTACTATCACTGCTGCAAGTTCGTCAGCTTTGTCCAAAATTGCCATTCTTTCTAATGTAGCAAGCAAAATAGCCCACCTCCGTTTCTTATTTTATCATGAAACGGTTTAAAGCTAAAGCAAGTAAACTAAGGGATCAGGACAATGAACTCTTTTTTTGAGGATGCTTTAGCATTGTTCCCTTTAATGAGTTCCAGTCCAATTCGGTGCTTGCCTGATGGAAGTCCCTTCACAATAAAAGCTGCTGAGTGGATTTCATCCTTCTTCTTGCCGTTTATATACAATAATATTTTGCCCTTTTCTTTGCTGCTATGTTTTCTAAATGAAACATCCTGCACAATACATTCAACGAAAATGTCTCTTCCTTTCACTTGATGCCTGACAAAAAACGGATCTTTGTTTCCGGATTCAGCGACTGGAGCTGGTATCGCCGAGGCTGCTTCAACATTTCTAATTGAATCGGCATCCATTTTTGTTTCCGGTTCAGGCAGATCCTTTTGGCATGCTGCAAGCACAAAAAAAACGAGCAATAAAATGATGTATTTTTGACTTTTCATTACATTACACTCCTTAATCATGAGTTCCGTACCTATTTCATAAGTTAGTGTTTGCTCTGAGAGTACTTTTTACTCTTTATCAAAAATAAAAAGCCCTCTCGATTACGAGAAAGGCTTTCTAACTGGATTGAGAATTCATGGCCTGAAACATGCTCATCATCATAGAAGCCATCTGGACTCCATTTGTAAACTTTTCCACTTGATGGGGAATCGTTTTCTTATGATAATGCAGGGCGGCCACTTCAAGAGATTGAATTTCGTGCGGATTTCTGCTCAAGGTCCTATACCAATGAGCCTGCTCACGGATAAAATGCTTAAGTTCCTTTTTTTGTTCAAGATACTCGACAATATCTTTTCTCATCTGTTCAACCCCTTAATCTTTTTTAAATGTAAAAGGGCTGCTTGGTTTGGTCACACTGGGCTTCGAGCCTCCGGATGGTTTCGAGCCGCCGCCTTGAAATTGGGAAATAACCCCCTGTACTGCGGAGAGAGCCTGGCTGAGATTATTTATATAGCCCTGCATTTGATTGGCATCCATTTGCTTAAGAGTTCCCATAATGCTGCCCATCCAGTCACTTTTTTTCTCTTCTGGCTTTTGTGCATCATCTTTGTTTTCTTTATAGAAATCCCATCTTGAATCTTCTTCCCCAAGCAAATACCAATCCTCATATAATTCCTGCCACGTTGTATTCCCAGCCCTGACTTCTTTAATAATTCGGGGATTCTGTTTAACAAACTCTTTAAATTTTTCGACAGAGGGATGAAGTTTAGTTTTGGACATGCCGTATCACCTCGTTCTGATGCAAATGCCTATAATATCTATCATATGAATATGAATGGGAAAGGTGAAAGAATTGCCTGCTTGATTCATCCAATAAATAAATACAAAAATTCTGCCATTAATGATAATATATGAATGCAGAAAGTTATCGAAAGGTGAATATTAATGGATATAGATCTAATGGAATTATTTAATCAGTGCACCAAAAATGCAACTGAAGAGGAATTGAGCGCTTTAGAATCTCTGCTTTTAGGATTACATAAAAAACAAACCGGGCAGAACAGCTCTTATATAGGCGGACTTCTTCATATGGAACGGCAAATATCCGAAGAGGAATGCATACTGACTATACCTTTGAGTTCGTTGGTCAATAATCCGCTTGGAATTCTCCATGGGGGGATAACCGCAACAATTATTGATTCTGCTATGGGAACTCTTGCTGCCTCACTTCTTCCTGAAGGTTTCGGAGCCGTTACTACACAGTTAAATGTTCATTATCTTGCAGTCGGTAAAGGGGACTATGTGACATGCAGGGCAACTATTGACCACAAAGGCACAAAAAGCATGGTATTATCTGCAGATGTATTTCGGTCGGATGGAAAAAAAATCGCCCAGGCAACAGGCAGCTTTTTTATCATTGAAAAGAAAAACGTTAATAAATAAGAGCAGGTGGGAAGATGGTCACTGCTATTGTTATACCGATAATCTGCCTTTATTTTTATTGGCTGACAAGAAAGGAAATGCGCGAAAGTTATGAAGAATGGGATAGCTTAAACACCGTACCCGAAGAAGCCATTATTTCGGGTGAAGTGGTCCACATAAGCGAGAGCAGGCAGCGCTTTTATTATTACCGCTATATACATGTTCTTGAACTGGCCATCCAATCTAAGGAAAAAAAGTATTCCAAAATTAAAAAAATTACCCCTATGATGAAAAGTGCCAAAATCCCGTCTGTAGCAATTGGTGATTCCGTTCACCTGTATGGAAATTGGAAGGACGATTTTTTTCAGGTGGGCCGTATTGACATTCCTGAAAAAACAATTTCTACCAAAGAATAAAAGAGCCTCATTTGGCTCTTTTTCACTTTAACTTTCTTTATCAGTTTTTTTTATGAAATTTTGAGTAAAATGCTTTTTATATACTCCAACTCCGAGATGGGTAAATTCTTCGTTCAGCAAACTATCACGATGGCCTTTACTGTTTAGCCATCCTTCAACGACAGCGGGGGCATCTGTATAATTCGCAGCAATATTTTCCCCGGCAGTTTCATACGAGATTCCTCCAGCTTCTAGCCGATCAGACAAATCCCCATAAGTTTTGGACGTATGCGAAAAGTCATTGTTTTCATACATATCTTTACTATGGGCAAAAGCTGCAGCTGCAGTCAATTCATCCCATTTAAGCGGCTGCAGATGATGCCTGACCCTTATAACATTTGTAAGGTCAAATATTTGCCTTTCTTTGGCTCTCTCTACCTCTTCCTCAAAGGCAGGAGAAGGCAGAGGAGGCTCTAATAGTTCACCGCGGTAAACCATTTCATACGGGCGAAGCTTAATCAAAGTGGCTGCATCCATCAGCCTTACACTGGAGAGTGTTCCAGAAAATCTATCAATATACAGCTGAGCATAATACTCACCAACCATAACTAAAGGCCTTGTGTTGAGATCATCTTCAGACAATTCTAAACGATATGAACTATCCCCTACCTTAAGATTGAAATCTGTTTCAAAAAAGACAGAAGCATATAATTCACCGATTGGCTGTCCAATTTTGAAAGGATTTATGTCAGCATCTTCACCTGTCGCAAACATACTGATCACTTTATTCTTACTGACACCAGCCTGAATGTACTCCGTATCGCTTATATTATATATCCACCAATCGTAACCATATAAAGAAGAATCAATTCTGGACGGTGCCCCTAAACTGTCTTTAAGCTCCGCAGCTGATTTTCCCATCAGCGATGCCAATCCTTTTTCAGGAAACCCTGTATTGGAAGATAGGTCATTTTTATTATTATTCATGTTCTTAATTGCACCAGGCTGTGTATTTTCCTGATTTACGAGTATTTCCCCTTTTTCATTCCGCCCGATATCTATGTAAAATCCAACTGCTAAAAAAATGGAAATTAAAACTAAAATTCGAAAAAGTGCTCGCAGAGTACCGTCCCTTCCTTCTCTCATTCATTGTATTTAAAGTTTGTAAAAGTATAACATGCAGGATGTTCCCCGTGCTGAATTTGAATAAAATTGAATTGTCTCTACTTTTTAATCATACCATTAGGTGTATTGATTATCTATTCTTTTCAATGAGTTCAGTATGCAATGTTTTACTATAAACAAAAAAGAACACCATAGTGGTGTCCTCTTAATGCTGTACTTCACCTTCGTGTTTTGAAATATCAGTAAGCGCTTCTCCAGCCTGGTCATCAGTTAAATGACGGACGGCAAAATCCCCAAGGGAGACTATTCCTACAAGCCTGTCACCTTCCACAACAGGGAGTCTCCGAATTTGATGTTCAGCCATCAACCGTGCAGCTTCTCGAGCCTCTGTGTCCTTGGTTACAGTTACTAAATGGCTGCTCATAATTTCTTCCACTTTGGATGAAGCCGGATGCTTTTCAGCCACACAGCGAAGAACGATATCACGGTCGGTAATCATTCCGACGAGCTTATCATTATCCACAATCGGGATTGCTCCTACATTTAATTCCTTCATCTTTACTGCCACTTCATACACATTGTCCAATAGAGAACAGCTTTCAACATGATCGGTCATAATATCGCGAATCTTTTCCATCCTTTTATCCTCCTTTATTTTTTTCAACAATGAAAATGGTCCAATAATGACCGTGCAAACCCCCTTGAACATATCCTGTACCTATATGTGTAGCACTTTTGCTCAGAATATTTTCACGGTGGACTGAGGAATTCATCCAGGCTGCAAACATTTCATCTGCTGTTTTATAGCCCGCTCCGATATTCTCCTTTACGGTCAGAAAAGAAATTTGCTGATTTCTTAACATTACTGTAGGGTTTCCATATGTAGGAGAATTATGTGAAACATATTCAAATTTCATCATATCCAAAGATTTTTTCTTAGCTGCACCAGCCAGATGCAGATCTACAGACAAAGGCTTTAACCTTAATTCTTTTCGTTTTTCGTTTGCAAGCTCGATAAGAGCATTTTCATTGACATCCATTTTTGGGATAGCAATCTTTCTTCCATGGTCAGGAATGATAATAATTTCACCCGGAAAAATTAAATCAGGGTTTTCTATCTGAGGGTTGCTAATAACAATATCTTGTAAATCCTTCTGGAACCTTAGCGCAATTTCCCAAAGAGTGTCCTTTTTTTCAACTCTGTACTCTATTGCGGCCTCCGCAGGATGTGCTGTTAAAAATATTAGAAGAAAGAAGATACTTATGACTTTGAATTTCGGCAATTGACGCTTCCCCTTTCACAGTTTGGCAGCTGTGCATTCTATTTGCATACATAATGCAGCCATGCTTTAATTATGGCATTTCAATTAACGTTCTTTAAGAGCAGGTTGGTTTTCTTGCATGAATCCGTTGCATGTTATGCTTTTTTCTACTATTATTAAATTTGAGATAAACTTGTTAAAATTATGCATGGATCATTCATTTGAACCATGGATTGTTTTCAGGAGGGACAATTATGAAATTTGAAAACACAGGTCTGGAAACTAAAAAAGCAGACTTAACCCGCTTAGATGAAGTAATGCTTTCACACGGCCTAGTCCGTGAAGGGCAATGGGATTATGAAAGAGTTACATATGACCGTAAGTTCGAATTAAAAGAAGGTGTATTTTACCTTCGTGTGTTTGGATATGCTGCTGAAGGAGATGTAGGAGCACATAGAGCAACTATTCAGCTCATGACTCCGCTGCTTGGCAAACATTATTATCCTCATGGTGTAGAATACGGTGAAGGAGAAAGCTTCCCGAAATCATTAGTAAGTCAATGCGAAAAAACTCTAAGTGAGATCAAAGCAGAGATTGACCAATTTGCTGAGTAATTTTGCTTTTTCATTATGATTAATGAAGTATTTTCTGCATGGAAAAGACGCATGAACATCATGCGTCTTTTTACATTAACTGTTTGAGCAGTAAAATTTAGCAATCAGGGTTCCGAAAGTCCGCTTCCAGCAGGAACTATTTTTTCAATTGAGAGATCCACTCTTTTTACTTTCAATCCTGTTAAATGAACAATTTCATCTTTGATTTCTTTCTGAATATGAAGAGTTTCCTCCATTAAATTTTTCCCCTTTTTAATGTTAAGCTTAATTTTCAAATATACTTCACTGTTCTTAAAATATATTGATATGGGATTTTTTTTCTTCTTAAAGAAAGTGAATCTTTCATAATTAAAAGGAATGACACTTTCTCTTTCCTGCAGGCTGGATTCTACTATTGCGGAGATTATATCACTGGCTGCCTTAATCGTCTCGAAGTCAAGATGATCATTATGCATCTTCATTTCACTTCTTTCTGTACGATTTATTATTTACCGGGCTAAAATCTCTCAGGATTAAATCCATTATTTATATGTTGTTTTAGATTTTATAATATTTAATGCAAACTATAATTAAAGTGTTACGGTCTTTGTATGGTTATCAAAATTGGGAAAGGGGACTCATTTTTATCAATCCAGAAATAGCATTAATAATGTCTATGATCATTTGGATTATTGACTTTATCCCTATTATTGGTTCCATCGTCATTCTTGGCCATGGGCTCTGTTCCACCTTCTAACCGGAGATTTAGCTATGGGTACTCAACTGGCAATTCTTGCAGCCGTCCTCTTAATTATCCGGAGGACTGTTGAACCAAAGTAATGGGCACCCATATAGGGCTATACCCGCTTGCCATATTAATAGCCATGTATCTTGGACTGAAACTCATTGGGATTCTGGGCTTCATCATTGGCCCATTACTGGTAATTGTCTTTAATTCGGCAAAAGAAGCAGGCCTAATTAAGATGAATTTCAAAATTTAAACTGTATTAACAAGTAAAAAAGCGTCCGCTTGGACGCTTTTTCTTTCTATATACCCCTCTAAATGAATTTCCTTAAAAAAAGTCATAGAAAAAGGATTTTTGCAAAGGAACTTTTCTTTCAAGTATTTCTGCATCATTTCTGGAACCTTTCATTTCGCCCAATTCATATAACTCCATTGGCCGCTTATAGCCAATAATAATAGCTGAAAGGGCATTGATAGATATATGCAGACCTCTGGCTGGAGGGTTTGTGCATTGGCTACCTTCTTTCTCTTTAAAAACTCTGACACCATTGTCAGCAATTAAGTAGCTTCCATTATTCCATGGGGCATGGTGATCCTCAACATGCAGAAAGACATTTTCATTATTATCAAGGAATGAATATTGGCAGAGACACTTTTCAACATTGACAATTCTTCCCATAAAGTACGGGAATACCTCCATTTTTAAATTGGGCTGATTCAGGTAAAAAGGAAATGGATCGTGTACTGATGTAATGATCTTTACTTCCTCAACCATTGAATCATGCTGACAGATAAAATTCCATAAATTCACTCTTGCTTCCTGATTTAAAGCTGCAAATTCTTCGACGTCCATTTTATTGTCTTTTACTTTAAATAGTATATAGCCCTGCCCTTCACTTGCTTCGTCAAAATACACCGCAATCTGGTAGTCTGAATAAACAAAGTTCTTCCACCAATATGAATCTCTGACCAGCCCTCCTGAGTACCGCAGCATATATTCTCTGTAAATCTTCTCGATGGTTTTTATGTGCTGTTTTTTGGTAAAACGCTTAATGGTACCTGAAGATTTGCCTGCCATTTCTAAATCTATTTTGTTAATAATTGTTTTCTTATATTCGGTGAAAATCTCCCATCCATATTTCCGATAGAAAGAAATATTAAAAGGGTGCAAAAATGAAAATAGCTGACCCTCTTTGTTCATCTCAGATAAAGCATGCTTTATCAGGCTGCTGACATAACCCTTTCTTCTGAATTCAGGGTAGGTTGCCACACCTGCAATGCCCCCCATTTCCCAATCAATTCCATTAATTTGAACTTTAAGAGGGATGATGTGAAGCTTGGCAGCCAAATTTTGCTCTTCCCAGATACCGAAAATAGTATGTTTTTTTAATAGTTCCTGCCGGGCAGGGATATCAGTTTCCGGCACATTGTATTGAAAGGCATACATCGAAAGGTTAATAGCCTCTATATATTCACTCTCTGATAATTTTCTTAACAACACATTACTCACTCCCGGTTAAATATCATTATTAATATTCGCTCTAAACTTAATAAGTCCTTTTAAAATGGGCAGAAGGGCATTATTATGAGCATAAAAAAATACCGCTAAATAGACAGCGGCATCTTTAACCTATTACGTTCCCAAAATAGCCTTGATAACTGAGGTTGTTTCTCCTCCATGATAGAAAACATACAGCAGCAAATATACAGCTACACCGGTGATGCCGGTAAAGAACCAGACTACACTAGTAACAGGACCTAATTTCCTATGCACTGCCACTTTATTTTTATAGCCAGTATATAACGAGATAATTCCTAATACTGCTCCTACTGTAGCAAGTGTGATATGGAAAATTAAAAAGATTGTATAATAAATTTTTATATCATCAGGGCCTCCAAAAGCAGTGTTTCCAATAAAAACTGTTCTGCTGGCATAAATGATAAAGAAAATAACAGCAAATACAGCAGCCAAAGTCATTGTTTTCTTATGGGCTTCAAGCTTCTTTTTGCTAATTTGCACCCACCCAATCGCAACAGTTATCGCACTGAGCACAATAAAGGTCGTGCTGATGGTAGGCAGTAAAGGCAATGAGTATTCCATAAATTCTTCCTCTCTCCAATATCGGTTTGAAATTCTAGCACGATGTTATTATCACAAAGTTAATTTTATTAGAGTACACTGCTTTTTTCAACAAAGTGTATGGGCTTTTAATAAAAGTTCCTTAAATGTTCACTATTTATTAATTCCTAGGTGATATATTTCATAGTATAAGTAACAAAAAAGGCAAAATCTATCATTTTTTTTAAAAAGAAACTCCAGCCGCTGACTGGAGTTTTCTGCTTATTTTACTAAATGTGGATTAAGCTTTGATTCTTCCTCTGCAGGTGTAACTTCCTGTTCTTTTTTGTACCAGGCATAGAATATTTGTGCCAGGAAAATGCCATAGACAATTTCCTGGATAATCTTCATTATTACCCCGCCAAGCTGCTGATCATGTATAAGGGACATAGAATTAAACATCTCCGGTCCGCTGAGGTTCAGGCTTGCCAATGTTGCCGATGGAACACACAGCTGCAGGGCCTGCGCCCAGGCATTCGGATCAGAATATGTGCTATACATTGAGGTATCTGCAAAAATGATCAGTGCACATGCAGGTGTCAATAAAACACCATTTGCAAAAATATAACCTACCTTTTTTAAACCGTCCAGTGACTCCATTTCAGGAAGCTCATTAATTGTTGGCCACCACATAAAAATCGCAAGGAGGAACAGAGCAGATGTATACACAGTGTGAAGCATCATATCCGTTTTGACCACATCAAAAACATCCGGTATGTGGTAAATGGAAAATACTCCATTAAACAAGAATAATGCTATTAAAGGCCTTGTAAAAAGACCGAATACAGGTTTAATAGCTTTGTGATTAACTACTGCTCTCCATACCCATTGAGGGACTCCCATGACAACAAGGGGAGGAACAACCAAATACAGGATAGCCATCTGAGTCATATGAGCATAAAACATTAAATGGCCCATCAGATCAACAGGGGAACCTTTAATTACATATAACACGACCATCGCGACTGTAAAATATACACCCTGCCTTCTTGTTAAAGGCTCACTATTTTTGAACTTTCCACGGTACTTAATTGTTAACATATAGTAGCCTGCAAGAATTAATAGTACAAATAAAAAGAAATATGGACTCCAAAGTGCACGGAAACCGAATATTTCTAAAGACATGCTATCACCTCATTAAATAATGCTCAATCTCCAAAAAACTCAACCACACATATAACCACTTAAAACTCTTTCCATATTGCCAAGTATTATTATACTCTTTTCAATCTTTAATCTCAATATAGAGGGAACTGCTTAAAGTATCGAAAAAGCTGCGCTACATAAAAAGAAAACCGGCCCATCAGCCGATTTTCTCTTATACTTACCACCAAATAACTGTCAAGAAAGCAATGATTGTGATAAATCCGACAAATGCTCCGGAATATAAGAACATAGCAGGTGCTTCATGACCTTTATGGCTCATATGCATGAAATAATATAATTGGAAGATTACTTGCACGAGAGCAAGAATCAAGATGAACGGTACAATGAACCATCCAGAGAAACCTTCGTAACCTGCTGCTACGAACGCAACAATTGTCAGGAAAATCATTAGTGCAAACGTGATGACTTGATGTTTCATCTCTTCTGCACTTTTTTTGCGTCTATATTCAATGTCTACTCTTGGGTTACCTGAGTTTGGTTGTTGAGTTGCCATCAGTTTATCCCACCATTCCCATTAAATATACTACTGTGAAGATGAATACCCAAACAACGTCGATAAAGTGCCAGTAAAGGCTGGCAACATAAAATTTAGGAGCATTGTAAAGGCTTAATCCTCTTTTGCTGTTGCGGATCATTAAAGTAGTGATCCATAGTAAACCGAATGCCACGTGGGCACCATGGAAACCAACTAAAGTGTAGAAGGCTGAACCAAAAGCACTACTTGTGAAGCTATGATGGAATTCATGCACATAGTGATTGAACTCGTAAATTTCCAGACCAAGGAATCCAAGTCCAAGCAGCACTGTAATTCCAAGCCAAAGCTGCATCTTTTTAAAGTTGAAATTTTTCATGTGGTACATAGCGTAAACGCTTGTCAGCGAGCTTGTTAATAATAGCATTGTCATAATGAATGCCAATGGAATCTCAAACAAGTCTTTCGCCAGAGCCATATCACTGCTAGGTACTTTGTCTTTTAAAGCAAGGTATGTTGCAAAGAGGGAGGCGAAAAGAACTGTCTCTCCCCCAAGGAAAAACCAGAAACCTAAGAATTTGTTCTTGGCTTCGAGGGTTTGCTTTTCAGGCGACGCAGGCCAAGTTTCATACGTCATTTTTTGTTCAGCAGCCATTATGCCTTAACCCCCTTATCATTACTATCTTCCAAATCTTCTTTATGAATGTGATATCCATGGTCATCCTTGACAGAACGAACAAACATGGAACCTAGAGTAATTAGCATACCAAAGATTAGTACTGGAATACCCCAGCTGTGTTCCGCACGGTACATCGCACCGAATGCAGCAATAAATAGACCTAAAGAAATTACAAATGGAATGAAAGAGTTGTTCGGCATATGAATATCACCCAGAGGCTCAGCAGGTGACATGCCTTTTTTGCCTTCCATTTTTTCAAGCCAGTATGCATCAAGACCGCGAACTAGCGGAAGCTGCTTGAAGTTATAGAACGGAGGCGGTGATGGAATGGCCCACTCTAAAGTACGGCCGTCTCCCCAAGGATCATTTCCAACTTTTTCATTTTTAACACTTGTAATAACAATATTAATCAGCAAAATGATGACTGCAATTGCCATGAAGAAAGCACCTACAGTACTTACCATGTTAGCCGTGTCAAGTCCCTGTCCTGGAAGGAAAGTGAAGATACGGCGCGGCATTCCCCAAAGTCCAAGGAAATGCTGGATAAAGAATGTTAAATGGAATCCAATAAAGAATAATACGAACGTAATTTTCCCAAGGAACTCGTTTAACATTGTACCGAACATTTTTGGCCAGTAAAGGTGAGCACCTGCAAATAAAGCAAACACAACACCGCCGACAATAACATAATGGAAGTGGGCAACTACAAAGTAGGTGTCATGGTATTGATAATCCTGTGCAGCAGATGCAAGCATGACACCTGTAACACCGCCGGCTACGAATGAAGGAATAAAAGCAATAGCCCAAAGCATCGGTGTTGTAAAAGTGATGCTTCCGCCCCACATTGTAAATAGCCAGTTGAAAATCTTAATACCTGTTGGTACAGCAATCGCCATTGTAGCAACAGCAAAAATCGCGTTTGCAATCGGACCCATACCAGTTGTAAACATATGGTGAGCCCATACCATGAATCCTAAGAAACCAATAAGTACCGTCGCGAATACCATGGAAGAGTATCCGAACAGGCGCTTTCTTGAAAAAATCGCAAAAATCTCGGAGAAAATACCGAAAGCCGGCAATATCAAGATATAAACTTCAGGGTGACCAAAAATCCAGAAGAAGTGCTCCCAGATAATTGTATTACCGCCCATAGCAGGATCAAAGAAGTTAGATCCAAACATACGGTCAAAGACTAACAGGAATAGCCCAACTGTTAAAGCAGGAAATGCAAATAGAATTAATGCTGATGTAACAAATGTTGCCCAAGTGAACATAGGCATACGCATGTAAGTCATACCAGGAGCACGCATGTTAATGATTGTAACAAGGAAGTTGATACCCCCGATTAACGTACCGGCACCGGATATCTGCAAGCCAAGTGCATAGAAGTCAATACCATGGCCTTCAGATGCAAGTGATAAAGAAGCATAAGAAGTCCAGCCTGCATCAGGAGCTCCGCCTAAGAACCATGATAGGTTTAAGAAAACTCCACCAAAGAAAAACAGCCAGAATCCTAATGAATTCAAGAATGGGAATGCAACGTCACGCGCACCGATCTGAAGTGGCATAACTGCATTCATAAAAGCGAAAATTAGTGGCATAGCTGCCAAAAAGATCATCGTTGTACCGTGCATAGTTAAAATTTCATTATACAATCCGGCACTTACAAAATCATTATTTGGTACTGCAAGCTGGATACGGATGAACATGGCTTCCAATCCGCCAAGCAAGAAGAAAAATCCGCCAGCTATAAGATAAAGGATTGCGATTTTCTTATGGTCAACTGTTGTTAAGTAATCCCATAAAACCGCTCCGAAACCTTTTTTTTGTGCTAAGGTACTCACAATTTTACCTCCCTTTTCAAAAAATCCCCTATTGTTCCATAACTTTCAAGCCCATTAAGTATTCTGTCAGGGCATCAAGCTCTTCTTCAGTCAATTCACCATAAGTACCTGTCATTTTGTTACCAGGTTTGTATGTTTCTGGATCTCTCAACCAATCTTTTAAATCTTCCTCAGTATGGTCAAGGATACCGGCAATACGGTCTCTATCACCGAAGTTTGTTAAGTTAGGAGCTAGACGAGCTGCTTCAGGAGCAGTATTCGCTGGCGTTACAGCATGACAGCCGATACAGCTGTTGTTGAAGACTTCCTGACCAGCTTGAGCCAGATCTGTTTCTGCCTGTTTAGGTTCTTTTACGTCCTTCATTGCTGTTGCCCATTGATCGAATTGATCACGTGGAACCGCTTTAACTTTGAAATCCATCAAAGCATGGGAAGGACCGCAAAGCTCAGCACATTTTCCATAGAAGTAATTATCTGCTTCAGCAGCTTTTTCACCGTCAAACTCCAGCCAGAATTTATTTACGTTTTCAGTGTTAGTATCCAGCTTACCGCCTACAGCAGGAATCCAGAAGGAGTGCTTAACATCAGAAGCAATAAGATTGAAATATACTTTTTCATCCGTTGGCACAACTAATTCCTGGCCAGTGATAATTTCCTGGTTTGGATATTCGAATTCCCACCAGTATAAATTTGCACGCACATTAACAACTAGTGCATCTGTTTTGCCTTCTTCATTCTTTTTTTCCATTGGGCTTACATCTGCAAGCTTAAAGGTAGCTGAAACTGTAGGTACAGCAAGAATTAGAAGCAAAAGAATAGGAATAACAGTCCAAATAATTTCCAGTTTGTGGCTTCCTTCAACTTGTTTTGGAATTCTGTCGTCCTTGCGGCGGAATTTCACAACAACAATAAAGAAGATTACTGTTACGACCGCAATTACTCCTACCATTATTGCAGTACTTAACACCATCAAATCAAATTGTGTTTGCGCCACTTCGCCGGCAGGTTTCAGCGTAGATAAATACGGTTTGCCGGAGCAAGCGGAAAGAATGAGCGCCATCATTGCAAACAGAGAAAAAAGACGCCACTTTGCAAGCCTTTTCATAGCTTAATCAAACCCCTCTTTCGTAAAAATTTCATTTTTTGAATTGTTTGATCAAAAAATATGGATAAATCCCCTCTCGATACTAGCGAAAGAAAGAATTTCCTAACTAAGTTAAATAAGTGTGATGATTACCATGGCTACAAACATGATGGTCAGATATTGCAGGGAGTATACAAACATTAATGTAGCCCATTTTATATCATCTTTAAACTTTCTGGCATATAACCCCGTCAATAACCAGCCGACGTTTAAAACCGTGGCCAGGATCAAGAAAGGCAATCCAAGTGATGGCATCAGGAACGGCAGCGGCAATAATGCAGCAACCCAAATATAAATATGCCTCTTAGTGGTTTTAAACCCTTTTACAACTGGAAGCATTGGAACTCCAGCAGCACGGTATTCCTCCACCCGTCTCATTGCAAGTGCATAAAAATGAGGCGGCTGCCAGATAAACACGATAGCGAACAGCACCCAAGCCATTGGATCAAGATTGCCATCCGCAGCAGCCCAGCCAATCAGCGGGGGTACTGCACCTGAAATGCTCCCAACAATCGTATTGGATACAAACCTGCGTTTCGTCCACATTGTATATAAGACAACATAGCTGAAAACGCCAATCAATCCAATTACAACTGCTGCTTTTGTTGTAAACATTAAAAAGGCCGTACCAAGGCCAAGAAGAAGGAAACTTAAGATAGCCACTTTGCCAGGGTTTACTTTCCCTGTTACAGTTGGCCTCCCTTTAGTTCTTTCCATCAGTGGGTCAATGTCGCGGTCAATATAATTATTTAAGCTGCACGAGCCTGCAATAATCAGTGAAGAGCCAATTATGGTAAAAAGAACCAGATCGAGATTATTGAAAAAGCCTTTACCGGAAAAGTGCAAAGCAAGCCAAAGACCGGTGAAGGTTGTAATCAGATTGGAATTTACAATACCAATTTTGATAAGTGCAAGGAAATCCTTCCAAACTGTAGTCTCAGGTATATCTTTTTGAAGGCTTCGCTCACTGTCCTCTATAGCAGCATCACTCAAAGCCCGTGAGTTAGACATATAATTTCCTCCTTTATCCCTTATCGCAAAAGAGCTATCTTAGCACTACACCTACTATATAGCATAATCGCCCTCAAAGCCATATTCGCGATAAAAAACGAGGGGTAAACCCTAGATGAATAACAATCATTCTAATAGTTTTCTACTATTTATAATGTAACTAAGCTGTTTATTATTTAATGAAAGCCAAACCATTTCTCTGTATATTAAATCACACTTTAAAACTCTTTTGTGAATTTTTTTAGAATAATTTATGACTAATTTGTGTCAAAAATAAAATTCACTTAAAGAAAGGTTGCTTCTTTGAGATAATAAAGCTGCTTCAGAAAACTTTTAGGAGATAAAATACTAACTTTTATGTATTTTGTGATATTTTCCGCGACAGGAATATCCAATTTATACCCCCTTTATATTTCTAGCAAACTCCATTACAAGTTTCAACCTTTTTTACTATAATTAACTTTTTAATTTTAATATCTGTTGTAAAAATAGCTGTATTCCTGTACTATCGAAAAAGTAAATGGACGCACATTCCTATATGGCTTTTTATAGAATCTTTGTTAAGATAGATTACGGACAAAAAATAGTAATAAAATTATTTTCTCTTTTGAAAACAAAGAATTATTAAAGAAGGTGAAAGGCGTTGCAACGATCTTTAAAGTGGTTTGCCGTTCTAACAACAATCGGCATGCTTTTAATTTTGCTGGGCGGTGCTTTGGTAACAAAAACCGAATCAGGAATGGGATGCGGGAAATCCTGGCCGCTTTGCAATGGCGAATTTGTTCCAAGCGATATTACTCCTGAATTGATAATTGAATTAGCACACAGACTAGTTTCAGGCTCTGTTGGGTTTATGGTTCTTATATTATCGATTTGGACATGGAGAAAAATAGGTCATATTAGAGAGACAAAGTTTTTATCGCTGACTTCGTTCTTTTTTCTTGTCCTGCAGGCTTTAATTGGGGCGGCCGCAGTAGTTTGGGGGCAGTCTGATTTTGTACTTGCCCTTCATTTCGGCATTTCTTTAATATCATTTGCTTCTGTCCTGCTGCTGACCCTGCTGATTTTTGAAGTAGATAAGAAATTCCAGGCAGAGAAGCTCATTATTGATAAAAGAATGAGGAAACATATTATTGGAGTTTCTATATACAGTTATGCTGTTGTTTACAGCGGTGCTCTTGTCCGCCATGTTAATGCCAGTCTTGTTTGCCGTGACTGGCCGCTTTGTATCAACGGATCCTTCGCTCTTCCGGAAAATATGTATGAATGGGTGCAGATGGGTCACCGTGCAGCTGCCGGATTAATTTTCATATGGATTGGCTATATTACCTATCTTGCAATTAAGCATTATAAAGAGCAGAAAGTTATTTATTGGGGCTGGATTGTATCATTTATTTTAGTGTCACTTCAGGTTGCTGCAGGGGCATTGGTTGTTTTAACCAGACTTAACTTGTATATTGCCCTTGCCCACGCCTTCTTCATTTCCTGCTTGTTTGGAGTATTAAGCTATTTTATCCTCCTTACATCACGAAGCAAAAAGAATGAGCTTGCTGTTTCAGCAGTAAGGGAAAAAGAGGAAAATGAGGAATCTGCCATCCCTACCATTACTTCTATCCCATAGTGAATCAAATAAAAGAGCTTCGGCATTTTACCGAAGCTCTTTTATTATGTTTATTTAGATAGCTCTATCAATAAATCACCTGTCTGGATTGCTTCACCGTTTGAGACGTAGATGTCTTTAACTGTTCCAGAGAATGGGGCCTGTACTGTTGTTTCCATCTTCATTGCTTCTGTAATCATTAAATGATCGCCTTTTTCGACTTTTTCACCTTTTTCTACAACTGCCTTAATAACAGTTCCCGGCATGCTGGCAGCAATATGACATTCATTATGCGGATCAGCTTTAACCTTGGTGGCTACTGTGGCTTTAATGCTTTCATCCTTTATGCTTACTTCACGAGGCTGTCCGTTTAGCTCAAAATACACAATTCTTGTGCCATCGGCTTGAGGCTGGCCTATAGAAACCAATTTGACTATTAATGTTTTACCTGTTTCAATTTCAATCTCTACTTCTTCACCCAGCCTTAATCCATATAAGAATGTTGGGGTATCCAGTACAGAAATATCACCAAACTGTTCACTGGTCTTAATATAGTCCATAAATACTTTAGGATAAAGTGCATAAGCAATGACATCAAAGCTTGTAACCTGCCTGCCCAATTCTTTAAAAAGTTTTTCTTTTAATTCATCAAAGTCTACATCTTCAAGAAGCTCTCCCGGACGGACAGTAATTGGCTCCCTGTCTTTTAATATGACCTTCTGAAGTTCTGCCGGGAATCCGCCATATGGCTGTCCCAAATAACCTTCAAACAACTCTACAACTGAGTCAGGAAAATCCAGAGACTTGCCTTTATTTAAAACATCCTGCTCTGTCAGCTGGTTTTGCACCATGAATAGCGCCATATCACCTACTACTTTGGAGGAAGGTGTTACCTTAACAATATCACCAAACATTTGATTCACTCGGGAATACATGTCCTTAACTTCATCCCACTTATCCCCGAGACCCACAGCTTTAGCCTGCTGCTGAAGATTACTGTATTGTCCTCCTGGCATTTCATGCTGATAGACTTCAGAATGCGGAGCCTTCATGCCGCTCTCGAAATCCTGGTAGTATTTGCGGACATCTTCCCAGTAATATGATAACTGCTCCAGCGCCTGAATATCAACATTAGGTTTCCTTTCATTCCCCTGCAGGGCGTAATATAAGGAATTAGCGCTAGGCTGAGATGTTAATCCAGCCATTGTGCTTAGGGCCGTATCAACTATATCCACTCCAGCTTCAATAGCCTTTGCATATGTGAAAATTCCATTTCCACTCGTATCATGTGTATGAAGATGAATCGGAATGTCGACAGTTTCTTTCAATTCAGAGATCAGGGTGTATGCAGATTGAGGCTTTAATAAGCCTGCCATATCTTTAATGGCAAGTATATGGGCTCCCTGACTCTCAAGCTCTTTTGCAAGATCTTTATAGTATTTAAGATTGTATTTCGTCCTGGAAGGATCCAAAATGTCACCAGTATAGCACATTGCAGCTTCAGCAATTTTTCCAGTCTGGCGGACAGCGTCAATTGCGACCTCCATACCTTTGACCCAGTTCAGGCTATCGAAGATCCGGAACACATCAATACCAGCATAGGCTGATTTCTCCACAAATTCTCTTATCACATTATCCGGATAGTTTTTATATCCTACCGCATTTGAAGCGCGAAGAAGCATCTGGAATAACACATTTGGCATCTTCTCGCGCAGTGAAAGCAATCTTTCCCAAGGATCTTCTTTAAGGAACCTATAGGCAACATCAAAAGTTGCTCCGCCCCACATTTCGAATGAAAACATATCCGGAAGCAATTTTGCTGTCGGTTCTGCAATATGTTTCAAGTCATTTGTCCTTACTCGTGTCGCCAGCAATGATTGATGAGCATCACGGAAGGTAGTATCGGTGAGAAGAACTTCTTTTTGCTCTTTAATCCATTTAACAAGCCCTTCAGGACCCTGATTATCTAAAATTTGCTTTGTACCATCCTGATAATCTGTGCTGTATTTTAATTTTGGTACACGCGGCACTTCAAATACCGGACGTTTTTTCTTCTCAATGCCCGGGAATCCATTAACCGTTACATTCCCGATATAATTCAGCATTTTTGTTCCTCTGTCCTTCCTTTTCGGGAAAAGGAACAGTTCAGGAGTTTCATCAATAAAGGAAGTATCATATTCTCCCCTTAAAAATTTCTCATGTTTCACCACATTCTCAAGGAACGGGATATTTGTTTTAATGCCTCTGATCCGGAATTCCTGCAGGTTTCGCACCATTTTTGATGCTGCCTGCTGGAAAGTCATTGCGTGTGTTGAAAGTTTTACAAGCAGTGAATCATAATAAGGTGTAATCACTGCCCCTTGGAAACCATTGCCCGCATCCAGGCGCACGCCGAAGCCGCCGCCGGATCTATATGCCATAAGCCGTCCTGTATCTGGCATGAAGTTATTTAGAGGATCTTCGGTTGTAACACGAGATTGAATGGCATATCCATGTACATGAATGTTTTCCTGTTTAGGAACACCAACTTCTTTGCTGTGAAGTGTGTGGCCTTCAGCCACTAAAATTTGCGTTTGTACAATATCCACCCCGGTCACCATCTCGGTGATCGTATGCTCAACCTGTACACGCGGATTTACTTCAATGAAATAAAACTGATCTCCAGAAACAAGGAATTCTACAGTTCCGGCATTTATATAATCCACCTTCTTCATCAGGTTGACTGCAGCCTGGCAAATATCGTCTCTCAATTTTTCCGGAAGAGAAACGCAAGGAGCAACTTCAACAACCTTCTGGTGGCGCCTTTGGACTGAACAATCTCTTTCATATAGATGAACAATATTCCCTTCATGATCACCAATAATTTGAACCTCTATATGCTTAGGTCTTTCAATGAATCTTTCAACATATACCTCATCATTTCCAAATGCTGCTTTTGCTTCTGATTTTGCACGTTCATAGGATTCCTTTACTTCCTCCAAGCTTCTTACGATGCGCATGCCTCTTCCCCCGCCGCCCAGTGAAGCTTTAATAATAATCGGAAATCCATGATTTTTGCCAAAGCTGATTACTTCCTCCAAGCTTCTTACCGGGCCGTCACTTCCGGGAATAACCGGAATTTCAGCAAGCATCGCTTGCGTTCTTGCTTTAACTTTATCTCCAAACATATCAAGGTGCATAGAAGCAGGGCCGATAAATTTAATGCCCTCTTCCTCACAGCGTTTTGCAAATTCTATATTTTCAGACAGAAATCCGTAACCTGGATGAATGGCATCAACATCACTGCTTTTTGCAATATTTATGATTCCCTCAATATCAAGATAAGCATCAATCGGTTTCTTTCCCTCTCCTACCAGATATGCTTCATCTGCTTTATATCTGTGATAGGAACCTGAATCCTCTTTTGAATAGATTGCTACTGTTCGGATATCCAGTTCTGTGCATGCACGGAACACACGAATGGCAATCTCTCCCCTGTTGGCTACTAATACCTTGTTAATTCTTCGGCTCAAGCTAAACACCCCATCTATATGTATTTTTTGGCAATATTCTGCCAAATCTAAGTTGAAAGCCGGGTGGTTTCCCACTAACCGGCCCAAATAACTTTGATTGGCAGCTCCCTGAAGGAAGCAATTATGTAATCAGCTAAAATTTCGCTGATTGATGTATAAATAAAGCACTTATAAGGTATCTGTGCTTATTTACGAATAGAAAATGTTTTTTCGGAATCAAGCTCCAGGGATTCCGGTGTTGTCTGCTCATTTTTATTTTTATATTTTTGTTCATAATTAACGAACATAGATACATTTACTAGAATTCCCATTGCAATCGAAAGCTGAAGCAGGGATGAGCCTCCATAGCTGATAAAAGGAAGTGTCACACCAGTAAGCGGCATAACACCGGAAATCCCCGCAAGATTAATGAATGTCTGAATTCCTATCATGGAGGAAATGCCAATAGCCAGCAAACTCCCAAAAGGATCTTTACACTTTAAACTGATAAAGATTCCCCTTAATACAATATACCCGAGAAGCAAAATGACAAAACCTACTCCAAATACCCCGAGTTCCTCAGCAATAACAGCCATTATAAAGTCCGTATGTGCTTCAGGAAGATAGCCAAGTTTTTGTATACTTTCACCAAGGCCCAGCCCTTTTAATCCTCCTGCGCCAAGAGCAATATAAGAATTCGATAGCTGATAGCCGAATTCTGAACCAAAGGGGTCTCTAAATGCTTCGACCCTGCCCATTCGATAAGGTGCGAAAATCTTATCTTTCAGCAGAAGGATAAATGGCGCGGCTAACAATACCCCGAATAGCCCCAGCTTAAATATGTTTTTAAAATTCATGCCTGATGTAAAGATTACTGCTGCCGCTACAAGAAAAATAATCATTGCCGAACCAAAATCAGGCTGGACGGCAACCAGAATAGCAGCCAGAATCAGATAAGCAAGCGGCGGCAGAACCCCTTTATTAAATTCATTAATATAAGGCTGCTTTTTTGCATAGACAGCAGCTAAATATATGATGACTGAAAGCTTTACAAACTCTGCAGGCTGAAGGCTTCTTCTGCCGATTTCAAACCAGCTCATCGCGCCGCCGGCTACTTTACCAAAGATAAATAATGCAATCAGGCCGAATAACGAAATGAACACCATCGGAACTAGAAATTTATTGCTTTGCATAGCTTTGTAAGGAAATAGAGCGACAAAAACAAAAACAATTGCTGAGATAATTAAATTCATCTTTTGCTTATTATAAAAATAGTCGCTTTCCTGGCCATAGATCTGCACAGCTGTTACCATGCTTGCACTGAAAACCATAATGAGCCCAAATACAGATAACAGGGCTACAGCTATGATCAGAGTATAATCATATGATTTTAATATTTTTTTTAACATCCAGCCCTCTTCCCTTATCTTCTAAAGTTTATTACTTATTCTACTATAGTATTGAATATCCTGCTTTGAAGAAAAGAAAAGTTAATTTAAATGTAACACAGCAAAGAAAAAAATTCTATATTTATGTCATACTATTTTTAAATTAAGTTATACAATTTGAATTAATCTTTTCTTATGGATATACTATTTAAATTCTTTTAATAATCATCCGATTATAAAAAAACTCAAACAATCTATAGAAGATGTTTGAGTTTTTTTTTATTTTTTTACCGAAGCTTCGTGCAGTATGGAGAGCTCGCGCTCCAATTCATCTAAAATAGCCTTGCCTTCAGTCTCTTCAATTAAACCGAGACGGACAGCAAAATCTATTTCCCTGGATAAGCCAAACATCTGAGTATCAAGAACCTCTTCATACAGAGGGCATTGAGGCATTGTCAGGTTATCCATTTGCACCTTTATTAACTTTAATATTTTAGCAGCATCTGCTTTTAATAGCGCATTTGCTTTTTCTTTGTGATCTATAATCATTTCAGAAGCCAATTTTCAATCCCTCCATTTCCGAGCGATTATCCTATCTATAAATTTTATACTTAAGCTTGGAAAAAAGCAAGGATAATAAGGGATTCGACAGGAATTGATTCCGAATAAAATTGCTTGCCATATATTTTAAAATATGCTGTAGTGATTTCTATTAGAAAGCATTTCAAGCACTTTTACACCAGCAATGCTGTTTCCTCTCTTGTCCAGGGACGGTCCGAATATGCCAATTCCGCATTTATTTGGCACCACAGCCAGTATCCCCCCGGATACGCCGCTCTTTGCTGGTATGCCAACTTTAATGGCAAACTCGCCAGAAGCATTATACATTCCGCATGTCACCATTAACGTCTTACAAACCCGGGCAATATCAGCCGGGATAACCTCTTCATATGTTTCTGGATCTTTGCCATCCAATGCCAGTACTGCACCTGCTCTGGCAAGATCAAAGCAATTCATTTCGATTGCACACTGTTTCGTATAAATGTCTAATAATTCTTCCACATCACCTTTAATGACACCATGCTGTTTCATAAAATAGCATAAAGCCCTATTAAGCCATGAGGTTTCAAATTCAGACTTTGCGACTGTTTCATTACAAGATACATTTTTATCATTTACAAGCCGCCCCACAAACATTCTTATGCGATGCCATTTTTCTTCAGAATTCCCACCTTTTATCATGTTAGTTACAGCAAGAGCTCCTGCATTAATCATTGGATTTAATGGTTTAGAAGGGATGGATGTTTCCAGTTTGGAAATGGAATTGAACGGGTCACCAGTTGGTTCCATTCCCACTTTGCCAAAAACATATTCGTATCCCCTATCCTGGATCGCCAAAGCCAAAACAAGAACTTTAGATATGCTTTGAAGACTGAATTTCTTTTGGTAATCACCCGCATAAATACAGCTTTTCTCTTTAAGATTATATACAGCAGCTGAGAGGTCATGCCTATTTACATCTGCAAGTGCAGGAATATAACCGGCAACCTCTCCTTCGGCTGTATGCAGGGCTGCCTCATCAACTATTTTCTGAAGACCAGCGCTTGTATGACACGTCATCTGTGAACCTCCCGGAATCGTTCTGCTCATTTAGATAGCTTGTCCTAATTCACCGCCGGGAATGCCTGTATGACAAGCCGCACAAAAATCTGTATACTTAACCTAAACATACATAATGCATAAATAGAGCAGCCGGGAGGATTAGTATGGAAAATATAGTTGCTTTTAAAGGGAACGTAAAATACCAAATCACCTTAGACCCAGGAGTCTGGATATTCGATGACCGAAGGGTGGATTTGACCACTTTTTTTATTCAGGAAAAGATCGGAAATAATGAACTGGAGGAATATACCAAAGCAGTCTCTAAGCATTGGGATAGAGAAATCATGGAAGGAGCAGTATTTCCTCCCACACTAAAAACAGAAAAGAAATTTGAAAAAGAAAAGGTTCTGACAGGAACATTTGGAATACCTTTTAAACCATTCCTCATGAATGCAGAGCCGAGGGAAAATGCAGAATTCGTTGTCATTGAAAGCGAAGATGGCCAGACTCGATTAACTCTATCTCAAGCCGAGGAATTAATATTGGGGTTTTCAATTGACGGAAAACCTTTAAAAGAAGATGGGCCTGTTCATGTCTACTTTGGGGATGGAAGCAATCAAAACTCTCCAATCAAAAATGTAAAGGCATTTAGAGTGGTATGACCGGAGAGGGCGATTGTCCATCGCCCTTTCATTTTCGCAGCAAATTGAAATAGCCCTTCCATTAGTCTATAAAAGATCTGCAGCAAGCTGTGCAAGGCCTGATCTCTCACCTTTTACAAGTTTGACATGACCTGAGATAACCTGATCTTTAAATCTTTCCACGACATATGTGAGACCGTTGTTATAAGCATCCAGATACGGATGATCGATTTGCTCAGGGTCTCCCATCAGGACAATTTTACTCCCTTCCCCTACCCTTGTTAAAATGGTTTTCACTTCATGTTTCGTCAGATTTTGTGCTTCATCTATAATAATAAATTGATCTGGTATGCTTCTGCCCCTAATATATGTCAGGGCCTCCACCTCAATTGAGCCCATACCAGCCAATATGGCATCAAGTTCACCTGGCTTTTTAACATTGAAAAGATACTCCAAATTATCATATATCGGCTGCATCCACGGCCTTAACTTTTCCTCTTTCTCTCCTGGAAGGAATCCCAAATCCTTGCCTACCGGCACAATCGGGCGAGCCACCAGCAATTTTTTGTACTGGCCATAATCTTCTGTCTGCATTAAGCCGGATGCCAGCGCCATAAGAGTCTTTCCAGTCCCCGCCTTACCAATAAGCGTTACAAGCGGCAGATCATTTCTCAGCAAAAGCTCGAGAGCCATTGTCTGCTGGACGTTTCTGGGCTTGATCCCCCAAATATGATCATGGTCAAAAATGAGCTTTTTCACTTTCTTACCACTTTTGTCCACAATACCAAGTGCGGACGAAGATGAACCAAGCGCATCTTTCATCACCAGAAACTGATTAGGGTAAAAAGGATGGTTCGCTATTTCGGAAAGCGGCAGTTCCCCTTTTTCATAAAAACGGTTCATAATATCGAGGCCAATATAGACTTCCAGAAACCCAGGATATAAATGATCATTTTCAACTACACGATCACTTAAGAAGTCTTCTGAAATAAGCCCGATAGCATCAGCTTTAACTCTTACAAGGGCATCTTTGCTTACAAGAATAACCGTTCGTCCATTTTCTTTTGTTTCTTCCTCAAGGGATAAGTTTTTTGCAACTGCCAAAATCCGATTATCATTTGTTTTTTCAACAAAGATCTCCTGAAGTTCATGAAATGATCTATGATTTAACTCAATTCGCAGGCTTCCGCCATTTTCAAGAGGTATTTTCTCATGCAGCTTACCAGTCTCCCTCATGCTGTCAATCAGCCGGGATACTTGTCTTGCGTTCCTCCCAATTTCATCCATATATCTTTTCTTTGAATCAACTTCTTCTAGAACTACAGCCGGAATGACTACTTCATTATCTTCAAATGAAAAAATGGAATTAGGATCCTGCAACAAGACATTGGTATCTAATACGTAAATTTTACTCAATATGATGCCTCCTGCTCCTCTTGTGTCTTTATAAAGCGAATTACAAAAGCGGGGTCCCCAGCTTGCGGATCTGCAGTTTCATGAATGAATCATCTTCATTCTAGATGGAATATACGCTGTTGTTTTATGTTATTCATTCTTTGAAAGATGTTGATTAATTAGGAAGAAAGGTTTTCTTACTAAGTGGACAAATATATCTTGGTAAAAATATATGTAATGCCGTATAAAGATAGAAGAAATTTTGCACAATATCATTAAAGAATCCTCTTTATTCCTGAACCTGAAAAATTCAAGTGACCATTTTCAATTTCAGGGAAATTTTTGATGGCCTCGGAGGTGTCAAATATGAATAGATGGCTGCTGATATGCTTGACAGGAATACTATTATCAGGATGTGGAATAAACAACAACCAGGTGCAGGATCAGCAGAAACAGCAAAATGCCGTTAATGTAAAGAACAGTACGATCCAGGACGTTGACAGGGAAACTGGACAGCAAGTTTCAAGACACCTTGTCAACTTAGCTACAAGAATTCCTAATGTGAATGACGCAACTGCAGTAGTTCTGGGAAGGTTTGCGATAGTCGGCGTTGATGTGAATAAAAACCTCGACCGGTCTGAAGTTGGAACAATTAAATATTCCGTTGCTGAGAGCCTTAAAAATGACCCGCATGGAGCAAGAGCTATTGTCGTGGCCGATCCGGATATAAACGCAAGGCTGCGGGAAATAGCCGAAGACATCCAAAATGGAGAGCCCTTGCAAGGTATTATGAACGAACTTGCAGACATCGCCGGCAGGCTTATGCCTGAAGTACCTGCAGACTTAGTTGATCCAAAGAAGGAAAATGAGAAAAACGCCACTGAAGATTCAAAGAAAAAACTCGACAGCAATCAGGAAAAGCAACTCAACAAAAAACAAGAAGAACAATCGAATTATTATAAATAATAGGATGACAGGCACCTAAACCATTTTGCGAAGCGGTATAGACGCCTGTCATTTTTTGTAAAACAAAAACTTAGATCCATTGGGAACTAAGCTTTTTTCATCGCTTCCATAACCTGTTTATCCAAACGGGCTGCAGCGTCTTTGTCATATGTTTTGTCATACTGCGGTTCTACAATGATTTTAGATCCGTAAAACATGACATCACGGACTTCTTTCACACTGATTTCAATTAGTGCAAGCTTAAGAGGTACTCCTTCCATCTTTTCGGACTTTACCGAAGCTTCACCAGCGATGGAATATGTAGATTCATTCGCAATTATATTCAGAACAACCTTTTTATTGCTATTTATGTTTTGAACAATCCTTGATCGATTATCGACTGCAAAATATAATGTTTCATCATTTTTAGCCAAAACCCATGAAATCGCACTTACATTAGGTCCGCCTGTTTCAAAGTCGACAGTGGCAAGTGTAACAAAACGTTCCTTTTGAAGTTCATTATATAATGGTTTAATTAATTTCGGTTCTACCTGATTTGCCATTCTTTTCCCTCCTTTGTAATTTCATCATAGTATGATAAGGCTTTTCTTTCAACCAATAACACCCTTTCCTAAAAACTCTCGGTGATCATTTCGCTTCTATACTACTATAAACCAAGTCAGGAAACCAAATACCGCTTGGTCAAAAAAATTAATTTGCCGCAAAGCATTCGAATCAAACCAAAACTTATACTATAATGGTATAAACAACAGCCAAAACTTTATGAGGTGTCTTATGAGAGTAAAATGTGTACTTTGTGATAAAATCGAATCCATTGAAAACGAATCCTTACAGGCTAAACGGCTTCGCAACCGTCCTATTCACACATATATGTGCAAACCATGCGAAACAAGAATTACAGAAAAGACCCATCAAAGAGCAGATACCGGAAACTTCAAGCTTTATAGAAGCAAGGTTCAGGAGGAAGAATGGTAATAATTCCGGCTCGCTATGGCATTTTAAAAAAGAGTATAAAAAGACCGTCCCTAATATCAGCAATCAGGGACGGCCTTTTTTAATCCACGGGATAATTCACAAACTTATCAGGTTCATTTTGAATCTGATTAAGCATTACTTCTATTAATTCACGGGGAAAACGGCTCTTATTCCGTTCTCCATCCTTTGTGTATTGTACATAGTACATTAAATCATCTTTTTCAACTTCAATTTCAGCAACCTTATGCTCTTTCATAAGAATGTCATAAAACATTTTTTCTGTATCCGCTGCTGCTGTATCATCCGGACGATCATCACAGACAATTTTTATCGTTAACCAGTTATACAGTGAATCCTGCAAAGATTTCATCTCAGCCTCTCCCTGTTATTCCGCCTTTGCCTGTTCCTTCTTTTCCTGATGAAGGCGAATTTTATAAATAATTAAGATTAACGCGGCCACAACAAGGCCTTCTGCAACAGGAAGAAATACTCCAAGAAATGTCAGCATTGTACAGCCCAATATCAAGAAGGTATATATAACAACCGATTTTGCGATGGGAAGTTTCTTGGCAAATCCCAATTTAAAAACCAGGATGGACAATAGAACAATTGTTATATATAGCAGCCACATTCCAATTGTGGGATTCTCATCGACTTTGAACAAAGCAGCGAAAAAAGACAGGTGCTGTGAAACATCCATATCCTTCTCTCCTCCCCCTTCTTAGCCTTAGTTCATTTCAGCGTACTTCTTCTTCTTGGCCATTCTTTCACGTTCGTTTTTATCAAGTAGTTTCTTGCGTAATCTGATCGACTCAGGTGTTACTTCAAGAAGCTCATCATCATTTAAGTATTCAAGGGCTTCTTCCAGAGTCATAATACGCGGCTTTTTGATAACCGTTGTCTGATCCTTATTGGCAGAACGGATGTTGGTTGCATGCTTCACTTTCGTGATGTTAACTGTAAGATCATTCTCGCGAGTATGTTCCCCAACAATCATTCCTTCATAGATTTCAGTACCTGGTTCAACGAAAATCGTTCCGCGATCCTCTACTTGCATAATACCATATGTGGATGACTTGCCGCTTTCCATTGATACAAGGACACCTTTGCTTCTGCCTCCAATTTGCCCTTTGATCTCAGGCTGGTAGCTGTCAAATGTATGGTTGATAATACCATAGCCGCGAGTAAGCGTCATAAATTCTGTAGAGTAGCCGATCAGCCCGCGTGCAGGGACATTGAATGTCAGCCTTACTTGACCATTGCCGTTATTGACCATATCAAGCATTTCACCTTTACGGGTACCCATAGATTCGATGATAGAGCCCGTATTATCTTCTGGTACATCAATTTGAACGCGTTCTACCGGTTCACAGCGAACACCATCAATTTCTCTGATAATTACTTCAGGCTTTGATACCTGCAATTCAAAGCCTTCACGGCGCATGTTTTCAATTAGGATAGATAAATGAAGTTCTCCGCGTCCTGATACAACCCATGCATCAGGTGAGTCTGTGTTTTCAACACGAAGACTTACATCTGTCTCAAGCTGTGCACGCAATCTTTCTTCAACTTTTCTGGAAGTAATATACTTGCCTTCTCTTCCAGCGAATGGACTGTTATTGACAAGGAAAGTCATTTGCAATGTCGGTTCGTCGATCCTAAGAACAGGAAGTGCTTCCTGATGCTCAACAGGGCAGACAGTTTCCCCGACATTAATGTCTTCCATTCCGGAAACAGCGATCAGGTCTCCAGGATAAGCTTCTTGAATTTCCTCACGCTTCAAGCCGAAGAAACCAAAAATTTTCGAAACACGGAATTGTTTTACAGAACCATCAAGCTTCATTAGGGCAACTTGCTGGCCGACCTTGATTGTTCCTCTGAATACACGGCCAATTCCGATTCTGCCTACATAATCATTATAATCTAAAAGTGCAACCTGGAATTGAAGCGGCTCTTCACGGTTGTCAGCTGGTGCAGGTATATGTTCAATAATTGCTTCATAAAGTGAATGCATGTCATCATCCTGTTTATCAGGGGTTGTACTTGCAGTTCCTGCAATTGCTGATGCATAAATAACTGGAAACTCAAGCTGATCCTCATCAGCACCCAACTCAATAAATAAATCGATTACCTCGTCAACAACTTCTGTTGGACGGGCAGATTCTTTGTCAATTTTATTTACGACAACGATTGGCGTTAGTTTTTGTTCCAAAGCCTTCTTAAGAACAAATCGTGTTTGCGGCATACATCCTTCATATGCATCGACAACTAATAATACGCCGTCAACCATTTTCATGATACGTTCAACTTCACCGCCGAAATCTGCGTGTCCTGGTGTATCCAGGATGTTGATTCTTGTATCTTTATATTTAACTGCAGTATTTTTAGCTAAAATCGTAATACCGCGTTCTCTTTCCAGATCGTTGGAATCCATTGCACGCTCTTCCACATGCTCATTTGAGCGGAATGTGCCAGACTGCTTTAAAAGCTCATCAACCAATGTTGTTTTACCATGGTCAACGTGCGCTATAATTGCAATATTTCGAATATCTTCTCTTAATTTCAAAAGGTTTCCTCCTATTTATAAAAACTGATTAAAAATCACTTATCAACATTTTCACAACTGATACATTATATCACAAATACTATAGAAACCTAAAAACTTTTTGTGTAAAATAATGTTGAGAATGTATTAGTTCTGATAAATAAAACTGTTTAGTATTATTCTCTTTACATATTTTTCACCAGTAAATAACTAAAATAATCCGCTTGGGGGTGAAATTATGAACAAAATCAAGTGGCCTTTATTAGCCTTTGCGATCGGGGCAGCACTATGCATGATGGGAATAGGCGTTGCAGTAGCTGAAAGAAGCATTATTGGGATCATATTTGCCATCATTGCCTTAATTTTTGTGATGGGGTACGGTTTTAAGACAAAGAAGAAAATGAGAGAAGACGGTTTGTTATAATTAAAAGCTGCAGCGAATAGCTGCAGCTTTTTCATATTAAAGGATAGACCATTATTAAAAAGTCCTGGTCCTCGGCAGAAGTCTCCATCTTGAACTGCTCAAATCCGGCATCAGCTAAAAAATTTATCCATATGTGCCGTTTTTCAGGAACACCTGCAAAAAAAGACTTTTCACCTTTATTCTTCAATTCACCTGATAACAGCCCAATGACCTTTGTACCGATTCCTTTCCTGCGCATATCGTTCTTTACCAGAATGGTACCGAGCCAAGGTTTCCGGTTAGAAGGTGAAGAAATGACATGATAGGTGACGGCTATTCGCTCACCATCAAGACTCCATATTCTCCAATCTCCATCCAATTCATCATATCTTGCCATATAATTCCTTATGTGATACCCGCTTTTTTCTTCCTCTTCCCAAGCAGCACTGTCCTTGATGACCTCTAATAAAAATGGCAGGTCTTCATCTGTGAACTTACTGCTAGAAAATTTACCAATTTCCATTTTTTAGGTAATCTTTCATAATTTCTTCATGAAGCCCTGGTTTAGAGACAAAAACCGAATTATTTTCAAGAAAGTTCAGAGGCTCCCCTTTAACGGTCGTTGCAATTCCTCCTAATTCCTCGATCAGGATCACACCGGCAGCAAAATCCCAAGGAGCCAGACGCATTGTTATATATGCATCAACCCTTCCTGATGCTATGTATGCCATTTCCATTGCTGCTGACCCATAGGATCTGGTTCCTCTTGCATTTCTTACAAGTGGAGACAGCAATGATGGATCAATCCTTTTATTTTCCGTAACCCATGTAGCATTCAATCCGATGATGGCCTTTGATACATCCACTTCCTTTAATTGCGGCAGTTCCAGATCATTCATGAAAACACCCTGACCCTTCATGCAATGATATAGCTCATCATGAATTACGTCATAAATTAAACCTATTTTTCCTTTTCCATTTTCAAAGATGCCGACAGATATGGCAAAGTTTCTCTGCTGATGGACAAAATTCATTGTTCCATCAATCGGATCAATAATCCAAACGATTCCATCCAGATCGTTTAGCTTATCACCAAAACCCTCTTCCCCCAGAATTCGATGGCCAGGGTATTTTTCATTAATTTTTTTTATGAAGAATTGCTCTGTTTCCTGATCTATATCTGTAACTAAATCGTTCGCATTTGACTTGGTGGTAATGGTCAAAGTTTTACTGAAAGAATTTTTAATATTCTCGCCGGCCTCTTTAATCAAGGCTTTGGCATATGTATGAATTTCACTCCAATTTGTCATTGGTCCGCCCTCCGCTTGTTTTCAGATATCGTTAAAATATAACTAGCTTAAATGAAATATCAATGTTCTTCAAGTTATATACTCTCCTATAATCCAGGATATCATTTGCAGGTAATAGGTCATAAAATGATCCATTATTAAAACCAAGTACTATCATAAGCTGATACTTTGGCATCATAAAATAATAAACGAACTCCTCATGTAATCAGGGAGTCCGTTTCTAATTTTTCTTTCTGTTCATTTGCATTTTTTCTGCCTTTTCTCCTTTATTTACAACTTAAAGTGCCTTTAATCTAAGAAGTTCCTGTCTGATTTTTTCAAGCTTTAATTTTGATTGCTTCTGGAGATCTTCATTTTTCTCTGACATGGCATCAAATAAAGTAGCCAATTCATAATCCATTTCCAGCCTTAAAACCGCTGTTCTTTCCCTATCACCATTTTTCTTCTTTACTGTATTCATAAGTTGTTTCATTAGACAGTACACCCCTTCCAATTTAGTGATTAATTTTCTGATTATTTTTACTATTATCATATGAAGGATAATTATCAGTTGCAACTAATTTGTGCGATAACCTAAAACTTTATTTATATACTCTTTAATGCTTTTAATTTTTGGATAGTTCGAGGTTATGCTACAATATTTGACAAAGCATTTAGGAGGTTAGCTTATGTCTTTTACTGGTTTTACAAATGATGATTTCGATGTTTTTAAAATAGATGGGCTGGATGAAAGAATGGACAAGTTAAAATCTGTGATTAGGCCTAAGTTAGAAGAATTGGGACGGCATTTTGCACCCTCTCTCTCTAGCCTTTCCGGAGATGAAATGTTTCCTCATGTTGCTAAACATGCGAGAAGAACAAAGAATCCGCCAAATGATACATGGGTCGCATTTGCAGGCAATGCGAGAGGATATAAAATGCTTCCTCATTTCCAGATAGGTTTATGGGAAACGCATGTTTTCATCTGGTTTGCCATCATCTATGAAGCACCGAATAAAATTGCTGCAGGAAAATCTTTTGAGAACAACTTGGGTAAACTTTATAAAGCAATTCCCAAAGATTATGTCTGGTCCGGTGATCACACAAAACCAGATGCTGTGCCGCATAGTCAACTGTCCAAAGATGAATTGTATTCCATGTTTCAGCGCCTGCAAAATATTAAAAAAGCTGAAATTCTTTGCGGATATCATATTTCTCGAGAAGATGCCGTTCGCATGTCACCTGATCAGTTTATTGAAAAAGCTGAAGCTGTATTTAGAAATTTATTACCCCTATACAAAATGGCATAAACATGTATTGAAGATCGGAGACTGACCAGCCCAAATAAAAACAAAACCTTCAGCTAATTGAAGGTTTTGTTTTTTTGGTCTTAAGGCTATTTTTTCATTCTTATTTTATCCCCGGCAGAGCGTTCTTTGGCCAGTCTTACTGTCCTATAGGATGAATAACCGCTTTGTTCTTCAAATTCATCACAGATGTTTTTCTCCTGGGCTTTTCCTGGTACGATTTCCTTGAACCGTCTATATGCATTCAAGAATTGATCCCGCTCAATTCCTTTTTCGTATGCCATTTCAACGCTTTCAAAGTACTTAATAACATCAACTATTTCTTCTGTTGACCAATCATGGTCAATCGGGTACTGATACTCCATTTCCCTTCACCTCATTTATGATAATCATGGTGCATCTTATAATTATTTAATCCATTTTCCCCTGATAGATTCTCCCTCTGCAATCATCCGCTGGAATAATTCTTTAACAGATGGGATATCATTAATTAATCCCATTACTTGTCCAGCCCATGCAAATCCTTCATGATCTTTCCCTTCATATATGTATTTCTTATTAGCATTCCCGCTAATGTAGTCTTTTAACTGCTCATATCCTCCATTTTGCTTTTCGATTTCGAGTATTTTTTCCGACCATGAGTTGGCAATTACCCTTGCCGGTGCACCAATCGACCTTTTTATAACAACTGTGTCATTCTCTGTCCCATTGACTAAACGGTTTTTATATAAGTCAGAAGCATGGACGCATTCCTTTGTTGCTACAAATCTTGTCCCCATCTCGATACCTTCTGCACCGAGACTTAATGCTGCCATCAGCCCCCTGCCGTCTCCGATTCCTCCTGAGGCAATCACAGGTATGGATACAGCATCCGCCACCTGCGGGACTAGAACAAACGTTCCGATATCATCCCTGCCTAAATGCCCGCCGCCTTCCTGGCCAACGACCATTACCGCATCGGCACCAAGTTCTTCTGCCTTTACAGCCTGCCGTTTCGCAGCCACAAGCACCAGTTTCTTAACATTTACACCCTTCAATTGATTAAATATCGGGGCAGGATTCCCTCCTGTCATGGAAATGACTGGGACCTCTTCTGCAATTGCAACATCCAAGTAGTCCGAAAATGGCCTTCCATGCTGCCCAATAGCAAAATTAACCCCAAATGGCTTATCTGTCAATTTCTTAACTTTTTGAATTTCGTCCTTTAATTTTTCCGGGCTGCTGAGAGACATTGCGGTTACCTGCCCTAACCCGCCTGCATTCGAAACGGCCGCTGCGAGATCAGAATAAGCAAGATGGGCAAGACCACCCTGAATAATTGGATATTTAATATTCAATAATTCTGTCACACGTGTATTCCAGTTCATTTCTTAAACCCTCCATTTCTTCCTACCCTTTTATTTCGATTTATATGGTTTAAATTCCTTTTAACTTCTAAAACTAATGGCAGGCTTTAACAGAAAGAATTCGCAATAAATCTTTCTATGCAAAGGGATTGAATAATGCTATAATTCAAATGTTTTATGACAGCAAGAGCATATTGAAATTTTACTATTAAAGAGGTGTGGGAATAAGTTGTCTCAATACAAAACACCGTTATTCAGCGGTTTGCTTGCACACGCAAAAAAGGATCCGGTCCAGTTTCATATACCCGGCCATAAAAAAGGAAATGGGATTGACCCGGAATTCAGGGAATATATTGGTGATAATGCACTCGCAATTGACCTGATAAACATTGGTCCGCTTGACGATCTCCACCAGCCAAAAGGCATCATTAGAGAGGCACAGGAGCTTGCTGCAGAAGCCTTCGGAGCGGATAAAACTTTCTTCTCTGTACAAGGAACAAGCGGAGCCATCATGACCATGGTTATGGCTGTCTGCGGGCCTGGGGATAAAATTATCGTTCCGAGGAATGTTCATAAATCCGTCATGTCTGCAATTGTTTTCTCAGGAGCAACCCCTATTTTTATACATCCTGAAATTGATGAAAACCTGGGTATATCCCACGGAATTACAACTGAATCAGTCTCGAAAGCCCTTGAACTCCATCCAGATGCCAAAGGAGTATTAGTGATTAACCCTACTTATTTCGGTATTTCTGCCGATCTAAAGAAAATTGTTGAAATAGCCCATTCATACAATGTGCCTGTGCTTGTGGATGAAGCCCATGGTGTGCATATTCACTTCCATGATGAGCTGCCATTATCAGCCATGCAGGCTGGAGCCGATTTAGCAGCAACATCTGTTCATAAACTGGGCGGATCCCTGACGCAAAGTTCGATCTTAAATATGAAAGGAAACCTTGTTTCAGCCAAAAGAGTGCAATCCATTTTAAGCATGCTGACAACAACTTCCACTTCTTATTTGTTGCTTGCATCTTTGGATGTTGCCAGAAAACGCCTTGCCACTGAAGGAAAGGAACTCATTCAAAGAACTATTGAATTGGCCCAATCCATACGCAGCCGCATCAATGAAATTGACCGGCTATATTGTGTCGGCGAAGAAATCCTTGAAACAAAAGCTGCATTTGACTACGATCCAACCAAATTGATTATTTCAGTCAAAGAGCTTGGCATGAATGGTTTCGATGTTGAGAACTGGCTTCGTGAAAGACATAATATTGAAGTTGAAATGTCCGATTTATATAATATCCTTTGCATCGTTACCCCTGGAGACACTGAAAGGGAAGCGGATATTTTAGTTTCTGCACTTGCCGAGCTCGCAAATGAACGTAAAGGGAATACAGAAAAACTTGAAACTCAAGTGCTTCTGCCTGATATTCCCGTTTTATCACTTACACCTCGTGACGCTTTTTATGCCGATACAGAGCTGGTTCCATTTGATGAGTCTGAAGGCAGGATTATTGCTGAATTCATTATGGTTTATCCACCTGGAATACCCATTTTTATTCCAGGGGAAATTATTACAAAGGAAAATCTCCGTTATATAAAAACAAATATGGAAGCCGGACTTCCCGTTCAAGGGCCAGAAGATTACGACTTCAAATACCTTCGCGTCATTGAAGAGCACCGAGCCATAAGATAATGCAAAAGAGCCTTCCCTCAGGATAGGCTCTTTTTATTATTAACGGTTAATTTTTTGTATTCTCTGTTTTCTCTCCATCACAGCAATTGCATTTTTTAGAGTATAAAACAGTTACTTTTTCATCCTCAAAGTGGTCAATAGTTGAATTGCAAGCCTGGCATACGATTGTACCCATCTTTTCATTCTCCTTTTCTTCGGAATTTGAAAGCGCTTCATCTTTAAATCTATAATAATATAACATTATTAAATTTTCAAGCCTAATTGTATAACATAATTATTGTTTTTTATTGGTATTTACGTCGTTAAGGATGGTGATCCATTTTCATTAGTATGACATAATTTGAAAAAACAGACCATTTTCGGTCTGTTTTTTTCAAATTATTTAATCGTACTGTTCTTCGAAGCGGGCACCAGGGATTGCTTCTCTAAAAAACTCGCTTAAATCAGCCGCCTGTTCATATAAATCAAGCTTAAATGCCTTTTGCAAGTATTCAATATCTTCGAGATCTTTAGGGTCGAGGAGAGTTGAGCGGCCTGTCTGCATACAAATAACCAGAGGCTTAGAAAAGAAGAGGTTAGTATACACAATTCCAAAATCGTAACGGGTTGACTCAGTCGTAAAGCCCACGAAACGGACATTTACATTTTCATGCTCATCATAGAGCTTTTCAAAAAACTCCATAAGACTCCTCCTTTTTTTAATTCAATATTTAGAATATTATTATAATTTATTTTAGGCATTTTGACAAGTAATTTAGGTTTACCTTTCTATTTTAAGTTGTCATAAGATTTTATCTAATGCTAGAATGAATATGGATGCTCTTTACCATAATATTGGGATAATGGGGGGAAAAATGTTGGCAGCTAATTCTTTTATCAAGCTCGTTCCTTCATCAGCTAAAGAAATCATTACAACAGAAGAACTAAAAGAACTTTTCTTATATTATAAGGATATTACAGGAAAAATAGGCAGCCAGATTAAATGGGAATATAATGATGCTGCTTTTCCTTATGAAATTAAAGAGAAGCCTGAAGCGAAAGGAACCTGGTTTTACCTTTATTCAGAAAATGACCGATACAACGCCATATTGCTAGGCATTGATAAGGAAAATGTAAGAGAGGAAGACGGTTCAGAACGGGAGCAGGCATACATACAGGTTACATTGCCGGAAGGTGCAACATTTGGAGATAAAGGGAAAGCAAATGAATTCTGCAAATTTCTTGCTAAAAAGCTGAAAGGCGAATTGCATCTGTTTAATGGAAGAATCATGTATTTTTATAATAGAAAATGATAGATCCCAAATAGGATGAGAACAGCCTCTGCTGTTCTCATTCTATTTCCATGCTGATTTGATCCGGATCAACTGGTGTATATCCTTTATTCTGCAGTCCTTTCACAATATCCTCTAAAGCTTCTTTTGTCCATTGCCTATCATGCATCAATAAATTTGCGCCGTTCACTAGGTAGGGTGAATTGACCATTATATCTGTTAAAGCTTCTTTTGATTGATAGTTCTTCTCCCAGTCATATCCGTATGTCCAATTCATGAGGATCATGTTTTCGTCCTTGGCAATCTTTCTGCTGTAGTCTGTATTAGATCCAAATGGAGCTCTAAAGAATTTTGGCCTCTCCCCAATAATCTCTTCCACTCTATCATTCAGACCTACAATTTCTTCAAATTGCTGTTCCTCAGATAGGCTTTTCAGGTCGGAGTGGCTGTATGTATGATTGCCAATAGCAAAACCAAGTTCATGAATTGCCTTCAAAACTTTAGCTTTTTCCGGGGTATCGATGAAATGACCATTAACAAAAAAGATGGCTGGAGCTGAAAGTTTTTTTAAGATCCTGGCCATTTCCAATGCATTTTCATCAGGAGCATCATCTATGGTTAATAATACAACTTTTGCACTGGCCTGATTAATGGGTTCTACTGTCCAGTTTTGTTCATTTATCCTGTATTGCGGTACTGTTGCGGTTGCTGGTTCAATTTGTTTCTCTTTGGAGTCTTCTTTGGTCATCTCTGATTCAGATTCATGAACGATAGAATGATCATTTGAATTACTTTTTTCTTGTTTATACTCTTCTTTTTCCATATCTGATGACTCTGGTTCATCCGCAGTGATGCCTGAACAAGCAGCCAGAACCATAATGGCAAAAATAAACACTATAATCTCTGTTTTTCTCATATTGTCCTCCTCCAGTGCATATTTCTTTAAATTCAATCGATTTAATGCTAGTATGTAACATGGCCTTTTAAAAAGAGTTGTTCCCCTTTTGACTCCATACCATTACCTACTGATTTTACCCAAAACAGGTCCGTTACGAACATTATAAAGTGAAATTTAGAATTTTTATATCCTCTCAATTTCACTTTAGTAATCATTACGGGAAGCTGCTATCCCCTGCTGAACTTCATATGCTTTTTAAAATCAAGCTATAGCTGTCAGCAAAGCGGGACACTTATTTTCCTGCATTTATTTGATTGGGAGTTTTACAGAATTATTTTATCTATGTTTATTTTTTTAGAACTGGAGGGATTTGATGAAGAAACTGACACCCGTTTTTACGGTATCAGTCCTATTCACAGCAATATTTATTTTATGGGGACTTGTCCCGGAGACCATACTGCCAAAAGGCAACCTTGATTCTGTTACAGCAGCTGTTCAAGGATTTATATTAGAGAAGTTCGGCTGGTTTTACCTTTTATCAGCTTCCATCTTTTTAATTTTTACAATCATGCTAGCATTCAGCAAGTACGGGAGTATTCGTCTGGGTAAAGATACAGATAGGCCAGAATATAGCTACTTATCTTGGTTTGCCATGCTTTTCAGTGCCGGGATGGGAATTGGCCTGGTTTTCTGGGGAGTGGCGGAACCTATGTATCACTATTACTCTCCTCCTTTCCTCGAAGGACAGACGCCAGAAGCAGCCAGAGCAGCCATGAGGTACTCCTTTTTCCACTGGGGCCTTCATCCATGGGCTATTTATGCTGTAATCGGGATTGCACTCGCTTATTTTCAGTTCAGAAAAGGAGCACCCGGAGTTATCAGCTCCACATTAAGGCCAATTTTAGGGAACAAAGTGGATGGCCCGCTGGGCGTATTAATTGATTTCATTGCCGTCTTTGCCACTGTATTCGGAGTTGCAACATCATTAGGACTGGGTGCCATCCAGATTTCCGGGGGACTTTCTGGATTATTCGACGGTATCGAGAACAATTTCACCACTCAAATAATTATAATTGTCATTGTAACAATCTTGTTTATGCTTTCAGCACAAACCGGATTAAACAAGGGGATAAAATACTTAAGTAATTTAAATATTATCTTAGCTATTTCATTATTGTTATTTCTGCTGTTTGTAGGGCCGTCAAACTTCATTATGGATCTGTTTACAACGACGATTGGCTCTTATCTTCAAAATCTTCCATCCATGAGCTTTAGGCTTAGCCCCTTTGATCAGGAGCTGACATGGTTTCAGGATTGGACCATCTTTTATTGGGCATGGTGGATTGCCTGGGCGCCATTTGTCGGAACGTTCATAGCCAGAATATCCCGTGGAAGGACAATAAGAGAATTCGTCATTGGGGTGCTTGCTGTTCCAACCCTCTTTGGAGCCCTTTGGTTCTCTGTTTTTGGAGGAACAGGTATATTCCTTGAATTCTTTGAAGCAAAGCCTATCATGGAAACGATCGAGCAGCAGGGTATGGAAGTCGCACTGTTTACTGTGTTTGAAAATTTCCCTTTCAGTACTGTTCTTAGCTCATTGGCTATTTTCTTAATCAGTACATTCTTTATAACTTCTGCAGATTCAGCTACTTTTGTTCTTGGAATGCAGACGACGAACGGAAGCTTAAACCCGCCGGGCAAAGTGAAATTTGTGTGGGGCATTATCCAATCCGCATCTGCAGCCATCCTTTTATGGACAGGTGGCCTTGAAGCACTCCAAAGAGCCTCCATTATAGCGGCACTTCCTTTTACCATCATTATGCTTCTAATTGTGCTGTCGCTGACAAAATCGTTCAAAGAAGAAGTCATTCATTACGAAAAAAACAGCTGACAAAAGCTAATAAAAAATAGGCACCTGGGAATGGGTGCCTATTTTTTATACTTTGATAATCACCAATGAGAAATGTATGACAATGCCAAATGGAAAGATGCATATAAGCTTAAGCTCATTACAGTTACCATAAATGTTTTCTTTGCAGACTTAATCACCCAATTTCCAATATTTATTGCCAAATAGAAGAAAACAAAAAACATAATAATTTTATATACGAGCTGGTCATATTTAGAGAGCCATTCAATAAAAGTATAGCCGCTCCAAATTAACATCTGCAGCATAAGAGCTGTATAAACCTTCATGCACTCCACCACCAAATTTTTTAATCCTTACCCCTTTTTTTAATAGAAGAAACACTTGTGTATGTAATATATGTTGAAAAGGAAATTCTTATTTTTCATTTCTGTAACATTTGAATGACAAGCCAAAATTTCTAATGCCTATATGATAAAATACTCATGATTACAAAGGGATTATTATGAATCATCCATTAACTGTCAAAGATATGGGAATTCACAATGACTAATTTACCAATTGAACATAAACGGTCTGAGTTGATTTCAGTAGAATTTATCATAAAGTGAGGGCAAATTGATGAAAGGTCTGCCGCTAATATTACTTACTGCACTCTTGTTTGTGACCTCTTCATGCAATCATAAGGAAGTAAAAAAAGAGTTAAAAATAGATGATAGTGTAAAACAGCTGATTTTTTTCACTGATAATCAGCAATATGAACAGGAAATATCTTATTATGATGCCATCATCGAATTAAAGAGAACCTATCCCGATTTGATTAAAAATATGAAGATCATTACTGCATCTGAATCCAGACACTTAAGCAATTATAATGTTGAAAACTGCCCTGCCTTGCTGCTGGTATATCAAGATAAGATCCTTGTAGAAATAAAAGGCTCTGTACCTAAAGAGAAGATCATTAAGCCACTCACCCATGCAATGGATGAAGAAGAGGAATAGCAATCATAATATACAAAAAATCCTTCCCTGAAAGGGAAGGATTTTTATATTATTTCACAATGTGAATTGGGCTTCCAATAGCAACTTCTGCTGCTTCCATTGTAATTTCACCTAATGTTGGATGAGCATGGATTGTCATAGCAAGATCTTCAGCAGTCATTCCTGCTTCTATCGCTAATCCAAGTTCAGCAATCATATCAGATGCACTTGCACCAGCAATTTGCGCGCCGATTACAAGACCATCCTCTTTGCGGGTAACTAGCTTTAAGAATCCATCAGTAGAATCAAGTGCAAGAGCACGGCCATTAGCTGCAAATGGGAACTTCGCTGCTGTAACTTCGATTCCTTCTTCTTTAGCCTGCTGCTCAGTGTACCCTACAGAGGCCAATTCAGGCTCGGAGAATACTACAGCCGGGATAGCCAGGTAATCAATTTCTGAGTTATGGCCTGCAATTGCTTCAGCAGCAATCTTACCTTCGTAAGAAGCTTTATGAGCTAATTGAGGACCTGCAACAATATCGCCGATAGCATAAATATTGCTTACATTAGTCCGGCATTGTTTATCGATTTCAATAACACCGCGTTCAGTCATCTTAATGCCGACTTGTTCTAAACCTAGCTCGTCTGTATTTGGACGTCTTCCAACCATTACAAACACATAGTCTGCATCAAGAGTTTTCTCTTCGCCTTTTTCTTCGAACTTAACGGTCACTCCGTTTTCATTCTCTTCAACACCTTTAGCAAGTGCCTTCGTAATAAATTCAACGCCTTTTTTCTTTAGGTTTCGTTTTACAAGAGACGTCATTTGCTTCTCAAAGCCGACAAGGATATCATCTGCACCCTCAAGAATGGTTACTTGAGAACCAAAGTTCGCATAAGCTCCGCCAAGTTCAATTCCAATAACACCGCCGCCAATTACGACGATTTTCTCTGGAATTTCCTGAAGTGCAAGGGCACCTGTTGAATCAAGAACACGTTTGGAGAATTTAAAAGTTGGCAATTCAATTGGACGAGATCCTGTTGCAATGATTGCATTTTTAAATGTATAAGTTTGTGCAGAATTATCATCCATTACACGAAGAGTATTCGTATCAACAAAGTAAGCTTCACCGCGTACGATGTCAACTTTATTCCCCTTTAAGAGGCCTTCTACTCCACCAGTAAGCTTTTTAACTACACCGGATTTAAACTCTTGTACTTTTGTAAAATCAACTTTTACGTTTTCAGCTGTAATACCCATTACATCTGAGTGTTTAGCGTTTTCGTAGCGGTGGCCAGCTGCAATCAGGGCCTTTGAAGGAATACAGCCAACGTTTAAGCAAACTCCGCCCATATTAGCTTTTTCTACAATTGTAACCTTTTGTCCAAGCTGTGCAGCACGAATAGCTGCAACATATCCTCCTGGACCTGCACCAATGACTATAGTATCTGTTTCGATTGGGAAATCTCCTACTACCATTTGTTATTACGCCTCCATTAACAATAGTTCTGGATCGTTCAGTAAACGTTTGATGTGATTTAATGCATTTTGTGCAGTTGCGCCATCAATAATTCTGTGGTCAAAGCTTAATGACAATGCCAATACTGGGGCAGCAACAATTTCTCCATCTCTTACTACCGGCTTTTCAGCAATGCGTCCAATTCCAAGAATGGCAACTTCAGGATGATTGATTACAGGAGTAAACCATTGTCCGCCTGCAGAACCGATATTTGTGATTGTGCAAGAAGCACCCTTCATTTCATCTGGAGAAAGCTTTCCGTCACGTGCTTTTCCAGCAAGTTCATTGATTTCATTTGAAATGGCAAATGTAGACTTGCGGTCTGCATCCTTAACAACTGGTACAAGAAGACCTTTTTCAGTGTCAGCTGCGATACCAATGTTGTAGTAATGCTTTTGGATGATTTCCCCTGCTGCATCATCAATTGAAGTGTTTAATGCAGGGAATTCACGCAATGCACTTGTTAATGCTTTTACCACATAAGGAAGGAATGTAAGCTTTATTCCTTTATTCGCTGCAACTTCTTTAAACTTCTTGCGGTGTGCAACAAGTTTCGTTACGTCAATTTCATCCATTAATGTAACGTGTGGAGCAGTATGCTTTGAGTTTACCATAGCTTTAGCAATAGCTTTACGGATTCCGCTCATTTTCTCGCGAGTTTCCGGATATTGTCCAGCAGGGATAGCTTTTGCAGCTGCTGGTGCAGTTCCTTTGGCTTCAGCTTGTGGTGCTGCTTCATTAGAAGGAGCTTCAGCAGTTTGAGCTTGTGCACCGCCATTTAAGAATGCATCAATATCGTCTTTCTGAATTCGTCCATTTTTACCGCTTCCGGCTACCTGACGAATATCTACACCTTTGTCGCGAGCGTATTTTCTAACAGAAGGCATCGCAATAATGCGGCGGTTAGGATCTGCATCCGCCTCGGAAATAACAACTCCATCTTTTGGTGCATCTTGTGCCGGCGCTCCTTCTTTCTTCACGTCCTGGCCAGCTTCTGCAGTTGCCTGTACTTGAGCTTCAGTCTTTGCCTCTTCTTTAGGAGCCTCATCTTCATGGTCTCCCTTGAATTTAAGGTCTTCATATCCTGGAGCATCAAAAGTAATCAATACTTGACCTACAGTAGCTACTGTGCCTTCTTCAACAAGAATTTCTTCAACTTTACCTTTAACAGGGGAAGGAATCTCTACAACCGCTTTATCATTTTGAACTTCACAAAGCACGTCATCTTCTTGTACTTCGTCACCTGGTTTAACAAACCACTTGACGATTTCACCTTCATGGATACCTTCACCGATATCAGGCAATCTAAATTGGAATGCCAATTGAATTCACCCTCCTAATATTTCGTTCGTTCATTGTAAAACACATCAGGGGGAAATTTCCCCCTTTGTGTTATCAGTTATATACAATTAAAATTCAAGAACTTTCTTAGCTGTCTCGATTACATCTTTATAGTTTGGAAGCCAAACTGTTTCAGCTTGCGGGAATGCAAACACAGTATCTGGAGCAGCTACACGAAGAACTGGAGCTTCCAGGCTAAGAATTGCACGATCATTAATTTCTGCAACAACATTTGCTGCAATACCAGCTTGCTTCTGTGCTTCCTGAACAACAATTGCTCTTCCTGTCTTCTCAACAGAAGCAATGATTGTTTCAATATCAAGAGGAGCAACTGTACGCAAGTCGATTACTTCGACAGATTTTCCTTCTTTTTCAAGCTCTTCAGCCGCTTTTAGAGATTCATGAACCATTGCCCCGTAAGTCACAATAGTCAGGTCAGAGCCCTCACGTTTAACTTCTGCTTTGCCAAGCGGAATTGTATACTCCTCTTCAGGCACTTCCTGACGGAAAGAACGGTACAATTTCATATGCTCAAGGAAGATAACAGGATCGTTATCGCGAATAGCGGAGATAAGCAGTCCCTTTGCATCATAAGGAGTTGATGGAATAACAACCTTTAGTCCAGGCTGTTGAGCCATTAAGCCTTCTAGGCTGTCAGCGTGCATTTCAGGCGTATGTACCCCTCCCCCAAATGGTGAACGGATTGTAACCGGTGAATGGTATCTTCCGCCGGAACGGTAACGCATACGTGCCAGCTGGCCGGAAATAGAATCCATTACTTCATAAACGAATCCAAAGAATTGGATTTCAGGTACAGGACGGAAGCCTTGTAAACCAAGACCGACTGCCAGACCGCCGATTCCAGATTCAGCTAGTGGTGTATCAAATACACGATCTTCGCCGAATTCTTTTTGAAGGCCTTCGGTAGCACGGAATACTCCGCCGTTTACGCCCACATCTTCACCGAATACCAATACATTCGGATCGTTGCGCAATTCTGTGCGAAGAGCATCAGTAATTGCCTGAATCATTGTCATTTGCGCCATGGCTTACTTCGACTCCTTTTCTTTGTATATTTCATACTGTTCTTTTAGGTTATAAGGCATTTCTTCATACATGATATTCATAAGGTCTGTAACCTTTTGTTTAGGTGTATCGTCAGCCTTCTTAATGGCTTCTTTAATATCTTCTTTAGCTTGTTCGATTACTTCGTTTTCCATTTCTTCGTTCCAGATTCCCTTATCTTCAAGGAACTTGCGGAAACGAACAAGAGGATCTTTCTTTTCCCATTCATTATCAAGATCTGAAGTACGGTAACGTGTAGGATCATCTCCAGCCATTGTGTGCGGTCCATAACGGTAAGTCAATGTTTCAATTAAAGTAGGACCTTCACCGTTCAATGCACGTTCACGCGCTTCGCGGACAGCTGCATAGACAGCAAGCGGATCCATACCATCAACCTGGATTCCAGGAATTCCGGCAGCCACTGCTTTTTGTGCAATTGTTTTCGCTGCTGATTGTTTTTCAACAGGAGTAGAGATTGCAAATCGGTTATTCTGTACGATAAAGATAGCAGGTGCTTTGAATGCCCCCGCGAAGTTGATGCCTTCATAGAAGTCACCCTGTGAAGCACCGCCGTCACCAGTATAAGTGATGGCAACTTTCTTTTCACCGCGCTTCTTCATCCCAAGAGCAACCCCAGCAGTCTGGATATATTGGGCTCCAATGATAATCTGAGGCGAAATAACATTCACACCTTCAGGGATGTTTCCGCCTTCGAAGTGTCCGCGGGACCATAGGAAAGCCTGGTATAATGGAAGGCCGTGCCAAATGATTTGAGGCACATCACGATATCCCGGAAGAATGAAATCTTCTTTCTCCAGTGCAAAATGTGATGCAAGCTGAGAAGCTTCCTGTCCGGCTGTCGGAGCGTAGAAGCCCAAACGGCCTTGTCTGTTAAGTGAAATGGATCGCTGGTCAAGAATGCGAGTATAAACCATACGGTGCATTAATTCCTGAAGCTGCTCATCGCTTAAATCAGGCATTGCAGATTCATTAACAATTTTGCCTTCTTCATTTAGAATTTGTAGAGTTTGGAACTGTTCTTCAACTGTTTCGAGCTGCTTTTTCGCATCGAATTGTGCCTTCTTTGTTTTAGAAGCCATATCAGTCACCCTTTCCTTTCATAAAAAGACGTTAATTAAGAGTTTTATACACAAAATTTAGGTTACCCAAAACGAAGCCATATTAGAAACTCTTCCAAAGGCAATAGTTTTCTCTTTCAGGCAATGTTTTATTAAGCATTAATAAATAGCAGAACACTCGATTCTGCCATATGCATACCTTTAAATAGTGTTCCACAGATCACTTCTAAAAAAACGTCTTTCTGTTCATCTTTAACTATCATATTCTGTATTAGTTTATTTTGCAACAAAATAGATACAGAAATATTTACGAGATTTAGTTTAATACACCTTCAAGACCTTCGTCAAATACCTTGCTTTTTGTTTTTCACAGTTTTCATACTTTTTATATTCTATATGAAAAATCAGAACTGTATTATCGTTCACATTATATCTGTACTATAAAAAAATATTAAATCTTGATGTGTTATAGTAAAGGAAAGTCACTTGTCACTATTTTAGATTAAAATATACGGACCAAAACACGAAAGCGCATTCATTTCCAACGGCCATCTCATGCCTGTTCAACTCGATTTAGCATTGGCTTGAAACAAAAAATGCCGGGCATTTATATGCCGGCATTTATATTATTCTTCTGTATTTATTTCAAGTCCTGCTTCTTTATAGAAATCCAGTTTTGCTTCATTATACTCTTTAGTTTTTTCATTGAATTCCTTATTTGATGCCAATATCTTTTCATACATTTCATTTATTTTGCTGATTTGCTCTTCCAGCTGTTCAAGCGTAAGATCTTCCTTTTTAAACATGGCATATAGCTCTTTATCTAATTGGAGTGCTTTTGAATAATCCTTATAAAGAGCATCATGGATTTTATATCTATCCATCATAATTTTATACAGGTGTTTGGCTTTATCGTTCAGTTTTGTATTCTCTATCTCCTCTATGATGGGTGATAATGATTCAAATTCTTTTTTCGACGCCTGGATGCTTTCCTGTTCTTTCTCCATATGATTCTTCCGCTGTTCTACGATGGCAGACGCTTCATCTGACAGCTTCTTAATTTCATCAAAATCTTTCATTCCCAGGTCTATAATTTTATCGTATAATTCCTTTTCTTTTTTCTCCAAGTTCACGAGCGGTTCCTGCTGCTTTTCAAAATCCTTTTCTTTAGCAACTACATTTTCCAGCACATCATACATTTTTTCCTCTGGTTCAGGGTTGTTCATACAGCCTGTGAGGAAGATTGACCCAATCATAAAAATATGCAGCAGTCTGCTTTTATTAAAAATCGACACGTTGAAACCTCCTTACTTATAACATTTTTAACTATATAATCCCCCGCCCCTTTTGACAATAGCCCTTTGGTTTGACAATCTTTGCCCTGTGCAAGGCTTGTCCTTCTTACAAGTGATTATTAAACTCTATTCACTTCATTTTTGCGTTATGACTTGGGCAATGGCCTACACCAAACATCATTTGATACATAGGCTATATTAATCGTCCGATGCGGTAGGTCAAAAAGATGGACGATAATCTTACTTTAGGGAGGTTATCCTTCATGTACGGATACGGTTATGGATGCGGATATCCAGTATCAGGTGCTGGCTGCGGCAGAGGTTTTGCGTTAATTGTAGTATTATTCATTCTCTTAATCATTGTTGGCTGCTCCTGCTGGAAGTTTTAATTACCTGAGAAGGTGCCAGGGGCGCCTTCTCTTATTATCTTTATTGCCCCATTACGATAGACTGATTATAATAAAATAAACATATGGTGTTATTAGGCTCTGCTACTTGCCAATAATTTAGCCAATTAGTTATTTTTTATTACATAGCGGGAGTGATAATCATGCTGAGCATGAAAGATATTATTCGCGATGGCCACCCAACGTTAAGAAAAATTGCCGCGGAAGTGAACATGCCACCATCTGCTGAAGACACACAAATCTTACGAGATATGCTGGAGTATGTAAAAAACAGCCAGGAACCTGAGCTTTCTGCAAAATACGGGTTAAGGGCAGGCATTGGTTTAGCTGCTCCTCAAATAAATATACCCAAGCGGATGATTGCTGTTCATGTAACCTATAACCAGGAGCTTTTCAGCTTTGCTCTCTTCAACCCAAAAATTATCAGCCATTCTGTGCAGCGTTCTTATCTAGCTTCAGGAGAAGGATGTTTATCTGTTGATGAATACATACCCGGTTTTGTCCCAAGATATGCAAAAGTGACTGTAAAGGGTACTGATCTAGAGGGCAATGAAGTAAAACTAAAGCTTAAAGGATTGCCAGCCATTGTGTTTCAGCACGAAATTGATCATCTGAATGGGATCATGTTTTACGATTATATTAATAAACAAAATCCGTTTCATCCAATTGAAAATGCAATTCCCATAGAACGGTAGAATACACTTTATTAATAGCAAAAAGGAAAGCCTCTATCTTTTTATTCGGAGACTTTCCTTTATTTCTATATTAATTGGAGTTCCTTTAATCCCTTCCAGATTCCTTCATTGTCTACTCCGGCGGTTATACGGTCTGCGGCCTTTTTAACAACTTCTTCCGCATTGCCCATTGCTACACCCGTTCCGACAGCATTCAGCATTTCGATATCATTTAAGCCATCTCCAAATGCATAAACATCCTTCAAATCAAACCCAAGTCTTTTTATCATTTGCTTTATCCCTTCAGCTTTGGACCCGCCTGCTGGCAAAACATCCACAGAATATGGATGCCATCTGATAAATCCAAAATCAGGATATAAAGAAGCTGAAATATATTTCTCCTCATCCTTTTCCTCGCAAAACAGCAGTGATTGATATAATTCCCTGCCGCTGTAAAACTCTTGATCTTCCTCAGGATGCGGGAATTTTAAGCTACTCATGCTTTCCACAATATATTTATGATGGTGTACCGATGATTTCATTGTTTTTTCATTCATAAATACCAATGGATGCCCATTAGACTGTGCATGGCGGTATAGCTTTTCAATTTCAGATGTTTTAAGAGGATTGCGGTATATGGCTTCATTTTCGAATACAACATATTGGCCATTAAAGCTGACAAAAGAATCAATATCAAGCTCACTGCGCAAGTTCTCAAACATGAAAGGCGCCCTGCCGGTAGCAATAGCCACGAAAGTCCCGTTCTTTTTCAGTTTGTCAATGGCCTCTCTCGTACTGTCCGGCAAGTTTTTATCATGATCCAATAAGGTGCCATCTATATCAAAAAAAACAATTTTTTTCATTTTAAGATAAACTTCCTTTCAAACGTTATTTTTACATTCGAGCCTCTGTTTTTAGTCAGGAACATTTCCCTATTTGTACAGTTATGCATAAGCATTTGCATATTACACTCAGTCAATGGCCGACTGGCTGCTATTTTTGTGATTTATCGTAATAAAACACTAAACCCATAAAGTAAAAAAGTCAATTTCCATGCTGTAAACAGATATGTTTTTCCATTTTTACCCACGAGAGATTTAACTATTTTACCATATAATATAAATAAAATAAGCGGAAGCGCTTTGCACACGTATGCCCCCGAGTCCCCAGGAGCCGCAGCAAGTCAAGCTAGTGACCTCGAGTGGCAGGCGCTGGAGCTAGACAGTTATTAAAAAGAGACCTCATTATTTGCAAAAATCTGTTTAAAACGTACCTGCCGCCTTTACTTTGGACAAGGATCGTTTAAAATAGAAGTAAGGAGATGATCCACTATGTTAAAGAAGCTGAGAAAGAAGCTCTTAAAACAGTGGAATGAAATGCTTCGAAAAAAATCTATTGCCTGACAAATTTGAGCCCTTCAAACTTGCGAAGGGCTCCTTCCTTATTGTAAATTGGTTATCAGTATACTTTTTTACATAGATTCGGGAGCGTAATTGCACTGAGAAGAATTTATTATTCGTACCGGCAGGAAAAAACATGTAATACATGTTATTATTTTATATATTAGATAAAAGTTTTTTATCGGATTAAGGAGAGATAGAGATGATCTACAAGGTATATTATCAGGACTCAAAGACAGAGGTACCGGTTAGAGAAAAAACAAAAACGATTTTTGTGGAAGGCGAATCTGAAAGAGACGTTCGCAAAAAACTGGCTGACCGCAATTATAATATTGAATTTGTAACAGCTGTCCAAGAGGAATTCCTGGAATATGAAAAACAAAGTGAAGATTTTAAAGTATTGGAGATTGAGTAATTTATGAAATTTGTTAAAAATGATCAAACAGCCGTTTTCGCCCTGGGCGGACTCGGAGAAATCGGAAAAAACACGTACGCAGTGCAATTCCAGGATGAAATTATCCTGATTGACGCTGGAATTAAGTTCCCTGAAGACGAACTGCTCGGAATCGATTATGTTATTCCAGATTACACTTACTTAGTGAAAAATGAAGATAAGATAAAAGGATTATTTATCACACATGGACATGAAGACCATATTGGAGGTATTCCATACCTTCTAAGAGAAATTAACATCCCGGTTTACGGCGGAAAGCTGGCTCTTGGACTTTTGAGAAATAAACTTGAAGAACACGGACTGTTAAGACAAACTACTCTTCATGAAATCAAGGAAGACGATATCATTAAATTCAGAAAAACTTCGGTGACTTTTTTCAGAACAACTCATAGTATTCCTGATTCATATGGAATCGTTGTTAAAACGCCGCCAGGACAAGTTGTTCATACTGGTGACTTCAAATTCGACTTTACCCCTGTAGGGGAGCCGGCTAACTTGACAAAAATGGCTGAAATCGGAAAGGAAGGCGTCCTTTGCCTGCTTTCTGATAGCACAAACAGTGAAATACCAGAATTCACCATGTCCGAACGCCGAGTTGGCGACAGCATTCATGACATCTTCCGAAAGGTTGAAGGAAGGATAATCTTTGCCACCTTCGCTTCTAATATCCACCGTCTTCAGCAGGTGACTGAAGCGGCAGTTGCGAATGGCAGAAAAATTGCTGTTTTTGGAAGAAGCATGGAAGCAGCCATAAATATCGGACAGGAATTGGGTTATATTCAAGCACCAAAGGATACTTTTATTGATGCACATCAAATTAACAGACTTCCAGCCTATCAGGTGACTATCCTCTGTACAGGAAGCCAGGGTGAGCCAATGGCGGCCCTATCAAGGATTGCAAACGGAACGCATCGCCAGATCCAAATCAATCCCGGCGACACAGTTGTATTCTCTTCTTCACCTATTCCTGGGAACACAATTAGTGTCAGCAGAACTATTGACAGACTTTCCAGAGCTGGCGCAGAAGTCATTTATGGCAAATTAAGCGATATTCATACATCCGGTCATGGCGGCCAGGAAGAACAAAAACTTATGCTGCGTTTAATTAAGCCAAGATTCTTCATGCCGATTCATGGTGAATACAGAATGCAGAAAATGCATGCCAAATTAGCTGTGGATTGTGGTGTGGATGAAGAAAACTGCTTTATCATGGATAATGGTGAAGTCCTGGCACTCAGCGAAGATTCTGCTCAGGTAGCTGGAAAAATCCCATCTGGTTCTGTTTATATTGATGGAAGCGGAATCGGTGATATCGGAAATATTGTATTAAGAGACCGCCGTATTCTTTCTGAAGAAGGTTTAGTGGTTGTTGTAGTCAGCATCAATATGAAGGATTTCAAAATAGCAGCAGGACCTGACTTAATTTCCCGCGGATTCGTCTACATGAGGGAATCCGGAGATTTAATCAATGATGCACAGGCTCTCATTACAAAGCATTTAAGCAAGGTTATGGAACGGAGAACAACACAATGGTCAGAAATTAAGAATGAAATCACTGACACACTTGCACCATTCCTATATGAAAAAACAAAGCGCCGTCCAATGATTTTACCAATTATTATGGAAGTTTAATAAAATCTCCGGCAGGCGTGGAACTATAATGTAACTTTAAAAAGGCTGTATCACTCTCTTGAGAGGATACAGCCTTTTTAAAGTTAAGACATTACTTTCTTTTCAAAACGGTTGATATCTACGTCTGCTCCGATAACAATCAGGATATCATTAAATTGTATCTTTTCATTAGCCTGCGGAGATACGATTATTTCATTTTCTCTTTTGATTGCAACTATGTTGATTCCGTACTTAGCTCGGATATCGAGGTCAATAATGCTATGGCCAGAAAGTTTTTCATTGGCGACAATTTCTACTATGCTATGCTCGTCGGATAGTTCCAGATAATCCAGCACGTTATTTGAAACAATGCTATGGGCAATCCTTCTCCCCATATCCCTTTCAGGATGAACAACATGGTCTGCTCCGATTTTCCTCAATACCTTTGCATGATAATCATTTGTAGCTTTAACCGTAATCTTTTTAACTCCTACCTCTTTTAAAATTAAAGTTGTCAGGATAGAGGCTTGGATATTATCTCCAATAGCCACAATTACATGGTCAAAATTCCGTATTCCCAAACTTTTGATAACAGATTCATCCGTTGTATCGCCAACTACTGCGTGTGAAGCGATTCTCGCAAATTCGTTCACCCGATCTTCATTTACATCAATCGCCATTACTTCCATGCCTTCTTCAGCCAGTGCATGGCAGATGCTTCCTCCAAAACGTCCAAGTCCGATAACAGCAAATTCTTTCTTCATCCTATCTTCCCCCAGCACAGTTAGCAATATAGACAATAATACCATATTAGCACAGAGAAAAGTATAGCCATAGGATGTTCCTTCCTGACAAAATAAAACCTCCGCTCGGAGGTTTTATTTTGTTCATTCAGATTGCTTCGAGCATATTGAATTGCGCTTTTACCAGATGGTAGTATTCGCCTTTTGCATTCATTAATTCTTCATGATTTCCTTGTTCTAATATATTTCCATGATCCATCACAAAGATTTGTTCGGATTCACGGATCGTGGAAAGCCTATGGGCGATAATAATGGCTGTTCTCCCCTGCAGCAGTGTCTTTAAAGCCTGCTGGATCTTCACCTCAGTCTCTGTGTCAATACTGGCAGTAGCTTCATCAAGAATTAGAATACGAGGATCTGCAAGCAAAGCACGGGCAAAAGATAGAAGCTGCCTCTCTCCAACTGAAAGAATATTTCCCCTTTCTTCTACTTCAGTCTCATATCCATTTGGAAGTTTATCAATAAATTCATGCGCACCAACGGCTTTGGCTGCTTTCATCACTTCTTCATCAGCTGCGTCAGGCCTTCCAAAACGGATGTTATCAAAGATTGTTCCAGAAAATATGAAGGTATCCTGCAGCACCACACTGATTTGCTGGCGCAGACTTGATAAAGATACATCCTTTAAGTCATAGCCATCTATCTTTACAGAACCTGCCGAGGGATCATAAAAACGGCTGATTAAATTCGCTATTGTAGTTTTGCCAGAACCAGTATGTCCGACGAGAGCTGCAGTTTGCCCTGCTTTTATCTCAAGGCAAACACCATTTAAAGCTGTTCGTTTTTTGTCATAAGAAAATGTGACATCCTCAAATTCAATCTGCCCTTTTATCTCCTGCAAACAAACTGCATTGTTCCTTTCTGATACGATTGGTTTCTCATCAAGAAATTCAAAGATTCTTTCAGATGAAGCCATACCCATGAGCAGCTGGTTATAAACCATTCCAAGCCGGGAAATAGGCTCCCAGAACATCCCTAAATAAAACGCAAAAGAAACAAAAACGCCGATCGAGATGGACCCAGTCTGAATCAGATTGGCCCCAAACCAAATCAGAACAGCGGTACCAAAGGCATTAGTCAATTCAACGAGCGGCCTGAACATTGCATTTTTCTTAGATGCAATTCTCCAGCTTTCAAAGTTCTCTGTGTTCACACCATCAAAAAATTCCATATTTTCTTTTTCCTGTGTAAAAGACTGCGTAACCCTTATCCCCTGTATGCTTTCATTTAAATGGGAATTCAATTTGGATTGTTTCAATCGTACAGTTTGCCACGACCTTCGGATATTTCTCCTCAAAGAGGTGGAAATAAAAAACATGATAGGCAGGATGACCATTATTGCCAGAGTCAGTTCAGGGCTTAGGGTAAATAATATAATAAAAATCCCTGCCAGCATGATCAAATCCATCAGCAGATTTATGACTCCATTGGTAAACAGCTCCTGCAGCGAGTTTATATCATTCATGATCCTTACCAATATCGAGCCTGCTGACCGCTGATCAAAAAAACGGTGAGAAAGCGTCTGAACGTGTGTAAATAAATGTTTCCGCAGATCATAAATAATACTTTGACCAAGCATATTCATCCATTTAATTCGGAAATAGTTTGCACCGTATGAAATAGTGTAGAGTACTGCAATCACTGAAACCAGAATGGCAAGGAGCTGGCCGTCCTTTTCAATCAAAGCTTTATCTAAAGTATACACACCGATTAAGATAGGAATTATCAGCCTGACTGCTGTATTTATTAATACCATTATGATTGAGAGCGGAAGCAATTTTTTTCTGTATGGCTTCATATAGCTGAATAAGCGCAGCATTTGCTTCCAGTTAAATGGCTTCTCAATGACTTCGTCGGCAGAGTATTGAAATCTATTTAACACATTTTCATTTTTTGTTTTTTTCAAATGGGCACCTCCTAGCCTGCATTTGATTGGAGAACCTTATCGCGGTCCTGATATTGAATATCATAAATTCGCTGATAAGGGCCATTATTCTTGAGAAGTTTTTCATGTGTCCCGCGTTCAGCTACTCTCCCGTTCTCTAATACAATTATTTCGTCTGCATGCTTTAGCGAAGAAATCCGGTGAGCAATGATAAATGTAGTTCGATCAGCCATTACTTCCTTCATGGCTTTTTGGATTTTGAATTCTGTTTCCATATCCACAGCACTAGTCGCATCATCCAAAATTAAAATGCTGGGATCTGCACAAATGGCCCTTGCAATCGCAATCCTTTGCTTCTGACCGCCTGAAAGCCCCATGCCCCTTTCGCCAAGAACGGTATCATATTTTTCAGGAAGCTCCATGATAAATTCATGTGCCTCCGCACGCTTGGCAGCTTCAACGATTTCGTCCATAGTAGAATCCGGTTTTCCAAATGCGATATTCGCTTTAATGGATGAAGAAAATAAGAAAGATTCCTGAAGAACAAAACCGATATTTCTTCTCAGGGACTTGAGAGAGTAATCCTGCACATTTACGCCATCAATAAGCACATTGCCCGCAACAGGCTCATAAAATCTTGTCATAAGCTGTGTCAGGCTCGTTTTGCCTGATCCCGTCGAGCCAATTAAGCCAATGACCTTTCCTTGTTCGGCATGAAAAGTTATATTTGATAGTGCCTCATTATCATCCTTGGAGTATTTCAGAGTCACATCGCGGAATTCCACCTCACCATCTAAGCGTTCTGGTGTGACACAGAATTCTTTGTCTTCAATCTCATTCTCTGCCTCAAGGATCTCGATGAGCCGCTCTCCGGAAGCTTTTGACTGAGAAAATAGATTAACGATGAAGCCAAGGTTCATAATTGGCCACATAATATACCATACAAGGCTATAAAATGCGACAAGTTCACCGGGCTTCAGACTGCCACTCATAACAAGATAACCTCCGTAAGAAAGGAGCAATACCACACTTAAATTGCCCAGAAACTCCATTAACGGAAAATACTTAGCCCAAATATCCGATGTAAAGATATATTTATCTTTATAGTCACTGTTTGAGTCATTGAATTTATTAATCTCAAAATCTTCCCGTGATAATGACTTCACTGTATTAATTCCGCTTATATTCTCCTGGACTTTGGTATTCAGGCGCCCAAATGATTTGCGGATGCTCCGGAATGCCGGGTGCACAGCTTTATCAAATTTAAAGGTGACTACCGCCAGGAAAGGCAGAGTAATAAGGGTTACAATCGCCAGCGGAATAGAATAATAAAACATGACTGATATACTGATGAGGATCAGTAAAACAAAACGAATGAGTTCTGAAAATCCGAATGAAAGGAAAAAACGAAACCCTTCAACATCTGCTGTAAGACGGGACATTAAATCGCCTGTTTTTGCATTGTCATAATATCTGAACGACAAAAACTGCAGCTTTTCATAAAGAACATTTCTAAGTTTATAGACAGATGTAATCCCAAATAAATCACCGGTGTATTGATGGATATAGGTAGCTGCACCTTTGACCGCCATTATGGCAATGAAACCTAAAGCCAAATACGGTATCCACCCATAATTCCCCCCAATGACAACCTCATCAATTGTCAGCTGCAGAATCATTGGATACACAACCGTTATCGCTGTCACAATAAACAGAAAGAATATGGACCAGATAAAGAAATGTTTAAATGGCCAATAATATTGCTTTAACTTTTTAAATGTTTCCATCTTCATTCCTCCTTCAATTTGCGGAAAAATTAGAAAAGTTAGAACGTAATAATAAATATATCGAGTTTCGAAGTATTTTTCCACCCCTTTTTGTTTGATTTTTCCACTTTTTTTGAAATCTGCTTTTATACCCATGGCCCTTAAAAATAGATTTATATTATAGAAGAAGCAAAGGGATTAATAGGATAAGGCTAAAGCTAACCGTTTGCATATTAGATAAAGGTGCGTTAAAATGATGACTTTAATCAAACTGAAAGGAAGTGCTAAAGTGGAAAATCTAAATTTATCGCAAATAAATTGGGAAGCCCTGCTGATTGATGCGGGACTTATTCTATTAAAGCTTGCAGCTATCTATTTTGCTTTTTTAATCGTTAAGTCTGCAGGAAACAAAATCATACATAAAAGCTTTGAGGGAATAGGCAAGAAGGAAAGGATTTCTCCTGGCAGATCGAAAACTCTGCAAAGTCTTGCCAAAAATATATTCTCCTACGTACTGATTTTTATTTTTGCCGTCACGGTCCTGCAAATATTTGGAATAAAAGCAACTGCCATTCTTGCTGGTGCCGGGGTAGTCGGATTAGCGGTCGGCTTCGGAGCTCAGGGCCTTGTCAGCGATGTAGTAACTGGATTCTTTATATTATTGGAAAGGCAAATTGATGTCGGGGATTATGTTACAACTGGAAGCTATTCAGGAATAGTGGAGCAAATTGGATTAAAAACCACACAAATCCGCGGTTTTGACGGAACGCTGCATTATATTCCAAACCGGGAAATTACCAGTCTGAGCAATCATTCCCGCGGAAATATGCGTGCCCTGGTTGATATTGGGATCTCCTATGATGACAATATTGATGAAGCTATCACAGTTCTTCAAGAAGCTTGCTACAAGATCGCTGAAGAAAACCAGGCGATTGTTGAAGGACCTAATGTCATTGGCGTACAAACATTAGGCTCATCGGATGTCGTATTAAGAATTATTGCCAAGACAGAAAACATGGAACAGTGGGCTGTCGAACGGCAGCTAAGAAAAGCGCTTAAGGAAGCCTTGGAAGCTAATGGAATCGAAATTCCATTCCCACATCAAGTGCTTATACAAAAACAGGCAGGACCAGAAAGTGCTGCCGGATAATACTGTATACAAAAAGCTGGTTTCACAGGTCTTGTAAAAAAGATCTGCGAAATCAGCTTTAATAACACTTCCGATTTATGGATATACAAGGAGCCCTGCAATAGTAGGTCAATTCTTGGACTCCTTGCCGAAGCGATTTTGCAGCCTCCTCTTTGGACAGCAGCAGGCTTACTCTTAGACTTCCTGTCCGAACCTGCCTCGTCTTCGGACAGAAGTAAGCTTTTTCTCGGGCTCCCTGTCCGAATCTGCCTTTCCATTGGACAACAGCAGGTTTTTTCCTCCGCTTACTGTTCAAAGCGGCCCCGCCTTCAAACAACAACAGGAAAAAATTTTAGTATTTCCCAATTATCATAAATACTTACATCAGAGGCTGATACTTTAACCTTTATACCTTAAATATGCTTCAATAAAATCAATCGCTTTCTCGATTGCCGCTTCATTTGGATTCAGCTTAGCATGATGTAGGCCGTATTCTGAATCGACACCAAGCCAAAACATAAAGCCTGGCATCTCTGCAAGCATATAGCCGAAGTCCTCACCTGTCATAGCTTCACGGCATTCAACCACATTGATGTCTGTACTGGAACGGGCAAACTCCATGAATTCCCTCGTTAAGATTTCCTCATTGTAAACCTGATGATACATGCTTCCGTAATCGATTGAAGCTTCACATTCATACCCGACTTCAATGCCTTTGACTAGAGACTGAATTCTGCTCTTCACTTTCTTCATTGATTCTGGGGATAAAGTCCGGATGGTACCTTCTAGCCTTGCTTTTTCAGCTATTATATTTTGTACGGTACCTCCTGTGATTTTTCCGATTGTCACGACTGCACTGTCCAAGGGATCTACGTTCCTTGAAATGATTGATTGAAGCTGGCTGACCAGCGTACATGCTGCAACAACCATATCATTCGTATTATGCGGATATGCTGCATGTCCCCCTTTTCCTTTTAGGTCGATGAAAAGCTCCGAGGTATTTGCAAACAGCAATCCTTCTCTCAATGCAATCGTTCCAACAGGGTATTCTGGAGCGATATGTAAAGCCATTATCATATCCGGCTTCCATTCCTTCATTATGCCGGATTTGAGCATAGGTTCTGCCCCGCCAGGACCTTCTTCAGCCGGCTGAAAAATAAAGAGTAAATCATCGTTAATGCGTTCTTCTGCAAATATTGTTATTAATCCCAATGCAATCGACATATGAAAATCATGTCCGCAGGCATGCATTTGTTCACTATGCTCGGATTTGAACGGCAGGCCTGTTTCTTCAACAATTGGGAGACCATCTATGTCTGCCCGATATCCAATCATCTTTGATGGATTCCTGCCGCTGATTTTTACAAACATGCCTGTCTTCCAAGCTTTAATTTCCAAATTGTCCTGAGGGAGAGAATGCAAATAATTTAATAAGAACTGCTGTGTTTTAAATTCACGGAAGCCTAACTCCGGTATTTTGTGCAGCTGCCGCCGTAATGCAACAAATGGATTGATTCTGACCAAAACTTCTTCCCCCTTTATAAAAAATGGCTCCCTTTTATATTCATTGAATAGGTATATGGGCTTTCATAAAGATTTATCGCCTTTAGAAAAAGCGCGGATCGAAATCCACGCTTTTTAAGCTCTTATAATTGGCGAAGTTCCTGCTTAATTTCTGTTTTAGACTTAGTTTTTTCATCAATTTCTTTAATTACACGAGCTGGTGTTCCTGCCACCACTGTATTTGGAGGAACATCATCAATGACAATCGCACCTGCCGCAACTACAGCTCCCTTACCAACAGTTACACCTTCCAGAACCACTGCATTGGCTCCGATTACTACATCGTCTTCTACAACAACAGGTTTTGCTGAAGGAGGCTCAATAACTCCTGCCAATACAGTTCCTGCTCCAATGTGGCAATTCTTGCCCACTGTAGCTCTTCCGCCAAGGACAACATTCATGTCAATCATTGTACCTTCCCCGATCACTGAACCAATATTAATGGATGCACCCATCATGATTACAGCGTTATCGCCGATTTCAACCTGGTCGCGGATGATTGCACCCGGCTCAATGCGAGCTTTAATATTTTTCATATCAAGCAGCGGTATCGCTGAGTTTCTGCGGTCATTCTCAATCACGTAATCTTCAATTTTTGACTGGTTTGCTTCAATCGCCTGGCTAATTTCAGACCATTCACCAAACACAACCCCAGTGCTGCCATTTATAAAGGCCTTTGCAGAGGCTCCGAAGTCGATTCCTTCTAAATCACCTTTAATATAAACCTTTACAGGTGTTGATTTTGTGCTGTTCTGGATAAAAGAAATAATCTCATTGGCATCCATCATTTTCATAATAAGAATCCTCCTCTATGTATATCAATGCAACTAGCATTACTTTAACAAACAAAAGCGCTGAAAACAAGAAAAATAAATGGCGGAAAAGAAAATAGATTTAAAGCAAAGTATCAATGCCTTTCTCCTTCAATATGCTCCTTAATTAGCTCAACAAATGCCTGCACCTGCTTGAGCTGAAAGGCAGATTCGTATCCCAGAAGCCACGTATCGCGCTTAATCGGCAAGTTATTTTCATCCAGCAGCGGAATCTTAAAAATATTTTTCTCAGCTCCATTTAACGTAATGGCTGGGAGAATGGCATATCCTATACCATTGAAAGTCATTTGCTTGCATGTTTCAATTTGGTCAACTACTATTGTCCGCTTTGGCGAAGTTTTGAACTGCCGCAGCCACCAATCCTGAATTTCCTGATAGTAGTTGGAATCACTCTTAAACTGAATAAATGGCCGGTCAGTTTCAAGAACCTGTTCCGGCCTTGTAATCTCTGTATCAACCAGATAAAGACTATCCTTAAAAAGAGGGATTTTTATGCCCTTCCAGTCTGGAGTTCCTCTAATAATCCCAATATGAACCTGATCATCATATAGAGATTTTAAAATTTCACTGCTCCAGCCCGTGATTAAGGATATTTTTGCCTGGGGATAGCGGCTGACAAACTTCTTGAGAACTTGAGGCAGCCAGTTCTGCCCTACGATTGAAGCAACTGCTATTTTCAAGGTTCCGTGAACCTCTGAATTCAGGGCAGTAATTGACTCCCTAACTTTTTCTTCCTTTGCAAGAACGTCATTAACGAATTGTATTACGAGCTCCCCCGCCGGTGTCAGTGACAAACCCTTTTGGGAACGGAGGAACAGTTTGCTCCCCCATTCCTTTTCAATATTTACAAGGCGCTGGGAAAGAGCTGGCTGCGAAACAAATAAACGTTCAGCCGCTTTTCTCATATTCATTTCCTGTGCCAGCACTGATAAAAGGTGAAATTCCGTAAGTGAAGACATGAACATCTTTCCTTCATAACTTTTTCTTATAGTATATCTTATATTTAGTTGATTTTCATAATCACCTAGCTGGCCTGGCATATAAAATAAATGTGCTCTTAACTAAAGGGCCAGCACTAAGAATTTGAATGAAAATAAATATCCCTGCACGGTTAGTACAGAGATTTATTGCTGCCTAATCGGCAGCTTCCTTTTCGCTTTTTGGCAAAGAAATGACCAATAAGTAGCTTATTGCAGCAAATAAAAGCACCACATAGTATACCGAGTGAAGTGAAACGGTGAGGCCATTTTGCAGGATTTCCTTTATTCCGGAATCCAAGCTGTTTCTCGCTTGTTCATTTAAAAGCACATTTATTGAATCTAAAGATAAGCTGGCATCTATGCCTTTACCATTCTCTTGTATATACGATTTGATCTGGCTGTTCAAGATTCCCCCAAGCAAGGCGGCTCCTATCGTGTTGCCAAGGTTTCTCATAAACATATTGGCAGCTGTAGCTATCCCTCTTTGCTTCCATTCCACTGTACTTTGAATGGACACAATAAAAGCAGTGCTTGTTAGGCCCATGCCGGCCCCGACCAAAAAACTTCCCGCTGCTGCCCATACGGGCCCTGCTTCAGGAGTGAGTGTAACAAACACAATACTCCCAGCAATTAAAAATACTCCTCCTATGACAGATGTACTTCTGAAACCAATTTTTAAAAGCATCTTCCCTGCGGCTGCAGAAGCTATTGGCCATCCAATCGACATCGTGGTAAGCGTAAAACCGGCTACAATCGGAGATCTTTCCATAACCCCCTGCACAAATGCCGGCAAAAAACTGGATATCCCAATCAGCATAACACCAGTAGTCAGTGAAGCCAAATTGGCGATCAAAATCGGCTTTTCCTTCCATATGTTAAAAGGCATCATTGGCTCTGCAGCTTTTTGTTCTTGAAGTATAAATAGAATAAAGGCTATTACACTAACCGCTATAAGGCTGATTGCTTCAATGGAATTCCAGGCCAAATTTGTTCCGCCCTCTACAAGCACAAACATCAGCGATGAGATAGAAACCGTTAATAGCACAGCCCCTGCATAATCGATCTGATGCTTTTTCCTTTCTACATTTTCATGAAGGAAAAGCCACAAGCCTGCAATAGCCAAGATGCCAAGCGGAATGTTAACCCAAAAAACATACCGCCAGCTGACGTATTCCACAAGAAGCCCGCCTATTGCCGGACCCATAATGGCTGATATTCCCCATACGCTTGATAAATACCCCTGGACCTGCGCCCTTTCCTCTTTTGTGTAAATATCACCGACTATGGTTGTTGCAATCGGCATAACTGCTCCTGCACCAAACCCCTGGATCAATCGGAAAATTATTAGTGCTGTCATCGATTCTGCAAAACCGCATAGGATCGATCCGATTAAAAATATGATGATACCGAATGTCAAAACGGGCTTCCGCCCAAATAAGTCTGAAAGCTTGCCGTAAATTAAAACAGTCACAGCATTCATTAACATGTAAGCTGAAAACACCCAGCTATATAAAGCAAATCCGCCTAAATCTCCAACAATGGCAGGCATTGCAGTTGAAACAATGGTTGCCTCAATAGCCCCCATAAACATGGCTAGCATGACCGAAGCAAGCACAAAAGGCTTTTTCGTAACTTTTCTCTTTCCTTCCGGCATTTTATTATGTAAAGTTTGGCTCAAGCATTTCCCCTCCAAAATGATTCAAAGATGCCCGAAAGTGTCGGCAATAGAAAACCACCGTACTTCCCTCATTGAAAATAAAGCAAGCTCCCACTTCTGGGAGCTGAATGATGTTTACCTTTTATTCAATCTTCTAATGTGCTTATTTAATTGATCCAAAACCGTTCTGCGAGTCAGTATTCCCTCAAAGTACCCCTCTTTGTTCTCCACACATATAAAGGGATGATCCACTAAAAGCGCGATCGATTGCTGAATAGAAGCATCAGCATCAAGCCTTGGGATATTTCTGTTCATAGCTTCTTCAACCCGTTTTTGCTCCAGCTGCTCAAATTCAATCCGCTCAAGCCCGAGAATGGAATCCATGATAATGGGCGTGCTGATTAAACCGTGCAGCTTATATAGCGGATCCAGAACCGGTATGGCTGTATATCCGCTTTTCGTTAATACTAAAAGGGCATGCTCCAGATTATTGCCAACCTGCACATGTGCTACCCGCTCTGAAGGAATCATGAAATCACTAATGTTAAATTCTAAAAATTCCTCGCTATGGAGACTGATCATCGCCGAAAACCCCTCAAAAATTAGTTATTATCTTTACCATTTTATCATAGTCTCCGGTAATTTTCCCCTAAAAACCTATCCTTTGCTGGTTTGAATGTCCTTAACTTCATAATTGCATTCCGGACAGTGAAAAATAACATTCTGGTTGGACTGCGCGGTTAAAACACCATCGATTTCTTTTTCAGCCAGGCAGCTTGGACACTTAACAGTTGGCATCATTCTGCATCACCCCAAATCCAAATCATTTACGTATTATTATTCTCAATGCTTATTTTTTGGAGTCCCTGGTTTCTTTTAAAATTTCTTTCATTTCTTCCATGGTTTTCCTTATTCGGATTACTTCCTTTTTTGTATTAATTAAATCTGCAAGCATAAGAAGAACTGTAAAAAACAGCAGAATCATGATTATGTAATACATTTATACACCTCTTGCGGATTGTTAATCATATTATAGCACGCTTTCAGTGCTTTAGTTTTCATCCAGCAACAATAGCACTAATCTCTCCGCACTCTAATTCAAGAGCGAAAATAAGAAAAGAGGCCCAAAAGGCCTCTTATGTAAGTGGTGGATTATTGAATCAAATCGAAAATTTCGATTGTGATCATATCAATGTTGTCGAATTGATATCTTTTTGGCTTTTCTTTATCGTTATATACTTCCAGCTCGAATGTTTCATTTTTTGGATGAAAAGTTACCTGGCACTTCCTTTCGCCATTCACCTCAAAAAATCTTTGCATTGGCTCTCCGCCAGCTGCTTGTTCCTGTAAGCTCTTTAAGCGTGTTAATATACCTTGAAGCTGTGACATGCTCTCTCTCCTTTCCAAAACCAAAACCCATAATTCTACATTTAGGTTTCTCTTTAGGTATGTTTCTATCCTTAAGAAATAAATTCAGAATATTCAAGCCCGAAGCTTTACATACCAATATTAACAGAATAAAATAATGTCATGTGTTTGTACAAGCAAAAGCTTAATAAAGGATGTGATTTTTTTGGCAAAACCTGAAAAATTGGCGGAAAATCTATATTTAATCGATGATTTTGACCTTTCATTGGAAAATCGTACCGGTACATATGTCTTAACAGAAGAAAAGCTGACATTGATTGAAACCTCCGCGAGTCCATCAATCCCCTACATCCTGGAAGGACTAAGCCAGCTTCACCTTACACCTGAAGAAGTTGAGTATATCATCGTTACACATATTCATCTTGACCATGCAGGCGGATCAGGCCTTTTATTAACCCATTGTCCGAATGCGAAGATCATTGTTCACCCGAAAGGTGCCAGACACTTATCAGATCCTTCACGGTTAATTGCTGGGGCAAAAACTGTTTATGGGGATAAATTCGATGGACTGTTTAATCCGATTCTACCCGTTCCGGAGGATAGGATCATGACAAAAGAACATGAAGAAGAGCTTGAAATCGGATCAAATTGTACTCTGAAATTTTTTCATTCACCTGGACACGCTAATCACCACTTCAGTATCTTCCACCCAGCTTTAAATGGAATGTTTACAGGAGATACTGCAGGTGTATCTTATCCTCAATTAAAAGAAAATGGAGTTGAAATGTATCTGCCCTCAACCTCTCCAAACCAATTTGATCCGGGCAAAATGCTGGAATCCATTGCAATGTACGAAAAAATGGAGATTGATTTTATTTTCTTTGGACATTATGGCAAGAGTTCAAACCCTGATGAAGTCTACAGGCAAATTAAAGATTGGCTTAAGATATTTATTAATGCAGGTGAAATTTCCGTGTCTGGAGGCGGCTCTATTGATCAGCAGACAAAGACTGCACAAGCCATGCTGGAAGAAAAAATCAAATCCGTTCTTAATGGAAAAGGCATCCCATCTGACCACCCTGTATATGAGATTCTTTCTGTAGATCTTGCTGTTTGCTCGATGGGATTGATTGATTACCTGCAAAAAGCAAACTGATTGCCAGCTTGATAATCCTGCATTATGATAGAATAACTAAATGCTGGGAGGATACTTACTTTGAAAGAAATAATTTTATATACACAGCCGGAATGTCCGCCCTGTGAGATTACGAAGATGTTTTTAAACGAGAATGGATATACCTATACAATAAAAGACATAACAAAAGATGCAGCAGCACATAAAGAGCTGACCAGGCAGTTTAACTCCTTTTCAACACCTACTATTGTCATCGGCGACACTGTCATTAGGGGATTTGACCTGGAAAAACTAAGATCAGCATTAGAAATGACGGAATAAAAAAAGAGCTTAAAAGCCCAGCTTTTAAGCTCTACTTTTCTAATTGGCTGCCAGCTGCCCGTTCACCTCCTGATGTTCAAATAAAGCAATTATACCTTGCTTATTTTCTGTTAAGAGCATGCCTCCTGAACGAAACAAAGCGTCAAATGGATCCAGCAGGAACCCAAATTGATAGGAAGGCTTATTTAGCAAAATGGAATTGTCAGGTGTTTTAAAGGAAGCCTGTTTTGCTGCCTCCTCATGACCCTCGGCTTTGTTCAAAATTCTCACGGGAATATTTTCACCCAGGAGTTTGTCAACTTTCAATTCCCCTTCTTTTTCCTCAAGCAAGACTCCCTCATAATGACTGTCATATCCTACAGGTCCTTCATGATTTTCAGGAAAATATTCGTACACATAAACTTTGCCGCTTTCTTTAACTACTTTTGTATTATCCGTATACGTAAAAAACGGAATGTAGTAAGCAGCAGCATCTGATCCCAAAGTAAAGAATTTACCATTCTCCGAAACTAGGTTTTCTTTCAGGAACTGAGTTTTAGGTTCTTTAGAAAAATATGGGTCAAGCAATTCATTGACTTCTTTCATGCTTCGCTCTTCCTCGCTCAGAGAAACCTGTGCTTGAAATGCATTCTGTAAGAATTTGTATACCTCTTCTTTATTGGTAACTCTCTCGGCATAAGTATGAGAAGGAATCGCTGCGACCATGACTGCAATTGTGAGAATAATTCCTGTTATGTGCTTGTACATTCCACTCTCCCTTTCTTTATCGATCAATATGTGTGCACCCTCAATTTTACCAGCAAATACATTTTCTGATGCATGCATTCTCTCCCGAAATTCTCTTACGTTTTGACAGGAAAATTCTTTTCTTGTTATGAATCTACCCATATTGACAAAAAATTAACGCGACAAGTGAAAAAGCCCATATAAATTTGGATGTAAATATTGTTAATTACAATCTTATGATATCCATATCAGCATAAAGAAGACCCTCGAGCTGAGGGTCTTTCTTTACCAATTCCATGTAAGTGCAAGATAAATAATCATTACAAGAAGAATACCAAAGAAAATGGCATACGTCAGAAAAATCGGATTTCTAATATATGCATGCTTTTGAACATTTTCTGGAAGTTTTGCATCAATATCTCCCTTTACGGCCTTTCGCTCTTTTGCAACAAACAAAGTGTAAACTAAGGAGTATCCAAGTATCCCAAGTCCAATTAGTAATATGATCAGCGTGTACATGCTCATGGTTAATCTCTCCTTGAGGAAAGTTCTAACCTTACGATTCCTCAATTTATGATTGTTTATACTTTAAATTTGCATGGCTTATAATAAGCCGTCATGGTTGTATAAGTAATCATACGATAAATCCACAAATAAATAATCATTTGTATTAAGCGGGAAAGAAAAAGTCCGGATTGTTTCACCTGTCTCAATATCAGTATATAAATCAGAGAGGATTCCCTTTTTATTTATTCGCATTTTCATTATATTTTCAAGGAAATACGGACGCCAGCTCCAGTTTTTATGAAGATATTCTTCCTGCGTTATCCAGCTCTCCTTCCGTCTGAAATAATTCGCAGACTTCTGGAATCCATCTTCATCGCAAATATACAAGCGAAAAGCTGCCCCTTCAAGAAGAACCGCCAGCTGTGCTAATGTTTCTTCATACACGAAAACCTTTTTGTTTTTATTTACAAAATCAATCAGCTTTTCATTAAATTCAAGTGTGACCTGATATAAAGATTCCAGTTTTTTCTTTTCATGCACAATAAAACGATGGCATTCGCTTCGTAACTTTTCCTTTAGTATATCTCTCTCAGTGAAATTTCCGGCCGGTTTATGCAAATAATAACCTTGATAGTAACGGCCTCCATTTTTCCAGGCATACTGGAGCTGGTAAACCATTTCAATATTCTCAAAAAGCAAACTGGCTCCTATTTTTCTGGCAAGCATGGATAAGGAATAGAGAATATCGTTAAAATTATGTGCAGAGGCACTTGATTTCATGGACTCCAGATCCACTTTTAAAATGTCGGGAGCCAATTGACCGATCCGGTCAAGATGACTGCTTTCATTGCCAAGTTTATCGATCGCTAATTTGATCCCATAAGTCCTGTAATAATTCAATAAATGGTCCAGATGGTCAATATCGCCTTTATAATTCCGTTCTGTAATTTCCAATACAATCCGATCAAGGCTTATTCCCTTTTTTTCATATTCCTGGAGTATACCTAAAAATTGTTCTCCATCGTTATACATGAGTAAATCAGCATCTCTATTCACAAAAAGCATGATATCTTTATCAAGTTCCTGTGCCTTGTCTAAAGCTTTTTTTAATACTTCATAATCTACTTCAATCCGGAATTCTTCTGGAATGTTTTCATCCTGGAAGAACGGCCCCAGACTGGCGACACCATCAGGTCCTCTATATCGGCCCAATACCTCATAACCAATGACACGATGCTCATCTGCACTGAATATTGGCTGGAAATAAGGAAATACATTATCTAAATCTGTAAGGATATCCAATGCATCCATGTCCATTAGCCTCCTTATGTATATAAAATGAAACTTCAATCAGTTCGGGAGTCTTTTTTCCCCCACTGATTGTTAGTTGAGGCCCACAGGAAGTGGGACACAAAGACGTGGCCACAGGACGTGGCGTTTTTGGTCTTTGTTCTTTTCGGGTCTATACGGGCAGTTTGACTCCCACTTACCCCCTTTGTTCCTCAAAGTCTTAAGAGGGAGTCTTCCTGCCCGTTAGACTGCGATTAATGAGTTATTATACCATATTCGCTTAAAACTTTTACTATTCAAAATATAGATTCCTCTTTTTGATAAAACATCATGGGCTGGCAAAACCTTTTCATCATAATGCCGTTTCAACCCTCACAAGATAATATCAGGACATCAAAGAAAGAGGGTATTTCATGAGGAATCTCCTATTTGTATCCCTTCTTATCCCTTTGCTTGGCTGCAGTCATTCAGAACCAGCCAATCCATCAGTACAAAAGACTGACATGGCCTCCAGAGATCTGAATGCCCAAATACCAGTCAATGCAAAACAAGAACAGCCGAAAGCAACAGCTCAACATCCGATATCACCTTCGGCTGTTAAAAAACGATCTGTCATTATTGATGTTCCACTGATCAGACAAAACCCGGAATTAAAATATGGATGCGAAGTAACCAGCCTGGCAATGGTCCTGCGGCATGCAGGTGTACAAGTGGATAAAATGGATTTGTATAATGTGGTAAAGAAAGATACTGATCCGCTTATACGCTCAAAAGGCGATATTATTAAATGGGGTAATCCAGCAGAAGGTTTTGTAGGCGATATGACCGGAAAAAGTGCCGGATATGCTGTTTTTGATAAACCCATAGAAGAATTAGTGAATAAGTATTTGCCGGGAAGAGCTGTTAATTTAACAGGCCAAAATTTTGATGCAGTCCTCATGCATGTATCCCAGGGATATCCTGCTGTGGTCTGGACGACGGGAGATTATAGGCTTCCTGACCGCTGGGAGTCTTGGACTCACTCCGGCAAATTCATTAAAACTCCATTAGATCTCCATGCAGTTGTATTAGTAGGCTACGATGAAAAGTTTGTATTCCTAAACGATCCCCTCTCAGGGAAAAAACAGGTGAAGGTTTCAAAAGATCGTTTCATCTCATCATGGAAAGCACTGCAATCAAGAGCAGTCAGTTACAAATAGATTTATGCAAACCGGCTGAAGACCATTCAGCCGGTTTTTTAGTGCATCAAAATGGAAATTGATTAAGCCATTGGCCTCCATCCATTGTAACGCATTCCCCGTTAATATAACCTGCATGGTCTGAAAACAGGAAGAATGCCAATTCTGCGATTTCCTCAGGTTTTCCAAGCCTGCCAAGGGGGACACTTTGAAGTGTTCTTTTTGCAGCCTCCTCTGATTCCCATAATCTGTCTGCTCCGCCTGTCCTCTCAATCGGACCGGGAGCAATTGCATTCACTCTGATTCCATATTTTCTTCCCCATTCCACAGCCAATGTTCTTGTCATGGATAATACACCTGCTTTAGCGGCAGCCGAGTGGATAACACCCGCTCCAGCATCCCATGCATATGTAGCTACCATATTAATGATGCTCCCTTTAATTCCTTTGTCGATCCAGTATTTACCGACTTCGCTCGAACAATAAAAGGTCCCATTCAGGACAATATTAATAACAGAATTCCATCCATTCGCGCTTAGCTGCTCTGCAGGGCATATAAAATTTCCTGCTGCATTATTAACAAGGAAATCAATTTGCCCGAAGGCTTTCAATGTTTCGTTAACCATATGTTTCACATGTTCAATTTCACGGACATCCATTTGTACTGTCAAAACTTGTCCCTCAGCTGTTTGAATCTCTGCTTTTGCAGCTTCCAGGCGTTCCGGATTCCTTCCCGTTATCACCACATTTGCTCCCGCTTCTGCAAACCGCTTCGCCATGTATTTTCCCATTCCGCTGGAACCGCCAGTTACGATTATGGTTTTATTCCTCATCCTAATTCTCCTCTCAAAAATGAATGATCATTCACTTACATTTTACCATTAAATAGAGAATTTTCGAATAATTATTTACCAGAAATAAAAAAAGAAGAGTAGAAAACAGACATAGGTAATTCTTCTTTTTAATAAGATAGTTTGATAGTATAAAAGGTATCTCTACGGAGACATTGCCTTTTCTCATTGCAGAAAAAATTTTTAATAGATAGGTTGGTATGCTACATGCCGGAAAAAGTGTCCAGAAGATCTTTTTTAAAAAGAGCTCTTGGCTTTTTGTCGGCCGCTTTCGGAATAAATGCAGGCGGCTATTATTATGCACGGGATATTGAACCTCGGCTTTTGGAAATCACAAACTACAAAATTTCTGATAATACTATTCCACAAGCTTTTCATAATAAAAAAATCATTCAATTCAGCGACACCCATCTGGGGTTTCATTATGACCTGAAACAGCTTGAAGAATTAATTAAGAAAATCAACAAATTGAAGCCAGATATTGTCTTCTTTACAGGTGACCTGATGGATGAACCCAATAAATACAAAGAGTCAAACAAAATTGCACCGCTTCTGCAAAAAATTAAGGCGCCGCTTGGCAGATTTGCTATTTATGGAAATCATGATCATGGGGGCTATGGGTCTGATATTTATAAATCTATTATGGAAGAAGCAGGCTTTATACTTTTGCTGAATGAAAATCGGAAAATCGAAATTTCCGGAAGCAGTATCCAGATTATCGGCATTGACGATGCCATGCTTGGAAGGCCTGACATAAAGCTTGCCAGCGAAAATATGGATGAATCTCTTTATAAAATTTTATTGTCGCACGCACCTGATTTAGCTGATGGAGCCTCAGCATTCAACATAAATCTGCAGTTAAGCGGCCATAGTCATGGCGGCCAAATAAAGCTGCCTTTCTTTGGAGCATTAGTTAAACCCCCACATGCTGAAAGATATCATGAAGGCTTCTATGAAATCGGCAGTCAAAGCCCTTTAACACTTTATGTTAACAGAGGCCTTGGTACCACACGGATGCCCTTCCGATTTTTATCAAAACCTGAACTAACGGTATTTACCCTACAATCAAACAGCAAGAAGTAAAAGGGAAAGCGATTCTTTGGAGCTTTCCCTTTTTTTCTGCATTAGTTACAAGATCTTTTTTGCAAGCATATATTTGAATAGACCTTTGGAAAGAGGTGATTACTATCTACCATATAATAAAACGAGGAGAAACCCTGGCGGTCATAGCCAAAAATTACCGCCTCCCGTTAAGCGAGCTCCTTGCTGCAAATCCTGCCATTGTAAACCCAAACCTGATCTATCCTGGCCAGCGCATTATTATCCCAGGGCTGCCGGAACCTGATACCATCCCATTTACAATCATTGTTTCAAGAGGCAAGAGAATTTTAACCCTTTTAAACAATGGTGCAGTTCAAAAAGTGTATCCCATTGCCGTCGGCAAAATGCTGACGCAGACACCCATTGGAGAGTTTGTTATTGTAAATAGAGAGCCTAACCCTGGCGGCCCATATGGGGTTATGTGGCTTTCCCTGTCTAAATCCGGCTATGGTATTCATGGAACAAACAACCCTTCTTCAATTGGCCAATCTGTGTCCAAAGGCTGCATTCGCATGTTTAACCATGATGTGCTTGAATTGTCACGCATCGTTCCTAACGGAACAAGGGTACTGATACAGCCATAATTCCTTCCAATCGTATTTTAAGAAAACTTTCGCTGAAATATTGCGAAAGTTTTTATTTTTTTGTTGATATTTCCTTATATACAACATATCATTATGATATATCAAATCGATACATTAGAAAGGAGTTCTAAATTTGTCTGTAGAACATACCATTCTTGCTGTACTAAGCTTTTGGCCCAACAGCGGCTATGATATTAAATCTGAATTTGAACATAAAGCTGCTGGCCTTTATTGGGGAATGAGCTATGGGAGCATTTACCCGAAATTAAAAAAGCTTGAGGAAGAAGGATTTATCTATGCCATCGAGCAAGAGGATAAAGGAAGAAAGAAAAAATTGTATGAGCTCACCGCAAAAGGCTGGAAAGAGTTTGAGAATTGGCTGAAGACGCCTCCTTCTTTTCCAATTATTAAAGATGAACTGCTTATGAAAATGTCGACCTGGCATGAAGATATGGATAATGAAGTGTTAATTAGCCATTTATTAAAAAGAAAAGAAGAAGTTTCAGATATTTTGACATTCGTTAAGGAATGGCCGCGAAACGGATACTCTTATATCAGCAAGCTTGGCTGCCTTTCAATTCGATATGCTGAAATGAAACTGGAAACGGAATTAAAATGGATCGAAGAATGTATTGAAGCATTAAAAAATAATAATCTGCCGGTTGGCCAGGATCCTCATGGCAATACTGAAAAGCTGCTTAATCGCCGAAGAATGGCAATTGGCGGGAGTAAGGAGTCATAGTCAATGAAACGCGGAATTTTCAAACCACTCAAGCTAAAGTCATTTCGAGCTCTTTTTGGTGCCCAGCTATTTTCTGATCTGGGTAACTGGCTCGATCTTATCGCTTTGCAGGTAATAGTTGCTTATCACTGGGGACTTGATGAAACGGCCATTGCCTCTGTCATTATCGCTCTAGGCCTTCCATGGGTCATAATTGGCCCATTTGCAAGTGTGTTTGTGGACAGATTACCGAAAAAAGCAGTTATGATTGTTTGCCTGATTTTTAGAATTGTATTTGTGGCTGGTTTATTCTATGCTCCCAACCTATACATCTTGTTATTATTCGTGTTTTTAAAGGGGACTGTATCAGCCCTTTACGACCCGGCAAGGCAGAGTGCCATACGCATGATTGTCCCTGATAGCTTGTTGCCTGAAGCAGTAACTCTAAGCCAGCTTTCAGTCAACACCATGAAAATTGCCGGTCCTGCCTTAGGCGGAGGGATTATAGCGGTTTTCGGCGCAAAAAGCCCTTTTCTTTTTGAAGCTGCTGGATTCTTTATTGCCGTTATTTTCTTGCTGCTTCTTCCCAGCTTAAAATCTATTGAGGAATCAGATGCAATTATGTCTGAGGACTATGCAGCAAAAAGGAATTTTTGGAAAGATTTTTCCGATGGAATAAAACATATTTTCCATACCCCCCTTTTGAAAATCTCAATTATTCTTTCTTCTGCTGCGTTTTTCATCATTTTCCTTTATGATGGGCTATTTGTTTTTATTGCAAAGCAGATTGGGTTTAATGAAGGAAATTTCGGATTGCTGATCAGTGCTGTAGGGGCAGGAAGCGTTGCTGGTTCACTTTTGCTGGGCCATTGGACAGCATGGAACCGAAAACCCGTCCATTTAATGAGTTCTTCAGCATTATTGAGCGGAGCTTTTATTGCAGCTGTTGGACTTGGAGGTTTAGGTTTTCTTGAATTCCCTCCGTTAATCTGGATAATAGGAGCCTGTATATTGGGCATTCTCGGAGCGGGAGAATCCGTTCCCTATGGTTATATTCTTCAATCCGAGACCCCAAAGCAGATGATGGGGAGAGTTTCTGCTGCAGCAATGTCCCTGCAGACGTTTTCCATGCTGATTGCACCTGCAGCGGGAGCGCTGCTGGCTAAATCGCTAGGAGCTCCCCTGGTTATGATAGGTGCTGGCATGGCTACTACTTTATTAGGTTTAACCATGCTTATGGTTATATGGAAAAAATCAAGATCATTCAAATCCATAAGCGAAAAGCAGCTGGATGGATAAGTTTTGAATAAGTTGGTTTTATTGACTAAAAGGGGTATACTATGTTTATACCCCTTTAAAAAATGAAAGGAGATTGGAAATTGAATTCTGATAAGAAACAATATCCCCATCTGCATCCAACGGTTGAAAACCTCTCTCAAGCAATCTTCACCGTTAACCGCCATGCAAAAACAGCACCAAATCCTAAATTTTTGTATAAATTAAAGCACGATACTCTCCATAAGCTGATTAAAGAAGGAAAAGCCAAAAAAGTAGGACTTCACTATTCTGGCAATCCCAAAAACAGCCAGCAGCAGTCAGATGTTCTTGTCAAATGCGGGAATTACTCTTTTCACCTTCCGCCTTGTAAAGAGGACTTTTCAGTGCTTCCCCATTTGGGCAAACTGGATTCCCATGTCAGAAATCCCAAAGCTTCCTTATCCCTTCATGCGGCGAAAAAATTGCTAATGTCTTATACAGGGCTAAAAGAGCTTAATAGCACACCAAACGAAAGAAAGCACCGCTATGAAAAACCTGTATTTAAGAAATTAGGAGAAAGTTATTTTTAATCACCAAAAAGCTGGAATAAAGATTTCAGCTTTTTATTGTCTTATACTGCATGCTGATCAATCAAAAGCACCAGTTCCGCAATTTCAGGCTTGCTCACCTGTGCATCGGCTCCTACCATTTGGCCCTTGTGTCGGAGATCTTCGGTAATTAATGAAGAAAAAATAATAACTGGGATCTTTGCAAGCACAGGATGATCTTTTACTTTTTTAGTAAGGTGGTGTCCATCCATTTGCGGCATTTCGATATCAGTGATCATAAGCTGCACTTCCTTAGTGACATCACGTCCTGACTCAGCTAAGGAATGCAAATATTCATAAGCATCGTATCCATTTTCAAAGAATTCTCTTTGAGAAAAACCTGCTTCATTCAAAGTATCATGCAAAAGCTTTCTTAGTAATGGAGAGTCTTCTGCAACAAGAAGCTTCTTGTCAGACCTTTCACGCTTTCCAAGTTTCTGCACCTTTTGGATGCTAATCCCTGAATCCGGATTGATTTCAGTAACCATTTTTTCAAAATCAAGCAGAAGCACCAGTTCTTCCTCGAGCTTAATAATTCCAATAATCTGGCTTTCCTGCCCCTGGTACATTTCTGAAGGTTTTTCAATCTGGTCCCAGGAAATGCGATGAATTTTCGAAACGTTATGAACATGGAAAACAATTTTTTGCTGATTAAACTCAGTCACAATAAACTTATCCTGCTGAGGGTTTTCTGAAGGTGACATATTTAATGATGTAGCCACATCCACTACTGGAAGAACCTCACCCCTCAGTTCAATGATCCCTTCAATATTTTGATGAGAATGAGGGACAGGAATAACTTGTACAGGATTAATAATTTCCTTCACTTTTATCACATTGATTCCAAATTTGTTCCTTCCTATTGAAAATTCGACAATCTCAAGTTCATTCGTTCCGCTTTCCATTAAAATGCCTTTTTTCTGTTCCATATTTTCGCCCTTCCTTTTTCATATGTCATAAAAAAAATGCAGGTTCTAATGAGTGACTATTATGTGGGGATTAGACATGACAGCACTTAGTCATGGATAATGAATCTTTTTCTCTATTAATATACCATGAATGGATAAAATTTCTTATGAAATTTTAATACAGACATGAAAAAAGTCCCGGTTTTCGGAACTTAAAGAGCTTCTTCATTTGCTTAAATAACGACCACCCGTGATAACGGGTGGTTTTCTCTGCGGCTGGAAGCCTTTGTTACTGGCCAAACCCTAAAGGGCTACTGAATGGTTCGCCAATTGCACTACTTTTACTGGCCAGACCTCAAAGGCCTTCCAACTGATTATCTTTTCTTTTTCTTAACCTCTTCACCTGTGAATGGATCAATATATTCCATCATACTTATTTGTTCTGCAACTACATCATCTTGAATCTGATTACGTATATAATCTTCAATTACCTTTTTGTTTCTTCCTACTGTATCCACATAATACCCTGTACACCAAAACTTTCGGTTTCCATATCTGTATTTTAAGTTGGCATGACGATCAAATATCATCAAGCTGCTTTTGCCTTTTAAATAACCCACAAACGAGGACACACTTATTTTTGGAGGAATACTCACTAACATATGTACGTGATCCTTACAAGCTGTCGCCTCAATAATCTCCACTCCCTTCCTTTCACATAGAGTGCGGAGTATTTCCCCAATATCCTTCTTAATTTTTCCGTATATCACTTGTCTTCTGTATTTAGGTGCAAACACAATGTGATACTTACAATTCCAAGTTGTGTGTGCTAAACTATTAGTGTCTTTTTTAGACATAAGAATTCCTCCGTATGCTGATATTTTGGTTGGCGAACCAAAAATATTTTAGCAATACGGAGGAGTTTTTTTAATACCACGCTGTAAGCTTTTTGGAACCCTAGGCCTAGCCTAGGGTTTTCTGTTTCATAATAAAGAAGCAAGCCTATGGCGGCTTGCTTCCTATACAATACAAAATGACTGCCTATTCTGGAATGCTGTCTTCTTTTATTCTTGAATGAACAAGCAGCCCGATCATTGTCAAAATCATCAATGAGCCTAAAGCAAGTCTGCTTGCCAGGTTTCCATAGTCGGCAAAAATCAAAGTAATGCTTCCATAGATAAGAGGACCAATGATGGAAGATACTTTCCCTGAAAATGCAAACAGACCGAAAAACTGCCCTCTTTTATCTTCCGGAGTCAATTCAACAATATAAGTTCTTGTGGTAACCCACATGGCTCCCAGTGCGACGCCAAACATGCTGCCTGCAATCCAGAACATGATTTCATTTACAGCGCCAACTGCAATTGCCAGCGCTACCAATAAAAGAATTCCAACATATTTAACCGCTTTATTGGGCCCTTTAGCCTTCGTAATATATCCAAATACAAAGGAACCTATTATACTGGACACCGTTGAAACAAAATATAACAAAATGAATTTGCCCGTTGTAAAGCCGACAATCGTTTTTGCGTAAACAGCCATCATCGCAATCGTAGTTGCAATTGCATCGTTTAAGAAGAAATAGGCAATCATGAAGGTGAAAATTGCTCTATAATGTTTCATATCTTTAAAAGTCTGCCAAATTTCCTTATAGCCTGATAAAAATCTTTGCTTTTCTTTTACCTGGTATGGCTTATCTTTTACTAAGAAAAACAGCGGCAATGAAAACAGCAGAAATAATAAGGCAGTAGGTATAAATGATTCGTGAAAACCGTCATCACCAACAAATAAATAAACAGTCAATCCTACAAGTGTACCAATATAGCCAACTGCCACCCCGAAACCGGAAATCAATGGTATCTCCTGCTTTGTTCCAAGATCTGATATCATTGCATCATAAAAAACCAGGCTGGAATGGAAAAAAAACTTTGCAGTAATAAAACAAAGAATGACGAGTACAAGATAAACAGGCAGCCCAAATATTTTCCCGCTAATTTGGCTGGAAGCAAATACTCCCATTAAAATGGTTGCCATTACAGTGATAACCGTAAAGGTCACTATATATTTCTTTTTTCTTCCCGTCCTATCGATCATAACTCCAAACAAGGGAGAAAACAGCACAAGGAAAAAGCTGGCTATTGCATTAGAATATGAAATAAAAGTACTGGCTATCTGATTTAGAACTTCATTTTCCCCTATTACTTCCTGCAGGTAAAAAGGAAAGAAAATAGTATTAATATTAGAAGAAAAAATAGTATTTGCAAAATCGTAAAGTGCCCAAGATACAATCGGCAGTGTCATATACAGCCGCCAGGAATTTAACCTTCCCTGTTTCTGCAGCTCCGTTTTTTCTATTTCCATGTCATCAGCTCCTTCAGGTAAAAAACACCTTATTCCTTATTCAAGACCTATCTGTAAAACCCTTTTATTTTACCAAAATTTAATCATTATAAGTTTTTATAAAAATTTAATGAATATTTAAATAACTATTTTTTTATTATGCTATAATAGCATGAACAAAATTTAAGGTGGGGAAAAATGAAAAGAAAGGAACAAAAAGAATATACAAAGCAATTAATTTTTAAAAGTGCCATTGATCTCTTTAAGAAGCAGGGGTTTCAAAAAACCACCGTGCAGCAAATCACTGACCATGCAGGTGTTGCAAAAGGGACATTTTTTAATTACTTTCATTCAAAAGAATCGGTTCTGCACTTAGTGGGACAATCACAGCTTAATCTGCTGCATGTATTTTATGAGGATATCATAAATAGTTCAGAGTCAATCGAAGAGAATTTATACAGGCTTTTTAAATTTATGGCCCACAGGAATGAGGAGTATGGGCCAATCCTTCTGCTTTCTATTTTCCACATAAGTACTGTGGTGAAAGACTTTCAGATTTTTGAAACGCAGCTCGCTTCTGAGTTCAGAGCCATACTCACCAGCCTGATCGAAGAAGGCCAAAACAGAGGGGAATTTAGGAAACAGGCAAACACCCTCTGCATTGCCAAAATGATTGTGAATTCTTTCTTTGGCACTTTGTTTTACTGGGTTCATCATTCCGAACAAGAGTCTTTGCCTGTTTTGCTGCATGACGTTATGGCATCCTTTATTTCTGTTCTTAAAAGCCAGCCCGTCAGCCAGTGTTAAACACTAATTCCGGCTGCCTGCATAATTTGCTTTTTATGGTGAATGTCATGGTCTGTAAAATCAGCAAAATAATCGCGCACAGTTAAGGCATGTCTGCCGATATTAAAAGCTGTATCCAGTTTTTCTTCAGACATGCCTTCAAGCATACGAAGAAACTGTCTCCTGGCTGACAGAAGTTCTTCTATAATCTCCAATTGCGTATGCTTTTCAGCGTATTTTCCTGCAGCATCATTCACACTTTGAAAATCAGGATAGTTCGCAAGTACTGCACCCTCTTTAAAAAATGGAAAACGCTCGTTAAGAGAATATCTGTCCCAAAATAGCAAATGGGCAACTACTGCCGCAACAGACCATTTTCCAGCTGAGACAGGCTTTAGCCAAATTTCCTGGCCAAGTTCTTTTAGTGACTCCAGCCACACAGAATAAGATTCATAGTGAGCAATAATATCTTGCTTTTTCATTTTCATCCTCCCTTTCTAAAAATATATTCTGCAAGCAAATAATAAATCCTTTTTATTGCTGACCATCTAAAAAAGCTGTATAGCAACCCTGCCATACAGCTTTTTTAAAATTATTATTGGTCTCTATTTGCATAGAATGTTGTTTTGCTTATGAATGCAGCCTGTTGATTTCCGCTGCGGACACTTGCTTTCCACGGGGAGTAGTGAGAGCCTCCTCGGCTCCGCCTGCGGGGTCTCTCACTCCCTCTCCTCCCGCAGGAGTCAAGTGCCCTCCGTGCCAATCAACTCAGATTGTTAAACTTATTTTCAGTAAAAAGGCCGCAGACTTTAACAAAATACACCTATTTTTTTACTACGATCGTGCTTGCGATTAAATCATGCAATGCTTGTTTTTTCTCTGTAAAGGCAGCAATAATATAGCCGATAAGGAAAATTCCGGACAGGAAGGCCATTGCCAAGTATCTTCCAAGCGCCCTCCAGAAAGAAATGCGGTTTCCATTCAAATCAGTCACTTTTAATCCAAGCAGCCTTTTGCCCACAGTTCCCTGCCATTTGGATGCATGCAAGCCAGCAAAATAAGCAACAGCAACGACAAGATTGACAAGAACGGTTACTCCAAGTGCGCCAAAATAAGATCCCATGAATGCAAAAGCTTCTGCATCGGTCATTTCTGCTTCCATATAAGATGGGTCGCTTATCATCATATTAAAAGCTTCAGAAGTGCCAAAGAAAATCATAAAGATAACAATGCTTAGAATTGCAAGCGGGATTCCAACAATAATAGAATCGATTAAATAGGCCGCAAATCGGAGCCAGAACCCGCCATATTCCTTTGTGCTTTCATAAGGCTGCTTCTCTAAAGATGTCTCCACTTTAAAACCTCCTTCAAAATTTAGCTGGAATACTAATAAACTAAAAATATAGTTTCCACTTTCTACTAATGTTAATCTCTAAATGAATTATATTCAACTATTTGTAAAATTTTACACTAATTTATTTTTAACATTTTTTAAAAAAACGTTATCATCTTGACTTTTTTGTGAACACTCTTGTAACACTGTAGACACTCTTTTTCCGAAGTCATAAAATAAAATTGTAAAGCTGAAAGCAAAGTTTTACATAAAATAATAAAGAGGGTGCGATCAGGCATGAAAGGTACGGCAATCCTTTATCATGATGAAAATAAAGTCACGATCATAGAAAATGTGGAGCATTCTGTGTTTACGGAAATTAAAGATCAATGCGGAGACAAACATTGTCAATGTCAAATAGAAAATAAAGTAATCGATTTTGGTGCTGTTTCCCCAGTATTATGGCATGAAGATGAAGTTGACTGGGATTATGGCTACTAATAATATAGTTTACGGGGCCCTGAATAGAATTCAGGGCTTTTTTAATTTTTTCTGTTTGCCTCTGCGCCAAAGTGATAGAATATACATTATGATTATGCGAGGTGAATAAATTGGAACATTTAATCAATCAAAGAGTAAAGGACATCGAAATATCGGGGATCAGGAAGTTTTTCAATATGGTTGCCGACACCAAAGACATGATTTCTCTTACAATTGGACAGCCTGACTTCCCGACTCCCCTTCACGTAAAGGAAGCAGCAAAACAGGCAATCGACGGAAACTTTACCTCCTATACACACAATGCGGGCGATATCCGATTGCGAAAAGCTGCATCTTCATTTGTACAAACAAAATATAACCTTACATATAACCCGGAAAATGAAGTCATTGTGACATCAGGAGCAAGTGAAGCTATTGATATTGCTTTCCGTACAATTTTGGATGAAGGGTCGGAGGTTATTCTGCCAGGACCTGTTTATCCCGGATATGAGCCAATCATAAAGCTTTGCGGTGCAATTCCGGTATATACTGATATTACGAAAAATAAGTTCCGATTTACTGCTGATTTGATTGAGAGACAAATGAGTGAGAAAACACGCTGCATTGTACTTCCATATCCATCGAACCCAACCGGAGTCAGTCTGACTTTGGAGGAACTTGAGCAAATTGCGGCACTTGTTAAGGGGAAGGATATCTTCATCGTGGCTGATGAAATCTACAGCGAACTGATCTATGATCAAGCTCATCATTCCATCGCTTCCCTATTAAGGGAGCAGACAATCATCATTAATGGCCTGTCAAAATCTCACTCCATGACAGGCTGGCGCATTGGTCTTTTATTCGCGCCAGAAAACCTTGCAAAACATATTTTGAAAGTCCATCAGTATAATGTGACATGTGCAGCTTCCGTCTCCCAAATGGCAGCTTTTGAAGCATTGACAGAAGGAATCGACGACGCCTTGCCAATGAGGCACGAATATGTCAATCGCCGTGATTATGTATATGAGCGCTTAATACAGATGAACCTGGATGTAGTCAAACCTGATGGCGCTTTTTATTTTTTCATTAAAATACCAGATGTTTCAATGGATTCCTTTGATTTCGCCCTTTCTCTGGTTGAAAATGCCGGAGTTGCTGTAGTTCCGGGAAGTGCTTTTTCCACATATGGAGAAGGCTATTTCCGAATTTCCTTTGCATATTCTATGGACACATTGAGAGAAGGGCTAGACCGGATCGAAAATTACTTGAAACACCTTAAAAGGTAGCTTAAAATCACTACAAGCGCCAGTTTCCTTGCTGAGGAATGGCGCTTTCTTTGTTTTGTTTTTCTTATTCAGTGCTTATTAATTCTACTCAAACAATGCAAAAAGGCAAGCTTCCCGCCTGCCTTTCTCACTATTACTGACCCTCATATTGCCCGTTGTTTTTTGAAGCTTTTTCCTTTTTGGCTTTATCCTTATGAATTTTATTTGTGTCAGCACTACCAAATTCGTGAGAGAATTCAGAATCAATGACAGCTGAATCAAAGCCTTTTTTGTTCTTTTGCTGAGGATCATTTTTTTTATTTCTCTTTGCCACCAGTCTAGCCCCCTTTTTCACTTTCCTTGTTAGTTTGAAGTGAAAAAGATGGCTTTATTCATCAGCAGAAGGAAATTACTTATCCCAATATTTATATAATGCTTGTGTGCCGCTATTTTCTTCCCCATTTTCCGCGAGCTCAGCATACATTTTCTTTGCAAGCGCAAGTCCTGGCGACATCATGCCCATTGCTTCTGCTTCATCTAGGGCAATATTCATATCCTTGATGAAATGTTTAATATAAAAGCCTGGTTCAAAGTTGCCATCAATCATTCTCGGTGCAAGATTGGACAATGACCAGCTGCCTGCTGCCCCCGACGATATGCTTTGAAGGACTGTCTTCGGGTCTAAACCTGCCTTTTCAGCATAAACTACCGCTTCACAGACTCCTATCATATTTGAAGCAATAGCAATTTGATTGCACATTTTGGTATGCTGCCCGGCTCCTGCTTTACCTTGATATACGATATTTATTCCGAGAAGATTGAAAATTGGCTCCACAGCAAGAAAGGCTTCCCTGTCTCCTCCTGCCATTATTGAAAGCCTCGCATCCCTGGCGCCAATATCCCCTCCGGAAACTGGGGCATCTAAAGCATGCATGCCCTTTTTGCTGGCTTCCTCGTATATTCTTTTGGCCAATGTAGGTGTTGAGGTAGTCATGTCAATTACATATGTATTTTCTCTGCCATTTGTAATTATGCCATTTTCTCCAAGATACACTTCCTCCACATCTGCTGGATAACCAACAATCGTAATAATGACATTTGCTTTCTTTGCAACTTCCGAAGGCGTCTCAGCCCACTCTGCCCCGTTCTCTATTAGTTCAGAAGCTTTTTCTTTGGTTCTCGTATAAACAACTAGCGGATAACCAGCTTTCAACAGATGCCCAGCCATGCTTTTGCCCATAACCCCTGTTCCCACAAACCCGACAACTGTGTTTTCAGGTGAAATCATCATACCCTCTCCCTCGAAAAATCTGAATTTTTAATATTAATACTACCATTACTTTTCTTTGATTGAAATTATTAGGTGTCCATTAATGACAAAAGACCAGGCTAATACCTGGTCCATCCCCAATTTTATGCGCGTATTTTATATTACCCAAATGAGGAAAAAACTAAACTCTTTTCATTCCATTGGTTTCTTCTATAGCTGTGATGAAAAATTATTTAGGAATGCTCTGGCGATTACTTCATTCTCGTTTATGATTTCTACAGATACTGCATCTTCATTCACAATCATTTCTTCTATTTCGAAAACATGCAGGTCCTGTGTAAGAGGAATTGGATTCATAAAAATATAGTTTCCCTTTTCATTATTGACTTCTATATATTCTCCATCGATAATCGTATCCTCTCCATAAACGAACTCATCCGTCCCCAGGGCAGAAGCAAGCTTTTCATTATGTATAGAAACTTTCACTTTGTATAGCTCTTCTTCTGAAAGGATTTTATCATTTATTTTAAAGCGGAACTGCAGCTCATTGTTTTTAGTCAGCAAGGCTTCAGCATGACTGTTGACGATTGAGTCCTGGGTTCCCTGCATGCATCCTGACAGAGGCAAGGTCAATATTGCGGTCAGAATTAGGCTAATGATCTTTTTATTCATAAAAAATTCCTCCTTTTTCATTACCTTTTCCTTTCTCCCCTGACAATAAACCCCAATTGATAAATTCAATCTTTTCCTCAGGAAATAACGTTCCTATCTTCAAAAATAACAAAAGAAGCCCTTTCCAGGCTTCTTTAATGGAGGACACGGCTTAAAAATGAGCTCTGTTTCTCATATAAGTCGTTTATTTGTTTTTCTTTAATGCATCTATATCGATCATGAAACAGAAAACTGATTATCATGGTAACCATCTTCCATCTCTCCTTTTTATGTTATAGCTTAATTATAAGAAAGTTTCATATTCCCGATAACAATCATAAGATGTGATTGCTGTCATCCTTAAGGCTGATTGCCAGTCTCGCCCGAAGCCCGAGGAAGGAAAAAAATAAACCGGCCATCATTGGCCGGCTTAAAAGGGGGGAAAATGAGAATGATCAGCTTACTTAAGTCTGACCTAAGTGCTTACTTCTTATTTACCCGGGAAATTAAATTTAAAACTCTTTTGTTATTTCGATTTCATTACAGCTTTGTTGCATCTTTTACAGCTTGGACTACTTCTTCTGCTGTATTCATATGAAGCGCTTTTTCAGCTAGTGCTTCCATATCCTTTTTGTTAAGTTGACTGATTTGAGAACGAGCTTTTAGGATTGAAGTAGCACTCATGGAGAACTCGTCAAGCCCTAATCCAAGCAGCAATGGTATAGCTGTTTCGTCCCCAGCCATTTCACCGCACATGCCTGCCCACTTTCCTTCCTTGTGCGCTGCGTCAATAACCATTTTAACCAAACGCAAGATTGCAGGGTTATACGGCTGGTAAAGGTAAGAAACACGCTCATTCATTCGATCTGCAGCCATTGTGTACTGAATTAAATCATTTGTACCTACACTGAAGAAATCAACTTCTTTAGCGAATTGTTCGGCCATAACAGCAGTTGAAGGAATTTCAACCATAATTCCAATTTCAATGTTGCCGGCAACTTCTGTGCCCTCACTAATTAGCTTTTGTTTTTCTTCTTCAAGGATTGCTTTACCTTGACGGAATTCATCAAGAGTTGCAATCATAGGGAACATGATTTTCAAGTTTCCATAAGTGCTTGCTCTTAACAGAGCCCTTAATTGTGTCCTGAACATATCCTGTTCTTCTAGACATAGGCGGATCGCCCTGAAACCAAGGAACGGGTTCATTTCCTTTGGCAGATTCAAATAAGGCAGCTCTTTATCCCCGCCAATATCAAGTGTGCGGACTACAACCGGTTTACCGCTCATTCCTTCAAGAACAGCTTTATAGGATTCAAACTGCTCTTCTTCTGTTGGAAGCTGATCTCTTCCCATATATAAAAATTCTGTACGGTAAAGGCCTATGCCTTCTCCGCCATTTTCAACTACACCTTTTAGATCTTTTGGAGTACCAATATTGGCAGCCAGTTCAACATGATGGCCATCAGCAGAAACTGATTTTTCATTGACAAGCTTAGCCCACTCAGCTTTTTGCTCCTCTAATTTGCGGTGCTCTTCTTTATATTCAACTACAGCCTCTGGAGTAGGATTAATATGTACAAGACCTTTTAACCCATCCACGATGACCAGATCGCCATTTTTAATTTGCTTCGTAGACTCTTTTGTTCCCACTACCGCTGGAATTTCCATGGATCGTGCCATAATGGCAGAGTGAGAAGTCCTTCCCCCAATGTCAGTTGTAAAGCCTTTTACGAACTGGCGGTTCAGCTGAGCAGTATCAGAAGGTGTCAAGTCTTCGGCAATAATGATGACTTCTTCTGCAATCATGCTGGGATTCGCAATTTGCACTCCAAGCAAATGAGAAAGTACGCGCTTCGTTACGTCACGGATATCCGCAGCACGTTCTTTCATATATTCATTGTCCATTTGTTCGAACATTGCAATGAACATATCTGCTGTCTCTTTTAAGGCAGATTCAGCATTTACTTTATCTGTTTTGATTTTATCTTCAATTGGCGAAATTAATTCCGGATCACTCAATACAAGAAGGTGAGCATCGAAAATAGCAGCTTTATCAGCCCCGAGATCTTTATTGGCATTATCGCGGATAACTTCCAATTCACCTTTAGATTCAGCTAGTGCTGACTGAAAGCGTTCCACTTCCTGATCAGCATTCTCAACTGTCTTTTTATCAAAAGAGAGATCTGGCTCAACCAAGCGGTATGCCTTAGCAATCGCGATACCGCTTGATGCCGCAATTCCATTTAAAAAGCTCATTATTCAGCCAATCCTTCTTTTTTCAGAGTTTCTTCAAGGCTGTTTAGAGCATCCTGCTCATCGCTTCCGTCTGCAATAATTGTGATATCAGCACCCTGTCCAACACCTAAAGACATAACACCCATAATTGATTTTAGGTTTACTTTCTTTTCTTTGTACTCAAGGTGAATTTCTGAGTCAAATTTGCTGGCAGCTTGTACAAGCATTGTAGCTGGGCGAGCGTGAATTCCTGTTTCTGCAGTTACTTTAAATTGTTTTTGAACCATAAGGGATCAATCTCCTTCTTATTCTTGATTGAATTAAGATGTGCAAGGCGTTGCCTCACGAACTTAAAGACGGGAACCGGAAATTATTCAGCAAAATCAGCAGCAGGATGAAACAGTAAAAATGCCGGGATATTTCGTCCTATATACTGTTTTATTTTTTCCAATGCCCTATTATTCATGTATATAGTTGTTCAAAAAGGCGGAGAAATAACAGCAAAATAACTTCATTTCGAAGCTTCTCTTCCTTTTGAACATTTCCATTGAATCAGGAAATTTTACCCGGCTGTATTTAAGTCATCGGACAACTTACATCTCAGACAAAGAATAGCATTTCACATTCATTTAGACAATGAAAAACCCTTAATTTTTCTCGTTTGTTCACACTTTTTTGACTAAAACGCTTTCATTTGCCAAAGATTTCTACTTAATGTTTTAGTTGCATAATAAGTTATTTATACCCTTCGATTCCTGGCTGTGGATGATACTTATCTTGTTTTCTGACCAGTTTTGAAGTTTCCTTGTATTGAAGAACATTATAGCTGATTCTCATTTTTGATATGGTCCCCTTGAAGGCCGTTTCATGATCGCCTTCCCGGTCAGTATACAAAGTGACAAGATCGGAGACGGAACGCGCCAGCATTTCTATGACATGTTTCAAGTCTTCACAATTATAAGAAGTGCTATCTTCCATTAGATGCTCCAGTATATCCTGAGATAAGCTTTTCACTCTGTATGCTTTTTCGTTTTCAAATTTCATTATTTATCCCGCCTTTTTGATTGATTTTTCATTTATATGCGGGAAAGAAGAGTGAAATGCTGTGAGCTTAACCATCGAGCACTTAGAACCATTTAAAACAGGGTACTTGTAACATTTTGCAGCAAGTTTTTTCACAGTAAGTTTACATAGAATTTAATGCCACTTAATGAGGCTGTTTTATACTGTCTTTAAGACAAAAGAGAGAGTATGGTGATTAACATTCTGTTATGCCTTTTTTTCATTGCAACGGTTTTTGTGCTAAATATCTTATTGTTAAGAAAATAGTCTGCACTTAATGTTCATAAATCATTTTCTTTGTCATGCCGCCATCTACGGTTATGTTTTCTCCCGTTATGAAATCATTTTCAGGATCCGCTAAAAACAGGCAGGTCCTTGCTATGTCCTCAGGTTTTCCTACTCTATTGGCTAAATGCTGTTTATGGTCAATCTCCCTGAGACTTTCATAATCCCCTGCTTCAATCCAGCCGGGACTTATGCAATTAACCCTGATCCCTTTTTGAGCGAGGGTGCTCGCCAAAGAATGGGTGATTGCCATGATTCCGCCTTTTGAAGCTGAGTATGCTTCAGTATTGCTTTCAGACATTACTGCTCTCGTAGAAGAAAGATTGATAATACAGGATCCTTGTTTCATCATTTTGGCAGCCTCTCTGCTGCACAGGAAGACACTCCGAAGGTTCGTATTGATCACTTCATCCCACAATTCCACTGTCAGTTCAAAAAATGAATGAAACTTAGAAATGCCAGCGTTATTTATCAGAACATCAATTGGTCCAAATGATTCATTCGTTTTTGTTATAAGCCCCTTGATTTCAGCTTCATTTTTAACATCTGTACTAATGAACAGGCTAGAAAAGCCTTTTTTGTTCAAGCTTTCTTCCAGTTGTTTTCCGTTCATCTTATCTATATCAGCGATGACCACATTGGCCCCTTTCGCAGCGAACGTCTCTGCAATTCCCTTGCCAATTCCGCTTGCCCCTCCTGTAACGATGACCGTTTTCCCTTTAAAAATGCTCATTCTTGCTCAATCCCTTCAAAATTGTACTATCGTTTGTATACCCTTAATTTTATAGAAAAGACACCTGAGAATTCTCAGGTGTCTTTTCTATATGCCGAATAATTTATCGTCTTTTCAATATTAGCTCCGAGGTGAATCTAAATATTGATATATAACATGTCCGCCTCTTTGGGCGATTCCTCGGAAATGCTTAAAATCCTCCCTTTTCACAATGACACTGCGAAAAGCAAGAAATTCTTCCTTTGACACATAATATTCTGTAATGATCCCATTTTTTAATTGATTGAGCACTTCCTGAATTTGTTCATGATTCATTAGTCAGAACTCCTTTTATTCTATTATTACTTTATCATAAATAAATAGCCGACATTTTTGAAGTAACTAATATAGCTCCTAATACCATCCGTTTTTTCTGAATATTAAATAATTTTAATGTACAATAATTTTTTATCTGGTATAATATTACCAATCTAACGCTTCATTACAGCCAAAAAGCAGCTATGAATTGCAAAATTCTTTACGCTTTTCATAATATAGTGCAAAATGTTATTATCCAGCGAAAGAAATGGACAAAAAGGAGAGATGCTTTTTGAAAAAAGCTGAGGTTGGCAATATCATTGAGTTTCGTGATGGGTTACAGGGAATTGTTGAAAAAGTAAATGAAAACTCTGTTATTGTAGATTTAACGTATATGGATAACTATCGCGATCTTGAATTAGATCAAAGAACAGTTGTCAATCATAAAAATTATAAGGTTGTAAGAGAATCAGCAGTATAAAAGAAAAAATGAAAGCGTATTCCTGCAATAAAAAGCAGCTCTTTTGCTGCTTTTTATTTTTACATTTTGTCTGATTCAATAATATGGACTCCGTTCAATCCATTTTGCGCAGCATGAACCATTGCCTTCGCTGCGTGCCGGGCTTTAATTGGTTTATATTTTTGCATTCTGCCTTTCAGCAGGGGATTTAGCAATATTGAAAAATACTCTGCTATTTTTTCTCCAAAACGGAATTCCTGCCTGCTGCCAATGAGGAGCGAAGGTCTAAATATGTATATAGACGGTATTAATAATTCTTTAACAGCTTCTTCAAGTCTTCCCTTCACTTTATTGTAGAAAAAAAGTGAGTTTTTGTCGGCTCCTAAAGCAGAAATAAGAAGAAACTTATTTGCCCCTGCCCTCGAAGTTAGTTTAGCTGCCTTCAAAGAATATTCATAATCCACTTTTTGAAAAGCTTCTTTACTTCCTGCCTTCCTCCTTGTTGTACCAAGACAGCAGAAAACGTCTTTACCGGTGAATACAGGCATCACTTCTTCCATCCTATTAAAGTCTATGATGATTTCTTTAACCTTCCAGTGATCATTAACCGTTTTCCTTCTTGTCAGCAATACAATTTCATCATACATATCATTCTCAATAAGCTCATAAACAAGCTGTGTCCCAATAAGCCCTGTTGCTCCCAGCACTAGTGCTTTTCGCTCCATTTCATCACCGCCCTCTCTTCTGCATCCATATTATCAGGTTATACCTCCTGAGTTCTACTTAAAAGAGCTAGGCAGAGGCCCCCTGATTAGGAGGCCATGAATTTATTCTTTTTCCCTGGAGATTTCTTTTAATGACTTCACTTTGCCGTGAGGATGCTGATCCTGCTTTCTAACCGCCCAGGCACGCTCTTTTTCTCTTTTAGATTTCGTCATAATCTATACCTCCCTTCTCATGGGCTTATGTTTAGCATTTCTGTATAATTTTATCTGAGCGTCTCTAATGAAATCTTTTCCTTACTTTTTAGGAAAGTTTTTTGTTAGAATAGTGTTTGGTTATTTTTTTGAAAAGACAAAGAGGTTTTGAACTTCTAGAACAGCCTAGTACAGTTTTCCCAGGAGGTCTCAAACCCCTTCCGCTTTTTTATTGAAAGGAGATAAAATATTGAAAAATATTGCCGCAGATGTCCGCTTTATAAGCGGTGTGCTGCTAGCTCATCTGCTTATGTATTTTACATTTCAGGATAAATCGATTTTTTGGTATATTTTTTCTGCAGCTTTACTGCTTCTAATTAGTTATTCCATCATTATGGAGGAAGTGGAGGACAAGGCCCCATTTAGAACTTTTATTACCTATGGAGCCCTTTCAGGTTTTCTTTTGTACGGAATTTTTTGGGTTGGATACAGTTTATTTGATATACTCAGCCTTCCATTTGTCAATCAGATTGATAAACTTTACGGCCGTTTTTCACCTTCCCTTATCTGGCACTACATTGTGCTGATTTTAATCATTATTCCAGGGGAAGAAGTGTTTTGGAGAGGGTTTGTTCAAAAGAGATTGATGAAACATACGACAGTTAAGTTATCCATCATCTTATCATCTATCCTCTATTCTTCAGTACATTTCTACTCAGGATATTGGATGCTCGCATTAGCAGCCTTAATTGCAGGATTATTCTGGGGATGGCTATATGCCTGGAAAAGAAGTGTCCCGCTAGTAATAGTATCACATCTGATTTTTGACTTATTTATGTTCGTATTATTTCCTTTTAATTAGATGTGTTAATTCCTTCTGCAGGAATCTATACTTTTTAGACAATTCATCTTGGATTGTCTATTTTTTTGAGCTTTTTCTGAGTCTTGTCGATACTTTACATAAATGGTAATCTACTAATTAATAGGAATAAATATGTAACCCTTTATTTCCAATTTCGTCTAATTATGCAAAAGCGCTAGAAGTGGCAACGGGAGGATGAAACAATTATGAATAAAATGGTGAAATTTATGCTATTACTTGGGTTAATTGCTGCTATTATGGCAGGCTGCGGCACCGCTCAAAATGATTCCGGCAATGGAACAGATCCTGACCAAAATGAAGAAGAAACAGCAACAGAAGGACAGGAAGAGAAAGAACAAACGGAGGAAGAGGAAGCAGAAAAAGATAGCAATGATGAAGAAGGCGACAGTGTTATCAGAATTCTTGAGCAGAATATGAAATATACTGCAAATGGCGAAGGGAAGGAAGAGACTGCATTCCTTAAGCATAGTACTAATCAAAGTTACTCCATGTACGTTCTCCCATCCTATGAATTGACTGCTGAGGAGCCCAATAAGGATGTTTTGTTATTAACAGAAAATGATCAGGTATTCATGCGAATAGAACTTCTTCCGGAAGATGCAGATTGGAACATGATCGAAGAAAACACAAAAGCGCAGCTTGGCGCTGTTAACGAAGACGTAAAAACTGCTGAAGCTCCTGCAGATGATTTTTATAAAGAAGCAACTGTAATGATGGCTGAAGGAAACGGTGAGAAAGTTTCAGCTTATCTTGTCAAAAACGAAGATCTTTCAATAAAGCTTACCCTATTCAATAAAGAAGATGCCGATCATGAAGATGCATTCCTTCAGATGGCTAAAACCATTATGAAAGAAGATCCGGTAAAATAATGAATGAGGAAGAGAGATCCGTGTAAACGGATGTCTCTTTTATTTGGTTTTATCAAGCTTTCTTGCCCTTACTTTCATCATTAAATGGCTTCATCCAAAGAAGAATTATAAAAGTCAAACTTACGTATCCAAAAATCGGATATAAATAGGAAAGCAAAGTTCCATAATTGATCAAACTGATAAAATAACAAACAACAAAGATAAAGCTCACAATGATAATACTTGGTACAGAAACAAATTTTTTTACCTGCCTCTCAATGCCAAACACATTCCCAATAACAGAAGTGAAAATTTCACCATAAATGACAAACACAAAAATCCAATATAACGATGACGCCAGTGTCTTCACAATTGCAGCCATTGGGATATCATAAACCTCCAGATTTGGCAGCATCATCAGTGTTAAATGGCTGGAGAGCAGGATGAGAGTCAAGGCGGCACCTCCCAGGTATCCACCCCACTTTATTGTCTGGTCATCATTTATTTCAGAGGCGACAGGCACTAAGACTGCTTGTGCCAATGTTAAATTCAGAGCCGTATAAGAAAACGGAGCCACAACCGCTTTCCATCCATCTTCAGCATATGGGATAAATAGGACGTGTTCTGCAAAATTAGGAAGCTTCATGCTAATGAACAATAGAATAAAGCTAAATGCAATCATCATCGGAACAACAAATGTATTCACAGCGAATAATCCGCGTATGCCCACGATCATCGTCATAATCGTTAACCCTATCGTTATGAGCAGTCCTGCAGTCTTGCTGATTCCAATCTGCTCTTCAAATACCGCTCCTGCTCCTGACAGCATGACGGCGCAAACGCCCAGCAGCATAAACAGCATCAATATATTAATGGCAGATCCAAAAAATCTTCCAAATAAATATTCATTTAATTCCTGATAAGATGCAGCCTTTATTCTCGCAGAGATTCTCATTAATTTGGAGCCTAGAAAAATAAAGATATAGCCGCTCATTAAAATCCCAATTAAACCGATAAACCCAAATCGGGAAAAAAACTCTACAATCTCCCTGCCAGTGGCAAAGCCCGCTCCCACCACGGTTCCCACATAAACGGCAGCAATCTGGAAAGCTGCCCCCCAATTCGTCTTCACTTAATCTCCTCCCTCCTTTCCAATATATGTAGGCTAGTACAAACAAAGACGAGCTTTTTTTGCATTATGGCTAAACTTCAATTTTGGTTAAAAATTACAAAATAAATTACTTGAAAGTCAAAGAAGGTCAAAATATAATGTTTATCTGGGGTATAGTTCACAGCAGGAAGAAAGATCTTGTCTTAAAAGAAGAAAAATATGAAGAGGCAGCAAAGTTCCGTGAAGAGGAACTAAGACTGCAGCAGGCATTAAACGGGGATAACAAGGCTGAAAGGCCAGTTATTGAAGTTAGCCATATTCAGGAGATTATCGAAAAGAAAACAGGGATTCCTGTCGGCAAGCTAGCAGAAGATGAGCAGGAAAAAATGCAAACCCTTGAAGAAAATCTTACAGAAAAAGTAATTGGGCAGCCGGAAGCAGTGCAAAAGGTTGCAAATGCAATCCGCCGAAGCCGTGCAGGACTTAAATCCAAGCACCGCCCAATTGGATCTTTCCTATTTGTCGGGCCAACAGGTGTCGGCAGGACTGAGTTAACCAAAACACTTGCCGAAGAGCTATTCGGCTCAAAAGACAGCATGATCAGACTCGATATGAGTGAATATATGGAAAAGCATAGCGTATCAAAAATTATCGGTTCGCCTCCAGGATATGTAGGTCATGAAGAAGTAGGGCAGCTTACTGAAAAGGTGCGCAGAAACTCATACTGCATCATCCTGCTTGATGAGATAGAAAAAGCACATCCTGATGTACAGCACATGTTCCTGCAAATTTTGGAAGATAGCCGTCTGACAGATAGCCAGGGCCGCCCTGTCAGCTTTAAGGATACAGTCATTATAATGACAAGCAATGCTGGAGTCGGGCAAAAAGAAAACCATATGGGATTTGGTGCAGCTGATGCCCTCAAAGAGTCAAACATCCTTGACTCACTCGGCAGCTTCTTTAAGCCAGAATTCCTGAACCGTATTGATAGCATCATAGAATTTAAAGCTTTGGAAAAAGAGCATTTATTAAAAATTGTTGACCTAATGCTCAATGAACTGCAGCAAACATTAAATGAACAAGATATTGAATTGACTGTTACCCAAGAAGCCAAGGAGAGATTAGCAGAAGATGGATACCACCCTGCTTTTGGTGCAAGGCCATTAAGAAGGGGCATTCAGGATGAGCTTGAAGACAAAATTGCTGATTACATCATTGATCATCGCGGAAATAGCAATTTGCAGGCTGAGCTCGAAAACGAAGCAATTATCATTAAACCACTCCGCTAAAAAGAAATGAAAAGAGCCGGAATTTCATACTTCCGGCTCTTTTTTTAGTTTTATAAACTCTTATCATCCACGGAGTTTAGCCAGTTTTCAATTTCTCCGATAACTGACTCGACACAGCCCTCTTCAAAAGGAGAAATCAATCCAGCTTCTTTAACAAGTCCTGTAAAAGGTTTGCTGCCCCCAAGCTGGCACAGTTTCAAATAATCCTTCCAAGCCTCTTCCTGATTTTCTCGGGACCTTTTCCAGAACTGGAATGCACAGATTTGTGCCAATGTATAATCAATGTAATAGAAAGGCGAATTGTAGATATGGCCCTGTCGCTGCCAGAATCCTCCGTTCTCTAAATACTCGTTGCCATCATAATCTTTATGCGGCATATATTTCTTCTCAATTTCTCTCCATGCCTGTTTTCTTTCCTGCGGTGTTGCTTCGGGGTTTTCATATACCCAATGCTGGAATTCATCAACTGAAACTCCGTAAGGCAAGAATAGCAGCCCGCCGCTTAAATGTGAATATTTATATTTCTCGGTATCTTCTTTAAAGAAGCCCTCCATCCATGGCCAAGTGAAAAACTCCATACTCATGGAATGAATTTCAGCAGCTTCATAGGTAGGCCAGTTATATTCAGATATCTCAAAATGACTGCTTGAATACACCTGGAATGCATGGCCTGCTTCGTGTGTAAGAACATCTATATCCCCTGATGTCCCATTGAAGTTAGAGAAAATGAATGGGGATTTATAGTTCTCAATATATGTGCAATAGCCGCCACCTGCTTTTCCTTTCTTGGCTACCAGGTCCATGAGATTATTTTCTCTCATATATGAGAAAAATTCGCTGGTTTCCTTGGAAAGCTCATCATACATTTTTTGCCCGTTTTCAATGATCCAGTCCGGATCGCCTTTCGGTACAGCATTTCCTGTTTTAAATCCGAAACCTTCATCGTAAAATTTCAGCTTATCAACGCCAATGCGCTCTCTCTGCCGATCCTTCAGCCTGGTGGCGATCGGAACGATAAAATCCTTCACCTGCTTGCGGAAGTTTGCAACCATCTTCGCATTATAATCTGTTCGGTACATGCGGAAATAAGCCAGTTCAACAAAATTCCTATATCCAAGCTTATGGGCGATCTCTGTTCTAACCTTAACAAGTTCATCATAAATGCGGTCCAGTTCATTCTCATTATCTGCCAAGAACCCAAAGCGTGCTTCGCTTGCTTTTTGCCGCATTTCACGATCTGTGGATTCAGTAAATGGCTCCAATTGGGCAAGAGTGCGTTCTTCACCTTCAAAATCAATCTTGGCTGAAGCAATTAATTTAGTATACTCTGATGAAAGCTTATTTTCTTTTTGCAATAGCGGAACAATCTCAGGTGAGAATACCTTCAATTGTGCATCTGCAAGCGCAAACAGCTGTTTCCCCCAATGTTCTTCAAGCTCTGCCCTGAATCTGGATTTAACCAACGCTTCATAATACTTTGTAACAAATCCTTCTACTTCTGGCTGAATCTCATCCATATAATCCTGCTCTGCTTTGTAAAATTCATCGTTGGTATCAACTGAATGACGGATATAGCAAAGGTTGAACATCGTACCAACATCATTGCGAATATCATTAATTACTTTCATTGCTTGATTTTGCTGTTCTGCAGAAGCCGCATTTTCAAATTTCTCAAGCGCTGCTTCGAACTGTCCCTTTACTTTTTCAAGATCAGGACGAACATATGTATAGTCTTCAAATCTCACATTTTTGCCCCCTCGTATATATGTAAATCGATTTTAATCAAACCACTAAACTATTTCGACAATATTTGGATAATTCCTCCCCTGAATATATCTAATAAAGCACAAAATAAAAAACAGCCAATCAAGGCTGTTTTAATTATAGTCCGCCAATTTTATCATTGGAGATTGATAGTCCAAGCTTCTTTAATAACTCAATAGCTGTACCTTTTTCTTCTGTTGTAAGCTCGGACATTAATGAATGGATATGTTTTTCATGGTCAGGGAAAATGTTTTCTATAAAGACTTTTCCCTTATCTGTTATTTGCGCAAAGGTAACCCTTCTGTCATTCGGACATGCGACCCTTTTTAACAAGCCTTTTTGCTCAAGCTTGTCCACTACATATGTGATGCTTCCGCTGGCCAGCAGTATTTTCCCGCCGATCTGCTGCAAAGGCTGGTCACCCTTATGGTACAGCAGTTCCAAAACTGCAAATTCAGTTGGATTCACTCCATAGGTTTGTATTAGTTTGTTTACGTTTTCATTAATTGCCCGATATGCCCTGGACATGACAATAAACAATTTCAACGATTGGTCAATTTGTTCAGACCCCATTTTATCCAATCCCTTTACCTTTTAATTAGTAGTCTTTAAATAACTTCAATTCTAAATCATTATAAAAAACAGGAAGAAAACTGTCAATTTAACACCTCCGGATCATTTGCCCGCTATAACCTCCCAATTGTGATTCAGAGTTGGAATTACTTTTTTCTTTTCAAAAAAATAGTCGGCAATCAATTCGGTCATATCGGTTAAAATTTCTTTCACCACCGGTTTATCTTTGAACATGTAATAGCCTCCTCCGCCGGCAGCCCGATAATTGTTCATTACCACATGATACTCGCCATCCGCCCTGATAGGATGCCCCTTATATAGAAGTTTTCTGATCCGGCTGCCCTTGTTGCGTGATACATCTATTTGATACTCAATACCTTCCCACATATCGTAATTATAATGCTGTGGCTTTGGATACGAAAAATCTGGATTCACTTCGATTATCCCTGCACTGCTTAATTCAAAGTAAGCTGCTGACCGTTCTAGAGCATCTTTAATGTCCTTTCCTGTAACTCTGAGAACACATAATGAATTCGGATAAATATAGTTAGAAACAATTTCTCTCATCGTTACTTTAGACTTGAATCCAGGTGCCCCCTCATGAAACAGGGCAGTACAGGAAATATCAGCACCCGAAGCTTCCATCTGCACTTTATTTAGAAATTCAATCAGCGGATGCTCCTCTACGCGCGCCTCAAAGATATCATCAATAAGCATATCACCATCGATTTCACCAATCACTGTATCCAGCCAATTTTGGGTTTTTGATTCATAATACCCGGCCAGCTGAAGAACCTCCTTATCAGGTGTTATTCCCTCGGGGTAAATTAATGCAGAGTGTTTTTCATCAATCAGCCAATCATTGTGTTTCTTTCTGAATTTAACGGTAACCTTTGCAAGTGCCTGGCCATTGAATCCAGGCTGAACAACAGCTACACCATTTACTTGTTCTCCTTCAATAAATCGGTGCTGATGCCCGGTAATCAGAACATCTATTCCAGGAACTTCTGTACATATCCTATAAGCTTCATTTTCTCCTGTTTGTTCTTCCGTCTCTTCACCTGTTCTAATATCCCTTTCAAAGCCGCCATGATAAGAGACAATAATTAGATCTGGTTTCTCTTCCTCCTGAATATATGAAACCCACCTCTTTAAGCTGATCACAGCAGATTCAAAAACAAGATGTTCAATATGCTGCCTTTTCTCCCAATTGGGAATATATTGGGTCGTGACACCTAATACCGCTGTTTTCAAACCATTTGCAAAGGTTTTTATTTTATAAGGGAGTCCGAAATATGTTTCCTTTGTTGAATTGAATAATATATTGGCTGACAGCCATGGGAAATTGGACTCACTGACAGCTCTTGCAACTGTGTTCCTTCCATAGTTGAATTCATGGTTTCCAATTACAGCTGCATCATATTCAAGTTCATTTAATATTTGAATCATAGGATTTTTTTGGTTATTTAAGTATCTGGAATAATAATAAGTTAGAGGAGTTCCCTGTATCAGATCGCCGTTATCAATTAGTATGGAGATCTCAGATTGTTCCCTTTCTTTCTTTATTATTGCTGCAAGCTTGCCCAGCCCATGCTCTGCGTGCTCACCAGTTCCATAAAAATATGGATAAACATGTCCATGGACATCACTGGTAGCTAAAATAGTGAGAAAAACATCAGCTTTCATCAAACCCCTCCTTACATATAAAATATCATTCCTAAGATAGAAATAAACCTCTTTTAACACAAAATGGTATAATAATGATTATTGTCAGTTTAGATAAAAACAAATCAACCTAATTATGCTGGAGTTAACCTGATGAAAAGTCGAAACAGAAATTTACTTTTATATTTAATTGCAGTTATTATTCCAACCATGGCCGGAAGCTTCTTTTTCTTCATGGACTCTGTTAAACAAAATGATGAGCAAAGATTGGCAGAAGCAAAATGGATTGGCTCCATACATCAAAGAAGCTGGGATCAGTTTATTTCAGAAACTGTGACCACTCTTGAGATGTTATCACTGACTGCAGGAAGTGCTGATACCACCTCTGATGAGCTGGAGCCTCTGCTCCAAAAAGCCAATCAATTGGATCCGCGATATGGCGGGATATACCTTCTTGATCCCAGCGGAAAGGTTATTACTGGATCCAATCAATTCTTAGCAAACTCAGATTTATCCAATAAAAATTTTATTCAAGAGGTTTCGCGCACGAAAGACATTGTTATCACTAACACCCCTGAATCACTAACGAATGGTCAAACAGTCGTTGGGATAGGAAAACCCGTATTAAATGAGAATGGAGATGTAATATCTATTATTGTGGCACATATGAGGGTGGATTACGTACAAAATATTATGAGGCTTCTTACTCCTGATGCCAGACTTTCCGTTCTTAATTCTGAAAGGGAAACGATTATGGATATCAATATGAATGGAAATTCATCGTTCTCCAGCCACAATAGCATTTCAATTCCAATTGACAGGCTTCCCTGGAGTATAAAAGTTGAATTACCTCCAAGAGATTTGCTGGAAATTGTCAAAGCTGCTTTTCGTGCCATCCTCTTAATAGTGATTATTAGCCATATTCTATTTCTCTTTATTAAGTATTTAAGGCTAAAAAAGCAGAATGAAGAGGAAAGAAAAGAAAATGCGCTTCAAAAGCTCGAACTCGTCGGGACTTTGGCTGCAAGCACAGCCCATGAAATCAGGAACCCTTTAACAGGAATAAAAGGTCTTATTCAGCTATTAAGTGAAAAATATACGAATACACAGGATCAATATTACTTTTCGGTTATAAATGATGAAATCAGCAGAATCAATGAAATTGTCAGTGAATTTTTAATTCTGGGTAAACCTACAGCACAAAAAATGGAAACATTGGATTTGAGAAGTATCATTAAAGAATTGGAACCTTTGATAATCTCCGAAGCTAATTTACACAATGTTACTTTTGATTCTGATCTATCTGATGAACCTGTCATGGTCGATTGTACGAAAGACCAGATGAAACAAGTTATCCTGAATTTAACGAAAAACGCTTTTGAATCGATGGAGGGCGGCGGAAAGCTAACGATCAAACTAAATAAAATGCAAACCAAGTGCCAGCTTAAAATCGGGGACACAGGCTCAGGCATTCCTGAAGATGAGATCGAAAGAATTTTTGATCCATTTTACACTTCAAAGGAAATGGGCACTGGCCTTGGATTAGTTGTCTGCAGGCGCATTCTGAACTCATTCTGCGGGGAAATATTTATTACCAGCAAAGAAAATAAAGGAACACTTGTAGATATTTTTCTTCCCATCAAAAATACTAAAAAATAAAAAGATTGGTGCCTGCAAATGAGCAGGCATCAATCTTTTAGCTCAAATATATTGGAAGGTTTCTCTCAATTCTTTTCTTTATTGTCCCCAGTATCATAATTAATTTTGCATCCCTGTCTTCAGGTGCGATTTTTTTATGCAGAACTGAATAAAGTGTGATATCCCGCAGCCTCAGAAATAACGGCAGCTGTTTATCAAAATCAGACGGGAGCTCATTCTCCATCTGATAGCCACCCAAGAAGGAGTCCAGAAATAGCTTTCCAAAGATTTTCATTTCTGCAGGATCCTCCTTTTTGAACTTATATAGCAGTGAGTAATACTGCGGAATGGCAATATCAGATAAAAACCAATGATAGCAGCTGGCATCAAAATCAAAAATATGTATCTCATTGCCATCATAAAAGAAGTTTCCTGAATGTATATCAGTGTGAATAAGGCCAAAATTGTTTATATGTTTTGGCAATAATTGAAGCTGATTCAATAAATCCTTTGTATGCTTAATTACCAATTGATCTTCTTGGTATATATTTTTCAACTTTAAGCAAGTCTTCATCTTCCCATTGCATTCGCGGTACGATGCCAGCCGAAGGCACATATGATTTGGTGGCTGCATGCATTTTTCCAACCGCCCTTCCCCATGCTTGAAATAACTCCTTATTAAACCCCGGTGCACCAGCACTTATTGGTTTTCCCTCAGCTTTTGAAAACAGGCTGGCATAAAAGACAGAACCGTCACCAGCTGCTATTGATTCAATCATTTTCCCATTCTGTGATGGATAAACCTGTGGTCCTTTCACACCTTTTGATCTTAGATAACTCGTCCAGTCAGCTTCTGATAAAAGCTCCTCAAGCATGCGATGAGTGGAGTGGGTAATCCTCAAAATAAGTGCTTTCCCATCTTTATAAACTTCATAAACATAGTTTTCAAATTCACCTAGCTTCTTATATGTTCTATTATCTATTGAATAGGATTTTAAGAAATGACTGAGTAAATCCTCAGTCATTAACGCATCAACTGATTTTTCCATTGAGTTCCCTGCCTATTTATTCTGAATAATGTAAATTATATAATATTTGATAGATTTTCAAAATAGCTATTTTGAAAGACTTGTGAATGAGGTACACTATATTTAGTTTTACGAAATGTTTAGAAAAAAGGAGACTTAGATTATGAGTACTACCGCTGCTTCAATCAGTTCAAAATATGAAACGCAGCAGAAAACAACCTATCGGATATTATTCATAATTGGGCTTTGCCACCTATTGAATGACTCCATCCAATCGGTTATACCAGCTATGTTTCCCATCTTGGAAAAATCTATGGGACTTACATACTCACAGCTGGGTATGATTGCCTTTTCATTGAATATGGTGTCTTCAATCATGCAGCCGGTTATTGGGATGGCCACTGATAAAAAACCGTTCCCTTTTGCCTTGCCAATCGGCCTTACCTCAACTTTATTTGGTGTATTAGGCTTGGCTTTTGCCCCAAATTATAAATGGATTATTATTTCAGTTTTATTCATCGGGCTGGGTTCAGCGGTGTTCCATCCTGAAGGATCAAGGGTAGCATATATGGCAGCAGGCCAGCGCAGGGGCCTGGCTCAATCGATTTATCAAGTAGGCGGAAACACTGGTCAGGCACTTGCTCCAATCATTACGGCCCTCATCCTTGTTCCCCTAGGCCAAATGGGAGCTGCCTGGTTTACCGCTGTTGCTGCAATCGCAGTCGGTCTGCTGATTTATATTGCATTTTGGTATACAGGACGCCTTCAGCAGGAATTGATTGCCTCTAGACCGAGGAAACAATCAGGTGCCCATAAAAACAAAAGGATTTCTAAAAAGGTATGGGGTGCGCTGCTCCTGGTACTCTTTTTGATATTTGCCCGCTCATGGTATATCTCCGGGATGACCAATTTCTATGCTTTTTATGCAATAGAAAAATATTCATTTTCCATAAGTCAGTCGCAGCTCTTCTTATTTGCATTTTTGGTGTCAGGAGCATTGGGTACATTTTTTGGAGGGCCACTCGCAGATCGGTTTGGAAAGAAGAAGATTATTTTTCTGTCTATGATCCTGACTGTTCCACTTTCCATCCTGATTCCTTTCGTTCCATCCACTATCGCATTTATAATGCTGGTGGCAAGCGGATTTATACTTATGTCAAGCTTTTCTGTGACTGTGGTATATGCTCAGGAATTAGTTCCCGGCAAAATCGGCACAATGGCTGGGCTGACAGTAGGACTCGCTTTTGGTATGGGGGCGATTGGCTCAATTGTTCTAGGCTATATAGCTGACACTCATGGTCTGGTTAATATGATCATATTAATAGGGTTTCTTCCCTTATTGGGCTTGCTGACTTTATTGCTACCGCCGGATGAAACGGTTTCAGAATGGAATAAATAGGTAAAGAGGAGGGTGTCTTCACCTCCTCTTTATATTTGCTGAATTTTACTATATAGCTCCTGTTTCTCATCATTAGAAAGAAGATTTTCTGCCATAGGAAACAGGACGTTTTCTTCTTTAGAAAAATGCTGTGTCAGAGTGTAATATGCATTTTTAATTAGTCCTGAGTATTCAGTCATTTCTTTTTCAGTCAAATGCTCAGTTCTCTCTGCAGCTTCTAAGAAGGTTTTAAAGTAGTTTTTTGCCTGATCATGTTCATATTCCATGATTGCGATAGGGCCTGTTTCTTTTCCCAGATATTGTTCCATCATGCGAAAAAGGACACCTTCCTCCCTTTCTGAATGCGGATCCAGTTTTCTGCAGAAATTCTTTACATGTTCAGTTAACTTTTCAAAAAGAGTTCTGTCCGGAGATTCCTCCATTATAATCGTTATTCGATGCAGCTCTTCAAGCATAGCGAGAAGAGGATGATGCTCCTCTTTCAGCTGTTTCAGCCCTTTGCTTAGAACGACTGAAACATCTCCCACCATAGAGCCCATACAGCCTTCCATTCCAAACCCCTCCAATCTATTATATATTCAGTATAAAAAAAGACAGGAAGGATTGTTGTGATTGCCATCACTTTGTAAATATTCTTAAATCTAACGAGTTTTCTAAAAATTTGAATAATTAGGTGCAACTTTCTTCCTTTTTGACATATAATAAAGGTAAGATTTTAGCTCTTAAACTTTTAGATTAGCACAGCTAAATACCCTGTAAAATGTTAGGAGGGATTAAAAATGCAGCTGCCAAACTATTTTGATTTTTATCAAAAATGCCTTATTCCAGCCGGTTCAGATGAATCGTCCCCCTCAGCCGGGCACACCCATTGGCTAATCGCTCTGGAGGGTCAGGTTAAAGAACAGGAAAAAGAGTTTTATTGCTGGAAAGTAACCATTTATCCATCAGATTCAGAAGGAAGTTTTACATGGAATGAAGTACTTTATTCTTCATCACTGTACGAATGCATCCATAAAGCTTTTGAACATGCCCGGGAACTTGAAGAAAATGCAAAAAATTCCCAGTTAAGTTTTTTAAAAAGACAAGAAAAAATCAGCTAGCCTCACAAAATTACTCTCCAATGCTTCATTCTTTTTTACCCTCGAATGTGAAATAACATACATATAGGTAATTCATACTTCTACTTTATTTTCCCGGAAAAAAGAGAAATTCTTATATTCAAAAAAAAAGAGCCTAGACATCCTAAGCTCTCCAGATTATAGGGGGTCAACTATAATAGTCCGACCAGTTTTAGTTTAACAAATCCTGCCTAAATTGTTAAGATACTAAAGTACTATTACTTAAAAGCTTTAACGCGGTAAGTTGAAATAAAACAAAATCTATTTTAGGATTAATAGTTTAGATATATCTTGTTAATAGTTTGTTAATATTTCTTATTTATAATGTATATGTACCGAAAGATAAAACCTTTTTCATTACCCCCCTTTTTCAAAACCGGCCAGATTATGGCCGGTTTTTCTATGAAATACGATTATATTGATAGCTGATGCAGGAGCCTGAAGGTTAATCTATGCAAGCCTGAATACTATTCCATGACCGCCTTTTGGGTATTCCCATTTAATATTCTGATATGGGCATCCAATTCTGCAGCTGCCGCACTCATGGCATCCTTCATAACCCACCTGCATTCTCAACCCTTCCCACTTGTACACCTCAGCCGGGCAGAAAATAGTGCATATTTTATCGGGGCATTTTGTCATGCAGATATCATGATCCAATACGGTAAGATGTGATTTTGTGTCTGCCTTAAAACGAACTAAATATTGCTTTTCTTCGATCGTTTTCGTTGACATTATTTCACCGCCTTCCATGCCCGGTACATGTCTTGAAGCACACGAATGGTCCCGCGTTCACTGGTGAAACTCTTCATAATTTCTTTTTGCTTTTCTTTCTTAGGAGTTCCATCAACTGTAAAGAATTTGCTCGCTGCCCTGTTCAGCATTGGAACATATTCCTTAAAATACTGCGGGTAGTGTTCAAACGTGTGAGTTGCATCTTTATATTTTTCCAGGTCTTTAATAATAAAGCTTTGATACAGTGTTTCCCTGTACTGATTCAAGCTTGTTTCGCTAAAATCACCCCGTTTTTTGGCATCAATAATTGTTTCTGCAGCCATGGTTCCTGAAGCCATTGCCATATTGGAGCCTTCCCGATGTATGGCATTAACCAGCTGTGCGGCATCACCTGCCAAAAGAACTCCATCCCCGGCCACTTTAGGCACTGAATGGTAGCCTCCTTCAGGAATCAAGTGAGCCAGATACTCCGCAGATTCTCCCCCTTCGATTAAAGGTCTTACCATAGGGTGTGTTTTTAAATAATCCAGCAGGTCATATGGCTTAAGCTTTGCCTTTATCATGCTGGATAGAGTTGTTCCAACACCAATGTTAACGCTCTCTTTATTGGTGTAAATAAAAGCAGTTCCAAGATTGCCTTTCGTGGAATCCCCGAAAATTTCAATTGTACAGCCCTGGTTGTCTTCCAGATTAAAGCGATCGTTAATTTTATCTTTAGAAAGATTAATTACTTCCATTACAGTCAGTGCCACTTCATCTGGCCGGAATTCTTTATGGTAGCCCAGCTGTTTCGCAAGCAATGAATTCACTCCATCTGCCAGCACCACTACATCTGCATACACATCTCCATCTGGGCGGTCCGTTCTTACACCAACCACTTTTCCATTCTCCGTCAGGCACTCCAGCACGACTGTTTCATTTATTAAAAGAACTCCCTGTTCAACCCCTTTTTTTGCAAACCATTGATCAAATGGCGCCCTCAGCACTGTAAAATTATTATATGGCTCCTTTCCCCACTCAAGACCTTTATAGCCAAAACTTACGGATGATTCTTTATCCATCATCCAAAAACGCTGCTCTATGACAGGCCGCTCAAGAGGTGCTTCTTTCCAAAACTCAGGAATGATTTCCTCCATTTGCTTACGGTATAGAACTCCACCCATTACATTTTTGCTGCCGGGATATTCCCCTCTTTCAATTTGCAGGACTTTTAGTCCGTTTTTTGCGCATGTGTAGGCACAGGAAGTTCCTGCAGGTCCTGCACCGACCACGATTACATCAAATTTTTCAGACATAGCTCATTTCACCCCCTCTTTCCCTGGCTTCCTTAAATTCTTTTATCAGCTTCGGCACAATTTCAAGAGCATCACCTACGATTCCATATGTCGCTACATCAAATATAGGTGCGTTTGGATCCTTGTTAATCGCAATAATAAATTCTGAATTCTTCATGCCAACGACATGCTGAATAGCCCCTGAAATCCCGATTGCAAAATAGATCTTCGGTGTAATGGTTTCGCCTGTCTGTCCTACCTGCTGTTCATGCGGCAGCCATCCTGCCTCCACTACATCTCTTGTTCCCCCTACGGTTGCTCCAATTGTGTCAGCCAGCTCATGGATCATCTGGAAATTTTGAAGATCTCCCATTCCTTTACCGCCTGCAACGACAACATGTGCATCTGCTAAATTCACCTTTTTTGTGACATCTTTCACAATTTTAATCACCTTTGTTCGCATGTCTTCTTCTTTTAGGGTCATCCGTTCTTCTATAACCTTGCCCTGTCTATCAGGATCCGGCTCCAGGGCCTTCATAACCTTAGGACGGACAGTAGCCATCTGCGGCCGGTGTTTTTTGCACAGGATTGTTGCCATAATATTTCCCCCAAACGCCGGGCGGCTTGCTTCAAGCAGCCTCTTATCCAATTCGACATCCAGGATGGTTGTATCCGCAGTCAATCCAGTACTAAGATCGGTGGCAACAGCACTTGCCAAATCTTTACCGTTGGAAGTGGCCCCATAGAGAAAGATTTCAGGTTTATATTTTTCTGCAAGATTGATAACTGCCTTCATATAAGATTCTGTTCGGTAATCTTTCATTACTTCATGGTCTATTACATAAACCTGATCGGCACCATAAGAAATCACTTCTTGGCTTAATTGCTTTATTTCATACCCCAGCAGCACTCCGGAAAGAGGCACTTCCAGCTTATTTGCCAGCTTTCTGCCGGCACCGAGCAATTCGAGAGAAACCCCTTCTATTTTCCCGTCGTTTTGCTCTATGAATACCCACACTCCCCGGTACTCATCCATCATGATAATCCCCCCTATTATCTTTCTTCTTATCGGCTTACAAACAGCTCTTTCTTATCATTCAGCAGCTCCATCAGCTGCTCAATCTGTTTATCCGCATTTCCTTCCAGCCTCTTTCCGCCTTCGGGCTTGGGAGGGGTAAACATTTTCCCCACAATCGTAGGAGAACCCTTCAATCCGAGCTGTGTACGATCCACATCCTCAAGATCATTTACAGACCAGATAATCGGCTCATATTTGGCAGCTTTCATCATATTTGGCATTGGGGAGTATTCTATGCTATTAATCTCTTTTTCAACAGTCAGCAGGCAAGGGACCTGCGCTTGTATCAATTCATACCCGTCAGTGATTTTTCTTTTGATTAGGATCGTTTTTTCACTTTCATTAAGTTCAGACACTTCGATAACATTTGTTACAGGGGGAATATCCAGCCTTCTTGCTATACCTGGCCCAACCTGGCCGGTATCTCCATCAATGGCATGTTTTCCGCATATGATTAAATCCACCGGCATATCTTTTGAAATACGTTCTAATGCTTTAGACAGGGCATAACTTGTAGCCAGTGTATCCGCGCCGGCAAATGCACGGTCCGAGATTAAAAAACCGCGGTCTGCTCCAATTTCGATACTTTTCTTAATAACAGCAACAGCCTGGGGAGGTCCCATGGATAACACTGAAATGGTGCCTCTTCCAATCGCCTTTTTTATTTTCACAGCTTCCTGCACTGCATGAGCGTCATAAGGGTTTAAAATGGCAGGAGCACTGCGGCGGTCAAGAGTATTGGTTTTCGGATTGATTTTAATAATTTTTGTATCAGGCACTTGCTTGACACACACAACAATGTGCATTTTTTTACTTTCCCTCCTCTTATCTTAAAGCTTGTATGAATATTGCCCGCTTTAAGATTTATATAAAAAAGCTTTGTATTACGATATATGATTCGCAATACAGGCATAGTACTTCAATAAAGAATTAATAGCTGTTTAATTCACCAAAAGGGACGGACTTCCGCTAAAAAAAGGACCCTCCACGGATCCTTTTTAGCTTCCACTTTATATATACTCAGCTGTTTATAATTAGACAACTGCTTTCTTCCATGAAAGAATCATTTGCCTTAATGAAATCCTCATTCTTTTCTTCTGTTCCTTCTCTCTTTTAATGACGCATTGATATTCAAAAATTAATTGATCAAGCTCTTGGCTGCAGCGTACAGTTTCCTGGCTTGCCATTCCATTTTTCTTTGCCGTTTCTATCATTTTTTCCCTTTTTTGCTGAATTTCAGTCAGCAGCTGTGTTCTTTTATGGCGCAACTTTCTTCCTCCTACTCCTATCCCTTTATCCGATATAAATGTGTTTACTTGAAGCATTATTACAAGAATTTCTATAAATGTAAATAGATTCGCAATATTAGACAATCTTTTTCCAAATTTCTTTTTATCGACATCAAATTCAATTCGCGTTCAAGCCTGTTCGACACATTCTGCTCAATAAAATAAGCGAAAACGACGGGATTGTATATAAATTTTGCTGGTTAATACATGTAAAAAATATCCATTTTTTATAGCGAAAAAATAAACCCAATGCTAGGGCATTGGGTCTATACAATTATTGAAGTACTTCCTTCTTTTCATAGATTGGCACCCATCCTTCTGCAGTGACAAAAATCCGGATGGCTACTACTTTTCGATCCTCCTGTAAAGTAAAATAATGACGGATGTTTTCGGGCACGGATATTAAATCTCCAGGATCCAGGAATACTTCAAAAAATTCTCCATCTTTCCCCTGGATAATAAAAACTCCATGGCCGCTGACAATAAACCTTACTTCATCGTCTGTATGATGGTGTTCCTGCTGGAAATTCTGAAGAAGCTGTTCCAAATTTGGTGTATTCTCAGAAAGGGAAATCACATCCTGCGCCATATAGCCCCTTCTTTCTGAAATATCTTTAATTTCTGCAGCAAATGTATTTAGAATTTCTTGTTTCTCATTATCTGAAAGCTGATATTTTTCCTGAAGATTATCAGGCAGCTTATCTATTGGCCATTGCTCATAGATAACCTCCTGGCTTCCCAGAAAAGCTGCAACTTCCTCCTGATTCCTAATTTCTTTTTTTGAATTTTGCAGTACGATATATGCCAAACTAATCAATCCTTTCTCTTAAAATCTTTTTTTACATTGTTTATGAACAGCATCTTTTGAATTACACTACTTTAAAAAACTGATTTGGCTTATATTCCAGGAGCCTTAACTGATAGCGGAATAAAAACTCTGAAGCCTCGAGAATCTTTTTAGCCTCAAAGGAACTTCTTCCCCATACAGTAATTCCATGATTTCTAATTAAAACTGCACCTGTATCTTCATGTATATGGGATGAAAAGCACTTAGCCAGAGCAGGAATATGAGCATAATTCGGAATAATCGGAATATCAAGGACAGCATCTTCATCCCATTTATTAAATGCTTTTATCAGCTCTTGCCCTTTAAATGTCACTGCCTCCTGGTCACCATAAATCTCTGAGATGACATTATTGTCAATAGTATGGACATGAAGACTGCATTCTGCTTTTGTTCTTCTATATATCTCTGTATGAAGCAGTGTTTCAGCAGATGGCTTTAGATGAGTTTCTCCCACCGGACGCCCAAATTCATCAACAAGGAGAAAGTCTTCATCAGTACGTTTCCTTTTATCCTTTCCGCTTGCAGTAACGAGGAATTGAAGCGGGCTATCGCCGACCTTAATGGCAAGATTGCCGCTCGTTCCCATAAACCAGTCCCTTTCTGCGAGCTCGTCTTTAATATCAGCCAGCTCATCCCATCTTTCATCAAATCTCCTCATACCCTCACCCCATTTAAAGTTTTTAAAACATCAATGCAATCATAGAACGTTTCAAAGGCACGGTGATCAAAGTTCATCTCTTTGCTTTTATCCAGGAGCAGGTCTCTTGCTATAACAAAGTCTGCCTGTTTAGCAGCCTCCAGATCAGTTACAGAGTCTCCAATCACCACTTTAAATGTGTCATCACCTTCCAATCTCCTCATAATGGAAGGCTTGCAGCAGCCGCAATTATTCCCGCATTTTTCATCACAGCTATGCGGCCATAATATTTTAATTGTTTCACCTCTAAAATCAGAACTATTACAGTACACTGCTTCAAAAGGTCCATATTTACCAAGCACAGGAGCTACGAAAAAATCAATTCCTCCGCTGACTATATAAAGCGGAATATTTTCTTCAGCCAGATACTCGATAAAAGGCTGAAATCCATCTCTAATTCTCGCATTCTCTAAGATGAAATCCGTGATATCTTCTTTGAGATTGCTTGGGAGCAGGGAAAACATCTTTCCTACTCCTTCTTTAATTGAAATTTCCTGACCCAGGACCTGGTTTTTTATCTCTTCCCATTGGGGCGGAGCAAAATGCTTCATGATGCTAATGATGTTATCCTTTTCGGTAATTGTTCCATCAAAATCACAAAAAACCGCTATTTTAGCCATTCTTTACAGCCACCTCTTTGTACCCCCACAAATCAATCGCTCTTTTTAATTCTGCGAAGTTTGATGGAGCATCTGCCAAAGAAACACCTTTTAAAGTCAAATCAATTGCCTGGCGGAAAGCCAAACCGCCTCCTCTCGCCCCATCCGGATGTCCATGTACGCCTCCTCCGGCATTGATAACACTGTCTATTCCAAAGTCTTCAAAAAGCAAAGGCACAAGACCAGGATGGATGCCCGCTGATGGAACCGGAAAAGTTCTTTTGCAGAAATCTTCCTCTGTCAGGGCAGAGCCAATTGATAATGCCTGTGTTTTTTCAAGAGCGACTGACCCATAGGGTGAAGGAAATAAAGACAAGTCTGCCCCTGCATATCTTAGAAGTTTGCCCAAAAGCAAATGATAAGAAATTCCATAAACGCTTGAAGCAGATAGTGCTCCGCTAACTGCAGGATGTGCCATGATAGGCAGACCAATCTCATCATCTTCTCTTAACGCCTGCAATACATCGAGCCCATAAGAGAATACATTGAACAGAAGAAGATCAGCACCAAGACTGGATGCCTTTCTTGCTTTATCTTTTAAATCAAAAGATCTGCCTGTTAAATTCACAGCATATAAGGTCCGGTGGCCTGTTTCCTCATAAACCTGCCTTAGCACTTTTTTGCCTTCTGTTATCCGGGCTTCAAAAGGTGTAAGGCTGTTTTCAAATAGAATTTCGTCATCTTTTACAAGGTCGATGCCCCCAAGGGCCTGTTCCCTCAGCTGCAGAGTTAAAAAATCCATGTGTTTGCCGAGCACTCCTTTGAAGATGCTCATCAGAAGGGGTCTGTCATATACATTCAGTTTTTCCCTCAATCCCTTAATCCCGAATCGCGGCCCAGGGAAAAAGCTTTTAAGTTCATTGGAAAACTGTAAATCTATCAGCTTAATCTTTCCGTCCAACGACAGTTTTCCAAAGACTGTTGTTAATATTGCCGGTAAGTCCGGGCTAAAATTAACAGTGGGATAGGCAATCTTCAAGATGCTTGCGGTTTCGTTCCTTTCTTCAGCTGCTGGAATGCTTTCAACAGAAACTACTCTGCCTTTATGCTTTGCCAGCTGCTGTTTTTCAAGGTCGGGCAAATGGGTCCACGACCCGACTGTTAAGCCTAATGCGATCTCCTCTGCCTTTTTCTCCGGGTTATGTTTTTCGCCATGAATCAGATAAGCTGCAATAATTTCACTCAAGTATATCTTCCTTTCCAATTCAAAATTTAAGGATATAAAAAAACCTCTTCAAATAAGAAGAGGTTAGCATAGCAATCTAACATCTTCTTATCTTTCAGCAATAAGCTGCAAGATTTAGCACCGTGCTCAGGTATAAGTCGGTTGCCGGGCTTCATAGGGCTAGTCCCTCCGCCTGCTCTTGATAAGAAAACGAAAAAGTATTCAGTTAATTTAGAATTAAAATTTAATTAAAATTATGACAGGCCATAATGTATTTGTCAATTGTACTATGGAAAAAATTAAAATAGATTTAATTTTTTTATTCGATCCACTGCTTCTTTAAGTCTTTCTTCAGATGTCAGTAAGCCAACTCTCACATATCCTTCTCCAAAATCACCAAAACCGATCCCAGGAGCAACTGCAATATGCGCTTTGTCCAAGAGGCAGTCAGCAAACTCTTCCGATGTAAATCGTTCAGGGACCCTCAGCCATGCAAAAAAGGAACCTTTAGGAGCTTTTACTTCCCAGCCAATTTCCTGAAGGCCGGAGATGAATGTATTACGCCTTGATTCATAAATAGAATTTAACTCATGTACACATTCCTGCGGTCCGGACAGTGCAGCTGCTGCGGCTTCCTGAACTGCACCAAACAAACTGACATAAAGATGATCCTGCAGAAGGTTCAGTGCGGCAATGACACTTGCATTTCCAGCAGCAAATCCAACTCTCCAGCCTGCCATATTAAACGTTTTCGAAAGAGTATATATTTCTATTCCAACTTCCTTTGCCCCTTCCGCCTGAAGAAAACTTACTGGCTTTTTGCTGTCAAAGCCTATTCCGCCATATGCAAAATCATGAACGATGCATATCCCATGGTTTCGGCTCACCTCTACTGTTTCCTGAAAAAAATCCATGTTTGCCACTGCCCCAGTCGGATTATTCGGATAATTAAGGAACATCAGTTTTGCTGAATTAAGCTGATCTGCTGTCAGCTCACTGTAGAGTGGCAAGAAGTTATTTTCTTCTCTTAGAGGCATTGTCACCATTTTTGCTTTAGCCAGTGCAACACCTGACCAATAATCCGGATAGCCGGGGTCCGGAACCAATATGCTGTCACCTGGGTTTAAAAGGCATTGAGGGATTTCTACAAGGCCAGCTTTTCCTCCAAAAAGAATGGCTACTTCGGTTTCCGGATTCAATTCAACATCATATTCCCTTTTATAAAAGTCAGCAGCTGCCCTTTTTAAATACGGGAATCCCTGGAATGGAGAATATTTATGATTTTGCGGATTTTCAGCTGCACTTTGAAGACTCTTAACAATATGCTCTGGAGTAGGCAGATCTGGGTTTCCCTGTCCAAGATTGATGACATCATAACCTTGTTCAAGTTTTTTCCCCACTTTGGCTGTCAATGATGCAAAAAACTGTTTAGGCAGACTTTTCAAAAGTTCTGAATGCGGATAATTAATCAAATTGTTCACCTGCTTAAAAAAAAGATTGAAAATATAGTCAAAAATGATATAACGTAAATGGTAAGTTGTAAAGAAAATTTTTGAAAATTTTTATCTGTCCGACTAATTTTATCATAAGGAAAAGATGATTTGGGGGGTTTTTATGAAACTAAAGATTGCCTGTTTGCAAATGGATATTGCATTCGGAAAACCTGAGGAGAATTTTAAGGCAGCCGAAGCCATGATTGAAAATGCGCTAAAGGCTAATCCCGATGTTATTGTTCTGCCGGAACTCTGGACGACTGGCTATGATTTAACCAGATTAAATGAAATTGCAGACAAGGATGCTGCATCAGCACTATCTTTTTTAAAAGAAGCAGCACAGAACAATCAAGTTCATCTTGTTGGCGGATCAGTTGCGAAAAAAACATCCGAAGGCATTTACAATACTCTGCTGATTGTAGATAAAACTGGTGACCTCATACATGAATACAGCAAGCTGCACTTATTTAAGCTTATGAATGAGCATCTCTATCTGAAGGGAGGGACAGCAAAGGGAGCATTCTCCCTGAATAATAGGAAATTTGCAGGGATGATCTGTTATGATATCCGTTTTCCTGAGTGGGTGCGGACCCATACAGCCGATGGTGCAGAAGCTATATTTGTGGTAGCTGAATGGCCTCTTGCCCGGCTGGAGCATTGGCGGGCTCTTTTGATTGCACGCGCCATTGAAAACCAATGCTATGTAATTGCATGCAACCGTGCTGGTTCCGATCCTGAAAATGTCTTTGCAGGCCATTCTATGATCATAGATCCTTGGGGAGAAGTACTAGCTGAAGGTTCTGAAACTGAGGAAATCCTTCTGGCAGAAATTGACCTTGATAAAGTGAAAGAAGTTCGCAGCATGATTCCGATTTTTGCTGACCGGAAACCGGATTTTTACCGCTAAGGGGATGCCGGGCCATAAATAGGGCCCGGTCTAGCTCTATCCTTCGTTTTTCGCCCACATTTCTGGAGGGTTTAATTCGTAAATGCCATTTTCTCTGTACATATAATGATTAATGATGAATTCTCTGCGTATCGTCGCATAGTCTTCATGATACTGTTTGATATATTCGTTAAGCTCTTTTTCTTCATATTTTTTCCCCATTTTCAATCCTTTAATTAAATGCTCAAAAACCATGAGTTTCTTCTTTCTCTGCGCAGGAATATTCTTAAGCTTTCCATCTCTGGTAAAGAAATTCTCAATAACCTTCTGACTTTCTAAATTTTGTTCTTCCATTTTCTTAACCTCCTCTTTATCTGCCAATTTTGCAAGAACACCTGATTGATGTTTCAGTACGGATTCATTTAAATAAAAATAAACAGTATTTTTATCTCTTCTCTGGTAAACGAGGTTTATTTCCCGCAGTTTATTTAAGTGATGTGATATAGTTGGCGGGGTTAATCCAAGCTTTCCCGCTATAGCCTGACCATGCAAAGGCCCTTTAGCAAGGAGAAAAACAATCCTGATTCTTGTTGGATCTCCCATTGTCTTATAAAAAGAGACTAAACGATTTAATTGCATATTGCAGAACCCCCATTTCGATTATCATCTAATTAGATGATAATCGAATTCAATTCTTTTCGTCAACCAAATTGAAAATTTCCCCATAAAAAAATCACCCTTAGAGGTGATTTAAGTATAACTATTTTATAAAATTAGCTCCCTCGAGGGATAATAATATTTCTTTAATTTCAGTCCTGCTCCCTGCATACCCTGTTAAAGATTTATTTTTGCCGATGACACGATGGCATGGAATAATGATTGGAAGACGATTTGCCTTGTTTGCCTGTCCAATGGCCCGCACTGCTTTTTCTTTCCCAATTTTGACAGCTATGTCCTGATAGCTTCTTGTCTCACCAAAAGGAATCTGGCGCAGCTCCTTCCAGACTGCTTTTTGAAATGCAGTGCCATGTGGTTCTATAGGGATATCAAACTCCTTCCTTTGTCCATTGAAATATTCTTCAAGCTGGAGTGTACAGTTCATTATCAAAGACTCGCAGGGATCAAATTGCAATGATAAACCTTCTTCCCCTTCCAGGAAATCTTCTTCCCCCATATATAAAGCCGAAATGATTCCATTTTCAGCGACAATGTAGATGTCTCCTGCCGGTGTAGTATTTTTAGAATAAATTCTGCCTGTCATTTCATTCCCGCCTTCATAATGTACGGCAAATAGATGTGGAAAACAGTTCCTTCTCCCAATTTGCTTTTCACTTCAATTGTTCCCTTGTGCTCTTCAATAATTTTATATGTAACCATTAAGCCAAGTCCAGTGCCTCTTTCTTTTGTAGTATAGAAAGGTTCACCGAGCTTCTTTATTTTATGCGCTGGTATCCCTGTCCCCTCGTCTCTTATGGATATAAGAATTTTATTATCTAGCCCTTTCCTAATAGATACAGTGATATATCCACCTTTAGGCATAACTTCAATGGCATTTTTTATAATATTGATAAAGACCTTTTTCATTTGATTTGGTTCACAGAAAACATTGGGCAAATTCTTTTCATAAAAAGTCCTGAATTGAACATTATGCAGCACAGCCTGAGCACTTAGTAGATCAACTGTTTCTTTCATGATTTGCGATATATCTTTTTCCACAAATTTTACAGCTTGAGGCTTAGCGAGAATGAGAAATTCATTAATAATTGAATCAATCCTGCTGAGTTCAGTGGTAATCACATTGAAATACATTGTATGATCTTCTTTTACACTGTCCTCCAGCAGCTGTATAAAGCCTTTAAGAGCTGTCATTGGGTTTCTGATCTCGTGGGCAATTCCTGCTGCCAGTTCTCCAATGACATTTAAAGTGTCTGATTTACGAAGCTGCTCTTCCATTTCCAGCTTCTCAGTAATGTCTTTAAATGTTGTCATGCTAATATTTGAAAAAACATTCAGCTTGTTGGAAAACTCAAAAAATTTTTTTCTGCCTGATCTCAAAGTAATGGAAAGGTTCCCGTCTGATTGCCCTGCAGAGTGTATGTTTTTTATTTGTTCCTTTAATTCATCATCAGTTATATCACAGTCATTCAAAATACTTTGCATGGAAACTCCGATAAGCTCCTCTTTTGTCATCTGCAGCACTCTCTGACCTGATTGATTTATATCGACTATTTGAAACTGATCGTTCCAAAGAAGAATGCCTTCAAGGGCTCCTTCAAATATCATGCGAAATTTCTGTTCGCTTTCCCTCAAGCTTTTTTCCATACGGTGACGCTCGCTGACATTTCTGAAGATGGTCATATGGTAGCCTTCAACAGAGTTCAATTTCACTGTAAACTCCAATGATTTGATTTGGCCATTTGGCATAAGAAAGACAAGCTCATCCCGTATGCTTCCCTTAACGAACATCTCTTTAACAATGTTTCTGTATCTTTCCGATTTTTCATAAACAAAATCTTTAATCTTTTTTTTGAGAAGCTCATCATGCGTGCATTCAAAAATTCGGCAAGCAGCTTCGTTCGCATCGATGATTTCGCCATTCCCCCCCCAAAAAATGATTCCATCCAAAGCTTCTATAAATAGATCTGTATATAGCTCTTCATTCTTTTTCACTTTCCGTTCAAGGAGACGTTTACTCGTTACATCTCTTAATACACACATATAAAGACCGCTCTCACTAAGGATGCTGGTAATAAAATCAAACTCTATTATTGTTCTGCCGTTATATATAGGAAGAATACCCCTGACACTTTCCTTCCTCTTCAAAAGCTCCCTTTGCCTTTCAAGCTTGAAATGCTTATTTTTCGGCACGATGTCAGACAGATTCCGGCCGATTAGAGCATGTTTATCCATCTTTAAGCTTTCAGCAAATGATGGATTGGCATCAACAATCTTATCCAGATGGTCAAAAATTAAAATTCCATCTTTTGATTGGGAGAATATATTATATTTAAGTGAATTTTCACTGGCCATATTTTTTTTTTCCTTTTCCAGCGTCTCAATCCTGGCATAGAGTTTTTTGATTTCCTGATTCATAATGACCACTCTATTTCCTCCTATTGGGATATGCAATTAAGTAAATATTTCTACAAGATCTGACTAAAACCTTTAAATCTCTGAGAAAACTGTCTTATAATTTTTATAAAGCAATGGGCTTTTTGGAAAAGCAAAAGACATACCCGAGACTGGGTATGCCAAAAATTCACAGCTTAAATTTTGCAATCATTCCATTTAATTGTTCTGCCAGTTCCGATAAAGACTGGGCATTGTCGGAAATTTCCTCCATTGATTGGTTAGTCTGAGCCATTGAAGCACTTGTTTGCTCGATGCCTGCAGCAGATTCCTCGGAAACTGCTGCAATACTTCCAATGGACTGGTTCATCTGCGAAGAGTTAATGGATACCTGCTCAAGACTGCGTGAAATGTCATTGACATTAGCGGACATAGCGTTAACTGCCTTATAAATTTTCTGAAATGTTTGTCCTGTTAATTGAATTTGTTCAGTTCCCTTTTCAACCTGTACATAGCCTGTTTGTAGTGACATGGCCACACTGTTTGACTCTGCCTGGATACCTCCCACAATTTTAGTAATATCTGAAACCGAAAATGATACTTGCTCAGCCAGCTTTCGCACCTCATCTGCCACAACCGCAAAACCTCTTCCATGCTCACCGGCTCTGGCAGCTTCAATTGCTGCATTTAACGCAAGCAGGTTGGTCTGGTCTGCAATTTCTTTTATTACCTTAACTAATCTTGAGATTTGTTTTGTCTGTTCATCGAGTCCAGTAACTTTATCCACAGACGACTTCATTATTTGGTTAATTAATCCCATTTGTTCCTGAGATTCTTTCATAAGTTTGTTTCCATTCTCAGTAAGCGATAGTACCACTGTGGAAGCATTCTTTATTTCATTCCCGCTATATGAAGCTTCTTTCACTTTTTTCAGATACTCGTCCATCATCAATGATAATTGTGTTGCAGAGCCAGCCTGGTCTTCAGCTCCCCCGGAAAGCTCCTGCATGGTTGAAGCAACCTGCTGACTGGCTGCTTTTACTTCATTTGCAGCAATATTAAGTTCTCCGCTTCTTTCTGTTACATATCCTGAAACCAAATTAATTTCCTGAATCATGGTCTGCAGCTTTTCTTTCATGGAATTCATGGCCCTGCTTAACTGTGCTATTTCATCATCTCCATCATATTCCACAGAATCTGCACTGAGATTTCCTCCCGCAATTTCATTCGAGAAATGGACAATTCCAGTTAGTTTCTTAGAAATAATACGCCCGATAAACAGGATGCTTGCGACCCCCAGGAAAGCAGAAATGATAATAGAAACCCCAAGTACAATTAAAGTAAGGATAAGACCGGATTTTGCAGTGGAAACAGCCTTTTGCTGATCCTCTTTCATCATGCTGCTGAGAGTATTTAATTTTTCAACCGTTTCAGAAATAACATTGTCTGCCTGTAATTTTCCCAGCCTATATTCCCTTTCATGCTGAAGTTTAACTTTAGGTTCAATTACATCATGGAATAAGCTGGTGATTTTTTGATCATTTTCATCAATTTGCCTAAAAAGCTCTTTAGATTTTGAATCGCTGAGTTCCGGAGCTATCTCCTCTTTTAATTTATTAAACTCCTCTGTCAATCCGTCAAATGATTTTAAATGTTTCGGATTAGAGTCGATGATAAAGTTTCCAATCGTGCTCCCTTTATGGTGAAAAGTGGCTGCTGACTCAGTAATCTTAATTGCTTTTTCTCCTGCCCCCTTTACAATCTCCAATTTTGAATTGGCAATTGTCAGCAAGAAAAAAGTAAGAACGGTGGAAGCTGTGAATAGACCAATGGTCACAAAAAGCGCGACCCCGTATTTCTGGCCAAGCTTCAGCCTCTTCCACCAATTCGTGCTGGCCATTTTGTTAAAATACTTGGCGATATCCAGCTTTTTTGAATTGAATGTTTTTCTTTCCTTTTTACCCAATTTAAATTTCCTGACCCCTTTCAAAAATTACTTCCTCCTTTGTGATCTAACCAGATGCAAACAATTGAACTAGTTTATTTTGGTTCTTTTTTACTATTCTTTCAATTCATTATAATAGAACAAAAAAGACATTTGAAGATTATTTTTCCAATATTTAATTTAATATCTTACTCACTGCATGCTTTTTCCTTTAAGGTCTCTTCTTTTAAAATCAAATTGTCCCCATCTCCCTTCAGCTCTGACATACTAAACGAACTACTCCCTTTTATCTGAGACAAGAATTACATTTAATACAAAAAATAATGAAACAGATTTAAAAAAAATAACTACACCCTTTTAATATATGAGTTGATGAGCCATTATTTCTATATAACAGAACTTCTATTTCAATATGACAGTAATTTCAGAACTTTCATCATTTACTTTTTCTGTAAATACAGCCTTCTATTTACACGAGAAAAGAAGTTTGCTTCATGTTAAAGTGGGTAAAGAAAGAAGGATTATTTTTGGGGGTCTTTAATAGAGGAGGAATTATGAAACAACGTGACTTTTACTTCGACAATGCGAAGTTTATTTTAATCTTCTTTGTCGTTTTCGGGCATTTGCTCCGCTCTTTTATTGAAGATAATGAAACAGTCTATACTTTATATAAAGTAATTTATACGTTCCATATGCCTGCATTTATTTTGCTATCTGGTTTCTTTGCGAAAGGCTTTTATAAAAAAGGCTATATAAAGAAAATTGCAAAAAAACTTATATTGCCATATTTAATTTTCCAGGTTATTTATTCGATTTTCTATTATTTTTTATATAACAAAGGAACCTTTGAGATGGATCCTTTTAACCCGCATTGGTCTTTATGGTTCCTGATCAGCATGTTCTGCTGGAATATCATGCTTCTTTTCTTCGCAAAGTATAAGGCGGTCTATTCCTTAGCAGCGGCTTTTATTATTGGGCTTGCAGTCGGTTATGCCGATTGGATTTCAAACTATTTAAGTTTATCAAGAACGTTTGTGTTCTTCCCTTTATTTTTATTGGGGTATTATTTAAAGAAAGAGCACTTTTATGCGCTATTCCACCCAAAGTTCAGAATTAGTGCATTAGCTATTTTTGCTGTAGTCTTTATCGGCTTTTATATCTATCCTGAAGTGGATTATAAATGGCTGCTTGGCTCGAAGCCTTATACTGAAATGGGGACAGCTTCGATTGGTGCCGTATTAACGAGACTCGGGTTCTATATCTTAAGTCTAATTATGGTGTTTAGCTTCTTAGCTTTTGTGCCCCGCAAACAATATTTCTTTACGGATTTAGGAAAGAATACTCTTTATGTCTATTTGCTGCACGGATTCTTTGTTCGAGTATTCAGGGAAAGTGATGTAAAGGACTTTTTCAGCAAACCGGAAAACTTCCTGCTGCTTGCAGGAATATCACTGCTGCTGACTTTGCTTCTTTCAAGCAAACTGATTACTTCATTTGCGCAGCCAATAATAGAACTTAAAACTTCGCAGCTTAAAAAGCTGAAAGATAGATCTAAAGCATATGCCAGATTTTACCGCAAAAAACTCACAAGTTAGAAAACGGCCGGCCATATAATTGGCCGGTCTTTACTTTATTCATAACCATTGACCATTTTTGATGAAGGGATTATAATAAGTAACTGTGTTAACATTTTTTACTTACCACATTTCATGTCTCAGTAGCTCAGCAGGATAGAGCGACAGCCTCCTAAGCTGTAGGTCGTGAGTTCGAATCTCGCCTGGGACGCTTTCAGAAAAAAACGCCAGCTAAAAAAGTTTGGCGTTTTTTTCTCGTCCTTATACAAACAAGATGTCGGGTGTCCCCTGCATTATAAATCATCAATAACAATATACGCAGCCTTAACAGGCCCATGTACACCAACAACGAGGTTCATCTCAATATCAGCAGAGTTGCTTGGTCCAGTAATGAAATTAATGCAGGAAGGTGCCTTCTGCCCTGAGTTAACCCTTTCCCTAATGATCCTTGCGGCCTGTGTCATGCGCGGGACCAGGGTGCTTTTCGGAATAAGGATGACAGAAGCAGCGGGGAGAAAGCTGACTGTCCGTCCGCGATCCTTACTGCTGAATAAGACTGCTGTGCCGGATTCAGCCAGTGTAATTTCACTGATCGTGATGCCAATGTTTGCACGCTCAGCGTATTCTATATTTCTTTCTTCAATAGTATAATCCCATTCATATACCTCCACATTTTCTTTTGGCCAAATTTCCTTAAATAACGGTGTAAGCCCGAACTGCCCATAGCGTTCATCCTTCCAGGTTACAACAGGCCCCCCGCCATATTGGGTAACAATCTCTTTCATTGTCTTTGGCAAATTGGCGGCATTGGTCACAAGAAGGTCAGTGTGGATTTTCGTGCACTGTGTTTTTAAAGCTTCAAGCAGCTCATCTGCATCTGCTTCTTTAAAGATTGCATCCTGCGGGTTATAACTCCATTTCGGCCTTTCGACTCCAGCATTTCTTTTTTCTCTGCCCAGCCTGCCTGCAATTTTATTTAAAAATGCTTCCCTATTCTGTATTGTTCCGTTCACTGCTCTCCGCCTCCTTTTGACCGGTTTTTGAACCAATCGCGAAATCTTTCTTTGTTAGGAGCCGGAAAATCCCTGATTTCTGTCCAGGCCTTTAAAAGTCCAGGTCCCTTTGTGATTTTGTCGCCTGCAGTAAACGGATTCATGGCTGCCGGTGCCAGCTTTGATCCCAGTTTATAAAGTGATGGTGAAGCTGCCCCCAGACCAAAAGCCTTCATGGTCATCTTTTCCGATATCGGTGCCCTTCCTTCTTTTTCGACAATTACCTGCCGATGTTTATGAAGAAGTTCATGAAGAGGTATTTTAACTGGACAGGCTTCCGTACACGCACCACAAAGTGTTGAGGCATAAGGTAATTCCTTGTAATCATCATAGCCGCCCAATAGCGGTGACAGGACCGCTCCAATCGGGCCTGAATAAATGGATCCATAAGAGTGCCCTCCAACATGCCTATATACGGGACAAACATTTACACATGCAGCACAGCGGATACATTGAAGAATGGAGTGAAATTCCCCTCCTAAAATCGATGAGCGTCCGTTGTCCACAATTACCAGGTGAAATTCCTCGGGACCGTCGACATCGAATTCTTCTCTTGGCCCAGTCAGAACAGTTATATAGCTTGTAAGCTTTTGACCAACAGCGCTCCTTGTCAGCATGCTGACAAGCACTTCCATTTCCTCGTAAGTCGGAACCAGTCTTTCCATGCCCATTACCGTAATTTGAGTCTTAGGCAAAGCAGTGACAAGATCTGCATTGCCTTCATTAGTCACTAAGGTGATTGAACCGGTTTCAGCAACTGCAAAGTTGCAGCCTGTTATGCCAACATCTGCGGTTAAGTATTCCTGGCGGAGCATTTCTCTCGCATGCCAGGCAAGTTCTTCCGGCTTTTCTGTATTCTGATAGTTCAGTTTTTCTGCAAACACATCGCGAATCTGCTCTTTATTCTTATGTAGAGCTGGTGCCACTATATGTGAAGGGGGGTCATGGTCATCCACCTGCAGAATATATTCTCCTAAATCAGTTTCAATGACCTGGCATCCAGCCTCTTCCAATGAGGCATTCAAGTGTATTTCTTCTGTTACCATTGATTTTGATTTAACCACTTTACTTGCATTCTTCTTTTCAATAACTCCACGAATATAAGTGGAGGCATCTTCTGCAGTTTCTGCAAAATATACATGTCCCCCCCTTTTAGCCACATTTTCGCTGAGCTGGTATAAATAATAATCGAGATTTTCAAGCACGTGCTGGCGTATTTCCTCAGAAAGCGACCGCCATTCTTCCCAATTTCCCAACTCTGCTGCAGCATCAAGTCTTCTTGTCTGAAGTCTTTCCTGCGCACCTGATACTGCCCCTCTCATAAAAGAATTGCTTATTCCAGAATCTACACGCTCTTTAAAATCGTTTGTTCCTATTTTCATAGCCATTTCTATTCCCCCTTTAGAAAAGCGCAAACGCCTCGCCCCCCTTTACACCTCGAGGGGGTAGGCCGCTTTCGTTAGACAATTATCGACGTTCAAAATTGTCTTTCCTAATTTGCAGCAAAGCATGTCCATTAATTGCTTAGCGGCTATTTAATACCTCAGCAATATGCATAACCCTTATCGGTTTTCCCTTCCTTCCAATCCTTCCGCCGATATTCATCAAGCACCCTGCGTCAGCTCCTATGAGAATTTCTGCTTCAGTCTCCTCTATATGTCCAACTTTTTCATCAACCATTTGTTCGGATATTTGAGCCATTTTCACTGAGAAGGTTCCTCCAAAACCGCAGCATTGCTCCTTGCCGGGAAGCTCTTCGAATTCAAGACCCTCCACATTTTTCAATAATCTCATAGGTGCTTCTTTTATACCGAGCAGCCGGGTCATATGGCAGGATGCATGATAGGTGGCCTTTCCATTTAACTTTGCGCCAACCTCATCCACTTTCAAAACTTCAACGATAAATTGAGTAAGTTCGTATGTTTTTTCCGCAAGCTTTTTTGCTTTAGGCTCCCACACAGAATCACCTTTAAAAACATGCGGATACTCATGAAACATATAGGCACAGGAACCAGAAGGGGAAACAACATATTCTGCATGCTCAAATGCTGTGATCATCCTTTTCATGGCTTCCTTTGATTCTTTCACATAGCCGCTGTTGTAAGCAGGCTGGCCGCAGCAGACCTGTGATTCCGGAAAATCTAATTCACATCCCAGGCGTTCTAGCAGTTCAACAGCTGCTTTTCCTGCATTTCCCTGAAACATATCTACCAGACATGTTGCAAAAAGACTTACCTTCATTCATTCCCTCTCCCAGCTAGATATTGTATTTTTCTACTATCTTACTATAGTTATAATGCAAATTGTTTAATTTTTATAAATATTATAATAATTAGTATAGTTCATCTTCCATATCATATGTCAATGTTTTACTTCCTTTTTTTCATTCAAAAATATGATACAATTATATGATGTTTAAGTTGCTAAAAAGGGAGTTCAAAAATAAATGAAAGTTATCGCCAGTACGCTTAATGCCAAATATATTCATACAAATATAGCGATCCGCTATCTGAAGGCATACGCTCAGCCTGATTTCGATGTGGAATTAGCCGAATATACAATTAAAGATCCGGTAATGAATATCGTTACAGATCTGGTCCGCAAAAAACCTGATGTGATCGGATTCAGCTGTTATATATGGAATATCGAAGAGACCATTAAGGTCATTAAAATGATAAAAAAGATTGACCCCTCTATTCACATTGCAGTCGGAGGACCGGAAGTGACATATGATGTTGCGGATTGGATGAACAATATTAAAGAATTTGATTACATTGTTATCGGGGAAGGTGAGGAAACATTCAAACAGCTGCTGACAGAGCTGAATGGCACCATGAATATGGAAAATGTGCATGGTCTTGCTTTCAGGGAAAATGGCCAGGTTCGTATTAATCCGCAGCGGAATAAGCTGGATTTGCGCGAGCTGCCCTCACCATTCCGCTTTGAGGAAGATATTCCCCACCTTTCTAAACGGGTCACTTATATAGAAACCAGCCGGGGATGCCCTTTCAGCTGCCAGTTTTGTCTTTCCTCTATTGAAGTAGGAGTGCGCTATTTTGACAGGGAAAAAATTAAGGACGACATCCGATATTTAATGAAGAATGGTGCAAAAACCCTTAAATTTGTGGACCGCACTTTCAACATAAGCCGCAGTTATGCCTTGGAAATGTTCCAGTTTTTAATCGATGAACATCTGCCGGGGACTGTATTTCAATTTGAAATCACTGCAGATATCATGAGGCCGGAAGTAATTGAATTTCTAAACAAGGAAGCACCGGCAGGATTATTCCGATTTGAAATTGGCGTACAGTCGACAAACGACTATACAAATGAACTGGTCATGAGGAAGCAGAACTTTGATAAGCTTTGCCGCACGGTCACAATGGTAAAGGATGGAGGAAAAATCGACCAGCATCTTGACTTAATTGCCGGACTGCCTGAGGAAGATTATGATTCATTCAAAAGAACATTCAATGATGTTTTTGCAATGCGGCCCGAAGAGCTCCAGCTCGGCTTCTTAAAAATGCTGAGAGGCACTGGACTTCGATTAAGAGCAGAAGATCATCAATATATTTATATGGATCATTCACCATATGAAATATTGGGAAATAATGTTTTATCTTTTGATGACATCATTCGCATTAAACAAGTTGAAGATGTGTTAGAGAAATATTGGAATGATCATAGAATGGATGCGACTGTTGAATATTTAGTTACAAAAGTATTTCCGACTCCTTTCGATTTCTTCCAGGAATTCGGCAGTTATTGGGAACAAAAAGGATGGTCCAGAATTGGCCATCAGCTCGAGGATCTTTTCAATCGCCTCTTTGAGTTTCTGCAGTCAAAGGAGATTGCTGACATGGATATAATAGAAGGTCTTATGAAGTTTGACTATATTTCCAAACAAAAATATAAGCCTAGAAAACCCTGGTGGCAGCCAAGCTTTGAAAGATCCGAAAGATCAAAGCTTTACCAGTCTCTGCTTGAAAATCCAATCCTGCTTGGAGAAGGCTTCTTAAAACTTCAGCTGAGTGAAAAAGAAATTTATAAACATACCTTAAGTGAAAGATTATCTTTTGATATTGAAAGATATATTAATGATGGAATAATTGAAAAGAAAGACTCTGTACTGCTTGCCTATTTCGATTCAAGCTCTGAAACGGTTTCCATATTTTCAGGCCCTTTACATTAATGATAGAACCGGCAGGAATCTGCCGGTTTTTTAGCATTTATCCTGATTATTCTTTTTATCTTTATCTCGGCTCATAAATGGAAGCTCATAAAGTTTGCCTGCATTTATATCCCCGAATTCCATACCGAATTCAACATTAGCCTGGTCATTTTGCCGGCCTTTTTTTTGTGGTTTATTATCCACTATGCTTTTCCCTCTCTCCCTTTCTTGGAATTGCGGTTCGCCTTTTTCATCGGATTTTCTTCCTGGCTGAATTCTGCTGAAAACTCCGATTCCTGAAGATTTTTCTTAGGCGTCTTGCTGTATTTTTCAACGGCATTAAACTCAGCTTTTCGTTTGGCCATCCCAATCTCCTCCTGAAAATATTTCTTAGTGCTAAATCCATTTTCAGGTTTAACACAGCTTTATTTTTAGTAAAAAACACGGTTTCATTCCTATCTGGGTCTTCCTTATTTTACAATCATAAATTTTACTGCGGTGCAAAAAATAGAGTAAAAAGGAATGAGCACTATGACAAATAAAAAGAATAAAAATAACAAAAGCATTGGCATTGATGAGACCCTTCCACATCAAATTGAAGCACCGAGCTTTAAAGACACAGGCATAAAGCTTCAGCCTCCTTTCAGGAACTCTTTTGGCGTAACGATTGGAGACAGTTATTATTCTTCAAGCAGCTCCCCATTGGAAAAGTGGAGTGATGATACAGATCCAGCAGTGATGGCAGGCGAAGAATGGATTCATCCAACCAATGATATCGGCTGGAATACGACTGAAAACAAAGAACTCCTTGAAAGCAAAAAACCGCCTCAAGGTTACCCTTTCATGCACCCTACAAAGGATGTCAGCCGCGGTACTGATTAATTAGAAAAGCGGAAGCGCGTCAGGCACTACTCCTAAAAAACTAACGCATATAGTCATGCGATGATTAAGCTGCCGAAGACTTCCTTTTGGAGCTAGACACGAAAAAAAGCAGTCCGGAAATGTTCTTTCCGGGCTGCTTTTTTAACCAATAATAACTCGTTCTTTTGGATAATGAATATTCGGCTGCTTTTCTTTGCCGCCTATAATAAATAAGAAAGAAGTTAAACCAATTCTTCCGATAAACATTAATGCCATTATGATGCATTTTCCGACACTGGACAATTCGGATGTAATTCCTAAAGATAAACCTGTAGTACCGAAAGCAGAGCATACCTCGAATATAATTTCAATCAGTTCGAGCTGCTTTTCTGTAATGCTTAAAATGACAACTGAGAGAAAACACATTCCAATAGCCAGCAATGTGATGGCAAGGGACTTAAGGATATCATCTTCATGAATTTCTCTTTTAAATATTTTTATATCCCGATTTCCTTTGGCAAAGTGATAGATAAAAAGGATATTCACCGCAAAGGTAGTCGTCCTGATGCCCCCTCCGACAGAACTCGGGGACGCCCCGATAAACATTAAAATACTCATTATGATGAGAGTAGGCATGGTAAACTCATTTACATCCATGGTTGATAGGCCGCCGCTCCGGGTGGTCGCGGATTGGAAGAATGCATAAAAGAAGCTTTCATGCCAGTTCATACCTTTAAAATAATGATTGAATTCCATAATGAGCAAAATAACCGTACCAAACACAAGAAGAACTGCATACGTAACAGTTGTCAATTTTGCAAATAAAGAAAATCGAAAAGAAGGTTCCTGATCCCATTTATTCCGAAATAAATATTGCTTTAATTCGATAAGAACAGGAAATCCAATCGCTCCTAATGTAATCAGAATTATATTGATCAGCTGTACAAAATAATCGCCGGCATATGGTTTGAGAGAGGCACCTGTTATGTCCATGCCTCCGTTGGTTGTCGCACTAACAGATGCGAACAGCGCATGCAGGAATGCCTCATCCCAGGCCGGATAATATTTAAGAAAATGAAAACCCAATATTAATGCACCAAGCGTTTCAATTACCAATATTATTTTAATGATTTCTTTCACTAAATTGACTAGGCCTGACAAAGCATATTGATTATGATCGACCATTATTAGGCGACGCCCTCTTAATCCAATCTTGCGTCCCAGGATGAGCCAGAAGAATGTGCCCAGCGCCATGATCCCTATTCCTCCAAACTGAAGGATGAACATGATGACAAAATAACCGAAAACACTATATGTTTCTGAAATATCAACCACAGTCAGACCGGTTACACTGACTGCACTGACTGCAGTGAATACCGTATCAATAAATGCAACCTCCACACCTGGTTTATGTACAGCCGGTATTCTTAATAAAAGTACCGATACAGATACTGCCAATAAATAATATCCGGATATTACTTGGGCAGGTGTTAGTTTATCCAGCCAAAGTCTTACGTCTTTCCACATATCGTACCTGTCCCTTCAAAATTTTCCTAACCCTTATCATAATGAATATACCCGGTTTTTAAAAGGCATATTAGAAAATTCGCAGGAAGTTTTTTATTTATATATAATAAAATCAAAAAATCAAAGGGAGATTTGACATGTTATTGCCTGACCTGGCTGAAAAAATTATAGCTGAAGTGCGCCTGTTTCTTCAGGAAGATATCATAGTTGCCAATACCTCTGGAGTGATAATTGCAAGTACAGACGCAGACAGAATAGGCAGTTTCCATGAAGGAGCACTTCTCACCATAAAAAATAAAGAAAAGCTGATTATTACTAGGGAGGGTCAATCACGCCTGATGGGTGTAAAAGCAGGCATTAACCTGCCAATCTTTTTTAAAGGGGAAACAGTTGGCGTAATTGGCATAACCGGAAATCCCGAAAAGATTTCACCATTTGCAGAAATCATCCGCAAATTGACAGAGTTATTTATCAGTGAAAGTTACTTTGCAGAGCAGCTTGATTGGCAGGCTCGCGCACTGGAAGGTTTTATGTTTGACTGGCTGCAGACAAAAGAATGGGATTCATCATTTAAAGAGAAGGCCCATCTGCTAAAGATAAATCTTTCTGCAGACAGACAGGTCTCAATCGCAGAATTCAGGCAAAATAGCCAATTGCTTCATCGCGATCTTTGGAATAGAATTTTATCCTGGAAGGAAGCTGGCCCTCATGATATTCTGATTCGCTGGGGCAATAACCGTATTGTTCTTTTAGCAGGAGTTTCTTCAGCACAAAAAGAGAACCTGATAAGAGTAAAGGTCACCCGCTTCCATCGTTTTCTTGAGAACCTTCTGGCTGCTGAAGTAAGTATTGGCACCGGTAAACCACTGCCTCCCTTTAGCCTGTCGGAATCGTTTATGCAGGCAGAACGTGCTTTAAAAATTGCAAAAGATCGGGGCACAATCATATTTGATCAAGATTTGACCATTGAAATGATATTTGATGACCTCTCACCAGAAACCAAAAAGGACTTTGTAGAAAGAACGATTGGAACATTCATGAATGAACAGGATCTTATGATAACCCTTCAGGAACTGTTCACGCAAAATCACTCTTTGAAAAATACTGCTGAAGCCCTGCATATACATATTAATACCCTTCATTACAGACTCAAAAAAATATCGGATCTTTCCGGATTATATACCTCAAACTTGAATGATTTAATGAAATTATTCATAGCGGTAAAGCTTTTAGAGGAAGGCACAAAAAATAATTAAAAAATCCATTAATATTTGTATAGTTAACCATAGCAGGGAATTCCCTGCTTTTTTATACTTAAATAAATAGATATTGCCAGCCTCCAGTGTTGTGCAATAAGGGAGGAGTTACATTTGGTTAACATTCAAATAAAAGAAAAACTAATTTCGATTGTTGGCGCTGAAAATTATGATGACTCAAAAGCAGGGCGACTTGTCTATTCATATGATGCAACTCCAAATTTTCAATCGATGCCAGATGCAGTCATCAGTCCGCGAAATGCACAGGAAATCTCGAGCATCCTTAAGGTCTGCAGCAGCTCTGGAGTCCCAATCGTACCAAGGGGATCAGGTACTAACTTGTGTGCAGGGACATGTCCTACAGAAGGCGGAATTGTCCTTCTTTTTAAGCATATGAATAAAATTATGGAAATCGATGAAGAAAACCTCACCGTTACAGTACAGCCGGGTGTCATCACACTGGATATGATTAACCAGGTCGAGGCCAGAGGGCTTTTTTATCCTCCTGATCCAAGTTCCATGAAAATAAGTACAATCGGAGGAAATATTAATGAAAATTCAGGCGGTCTGCGCGGCTTGAAATATGGTGTCACCAGGGATTATGTAATGGGTCTGGAAGCTGTACTTGCCAATGGAGATATTATCAGAACGGGCGGGAAACTTGCGAAGGACGTGGCTGGATATGATTTTACCAGGCTGCTGGTTGGATCTGAAGGAACATTGGGGATTATTACCGAAGCAACATTAAAATTAATCCCGCTTCCTGAATCAAAAAAGACAATGCTTGCTCTATATCAGGATCTGGAACAAGCAGCAAAGTCAGTCTCAAAAATCATAGCAGACAAAATCATTCCGGCCACCCTTGAATTTTTAGATCAGCCTACATTAAAAGTTGTTGAGGATTTCGCCCAAATCGGATTGCCAACGGATGTCCAAGCAGTACTTCTGATAGAACAGGATGGTCCGATTGAGGTCGTGGAAAAAGATATGAAAAAAATGGCTGAAATCTGCAAGAAACAAGGGGCTGTATCTGTACAGCTCGCAAATTCTGAAATGGAAGCCGAAGCCTTGCGGACTGCAAGGCGTGCCGCATTATCGGCTCTTGCACGCCTAAAGCCGACAACCATTCTTGAAGATGCTACAGTACCACGATCTGAAATTGCCAATATGGTAAAAGCCATAAATGAAATATCCCAAAAATACGGGCTTTCCATCTGTACGTTTGGCCATGCCGGAGATGGGAACCTGCACCCGACATGCCCTGCAGATGCTCGGGATAAAGATGAAATGGAACGGGTTGAAAAAGCTTTTGAAGAGATTTTTATCAAGGCCATTGAACTTGGAGGAACTATAACAGGTGAACATGGAGTTGGTGTTATGAAAGCTCCCTATCTTGAACTAAAACTTGGCCAGGCAGGGATTGATGCTATGAAAGCAGTTAAGGCTGCTTTGGATCCCAATAACATTCTTAATCCCGGCAAGATTTTTGCCAAGGATAACAGAAAACGAGTGGTGGTTTCACAATGACAACATTAAAAGAACAAACAGTCATTCAGGAAGCCTTTAAGAATCGGATGGATGAAGACGAGCTGCTGAATTGCATGCGCTGCGGATTTTGCCTCCCCTCCTGCCCCACTTATGTAGAGTCAGGCTTTAATGAAACACACTCCCCAAGAGGCCGAATCGCATTGATGAAAGCTGTTGCCGACGGATTGATTGAGCCGGACGAAGATGTAGAGAGATCTCTTGATCTTTGCCTGGGCTGCCGGGCATGCGAGCCTGTATGTCCATCAGGAGTAAGATATGGGCACTTGCTGGAAGAAGCGAGGGATATTATTAATCAGAATAAGAAACATTCACTTCCAGTTAAAGCAGTTCGCAATCTGGTTTTTAACGGGCTTTTCCCTCACCAGAACAGAATGAGGACCACCGCCGGGCTTCTGGGCTTTTATCAGCGTTCAGGTCTGCAATCAGCCGCCAGAAAAACAGGTATGTTAAATTGGCTTCCAAAAAACCTCGCTGCAATGGAAAAGGTAATTCCGCAAGTACCAAAATTAAGAGAAATGAAAAATAGACCGACCTATTTTTCATCTGCGAAGCCTGTAAAAAAAGCCGCTTTTTTTACAGGGTGTTTAATGGACACGATGTTTCTGGAGACCAATAATGCGACAATAAAACTTCTCCAGCTTGCGGGATGTGAAATTCATATACCTCAGAATCAAGCTTGCTGCGGCGCCCTTCATGGTCATAGCGGTGAAAAACAGACGGCTAGAGATCTGGCAAAGCGCAACATCGAGGCTTTTGAAAAACTGGAAGCAGATTATATAATTACAAATGCAGGAGGATGCGGGGCATTCCTTGTTGACTATGACCATCTTCTTAAAGATGACAGGGAATGGCATGAAAGAGCTTTAAAGTTTTCAGAAAAGCTAAAAGACATCAGCGAAATTCTATATGAACTTGAATTTCACAAAAAAGTTAAACTCGAGCTGCCAGGGCAGATAATAACCTATCAGGATTCCTGTCATTTGCGGAATGTCATGAAAACCTCTATGGCACCGCGAAAGCTTCTGAATTCAATAGAAGGAATCGAATTCAGAGAAATGAAGGATGCAGACAGATGCTGCGGTTCTGCCGGTATTTATAATATTGTTGAATCTGAAATGTCTATGCAAATACTTGATCAAAAAATGATTCATGCCAAGTCAGCAAATGCAGCAGTGATAGTAACCTCTAATCCAGGCTGTCTTCTGCAGATGAAGCTGGGGATAGAACGGGAAGGTTTATCCCGAAAGGTTAAGGCCGTTCACATCGCAGATATTCTTGTGGAAGCTGCCTGTCAAAAAGAAAAATAACGAAGCTGACTATGCCGAAATATTACCACTTATGAAACCCCCTTTTTAATTCATACTACAAATACAGAGGAAACGAAAACTCTGTAAGACCAATAAAAAGGAGTTGGATACAATGGCAAGAAGCAGCAATAAACTATTAGTTCCTGGTATTGAACAATACATGGACCAGGTTAAATATGAGATCGCACAGGAATTTGGTGTTCAATTAGGATCTGATACAGTATCCCGGGCTAACGGATCTGTAGGCGGAGAAATTACAAAACGACTAGTTCAACAAGCTCAGGCTCAAATGTCCGGCCAGAATAACCAATAATAATTTCATATAAATGGAAAAAGTCCGGAGCCAGCTCCGGACTTTAGTCTTATCGATGTCCTCTTTCTTTGTGCTTTCATTGCTCATTTCCGCTGGGGTTATTTCGATTGTCCCTGTCTTTACGGTTTTTCTCAGGTCCATTCCCGCCTCTGTTTTTCCCATTATTATCTTTTTCTTTGGGAGTTCTCTCGAGGTTACTGCGGTTGCCGTTTGTCTTGTGATTTTTTTTTTCATCCGGTTGATTTTGTGGCTTCTGGGCTTTTTCGTTTTTTTCTGGTTCTATCTTTACTTGATTATCATGCCTTTCGTGATTTCCGTTGCTTTTACCGCGGTTATTTTGCGGGCTCTCCCGGTTCTCACTTTTCATAATTTGCCCTGGAACAGCTGGCTTTTCTTTACTTACTTCCGTTTTTTCCTGCTTTTTTAATTGGTTTTGCTGATCTGCTGCCGGTATCTGCGGAGCATGAGATTCAACATCTGACCTTTTTTCCTGATTCGCAGCTTCAGATTTTTTATTCTTATTATCTTCAGCCTTTAATTTGTTTTCTTTATATAGGCCAGGTGTAAGTCCTTTTTCAATAGCAGCTTCTCTTTCTTCTTCACTTGCTTCGAGCAAAGTTACTTCAAGCTTCTCTTTTTGTGCAGCTTCTTTAATATCTGCTAATTCTGCCTGAATACGTTCATCCATCTCATTATTCTCTTCTGTATAAACGGCAGCAATAACAACTTCTCTTTTCTCCTTAAAATAGCCTTGTTCCTTTATCTGAAAAAGAATTTTATCTGCCACTTCATGAATGCTTTTCTTTTTCCAATTCTCGATGCTTTGGATAATACGTTCTCCTTCTTCATTGTAAGGAACAAGCTCTACTACCCGATACTCTTGATTGACCCCTAATTCAATACTCGGATTAACATCTATTGACATATATGCATACACTTCGTCGTTTTGCAGGAACGGCAGAAATGACACGATTGCCAGCATGAGCGCAAAAGCTCCTGCCAATAATCCTTTTCCCCTAAATAAGTTAATATTAGATAGAGAATACGACTTTTTTCCGGTTTTCAGTTCTATTGGGAAGAATTCAATTTCCTGACCAATTACGTATGCCCTATCTTGCTTTCGGGCACGCAGGAATTCTCCTTCCGGGGTTAATAGCGTCAAAAAACGTTCGTTTATTTCCATAATGATTCCTGTTTTCACGTTTCCAACACCCCTTTGATATAATCCTTTAAAAAGACATAATCACCAGTTAATATCAGTGATATGGCAATTATATATTTTCTATTTCTCTCTATAGTTTTTCTGCTTAAGGATACATAACTCTCCAGCTGCTTTATCGGCAGCTTTTTTTTATCATAAAGAATGTTTTTGAGCTCATCATTTTCGACCAGAATCTTGGCTACAGTCATCGCATTTTTTCGTGCATCAGCATGTTTTGGAGACTGTTCGATTAAATCGCTGAATGTAAGGTTGAATTGCTGAAGAATTTGTGTAAATTGGAAGATTTCTTCTTTTCTTAGCTCTTCATCCGTCTTTTTCTTAAATTCTTCAATAGACAATTCGTCTTCGATCGTCGAAACTGCCGTTTCATCATCTTCCAAATTAGATCCGCCACTAAAATTTAGGTTCTGGAATTTTGATTGCTTGCGGATATAATCAATGACCCGCCTTTTAATCAGCACTTCTGAAAAACTGATCAGTGAACTTCCCTTATCAGGACTGTATTTTTGAATGGCTTCATTAAAAGCGATGAGACCAATGCTGAATTCATCATCAGATTCATGAATATACCTCTTGCAGACTGATGATACTGTTTTAGCAACAAACGGCTTATATGAATCTATTAGTTCATTATTTAATGCAGTATCTCCCTGCTGTATTAACTCTACCGTTTCCTCGAGCGTTCTTTTTCGCTTCTTCGCCATAAACAATAAACTTAGCATTAGCCCCACCTCTTTTCAAAACACATTATATCATACGGTGTCCAAATTATTTTTTTAAGGGTGGCTAATTGGATCAGGAAAAGAAAACCTCGAACTGCTTTCCTTTCCATTTATATTAGTTGCCTTTATTCTCTTTCCCTTTTCCTTTGGCTTCTTCAGTTTTCTCTTTTCCTATGCTGGCATGGTTCTTTGCCTCTGACTGCTTTTTTTGAACTTTCTTTGCCTGCTGCTCTTTAGCTGCTTTCCTAGCTGCCTCACGTGCTTCTTTTTCAGCTTTTTTAGCTTCTTCACGTGCAGCCTTTGCTTCTGCTCTCTTTTGTGCCTCTAAAGCTTTTGCCTCTTCATGTGCTTTTTTCTTCTCAGCTTTAGCAGCATCTTTCGCTTCTTTTGATGCCTTCACAGGAACTGCAATGGTCTCATCTTTTTCTTCAGAAGATTCGTCAGTTTCTATCGCAGGATCATTTGCTGTTTCCGTTTCTGTAGCAGCTTCTTCTTGTTTATCTTCTTCAGCTGGTGCAGGCTCATCTTTTGTGGTTTCTCCCTGCTCTTTTCCAGCATAATCATCTTCTAATTCTGCTAATGTATCAGCCCATTTTTCAGTGAATTTGGCAATGTTCTTTTCCATAGCTAAAATAGCAGGGTGGTTTTTATCAAATCTTTCTGAAAACTTAGCCAGGTTTGCCTGAAGGGCAATGATATTCTGTGCAAGCATTTCTTTTACTTCTTCTTCAGATCCTTCGATTACATTGTCACTTGAAGAATCTTCATCAGCTGCAGCATTTTCATCAATTGCTTTGTCTTCACTTTTTACATCATCGATATTCTCATCATCTGTTTGAGGTTCTTCTGTGCCTTTATTAGCTTCATCAACGATATTTTCGACAGTTTCCATTTGTTCCAATGCTTTTTCAATTGCTTCTAAAGCCTCTTCCTCCTTGCCTTCAGCTAAGAGTGCTTCTGCTTCAGCCATACGCTCTGCAGCGTACCCGGCCAGCAATTTTGCCTCTTTAACATCATCAAAAGTTAGAGCAAGCTTCACTTTTTCTAATGCAAGCTTGGCAAAGTAAAAGAAGCTTCCAGGCAATAGTGATGGATTTTCTGCTTCAATTTCATCTAGTTGTTCTTTGGCATTTTCAATGGATTCTGCTGCATCTTTATTTGATTCATCTGAGATCTCGTTTTTAATTTCAACTGTTTCATCATTTGCATTGTTCTCACTTGCAAATGCTGTTGTGGCTGAAAAAGTAAATGTTCCGGCAATCACTAGTGCCAGTGTGCTTTTTGCCATTTTATTTAATTCTTTGCTGGATAAAAATTTCAATGATCTCACCTCATGATTTAATTAAAGCGGCCGCTTGTTCATTACAACTGTACGGAATCATGAAAGAGATTTTTGGGGGTACTGAAAAAATTTATTTTCAAAAAGAAAAAAAGCTTTAACAATCACTAAACTGCTTAGTGTGCCAAAGCTTTTTCTGCAGAAAAGAAATTAATGTAAACTGCTCTCTCTTTTGAAGGTTGCCACTTTAACTTTGAACAGGGTACTTTCTCCATTTTAAAATGATCCATCTGATCAGCAGACCGGTGAATACACCCGGAATAACAAAGAGCATAGGAAGAAAGACTGGTCCGAACAAAACTCCGAACAATTTCAGCTTAGTTGAGTATATTAGTCCTACAGTCACAAAATAGGCACTGAACACAAAGGGAAGGAATGATAATTCTTCCTTTTCCGGCATCGCAGTACGGTATGCATCCCACATTGCAAACATATAAAGGCATGGATAAAACATGAGCCACTGATAATTAAGGACATGAATCGCTTTATTAATTTCCCCCATGAAACTGAGCATGATGGCCGAATTAAAATGACTGTATACATTAATGATAAATTCAAGGGTGACAAATAAAGTCCCCTTCCAGAGCTGCCCCATTAATAATTGGCTAAAACCAGGCAATGCAATACTCCAAAAAACCGCTTCTAGTTTACTGAGTTTTTTCATTTAATTACCACCAGCTACAAGTCGATAATTTTATTGTGCTCTGTTTATAAACCAATTATCAATGAATTTTCCAGATAATTTCCTGAAACCTCAACAAAAAAATATTAATACAATATAACTTTATACTTACAGCCAATATAGGTATCCTTATGCTAAAAGGCCCCTTCTTAAGAAGGAGCCCCTAAAGATTAGGATTTTTTATCCTGATTATCTTCTTTCTTTTCAACATCATCCTCTTTTACAATTTTTAATAATTCCTCCAGCATAGAAGCCATATCATCTCTGCTGTAAGACCTGGTCTCAGAGGCTGGAAGCTGATTTCTGTCTTCATCATCATCATTGTGATCCCAGTCCTTATCCACTCTTTTTTCAAGCAGGTATGCCGGCACTAAATGGCCATCAGGTGTTGCATACATTTTATTTAACCGCCTGGTATCCCTGTCGAAAAAACTATATACAACAGGTATCACAAAGAGTGTCAGGAACGTACTGCTGATCAGCCCGCCTATAAGGGCAATCCCCATAGGCTGGTTAATTTCTGTACCTTCGCCAATTCCAAGGGCAAGAGGAACTAATCCAAGTATTGTTGTTAAGGCAGTCATAAGTATTGGTCTTGCACGGTCCTTAACCGAAGTGACTATGGCATCGTAGGTCTTAAGGCCGTTTTCCTTCTTTTGATTAATATAATCCACAATAACTATAGCATTATTTACTACAATACCCGCAAGCACAATTATCCCGATTATTACAGTTAAGCTGATAGGTGTTTGAGTTGCTGTCAGAGCAACTGCCACCCCTATCACCATGAGCGGCACAGTAAACATGATAACAAACGGATACTTCAGCGACTCAAATTGGGCTGCCATGACAAGATAAATAAAGACGATTGCCAGGACAAATGCCAGAATCAGATCATCGATTGATGATTCAAGCAATTCCCGGTCACCGCTAAAAACGATTTCCGTTTCATCCGGCAATTCCAGATCGGCAATTTCTTTATCCACTTCTTTTGAAATGGCCCCCATGTTAGTTGAAGACTTATACTTTAAAGTAAATTGGACAGCATCCTGCTGATTGATGCGCTGAATATTTACCGGCCCTTCTCCACGTTCTATATTTGCTACGTCACTCAGAGCGGCATAATTGCCATCAGGCTTTTTAATAAGCAGGTTTTTTAAATTATCTATATCCTGAGTGACTTCCTGATCGTACTCAACAAAAACGCCATATATATTCGATTCCTCATCTATCATTTGTGTAGCACGATTGCCGCGTGTTACATCATTTACCGCCATGGCTACTTGAGCAGGAGCCAAGCCTTGTTCAAGTGCCTTTTCGCGGTCCACAGTGATTTGAATTTCTTCAACTGTATCCATAAGATCTGTGGACAGTTCAGTTACATCATCTAAATCTTTCAGAGCATTATATATTTTATCTACATTTTCCGTTAAGCGGTTTGGGTCTGTATCTCTTACACTGAAGGTCAGTGTGTTCGGAGATGTACCGCTTGAGGATTGCATGTTAAATGAAAGTTCGGCAGTATCATTAACTTTTGATGCAGCATTTTCCAGATCCTTTTTTACATCATCGACAAATTCAAAAGTAGATCTTTCCCGCTGATCTTCCGCTTTCATTTTTATATAAAGCTCTGCAATATTAGCATTCTTCGAGCCCCTGAAGGACCCTTCCTGTGTAGTTCCTATTAGGCTGACATAAGTGTCAACCTCCTCTTCATCCTTCAATTCTTCCTCTAATGCAGCTATTACCTTTTCTGTTTCTGAAAGTGCAGTACCATTTTCAAGCTCCATTCTCACAGTAAAGAAACCTTCATCTGCATTTGGAAGAAATTGCGTGCCTACGGTCGTCAATCCAAAGCTACCCGCTGCCAATAACAGCATGGTGATCGCTATTACCACTGCGCGATTCCGCAAAGACCACTTGATTGATTTTTCAAGTGAGCGCATAAACCCTGATTCCTGCCTTTTTGACTCAATGTTTGCTTTAGGCGACTTCAGCAGCCGGCTCGCCAGCATAGGCACTACGGTCAGTGCAACGACAAGGGATGCAAATAGGCTAAAGGAAATGGTCAGGGCAAATTCCTTAAACAATTCCCCGATAATACCAGTTATAAAAACAACAGGCAGGAATACGGCAACAGTCGTTAATGTTGAAGCAGTAATTGCACTTCCCACTTCTTTTGCTCCGTCGCTCGCAGCCGATTTAGGATCTTTCCCCATTGATAAATGACGGTAAATATTTTCAATAACTACAATGGAGTTATCCACCAGCATTCCAATTCCTAGTGCCAGCCCGCCCAGTGTCATAATATTTAAAGTGAAATCTGAAAAATACATTAAAACAAACGTGAAAATAACAGAGTAAGGAATAGAGATGCCTATAATAAGGGGGCTCTTAACATTCTTTAAAAAGAAAAAAAGCACAATCATGGCGAAAGCTCCGCCAAGCATCAGTGAATTTGAGATATTCCCTATTGCAAGATTTATGTAATCGCCCTGGTCAAAAAGAATTTCCGATTCAATATTTTCAAACTGCTCTTTCTCAAGAAGATCATCCAGTTTTTTTGTGAACTGGTTTGAAACTTCTGCAGTATTAGCATCTGATTGCTGAAGGACACTTAATAAGACAGACGGTGACTGGTTTGTTCGTGTGATGGTGCGATCATCCTGGCTAGTCAGCTGAACCTCTGAAATATCGTCGAGGCTCACTTTATTGCCTGTTGCGGGGTCTATTGTTACGGTAAGTTTTTTCAAGGTATCAAGGGAATCAATGGAGCTAATGATTCTAGTTGTCAGTTCTTTGCCTTCAGTCAAAACCGGGTCACCGGGCATTGAAATATTATTGGATTCAATTACATCCACCACATCAGCCTGGCTAAGTTTGAAATCTCTTAGTTTTTCCTGGTCAAGCTCCACCCTTACTTCCTTGATGGCTGTTCCGGAAAGATTTACGCTGGCTACACCTTCAACCTTGGTTAGCTCCAGATTGAGTTCTTCTGCAATCCTTCTTAATGTTTCAGGCTCCTCATCAGCACTAAGGGATAATTGGATAATAGGAAATTGAGCAGGGTCAAACTTCATAAATCGCGGTTTATCAGCTTCATCAGGGAGCTGAGTTTGATCCAGTCTTTGAATGACTTCACTTTGGATTTCATTAATATCAGTAGTCCAAGAAAATTGCATCAAGATGAAATTTGCGCTTTCTTGCGAGGTAGAGGTCATGGTTTTAATTCCCGGCAATGTTGCCAGATTTTCCTCGAGCGGCTTTGTTACTTTTTCCACTACTTCATCTGGACTTGCTCCAGGATATGAAGTTACAACAACTCCAACAGGCGGATTCAGATCAGGTATGAGTTTTAATGGAATATTTAAGAGGGAGACAACCCCTAAAATAAGCACTAAGAACATCGTAACCAATGTAAAGATTGGCCTTTTGATTGAAAAATCACTTATTCGCACACATTCTGCTCCTTTCAAAGTAACTATATGCCTGCTAATGATTGATTTAAACACATTTTAACTATATTAAAGCAGCAATCACTATGCAAGCAATCAGTGTGCTGTTAAATGCGGCTAAAGAACATTATTATTAGGCTTTAAAAGGAGCAGCATTATTCAATATTTGACATTACATAGAGCATTGTCCACAGAAAAAAGCAGCATTACACGGCTGCTTTTTTCTCAATTTTTTCGATTTTTAAACCAGTGAATCCATAGATGAGAGTAATAACTGGACTTAGAATACAAAAGAACGCAAACGGCAGGTAATCTGCTGTTTCCACCCCTAGAACACCTGATAGAAATACTCCGCAAACACTCCACGGGACTAAGGGGTTTACCACAGTGCCAGCATCCTCAAGAATCCTTGAAAGATTCTTCGGGTGCAGCCCGGCTTTTTCAAAGGGCTCCCTGAACACATTTCCTGTTAAGAGAATCGACAGGTACTGCTCTCCAAGCAGAAAATTAATCCCGATTGCTGTTCCTGCTGCTGAGGCCACAAGTGCAGACACACTATTTAAAACTCCTTTGATCCCTTCAAGCAGAGCTGGAAGAATGCCAAGCTTAAAAAATAAACCGCCCATAGAAAGCGCGAGCAATACCATAGAAATAGAAAACATCATGCTTTCCATGCCGCCTCTTGATAATAGTGCGTCGACTTCCTCTGAGCCACTTTTTGAAGCATAGCCTGAAAACAGCAATGACATTACTTTTTCGAACCCGAAGCTGTTTTGTACGAAAACAGCTAAGATCAATGCTGATATTATTCCGGCAGACAGCGTGATGATGGCTGACACTCTTTTAATAGCCATTATTGTCAAAATGGCAAAAGGAATCAGGGAGTACCAATGTACCAGCCCCTCATCCAGCAAAGTTTTTTTCAGCTGGGCAATCTTTGAAAAATCAGATGCTGCCTCACTTGGTGATAGCACAGCAAAAATTGCCAAGGAAATGATAAACGAAGGAATTGTTGTCCAGGCCATAGTCTTAATATGCTCAAATAAATCTACATTAACTGTCGATGATGCCAGGTTAGTAGTATCGGATAATGGGGACATCTTATCTCCAAAAAATGCGCCTGAAATAACCGCTCCTGCCGTAATCGCATCAGAAAGACCCAAAGCAGAACTCACTCCCATAAAAGCAACTCCTAATGTGGCAGCCGTTGTTAGGGAACTTCCAATACTCATGCCAATCACAGAGGCTACAACAAACACAATGGCATAAAAGAACTTTCCATTAACAGCTTCCAAAGCCATGTAAATAAATGTCGGAATGGTTCCGCTCGCCATCCAGCTGCTTATCAGCATCCCGATAAAAAAGAATATAAAAATCGCCCCTAATCCGGACTGGGCGCCTTCAATCAGCCCCTTTTCCAGCTGTGCAATAGATACTTTTTTAATTAAACCGTATGCAATTAACCCCATAATCGCAAATACCACGGGAATATGGGGAACTGCACCGGCGAAAATAATAGAATAACTGATTCCGCCCAGAATTATTAAAGTTACAATTAGTGCCTCCAGCGGTTTCAAATTCAATGCTGCAGATTCCTGATGCATAATGTATTCCTCCTAAAATGCCTGTAATTCAATACAAACAAAAAGAGCCCTCTCGCCTATAGGGACGAAGGAGCTCCGCGGTACCACCCTAATTGATAAGCATATGTCTGCTTATCCACTTAAAATTAAATGTCCACCTTGATGCAGTTGTATTTCGACCAATCGCTGCCTGGATTTTCATCACCCATCCAGTTTCTATTTGCTGCCTGCAATTACTCTACTTTTTTCTGCGGACAAATTCTTCAGTTGAGATTGAACTTTCTGCTTTTTAACTTAAACGCTTTTTAGTGCTAAAGTGTATGTGTTAATACTATATTATCTATTGATAGATATGTCAATAGGATTGGGAGAGGAATATATAGGAAAAGCCGAATTTAAAAAAAAGCATGCTCTTTTGCAGAAATTGAAAGCTAAAACGGCCCATAAAGGGCCGCAGCTTTATTCAGAATCCATCGGATTATATAATTTTACATCCGGATTTTTTTCCTGGAACCATCTGAGCGCAAAGTCATTTTCAAATAAGAAGACATTTTTGTCGTAACGGTCTTTAACCAGGAGACTTCTCGCACTGGAAAGATTCTCGTTGACCTCATCGCCTTCTACCCAGCGAGTGATCTTGGAGCCTTGTCTTTCCATATAAACTTCTGTGTTATATTCATTCTTCATGCGGTGTTCGAATACTTCAAATTGCAGCTGGCCAACAGCACCAAGGAGATATTCTTCCATCTTTACTGTTTTAAATAGCTGGATGGCTCCTTCCTGCACAAGCTGCTGGATTCCTTTGTGGAAATGTTTCTGCTTCATGACATTTTTGGCAGTTACCTTCACAAAGAGCTCAGGTGTAAACTGAGGAAGACGTTCATATTGGAAATTATTTTTGCCGACCGTTAACGTATCGCCAATCTGGTACGTTCCCGGGTCGTAAATTCCGATGATATCCCCGCTCACCGCAGTGTCAACTGTGCTTCTGTCATCAGCCATGAATTGTGTGGACTGTGCAAGCTTGATGGATTTTCCGATTCTTGGGATATTAACAGCCATTCCCCGTTCAAATTGCCCTGAACAGATTCTTAAAAATGCAATTCTGTCGCGATGGGCTGGGTTCATATTTGCCTGGATTTTAAATATGAACCCAGAAAATTCTTCTGACAGGGGATCAATTTCACCTGCCGTCGAGCTGCGCGGCTGCGGAGGCGGTGCAAATTGCAGATATGACTCAAGGAATGTCTGTACGCCAAAGTTTGTCAGCGCGCTACCAAAAAACACAGGTGTCAATTCTCCTTTTGCAATTCTCTCTCTTGAAAACTCATTGCCCGCTTCATTCAGCAGCATAATTTCTTCAAGAGTCTGATCATAAAGCCCAGAATGCATAATGGAATGTTCACCCTCTATTTCACCTTCTTCATTCAAGGCAATAAAGCGCTCCTCTTCCTCTACTCTGAATTGTTCAATTCGATTATTAAACCGGTCATAAATCCCCAGGAATTCCTTGCCCATCCCAATTGGCCAGTTCATCGGGTAAGATTCAATTCCCATGACCTCTTCTAGTTCTGCAAGGAGCTCAAGGGGTGCCTTTCCCTGGCGGTCAAGCTTATTCATAAAAGTGAAAATCGGAATACCTCTCATACGGCAGACCTTGAACAGCTTAAGTGTCTGCTCCTCGATCCCTTTAGCTGAGTCGATGATCATAACAGCACTATCAACGGCTGTCAGCGTACGATATGTGTCTTCACTGAAATCCTGGTGACCCGGAGTATCAAGAATATTAACGCGCGCACCATTATATTCAAACTGCATCACACTGGAGGTAACAGAAATTCCGCGCTGCTTTTCAATTTCCATCCAGTCGCTTGTCGCATATTTGCCTGTCTTCTTCCCTTTAACTGTACCCGCATCACGAATGGCACCACCGAATAACAGGAGTTTTTCTGTCAGCGTCGTTTTACCGGCATCCGGGTGGGAAATGATCGCAAAAGTACGGCGGGATAATACTTCATCTTTAAAATTTTTGGACATATTCGTTCCTCACTTACTTATATGAAAATTTGTTTATCAAGCAATCAATGTGTCACTTAATTATTGCAATACCTTCAATTTTATCGCTCCAAAGTAAAGTTTGCAACGCATTTTAAGATTGCATATTTCTTTTTATAAATCTTTTTCAGGCTTATAATAATGGAACTAAACATAAAAAAGGAGGTTAATGTTGGACACAATTACTCATACTTTATTCGGCTTGAGCCTTTACAGTGCAGTTGATAAACAAGATATGGATAAAAATGACAGGAGAGCGTATTTGCTTACCGCCGTCGGGGCAAGCCAAATTCCGGATATTGATGTCATCTCCCGCTTTTGGGATACAGAAGGGCTTTATCAGATGTGGCACAGAGGCATTACCCATTCTGTTTTCCTTACTCCGGTCTGGGCTCTGCTGTTTTTTCTGCTGTCCTTCCTGCTTTTCAAAGTTAAGGATAAGAAGCTTTTCCTGCTGGGATGGCTTGCAGTTTTCATACATAATACAAGCGATTTATTCAATGCATGGGGCACGGGTTATTTGGAGCCATTTTCAAATATGAGGATTACCTTTGGCACGATTCCTATTGTTGATTTAGTGTTTTGGACCATCATGGGAATTGCTTATATTTTTTCAAGAAGAAACAAGCTAAAATCGCCTTATTACTTTAAAATGGCATGGGCCTTTTTGCTTCTTCATGTTTTGATCCAAAGCACACAGGGATTTATTATTTATAAGCAGTATGATGATCAATATGATCAAGTTGCCCTGTCGGCAGACTTTATTCCATGGACCTTTTCAGTCATTACCAAAAAAGATGATGAAGTAACCATCTTTAATGATAATCTTTTCACCGAAAAGGAAACTCAATACGTGCTTCAATCAATAGAAACGGCTGATTTGGACAAGTTGTTCTCTCAGCGCCCTGAAGCTAAAACACTTTATGAATGGTCCCCGTTTGTCGTTCTTGTTGATGATGATGAAAGGCTTGGCCTTTATGACCCGCGATTTTACAGAAACGGTCAGTCTTTTTTATTTGAATATATCGAGAAAAATACTGAAAGATGAGAACTCGCTTTGAATATTGGTGCGATGCTCCTCGCATTTATTGCGCTGGTTGCATTAATTAATGGTCTTCTTGGATGGGTTGGAGGGTTATTTGGTTTCGAAGGCTTAACGCTCGAAATTATTCTCGGGTATGTTTTCTCGCCTCTAGCATTTGCAATAGGAGTTCCATGGTCAGAAGCAGTACAGGCAGGAAATTATATTGGACAAAAATTAATTTTGAATGAATTTGTTGCTTATTCTGCTTTTGCACCGGATATACCAAATTTATCTGATAAAACTGTGGCAATCGTCAGCTTCGCCCTATGCGGATTTGCTAATATTTCTTCCTTAGGCATTCTGCTTGGAGGACTTGGAGGATTGGCGCCAAACCGCCGGCAGGACATTGCACGGCTTGGCCTAAAGACAGTTGCAGCTGGTGCGTTAGCATCAATGTTAAGTGCTGCCATAGCTGGAATGCTGTTTTAATCTTCTGGAGGTTAAGTAAATAATTATGTGAAAAATCCTCCCATAAACTGCGGGAGGATTTTTCAATCTATTTCTTTAAGTAGAAGATAACAGATTCATATGGCCTTAAATTTATTGTCTGTGCTGGTGAAGGTAACTGATTATAATTGGACAGTAAGATCTCATCTTTATACTCAACCGCTTGAACGTGTTCAGGAACGATAAATGTTGTTTCTTTTCCATAAAAATTATTAATAACCAGAAGCTTTTCATTATCGCCATTTCGTACGTAAGCAAAAACATCAGGATGTTCTTCCGATATCAATTCGTAGTCACCATACGTGATAATATCATATTGCTTGCGAAGCTGGATCAGCTTTTTATAATGATAAAAAATAGAACTCTCGTCCTTCAATGCTTTTTCGGCATTTATTTCCCTGTAATTGGATGCAATATTTATCCATGGCGTTCCATCGGTGAACCCGGCATTTGCAGATCCATTCCATTGCACTGGCGTACGGGAATTGTCACGTGATTTGCTTTTTAAAATGTTTATAATGTCCTCTTCGGACATGCCCTTTTGCTGCAGGATGTTATAAACATTGAGTGATTCAACATCTCTGTAGTCTTCAATGCTATCAAAGCCTGGGTTTGTCATGCCGAACTCTTCACCCTGATATATATAAGGAGTCCCCTGCATCATATGAATGGCTGTGGCCAGCATTTTAGCAGATTCACGGTGATATTGTTTGTCATTTCCATATCTTGACACAACACGGGGCTGATCATGATTGCACCAAAATAAAGCATTCCAGCCTCCTCCTTTGTGCATTTCAGTTTGCCACTTGGATAAAATCTCCTTTAAGGCTCCAAAATCAAATTCAGCCAAGGCCCATTTCTCTCCATTAGGGTAATCCACTTTTAAATGGTGAAAGTTGAAAGTCATGTTCAACTCTTCCCTCTCCGGATTTGAATACTTAATACAATGATCAATTGTTGTGGAGGACATTTCACCAACTGTCATACTATCGTAAATTGAAAATACATTTTCATTCATTTCATGCATAAATTCATGGACACGAGGCCCGTCAGTATAGAACCTTCTGCCATCACCAGGCAGTACAGATCCGTCATCATCGGGAAAATCCTGATTTTTAGAAATTAGGTTGATTACATCCAGCCTGAAACCATCTACCCCTTTTTCAAACCAGAATTTCATCATGTCATACACTCTACGGCGAAGCCCTTCATTTTCCCAGTTTAAATCGGCCTGTGTGACGTCAAAAAGATGAAGATAATATTGGCCGGTTGCTTCATCATATTGCCATGCATTTCCGCCAAATTTAGATTCCCAGTTCGTCGGTTCGCTTCCATCGTCCTTAGGATCCTTCCAGATATAAAAATCGCGGTACGGGTTGTCTTTTGATTTTTTTGCTTCCTGGAACCATAGATGTTCAGTAGAAGTATGGTTTACTACAATATCCATGATGATTTTAATATCGCGGTCATGTGCTTCCTCAAGAAGCTTATCAAAATCTTCCATTGTTCCATATTCTTCATGAATGCTGAAATAGTCACTAATGTCATATCCATTGTCACGCTGCGGAGATTTATAGATTGGTGTCAGCCAGACGACGTCCACACCTAATTCTTTTAAGTAATCAAGCTTGGCAATAATCCCAGGGATGTCTCCAACCCCATCCCCTGTCGCATCGTTAAAGCTTCTCGGATAAATCTGATATACTACTGCTTTTTTCCACCACTGCTGTTTCATTTGAATCACACCTGTTTTAGTTTTTTAATAAAAATTTTTTAGTGTCACGGGATCCAATAAGAGGAAGTGTGGATCCTTCATGTCGTTAAGAGCTGCTTTAAACGGCGATACCACGGAATTAAAGAACCCCATGGCATCAAAAATTTATTCTGCTTTTTTAAATTTCGAAAAAGCTAAAGTCAGTACAAACGGCACAACCAGTGCAATTCCCATCCCGATAAAGAAAGCACCCCAGTTTTCCGCAAAGATTGAAAAGAATGCTGGAAGTCCGCCTACACCTATCGAGGATGCTTTAACTCCATTAATTGTGATGAATATTCCAGCAATCGCAGAACCGATAATTGCTGCAAAGAACGGATATTTAAAGCGAAGGTTAACACCGAACATTGCCGGTTCAGTTACACCCAGCCATGCTGATACTGAAGAAGTAAAAGCAAGTCCTTTCAGCTTTTCGTTTCCTTTGCTTAACACCATCATGGCAAAAGCTGCTGAACCCTGTGCAATATTTGAAAGTGCAACCATTGGCCATAAAAATGTGCCGCCAATGCTGCCGATTAACTGCAAGTCAACAGCCAGGAAAGTATGATGCATGCCAGTGATAACTAGCGGTGCGTATAATCCGCCGTAAATTAAGCCTCCTAGAGCTGGGACAGCATCAAATATTCCGACAACCCCATTTGTAATCCAGCTGCCGATTGTAAATGTAATCGGTCCAATGGCAATGAAAGAAAGAAAACCAGTGATCAGTAAAGCAATCGGCGCGACAGTCAGCAGCTGAAAAGCATCAGGGATTCTTTTACGCAAAAATATTTCAATCTTCGCCAATACATAAGAAGCACATAATACAGGCAATACCTGGCCCTGGTAACCTACCTTTTCAATTTCAAGTCCGAATAAATTCCATTTCGGTACTTCTTCTGCTGCACCATAGCCCCATGCATTTAAGAGATCCGGGTGCACAAGCATCAAACCTAAAACAATACCAAGAAGAGGACTTCCGCCAAACCGGTTTACAGCACTCCACCCAATCAAGCCAGGAAGGAATACGAAAGCCGTATTGGCAATCAGATTAATAATGCTCGCCAGATCAGCCCAGTTTGTATAGACTTCAACAAACGACTTATCATCGAAGAAAATATCCGGCGCTGTCATAATGTTGTTGATTCCCATCAGCAAACCTGCTGTTACGATAGCCGGCAAGATTGGGATAAAAATATCAGCCAGTGTTTTAATGCCTCGCTGCAATGGATTCAAGTTTTCTGCAGCTGCACTTTTGGTTTCTTCTTTTGAAGATTCGCCAATTCCTGCAGCTTCTTTCATTTCTCTATACACTTTATCGACGAGGCCTTGTCCAATGACAACCTGAAATTGCCCATTTGTAGAAAATGACCCTTTTACAATATCTATATTTTCCAATTTTTCTTTATCGACTTTTCCTTCATCTTTTAACGCAAAACGCAGCCTTGTAACGCAATGAGTAGCTGCTGCGATATTATCCTTGCCTCCGACAGCTTCTACAATCTGCTGGGCTGACTGCTTATTTGTAGCCATATTTCTCTCTCCTCCTGATACCGTTTTCATTACGTTGAAAAAAACAGCTTAAGGTTCCTGTATAGTTTTCTATCTTTATATAACTATCCTTTTTTAGGATTTGGAAACCAACTTGTATATACATGAACTGTTTGCGCTTTCATTCTATCTTGTATATACATGATAGTCAACTACTTTTTACTTTTCTATCTTTATATACCCAGTTATTCTTTTTGGAAGCCCGAAAAATAAAAAACCGGCTTTGAGACTAATTGGTCTGCAAAGCCGGTTTTACATGGTATATATTATTTTATTTCTTTTTATCATCGTCATCATCTTTTGTCAGTTCACGGGTAGATTTCTTAAATTCCTTTAAAGTCTCCCCGAACGCTCTACCTATTTCAGGAAGTTTCTTTGGACCAAAAATGATAAGAGCCAGAACCAGGATCAAGATTAACCCGGGGATACCGATGTTTGATAACATGCTGAACACTCCTTATATATCATATCGCTTGCGGCAGTAGTAATCTTTTTTCATTGTCCATTATAGTGGATAAACTTAAAAAATCATAGCATGAATACCATGTTTCTGAATTAACTGACCACCTTCTTTTTACAAAAACCTAATTATGCAATGTTTTCACTTAATATAATTTGAAGGCTCTATCTAGATCTTCCAGCACTTCACCAATTTTGCGATTATGAATGACCTCATCAGCATGAAAGTCGAAATCAGTAGGTTCTATATTAATAATAACAAGCTTGGCACCGTTTTGTTTGGCTATCAATGGAAATTGATTTGCGGGTGTAACAGACAAGGATGAGCCAAGAACTATAAAAAGTTCTGCCCTCTCTGATTCATCTGCAGCAAAGTTTAAAGCATGTTCAGGAAGCATTTCTCCAAACAGCACTACCGAAGGACGGAGTACACCAGCGCAGCTGCATTGAAAGTGCCCATGCAAGTATTCCTCGCTTGGGAACTCTTTTTTGCATTTCTGGCAATGTAGTGTCTGCAGATCACCGTGAAGTTCTGATATATTTTTACTTCCTGCCAATTTGTGAAATCCATCCACATTCTGGGTGATAATGCTCTTAATAATATCTCTCTTTTCCCAATCTGCAAGAATATAGTGACCTTTATGTGGCTTGCATTCTTTAAGCCCGATTACTCTATGGCGGTAAAATTCAATAAACTCTTTCACATTTTGATTTAATGCATCTGTACTGGCTATTTTTCCAGGATCTTTTCCGTTCCATAATCCATTATTGGCAGACCTGAAATCAGGCAGTCCGCTTTCCGTCGACATCCCTGCCCCTGTTAATATTACTGTATATTTTGATTCCTTCAGCCATTTCTCAAGCATTAAATATCAGCTAAAATTAAAGTTTAATCACAGATTAGCTGCTATTTCCATTTTTTTCACTGAGTTAAATGTTTATAACATATTAGACATGCGGTAAATAATAGATTATAACTGTTTACGCGAATTATCAATATAGGAGTGATGGCTATGCCTGAAATAGAAACAAGAGACTATAAGAAAGGGTATAGAAAATTTTCTTCCAGGGCCAGACGTTATGCGGACGACCCGGAAAAAACAAAAGGACTGCTAAGAAAGGCAACACTTAAAGCAGATAAAAATAAATCTTCATTAAGTGATATATGGGAAAAGTTTCAACTTCTGATCGATTTAGTTAAGGCGTGGTCAAAAGGCGATTACCGGCATATCTCAAAAAAATCGATCATCTTTATAATTGCTTCCATCTTATACTTTGTTTCCCCTATAGACCTTGTTCCAGACTTTTTTATTGGAATGGGAATATTAGATGATGCAGCAGTCCTTGGCTTTGCCGTTAGCCAAATTACAGGTGAACTTGAAAAATTCAAAACCTGGAAAGAGAGCCGGACAATTGCGATGAAATAAATTTCAGCAAGACTGATTTTACTGTCCATTTTGATATTATTTGCTATAATAATGATGGAAAGTATTCAAGCCTGTCAAAATTAAATAGCAAGAAATGTAGGGGAACCGGTTTGCCGGTTGAGACTTCATCCTTAAGATGCTGACCCTTTGAACCTGATCTGGCTGATACCAGCGTAGGGAACATACTCTTAAACATACAAAAATGTTTTTTATATGCGCCCTGGTTTATACCGGGGCGTTTTTATTTTTTCAGGGCAAACTATCATTAACTTTCCTTATTATATAAAAGGTTTAGGAGGTTTCTTTATGAAGAAATGGATTGCAGCTATCTGTTCATTGCTGCTTCTCTCAGGATGTGCTGGCAATGGCCAGGATGCTCAGACTGGAAACGAAGATGCAGACAGCAAACAAGAATTGAAAAAAGTTACTGTCGTACTGGATTGGACACCCAATACCAATCATACCGGCTTATATGTCGCAAAGGACAAAGGCTATTTTAAAGAAGAAGGACTTGATGTCGAAATTATAATGCCAGGTGAAGCAGGCGCAGATCAATTGACCGCATCAGGCAAGGCTGATTTCGGTGTCAGCTATCAGGAAAGCATCACGGAAGCACGTGTACAGGGTGTTCCTCTTGTGTCGATAGCAGCTGTTATTCAGCATAATACTTCCGGTTTTGCATCCCCTGCTGAAAAAAACATTAAATCACCTAAAGATTTTGAAGGAAAAACTTATGGCGGCTGGGGAGCTCCTGTAGAAAAATCGGTAATAGACTCCCTAATGAAAAAGGAAAACGCCGATGTTGATAAGGTCTCAATTGTTAACATGGGTGATGCTGACTTTTTTACAGCTGTTAAAAGAGATATAGACTTCGCATGGATTTATTATGGATGGACAGGTGTAGAAGCAGAGCTCCGGGGGGAAAAGATTAATATGGTCTACCTTACCGACTATTCGGAAAAGCTGGATTACTACACACCGGTTCTGGCAACCAGTGAAAAAATGATTGCAGATGATCCCGATACTGTAAAAGCTTTTGTTAAAGCTGCATCCAGAGGGTATGAATTTGCAATCGACCAGCCTGGCGAAGCAGCAGATATTTTATTAAAGAATGCTCCTGACCTGGACAGCGAATTGGTCAAAAAGAGCCAGGAATGGCTATCCCCACGCTATCAGGATGATGCTTCAAGATGGGGTGAACAAAAGCTTGCGGTCTGGGAAAACTATGCAGACTGGATGCATGAAAATGGTCTTTTAGATAAAGAATTAGATGCCGGCAAAGCTTTTACCAATGACTACCTGCCGGAATAAGGAGAGGTTATAAAATGGCAAACGCACTTGTAAGCATTCAAATCATTCCAAAAACAAAAAATGGGGAAAATGTTATCCCTTATGTAGATGAAGCAATCAGTATCATTCAGCAATCCGGTGTTATATACGAAGTGCACCCTCTTGAAACAACGATGGAAGGTGATTTGGAACATTTATTGAAAATCATTGCCGAAATGAACAGTAAAATGATTGAAAAAGGAAGCACCAATGTGATCTCACAGGTTAAGATTTTATATCAGCCGGACGGAATTGAAATGAGTGATTTAACGGAGAAATATCGTCCATGATAAATGTGTTTAGAAAAGGATGGAGACCGGCTTCGGTTCTCCTTCTTTTATTCATTCTTTGGGAAGTGGCAGTAGCTATAGCAGAAGTCCCAAACTGGCTGCTGCCTCCGCCGACTGATATAGTTCAGGAAGCCATATCCGGCTGGACGGGCTTTCGCCAGCATCTTCAATCCACAGTCATGCTTTCCCTATTGGGATTTGCCATTGGAACCGGCATCGGATTGCTCACTGCTGTTTTACTGCACTTATTGCCTTTTATTAGGGAGTCGGTTTACCCGCTCCTTATCCTTTCACAAAATGTGCCAATAATCGTTCTGGCTCCATTGCTGGTTGTTTGGTTTGGATTCGGCATCCTTCCAAAGCTGATTGTCATCACGCTGGTTTGCTTCTTCCCCATTACAGTTGCAGCATTGGATGGATTCCGTCAAACACCTGAAGAGCTTAAGCATTATATGCTGATGGCAGGTGCCAGCAAAGGACAGCTTTTTTGGAAACTGGAGCTTCCCTATTCCCTCCCCTCTTTATTTTCGGGGCTAAAAATCTCTGCAACCTATAGTGTGATGGGAGCTGTAATATCCGAATGGCTTGGAGCTAAAGCTGGTATAGGGGTTTATATGACGCTAGCTTCTTCCTCATTTCGGACAGACCGGGTTTTTGTAGCCATTTTTGCAATTATGCTGTTAAGCTTGCTGTTTTTTGGATCTATTTTACTCGCTGAAAGTTTGCTGATTAAATGGAAGTCCCGGGAGAGTGCCAGAAAATGATACAATTATCGGTTGAACATTTAACGAAAAGTTTTGATTCAAATCAGGTATTAAACAATTTAAACTTTTATGTAAATGAAGGAGAGTTTGTTTCGATTTTAGGTCCATCAGGGAGCGGAAAGAGCACTATTTTTAACCTGGTTGGCGGAATGCTCCTGCCTGACGATGGCTCCATAACGCTTGATGGAGAAAAAATTACCGGCAAACGCGGTTCAATCAGCTATATGCCTCAGACTCCTTCCTTAATGCCATGGAGGTCTATCCTCCAAAACGTTTTGCTTGGCCAGGAGCTCATGGGAAGAACAGATACCGAAACAGCCAGAAAAATGCTGCAAAAAGCTGGTCTCGGCGACTATGAAAATGCTTACCCCCATGAGCTATCAGGAGGGATGAAGCAAAGGGCTGCCTTTATAAGGGCACTATTAAGCCCTCAGCCAATCATTTTGCTGGATGAACCTTTCTCAGCTTTGGATGAGCTTACCCGCCATGATATGCAGAAATGGCTGCTCGATATATGGAATGAGCATAAGCCTACGATTCTGTTTGTAACTCATAATATCGAAGAAGCCATTTACCTTTCTGATCGAATTTTAGTGCTTAGCTGCAAGCCTGCTAAAGTAATTCAGGAATATAAAGTACCTTTTGCGAGACCACGAATGGAGGAAATTTTTCTCCATGAAAATTTCCTGTCCTGCAAAAGAAGCATCCATCATGCTCTAAAAAATCAATAGGGGGTAAAACAATATTGGATAAGTACATTGATTCCCATATACATCTGGATAAGTACACCGATGAAGAAATAGAGGAAATGTTTGATTGCTTGCCTTTTCAGCTTTCACTTGTTACAGTTTCATGCGATATAGCATCCAGCAAAAGGAATCTTGCACTTTCAAAGATCTACCCCTTTGTCAAACCAGCCTTTGGTTTTCACCCTGAACAGGATTTGCCCAGTGATCATGATATTTCAGAGCTTATCAGCTGGATGAACCTGCACTTAGATCATATGGCTGCTGTTGGAGAGGTTGGGCTTCCATACTATTTGAGGTCTGATGGAGGCATACAGCTTGGCGGATATATTGAACTTCTCGAAGAATTCATTAAGCTTGCAAAAAAGTGGAATAAGCCAATAGCCCTTCACTCTGTTTATGATGATGCACAGACTGTATGCGATTTATTGGAAAAGCATTCTATTCAAAAAGCTCATTTCCATTGGTTTAAAGGTGACTCCGCTGCTGTAAGCAGGATGATTGCTAATGACTATTACATCTCCTTTACTCCTGATATCGTATACGAAAAAGAAATACAGAATCTTGTTCGGGATTATCCGCTTGATAAAATGATGGCTGAAACGGATGGACCATGGGCTTTTGAGGGCCCTTTCAAAAACAAGCCAACCCACCCCGCCATGATGGCCCATTCCATCAGCACTCTGGCTGAAATAAAACATACAGCATTCGACAGCGTTCTTAGGCAGCTGCATGATAATTCAAAAAGCTTCTATAATATTGATTGATTATCCAGCTTTACGGGCTTTTACCGTAAAGCTGTTATTTTATTCAGATTAGATAAAATATACTAGATAAATATAATCACTTCGCACCATTCCTAATTTTGGAAATATAAGTTAATCTTATATTGGACAATACTTATAGGAGGTATGTGATGAAAAAGTATATTTTCTTGCTATTGACTATTTTACTAGTCTTCTCAGGCAATGTTTCTGCACAGCCCAAAAGCCGTTCTGCCGATTTAACTGAGAAAGAATTCATGAAAGCCGTAATGAAGGCTGATGAATTTAAGGAATTTAAATCCTCCATTCTAAAAGATGCAGCCATTAAACCAAAACCCCTCATTAATGAAAGAGGAAAACAATATGGCTGGACAATCCAATATGAAATTGAATACAACGAAAAAAATATTTTTTCAGATGAAAAAGCACTCGTAAATTTCTCGTCCCTTCTATCATTTTCATATGAGTCCGACGGGAAAGGATTAAAGGTCCGACTTGTTGATTACAGCAGGCTTATAGAGGATAAGGCTTTTTATGTAAGAGACCTTAAGAACGATGAAGAAACCAAAATAGATATTTCAAAAGATCGGACCTTCACTGATTATCTTGCCGAAGTAGAAAAGAAAAAAGCGCAGCTGAATGAGGAAGCAGTGAAAAGCAATGCTGACTCTTCCGTAAAAATCACTGCCGCAGGCGAATTATGCTACTATTGCACAAAATATGAATGGCGCGGCGGATACCCTTGCTCATCCGCTAATACTGAGCCAGAAGTTTCAGTTTCTTCCCAGCTTAAAGAAAGTGGACTAAATCCAGAATCTGTATTCATTGACTGTTATGTACCCCGCCATAAGGTATGTGTCGACGGGGAGTGGAGAACAAATTGTCCTATTCGATGAAAAGAACCGGCTAAGCAGATGCTTAGCCGGTTTTGTTATCCCTTGATGCTTGATGCAGGTATTTGAATTTATTAAGGTGTTTTTTGAATGCTTTGTGCAATGGCTTCTATATATTCAATGAATAAGACACCTTCCTCTGCAGGAACTAAATAAATTACTTCACTGTCCATTGACCTGAAATAAACCTTACCTTGCTCATTCCAGACTTTAACCTTTACTGGGTCTTTGCCTTTTAATATAAATTGGATATCGTATAATGGTTTGACATTCATGACTGCATCTGCAGGTTCTGCCGAATTTATGGCTTTTCTTGCTGTATTTTCCCATTTTTCATCCTTTACAGTCGCGGTTTCAGCAGAATACTTCCCATCAGCCGAGAAGGAAGTCTCGGTTTCTGATAGAGCAATAAAAGTTTGGGTAATCATACTATTTCTAACTAAATCTGCACTGGTGCCTCTGGTTATAGAATCCTCAGAAAAAATAATGATAGCGAACATAATACAGGCAGCCATGGCGGCGGCAGTTAAGAAGCGGGGGAAGATGTTTTTCTTGCTTTTAGGCCTCTCCTCTATGCCGCTCCATATTTTTCTCAAACTCTCCTGCTTTTGCTTTTGTGATCTCGGAATACGGTCCAATTCACTAAAAGAATTATCGAATCCGAAGGAGCTCTTCATGGGTTTCCCCCCTTTTCTGCAATTCTTTTTTTAGCGCTGCGAGTGCCCTGGAGGTGGTGATTTTTACTTTATTTTCATTCCAATTTAAAATTTCGGCCGTTTCCTTGATGGAAAACTCCTTTATTTTTCTCAAAATCAGCACTTCTTGATAGCTTAATTTCAAATGGCGTATTGCTTCATATAAGAGTGTAATCTTTTCACCCTTAATCATAATCTCTGTAGGAGTATCATCATCTGATTGGAGCTGGAATTTTTCAATAGAGAAAAATTTGAATCTGTTTTTTTTGCGCAAATAATCAATGGCTACATTTCTTGATATGCGGACAAGCCAGGTAAAGATCTGGGACTCTCCATTAAATTGGCTCATATACTTGTAGGCTTTAATAAAGGTTTCCTGTGTCAGATCTTCAGCGACTTCCTTTTCATTCACGAGAAGAAATATATATCCATAAATTCGATCACTGTATTCACTGTATATGCCTTCAAATGCTTCTGCCGATATTCTCTCCATTGTGGCGCCCCCTCGCATATTATTAGACGAATAAGAAATAGAAAGGAAACACTTTTCCATTATTTATGTAAATGACTTCAAACCTATATTAGTCTTCATCGATACCAAACCTTATCCATTTCTCCTATTTTTCTAAAGTGATCTGTTACTATTGCATTATTTTTCACGATTCTGAAAGAAAGGGCTATTTGTAATGCAACAAACCTTCCGAACCCAAAAAATTAATTACCTCCGAAAAGTCACACTTCAAAATACCTATATTCAGATATCGTTTTTTGTTATTTTCCTATTTATTGTGAAAGATGCCCTTTATAGGCTCGCCCCTCTTTGTATTCATTTTATCACTCTGGGAAAATACTGCCTCCCTCCTTTTCCTTATTTTTTCCAATAATTAATTTTATTTCAATGACTATATGGAAAAATAATACTTTTAATCTATATATCACCAGAATAAGTTAATTCTTTAAGACTGTAACCTTGAACGGACACTGAAACCTTGTAGCCATTTTAATAAAATCACAGTAAAAAGCTTCGTTTTTCGACAATATCCAGCCGGCTATTCAACTAAAGTAGTTGATATCGGAAGGGTTTTCCATTTTTGGAAAAATCCACAGGAGGTGGTTGAGTTCTTCATAACTAGGTAGCATTTCTAATGAATTAACAAAACAAGGAGGGAATTTTTTGAAGAGAAAAAGAAAATCACTTAATCGAATTCTTTATGTTATGCTGACAGCTTTTTTGATTCTTCCGCTGATGTTCCCAGGCATGGGATCTGCTGAAAGCAAGAGCTCTCCGCATACATCAGTTAAGAAAGCTGCACCTCAGACAGCAAAAAGCAAAATAAACAGCTCTTTGCTGAAACAATTTGATAAAGAAGATAAAGTAACATTTTTGATTAAATTCAAAGAACAAGCTGATACATCAGCAGCAGCCAAGGAAGCTGAAAAAGCTGCTGCATCGCAAAAACTGACAGCCTCTAAATCAAAGTACTTGAAACGCTCTGCAGTCCTATCCTCACTAAGATCTACAGCTATTGAAACCCAAGGCCATGTCACTGATTTCCTTCAAAAGCAGGAAAAAGACGGCAAGGCAAAAGAGGTTAAATCCTTCTACATTGTCAATGCAATTTCTGTTACAGCTACAAAAAACGTTATGGAACAAATCGCTGTATTCCCTGAAGTAGAAAAAATCCTTCCAAACGAGACAAGACAGCTCCATAAGCCTGTAAAAGAGGCAGAAAAAGCTCTTAAAACACAAGCAGAAACAAGCTCAATTGAATGGAATATTGACCGTGTAGGAGCCCCGGCAGTATGGGAAATGGGAATTGACGGGTCCGGTACAGTTGTTGCATCCATTGATACAGGTGTGCAATGGAACCACCCGGCATTAAAAGAAAAATATCGTGGCTATAACCCTGCACAACCCGATTCTCCAACACATGAATTCAGCTGGTTTGATGCCACTGCAGGCCAGACAGCACCTTATGACGATCATGGTCACGGAACTCATGTATCTGGTACGATGGTTGGTTCCGAGCCAAATGGAGCCAATCAGATCGGGGTTGCACCTGGTGCGAAGTGGATTGCGGTAAAAGCCTTTACTGCAAACGGCGGAACTGACGTAGACCTACTTGAAGCCGGTGAATGGATCTTAGCTCCAAAGGATGCTGAAGGAAACCCTCATCCTGAGAAAGCCCCGGATGTTGTCAACAATTCATGGGGCGGCGGACCTGGGCTGGATGAGTGGTATCGTCCAATGGTGCAGGCATGGCGGGCAGCTGAAATTTTCCCAGAGTTCTCTGCCGGAAACACAACAATATTTAATCCAGGCGGACCTGGTTCTGTTGCTACACCAGCTAACTACCCAGAATCATTCGCAACTGGTGCGACAGATATTAACAATGGTTTAGGCAGCTTCTCCCTGCTGGGACCATCACCATACGATGAAATTAAGCCTGATGTTTCAGCACCTGGGGTCAACATTCGCTCATCCGTTCCTGGAAGCGGATATGAAGGCGGCTGGAACGGAACCTCCATGGCTGGGCCTCATGTTTCTGCGGTTGCTGCGCTGCTCCGCCAGGTTGACTCTAGTCTGACTGTTGAAGAGATGGAGGAAATTTTACTGACTACCTCTACTCCTTTGACAAATGGTACTTATCCTGAGACACCAAATAATGGTTTTGGATATGGGCTAGTCAATGCCTTCGATGCGGTTTCTTCCGTACTGACCGGCCTTGGAAAAATTAAAGGCCAAGTAGCAAAAGAAGGAGAAGACTCTGAAGCTCCAGAAGCCAATCATGATGGACCTCAGGAAACCTATGCAGGAATGGATCTAGCACTGGAATTGACTGCATCCGATAATGTAAGTGTCACAAGAGTTGATCTTGAATACTTAAAAGCAGACGGCAGCTGGGCAGCCATTGAGGCTGAAAGGATTGCCGGGAACTACAAAGATGGTACTTACCAGGCGATTATTCCTGGTGAAGACATCGCAGAACCTTCTGTTACTTACAAATGGAAAGTAAATGATTTTGGCGGAAACTTAACTGAAACTGATTCATATGAAGTGGCGGTCAGACCTGGAATCAGCATTGGCTATTCTCAGGATTTTGAATCACAGCCAGCCGGCTGGACTTCATATGGACCGGAAAACAGCTGGGAGTGGGGTGTGCCATCTTCAGGTCCGGGAAATGCAGCATCTGGGGAAAAAGTATATGCCACTAAACTTGACGGGACATACAGCAACAGAGCAAATATGAATCTGCAGATGCCTCCTATTGATCTGCCAGAAGGCAATGCCTATCTTCAATTCAAGCAATGGCACGAGCTTGAAAACCGTTATGATTATGGCCATGTCTTTGTATCAACAGATACGGAGAACTGGGAACAAGTTCTTCGCGTTAACGGCAACACAACAGACTGGGCTGATGCCGAAGTAGATTTAAGTGCGTATGCAGGACAGAGAATTTATGTAGCCTTCAATGTGACCTCTGATGGTTCTGTTGTAAAGCAAGGATGGTATATCGATGATGTCCGGATATCTGATACCGCTAACGAACCTTCAGGCAAGGCACAGCTTGGCATCAGCAAAGAAAAGCCTTCTGCAGAGTTAAAGAAGGAAAAGGTAAATCCTGATCAAATTGTCCCTAAGAAGGATGCTCCTGCAAAAGACGAGGATAAGCAGCAGCCTGCCCCTGTGTTATTGCCGCTTACAGCTGAAGTTAGTGTGCTTGAATCAGGCAGATCCGTATTTACAAATCCTCAAAATGGATCTTTTGAAATGACACATGCTTCAGGTGATTTTACTGTAAAAGCGGAAGCTTACGGATATCGTTCTCAAACGCAAAGCGTAAATATTCCACAGGATGGAGAGGCGACTGCAAACTTTATCCTTGAGGAAATACCGAAAGGCACAGTTACAGGTATTGTTACAAATGAAGTAACCGGAGAGCCTGTTGCGAATACTACGCTCCTATTAATAGAAGATGCAGCAGTAAAGCCTGTAACAACGAATGAAAACGGTGAATATACACTTACAGCTTACGAAGGCACATACACTCTAAAAGCAATGGCACCTTCCTACTACAGCAAAGAGCAGAGCATTACGATCGAAGGCGGTTCATCTCTCGAGCAAAATATGGAACTTAAGCCATTTATCGGATATCCGGGTGAAATCGGGTATGATGATGGTACAGCTGAAAATGCCCGTGCATTCTATGATGCAGGCAACGGCTGGGCAGTTAAGATGTCCCTTGCATCCGGCCATGACAGCGCAATGGTTACCGGCGGCTTATTCCGCTTCTGGGATACAAGCTGGCCAAATCCTGGCGGAACAGATTTCAAAGTAGAAGTATATGATGCAAGCGGCCCGGATGGGGCACCAGGCAAAAAACTGGCGGGTCCTTTTGAAGCTACAGCCCTTAGAAACGGTGAATGGACACATGTTGACCTTAGTGATGAAGGCATCGTTACAAACGGCGACTTCTATATGGTTTATATCCAAGCATCACCGAATCCAAATGCACCTGGCCTCGGTACGGATGAGGATGGTGAGAATGCTGGACGCAGCTGGCAGCTTGTTAACGGTGCATGGTCACCATCACCTGAGGATGAGGGCAACTATATGATCCGCGCAACAGTGAATTATGAAGTAACTGCTCCAGTCATAACATCTCCATCTGATGGAACATTCACAAACCAAGGTAAGGTTACGGTTGAAGGTACCTCCGCTCCTACAACTACTGTGAAGGTATTCAATAATGGAGAGGAAGTCGCATCAGCAGAAACAACTGATGCAGGCACTTTCGCAGCAGAAGTTACACTCTCTGAAGGAGAAAACACTCTTACTGCGAAGGCTGCTACAGAGTCAGGATCCACTGATTCCTCTGACCCTGTAAAAGTAATTTATGACAAAACAAAGCCGGAATTGGCTATAACTAGTCCTGCAGATAAATCCAAAACAAACAAAGAAACAGTAACCGTTAAAGGAACCGTTTCTGACGAAAACCTTGATTGGGTAAAAGTAAACGGCCAGTCAGCAAAGGTTACAGACGGTGAATACTCTCTTCGCATCCTGCTGGATGAAGGAGAAAATACCATTAAGGTAACTGCACAGGATAAAGCGAAGAATACCGAAGAGAAAACAATCATAGTTGATGCTAAATATACCGCTCCAGCTATAGAAAATCTACTTCCTGCAGCAGACAAAGAGCTTAAAAAAGGTGAATCGGTAAAAGTCGAATTTGACAGCGAACCAGGATTAAAAGCAACTTTTGCCATCAGAATGCCATTAACAAATGCTGGCGGACAGCTGACAAACGCGACCGAGCTTCCAATGATGGAAACTTCTGAAGGCCATTATGTCGGCTACTATACAGCCACTTCAAACGTAAAGGCACCTGGTGCTGAAATTGAAGTAAAAGTAACCGATGACTATGGCAATGAGAGCCGCAAGACAGCAGAAGGCAAGCTATGGATTAATGAGAAAAAGAAGAATAACAGCACTATAATGAAGTAATAATCAGGTGAAAAAGGCAGTTCCTTCTTTATAATATGTACCCTATAGAGTAGACACATAAAAAAGGCTACCTATGGGGTACTTTTTTGTATAATTAAGAAATACAACGAGAGAGATTCACTAGGGGACGGAGAATAATATGAGTAAAAAGATATTTTCAGAAAAAGAAATCAAGCTACTATCAGCTAATAGCTACGTTAAATCGGTGAGTTCAAAAGGAATTACTTACACTGATGAATTTAAACAAATTTTTATTGCAGAAAAACAGAAAGGCAAGTTTGCCAGGGATATATTTGAGGAACATGGTTTTGATGTAGATGTTTTGGGGAAGCAGCGGATTAATTCAGCGAGTAGAAGATGGAGTGATGCTTACAAGGAGAGTGGGATAACCGGATTACGTGACACAAGGGCTGGAAATTCAGGGCGTCCAATGGACAGAGNAGCTTTTTTTAAAATGTCCTTTAAAAAGGGTACACTTTATTATTGGGGTCTGCCTTTTTTCACTTACTGTTTTAATAATTTTCTTTTTTCATTTATTAAGCCATTAAACTCTTTATCCAATTCAGCATATTTGCTGTCACCCGGAACAAGCAGGCTAAGTTCCCCCAATATGGCACTGATGCGGTTATCAATGACCATAATTTGCTCTTTCATGGAATCGTGATCTTTTTCCTGATCGGATGTCCTGGATTTCACCCGATATTCCTTCAGACCCATTTCTAATCTGGTAATTTTATTTTCTTCAAATACAAGCAGCCTTGTGCTTAGCTTCTCCAAAAAGTATAAATCATGAGAAATAATAATAAGTGTCCCGGCAAAATCATTGAGTGTTTTTTCAAATTGTTCTCTGCTTGGCAAATCCAAATGATTCGTCGGTTCATCTAATATCAGCACATCATATTCTTTTAAAAGCATATCCGTGAGCTTAACCCTTATGCGCTCCCCCATACTCAGCTGCCCAATCGGCTGATTTAGTTTCGTGTCCTTCATACCCAGATTCGCTAATAGGGTCCTTGCCTTGAAAATCAGCTCACGATCGGTGAGATCGAGCGCATCAATGGCATTCATTGTAATGGGCAAGTCATTAACATTCTGGCTTAAATAGGCAATTTTCAATGTGCTGCTGACCCAAAGTTCGCCGCCAGAAGGTGATACCTCATCCAGCAGCATACGAATAAAAGTGGTCTTTCCTGTCCCGTTGGCTCCCAGTATACCTATTTTTTCACCATGCTTTATATAAAATTGGCTATCATTAAAAAGAGTCTGTTCTTCAAAGCTCTTTGAAAGGTTTTTAGCTTCGATGATCCTCTTTCCTCTTTTGCCTGACGAATCAAACTGAAAATGTACTTTTGCCTCTTCTTCCGGCTTCTCAACTTTATTTTTATCCAGGTCCTGCTGAAGCCTTTTCATTTTTGACTTAATCTGCTGATCCATCTTTTTGGCTTTCACCCTGTGATATTCTTTGAAGCCCATTTGCCTATTCTCAGAAGGAGTGCCGCCTTTAGTTGATTCCCTGTGAGCTTTTTCCGACCATTTTTTTAAATTGGCCATTTGGTTTTCGATTCGTTCGATTTCTTTTTGCTGAACATTATATTGATGAAGCTGATCGTCATAGTTTTTCAGTTTTTGCTCCCGATAAGCTGTGTAATCCCCTTGATAAGTAGTGAGGCTTCCATCTTGCAGTTCAAAAATTTTCCCGACAGCCTGATCAAGGAAATGACGGTCATGGGAAATAATCAGTACTGGACCGCTGAATTGGCTGATTTCCTCTATAAGCCAGTCGATTCCCTGTAAATCCAAATGATTCGTCGGTTCATCCAAAATCAGCATATCAGGTTTTGATGACCAGACTTTTGCTAAAGAAAGCTTTAGTCTTTCTCCCCCGCTTAAAGAATCAAGACTTTCCGGTCTCCATACATGGTGTTTTGACAGTCCTAATTTGCTAGCCTGATGAAGAAGTTCTTCATCGAGGTTTTGGCTGGAATCATGAATATCACTGACAGAATAATCTGCTGACTGATGCAGATACCCAATTGCGAATGGCTCCTTCACCCGTTCGATTGTACCTTTATCCGCATGAGTGCTGCCGAACAGTATATTGGCCAATGTGGTCTTACCAGTTCCATTCAGTCCAACAAGGCCAATGCGATCCTGATGAAAAATGTCAAATTCCAGATCAGCAAAGACCGCTTTATCCCCAAAAGACTTTTTGATGTCCCTTGCCTTTAGAACCGGCATGTTACTATTGTTTTTACTGTTGATTATACGTTTGTTTGCACACATAAAAAATCCTCCCCATACCCGGAGAGGATAGTGCACCCATTCTTTTATTGAAATGGTGCAAATACATAAAAAACGCGCGCCTAAGTAAGATATGATCCACTTACAGACAAATAAGTCAATAAATTAATTCCGATAAGGGATGACTTAAAAAAGGGCACACTAATCCTATGTTCTCCGGGATAAACTTTTTAAATATAAAAAGATACCAGAAAAAACAAGATTAGAACTTCATGCCCCTAAATCATCCTTTCAAACTATTTGATTGTAGTATATACGCTTCTGGCTTTTATTGTCAATAGGCTACTATTCGGCAGCTTGAATGCAGGCATCTGCCTGCACTTCATTAATCAATTCGGATATGCTTGTTGGTAAGCTCCTTAAGCATATTTAATACCGTAGCTCTTTCCTCCAAATTAAAACCGCTTACCCATTCCGATACAAGCTTATACTCGGCTTTGTGCATCTCTCTCTGAAGTCCGCCCTCCAATATGGAGTAAATCTCCCTCATCGTGTTTTCCCGATCCTGTGTTTTTACCTCATCCATCTTTCAAACCTCCCCATTTAGTTTATGCTACTTCTATTCCCCATTTGGCTTATTAGGAAACACCGAATCGCAATCGGGGAGTTTGCAGGCGAATGTTCCTCTCATCTGCGCGGTACGGACCGGAGCGGGCATTAATTTTCTCTTTGCGCGTAATCTTTCCATTCTGGCACGCACCCGCTAAAGTATGTATAAATACAAAAGAAAAGCAGGTCACCCCTGCTTTTCTTTTTCTATTACCACTTAAAGCAAGCAGCACCTACGATGATAAGCAAGATGAATAGAACAACGATTAACGCAAAACCGCAGCCGTATCCAGCCCCGCCTACAGGGTAGCCACATCCCCCATATCCATAGCCGTACATTATAAAATCCCCTCCTTTACTGCAAAAAATGGTCCGATGTTATTTATTAGTATCCGTATCCACCACAACACCAAGAAGCACCGATAATAATCAGCAAAATAAACAATACAACAATAAGGGCGAAACCGCCGCCGTGCCCGAAACCGTCTGACATAGTCAATTACCTCCTTTGTTTGATTCAATATATCCTATTCAATTCACCCAATTTGTGCGATAGACGAATACACAGTTTTTCATTGCAAAAAAGAAGCCTTCCATGGGAAGGCTTCTGATACTTGTTGATATAGCAGTATTTCCTGGCTGTCGCCATATAGAAAAATAGGCAAAATCATTATTTTTTATGGTCTAGAGATGGTGGAATTCCTTTAGAGGATTTGACGGGTTCTTTTTCTTTAATTTCTTCAGTCAGCTGTTCAAGGCTTTGCCGGACGTTTCCTTTGCCTGAAAAATTTTGGAGAAGCTCCTTCACGTCAATACCAGACGAAGCTTTCAGGCTTTCCTGCATTGTGGACATCAGGTTGGTGGCATAGCCGGTTACTTTATTTGCACCGCCATTATTGCTGTCACTTCCTGTATCGACAACTGTAATCTTATCAATATTTGATAACGGGCTTGCAAGCTGTTTAGCATATTCCGGAAGCATCTTAATGACCATATCCATCATGGCCGCCTGTCCGTACTGTTCAAAAGCTTCGGCGATTTTTCTCTTTGCTTCCGCTTCTGCCAGACCCTTGAGGCGAATGATCTCAGCTTCAGATTCACCTTGAGCACGCTGTGAATCAGCCTTAGCCATCCCATCAGCTCTTACTCTTTCAGCTTCAGCACGTGCCTGTGATTCAATCCGATATTGGTTTGCATCCGCTTCGGCAATTTGCTTTTTCTTTTCAGCCTCTGCTGCCTGCTCAACTGCGTAACGGTCTGCATCCGCTTTTTTCTTCACTTCGGAATCATATTGGCGTTCTCTTCTTAAAATTTCTTTTTCTTCAAGCTCAATTTGCTTTTGGCGTTCTATGATCCTGATTTGCATTTCATGCTCAGTTACTTCTTGTTTTGCCCTGGCAGTCTCGAGGTCATATGCCTGGTCAGCCCGTGCTTTGGCAATATCCTGTTCCCTTCTGTAATCAGCCATTTTCATCTGATTTTCTTTCTCAGCTTCCGCAATTTCAGTTGCTCTTTCAAGTTCAGCCTTTTTAGCATCCTTAGCAGCTTCCGCACGTTTAATCCGGGTTTCCTTTTCCGCTTCGGCTGTGGCGATGTCTGCATCCCGCTTAACCTGGGCAATTCTTGGCCTTCCCAGTGAATCCAGATAGCCATTTTTGTCACGGACATCTTTGATTGTGAAAGAAACAATAATCAGGCCCATTTTAGCCAAATCCTGTGAAGCTACCCTTTGGACCTCCTGAGAAAATTTATCCCTGTTCTTGTATATTTCTTCAACCGTCATAGATCCCAGAATTGAACGTAAGTGTCCCTCAAGTACTTCTTTCGCCTCATTTTCACGATCTTCCTTTGATTTTCCAAGGAATTGTTCTGCAGCCGTGGCAATTTCTCCGATACTTCCGCCGATTTTAATAATTGCTGTTCCATCTGCCATGACAGGAACTCCCTGTTCCGTATAAACTTCCGGAGTAGTTACCTCCAGTTTGCTCGAAAGGAGACTCAATGGCTCTGCCTGCTGGAAGACAGGAAGTAAAAACGTTCCTCCGCCCCTAATGATCTTTATCTTATTTCCCGATTCGTCAACATGAACATTTTTACTCCCCAAATAACTGCCTGTTACGATTAAAGCTTCATCTGGCCCTGCAGTCCGATATTTTGTAATAAACACACCAAGCAGCGCTATCAGCAAAAAAGCTGCAATACCAATTACGACCCAAACTATTAGCATTTTGCATCCCCCTGTCTATAATTCTTCATAATCAATAACCTTGATGACTCCATGTTCAACATCAACGATCAGCACTTTGCTGCCTTCTGCTATAGACGTATTTTCATGGCTAAGAGCAGGCTTGGATATTCTCCCGCTGATATTTTCAATCAACACCTCACCGAAACCATTTTCTGGTATAGGAATTAATACAGTTCCCACTCTTCCTCTTAAGGATTCATCTGTGTAAACAAGAGACTCCTCAGCAGCTGATAATGGTATAAGCACAAAGACATTCAGGAGTATATCCAGCAGTAATGCAATTCCCGCTCCTATCATAAAAATTACCAGGCTATTAAGATCTGTGGTAATTTCCAGAATATAGCCTGAAGCTGAAACAAACGTGAAAAATGCCAAAATCAGTACAGGATTCAGAAAGCCCGATTCTCCAAATCCGTCAGCATTATCCCCAAAGAGCACATACAAAATAATTAAGATTCCAGAAAAAATAAGTGTGCTGAGATAAATTGTCTGAATAGGTAAACCAAATAATTCCATAAAAAGCACCCTATCCATAGTTTTTTATAGTCCAGCCGTTCGTCTATCCATTGCCTCCTTCCCTTTTTCTTTAACGAATTAATTTATATACGGACAAAAGCCTATAAACGTTTCATTATTCGCATCTTTTTTCCAAATTAATACTTCTATTTGTTCAGCTTGTCTATCTTTCAGCCCATTTTTGTCATTTTCATCACTACTCCTGCATACCTTATTTTGGGATTAAAAATCCCCCCATCAGGATTAAATGCCGAAAACTGGGGGAATAGACGAAATATCTAGTTAGCGGAGGGATAGGAAATATGACGAGATCTGAAATGCACATGGTGAAGCCAAAGAGCAAATTTTTGCTGATGTCAATTATCCTATTGGGCTGTATTGCTGCCCTCTTTACAGCACTATATTTTTATTCACAGAGCCTCATTACCATAGAAGCTCCCAAAAAAGACCTAGGTGAAAAGATTATTATCCAGCTTCCTTCCGGAAAAAGCGTATTTACATATGAGAACCTGGTTGTTAAAGAAGATGGAAAGCTTTTTTATAAAGGAGAACTAAATACTCTGGATTTGACTGGGGGGATCATTGTTTACGAAGAATGGGAATAAACAGCAAAAAACAACTCTGCTTCTCATTGCTGGCAGGGTTGTTTTAATTTAGGCTGAATCCTCTGCAGTTGACAAAATGTTTTCTAATCCTTTAAGATGAGCAAAAAATGACGAGGAGAAATGACTGTGAAGGTAATGAAAAATGTTTATTTTACAGTTTTGGCTACAGTTATCTCATTTTTCGGCATTAAAAAAATGGCAAACAGCACTCACAAAATGAAGAAGATAGGGCATCGGGGAGCAGCCGGCTACTGCCCTGAAAATACATTCCCTTCATATGACCGCGCAATCGAAATGGGAGCAGATTATCTTGAAATAGATGTCCAATTAAGCAAAGATGGAAAGCTTGTCGTTATTCACGATTCACTTGTCGACCGGACAACTGACCATAAAGGAAAGGTGTCTAATTTTACCTTTGATGAGCTCAGAAGTATGGATGCCGGCAGCTGGTATTCCCCAAAATTTCGCGGTGCCTGCATCCCTTCATTTGAAGAGGTTTTAGACAAATATGCAGATCGTGTCGGGCTTTTAATTGAATTAAAAAAACCGTCCCTATATCCTGGCATTGAAAAGATGGTCGCCAAGGAACTTAAGAAAAGAAATCTCCCTACAAAAGGGAAAGACCAGATTATTATGCAGTCATTTGAAACAGATTCAATGCAAAGATTCCATGAACTGATGCCGGAAATCCCTGTCGCCATTTTAATTAACTATCCGCCTGACAAAATTGAGATTAAAAACATTGCCGAATATGCCAGTTATCTGAACCCTAAGTGGACTGTGGTTAATAAGCGGCTAATAGACCTGATTCATTCGAATGGCATGAAAGCAATATCCTGGACTGTGCGTTCTAAGAAAGAAGCAGAAAAACTGAAGCATTATCCGCTGGATGGTATTGTTGCCGACTATTTAGACCTTATCGATTAGAAACAAAGGGTGCAGACCGAATAATGGTCCGCACCCTTTGTTTTATAGGACCGCCTGTTTCCTTCCAGATTCCAGCAGCAGCTTTAGGGTTTCCAAATCACTTTCAGCCGGAAGAGCAAATGGTTTTTGATAAGCTTCAGGCCCCTTGCCGGTAATAAAAATCCAGTCATTCTCCCTGGCTTCCTGCCATGCTTTCTGGATAGCCAAAGTACGGTCGGGAATCACTTCACCCTTTTTACATCCAAATTCTTTATTTAGAAGATGCAATTGGCTTATCATCTCATCCTCAGATTCATCGTTTAAATCATCAGCCGTTAAATAAAATTTATGGCAGTATTTTGCTGATGCCTTAATCATATCCACACGCTTGGATAGATCTCTTCCGCCCCGAAATCCATAGATTTGAAAGATTCTTTCCGCCCTCTGTTCTCTTGCTGTTTCCAGACAATATTCAAACGCATCCACTGTATGGGCATAATCCACAACAAATTTAGCTCCTGCTGGATGAAAAACCGTTTCAAATCGGCCCGGTATGCCCGGAAATGAAGCCAGGGCCCTAATCATATCTGCAGGGTCTATCCCCAGATCAATGCCTGTCAGGAAAGCCATTGCCGCATTATAGACATTATGGTAGCCAGGAAGAGGAAACTCAATTTCAAAAGTGTGACCTTCCATCTCTAAAATAAAAACTGTTTTCCCTTTAATGGCAACGTCTTTTATTGAACAGCACTTTTCATCACCCAGCATGATCAAAGGAACCTTTTCTTTCTGCATTTCCTCTGCCATTTTTTCTCCCCAGGAATTATAAAGATTAATGATCCCTCTGCCACCTTCTTTTAACAAGGTAAAGATTTTCTTTTTATCATAAAAATACTGTTCCATATTTTCATGATAATCAAGATGGTCATGGGCCAGATTGGTAAATAGCCCGTAGTCTAATTCCAGTCCTTCTGTTCTTGATTGCTCCAGCGCGTGAGAAGAAATCTCCATAACTACAAACTCATCCATGCTTCTGCTAAGCATTTTTTGGATCTGTAAAGCATCAGGTGTTGTATTATTGGTTTTATATTCCTTATTATTAATAACGTTGGATACAGTTCCTAATAGGGAGCATGTCCTGCCTGCAGTCTCCAATATATGTTTTAATATATACGATGTGGTCGTTTTTCCATTAGTGCCTGTTATGCCAATTATTTTATGCTTCCTGGATGGACGGCCAAAGAAACAGCTTGCCAGTTTCCCCAAACTGGTCCTGCTATCCGCTACTTTCAGGTAGGGAACATCTAACTCAAGATCATCTTCACCCACTATGGCAGCAGCACCATTTTCGATAGCTTGTCCGATAAATTGATGTCCATCTGCCTGAAAGCCTTTAATCGCAACAAAAAGGCTTCCTTTCCCCACTTTGCGTGAATCCATTTCAACCCCTGTAATCTCTGGATCGACTAATAAATCCATCTCCCCGCTATCCTTTAGGCAATTAGTGACCTGGGATAATTTCATATTTCTATCTCCTTTAATGTTTAAACATCACGTAATTTAGTGTATAAGTCTATAATCATTATCTTTTGTTTTCCCACATTTACAGGAAATATGCCCGCTAATGGATACAAATATCGAGGATTGAAAAAATCGTCTTAATAGACTAGGATTGAGGATAAATTTGGGTGAATGGCTTTTTAAAAATAAGCGATTCACCCTATTGAATAATGGAAGCTTTCTTGCTTTTATGCTATAGACAATGGCCGCTTTGCAAACTGGGATAAATATTTCACATTAAGCCGGCTGTGCTGTGAAATTAGATAAGCATCCCTTGTAGCCCCTGGCTTTCTTAACGTATTAAGAGCTCTTATCATCCCTGCTTCGGTTTCCATTCCAACTCCATGTCCAAAGAACATCCCACCGCCCAGAAAGACGGAATTCTCTCCAGTCCAAACTGGATGGTCATAATCAGGATTATAAAAATACACCACATCACCCGGTATAAAATTCCTGCCTCTCTTTGTAACAATTGATAAATCGTAATCATAATTCCAGTCCCATACAAGAAGCCCCTGGAATAATGTATTGAAGCGGCTGACAGAGATGGAATCCAATACAGCTTTATAAAAAATCAGCACAATGGCTGTTGTACATTCAAAAGCATATTCCCAGCTGTTCGTAAATACATCCATAATCGCATCTGATGGTAAAACATACGGATCAAGCAGATATCCATATCTTGTCTTTCTCCATATCCGCGGATTAAAGCGCGATGTGTTAAAGGGTGCAAACTCAACTCGGCTCGCATGAAGCTGCCTGGCTGCTTTGATTATATTTTCTCTTAAGAGGATCTCAAACAGCAGTTCATGCATTGAATCATAATGATGCGTCTCAGGACTGGCCTCCAGAGCCGAATAAATTTCACGCTGAACTCCAAAAAAGCTTGAAGCCCCTGGTTTATTTTGATTATTCGAAAGGATAATCATTTTCTTCCCCCCTTCAAATGAACTTATAGTAGCTTATGGATTCTATTGCAGGAGGGTTCCTTCATTATTTCTCTTCCTGCATTTTGCGTCCCTCAGCGTTATTTATTATCAGAAAATATCTTTTTTTTCTGAAATAAGCTTGCTTTTTATTCCAGATTCCTTGTACAATATTCCACATTCATAAGTTTCAGGGCGTTAGCTGCTGGAGGCCCAGCCGGGGTTGTGAATGAAATTTCCAGCAGCCTTCTTGGTACATTTGGAGGAATCCTTGCTAAACTAGGAGTGATTATCATGCCGATTACAACCGGAGATACAGCTCTTCGTTCTTCAAGAATGATGCTGGCTGAATCACTATCATCTTTTATGAAATTGGATGGCAGGCGGAAGATTGTCATCACCACTTTATCTGTGGTTCTTCCAACTTTATACCTGGCAACAATCGATTACTCATTCTTATGGAGATATGCCGGGTGGACAAATCAGGTTACCGCCGCAGTCATGCTCTGGACAGCAACTATGTATCTTTTGAAGAAAAACAAATTCCACTGGATTTGCGGAGTGCCTGCATTGTTTATGACCAGTGTAGTTTCCACGTATATCTTCTATGCACCTGAAGGTTTTCAGATGGATTATCAACTATCGATGATAATCGGATCAGTCATTACACTTTTCATTGCCGGCTGGTATGTTTATCAGATAGTAAAGCATAGGCAGATGGGTAAGAACGCCAGCCTAAAAGCTGCTTAAAGCTATAAAAAATGCACCTCTCTCACAAGAGTTAAGGTGCATTTTTTTATTGGCTGATATCTTTCAACCCAATCCTCTTTTTTAGATTTAGTTGTTAAACGCTTGCTTGACTTTCTATTCAGTTTGGCCTGTACTCTGAATATCAGTGCGGCTACGTTTTACTCTTCTTTAACCGGGTATTGAAAACTAGCTGATAAAGGAGGTTTTTACTATGGCAGATAAAAGCAAGGCAGGAAAAAATCATTCTATAAAACAAGAGAAAAAGAAAGAAAACACCTAAGATATCGAGCCCCAAAAAGAGCCTGAAAAACCACAGGAAGAGAACCGGAATTAAGGAGGACGACTAAAATGGCAGACAAAAACATTCAGGGTGGGAAGATGGATAACCCAGAACAATATAAAACTGAAAAAGAAAGCTTATTTGATAAGCATGAAAGCGAAAGGAATGTCGACCCGCTTCCAGTAGAGGACCTAAGACAAGAAAAAGCAGAAGAAAAAAACGGCTCAAAAATAAAGAACAGCTCTTCTACAGAGGAAAAGTACAAAGCGGATTTTGAAACGATAAAAAAGAAAAAGCTGTTTGGCGAAAAATACGACGATGGAACAAGCACCTAAGAAAGGCAGGAAAATATGAGTCAAAATGAACTGATGGAAAAAATCATTAACTGGAAAACAGTAAAATAGGCACCCTTTCATCTGTAAAAAACAATAAACCCTATTCCCGCTAGGAGCTATCAAAGAATCGAATGAGTTAAAAGAAAAACTATGGAACGATAATATGAAACCATGGTTTGATGGTCTGAATGATTCCAATTATATCGTTCTTAAAATTAAGCCGGATAAAATAACACTTATGAACTCAAAGGAAAATTGTCCAATAACACTCTATTTGTAAAAATGACGCCTGGCACCGAAATAAAGTGCCGGCGTCATTTTTTTAATGCTATCTTTACCTGAGTATTGGCTTCAGATTATTAGCAAAATATTTTTAAGCAATGACTTTTATTTAATGATCTTATTAAAATCTTTATAGCGGCTCAAATAGTAATCTGCTCCCGGGGTTCTATTCTGAAAGAGGCAGGTCCTTATCCCAAGTTTCTTTGCCGGCAGAATGTCTATTACCCTATCCCCTATTACTAAATCAATCTTATGTTTATCATGCAAAAACTCGTAAGAAGCAGTGTGAGGTTTTCGGGGAAATCCATCGTCTCCAGCTACCATATCAGTGAAATATCCATTTAAATTATGGTAAGAGAGTATGGACAGGACATCATCTCTTTCCTTATGTGTCATAATAACATTCTTATCAGCAATCTTTAATACATGCTCAACCTCAGGAAAAGGCATTAAATCTTGAGGCCTCAGCTTTCTTGCCTCCATTCTGACCGTCTTCACCTGGTCTTCATTCAGACTAAAATGCTGAAAAGCGTTGCCGAAAGAGACCTTTAACTGCAAATAAATTTCTTCATCCGAAATTTTCTGATCTCCCAATACTCCCCTTACAATCTCTGTGTAGGCTGGGTATGTATCAAATAAAGTGCCATCAAAATCCCAGAGTATATTCAACAGGCTTCTCCCCTTCCTAAAGTATTTTTATCCCCTTACTTAAGTTATTATACTTGAATTCAATCTATTAAACTGGTTTTCCATTGTAAGTAAATTACTTTGACAAACCTATAGCACAATGCTAATTTAATAGCTATAAGACTTAAAAAAAAGGCCCTGGTGTTATTAGGACAATTTTTAAAGGATGAATAAAAATGGATAAAGAAATTATAAAGATAATCAGAAAAAGCTATAACATGACACAGCGCGATTTCGCAAGAGTTGTCAGCTGCAGTTTCTCTTTAATTGCTCTGGTTGAAGTTGGCAAGAGAAGGGTTACTGCTGATCTTGAAAACAAAATCAAAAGTGCTTTTGACCTCGACGAGCAGCAGATGCAGTCACTCGCTTCCCTTGTTTCAGAAATCAGCAAAGGTGTTCCACCCTTCATGTAAAGAATCATGCCTTGCTTAAAGACCTTCCCTTAGTTCCGTTCAAAAATGCAGCCGGCATATAAATTAGGCATTTGCCGTGTCTCTCCGCCCATTTATGCATAAATTTTAAGGAGTTTTAGGACTTTTGCATAAAAAGGAGAGTGCACAATGTATCCATATGGCTATTATCAAGGTTATCTTCCTCAGCCAGCAGCCCACTTCACCCCTGAGTATGAATTTCAGCAGTTCGAACCATATGATTCTGACAGACAGCCGCAGCAGCTCGAAAGAAGGGTTACTGCATTGGAAAGGCAAAATCAGGAACAGTCCAGAGAAATCACCCGGCTTAACAGGCAGCTGGTAAACTTAACAGACCAGGTTAAAATGCTGAACCAGACTGTTGACCGCCATACGAGAAGGCTTAATCGGTTACCAGAGGCTCCGAGCAGCAGAAAATAGACTTAATATCCCTTTTACCCCATTTGATGGGGAATTTTAAAGATTGACTTTTTGCGGAGAGACCTTAGAAATAACAATTAATCGCCCCAATCGCTTAGTGATTGGGGCTTTAATTTTCCTTATTAGATTAGTTGGCAGACTCTGGGATTATTATTCGAAGCTGTATCATGTTCGGTCTACATTCGGCAAACCCCTGTGTATCCTGTCTAAAGCTGTCTTGTGTTCGGACACCAACAGGAAAATTCCTGGGCCACCTGTCCGAACCTGCCTTGTGTTCGGACAATAACAGGGAAATTCCCTCCTCATACTGTCGAACCAACCTCGTTTCCGGACAAAGGAAATAGCCCATCCGAATACTCCTCCGAAATTGGCCTTTTCCTTTTTAGCCAAACCTGGCGAGGCGCTCATAAACCTCTTTTAAGTTTGAGTATCCTAATTTATGGACTTGTTCAATCAAGCGGCACCATAAGAGAGCAGTCAGCTTTGCATCCCCCAGCGCGTGATGACGGTTCGCCACAGGAATGCTATAAAATTCACAAAGTTCTTCTAATCTCCATAATGCTCTATTGGAATCAGCTATCCTATAAAGGAAGGATGTATCTAATATCCTATACTTGAATGGCGTGCGGAAAAGCTTCCAGCAGCTATGCTGCATAAAGCTTTTCTCGTGGTTCGCATGATGGGCCACAAGCGGCATATCCTTAATAAATTCAAAGAAGCTAATCAATACCTCCGAGAGGGGAGGCGCTTTTTCTAAATCATCCTCAGATAAACCTGTCAGCTCCTTTACTTCATTTGAAAGAGGCTTTTCGAATTGAACAAGTGAATAAAAACTGTCTTCACTGACTTTCCCTTTAATAATTTTAACCGCACCAATCGATATAATTTGATCCCCTTTATCTGGATAAAATCCAGTTGTTTCAATATCAAAGACTGCCACATTTAAATTTCCGATTGGAATGGCCATTGAATCGGTATTCTCCAGTTCCCTCTGCATTTGCCTTATAAAGGCTATATGCTGAGGATTTTGACTATTCATGCCACCGAACATATTAGTTTGAAGTTTTCCCTGAATTCCTCTGACAAATTGGACAAAAGGGTTGAATCCCATTATCCTGCACCCTTTTCAATGGCCCTAACCACAAACTGATGAAGCTTTTTGCCACTCTTTAAAATATTCTTCAGTTCATTTCTTTCTGATTTTGATAAGGTTGTCAGCTGAATGTAGTGGGTATCATCATAGGCATCTGTTTGCCTGTATGACTGAAGCCTCCATTTTAACAAAGCAGCAAAAATTTTTTTATATTTACCCATTTCCTCCTCATAGCCATTCATTTCTTCGAGCTTACTCATTCGGGCAATAGTGGATGTGTCCAATATACCTTCTTTGACAGCAAGAATTCTAACCGCATTTACATAAGGAATAAATGCGGCATATTTTAGATCCAGATCCCCTTGATGGCTCCCCTTTTCCTCTGCCAGAAGCTGGCCAAATGGACCAACAGATTTTTTTATATGCATGCTGGTCTCCATCATCCTGGTCAGCAAATGGGAGCTTTTTTGAATGTTTAGGTGGATAAAGGACTTCAATTCATCTATATACTCCTCTTGACCTGCCAGAACTCTGCTGTCATAGAAAATGTGGAGATTTCTTATTGTCTGCAGACTCTCCTCCTGCATCCATACTTGGATTTGCTTTTTCCATTTAGAACGCGATTTGCACCACAGCGGATTTGAACACATTACATTTCCTTCGCAATATGGATATCCAACTGCCTGGAGACCTTTTGATATTTCCTCCCCCAGCTGCAAGAAATAAACTTCTGCTTCTGTCTCTCCCGGTTCAAACACCAATCCATGGTCCTGATCACTCAGAAAGCCCTGTTCCTTTCTCCCTCCGCTTCCCATTGTAAACCAGGCAAATTTCCATGAAGGTGATCTTTCTATGTTTACTCGCTCCAAAGCTATGTTAAAAACAGCTCTCATGATTAGGTCGTGAAATCCATTCAAAGCATCGGCATCCCAACGATATTTATTAATCTGTTCCTCTTTCCACTTTTTCAGGGATTGATAAGAATTAAATGATGATTCCATCCTGGCACTTCCTTTTAGGAAGCTCAAGTCTTACTTACGAGCTTAACCTTTTGTTTTCATCAGCCATGAAGACTTCCGGATATCCATAGCTTCCATGTTCACTTAAATCCAATCCCATAATTTCTTCTTCCTCTGTTACCCGAAGTCCTCCCACTACTTTCTTGGCAGCTGCCAAAATAATAAATGATACAGCAAAAGCATAAAGACCGGAGACTGCTACACCCATAAACTGGACTCCCAGCTGTTCAAAACCTCCCCCATAAAACAATCCCGGCTTTCCGACTGCTGCCAATTCAGGTGTTGCAAAGAATCCAGTAGATAATGTTCCCCAAACCCCAGCTGCACCGTGAACAGATAGAGCAAAGATAGGATCATCGATTTTTCTCTTTTCAAAGAAACGCACACTGTAGAATACAAGGATTCCTGCTACAAGCCCTATGACAACAGCTGCCCATGTATCAACAAAAGCACAAGAAGCTGTAATAGCCACCAGACCTGCCAGAGCTCCATTTAACATTGTCGGCACATCGGATTTCCCCATGACCATCCAGGAAATAATCAGTGCTGATACTGCACCTGCTCCGGCAGCAAGATTTGTGTTAAGAGCTACAAATCCAAAGAACCCATCTTCCACAGTCAATGTGCTTCCAGCGTTAAACCCGAACCAGCCAACCCAAAGTATCAGCACACCCAGGGCTGTATATACTTGGTTATGACCATAGATATTGTTAGCTGTACCATCCTTGTTAAATTTCCCAATTCGGGGCTTTAGTAAAATAGTAGCGGCCAAGGCAGCCATAGCACCTGTTAAGTGAACAACTGTCGAACCAGCAAAGTCCTGCTTGCCGTGTTCTGCAAGCCAGCCTCCTCCCCAAATCCAATGTGCAACGACAGGATAAACAATAGCAGAAAATAATACGGTGAAAATGAGGTAAACGGATAGTTTTGCACGTTCAGCAAATCCGCCTAGCGCAATCGTGATGGCAATACCGGCAAATGCCAGCTGAAATACGAAGAATACCGAAGAAGATAAGCCCATCCCGTCAAGTTCAGAACCTGAGTAAAAGAAATTTGAAAGACCAACCAGGAAATTTGCATTATCACCAAATATGAAACCAAAGCCCACGGCCCAAAACACCAAGGATGCTGAACCAAAGGTAAATATCGTTTTTCCCGCTATATGCCCTGCATTCTTCATCCTGGTCGAACCGGCTTCCAGCATAATAAAACCGCCCAGCATGAAGATTACTAAAATTGCTCCCATCATTACCCACAGACTGTTCATTAAATATGTGGCATCCAATTGTAATTCCTCCCTATAATCGATTTTGATGTGAGATGAATTATGATTATGATGTTACATTTTCTCACATTAATTAATTTAATCCTTATTTTACTCCTATTTTCTAATATGTCAATCCGTTTTTTGAAAATTAACAATATTTACGTTATATAACCTAACATAAAGTTTTGTCAGTTCATAAAACTGATTGGAAATTTTATTCTGTATCTGTCTTTCATCAATCGGTTAAGTTAAAAACGAGCATTTATTTGCTCAAATATTCGTCGGGAGTGATGTATCATGGCAAGAAACAAACTTTTGGTACCCGGTGCAGAGAATGTATTGGATCAAATGAAAGAGGAAATTGCCAATGAGTTTGGAGTTCAGCTTGGTGCTGATACGACCGCACGAGCAAACGGCTCTGTCGGCGGAGAAATGACGAAACGCCTTGTCGCAATGGCAGAACAGCAGCTTAAAAACCAGCAAAATCAGTAGACCATGTTTTTTGCCGGGATGGGCCGGCCCTGTCCTTTGGGCCGGTTTTTTAAATTAAAGGGAAAACACTTCTTAACCGTACACTTAAAAATGGAGGCCTACCTATGACCAACAAAAATGACAACCGCGAAAGAAAAAACAAATATCCTAATAACAAAAAACAGGATACAGAGTTCTCGAGAGATGCAGATATCAGAAGCCAAATTACAAAAAAAGATCTGCAAAAATAAAATGGCGAATAACAAAAAAGGCACGTCACTGACGGCCTTTTTTAGGTGAACTTAAAACAAAACTCTACCCTTTTTAAATTTCCTTTTCTGATTCACGTTTTTTACTGCTCGGCCTCTTCAAAATTTCATTAATTTCACCAATATCACCTTTTGCATTTATAATTTCAAATATCTGATTTAATCCTTCAACGTCTTGTTTATCTTGTTCTTTCACGATCAACCCTCCCTTTATCTTACTATTATCTTGTTTCTATATGGATCGGAATATGCCAATAGACAGCTCCGACAATTAAAACAGTTCTCCACAACGGAGAACTGCATTGATTTTTTTAGATATTATTTGAAATCTTATTATTTTGAAAAAGTCCGGCTATAAAGAGTTATATCCTCAATTTTAGATCGATTAGGCTCATAGCCTATTCCAGGTCTTTGAGGAACGTAAATATATCCTTCTTCCATAGTGACTTCAGGATCAATGATATCTTCTTTCCAGTAGTGGGAAGATGGGGCTGTATCGCCAGGAAGCGTAAAATTGGAAAGTGAGGTTATAGCAATATTATGCGCTCGCCCTATTCCAGCTTCAAGCATTCCGCCACACCACATTGGAATATTATTTTCTTCGCAAAGGTCATGTATTTTTCTTGACTCTGTCAATCCGCCTACCCGGCCAATTTTAAGATTAATGATTCTGCAGCTTCCAAGCTCAATGGCTTTTCTGGCATCCTCGAAAGTATGTATACTTTCATCAAGGCATATTGGTGTTTTCAGATTACTTTGAAGTTTGGCATGATCGATAATATCATCATGTTCCAAAGGCTGTTCAATCATCATTAGCTCAAACTCCTCCAGCCTTTGAAGATGCTCAATATCACCAAGTGTATAAGCGCAATTAGCATCAGCCATAAGCTGTATTCCAGGAAATTGTGCACGAATGGCCTTTAATATATGCACATCCCAGCCTGGTTTAATTTTCACTTTGATCCGTTTGTACCCCTCATTTACATATCCTTCAATTTGTTTGAGCATCTTTATCTCTGAATCCTGAATGCCCACACTTACCCCGACTTCTATTTTTTCCTTTACACCGCCTAAAGCTTTTGCAAGGGTTATCCCTTTCTCCCGTGCATACAGGTCCCAGACAGCACCCTCGAGCGCTGCTTTGGCATTGAAATTTCCTCTGATTGGCCTGAATGCTTCTGAAACATCATCAGGATGCCGGATTTCTGATGCAAAAAGGACCGGTATTAAATGATCACTCATGATGTGCCAATTCGTCTTAACTGTTTCTTCATTATAGATTGGTTCCATAATGGAAACCGATTCTGCCCAGCCCGACACTCCGCTTTTTGATTTTACTTCGACAAGAATAAAGTCTTTATCCACTTCTGTTCCGACGCTTGTAGTAAATGGATTCAGCAGCTCCATTTTGACGTGCCTTAATACAATGCTTTTGATTTCCATCTTCCCATTCTCCTAGCAGTATCCCTCTTCTTTTTCCAAGAGATATATGTATTGGTTTTCAGTGGTTACATCCTTTATTAGATCCGTTACAATCCATCCGCTGCTGAGATAATGAACAAATACTGCTTTCGTGCTTTCTCTCCATTTCTGCGCCAAAGCGAAATCCTGCTTTTTAACATCCTGAAAATTTCCCGGAACCGGTATTAGAATTTTTTCATTTTCGATGTTCAGAATTGTATTTTCAGGAACAGAAAAACCATCCGTCCTCCCTGTTTCTATTGCTCTCGGCACTGCTTCTTGAGACCATTGACGTTTAGGAGCTTCCTCTTTAATACGCCACTCCACTAAAAATCGGTCAGTTGGTATTCCGGCGTTCATCCCGTCTGACATTTCACCATAAGCATTTTCTATATATTTGGTGCATATAGCCCCCAGCTTATGCAGATTGAGATTGGCATTAACTGTTTCAAGTGGGTCGTATGTCCATGAAATGAGATCATAGCCTTTCTCAAGCGCTGTCTTTTTTTGAGCATTTTTCAGCTTTTCCCCAATCCCGAATGCCCGGTACTTGGTGTGAATTCCAAGGCTGTGAGAGCATAGATATACCTTTGTGCCGTCAAACCCAGGAAAGCTGTATTGAAAACCGATCAGTTCCTCTTCCAGGAACGCACCTAACACAAAACCGCCATTTTTAACCGTTGCCACTGTATGATTAACCGGCACTGCTTCTTCCGCACTCCATATACATGTTTCCAGTTCGTATACAGCTTCAAGATCCTCAACTGTGTGAAGGTTTTTAATTACCAATGATGTTACTGCTTCTTGCTTCATAACCTTCCCCTTCCTTCATATCAGGCCGCTTTTTGCCGGCCTGTATTCTTCCCTTTTCATGAATGCTAACATTACACTAAAATATTATATGTGCCACAGCTACTACAATTGGCAATGTTATAATAGTACGAAGAAGGAAGATAAGAATTAAATCCTTTATGCTGACAGGCAGATTTGAACCTAAAAGAAGGCCGCCCATCTCAGACATATAAACCAGCTGTGTTACAGAGACACAGGCAATTACAAATCTTGTCATTTCACTTTCAATTCCGCTGCCGATGACAGCCGGCAGGAACATATCTGCAAATCCAACCACCATTGTCTGGGCCGCTTCTGCTGCTTCCGGAATTTGCATTAGAGACAGGATCGGTTCAAACGGCTTGCCAAGAATCGTAAAAGCAGGTGTAAATTCAGCAATTACCAGGGCAACCGTTCCAATCGCCATAACAATGGGCAGAACTCCCATCCACATGTCCAGTACATTTTCAAAACCTTCTTTTACCACAGCTGCTGCACTATTATTCGTACGCGCTTTCTTAATAGCATTATTTAATCCCCATTTAACAGGTGTAGTTTGGGAAGGAATAGACGTTTCCGCCTTCAGCTCTGTCCCTTCATAAGCTGTATCGGCTTTCCTGGATAATGGCGGAATCCGCGGCATTACAATGGCTGCCACGAGACCGGCAAGGATAATTGTTAAATAATAATGAATGAAATACTCTTCTAAATCTAAGTATTGAATAATTACAATCGTAAAAGTAATAGAAACAACTGAAAAGGTTGTAGCAACAACTGCAGCTTCCCGTTTTGTATAATAGCCTTCTTCATATTGTTTGGTCGTAAGGAGGACACCGATTGTACCGTCGCCTACCCATGAAGCCAAACAATCAAGTGAAGAACGGCCAGGCAGCTTAAATACAGGCCTCATCACTTTAATCAGTAATGCACCAAAAAATTCAAGCAGACCGAAATTCAAAAGAAGCGGAAGCAATAAACCTGCCAGAAGGAATGTAGTAAATAGTATAGGAATTAACTCATAGATTAAGAGTCCGCCGGTATTCTCTGAATATACTGGTTTAAGGCCAATTTCAAACAAAGTAATAATAGCAAAAACTGTTCCAAGAAAACGGGCTCCCACCCAAAATTTACTGACATTCAGTAATTTGTTCAAATATGGGCTGTTTAAGATAAAGCCCGGTTTATAAATTATTGCTACCAGCGAGCCAATTACTGAAAGAGCCATAATAGAAACAGTAATTGCAGGTATGGAATCTCCCAGCAATCCATTAATTTGATTTGCTAAATAAGCAACCGGAATTGTTATCCCATCTTCTCCTTGAATCGGCACCATAAATAGTAAAACCCCGATCAAAGAAGGAATTAGAAATTTTAAATAGTCCCCGGCTGTGTAGGATGCCGTTACCTCCTGCTGAATCATTTTCTTTGATAGACTGCTCATTCGTTATGCCCCCTTTTATTTTTCTGGTTTTAACTCCCCTGCTGTTCAATTTTATTCAATAAATAACTCTTGATCAGCATACAGAATTTCCAGTTCCTGCTGTCTCTTCGCAATTTTTTCATGATCCTGTTTTTGGATACCTGCAATCAGCACCTCCAGTAAACTAATAACAGACGCAATTGAATGATGCCCAGAGTCCATATGTTCATCCGTAGTTAGAGTTACTGCAGCCATTTGGCCGATAGGCGAAAGCTGACGGTCTGTTATGGCAATTATTTTGGAGCCTTCCCTTTCAGCAAATGAAGCCAGCTTTAAAGTCTCTTTTCGATAACGGGGAAAAGAAAAAATGACAACTGCTGACTGCTCTGTTAAATCACACACATCCTCAGGAAGAAAACCGTTAGGGCTTGAGATATGAACATTTCCCCTTATTTGTTTAAGTGTGTAATAAAACCAGTATGCGGCAGCAAAAGAACTGCCAAAACCCCCAACATAAACCCTGTCTGCCTGGATTAATGCATCAATCGCTTTCCAAAGTTCCCTTTCATCAACCTGATCAAGCAATTGCCGAAGTATTTTCCTCTCTTGATCAATGACTCTCCTAAACAGGTTCTCTTCAGCTGCATTTTCTATAGAAGGACTATTTTCATCGCCATCCTGCTGTTTCCCCGCAAGCCAGTCTTTTCTGATCCGATCCTGCATTTGGGAATAACCGCTGAATCCTAGTGCATACGCAAGTCGGATGACCGTTGTCTCACTGACGCCTGCATTTCTTCCCACCTGGAATGCTGTTAATAGCACCGCTTCATCAGCATGCTCCATAATAAATTCTGCTGCTTTCTTCTGCCCTGGGGAGAGTGAGGAATAGCTTGCTTTAATCATCTGGCTCATTGTTTTAATATCCATGCTGGCTCCTCACGAATAGTGAAGGAAAAACTTCTTATGCAAAGTATAAAGCATGAAATGCTTCTCAAACAAGAAGATTTTCTACTATTCAAAATTATTTTTATTTACATTAGTCTAAAAATCCACCTTTTTCTTGAAGGTAATCCTTCTTTAAGAGAATTTTAAAGGATAAAATACTTCATTAGCAAGAGGAAAATGTATTTTTAACAAAAAATATTTATTTTTATGCATTATTAGAGTATGAATTAGCAGTAGAAAAAGATTCAGGTGTTACTGTTAAAGGAAGGATTGGCGGCTGGGACGATAATATACATGATATGCGGATCGATTTAATCCTATCGACTCAGCCAATCCAGCCAAAATATTCACGGGTTATCTTTAATGGAACATACAAACCCATCATTTCAGATCATTATGGTGTAGAAATTGAAATATAGCCAAAAGAAATCCCAGACAACAGTCAGGGATTTCTTTTATACCATTAGCCTGCCGATAGAATCAGCCGGTTGGTTCTTCCTATATATATCACCGTACCCTCTTTCAACTTTATTAAGCTCAGCAAAAAACCTCCCTTCAGCTAGAGGGAGGTTTCTTGCTTATTTTTTTCGCTTTTTTGTCAATCTGCCTACTAAGAAAGCTCCTGCTGCAACACCAATAACTGTATTGGTTTTCTTATTGAATACCTGTTTGGCAACAAGGTTTAAGTTCTGCGGCCTTTCTGCCAGGCGCCTCATGAAGTAGCCATACCAGTCGTTACCGAAAGGAACATACGTACAGAAATTATAGCCTTCACTCGCCAGCTTCAGCTGCATATCCTTGCGGAAGCCATATAGCATTTGGAATTCAAATTTCTCTTTAGGAATATTGTTAACCCTTACAAAATCTTTTACATGATTAATTACTTTATGGTCATGTGTTGCAATTGATGTGAATTTGCCATTCAGCAAATGCCATTCTATTAATTTTATATAGTTGGCGTCAATGTCACTTTTGTCCTGATAAGCAATTTCTTCAGGCTCCTTATAAGCTCCTTTTACAATGCGCAACCGGAAATCCTTATATTTCTTTAAATCTTCTCCAGCTTCCAGGAAATAGGCTTGAATAACTGTACCTACGTTATCATATTCTTTGGATAATTCGTCCAGTATATCAAAGGAAGGCTGCAAACGCTTGGAGTCTTCCATATCCATATTCACAAAAATACCATAATGGCTTGCTTTCTCTACTATCTCCTTAACATTTTCAAGACAGAAAGAGTAATCAATATCCAGGCCTAATTGGGAAGGCTTTAAAGATATATGTGCATCTACCTGGTTTTCATGAATGGCCTCTATCACTTCAATTATTTGTTTTTTCGCTTCTGCCGCCTCTTCTTTTTTATATACGAATTCCCCGAGGTTATCGACAGTACAAGAGATGCCATGCGCGTTAAGCTCTTTTATGCTTTGAATTGCTTCTTCTAAATTTGTTCCCGCAACTACATTCTGCGCTCCCAATTTCAATCCATATTTCTTTGCAGCGCTATTCAGAAATTCATTTTGGGAAAGGCCTATAAACAGATCTTTCAACATCGAAATATCCCCTAACTCTTGTAATTTCACAATCAAATTATAGCATAGATTTTTAATAAAAATTATTTTGTGAATTATTATATTTTAACGTTTCCCTGTCACTATTTTGGTAAATTATTTACTTGGTCCCCCCTGCATAACTTAAAAAAAGTGTTTGGCCATGAGCAGCCAAACACTTTGTGTATGATTCCGACTGGGTTCGAACCAGCGACCTCTACCCTGTCAAGGTAGCGCTCTCCCAGCTGAGCTACGGAATCGTTATGATATTTCCCTGTATTGGGGACAATATAAAATATACTTGTTTCTCAAATAAAAGTCAATACCTATTTTTTATCCATAAACTATAAGGTTAGCATCTGTAAAACTAGATTACATTCCCATTACAATTTCCGCTTTTATGCCTTATATGGTATCTTTTTAAGAATATATGCTTTATAATGCCCTCTATATGATTCTTTTGTTAGTTGAATCAATCCATTCAGGGTTACGGAAGGAGAAATTTAAATGAAGAAACTAATGTATCCCTTTTTACTGGTATTAATATCTGCCGTTTTAGCAGCTTGTGGAGCTGATGACGAAAGCAAGAGTGCAGATAAAAAGGATGAAACTAAAACAGCTGAAACCGATCAGCAGGACCAGAAGGACCAGAAGAAAAAAATGGAAGAAATGCAAAAGAAAATGGACAAACAAAAGCTTGATGAGGAAAAGACTGTTGCAATTGTTAATGACCAGGAAATTCTTGGCCGTGAATATAACAGCGTGCTTACTTCATCACAAATGATGTATCAGCAAATGGGACAAGACCCTACTACAAAAGAAGCTGCAGAGAAAATCAAGGAGCAGACACTCGACAGTCTAGTCGGACAAACCCTTCTTCTCCAGGAGGCTGACAAAAAAGGCTACAAAGCTTCTGATGAAGAAGTAAAAAAGCAGCTGGAAGAAACAAAAGGACAATTCAAGGATGATAAGGAATTCGAAACTGCGATGAAGCAGGCTGGCCTTAATCCTGACTCATTAGAGAAAGAAATCGCCAATAATATTAAATATACGAAATATATTAATGGCGAAGTTAAACCTGATGAAGTAACGGATGCAGAAATTCAGAAATTCTATGATGAATATGCAAGCCAGGGTGGTGCTGAAGGACAGGAGCCGCCTAAATTGGAGGAAGTAAAGCCTCAGATTAAACAGCAGCTTGAACAGCAGAAACAGCAGGAATTGCTCGTAAAGCATGTTGAAGAATTGAAGAAAAGTGCAAAAATCGATTTTAAGGTATAGTCTTCATTAGACAGCTCCCAAATATCGGGAGCTGTCTTTATTTGTAAATTAAATATTTCTGAAGGCAATTAAGCCCTAGTTGCATTTATGAATGCAACTAAATTCTTCTTGCATTCTGCCCCTTGAGATTATAGCTAAATCCTGTAATATGTATTGGGGAGGATACAACATGATTAAACATACAGCATTCATTCAAATAATTGCGGGTTATTTTACTCTCACTCTCGGTGTCTCATTAATTATTTCATCCGATCTTGGTGCAGGTGCTTGGGACACTGTATATGTTGGACTTTCTAACAAATTCGGTCTGACAATAGGTACTTGGTCATTTTTGGTTACGGCTTCCCTCATATTTTTCAATGCGCTGCTCACCTGGGAAAAACCCCAGTTTAAATCATTTATTGGAACTATTTTAGCTAGTCTGGGAATCGATTTTTGGATGGAACTTGTTTTTAACGGGATCACAGTTACACACTTTTCCGTTCAGATCATTGCCTTTATAACTGGTGTCGCACTTCTGGGCTTCGGTGTTTCTATATATATCCGTCCGCAATTATTCAGCGGCCCAATTGATGGTTTAATGATCGCAACTGCCAAAAGACTCAATATCAGTATTAAGACCGCCCGTATCATTAACGAATTTTTAGCATTGGCCATTGGCTTCGCCTTAGGCGGGCCCGTCGGATTGGGCACATTGTTCGTAGCCGTCTTTTTAGGCTATGCCATACAATACGGAACCGTCTTGCTAAATCACTTAAAAGATAAAGGATTAAAGATAATTTAAGGGACTTCATTTTTTGAAGTCTCTTTTTTGTGCGAACGAATTTTCGCATTTTACTTGATTAAGAACATGCGTTCGTTTATAATGTAAATAAAAGTAAGGAGGGATTTCTCTATGAAAGGAATTCTTTATCGAGCTATGGAAGAGAGAAAGCCTGTAGAAATCATTTACCTCTCCAAACGCAATTCATTTACACAACGAAAAATATTGATTAAAGAACTCCGAGGCAGCACGATTTTAGCCTATTGTTTATATAGAAAGCAAATGCGCATCTTCAATTTGAACCATATCATGTCCATTTTGCCCGATAAGAAAGCTCGCCAGATCAGTTAAGAGGAGCTTCTTTCATATTTAGCCCTCAGTGAAGAAGTATACGAAGGCGATCAACCCGGTACATTCTCTGTTCTATTAACCAGTAACGAAGAAGGCTATATAAATGCCACGCTTTCAATCGGCCATACGATCAGGGAGCCTGACAGACCCTTTTTACAGTAAGCAAAAAGGAAGGATCTCATAGGACACCCTTCCTTTTATATTATGCTGTTTGCGGCTTTGCCTTATCTTCTTTTTTAATGAAAACCTGCAATACAATCAGCAGGATGAAAATACCCAATCCTACAATATCACTAACCCCCTCAGGGTAGATAAGCAGTAATCCGGCCACAATTCCCAGCAAACGCTCAAGTATATTTAGTTGTCGGTACCAATAGCCAATGACCCCAGCACCGATGGCCATCATTCCTGCTAATGCAGTAAAGATAACCCATATCAAGTTATACCATGTGGTATCAATCATTAAAAGCTCAGGTGATAGAACAAACATATAAGGAATAATAAAAGCTCCGATTGCAAGCTTGGAAGCAGTTACTCCAGTTTTAATTGGTTCTCCTCCAGATACAGCAGCTGCAGCAAATGCTGCAAGCGCTACTGGCGGAGTGATATCTGCAATAATGCCAAAATAGAATACAAATAAATGAGCTGACAAATCAGGAACTCCCAGTAAAATTATGGCAGGAGCTGCAATTGTCGAAGTAATTACATAGTTTGCAGTCGTTGGTGACCCCATTCCAAGAATCAAGGCTGCAACCATTGTAAGCATCAATGTTGGGATAAGAAGGCCCCCTGATAGGTCAAGCAAACCATTAGCCATTTTTAATCCTAGCCCAGTTTTTACAACAACTCCTACAATGATTCCGGCTGTAGCTGTTGCAGCTGCTACTCCCAATGCCGTCCTTGCACCTTCCACCAATGCGTCAATGATATCCCTGAAGCTCATCCTTGTTTCTTTGCTTATGGCACTTACTCCCACTGTGATTACAATTGACCACAGCGCACCTCTAATAACACTCATTCCAGTCATTAACAAAATGATAACAGCAAGAATCGGTAATAATAAATAAATTTTTCTTAAAACTTCTTTCCGATCGGGCATTTCTTCATCCTTCAAACCTCTAAGCCCAAGGCGCTTAGCTTCAAAGTGAGTCATTATCCAAATCCCAGTAAAATAAAGCAATGCAGGAATTGCTGCCGCCTTTGCAATGTCCCAATATGTGATGCCTCCACCAATGAATTCAACCATTAGGAATGCCGCAGCCCCCATAATTGGCGGCATTATCTGTCCACCAGTAGAGGCTGTTGCTTCAACAGCACCTGCAAACTCTTTCTTATATCCAAGTTTTTTCATCATTGGGATGGTAAAGGCGCCAGAAGTTACAACATTGGCTACTGAACTTCCGCTAATCGTTCCTTGCAAAGCGCTTGAGAAAATAGCAACTTTGGCAGGTCCTCCAATTCTTTTTCCAGCAATTGAAACCGCTAGATCATTAAAATACTGGCCCACCCCTGTTTTCACCAGGAAAGAACCAAATAGTAAAAATAAGAAGATAAAGGTTGATGAAACTCCTAAAGGTGTTCCTAATATCCCTTCTGTTGTGAAAAACATTGTCTGAATAAGTCTCTCCAGGTCCAAGCCTCGATGTGCCAAAAACCCAGGCATATAAGGTCCAAAGAGTGCATACAGCATAAATAAAACAGCTAATATTGTAATGGGTACCCCAACTGCACGCCTTGTTGCTTCAAGTACCAACAGCACCGCCAAAAGACCAATATAAAAATCAATTTCTGTCAGGCGCCCTGCCCTCATAACTATTTCATCAATAAATAGCGGCCAATAAGCCCCTACTGCAACACTTAAAATAGATAAAACAATATCATACCATGCTACCTTATGATTCCTTCCTTTATCCTTTTTCCTTGCCGGGAATAATAAAAATATTAGAGCCAAAGCAAACCCTAAATGGATTGAACGCTGCAGCTGCGCAGTCAGCATTCCAAAAATCCCGGTATAAAGGTGGAATAGGGAAAAAGATAAAAGCCCAATAAAGGCAATCCAGCCCAAGATGCCTCCGAGTTTCCTCGTCCCTGCCTCAGGATCATATTTCTCCAGCAGCCGCTGCTGTTCCTCGAGAGATAATGTTTCTACTTTTTCATTCAAGGACGTTCACTCCTTTCAATTGCTGAAATAGATTTATTTTTTTTGTTTTTATTCTTATCCATGTTCCAGGTTCAATGAATTGCGAAAGAGGATATTCTTTCTCTTTAAAAACAACTGTATGATTTGCCCTAACTTTGCCCAACCGAAGGTCGAACATGGGAAAAATACGGTTCATATTTTTTATGTAATACTTACCTTCCTTTTGTTCAAATATTTCTCCTTCTGATGCATTTTCGGGCATGCCAATAGCAAAATCCTCATACATCAGTTCATAAAGCTTCATTTTCCCATCCTTAGTTATCTTGTAGCTTTCCACAACGTCTGAGAGATGAATGGAATGGGTATAACTAATTTTAAAAGCTTTTTCCTCATTAAATGGAATATACGCCAGAATTTTTCCAGTTTTTTCATACTCAAAAACAAGAGCTTGTTTATAAGGAATAAAAATGATGATTGAGATGGCTGCTATGATGAGGAATGCCAGCAGCAGAAACGGTAGTTTGATATTGGCTGGCTTAATTTCTGTCATACCTATCTCCACCTGAATATATAATTGTTCAATCCTTAAAAGATAATTTGACCGGTGCAAAAACCTAAAAGGTTTCACAGCCGGCCAAGTCGGTAAACTGAAAGTTCATTTAAGGTTGTTATTCTGCTTTGAAACCTTTTTCATCAAAGTACTTTTTAGCACCTGGATGCAATTCAATACCAGTACCTTTTACAGCATTTTCAGCTTTAATCACTTTTCCTTTAGCATGTGTTACTTTATCCAAATTCTCAAAAAGCGCTTTAGTCACGTCGTAAACTACATCTTCTGAAAGGTCATTTGAAACGACAAGCATTGCCTGTACAGCCACTGTTGGCACTGCTTCTGCGAGCTTATATGTTCCAGATGGCACTTCATCCTGTACATAGTATGGATATTTCTCAATCAAAGCATCGATTTTATCCTGTTCAATCGGAACGATCACAACATCTTCAGTTGCAGAAAGTCCTTCTACAGCACCTGTAGGAGTCCCTGCTGTAACAAATGCTGCATCAATTGTGCCATCCTGGATTCCAGCAGTTGACTCATCAAATGAAAGATCCTGTTTTTGAATGTCATCTAAAGTAATTCCGTGTACCTCCAGAATCTGTTCTGCATTCGCAGCAGTTCCTGAACCTGGAGCTCCGATTGACACTTTTTTGCCTTTTAAGTCTTCTACCGATTTAATGCCTGATTTTGCAGTAGTGACCATTTGGATTGTTTCCGGATAAAGCGTGCCAATCGCACTTACATTATCAACTGCTGCTCCTTCAAACATCAATTTTCCTTCTTGTGCATATGAAGCAATATCAGTTTGTGAAAAAGCAATCTCTGCATTGCCGTCTTTAAGTGTGTTCATGTTTTCAGCAGATGCACCTGATACTTCAGCATTTGTGTCAATACCTGTTGCATCAGAAATAATCTCAGCGAAAGATCCGCCAAGCGGATAATATGTACCGCCTGTTCCACCAGTTACTATGCTCATAAATTTAGGCTTTTCCGCGCCGCCTTCACCGCCGCCTTTGCCTTCATCTTTTCCACCGCCACAAGCAGCAAGCACCATTGAAAGCACTAATAAAGCAGCAGCCAGAAGATATTTTTTCTTTTTCAATCTCTCTTCCCCCTTTATCAAATTACAGGTTATCCATTTTATACTACCATAAAAATTATATTAGTTGTTAAACAATTCCTATTTTATGAAAATTTGATTATATTCTCATAACTTCGTTTTTTCCGTGAAATTAACAAACATTATTTTTGCTTATATATAAAGTAAAGCAGTAAGTAATGATTTTTTATCCAGATTATTACATTATGTCAAATGCATGAGAATGCATGTAAAAAGCAATTCCTATATATATATGATAAAATCTTCATGTAAACTCTTACATAAAGACTAAATGGAGGAACAGAAATTATGGATTACCCTAGAGGATCAATACAAGATATTGCGATACAAAGCAAAGAATTGGGCGAAGAGGTCGAACTGCTTATTTATTTGCCCCCTTCCTTTTCTCCTTTATATAAATACACTGTTGTTATAGCACAAGACGGCAAAGACTACTTCCAGCTGGGAAGAGTCGGGCGTATTGCAGATGAATTATTAAGCGAGAAGGAAATCGAAAACATCATCATTGTTGGTGTTCCTTATAAAAACGTCAAAGACAGATGGAAGAAATATCATCCTGACGGTGAACAGCACAATGCTTATATCCGTTTTCTTGCACACGAACTGGTTCCATATTTTGACCGTGAATACCCTACATATCAAATGGGCATGGGCCGTGCCCTTATGGGAGATTCTCTTGCAGCCACGGTTTCATTAATGGCAGCCCTGCAATACCCCAATACTTTCGGGCGGTTAATTCTTCAATCTCCTTATGTCGATAACTCAGTTACTGAGGCTGTTCAGGAGTTTAATCAGTCTCACCTTCTTAATATTTATCATGTTATCGGGAAAGGCGAGACAGCTGTAAAAACCACAGGCGGTTCTGAGAAAGATTTCCTGACTCCAAATCGGGAGCTTTCCAATTTATTTAAACAAAAGCAATTTCCTTACTTCTATGATGAATTTGATGGAGACCATACTTGGACATACTGGCAGCCTGATTTAAAAAGGGCATTAAAATCTATGTTCTAACTTTGATTTTTGCCATAAAAAAGATTAATTCGACTTACTGTTTTTTATAATGAAAAAAAGGTATAATTATATAATGAATTTAGAAAATTTGCTATAATAGTTCAACCAAGTGTTTTTCATTTCAGTTTACCCTGAAAATATGAATATGGAGGTTGTTGTATGAGCACTAATTACGGCATCGTTATTTTCCCGTCAAAAAAATTGCAGGACTTAGCCAATTCTTATAGAAAGCGGTATGATCCGCATTATGCTTTAATTACTCCGCATGTAACTTTAAGATCACTTTTTGAAGCATCTGAAGAAGAAATAAAACAGCTGACAGAAACACTTCATGAAATAGCTAAAAAACACGCGCCTTTTCAAATTAACGCTACAAAAATAAGCTCTTTCCAGCCTGTAAACAATGTCATTTATTTCAAAATTGAACCTTCAGCCCAGCTCGAAGAATTACACCTTGAACTGAATGATCATATTACAGGCGAGACACCTGAATATAATTTTGTCCCTCATATTACCATTGGCCAAAAACTATCCAATGATGAACATTCAGATGTTTATGGGAGCTTAAGGATGCAGCCGGTTAACCACGAAGAGGCTGTAGATCGTTTTCATCTTTTATATCAGCTCGAAAACGGCTCTTGGACCGTATACGAAACATTTAGGCTAGGGAAGGAATAGTGAAAAGTGGAAGTAAAAGTTGTCTCATCTGCACAAGAAATGCAGGATGCGTTCTCCGTGCGCAAACAGGTTTTTATTAACGAGCAAAATGTCCCTGAAGAAGAAGAAATTGATCAGTTCGAAGACGAAGCAGTTCATTTTGTACTTTATAATAATGGCATCCCTGCAGGTGCAGGAAGATTCCGTACAGTTGACGGGAATGGCAAAGCAGAAAGAATTTGCGTTTTGAAAGAGAAGCGCCAAAGTGGATCCGGTAAAGCGATCATGGATAAAATTGAAGAACATGCTAAGAATCAAGGATTGCCTGCATTAAAATTAAATGCCCAAACTCAGGCAATACCTTTTTACGAAAAACTGGGCTATGAGGTGATTTCAGAAGAATTCATGGACGCTGGAATCCCTCATCGGACGATGAAGAAATCAATATAGCGGACAAGCTTCTGCCAGGAGTGGCAGGAGCTTTTTTGTTGTGCAATAATTTTGGGGCAATCTGCAAACACTATTCCAGATAAAGCATTAGGGGAGTGGTCCGAATGGAATATTTACATATCATAAGCGTTCTCGTGATTGGATATATATTTTTATTTGCAATGGCAAAATTGTTGGGCAAGACACAGATAACTCAGATTACTCCTTTTGATTTTATCTCTGCCATCGTGTTAGGTGAACTTGTAGGGAATGCATTATACGATCAGGAAACTGGAATACCTGAAATTTTCTTTGCAGTTGCAGTATGGGGAACGCTCATTTATGCAACAGAAATCCTTACACAGAAATTTAAACGTGCCCGCAAACTTCTTGAAGGGGAGCCCTCAATTGTTATAAAAAAAGGGAGAATCGTCTATGAGGAACTTAAGAAAAATCATTTGGACATTAACCAGCTTCAGCATCTTCTCCGTTCAAAGGACGTTTTTTCAATCAGGGAATGTGAGTATGCCATTCTTGAAACAGATGGGACCGTCAGTGCATTAAAAAAGCCTCTATACTCAACACCAACCATCCAGGATCTGAATCTCCCATTAAATAAGATCGAGCTGCCTGTAACATTAATTTTAGATGGAGAAGTGGTTTGGGATAATCTTAAAAGCATCAATTGGGACGAAAGAAAGCTAAATAATGAAATTAAAAACATAGGCGTCCATAATGTCAAAGATGTATTATACGCAGAATGGAAAAAAGGAGAGGCATTGCACGTGCAAACGTACTAAGCCTCTCCTTTTTTTGACTTGTTTTTACTAAAAACAGTCTTTTATATATATTCACTAATATACAGGCCATTTCCCGTCAGCTCGCCAAAGGTTTTTTCTGCTTTTTTCCTAGTGCTCTGCTTCTGGATGTCTACTCTCTGCTGAAGATTTGATCTGGTTAACCGTCTTTGAATATCAAGAGGAAGTTCATGACGGAAATCTTTTGAATTGGATTGTGCGGATATTTTAGCAACTGGCACGAAACGAAATGGATCATATTTTGTGCCAATCTCTCTTTCTGCATACTGATTATATTGATATGAAGTTACAGGTAAAATGTAGCCCATGATTACTTCCCCTTTCTCTATGTATCTGATTATTAAAGGAATACGAAACACTATTTACTTTTATGTACCCGTTTCCAGGAAATTTTAATCAGAAAGGCACTTTAGAATCCTTTGCCGCTTTGTTATGATAAAATTTGTCTTGTTGTTAGGAAGATGATTAATTTCTTTAAACTCGGCAATTTTAAAATAATGGGGTATTTTTATGAAGACAGCAATTTTACATAATAAAACAGTGAATCTGGAACAATTCAATAGAGAAAGTTTTCAGCATATATATGAAGAAGGCAAAAAAGGAAAGCTGTTTTGTCCTGATTGCGGAGCTTCTGTCCGTTTGTATTTAGGAATTATAGATGAGCCTCATTTTTATCATATCCAGAAAAGCAGCAGAACGTGTCAGGATGTGAATCTTAAAACAGAATCGGACCAGATTGAAACTGGAGAATATATAGAAAGAAATGGGTTTAGAATTCCTGTTTCACGGCCGGTTTCTTCTGCTGCAGTAAAAGAAATCGAACCAGTCTTTAAAAAAGCCCAGCCGGTAAAAAATATCCCCCCTTATATCCAGGAAAGCACTTATATTCCCAATTTCCCCGATGAATACCTAAAAGCCCTTTCACAAGCTGGAGTGTTTTTGGATGAGCAGCAGGCAGCTGCTGTTTCACATATTGATGGGCCTCTGCTCGTTCTGGCAGGTGCTGGAAGCGGAAAGACTCGAGTTTTAACAACTAGGACTGCTTTTATGCTGCGCGAGAAAAATATTGATCCTAAATCAATAATGCTCGTCACATTTACAGCTAAGGCCGCGGCTGAAATGAAAGAGCGCCTTGCCCAATATCCCGGAATGGATTCGCGGAAGGTCAGGCAAATCGTTTCCGGGACTTTTCACAGCTTGTTTTACCGGATTCTATCCTTCCACAGTCCGGAAAAATGGTCTTCCGGCAAGCTCCTTAATAAGGAATGGCAGCGTGAACAGATCATCAAAGAATCCAGCAAAGATTTAAAGCTCGATGAAAAAGAATTTGCCTTTGATCTTGCCCTCCAGCAAATTAGTTATTGGAAAAATTCTCTGATCCCTCCTGAAAAGGTACAGCCAAAGAATGACTGGGAGGAACAGACCGCGACCCTTTATCAAAGATATGAAAAAACCAAAGCAGAAAAAGAGTTATTTGATTTTGATGATATGCTGACAGGCTGCTATGCCCTTTTTCATAAAGAGCCTGATATTCTTGAACAATATCAAAATCGCTTTCATTATTTCCTGATAGATGAGTTTCAGGATATTAATAAAGTTCAATATGAGCTAATGAAAATGCTTTCCAATAAAGCGAGAAATGTCTGTGCAGTCGGCGATGATGATCAATCCATATATGCATTCAGAGGAAGCGATCCCCAATACCTTTTAGATTTCGAGAGAGATTTCCCTGGTGCAAAGGTTATTACATTGAATCAAAATTACCGGTCCGCCCATGAGATCGTATCAGCCGCAAACCAAATCATTTCGCAAAATAAACAAAGACGCGCCAAGAGTATGAATGCCCAATTCTCAGGTGGACAGCATCCTTTCCTCTTTTTCCCCTATGATGAGGAGGAAGAAGCTACGATGATCCAGACTGATATTCAGGAAAAAATTGAAGAAGGATATGAGCCTCGGGATTTTGCAGTGTTATTTCGTACCCATACTGGGAGCAGAGCCATTTTTGAAAGACTGACAAATTCCAGCCTTCCTTTTAAATTGGATCAGGATGCAGAATCCTTTTATGAACGATTTATTGTTAGAAGCATGCTTGCTTTTCTTAAATTATCGTTAAATGAGGATGACCAAAATGCCTTGAAAGATATACTCCCGCCTCTGTTTGTTAAACAATCAGTCCTTCAGGATATTAAAGCAGAAAGCATCTTGCAGGATTGCTCATTACTTGAATGCCTTAAGTTTATAAAAACAGGATTTGCATTCCAGGAGAGCAAATTAAAAAAAGTGATCCCTATTACCAGATCACTCTCAGGACTTAGTCCAATCTGCGCAATTGAAACGGTTGCAAAGGAGCTTGGCTTCCAGGACTTTATAAAAAAACGAGGTAATGAGGGCAATAAAATGGATAAAGGCTCTGATGATATAAAAGATTTAAAAGTCGCTGCACGGAACTTTCAATCCCTATCTGAGTTTCTAGAGCATACTGAACATATGCAAGCCATGAATACAGAAATCAAGCGTCTCAGCAGGAATAATGATAATGCCATTACATTAAGCACCATCCACCGTGCAAAAGGGCTTGAATATAATGTGGTATATGTTATCGGGACCGTTGAAGGAAGTCTCCCTCATGATCATGCATTAGAAGCATATCGTTCAGGGGACCCTTCACCCATAGAGGAAGAACGCAGGCTAATGTATGTTGCCGTAACAAGAGCAAGGAAGGATTTATATATTTCTGTGCCGGAAAAAAGGCGGGGACGGAAGACTCATGCCTCACGGTTCCTCGCCCCCATCACTAGAAGCAAAAGAAACAAATCCTGAAATTAAACAGAAGGACCTGGCTGATATGCCAGGCCCTTCTGTTATTTTTTATTTATCATCTGGGAGATTGTATTAAAATCTAGCTGCTTTCCATCAGCAACGATCGATTGAACAATCTTATCTTCCATATCCTTGGATACGTGTTTATTTGCTATTTGCGAAACCCTTTTGATTACGTTTCGGACTGTTTTTTCATCTTTAAAATTTGCATTCTGCAAAGAGCCGGCCAGTTCGAATACATCCTTCATATTTACGCCTGTTTTCTTTTCAAGGTTCTTAAAAAAGTTGTTATCCATCCTGCAGATCACGCTCCTTCATTTACTCCTTTATATCTTATGAAGGTGGGCAAAAAATGTGAAATGTATTAATAAATTATGTATCTGATATACAAAAAAGCCAACACAAAACCTGCTGCTGGTTTTGAGTCAGCCTTTAAAATCTAATTGTAAAAACTTGCTCCGACGATAATCAGCAAAATAAATAAGACGACGATTAGAACAAACGTATTTCCATAGCCCCCGCCATATCCGCAGCCTCCATAGCCATAGCCCATGCCTCTCACCTCACTTGGAAATCTCTTTACAACATATGTAAAAATTAAGCATAGGGTATGGGCAAGCTCCCAAAGCAAGCTTGGTTTATTCATCGGGATTGAAATAAGGGGCTTGTTTTTATTAAAACTTGAAAATGAATGCTCCTCTTCCTTGTGTATTTTTCCCATTATATCTAATCTCATTTAGCCTTTTGGCTTGAAAATAAGTGCACCAATAAAACCGAAGATTATCGCAGCTGAAATACCAGAGCTGGTTACTTCGAACATTCCCGTCAATACACCGACAAGGCCATGCTGTTCAGCTTCCTGAAGGGCTCCATGGACAAGGGAATTGCCAAAGCTGGTAATAGGGACTGTTGCTCCGGCCCCCGCAAAGTCCACAAGCGGTTCATACAGGCCAAGTCCATCAAGAATTGCTCCCATTACAACCAAAAGACTTAATGTATGGCCAGGTGTTAACTTGAAAACATCAAATAATATTTGACCAAATACGCAAAATAGGCCTCCAATTACAAAAGCCCAGAAAAACATAGGCAGCATACAAATATTCCTCCTTTAAATACGTGTGAACATCCTCTTTAAGTCATTTCGATTGAAACTGCATGTGCAATACAGGGGATGCTTTCACTCTGCTGGAATGTCAATGGCGATAATAGCGCACCTGTCGCGACAACAAGGATTCTCCTATAAGTCCCTTGCTTCAATTGATTCAAAAGATGTCCGTAAAGAACAGCAGCCGAGCATCCTGCACCGCTTCCTCCAGACTGGACTGGCTGATCATCTTTATAAATCATTAATCCGCAATCTTTAAACCTCTCTCTGTCTATTTTCAATCCATTATTTGTGAGCAGTTCATAAGCAGTTTCCTGACCAATTCTCCCAAGGTCCCCTGTGACAATCAAATCGTAATGCGATGGATCGAGCTGCATGTCTTTGAAGTGCGCAGTAATGGTATCTGCCGCTGCCGGCGCCATTGCCCCTCCCATATTAAATGGATCGGTGAGGCCCATGTCGATGACCTTGCCAATCGTTGCAGAGGTTGTAAATGGAAGATTTTGTCCCGATGGCTTGGAAGTCACAAGTGCTGCGCCAGCACCTGTGACTGTCCATTGGGCAGTCGGAGGCTTTTGGCCGCCATATTCTGTCGGGTATCTGAATTGTTTCTCAACAGCTGCATTATGACTGGAAGCCCCTGTCAAAACGTAATCAGCCCCCCGATAGTTCACAATAAAGGATGCCAGCGCAAGCCCTTCCATAGAAGTAGAACAAGCACCAAAGATTCCGAAATAAGGAATTTGAATCGTTCTTGCACTTAAACTGGAAGGAGTAATCTGATTAATTAAATCTCCTGCTATATAAAACTGAACATCTTCCTTTTGGATATTTGCCTTATTTAGTGCAGTCTGTCCAGCCTCTTCCAAAAGTACCCTGTGTGCTTTTTCATAAGAATCTTCACCCATCCACAAATCATCATGCAATACATCAAAATCTTCCGCCAGGTTGCCATTTGCCTCAAAAGGGCCGCCGGAAACACCAGCTGCAGCAATTACTGGGCGATTTTCAAAAACCCAGGATTGTTTTCCCTTAAGCATTAAATAACCCCCCACATGATTAATAACGTTTTAATTAGTGCGACTACAAAAGCTGAAAATACACCAAAAAGGATAACCGCCCCAGCAAGCTTAAACATGTTTCCGCCTACACCCAGCACAAACCCTTCCGTACGATGCTCAATGGCAGCTGATATTACAGCATTTCCAAATCCTGTAACAGGAACAGCACTGCCCGCTCCTGCAAACTGGCCCAAACGGTCATAAACGCCAAAGCCTGTCAGCAGCATGGATAAAAATATCATAGTAGCAACAGTTGGATTGCCAGCTGTCTGTTCTGTGAAGTCGAAACGGTAGATATAAAAATAAGTTATTGCCTGTCCAACAACACAGATGAGCCCTCCCACCCAGAAAGCACGAATGCAATTTTTCATGACCGGCCGCTTAAGCTCATGTTTTTGCTCAAGCTGCTCATATTGCTGCTGTTCAGGAGTTTTATTTGCTTTCTTGCTCATGCCCATCCCTCCTCTTATGTCATTTCATTTTTAAGCTCAATGATTTTATCAAGCTTCTCTTTAGCCTTTTTGTCAGTAAAATCGGGATCTTTCATTTTTTCCTGGAGTTCTACTGCCTCAATAAAGATTTTATAATCGCTTGACACAACGAAGTTCTCATCAGGATATTTCTCCTCAAGCATTTCTGTCATTTTTTTTTCAATTTTTTTCATGTGAAAACGCTGCAGGTGCTTCACTTTATAAGCAACTAGTGTATCTCCATTGCTTTTAACAACTGCAACATCGTAAAGTTCTTTCATTTCTTCGACGTCACGCTCAATGTTTTGGACTAAATCCAGATTTTCCTTTGTATTTTTATCAATTAATACAGCAGGCGGGTGAGTCGTTTTGAGAAGCGCAAGGTCACTGTCAGTTACCTTGCCATCTCCATTGCACCCTGATAATATGATCAGTGAAAATACAATTAAGGATAAAAGTTTTTTCTTCATAATAATCCCTTCCTATGTAGAATCTTTAAATATATTGTCGTCGAATTGTTTTGGATTTATGATTATTTATACACATCCTATTTTTACCAAATAAACAAAATAACGACCACCCGTGATAACGGGTGGTTTTCTCTGCGGCTGGAAGCCTTTGTTACTGGCCAAACCCTAAAGGGCTACTGAATGGTTCGCCAATTGCACTACTTTTACTGGCCAGACCTCAAAGGCCTTCCAACTGATTATCTTTTCTTTTTCTTAACCTCTTCACCTGTGAATGGATCAATATATTCCATCATACTTATTTGTTCTGCAACTACATCATCTTGAATCTGATTACGTATATAATCTTCAATTACCTTTTTGTTTCTTCCTACTGTATCCACATAATACCCTGTACACCAAAACTTTCGGTTTCCATATCTGTATTTTAAGTTGGCATGACGATCAAATATCATCAAGCTGCTTTTGCCTTTTAAATAACCCACAAACGAGGACACACTTATTTTTGGAGGAATACTCACTAACATATGTACGTGATCCTTACAAGCTGTCGCCTCAATAATCTCCACTCCCTTCCTTTCACATAGAGTGCGGAGTATTTCCCCAATATCCTTCTTAATTTTTCCGTATATCACTTGTCTTCTGTATTTAGGTGCAAACACAATGTGATACTTACAATTCCAAGTTGTGTGTGCTAAACTATTAGTGTCTTTTTTAGACATAAGAATTCCTCCGTATGCTGATATTTTGGTTGGCGAACCAAAAATATTTTAGCAATACGGAGGAGTTTTTTTAATACCACGCTGTAAGCTTTTTGGAACCCTAGGCCTAGCCTAGGGTTTTCTGTTTCATAATAAAAAAGCCGGATTCTCCGGCTATTGATCTTTCTTAATTTTTTTTCCGCAGCCGCATCCCTTTTTCTTTTTCTTGCTGACCGGCTGTGATTTTTCAGTTTGCTGATTTTTATAATCCTTTAGCATCGATGAGGCCCTCCTATAATCAATAATTTTCCTCTATTTAATTTATGCAGAGCCTCAATGCTTGTGTAAAACAAACGCCTACATGATGGTACAAATAGTTATATGCTAATTTATTAATTTCTGCACCAGGGATTCAATAATCGCTGCAAGTCCGGCAACTGACAAAATCACCAGCACTGGAGCTGCCCAGGATACATAAAAGTAATATAAAGCATATAAAAATAGGGCACTCCAAACACCTGTACACCAATAACAGCTTAAAAGCTCCCCAAAAAATCCCCTCACTCTTCCTTCTTTTACAACCCAGTACACTTCAATTTCACCATTTTCATCCTTTTCCTCTACTTCTTCCAGAAAAGGTCTTCGCAGAAATTCGGTAATTTTATCAAATACAATCAGTCTGGTCAGCCTAAAACTTGCAAGTGTCAAAATCACCAGCTCCATAGGTGTTATATCCATTTTTTTCACCTCTCATGTAAAAAAATAGCCTATTTTTTAAAAAAACAAGGCGTTTGTCCGTTACCCAAAGTGCACTCCGGCAATATGTTAGTAGTGTAGACCACAAGAAACAAACAAGGAGGAAAATAAAAATGGGTTGTGGAAAAAAAGACGACTTCAAAGGCAAAAGCTGTGTATGTGAAGTAGTTCGTGCTATAAAAGATATTCAAGATAACGCAGAAGATGTGTGCGAATGCCCTTCAAACTGTTTCCTGGAGCCGCTTGGAGCAATATCACCTTCCAGCAGAAAGCGCCATAAGCGTCCGGATACGCGCGTATTCACACTAAAAACTGCAGACGGCTCACCATTCCATGCTTTCTTTACAGGGAATGACTGTGCATGTGTATCGATCTTCTTTAGAGTAGAAGAAGTTTTCGATAACTGCTGCGCGGTGCTACGTGTCCTGGAGCCAGTTAACAGAAAATCTGGCCCAGACAAAACAGTAAACCTTGCAGATGACTGCTGCATCGACTTGAAAAAGGTTTGCGAAGTTGACTTCTTCCGCAGTACAAATGACTGCGTAACTGTTGATCTAACATGCTTCTGTGCTGTTCAATGTATTGCAGATGTTGACCTGGATATCTGCGAAGACTAATCATAAGAGGCCAGCCATCATTCGGCTGGCTATTTTTTTTACTTTTTTCCCAGCTCTTTTCTTTTTACCTTCTTAGTCCAATCATTTTAATAGCTTGTAAAGATTGAAGACTGATTTGTTCAGTCGATTCATCAAATAATTTTACTTCGACTGATTCCTCATTTTTTGAAACTAGAAATCCCCTTATTGCTTTCTCCCCGGTTTCAAATATACATGGTATGGGAGGAAGCTGTTTTGGGAAATCAATTAAGTAATCCAGACGCTCCAGAGTGCCCATTTCCTTAAAACTTTTCACACGATTGAAAGTCGGCTTTCGTTTTTCAGTCGTAAAAGCAAACGAAGCAACCTTTTTCTCTTCTCTGCCAGCTTCAAACTCTTCTATAGCTTCCTGTACCTTCACTTGTTCTGCAATATTTTCGATTTTTTCTTCCTGCATCTTTTGTTCATCTTTAGTGCCAGCCAGTTCCTGCATATTTTGTTCATCTTTAGTGCCAGCCAGTTCCTGCACGCTGTCTACTTGTTCCCGTTTGCGTTCCAGTTCTGCTTTTCTGCTGGAATAGACTGTTTGCATCCGGTTTTCCGGAAATTGAAAATTCGGCTGCTGTATATAGAATAATGGTTCCTTTTCTCTTTTCTCAGCCACTTTTTGCCCACCTCCGCAATCATTATGTTTCGTCGTATTATATGTATGCAGAAAATGGGCTTTCGTTTCTGGAAGACAATAAAAAAGCCCGCTCCAGTTTTGGAGCAGGCAATTTCTATTACAGGATATGATAACCGGAATCCACGTGGATATTTTCCCCGGTAATTCCGCGGGACAGGCTGCTGAATAAGAATAGAGCTGTATCCCCTACTTCTTCAGGCGTTGTTGTTTTGCGAAGAGGAGCCCGTTCTTCAATTTCTTTCAGTATAGAATTGAATTCACTGATTCCTTTCGCAGAAAGAGTCCTGATTGGACCTGCTGAAATGGAATTAACCCGAATTCCGTCCTTTCCAAGGTCGTTAGCTAAATATTTGACGCTTGCATCAAGGGAGGCTTTTGCTACACCCATAACATTATAATTTTTCACAACCTTTTCACCGCCAAGGTATGTAAGAGTCACAATGCTTCCGCCTTCTGTCATTAATCCTCTTGCTTCCTTAGCAATAGCAGTTAGTGAATAAGAGCTGATATTGTGAGCTAACAGGAATCCGTCTCTTGTGGTGGTCATATATTCTCCCTGAAGTTCTTCCTTATGGGCAAAAGCGATACAGTGGGCAATTCCATGAATTACACCAGCTTCCTCCTTAATCGTGCTGAAGCATTTCGCGATATCTTCATCACTTGTTACATCACAAGGAAGCACCAATGAGTGTGCATCCTCCAAGGATTCAGCCAATTCACGAACACTTTTTTCAAGCCTTTCTCCCGCATATGTAAAAATTAGTCGGGCACCTGCATCATGAAGAGATTTGGCAATCCCCCATGCAATGCTTCTCTTATTAGCCACACCCATTACTACAAACGTTTTTCCATTTAAAGAAAGAGTCATTTTAGAAGCCTCCTGAAATTATTATCACATGTTATTAGTACCTAGTACTAATTGTACATCAATATTTCGAAAAAGAAAAGCCGAAAAAATCCCGCTTTAATCAAGCAGGATTTTTTCAGCTAAAGATGCCGGACAGCCTAACACCATTCACAAAATTCAAGTTCCCGTTTTAATTCATCAACGTATTCCTTAGATCCTGTAACAATTAAGCGGTCATTGACATGCAGTTCAGTATCTCCGTGCGGTACAATGGAGTCTTTCCCTCTAAATATCCGTACAAATATAACATCCCCTGTAAACGGAAATCTCCGAAGCATCATACCCTCAAACTGCTCATTCTTTAAGCGGATCTCGTATAAAGCCGTTTCCTGGTTCGTTAAGATGTTCACCACACTTGGTGACTCGATAAGAGCGCGAAGCAAGGCCTTAGACGAAAGAATGGTTGAAAATAGCTCAATATTATGTTCCCGTAGCGTTTCCTCCATATCAGGACTTTCCATCCGGCAAATGACACGATCCACTCCCTTTTCTTTAAAAGCGATGGATAATGTCGCATTTGTCTCTTCATTACCTGTTGAAATCACAACTATGTCTGACTCAAAAGCATCTGTGCCTTCAAAGTGATCAATATCAAAATCATCAACTTCAATAATATCAAACAAAGAGTCAGCTATCTGCTTTTCCGCCTTTTCCTGCTTCTTATGATAAAGAACAGGTTCGTAAAGGGAAGACTTAAGTTCATTATATATCGGCATCGTCATTTGATTAGCACCAATGAACGATACTTTTAGCTTTTTCTCCTCGGCCGCTTCCTGAGGGAATAGCTTTTTAAATACTACAGGAGTAAATATACTCGTTATGATAGCAACCAAAATCAATGTTCCGCTCATTTCCGGAGTAATGACATCCATTCTTTCCCCTATAGTTGCTGCAGCTATTACAAGTGAAAGGGTTGAGGTTAATAAGAAACCGGAAGCCAAAACCGTTTTTATGTCATACCATCTTTTTAAAATATAGATCGGTATAAGTTTTGAGAGCAGCAGTGCAATCAGTAGCAGTGGAATGAGCATGAGCATCTTGGGATCCCCAAACAATGACCATACGTTCAAATCCACCCCTACCATCACAAAGAAAATCGGGATGAGGAACCCATATCCAAATGAATCCAGCTTATGGATCATTTCCTGGTTTGGTGCCAGTAATGATACAAGAACCCCGGCAAGGAACGCACCTAATATATTCTCAGCCCCAACGGTTTCAGATAATGCCACCAGAAATATAATTAGGGCAAACACTGCTCTTGTTCCAATTTGAACAGTCCCGGTAGACATAGCCTCAAGAAAATTAAGGTTTTTAAACCTTCTGCCAAGGAAATACAGCAATACACCTACTCCAAATAAGACAAGAAGCAGCCACGTATTCCCTCCGCCTGTATCATTTAATGAAACAAACACAGCCAGCAGAATCATCGTTGCCAAATCTGCAATAACGGCAATCAGTAAAATAATCTGTCCAATGCCTGTTTTCATTAAATGGGCTTCCTTTAAAGTGGGAACCACAACACCTAGAGAAATGGTCGATATAATTAATGTCATTAAGAAGGCATTGTCTATGAATCCTGCCCAAACAAATAAATAAGATAGTCCCAATGAGACTAGAAATATTCCTATAAATACAACGAAAGAAACAGCAAAAGAATTTGGCTCCAGCTTACCGCTTGGGAGTTTTTCTCTCTTCTTTGCTGAAGAAAAGGCTGTAAAATCTATCTCCAGCCCGCTTAGGAACATTAGGAATATGAATCCAAGTGTCGAAAGCGTTTCAAGCCACATATCTTCATGCACAATATCAAAACCGCTTTTACCGATAATCAGACCTACAAGGATTTCCGCCACCACTACAGGGATAAAATTAATCTTCAGCCGGTGGAGCAATATGGGCGTGATAAAAGCAGCCAGAATAACTATGACAAGCGATGCTACCGATGCCCCATGTTCCATAAAATAACCCCCTTAACCTGTTAAATAACTCATAAATAATGTCGCCATTCCAAAATAAATTAAGATGCTGATAAGATCATTTATAGTTGTAATAAATGGACCTGATGCCACAGCCGGATCAATTTTCATCCTGTGCATAAATAAAGGGATCAGCGCACCGGCAAGGGTGGCTACAATCAGTGTAAATAAGATTGAAACGCCAACTAAAACACCAAGAAAGAAATTTCCTTTCCAGAAGTAAACAATGAAAGTCACCAGAATGCCGCATATGCCTCCATTTATTAATCCTGTTCCAGCTTCCCTTAATACCAGTTTCCACTTATTTTCTTTCTCTAAATCTCCTGTAGCAATCCCCCTTACAGCAACAGCCAATGCCTGAGTGCCAGTATTTCCTGCCATCCCTGCAATGAGAGGAATGAAAACCGCAAGGATCGCAACTTTATCCAGAGTTGCCTCAAATCTGCCGATTAGGCTTGCTGTTAACATACCTAAAAATAAAAGGATGATAAGCCACGGAAGCCGTTTGCGAGCTGCAGAAACCGGATTCCGGTCAATATGATCCATATCCGATACAGCGGCCAATTTGGAATAATCGTCTGATGCTTCTTCTTCCATGACGTCCATGACATCATCAACTGTAATAATACCCAGCAAATGATTTTGAAAATCCACAACCGGAACAGCCAGGAAGTTATAATCTTTAATTTTTCTTGCGACTTCTTCCTGATCTTCGCCAACAGATACGGAAACTACTCTGTCATTTGTTATTTCCGAAATCATCGTATCATCATCACTGACTATTAGATCTCTTAGGGAAATGACGCCAATAAGCTTTTTTTCGTCGTCAACAACATACACATAATAAATGGTTTCCGCCCTTGGCGCTTCATTTTTCAGGATATACATGGCAGAACGAACCGTCTGATTGGCTGACAGAGAAACAAATTCCGTTGTCATGATACTCCCTGCTGTATATTCTTCGTAATGAAGCAAATCCTTAATTTCTTTTGCAGATTCATCATCCATGATTGTCAAATAGCTGACAACCTGGTCTTTATCAAGTTCGTTTAACACATCAACTGCGTCATCAGCGTACATTTCTGAAAGCATATCTGCTGCATAATGAGGATTCATTTCAGCAAGAACGTCTTTATAATCTTCTTCTTCAATCTCCAGATTTTCAAAAAGAGCTGCCATTTCCTCCGGAGAGAGATAAAGATAAATTTTAGCCCTGATGTCCTCATCCAGATCTTTAAAAAATGAAGCCTGATCATAGGGGTGCATATCAAGGAATTCATTCCTGAAGATATCAATTTCTTCATTTTGTAAAGATTGGATTAAAAGACTTGTATTAATATGAGAATCTGATCTTTCTTCTACTTGTTCTTCCATAAATAGTAACCTCCTCTCTTACGATGAAACAATCCATTTTTGAATTTTACCTCCAGCTAAATTCCTGCTGTGAAGTTTATATTGGCCTCGTTTTTTTACACAAACCGCAAGCTTTTTTACATTAACACTGATAACAGGAAACGTACTTCACTATACTAGCAAATCTTTGTTTCTTTGTCGTCTCTAAACAATCATAGGTTCAAATGAACGTAATTTATTTCTGCATAATTAATTTTCCCATTCCTTTAACTTAAAACCGTTAAAGCTTTCTCTGCATCCTGAAAAAATTAAACGTCATGATATATATTATGAAAATTGATATCATAAAAGTAGAACAAATAAAGGAGCTTCCTTATGAGACTTGATATTATCGGTGATATTCATGGATGCTTTGCTGAATTTAAAGAGCTTACCTTAAAAATTGGCTACAGCTGGAATCGGGGATTTCCTGTTCACCCAAGTAATAGAAAACTGGCCTTTGTAGGAGATTTAACAGACAGGGGACCACAGTCTCTTGCAGTCATCAATGTAATATATAACCTGGCAGCAAATGATCTGGCATACTATGTCCCAGGCAATCATTGCAATAAACTTTACCGTTACTTTTTAGGAAATAAAGTTCAAATTACTCACGGCCTGGAAACTACAGTCGCTGAATATGAACGGCTTGACTCTCAAGAACAGATTGAAATTAAGCAGAAATTTATGGAGTTATATGAAAAGGCTCCTCTCCACCATGTGCTTGATAACAGCAAATTAGTTATTGCACATGCAGGAATTAAGGAAAGCTATATTGGGAAACATTCCTCAAAAGTAAAAACCTTTGTTCTTTATGGAGATATAACGGGAGAAAAAAATCCTGACGGCACACCTGTAAGACGGGATTGGGCAAAACAGTATGAGGGTAAAGCTGTGATCGTCTATGGCCATACTCCCGTAAAGGAAGTCAGGAAAGTTAACAACACCTATAATATTGATACAGGAGCTGTTTTTGGAAATAAATTAACTGCACTTAGATATCCTGAAATGGAACTAATTTCTGTCCCATCAAGCTTGCCTTATGTGGAAGAGAAGTTCAGGAAGATATAACTCAAAAAGCCGGCCAATGCCGGCTTTTATAATAAACATTTCATATCTTCTGGAAGCTGCTGTTCAAACAAAAGAGTTTTGTGCAAAAAGGGATGAAAGAACGAAAGTCTGCAGCAGTGCAGTGCCTGGCGGGAGATGAGCTTTCTTGTACCTCCATATAGTTCATCACCCGCAAGAGGAAAACCCAGCCATGACAGATGGATTCTGATCTGATGAGTTCTGCCTGTTTCAAGCTTCAGTTTAACATGTGTCAATTCGCTTCGCCGGCTGATTACCCAATAATGAGTATATGCGTATTGGCCTTCCTTACTGACTTCCCGCTCAATTATACTGTCTTTCTTTCTCGCTATCGGCTGTTCTATAGTTCCAGCATCCTGGCTGATTGTGCCTTCTGCAAAGGCTTCATACATGCGATGTATTTTGCGGAAGCGCTGCTGCTGGCTAAACAAATGATGTACATGCCTGTGTTTAGCAATCAGAACCAAGCCTGATGTATCTCTATCCAGTCTTGTCACGATATGGGCAGCAGACTTTAAGTCTATTCGCTGATAATATCCAATCAGTCGATTAGCCAAACTTCCGGAAGGATGTTCCCTGGAGGGAATCGTGCTCATGCCCGCCGGTTTATTTACTACAAGAAGATAATCATCCTCATAGAGAATATCCAGGGGCAAGTCTTCCCCTTTCATGCCTTCACTGGGAACTTCTTCAGGAAAACCAACTTGAAGAACGTCTCCTTCTTTAAGCTCATAGCGGACATTCACTTCTTGATTGTTCACTTTAATAAATCCGCCCGCAAATTTTATATCTGTCAGTGCAGTTTTGGATATATCATTATCTTTTAAAAATTCCCTGATTAACGGACCCGCCTGCTGGGCAGAAATTTTCCATTTTAGTTCAAAATGCGCCATGAGCTATAGGCTCCTGTTCTGTTAGAAGTAACCAGATTATGTATAGCAGTGAAACTAAAACTGCCAATTTAATCAGCAACAAATGAGTCGTGAACCCTTTTCCAAAAAGGAAATGGCCTGAACCTGGCAAAACGGATTTTCTCATCTGCCACTCTAAATTGAATTGATTTTACATCTTTATGAAGAAGTGTCAAATGATCAATGGTAATTTGAAAATCCGGTTCATTTACTGGCTTCAGCATGCACGTATGATGTGCGGGCAATACGAGTGGAGAGCCTACTGTACGGAATACCTTGTTATTAATGGAGGCCATTTCAGCAAGCTGGATGGCAGGCAATGAAGGATGCAGTATGGCTCCCCCAAGCGCCTTATTATACGCCGTGCTTCCGGATGGAGTAGACACACACAATCCATCCCCACGGAACCGTTCAAAATGCTGGCCGCGAATTTCCACATCCATTACTAAAGTACCTTCAACCGCTTTCACTGTTGATTCATTCAAGGCAAGATAACGGGTTTCTTTGCCGCCATGCTGGTAGCGAATAATCACTTCCAGAAGCGGATATTCAATGACCTGATACGGGGTTTTGGCAATCGCAATGACAAGCTTTTCGATTTCCTCCGGCACCCAGTCTGCATAAAACCCGAGATGGCCTGTGTGGATACCGACAAATGCCGTCTTGTCCAGGCGGCTGCTGTACCGGTGAAAGGCATAGAGTAAAGTGCCATCCCCGCCTACAGATATGACTATATCAGGCTCTTCTTCATCATATGTAAGCTCGAAGTCCAACAAATAGGTTCTCATTTTATGCATGAGTGTATTAGATTTTGAATCTCCTTTTGAGGTAATGGCAAATTTCATCTTATCCAAGCTCCTCTTTTATACAGTTAGTTTTCTCCCTTTTGCTGCTTTTCCTTTTTCCTTGTAAAAAATGCCTGGGCATCCTGAATTTCACCGCGTATGAGTGACATTTCTTCATCTAGCCTGAAAGCAGCCTCTGCCGCCCTTTGCAGCCTCATCTGTATATCTTCAGGGAATTGGCCCTTATATTTATAATTTAAGGAATGTTCTACCGTTGCCCAGAAATTCATGGCAAGCGTCCTGATTTGAATCTCTGCAAGGATTTTCTTCTCTCCTTTGATTGTCTGAACAGGATAGCGGATCACGACATGGTATGACCGATAACCGCTTGCTTTTTTATGAGAAATGTAATCTCTTTCTTCGACAATTTCAAAGTCATTTCTTAGTCTTAATAGTTCAACCACTCTCTTTATATCATCTACAAACTGGCACATCATTCTGACACCGGCAATATCCTGCATTTCAGATTCCAATTTGTCGAGTGGAATGCCTTTTTGATTTGCCTTATCCAAAATGCTTGCAATAGGCTTTACCCTTCCAGTAACAAATTCAATCGGAGAATGGGTAGAATCCATTTCAAATTGGCTTCTCATGCCTTTTAGCTTTACTTTTAATTCTTCAACCGCCTGCTTATATGGCGCCAAAAATAAATCCCAATGCTTCACCTGCAACACCACCAAATATCCGAAATAAAAAGAGACAGCACCCGGACAGCACCTGCTGGCCCAGGCACACATTGATCTTTATATGCTCTGTTAATCAGCAAAATTCATCACTGTTCTATTAACATAACCTAACTCTTTATCCAATTATTAAGACACTTAAACATTCAACTAAAATATGCTCTCTACTTTTTCTACCATTTCATTTCCATAATTGCTGTTCCCGCGGATATTTTCTATCAAATCTCCCAACTCCTCGTGAAAGCCTGTCAGCTCAAAGCGTTCATGATTATTGTCAGATGCAAATACACGCATCTGGGCATCAAGTGCCTTTTTCAGTTCCGGCCAGACTGCTTCGGGAAGGGCAATATATGTATAATCATCATTTTGTTCTGCTATGTAAATAAATGTAAGATTATCGGAATCAGCCAATATCTGTTCCATTGCTTTTAAGCCTGTTACTGATCCACCTTCTATTCCTAAAATCAATTCATTTTTAAACCATTCTGCATTTATAACTGTAAGTTTCTGTTTCATTTTTCTACCTCCATCGTCAATACTTATTCTATCGCAGATTTAATGGGCAGTAAAACCCCTGATGCAATTTTCACAGTTACAGCCTTCTCTGAAAAGCCCAGCAAAAAATGAAGTAAACTCCCCCCTGATTGACTTTAACACAGAAATAAAAAAAATCTCAAAGATTGAAGTACATTCCCATAAAGGAGATAATACAGGAAATTACTAATTGCTGAGGTGTACAGTTTGTCCAATAAAAATATTGAGATTGAATTTAAAAACATCATCACAAAAGAAGAATTTTCGTCATTAATGGAGTTTTTGGACGTAAGAGATGAGGATTTTTCCGAACAGGAGAATCATTACTTTGATACTCCGGATTTTTTATTGAAGGCTAAAGGAAGTGCCTTGCGAATTAGGCAGAAAAACGGCTCATTTGAATTGACTCTTAAACAGCCTCACCCTGAAGGGCTATTAGAAACTAATGAAAATCTTACTGAGTCCGAAGCTGCAGAGATGATCCGGACTGGGAAAATTCCCGCTGAACAGATACAACAATCCATAGTCGGCCTGGGAATAAAGACAGATAAACTTCAATACTTTGGTACGCTCTCAACAAAGCGGGCAGAAAAGGAATACAAGAAAGGATTGGCTGTTCTTGATCACAGCAGCTATTTAAATAAGGAAGATTTTGAGATAGAATATGAAGTAAATAACAGGTATGAAGGTGAATTGACTTTTCTTAATTTGCTTAAACAGCTTAACATTCCTGTCAGAAAGACCGAAAATAAAATTAAGCGGTTTTATAACGAAAAATATAGACAGCAAAAGGCTTAATAGAAGGACGCCTTTTGCCAAGGAGCATTACAATGAACGTAGATCAAATAAAAGTATTGATGGAGTTACAGGCACTTCAAGGGTTTAATAATTCTAAGCAAACGAATACTCCAAATCCTTTATTTCAAGAGCTGCTGGCAGGGTTAGTATCCGAAAGGCCACGTTCAGAACATCAGATTACAGGAGGACTTGGGGCAATTGCGTCTTTTGAGCCTTTTTTAAATGCGGTACAATCAAATTCTCTTTCAGTTTCAGCTCTTCCACCTGTTAAACTTACCAAGCTTGCCGAAACCTCAAAAAGTGATTTTGATGTTCTGATTCAAAAAGCATCAGATATGTTTAATGTACCTGTTAATCTGATTAAGTCTGTCATTAAACAGGAGTCTAACTTCAATCCAAACGCCGTCAGCCAGGCAGGTGCTTCCGGCTTAATGCAGCTTATGCCCGAAACAGCCAAAGGTCTTGGCGTTAAAAACATCTTTGATCCTGCAGAGAATATATTTGCCGGAGTAAACTATTTACGGCAAATGATGGACAGGTATGGTGATAATGTGGAACTGGCCCTTGCCGCCTACAATGCCGGACCAGGAAATGTAGATAAATACGGCGGGGTACCACCTTTTAAAGAAACACTGAATTACATAAAGAAAGTAACCACATCGTTACTGGCTTAGTTTTATTATCGCAGCCGCCTGGAATTTAACCGGGCGGTATTTTCATGCCCTTTAAAGCAAATGTTCCGGATTGACGGCATATCCTTAATCCATACTATAGAAATAAGGTGATCCATAGTGCGGCAAAAAGGCTCAGTAAGCTATTTGTTTGAGATATAGCCCCCTCATTGATAGAATATAAAGAGATCACAACACTCAATATTAAATAGGAAGATTTTTTGCAAACGAATTAACTCATAAAAGGAGTTTTAAATATGGCCGAGAAAATGCACACTCCCTTCGACGCTATTGGTGAGGAGAAGCTTCACCAGCTTATTGACGCTTTTTACCGGCGCGTAGGACAACACCCTGATCTCGTTCCTATTTTTCCAGATGACTTAACAGAGACAGCCAGAAAACAAAAACAATTTATGACCCAGTATTTAGGGGGGCCTCCTTTATATACTTCAGAACATGGACATCCGATGCTTCGTGCGAGGCACATGCCTTTTCCCATAACAGAAACTCGGGCAAGGGCCTGGCTCACATGCATGAATGAAGCAATGGACGTAATTGGCCTGGAGGGACAGCTGCGGGAAGACTTTTTTTCAAGGCTTATACTAACTGCTCAGCATATGGTCAATACACCTGAAAGCGGTGTGAAAGGTGAAAGCTCGTGAATAAGCCAGAATCCAACGAAAAAAAACTGACATCTCCGCATTGCCATGGCAGTGAAAAAAAGCCAATAGAAGTCTATATGTTTGTTGACCCACTTTGTCCTGAATGCTGGGCTTTGGAGCCAATCTTAAAAAAGCTCCTAATTGAATATGGCCGCTATTTTTCAATAAAGCATGTATTAAGCGGCCGGCTCGCAACCTTAAATATGGGGAAAAGACAAAATTACGAAAACATTGCTGATTTGTGGGAGAAAGCAGCAAGCCGCTCTGGAATGTCATGTGATGGAAACGTCTGGTTCGAAAATCCGATTTCTTCGCCACACCTGGCTTCAGTTGCAATTAAAGCTGCAGAACTGCAAGGCAGAAAAGCAGGAATTAGATTTTTGCGCAAGCTTCAGGAGGTTCTTTTTCTTGAAAAACAGAATGTCTCTAATTTTGAAGTATTAAAGGATTGTGCAAAGGAAGTCGGTCTTGATGTAGTAGAATTTGTTTCTGATATTCATTCAGATAGTGCAGCAAAGGCTTTTCAATGCGATTTAAAAATCACATCTGAAATGGATGTTCAAGAAATACCCACTCTAGTCTTTTTTAATGAAAATATTGAAGATGAAGGCATCAAAGTCACCGGATATTATTCTTATGAAATTTATGAACAGATTTTAGAAGAAATGCTGCCAGCCAAACCTGAGCGTGCTCCGCTGCCGCCCTTGGAATATTTCTTAAAATACTTTAGGCTTGTGGCCAGCAAGGAGATCTCTGTTGTATATAATATGTCAGACAGCGAAGTTAACAGGGAAATGAAAAAACTGCAGCTAAAGCAAATAGCTGAATATGTACCAGCAAAATACGGTAATTTCTGGAGATATATAGAAACTTAAAGCTGTGCAAAATGCACAGCTTTATTCTTTCATGAAAAAAACCATGCAGTCTTCAGCACGGCTTTTTCCGGGTTTTATACGAACAAAGGGGATGGGAGAAATTTTTCACGTCCAAACAAAAGGGGTATATGTTTGCTTGTGATCAACTTCACACCTGTAATATATCATGAAATGAAAGAATATGACAATAAGTTTGTGTCCTTTTTCACAATATTGTCAAAATCAAGTCATGACTGTCTGGACAACCGCATAAAATAATACAGATTTAAATTTTGCCCAAGGAGGAGAAAGCAATATGAAAAAACTGCCTGTAATCCTGATGCTGACGCTCATTTTGCTCTCCTTTATTTTAAACATTTTTGGACTCATGAAGCTAATCCCCATCTTCATTACTTCTCCCATTTTGTTTATTTCCTTCCTGATCTTATTTTTATATTTAAATGACCGAAGGAGATTTAAGGGGTTTTAAACTAACCTAAAAGGTGCCAGACTATTCAGCCTGGCACCTTTTCCTTATATCTTATGAAAGCAAGCTTTCCATTTCATTTAGTTTTTCTTCAAATACTTTGCAGGCATCTTCAATCGGCTTGCTGCTCGTCATATCAACACCGGCTTTCTTTAGCACCTCAATTGGATAATCTGAGCTTCCGGATTTCAGAAATTCAATATATCTGTCAACTGCAGGCTGGCCCTCCTGAAGAATTTGTTTGCTTAATGCAGTTGCCGCACTGAAGCCCGTTGCATATTGATAAACATAATAATTATAGTAGAAATGCGGGATTCTGGACCATTCCAGACCGATTTCCTCATCAATCACGATGTCTTCTTCCCCAAAATATTTCTTATTGAGTTCGTAATATTCTTTCGTCAATGAATCTGCAGTCAAAGCTTCATTGTTCTGAGCCTTCTGATGGATGATATGCTCAAACTCTGCAAACATAGTCTGGCGGAAAACAGTACCTCTAAAACCCTCAAGATAATGATTCAGCAGATACAAACGCTTCTTATCATCGTCTATTGTTTTAAGCAGATAATCGTTTAAAAGAGCTTCGTTACAAGTAGAGGCAACCTCTGCGACAAAAATTGAGTAGTTTCCATACGGATATGGCTGATATTTTCTTGTATAATAGCTGTGAACAGAATGCCCAAATTCGTGGGCAAGGGTAAATAAGTTGTTCACATTATCCTGCCAGTTCATCAGTATATATGGGCTGGTTCCATATGTTCCAGAAGAATAGGCACCGCTTCTTTTGCCCTTATTTTCATGAACATCTACCCAGCGATTTTCAAAACCTTCTTTTAAGATACCTAAATAGTCTTCACCAAGCGGCTTCAGCCCTTTTAAGATGAGATCTTTTGCTTCATTATATGGAATCTCCATTTTAACTTCCTTCACCAAAGGAGTATAAAGATCATACATATGAAGGTCCTCGACCCCCAGAACCTTCTTGCGGAGTTTCACATATCGATGCAGCAAATGCAGGTTATCGTTAATGGTATTGACTAAATTTTCGTATACACTCTCAGGAATATTATTCGCAGCAAGGGCAGCATGGCGCGCAGATTGATAATTCCGGATCTTTGCATTGAAATTATCTTTTTTAACATTCCCGCTTAGAGTGCTTGCAAATGTATTTCGGAACTTCCCATAAGTTTCATAAACCGCTTTAAAAGCATCACGGCGAACACGCTGATCATCGCTCTCAAGAAAACGGATGAATCGGCCGTGAGTAATTTCAACCTCTTCACCGTTCTCATCTTTGATGGATGGAAATTCCAAATCAGCATTATTCAGCATCCCAAAAGTATTACTTGAAGCCCCAAGCACCTCTGAAGCCTGGGCAAGAAGGGATTCCTGCTCAGCGGATAATACATGAGGCCTTTGGAGATTTATTTCCTCAAGGGAATGTTTATATAATTGCAGTTCAGTTTTTCCCTCTAAAAAGCCGGCAATCTTCTTTTCATCTTCAGCAAGCAACTCAGGAACAATATATGCCAGTACACTTGAAGCTTCAGAATATAAATTTTTTATTTTGTCATCCATGGCCTGATAAAATGAATTTGTTGTATCCTGGTCATAGCGCATATGGGCATATGTATAAAGCTTGCCAAGACGCGATAGTAAATGATCCTGGAACTGCAGCGCTTCATATAAAGTGTCAGCACTTTCCGCAAGCCTGCCTTGATACTTGCCTGCATCTGGAATAACCTTTTGCACTTCTATATATTCCTTTTCCCATACATCATCAGAAAGGAAAATATCCTCCAAACGCCAGGTATCCTCAGGTGAAATTTCATTCCTAGCTGGAAGTTTCTTTACAGTTGTCTCATTAGCCATTCATTCATCCTCCATTCAAAAGTCCCATTACACTATCTTCTCTTTCAAGAAACAAATTCCTTCTTTTTCAAAGAGCGAATGTGCAAATCTTTGATTATTTTATGTTAAATAAATCTTTTTTATTGCCCTGTAAAATGCTTTTAGTGATTCCCCTATAAAAATCATCCTCTCTTTGGAGAAGGCTGGAGTAATTATCACGCTCACCATGGAGAGCAGTTCTTTTAAATAGTCCATCTCCAGCTTTTTTAACTATATTTAAGTTAATAAGGAGATCCAGATATTCCTTAATTGCCAAATCTTCGGAGCCTATTGGAATAAGCGGAATTGACCTGATTTTGATATCGTTATTCTTTACCCTCCTGCGAAAGGCTGCAATTATGCGCGTGAGAGAAAACAGACCTTCCCTGCTGATTACATCCAGATACAAATAACTCTGCCATTGTAAAGGGGCCGTTTCAATAAATGGAGAATGACGTACAGGAAGGCCAATTTCAGGTGGGAGAAAAGCCGGAGCAAGTGAGCTGGAGTATAGATACTGAAGAAAGTTATCTTTATAGGCACCACTATTTTGAGCAAGGAAATTCTTTATTTTTCGAATTTCATTTTTCCATTCCCTTATATTTATATAATTTTCAAGATATGGATCAAATAATACATTAACATCAGCATGGAAAAATGTTTTAACATCGTAGTGTGCGTAGGCATTTCTGACTGTAAGGGGCTGGATTTGATGGACATTAATAAAAGATTTTGTAACGGGGCAGAATGAAGGAATTACCCAATTGCCTGAAGCAGTTTGGCGAAGAAAAAGGTATTGGAAACCAGATAAAGCTATTTTTGTTTGGCCAATGCGTTTAATATTTTTTCCTGCCAGTATCCATATTGGAATGATGCCTGATTGTAAGTATGCTTCTGAACGTTTCTTAAAAACCTCCTCAGAAATGACTGAGCATTGATATTCGAGAGCATAATTTACACCTTTATAATGGACACCTATATCCGGCCGCTGGGAAATTTCCGGAAAGAAAGGCTCGAGAATTGGGTTAAGCCCTTTTGTCTTTAGCCACTGGTATAATAACAATTTTCCTTTAATATGGTATTCAGTTTCGCTTTCATAGCTTTCTGGACATTCAGAACCCTTTTTGTGGCTAAAATGTGGAATTCTTTTATTTCCGATTTTCATTATTACTTCTTCTTTGCATTCGGGGCAGTAAAAAATATGCCTTTCTCTATACTGTTTCAAAGCTTGTTTACTGTGTGACCCCAAAAGAATTATTCGATCACCTTTCTCTGTTGAGGCAGCTAACAAAAGATCATCTCCTTTCTCTACTAAGGTGTTCTGTTTTTATTGCTAAAATCCTTTTTTCCTGCAAAACTATTTGTTTATTTTTTCTATTAACTAAACCTTATGCTCGTAAACACCATGCAGGCTGGTGTTTTATAAAAGTTCCTTAACGAAAAAACCTTGGCAAAAACAAAGCCGATTTCAAAATGAAATCGGCTTTGTTTTACTATTTAAAATGTTTTCTAAGATTTTCAAAAACATCATCTTCTATAATCAATTTGCCGTATTCCATTACACGGTGAATGGTTGTGCTCGTTTCGTGCCCATACTCCAGAAGAATACTTAGCATGTTATCTATGTCATCCTCTTCAAAAAGCTCTTCAGGGAACTCAGCGAACAAATAGTACTTCCCTTCGAAGGAATATAGTTTTGTTGTAATGGAATCAAGAATTGTCCTCTTTGACAATGAAATAATATCTTCAAAATCCTTAAATGATAACAAGAATTCAAGATCACCGTCATATCCAGACTCATCATCATCGGATTTACGGAAATGATGATCGAGCATTTCTTCTATATGATCATCCACAGGCAAATCTTTCACTTTTTCATCTGGGACAGGAAGTTCAAACTTCTGACCATCCTTTGAAAGCTGAGCCTTTGTGACAAGAACCTCTAAGCCCTTATCCAATGCCTGAACCTGAATCCATAAAGGGCCTTCAACGAGAAATTCTTCCTCCTGATGGACCTCATCCATCATTTCCCAAAAGAGTTCCTCACTCCGCTCACGATTGTACCAAATCTCTTCACGGTCAAAGCCTCTTTCTTCTATATCAAGATAAGAAATATAAAATTTAACTGTATGATCATTAATACGTTCGATTTCCATGCAGCAACTCTCCCTTCTGGCTATGATTGAAGGGACTAAATACCCCCAGCAGTCATGTGTTATCCATTTACCCGTAAATCAATTGGTTAATCCCAAGTTAATTGAAGGTAAATTGTATTTTGCACCTTGTACTTTTATTTTATGACAAATTGAGCATAAAGGGAATTAAAAAGTCACATGTTTAAAAAAACCGTTAAATGCCCATATTTCTGCAATTTTCAGCCCTGCCTAAATTAACTTTAACTATATATTCTCTTATTATATCCATTATCCTTGTTCTTTTTCACATAGTGAACAAAAAGACCTTCTTCTGGAAACAGAAAGAAGGCCCCGTATTATTAAGTATGCAAATTGCGTTTGTTTTTAATTAACCATGCGCTGTGCTTCACGCAACTGGTAGGTGCGTACTTTTCTTGGAAGGAAACGTCTGATTTCGTCTTCATTGTATCCAACCTGTAACCGTTTTTCATCAAGAATGATTGGACGTCGAAGCAGCCCAGGATTTTCCTTGATCAGCTCGAACAAGTCTTGAAGAGGCATTGATTCAAGGTTCACATCAAGCTTTTGAAATGTCTTTGAGCGAGTAGAAATAATTTCATCGGTTCCATCTTCAGTCATACGCAAAATTTCTTTAATCTCATCGATTGATAGCGGTTCTGAGAAGATATTTCTTTCTTTATAGGCAATTTCATGCTCTTCTAACCATGATTTAGCTTTCCTGCAAGATGTACAACTTGGTGAAGTGTATAATGTGACCATTTTACAAATTCACACTCCTTAAATTTAGACATATATGAAACTATCTGAGATTATATTTGTTTAATCAAATATTTCTAGAGTCTTCTAGATTAAAATAACTTTAATCAAGGAATTTATATTATTTATTATACACCAAACAATATCTATTTGGTATATCTTTTTATAAATATGATAAAAGTATTAAACATTCATTAAACAAATGATTTAGCAACAGGATCTACTTAATAAGACGAATGAACAAGCAAAAAGTTTCATTTTTTTTTATATTTTTTGTTATATTTGCTTCCATAAAGACTCTTAAGCCTTTAAGCTCCAAGGATTTTTATGTATTAGATTATTTTATTAATACTAAATTATTCATTATATACCCTTAAGATTTTTGTTTAAAACATAAAAGTGTAATAATTATTTTCTCAATTACCAAATGAAAATGAAAACACAGCCATTTACAAAAATGGCTGTGTTTTTCCAATTATTCTTAAATATCCTCTAATACATTCGTCCCGTCTTTGTTTACTTCATAAGTTAGGACCTCATCAACAGGCTGATACGATTTCCCGTAGAATTGTGCATCTCTATATGTGTGTATAAGTTCATATGTTTTTTTCATGGCTTCATATATTATTTCTTCACTCTCATTCTCGGGGGACCAATATAAAATTTCCATTGTGTTGATTTCATTGGTCGCAAGTGAGCGGCGGCTGTATCCAATTGATTGTGCATGCTCAAACCCTTCTCTTTTATAAAACCGAAGCCGTTTTTCAGTATCTGTGTCTTCATAATCAACTGGCTCAACTTCCAATATGATTGGCTTCTTTTTAGCCTTCAGCTTTTCCAGCAGTTTATGTCCAAGCCCCTGTCCTCTTGATTCTTTCGAAACAAACAGATAATCAATGAACACAAAGTTATCCAGTTCCACATACATAAGGACATGGTAGGGACCTTCATCTTTGTGATAAATGTCTGACCGTTCCTTTAATAATGTTTCCATATGTTCTCTGGATTTCATTTCTTCAATGGGAAAATATTGATTCAGTTTTTCATACCAATGCATGGATCTTCTCCTTTTTTGCTCACAAACCATAATCAGTTATTAGAGCATGAATATTTATTCCAGCATGATAAGCTCCCAGCTTTCCTTTCATATTGCATAAAGGTTCTGCTTTTTATCCTCTTTCCTGTCAGATTAAGTATTTGTGGAATTACCCCTTTTAATACTCGAAAATTTCGAATAAAATAAGATCAGGGATGTTTATACATTAATCACAGGAAACTGTGAAAAGAAAGATGGAGGTTTATCATGGGTGGTTACATAACCGATTTAACTATTGTTGCGCTGTTAATAATTGGATTTACTGCCTTATTAGGTGTACTAACTAATGGTATTGGAGAAAAGTTATTTGGCGGTAAAAATAAATCCGAATTCGTGGATCAATCTGCAAGGGTGCAGACTGGATGGAAAAGCGTAGGCGGAATGAAAAAACAGTAACCTATGCCTCTATACTATGATACCGTATTCGAAGATGGTGTCAAATGATATGTTAAGATAAACCAAACCAGAAAGAGGCCAATAATGGGCCTCTTCAGCTTGTTGAGAAAGGGGTATTTTTCTCAACGAAGTTTACATTAAGAAATAAAATACCAAAGGAAACATTAACTTTACTTGTTTAATTAAAGATCGCCAAGTACATATCCTAGCAGTGCCAGGTGCATGGCGATCTTTTTCATATTCTGGCAAGCTGCGGTGAGAAGCACCTGCTCGCTTGCATTATGCAGTCCCCGAAACCGGCAATAGCGAAGCCCATGCAGCTCTTTTGAGTCTGCGAAGCTTCGCTCCACTTTTTCTTTTCTGAATTTATATAGCATCTTTCCCGACTTGGAAAGCCGGTTTAGCCTGACCTTTTCCTTATCATCCTCCCAGACATGCCGAGTCACCACTTTTACTTTATTTTTGGACCTTGTACATTGTGAAAGAAACGGACATGTTTCACATTGCTTTGGATCGGATTTATATTCTCTATAGCCTTCCCGGCTGGTTGTTCTGTAGATCAGTTCCTGCTTATTTGGACAAACGTAAAGATCCTTTTCGCTATCATAAGTGAACTTCCATTTTGGAAACAAACCGGTAGTGGGGTGGAATCGCCTATGAGCAATAACTGCAAAAATGTTCCGGTCCGATAATCCTTTACAAATCGGATTGGTAAGATAACCAGAATCCAGTGCAACAGCTTCTACCTTAAAGTCAAACCTACGGGTTTGTCTGTCCAAGCGAGAAAGATAAGGGACTGAATCATGTACATTTCCAGGGGTGACGAAAGCATCTGTAATGATATTAAATTTCATATCGGTCGTGCGGTGATCCAGATAACAGAACATTTCCTGTTTATTATCACGTGACATAAATCCACTTTCGGGATCCGTTGTGCTGACTCTAATTTTTTTAGTTTCAATCACTTCCTCTCTTTCCTTTAAGGGCTTTTTTCCATGATTCTGCCTGTCCTCTTCTACAGCTTTATCCAGTTCATCAATATAGGCACGTGTATGGGCTTTAACTTCTTCTTTGGTGAATTTATGTTTATTCGCATTAGCTTTAAGATGCGTCGAATCTGTAAAAAGAACACGACCGCCGACCATCTTATTGTTTATAGCCTGGAGGACAATTTCATCAAAGATTTCTTGAAAAATATCAGTACCTTTAAATCGATTTTGCCGATTGAAACTAATTGTAGAATGATGAGGAACAGAATCTCTGAATTTCAAACCTAAAAACCAACGGTATGCGATGTTCATTTTAATTTCCTGTTCTAATTGTCTTTCTGAACGGATGCCGTACAAATAGCCAATAAACATCATTTTGAATAGAAGCAGAGGGTCGGTTGGTCGACCGTTGTCTTCACTATAATAAGGACGAACCTTATCTAAGATAGTTGAAAAATCTATGTACTGGTCAATTTTTCGAAGAAGATGGTCCGAAGGAACAAGTTCATCTATAGAAACAAATTCAATTTCATTTTGAGAAGATTCTTTGGGTTTAAACATGTAAATTCACCACTATCTATTATGATTTATTAATTTAATTATAACATATTAACGCGGTGAATAATTAAAGTTAAATTACAAAATAAAGGCTGTCGACAGTTTCTCGACAGCCTGAAGAGGCCAATAATGGGCCTCTTTTTTATGGTGTATAATCCACTTTTGGTGTATACGAATTACCCGCATTCCATAATAGGAATTCATTAATACCCTGTTCTTTCAGTGCTTTTATCTGGGATTCAACCTCGGCCTTTCCATACTTTTTATAATTTCCGGCACCTAAATATGAAGCGGTAAAATCCTGCAGCCAAGGTCTTGAGACAGGTGGACTATCCAATTCTTCTAATTTCTTATTCTCAAGTTTAGCATATTCAGAAACCAGCTTATAAGGTTCCAGATCCGGTTTTGCAATGCCAAAATAAGAAGTCCAGTGACTTGGATAAATCATTGAGGAAATAACATCTACATGTTCTGAAATCTTAGAAAAATTTTGGCCAATCCCCGGAGCTTCTGGAAGTGTTGCCGTATAACCAAAGATATCAACAGAAACCTTAACTCCATAAGGCTCAAGCTGTTTCCTCGCATACTCGACAAAGTCTGTAACTGCGCTTACACGCTTCTGTACATTTTCAATTTTTAGCTTCTCATAAACACCCATACTGTATTTCAAAGAGCTATCACGGTGTTCAAATCCTTCAGGAAACCGGACATAATCAAACTGAATTTCCTGAAAACCCATTTTGGCAGCTTCAATTGCAATTCCAACATTGTAATCCCACACCTCTTTTACAAATGGATTTACAAATGATTCGCCTCTCCCATTCTTCCATACTTCATTTCCTTCATTAAATGACCATTCTGGTTTTTTATTTGCAAGTACAGAATCTTTGAAAACGACTACCCTTGCGATTGGATAAATTTGCTTCTCTTCCATTGTTTTCAGGATTTTTTTGGGATCCTTTATGTAAGGCTTGCCGATTTCATGATATGGTGAGCTGGCTTCCGGAATATACGTAAGATTTCCCCAATCGTCCTTAACATCGATTACCATCGCATTTAAATCGGTATCATCCATCATTTTCACCAGATTATTAAACTTTTCACCGCCTGCAGAATGTCCGGTAACATATATCCCCCTTACAGCATCCGGATATTGAAAATTTAAGCCTGAATCAAATTGAAAGCGGCTTACTTTTTCCGGAAGTTCTTTTACAAGCGAAAAATGTTCCCGCTGCGGGTTTTGACCTGGTTCATGGGCTTCTTTTTCTTTTGCTTCCCCCGGTTGGGAAAATAAAAATGCACTTGACATTAAAATTAAGGCAGCAGCTAACCTTTTTGGCTTATTCAAATGTGATGCCCCCTTTTTCTTGAAGTTCTGCTTGATGTTACCTTTATTATAAATTATTTCATCAGGCATGCTATGAACTATCTTAAGAATTAAGAACTATCTTTATACTAAATTATCTTAAAAAGCGTTCTTTAAACCAATAGCTTTAAAAAAATATCAAAACTCTGTTTAATTAAACAAATTGACGGAAAAATATAAATAATCGAAAATTCCAATAGTAATATTCTAGAAAATGTTGTATTATATACTAAAGCGCATTTTAACGAATAAAAGTGTTAAAGAGATAAATTCTTTGACTGAGCATTTCTGCATCTTGGTATTTCCTTTTCTCAAAGGAGTAACATAAGTTAGGCGAACTCTTGCTTTACCAGGATGCAAAAAAACGATCTCAGCCGAGATCGTTTTTTGTTATTTAACATTTTGAGCTTTTAATTCGTTATACTCTTTTTCTGAGCAATATACAAAATGCCCTGGTGTAATTTCACGCATTTCCAGCTTTTCATTGTCAGCGTAATTGTGAACAGCTGGGTCATATGACTTTCTTCTGCGGGCACGTTCCGTTTCTGGATCTGGAAGCGGAATAGCTGATAGCAGTGATTGAGTATAAGGATGCATTGGGTTTGAATATAAATCTTCTGCTGGCGCAAGTTCTACCAGTTTACCAAAGTACATAACACCAATGCGGTCGCTGATGTATTTAACCATAGATAAATCATGAGCGATAAACAGGTAAGTCAATCCCTTTTCGCGCTGCAGTTTTTTCATTAAGTTTACTACCTGAGCCTGGATGGAAACGTCTAATGCTGAAATTGGCTCATCAGCAATAATAAAGTCAGGATCAACGGCAAGTGCGCGGGCAATCCCGATACGCTGCCTTTGTCCGCCTGAGAATTCATGAGGGTAACGATTAGCATGCTCTTTATTCAAGCCAACTGTTTCCAAAAGCTCATAAACCCTTTCCATGCGTTCCTTTTTACTCTTAGCCAAACCGTGAATATCGATGCCTTCAGCAATAATATCGGCAACCGTCATACGCGGGTTTAAGGATGCATAGGGATCCTGGAAAATCATTTGCATTTTACGATTAAACTTTTTAAGCTCTTTTACAGACTTTTTGCCGTGAACATCTTCGCCTTCAAAAAGAACTTGCCCATCTGTTGCATCGTATAATCTGATAATAGTTCGTCCGGTAGTTGACTTTCCGCAGCCAGATTCACCTACAAGTCCAAGGGTTTCTCCCTTAAAAATATCAAAAGTGATCCCATCAACTGCTTTTACCATATTGGGACGGCCTACATTAAAATGCTGTTTTAAGTTTTTAATTTCCAGCAACTTTTCTGCCATTATTATTCCCCCTCCTTCACTAATACTGGCTTTTCAAATGTGGAGGATAATTGGCGCATACGTCTTTTTACAGCTTCAGGCGGCTCTACCTTTGGTGCATCCGGATGAAGAAGCCACGTTTTTGCAAAATGCGTTTCTGAAATTTGGAACATCGGCGGCTCTTCTTCAAAGTCAATTGCAAGTGCATATTGATTTCTCGCTGCAAATGCGTCTCCCTTAGGAGGATTTGTCAGATCCGGAGGTGTTCCTGGAATTGCAGCTAATTCAGCTTTATCATCATTTTCTAAGCTTGGCATTGACGCAAGCAAACCCCATGTATAAGGGTGTCGAGGGTCATAAAAAATTTCGTCTACAGTGCCCATCTCTACAATCTGGCCAGCATACATGACAGCAACCCTGTCAGCAACATTTGCCACAACACCAAGGTCATGCGTGATAAAGATAATTGATGTATCCATTTTGTTTTGCAGATCTTTCATAAGCTCCAGTATTTGTGCCTGAATAGTAACATCAAGTGCTGTTGTCGGCTCATCAGCGATTAGCAGCTTTGGATTAGCTGCAAGAGCAATCGCGATCATAGCGCGCTGTCTCATACCGCCAGAAAATTCATGAGGATATTGATTTACCCTTTTCTCTGGCATCGGAATACCAACAAGCCTCAGCAATTCAATTGCTCTGTTTTTGGCATCCTGTTTAGACATATTTTGATGTTTAACGAGAACTTCCATTATCTGGTTTCCAACCTTCATCGTTGGATTCAATGAAGTCATAGGATCCTGGAAAATCATACTGATTTCTTTACCGCGAATTTTTTCCATTTGCTTTTCTGTTTTTGGTACGATGTCGTCACCGTTCAACAGGATTTGCCCGTCTGAAATTCGACCTGGCGGCATAGGTATTAACTTCATAATAGACTGGGAAGTAACACTTTTACCTGATCCGGATTCACCAACAATGGCAAGCGTCTCTCCCTTATGAAGGTCAAAGCTGACTCCCCGGACTGCTTTTACTGTACCTCCATATGTTTGGAATGAGACTTCTAAATTTTTTACTTCAAGCAATTTTTCCATGTTCTCACTCCTTTATTTACGCATTCTTGGATCTAAGGCATCGCGCAAACCATCACCAACTACGTTAAATGCAAAAATGGTTAAACAAATAAACGTTGCAGGGAAAAATAAGCGCCATGGGTAATAACGCATAGCCGGCAATCCATCATTGGCCATTGTTCCCCAGCTCGCAATCGGCGGTGTTAACCCAAGGCCAATAAAGCTTAAGAATGCTTCTGTAAAAATCGCAGAAGGGATCGTTAGCGTCATTGTGACTAGAATAGGCCCCATTGAATTTGGAATTAAGTGTTTGCCCATAATCCTGCTTGTATTTGCACCAAGCGTTTTGGCTGCCAGAACATATTCCTGATTTTTAAGTGATAATACCTGCCCGCGGACAATACGGGACATATTAATCCATCCTGTTATGGACATTGCAATGATCATAGTAGACAATCCCTGTCCAAGTACAACCATTAACAAGATAACTAATAGTAAATAAGGTACACCATATAAAATATCGGCAAGGCGCATCATACCTTCGTCAGTGCGTCCGCCTTTATAACCGGCGATACCGCCCCAAAGGACACCAATAATCAAATCAATTACTGCTGCTGCAACTCCAATGAAGATGGAAATTCGTGCACCTTCCCATGTACGGGCAAATACATCACGACCAAGATCATCCGTGCCAAACCAATGTTCTGAAGACGGCGGCTGGTTTTTGTTGCTCAGATCATTCGATGCATAATCATATGGAGTCATATATGGTCCAAAGATTGCCATGAAGATTAGTAACGTTAATAATACTAATCCAAACAGGGCAAGCTTGTTTTTTCGGAATCGGGTAAATACATCTTTCCAAAAAGACAGACTCGGTTTTGAAATTTTTTCAGCTTCACTAAGCTGTGTTCCGACTAACTTGAACTTATCTTTCGAAATCTGCATAATTACTCTCCTTTCTTCCCGCCAGCAAGTTTGATGCGTGGGTCGATGATTCCGTATGCAATGTCAACAAGGAGAATAGATACAAGCAACAGAATACTGTAGAAAACTGTTACACCCATTATGACCGTATAGTCACGATTGTTGATACTTGTTACAAAGTGTGCACCAAGACCAGGAATTCCGAAGATTCTTTCAATAACGAAACTTCCAGTTAAAATACCTGCAGTCAGTGGTCCCATATAAGTTACAACAGGTAAAAGTGCGTTACGGATCGTATGCTTAACTGTAATTACTCCCCTGCTTAAACCTTTTGATTTAGCAGTTTTAATATAATCATTCGCCAGAACTTCAAGCATGCTTGAACGAGTTAACCGCGCAATAAATGCCATTGGTGCTGAAGCCAATGCCACTGCTGGAAGAACGCTGTGCATAAATGATTCCCATCGTGCTACAGGGAAAATACCCATTTTTATTGCCAGGAAATATTGCAGGAATGATGCCATAATAAAAGAAGGTACAGAGATACCTAATACAGCTACTATCATTGCTGTGTAATCCGGCCATCTATTGTGTTTTAATGCTGCAATAATTCCTAAAAGAACTCCTACTGCAACGGCTATAAAAATGGCTTCCATTCCAAGAAGAAATGAAACAGGAAAACCTTCATTAATCAAGTCGTTAACAGTTTGGCTTTTATATTTAAATGACGGGCCGAAATCCCAATTCACAATACGGACCAGATACTCCCAATACTGCTCATACCAAGGCTTGTCCAAGCCGAAGTGTGCATTCAGGTTAGCTTCAATTTCGGGAGGAAGTTTTTTCTCAGATGCAAAAGGGTTTCCGGGTGCAATACGCATGAAGAAAAACGTTGCTGTAACAATCATCCAGAGAGACAGAAGCATGTACACCAAGCGTTTTCCAATATATTTCGCCATTGTCAAACACCTCCAATATATTACTATGCCTTAATCAGAAACGAAGGTATATGGGACAATTAATCCCATATACCTTTCGTCTCGTTCATTATTTTTATTCGAAGTGTGCCCATTTATATTGAACATCACCAAGACCGGATACTGCGACATCTTTAAGATTCTCAGCCTGTACCCAGTTGTTAGTATAGAAGTAGATTGGAGCAACTGGCATAGCTTCCATGAAGATAGCTTCAGCGTCCTTCAATAACTGCTGTCGAGCTTCTGGGTCAGTTTCTGTTGCAGATTTAGCAAGCAGATCCTGGAACTCTTTGCTTTCCCATCCAGTATTGTTGTTTCCGCCATCAGCGTCACGGTACATTTCTAAGAAGTTGATGGCATCGTTAAAGTCACCCAACCAGCCCAAACGAGCCACTTGGTAATCCATTTGGTCTAATTTATCAAGATATACATTCCACTCTGCGTTATCTAGAGTTACTTCAACACCAAGGTTCTGCTTCCACATATCCTGAATCGCCTGGGCAATCTTTTGATGTGCTTCAGAAGTGTTGTAAGAAAGAGCTACAGCTGGAAGTTCAGAAGCATCTTTATATCCAAGCTCTTCAAGACCCTTTTGTAAATATTCTTTTGCTTTTTCTACATCATTGTCAGGGAAATAACCCTTTTCGTTTTCTTCAAACATTGATGGAGGGACAATCGCCATTGCTGGAAGCTGTTCACCCTGAAGGATGTTATCAATTAGTTCCTGACGGTTGATAGCATGTGCAAATGCCTTACGGATATTAACGTTATTAAATGGTTCTACAGTTGTATTAAACTTGTAATTGTAAATACCTGCGATTGGCTGAGTAACTAAGCGGCCTTCGTCTTTAAGAGCCTGCATAGCGTCAGTTGGAAGGGCACCAGTTGGAGCTCCAGCCCAATCTAGTTCACCATTGTCAAACATAGATAATTCAGTGTTAGGATCATTGATCATAACCATTTCAATGCTGTCAAGTTTAACAGTTTCAGCATCCCAGTATGTTTTGCTCTTTTCAAGAACAATCTTGTCACTGTGAGACCATTCAACCATATGGAAAGGCCCGTTAGTTGTAAAGTTTTCACCAGCATCAGTTGCCCACTTTGGGTTAGCTTCAGCAATTTTGCTGTTAACCGGTAAATAAGTATAGAAAGCTGTTAATTCTTCGAAGTAAGGAGTAGGGTTTACTAATTTTACTTCTAAAGTTTTGTCATCGATAGCTTTAACGCCAACAGCATCCTTTTCACCTTTGCCTGTATTGAAAGCTTCAGCGCCTTCAATGTAGTAAAGCTGGTATGCATATGTTGAATTGTTAGCAGGATCCAATGCCCACTTCCAAGCATATTCAAAGTCTTTGGCTGTTACTGGGTCATCATTTGACCATTTCGCATCACGAATTGTGAAAGTATAAGTTTTTCCATCTTCAGAAACTTTGATGTCTTCTGCCATTGCTTTTTCAGGTTTGCCATCAGGACCGATGCGTGTAAGACCTTCTAAAACATTTCGCAGAACAGTTCCAGAAGTTGAATCCTGTGCTAAACCTGGGTTTAAAGATGGTGGTTCAGTGTTGATGTTTACTCTTAACTCCTGCGGCACATCAGACTTTCCGCCGTCGTCTCCGCCTTTTTCGCCGCCATCAGCATTGTCTCCTCCGCCGCTGCATGCAGCAAGGAACATGCTTAGCACAAGCAGCATGCTAAAAAAGATTGATAATCTTTTGTTCACGGTATTAACCCCCTATTTAATTTCCTCAAACACTACTTTCCAATTCCCTACATAAAAAACACAACTGTGCGCCCCAGATATATTACTTAAATAGTCTGTTAATTCAATTTAAAAAATTTGCAGACTATTTAAAAGGCAACAAAAAAAGTAAGTTTATATTCTCTTAAAAGATAGATTATCCTTATATTCTGACAATTCAGATTAAATGGATAAACCTATAATATGTAAGCTATAAACTTACTCAATATGCACCATACCCTCGCTATCTGGAGTGATATAGTTTTGTTTTAAATGTAACAAATTCGTAAAGATTATGTTTGTTACGTTTATTATAAATAGTTTAAAAACTTATTGCAAGTGGCTTTTTGTACATGCAATTCAATCGAGTATGACATTTTTCGTCAAAAAGTCTTATAAATTAAGATTTTTTAGATTATAAAAAAATTTTTCATTTTAAGATTTTTTACTATTTTCGCAGAAAATATTTCCTATATATTACTAAATAATCCAGTAAAATGGATGCTATCACCGTGAATCGCTTTTTGTCATCTCTCCTTTTTATTGGCTTGATTTTTGTATCCGGATAGTATAATTTATAATATAATACAAATAAAATTTAATTATCTTGTCGGCAATGAAAAAAGAGTAGTACATTTACTGAGGGTTTAGCAGAGAGCCTGTGGAAGGTGCAAACAGGCAGCCCGGTAAATCGAATGGACTTTTGAGCCTCTGAATTTTTCAGGCGTTTCCCTGCGTTATCGGGGACCTATGCAATATTATGCATAGGGCAGAGTGACTCATTATTTGAGTAATTAGGGTGGCATCGCGGACCATTCGTCCCTATTTTTATAGGGATGGATGGTCCTTTTTTATGTTTGCATCCCCAAAAATACTCTTTTCTGCCTGTCAATTCATGATCATTTAAGCCGATAAAAGGAGGAAAATCATGAAAACAATATTTTCCGGCATTCAGCCGAGCGGGACAATTACCCTCGGAAACTACATCGGTGCCATGAAGCAATTTGTTGAACTGCAGAATGAATTTAACTGTTATTTTTGCATTGTTGACCAGCATGCAATAACAGTTCCCCAGGACAGACTGGAATTAAGAAAAAACATCCGAAGCCTTGCAGCCCTCTATTTGGCTGTTGGAATCGACCCAGAGAAGTCCACCCTATTTATTCAATCGGAAGTTCCTGCTCACGCCCAGGCAGGATGGATGATGCAATGTGTTTCTTACATTGGTGAGCTTGAACGAATGACTCAATTCAAGGATAAATCAGAAGGTAAAGATGCTGTATCAGCGGGATTGCTAACCTACCCGCCTCTCATGGCTGCAGATATCCTGCTGTATAATACTGATTTAGTTCCTGTTGGAGAAGACCAAAAGCAGCACCTGGAATTAACTAGGGATCTTGCAGAAAGATTCAATAAGAAGTACAGCGAAATCTTTACTATTCCAGATGTGAGAATCGCCAAAGTTGGTGCGAGGGTTATGTCCCTTCAGGATCCATTAAAGAAAATGAGCAAATCTGATCCAAATAAAAAGGCATTTATATCATTATTAGATGACCCAAAACAAATTGAAAAGAAAATAAAAAGTGCAGTAACAGATTCTGAAGGCATCGTTAAATATGATAAGGAAAATAAACCTGGAGTCTCCAACCTGCTTTCCATTTACTCCATCCTATCAGGCAAGCCTGTTGAGGAAATCGAAAGAGACTATGAAGGAAAAGGATATGGTGATTTTAAAGCCGGCCTGTCAGATGTTGTTATTGGAGCAATTAAGCCTATTCAGGATAAATACTATGCGCTAATGGAATCAGAAGAACTAGATCTTGTGCTTGATCAGGGAGCTGAAAAAGCGAATAAAGTTGCATTTAAAATGTTTAAAAAAATGGAAAATGCCATGGGACTTGGCCGAAAGAGAAAATAAAAAACAGCCTAAGGCTGTTTTTTATTTAAATTAATTCACCTTTGAACCATGTTCCATTTCCCACAACTTCTCAAAAAATGGCTGTCCTTTTATTAAATTTTCACAAAACTTCTCATGTTTGGTGGACCAGCCATATTTACTTTCATCAAATAACTCATACCACGCCTCTTCAAAATTCATTGACTGTATTTTCGAGTAGCGTTCAGGACTCCATTCCGTATACCAATAGCGGATTTCAGCATCATTTTTTGAGGAGTGAAGCTGGTCCAGCGCCATAAACAGCAATTGTTTCAGCTGCCTTTCTTTTCTTGTCAGGCCTGCCATTAAATCTGGAGATGGAGAAAGAATATGAAATTCCTTTAATGCTGTTTGATCATTAAATGAGTAGTTTGTGGTTTCCTGATTTTCAAGCATTTCATATGCCAGCTGCTCCTGCCGTGGAATGAGTCTGCTTTTTCTGATAGGGATATTATATCCAATTGTATCTAATGCCAATATGCCTGTCCCATCTGATACAACAAAACAATACTCTAATTGGATGCGTTCATGATTTTTCCTTAAGTAAGCTTTTTGATAAATGTCGTCTAACAGTTGTTGTGGCAGCTCAGAAAGGTCATTTTCAATATAATTAAAAAGAACCGGGTCAATCTTAAGCAGCGGAACCTGATCAAGCAATTCTACGCCGTCATCTTTTCTCCATTCGTGAAAATGGCACACATTGTATCCATTCTCTTCTCCTTCAAACCAATTCACCCAAACATCATGAAGATACAACATTTTTCAACCCCCACTTCAACAAACTATTTGTCACTCAGTATGGGCAGCAGGCAGTAAATTTATTCCTTTATTCCACTTGCAAACCATTTTTTGTTATTAATAATAGAAATAAAATTGCTGCTATAAAAGGGTGTATTATCATATTCTCTTTATTCATCTTCACTTGAGCAGGGAAAATATATGCTTGCTGAGATAGTAAGAATTCCGATTGGCAGCAAATAACATTCCGGACGCGAGATGATAAAATCGATAAATTCTTTGAAGGAATATCCAGTTGTCAGCAAATTTAAATACCCTATTAGACTGACTCCACCTGAAACAGCAATTCCAAACCCGGTTAATAGCCAAAATGCCCTAAATATCATTTTCTTTAATATATACGTGAGCCCCAAAACAATTTAATACTGCCATGTACTCACTCCCAGTCTTTTTTTACATGTATATGAAGGAATTTGTTAGGATATGTACAAGCCATTTACCTGAAGACAACAAAAAAACGCCTGTTACAGGCGTTTTTTGCTATCTATTAGATTTAGGATTGAAGGCATCTTTCAAGCCTTCACCAATAAAGTTGATCGATAGGATTGTAAATGTTAAAACCGCAGCTGGCGGAATCCATATCCACCATTTACTAGTTAATACATCAGGACTTCTTGCTTCCTGAAGCATGTTCCCCCAGGTAGGAATGTTGATCGGTACACCGAATCCCAAGAAGCTTAGACCGGTCTCAGCTACAATCATTGCTGCCAGTGTAATGGTCGCCTGAACGATTATGGTTGACATTACATTTGGAAGCAAGTGCTTAAAAATCGTCTTAGGTGCAGAGCATCCGATGGAAACCGCACTCATTATATATTCATTTTCCTTCTCAGCCATAACCTTGCTTCGCACCAGACGGGCAGTTCCTGTCCAGCTGAGTACACTTATTACGAAGATAAGGGTTCCTGTACTTGATTCAATAAAAATTGATTTTAATACGATAACAAATAGCAGGAATGGAAAGTTCATCATAAAGTCTGTAAATCTCATTAGGGCATTATCCACCCAGCCGCCAAAATATCCCGCTGTAGCACCTACAAGAGTACCAATTGTAATAACAGCGAGTGTGATAGAGAATGCAAGCAAGAGTGAAGTCTTGCCGCCATGAAGAGTTCTGGCAAACACGTCTCTGCCTGACTTATCGGTACCAAAGTAGTGATCAGCAGACGGTTCTTTGCTCATTTGTGTTAAATTGATCTTAGCTGTTTCCTCAACAGGCATAGTTAGCGGCTCAGCCAATACGGACATTGCACAGACAATCAGCAAGAATACTAAACTGATTATGGCTATTTTATTGCGCAAAAACTTGCGGCGGGCGAGAGCCCATGGTGATTGACTCTTCTGCGGCTTAGCAGGTTCCACTAAACCGGGCGAAGTTTGATGTGAAATTGAAGGTTCCATACTCCCACCTACCTAACTTAAACGAATACGCGGATCTACTAAACCGTATAGCAAATCTGCAACTAAATTTCCAATAAGCGTTAAAATGGTCAACATCATGGCAATAGCCATCATAACAGAATAATCACGTGCGTTAACTGATTCTACGAATAAATAACCGATGCCAGGGTATGTGAAAATGGTTTCTGTGATAATTGCCCCGCCAAAAAGGTTGGCAATATCAAATCCAAGCAATGTAACAATAGGAATGATTGAGTTTCTTAGAATATGCTTATTATAAATCGCAGATTCTTTCGTACCTTTAGCTCTTGCAGTACGAACATAATCCTTGCGAGAGCTTTCGATCATATCATTTCTTAAAAACTGTGTATAAGCGGCAGTAGCCATGGCTCCTAATACGATAGCCGGCAGTACTGTATGCTTTGCTTTACTTAAGTAATATTCAAGTGTTCCTGCCTCGACTCCACTGCCTATACTTCCGCTGGCTGGAACCCATCCAAGATTAATCGCAAAAACATAAATGGCAACCAATGCCGCAACAAAGCTAGGTATTGCAAGTGCAAGATAGTTAAATCCGGAAACTAAATAATCTCCAAAACTATAGGCAAACCGTCCAGAGTATCTTCCCATTAAAAAGGCCAATAAATAAGTAATTAAAAGTGCTGATAATCCTAATATGATTGTGTTCGGCAAACGGTCACCGATAAGTTCCATTACCGGGCGCTTATGAACAAATGAATCTCCAAAATCTCCTTGGACCACTCCACCCATCCAGCGTACATACTGTACAGGAATAGGATCATTCAATCCCATCTTCTCACGCATTTCTTCAATATACTCCGGGTCTGAGTTTAGAGGGTCAATTTTTCCAGATAGTGCATCCCCAGGCATTAGCTTCGCCAAGGTGAAAACCACTACTGAGATAAGGAAAATAATTGGAATCATACCTATAAGCCGTCGAATTGTGTACTGTAGCATTTCCATTCCCCTTACCAAACAAAAATTTATTCGCTGTTAAACTGACAATCAATGGGGGGGAATTCCCCCATTGATGCAGTTTACTTCTATCCCTTTACTCTACAATGTGCCACTTATGGAACTCATCTGTTCCGAATGGAGTTATTTTAACTCCGCCAACACGCTTGTTGATAGCCCATGGATCAATACGCTGTTCAAAGAAGATGATTGGTAATTCATCGTTAACAAGCTTTTGCCATTCGTTGTAGATTTCCTGACGGTGTTCAGTTACATCTTTGCTAGCGTCTTCAGGGAATGTTACACCCTTCTTGATTAGCTCATCAGACTTTTCGCTGTACCATCTCCACATGTTCCACTTGTCAGTAGATAACCAGATGCCTGATGGATCAGGATCTGGAGAAAGTCCCCATGCACCCATGAATGTTTCAATAGATGAATCATCTGCTTCAATTGAGTCATAGAAAAGGTTAAAGTCTTTTAGTGAACCGCCGTTAAGTTTTGCATTTAAGCCAACTTCCTGCCAGGATTGAAGAATGAATTGAGCACGTGCTTCTGAAGTTTCAGCGCCTGCCATTGCATCAAAGTTAATCGTGAATGGCTTGCCTTCTGGATCTTCACGGAAGCCGTCGCCGTCTTTATCAACAAAGCCTGCTTCCTCAAGTAATTTCTTTGCTTTCTCTGGATCGTACTCATACTGATTGATTTCTGAATCGTCAATTTTTGCCCAAGAAACGGATGGGAACGGAGTATTTAAAGGTTTTCCTAAGCCATTTGCGAAACCATCAATGAACGCTTGACGGTCAATAGCATGTGCCATCGCATGGCGAAGGTTTTTGTTTTGGAATTTCTTATTATCAGAAACAACTACACCTTTTTTAGTGTCATAGTGACCCCAGTCAAAACCAATATAGCTGTAAGACATTGCATCTGCTTCTACTGGGTTAACATTATCAAGAGCTTTAATAGCTTCCCATTGATCTTTAGGAGCTTCAATTACATCAATTTCTCCATTTTGCACTAGACCTTGTGCAAGAGAGCCATCAATAACTTTGTAAACAACGCCATCTAATTTAGGCTTGCCTTGCCAGTAATCATCAAAACGCTCAAATTCAACCATTTCACCAGGTACGATGTTCTTAACTTTAAATGGTCCAACTCCAATTGGGTTCTTACGAACTTGGTCAGAATCAGGGATTTCTTTAGAAGTAAGATCTCCGTAATAGTGCTTTGGTTCCGGAATAGACCAGATGTTATCAAGTAAGTTAACAGAAGGCTCTGTTACTGTTACTTCTACTGTGTAGTCGTCAATTACTTTAATACCTTCGATAGTATCAGCTTTTCCATCTTTGTACTCTTGAGCACCTTTGATCATTGCTACGTTAGCAAAACGCGCGCCTTCGTATGTTGGATCAGCAATTAAGTACCAAGCATATTCCATATCTTCAGCAGCTAACTCTTCTCCATCATGCCATTTAACACCTTGCTTAAGCTTAAAAGTTAACTTTGTTTTGTCTTCTGAAAGTTCCCAATCAGCTAGGTTTGGCTCAGGCTGCAATTCATCATTTGTTTTTACTAAACCTTCGTGCATGAATTGAAGGGCATTTACGTCGTCTTCCCCTTCGTAATAAGCATAAGAAAGAACGCCTTTAAATGGCTGTGTGTAACCGAAAGTTACCGTGCCGCCTTCTTTTACTTCTCCTGATGCTTTCCCATCATCTTTTGGTTCCTTTTCAGTACTGGCTTTCTCTCCGCCGCCAGAACATGCTGCAAGGAATACAGACATGACCAGCAGAAGCGAAAGCAGCCAAAATGCTGATTTCTTCATTGGTTTCCCCCCGAAAAATATTTTTTGACAAAGCCTTATTTATATAAGTGACAAGCGACCCTATGCCCAGGCTTCACCTCCTTTAATTGCGGTTTTACACTCTGGCATTCCGGCATTGCATGTGCGCAGCGGGGATGGAATGTACATCCTTTGGGAGGATCAATCGGGCTTGGCACATCGCCCTCTAAAATAATTCTTTCTTTTTTCTTGCGCGGATCCGGTTCAGGGATTGCAGAGATTAGAGCTTGAGTATATGGATGCAAAGGCTCTGCATAAAGGCTGTCCTTCTCAGCGACTTCTACAAGGCCACCCAGATACATAACCCCTATCCGGTCACTCATATGTTTAACTACACTCAAATCGTGGGCAATAAATAAGAAAGTGAGATCAAATTCATCCTGAAGCTCTTTCAAAAGATTCAATACTTGCGACTGAACGGATACGTCCAGAGCAGAGACAGGCTCATCCGCAATAATCAGCTTAGGTCTTAAAGCCAGTGCTCTTGCGATTCCGATACGCTGTCTTTGCCCTCCTGAAAATTCATGCGGATATTTATAATATGCATCTTCAGGCAGTCCAACTTTTGCAAGCAAATCCATAACTTTAGGCTTCAGATCCTTTTCGGATTTACTGTTATAATTCCTTATTGGTTCTGACACAAGATGCCCAACCATCATCATTGGATTTAAGGATGCATATGGATCCTGGAACACCATCTGGAAGTCCTGGCGGATTTTCCTCAGGCTGGTTCCTCTCACATTTGTGATATCCTGTCCGTCAAAAATGATTTGTCCATCTGTAGGTTCAAGAAGTCTGAGGATTGTTCTGCCTGTTGTAGATTTTCCGCATCCTGATTCTCCAACCAGCCCCAATGTCTCCCCTTTTTTGATTTCAAAGGAAACATCATCGACTGCCTTAACGACTGCTACAGTCTTTCTAAGGATTCCGCCTTTTATTGGATAGTAAGTTTTTAGGTTCTTAACTTCTAAAAGAACATCATTGCTGCTTTTATTCTTTTTTAAGACAGCTGTATTATTATGCTCTGTACTCATTATGCGTTCACCTCTTGTTTCGGCTGGCTTGTCTCGTAAAGCAGACAGGCAACCTCATGTCCTTCTTCATTTTCTGCCAATTGAGGTGTAACTGTCTGACATTCAGGCAAAGCCTTTGGGCAGCGCGCCGCAAATTTGCAGCCTGTTTTAGGCATATTTTTTAATGAAGGCACAATTCCCTTTATTGTGCTTAGCTTTTCCACTTCTTCATCCATTTTCGGAATGGCACCCATTAAGAGCTGGGTATAAGGATGTTTTGGATTATGGAATAACGAGTCTACATCTGTTCGTTCTGCAATTTTCCCCGCATACATTACGATTACTTCATCGCACATTTCAGCCACAACACCAAGGTCATGAGTAATCAGAATGACGGACATATCATTGACTTCCTGGATTTCCTTTAAAAGCTCTAAAATTTGGGCTTGTACTGTTACATCCAGTGCAGTTGTCGGCTCATCGGCTATCAGTAGCTTTGGCTGGCATGCAATGGCGATGGCGATCATGACCCTTTGCCTCATTCCCCCTGAAAGCTGATGCGGATATTCATCAACAATTTTTTCTGGCCTTGATATTCCCACACTTTTTAATAGTGCAATACTCTTTAGCCGGGCTTCTTTTTTGGATATTTTCATATGATTGAATAAAACTTCCTGCAGCTGGAAGCCGATAGAGAATACAGGATTTAAAGAAGTCATAGGCTCCTGGAATATCATTGCGATATCCTTACCCCTGATTTTATTAATCTCTGAATCTGTCATATTCTCCAAATGGACACCATCAAAGATGATTTCGCCGTTTCGGATTTGTCCTATTCCTTTTGGAAGAAGCTTCATAACGGAAAGGCTCATGACTGATTTACCGCAGCCAGACTCCCCTACGATGCCAACTATTTGCCTAGGTTTAACCCGAAAGGAAACATTATCTACTGCGTTATAGTATGTACCATCTATGGAAAAAGCCGTTTCTAAATTCTTCACCTCTAGTAATGGTGCGTCTGTATGTTGATGGGATTTAGCGGTCATAGGACACCTCTTACCTATTTGAATTATTCTGTTAATTCTTTCTATTTGTCTAAAATATTATTACAAAGTTATTACAATTGCAAGATTTTTTTAAAATTTGTTAAAATTCATTTTTCTATACTAAAAAAAAAGCCCGCATTTTAGGGCTTTAAAGCGATTATGATTCCAGTTTATATAAAGTTTGATCCACAAAATATTCGGACGGTTCACTAAAAGATAGTTTTGTAGAATAACTTTTTTTCTCTCTAAAGTCTCTTACAATCTCATAGCCGGCTGCGTAACCAAGTAATGGCGGATATGGTTTTTCACCAAATAATAACCTCTGGTGAAGTCTTTCATTTTTTTTTAGTTTTAAATGCTCTTTGATCAATTTATTCCAGAAATTCCTGATCTCTTCTTTTGAATATCTGCTGCACCAGGTTCCCCTGTATTTTTTTCCGCAGTGTATTTCTACAGCATGTTCGGCGAGCCCCTCCAATATAATGGAATCAAGAAGCGTAAACTCTTCCAGGTTTTTTTTCTGAGAATTTATTCTGCATGTATGATGGTATTCATGTACAAAAAGAGCTTCAATTTCGTCTTTGTCTATATGAAAAGGGAGAAACAGAAAGAGCATCTTTTCGAAAGAAACCCCCGATTTGCCTGGCGGCCGTGAAAAAAGTCCGCCTGCTGCTGATGGGAAGATGTATACATCAATACTTGGTCCAGCCCACTTTTCCCTATATTTCAAGTATATTTTTTCTACTATATCCCATGCCTCTTTTTCTTTTAATTCATTGAAAGTGTTCCTGCTGAACCGGTCCGGTTTATACATGCCAAAATCCATTAAGTATTCATATATTTTTCGGGAATTATGATCATTGAATGGTTCGGTAAGTTTTTCACATATTTTTAATGGTTCATTGAAACTTTCCTCCAGCCATAAATCTGTTTTGACTATCCCATTTTTACCACCCCCATATACTGGATTTTATGTAGGTGGCAGCATTTTGGTTCTGTTTCGCTTCGTGCAGCAAAAATAAAAGCTGATTCAAAGGACAAATTAACATCCTTCGAATCAGCTCCGATTTATTTATTATTCGTATCTTTTGAAGACAATGGTGGCATTGTGGCCCCCAAAGCCCAGGGAATTGCTCATTGCTGCTTTTATTTCTTTTTCCCTGGCCTGATTTGGCACATAATCGAGATCACATTCAGGATCTGGGTTTTCAAGATTCATGGTTGGCGGCATTATACCTTCCTTCATTGCCAAAACTGTGAAGATGGCTTCAATTCCGCCTGCCGCTCCCAGAAGATGTCCTGTCATTGATTTTGTCGAGCTTACCGCCAATTTGTAGGCATGCTCTCCGAACACCTCTTTGATTGCCAATGTTTCAAATTTATCATTATAATCGGTACTTGTACCATGTGCATTAATATAATCAATATCTTCCGGCTTTAAGCCGCCATCTTCAATCGCCATTTTCATGGCTCTTGCTCCGCCTTCCCCGCCTGGAGCAGGTGCAGTGATATGATAAGCATCTCCGGTAGCGCCATAGCCAATGATTTCAGCGTAAATTTTTGCGCCGCGGGCAAGTGCATGTTCCAGTTCCTCAAGAACTACGATTCCCGCACCTTCTCCAATTACAAATCCATCACGGTCTTGATCAAAGGGACGGCTGGCTGTTTTTGGATCTGGATTGGTTGAAAGAGCCGTGTTGGCACAAAATCCGGCTACAGACATTTTTGTGATTGGTGCTTCTGCTCCTCCTGTGATCATCGCATCGGCATCGCCGCGCTGAATAACCTTAAAGGCATCTCCAATAGAGTTTGTTCCAGTGGCACATGCGGTAACCGTACAGGAGTTAAAGCCTTTTGCCCCTAAATAAATTGAAACCTGGCCAGTTGCCATGTCCGGAATCATCATTGGCACGAAAAATGGGCTGACCCTTCTGTATCCACGCTTCAAAAATGTTTCATATTGATTTTCAAAGGTTTCCATTCCGCCGATTCCTGAACCGATCCAAACACCGATGCGATGAGCATTTTCATCTGTAATCTGAAGGTTTGCATCCTTTACGGCCATTAAGGATGAAGCAACAGCATAATGTGTAAAACGGTCCATCTTTCTGGCATCTTTTTTGTCAAAGAATTCTTCAGGATTGAAATCTTTTACCTCAGCAGCTACCTTAGCCGGATATTCATCTGCATTTAATCTAGTCAGCGGCCCTACTCCTGAAACCCCTGATTTAATATTATTCCATGTCGTTTCTGTATTATTTCCAAGCGGAGTTACAGCACCAATGCCTGTAACGACAACTCTTCTCTTATTCATTTTAATTGCAGCTCCTTTTAGATTATCATCATATTTAAAATGAGGCCTCTTACCTTCCCCATCTCATGGCAATGGCTCCCCACGTTAGCCCTCCGCCGAAGCCGACCATTACGAGCAAATCATCATCTTTAATTTTACCGGCTTCCACTTCTTCCACCAAAGCAATTGGAATCGAAGAAGCAGAAGTATTTCCGTATTTATCCACGGTTTTTGACATTTTTTCAACCGGAAGCTCAAGCCTCTGGCGTGACGCTTCCATAATGCGGATATTTGCCTGGTGCGGAATAAGAAAATCTACATCCTCTTTGGATAGTCCAGCCTTATCAAGTACGTTTATGCAGCTTTCTCCCATTTGGCGTACCGCAAATTTGAACACTTCGCGTCCGTTCATGATGATATATTCATCCTGATATAGATGCTTTGCGCCTGTTCCATCTGCTCCTAATTCAAATGATAATATTCCGCGGCCATCAGAGACCGGTCCAATTACCGCTGCACCTGCTCCGTCTCCAAATAAAACAGCTGTATTTCGGTCATTCCAGTCTGTAATTTTTGAAAGCTTTTCAACACCTACTACTAAAACATGTTTATATGTTCCTGTTTCAATAAACTGATTTGCAGTTATGATACCATACATGAAACCTGCACACGCAGCGCTAATATCCATTGCCGCCGCCTTGCTGGCTTTCAAACGCTCCTGAAGCATGCAGGCTACAGAGGGAAATGGGTTATCTGGTGTAACTGTTGCTACTAAAATAAGATCTAGGTCCTCTGCTTCAATGCCTGCATTATCCAAAGCTTTAATTGCTGACTCATATGCCATATCAGAAGTGTCTATGCTATCATCCGCAATTCTTCTTTCCTCAATTCCAGTTCTAGTCCGAATCCATTCATCAGAAGTATCAACTATTTTTTCCAAATCAGCATTTGTTACCACTTTTTCAGGAAGATATCTTCCGATTCCTATAATTCCAGCATTCATGGAGTCCCACTCCCTTTCGTATTTACAAACCCATTCTCTATTTATATATTATTATCAATTATTATGACTTGGTACTAATTTTAGCAAAAGTATATATAAGAACGCAACACTTTTTACCTGCGCGGACTTAATACTGACAAATGTCTATACCCTGCAAATTTTTGTTCATATGCTGTTATATAGGCATCTGAAAGGAGGATATCGGCATATGCTTGATGAGGAATATAAAGAAAATGAAAATACAGGAGACCCATTAACTCATTTTTTATTTGGGGAAAGAGCAAGAAGAAACAGACCAACAGAAGAAGAAAATGAGCTCGAGAGGAAAGATGACTGGCTTTTTGGAGGCAAGAACAGAAATGTTCATGAAGCTGATGAATGGCTGCTTGGCGGAAGGAGCAGGGCAACTAATGAAAGAAATGATTCTGCAAGCGAAAATGAGAACAATATTCTTAACAATATTAACTTAGAGGAACTAATGGGTAACATTGATACACTAATGAGTTCGGCTCATCAGTTAAAGCCATTGCTAAAAAAAGCAGGACCTTTGCTGGAGATGTTTTTGAAGAAGCAGGGGTAGGGGCTATTCATCATACGTTGACTTTTAAATATATCCTGGTTTTTGCTGGTCCAACTCCGGATAGATTTAAAGATTTTAATATCCTATATGCTGTATGCCTGGATTCAAGATTTAAATAACCCCGGCATCTTTATTTGTTATTTTAGAATTAAAAAGCAAAAGATAGTCTGTTAATGCTTCCATATGGCCCGTTCCTGAAACCATTTTACCTTTAACACAACACCACTTCCCTTCTTTTCTAACAACCGCAAAGGACTTGCAGGAATGACATTGAACAGGCGCGAACCACCACATCTTTTTGCGCGAGCTTCTTTACTTCGCACGCGGATCTATCCCGTTTCAGCACTGACTTCTTTCTTTTGCGCGAGGATTTTCCTGGTTTATGTGCGAACTCCTCCTTTAGAGGAGACTCGTTTGATTGCGCGCGGCTATATACGAATCCAAACAAAAAAACCAGCCCAATAGGCTGGTTTCTCATTATTCTTCACCTTTCAAAGCATCCGCTTTGCCCATTTCGTAGGCTTCGTTCATGACTTTTGTGAACAGTGTCATGAATGGCTGGATCATTTCCATGGATAGTTCGATGCCTGCTTCGTCTAGCTGCTTTTTGGCTTCTGGCAGGTATTTCATGGCGATTTGCATGAATTCCATGTTTTTTTCATTTGGCTGCATCCCTGTAGTACCTCCTATGTATGTAGATTACTCGTTGGGCAGTTTGCCTGTTTTTTTGTAATTCTCAATGGCAGCGTCCAGTTCTTTTTTAAATTCTTCGTCAACGTCAGGACTGAATTTGCCCAGTGAAATAACTTCATCTTTGAAATCAAAGGATAGGTTCCCTGATTCCAGTTCGCCTTCGTTGAATTTTGATGCCACTAGTTCATACAAAACATCGACATGCTGAATCGTGCTGGTTAAGACGACTGATTCCCCCAGATCAGACTGGTCGGAAATGTAGCCGATTGCATATAGCCCTTCTTCTTTTAGCTTTTCGATGACAGGAACATTATACCCATCTCCTGCAGGATAGACAACATCCGCCTTATTGGAAATCATTTTGTCCAAAAGAGCTATGGCTTTATTATCATTGTCCCAGTTGCCGACATATTGGATTTGCACGTTTATACTATCATCAATATAGCTTACACCTTCATAAAAACCTTCTACTTCCGGCTGCCATTCAAAAGCTGCCAGCATCCCTACATTCTTGGTTTCTGTCATATGGCCTGCAACCATACCGCCGAAGAAACCCATTGCATATGCTTCAAAATTCAAGCTGGTGGTATTGTCATTTTGGGCATTGCCATTAAAGCTGACAAAATGAATGTCAGGGTATTTTTTAGAAATGTTATTAAAGTATGCCGCATATTCATTGCCATGTCCAAAAATCAGGTTCACACCTTTTTGGTCAAATTCTTGAACAGCTCTTTCAACAACCATCTCAGAATTCATGCCTTCTTTATAATAAACCTCAACATTATAGTGGGATTGAATCTTTAACATGCCTTTATAGCCTTTAGTTCCCCATACCTGATCATTGATTGTATCGGGCACTAATAATCCAGCTTTCTCTAGTTTTCCTGTAGACATCTCATGTCTGCAGGAGGCCAATAAAAGAAGGCACAAAAAAAGGATCCCTAATTTCGCTAATGTCTTATGCATCTCCTTTTCTCCGCCTCTCTGTCTTACCCTTCATACAATGGCATGACCGGTTTATTTTACCAGACTAATTCAATTCTACCTTGTCTGTATGTTAAATGGAAAGATTTTTTTCGTTACAAACCATCCAGGCTCTTTAAAGTATTAATATGACTTCTTTGCTTCTCTAGCCCGTCGGAGAATTTCGCTGAACTCTTAATTGCTTTTTCAATAACTTTCCCTTTTGGCAGATCAGGACTGTTCCAATTTTCATTATAATCAAGTGAAAGATATTCTGCACATTTTTGCCAATGTCCTGGTACGCTGCTGACTAATAGATAGGAATCTCCTAAATGCTCTTCTGCAGATTCTGATAAGGAAAAGACGAGATCATCAATAAAAATAGCATCATGTATCCATTCCCTTTCACTTATCTTTACCCTTTTTCCACTCCTAAAAGCCTGATGAAAGCTAAATTCCTCTGGCTGCCATGGGCCGTAAATAACAGGCAGGTAAAAGGATGTAACCGATATACTGTTTTCTTTAAATACATCAATTGCATCTTCCAAGCGGCTGTGTGTCCTGCTCATATCTTTAAGCCACTGAATTGGGAGCAGGAACACGATTTTCACTTGAAGGTTCTTAAACTCAGCCAAATTTTTCAGAAAAAACTCCTCAATAAGCTCTTTCTCCCTTAAAGAAGCAAGCTCATTCTTTATATATAGATCATATATATCTATAAAAATTACGTCATTTTTTCGTATTTCTCTTATAGATTTGATCCATGATGAATACTTTCTTTCATAGAAATTAGCATTTCGTCCGATTTCCAGGCGTTTTTCGTGAATTAAACCTTTATCCTTTTCCTTATTGAAATGAACTCCTTCTATTTCACAGCCTTTTTCAAGAAGATGCTTGCACAGGCTGAATCCTATAAATTCGAACGTCCCTAATATAACTGCCCTGTCCATTTTCACTCCTCCTCGGAAGCATATTAATGTATACTATGCTTCAGGGGCTGTCTTTATTTCATAGTGGAATGGCAGCGGATATTTATAGTACCTTTTCATACTTACTAAAGAAGCTTGTCATTTGAGAAGACATTCGCTGTTTTTTATCTGGAAGGATATAGAATACAGAGACAGGGCTATTTTCATTTTCCCATTGAATTGATCGTTTCTTTAAATATTCTGATTGCTTGTAGGCTCTACCGCCAGCCAGAACCTGAATGATTCTGACTGGGACTTTAACGCCTGAGGTGAGATTTTTTTCATGTTTGGTGAGCAGCTCTGTTACTTTATCTGTTTCAATTTCATATGAAACTGCCAGTTCTTTTAATAGTTTTTTATAAAAAAACTTATGCTCTTTTTCCTGATCGAGATGGTGCTTTAGTGAGAGAATGGGATTTATTAATACGGCTGAACGGATTAAATCGCTCATTTCATGCAATAATCTAAGGGCTACCAATGCTCCCATGCCTTCAGCAATAATGTGGATTTTTTCATTGATAATTTCCGTACGCAGGATATGCTCATATAAGCATTGTGCCTTTTCGACAGCCCGGTTGCTTCCCCAGTGCCTGCCGTAAAGGTTGGAGTAAAAAAGAGTATAGCCATCTTCTCTAAGATTCTTAATTAATGAATATTTCCCTTCATTTTGAGTCCAAAAACTACAGTTCCTGTCAACAAAGTGCCGATCATCCCCAATAACCAGAATACCGAAACCACTTGGTTTGTTTGGGTAATGAATCATGCACCATTCTGTATCCAGCTGGAAGTTCCGGCTTTCCATTGTAAAACTCCTTTGCAAGTTTGTTCATAATAATGTATGTGAGTAAAAATAAAATGAAAGGGGGATTTGCCTAGTTTTAGACAAGTTCATCACAGAGTGAAAAGTGTAAAAATAAATTTATTTCTTTAATAGCTTATGCTAATATGAAAAGGGATTAATTATGTTAGAGGTGAAATAGATGAGATTCTTTTGGACATTCTTCTGGACTTTCCTTCTTGTTCAAATGTTAACCTACGTGGTTTCTTCAATGCTTGGAGCGCCTTATGATTTTGTAACCGGCACCATTCTTGCGGTTGGTACAACTGTCTTAATTTTTGTTGTCGCTTCCATTATTCCTGAAGGTCCTGTTGAAAAAGAAGGCCTTCACTAATCTGCAGCTTATTCATGAAATGAAAAGAGTCATCCTGATTTGTTCAGGATGATTCTTTTCATTAAAGCCTTATTTTACTTGCAATTCAATTTTTCCGTTATCTGCGGAAATGACAATTTCACTGTAATCCTTAATTTCCCCTGCGATTATTTTGCGTGCGAGCGCTGTTTCCACATTTCTTTGAATAAAACGTTTAAGCGGCCTGGCTCCATAGACAGGATCAAACCCGTTTTCTGCAATATATTCTTTGGCATTATCTTTTATACTCAACTTAATATGCTGATCTGATAATCTTGATTGAAGCTGAGTAATTAATTTTAAGACAATTCCTTTTATTTCATTAAGAGCTAAAGGCTTAAACAGAATAATTTCATCCACTCTGTTTAAAAACTCCGGACGGAAATGGCTCCGAAGCTGTCCAAGTACATTGTCCCTGGTTTCTTCGCAAATGTTTTCTTCACCAGCAGAACGTTCCAGAAGAAAATGAGAACCAATATTGGAAGTCATAATGATAACCGTGTTTTTAAAATCAACAGTCCTGCCCTGCGAGTCAGTGATCCTTCCGTCGTCAAGCATTTGCAGAAGGATATTGAATACTTCAGGATGAGCCTTTTCAATTTCATCGAGCAGGATGACTGAGTATGGCTTTCTTTTCACAGCTTCTGTAAGCTGACCGCCTTCCTCATATCCTACATACCCCGGAGGAGCACCAATCAATCTTGATACAGCATGTTTTTCCATATATTCGGACATATCAATTCTGATTATTTGTTCTTCACTATCGAACAGTGACTGTGCAAGTGCCTTAGCCAATTCTGTTTTTCCCACTCCGGTGGGGCCAAGGAAGATGAATGAGCCAATTGGGCGGTTTGGATCTTTTATTCCTGCCCTTGCCCTTAGGACAGCATCTGACACTAGCTGCACCGCTTCATCCTGGCCAATCACTCTTTCATGAAGGATGCTCTCAAGACGAAGAAGCTTTTCACGTTCTCCTTCAACAAGCTTGACCACTGGAATACCAGTCCATCTTGCAACAATCCCTGCAATCTCTTCTTCTGTAACTTCCTCTCTCAGTAACCTGTCCCCTTGATTCTGGTTAACGGTATTCTCAAGCTCTTTCAATTCCTTGTCTAAAGAAGGAATTCGTCCATGGCGCAGTTCTGCAGCTTTATTCAAGTCATAATTATTTTCTGCTTCTTCCAGATCACGGCGCATTTTCTCAAGCTGCTCACGCTTTTCCTGGACTTTCTGGATTCCTTCTTTTTCAAGCTGCCATTTTGCTTTCATACTATTAGCCTGATCTTTTAATTCGGCAAGCTCTTTCTGCAGGTCTGCAAGCCTCTGTTTGCTCCCTTCATCACTTTCTTTCCTTAAAGCAGCTTCCTCAATTTCAAGCTGCATGACCCTTCTTGTAACTTCATCCAATTCAGATGGCATAGAATCAATTTCCGTCCTGATCATGGCACAAGCTTCGTCAACTAAGTCAATCGCTTTATCAGGAAGGAATCGGTCTGTAATATACCTGTCTGATAAGGTAGCGGCAGCCACTATAGCCCGATCGTGAATATTGACTCCATGATGGATTTCAAAGCGCTCTTTCAGCCCTCTAAGGATTGAGATTGTATCCTCTACATCCGGCTCTTGAACCAATACCTGCTGAAAGCGCCGTTCCAAGGCAGGGTCTTTTTCGATATATTTGCGGTGTTCCTCAAGTGTGGTAGCTCCTATACAGTGCAATTCTCCTCTGGCAAGCATAGGCTTCAGCATATTCCCTGCATCCATAGCACCTTCTGTTTTGCCGGCTCCCACAATGGTGTGAAGTTCATCAATAAAAAGAAGGATTCTGCCTTCGCTTTTTTTGACTTCACTTAATACTGCCTTCAGTCTTTCCTCAAATTCTCCCCGGAACTTAGCCCCGGCAATTAAAGCGCTCATATCAAGGGCGAAAATGGTTTTATCCTTGAGGCCTTCAGGAACATCCTTGCGCACAATCCTTTGTGCCAGTCCTTCAACAATGGCCGTTTTGCCTACCCCAGGTTCGCCTATCAAAACTGGATTGTTTTTGGTTTTTCTTGAAAGAATGCGAATGACATGCCTGATTTCGCTATCCCGGCCAATAACAGGATCAACTTTTCCCTGTTTAACCTCCGCTACAAGATCACGTCCATACTTCTTTAAAGCCTCATATGTTGATTCCGGATTTTGCGATATCACCCTCTGATTCCCCCTAATCTCTTTAATCGCCTGCTCCACATCATCTTTATTGATTCCGTTTGACTTTAAAGCTTCAGCCGTTTCGGTTTCCCCTGCAGCAGCAGCCATGAAAACATGCTCTACTGACATGAATTCATCCTGATAGAACTTCATATAATTTTCTGCATCTGCCAGAAGACGCTGCAGTTTACCGGTTATATACAATTTCCTTTGTTCGGTACCTGAACCTGATACCTGAGGTTTTTTCCGCAAGTCTTCCTCCATTTTATTTATAAAAAATTCAGCAGGCATCTGCACTTTTGTCAGTATGGATGAAATAAGACTGTTTTCCTGCTCCATAAAAGCGAGCAATAAATGGGCTTCATCCACCTCCTGATGCTGCTCGCGTATAGCAAGTGACTGGGCGTTCAATAACCCTTCCTGAAGCCGCTCTGTCATTCGATTTAAATCCATTATGCACCCTCTCCTATTTGACCTTTTTTGACCTTTTAATTTTATTATAATCCAATCTTTTCATATGTAAAGTTATCAGCAGGTTTCATTACTTTAAAAAGCCACCCGCGTTGGATGGCTTATTTTTATGCTAATTCCCCATCTTTTTAATAAATAATCAGAATCAAGGCTTTCTTTTATACGTCCAAACCCGGTTATGATTGGATGTTTCCGGAAATTGGTCTCCAGCTCTCATTTTAAGCATCTGCGGATTATTGACGTTACTTCCAGTTTCGCCAATTTCTATATAAATTCCATTATTCGGCGCTTTCTTGCCAGGCTTAAATTGTCTGTTTTGCCCCATGCTGAATACCTCCTTTAATCGTAAATCACTTATTATTATCTCCACTCTTACATCTCTCATGAGGGAAACTATTGGCATCGCATTAAAAATGAGCGAATGGATATTACTTTACTCTGCTGTGATTATTATAGTTAAATGAGGAGGTATGGGATTACATAATGGAGGATTTACTTGTGGCTGATTTTATAACATTGCTTAAATATTTGTTTTTAGGACTATTTCAGGGCTTTACAGAGCCTATTCCAATTTCATCGAGCGGGCATCTTGAGATTGCCCAGCATTTTTTCGACCTTGATATCAAAGGGCTAAGCTTTGCCCTTCTTGTAAATACAGCATCATTATTAGCAGTTCTTCTTATATACAGGGAAGATATCATGAGACTGATCCGTAATGGCCTTGCATACATTACAGTCAAAGATAAACAGGCAGAATCAGACTTTCGGTTTATCATTTACTTAATTATCGGGACCATTCCTGCCGGTGTTGTTGGCATTTTGTTCGAGGATTTTATTGATGAGCACCTTGCTAATATAAAGACAGTGGGGATCACTCTTATCGTAACGGGACTTGCGTTATGGCTGATCCGTAATATGCGTGGACGAAAAAGTGATGCTGAATTATCTTATAAGGATGCAATCATAGTAGGTCTTGCCCAGGCTGTTGCCCTGATACCCGGAATCAGCCGTTCCGGTGCTACCATTGTAGCCGCAATGGGTTTGGGGATGAAACAGGAAACAGCTTTAAGGTTTTCATTCCTTTTATATATACCTGTAAGTGTCGGCGGAATGATCCTGGGTTTTAACGACATATTAACGGATCCTAATTTAACTGAATATGCTTTGCCTTATACCATTGCGTTTTTTGCCTCACTGGTTGCATCTTACTTCTCACTGAAATGGTTTATGAATATTATGGCTAAAGGGAACTTGAAGTATTTTGCCATTTACTGTTTTATTGTTGGACCGCTTGTTTATTTCCTATCTTAATGAAAAAGCCTTCTCATCGTTGAGAAGGCTTTTTCATTATAATATCTCGGAAAGAATGGCTTTTTGAACATGAAGTCTATTCCCTGCCTGCTGAAAGACAGCAGAATTGTTTCCATCAATTACTTCTGCAGTAACTTCCTCACCGCGATGGGCAGGCAGGCAATGCAAAAAGATGTAATCTTTTTTGGCATTTTGGACAAGATATTCATTAACCTGATAGTCAGCAAAGTCCGTCAGTCTCTTTTCATTCTCTGCTTCCTGGCCCATGCTCGTCCAGACATCTGTATAGATGGCATCGGCGTTAACAACTGCTTCCTCAGGGTTAGATGTTACAATTACCTTTGAACCGTTTTCTCCGGCAAACTCTTGTGATAGCTGAAGAACTGATTTATCCGGCTCATACCCTTCAGGACATGCAATCGTGATATTTACTCCCATCTTGGCAGAAGCAATCATTAAAGAATGGGCTACATTATTGCCATCACCTACATATACAAGGTTTTGGCCTTTTAACTCCCCATTTATCTCTTCGATTGTAAGAAGGTCTGCGAGAGCCTGGCAAGGATGATAAAGGTCCGTCAAACCGTTAATAACCGGAATGGCTGCATGATAAGCCAGTTCCTGGATCTTCTCATGTGAGAATGTGCGGATCATAATGGCATCGACATACTGAGAAAGCACTTTAGCTGTATCCGCAATGCTTTCTCCTCTTCCAAGCTGAAGATCCTGGCTGTTTAAATAAAGGGCGTGCCCCCCAAGCTGAAGCATTCCTGCTTCAAACGATACTCTTGTACGAGTAGACGATTTTTCAAAAATCATGCCAAGAATTTTGCCCTTGAGGATGGAAGTCTCTGCACCCTGCAGATGAGCTTCTTTTAATAGTTTTGCTTTTTCCAGCAGCCCCTTAATTTCCTCTGGTGAAAAGTCTGCAAGTGTCAGAAAATCCTTTCCTTTAATATTTAAACTTTTAGCAGCGGCCTGAATTGAAATCATAAGACGCTCACTTCCTTCTCTCCAGTTTGATTTTTTATGCCATGCCAATCTTCTATGGATTTAACATCCCACTCACCTACTGACATTGAATTTAATAATGCAATAAGTGTTTCCTGTTCACTGAAAGTCAAAATTCTGTTTTTTGTTCCCATTTCCCTCATTTTTTTATCTTCTTCATTCATGCCAGGATTATATAAAGCGAAGGTTTCATCCGCACTCCAGTCCATATTATCTTGAGTCAGAAACACAGGCTCAACTTTAGCTTGATTAAAATAAGGAATTAATTCTTCTGATTTTGGAGCGTTTGCTATTACGACACATTTGCCTTTGACACCATTTAAACCAGCATGGAAAGACTTCCTGATTGCTTCCTCATAATTTTGTGCCAGTGAAATGCCCTCACCAGTTGATTTCATTTCAGGACCCACTTTGCTGTCCAATCCCTTTAAAGCATAATTTGAGAAAACCGGGAATTTCACACAAACAAATGGAAGTTTCTCAGCAGCTGGAATTTCATCTTTCGACAAATTATATTTCCCAAGCAATATTTTTGTCGCTACCTCTACCAGCTGCACGCCTGTGACCTTGCTGATAATAGGTACTGTTCTGCTCGCACGTGGATTTATTTCAAGAATAAATACCTCTTCTCCATTAACGATATACTGAATATTCATGAGTCCTTTATACTGGAGCTTTTGCACAATTGCTTTTGCATAGGCAAGCATTTTATTCTGGATATTAACTGAAAGATTTTGCGGCGGGAGAACAGACATGCTGTCACCCGAATGCACTCCTGTTTTCTCGATATGCTCCATTATTGCCGGTGCACAGATATGTTTTCCGTCTGCTGCCAGATCAAGCTCAGCTTCTGAAGCATGCACGAATTGATCAATTAAAATCGGATAAGGGACCTCACCCTTATTTAAATAACGCTCCAGCTCAGCAGCTGAGGAAATACGTTCCATCCCTCTGCCGCCTATAACATAGGAAGGGCGGACCAGAATCGGGAATCTTATTTTTTCTGCTGCTTCTTTGAGCTCGGCTTCTGAGTAGACAACATCTCCGTTTATTCTCGGGATTTTCAAATCATCCAATAGCTGATAAAAAAGCTTCCGATCTTCTAATGCATCAATGGTTTTTGAGTTTGTTCCCAGAAGGGTAACTCCACACTCTTCAAGTTCAGATGCCAAATTCAGAGCTGTTTGGCCTCCAAGCTGCACAATGACTTCGGATATCCCTTCGGCTTCAATTACATTTAAAATATCTTCAAGGATAAGCGGTTCAAAATATAGCCTGTCAGCAGTTGTATAGTCCGTACTTACCGTTTCAGGGTTATTATTAATCATGATTGTCTCAACGCCTTCATCTTTCAGAGCAAACACTCCCTGAACGGAGCAATAATCAAATTCAATGCCCTGCCCAATTCTAATGGGGCCGCTTCCGATAATCAGGACTTTCCTCTTATCACTCTTCACTTGTTCATTTTCGCCAAAATAACTGGAGTAATAATAATTAGATTGTGCTTCAAATTCAGCAGCGCATGTGTCAACCATTTTATAGGCTGGAAGAATGCCAGCCTTTTTGCGTTTGTCCCTGATTGCTTTCTCCGTAACTTTCCATTCCAATGCAAGAAACTTATCACTGAAGCCTTTTTCCTTAAAAAGCTGCAGCTCTTCTTTTGTTGCTTCATCAAGTGTTAAGGCAGAAATTTGTTTTTCCAGTTTTACCATTTCACTGAGTATATTGAGATAGAAATAATCTATTTTCGTGATAGATTGTAAAGCTTCTATTGAGTAATTTCTCCGGAGTAATTCAATCACTGTAAAAAATCTTTCATCAGTCTGCTTTAATAGCAATTCCTCAAGTGAGGCCATCGATTTAGCTGATAAGTCAGGTGATTTCAAATCATTTCCCTTCACTTCAAGTGAATGGATTGCCTTTAAGAGAGCCCGTTCCAGATTCCGGTCAATGCCCATTACTTCTCCGGTTGCTTTCATTTGCGTTCCGAGTTTGCGGTCTGCAGAAGGAAATTTATCAAAAGGCCACTTTGGAAACTTAACGATGACATAATCCAGAGCTGGTTCAAAGCTTGCGAATGTGTCTCCTGTTACAGGGTTGATAATCTCGGATAAGGTATACCCGACTGCAAGCTTTGCAGCCATTCTTGCAATTGGATACCCTGTTGCTTTGGAAGCAAGAGCAGATGACCTGCTGACTCTGGGATTAACTTCAATCAAGTAATAATTCTTACTATGCGGATCAAGGGCAAACTGAATGTTGCACCCTCCAATAATGCCAAGCTCTGAAATGATCTTAATTGATGCTGATCTCAGCATCTGATACTCATCATCTGTTAAGGTTTGTGAAGGGGCAACAACAATTGAGTCACCGGTATGAACCCCTACAGGATCAATATTTTCCATATTGCAAATAGTGATACACGTATTCTGTGAATCCCGCATGACCTCGTATTCTACTTCCTTAAATCCTGCTATGCTTTTTTCAACCAGGCATTGGCTGATCGCACTCTCTTTTAAGCCGCCCTGCACCAGAGACGTCAGTTCAACAAAGTCTCGTGCTATGCCTCCGCCTGTTCCGCCCAGAGTATAAGCTGGACGCACGATAATAGGGAATCCAATTTCATGGGCAAATTGTATGGCTTCTTCCACTTCATGGACAATGATGCTTTCAGGAACAGGTTCGTTAAGCTCGTTCATCAGCTTACGAAAAGCTTCCCGGTCTTCACCTTTTTTGATGGATTCAATACTGCTGCCCAAAAGCTTCACTCCATAACGTTCAAGCACTCCTGACTCACTCAGTTTAAATGCAAGATTTAATCCTGTCTGGCCTCCCAGTGTAGCAAGCAGGCCATCGGGACGTTCTTTCTTTATAATCTTCTCAAGGCTGTCAGCTGTCATCGGCTCAAAGTAGACTTTGTCAGCAAAAGCTTTGTCAGACATGATGGTAGCAGGATTGTTATTAACGAGGATAACTTTATAACCTTCTTCCTTTAATGCAGCGCAAGCCTGTGTGCCTGCGTAATCAAATTCTGCTGCCTGCCCGATGACAATCGGGCCGGAGCCGATTACTAATATGGATTGGATACTGGTGTCTTTAGGCATAAGCAAAAACTCTCCTATTCTCCTCTTGAATCATGTTCATAAACTCATCAAAAATATAATCACCATCTGCAGGTCCCGGATGGGCTTCCGGATGGAATTGCACCGTATGGATTGGCAGAACCTTATGCATTAGTCCCTCAATTGACTGGTCATGCAAGTTTACATAGCGGGTTTTAAACTCTGTATCTTTTATGCTTTCTTCATCAACCACATAGCTGTGATTTTGTGATGACATAAAGACTGTGCCTTTCTTCATATCTGCAATCGGATGGTTGGCACCTCTGTGGCCAAAAGATAGTTTCTTTGTGTTGCCGCCAAATGCTAAAGCAGCCAGCTGGTGGCCAAGGCAAATTCCCAATGCAGGATACAGCTCCAGCACCTTTTTTAATTCCGGGAGGATGCTTTTTAATTCTTTTGGGTCTCCAGGCCCGTTTGAAAGCACCACACCGTTTGGATTTAATTTTTTTATCTGTTCAAAGTTTGTATTATAAGGAACAGATGTAACCCTGCACTCTCTTTTCAGCAAGGAATCCACAATTGATTTTTTTGCGCCAAAATCAATGACAACTATATGAATGCTGCCATCTCCAAAGCTCTCCATAGTTTGGGAAGATACTTTACAAACTTTTTCATCCTTTGGCAGGAGCAATCCGGTGCCTACAGTTTCCGAAGATGACATTTTTGCCGGCATACTGCCTTCAGAACGGATTTTCTTTACTATGGCGCGGGTATCCATATGCCCTAATAATGGAATGTTCCACTTCTGAAGGTATTCCTGAAGTGAATAGGCCGATTTGTAATGTGAAGGGTTCCTGCTTCCTTCATAAACAATTACCCCGGCCACATGTGGTTTCTTGCTCTCAAAATCGGACTCATTTATCCCATAATTTCCGATTAAAGGATACGTAAATACAATAATTTGGTCTTTATATGAAGGATCTGTTAATACTTCCTGGTAGCCAGTCATTCCTGTAAAAAAGACAATTTCTCCTTCTATATCCTTATCAGGCTGATCCGTCAGCCATTCGCCCTTATAGGAATGTCCGCTCTTTAAATGAAGGTAACCTTCCATTATCAACACCTCAAAACTGTCTGTATATTTATATATTTATTTTAATTTTTATTCATTAAATTGAAAAATAATACAGCTTACACAGCTGATTTTGAAAATTCCTTTAATGTGGCTTGCAAAATTTGAACTGCTTCATCTATTTCAGATTTTGCTGCTGTCAGCGGTGGCAGCAGCCGCAATACATTTTCCCCTGCAGGCAACGCCAGCAAGCCATTGGCTCTTAACTCCTTTAACAATGATGAAAGGGGAATATCTATTTCAATACCGACCATCAATCCAAGATAACGAATTTCCTTAACAGCAGCAATCTGTTCAAGAGATTCTGCCAATTTTTCAGCAAGATATGAACTTTTTTCCTGTACACTTTTTAAAAATTCCTCATCAAATATTGTGTTCATTGTAGCGATAGCTGCTGCAATGCTGATCGGATTCCCGCCAAATGTCGACCCATGGCTTCCGGGGCCAAAAACGTCTTCTAACGCATTTTTTCCAATCACGGCTCCTATGGGCAATCCGCTTCCCAAACCTTTTGCAGAGGTTACGATATCGGGAGCAAGGTTGAAATGCTGAAATCCAAAGGCTTTACCCGTTCTGCCAATTCCGGTCTGAATTTCATCTACTATTAGCAGCGCTCCGTATTCTTTACAAAGCTGCTCTGTCTCTGTAAGAAACTCCTGATTGCCAATGTGAATCCCGCCTTCACCCTGTACAATTTCCAGCATTACTGCGGCTGTTTCAGTATCAATTTCATCCTTCAATGCATTAATATCATTAAAGGGAACATACTTAAAAGTCTCGAGCATGGAACCATAGCCTTTTTTAATTTTATCCTGGCCTGTTGCAGCCATAGTTGCGAAGGTTCTCCCGTGGAAGGATTGCTGAAAAGTAATGATTTTTTGCCGTCCCGCAGCTTTTCTTGCAAGCTTAATCGCTGCTTCATTTGCTTCTGCTCCGCTGTTGGCAAAGAATACGAGGTCCATGCCAGCAGCTTCAGAGAGATATTTTGCTGCAGCCTCCTGCTGCTCCTGCATAAATAAATTGGAAACATGCCAGAATTTATTCAGCTGTTCATTGATTGATTTTTGTACAGCAGCTGGACGGTGACCAAGATTGCAGACTCCGATCCCTGAGGTAAAGTCCAAATAGCGCTTCCCATTTTTATCAAAAAGATAGCTGCCTTCTGCGTTTTCCGGCTCCAACTCCCACCGGGCATAGGTTGGAAATAGATTACTCAAGTTAAGACCTCCTTCTTTGCAGATACATTCGTGCCAATCCATATTCCATTCTCATAAAATTTTTCTTTGCCTGATACAATCATTACGCTTTTTAAGCCTTTGCTGATTGCCTTCAATGCAGAGGTTACTTTTGGAATCATCCCGCCTGAAATTTTTTTATCGTTAATATGCTGTTCAATTTCCTCAGCTTCAAGCTGAGGCGAGAGGTTTCCGTCAATGAAAATTCCTTTTACATCCGTTACAAAGATGCAATGTTCCGCATTAATTGCACTGGCAACAGCAACGGCTGCATAGTCTGCATTGATATTTAGTTTCGTGCCGTCTACAGCAGCTGCAATAGGTGTAATGACAGGAACCAAGTCCTCGTTAAATAACATCTCCAGGACTGAATGATTAACTGCAGTTATTTCTCCAACCAGTCCAAGCTCATCCTGATTAATAATATCCCCCTTTAGTAATCCCGCATCGCTGCCATTTATGCCAATCCCTCTAAATCCATGCTGTTCAATCAGTGAGGTAAGTTTGCGGTTAGACTGTCCGGACAAGACCATCTCTGCAACCCCCAGAACTTCCGGAGTCGTTTTTCTGAGCCCATTCACAAATTCATGTGGGATTTGATAAAGTTCCAGCATTTTATTAATAGCCGGGCCACCTCCATGAACAAAAACAATCTGGTATCCCTCATTCTTCAACTCTTCAAGACTATCAAAAAAAGCTTTTCCCAGCTCTTCCATTACACTGCCGCCGCACTTTATGACTATACTTTTCAAATGGCATCCCCCTCAAGTACGATAGCTTGCATTGATTTTGACATAATCATAGGATAAGTCACATCCCCAGGCTTTCCCTTTGCCTTCTCCTTGATGGAGATACACAGTAATCTGAATGAAGGCATTCGATAGGTACTCTTTTGCCACTTCTTCAGAAAATGCTAGTGGTTCACTGTTTTTCAACATAACGATTGGCCCAATGGCAATATCTACAGAAGACGGATCAATTGCGGACTGGCACTGTCCGATTGCCCCAATAATTCTGCCCCAATTGGCATCCGCCCCATATATAGCAGTTTTGACAAGATTCGAGCCAACAATCTGCTTCGCAATCATTCTTGCGTCGTCATCAGATTTTGTGCCGGATACCTCCACTTCTATCAGCTTTGTGGCCCCCTCACCATCTTTTGCAATCTGTTTGGCAAGACTCTCACTTGTTTTGGAAAGCATCTCGATAAATACATCCCACTCTGGATGGTCCGGTGAAAGTTTATTTATACCGCTAGTTCCATTGGCCATAACAAGTACCATATCATTTGTTGAGGTATCCCCATCAACTGTTATCTGATTGAACGTTTGATCGGTAACCTGTTTTAAAGCAAGCTGCAAATCGCTGCTGTCTATATTGGCATCTGTTGTGACAAACGCCAGCATGGTTGCCATATTGGGGTGAATCATTCCAGAACCCTTAGCCGAGCCGCCCATCGTAACCGTTTTCCCATCAATGACTGCCGAATAGCAGCACTTCTTCATCACTAAATCCGTTGTTAAAATGGCTGTTTGAAAATCTTCTGAGTGTAATGCCTCATTGCCGGGCTCCAGCATTTTAATGCCCTCTTCTATCTTATCCATTTGCATATACTCTCCAATGACACCAGTAGAGGCAACCGCTACATGCAGTTCCTTCAAATTGAATTTATCAGCAGCAGATTTTCTCATTTGATAAGCATCTTTTAGCCCCTGATCTCCTGTACAGGCGTTGGCACACGCACTATTTACAATGACAGCCTGAATGAGGCCTTCCGAGGCAATGCTTTCCTGTGTGACTATTAGTGGTGCAGCCTGAAAATGGCTTGTTGTATATACAGCTGCACATTGTGCAGGAGTGTCGCTTAATATCATTCCTAAGTCCTTTTTTGAATAGCGAAGCCCTGCATGAACACCAGCTGCCCTAAAGCCTTTCGGTGTAAGGATGCTTCCCATAGGCAGTTCAGTTACTTTAGTTTGAGTCACTAATTGCATTTATCATACCTCCTTATGGATAAAGCGGAACAAATCCAAGGCCCGCTGTTTCATCAAACCCGCTCATTATATTGGCATTTTGTACAGCCTGCCCCGCGGCACCCTTCATTAAATTATCAATCACTGAAACTATAGTCAGTCTGCCCGTTCTCGAGTCAGCATGGACACCTATATCGCAGAAATTAGAGCCTGCCACTTCCTTAACGGAAGGGAATGAATTTTCAGGCCGAATGCGGATAAATGGCTGCTTTTCATAGACTGAATTATAAAGCTCAAGAATTTGAGAGGTAGTATACTCTTTGGTCAGTTGAACATAGCTGGTTGTCATAATACCTCTTGTTATAGGGAGAAGATGGGTCGTAAATGTGATTGGCTTCAAAGCGGAATTCCACTTCATCAGCTGCTGTTCGATTTCGGGTGTATGCTGATGCTGGTTTACCTTATAAACCCGCAGATTTTCATTTGCTTCCGCATAGCTTGTTGTTCTTGAAAGCGCCCTTCCTGCCCCGGACACCCCGGATTTTGCATCGACAACAATGCAATCTGGATTTATTAAATTTTCTTTGACGACAGGTGCAAGACTTAGCAGGGCTGCTGTAGGATAGCATCCGGGATTAGATAAGATTTCAGCTGATGCTATTTCGTTATGATGCCATTCAGGGAGCCCATACACTGCTTTTTCAACAAGAGCTTCGTTAGCAGGAGCGTGTTTATACCATTCCAGATAGTTTTCAGCTGGGATTCGCAGATCCCCGGAAAGGTCAATGACTTTAATGTTTTTGCCTGAAAAACTTTCAGCAAGTTCTCCTGATATACCGGATGGCGTAGCCAGAAACACTATATCCGACTGATCTGCTATTTGGTCTGCGTCAATCCCCTTTAAACTCTTGTCCAAAATTCCATATAGATGGGGATATTCATTCCAAATGGGGACGTCTTCTTTCGTTGAATGGATCGATTTAATCTTAAATTCTGGATGCTGCTTCAGGATACGAAGCAATTCCGCACCTCCATATCCGGTTGTTCCGATAATTGAAACGTTCATAATTGCTCCTTCCACATATTTTGTATATTTAATCATTTATATACATATTTATGAGTTTATGTTCCTCTTATTATAGAAACTGGATGAAAAAAATGCAACCTATTTTACTGAAGTTTTAAAGATTTCTAATTTTTTATTTTTATTGAGCACTGCTATATTGATTAATTTCTGAGTAATACTGAAAAAACCGGCCTGATTAGGCCGGCTTTTATGTGTGTATAGCGAATAAAATCATTAAAAAGAATATGGCAGCATTTGCAATTTCATAAATGCCAATCTTTTTAGGCGTAAAAGATTTCCCATAAAATGCAATGGAACGAATGAGGCTGGGAAGAAACGCAGCAGAAACAATCCACCCTCCCATCAGCAGCCAAAGGATTGGTACCGCAGCATGAAAAATCCATGATACCCATTTGAAGGAAATGTTTTTCTTTTCCCTGATCATTGATTTAACATAGAAAGTGCTGCCGGCAAAAAATAAAACAGAAGCAGCAAATACTGTCCAGGCCAGAGGTGATATTTCCCCGTGCGGCAAAAAGCTGCTGGCAAGGCCTGCTATTGAAAACGCAAAAATTGCACTAAAATCGTTTGCCAATGCCCTATCTCTGTTTTGAGACGCGTAGAAGGCATTAATCAGAAAGAAAGGAATCATGAGAAACCCAAATATGATAATTGATGTCCTCTCAAGTAAAGGAATCAACAGCAGCAAAATAGCCGGAACCAGATAAATAGCAGTCCACTTCATATGAAAAGACATCCTTTTTCTTTTAAACAAAAGAAGGCCCGGATAAGTAGCCAGATACAGTAAAACCCATCCTAAAAAGAACGGGATATGGAACCAAATAATTTCCGATGCAGCCGCTCCGAGCCAAAATGGCAGGATCAGCATCGCCCAGGCTCCATGCTGTTTCGGCATAAATAACTTCATCGATATTACCTCCCTGCTGCTTTCTGCCTATAATATATAATTTTATCAGTGAATAAAAAGTGAAGATTATCACTATTAAACACACCGCCACAAAACGTTCAATTTTGAAAGGAATATTAAAAACAGCCCAAAATAGAATTGGACTGTTTTGTAAAATCTTATCTTCTTTTCATTCTTTCACTCACTAAATACTCAATAAGCCACTCAGGGCCTTTAGGATCATGGATACTGAAAAACGGGGCTTCAAAATCTGCAGTGTTGCACTTTATCACTTTATCATCCCAGCAGAAGATTGCACAAATATTTGTCAATTCCCCCATAAGGTGTATATCTTCATCACTTCTGAGCAGGAGTGCTTTAGGAAATGAAGCCTTTTTATGACCTTCAATAAGCACGACGTCCGGCTTCAGCCGCAAGGCAATCCTGACCTGCTCCTCAAGGCTCCAGCTTTCCTTTTCAGCATGTATGAGCAGCCTGCCGCCCCCTTCAACAAACGAAGCAGCTGCTCCTGATTCAATATGACTGCTGGAATCCTTTTCTCCTGGGATTTCGGGTTTGCCGCCATGGCCATGATGCTTAATGGTAATTACAGAAAGGCCCTTCTCTTTTAACAATGTAATTAATTTATTTACAAGTGTTGTTTTTCCGCTGTTTTGGTAGCCGGATACCTGAAAAATAACAGGTCCCTTTACCATGGCCACTCGCTTCCTTCATTGTCCTCAAGCAAAAGCACTTCAACGATGTCTCCCTTGCCATAGCCTCTAGTACCGCCTGGCAGAATCATTAGCGAATTCGCACCGGCAAGACTCATCACAATGTTTGATTTATCCACTCCACTTGGCGCCGCCACCAGTCTGCCTCCTGAATAATTCACAGCCGTCCGGACAAATCGGGTAAATGGGTTTGCTTTAGGGAACTCTGCCACCAGCTCTGCAGTTTCTTTCCTTAAATGCGGTCTCTCAGAGAACAGCATTTTCCGGATGATCGGTCTTGCAAATAGCTCAAACCCGACATAGCAGGCAGAAGGATTTCCTGAAAGTCCAAACAGCAGCTTCCCATAATGCTGGGCAACTGTCGTCACACTCCCTGGCCGCATCGCGACTTTATTGAAGAGGACCTCTGCCTGAAGCTTTTCATAAATGCCTGGAAGGTAATCAAAATCCCCCACAGATACACCTCCTGTAGTAATCAGCATATCCACGCTGTTCAATGCTTCTTTCACAGCATTAAAACATGTATCGAATTCGTCAGGGAGCTTGCCGCAGTAAATAACTTCCGCCCCTGCCCGTTCAATTTGCGCTGTAATCATATGGGCATTGCTGTTTCTGATTTTCCCCGGCTGCAACGGTTCATGGACTTCCAATAGCTCAGTGCCTGTTGCAAATAATCCGATAACAGGCTTCTTGGCAACAGGAACCTCTGCATAACCAAAGGTTGCAAGAATAGCCTGAATTCCTGGATTGATTTTTGTTCCCTTTTTAACGAGAGAATCTCCTTCTTTGGCATCTTCGCCCTTGAAGGAAACATTATCTCCAGGATTATAGGAGCGTTTGATGGCCATAAAATGTTTTCCGTTCTTTTCAAATGCTTTTGCTAATTCAAGCATAACAACAGCATCACATTCTTCAGGCATTTGTGCGCCAGTCATAATTCTTACAGCCTGGAATGGGCCAATTTTTTTGGAAGTAACGTGCCCTGCTCCGATGTGATCTACTACCTCAAATTCGAGCGGATTTTCCATTGAGGCTTCCTTAGTATCTGCAGATCGCACAGCAAACCCATCATATGGCGATCGGTCAAAATGAGGAACATCATGTGTCGCTTTTAGATCTTCTGCCAGAAAACGTCCGCTGCTTTCATTAATGGAAACGTATTCGATACTTCCTTTTAATTGATAGGCCATGATTTTTTCAACTGCTTCTCCAACAGGGATGGGAGTTCTTTTTTCCAGCATTATATCAGCTCCTGCTACTTTATTTTAAACTCTGCGATTCTGATTTTTATTTCAATATTATAAACGTACATGAAAAATTATCACATGACAATCATCACACATATGTGCGCAATTCCAGTAAAAAAAATTAAATAAGCCCTTCAAGTGTGATGCCCATCACCAATTTGAAAAGGATTTTCCTTTATTCTTTAGATATATTCCACAAGATAAAAGGAGGAAAATTCAATGACTATACAGTTTACAGAAAACCGGCTTGTAAAAGATATTGTAAATGAATTTCCAAAGACAAGTGATGTTTTTAAACGTCATCGTATTGATTTTTGCTGCGGGGGAAATATTCCATTGGTTCGTGCAGCTTCTGAGCAGTCTGCCGATATGGACGTCCTGATTAAAGAATTGAACGAGGTTATTCAGAAGGAAAATCAAGCTGATGATTTAGAGGTTTGGACAGACAGTGCATCGGAAGACATTATTGAACATGTCATCAATCAATATCATCGTCCCCTTGAAGAAGAACTTTCACTATTAAGCCCATATGTAACAAAGGTTTCAAGAGTTCATGGAGAAAGCCACGGGGAGCTTTTGCAAGTCCATCAATTATTCTTTGAACTTAAGCACGAGCTGCTTGAACATACTTCTAAAGAAGAAGAGTCCGTTTTTCCAATGCTTCTGAAACTTGAGGACCCTCAGATTGAAAATCGCGAAGAAATCGTCACCTATATTCGGGAGCTGGAGCGAGAGCATGATCATGCAGGTTCGATTTTAAAGAAACTGCGGGAAATCACTTCTGATTTTACTCCTCCGGCAGATGCATGCGGTTCTTACCGTCTTGTATATAAGCGGCTGGAAGATCTGGAAAGCCAAACTTTCATGCATGTTCATCTCGAAAATAATATTCTATTCCCAAGGTATATCTAAACATAATTTTTATCTGCAGCCAAAATCGGCTGCAGATTTTTTTCAAATTGTACCAGGCAAAATAAAAAGCCTGCCCGCCTATGTCCATTTTTCATGACGCAGGAAAGCATGCTTTATTTATCCTCCAATATAGGACATTTCAATCTTTTTCCTGCTGGCAATGGTTTGTTCGGTCCGTTCGTCTGAATATCTGTCTTCTCTTCCGTTCCAAATAGCAATAATTCTATCTGTTATTTCTTTATCCGTGGCGCCTTTTCTCATAAATTCCTTCAAATCATGCCCTTCTCCATTGAAAAGGCATGTGAAAATTTGGCCATTTGCTGACAGTCTTGAACGTGTGCAGCTTGAACAGAAAGATTCAGAAACAGATGTAATAAAACCAACATCAACATCTGTGCCCTTATAGCGGTATCGCTTGGCAACCTCCCCGAAATAATCCGGATCCACTGGTTCCAATAAATAATGATCCTTTAAGATATCATAGATTTCTTTTTTGGTAACAACCTCGTCCATCTTCCATCCGTTTGTGCTACCGACATCCATGTATTCAATAAAGCGGAGCTGTAAGCCATTATCTTTGCAGAATTTAGCCATTGGGACAATTTCAGAATCATTCAGGCCTTTTTTCACAACCATATTAATCTTGACGCCAAGCCCTGCTTCTTTTGCAGCCTCGATTCCTTTAAGGACTGGTTTGACACCAACATTGCGTCCGTTAATTTTTCCAAATAGTTCATCATCCAGACTATCAAGACTGATATTGACCCTCTTTAGTCCTGCTTCTTTTAAATCTTTCGCATGTTTAGGGAGCAATACACCATTGGTAGTCAAGCCTATATCTTTCAGGCCCTCAATATTCGAAAGCATTTTTACAAGCTTGGGCATGTCCTTTCTCATGAGGGGTTCCCCGCCTGTTAACCTGATTTTCTCCACGCCAAGGCTCACGAAATTTTTTGCCAGACGTTCGATTTCTTCATAACTGAGAAGTTCACTTTTTGGAAGGAAAGCAAAATCGGGCCCAAAAATTTCTGCCGGCATGCAATACTGACAACGGAAATTACAGCGGTCAATTACAGAAATACGGAGGTCTCTTAAAGGTCTATTCAATTTATCTTTAACGATTGTTTTAGCCATTTCGTTCAACTCCATGTAAAGAGTGCCTTAAATAAGCCTTTAATACAAATGTATATTTTAGCTTTTCCCTTAAAATAACAGAAATAACCCGATATCTCAAATAAAGGGCTTCTACTATTAGAACATACAATCGATTCAATGTTAATAGGACATTCTTTTTTTAATAGCTAAGACATGCCGCTTCAATAGAAAATGCCACAATAAAGACACAAAATCCCGCTATGTTTTCACTATTCAGATGATATTATTGTGAAAAAAGACAGTTGTTTTATGAAGGAGGATTAATATGGCTCCTGCAGTCATTAAACCTACACATTCTATAGAGATTAAAGAGCTTCTTCATTTTGCAGACCGGCATATGAAAACCCAAAAAGGATCTTATATTTTTCAGGAAGGCATGGATGCTGATGAGCTTTATATCGTACTTTCCGGCAAGATTCAAATCAGCAAGATTACAGCAGACGGAAGAGAACTCACCTTCCGGTTATGTGGAGAAAATGAAATCATTGGTGAGCTTACCCTATTTACCAGTGAGCCTAAATATTTATTGAATGCTTTAGTTCTTGAAGCTGGTGAAGTAGCTGTGATAAAAAAAGATGTCCTTGAAAGGGAGATTCTTAAAAATAGCACTTTGGCTTACGAATTCATGAAATGGATGAGCGACCACTTCCGTAATACCCAGACCAAATTCAGAGATCTCGTCCTTAATGGAAAAAAGGGAGCTCTGTATTCAACCCTTATCAGAATGACTAACAGCTATGGCATAAAGGTGAAGGACGGCATACTCATTGATCTGCCCCTTACGAATCAAGAGCTTGGGAATTTCTGCGGCACATCCAGGGAAAGCACCAATCGGATACTGGGTGAACTGAAGAAAGGCGGCATCATTACAATTCTAAATGGAAAAATTACAGTTAAAAATCTTCAATATTTAAAAAATGAAATAGGCTGTGAAAACTGCTCTGCCGTATATTGCAGCATCGAATAAGGGTGCAGCCGAACTGCACTCCTCTTTTATGATTTTGCCGCCTTCTTTCTAAGTCCCTTTGGAATATATACACAAAACGGCTCGCTTTCCATATAATCTCCTGTCATGGCAAATGCACGTGACCTCGATCCCCCGCAAACATAACGGAACTCGCATTGTCCGCACTTCCCTTTATATTTATCAGGATTTCTGAGGTCTTTAAAGATTGGCGATTCCCTGTATATTTCAGCAAGCGGCTGTTCCCTGACATTGCCTGCTTTGACAGGCAGCAGCCCGCTCGGATAAACATCCCCAATATGTGAAATGAAAACAAAACCATTCCCGTCATTTACGCCTTTAGGAGCCCTGCCTAAACCATCTATAGACCCTGTTAATCCTTGCTGTGTAAGTGCATCGAGATATTGAATATCTTCATTTTGAGCCTTTGCTTCCTTCATTTTTTGCTGAATAACCACACGGCGGTAGTGCTGGGCAGCTGTTGTCTTGATATCGAAAGAAACCCTTTTGCTCAGGTTATACATCCATGTAAAGACCTTTTCATGCTCAACTGGAGAAATCATATCTTTTTCCTGCCCTCTCCCTGTTGGCACGAGGAAAAACACGCTCCATAGAACACATTTGAGCTCTTCTACCACCTTAGCCATTTCCTCAAGAAAATCGATATTATAACGTGAGATAACTGTATTAATCTGGACTGGGATCTCAAGTTCGTGCAAATATTTAATCCTTTCGATCGTTAAATCAAAGGAACCGGAAGTCCCTCTGAAATGGTCATGAATTTCTGCATTTGGGCCATCAAGACTGAAAGCCCATCGTGCTAAACCGACCTCTTTGGCTTTTTCAATTGCTTCTTTCGTAACATTTGGTGTTGCACTCGGCGTCATCGAAACACGCACGCCTTTTTTCACAGCATATTCGGCAATGTCGAATACATCCTGCCGCATTAATGGATCCCCACCCGTAAATACAAGCATAGGGTTGTTCATTCCCTTGATTTGGTCAATCAAAGACTTCCCTTCTTCAAAGGAAAGTTCTCTCGGATCTCTCCTATATTGCGCTTCTGCACGGCAATGCAGACATTTTAGCTGACATGCCCTTGTTAATTCCCATATCACAATAAAGGGGTCTTTATTAAAATCTCTGTCAAATCTCATTAGAGACGCCTCCTTACAGCCTTTCTCCCGGCTCCTTCTTTAGGCAATGAAAACTTTATTTGTTTCCAACGTTATTATAGGATAATCGGCATTTTAAATAAGTGAACTTTCTCACATAAACAGGTTTTTCCAGAGGATTTAGTGAATTTTTTTAAAGGGAATTAAGGCAAAAAATATAAAAAAACAGCAGTAATAACTCCTGCTGTTTTTAAGATTGAATTTTATTGTACGCCAAGTGCGATTTTTGCATAGCGGGACATTCTGTCCTTAGACCAAGGCGGGTTCCAGACAATGTTCACTTCAGTGTCCTTTACTTCTGGGATATCAGCCAAAGCTGACTTTACTTGTTCAACAATTGTACCTGCCATAGGACAGCCCATGGAAGTAAGGGTCATATCAATTACAGCTTTCCCTTCCTCTTCCATTTTCACATCATATACTAAACCTAAGTTTACAATATCTATGCCAAGCTCAGGGTCAACTACAAGCTCAAGTGCTCCCATGATGCTATCTTTTAAATCCTGGTCCATAACTGCAACACTCCTTCTATTTTTTACTTTATCTCTATCTTAACAAATATTTTTATTAATTGAAAAAAATGTTGGCTATAAATGTTCTTCAAACCATTTTACCGTTTCCAGCAAACCTTCCCTGCTTACTTTATGGCCCGCCTGATCATCCGATATAAACATGAGGTTTTCAGGAGCGCCACTATATAGTGGCTGGATAGTCTCATAAAATTGGTATGTATAAAAATAAGGCACAACCGGGTCCTTTTTGCCATGCCAGAACATAAGCGGCCTTCCTCCAAGCTTTTCAGGCTGAAGACCTAAATCCCGCTCTCTTAGGATTCCGAGCAGATCAGCCAGCTCTTCATTCGTGAGCGGAATTTTAATATTATTTTTCTTCAGTTCATCCAGCTGAAGCTGTGCAAACTTTTCATAATATGGCATACCCATAAGGCTTACTGCAGTTTTTATCCATTCATATTGGGTCAATGCGCCCAGAGTCACAATTCCTCCCATGGAGGTGCCCACAAGTCCTATTCTTCCCTGATCAATAAGGTCTGCATCATCATAAGCATCCCTGATGATTTTCAATTCCGCAATGGTATTCAGGACAATATCCCACAGCTTGAAATTTAAATCGCTGCCTGACAAACCTTCAGATCTTTCACCGTGTAACAAGGTGTCCGGAAGCACTACCCGGAAGCCTTTTTCGGCAAGCAGATAGGCATAATGCAGATTATGTTCTTTTGCGCTAGTGAAGCCATGAACGAAAATGATAAATGGCAATCTTTCCCCTTTATATTCCTGTTTGGCTAGCTCAAGCACAGGAATTTCTTTGATATGCTTATGTTCAATAACAACCACTTTTCTTCCTCCTAAACCTGTTTGGGCAAAAGTGAATTTTTTTACAAAAATATAATAATATTGATAACATATATGTATAAAATGATTTGTAAAAGCTTAGGCTCTTGTTTTAATGTAAATTCTTTCATTATTTTCAGTTTAACATGTGGACTTTTTTTTTCCAAAACCTTTACACTTATATGAAAAGCGGGGCATACTTCAGGATAAGCATTTAGCTGCAGTATACTAATTGCAGTTTCATTCTTATTATAAAGTGCTGTGCGCTTAGAAGGAGATCTTATGGCAGAAAAACATTTAATTGCACTGGACCTTGATGGCACATTATTAAAAGATGACAAAACCATCTCAGCTAAAACAAAAATGATTATTCAAAAGGCACGTGAACAAGGGCATGAAGTGATGATTGCCACCGGAAGACCATTTCGCTCCAGCGAAATTTACTATCGTGAAATGGGATTGACTACTCCAATTGTCAATTTCAATGGTGCTTACATCCATCACCCTAAAGACCATAACTGGGGAGTCTTCCACACACCACTGCAAATGAACATTGCAAAAGAAATTGTCGAAGCAGTTAATAGCTATACAGTTCATAATATCGTAGCAGAAGTAATTGATGATGTTTACCTGCACTACCATGATGAAAAGCTTCTGGACATTTTCGGTTTTGGCGATCCAAAAATTACGACTGGAGATTTGCGCAATTATCTCACTGATAATCCGACAAGCATGCTGATCCATACAGATGAAGAACATGTAAAAACAATTAGAAACCACCTGTCTGAAGTCCATGCCGAAGTAATTGACCACAGACGATGGGCAGCTCCATGGCATGTCATTGAAATTGTTAAAACGGGGCTGAATAAAGCTGTCGGCCTTCAAAAAGCAGCTGATTATTTTCAAATTCCGCCTGGGCGGATTATTGCTTTTGGTGATGAAGACAATGATCTGGAAATGCTTGAGTATGCAGGCTACGGAATTGCCATGGGCAATGCAATTGACCAGGTGAAAAATATTGCCAATGAAGTCACCTTAACCAATGAGGAAGATGGAATCGGAATTTATCTAAATGAAATATTAAACCTTAAAGCGCTATAAGCAATTTAACAAAAAGAATTAAATAGAAAATTGGCCATTAAATCCCCTTTTTTAAAATCATTCCTTTAGAGCATACTAAAATTTGAAGCAGCCCAATGCTGCTTCAAACTTCTTTAACGGAGGGGATTCGAATGGGTAAACGTAACAAATCAAAACGCTTTGTTCAACAAGGTGTTGATACTGTTAGTAAGCATGATGAACGTATCCCGTACCACATGACCTATGCTGAGGCTGAAGCCCAAAAATTAGCAAATGTGAAAGAATCATCCCTCGGAGGAATATAACGATGGGAAACAGGTTATTTCAAGAAGCCAGAAAATATGTAGAAATAGCTAAAAATTCTGCAGGCGAAGAAACTGTTTCCCGTGCGAAAAATGCTTTAAGTTCTGCGTTTGCCAACTCCACTGTTGCTGAGCAGGCACAGCTGCGGGAGATGCAGCAGGAGCTTGAACAATATTCGCAGAATCGCTAAAAAGAAGCTGGCGGCCTCGATGGCTGCCAGCTTCTTTTTACCTTCTTTCCAGAATAACAGGAAAGGAATTTATAATTTGTCCTTCTGCCTGGCTTTTTTCATATAAATGCAAAATCACTGAATCACTTTTAGGCAGTCTTTCAGCAGGAATGTTTATTTTTATCGTAAAGCTTTCCCAGTCATTTGATTGTACTGATACTGCCTTTTCAGACAGCAGTTCATTATGGCCATCTTCAACTGTGTACCATAGCTTTCCGCTTTTTGTACGCCCTTCTATTGATACAGTATAGTCGCCGTTCGCTCCAGTAACCTTAGCATGGCGAAAGGAAGGATTTTGTCCTGGGATATATACAGATGCTTCTGATTCGGCTATTGTCTCCAATTCTTTGCCATTTAAGTTTGATGCCAGAAGCTTTGCTTTTACAATGTACTTCCCTTCCTGAACTCTTTCGCCTTTGTGCATATAATCCCACTGCTCTTTCCACACCTTGCTTTCATCCGGATTGATGGCAATGGTCTGAATAGCTTGTAAAAATGCTTTTCCTTCTGAAGATGAATACACCTGTTGGCCTTTTTGATTGAATATACCCACTTCGTAAAATTGGGAAGTTCTAAACTCAAAGTTCAATGGGTAACTTGCAGTATTCCTCAGAAGCAATTCTATCTCCATATTTTCCGGTCCTGCTTGAGGTATTACTTTAAAATCAAATGGCATTTCCTCTTTAGAAGCTTCAAAACTTTGCAAAGGAATAGTGAAAATAATCACAGCTGCAGCCGCTAAAAGCCGAAGCATCCATCATCCCTCCTTTCATTTAATCCCTGCGAAAGAAACCATATACACCAGCTGTTTGTACAATATTTGTAAAGGCATTCGGATCCACTTCTTTTATAATTCTTTCAAGGTCGAATAACTCATAGCGTGTGATGACAATCATCATCATTTCCTTGTTTTCATTTGTAAAAGCCCCCTTTGCAGGGATGGTTGTAATTCCCCTGACAAGATGGTCATGAATGGCTTTTTTCATTTCTTCCGATTTTTTTGTGATAATCAGTGCTGTCAGCTTCTCATGTCTCGTATGAATGGCGTCAATGACCCTTGTTGAAGCATAAAGGGTAACAAGAGTGTATAATGCTTTCTCCCATCCAGACAAAAAGCCAGCTGTTATTATAATTATGGCGTTAAGTGTGAAAAAATATGTACCGACAGGCTTGTCTTTCATTCTGGACAATACCATCGCAATGATATCCATTCCTCCTGTAGAAGCCCCCCATTTTAGTGTTATCCCAACACCTACAGCTGCTATGACACCACCAAAAACCGCATTTAGTAATATATCTTTTGATACATGGATTACCGGTAAAACTTCCAGGAAGAAGGACATTAGGAAAACGCTTAGAAAACTATAAATGGTAAACGATCTTCCAACCTTTTTCCAGGCTAAAATGGTGACAGGAATATTAAGTATGAACAGCAAGATACCTGTTGATCCAAAATCCCCCAAAATGCTTGATAGGAGCTGTGCCACACCTGTAAAGCCGCTCGCGTATACATTAGCGGGTATCAGGAAAAAATTCATTGCTATCGCATTTAATATCGCGCCAATTAATACAATAAATACTTTCTTAGTTTCTAACCAAACCATTTTTTACCCCCTGAATTTTCTTATTATTTCTTTACCCATTAAGTGTCATTTTCAACACAATTCATTGTTTTTTCTCATTGATTTCTATAAACTTAATTCATATAGTTTGAAAGCAGGTGAAAGAAAATGGCAGTAAAAATACTAGCTGACAGTGCGTGTGATCTGCCGCTAAGCTTTTATGAAACAAATGGCGTCACACTTTTTCCAATAAAGGTTCAACTGAACGATACAGAATTTGAAGATTTAGTCACCATAGAACCTAAGGAAGTTTATGATGCGATACGTGAAGGCCAGGTGCCTAAAACGGCTCAGGTATCCCCGCTCCTTTTTGAGGAAACGTTCCTTAAAATGGCAGAACAAAATGAAGACGGCATTTATATTTCTTTTTCCTCCGAACTTTCGGGTACATACCAGACTGCTGTAATGATTCTTGAGCAAGTAAAGGAAAAATATCCCGATTTCAGATTATCAATTATCGATTCCAAGGCTGCTTCTTTGGGATATGGATTAATTGTGAAGGCCGCTGCTGCTAAAGCTCAGTCAGGCGCATCCAAGGAAGACATCCAGAAAGATATCGAATATCGCTGCCAGCACCTGGAGAGCTTATTTACAGTAGATGATCTAGAATACCTGGCAAAAGGCGGCCGTGTTTCTAAAGCTTCCGCATTTCTTGGCGGACTGTTAAACATTAAACCTCTTCTAACAGTAGAAGATGGCAAGCTTGTGCCGATTGAAAAGCTGCGCGGCAAGAAAAAGCTTCTTCGCCGCATTATTGAGCTGATGAAAGAAAAAGGGTCTTCGTTTAAGAATCAGACTGTCGGCATCAGCCATGCGGACGATGAAGACACAGCTATTGAAATGAAAAAGTTAATTCTGGAAGAGCTTAAAGCTAAAGAAGTCTATATTACATCCATAGGCTCTGCAATCGGGTCCCATACAGGTCCAGGAACGATTGCGATTTTCTACCAAAAGCAAATATAAACCTTTATTTGAATAATACATACTCCATTTCAATCTGACAGAAACTATAATTGTACTTCGGTTATGATTCTGAAGGCTAAATCAATCAGTATGAAAGGAGTATTTTTATTATGCCGCATACTTCCGATAATGATAAAAAAGCAAAAGACAATAATGCGCTTCTTCACGAAAAAAATATGATGCGCGAGAAAAACCGCAAAGCCGGGAAAAACCAATATTCCAAAAAAACAGACCATCTCTAATAATAAAACGGGCAAGCATCGGCTTGTCCGTTTTATTATTGTTCCTGTACTGAATTAGTTTTTCTTAATATATGTCCAGCCTTCTTCCTGATAAACCTTGCCTTCTTTCATAAGCCTGCCCAGTGCCCTTTTAAAAGAAGCTTTACTTAGCTGAAAACGCTCCTGTATATCTTCCGGTGCGCTTTTATCGCCATATGGCATCGCACCATTTCGGCTTTCAAGATAAGAAAAGATTTTTTCGGAATCCGTGTCAAGTGCCTCATGTTTCCTTGGGATAAGTGACACATTCACTGTTCCGTCTTCTTTCACATCCACAATTCGCCCTTCAACTTTTTCGCCGAGGCGGGGCTCCCTATTGCGCTGGGATTCATGGATAAAGCCTTTGAAGCCCTCTGCTGTATAAATCCAGCTCCCGACTTTTGCGGTTCTATATATATGCCCGTGTATATTCTTGTTGAATTCGCTCTTGGAAGCTTTTATTGATATATCAGTAATAACAGGATCAGTAGCTATCTTTACATAGATTCTGTTATTCTTATTCACACGGAGCGTAATGTATAACCGGTCTCCTTCTTTCGGCCAGACAGCTTCATGCACAGGAAGATCCTCCTCTCCAAGCAGCATGTCCTTCTGGATGCCAATGTTGATAAATACACCGATGCCTGGCTTTACATCACTAACTTGTGCCCATCCGTATGTACCAGCCTGAATTTCAGGGATGGTAGTGGTTGCTGCGATTCTTCCTTGTGAATCCATATACAGGAAAGCCTCAACCTCTTGTCCTTCCTCCAGCTTCTCTTCTGTCTCGTTTTGATGAAGAAGAACATCTTCCTCTCCATCAGTTAAAAAATAGCCAAATGCCGCTTCCCTTGAAACAATCAGCTTAGCAGCACGACCTAAATACTCTTCTAAAGCCATACCTTTTCCTCCTTTTTGATTTCACAGTAAACATAAAATATTCATTATATTAAATCTTCCCAATAAAGATCACATAACTCCTAAAGTTGTTTGAACTGCTATATTTTACTATAATAAGGACAAGAAGTGAAACTTAGATTGAATGTTATATCCAAGGAGGCTATCATGTCTAAAGAAAGCTCATTTGATATTGTATCCAAAGTTGATTTTTCTGAAGTAACCAATGCCATTAATATTGCCATGAAGGAAATTTCCACCCGCTATGACTTTAAAGGCAGCAAAAGTGATATAAAGCTGGATAAAGAAGAGCTCGTGCTTCTATCTGATGACGAATTTAAACTGGAACAGCTTAAAGATGTTTTATTGGGTAAATTGATAAAAAGGGGCATTCCTGTAAAAAATCTTGATTACAGCAAGATTGAGGGGGCCTCAGGCGGAACAGTACGCCAAAGAGCAAAGCTTGTACAGGGCATTGATAAAGAAAATGCCAAGAAGATTAATACCCTTATTAAAAACAGCGGTTTAAAGGTGAAGAGCCAGGTTCAGGATGATCAGGTCCGTGTTACAGGCAAAAACCGTGATGACCTGCAGAAGATTATTGCAGCCGTCAGAGAGGCAGACTTGACTGTTGATGTTCAATTCGTTAACTATCGATAATAATTTTAAGCAAACGGAAAATCCGTTTGCTTTTTTGTTTTCAGGAATACTATCTTGCAGATTAGAGGGCTGCTTTTCCAGAAAGATTGCGAGATATTATTTTACAAATTTATACATCATTAATTCATCTGCATAAGACCCATCGTTTCTTTTAATATGTTTAATTTTGCGTCCTTCCTCCTGAAATCCAAATCGCTTGTATAAGTGAATCGCTCTTTGATTGTACGAAAAAACTTCCAGGCATATTTTTTCCAGACCTGGCTCATCTTCCGCCCATTTCATAAATTGTTTCATCATTTCGCTTCCCAATCCCTGGTTACAATGTTTTTCCTGAATTGTGATTCCGAAAAAACCATGATGATTCACCTTTTTGCTTTTAGAACGGCGAAAATTGAGCATTCCAATCACTTCACTGTCAATTTCCGCTAATAAAATGAGATCCCCGGATTGAATGCTTTGCTCAATCCAGGCTTCCTCTTCTTCAATTGTTATATTAAATTCTTCCGCTTCGGTCATTAAAAAATCACTTTCTCCAAAAGCCTTCCGGCAATGTGCCAAAATGGCTTCTGCATCATTTTTGTCAGCTGTGCGAATCTGCAATACCCGTTCCCCCACTCTTTTTTAAAATCTATTATATAGATAAATGCAAATAATTCCCATGTTTTTTCACCATAATAAAATGGAATTAAAGGTGTATTAACAAATTTGGAGGGATATCGCAATGTCTAATACTCAAAATAATCCAATGGAATTTCCGCCTCAGCATCAGGATCATCAGCCTGGCACAGAGGCTCCGATGCAGCCTGAGCCCCAAACTGTTGATCCGAATTATAAGGGTTCTGATAAATTAAAAAGTAAGGTTGTTTTAATAACAGGCGGAGACAGCGGCATCGGCAAATCGGCCGCCATTTATTTTGCCAAAGAAGGAGCAAGGGTGGCGATTGTTTATTTGGAAGAACATGAAGATGCAGAAAAGACAAAAAAGGCCATTCAGGCTGAAGGGCAGGAATGCCTGCTTATTTCCGGCGATATCGGCAGCGAAACATTCTGTAAGGATGCAGTCAAGAAAACACTTGATAAATTTGGTCAAATCGATGTTCTGGTCAATAATGCAGCTGAACAGCATCCTCAAAAAAGCCTGCTTGATATCACTGCTGAGCAGCTTGAAAAAACGTTCAGAACGAACATCTTTTCTTTCTTCCATCTGACAAAGGCAGTACTTCCACACCTAAAAAAAGGAAGCTCGATTATCAATACTGCTTCCATAACAGCATACGATGGAAACGAGCAGCTGATAGATTATTCCTCAACAAAAGGTGCGATCGTCTCCTTTACACGTTCCTTAGCCAAATCACTGGCTGGACAGGGAATCCGCGTCAACGGAGTTGCTCCTGGGCCTATTTGGACACCGCTGATTCCGTCAACATTCACTGCAGATAAAGTATCTAAATTCGGTTCAAATACACCGCTTGGCAGAGCCGGACAGCCATATGAATTAGCTCCGGCCTATGTCTATCTTGCCAGTGACGATTCATCCTATGTGAGCGGACAGATGATTCATGTCAATGGCGGCACAATTGTAAATGGTTAAACGAAAGGGGAAGCACAGGCTTCCCCTTTTATTATATAATCAATGGTTCTTCACTATTTGGACTGCTGCATGAGCAGCGTTTTATTATTTTATGAGGAATAATAATACGCTTAACAGGCTCACGCGGGTTTTCAATTCTGTAAATGAGGCTTCTTGCCGATTCAAAACCCAGATCGAATATATTGATATCGACAGAAGTCAGCGGAGGCCTGGACATTTCAGCTAAAAGAACGTTATTAAAGCTGATGATAGACATATCTTCAGGAACTCTTATTCCCATTTCATCCAGTGTATTCAGCACACCCAGTGCCATTAAGTCGTCCGCAACCACAAGGGCGGTTGGAGGTTTTGTCAGGGAGATTAGTTCTCTGACAGCTTCCTGACCGCCTTCTTTTAAGAATTCCTCATGAACAATATATTCATTTACCAGTTCAATGCCTGCATCTCTTAATGCTTTCTCATAGCCAAGCAGCCGTTCAACTGTTACAGTTAAATTCAAGTTTCCGCCGACAAACGCAATTTGCTTATGGCCAAGCTTTATCAAGTATTCCGTTACTTCTTTGGCTGCACGGAAATTGTTATTATCTACGTAAGTAATTTCTTCTTCGTCTGAGAAAGGCTTGCCAATAACGACAAATGGGAAATCTCTTTCCTTTAAGAAGGACAGAACTTTATCCTCCACTTTTGAATAGAGCAAAATCACCCCATCCACCCTGCCGCCCTGTACCATCTGGACAACACCTTCATAAATTTCATCATCCGTTTTCCCAGTTGTCATATGGAGGGCATAGTGCCTTTCATGCGCACCCTCACTCAGGCCCCTTAGGACAGTTGGAAAGAAAGGATTCTGAAATACTACATCCGTAGAACTGGGCATAATAAGTCCGATTGCACGGGTTGACTGGCTTGCAAGGCTTCGGGCAATAAAATTCGGATGGTATCCCAAATGTTCCATTGCCTCTCTGACTTTTTGCTTGGTTTTCTCGCTGATGCGAGGATTGTTGGCAATAACCCTTGAAACAGTAGAAGGCGCAACTTTTGCCATCTTTGCTACATCTTTAATTGTGACTGCCAATAGAATCACCCTCTCCGTGAGGTCTCTGTTATTAATATTATAATCAAAACAGGTTTGATTTTCTTTCCTTTTTTATACAGTTAACAGGAATAGGAAGAAGGGTAGGCACTTAAAGCCATAATTACTCTGATTTCTTCTTTTTTGACCGTTTCCATAAAAGATAGATAAAAATCATAAAGGCTGAATAAACTGCTGCCAGGGCTGCAATCAGCGGAATATTTAATCCTGATTTTTCTGCCAGAACATATACTTCAGCCTCTTCCCGGTCGATAATTAACTCATATTTACCATCCTTGCTTCGGATGAGATCATCAGCAATCATGCCGCGAAGCTCTTTTCCTTCTTCTAATTGAGAGGAATCAAGTACAGCTTTCTGTGACTTTGTTGTATTATTGATCGCAATCACTGTTGTTTCATCTTCATAAGTCCGTTTATAAACAGCAAAGCCGTCCTTTTCCTCCAACAGTTCCATGTCGCCCCTTGTTAAAGATGGCAGTAATTGCCTTACTTCCCCAAGTTTTGTGATATAATCTATCAGTTCTTTATCTGTACGGAAATCCATTTGCCTTCGGTTGTCAGGATCCTCACCGCCATCCATTGCTATTTCACTTCCATAATAGACAATCGGAATCCCAGGTGAGGTATACATGTATGTTAATGCAAGTTTCCATCTTGGTCCCGGATGATGATTTTTGGTGATAGCATCCCGGGTGAACCTGACAGTATCATGATTATCCATGAAGCTTCCCATAAGATAGGGATTTTCATAAAATGCTTTATTTCGGTCCCAGTTTGTAAAAAGCCAGCTTAACGACTTGTCAGGTTCTGCAAAGGCTGTTCGTAAATGATCATTTAAAGGGTAATCAACAAAGCCGTCTATCCCTGTTTTTTCATATTCGGCAATATATTCTGGATCATCCGACCAGACTTCCCCCAGCAAATAAAAATCTTCTTTGACTGACTTTACATTTTTGGCGAATTTGGACCAGAATGACTTTGGAACATGCTTTACAGTATCAAGGCGATATCCGTCAATATCCGTTTCTTCAATCCACCACTTTGCTGCATCAATTAAATAGTTTTGAACCTCAGGGTTTTCCTGCTTTAAATCAGGAAGCCCATAAATCCAGCCATTTTCAACTTCAGTTTGATTTGTCCAGTTCACGATATCTTTTTTTTCATGGAACCAATCCTTTTTCTCGGGATCATTGACCCATTCGTGATTATAGCCTACATGGTTCACCACGAAATCCATAATCACTTTCATATCTCTTTTGTGTGCTTCCTTGACCAGCTGCTTGAACTCATCCATTGTGCCAAAGTGTTCTTCTGTGTTATAAAAATCTTTGACCCAGTAACCGTGATAGCCCTTCTCTTCATTATCGAAAACGGGAGTCAGCCAAATTGCTGTAAATCCCATATCTTTAATATAGTCAAGGCGTTCTGTAATCCCCTTAAAATCTCCGCCATGATAAGCCTTTGGGTCCTGAACATCAACTTTAAAGTCATTGTTTGCATCTCCATTGCTAAATCGGTCAACCATTAAGAAATAAATTGTTTCATCTTGCCATTTACGTTCTTCTTTTTCAGCTGCTCCTGCCGGCAGGGCATAAAAAAGAAGAAACGGGATTAAGATGAAGGTTATGATTCCTTTTTTCATCGCCGCTCCTCCTTCATTTTTCAAGCCGCTGCGAGACTGCAATCAAGTTCGCAGCCTGCAAGCGGCCAGTAAAGTTTCAGCCCTTTAAGATTAGCCTTTTGTTCCCCCTGCCGTCAAACCAGATACAAAGTATTTTTGAAACATAAGGAACAATGCAGCAATCGGAATCGCAATTAAAACAGAGCCAGCTGCAAACTTGGTAAATTCATTTCCAAATTGCTTCGCAACCATTTCATATAATCCTACTGCCATTGTGAACTTCTCATCTGTTCTTAATAAAATTCTGGCAAGGATGAAATCGCCAAAAGGAGCAATGAACGAAAATAGCGCAACTACGGCAACAATTGGTTTTGCAAGCGGCATAACAATTTGCCAGAATACACGCAGATGGCTCGCACCATCCATTTTCGCAGATTCATCAAGTTCTTTCGGAATCGTATCGAGATAGCCCTTCATCAGCCAAGTATTCATTGGAATCTGTCCGCCAACATACACAAGAATCAATCCAAGATGTGTATCAATTAAACCAGTTCTTGTCGCTAAAACAAAAATGGCAATCAGCGCTGCAAAGTTAGGTATCATTTGCAGTATCAGAAAAGTTAACAATCCATTTTTCCTTCCGATAAAGCGGTAACGGGAAAATGAATAGGCAGTCAAGGATACTGTCATAACCGTTAATATCATTGTCAGTGTACTTATTTTCAATGAATTCCAGTACCATTTAACATAATTGGACTTCTCTAAATCAAATAGATATTTGTAATGATCAAATGTCGGATTTTTAGGAAACATTGTGGATCCCGACAAACTTTGGCCTGGATTTAATGAAGAACCTACTACCCACAAAAGCGGATAAATCACAATAAAGCTCATTAAGGCAATGATTAAATATGAAAAAGTCAGCCGGATCATTTTATTTTTCTTCATGCTCATATCTACATCAAATCCTCTTCTTGGAATGATTTTGTTCTTCTAAACTGCCATAGAGCCACAGTTATCACAATAAGAGATAGAATCATTGTTACTGCAGCTGCCTTGCCATACTGTGCAGATGTCATGGTCAGCTTATAGATCCATGATATGAGAATATCCGACCCCCCTGCATTTTGGCCAGGTATAGCTGGGCCGCCACCATTAAACAAGAAGATAACGTTAAAATTGTTGAAGTTAAAAGTATATTGAGTAATGATAATTGGTGCCGTTGCAAAAAGAACCAGCGGCAGAGTGATCTTTGTAAATTTCTGCAAAATCGTTGCACCATCAACCGTTGCAGCTTCATAAAGCTCATCCGGAATTGACTGCAGCACACCTGTTGTCATCGCAAAAATGAACGGGAATCCAAGCCATGACTGGATAAAAATCAATGCTAAACGTGTCCAATTTTCCTCTGTCATCCAAGGAACGGGACCGATGCCAATTGCATCCAGAATCGTTTTGTTGATTACACCGAATGTCTCATTGAACATGCCAGAGAAAATCAGGATCGAAATAAATGCTGGCACTGCCCAAGGCAGAATGAAGATTGTTCGGATAATCGCTTTCCCTTTAAGATCCTTCTGGTTAACAAGAATTGCAAGGAAAATTCCCAGGGCTACCTGCAAAGTGGTTGCCACGAAAGTCCAGACTATTGTCCAGCCCATTACGCCAAAGAAAGTTTTTCTCCATAAATCCAGCTTGAAGATATCGATAAAGTTCTGAATGCCTACCCAATCTACCAGTTTTGCAGGCGGAGAATGATAAAGATCATAGTTTGTAAATGCAAGAAGAACTACGAATAAGATAGGAAAAATAACTACGAAAACCAAGAGAAAAAATCCTGGTGATATCATTAAGTATGGAAAACCGTTGTCTAGGAGATTGTGGTACTGTTCTCTGACACTATTTAATTTCAGCCCCAAATCACGCTTTTTTCCGTTATTATATGCATCATAAAAATTGAATGCATAAATGATAAGTCCCAATGCTGTTACAATCAGTGCGATAATTCCATCGATCAGGAGAAAAATCGAGTGGTCAAGAACTGGAATTTCCCCTAATGTAATCAGTCCCCAGAATCCCCAATTCAGTGTGTCATAGAATGCCACAAAGAACGAAACCGTAAGAATTAAAAATATTGCACCTTTTACGAACTGTTTATTATAAAACTGTCCAAATCCAGGCAGGATGGATAATAGAGCAGCATTTCTTCCATGGTTGGATGTCTTTTTTGCGTCCATATGGCTTTAGCCTCCCCTTTCTTTATAGGAGAAAGTATTTTCTATTATTATAATTCATTTACAAAAATAGTAGTGGCTGTTTTTGTGCAAACGGTTGCTTTAAGGAGGAACAGGAAAGCGGCTCCTGCCGCTTCTATTTTCATTCTATAAAAATGATGGGCAATACCTCCTTGAAGGTACCGCCCTTTGTCTGTCAAGCTTTACTTGGCAGGGTGATTTGTTTCAATATTTGTTTTAATTGTTTTTACTGCATCATCAAGTGCTGCTTTTGGCTCCGCTTTTCCTGTTGCAATCGTTTGAAGTGCAGAGGCCATTGGTCCCCAAACTTCAGCCATTTCAGGAATGTTTGGCATTGGAACAGCGTATTGAGATTGCTCAGCAACTGCTTTTGCAGCTTCATTGTCTGCAATTACAGGATCTTCAATAAGAGACTTTACAGGAGGGATTTCCTGAGTTGTTTCGAAACGGATTTTTGCATTTTCTTCGTTTGTAATATGCTCAACTAACTTTGTAGCCCAGTAAGGGTTTTTAGTGAATGCAGTTACATGCCATCCTTTAACACCCATGAATGTTTTAACAGGCTCACCGTTTGGGAGCTTTGGCATTACAGAAACGCCAACATCGATTCCTGCATCCTTCATGCCTTGAAGTGCCCATGGACCATTCATTACAGAAGCAGCTTTTCCTTCATTGAATAGGCCATCCATTGCAGCTCCTCCGCTTTCCCCGATAATCCCTTTAGGGAATAAGCCTTCACTGTACCATTTTTGAATGAACTCGGCACCTTCAACAGCACCCTCGTTGTTTAAACCTACATCTTCACGGTCCAAAGCACCGTCATTTTCCTTGAAAACATATCCGCCCATGCCCGCAATAGGTCCGTGTGCGAAATAGAAGTTATCGAATAGAGCCAGGAATCCGTACTGTCCGCCAGTCGTTAATTCTTTAGCCTGAGTGTAAAGCTCATCCATTGTTTCAGGAGCTTTTTCCATTAATGCTTTGTTATAGATGAAAACAGGTGTTTCAGTTGCTTTTGGAAGCCCATATAGTTTTCCGTCAAACATTTGAGCAGTGATGGATGATTCTGTAAAAGTTTCAAGAACGCTGTCTTCTACTTTGATTTCCTGAAGAAGACCTTCCGTTACAACCTGGCCAATTTGGTCATGAGGAAGTGTAACAACGTCGGGTGCATTTCCGGCAGGTCCATCAAGTCTTAATTGGTCACGGATCTTATCAGCCATTCCCAACTCTTTAAATTCAACTTTAATGCCATATTCTTTCTCAAAAGACTCGATGGCAGGCTTTAATGCTATGCCTTTATCTGTGTCTTCCCAAACTACTAATTTTTCTGGTTTTGGCTCTTCAGCCTTATTTTCGCCTGTTCCATTATCTTTATCTGTGTTTTCCGGCTGTGCCTCACGCTGAGGACCGCAAGCTGCCAGCATTCCGATCACTAATACCAGCATCATAAAGAAAGATAGTGACTTTTTCATGATATTGCCCCCTTAATTAGATCTTTGCTTAATGTAATAAGTACAACCGTTTGCACAAAAATGTAAACGCTTTAATCTATTTCTAAAAAATGAGCGTTCACTTAAACTATTACCCAATGAAACCGCTAAATGAAAACGATTGCACAATTTCTAATTTTTATTATACAAGGTTTCTGGGCTTTTACAACTCCTTTTTTCTAAATATTTTTGAGATAAAATAAAATTTAAAAGATTGATACCCATTTCTCTTCTATATTTTCATTTCTCTCTTATGTTATAATGCAAGCGATTGCACTTTGAAAGGGGAATTTCACTAATGGAAAAGGCAGCTATCATACACTACCCTGCTGATCATTTTGTTTATCCTATCAGCAAGGAAACCTTACATATTAGATTACAAACCAAAAAAGATGATGTTTCTGAGGTCATTTTAATGCATGGTGACCAATATCTATGGGCGGATGGAAAATGGCAGTATGAAGAAACGGTTATGGAGAAATCCGGTACAGATGGCATTCATGATTATTGGCATGCCTATATCGACCCGCCATATAGAAGGTCCCGATACGGCTTTCAATTAATGTCTGGTGAGGAAGAATTAATTCTGACTGAAAAAGGCTTTTACAAGGAGGCTCCTGCTGATTCCGGCTATTATTTCAACTTTCCATATCTGCATTCGGAAGAAGTATTTAAAGTACCTTCCTGGGTGAAAGATACGGTCTGGTATCAAATTTTCCCAGAAAGATTTGCTAACGGAAATCCCGGCAATGACCCCGAAGGAGTTCTTCCCTGGGGCAGTGAACAGCCTTCAAAGGATAATGTTTTTGGGGGAGATTTTGAAGGAGTCATTGAACATCTGGATTATCTTCAGGACTTAGGCATTACTGGCATCTATTTCACGCCTGTTTTTAAGGCATTTTCCAACCATAAATATGATACAATAGATTATCTGGAAATTGATCCCCAATTCGGTTCAAAGGATACATTAAAAAGACTGGTTGAAGAATGCCATAAGCGGGATATTAGAGTAATGCTCGATGCCGTTTTCAACCATAGCGGATACTATTTCCCCCCTTTTCAGGATGTGCTTGAGAAGGGAGAAAAATCACAATATAAAGATTGGTTCCATCCGCATAGTTTCCCGCTAAAAGGCGGGGAGTACCCTAATTATGAGACCTTCGCTTTTGTGGAGCAGATGCCGAAGCTGAATACAAAAAATCCTGAGGTGAAAAAATACTTGCTCAAAGTGGCCAGATACTGGATTGAAGAGTTCGATATTGACGGCTGGCGGCTGGATGTGGCCAATGAAGTTGACCATCAGTTCTGGCGTGAATTCAGGCAGACTGTTAAAGGAATTAAACCAGATCTCTATATTCTAGGGGAAATCTGGCACAATTCCATGCCCTGGCTCCGCGGAGACCAATTTGATGCTGTCATGAATTATCCTTTTACCACCAACTTGCTTAATTTAATTGCAAAAAAATCCATTACCGGAACTGAATTCGCCAATAATATGGCTGCCGAGATCCACAGCTATCCTGCCAATGTCTATGAAGCTGCATTCAATCTGGTTGGAAGCCATGATACCCCTAGAATTTTAACGGAATGTGAAGATGATAAAGACAGGGTAAAACTTATTTATACACTTTTATTCACCTTTATGGGTTCACCATGCCTATATTATGGAGATGAAATTGGGCTCAGCGGTGAAATGGATCCCGGCTGCAGAAAATGCATGGAATGGGATGAAGAAAAACAGGATCGTGATTTGCACGCTCATATTCAGAAGCTTATAAAGCTGCGGAAAGAAGAAACCCTGCTGGCAAATGATGGCCATTTCGAATTTATTCAAACAGATTCTAAAATAGTTGCCTACCGCAAATACGATGATCATAAAACAATCTTTGTACTTGCCAATCCTGCAGATGAAAGTACGGAATTTACATTGCCTTATCCTCTTAAGGGTGTAAAGATTACGAATTTGCTTACAGACAAAGAATTTGCAGCAGAAGCTGAGAACCTTAAAGTTCAGCTTGATGGCTATGGATTTGAAATCCTGTCCCTCTCCACCAGCTTCAATAAATAGGAAACCTGATTGAAATAAGGAAAGTTCTTAAGGGCAGGACCTTAAGGCTTTTCTTTTTTCGTTTTTACATTGTCGTCGGCCCCTCCTATTTACATGAAAATTATTTACAAACAGGGAGAATAACCATGACGAAGAACCAGAAAAAACTGACATTATTTGCGTTAACCTGGCCGATTTTTATTGAAATATTGCTTCACATGCTAATGGGGAATGCTGACACGCTTATGCTCTCGCAATATTCGGATGAATCCGTAGCTGCTGTTGGTGTGTCAAATCAGATCCTTTCGCTTGTGATTGTCATGTTTGGATTTGTCGCAACAGGAACCTCCATCCTCATTGCTCAAAATCTTGGCGCTAAAAATAATAAAACGGCTGCTGAAATTTCAATTGTCTCTTTAGGGGCAAACCTTGTATTTGGGATCATCTTAAGTATCCTTTTATTTGTATTGAGCAAACCGATGCTCCGTATGATGGATTTGCCGGAGGAACTTTTAGACCAGGCAAATTCCTACTTAGTCATCGTTGGCGGCCTTTCCTTTGTACAGGCATTAATTATGACAATTGGAGCAATCATCAGGAGTTACGGTTTCACCAGAGATGTTATGTACATTACGATCGGTATGAACATTTTAAATGTTATAGGCAATTACCTTTTCATTTTTGGCCCATTCGGGTTTCCTGTATTGGGTGTAGAAGGAGTCGCCGTTTCTACTGTCGTCAGCAGATTGATTGGATTTGCTGCAGCAGTAGCCGTCTTGCTGAAAAGAACCGAAAAAGCATTGCCTTTTGGCATGCTGTTCCGTTTTCCAAAAGAGCATATCCGAAATCTTTTAAAAATCGGGATCCCTTCTGCAGGAGAACATTTATCCTATAATGGATCGCAAATGGTGATTACCATTTTCATCGCTGCTTTGGGTACAGAAGCTCTGACTGCAAAAGTTTACGCGCAGAATATTATGATGTTCATTTTCCTTTTCAGCGTCGCCATCAGTCAGGGCACTCAAATCTTGATTGGCCACATGGTAGGAGGAAAGGATTACGAGGCAGCCTATAAGAGGTGCATGAAAAGCCTGCGTCTTGCAATCATGATTTCGTTCGGAACTGCCGTTCTTTTCTCCCTGTTCTCAAAAGAATTGATGGGCATATTCACTGCTAATCCAGACATCATAAAGGTTGGCAGTGTTCTCATTCTTCTCACCATCCTCCTGGAGCCTGGCAGATCATTTAATTTAGTTGTCATTAACTCCCTGCGTGCAGCTGGCGATGTAAAATTCCCCGTTTATATGGGGATCATGTCTATGTGGGGAGTAAGCGTCACCCTTTCCTATCTACTTGGAATTCATTTTGGTCTTGGTCTTGCCGGCATTTGGATCGCTTTTATTGCAGACGAGTGGCTTAGAGGATTGCTCATGTTATGGCGCTGGAGATCAAGAATCTGGGTCAATAAATCGTTTGTATCTTCGAGCAGTCTAAGCGATATAAAGTAGCTCTCTTCAACTAACAAAATGAAATCCATTAGAAAGCGGCAGGTAAAACTGCCGCTTTTTAATCTGCAATATTTATATTATAATCTTTAAACCAAACATGTATCTGTGCAAGGTGTGCAAGCAGCTGAGGCCCTGTCATGAGCTGGCCAAACCATGGTTTCTGAAATGAGCTGCCTCCAGACTCAATAATTTTCTTCAGCTGGCTGTTATCAAAGAATTCATACAGTGCTGAGGAACGGTCGCCCAGGTATCCAGTGAGCATCTTTTGAACTGCCCTAGTATATTCAGGATTATGCGTTTTAGGGTACGGGCTTTTCTTTCTGTATAATACTTCGTCAGGCAGTATGCCTTCGAGTGCTTTGCGCAAGATCCCTTTTTCGCGGTTCCCGTGCATTTTGATCTTCCAAGGAATATTCCATACATACTCCACAAGGCGATGATCGGCAAACGGCACCCTGACTTCAAGACTGGCTCCCATGCTCATTCTGTCTTTGCGATCCAATAGGGTCGTCATAAAGTAAATCATATTTATATAGAAAAGCTCTCTTCGGCTTGCATCCTCCCTGCTTTCTCCATCTAAGGCAGGAGTTTCAGAGATTGCCTGAAGGTATTTTTCCATGGCATAGTCATGAATATTTAACTTTTTCCTCCAATTTTCTTTCAATAGGCCATGTCTTCCTTCAAGTGACCTCATCCACGGGAAGCCTTGGCGCTTTAGGTCTTCCTCTCTGTGAAACCATGGGTAACCGCCAAATATTTCATCTGCACATTCGCCGGATAAACTTACAACAAAATTCTTTTTTATTTCTCGGCAAAACCAAAGAAGGGACGAATCGACATCAGCCATGCCAGGAAGATCCCTTACATGTACGGATTCGATTAAATCTTCTGCCAGCTGCTTCTGGGAGATGATACAGCTGTTATGTTTCGTATTAAAAGTCTGGGACATCTTTTGGATAAATGCGTCGTCAGAATTGGGCTGAAATTCATTAGCTTTAAAAAAGACATCATTACCCTCGTAATCTATCGAATATGTGCTCAACTGGCCTTTTCCATCTCTTTCGTAAGCCTTGGCTGCAATCGCTGTAATTGCACTCGAATCAACACCGCCGGAAAGGAATGTGCATAGCGGGACATCCGAGACCAGCTGCCTAGTCACTGCGTCCGTAAATAATTCTCTGACTCTTTCAGCAGTTTCCTCTACATTATCCTCATGATGCGCACTTTTCACATTCCAGTAACGCCAAACCTTCAGTCCATCTCTCGAGAAAGTCAGCGCGTGAGCAGGCCTTAATTCATCAATGCCTCTAAAGACCCCTGATCCTGGGGATCTTGACGGCCCCAGGCCAAAGACTTCAGCCAGCCCCTCCCTGTCAATTTCAGCCTTAACAGATGGATGGGCCAAAATAGCTTTCAATTCTGAACCGAATATAATGCCCAGCTTCGTTTCTTTATAAAATAATGGTTTTACCCCTAAACGGTCCCTGCCTATAAATAAATGGTCTTTCTTCTCATCCCATACAGCGAAGGCAAATATGCCATTCAAATATTGGAGGCAATTTTCTCCCCATTCCATATAAGAAGTCAGCAAAACCTCAGTGTCAGAATGGCCTTCAAACGAATATCCTTTTATAAGGAGTTCTTTACGGAGATCTTCCGTATTATAAAGCTCTCCATTGTAGCAAATGGTATAGCGATTTTGATGTTTTTCCCTGGTCATTGGCTGTTTTCCGCCTGCCGGGTCTACAACGATTAACCTTTTATGGCCGAATCCAGCATGCACATCTGTCCATATATTAGTTTCATCTGGACCCCGCTTTGCCAGCGTATTTGCCATTTTGCCAATTGCAGCCGTTTCTTTTCTCAAATCCTTTTGGAAATCAATCCAGCCGGTAATTCCACACAAATTACATCATCCTTTCAATGCGGAATCGCATGGGCACATTTTTCATGATGCTATTGTATGCACAGCCTAGAAAAAAGTTAATTGTCCACATTTTAGCGGTTATAAAAATCGCCAAAACTGTCTAAAAAGAAGTTGAGGAAGTTAATGGAGGTTTTATATGAATAGACAGCAGCGAACAAAGCTTATTGAATATCAATCCCGTGCTTTCACAGAAGGCACTGTAGAGTATATCAATGATCAATGGGTTTTTTTCGATCATGAAACAGATGAAGCATCATTGTTGGATGAATTCCTCCATCAGGAACTGGAAGTATTCCGCTTTAAACGCTGGAAGAAAGGCATTTTATTTGAGGAAGGCAAGGTGGCTCTTGGCGATGAAGTGTTTCATTTAAAGAATCAGGACTCGATCCGAATTCGAAAACATCTTGTTTTCTCCCTTGAGAGATTATTGGAGGAAATGAATGATGATGCCTTTTATCAGTTTGTAACCACTTTAAATTCCATGCAGTTTTCTGTCTATGACTGTATTTACTGCTATAACCAGCTGGCATTTTTCAATGAAAAGGACAGGAAAAGCGGTGTAAATTTCATCGTTTTTGATAATCAGGATCATATTTGCAATGTACAGCACCATTTTTGCTATTATGAAAAAATGAGTGACCGGTTTGAATTTACATTAAACAGCGGAAAAAGAATGGTTATTGAAAAGATTTCTTCATAAGAAAAGCGGAAGCGCCTTGACCACCCCCGAAAAGCACAAGACGAGCCTCACGGAAAGGCGTTCTTTGCCTTTTTGGGAGGCTTGCCCGAAATGTGGAGGCGACTGCACAGGGACGACAGGCATAAGACGGTTCCTGTAAGAAGGTGTTCTTCCTTCTGAAAGGAAACGGCTTATGACCCCGAGTCCCTAGGAGCCGCAACAAGACAAGCTTGTGACCTCGAGGGGGTAGGCGCTGGAGCTAGACAGTTATCGACCTTCAAAATCTTATACTTTTTTGTTTTAAAAAACAGCAGCTGCCTTCGATGGCGGTGCTGCTGTTTAAAGCTCCAATTCCTAAACTTTATTGATATAGTTACTGATTTTTAAATTACCATACTTAGTGAAGTCCTGGCATGACAAAATTAGAAAAAGCTGCCTTTTTTGGCAGCTTTCAATAAATATGCTTATTTACGTCATAAATGTTAATGGCAATTTAACAAAGCCCAAATACAGAACCAGAATTAAAGCAACGACAAACTGACCCCATAAAATTGACGTCTTTTTCCCTTTAACCGTGCGGATGATAATCATTTCAAACATCGCAATTACCCAAATACCTACCAATGACTTCAATACATAAAGAAGGTCAATGCTGCTGAGGCTGCTTAAAATCCAAATTCCTGTTCCGATGATCAGCAAATAAAACAGCCTCAAGATCATATGAACGACTTTCAAACCTTTTTGCTTGCCGCTTCTATGCATGATAAGGGCAATAATAAATAAAACAAGTGCCAAGAACCATGTAGTTATGTGGGCATGTATCATTCCCGTGCCTCCTATTGTAAAATTCGATACCATCATACCATATTGACATTGAAATTCCTAAAATTATGGTGCTGCCGAGATTATATATGGACAACTTTGTGAAATATTTATGTCAAAATGTGATATATATCACTGACAACACTAAAAATCTCTGAATACTTAATTCAATTCTTAAAGACCTGCGCCTCCCTGCACAGGCCTTATTTTTAGTCTTCTATTGTGTTTGTCAAGGTTCCAATTTCTTCAACGGTTATTTCCACTTTATCACCCGGCTGAAGAAAACGTGGAGGCTTAAAGCCTTTGCCTACACCGGCAGGAGTTCCAGTAGCAATAATGTCTCCCGCCTCAAGGGTCATGCCGTTTGACAGGACCGAGATGATTTCTTCGATTGGGAAGATAAAGTTTTCAGTATTTGAATTTTGTCTCACTTCTTCGTTTACCTTTGTTTGAATATCAAGCTTGTTCGGATTTTCAATTGCAGATGAATGGACAATCCAGGGACCCATTGGGCATGTAGCATCAAGGCTTTTACCGATAAAAAATTGCTTATGGCGGGACTGGAGATCCCTTGCTGTGACATCATTAATAATCGTATAGCCAAAAACATACTCCAATGCTTCTTCTTTTGGAATCGCCCGCCCTTTTTTTCCGATTACAACGGCAAGCTCGCCCTCATAATCCAGCTCTGCAGTTATATTTTTATGATTCAGTACCATTGCATCAGGACCAATAACCGTTGTTGGTGATTTTGTAAATACCATTATGTGCTCGGGAATATCTTCTTTGCTTCCCATTTCAATGGCATGCTCGGCATAATTCTTGCCAACACAAAATATATTCTTATCCGGACGGGGTATCGGCGCCTCCAACTTAACAGAATCGAGAGGACGAAAAAGTTCTTGCCTGTCTGGATTGCTGCTTAGCCAACCTGTTAAACTATGTACTTTATCAATGAACTTATCCCCTAAAGCTATACATTCCTTCAAAGCCGCCGGCAAATCGCTTTTCCCTTCCATCTTTTCCAAAGCGGCATTTATAAGAAGAACCTTCGTGCCGGTGTCGTCCAATAAACCAGCCACACTGCCGGTGCTATCCTTAACAGTAACAAATTTCAATCCCATCACCTCATTTTATTATCCACTTTTTTAGTATAATATAAATTTTCAGATTTTTGGACCTTTATGATCGAAACCAGGTATTATCCCTTTCGCTTCCAATTTGGGATTTTCAAATATGTGAAGCTCCTCCAAAGCCATTCCACAGGTCCATAATAATAACGGGCAACCCAGAAGCGGCTGGCTAATATCTGAAAAGCGAAAATGAAAATAACCAGCAGTGTCCCCCAAAAAGCAGAGACCTTTCCATAAAAGCCTAATCCATAACTGTAAAAAATAACAGTCGAGATAATGGACTGGAAAAGATAATTTGAGAGCGAAAGTTTCCCAACATATGATAGCGGCAGCAGGATTTTAGGGATTTTACCACTCTTTATCACCACTGCTATCCCTAAACCATAAGCAATTGCTAACAGAGGACCGCCAAAAATATCCTGCACGTAATCCAATCCCAGGCTGCTTTCCAACAAGTATGGCAGCAATTTTAATAATAACCCGGCAGCCAAAGATGACAGCATGATTTTCTTGAGGAATTCCCGGTTTTTTTCGGATTCTTCCAGCCATCTCAGCTTGGCAGCTCCTCCCCCTATCAAAAACAAAGGAAAAATTGAAGCAAGCATGATAGGCAGTGAAGCAAGATTATTAACACCTGACCAGTCCTCCACCCGCTGTGCGGTAACTTCAGAAAAGCTTCCATTTTGATAGACCTGTAAAGAAGCTAATGCCGATGAAGGGTCATAGATTGATAGCTCATCAGCAGGAACAAACAGAACCGTTGCAAATAACAAAAGGGCAAATAACAGATTGGGAATAATGTAAAGCAATATTCCGGTCAAAAGCATGTTTCTTCCGCTCATTTTTACAAACAATAAAAAGATTAAGCCAAAGATTGCATAGTTAATCAGAATATCCCCATGCCATATTAGAAAAGCGTGAATGATGCCTATCAGCAGCAGAAGGGAAAATCTTCTTATAGCCATTCCTTCAAATCCAAGGCCTTTAGCCAGTGCCCTCTCCCGCAGAATGACTAACCCATAACCGAACAGCATTGAAAATAAAGGATAAAAGCTGGCCTGTGCGAAGATATCAATAAAGGCATAGGTGGCTTTATCTGCCGGGCTGTCCCACCATTCAAAAGGATCAATGTATAGAAATGGCGAATGGAAAGAAAGCATATTAACTAAAAAGATTCCGAGGATGGCAAATCCCCTCATTATATCCAGCGACATAATCCGATCCTTCTCCAGGACCGGACTGACTTGCCTGTCCATAAAACACCTCCTATTTTTGGCAGCAAAATCTACCCTTAATGATAGAGAGCAGATTCCTAATTGTCCAGAAAAGAAATGCGGAAGCGCCTTGCTCACCCCCGACAAGCACAAGACAAGCCTCATGGAAAGGCGTCTTTTGCCTTTTTGGGAGGCTTGGCTTGTGACCTCGAAGGGATAGGCGCTGGAGCTAGACAGCTATCAACATTCAAACTTCTTTTTAAAAAAAAGGACCCCAGCAAATGCTGAGATCCCCATATTCATTTAATTAACAAAACGGCCTGCTATCCCTTTTGATTCCCAGTAATCATTTCGAAGATGGATTTTTTGAATTTTACCCGAAGCTGTTTTAGGCAGCTCTTCGACAAATGTCACTCCAGTTACAGCTTTAAAATGAGCAAGTTTCTCCCTGGTAAAACTAATAATCTCCTGTTCGGTCAACGTTTTTCCAATTCGCAGGACTACAAATGCATGCGGCGTTTCCCCCCACTTTTCGTGAGGAACAGCTATAACAGCAGCTTCCAGGATGGCAGGGTGCTCGTATAAAGCCCCTTCTATTTCTATGGATGAGATGTTTTCTCCGCCGCTGATAATGATATCTTTTTTACGGTCAACGATATCGATATTGCCGTATTCATCTACATTTGCCATATCACCGGTATGAAGCCAGCCGCCTCGAATAGCTTCCATCGTTGCCTCTTCATTTTTCCAATAGCCTTTCATCACACCGTTGCTGCGGACAACGACTTCACCGATTTCTAAGCCATTATAGGCCACTTCTTCACCCTGTTCATTGATTACCTTGACTTCACAGCCTATCATCTGGTGTCCTGCCTTTGCTTTCATCCGATACTGCTGAGTAAGAGGAAGTTCTTTAAGATGAGAACGAATCGTCGATACGGTGCTTAATGGAGATGATTCGGTCATTCCATATACCTGTATAAACTCCCAACCAAGCTCCTTTTCTACTCTTGTTACAAAAGCAGGCGGAGGGGCAGAGCCCGCTATAACAACCCTGACGTCCTGCTCAACTGCCGGAGCACATTGTTCATGGTATTGCATCAGCGAATTCAGGACAGTGGGAGCCATATGCATAACGGATACATTATGCTTTTGCAGCGCATCAAATATCTTTTCCGGCGTGGCTTTTCTCATACATACCTGTGAAGCTCCATTTGCCGTGTAATAAAAAGGTGAGCCCCATCCATTCACATGAAACATCGGCAGGACATGAAGCAGGACATCCTGATCGCTAACCCTCAAATGATGCATGGTTGACAATGCATGCAAGTAATTGTTGCGATGGGTCAGCATGACACCTTTGGGATTGCCTGTTGTACCGCTTGTATATAAAAGGCTGCAAACATCATTTTCGTCGAGGTCTTCCCTATCGTATGGCCTGCTGTCTTGGATGCTGAGCCATGCATCATAATCGGTTTCATCTGTTTCTTCCTCTTTATAATGAACAATGATTTTTTCAACAGTCTTTAGCTGATCTTTCACCGGCAGTATAAGATGGTGAAGGTCCTGATCGACAAAAAGGACCCTGGATTCGCTATGGTTTAAAATAAACAGATAATCTTCCGGCTTCAGCCGTATATTTAGAGGAACCATGACACCTCCCAGCTGAAAAACCCCATAAAACCCCTCCAGCATTTCGATTGAATTGGGAGCAAGGTAAGCAACCCGGTCCCCTTTTTGAATGCCTGAAGCTTTTAACCCATGGGAGAGCTGATTAACCCTCGTGTTCAATTCCTCATATGTAAAAGCTCTATCATCTGCATAAATGGCTTTTTTAGAACCGTAAAGAGACACAGCACGATCTAAAAACTGCGATAGTATCAATGGAACATTCATCTTATAGCCACCTCACCGAATATTTTGTTAATTCTATATTTTATATATTATCATAAATATTAAGACAGTTTCACGTGATTTTTGTCTGTTATATAACATTTGATAGTCCGTTTTATTAAAGTACAACTTAGATAAAATTGGGCTAATCAATCACAATCAGCTATTAGGCACATACGATATACAAGAAATCATTTTAAAGGATGTTATGTATGCCAGCTATTGTGGGAGTCGCACAGGTCATATCAATCGGAAGCAGTTCTGTCTTCAACATTGGGGATGTCTATAAGATCATGCCTGTCTCTAACGCTAAGACCTTTTCAGGCGCTGGATCGTTTAATACAGGAGATGGCCTGAATGTTTACAATCACAGGAGCACAACAAACACATATGATTGTGATGGCGTGGATCAGGGAAATTATTTTAATGCTTAAAACGGGTGATATCATGAATTTTTATATACAGCAATCCATTCAAATTAATTTTATTAAGATCGGGGGAATCTCAAACTCTTCCGTAATGCAGATTGGAAGTGCAGGCATTATAAAGCCGGCGTCCTATTTGTATAACACAGGCGGATTTACTGAACCTGCCCCTGAAGCGGAATTGCCAACTCCGACGGGTCCTGCAGGGGGGAGTGTATTGCTGGCGCCTTCTGTACCCTTGACTTGAGCTCAGAAACGATAAGTCCATTTTTAATAAAGCGAGGTGGTGCGCTTGAACCAGCAATTAAATACCTATCTTCAGCAATTGCAAGCTTTTGTGGAGACACAGGAAAAACGAATACGAAGCCTGGAAGCAATGGTCAAAAAACTTCAGGAAGAAACTGAAGTTCTTAAAAGCCGTCCGCCAATGCAGGTGGATCGGATTGAATATAAATTCGACCAGCTTAAGGTAGAGTCTCTTGAAGGTACCTTAAATATTGGCTTGAATCCTTCAGAGCTGCAAAATATTGAAGATTTTGCCGTAGATAACAAAAACATTAAAGCACCTATATCGCCTAAAACTCAAATGAAGAGAACGATGGAAATCGAAGAAGCCATCTATCAATATTTAGAAAGGGAACTTCCTGAAATTACAGCTTCTGTTCAGAAGAAGTTAAATGTCAGCGTGGATGATTCATATATTGCTTTTATTAAAGAGGATATAAAAAAACAGCTGCCTAACAGGATTGACTTCTATCTTAAACAGCAGCAGGCTTCTAATCGTTCCGGACAGGAAAGGGATAACGAAGAGATCATAGAGTTTATTAAAAAGGAAATTCACAATGGGGTTCATGCCTTTATCTCGCATTTGCCAGAGAATATGAAAGGAATGAATAAAGAATGAATTATCAGGTATATAACAGAGATTTGTGTATTGGGAGCATAAGAGTGCTTGGTGTAACCAGTTCATCTGTCTTAATGGTTGGCGATACACAAACGATCCAGCTTGCAGCAGCTTTTGATACACCTCCTGAATCACTTCTGGTCGGGCCTTTTGTGCCTCTGACTCCGGAGTAAGCTGCTATGCTGCAAAGAACTTCTTCCGTTAATAGAATCAATATTGACACCATTTCCTTTTCTTCGGTATTTGAAATTGGGGACTCTTGTTTTATAAAAGGATTCTCCAGAGCAATTGCTAATCAGCGTGAAGCCGAGTACTTTAACGCAAAGGAAGGGAATTTCTCGGTCTATCCTGTATTCAGGAAACCCATTCCTTTAATCCCTATTGAAGAAGATATAAGCATGCAGACTGCACAGCTAAATCCAATCATTAAGGTGCAGAACATTGATATTATCGGGGTTTCCGCCTCGTCTGTCATTCATATTGGAAACAGTGGAGATATTTCAATGGAAGCCCGAGTCAAGCATATCCGTCAGCTTTACCCCAAAAACAATACTTCTGCAATAAGACCTTAGGAAGTAAATTTTTCATAAAGGATGTTTTACATGCCAGCAATAATCGGACCGGTTCAAATAATCAATGTCGGCGGTGGAATTGTGCAATTTGGAGACTCCCTTTATATTTCTCCAAAAAACAATGCCAAATCAACGACCGGACAGGGTGCCGCTAATACAGGCGGCTTTGTCATTACAAACAATGGCCTCAGCGCCAGCAATGTATTGGATACCAGTCTGGTTGATCAGCCAAATGTCGGCAATAATTAAATTATTTCAGACCCTGGACGATAGCACATTTGTTATCGTCCTTTTGATTTCCTGTCATTTGACTTTCTGGCTTTCGTTATCTTAGATGAAGGCTGCTTTCTGATCCACTTTAAATATTTTCCTATTTTCTCATCCCTCTGCAATAATTGGTGGCAGAAATTGCGTTGGAATCTTCTTTTTGCGCGCTGCACTGGGTCATTTATGCGCGGGAATTTACAAAGTGCCCGCAAACCTTCCAGATTTTGCATACAAAAAAACCGGCAAGTGTCTGCCGGCTTTTCTTATAACTTTATTGTATGGGCTCCGTCAAAGAAAAACAGATATCTCTCAGTGACTTCTCTCTTTAATATTTGTTCCAAAGCTCTCGTGTACATATCAATTTGAACTTTGTACCTGTTTTCGAGAATTGGTTTGGCTTCTGCAAAGCCTCCCTTAAACCGGCCAGTAATTCCATCGGTTTTATAATCAAGGAGCACCAAGCCCTGTTCATCTTCAAATATACAGTCCACAATCCCCTGAATGAGAATAGGTTCGTCTTCTCCCTGCCAATCTGAATAGATCTCCCGGGCTGGGAAAGATAAACTGAATGGGATTTCTCTTCGTATCAATCCAGCCTGAACAATTCTTTGTCCAAGCTCGGTTTCGAAAAAATGTACAATCAGCTGCGGCTCAATACTATCCCGCTGCTCCTCCGTCAGCAATTCGTTATGAACCATCTCATCCATTTTGGAAGATATAGATTCTACGGTTGCGGGTCTTTTCACATCAATATGCTGCATGACAGCATGCATAGCTGTACCCCGTTCAGCTGGAGAAAGTGATTTTTCCTGCATAAATCGAGGCCGGCCCAGCAGGGGCTTTTTGATTTTACGGATTAATTCAGTACCGCTGTCTTCTTCAGAAAAAATCTCCCGCTGCCGCTTCACTTCCGATACGGATTGTTTTGAACGATGCTGGGCTGCATGTTTAAATAAATATTTCCATGCAAGCTGCTCCTCTATCATATCCTTATGTGCTGATGCAGCCGGAACCGATTTGCCTTCATAAACCAATTGCAGCAGATCCTTTTCTCCTTCCTTCACTTCTGCTGAAAGGATGGCAGCTTCTTCGCTTTTAATTATGGTTATATTCCAGCAGGAAGGATGTTCAAGTATGTCAGCCGGAACCAGTGGGTGCACCGGCATTTCCCCTCTCAATGCTCCACAATCTCTATGTCTGACTAGCGCTGGACCAACCCAGTCCAGATAGCTGTTCGCAGAAGCCCTGTCATACTCATTCAGCAGCCAGTCTTTATGCTCAGCGGCCTGCAGCCACTGATTTAATTTCTTTTCTGCACTTTTGACTGAGGCAACCAGAAACAGCTTTTCCTTCGCCCTTGTTAAAGCTACATACAGGACACGCATTTCTTCAGCCAGCATTTCCATTTTCTTTTTCCGTTTAAAGGCAATTTGCGGCAAAGAGGGATAGGAGATTCTTTTCTCGGTATTTACATATTTCGCGGCGAATCCAAATTCCTTATCGAGGAGGTAAGGCTTCTTCAAATCCATCGTATTAAAGCTGCGGGCAATCCCTGCAATAAAAACGAATGGAAATTCCAGTCCTTTGCTGCTGTGAATTGTCATCAAACGGACAACATCTTCCTGTTCACCCAATGCACGGGCAGCGCCAAGATCATCGCCTCTGTCACGCATTCGTTCAATAAACCTCAAGAAGCGGAATAAACCTCTGAATGATGTTGCTTCATACTGTCTTGCTCTGTCGTACAAAGCGCGAAGGTTTGCCTGCCTCTGTTTTCCGCCCGGCATTCCTCCCACGAAATCATAAAATCTGGTTTCCCGATACAGATGCCAAATCAGCTCGGAAAGCGAACCCTGGCGCGCCATCACACGCCAATCTTTAAGCTGATCAAAGAACGGCCGGACCTTTTCATATAATTCTCCTGTTTCCAGGCTTGGCTCATTCCGGCAAAAAGAAATCAATGCTTCATAGAAAGATCCTCTTTTATTATAGATTCTTATATGTGCAAGCTCTTCTTCGGTCAGCCCCAAAATAGGAGATCTAAGAACAGATGCCAGCGGAATATCCTGATACGGATTATCTATCACTTTTAGAAGTGACATCATAATCGCTACTTCCGTTGCTTCAAAATAGCCGCTGGAAAGATTGGCATAAACAGGAATTCCCTGCTGTTTGAACTCCTCCATAATTTGCGGCGCCCATGTCATGGAACGAAGCAGGATGACAATATCCCTGTACTTGGCGGGCCGTCCAGATTGAGTCTTTGTATTGTATACTTCTTTCCGATTCTCAATGATTTCTTTAATTTTCGACGCCATAAATCTGGCTTCGAGCTGTGATTGGGCTAAATCTTCGCTGTCGAAGCCATCTTCCATCGATTGAGCCTCTGTTTCGCTCTTTTCATTACCTTCAAGATCAATAATGGCAAGCTCAACAGGGTGCTCCTGATCTTCTGAATAAGGAGCTCCTTTAACAAGTTCAGCTGCCTGATCATAATCAATTTCACCGACAAATGTTCCCATGATTTGCTTGAAAATATAGTTGGTCCCATGGAGGACTTCTTTACGGCTCCTGAAATTTCGCGCCAGATCAATTCTAAGTCCTGCTTCTTTTCCGTCTCGGTCAAACCTAGTGTGCTTACCCAAAAATAGATTAGGCTCTGCGAGGCGGAAACGGTAGATCGACTGCTTTACATCGCCTACCATGAAAAGATTCCCGTTTTCTTCTGAATCTGCCGTTACAAGCTGCAAAATAGCTTCCTGAACCATGTTGGTATCCTGATACTCATCAACCAGAACTTCTTTGAACTGATTTCTGCAGAAAAGAGCTGCTTCTGATGGCAAAAGCCTTCCTTCTTCATCTGATGATGAAAGAATTTCAAGGCAATAATGCTCAAGATCGGCAAAGTCAACAAGTCCTTTTTCAGTTTTAACCTGCTCAAAGCGAATTGCAAATTCTTTAACTAACCGAACAAGTTCTTCTATATGGGGCTTCATTTCCGCCATGTCACGCATGAAGCTCTCCTGTCTTCGGATAAACAGTTCTTCCTGCAGGCCGGTTATGATTTTCTTGGCCTGGTCCCTAAGTTTCTTTGCTTTTTCAATCAGCCCTTCATCATAATCATCGCCCTTACACGTTTTGGCTCTGCCAAAAGACCATGATTGCATCGCTTCATATAGCACCCGCCATGAATCATTTTTTGCTTCAATTAGAGTATTTACAACGTGCAGATCTGCGATAAAGTTTTCTGCTCTCGGAGCCGGTCCACCTGGAAGTTTGGTCAGCTCCAGCCCATATTCCAGCAGCTGCTTGGCCCCTTTCAGCTGAAGATCTATATCTTCCAAAAGAGAGCGGACAAATGGAAGCTGCTCGAGACTGTTAACTCCGTCCACGTTATACATCTCAACAATAGAATCAAGATATTGACCAGGTGAAGGGTTGGAGCGGGCGAAATCGTATAGGTCCCTTATAATTTCCTGAAGGGCAGTGTCGCTTCTATCATATGTAAAAGTGTCAACAAGTGCAAAGAATGCTTCATTTCCCTCTTTACCGTATTCCTCTTCAAAAAGCTCCTCGAGCACTTCATCCCTTAAAAGCTGTGCTTCTGTTTCATCAGCGATTCGAAAGCCGGGATCAATATCGGTCATGTAGTAATATTTGCGGATCATCTCTAAGCAAAATGAATGCAAAGTCGAGATGGATGCCCTGTTTAATAAACTTACCTGTTTTCTGAGGTGAGCTGACTTTGGATTGGCATTAATCGCTTTTTCAAGAGCCTCGCCTATCCTGTGCCTCATTTCGGCTGCCGAGGCATTTGTAAAGGTCACAACAAGCAGCTCATCGACATTAATTGGCTCTTCATCCGCGATAATTTTATTGATGATCCTTTCAACCAACACAGCCGTTTTCCCGGATCCAGCTGCAGCAGCCACCAGGATGTCCTGACCCTTGGCCATAATTGCTTTCCATTGGTCATCAGTCCAGGTTGCCTCTTCCGGCTTAGGCGGTATGGCCATTTTCATCGCCCTCCACCTCCTTCTTGATGATTTCGATCATGTCTTCTTTTGGCTTAGGCACAAATAGCCTATAATCATTTGTTTCAAGCGATTCGTCAAACTGGCATACAGATTTATAAGCACAAAATGTACATGGCGTCTTTTCCTTCATTTTATACGGGGAAACTTCAACATTGCCCTCTGTAATTTTATTGCCGGTATTTGTATACATCGTTCTTACATAACGGCGCAAATAGTCAAACTCCTGCTTGCTTGCCACTTTAGACCGCTTCGAAAGTGTCCCGTCCTTTTTGAACCCGGCTGAGATAATGGATGAATCGCCTGTCTCGAGAGTCTGGTCCATTAACCTGATAACATTTTCATCCCCAAGCAGAAGGCCATTCATTTTGAATTTTTTATAAAGTTCCTGCTCAATATCCTCCAAAGTCAGCATTTTTGAAGTGCTGATGATTGGATTATGGACATGGAAATAAAGGACTCCTGCCGGATCGGCTTCTGTTCCGATCAAGGCATTGGAATGAGCAATAATGATGTCTAGATACGTAAGCATCTGCAGAGCAATGCCATAATAAACCTCACTGACATTCAAATCCTTGGAGCTGGATTTATAGTCAATAACCCGTAAAAACGTCCCGTTTGTATCCTGTGCCTTGTCTACTCTGTCAATTCTTCCGACAAGTTCCATTTTAGTCCCGTTGTTAAGAGGAAAAACAAGCGAAGGAAGTTCTCCTTTTGGACCAAACCCCAATTCAAGTCCCACTGGCGAGAAACCGCTTGATTTGGCATGCTCGCTGATGACATAGGAGGCCCTGCTGATGATTTGCTCAAGCTTTCTCTTAATATAGTGATGCCTGTTTGAGCTTAAGAGAATTTCATTTTGCAGTTTAGGAGCAAGCATTTCAACTGCTTCTTTGGCAAGGATCTCACACTGTTCCCTCGTCATATCTGTCCATGAAAGCTTCTGATTCATAACGGTTTCTGCAATAAATTTTAAAGCGGCATGGAAAAGATCCCCGATATCCGGTGCCTCCAGGCGGTATACCTGTCTTTCCCGCAGCCTTAGCCCATGCTGTGCAAAATGTGAGAATGGGCAGCTATGGAATAGCTCCATTCTGGAAACACTCGCCTGAATATGGTCGCCATACAGTTCTTTACTGGTATCTTCGCCAAGCTGAATTGTCCTGTTTTCATAATTCAGGCTGGAAAGAACCTTTAATACTGGCCTGCTCCACTTTTCATTTTTCAGATAAAAATTATATACATCCCACCATAAGTCATAAATCGGGTAATTGCGTTTTTTCAGCTGAAGCTGTGAAGTCAAGTAAGAAAGTGCAGTATTAAGGTTATCCGCATATTCCAGCTGCTCCGCTTCCGGCAGCTCTGCCGGATCTGCCATAAAGGAATGCTGGCCGCAATTAGGGAACATTTCTCCTAATCTCTTAATATAAGAAGAAGGCATAAGCGCCTTCCCTTCTTCATTTGCCAGCGGATAGCTGATAAAGAGTTTATCTGATGAAGTTACAAACGCTTTGTAGGCCAGAAATTCTTCATCAAGAAGACGTGTACGGCTTCCTGGCGCCAGCTTCATCCCATTTGTGTTCAGAATTTCCCTGTCTTCATCCGCCAGCACACCGTCCTCAGAAAATTTGGCAGGAAGCACACCTTCATTCAATCCTATGACAAAGGCAGCTTTTATATCGGTTAGCCTTGACCTTTCCAAATCGGCCGCCATGACCTGATCGATGGCAGGCGGAACAAGCGTAAAACGCAGAGACTCCATTCCGGCATCAAGAACGGAAGCAAACCGCTTAAGCGTCACTTCTTCTTCACCAAGCATTTCTACATACTGATCAAGAAGCTCCATAATGGCATTCCATGCTTGTCCATGCTCCCTTGACTTAACAAGGTTCCCTTTCTCCTCTTCAGCTGTTTTCCACCTTTCTATTTTCAATGGCACATCCAATTCTTCCAGGTAAAGGAATAATGCTTCGCAAAATTCACGCCCATCAGCAGCCTTCTTCAAGCGCCGATGCAGCCTTAATATTGGCCCAGTAATCATTTCGCGCAGATCGTTTAATTCATCTTCTATTTTCTTCTCGGCATCAGTCTGGGCAACCGCCTCAAACTCCAGCCCCCTGATTCTCCTGTAAATCCATCTTTTCTTTTTCGTCCATTTGTCTCCTTGAACGCCATAGGCAAGAACATAATTTTCAAGTTTGTCCATTTGCTCACGAAGCTTCCCCGGGGTTAATTTCGACGGAAAAATCAGCTCAGTCTTAACTGCTCTAAAGATCGGTTCATAGCGCCAATTCCCATTGATGATTTCAAGAGTTGAACGAATTAACTCCACGAGGGGGTGATTAAGCATTGTTCTTTTTTGGTCAATGAAAAATGGGATATCATAGTCATGGAACACTGTTTCAATCATGTCATGATAATCCTGTCCGTTTCTTGCCAGTACTGCAATATCACGATAGCGATAGCCTTCTGTGCGAACAAGCTTATTTATTTTTCTGGCAACACCTTCGATTTCAGCTCGCCTATTGACTGCCTGTCCGATATGAATGTCTGCTCCACCAGCAAATGGCTCAGCAGGCCTGCTGATAAAATGTTCCTCAAGATGGCTAAGAGAAGGGTGATTCCATCTTTTTTGCTCAGAAAGAACAATTTCTTCCACATCGAGCCTGTTGCGGGAAGCCAATTCTTTGATTGTCTGATAGTTTTCTCCCGTCATTCTGAATAAATGAAGTTCATCAGTAGCACTGTGCTTAATCGGCTGGTCAAGCGTTAGTGTAATAGTGACCTTTTTACACAGTTTCATCAGCTGCTCAATAATCGAATACTCCTGGGGTGTGAAGCTGTAAAAGCCATCTATATAAACCTCGGCATTTTTTAAATACTCTGAATGGGAGGCTTTTTCCGCAAGCAATCGGAAATAATCCTCTGAATCTGTATATTTGCCTGCAAGGGATTCTTCAAAATTTTTATAGATTAACTCAAGATCATGAAGCTTGTCCTGAAGTGCCTTATTCGATTTACCGGTTTCTGAGAGCTGCTGCTGCTTTTCAGCCAGTTCATCGGGAGCTACACAATAGCGCTTGAATTCAGTCATCATTTGTTCAATTTGCTGAATAAAACCATTTTTATCTGCAGCTCGCTGAAAAAGCTTTAGCTCATCCTTTTTATCTTCGATGATTTTTCGGATGAGCATGCTAATCCCTACACTGTTAAGATGGTATCTGCTCATCCCTCCAGTTTCCTGAAGAATCCTCCAGGCAAGACGTGTGAAAGAATATACCTGGCTGCGGATCATTCCGCAAAGGCCGGGCGCTGTAATTAATTTATATTCTGAAAGGAACGTCATTTGTTCCGGAACTAAATAAATTATTGGGTCTCCATCCGGATTGAACCGCAGTTCATCTCGGATTTCATCTAGGCAGTATTCCGTTTTGCCGCTTCCGGAACGTCCTACCAATAAACGTACGGTCATATTTTTCCTCCTTAATAAAAGGCTCATCTATCTATCATTATTTTATCATATAAGCTGTTCAATTTTTTGAATGGGGTTTTTCAAAATTGTGGAATTGTTAACTATCATGCACATTGTTCCGTGCATAAAGTATAGCGGCAGGTGATATGGAGGTTTTCAAAACCAGTCCTGATTGCAACTTCAGTCATTTTGACAGTTACAGGCATTTTCGTGGCCAGCAACATTTATACGCAGATACCTATTTACAGGGAGATTGCTGACTCATTTAAAGTAAATGAAAATTATATTGTCGGCGGAGGCAGCCTTTTTGCATTTTTTTATGCAGCTTGCCTACTATCTTTGGTCCTGCTTCCGATACATTTGGCAGGCGTAAAATCATAATTTCAGGTTTGTTTGCATCAGCTTTTTCCACTTGTGCCTTCGAGCTCTCTCCTAATGGTAGGATTGAATGGGCTGATCGTGTCCAAGCGCTTTCTCTCTCTATTCATTTTATCTATTAACCGGCGCAAGCCTTGCCCCAGTTATGATTCTTGAATATCATTATGTACTGTATCTGCTTCTTGCCTCTTTCCTGATGAATATCGTTCTTAGCTATTTCTTGTCAAAAGAAATAATTTTTGTCAGTCAGCCAGAATAAATCTTGTAAAGCACGGAATCATTCCGCGCCCTTTCACTCTTTCCATTCCTTTCTGAGCAGCCCGTATAGATACATATCATGCCGTTTTCCGTCGCGTTCTAGAAATTCTCTATAGCGCCCTTCTCTCTTGAATCCAAGACTTTCATAAAGAGTTATTGCTCTGATATTATATGAAAATACAGTAAGCTGCAGCCTATGCAGATTCAGCTCCATAAAAGCATAGCGAATGAGGCACTGCATGGCTTCTTTTCCGTATCCTTTTCCCCATTTGGTTACATCTGCAATGGCTATAGTTATCCAGCCTGTTCTGTGCGGCCATAAAATTCCGTTTAATTCTGCATAGCCTATCAGTTCATTTGCTTCTTTTAACCTGAGCGCGAATCTGAAGGTGTCTTGCGGACATTCATCAAGCCATTTCTTAATTTCAGTTTCCTGCTTGGGCTTAACAGGCAGCGCATCCAGGTTTCGCATGATTTTTTCATCTGTATGCCACTGGATTATTTTTTTTATATCTTCTTCAATAAACGAACCCAGCATAATTTCTTTTCCAGATAGTATCGTTCTGCTGAACATTCTCTTCACCTCCGGAACAATACATTCTTCATCAGGAGTTGGAATCCTCTTTTTATTCGGGTAATATCATAAGTTTCTCTTATCCATGGCATTTCATAAGGTCAACTGTACCTGCCCATAAATAAAGAGCTCCCGAAGGAACTCTTTATTCGTATGTTTCCACAAAAACTGTGGCTCCCATCCCTCCGCCGACACATAAGGAAGCAATTCCTTTACGGCCGCCTCTTCTCTTTAATTCATGAACAAGACTCACAACAAGGCGCGCACCTGTACAGCCAATAGGGTGCCCCAGGCTGATTCCGCTTCCACTTACATTTACTTTGTCACGGCTTAACCCCAGCTCTTTTTCAACCGCCAAATATTGGGCTGCAAAAGCCTCATTGACTTCAATCAAGTCTGCATCCTCAAGTAACCAATTGACATTTGCAAGCCCTTTTTTGACTGCCGGTACAGGCCCTCTTCCCATTACTTTTGGATCTACCCCTGCCACGGAGCAACCAACAATCTTTGCCATGGGCTTCAGTCCCTTTTCGAGAGCCAACTCTTCCGGCATCAGGACAAGTGCTGCACCACCGTCATTCAGGCTTGATGCATTTCCTGCTGTAACGGAACCGCCTTTTCTAAAGACCGGCTTCAAGCTGCCCAGCTTCTCTGCTGTTAGGTCCTCACGCGGATTTTCATCTTTTGTAACGGTTACTTCCCCTTTCCTGCTCTTAACAGTGATTGGAACTATCTGAGAATCAAAGTAACCGTTTTCAATTGCGTGCAAGGCTCTCTGGTGGCTAAGCAATGCCGCTTCATCTTGTTCTTCTCTTGTGATGGAATGAATTTCTGCCAAATTTTCAGCAGTTTCCCCCATCATAATATGATGGATTGGATCTTCGAGTATTTCCCATACTGTATCGGTTATCTGCCCATGCTGCATACGGGCGCCCCACCGATGCTGTTTTAATACATAGGGACTGGAGCTCATGGCTTCCACTCCCCCGGCAATCACGATATCTGACATACCCGACTGAATCTGCAATGCAGCAGAAATAATTGCCTGCATACCGGATGCGCACTGCCTCTGGACTGTGAACCCTGTTGTCGTATCGTCAAAGCCTGCAAGCAAAGCTGCTGTTCTGGCCGTATTCGGTTCATCTGTACGCTGAATGCAGTGTCCCAGAATAACTTCATCCACCTCATCGCTCTGCAAGCCGCTTCTCTCAGCAGCTTCTTTTAACACAGGCACAATCAAATCCGTCGGCAGAAGATCCTTAAACGCCCCGCCGAAGGTTCCAATTGGTGTTCTGACTGCTGATGTTATAACAACGTTTCTCTTCCTTATCCACCTCATTTATTTGTCTGGCTATCGAGCACGCGCTCGAAATCAGATAATTACATCATGATACCGCCATCTACATGAAGGACCGTGCCATTCACATAATCAGATTCATCAGAAGCTAGAAACAGATATGCATTCGCAATATCTTCAGGTTTTCCAAGTCTCCCCAGCGGAACCATACCTTGCATCTGGCCAATTACCTTTTCCGGTACTTTTGCTGTCATACCGGTTGCGATAAATCCAGGGGCAACAGCATTAACATTGATTCCTTTTCTGCCCAGTTCTTTTGCCCATGTTTTGGTCATTCCCACTACACCCGCTTTGGCTGCAGCGTAGTTTGTCTGTCCGATATTCCCATAGACTCCTGAAACAGAGGAAGTATTGATAATTTTTCCTCTTCCCTGTTCCAGCATGGCTGGAAGCACTGCTTGTGTACAATGGAAGACACCTGTCAAATTCACGTCCATAACAGCCTGAAAATCGTCTGCAGATAACTTTGCCAGCATCCCATCCCTTGTAATTCCTGCATTATTGATAAGGATGTCAATTTTCCCAAATGCTGCTTTTACAGCTTCCGCCATACTGTCTATACTTTGCCTGTCCGCTACGTTAACTTGAAAAAACTCTACCTTAAACCCTTTCTCCTTCAGCTTTTGAGCCATGGTTATTCCCATGTCTGCATCATAATCAGCCATGGCTACCATGGCTCCTTCACTGGCAAACTTTTCTGCCGCAGCCAGACCAATTCCATTGGCTGCACCCGTAATAATGGCGACTTTATCCTTAAGCCTCATCAATTGCACCTCCGCATATATTTAAATATTCCGACATCATATATTAAAACTAGTCCTTTGACGCTAATGCACACAACCTTTTATTCGACATATCCTGCAAATTCTCCTGTGTCCACTGCAATTTATTCTCTTTGTTAGGTGCCCGAGTTCGGACTCGGTTGCTCGAATTTCTTCTGCTCCTGTCCGAATGCCTGAAAATTAGGTTCGAACGATTTAAATGTTAAAAAGCACCAAACATAACAAAAAAGCTCTCCCCGACATATGGTGATTTTTTGAACCGGCTTAACGGCAGTAAATAAAGGCTAAGAAATATATTTGACTGACTATGAAGAAAACATTTGTGTAAACTGCGAACCTGAATACAGGGAAAATCCCCACCTGCATATTATTTAAGATGAGTCCAGCAAGCAAAAAAAGGACTCGAATAATTTTATCGAGTCCCTTTTAAAAATTATAAGTTTGTTTAGAATGAGGCATCCATTTCATCAAGAGGCCAATAGCGCAGGTTTACTTTTCCTACGACCTGACCTGCTGAAATAAATCCAAAATGACGGCTGTCCCAGCTTCCGAGACGGTTATCTCCCATTACAAAGAGCTTTCCTTCCGGAACTGTTTCAGTGCCCGTCATCTCCAGCAGTGTAAAATCACCAGTCAGCTTGCCTCCTATGGTATCTTTACGGTATTTCTCCAGGTATGGCTCATCCACTTTCTTGCCATTAATAAATAATTGATCATTGCGGTATTCAATTTCATCACCTGGCAGCCCAATAATTCTTTTTACAAAATCCTCTTCATCATTATGATGGAAAACTATTACGTCAAAACGCTCCAAATCACTGACCTGATAGCCGATTTTATTGACAATGAGCTTATTTCCATCCTGAAGGGTAGGCATCATGGATTCACCTTCCACAACATAATTGGAGAAGAAAAAAGTCCTTATAAAAGCAAAGATGATAATGCCGATGGCAAAAGCCTTCAGCCATTCTGCTCCTTCTTTTTTCAATTCTTCCTTCACATCTCATCTCCCCCAATGCTTGATGCAATCAATGCTTCTTTTTCCCGCTTTCTTTTTCTACGCTCATATTCATCTTTATTTCAATGATTTTGCCGGCATACCAAAGAATGAAAATGACCAGTGCAACAATGGCTGTCCGAATTGGCTGCGTTATTAATGATCTGATATCATATCCGACAAAGCTTATTGTAAAAATCATCACCATTTTGCCTGTCAGCACAGCCAGCATATATTGAGCAATACTTATATTTGAAAGCCCTGCTACAATATTAACAATTGCCGAAGGAGTAAACGGAAAACACAGCAGGATGAACAACGGGCCGAACCCATGCTTTTCCACCCATTTCATAAGCTTCTGTACCTGCTTATGCTTTTTCAAAAAACGGAGTATTCTTTTCTGGCCATATTTCCTGACCAGAAGAAAAACGAATAACGCTCCTGCGACCGCACCAATCCAGGAATATAAAAATCCCAGCCAGAGGCCAAATGCACTCGCATTTGCCATAACAAACAAAACCAGGGGCAGAAAAGGCAAAAATGCTTCAAGCATTGGCAGAAGAATTCCGGGAAGCGGCCCAAATGAACGATATTCCCGGATTAAGTCCATAATATTTTCCAATGTAAACCAATCTTTGAACATTTCAAAATCCATTTAGTATCTCCTTGTGCAGCATCCAGAAAAATCCTATTCGCTCGATTTTCATAAAAGGGAAGTTTCCCCTAGTTTTACCACTTCCCCTTTTATTGTACACCCAATCCGCCAAAAACAGTGTGTCTAACGCTTTTATTTTGAAAGAAATTCATGGATAGCTGCCTTATTTGCCTCTTTATTTATCCCTAAAACAGCAGCACCATTAATTCTTTGGTTTTCAAATGTTCCATCAACAGGAACGCGAAGAGTCTCAACATTCCTGCTATCCTTAGATAAGAAATCTTTCCCGATATAAAGAATATCTCCCGTATCCATATTGGTATTTACAAATGGAGTTACCACCCCGATTAGCTTCGGAAGCTTTGTAATGGTCTGAAGGCTTGTAAACTGGCTTGCTACTTCTTTCATTACCTTCTGCTGGCGTTCTACTCTTCCAAAATCCCCTTCGGCATCCTGCCTAAACCTGACATACCCAAGGAGATGCTCTCCATCAAGGCGCTGCAGACCCGGTTCCAGAGTAACACCGATATTGGCAGACATTCTTTTTTCCACATCAATTTCTACCCCTCTTGGAAAAGCCTCATCAATTAAATGAACAAAGCCTTCGAAATCAACAATTGAGTAATATTTAATATCTATATCAAAGTTTTCCTTAATCGTCTGCCTTAATAACTCCGGCCCGCCAATAGCAAGAGCTGCATTTATTCTGTTTTGTCCATGGCCCGGTATGTCCACATACATATCTCTCATAAAGGAAATAAGTTTATATGTGCCCTTCTCAGGATGATATTGGGCAACCATAATAGTATCTGCCCTTGATTTCTCTTCTCCTCTTGCATCACTTCCAAGAATCAGGATATTCGTTCCTCCATATTTATCTTTTTCACCGTTAAATTCAAACTGTTCTGTCTGTATATTTGACTCTCCCTCTGTCTGGGAAACGCCTTGCTTGAATTGGAAATACGAATAGCCAAGGGTTCCTGCAATCAAGAGAAACAGGATTAAAAGGACGGATTTCCATATACTTTTCTTTTTTTTCTTTTCATATCTATCTGATCTCATAAATTAAGTCCTTTCTTTGCAGTAAAATTAAAATTCTGCGCCGCAGGTATGAAATACCTTCAAATATATTTGACTGCGGTTCCCATAAAAAGGTTTCGATATCAGCGTTGGTATATCCTGTTTACACTTATATTTTGCAGATTTATTAAATTCTTTGCAGTTTATTTTTACTAGTTCTATTTGCTATATAAAAATTGGTTTTGCTGATATATCGGCTTGTATTGGATGTTACTTTACAGCCTTATCAAAAAACCGCAAACCCGAAGGCCTGCGGTCATTTTATAGATATTCATCGAACCAGCCGGCAATATAATTAAGGCGGATGATCCTTAAATTTGGTTTTCCGCTTCTAGAAAGCTCATGGTTTGCTTCAGGGAAACGGACAAACTTTGCAGTTTTCTTCCGATGCTTTAAGGCAATGAATAATTGCTCTGCCTGCTCAATAGGACAGCGATAGTCTTTTTCGCTATGCAGAATCAGGAGTGGTGTATTCATATCATTCACATAAGCAAGCGGGGAGTGTTTCCAAAGCTTTTCAATATCATTCAAATCACTCTTGATTTGCCAATCAGTAAAATAGTAGCCGATATCACTTACTCCATAAAAGCTGATCCAGTTGGAGATGGAGCGCTGGGTGACCGCCGCCTTGAAACGGTTTGTGTGACCGATAATCCAATTGGTCATAAAGCCCCCATAGCTTCCCCCTGTCACGCCAAGCCGGTCTTTGTCGATAAAATCGAGGTTTTCCACCGCATAATCGACTGCATCCATAATATCTTCATAATCCTTGCCGCCGTAATCTCCTCTGACAGCGTCAACAAAATGCTGGCCATATCCATGGCTTCCCCTTGGATTGATAAATAAGACCGCATAGCCTCTTGCTACGAGACATTGGAATTCATGGAAATAGGAATTGGCATACATTGCATGAGGGCCGCCATGGATCTCCAGCACAAGCGGTGCTTTTTCGCCTTCTTTCAAATTGACTGGTTTCATGATCCAGCCATGCAAATCCCAATCATCTGAAGATTTAAGCTGAATTGGCTCCGCATCTGCCAGCTCCACTCCGCTCAGGAACTCTTCATTCACATTAGTCAGCTGTTTTAATTCCCCTGTAGGGACATCAAGCAAGAATAAATCCCCAGGATATGACGGCTTGCTGATTGCTACAACAGCTTTATTGATATTTCCTCCTGTTGTTAAACCATATACATGCTGCTGATCCAGCAGCGCAGGATATAATTCCCCATCTAAAGAGCCATAATAAACAACTGTATTGCCATGATCAGTCGCCAGGAAATAAAAGCTTCTGCTGTCCTCTGACCAAATAATACCCGGTGTTACCGCTCCCTGCTGGAAATCTCCGATGGCATAATCCCCAGCCAATATATCTGATTCTGCAGTCAGGCACTGCAGGCTTTCAAATTCGAGATTATACACCCAGACTTTTGTATGCGTAGCATTTTCGTATTCCCTCTCATGTCCGAACATTCCTACGTGTTTTCCATCCGATGACCATGCGGCGCTTCCAAAATACCCTTTTCCATTTGTGATCCTTTTCATGTCTTTTGTTTCAAGTTGGACAATATATACATCGCTAAGGAAAGAGAAATCTTTGTCTTCACTTAAATCTGCTGTAACAGCAACCCATTTTCCATCAGGCGACCAGTCCTGCAGCTGGTAGTCATGTTCTCCGGATGTCAGCTGTTCCATCCCGCCAGTCTCAATATCTATTATGGCAACCTGGCTGTACCTCCCGCTTAAAAAACCCTGGGCGTCTGATTTGTACTTCATTCTATCAATTTCAAGCGGAAGTGACTTTTCATCCTTTTTTTCCTGATCTTCCTTTGTATCAGCATCTTCTCCTGGTTTTATTGAAAGATTGAAGGCAATCTTCTTCCCGTCAGGTGACCAAACAGGATTTGAAGCGCCATTTGTACATTGTGTCAGCATCTGGCTTCACCACCTGCTTTGCTCATCATATAAATCTGTGATTTCCCGTCTCTATCGGAAACAAATGCTATTGATTCCCCATCTGGAGACCAGCGGGGAGAATGATTACGATGTTTGCCGAAAGTCCACTGAATCGGCTTTTTGCTTTCTTTGGCATTTATGTAATAAATATTTGAACTATATGTATTTTCCTCTTCAAGCATTCTGGTCTCAACAAACGCCAGATCGTTCCCATTCAAGGAAAGCTGCGGATCGGCCACAGATTTTAACTGATAAAGGTCCTCTGGTTTAATTGTTCTTTTTTTCGTCATTTATTCCATCCTTCCTAACTATGCTGTTCTACTTATTTCGACATCAGAAATAAAATCCCTTCTCAATCATCAGGTGCCTGAAACTTTTTTTAATTATTGGAAATGATGAAGAGTAACAACATTTCGACAAATATAGGCTCTTGCAAGAAAAATCATTCCTTTGTAAAATCAAATAAGAACATTTGTTCGATAACAGGAAACTATGATTAAGGGAGCAGAAAAATATGACCAGAATTCCTGAGGAAGACCGTAATATTATGGAACAGGCTATTTATTTGCCAATGGTATTAACCATTTTAAATCGCGATACCATCGTCATAAAAAAAAGCCCGTTTAAACTAAAACAGCCATATCTTGATTTAGTTGAGGAAACAATGAAGGTCATTCAAAGCGAACTTTCAGAGGTAAAACGCTATATGAATAAAAATCAGTTAAAGGTACAGGAAATAAAAAGGGATGAGGCATTTACTATGTTCATGTTTCTGTATAAAGGCTATGAGGAGCACCATAATTATTTTAATCCCCGCATCCGCAATAAAGTTCAGGAGCTAATGACATATTACCTTATTAAAAAAACTTTGCCGGGACCAGGAAAAAATCTGAAAGCAAATTAATTTTTGTAATAAGAAAAGCCTGCAGCTAATAAGGTAATATACACATGGGAAACAGAAGCATGAAATTCCGCATGCTTCTTGGTTATCCTTTCATTTCTAATCCCTTCTTGATTGGTAGGCTCCAGTTCTCTCCGAAGCGTTCATTATTTTGGTCCCATTCACAAAGTACAGCGCCTTTCTCTCTGAATCTTCTATCCTTCTTCTCAATGTCGTTTTCAATAAAGCTGTTCTGAGCAGCTGGTTATTAAGAGTTGTGTGAGATACTGGTATTATGAAGCTTTGCTTATTCTTAAAAACCACTTGAGTTTGTGCGTTTTCTGCTCGCTTGAAATAATTGATGTGATCCAATGCAATCCAGATGCATTCAGGATTGTTTGGAGATGTCGTCGGGAAAAAATATATGAAATTAGTGGGGTCAATCGTTATTGGAGCTTTATGGGTAATGCCCGTCAACTGGCGTGTACCCTCTTTTCGGCCTTCATAGCTTGAACCAAAGTATCTGCAGCTTTTTTTTATAATATCGATTGGTTTAAAAGGGGAAGTGACTTCATCGTCAAGCTCCCAGATTTGGGAATAAACTTTAAGTCCATAAGAGAGGGGTTTGATAATCATCGTATTGGGATTGATTTCATATTCTTCGATCATTTGCGTATTGTGGCTTTTCATATTTTCATCTCCTTTTTCTATTCAGCTCTCGCTTTTCCATATTAACACCAATTAATCTAAAAATTACTAATTTATTTAATAGTTTACAAATTGTTCACAATTTCGACATTCCTAAAAAAATTTCTAAAAATTTAAATAACTAAGTTGAATATTCAGAGGCAATTCCATATAATATTAAAAAGCTCAGGGGTGATTTCCATGAAGGAAAAATCATACACCGAATTAATGAAAACGAGTGCGATAAAGCGGAAAAATCAGAGGGAATCTTTTGTTCTTGATCTTTATATTGATATGCTGATTTCCGAAATTCTGCTGAACACAGAAAGAGAAAAGCTGATGAAAAAAGTCGATGCAGCAATTGATGAAGGAAACAAACCGGCATTTATGCATTTATCGAAACAATACAAAGACCTTTCCAAGCGTTTTGGCACTTAGGAAACTTGTTTGCCCCCGCCGCAATTAGCGGGGGATTTTATTTTTAATAAGTAAGGAGAATGATTTATGAACAGCAGGCATTTATTTTTATAATGAAATTCAGACTGATACTGAAGGCAGCATACATAATTATTCGAATGAAACTTGAAAAAGCAAGCCAGCATGGCATGCTTTTTCAAGTTTATATGAAGTAAATCAATCCCCTGTCTGGTCCCGCTCTTTCTTCCTCTGTTCCATTTCAAATTCTTCAAGCATGGAGATACGCTCCAGCATGGTTGGATGACCATACCGGAATATTTTCACGAGAGGCGGCGGATTAACCTGGCTTAAACCGGCACGTGTCAGCTCCTGAAATGTTTCTATTGCTGCTTTTGAGTCCTTCGTCATTTCGATTGCATAGCGGTCTGCCCTTGTTTCCTGATACCGCGAAACAAGATTGGATAGAGGGCTTGAAATAAAGAGCAGCATCGAAAGAATCATCAAAAACAGCGGCAGGGACCGAATATCATTTACCGTAGAAATTTTTAGCGCCCTTCCCCATTTATCGACTGCTTTCTCCATTAATTTGGCTGTCAAATACAGTCCCAGCAGGGAAAGCAGCAAGTATCCGCCTATTCCGATGTATATATGTTTTTCCACGTAATGGGCCATTTCATGTGCCATTATAAACAGGATTTGATCTTCAGTTAATTTATTCAGCGTTGTATCCCATAGAACAATTCTTGAATTTGATCCGATACCTGTTACATACGCGTTCAGCGCATTCGTTTTCTCGGCCATATCTACCTCAAAGACATGTTCGGCCGGAATTTTAGCCTGGCTGGCCAAATCAAGAATTTTCGTTTCAAGTTCCTTGTTTTTCAAAGGATAGAAATCATTATACAGAGGGTCAATGACAACCGGCTGCAGGAACATCATAAATAAGGTAAATGGAACAGACAATAACCACGCGTAAAGCCACCATCTCTTCCTGCTCTTATTAATCAGCCAGTACAGAACAGACACTAGGAGAAGCATCATTCCATAATTAACCCAAAAATCAATGAGTTCATCCTTCATCCACCCGCTGAAGCTCTGAGTTGAAATATTGTATGTTTTTGATAAAGAATAGCTGATATAGCTTAATGGCATCGTGGCGATAAACGCGAAAAAAGAAAGCCAAATCAAATAGATTGCCGTTTGCAGGAATTTATAAGGCGCAGTTTGCTCAGCCCACTTTTTAAAAGCCTTTGATAAGCCAAATAAAAGAATGAATAAATAGAATATCCATTCAAAAGGTGTAGAAATAAAAAATAGCAGGTTCCTTATTTTAGAATATTCCTCACTCAGCATCAGTTCCCTGTCGTTCAGGAAACTCGCCGGATCTGCACGTGACCCTTCATACTCAAACGGCAGACTGCTGTCAGCAAAATAGAATAAATACCAATAAAAAAATAAACCGTATACAAAAAAGGCCAGAGCCCCGTAAAAGCCTAATTTTCTCGCCATCAGATTCCCCCCTTATGGTACAGCCTTTCTATATTTAGTTTAGTATAAAATTCTGTAATTAGAACTAATTTGATGGGACAATCACTTCTTAAAGGTTATTATCCTGCTACAGCAGTTCTAATGAAAAAGCCGGTTCTGGAAGGAACCGGCTAAAGAACATCCATAATTATCTTTTCTAAAATATGAAAGAATATACAGACAACACAGCGATCGATCCTAAAACGACCACAATCACATTTGCTCCTAAATAGGCTGCAAAAAAAGCTGCAGCTGCACCGAGCAGCCCAAACCAAAGATCTTCATTTATAAACAGAATGCCTGGAAAAATGAGAGCCCCTAATGTCGCATACGGCACATTCTTTAATATCCCCTGAACAAACCCAGAAAGCTCCTTCCCCTTAAAAAGCACAAAAGGCAGCAGCCTTGGGATATAAGTAACTGCTGCCATTCCAACAATCATCCATACGATTTGGCTACTCATGCCCATGCCCCCTTGGCCTGTTTTTTACACTTTCAATCCATTCTACTATTACAGCCGATAAAAGCGTGGCAAGTACGATTGCCCAGCCGGTCGATAGAGTATTGGTCAACGTAAAAATCGTATTAAAACATGCAGCAATGGCCGCAAGAAAGACAACTTTGGCACTCTTTTTCATAGACGGAACCAAAAGGCCGACGAACATCGCATAAAGTGCAACAGACATGCTTTCCTGCAAGGTTTGCGGAAGGCTCGCACCTATAAGGTGCCCAAGCCCCGAGCAAATGACCCAGCTTGCATAGGAGACCGAGATGAGCCCAAGCATATAGCCGCTTGTTACCTTTTCTTCACGAACTGCTGCAACTGAGAAAGTTTCGTCCGTAATCCCAAATGATAAGATTACCTTGTTGGCAGCCTGTTCATCTTCCCACTTTTCATTAAGAGAGGTTGACATTAAGAAGTGCCTGATATTCACGATAAAAGTTGTCAAAACAATTTCAAATATGCCCGTTCCCAATGAAAGAAGGCTCAGTGATATGTACTGCGCTGCTCCGGCAAAAACGAGCAAACTCATTAAAGCTGTTTCACCAATTGAAAGACCAGTTGTTTTGGCGAGCAGTCCGAATGTCAAAGCGATCGGTGCATATCCAATTGCGATGCTGATTCCCGACTGCAGCCCTTTCCTATACTCTCCAGAAGGCTTGCCAACTGCAAGTTCTGCCAATGTGCTCACCGCCTTAAAAAATATAATACGAAGTCTGAAATTATACTATAATAGACTTGATATCGAAGCAGGATGTTTTTGTATAATATATTATACATTTGTGCGTTATGATACACAATAGTTTGGAGGATATAATGGAGAATATTCAAAAAAGTATTGGGGAGAATCTGAGGAATATTCGAAAAACAAGAGGTTACAGCCTGGATGCAGCGGCAGAGATTACAGGAGTCAGCAAGGCGATGCTAGGGCAAATTGAGCGGGGAGAATCCAACCCGACTGTCACCACCCTTTGGAAAATCGCAAGCGGCCTTCAAGTCTCATTTTCTTCTTTAATTAATGAAGAGTCTTCAGATGTTCACTTTATTGAACTGCAAACCATTACACCAATTATGGAAAGCATGGGCAACTACAGGGTTTATCCCGTGTTCCCTTTTGACCCTCGCAAGAAATTCGAAATCTTCACTGTCGAAATTGAACCGGGCTGTCAGCATACATCCGATAAACATAATGAAGGTGTTGAAGAATATATCACCGTCATGTCCGGAACGCTCGAAATGGAAATCGGAGACCAGCGAATCACCGTCCGTCCCGGCAATTCAATAAAATTTTTAGCCAATAAAGCACATACGTATAAAAATATCGGAGATGAACTGATCCGCTATCAGGCAGTCATGTATTATCCATGAATACGTTCGCATATCGCTGCATGCGGTATGTTTTTTTATTGGAATATTTCCAAAACAAACAAGCCGGACAAAGTGTAAAGCCTTTTGTCCGGTCTGCCCTTTAGATTAATACAGCCTTGTCGCTGCTCATTTTCTCTCCGCGGATTTTTTGGAATTCTTCAAGCAGTTTTTCTACAGTCAAATCTTTCTTTTGGTCTTCATTTGTTTCAAAAATGATCTGGCCTTTGTCCATCATGATCAGCCTATTTCCCAGGTCCAGTGCCTGCTGCATATTGTGGGTCACCATTAATGTGGTAAGTTTATATGTTTCCACAATCTCTCTCGTAAGGCTGGTGATCAATTCTGCACGAGCCGGGTCCAAGGCAGCGGTATGTTCGTCCAGAAGTAATATTTTAGGCTCTGTGAAAGTAGCCATCAACAGGGATAATGCCTGCCTCTCCCCGCCTGAGAGCAGTCCGGCTTTTGCTGAAAGCCTGTTTTCCAATCCAAGATGCAGCATTTCCAGCTTTTCCCGGAAAAAGTCGCGGCGTTTCTTGGAAACTCCATTGCGCAGGCCGCGCACCATAGTTCTCGAATAAGCAATGGCCAGGTTTTCCTCTATCGTCATGGAAGGGGCTGTTCCTGCCATCGGATCCTGGAAAACGCGTCCAATCAGCCTGGATCTTTTATGCTCTTTCACAAGAGTGACATCAGTGCCATCAACGAGCACTTCTCCCATATCAGGAATCAATTTGCCGGAAATCATATTCATAAGAGTTGATTTCCCCGCCCCATTACTGCCGATAACCGTCATGAAATCGCCTGGCTTTAAATGAAGCTCGATTCTGTGAAGTGCTGTTTTTTCGTCAGGAGTCCCCTCGTTAAAAACTTTATGAATCTGATTTAATTGCAGCAAGATGTTCACCACTTTTCCCGTAAGCATTAGTTTTTTTCGCTTCCGCTAATCTCCGGCGCTTTCTCTGTTTTTCTTTTTGCTGCTGAATAAGCTTGGGCAGAATCAGCGCACCAATCACGATTACTGCTGTGATTAGCTTCATATCTCCTGTTTCAAGGAATTCTACTCTTAATGCGAGAGTTACAATAATACGGTATAATATGGCTCCCCCGATGACGGCCAGTGTAGCTCTGACAATTGTTTTTGCACCAAAGATTGCTTCTCCAATGATCACGGATGCTAGTCCGATGATAATCATCCCGATTCCCATTCCGACATCACTGAATCCGTTATACTGTGCCACTAATGCACCAGAAAAAGCAACCAGTGCATTTGAAATGCCCAAGCCAGCTATCTTCAGAAGATCTGTATCAGCAGAGAAGCTTCGGATCATCGTCTCATTGTCGCCTGTTGCGCGTATGGCCAGGCCAATATCTGTCTTTAAGAAAAGATCAATCACTACTTTAACAACAAAGGCCAATAATAGCATTAAAATGAGAATTCCCCAGGTCTTTGGGATGAAACTCATTCCCAATGCTCCAAACAAGCTTTGAATAGCCTGATCAATCCCAAGCCCCTGCCAGAATGCTGTAAGTTTTGTGATAGCCGTTTCCTCAGACAGCAGAGGAACATTTGACTTGCCCATAATCCGGAGATTGATAGAGTACAATGCGATCATCATTAATATTCCGGACAAGAGGGCATTAATTTTTCCTTTTGTATGAAGAAGGCCCGTAAGGCAGCCTGCTGCAAAACCCGCAAGCAAAGCTGTCATTGTTGCCAAAAATGGATTGTATCCTCCTACTATCATGACAGCTGCTACAGATGCACCCGTTACAAAGCTTCCATCCACCGTCAGATCGGGAAAATCCAGTATTCTGAATGATAGGTAAACCCCCAATGCCATTAAGGCATAAATTGCTCCTGCCTCAATGGAACCAAAGATCGCTGTTGGCATAGTAATCTCCCTTTCTTTAGAAAAGCGTAAGCACCTTGCCCACGAAGGAACGCAGACTAAGAACGCCACGTCCTGTGGCAACGTCTGCATGACCCCCATCCTGGGGGCCTCACCTCGAGGGGGTAGGCTGCTTGCGCTAGACAGTTATCGAGGTGAAAAGCGCAAGCGCTGGTGGTTATTTGCTGGTATTACTCCACAAACTCAGCAAGATCGCTCCATTCCTCTTTTAAGTCAATGCCCATTTCTTCTGCAGCCTTTTTATTGATTACTAGCTTTAGATTCTGCGGATATTGAACAGGAAGTTCGGATGGCTTCTTGCCGTCTTTTAAAATTTTTGCAGCCATTTCCCCAGCTTCATACCCGATATCTTCATAGTCAAATCCGTAAGCAGCAAAGCCCCCGCGTTTAACAGAATCCAGCTCTCCCACGAATAGCGGGATGTCATTGTCGTTTGAAACCTGAATGACGGATTCCAAAGCGGAAACGACAGTATTATCCGTAATAATATAGATGGCATCAGCTTTTCCGACAAGTGATTCTGCAGCCTGTTTCACTTCAGAAGAATTGGATACGGTAGCTTCGGCCAACTTCATATCTGTACCTGAAAGAGCTTCCTTCACCTTTTCAATCTGCACCTCTGAGTTTTGCTCTCCAGAATTGTAAATAACCCCCACCGTACCAGCCTCAAACTGTTCATCTATAAATTTAACCAAGTTTGGTATGGCATCAGGATGCGTATCTGTTGTACCAGTTATATTTCCTTCAGGAGAATCCATTGATTTTACTAATTGCGCACCCACTGGATCAGTTACTGAAGTAAATACAATTGGTATATCCTTCGTTGCATTCAGTGCACTTAATGCACTGGGGGTGGAGTTGGCAAAGATCAGGTCTACTCCATCTCCGGCAAAATTATTGGCAATGGATTGATTATTGGTCTGGTCCCCCTGAGCGATCTGGACATCATAGCCTGCTTCAATTCCAGAATCCTCTAATGCCTTTTTAAAGCCCTCCAGCGCCGCATCTAACGAAGGATGTTCGACAATCTGCGTAACTCCTATATTAAATGATTCTTTCTTTTCTTTATCAGAAGAACCGGCATCTCCATTTGTGCTTTCACTGCCGCATCCGCTTAGCAGCAATGTTCCCATAAGACCTGCCGCAGCTATTGCTTTAAATGATTTTATTCTCTCTAACATACTAGATGATCCCCCTTTTATCTCTATCTTTCCACTTCAGCACTTTTATGCTTTTATGCTTTTATGCTTTTATTCACTAAATTATATAGTTAATAGCCATACTATTCAAGATATTTTTTAATAATTTTCTAAAAATTATTATTTTAATAGAAAAGACACAGCAAAATTCTGCCGTGTCCCATTACTCGCTTATTCATTTTATTTCCCTTTAAACTCAGGTTTTCTTTTTTCAGCAAAGGCTGCTAGAGCTTCAACTCTATCTTCCGTAGGGATAATTACTTCGTATGCCTTCCTTTCAATCTGCAGCCCAGTCTGCAAATCGACACCCATGCCCTGTTTTACAGCAAATTTAGCCTGCTGAAGGGCAAGCGGGCCGTTATTAAGCATTTGTCCGGCAAATTCAAAACAATCATTTAAGAGATTATCTTTTTCAGTCACTTTTGTAAGTATCCCGTATTCAAGCGCTTCTTCAGAAGTAAGCCTTTTAGCCGTCAAAATTAATTCTAGGGCTTTGGACTTGCCAATCAATCTAGGCAGTCTTTGAGTGCCGCCTGCTCCTGGTATTATAGCTAAACTTGTTTCTGTAAGTCCCATGGAAGTGCCCAAAACGGCGATGCGGAAATCGCAGGATAAAGCTAATTCCATCCCGCCTCCGAAGGCAAAACCGTTTATAGCAGCAATAGTAGGCTGCGGAAGCTGATCAACCAGCGAGAATACCTCACCTATTTTATATATATTTCTGCGGACTTGCTCTTCAGATAGGGTCCTGCGCTCTTTTAAATCTGCTCCGACACTAAATGCTTTTTCTCCAGCCCCTGTAAAAATCACTGCACGAACATCAGGGCTGGTGCGCAGTTTCTCAACTGATTCCTGAAGCTCCGATAAAGTATCAAAATTAAAAGCATTCAATGCATCAGGGCGGTTAATCGTTACGACCGCAATATGACCTTTTGTTTCAACTGCAATAGAACTCATATGTATCTCTCCTCTTTCCAGTGCTATCTAATAATTCGATAAATTTCGCGAAAACCCTTTCAAGTTTAGTCAATTTGAAAATAGAATAGTAAAGGACAGACACATCCCATGCCTGTCCTTAAAAGCCTATTAAGTCTGAAGAACCTGATTCTTCAATGCTCTCCGCAAAATTTTACCAGTCGTGTTCTTTGGAAGTTCATCTAAAAATTCGATCGAAGACGGCACTTTGTATTTAGCCAGATGCTCAGCGCAATATGCAAGCAGCATTTCTTCTGTCAGCTGCGGATTTTTAGATACAACATAGCACCTCACCGCTTCTCCCAGATTCGGGTCAGGCACGCCCAATACAGCAACTTCTACTACATCCTCGTGATTATAGAGCACCTCTTCTACTTCTCGCGGATACACATTATATCCGCCGACTAAAATAAGGTCCTTTTTACGGTCAACGATATAAAAATAACCTTCCTCATCCTTTTTGGCGAGGTCTCCTGTATAAAGCCAGCCATCGCGAATAGTGGCTGCAGTTTCTTCCGGCAGCTTGTAGTAGCCCTTCATCACGTTTGGCCCGCGTACGATCAGTTCACCGACTTCGCCAACAGAAACTTCCTCTCCCAGTTCATTTACGACCTTATTCTCAACATTCATAATGGATTGCCCGATCGAGCCTGCTTTGCGCGGCTTATCAAGCGGATTGAAGCAGGTAACCGGGGAAGCTTCTGAAAGACCATAACCTTCTGAGACAATGACATTAAATTTTTTCTCAAAGCCATGAAGAAGTGCAACCGGCATGGCAGCACCGCCCGAAATGCAAAGCCTTAACGATTTCAGATCTTCCGGATTGCCATCTTCATACTGAAGAAGGAAATTGTACATGGTCGGAACGCCGGCAAAAACAGTAGGTTCATATTTTTTAGCGAGTCTAAAAATCTCTTTCGGGCTGAATTTTGGATCTATTATAATAGTAGCCCCATTCATCAGCGGTGCATTGAGAGCAACCGTTAAACAGAAAACATGAAACATCGGCAAAGTTGTGATAACCCGGTCATTTTCGTTCATGCGCAAATAGTCGCTGACATCCTTTGCATTGCTGTAGAGGTTTTTATGTGTCAGCATGGCCCCTTTTGGCTTGCCTGTCGTACCGGATGTATATAGGATAACGGCTATTTCATCTTCTTCTAGTTCAGGGCCTTTAAAATTTAAATTTCCTGAAGCCATCACCCGTGTAAACGATTTCATTTTTGAGAAAGCTGATAATGCAGACGGGTCCACTTTTGAAGCCTGTCCCTGCGGGGTTTCGCAAATTATAAAGTTCTTAACCTTTGGAATAGACTGATGCATCTTCTCAATCAAAGGCACTAATAGATCAAGCGTAACAAGCGCTTTTACATCACCGTTATTAACAATGTAGCCAATTTCATCAGGTGTATAAATTGGGTTGATCGGTATAACAGTTGCTCCAAGCCGCAGTGCTCCATGGAGGCCGATGACAAAATGCGGTGAATTTCCCAGTAAAAGAGCAATATGATCTCCTTTTTTCACTCCCAGCTTTGAGAGCCCATCCGCAAATTTAGTCACAGCACCATCAAGCTCCGCATATGTACTGAACTGGTCCATAAAATAATAGGCAGGCTTATTGCCCATCTTGATCGCTGTTTCATGCAGCTGTTCTGTTAAATTCATTTACACTCCCCCTATAATGAATGAATAGTCATTCATTTTTATTAAATAAATTTTCTAAATATATTATATTGAAAGAAATTTTTGTATTCAAGTAGGAAAGCGAATTGTTCACAATTTTCTTTTTAAAGCGGGCTTCCTTTCAAAAGACTTTATATGAATATAAGAAAAGCCGGCATTATGCCAGCTTTCCAATAAATGACCGCATTAATAAACCAGGTTGATAAATTCGGCCATTGTCACATTTCCGAAGAAATGTTTAATGTCCACTCCTTCAAGGGCATTTTCTATCGCTGACTTTTCATAGCGAATTCCTGTAAGCTTGTTTTCAATTTCGCTTACATCGCCAACCCCAAAGAAGTCTCCGTAAATTTTACATTCCTCAATTTTCCCTTTTGTGACATTAAGTCTAATGTCAATTTGGCCAACCGGAAAACGGTGAGAATGCTGAAGGTCAAATTTAGGTGATTTTCCATAATTCCAGTCCCAGTTCTGATAGCGCTCATTGGATAGCTGGTGAATTTTTTCCCAGTCATCATTCGTAAGCTTATATTCCGGAATTTCATCTAAATCCCCAAAAATATTCTTTAGCAGCAAACTCCGAAATTCTTCAATCGCAATTTTTTCATCCAAAAACTCAGAGATATTAGCTACACGGCTTCGGATGGATTTAATGCCTTTCGATTCAATTTTATCTTTCTTTACCTTTAAAGCCGAAACAACACTTTCAATTTCGGAATCAAACAAGAGCGTGCCATGGCTGAACATTCTTCCTTTAGTGGAAAACTGGGCATTCCCAGATATCTTTCTGCCTTCTGCCATCAGGTCATTTCGGCCGCTTAATTCAGCATTCACACCTAGCTTCTTCAGTGCTTCTACAACTGGTTCAGTGAACTTCTGGAAGTTATGAAAGCTTTCGCCATCATCTTTTGTAATAAAGCTGAAGTTAAGGTTGCCAAGATCATGATAAACAGCACCGCCGCCAGATAGCCTTCTGACTACATGAATGCCATTATTCTCGACATATTCCGTATTAATCTCTTCAATGGTATTCTGATTTTTTCCGATAATAATGGAAGGTTCATTAATATAGAAAAGCAAATAGGTTTCTTCAATATCAAGATTCTTTAATGCATATTCCTCAATTGCAAGGTTGATTCTGGGATCAGTAATTCCCTGGTTGTCGATAAAAAGCATCGGTTTTCCTCCTTAAAAAGTATGGGACCATTTATAGTCCGCAATAGAAATGGGACCGGCATATTCAGCTGACGCTTCTTCCTTCAGTTCTCGAAGTTCACCATAATGAGGCAAATGAGTCAGCAGCAGATTTTTCACCTTCGCTTTGCTGGCCAAAGCTCCAGCATCCAAGCTTGTCATATGTCCCGCATTTTTCCCGTTTTGATGGCCATAAAAATTGCATTCGCATACTAATAAATCAGCATTTTCGCTAAATGCTTCCAGCTCTTTCTTATATGAGGTATCAGATGTATAAATAAGCGTTTTGCCGTCTGCTTCAATTCTCATTGCATAGCATGGCACAGGGTGATTAGTCTGTAAAAAGCGAATCTGAAACGGACCAGCTGTGAGAATGCCTTCAGAGTCATAGGCGACTCCTTTTGTAATATCCTTATATGTAAGCTTGGCAAATTCAGGCTGGTCGAGGGAATGTCCATAGATTGGAAGTACAGCTGTTTTCTTGCCCAAAAAACCCTGAATGAGCCTGGCATGCTGCAGCACCCCTATATCAGCAGTGTGATCTGGATGGTAATGCGAAATAATCACCGCATCTAATTCTTCTGGCTGAAAAAAATTCTGCATTTTGGACAGTACGCCGCTGCCGCAATCAATCAGCAGATGAAACCCTCCATGTTCCAGCAAATACCCGGAGCTGGCCCCATCAGCTTTAGGATAACCGCCCCAGCTGCCGATTACTGTTAACTTCATCACGAATTTCCTCCTTATTAGAAAAGCGTAAGCACTTACGCTATAACTTGTTAACCAACCTGTTCAAGAATGCCCATCTTTCCTAAATCCAATATACTAGATTATGCCTATTTTTTCACTTTTTAAAAATTGTATTGAAACAGAAGTTGACATATAGACTCTGTTATAATACAATGAAATTAAATAATCAAACTATTTAGAACAAAATCACAAATTAGGAGGCTTCAACATGATTCAAAACATTATGGAGTTTTTCAGAAACCTGCCGGCAAAACAATGTTCAGAATGCGGGAAGTCGATCGAAGAGCAGCATGAGTGCTACGGAAACAAATGTGATAAATGCATGGGAATGACAGATTTATAGAATTATAGAATAGAAGCCAGCCCTGACAGAGGGCTGGCTCAATTTTTTGCTTACTTATATATTAAATAATAATCATTCAGCCTGCATTGCAGCAGAGGCAAATCTTTTCTTGTGCATCGCTGTAAAGTAAACAAGAGTTCCTGCAATGAACAGGACAGCGAAAATCAATAGAATTACCGCATTCTCCCACATAAAACCAAAATTTCCGCTTGAAATGACAGCCTTTAATCCTGAAACGGAATAGGTCATAGGCAAGTATGAACTGATTGGCTGAAGCGCATTAGGAATCAGCTCAAGCGGGAAGGTTCCAGCACTTGTTGTCAGCTGGAGAATTAAAATGATAATCGCAACAAATCGGCCCGGATCCCCCATGACGGTGACAAAAAACTGAATCAGTGCTATAAAGGAAAGGCTGGTTATGATTGTAAATAGAAGAAACAATGGTACACTTTGCACTTCCAGGCCAAGTCCCCACAACAAAATCATGGCTGCAATAAGACCCTGTATAATGCCGATTCCAGCAAGTATCGCAAACTTGCTTGCAAACCAGCTAAATCCTGACCGCGGAACGCCAGCCGGTTCTCGAAGCGGGAATACAATAGAAAGAAGCAGAGCACCTACAAAAAGGCCAAGAGATAGAAAATAAGGCGCGAACCCTGTACCATAGTTTGGAACTTCTGAAATCTTCTCATTATCCACTTCTACTGGATTTGCCATCATGTTATAAGTTTTATCACTGGCATTTACAGATGAAGCATTTTCAGCGCCATCCGCTAATTCATCTGCTAAATCAGAAGATCCTTCATAAATTTGTGTATTGCCCTCAGCTACTTTGCCTGCCCCATCTTCAAGCTGCTTTGTGCCATCTGCAAATGCAGCTGAACCTTGTGTCAGCCTGCCAAGCCCGCCTGACAAATCTGCTGCACCGCCTGCAAGCCTGTCTGCTCCTGCCTTTGCTTCGCCAAATTTCAGAGCAAATGTTTCCATTCCAGCACCAAATTCTTTATGGCCCTGTACTAGCTGCTGAGAACCATCTTCCAGCTTTAATGTACCTTGTGCCAGTTGATTTATCCCTTGCTGAAGCTGCATCTGCCCTTCATTTAGCTGCCCCACTTTTTGGGACAATTCTGCTCCTCCCGCAGATAATTTTCCAGCTGATTCAGCAAGCTGAGCTGATCCAGCCTTCAGCTGGGCAAGCGCAGCCTGAAGCTCAGCTTTTTCAGGAGAACCTTCAGGAAGCTGCGATATAAAGCCTTGCAGCCTTTGCTCTAAAAGAGCAGTTCCTCCGCTGAGTTTTTGTGCCTCCGATTGCCATTGTTCCAGAGATGAAGATAATGTTTTCGCTCCATCTTCAAGCTGCTCGGTTCCATCAATAATAACAGGAAGTTTTTCCTTTACTGTTAGGATCCCTGCTTTTGTTTGTGCAACACCTGAAGAAAGCTGTTCACTTCCTGATTCCAGCTGATCAGAAGCTTTACTTAATTCTGATTGGCCTTCAGCCAGTCTGCCTAAACCTGCTGAAAGAGATTTAGCTCCTTCTGCCATTTCCTGTGAACCATTGCTTGCTGAGCTTACGCCATTATTGAACTCAATAGATTTATCGGCCAAAAGCTCCAGCTTCTCATGCAGCGTTCTAGACCCATCCTTTAAATCTGCAGCTCCTTCGCTGATTTGATGAGCACCATCACTTGCCTGGCCAATGCCATCTGCCAGTTCCCCGACCTTATTAAACATTGTTTCTGCGTATGTTTCAGTCACTTTTTCTGACAGAGACGCTTTAATTTTTTCTACAGCTGTGCCCCCAATTTGAGCAGATAAAAAGTTGTAGCTCTCATTGGGAACATAAATCAGATTCATTTTCTGAGGATTTTCTTCAAGAAGAGTGGTTGCATTCTTAGAAAAATCCTTAGGTATTTCGACAAGCATATAGTATTCCTGATCATTTAAATCTTTATATGCTTCCTCTTTATCAACAAATTGAAAATTAAAGTCCTTACTTTCCTTTAACTTATCTACAAGATCATCGCCAAGGTGTAATTCATTTTCTTCAAATATAGCACCGGCATCCTCATTAACGATGGCAACAGGGAGATCATCTAAATGATCGTATGGGTCCCAAAATGCCCAAAGAAACATCCCGCTGTATAAAATAGGGATAAATATTACTGCGATGATAGGAATCAGCAGCTTTTTGTTTTTTATAATTGCTGAAAACTCCTTCAGGAAAAGCTTGTTTTTCACGTAAATCCCTCCATATATACTTTATGACTAATTTTCTCAATCGGTCATTTTTTTGAAAAAATAGAGGACTATCTAGTTTGATAATCCTTTCATAATGTATTGTTCAAACAGCATAGCTATTTTTTCTTTTTCCAAAGGTTCATGACGCTGTTCCCAATCAAAAATGAGAGCAATATAAAGCTTCAGCATCACAAAAGATGTCAGTTCCGGATCGCACTCCCGGATTTCCCCTTTTTCAATCGCTTGTGCAACATTATCTTTTACATAATTTAATATCGCATCCTCCACTTTCCCAATGACATCTGTAACAGCAGGAGTTCCCATTTCCTTTGCTTCCTGGAAAAGCTTGATTGTCAGCTGATGCTTCATGCGGAATTCAAGTATTTTATACAATCCCCGATGAACATTTTTATGAAAGGGCAAAGAAGGATCAAGCGCTTCATCAGCTTCTCTTTTCATTTCCACGATGAGGGTATGGATAATTTCATCAAACAGCTCTTCTTTATTTTTAAAGAAATTATAAATCGTACCTTTCCCTACATTTGCAAGCTTTGCAACCTGGTCCATAGTCGTTGCTTTATAGCCAAACAAAGAAAATGATTTTGTGGCTGCTTCAATAATTTGCTGTTTCCGATCTGCTGACATAAAACTCACCTCTCAAAAATGACTAAATGAACAATTTGGTCATTAACACAAAATTAATTTACCATACTCTAATTGAAAAAGCAACCTGAAATGAAGCCAATTGAAAAAGCTGTCACACATGGACAGCCTTTTGCTTATTGCTTTGCAAGTATTCTACTACATTTTTAACTGCCTCTTCAGCCTGATCAATGCAATCAGGGACGCCAAGACCTTCAAATGAACTTCCTGCCAGAAAAACGCCCGGCAGCTTTTCCTGTGCCTGTTTCTTTGCCAGCTCGACCCGTTCTTTATGTCCAACAGTATACTGCGGCATTGAATCCTTCCATCTTGTTACATAAGCAAAGTCCGGATTCATTTTAATGTTCATTGTTTTATTTAAATCATCGAGTACAGCTTTAACAATTTGATCATCTGACAGATCCACCACTGCTTCATCACCAGCTTTGCCTACATAACAACGGAGAAGAACTTTTCCTTTTGGTGTAGAATGAGGCCATTTCTTATGTGTCCAGGTGCATGCAGTAATGGTAAAATCACTATGACGTGAAACAACAAAACCGGTTCCGTCTATATCCCGTTCAATCGCTGCTTCTGGAAAAGCCAGCGCTACAGTTGCTACGGAAGTGGACGGCATTTCCTTGAACTTCTCAAAAAGTCCCAAGCCAGAGAAAATGCTGCACAAAGCATGGTGTGGAACGGCCATAACCATGCAATCTGCCTGGATGCTTTCTCCGCCATTCATTTCGATTGTATAGCCTTTGCCATTCTTACTGATTGATTCAATGCGATGACCTTTTAGTACAGTACCAGGTTCAAGCTTACTCTCGATGGCATCGACAAGCGATTGAAGCCCTGACTTTAAAGTAAGGAACATCCCTTCTTTGTTCTTTGGATTTCCGGCTTGTTTCGGCTGAGAGCCTGTTGACCTTTTCATTCCCAGAATTAAACTTCTATACTTCTGTTCAACCTGATAAAACTGCGGGAAAGTGGACATCAGGCTTAATTGATCAATATCTCCTGCATAAATGCCAGAGAGAAGCGGTTCTATCAAATTTTCGACAACTTCGTCACCAAGCCTTCTTCTGAAAAAGGAACCCAGTGACTGATCATTAGATGGGTTCGAGCGCGGCAGCACAAAATCAGCTGCAGCTCTTGCCTTTCCTGCAGGAGAGAATAATCCTGTTGTAATAAAGGGAGCAATTTGTGTTGGGATTCCCATAATGGATCCGCCAGGCATTGGATAAAGACGCTGCCTTGCAAGAACATAGGATTTGCCAGACGTATTTCTCACAAGCTCTTTTTCCAGGCCTGTTTCTTTGGCAAGCCGGGAAGCACTGTGTTTACGGGCCAAAAAGGAGTCTGGCCCTCTTTCAATCACGAAGCCGTCTTTTATTATCGTTTGAATCTTTCCGCCAAGACGCTGTGTTGCTTCTATGAGCTTTACATCCAGGGCAATTCCTTTTTCTTTGGCTTCCTTCTGCAGATAGTAAGCCGCGGCTAGACCAGTAATTCCTCCTCCGGCAACAACAACTTTCTGTCTCTCTCCCTGCACTGTAAATCGCCTTCTTTTCTAATTTTTTTCTTTATTTATTCAGCACTTTAAAAATGGCATCTGACATCGCATCAATAAACTCAGGCTGAGAATTTGGCATTTCGGGACGGTAATAGCTTGCACCTAGCTCATCAGTGACAACTTTGCATTCATAGTCATTGTCGTACAGCACTTCAAGATGGTCTGATACAAAGCCGACAGGAGTATATACAAATGCCTTGTAGCCCTTCTTTTCATACAGATCTCTTGTCAAATCCTGCACATCAGGTCCAAGCCAAGGCTCAGGTGTGTTACCTGCACTTTGCCAGCCAACGGCATAGTTTTTAACACCAGCCTGTTCGGCAATGAGGTCAGCTGTTTCCTTCAGCTGATGCGGATATGGATCCCCTGATTGCAGAATCTTTTCCGGCAAACTATGTGCAGAAACGATCAACACTGCTGAATCTTTTTCCTCAGCCGGCATACTTTCAAAGGTTTCCTTTACACGGTCAGACCAATAATTGATAAACTTAGGCTCTCTATACCAGCTTTCAACTGATTTAATTACAGGGCCGCCAAGCTTTTCAGCTTCTTCTTTGGCTCTGCCGTTATAAGATTTTACGCTGAAGGTTGAGAAATGCGGGGCAAGTACAATGCTGACAGCCTCTTCAATCCCATCCTCATGCATTTGTTTAACCGCATCTTCTATGAAAGGTTCGATGTGTTTTAATCCTATATACATTTTGAACTCATACTCGTTCTGAATTTCATTCAAATGCTGTTCAAGTTTTCCAGCCTGATCTTTTGTAATTTCTGCCAAAGGAGAAATTCCTCCAATCGCATCATACCGGCTTTTTAAATCTTCCAGCATTTCATCAGAGGGCTTTCTCCCCCTGCGGATATGTGTGTAGTAACGCTCTATGTCTTCTTCCTTATAAGGAGTGCCATAAGCCATTACTAGTAAACCAACTGTCTTTTTACCCATGTCATCCACCTCAATTTTTTGTCTCCAGTCCTTATTCTGCCAAAAATCAAATTGATTACCAAAACTAATGCTCAAAGTAATGTGCTGAACCGATTGCCAGCAGCATAAATCAGCCCAAAAGGTTACTTGCTTAGTTTTGAAGCAGAGTATTCATGAATAAAAGCAGTTAATTTCCTTAATGTGTCCGGATTAACCTCAGGGAAAACTCCATGCCCAAGATTAAATATATAACCCGGCTGAGCCATTCCCTGATCAAGAATAGCTTTTGCTCTTTCCTCTATAACCTCCCATGGTGCAAGGAGAATAGCCGGATCAAGGTTGCCTTGAACCGTTTTGGTGATGCCTTTTGCCCTTGCTTCCTGAATTGGCAGTCTCCAATCCAGCCCAACCACATCAAGCGGGAGATCATGCCATTCCAGTGCCAGGTGGCTTGCGCCTACACCGAACATGATCAGCGGGACGTTCTCTTCTTTTAATGCAGTAAAAATGCGGTTCATTACTGGCTTAATAAAATAGCGGTAATCTTCCACATTTAATGCACCAACCCATGAATCGAAAATCTGGATGGCTTTTGCTCCTGCTTTAACCTGCGATTTAACATAAGTAATGGTCATTTCCCCAAGCTTATCCATTAAAGCAAACCAGGCTTTTGGTTCTGCATACATGAATGCTTTCGTTTTGTTATAGCTTTTCGAAGGGCCGCCTTCAATCATATAACTGGCAAGAGTAAAGGGCGCCCCCGCAAATCCGATTAGAGGAACAGTCAACTGTTCCTGTGTAAGAAGCTTTATTGTATCAAGGACATATGGAACGTCCTCTTCCGGATTTATTTCACCAAGCTTCTCTACATCTGCAATGGAACGGATTGGATTTGAAATTACCGGGCCGATTCCTGATTTAATCTCTACATCAACCCCTATTGCAGGAAGCGGTGACATAATATCTTTATAAAGAATGGCTGCATCATTATTGTATTGCTCTACCGGCAGCCTTGTAACATAGGCACAAAGCTCAGGCTGGTGTGTAATTTCGAATAGGGAGTATTTTTCTTTTATTGCTCTATACTCCGGCTGCGAGCGGCCCGCCTGACGCATATACCAAACAGGAACATAATCTGTCTTTTCCCCCCTGGCTGCCTTCAGAAATGTATCATTAAATGAATTGGTCATTAAATTTTATCCACCTTTCAAGACTTGTCTGCGTATTATTGTAATATATATGTACCAAAATTAGAAATCGCCAATATCTATCCTTAATGAATATATCCTTTTTTCTCTGTTTTTGTATAGATTTGATGGCTAAATGTCAAAAAATTGACGTTTTTAACTGTCTAAATAAGGGAAAATTGAAGATTGTAAGGATATTAACACATTAAAATTATAATTTATTGAATGAAGTGTTTATACTGAAGGCATTGCAGGCAGATTTAACTTATATGACCTTCAATGTACTATAAAATTTTTCCAAGTGGAGTGAGAAAAAAATGAAGTTGTATATGGCCAGAGGAACTTACGATTTTTTGAAAAAAATTGAGGAAAAGCATCCCGATGAAAACATGGTTATAATGCAGAATACTGATGGTGCCCTGCTAATCCATGAAACTGCAGAAGCCTCCATCTTTAAGGAGCCCCGTTCCTATAAGGTGATTGATTCTTCCGGAACATTTAAGAACGCAAGTTTTGCAGTACTGAATAATATACCTGTTACAGAGGAAGGCAGGCCGCTTTTTGAACACAGGTTCAAAAACAGAGCGGGGCTTATTGAAAATGAACCAGGATTTGCCGCTATCAGAGTCCTCAGGCCTCTTGAATCAAACACATATATCATTCTGACGTTATGGCAAAATGAAAAATCCTTTAAAAACTGGCAGAATTCCAAAGCGTATGAAAAAGCTCATGAAAAGCCCGGTACGGAAAGCGGCATTGATAAAACACCGAATATATTCTCCAGCCCTTCATATGTGACCCAATATTATATCCCTGAAGAAGAGTAATAAGAAAAGCGGAAGTGCCTTGCCCACGAAGGAACGCAGACTAAGAACGCCACGTCCTGTGGCAACGTCTGCATGACCCACATCCTGTGGGCCTCAAGCACAAGACGAGCCTTCCGGAAAGGCGTCCTTTGCCTTTTTGGAAGGATTGGCTTGTGACCTCGAGGGGGTAGGCGATGGAGCTAGACAATTATCTAACTTAAGAATTCATACATTCTTTTAATTTAATAAAGGATGAGCTGCATGAGCTCATCCTTTTCTATGCCTGCTTTTTAATTATGCCATTTCGATTGGCATAAACTGCTGCCTGTGTACGGTCAGAAACGCCGAGTTTACTGAGGATATTGCTTACGTGTGTTTTAACTGTTTTGATGCCAATGAACAGTTCTTCACTGATTTCCTGGTTTGTCATCCCTTCCCCAATACACAGCAGGACATCAAACTCCCTTTCAGTCAAATCATCATGAGGCTTTTTCTCTTTTTCTCTCAAACGGCTAACCATTTTGCCGGCAACCTTTGATTCAATAACGGGCTCTCCATTCGCAGCTTTCTTAATGGCATTCACTACTTCGTAGGCACTCGCAGTTTTTAGCATATAGCTGAAAGCCCCCGCTTCAATTGCCGGAAAGACTTGTTCATCATCGTAATAACTGGTTATGATTATAACTTTGCATCCAGGATAGCTTTTTAGGATTTCCCTGGTCGCTTCAATGCCGTTCCCATTTTCCATCAGCAGATCCATCAAAACGATTTCCGGCCTTTCTTTGAGAACAAGCTTTACTGCGTCATTTCCGCTTTCTGCTTCCCCGATTACCTCTATGCCAGCCTCAGTTGCCAAATATGAAATAATGCCCTTTCTTACCATTTCATGATCATCCACAACAGCAACCCGGATCATTTCAGCCTCTCCCCCTTTGCTGGAATTTTTATATCAATATACGTTCCTTCATTCACTTTGGAGCGGATTTTAAATATTCCGCCAACTTCCTCGCAGCGTTCCCTCATTGTTTTGAGCCCATAGGAGGCCATTCTCTCTTTATGAGGATTAAACCCTTTTCCATTATCAGCAATAAAAAGATAGATGTAATCTTCTTCTTCCGTTAATGTTATTTTTATGTTCCCTGCATCAGCATGGCGGAGCACATTGGATAGAGCTTCCTGTACAATCCGAAACAAATGCTCTTCAGCTGCCCTCGAAAGGTTTTCAATCTCATCAATGCTAGCGAGGAAATCAATGTTTGTCTTGGTTTTTAACTCCTGTATCAGCTTAATAATTCCATCGCAAAGCCTATCATCACTCAGCTGCACAGGCCTCAAATGAAGAAGCAGCGCTCTCATTTCCCCTTGAGCTTTCGCAGCGATCTCCGAAATTTCACTTAGCTGCTCCCTCGCTTTCTCACTATCCAGATCAAAAACTCTGAGGGCAGCTGAAGACATCATACTTAATGCGAAAAGCTGCTGGCTCACTACATCATGCAGATCCCTTGCCAGCCGCTGTCTTTCTTCCATTACAGCAGCTGAGTGGGCAGTTTGTGCCAGGGCAGACTTTTCATCGGCAAGCCGCTGCATGGAAAAAACCTGCTCCTGGATATTTTCCGCCAGCTGATTCAGTTCATCTGAAATTAGTCCTATCTCGTCTTTTTCATAAGATTCCATCCGATCTGAATATTTGCCGCTTCTTAATGTCGAAACAAATAATAAAATATCACCTAGCCTGCCTTTTATTAAGTAGCTGCCCTTAAGCCCAAAATAGGCACCCGTAAGCAATACAATGGTTAAAGTGTACAAAAAAAGCCAGAAGGTGCTTTTGATAGTCAGTGGCGATTCAGAAATATAGAAAAGATACACCTGCAATCCTACAAAGAAGATTAATGAGCTTATAATGGCCATCATAATGAAACTCTGTAAAAACCAATACCTGATTCCAGTTTTTCTCATCATATACACCTATACTTTATCGATCCTGATGGATCCTATTTTTACTTGTACAGCAATCTTTAGCTTTCTTGATGCCTCATCATAACCGGGAGACTTATAATGGAGACTCCGGTTTATGTCACCTGTTTTTTGATCAAAAATTCGAATATCTCCTATATTAATGCTTGATTGGATCATAACCGGAATATTCTCAGGAATTATCATTTTGACATCACCAATCCAGCCTCTTACAATGACAGGTGTTTCTTTCTCCGGAATGAAAGCCTTGCTGAAATCAATAAAATAATCACCGATCATTGTATATAAATCCATTGGCTCAAGAGACCAATTCGGCTGTTTAAAATCAACATCCCCGATTGAAAATCCTCTTATATTCTTAAGCGGCTGAGGACTATCATATTTTGAAATATTAATCACTTTATTTTCAGCCATATCCTTATTTTTTTCATAAATATCAGCAGGGAACTCCTGTTCAAAATGAATCTTAAAACGATCTCTTTTTAATAAAATATTAATGCCGATAAAAATAAGGAACAGGGGCCAGAGTTTCCAAATATCCATAACACTGAATTCAATGATTGCAAGGCGATCCATGATTAATAGAAGTGAAAACACTATCAGAAATAGCCCTGGAAACATTCCGCTCCGGTTTTTCCTCAGCATGCATGACAGCAGGGAATGAGCTCCTGCTGCCAATAGTATAAAGGGGTAAATTACGACAAATACTTCTTTTATTTCCAAGGAAATGACACCTATATTCATTAGGAGAAGCAAGACTCCAACTGCTGATAACGTAACCGCGAAGATTATCTGATTAACTGACCTGTATCTCAAAGGCGTTCCCTTCCTTCTTTTCTCCTATTCTTGTATTCGATAATACGGAAACTATTTCCTTCCGTACATTCATTTTATCAATCGTCTATTCTATTGAAACATTCCGGGGAGTGTTTCAGCCTCCGCCTTCGGACGGATTCAATCCATATCACCATTTTTCATCTCCATCATATTCTGTACTACATTCCGAAACGGTTGATTCGCCTAAGCCGGCGCTTCCCTTATGGAATTATGAAAGGAGGGAACATTAGGTGGGAGTTGAGCTGACAGCCATTCATTGGATATATATTCTTTTTATTCTGTTAATCATCGGGTTCATGATCATGAGGAGAGACACAACACTTGTCTGCATTGCAGGCATCTTTTTGATTGCCATAACGGCAACAGGCTCCTTAAGCAGTTCAGTCAGCAGTATTTTTACCAGTTTTATATTTGCAATTACTGAACTGCTTTCCACTATACTGGTGATCTCGATTATCGTCGCCATGAGCCGGACACTGACCACGACTGGAATTAATGATGTCATGATTTCTCCTTTTACAAAATTTATTAAAACACCTGCACTTGCTTATTGGACTATCGGGATTTTAATGATGGTCATCTCATGGTTTTTTTGGCCATCTCCTGCAGTTGCGTTAATGGGGGCAGTGCTTCTTCCAGTAGCCATACGGGTTGGATTGCCAGCTTTGGGTGTGGCGATGGCCATGAACCTATTCGGGCACGGCATCGCATTATCTGGTGACTTTATTATCCAGGCTGCACCAAAGTTAACTGCTGATGCCGCAGGGCTACCGGTCGGAGAAGTCATATCAGCCAGTGTTCCGCTTGTTATTATTATGGGAGCAGTCACAACTATTACAGCTTTCTATCTTATAAAGAGAGATATGAAAAGCGGAAAACTGACTGCAGCCACAGGTCTTACCGGGGATACCCCAGCTGAGCTTCAGGCTGACGCCAGTCAAGGACATCTGCTTACACTGAATCAAAAGCATTTTTTCGCCCTTTTAATTCCTGTTTTATTTGCTGCAGATGTTGCTGCCATGATTGCACTGAATCTGCAGGGCGGTGACGCAACAGCTTTAGTAGGCGGAACATCGATTCTTATCCTTCTGCTGATTACAATCACTGCCCATCGCAATAAAGGCTTTGAAAAAACGACTGGTTATTTGATTGAAGGCTTTCAGTTTGGCTTTAGAGTGTTTGGCCCTGTAATTCCTATTGCGGCTTTCTTTTATCTGGGGGACGCTGGATTTTCGCAAATGATAGGAGACTTTCTGCCAAATGGCTCCCATGGAATCGTTAATGATCTTGGAGTCGGTCTGGCGTCTGTTGTACCTTTGAGCAAAGAAGTAGGCGCTATAACCTTAACTGCAGTTGGCGCCATTACCGGACTGGACGGGTCTGGTTTTTCAGGCATCTCACTTGCCGGCTCCATTGCAAGTCTATTCACTGCAGCCATAGGCACAGGTGCAGCAACCTTAACTGCTCTTGGCCAAGTAGCCGGAATCTGGGTAGGCGGCGGTACACTTGTTCCTTGGGCACTCATCCCTGCAGCCGCCATCTGTAATGTGGATGCTTTTGAACTGGCCCGAAGGAACTTGCTTCCGGTGACAATCGGTTTAATAGTGACAACTATTGTGGCCATGTTCCTCATTTAAAAAGCAGCAAAGAGACTATCGGGCGATAGTCTCTTTGCTTTTATGCTGATTCTCTCTGGTATGAACTTCTCCTGAACATTGACCTTAATACCGCATAAAGGGCAATTGAAATGAATACCCAAATATAGCCTGCTGCAAATCCCGCTGCAATATCTGAGGGATAATGTACACCCATCACAATCCGGCTGATGCCCATTAATAAAATCCAAATGCCTGCTATTATCGCTGTCAACCATTTCGCAGATCCGGACTTAAGTTCGTTAATGATGAAATAGGCTATAATGGTATAAAGAATCATTCCAATCATAGCATGTCCGCTTGGAAAGCTGAGACTTGACACATCAACCAGATGCTCCTGATCTGGGCGCGGCCTTCCAATAGCCTCTTTAAGCCACTTGTTTATTTCATTTCCTAGCGCAACAGCAAAAACAATTGCTGCCATCGCTTCATAATTCCTATATTTAAACCAAAGAAACAATAAAAATACCAATGTCATGATTCCAACACCAATCTTATTGCCCAAGGTGTCCATGACTTCAAAAAATGGATGGGTATTTTCTGAAAACAAACCTGTAAAGAATTTTGAAAAATAACGATCAAAACCAAGGGATGGTCCGTTATTAACAGCAAACAAAAAATAAAGAAAAACTGCTGCCGATACAGCCAGGAAAAAGTACGCCCATTTAGTTTTAAACATTTCCACTCTAACTAATACCTCCCATTTAGCACTTTCACTTATGGTATCATCTCTTCTTCACTTTTATTATGTTAGGTTTCCAGAAAAAAAAGATTTCTCCCTTTATTCCGTTAAAGAATGTTATAATAATGAAAAAATTATACAGATAGGAGAGGGAGTCATGTCTGAAACATTATTTAAAAAACTGGAAAGCTATTACGATGAAATGGTCTCCATCCGCCGCTTTCTTCATCAGAACCCTGAAGTATCATTTAAGGAAGAAAAGACCGCTCACTATATCAAAACCTATTACGAAAATCTGGGGATTGAAGTCCGGGGGCATATAGGAGGAAATGGAGTAGTTGCTAAGATCCATGGCAGCAAACCAGGAAAAACTATCGCATTAAGAGCCGATTTTGATGCACTTCCTATCCAAGATGAAAAGGATGTCCCATATAAATCATTGGTCCCGGGTGTTATGCATGCTTGCGGACATGATGGACACACGGCAACTTTGCTTGTGCTAGCAAAAGTGCTGAATGAACTTCGTGATGAATTAGAAGGTACATATGTCATGATTCACCAGCACGCCGAGGAATATGCCCCAGGCGGAGCGATATCGATGATTGAGGATGGCTGCCTTGAGGGGGTCGATGCTATTTTTGGAACTCACCTATGGGCATCCGAGCCAACAGGAAAAATTCAATATCGAGTCGGTCCATTTATGGCGGCAGCCGACAGATTTGAAATTTCTATCCAAGGAAAAGGCGGACATGGAGCACAGCCCCATAAAACAAAAGATGCGATTGTAACTGCATCCCAGCTGGTCGTCAATCTCCAGCAAATCGTCAGCAGAAAAGTAAATCCAATTGATTCTGCAGTCGTAACAATAGGTTCCTTCGTAGCTGATAACGCATTTAATGTAATTGCCGATAGAGCAAAATTGATCGGTACCGTCCGCACATTTAACGAAGACGTCCGCACCAATATCGAAGAAGAAATCGAGCGCATTGTAAAAGGAACTTGCTACACAGCAGACAGTGACTATGAGTATCAGTTCCATAGAGGCTACCCTGCGGTTGTTAATCATAAAACAGAAACCGAATACCTGGTTGAACTTGCAGGAAAAATTGAAGAAGTCAAGTGGGTAGAAGAGACAGCTCCTGAAATGGGCGGTGAAGATTTCGCTTATTATCTCCAGCATGTGAAAGGCACCTTCTTCTTTACAGGAGCAAAACCGGAAAACACACTTGAAAATTATCCGCACCACCATCCAAAGTTTGACATCGACGAAAAAGCCATGCTGATTGCAGCCAAAACATTAGGAGCAGCAGCTTTGAATTATCATAGCTTACAGGATAGCAAGGATTCTGTTGAGGTAGGATAGTAATGAGAAAATCCGAAAAAAAACAGCCCCAAGCCTAATCAGGCATTGGGGCTGTTTTTAATATCCGCAGACGATAAGCATTTTTAGCTGTTTCTCCTAAATGGTCAAGCAAATTATAGTTCGCATACGCCCCAACAGCAGCACCGATGCCAGGCATCAGCTGGAGCATCTTAACAAAGTCAATATAATCCCGGTATTCCTGCTGAAATACCTTCCAGTCCATGTCAGTTAAAGCTTCCTTACGGTCATCCCATTCTTCAATCAGCTTCAAAGTTTCTTTTCTTTTATCATCACTGGAAAATGCGAGCTGAAAGACGTGCAGGAGAAACAAGCGCTCTTCATATTCATTTGTATCAAGACCATATATGGAGGCCGCCTCAAAAAGAAATTTCATTTTTATGCTCAGCAGCAAAGGAAAATCTGCCAGGCCAAGAAGTATACCCCCTGCTCCGGTTCCGGCACCTTCGACCGCAGCTGTTTTGCGGTAGCCTGAAATCTTCACTTCAAGCATATGATCCATCACTTCAAGGCTTCTTCCGGCAGACTGTTTTTTTCTGGTAGTTGCATTTGATCCAATCAGAGTTGCCTTCACCATATTCTTAATGCTGTCTGTAATAACTTGATGAGCTTTTTCCGGTATAAAACCATTTACCTTTGTTTGAGCTTTTTTTGAAAGGCGGTTTAACATGCCGGAGCGCTTATTTATCCGCCTCTTCCATTCTTCAACTTCCTGATATGCTGTTAATTCATACTTTCCCATCATCATACCTGCCTTTTTTTCAGGATTGATTTATATACGCATACCAAGCAGCAATGGTTTCATTTCATGATCATCTGCCAGCCAATCGCTTTTGAATATAAAGATGAGTATACACATAAGCAAAAATTATCCCAGTTGCTAAAGAAAGCAGCGAAGCCATCCACCCGCCATTCGCCAGGACAGCCAATGATAAGAGTAAAGCCTGAGAATATAGGATGCCTGTAAGCAATTGTTTAAAGGATTTCTCCTTTAAATCCCCTTTAACCGGGTATAAATTGACCCACAGCTTATCCTGATGATGATTCCATAGAGGCAGAAGCTGAAAGCCAGTCAAGTACATGAAAAGCGGCACGAGCAGGATTTGCCCCATTCCATACGAAATTAAATATATCGCTCCAGCACCGATAAGAGTTAAACGAATGAACAGACCAAAATAATCACCGGATCGGAGAAATGTTCGGACAAAAAGGTTTTTAAAAGTGGCATCCTGTTTGAAAGGAATGCCTGATAGCAGCCAATCAAGCCATTTCCGCCTTTTTACACGGTCTTTCAGCTTGGGAACATCTGTAAACATATTGGCAAGCCTGTAAAAGGACGCAAATCTTCTCTCTTCCTGGTCAATCAAAAACTCCCATTTCAGTCCCTTATCCCTGGATTTCATGCTGAAGAACCAATACAGCAGGATCAGCAGAGCGCCAGCCGCCAGCATAAAAAGCGGGGAAGCACCAGAAAAGAGGAAATAAAGAAACACAGCATTAACAGCATATCGGACACCTGCATCTAATATGTGAACGCTTGTCTCGATATAATATTGTATTTTCCAGCGGATCAGCAAATTGATCACTTTTAACGCCAGCAAGAATAGCAGAAAAGGTAAAAATGCTTTAAAATTGCCATCATTCACTCTTGCATATAAAGGCATAAAAACCCCGAGCCCCATTACAAGGATGTATGCATGCACTAAAAAGCTAACTGCCATTGAACGCCTAAAGTAACCTGTAAGCCTATCTTCAAGCGGCAGAAGAAAAATTTTGTCTGCCTCCGAAAAAAACGTGTAAATCGGGCTATAGGTAACCAGAAGAGCTAAAATAAGTGCCATTACCTCTGCAGCAGGAAAATGACTGGGAAGCGTCTTTATCCACTCCTGATAATAAAAAGCGGCAGTTCCCAGAAGGAACACCATGACAATGACAATATGGCCATTAAAAATATAGCGGAGATAGCGGGAAAGCTCTTTGACCGTCCTCCCGAACCTCTCCTTCCATAATTGTTTTTCATCAAACATAATCTTCTTCCTTTGTGAGCTGGATATATAAATCATCGAGAGTTGCTCCCGGCATAGCAAATTGCTGCTGCAGTTCTGCTAAAGTCCCCTTTGCCCTTACTTTTCCTTCATGCAAAATCACAAAACGATCACAATATCTTTCTGCGGTTGCCAATATGTGTGTGGACATAAGAATGCCTGCACCGCTTTCTTTCATTTTCTTCATCAAATCAAGAAGTGATTGAATGCCAAGCGGGTCAAGTCCTACAAATGGTTCATCAACAATGTATAATGAAGGCTGTACCAGAAAGGCGCACATAATCATTGCTTTCTGTTTCATCCCTTTAGAAAAATGGGCCGGAAACCATTTCAGTCTTTTTTCCATTCTGAATTCCTTTAGGAGTGCTTCCACTCTGGATTTATACTCTGCTTCAGGCAGACCGTATGCCATGGCTGTAATTCGCAAATGCTCTTCCAAAGTTAATTCATCATATAAAATCGGTGTTTCTGGAACAAAAGTGAATTGCTTGCGATACCCTTCCTTATCCTTAAGGAATTGCATGTCATTGATCGTTATTACGCCTTCCTTTGGTTCCATCAAGCCAATTACATGTTTGATGGTCGTACTTTTTCCGGCTCCGTTAAGGCCAATCAGGCCAACGATTTCATTTTCTTCCACATCAAAAGAGACATCCTTCAATACGGGATTTCTTGTATAGCCGCCGGTTACGTTTTTTATCTCAAGCAGCGCCATTTTCAACGTCCTTTCTACTGTATATGTAAGACCATTGTAAAAAAATCCAAAGGATATTGTCCAGTTTGGGAAAATTTCTGTATATAAATCCCGTAGCCGGACATTCTAATCTATGAAGGGGAAACAAATCATTTGAACACCATTCAGATGATCAAAATTTGAAATGAGGTGTCTGTCGCAGACAGTTTCCTTTCAGTATAAGCTTCAAACGTTCCTATAAAGGGGATGGTTGCATTGCACATGAACCTGATGATCTTAAACACTTGATCGCTTTACCCGAAAGTGGTCACTAAGTCATTTTTAAATGAGGTGTTTGTTAAAGACTATCATCCATGCTTTATACGCCCGTGAAAGCATATAAAGAAATAAGGGGATGGTCCGATTGAACAAAGATCGATTTTCTCTAGATATAAACACAATTCATTTTTAAATGAGGTGTTTGTTAAAGAGAATTTTCCTGAAATAGAAACGTCCCGATAGAAGCTTCCCCTTCACCGAAGGCAGGATTCCCAGTGAATCCTGCCTTTATTTTATGCATATATCCTTATCAGCAGGAATATGTTTCACTTTTTTGTTTTTTTGGCGGATATGGTAAAATCGTGTAAAAGAATATTTCGTTAGGAGCTGACATAATGAATGATTGCATTTTCTGTAAAATAATCAATGGCGAGATTCCTTCAGCAAAAGTTTTCGAAAACGAACATGTTATGGCGTTTCTGGACATAAGCCAGGTCACAAAAGGGCATACACTTGTAATTCCTAAAGTACATAAAGAAAACTTATATGAAATGGATCCTGAAACAGCCCGAAACTATTTCGAAGCAGTTCCTGAGATTGCCAGAGCCATCAAGACCGAATTTGACCCAATTGGTTTGAATTTAATTAATAATAACGGTGAACATGCAGGGCAGACCGTTTTCCACTTTCACTCCCACCTTATTCCCCGCTACGGCGAGGGTGATGGCTTAGGGATTGTGTGGAAATCAAATCAATCTGGATATTCAGCGTCCGATCTTCAGGAAATTTCTGAAGCTATAAAAAAACATTTATAAATATCTCTTCCTCCTGCTTCTGCAGGGGGAATTTTTTTAGCTTCAATATCAATCAATTTTCTAAATGTTCATTTTTTTCTCTGTACAAATGAGTAAATTTTGTTAACATATTAAATATCTTTATTTCTTCACAGTGTTATAGTGGATTGATTTTATATTTTTGGAGGGAGAAAAATGAACCGTGCTCTAAACTTTAATGCAGGTCCCGCGGCTCTGCCAGTGGAGGTATTAAAAGAAGCAGAACAGAATTTACTGAACTTCAGCAATACCGGAATGGGAATAATGGAACTAAGCCATAGAAGCAAAGAATATCAAGCAGTACATGACCAGGCAATAGCACTTCTGAGAAAACTGATGGCCATCCCGGATGATTATGAGGTTCTATTTATCCAGGGAGGTGCAAGTCTCCAGTTTTCAATGGTTCCGATGAATCTGCTTGGAAGAGGTCAGGCAGCCCATTATGTTCTCAGCGGCTCATGGTCGGATAAAGCTTTAAAGGAAGCGGATAAAATCGGCGAAACCGTTATTGCTGCTTCAAGCAAAGATCAGAAATACCGCTTTATCCCAGCATACAGCCAAGATGATATCCCTGACAATGCTGCATATCTTCATATTACCAGCAATAATACAATTTATGGTACTCAATGGAAAACTTTTCCTTCGAATAAAAAAACACCGCTTGTAGCAGATATGTCCAGCGATATTTTAAGCCGTTCCCTGGAAGTGGAACAATTTGATTTGATCTATGCCGGTGCCCAGAAAAATCTCGGCCCTTCCGGAGTAACAGTAGTCATTATCCGCAAAGAACTTTTAGAAAGATCATCAGAAAATCTTCCTACAATGCTGAATTATAATACGTTTGCCAATGATAACTCTTTATATAATACACCTCCCACTCTGGCAATCTATTTGCTGTCCCTTGTGCTTAAATGGGCGGATAAGCAAGGCGGCCTTCAGCAGATTGAAAATACCAATGAGAAGAAGGCGAAAACCCTTTATGATATTATAGATGAAAGCGAAGGCTTTTACATAGGGCATGCTCATAAAGACAGCAGATCCCGCATGAATGTCACTTTTAATCTTCACAGTGCGGACCTCTCCAAGGAATTTCTGCAACAGGCAAAAGAAGCAGGGTTTGTTGGGCTCGGGGGGCACCGTTCCATCGGCGGCTGCCGCGCTTCCATTTATAATGCTGTGCCAGAACAGCATGTTGAAAAGCTGGCCGCATTTATGAAAGCCTTTAAGAATAAAAATTAAAATATAACACCCTTTGTTCATAGGGATATATGTTATAATGAGTTAAGGTTTTTCGCTGCAGGCAATGAGTGCACTACAGGAGAGACGAATAGAGCTCAGTCAGAGAATAGCAGAGGAGAGATGAGAAATGAATACAAAAAATTTAGTAGCATTATCCTTATTAATCGGGATGGGTGCAGTACTTCATGCCGTTGTTCCAGGTTTCTTTCTTGGCATGAAACCGGACATGATGCTTACTATGATGTTTTTAGGCATTATTCTTTTTCCAGACAGAAAAAGCGTTTTGCTTTTAGGCTTGGTTACAGGCTTGATTTCCGGTCTTACTACCACATTTCCTGGAGGATTAATCCCTAATATTATTGATAAGCCTGTTACTGCATTCACCTTTTTCGCTTTGTTCCTGATCTTAAAGAACTTCCGGAAGAATTTCGTCAGTGCAGCTGTCTTAACAGCAGCAGGAACAATTGTATCCGGAATTGTGTTTTTAACTTCCGCATACCTGATTGTCGGACTGCCGGGACCATTCACTGCATTATTTGCAGCAGTTGTACTGCCTGCAGCTGCAGTTAACACGGTTGCAATGGTTATCCTTTATCCCGTAGCACAATCAATTGCAAACAGAACAAAGCTGACTCAGCAGACGATCAGCAAGTAATAATAGACAAAGCCCGCAAAATAAGCGGGCTTTTTATATGGATATCATTGGAAACTTATTACAATCATTCCCAGCAGGAACAAAAACGCCCCTCCTGCCGCTAGAGCAGCTGCCCTTTTTTTCTGTACATACTTCGGAGGATAGACTCCGGGTTTTTTTATAGAAAGAAAAAAATGAATACCTCCTAATAACAGCACCACACTCAATGCAAAAATTCCAGCCGCCGCTCCGGACAACCTATCTCCCCCTTTCATTTTCTATCCCTCTACTGAATTGTATGCCTGTATGCCGGGAGCTATGAGGATATGGTTTACCCTTGTATGTTTTGTGTTATAGATATAGAAACAAACTCTTTTCATTTTCAGCTTTAGAAAAATGAATAATGTAGTAAAATAGACACATAAACAAGATTTTGAGGTGATGGTAATGAAAGCCAAATCGTTTTTGCTTGGATTATTAGCTGGCGGTGCTGCAGCCGGCATTTCAACCCTATTGACTGCACCTTCTTCAGGAAGGGATACAAGACAGCACTTAAAAGAAAGCACCAACTCCCTGATGGAGAAGCTGATAGAATTAAAATCCGAATTGCTGGCCATAAAGGATTCAGCATCATTTGCTTCGAAGGAAGGAAAAACCGCCTTTAAGGAATTCTCAAGCGACATCAAATATTCCATTAACAATTGGAAAACCGAAATCCGTCCCCATCAGCACAAGCTGCAGAGAGAATTGCAGGAAATCGAAGCAGCCATCCGCGAACTTGAAACAAATTTAAATAATAAATAACTTAGAAAAGCGGAGCGCTTTGCTCACTGAGGAACGCAGACTAATAACGCCACGTCATTTGGCAACGTCTGCATGACCCCCATCCTGTGGGCATCAAGCACAAGGCAAGCTGTGACATCGAGGGGGGTAGGCGCTGAAGCTAAACAGTTATCGACGTTCAAAATATTATACTTTCTTATTTCAAAAATAAAAAAATCCTTCTTTTTCTTTTGCCAAAAAGAAGGATTTTTTTATTTTTAAACGAAAACCAATATATTATGAAAATGCTTAAAAATTTTATCAAGCTTTAAAAAAGCTCTGATCCCTTGTCCTTAAGCCTTTTATAGAAATATCTCATTATATTTCTAAAAATTTTGTAAATTTATATCTTTATTAATTTTTGTTTTATTGGCATAATGATACTATGAGAAGAAAAATGAAACTCTGGCTGCAGACCAGAAATAATTAATTTTATAAAGTAGGTGAATTTTTGAATGTCGGATAAACCAATTTCTATGAAGGAAGCAATGATCTTCAGCCAGCGAGTGGCACAACTGAGTAAAGCCCTGTGGAAGTCTATAGAAAAAGATTGGCAGCAATGGATAAAACCCTACGATTTAAATATTAATGAACACCATATATTATGGATTGCCTATCATTTAAATGGAGCATCCATTTCCGATGTTGCCAAGTTTGGCGTAATGCATGTTTCAACTGCATTCAATTTTTCCAAAAAGCTCGAAGAACGAGGTTTCCTGAAATTCTCTAAAAAAGAAAGCGATAAAAGAAATACCTATATTAAATTGACTGAAGATGGCGAAAAAGTATTACTAAGTCTGATGGAAACCTATTCACCTGAGAAAAATGCCGTTTTCTCCGGAGCGTTGCCATTAAGGGATCTTTATGGTAAATTTCCTGATATCATTGAAATTATGGCCATAGTGCGCAATATATATGGGGAAGATTTCATGGAGATCTTTGAAAAATCCTTTGCTAACCTTGAAAATCAATTTGATGAAGATGAGGGCAAATTAAAGAAAAAACAAACAGCTGAAAAGGAACTTGTATAAATAGAAAAAGTTCCTTCTATAAAAAATGTAAACCCTTACAAAGTGAATGGGAACCATTCGCTTTGCATTATGAATCTGGTTGCTCAAAGTTTCACATTAGTTCCTTATGATTAAAGTTTTTTTCGACAATATGTGTTAGCATTCCCTATTGATTTTTTTATTTATTCATCGTAAAGTATCCTAAGTGAGTTTGAAAGAATACTATTTTACTCCTGATGGAGGTATTTTTATGATGAATTGCTGGAAGACGATTAACTTCACGAAGCAATATGGATCGCAAAGACTTTTTATATTGTCTTCCTTAACCATGCTGGCTACGTTCATATTCACATATGTTCCTGCAACATATGTATTTGTGCCAGGTTCTTTTTACGATAATTATTTCATTTTCTTTGCAGCCGGTTTATGGCTGATGTATCCAGTGCATAAGGTGCTTCACTATCTGCCAATTGCACACCTGGGGAATATCGTAAAAAAACAGGTGACATTTAAATATGGCTTTATGCCAGTTATATATATTCGAATAACAGAGCCTATTTCAAAACGGCTTTTCCTGGCTGCGACTTTGGCACCTATGTTTATCATAAACAGCCTGCTGCTGGCTGCCTGCTTTATTTTTCCGCATTATGTTCATTATTTAATTATTTTGTTCGCCTTCCATTCGGGCATATCTTTTTCTGACATGGTTTGCGCAAAAAATGTGCTGAATGCCCCAAATCAATCTTATGTTGAAGAAAACGATGATGGATTTGAGATTTTACTTCAATCAAACCATTAGCATAATTCCCGGGTATCCTGACAAAGGATACCTTTTACTTACCGGACAGGCAATCTTAAATACTATCTTTTTTTTGTGAACTTTGTTATTGTAAATAACAGACAAAACATGTAAAGCAATTATATGACTGCCCAAGGAGGGAATCTTGGATGATCTCCATCTTTATTATTTTTGCCGTTTTTATTTTATTTTATATCAACAAGATGACAAATTCGCTTTGTCTCCAAAAAGAGATTCCTGAGGAACGGCAGCCCAAAGTATTCCGAACCATTAACATTCTTATTACTATATTACTGATCTCTTCTTTTGTAGAAATCTTGTATGCTTAGGATATCCTGAGAGCTCTTAACACGAGCAAAAGCGGCGGAATTTTTCCGCCGCTTTTATATATACATTAATTTTAAACATCAAAAGCTTAGCAAAAACAAGAAGCTCCTATGATGATTAACAATATGAACAGCACGACAACTAACGCAAAACCACCGCCGCATCCATGTCCTCCAGACATATGATTGCCTCCCTTCGAATTCCGGCACAGGGCCCTGTTAATAGACCCTATGCCCACCTTAGATTTACAGCCACGAGCAGCCTACAATAATTAATAAAATGAACAATACAACAATTAACGCGAAACCTCCGCCGTATCCAGCACCCATGGATAACACCTCCCCTTCAGGTTGCTACCATATCCTATTCATTTGCCTCTTTGGTCGGATAGGCTTCTATCCCGGCTATCCTAAATTTTTTAGGCTGCTTGAAACCTCCCATCAGAGGGTTCCATGTATCATATGTACAATTGTCCTGAAAGGGATGGGCGAATACCCAAATTTTTCAAAAATCACCGGGTTACTAGTCCAAGCAATACTTTCTTCTTTTGTTATTATTTACATTTATGGTATAGTAATAATTGTGAGAAATGCAGGCACTGTGAAGGCAATTGCTGTTTTATTATTATCAGAAGTCTCAAGATTCCAGCATTAAACAGCAGGCCAGTTCACTAGAGCCCGAATTGAAAATTAATTTAGGAGTGTTCAACATGAAAAAATGGATGCTATCCCTCTCCATTGCTGCCGGAGTAATTGGATTAAGCGCATGCAGCAACGCCGACGGCGAGTCAGGAGATGTTGTCGTTGAAACAAAGAGCGGAAACATTACGAAGGACGAGCTTTATGAAGCAATGAAGGATAAATACGGCGAACAGGCGCTCCAGGAGCTCATTTATGAAAAAGTTCTTTCTGATAAATACAAAGTAACAGATGAGGAACTTAACGAGAAAATTGACGAACTAAAACAGCAGCTTGGCGCTAACTTTGAAATGGCACTGATGCAATATGGCTATAAGGATGAAGAAGAACTAAAGAAAACTTTTAGAACGGGCTTGCTTCAGGAAAAAGCAGCTATTAAAGATATCGAAGCTACAGAGAAAGAAGTAAAAGAATACTACGAAAATTACAAGCCAGAAATTAAAGCACGCCATATCCTTGTAGAGGATGAAAAAACTGCGAATGAAGTTAAGAAAAAGCTGGATGAAGGCGGAAAATTTGAAGACCTGGCCACAGAATATTCGAAAGACCCAGGATCTGCTGCAAATGGCGGAGATTTAGGCTGGTTCGGCCCAGGGAAAATGGTTCCTGAATTCGAAGAGGCTGCTTATGCCCTTGATGTGAATGAAATCAGTGCTCCTGTTAAATCCGAACACGGATTCCACATCATTCAAGTAACAGAGAAAAAAGAGAAAAAATCATTTGAAGAAATGAAAGAAGAAATGGAATATCAAGTGAAAGTGTCCAAGCTTGATGGCGAAAAAATTCAGCAGGCAATGGATCGTGAGCTAAAGGCTGCAGATGTAGATATTAAAGATAAAGAACTAAAGGGTGTTCTTGAAAAACCAGAAGCCGGGGCTGAAGGTGAAGCAGGAACTGAAGAGAAGTAATGAAAAACGGGGCTCCCAGCTGGAGTCCCGTTTTTCATTATTTTTAAACTGATTCGAATCAGCCTGCTGATTGCTGAGCGGATTTTCGCTCTTCTTTTTCTCTTTCAAGACGTTTCATATAAATCTCACCCTCGCGTTCAATGCTGTCATGCTCAACCATTTTCTCTTCCCTGCCTGTCTTTACGGCCATATATGCACTTACAACGATTCCGGCTGCAACAAAATATATCCAAATTGGAATCATTATTTTTCCCCTCTTTCTTTTGGTAATGGTTGTCCATTTACTATAAAATGTATGCCTAAGCAAGGAAAATATGATAGATAGGAAATAAAAAGGCCATCCTTTCCAATTAGGAAGGATGGCAGATATCATTTATGGAAACTAGGCTTATAGAATGAACGGTTATCCAGAGCAAATACCCGCTCCGAAAATTCTCCTGGTTTCACCCTCTCAAGGGCTCTATCAAGCATATTCATTTTTGCATCAATATTATCGATATAATGAAGAATTTCTGCTTCCTTGATTAGCGGCGGCTTCGGACTGCCCCATTCCGCCTTGCCGTGATGAGAGAGAACCAGGTGCTGCAGAATCATGATTTCTTCACTGTTAATCCCAAGCTCCTCCGCTGCTTTTCCAATTTCATTAATCATAATTGTAATATGTCCAAGTAAATTTCCTTCTACCGTATAGGAGGTTGAAATCGGTCCAGACAGCTCTGTTATTTTCCCTAAATCATGCAAAATGACCCCTGCGTATAACAGGTCTTTGTCAAGTGTTGGATATAGGCTGGCAATCGCTTTAGCCAGATCAAGCATGGATACGACATGATAGGCCAGCCCTGACACAAATTCATGATGATTCTTGGTTGCCGCCGGATATTCAAGGAAATCCTTTTGGTGCTTCTTCAGAAGATGGCGAGTGATCCTTTGGATATTCGGATTTTTCATTTCAAATATATATTGAGTGATTTTACTCATCATTTCATCCGTACTTAATGGTGCTGTTTCGAGAAAGTCTGCCAGCTTGACAGGGTCTGTTGGAGACGCCGGACGAATCTGGCGGATTCTTAGCTGATTGCGTCCACGGTAATTTAAAATGTCCCCTGCTACTTTTACAATGGTTTCAGGGCTATAGTTTTTAGCATCATCATCAGAAACATCCCAAAGCTTGGCTTCAATTTCTCCGCTTTGGTCCTGGAAAATAAGTGTCAAGAAAGGCTTCCCATTACTCGCAATCCCTTTAACTGCACTTTTTATAAGCAGAAAAAGCTCGATATGCTCTCCTACTTCGTAATAAACAATTCCTTTTGTCATACGCGCACCGACGCTCCCTTCACGAGGTTGTTTAAAAGGGCGCGAAAAAACAGACAGGTCTTTTGCCGCCTTTTTAAACATGCAATTCTACTAACCTAGTATACCATACAGATCCTGCCCGCTCCTAAATTAATCATCTCTTTTGTCCATCAAAAAGACCATTTACAAATTTATGTATGGGTCTTTAATAATTTTTTTCTCCTACAGCAAAAGCAGCAAGATCGGGATGAATAATGAAAGGATAATTGCAGAAGATGTCATGGCTATACATCCCATTGCCCCTTCTTCCTCCCCCCATAGGCATAGGAGTGACCGGCTGGCTCCCAGCATTTGTGCAGAAGTGCCCATTGCCAAGACTTTGGCCGCTTTACTTTGTATTCCAAGCCACTTCAAAAGCCTTGGCCCCAGCATAACAGAAAAAAGACCTGAAAATAACACAAAGAAAACAGTAAAGGCTGTGGTTCCTCCCAGGCCATCAGACACAGTCAGGGCAACCGGAAGCGTTACCGAACGCGGAATAAGGGATGCCATGGTTTCCTGATTAAAATGAAAAAGCTGAGTCATGATGTAAACCGATAATGTTCCTAAAAAGGTCCCCGCAAAGACTCCTTGGATTATTTTCTTATATGCTTTTTCATTAAGGGCCACACCTAAGATTTCTTTACATATTTTTTTAATGGATCGGATAAGGTTGTAGATTTTCTTACAATATTAATGAGAAAGCTGTCTGTTAAAATTGAACAGACAGCTTCTCCTTTTTAACGGACTGTATTTGTCCTTCCTGAAAGTACGGAAGAAGATGCTTATGACAAGTAAAAAATAAGATTTGGCGATCTGTAAGATTCTTTAACAGATTAATCATTTTTTCAGTCCGGACATGATCAAAATTCACAAAACTATCATCAATAATAATCGGGAATGGATACTTGGCATAAATTGTCATGGCGAGTGCAAGCCTAAAGGATACATATATCTGTTCCGCAGTTGCCTGGCTAAGTTCCTTTGCTTCAAAAACCGCGCCGGTCTTGCTTTCTATAAGAAAACCGCTTCCTTCTTCTTTAGGAAAAATCCTTACATATTTGCCATTGGTTAAATAAGAAAGAAATTTCTCAGCTTTTTCCAGCATTTTTGGCAAACGCTCATTTTTAAAACTGTTTATCGTCCTATCCAATATATCCTTGGCAGCAGCATATTTTGCCCACTCCCTTGCTTCTTCCTCAAACTCAGATTTCAGCAGGGCAAACTTATGAAGGAGTTCCGCATAAGTTCCGCCTTCTTCCAGGAGTTGAATTTCATAATTGACCTCTGCAAGTTTGCTCTGCAAACCTGGTATGCTTTCCTGAAGCTGATATACTTCTTCGCTAACAGCTTTGATGGCTTTTTCTGGTTTTGTCACATTAGAATATTTATTGATTTCTTCCTGTGAAAAATGGTTAAGATTAATTTGCTTGCGGATTTGTTTAATTTGTTCATCAAGTTCTGTTAATTTCTGTGCTTCAGCAGCTTTTTCCCGGTACTCTTCGGCACCAGCAGTTCCGGCAAGGGAGAGCTGATGCTTGTATTCCTTTTGAAAGTGACCAAGTTCGACTAGCACTGTACTGTGTTCAGCCTTTAACTCATGAAGCTTTGCTTCCCTTTCACTCTGCTTGATATGTTTTTCTGTTTCTTCCTTTAGCTTTTTTTTCAATTGATACCCGATTTGCTGAACACTTACCGGCTCGCTATCCAATAGATCTTTTAGCTTATGAAACATGTGAAGCTTTTCATCTTTTGCTTTTTCTGCTGCTGCCTTTCTTTCAATTGTGTATTTCTTTTCCCTGTAAAGTGCTTTTAGCTGTTCGATAAGGCTAAAAGCCTCACTCAAATGGGCATTGGAAATATCGGAAGGAAGAAACAGCTGTTTTCCCAGCCGCAGCAGTTCATTCTCAAGGTCAGCACATTCCTTCTCCCATTTTTCAAAGGAGCCAATGACCTTTTCATATTTTTCATTTGCCTGGCCAAGCTGAAATTGTAATTGGCTGAGCTGGCTTTGCCGTTCACTGTCTTTCTTCAGCTGTGCCTCCAGGCTCGATGTATGCTGAGTGTCAGGCTGCTTCAATTTATCAAGCAGCAAGGTTTCTTTTTCACTCAGAGCTTTTATCTCATCTTTAATAAAGCTGTCTTGCCCCTTAGGCTCTTTTTTATTAGCCATGGCAAAACAAAAGGCAGCTCCTATTAATCCTGCACCTGCAATCACCCATGATTGGCTAAAGATTCCCCAGCCGAACAAAGCCGCAAAAAGAACTCCAAAAACAAAAATCTGCCTTTTCTCCTGGTAACTTTTTTGTTTTCTTATTTCCTGCTCCTTTTTTTCTGCTTTCTGAAGGAACTGAAGCCTTTCCTGTATATCCTGCAGCTCTTTTTCGATGATATGCCTATCTGCAGAGAAGCTTAATGTTTCCTTTAAGCCTGAGCGTTCCGCTTCCGTAAGAAGCTGCCCTTTCAATTCTCCAATTTTTTGTTCAGTGTTCTCCAACACCGACTTTTCTTCATTAAATCGTTCGTCCAATTCCTGTTTCATTGCTTGCAGACGATTTTGGCGAATATGAGCATTATTAATTTTTTCCTTCATGAAAACACTCGTATCAGCCTGCTCTAACTGCTGTTCGTCAATATTAACATGAAGTCTTTCCCGAAGATTTAAAATTTCTTCTGAAACATTTGCCAGCTTAATTGATAATTCACTTTCCTCTTGTTTTAACTTATCGAGAAATGGAAGTCCCTCTACCGCTGCATTGATTTGATGCTCATTGCTAAGCAGCAAATGATCAGGCTGATTATTCTCCAGCTCTTGTCCAAGGGTGATTATTCGGGATTCTAGACTAGCCCTGCGCCCTTCCAGCGGCTGAATCAGATTTTCGAGTTTCTCCAAACGTGCAAGTCCATTTGCCGGGAATGAAACATCTGCAAATTGTTCCCGTTCTTTGATCAGTTCTTGCTCCTCTGTTATTAATGGGTATAGATCCTGCCACTCTTTTAATCGGAAATGCTCCTGCTGGGAGTTCTCCAGTTCATGCTGTATTCTGTTTAAATCATTTTCAAGATCTTCTTTTTTACGAAGCAATGCCCAATACTGCTCATTATTCTGCTCAGCTTTATTCAGATCCTGATGCAGCCGCTTAAGCTCTTTAAGCTTTACATTCAGAGAAGGCTTTTTTCCGTTTGGCTTAAATCTGCTCTCCAATTCCTTTTGAAGTATATTTTCCGCATTAACCAGATGATCCGTTCCCAGTGAACCTGCTGAAAACAAATACCTCCCTAAATCTTCACCCTTCATTTGATTCACATTTTGCAGCCCATGAATATTAAAGGAGAAAATAGATTGATACAGACCTTTATCAATATGGTGAAGCAGCTCGCTTAAAAGTTCGTCCTCTCCCCTTGTTCCATCCTCAAGAAAGACACCGACATCTCCAGAGGCTTTTCCTTTAACACGCTCTATAACCGCCTTCCCTCTATCAGGAAAAATAGCGGTGATCCTGCCGCCATATTTTGCTCCTTCCTTTGGCTCATACCTTAATTCCGATTGGATCTTAGATGGAAAGCCAAAGAGAATACTATGGATAAAAGACATGATGGTAGATTTGCCCGCCTCATTTTCTCCGTAAATCACCTGCAAAGATTGAATATCGGTTAGTATAAAGTCAGTAAGCTTTCCGTATCCGTAAATATGTATATCTGTAATTTTCAAAAGTCCACCTCCAATCAATGTCCTTCAGAATTGTATAAAAGATCCACAAGCAGTGCTTCTGCTTCCTCGGCGATTCTCCGTTTTTCATCATTATTGAGCTCGCCCAAAAATCTTCTTGCCAGAGGATGTGCATACAAAGGGAGAGCACTTTCTCTTGCCTCAGCAAAATGATCTGCAGTTTTAAAAAGCTCGCAAAAAAAATCCGATTCATATGCAAGCTTTTCTTTATTCCACATTCTTTTTTCGTTCACTGTAAAGCTTGAAATCCATACGAATGATTCCTCATCTGCCTCTGCTTCCTGCAAAAATTCGAGCAGCTCACCATTCGTTATGCTTCTTAATTCGTGATCAGGCAAGCCCACATCGTTGAGTGTCAGATTTAGTATTGTTCCCTTCCTGTTTTGGCGCTTTACTTCAATCAAACTTAAGCACACCTCATAAATATCCTGATAGCTTTTCAATTTTGACGCATCTATCTCTTCATTCTCCCAAATAACAGGAGCAGCTTCCAGAAACTCCGTCTTTGCACCAGAACTATCCAGTTCTACTAAATAGCATCCCTTGGGGCCAGTTTCTTTCCGGTTCCTTCCCTGTATATTTCCGGGATAAATGACGGGTGGCTGGGTGTTTATGATTTCACGTTTATGTATATGTCCGAGAGCCCAATAATCAAAGTCCTTTTCAAGCAAATCATTTATTCGGAATGGGGCATATTGAACATGATCATTGCTGCCTTCAAAAGAGCCATGAAGGATTCCAATGTGCAGGTCAGCTCCATTTCCCCTGTTATATTGGTCAATCATCCTTTCCACCACATGTCTCTTCGGGTAGCTGAAACCATATAGATGGACGGAGGTACCATTTTGAGCGATATGCTTCACCACTTCAACTTCATGGGAAAAAATATGGACATTATCCGGCATTGGCAAATGAGCCCATCGGCCATCCATGTGATCATGATTTCCATGGACTGCAAAAACAGCAATTCCGCATTCGGTCAGCCTTTCCATCTCTTTTCTAAAACGTGTCTGCGCCCTTATGCTTCTGTCTTCCCCATCAAATAAATCGCCGGCTAATATCACAAATTCCACAGCATGGAAAATGGCCATGTCCACAATTTGGGTAAATGCTTCAAATGTGCTTTCCTGAAGCTTTTTAAATATGGACGGGGGCAGATGCTTCAAACCGGACATGGGACTATCCAGGTGCAAATCAGCAGCATGAATAAACGAAACCCTTTTCATGTAAACTTCCTTTCATTCCTTTTCTTTCATTTTACCTCATTCAAAAAGCGAATGCACGTTCCTATCCAAAATTATATTGGATATGTCTTCCCGCATGAAAATTTTCCTTAGGTATCGTAAGCGGTTTTAGCCCGGGAAGCTTGTGCATAAAAATGTACAAGTACTCTTTCCATGAAGTTTGCGGTCTAATGGAAAATTAAGAGCGGAGTGGTATTTTGGGTATTGGAATTTATTTAAGTTATGTGCTTCTTGGACTGTCTCTTGCAGCTCCTATAGGGCCGGTAAATGCTGTCAGGCTTGAAAAGGGGATAAAAAACGGATTTTGGCATGCGTGGATTGTAGGAGTGGGTTCCATGTTTGCTGATTCCTTTTATATGCTTGTTGTATACCTTGGGCTTGTCCATTTTTTGGACTCTCCTTTCGTACAAATCTTCCTGTGGCTTTTTGGGGGATTTATTCTCTTATATACAGGGATCGAGAGCATTACGAATGCCAATAAAATCTCTATAAGCTATGTGCGAAGCCAGGATTCATTGTGTAAATGCTTTTTTTCAGGATTTATTATGTCCATATCCAGTCCTCTTTCCATTCTGTTCTGGCTGGGCATTTACGGATCGGTTCTCGCAAAAACAGCTGCAGCCTATGGGAAAACAGAACTCTTCTTATACAGTACAATGATTTTCCTGGGCCTCATGCTATGGGATTTATTTGTCGCAGGACTGACCACAGGATTTCGCCGATTCCTGACTACCAAAGGAATAATCATCCTATCGATTCTTTCAGGATTATCCCTAATTGGATTTGGGGTTTACTTTGCTTTTGAAGGCTTAAAGGCATTGTTTGCTTAGAGAAAACCCCATTGAAAAAAGCTCCGTCCCACAAAGGCGGAGCTTTTCTCGCATTATTCGTTTTTAGTAAGCTGCAGTGCTTTTTTGATATCTTTAAATGAATTCGATTTACCATACATCAAAACTCCGCCCCTGTAGACTCTCGCCCCAAAGACTGCCAGTAATACAATGGCAGCAAGCAGGATCACGATCCCAAGTATGGGCTCCCAGACAGGCAGTGACAGCATCCCCACTCTCATGAACATGAGCATTGGGGTAAAGAATGGAATATAAGAAGTGACTGTAACAAAGGAAGCTTCCGGCTGGCTTAAGCCAAACATGGAAATCATAAAGCCTGCCACAACCATCATTGTCATTGGCGTGATCATCTGCTGGATATCCTCGATTCTGCTTACCAGTGAACCAAGAAAAGCCGCCAGTGTCGCATAAAGGAAATATCCGAGAATGAAAAAGATGAGTGCATAAGCGATGGTTGAAGCTGGAATGTTTCCAAATCCAAAGAATTCAAAAAAGCCGCCTTCCATCGTATCAAGGTTTTGTTTGACTGAAAAATAGCCTACTAATAGAATGAGTGCCATCTGTGTCAGACTAAGCAGCCCGATGCCCAATATTTTAGCGAACATCTGCTTGATCGGAGAAACGCTGGATATTAAGATTTCCATGACACGGGAAGATTTTTCTGTCGCCACTTCCATAGCAATCATATTGGCATACAAAATGACAGCAAAATAAATGATGAACAGCAGAACATACACAAGCCCTCTTGCCTGATTCAGTTCTTCTTCCGTTTTAGCGTTTTCCTCAAGAGCGGTCTTCTCAAAAGGTACAGGCTCATACAGTTTGCTTAATTGCTCTGGGCTTAGGTTTATTTGAGTGGCAGCCATTTGTGTTTTCAGCTGCTGCAGCCCGCCCTGCAATTCGGAAGGGATAGCTGAATCGGCTATGCTTTTCGCTTTATAGGCGGCTTCAGGGAGTTCTTCTTTGTTAAAGGATAACAGTAAAAGCCCTCGATAATCTCCGTCTTTAACAGCATTCTCCCCCTCAGCCTCTGACCCTTTATATGCAATTAAAGTTATTTCATTATTTAAGGCATCCATTTGTTCCTGAAGAGGATTTAACAGCACACCTGTCTCATCGATAACAGCAATTCGTTCTTCATTATCCTTATTAAAATAATCAATAATGCCGGATAAGTTGGCAAGCCCTGCTACAATCACCACAGTAATAAGGGTAGTGACAATAAATGATTTGGTTTTCAGTTTGCTTAAATAGGTATGAAGTAGAATCGTCATAAAATTATTCATAGGAAGCACCAGCCTTTTCTATAAAGATGTCATTCAGGGATGGTTCTTCAAGTACAAATTTACGCACAAATCCCTTCTCTGCTACTTCCCTGAAAATGGCTTCTGCTGCTTCTTCTCCGGATATCTGCAGCTGAATTCCCTCAGCTGTCTGTCTGGATTTCATCACTCCACGGCTTTCCGCCAAAAAGCCTAAATCATAGTCCCCATGGATAACAAGGTTCTTCCTGCCAAAGGAGCGTTTAATTTCTTTAAGAGACCCGTGCACTATCGGCCTTCCTTTTTGCATGATGCATAAATGCTCGCAAAGCTCTTCTACATGTTCCATCCTGTGTGAAGAAAAAACAATTGTTGTGCCGTTATTCTTCAAGTCCAATACAGCATCCTTCAGCTGTTCTACGTTAACCGGATCGAGCCCGCTGAAAGGTTCATCCAGAATTAAAAGCTTTGGCTTATGTATAACTGCAGTAATAAACTGGATTTTTTGCTGGTTTCCTTTTGACAGCTCTTCAACTTTTTTATTGGCGTTTTCCGGAACTTTAAATCGCTCTAGCCAATAGGTTAGTTCCTTCAAACTATCCTGCTTTGCCATCCCCCTCAGCTTAGCTAAATAGACAACTTGATCCTTGACCTTAAGCTTCGGATATAAGCCTCTTTCTTCCGGCAGGTAGCCTATCAGCGGACTTGTCGAATAATCGATAGGTTTTCCATTCCAGGCAATCTTTCCACCGCTGGGGTCCAGCAGCCCCAAAATCATTCGGAAGGTAGTCGTTTTACCGGCGCCATTCGCTCCCAGAAACCCAAACATCTCACTTTCGGGAATAGCTAGAGACAAATCATCAACTGCCGTAAATTTACCAAAACGCTTTGTAACATGTTCAAGCTCTAAAGCCATATCGAATTCCTCCTTTGCCTAATTGGTAATACGGCCATAACGTAAAAAAGGTTCACTATTTTTAAAAATTTAGTATCTTAATTTACGGCACCGTCCTGAAGAGAAATATTTTGCACATTTATAGAAATTATGCAAGAATAATAGTAACTATCTGAATTTTATAACAAAGGAGTATATTATTATGAAAACTTACAAGCTTACTGCATTTGAACAGGATGGGGAAAAGATTCTGGATGAAGCATTCCAGGCAGCTTCAGATGACGAAGCTAAGAGTGTAGGAGAAAACCTCCTTAAGGAAAAAGGGTTGGAGGAAAAAACACACCGATGCACCTCTCCGGCCGGAAAGCTGATTTTGTTTCATAGATAGAAGAAAAGCGGAAGTGCCTTGCCCGCCCCCGACACCTCGAGGGGGGAGGCGCTCCTCCTAAAAGCTAAAGCTTTTAGTCGTGCGATGATGATGCTGTCGAAGCGTTCCTTGTGGAGCTAGACAGTTATCGGAGTTCAACGGTGTACATTCTGATTATATAAAAAAGCAAAGGGCTCAGCTCTTTGCTTTTCTCTTTCAATCCTTATCTTCCCTTAAAAACAGGCTTTCTTTTTTCGATAAAGGCCTGTATTCCTTCTTTGTGATCTTCCGTTTGCCTCATTTTATGCTGGCCGAGCTTTTCAAGCTCAAGCACTTTCTGCAGAAGGGGACGGTTTTTATCAGCAAGAATTTTCTTTGTCTTAATCATTGCTTCTGTTGGCCTGTTAAGCCATTGGCTCAATTTAGCATCAACAGCGGTATTTAAGTCATCCGCGGCTATTTCGTGAACGAGTCCCATTTGTAAAGCTTCATCTGCTGTTAGCACTTTTCCTTCCCAGATTAAATGCTTGGCTTTATCCTCGCCAATGCGCTGCTGCAGAAAGAAGTGTGACCCTCCATCAGGAATTAAACCAATTCCAATAAAATTCATGGCAAGCTTGCTGTCCTTTTCTGCCAGAATATAATCAGTAGCCAGGGCCAGGCTTAGGCCCAAGCCAGCAGCTGCGCCTGTTACAGCACTGATTGTCAGCTTCGGCATGCTATATAAAGTTACAGCCAGCTCGTTGATGCAATCCATAACAATAGGGAAATCGCTTTCATTTGCTTCCAAAAGCATTGTTTTAATATCCCCGCCTGAAGAAAATGCACGGCCCTTTCCTTTTAATACAACAATATCCACCTCATCCATTTGGCTAATATCTTTCATAGCAGCCAATAGCCCTTTAAGCATTTCCACATTTAATGCATTCAATGATTCCGGCCTGTTCATCTCCACTGTGGCCACTCGCCCATCAAGCTGGACGCTCACAGTATCAGTTACAAAATCTGTTGTCACAATCCTTCCCCTCCTTTTTATGCTCCTTCCATTATAAAGAGTATTATTATATTTAAAAAGTTTTTTGTCTAAAAATTTTTAATTTTGTCACTTATTTAAGCTGCATTCATTTTTTGTGCTGTAAATCCAAACTATTGCGGCTGTTATGTACATTTGAACGATCCAAAAACTGCAGTAAAAAACAGCATCTACAAAAGGATGCTGCCCCTGGACAATATTTAATTTGCATTACCTGTATATTCTTTTTGCACTTGATCTCTTAACGCCATTTTGAGAAATTTTCCGACAGAGGTTTTTGGTATCTCTTCAAAGAAAAGTATTTCATCCGGAAGCCACCATTTTGCAAATTGCGGCTTCAGGAATTCATAAAGCTCCTCTTTTGTTGTCTGCCCTTTAAATGACTCTTTTAGAACTACGCATGCCACCGGCCGTTCCTGCCATTGCTCATGCGGGACAGCAACAACCGCTGCCTCGAATACAGATTCATGTGCCATTAAGGCATTTTCGATATCAACGGATGAAATCCACTCTCCTCCGCTTTTAATCAAATCTTTTGTCCGGTCAACAATCTTCATAAATCCTTCTTCATCAATAGTTACCACATCACCTGTGTATAGCCAGCCATCACGGAACGCGTCATTGGTCCGCTCATCCTTATAATATTCAGAAGCAATCCATGGTCCTCTTATGGCAAGTTCCCCCATTTCCTTGCCGTCCCATGCTGCTTCGCCATCCTTTCCGACAATCTTCATCTCCAGTCCGGGCACAAGTATGCCCTGTTTGGCTTTTATGTCCAGCTGCTCTTCGGCTGATAATTCTTCCTGATAGCTTTTTAAAGTCGAAATAACAACAAGCGGGCTTGTTTCTGTCATTCCGTAGGCATGCATGAAAGGAATTTTATGCTTTTGCTCAAAAGCTTTAATCATGCCTTTTGGCGCTGCTGATCCTCCGCAAAGCACCGATCGGAGTGAACTCATGTCATATTCATTTTCATCAAGTTCTTTTAATAGGCCTAGCCAGATTGTCGGCACTCCGGCTGTGATCGTAACTTTTTCAGATTGAATTAGCTCAGCCAAAAGTTTAGGTGTAAAATATGGTCCCGGCAATACAAGAGTGGTTCCAAACCAAACAGCAGCAAACGGCAGTCCCCATGCATTTACATGGAACATAGGCACTACCGGAAGGGCGATATCTTTCTCGCTTACCCCAGCACTATCTGCCATTCCAAGTGCCATACTGTGAAGAACAATGCCCCTGTGGGAGTAGATGACACCTTTAGGATTGCCTGTAGTTGCTGAAGTATAGCACATTCCTGCTGCTGAATTTTCATCGAGATCATCAGGATATTCATACACTCCGCTTGCATCATTAATAAGCTTTTCATAATGGTATACCGGCGAAAGGGAAGTTTCCGGCAATTCTTCTTCATCTGTCATAATGATGAACGCCTTGACCGTCTTCAATTCATCCTTAACCTTTTCAATTAGCGGTATAATGTCAGGATCGATCAGCAGCACTTTATCTTCAGCATGGTTAATAATAAATGTAATATGCTGAGGTGACAGGCGGATATTAATCGTATGGAGAACGGCTCCGCTGCACGGAATGGCAAAATATGCTTCAAGGTGGCGGTGATGATTCCACGCAAGTGTACCGACCTTGTCCCCTCTTTGTACTCCGAGCTTTTGCAGGCTTTCTGCAAGCTTCCTGGTCCGTTCTGCGATCTCCTTATATGTAAATCTCTGAATTCCTCCGGCCGTTCTTGAAACGACCATTTTCCTTGGAAAATACTTTTCTGCACGTTTAATCATCTGCGTCATAGTCAAAGGTGTTTGCATCATCATTACAATCCCCCCCTATTAGAAAACGCTTACATTCAGAATCTAAAAATCTATGATCTTTATTACCTATTTCATTCTATTTATATTAATGAAATCCTTCAATATTTTTCTGATTTTTCAAAAATATAAAAAAAGAATCCCGGCCTATTCAGCCAGGGATTCATGTTTTTTAAATAATTCGTTCAATATTTTCATTTTCTCATTTGTGTAATGCTCAAAGCTGTCATTATACGACTTGGGGTCCTTCGGGTTTGCAAAGTGAGTAATTTTCCCTGATTGCGGATCGATGAACTTACTGGAAGCCCCGCATCCTAGACCGATGATTGTCTGCTGTTCTTCCATAATCAAGATGTTATAAATACTCTCCTGATTCGGCAGGGCATAGCCGACATTTTCAAGATTGCCGAGAATATTTTTCTGTCGGTAAAGATAATATGGATGATAATTATGTTCGTTCGTCCAATCCTCAGCCATATCCATCATTTTTTCAATTTCTTCCCGCTCCGAAACTTTATATTTTTGCTTGTTCTTCGTCATTTCCGAAGCACGTTTAAAGGATAAAGTATGAACTGTCAGGGATTCCGGCATTAATTTCTCTGTTTCGTCCAGAGTATGTGAAAATTCCGGCACACCTTCTCCAGGAAGCCCAATGATCAGATCCATATTAATATTGTTCATTCCCATATTTCGTGCAAGATGAAATTTATCCACGGTTTCTTCCACTGTATGGTGGCGGCCAATGGCTTTCAAGGTCTCCTGAATATAGGACTGAGGATTGATGCTGATGCGGTCGATATTCCATTTTTTCAGCACTTCAAGCTTCTCAGGTGTAATAGTATCCGGGCGGCCGGCTTCCACAGTGACCTCCCGTATGTTCTTTACATCTGGAAACGATTCATACATTTCTTCATAAAGCATATCCATCTCTTCCGCCGTAATACTTGTCGGAGTCCCGCCTCCATAATAGACAGTAGTAATTTTCACATCATTTTCTTTCAGCCACTCGCCAATTTTGCGCATTTCGTAATGCAGGCCGCCAAGGAATGAGTTTACTGAACCCTGCCTCCCATTAATCGCATATGCAGGAAAAGTGCAATACGCGCATTTTGTCGGGCAAAATGGAATGCCAATATATATGCTGACTTCATTTTTCAAATCATAAAGATCAGGTACTACAGCAAGCTGCCTGTCTACGATATTCTGCATAAGCTGGATTTTTTCATCTGTTATCAAATACTCATCCTTCAGCTGCTGATGGGCTTCATGGAGAGGTGTCTCATGCTGCATGGCACGGTGAAGCAATTTAGTAGGACGTACCCCCGTCAGAATCCCCCACTTTTGAGTGATGCCTGTCCAGTCCTGCAAAACAGTCAGATAAACATGGGATACTGCATTTTTTACTTGTTTGAATTTCTCTTTTTCTGACTCAGCCGGAAGGAATACCTTTTCAAAATCGGCTGAAAGTTTTTTGCCGTCTTTATCAGTAAGCTCTGCTTTTGCTTTAATGTTTGTTCCTTGCTCAAGCTGAAAGTTAATCTTTAGATCAGCTGCAGCATCCTCACCCAGCACCACTTCACATTCTTCAAAAAAGAGGTTCCCGATCAGCCGAAGCGGCCGGTGGAACCGTTCATCCTGTATACCTAAAATTGAAATATTCAAATCGATCACCTTTTTTGGAAATTATAATAAACCTGCCTGCTCACATTGAGGGCAGCTTAATAGTCAATATTTTTCATGTTGACAAACTTCTTTAAGTGTACAGAAATGGGGAAACAAGGTCAATATAAGGGAAATGATTCCTACTAGATAGATACGTCTTATTTATATTGACTCTTCTTCTGCCGGGATGCAAAAAAAAGAGCCGATTGAAAAATCGCACTCTCTTTCATTGATTTTATTTTAATAAATTCATTTTCTTCAGGAAATCGATTGGATGCTGTTTGCGGAAATGCTCTTTAACCATGTAGCTAACGCCGTTTTGGTCATTGGAGCGTGTAAGCCAGTCGGCTGCTTTTTTTACTTCAGCCGGGGCATTGCCCATTGCCACACCCAGGCCGGCAGCTTCAATCATTTCCAGATCATCAGCCGAGTCGCCGATGACGACCATTTGATTTCGGGAAATTCCGAGATGCTCACATAAGTAGAGTAATCCATTCAGTTTTGAAACGCCGGAAGGAACAACGTCCATTCGGAGGTCACCCAATTTAATGGTTTCTACTTTTTCAAACATTCCCCTTATGGCTGCCTGAGCATCCTCAAGATCCACTTTATCTTCAAAATAGACTTCTATTTTGGGCGGTGTAACCGGTTCATCCAGGATTGTATCGCTCAATGAATCAACAAATTGCTGAGAGTAAAAAATGGGATCGCCGGTTGTAAACACAGTTTTAGCAAGCATATTGGTATTTAGCTTGGTTTTGTTGGCAAGGGAATATTTTTCATGCACCAGCCTGATTTGGCATGTAAAGCCTTCTAGCAGGCGCACGATTTCAAACGTTTCATCTTCCTGTATCCTATTTACAAATATCGGCTTTTCCTGAGAAGCTGCAATATAAGCTCCTCTATGTGTGACCAGCAGTGAATCAATCTTTAATGCTTTGGCCGCTTTTTTCGCGGAAGGAAAGCTTCTGGAAGTGACTAGTGTTACATAAATTCCTTTTTGCTGCACATATTCAATCGCTTCTTTAGTTGATTTATCAAGTCTTCCATTTGATTGGAGTAATGTTCCGTCAATATTTAAAGCAAGCATTCTGTATATCATCCAAATTGCCCCCTATTCTCGGTGTAAAATTGTCCTATTACACTTTTATGAAGAGAAGGATTGGATTAGAACATGACATGGACAATGCAGAAAATTTTTCATACTATTTCTGCTCAGTGACGGTGTTTAACGATTTTCATAGATTATTTGATTTAAAGAATAATAAAATATTTATTTACAATTTGTTTACTCCGTATTAAGATGGAGTCAATAAAAACTGCATATCATATTTTGCACTAGGGGAGCTTTAATGGCTGAGAAGAACAATCCGTTCTGACTCTTATCACCCGATCTGGATAATACCAGCGTGGGGAAGTGCAGGTGAACGGCTATCATTTTTAGTGTATTGATAACATTCAACTGCATTTCCTTATGGGAATGCAGTTTTTTATTTACTTACAATAGGAGGAATGGCAAAATGCAGGAAAATTTCTTATGCGGTACAAGTGAGATTACAGGATGCAGGTTTTCCATTTACCCAATGACTGACAGGTTTGTGGATGTTATTTTATCAGCTCTAAAAGAAGTGGATACGAGCAAGGTATGGATGGAAACAGATGATGTGAGCACCTGCGTGCGAGGACGCTCCATTCATGTTTTTGATGTGGTAAAAGCTATTTACCTGGAAGCAGCCAAGCATGGTGACCACGTGGTTTTCAACGGCACTTTTTCAAACGGATGCCCTGGGGATACTGCCGGCGATGCTTATCTTGCTGAGAATGAGGAAAGGGCTAATGAAGAAAAATCAGCTGGAATTAACCAAGGAGTTGCTGTACAGTTTGCACTTTATCCGATGGGGATTCCTGCATACATGAACGTCATTATGGATCAAGTCGAGCTCGCGAAGGATCAGGGCACGTTTACTAAGGGTGTGCATTATGCTTCAAGATTGGATGGAGATGCACATGCTGTTTTTAAAACGCTGGAAGATGCTTTCGAAAGCTGTAGAAAAAGCGACTCTACTCATATTGTCATGACGGTGAATATGTCTGCCAACAGTCCATCCAAAAAGGGGGCTGAGTAATATGCTCGATAAATGGAAGCTTCGTGAGGTCATTGTACTGTCTGTACTCGCTGTTGTGTTTGCAGTTGTTTATCTGGTGTTTGTTCAATTTGGCAACGTGCTGTATGGGATGCTCGGCTTGATTGGGTATGATCTTATTTTTGGCATTTGGTTTATTGTTTCGATTATTGCAGCCTATATAATCAGAAAACCTGGTGCAGCCTTTTTATCGGAAACTATCGCTGCTGCCATTGAGGTAATGATCGGCAATGCAGTTGGGCCACGTCTAATTCTTTCAGGAATGATTCAGGGGATTGGGGCAGAAGCTGTTTTTGCTGCCACAAAATGGAACAATTACCGGACATGGGTTTTAATCGCTGCCGGCATGGGCTCATCTGTTACAAGCTTTATTTGGGGCTACTTCATTTCCGGCTATGCAGCCTTCTCACCCGGTTATGTTACTGCTATGTTTTTTGTGAGGCTAATCAGCGGTGCCTTGCTTGCTGGATTGCTCGGTAAATGGCTGAGTGAGAGTCTTGCCAAGACTGGAGCTTTAAGCAGCTTCCCTATCGGAAAAGAAATAAAAAGAGGAAAATCGGACAATGGCATTACAGCGTAACCACCATTTTTTAAAATCCGAACAGCTGACCTTCCGCCATGAAGGTGAGAACAAGCCCGTTTTTCAAAACGTGGATTTCAGCCTTTATCCAGGGGAAGCTGTTCTCCTGCTGGGCCCCAGCGGCTGTGGAAAAAGTACGCTTGCATACTGCTTAAATAAATTATATCCGGAAGCTGTTGATGGCAAACTGGACGGCGCCATTTTATACAAGGGAAAAATGCTGGAAGAATTCCGCCCTGGTGAAATTAATCAGCATATTGGCATTGTGTTTCAGGATCCTGAAAGCCAGTTTTGTATGACTACGGTCGAAGATGAGCTGGCATTTGGGCTTGAAAACATGAAAACCCCTCCCGAAGAAATCGGGAATAAGATTGATAAAGCACTGGAACTAGTTCATCTCCTGCCGTATAAGCACGCCCAAATCCACACTCTTTCTGGAGGGCAAAAACAGAAACTGGCACTGGCATGTGTATTGTCATTAAAACCTGAAGTACTCATTTTGGACGAGCCAACAGCTAACCTGGATCCTGCATCAAGCTATGAGCTTACCAGCATCATCAGAGAGCTTAAAAAGGATCAATCGTTTTCTCTTGTAATTATTGAGCATAAGCTGGATGACTGGATTGATTTGACCGACCGCTGCCTGGTACTGAACAGGGAAGGCGAAATTTTGTTCAATGGAAGCACTGCAGACTGCTTTAACAAGTATGCAGGAGAACTTCAAGCTGAGGGCATATGGCTGCCAAGCTCTGTAAAAGCTGGCCTATTAGCCAAGAAAGCAGGTATATACAAAGGGAAAAACCTTCCGTTAACTGAGGGGGAGCTAATTGCTGGCCTTGTAAACCCCAATGCTGCACTTCAGATTTTAGATAACAGGAAGATTCCTCCCCCAGGCTTGAAAGAACAGATAATCTTATCGGTAAAAAACCTTTCTTTCAATAAGGATGGGAAGGAATTGCTTAAAAACATTAGTTTTTCTGTTAAAAAAGGTGAATTTGTGGCAATAGCCGGTTCAAATGGATCAGGAAAAACAACGCTTTCCAGGCTGCTGGCCGGATTATATACTCCTTCCAACGGCGATATCCTTTACCATGACCGCCACCTTTCTCTATGGAAGGAGCAAGATTTAAGACAGCGATTGGGATACGTTTTTCAAAATCCCGAACACCAATTTATCGCAGATACTGTATATGATGAAATTGCCTTCAGCCTAAAGATACGGCGGATGCCAGATGCTGATATCAAAAAAATGGTTCAAACTTCGCTGCAGCAAGTTCACTTGCTGCAGCATGCTGACATGCACCCTTTTTCTTTAAGCCAGGGACAAAAACGGCGGCTCAGTGTTGCATCAATGTTAGTGAATGAACAGGAATTGCTTCTGCTTGATGAACCGACATTTGGACAGGATGCCAACACTGCCCGAGAGCTTATGGCATTAATGGAAGAAAAAATCCGCAGAGGCGGTTCTGTCGTTATGATCACTCATGACATGGAAATCTTACATTCCTGTGCCGATAAAGTGATTGTCCTTTCAGATGGAGAGAAGATTTACGAGGGGTTGCCTGACGACTTATGGAAGAAACATGAGATTATGAAGATTGCTTCTCTAAAGGTTCCTTATATAGAAAAACTCAGGAACGATATAAGACGCTATGGCAGGGAGGGAAAAGTTTGCTCTTACATGAATTTAACCCAAGCATAAAGGCTCTGACTGTGGTCGTCTGCGTATTGGTTTTATCAATTTTCTTTGACCCGGTTACTCCTTTTCTTACCTTAGCTGTGACTGCTGCTGCCACCTTTATTTTTGGAAGAGTTTCATTCAGAAGATGGATTTTGCTTTTCTCGCCATTTATCTTCATGGCTCTTATTTATATTTGGTCGGCTCTAGTTTTTTCAAAAGCTATTGAAGGAGAAACCATTCTATGGACATGGGGAATTTTCACATTGACTGAGGAGAGCTTTCAGCGCGCCCTCTCTCTGGGAATGAGGGTTTTAAGTTTTACCTCTCTGTCCCTTCTGTTCATGTTAACCACAAAGCCAGCAGAATTCCTGCTCAGTTTAATGCAGCAATGCCGGCTTCCTCCAAAGCTTGCATATGGAATCATGGCAGGCTATCGTTTTCTGCCGTTAATTAAAGAAGAATTTGATATTATCAGAAATGCACACCGGATTAGGGGAGTACCCAAAGCCCGGACACTTTCGGAAAAATTGGCAGAACTAAAGAGGTATGCTGTTCCTCTCCTTGCCGGAGCAATCCGTAAAGCAGAGAGAACAGCAATGGCAATGGAGTCAAAAGGGTTTACCGGTGATAGAAACCGGGAGTTCTACCATAAAATCTCTGTTTCATGGAAAGATTGGGCATTTTTTGCTTTCTTTATAGCAGTGGTACTGGCCAGTGCCTATGTGTCATGGCTATTCGGCTTTTTGCAGCTTTATAATGGCAAGCTTTAAGGGGCGGCGATTGATTATGTGCAGATAAAAATTTTTATGTGCTGATAGGACGAAATTATGTTCGGATAAATTTTTTTATGTGGGGTTAAGCCGAATTTATGTGCGCAAAACAGATTCTAAGTCTAACCACATTCCCACGTTAATAAATACCTTAATTTACCACAAATACCTATGAATAAATTTTATTTCCTCTCCTTAAGCTATGATTGTAACAATCAAGAAAACTACACCAAGGAGATGATTTACATGGCAAGAAACAGCAATTCTAATCAGCTTTTAGTATCAGGAGTCAGCCAGGCAATTGATCAAATGAAGTATGAAATCGCAACAGAATTCGGTGTGAACCTTGGCCCGGAAACATCTTCAAGAGCAAATGGATCAGTAGGCGGAGAAATCACAAAGCGCCTTGTGCAAATGGCTGAGCAGCAGCTTGGCGGTGCACGCTAGTTCTTATAGGCAATCATAGTTAAATCAAATGCCGCTTCCAGACATTCTGTAAAGCGGCATTTACTCTGTTATTTAAGCATTTCCAAAATATCTTCCACTGCCTCAAAAAGTGATGAAGCCTGAATATCTGCACTTGTTGGATCAGGGCCGATAAAAACAGTTTTACAGCCAGCCTTCTTGCCTGCCTCTATGTCTCTCTCGTGATCGCCTACCATAATGCTTTTAGCCAAATCGAGATGATGCCTTTCCGCCAAATCCACCAGCATGCCTGCATTTGGCTTGCGGCATTCACACCCAGCCTTCGGTTTATGGGGACAATAGGCAACCTCTTTAATATGGCCTCCTTTTTCGGCAACAAGCTCCTGCAGTCTTTCATGTATTCTCTTTAGTTCTATTTCTTTCAAAAAACCGAGTCCAACGCCGCCCTGATTAGTCACAACAAAAATTTCATATCCCGCCCTGGTCAGCTCGGACACAGCTTCCGCTGCCCCTTCAAGTAAATAAAGCTGCTCAGGCTTGTTAACGAATTTCACTCTGTCTGATAAAACCTCGTTCAAAACACCGTCCCGGTCCAGAAATATGGCTTTTTTCAATTTGTTACCTTCCTTCTTTTGCGATATTTATCATAAAGGTACCCAAACCTCATGCAGTTTAATACCGGCCATGGCTTTTCTTTATTAAAAAACTCCCGAAAAATAATTCCGGGAGTTTTCCAATGTTATTTATTCAACTGCACCATAAAGTTCTTCAAGAGGCTTCATAATGATCTTGTTCATTTCTGCTATCATCATGCTCATGCGCTGTTCTGCTTCCATAAGCTTTGAGATTTGGGCGTGCTGCTGGACAAGTGCGACTGTCTTTTGTGCCTGTTCCACTTCTTCCTGTGTAATATCCTGGCCCATCATTTGTTTTTGCTGAAGTTCCATCTGGATTTTACGGAAATTATCAAACATAGCTTTGGCAGAGGGATCTGCATTCACATCATCGTATGCTTGTTTTAGAGCCTTATATTCATCGCTTACCCGCACTGCTTTTTCTAATTCATAGGCTGAATCATATAAATTTACTGCCATAAAAACCACTCCTTCCGGTTCTCGTTCAAAAAAGAAAATTTATCTTCCTCGTTTTGAACATCCACTACACTATAACAAACTATGACAGTAAACGCGAGGTGATAACCTTTAATTAAATCAATATAGCTACGATTCCCTGGAATAAACCAATAATGCCTCCAAGCAGAAATCCTAAATTTGTAATCATTGCTAACTCGCTTTTGATTATGGAAAAGACCATATCTTCTAATCTTTCCACCGAAAAATTGCTGACCTGTTCACGAACAATTTCAGCCAGTCGAAGCCTTTCCATAACTAATTCTGTCTTTTCTGAAAGCCAATCAGAAAGCATCTGAACACTTTTAGGAGCCAATTCATCTATTAAAAATGTCCTATAAGGCTCCATAAAATCTGAAATTGGCGTATTAAATAATTTCTCGAGATTAATGACTCTATGGGCAATATTCTTTAATACTCCAAGGACCTGTTCTTTTTCGAGCTGCTCTTCAATAACTGCAGCTTCCATTTCAAGAACCTTACTCCACTCTCTTTTTAAAATGGTTGTAATCAAATCCGATGTGCCCTCATTACTTAAAAACTTAATGATTTCCGGCTGAATTTTATCCGCAAGATTGATATTCCCCATGAACATCTGCAGCATGTTACTCAGCACTCCGCTGCGCTCACGCACAAAATCATCTGCCATTCTTTGTATTCTCATCTTGCCTTCAATGCTGGAAAAATAGTCAATCCCCTTTTGAAGAATCATTGAACTGATAGCCGGGATTTTTTCATCCACTTTATCCAAAAGACTTTGAGGAAGAACTTCCTTAAGCGGCCGGCTTCGGTATTCACTAATGATCTTTTCATATTTTTCCTCAATCAATAAGTTAATGCGTTCTTCCGCTTTTGCTTGTACATCTGTGATTCCAAACGCACCCAGAATCTCCTCTGCCGATTTTTCGGTTTGCAGAATATTTCCCAGCTCTTTTTGAACCAGCCCTGTCATATCGCTCTGAAATTGAGCATTGATGAACTTTTTCTTGATACTTTCTGGTGTCAAGAGATGATTAACAACCAGCTTTCCCATCTGGTCGGCCATTTCATCTCTTCGTTTAGGAATCAGCCCAGGGGTAAATGGAACCTTCCATTTTCCTAAGTAAACGGCATTATAAGGTTTAAAGAGCATTTTAATTGCCAGGTAGTTAGTAAACCCGCCAATGAGAGCTCCAATAATCATCATAAGAATTATAGTCATTGCAATTTCCATAGACATCTCTACCTTCCTTAAGTTACAAGCGCCTTCTAAACGCACCATTTTATAGCCCAGAACATACGATACAATATCAGCTTTTGCCTATTTTTTCATTATACAGTGAAAACTCCATAAATGGGAGTTTTGCACTCCCTGCCGCAGGTTAAATTCTATGTAAACTGCATGATGCGGATTTTTAGAATAGGCTCAAATATAGATAAGCAAATGAGGAATGATCATGTCAGTTTCTTTATTGCCTATTACGATTGTTCCGGTAAAAATGTTTCAGGATAATTATTTTCATATTCAAATTAGCCATTCTCTCGTCCATTATTGGAATATCGATTTGCAAATGCCCCATGTGCTGCGCATCGGCAATCACTCCATTCAGATAACCATTGAAGGAGCAAACATTACAAAAGATGAGCTTATTTTCAGTGACCGGCTTCTTCAGGAATGCTGCTTGCCAATTGAAGATCTCCATTTTGTTGCCAGTTACTCCAGAAAGGACCTTACTATTATTGCCGGGCCGATTATAGGGCTCATGACAGATTTTAACGATAAGGGCGAAGAGCCTGATTTCCGGTCTATTCATTCATTTTGCGAAGAATTACATGAGGTTGTTTCAAACATGGGGGGCTTTTTATATGTTTTTCACTTTCAGGACTACATTCAAGGCAGTATACAAGGGTACTGCCTACAGGAAGGAAAGTGGATAAAACGTCCGGTTCCTTTGCCCAGTGCGATCTATAACCGGATTCACTCCCGAATGCTTGAAGCAAGTTCCGCTTTTCAATCATTTAAAAACAGCATAATAAAACATAACATCCCAGTGTTTAACGACCGCTTTTTATCAAAAAAGGAAGTTCATAACCTGCTCTTTTCTGAGGATCATATGCATCCCTATCTGCCGGATACGGTCATAGCAGATGAACAAACGATCAAAGAAATGCTGGCCAGACACAGCCTGGTATTTCTTAAGCCCATACACGGCAGCCAGGGCCGGAATATTATCAGACTGAGTTTAAACGGCGAAGAAATCATTGCAGAACTATCGACAGGAAACGGCAGGGAGAATACGCTCACTTTCAAAAATTATACTCGCTTTGCTCAGTGGTTCCAGCACTGCCAAAAGAAAACAATTTTTTTGACCCAGCAGGCCATACCTCTGCAAACCTATAAAAACAGACAGCTTGATTTCCGTGTACTCTGCCACAAAAACTTTCAGGATATCTGGAAAGCCACTTCGGCAGTTGCGAGGATTTCTGCTGAACAGCAATTTGTTTCCAATATTGCAAGAGGCGGGGAAATCATGAAACCTCTAAGGATTTTCTCAATGCTGTCTGATCAGAAAACAGCAGTTCAGCAGCTGGCATTACTGAAGGAACTTGCAGTTGAAACGGCAGCGATTATCAGTCAGAAATGTGAAGGATTAATCGGAGAACTCGGGATTGATATTGGATTAGACACCAGTGGAAAATTATGGATTATCGAAGTCAATTCAAAGCCATCCAAGAATTTCGAGGACAAAGAAAAAAGAGTAAGACCCTCAGCCAAGGCACTGATCGAATATGCAACTGCTTTATCATTCATCCAAAAAGGAGGATTACAGCATGCTTTCATTCGGAATCATGACATTGAATAAACAGAATGAACAGCCATACTTCATGGAGCTGGCCAAAAGAGCTAATGAATTTCACATTAACTGCTACCGGTTTATACCTTCAGATATCCATCCTATTACTGAAAAAATTACAGGAGATTTCTATAACCATTCTACAGGAGTATGGGAGTCTGCAGAATTTACAGTACCAGAAATCCTTTATGATCGCTGTTTTTACGGTAATGATTCCCACTCAAAACAATGTATGTCCATTGTGAATTGGCTCAAGGCAAGAAATGACATCCAATTCCTTGGCTATGGCTTGCCTAATAAGCTTGAATTATATGAAATCCTGTCCTGCACAAACATTTCACCCTATTTGCTAAAAACAACACCATTTACTGGCGCTGACAGGTTCATAGGCAGCCTCCTGCCTGATCACCCCTTCATCTTAAAACCCGCAAGCGGCTCACAGGGGCAAGGAATCTATTATATTGAGAAAACAGGCAAAAACATTCTTGTTAAAACAGATAAAAAGAATGCTCAGGTTACCCGCAACTTTGAAAGCGCTGAAAAGGCAGCGGGCTGGCTTAATAACCTGACCGCGAAACGGCAATACCTCTTCCAGCCATATGTGAATCTATCGAACAAAGAAGAACAGCCCTTTGATATAAGAATTTTGCTTCAAAAGGACAGGAATGGCACCTGGAAAGAGCTTGGCCGGGGCATTCGGACGGGCAGAAATGGCGGCATCGTCTCCAATTTAAGCACTGGCGGCAGCAATATTTCTTTTGAGGACTGGATTACTGAATACCCATCTTCATTGAGGAGTTTTCTTTGCGATGAACTTAATGACATTATTGATACACTTCCCGCTGCGCTTGAACGAAAGCTTCCTCCGCTATTTGAAATGGGAATCGATATAGGAGTGGAAAACAACGGCTCCATTTGGATTTTGGATATCAACTCAAAACCCGGCAGAAAAACTATATTAAACAGCCAGCCTGAAAAAAAGGAAGAACTATTCACTGCCCCCCTTCTTTATGCCAAATTCCTTTCTGCCAATAATGAAATGGAAAGGAGAACGAATCATGCGAAAACAATATCAAATTGAAATTTCCGATTCTGCCTCCAAAACAGTTTATATCCCAAATGAGCTGAACCTTCATACTCATTTGACGAAACTGGCATTTGGCACACATTCAGCAGATGCTGCTTTCTTGCTCCAGAAGTCAAAGAAAAATTCAATCATGGTAAGTAAAGATGTGGCAGACGCATTGCATTTTCCTGACTTGAAGATTCCTCTGCATGCATTTGCCCATAAGGGAACATTGTATCTCGGACCGCTTGTAGGCATCTTCACATCAGGATTTACCTCTTTTCCTTTGAGGCCGGTTGGAGATCGGACACTGTTTTTTGCCAAACTGCTTTCAGTCAAGAAAACGGTTGGGGCGATCCCGTTTTTATTCGGTGACCAGCATATCAACTGGGAACAACGAACTATACAGGGGCTTTTTTATCATCAGGAAGGCTGGGAAGCTTTCGAAGTGCCCTTTCCGAATGTTGTTTACGATCGGCTTCCAAATCGAAAAAGCGAAAGAAGGAACGAACTTAAAGAAGTTCGTGACCGCCTTCAGAAGGACTATTTAATCCCCTGGTATAACCCTGGTTTTTTTAATAAATTGGATGTATATGAAAGACTGCAGAACGAAGATGATATTAGTCTTTATTTGCCTGAAACCCACCCCTTTTCTTCTTTTTCTGTAATTGAAAGAATGCTGGCTGATTATGGCCATGTTTTCTTAAAGCCGATTAATGGCAGCCTGGGGCTTGGAATTCATCAAATTATTTATGATAAAAATGATGGGCAATATTATTGCAGATATAGAGTACGGAATGAAAATCGGCTGAGAAAGTTTAACAGCCTGGAAAATTTGATGAGTAATGTTTTTGCAGGCCGCAATTTAAGCCGGATGCTTGTTCAGCAAGGAATCCGCCTGCTGCGTCATGAACAGAGGACGATAGATTTCAGAATTCATACGAATAAAGATGAGAATGGTGAATGGAAAGTAACTGCTGCAGCTGCAAAAATGGCCGGACCCGGCAGTGTTACAACTCATGTTAAAAGCGGCGGGGAAATCAAAACCCTGGAAGAAGTGTTTGAATCAGAAGCTGAAAAAGCAGAAGCATTGGAAAAGATGAGTGAGGCAGCACTAAAAATCAGCAAGGCCCTAGAACGTAACATGGAAGGAATCATCGGTGAAGTTGGCTTTGACTTTGGATGGGACCGATATGGCCATGTATGGCTTTTCGAAGCAAACTCCAAGCCAGGAAGATCCATATTCAAACACCCGCAGCTCCGGGAGTTCGACCTTCTTACCCGTAAGCTTTCGCTTTCATTTGCTGTTTTCCTTGCCGAAGCATCCATTATGAAATCCCAGGAAATATTCAGATGAAGATCTATTACGACTGGGCCAGCAGGAGATGGTTCAGCAGCAATTGCAGCCTTGGAAGCAATCAGCTTCCTTTAAGCCTTATTAACCTGCAGGGTGATCGAAATTCGATTTGCTTTCCATTATCAATGCAAAAAGATAATGCAGGACCAGTGATAGGTATAATGACCGGAAAGGGGAAGGGGCAGTCGATCGCCGGCAATGGCTCATTATTTAGGGCACTGCAAAAAAATATCCTTCAAAAAAATGGAGTTTCCTATGTATTTACAGCAGATGACCTGAATGAGGATTCCGTGAACGGCTATATTTATATGCCTCAACAGGATAAGTGGATTAAAGCCAAATGCCCTCTTCCCCATCTTGTCTATAACAGGGTTCCTTTTCGGAGACTTGAACAAACAGAAGCATTTCATAAAGCCAGCAGTTTTTTTAAGGAGCATAATATTCCGTTTTTCAACCCGGGCTTTCTGGATAAATTTGAAGTAATTCAGCTGCTGATGACACATCCCACCTTGCAGGAGTATATTCCTGAGACCATTCTTGTCACCTGCCAAAAGGAGCTTAAAGATTTTATCCGCACATATAATAATATCTACTTAAAGCCCTCGAACGGGTCCAAAGGCAAAGGGATATATCATTTAAGCCAGCTGGAAATGGAAAAAATTACATTGTATGGTCTGCAGGATTCATATAGTTGGGCAGATTTTGAAAGCTTCTGGAACCAATGGGGAAACATCCTGATAAGCAAACCTTATTTAGCGCAAAAAGCAATCAACCCTGCCAGAATAGAAGGCAAGCGATTTGATTTTAGAATACTAGCCCATTTCAGCGAAGGCAAATATTCGGTTACAGGGATTGGCATTAGGCAGTCTCAGGAACAGGAAATTACAACTCACATACCGAATGGCGGGGTAATGATTCCATATGAAGGTGTCCGTACAAAAGAACATGATGCATTTATTCATAAAGCAGCAGCAGAGGCTGGAAAAATCCTTGAGAAGACGAAAGGATTTTATGGGGAATACTCTATTGATGCAGGCTTAACAGAAAAAGGCACATATGTCATTTATGAAATAAATTCCAAGCCAATGAGTTTCGATGAAGCCTGGATTGAAGAAAAAAGAGTTGAAGAACTGACCCGCTTATTTTTCATTATGGCGGGATTCTAGATAGCCAATAAAAATAGCTGTACATATCGCATGCACGGCTATTTTTATGCGATTTTTATATAAGTGCCTTGTCCCCAACCGCAAAAAGATTAATAAGTCGTTACGGGGCTTTTCGCTGTCTTCACCTTATCTTTTTTAGAGGCGCTTCCGGCGAAAGATCTAAACTGGTCTTTAAGCTTTTGGCGTGCCTCCGGGTTTCTCATTAAATAAGCTGCTCCAAGTGCCATAGCTGACATCATAAATTTATTGTTTCTTTTCATCATCTTTGCCTCCTTTTAATGTTAAAATGTTTCTACATCTATTCCATTCCCCTTTTCAGGAACATTAAACGGGATATTACAACATCTGGAGGAATCCTAATGCTGACACACTTTCAATTCAAGCCTTTATATGAAAACAAACAATTGCCGGGATGGACATTTTCTTTTTACTTCAAAAAGCAAAAAATGACAGGCATCTATCATCCTGACGGAAAAATTGAATGGAAATCCGGAGACCCTGCGGGCCAGGAGGAAGAGCTGAAATCAAAGATCCATGAATTAATGTTATATCACGTGTATGAATAAGAAAAAAATTAGTAAAGCCATGCATGAACCTAAAGCTCTTTTGGAAAAATAACCTCTCCAGGATATTTCATATAAAGGAGCGATTCAGCCATGGATAAGAAACGCCAGGTTTCAGAGGACGTAAATTATGAAGGCAGGGACAACGCTTATATGGATATAGACAGAATGATCAACGAAGGTCTTTCTGGAGGCTCCGTTCATGGACGCGGTGATGATGTCAACATCGAACAGGCAAGGGAATTGCATGAGGAAGAACCTCCATATCAGGCAGAATAACTAGAAAAGCGGAAGCGCCTTGCCCACGAAGGAACGCAGACTAAAAGCGCCACGTCCTGTGGCAACGTCTGCATGACCCCTTGGGGCCTCAAGCACAAGACGAGCCTCCCGGAAAGGCGTTCTTTGCCTTTTTGGGAGGCTTGGCTTGTGACCTCGAGGGGGTAGGCGCTGGAGCTAGACAGTTATCGACGTTCAAAAAACCTAAACATCTCTTATATAAATATTAGACTGTATAGAATTCTGAAGTTAGTTAACGGTCTAGGTCCAGGCGCCTTCCGCTTTTCAGATCATCTGCTTTTCACAATCATATTTACTGCTTCCTGGATTGCATCCTCTGCATTTTTGCCTTCGCTGTTAGCTTCCCGAATACATGTTTCCAAATTTTTAGCTACAATATATCCCATTGCACGGTCAACTGCAGAACGGACAGCAGATAATTGTGTAACAACATCCTTGCAGTGTTTTTCTTCTTCCATCATTCGGATAACACCCCGCACCTGGCCTTCCAGCCTTTTCAAGCGGTTTTTCATTTCCGGTGTGTATTCCATGAGTCTCACCCCTTACACTTTCATTTCACTTTATAGGAACATTCAAAGATTAAGTTAATTTTTTCAATTAAATTATAACTGCTATAATATAAGAAACACAAAAATTTATCAAACTAAAGGATAAAGATATGTTTAAAAAATTACATGACCAATATCCCGGCTCTCTCCTTGAAAATGAAAAACCTGATTTTCGCTTTTATTCTGATATGTATTGGTTTCTTCATGAAGATTCAGGACAATGGCTTGGCATCCCAGCTCAAGACGTATCTGCTGATAGTCTGGTGATCTTAAAAACCTTGTTTGAATTCCATGACTTCTCCATTCACCATGCCCCTGCTGCCCAAGCCTGGTTTCAATTCCTATTTTCAAATGGGGAATTTCCATCATTAGCAAAAGATGTTCCGTACAGGCTTGTTCAATTTAAGATGTCTGAGGGCGAATGGATACGTGAGGATATGGAAGCTGCATTTAAAGGATTTTTTGAAAAAGACATTCTGATCATATGGGACGGGCCAGCCAAAGGGGTCATTGTTGAGGAAGATCACGACCATCTTGCCGAAGAAGAATTCCTTGCTATTTCCAATGCTTTGGAAAGTGATTTTTTTGTAAAAACAGCATTTTACATTGGGGTTCCTAATAAGATTGGGGATCATTTCCGCAATTATTTTAAAGAAGAACAGCGTTTATTTGAGCAAGCCTCCTCTTTGCTTCCAGCCGAAAGAGTGCTGAAATTTGAAAAGCTATTTCCCTCTCTTGTCACCGGAAACCTGGATGCATTATTAAAAAAGAGCTTGCTTTCACGCCTTTCTTTACTGGAAGAAGACCCTGAACTCCTGAACACGGTAAAGGTTTTTTTACAGAACAGCTCCAACGTCTCTTTAACGGCGAAAAAATTGTATGTCCACCGCAATACCCTGCAATACAGATTGGATAAATTCACAGAGAAAACCGGCATTCAATTAAAAGATTTTAACAGTGCGCTGACTGTTTATTTAGCCTGTTTGCTAGTTGAGCAGAAATGATTTGAGCACATTGCATAAAAACGCTTTCAGCTTTTTTGTGCAGTTTGGCCATATGGGAAAACCCTCATATCCATTAAACTGATTTTAATAAAAGATTATTGGGAGGTTACCCTGATGGCAGAATTAAAACTCGATAATATTTATAAGGTTTATGACAATAAAGTAACAGCAGTAGAAGATTTCAACCTTCATATTAAAGATAAAGAATTTATCGTATTTGTCGGTCCTTCCGGCTGCGGCAAATCAACAACACTCCGTATGATTGCAGGTCTTGAAGAAATTTCAAAAGGCGACTTTTATATCGATGAGAAGCGTGTTAACGATGTACCTCCGAAGGATCGTGACATTGCAATGGTTTTTCAGAACTATGCCCTTTATCCTCATATGTCCGTATACGATAACATGGCTTTCGGTCTTAAGCTTCGGAAATTTCCTAAAGACGAAATCGACCGCCGTGTAAAAGAAGCAGCTAAAATTCTTGGCCTTGAGCCATATCTTGACCGCAAACCGAAAGCATTGTCAGGCGGTCAGCGCCAGCGTGTAGCCTTGGGCCGTGCGATTGTCCGTGATGCAAAGGTATTCCTGATGGACGAACCTTTATCAAACCTTGATGCCAAGCTGCGTGTTCAAATGCGTGCGGAAATTGCCAAGCTTCACCAGCGTCTTCAAACTACAACCATTTATGTAACCCATGACCAGACAGAGGCCATGACAATGGCCACCCGCCTGGTTGTTATGAAAGATGGACTCATTCAGCAGGTTGGCGCACCAAAAGAAGTTTATGAGAAGCCTGAAAACGTTTTTGTAGGCGGATTTATCGGTTCACCTGCCATGAACTTTTTTAACGGAAAGCTTGAAGACGGCAAATTTTACATTGGCAAAACACAGATTGCTGTTCCAGAGGGCAAAATGAAGGTTCTTCGTGAACAAGGATATACAGGCAAAGATATTATCCTTGGCATTCGTCCAGAAGACATTCACGATGAGCCAGTGTTTATTGATGCCTCTTCCGGTTCAAAAATCAATGCCCGCATTGACGTTTCCGAACTGACAGGTGCCGAAACAATGATTTATTCAAGCATCGAAGGGCAGGATTTTGTTGCACGTGTGGATTCGCGCACTGATATTAAACCAGGCCAAAACCTTGAACTGGCATTTGATATGAACAAAGCTCACTTCTTTGATGCAAACTCTGAAAGAAGAATCCGTTCTGAAAAAGAATAGTATTGAAGCCCCGTCGAGCAGACGGGGTTTTTTAATTTTTTACTTCTACTCTTTAATAAACTTTACTGAATCATGGCCGCATGAAGGGCACTTGAGCAAATGCGGACATTCCCCCCTTTGATAATCCTCAGGAAAGCCATCTTCCATTTTCATTTGGTCGATTGGCATATAGGCGCTGTAATCATCGTAATAATCCATTATTCTTCCGCTGTCCTCCATGATGTCCCCACAGGAACTGCAGGCTGCTTCCAGTTTCTCAAATCCGTTGCAAACAGGGCATATAGCCATTTAACATCCCCTCGCTTTCGTTAGCTTAGCTGATATTTTATATAGTTTGTCTGTTTAAGCATCGTTATGTAAAACTCCTAATCAGAATGAACACTCAGGAAAAAATTCCCGATTTCATAAAAGAATAAACTTTAATAAATCAAACATAATAGAGAGTAAACACAGCGGCACCAAGCATCCGCACTTATAAACGATGGGTTAGACCAGACAGTGGAGCAGGATGAAATCCTTGTGCTGGTGCAATTCCAGCTAACCCAACCAAAAAACCAATACTATATTATGAGGAGGAAATCACATGAACAACCAATCATCTAGCAAAAGCAATTCCTCAAACCAATTACTAGTACCAGGAGTAGCACAAGCACTTGATCAAATGAAGTACGAAATCGCTACTGAATTTGGTGTAAGCCTTGGTGCAGAAACAACATCTCGCGCTAACGGATCTGTTGGTGGAGAAATCACAAAACGCCTTGTACAAATGGCAGAACAACAGCTTGGCGGCGGTTCTTTCTAATAAAGCAAGATAACAATTGAATAAATATGGCTTTGGCCCTCCTTTCTGAAAGGAGGGCCATTTAATATTTAGATCATCTTTTCCGGTACAACCCAATTCTCATATTGTTCTTCTGTAATATATCCTGTTTTTAATGCGGCATCTTTCAAAGTTGTATTCTCCCTGAATGCGAGTTTTGCAATTTCCGCGGCTTTTTCATAGCCAATATGCGGGTTAAGAGCTGTCACAAGCATAAGTGACCTTTCAACATGGCCATTAATCACTTCTTTATTAGCCTCCAAGCCCATCATGCATTTTTTATTGAAAGAAGTCATCCCATCAGCAAGGATTCTGATGCTCTGAAGAAGATTGTAGATTATAACAGGCTTAAACACATTTAATTCGAAATTCCCCTGACTTGCAGCGAATCCGATCGAGGCGTCATTTCCAAAGACCTGGCAAACCACCATCGTAAGGGCTTCGCTCTGTGTCGGATTTACTTTGCCTGGCATGATTGAACTGCCTGGTTCATTTACAGGAATCGATATTTCCCCAATCCCGCTGCGCGGTCCGCTTGCGAGCCAGCGGACATCATTGGCAATTTTCATTAAGTCAGCTGCAAGCCCCTTCAATGTCCCATGAACATGGACAATTTCATTATGGCTGGTCAAGGACTGAAATTTATTTTCAGACGAGCGGAATGAATAGCCTGTAAGCCTGGATATTTCGTTTGCCATTTCAGATCCAAATGACTTATCTGCATTAATGCCTGTACCGACTGCTGTACCGCCAATAGCTAAGTCCAGCAGGTATTGCTTTGCATCCGTCAGCATTTTTTCATTCTTTTCAAGCATGGCACGCCAGCCGCTGATTTCCTGTCCCAATGTAAGCGGAGTTGCGTCCTGCAAATGGGTCCTGCCTATTTTCACGATGTCACTAAAGGCCTTTTCTTTCGATTTAATTGTCTTTATTAATTCCTTTAATGATGGAAGCAGTTTTTCCTCCGCCTCGATATAGGCTGCAATATGCATAGCAGTCGGAAATGTATCATTCGAGCTTTGAGACATATTGACATCATCATTTGGATGAACTTTGACATTTTGAAGTCCCTTCTCATTCAGAAATTCATTCGCCCTTTTCGCGACAACTTCGTTTACATTCATATTTGATTGTGTCCCGCTCCCTGTCTGCCAGACAGCCAGAGGAAAATGACTGTCAAACTTATGCTCTAGAATTTCATTACAGGCCCTGTTGATGGCTTCTTTTTTGTCATCGGACAGTTTCCCAAGCTTATTGTTAACCACTGCAGCTGAACGCTTTACCTTTGCAAAGGCAAAAATCACTTCCATCGGCATTTTTTCAATGCCTATTTTAAAATTATCCTTGCTCCGCTGCGTCTGGGCTCCCCAATATTTATCAGCCGGCACCTTCACTTCGCCAAGTGTATCCTTTTCAATTCTGAAATCAGCCAAATTTCATACCTCCTTAAATTATCACTATGATTCATATATATTCTTTTCCCTTATTTTCAAACTTTAATGATAAAAAGGAATAAAAAAACTGCCTGGCGTTAAAGCCGGCAGCTATGCTTTCACGATTGTATATCCAATGAAGTATCCAAGCACCATAATACTTGCAATAACCAAAGTAATAGAAAATTCCTCCATATGATCTCCTCCAGATATGTTTGATAATATCAAAGTACCATGAAATGACTGATCAGAAATTCTTTGCCTGGTACTATTTTGTGTCCGAAAAGTAAAATTTTATTGAACAAAATGTTTATGTTAATTGCTTGGAATGGCGATTCGCGGATAAATTAGATATTTCGCGGTTATATCGAAATTTTCGCGGATATATTAATTTCCTCGCGGAAAAATCCAAATTTTCGCGGATATGCATATCAATGTAAAAAAAACTAAAAAGAAAGCGCCATCCAGCGCTTTCCTGCTATCCTGCAAGTGTTGCTCCCTGCTGGAGCTGATACATTTGAAAATATTTGCCCTTTCGCTCCATTAATTCATCATGGTTTCCTTTTTCAACAATTTTGCCCCTGTCCAGAACCAGGATTTGATCAGCGTTCCGGATCGTCGACAGCCGATGGGCGATAATAAAGCTCGTTCTTCCTTTTTTCAGCACATCCATTGCTTCCTGAATAATCAACTCTGTCTCGGTATCGATGCTTGAAGTTGCTTCATCCAGTATCAAGATGGCAGGATCAAAAGCCAGGGCACGTGCAAAGGAAATGAGCTGCCTTTGCCCGCTGGAGAGCGTGCTGCCCTTCTCAATAACCGGCTCATCAAAGCCTTTTTCAAGATGCTGAAAAATCTTATCTGCACCAACATCTTTAAGGGCTTTTTCCACTTTGTCACGAGTTATTTCCGGATCCTCAAGACTGACATTGGAAGCAATGGTCCCTGTGAATAAAAACGGGTCCTGCAGGACAATTCCCATATGTTTGCGGAGTTCCTGCCTTGGAATCTGTTTTATATCCATTCCATCGATCATTATCCTCCCTTCCTGGCAGTCATAAAAACGGAAGAGAAGATTCATAATTGAACTTTTTCCTGATCCAGTATGACCGACCAGCGCTACTGTCTCTCCGTGCTTTGCTTCAAAATTAAGATCCTTCAGCACATAGTCCTTTTCCTTATATCCGAAGTGCACATGATCGAATGTAACATTCCCTTTATAGCGTGGGATATTTTTATCACTTATATCGATGCCCTCTTCATCAAGCAATTTGAAGACTCTTTCACCGGCAACAATCGCCTGTTCCAGATTGGCCAGTTGATTGACAATGCCCTGCACCGGCTGAAACAGTCGGTTAATGTAGTCTACATATGCGTAAAGCATCCCCAGTGAAATGACTGATGAAGCATTTAACGATTCGCCTCCGAAATACCAGATAAATGCAACAAAAACCACATTTCTAAGCACCCCCACCAAATTATGTGAGGTCAGTGAATTCAGGCTCAGAAGTTTATTTTGAAAGGTAAAATGTTCTGTGTTCAGCCTTTCAAAATCCTTTTGTGCCTCTTTTTCGCGTCCAAATGCCTGGATGATGTTCATTCCCTGAATCGATTCATTTACCATCCCATTGATATCACTCACCCTGGAACGGATTACATGATTGTATTTCGATGCATATTTTCGGTACATGATCGCCCATACATAAAGAATCGGGAGCAAGATTAGACATATCGCAGCAAGCTTGGCATTTAAAATAAATAAAGCGATATAAATACCTGAAATATATATGGCACTTGTAAAAAAGGTTGCCAATACTGTTACATAAAGTTCACGTATGGCTTCTGTATCGTTAGTTATCCGGGCAACCACCTTGCCGGCCGGCAGATTGTCAAAGTAACCGATAGGCAATCTTTGAATCTGCCCGAAGACATCCTCCCTCATTTGCTGGATAATTCTATTTGCCGACTTTTGCAGAAAAAATCGCTGGCCGTACTGAAAGAATGCAGCGATAATCAGCAGCCCAAAGTAAAAGGCCAAAAGCTGAACGATCTTAGGAATCTCAGGTGTATAAAATTGCATCAATTCTTCACTTGTCAATGCCTTACCTTCGTAAGTTTCCGTTTCACCGTTTTTTTCAATAATCAGATTGCCATTTTTAAAGGTCCGTTCCCCATCAAAAGCAATGTCACCGCTGATAAAGACGAATTGGCTTCCTGCCTGGAGAATGCGGGCCTGATCTATTTTCTCCTCACTCTGATCAAGGTTTTGTTCTTTTTTATAAAAATTGCCATCATATTCAACGGCATCTTCCCCACCCTCAGTCTGATACCAAACAGATTCTATGCCAAGGATATGTTCATCGATCATTTTCTTCGCTATGAAAGGTCCGGCCAGATCTGATGCTGCAGCGATCGTAAGCATCAGCAGTGCAGCAATAATGGTTTTTTTATAATGAAGTGCATACTGGAATAACCGCTTCCCTGTGGTCATGAAAGCACCTCCTCTTCCGCAGCAGCCTGTGTCTGCTGCCTCAAAAATTGTTCCTTGTACCATCCAACCGCAGCCATTAAATCCTCATGAGTGCCTTCTTCTGCAATTCCGCCTTCATCAAGAACGATTATATGGTCGGCATGCTGGACAGCTGACATCCTGTGTGTCGTAATGATTGTCGTTTTACCCTTTCGTTCAGACCGGATATTATCAATGATCTTTTTCTCCGTTTTGGCATCAACGGCTGAAAGCGAGTCATCAAGGATCAGAATTTCCGGATCCTTCACAAGTGCACGTGCAATTGAAATCCTCTGTTTTTGCCCTCCTGATAAGGCTACTCCCTTTTCACCCACCAGTGTTTCAAGCCCTTCAGGCAGAAGTTCAAGGTCTTTGCGGAAGGCTGCCAAATCAATCGCTTTTTGCAAATCCTCTTCAGTTGCTTCCTCTTTTCCAAAAAGGATATTTTCCCGTACAGTTCTGGAAAAAAGAACATGATCCTGAGGAACATAGCCGATCCATCCCCTCGTTCTTTCAAGCTCCTGTTCTTCAATCGGAACATCTGCAATCGAAAGCTTCCCGTTGCCTGAGGGATATTCTCTTAATAGCTGTTTAATAAAAGTAGTCTTCCCGCTCCCCGTTTTCCCGACAACTCCAAGCGTTTCCCCGCGCTCAATATGCAGCTTAATCCCTTTCAGGTTAGCAGCTTTTGAGGAAGGATATTGGAAATGAACATCCTCAAAAGTAACACTTGCAGGGGTTTCAACGATAGACGGGTTTTCAGGATTCTTAATATCCTGCTTAGCGGACAATGTTTCCTGAACACGATCAAGGGACGCATTCCCTCTTTGCATAACATTAATTAATTCTCCGATAGCGAACATCGGCCAAATCAGCATACCTAAATAAACATTAAAAGATACAAGCTGTCCCAGGGTGATCGTTTGATGGAAAACAAGATAAGCACCGTATCCAAGACCAATAAGATAACTTAGTCCCACAATCACCTTTATGGTTGGCTCAAAAAGTGAATCAATTTTTGCCACTTCAATATTTTTGTTATAAACATCTTCGGTAAGGTCATGAAAACGCTGCTGATCCGCTCTCTCCTGTACATAAGCCCGCACCACCCGAACTCCTGAAACAGATTCAAGGACCCTGTCATTGAGTTCTCCAAATGCATCTTGTGCACTCATAAAACGGGTGTGAATCTTTTTCCCGTAAACTTTAATCAAATAGGCCATGATAGGCAGAGGCAATATTGCAGCAAAGGTTAACTTCCAGCTAATCAGAAATCCCATTGTAAACAATATGGTCAGCATAAAAATGCTGGAATCCACCAATGTTAATATTCCGAAGCCGGCGGTAACTGAGATAGCTTTCAAATCATTTGTTGCCCTAGCCATTAAATCACCGGTACGATTTTTCTCAAAAAATGTTGGGGTCATTTTTAATAGGTGACCCATAAACTGTGACCGCAATTTTCTTTCTACCAGGAATGCTCCTCCAAAGAGCTGGTACATCCATATATATGTTATTGCATAGGACACGATTGTAATGATTGCCAATAAACCAAGATATTCAAATATTTTCGCACTGCTCATTTCCCCCAGATGGATATCATCAATTGCCATTCCTACAAGCCTTGGCGGCATCACATCAAGGATTCCAACAATGATCAGCAGAGTAATAGCAATTGTGTATCTTTTCCAGTTTTCTTTGAAAAACCAGCTTAATTTTCCTAAAATCGAAAACAACGATCTCTCCCCTTTCCGGCATGAAGCTCAAGCTTCAATCAAAAGCTTTCACACATAAACCAGCAGCAAACCCATAACTAGCCTCCATCAAGATCCTCCGGTAAAATGGTCTTTCTTTTCACTCTTAGTACATTCATTTATTTTTCCTCCCTTTCTGTTATTGCTGCCGAATGCAGCTGCCTTTCAAGAGCAAATATATGAAAACAGGCTATGCCTGTAATTCCTATTGGAAAGTCTTTAAATTGGACAAAAAAAGACATACCGCGGCATGCGATATGTCTTAAATAGACAAAAGAGCCCACGTTACGATATGTAACCTGTGCTCCTTCAAATGTGCAGGAAAATCCTGTTTACATTTTAATATCCTTTATAAGAGAGGTTACAGATTTTCTTTCTTCAGTTGTTTTTTGATGATGATGAATTAAGATCATTTTGTAACCCTCCTTTTCATTTTTTTCCATATTGGTAAGATTATCACCGCTTACAGTAAAAGTCAATCTGCTTTTTTCCTATTCTTAAAAATTTTCTGTAATCAAAACATTTAAAAAAGGACCCCATAGGATCCTTTTATCATGAAGCCAATCTTCTTTTTTGACTGCTTATGAAATCGATGGTTATTTGATTAAAAGCATCAGGCTTGTCGATGTTGCATACATGGCCTGCACCTGTAATGACTTTGACTGTAGCTGTTTTTGCTTTTCGGGCAATATTTTTTACAGATTTAATAAACAAGTGGTCTTCCTGTCCCATGATGAAAAGGGTAGGAATGTGGGATATGCTTGCCTGGATTTTTCCGAGGTACGGATTGACTGACCTTGTTAAAGACAGCCAGTTGATGAATTCGTTTTGGCACATTTTTGCTGCCTGCCTTACAAAGGCATGCCTTGATTCAAGATGGTTTCTTTTTGGCATGATGATCCACGCAAAGAGCCGATAAAGAAGCATGTATGGAAGCATATACTTAGTCAAATTGGCAATGGCTATCAGAAATCTTGTCCGCCAGTCCAATTCTGTGATGGCTCCGCCCAAAATCATGGAAGCTACTCTTTCAGGGTGGTCCTGTGCAATTGTCTGAATCACAATTGTCCCCAGCGAAATACCAACAAAGTGGGACTCGGCGATATGGAGATGATCGAGTACCTCAACTATTTCCTGGGATACTTCCGAAAAATGGTCTCCTTCTTCCCAGGTGCCTCTTCCAGATTGCCCATGTCCCCGCAAATCTACCAGCAGAACATTGAAATGCTTTTTGTACTCTCTCATTTGTTTATACCAAATTGCAGAGCTTCCCCCTGCACCATGTACAAAGGTTACCCATGGCAATGATTCATCTTTCACATAAGTACGGTAATATAGCATATAAAACTCCAATCCATATTCAAGTATGATTTTCATAGTGTTATTTTTAAAAGAAGTTTCACTTTATTGTAAAGGATTTTAGTAAAAATTGCTTATAAAATCATAAAAAATTCACTAGTTTCTTTTCAAGTATTTTCTGCCAACTATTCATCAACAAACCTTTCCCTATTTAAGAAATTGAAAAACCAGTAATATCTATCAAAACATAAAAAAACCAGCTAATTGTTTTCAGCTGGTTTTTCTCCTGTTATTCTTCAATTAGAGCTGCGGTTCCATATGCGATAATCTCTGCAGCATTCTGCATAACTGCCGATGTTTGAAGGCGCATTCCGATTATTGCGTTGGCCCCTTTTGCCTTTGCATCTTCAACCATTCTGCCTATTGCCTTCTGTCTTGCTTCATCCATCATTTCAGTATATTCGCCAATTTCTCCGCCTACAATTGTTTTTAATCCTGCTAAAATATCTTTTCCTATATGTTTTGTCTGTACTGTACTTCCTCTTACAAAACCTTTAATTTCCTTAATTTCTTTCCCTGGCACCGCATCAGTAGTCACGATAATCATTTTGTTCTTCCTCCTCTTTTTCTTTTTTCCTCTCAGCTATCAGCACAATAAATATCGCAAAAATCATTAAAGCATATAAAATATAAAACATAATCGCTGCCTTAATATTGATGAACAGCATGGCAATTCCAAGCAGCTGACCTCCAGCAGCAGTAAGCAGCAGCATCTGTTTTAACTTTTTCATCCTTTCATCCTTCCATCCCTCAATTAATCTTTTTTTGCCAAATCTTTCTGACGAAAATCAAGTAAAACAGCGTCGGCATTGGCGCCTGTATTAAACCGATAATTCCCCATAGCCAATAATTGTGGCCGTGCTTTCTTGCATCCAAGAATAAGAACGTACTCTGTGCGATTAAGATTATCCCTACAACAATCAGCAAAGGGAGGGAAATTTCTTCGCTGCTCATGTGCCATTCACCTGCTTAACAAAGCTGACAGTACTATAAGCCATAATAAAAACAGTGACAAATCCCTGCAGAATAAAAAATACAGCTGGAAGCTGATACAGCATGAATAAAACGGAACTTACAATGAGGAGCGCTGCAACAGTGAAGATAGCCAAGTCCCTGATCAATTTCTTTTTCATCGTCTGTTTTTGCTCCGCAACTAAGTGTTCAAAAAATTGCAGATCAGGTGTATAAACCGGGACATTTTCTTCCAGCGATTCTAATCCGTCTTCTATCTTCTTTACAGCAGCCAGAAAATTTTCATCTTGATGATCGTGTTCCAGCGGCAGCACTTTCCTGTTCGCCATGAAGCTTCAACTCCTCTCTTGCAGACATGATTCCATTGTGCACTCTTGATTTGACAGTGCCTGGAGATATTTTCATCATTTCTCCTATTTCCTCATATGAGTAGCCATAATAATGTTTAAGAACGATAGGTATCCTAATTTCGTCTTTCAGTTTTCCCAATGCGGATAAGGCATCATTCCATTCTTCATTTCGGCTTTCAAGGTGCCACTTCATCCGTCTGAATGCTTCTTCCTGTGCTTTCCAGTTCCTCTCTCTTTTCGACCTTCGCTTCTGATCAATATACAAATTCGTCGCAATGGAAATCAGCCAGGAGGAAAATTTCGATTTGCCATTAAACAGGCCGATTTTTTCAACACATTTGGCCATGGTTTCCTGGGCAAGCTCTTCAGCTGTATCAGGATTCATAGTGATTTTAATTAAGTATTTAACCAGAAAGGGATAGTTATTTTTAAAAAGCATGGCAAAAGCGAGCTGATCTCCTCGTTTGGCGCTTATTATAAGATCTTTCTCCTCCATCCGCTTCTTTCCTCTCTTCCCTATCATCCCATTGTTAGCTGTTTAATTCACTCATAAGACGCTCAAGAGGTGAATTCGTTCAATTAATTTTTGGTTAAGTTATATATTTGTGTTGATTTCCTCTGCAGATGGTCAGCCAACCGCGAGCAATCGACACTCTTGGCACTTTTTCTCCTTCTGGACTCCCTGGATACGCTTTTACCGGAGGACGTTGAATTAACATCCTTGATAAATACTATACGAAGAAAATACGAATGTATTCTTGAGGATCTCGCACCGTCCCGCTCCAATCAACACAGTGTTACATCAATAATTAGCTTTACCGTATCACAAGAATTGAACAGAGATAAAATAAATGGAAGTGTTCCAAAAAATTAAACTCGCCGATTGGCGAGTTCTTAAGGATGTTTCATATTTAATAATTATATTCTGCGTTCAGAATTTAGGGAAATAAGTTCTGATTTCCTTAGAATAGAAGCTCTGCTCCTTTTTTATAATATTCGTCCATTATTTCTTTCGGAACCATACTGCCGCCAGTCGCCCACATGAGATGGACAGCATTTTTCATTTGATCTTTTAAGTTATGATTCTGTACATATTCTTTCCCTTGTTTCTCAGCCGCTAACTTTACTGGACCTATGACGCCTGCCAATGCGGAAGGCTCAAGGTGAATATTTTCTGTGTCGGCCAATACGCTTAATAGTTTAAATAATTCATGATCACTTACCGTATAGCTTCCGCTTAATAATGGTTCAATCGTTTGACCAACGAATCTTGACGGCCTTCCAACGGCAAGGCCGTCAGCTGATGTGATGTTGTCAATTCCAAAATCTTGAACAGAAACTTGATCATGCAGCCCTGTTACGAGACCAAGCAACATACATGGAGAATGAGTAGGCTCTGCAAAGAAGCAATGTACATGATCTTGATAGATTAATTTTAAACCAAAAGCGACTCCCCCCGGTCCGCCTCCTACACCACATGGCAGATAAACAAAAAGCGGATGGTTTTCATCTACGGTTATATTTAATTCTTCTAACTGTTTTTTTAAACGAAAAGCTGCCACTGCATAGCCTAAAAACAAATCACGGGAGTTCTCGTCATCAATGAAGTAGCAATTCGGATCACTATCAGCCTGTTTACGCCCCTCTTCGACTGCTTTGCTGTAATCTTCCTTATATTCAACCACCGTTACTCCTTTGCTTTTAAGGAGATCTTTCTTCCATTCCTTTGCATCCGCAGACATATGGACGGTTACTTTAAAACCCAATTTGGCACTCATTATGCCAATACTTAACCCTAAATTGCCTGTAGATCCGACGGCAATGGAGTATTCGGAATAGAAGTCTCTGAATTTCTCACTATCAAGGATCGAATAATCATCCTCTACTGATAATAAACCATGCTGAATCGCTAATGATTCTGCGTGTTTCAACACTTCGTAAATGCCGCCGCGTGCTTTAATGGAACCTGATATCGGAAGATGGCTGTCACATTTCAGCAACAATTCCCCTTCTAATGGATGATCATACATCTCTGATAATTTTTGACGCATCGACGGGACGGAAACAATAGGAGATTCAATGATCCCCTCCTGTTGTCTAGTTTCAGGAAAAACCTCTGCGATGTAAGGGGCAAAACGCATCAACCTTTCCTCTGCATCTTTTACATCATTCTCATTCAGCGGAAGTTTCTTAACTCCTTTTTGAAATGGTTCCTTTTTTGGATTTGTCCAAAATACTTCTTTTACAGCTGCTAGCTCGCCTATTAAAGGATACTCTTTTATCCAATCTTGATTCGTTTTCATCACTCATTATCCTCCAGATAGAATCTTAATGTCCTGAAGTTATTTTAACACCGACAGCCCCTGCAATGATACATAAAATCCATATCGTTGATCTTAAATTTCTAGGTTCATTAAAGAAGATCATGCCGGCTAAAACACTGCCGACAGTACCTATGCCAGTCCATATGGCATAGGCAGTCCCCACTGGAAGAGAAGTTACTGACAAAGAAAGAAAATAAAAGCTTAAACTTCCGAAAACAAGACAACTGATCGTAGATGGCCATTTTTTAAAACCTTCTGCACACTTCAGACTGATTACACTTCCAATCTCGGCAAAGCCTGCAATAAGAAGAAAAAACCAATCCATTGAATCAACTCCTAACCCTTTACCTATCCTTCAATTCCTTTTATGTTTTAGGTTCCGCTGGGCTTATTTTTAGCCCAATGATCCCTGTGATCATTAACATGACAAAAAATACTTTCCATAGATTAATGGTCTCTCCCCAATAAATCATCCCGGCTACGACTGTACCTACCGTTCCCAATCCAGTAAAAACGGCATAGCCAGTTCCTAAAGGAACCGAATGGAACGATTTTGAAAGTAAAAAGAAACTAAGGAGTATTAACCCTACTGTTATTACGCTTGGGATCAGGATGGTAAATCCATGTGAATATTTAATACCCATAACCCAAACAATTTCTAAAAGCCCTGCCACGATAAGATAGATCCATGCCATTTACTTGTTCTCTCCTTCCGGCATTGTCACCTATTTTGCAGCAGCGAAGCTTTCCATGTATCGATTAAGTGCATGAGCTACCCCATTCTCAACGTTCGTAAGGGTTGTCATTGTACAAACCGCTTTTATCTCATCTTTCGCATTTCCCATCGCCACACTGCATCCAACTTTTTCGAACATGGATAAATCATTGTTGCTGTCCCCGATGGCCATAGCCCGGTCTAAGGTGCCATTCAGCATAAATGCCAATTTTTCAAGGGCCATTCCTTTTGAAGCTCCTTTATTCGTAATTTCAATGTTATGATCGGCAGATGAAACAACCATTAACTCATCAATCGTCTTAAATTGGTTCCATGCTTCCTCCAATTTCATTTTGTCAAAAGAGCATGCTAAAATATTATTGAATTCTTCCGCTTGCCTAAGAATATCTTGGTAGCTTTCAACGAATACATATCCAAACTGATCAAATTGCCTCTCCGCTTCTGCAACCAATTCTTTCATATCCTTATCTAAATCAGAGCTTTTCAAACTATGAATCTCATTATAGAAATCCTGTCTTCTTTTTTTAGTTGCATAAATTGCTTGATCCGTAAACACCTCATAATAATAATTCCGCTCATCCAGCCATTGAAGAATCGATTCAGCACAATCTTTTGTTATTGTAATAGATGAAATACATTCCCCATTTTTCGCATGAATGGTTGCTCCATTTGTCCCGATGACATACGGCGAAATCTTGGCTTTTTCACAAATAGTTTGAACATCAAAATAGGCCCGACCTGTTGAAATGATTACTTCTAAACCTTTTTCTTGAGCAGATTGAATAGCCTTTATGTTTTCTTCGCTAATTTCGTTCTGGTCGTTCAATAATGTTCCATCTAAATCTATTGCAATAAAACTCATAAAATATTTCTCCTTTTCTTACAAAATCTATTAATTCTCCTCTCTGTCTAAAGGGAGAACATGGATTATGCTACAACCCAATTCATCATCCCTAATTCGGGATGATCCTTCCATACCTCTGGATATGGCTGTTCGCAGACAACAACATCCATTTTTTCTAAAGGACAAATTTTACTAAAAGTATCAACGCCAATTTTGGAGGAATCTGTTAGCAATATGACTTGCTTAGATACTTCAACCATCTTGCGTGAAACCAATGTTTCGTGTAAATGATAATTACTAACTCCATTTTGAATAGAAAAACCGCCCGCTGAAATGAAAGCTTTATCGATATTAAATTGATTCAGCATTTGTTCAGTAAGACTACCGGATATCGACTGGTGCTTTGGATCAATTTGTCCCCCAAGCAATAAAACTTGACCTGTGAACATATTTTGGTTGAGAGATTCCGTCAACACAGATGATACAGGAAGTGAATTAGTGATAATTGTAATATCCATTTTCTTTTCAATCTGCTTAGCAAATTCGAGCATGGTCGTTCCGACATCAATGGCAATTACATCTCCGTCAGAAATGAGTTCCACACCTTTTTTGCCAACCTTCACTTTGGCTTCATGATTCACAGTTGTACGCTGTATAAAAGGAGGTTCCTCAGATTGAAAGACAGAATGAATCGCTCCACCGTAAACCCTTTTTAATAATCCTTTTTCCTCTAAGATCATCAAGTCACGCCGAATTGTTTCTTCAGAAACCTGAAATTGTCCGACTAATTCCACGACTTTTACTTTTCCAGTTTTCTTAAGTTCTTTTAATATTTCATTTTTCCTTTCTTCAGGCAAAATGGACATTTCTCATCCTCCAAGAAAATTCATTTATAGAAAAAGGCATTCTTTCTTTGGTAAAATAATTTGAATGTGTGTTCCTTGGTCAAATATTGCCCCGCGGTGATGCAGATCATCTACATGGAAAGAAAAATCCTCTGACTCAACTTCATATCTTAATATGTTTCCTGTCATGGAGACATCCTTTATTATTCCTTTAAGTCGCCAATTCTCTTGTAAATCCTGGCTCTCTTCACCAATAGGAAGCAGCTTTAACACTTCAGGCCGAAAGGCAACTTCATCCCCTTTTAATTCCGTACTGCGAACGAGTTTGCGAAATGTGTCCATTTTAAAGACATTATAATTTCCAATGAAATTTGCTACAAATGTGTTGACAGGAGTTGTATAAATTTCCGTTGGAGAACCGGATTGTACAACATTTCCTTTATTCATCACGAAAATTCGATCTGACATCGTCATTGCTTCTTCCTGATCGTGTGTAACAAAAATGGTAGTAATATTTAATTCCTTTTGTATTCTCTTTAATTCCTTTTGCAAACTTTTTCTAATTTTAGCATCCAGCGCACTTAACGGTTCATCTAAAAGCAAGACTTTCGGCTCGATAACAAGCGCGCGAGCCAAAGCAACCCTCTGCTGCTGTCCACCTGATAATTGGTGAGGATAAGATTCTTCTTTTCCTGCTAAGTCTACCATCTCAATCATCTTTGCCACTTTGGATTTTATATTTTTAACCTTTTTCATTTTAAGGCCGTATGCGATATTATCAAAAACGTTCATATTTGGAAAAAGAGCATATGACTGAAATACCATACCGACTTCACGCTGCCTCGGAGATAAGTTTGTAATGTCTTTTCCATCAATTAAGATTCTTCCAGCATCAACATCTTCAAGCCCTGCAATGGAACGAAGCAATGTGCTTTTACCGCACCCGCTTTGCCCAAGCAGTGTAGCAAATTCACCTTTGTTTAAAGTAATGGATATATCATTTAATACAACTTGGTTTTCATACTTTTTAGTCACTTGGTCGATGGTTACATAACTCATGAGTTTTCACCTTCTAATGCAAATTTTTTATCACGGCTTTGTTTTCTTAATAATGAAAGAACGCGGTTCTTTTTTTTCCCGGCAGGATTTTTTTCGTTTTTAAAAGTAAGTTTTAATACAGTTCCCGTTAAAAGCAAAATCACTGAATAATACGTAATAACAATTGCACTTGTTAAGTGGCCACTGCTGTTTAGTTTATCTGCAAGAAAAATTTGCAAGGTTTCAAATCTGCCTCCAACAAGCAAATTAGCCAAAGCAAATTCACTAAACAATAGTGCGACTGATAATAATGTTGACACTAAGATACCAGAGATTATATTTGGAAACACCACTGTACGGAACGCCTGAAATTTTGTGGCACCGAGTAATTCGGCTGCATCAACAAGCTGTACTGCATTTATCGTTCGAAGGCTGTTGCGAATACCCTGATACATAAATGGCAGAATCGTTATGAAGTAAGCACCTATTAAAATCCAAGGTGTTCCGGCAATTGGAATCAAGCTATTTGAATATAACTTGATTAATCCTACAGCTCCAACAATGGGAGGTATTCCATATGGAAGCATTGCTGCAGCCTGAAGCAATCGTTCCCATTTACTGAAATATACGGTGATGATAAAGATCGTTGGCAGCATAATAACAATACTAAGACCTACTGACATCACGATTAAAAACAGAGTTCGTTGAAAAGCATCAAAAAAGCGTTCATCTTGAAATAATTCAATATACCATTTCATTGTATAACTCTCAGGTAAAATCGTATGATCCCATTTACCTGCGATCGAGAACAAGAATGTTCCTATAAGTGGAATTAATAAATAGATAACCAGAAGTCCAACGAGTGCTTTATGAAAAGACAATAAAGATTTCATCGTAAATCCCTCCTAATGCGGCGCATCATTTGTTCATTGAACCATAACGCACCTATCATCGTCACTGCTAAAAGAACTCCCATCGCACTGCCCAGCTGCGGCTTTAATGCTACATCACTTGCAACCAAGGAAGCGATTTGCAACGACAGCAAGTTATAATTGCTTCCGACCAATGCATAGGCTGTTGCATAAGCTCCCATCGCATTTGCAAACAAAATACTGAACGTACCTACAATACTTGGCAGCAGTACTGGAATACCGATACGATGCCAAAATGAAAACTTCGAACCACCTAATAGTGAAGAAGCTTCTTTCCATTGTTTTTTAATTCCTTGATAAGAGGGGTAGATGAGCATAACAGCAAGCGGAATTTGAAAATAAATATAAACAAGAATGAGGCCTGTCCAAGAGTATAAATTAAAGTCCGCAAACACATCCAAACCCATTTTAGCAAAAAGCAATGTAAACAATCCGTTGTTTCCAAGCAAAATAATGTATGAAAATGAAAGGGGGATTCCCTCAAAATTCGAAGTCATATTTGTAATCATCAGCAGCCGGTTTTGTATTTTTTGTGAGAACTTTGTAATTGAATACGCTGCAATAACCGCTGTAATCACAGAAATTACAGCAGATATTAAGGAAATAACAAGGCTATTCTGAATGGCCTTCATGTAAAAATCACTTTTAAAAATGGTTAAATATTGATTAATCGTAACTTGAATTCCATCGTCTGCATAAAAGCTATTTTTAATCATTGCTGCTAATGGTCCGATTTCAAAACCAATGACAAACAAAATAAATGGCAGTAAAAGAGCTAATAAGTAAATTTTTTGTTTTTTTATTTTTCGCAAGACTTCTCGCTCCTCTATGTTCTCTATCAATTTGGGAATTGGTTTAACCATGCGTACGTTAAACCAATTCCAGTAATTCTTCATTTTACTGATTTAAATGGTAATTTTTCCTTTAAGACCCGGCAATTGATAGGAAATCATTTTATTGGATGGCTCAATATTTAAAAGTTCACAAACGAGCGGTGCGAAAGCCAATTGCGGAACCACTTCACTATAAACGCCAGGCTCAACTTTTGGACTGATCATAAAGAGTGGTACATCACGCTCACCATCTGTTATGCCTCCATGATTGCCCGTTTCACTCATCCCATGATCAGAAGTTATTAAAATGTGGTAGCCTTCTTTGATCCAAATTGGCAGAAGCTGAGCCAATAAGCTTCCCACTTTTAAAATTTGTTCACGATATTCTTTTGATTCCGATCCAAACGCTTCTCCTTTTACATCTACACCCATTGGGTGGATATATAAAAAGTGCGGGTCATGCTTTCTGCGCAAAGCTTCTGCATCCATGAGCACATGACTGTCTGGATAGTCATCATCCCAATAAAATTTTCCGTATTGAATTGGCTTGGATGGATCCTCTTGCTCACGATCTTCAATGAAATGGAACGGCGCTCGATTATAAAGTTCGCTTACCCAGTAATACGATGCCGTGCCGTTTCTTAAACCATTCTCTTTCGTCAGATGAAAGAGACTTTTCTCGCCAGATAGCCGAACCGCTTGATTGGACGTAATGCCGTTCACTGATGACGGTGTACCTGTTAACAGCACTTCATACAATGGACGGGAAAGACTAGGAAGCTCCGACTTCACTTTGTAAAGGGATGCCTGATTCGTTTCAACTAAATGCTGAAGAAATCCTAAGGCCTCACATGCTTTATCATATCTCATACCATCCACAACAATAGCGATTACTTTATTTGACATGGACTAACACCTCTTCCTGCCAAACCTGTGGCAATGTTTTTACTGATTCTTCCCAAGCTTTGGAGTCTTCGATCGGTTTTGCATTTTTGTACTGTTCTTCTGGAACCATTTTTTCAGCTACTTCTTTTGGAAGTTCCACGTCACGAATCGGGCGGGCGAATCCTTTAGCCAAGTTAATTTGTCCTTCATCGCTTAAAATATATTCTCTAGTCGCCATCGCTGCATGAGGATGCTTTGCATATTTGTTAATAATTGTTGCATAACCGCTTACTACTGAACCCTCACTAGGAATGCTTACATCAAATTGATCACGATTGATTTGTTCAGCGTAACCAAGAGCATTGAAGTCCCATACTAAGGCAACTTCCACTTCTCCTTTTTCGATGTTAGCTGGTTTTGCATCTGTTAAGCTTAGACGGCCTTGCTTAGCAAGCTTAGTAAAAAAGTCAATTCCCGGCTGAAGATTTGTTTCATCACCGCCATAAGCCATCGCAGCAGCAAGAACCGCCATTTGGTTCTGTGCACCGCGCTGTACATCTCCAACGGTTACTTTATAATCTCCATTTAAGATGTCATCCCAAGATTTTGGCGGATTTTTTACTAGCTCTTTATTCGTTAAGAATGCAATCGTTCCTTGGTAACCAACAACCCAATCCCCATTGTCATCTTTTGCCCATTCAGGTAACTCGTCCCAATAGGAAGTTTTATAAGGAAGCGTTAATTCTTTTTGTTCTGCGATTGGTCCAAAGGAAACCCCTACATCACCGATATCAGCAGTTGCATTTTCTTTTTCAGATTCCATTTTAGCGATCTCTTCTGCACTCGATAAATCTGTATCTGTGTGTTTCAATGTATATTTATCTGTAACTTCTGTCCACGTTTCACCCCAGTTGGCCCATGAATCTGGCATACCAACACTATTAATTTCTCCCTCTTCTTTTGCTTTTGTTTCAATTTCTTGCAAGGTTAATGATTCTGTATCACTTACAACTGGAGCAGCTTCCTCTTTATTTGCTCCGCAGCCAGCTAATCCTAATACACTTATGCCTAACATCATTGCTTGAATAGACTTGTAACCTTTTTTCTTAAATGTGTAATTCATTAAAAGTACCTCCAATTAATGTGGGTTTTTTAATTTTTATTACTGTTTGTTACGGTTTCATCATAATCCGACAATGTTAATTCCACATTAATCAAATATTAATGTTTTGTAAAAACACACTTTAATCGTCACATTTATTTTTATTGGCTGCATCGGTTGTGAAGCATAAAATGCCGAGGTGGGGGAGGGGCGGATTCTATTCCTGCTTTTTAGTTATGTACGTTTGCTGCACTTCCCCGCTTTTCTCTGTTTGATAGCATGGGGAATTAAAAAGAGGCTGACTCAAAAGGTCGTTTAAACGACGGCTCTTTTGAGTCAGCCTCCTTATGAAGCCATTCCAAATAGAATGTTAAATGCAATATGATATTTCTTTAAGAGAGGGTAAACCTCCCCTTTGCTAGTGGTGTTTTTACACCTTCCTCATTACCAGCTAACGTTACCGACACGATATACTCACCAGGCTCCACACGTTTTCCATCACATTTATAGTCCCAAGTTTCTTCCCATTTACGGGTTTCACCAGGATCAAAATTCACATATTCAATTGCTTGTGTAAAAAATCTGCCTTTAGAGTATCGATACACTTCTTTTCCCTCTGGATTAAGCACGTGAATATCGTATTGTTGACCGGTTCTAAAGATAAAAATCTTTTCAGAATCAGTATTATTCAGTAACGTAATGATAAACTTCACACTTTCTGAATTTTCCCAAGCATGAACAGTCAATTTAACTCCTTTATTTTCCAAGTTTCCTAACACCTCTTTCCTCTTAAATACTGAAACTTAAATTTGTACCTTACATTTTTATTAAAAGTGGTCAAATTCATTATGAGACTCCAACTGAATTCGCAGTATATTATGACTATTTAACACGCTAGTAAATATAATAGCATACCCTTCACCAGCTGAGGGGTATGCTATTAATCTAATCGATATTACCTCAAACCATATGCCTTAATTACTTCCTGAGAAATTTTATTTCCTTGATCATCCCAAGCGGTTGCACGAAGGGAAACATATTTGTTTGTTTTAGGATTGTTAATTTTAGCTGTCCAACGATCATACGCAGTACGCTCAAGTTTTACTTTCTTCCATGACTCTCCTTCATTAAAGGAAACCTCTAATGTAGCTCCCTCTAATTTACCATACTCTATTTTACTATAGCCCTCCCTATCATCAAGTTTTGCAACAGATAGCTCGAGTGCAGTAGATGGTGCCGCAAGTGCGTTACCGTTCATATCGGTCTCAACCTTATAATCTAGCGAATAGAATGGGAGGAAAGTTTCGAATTCTTCTCTTTTTTGAGACCAGAATGTCCATTCTGTATGCGTGCTTAACGATGTTTTCCAGCGATTCGGATCACGCTTAGCATCACTTACTAACCTGTATTGCGTCTTTTCTTCTGGGAATGGAGTATTTAAGTCCATAGCTTGTCCTTTTCTTTCACTAACAAGGGTATCTCCTTGGTACAATTTAAGTGTTTGATTTTTTAAGGATTCATTATATCTTTCACCACCTGTAGAGCCATTCCCTGAATCGGCCAAAGCAGGAATATTAAAGTGTAAAGTGTTGTTTTGGCGGCTAGGTGGAAAATAGTTTTCACCCAAACGCGGACGAACTACTGGAGAGAACCATTCTTCCTGAAGTCTTTGTCCTTTTTCATACGTAGCTGCAGGCTGGCGAACTTCCCATGGACTGTCTAATACCGCTGCTTTGTGATACCATCTAGTATCTTTCACTGCTGAAACCCACTCTGTTCGAACAGAAGGCAACTGTATTTCTTGGAAATCCCCAGGAGCACTTGTTGAATACGGACGCAAATCAAAACGGAACTCTCCTCCAGGTGCATCACGGTCTGATTTGTAACGCGTGTCGATCTTAACGAGTTCATCGTTAGATGGTGCATATTTTAAATTCTTTGGAATTTGGTCTTGATGAACATCCATCAAATCATAAACATATGGTGTATTTGTTTCACCTTCAACAAACAGTTTCAGGTTGCCAGAACGTGCTGCTGTGATCACTTTATCTCCTTCACCTTTACTGATTCCAACAACTGCAAGAGGGATGTCCGTTTTATCCGGATTTCCTGCAAACTCAATGAATTCCTTATCTTCATTGTTTACGATGATCAACAGCTTTGCACCCGCTTCATGTGCAGCAGCGGCCTGCTCAGAAGGCGTAACTTCACTGTTGCGATCTACAACAACCGCTTTTCCTTTTGCTTTTAGACGCTCATAATCTGCTGAAGTTCCTTTTCCTGCATAAACCGTTGATAAGTTATATTTTCCATTGAGCATTGTACTTCCTGCAAATGGAACGTCATCCAATTCCTTTCCTTTAAAGTTAATCTCAAGCAATGGTTTCGTTAAACGCCAGCGAGTCAAATATTCGAAGTCTCCTGTTTTAACTTCCTTTGTTGGGACAGCATACATTTTATCGATCCATGGAAGCATGGTAATGGTATTAGAATGAGTAAATGGTTTGCCACCAAGGGAACGGTGGTATTGCATGCGCTGATAGCTTGGCTCTGTATTCTTCTGTACTTCTACTGAAATTTCTTTTGCTTTTCGAGCATCAAGCTCCACGGTTTGAGGACCGTCTAGCTTGATTTCAGGATTACCGACTAATGCTATACCACTATGATCTGTTTCAGTATCCACTGACATATAAGACATGGCTGAATATGTGCCAGGGGGTAATCGTAATTCTGTTGATCCGTTTACAGCAATGAATTCAGGTTTTGCAAAGTCTTTGTTAAGGAGCGCAACATACGTAAGGGCAGGATTCCCGTTACGGTCCGTAGCGTTAAACGTTAGCGGATATTTTTCTTCTTCTTTCACCGTGCCCATTGAAGTATGAGCCACTTGCTTGCCTTCAGAATCAGTCGCTGTAAGATGTCCTTCATAACGCGTGCCTAAGTCTCCAAGCTGTGGATTCAATGTAACGGTTACGTCTTTAGACCCGTTAGCCGGAATGGTAATTCGACTCTCAGAAACTGTTAGCATACCATTTGGTGCAGCATTACCTTTTCCATTCTTAAAATCAGCATGAAGATCTAAGGTGACAGCTGAGTCGCTGTCGTTTGTGTAAGTAACTGTTTTTTGTACAGATTGCGCATTATCATTTGGCCATTTGAAGAACCCAAACGATAATGAACCAGTTGCTCTCACTGTACTAAATGCCGCTGCTGGTACATCTAATCGACCTGATCCAATATGATAAGGCGAATAATTTAATTTCTTGGATGTACTCATCAACGCTTCTTTTAGCTGTGTACCATTCCAATTAGGATTCTTCTGCAGAAGAATCGCAGCTGCTCCTGCTACATGCGGTGTTGCCATGGATGTACCATTCAGACTCTTGTAAGATCCGCTTCCTGATGTTAGCCCAGATCGAGCAGCAACAATCCCAACACCTGGTGCAGACAGGTCAGGTTTCAATCCCATATCTCCATAACGAGGTCCTTTTGATGTAAAAGAAGCAATCTTGTCTGCCTTATCCACTGCACCGATTGTTAAAGCAGCATCAGCAGTTCCTGGTGTACCGACGGCTCCTTCATAACCTGCGTTTCCGGCAGCAATAACAAATAGAGCACCTGTTTCTTCACTTAGTCTATTTACGGCTTGAGCCATCGGGTCTGTTCCGTCACTTGGCCCGCCTCCCAAACTCATACTTACAATCTTGGCGTTGTCTGCAGCCCATTCCATACCGTCTATGATCCAAGACTCCATACCACTTCCTTTGTTGTTTAACACTTTACCTACGAGCAATCGGGCCTCAGGAGCAACTCCTTTATTCTTGCCCTCAGAAGCAGCCCCTGTTCCTAGCACTGTTGAAGCGACATGAGTACCGTGACCATTACCATCATCAACTGTTTCTTCCGGTACAAAACTTTTTGCCTCGTCAATTTGATCCGCAAGATCAGGATGATTTGGGTCGATTCCTGTGTCAAGTACAGCTACCTTAACGCCCTTACCTGTGTAACCTGACTCCCAGGCGGCTGGCGCACCAATCTGAGGTACACTTTGATCTAATGTGGCTTCCACTCGGCCATCCAGCCAGATCTTTTCAATGCCCTTGTCGAACAAAGCATTGTTTGATTTGGCTTTTGCTGTTGTTGCAGCCTCATGTGTGACATCTTTCCAGAATGTATCCGCTTCCATTTTGGAAGCAGAGAGGGCAGCAGCGTTAATACTCTCTAACACTCGAACCGTTTTTGCGCCTTTTGGCTCAGCTTTTGGTTGAACAGCTTTACCTTTTGATTCCGTGTACTCCACGATTATGGGTAGAGAAGAAAGACTTTTGTCATCATAGCCATTTTTAATCAATTCCGTTATATTAAACAAATCCATATCCAACTTATCAGCTGCTAAGTATGGCATAGCTGAATTTGGAATAACATACGTCTCTTCACCAATATCCAGTATTTGAGCACCTGCACCATTTTGGTCAACGTGCTCTACGTTAATAACACTCTTGCCGCCTTCAAGCTTTTTAATGGTAACGACATCACCTGTGATAAGCGTGATTTTTTGTTCATCAGCACCATTAATACTGTTTACATTGGCAGAATGCTCAGGTGGTGTCTTTTCATTTGTTGTTTTATCGATTGCATTTACATTATGAAAGGTTGATGCAAGCAAAACCGTAGATAAAGAGGTTGCTATAATCTTTTTCATGTTCATATTTTTCACCATACTTCCTCCTGAAAAACCAATTAATAGAATAAGACCATCTAATGAGATAATGTCTTTATGCAAGGATTCACTGTTTATCGCTACACTTCGATGCGTTTTATACTCTCTTGTGATGTTTAAATCTTCTGCTTTGTATGTGGCCACATTTTTCTATGATTTCAATGATTGCACAAACTGTTTACATACCCACAGCCTTCCTGTAAGGATCTTCCTTATTTTTTCTGCTCCTTATTCCATCCCCTCCTAATCGATAATTTTAACGAATCACAAATAAAAATAATAAATTGCCATTCTCTTTAATTATCGTATATTCATATTTTTCTGAAAATAAAACATAGGATGTAACTTTTATAACTATTGGTTCTATACGAACATAAAACTAAAGTTCTATTCTAGCCCTTTATATTCGAGTAAGTGCTTACAATGAAAGTTTGTTATTAGAATAATTACAAGCAAACAGGCTGAAACACGAAGCTTGAAAAAAATGGTCAGACATAACAAATAGTTAATGCCCGACCGTTTCTATCGATTTATTTAAATCTTTCAGCTAATATAATCCCTTGAGAATTGGGAGTTTTAAAACACTATCGTTTTTCTGAAATTATTTCAATCTGGTTTGTTAAGAAATTATTTCTTCCTTTTCCTTGCTGTATTCTTTCTTCCTGTTTTTCTCTTTTTCCTTTAAAACATAGCTGAGCAAGTCCAGTAATATACGGGCAGCTACTTGTCCAGTCATTCCAGTTGGATCATATGGAGGTGCGACTTCAACCAGATCAAATCCGATGACTTCTCCTCTTTTGGCAATTCCTTCGAGCAATTCATTAACCTCATCATAAAGCAGGCCGCCTGGTGATGGTGTACCTGTTCCAGGAGCGATGGACGGATCGATTCCGTCGATATCAATGGTTACATAATATTTTTCTCCTGCGGGAATATGGTCGAGTACTTCTTTAAGTCCCATCTTTCTCATCTGCCGAGGTGACAAGATCACACTGCCGTACTCTCTTGCTGCGTCAACGTCTTCTTTTTTGCTGCTGCTGATCCCTCGAATGCCAAATTGAAATATTCTCTGAACGTAATCCAGCTCAGATAAGCGGCGAATACAATTTCCGTGGCCATATCTCATTCCTGAGCGATGATCTGCCCAATCTAGATGGGCATCAATCTGAATCACATGAAAAGGCCCCAAGTCTTCAAGCCCTTTTCCAACTGCTGCTGTGATTGAATGATCACCACCCAATACGACTGGCATGGCTCCTTTGGAAATAATTTTTCGAATGGCTTCTTCTGTGTTCTCATGACATTGCATAATATCCCCATGTACCATGTCTACATCGCCACAGTCCACGACTTTCCAATCAGGTCCTAGATACATAATATCGTTTTCAATATCATAAGCACCCTCCAGCCCAAAACTATATAATGTCGAACCTTCACGGATTCCCCTGGGGCCCATTCTTGCACCCGATTTCCACTGTGTCCCCATGTCATTAGGCACCCCGATGACAGCTGCATCTGCGTCAAGCTGATCCAGGTCCGGACAAATCGGGTATTTTCCAAACGTACAAATGCCCGTAAAAGGTAAATTTAGAAATTGTTTTTCATCATGATTAGACATTTGCTTCCCCCATTCTGTTTTTCTTCCTTACTTTTTCTCCAAGCAAGTTTGTTTCAACCCCGATGTCCCTTTTATCAAGAAATTTTGAAAACTGCGAATTTATATATTTTCAATCATGCTTATATTTTTTGCTTCATATGTTTTTTGAAATAATTTCAAATAATCTTCTTTTGTTAATTCTCTAGAATTCGCCTGTGTGCACAAATGTTCAAAAGCCCCTTCCGCCAAGAACGGGAAGTCATCGGGATTTACATTCCCTAAATCTCGAAGGTTAGGAATGCCAATTTTAGCTGCCAGCTCTTTTAACAGCACAACACCTTCATATGCCAATTCCTCTGTTCTTCTGCCTTCTTTATTAGCACCAAGCTTTGCTGCTACCATTGCGTGCTTTTCTGGATTTGAAGGAATATTAAATTCAAACACATATGGCAGAAAAATAGAATTTGCAACTCCATGCGGAGTATCATAAAGACCTCCAAGCGGTTCAGCCATAGCATGTACAGCACCTAGATCTGTATTATCAAATGACACACCTGCAACTAAACTAGCTAAAAGCATATTTTTCCTGGCCTCTAGATCATTGCCGTTTTCTACTGCTAAAGGAAGGGATTTAGCAATTAATTCAATGGCATAAAGACTCAGTGCATCGGAGATCGGCTGAGAAGGTTTGCATGTATACGCTTCTATGGCATGTGTTAATGCATCCATTCCTGTAGCAGCGGTAATAGATTTAGGGAGTGATAAGGTTAATTCAGGATCCACAAGTGCCAGTTTTGGAGCGATTTTCAAATCTAGTATAGCCATCTTCTGTTTCGTAACTGTATCGGTAATGACAGAACCTCTTGTAACCTCACTTCCAGTGCCAGATGTGGTAGGAATACAAATAAGCGGAGGGATTTCCCGATCCAGTAAATTTACACCGTAACGATCTCTTAACTCCCCTTCATTCGTTAATAGTGTACCAATGGCTTTTGCTGTATCCATTGAACTTCCACCGCCGAGACCGATTAATAAATCTATTCCCTCGTCTTTAAACTGGTGATAGGCTTTCTCGCAATCTACATCTTTAGGATTCGGAGATATCTCATCAAAAACAATGTAATGGACACCTTCTTGATCTAATGAAGCTGTGACTTTTTCCAAAATTCCCGTTTGCGCGAGCCCCTTATCTGTAATAAGAAGAGCTTTTTTTCCACCTAGCTCTTTTGCCCTTTTCCCAATATTTTTTACTTTCCCGTTCCCAAACTCAATAGAGGTAGGAAGATTGAAATTAAAATCCCATAACATGTTTTCATTTCTCCTTCCACTTTTTCATAATATTACGAATTTGATATCGCTATGGTTCCCATATCACTTTCTACTGAATTAAACCATTCGGTTGGCTTCACATCTAAATTAATGTTGATTTGTTTTACCTCAGTAAACGTATCCAAACCAAAAGTTCCTAACCCCCGGCCAATCCCGCTTTGCTTGTAGCCTCCCCAAGGTGCTTCATTGTAGGCAAGGTTAAATGCATTAATCCACGTAATTCCGGCTTTTATTTTTTTGATTACCCTTAACGCCTTTGCACCGTCTTGTGAAAATACACCTGCTGCAAGACCGTATGGAGTATCATTTGCAAGTTGGATTGCTTCTTCCTCGTCCTTAAACTTTTGAACGATCAGAACTGGTCCGAAAATTTCTTCCTGAACAATTCTCATGTCTGGTTTCGTGTCAACAAATATCGTTGGCTCAACAAAATAGCCATTTTCAAGCCCATTGTTTGTCATCCGCTTCCCGCCGCAAGCTAGTTTCGCTCCTTCGTCTAAGCCAATTTGAATATATTCCAGTACCTTATTCATATGTTCATTACTTACAAGGGCGCCCATTTCTGTAGAGGGATGATCCCCAGGACCGACTCGAATCTTTTTGGCTTTTTCAATCAGCCGTTCAATAAACTTGTCATGGATGCTTTCTTCCAGCAGCAGCCGCGATCCTGCATTACAAACCTGGCCGGCGTTGAGAAAAATCCCATTAAGCGCATAATCGACTGCTGTCTCAAAATCCGCATCGGCAAACACAATGTTTGGTGACTTGCCTCCTAATTCGAGTGAGATGTTTTTGATATTCCCAGATGCTGATTTCATAATGCTCCTGCCCGTTGATGTGCTTCCCGTGAATGAAACCATATCTACTTTATCGCTTTCTGCGATTTCATTTCCAACAGTGGCACCGCCTCCCAATACTAAGTTTGCAACCCCATCAGGTATCCCCACTTCTTTCATTATCTCGAATAACCTATAAGTAGTAACCGGAGTAATCTCGGCTGGTTTAAACACAATCGTATTTCCTGCAGCAAGTGCAGGGGCTATTTTCCAGGCTCCAGTAAGTAGCGGGAAATTCCACGGAGCAATCAGACCACATACACCGACTGGTTCCCGAACAACCATAGCCTGGACAGGATCAGTTACATGATACGTTTGCCCGCTCGGTTTTGTCACTATGCCAGCATAGTAACGAAAACAACCCACTGCATCAGCAATGTCATACTCTGATTCTTTAAGTGGTTTTCCGGTATTCTCTGTTTCAAGCTTGCTAAGCTCAGCTGCATTTTCTTCAATCATATCCGCTATTTTATATAAATAAGAAGCCCGTTCAAAAGCTGACAAATCCGACCAAATTCCGGAATCAAATGCTCTGCGTGCAGCATCAATCGCCATACTGGCATCTTCTTCATTACCGCTTGGAGCCTCTGCAATGATCGTGCCGTTTGCCGGGTTTATAATATGACTCTTTTGTTCATTTAAAGAATCCTTCCACTCACCATTGATAAACATTCTTAACTTATACATTTTGACAAACCTCCAATATGATTTTCTTACCTGATCAATCTGATCATTAAAAAAAATACTTTCTTGCGATTTTAGTGAGTTACCGCTTACATAAGAAGTGGCACCACCTCCTAATTAGAATTAAAATACTTGTTATAAGGAAACAGACATTGCCGGTATCAAATGGTGATCGACAACAACTGTTTTATAGCGAAATGATAAATGATTCAAAACGAGACATATTATAGATCTCCTACCTGCTGGGAGATGGTCTCTCGATCAATCCCCGGTACATTTTGTGGAATTTGCTCTCGGTTAACTCTCTCTTCCTTTTGATTCGGCTCTTTATCAAAATGGAACTCAGGAAGTGGTTTACGGAACCATTTCGTCAAATAGACAAGATAGGCGAAGCCGCATGCCATCCAGATGCCCCCGAGAATCAACGCCTCCATTTCTAAATGCGACCATAACCACAAGGTAAACGCTGCACCAATGAGAGGCAATAATAGGTACCGCATGCAATCCATAAAAGAACGCTTATGATTTCTGATAAAATAATGGGCGATAACAGACAGATTTACAGATGTAAAGGCAATTAATGCTCCAAAATTGATAAACTTAATAACTTGTTCCAGAGTTAACTGAATTGCAAGTAATGAAATTACTCCAATCACAATGATGCCAAGTGACGGTGTTTTAAATTTAGGATGAATATATCCAAATATTTTTTTTGGTAATACGGAATCTCTTCCCATCGCATATAACACACGCGAAGCGCTTGTGATTGAAGCGATTCCTGAAGAGAAATTCCCAATAATCACCGCTGTAATAAAAATAGATTTAAATAAATTCCCTCCGACAAGCACAGCTATTTCAAGGGATGCAGAATCAGCATGTTTAAATGAAAAACCAGGATGTACCAATTGTGCTAGATAGGAAGAGCCGATATATAAGACTCCGATGAACATTAGCATGATGAGAATCGCTCTTGGGATCGTTTTCTCCGGATTGATTGTTTCCTCTGACAAGGTGGTGAGTGAGTCAAATCCAAGAAAACTAAAACAAAGAATGGTAGCACCTGCCAAGATGACGGACAAGGAAACATCTGCATTAAACAATGGCTTAATGGAGAAAAGACTTCCCGTCCCCACTCCTTCTGATATATTTTTGAAGGTTAAAATCCAGAAAAGGCAAACAAAAATGACTTGTGCAATGACAAAAGTTTTACTAGCTAATGCTGATATCTCCACACCTAGTAAGCTCGGTGCCACTATGCTGGCAGTCAGGACTATTATCCACACATAATGCGGGATTCCTGGAAAAATCGCATTTAAAAAGACAGTAGACATCAAGCAAGTGACCATAGGTGTTAACATATAATCAAGCATTATTGTCCAACCGACGAGGAATCCGACCTTAGGATTGATAGATTTTTGTGTAAAGGTATAGGCTGAACCTGAGACCGGATACGCATACGCCATCTTGCCATAGCTGAGTGCTGTAAAGAGTATTGCGAGAAAAGCAATAATGTACGCAGCCGTAATAACACCTTGTGAGGTTACGGCTGCGATCCCATAGGTATTAAAAAACACCATAGGGTTATTCCATGCAATCCCTAAAAAGACAACCTGTGACAAAGTAAGTGTTCTTGCAAGCGCTTTCTGTTTCATAACTCAACTCCCTCCTTATTAAAAAACTTAATTCTTAGATGATTTCGAAAATTTGGTGTTTTCATTGTAAACCTTGTTGTTACACAAAGGTCAATAGCTGTATACTATTTTTTAAGGAGGTGGTTAAACTGGGAGTGAAGGAGAAATTATCCATTGGCGAAATGGCAAAACTAAGAGGGGTAACGACGGAAACTTTGCGCCACTATGATCGGATTGACTTATTCAAACCGCAATATGTAGATTCCTATTCAGGATATCGCTACTATTCCATTTTTCAATACGAGATTTTAGGAACCATTAAAGAGTTACGGCAGCTTGGGATGAGTACGGACGAAATAAAGGATTATTTCAATGAACGTAATTTTAGTAAGTCCTTAGATATTTTAAAAGCTAAACACACCGAACTTGTTTCAAAAATGAATGAGTTAGTTGATTTAGAGGAAAATATTCGGGGAAAAATTGAATACTTGGAACACGCAGCAAGAGAAAAAGAACTTCAGACGGTGTTTTTCCGTGAAATAGGAAGTAGAAAGTTAATTACATTACATGAAAAGATAAATAATAATTTGGAACTCAGTTATGGTGTTATAAGATTAGAGAATATGCTGTCTGAGAAGACACCGATTCTGGCCAGTAACAGACTGGGCATTATGATCTCGGAAGCTGACCTTAAAGCGAAACGTTTTGAAGAACCCTCCGTTATTTTTGTAGTGGCAAAAAACAAAGAAAAAATCCCAAAACAGTATCAAAAGACTGTCCCCGCTGGGTTGTTTGCGTGTATCCGTTATAACGGAGAACTATTGTGGAATCGGAGCGAAAGTTTAAGTAAAGTATTAGAAGAAATAAAGAAAATGGGATATCGAATGAGTGGCGATGCTCTGCAAATCATGCATGTTGATATTACTATTACAGACAAACCAAATGAGATTACATTTGAAATACAAGTTCCTGTCGAAAAGACGTGATTCGTTCAATAATTTTAGGAAGTAGGTTTATTTAAAATCATTAAATGAACACTGGCTGATTAACAAGGCGATAAGAAGCAAGTCGAATTTTCAAAAATTTCTAATATATAGGTGTGCATAAATGGGAAAGACAGAGATGGTTTCAAACCATTATCTATTCGTTCATGAACAACAAAAAAAGCCTAATTTCTTAATTTAGCACAGAGAAATCTGACTTTTTTATATGGGAAATTCCTTTATGTTGTATATTTCAAAAATATTGATGGACCAAGTTCATATTACAGACCATTGTGCAAAGTTTTGTTTTTTAAGTAAGTATGTTTGCCTATTTAATCATTGCTAATGGAAATAACCCACCTGCTCGAGTCCAGACCCTTTCTTGGAACAACTAAACACGAACTTTAATGGAAGTTTATCTCTTTTCCTTATCCGTTGAGAGCTCACCTTTAAGAGCATCTTCCGGTTGTGGAGCAGCCGGTTCTTTTGGTTCTTCTAGTTCTTCTGGTTTTTCATTTTGGCCCTCTGACTTCTGGGCTGGTGGTGGTTCTAGCTCATTCTCTGGTGGTTTCGTTGGACTTTCATTCGATTCTTCTACCTTTTCTGATGGAAGAGAAGGATCGTCTGTTGATTCTTCCTCTTTAGGAGCTAAGTCCACATCCTCTTTCTCGGTTTGCGTGTCTAACTTGTCAGGAGCTGGTAATTCATTTTTCCTCTGCTTCGAAGCAGCCTTAAGCTTCTCTTGACTCACTGTAAGTATGATCGTCTCATCGATGTAAGAGTTTAGAGCTGTTAAATCATATTCCACTTGTTTTATAGTACAGTCGTTCAGTGGATTATGCGTGATATTTGGTTTACTTGTAAAGGTTTCATTAGGATGCAACGTTTTACTTATGACATGCGTACTGCCATCTTTGCCTTTCAGCTCGAGACTAAAAGGAATATCTATAGTTGATATGTTCTTGATCATAACAGTGCTGCTCAACTGACAATTTTCCTCGTATTGTATCTCTCCTTTGATCCATAACAAATCAGAAGTCGTTGCATTTGTGATTTCAGCCGAAGCTGTGCTCTCTGAAGTAAACCAAGCAAACGTATCATACCTCGATAAGATAAATGTCAATAAGTAAAAGAGAGTCAGCACACTTATAAATATAAATCGTGACTTTTTTAGTTTCATTATTCGACCTCCAGGTGCAAGGTAGAAGGCAGCCTTAGAAAAGACTGACTTTCCCCTTACAAAACAGATCCTAATCGTTTTCGTATTAGATACCTTCATCTCAATATAACCTACTTCATATTCCTCTAATGATGCTTTATCGACAGTGTGAGTATACGTTGCCTTTAAATGAGTATTTAAATCACTGCTGTTGCCTACGTTTAAGCGAACCGTACCATCCGGTTAATATGCTTTAGCCAAACCTTCTTTATTAACGCCATTAAATAGTGAATCTTTTTGACCTGTTTCGATCTAATCCTTATCAAAAAATAATTGTCCTTCTTGTTCCACCTTTTCTTCAGCCACTTGCTACTCAGCTGGCGAAACATCCCCTTCTGTAAAAAAGGTAAGTGATGAAAATAATAAGGAAGTCATCGCTGCTGTGTTCATGACTTTCCATGCCTTCATTTTTCCTTTTTTCATGAACCTATCTCCTCTTCATTATACAATAATAAATAAATGAAACTAGTTTATTATCTCTCTTTTTTACTTTTCTGAAAATTAATCAAAAGGTATAATCGCTGCAGCTTTTGGTTCTATGCCAACATAAAACAAAAGAACTATCTATTGCGGAGATAGGGGCTATGCACATGATCAAAAAAGGACAGACTCTCCAAAGGGAGAAGTCTGTCCAAAATCAAAAAGAATTCATTCATAAATTGTTTGGATTAGCTTCATAAGCTAGCCATTTAAGGAAATTGACACTCTATGTTTCTATCGAGTATTTTTTGCACCAGAACCACATTTAAATTGTTTACTTAATCGTTACATAACGGTCTACTTCATTGCTTTTATTTCCAGCTTTATCAATTGCTTGTAATGTTATTTTATTATTACCTTTACTTACATTTGATAATTTTACTGAAAATGTCCCTTTACTTGATACTTTAACTTTTGTCACTTCTCTATTATTGATTTTTACAATAATTGTAGTGTTAGCTTCTGCAGTACCTTTAATTTGAACTTCTCTATTTTTTATGATGAAGCTTGTAATCTCTGGATCTTTTGGTGCATTTGGATCTTTACGATCTAAAACTTTGACTTTTGTAGTTTCACTTTGAATGCCAGTTTTATCTTTAGCATATACAGATAACTCTGTACCTGCTTTTTGTTGTTTAATCTTGATACTAAATATTCCATTAGAATCAGCTTTTCCTGTTGCAATAACAACACTGCCGCTTTTTACAGTGATCGTTGCATTTGCTACCGTCGTTCCTGAAATTTTTGTATCATTGTCATCGATTGGATTAATAACTGGACTATTTAGTAACCATTTTGCGTACAGCGTTACATTACCTGTCACTTTATCTGCTGCAAAATTCCATGCTGCTTGACCTGCAGCATCTTTATACCAACCATCAAATGTGTAACCTTTTCGTGTTGGTGCTGCTGGTTCTCCAACAGTAGTATTATAGATTACTGTTTTAGCATCTACCGTACTTCCACCTTGGCTATTAAATGATACTGTATATGAGTTGATATTCCATTTTGCATAAAGAACTGTGTTTTCTGTTACTTTATCTGTCGCAAAATTCCAAGCAGTTTGACCTGCAGCATCCTTGTACCAGCCAACAAATGTATAGCCTGTTCTTGTTGGTGGTGTTGGCGCTGTGATTATTGTATTATATTCTGCTGTCATAGTCTGTACTAAGCCGCCATCTTGACTATCAAAAATAACAGTGAATTTAGTAGGTGACCATTTTCCATAAAGTGTTTTTGCAGAATAGATCGAGCTTGTGAAATCCCAAGGAATTGTACGAGCTTCATCTGCGAACCAAGCTAAATCATAGCCATAAACAGTCGGTGCTGTTATTCTGCGTGCTACAATTTGATCTTTTGCTGCATCCTTGACCTCTGCAGGAGCATCACTTGGAAGGACGAAATGCACATTATATCCCTTCACCACTTTTTGGGTTACTGTTACATCTGCATAATCAGTTGCACTGATATTGATTGTGAAATCTCCAGCCTTTGTGAAGACACTCTTATCCAATGTAATTGTACGTGCTGCCGTATCTACCTTGTATTTCGTTTCATCTACAGTAAGCGCACCAACCTTAATTCCGGAAATTGCATTTGCCCACTCAGAATCAATGAATTCAAGTGTAATATCGTTTCCAAGAGCGTTATCTGTAGTATCTGTTAGTACAAGAGAACCTACTAAAGCATATTTAGCATAAAGTGTGATTGGTTTTGTCACAATGTTTGCAAAATCATAAGGTGCTGTTAAATTTTGATCCGTATACCAACCGTAAAACTTATAGCCGACCTTTGTTGGATCGATTGGCTTCGCTGCATTTCGATCTGCGACTTGAGATGGTACAGGATCACCGCCATTTGATTCAAACGTTACTTTATATCCTATAACTTGATCCGTAACGATTGCATCCGCATAACCTTCAGAAACAATCACCACATTGACCTTTTGTCCTGCTGTAAATAAGTCATGGTTAAGCGTAATGGAGCTATTTGTAATGGTATAATCCTTATCTAAAACTAATTCTTTTGAACCAATCTTCACTTGTTTGATATTATCTTTCCATATTCCATCATCTGCAAATGTTAGAGTAATATCGCTGCCTACAACGTTTTCAACTGTATCCTTCAAAACGGTTGGAGGAGTTTTAATCCAACATAAATAGTAAGTTGCATTATCTGTAAGGTAAATGCCGTTATCCTGTGAAATATCCGAAACCTTATCACTTGAGTTCGCGCTGTCCAGATATAATTTTTCACTTAGTGAAAGAGTTCCATTTGTTACATGTGCTAAAGCTGATTGCATATTAGGTGCTTTAGCTTTACCATTTACAAGTGCATCGGCGAAGTATAAGTCATTTGTATTCTTTAACGTTCCTCCGTTTAAGTCAATGTGACGTCTGTAACCAAGTTTAATATTAGGAATCTCCATCGTTTCACCAGTCGTTGCTGTGACTGTTAGCTTATACCCTTTGATGTTTCCTGCATTTGTTAAACTTGGCGCTGCACTAAAGGCAAACGTTTCATTTGGATGTGCTTCTGAATAGCTTTCCGTCGCAGTCGTAAATGAAAGCGTTCCAATTCTATCGTTAGTTGACATGTCATATGTGCTTGGATCTAACGTATACGTTGTAGGTGTAGTCTCTGTTGTTCCATCACTCTTGATTTTATAGTAAGTTGCATCGATTTTGGCAATTTTATCCTTACTTGTTAACCAAGGGATATTCGCTGAATAATCTGGAATGTTGATTTTAAGATCCCCTTCACCAAGCACCCAGCCAGTTCCGCTTGCTCCACTTGTTCCGTCGAACTTAATACCATTAGGTTTCGTTACATCAACAGGTGAATAACTTTGTGTAAAGTTCATTTGCCATTTCGCATAAACGGTTTTGTCTCCCGTTATGGTAAGTGATGGATCCCATGGAGTCGTTCCTAGTGGATCGATATACCAACCAACTAAACTATATCCAGGTCTTGTTGTAGAAGGATTTTTAATTCCACCAATAAAATCCTGGTTTGTAATATTCTGACCATCTATTCTTGTTTTCATTGGTGAGTATCCAACCGCTACTGGGGCAATTGGAGCACCACCTTGACTATCAAAAGTAATGCCATATCCGACTGCTTGTCCAGCACTACCAATTGAATCAAGACCTATTGTTTTAAGCGGGTAAATCGTACCATCAGTACCCGTTGAACTAATATCAAACTTGTACAACTGAGGTAACCAGTTGGTTCCGCCTGGATTGATTGGCGATGTCCTATCGACAGGTGATGCATTCGTTTTAAATAGATCTGCTCTAAAGGTAATTTGTCCTGGAACACTGATGTCGTAAAATTTATTCCCGCTGTCATCTGTCAAATCCGTAATATCAAGAACAGTTGAGTTTAATGTTTTCACCTTGATATTATTAATTCCCTCACGCCAATTCGCATCATCTGTAAAGGTAAAGGTTAAATCCTTTCCTACATGTGCTTTTGATGGGTCGGTTACTAATGGAATCGTAGGCGTCGGAATTGGTACATCTGAAACCGTAAAGCTAGTAGTTACATCTTGATAGTCTGCAGCCTCAATGGTAACCGTGTAATTTGCTGCCGACGTGAATAAAGAACCAGGCAAGATAATTTGAGAAGGCATCGTCTGTGTTGCGCCATTTTGGTTACGATACGTATAGCCTTCTTTAATACTTACTGCACTTGTTACATCGGTTGAACCGAGCATAACTTTTGTAATCGCTTTTCTCCATACCACATCATCTACGAACACATCGCTTAATGGGATGATGGAAATGGATGCACCATTTTGTAATTCTTCTAATTTTGGAATAGTCTTTCCTGACGTTTTTTGTTTTGGTCCTGCAAAATTTAGCTTTTGCATGACTTGTTGCAGTGTATCTCCCGCGTTTAACGTGATGGATCCGCCATACTGAGTCGTAAAGGTAATATCTTGATCCACCGTCAGTTGGGCAGCTGGAACGGTAATTCCTGCATCGATCGCACTTTGATTTTGTTTACCAAAGTTTTTGAAGATGAAATAGAAGTCATTATAATCAATTCCATAACCTGTCGTTCCTGGCTTAATCCAATAAATATCCGCATTTCTGTTGCTGTTAAGGAATGCCGTTTTGTTGGCTAACGTATTTGCTGGATTACTAGGTGTATTTAGGTTCTTATATTGATAATAGACATTAATTTCATCCGTCAAATCCTTCATGTCGATGACGTTATCCCCATTGACATCTCCACCTAAAAGAATCGGGAAAAGACCTCGAAGATCTTTTACTGTTCCTGATTGATATCCAAATTTACTTTCACCAATGATTGGTGTTTGTTCATATCCCTTGAAATGCCCTGGTACACTCGCTTCGACGGAATACGGCGAATCACTTACATCCATGGTAACGGCATAATACGGGTTGATAAACGCATAAGCCATTGTGTTATTTGGAGTTGTAGGATTATCCGTTTCAAAAGTTTTCCCCTTATCATCTTTAACCGTTACCTTCGCTCCTGAATCTACTGTAAATTGAGGATAGTTATTGTTTACTGTGTTACTTGCGAAAGCTTCTGCCGCCAACTGACCTCTAAGCATGGATGTTGACTGTCGCACATAAGGTACATTTGTTGGGAACCATGCCACTTTGGTATCTGCACCTGACAAGGTTAAAGTCGGCGCTTCTAATAACGGAAATTCAAATGGTCCAACAATCGGATCGATGTTTGTATAGGTCACATCTGCTTCTATAATATTCATATCATGGTCAAGTGCACCATTTGATCCAATTCCAGATATCGTAATATCCGTGTTTTTACCTTTTCCATAGACTGGATGTTTATATGGCTCACCTACAGTTAGTACCGTAGAAGGGTCGATCCCTTTGCCGATGAGATAGTTTTTATACTCATCTGTCAATCTGATATTGCTAAATGCGTAAACACCCGCA
>NZ_LGUF01000007.1:4847465-5339657 GCF_001274725.1 Sporosarcina globispora
GGATAGATCCTAGCTGCCAAATTTTGAAGTTAAGTCCTCAGGAGTAACTCCAAAGTGGAAACGGCCTTTCGCATCTGTATCGAAGAGTACAGTTGGGAAATAACTATCTTGGTAGCCCACAACCCCGTTCAATGCTTGATTGACAGGCACGGGTGTTCTACCATCTTTAGGGCTTGGCACCGAAGTCTCGCCATTATCTTTCATGACATCGACGTTAGAATCATAGACAGAACCATAAAATCCTTTAATCTCTTGACCAGGCTGGTAGCCTGCAGGGTCGATTTCATAAATTCCTGGCTTTGAATCACTGTCCATTGAAATCGTTGGCGGTGTACTGTCTACATAGACTGTATCTTCTGCTGTGTAGCGTTTTCCAGCTGCATCAGTCATAATCATTTCAACAGAATAGGCACCTTCTTTTATCATTTCGGGCTCTGTTGCTATTCCAGATGGATCCAATGAACCCTCATATGGCTTTGTAAATGGAAGATATAGTCCATTAAAAAGCGTTAAAATAGGACCGTATTGGACACCTGGGGAAATCCCACTAGCACTACCTAAAGTATTTGTTACTCCTAAATAATTTCCATTCTTATCTTTTAATACAGTATAGAAGTTTTCCATTGCACTGTTAATCGAGAAGTTATAGGCAGATAATCCACCTGGCATGGTCATTGCCTTGATAGCCACTTTAAAAGAATTAATTCCTTTTTCCGCAACGGTAATAGTGAACGGAATACGATAAGACTCCGATGAATCCGCCGCATTTACAAGATAAATATACCCCTCGTAAGTGCCCTCTAATGCGTTTGACGGAACCGTAATTTTTGCTGTTGCTTGAACAGTGCTGCCACCGTCAACATTAATGGATGTCACGTTTTTACCAGCGGCAGAAAAATCGATTTTGACATCATTTCCTGTGCCAGGACCTACTTCATTGGATCCAGCAAATTTTGTTGAAATAAATTGAGTACTTACATTAAATGTTTTACTGCTAGTTCCTTGGTTGGCTACGTTAAAATCTTTTGATGAAATCACATCATCAGAGCCGCTCGCTGCGCCTTCTCCTCTGCCTTTAAAGCCAAAGAACATGCTTCCTGTAAGATTATCAACTTGACTCAACTCTGAATCTGAATCAAGGGTATATGCTTTATCTACTACTTGAATTTTTACATCCTCTTTAATCGCACGTGCAGGATCAACACGTCCAGCCCCGACTTGGTATACGCTATAAGTCTTTGAATCTGTGTTAATATCCTTTGCTGTATTCATTAATGCCGACTTGACATCTGCCGGAGTATATTCTGGATTTGCAGCTAAAATCAATGCTGAAATACCTGCAACGTGAGGCGTTGCCATTGAAGTCCCTGACATTAATTGATAAGCATACTTATAATCTCTATCTTCTACGCTTACACCGTCTTGTGGCTCCCAAACGTCATATGGAACGGTGGACGAAATGTCAACACCAGGAGCTACAACATCTGGCTTGATTGACCAATCTTTTACCGGTCCCGTTGAGCTAAAGTTTGCCAACTCGTCGCCTTTCTTTGCGATCGGCGCATCAAGTGTATCTGGGAACGTAATCGTTGCTGATTTAGGATCCTTGTAAATGGCATCAGAAAGAGCTTGTCCCTGCACTTGTGTCAATGAAACAGAATAAACATTGTCCATGCTTACGCCTAAGAAGCTCGATATATATCCTTGGCTATCTGCATCGGCAGTATTGTTCCAAATAATCATACCTGCTACGCCGGCTTTTTTAGCATTTGCCATCTTTGTCTGTAAAAAATCTCCGCCACGTTTCACGAGTGCTATTTTACCCGTCATATCTAATCCATTGTAATCTGCCGCACTACCTAAACCGACATCAACAATTGGAAAGGTTTGTCCTTTAAATACATCGTCTGCTTGTGCGAAGTTTTTACCAAACAAACGAGCTTGATAGGAATCTGAACCATTCTTAAGGGTCATCACTGGAATGTCTCCCGGAATGGTACTTGCACCAACCGTTATGGCTAGTGCTGAAGTTCCTGGAGAACCTACAGTAGCTGCACCCGGACCACTATTACCTGCTGCAACATTACACACAACACCGGCTAATGTAGCATTGTTAATAGCAACACTGGTTGGGTAAAGCGGATCATTAATTGTTGCACCAAGCGAAAGATTAATGACATCCATATCATCCTCAACTGCTTGATCAATACCGTTCAATACAGAGTCTGATGTGCCACGTCCACCTGGTCCCAGTACACGATAACCATAAAGTTCCACATCTGGCGCTGCACCATTTGCTGAATATACGTCGTTATTATTTGTCGTATTTGCAGCAATTGTCCCTGAAACGTGAGTTCCATGAGATGTAATATACTGCTTATAATCTGCAGGAGGTGGTCCAACAACTGGATCTGGATTCGCCTTCGCAGCTACCCAATCATCATAAATGGTTTCCATTGGATCATGGTCGTCCTCATAAATGACATTTCCATTTGCATCGAATCCTTTATTATTGACTAAGTCGTGCCCACCTTTATATACAGCCTTCAAATCAGGGTGATTGTAGTCAATACCAGTATCCAATACACCAATCTTCACTTTTTGGCCAGCACGAGGACCCGATTTAATAATACCTGTATGACCTTCTGCTTGAAGTTTATCTAATCCTAACAAAGAAAGCCCTGTTGTAGGCTTGCCTACAGATTTACTTGTCTTTGAAGCTCTGGGAGCAGATCCTTCAGCAGCCGTATATTCTACTTGAGACCAAATAGAAGCAACATCTGGATTTTTGGCAATATTTTCAACGGATTTTGCAGGTAGTGATAAAGCTACTCCATTAAATGCTTCTGAATATTCTCGCGTAATACTCATAGCCGTGTTAACAGATTTTCCGCCAATTATTTGCGTTTTAGGCTGCGTATTCACAAAGCTTTTAAATTTTGCATGAGAATCTTTCACCTTTTTTTGTGCCTCGGCATATTCGCTTGCAAAAGCTTTACTATTTACAGTTGCTCCACCTTTAGCTAACGATTGCTTAATGATTTGTATCTTAGCTGGGTCTTCTTTAAATTGAACAATCACGTTAATATTTTTTGAACTGCGTAAATCTTTTTGGTCCACATGGATTTTTTGAGCGATATCTGCTCCAGTGAGCTTATTAATGTTTGCTTTTTGCTCAGGAGTAAGCCCGTCAAGAATTCGGTTTACTTCCTTTGCATTAAAGGTTTCACTGGATGGACTTTGCTGATTTTGTTTCGATTCAGCCTGTACATGTGTTAGAGCCTGAGGTAATGCAATGTTTAATAGCATTGTACTTAACGCAAAGATCGAAAATATTTTCTTACTAAACTTTTTTCTGTACTTCATATTTTCCCCCCTAGAATAATAAAATCATTCCATAACACTGTTTGAACATTGGTAATTTTCACAATATTAAAATAACAAGTTGATATGTACCATCTAATGGTAACTAAAATAATATCCGGTTGATAATGTTTCCACTTGAATAGATTTTGCTTTTCCATACTGATCATCTCGTCCTTTTTTAGACTAATAGTATCAGTATGTCCAAGTTTGGGAGATTACTTGCAGAAAAAAAAGCTTTATTTAATAGGGGTTTGCACAAAATGTATGTTGTGTGCAAACCCCTATGTGTCAATGCATGTAATACGATATCCCCTTTAATTATTAGGTTCAAGACCTATCGTACGTAAGAAATCCTCTAGACCTTTGTTTCCTAACTTTTCTTTCGGTTTATTATTTTTAGGTGCATCAGGTCCTACTTGTAAAAAGTTCTTTTCAATAAAGCGAATATCTGTTTCATCAACAATGCCATCCTGATTAATATCCGCTTGTTTATTATCTTTACCGTAATGGGCTACAACACGCATAACATCAAGGATATCAATCATGCTGTCACCATTCACGTCTCCTGCAGCTGCGATTGGCTGAGAACCTGACTTGGTAATAAACTCCCCTATATCTTCGCCCCAGGTTGTTTTTGTACCTAGATTAATAGTTTGTATACTCTTTAAATGTCCCGGAGCCTCTACTACGATTTTGTATGGATCTTTTGATAAAGGAATATCTGGCACAAACGCTTTACCATTCCTTGCTATAGTACCAGGATATTTTACCCCATCAGAACCTTGTGCATATACACTAGCACCAACTTTTGATAAATCCTTACTAAAATTCCCGTTGAATGCTTCTAGTTTTGCATGTGTGGTTACAAAGGAATGTGTCATGATAATTTTATAGCTGTTGATTTGATTAAATGATGTTATATTTGTTGGCGTCGTTTCACCATACTTAACATAACTAAATGTTTTCGTATTTTCTTCTGCGTCCAATGTGTTCCAAATAATATCGTAAGCATCGCTGTATAGTTTGAACTGTACATCCAGGAATGGCATGTCGCCGCTAAATCCTTTGAAAGTTGAATCACCAGAAAGGTGAGCGCCTACGTTTACCATATCTTGAGATTGAGGAAATTGCGGATGGTCCTTTACTTCCGGATTGTCAACAGTTACCGTCACTCCGTGGTCATCTGCCCATTTCTGGAATTCTGGATTCACTTTGACATTTGAAAATTGAAAGATAAAATCATAGAAACCAACATCGTATTTACCTGACATGAGGTTTTCAACATTGTTCAAGGTTAACGTCATTGTTAACGTATCGTTTTTATACACTTTTTCTTTATCGTAACTCGGCACTACATAAGGAGTACCTTCCTTAACAAAGGCATAATGTTGAAATCCATTTAATAGATGGGCATTTGTTGCATTATCCATTGGGAATAAAGTAACAGTTGCCGGGCCATTCTCAATATCACTTTTCTCAATACCGAATTTTACGTCTCCATTCTCTTCAACGGGAAAATCCCCATCTGGGAAGAATTTCTGATTAAAATAATACCAAAGTATATTCGAAGACTGTGTGATACCAAGTGGTGCTAATTGTTTTGTGCCTTCATCAAATAGGTTTGCATGAACCCAAAATGCGTTGTGGGCATTACCGTTCATTGTTTCATTTGTAAAGTCTGAATCTTTTAGCTCATATACCTTACCTGGAGCGTGATCTTTAAATGTAAGTTTAGGTAATGTATTGTCAATAATAAACGGATTGTCTAGCTCGTAAGTTTTACCATCTGCATCCATAGTTTTAAACTTCAATGTATATTGGCCTTCTGGTAATGTTTTAAGCGGTGCATTAATATCTGTTTTCTCTTCACTTGGATCTCCAACAAACGGATAATAAGATGCACTAAAATTTGTGACATAATACATATCAGGCTTTACCATCGTAGCATCTTGTGGTTGTGGACTCGTACTACCTAGCGGTTTACCATCTTCATCATAAAAAACCATAAAAATGGTATTAACTGGGCTGTTTAATTTAAACCTTAAAGCAGATTGACCAGGTGGTTTCATAAAAGGATGCGGAGGATTCCATTTTACTGTGCTGATAGCCGAACGCTCTAAGCCAACAGCCTCTATCCCCTTATCAACAACGTGAACAGCGAAAGGTATACGATAGCTTTCTTGTGGATTCGCACGATTAACAATATTCACATATCCTTCGTATCTGCCTTTTTCTGCTGTTCCAGGAACTTTAATCGTAGCTGTTAGTTCCGTTGACTGACCCGCTTCCAACGTAATAGCCTGTGAAGAAGTTGTAATTTCCACCTTATTGGCCACAGCATCAAGAACACCCGGTTTTGCTTTTGAATATTCATAACTGATATCAAATCTTTTTGACCCTGTTCCATTATTTTTAATAACCACTTTACGACTATCTACGTTTGTATCGTTTTCTTTTCTATAAATGGTACCGAATGCAATGGAGCCTGTTGGATCATCAATTGTAACTTGGTTACCATTTTCATCTTTATTTTCTGTTTTATCCATTACTTTAACAGAAACATCTGAAAGAACTGCTTCTTTTACATCGACTAATCCCGCACCTACTTCGTAAACAGAATAGTCATCAGATAAATTATCAGCTCTATTCATTAACGCTGCTTTTACATCAAACGGCGTATATTCAGGATGTTTTTGTAAAATTAGAGCTGCGATTCCTGCCACATGCGGAGATGCCATTGACGTTCCTGAAAGACGTGCGTATGCTGACGAATAATCAATTCCTTCTTCTGGACTATTCATATATTCCGGATAAGTGGAATATACAGAAACACCAGGCGCTACTATATCAGGTTTAATGTCATAGTTTTTCGTTACTGGACCCCTTGAGCTGAAACCTGCTAAATGATTTCCTTGTGTCGTAACTGCCCCAACACTTGTAAATGTAATTGAAGAATTTGCAGCAGCTTTTAATCGCTCGCCATCTGCTTTCGTTAAACGGAAAGCAGGGATAAAGTTCGTTTCCTTCGCCAAATACTGGTCAATTTCCCCATCAATATTGTTATATACAATGACTGCGGCTGCCCCAGCTTTTTTAGCGTTGGCCACTTTATCAACAAACGAATACGTTCCACGTTGAATCAATGCCACTTTTCCAGATAAATCAATGGGTTTACCATTTGCATCCTTAAAATCGTTTTCTCCACCTAAACCAGCATAAACAATAGGATAGGATTGATTCACTAACGTTTCTAAATTGTCATTAAAACCTTTTCCTAATAGTTTCATATTGTCGAAAGTTTCACTTCCAACAGTTGCTGATACTGTAGGAATAGACATAGGGAAGTCACTTGCTCCAACCGTAATGGCAAAAGCTGATGTTCCTGGAGATCCTAATGTTTTCTCACCTGGTCCGGAGTTACCTGCAGATATAACACATGTCACTCCTGCAAGAGTCGCATTATTAATCGCTACGGATTCCGCCAGTAATGGATCGTTTACTGGAGCACCTAAAGATAAGTTAATAACGTCCATTCCATCCTTTACAGCTTTATCTATCCCCCCAATAATGCCGCTTGTGTATCCAGAACCGTATGGACCTAACACACGGTAAGAATATAAATCAACATCAGGTGCTACACCTTGTGCCGGTGAATCAACTGTATTTTCTCCTTGACCAGCAATCGTTCCCGAAACGTGGGTACCATGTGATGTATAATACGTACCACCAGGAGATTCCGGTTTTCCAGCATTTACCCAATCTTGATATGTCGTTTCCATTGGGTCTGCATCATTATCTACAAAATCCCATCCCTTTACGGTATTCGGATCAATCGTTTTAGGATCTTGTCCATCTGTTTTTCGATACCCTTGATAGACATTCTTTAAATCTGGATGATTGTAATCAATACCTGTATCAAGGACACCTACTTTAATTCCAGTACCCGTAACGTTATCTTTATGCAAATCTTCAATACCGGGAAGAGGAATATAGTTCTCTTTTAATGCTTCAGATGAAGTATTTAGCTCAGATACCTTCTTCTGCTGAGTAGACGTTGTCTTAGCTGTATCTTGCTTGTTTCCAGCAGACACATTTTCAGTAAAGGAACCATCTAGCTCTTTTGGATCAACCTTCACCACTCGATCTTCAAAAATGCGATCGACTAAGTCAGATTCTAAAAGTTTTTCTACATCTGTTCCTGCAAGAGTCATCGATACTCCGTTGAAGGCATGTTTGTATTCATTCGTAATCTTAATAGTCGATGGAGTATTATAAGGTGTAATGGCACCTACTCCAGCTTTTTGTTCCTTCATTTTTTGAACAAAATCTTTAAATTTTTTATGGGAATCATTTACGTCTTTTTTTGCGTCTGTCAACGAAATCCGTTTTCCTAAAATTTTCTGCTGAATGACTGCTACTTCTGCTGGAGCTTGTTTAAACTCTACAATAATACGAACTGGATTTGGATTGTGAACATTGATTGATGGTGAAATTTTCACTTCACTCTCTTTGCTAATCGTATTCAATGCTTCAAGCTGCTTAGGGGTTAATTGATATGTCCCCGTTTGAGATTGACTACTCGAAATAGGTTCTTGAATAGTGTTTTGGATTTGGTCAGCAGCCATAACATTAAAAGGAATGACAGAAGACATCAATAAGCATCCAAGAGTTGTCTTTGCAAGAATTTTTTTTAATCTACTTTTCCTCAATTTACTTCTCCCCCTTAATCACCATAATTGAATGACTAAACATAATATTTCGACAATTTTCTCTCTATCTATCATTCTACTTAGCGTTAGTAGACTAGCAAAATCAGGGTAATTAATCGTTTTCGTATTGGGCACCGTCATCCGTTTGTTTGGCGTTGACCTTGAATGTGGCGCCGTATTTTGCACCTTGATATTCATTACCTGCGTGTTCACCTAGTTTGATTCCTATCATAACATCAATATATTGACCTTCATTTAATGACCAGAACGGGTCTCCTTCACCGCCTTCACCCATAACAAATTCTCCTGATGTACCGGCAGTATCCATCATAGCTTTTGCCTGTTCGCCTTTCAGTATACCGCTAACAACCTCAACGCTTTCTGGCTCTGCAGCAGAAAGGGGTCTTTCATTTGTCGTTCCTTCAAACAAATTAGCCAATTGGATTTTAGCATCTTCATAAATATCCTCATCCGGTGCAGTAGTGTATTTCATCGCAATATAACCTACCTCATATTCCTCTAATGATGCTTTATCGACAGAGTGAGAATACGTTGCCTTTAAATGAGTATTTAAATCACCGCTGTTGCTAAGCGTAATCCAATTTCCGTATTGTAACTGTGAGGGCGTGAATTTCTTTCCGGAGAAGATTGGTGTTTCGATATCGCTGCCATTATTGATTTGTAATGTACCATTCTCCATATCCCCTTGTGCCTGTGTTTCGGACGTGAACCAAGAATAAGTACCTAATCCCGCTGATGCTACCAATGCACCTGCTAATGCTGTTCCTAATAAAAACTTCTTCGTTTTTTTCATAGAATTTCTTCCTTCCTTTAAAATAATATTCATTCTGAAGCCGGTCTTTCTCCCCTTTTAGTAGACTTCTTCAAACGTTCATATAGTTCAAGGAAAATATAACCTAAAATTGGAAAGAGAACGAGCAGGATAAAACCAATAGGAGCGCTAACAAATTTAACTGCATAACCAGCTTTAGGTATTAGAAAGACTTGCTTACCGACTAAGTTTTGATCAGTGACCATTTCTTCATCTTTTACGTTGTTGTTGTCTCCCTGGGTTACAAATTGTACACGGCCGTTATGGTTTTTTATTTCTATCACTCTATGAGTGATAAATTTGCCGTTTTCTTCTTTAAAAGTAATAACATCGTTTTCATTGACGTCGGACTGAGTTACTTCCTTAATAATGACCATGTCTCCGGTTTCAAAATATGGGACCATACTGTTCGATAAGACAGTAAATAATTGGAATCCTAACAATGATGGAGGTTGTTCCGGGTGCTTAACAGACTGATAGGTGATAAACAAGAAAGTTAAAATCATGGCAATGATCACCAATCTCACAAGCAAGGTTAATGCTTTCGTCATGATCTTGATCATTTTTGACTTGAATACCCCCCCCCTGAAAAGAAGCTTTAATTAATAGGGGTGTGCACTAAATACATGTTTTAATGCACACTCTCCCTATGTTTTCATACATGTAATACGATATCCCCGTTAATTATTAGGTTCAAGACCAATCGTACGTAAGAAATCCTCTAGACCTTTGTTTCCTAATTTTTCTTTCGGTTTATTATTTTTAGGTGCATCAGGTCCTACTTGTAAAAAGTTCTTTTCAATAAAGCGAATATCTTTTTCATCAACAATGCCATCCTGATTAATATCCGCCTGTTTATCATCCTTACCGTACTGGGCTACAACACGCATAACATCAAGGATATCAATCATGCTGTCACCATTTACGTCGCCCGCAAGATTTTTCGCACTTATTCTAACATTTTGCCCGCGCAGCTCATCACCTACAAAATACCCCGGAATGAATTTTTTCATCGCTTTAAGATGTCCTGGAACATCAATAACAACTGTGTATGCTTCAGTAGAAGCTGGGATGCCTTTGATCTCGTATAATCCTTGTTCATTAATCGTTCCTTTATATTTTTTGCCGCTTGGAGACATCGCATATACTTGGGCACCGATTTTTGTATAATCCGCTTTCGACAAAGAACCGTCATTTCTCAAAAACGCTTCCGGTCCGATATTACCATACGCTCTCGTATGCGTTGGATTCACCTTAAAGCTTTCCGTACCGAAATAAGGGATGACATTAGCTACTGTTTGTCCCGCTTTCATATAAGACGCCTGTTTTACATTAAACTGGTAAGCACCAACAACAATATCGTAATATTCACCTACTACTTTGAACGTGACATCAAGGAAAGGCAGATCTCCGTCCATACCACTAAATGCATTCCCTTTCATAGATGCGCCAACTTTCACCGTATTATCGTAAGTTCCTTCTGTCATCACAGGTTCTTGCATTGATACTTCCAAACCTCTCTCCTTCGCGTACTCGTCTGCCGCATTGTTAAGCTTCACATTCTCAAACTTGAGAACATCTTTTCTGAAGTCGACCTGGAATTCCCCGGATACAAGCTGCTTCACATTATTGAGACTGATTGTCATCGTAACTGTATCGCCGACTTTTACGTCTTTCTTATCAAAACTAGAAGTCGTATATTCCGTACCTTCTTTTACGAAGACATAGTTTTGTTTACCAACTGCCGTCGCGATATCAGACGTAGTCAAAGTCAACTTTAGAGGCTTCGTTGCAAAATCACTTTCCTCAATACCGAATTTTACATCTCCATTCGCTTGGATTGGGAAGTACCCATCTATGAATGCAGAGTTTGCAGAATAACCCATGCTGTTGGATGATTGGTCAACGTTCAAGCCTTTGGATTGTAATACGTCCACTGTCTCATCCTTAGCTGTTCCATGCAGCCATACCGCTTTTTGTCCACCCTCTACTGTAAACATGGAGTCATTAACCTCGATTACACCCGGTTTTTTATCCATATTTACTTCCGGTGCTGTATTATCTACGATCATCGGATTGCCTACCACATATGAATTCCCTTCCTCATCATGCGCAATCAATTCCAGTATATAGTCCCCTGCTGGAAGCTTTACAGGAAGATCGCCAATTGGCTTGGAAGGATCATTGGTAAATGGATAGACAGTACCGATAAATGCATTCATAAGAAACGTGTCTACGTCTATCAGTAATCTGCTAGCGTCCGCTGTGCCTATAAAACCTACAGCTTTCCCTGTTGCACTATCCTTAACAAGCACATCAATGGTTTTCATCGGGCTATTCAACTTCATGTTGACATGAACAAACGGGTATAAATATTGCCAGAAAGGCGTCGTATTCGTCACGGATGGACTGCTCGTTTTCGCATATTCAAATCCTTTTTCCGTCACCATGACAGCGAATGGGATTTGATATGTTTCAGCCGGATTGTTCGCATTCGTTACATGAATATATCCTTCATATCTGCCTGTCGCTGCGCTGGTTGGTATCGTGATTTTTGGCTGGAGCTCCTGTACTTGGCCGCTTCCCACTGTAGTCGATGAAGGCACTGCCACTTTCACACCGTTCTTCACTGCATCTTGGATGCCTTTACGCTCGCCATGATACTCCACTTCTAGGTTAAAAGATTTTTCTTCCAGGCTGTTGTTTTGAACCGTCACCTTTCTACTTGCTTCAATTGGCTGATTACCATTTTTATAATATTTGCCGAATACGATTGAGCCGGTTTGTTCGTCAATTTCTACGATGTTCCCATTTTCGATATTTTTTGTCTTATCCCATACTGTGATGGAGGTATCTGTATGAACCGCTTGATAAGCATCGATTCGTCCTGCACCCACTTCGTATACAGAATAATCCTCTTTTAAATCGTCTGAAGTATTCATGAGTGCCGATTTCACATCGAAAGGAGTGTATTCCGGATGCTCCTGCAAAATCAATGCTGCTGTACCTGCTGTATGAGGAGCAGCCATAGACGTACCCGATAAGCGCACATAGGCATTGCCGTAATTAATGCCATCCTGCGGATCATTGATATATTCCGGTGCTGTAGAGAAAATCGACACACCAGGAGCGACTACATCCGGCTTAATATCATAATTTCCATTTACCGGCCCGCGCGAACTGAAATCTGCTAAGTGATCACCTTCCGTTTTTGTGTTGCTTAACGTTTCAAATGTGAAAGGTACCTCTCCAAGCGCCTTTAAACGTTCACCATCTGCTTTTGAAAGGCGGAAAGACGGAATATATCCCACACCCTCGCCTAAGTAGGCAGATATTTGCCCGTCAACATTGTTGTACACAATAACAGCTTTTGCTCCAGCGTTTTTAGCATTTTTTATTTTTTCATCAAACGTAATTTCGCCCCGCTCAATTAAAGCAATTTTCCCGCTCAGATCTTTCCCCTCAAAATCAGTTGGTTTCCCTAATCCTCCAAATGTAACTGGGAATGACTTCCCTTTCAAATCTTCTAACTTATCAGAAAAATCTTTACCCAGCAGCTGTATATTTTCAAATTTTTCGCCGGAAGCGCTACCATTTAATGTCGGAATCGACATCGAAACATCACTTGCTCCTACTGAAATGCCAAGAGCTGCTGTTCCCGGAGAACCGAGCGTTTTTTCATTCGGTCCAGCGTTACCTGCGGCAACAACTGTCACCACACCTGAAAGCATGGCGTTATTCACCGCAACAGAAGTGGCATATAACGGATCGTTGGTGTTAGCGCCGAGCGACATATTGATGACATCCATACCATCTGTAATCGCTTGATCGATTCCAGCAAGGATTCCCGCTGAATCTCCCCCTCCCCAAGGTCCTAATACTCTATAAGCATATAAATCTACTTCAGGTGCTACCCCTTTTACAGCGTAATCGACATTGTTTTTCTTTTGTGCTGCAATTGTCCCCGCGACATGTGTCCCGTGGTTTGTGTAATACACTAAACCAGGATATTCTGGCTTGCCAGCATTGATCCAATCCTCGTATGTTGTTTCCATTGGGTCGGCATCATTATCGATAAAATCATATCCGCCTTTATAAGCATCTTTTAAATCTGGATGATTGTAGTCAATACCTGTATCAAGAACACCGACTTTTATTCCCTTACCGGTAATGTTCTCGGCATGAAGCTTGTCCACGCCAATTTGCGGAATACTGTCTGCCATTTTTGGATCGGTCACTTCTTTTGTTTTTACCGGCGGTTCCACTTTTACTTCGTAATCTTTAAAAATACGATTAACTACTCCAGATTGCAGCAAATCCTGCACGGCCACTCCAGGCAGTGTCATCGCTACACCGTTAATGGCGTTTGTATACTCTCTTGTGATGTTTATATCTTCTGCTTTGTACTTGGTTACGTTTTTTTGTGATTTCAATGATTGCACATGTTCTTTAAAAGCCTTGTGGGATTCTTTTACTTTTTCATTCGCATCAGCAGAAGATAGTTTCGTTCCTTTCGCCGCTTGCTTCATCACTTCAATTTTCGCCGGTGCCTGTTCAAATTCCACGATGACCTTGACTAATTCTGGACTATTCACATTAATATCCGGAGAAATCGTAAAGTTTGGTTTGGCATCCAATTGCTCCAACGCTTTTCTTTGTTCTGAAGACAGGCTCTTTAGAATTTCTTCCGCATGATCCACTGGATTCAGTTCAAAGGAGCTTTTCGCCAATACGTTAGTTGGAGCGCCTTGAGATAGTAACATGCCAACAGCTAGCGTTCCTGTAAGAATTTTACTGATTTTTTTCCTTTTCATACCGCATCCCCTTATCTAATGTAATTGTTCATTTATAAATGAATAAATGAAACTAGTAAACATGTTTCGACATAATCATCCCACATTTCGACTTTTCCGAAAATTAAACATAGGACGTAAATTTTGCTGGTATTGGTTCTATATCAGTATAAAACAAAAGTACTACTCTGCAACTTGTTATTTAATCATTCCTCATTTGCGTATAGAAATGGCACGATGCACCGGGCATGAAAAAACCCAAGTGAATGCACCTCACTTGGGTCGCAATCGGGTTATTGTTGGAGAACTGTTACTTGTTTAGGCGTTGTTGTTACTTTAAAACCGTCTTTTGTTTCGACATCTGCTGAAATCGTATACGTGCCACTTGGAAGATCTTTATCAGGTGTCCATTTTGTTTTTAATGCATGCTCATTTTTCACTGTAGATGAATCTACAATCTGCCCGCTTGCATTTCTAACATTGATCGTCCAGTCTACTCTGTTATAAGCCCACGCAGAAATACTTGCTGGTTTGGTTTGGTTAAGACCAGCAGTCGGAGTAATACCGATTGTTTGAATGGCCATATTTTGTTTATTATAGCTTTGATCTCCCCACGTAGTCCAAGATATATTTCCTGCATAATCAACAGCTAAAATGACCATGCCTTTCGGTTCTGTATTGACAGTTAGAGATTTTTGCTCCAGTGGCACTTCATGATATTGACCATTTACATAAACAACAGCAGAATTAAAGTCACTAGCATTATCTTCGGCATTGAAAGTAATTTCATATTTTCCGTCCTTTGGCGTTACATTAATATCTGAAACGGTGGGAGCGACGGAATCTACCGTAATTGGCATTTTAACAATCTGTGGTTTTGCGTTTGGAAAATCTAATGTTGTTTTAATAACATATTGATAAACACCATCAGGTACATATTGTCCGGATGAGTCTTTCATATCCCATTTATATCCGTCATACTTTGTATCCCCATATGACATGATATTTTTTCTAAATTTCCATGGAATACCAGTATATTCACTAAAATCGCCTAAATTTTTAATGAGATTTCCAGATTGATCTTCAATATACATTTCAGTTTTGTCTAAATTACGTAAGGCTTGGAATGACGGATAGATGCCATCGAGAATATAATTTTTCGAGAATGCAATATGGTTAAGACTGAACCTTCCAGTATACGGGTTATACCCCAATGGATATCTTTCTGAATTCTCATCCCAAAGGGCTGTATATCCTACAAATGCATCCTTCTCCCATGCAGGTGCATCGATATTTCGCGGTTCATCCCATTTTCCATAGAACCCCATATATGGAACAGTTAATGGTACTGCTGCATTACTGTTTTCTCCAGTTGGGACTAAGCGAACATAACCCTCAACAAATGCATCTTTCTTTAGGTTCCTCGGCAATAAAAGTTTTACATCGAGTTCTTTTTCTTGTCCTGGTTTAATTTTAATTTTCGTTCCTTGTGTATGAGTGACTACTTTCCCGTTCACTAATGAGGTAGCGCCTTGTGCACGCTTGCTTGTTAAAGTTAAATATTCTTTGGAATCCAGCGTTCCATCATTGTCTAAGTCAAATTCTTTTGTTTCTGTTTCATCCGTCAAAACATCTACATACACTGTATACTCCAATTCTTTTACATCTACGTTTTTAAGAGCTTCCACATTCAACTCGAAGTGCGTATGGTTTCCCTTAATCTCTTTTAACGCAACTGCTCCTGCTTGCTCAAGAGGAGTATCTTTGCTGGTAACAATAACAGGTGTCTTAATCGCATTTTGAATTTGCATTAAGCCAGATCCTTGGACACGAGGAGAATACGGTACCTTATTATTCGTACGGGGATCTTCTACTACCTGTGCTGTATTCATCAATGCAATTTTTGCCTTTAACGCTGTTTTCTTTGAATGAGATAACCCTTTTTCATATAAGGCTTGCAGCAGCAATGCTGATCCGCCTGCCACATGAGGAGCTGCCATCGATGTACCGCTCATCACTTCATAATCATTTCCCGGTATAGTTGAATAAATATTTCCTCCAGGAGCAGAAATCTCTGGTTTAAAATCTAATGTACTTGGAGAACCAAAGGATGAAAAATAGGACATGGTGTCCTTCGCTGGATTCTCTGCCCAAGTATCGCCTGTATATTTCATACTTAAATATTCACCGCTTGGCAGACTGCCCATTTTACTTAACAATGCTTCACCCGCAGCTTTACTTGTTGATGCCGTTGGTGCTGCAGTCGGCGTTACTGGCAGTGTAGTATAATCTGACCAATTTGCAGGTGGTATCATAATAATCGCCTTTGCTCCTGCCCTCTTAGCTTCCCACTGAATGGATGAAACAGTACTATATGAATTTAATAGTTTAACCACTGCAATGTAGTCAGTTTTGCCTTTAGGATAATCTGAAGCATTCTTTCCTTCCCCGACATATACCAAATCATAAGGTTCATCTGGCGAAAGAACCTTAGAGACTTTAAAGTTATACGATGCTGGAAATTGCGTTTGATCTTTGAACGGCACCGAAAAACCACTTGCATCTGCTAGTGCATTTAAATGAAGTTTTGTATTTTCATAGGAAGCAACTGATAGAGCATATGGACTTACACCCGGTGCCCCAACTGTTCCAATATCAGGATTTTCTGCATATGGCTTTAATGAAGAGAGAGTAATGTTATTCTTCGTACTGTAAGCTGAATTACCGGCTGCCGCTACAACAAGGGTGCCTTGTTCTGTCGCAACTCGAATGGTTTTTTGGATCGGATCAAATTCTTCATCTACATAGCCTGCATCGACACCTAAACTCATGTTAATTACATCTGCACCCATTGTTACTGCATGCTCAATACCTGCGATAATATCATCCTCATAGGCACCGCCGCCATTATCTGAAAACACCTTCTCAGCTAATAGTTGAACACCTGGTGCAATCCCCTCGACTCCACCTTTTGTATCGTCTCCATTTGCTCCAATTGTACCAGCCACGTGTGTACCATGCGGACTGCCTTTTGTACCCGGAATGACATTGGTATCTTTGTCTGCCCAGTCATATCCTGTTGGAACTTTGTCGGAATACCAAATTTCGTTTACGTCTGTCTCAGCAAATTTTTGATTAATTTTATCTTGAGTCCATTTTTCTTTCGCTTTGGCTGCATCAGATAATGTCATATCTTTGTGCGTATAATCAATCCCGGAATCAACGACCGCTACTACTAATCCTTCACCTTTATAACCATATTGTTCCCATACTTTTTGAGCTTGTACTAATTCTTTACTTGCTGCCATATTTTCCTGGAATGGCAATATGGACATTCGCAACCCCTGGAATGGACTTGATATCTTTTATATTTTGGAACTCTGTTTCTATACTGAATCCGTTAAACCCTTCGAAAAAACGATGCTTCACTTTAATTGGAGCATCTGATTTAGAATTTTTTTCTTTTGAGATTTGTTCGATTACTGTATCTTGCTTTTGTTTATATAAAGCTTTTTTGCTTTTGGCTGTTTTCTCAATTTCTGCTGGCTGTTCCACTTCTACGATTAAGCGCACCGTATCATTCGGTTTATATGCTTTAGCCAAACCTTCTTTATTAACGTCATTATATAGTGAATCTTTTTGACCTGTTTCGATCTTATCCTTATCAAAAAATAATTGTCCTCCTTGTTCCACCTTTTCTTCAGCCATTTGCGACTCAGCTGGCGAAACATCCCCTTCTGCAAAAACGGTAAGTGNTCATGACTTTCCCTTATTTTTCTTTTTTTCATAATATATCTCCTCTCCTATTAAAATAATAAAACTAGTAAACTATGATTATATCTTTATTATCTGATATTTTTAACTTTCCGAATATTAAACAAAAGGAATAATTATTAAAACAATTAGTTCTATACCAGAATAAAACAAAAGAACTACTCAGTGGCTTTTTATTAAATCATTCATCTTTTGCGTATAGAAATGGCACTATGCACCGGGTATGAAAAAACCCAAGTGAATCATCCTCACTTGGGTCGTAATCGGTTTATTGTTGGAGAACCGTTACTTTTTTAGGCGTTGTTGTTACTTTAAAACCGTCTTTTGACACTACATCAGCTGAGATAAAATAATCTCCATTTGGAAGCTCAGGCTTAGGTGCCCATTCTGTATGAACTTCTTTCTCATTATTAAATTCAATCATATCGACTATATTTCCATTTATATCTTTTACATTAAATGTCCAGTCTGATCTGTTTTGGGCAAAGTAATCAATTTCTGCTGGAGTGTTTTGGTTTATATTTTTGTTCGGATATACACTTGAATTGGAAAGAACCATCCATTCGCTCATATATTTTGGATCTTGATCTCCCCAAACGGTGTAAGAGTGATTATATGCGTAATCCGCTCCAACTACAACAATACTTTTTGGTTCATTGTTTAAGAGTAATGTAGTCGCATTTCCTGGTGTATAGTAATTACCGTTAACCCAAACCATTGAAGCAGCATATCCACTTCCGTTTTCATTATCTGTGCCATTCCAGGATATTTCGTATTTTCCATCTACTGGGGTTACCTTAATGTCTGTAACATTAGGAAGTTTGGAATCTACTTTCACAGGCATTTTAACTTCTTGTGGTCTTGCCCCTGGATAGTCTAATGTCGTTTTAATAACATATTGATATTTTCCATCGGATACAAATTGTCCAGACTCATCTTTCATATCCCAAGCGTAAAGTTCATTGTAATTAGTGTCTCCAAATGACATAATACTTTTTCTGAATTTCCAAGGTTTACCTGTAAATTCACTGAAATCACCTAAATATTTAACGATATTTCCTGATTGATCTTCGATATACATTTCTGTTTTTTGTAAATTACGTAAAGCAGTAAAGGAAGAATAAATACCGATTAGATGGAAGTTTGGCGAGATGGCAATTTTGTTAAGGTCAAATGTGCCATTGGTAGAATCATATCCCTTTGGATAACGTTCTGATGTGCCATCCCAAAGTGCGGTATAACCTAAAAATGCATCTTTTTCCCATGCTGGAAGATCAATATTTTGTGGTTCATCCCATTTTCCATAGAAGCCCATATATGGAACAGTTAAAGGAACTGCTGCATTACTGTTTTTTCCAGTTGGGACTAAGCGAACATACCCCTCAACAAATGCATCTTTCTTTAAGTTCCTCGGCAATAAAAGTGTTACATCGAGTTCTTTTTCTTGTCCCGGTTTAATTTTAATTTTCGTTCCTTGTGTATGAGTGACTACTTTCCCGTTCACTAATGAGGTAGCGCCTTGTACATGCTTGCTTGTTAAAGTTAAATATTCTTTGGAATCCAGCGTTCCATCATTGTCTAAGTCAAATTCTTTTGTTTCTGTTTCATCCGTCAAAACATCTACATACACCGTATACTCCAATTCTTTTACATCTACGTTTTTAAGAGCTTCCACATTCAACTCGAAGTGCGTATGGTTTCCCTTAATCTCTTTTAACGCAACTGCTCCTGCTTGCTCAAGAGGAGTATCTTTGCTGGTAACAATAACAGGTGTCTTAATCGCATTTTGAATTTGCATTAAGCCAGATCCTTGGACACGAGGAGAATACGGTACCTTATTATTCGTACGGGGATCTTCTACTACCTGTGCTGTATTCATCAATGCAATTTTTGACTTTAACGCTGTTTTCTTTGAATGAGATAACCCTTTTTCATATAAGGCTTGCAGAAGCAATGCTGATCCGCCTGCCACATGAGGAGCTGCCATGGATGTACCGCTCATAATTTCATAATCATTTCCGGGTACAGTCGAATAAATATTTCCACCAGGAGCAGAAATCTCTGGTTTAAAATCTAATGTATGTGGTGAACCAATGGATGAGAAATAAGACATCGTGTTTTTGTTTGCATTATCGACCCAAGTATCGCCTGTTAATTTCATCTTTACAATTTGATTATTCGTTAGTTTATTAATTAGTTCTTGCCCTGGAGCCTTACCCGTTGTAGCAGCTGGAATTGAAGATTCACTCAATCTTAGATATGGATAATCAGCCATACTATCTGGTGGTATGATGATTGCTGCTTTTGCTCCAAATTTTGCTGCTTTAAACTGAATAAAAGAATAAGAAGTATATTGATTCAATAATTTTGCTACGACAATTTTCCCTGCAACGTTTTTACCATCACTAGTAAAGTCAGCATCCTTGGATCCTTCGCCTACAAATACTAGCTCATACTCTTCATTCGGTTTTAAAAATTTTGAGAGTTTAAAGTTAGGCTTCCCATATTGAGTTTGATCTTGGAAAGGAAGCTTTAAACCATTTGTTTCTGATAGAGTATTTAAATGCATTTGTGTATTTTCATAAGAAGCAACTGATAAAGCGTATGGACCTACAGATGGCTCACTAACTGTTCCAATATCAGGATTTTCTGCATATGGATTAAAAGCCGATGGAAATAATAAATTATGTTTAGTACTATAAGCGGAATTACCAGCCGCTACTACAACAAGTGTACCTTGTTCTGTCGCAACTCGAATGGCTTTTTGTATCGGATCATTTTCTTCCCCTACAAAGCCTGCATCAGAACCTAAGCTCATGTTTATCACATCTGCGCCCATTGTTACTGCATGCTCTATTCCAGCAATAATATCATCCTCATAGGCTCCGCCACCTTTATCGGAGAACACCTTCTCAGCTAAGAGTTGAACACCTGGTGCAATACCCTCGACTCCGCCATTCGTTTCGTCCCCGTCTGCTCCAATTGTTCCAGCAACGTGTGTCCCATGCGAACTTCCATTTCCTGCAGGAATGACATCAGTATCATCGTCAGCCCAATCATAGCCTGTTGGGACTTTATCGGAATACCAAACATCGTTTACAGCTGTTTCATCCAATTTACTTTTAATTCCACTTTGAGTTAATTTCTCTTTTGCCTTTGCTTTATCAGTTAATGTCATATCTTGATGTGTATAATCAATCCCTGAATCTACGACCGCGACTACTAATCCCTCACCTTTATAACCATATTGTTCCCATACTTTTTGAGCTTGTACTAATTCTTTACTTGCTGCCATATTTTCCTGGAAAGGCGACATGGACATTCATAACCCCTGGAATGGACTTGATATCTTTTATATTTTGGAACTCTGTTTCTACACTGAATCCGTTAAATCCTTCGAAAAAACGATGCTTCACTTTAATAGGAGCATCTGATTTAGAATTTTTTTCTTTTGAGATTTGCTCGATTACGGTATCTTGCTTTTGTTTATATAAAGCTTTTTTGCTTTTGGCTGTTTTCTCAATTTCTGCTGGCTGTTCAACTTCTACGATTAAGCGCACCGTATCATTCGGTTTATATGCTTTAGCCAAACCTTCTTTATTAACGTCATTATATAGTGAATCTTTTTGACCTGTTTCGATCTTATCCTTATCAAAAAATAATTGTCCTCCTTGTTCCACCTTTTTTTCAGCCATTTGCGACNTCGCTGCTGTGGTCATTCCATGCCTTTATTTTTCTTTTTTTCATGAACCTATCTCCATTTCCTAATAAAATAATAAATGTAATAAAACTAGTAAATTTTAAATCTACTTTATCATCCATTATTTTTACTTTTCTGAATATTAATCAAAAGGTATAATTGCTGCAGCTTTTGGTTCTATGCCAACATAAAACAAAAGAACTATCCGCACCTTATGCAGGCGCAGGATAGTTCTTTTAAGAAAATGGCACAAGCTGATTTCGAACGGCATATATGACTGCCTGTGAACGGCTTTTCACATTCAGCTTTTTAAAAATCTTATTGATATGAATTTTGACAGTCTTGTCACTGATAAATAAGGCTTCAGCGATTTCTTTGTTGCTAAGACCTTTGACCAATTCAAACAGTATTTCTTTTTCACGCTCTGTCAGCTTAATTTCATTTGATTCTGATTGCGTTTGCTGGTGATGATATGTAATTAACTTTTTGGTCATGCGAGGATGAATAATAGAATCTCCTAGTGATACCATTCGAATGGCTGCCACCACTTGTTCAGATGACGAATCCTTTAATAAATAGCCATCTGCACCAGCCCGCAGTGCTTCAATTAAGTACTCATCATCTTCAAACATCGTCAACACAAGAACGCGGCAATTCGGATGCTGACTTTTCACAAGTGACGTAACCTCAATTCCATTTTTCCCAGGGAGATTGATGTCCATCAAAATACAATCAGGTTTACACTCCTCTACTTTCTTCAATACCTCATCCCCGGATACGGCTTCTCCTACAACTACTATGTCAGTTTCGAGATCCAATATGCTCCGAATTCCATCACGCAAAACCGTATGATCATCCACTAATAATACTTGAATCATGATACCCCTCCTTTTTTTCTGAATCTGGAATTAATAATGTAATTTCTGTGCCTTTTCCTACTGAACTATCAATCTGCAGGGTTGCACCTAACTGTTCAGCTTGTTCATTCATATGCAATATACCATAATGAGGCTCGTGCTTTGTTTTAATCATGGATTCAAAAAGGGAAAAGCCAACCCCGTTATCCTTCACCTTTAAAAGCACATGTTCACGTTGATAGCTTAGGAGAATGTCAACTTCGTCCGCTTTTGCATGCTTTACAATATTCTGCAAGCTTTCCTGCAAAGTATCGAAGATGACTCGTTCTTTTGTAAAACTGAGTGTTCGAGAACGGCCCCTTTCATGATATTTAATCGCTAGATCATTTTCTTGTTTTATTGATTGAATTTTAGTTGCAATTGCATGTTTTAACCCTAGCCTTTGGGTAGGATATGGCTTTAACGCATAGATTGAATAGCGCACTTCCCCTAAACTATTGCGTAATTTTTTTATATTTTTGTCTACCACTTGCTCCATGTTTCCTGATTGATCAGCAGACTGTCTCAAAGCGGATTCCAGCTGAAATATGACCCCTGCTAATACTTGTGCAATTCCATCGTGAATTTCCCGGGCAAGTCGGTTTCTTTCTTCCAAAATCATTCGTTTTTCCTGTTCGGCGACAAGCGACCGTGTTTTAAGCAAGCTGCTCAATTGGTTGGCAAACGTAGATAAGGACTGAATATCTTCGGTAATAAAACTCGCCCCCCTGCTTTTACCTGCAACAAACATCCCTACCAATTCTTTGTTTACTTTAAGCGGCAGATAGACAAGGGAACGTATGACATCTTCAAATACATCATCTCCCGGAGCCGTACCTGTTTTCCAATCAGAAACAACAAAGGGTTCAGATATTTCTTCAAAATTCAGATGGAGATCAGAAGTACTTGAACGATTGGAATGTACCTTTCCATCCTTTAGCAAAAGCATCCAGCTGCCTTCATCTTTTGTCCATAAAGCATAAGCCTGAATCCCCAAGAATCCTTTAAGTGATTGTTTCACCTGATGTAAGTTTCCGGCTGATAGTCCGTGACTTAACTCTGTGGTTATGGAAAAAAGGTTATATAATCGTTCTTTTTCAATCCGTAATTGCCGAATGAAGGAACTGATGATGCAAATGGCTACAAGCGGGAAAAAGAAGAACAGAACTGTTATTTCATCCAACTCTCCGCGATATCGGTGTTCTAGAATATATATAAGGGAGGCGTAGCATAGGCAAAAACTTGCACTCAATAATAGTAATATATTTTTCTTGTACCACTGTTCCAGTGAATATGGCTGAGGAAGAAGCACCATTAAAAAGTCATATAAAAGGGTGTTGATAAGACAAAAAAATACAGTAAATACAAGCAAGCTTATTATTCCTTCATATAAAACTGGCAAGTTCATCTCGTTAATAAAAAGAGAAATACATTCTTTAGTAAACCATTCTGCCAAAATGATACTAAAAGCAAATTGGGTGCAATTAAATAGTGTCCTTTGCATGGGCAATCGGCGAAGGGTATGAGTCAATACCATCGCACATACACAAGCAACAACCGTTATATGTATTCCAAACGCCCAATTCATTGGATAAATAAGCGTAAGGCTGAGTGTAATACCTCCTCTTCCAATACGGATTGGAAAATATTCAGTAATCCCCAAAAACACAGCTAACAGCAAAAGGATTATGGGTTCAGAAGGCATTTCACTCTTAAATATAGAAAAGATAATAGCTATAACGCCAAGAAAGGAAATAGAATAAATATAAAAACTTGCTATTCGTTCCCTCCTAGTAATAGAGTCTATCTTTTTCAAAACGTCACCTTCCTTTATTTTAAAGAATCTATTTATCCATTATTATCTAACAAAAAACCGGCACTGGCAAAATGGAAAAATATCCACTAGCCAATCACCGGCTGTCCCAAACCTCATTTGGCAGGACTCAATACTAGTATAATATTTATTTTTTTATTTGCCTGCTCATCAAATGTTATAATTTGCATGAAACTTATGCCTTGTATTTTATAATACAAAAGATATAGACAGAATCCCTTCATATGACGTAAAGGTAAGGGCTTTTCAGGATTATTAGGGACCTGCTCATTATTCAAATTTTAAGTATTTGGCTTACAAAACCTAAAGATACGATTCTAAGCATCATGATTATTGAAGGATTCGAAGAGTTCTTCTGGAGGCTAGCAGTAATCCAGTGGCTTAATGACCTTTTATGGTATGGATGTTGTTCAACTTTGAAAGCTCCTTTTTTCCAAAGAATGTGTTTTTACATTTTCCTCAGATTTTTTCGTCAGCTTCGGCAAGACAAGGCTGTAAAAAACTCCTACCAGCGCTAAGCACCCGCCTACCATCCAAAATAGCATTTCTACTTTGAGAATATCCGGGAAACTGAGAGCGATGAAGCCCAATGTTAACGATTGAGACAGCATCATTAAAGGGCTGATCCACCCCTGTACCCTTCCCATCATTTTAGGATCAACAATGCTTGGCATCCAGCCTCCTATGGCTATATTCACCAATGGAAGCCCAAATGAAGCAGCAAATAATAAAACCAGAAATGTCAAGGTATTTCCTGAGAAAGATGCAGCAATAATGAAGCTTCCCGAAATTAGGAGGCCTGCAATAATAAGCTGATAAAGTTTGATTTTTTGAGTTAATAGCGAAGCGACAAAGCTTCCAATCAGCACACCAGCCCCAAAGATCACTCCAAGCAAAATTGAATATTCTTCATAGGATTGCGGCTCGAGCTTATATTTCAGCATGAAAATAGGCATTACCGAAAATCCTCCGTTTACCACTCCGAAAACGAAGAATCCAACAAGCAAGGCAGATAATAACTTATGCTGGAGAATATATTTCATCCCCAGATTAAAGTCCTTGAAGACAAGCGCGATATTTAAGTCATTAAGCTTGTGGCTTCCATTTGGCAGGCGGACTTCTTCGGGGATACGGCAGGATCTTATTAATAATGCACTGATGATAAAGGTAAGTGCATCAGTCAAAATAGCGCCATATACTCCCACTGTCCAGTATACAAAAATACCAATGCCATTTCCGAACAGCATGAAAAGACCCATCACAACCTGGTTTAGGCCCGCAGCAGTTGTATAATCTTCGTTTTTCAATATCCCTTGAATCATTGCATGCTCAGCGGGGAAGAAGAATTTCTGAATTGCACTCCTTAGGAACAATACTGCAAATACCAGCGGCATCCAGCCGATGATAATAGTCAGCAAAAGCACAATGGATAATAAAGCGCTGATCCAGTCGCAATAATAAGCTATTTTCTGGCGATCCAACCTATCCGCAAACACTCCAACTAAAAAAAACACAGCCAATGTCGGAACAGAGAACATCAATTCAGTTAATGTGGCATAAAAAGGCTGTTCCGAGAAACGATCAAGCAAATAAAACATAAATGCTGTTAAACCAATCGTGCTGCCCATTTGTGAAGTAAAGTTGGCGAAAAACAATTTCACATAATTGGCATTTTGAAAGATTTCTTTAAATTTTTTCATCCGTTTTACCTCTGTTTCCCTGTTTATATCATCAGTTTAAATAGAGACAAACATTTGGTTAAGCGGCTTTTGATGGTTTTTATCTCCTGCTGGAGACTGATGGTGCCTCAACCCTAAATATAATTGATGACTTAAAAAAGGTAATAATTCACACTTTGATACAGGGTGGTTTACGGCTGCCATCACCTGGGTAAATCCCTAGTACAACCTCACCAGTAATTTATTAATATATACTTTTTTAAAAGGAGATTTTAAAAATGAAAGAAATTATTTCTACAAATGTTTTAGTCCAAAATAGGTTCACAATGAAAAAAATGCTTGAAATATATCAAGCATCAAAACAATTTGAAGGCACTACATATCTCTATAGCAAACACAAAGCTGTGGATGCCTCAAACCTGTCTAAATTAGTGTCCTTCCTATTAACGGTGAAACCACAAACGTCCCTGAAGATCATTGTTGAGGGAAATGACGTTAAGAATCATCTGGAGCACATCAAAGAAATGTGCAATACCTATGTTGCAGTGCTTCGCATGTCAAAAAAACGCTTGATCAATTCAGCTGAAACATTTCAGCTTTAAATGATCATTTTATTGCAAAGTGATTGGAGTGAAGATAGATGATACGTACAATATTTATGGTAGTTGGAGCGATTGTGGTAATTGGCGCAATAATCAGCTGGTTATTCTAAATAAGAAAAGCGGAAGGCGCCCGCTTATCGGCGACAAGCATAAGACGAGCCGATGGCGCCTGGAGCTAGACAGCTATCTAACTTCAAAATTTATATATTCCTATCTTTTCAAAAAGGCCTGATCAGGCCTTTTAATTTTGCTCGAATTAATAAAAAAGAGTACAGATTTTCACCTGTACTCTTTAAATGTATATTATTAATCATCCTTTTTTTCTTTACCTTTCCCTTTGCCTTTCTCTTTCTCTTTCCACTTTTCTTTTTCTTTTCCAATTTTTTCTTTTATCTTCACTGTTTCCTTTTTAATGTTTTCCTGCCATACTTTTCTTTCCTGTTCCCTTTGCCTTTGTTCCATCAGTCCGGCAATTTGAGGAACATTGAATGATACTGCTTCCTCATTTTTCAGGGCTTCTGACATGATTTCCCGGAATATCGGAGCCGTACCTTCACTGCTGGAGGTTGTAAGATAGTTATTGGCATCTGACTTATCATGGCCGACCCACACAGCACCTACAAGCTGTGGCGTATAGCCGACAAACCATTGGTCCTTAACGCCATCTATGCCTTCGATGGTCATTTGTGTACTTCCTGTTTTCCCAGCAACTTCTCTGCCGGGTATTTGGGCAGCCTTCCCTGTTCCATGCTGAACTACCCCGAGAAGCATGGTTGTCACTTTGTCGGCAACATCCTTTGAAATGACTCTGGTGTTTTCACCTTTCCATTCTCCTACTGTCTTGCCATCTTTATCAACTATTTTTGTAATGGAGTGGGCTTCAGGCCTTTCTCCGCCATTTGCAAACACAGCATATGCCTGTGCCATGGTTAGCGGAGAAACCCCTTCACTTGTGCCTCCAAGGGCGAGTGCGAGATTTTGATTGATGGCATCTTCGGGTATGCCAAACCTCTTCGCGGCATCTACCCCTTTATCCACACCAATCTCATCCAGAAGCCATACAGCAGGGACATTCAAAGAGTCCTTTACTGCTTCATACATTGGCACTTTGCCTCGAAACTGCCCATTATAGTTATTTGGCTCATAATCTTCGCCAAATGTCATTCTTTCATCTTTAAGTTCATCAGTGATATTCCAGCCTTCTTCCAGGGCAGCTGCGTATGGAACAATCGGCTTCATTGTCGATCCAGGCTGGCCTACTTTATGGACAGCACGGTTATGGCCCAGAAGGGTGTGTTCCCCTCTTCCTCCTTCAAGGGCACGGATTCCGCCATTTTTGGGATCAAGAAGGATGGCTCCGCTCTGCACCGGCTGATCTCCCGTACCTTTAGGGAATAATTGATCATTTTTGTAGGTATCTTCTACGCTGCTCTGCATATTCTGATCAAGCTCAGTATAAATTTGATAGCCGTTACTAAGAAGATCGTCAAGGGAAATATTATATTTATTAATAGCCTCTTCAAGGACAACATCTACATAATAAGGGTATTTCCCTTTAAGGGGGTCTCCCCCGCCGTCTTTAAATACAAGCTGTTCATTTTTTGCTTTTTCCCATTCTTTTTCTGTAATAAAGTTGTGTTCCTTCATGCGATCAAGCACGAGGTTTCTTCTTTCAATTGCTTTTTCTTCATTTTGATAAGGATTGATGGCTGAAGGGGCTTTAACCAGCCCTGCAAGCAGCGCAGCTTCGCTAATTGAGAGATCCTCAACATCCTTTGCATAGTATTTCATTGCTGCACGCTTTATGCCCCAGGCGCCTTCTCCAAAATAAACCTGGTTTAAATACATTTGAAGAATTTCGTCTTTGCTGTATTCCTTTTCTATCTCAAGCGCAAGGAAGAATTCTTCCAGTTTCCTTTTATATGTTTTCTCTGCAGACAATAGGGCGTTTTTAGTAAGCTGCTGGGTAAGCGTACTCCCCCCCTCGACAATTCCGCCTGCCTTCAGGTTCGTAAGAAGGGCCCTGCCTATTCCTTTTAAATCGATTCCTCCATGTTCATAAAAACGGTGGTCTTCAATAGCAATAACAGCATTCTTCATATGATCAGGAATTTCATCAATTGAAATGCCTTCATTTTTGTTTGCGGAGATCTTGCTGGCTACTTCCCCATCAGCGTCATAAATGACTGTAGATTGTGCAAGTCCTGCTTCAAGCGCACTTATATCCGCATCCTTGTATGAAAAATATACGAAGCTTAAAAAAGCCAAGACGAACGTAGATGCAAGCAATAAGGATACCTGTGTCAGGTGCAGCTTTTTCCAAGTTGACTGAAACTTTCTAATAAATGAAGTTCTCTCTCTCATAATTCCTCCAATATTTCTTGCTGAATATCATTTGGATATTTTAACGGCATCCCATATAGTATACCGATATCAGCATACCTGCAAAGAATATGTTTTCATATAGTATTTTGTTCCCAACTAAAAACTATGAATTCTGCTGGACATATACATTTACCCAAAATCTCAGATATTACTCATCTTTTGTAAATTAAATTTTTTAGTCTGTAAGACCCGGAATTACTCTCCAGTTTAAATGGTGACAAAACTCCCAAGCGGGCTAACAATGAAAAAAAGCAATCGAAGACCGAATGCTTTCTTTTTGATAATACTGGAATTTTTGCAGACGTTTGGAAACTATCCTTAGCCATTTATTCCATATCCATATTTGAATTTCATATTACATTTATCCTTGCTGATAAGTATGTCTTACTCCATATGAGTTTGCCTTAATTATCATTAATACTAGAATGTACGAAGCAATATCATTATTTGTGGGGGTTTGAACAAATTTATCAGGTGCCATTTGCTTCACAATGATTGATTACTTGCAATGAAGGGTATATGTTCAATAAGTTTCCTTACTTTAAGAAGGGGTGAATAATTATGTACTTTGATAAAATTGTAGTCGGCTATGATGACACAGATGGAAGCAGACAGGCTTTAAATATGGCGATTGAATTGGTTAAGCAGCATCCAGAAACCAAGCTCCTGATTGCACAGGTCTTTGAGGAGACCATTGAAAATGTTCCCATAAGCAATGAGAAAGCGGTAGAGCCAGTAAGAACAAATGGCTATCTGCTGGAAGGAATTCAAATACCTCCCCTGCCGGTATATCATGATGGATCCACAGCCACGACTCACGCAAGAGTGAAGCATAGTGTAGACAATACTTTTTACAATGCAAGGGAAATTCTTGAGCCTTACAACATTAATGTGAAGTTCGATGTTATTGAGGGAAGTCCCGCTGACAGCATATGTGAATATGCTGCGGTCGAAAACGCCGATTTAATTATAGTGGGAAACTCAGGCAAAGGCGGAATTAAGAAAATGTTCATTGGGAGCACCAGTTCAAAAATTGCCAAAAATGCTCCTTGCCCAGTCCTTATAGCTAAAGATAAGGAAAACCCGCTAATGCCTTAAAGCAGGAAAGCAGCCTAGCGGCTGCTTTTCAGGCTGTCGAGAAACTGTCGACAGCCTTTATTTTGTAATTTAACTTTAATTATTCACCGCGTTAATATGTTATAATTAAATTAATAAATCATAATAGATAGTGGTGAATTTACATGTTTAAACCCAAAGAATCTTCTCAAAATGAAATTGAATTTGTTTCTATAGATGAACTTGTTCCTTCGGACCATCTTCTTCGAAAAATTGACCAGTACATAGATTTTTCAACTATCTTAGATAAGGTTCGTCCTTATTATAGTGAAGACAACGGTCGACCAACCGACCCTCTGCTTCTATTCAAAATGATGTTTATTGGCTATTTGTACGGCATCCGTTCAGAAAGACAATTAGAACAGGAAATTAAAATGAACATCGCATACCGTTGGTTTTTAGGTTTGAAATTCAGAGATTCTGTTCCTCATCATTCTACAATTAGTTTCAATCGGCAAAATCGATTTAAAGGTACTGATATTTTTCAAGAAATCTTTGATGAAATTGTCCTCCAGGCTATAAACAATAAGATGGTCGGCGGTCGTGTTCTTTTTACAGATTCGACGCANGCTGGAAAGCAGCCTAGCGGCTGCTTTTTTTAATTTTATAATAAAATACAGCTATCATTAATGATGGCCTTTATTCTCTGCAGCAAGCTCCTCAAACCGTTCTTTAGAAGACACTTCATCGAAACTGCTGTAAATTCTAAAATGGTCCTGGTCAATAATCCGGTAATGCTGGCTGATTATATTCTGCTGAAGGATCAAACCGTTGCTTCTCTTCAATTCCCGCCACCAGATCTTTCCGCCAAGAGTCTTTTCCTTCCTATAATCGATTCCTTCTCTTGCAATAGTCTCCAGAACTTCAAGCGGTTCATTTCCAAACAAAAATCGGACAGTTTCCGTTTCCCTGAATAATGCACAAACAGCTACCACTGTTGACCATCCTGCTTCCGCACGCCCTTTCTCAATTTGAACCAGGGTCTTCTTTGAAACACCAATAATTTCCGCCATCTTATCCTGTGTGTATCCTGCCTCTGTACGGATAAGACGGATCTTATCTGAAACTTTCAGTATAATTTCATCTCTAGTCAATGCAGCTTCATTCCTTTTCGTTGTTGGTGTAATTTTACACTTATTCCTATATTATAAAAGAATTAGTGACAATTTTACAAATAAAAAACTGCCTTGTCCTTTAAATATACCAATATTCCCATAAAAACGACTGTGTTTTTTGTCACGAGTATAGCTTTAAAATATAGGATAAAATTACTGTTATTTTCCATTAAATTAACAGAGGATTTTGCTGTAATCTATCGAAATCTTATGAGATAACTGTTTTTATGTGAAAAAAGTGGAGGGTAAAATGACGATTGAAACAAATAATGCCATATTGGAACTTCTGCTTAAGGAGAAAGAGAACCTTTTAATTGAATGGAATGATAAAATCCTCATTAATACGGATGATCCTTTTAAAGATACAATCAAAGATAATGGCAACGCCATGTTCCAATTGATAATTCAATTTTTGATTAAAGACGGCGATGAACTTGAAGAATATATTCAGCGGCTGGCCTACTCTGTCGCTGAACAGCGAGTAAAAGCAGAGATTAATATTGGAGACTTTGTTTATAATGTCAATTTGGGCCGGACAATCGTTCTCGATATATTGAATCGTTCCAATATTCATTTTCATGAACTTCAGAGGCAGTATGAAAGAATTGGTTATTGCTTTGATAAATTCTTATATCATGCTGTATCAAGATACACGGATGCCAAAGACCAGATCATTAAGGAAAAGACACAATTTATCGACTCTACCCATAAAGATCGATTGACGCTGCTTGGCCAAATGACTTCCAGCTTTATTCATGAGTTCAGAAATCCACTTACATCTGTACAGGGGTTTATCCAGCTATTAAGATCCGAAAATCCCTCCATGAAATATTTGGACATTATTTCAAATGAACTGGAACAGCTGAACTTTCGGATTTCTCAATTTTTGCTTCTTTCAAAAAAAGAACTGATCGGAAAAGAAAAAATCACTTTTTCTTTAAATGAATTAATAGATGAAGTTCTCATATTTTTATATCCCAGCATCCTAGATGGAAAGGTTAAAATCCTTCAGGATATGAACGAAAAAATATATTTGAATGGCTATGCAGATGAAATCCGTCAAGTATTCATTAATATCATTTTCAACGCCATTGATGTGCTTACACAGTACCGCAGGGACCCTATTATTCATATTAAAAGCAAATTGACTCCAGATGGACGCATAAAGCTTGATATTGCAAACAATGGACCGAGAATACCTGAGCATCTCGTCAGTTCCATATTCGAACCTTTTGTTACTACCAAAACACTTGGAACCGGCTTGGGTTTATTTGTATGCAGAGAGATAATTGAAAAACATCAGGGAACCCTGACATGTGATACAGAATCGGATTGGACCGTTTTCAGTATAATCCTTCCAACTGAAAAACAGACAAATGCCAAAGGCTGACTCCAACTTGAGGAGCAGCTTTTTCTTATTTTCTGCCTTGAAGGTTTTCAAAAAAACGAAAAAATATTAAAAATAAATATATTTTTTTCCAATTTCAGATTAATATAAATGTATTTACAGACTAATGGAGGAGATTGTCCTATGTTTTCCTTAAAAGTTGATGAAGATTTAGAATTGCAATTATTTCAGCTGCATCATTCGGAAGAGCTTTTCAGCTTAGTGGACCGGAACCGCAGTCATTTAAGAGAATGGCTCCCATGGGTTGATAATATGGCCTCCCCTGTACAGTATCATTCCATTATACCGATATGGCTGAAACAGTTTGCCGATAATAATGGATTTAATGCCGGAATACGTTACCAGGGAAGACTGGCAGGGTCCATTGGTTTTCACCAGATAGACTGGAACAATAGACAAACCAGTATTGGATATTATCTTGCAAAAGATTTTGAAGGAAATGGAATTATGACACGAAGCGTGCAGGCTATGATTAATCATGCATTTTTTGATTTAAAACTGAACAGAATCGAGATACGCTGCGGGACCGGAAATGGAAAGAGCCGTGCAATACCTGAGCGGCTCGGCTTTCGCCAAGAAGGAATTATCCGTGATGGAGAGTTTCTTTACAATCGATATCACGATCTTGCCGTATACGGACTCCTGGCAAGAGAATGGAATTATTAATAAAAAAAGCGGAAGGCGCCCCGGGCTAGACAGTTATCTAACTTCAGAAATACGTTTATCTTTCGAAAAAGCCTGCTCTCAGGCTTTTTTTATTTTTCCTGGTTATGTTCTTCCCAATTAAGGGTAATTTCATTTAAAGGAAATCCTTTATTTGCGGTTTATTTGTAAAATTTATGAATAAGGGAAAAGTACTTATTATAAAGGAGGTGCAAGCCCCTTACATATCGTGTAAGGATTTTATATGATCACCCTTAACCTATTCTTATTATTTTTCTTAATTGCATTAACGGCTTTTTTTGTTGCATCTGAATTTGCCATTGTTAAAGTGAGAACTTCACGAATTGACCAGCTACTTGCGGAAGGAAATCCTAAAGCCCGTTCAGCAAAACAGGTTATTAGAAGTCTGGATGAATATTTGTCTGCCTGCCAGCTTGGCATTACGATTACAGCATTGGGCCTCGGATGGCTTGGTGAACCTACCATTGAGAGGCTGCTTCATCCTGTTTTTGAAAGTATAAACTTGCAGGCCTCCGTTTCTCACATCCTCTCTTTTGTCATTGCTTTTGCTATTGTGACATTCCTTCATGTGGTAATTGGAGAACTTGCGCCAAAGACCTTTGCCATTCAAAAAGCTGAGGCAATAACCCTATCCTTTTCAAAGCCGTTAATATTATTTTACAGGATTATGTATCCATTTATTTGGATTTTAAATGGTTCAGCAAGAATTGTAACAGGACTATTTGGACTGAAGCCAGTTTCAGAACATGAAATGGCCCATTCAGAGGAAGAGCTTCGGATCATTCTTTCTGAAAGCTTAAAGAGCGGTGAAATAAATCCATCGGAATATCAGTATGTAGATCGAATTTTTGAGTTTGACAATAGAATTGCTAAAGAAATAATGGTTCCCCGGACCGAGATTGTCACCCTTCAGGAAGATTCTTCATTGTCAGAAATCCTGGACCTCATATTGAATGAACGGTACACCAGATATCCGGTTACGGCGGGAGATAAAGATAATATTCTCGGTATAATTAATGTAAAGGAAATCTTAACTGACTGTGTAAGGAAAAAATGTGAAGGCAAACATCCGTTACGGCAATATATTAAGCCTGTCATCAGGGTAATTGAAACCGTTCCGATACACGATTTGCTTTTAAGAATGCAAAAAGAACGTTCCCATATGGCAATCCTTCTTGATGAGTACGGCGGAACAGCTGGAGTGGTTACAGTTGAAGATATACTTGAAGAAATTGTCGGTGAAATTCGTGATGAATTTGATGCCGACGAACTGCCGCTTGTTCAAAAATCAGGAGAAAATCATTATATTCTGGATGCGAAGCTCTTGATTACCGAAACAAATGATCTCTTGGGAACATCATTAGATGAAGATGATGTCGACACCATCGGAGGCTGGATGATGACCCAGAAATATGATGCTGCTCAGGGGGATTTTATAGAAGAAGAAGGATATAGATTTATTATTAAAGAAATGCACGGGCACCATATTTCTTATATTGAGGTTGTGAAAATATGACCCTAATAACCAGGAGTTAATTTTTTGCTCCTGGTTATTGATTAAAAAATTAATTTTTCTGAATCTTTTCACTTCATATTTAACGCATATTTTCATAAAATAAATGTAAACCTTTTTCCCAAACCGCTACGTTTGACTGTATGGTTTGCGCTAAAGTATAATAAATTCTAACTATATCTCTTGATGGAAAGCATTTTCATGAGATATAAGTATTCAAACAGAGGTGATATGATGGGGCTTACTATCGTATCGGCGAATTAGCCAATATCGCTAAGGTATCTAAAAGAACAATAGATTACTACACTAGCATTGGCCTAATAAAAGCGAAACGTTCAAAATCAAATTATCGCATATATTCAGAAGAAGTATTGTCTGATCTAAGGTTTATTGAGGAATGCAAAGAACTGCATCTTCCGCTTGAAGAGATTAAGAGAAAACTAGAAATGAAAACGAAAAGGGAGATTCAGACAGGCGAAGTTGAGAAGCATATTAATGCAGTCACATTGCAGATGAAACAGCTTCATCAGGAGATAGCTGTTCTCATGCCGCTGATTAATACATTGGATGATGAACAGAAAGACGGCATTTCCAAGAAGCTCACAATTGAAAGCACTGCATTGCTCCGTTCCCTATCCGGCTTAACAAGCTAATCCCATTTTTCACAAAATCAGGAGGTGACACCCTGCCCGTCCAGGCGGGATAAGGGGAACTTATTTGGACATATTAAACTTGGTTTTTATAGCCATTTTAATTGCTTTAACGGCTTTTTTCGTTACTTCGGAATTTGCCATTGTTAAAATACGAAGTTCCAGGATTGATCAGCTAATTGAAGAAGGCAATAAAAACGCAATTGCTGCCAAGAAAGTAATATCGAATTTGGATGAATATCTTTCAGCCTGCCAGCTTGGAATTACCATTACAGCCCTGGGCCTCGGCTGGCTGGGCGAACCGACAATTGAACACCTGCTGCGGCCAGTGATCAACAGTTTCGGTTTGCCGACATCCATCTCTCATGTTATCTCATTCAGCATTGCATTTGCTTTTATCACCTTCCTGCATGTAGTTGTAGGTGAATTGGCTCCAAAGACTCTCGCGATTCAAAAGGCAGAGGCGGTTACACTGTTGACAACCCGTCCTTTAATCTGGTTTTACCGGGTTATGTATCCGATCATTTGGGCGCTGAATGGTTCTGCCCGCCTATTGACCAGCATGTTTGGATTAAAGCCTGCTTCAGAACACGAATTGGCTCATTCAGAAGAAGAACTTCGCATTATTTTATCGGAAAGCTATGAAAGCGGCGAAATCAACCAATCTGAGTTTAAGTATGTAAATAGAATCTTTGAATTTGATAATCGCATTGCGAAGGAAATAATGGTTCCTCGTACAGAGATTGTCTCTCTCTCAAAAGATGATACACTTGAAGGCTTCCTTCAAACTGTTCAGGAAGAAAAATTTACACGCTACCCCATTATAGATGGGGATAAGGATCACATCATCGGTATGGTCAACATTAAAGAAGTCATGACAGATCTCATTATGAACCGGGAATTATCATCAAGCACGCTCGAGTCTTACATTCGCCCTATTATCAGGGTCATTGACAGCATCCCAATACATGAGCTGCTTCTAAAAATGCAGAAAGACCGGATTCACATGGCCATCTTAATGGATGAATATGGCGGAACCTCTGGGTTAGTGACCGTTGAGGATATCATTGAAGAAATTGTCGGTGAAATCCGTGATGAATTCGATATGGATGAAGTGCCAATGGTCAGAAAAACGCAAGAAGGCCAATATATCATTGATTCCAAAGTTCTTGTCAGCGAAGTTAATGACTTGCTGGGAACAGACATTAGCGATGAAGATGTCGATACCATCGGGGGATGGATATTAACAGAAAATTATGAAGCCAAACAAGGCGACATTATCGAATATGAAAATTACCTGTTTAAAATTCTGGATATGGAAGAACATCATATTAAGTATGTTGAGGTAACAGCCGTTCCTGAAACAGAAGAACCGGCACCAGCAAAAGAAGTGCCTTTTACAGAAACAGAAGTATTGTCATAGAACATCATTAAAAAGGAACAGCCGTTCAAAAGGCTGTTCCTTTTATCTATTTGGCACCTGCTTCCTGAGAGTGTGTTTCCCTCGGAATCATAATCGTAAATTTAGTCCCTTTTCCTTGTTCACTGCTGACAGTAATCTCTCCGCTGTGCAGCTGAACTAGCTGTTTTACAATAGAAAGTCCAATGCCAAATTCACCAAAAGAATGATTTGTCCTGGATAAATCCGCCTTATAAAAACGCAGCCAGATAGACTCGATTTCCTGAGGATCGATTCCTATGCCTGTGTCTTCTATTTCAATCACTGTGTTATCCGAATTTTCTTTTCCTCTTAAATATATAGAGCCTTGATTGGTAAATTGGATGCTGTTCTTTATAATATTAACCAAAATTTGTATAAGCCGGTCATAATCCGCATGAACTGAAACTTCTTCTTCTGCCTCTAGATAAATCCTGTTGCCTTTTTCCTCTGCCTGAATTTCGAGCTGGTCTTTAACAATTTCGAAGGCTTCGATGAGATTAATATCCATTTTATTCAGCTGCAGCTGATTGGACCTGATCTTCTCATAATCCAGGTTCTCATTCACGAGGCGAATAAGCCTCTTTGCTTCCCTATCTATCAGGACCATCCCTTTTTCTTTTTCCGCTTCAGGAATCAGTCCTCCTTTAATGCCTTCGGCCAAACCGCTGATTGTGGTCAAAGGAGTACGCAGTTCGTGCGAGACATCCGCAATGAATTTCCTCCTTCTATTCTCAAGCCTTTTAATTTCTTCATTAGATCCTTTCAATCTGGCCGCCATATCATTAAAGTCTTTTGCCAGTTCACCGATTTCATCCATATAAGTATACGGAACATTGACATCATAATTTCCGGATGAAATCATAGAGGCAGCATTCCTGAGATCTGTTATCCTCTTGATCAGATTTTTAGAGAGCACCAGACTTAACAGGATGGTCGCTGAAAGTGAAATAAAAATGGTATATAATAAATATCGATTTAATTGGCTGACAACCTCCATGGCACCAGTTATAGGCGACAGAAGCAATACTCCCCCCACCAGGCTGCCCCCCTGCATATATGGCAGGGCAACCAATGTAACCTCCTGGCCGAAGCGCTCTATATCATGTTTGACAGTTACTTTATTTCCTGCCGAGATGTTTGCCCACTCATCTTTAGTCAGCTGTATCATCGGATCTGATTTAAGCTCTGGATATAAGACCCTTCCTTTATGATCAAAGAGTATGTATTTTATATTCCTTGCATCGAGCAGCTGGCTGTATTCGGTTAAAAATTGTTCATCTCCCTCTATCCTGACAGTTAAATCAGTCAAAATCTGTTCCCCATAGGAATCCAGCTCTTCCACTTTAGTTTCGAAAATATAATTCTCAACAAATTGGGAGAAAAGAAGGCTTAATAACAGGAAAGCCAGTATGAGGATACTGACATGACTCATCAGCAGCTGATAAAAATATTTAACTTTCATTTTCTGCTGACGTTTCATCAAATTTATACCCCACACCCCATATCGTATGGATAAAAGGCTGTTCATCCGTGCCTATTTTTTTTCGCAGCCGTTTAATATGCACATCTACCGTTCTTTCATCTCCATAAAATTGGTAACCCCAGACGCTATCAAGAAGCTGCTCTCTTGTAAAAACCTGCTTCGGATGTTTTACAAAATAATACAGCAAATCAAATTCCTTAGGGGTCAAATTCTTGAGAAGCTGTCCATTATAAAAGGCCTCTCTCGATTCTTTGCTGATTTTGAAGCATTCACTCGAAACATAGTGAGGTTCATCCACTGATCCTGCTTCAGCCTGAAAACGTCGGGTCACAGCTTTGATCCTGGCCATTAGGGTCAGCGGGCTGAATGGCTTTGTCACATAATCATCAGCACCCATCTCAAGGCCCAGTACCTGATCGGACTCGCTATCTTTTGCCGTCAGCATGATAATCGGGACCTTGCTTAATTCCCTTATTTTCCGGCAGAGCGTCACTCCCTCCATGATTGGAAGCATCCAATCGACAATAATTAAGTCCCACTTTTCTTTATTAAAATGCTCAAACCCCTGCTGGCCATCATGGACAAAAACACCCTGATACCCTTCTTTCATAAAGAACATCTCCAGCATTGAACAGACACTTTTATTATCTTCTACAACAAGAATTTTCAATTTTCCATCACCATCCCCGAAAATCTTTCTTTTTTTAATGTAATCGAAATGAGTATTTATTTTCAATGAATATCTCTGTAATTAAAGTTTTCTTAAGAAAAATAGCCAATTTATTCATTCTTTCGCTATATCTTGGGAAATGCTATATACGACTTATAATTTTTGAAAGGGGTGCAGTATACCATGAACCGAAAATTAATATTAGTATTGTCTTTTTACATTATTTTAATGGGAGCAGCTTCATCCGCTAACGCCGAAACAGCACCAAAGGGACAATCACCAGCACAAGAGCATAAACATGAACACCATCACAGAATGATTGATGAATCTCTAATGAAATCCCTTCAGGAACAAGGATTCACCAAAAAAGAAATTTTCATAGCTGCCCACATTGCAAAGTTTTCAAATAATCAGGTTGCAGACGTATTAACATTTTATAAAAATAATTACTCCTCCTGGGAAAAAACAGCACATCAATATGGAGTGGATATAGAGAAAATTAAGAAGCACCAACATCATATGGATAAGTTTCTTGAGAGTAATAAGCAAATCGTTCTCCAAAAGGTATCCGATTATTCGGGCAAGTCGCCTAAAGTGCTGCAGGGATACCTCGACAAAGGAATTCCGCTTCGTTTTCTTATTTCAGGTGCAGCCATGGCAAAGGCGGCAAATAAGGATCTGGGAGAAATTATTCAAATGAAGGAACAAGGAAAATCATTCCCTGAAATAAAAAAGGAACTTAATGTGGATAAAGAACAAATCCATAAAGAGTTGAAAAAACTGGTTGATGAAATTCAAAAGGAAGCCAGAAAGACAAAATAATATTTAAAACCGCAGAGGCATAATGCTCTGCGGTTTCGTTTTATGCAAAACAGAATTATAATGGGAATTAGAGGTGAACATGATGACAGATGAAAACCCGCCGTACCCAGCAGACCTGGATGATGAGACATTATTCATGGTCTCCCAGACATTCAAAGCTTTATCAGATCCAACCAGGCTCAGAATTCTGCATTTATTATTTCACGGGGAGTATTCCGTAAATGAAATTTCAGAGAATCTATCCTTGCTTCAGTCTACGGTTTCACACCAGCTTCGCTTCTTGAAGAATCTGCGGCTGGTAAAATTCCGCCGTGAAGGAACTACACTTTACTACAGCCATGATGATGAACATGTTATTAGTTTGCTTAAACAGGCAATTGAACATAGCCAGCATTCATGAAACAGCTGTCATTGCCCCTGTTAATTGCAGCTTTCATTATGGCCTGGGCACCCTTTTCTTTCACCTTCCACTTGAATTGTACTATGCTCAATGCCATATTCATCATGCAGTACCGATTGCGCCGCATGAAGGACTGCATCGTGGCCGCCGTCATGTTCAATCACAAGGTGGCAGCTGAGAGAAGGAAATCCAGAAGTAATCGTCCAAATATGAAGATCATGAACATCTTTTACATATGCAAGACCGAGGAGTTTCTTTTTAATATCCTCAGGGTTAAGATGAGAAGGTGTGCCTTCCATTAAAATATGAAACGACTCTTTTACCACCCTCCAGCCGCTTATAAGGATGAGAACTGCTACAATTACACTTGCAATCGGATCTGCAATTCCCCAGCCGAAGAAATATATTAGAAGTGCAGCTGCAATAGCTCCAACGGAACCAAGCAGGTCACCAAGAACATGCAGGAAAGCACTCCTAACATTTAAATTGTGATCCTTATCGCCACTCATTAAAATAAATGCTGCTGCGATATTTACGAGGAGGCCGATTGTTGAAATTACCAGCATTCCCATACTTTGAACAGCCGGCGGCTCAAGAATGCGGTGATAGGCTTCATAGAAAATATAGAGAGAAATCAAGAGCAGCGTTATTCCATTTATTGAAGCTGCAATAATTTCAAATCGTTTATAGCCGAATGTTTTTGAATTAGTCGCCTTTTTTTCCCCCATTTTGATAGCCAGAAAACTTAACCCCAGCGCTGCTGCATCACTTAGCATATGTCCTGCATCCGACAGCAGGGCAAGGCTGTTAGTCCAAATCCCTCCTATTACTTCTACGATCATAAATGAAGCAATCAATATAAATGCCAACATTAAAGCTTTTTTATTGCCTGTGTGATGATGATCATGTGAATGACCATGTCCGTGCCCATGACTGTGTCCCATCCATTACACTCCTTTTTATATGAATATATGCTCATATATATTATGTATGACATTGGATTATTGTTCAATGATTTTTTTATTGTTTCCTTATAATTTAGACTAAATGAATGAAATCAAACATCTGCCGAGGGGGCCGATAGCAGGATCTGCAGAAACAACAAAGAATGATTAAATTCATCGAACAAGATTCTTTTCTGAGTCACAGAACGATTCCCAATCTATGCAAAAAAGGCCGCCTGATTATCCAGGCAGCCTTTCCCTTAAGCAAGATAAACAAAATAACCCATAAAGGCAATACATAATCCATACATGATCGGATGGATTTCTTTTGGTTTTTTCAGCGCCAGCATTGTGATTGGATACAAGATGAATCCGAGAGCAATCCCTGTTGCTACGCTGAAAGTCAATGGCATCATTAAAATCGTAATAAAAGCGGGAATAGCAATTTCCAATCTGCCCCAGTCGATATGTTTCACTTCCATTGCCATAAGTGCTCCTACGATAATAAGTGCCGGAGACGTAACCTCGGCTGTGATCACACTGAAGCAATGGAGAAAAGAATAGTGCTATAGCGAAGCATGCAGAGATGATAACCGAAGTAAACCCTGTTCTTCCTCCTGCCGCAATTCCAGAACTGGACTCTATCATGGATGCTGTGGTAGATGTTCCAAGCACAGAACCGACTACAGTAGCACTGGAATCTGCCAGCAGCGCTCTGCCCGCATTAGGAATTTCATTATTTTTCATCAGGCCGGCCTGGCTTGCAATCGCAATTAAAGCTCCTGCCGTATCAAAAAAGGCAACAAATAAGAAAGTAAATATGACTGCCAGCATTTCCGGCGTAAAGATTTGATCAAGATGCAGGAATACTTCACCAAATGTCGGCTCTAGGCTTGGAATGGCCCCAACAATTTTTTGCGGCTTTTCGATAAGCCCAATTATCATGCCAACGGCTGCTGAAATGACCATACCATAGAAAATGGCACCTTTAACTCCCCTTACCATTAAAACGATTGTCAAGACAAAACAGAAAACAGCAAGAAGCGTGACTGGGGATTTAATATCGCCTATCGCAACAAAAGTCGCTTCATTTCCTACAATCAGGCCTGCATTTTTCAATCCGATAAAAGCAATGAAGAATCCGATGCCGCCTGCAATTGCGTGCTTTAAATCCTTTGGTATGATGTTAATAATTTTTTCCCTTATCTTTAATAAACTTAATATCACAAATAAGATCCCTGAAACAAATACGCCAGTTAAAGCCGTTTGCCATGGAATTCCCATGCCGAGGCAGACCGAAAAAGTGAAGAAAGAATTGAGTCCCATGCTTGGTGCAATTCCAATTGGATAATTGGACAGCAGGCCAATTAATAAAGATCCAATAATTGCCGACAGCGCTGTAGCTGTAAAGACAGCCCCTTTATCCATTCCAGCCTGGCTAAGTATAATTGGATTGACAATTAATATATATGCCATCGATAAAAACGTTGTTATTCCTGCGATTGTTTCCTGCTTGTATGATGTTTCTCTCTCACGAAACTGGAAAAAAGATGACATGCCATTCCCCTCCTTATTAATAACAATAAAAAAAGCTCCGCAATATGCGAAGCTGCCCAGAAAGAAAACAGAAGAAAATAGCATGCTGATTCAAACAAGCTATATCCCCCTGTAGTCAAGCTATTTACGGCAGCCCGGTAGAAACGCTCAGACCCTATCTCTGAACATATACAGGTAAAATGTATAGCCGCAGACATCTCAATCCATCAATGCCCTGCGCCAAACAAAATTATATATTGATATAATGAAAACAATTCTAGCAAACTCAAATATGGAGGTCAATTCTTTAATTTATTCTGAGAATTCCCCTTTATCTTACAGTTGGCTAAAGGGGTTTAACGTTAATTTTATGTTGTAATGGGTAAACAATAAGAAAAACCAGCATGAGGAGGCAGCTCACAATGTTCATTGTATATGCAAGCTTGATTCTTATTGCAGCATCCCTGATCTTTCTGGGCATCTATACTTTTAATGCTTACAAGAATGCCAAACCAGCAATTAAGAAACTGACAGCTATAAGCACTGTCATGCAGCTAAAAGCAGATCAATTGAAAAATGGTGTTGACGAACTCACAGGAACCCAGAAAGAAATTCAAAGAGATATTAATTATAAAAAACAAACCCTTAATAATACGTTGTCCGCTGTAAAAGAAACACCGAAGAAAATAAAGAAATGGTGGAACATTAAAATACCTTTTATCCACCAAAATAACGACCACCCGTGATAACGGGTGGTTTTCTCTGCGGCTGGAAGCCTTTGTTACTGGCCAAACCCTAAAGGGCTACTGAATGGTTCGCCAATTGCACTACTTTTACTGGCCAGACCTCAAAGGCCTTCCAACTGATTATCTTTTCTTTTTCTTAACCTCTTCACCTGTGAATGGATCAATATATTCCATCATACTTATTTGTTCTGCAACTACATCATCTTGAATCTGATTACGTATATAATCTTCAATTACCTTTTTGTTTCTTCCTACTGTATCCACATAATACCCTGTACACCAAAACTTTCGGTTTCCATATCTGTATTTTAAGTTGGCATGACGATCAAATATCATCAAGCTGCTTTTGCCTTTTAAATAACCCACAAACGAGGACACACTTATTTTTGGAGGAATACTCACTAACATATGTACGTGATCCTTACAAGCTGTCGCCTCAATAATCTCCACTCCCTTCCTTTCACATAGAGTGCGGAGTATTTCCCCAATATCCTTCTTAATTTTTCCGTATATCACTTGTCTTCTGTATTTAGGTGCAAACACAATGTGATACTTACAATTCCAAGTTGTGTGTGCTAAACTATTAGTGTCTTTTTTAGACATAAGAATTCCTCCGTATGCTGATATTTTGGTTGGCGAACCAAAAATATTTTAGCAATACGGAGGAGTTTTTTTAATACCACGCTGTAAGCTTTTTGGAACCCTAGGCCTAGCCTAGGGTTTTCTGTTTCATAATCAAATAAAACGAGGGCTGGGCCCACGTTTTATTTTGTCCTATTTTATTGAAAGTGTACGATATGCTTCTGCATCTGTTTGTACCATTGGATTTTCTTTATCATCTTTCTTACCGCTGCCCGGCCTAAAAGTATTATTTCTGTGATAGAGTGCACTGATTTCCCCGCCAACGACAAGGGCAAGACCTGTTAAATAGAACCATAGCATCAGTACAATGACTCCGCCAAGGCTTCCATATGTGGCGGAATAATTTCCAAAGTTGCTCACATAAAAAGATAAGCCAAAGGAGATGAGCTGCCACATAACGGTTGCGGCTATTGCACCAGGCAAGACCTGTTTGAAAGGAAAATGCTTATTCGGTGCCACCTTATAAAGAATTGCCAGGACTGTAACCATAATCACAAAAGCAACGACCCATCTCAGCACATTAATAAGAATTTGCATCCCATCAGGTATAATAATAAAATTCCCAATAAAGTTTATGATGACTTTTCCGAACACGGGAAGAACCATAGCAATGATAAATGCTCCAAGCAAACCCAGCGTCAAACCAATGGAGATCAGCCTTGATTTTATAAAGGACCTCGTTTCCTCCACATCAAAAGCGTCATTCATGGCCCTTATGAAAGCCTGCATGCCATTTGAAGCGGACCACAAAGTACCTATAATCCCGAACGTCAGCAGCCCGCCGTTTGGCTTCGTAATGATATCTACTACATTGTCCTCAATGACACTAAATGAATCTGAGGGCATTACACTATGCAAGTAGGATAATGCTTTTTGCGGATCCAGTGAAAGGTATGGAACAATGGAGATGAGCAGGATTAACAAAGGAAAAATGGAGAGCATATAATAATAGGCTTGTTCGGCTGCAAGCCCGGTTGCCCGATCATTCTTAAATTCCTTTCCGAGCTTCTTGCCAAATTGAATAACCTTATGCATTTTTACTACTCCTCCCATTATTAGCTTATTGCTTGTATGGGTTTATTTCCCCGAAGACCTTTGAGCTAATCGTATTTTAATAAAATATTCATTTCATTTTGCTAGACAAATAAAAAAGATGCCCTTAGGCACCTTGTTATTTTTGATACAAATTATTGAACATGGAATAATCATATTGAGAAAAGTAAATGACTGAATGATATCCAGCAGCTTGATACCCATGTATTCATAGGATCACCACAGTGTTTTCCATTAGAAAGGAAAATTATCCTTTTAAAATGCACAAAGTATTGCAAAATTTATAGTTATGGGAACTGGGCATCACTAATTTTCCTTAAGAAATGTTATAATTAGATAAAGTATTTCAATTCATCAGCCAATTAATTTGAGCTATAATGGCACATGCTATCATATTTTGTTATTAGCTCAATGAAATTATTTGCGTTTTTTTTACATAAATTACTTATTATCACATAAAAATGGGGGTCATTTATGAATGTTTCATTAAATACTGCAATTGTAGCAAATGTACATAAAGGATTGACCAAAGGCAAGCTTGCCAAAAGAATCTTCTTCATCATACTTGGAGCCATTCTTATGGGTGTGGGAATTGAAGAATTCCTTGTGCCCAATAAAATTCTGGATGGCGGAATAGTAGGAATCTCCATTATCCTCTCTCACTTGTCCGGCTGGAAACTCGGCTGGTTTATTTTCATCTTAAATATTCCATTTTTTTACATAAGCTACAAGCAAATAGGAAAAACATTTGCTCTTTCTACATTACTAGGCATTGCAGTATTATCAGCAACCACCCTCCTCTTGCATGACGTCCCTGTATTTACTGAAGACTTGCTCTTAGCAACCGTATTTGGAGGCATTGTCCTTGGCGTTGGGGTCGGCATGGTGATCAGGTATGGGGGATCTTTAGACGGAACAGAGATACTGGCCATTCTGGTTAATAAAAGGCTCCCCTTCTCTGTAGGGGAAATTATAATGTTCTTCAATATCTTCATTTTTGCTACTGCAGGCTTTGTTTTCGGCTGGGACCGGGCCATGTACTCAATCCTTGCTTATTTCATTGCTTTTAAAACAATAGATGTTGTCATAAGTGGTCTTGATGAATCCAAATCCGCATGGATCATCAGCGACAAGCACAAGATAATCGGCGAAGCGATTATCGCCAGGCTCGGAAGGGGAGTCACCTATTTAAATGGCGAGGGTGCATACACTGGGGATGACAAAAAAGTAATCTTTTGCGTCATAACAAGACTTGAGGAAGCAAAATTGAAATCTATTGTCGAAGAAATAGATCCCAATGCTTTTTTAGCAGTCGCTGATATTGCTGAAGTTAGAGGGGGCAGATTTAAAAAGAAAGCCATTCACTAATGGCTTGCCTTTAAAAAAGAAACATAAAAGGAACAGCCTCTGCTGTCCCTTTCCGTTTTTTATAGAATATCCATCCAGATTTTAATGGATGTTCCCAGAATTAGAACAGCCAGTATGATTTGGAGGATTTTCGTATTCACTTTCTTTCCTGCGTTAGCACCTAATGGAGAAGCAATTAAGCTGGCAATGATCATAATGGCAGCAGGAATATAATCTACCTGCCCGGTTGCCACTTTACCCGCTGTGGATCCAATGGATGAAATGAAAGTGATTGCCAGGGATGTTGCAATCGTCATCCTTGTAGGAATCTTCAATATAACCAGCATGATAGGAACCAGCAAAAATGCACCCGCTGCACCAACGATGCCAGCTCCAATACCGACAATCAAAGCAAAGAAGGCTGCAAGCCATTTATTGAACTTTACTTGATCCAGAGGTATATCATCCAAGCCCTTTTTCGGCACGAACATCATGACTGCAGCAATTAATGCCAATACACCATATACAAGATTAATACCGCCTTCAGTCATAAATCGTGAACCATAGCTTCCGATTAAACTTCCGATAAGTATTGCCGAACCCATATAAATAATTAGTGTTTTATTCAGATATCCGCCTTTTCTGTAGGCCCAGACGCCTCCGATTGTCGCAAAAAACACCTGTACTGCACTAATTCCGGATACTTCATGAGCAGAAAAAGCTGCTAAGCCAAATAATGGCGGAATGTATAATAGCATAGGATATTTTATGATTGAGCCGCCAATCCCTACCATTCCGGAAATAAAAGACCCGATAAACCCAATTAAAAATATGACGATCAAAAAGGTAAAATCCATTTGGCGCCCCTCCTTTTAAGCGATAAAAGGGAGTTAAAACCCCCTCTTACCTTTTCAATAAATTAGCTTTTTTTATCCAAAATTTTAGAATTCCATTATCTTCTTCATGCTTTAAAAGCTCATTGCCAGTTGATTCTGCCCACGCAGTTAAATCTTTTACAGCCCCTTTGTCAGTTGTATGAACTTCAAGCACTTGTCCTGATTCAATTTCTCCGATTGCTTTCTTCGTTTTTACGATTGGCATTGGGCAAGCTAAACCTTTTGCATCCAGTACTTTTGCTGCGTTCATGTTTTTATTCCTCCAATTTTTGTAAAATATTTTGGTTAAAGTCATATGAAAATTCAGGTTATCTTACAGCACAGCGGTTAGGACCGATTTCCATTTCACGCTGTTTTTCTTCATCCGGGCTGATTTTACCCATATTCGTTTCCCGGATTTCCTGATAGGAGTTTGGCTGTGGCGGAAGGTTATCAGAAACTAATTTCCTGAACTCGCCTTCATCTTCGATATTTAATCCATGGTTTTTAGCAAATAATGTGCCAAGTTTCTCAGATACGCTGCCATCTTCATTTAACTCATCAATGATCATGAAGTGTGCTGGCATAACAACTAATTCGTTCGATAGCTCTTTATAGCGTCTGTAAAGAGTTTCTCTTAAATCTCCAGCCCAGTCACCCGCTTTACCGGCAAGGTCTGGACGTCCGATTGAATCAATAAAAAGAATATCTCCTGATAGAAGGTATTGGTCATCTACAACAAATGATGTTGATCCGATTGTGTGTCCTGGTGAATAAACAGCTTGAATGCTGATCTTAGTAGAACCGATCATTACTTCGTTTCCATCTTCAAGGCGGCTATATTCAAAGGTTACTTCTTCTGCATCCTTAGGAGGAAGCCAGTATGAAGCGCCTGTTTTTTGAGCAATTTTTCTTCCGCCTGAAATATGGTCAGCATGAAGGTGTGTATCAAAAACATGCTTGATTTCTGCATTCTTTTCAGCGGCAAAGTCAGTGAAAACATCAGTCATTCTTGTTGCATCGACAATCGCCGCTTCCCCGTTAGATATAACCATGTATGATAGGCATCCTTTACCAATGCGGACAAATTGGTACATCTCGCCCCCATCCTTTAAGTCTCCTACTTTAACAGGCTCAAGGTGTTCGCTCCATGCTTTCATTCCGCCCTTCAGGTAAGAAGCCTCACGTCCAGCTTCCTCAAGCATTTCTGCAATCATGACAGAAGATCCTTCTTTTGCACAAACGACCAAAAGTTCTTTATCAGCTGAAATTTTATTCAGAATTGACTCTACTCCATCAAGAAGATCAAAGTATGGAACGTTCAAGTATTCAAAGGTTTTGCCTTCAATCTTCCAATCATTAAAGTCGCCTTCATTGCGCACATCAAGTATAAATAGCTCTTCATTTTGAATAACCTTTTTTGTTACTTCTTTAGCAGTCATTGGTTTCAACAGTTTATACCCCCTAATGTATATTTTTATTTAAAAAATTATTCAGTTGACTTTAGTTTCTATTGGTCCATTCCATTCAGACATTCCCGGAACTACATTAATTACATTTAAAAAGCCTTGTTCTGTTAATATCTGTGAAGCCATATCACTGCGGCTTCCTGTACGGCATACTACATAAATCTTTTTATCTATATTCAGCTCGCTCATTCGTTCTTCCAGTTCGCTAAAAGGAATCGAAACTGCGTTTGGAATATGTCCAAATGCATATTCAGCTGGCTCCCTTACATCAAGAACGGCAATCTCTGAATTTGTTTCAAGCTCTTTTTGAAGCTCCTCGTTTGAAGCAATAGTCTCAAATTTTACTGCTTCCCGCTCTTCATTTTCACTTGCTCTGCGAATATAATGCTTAAGCACATCTTCTTCTTCAAGTGTTCCAAGATATTGATGTCCTGAACTTTTAGCCCATGCCTGGATATCAGCCTTGGATCCTTTATCAGTTGCAAGTACCTCAAGTACTTCACCAGGATTTAACTCATTAATTGCTTTTTTTGTTCTGACAATCGGCATTGGGCAGGCAAGGCCTTTTGCATCTACTGTAAAGTTTGTTTTTAATGCTTCCATTAATAATCCTCCTATCCTATTTACGAAATTTGATTATATGAATAAGTTGACATTGCCATCTTCTGCATCTGCCAGGTATGCAGCTACACCGGCAAATTCAACACCATCAATAATTTCCTCTTGCTTAAAACCAAGAAGATCAACTGTCATTTGGCAGGCTACCAGCTTAACATCCTGCTCTTTTGCCATATCAATCAAATCTTTAACAGGCATCGTATTATGCTTTTTCATAATATCTTTAATCATTTTAGGTCCCATGCCTGCCATATTCATTTTTGACAGACCCATTTTTTCAGGACCTCTAGGCATCATTTTTCCAAACATTTTCTCCATAAATGTTTTTTTCACTTGAATTGGCTCATCTTTTCTTAGAGCATTCAATCCCCAGAAGGTGTGAAAAATCGTAACCTCATGATCATAAGCAGCTGCACCATTCGCAATGATATAAGCCGCCATTACTTTGTCATAATCTCCGCTGAATAAAACAATTGTTGTTTTTTTCTTTTCCAATCTTTTACCCTCCCTTTACCCTATTGGGTATAATTATAATCAAAAAAAATTTATTTGTTTTTATTAACAGTAGTACCTAACGAGTCTATATACCTCATAGGGTATATATTAGAGTATGTTTGATTTTCTGTCAATACCCTTTTCTTTGCCGTTTTGAAAATCTAATTTTATTCTATTGGCCCTTCCCAGTTCATCATGCCGCCAATCATATTGATCACATTAAAACCCCTGGCCTTCAAGAAAGCGGGCAGCTAACCCACTGCGATTACCAGACCGGCAGACGATTACATATTCCTTGTTCTTGTCTAATTCATGCATACGAAATTCAATTAACCCAAGTGGAATATGAATAGCTGACGGAATCTTTCCCTCCTTAACCTCATCCGCTTCACGGACATCAATCAAATTCAAATGTTCGCCCGCAGCTAACTTTTGTTCAGCATCTTTAGCAGTCATTGTTTTCATTTGAAGTATCCTCCTTTAATTCCAGGCGCTTAGCCCGCCTCGGATATTTGTAATATTTTTAAAGCCTTCTTTCTTCAGGATTTTGCTCGCCTTGCTGCTTCTCATTCCACTTTGGCAAATGATAACTACTTCTTTATCCTTTGATAGCTGGCCCATTTTCTGATGAAGCTGATGAAGAGGCATATTTACAAATCCCGGAACATGGAATCGTTTAAACTCTGCAGGTGTTCTCACATCAATGTATTGCTTGTTTTTGTCTTTTAGTTCAGTTTGCAGCTGAGAAGGTGTCAACTGCCTGACACCTTTAACTGGAATCAGCTTTCGAACCAAAAAGATAATAAGCAGAGCTAAAATAACACCATTTATGATGGTCATTTGATTACCTCCAATTTAGAGAATCATAAAAATTACAATTCATATAATATACCCTATAAGGTATTTAGTCAACCTTATTTTCTTTATAATTAAAAAAACACCCATCCGGGTGTTTTTACTCACTGTCCTAACAGCAATCACTATCGCTGCCTAATAAGACTAGTCTTTCATTTTCCTGATCATGGTCAAGAATCATACTATCTGTATGTGACTTGATTTCCGGGTCAAAAGCAACCAGGATTTCATTGATCATTTCGGTCAAATCTTCTGCTTCCGGCTCATCCAGAGCCAGTCCAATCTGTGGGCCTCCTCAGCCAAAGCCTGCAAAGTAAACTCTTATGCCGCCCGCTTTTTTCTCCTGAAACACTTGTTTTAAGAGGTCACGAGCCGAATCTGTAATTTTCAAGATAATCTTCCTTTCTTCAGTTTACAAATGAATTCAAGCCATTTATGAGTCACTGGGAAGTCATCAAATAACCTATTCCCAATACCCCCGCCTGTACTCGTTAATATTACTTTAATATTCTTCAGGAAGAAAGTATTTAGTTTGTATCATGCCCATTTCCTAATAACCTGTTTCTTTTCTTTAACTTAGAATGGAAAAAACGAACCACGTCTGATGTGGTTCGTCCGTCATTTCTATAGATACTTCCGGTGAATGCTCTTCCCATCATAAGTGAATAGCATATTTTTGCCTTCAACGATTGTTTCCATATGGGCTCCTCTGCCCCAAAGCTGGTATACGTATGGGAGAACTTTTTCAAGATATTTAAGATCAAGTTCCACACCCTCAAACCAGTGCTTTAGGTACAGCTCCCCATTTTTCATATAATCGCCGTCATTAACCGTCAAGTATGGGAATCCTCCATTTACTCGCATGCTGACAAGCTGACCGCGAACATGCTCCCACTGTTTATCAACAATTTTATAATCCTTGCCCTGCTTTTGGAAAAGATACATATCTTCTCTCATAACAAGGTCTTTTGTTAAATAATTTCTTAAGAAAGAGATATCTGACTCGATCTCACGGACCTCAAACATTTTCTCCCGGCCTGAACCAGGCACCACACCACGCTTTTTCATTTCTTCCGTCGGATTGTTATACCTCTCTTCAATATCCTCGAAAATCTTCAAGCCCAGATAATATGGATTGATTCCAGTTCTGGACGGCTGAACCACCCCTGCATTCAGTTTAGCAAACTCAAGGGCTTCTGCCGATGTCAAATCCATTTCCCTTAAAATACGCTGGTGCCAATAAGAAGCCCATCCTTCGTTCATAATTTTTGTTTCAAGCTGCGGCCAAAAATAGAGCATCTCTTCCCGCATCATGGTTAAAATGTCCCTCTGCCAGTCAGTTAGCTCCCTGCTGTAGCTCTCAATGAATAATAGTAAATCCTTTTCAGGTTTTGGAGGAAACTTCTTTTTCTTTTTTTTCGGCTCATGCTTCTTGTTTCTTTCATCCAAATCCCATAAATCATCATATGGACTCGGCGCTGCCGAATCACCGCTGCTTTCATATTCATCTTCTATGCTCCACGCCAGATTCGGTCTCATTAGTGATGGATCAATATGTTCTTCAATGGCAAGCACAGCATCAAGGAAAGTTTCAACTTCCTTTTTCCCAAACTCAATTTCATATTGCCTGATTCTTTCAGCGGTTGCTGCCATGCTTTCTACCATGTCCCGCTTTGTGTTTTGAAAGCGAACATTATTTTTAAAAAAATCGCAGTGGGCTAAAACATGAGCCACGATTAATTTGTTTTGGATGAGCGTATTAGAATCAAGCAGAAATGCGTAACAAGGATTTGAATTGATTACAAGCTCATAAATTTTTGATAAACCTAAATCATAATGCAGCTTCATCTTATGAAATTGTTTCCCAAAGCTCCAATGCGAAAATCTGGTCGGCATTCCATAAGCGCCAAACGTATAAATGATTTCTGCAGGGCAAATTTCATACCTCATTGGGTAATAGTCCAAGCCAAACCCATTCGCAATTTCAGTAATTTCCTGAATGGCATATTCCAATGACTTACTATCCTCTTCTCGCATTGCCACTCCCCCTTTTAGTCCTTATCATAATCTATGACCTAATAAAGGGATTGATGAGTGGTCTCTTCGAAAGGCTGTAATGAATTTAAGCAAAAAGCGGAGCAATTCGCCCCGCTTACCACATGGTATTAGTCATCAATTTCCACTTTTAATACTTTTCCTGTCGCAGCATCTATATCAACATCTGCTTCGCCATTAGTTGTTTTCAGTTCAATTTCATATAGGATCCGTCCATCGTCTTCATCTTTTTCAATTTCTTTCATTGTTCCATTTACTTCTTTTTCTGCTATTTCAATAGCCTTTTGCTCAGAGATAATATTCTCCCCGCTTATCTCTTTTTCGGACTGATCATTGTCATCATCATCGTCGCGATCTTTATCAATGGAAATTATTTCTCCATCTAAGGCATTAATTTTAATATCGAAATCTTCTTTCCCGTTTTCAATATCAATCTCATAATACTGTTCGCCACTTGCTCTTTCCAGCTCAATGCTTTCAACTCTTCCCTCTGCTTCAGTTAGAGCAATCTTCTTCGCTTCTTCAATAGTAATCAAATCCTGAACAGCATCTTTTTTACTATCTCCGCTTTCTTTGCCATTCGTATCGGCAGCACCCGCTGCAACAGCTCCACCCAATAAAACAGCACCGGCCAAAGAAATAACTGCTAATTTTTTGTTCATTTTATTTTTCCTCCTTTTTCTTTTCTGCATAATTAATATAACCAGCGAAAATTAGAGAAAAAGGATAAGAAAATTAGAATTTGATGAGAAACGGATTAATCCTCCCAGGTAACCGACATGATTTCTCCTGTAATAGCATGAATTTGGACAGCTGCCTCCCTGCCATCATCCTTTTCTATCTCAACAAGATAATAAGATCCGCTGTCTGCTTCTTCAAAGCTGATATCATCCACTTCCCCGGGTTCATTATTAATAGCAATTTGAACAGCTTGCTCTTCGGTTAAATTTTTTACAGGGACCTTTGTTTCCTGGACATCGCGGGATAAAATTTCCCCATTTAGAGCATTAACAATGATTTTAATCTTTTCTTCTTCCTTCTGTATGATTGCCTCGAAGGCTGATGTTTCTTTATGCTTTACTTTTTTGAAGGATACTAATTTTCCTGGATCTTTGTCCTGAATGATCTCCTTTACTTCTTCTTCCTTAAGCTCCTTTTGTTCATCCGGCTCCGAAATCTGCTCTTTCTTTTCAAATGAAAGAATTTCTCCTCCGTCCTCACTCATCTTTATTTGATAGATCCCATTGTTCCTTTTCATTTCAATTATATAAGTACTGTTTACCTTTTTAAAATTCAAGATTTCACCTTGATACCGGTCCTTTATTATTTCCCTGGCTTCTTTTTCAGTGATTGCTTCTGACGCTGACACATCAGTGAGCTGTATTGCGGCAAATACGAGGAGCGAAGCCAGCAAAATCCCCGAAGCTGCATATATTATAAGTTTGCTCTTCATGTCCTTACACCTCTCCACTGTGCATTTTTCTCTATTATCTGATAATAAAATGAGAAAAAGATGAGAATGTCTAAGTTATTTCAAAAAAAGTGAAAATCAGTGTGGAGCATACTGCCCGTTAGATTCCAATAAATATGGAAACAGCAGTCCCTATTCCTTCAGTGCTTTCAAGCTTGATTTTTACCCCAAGTGCATCAGCGATTTCTTTTGCCAAGGACAGCCCAAGTCCCGATCCTCCTGTTTTACTGTTTCTTGCTTCATCTACCCGGTAAAAACGGTCAAACACTCTTGGTAAATCCTTCTGAGGAATTCCCATGCCACGATCTTCAATCCGAATATAAACTTCACTTTTTTCTGAGCCAGCAGTAATCCTTATGACATCATCACTGTATTTCCTGGCATTATCGAGAAAAATATACAGGAGCTGCTTTAATTTATTTTCATCAATTTGAATAATTACATTTTCAGCCAGACCGGATTCCAAATGCAAAGTTCTTTTAAAAGCATCTCCATATGTTCGAATGACTTGAGTTAAAAATCTGTTAAGATCAATCATTTTCAGATCGAGCATCCACTGGTCATCATGCCTTGCAAGCAAAAGAAGCTGTTCTGTCATTTCCTTCATTCTTATTGCCTCTGAATGAATGGCTTCTATTGATTCATTAAATAATTCAGGTTCCTTCAATCCTCTTCTTTTAAGCAAGCTTGAATAACTTTCTATAACTGTTAATGGAGTTTTTAATTCATGGGAAGCATTTGATATGAACAGTTTCTGTTTTTCATAATTGGACTCAAGCAGGTCAATCATATGATTGAAGGTTTCACCCATTTGATGCAGCTCATCTTGTGATTTCCCCTCCAGTTCTAGACGCTTGAATTGGCCGCTCCCCCTTATCTCTTTCATGGTGGCGGTCATTTTGGCAACCGGCTTAGTAATAAATTTACTGAGAATAGCACTTGAAATAATAACTGGAATCATAGCCAGGACTGTAACAGCCCCAAGAACGATGCGAAGAGTTTTTAATATTTCCTCTGCAGTTTCCATGCTTCTAGTCAGCTGCAGGCTGCCAACATTGCCATCAGGAAGGACCACAGGTGAAGAGGCAAAAATATAGCCGTGATTATCTTTTTCCAGTGTTTTTATTACTTCACCGGTGATGTACTCAGCAGGAATATTGCTGAGTTCCTTTTCATCCGGAGAAGTGACTGAGGAGGCATCCTTATTAGGCTTAACAATTCTCACCATTCCATTTGCCGGAACAAGGGCCCTAAGTAAATCACCTTCTGGGACATCTTCTAATGAATCATTGACACTAACTGTTATTTTGTTCATTTCATTCGATATAGACGACCGTTCATTCTCGCTTATCAATTTGCTGAAAGCCACATATACAAAGATATTCATTAAAATTAGAAGAAAAGCAAATAGAACCGAGGTATATGAATAAATTTTCCTTCTAAGGTTCATTTCGGATCCTTTAAAACATAACCTATACCGCGGATTGTGTGAATAAGCGGAGGCATCTCAGACATGTCTATCTTCTTGCGCAAATACCTGATATAGACATCCACAACATTCGTGTCCCCCAAAAAGTCATATCCCCAAACAGCATCCAAAATCTGTTCCCTGTTCAAGACCTGTCTTTTATTTGTCATTAAATAAACAAGCAGATCAAATTCTCTTGGGGTGAGTTCTATGTGCAGATCTCCCCGGCTGACTTCTCTTGTTTTTTCATTGAGCTTTAAATCAGACACTTCCAGACAGTCATCAGCAGCAGGTTCCTCTGTACCTGCTGACTTTATCCTTAATGCAGCTCGTATCCTGGCAAGCAGCTCTTCAATCTGGAAAGGTTTTGTTATGTAATCATTCGCACCTAAATCCAAACCAGAGACCTTATCTTCAACTGAGCTTTTAGCGGTCAGGAGCAGAATGGGGGTTTGTTTATCCTTGCTGCGAATTCTTCGCAGAATTTCGATTCCGCTAAAACCCGGAAGCATAATATCCAGAATAATTAAGTCCCAGCTTCCTGTACGGTATAACTCCATTGCCTGAATGCCATCCATTGCCTTTGTCACCTGATAGCCCTCGAATTCAAGTTCAATTTCCAGAAGCCTGGCAATTTTAGCTTCATCCTCCGCAACAAGAATTGTTTCCTTCAAAATACTCACTCCCATATTTGTCATAAATATACTTAAACCAAGATTATCAGAAACAAAGTTTTTTATCATTATTTTAAGTATGGAGTTTATTAGCCAAATGCAATGAAAAAAGCCCCCGAAGGAGCTTATTGCTGTTTTCTCTGTACAGTAAGGCTAACCGCTTTATTATCTTTAAGGTTATGTGTGACCATAACCAGCACAGTTACCGGCTTGCCATTTTCTTTTACAGTAAAAGTAAAGGTGTCTGTTACATCTGTTTCAGTTACTTTTTTCCTTCCCCCATACTGGTAATCCACCACTTCTTCCCCAGGGTAGTCTTCCTTTACAACAGCGATGGCAATTCTCCCATATTTTTCATAATCGGGTTTTTGGGCAGCCCCTGCCAATGAGCCTCCCCCAGCTAATATACAAATCATCATAAGGATCGATAAATACTTTTTCATGTTGGCCTCCAATACATGTGTATTAATTATATTTTTGGCCCAGCCTTCAATTTTATGTATGGAATTGCTATATAATTGAACATGCCCAATATACAGGTAAATGATGAAAACCCTTATAAATCAACAAGTCCAACATTTACTTTGAAATTAATTTCTGTATCATCATAAACTATAATCAACTCCTGAAAGAGGAGGAGAGGACAAATGAATAAAGTGGATTATGATCGGGCGTTATATTATACACACCGGTCTGAATGGGATAACCTGCTGATCCTGATGGTCAGAACAGAAGATCAGTTTCTTTCGAAGAAGATCGAACATTTTCTGCATGCCTACAACTTCGAAAAAGACTATTCTGTCATTGAGAAACACTTATACTCACTGCTAAGATACGTTGACCATGCTAATGAATTATCGGAAAAACAGCTGCCAAACACTGTTTATTATGAACTGACTTAAAATAAGAATTCCACCAATTAATAAAACACGGATTTTTTTAGTCCGTGTTTTTGTGTATTCATTATTTTAATTCCTGCTTAATTTGACCATATGCCTTCATATATACTTGAAGTTCATTTATTAAACCCTCAACAAGCTTGGCTGGCTCCTCAAAAAGGCCATCATTTTCATAATCAAAACAATGCGGATCCAGGACAAGCTGTTTTGGTATGACATTGGCATAGACACCCCTGCCGGCAATTCTCATATTATTCAAGGCATTGATGCCGCCTTTTCCTCCGCCTGCCACAACCAGCAAACCGACTGGCTTATGGGCAAATTGCTCGCTTCCGAGAAAATCCAGCGCATTCTTTAAAGCCCCGCTCATTGCACTGTGGTATTCAGGAGAAGCAAGAATAATCCCATCGGATTCTGCAATCTGCTGGCGCAGCTTTTTAACAGCAGGGAGCTGATATTGTTCTTCTGTTCCATTATATAAAGGAATTTCTCCAATGCTTAAATCAATCAGCTCAGCATTATATTTTCTTGCAATATAACGGGAGACTATTCCTGTTCTGCCCTTTTGTCTCGGGCTTCCATTAATAATTGTAAGCTTCATCATAAACTCTCCTTTTATTTCCTGTATGCTTTAATTATATAGAAACATAAGCTATTTAACATCGTCAGTATGGATGACATTTTTTAATTTTTCCGTAGGACTAATTCAGCAAGTAAATTCTGCAACTTTAGGATGAATTTTTATTTTTCCTCTGATATACCATGACGCACTGCATAAAGTGCAGCCTGTGTTCTGTCTGCGAGTTCCAATTTGGACAGAAGATTGGAAACATGGGTTTTAACTGTCTTTTCCGTAATATAAAGGGATGAAGCAATTTCTTTATTGCTTTTTCCTTTTACGATTTCCCGCAGGACCTCCATTTCTCTCTTTGTCAGTTCCTCAAAAGGCTGTCTTTCTGTACTGTTTTTGTTCGTTAAATGGGTGAGCAGATGAGAGGTAGCTTTTGGATGCAGCTGATTCTCTCCTCTCATCAGCTGGACAATTGCCTGAACGAGTATATCCGGCTCAATATCCTTCAGCTGATAACCTGAAGCCCCTGCTTCAATTGCCGGAATGACATGATCCTGGTCTGAAAAGCTTGTAAGTATCATGATTTTTACTGCAGGATATTTCTCTTTAATTTGACGTGTAGCTTCAATTCCGTTCATTACAGGCATATCCAAGTCCATTAATACAACATCAGGCTGATTCGTCTGCATTATCTCAACAGCTTCACGGCCGTTTTTGGCCTCACCGATGATCTCTATTTCCGGCTGAGTTTTGAGGAAAAATACAAGTCCCCTTCTTACAACATGATGATCGTCCGCTATTAAAACCTTGATGGCCATCTATCTCCCTCCCATTATAATTGGAATGATAATTTTAATTTCAGTTCCTTTGTTTAGCTCTGTTTTTAGTGAAAATACGCCATTCAAAGCTTCTGTCCTTTTCTTCATGCTTTTTAGGCCTAGTGAAGGTATGTCATTTTCACGATAATGAAATCCTCTGCCACAATCAGAGATAACCATTGTCACCGTTTCTTCATCCACTGCCAGTGTTAAATCCGCAGTTGATCCACCAGAATGCTTTTTGCAATTTGCCAGTGCTTCCTGGCCAATTCTCCAAAGAATCTCTTCGACTTTTCCTGGCAGACAGATTACACCCTTTACTTTTGAATTGAGCTTCAGGCCAAGCATTTGACTGTACGTCTGCATAGCACATATAATTCCATTTTCCAACCCGCGCGGTTTCAGCTGCCAAATAAGCGCTCTCATCTCGCTTAAGGCTTCCTGTGCAAGATCCTGCATGTAGGAAAAAGTCTCTTTCATTTCAGGGTTATCAGCCATTTCAGCCCCTCCTCTTGCCGTTAAGCTTAAGGAAAATAAAAGCTGGTTGACAGAATCATGCAAATCCCTTGCCAATCTGTTTCTTTCCGCAGCAAGGGCTGTCTCCTGTTCCAGCTGTGTCAGCTTAATTCGCTTTATAGCCGTTCCGATTTGAAAAGCCACTGATTCCAGCAATGCCAATTCCTCTGGTGAAAAATATGTTTTTTCAGGTGAACCAATATTAAGGACCCCAAACTTTTCCTCTCCGGCTCTCAGAGGTACTGATGCGTGATGGGTAAGCCCATTGGTATCTTTTCTTTGTTCGGCAATTGCATCTTCTATCCTTTTGCATTCAATAATATTTGAAGCTTTGTTTAATCTGCCATCATTATAGCGGTCAATGCACCAGCAGTCTCCCTTGCACATCGGTCTGCAGTTATCCGCCGTAAGGGCAGGGGGCAGTTTCTCTTCTGCTGCCAGGCGGAACTCCCCTTGGCTATCGATAAGAAACACCCATCCTGTTTCAAGACCGGTGATATGAAGCAGTTTTTGCAGCACCTCTTTAAGGAGGGAATCAATTTCAGTTCCTTCATTCAACAGTTCTGCTATTTCTTTTAAAATTCTGATTTCCGATTGCCTTTTTTCCCCTAACACCCTAATCCCCCTTGGAACTGTCATATTATGTACTTTTATTATATAACTTTTTTTCCCCTTTCTCCCTTGGCATTTAGGAGGAAGCAGGCCTGCGACTAAAGTTGTAAACAGAAAAAACACCGAAGAGCATGCCTCTTCGGTGCACCTTTTTTTATAATTGTATGAAAAACGTCAAGCGTCAACCATTGCAATCAGCTTTTCAGGAGAAGGCAGCATTAGTTTTTAACCGAACTGCCCATTCTTTCTTCAACGATTTCCATAAAAGCTTTTTGAATTGATTCCAGCTTTTCCTTACTGCTCTCTAGTGAAGAGGCACTGATGCCAAAATAGAATTTAATTTTGGGTTCTGTTCCTGATGGCCTTAGGCAGATCCAGGTATCATCTTCAAAGAAATACTTAATAACATTGGATTTGGGCAGGTCAATTTTTTTCTCTGCACCATCTGCATCAGTTCTGATTCCTGTTAAGTAATCTTCAACAGCCTGGACCTTCATGCCTTTAAGGTCCTTTATCGGATTGGCCCGGAAAGAAGCCAGGGTCTGCTGGATTTTTTCTGCCCCTTCAATTCCTTTTAGAGTCATTGATTTCAATCCTTCAAGGAAATAACCATACTCGTTAAATAAACTGAGCAGCGCATCATAAAGGGACATTCCCTTCTTTTTATAAAAAGCTGCCATTTCCGTAGCTAGCAAAGCTGCCTGGACAGCATCTTTATCCCTTGCAAAATCCCCGATCAGATAACCATAGCTTTCTTCATATCCGAACAGGAAGCTGTTTTCACCCGACTCTTCATATTTCTTGATTTTTTCTGCAATAAACTTAAAACCTGTTAATACATCAATCGTCTCCACACCAAAAGAAGTGGCAACTCTGCGTCCAAATTCCGAAGTAACAATCGTTTTTAACATAACACCATTAGCAGGCAGTGTATTCTTCTCTTTCTTCTGAGAGAGTATATAGTGAAGCAGCAGGGCACCTGTCTGATTTCCTGTCAAAAGCACATACTCTCCATCTTTGTTCTTGGCAGCAATGCCAAGACGGTCCGCGTCCGGATCTGTAGCAATTAAAAGGTCTGCATTAGTTTCTCTTCCATCCCTCATTGCCAGCTCAAAGGCTATTTTTTCCTCAGGGTTGGGACTCTTTACAGTCGAAAACTCAGGATCCGGAAGCTCCTGTTCCTTCACTACATGCACATGTTCATAGCCCAGTGCAGCTAATGCCTCTCTAACAGGCTTGTTGGCTGTACCATGAAGGGGTGTAAAAACTACATGTACATCCGCTTCATTTGCGGCATGAGGATTTTCGGAAATGGTAAGGAGCTGCTTCTGATAGGCCTGATCAACTGTATTTCCAATCATTGTAATGAGGCCTTTTTCCTTTAAACTATCTTCGTCCATCACTTCAATAAGCAGTTCGTTTTCTATTTCATTTACTTTGCTTATTACAATATCAGCTTCTGCAGGAGGCAGCTGTGCCCCGTCAGCGCCATAAACCTTATAGCCATTATATTCAGGAGGGTTATGGCTTGCTGTCACAACTATGCCTGCATACGCATGCAGGTACCGGACCGCAAATGATAGTTCAGGAGTTGGGCGCAATTCGTCAAATACATATGTCTGAATGCCCCTGCTGGCAAGTGTTTTAGCTGCTTCCATGGCAAATTCCGGGGACATGTGTCGTGAATCATATGCAATTGCCACCCCTCTATTCTTTGCTTCCAATCCTTTTTCTTCTATGTATGCGGCCAGTCCCGCAGATGCCTTCCTGACAGTATATACATTCATGCGGTTTGTTCCCGGGCCAATTTCCCCCCGCATACCTCCTGTTCCGAATTCAAGTCCTTTATAAAATGCTTCTTCAAGGAGCTTTTCATTCCCCTGCAGACGTTTCAGCTGTTCTAATAATGCACTGTCCAAGTGCTCATGATTAATCCATCGTTCTGCTGCTGTTTTCCATTCCATTGTATGACCTCCTAAAAAAAGCTTCTACATATCTTTTTCGAGTTCAAGGCGGATTTTCCTCTTAAAAACATCCGAGTTATTTTGACAATTTCCACCTTTAAATATGCATGCATCGGCTATGGCATTGCTCCTTCCGATGAAAAGCATTGAGCGCCTGGTGAAAGGCGCTCTAGCTGCAACTTTATATTACTTCTTATATTTAATGCTGTAAATATCATGCCTGCGGTCTTTCAGCTGGCGCACAGTGCCATCCTGTCTTTGGCGGCGGAGAATCTCCAGGTCAACATCACCAATCAGGACCATTTCGATATTCGGGTTTGTTTCACCGACAATGCCATCCCTTGCAAACTCAAAATCCGATGGTGCAAATATGGCTGACTGTGCATACTGAATATCCATATTTTCTGTTTGCGGCAAATTCCCGACCGTTCCTGAAATAACCGTGTATATTTGATTTTCGACAGCGCGTGCCTGAGCACAATAGCGCACCCGCAAATACCCTTGGCGATCTTCAGTACAGAAAGGTGTAAAAATAATTTTTGCTCCTTTATCGGTCGCAATTCTCGCCAGCTCAGGGAATTCAATATCATAGCAAATTTGGATCGCTATTTTTCCGCAATCCGTATCAAATACCTTCACTTCGTCCCCACGGCTGATTCCCCACCACTTCCGCTCATTTCGGGTAATATGGAGCTTATACTGCTTTTCAATCGTTCCATCCCGGCGGAAAAGATATGCGATATTATAAATCTCATCATCGTCTTCTTTGACGAAATGAGAGCCGCCAATAATATTGATATTATACCTGACTGCCAAATCAGTAAATAACTCGATATATTGCTCCGTATACTCTGTCAGCTTTCTGACAGCCAGGCTTGGTGAACGTTCGTCCAAGAAGGACATTAGCTGGGTGGTAAATAATTCTGGAAATACTGCAAAGTCAGAACCGGAATCAGAAGCAACATCTGTAAAATATTCTACTTGATGGGCAAATTCATCGAAGGATTTAATCTGCCGCATTAAATATTGCACCACACAAATACGGACCGGGTAACTTGTTTTATAAAAACGCTTGGTCATTGGCCTGTAATCAACATTATTCCATTCCATCAGTGTTGCATATTTATTTGACTGAACATCATCAGGCAAATAGTTCGGATTAATCCTCATCAGGGTAAATTCATTCAGGAGCTGAAAGGACAAAACCGGGTCATATATTTTATGGAGCGAAACTTCGTTGACATACTCACGGGGGTTCATTCCATTGGCGTATTTATGATAGTTTGGAATACGGCCCCCTATTATGATGCTTTTTAAATTCAAAGACCTGACAAGCTCTTTTCTCTCCTCATACAGTCGATGTCCGATTTTCATTCTGCGGTAATCCGGATGAACCATTACTTCTATTCCATAAAGGTTATAGCCTTCCGGATTGTGGTTCGTTATGTATCCCTTATCTGTTACATCATCCCATGAATGGCGGTCATCATACTCATCAAAGTTGATAATAAGGCTAGAGCAGGAACCAATGATTTCCCCATCATATTCCGCAACAAACTGGCCTTCAGGGAAAATATCCAGATGGCTTTCAAGCTGATCTTTCTTCCAGGGGATCATGCCGGGGAAACAGAGCTCCTGCAGGGCAACGATATGATCTATATCTGAATGCCGTGTATTTCTGATAATCATTTTTTTCTCAAACTTCTTTAAATCAAGCTTTGTCAATGGTGGTGCACTCCTTTTGGATATTATAATTATCCTGGACGCTGATCCCAGGGCTCAACCTCTCCAGTGATATACAGGTCTTTTCCCTTTTTTACTGTTTCTATAACACCTACTAGCCCAATTTCCCTCTTATGGTTATCTTGCGTCTTTTCCTTTATATATATTTCTATAAAGGTGTTGAATATCTTCTATAATTTATTTGATTCTCGGTAAATATCCATGTTAATTTAATTGCAAAATGCCATTTCAATATTACAAATGCCCTATTTCTGATGCTCCTCTGAACATGTTAATTTACAAGGGATGTACTTTAGCTTTATAATTTTTAAAGTACATATTAATAAGGAGACAATTATGGAGAAAACACAAACAGACCGGCGGGAGAGTTTGCTGTTTATTGCCTGGGCAGCATCGATTCTGGCCATGTTCGGCAGTCTTTATTTTTCGGAAATCAGGCAATACGAACCTTGTGAGCTTTGCTGGTATCAAAGGATCATCATGTATCCCTTTACTGTCATACTTGGTATTGCTGTAGTTAAGAAAGATTATCGCATCAGCCTTTACACAATGGTGTTATCTGCAGTTGGAGCGGCAATTTCCATCTATCACTACTCCATACAAAAAATTTCATTCATGGCAGATCATGCGGCTGCATGCGGGAGAGTCCCCTGTACAGGACAATATATTAATTGGCTTGGATTCATCACGATTCCGTTTTTAGCATTGACAGCTTTTATTATTATTTTTACTTGCAGTTATCTTGTCTGGAAGAAATCCAAGGAGGTAGCAGAATAATGAAAAAAGTCATTATTTTTCTTGCCATTATCGTTGCGTTATTCGCAGCTGTGGGAATTTTAACTAAAATGCAAAATGAAGAAAAAGCATCAGGGGATAATCCATATGGAAAAGATTCACTTCATCCTGAAACGATCAAACAGCTTGAAGACCCGAATTATCAGAATCTGATTCTTCCTGAAGAATTAGAGGGAAAATTGGATAAGAATGAAGATGTTACCGTTTATTTTTATAGCCCAACATGCCCTCATTGCCATAAGACAACTCCTGTCGTGGCTCCGCTTACAGAGGATATGGGTCTAGACCTTGTCCAGTTCAATCTGCTTGAATTTGAAGACGGCTGGGACCGTTATGGAATTAAGGAAACACCAACAATTGTACAATACAAAGACGGTAAAGAGGTAAACAGAATTACTGGATATCAGGAAAAAGAAGTCTTTGAACAATGGTTTAATGAGAATTCAAAATAACCAAAAACGCCTGCGCGCTGTGCAGGCGTTTTTTCATACAAGCATTTCATTTGCTGCTTTGGTATAGACACTGAATAAATCATTCCGCGGCATTCTCTCTCCACAAAAATGACCGTAGTCGAACGGAAACGATAAACCGAATTCTTGAAGTATTTGAACATTTTTGACGAATATCGTTTCATATTTGTCACTTATCTGCTGTGATTCCAGAATAGCCATTAAAGTCTGCAGCCCTGCTATAACTTGATATGCTTCTTTTAATGTACCAAAGTATTCAAAGTGCCGTGTAGAAGTATGTAGGATCTTCTGCTGTTCAAACTCTCTAATATCATCATCTGTGAAGTAAAGAGGAAACACATTTGAATAAAATTGAGCTATTAATTCTTGAATTTTTTGTTCCTGATCAGGAGTTGATGCGAATACAACTTTCACTGATAACCCACCTTCGTAATCCTTGTAATCAGTTCGTAATATATACTTTAGAATATCATATTCTCAAAGCCCTTTAGGGTGGTAATTATACCCACGCAGAAGGTATTTGTTTACAATTTTTCCTCCTGCGGAAATAGATGGAATCTGTTCGATTCTTTATGACTGGTGCTAAAGTTTTATATTTACTCCAATTTTATCAAATTGATAACCCGTTTTAAATATTACAATAATATTTTTTGGATTCCTATTCCTTTTACAGTCTGCTTTAAAAGGCTAATATATTATTGTAATTAATTTATATGTGTAAAGAGCATGATTATTCAATCAGGATAAGGAGTAATTTATGGTAAAAATACAAAGGTTTGGTGAATGGTGTGAAATAGAGGTACCTTCTCATTGGGAAGGATATTCTGTCGAATATATAGTCCGGAAAATCTGGGGAGCTCCCAAAAAACAAACACACAATATGAGAATGAACAAGCAGGTTTTAACCGATGAAGAACCTGCAAATTGGACTAAACCGCTGCATGAAGGAGAAAAATTAAAATTCCATTTCTTCCAGGAGGAAAATCCAGGGGTTATCCCCTCTTATTATGAAATTGATGTACTTTTTGAAGATGACCATATGGTTGTTTTGAATAAACCTGCCGGCATGGACACACACCCTAATTCACATGATCAAAATAATACCCTCGCAAATGCTGCTGCCTTTCATATGCAGATGCAGGGGGAATATAGAAGCATTAAACATATACATCGTTTGGATCGCGATACAACAGGTGCTATTTTGTTTGCGAAGCATGCATTGGCAGGGGCAATCCTGGATAAAGAACTGGAAGAAAGAAGTATTAAACGCACTTATTTAGCTTTGGTTCATGGGAAAATTTCAAAGAAAAAAGGAACCGTCAGGGAGCCAATCGGTCGTGACAGGCACCATCCTACCAGAAGAAGAGTATCCCCTAAAGGCCAGTCTGCTGTCACGAACTATGAACTAATTGAATTCTTTCCTAAGCAGAATCTTTCACTTATTAAATGCAGTCTACAAACAGGCAGAACACACCAGATACGTGTTCATCTCAGCCATATTGGACATCCTCTTGCAGGGGATATTTTATATGGCGGTAAACCTGCTTTTTCACGTCAGGCACTGCACGCCGTAAAACTTGAGATTCCACACCCTTTCTCAGGGGAAGCCATTGTCTGCCATGCGCCATTTTTAGATGATCCAGAAATTTTTAAAGGAACTGACCCGTATTGTTTTTAAGAAAAATTTTTAGCTGCCCCTTTTTAGGACAGCTTTTAATTAATGTATCAAGCAGAGGCAGAGCTTGAATCACAAAAAAAGAGGGCCCCCAACGGGACCTCTTTCAGATAATATTATTAGTCATGGGATTTGCGCATAGCCTTCATGATAAAGCCTACGATGAATACAAGCACGATAGCACCAATTAAAGCAGGAATAATAGCAAAGTCAGCTACTTCAGGACCCCAATCACCAAGAATCAATGAACCTAACCATGCACCAATGAAACCTGCGATGATATTACCAATAATTCCTCCTGGAATATCTCTTCCTACGATCATGCCTGCTAACCAGCCAATGATACCACCTATAATTAATGCCCATAAAAAGCTTATCATTGATAATCACTCCTCGTTTTGTTTTAAAATTAGTTTTTGTTCAGATTAAGAATTTCATTCTGCAGCTGCGCAGCTTTTGGTGATCTTATCTGCTTGTACAATTAAATTACCCAGGATTCGATATCTAAAACCATAAATTTTAAAACTATTCTTCAGGAAAAATTTTATAAAACAAAAAACACTGTATCCCAGCCAACTGGATTGCCTTCGCATTATAGACAACATGACCGCATTTGTGCATGTCAGCGATAATAAAAAAAGCGATTGCCCGAGGGAAGCAATCGCCTATCTATATAAACGGCAGATGCCAGGGATTGTAAATTGCCGCATTCTTTTTCCATCTTCTCTTATGTAAAAATGATTTTCCCGGTGAAAAAATGTCCTAAACAATGGAAAGGATCAATTTTTTGGCGTTCTCAGGAAGCAAAAAACAAGCAGCTGACAGAGCAGCTGCTGAATGTTTTAAGCAATTATGAAATTGTCTTTATCCAATCCATAAAAATATAGTCGGTGAAGCGGCCGTGTCATGGCCACATAAAGAAGCTTAATATCCAGTTCAGACTCTCTGGAAAATTCCTCTTCAAAGGAAAGAATCATGACTGCATCAAATTCAAGTCCCTTGGCCAAATAAGATGGCACGATAACGATTTCATCCTTCGGTATGCTTTCCTGCTCCTGCAGCAGTTTAAAAGGCAGCTTTGCATGCTTTTCAAAAAGAGCATGAATGAGCAGGCAGTCTTTCATCGTTTTCCCGATCACCGCAAATGTTTTGTAATCCTCTTCTTTCAATGAAATTACCTGTTTCTCAAGCTGTTTTACCAGCTCGCCTCCATTCTCTCTCTTGATAAATTCAGGGCTTTTTCCGTGGCGTACAACCGGCTCCACCTCGGGGAATGAATAGGGCAGCAGCTTGAGCACTTCATTCGCCTTTTCCATTATTTCCACTGTGGTACGATAACTTTTTTGAAGCTCTGTATATATTGCTCGGGGAAAGATAAAATCAAGGACCTCCTGCCAGCTTGTAAGTCCCCTGTAGGAATGAATTCCCTGGGCAAGATCCCCCACCAATGTGAACATATCCGTATCAAGTGACTTTTTTAAAGAAAGAAGCTCCATGAAGCTGTAATCCTGGGCTTCATCAATAACGATATTTTTCGCCTTCAGCTCTTTAGGAATGCCAAATAGGCTTTCCTGCAAGTAAAGCATTAAAGCTAAATCTTCCCTCTCATAAACTTTTTTCCTGAATAATTTCCAGCAATATTCGCAAAGTCTACCTGCATCATTTACAGGCAGCTTTCCGCCAGACAACCTTGAAAGACGGATAGGATCTTCAAATAGGTCTTTATAATACCGGACCAGACTTTTTTTCGGAAATTGCTTCATGTACTTTGGCACAGCTGTTCTGAAGCTTTTCTTTAGCTCTTCCAGTCTGGCTGCTTTTTTATCAAGCGCATCTGAAACATACTGTCTTCTTTTTTCAGGGTCCTTGCCTCTGTAAAGGGCCCTTTCGATTCTCTCATCATAATACGTTTCGATTTTCTTTATGATATTTTTCTTTTTCTTTGCAAGATCGTTTTGAAGAACAGCCTTTAATTTTTCTAGCCTTCGATAAAGAGGAAGATAGTTGTAATCCTCCAGAAACAGCTGGAAGAATTTTTTATGGCTGAACAGCCTGAATTTATCTACCATAAAATCAGCACTAGGATGGAAGCTATTATAAATTTCTTTAAGGTAATTGCTGAGGATTATTTGAAAAACAGGCGATCCTTTAATGGATGATGCCCAGGCTGCACGTTTTACTTCTTCACTGCCATGGCCTTCAAGCAGATTCACCAGTTTGCTGTCATCAGCCATTTTTAGATTCTCGCCAAGACATGCCATTACATATTCCTGGTAGGTAGTCTGGCGGACTCTTTCTACCCCAAGTTCGGGAAGGGCTTCCGAAATATAGTCAATGAATAGCCTGCTTGGCGCCAGAATCATAAGCTGTTCAGGGGCAAAATTTTCTTTGTACTGGTAAATAAAATAACTTATCCGGTGCAGGGCAATCGTTGTTTTACCGCTCCCTGCTGCCCCCTGGACAATGATGGGCTTGTTCAAATCAGCACGTATTATTTTGTTCTGTTCTTCCTGTATGGTTGAAATAATTTCAGTGAGGCGGTTGCTTGAGCTTTTTGACAGTGATTCCTGAAGCAATTCATCTGTAGTCGTGAGGTCAATATCCCGAATTTCATCCAGAGTCCCATCTTCAATCATATATTGCCGTTTCAATGACAGATAGCCTGTAAAGCTTTCTTCATAGGAATGGTATTCAACCTCTCCCAGCCTGCCTTCATAATATAAATTGGCTATCGGAGAACGCCAGTCAACAATAATCTGCTCCTGATTCTCCCTTGAATACAATGAGGTTTTGCCTATGTATAAAATTTCTTTTTCGTTTAAATCGTCCCTTAAGAAATCAATTCTGGCAAAGTAAGGCTTTTTTCGGGCCTTTTTCAATTGCAATAATTCATCTTTGGACATTTCAAAAAAGCGGGCATTTGTCAGTAAAGAAGAGTAGCTCAAGCTGGATTCAAGCCAATCAACGTCTTCGAAAGCTTCTTTCATGTTTTCCTGAAACTTGTCTTTGCTGGATTCTGATGTTTTTATCACAACATCAATATAACGTTTCGTAAATTCCAGCCGCTGAATTTCCTTTTGAAAATCGGGGTGTTCAAATTCAGATGGCATATGTTTCTCCTTTCAATTGTTTTTCAGCCGCAATGGAGAAATACATATGAGCGAACGCGTGGGCAGAAAAATATATTATCAGAAAAATCTGCAAGAATCAAGTGGTGAAATGCACAGCCCAATTTTGTCGTGTTTGTACTGTTGTATACTTCGGCAGGCATTTTATTTTATAATATAGAAAAGCCACTTTTTAGGAGGTGATGAGAATGGCCATTGCAGCTGCAATGCCTGATAATGCAGCGTCTCATGCAAAGCCTGATATTGGTGGCGATACTTTGCATGAGGCGGTATTGAAATAATTAATTTCGCCCATGAGCAAAACCATTTCTGATATCGGCTTTGCACCTTATTCATTTTTTATTATCAAAAATAAATAAGGAGCTGGCAGAAATGAGTTATGTAAGAGCTAATGCCGTTTTACCGGAAAATTTAATAACAGAGATTCAAAAATACGTTCAGGGTGAGGCTATTTATATCCCAAAGCCCGAAAAGGAGCACCGCAAATGGGGCTCCCGTTCTGGAGCTAGAAAAGCTCTCGATGAAAGGAACCATTCTATTAAAGATGCCTTCCAAAACGGCAAAACAATCAGCCAATTGGCGGAAGAATTTTTTCTTTCCGTCGAAACAATCAAAAAAATTGTTTATAAAAAATGATGCATAGGCACTGAACCTCGTTCAGTGCTTTTTCATATGCCATGTTCATTTCCTAATTGTTTTATACATTTACATTTTTATGCCAAACTTTTAAAGTGAACATATAAAGGTGCTGAAGGTATAGGAGTGAATATAATGGAACCTTTCATTAGAAATGATCAATTTAATTTTATTAAATATCAGACGCAAATTTTAATCAATGGCCATGCGTCTGTCAATGATACAGGGGTGCTGAATGCACTGAAATCTCTTTCTTCAGAAAAGGTAATGGGCCTTTTTGAGGAACTTAGCGAAGAACAAAAGAAGCTTCTTTCACCAGTCATTGATATTAAAGAAAGAGATCAGGCAGATGCCTTCCTGGCAAACATTAAGGAATATGTAATTCCTTTTAAATCTTTAACGGAGCAATCTATCAAAAAGCTGTTCCCAAAGGCCAAAAAATTAAAAATGCCAGCACTTGAAGATATCGATTTAAGAGAAGTAAGCTACTTAGGATGGGATGATAAAGGCACAAACAGGAAGTATATAATCAGCGTGCTGGATGGCAAACTGACAGGCATTCATGGAACATTTAAGCCACTCGGCAAAAAAGGGATCTGCGCTATTTGCAAAAAACTCGAAGATACAGGCATGTTCTTGACAGAGACCAAGGGCACTTCGCTTGGCACCTACACCAAAAAAGGGAATTACATTTGCCAGGACAGCCAGAGATGCAATGAAAATCTGAATTCACTGGAACAGCTTCATGATTTTATTAAAAGGCTAAAAGGATAGATGGTTATCCCCCATACTAAAGACACCGCCAAATTTATGGCGGTGTCTTCTTTCAGTTTTAAATAAGCATCCGGTTTATTCTCATTAAACTAGGGAATATTACTGTAATAAAAAAAAAACTATCTTAATTTGTCGATTTCGTATAAAATATTAACGTTTGAATGTATTTTTTCCTAAAATATTGGGGGTTAAAAAATGGTTTTTAAGAAGAAGGACAAGTTTAACACATTGTTAAGCAATATTTCCGTGAATTTAAAAGATAGTGCAATTTATTTTGCCGACTATAAGATTAACAATGTCAGTGATTTAAAAACCTTTTCAAAAACAATGAAGGATTATGAAACAAAAGGCGATTCCTATGTTCATGAAGTCATTAAGGAATTAAATAACGCTTTCATTACGCCGATTGAAAGAGAAGATATCCTTCACCTCGCCATGAGCATGGATGATGTGCTGGATGGATTTGAAGAATGTGCTGATTTATTCGAAATGTATTCCATGACACAGGCTGATGATTTTATGCTGAAGTTCGTGGATGCGATTAAAAATTGTGCAATTGAAATTGAAAAATGCGTTGAACTTCTATCAACTAAGAAATTATTGCAGATCAGGGAGCATGCAATCAAAATTAAAGATTACGAATCCAAATGTGATGGAGTCCGCCGTCAGTCGATCAAGCATCTTTTTGCCACAGAAAAAGATCCTATTCGCATCATTCAGTATAAGGAAATTTATGAAACCCTGGAAGAAATTGCTGACAGCTGCCAGAATGTCGCCAATACGCTTGAAACCATCATTATGAAAAATGCTTAAGGGGCGATCACAATGGATCCAATATTTATAATAACAATCTTAATTGTCATTGGGGCCCTGGCATTTGACTTTATCAATGGTTTTCATGATACAGCAAACGCAATAGCTACCTCTGTCTCCACCAAGGCTCTTAAACCAAGACACGCCATTATATTGGCCGCCGTCATGAACTTTGTTGGTGCCATGACTTTTACTGGGGTGGCTAAAACCATCACCAAAGATATTGTGGACCCTTTTACTTTGCAGAATGGTTCTCTTGTCATTCTCGCCGCTTTAATTGCTGCGATATTCTGGAACCTTCTGACCTGGTATTATGGAATTCCAAGCAGCTCTTCCCATGCTATCATCGGGTCGATTGCAGGTGCTGCGATTGCAGCTGCAGGATTTTCAGCTTTAAATTATCAAGGATTTTTAAAGATCTTACAAGCACTTATCTTTTCGCCGTTAATTGCATTTGCTGCCGGTTTTATTGTTTACAGCATTTTTAAGATCGTATTTAAAAACAACAACCTGACTAAAACAAACCGGAACTTCAGGCTGTTCCAAATTTTCACTGCTGCTCTGCAATCCTATACACATGGAACAAATGACGCACAGAAAGCAATGGGGATTATCACAATGGCACTGATTGCCAACGATTATGTGACAACTACTGATATCCCTTTCTGGGTACAGTTCTCCTGTGCACTAGCCATGGGTCTTGGAACTTCTGTCGGCGGCTGGAAAATCATTAAAACAGTCGGTGGAAAAATCATGAAAATCCGTCCAATAAATGGAGTTGCAGCTGACCTGACAGGTGCCATGATCATCTTCGGCGCAACATATATCCATTTGCCAGTCAGCACTACTCATGTTATCTCCTCTTCCATCCTGGGTGTAGGATCTGCTCACAGGTTAAAAGGTGTTAAATGGGGAACGGCACAAAGAATGCTAATTACTTGGGTAATTACACTGCCCATCTCGGCAACTTTAGCCGCCATTACCTATTTTATATTAAATGCATTTTTTTAATAAGATTTTGAAAAAAGGAGCCAGAACCGGCTCCTTTTTTCATCCTAAATATTTTCTTTGAAAATCTGCAATGCTTTCATATTCATTTTCAAACAGACGAGATAAACGAATATAAATCGGCATTAACTCCCGGTATACTTTCGTATTCTCTTCCTGTGGCTGGTGACTGTATGTTGCACCTACCATGTTTGAAACGACATTTAAGTCTTCAACGATGCCTACAGCGTATAATCCAAGTATAGCCGCTCCTAAACAAGAGCTTTCGTAGCTTTCAGGCACGACCACTTCCTGATTGAAAATATCAGCCATCATCTGGCGCCACAGTTCCGATCTGGCAAATCCGCCGGTTGCCTGAATCCGTTTTGGCTCCCCAGTCAGCTCCTCTAAAGCAAGCAATACAGTATATAAATTATATATAACGCCTTCAAGTACAGAACGGATCATATGCTCTTTTTTATGATGAAGGCTTAAGCCGAAGAAGGAGCCTCTTGCATTTGCATTCCACAAAGGTGCACGCTCCCCAGTCATATACGGATGGAAGATCAGACCGTCAGATCCCGGTGCGACTCCTGATGCAATCTTTGTTAATACATCATAAGGATCAATACCAAGGCGCTTGGCTGTTTCAACTTCAGAAGCAGCAAATTCATCACGGACCCAGCGGAAAAGCATACCGCCATTGTTTACAGGGCCGCCAATCACCCAATGTTTTTCTGTTAGAGCATAGCAGAAAATCCTGCCTTTCGGATCGGTTACGGGCTTATCTGTTACAGCACGAATCGCCCCGCTAGTTCCTATCGTGACAGCTACAACTCCTGGATCAATCGCATTAACACCAAGATTGGATAGCACTCCATCGCTGGCACCGGCAATAAAAGGAGTCTCCGGACTAAAACAAGTAAGCTTTTTGAATTCCTCCCTCATTCCTCTTAACGAAAAGGTGGTCGGGACAGGCTTTGACAGTTTTTCTGGAGTAATTCCCGCAATTTCTAAAGCTCCTTCGTCCCAGTCAAGCTTTTCCAAATTAAACATCCCTGTTGCCGAAGCAATGGAATAGTCAACGATAAATTCCCCAAATAGTTTGTAAAAAACATACTCTTTAATGGAGATAAATTTGTATGTGCTCTGGAATAATTCCGGCTGCTCATTTTTCAGCCAAAGAATTTTTGAGAGCGGTGACATTGGATGGATCGGAGTCCCGGTTCTTAAATATATTTCATGACCATTTTGCTCCTGGTTAATCTTATCCGCCCATTTGGAACTGCGGTTATCAGCCCATATTATGCTGTTTGTCAATGGAATTCCATCTGAATCAACAGCGATGACACTATGCATTGCAGAACTGAAGGACACACAAGTAATATCCTCAGATCTTACATTTGCTTCCTTTACGCAGCCTTTAAGGGTTCCTAGAACAGCTTGAAAAATTTCGTCCGGGTCCTGTTCTGCCGTTGAAGGATTAGGTGTATGAAGAGGATACCCAATAGTGTATTTTGCCAGGACCTTACCTTTATGATCAAATAAAACTGATTTTGTACTTGTTGTTCCGATATCCGTACCGATTACATATTTTTCCTCAAACATTATGTATATCTCCTTTCAAAAAACAATTCCGGGCATGCTGTGAATTTCTTTTATCTATTAAAACTGTTAAGTGTATAAACCTACACTTTTGCATTGTTCTTTTAAAACGAAGAAGGAAGCGGCTCTGCAAAGTCGCCCCTTCCTCTGATTATTATATTTTAAGAAATAAAGAAGCCAAGTATAAATACTGTTGCAAATCCTACTAAAGCAATCAGTGTTTCCATTACTGTCCATGATTTCAGCGTATCTTTAACGTCAAGTCCAAAGTAACGGTTAACAAGCCAGAAGCCTGAGTCATTAACATGAGAGAAGATTGTTGCACCTGCAGCAATAGAAATAACAACAGCCCAAGAACAGGCCCTTCCAGTCCCTTTGTTTTCCTTATTCTAAAAGAACACCTGATACAGTGTTTAAAAGAATCAGCACCTGTGGAATGAAAATGATGCTTGCAATAAGCGCAAAGCTCGGAAGCTCTTCATCATATTCTTTTTCTTCAATTTGCATGTAGTCAGGGACAGCTACATGGATTTTTTTTGCAATATATCGTCCGAATAATGGTCACGCGATAATCTTTAAAGGAATACCGGCATTTGAAGCGTTTTCATTTCTCAATAAAAACTATATACCTGGGATTTGGAATGCTGCCAGCGGGCAGCTATTCCAGTTCCCATAAAATTATTTCTTTTCTACTGCATGGCCGCCAAATTCATTTCTTAAAGCTGCAACCACCTTGCCGGAGAATGTATCTTCTTCCAAAGAGCGGTAGCGCATCATTAAGGACATAGCAATGACAGGAGCGGCAGTTTGAAGGTCAAGAGCTGTTTCAACAGTCCACTTTCCTTCACCGGATGAATGCATTACACCTTTTAAGCCATCCAGCTTTGCATCCTTTGAAAAAGCATTTTCGGTTAATTCCATTAGCCATGAACGAATGACGGAACCGTTATTCCAAACTTTTGCGACTTTTTCATACTCATAATTAAATGGGCTTTTTTCAAGGATTTCAAAACCTTCAGCAATGGCCTGCATCATCCCATATTCAATTCCATTATGTACCATTTTCAAAAAATGGCCGCTGCCAGTTCTTCCTGCATACATATAGCCATTTTCGACCGTAATATCCTGAAAGATTGGCTCAATCGTTTTAAATACTTCCGCATCTCCGCCAATCATTGTGCATGCACCGCTGCGTGCACCTTCCATGCCGCCGCTCGTTCCGCAATCGAAGAAATATATTCCCTTCTCCTGCAGTATTTCTGCTCTGCGCAGCGTTTCTTTATAGTTGGAGTTACCACCATCGATTAAGATATCGCCTTCTTCCAGAAGAGCTGAAGTCTCCTTAATAACCACCTCTGTAATATCCCCTGCAGGCACCATCATCCATATCACACGCGGCTTTGTAAGATTGTTTACCAATTCCGCAATAGAGGAAACTCCTTTGATCCCTTCAGCAGAAATTTTTTCGATTATTTTATTGTCTTTATCAAATGCTGCCACTTCATGTCCATGGTCTTTCAGGTTTAGGGATAAGTTGTATCCCATCTTCCCTAGTCCAATCATTCCTACTTGCATAATTGCCTCCTGGATGAAGAAAATTTTTTTGTTTGTGACTTTATTATACAAAATATTTTTCTATTCGCGATCGTTTTCAAAAAAATTTTTTTCGATTATAATAGAAACAGATATTAGAAAGCGCTTTATTTCCCTCTACCTTCTATAAACTAATGAAAAAAAAATCTTGAAATCTACTTTAGGGAGATGCCAAAAAATGGTCTATGACACCTTGTATTGTTTTGCCCGGATAAAAACACATTATGCAAAATTCAGCGATAAAGAAAAGAAAATTGCAGATTATATTCTTGAACACCCTGAGAAAATCGTCCATAGCTCCATTAACCAGCTTGCAGACGACCTTGGCATAGCCGACTCAACCGTATTTCGTTTTTGCAAGCGGATTGGCTTTAAAGGCTATCAGGCTCTTAAAATAGCATTGGCTTCTGAAATCGTCACCCCCATTAAGGATATTCACGAAACCATTCATGAAGATGATGGAATTCTGACTGTTTCTGAAAAGGTGTTCCGCTCCAATATCAAGACTTTAGAAGACACCCTTCAAATCCTTGGCGGGGGGGCTTTTGAAAAAGCAGTCGATCTAATTTTGAACGCCAATAAAGTGGAGTTTGTCGGCAGCGGCGGATCCAGCATAATTGCTATGGATGCATACCACAAATTTATCCGTACCGGGATTACTGTGCTGGCAAACAGTGATTCACATATGCAGCTTATGTCGGCTTCACAGCTGACCAAAGATGATGTTGCAGTGTTTATTTCTCACTCCGGCACAACAAAGGATGTTATTCAGGTTCTAAATGTGGCAAAACAAAATCAGGTGAAAACCATTGCCATCACAAATTTTGCAAAGTCACCGCTCAGCCAGAATGTCGATATCTCGCTTTTTACAGTAGCTGAAGAAACCGATTACCGCTCTGAAGCCCTCTCTTCCCGAATTGCCCAGCTAAGTATTATTGACGCGCTCTATGTGAACGTCATGATGGCAAGAAAAGTAGAAGGTAAAAAAGCACTCCACAAGATGCGGAATGCCATTTCAGTTAAGAGAATATAGCAGGGCAGGGGCTTAGCCCTTGCCTTGCCCCATTATTAGTTCATTAATCGGTATTTCAGAAAAAGCCTTATACCGCAAAACCTTTTCATGAAAAGAAAGAAAATGCGTCACATCATTAGGAACGGCCACACAGTGCATTCCTGCCTGAACAGCTGCAATTGACCCATTTACAGAATCTCCAATGGCTATGCTTTCCTCTGGCTCGACGCCCATTTCCTCAATTTAAAGTTTCTTCTATATGAAGAAGGCGATTAACTTAATTTCCCTGCTTTTGAAGAATTCTCTTTGTCAGCTTTCTGATAATCTCAGGCAAAATATCAAATGTATATGGTTTATAGACCCGCTCTGTCCACTTATGGCCAGATTTGCCATAGACGCCCAGATTGATGACAGGAATATTCAAATCTCTCATCGCCTTTAATGGAATTGGAAAAAGGCTTTTCAATGCCGGAAAATTCTTTTTGAGAGATTGTATGTCCTCATCCGAACCGTCGAAAGATAAAAAGCTGCCATCAGATAAGTAAGGGAAATATTTGCGGATTTTGAATATCTCACCTGTATTCTTAGTCTCCTCAGCAAGCACTTCCTCCAGACTGCTTTTCAAAAATATTCCTCTTTCTGTGTTCAGATCAACCGTATTGGCAGGCAGGAAAGGCGTTCCATAAAAAAGGATCACTCTAGGTTTCTTCTCAGGATCTGATTGGTGAAGAGCTTCTACGATATCAAAAGCAATCATTCTGGCATCTGCTTCCTTAAGCGAGCTTTGCTTTCTTGCTTCTTCCATAACACTCACTGTATCTATGCCCTTTTCTTCAAGATATACAAGAAAATCATCTAAAGCCGTCACTTCTGTTCCCCAGTCCAGCTGTCTTTCCGGAAGATCATTGGCATTTAGGAAATCTTTATAGGTACCTTCCAGCCGGTGCTCCACAGCGATGGCTGCATCTTCAGCAATCATCCTCAATTCTTTAGAAAGCTGCCTAATGGGTTTTTCATAGAAAAAGTAATTGAAATAGATCCGGTAGCCGACTGCAGTCTGAACGTCATAGCGTTTTTTATCATCCCTCATATATAAACAGCTTGGCGGAAGAACCAGCTCACCTTCAAGCTTCTCAGTCTGCTGAAAATTCTGGCTTATCCGGGCAGTCAGCTCTGCAGCAATTAGTGTAGGATCAATTCCCGCAAGACTTTCACCTGCATGAGCCTCCCTCCCGAAAATTGAGAAACACGGCAAGATTTTTCCTGCTGTACCAGTGTATATATACTTGGTGGCGTCCCCATCATACAATGGCGAAATAAAATCATTATTTATAGCGGCTATATATTCCAAGCCCATTTTTTCTTTCAGTGAAAGCAATTCGGAAAGTGCAGCTCTGCTTCCTTTATGCTCACCCTCCTCATCGGCATTGAACATGACAAGCAAATTCCCATCCAGTTCATCACGATTTTCCGAGAAATACAGCAGATTGGCCAGATGGACAGCAATTCCGCTTTGCATATCCAAGGCTCCCCTGCCAAAAAGCCACTCATTAGATTGGGCATCTTGCTGCACTTCTGGATCTGAGCCATATTGTGCAAAAAATTCCTGCAGCATATCCGGATCATGGGCCAGCCTCTGAATCGGCCCAAAATCTTCTGTACCGACCGTGTCCAAATGGGCCAGATAAATAATGGTCTTTTTTCCCCTGGAACGTCCCTTAAGGAATGCAAAAACATTTTTTCTGCCCAATTCATCGCCAGATATATCTCTAGTCCATACTAAATTATCATTATCTTTAAAAGATGGATACGATCGGATTATATCTTTTAGAAAGTCAGCTTTATGCCTTTCTCCATCCGAATGGTTATAGCTCTTCATCTGCACTAGGGCCTTCGTTAAATATTCGGCCTGCTGACTCAAGTTCATTGATTTAAGATTTGCAAACATAGGCCAACCCCATTTCATTATGTCTGACATTAGTGTATAAGCATACTCCATTGATAATCAACACATTTTTATATAATGGCTGTTTCGCCGAAAGCAAGTATCCGCAGCAGAATTAAAGAAGCTTTTTTCTCTATATAAGGATGAAACCGCCAATATATAGAATAATAACATTAAGGTCTTGAAATATATATTAGAAACGAATATTATATTATTTGTGCTTTTTAATGTTCGTATTTATCATTTACACATACAGCCTGAAAGTAGTTTTAGTTTATGGGGGACTTTTTATGTTCAAATTAAAAGAGAATCAAACAAACGTAAAAACTGAGATTTTGGCAGGTATTACAACTTTTTTAACTATGGTTTATATTGTGGTCGTAAACCCTGTCATTTTATCTGATGCTGGGGTGCCTTTTGAGCAGGTCTTTTCAGCGACCATTATTGCCACCGTGGCTGGTACACTTTGGATGGCGATATTCGCTAATTACCCGATTGCCATCGCACCAGGAATGGGACTTAACGCATACTTTGCCTACTCAGTTGTCGGCACTCATGGCAATATTGATTACATGACAGCATTCTCAGCAGTATTTATTGCAGGTATTATCTTTATTATTTTGTCGCTTACCCCTTTCCGAGAGAAGCTGATAATCGCAATACCAGATAATTTAAAACACGGGATTACTGCCGGCATTGGGTTATTTATTGCATTCATTGGCTTGCGTTTAACCGGGCTGATTACAAGCCACCCAACGAATCTTGTTGCACTTGGAGACCTGCATGCTCCACAATCCATTCTTGCTCTGATCGGTCTTGCTGTGACTTTAATTCTTATGACGCTTGGGATTAATGGGGCTTTGTTTTTCGGCATGATTATCACAGCCTTGATTGCCTATTTCACCGGCCATCTTTCTTTTGACCAGGGGTTTGTTTCACTGCCTTCGCTTCCGGATGGAATCATTATTTTAAATCCATTCGAAGCAGTTGGCGATGTTATCCAGCATAGTTTATATGCCGTTGTTTTCTCCTTCCTGCTTGTAACGATTTTTGATACGACTGGAACGATGATAGGCGTTGCCCAGCAGGCCGGATTAATGAAAGGCAAAACGATGCCAAGAGCACGCGAGGCCCTATTGTCAGATTCCATCGCTACTTCTATCGGTGCCATGTTTGGTACAAGCCCGACTTCAGCTTATATCGAATCTTCCACAGGTGTCTCTGCCGGCGGAAGAACAGGATTAACAACATTAACAGTTGCAGGTTTGTTCCTGCTTTCAGCTTTCTTCGGACCGCTTGTCAGTGCCGTATCAGGTCTTCCTGCCATTACTGCACCTGCCCTGATAATCGTTGGAAGCCTGATGATGGGCAGCATTTCTCATATTAAGTGGAATGAACTTGATGAAGCATTCCCTGCATTCCTGATTATCTTAAGCATGCCGCTGACATCCAGCATTGCGACAGGAATTGCACTTGGATTTATCGCTTATCCGCTTATGAAAGCCGTAAAAGGCAAATGGAGAGAGGTTCATCCGCTTGTTTATTTATTTGCAGTCTTATTCTTCTACCAGCTTGCGTTCCTGCCGCACTAATATTAAAAGCTTGTCCGATTTGGACAAGCTTTTTTTCTGTTTTACCGCTTCTATTTTATCTTCACTCTTTCATATCCTATTAGTATAGAATGGACAGGTTAGGGTGATGGCTTATGTTTGGAAAGCTATTTGCAACTTTAATAGGAAGTTTATTATTAGGCATTGGCATTAACGGCTTCCTAGTGCCCCACCATTTGCTTGATGGGGGCATCATTGGCATCGGGCTGATCCTCCATTATTATTACGAGCTTCCGACTGGATTGAGCATGATTGTTTTAAGCATCCCATTATATGTACTTGCCTGGTTTTACGAGAAAAAATATTTTTTTTATAGTCTGCACGGCCTTCTGATTTCATCGTTCGTTATTGATTTGCTTTCAGCCTTGCGAGGTCATTTTGAACTCTCTATATTGCCCAGCTCCATTTTAGGCGGCTGTCTGGTCGGTTTTGGAATCGGCCTTATGCTCCGTTATGAAACCAGCACCGGCGGGACGGATCTGCTGGCTCAGCTGATGACAAAGCTCATCCCTATGAACATCGGCGCTTTAATATTTGCGATTGACGGACTTGTCATTTTGAGCGGATTAAAAATTGTTGGTATCGAAAAGTTCCTATATTCGTTTATTACTATCATATTTGTAGGCGCCATGACTACTTTAACGGTTATAAAAAAAGAGTAGAATATCATTAAATGAAAAAACGACAAGTGCAGGGCACCTGTCGTTTTTTTAACAAAGAATGTATAAATAGATAACTGTTCTAGCTTTAGACGCCTCCCGCTTTTCTTAAGCTTAAGCTTCAGCTTCTATTTTTTCATTCATATCGCTATAAAGATTTCCGTCAATTTCACCGGTGATTCGGCTCGTTAATATACCGGAAGTCATGGATCCGCTGACGTTAACGGCTGTGCGTCCCATGTCAATCAGCGGTTCAACTGAAATCAGCAAGCCAGCCAGTGCGATTGGCAGGTCAAGGGCAGATAATACCAGGATCGCTGCGAACGTTGCACCGCCGCCGACCCCTGCCACACCAAAGGAGCTGATCGCTACAATTAGAATGACCGTAAAAATGAATTCTGGTGACAGCGGATTAATGCCCACAGTCGGAGCAATCATTACAGCAAGCATTGCCGGGTAGATCCCTGCACAACCATTTTGGCCTATTGAAAGCCCGAATGACCCTGCAAAGTTGGCAATTCCTTCAGGAACACCAAGTGACTTTTGCGTTTTAATATTTAATGGCAATGCACCCGCACTCGTTCTTGAAGTAAAAGCAAAGGTTAATACAGGAAATGCTTTTTTCATATATGTGATTGGATTCAGTCCGCTTAACGTTAAAAGCAGCAGGTGAATCAGGAACATAATGGCAAGTGCTACATAGGAAGCAATCACAAACTTACCTAAATTTAAAATGGAATCGAAATCACTCATGGCAACAGTTTTTGTCATAATGGCCAAAACACCGTAAGGAGTTAAGCGTAAGATTAATGTAACAACACGCATGATAATTGCATAGAACGCATCTACGATTTTTGCGAAAAGTTCAGCCTGCTCTGGTGATTTCCTCCTGACTCCAAGATATGCAATTCCTAAAAAGGCTGCAAAGATAACGACTGAAATAGTCGAGGTTGGTCTTGCACCTGTAAAGTCAAGGAATGGGTTTGCAGGAAGCAGATCAAGCATTTGCTGCGGAAACGTTCTTCCCTCAATGCCCTGATAGGTCTCTTCAAGCTGTTCCCCGCGGGCAGTCTCTGCATCGCCACCGCTAATTTGTACTGCTTCTAAATCGAACCCGACAGCTGTTGCAATTCCGACAGCAGCAGCAACTGCGGTTGTACCTACAAGCAGTCCAAGGATCAGCACGCTGATTTTTCCAATGTTATTCGTTAATTTAAGCTTAGTAAACGCACCTAAAATAGAAATGAAGACAAGCGGCATTACGATCATTTGGAGGAATTTAACATAACCCCCGCCTACTAAATTAAACCAGTCTGCAGATTTAGCAATAATCTCAGCACCAGGCCCGTAAATCAGCTGAAGTGCAAATCCAAACAGTATCCCTAATGCAAGTGCAGTAAACACACGCTTTGAGAACGAGATATGCTTTCTTTGCATATAGAATAACCCGCCAATCAGCAAAAGCATGATAGCGATATTTAAAACTAAAAGTCCTGTATTCATTGGACTGAATCCTCCCCAATAGATGTTTTCATAATGACTTACTATAATACATGTATTCATATGAGTCAAGTCGGAATTAAAATTTAATTTTTCTTATTATATTCCTTTAAGCGATGAAATGTTCTGGCATCTTTCCATGTGACTCTGTGCCCAAATTCTTGACACAATAAAACCGGCAGAAAAATAACTGCCGGAGTGTAAATAATTTTACTATTGTAATCCGGGAACTTATCTAGAGTTCCACTGCCGCTTTTTAATTTTTACCTGAAAGAGCCTTTGTCTTATCAAAGCATTGTTCCATTGCACTCAGGACCGATGCCCGGAATCCTTTCCTTTCAAGTTCTGCAACGGCTTCAATCGTCGCCCCTCCAGGAGTGCACACCTCATCCTTTAATTCCGCAGGATGCTTGCCCGTTTCCAGCACCATCTTAGCAGCCCCCAACACAGCCTGAGCTGCCAGCTGATATGACTGGTCACGGGAGAGTCCGGCTTTTACACCTCCATCTGCCAGAGCTTCAATGAACATATATACATAAGCTGGCGAAGACCCGCTTATGGCCGGAATTGCGTCCATCATCTTTTCTTCCATTACAGCTGCCTTTCCTATACATGAGAATATTTTGATTACTTCTTCCATATCCTCCGGGGTTACTGATTCATTCGCTGAAAGAACGCTCATTCCTTCTCCCACTAATGATGGCGTATTAGGCATGGAGCGGACTGCTTTTATTTTTCGGCCAAATGATTGTTCCAGAAAGGATAGGCTAATACCTGCAGCAATCGTGATGATGATTGCTTGGGAATTAATGCTGTTTTTGATTTCATCGATAACTGCACCATGTCCATCAGGCTTAATAGCCAGAAATAGTATATCCGCTTCTTTCGCTGCTTCTATATTGGAACTGCGCGTTTGTATTTCCCACCTGTTTTTAACATCCTCAAGCGTCAGCTCCGTTCTCGCTGAAGCAATAATCTGTCTCGGGTTTACCAGATTGGATTTTAATATACCGCCAATTATGGCCTGTGCCATTTTTCCACATCCGACAAAGCTGATTTTTTTATTCAAAATATTCACATCCTGTCTTGTATTTCCTTTTGCCATTATACTGCAGTCTCCTTCTCCTTAACAAAAAACTTTACCTGTGATTGGTATGGTTATGAAAATATAGCAAAGGGTAAAAACATAGCTACGGGGTTACAAAACCATTTAATACTGTTTGGAGAGATTGACCATGAAAGATATTACGCAATATGTCCCCTTTTCAGAAAGCTTTTTTCTGCAGCCGACACTAGTATTGGCCGAAGCACTGCTCGGCTGCTTATTGATTAAAGAAACTGAAGAAGGCATCGCCTCAGGCTATATCGTTGAGACAGAAGCATATATGGGCCCTGAGGACAGAGCAGCTCACAGCTTTGGGAACAAAAGGACGAAACGGACCGAAATCATGTTCAGCGAACCAGGATTTGTTTACACTTATGTGATGCATACCCATTGTTTGGTTAATGTAGTGAGCGGTCCTAAGGAAAAGCCGGAAGCTGTTTTGATCAGGGGAGTTGAACCTGTCGACGGGCTTGAATTAATGAAGAAAAGGCGAAATATCGAAGATCTTAAAAACCTCACAAATGGACCAGGCAAGCTGACTAAAGCTCTCGGGATTACAATAGCTGATTATGGCCGCCATTTTTCCAGCCTTCCACTTTTTCTTGCTAAAGGAATTACTCCTGATAAAGTCAGCCGGGGAGTTAGAATCGGAATTAATAACTCCGGTGAAGCACGGAATTATCCCTGGAGATTTTGGGTTACTGATAACCCTTATGTTTCACGGACCAGAAAATAAGTGGGATACAAAAAAAATAGACCGGAAAACCTATTCAAATAAAATGAGGTTCTTCGGTCTATTTTTACTGCTAATCTTTACCCCTTTGACTCCATGCATGGATCCTCGGGGATATTTGAAACATCAGCATGCCGATCAAAGCTGCAATCAGGATATAGACTCCGGCAAATACCTTAAGCCCCCTGTCGCTAATCCGGCAATAATAACAGAGAATTCTCCCCTCGCTGATAATGATAACCCTGCCTTTAGGGCTTCTTGTTTGGATAGGCCCTACCAGTGTCCTCCGAAATATCCTGCTCGAGAAGCTTTTACCGCTTAACTCTGATTTTGTTATAAAGAAAATTCGACAGGTGTCTGGCTTTAATAAAAATTGTCGATAAAAAAACAAGCTATTTTACTGGACTTTTTATAATTAAGCGTTTATTTTACTATAAAAAGGCAATATTCTATGTATAAGTTTGAATAAAACGGAATGGGATGGTGTTACGATGGCAGACAAAAAAAATGTTAAATCTCCCGGCAAAGATCTAAATATTGGTGCGAATGTTTCATTAAACGGCCTGGTAACAGCTGTTTTTGACAATATGGTCCATGTCCAGATTGGCGCTAAGATTGTAACGGTTCATGTAAAAGACCTTTACTCTGGATTAAATAATCCTTTATTAAAAAACCAGCAGGCATAACATCCACCATCTCTAAACATACTTCAGGAGGGACAGCGCTATAGCTGCCCCTCCTGTTTTTTCTTCTGTTTTCAGATTATACCGGCTGTACCTGCTTGTTTTCTTCTGCAGCCGGAGCATAGTATCCAAGCACCTGATAAGCCTTCAAATCCGGTGCTAATAATGACACAGCTTCGAATGATGCCTTAACAATAAAGGCATCTTTTGATACTTTGCTGATTGTTTCAAATCCCTCAGGCAATTCTGCCTGATCAGCATCACCAAGTATAACCCAAACCGGCTGTTCAAGAACTGTTTCTTCCGATTTGCCTTCCTCAAATACTGCAGGAAAATCGGCTTTACCAATATGAATTAAATCTTCCACAATTGCACTTGCAGTTGGGAACATACCGGCTCCAGGACCCTGCAGGCTGATGTTCCCTACGATATCTGCATCAATCGAAACCGCATTCTGCACTCCTTCTACTCTGTACAAGGGATGTGCCTCCCCTGTCAAAACCGGTTTTACTGTACAACTTATAGTTTCTTGTTCTTTTTGGATTGATGCTACGTGTTTAAATTTCAGGCCAAGGGAAGCAGCAACACGAATTTGCTCAATAGTAATGCCAGTAATGCCTTCTCTTACAGATGTCTCCTGCGATGGTGATTTCCCGAATACTAGCTCGCTCAGAACAACGGCTTTGTAAAAAGCGTCATATCCTTCGATATCATTTTTCGGATCAGCTTCTGCATATCCTTTTTCCTGAGCTATTTTCAGCGCTTCTTCAAATGTTAAGTTCTCCTCGCGCATACTTGTCAAAATAAAATTGGATGTGCCATTTAAAATTCCTTCAATCCGTTCAATCTTGTTGGCATTAAGCAGCTGCTTAATGGTTTGAATTATGGGGATTCCCCCACCAACAGTTGCTTCAAATCCTAATGATACATTGTTGTGTTTTGCGAGCCTCGCCAGTTCTCTTCCATGAAATGCAAACATTTCCTTATTTGCAGTGATGACATGGCAGCCTCTAGATATTGCCTGGCGCAAATATGTATAACCTGGTTCCCTGCCAACAATGGCATCAATTACGACATCAAGCTTTGGAAGCTCAATAATTTCCTGAAAGTTATCAGTTAAAAGCACCTCACCATCAGGCAAAGAATGTTTACTTACATTTTTGACAAGAATGGCCGAAACCTTTACTTCTCTCCCAAAAATTGCCTGAAGCCTTCCCTGATGCTTGCTGATCGTTTCATACACTCCTTTTCCAACAGTTCCAAACCCCAATAGCCCAATAGATATCGCTGACATACCTCATTCCCCCTGATTAACATTTATAGTGCATAAAGCCATAAAATAGAAAAACCCCTTCGTCCATCACAGACAAGAAGGGGTTTGAATTTACATTCCGTTCATTCCGCCTTCTCATCTTCGGAAAATGCTTTTCCTCTGAATTTGGCACCGTGCATAAATGCTGGTTGCCGAGGCTTCGTAGGGTCAGTCCCTCCGCCTCTCTTGATAAGAAGTTTCTAAGTATTCAATTAATATGAATCATAAACATTAATAAGGAATACGTCAACCTTTTTTTGATAAATTATTTTCTTCAAACGCTTTCACTTTCTGTGAAGCCTTCGGATATGATTTCAAGAAAATGCTTAAGAATTCTGGCAGTGAGCCCCCAAATAACCTTATCCTCAAAATAGTAAAATATTTCTTCCACTTTTCTTGTCTGCCAATTATAATTTTCCCCTCCGGCAATCAGGTCAAAAGGAAAGTTTTCTTCAGGCTGCACTTTAAAATTTACGTGATAAGTTTCGGGCTCTACTTCTTTTAAAAATGAAAGCGGAACGGTAAAAACTTCTTCCACTTCAGCCGGATTCGGCACAATCTGGTCGGGATTATTGATAATGCCTGCATAAGGGTAAATAATTTGCCCGAAGGAAATCATGTAATCCAAAGGGGATACATCTATGATGCTGTCTTCGCTAATGCCTAGTTCCTCAGAGGTCTCACGGATGGCAGTATGCTCTTCATCCCTGTCTCCCGGATCTATCCTTCCACCCGGGAAACATACCTCCCCCGGCTGCCTTCTCATCTTGAGTGAACGCACTTCAAAAAGGACATGTACTTCATTATTTATTTCAACCAGCGGAAGCAGTATAGCGAATTTTGAAAACCGTGCACTACCTAAAATGACTGGAGTCCTGTTATTTAACCTTTTAGCCAGCTTCTCTATTTCCATCTAGCCACCTCCAGTAAAAATTCCAATTTATTGGCTGTTATCTTTATAATACTGTATTTGCAAAGTTTTATTAATTCATAAGGCTTGTACCATGTAATGGCCCAGGGACTAACTGCTATTTAGCTGCCTTTGGGCCCTTCACAAAAAAAAGTTTCTCCTCCCATATTTCAGGGAAAATAAAAAAATATAATAATACACTAGGAGTGAAAAGTATGAAGAAAAATATTTTGATAGGCGGATACGATACACAGGAAAAGCTAAAAGAAGCAATTAAAGGTGCAAAGTCAAACGGGTATCAGAAAGAGAACCTTGTTATTGTTTCAAAAGATGGAGCAAACCTTGAAAGCTTTGCAGACAATTACGGAGTGAACCTTCGAATAGTCGGATCCCAGGAGCTCGGCAACCAGCGATTTCTTGATTCAGTCAAAGCTCTTTTTATGGGAGAAGATCCAGCCACAAGTTCAGGAATAGATCCTGATAAAAAAGACGGGATACGGTTTGATGAACATGACCTGGGTAAATACGCAAGTATGGTATTTGACGGAAAATATGTCTTGATTACAGACTACTACGGGACCTACCCCACAACTCGGGATGACAATCAGGGGTACACAGCGGAAGACTCAGAAGGTTACCTCGAAAGTGCTCCAGCCCGTGAAGTACTACATGAGGAAAATATCAAAACACTGGCTGATAAATCCGGACGTTCATTTGCTGTCAGTGATCATGAGAATGATTAAAGAATTCTTTGTAAGTTTTAATCAAACTCCCTCCTTGAAATTCATTGTAAGGAGGGAAGTGTCCATATGACTATATTAATTTTATGTGTGTTGTTAAATTAATAGAAACTGCTTTTTTATCCAGCTATTCTGCATTTGCGATAGAATCGTTATTTATTCGCATATGCTTAGGGATTGGAAATGCATTACCAATGAATGCCGCTCCAAGCATTGGTAATAATAAATTAATTGGGAAGAACATCAGTAATAATAATGTAGCGGCGACTGGTTTCTGTAATGTGTAGCTTAAAATAGCGGTCGTCACGAGCGCTACGGAAGCAGTTGAATCTAACGGCACGACAGTAGCGATGGCATATCCGATACTTGTACCAGCAAATATTATCGGAAAAAGATGTCCACCACGCCAACCCGTAGATAAACAAATTGCCGTTGTACATAATTTAAAAATGCCCACAATAAGCAGCAGCCAAAATGATATTTCTGTCCATTCATGCACTAATTCTGGTAATTCGTGAGCTCCTGAAAACATTGTATATGGGAATAAAGTTCCTAAAATCCCCAAAAGAATACCACCTATAATACCTAATGCCAATTTATATTCTTTAAAAGGATGCACTATCTTTTCCAATATATGTTCTGTTTTGAAATAAAAATAACCTAAACCAGCACCTATACAAGTAAGGGGAAGCAAGGCAATCCATTCATTGAGTGCGAAAGTCCCTCTCTCGAAATTAACAATAAAGGATCCACGATTATCTAGCTTACTAAACCATATAAAAACAAGAAAACCAGCAAAAGTAGTAGCGAGATATAAAATAGTCTTATTTCTTTTAGAAATTTCAGCAATTCGGTCATTTTCATTTTCATTTTCACTTGGGGCTAAGTAACCGAATAGCGGCGCATTAAAAATAACACTTAAAGCAGCGCCTATCCCGGCTTCTGTTAGTTCTCGTACTCCTTTGAAAGTAAATGTAAAGCGATCCCCGATCCACGTACAAAGTCCACCTATAATCCCAACAAGTGCTGCTTCCGGTCCTAGGCTTGCGCCAAATATTAAAGCGATCATAGCCGTTAACGTAGATTGATGCACAAAACGGTACTCAATCCTACCTGTCTCCTTATATTCAGACAGTACCTCTGGCATTAAACGCGGGTATGTACCTAAGTACTTCTGTGCCAGTCCGATAAGTACACCACCAATTGTTGTTACACAAATTGTGTAATAAGCTGGTGATGCTAACTCTTCAGGGATATAATCCCAAACGAACCAAATTCCAACATTCACTAAAGATAAAAATAACCAGGCTGTAACACCAACTATAGAGCCTAGAAACATACCATACATGATAAATAAATAGTGCCTGCCTCTCATAATAGTTACTCCTTTATATTCTATTATAAAAAAATTGGGTATTCTGATACAAAAATAATTGGATACTACTTTTTCGCGTGTCATAGACTCAAGGCTCTTACGAATCCCTTGTGCCCCCATACCTGAGCATTTTACACCGATGAATGGGAAGTGGTCAGGACCGCGCTCTGTACGTCCGTAATTTGAACAGAACCGATTTCGTTAGCTCTGGATGACTACAACCGAAATATAGATGCGCTTCCCCTAAATTAACACCTTTTTGCTTTTGGACACAATGCGTTTATAAGAATCCACGGAATGGTGCAATTCCAGGGCCTGGTCCAACCATGATAATTGGTGTGCGTTTCTCGTATTTATGAAGAGGACAAACCGTAAATGTTGCCTATTCCCGTATTTGTGCTCGAGTTGCCGATTCCTGAACCTCAACACTATAGCTAAGAAAGTCAAATAAACTAACAGGACGGTCCAAAGGAAGATGAGCTGTACTGCGTCCACTTGTACTCAGTATGACTTGATCCTTCCCGTTTAATCCAAAACGTTTTAAATTCGGTTGACATTTTTTCGGCCGTTACTTAGCAGCACTCCAAGGTGGTCTCCTTCCGGCAAGGCTACCTCAATATGTCGAGTGCTCCAGCCCGTGACATGATGAAAATATCAAAACACTGGCTCATAAATCCGGACGTTCATGTGCTGTCAGTGATCATGAGAATGACAGTGTTCAGACCTCACCAAAGGTTGCAGATGTGAAATACAGCGCTGAATTAAATTGGGATGAACGGATTACTAAGAAAAGGCTTAAATAACACAGGACTCCTGGCCTGGGGTCTTTTTTTGAAACAAAAAAGAGAGGTCCCCCTCTCTTAAGCATACTTTTTCTTATCCTCATCCTGTTTGAAGAAACTCTTCATCGCATGGAATACATCTGCTTTTTGCTTAAGGATATAATAGCGGAAATCCTCATTTTTAATATTTTTATAGGCGGACATCAGGGTCGAGTGGCGGTTATACTGGTTGACCTCACCATATCCAAACATATTGGACACTTTCATCAGGTCTTCAACTAGTTTAACACAGCGGGCGTTGTCAGAGGTCAGGTTATCACCGTCTGAGAAATGGAAAGGATAAATATTATATTTGCGCGGGTCGTATTTGGCATCAATCAGTTCAAGCGCTTTACGGTATGCCGATGAACAAATTGTTCCCCCACTTTCACCTTTGGAGAAAAAGTCTTCTTCTGATACCACTTTGGCTTCAGTATGGTGGGCAATAAACTCAATGTGGACTGTTTCATATTTGGTTCTTAGGAATCGGGTCATCCAGAAGAAAAAGCTTCTGGCCATATACTTTTCCCATATTCCCATCGAGCCGCTCGTATCCATCATTGCAAGCACGACAGCCTTTGAATCAGGCTTTACAATTTCATTCCAAGTCTTGAACTTCAAATCTTCCTTATAAATCGGGTGGAAAGCTGCCTTTCCATTCATTGCATTGCGTTTGAATGCAGACATCATGGTCCGCTTCTTATCAATATTGCCCATCAGGCCGGTCTTTCTGATATCATTAAATTCAATATTCTCTACCAGGTTTTCATCCTGCTCTTTTCTCTTTAAATTAGGCAATTCCAATTGTTTAAATAAAGCTTCTTCAATTTCCATCAGTGAAACTTCTGCTTCAAAATAATCCTCGCCTGCCTGGTCGCCTGCCCCTTGCCCTTTTCCAGGCCCTTTCTGGCTGCCGGATCCGTCACGTGCCACTACATCTCCAATCTGGCTATCTCCATCGCCTTGGCCGACATGTTTGTTTTTATCATAGTTATAACGGATTTTGTATTCATCCAATGAGCGAATCGGAATTTTTACTACTTCCCGCCCATTCGACATCACAATGTTTTCTTCCGTTATCAAATCAGGCAAATTGTTGCGGATTGCTTCCTGGACTTTATCCTGATGACGCTGCTGGTCATCATAGCCTTTGCGATGGAGGGACCAATCTTCTTGGGAAATCACAAACTGATGGTTATTGACATTCGTCATGTTAACCCCTCCTTTTAAAATTAAATTTCACACATTCCAGATTCCCAACATACAATATCGCGAGTGTCAAAAAAAGACAAAACATCCCCAAACCAGCAGTCTGCCGCTTTTCATAGATTCATTTCCCGGCAGCAAGTTTTTATTAAGGCACCAATAACAAGAAATGTTTATTACTCTATCATATGCGAGAAGACAAAATAATTTACAAATAATTTTGACAATAATATATTCGCAGCCTCTTTTGGACAAGCCCGTTTTTCAATTCGGAAAAATCCCTTATTAAACGAAAATAAACCTCCGCCGCTTAGCGAAGGTTCTTGTCTTTAGTTTTATTCTGGATCGGATGGGGATATTTATCATAATCCTCTTTTAATTCTTTATTGGTCCGCAAGTTTTCCATCTGCTTGCCCAGGTTTTCCATTTCTTCAATATTTTCTGCCATTGAACTGTTTCTCGGTGTATAATTCCTGTCCAATTCTTTCTTTTTCATGAATATCACCTCTGCTGTATTTATACCCCTAATTGGTCTTATCTAAACTTTTGTGCAGCATATGCTGCATAAATTTGGCCAAGCGAAAATAGGTTTATACCAAAAGGGGGGATTATTATGAGCGAAATCCTTTGCTGCGGATGGTGCGGGGAATTATCACTGTTTGACCGGACCGTTTATCTTGAAAACACGCCAATATGTCCGGAATGCCAGAAAAAAAAGAAAGAAGCTGCACTTAAAATAGAGAAAAATTGATGAAGAGAGGCTTTTGGAGCCTCTTTTTTATTTGGAGTATTTTCCCTTAAATCTATCAATAACACCACTATTTTTTCTTTTATTCATCCACAAAAACAAGCCTGGCAGCAACTCTGCCAGGCCCTTCTTTTTAACGATTCAGCAAGCTTCCCACATAGCGGAGCAGTTCGTTTGCTGATGTCGAGTTATAGCCATGTTCGTCAATTAATCTTGCTACAACTTCATTCACCTTCTTCAGCTGCTGCTCATCCGGCGTTTTTGAAGATGTTGTGATCTTCACTACATCTTTCAGATCAGCGAAAAGCTTCTTCTGGATGGCTTCTCGCAGACGGTCATGCGAATTATAGTCAAACCGCTTGCCTTTTCTTGCGTAAGCTGAGATGCGAATGAGTATTTCCTCCCTGAATGCTTTCTTTGCATTTTCGGAAATTCCGATTTGTTCTTCGATCGAACGCATAAGCTTTTCATCCGGACTGATTTCCTCGCCAGTTAATGGATCGCGCAGCTTCGCTTTATTGCAGTATGCTTCAACATTATCCAGATAATTTTCCATAAGCGTTTTTGCAGATTCTTCATACGAATAGACAAATGCCTTCTGTACTTCCTTCTTGGCAATATCATCATACTCTTTGCGGGCCAGTGAAATAAAGTTCAGGTATCTTTCTTTCAATTCCGGTGTAATGGATGGATGCTGATCCAATCCTTCTTTAAGTGAACGCAATACATCCAGCGCATTAATGCTTGTGATATTTTTGCGGATGATTGTAGAAGAGATCCTGTTAATGACATAGCGCGGGTCAATACCGCTCATGCCTTCATCTGCATGCTCTTTTTTCAATTCTTCCACATCGGCTCTGTTATAGCCCTCCACGCTCTCTCCATCATACAAACGCATTTTCTTAACTAAATCTATATCGCCTTTTTTCGGATCTTTCATTCGGGTTAAGATTGTAAACATCGCTGCAACCCTCAAGGTATGCGGCGCAATGTGTACGTTGGAAACATCGCTTTCACGGATCATTTTATCGTAAATCTTCTCTTCCTCTGAAACCCTTAAATTATATGGGATTGGCATAACGATAATCCTGGAATGCAGAGCTTCATTCTTCTTATTTGAAATGAATGAGCGATACTCTGTTTCATTCGTGTGTGCGACAATTAGCTCATCTGCCGAAATCAAGGCGAAACGTCCAGCTTTAAAGTTGCCTTCCTGTGTCAGGGACAATAAATGCCATAAAAATTTCTCATCGCACTTCAGCATTTCCTGGAATTCCATCATACCGCGGTTTGCTTTATTTAGTTCCCCATCGAAACGATAGGCCCGAGGATCTGATTCTGAACCATATTCAGCAATGGTTGAAAAATCTATACTTCCAGTCAGATCGGCAATATCCTGTGATTTTGGATCTGAAGGGCTGAAAGTTCCAATCCCCACCCTGCGATCTTCTGAGAAAATGATTCTTTCAATCAAAACATCTTCTATGCGGCCGCCATACTCCTGTTCGAGACGCATACTATTCAATGGCGATAGGTTTCCTTCAATTCTTATTCCATATTCATCATGAAAGTCCTTTCGGAGATGATGCGGGATTAAATGAAGTGGATCTTCATGCATTGGGCACCCCTTAATAGCATAGACGGCTCCCCTATCAGCGTGAGAATATTGCTCTAAACCTCTTTTTAGCATCGTCACTAAAGTTGATTTACCGCCGCTGACCGGCCCCATTAATAAAAGGATCCTTTTGCGGACATCAAGGCGTTTGGCTGCCGGATGAAAATATTCTTCCACCAGCCTTTCCAGTGCTTCTTCTAAACCGAAGAGCTGATTGCTGAAAAACTGATATCGTTTTTGCCCCTTTACTTCTTCGACACCGGCATCCTTAATCATATTATATACCCGTGAATGTGCTGACTGGGCAACCCATGGCTTCTCTTTAACAATTTCTAAATACTCTCCAAAAGTCCCTTCCCATTTAAGCTTTGCCTCTTCGTGTCTGTACATCTCAATTTTTTTTAGAATATCCATAAGGACCTCCCCCTGTCGCATTATCAGAGACGATTAATATACTCTATGCGACCCCGCAATCGAACATGCGCAAACTATTGAGAGTTTGGTTTGTACTTTTTGAGGGGAATAAATATTAGGAATACTTTGCAGCAAGATCTAACTGTAAAAAAAACTCCATACTTTTCATTCACAGTTATTCATTTTTGGGCTATAATAAGCTTATATTTACATGCTTGCCTATTGACATACCGCTAAAGGAGGATTACATATACATGGGTACAATTATTATTATCGGTGTAATGGTTGCTTTCCTTGCTGCTATTTTCACTGCTGGTTATGATGATAAGCCAGGCGTAAGCAAAAAATAAGCTGCTGATCAATTCAGCAGCTTTTCTCATATCAGCACAATATAAACTTATCTTAAATCCATCTTCTTCTTTTGAACATAATCCTTCATATACATTCTTGTCTGCTTTTCGAGCATGCCGGCGATTTGGCCGGTCCATGTATCCTTCCTTTTGCCGCCCGTGCGCTCATCATAGTACTCTGAAATGATTTTATTATACATTTCCAGTTCTTCACGGTAGACAGCTTCGTCCTGCTTGTATTCATTTTCATGGTAAATGTGCTGAAGAGGCAGTCTTGGCTTTTGATCGTTCTTTTTGGAAGGATAGCCTATAGCCAAGCCAAACAGCGGAATTACGCGATCCGGTGTTTTTAATAGCTCGGATACACCTTCAAGATCGTTCCTTATTCCGCCAATATAGCAGATTCCCAGCCCCAGCGATTCAGCAGCAACAGCAGCATTCTGCGCAGCCAATGCTGCATCAATGACAGATACCATAAATTTCTCAGTGCTTTCAATGGCAGGAATAACGTCTTTATTTTCCATTTGGCCCATGATGTCATGGCGATGCAAATCAGCACAAAACACGAAGAAGTGGCCATTTTCTGCAACATAACTCTGATTGCCAGCAAATTCAGCAAGTTTCGCCTTCTTCTCTTTATCGGTAACTCCGATTATTGAATAAGCTTGAACAAAACTTGAGGTGGACGCTGCTTGAGCAGAAAGTACAATCGTTTCAATCTGTTCCCTGGACAGAGGCTTGTCCTCAAAGTGGCGTATGGAGCGATGGTTCATCAGCAAATTGGTAACTTCATTCATCACATCTCATCCTTTCCATATGTACTTTTTCATTTTACCCAGAAAGAAAAGTTTTCTCCAAAGGAAAAGGCCTGACAATAATCAGGCCCTGTGCATTCTTATTTTAAGTGTAAATAATCCTGCTGCCGCAGTGCCTCATAAACAAGAATGGCTGCTGTGTTGGATAAATTAAGCGAACGGACATTATCATTCATTGGAACCCTTAATGCGCGCTCTTTATTGCTTTCGATAACATCCTTCGGAAGGCCGGTCGTTTCCTTGCCGAAAATAAAATAATAATCCTTATCAACATTACTGTAATCGAAAGTGGAATGCGGCGCAGTTCCATACTTCGTTAAGTAGAAGTATTCACCGCCTTCAGTGCTTTTAAAGAAATCGTCAAATGAATTATGATAAACGATATTCACAAATTGCCAATAATCCAAGCCGGCACGCTTCAGCATTTTATCATCCGTTGAAAAGCCGAGCGGCCGAATCAGATGCAATGTCGTATCGGTTGCCGCGCAGGTACGGGCTATATTACCAGTATTAGCCGGGATTTCCGGCTGATATAATACTACATGCAATCCCACTTTTTTCACCTCTAATTAAAATCTGCATGTTTCATTATATCACTTTGATATCACCATACAAATTACTGATCATCAGCTATAGTCAAAAATTTATATTTGATATTGGGTGTATAGGCTGTTGAATCTTCATAAGCCCAATAGCGCATTCTGCTGTTATAGGTATGGGCATTGACCAGGGGCATACCGGATGCATCTTTTCCAGTAACGATGGTTGTATGGTCAAATCGCCCGTCTCCCTGGAAGTCATAGCAAATGACATCTCCTATTAAGAGCTGATCCGGACTGGAGACTTCCTCAGCCCTTAATCCCGAATTAGAGCTCGGAAGATACAACCGCATTGAATTCGCTACCGACCAGCTGTAGCTCCAGTTCTCGCTCCTCATCCACCATCCTTTCCCCCGGTTCGGATACCCTCTCATCGGGCCGCCGCCTACATGAAGACACTGGGAGATATAATTGGTGCAATCCACATCAAATTTTTTATAAGCTGGATTATAGCTGTTCCACCATTTTTCTGCATACTGGACAGCCCTCATGCGGTCATACTCATACTCATGCCTATCCTCCTCGCTATATTCCCGAACTAGAGGCGCTTCTTCTTTTTGAATATCTTTTAAAAAATTTTTCTCCCGATCCTCAACTAATACGCCTTTATAGAAATCGGCTGTACGCTCTTCAATTTCTTCTTCCATGTAGAGTACGCCCCTATGGTTAATAAGATATTTGAAGTGAACTCTGTACTCAACTGGCTTAACATCATCCTTCTCCTTGCCGACTATGATTACTTTTCCGGTTGCCTGGGCTTTGACAATCTCACCGGAACGCCCGGAAAGGGATTCTTTCTTTTTTTCAATTTTAGGGCATGTATGAATTGAACTTCTTGAATGCGAAACGCATTGCTGCACTCTTTTTATTAACAGCTCCTGAAGCTGGTCCCTCACGCATCTCACTCCTCTCCTATTCATACATATGAAAGGATGCAGAGGACTTTGCTTAATTTTTCGTGAAAGTGTACAGTATATTAACCTGCCTGGCGAGTTTCTCTGCGTAAAAATTTTATTTCTCTGCTCAGCAAAATTAGCCATAAAAAATAGAGGGAGTTCCCCCTCATCATTGTTCAATGAAACTTAAACCTTTTTCAATTTCAGGAATAACCTCTCCGTCTTTCTCCTGCTGCAAAGCCTGTTTAAGAGCAGCTAAAGATTCTTCACCGCCAATTTTTCCAAGCGCCCACGCAGCCGTTCCCCGGATTACCGGCCGCGGATCTTCTGTCATGACTTTAATCAGATCATCTACCGCTGTTTCGTCTTTGTAGTGAGCCAAGGCGATAATGGCATTACGCTGGATTGGCTTCTTCCCCCTCCAGGAGCCTGAAACCGGGCCGAATTTTTCTTTAAACTCCCGGTTGCCAATAAACAGAAGCGGCCTTAAAAGCGGCTTTGCCACTTCAGGATCCGGCTCCATCTCTTTGTGCAAATGAAAGTCCTTTCCTTTATTTTCAGGGCATACGGTTTGACACGTATCGCATCCATAAAGCCTGTTCCCCAGTTTTTCTCTATACTGCTCTGCAAGAAAGCCTTTTGTCTGCGTCAGAAACGCGACGCATTTCTGTGCATCAAGCTGGCCTCCCTGAATTAAAGCTCCAGTCGGACAGACATCAACACATTTATTGCAGCTTCCGCATCGGTCTTCCATCGGTTCATCAGGTTCAAAAGGCAGACTCGTTATCATTTCTCCAAGATACACATACGATCCGAATTCCGGTGTGATAATTGAACAGTTTTTTCCGCTCCAGCCAATTCCGGCACGCTGCGCAACAGCTCGATCCACCAGTTCACCAGTATCTACCATGGATTTGCAAATCGCCTCAGGGATTCTCGCCTGAATGAATTCCTCCAGCTTTTGAAGACGTTCCCTCAGTATATGATGATAGTCTTTGCCCCATGATGCTCGGCAGAAGATCCCTCTTCTTTCGCCTCTTTTGCTGACAACTCTAACCTTCATCTTGGAAGGATAAGCAACAGCAATAGAAATAATTGACCTTGGCTTGTCCATCAGGAGGCTTGGATTGACTCTCTTTTCGATATCCGGCTCTTCAAATCCTGATTGATAATGATGTGCCTGCTGGCGTATCAGTCTATTTTTCATCTCATCAAAAGTGCTGGCTGATGTAAAACCGATTTTGTCTATGCCAATTGTTTTGCTGTATTCAATCACTTCCTGCTTGAATTGAACAATATCCATTGTATAACCTCCTTTCAGGGGAAAATTTTATTTATATGAAAGTCTTTAATTTAAAGAATCAACGCTTATTATGATAAACTATTTTAAAGTAATTTTGGAGGTGGAAAGCTTGGAAATTATGATTGCTCCCGAGTTATGCAGATTATTTCCCCAATTTAAAATTGGATTCATTACATATAAAAATATCGAAATCGGACAGTCTCCTCAAATGGTAAAGGGCAGGCTCCAATTATTTCAGGAATCTATATATTTTGACTTAGAGGACAAGAATGTTACAGAACTTGACGGAATAAAAGAATGGAGACAGATTTTCAAAACAGCAGGGAAGGATCCCAACCGCTACCGCCACTCTGCAGAAGCACTGTACAGAAGAATCAAAAAACAAAATTATCTGCAGCCTGTCAACAGCTCCATAGATATCAATAACTTCTTCTCACTGGAATATCAAATACCGATTGGTGTATATGATGCCGATAAGCTTTCAGGCAATCTGATTATCAGGTTAGGCAAAGAAGGCGAAGAGTATAACGGTTTAAATGGAAGACCAAATACACTTGCTAATTTAATAATTAGTGAAGATGCAGCAGGACCTTTTGGCAGCCCATTTGTAGATTCTGCAAGGACTGCCGTGACGGAACATACCAAAAATGCCATTCAAATCGTTTATTTGCGGCCATCTCTAGAAACAGGACAAGCTGAAAAGATGGTTGAGTCGCTAATGAACATGTACACACAAGTTCATGGGGGTCAAGGAGACTTTAAGGTGATTGGCTGTTAAGCCCATTGATTAAAAATCGAGTGGGATCTTCTGATGCCGCCCGATTTTTAATTTTTATAGCCAAGAAAATGAAAAAACGCAATACCTCGTTCTTTTTGAACGAAACACTGCGTTGGCTATGTATGGAGCGGGTGAAGGGAATCGAACCCTCATCATCAGCTTGGAAGGCTGAGGTTTTACCACTAAACTACACCCGCGTTTAAACTTATGAATGAAGCTTGTGTCGAATTTTATCAACAGCAAAAAAATCATTATGTCGAATTAACTCTTTAATAGTACTAAATTCAGCCATAATGGTCAACCCTATTTGAGAAAATTGTCGAAAAAAAGAGAGGATTTAATATCCTCCCTGTTTACACCCACCACATTTCCGATGGCTGCTCTTCAATTAAGATCGATTTGAGATTTTTAACAGCACGTGAGAATCCTTCTTCAATGGACATGAGCGGATCTTCATGCTCAATGCTGACAACATAATCATACCCAAATATGCGCAATGCGCTCATGATATCCGACCAATCCTTGTGGCTGTGTCCGCAGCCAACTGACCTGAATGTCCACGCCCTGGTCTGGACATTGCCATAGGGCTGCATATCCGTTAACCCGTACATATTAACATTTTCCTGATCAATATAGGTGTCTTTGGCATGAAAATGATGAATGGCATTTTCTTTTCCAAGTATCCTTATAGCTGCAACAGGATCGATTCCCTGCCACCATAAATGGCTTGGGTCCAAATTGGCTCCAATGGCATCACACGTTTCTTCCCTTAATTTTAAAAGTGTATAAGGAGTATGCACAAGGAACCCCCCATGTAGTTCCAGACCAATTTTCACATTATGGTCTTTGGCAAATTGTCCGGCTTTCTTCCAGTAAGGAATAAGTTTCTCTTCCCATTGCCATTTCAGCACTTCTCCATACTCATTCGGCCATGGAGAAACCGGCCAGTTCGGATGTTTAGCCCCTTCCCCATCACCTGCAGTTCCGGAAAAACAGTTTACAACCGGAACATTCATTAAGCTGGCTAACTTGATCGTTTCGTATAAAACGCGGTCCGATTCCTCTGCAAATACTTTGTCAGGTGAAATCGGATTTCCATGGCAGCTGAATGCGCTGATTTCAAGCCCTCTTGATAAAACCTTGTTCAGGTATTCTTCCCGGAGTTCTTTACTTTCCAAAAGCTCGTGCATGCTGCAGTGAGCGTTTCCGGGGTATGCTCCCGTACCGATTTCTATAGCCTTAAGCCCCGCAGCTTGCACATGATCAAGCATTTCTTCAAAATCTTTCTCAGCAAATAAAACGGTAAATACGCCGAGCTTCACAAAATCCCCTCCTGGCTTCTAAAATATTTCTCTTCTTCCCATTTCACTGCTTTTATAAATCGCATCGATAATTCTGGTTGTCTGCAGTGCTTCTTCTGCTTTAACTATAAATTCTTCTCTGCCCAAACAGCTGTTAATAAAGTTCCGTGCCTGCATCAAAGCATAGTCATCCTCCCCTGGCAGCCATTCTGAATGTGTATTAAGCAGCATTCCATGTTTGGATTGATTCAATCTGAATGGGAATAAATCAATTCCTCCATACTGACCTGAAAGGCTGAGACTTTCATCATCCCGTTCGATATTGGCAGACCATGATGTTTCAAAAAGCAGGGATGCGCCATTGGCAAATTTTATATAAGCTGTCACATGGTCATCGACATTAAAGGATTGATGATCAAAACTTCCCCATAAATTCACCTGTTCAGTCATTTTGCTTAATGTATTGTAAGCTGTCCCGGATACCTCAGTTTCCGCAGGGTTTCCCAGTAGCCAAAGCGAGAGATCAAGCAGGTGGCACCCATAATCAATCAGACTTCCCCCGCCCTGAAGTTCCTTATTGGTGAAAACACCCCAGCCTGGCACCTTCCTCCTTCTCATCGCTCTTGCCCTGACTGCAAATGGAAGTCCAATTTCATTTTCTGCAATGAGTTTTTTTGCAGCCTGAGCCTCTTTCATAAAGCGGTAGTGATAAGCAATAGCCAAAATCTTTCCCGACTTGTCTCTTGCCTCAATCATGTTTCTGCACTCTTCGGCTGTCATGGCCATCGGCTTCTCACACAAAACATGCAGCCCTGCCTCCATTGCAGCAGCCGTAATTTCAGCATGAAACTTATTCGGTGTACAAATAACCACAGCATCTGTTTCTCTTAATAAATCTTTATAATCTGTATAAGCTTTGCTAATTCCAAACTTCTCTGCAGCCATCTTTGCAGTTTCCTCATTTACATCGCATACAGCTGTTATGGAGGCATTATCCGATAACTTTAATAAAACGGGAATATGCCTGGACTGAGCGATTCCTCCTGCTCCAATAATTCCAATCCGAAGTTTCCTCATGGATGCACCTCAATTAACTCTGACGATTTGCTTCGTTTCACTTGACTTCAGGGCGGCAAGGATCACTTGGAGCGACTTCATTCCCTCTGAACCAGGAATGGAAGGTTCTTTGTCATTTAATATACTTTCTACAAAATGGTCAATGACCCCTGAAGTCTTCTGTCCTCCTTCTTTATTTGTCTGGATTCCGCCGAGTTCGTATTTTACTGTTTCACCGTTGGCATATTGCACAATTAGAGAATGTACGGGATCATCCTCTAATCTCAAAATTGCTTTTTCTCCATAAATAATTGTTGAATTATCTTCTTTTGACACATAAGACCAGCTTGCAGCCAATGTACCGATTACACCGCTTGCCGTTTTCAAGACGCATACGGCTGTATCATCAACATCAGCACCTTCCTTGGCACTCGTTTCTACAAATGCCCCGACCTCTGCAAACTCTTCTCCAAGCAAATAGCGAAGCAAGTCTGTTTTATGGACACCAAGGTCACCCATGGCGCCAATAAAAGCCTGATTTTTTTTGAAAAACCAGCTTTCTTTTCCATCTGCACTCCATCCCTCAGGACCGCCGTGACCAAAGGCCGACCGAAAACTGTAAATTTTTCCTGCTTCACCTTTTTCAATCAATTCCTTTGCTTTTTTATGTGACTGAACAAAGCGCTGGTTATGTGCAATCATTAGTTTCACGCCATTATTTCGTGCAGCCTTGATCATCCCCAGGGCCTCTTCCATTGAAGTTGCCATTGGCTTTTCACATAAAACATGCTTGCCTGCGTTTAAGGCTGCAATTGAAATGGGGGCATGCAGATAATTTGGTGTGCAGACACTCACTGCATCTATATCTGAACCCGCTAACAACTCTTTATAATTGGTGTACATCTTCGCCTGATACAAGTCTGCAAACACACTTGCACGCTCATCATTAATGTCACAAACAGATTCAATGACAGTCCCGCTGTTTGCATGATATTCAGGCATATGCCGATGCTCGGCAATACTTCCGCATCCAATGATCCCAATTTTGAGCTTCTTCACGTTACCTCTCCACTCCTTCACGTTTCACATTGATTTTCTCCAATGGCTTGGCATTTCCATATACCGGTGTCGGAAGATTAGCTTGCATAGCCCACTTAACGGCATTTTTAATAACCTGCTGAACGTCCTTATGGTAATAAGTTGGATATGTTTCATGTCCAGGGCGAAAATAAAAGATTTTCCCTTTACCGCGCCTGTATGTACAGCCGCTCCGGAAAACTTCACCGCCTTCAAACCAGCTCACCATTACAAGTTCATCCGGTGCAGGGATATCGAAATGTTCCCCATACATCTCCTCTTTTTCAAGTTCAATATATTCTCCAAGTCCCTCTGCAATCGGATGGCTCGGGTCAACAATCCAAATACGTTCCTTTTCATCAGATTCTCTCCACTTTAAATCACAAGTAGTTCCCATCAATGCTTTGAAAATCTTAGAGAAATGACCGGAATGAAGGACAATCAGCCCCATACCATCCAGTACTCTTTGTTTTACCTTTTCAATGACAGAATCCTTAACTTCTCCATGTGCGAGATGTCCCCACCAAATCAAAACATCTGTTTTCTGTAAAACAGCATCACTGAGGCCATGTTCTGCCTCATCCAATGTCGCAGTCTTAATCTTAAACTCTTCTTCTTTTAAAAAATCCGCAATGACACCGTGAATACCATCGGGATAGACAGCTCTCACCTTTTCATTCTTTTGTTCATGTCGATTCTCATTCCAGACCAGCACGTTGATCATGATCAATCCTCCTATTGCAAATTTGTACTTCTATATTCATTTGGGGAAATCCCCTCTGTCTTTTTAAACACTTTACTGAAATATTTCTCATCCTGATATCCAACCTGAAAAGCAATTTCATAGATTCTCAGCTTAGGGTTCAGCAGAAGCTCTTTTGCCCTGTTCATGCGGATATTCGTTATAAAATCAGTTATGGTAGCTTGATATTCCTGCTTAAACTTTCTGGAAATATACTCCCTGCTCAAATAAAATCTGTCGGCAATTTCCTGCAGGTTAATATCTTTGTTATAGTTTTCCAGCAGAAACTGTTCTATTTGCTGAATCACATTCATCTCCACATTATGCTCCTGCTGAGATTCCCCTGGAGAACTTTGCTGATTCCATTCGTTTACTGCTTTCTCCAGGGTTTCATTCAATATGTCAGGATCGATAGGCTTCAAGATATAATCAAAGCTTTTATAACAGATGGCATTCCTCATATAGTCAAAATCATCATATCCACTGACGACAATCGTCTTGCTGGGTAGATCCGAAGAATGAATCCATTTTAAAAGGCTTATGCCATCTCTTTTTGGCATGCTCATATCTGTGAATATGATTTCTGGCCGATGCTCTTGGATCAGCTTTATGGCCTCATTTCCATCCACCGCTTCCATGATTGTGTCAATTCCAAAGCGGCTCCAGTCCGCCAGCAGCATCAAGCCTTCCCGTACATGTTTTTCATCATCCACAATAATTGCTTTCATCTTTTCCACCTTCCATTCTTTTTGGAAGTTTAATAGAAACCAGCAGCCCGCCATGCTCAAGATTCTTAAGCTGCAGGTATGCCCGATCGCCATAATAGAGCTTTAACCGGACGTAAACATTCTTCAATCCGATACTCGTTAACTCTCCCTTCTGCCCTATCCGGTCATTCATCAAATGCCTTTGTATTCCTTCCAGCCTGCTCTCCGAGACGCCTGTGCCGTTATCCTCGATAAGAATATCCAGATAAAATTCATCCTGTCTGCAGATGATCTTTATCTCTCCTGTTTTTTCCCTGGCATCAAAGCCATGTTTAAAGTAATTCTCCACTATGGGCTGTAAAATCATTTTAGGCACTGGAAACCCCAGTGCTTCTTCATCAAGCTGAAAATTGAATTGAAGCTGATCTCCAAACCTCTCTTTTTGCAGCAGGAGATAGGCTTTGGTGTGTTCAATTTCTTTTTGAAGAGGAACCATATTCTCCTCCATGTTCATACTGTAACGCATGATTTTTGAAAGGCGGGTAACAGACGAATAAATCTGCTGACCCTGATTTTTTAAAGCTGCTGTTCCGATCGACTGCAGTGCGTTATATAAGAAATGCGGATTGACCTGGGACTGCAGAACCTTCAGCTGATTTGTCTTGTTTTCCAGCTGCAGCTTATACTCCCGATTTATTAAGTCATTTATTTTATCTATCATTTGCTTAAACCGGTCACCTAGATATCCAATCTCATTATTGCCAAAAGATTTAAAACGGACATTAAGATTTCCCTTTTCAACCTGATCAATATTTTGCAGCAGGATTCTAATGGGAGAGGTGATTCTAAAAGAGATAAATAGAGTAGCTAGAATAACCAGGAACAGCCCAATAACGCCAAACATGATATTGATTTTCGCCACGCTTAATGCACTTTCATATAATGTGGTGTATGGAACGCGTTTAACGAGATACCATCCGCCAGAATTTTGCGATAATTGATCATATATCATGACGCCGTTGAATGAATCTTCCTTCCATTCAACCGTCCCATTTTCTTTTTTCGCCGTGATGATCCAACTGAGCCAATCAGCCGTTTTAGTTCCTTCATCAGTAGAACGGTAAATCATGTCGCCTTCAGGAGATATAATATAGAATTCTTCATTTCCTCCCGAATAAAGATTGCGGCTAATATTATTAATTTGATCCGGCGAAAACTCAAGTGAGATGTATGCCAATACTTCATCTGATGGAATATTTGCTAGTGACCTGTGGAGAGTAATTACATTTTTAGGCTTCTCATCCTCCGGCTCCTTTATTTTATGAATCGGTTCCAAATACATATTGCTTGGACTTTCTTTGGCCTTTTCGTAAAATTCCTGCTTCGCATTAGTAAGTTTTTTCGAAAAAATAACTGTGGAACGCCGGGAAGCTGTTATGAGCCGATCTTCTTTAGCCACAGCAATATTAACTCTTTTGATATTTTCTTCTGCATAAAGAATGGTAGAAATCACATTTCTTACAGCTTCCACTGCCTGATAATTGTTTTCCTTTTGAGGATCTCTCAGGAAGTTAATCAGCCCGGGATTATTGTAAAGGGACAGCGATAACCCGTCCAGCTCATTTATGTAACCCTCCAGGTTCACTTTGCCTTGATATAATAGGTTGCTATTTTCCTTAACAGCCTGGTCTTTCAGTGATTCCGCAGTATGGTAATAAGTAATCACAATGGACGCCCCAAATGGAACGATTGTGGCTACCATCAAAAGAACAATCAGCTTATTCCTAATACTCCCCTTGAACATTTACATCCCCCGCTGCTATGTCTTTTACAATAGTATAAAGCGAAACTTCCCTTTTAGGGGATGCCTATTTGCTGTGGAATTTAGCAGTTAAGAACATAAAACAGAAAGCATATCTTCTGCAGACATGCTTTCCTGTTTTCCTCACATTATTTCAGATTATCCCAAGATGCCTGGAATCTTTCAACTAAAGTGTCATAATCAATCTTTCCAGCTGCGTATTCCTGGATGGCTGCCGCAAACTCTTTATTTGCTCCATCCGGCCATCTAAACCAAGTCCAGGGAATCGTTTTATCCTCTTTGGAATACTCAAGAATATGCTGACCAAGTGGCCCTAAACCGTTTGGCTCAATATTGTCGAATGCTGGAATGAATGCAAACTCTTCTGTGATATAGCGCTTGCCTGTTTCAGATGAAACCATCCAGTCAAGGAATAACTTTGCTTCATCAAGATGCTCTGAATTTTTATTAAGAACCCAGTTATTTGGCACGCCTACTGGCAACCGGTCTGCCGCCGCTTCATCATCAGTCAGCGGAATTGGAAGGAATCCCATGTTTATTTCAGGGTTAATTTCAAGAATCATGTTCTCCGTCCAGTTACCCTGCTGAAGCATAGCAGTTTTGCCGGAAGCAAATAACGTCACCTGCGTATTGTAATCTGTCGTTAATGGATTTTCATTTCCAAAGTTAATTTCAGTATCAAGAACTTCTTTGAATTCTTTAAACTTTTCATTACCAGTGATTTTTTCAGACCCGCTGTATAGGGCCTCAATAAATGCCACCGGATCTTCCTGCTGCGCAAATGGAATGTTTAACAAATGCTGGCCAATTACCCACCACTCGCCATAACCGGCAGAGAAAGGGGTAATTCCTTTATCTTTTAGTTTTTCCGCAGCATCTTTCAGTTCTGAAATCGTATTAGGAGGCTCCGTAATGCCCGCTTCTTCGAATAAATCTTTGTTATAAATGAACCCATATCCTTCAAGGTTTACCGGCATTCCATAAAGCTTGCCGTCTGTATCTGTCATCGGAACTTTGCCAATTGGAAGGACATGCTCTGCCCAAGGCTCATTTGAAAGATCTGCAAGATGCTCTTTCCAAAGCTCCAATTCCTTAAAACCGCCATTGTTAAAAATGTCAGGCTGTTCTCCGGATGCAAATTTAGCTTTTAGAGCAGCACCATAATCTGCTCCGCCCCCGACTGTTTCAAGCTTCACTTTAATATTTGGATGCTCTTTTTCAAATTCGCCAATCATTTCCTGAAGCTGATCGGCAATTTCTACTTTAAACTGGAACAAATTCAGTGTTACGACTTCATCATCCTTTGAATCATCCTTAGGCTTTTCGTCCCCGGAAGAGCTTGAAGAAGAACAGCCAGCCATAATGCCTGCCATCAATACGAGGGACAGCAGCAATAGAGCAAAGCGTTTCATTTTGTTTCCCCCTAAATAGTTTTTTATATTAACTTTCACAGCCTGTTTTCGGCTGTAAAAATCTCTATAACTACTTAATAGAACCTTGTGCAATGCCTTTAATAATATGCCTCTGCAGGAACAGGAAGAAAATAATGACAGGGGTGATGCCCATCACAAGGGCAGCCAGACCCATATCCCACTGCTTTGTATATTGTGCAAAGAATGAACTTGTGGCCAAAGGAATCGTCCTAAGTTCTGCATCCTGAAGCACAAGAATCGGCAGCAGATAATCATTCCATATCCACAATGTATTTAAAATGACAACTGTTACTGTAATCGGCTTCAGAAGAGGGAAGACAATCCTCCAAAAGACGCCAAATTGGCTGCACCCATCAATCCTGGCTGACTCTTCAATCTCTATTGGAACTGTTTTTATAAATCCGTGATACAGGAAAAGCGATAACGGTACCCCAAAACCAAAATACATAATGATGAGACCAGGTATGCTGTTTGTCAGATTCAAAGTGCCGCCCAGCTTCATCAGTGGAATCATAACCGTTTGGAATGGAATGACCATTGCAGATACAAACAGAACAAACAGGATTTTGCTGAATTTCCCTGGGGTTCTGACCATCTTCCAAGCAGCCATGGAGCTAATGACAACAAGTCCGATATTGCTGATTACCGTTATTATAAGCGAATTCCAAAAGGCCCGCGGAAAATTAATGATATCCCATACTTTCAAGTAATTGGAAAATAAAAACTCCTGCGGCCATGCCGCTGCATCAATCAATATATCCGCAAACCCTTTTACAGAATTGATCAGCACGAAGTAAAAAGGAATGAGGAATATGACTCCCAATACAATTCCGATGATCTCCAGCAGAAACGTAATCTTCGTATATCTTGGATTCATTATGCCTCAACCTCCCTCTTCTTCGTCATCATAACCTGAACAGTTGTGAAGATAGCTACCACGAGGAAGAACAAAATGGATTTTGCCGTACCAAGACCATACCGGTTATTCTGGAATGCTTCCTGATAAATATTAATCGCAACAGATTGTGTTGAATTAAATGGCCCTCCGCCTGTCAGTGAAATATTCAAATCGAAAATTTTAAAAGCCATCGAAATGGTTAAAAAGAAACAAATTGTAAACGCCGGTAGAATGAGCGGAATAATGATTTTGGTCAGCAGTGTCCAGCTGGACGCCCCATCAATCTTTGCTGCCTCCAGAAGTGTCTGATCGACGCCCTGCAATGCAGCGATATAAATGACCATCATATAGCCACTGATCTGCCAGGCAAACACAATCACTATTCCCCAGAACGCTGTTGTTTCGTCCCCAAGCCATGGAAGCTTAAAAACCGAAAGATCCGTTAAATTCCCAATAGCAGCAAACCCTTTTACAAAAATAAACTGCCAGATGAATCCAAGCAATAATCCCCCGATAACATTAGGAATGAAAAACACAGTCCGCAATAAATTTCTGGACTTCAGTGCAGCGTTCAATAATAATGCAAGACCAAAACCTAGTAAATTACTAATAATAACCGAAGCTAACATAAACTTAGTAGTAAAAATAAAGGAATCAAAGAACTTTGGGTCATTCTTAAAAATCTTTATATAGTTTTCAAGTCCCACCCATTCAACCACTGAACTGACACCATTCCAGGACGTAAATGAATAATAAATCCCCATCAAGAAAGGAATGATCTGAATTACCAGGAAAAATAATAATGCCGGTCCAACAAAAGCGCCATACGTTAGGATTTTCTTCAGATTTGCCTTTTTCCTGGATAATGTTTTAACCTCTGACTTAACTGCTGGCTCCCCGATCTCAATCTTTGTCTCCAATTCTCTTCACCACCCCTCTTCTCTTGCAAACGCTTTCCTACATTATATTTGAAAACGCTTGCATATATAGGTGACTCAATTGACTAAAATAGTGCAATATTTTGACTTCTGTTTTTCCAAATAAAAAACCCCACTAACTTGGGGGCTTGAGTGTAAACTCTATATTCCCAGTTCTTCTTCATTATTGAATGTAGTGTACCATCTGTCCTGTTCAATATAAAAGTCACCATCAAAATTGGCGAAGCGAATCCTATCATTCATGGTAAAGCTTTTTAGTTTGAATAAAACGTTATTAAGTTGTAGAGATAGTTTACTTTCAACTGCCTATTCTGCTGCATTAGGTCCATTCACATGACATCTTCGAATCTGAGACACCATTCTGACCTCATTAGTTCAAATCAATTCACTTCTTTAAGATAAAACGGCTTTATTTCCTCCTGGCAGACAAAATTATGCCTTTCGAATTACTTCCGAACAATTCAGAACCCCATTCGAAAGTACTCTCTGAATCGTTCGGAACCCCGCAAAATTTCTGTTTATAACCTAAATAAATAACATTTTCACAAGGAAAGAGATGGCATTTTTAAACTTAACTATTGAACAAAAAAAGGTTTCCCAATAAAGGAAACCTTTTTTAGACACCGGTGGTCGGGGTCGAACCGACACTCCAGAAGGAACACGATTTTGTGTCACCATTTTGGATAGACCCCTTACCAGTTCCTGATATATCAACATTCTATTAATTCGTTTCATTCAAATGAGTCAAAAATCAACACTATACTTTAACATAGTCTAAAAGTAAAAAGTAATTTAGTTATTCAACGATAAATTTATATATCATTAAGACGCTCTAGTATGGAAGTTCTCTAGTCGGAGCAGATATTCATCCGGTAAAATGATCATTCTACTTAGTAATAATGGTATTGTTCTTTAATTGGGCAGGTTTAAATAGATTAAACTTTTTAAAATCATTAATAAGATGAGCTTGATCACAATATCCGAATTCATCCACCACATCTGAAAAAGAGGTGTGTTCATTAGTAAGCAGAAAAAAAGCCTTTTGGAATCTAATGATCTGACTAAAAAGCTTTGGTGGAATTCCAATTATCTCCGCAAACTTCATTCGTAAATATCGATCGGAATAGCCAGTATCTTCTACTAGGTCTTTCATATTAAAGTTTCCTTTAGATAAATATATTTTTTTTATAGAATAATCAACAATCTTGGGTATCTCTCTAAATTTAATACATTTTATAAATTCTTCAAACAACTCTATCCTCTTATGAAATAAATTTTGTTCTGCTATTCTGTCAACAATTGAATCTTCTAGTGAAATGATATTACAAAGAGGAAGTTTCTTTTCTATAATATCAGGCATGGCATAATTAACAAATTTAATTGCATGCTCAGGTAAAATGCGCACCCCAAAGTGCACATATCCTGGTTGGAAATGTAATTGTTTAATTTGCAATAAACTACCGTAAATATGAGCAGAGGGTTTTTTCGGATTACAGCAAAAAATAAAATCGATACATCCGTCGGGAAGGGCCGGGACCCAATCTTTGAGGTGATCAATTTTAAACTGATAGAATAATATGATTGGAAGTTGGACAGAATCCTGTCTTGGTTTTAGCTCTATATAATAATCAGTATTGGATTTTAATCCAGGTTGAAAGGGAAAATAATGAATAGTTTGTAATGTGTTTCGTACGTTTTTATTAATCATAAATTTCCTCCGTCGCTTTGAAAATTTCTAGGAATACTACGGGGCTTCTTTGTAGATATACAATCAAAAGCAGGTTGTTATTATATTTTTTCACCTTGGAAATTTAGACAAAAGTTTGCTCCCTATTCTCTAATAGTACAATGCCCTTCTACTATCACCCACTATTATATTTTTAGCTAATCGACATTTCGTTTGTGCTGCGAATGCAAATTTTTCAAAGACAGTCCAAAATAATTAATAGAAATAAGTTTCTAACTTTAGATTGTATCAAAAAATTTAAAATTTGTAATGTTCCGATTTTTCCAATATTAATTACTAGGAATATAATACACTTAGTAGCAACAAAGGGGAAAGGAAGGGACCAAAATATGAGTTTAACAGTGCAAAAAATAAACTGGGAACAAGTTAAAGAATGGGATCGTAAATACCTGATGAGGACGTTTAGCACCCAAAACGAGTATCAGCCAGTACCGATTGAATCAACAGAAGGTGACTACTTGATTATGCCTGATGGCACAAGATTATTAGACTTCTTCAATCAACTTTATTGTGTTAATTTAGGTCAGAAAAATTTAAAAGTTAATGCTGCGATCAAGGAGGCTTTAGACCGATATGGTTTTGTATGGGATACTTATGCAACTGATTATAAAGCCCAAGCAGCAAAGATAATTATTGAGGATATTTTAGGGGATGAAGACTGGCCAGGAAAAGTTAGGTTCGTATCAACAGGAAGTGAAGCAGTGGAAACGGCACTGAACATCGCGAGGTTATATACAAATCGCCCACTAGTGGTTACACGAGAACACGATTATCATGGTTGGACTGGTGGAGCTGCTACTGTTACTCGATTAAGGTCATATCGAAGTGGCTTAGTAGGGGAGAATTCAGAATCTTTTTCAGCACAAATACCCGGTTCATCATATAATAGTGCTGTTTTGATGGCACCATCCCCTAACATGTTCCAGGATTCGAACGGCAACTGCCTAAAAGACGAAAACGGGGAATTGTTGAGTGTAAAGTATACACGTCGTATGATCGAAAACTATGGTCCGGAACAAGTGGCAGCAGTGATAACGGAAGTTTCGCAAGGTGCAGGCTCTGCTATGCCTCCATATGAATACATTCCACAGATCCGAAAATTGACAAAAGAACTAGGTGTCCTTTGGATTAATGATGAAGTTCTTACTGGATTTGGGCGGACAGGAAAGTGGTTTGGATATCAGCATTATGGGGTACAGCCAGATATAATCACTATGGGTAAAGGACTATCCAGTTCCTCACTCCCTGCTGGAGCTGTCTTAGTTAGTAAGGAAATTGCAGCGTTTATGGATAAGCACCGATGGGAGTCAGTATCCACCTATGCCGGTCATCCAGTTGCAATGGCTGCGGTCTGTGCAAATTTAGAAGTGATGATGGAAGAAAACTATGTTGAGCAAGCGAAGAACAGCGGCGAGTATATAAGGAATAAACTTGAACTTCTGCAAGAAAAACATAAAAGTATAGGCAATTTTGACGGATATGGCCTTTTATGGATAGTAGATATTGTGAATGCCAAGACTAAGACTCCTTATGTAAAATTGGATCGGAATTTTACGCACGGGATGAATCCAAATCAAATCCCTACACAAATCATTATGAAAAAAGCGCTAGAAAAAGGAGTGCTGATTGGTGGAGTAATGCCAAATACAATGAGAATTGGCGCATCTCTGAATGTTAGTCGCGAAGACATCGATAAGGCAATGGATGCACTGGATTACGCACTTGACTATTTAGAAAGTGAAGAATGGCAGCAATCCTAATATTGCCATATAAGACTAACAAGGACTGGATCCACAATTAAATCCATAATCATTTTGATATTATCAAGAGTTAAAACCCATCTTGAAATGAGAAATCTTGTCATATTTGGTCTTGTTTTTTTGCCTGCTGTAGCTTCAACATGCTGTTCGGGATTAATGTAATCGCTTCCAAATAGGCTATGCTGGAGTAGTGGGTGCCATTACTCCAGCATAGCCTATTTGGAAGATTGCGCCTGCACTCATGGCGGATAATACAGTGGTATTAAAACCGTCTCCATATATTTTATGACCTTTGTTTTCTGGGGGACAGTGCTATTTATTAATACAATATTTGAGTGGTTCTACATTAAGCAATTTATCTCTAGTTCACTTACCATTTTGTTAATGGGACTAGTTGTTTTCTTTTCAACTGAATTTATAACTACTAGAATAAAAAAATCTCAGGCTAATAAATAGCCTGAGAATCTTTAATTATTTTCTTGAATAGTTTTTTGGGCAATAGGTTTATCATGATGAGCCAACCATAAATATTCATGGTGAACACTCCAACTAATTTTTAGGTATCTTCTAAGCTGCTCCCATGTGGTAGCCTATGTAAGACGCATAGAACCTGTTTAATGCTCCTAATACGGTGGTTTATCGTTGTGGGGTTATTGCCTAACTGTTCCATGCAATAGACAATAACCTCTTTAAGCATTTTCTCGGCCATATGTAGCGGGGCAGTAGAGTATTTTAGATTCTTTAATACACGTTCTATAATCACTAAATTTTCCTTGTACCACCGTTTTGTATGATAAGCAAGGTTTCTGATTGTCATGTCTGTTAAAAACAAATCTAGGCAAGTTGAAAGTCCTCACCGCCACTTACTAATAATGTTTGCTCCTCCTCGTGTAATTCCTCAATAATTGTTCGTCTTTTTGCCATTCTCTACACTCCTTTAAAGTTAATAAGGTAGGTAGCACAATATTTTTATGTACACGATCATACGCCACGACCAAAATAAAAAGGATTGCGTGTTCAGTCATAAAGACAAAACTCACAATCCTTGTTATACCGCAGAAAAAAGCGGGTTTTAGTTAAAAGTTGATACCGGTGGTCGGGGTCGAACCGACACTCCAGAAGGAACACGATTTTGAGTCGAAAAGTTATTGTTTCTTTATGTTAAAGTATCTTTATATGCAGTGATATTATGTAATTCTACAGTTAATTGGAATATTGTGCATTTCAATCTATTCACACGATTTATTTTATCTTTCCCATTATATAAAGATTTGTAGAATATTACAATACATTTATAACTTTATATTATTCGTCCTCATCCTCACCTTTTAAAACCTTTTCCATTCCATCTTTCCCCCCAACAAAATAACCATTATCATAGGCTAATTTCATTATTTCAATTTCTTCTTCTGTTAAAGTCCTGTCTAGGTAATCCTCTATGTAGTAGCGTGTTGCTAAACTCATATCGCCTCTTGATCTTGAATCAAAATGGGCGTGAAAAAGATAATCTAAAAATTTAATCCTTTGACCATTTTCCATGTTTTTTATGAATTTAATCATTTCCTCAGCAGTCATTTGCTTTTCATCTGTCATGCGAGTTCCCCCTGAAATACTTTAATTCTTTATCATTTTCATTCAATTTGAATTACCTCTTAAAATTGATATTAGATTATATTGATAATAAAAAGAAGCTAATCAAATAACTCAAAAGACAATATCCTTCTATCACTAAATCTAACAACTTACGAATACAAATTTTGGATATTAAATAAAAAAAGTGGCATTAAATTAGCCCCCTTTTAATCGTCATCATCCCCATGAAAAGCCTCATAGTTTAGCTTTCGTATGTCATCTGCTGTTAGATTATAGCCAAAGTATTTCTCAGCCATTTTGTCCAGTAACTTGTTACGTTCCTTGTTACTCATTTTCTCAATAGATTCTAGTGTCTGTTCGACTGTCTGAGAATTATCCTCTGAATTTTCTCGTTTTCTTTTTCTTGCTTATCTAGTATGTTTGCCAGCCTTGCGTTAAGTTCTTTAAACCCTGTGTCCAGCGTACCAAAACCCGAAGCCATTTCGTTTTTTAAATCATGACTATTCCCCTTTATTTCACGGATGTCTGATTTTATTTCTTGAATTCCTGACTTCATTTCTTGAAAAGTTGTTTTCATTTTGTCATGCAGATTTTGAACTTTCTTTTGTATTTCATCAAGTAATATTTCATTGTTGGTCATGGCAGCGATACCCCCCTTTTCAATTCCCCACCAAAAAAATTTTATCAGAGATGGCTATTAGATTATAGCAAAAACCTTAACCACCCCCTTATAAGATATTTGAAGCTGTTAATCATACCTTGCATTACATGTTCTTGATCTTGGGATAGGGTGAACGCTGCGTATTTCATCCTGGAGTATCCGAGAATGCCTACAAACATTGATAGCTTAACCTTTCTCCCATCAAGGATAACTTCTCCGACTTCTTTCCAGTCTACCTGCATCTGTTGACCAGGAAGGGTTTCATAACGGACCGTATATTTCTTTTTGGCCTGTTTCCTAAAAGGCTGCATGTAGTCTTTTAATATGGTTTTGCCCCCTTGATAACCAAGTGCTTTAATTTCTGCAAGAATCTTTTCCGAGTTAAATACAAGATCCTCCATCATTCTCCTATCAATGTAATCTTTAAAGGCATCAGGTTTACTACTTCTTTTTCTTTTCTTTCCAGTGGGTACCGTAGCTGAACTTATGTATTTTTTTACTGTCTTCCGATCCATTTTCAGCTCTCTTGCGATGTCTGAAATGCTCATACCTCTCTTATACATTTCCTTAATCATAAAAAATTCCCCTCTAGTCTTCACAAACCATAGCTCCTCTCAATCACTATGGTTCTATTTTAGATGGGGAATTTTATTCCGGCTATAATGGGGATTTTAACATCGGCTTTAACACCCTGTTCAGAAAATTGATTTAGGAATGCCTTAAACTCATTTAAGTAATACTGGATAGTAAATGATCTAAGATTACGCAACTCACAATCCTTAACAAAAAAATCAATAGCTTCTTGGAAAGTTTCAACATACGACTTAGTTTCCTTTTTCATTATGGCTAATTCACTGTTATCCAAAGTGTTCTTACGTCTAGCCAAATATAGAACCTCCTTTACAGTGAATTCGATTGATGAACACGATTTGAACTCTTTTTATCGTGTTTAAAATTAACTAAAAACAAACACAAAAATACGCCTCTACATTAACTGTAGAGACGTATTTTGACGTTGATATTACCTAATTCACTGTAATTGAAAGTAAATCAACTTTCGACCTATTGATACCGGTGGCCGGGGTCGAACCGGCACTCCCGAAGGAACACGATTTTGAGTCGTGCGCGTCTGCCAATTCCGCCACACCGGCATATTAAAATGTAGTAAATCTTGTGGTGCCGAGGACCGGAATCGAACCGGTACGGTAGTCACCTACCGCAGGATTTTAAGTCCTGTGCGTCTGCCAGTTCCGCCACCCCGGCGTATATCAGCGAATCAAGATTTAGATTATGGAGGCGGCAACCGGATTCGAACCGGTGGTAAAGGTTTTGCAGACCTCTGCCTTACCACTTGGCTATGCCGCCATAAATTTTAATTGTATTTTGGAGCGGAAGACGGGATTCGAACCCGCGACCCCCACCTTGGCAAGGTGATGTTCTACCACTGAACTACTTCCGCAAAATGGCTGGGCTAGCAGGATTCGAACCTGCGAGTGACGGAGTCAAAGTCCGGTGCCTTACCGCTTGGCTATAGCCCATTGATCTTTTATTTTATATTTATATGAGAGATAAACTCGTACTGTTACTTTAAAATTATGGGGCGACTGATGGGAATCGAACCCACGAGTGTCGGAGCCACAATCCGATGCGTTAACCACTTCGCCACAGCCGCCATCATAAAATTGGCAGGGGTAGTAGGAATCGAACCCACATCAAAGGTTTTGGAGACCTTCGTTTTACCATTAAACTATACCCCTATTTGAATGGTGGAGGGGGGCAGATTCGAACTGCCGAACCCGAAGGAGCGGATTTACAGTCCGCCGCGTTTAGCCACTTCGCTACCCCTCCATATTAACATAAAGAAATGGTGCCGGCGAGAGGACTTGAACCCCCAACCTACTGATTACAAGTCAGTTGCTCTACCAATTGAGCTACACCGGCTTATCAATTTAATAATGGTGGCTCAGGACGGAATCGAACCGCCGACACAAGGATTTTCAGTCCTTTGCTCTACCGACTGAGCTACTGAGCCACATGTTTTATAAAAATGGCGGTCCGGACGGGACTCGAACCCGCGACCTCCTGCGTGACAGGCAGGCATTCTAACCAACTGAACTACCGGACCAGATTGCGGGGGCAGGATTTGAACCTGCGACCTTCGGGTTATGAGCCCGACGAGCTACCGAACTGCTCCACCCCGCGATAATAATATGGTGGAGGATGACGGGATCGAACCGCCGACCCTCTGCTTGTAAGGCAGATGCTCTCCCAGCTGAGCTAATCCTCCAAAATGGTGACCCCTACGGGATTCGAACCCGTGTTACCGCCGTGAAAGGGCGGTGTCTTAACCGCTTGACCAAGGGGCCAATATGAAATTATAATGGCGGAGAGCAAGGGATTTGAACCCTTGATACGCGGTTAGCGTATACACGATTTCCAATCGTGCTCCTTCGGCCACTCGGACAGCTCTCCATTTGGCTCCGCAGGTAGGATTCGAACCTACGACCGTTCGGTTAACAGCCGAATGCTCTACCACTGAGCTACTGCGGAATAATGATGTTTGTTAAAACAGCCCGGCAGCGTCCTACTCTCACAAGGGGACAGCCCCTAACTACCATCGGCGCTGAGAAGCTTAACTTCCGTGTTCGGTATGGGAACGGGTGTGACCTTCTCGCCATCACTACCAGACTATTTTCAAAGACAAGTATTATTATACCGTCTTTCTATGACTTTTCAAGAGGGAATTTCATTTTTTCGTTCCCTCAAAACTAGATAATGAATGAAGAAGTATTTGCCGAGTAATAACCATATAACTTGGTTAAGTCCTCGATCGATTAGTATCAGTCAGCTCCACATGTCGCCACGCTTCCACCTCTGACCTATCAACCTGATCATCTTTCAGGGATCTTACTAGCTTGACGCTATGGGAAATCTCATCTCGAGGGGGGCTTCATGCTTAGATGCTTTCAGCACTTATCCCTTCCGCACATAGCTACCCAGCGATGCCTTTGGCAAGACAACTGGTACACCAGCGGTGCGTCCATCCCGGTCCTCTCGTACTAAGGACAGCTCCTCTCAAATTTCCTGCGCCCACGACGGATAGGGACCGAACTGTCTCACGACGTTCTGAACCCAGCTCGCGTACCGCTTTAATGGGCGAACAGCCCAACCCTTGNTACAGCTCAGCCTTTATGGTAACGGGATTTGCCTCGTTACCGGCCTAACTGCTTGGACGCGCTAATCCAGCAGCGCGCTTACCCTATCCTCCTGCGTCCCCCCATTGCTCAAACGGTAAAGAGGTGGTACAGGAATATCAACCTGTTGTCCATCGCCTACGCTTTTCAGCCTCGGCTTAGGTCCCGACTAACCCTGAGCGGACGAGCCTTCCTCAGGAAACCTTAGGCATTCGGTGGATGGGATTCTCACCCATCTTTCGCTACTCATACCGGCATTCTCACTTCTAAACGCTCCACGGGTCCTTGCGGTCCCGCTTCAACGCCCTTAGAACGCTCTCCTACCACTGACATCGGAAGATGTCAATCCACAGCTTCGGTGATACGTTTAGCCCCGGTACATTTTCGGCGCGGAGTCACTCGACCAGTGAGCTATTACGCACTCTTTAAATGGTGGCTGCTTCTAAGCCAACATCCTGGTTGTCTAAGCAACTCCACATCCTTTTCCACTTAACGTATACTTTGGGACCTTAGCTGGTGGTCTGGGCTGTTTCCCTCTTGACTACGGATCTTATCACTCGCAGTCTGACTCCCATGGATAAGTCTTTGGCATTCGGAGTTTGTCTGAATTCGGTAACCCGATGGGGGCCCCTAGTCCAAACAGTGCTCTACCTCCAAGACTCTTACTACATGAGGCTAGCCCTAAAGCTATTTCGGAGAGAACCAGCTATCTCCAAGTTCGATTGGAATTTCTCCGCTACCCACACCTCATCCCCGCACTTTTCAACGTGCGTGGGTTCGGGCCTCCATCCAGTGTTACCTGGACTTCACCCTGGACATGGGTAGATCACCTGGTTTCGGGTCTACGACCACATACTCATTCGCCCTGTTCAGACTCGCTTTCGCTGCGGCTCCGTCTCTTCAACTTAACCTCGCATGTAATCGTAACTCGCCGGTTCATTCTACAAAAGGCACGCTATCACCCATTAACGGGCTCTAACTACTTGTAGGCACACGGTTTCAGGTTCTCTTTCACTCCCCTTCCGGGGTGCTTTTCACCTTTCCCTCACGGTACTGGTTCACTATCGGTCACTAGGGAGTATTTAGCCTTGGGAGATGGTCCTCCCTGCTTCCGACGGGATTTCACGTGTCCCGCCGTACTCAGGATCCACTCTGGAGGGAACGAAGTTTCAACTACAGGGCTTTTACCTTCTCTGGCCGGCCTTTCCAGACCTGTTCATTTACCTCGTTCCTTTGTAACTCCGTGTAGAGTGTCCTACAACCCCAAGAGGCAAGCCTCTTGGTTTGGGCTAATCCCGTTTCGCTCGCCGCTACTCAGGGAATCGCGTTTGCTTTCTCTTCCTCCGGGTACTTAGATGTTTCAGTTCCCCGGGTCTGCCTTCCATACCCTATGTATTCAGGTAAAGATCCTATCCCATTACGGATAGGGGGTTTCCCCATTCGGAAATCTCCGGATCAAAGCTTACTTACAGCTCCCCGAAGCATATCGGTGTTAGTCCCGTCCTTCATCGGCTCCTAGTGCCAAGGCATTCACCGTGCGCCCTTTCTAACTTAACCTACTTCGGCCAATGATAAGCGGCGAATCTCTGCGTCAGCTCCGTCACTGTGCTCCTCACGTACTCTCGTACGCTCCGGTGCTCGTTCGGTCGCTTCCTTGATCTTCTTGCTTCTCATTGTCCTCATGGTTTGTGCTCTTACTTTGTTTTAAAACAAAAAATAAGAGAAAAAACTAAGATGGCGATTACTCGGTTATTGCTTCTTCATAACATTATCTAGTTTTCAAAGAACGAATCTTTCTTTGAGAGATTGAACTCTCAAAACTGAACGAACAAAGAACATCACGTTTCATGTAAATATCCTTAGAAAGGAGGTGATCCAGCCGCACCTTCCGATACGGCTACCTTGTTACGACTTCACCCCAATCATCTGTCCCACCTTAGGCGGCTGGCTCCAAAAGGTTACCCCACCGACTTCGGGTGTTACAAACTCTCGTGGTGTGACGGGCGGTGTGTACAAGGCCCGGGAACGTATTCACCGCGGCATGCTGATCCGCGATTACTAGCGATTCCGGCTTCATGCAGGCGAGTTGCAGCCTGCAATCCGAACTGAGAATGGTTTTATGGGATTCGCTTAACCTCGCGGTCTCGCAGCCCTTTGTACCATCCATTGTAGCACGTGTGTAGCCCAGGTCATAAGGGGCATGATGATTTGACGTCATCCCCACCTTCCTCCGGTTTGTCACCGGCAGTCACCTTAGAGTGCCCAACTGAATGCTGGCAACTAAGATCAAGGGTTGCGCTCGTTGCGGGACTTAACCCAACATCTCACGACACGAGCTGACGACAACCATGCACCACCTGTCATCCTGTCCCCCGAAGGGGAACGCCCTATCTCTAGGGTTGTCAGGAGATNTAAAAAAGACTAAAGAATTAACGTTGACGTTTTTGTTCATTCAGTTTTCAAAGATCAATTTCTCTATGTTATATTTTGCCTAATCGCTCAGAAGCGACTTTATCAATATAACATGTGTCGGTTTTTGTTGTCAACACTTTTTTAAAAGAAATCCGTCGTCTGTGAAAGTATTTCCTTACATATCGCAGCGACGGATATAAATATAACAAGGATTTAAAGAAAGGTCAATAGCTTTTAAAGTTTTTTTAAGATAATTTTTTCTTAAGTTTATAATACCTGTGATAGATCCCTTGACCTTTTGTTTCCGCATTTACTACTTCAATAATATGCTTATCAATCAAATACTCAAGAAGCATGCTTAAGTCGACTGCATATAGATGAAGCTCCTCATGGTTCATAATATCGTGGATGGACCATTCATCTTTCTGAGCAAGCACATCTGCAAGATGGGTGATTCCTTGTTTAGTTCTTGAATGAATTAAAAATTCACTTGCAAGGAATAGAAGTTCCAGTCTTTTTTCAAGCGGCTCCTGGCTATTCACCAATTCTTCATATAACTTCATAATTTCAGGTTCAATTTGCTTTACTTGATTCCAGACAGTTACCTCCGGGTGGAAACCATTCTCAATAACAGCCAGCCTGGCAAGGTGATGAAGGGAATGAACAATATGGTTATAGGCATCAAAATAATGGCGATTCTCAAAAAAGGCTTTTCCATCCATATATCTTCTGATCAGCTTGGCAAACTCAATGCCCATTTTTAATTTTCTCCCATAGAACGGGAACTCTCTTAATTCCACCTTCAGGTTATGAATGTATTCATTTCGATCGAATAAAACTTTCCCATTATAGAGCCAGTCGAAAATCTTACGGTTCGACCCCAGCAGAATCCATTCGCGAAGCTGCTTATCCGTTACGATATGAAGAGCAGCTTTTTTATCTTTATATGTGTAATGTTTAACAAACACAGGTTCGTCTGCTTCCTTTACGAGAATCAGCAGTACAGCATCAAATGTATCTGTAGCAGGAATAGCTTTTTGCATCTTTTCGGTCATAATCACGCCAAGAGTGTTTGCCTGGCTTGCCCGTTCTTGGTATATAGGACGGAGAATATCTTCCATCATAATTCCTCCAGTTTATTGATAGCGTATATCTTCGACAATTATAAATGAAATCCTTCCTAAATGTGAGACATTTTTCGACACCTTTCTATATTAATATTTATTTAAGGAAAGGGAATATGGTATAGTTAGTTTTTAGGAGGGAGCAGAATGGCTAAGTACTCAAATAAAATCAATAAAATTCGCACATTTGCCCTAAGTTTAATCTTTATCGGATTTATCGTTATGTATCTCGGAATATTCTTTAGAAATTCCGCTCTTCTCATGACAATATTTATGCTTCTTGGAATGCTCTGCATTCTTGGTAGCACCGGTGTATATTTTTGGATCGGCATGCTTTCAACAAAAACCGTGCAGGTAACTTGCCCGAATTGCGGAAAACATACAAAGATGCTTGGCCGTGTTGATATGTGCATGTACTGTAATGAGCCTTTAACGCTTGATCCAAAACTTGAGGGCGCTGAATTTGATGAAAAATACAACAAAAAAAATACGAAGCAGAGCTGATTTATCTACTGCTTCGTATATAAGTTCGAAAATGACCGGCTAGCTGACAGCCGGTTTTTTAATGGACTAAAAATAAAAAGCTGTCAGCACATAGCCGTCAGCTTTATATAATTTATTAGTGAGCTTCTTTACTTGCACATTCTGGACATGTTCCGTAAATCTCCATTCTATGATGGCTGATTTTAAAACCTGTCACATGTGAAGCAAGGTGCTCAACTTCATCAAGACCAGGATAGTGGAAGTCTACAATCTTGCCGCAGCTTTCACAAATGACATGATAATGATGAGTGGTTACTAAATCGAAGCGGCTAGATGCGTCACCATATGTCAGTTCTTTTACCAGGCCAACCTCACGGAATACTCGTAAATTATTGTAAACTGTTGCCACACTCATATTAGGGAATTTCCCTTCTAATGCTTTGTAAATATCGTCAGCAGTCGGGTGTGACATGGAGTTTATTAAATATTCAAGTATCGCATGACGCTGCGGAGTGATACGGACTCCAGTGTCTTTTAAAGTATCCAGCGCCTCTTTTAAATCCATATGCGCCACCGCCATGCACCTCTTTTCCAACAAATATTCTTACTTTATAATCTTTATAAATAGTGTACTAATTTTTTACCACATTTGTCAATATTACAAACACCTTAATAGAGGGAATCAACTCTTTTCAGCGTGCAGTGATTGCTCACTGGTGCCCAAATGGTGATTGACAAATCGCGCAGCAACAAACAGCAGATCTGACAATCGGTTTAGATAGACTAAAACCAGAGGGTTCACTTCTTCCCCAAGCGACACCGCACAGCGTTCAGCTCTTCTCACAATCGTTCTTGCCACATGAAATGCCGCTCCTGAATGATGACCGCCGGGTAATATAAAGTTATTAAGTGCCGTAAGGTCAGCCTCCCACTCATCAATTTGTTTTTCCATGAAGGTGATATCCTCTTCTTTTATCGCCCATTTAACTTCTTTTCCAGCAGGTGTTGCCAGCTCTGCTCCTGCATGGAACAAGTCGGTCTGCACTTTATGAAAAACCTGTTCCGCTTTTTCTCTGCCGCTGAAATACTCACTTGTTAAATGGCTTAGGGCCATTCCTATCATTGAATTGGCTTCATCACATGTGCCATATGCTTCTACGCGAATATCGTTTTTGCTGACTCTCTGGCCGTATAATAATGACGTTGTCCCCTTATCTCCTGTTTTTGTATAAATTCTCAATTTAATACCCTCTTTCCAGATCAACCGCATTAATATAATCTTTGTTATTTTTTATATATGTATGAAGGTTATGCTTGAAAATTTCAAAGGATTTGGGTAAATATTTTTGTACTGCTTGATAGATAAGGCGTTACCTTTACTTTCTCTTTACTCCAAAACGGATGCCCCCTTTGGTCTGAAATAATAAAGAAATTAGTCAAAAAAAACGAACCTGTTCAGGTCCGTTTCGAAAAAGTATCTGAGGAGGTATGCCCTAATAAAATGATATGCAAAACTTGTTCTTCGGAATGGACAAAAGCCTTGTTCCCTAAAAAAATAGGCCACCCATTTACAGCTGGGCCAAATTCTCCTTAATATACTCCAGTGCCTCCTCAACATGCCCTTTTACCTTCACCTTGCGCCATTCTTTAACGAGTTTTCCTTCCTGGTCAATAATAAATGTGGATCGTTCAATCCCCATATATTCTTTCCCGAAGTTCTTTTTAAGCTTCCATACATCATAAGCCTCCGCCGCTTTATGATCTTCATCAGCAAGCAGCAGGAAAGGCAATCCATGCTTTTCAATAAACTTCTCATGCCTGCTGAGCGGATCAGGGCTTACTCCTAAAACGACTCCGTTCACATCTGCAAAGTTCTCATGCTGATCCCTGAAATCACAAGCCTGAGTTGTGCAGCCAGGTGTCATGTCTTTTGGATAAAAATAAAGAACAATATTTTTTCCGCGGTAATCTGATAACTTCACTTTTTCACCATTGCTGGCCTCGAGTTCAACATCCGGTGCCAATTCCCCAATTGCAATTGCCATTTTTATTCCTCCTGTTGGATAAGTTACTTACTATAAGCCTATCCAACTTTGTTTCCAAAAACAACTTCTAGCATTTTGGAGTCCGGTCACCTGCGTCAAATACCACCCTGGCGACAAACGCTGCAGGTATCACATATCCAATCAAAGCCTCCAGTACAGCAATCAGCCTGCCTATTCCAACAGGACTGATATCCCCATACCCTACTGAAAATAGAGTTACTGCACTAAAATAAAAACCTGTTTCCAGCCTCTCGAGGAAACCTGTTTCCATATAATTAGTGCCATCCATCAAAACCACCAGCCCATGTAAATCAAGCCAAATATATATCAGGCCAAACCCGATCATAATCGTAGCATACAAGCTTATCAAATAAAGAAAGTTTTCCGCAGAAACCCATCTTCCCTTTATTTTGGCAGACGAAAAAAGTGTCTGCAGACTCATGATCATACACAGAACGATCAAAATCAGCGATAAATAAAATGCCATACCGCACCTCATTTCGAAATGCTCTCAATTCATTTATACGCTTTTTACCGCGCCCGTATGACCGCCTGTCTAATAAATGCTTTTCAGTTAACAATGTCACTTCCCACAAGCAGTCCGCCAATCGAAGAAAATCAGGGGCATTCCCGGCTTTAATTCCCTGCACCACGATAACGTTTTACGCCCGAATTCCATATCAGGATTGAAAAGCTGAAAAATACTGCTCCAATTACAGGCGTTAAAAACGAATACAAGTACCACTCCTCTTTCCCCAAAAAGTAGGAAGCTGGATATACACCAACAAAAGCAAACGGAAGCACCCAGGTTAAGACGAAGCGTATGACGCTATTATAAATATCAACCGGATACCTTCCATAGTTCCCAATGTTGTACATCATCGGCATGATTGATGTTCTGGCATCCGCCCAAAAGCTGATGCAGGCAATCATGACAAAGATGCCTCCATATACAAGCATTCCGCCTATCACAAATAAGAAAAATAGGAACGGATCTGCCCACGATAATTCTAATCCAAGACTGTTTCCAGCATAGATCATGACGGCAATTCCTGTAACTGCCCCAAACAGGGATTCCAGCTCCATCCGTTCCAAAACGATTTGAAACAGACTATGGATTGGCCTTGTTAAAATCCTATCAAGTTCTCCTTTCACAATATACCTCTCATTGAAATCCCAAATATTAAAGAATGATGAAAACAGCGCATAGGGCACAAGGAAAAATCCATAAATAAAGATAATTTCATCCCTCGTCCAGCCTCCAAGCAGATTTGTATGGCCAAACACGACTAAAATAAAAATTAAATTGACTGCCTGAAATAGAAGGTCAGAGAAGATTTCTACAAATAAATCAGCACGGTACTGCATTCTTGTTTTCATATATTGGGCGACATACTGAAAGAAAATGGCTATATAAAACATCTGTCACCCTCCTTGAATAATGAGCTGTTTTTTCGCTATGATCCACAGAACCTGAATTGGTATTATCAAAATAACAACCCAGATTCCCTGCATAATAATCGCCTTGATGGCTTCATTATTTGAAAAGCTGTTTGTAAATATCATGCTCGGCACATAGCTAATACCCTGAAAGGGCAGAAATTTTAATATATCCTGAGCCCAAACCGGAAAAAAGCTGATAGGAATTAAAAGGCCGGAGAAGAGATCAATAACAACTCTTTTCGCCCGGATAAGTCCAGTGTTATTAAATAAGAAGAAAGTGGTAATACCTGTCAGTAAATTAATTTGAGTATTAATAAAAAAACTCAATAAAATCGATACCGCAAAGAAAATCCAAGTGGTCAAACCCGCAGAAAATTGGAGCGGAAAAATGAACGAGACAATCACCATTCCCGGAACCGAGAAAAAGAAGAGACGGAATATCCCTTCTCCAAGGCCCTGCATCGTTTTCATGCCCAAATAATTATATGGGCGGATCAGTTCCACTGCTACTTTTCCTTCTTTAATTTCCGCAGCCATTTCCCGGTCTATATTATTAAAGTAAAATGCCCTTGCCATCCAGGCTACAGCCACATATGTCGACATCTGGATCACAGACATCCCCTCAATCGCATCTTTTTCTCCATAAATGGCGCTCCACAAGAAATAGTAAGCGCCAATATTAATGCTGTATATCAGAATGCCAGTATAGTAATTCGTTCTGTAGGCAAGCATCATTAAGAAGCGGATTCGAATCATTTCTAAATACTTATCCACAGGAACACCCCCGGATAAAAATAAACCCTTCCATTAAGATATCCCCCGGTCATAAATATTTCTTATAATTTCCTCTGTTGAAGTTTCCTTAATATTGATATCTTTCACTTTTAAATCCGCTACCACTTTTGCGATCAGCAGGGAAATCAATTCATCATTATCCTCCACAAAGGCTGTAAATATCGCTTCTTTCTCATCCTTTTCCCATTTTACTTCCGATGATGCCGTTATTTTGTTTAAGTCGCTAAGGTCCACTTCTTCAAGAAATTGAAATTCAATTTCCTTGCCTTCTCCCCATTTTTCCTTCAGGCTCTTTAATGCGCCATCATAAATGATTTTCCCGTCATCTAACATAACCACGCGTTCGCATAACGCCTCAATATCCGAAAGATCATGAGTAGTCAGCAGAATGGTTGTATTATATTTTTCATTAATTTCTTTTAAGAACTCCCTGATTTTCAATTTAACAAGCACATCAAGCCCAATAGTCGGCTCGTCCAAGAACAGCAGCGGCGGATTATGGATGAGTGCTGCTGCCAGTTCACACCTCATTCTCTGCCCGAGTGAAAGCTTACGGACTGGCTTATCAAGCAGAGGTTCAATATCTAAGGTTTTGATAACATGCGCCATATGGCTGTCATACTGCTCATCAGAAACTTTATACACCTTCTTGAGCAGCCTGAAGGATTCCTGTACAGCAATATCCCACCAAAGCTGAGACCTCTGTCCAAAAACCACTCCAATCGTGCTGACGAATTTTTCACGGTCTTTATGCGGGTTCATTCCATTTACAATCACTTCACCGCTGGTTGGGGTTAGAATCCCTGTCAGCATTTTTATGGTAGTTGATTTCCCCGCTCCATTTTCACCTATATACCCAACCATCTCGCCTTGCTTTACATTAAAACTGATATTGTTAACTGCAGGCACAATCTTATAATTCCTTGTAAGCAAGTCACGGAAAGCACCTTTCAATCCGGCGCGGCTTGAATATGCTTTAAACTCCTTCTTTAAGTTCCGTACTGTTATTGCATCATTCATCATTACTCCTCCTGCCAATTAATGCCCTAATGAAATAGTTTAGACAAACAGCGCTTTCTGCACAACTAGATTGCTCCTATTCATACATTCTAAAATACAGAATAATCTGCCTTCCCCTTAGATTGGACGAAGCCCATTCCAAACATGTTAAAATAATTATGAACGAATAATTGGATTCTATCAGGAGGATTAACATGCAATTTACTAATTCTGAACGGCTGCATAAACAAGCATTAGAACATATTGTCGGCGGGGTGAACAGTCCTTCCCGCTCTTATAAAGCAGTTGGGGGCGGCTCGCCGGTTGCAATGGAACGTGCACAGGGTGCTTACTTCTGGGATGTGGACGGCAATCAATATATTGATTATCTGGCGGCATACGGCCCTATCATCACCGGACATGCACACCCTCATATTACAGAAGCAATAAAAACAGCCGCAGAGCGGGGTGTTTTATATGGAACTCCGACACCGCATGAAGTCAAGTTTGCTGAAATGCTTAAGGAAGCAATGCCAAATTTGGATAAAGTCCGCTTTGTGAACTCAGGAACTGAAGCCGTCATGACAACAATCCGTGTTGCAAGAGCCTATACAGGCAGGGACAAAATCATTAAGTTTGCCGGATGCTATCATGGCCATTCCGACCTTGTCCTGGTTGCTGCGGGTTCAGGACCATCAACACTTGGAACTCCAGACTCTGCCGGGGTCCCAAAGAGCATTGCCCAGGAAGTGATCACGGTTCCTTTCAATGATATCAAACCATACAGGGAAGCGCTGGAAAAATGGGGCGACCAGATCGCTGCCGTACTCGTTGAACCAATTGTCGGCAACTTTGGAATTGTTGAACCAAAACCAGGGTTCTTAGAGCAGGTTAATGAGTTAACCCATGCTGCAGGTGCACTAGTCATTTATGATGAAGTCATAACAGCTTTCCGCTTTATGTACGGCGGCGCACAGGACCTGCTTGGCGTTAAACCTGACTTGACGGCTATGGGGAAAATTATTGGAGGCGGCCTTCCAATCGGTGCGTATGGCGGAAAAAAGGAAATTATGGAAACAGTAGCGCCGTTAGGTCCGGCATACCAGGCTGGTACGATGGCCGGAAATCCTGCTTCTATTCTGTCAGGCATTGCGTGTCTCGAAGTATTAAAGCAGCCGGGTGTCTATGAACATTTGGACCGTCTTGGAGAAATGCTTGAAAAAGGCATTAGAGAGGCAGCTGAAGAACATAACATTCCTATTACTATTAACCGATTAAAAGGTGCGCTGACAATCTACTTTACGGAAGAAAAAGTGGTGAATTATGAGCAGGCAGAAAATACAGATGGAGAAATGTTTGCCAAGTTCTTCAAGCTGATGCTCAACCAGGGAATAAACCTGGCTCCTTCCAAATATGAAGCTTGGTTTATTACGATTGCCCACACCGAGGAAGATATTCACGCAACCATTCACGCAGTGCAAAATGCATTCCAGCAATTAAAAGCAGAATAAATATTCATTATTTTATGCATTAACGGAAGCAGCAACGCTTCCGTTTTCTTTAATATCAATAATGGAAACGTTTACAAACAAGGCGTTTTTTATACACCAACCAATATCCTCCTCTAAACCATATCCAGCTTTTTGTATAAATAATTGATTTCTGAAAATTCATATGATATGATGGGAGAAATCTTTTCTGCAAAAGCGGATTACGCTGACAAAAAGAGCTTAATAGTGTTATAGTCTGTCCCGAATAATCTAACTATTCATTCTATAAATGCATCATGCATTTATCCTTTCAAAACAAGATTAACTTTTCAGCAGCCTCATTTAAAACCCGTAAACAACATATTTTATAGATTATTATTTTTCAGGAGGTGAACGGCTTTAAGGCAAAGCCTTATTTTCAGCCGAATTTTATGACATTACAGCAATGGAGTCCTTCACTTTTTAAAGAGTTTCACCGCCATGAGCACGATGCGTGCGGCATCGTTTCTGCAATGGAGAAAAAGAAAGTCCCTACCCGCGAAAACATTTTCAGCTGTATCAATGCACTAGTTACTATGAATCACCGTGCCGGTTTTATTAATGGAGAAGGAGACGGTGTAGGGATCCATATTGATATCCCGAGAGAGCTATGGAAAGAAAAGTTAAAGGAAGCAGGAGCCGATCCTGAAGCAACAGAAAAAGAAGGATTTGTCGTTGGACATGTATTTATGTCCAGAAAGCAGGATACTGATTCACTAAAAGCCATTTTGCTGCAAAAGCTAGCTGACGCAAATCTAATGGTTATTTATGCATCTGACGAAGTAACCGAGTCCTCAGCTCTAGGTCCAATTGCCATCCAGGAAAATCCTGTATTCTGGCAGTTTGCCTGTTTAGCAGAAACAACTGGCGGAAAGCTTTCCAGGAAGCTGTTTGAATTAATTGTTGATTTCGAGGAAGACGAGCATGTCCATGTCGCATCCCTTAGCCAGCATCATGCCGTATATAAAGTAATGGGTGCCGGAGACATTCTTCCAAAATATTATCATGACTTGGCAAATCCGCTTGCTGCTTCGACAATGACGCTGGGCCATAATCGCTATTCCACTAACACATTGTCAAGCTTTTTCCGTGTCCAGCCTTTTAGCGTTTTAGGGCATAATGGTGAAATCAACACGATTGCCAAGCTAAGGGATGAAGCCAAAATGGTCGGAGTTCCGCTTGTAAAAGATGGCAGTGACTCTCAGGATTTGAGCAGAACGCTTGAGACTTTTATCTGCCGGGACGGATATACCCTTTTTGAAGCAATGGATGTCATGTTCCCGCCAATCGTTAATGAAATTAAGTCATACCCTGAGCAGCTTCAGGATATGTACTCCTACATCAGGGAAGCATGGGGGCATTTTGCTCAAGGGCCAGCAGGCATTATTTCCCGCTTTGCCGATGAAGCTGTTTTCAGTGTAGATGCACTAGGACTTCGCCCACTGTGGATGCTGGAAACAGAAAGTTCATATCTGTTCTCCTCTGAACCGGGAATTATCCCATCCAGTGAATATGTCAATGAGCCTAAGCCGCTTTCACCTGGTGAAAAAGTTGGACTAAAATGGGACGGAGACACACTTGCCGTATACGAACACAGCCAATATCAGGCTGAAGTTTTTGAAAGATTTTCAAAGAGAGTGAACGCTGAAAACTTCAGGATTCGCCTGCAGTCTCCTAAACTGGAGAAAACCATTTCTGTAAACTATCCGGATAAGATCCATAACGGCCAGTATAAAGCTTTCGGATGGGAGAGAGACCATGTCCAGCTTGTTGAGCAAATGGCCGAAAAAGGAGCCGAACCGATCCGTTCACTTGGACACGATTCACCCTTAGCAGCACTGAATCCCCAAAGAAAAAACATTGCAGATTTTATTAAGGAAAGTGTTGCTGTAGTTACAAACCCTGCCATTGACCGGGACCGGGAAACTGAGCATTTCTCAACCCGCACAATTATCGGTAAGCGCCCTTCTTTATTTGAAAAACAGGAACCAGGGGCAGTCATTGAATTGCAGACTCCTATTTTAATAGAAGGGAAAGCAGGCTTTGAATGTTCCGATGAACTTAAACAGCCGAGCTATGATCAGGTAACTTGCTTCTATCAGGAACAAAAGCTGATCTCTTATTTGTCTACCACATTTAAGAAAGATGAAACGGTAAAAGAAGCTTTAGACCGTTTATCAGCAGAAGCAGTTGATGCAGTCAAAAACGGTAAAACCCTGCTTGTATTGGATGACGCTAGTGCTCACCAGGAGGATGCTTACTGGATTGACCCGCATTTAGCCGTCTCTGCCATCGATCAGGCCCTTGTAAGAGAAGCATTACGCCGCGAATGCTCCCTATTGCTGAGGTCGGCTTCCATCAGATCGCTGCATGATATTATTACAGCATTTGGTTTAGGTGCTGATATTCTAAGCCCTTACTATATGTTTATGACAGTTCTTGATGAATCTGAAACACCGCTGAAGAATTTATACTCAGCCCTGACTAAGGGTCTTGAAAAAGTGATTTCAACGATAGGCATCCATGAATTAAGGGGCTATGGTCGTCTGTTCTCTGCCATCGGTCTTCATGAAGAATTGGCTGAATACCTGAATATCGTAAATTTCTTCGGATCTAAGGAACTTTCATTTAGCTTTAGCGCTTTAAAGGAAGACGCTTATGCAAGAGCAGCAGATTACCAGAATGAAAAAGAACGGATTGGAAAAACGTTCAGTCTTTTCCCGCGCATCTGGAAAGCCATCGGCGAAGTTGCCTCAACTGGTGACTATAGTGCATATAAGGAAAAAATTACTGAACAGGAAGACCAGAATCCCACGACAATCCGTCATTTAACCGGATTTAAGGAAACTGCTTCAAAACTGAAGCCTGAAGATATCAGCTTGCAAGTGGGCGAACATGACCTGCCATTCGTCATCTCCTCCATGTCCTTTGGGTCTCAGAATGAAACAGCCTTCAGAGCGTATGCTGAAGGTGCTGACCGATTAAACATGGTCAGCCTGAATGGTGAAGGCGGAGAAATCAAGGATATGCTAGGAAAGTATCCGAGAACCCGCGGACAGCAGGTAGCATCAGGACGGTTCGGTGTTAATGCCGAGCTCCTTAACTCATCCAACTTGCTTGAAATAAAAATTGGGCAAGGGGCAAAGCCCGGTGAAGGCGGTCACCTACCAGGGTCCAAAGTAACCGCAAAGATTGCCGAGGCGCGTAATGCTACAATTGGATCTGACCTGATTTCGCCTTCAAACAACCATGATATCTACTCGATTGAAGATTTAGCACAAATGATACACGAGCTTAAGACTGCCAATGACAAAGCTCAAGTTGCTGTTAAGGTTCCAGTTGTGCCGAATATTGGAACCATTGCTGTCGGGATTGCAAAAGCTGGTGCAGATATTATCACACTGAGCGGTTTTGACGGAGGTACAGGGGCAGCGAGAATTCATGCTTTACAGCACGTAGGCCTTCCAGTTGAAATTGGTGTTAAAGCAGCCCACAATGCCCTGCTGGAAGCAGGCATCCGCGAAAATGTGGAGCTTTGGGCTGATGGCGGAATCAAGAGTGCTGCAGACGTATTGAAGGTTATGCTTCTAGGCGCTAACCGTGTAGGCTTTGGTACACTTTCCATGCTTGCTATCGGCTGTACGACATGCCGCGGCTGCCACCTTGATACTTGCCATGTTGGTATTGCAACACAGATTGATTCTGAAGTTCAGGCGAAGGAACATGGTTTAAGAAGATTTGTTCCACGTCAATTCGACCTGGCTGTCAAAGGCATCATGAACCTGTTTACTGCTTTTGGTGACGAACTTAAAGCATTGGCAGCTTTCATTGGTGTGAAAAACCTGCAGGATGCAGTAGGCCGTTCTGACCTTCTTGTGCAGATTAAGGGCCAAGATCAACTTGATCTGACTCACCTGCTAAAAACACTTGAAATTGGCCAATTCTCTGCCCAGGAAGCACCTGAAGCCCTGCAGGAAGCTCAGCTTCAAGTAGCTGTTGGAGCAGAATACCTTGACGCAAGTGTAGAAGAACTGCATCAGTCACGTGAATTCCATAGCATCACTTCCGAGCAGCGGGTACTGGGAAGCCGGGTTTCCTGCCACCGTGTAAGAGACCGGTTGGATGGTTCTTATAAAACTCTTCCGCAGGTTGATTTGAAATATAAAGGCGGATCCATTCCAGGCAATGGTCTTGGTGCCTACAACAGCTTCGGCATTAACATCGAAGTTTCTGGAGGCGCACAGGATGGCATAGGAAAAACTTCTTTCGGCGGCCAAATTAAAATCTTTAAAGCAAAAGGAAAGAATGGCAAGTTTTATAATGGTTCTGTCGGTAAAGGGTTCGGATATGGAGCTCAGCAAGGTTTGCTTGTAGCTCAAGGTAATGCTGATGCCCGTGCCGGAATCAGATTATCCGGGGCGGATATGATTATTGGCGGCCAGCTGCAAAATCCGCTGCCTGAAAAGGAATACGGCAATATCGGTTCAAATGCGAATATTAAAGGTTTTGCTTTTGAGTACATGACTAATGGCCGAGGACTTGTTCTTGGCGATCCTGGTCCATGGATCTGCGCAGGAATGACAGGCGGTGTTGTTTATTTAAGACACCAGCCGAAAATGGGCTTAACAAAAGAAGCCATCCAGCGCAGAATCGCTAAGGGAGCAAAAGTCTCAGTTATTTCCCTTTCCGATAAAGGAATAGAAGATGTAAAAGAACTGCTTGGCCAATACATTGCAATGCTGAAAGCTCAAGGCCAGACAGAAGAAGCTTCCCAGCTTGCTTCCCTTCTTGATCATCCGGAGGACCACTTCGTTCAAGTCATTCCGGTCAAAGAGCAAGCAGATCCATCTGTTTCCACAGAGTGACGATCTGCAACAATCAAGCCCCATCCCTATCTGCGGATGGGGCTATTTATATGTTCAGCCTGAACTTTTCAAATAAAACTGGCAACCTCAGGATTTTTACTAACTTTTAATAAAAATTTCATGAAAATGCCCCTTGAACTTCTTTCCATATCCCTGTATAGTACAATATTGTTTAATAATGAGCAAAACCGTTTAAAGTATGTATAATTATTGTTTTACGGTTTAATCCAACTCGCTTTTTATGACCCATAAGATAAAAAATCTTAATGGAAGAAAGGACATATATTGTATGAAACTTGGTGCCCGCATATTTAAGACGGGAATCGCAATCATTCTAGCTCTGTTTCTATCGGAAATGTTTCATCTGCCTGCTCCTATCTTTGCAGGAATTGCTGCTATTTTTGCCGTTCAGCCGACTATTTACAGATCTTATCTTTCTATTGTTGAGCAGATCCAGGGGAATGCGATTGGTGCATTAATTGCTGTGATTTTCGTGCTTTTATTCGGCAATGATGTCTTCATAATAGGTCTGGCAGCTATTATTGTCATTACAATCAATCTAAAGCTAAAAATCGAAAACACGATTGGCCTGTCACTTGTAACCCTGATTGCCATTATGGAGACACCAGGCGATACCTTTTTGCAGTTTGCACTTATTCGTTTTTCAACCATTATGCTTGGTGTATTATCAGCTTTTATCGTCAATCTTGTATTTCTGCCTCCTAAATACGAAAATAAGCTTTACTTTAAACTATCAAACAACACAGAGGAAATTACGAAATGGATCAGGCTTAACATAAGGCATGCATCTGAACACATGCTGCTGAAAAACGATATTGATAAAATGAAAGAAAGCAATGTGAAGCTTGATCAGCTGTACTTAATGTATAAAGAGGAACGAAACTATTTTAAACGAAATGACCTGGTTAAATCGAGGAAGCTGGTCATTTACAGGCAAATGATTTCAACTGTTAAACGCTCGCTGGAAACGTTAAAAAAGCTTCACCGCTTTGAAAATGATCTGCAGCAAATGCCTGAAGACTTCCAAAACGCGGTGCAGCAGCAGCTGGATATTCTTATACATTATCATGAACACGTCATGCTCAAATTTATAGGGAAAGTTCGTCCGAATGTGGTGTTTGAGGAAGGCGACTTCAGCATGAGCAGAAAGGAACTGGTGAACCTTTTCCTTGCTCAGCAAAAAGAGCATGAACATGATGAAGAATCCATTCTTCCGCATATCATGCAAGTTGTATCTGCTATTGTTGATTATGATGAACATGTTGAACACCTAGATAAACTCATATCCAGTTTTCAGGCTTATCATAAAGAAGAAAATGAAGTTTCAATACCTGAGAACGCTGAATAAGCATTCAATTGGAAAAAGCAGCTGGTGTCAGCTGCTTTTTTTGTTAATTCTTCATTCTTGGATCCAATGCATCCCGTAATCCGTCACCCATTAAGTTAAACCCTAGAACTGTAAGCATGATTGCAAGCCCAGGGAAAATCATTGTCCATGGAGCTTGTATTAGATATGCCTTAGCATCAGAGAGCATTTTCCCCCATTCAGGATTTGGAGCCTCGGCACCAAGGCCAAGGAAACCTAACGCAGCACATTCAATGATGGCTGTTGCGATAGCAAGAGTTCCCTGCACTATTATCGGCGCCATGCTATTTGGCAGCACATGCCTGAAGAGGATCCGGCTGTTGCTCATCCCAATCGCTTTGGCGGCCATGATATATTCTTCCTGTTTTACACTTAGCACCCTTGAACGGATAAGTCTGCCAAAGTTCGGAATATTGATAACTGCAATTGCAATCAAAGCATTTCTCAACGATGGGCCAAGTACTGCAACTATCGCAATTGCCAGCAAAATACTTGGGAAAGCGAGCATGATATCAAAAATGCGGGAGATAATTGCATCAACCCATTTGCCATAATATCCTGCCACTACACCTAAAAGGCATCCTGCTACAATAGAACCGATTACAGCAAGAAAACCTACCCATAATGAGATCCTTGCCCCATAAACAACCCTGGAGAAGATATCCCTGCCGAAGTCATCCGTACCAAACCAATGCTCGCTTGAAGGAGCCTGAAGCCTTTTTGACAGCATTTGTTCATTTATTCCCTGCGGTGCGATTAGCGGTGCAAATACAGCCAGAAGAATGAAAAATAATACAATCAGGGTTCCGATTAAAGCCAGTTTATTTTTCCTAAAGCTCCTCCATGCTTCCACCCAGGGGGAAACTGCTTTTTCTTCAGCTGGTATAATAGGCGGCTGAAGGTCTTTTTGAGTTGAAAGTTCCAAGTCCGTTCCCCCTCCTTAATTATATTTAATGCGCGGATCGATTACTGCATACAGCAAGTCCACCACTAGATTGATCATGACAAAGATAAAAGCAATCACAAGTATGCCTGACTGAATAACAGGATAGTCACGATAGTTGATAGCCTCATATATATAGCGTCCGATACCCGGCCAGCTGAAAATCGTTTCTGTTAAAATGGCTCCTCCAAGCAATAGGCCCATTTGAAGACCGATTATCGTCAGAACTGGGATGATTGCATTTTTTAATGAATGCTTATAAACGACCCAGAACATTCTTAAGCCTTTTGCCCTTGCTGTTCTAATAAAATCGGATCTCATTACCTCAAGCATCGTAGAACGTGTAATCCTTGCGATGATAGCCATTGGTATTGTCGCCAGGGCAAATGCCGGCAGGATCAGGTGTCTAATGACATCCCAGAATTGATCCATTCTTCCCTGCAGGAGGGTATCAATCATATATATGTGCGTAATGGCTGTAATCGGATTTCTCACTTCTTCCCTTCCGGATGTAGGGAGCCAGTCCAATTTGATGGCAAACGCCCACTGCTCCATTAAACCAAGCCAGAAAATGGGCATGGAAACACCAATAAGTGCAAGTACCATTGCCACATAATCAAACCATGAATTCTGATACCACGCACTGATGATTCCGGCATTCACACCGATAAAAACAGCAATTAACATGGCAACGAATGTAAGTTCAATGGTTGCAGCCAGATACGGCCAAATTTCCTGGCTTATTTCCGTTTTTGTGCGAAGTGATTCTCCTAAATCCCCCGTGAAAAGCCCGCCAAGATATGTAAAGTATTGAAGGTACCAAGGCTGGTCAAGCCCCAGCTGCTTCGTTAATTCCTCTACCGCTTCTTTTGTTGCCAATTGTCCCAGGATAATCTGTGCAGGATCACCAGGTATTGCCCGAATCATAAAAAAGACGATCAGGGATAGTCCCAGCAGAACTGGAATCAGGGAAAACAGACGTTTTAATGTATAGGACAGCATTGCTATTTCACCTCTCTTGAAGGTTGTAATAAAAGCGCAAGCGCCTTGCCCACCCTCGACACATCGAGGGTGCAGGCTGCTTCCGCTAGACAGTTATCAAAGTTCAAAGTTTTATACTTTCGTATTTTATAAATTTTGTTGGAATAGAAAAGGGAGCTACACAACTGTACTCCCTTTTCCTTGAATATAAGAAGTATACTTATCTCACTTGAAAAGCCTCTTATTTAAATTCTACAGTTGCCAGTAAATCAGAACCTGTTGGATGCGGCTTGAAGCCCGTGATATCAGCTTTGCCCGCAAGGATTGGTCTTGAGTGAACAAGCGGAATCCACGGAGCATCTTCTTTGATCAGAACTTGAGCCTGTTTGTAAAGTTCTTCACGCTCTGCCTGATCTGCACTTGCCTGGGCTTTTACAAGCAATTCATGCACCTCAGGGTTTTCATAGTAAGTGTAGTTGTTGGAGCCGATGCTGTCCTGGTCAAGAAGTACATACAGGAAGTTATCAGCATCCCCATTGTCTCCAGTCCACCCTAATAGGAATGTATCAGCTTCACCATTTTTTGCTTTATCCAGGTAAGTACCCCACTCATAAGTAACGATTTTTGCCTTTACGCCGATTGCATCAAAGTTGGCTTGAAGTGCTTCAGCCACTTTTTGTCCATCCGGCATATATGGTCTAGGAACCGGCATTGCCCAAAGCTCCATTTCAAATCCATTTTCATATCCTGCTTCTTTTAAAAGTTCCTTAGCCTTTTCAGGATCGTATTCATAATCTGTTACATCATCGTTGTAACCTGCTACTACAGGAGGCATTGGGTTTTTCGCAGGTTCAGCTGCACCAGCATAGAACGCATCAATTAGAGCTTTCTTATCAACTGCATAGTTTAATGCCTGGCGGACTTTTTTATCTTTTAATGGTCCTCGAGTGCTTGTCAATCCAAGGTAAGCTACGTTTAAGGATGGACGTTCAAAAGTTTGAAGATCAGGATTTCCTTCGATTTGACCAATATCACTGAAGTTAACACCATCGATTAAGTCTACCTCGCCTGTAGCCAATGCATTCAGACGCGCAGAGTTTTCTGGAATGACACGGAAGATAACCTGATCGAGCTTTGGAAGACCCTCCTGCCAGTACTCTTCATTTTTCACAAGTGTGATGCGATCGTTGGCTTTGTATTCTTTAAATACAAATGGTCCTGTCCCAACCGGGTTATGAAGGAATTTATCACCGTGTTTTTCAATAGCAGCCGGGCTTGCAATTCCAAATGGAGACATTGCAAGGTTCTTTAAGAATGGTGCAATTGGCTTGTTTAAGATAAATTCAACTGTGTAATCGTCTACAGCTTTTACTTCAGAGATTTTGTCTCCAAACTGAGAGTTATAGTAATAGAACTGCTCAGCGCTTCCAGCTTTCCATCTTTCAAAGTTGAAGACAACTGCTTCAGCATTGAAATCAGTTCCATCGTGGAACTTAACGCCTTCACGAAGCTTTAATGTATGCTTTAGGCCATCTTCGCTTGATTCCCATTCAGTAGCAAGGCCAGCTTCAATTTCTGTATCCTGCTCACCAAATTCAATTAAAGTTTCATAGATGTTTTTTGTAACTTTAAAAGATTCGCCTTCTGTTGTAATTGCCGGATCAAGTGAAGTAGAATCACCGCCGCGTCCAAATACTAATGTGCCGCCCGAAGACGCTTCTTCTGTATCTGTACCTTTCCCATTATCCTCTTTGTCCTTCGTTCCGCTGCTTGAATTGCTGCTGCAGCCGGCAAGAGCCAGTGACAGAAGCAAAGCTGCAATCAGGAACCAAATACCTTTGCGCTTCTTCATTGTTTTCCCCCTTTTTTCTTTTGCCTGTATCGGCCATTTACATATTTATCATCCATGCAGTGCTGATCTTTTTATAGCTTATCGTCAGCTATAAAGATGGCAGGCTGCAAAGTGACCTGGTTCAATTTCCTTCAGCTGAGGCCTCTCTGTTTTGCAAATCTCCATGCATTCCTTGCATCTCGTGTGGAATGCACATCCAGCCGGCGGATTCTGCGGGCTTGGGATATCCCCTGTTAATAGCTCCCTGTCTTTCTTGATAGTCGGATCAGGAATTGGAACTGCACCAAGCAAGGCCTTTGTATACGGGTGCAGCGGTTTATCGTAGAGCTGCTCGGATGTTGTGATTTCTACTAATCTTCCAAGATACATTACACCAACTCTATCACTGATATGTTTAACTACCCCGAGATCATGGGCAATGAATATATATGTCAGCTGAAATTCCTTTTGCAGATCTTCCAGCAGATTGAGCACCTGTGATTGAATGGATACATCAAGTGCTGAAACAGGCTCATCGGCAATGATCAGCTTGGGCTTGGTCATCAATGCTCTTGCAATCCCAATCCTCTGCCTTTGGCCGCCGCTGAATTGATGCGGATATCTTTTGGCATGGTAGCTGCTGAGCCCTACAACCTCAAGCATCTCCCTTACCCGTTGTTTACGCTCCTCTTTATTCCCGATGCCGTGGACAATGAGCGGCTCTTCCAAAATCTGCTCAACCGTATGGCGCGGATTTAAGGAAGCAAACGGATCCTGGAATACCATCTGCATTTCTTTTCTCATTTTGCGCATTTCTGCCGAGTTTAAGGCTGTCAGCTCTTTGCCTTCAAAAACTACTTTTCCCTCAGTCGGTTCAATCAGGCGCATCAGCATTCTGCCTGTGGTTGATTTGCCGCACCCTGATTCGCCGACCAATCCAAGCGTCTCTCCTTTATTGACGAAAAAGCTGATATCATCAACCGCTTTCACATCGCCTTGTTTTCTTCCAAAAAGACCGCCTGTTACTGGAAAATACTTTTTTAACTGATTAACTTCCAACAGCACTTCGGTCATGTATGACACCCCCAGACTCATGCAGGAAACAGCGTACAGTATGCCGTTCCGCTTCTTCGACATTATAAAGCGGAGGACTTTCCGTCATACATCGGTCATGGACGTATTCACAGCGCGCTGCAAAACGGCATCCAGTCTTGATGGAGCCCGGTTTTGGAACATTTCCCGGGATGGAATATAGCCGCTCCTTCTTTTCTCTTACATCCGGCACAGATTGAAGAAGACCCCGGGTATAAGGGTGCTTCGGATTTTTGAAAATCTCCTCTACCGGTGCTTCTTCCACTATTTTTCCGGCATACATGACAATTACCCTTTCACAGACTTCCGCTACTACCCCTAAATCATGAGTAATCATGATAATGGCTGTGTCCAGCTTTTCATTAAGATCCTTCATGAGGGATAGGATTTGGGCCTGGATAGTCACGTCCAAAGCGGTAGTTGGCTCATCTGCAATCAAAAGGCGCGGATGGCAGGACAATGCCATGGCAATCATTACCCTCTGCCTCATTCCCCCTGACAGCTGGTGGGGATATTCCTTCATGATCTGCTCTGCCCTCGGCAGTCCGACAAGCTTCAGCATTTCAACTGCCTGCTGGATCGCAGTCTTCTTGTTCAATTTTTTATGTAATTTAATTCCCTCTATCAGCTGATCTCCAATTGTAAATAACGGATTTAATGAAGTCATCGGCTCCTGGAAAATCATAGCCACTTCATTGCCTCTTATTTCACGCATTCTTTTTTCTGAAGCATTGACAAGATCTTCACCATCCAAGAGAATCTGCCCGCCAACAATTTTTCCCGGGGGCTGTGGAATCAGCTTCATAATGGATAGTGATGTAACACTCTTACCGCAGCCCGATTCTCCTACAATTCCGAGAATTTCACCCTTATTGACCGTGAAGCTGATATCATCCACGGCCGGAACTTCTCCATCGGAAGAGAAAAAGGAAGTCCTCAGCTGCTTTACATCTAAAACTGGAGCTTGAGTCACACGGATACTCCTTTCTTGATCGTCCGTTTCTATAAAATAGGACATTTTTAACAATTTTGGACCTTAGGTCACTATCTTTTTTTCATTCTATAAAAAAAGAATGGTGAAGTCTACTTATTTTTCTAAATTATTTAAATATAGTAAACATTATATATTTTTCGACATAATTATATAATTAAAATAATAATATCCTACTAATGTTTCTGAAAAAGATGGACAATAATGACTGTTTTCTGCTGACAGCTGTTCTAATGCTATAGTAATTTAACGCACTGCCATAAAAAAGCGCATAAAAAAGCCGGCCCATTATTGAGCCGGCTTTAATATTAATTTTCAAGCTGCTGAACTTGAAAAAGCTTATAATAATTACCCTGTTTTTTCATTAATTCTTCATGGCTTCCCGCCTCTGAAATTTCACCATGCTCTATCAGGATAATTCTATCTGCATGGGTGATGGTGGAAAGGCGATGAGCCACGATAAAAGTCGTACGGTCTTTAGCCAATTTTTCCAATGCTTCCTGTATCAGATGTTCACTTTCAAGATCAAGAGCCGAAGTGGCCTCATCCAGCACAAGGATTGGCGGATTTTTCAAAAAGATTCTCGCAATGGCGATCCGCTGTTTTTGCCCTCCAGATAGTTTGACCCCGCGCTCGCCAACCTTGGTATCATACCCTTCAGGCAAATTCATAATAAATTCGTGGGCATTGGCAGCTTTGGCAGCTTCTATTACTTCCTCCTCCGTGGCACCGGGCTTGCCGAGGAGAATGTTTGTTTTAACCGATTCGCTGAACAAAATATTATCCTGAAGCACCATGCCAATTTTATCGCGAAGGCTCCTTACTTTAAACGAACGGATATCAGTGCCATCAAGCAGGAGTCTGCCTTCATTAACATCATAAAAACGCGGAATCAGCCCTACTAATGAAGACTTTCCTCCTCCGCTCATCCCTACAAGGGCAATCGTTTCCCCTGCGGTTACATCAAGGGTTATTTCCTTTAATACCGGAGGCTCATTCTCATTGTAGGAAAAGCTGACTTCTTCAAATTGGATATGCCCTTTAACATTTTGACATTCTATTGCCTCAGGTGAATCATCAATATCATATTTCTCATCAATTAACTCAAATACCCGATCCATGGAAGCTATCGATTGGGTTAAGGTTGTCGATGAATTAACAAGCCTTCTAAGCGGTCCGTACAATCTATCTATATAAGCGACAAACGCCATCATGACACCGAGAGAAATATCTCCCTGGATAACCTGATACCCTGAATAGCCAATCACTAAAAGCGGTGAAATATCTGTAATGGTGTTAACAACTGCAAAAGCCTTTGCATTCCATTTTGTATGGTCAATCGCTTTTGCAAGGAAATTTCTATTTTGCTCATCAAACTGGGTTTGTTCATAATCTTCAATTGCAAAGCTTTTTACAACTGCCATCCCCTGAACACGTTCATGCAGATAGCCCTGTACCTCTGCAAGAGCCTGTGAACGGGCTCTTGTCAGCTTTCTGAGATTCCCAAAAAAGTATTTGACCGAAAAAGCATAAAAAGGGAATAAAAGCAGTGACACAATCGTTAAAGAAACATCCATATTCATCATAATGACAACTGCAATTAAAATGGTAGCCACATCAAGCCATAAATTCATTAAACCTGTTACAACAAATGTTTTAGTTTGCTCAACATCATTTATGACCCTTGAAATGACTTCGCCTGTTCTTGTGTTTGCATAAAATCTGAAGCTCAACTTTTGAATATGGGTAAAAAGTTTATCGCGGATATCGTATAAAATTTTACTTGCCACCCATTGGGCAAAATACTGGCGGTAATACTCAATTGGCGGACGGGCGATGACAAACAGCACAATCATCACAGCCATAACCATTAAAAGTGTGCCGGTCTTATCGCTTTGGCTTAATGCCTCATTGCCAATAATATCATCTATTACATACTTAATCAGGAGCGGAATCAAAAGCGGAATGGCAAATTTTATGATGCCAATTATAATGGTTCCGATAATCTGAAGCCGATACGGCTTTACGAATTTCAAATATCTTTTTATACTGTCCAACCGGATCGTTCCCCCTCTCTATCTCATGCAGCTTTTGCGTATATTTGGCTTTCAGCCGATTACCCAGTTATTTTCATAAACTTACCCCTAAACCTGGCAATCATGCAGGATTTGACAAAAATAAAAACCTGCTGACTCAAGGTCCAACAGGCGTTTTTTCGGCATTTAGCCATTTTTTAGCGTCTGTAAGTAAGATAACGTTCATACCATATATCAATAAAGTCAGGTGCAAAAGGACCTTTTCTCTGACGGATCCAATGGATGAGATTGTCAACATTGGATTTTAAGATACTGTCAATTACATCGGGATAATTCATTTCCTGACGGTGCCGTTCATACTCATCTTCGTCAAGCAAATTGAATGTCATGTCCGGATATACCTTAATATCCAGATCATAATCAATATACTTTAACGCTTCTCCGTCAAAAATAAATGGTGAACTAATATTGCAGTAATAATAAACTCCATCTTCCCGAATCATCCCAATTACATTGAACCAGTGCTGAGAATGGAAATAACAAATTGCCGGCTCTCTTGTCACCCATGTTCTTCCGTCAGATTCTGTTACGATTGTCCGGTCATTTCCGCCAATCACTAAATTTTGTGTCCCTTTTAATACGGTTGTTTCCTCCCAGACGCGGTGGATATGCCCATTATGTTTATAGCTGTGTATTTGCATTGGTTCGCCTTCGATGGGTACCGCCATTTTTTCCCCTACTTTCCTGTTCCGGAAGCTTTGCAACCTGATAATACCTTTCTGGCGCCTGTAATTGGCGTCCTCCCTTTCATGCCGATAATTCCTATCAGCATGACTCAATAATTTTCAAAAGAAAAAGGCAACAAAGTACGATTCCTGTTTTCTACTATTATAACGGTAAAAGGAAATTTTTAAAACAAAGAGCCATTGAAATGTATCAACGGCTGCCAAAAAAGGATATAATAGCTGATTTTATAGGTGTTTAAAACAACGGATGATAATAGCGAAAGGATTGATATTTTTAAACCGTTACGTTTATTTCCTGATAGGATCGGATGACTTCCTCTGTCTGTTCTTCAAAGACACGATGAATTTCTTTAAGCTCCTCTTTCATCCTTGCAATTTCATACTGTACACTTTCAAGTTCCGTTTCCTGCTGAATTGCTTTTAATTCCTCTTCAATCTCTTGGCAGCGTTCCAATTCACTTTGCAGATAAAGAAGCTTTTCCATCGTTTTCATCTGCTCTGAAACTAAACTGTTAAAGTTCTCCATGTTTGTTTCACCGTCCCCATTATTTTTCCTCTGTTTATATTTCGATACACCTTTTTTTTAACCCTTTGACTAGTTATGCTGACTTTACGGAAGTTTTGTCGAAGGATAAGCCGAAATAAAGAAATGACATTCCTGCTTTACAATAAAAAGAAACCGCCTCTTCCATTTAAAAGGCGGTTTCTTTCTACAATGTAATTAGCGGCTTTGTTTGCCTGCATTTTGACCTTTGCGAGCTTCAGCTTGCTGGTTTTGCTGCTTTACTTCAGCAGCGTTTGTTTCGCTTGCAAATTCAGTACCGTATTGGCCTTGGCCAGCAGATTGAGCGTTTTGTTGTCTCACTTCTTGAACGTTAGTTCCAGCTTGAGATTGGTTTGGTTGTTTAGCCATTATAATCACCTCCACGCTCATTAATTTAACCGAGTGTGAAAGAAACTATCCAACTTTTTTAAAAACCAAAGATATCCTTTTTTTCTGACTATACAAGCAGAGATATGCCGCCATCGACAATAATCGTTTGGCCGCGAATCATGCTGGATTCCTCACCTAATAAAAACATAACTGTATTTACCATATCTTCAATTTCAACCATACGTCCCGCAGGAGTTTTGGTCTTTGCTTCTTCGAGAAGCTCTGCACGGTTTGGAAAATGTTTTAAGGCTTCTGTATCGACTGCACCGCCTGAAACAGCGTTTACGACGATATTTTTAGGAGCCAGCTCAATAGCTAGGTAACGTGTTAGTGCTTCTAACGCCGCTTTGGAAACCCCTACAGTAGTATAGTTCTCCAGGTAGCGGATCGAACCTAGAGAGCTGATGCTAACAATTTTTCCTCCGTCATTTTTCTCCATTAGCTTTGCAGCTTCCTGTCCACAGAATAGCAGGGCTTTGCTGTTAATATTCATTGTCCAATCCCAATGAGATTCCTCCAGTTCCATTGCCGGACGCAGAACGCCTGAAGCTGCATTGTTTACAAACACATCCAGTCTTCCAAATTCACGGTCAATCTCCTTGAAAAGCCCTTTAATTTTTTCTACATCTCCCACGTTCGCTTTTACAACAAGGACCTTTCTGCCCAGCGCCTCAATTTCTGCTGCTGTTTCATTTGCAGCCGATTTGCTGCGGGCGTAATTGATGACAATGTCATAGCCTTCTTTGGCAAGCCTGATGGCTGTTGCCTTTCCAATTCCTCTGCTGCTTCCTGTTATCAGTGCTACTTTTTGTGTCATGATTCAGTTTCCTTTCTGTTATGTATTCCTTCCAGACTGTTTAGGGATTGTTAGCCCGGGAATTAAATAATATAAACCCCTTACCGATTTCATTTTAGCTTTTTCCATGTATATATGGCAATTCGAATTAAAACACTATCTGTAATCAAATTGAGGAAAGGAAGATGGCAAATGTTTGTCGGACGTGATATGACAGAGCTTTCTATGATGTCGAAATCAGAATGGAAAGACAGCGAGCTTGCTTTTTATCACCATTCTTTTCAGCAGATTATGCCTTATTTAAATGCTGAGGGGCAAACCATTCATAGGGAGATTATTGAAGAAATAGAGAACCGGGGCGGCTTGAAAAGACAGGAAGCCGATTATACCCATGGAACCCGAGTAAGCTACGAATAATCTTATAGAAAAAGGGGGCCCGCCCCCTTTTTATTCTCTGCTTTCCAAATATTGCTTCAATATTTTCTGATGGGAAACCGGAAAAGGATATTCCTTAATTTCTTCAAGGCTGACTAATTTTAAGTCGTTTTTTTCCTCTTCAAGTTTTATGATTTGCCCTTTATAGACATTTATGTTCCATGTTAAATGGGAAAAAACGTGTTCAATTTGTCCCGTCATTTCTTTTATTTCCACTTTGGCGCCATATTGTGTGCTGAATGTTTCCTTCATCTGTTCTTTATCGCTTACATATGCAATATTGATTTCAGCCATGGGAAATTCCCACAAATTAGCAAGCAGACCTTTGCCAGGTCTTTTGTGTATCAGTACTCTTTCGTGATCATCTATGAGGACAGCTGATGCTAATTGGACATTTCTTTGCTTCTTTGTTTTAGTTTTCACTGGCAGCTCATTCTGTGTCCCTTCATGAAAAGCAGTACAATGTTCCCTCACCGGGCATAATAAGCAGGAAGGTGACGTGGGTGTACAAATTAATGCTCCAAGCTCCATTAGCGCCTGATTAAAATGGGACGGGTTATCATGCGAAATCAGTTTTCGAACCGAAGCTTCAAAGATTTTCCTTGAAGAAGGCTTGGCGATATCATCCCAGATGGAAAGAATACGCGAAAGGACTCGCATGACATTGCCATCCACAGCTGGTTCGGGTATTCCGTACGCTATACTTAGAATGGCACCTGCTGTATAGGGGCCAACACCCTTTAATGAAGAAATTTCCTTTGGTGTGTCCGGAACTCTTCCGCCATATTTTTCATGTACCTCCCGAACGGCAGCCTGAAGATTTCTTGCTCTCGAATAATAGCCCAAACCCTCCCAGGCCTTTAATACCTTTTCTTCGTCTGCTTCGGAAAGGTCCTTTATCGTTGGAAACTGTTCAATAAAGCGATGAAAATAAGGGATTACTGTATCCACCCGTGTCTGCTGAAGCATAATCTCAGAAACCCAAACTTTGTATGGGTCCTGGTCCTTTCTCCAGGGCAAATCCCTTTGCTCGGCTTCAAACCAGCTTAGCAAATCATCTTGAAAACCTTCTATATCAACTGATTCAATAGTATTTTTACTAACTTCTTTCAATTTTTGATCCTCCTGATGTTATACAATCGGAAAATATGGGAATATATTAGTACAGTCGCTTTTTTATACTGAGTTTATATAAAGGTTAGCAACTCCTTTAAAGTTACCCATATTCAGCTGTTAATACAAGAAATTTGCTGATACACTAAAGAAAATAGTGTGCCTCTCTGCACACATTTAATCAATTAACAAGAACCATGTTCCCAAGGAAGGAGGTATTTTCCTCTTGGATACCGGTACACATGTAGTCATGGGGCTGGCGATTGGAGGCATAGCCACTCTTGACCCCGTTGTTGCAAGTAATTCTGCTACAGCAACAAGTGTTATGATTGGAGCCATCGTCGGTTCACAAATACCAGATATAGATACCGTCTTAAAACTCAGAAATAATGCCGTTTATATACGCAATCACAGGGGTATTACCCACTCTATACCGGCAGTACTGCTTTGGCCTCTTGCCATTCTTGCAGTTGTTTATCCTTTTTTTCCGGCAGCGGATCTGCTTCATTTATGGCTGTGGACTTTTTTGGCAGTATTCCTGCATGTTTTTGTTGATATTTTTAACGCATATGGAACACAGGCACTCCGGCCCTTTTCCTCGAAGTGGGTAGCATTGGGAATCATTAACACATTTGACCCTTTCATTTTTGGGATCCATGTCGCCGGATTATTTATATGGGCATTTGGGGCACATCCTGGTTATACATTTTTAATCATCTATGGGATCATTGTTTTGTATTATCTTCTGCGGTTTGCAGCTCAGAGAAGTGTATTGAAGGCCGTGAAGGTAATTATTCCGGATGCCACAGAGATTATCATTGCCCCAACCATGAAATTCAATCATTGGCGTGTGGCGGTTATGAACAAACAGCAATTTTTCGTTGGGCGTGCTGTAAAAAACCATGTACGGATCCTTGATCAATTTAATCGTGTTCCTGTACCGGAGACACCCGTGATAGAAGCTGCAAAGAATGATAAAAATTTATCTGCTTTTCTATCCTTCTCACCCGTATACCGCTGGGAAGTGGATGAATATGATGATTATTATGAAGTCCGCTTCATTGACCTTCGCTACCGGAGCAATGGACATTATCCATTTGTAGCCGTGGTCCAGCTTGATCGGGACCTAAACATTCAATCCTCCTATACAGGCTGGATTTTCAGCGAAGAAAAACTGCGTAAAAAATTGGATATTATTCCTGGCTAGTATTCACAGGAAATAAAACAGGCTGCTGAAATCGGCAGCCTGTTCTTAATTTAGCTTATTTTTATCCTGTTCAAGCAAATGCTTGTATTTAGGATTATTGGCAACAAATTCATGAAGCCTGCTTCCATAATTTTCAACCCATTGCCTTACGATTCTTTCTGTCATTTCAGCACCCTTATATTCCCTGCCGGCCTTGGCATAAGTTGCTTCGAAGTCTTCCCAGAGAAGTCCAATCCAAGTTTGGGCCAGACTTGCTGAAAGCTTATTATTTTTTTCCAGTAAGAGCTCATAAAGCTTTTGCTGGTACTCATTCATAAAAATCACCTCATTACCATTTATTAATATACAGGATCCTTCATAGCCTCCCGAAAAAAACAAATAATAGTACTACGTGGCTGACATTAATGCCAGTCACGCTCTTATTCCGGTTTAGGAGGCTGCTTATGCGCAATAAAGCGAGAAAATTCCCAAATCAGAACAATATAAAATTAGAGGGGGAGCCTCGGGCTAAAGCAGAGTATGCTTCACTCCGGGCTAATGGCACGATAAACACTCACCCTCAGGAACGAATGAGAGCTTCATCAAACCGCTCAAGCGACACACCTGATTTTTAAAATACAAGGAGGCTTGGTTATGGGAAACAGCAAAAATTTTTTTGGGGATAATCCTTATTCCAGTCCATTTACTTCACCGCACTTCAGGCCTAAGCGTGCACACTCACAAGTAAATGGCGAGACCCAGCAAACTCAAGACCTCATTATTTTAAAACGGCAGATTCGCAAAAATTCGTAACAGCAGAAAGAGGATGGTTTACATCATCCTCTTTCTTCCAGTTTTTTCAGCATGGATATTGGCAAAGCTTCTTCACCTTTACTGCCATTTAGCCGGAATCCCCAGGCAAACACGCCATTCATATATTCAATTTTAAAGTAAACTCCTGGATCCCCGTCGATTTCATAAATTTCACCAGGGCAAAACTCATCAGGATTGAGCAGGTAGGATTTTGCCATTATTGCTTTGCGCTCAAGCACGGCAAACTCATTTACCATGCCCATCTGTTCCGCTTTCCTTGCTTTTTCATTTAAGCTGGCAATTTCTTGCTGAAGCTCATACGTAGTCATTGTACTGTACCTTTTCTCCTGCATACCTAATCCCTTACTTTCTTCAGATAGTTGGCAAAGCTAATTTATATTCACATTTACTTCAATTCCACTCCACATTGCTAAGTATATGAGAAAATGCCTGTTTAGAAAAGGCTTCAGCTTTTTGTTTTTTATACCATTTCGCAAGTACTCGACTTTTTTGTTAATATGGTGTTTATAAGACCTTCAAAGGAGCGAAACATATGAAGTCTGTCATCATTACCGGCGCGGGGTCCGGATTAGGTAAAGAGCTTGCTTTATTATTTGCCAAACAAGGCTTCCATACTATTTTAACAGGAAGGACCTTAGACAAACTGCAAAGCGTGGAAAAGGAGATTCACGAAGCTGGCGGAAGCGCTCAATCCTTTTCATTAGATATTACAATACTTCAGGAGATCAGCAGCTTGATGACTCAAATCCAAAGCCATGATCTTTACGGCTTAATTAACAATGCTGGAGTTGGACATTTCGGGCCATTAGACCATCTTGGAGAGCAGGAAATACAGGATATGCTTCAAACAAACGTGCTGGGCACTATTTATATGACTCAGGCAGTTCTGCCATTTTTTAAAGAAAAAAACGGCGGCTTGCTGATGAATATCATTTCGACAGCTGGCTTAAAAGGAAAAGTAAATGAATCAGTGTATGCTGCAAGCAAGTTTGCTGTTAGAGGATTTACAGAGAGCCTTCAGAAAGAACTCGAAAACACGAATATTAAGGTTAAAGCCGTTTATATGGGTGGAATGGATACCCCTTTCTGGGATGAAAGCGACCATATCACAAACAAATCCAGGCTTCGTTCTCCTGAAGAAGTGGCAGTAATGATTCTGGATAATTTAGATAAAGAATCTATTGTCATTGAATCTAAAAAATAACACATGAGTTTCCATGTGTTATTCTTCTCCATCACTTAAATATTGATCAATTAATTCGAACGAAAAGCCCTTTCTAAATAAGGCTTGTTTCATTTTTTGCCTGAATTCGAATTCGGGAAGGTTAGCATATTTCCTCTTGGCTTTTTCCGCCTGGTACTTTAGGGCTGCCAATTCTTCACCTTCTTCTTTTTCAGTCTCCGTTTCAGATACTGCTTCTTGAATGATGTCAAAATTAAAACCTTTACGCATTAACATCTGCTCCAGTTTTTGTCTGAGGATCTTTGATGAATCACGGGCATTTTTCTGTGCATGCTTTTCACACAGCTTTATTGCTGTACTTAATTCAGCTTTCCTTGGATACACCTCGAGCGCCTCATCAATTAATTTAGGGGATATCCCTTTCTCCTTTAGTTCAGTCCGGATTAATCCTTTCCCTTTATCTGATGTCTTCATTTGTGTACGCACAAAAGCTATGGCATATTCTTTATCATTCAAAAATTTGTAATCATACAATTTGTGGACAACTTCCTGAATAACCGGTTCTTCAACTTCTTTGTCAGCTAAATGTTTGCGGACTTCGGTTTCTGAGCGCATCCTTCTGGATAAATACTGAATAGCCATGTTATAGGATTTCCGGATATCATCCTGATAGCCAATTTCATTTAGTGAAAATTCATCCAGCTCCATTCCTTTTTTGAGCTGATGTTTTATTAATACATCTTCATCCACACTAAATGCATATTCTTCACCTTTCCCATAATCCATATATATATTGTAGCGGTCTGTGTTTTTTTTCTGAAATGTGATTTTCGTAATGATCGGCATTTTTCTCCACCTCTTTTTTTAAATGTAACATATCCAAAAAAGGAATTTGAAAGAAAACGTCGTAAATTGTAACAAAGTATTTGCCACTTGAAAGGGGAATCTCCCATGAGAATAGCCATCGCAGGCGGAGCTGGCTTTGTTGGAAACGCCTTGGTGAAAAAATTACTGGAGAAAAAACATGAAATATTTATTCTAACGAGAAATATATCTGATAAGCAGCATTCTAAAAATCTGAATTATGTACAATGGCTGAATGATGATGATTCACCAGAAGATGTTCTGGAAAGCATTGACGTGTTTATCAACCTGGCTGGTGAGTCCATTAACAGTGGAAGATGGACGGAAGAACGCAAAAAACGGATATTAAACAGCCGCATTACAGCCACTAAGGAGGTTCTCCGGATTATTAGCCGCCTTGAAGAAAAGCCGTATACACTAATCAATGCCAGCGCCGTTGGTTACTATGGCACTTCCGAGATTGAAACCTTCACCGAGGCTTCCAGGAAAAGCGGTACTGATTTTTTGGCTGATACAGTAAGACGCTGGGAGGATGAGGCATCCAAAGCAGAAGAATTTGAAGTCCGGGCAGTTTTCTGCAGGTTTGGAATCATTCTTGAAAAAAACGATGGTGCTCTTTCACGAATGGCCCTTCCTTATAAAATATTTGCCGGGGGAACTGTCGGAACAGGGAGCCAATGGGTTTCCTGGATTCATTTAGATGATGCCGTAAACGGAATCCTTTTTTGCATTGATCAAGAACAGCTCCAAGGTCCCGTAAATTTTACATCACCATATCCTGTGACAATGAAGGAATTTGGACAAATACTTGGAGAAGTCCTTAATCGCCCTCACTGGATGCCTGCTCCGGGCTTTGCTTTAAAGATAGCTCTTGGGGAGATGAGTACACTGGTATTAGAGGGGCAAAAAGTGCTTCCTGAAAAATTGCAGTCATTTGGTTTTGATTTTTTATATCCAGATTTAAAGGCAGCTCTTGGCGATATTTATCAATGAAATTTGTATCATTTTTTTCAAATAAGGGAAAAATAAGGGAAGTGTGAACCTTATTCTGAAAGGATGTTGCGAAGTGGACAAAAAGAAGAAAGACAAATCCAAAAGCACTTTATCAAGCATGCAGGAAGTAACTTATTCAAGAGAATTCAAAAGAGCTGACAAAGCAGGCGGATTTGCAGGCAGACAGTCAAAACATTAATTTCCACCCATACCAGCCCTATTAGTGGCACATGATAAAGGTACGGAAACATTCAGTTTCCGCACCTTTATTGCTGAAAGGGGTTATTTACAATGGGCCGTGCACATGGACATAAAACTCGTGATAAAAACAAAGCATCACTTCCACAAGTACCAAAGAATATGAAATCTGACGGCATCGACGTAGAGTTCAACCGCGAGCTTGCCGATCAAGAAGATCTCGAGGCAATGGCACGTTCCAATGCAGCCAATCAGCGGGTTAAGAACAGTCAAAAAAGCTAAGGTTCAATTAACTCAAAAAAGAAGCAGGGACATTCAGCCCCTGCTTCTTCCAATTCAGTGATTGTGTGCTTCTTTTTTGCCTATTCCGTGACCGCCTTTCATCATTGTCTTAATATATGGGATGGCGAATCTGTCAACTCCCCAGTAGTAAGCACCTGCACCTGTAAATAGAAGGATGATTGCTGCTGTATATAGTATTGGGTTAGTGCTTGTTGTTCCTGCTAATAAGAAGTTTAGATTCATGAATGCGCCTGCGATTAATGCCGGTATGGTTGCTGCTCCAAGTATTAATCCAATTCCAACAAGAACTTCGCCCCATGCAACTAAAGTGCTGAATAAATCTGCGTTTGGCAATGCTACATTTTCCAGGAAGCCCGCATACCAGCCCTGCACTGCCGGATGGTCGCCAGCGGCTTGGGCTATTGCCCCCTGCATGAATCCTCCTGCATTAAATCCGTCTGCTACCTTATGCCATCCTGCTTCCAGCCATTGTATACCAAGCCAAACCCTTAATATTGTCCACAGGACTGCTGCCTTAGGAGTTTTCCACCATTTCATGATAATCATCTCCATGTTATTATTGTGAATAATTTCACATAAGCACTTAAAAAATTATTCCCTATCAGGGGATTTTAAAAGCCGGCCAGCTCTTGAGAAGAAAGATTGCTGAAGTGAAGTTATTTGTGAAGTACTTCACTAACTTTCCTCACTTATAATATACTCCTTCCCTTCCCTTTTCGCAATATACTTCACTAATTCTTCACAAATATCGGGCTATCATTGATCAGGCTGTTTTCATCCTGCCAAAGCGGGAATAGGATTAGTACTGTGTAAAATTATTGATGCAATAAAGGAGGACATTTGGCACATGCTTGAAAGCTTACTGAAAGATCTTATTTCTATTAAAAGCTCTTCTAAGGAAGGAGCAAACCAGGCTATCGAATATTGCCATCAATGGCTGTCGGGCCACGACCTTCCTTCTAGAATAATCGAAAATAATGGCTATAAAATGGCAGTATGTGAAATTGGAAGCGGTGATCAGACCGTTATTTTTAATGGTCATGTGGATGTTGTTTCAGGAAAGGATGAACAGTTCATTCCTGTAGAAATCCGCGATAAGATATATGGACGCGGGGCAGTAGATATGAAAGCCGGGGTGGCTGCCATGATGTGTGCAGTAAAAGAACTCCGCAATAAGCCAATTGGTGTAAAAATACAGCTTCAAATTGTATCAGATGAAGAAATTGGCGGTTTTAATTGCTCCGGTTATTTAGCAGAACAGGGGTATCGCGGGGATTTTGTCATTTGTTCTGAACCGACGCAGCTCGGAATTGCGCTGGAAGCAAAAGGAGTTATCAGGCTGGACATCCAGATAGACGGAGATCCGGCCCACGGCAGCCGTCCATGGGAAGGAATCAATGCCATTGAAAAGGCTTTTGAAGTACATCAAAAACTATTAAAATTGCCCTTTGCAAAAGAAGCATCTGAATTCTTTCCACAGCCTTCGATTAATCTGGCAAAAATTACTGGAGGAGATGTTTATAATAAGGTGCCTGAAAAATGTATAATGTCGTATGATATCCGATACTTGCCTGAACAGGATCATGAAGAGATCCTCAAACAAATCGAAACTATCACAGATGGGGAAATTTTCATGAATATGTTCAGCAAGCCCCTTGTGACAGACAGAGACAATCCTTTCATATTGATGCTTGAACCTATTGTTGAAAAACACACCGAAGATAAAGCTGTTTTCTTTGGACAGCATGGTTCAGCTGATACTGTGTTCTTTGCCAATTATGGGATACCAGCTATCGAGTTTGGTCCAACCGGCATGAACTGGCACGGTGATGATGAATATGTCCTTCCGCATTCCATTCATTTATATGAAAAAATGCTTATCGACTTTGCTATGAAATTTTCAAATTAAATTGCTTTTTTAATGCTAATAGACTCCCAGTATGGTAAATTTTTGGATATATGATAAAAGGGGGATTCACAATAATGAGCTCTATTAGTTTATTAAAAAAATCGGCGGGACTTGTCCTGGAGAAAAAGAATCTGACCAATGTTACTGCCAGAGTAGGACTTGTACTGGACATTTCCGGCTCCATGCGCAAGTTATATAAAAACGGTACTGTACAAAGGGTAGTGGAGAGAATCTTAGCAGTTGCCAGCCAATTTGATGATGATGGTGCCCTTGATATTTGGGTCTATGATAATGAATTTTCCAGGTTGAAGCCGGTAACAGAACATGACTTTGAAGGCTATGTGGATCAATATATCTTAAATAATGATCTGATTCATAAATTCGGAAGAAATGATGAACCACCGGTAATGGAGGATGTCATTCAGAAATATACCACAGAAGATCCGAGCAGAGACCCTGCCTTTATTGTTTTCATTAATGATGGAGGCTGTAAAAGAACAATCAAGAAACCGGTTACAGCATCATCCGATAAACCATTATTTTGGCAGTTTGTCGGCATAGGCGATTCAAACTTTGAGGTACTGGAAAAATTGGATGAAATGGATGGCCGGTATATCGATAACGCAAACTTTTTCTACATTAAAGATATCGAGACCATTTCTGATAACGAACTTTATGACCTCTTGCTGAATGAATTCCCGGGCTGGCTAAAAGAAGCTAAAGAAAAGAATGTCATTTAATAGATAAGCAAAGAGGCGGATTTGATTTTAATCAAGTCCGCCTCTTGTTTGTAAAATCCAACGTATCGCTGTAGGGCAAAAACCTTTTTTGCATCAGACTGCCATTTCAGGCATTTGCCCCCACAGCCGATTTACCATGAAGCCGATAATAAAAGCCTTCCTTTTCAAGCAGAGATTCATGTGTACCTTCCTCAATAATCCTGCCCTCTTCAAGAACAAAGATTTTATCCGCTTTCTGAATCGTATTCAGACGGTGGGCAATGACAAAACTGGTCCTGCCTTTCATCAATTCCTGGAGGGCATCCTGAATTTTAAGCTCTGTCACCGTATCAATGCTGCTTGTTGCTTCATCCAGAATTAAAATGCCCGGGTTGGCCAGAAATGCACGTGCAATGGAAAGAAGCTGCTTCTGCCCCTGACTAATGCCATTTCCGTCCTGACTCAGCAGTGTCTCATACTGCTGAGGAAGTTTCATGATAAAAGAATGGGAATTGGCAAGCTTAGCCGCTTCCACCACTTCATCATCTGAGGCTTCCAGCCTGCCGTAGCGGATATTTTCGCGCACAGTGCCGCGGAATAGAAAGGAGTCCTGCAGCACAAATCCCATATTCTTCCTCAGGCTTTCTTTTTTCACATTGGCTATATCTTCACCGTCAATTAATATACGGCCTGAGTCCCGTTCATAAAATCGGGAGAGCAAATTGATCATTGTTGTCTTTCCTGCACCTGTTGGACCAACTAGAGCAGCAGTCTGTCCTGAATTCACATGAAGGTTTACATCCCTTACCGTATTTCCATCTTCTTCATATGAAAAAGAAACATTAAGGAATTCAACCTCGCCTTTCACATCGGTAAGTTCTTTTAGATGCCCTTCATTTCTGAATTCTTCATCTTCATCCATTATGTCAAATACCCGATCAGCTCCTGCAATCGCTGATAAAAGTGTGTTAAATTGGTTTGCCAGGTCATTAAGCGGACGTGTGAATTGCCGGGAATATTCCGTGAATATGACAATGACACCGATTGAAATCATTCCGTTCAGGGCAAAAATGCCTCCAACCCCCGCAATAATGGCAAAGCTCAAGTTGTTCAGAATATTCATCAGCTTCGGGATAAACCCCGAATATGTCTGGGCCCAGAACCCTGCCCCCCTAAGTTTTTCCCCTTTTTTCCGGAACTCGGCCATAACTTTCTTTTCCTGTGAAAAGGTCTTGATGATCCTCTGTCCTGATATGGTCTCTTCAATAAAGCCGTTCAGCTCTCCAAGATTCTTTTGCTGCTCTTTAAATAACCTTCCTGTCCGTGCAGTAATCCATTTCATTCCAAAAAACATCAGCGGCACAATGATCAGTGTAATGAGCGTCAGCAAAGGACTGAGCCAAAGCATAACGGATACAGTACCAATTAAAGTCAGCAGGCTGGAAAAGACCTGGATCACTGAACTGTTCAGAGTCGAGCTGACATTTTCAATATCGTTTGTTACCCTGCTCATCAGTTCACCCTGCTGCCGCTTGTCAAAGAAGGGGATTGGGAGCTTATGCAAATGTCCAAAAAGCTTCGTTCTCATTGTAAAAACAGTTTCCTGTGCGATGCCGATCATCCAATAATTCTGAAACCAAAGTGCAAGCGAGTTCATCACATAAATGACTCCGAGCCAAATCAGTAAAGCTATAAATCCATCGCTGTTCTTTGTGACAATATACTCGTCAATAGCCATCCCGACTAAATATGGACCGAGCAGCCCCATTGCCGAGCTGATAACAACCATAAATAGAACGAGAGATAACAATCCTTTATTGCAGGCTAAATATGACCAGATTCTTTTTAATGTGAAATTAATGTTCTCAGATTTCGGCTTTTTCCCTTTAGAAAATTCACCATTCAGTTCGAGAGGAAACTTTTTATATTGGAAAGGTGCTTTAAGCTGTTTAAGCATGGTTTCTGTTCTCCTCTCCAGATTGGGATTGAAAAATCCTTTTATACAACCCCGATGTTTTAAGGAGATTTTCATGGTCTCCCTCAGCAAGAAGCCTTCCATCCTCAAGCAATAAGATTCTGTCCGCTTCCATAGCTGTACTTATTTTTTGCGTAATAATCAGTGTTGTACATGCGTATTTTTTTAATGAACCCAGGAGTTTTGCTTCTGTTTTCATATCCAGGGCACTTGTACTGTCATCAAGCAAAAGAATTTTCGGCATTCTTACAAGCGCCCGAGCAATGGATAAACGCTGTTTTTGCCCGCCGGATAAGTTAACACCCCTTTGCCCCACTTTTGTTTCATAACCTTGAGGCAGCTTCATGATCGTTTCATGTATTTGTGCATTGATTGCTGCTTCAGTTATCTCTTCCAAGGATGCATCTTCCTTGCCCCATGATATGTTCTCCTTCACACTGCCCGTAAAAAGCAGGGCTTCCTGGGGCACGAAGCCAATTTTCCTGCGGAGATTTTCCATTTTCATTTCCCGGACATCGTGTCCATCAATTTCAACCTTTCCTCCAGTTACATCATACAGCCGGGGAATGAGCTGGAATAAGGAAGTCTTTCCTGAGCCTGTTGCTCCCAATATCGCAACTGTTTCCCCAGGATTGATGATAAAGCTTATGCCATCCAATACCTTTTCTGAATTGTCTGGGTATTTAAAAGATACATCTGCAAAACGAATTTTGCCTTGGCTTACTGTTAAGCCATTCCGAGATTCTGAACGGTCAGTCAAATCCACATCAGTCTCCAAAACCTCTGCAACACGATTTGAAGAGGCTCTTGCCCTTGAAAAAGCCATGATAATCCAGGAAAAAATCGAGAAAGCGGCCGTTATTCTGGTTGCATAGTTAACAATCGCAACAACCTCTCCTACCTTTACCTCCCCTGTATTTACCTGTATACCTCCAAACCAAAGCACTCCAAGAATACTTAAGTTCATAATTAAAAGCAGGACGGGCATGGTCACTTCCATAAGACGCAATGCTTTAACTGTTCCACCTCTAAGATCCTCATTCGTGCGGGTAAATCGTTTCACTTCATGATTTCTGCGGACAAAAGCTTTTATTAGCCGGATCCCCGTCAGGTTTTCCTGCATGACGCTATTTACTGAATCCAGCTTTTCCTGGACTGCTTTAAAGAGCTCGCCGCCTTTCCCCATTACCCAATACAGAAATAGAAAAAGGAATGGAGCTGCCGCAGATAAGAAAAGAGCAAGCTTCACATTTACCACAAAAGCCATTATAAGGCCGCCAATAATTAATAAAGGAGCCCTCATCATGATTCGAAGACTCATAAAAACGGTATTTTGAAGCTGCGTAATATCATTAGTCATTCGGGTAATTAATGAAGATGCCGGGAAAAGGTTAAAGTTGGCAAAAGAGAAGGATTGCACCTTGTCATATAAGCTCTTCCTTACGTCAAAACCAAAGCTTTGGCTGACATGGGCGGCATAATAGGAATTAATGACCCCAGCAGCAAAAGCGGCAAAAGAAGCAGCCAGCATAACTCCTCCCCACATCACGACCTCCTGAAGATCATTCTGCAGGATGCCTTCATCTATGATCTTTGCCATTAATAACGGCTGAATAAGCTCAACAGCAAGCTCAGTCAGCATTAGTGATAATGCTATTGCCACCGCTATCCGGTAAGGCTTAAGAAATGCTAAAACTCTCGCCATTCAAAGTCCCCCAAGCTGTATTTGCAGTTAATATATGTATAATAAATCATCTAGAATCCTTCGGTAAACTAAATAATACTATTAATATCATAATCCTTTTTACAAAATTTTTAAATAATTCGATTAAAAAAATTAAAAAACGCTTGGATCAAATCAAGCGCCTATTCTTTCTGATATGTTGGGGCAATCAGGTCAATCCTGTTTGTCCAGATGCCTCCTGAATAACCGTCAGGCAGCCGTTCCAGGTCTTCTGGTCTGTCAAATCCTTCCGACCAGCTGCCATTCCCTGCAACCACAATAACTCTTGTGCCTGCATCATCCATTCGATTCAAAAATTTATTTGGCCAGCCCCACAACAGTTTCGTATATGATTCAGGAATATGAAGCTGCGTGTTTTTGCAGGCATTAGGAACATATCCTGTCCAGCCGGCTCCTATATAAGGTAAAAGGCAGCTTTTCAATGTCGCTTTGGACATCACCCGCATTCCAGCCATTTCTTCCTTCAGTGCGGCAATAGGTTCGTCCCCACCATAAACAGCTATTTTCTCTAATCTTTCATCAGGAAACTTTGAAAGGTATTCAGCAAGCTGTTTTCCTTCGTTGGGATCATTGCTTTTAATATGGATCAAGAAATCGCCTTCCGGAAAATTGGCCATGACTTCTTCAAGGGCTGGCATCATTCCGATTCCTTTACCGCGGAATGGATAGGTCTTTCCATTATCCGCTGTATAGCCGTATCCAATGTCCAGCTTTTTTAATTCCTGCATTGTATAATCTCTGGTATTTCCCTTTCCATCTGTCCGGCACTCAAGCGTCCAATCATGAAAAACAGCAAATTGCCCATCCTTTGTAAGCTGAATATCCAATTCGACTACATCTGCACCTGCTTCAAAAGCTGCTTTCATAGAAGGAATTGTATTCTCAAGAAAGGAATGCTCAGGCTCGTAAATTCTTTCAGCAGTACACGTCTCCCCCGTTATCCCTTCCATATGGAAGGTCTGTGCCATTCCTCTATGTGCGAGAAGCTCCGGCTTAGCATTTCTTTCTTTTGTAAGAAGGGAGCTGTTGTTTAAAAACATAAATACGCCGAGAATTAATAAAATTTTAATCAGTCGTTTAAAGAACTTCTTTAACTTTTTCATTTGTCCTCCGGTTTTGCACAATTAATTCATCCGTCAACCGATTTTACCATAATGCAAGCTGCAGAAAATAAAAAAGACCAAATCAATTGACTTGGCCTTTGAATTTCAGCTGGATTTCCGCCCCAGATAGGCTTCCATGATTCTGGGATCATTCAGCAGCTTCTGTGAGCTTCCTTCAGCAACCATTTTTCCGGTTTCCAGGACATATCCATAATCGGATATCTTTAGTGCCTGCCTCGCATTCTGCTCTACCAGCAGAACAGTAGTCCCCGCTTCGTTAATTTCTGTAATAATTTTAAATATATCAGCCACTATCAGAGGGGCAAGCCCCATCGATGGTTCGTCAAGAAGAAGCAGCTTTGGTTTGCTGAGAATCGCTCTGGCAATGGCCAGCATCTGCTGCTGGCCACCGGATAAGGTTCCACCAAGCTGTTTCTGCCTTTCTTCAAGGATTGGGAAACGCTCCATTACATTCTTAATATCCTGGGCAATTTCATTGTCCTTACGGTGGTACGCCCCCATTTCCAGATTTTCCAGCACAGTCATTCCTGAAAGAATCTGCCTGCCCTCAGGAACAAGGGCAACTCCTTTGCGCAGCAGCTGATCCGGCCGGAGTCCCGTTACATCCTGCCCCTGAAATTGAATGCTTCCTGCTTGAGGCTTAAGCAATCCGGAAATGGTCTTCATGGTCGTTGTCTTTCCTGCTCCGTTTGCGCCAAGTATCGTAACAATACTGCCTTCTTCCACTTCGAGGCTGATGCTTTTAAGAACCTGGATTTTCCCATAAAAAGCGTTAATCCCGTTTACTTTAAGCATATAAATCTTCCTCCTCACTGCCGAGATAAGCTTCGATGACATCAGGATTATTTTGGATTTCAGCCGGTGTGCCTTCAGCAATCTTTTTGCCGAAGTTAAGCACGGCAATACGGTCGCATAATCTCATGACAAGCGGCATATCATGCTCAATCAGCAGAACAGTGATGCCCTGTTCCTGAATTTTTTTGATGAGATGGAATAGTTCGCTTGTTTCTGTTTCATTCATTCCTGCTGCAGGTTCATCCAGCAGCAGCAGCTGAGGGGAGCTTGCCAGCGCCCGGGCAATTTCCAGCCTTCTTTGCTGGCCGTATGCCAGACTGTCCGAGACAACCTCAGCGTATCCGCCAAGCCCAACAAACTCTAACAGTTCATTCGCTTTGCTGTGGATTCTATCTTCTTCCTTCCGCTGTGATTTTGTCCTGAATACACTGCTGATAACCCCTGATTTACTTCTGCAATGTTCCCCAACCATCACATTTTCTTCTGCGGTCATCTGCGGAAACAGGCGAATATTCTGGAATGTTCTGCAAATGCCTTTTTTCGTGATCAGATGAGGTTTTAAACCATTGATATTGTCTTCATTAAAAATAATCTCGCCGGAGGTAGGTGTAAACATCGATGTAATCAGATTGAACATCGTTGTTTTGCCGGCTCCGTTGGGTCCGATCAGCCCAAAAATTTCTCCCTGGTTAATAGAGAACGAGACATCAGACAGAGCACTCAGCCCGCCAAAGTTTTTACATGCTTTTTTGACTTGAAGTACCATGCTTCTGCCCCCTCCTTGACGTTTTAAGCTTGACCCAGTTTAAAATATTTACATCAATTAATCCCTGCGGCCGGACAGCCATCATGATAATAATGATTAGGCCGTAAATCATGTAGCGGTATTCGCTGATAAACCTGAGCACTTCGGGCATAGCAGTTAAAAAAAGTGCCCCAAATACCGGCCCCCAGATTACTTCGCTTCCCCCAAACACTGCAAAGATTAATATCTCAACTGCACGGTGATAGGCAAAATCGGCAGGACTTATATACGCAAGCACATGTGCAAATAACGTGCCAGCAAATCCAGCTACCAAAGCTCCCTGTGCAAAGGCCAGGACCTTATAATAAGTAATATTAATGCCCATTGACTCAGCTGCTTTTTCATCCAGCTTAATCGCCGCAAAGGCCCGGCCGACACGGGATCGGTTCTGCCTTCTGAAAAACGTGATAATGCTGATAGTGGCCACTAATAGGATAAGGAAGATAGCAAGAAATACAAATTGGTTATTTTGGAGTCCAAGTATTTTCGGATCAAAGCCAAAGCCTCTTAAAGTATTCAGTATTTCACGGCCCATATGAGGTATGCCTGACAAGCCAACTGCTCCCTTTGTCATAGACTCCCAGTTTACAAAAATAACACGGATAACCTCTCCAAACCCGAGAGTAACAATGGCGAGATAAACTCCCTGAAGCCTTAACGTCGGTATCCCGATAAGAATTCCGAATAAACCGGCCAATAAAGTGCCTGCAAATATCCCAACAATAATTGGCAGATCAAAATTCAGCGTCAGAAGTGCGGAGGTATAGGCACCGATCCCCATAAACCCTGCATTGGCAAGCGAGAGCTGACCAGTTGATAGAGTAATATAAATACTTACCCCTAAAATAATATTTATCAATATAAAGGAAGCAACCTGTAGATAATAAGGATTTATTAATTCTGCAAGCATGTGATCACCTTCTTACGCTGAGATTTTTTGGCCAAACAATCCTTGCGGCCTGATGAGAAGTATGACGATAATGGCCACAAAAGCGATTGCATCCTTGTATCCCGAATCGCCGTAAACAACGACAAAGGTTTCCGCAAGACCAAGGATGAGGCCACCGGCCATCGCTCCCTTGACATTTCCCATGCCACCAAGAATGATGATGGCAAGTCCTTTTAGTCCGATGGATAAACCCATCTGAGGCGTAACAGAGTTAAACGCCATTCCGACCAGGATGCCGGCAATCCCCCCCATCGCCGAGGCGATAATAACAGTCATCGTAATCGTTCTTTTCACATCAACACCAAGAAGGCTTGCAGTTTCAAGATTTTCAGCTGTTGCTCTTAACGCTTTTCCTGCCTTTGTTTTCCCTAGCCAAAAAGAAAGGGCGTACATGAGAAGGACAGAAATGACAAAGATGACAATCTGCACAAGATATACTGTTATCGAACCGATCTGAAAACTGATTTCCGCAAAAGACGCACGGAAAGGATGATTGCCTGGACCAAAAATATGATGGGACAGATTTTCCAGCAGTATCGAAACACCAATCGTGCTGATCAATGGCGCTAAATGGGATACCCCTTGTTTATTCCGAAGCGGCCTCAGGGCAAATCGTTCAAGCATATACCCCATTGCGGCTGTTACAAGGATCGCTGCCAGAAATGCCAGCCAAAGAGGCCCTTTAAACGTGGAAGTGACAACAACACCAATGAAGGCTCCGAACATAAAGATTTCTCCGTGTGCCATATTAATGATGCCAAGCACCCCGAAAACCAATGTAAACCCCAGTGCAACGATGGCATAAATGCTGCCAAGGGTAATTCCGTTTATTAATTGTTCAATTAACACGGTATTCACCTACTAACTATATTTATAAGAATCATTTTCTTAAAAGTAAGCTCTGGCACTGAGGGGCGCCAGAGCTTACTTCTTAATTAAATTCCTTAAATGCCCCGCCTTCGATAACCAAAACTGTCGGATCCATCACGACATCCCCTTCTTCATCAAAAGAGAACTCTCCAAGGATCCCATTAAAGCCTTTGATTTCGGCCAGAGCGTCACGAAGTGCATCACGGTCAGCTTCGCCGGCATTTGTTAAGGCTTCAGCCATAATGTATAGTGCATCGTACGCCTGGGCTGCAAATTGGTCAGGCTTTTTGCCGTATTCTTTCTCATATTTACTTACAAATTCCTTTACCTTGTCATCCTCTTTCTCACCATACCAAGGAGTTGCCACAATCAGTCCATTTGCTGCATCTCCTGCTATATTAATTACCTCAGGAGAATTGAAGCCATTTCCTCCGACAAATGGAACATCGATGCCCATTTTCCTTGCCTGATCCATTATGACAGCACCTTCATTGTATAGAGCCGAGGCCAGAATAAGGTCAGGCTTTAGCCCCTTAATTTTCGTTAACTGTGCATTATAGTCTGATTGGCCCTTCTGGAAAGTCTCAGTCGTTAAAATTTCCAGACCCTTTTCTTCTGCTGCTTTCTTCATCGTGTCAAAGCCCGATTTTGTAAAAACATCATCATTTCCATATAGAATTGCTACTTTTTTAGCATCATATTTTTCAATTGCTTTATCTATTGCAGCCGGAATCGCTAAAGCTTCAGGAAGCGAGTTGCGGAAAACATAGTCCCCAATTTGCGGAATCCCTTCTGCCGTTGTCGAAGTTCCCATGATTGGCACACCGTTCAGATCGGCTTCAGGACCCACTACATTCATTTCTGTACTTAAAGTAGGACCGATAATTCCTGTTACATTCTCTGAATTCATAAGCTTTTGTGCTGCTGTTAATGCCTGGTCCTGCTTACCGGCAGAATCTTCTATAACAAGGTTTATCTCGACCTCACCCTTGCCATTGATTTCTTCCTGTGCGAGCTTTAAACCATTTGTAATAGCTTCACCATAAGCTGCACCTGGACCGCTGATGTAAGAGATAACTCCAATATCCGCTTTAACAGCTCCTCCGCTGCTCTTTCCCTCCTCATCACCTGCAGCCTGATTGCCGCCGCATGCAGATAGGACAAGCAAACTGGACAGCGCGGTAAATTGAGCAAATTTCTTTAACTGCTTTCTCATTTTTCAGCCCCCTATTTTCAGAAATAAATAAATATTCAAAACTATATTACTATTTAAATACAAATGCTTGTCATTGTAAACAATAATATGGAAACTTTTCTTACATATTAATTGACAAAGAAAAACGGAAGCTGACTGGAGGCAGCAAATTCCAGAAAATTTTTAGAAGCAGATGTTTCATCGTCTGGAAAATGCCGGCTTTCATTGTCTTCTGTTAACAATAGAAATACTAAATCTTTGTTTTTTAAGAACATTGTCGTAACTTGTCACAGAATTGTAAGATTAATCTAAAGTTATAACAATTGGAGGTGCCGGTTAAAATGGAAGCGATTACAAGAGACTTTTTTCTCTTTTTATCAAAAAATAGCTTACTAAATAAAATTGCCCAAAACAGAGGCGGAAGTTTTGCCGCAGGAAAGTTAATTGGCGGGGTTGATTTCAAAAGCAGCGTCCGCTTTATCAGAGGTTTGAATAATCAAGGACTATCTGTAACAGTGGACCATTTGGGGGAATTTGTTGATTCCGTAGAAGTAGCGAATGAACGGACAGAGGAATGCATTTCAACCATAGAAATGATCAGCAAAGAAGGGCTGGATTCACAAGTATCCTTAAAAATGACTTCCCTTGGCCTGGATATCGATCGTGATCTTGTTGTGAAAAACATGACCAGAATTCTTGATGCAGCTGAAAAGCATAAGATAATGGTTACAATCGATATGGAGGATGTACCGCGCTGCCAGGCAACGATCGATTTGTTTAAACAGTTTAAAGAGAAGTACAGCTGTGTAAGCACAGTTCTGCAGGCATATCTGTATCGGACTGAAAAAGACCTGGAGGATCTGGGGAAATACCAGCCCTTTTTAAGAATGGTAAAAGGGGCTTATAAAGAATCACCAGAGCATGCATTTCCTGAAAAGACAGATGTAGATGAGAACTACAAGAAATTAATAGAGCAAAGTTTGATAAACGGAAATTATACAGCAATAGCTTCTCACGATGATCAGATCATCGAGTACACAAAAGAATTGGCAAAGAAGCATAACATTCCAAACGATCGTTTTGAGTTCCAAATGCTTTATGGCATGAGAAACAAAACACAGCTGGAACTGGCAAAGCAGGGCTATAAGATGCGTGTGTATGTACCATACGGCATGGACTGGTATGGATATTTCATGAGAAGGCTCGCTGAACGCCCGGCTAATATTGCTTTTGCCTTTAAAGGCATTTTCAAAAAGTAAACTGTAAAATTATTTTTCTTCCAAAACAATAAAATACGGCTATAATAATTACAAACCATTCAGGATTTCTAAGTATTGAGAAAGCAGCTCCACTGCTTTCTCCTCGCTTATTTTATCTAAATATTTTGTTAAACTAACAAAAAGGAGGCTTTCAAATGGATTATGCATTAATTATATCAATTACCGTATATATGATTGGAATGCTTTGGATTGGCTATTATGCCTATAAACGGACTTCCAATTTATCAGACTACATGCTCGGAGGACGAACATTGGGTCCTGCGGTAACCGCTTTAAGTGCGGGTGCATCCGATATGAGCGGCTGGCTGCTGATGGGGCTTCCTGGAGCCATGTATGCCACTGGCCTAAGCGCTTCCTGGATTGTCATTGGCCTGACTCTTGGAGCATGGGCGAACTGGCTCTATGTTGCACCAAGGCTTCGCACTTATACTGAAATAGCCAATGACTCTATTACGATTCCTGGTTATTTAGAAAACCGTTTCGGGGATTCTTCCAAAATCCTGCGCCTGATTTCAGGATTAGTTATCTTAATCTTCTTTACCTTTTATGTATCATCAGGCATGGTTTCCGGCGGAGTCTTATTCCAAAGCACTTTCGGACTGGACTACCATACAGGTTTATGGATCATTACAGGAGTTGTCGTAGCTTATACGCTGTTTGGAGGATTTCTTGCAGTTAGCTGGACAGACTTTGTTCAAGGTTTGATCATGTTCTTCGCCCTCATTCTAGTACCATTAGTAACACTTTTCCATGTAGGCGGATTCGGGCCGGCCATTGAAACTGCTCGAACAATCAATCCAGCTTTCCTTGATATTTTTAAAGGGGCCAGTTTTCTAGGCATCATCTCCCTTTTTGCATGGGGACTTGGCTATTTTGGGCAGCCTCATATTATCGTCCGTTTTATGGCTATCAGTTCAGTTAAGGAAATCAAAAAAGCCACCCGCATTGGGATGGGCTGGATGATCTTTTCAAGCATCGGCGCTATGCTGACAGGTTTTGTGGGCATTGCTTATGTTGCTGATACAGGAATTAGCATTGAAGATCCTGAAACGATCTTCATCCTCCTGGGGGAAGTATTATTCCACCCGATCATCACCGGATTTTTAATCTCGGCAATTCTCGCGGCTATCATGAGTACCATCTCATCACAGCTGCTTGTAACATCAAGTTCATTAACGGAAGATTTATATAAAACATTCTTCCGCCGCTCAGCAACAGATAAAGAGCTAGTTACAATCGGCAGATTATCCGTATTGCTTGTTTCGATTATTGCATTGTGGATTTCGTGGGAGAAAAACGAAACAATTCTCGACCTTGTAGGCTATGCCTGGGCAGGCTTCGGTTCTTCCTTCGGTCCGCTTATCATCCTTAGTCTTTATTGGAAGCGTATGACAAGATGGGGAGCCTTAGCAGGAATGATTGTAGGGGCCGGCACAGTCATCATTTGGTCACAAGCTGGATTATCTGATGTACTTTATGAAATGATTCCAGGCTTCTCTGCCAGCTTAATTGCCATCATAGTAGTAAGTCTTCTTACTGAAAAGCCATCTGCAGAAGTTGAAAAACAATTTGCTGACTTTGAAAAATCATTAAAATAACCTAAATTATTTGGACTGGGCTTAGAAAATGCCCGGTCCTTTTTCTTTCGGCACAATTCGGGTGGTGTCTCTCATTGTTTTTCACTATAATAAAGAACAGCAATGTTTAGGAGGGAGCTTATGAGCCAGCCACTGGAGAAAATCCTTAATATGACAGATATTGATGAGATCACGGAAATGGTCAGCACTTTTTTAAAGAAGCCTGTGGTTATCGAGGATGAACAATTTTCGCTGCTGGCTTATAGCTCGTATTATATTGAACATTTTGATTTGGCAAACCAGCAGACCATTTTTTCAAAAAGATGGCCAATCCCCATTTTGGAGAAATTTATGGACGAAGGCATTGTTGATCAGTTAAAGACAATTCCTGAGCCTTTCAGAATTAAGAAAATGGAAGAAATCGGCCTTAACCAGCGTGTAGTTGTAAGCGCCAAACATAAAGAGCAGATACTGGGATTTATTTGGGTCCAGGAGTTGGAAGGCTTTCTATCAGAAAGCGAAATGAAATTTCTGCATGACGTTTCCTTCCATATTGGAAAGCTTTTATATCAGAAAAACCTGAAGAAGCTTCGCAAGGAAGAAGAAAAACACCAATTTTATCAAAAGATTATTGATCGTACCTATCAGACTGAAGATCAAATTAAGTGGGAAGCAGCCAAAGTTAAAATCATCCTTCCGGAGGCATTTATCATCAATGTATTTACGGTAATCCAGGCAGATGAAGAGATTTTTGCGGAATTGAATGAAACCGTTCGGCTGTTCGCGAACGCTCTCAGCCATCCAGCTCACATATTTACTAATCAGCAGGAAATCATCGTAATGATCGGCAGCAGTTCCCCTGCACCCGGAAGCCTATCAGAAGCTGCACACGAATTAACCAATACCGTCCTTAGCCAATCCAGGCAGCAGACTGTGTATGCAGGGATCGGGGGAGAATATGCCTCCATCTTAAAACTGCGCAAAAGCTATGCAGAGGCACTCGAGGTCATCAAAGCCGCCAAATTCATTGGATCACCTGAAGAACTGCCTTATGAATATAAAAAACTCTGGGTATTCCGTTACCTGGAACCTATTGCTCAGCATAACAGCCAGACTAATTATGTAAATGAAGACGTTAGGAAACTTCAGAAAAAAGATTTGGAAAGCCAAACCACCCTGCTAAAGACGCTTGAAGTATATTTATTGAACAACTGCCGCCTTAAGCCGACAGCGGAACAGCTTTTCATTCATACAAATACATTAAAATACCGAATGAAACAAATTACAGATCTGACTTCAATCGACTTTGATGACTTTAACACAAGATGCCAGCTGTACATTGATTTACAGCTGCTTAAGCGGAAGAAATAAAAGTGCTGGCTGCTCCTTTCAACTTATATACGAATCAGAATAGTAAAAGTTCTAAAAAGAAATGCCTGTCCCCTTTTCAGGGAACAGGCATCTTTATTATTCTTCTTTTTCCGGCTTGAATAAAAAATATGAGATAACGCCTGATAATAGTGCTGCACCAGCTGCTATCATCAATCGAATCGTCATGTCTATTTGCTGATAATCCTTATTCAGCATCCACATTGCAGCCCCAGCTACAAGAATCATAATGGGAATGACAATAAGCTTCCTATTTTTCAAGATTTCTTACATCCTTTCGTGCTTCAGGCTAATCATATTTTATTATATAAGAATTTAACAAAAATAGATAATAACACCCCCTCTGGAAACCCTTCCAATTTCCATTTGGCGGATTTATCGATCGCCCTGTCTTCCGCCGTTCTTTTCGGGCCGCAAGTCGGCATGTATGCATTCTTTGGGGTAATTATTAATGGATTTGTCATTGATTATGCACTGCAGCAATTCAATTCGAACAAGGAAATTGTAATTATCAGCAGCCATAGTGATGAAATTAAAACCTATATTGTTCATGAACTGGGCAAAGGAGCAACCATCCATACTGCAACCGGCACATTCACATCAGACAAAAAAGAAGTCATTACAACTATCCCTGGGGAGAAAAGATTTTACAAAGCTGAAAAGCTATATTACCCAGATTGATAATAAGGCATTCATCCCTGTTCACACGATGAATGAAATTCTCAGCCAAAACTTTAAACGGCTGGCATAGATATTCAGCTAAGAATGGAGCTTTATATCAAAAAAAGTACCTTTTCCAAGCTCTGCTTCGGATTTAAAGTCACATATTGTCCAAATAGATTAATTCGGCAGAGTCTCTCCTATTGAAGATATTCTGCAGGTGCCAAACGCGTACAATTGCAGAAAGAAAGCTGAATAAATGGTGCCCGGCAAAATATGGTCCGGGTTTTTCATCCCTCTATTTTCTAAATGATGAGTAATAAGGTTTACTGCCAGCTCCTTTTTCTTACATAAAAACAGGACTATCGTGTTATTTTGATGTTATTATTCGTAATTATCCGGCATTAAAGGTATAATTTATTTTGGTAAAAAAATAGATAGCTAGAAAATGTGTTTACATAAGGGAGGATTCTATGATGGGATGGGTAATCGCCATATTATTTGGTTCAGCAGTTGTGCTGCTCATTTTATCGTTTTTAAAAACGGCACAATCTAAATCAAATCTTGAGCAGCAAATCGATCAAGTTACTTTTACACTAAAAAATGAAATTCATGAGCTCCAGCAGCAAATCAGAAATATTGAATTGGACGCAGAGATTACGGCGAAGCAATCCGGGGCAATGGGAGGTATTTCCGAGGAACGACTTTTGCTTCGCGAAGTTCTGGATATGCATAAGCGAGGATATTCTTTTGAAAGCATTGCATTAAAAAAACAGCTTACGCCTAATGAGGTTGAGCTGATGCTTCTGCCTTATTTAGCGAACAAAGGTGAAAGGAGCATGGTTGCCCAATGACACCAAATTCCTTGCGCAGTTTTGCAGCTGGACTATTAGTGGCTGCCATTTTGACGGGAAGCGTCTATCTATTTGGCCCTTCTGAAGCCAAGAGTACAGAAAAGCCATCTGATAAAACAGAGAAAGCAGAGAAGCTTTCAGATAAAGAAATGATTGAACTTCTGGCATCTAAAGGCTACGTCATTAACACTGAAGATGAATGGAGCAAGCAGCTCGCTGCCGCTGCAGAGTCCAGCAAGAAAAAGGAAGAAAAAGCAGAAGAGAAAACAGAAGACAAAACTGGCGAAAAAGTGGTTTACCGGACTATTATAACCGTTTCAATGGGAATGACCAGCATTGACGTGGGGAACGCCCTTGAAAGAGCCAATATTATTGAAAGCGGAGTCCAATTCTATAAAGATGTAGAAAAACGAGGTCTTGAGAACGACCTGCGTCCCGGCACATTTGAAATAGAAAGCGGAATGACGACAGACGAGATCATTTCCGTTATATTTAAGTAATAAAAAGCTCCTTTTCGGTGAAAAGGAGCTTTTTTCTATATTTTTAAAAAAAATTTATTAATTTGGTGCCATAGGAAACATTTATGTGCGCATAATGCCAATTTACGTTCGGATAAAAATTTTTATGTGCGTAAAACACAAATTTATATGCGTATAAAAAAATTTATGTGCGCTTAAATCAGGTTTCATAGAGCCTGCTTACTATTTCATAAACCCTCGGATAGCCTCAGCAAGTTCCTCCGGTGCTTCATACATGCTCATATGCCCTGCACCCTTAATGGTCACCTGCTTGATATTAGGTCCTTCAACTGCAAATGACTTCTCCGGTGGGACAATCTGGTCTCTTTCACCTGCTACAATTAATACTGGCAGCTCTGTCCTTTTTAATACATGGCTGCGGTCTGCACGCTGTTTCATCGCTTTCAAGGCAGCCTTTGCACCTTCAGGGCTTGTACGATAGCCAATCTCTTTCGCCATTTGAAGTTCTTCTGGACGTTTCTCCCCTGGTGCAAAGAGCTTTGGCACAAGTCCATCAACGAAGGATTCAATTCCCTCTTTATCGATTTTGCCAGCAGCTGCGTCTCTTCCTTTCTTTCCTTCTTCTGAATCCGGGCTGGCTGTTGAATGGACAAGAGAAAAGGATTTCAGCTTGTCTTCGCAGGCTTCAGCAAATGCAAGAGTTACATACCCGCCCAATGAGTGGCCGAAAAGAGATACTTTCTCCAGCTCCAGTTCATCCACTGCCCCCTTGATTACTTCAGCCATCTTCTCAATTGATGGGTCACCGGCTGGCAAACCTGAACCCCCATGCCCTGGAAGATCCACTGCAATGACCCGAAAGTCCTTCACCAAATCTGGAATCACCCTCGCCCAATAATCTTTACTGCCGCAAAATCCATGCAGCAATACTAACGGTTCACCTTTGCCTTCGTCATAGTATGAGATAGCTGTTCCATTTACATCTTTTATTTTTGCGTCCATCCAGTAAAACCTCCTTTATTTTGCGAGTAAATCCTGATATTCGCTTTTTCGGTCAAAAACTGCTTTGGCATATGAGCAGGCAGGAACAATTTTATATCCTTTGCTGCGTGCCTCCTGAACGACATTTTCCAGCAGCTTTCCTGCAATCCCCTGGCCGCGCAGGGAGTCACTTACATATGTATGATCTATGGTTATGACTGAATCGCCGCTTGAGATATAGGTAATTTCAGCAATCATATTCCCTTCTTCATTATTTATAAAAAAACGATTATCTTCTTTTTGTATATTTGCATTCATATCATTTCCTCCTTCATTAAAAATTACCTCTAATATGTCCTTATTCTTGATGTTAACATACTATCTTCAAAATTATCCGATATCCTTATCCTACATCTTCCCTCCTTAATAAAACGTTTAAACTATAATTTTTTTTGCGGTCACTGCAATTGCTTCATATTGGCCGCTATGGTGCTGGCCGGAAACAATATATGTATTGGAAAAACACTTGATAAATTAAAAGAAATCCCCTTCTGTTATCCAGCAGAAAGGGATTTTTTCTTTTAGGCATAATTTTTATAGTACTTTAACAATATTTGAATTGTAATAGAAGATACTTCAAACCCTTTTATGCTATTACTCTATATCAGCCATCAATGCCACTCTCTATACATGCTTTCAAACATTCAAGCTCACCTTACCCGGCTGCTTCAAAGGACACTTTAGCATCTTCAATTTTTAACATCTGATCCTACATTTTTCTTTAGACAGCGTCTATGTCAGGAAATACCTTTTACTCTTTATGTTAGCTGTCCTGCGACAACTTTCCCCCTAAATATTACCGCCTCTCTTTTAGGTGTTCTCGCCACTGCTTCTGCCGAACAGGATGCACTGACTAGTACCATGTTTGCCTCTTCTCCCTCAAGCGGCCAAGTCACCTCACCATCCTTATTTAATGGAACTGGACCCCCAGTAGCCCATTTTAAAGATTGTGCCAAAGAAATTTCATCGCTTTTACGGTAAAGCTCACCATATCTCGTTACTTTTTCCAGCAGATCTCCATTCCCGAAAGGACCCCAGGAATCATAGAATCCATCGCAGCCAAGATAAACATTTACACCTTTCCGATCTAAGAGTTCAATTGGAGGAAGAGATTTTGTTATAGGAATCGTGGACATAATCGACATTCCAAGCTCGCTTAATTTATCTGCCATTTCTTCTGCCTGTGGGATAGGGATTTCACCTAGACAAAATGCATGGCTCACAGCGGCACGATTGTGCCATTTTGCATCCTCTACCATTTCTGCAAATTTATCAATCGTATATAACCCTACATGTCCGCCATCATGTAAATGGATGTCAATATCCGCATTAAACTCTGTACTTAGATTCATTACTTCATAAAGTGATTTCTCAATATTGCGGTCAATTCCCGCAGGATCAAGACCACCTACAAGATTAGCTCCGGATCTCATCGCTTCTTTCATGAGAGGAATAACATTTTCCCTTAGAAGGCCGTGCTGCGGGAAAGCAACAATTTCGTAAGATAGCTTATCGGAGTAGTCTTCTAAAGCTGCTTTTACACCTTCCAGGTTCTTCAAGCCAATATAAGGATCAATATTCACATGGGTACGGATATGAGTTGAACCCTTAGAAAGGAGGAGCTCAATCATTTTGCTGGCCCGCTGTTTGGAAGAAGGCTCCAATTCCTCAAGTTCCATTGCTTCATACCTTAAGCGTTCTTCTAAATTTTTGACGGGCCTGCAAGCCTTCCAATCAAGAGAAAGATAGGTTTTATCCAGATGGTTATGCATCTCCTTAAAAGAAGGCAGTACTAGTAATCCTCTTCCGTCCACTGTCAATTCATTCTTGGAAATTTCGTACCTGCTATTCTGCTTTTCTGCTATTTTTCCATCTGCAATTTTTAAATGGAAGAGTTCTGTTTTTGTAGTATAAGCACTATTTTCATCCTGAATATATCCTGTTTCAAGCTTAATATTTTTTAACCAATAGGAATTTGCCATTTTGTATCCCCCTTTTCACTTTTCATTTATGAATTTATTCGATCCATTTCAGCTCGTTTGCTTTCCACTTTCTTGCCTTTGAAGAATAATGACTCAACCGCTGCTCTTCTAGCAATTGCCTCTGCTGAACATGTCGCATCAACTAACATCATCGTGGCATCGTCGCCGACTTTTGGCCAAACTCGTTCGCCATTTTTATTTAATGGAGCAACCCCGCCAGTAGCATATTTCAAGGCAGAGGATAAAGAATATTCATCAATCATCCGAAATCTTTCAGCAAGTGTACCAAGCTTTTGGATAGTGTTCCCTGTTCCAAACGGAGACCAGTGATCAGTGATGCTGTCATGTCCTACTGAAACGGGAATACCATACCGATCAAGTGCGGGAACTGGAATAGTTGTACGATTAATCGGAATGGTAGTGGTTACATCAATTTCTTGCTCTTTCAATATTGCCGCCATTTCAGCCAATGCTTCTCCCTCCAGGTCAGCCAAAGCAATTCCATGGCTAATCGTTACTCTTCCTGCCATTCCTGCTTCCCTTGTATAATCTGCCATTCTCTCGAATGTAAAAGCTCCCAATGAGTTAGGATCATGAATGTGGATATCGACTCCCCTATCATGTTCCACTGCAATCTCAAATATTGTATTTAGTGACTTTTCAATGTTCCTGTCCACCGTAGCTGGATCCACACCGCCCACTAAGGTGGCACCATTTTTCATGGCATCCCGAATTAACTGAACAGAATCACTTCTCAGCAGTCCATGCTGCGGAAACGCAACAATGTCATATGTAAGGACATCTTCATATTTTTTCAATGCATTGACAGTAGCCTCTAAGTTTTTCAGCCCAATTACAGGGTCAACATTACAATGTGTACGAATATGAGTATGGCCATTTTTCAAATACAGCTCTATCATTTTCTCAGCGCGTTCTTGTGCGGTTGGGAGAAGCTTTGGCAAAAGTTCTTTTTCCTCTTCTAATCTAGTGAAAATGCCCTTTGTGATTGGTGTGCAGGCTTTCCATGGGCCGCCGTAGTAGGTTTTGTCAATATGAATGTGCATATCTCTTAAAGAAGGAAGTGCCAGCTTCTGTTTTGCATCGAATTGGTTTTCATTAGAATCTGGAGCAATCTGTGTGATTTCTGCAATTTTTTCATCAACGATTTTCAGGTGGCAAATTTCAGTGCTGGTGCCTGTAATTTGTTCATTTTCGTAGATGAACCCTTTTTCTAGCCGAACATTTGTAATCCATATAACTGTCATTCTGATTCCTCCTAAAATTGAAAATGAAGGAAAAGTACTTTTGAATCAAAAGTACTTTTCCTGTTTCACCATGGTACCTTTTTTTGACTTCAGATTATTTAATTACTGCATCATCAATCATTAAATAATTGGCAGCATTCAGCCAAAAGCCGCTTACACTTTTACTGTGCGCAGCCATATGTTCATAGTTTCGGATTGGAATATAAACTGCATCCTCTAATTCCATTTGCATCACTTGTTCATAAAGATCCTTGCGCTTTTCTTCGTCAGTCTCTCTTCGTGCTTCTTCGATGATTTTATCGACCTCAGGATTGCTGTAATAGAAATGGTTTCCAGGAGGTCCCTGTGAGGCAGTATGGAATAGATTATACTGGTTATAATCTCCATCTCCTGTGGCATTTCCCCATCCGCCAATGAATAAATCATGCTCTGATTTATCGATCGTATCGATATATGCACCATATTCCATTACTTGAATGTCTACTTCAACACCGATGCCCTTTAATTGGGATTGAATTACTTCGGCCATATTAATGCGTTCTTTTCTATCGCTTGTCAGTAATTTTAACTTAAGTCCTTCTTCATACCCTGCTTCTTTTAATAATTTTTTTGCTTCATTTAAATCATAATCATAAGGCTTAACATTTTCACTGTGGCCAAAAACCTTTGGACTCATTGCTGCATTAGCAAGTGTCCCTACATTGTTATAAACCCCTTTTATAATAGCTTCTCTCTCGATGGCATGGCTGATTGCTTTACGGACTTTAACATCATCCAAAGGTTTCTTCTTAGTATTAAACCCGATATATTCAACTGCAAGCCCCTCTGCCCGTAAAAGCCCCATCGATTCGGAAGCTTCAATTCTCTCAATTTCTGTAACAGGCACCTGATCATTAATATGTGCTTCTCCAGTTTCAATCATGGCCAGACGCGTTGCATCTTCAGGAACAACCTTAAACACAACCCTGTCAATATTCGGCTTTTTCCCCCAATAGTTTTCATTTTTTTGCAATGAAATTTCCTGGCCAGTTTTCCAGTCTTCAAAAACAAATGGGCCTGTACCAACAGGTTTCTCTGCAAGTGTCTCCTGGTTTTCAGCTAGCGCCTTTGGACTTATGATGCTCCCTTCGCTGCTTGCAAGGATAGAAAGCAGTGGAGCATATGGGTAATCAAGCAATAATTGTACTGTGTATTCATCAATAACTTTTACTTCATTAATCATCGCGAATTTCTCACGCTGAGGAGATCCAGTGTTTGGATCCAGCAAACGGTCAAAGGTGGACTTCACTGCTTCTGCATTAAACGGGGTACCGTCATGAAAGGTTACACCTTCTTTTAGCTTAAACTCCCAGGTCGTATCATCAATGATATTCCATTCCGTTGCCAAGTGCGGCTGAATGTTCATATCTTTATCGGGCTCTACTAAAGTTTCATATACTTTTTGATAAATAATATTTGCTGAAGGAATGTCTGTAATAAAGTGAGGGTCCAGTTTTGTTGCATCTGATAGACGGACAACCGTCAATGTACCACCATCCTTTTTTCCCTCGGATTCATTACCAGCTTCCTGTTCTGTTTTTGTTTGTGTAGAACAAGCTGATACAAACAACATCATTAGGCATAAGCAAATCATCAGTAACCCCTTAGGAAAATGCCTTCTATCTTTCTCCATTGTTCTCTCCCCTTTTTTTAAAAAATAATACCGATAGTAAGTCAATGTTCACCGTCCCTCCGTAAATGCTTATCTGCATTATAGAAGATGATGCATTTAGATATTTACAGAATATTTACATGTTTTTTTAATATTTTGACAACTGTTTTAAAAAATATTTACTTTACAGGTAATTTTGATAATTTTAACTAAACATCTCTCGTTTTTATACCATTCTTCTTTTGAAAGGAGGAAAACGATTTTTAATTTCAGGCACTAGTACAAAACCTTTAGGGAGGAAATAAGATGACAGTTCAAGCAAAAACGGAGCAGCCTAAAATGGCTGTAAAGACATTGATTGGCCCAAAGGAATCTAGAATAAAGGATTTTCTTTCCATATTGATACAAAATAAAGCTGCTTTAGTTGGGGCCATCATTATTATTGTTTATCTATTAATGGCTGTATTTGCACCGCTGCTGGCTCCATATAGCCCATATGAAATTGATTTGGAAAATAAGCTGACTCCTCCATCTGCAGAACATTGGATGGGAACAGATGATAAAGGAAGAGATATTTTAAGCCGGATTCTATATGGTTCCAGACTTTCAATGGGGGTAGGATTTGCTGCTGTGTTATTCGGAGCATTTTTTGGGATTATTTTTGGACTTGTTGCTGGATATTACGGCAAATGGGTTGACACCATTATCATGAGAATGATGGATGTTATGCTTGCATTCCCAGGAATCCTGCTTGCCCTTGCTATTATTGCAGCACTTGGTCCAAGTCTTATTAATGTGACCATAGCAGTAGGAGCTTTCTCTGTACCTTTATTTGCTAGAATCGTCCGCGGATCTACCTTAGAAGTAAAGCGCCTTGAGTATATTGATGCAATCCGATCGCTTGGAGCCACTGATTTTGTCATTATTTCCAAGCATATTTTTCCGAACATTCTTTCACCCATTATTGTTCAGGGGACTTTGCGATTGGCTACTGCCATTCTATCAGCAGCAGGATTATCATTCCTCGGCCTTGGTGCACAGCCGCCTTCACCTGAATGGGGAACAATGCTCAGCAGCGGAAGAGATTTCTTATTCTCAGCACCGTATATTGCCCTATTTCCTGGTCTCGCTATTTCCATTCTCGTCCTTGGGTTTAATATTTTTGGTGATGGTTTACGTGATGCTTTTGACCCTAGGATGAAAAAATAAAAGCTTTGAGGAGGTTACACCTATGCTGATGTTTATATTACGCCGGATTTTACAAACAATCCCGGTTATTATTGGAGTTACTTTTGTTGTCTTCTTCATTATGCAGCTCGTTCCAGGGGATCCTGCAGTGCTTCTTGCGGGTGAAGGAGCCTCAAAAGAAACAATTGAAGCTATTCGTGAACAGCTTGGATTAAACCAGCCTTTATATATCCAATACTTCGAATATTTAACAAATGTATTTAAGGGGGATTTAGGTGTTTCTTTAAAAAACAGCCAGCCTGTTCTTAATGAAATATTAGTAAGACTTCCAATTACAATTGAACTTGCCTTCTTTAGCATCATTATTACAATCGTGCTTGGGATGGCGGCAGGAATTATTTCAGCTGTCAAACCTTATTCATTGACCGATGTCAGTGTCATGCTTGTGGCTCTTTTAGGAATTTCACTTCCAAGTTTCTGGTTTGGCCTCATGCTTATGTATTTCTTCTCTGTTAAACTGCAAATTTTGCCTGTTGCAGGATGGGACAGTCTGCTCCATGTCATCTTGCCGGCTATTACCCTTGGAGCAGGCGGAGCAGCAATTGTCGCAAGGATGACCAGATCCAGCATGCTCGAGGTTATTCGCCAGGATTATATTCGTACAGCACGTGCAAAAGGGCTGCGCGAACGAATCATTATTTATAAACATGCACTAAGAAATGCACTGATCCCGGTAATTACGGTTGTGGGCCTTCAGTTTGGCGCACTCCTTGGCGGTACCGTTTTGGTGGAATCGATCTTTGCTATTAATGGCCTGGGAAGAATGATTGTCGATGCCATTCGAATGCGTGATCTGCCAATGGTCCAGGGAGGAGTATTATTTGCCTCACTTATTTTCGTAGTTGTTAATTTATTCGTAGACGTCTTTTATCGGTTCTTCAATAAACGCATTGAGCTAAATTAAGTTAGGTGGTGACTGGCTGTGAAGGAAAGAAATAAGCCAATACTGGAAGTAAAAGGGTTAAAAACACTTTTCACAACAAAGCGGGGAGTCAGCAAAGCGGTAGATGGCATCGATTTTACTTTGCATAAAGGAGAAACGCTGGGAATTGTAGGGGAATCCGGATGTGGAAAAAGTATGACTTCCCTCTCCATTCTGCGCCTAATTCCTTCTCCTCCGGGAAAAATTGCCGGGGGTTCCGTTTACTTTAAAGGAAAAGATTTAGTAACAATGTCAGAGGATGAAATGAGGAAAATTCGCGGGAATGAAATATCAATGATTTTTCAGGAGCCTATGACCTCCTTGAATCCCGTAATCCCAGTTGGGGAACAAATTGCAGAAGCATTGAGGCTGCACCAAAAGATGGGGAAAAAAGCTGCATGGGATAAATCAGTTGAAATGCTGAAGCTGGTAGGAATCCCGTCTCCTGAAAAAAGAGCTAAGCAAGAGCCATTCCAGTTGAGCGGCGGGATGCGCCAGCGTGTCATGATTGCTATGGCTCTGGCATGTACACCTGAGATATTAATTGCAGATGAACCAACCACCGCCTTGGATGTTACGATTCAAGCGCAAATATTGGAACTGATTAAAGATCTGCAAACAAAGATAGGAATGGGTGTTATCATGATTACCCATGATTTGGGAGTTGTAGCAGAAACATGTGATAAGGTAGCCGTTATGTATGCCGGTAATATAGTCGAGCATGCTTCTACTGAGCAAATATTTGCTGATCCCAAGCACCCTTATACCCAAGGGCTTTTGAATTCATTGCCTAAAATTCATGAAGATCAGGACGAATTGATTACGATAGATGGCAGTGTCCCCAGCCCTTACAATATGCCTGCTGGATGCCGGTTTGCCTCTAGATGCCCTTACGCGGAAGATATTTGCGCCACACACCAGCCTGACCTTATTTCCCATTCCGAAGATGTTAAGGTAAGATGCTGGAAATATACAGACAAGTGGACTGGCAAAAGAGATAAAGAAGGGGTTGTCTAACATGGATACGACAGCAGAAAAAAATATCATCTTACAAGTAGACCGTTTAAAACAATATTTTCCGGTTAAAAAAGACTCTATCTTCAAGCCAAAGGCATATGTAAAAGCGGTAGACGACATTTCATTTGAGCTTTTTGAAGGGGAGACTTTAAGTATAGTTGGGGAGTCAGGATGCGGGAAATCAACAACCGGACGTGCAATTTTAAGGCTTGATGAACCTACTGATGGAAAAGTTCTTTATATGGGGAAAGATATTTTAACATTAAACAAAAAGGATATGAGAAAACTTAGAGGTGATTTGCAGGTTATATTTCAAGATCCTTTTGCTTCTCTTAACCCCCGGCAAACGGTGAAGCAAATTTTGAATGAAGCGATGGCCATTCAGAACGTTGTTGAAAAATCAAAACGAAAGGAAAGAATGCTCGAGCTGCTTGGATATGTGGGACTTCCTCCAGAAGCGCTTGAAAGATATCCGCATGAATTTAGCGGCGGGCAGCGCCAGCGAATTGGAATTGCCAGAGCATTGGCCGTTAATCCGAAGTTAATCATTTGTGATGAAGCTGTATCTGCTCTGGATGTATCGATCCAGGCGCAAATTCTCAATCTGTTAAAGAAACTGCAAAAACAGTTTAAGCTGACCTTTCTTTTTATCTCTCATGACCTTAGTGTCGTCAGGCATATTTCTGATCGGGTTATGGTGATGTATCTAGGAAAAGTGGTTGAGATTGCAGAGAAAAAAGAAATGTTCGATTCTCCTCTCCACCCGTATACAAAAGCGCTGCTATCCTCTATTCCAGTGCCGGATCCAACTTTAAAAAGAGACCGCGTCATATTAAAAGGAGATGTTCCATCACCGATTGACCCTCCTGGAGGCTGCAGGTTCCATACACGCTGTCCTTTTGCTGCAGAAAAATGCAAGCAAGAGGAACCTCCACTAAGGGAGCTGGTTAATAATCATTTCGTCAGCTGCCATTTAGCTGAAACTCTGCCAGTTTAATACAAATACCTCTATTTTGTATATAATGTTATATTAAAAAAGGGATAGGTTCTTATACCTCCCTTTTTTAATACTTAAGGAGAAACGAATCCCATGCTGCCTATTGAATCATTCTCCATTTATATTATGTTTTGTGTTCTGGTTCCGCTGGCGGGAGCATTTACCCTGCTATTTTTATTTGTTTTTGAAAAAAGGATAGATTTACTTGAGAAACAAAAACGAGAAATAGCGTTAGAAAGGGAACTTCAAACAGCTTTATACAATCAATTAAACCAGGAAATCCAGCCGCATTTCTTTTTTAATACCTTAAATTCCATCCTGGCTCTAGCTAGGCTGGACCGCAAAGCAGAATTGATACGCTCCATTGAAACCCTTTCAAAACTGCTAAAGTTTAAATATCGGACTTTAAATAATGTCATATCGATTGAAGATGAGCTTACGTATGTTAATTACTATTTGGAGATACAAAAAACAAGATTTAGAGATCGTCTTCATTACGAAATTCATTTGGACAACCATGTGAGTAAATCCATTATCATTCCCTTTTTAATACAAACTCTTGTGGAAAATGCATTTAAGCATGCCTTCGAAAGACATATTGGCGAGGCCTTACTAAAAATTAATATTATAAAAATCGAATCAGCCGTACATGTTACAGTGTGGAACAATTCTTTAGAGCTTAATGAAACAAGCCCCCAGGATGGCGGGGTGGGGCTGGAGAATATAAAGAGAAGACTTAAACTATTATTTCCCGATGATGAAACTTCTGTTCAATTAACAGATCAGGAGGATGGAACAGCTGTTTTTGCTATATTCCCTCATGTTATTATGTCAGAAAAATTGGAAGGAGAAAGTACGCAATGAATATTTTGCTTGTAGATGATGAACTTATAGAATTGGAACAATTGGAATATCTCATTAAAAAGAAATTCCCGAATTGGGTTCTTTTTAAAGCTCAGGATGCCTCTCAAGCTCTTCAAATTATTAAGAAGCATGACATCTTTCTCGCTTTCCTTGACATTCAGCTCCCAGGGAAATCAGGATTAGATTTAGCTATGGAGCTTTCCGCAGGTGGTGATATTGACTTAATCATGGTTACAGCCTATCAAAATTTTGATTATATTCAAAGGTCACTCAGGCTTGGAGTAGTTGATTACATTACAAAGCCCGTCATTGAAGATGAGTTAATGAGTGTTTTGAGAAGGTATGAACGAATTGGCAGTTACTCTGAGCAAATTGTTAAGACTTTGCAAATTATTCAAAAGGAATACAATGAAAAACTTACTTTAAATTATTTGGCTTCAAAAATTCATATCAATTCAGCCTATCTGAGCAGAAAATTTCACGAGGAAGTAGGAATGGGCTTTTCCGAATACTTAAATGACTTTCGGTTAAAGCAGGCACAAAAAATGCTGATTGAAAGTCCCGAATTGAGCATTAGCACCGTTTCGGAGAAGTGTGGATTTAACAGTCAGCACTATTTCAGCCAAATCTTCCGTAAAATGACAGGCCAATCACCTAGGGATTACCGCTTGAAGGAGACTTCACAATGAAGAAAACCGATTTTCAATACTATATTGGCGGAGCATTTCAACTGGGAATCGGTTTTGGTGTTGTTAGCCTTTTGTCCAGATGGGTAACAGGCAATACCATCCTCTCATCGCCCGAAACATTAATTAAGTATGGGTTAACCGGAGGAATCGGCTATTCCCTTATGGGGGCTCTTGCGCTAATTTTATTTGGAATATTAGCAAAAAAGATTCGAGATCGGTTTCATGACCAGCAAACGATAGGTGATGTCTTGCGTGAAAGATTGACCCCGCGCGGTTACTGGTTCATGATCACTATTCTTCTTGTAATTAGTTTCCATTCTATTTTTGTTCAGGCTATGGGGGCAGGAATCCTTTTGCACATGATTTTTCCTCTGCCTGTTTTTTCTGGAATGGTATTCTTTTTGTTATTTTGTTTTTTCATTGGGGGAGCAGGAGGTATGCAAAGAATCCATCAGCTCTCAGGCATCAATGTCGTGCTCATATTTAGTGCAGTCATCATTATCCCTGTTTACTTTTATATCCAGGAAGGTGTATATCCTGTTTATGAAGGCATTAAATTATATCATCCATATATACTTTATGTTAAAAACACGGAAGCTGTTTTGTTTATTTTTACAGCCATTTTAATTGGCTTTGGACAAGTGATTATTGATCGTGCCTCATGGCAAAGAGTTTTTATTATAAAAAAAGAAAAGCTGCGTATTACTTTTACATTAGCGGGTTTAATATGGGCAACTATTCCTCTTGCTTTATCATCTTTGATTATGATTATTATTTTTGGAAGAAGCTATGATTCCATTTATTCTTTGTTATTTGAGCTAATAGGAAAAATCAATTCAACTTTGCTCATTGTCTTATTTGTCTTGTTTTGCTTCAGTGCCATTTCATCTGCAGTTAGTGCAGAATTGCACGCTATTGTCACATTAATAATAAAAAATATCGTCGGTATGCTTCGCCCCCTTAGCAATAAAGAAAAATGGAGATTCACATATCTTTTTTCGGGAGCTATATGTTTATCATTATTTATTATCGTTAGTATTTTGCCTCCATCCCCTATTGAACTGCTGTTTTTTTTCGGCAATATTTATGCCTCTGTGATCGTTCCCATGCTGTATATAATACTCGGCAGCAAAACCTTGCCTTCTCTTATTCCCCTTGCATCTATTATAGGGACAGCCGGGGGCTTCGCAGCTTTGCCGATTATGGAAAATCTTTTTGCGATTTGGATCAGCTTTTGCCTATCAGGCTTAATTTGCTTAGGTCATTTCATTTACAATCTGTTAAGAATGAAGTTGATTGTGAAAGTATAGCTGGAGTGCTGTCTTATTATAGATTCAATATAAATTGTGTTCAATTTTACATATCGCTCTCTTCCTGAAATCTGGCTGAGAGCGATATGCTTTTGCTAAGTCTGCAGCCTGCAAGTTAATATCTTGTTATATCCATTGGCAATGAACCGGCAGCAAATCCAACAAATAAAAACCTATCCTTCCCCGTATTACGCATTCCATGAATCTGGTTAGGCTTAGCAAGAATCACCATGCCTTTACCTATTTGAATTTCATTCTCCAAGTCAGGAAAGTAGGTTCCTGTTCCCTCAATACATACCCATATATCATCTACATTTGAGTGTGAATGCAAGTACACCTCCTGTCCTGGTTCCAGACACCAAACAGCTCCTACCGTTTTATCTGTTTCATAAAAATAGTTCTTTTGTGGTTTATCAGGATCGAACTTTGCTATTTTATCGATTTCAAAGACTCTTTCTTCCATAATCTGCTGAATGTTTGGCACAGCCATTTCTCCTCTCCGTAAAATTTATTTTCTATAGTTCCGCATCCCGATTGCAATCTTTTGAGTAGACGTATGTTAAATTTTCTCTTCCCACTGCATAAGCTGCCTGATGAACATATGGGCCCATGAAAATATAATCTCCTTTTTTGACTGGAATCCACTTATTATCGAGATTATACATTCCTTCCCCGGAAAGGATATATGCTCCGTGTTCTTGAACATGTGTTTCAATAAACGGGTGGCTCGCAGCAGGATCGAATGAAAGGATATGAAAATTCATATCAAAATCCAAATCAGCTGGCAATAGATCTTTTATGTTTACATTGTGCATATCATCGTAGTTCCTGTATTCAATCCTATTTGCATGTCCTGACACAACCCACGGCTTTCGCCCTTCAAGGGAACGATATTTCTGCTTGTATAAAAAGAGCTTAGCATCTTCATCACCTTTATTTTCCAAATGCATTTTCACTCCCGGCGGACAATAGAGGTATCCGCTTTCCTCTAGGATAAATTCTTTTTCATCTGCAGAAGCCTTTATTTTTCCCTCCAGTATGTAAACAAATGTCTGTACTTCCTCCTGTCCGCCAAACCCCTCTTTATTTCCGCCTCCATTTTTCATTGTCACATAATAGTCGACAAAGCTTGCCCCAAGCTTAGGAGAACCTAAGATAGAAATAATGCAATTATGAAATCCGGGAATAACATTGTTCACTAATCCTTCAGGTGCAATTAATGCATACTTCCCATGTTCAATTACAGATCTGCTTGATAATAAATCTTTTGGATAGCCCATTCATAAAGTCCCCTTTTCATTGCTATTATTTATAAGCTAGTTCATATAAAGTGCCGATTAATGCTTTAACTCCCTCAGCTAAATCTTCCGGTGCAGTATATTCAGCGGGGCTATGGCTAATGCCCTTCTCACTTGGTACAAATAGCATAGCCGTTGGAATAAAGGGTGCAAAAATTTGTGCATCGTGGCCTGCACCGCTATGCATTACTTTATAGCTTACTTTTTTTTCCTTGCACTTCTTTTCTATCAATCCTGTAACTTGCGGATCCATTGGGACTGGATCCGTATCGAGCCATTTTTCAATGGTCGTTTCAACCCCATGCTCTCGTGAAATATCTTTTATTTTTTCTGTAAATCTTTCAGTAAAATGGGAAATTGTATTTTTATCGTTATGACGCAGGTCTAAAGTGAAAGCAGCTTTTCCCGGTACCACATTCGCAATGTTAGGTGAAATATCAATCCTTCCAGCTGTTGCTACCAGCGGATCACCATATTGCTTTGCCATATTAAGTGTTTCATATATCATATGGCTGGCAGCATAAACAGCATCTTTGCGATACCCCATTGGCGTCGTTCCAGCATGATTTGCTTCACCGTTTACTTCAATCGTAAAGCGTCTTTGTCCAACGATGCCTTTCACAATGCCTACAGATTTTTTCTCCGTTTCCAGGACATTTCCTTGTTCCACGTGGACTTCAACGAATACCTTCAAATCCTTCCGCGGAGATTTTGTTTCATTCCTAAAGTTGAATCCCGCCTCACTCATGGCTTCAGAAAAAATTACTCCATTTGAATCTGCAAGATTTTCAACATCCTTTTTATATGCACTTCCTGCAATATTCTTTGAACCCCAAAAGCAATAAGGAAATCTGCTTCCTTCTTCTTCTGCCAGTGAAACAACCTCTAGATTACATTTTGGAGTCCCATAATGCTCTTTCAAATAAATTAATGCCAGTATCCCTGCTACAATGCCATATTGTCCGTCATACAACCCGCCATTTTTCACTGTATCTATATGGGACCCTGTTAAAACGGTTTCTGTCTGATTTACTCCCTTCAGTATTCCGCTAAGATTTCCCACTTCATCAAACTTTACGTCTAATCCCTCAGTTTCCATCCAGCACTTCAAAGCTTGCTGTGTATCCGTCCATTGTTGGGAATAAAGAAGACGGGTAATTCCTCCTTCTGGATCCTTTGCAAATGAACCCAGCCATTCCAGCCTCTTCACAATATTTTTTGTTAAATTTTCAAAGTCAAGTTTCCCCTGCAAATTGATTAAATCTGTCATCCCGAATCCCCCAATCCATAATCTTTCTGCGGATAATACGTTATGGGCCAATTTGCTAAATTCCTTCTTTTGATTTCAGAGCAAGTTCAACGTTCCCTTTCCATTTTCTAACTTTATGGCTTTTCCAAGAGGTTTCCCGATAACCCCCTGATCCAAATCATATACAACGTTTCCTCGGACAAGGGTTTTAGTTACCCTGCAATTAATTTTTCTTCCAATGTAGGGGCTATGCTTATGTCGATAATAAAGCCCTTCTTCCTCTACAAAATAGGAACGATTGGCATCAATTAAGATGATGTCTGCATCCATCGATACTGCTAATTCACCTTTATTGGGAATATTAAAACGCTCAGCAGGATTAGAAGAAATCATCCTTACAAAATGAGTGACCGGCAGCTTTCTTTTCAAAACCGCTTCATCAAACATTAAATCAACGTTATTTTGACACCCAGTGATTCCTCCCCACGCTTCGAAAAAATTATTTGATGAGCTATACTTCAATTCAGGCGGACACGGTGAGTGATCTGACGTTAACATATCAATCTTGCCTTCTATTAATTTTCCCCAAAGCTTTTCTTGTTCTTCTTTACTTCGCAGCGGAGGAGAACATTTGGCAGCCGGACCAATTTTCTCAAGCTGTTCAGATGAAATCGTAAAATAATGGGGGCATGATTCAAGGGACACATCCTGACCCTGGCTTCGGGCATTTATAATTTCTTCTACTGCTTCTGCGGTGCTAATGTGCACAAAATGGATAGGGCAATTTGTTTCTTTTCCAAAATAAAGAGCGCGTTTCACTGCTTCAACCTCTGTAAAAGCAGGCCGGGAAAGGACATAATCTGCGGCAGTTGTCCTGCCCTGTGCCGTCAACTCTTCGCCTAACCGATCAGTAATTTGGGCATTTTCCGCATGGATCAATAAAATAAGGCCTAGTTCAGCAATCTTTTTCATTCCTGCATAAAGGGTATAATCATCCACATTAGAAAAATCATCGGGGGTATCCGTTCCACAAGTGGACATAAAGCATTTATATGCGATAACTCCTTCATCTGAAAGCTCTTCAAGCCTTTCAAGATTGCCTGGAACAAGTCCGCCATAAAATGCATAATCGATATAATTTTTCCCCTTGGCTGCTTCTGCCTTTATTTGCAGAGTGTTCTTGTCTATCGTAGCCGGAAGGGCATTCAAGGGCATATCCACATAACACGTAGTTCCTCCCGCTGCCAGTGCTTTAGTTCCAGTTATAAACCCTTCCCACTCTGTTCGGCCAGGCTCACAAATATGCACATGAGTATCGATCATTCCAGGCATGACATATTGTTCAGATGCATCGATGATCTGCTCAGCATCATGGTCAATTGTTTCCGCAATCGCTGCAATTTTTCCATCTATAATGGCAATATCATTCTTAATTACCTCGTTATTAAGAACCACTTTCCCGCCTTTTATTATCAAATCATATATCATTGCATTTCTCCCGTTTCTTTTAATCATCCATGTCCTTTATTTTAGAAACCTCATAACTGATTTGCGAAACAAGATTCTCTATGAATAAATTGTATAAAATAATCTAACTATTCTTTTCCGATTCCTTTACCATTTTTTTAGTTTTCTTTACTTATTCAATTAATTAGAAACTTTTAAGCAGATATTAATCTGAGATGGATCAAATCACTCTGGAGTCATGCCTGTTTTATCGAAAACTATTTTTCCTTTGTAGAACACTGTGCGGCGTTCCGCCCTTCTTGCCATGGCCTCTGCTGAACAGCTTGCATCGACAAGAATCATGCTCGCTTCATCTCCAGCGATTGGCCAGATTTGATTTCCCTCTTGGTCCAGTGGCGTTTTCCCCCCTGTAATATATCTAAGTGTTTGGGAAAGAGACTTTTCATCCGTCCAGCGATATCGTTCAATTAAGCGGCCTGCTCTCTCCAGGATATCGCCATTGCCTGTTGGCCACCAGGAATCAAAAATATTATCGTTTCCAACAGCAACCTCTACTCCACACTCACTTAACAGATCAACAGGCGGTATTGCACGGCCAGTTGGGAGACTGGTAATAATTGAAATCCGTGCGTCTTTTAATATTTCTGCCATTTCATAAGCCTCTTCCCTTGAAACATCTCCAAGGCCAAATGCATGGCTAATCGCCACTCTTCCTTCCCAGCCGGCTTCCTTTGTTAGAACCGCCAGCCTTTTCATCGTAAAAGTCCCAAGGTGCCCGGGATCATGTAAATGCAGATCAATATCTGCGTTGCCTTCTACAGCTAAATCCATCAATTGAACAAGCGAGGCTTCAATATTGTTATCAACGGTAGCAGGATCGACCGCACCTACAATTCCTGCACCTTTTCTGATTGCTTCTTTAATAAGCCGGGCAGTTCCAGAGCGTAGCAAGCCATGCTGGGCAAAGGCAACAATCTCGGAGCTGACATAGTTTGAATATTCCTCTAATGTTTGCTGAACTTCTACTAAATTCTGTAATTGGACTTCAGGATATATATCCACATGGGTTCTAATGTGAGTGGTTCCATATGATATTAACTGCTTAAGCAATGCTTTTGATCGCTGATAAGTACTTGCAGACATAGATAACAATGCATTTTTTTCAATTTCACACCGTTCAATGACATTTAATGCCGGGCAGCAGGCCCTCCATTTATCCCCCATATAAGTTTTATCAAGATGGACATGCTTTTCTACAAAGGATGGCAATAACAGCTGGCCCTTTGCATCTTTTATCGGCAAATCATCAGAGAAAGAATCTAAGTCCTTTGTGATCTTTGCAATATGGCCGTCCTCTATTAATAAATGATATTGATCTGTTATAGTACCTGACACTCTATTATTCTCATTTTTGTAACCGCATTCCAAACGCACATTCTTTATCCAATAGCTATTATTCATTTTAATTCACCTTTCTTTATGCAGGCCCCAGACAAGATAAAAGGGCACCCAGAATGGATATCCCTCTTATCATAGAGCTTTTATTTAATTGAAATGTCATTGATCTCCAAATATCCAGAAGGACTTATGGAGAAGCCTTTTACATCCTTTGAAATAGCAGCCATATTCTCAATTACACGAACTGGTATATATACAGATTCTTTCATTTCAATCTCCTGAGCTTTTGCATAGAATTCGATCCGCTTGTCCGAATCTTTTTCAGCGCGTGCTGCATCAATTAAGCTATCCACTTCTTTATTGCTGTAAAAGAAGGTATTGCCAGAAGCGCCGTGTGAACTGCTGTGGAAAAGGTTATATTGATTATAATCAGCATCTCCTGTAGCATTTCTCCAGCTTAAAATAAACATTTCCGAGTCACCGCGGTTAACTTGTTCAACAAATGTCCCATATTCAAATACCTGAATATCTAGTTTGATTCCAATTCCTTTCAGCTGTGATTGAAGAACTTCCGCCATATTGATCCATTCTTTCTTATCCATCGTTTTTAAAGTTGCTTCAAAGCCATTTGGATAGCCAGCTTCTGTCAAAAGTCTTTTTGCCTCATTGAGGTTATATTCATAGGCCTCCAAACCTTCATGATATCCAAATACCTTTGGTCCAAGCAGTGAGTTGGACTTTCTCCCAACATTCTCAAATACCCCTTCCAGGATAGAATCCATTTCAACTGCATGTCCAACCGCTTTGCGGACTCTGGCATCATCGAATGGCTCCTTTTCAACGTTGAACCCAATATATTCTGTACCAAACCCTTCACTGCTGTATATTTCTGCGTTTTTGGAGTTTTTCACCGTTTCCATCATGGTCACCGAGAGCGGTTCGGCTATATGGGCTTCACCTGTTTCAAGCATGGATATCCTTGTTGTTTCTTCAGGGACGACCTTAAATAAAACTTTATCCAGCTTAGAGTGAGTTCCCCAATACTTTTCATTTTTATGAAATACAATTTCTTTACCTGGAGTCCAGGACTCAAATATAAATGGACCTGTCCCAACAGGTTCTTGAATAACTTTATTTCCGTACTTTTCGATTGTTTTTGGTGAGATAATGCCGCCTTCATGATTGGCCAAAATGGATAGTAAGGGCGAGAACGGTTCTGATAATTTAAATTGAACAGTAAATTCATCAACTGCCTTTACTTCTTCCACCATTTTGAATACAACAGCTCTTGGCGAGGCAACCTCCGGATCTAATAACCTGTCAAATGTTGCTTTCACTGCATCGGCATTAAATGCAGTCCCGTCATGGAATGTTACATCCTCTCTAAGCTTGAACTCCCATGTTGTTTCATCTAACTGTTCCCACTTTTCAGCCAGCAGCGGCTTGATTTCGGCATTTTTATCTCGCCCAACAAGCCCCTCATAAATTTTATTATGTGTAACACTGGCAGCATTGATCGTCGACATAAAATGATGATCTAAATTTTCTGCGTCAGATAAACGGGCTATAACTAATGTTCCGCCGTTTTCGGATGCATTTTCCTTGGAGCCCTGACTGGTGTTAACTTGCTTTTTAGTAGAACACCCTGAAATAAGCATTGCAATTACCAGTGCTAAAATCAATAACCCCATTCTTTTTTTCAATTTCAAATTCTATCCCCCCCTAATTTTCAGCATCAAAGCCTTTGTCTAATTATATAAAATATTCTGATTAATTTTTTTCTACTTTCTTTACATGTTTTTAAGCTTTTTCTACTACTTAAGCAAAAAAAAGGCAGTCTATGCTACTCAATAAAGTCAGCCAATCTAAAAGACGGCGGCAGCAATTCATTTTCAGGAAGCTCTTGATAATCTCTTTCCAGATAACCTTTTTTCATTTTCTTAAAATACTCTTGCGCCCTTTCATTTATTTCCTTTAAATCAAGGTTTGGTATTTTTCGATCTTTCATGACCACTTTCCCGTTGATAATGGATAATTTTACATCTCTTCCAGTACCGCTTAAAATCGCTGTTCTTAAAGGATCATCTATAACTCCCATATGAAATCCATCTAAATCAATAGCAATAATATCTGCTTTTGCACCCGCAGCAAGTCGGCCTAAATCTTCCCTGCCAAGAAACTTCGAAGCTCCCAATGTAGCAGCACGGTAAAAATCTGAGTATGCTGAGTCTTTAACTTCTTTATTTACTATCCGCGAAAGCATGCTCCCTGTTCTGATATTCTGGAACATATCAGGAGGAAACGTATCTGTTCCTAAAGCTAAATTAATTCCAGCCTGTTTATATTTTGCAAAGGATTCCATTGCCTGTCCATGCCTCCCAATTATTAAGGGACAATGAATGACAGTTGTGTCCGTTTCACTCAGCAGAGCCAAATCATCCCCTTCACCTGCTTTGGCCTCACTGTATCCAGAAATAAAATGGGCATGGGGAATCGCTGTTTTCGATCCTAAAAATCCGAGATTATATAAATGCCTAATTGGCGTTACGCCATATTTCTTAATCATTGTGTGATATTCAAAATCCCCTTGGGCTGCATGCAATTTTATCGGAACTTGATAATGATCACTATATTGTTTTGTCCTGAGCAGGCTTTCTTCCGTTTGGCATTCTATCCGTTCAGGCGCAAGCATTCCCCTCACCAAACCATTAAATGAACCATCAAACTCTTCCAAAAACCATACAGCTCTTTCCAATCCTTGTCTTCCAGCTTCTTCATCCCAATAAATCTTTATATTGCCATCAGCCTGAACAACTCTTATTCCCGATTGATAGCTTGGGCCCAGGTATATCCGCAGTCCCAAGTTACCAGCATGCCGGGCTGCTGAAGCAAGCTCCTCATATGTTTCTGCCCATTTTTTATAATGCACTGAAGTGATTGGCATAGCAGTTGTAATTCCATGGAGGATTAGCTGTGAATAGGCATATAAAGATTTAAAAGACTCTTCTTCAGCCGTCATCATTTCACGGTGCCCCTCTTTAACATACCGCTCTGACCAGAGCAGATTTTTCTGCCTTGCTGAACTGGCCTCCAAATGCAAAATATCATGATCAATATCGCCTAATGCATTTAAGTCAATGAATCCCGGGCTGATTAAAGCGTTGCCGGCATCTATTACTTTATCAGTTTGGCCTGAATAGCTTTTTCCAACATAAATGATGGTATCGTTTTCAAATACAACTTCAGCATTTTCTATCAGGACATGATCAACTCCGTCATAGCCCATAACATATTTGCCTTTTATCTTGGTCTTCATTCATTTTCCCCTTTCTCCCCAACAGCTTCTTCTTTGTTAAGCTCAATTCCATCCCCATAGGTTCGTGTGTGACCCCAAAAATATTTCGTTTGCTTCATATATTTTTCAAGACCCGCACGCTTAATTGTTGAATTAGCTTCTTCATTTGCTTCTGCCAAAACTGAACTTTCATCAACAGAGCAGACTACTCTGTCTTTCATAAGAACCCTGCCATCTACGATAACATGCCACACATCATTTGCAGCAGCTTGATGGACAAGCCGATGAATATGCATGAACTCAGGTGTTAAGTGCGGCTGATGCATATTGACAGTTATAACATCCGCCTTTTTTCCTGCTTTAAGAGAGCCCAATTCATCATCCCATCCAATACATTTTGCGGCATCAATCGTAACCATTTCCAGAAGCTTACCCGGAGGTAAGCAATATTCATCTCTATGTGCTGCCTGATGTATAAATTGTGTTTTTCTCATCGCTTGAAACATGTCAAAGCTAGTTGATGGTGAATTACCATCAGTTGATATAGCAACTGTTGTGCCCAGCTCTATCAATTCTATCATCGGTGTGCTGGCATGAATTTGAGAAAATCCAGGAGAGGCACTGACATTCGTCCCGGTTTCAGCTAATATTTTCGCTTCATCAAAGGATATCCCCCTGCAGTGCTGAAGATGAACATCAGGACCTAAAAGAGCATTCTCCCAATCTTTTACTGCTAAGTGAATCATGCCTCCAAAAGCGTCAGAGTGTATTCTTGTATTATATTTTCTGGCAATCTCTCTGACTTTCTTTGCTTGGTATAAATCATGCTCTGTTAAATCATGAAGTCTGGCAGGTGAAGTTGGGCCAGATGGTTCAACTGATGTAACGATTACAAAAGGAGTAATGAATGCTCGTGTCCGATCTTGATTGGCGTGGTTTAATGCTTCAATCACTGCTTCTGCACCATTTAACACTTCCTCGTAGGTGACTTCTTTTGTAATTCTTTGACCGTCTATCCACCGGCTGAATGAATGAGGCCATGGCGGGTTGCAGGGACCGGTGCAAACAACCTCCCTAACACCAGTTTCTGCATAAGCTTTTGCATGATTGACGGCAAAAATCGGATCATCCGACCTTGGCATTGAGCCAAGAACAGATACACCTGTTGTTATTCCCGCCTTCAAACGCTCAAGAGCAGAAAGCTTTCCCTCAAAATACCAGAATTCATCTGTTACAAAATGCTTATATGTATTCGTCATAATAGGCATCCAAAAATCAATGCTTTCCATTGCAATTGTCTTAAACATCGAATGTCCGCCATGGCCATGGACATCAATTAATCCTGGCAGGATGCAATGATGGCTGCAATCTATTACTTCTTTAGCTTCATACATTTCCATTAGTTTTTCACTCGAATCTACATCCAGGATCCTGTTTCCATTTATGGCAACAGCTCCATCGGTAATTATTCGCCTATTTTGATCCATAGTAATGACTGTTCCATGAATCAGGAGTAAATCAATCATTTTCTTCTCCTCACTTCTTTTTAACTTTAAGTATAAGGAAATAGAAAACACTAAACTTTCAGAATTATTACATATATTTAAAGTATTTCTACCTATTTTTTTATTTTATTTACCTAGTTTCTATCTCACTTGTCATTTGCTATAATTTTAAATAAATAAAAATTATACATTTTTTTCTAATTCAGTAAATTGTGAGGTGCAAGGAATTTGACAGGTACCATTGCCGTTGTTATGACTTTCTCTATTCCCATCATCGCCATCCTGACTTTTCATACTCAAAGACTTGCAAAGATTAAACACAATATGATTAAAGATGAAATTACCCTGGAAAAGCTGAAGCAGGAAAACTATCTGCTTGAAACAGAAAAAATGAAGATCGAGCTGGAGCAAATGAAAATTGAAGGTCCCAAGGATCATACAAAAATTATATAAGCTCAAAATCCCCATCTTTTAAAGAAGGGGATTTTTGTTTTATATATGTTCAATAATTTTCCTGGCAGTTTCAGCCCCATTTTCAATACAGTCTGGTATGCCCACACCATAATAGGAGCAGCCGGCAAGCCATATGCCCGGATATTCCCGGTCCAGCCTGTTTTCAAGTGCCGCCACTGTCTGCGGATGAGATATCAGGTAGTTGGGCATTTTCCCTGTCCAGTTCGTCACTTCACTTGCTGCAGGAACAGCCGTAATGCCAAGGCTTTTTTCTATATCAGCCAAAGCCGTCTGCAGCAGCTTTTCTTCATTCATTTCCTTCAGAGATGCAAAGTCCGGATGGCTGCTTTTATAAAATAATCTTACAAGCAAATTGCCGCTTGCCGATGTATGCTTCCACTTGCGGCTTGTCCATGTACAGGCATTACAGGTTAATTCATCCGTATTTGCGGTAATGAAGCCTGTACCGTCTTCAGGCAGCTCACTGTCAGGAATATCATATGCAAGATAGATAGAGATAAGGGAGCTGTTCTTCAAAAGTCCGAATTCCGCTTTCAGCTCCTCATGATCGAACAGGGTTACAGCGGCATTATGCGGAATGCTCAGCACCACATGGTCTGCCTTCAGGCTTTCGCCATTCGAGAAATCGACTATATATCTGCGATCACTTTTCTCTATTTTTACGGCCTTCGTGTTTTTAAATATTTCTGCTCCATCCAATTTTCCCTCATAAGCATCGATTAATGTATCCAGACCTTTTTTAAAGGAAAGGAACTTCTTTCCCCCACCACTCTGGAACACCTTTTTATTTTCCTCAAACCCTCTTATGATACTGCCGTATTTTTCTTTATAATCAAACACCTGCGGAAGAGTGGAAGCAATGGTTAAGTCACTGAGATTCCCTGAATATACCCCTGAAAGAACAGGCGCGATTTGTTTTTCCACTAGTTCTTTTCCGAAAAAATGCTCCAGGAAATCGCCGATGGAATCGTTCTTTGTAAAGCTTTTATTTTTCGTATAAAAATCTTTTAGGGCTTCAACCTTTCCTTCTGCTGAAACAAGCGTTGATTTGGCAAGAGATTCAACGCTCGCAGGAATCCCAAACACAGAATCTGCCGGGATCAGCTTAAGCTCGCCATCACTGTATATATAGGACCGCCCCGCCGCATTGTATACTACCTCTTCTTCCAAACCCAGCTCTTGGATAAAATTCATAGCATTCGCTTTTCGGGCGACAATCGAATCAGCTCCCGCTTCGATTACAAAGCCGCCTTCCCTGACTGTGCGGATTTTTCCACCAAGGTGTTCTGCTGATTCTGCCAGTACAAGCCTTATATCCTGCCCGTTTTCTTTTTTCCACTTATTCAGTTCATACATAGCGGATAACCCTGTTACACCGCCGCCTATGACCAATACTGTTTTCACATGTATGCACCTCAGTTTAGATCCAATTCATATATAAAGTGTACCACAACATAAAGAGATGAAAGAATGTGATGGTTTGTCTAAATGATGAATATGTTTTTTCAAAAAATGGAAAAAATGGAGAACTCATCTCCGTTTCATCACTTCCTGAACCAATTTGCATGTTCATCCATATGTAAAAAAGGAATATCCGTATCAACTTCACCAGTTATCCTATTAATTTCAACATCCTGGCCATCGAGCCACTGTCTGAAGTCAAAAACAATCGGCTCTCTGTCGCCGCCGAGGGCAAACCAGGCTTTCATCTTCCCTGGCAGATATGCAGATGTATGAATTGTCCCGGCCCAGCTTCCATAAAGATCTGAAAAAACGCCTTTATCGCTATCATTCAGGAGGCGGAAAGCATCATGTGCATTCAAGCGCTCACCCAGACGGCCTTTCATCACAGCCAGCCTGCGCATGCTATCCCCAAGATGGTTCCGGTTTTCATCCTTCATGATTTCAAAATGGTTTGTACAGGCTGATGTCTGACGGACCTTTACACCTCTCGGAGATGTTTCTACCGCATAAGTCTCTCCGCATGTGTCATATACCACATAAGTAAAAGAATGCCGGTGCGGCATTTCCTTCAGCATCTCCACCGCTTCTTCCACGTTTCCACATGCCTCCAAAATCAGACGGCCGATCATACAGCAGATAAATCCATCACCAGGTTTTTTACGATTCATAAAATTATAGCCAATTACAAGACCTTTTTCATTCATGCCATCCATCCGGCCAGCCACCCTCTGGCTCGGGCCAATAATCGCATAGCCCTGATCTGTTGGCTGATAAAAGGTATATCGGCCTTCATAGGTTTTTGGATGGTAATCATAGTTGCGGATCAGGTAGTCATCCCCTGTTAATATGGAACAGCCTGAACGGACATAATCGAGGCGATACCCGCCAAACTCCTTTAAAACCCGCTCCATCGGCCATTGCAGGGCTTCCTGTATCCCAAGCAGCTCATCCCAAATCCCAGGTGCAAAACTGGTAATCGCTTTTTTCACTTCTGCTTCATTTATTGAAAAACGCGGCTTTCTTACCTTCCATTGATCCTCCCGATTTTTAACAGAAAGAGAATCCTTTATAAGCTCTCCCTGCATGAAGCCAAATTCAAAGTGGGTTCCGCGGAATTGAATAATATCACTGTAAATCTTTTTCAAGATAAATCCCTCTTCTATTCGTTTCTTTTATTAAGAATAAATGAAGCCCTCATGAAATTCCAGCAGATGGATTTTGGTTATAGCGAAAAACCGGATCCATCTAAAATTCTTTTAGTTTAATACTATAATGCCTCATACTTTTCGGAATTCCTTTTATGGCAAATATTCCATTATATATTAAGGACCTTACTCTATACTCGGCAAAGCCATCACCAATAGGCTCATCCAGGTGCCCTATCACTTCACCAATTAATCTGGCTGATTTTATAAAACCTTTATTGCTTTTATGGAGCTTTTTTGCTGACTCGATGAAATATTCATCAAAATAACTCTCTGGTACACTATGTATTTCATTATCTTCCCATATACGCAATACTTGCTTTGTCTTTGAGAGTGCAAGCCAATCTGAAACAAAACTATTTCCTTCTTCTGCAGATAAGGGGCTTCCTATGTTTTTATCTAATATTATCTTCAGCTTCTCTGGAGCTGCTTCACCTGAATGCCTTATAATGTATTGATGCTTTTTCGCAGGGAAAAGCTCCTTATAAGACTGCGAGATATTTATAACATACACATTGTTTCCTTTATCTCTTAATAAGTATAGGAAATAGCGCAGACCGGCCTGTTCATCCGCGTTTTCAGCCGTCCAGATAACAATCGGCTTTTCGCTTGGAATAGCCTTTATCTCATCTAGTGCTCTGGATGTGTTTCTTCCATATTCCTTTTCCAGGTAATCTTCATACATGTTAATTTGTTCAATCAGCCATTCTAATCGCTTTTTTCTCCCCTGCTCTTCATGTAACTGCCAAAGAGGCCCATTGCTAAAAAAATCAGGATAGCCAATGACCTTATTTTCTTTACTAAGCCCTACCTTTAAAGAGCCTGCCGGTGATTCTCCGCACACAATGTGATATGTTTCATATTCCCGCTGCAATTTGCTCTCTTGGGATTGAAAGAGTATTTTTTTTGAATATCATTGAGCTGCTCAAGTATCTCTTCCTTAGAATCGGTACTGTTTTTCAATAATTGGACCCGAAGCAATGTGTGGAATAAATAGCTCTTCGCTGCCCCCTCCGGAAGATTCTCAATTGCGTACCGTAATTCGTCGATCATCATAATCACCCTTAGTAAATGAATTGGAAATAATCTATTATACGATTGAACTTTAATGTTAGTTTCAAGAATAAGCTGATTTATTGCAAAAAGAATTTAGATCGCTTAAGATTGAATCGTACACGATTAACAATAGGAGGTATCCTAATGACAACAGTTTATGATTTTGAAGTCAAAAAAACGAATGGTGAATTGAAATCTCTGAAAGAATACGAAGGCAAGCCTCTGATTATCGTAAACACAGCAAGCAAATGCGGGTTAACGCCACAATTCAAAGGACTCCAGGAGCTTTATGAAAAGTATAAAGACAGCGAACTTGAAATTCTTGGTTTTCCTTGTGATCAGTTCAATAATCAGGAGTTTGATAATATTGAGGAGACCACTGAGTTTTGCCAGATCAATTATGGTGTATCTTTTCCGATTTTCGCCAAAATTGATGTAAATGGAGATAGCGCTGACCCTTTATTTGTTTTTCTAAAAGAACAGAAAAAAGGACTATTATCCAAAAGCATTAAGTGGAACTTTACAAAATTCCTCATGAACCGCAATGGCCATGTTGTAGAACGTTATGCGCCAACAACGGAACCTGGAAAAATCGAGGATGATTTGACGAAATTATTGTAGTACCAGATTAGAATCAGGTGATTATGTGAAAGACTTTTTTACACTGGACAAACAGCTATGCTTTGCTGTTTATGAAACAGCAGGGGAATTTACAAAATTGTATACAAGTGCCCTTCAGCCATTCGGCTTAACCTATCCGCAGTATCTGGTCCTTCTGGCACTTTGGGAAAAGGATGGCGTGACAGCAAAGGAGCTTGGAGAAAGACTAAATCTTGGCACGGGGACACTCACCCCCATGACTTCAAGAATGATTTCTAATGGCTGGCTTCGAAAAGAGCGTTCCAAAGAAGATGAAAGAAAGGTGTATATTTTCCTCGAGGAAAAGGCACGCAAGGAAAAAGAGGTTATCACCCAAAATGTCGGAGAGGCCATTCAGGCTTGCAGCATTGAACTGGAAGAATATAAAGAACTTATGGAGCTTCTCGGAAAACTTAGATTTAAGTTAAGGAGCAGAGTACCTCGCTGATGCGGGGTACTCTTTTCACAGTTCCATGTTTAATCCCTCCAAAAAAAGCCATATTAAGGATAGCTAATATGGAAGGGAGCAAGAATCATGGAGTTTTTATCAAGAGAGCAAATAATCGGTGCACTGCAGGAGCCATTTCAATCATACATTGACAAATATGGGATAGATGACATTGGGGTTTTCGAGGAAGAAGGCCAGGACCATCATTGTTATATGGGATACACGATAAAAAAAGAAGGGAAAACTTATCACGTGCATAGTCCATTCATTAAAGATGATAGTGGAGGTTTATCTCCTGCAAAAAATGAGTGGACGATTGAATCGGATGAACCTGATAGCATTGACCGAAGAGGCTTCGATAATATAGAACAAGCACTTCAGGAATTATAAAGATTGTTCTGATTTTCACTTTTTGACTTTTGAACTATATTAAATTAAGAATATTTTGTCTATAATGGAGTTGTATTAGGAAGGAGTGAAAAGAATGGCTGTTAATGCCTATCTTAATTTTGAGGGAAATACCCGTGAAGCGATTGAATTCTATGCGAAGGCTTTTGAGAAAGAGATGCCTGAGATTACAACTTTTGGTGAGGCTCCGCAGAATCCTGAATATCCTCTTCCAGAGGAAGCAAAGAATTTGGTTATGCATTCGAGCCTTAACATTTGCGGCAGCAATGTAATGTTTTCAGATACTTTTCCCGGTATGCCATTTACAGTAGGAAATAACATTAACCTGGCAGTTGTCATTGATGATCTGGATAACCTGAGAAAGTATTTTAACAATCTGCAGGAAGGCGGCACTGTAACCATGGAGCTGCAGGAAACATTTTGGAGCAAGAGCTTTGGCCAGTTAACAGATAAATTCGGTGTAAACTGGATGTTCAGCCACGAAAGTGAATAACATACATAGACAAAAATGGAGGCATGAGACCTCCATTTTTTTATTACTCATTCAGCAAATGATGAAGCATTCTTTTTTTATCATCGAAAAATTGTTTCATGATGCTGTAATGATTCGTTTCTTCAAGCTTCTTTTCTATAATGCCTTCCTCACTGAATTCATATATCGCTGCATCTGGATATGCCATGATGATCGGAGAATGAGTAGCGATAATAAATTGTGAGTGTTCCTTTACCAAGTCATGAATTCTTGTCAGCATTGACATTTGCCGCAAAGGAGAGAGTGCCGCCTCCGGCTCATCCAGGATGTAGATTCCATTGCCGCGGAAGCGGTGAAGAAATGTGGAGAAAAACGCTTCTCCATGCGATTGCTCATGCAGAGAACGGCCTCCAAATGAGTCGATTACTTTCGGGGCGCCGCCTTCCCGATCCATTTCCTCAATATTGGAAGCTACATTATAAAAACTTTCTGCCCTTAGGAAAAAACCATCAGCTGGTCTATCAACGCCTTTTATAACCTTTAGATACTCCCCAAGGACAGAATGCGAATCGAAGGTTGAAAAGTTAAAATTGAAAGACCCGCCTTCTGCATTAAATCCTAAAGCAACCGCTACCGCCTCCAGCAGGGTAGACTTTCCCATCCCATTCTCTCCAATCAGAAAGGTTACTTTCGGGTGGAAAGGCACCTCATCCATGGCTTTCAAGCTGGGAAGGTTGAAAGGATACTGATTAAAAGATGGAATATCTTCTCTTTTAAGGCTAATGCCTCTTACATATTGTGAACTTAACATATCCATAAAAAATACCTCATATATTTTATATTCAGCTATTACAATCAGGGCTGAAACCAGCCTTGGAAACACCTATTTTATCCTCTATAGGCATTCTGTTTAAAAGATAAAAATCCTGCTTGCAATAAAAAAATCCTGACCCAAAAATTGGATCAGGCATTGTATATCCTCAGTTAATGCTTTTATGTTCATGTTCCGCAAAATGTTCGATAAGGAGTGCCTGTTGTCTCTGGCAGTTTGCAGTATTCTTCCTGATTTTCAGTATAGGCATAAGGATTCTCAAGTGCTTCAAGAAGCTTTTTCATCACGCTGTAATCCCCATGTTGAGCAGCTGCGACCAAAGCTTCTTCGACTCTGTGATTTCGGGGGATGACGGCTGGGTTGCTGCTTTTCATTAGCTCATTCACTGATTCTTTAGATTCCTTCTGCCTGTTCAGCCTTTCCTGCCATTGTCCATGCCAGTTGGCAAATTCCTGGTCATCAAATACTGAAGTTCCCTCAAACTTGCCCAAAGTTAATGATCGGAAGGTGTTTGTATAATCTGCTCCAGACTTCTGCATAATCTTTAGAAGGCCGGTAAAAAGGGCTTCATCTTGTGCTTCTTTATTAAAAATCCCGAGCTTTGTCCTCATCCCTGCAAGCCAATGGTCCTGATAAATTTTATTGTATTCCGAAATTGCGTCCTGGGCGATCTTTACAGCCTCTTCCTCATTTTCATGCAGCAGAGGCAAAAGCGTTTCAGCAAATCTGGCGAGATTCCATCCGCCAATATATGGCTGATTTCCATAAGCATAGCGGCCTTCTCTGTCAATGGAACTGAATACGGTTGCCAAATCATAATCATCCATATAGGCGCACGGACCATAATCAATGGTTTCTCCGCTAATTGCCATGTTGTCGGTGTTCATAACTCCATGGATAAAACCTGTTAACTGCCATTTGGCAATGAGTGCAGCCTGTCGATAGATCACTTTCTGCAAGAGAGCAAGGTAAGGATTCTCATCTACTCTACTTTCAGGATAATGGCGCTGAATCGTGTAGTCGGCCAAGTTTCTAAGCTCCTCAATTGGCCTCCAATTCGCCACATATTGAAAAGTGCCCACCCGTATATGGCTATCAGCCACTCTTGTTAGGATTGCACCTGGAAGCTCTGTTTCCCGGATAATGGATTCACCTGTTGTAACAACTGCCAGACTGCGGGTAGTGGGAATTCCAAGGGCATACATGGCTTCACTGATAATGAACTCACGGAGCATCGGGCCAAGAGCCGCCCGGCCATCTCCACCTCGAGAAAACGGGGTTCTGCCGGAGCCCTTCAGCTGAATGTCGACCCGTTTACCCTCAGGGGTTATATGCTCGCCAACCAGCATTGCCCGTCCATCTCCAAGCATATTAAAATGCCCAAACTGATGCCCTGCATAAGCTTGAGCGAGAGGTTCAGCTTCATTTGGTGCTTGACAGCCTGCAAGTATCTCAATGCTTTTTTCGCTTGTCAGTGCATCTATGTTTAATCCCAAAGTTTTTGCCAGGGGCTCATTCAGGATCACCAGGTCAGGTGATTGCACAGGGTTTGGCTTTACTTTCGAAAAGAATGTGTTTGGCAAACGCGAATAGCTATTATCAAAATTCCATCCTGGTTCATTGTTAATTGTCATTCGATCTCCTACCTTGTCTGCATGGATTTGTTGTCATTGTCATTTATTATACCCTTTCCGAAGAAACATAGCGGGCTTTAAATGCTTCTCTTTTTTGTATGTAAAAAACCTGAGGGCGGGAATCGTTCAAACCTCCAGCCATCAGGCATTCTCATTCTTATTCACTATGCTCAAACGTTTTACAGGCTGTTTCCTCTACATCATCAGCTTCTCTGCCATTCTGACCAATCATATAAATAGAGTCGGCTTCGCACTTATCACCTTCAGCCCAATACTTGCAGTTCTCGACGTTACATAAAACTTCTACTTTTTAATTCAGTTATTGCTTCGTACAAGTTCCGATACACTCTCCACGTGTTGGAATGCATGTGACAATACACGAGGATGTTGGTGAGTTTGCTTGCCCCTAGAACTGTACCTTTTCCCTCGAATTTATACCCAGCCTCTAAACCTTGATGCTTCAGACATTTTAAGAGCACCTACCATATAAGCGGCTAAACGCATGTTAATTTTCCTTCGTACGGATGTGTCATAAACATTTTTAAACGATTGGACGAGCACCTTACGAAGTTTTTCATTAACTTCTTCTTCACACCAATAGTAGCCTTGGTTGTTTTGAACCCATTCAAAATAGGAAACAGTTACTCCTCCTGAACTCGCTAAAACATCTGGCACTAACAGGATACCCCTATCAGAAAGTATTTTAGTCCCTTCTAAGGTTGTTGGTCCATTAGCTGCCTCGACAACAATCGAAGCTTTGATATTATGTGCATTAGCTGCGGTAATCTGGTTTGAAATTGCAGCTGGAACTAGAATGTCACAGTCAAGTTCGAGTAACTCTTCATTTGTAATCGTGTTATCAAACAATGTTGTTACCGTTCCAAAGCTATCTCTACGATCTAATAAGTAATCAATATCCAAACCATCTTGAGCATATAGGGCACCATAAGCATCCGATATCCCAATGACCTTTGCTCCGGCATCATGCATAAATTTCGCTAAAAAGCTCCCTGCATTACCAAACCCCTGAACGACCACCCGAGCTCCTTTGATGGCAATTCCACGTTTTTTTGCAGCTGCCTCAATGAATATGACCACTCCTTGTGCGGTAGCCTTTTCACGGCCATGCGAGCCGCCAAGTACTAGTGGTTTCCCTGTAATGAATCCAGGCGAATCGTATTCACGAAGCCTGCTGTATTCATCCATCATCCACGCCATAATTTGTGAATTTGTATAAACATCTGGAGCAGGTATGTCCTTCGTAGGTCCTACAATTTGGCTGATTGCCCGAACATAAGCCCTGCTTAGCCGCTCTAGTTCTCCCATTGACATCGTTCTTGGGTCGCAAATAATACCGCCTTTTCCGCCTCCATATGGTAGGTCGACAATGCCGCATTTTAAACTCATCCACATCGACAATGCCTTAACTTCGTCCTCGTCCACTTCTGGATGAAAACGAACTCCTCCCTTAGTCGGACCAACAGCATCATTATGCTGCGCGCGATATCCAGTGAATATCTTAGTCGATCCGTCATCCATTCTAACAGGCATACGAACAGTGAGCATTCTCAATGGTTCTTTTAATAGTTCGTACAACTCATCTGTATAACCTAATTTTTCTAAGGCTTCTTTTATCACAATCTGTGTTGATGTTAAAAGGTTCATAGACTCATCTGACTTTTGTTCTTTATTGCGCTCTTTTACCCCTACTTCTCCCATATGGCACCCCTACTGTGTTAGTTGGAAATCTAAGACAACACTTTTTGAATTCGTTCAATCACCCAATCTAAATTCCCTGGCTAATAATGAGTTGCGGAGCGAAACGAGTCACGGTATCTCTATTTAGATGACATCTCTTCAAAATAACATTCCTTTAGTGGAACGACCTTCGTTTTATGAACCAGTTTATACCCGAGCCATAATGCCAAAAAGATCGGTAAACCAATATAGGACACGGCTACTCCATACCAATCAATCTCATTAGTTAAAAAAGCTTGATAATTTTGGCCGAAAATGACAAAGATACACATCACAAAAGCAAGAATTGGACCGAGCGGGAACCATTTCGCTTTAAATTTCAAATCATTCATGTCCCTGCCCTGGGCCATATATGCTTTTCTAAAACGGTAGTGGCTGACTGCAATTCCAATCCATGCAATAAATCCAGTTAAGCCTGACGCATTTAATAACCATGTATACACTTGATCTCCAAAAATGGAGGTTAAAAAGGCCAAGCCTCCGATAATCGTCGTAATTACAAGGGCATTCATGGGAATTCCACGATCATTTACATTTTGTAAAAATTTAGGTGCCTGACCTTCCCTTGCCATGGACCAAAGCATCCGTGTTGATGCATATAAACCAGAAGTCCCTGCCGATAAGACTGATGTCAAAATGACCGCATTCATCACAGATGCCGCAAATGCAATGCCCACTTTCTCAAATACAAGGGTAAAAGGGCTGACAGCAATGCTGTCAACATCCCCGCCTAACAGGTCAGGACTTGTATAAGGAATAATAAGGCCAATGACAGCTATGGCAACGATATAGAATAAAAGAATACGCCAAAATACTTGACGAATCGCCTTTGGTACGTTTTTCTCTGGCTCTTCACTTTCTCCTGCAGCAATCCCCACCAGTTCAGTTCCTTGAAAAGAAAAACCTGCAATGAAAAAAATACTTAATATGGAAAAAAGACCTCCATGAACCGGTGCATCTCCTGAAGTAAAGTTTTTAAACCCGATAAACTGTCCGCCAAGAATACCGAAAATGGTGAGCAAACCAACTCCAATGAAAACGATGATTGTTACTACTTTTATTAATGAGAACCAATACTCGGATTCTCCGTAACTTTTAACCGACAATGCATTCAAGAAAAAGATTAGTCCTAAAAAAAGTGCACTCCACACGATGCTCGGTACATCCGGAAACCAGAACTTCATAATAATAGCTGATGCAACTATTTCAACCGCCAATGTAACAGCCCAGTTGAACCAATAATTCCAACCGAGCGCAAAACCAAATGCCGGATCGACAAAACGGCTGGCATATGTTGAAAAGGATCCCGAAACCGGCATTAAGGTAGCCATTTCTCCGAGGCTTGTCATCAAAAAGTAGACCATGATGCCGATAGCTCCATAAGCTATTAGCGCTCCACCAGGTCCAGCGGTTTGAATGGACGCCCCTGTCGCTAAAAATAAACCTGTCCCTATTGACCCTCCAATAGCAATCATCGTCATGTGACGTGCCTTTAGTTTACGTTTAATAAGCTCTTTGCTTTTTTTACTATTCTGTTTTTTCTGATTATTTTGGTTATTATTATAGCTTTTGATTGCTTCCATTCTTGTCTCCTTTCACTTTTGAACTATAAGCATCTATTTAACTTTTTAGAAAACCTATGTTCATTGTTCATCTTCTTTTTCGATGTATCTACTTAGCTGACAAGAAAACGCATACAAATAATACATAATAAATAAACCTCAATCAGTTGGATTATGTATATCCCTACTGATTGATAACTAAACTTTCTGGTTCTTAAGGACAATTTATCCTTTCTTGTGGATGATAGGGATAATTGTCCTTAAGAATAAAAATCCATCTCTGGCTTAATATGGAAAAACGGGAGACAGCTTGCTAATTATTTCGCAAAATCAAAGTAGTTTCGCTTCAATAAGCGTGGAGCGGCCATAAGTGTTTCATACATTATACTTTTTTCGAGCTTTGAGCAATCAATTAAAAATAGCTGATCCTCAATTTCTTTCACCGTATTATCTGTTTGATAGGTGATTCCGCATTCCAAGCAATGAATGGATGGTGTGTCCTGAATTTCGATTACTTTTGTTCCATCTGGAAGTTCCCAATACACAGTGTTGCTGGTTTCACGTGCTGTGTCAGATTCGCACCATTGACAAATCAAAATTATTCCTCCTTTGCTCCCACTGTCTCGTACTTAGTCATTTGCGCCTGGAATTTTTTCTCTTTTAACTCGTCACGCTTTTCACGTTTATTCTTTAAAGAGCTATGCTCAGGATTTTCCTTATACGTTTTGCGGCGGTCTAAACGTTTTAATCCTTCAGGTGTAAGGTTAAATTTCGTATCATCAATAATGGATAGAACACCATTACTTTCAAACTTTTCAAACACTTCAGGATAAACCTTTTTATAATAATCCTCCGCACCACCCGGCTGATAATTTTGTGGTTCTGGATACGATGTAATTACACCTTCAAAGTTACGTAAAACGACTTTATTGGAACTTTGAGAAATGATATAGTTCGGTTGCAATGGAATTTTACCGCCTCCACCAGGTGCATCAACAATAAATGTAGGAACGGCATAACCTGATGTATGGCCACGAAGTCCTTCCATGATTTCCAATCCTTTGCTGATTGGAGCACGGAAGTGACCGATACCTTCTGATAAATCGCATTGGTAAATGTAATATGGACGAACGCGAATTTTAACAAGATCATGCATAAGCTGTTTCATGATTGGTACACTGTCGTTAATGCCTGCTAGAATAACCGCCTGGTTACCAACAGGTACACCAACATTTGCAAGCATTTCACATGCACGCTTCGATTCTTCCGTAATTTCAATGGATGTATTGAAATGTGTATTCAACCAAACTGGATGATACTTTTTCAAGATATTACAAAGATTTTCGGTAATACGCTGTGGGAACACTACAGGTGCTCTAGTACCGATACGAATAATTTCAACATGCGGAATCTCACGTAAATTCTTTAAAATATATTCTAAAATATTGTCATTAATCAGGAGCCCGTCTCCTCCTGAAATTAACACATCTCGAATTTGTGGATTAGATGCGATATAATTAATCGCTGTGTCTAATTGTTTCTTTGGTACGCCCATTCCGATTTGTCCAGAGAAGCGCCTTCTTGTGCAGTAACGGCAGTACATGGAGCATTGGTTTGTTACTAAGAACAACACGCGATCCGGATAACGATGTGTTAAACCAGGTACCGGTGAATCTTCATCTTCGTGAAGGGGATCTTCTAAATCATATCTTGTTTTATGCAATTCCTGAGAAATCGGAACTGACTGCATTCGTACCGGACATCTTGAATCATCTTGATCCATAAGCGATGCATAATATGGCGTGATATTTAACGGGATTGTTTTCGTTGAGATTTTAACTCCTTCTTCTTCCTCTGGTGTTAGGTTAACTACTTTCTTTAAGTCTTCTAAATTTTTGATTGTATTCGTCAGCTGCCAAACCCAATCGTTCCATTGCTCGTCCGTTACATCCTTCCAAAGCTCGATTTCTTTCCAATGTCTTTTCGGTTTGAATAAATTGTTTCTCATCATAATCCCTCCATAAATAACATATTTTTATAGACCGTTTTTGACGTGTTCTCCCTTGAACATTACTTAATTAAGAAATGAAGTACTCCATATAATAGCGACTTTCCCCTTCGCCAAATTCATCGAATCTCGTCTCTTTTATGACGAACCCTAATTTTTCATATAACTTGACCGCCGCCTTGTTTTTAGTACTGACCGTTAAGCAAACCTTATGAAAACCATCTTGTTTCAGAATCGGATAAATCTCCTGTAAAAATAATTTCCCTATTCCTTTCCCTTGCTGGTCAGAGCGGACATAAAACCCAAAAATATAGGCTTTATGAATATCCTTGTAATCCCTCATCAATTCACAAATTGCAATCGGCATTGGATCATTTGACTGCCGGTATTGAATGAGTTTCCCGTAACGTGTAAGCGGAATAAGAGTTTGTTCATCTACAGCCCCTAATCCCGGAAACGCATCTTTTTCAAGCTCCATCATCATTTTTAGCTGTTCTGGATTTAATGAAGCCGGTACTTCAACATAGTAGGATTTATTCAATGTTTCCATTTTTCTTCCCCCTCGAATCCATTTCATATTGGATATCATCCAACGGCCATATTGGCCTTGGAATTTGACGATACATAAAAGTTGTTAAACGATTGGATGCAACACCAGGTGCATCCACATAAATAATACGGCCCACAATCGGCTCAAACGCTGCCCGGAAATGATTTTTAGCTTTTAACCCAAGAATTCTTTTTGTCGAAGGCTCAAGGCCAATATGACGAAACATTTCCGGATCATTCGCTGACATCGGCCTTCCAATGAGGAGTATATCCATATTGCCAACGCGAATGTGTGCCGTTCCCTTCAAATCGACTTTTAAATGCTGATTGAAGGGGCCTGAATTGTGAAATATACCGTTAGATATAGCCACTACCGTTGCTTCGACCTGTACTGACTCCCCAAATTCAGGTGATACTTTCCCTCCAAGGGACAGCAATACATTTTTTCCTACTCCTGCCTTGCGACAAACCTCAATGGATTCGGGATCATAGAGGCCTCCAAACAGCGTACCAGGAATATTCACCTGCACCATTTCTCGAAGCAGATCTGTTGTATCCCCGCTTCCGCAGCTTAACGGATTATCTGAAATATCTGCCAGCACGATTGGCTTGTCATCTTCTAACGATAATGCCAAATTCAGTCCTTCTTTCACACCAGGCAAATCCATGATAAAGTCTTCTCTTACACTCCAAAACAAGGAAGCTAGCTTTTCAGCCGTCTCTTTTCCCTTTTGCGGATCGAGCGAAACAACAAGTATACTAGCACCGACTATGGGAATGTCCGAATAAGGAAAGCCGCCAAATACGGACACATTATAAATTCCTTCTTCCTCTTCAGCTTGTTTTGCCCATTCTATCATTTTGTGCATTGGTCCTTCTGCTGTTCTCATATTGATAGATGGAGGCATCATCGGCAATTTTTCAAAAGAAGCGTAGTATGTCACACCTTCCTTTAATTGTTTTAACAAAGCGATTGCAGCATGAATGCCTTGTTCGTACATATCAATATGCGGATATGTTTTAAATCCAAAATGAAGCGGTGTGTAATCAATCATTTTTTCGCTTATATTGGCGTGCATGTCCAGGGTCGTCGCGATTGGAACATTCGATCCGATATGCCCGCGAATTTTTTCCAGTAGATGCTCTTCCGGATCAAAGAGGTGCTCCACGACCATCGCTCCATGCAGTGCAAGCAATATTCCGTCCAGCCTTCCAGCCTCCCGGATTGACTGGAGCATTTGCTCTTCGATGATTGAATACGCTTCTGTTGATACTACGCCCGATGGGACCGCTGCCGCACAAATCAGCGGCACGATCTCTACATCATCTTCCTGTTTCAATACATCCAGAAACCCACCCACTTCTGTTTTCGTTCCAAGATAGGCATCATAAATTTCATTACCGATAAAATAGCCTTCGTTTCGAAACTGTTCGATTTCGGTTTTCATCGGACTAAAACTGTGGGATTCATGGTAAAAGAATGCAATTCCAATACGGTGTTTTCTCATATTCTCCCACCTTATAATAGATATGGCCCGTTTATTAATAGTTCGTATAAATCGACTTCCACTCTGTCATGACATCGAATGCATGATGGGAAACTTCACGGTGTCCATTTCCGGACATTTTCATGCCTCCAAATGCAACTCCCATTTCGGCATTGGACGTACCGTTATTAATATAAACAAGTCCGCTTACCGCTTCCTTAGCAGCACGGTTCGCATAATGAAGGCTCTCTGTATAAATGGAAGTCGATAGCCCATAAATTGTCCCGTTATTTACCTCCATGGCTTCCTCATATGAATCTACTTCAATGATGGCAAGAACAGGACCAAATATTTCTTCCTGTGCAACGGTATCATTCGGTTTCACATTCTCAATGATTGTTGGCTCATAATAATAGCCTCCCAATTCTTTGACACGCTGCCCACCTGACAAAATATTTCCACCTTCTTCAATCGCTGTTTTCACATATTTTTCGACTGTATGAAGCTGATCTTCATTTACGAGAGGACCCACTTGTATCCCTTCTACAAGTCCATTTCCTATTTTCAAAGACTTTGTTAATTCTACTACTTTTTGTAGGAGCAGTTCCTTTACTGGACGCTCGACGATTACTCGGCTTGCCGCTGTACAGCGCTGACCAGTTGTCGTGAATGCTGATTTTACGATTCCGTCTGCCGCCTTGTCCAAGTCCGCATCCTTCAAGACGATTACTGCATTTTTCCCACCCAATTCCAATGAAATACGTTTTAACGTTTTACAGCTCATTTCAGCCAGCTTTTGTCCGACTTCTGTTGAGCCCGTAAACGAAATGACTTTAACATCTGAATGCTCTGCGAGTGTTTGTCCGACTGTTCTTCCTGAACCAGTAATTAAGTTCACAACCCCTGCTGGCAATCCAGCGTCATTTAACACTTCCACAAAAGTCTTTGCCGATAGCGCAACCTCTGATGCAGGTTTCCATACGACTGTATTACCAGCAATCAAGGCTGAAAAGATTTTGTAGGAAGCAAGCGCAACTGGGAAGTTCCAGGGGGTAATGCACGCTGCAACTCCAAGAGGTTCACGAACCATTCTTACGTTCCGGTCTGGGTAGCCCACAGGGACCGTTTCTCCAAATAGGCGTCGTCCCTCTCCTGCCATATAATGAGCAGTGGCAATGACCACTCCAACTTCGCCTAATGACTCAGGTAGTACTTTACCCATCTCCATTGTCATGACACTAGCAAGTTCCTCTTTTCGTAATTCAAACAATTGGGCTGCTTTCGTTAAATAAGCCGCTCGTTCTGGAATGGGGGTGTTCTTCCATTTTGAATACGCTTCATTCGCTTTTGCCACAGCCTCATCCACTTGCTCCGTTGTGGCGGCCGCACATATGCCGACAAGTTCCCCTGTTGCCGGATTTAAGCTTTCAAAGTAGGACTGATCGGAGGCACTTACCCATTTTCCATTTATATAAAGATCTCCCTGAAGAATATCTGTTTTGAATTGACTAGACATCAACTTGACCTCCCTTTTCGTGGTATTCCGAGGAATCGAAAATTAGTTTCCTGAAATTGTTTCTGTTATCACATCTTCTAAAATCGTTAATCCGATATCAAGCACATCTTCTTGAATATTAAGAGGCAGCATTAATCGGATCGTTTGCCCGCTTACCCCGCAGTTCATAATGAGCAAGCCATTTTCCAGTGCTTTGGATTTAATTTTCGGTACAAATAAAGCAGCAGATTGCGAATCAAATTCAATACCGATCATCATGCCGACTCCTCGGACTTCAACAATGCCCGGTAAATGTCCTACCGAGTTATGAAGTCGGCCGACAATCTTGGCACCGAGTTTAGCACTGCGTTCTACTAACTTCTCTTCCTCAATGACCGCAATGTTTGCCAATGCCGCAGCACAAGAAACTGGATTTCCTCCAAATGTCGAACCATGACCAGCCGTCGGCCATTTTTCATGAAGCTCACGACTTGCTACAATGGCACCAAGAGGCATGCCGCCGGAAAGGGCTTTTGCCAGAACTAAAATATCAGGAGCCACATTCGCATGCTCTGCCGCGAACATTTTGCCTGTACGGCCAAATCCTGTTTGTACTTCGTCAAAGATAAGCAAAATGCCGTGTTCCTCTGTAATCTTTCTTAACGCCTGCAAAAAGCTTGGCGGTGCCGGATAATAGCCGCCTTCACCCATGACCGGTTCAATGATGATGGCCGCTACTCGTGAGGGATCCACGCGTAAATCGAACAATTTTTGAAGCTGATTCAAGCAATACTCTTCAGCTTCTCTTTCTCTAATGTTTTTCAGCTGGCTAGGATACGGATATGGAACGTGATACACCTCGCCTAAAATCGGTTCATAATAACGACGATATTTAGAGCTTGATGCTGTAATGGCTGTTGCTCCTAATGTACGGCCATGAAACGAACCTTCAAAAGCAATGATGGCAGGTCTGCCTGTGGCTGCCTTTGCTAGTTTAAGCGCACCGTCAATGGCTTCTGCTCCCGAATTGGAGAAAAAGACAGTATCTAGATTCCCTGGTGTGATATGAGCAAGCTTTTCCGCCAAATTCGCTGCAGTTTCATAATAACCATAGTTCAATCCAAGATGAATCAAGGCTTCAGCTTGCTTTTTAATGGCTTCTACCATTTTTTCGTTTGTATGCCCGACTGCATTGACGGCCACTCCTGAAACGAAATCTATATATTCCTTTCCGTCTGTCGTCCAAAATTTGGCGCCATGCGCTTTTTCAATGACAAGCTCGGTCACCCTTGTCATGACTGGTGATAAATGTTTTTTTGCTTTTTCTTGAATTTCTTCTGTTTTATTTTGTAATTTCATATAGCTCATCCTTTCTTAAAAGACCCTTGAATATCGTGAATGATTCATCTAAAATTCTCACAATCTCATCAATTTCTGTATTCGTGACATTTAAAGGAGGGCTAATGATAAGGTGCTCTCCCTTTGTGCCGTCAATTGCACCGGAACCAGGATAAAAAACCGCGCCGAGTTCTATCGCAATTCCATTCAATCTTTCAGCAGCTTTTTCAGATGGATCAAACAACAAATCATGCTTACGATCCTTCACAAGCTCTATACCGATTAAAAGCCCTTTGCCACGAACATCAGATATGTAAGAATGTTTTTGCTTAAGCTCCAAAAGACGGTTGACAAGGTAGGGACCTTGTTTTTTGACGTTTTCCAGTACCATTTCTTGCTCATACACTTCCAATGCAGCTAGACCGGCAGCAACTGCCACAGGATGCCCACTATATGTATAACCGTGAATGAATTTCCCGTCGCTGTTTTGTATGAGTCCATCGATTAACCGATCATGAACGATCATACCGGCTAGCGGAGCATATCCCGCTGATACCCCTTTTCCAAATGTAATAATATCAGGCTCGATTCCAATTTGTTCTGTCGCGAAGTTGGTACCAGTACGGCCGAATCCAGTCATTACTTCATCGATAATTAAGACGATTTCGTAACGGTCACACAGTTCTCGCACTTTCTCAAAATACCCTGGTGGCGGTGGAACAGCACCTTGCTGGCTTCCGACAATCGGTTCAGCGATAAAAGCAGACACGTTCTCAGGGCCAAGCTCTAAAATGGTTTTTTCAATATCCGTTACACACGTCCAGTTTTGCTTGGATAAACAATCATTTTTTTGACGATCGTATGGACATCGGTGGCAGTACGGCGAATAGACATGTGCATAGTTTAAAAGATTAGGAGTGTAAGCATGCCTTCTTTTAACGTCTCCTCCTGCTGATAAAGAACCGATGGTGTTACCGTGATAGGACTGCCATCGCCCGATCACAATGTGTTTTTGGGGTCTGCCGGCATCCCTATGAAATTGCCTCGCCAGCTTCAAAGCGCTTTCATTTGCTTCGGAGCCTCCGGTTGTAAAATACACCTTATTTAAATGGATTGGAGCCATTTTTCCGATTGTTTCTGCCAGTTCATGCAACGCTTTTGTCTCGAAGCGCATAGTATGGACGAAGGCTGCTTTTTTTGCTTGTTCTGCCATGGACTCTCCTATAGAAATAATCCCATGGCCCAAGTTGGCTGCAACCGCTCCCGAGCAAGCATCCAAATATTTTTTCCCGTTCTCATCTATTAAATAGACCCCTACACCGTGGGTAATAATAGGGTACTCCTTTTTTAAATCACGATGAAACACGTAGTCTTTTTTTATTCCATCCATCTTTCCACCACCATTGCCATTCCTAATCCCCCTGCCACACAAATCGTCGCAAGGCCATATTGCCTTTTTTGTTTTTCAAGCTCATGACATAATGTAGTGACGATTCTTGCTCCGGAGCACCCAAGTGGATGGCCTAAGGCAATCGCCCCTCCGTTTACATTCACGTTGTCTCCTTTTATGCCCCATTCTTTTAAACAAGCAAGACTTTGAGCAGCGAATGCTTCATTTAATTCAATCAAATCGATATCTTCCAAACGAAGTCCCGCTTTTTTCAACGCAATTTGGGAGGCGGGAACTGGACCGATTCCCATTTCTATTGGTGATACTCCCGCAGCAGCAAAAGAACGAATCCTTGCCATCGGGACCACTCCAAGTTGTTTCGCTTTTTCTTCCGACATCAACAACAGCATCGAGGCTCCATCATTTCTGCCGGATGAGTTTCCGGCTGTTACTGTACCATCTTTTTGAAACACAGGACTTAGTATTCCTAACTTTTCAATGTCCGTCAATCTTGGGTACTCATCTATCGCAAAGTGTCTGATCCCCTTTTTTCCTTCCTTTACCGGAACAGGAATGATTTCTTCTTCAAAATTGCCCATTTCAATTGCACGTTTTGTTTTCTGCTGACTCATGAAGGCAAATTCGTCTTGTTCACGGCGACTAATGTTATATTTTTCAGCCAGCCACTCGGCTGTTTGCCCCATCGTGAAATGACCATATATCTCCTCTGGCTGCGATTTTGGTTGACTCTCCGTATTTGAATCATACAGAGTCATATTTCCCACCTTAAGTCCAAATCGAGTTTCAACCGTATAATAAGGAGCTTGTGACATGCTTTCGACACCTCCTGCTAAAACGACGTCCGCTTGGCCTGTCAATATGGACATCGCCCCGTTAATGACGGCCTGCAAACCCGAACCGCACTGACGATGGACTGTATAAGCAGGAATCGATTCTGGAAAATGGGCCTGTAATGTCGCGACTCTTGCAATATTCGGAGCATGCGCACTCTGCTTTGTTTGGCCGACGATGACTTCATCGACAATATTGGCACCGCAACCAGAAGACGAAAGATTATTTTTCATGATGAGAGATACTAGCTCTTCCGGGCGCGTATCAGCCAGTGATCCGCCAAGGTTTCCGATAGGAGTCCGATATGCATTTACGATTACAACCACTACGCAGTCACCTCTTTGCCTTTATTGAAAGATTCAGCAATATGGAACGGGGCGTCCGTTTTCTGTTGAACTTCCTCAAAGGAAACTCCTGGGGACAGCTCAATAAGATGAAGTCCATCTTTCTTTACAGCGAACACCGCCAAATCGGTAATAATTAAATCTACTTTCCGTTCCGATGTGATCGGATAGGTTAATTCCTTAACGATTTTTGACTCTCCCTGGGAATTCGTATGCATCGTTGTTACGATTACCTTTTTTGACCCCTCCAATAAATCCATCGCCCCACCTACACCAAGAACACTTTTTCCTGGTACTGCCCAGTTGGCGATTCGCCCTTTTGCATCAATTTGCAGCACACCGAGAATCGAGACGCTTACATGTCCTCCGCGAATCATTGCAAATGAAGAAGCACTATCAAAAAAGGATGAACCTTCCAATACTGTGACAGGCATTTTTCCTGCATTGACAAGATTCTGATCAATATGCTCTAGATCAGGGGTAGGACCTACTCCAAGGATACCGTTTTCCGAGTGTAAAAAAACTTTAACATCGGATGGAATATAATCAGCCACTAGCGTTGGAATCCCTATCCCCAAATTCACAATATCGCCATCCTTCAATTCCTTCGCCGCTCTTGCAGCAATGTATTGTTTCACGTTCAAGCTAGTTCCCTTCCTTCACAACGATATAATCAACGTATAAATGAGGGGTGACAATTTCTTCTGGAGAAATTTGCCCAACCTCTACAATCTCGTCTACCTCTGCAATAACTACATCCGCAGCTGTGGCCATCATCGGATTGAAGTTTCTTGCCGACTTGTTGTAAATTAAATTTCCTAAATGGTCCGCTTTATTCGCTTTAATTAAAGCAAAGTGGGCATTAAGAGGCTCCTGGAATACATTTTTTTTACCGTTAATAATACGCTCTTCTTTGTTTTCAGCGATTTTTGTTCCTGCGCTGACCGGTGTATAAAACCCTCCCAGTCCCGCACCACCAGCTCGAATAGCTTCAGACATCGTTCCCTGAGGGAGAAGCTCCACATCCATTTCCTTATCCTGATAAGATTTAACCACCTCCGGGTTGGATGTAAAATAAGACCCTATCGCTTTTTTTACTTGTTTTTGCCGAACTAAAACTCCAAGACCTCTACCTGGTTCACCAAGGTTATTACTAATAATCTCTAAGTCTTTCACTTCCGACTGAGCCAAAGCGGCTATTAAACTAAGCGGACTTCCTACAAGTCCAAATCCACCTACCATAATTCGTGAGCCGCTTTTAACCTTTTTTACAGCTTCTTCGCATGTAATCAGCTTGCTCATCTTTTTTTCCCTTCCTCTCTATCGACTTTTTTGGGTGTTAACAGTTTGGAAAAAATAAAAACCGAGCAAAACATAAATCCTCTATAAAGAATGTCGTTATAACGAACATCCCTTACAAAGAGTCCATGTCTGCCCGGTTTTAATAAGACCATGGGAAGAGGTCATCTTCCCACTTTATTATAACCAAACGTTATGTATTCATTTACTTCACGTTATCCCAGTAACGTTGAACTGCAGCTTGAAGAGCCACAATAATCGCTTGCTGGGATGGAGCAAAATAAAAGCTTTGAATTCGTTCAATCAGCGGCTCAATCCCGTCTTGAAGACAGTAGCCTATCAACAGTTTTTGAAAATAATTTTTTGTTAGTTCTGCTACAAATGTGAATTCGGCGTCGATAATTTTATGTTCTTTCAGATCCACTTCAAGTACAATTCCTGCATGCTTATACATTTCATACATGGAAGTTCCCTGTGGAGCTTTTGCATAACCTGTAACAACCACTGTATCCAGTGTTTGCATGCCCCAAAACTCCTTTCAAAAACCAACTGATTATTTTCATTTTCTAACTCGAGTATATGGGTCAGAAAAAAAAATGTCAATCGATATATTCTAAATTTACAGAAATATTGAAGCGCTTTCATTAATAAGTAAGCGCTTTCGATTATTTTTTAATTCTATAACATTTCATCATAATAAATTATTCTCTCTTACATGGCAAACTCCTTCTAGAAAGATAAAAATTTTTTATAGGAGAAGCGGAGGTGCCCTTATACGTTTTCTAGTCTCAATACATCATGCAACCATGCTTACTAGGTTGTTCGTTCTTCGCTTTTTTCACCATTTCGATAAAATATGCTGTCAAACGTTGGTCATCTGTTAATTCAGGATGGAATGAGCAGCCGAGGTACTGACCTTCTCTTACAGCCACAATGCGGCCGTTATGCTTGGCCAACACTTCAACATTCTCGCCGGCTTCAACAATGTACGGTGCATGAATGAACACAGCATTAAAGCTTAATATCAAGATCCGCCGCTTCAAAGGTTTCCCGCTGACGCCTAAATGAATTGTGCTCTACAGTTACTTCGTGGAGCATCATATCCGACAATATTCTTTGCCATTAAAATTAAGCCAACACAATTCCAAAACATCGGCTTTTTTCTGCTTTTCGGTTAGACTCATCAAAAGTTATCACTAATCGATTCCCCTTTTTCAGTTGTGGTAATTGGAACAAAAGCCCCCCTGAAAATCAGGGAGACTGTTTTACACACCGCCAAATTCATTTAATCTTTTAATACTAGTAGTGAACAGCACTCCACGTGCGCCGTCTGCGGAAACATGTCCACAGGCTGTATTCCGCTCACTTTGTATTTGGAGCTAAGAACAGAAATATCCTTTGCCAATGTTGATGGGTTGCATGAGACGTAAACAACTTTCTTCGGCTGGACTTTTAATATTGTCTTTAACAGCTGCTGATCCAGTCCTGTTCTTGGCGGATCAACGATAATGACATCGGGCTTCCAGCCTTCTTTTGTCCACTTTGGCAGCCATTCTTCAGCTTTGCCGACAACATATTGAGCATGTTTTATGCCATGACGGGCAGCATTTTTCTTTGCATCTTCAATGGACTCCCTGATAATATCCATACCCCTGATTTCCGCTGCCTGATCCGCTACCCATAAACCGATCGTGCCAACCCCGCAGTATGCGTCAGCTACTTTTTCCTTACCGGTTAAAGCCGCTGCTCTTTTGACTTCATTATAAAGCTTGACGGTCTGTTCAGGGTTCAGCTGGAAAAATGTTCTGGCAGATAGTTCAAACTGCAAATCTCCAAGCGTTTCCTGGATAAAATCGCTTCCGGCAAGATTCATGGTTTCCTGCCCGAAAATCAGGGAGGTTTTTTCGCCATTCACATTTTGGATGATTGACTTTACTTCAGGCAGTTCGCTTTTGATTTTTTCAATAATGATATCCTTCTTTGGAAGTTCTTTTTGAGCTGTAATCAGTACAACCTGAAGCTCCCCTGTCTGGATCCCCACCCTGGCAACGATTGTTCTAACGATGCCTTTTCGGCTTCTTTCATTATAGATTGGGATTCTCAAGTCCTGGAGAATTCGTTTCACTGTTTCTGTCGCCTTTGTTGTTTGCGGATGCTGTACCGCACAGTGCTCTATATTGATGAGGCGATGCGAATTCATGCCGTATAATCCGGCAAGCACCTTCCCGTCTTTTTGGCCAACCTGGAACTGGCTTTTATTCCTGTAGCTCCATGGATCTTCCATTCCTTTGGTATCTTTGATATTCAGCTTCTCAGGATTCAGCTTTGTATGGCGCTCTAAAGCTTGAATAATGATATCCCGTTTCTCCTTCAGCTGCTGGTCATAGCGGAGATGCTGCAGCTGGCAGCCCCCGCACTCATGATATACCGGGCATGGCGGCTGGACACGGAACTCGGATTTTTTGCGGATTTTCTTTATTTTTGCCTCAGCAAATTTTGGATTTACCTTTGTTGCTTCTGCTGTAATTTCCTCGCCAGGCAGTGCTCCTGGAACAAATACGACCTGCCTTTTAAAATAACCCACACCTTCGCCATTGATGCCAAGCCTTTTGATTGTCAGCGGGAAAGTTTGCTTTAGTTTTAATTTAGCTGTTTGTTCTTGTTTCATGGTGCCTCATCACTCCAAATTACTCGATACTCCTCCACAAATAAAGAGAAGCATAGCTCAAATAAGGATCCCAGCTCTTCGAGAATGTCTCCATTTCCTCAAGAGTTGGTTTCGCTTCTAATTTATATAGTTTTTTCAAGGCATTCTGGATGCCAATGTCTGCAGCTGGAAAAAGATTTGGCCGGCCAAGTCCGAACATTAAAAAGTTCTGAACAGTCCAGGGACCGACACCGCGTAATTTGATAAGTTTATCATAAATTTCTTCATCTGAAAGGTTTTTAAGCTCGTCAAAGTTTAATTTTCCCGCAGCTGTTTCTTTTGCGATGCCTATTACATATTCAGCCTTTCGACCGCTGAACTGCAGCTCTCTTAATTCATCCACTTTCAGTTCTGCAACCTTTTCCGGAAGCGGATAAAACCACACACCATCCTTTTCGAATCCAAATGTTTTCACAAACCGTTCTGTTAATGTGTGCGCAAAAGCAAGATTGAGCTGCTGGTGAATAATGCATTTCAATATACAGCCATACGGATCAAAGTCGAGAACGATTGGAGTACCATAATGAGCATCGAAAATCGGCTTTAATTCTGTGTTTTGAAAATGCATGTGGATTGTTTCAAGCGGCAGATGCCATTGAAAAATATCCGATAAGCGTACAGCTGCTTTTTCTTTAAGGGGGCCATCCGTTCCGAAAATAAAAAACTCCGGCTTATCAGTCGTACCGATTGCCTTTACTTCTGCTACAACCGGATGATGGTTAAGCAGCATTGGAACCTTCACAGAACGGTTCTCTATATCAACCTGATTAAGAGGATCATTCGAAAGCCTGTCCAGAACAAGGTCAAAATTATAAGGTCCTTCTACATGTATCTTTTCCAAGAAGAATCCGTCCTTTATCATTTTCCCCGATTATAGCATTTTTTAAGGAAGTTTTACTAAATACGATGTTAAAAATAGCAAGAAACCCGAAGAATAGGTATCTCCGGGTCTTTGATCAAGAAAAATTTCCTTGGTTGTTCAAGTTAACGGTCAGAATTTCATGTTATCGGTCTGTTTTCAAATATATCGGTCACTTTTGGAAGTTTATCGGTTAAATTTTCGATTTATCGGTCACTTGTTGATATACCGGGCTTTTTAATCCTTCAGAAATTCAGTATAACATCCGCTCTTCAATCGCCTGCTCCCATGTCAAGTCGTCAAGGCTCTTAAAGGTATACCCGCGCTTTTTTAAATCCTGTATAGCTTTTTCGAGAGCATCGGCATTGTCCTTTGAGACAGTATGAAGAAGAAGGATGCAGCCTGGATGGATCTGGCGCATAATATTGTCGTAAGAATACTGCCAGCCTTTTTGCCTGTCTGTGTTCCAGTCGACAAAAGCCAGTGACCAGAATACGTGAGTGTAGCCTTCCTTTTTAGCTAGAGCCAGAGTCCTTTCGCTGAATATTCCGCGCGGCGGGCGCAAATAAGCCATATGCTTAACACCTGTGAGCTTTTCAGTTTCAGCACGGACCATTTCGAGTTCTTTTACAAACTTTTCATCGCTGATTCTGGTCATATCGGGGTGGTGCCAGGAATGATTGCCTATGATATGCTCTTCAGCCGCCATCCTCTTTACGAGATCTGGTGCACTTTTTAAATAATGACCTGTTATAAAAAAAGCTGCAGGGACATTTTCTTTTTTCAGAACGTCCAAGATCTGTCCTGTATAGCCGTTTTCATATCCATTATCGAATGTTAAATAAATCTCCTTCTTGCTTGTATCGCCTTTATAATAAGACCCATGTCTTTCAAGAAGTGAGTCAAGCGGCTTTCCTGCTTCGGCAGGCACCTCATTTTTGGCTTTTTTAAATCCCCAATGAACCGGTGAATTGCCGTAGTTCGCATAAGCTGTTCCGGAAAAAAACAGAATAAAAACACTCAGGAAAATACTTATTTTTTTCATCTGAGCTCCTCCAATATTTTTTTCTTAGTGTTTGTGAATGAAATAAAAACATTCGCAGGGCTTGCTGGCAAAAATGCACAAAAGAAAAGAGAGACCGCTGACAGTCTCTCCTGTACAAAAATATTAAAATACACGCTCTTTGAATTCAGCCAGTTTCTCAAGTGAAGATTTATCTACATCTTTATGAAGGCTGTTGCCGTGGGAATCCATCGTGACAACTGCAGTAAAGCCTTCAACCTTCAAATGCCACATGGCTTCCGGAATACCGAATTCCATTAGGTCCACGCCTTCAACTGACTTAATGCAGTCAGCATAATATTGTGCAGCACCGCCGATTGCGTTTAAGTAAACGCCGCCATGCTCCTCAAGCGCTGCCAATGTTTTCGGCCCCATTCCGCCTTTTCCGATAACGGCACGGATGCCGAACTTTTTCATGATATCGCCCTGATAAGGCTCCTCACGAATACTTGTAGTCGGGCCGGCAGCTTTTACATGCCACTTGCCTTCTTCATCTTTCATCATTACCGGGCCGCAATGGTAAATAACCTGTCCATTAAGATCCACAGGTGCATCATGATCCATTAAATGGTGGTGGATGGCGTCACGTCCAGTGTACATCATACCGTTGATTTGTACGACATCACCTACCTTAAGACTGCGGATCTGTTCTTCTGTAATCGGTGCCTGTAATGTTACGATATCGGTTTGTTCAGCTGTTTCTGCTACTGCCGCTGTCTCAAGTTCAGCTTCAGATGCACCAAAGTCGATGTGCTCGCCCTCCTGATACATCCATTCATTAATTTCGCCTGTTTCCATACTGATCGCAACTCCCAGGCGGCGGAATGCCCAGCAATTATAGGCAACAGATACGAAAAAGCTTGCAGGAATACGGTTCATTACCCCAACTTTACAGCCTAGAAGCGTTGTCTCACCACCGAAGCCCATTGTGCCGATGCCTAGCTCATTTGCATTTTCCATCACATAGTCTTCCAGCTTGCGGAGATCTTCATTAGGATTCACATCATCTACAGAACGGAATAACTGCTCTTTAGCAAGGTCATAGCCGGAAGAGCGGTCTCCTCCGATGCCAACACCGATGAAGCCTGCGCTGCAGCCCTGTCCCTGCGCCTGATATACAGAATGCATGATGCATTTGCGGATGCCATCCAAATCGCGGCCGGCACGGCCAAGTTCTTCAAGTTCACAAGGAAGGCTGTATTGAACATTTTTATTTTCACAGCCGCCGCCTTTTAGAATCAAGCGTGCGTCAATATAATCTTTTTCCCATTGTTCAAATTTAATTACAGGTGTTCCGAAGCCCAGATTGTCTCCGCTGTTAGAACCAGTTAAGGAATCAACAGAGTTCGGGCGAAGCTTTCCGTCCTTTGTTGCCTGGGCGATTGCGTTTTTGATCGCTTCCTTCATCACCAGCTGGTTAGCGCCGACGGGTGTCTTAATTTTGAACGTTGGCAAGCCAGTATCCTGGCAAATTGGCGACACTTTATCATCAGCCATTTTAATATTATTCGTAATGGTATCTAAACTCATCGCAGCTCTCGTGCCAGCATTTTCTCTTTCTTTCGCTGATTTAATCGCACGGCGCACATCACGCGGAAGATTAGTGGATGTCTCAATAATCAGCTGATACATGCTTTCCTGAAACTTGTCGATATTCATTGCTTTAGTCCCCTTCCCTTTGCTCCCTATATAGCTCATATCTATTATGAAAATTACAATTATTAATCGTCTACCATTATACTCCTATCTGAAATGTATTTAAAGACAAAGGTTGCAATCGTTTACAGGATAAAAGAGGAATTTTTCACAAAAAGAAAGAAGCACTTTCCATAAAAAAAGAGCCCTCAGGCTCCGGTTTTAATCGCGGTTATTAAATTCACGGCATTTAGATTCGAGATCATCGATCATAGCAATTAAACGGTCGATGTCTTCAAGTTCTGTGTCTTCCGGCTCAATAGCTTCCAGTACGTCCAGGAACATATTTAAGCGCTGTTTCAAAAAGGTAACCTGTGAATTTTTATCTTGAATCGGACTGCCCAAAACGTTCTCTCCTTTCGTCTCGATTACATCCTACATGAAAAACGGCTTTTCGGCAAATGCCCTATGTATTTAATATGCCCTTGGATTTCACTGCTCAATATACTCATCAATAAAAATTAAGCTGACGCCAATCGGCATCAGCTTTTAATTTGGTCTGCTGTTATTCCGGCTGCCTTTCCTTCACGACTGGAGTCTGCTGCCCCATATAGCCGGCCTTTTTCATTGTCAATCTGAATGGCCTGAACATTTCCGATTCTGCTCGGTGCATCTCCAAATTCAAATCCTCTTGACTCCATTTCACCTTTGGATTCCATGCTTATTCCAGGCTCCCATTCAATGAGCGGGCCTGTGGTGGCAAAGATTCTAGGCTCTTCAATGGCTTCCTTTAAATTCATTTTATGATCAATAATATTCACGATCGTCTGAAAAACCGACCCAATGATTGTCGGTCCGCCTGGAGAACCCAGCGTCAGGACTGGCTGGCCATTCTTAAAAAGTATCGTAGGGCTTTTGCAGCTGACAGGCCTTTTGTCCGGATTTGGTTCATTGATTCCGCCAGGGTTGGCATCAAAGTCTGTAAGCTCATTATTTAATAAAAATCCGTAGCCTTTAACCATAATCCCCGATCCAAATGGATGCTCAACGGTTGATGTACATGCGGCAATATTCCCCCATTGGTCGACAACCGTGAAATGGGTAGTTTCACTCTTCTCCAAATCATCCGGCTGGCGGATAATCTGATTTGGTTCGCCTTCTTGATAATTCCATGGGTTACCAAAATCTATCGCATCATTTCTTCTTTCAAAATTAATTGCTTTTACCCTTTCAGCAATATAATCATCATGAAGCAGGCCTACAATAGGAAGATCCGAAAATTCGGGATCACCTGAATAGGCAACTTTGTCAGCAAAAGCCAATCGCATGGCTTCGGTGATCAGATAGGATTTTTCCCAGGACTTTGCGTCATATTGGCTTAAATCAAACTTCTCCAGCATTTTTAGAATTTGGATGACTGTTACACCGCCAGCACTGGGAGGAGCCGATGAAGCGATCTTGTAGCCTTTATACTCTCCCCAAATAGGCTCATCAATGGTTAGCCGGTAATTCTTCAGGTCCTCAAGCGTCATAAAGCCGCCTTCTTGTGTTAATGTTTCTACAATGGCTTCAGCAATCTCCCCTTCATAGAATGAGGCTATTCCTTCTTTCTGCAAAATCCTAAATGTCTTAGCTAAATGATCCTTGACTAATCTGTCACCTTCCTTAAGGGATTTGCCTTCCGGAAAATAAAAAGCTTTGGCTTCCTCACCAAGCCTGTAATGAAATTTCTGGAGAGCTTCCTCCATCACCCAGTTCACTTCCACACCGCTCTTTGCAGCTTCTATTGCCGGCTGAATCAGATCGGCTATTGGCCTGGAACCGTGTTCCTTAAGAGCTGTATCAAAAGCTTTTAAGATTCCCGGAATGCCCACCGCTGTTCCATGAGTGGAGCGTTTACGGAAGTCAATTACCTCCACATTGTCATCCAGGAACATTTCCGGATGCACTCCTTTTGGCGCCCTTGTATGGCCATCATATATTTTTACGTCTTTCTTTTTATTGTCGTATACCATTAAAAAACCGCTGCCGCCAATGCCTGTCATCATAGGCTCTACCACATTTAAAGCAAATTGGATGGCTGCTGCAGCATCTACTGCATTACCGCCTTCCCGCAGTATTTTTTCGCCAATATCTGTAGCAGCTGAATGAGGACTTACCACCATCCCTGCAGTCCCAACAGCTGTTTCTCTTTCATGAGACTGTTTTTCCATATCCTTTGACAATGATTTACCTCGTCTATAGCCCATAAATGTAACCTCCAAAAAGTGTCCTTTACTTATAAATAAGGGTTACCCCCTCCGTGTATATATAAAACAACCATCATTAGGAAAAAGAACCAATTAAAAATCCTCCACTCATAAGAGCAGAGGAAATTTTATATTATTTAATTAAAGGTTTTTGCTGTTCTCTTGCGTATCTGGACTGTAGGTAATTGCGCTTTCGTCACGTTCAACCGGAAAAGCAGTTTCTGAACTATTCATTGAACTTGTTGTCTGATAGTTTGAGCCAGAGGAATTTCCGCCGTTTTCAACAGGGCTTTCCATTAGTTCTGAACCTGCATCTTTTACTTTTGAACCGATATCAGCCAGCTCACTTTTCGCTTCCTTTGCTGTTGACATGGCATCATTAGACACTTCTTTTACCATATCCATGTTGCCGAAAACATCATCATTTACACGCTGGTATAAACTCTGGGCGTCTTTAATGGCCTCTTTAAGAGTATTTGAAGCACTCTTAAACTGGTTAATCATATTTTCCTTAACGTCACCCGGGTTTTCCCTCACTTCTGAAATGAGATTTGCAGAAGAGTCTTTAAGATCCATCGCTTTTGTTTTCACTTTTGTTCTAGTTGTGCTATCAAGCATAGCTAAAGCACCGCCGATAATACCCCCGATCACTATTCCTTTCATTAGCTTGCTGTTCTGTCCGTTATCGTGATCGTAGTTCGTGTTCATGTTATGTCCATAATCTGATCTCAATGCTGTTGTTGTGTTTGCCGTATTATAAGTGTTATTCTGTTCCATGTTAAATCCTCCTCTTAATGAAAATGTTTCGTGTTTGTTATTGAATTAATTCCCGCAGGAGGAGAAAATAAACGTTTTAATTTCATTTTTAGTCCAAACTATCGATTGACAAGGGATTCGAAAGATTAAATAATGACAAAGGACTTAGATTTAAAGGAGATACATATGAAAACACAACTTTTGCCAATTACTCCGGAAAATGATCCATGGGAAGCTTATACCGATATCGATCAGCACGGAAAAATGGTACTTTCAAATATTGAATTCACAACGACCGTTTTATGCAATATGCGCTGTGAACACTGCGCTGTCGGCTATACACTTCAGCCCAAGGATCCTGATGCCCTTCCCATTGATTTATTGCTGAAAAGGCTGGATGAAATTCCTCTTTTAAAATCACTGAGCATAACGGGCGGAGAGCCGATGCTTTCAAAAAAATCGGTTAAAAATTATGTTGCGCCGCTGCTGCGTTATGCACACGATAGAGGGGTCAGAACCCAGATCAATTCAAATCTGACATTGGAGTTAACCTGTTATGAAGAGATTATTCCTTATTTGGATGTCCTGCATATTTCTCATAACTGGGGAACTGAGGAGGATTTTACTGAAGGCGGCTTTGCGATGATGGAGCGAAAGCCGACAATAGAACAGCGTCAAAGGCTTTTTTACAGGATGATCGAAAACAGCAGAGAGCTCGTGAAAGCGGGGGTGATGGTTTCTGCTGAAACCATGCTAAACAAACGGACATTGCCTTATCTTGAAAAAATTCATAAACAGATTACAGAGGAAATGAGCTGTCAGCGCCATGAGGTCCATCCAATGTATCCATCAGACTTCGCCTCATCATTAGAAACTTTAACTCTTGAAGAAATGAGATCAGCCATCCATCATCTTCTGGATGTCCGGAATGAGGATACATGGATGCTGTTTGGCACCCTGCCTTTTTATGCCTGCAGCAGCAATAAAGAAGACCTGGATCTACTAAGAAGACTGCACTCTTCCAAAAATGTAACAGTCAGAAATGATCCTGATGGCAGATCGCGGCTTAATGTCAATATTTTTACCGGTGATGTCATTGTCACTGACTTTGGCGATACACCGCCGCTAGGGAACATCCAAACCGATCAGCTTGAAGATATTTATCAAAAGTGGTGCGGCACAAAACTCGCTGATTCTCTGAACTGTCATTGTGCGGCGGTTAGATGCCTTGGCCCTAACGTCCTTGTTAAGAACAGTTATTATAAAGAAACAAATTTTAAAACAAAACGCTCTAATATCTAAAGATTAAGCCAGCCCAAAACGGGGCTGGCTCTTCTTATCTTGGACGTTCAGATACAACAAACCCGAATGTAACGTGGTCCTGAATTGGAATCCAGGCGCCAATCCCCTGAGAAGTTACATTTTTAATGACAATCATTTTCTTGGTGCCTTTTAACATTAGATATACTTCCCCATACGTTACTTTCCCTTTTTCGTTAATCGCAGGAGCATAACCGTATAGGTAGCCTAATCTTTTAGGCGGAATGTTATAGATATGATCCTTTTTGGTGCCTGCCCCAACTATCGTTTCAAAAGCAAGAGGCAGCCCGGACTTCTCCATGGCTTTGAGGAGCATCATCTTCTTTACATCTTCAGCACTAGGAACCTTTGCTGTCAGTCCTCCACGGACAACCTTTTGGGCTTCCTGCACGTAATGAATCTGGTAAGGCGCTTTGCCGCCGCGGTTGTCGAAATAATTCGTATTAACCCTCTGATATTCCCAATTGGGAGAGGTTTCGGCAGACTCGTAATTGAGCGGCCACTGACCGAGGTAGACGATGGCTCTATAGCCAAGTGCGAATGGAGTGCTGCTGACAGAGGTTTCATTCAGCATCCGAATGAGATCCGGATTTTCAATTTTAACCTTGGATGAATCAATAAGCTGCTGGGTTAATTCACTCGGCTGCAGCGTCGGCATATCCTGCGCAGGGTTCGGATAAGTATTCTCCTTTGTAACATTCAGAACCGAATTAGGAACATTAATGGCTTTCGGCGGCTGCTTTGCCGATTTTTCATTGCCTTTCTGCGCTTCTGCGGCTGGATGGAATGACAGCATTAGTATAAGACCTAAAAAAAGGATGCTTACGTATTTTTTCATGATGTCTTTCTCCTTTCAAGTCACTATCTATTTATGTTTGCTATTAGTTTTTTCGGAGGAAGAGGATATTATCCCTCTCATGAAAAATAAGGTTTATTTTAGGGATTATTACACTGGAAAAACTCTTTATTTTGTAATGTTTTTGTAAAAATCTGAATATTTACAAATATCTAATAATGGTTTATAATAAGCTTACTACACAAAAGGAGGGCAGTGGAAATCAACCCCACTACAACTTTAAAAGGAGGATGAATCGGTTTTTTGTTAAGTCATCTGCAAGTCAGGTTAGTGGTCAAAAATCAGCGTGAAGGTTGGTGATCAATGACTGAAAAGCGAACAGAACAATCCTCTGAAAAACATAATCCTTTGATGAAAAGTACTTAAATACCAATATAAATAACCGGCCCTGAGTTTTTTTCAGAGCCGGTTTTCTGTTTGGTCTGCGCTATAAAAGATAAAATCCTATTCCCATAATAACGTAAGCAGCCAGCAGAGTGGCACCTTCAAACCAGTTCGTTTCACCATCATTGCCAATCACAATCATCAGCAGGACGGCCGTCACCATGGCAATTAACTCAGGCAAAGTAAATACAAGAGGCATTGCAGTCGGGAACAGCAAAGAAAGCAGGACAAGGACAGGTGCGACAAACATGGCAACCTGCAGTGTGGAGCCAACGGCAATTTCAACAGCTATATCCATTTTATTTTTATAAGCCATAACAATGGCTGAAGCATGCTCTGCTGCATTTCCAACTATAGCGACAATTACTACCCCAATAAACAGCTCTGTCCAGCCAAACACTTCTCCTACTTCTTCAAACGTGTGAACCAGATTTTCTGATACATAAGCAACTGCAATAGTCGAAATGGCCAGGACTGCAATGGCTTTCCCTTTGCTCCACTCCGGCGTTTCCTCCTCATGAGAGCTTCTATCTTCCTCTTTTGGCTGATAAACGCCCCGGTGAGTAACAAGCTTAAAGAATAAAGCCGCTAAATAAAGAGCTATTAAAATGACAGAGATCCCAATGCTGAAAGTAATGGTTTCAGTTTCATCCATTGTCATAGCAAAAACTTCTGGAATAACAAAAGCCACAATGACGGCAAACATCAGAAGTCCTGAGTTGTGGCGTGCATCATAAACATTAAAGGACTGTGTTTTGTATTTAACTCCGCCAACGAAAAATGATAATCCTGCAACTAAAAGTAAATTCCCCAATACTGAACCCGTCAGTGATGCAAGAACAACACTAATCAGTCCTGCCTTTAAAGCGAATATTGAAATGATCAGTTCAACTGCGTTACCAAAGGTTGCATTCAGCAATCCTCCAATTCGGGGGCCGGCTACTATGGCAAGGCTTTCTGTCGCCCTTCCCATATAACTGGCCAATGCAATAATGGTGATGCAGTAGATAACAAACAGCAAAATATTGGACCAGTGCATCAATGTTCCAATGACAGATACCGGCACTCCTGCAAAAGCCAATACCATAAAAACTTTATTTGTCATATGCATTTCTCCTTACTGTCTTATTACTTTTTAGTATTGCCTGCTTATTCCTGCCTATGTGATTATATGCAGATAGTTTATGTAAAACGTTCTTTCTCTTTAGCCAATTTCGAAAAAAATCAAACTTGAAGCTTTAGACATATAAAAAGCTGCCGTCTAAGACAGCAGCCTTTTTAGGTTATTTTATAGCGCTTTTTGCTAATGCTTGAATCGTCATATCATCCATTGGCGGATTATGCAGGCCGGCACGCACATCCCTGTAATAGCGCTGCAGCGGATTTTTTGCTGATAAACTGCGTGCACCTGCTACGCGCATCGCCAAATCAACTACCGTGAGGGCAGCGTTGGTTACAGCGAGCTTGACTGCTCCCAATTCAGGCTGCATCATGCTTCTGGTTTCATCGTTTGCTTCATCCCATTTTTTTGCAACTGAATAGAGGAAATGGCGTGTCCTCATTAGTTCGAGTTCCATCTCGCCAATTTTTTGCTGAACGTTGGGCAAATCAATGATCGCACCGCTAATGCTGTTTGGGGAATAATCTTTAGCAAAATTAATGGCATATGTTTGGGCGGCCTGCGCAATGCCTAAATAACAGGCCGGTATATGGAGAAGCCAGCCAGCAGCTCCTTTTTTGCCGGGCTGAAAAAGCTCAACAAGAGCTTCCTCCTTCACCCTTACATTCTTTAAAAAAAGGTCATGGCTCCCTGTTCCTCTCATGGCAATACTGTCCCATGTTTCATCTATCTCCAAACCTTGGGAATTTCTCGGTATTAAGAAGTTTCCTATTTCCCCGCTGTCTTCTATCACTGCGCTCACATTGAAGTAATCAAGCACAGGAGCCATGGTTGTGAAGCTTTTCCGGCCATTAATGATCCAGAAACCTTCTTCTTTTCTGGCAGAGGTAACCGGCTTTCCTCCCCTTGTCGGGCTGCCCGTCTGCGGTTCTGTTGCACAGTTATTCATTAATGCTCCCTTTTTCACTTCTTCACATAAATCCTTAAATACGGATTCTTCCCAGTTATTTTTCTCGCCAAGGCTTTTGATAATGCCCATATGCCAGCCAATGGATAAGGCTGTGGATCCATCTCCTTCAGCAATCTTTTCCTGGAGGCACAGAAATTCAGAAAGGGAGATTTCCTTTCCTCCATATCGTTTGGGGACTGTTAATGATGTATATCCTGATTCTTTAAGTTCTTTTATATTTTCAAAGGGGAATAGACCCTCTTCATCATTTTTGCCAGCTCTTGATAAAAACGTTTCCGAGAGTTTTTCCATGAGCTGGATTCTTTCTTCAGCTGTATTTAAGTCTTGGAATTTCATTTCTGGGCACCTCACTTCTATTTTTTAATTCTTATTATTTTTATAGGAATTATTATACTATTTTTCATTCAACTATCACAAAGATACTGATGAAAAGCTTGCATTATAAAAACAAGGAAGAGGCATCCTCTTCCTTGTTTGCGTTTTAAATAAGTTCAAATGTCTCTTCTATTTCAATGCTTCCTTCCACTGAGCGCACCATTGAACAATTTTTTCTTGTCAATTCCAATGCTTTGTGGAGCTTCGCTTCATTTAAGTCAGTTCCTTTTATAATGAAGTGAATATGTACCTTCTCCACACGGTCAGCGATTTCAGGATTTCTTTCCACACTGGTTTTTATTCCAATGTCTTCAAATTCCATGCGCATTTTTTTCATGATTTTTCTCAGAACACCGCCGCTGCACACAGCCAGCGAAGCGACAAGCAGCTGATTAGGCCTGAAGCCATACTCTTCATCCCCAGCAACATCCAGGCGTCCAAATGGCAGATCGGTATAAAAACCTGCTTCTTCCTTCATTTTAAATTCCATGGTAATCGCCCCTTTTTATCTTATTAATATTAGAGATTACACTATTTTATCTATAAACAAAAATATTATGACTATCAACTTTCTCTTGCCAAGATCCCCTATTCCCGATACCATCATTTAGGAGACAGTTATAGCTTACGTCAGAAAAAGAGGTTTTTTTTATGAATAAAGAAACAATGCAATTTTGGATTCTAATTAGCATTGTCGCCATTTCTGGTTTTAGCCAGGGAATGCTGCTTCCTTTAATTGCAATAATTTTTGAAAATGACGGCATTTCTTCAAGCTTGAATGGTTTGAATGCAACTGGTTTATACATCGGGATCCTGCTCATTTCGCCTTTTATGGAATATCCATTGCGAAAATACGGCTACAAGCCGGTTATTATCCTCGGAGGATTAGTAGTGGTAGTATCTCTCATGCTGTTTCCGCTCTGGAAATCCTTTTGGTTCTGGTTTATACTGCGGCTTCTCATCGGAATAGGCGACCATGCTCTGCATTTCGGAACGCAAACATGGATCACATCCTTTTCTCCGGAAAACAAACGCGGCCGAAATATATCTTTATACGGACTTTTCTTTGGAGTAGGATTTGCTGTTGGCCCCTTAATGGCGCCGCTTGTCAAAATTAATGAAGCCACACCGTTTATCATTTCTTCTATTCTATGTCTGGTTGCCTGGCTGTTTTTGTTTACTCTGAAGAATGACTATCCGGAACAGTCCATTGAAATTAACTCTTTCAAAGAAACGATGAAGCGTTTTTCAAAAGCAACTAAATATGGATGGGTTGCCTTTTTGCCTGCGCTGGGCTACGGGTTTCTTGAAGCCTCTTTGAACGGCAGCTTCCCTATCTATGGCCTGCGCATCGGGCTGGAAGTGTCCATCGTTTCCCTTTTGCTGACTTCATTCGCAATCGGGGGAATCATATTCCAGCTTCCTTTAGGGATTATGAGTGATAAATTTGGAAGACGGAATGTGTTAATGAGTGCTCTTTTTATCGGTTTTATCAGCTTTGTTGCCGCAAGCATGCTGGAAGAATACGTACTCGCTCTCACAGTCTGCTTATTCATTGCCGGCATGGCCGTCGGATCGACTTTTTCACTTGGCATCACCTATATGGCGGACTTGATGCCGAAAAATCTGCTTCCAACCGGCAACCTGTTATGCGGAGTAGCTTTTAGCATCGGAAGCCTGATCGGACCTTATTTTGGCGGCCTTTTCATTGAATTATTCAAATCCATAAGCTTCTTTAATATTATCAGTGTGATGCTATTGATTATTTTTGGTGTTGTCACATTGTTTGGGAATAAGCAGCCGGTATTGGAGAAAAGCCGGTCATTTTAAGAATATGTCAAATTTCATGGAACTGTTTAACTTTTCATTTCATAGGCTATATAGTAAAATAAGTGTAATAGAATACAATATTTGCATAATGCTAGCTGCATTACCTGATATGACTGGATTTTAACGCTGTCACCTAATTGGTGGCAGCTTTCGTCGTTTTTTAGGGGTATTGAATGTGATTATTCTTCTCAATAAGACAACTGAAAAACAATTTATTTAATTTAGGAGGACTAACGATGAGTATGGAGGCAAAGGCTTTGCTAAGAAGCAGCAATACGTCTGAAGAAAATCTTTTTGAAAAAATCAAGCCGCATGCTGAACTGATTGCCGCACTTTTAAGCGGCGTATTGATCCTTGCAGGCTGGTTATTGGACCGCAGCGAAATGGAAGCTGCATCGATTGCCGCATACCTGCTGGCTTTCATTATTGGAGGCTTTGCGAAAGCAAAAGAAGGCATCGAAGAAACAATCGAGAATAAAGAGCTGAATGTTGAAATGCTGATGATATTCGCTGCGATCGGATCAGCCATTATCGGCTATTGGACAGAAGGCGCAATTCTGATCTTCATTTTCGCAGTCAGCGGCGCATTGGAAACATACACCATGAACAAAAGTCATAAGGAAATCTCTTCCCTTATGGAACTGCAGCCTGAAGAGGCTCTTAGAATCATTGACGGGTCAGAGGAACGTATACATGTCTCTGAACTGAAGATCGGGGATCTCATCCTGGTAAAGCCAGGTGAGCGGGTCCCATCTGATGGAACAATCGTAAAAGGTCATTCATCATTAGATGAGGCAGCCATCACAGGTGAATCTCTGCCAGTATCCAAGCAGGCAGATGACCAGGTATTTGCAGGTACTGTGAATTTAAACGGATCGATTACTGTTGAAATAACAAAACCAAATAATGAAACCCTTTTTCAAAAGATCATTGAGCTTGTACAATCAGCTCAAAGCGAGAAGTCTCCTTCACAGCTTTTCATTGAAAAGTTTGAAGGAACCTATGTCAAAGCTGTTTTAGCTGTTGTCGTTTTAATGATGTTTGCTCCTCACTTTCTTTTAGGATGGAGCTGGACAGAAACCTTTTATCGTTCAATGATTCTGCTTGTCGTCGCTTCGCCTTGTGCCCTGGTCGCATCAATCATGCCGGCGACATTATCAGCCATTTCGAATGGTGCGAAACACGGGATTCTTTTTAAAGGAGGTGTGCACCTCGAAAACTTAAGCCATCTTAAGGCTATTGCCTTTGATAAAACCGGCACACTGACAAAAGGAAAACCTGAAGTAACCGATGTAGTTGTCAAGGATGGTCTCTCCAGGGAAGATCTGCTTCTAAAGGTAGCCTCCATTGAGAGTCATTCAAACCACCCGCTTGCAAATGCCATTGTCAAATATGCCAAAGAAACACTATCAGAATCCCTTATTCGTCCGGAAAGTATTGAAGATGTTAGCGGATATGGGGTCAAGGCGAAAATCGGGCACGATGAATGGAAAATCGGCAAAGCGTCATTTGTCGGAAAGTCCGAGGCTAAAGCATTTGCAGATGGTGCTGCCGATCGAATGGCAAGCGAAGGGAAAACAGTTGTGTTTGTCCAGAAAAACAATGAAGTAATCGGCCTTATTTCCCTGAAGGATGTTGTCCGCGAAGAAACCAAACAGGCGATTGACCTTTTAAAGAAACAAGGAATTTACACTATCATGCTTACTGGAGACAGCCAGACAACGGCAGCAGCGATTGCCAGCGAAAGCCATGTCAATGAGCATATTGCAGAATGCCTGCCTGAAAATAAAGTGGAGCATTTGAAAGGGCTTAAGGAAAAGTACAGCAATGTCGCCATGGTTGGTGATGGGATTAATGATGCCCCTGCCCTAGCAACTGCGAATGTCGGAATTGCCATGGGCGAAGGAACGGATGTAGCGCTGGAAACAGCTGATGTTGTTTTAATGAAAAATGATCTGCCGAAAATTGCGGATGCCATTGAACTCTCAAGCCGCATGAATCGGATCATCAAGCAGAATGTCATCTTCTCCATCACAGTTATCATGTTTTTGATTGCATCCAACTTCCTGCAGATTCTTGACCTTCCTTATGGAGTAATCGGCCATGAAGGGTCTACCATTTTAGTTATTTTAAACAGCCTGAGGTTATTAAGATCATAAGGAAAGCCTGGGAACTCAGTTTCCCAGGCTTTTATTCTGTCTAGCGCAAGCAGCCTGCCTCCTCGAGGTGAGGCCCCCAGGATGGGGGTCATGCAGACGTTGCCACAGAACGTGGCGTTCTTAGTCTGCATTCCTTCGTGGGCAAGGCGCTTCCGTATTTCTTATTAATGGTAGCCGTTCTGCCCGTTAGCAGATCCCGATGTTTTTTGTTTAGGTTTATTTTTGCCTTTTTGCTTGGTGCCGCCGTCTTTTTTCGTGTGTTTTGTCATATCGATACCCTCCTAATGAATTCATTTTCCCCCATTACTATTGTGTAACGGAAAGAAACTTTTTAAGAAGGAAACTTTTTCATCAGCAATCTTCTTTATTGATCTTCGAATTGATGGCATTAATTTCCCCGCCAAGAATAATGATAATGCCCGATATGTAAAACCAGATCATCAGCACGATAATGGCCCCAATACTTCCATATGCGGAAAAATTGCCGAAGCTGCTGACATAATATGAAAAAGCAAGTGATGACAGCACCCATCCAACTGTTGCAAAAATAGCACCCGGCACAGCACTTATACAGGTTAATTTTTTATTAGGGGCAATCCAATATAACCCTGTGAACACCACAAAAAGAATGAAAGGACTCCCTAACCAGCGCACCATATTCCATATGGCCAGGAATTGTCCAGATAATCCAAATTCGGAAGATATAAACAAACCGATCTGTCTTCCGAATACAGGAAGAAGCAGGGCCAGTACGAACACAAAAATCATAGCAAACGTAAGTAAAATTGCCATTCCCCTTGCAATAATAAAGTGACGAGTTTCCTTTACGTCATATGCCTTATTAAAAGCCTTCACGACTGCATTAATACCATTTGAAGCTGACCAGATCGTAGCGATGATCCCAAAGGAAAGCAGTGTTCCATTCCTTTGTGTAATTTCATTAATATTGGTTTCAATGAGCTTCATCGTTTCACCTGGCGCAAAATCACGAACAACATTCAAGATATCCTGCTGTGTGATTGGTAAAAAAGGAACGAGCGATACTAAGAAAATCAATAATGGAAAAAGAGAGAGAAGAAAGAAATACGCCAATTGGGCAGCAAGTCCAAACACATCATCTTCTTCCACTCTCCTCCATAAGTTTGGAATCAGAGCCGAAAAAGTTCGTCCCATTCCAACACCTCACTTATTTTTAATGCGGAATCCGAACTGAATCTTCATCAGATTTTTCCGGCAGTTCACTTGATCCCTTCAGCTTAATATCTGAAAATGCCTGTTTGGTATTCTGAACAATCTGTGTTACTTCCGGTGCCATCTCTCTTATTTCTTCTACTGTCCCGGTAATGAAAGCAACGTCTTCACTAACCTGGTCAATAGCTGTTTTGACCTTATTGGAAACATCCTTGACCTGATTAACCGCTTCACTTGGGTGTTTTAAGTAATAACCGACATTGCTGGACGTTTTCCGGCAATTTTCAAAAACTGTTTCCCTTGTGGATTTGTCAAGAAGGCTTAGCGCACCGCCTGCAAGTGCTCCATATAGTACACCTTTCCAAAACAATGATTTCCCCATATTTTATTCTCCTTTAGCAAAATTATTATATGAAAATTCGGTTCAATTTTCCCTTTTTTCAGATTGACGAAACCTGACTCGCCCTTTTCTTGTGTTATCTTTTGTAATATGTACAAACTCCTCCTTTATTTTCTACTAATTTCCTTAGTACATGCAAGTCTAATTTAAGTTGACAATTTATTCATAACGTGGAAAGATGAAAAGAAAAGCGGAAGGCGCCCGCTTATCGGCGACAAGCATAAGACAAGCAGGCTGAAAGTTCTTAAACCTTTTGGACGGATTGGCTTATGACCTCGAGCCGATGGCGCCTGGAGCTAGACAGTTATCTACTTATAATTTATATATTTTAAGAAAAGCGAAGACTCGTGAATACATAACCATGAGAGGGTGTCCGGAATGATTAATTTATCGGAGAAATCGGTTGAGAATGTGGAGTTTATGATTGAAGCAATTAAGGAAAAGCTGAAGGTTTTAAACTTAGGTGCTATTAAGCCTTCCCACTTTGATGAGGAAATGTATGAAGAATTGAAGGATATTTATGATCTTGTCATGAAAAAAGCTTCTTTCAGCCCGAATGAAATGCAGGCGCTGGTGGAAGAGCTGGGGAATTTGAGGAAGAATAAATAATTATGGAAGCAGCCTTTTTGAGGGCTGTTTTTTTCTATACATAAGTTGCGGCTGTTGTCTGGGGTGCTGATTTCCGCTGCAGGCACTCGCTTCAATCAGCACGGTATTAATAAAAATTTTCTGGTATCAAAACCCGTATAAATTATCTACTCATTAATACTAAAGCCCCTACCAGCTAAGGCAGGGGGATGTCTATTATTAATTTAACAACTTAAGCGATTCACGTGTAAATGCTGGGATGTCGTCTGGCTGGCGGCTTGTGACCAGCTGGTTTTGGCAGACGACTACTTCTGAATCCTGGAATTTAGCGCCTGCGTATTCCATATCGACTTTGATGGACTTGTAGCCAGTTGCGTCGCGTCCTTCCAGGGTCTTAGCTGTCAGCAGCAGCTGTGGGCCGTGGCAGATTGCAAAGACTGGCTTCTTATCATCCATGAAGGATTTTGCAAATTGGACAAATCGATCATCGGCACGAAGCTGGTCCGGCGAGAAGCCCCCAGGCAGGAACAGTGCATCAAAATCTTGAGGATTTACGCTTTCAATGCTTTGATCTATTTGAACAGTGGCTTCACCCTGTTTGCCTTTAACAGATTTGCCTTGTTCCTTTTCGATTGTCACGACTTCATGTCCCGCTTCTTTGAATGCTTGAGCCGGTTCCGTGTATTCACTATCTTCGAACATCTCGGTAATTAAGCATGCGATTTTTTTACTCATCTATAACATCTCCTTTGAAAAATCTTCACATAAGGAGATTTCCCGTATTGGACATTCTTAAACGTAAAAATGCATTTTTATTCTTAAAACACCTGGCTGTCCATTCTTCTTGCAAAATCAACAAACCTGAATTTATCAGGTCTGTGCCTGGATTCCGTATATTGAAAAAGCGTGGCATCGTCAAAGTAAATGTAATTTTTCACCACTACAATGGCATGGAACCCTTCCATGTCAAGGAGCCTGCGATCTTCAGCAGTGGGTTCCTCCACTGTAAACTCCTTTTTGGCAAAGCTGATCTTTTTTCCGAGTTCGCCTTCAATATAGGCAAAAATAGAATTCTGGCATATTTCTTTCGTTAAACCAGGCACATATTTTTCAATCAAAAAATCCTTATCAAGAATAATCCGTTCATCTTCAATTTTACGAATTCGATAGACTTTCCATACTTTTTCACTTTTATCAATATGAAGATGCTTCATCTTTTCTGCGTCAGGCTGAATGAGGGAAAATTCGTCCACAATCGTTTCGGCACGCTGACCCATTTTTCCAGCAAGCTCTTTAAAGCTGACCAGTCCAGAAATGGGAAACTGCAGTTTTTTTAAGTCAAGAACCATTGAGCCCTTTCCCCGTATTTTCTGGATAAAGCCGTTTTGCGCAAGCAAATTTAAAGCCTTGCGGATGGTTTCCCTTGAAGTGGAATACATCTCAGTCAAGTCATTTTCAGATGGCAAAATGGATTTGGCGGGATATTTCCCTTCCTGTATTTGCTGGGCAAGCTCCTCATAAATCACTAAGTATTTATTATTTCTCATTTCAATCACCATTTCAGTCATGTTTACACCATTCTACCATTTATCGGACTGGCTTTCATTTACCTGTTGGACAGCTGGATAAAATACCAGCCGCCTTCGGTTACGACTGGCTTTAAGGTTTTTACTTTCAGCTTCAATTCTTTAGCGATCTGATGGATATCCTCCTCAGCCGGGGTTGGGTATAGATTTTCGAATGCAGAGAAGAAGCTATTAAAAACACTTGAAAACTCCTCACCTTTTTTCGAATGAAGAATGGGAGTGATAATAATAATGGACCCTTTTCGGCTTAGCCAGCTTTTCAAGCGGGATAACAGCCGTTTACGATCCTCCGGCAGGATATAATGGAGTAAGTTATTGACCATAATTAAGTCAGCCTGATGTTCAGGTGAATATTCATGGATATCCGCTGTGACAATTTTAATATTGGGAATTCCGCATCCAAAGCATCCAGCCGCTTAAAGATTTTCAAGCTCTTTGGCTGCAGGAGTTCACCTTTATAAACGGAGGATGGGCATCCAGCCTTTCTAGCACGAGGACGTCAATATTGGATTGGGCCAGCTTCAGTCCAAGCGTCAAACCGCCAATCCCTCCGCCTGAAATTGCAACCTCTGTTTTCAAGGACATGTTTCCACCACCTTTGCCTTTTATTTAACTTCCTTTTTAAAAAGCAAAACCAATGGATATGCTGATATTACAATGTTTAGAAAAAATTAAGAGAACAATCTTTTGAAAAATAGGGTTATGATTGTGAGAGACAACTATAGTTTTAAAATCCTGTATAATGGAGAAGAACAATATTATTAACTTTCCTTTTCAGCCGATAAATAGCTTTAAATCTGGAGGCATTTTAATGAGAGAAATAACAGTCGATCAATATATCCAAATGGACAGCGCAGTTCCGGTTGATGTCAGGTCTCCAATTGAGTTTGAGGAATGCAGCATTCCCGGTGCTGTCAATGTGCCCCTTTTCACGAATGAAGAGCGTGTGGAAATCGGCACTCTATATAAAAAAGAAGGTTCAGATGCGGCTAAATGGAGAGCGATGGAAATCGTTTCACCTAAAATCCCAGCCATGATGGAGAAAATCCGTGACTTGAAAAATAATGGCTATCAGCCTGTCATCTACTGCTGGCGCGGCGGAATGCGCAGCAAAGCGGTCACAACATTTATCACCTATGCGGGTGTTTCGATTCCTCGTTTAATTGGGGGCTATAGAGGGTACCGTCAATATATTCTTGAAAACACAGCAGACTTAATTCCTGAAAAAGCAGTTGTATTGCATGGAATGACGGGCGTCGGGAAAACGGATGTGCTGAAGGTGTTATGTGAGAAAGGATACCCGGTTATTGACCTTGAAGAAATGGCAGGACACCGTGGATCGATCTTTGGCTCGTTTGGAATGGGTGACGGCAGTACGCAGAAAACTTTTGATGCCCTGTTGTATCAGGCCCTTTCTGAGGTCAAAGGCTCCCCTTATATTATTATGGAAGCTGAAAGCAAGAGGATTGGCAAAATTATTCAGCCCGACAAAATGCTTGATACCAAAAGAACCGGAATTCATATTGATATGTTCTCCAGCATGAAATCACGTGTGCAGCGAATCGTTCGTGACTATGTTGAGCCATATAAAAAAGAAGAATGGTTCAAGCCGAAGGTTAATGAAAGCCTTCTGTTTATTAAAAAGCGTTTGAAAGATCCCGAAATCCGCGAGCAGCTGGCTGAATCAGCAGAAGCAGAGAACTATGAACTATTTATCAGCCTATTATTAGAACACTACTACGATCCGCGCTATGCTTTTAAACAGCATGACTATGAAGGCGAATTCCACCATGTCAATGCGGATAACCTTGAAACAGCGGCGGAACAAGTTATCAAGATCATAGAAAAGCAAAATGCTCCTGTCCTTTGACGAGGAGCATTACTTTTTACGAGCGACAAAAGATATATTTTTATAAAATTTGGATAACCAACTATTTAAATCTGTTGACACTGTGTTATGATGATAATAATATTGAACAAAACGTTCTTAATATGGAACTATATCAACCATAATCCAATTACATACAAAATAAGGTGTGTGGTATACGATGATCGGTGATCGTGTAAAAAAACTTCGCCAGGATAAAAAAATGTCCTTATCCGAACTTGCTGAACAGGCTGGTGTGGCAAAATCATATTTAAGCTCACTTGAGCGCAACCTGCAGACTAACCCATCGATTCAATTTCTTGAAAAAATTGCTGGTGTATTGAATATTCCCGTTGACCATCTAATTCACGAGCAAATCAACAAGGATGAGCTTGATTCAGAATGGATGAAGATTGTTAAGGAAGCGATGGAATCTGGTGTTTCAAAGGAGCAGTTTCGGGAGTTTTTGGATTTTAATAAGTGGAGAAGCGGACAAAAATCATAGATGTAATGAGCCTAAGTATACAGGCTTATTTTTTTGGCAAAATAAAAAGCATTTCTATTTAGATATGCCTCTAAAAGAAATACTTAGCAATACCGAATATTAAGCTTCGATCAGAACCTCTCTGGCTCCATTATTATGTAAAAACTCTCTAATCTCTTCCTTTTTCAGGCCTAAGTTTTTTGCTTCCATAATCAACTGCAGCCACTCCAGATCAATTCCATCAACCTTTACATTTTGCTCCGTCATAATTCTTCCCCCCAGGATACGTATCGTATTCCAGGCAACCCAGCCATCGTAGTATTTTCACAATACCTTAGACCCGTGACTTTGCGTCCTCATTTTTCAATGAGTTTGCCTTTTTCTGTGCCTATTGGATCAAAGAAATTTTTTCCATAGATGTATTCTACTATGACCATATTGCTAACATTGTCATTTTTTGTATTTTTTATTAAATATTTTACTATTAAATTAATTTATTTTTCGACAAAGTTCTAAATTCTTTAGGTGTTTTAGATTACCTGTAAAACATCTTTTTTTAAAGAGAGTTGTTATTTAGAGTCGAACTATTTTTTGAGTAGTAGGAAAGTCCAATTCTTTTTCTGTAATTTTTACTGATTTGTTTTATTGAATAGGTGTGTGGAGTTTTGCTTTTTTTAAAGGTCGTGTGGACTGGTTCAAGAGTCATAGCATCCAGAAAGATGACATTCCTTAGATCAGTTCCGCAGATCGGGCATAGCCAGTCTCCGGATTCGCTGCTGCTGTATGAAGGTTTGTGGCATTTATGGCAGTTCTTTCGGTACATTTACAGCCTCCTCATTTAACTAAGAATAGTATGTTTACTCTATCGGTTATTAAGATAGAGCTTCATAAATCCATAAAACATGAATTACTAATATTAATGAATAAAGATAAACTGCACCTTTTGCCATTACCTTTACTTTAGTTTGCTGCGGAAAATTAATCGAAGTTGATAGCAGGATTAAAAAGCCTGAAAAAACAGCTTTAATAGAAAGAAATAATAGGGGTTCTATAGTATATAGAAAATCCATTATTGGATTCACTTCTTCAATCAGCGAAAGGTTAAGTCCAAAGAACGTCAAGATGCCATCCAGTAGATTTACGAAGGCAAGATCCTGCAGAATTTTATTCATAAGTTCACCGCTAAATAAGTCACTTTATAATTATATTCATTAACTCCTTATGTAAGTTCTAAACGCTAATAAAAATTAAGGCCTTAAAGAATCTGGTCCTTAGGCCTTAATTTAGTGTTCACGGTGCAGCCTTCTATAACGCAATAATAGAATAACGCTGCCGGCTCCTAAAAATAAGCCGCCGATAAGTAATATATTATAATTATTAGTTGCAGTATTTGGGAGCTTGTTAACTTTCTCTGGGGTTACAGTAGCATCTGTAGATGGTGGTGAATTATTAGTTCCCCCTCCGGAATTATTATTATCTCCTGAGCCGGGTGTCTCGTTGTCGGTTTCAGTGTTACCTGATGCTTCAGCAATAAAAATAAGTTCAACCTCTGCAGAAGAGTCTTGAAATTCATTCCCTAAATGCTCTGGCATTGTTACTTGGAATAATATTGTTTCTTCTGACCCTTTCGCTAAATCTCTAGGAGCAAAACCTTTAAAATCTTTAAGTTTTCCTTCGTATAACATCGCTTCATCTTTCTTAACTTCAAGCTCTAATTCCTCAAAAAGTCCTTTAACAGACTTCGAATTTCCAATATTAGAAGTATATTTAAAATCTTGTTTGCCATCATTTTTTATCGTTATATAACGGGGCATCCAGTCGCCTGGTTTTAAATTTTCTACTTCAAAAAGGTATCCATTTGAGTTGGTGTTTATATCAATTTCCTTCTCGGCTGATAATGCAGTTTCGGTTCGGAAAGCATTTAAGAATAAAAAGCTAAATATAATAAATATTTTTATAGGTATTGCCAGCAAACTTTTAACTTTCATGGCATTCCCTCACAACGAATATATTTAACAAAAGGCGGGAATACAATTCCCACCCTTTGTTTTGATAACCTATTATCTTGCAACACCAGCGCCTTGCTTACCATCAAATGTCCATTTCAGTTCTAAAGAATCACCTTGGAATTTGTTTTGATCAGCATTGTTTTCTACAAACTCATATTGTACATAAAGTGTATCTGTAGTACCTGCTGCTAAATTTCCTCCGTGTTCTGCAAACCAACCACTCCAGAAGTTACCTGCAATCACATCTGGGCTCATATTCTTTAGATCGTATAATGTTGTTGACCAAATAGGAGCATCTAATTTATCCGCATTGATTAGAAAGTTAACTCTAATATGCTTACCAAGATCATCATTATTATTATTGTTTGCGTCAGTAACAGTGTAATCTGTAAATAAATCAATTGTTGCAATATCAAGAGAACCTCCGTTAACTAATTGAAAAGAACGAAGCATTGTATCTCCTGGTTTAATGTCTTTGACATCGATAATAGTAGTTGGATTAGCACTTAAATCTAAGGTTCCTGCTGCAAACTTTGCATTTGCTTCTGCACTGTCACTAAAATATGCAAATGTTCCCCCACCAACTAATGAAATACCTAGTGCTGCTGATGCAATTCCCATACCTAACTTCTTCTTAAGATTCATAATAAAGCTTCCTCCTCTTACCCCTTTTTGGGTATGTATAATTTTATATATTGACCCCTGCATTACTACAGGGAGTGCAACCAAATTAAGCAGTTTTTTCTTCTGAATCCGTTTTGTTGTTTTTAGGGTCAATTTCTCTAATTGCCTGGAAGATGCTGAATGCTGCATATCCTAGGAGTAATAGTCCCGGGCCAATAAGCAAAATAGCACTTCCTTCTTTAGATTGAGCAAAATCTATAAAATATCCTACAAAAGGAATGGTGAAACCAGTGTAAACAGCTCTTACATTGTCAGATAGCACAGGTTCCATGTCTGCAGTTTTGTTGTTATCTCCCTTTGTTTCATACATGACATGATCTCCGCTGTTGGTTACACCGATTATTCGGTGAGTAATTAATTTTTCTTCGCTTGCCTGAAATGTAATGACATCATCTTTCTTGAGAGACTTGCCTTCTTCAGAGCTAAGCGGCTTTACTGCAATAACAGACCCAGTTTGAAAGGTAGGCTCCATAGAGCCTGATAACACTGTCTTCAGCTGATATCCAAAGGCTTGCGGCTCTCCTCCTGATGCTTTGGAGGAGACCACTAGGAAGGCCATTAAAATTAAATTAATGAATAGAACCGCTGTTACGATGTTGCTAATAATTTTTATTGCTTTTTTCAAACTATTCACCTGCCTCACTTGTGCTTTCACCAGAATTAACCGGAGCTTCTGAAGCCTTTACCTTGGTTTCTTCCGGCTTTGATTCTTCTTTTGGTTTCTCTTGTGGTTTTTCTTCAACTTCAGGCTGTTCTACTTTCTGCTCTTCTTTTGGTTCTTCTGCTGGCTTTTGCTCTGGATTCTCTTGAGGTTTATCTTTTGTTGGTTCAGCTGCTTCTTTGCCAGTTTCCTCTGTCTTATTACTTACCTGTTCCTTGGCAGTCTCTTCTGTTACATCTGCTTTTTGTTCCGTTTTCTCTTCTTCCACTTTGGAAGCTTCACCTGATTCTAAACTAACTTTTATTTCTTCGCTCCAGAGTTCTCCATTTCCAGGGTGATCTTTGTGCTGATAAGCTTTAAACATATAGGATCCACTTTGCTGAGGGATAAAGGATACTTCTATTATTTTCCCTTCTTTAATTGGAGCAAATGTTAACACTCCACCAACAGACTTTCCTTTCTTGGGATTCCCTTTCTCGATGTAATAAATTTCATAAGTTCCATTCGTTTTCATATCTGCCCCAGTATTTTGAATTGTGGCATATATCTTCTGTCCATCGAATTTTTGTCCAATGAATTTTAGAGAACTGCAATCCCATTCTCCATGCTTTTCACCCTTAGAGCACCCTGGCTCTTCTGTCTCCCAGGTACCGGCCTGGATCGTCCCAGTTACTGTGTCCCTATCACTAAAGTATGCATTCGTCTGCCCTGTCAGAGTTGCTGACATCCCAATAAGCAGATACCAGGCAGCCACAAACTTAAATGCAAGCAATAGGATTTTATTCTTCTTCCCAAACTTTCTAATGCGTTTGTATCGTATAAGAACCCCCTCCTAGTGAGTTGATGTTCTTTAAATTTTTTAATTTCGTTCTTTTTACCGAACTCATAAGTCGAGTATAGTCCATCCGTCTTATTTTGAAAAATTCCAAATTCAGCCGTTTTTTCGTTTTAAAGAACGATTACCGTTCTTTTTCTAAGAATATCTCGAGAATTCTCACTATTTTTTATTTTTTATTGAACATTTTGTTCGTTATAATGAAAATATCTTTATATTTTATGATAAGGGAGTATTATGCCTATGATAGGTGGCCGGATTAAAAGCTTAAGGATCAAGAAGGGATACTCGATTAATGAGCTTTCTGAGAAAGCAGAAGTATCCAAATCGTATTTAAGCTACATTGAGAGAGGCATACAGGAGAACCCTTCATTGCAGGTTTTATCGCGAATCGCCAGGACACTGGATGCTAATCTTGAAGATCTGCTGGAGGAGAATAAAGAACAGATTACCGATTTGTCTAAGCTCGATGAGGAGTGGGTTTCCCTTGTCAAAGAAGCTATCGGGCAGGGAATCACAAAAGAGGATTTTACTTATTATCTAGAGTTTATTAAATTTAAGAAGATGGATGGGGGTAAAGCGTAGTTGAAGGTCAGAGACCGTTTGCTGCCGTTAGCTGCCTCCTTCCTTATCCTAATCGGAGGAGGTTTGGTTATGTTCTCGCTGCAGGATATGTATGCCCAAGATAAGAAAACAAAGGATTCATTAGCACAGGCACAAGAAAGAATTCTAAACGAATTGAACAAAGGAAGCAAAAGTGTTCTCCAAACAGAACACCCAATAGATGTTTCCTTCGAGCAGGGTGAATCCATTGGCGTTTTAAAGATCCCCCGCTTGAAAGCTGAACTTCCAATTATAGAAGGAACAGATGAGGATGAACTGGAAAAAGGGGTTGGTCATTATTCAACAACTGTATTTCCAGGACAGCCGGATCAGATTTTATTGTCAGGTCATAGAGATACAGTATTTCGCAGCCTTGGCGAACTTGAAATTGGTGATTTTCTTCAAGTCATCATGCCATATGGTGAGTTTACATACAAAATTACAGATTCCAAAATTGTTGATGCTGATGATACCACTGTGATCCGTTCTACCGCTCCCCACGAAATCCTTACTGTTTCTACCTGCTATCCCTTCTCCTATGTGGGCAATGCACCATCCCGGTATATCCTGAATGCAAAAAGAATTCAAAATTAAGAGGCCCTTTCACCAGGAAAGCGCCCTTTTTACTTCTTATAGACAAACACCCTTCTCCCATATAAGAACCTGTACATATCCTTTAATATTTGGGTTTCCAGAAGGGGAGAACCTTAATGCTTAACTTCTTAAGATTACTAATTTATATAGGCATTATCATAACAGCTATTATTCTATCAGTGTAAAAAGCCAGACTTTCTAAGCCTGGCTTTTCTTCTTACTTATTCAAACTAACGGCAATCCTAGAACCCACTTCCGCATTGTGCTTCACCAATGCAATATTCGCTGTCAAACTAGTGCCTTCTGTTAATTCTTTTACTTTACCTAGAAGGAATGGTGTTACTTTTTTGCCTGCGATATTGTTTTCTTTTGCTTCTTTAAGGGCTGTTTCTATTACATTTGTGATGAATGCTTCTTCCAATGCATCTGATTCAGGGATTGGGTTGGCAATGACGACGCCGCCTTTTAGGCCCAGTTCCCATTTTGCGCGGATCATTTCGGCTGCTTCTTCTGCATTGTCCACTCGGTAGTTTACGCTGAACGGGCTTGTGCGTGTGTAAAAGGCTGGCAATACATCTGTGTCAAATCCAACAACGGGAACACCGTGCGTCTCTAAATATTCAAGTGTCAATCCAATATCCAGAATGGATTTCGCACCTGCACAGATAACCGCAACATTGGTTTGTGCCAATTCCTGAAGGTCTGCCGAGATATCCATTGTTGTTTCAGCCTCGCGGTGTACCCCGCCAATTCCGCCTGTTACAAACACTTCAATGCCGGCAAGCTCAGCGCAGATCATTGTGGCTGCGACAGTAGTAGCACCATTTTTCTTCTTAGCTATCAAGTATGGCAGGTCGCGGCGGCTTGCTTTTTCTACATCCTTGCTTTGTGCCAGGAACTCCAGCTCTTCATCCGATAAGCCAATTTTGATTTTACCGTTTATAATCGCAATGGTTGCCGGCACAGCACCGTTTTTGCGGATGATTTCTTCTACCTCTTTTGCCGTCTGGACATTTTGAGGGTATGGCATTCCATGTGAAATGATTGTGGATTCAAGGGCAACAACCGGTTTATTTGCTTTCTTAGCTTCTAAAACTTCTTCTGAGTACTCCAGCCATTTTTCTAACATGATGTCACTTCTCCTTAGTCAAAATATTGTTTGAATGTTTCCTGCAAACGTGAGTTGTTCAGATTCGGATTAACAGTTTCAAGGGACTGCAGAGCCAGCATGGAGCATGACATGCCAATTTTGCAGGCATCCTCTGTGCTTAATCCTTTTAGATGGGCAAAAATTATACCCGAAACAAGCGAATCTCCTGCACCTGTCACATCAGCAATTTTCACTTTCGGCGGAAGCTGCACTCCTGCTTCGCCATTATTGGTGAAGTAGATCAGCCCTTTATCTCCCCGGCTGATGACGACTTTCTCAACACCTTTTTTCATAATTTCCTGTGCTGCTTTAAAAAAGTCTCCCTCGTTGCTGATTTCCATCCCAGTTAAAGCTTCTGCCTCATTTTTATTGGCAATCAGCCAGGTAACACCCTTCAGATCTTCCGGCAGATTTTTTATTTTGGGAGCTGAAACTGGTGTGATACAAAGGGGTAAACTCTCTTCATAACACCTTGAAATAATTTGTTTTAAAACTCCTGGCGGGAAGTTTGTATCGAGAATCACCATCTCTGATGATGCCAGATAACCCCACTTTTTCTCAATAAACTCTCTGTTAACGCTTTCATAAATGGACATATCAGCTAATGCGACAGCCATTTCTCCTTCTTGATCAAGCACTGCAGTATATGTTCCAGTTGTGGATCCTGCAAGTGACTGTGATGGCGTCACATCAGCAAACGCTTTTGTGTACTCAAGCAGCCATTCCCCTTCAGGATCATCTCCCACAACGGTCATCAGGCCAACATCACAGCCCAGTCTTCCCAGGTTTTCTGCAATGTTGCGGGCAACTCCGCCGCAGGATTGCGAGCTTTCAGCGGGATTCGATGTTCCGTATTGAAGCTGACCTGTGGTCTGAATCTTTCTGTCCACATTTGCCCCTCCAACACATAGCACTTCTTTCTTTTGCGGCAGGACATAAGCTCTGCCAAGAATTTTCCCCTGCTTGGTCAATGAAGAGATATAGCCGGCTACAGCGGATCTGGAAAGTCCCGTTTTTTCAGCCAGTTCGTTTTGGGCAATAAATGGATCCTCTTTTATCAGCTGCAAAATCAATATTTCTTTATCGTTCATAATTGATCAGCCCTGCCTTATTAAACTTTTGTCTACATTATAAACTTTTGTTTATTTAAAATACAAGTATTATTTTTCAAAAAATTGACCAAGTTCTTCAAATAACAGCCATAAAAATAGTCTCCCGCTCGATGCGGGAGACCCATCTTTACGCTGCGTTATCCTCTTTCTTAATATCCTTTAAATAATACTTTTCCGAAGTGAAAAACTCATTTTTCAGTTGTTTAACCTCTTTACTTAGATGAAGGACAGCCAGGATGTTCGGTATCAAAATCATTGCTAGAGCCAGATCAAGGAATTGCCAGATTGTTTTCGCAGCACCTACTGAACCGAGAACTATGGCTGCAAAGTAAACAACTTTGATGGCTTTTCCGGCAAAAGAACCAAATAGGAATTCGGCCATTTTGGATCCATAGAAGACTACTACAATGATGGTTGAAATAAAAAAGAATACTTGTGAAACCGCAACAAGAATGCCGCCAAATGATCCAAAGTACTGCGTAAATGCCGCTGCTGTCAGAGCTGAAGGATCTTCCATTGCCCCTTCCCTAGTCCATACACCAGAGGAAAGCACGACAAATGCGGTTGCTGTACAAACAATCAGCGTGTCAACAACGATTCCGATAATCGCCCAGAATCCCTGTCGAAACGGGTGATCGGTCGTGGCAGCTGCATGGGCAATCGGTGCTGTCCCTAGTCCTGCCTCATTGGAATATAATCCTCGAGCAAATCCCCAGCGAATGATTTCACCAATTGCCGCTCCGGCAAATCCGCCAATTGCAGACATCGGCTGAAACGCATATGTGAAGATTAATTCCAACACTTCAGGAAGCTTGCCAAGATTCATAAATAATACCACTAACGCCGCTCCTACATAGATGAGTGCCATAAACGGAACAAAGATTTCCGTAACCTTGCCTATTCTCTGAATCCCGCCAAAAACAACTAATGAAACGATTATTGCTACAGCAATCCCTGTATATAGTCCATCAATCATAAAAGTCTCGATAACCGCAGCTGCTACTGCATTTCCCTGAACCATGATGCTTGGGATTAACTCAATCATCAGTGCGAATGCAAAGATCACACCGAGCCACTTCATATTAAGCCCTTTCGTCATATAATACATCGGGCCGCCCACATATTCTCCGTCTTCATTTTTCTCTCTGTACTTAATGGCCAAAACACTTTCAGAAAACTTGATGGCCATCCCAATGAACGCAATCACCCACATCCAGAAGACTGCTCCGGGACCTCCAAACATGATGGCTGCCGGCACACCTACAATATTTGCAGCACCAATGGTTGAAGCCAATGCTGAAGTGAGTGCCTGGAGTGGTGTAACTGTTCCTTTTCCCTTCGGCTTTTTAAAGATGCTTCCAAAGGTTTGCTTAAAAATATATACTGGATAACGGAACTGGAAGAAACCAAGCAAAAAGGTTAAATACAGGCCTGTTCCGGCTAATAATAGGATGATGGGATATCCCCAGAGCCAACCTGAAATATCTCCAACGATTTCTAATAACTTATCCAAAAATATTTCCCCCTTATTGTTGTGCACAACTGCCCCTGTTCTTCCATTCCCTTTTATTTGCCAGTTAAACACTTAGTTAGCAAAAGGGATCTATAGGGTAGACATTTTCGAGAATTCGAGTTATAGTTAGCTAGGTAACTATTTTAGGCAGGTGAAAACAATGCAACCTAATCAAAGCGAACTCTTTCATTCAATCAACCAATTTACCCGCCATTTTTCCAAACTGCTAAATGAAAGTTTGGTGCCTCTTGGCTTATATACAGCACAATGGACCATCATCTATCGTCTGAAAACCGGTGGCCCAAGCACACAAAAAGAGCTTTCCTCCTATCTGGGAGTTGAGGCGCCGACCATGACAAGGACACTGGCCCGTCTTGAGAAATCGGGCTGGATCACCAGAACTGCCGGGAAGGACAAACGCGAAAAACTGATAGAGCTGACAGAAGCAGCCATCCGGGAATATGACAATTGGCTGGCCGCTGTGCGATCAAGTGAAAGCAGCGTCCTTCGATACATTACGGAAGAAGAAATCAGCACGATGATCAGACTTATGGCAAAAATGCGAGAAAATATGGTACCAGGCACCTAGTCCAGTTCTTCAAAGGGGGATAGGTACCTGGTACTTCATTGTTAGGAGGACAACATGAAGAAACAGCCATTATGGACAAAAGATTTTTTAAGTATTTCTGTTACGAGTTTTTTCTTATTTATGGGGTTTTATGTTTTGCTGACAACACTTCCCCTTTATATTTTGGATGATTTAAAAGGGGATGAGACACAGGTAGGCCTGATTATTTCGGTCTTCCTGATTGCTGCGGTCATCAGCCGCCCTTTTACTGGCAAGTGGATTGACGAAGTTGGACGCCGAAAGATCCTGCTTGCTTCCCTGATTGTGTTTGCCGTCTCTTCCCTTCTTTATTTCTGGGCAGAATCTATGCCTGCCCTTTTAGCATTGCGATTCCTGCACGGAATTGGGTTCGGTATGGCTACTACTGCGACTGGAGCTATTGTAGCTGATATTGTGCCAAATGAACGAAGAGGCGAAGGACTTGGTTATTATGCCATGTTTATGAATCTGGCCATGGTTATTGGCCCCTTTGCAGGCTTGACGATTGTCCAATACTCAAGCTTCTTGTGGATCTTTACTTTATGTACAGTTTTATCTTTCATTGCTATCTTATTGGGGCTTTTTGTAAATATCCCACAAAAAACAGAGGGCTCCGTGAAGCATCCCAAATTTACCCTCTCAAGCTTGTTTGAAAAAAATGCAATTCCTGTGGCGATTTCTGCCGGGATCCTTGCTTTTGCTTACTCTGGAATTCTTTCCTTTATTTCTGTTTATGCAAAAGAGCTTGATTTGCTTGAAGCTGCCAGCTTCTTCTTTGTGGTATATGCGGCGTTTATTATTATGTCCCGCCCATTTACAGGACGCTGGTTTGATACGTACGGAGAAAATAAGGTTATTTATCCGGCCATTATCTTGTTTGCAGCAGGACTGCTTGTACTCAGCCAGGCAAACAGCACGTTTGTGTTCCTGCTGTCAGGTGCGGTAATCGGATTAGGGTATGGCACCATTGTTCCAAGTCTTCAAACCGTTGCAATCAAGCAGGCAGATCCTGCGAAACGGGGACTTGCGACCTCAACCTTCTTCACTCTCTTTGATACAGGGATTGGATTAGGCTCCTACATTCTGGGAATTCTTGCCGTTAAAACAGGCTTCTCTTCACTTTATTTTATGCTTGCAGGCGTAGCATTGTTTGGTTTGCTCGTTTACTATCTGCTTCACGGAAAAAGGACAGAACGAAAAACAATACATTCAGAGGCAGATCTTCCATTATAAAGAGCCCATTGCGGCTCTTTTCTTTTTGTCAATCTTAAATTATGTATATTTTCTGAATATTATTTGTCTTTTTTGTGAACATTAACATATAATATAATTAATACATTTTGGGAGGTTCGCAATGACCCTTGTTCATATATTGAATTTTTCCATTCCAATCGCCTGTGTATTTCTATTTGGTGTAATGGTCGACCGGATGTGCAAACCGGATGGCACGGAACAAGAAGCAAATGAATAATGAATTTTGACTTGCAGAGCGGCTGGATAACAGCGCTTTTTTTATTTGGAATGAAAAAAAACCAGCCATTAAGACTGATTCCCGGTTCTAGGCAATATTAAGATCTCCACCCGTCTGTTCTTCGCTCTGCCTTCTTTCGTATCATTTCCCGCAGCCGGCTGAAATTCACCGAAGCCTTTGGCACTGAACCATTTTGGATCAAGCTGATCATTTTTCAGGATTATTTTCATAAAATTGACAGCCCTCATCACGCTAAGCTCCCAGTTGGATTCGAAGCTTGAATTTCGAATTGGGACATTGTCTGTATGGCCGCTGATGATGATATTTCTTGGCGGGTCCATGATGAGAAGTTCTGCAATTTCATTGGCCATGTTTAAATCCTGCTCACGGACTTCTGCACTTCCAGAGCTGAACAGGACATTATCTCTGATGGACACGAGCAGCCCCTCAGTAGTTAATGAGGTTTCCAGTTTATCTGCCAGATTTTGATCTTCGATGAATGCATTGACTCTTTGCTGCAGCTCTGCCAGTTCTTCCTGATCGGCGGCCTGCTTCAGCTTTTCTTTTTCCAATTCATCCAGTGCTTCCATTTGCTCCACATCCTTGCTTGGCTTTTCAGACACTGCATCCGTGGATTGCATCTGCCCTTCTGGCATAGGGCTTGGGAATTCAAAGACCCCGGTTCCGCCTGAAAAGACATCGTTAAATGCCTTTGATAGCTTCTGAAATTTTTGGGCATCCACTGAACTCATTGCGAACAGGACAATGAATAGGGCAAGAAGCAGAGTTAATAAATCGGCATACGGCAAAAGCCAGGATTCATCTACATGCTCCTCATGGTGCTGCCTCTTTTTTCGCCTACTCATCCTTTGCCACACTGCTTTCTTCTAGGAATTTCCGGCGTTCTCCTGCAGGAAGATAGGAAGCAAGCTTTTGTTCTATCACTCTTGGCGCCTCCCCTTCCAAGATAGAAAGAATTCCTTCGATCATCATGCTCTTAATTTTGGCTTCCTGCTTGGATTTTCTCTTTAACTTATTGGCAAAAGGATGCCAAAACACATAACCTGTGAAAATTCCCAGTAAAGTCGCAACGAATGCCGCACTGATGGCATGTCCAAGGCTGGTGGTGTCCTCCATATTTCCCAGTGCTGCAATTAATCCAATAACCGCTCCCAAGACTCCAAGGGATGGTGCATATGTGCCTGCCTGGCTGAAAATCTGTGCTCCGGCCTGGTGCCTTTCTTCCATCGCTTCGATTTCTTCGCTTAAAACATCACGTATATAATCAGCACTTTGTCCATCAACAGCCAGAGATAGGCCATTTTTTAAAAAAGAATCTTCGATTTCGCTGGTTTTGACTTCAAGAGAGAGCAATCCTTCTTTTCTTGCCAGCTGGGCCCAATCTGAAAACATCCTAATCATTTCAGCAGGATTCATCCACTTTTCTTCTTTGAATAATTTACCAAAAAGCTTGGGCACCCTTTTGATCTCATTCGTCGGAAATGCAATGGCCACTGCAGCGGCAGTTCCCAGGATAATAATCAGAATAGCGGCAGGGTTAATAAGAACAGAAGGGGATACCCCTTTAAAAACCATCCCTACTCCAACAGCTATGATTCCTAAAATTACTCCTATAATCGTTGTTTTATCCATGCAAGCCACACCTATCTATGTAGTCTGAAAACTTTAATGCTTTCTATAGTTAATTTCGGATGATTTTAACAGTTCTTTAGGAAAATTTTCATATACAAAAGCCAGGGGGAGATTACCCCCTGGCTATGTTTACATCATTATTAGAACCAGCGACATCCGCAGAAACCTCTTCTTCTGCGGTCATCGTCATCTCGGCGGCGTCTGCATCCTCTTCCTGATCCAGCTAAATCTCTGTTGTACCATAATTCGCTAGCACCCGCTACATCATCCCAGTGGTGTCTTCTGCGATTATCTTCAATGCCTAGTACATCGTCATCTCTGCGGTGCTTCCTGCGGCGATCTTCCGCTCCACCTACATCATCCCGGCGACGATTATCATCTTCTTTTACAATAATTCTGTCAACTCTAATTTCCAATTCATCCGCATTAATCTCAAGTCCTCTTCTCCAATCTCTCGACATAAAGTCTTCCCCCTTTCTCATGGATACTACAGAATATGTTCCATTAGGGCCTTTTGAATGGACAAATCCCCATTCGGCAAGAAAATGTGCCTGTATAAAAGCAAAAAAACCCCTTTTCTATTCAGGAAAGGAGTCTGCGAAATTATATTTTTTGAAAGACGAGGCTGTTTATTTTCATTAAATGCTTTAAAGCAGCCTGGAAATTAGCATGTGTTTCAGCATTCAGTTCTATTCCGGATAAGACGATTTCTTTTATCAGCTGCGGTGTCATTCCTACAAAACAGGGTTTTACTCCCATGAGGTTAATCGAATCCGTGAGGTTGCGGATTTGCTGCCCAAGTTCGGAAAGGCACATTTGCTCTATACGATCTACCGTAATATCTGTAAAATCTATGATGGCAAATTCAGTGTCATGGTCTTTAACATGATTCAATATTTTAACCGTAATTTTTTCAAATCTTTCTGCCATGAGCAGTCCTGTAATTGGCACCAGAATCGTCTGGGGAATAATTGATGGAATAATCGGTGCAGTCATATCGGCAATGGCCGCCTCATATTCTTCTACTCTTTTTTCAAGAACTTTTATATATTCCTCTTTATCCATGTATACTCCTCAATTCCAATCATCTTATGCATTAGAATAATTTATTGTTAATTTTTTCCTCATAGTTTTTAAAAAGGGATGAGTTGGTATTTTGTCTTCTCTTTGACATCATACTGTTAAAGCGGAGCATCTTTTCGTTTAACTTTTTCTGCAATTCCTTCTTTTCTTCCTGGTCCTCACATTTCTTAATAAGATCTTCGATGGTCAGCATTTCCTTCTTCATTTGGCTTTCTTCATCAGTGAAACCGGCATTCTTCATGATGCGGTATGCCATGCGCATATTCTCAGGGACGGAAGACAGGTCATCATACGGCAGCGGTTTTCCATAACCCGGCAGATTATCAAATTCGCCATCCTTGTAGGCTTTTTTTATCCGATCTTCAGAAAGTATGGAAAAGAAGTCCACTCAAGTTCCCCCTTCATTTCATTTGATACTTATTATTATATATTTTCGGCGATGCTTATTAAAGTAATTATGTAAATAGAAAAAACAAGAGAAAGCATGTGCCTTCTCCTTCAGATTTTTCCCATTAAGTTCGGGTCACTGTTAATCCCGGGCTGGCCGGGCTGCCAATTTGCCGGTACGCCTTTCCCTGTTTGCTTGGCATATTGAATTCCCTGCATTATTCTTACATGTTCATGTAGATTGCGGCCGACTTCCCCCGGGTAAATGAGCTTCGCTGCTATAATGCCATTGGGATCAATGAAAACGGAGGCCCTGACCGCAGCTCCCGACTTTTCGTCCAAAACCCTATAGGCTCTGCTTATATGATGGGTCCGATCGCTTACCATTGGATAATTCACATTTTTTAATGAGGGAGATGTTTCCTTAAACACTTTATGCGCATACACACTGTCCGTACTAATGGACATCACTTCACAATTCAGCGCTTTTAAATATGGATTCACAGCGGCGACCGCCGCCAATTCTGTCGGTCAGACAAATGTAAAATCACTTGGATAAAAAAACAGCAGAACCCATTTTCCAATATAATTCTCCAAATTGACTTTTTTAATTTGCTGATCAATAACAGCATCTGCAAGAAAGACCGGAGCACGGTCTCCCCTGCCTGCACAAAATACGGAAGCGTTCGGATCATTCACGGCTATCCCCCTCCCTTCCTCTTTCGTCTCTGCTATATATACTTATGCTAACAAAGGCAAAATTGAACGGAAAATATTGAATGAGAGAGGCATACATAGTCCTGCTTCCCAAGGGAAAAATAGTGAAAGACTGCTATCCCATAATTGAAAGGAGCCTGATTATGTCACGCGGAGTACATTTTAATCATAAAAGAAAGCAGCACCCCGGAGAATTTCCTGAACATACACTGGTTGAGCGGCACACAACTGAAGCACAAGAGGACGAAGAATTTATTGTGACACAGGAAGCTTTTAAAAACCGCTTTGAAGAAGATGAAGCAAAAGAACTTGAGGAAAGAGCAAAAGAATAAGAATAGGGGTCTGAATGTTCAGACCCCCGCTGCTTAAAGCTTAATCTATTTCAATCTTCTTAAGCCATGACGAGCATGCTTCAATATCCTTAGAAAAAACGCGATCTTTTGTGATCGAAGGCACTATTTTCCTTGCATCTTCGTAGAATCGTTTTGTTTTATCAGCCATTTTTTCAGAACCGCGGAATTCTGCTGCCTGCAGCGCGCAAATCAATTCAATCGCAAGCACTTTATTGACATTTTGGATAATCTGATAAGCATGCCTTGATCCGATTGTTCCCATGCTCACATGGTCTTCCTGATTCCCGGATGAAGGGATTGAGTCCACACTCGCAGGATGGGCAAGTGTCTTATTTTCCGAAACAAGTGATGCTGCAACATATTGGAGAATCATCGCACCTGACTGCAATCCAGGCTCCGGGCTTAAAAATGGCGGCAAATCACTCAGCTGCGGGTTAACAAGCCTTTCAATCCGGCGCTCTGAAATATTGGCGAGTTCTGCAACTGCAATTTTCATGAAATCCATCGCAAGCGCAATCGGCTGCCCGTGAAAATTCCCCCCGGAAATAACACTTTCTCCATTTTCAAAAATAAGCGGGTTATCCGTAGCTGCATTCATTTCAATTTCAAGTTTTTCCTTTACATAATCAAGTGCCTGCCATGAGGCTCCATGCACCTGCGGGATGCAGCGGATGGAATATGCGTCCTGCACCCGGATTTCTCCCTGTCTTGTAATCAGACTGCTGCCTGACAGATATTCCCTCATTCTCCTTGCAGTATCCACCTGCTGCTGGTATCCTCTTGCCTGATGAATGTTCTCATCAAACGCATCGATAATGCCGTTTAAGCCCTCCATTGTAACAGCAGCGATCAGTTCACTTTGATAAGCGATTTTTTCCGCTTCCAGATAACCAATGACCCCCATTGCTGTCATTGCTTGAGTGCCGTTGATCAGGGCAAGCCCTTCCTTCGCCTGCAATGTTAATGGTTTTATTCCTTCCTGAGCAAGCACTTCAAGCGCAGGCTTTCTTTCACCCTTGAAAAACACTTCCCCTTCTCCCATTAATACTAATGCCAAATGGGATAGAGGCGCCAAATCACCGCTTGCCCCAAGAGATCCCTGCTGGGGGATGACCGGATGAATTTGTTTATTCACAAGGGCTATAAGAGTTTCTATCACGACAGGACGAACTCCAGAGAATCCTTTCAATAAAGCATTCGCTCTTAACAGAAGCATAGCTCTCGAGACAGACTCAGGGAAAGGTTCCCCTACCCCACAGGCATGCGAGCGGATTAAATTCAGCTGAAGATCCTCTACATTCCCCTGATCAATTCTTACATCGCTGAATTTGCCAAAGCCGGTATTAATGCCGTAAATGACTTTTTCTTCACTTACAATTTTTTTAACGGCTTCATGGCTGTTTGTTACACGAAGCATGCTTGCATCTGATGCAGCTGCCTTTACTCCTTCAAAAAGCACTCTTTTGACTTCTGCCAAAGTGAGGGTATTTCCGTTTAAAGTAACCACTTTATTCTCCTCCCCGCGAGTTAAAGTCATCATCGATTCTGTCAATTTTTCCATTTCATATCCTCCCCATTACGTTAGCGAGATAAAGAAAAGGCTGTATTTCAAACACAGGTTTGAAATACAGCCTTTTTTAAATGATTATTTGCAGTGTCAGTTTTTAGATGCCTCATCTTTATCACAGCCTAATTTTGTTATATTTTCTGAATATAATTAATTCTATGTTCCAAACGGGTGTATGTCAATTGAAATTTGCCATTTCTTAACAAGTTAGATTGTTAGAATGGTAATACAGTAAAGTGTTTTTTACAATATAAAAAGCCGGCATTTCTGCCAGCTGAGTCTTATTCGATATCTTGTCTTTTCAGTGCTTGCTTTAAAGTACCGTAAGTATTAATGCCCGTGAAGTCCTGGCCAAGCTGTATGGAAGTCTGGGCAACTTCAGGACTGATGCCTGAAATGGTGGATTTAACACCTAAAAGTTTTAAGGCTGTCGTCAAAGAGAATATTTGATGGGCAACCATCGTATCGATAATGGCTACACCTGATAAATCAATAAATAGATGTTCAATATTTTCTTTTGCACATTTTTTCGGAACTTCCTCCAGCAGGATTCTTGCACGCTCAGTGTCAATATTTCCGATAAGCGGCAGTACAGCTGTATCGTCTTTAACAGGGATGACTGGGGTGCCAAGTTCATTGATCAGACTTTGCTGGGCAACAAGCCTTCTTCTCGTAAGTTCGTAATATTGCTCTGAAAATTTATAGATAAGCTTATCGAAAGCCTTGTTAATGATTGTGCTCCATTTTAACACATCATCTGTTGTAACTTCAGAACGGTTTTCTTTAATAAACTTTTCGACAAAATGCCAATATGTTTCCCGCACATTGCTTAAAGCTTCAAGCACTTGAAAAATGGGCGTATTCGAGTCCACTCTGCTTTCAGCCACTGTAATGGCCCATTCTTCCATATTCTCTTTAAATATATCTTCATCATCAAGCAAAGCTGATGAAACAGTGCGGTTGGTAAAAGTATTTTGTTCCCTTAGGAGTTTCTCATAAGCGGGGTCTGCATCCGCAGAATAAATGGACCCTTTCTTTTCCTCCCTTAAAGACAGCCACATGTCCGTAATGTTTTTTGAATTCTCCTGAATGTAATCATAAAGAAGCTGTTTTTTTGCATCCATCCATTTCACCTTGTCTTTCTATTTGCACACATACTGTTATATCCATTTTAGAATGTATTGAAATTAATTAAAAGCAATACAACTTAGTCAGCATCTCATTCATTTTGTCCATAAAAACTTATCCCATTACAAATATGGATGATTTTCCGCTATACTTAGTTAGGATAGAAAAGGAACTGGATGCAGTTGAAAGGAGTTATTATGAAATCACTTGTTCTTGCTGAAAAGCCCAGTGTTGCCCGTGAAATTGCACGGGTGCTGGGATGCCGGCAATCTCATAAAAGCTATATGGAAGGCGATAAATATATCGTGACATGGGCTCTTGGCCATTTAATTGAGTTAAAGATGCCTGAGCATTATGACAGCAAATATAAAAACTGGAATCTGGAAGATCTGCCGATAATCCCCGACCAAATGGGCCTGAAGGTCATGAAGCAGACCAGCCAACAGTATAAAGCCATTGAAAACCTGGCAAAACGGAAGGATATTAAGGAATTCATTATTGCTACCGATGCCGGACGCGAAGGTGAGCTTGTGGCACGCTGGATTTTGGAGAAAATCCACTGGCGCAAAACAATCAAACGCTTATGGATTTCTTCTGTTACAGACCGCGCCATACGGGACGGCTTTCAAAACCTTAAGCCTGGAAAACAATTTGAAGATTTGTATGAATCGGCCGTGTGCCGGGCTGAGGCCGATTGGCTCATAGGGCTGAATGTCACAAGAGCCCTGACTACTAAATATAAGGATCCCCTGTCTGCCGGCCGGGTGCAGACGCCGACACTGGCTCTCGTTATGGAAAGGGAAACATTAATTCAAAAATTTGTTCCAAAAGAGTACTGGACGATTCGCGCCCAAATTGGACCCCTGCAGGCCGACTGGGAGAAAAACGGGGAAAAGCGCATCTTTTCAAAAGAAGCAGCTGATGGAGTCCTTTCGAAAGTGAAGGGGCAAAAAGCGGTTATCCAATCTATTAACCGGAAAGAAAAATCAGAGCCGCAGCCGCTTCCTTATGATTTGACGGAGCTGCAGCGTGACGCCAATAAGCGTTTTGGCTTCTCTGCCAAGAAAACGTCGAATGTGCTGCAGAAGCTTTATGAACAGCACAAGCTTGTCACCTATCCGCGAACAGACTCGCGATATTTGACAAAAGATATGGAAGCAACCATGATGGATCGCCTTCATGGGATAGCTGCTTCCTATAAAGACGAAGTGAAGCCAATACTTGCGAATCAGGGCAAAGTTCTAGCAAAGCGAGTCTTTAATAATGAAAAAGTAACCGATCACCATGCGATTATTCCGACTGAAGAACGTGTACACCTCGGTGATTTGTCTGCTGATGAGCGGAAGCTGTACGAATTGATTCTGCGAAGGTTTCTGGCTATTTTCCATAACCCTTATAAGTATGAAACCATCCATGCTGCTATTGATGTAAACGGTGAGACATTCACAGCCAAGGAAACAGCGGTTGTTGACCTGGGGTATCGCAAGGTGGAACGCACTAGTGATGAAGAAACAGGAAAACAGAACATGAAGAACACCTCGAAAGGGCAAAGCTTTACGATTCAAACAGCTGAGGCTGCCGCCAAACTGACTGAACCGCCTCTTCGATATTCCGAAGCTGACATTTTGACCCAGATGGAAAAATACAGCCTTGGAACACCTGCGACAAGAGCAGAAATCATTGAACGGCTACTTGAAACGGAAGCAATCGAAAGGCAAAATGGACGCCTGTTTCCGACAAAAAAGGGCAAACAGCTGATGGACCTGGTGAATGAAGATCTGAAATCTCCGGAACTGACTGCTAAATGGGAACAGGAACTGGAGAAAATCGCACGCGGAAAAGCAGACCCCAAAGAGTTTCTGCAAAACATCCGCAAGCAGACACGGACATTGGTTTCTGAAATAAAAAAGAGCGACAAATCGTACCGTGCCCATAATCTCACAGGTTCAAAATGTCCAGAATGCGATTCCTTCCTAAAAGAAAGGAATACCAAGGATGGGAAAATACTCGTCTGCTCCAATCTTGATTGTAATTACCGAAAACGCAAGGATCCAAAGCTTTCCAACCGCCGCTGCCCTCAGTGCCGCAAAAAAATGGAGATCCACCAGGGAAAAGCAGGGGCTTACTTCCAGTGCCGCCCATGCAATGTGGTGGAGAAAGCCCAGGACAAAAAGAAAGCCGTCAACAAACGCGAAGAACGCAAACTTGTACAGAAATATACCCAAAAGGAAGATTCTTTTGGAACGAGCCTTGGCGATTTGCTGAAGGCAGCGATGGAAGATAAGGATTAATCTATAGCCCTGGCTGATGCCAGGGCTATTTCTGTATGAACTGGCATACACAGCTTGTCCTCTCCATAGCATGTACTAATACTGAAAGGAGAGTGAAAAGATGTTAACCAGAATGGCAGACCGTTTTTCAAAGCTTGTGGAAAGGTATCTCCCGGATGCTTTTGTCATTGCGGTATTAATGACTCTGTTTGTATTTGTTGCGGGGTTTTTCATGAAGCCTTCCGAACCTGTTGAGCTGTTTAAATCATTCGGTGACGGCTTCTGGGTGTATCTCGCCTTTACCATGCAGATGGTGCTCCTTTTAATGACAGGCATGGCGCTTGCTTCTGTCCCTTCTGTACAGCGTATACTTGAAAAGCTGTCCTCCAAAGCGAAGACAGCCAACCAGGCTTACGTGCTGACTTTTCTCGTTTCCTCTGCTGCTTATTATATTAACTGGGGACTTGCTGTTGTAGTCGGCGCCATTATTGCCCGAGAAGTTGGAAAAAGGAATCAGGGCGCCCACTTCCCTCTATTAGTGGCTGCAGCCTATGCACCAACTGCTCTTTATACTGCTGGTTTATCCAGTTCAATCGGTTTGACTGTAGCGACCAAGGGGCATTTTCTGGAGGAAGCTGCTGGGGTGATTCCAACTTCGGAGACGATTTTCCATCCTGGAACGATTGCTATTTTATTGGCTCTTGTCGTTACTATGCCAATTTTCATTGTGCTGATGGCACCTAAAAAAGGCATTATTTCATACGTTCCCCCTAAGACATCCAAGCAGGAAGCTGAACAGCAGGAAATTTTAAAAACACCCGCCGGAAAGCTTGAAAGAACTCCTTTTCTGGGCATCATTACCGGATTAATCGGGTTAATCTATGTAATATTTGAATTTGTAAACGGGCGTGACCTTGACTTGAATATTATCAATATTACCTTTCTATCCTTGGGCCTCATTCTTCATAAATCGCTCGTACAATACGCCAATGCTTTTAAAGAAGCGGGTTCTGCCATTTCCCCTATCATTCTGCAATTCCCGTTTTACGCTGGCATTATCGCCGTTCTCGGCAGCTCGGGCGTAGCAGAGTCTATTATTAACGGGATGACATCCATAGCAAGTAAAGACACCTTTGATATTTTCACCTATTGGACGGCTGGTCTTGTCAATATTCTTGCCCCTTCAGGCGGCGGGCAGTGGGCTTTGCAGGGGCCCCTTCAAGTACCCGCCGGGCTGCATCTGGGCGTGGATCCTGCCATTACTGCTATGGCTGTAGGCTGGGGTGATGCCTGGACGAACCTGATCCAGCCTTTCTGGGCCCTTCCTATTTTAAGTGTGGTTGGCCTTCATATTCGTCATATTATGGGCTACTGTGCGCTGCTGGCCATATGGGTTGGCATTGTTACCACCGTATTGATGTTTTTTGTATATTAATAGGAACAGCCAAGCCTCATCGGGGTTTGGCTGTATATTTTTTTCCTCCGCCCAGAGATGGAGCCCGACAGTTCTGCAGCACGATTTTCAGTTTAATAGGTTTCTTTTTCCGAACAGAACAGCTACAATGAAAATGAAGATTCTGACAAAGGAGAATACATAATGAGTCAATTTCAAACGAATTTAGAGAAATACGCCGAGCTTGCTGTTAAGGTCGGTGTTAATGTACAAAAGGGACAAACGCTTGTCATCAATACTACACTTGATGCAGCTGAATTGGTCCGTACTATTGTTAGAAAAGCTTATGAAGCAGGAGCTCATAACGTTGTTGTGAATTGGAGCGATGATGCGGTCACACGCACAAAGTACGATTTAGCATCAGATGAGTCTTTCTCCGAATACCCGGAATGGCGTGCCAAGGAAGTGGAAGATTTAGCTGAAAAGGGTGCGGCATTCATGTCAATCGTTTCAGCAAGCCCTGATTTGCTTAAAGGTGTGAAATCAGAACGAATCGCCACCTTCCAAAAAGCTGCCGGAAAGGCGCTTGCAAAATACCGCAAATTCATCCAGTCCGATAAAGTGAGCTGGACAGTCATTGCAGCTCCATCTCAAGCGTGGGCTAACATGGTATTCCCTGACGCCCCGGAAGAATCCAGAGTGGAAATGCTTTGGGACGCTATTTTCAAAGCAACTCGCGCTGATTTGGATAACCCGGTTGAAGCCTGGAAAAAGCATGATGAAACACTTCATGAAAAAGTGGATTATTTGAACAGCAAGCGATATCAGAAGCTTCATTATAAAGCTCCCGGTACAGACCTGACAATTGAGCTTCCAAAGGGCCACTTATGGGTTGGAGCAGGCAGCGTTAATGAACAGGGACACGAATTCATGGCTAACATGCCGACTGAAGAAGTATTTACGGTACCTTATAAAACAGGTGTTAATGGAACCGTTTCAAGCACAAAGCCTTTAAGCTATGGCGGAAATATCATCGATAAATTCAGTCTGACATTTGAAAACGGACGCATTGTAGAAGTGAAAGCAGAAGAAGGGGAAGAAATTCTAAAGCAGCTTGTTGAGACAGATGAAGGATCCCACTATCTTGGTGAAGTGGCCCTGGTTCCTTTCAACTCGCCAATTTCACAGTCCAACCTGCTTTTCTATAATACTTTATTTGACGAAAATGCTTCAAACCACCTTGCAATCGGCAGTGCGTATGCATTCTGCATTGAAGGCGGCAAGAAAATGTCCAGTGAAGAATTGGCTGAAAACGGCCTGAACGAAAGCTTAACACATGTTGATTTCATGATCGGTTCCGCTGAAATGGATATCGACGGAATCACTGAAGATGGCAAAGCTGAACCAGTATTCAGAAAAGGCGACTGGGCATTTTAAGAAACGCCAAAAATCATGCGGTCATTGCTCCGCATGATTTTTTGTTTTCCTTAATACTAGTTCTCTGACTGTTCCTTCTAAGTCAGAAATGATTTCTATGGTATATTTATCTGCCATGTAGGTGGAAATGCTGGCGCCAGATAGCATCTCTTCCCTTACTTCCGCAGGAGTGCCAAGCATAGCAATAACCTCGTCAATTGAAGTTCTTACCCTCTGTCCAGGAATTGAGATAGCCGTTACATTGCCGGTTTCCCGTTCAAAATAATAAGTGATTTCAGGATACATGACAAAAGGGCTGCCATTTCCAAACCCTTCCATAATATAATTTGGGTCTGACTTCTTAATTTCAGATATGTTCGTGCCAATCGGATAAGGGCTTCCGAGCAGAATTCCCTGTTTTGCTTTTTCAATGGCATCAACGCTCAGTGCCAGATTTTTAAAGGGATAGTAAAGAGTTTCCTCTTTTAACCACAGATCCATCCAGTCGATATCAGAATGATTATCTTCCTGCAGCTCTATTTGATCATGCAAACTCATCGAAAGGGTTTCTTCATTAAATTGCCATGTTGAAATAACCCATCTATCATTCTTATTTTGGGCAGTTTGAAGATATTTCTGATTAATATTTTTTATTTTCGCTTTTGAGGAAGTTATAACTTCTTTTTCCGTACTGATCTTCAGCACTTCTCCATCTTTAATCGCCAGCAGCTGGCCCTTAACTAAGCCTTCTCCCTTGGATTGAAAGATCGAAATAATGGTTTTGTTCCTCATTTTTTGAGTATAGACCTGCTCCTTTGAAGGATTAAAGGACATTTCGGCATTGTCATTTAAACCATCCTGTTTAAAAGCCTCTTTTGAACCTTTCTCTGCCAGGTAAACTGAATAATGTCCTGTTAGATAGGAATCGCCTTTCTTTCCTTTCGCACTGTCCTCTTCCAGGATTGTTCTTCTTTCGTCTTCCGCCAAAAGATAAACCGTATATTTCATTTTCCCATCTGTTGCGTCCATCTGGTATAGTGACTTTTCCTCAAGCCAAACAGTATCTTTTCTCTCTTTCCCATCTGTTTGTACTCCTGCAGTATTTTGTTCTGCTTCCACTTTATCTTCTTTTTCGAATTTTATTTCTTCTGTATTTAAAGATGCATTTATTTCACTTGAACAGCCTGCTATAACGGATGACAGCATGGCAATCATGATCATATTTATAAGATTTTTCATTATATTCTCCCTAATGTTTTTGAAAAAAACATTTCCAATTAAAGTCAAATGTTACAATTACGTTTCCTTTAACTTAATAAGTGTAACAAATAGGGTTGGTTTCTACAAATCTATCAATATGCTCATTTTTTTACAAAAACATGGGTTTCCTCTTATATCCTTTGTATATGACTCTTCTCCTGCCTGAATCAAACGTTTCTTTTCATCTCCACAAGCCTTCCATATCAGCGTTTTGCAGTTTAAATACGAAAGGCCCGGAATAGACTCCGGAGCCTTTGACTTAAATATCTGCAGCTGCAGATATTGATTTTTCGGTAAAAAGACTTACAGATACATAAGCCGCCAGTGACAAAGCAATAGGCAAAACGACTGTATTCATGCCGAATGCGTTGGGATAAAAAGTATGGAATAAAATATAGGATGCAGTACCGGTTATCATCGATGACACTGCACCATATCTATTTCCCTTAGCCCAATATAGCCCGAGCACAACCGGCCAAATGAATGCTGCCTCAAGTCCTCCGAAAGAAAAGAGATTAAGCCAGATCAGCAAATCAGGCGGACTGAGCGCCATGATGCATACCAGAATCCCCAGAAGGGCAGTAACCGCAAAACTCATTTTCTTTATCGTGCCTTCTTCAGCATCAGGCTTAATGTAATTAATATAAACATCTTTAACAATCGCCGAGCTGACAAGAAGGAGCAGGGAATCAACGGTTGACATGATGGCAGCCATTGGTGCAGCCAGTACAATTCCCGCCAGCCATGGAGGAAGCACCTCCATGGCAATCATCGGCATGACTTTATCCCCCACTTCAATCCCCGGAAGAATAGGCCGGGCAAATACCCCGATTAAATGCATGCCGAGCATGATAAAGCCGACCACTATTGTTCCGATTATAATTGCCCTATGCATGGCTCTGGCATTTTTATAAGACATAGCCCTTACCGCAACCTGCGGAAGGCCCACAACCCCAACTCCCACCAAAATCCAGAATGAAGACACATATAAAGGGGTCAGTCCGCCATCAAAGCCAAACGGTGTAATCAGATTCGGATTTTCTGAAGATAGATCACTGATAATATTCGGTATTCCTCCTCCTGCCACAATAACGGCAATCAGAAGGATCAAGGTGCCGATGAACATAATTCCGCCTTGGACAGCATCCGTTACAGCAACAGCACGGAACCCGCCGATGACAACATAGACCATAACAGAAGCTGCAAAAATGAATAAAGCAGATAAATAACTCAATCCTGTCAGTGATTCAATTAATCTTGCTCCGCCAACCCATTGGGCAGCCATGGCGGAGAATAGAAAAATAATGATGCTGAGTGAGGATAGCCAGACAACCCATTTGCTGTTATATCTTTCTTTTAAAAAATCGATGAGAGTTACAGCATTATACTTTCTTGCTGTGATCGCAAACTTCTTCCCCAGAACCATGAGAACGAAATAACCAGTAACAACCTGTGACATGGCAAGGAGCACCCAGCCAAGCCCCTGGGTGTATGCAACGCCAGGACCTCCAATGAAACTGCTGGCACTTCCATAAGTTGCAATCATAGTCATAGCAAGAATAAAACCGCCAAGCTGCCTTCCTCCCAGAAAGTAATCCTGCAGGAACGAACTTCCGGTGTCAATCTTTCTGCTGGACCATAAGCCGACCAGAAAAATAATGATTAAAAAGATGAGAAGAGGAGCAATAACCTGCCAGTTCATTCTGATTCTCCTCCTTCTTCAAACGGCACTTCTTTAAATAGGAATTTAACTGCTGCTGTTACAAGAATCACCATTACAATAAAGCCGGCCACACAGCTCCAGAAAAACCAGGCAGGCAGTCCCATAATGTATGTATATTCATCCGCTGGTCCTGACCCCATTCCATAGGCAAACCCAAACCACCATATAAAATTAAAGAGTACGAGACCAATGCCAATCCACGCTTCTCTCTCTGCAATTTTAAAGCGAGGATCTTTTTTATGCTTACCTTTTTTCATCTTGTCCCCCTTCAGAGCTTTTATAGTATGCATTAAGTGGAGGTATTCTTGCATTCATATATTTACAGAATATTCCCTAAACACAATCCCACTTATGAGTATTTTCTGCAACAAAAAAAGCAGATTGCTCTGCTTTTTTGATATTATTTTATAATTGAACTTTAAGCAAGCCTCTTACTTTAGCGATTGTCAATCGTTTCCGGATAAAGATCATGGTTCATCAAACGGTAATCCGCCATCTTTTCATATTTTGTCCCCGGCTTTCCGTAGTTGCAATACGGATCAATGGAAATTCCGCCCCGTGGCGTAAATTTGCCCCACACCTCAATATAGCGCGGATCCATTAATTGAATAAGATCGTTCATAATGATGTTCATGCAGTCTTCATGGAAATCGCCATGATTTCTAAAGCTGAAAAGATATAGCTTTAATGACTTGCTTTCTACCATTTTCTGATCCGGAATATAACTGATATAGATGGTCGCAAAATCCGGCTGTCCTGTTTTCGGGCAAAGACTTGTGAACTCAGGGCAATTAAATTTCACAAAATAATCTCGGTTTGGATGCTTGTTGTCAAATGCCTCCAAAATCTCGGGCGAATATTCAAAAAGATACTTCGTACCCTGATTCCCCAATAAAGTAATATCCGTTAATTCCTCATCTCTTCTGCCTGACATAATAAAAGCCTCCCTATGTGATCCCGCTGATTCCAAAGAGAGGTCCCTTCATACAGCCTGAAAAAAATAAAAACCATATCCTCTCCTGGATATGGTTGATTATTATAATCAAAGCCATAGTTTTTTATAGAGGGTGAAGCTATGAACCTCTCCCGCTCACACGGGAATATTCGAAATATAATTGTCATTGTTACTATAGAGAAAAAGCCTGTTTCTGTCAATAGGGGCTTCCTTATCTAGTTTTCCCTTATCCTTCATAGTATAATAACGGTAATTTTCAAAGAAAGGTGATATGTTATGTGGAATGAGTTTAAAAAATTCGCCCTAAAGGGAAATGTGCTTGATTTAGCTGTCGGGGTTGTCATTGGGGCTGCCTTCGGGAAGATTGTATCTTCTCTTGTAGATGATATTATCATGCCGCTTGTCGGATTGCTGATGGGCGGAGTTAACTTTACAGACCTGATGGTGAAAGTCGGCGGAGCCGAGGTCAGATATGGTTTATTCATACAGAATGTAGTTGATTTCTTTATCGTGGCATTTTCGATTTTCATCTTTATTAGAATGATTAACAATCGTTTTAAAAAGAAAGAAGAAGCGAAGCCTGCACCTGCTGTGGATAAAAACGTAGAGCTTCTGACTGAAATCAGAGACCTTTTAAAAAATAAATAAATGATGAAACTTAAACAACAGATCTGACGTATATACATATACAAATTACTTTAGAGGAGAAATGAAAACATGTATGTACAACATACCGCAAATAACAGTTATTTGCCTTCTGTTTTACGAGCGTTTGCATTATCTTTAGGGATCGCTTTTATAGGAACGATGGCGGGTGTTTTCATTCCCCCTGGCCTGTTTCTGCCGCTAATGATTCTTGAACTTGGAATGCTGCTTTTCGCTTTCCTGCTTCGCCGCAAAAAGGCCATTGGGTATCCATTCCTGTATGTATTTACATTTATTTCAGGGATGACGACTTATCCGATTGTTGCCCATTACCTGGCTGCCATTGGCCCGAACCCCGTATTAGTCGCACTTGCAACGACAACGGTTGTGTTTACAGGCCTGGCTGTTTACGCTACAACAACAAGGCGCGATTTATCTTTCCTTGGCGGCATGCTGATGGCGGCATTGCTTGCCCTTATTGCGATTGGAATCTTTAACCTTATCTGGCCGTTAAGCTCTACAGCGATGCTGGCATTCTCCTTCATCGGAGTGCTTGTGTTCAGCGGATATGTCCTATACGACTTTAACCGCATGAAGCATTATGGTGTTTCCCCTGAAGAAGTGCCTTTGATGGCTCTTAACTTATACCTTGATTTTATCAACCTGTTCATTAATATTCTTCGGATTTTTGGTATATTGGGAAGCAGGGATTAAAAGGCAGCCGTATTAGTTGGCTGCCTTCCCTTTTGTGATCTTCCAAATTTCATGCAATACCGGCATCTCTTCCATTTCATCCTCTGTTACTAGATCCCATTGAATGCCTTCAGGCTTTGGATATGGTGTATTCGTTTTGATCAGTTCTTTTTCCGTTGCAATCCAGTCGACTGTCAGATCATAGGGGTCCCTGGGGATATCTGCATCTGTCACCTGTGAGCTATTGACCGTTCCAATGACAGGGATTTCTGGATTTCCCAGTTCTCTGATTATGGCGTATTCCCGGTCAGCATAGCCCTCTCCCTTTCCGACACGCCGGCCATCCCGATGAAGGCCCACTGACCCCGCAAAAAACAAATCAATTTTCGGCAATTCTATGAGAGGAACTTCTTTTCCATATGAGTGGATATGTTTAAGACTCGCTGCCTTCCGCTCCTCCCCGGCAGGCACCCATTCCGGCTTTACCATAATAAAACCTGCCTTTAGCCTTGGTGTTGGTACAAGCAATGTCTTCCCATCTCTTAAAATTTGTGAGCGGATCGGCGCTTGAGGGGAATCGGGATTTACTTTGATTACCATAGCCTCTTTATACTCAGGCATATTAAAAACAAATGCAGCCGCCTTTTCAGCACCTTTGAAATTTGGGATTCTATTCTTTAATGGGAAAGGAAAACGGCCAAGTTTATTTTCCTCAAGATAATTCCATATGTATTCACGGATTTCTTTCTTCGTATTCAATGCGTTTCACTCCCTTTTCTTTATTTTATCCATAAGAGATAAAACTGAATAGAAAGGAAACTCCAATTTTTTTAAGAAATAGGTTTTAATGAAAGTTCTCGTGGTAAACAAATAATGCAAGGCCAATAACAAAACGGAAGGGACTGGTTCACAATGAAAAACGCAACAGCGACTTCAAGGTTCGTCATTGGCATTGCAAGAAATCAGGGAGGGTTTGCAGAGCGTTCGAAAGGCACTCTCGTCTATAACCGATATATTTAAAATCGGTTCGGCCCCATGCAAATCATAACCCTTCGGTTGTCCGTCATCGGACTTAAAAAAGGTGCAGACCAGTCGGTTTGCATCTTTTTTAATGCCTCAATAACCTCCTTTTCCTCCGTCTTCTTTTTCACTACCCCATAAAAAATTCCTATCATCTGTTTAGACAAGTTTATTTTTCTCCATAATGGCAAATAAAAGGAGGTTTTTATAGAAATGTCTGAGCATGAACAAAAACAAGAATCAACCATGTCCCGCAGGAGATTTATCCGCAACTCCGGCCTAGTTGCTGGCGGCTTGGTAGGAGGCGGAATTCTCGGCGGCCTGATTGGCGCGAATATGAATAAAGATGATGCAGCCAATGATAACGGCGGGCATGGAAATGGCCATGACCAGGTTGCTTTCCAGCAGTCGCCTTTATATTTTACAAACCCTGAGATATTTGGAATCCTGCAGGCGGCTGTTGAGAGAATTTATCCAAAGGATGAAAATGGCCCTGGAGCTAATGATTTGGATGTTCCTTTTTTTATTGACCGCCAGCTTGCAGGCTCATGGGGTAACAATACAAGGGAATATATGCAGGGCCCATTCTTCCCAGGCTCTAACTTTCAGGGTTATCAATCCCCTTTAAAACGGCATGAAGTTTTTGATGTCGGCCTTGCCGCCCTGCAAACCTACAGCAATGATAAGCATAAAAAACCTTTCGCAGAACTTGAGGGCGAACAGCAGGATGAAATTCTTACAGCCTTTGAAGAGGACAAAGTTAAGCTGCGGGGTGTTACTTCCAGGACTTTCTTTAATATTCTCAGGGCCGCAGCCATTGAAGGTGTATATGCAGATCCTGCCTACGCCGGAAACAAGAATATGGAAGGCTGGAAAATGAAGGACTTTCCTGGCCACCAGATGAGCTATATCAATCAAATTGAGTCGAAAAAATTTGTTGAAATTAAACCGAACAGTCTCCATTCATATACGAGTTAGTACTATCTCTTAAGGAAGTGATGAAGATGGCTAAAACATTGCCAAAAACAGATGCAGTCGTTGTAGGAGTCGGATGGGCCGGCGGAATTATTGCGGCTGAGCTCGGTAAACAGGGGATAAAAGTGGTCGGCCTGGAACGGGGGAAAGAGCGGGGAGTCAAGGACTTCTATGTTGTCCATGATGAACTCCGCTATGGAATCCGCTATGAATTAATGCAGGATCTTTCAAAAGAAACGATCACATTCCGAAACCAAGGGAAGGAAAGAGCTCTTCCGATGCGGCAGCTTGGCTCCTTTTTGCTTGGCGAGGGACTTGGAGGATCTGGTGTTCACTGGAATGGGCATACTTACCGTTTTCTGCCCTATGACTTTGAAATTAAATCGCAAACGGTTAAAAAATATGGCGAAGCCAAAATTAAAGGTCTTCAAGTTCAGGATTGGGGCATCACATACGATGAATTGGAGCCCTACTTCTACGAGTTCGAAAAGGCGGCAGGGATTGGCGGAGAAGAAGGTGAGCTGGGGCCAAAAAGAGCGAATCCGTTCCCAAATCCTCCAATGAAAGAAACGCCTATTACAGCAAGATTTAAAGAAGCAGCGAAATCATTAGGGATGAAACCGTACCATATGCCATCTGGCAATATGAGCCAGGCTTATGAAAACCAATATGGAGCAAAGCTGGCTCCATGTCAGTATTGTGCGTTTTGCGAACGCTTCGGCTGTGAGTATGGAGCAAAGGCAGATCCGACCGTGGCCGTCATTCCATTTGCCAAAGAAACTGGAAATGTGGATATCCGTAACTTTGCGAATGTAACCGAAATTATTCATGACGGAAAAAAGGCCACCGGTGTCCGATATGTGGATGTTCAGACGAAAGAAGAATTCATTCAGCCGGCTGAAATGGTTATTCTGACAAGCTATGTCATGAACAACACTCGCCTGCTGCTGGCATCCAAACTTGGCCGTCCTTATAATCCTGACACAGGCACAGGAGTTATCGGAAAGAATTATTGCTACCAGATCCTTCCTGGTTCTGCAGGATTTTTTGATGAAGAACAATTTAATACATTTATGGGTGCCGGTGCTCTTGGTGCAACTGTGGATGATTACAATGGAGACAATTTTGATCACTCGGATCTTGATTTCATCCATGGCGGCTCAATTTCCATCAACCAATCAGGATACCGCCCAATCCAATATAATATGGTTCCGACAGATACACCAAAATGGGGCAGCAAGTTTAAGGAGAATTCCATTAAGTATTTCACAAGGGCTTTAAGCATTGGCACACAGGGAGCTTCCATGCCTGTGCAGCACAATTACATGGACCTGGACCCTTCTTATAAAGATGCTTACGGGCTTCCCTTGCTCCGTCTGACATATGACTTCACTGAGCAGGATAAAAATCTTTATAACTACATTGGAAAAATCAGTGACAGTATCATGAAGGAAATGGGACCAGCAAAAATTAATGACCGCCAGCAGCTGGAACATTACGATATCGTCCCTTATCAGACAACTCACAATACAGGCGGCGTCATCATGGGGGCAGAGCCCGAAACATCAGCAGTAAATAACTATATGCAAATGTGGGAGGCAGAAAATGTTTTTGTCATTGGAGCATCCGCTTTTCCTCACAACGGAGGGTATAATCCGACAGGAACAGTAGGGGCACTCGCCTACCGTGCTGCTGAAGGAATCATCAAATACAGCAAAGAAGGCGGTTTGCTTGCATAAGAAAAACTGGAGCTAGACAGGTCTCGAAGTTCAAATTAATACTTACTCACCTTCTTAAAAATCCACAAAAAGGAGTGAACATCATGGGGCTTTCAAATATCGGGATTCCTGGATTGATTATCATCCTGGTTATTACCTTAATTATCTTTGGGCCAAAGAAACTTCCTGAGATCGGGTCAGCCTTTGGTAGGACCTTATCAGAATTCAAAAAATCAGCCAGAGAAATTATGAGCGACGATGATGAACAAGATTCAAAAACACGCTCAATTGAATCGGCTGACCGGAAGGATAAGCCGCTTTAACAGGAGAGTTTATAATGAAAACGGAAGAACAAACCCTTGTAGAACATTTAACGGATCTGAGAAAAGTGCTGATTCGGTCATTGCTGTTCTTTATAGCCTGCTTTGCCCTTTGTCTGTTTTTCATCAACCGACTAATACCCATGCTCGCAAATGATCATGAGCTTGTTATGCTTGGGCCGCTGGATGTCATTAAGCTGTACACAGGTATTGCAGGAAGCATCAGCCTTGGGCTTTCGCTTCCTTTTATCTCCTATCAGGTCTGGCTATTTGTGAAGCCGGCACTAACTGATAAAGAGAGCAGAGTATCCTTAATGTTTTTCCCTGCCATACTCTTCAGCTTTATCGGCGGGCTTGGCTTCGGTTTTTTTATCATATTCCCTGCGATTTATCAATTTTTAATGCTGTTGGGTGAATCACATTTTGCCATGATGATCACTGCCAGGGAGTATTTTTCATTTCTGCTGATGTCAACCATTCCATTTGGTTTTCTTTTTGAAGTCCCATTGCTGTTATTGTTTCTGACTACAATCGGCATTGTCACCCCAGCCATGCTCAGCTCGTTGCGAAAATATGCTTATTTAGTCATGGCAGTTGTTTCAGCTCTTATTACACCGCCGGATTTATTTTCACAGATTCTTGTCCTTGTGCCGCTTATTGGGCTATATGAAATTGGTGTTGTTTTGTCAAAAATAAGATTTAAGAAATTGAAAGCTGTTCAGGATTCACCATCCAGCGAGATTTAAATAAGTTTAAGTTGGTCCCCAAGAGGATATTTAATAAGAAAACGCTCTTTTGGGAGGTCTGTAAAAATGAATGAACAAGAACATGTAATCAAACAAGATGGTGAATTGGATACAAAAAATATCAAGAACGCAATGGACAAGATGTCCAATGAAAGAGCGGAGGATATTTTAAGCAGCTTCGATGAGTTTAAGAGCTATCTGGCTGAAAGAATCGAGCTTGGCAAAAAGCTGGGATTAAATGAAGAACAGCTTGCGGTAACTGCTGAAAAAGTGGCTGGCTGCCTGGCTGAAAATGCGGAACCAAAAAACCGTGAAGAACAGCTTCTCAAAGAATTATGGAAAGCTGGAAATGATGAAGAAAGGCATAAGCTGGCCCATATGCTTGTACGCCTGACAGAACAGGCATAATGTGTAAGCCGGAATTGTTGTGTATGACAATTCCGGCTTTTACTTTTTAAGATCTTTATACAGGTTTATAAACTGGCTTGGCTCTGACTTTACTTGAAAAGTGAGACATCCCCGATTGGTATGAAGATAGAGGAAACCAATTTCACAATTGGAAGATCTGTATGACATATCCCAAACTTCATCAATCAGAAATTTTTCCGTTGGCGACAGGATGTGATCCTCAAATAAATGAAGATAGAGTTCCTTTTCAATGTACTTCTGCTGATTCCAGTCGATACTCCGGCTGACTATAATAAATGGCTGGGAAGCAATAATCCGCACATGAACCTCCATGATTAAAAAGATTTGCTTCCATTGAAACATAATACGGCTATGGATTCAAATGGCGGCACCTTCCCCCATGTATTCCTCCCTTAAAATTGCATAATAAGTCAGATCCACCAGTCTGCCATCTCTCATGGCATGCTGGCGCAAAATCCCTTCATGCTTCATTCCTGACTTCTCCATAATCCTCCATGATCCGGGATTATCAGTAAAAGCAAGGGCATAGATGCGATTATGATTCAGCTCTTCAAAGCCATATTTAATAACCGCCTTGGCAGCCTCTGTCCCATATCCCTTGCCCCAGAAAGGCTTGCCGATCCAATAGCCGATTTCCGCTCTTCTGTTTGCATTAGTGCCTGTAATATTGATGAGTCCTATTAAACTATTATCCTCTTTTCTCGTAATGGCAAAAATCGCAATCTTACCGTTTCTCTCTGCTTCCAGAATACTTGCAATAAACTCCCTTGCTCCGCCATCAGGATAGGGATGGGGGATATTCAATGTTGTTTTTGCCACATCATAATCGCTGGCATACTCTTCTACCTTTAATGCATCATTAAGAGTAAGATCACGAAGAATTAAGCGGCTGGTTTCAATGGTTTTCATTTTTTTGCCTCCTTTTTTTGTTTATCCAGCAATATTTCTTTTCTCCACAGGAATATCCTTTATTTTTCCGGAAGACTTTTCAGCGTATCTAGCAGCTTATTATTTATATTTGGCATATTTATAAAATTACTTAGCAAGTTTTAAATTATATCTAACTTCTCTGAAGATTTATCTGGCATGTTTTTAAATTTTTCTTACATCTCGTACAATTAAGAAAGCACATCACCTATTGAAGTAATGTGCCTTAGCATTGTACTTTCTACTCCACCGTCACAGCCAGCTCCCTGATTAATAGTGATGGTGAACCAATGTAGCCTATGGCCATGAATCCCATCGAAAATTCCAGGTCTGAACCAATGGCTTCAATATTATTCAAGAGCTCATAGAAGTTTCCGGCAATCGTCATTTGGTTTACTGCATTTTGTACTTTTCCATCTTTGACATAATAGCCGTTCGCCGCAATGGAGAAGTCCCCTGACACGGTATTGGCTCCGGAGTGGAGGCCTGACAATTCGGTTATGATTATGCCTTCTGAGATCGATGATACCAATGCATCATAGCTTTGATCAGATGGAACGACATGAAGGTTAGTTGGCGCTACCGTTAACGCTCCCTTATAAGAGGCTTTGTATGCATTGCCTGTCGATTCCACGCCATCTTTCTGAGCTGTTTTGCGGTTATGCATCAATGTAACAAGCCTGCCGTCTTTCACAATATCTTTCCTGACAGTGGCAGCACCTTCACTGTCGAAATTAGAGCTTAGCAAACCTTCCTCCAAAAATGGATCGTCAATAATAGTCAGCAAAGGTACCGCAATGCTTTCACCTGTTTTTCCTTTTAAGGCTGATTGCCCCTTTTGGGTAATCTCGGCTGAGAAAACCGGAATGAAGGTCTGCAGCAAGGCACTTGCAGCATCATTTCTTAATAAGACAGGATAATTCTTGCTTTCCGCACTTTGGGCATAAAGTTGGGATAGAGCTTCTTCGACTGCATGTTTCGCAATTTCTTTCGGGTTTAAGATCGAGAAGTCTCTCGTAAACTTGGAATATACACCATTTTTTACTTGATCCCCTTGCTTAACGATGACCGACACGTAAATGCCCACATGATTCACTTTTTCACTGAGATTCAAGCCTTTGCTGTTCAAAATAGCTTTTTCAGTTTCACCGCTGCTCAGCATAAAATAATCCGTTCCCGTTACCCGCTCATCATAGGAATAAATATGCTTCTCTATTTCCTTAAGCAGGTTAATCTTTTCAGGAATGGTTACCTCAGCAAGATCGGCTGAATAGAAGTTTCCTTCTCCATATTTTTCACTGCCGGCAAAAATTTCTTCCTGCACTTCATCTTCTATGAATTTGGAGTTTTCTTTTGCATTTTCAATTAGATAGGACAAGGATTCTTCATCCAGTTTTTCCGTAAACGCGTATCCCATCTTCCCTTTATAAAGTCCTCGGAAGGAGGTTCCGAACACTTCGGAAGTATCATAGGAATCAATTTCCCCTTTGAAAAGTTCGCAGACGAACTTTTCCTCTCGTTCATAATAGAGTTCCATATCTGTAAAACCGTGCTCTTCACCAAGCTGAAAAAGCTTATCCTTAAATTCTTGCAGGTTCATATTATTTGCCCCCCTTTGTGCCGCCAACAGTCATTTCACTTACGCGTATCATCGGCTGGCCAACATTGACAGGAATGCTTCCGCTTTGTGAACCGCACATGCCTGCACCATGGTCCAGGTTATTCGCCACCATATCAACCAGCTGAAGAGTTTTCGGGCCATTTCCTATTAATGTAGCACCTTTTAACGGTTTGCCGATTTTTCCGTCCTTTACAAGGTACGCTTCCATGACAGCGAAATTGTAGTCGCCTGTAGTGGGATTGACCTGGCCGCCACCCATGTATTTTGTATAAATTCCATGCTCTGTATTGGATATGATTTCTGCTGGAGTGGACTTGCCGTTTGCGATATACGTATTGGTCATCCTTGAAGTCGGCGCAAAGCGGTAGGACTGCCTTCTGCCAGATCCTGTAGATTCCATGCCCATTCTGCGCCCGCCCAATTTATCTATCAAGTAGCCTTTTAAAATACCATTTTCAATCAGCACATTTTTACGGGCTTTTTCCCCTTCATCATCAATCGTGATGGATCCCCATTCATTGGAAAGTGTGCCGTCATCAACATATGTAACGACATCCGAAGCCACTTTTTCGCCAATCCGATTTGCAAAAACAGAGTTCTCCTTCGCTACAAATGTAGCTTCAAGGCCATGTCCGCAAGCTTCATGGAAAATTACGCCGCCGAATTCATTATCAATGATAACAGGAAATTTCCCGCTCGGGCATGGGTCAGCGCCAAGCATCGTTACAGCGATGCGGGATGCTTCATTTGCATAATGTTCAAGGTTCAGGTTTTCCATAAATTCAAAGCCTTTATGGGCTCCAGGTCCATAAGATCCAGGCTGCATTTTGTTTCCTTCTGCAGCAATCGATTGAATGGCAAGGCGGCTTCGTACTCTGCGGTCTTCAACAAATTTACCTTCCGAGTTGGCAATCAGCACATTCTGCTCTTCATCGAAATACCTGACAGTAACCTGCTGGATGCTGTTATGATAATTCTTCGCAATTTCGTATGCTTTTTTCATTACATCTACTTTGCGAAGCTTTTCAACTTCGCGCGGATTCAGAGATATAGGATGAGCTGCCGGAATAATTTCTCTTTGCAGCTGTGCCGGCTGAATGATTTTCTCTCCTCTGATCGCCTGTGCAGCATTGCCAGCAGCTTTCAGCAAACCTTCCCTCGATCCATCCGTTGTATAAGCATAGACACTCTGCAGGCCCTTAAACACGCGAATGCCTATCCCGAAATCCCTGCCTGATAAGCTGCTCTCAATTTTCCCGCCCTGAAGTGCAAGGTTATTGGTAAAACGATCCTCGACAAACACTTCCGCAAAGTCCCCGCCAGTATCCAGGGCTGCTGTAATAACATCATTAATGATTGATTGTGAAAGCATAAAAACCCTCCCTCTTTCTAACTTTTCAAACTATTCTAATCATATCGTACTGACCTTCATTTTAGTATGATTTTTTCCTTTTTTGACCAATAAAGAGGATGATTATTTCTCGGTCTGGAGACCTAAATGAGGCTATTTGCGAATTTGACTTCACAAAAAAAGCGCCACATACGTGGCACTTTTCTTTATAAAACCCCCGAAAATAGACGGGCAAAGGATTCCTTCGATCTTTCCGCCAATCCGCGTTTATAATACTGAACCGGGCTTATTTTTTCGCTTTCCTCCATATCCTCTTCATAATGGGCAACAAGATCACGGATGGAGCTTGTACCATATAGGAAGACGTTTACTTCAAAATTCAGGTGGAAGCTTCTCATATCCATGTTCGCAGTTCCAATAGAAGCCAGTATTCCATCAACAATAATGATCTTTTGATGCAGAAAACCTTTTTTATATGAATAAATTTCGACTCCATACCGCAGCAGTTCCTGAAAGTAAGAGCGGCTTCCGTACTGGGTCAGAAAGCTGTCATTAACTTCCGGCACCAAAATGCGCACTTCTACTCCTTTGGCTGCTGCAACCCTCAATGCCGTCCGGATTGATTCATCCGGTACAAAATATGGAGTGGCGATCCAAATAGATTTGTCTGCACAGGAAATCATCGAATAATATAAATCACTCATGATTCCCTGCTGTGTGTCAGGACCGCTTGCCACCACCTGCACCGCACCATCGAGCACATCATCATCGATTGGATACTTTACATTTCTGTAGTCCTCAAGCACGTCTTCCTTACTTACATATTCCCAGTCCAATAGAAATACCGTATGCAGCGTGTACACAGCTTCCCCTTTCAAGAGCATATGAGTATCCCGCCAGAAGCCGATTTTTTCGTTTTCGCCCAGGTATTCAACTCCCACATTCAATCCGCCCACAAAACCGGCTTTCCCATCTATTACAACAATCTTGCGGTGATTTCTGAAATTGAATTTCTGATTGAAAAAACCGTACTTCAGGGGAGAAAAAGGCCGCACTTTAATTCCTGCATCTCCCATGGATTGTATATCCTCAAGAGTAATCCCCATGCTTCCTGCCGCATCAAAAATAAACAGCACTTCTACACCTTGTTTGGCTTTATCCATCAAGATATTGATGATTTCCTTGCCAAGCCTGTCAGATCGGAAAATATAATATTCCATATGAATAAATTCTTCTGCTTCACTCAGCTTTTTCTTTATTTCATTAAATGTCTCCTCGCCATTTTTAAGAATTTTCGCCCGTGAATTGGTGCTTAGCGGGGTCAATGCCACATTATTGGCGAATTTTGCAAAGCAGTGCTGGCTGTCCTGCAGAAAGGAAATATCAGGCGTATCTTCGCTTTTCATCAGCTTTTTCCATTCATCCCTGTCCCTGCTTCTTTTGCTTTTAAACAGATAGCCTTTCAGATAAAGCTGGCCTGAAAACAAGTAAAACAGATAGCCGGCAACCGGAAAAAACACCAGCACATACATCCACAAAAGGGTCTGATTAGGTGTACGGTTCTCAAGCATCAAGGAATAGGCACTAATAAAAATGACAGTTGCATACAGTAAAGCAGCCCCGATTTTGATTGGCGCACCTGCATCCGTGAAAAATATCGTATACACTGATGCAATCAGGATAAATACAAATAATGATTCAACTCTTCTTTTTCTCATAGCCCACTTCTCCAAATCTAAAAAGGTTACAATACGTATGTTTCCTTATACCCTTTTAAATGCCACATAGAAACCCGGCAACATTAGCTTTTCCCATTTTTAGGAGAAGAAAGCATGTTCCGGAAAAAAAGAAGAGTCTTGCTTGTATCGCAAAACTCTGCGGCTATTGTCCGCCTCCGGTATAATGATTATCCATTTCCCTGGTCCTTCAAACGGTTTTGGTGATCAAGCTTACGTTCCAGATCTTTTAGTAACTGCTCTTATTTCTGTTCGGAATTCTGCCCTTTTACAATATTTTTTAAGTCCTTGCTATTTTCCTCAGACATTCTAATCCCCCCTGTAACTTTTTAAATAGGTTTCCTTTCACGAGCATTGAAAAACTATTTTTAGAAAAAAGATAAAGGAGTTTGGACTGCTAACGAGAATTTAAGGGTTAGGAAATAAGCACAAAGGAGTGTCCAGGATGGAGATTAGGCCTCTGCGCCAGGAAGATGCTGAAATATACAAAGTGATAAGATTGGAAGGATTAAAAAAGAATCCGGAAGCATTTGGTTCAAGCTATGAAGAGGAAGCTGGCCGCCCTCCTGAAGTTTATGGAGAACGATTTAAAGCAGATAACTCTTTTCACTTCGGTGCATTTGAAAATGGAAAGCTTATAGGTGTTGTTAGTTTAGTAAGAGAAACGGGGATAAAAATAAAGCACCGTTCCAATATTTATGCGATGTACGTGACAGAGTCCGCTCGTCAGAATGGCGTCGGCAAGAGCCTGGTCAGCCGCGCTGTGGAAAAAGCACGCTCATGGGATGGAGTTGAACAAATTCACCTGGCAGTAATGTCGGAAAATAAGCCTGCTAAAAAGCTTTACGCTTCTATAGGTTTTGAGATTTACGGCAAGGAGAGGCACGCCCTGAAAATTGATAAAAAGTACTATGATGAAGACCTGATGGCATTGTTTTTTTAATATGTAAAGGCAGCTTCCTGTTTGAGGAGCTGCCTTATTATCATTGATATTTCTTTACAATTTCCTGCAGTTTCAGGGCTAGCCCCATCTTTCCATCTACTCTTAAGCTGCCTGTCATAAATGCCATGGTCGTGTTTAAATCGTCTTTTAATAGCTTCGTAAAGTTTTTGTCTGACAGTTTCAGTGTCACTTCAGTCTCATGAGGAGCACCCTCTTCTACGATGACTTTTCCATCCTTTAATAAAATCTGAATCGGACCGCTTTCCTCCAGGTCCACTTGAAATACGCGATTTTTTTCATCCTTGATATGTACAGGATCAGCGTTCATTTTTTCTGCCAGCTGGTATAGTTCATTTTTAACTGTCATGGTATATTCCCCCTTTTTTATCCCAAGCCCTTTATGTCTGAACCAATTTTATTTCAACAAATAAAAATAAATTCCTGCTAAAAAATGAATCATTATTCATTTTTCGGCAAAAGAATAGCACCTTACTGAAAAGGCGCTATTCCCATAAACTCTATTTTCTCTTCCCTTTACCCTTCAAATCAACACCGATGGCAGCTCCATTACGGCTGGAGTCTGCTACACCTTTGAAGTTTCCTTTATCATGGTCTATCAAAATACTTTGGACGTTCCCAATCGTGGTCGGGCTCGGACCGTAGTTATGCCCCATTCCATTCAGCCTGTTAATAACATCTATAGGAATACCCTCTTCGTAGCGGTAGGAATTCAGGTTATTTGTATAGATCCGCGGTTCCTCGACTGCTGCTTTTAGCTCCATGTCATATTCAATGGCGTAAAGAATAGTCTGCAGTACTGATGTAATAATCGTTGGGCCGCCTGGTGAACCGACTGTCAGGACAGGCTCTCCATCTTCAAAGACTATCGTCGGTGTCATCGAGCTTAGCGGCCGCTTGTTCGGCTGGACTTCATTTGCTCCGCCTGGTACGGCATCAAAATCTGTCAGCTCATTATTCAGCATTAATCCGTAGCCTGGAACCATGATTCCTGTTCCAAATACCTGTTCAATCGTTGTCGTATAAGAGACAACATTTCCCCATCTGTCCGTTACGGAAAAATGGGTAGTCTCACCGTATTGGCGATCATTTGGCTGTTCTGCTGCTTCAAAATTGGCTTCACTGTTTTCATACTTCCATGGATCTCCCGCTTCCGGGTTTGGATTCACTTCATTCAGGCTGATGAGCTCCTGGCGCTCTTTAATGTAATCCGGGTGAAGAAGCCCATTGACCGGGACATTTACAAATTCAGGATCCCCTGCATAAACGGCACGGTCTGCATAGGCAAGATGCATGGTCTCAGCAAGCAGGTGATATTTTTCCCAGGATTTTAAATCATATTGTGATAGATTAAAGTCATCCAAAATCTTCAGCATCTGCAGCAAAAACACTCCGCCAGAGCTTGGAGGCGGCATGCTCGCAATTTCATACCCCTGGTACTCTCCCCATATAGGCTCGTCAATAGTTACTTCATATCCCGCAAGGTCTTCAGATGTCATCGATCCGCCAAAATCCTGCACCACACCAGCAAGAGCGTCTGCAAATTTCCCATTATAAAAAGCGTCTGTTCCGCCAGCACGTATCATCTTCAGGGTTTTTGCAAGATCCTTCTGGACTAGACGGTCCCCTTCTTCAAGTGGTTCACCCTTAGGCAAAAATACTTTGCCGGCAGCCGTTCTGCCAAGATTATCCTGATTATTGGCAATCGCATCGGCTAATACAGAATCAATCGGGAATCCTTTATCTGCCAGCTTAATCGCAGGACCGATCAGCTGCTGCATAGGGCGTGTTCCCCATTTATTAAGAGCCGTTTCCAATCCTTTCAATGTGCCAGGCACACCGACAGCCGTACCGCCAGTTGAACGCTCAGCAAATGGTATCGGCTTTCCGTTTTCATCCAGGAACATATCAGGTGCGGCACCGGCTGGAGCGCGTTCACGGCTGTTAATGATAGTGGTTTCTTTCGTTTTGCCATCATAAACCATCATGAAGCCCCCGCCGCCAATTCCGGACATCATCGGTTCCACAACATTAAGGGCAAATTGCACTGCAACAGCAGCATCGATTGCATTACCGCCCTTTTTCAAAACATCTGCCCCAATTTTTGATGCCAGCGGATGGGCTGAAGCCACCATCCCATCCTTGCCGACATCAACCTGGCTATACCCGCCATATTCTTCATCCTTCGGCTTTTTGGCATTACCGGTTAACGGCATGGTTCCGGCAACTAATAAAATACTTAAAAGCATTGCGATACTAGCTTTCCAAACTCTTCTCATATTCTTCCTCCTTCAATTAGGTTTCTACACGTCTAACTTAAGAGGAAGAAATAGTATTATCAAGAAATAAGATTTAATATTCTGAAAGTTAAATCTATTTTACTAGATTTCAGTATGCAAAAAGGCACACATATACTTGCAGGCTAGGAAGATATGAGGAGTTAGCATTTACAAGTTAAAAAATGGGAAAGACTTTGGGAGAAACAGCGTCTGGCGCTATTCCTCCCAATAAAAAAGCTTCTCTATCTACCATGTTCAATCTGGATGCAATTTAATTGGCAATTATGCTATGCATCACTCTAGATCCCATTCTTCTCCCCCTTATTTACCAAGGCAGACCTGTACCGTATGTCTTTGCCCTGGCTTCACTGTCCTTTCTCCGTCTTTTGCGAATTTCCGCACGTTCTTTTGCTGTTTCATATAAGCTCTTTTCTTCTTCTGTCTCAGGCACAACTGTCGGCACTGGAGTCGGCTTTCCATTCTCGTCAACCGCAACCATAGTCAAAAAGGACATAGCACACACATTCCGTCCCCCTGTCAGCAGGTCTTCTGCGATTACTTTTACGAAGATCTCCATTGATGTCCGCCCTGTATAGGTTACAAAAGCCTCCAGGCAGACTGAATTTCCTTCATAAACCGGATGAAGAAAGTCAACGGAGTCTGTCGATGCTGTTACGACATTTCTCCTCCCATGTCTCATCGCTGCAATGGCTGCAACATCATCAATATAGGCCATAAGCTTTCCGCCGAATAATGTTCCATATGTATTCGTGTCTGGCGGCAGCACAATGCTCGTTTTTACTGTAAAAGAGTCTCTGCATGTTTTTGTTTCATTCATGTTGTTCCCTCCTGTTTTCTTAAAGCATACCAAAAGCTGATGGCTAATAAAAATAATTTGGAAAGATAGTTAAAAGGATATTGCTAAAAATATCCTTTCGTCATATAATCTTATTGACCAGTGTTCAATAATGAAAGGTGATTCCATGAGTCCAAGAAAATCAGCCCATGACGAACTAACAAAAGAAGCAATCATCTCTGTTGCACGTGACCTGTTTGTAAAGGAAGGATATTCCTCAGCATCCATGAGAAAAATTGCGGACACCCTGCAGTGCAGCCATGGTGCCATCTATTATCATTTCAAAAATAAGGCTCAATTATTTTACGAAATTGTTGAAGCCGATTTTCAAAAGCTCGATCAAGTCCTCGACAGTGTGCTGGGAGAATCTGCAGATACCAATGAACAGAAGCTTTTCAGCATTTTTTACCGTTATATCCAATTTGGGCTGACCCATCAAAAACATTATGAGCTGATGTTTTTAATTCATGATGATGATGTGAAAAGCTATCTAAATGAAGGACCAAATAAAAGCTACATGCATTTTGCACAAGCGATTAATTCACTCGCTCCAAGATCTCTTTCCATAAAGGATATTTGGTCTGTATTTCTAAGTTTGCACGGCTTTGTCACACATTATTGCAGATCGGAAACAACATTTGAAGAAGTGAAGGAACTCGCCTCTTCACATGCCCAATTTTTAATAAAAGCAATTTTTTAAAGAAATGACGTCGCATTTCTTTAATTTTTCCCCTTGATTGAACAGTGGTCAATTAAATATAAAGGATGATGAAGAATGATGAAAACAGCTGCAGTTTTAGGAGCAACAGGCGGAATGGGCTATGCTTTGACAGAGGCATTATGCCGCAGAAATATTAAAACTATCGCTTTTGCAAGATCTGAAGAAAACCTGCTTAACTTCAAAAAAAACTGGGGACCAAATGCTGTTATCCATTCAGGCGATGCACTGAATCCAAATGATGTTGAAAAGGCAGTGTCCGAAGCAGATGCTGTTTTTCATGCCATCAATATCCCTTACCCCGACTGGGATCCCACACTCTCAATGATCTTAAATAATATCCTGCAGGCTTGCCGCAAACATCATAAGCCTTTTATTTATGCTGATAATATATATTCCTATGGCCTTCAATCCAGCCCTGCTAACGAAGTTTCTCCCAAGAATCCGCACACAAAAAAAGGCAAGCTTCGCCAAACCTTAATTGAGACAATAAAAAACTCAGGCGTGCCATACATCATTGCCCACTTCCCTGACTTTTACGGCCCTCATACAGGAAACACACTCTTACACTATACACTCAGCCAGATTATTGAGAAAAATAAGGGCATGTTTGTCGGCAAAACCAATATACCGAGAGAATTCATTTTTATTAAAGATGGGGCGGAAGCTTTAGCCGAACTTTCATTGAATAAAAACTCATACGGTGAAGTCTGGAATATCCCTGGAGCAGGAACCATAACCGGAGAAGAAATAGCCAGTATTGTTTCTCAGCATCTTAGCAGAGGCGTTACCTTCAGACCTGTCCATAAATGGATGATTCGTGCCATCGGTGTTGTTGATCCCATGATGAGGGAATATACAGAATTGATGTATTTGAATCAGACGCCTGTTATTTTGGACGGCAGTAAATATGAAGCGATAATTGGCACTCTCCCTAAAACACCATACGAGTCTGGGATTAAAGTGACACTGGATCATTTACTAAACGAAAGGAATGCCGCAATCTAGCGGCATTCCTTTATTTAAAGAATGAATTTTTCTTCTTCCCTCTTAGGATATCACCCATCCAGCCTTTTTTCACAAGCATGATATAAAGGCCCGCTGTAGTGGCAGCGATGATCATGATCGAGAATAAATAACCATACTTCCACTCAAGTTCGGGCATAACTTTGAAATTCATGCCCCAGAGCGCTCCCCAGGAAGCGATTGGTGTCATTAGAGTGGTAATGACAGTAAGAGTCTTAACGATTTCATTTCCCCGGTGCATGGATACCATTTCTTCAAAATTAACCAAATCATCAATTTCCTGCTGATACTCCCGCACTAAGGTATAGCCCCTTTCAATTCGCTTGCAGGTTCTTTTAAATTCAGTTCCTTCTGTAACACCTTCTCCAAATGTTTCTTCTACACCCAGCCTGATTTCCTTAACAGGAATCATGATATTCTTCCACACCAGGATCTGGTGGCGGAGCTCATAAATTTCCTCCAGGCGGTTAATATTGTTTTTGTCTTTTATTTTCCATAGCAGCTCATTTAACCGCACTTCAAACTTATCAATCTTCTGGATGTTATCACTTAGAATCTCGCCTAAAATCACGAAAAATCCATCAATGGCATTATGGGTATAATCCATTTTTTTTAGCAGCAATGAATCATCAGACTGAATGACAGACGAATCAAAGTTGACGGTGATGAGAAAATCCCTTGTCAGAAAATAGTGGAACACACTATTTTTATGCTGCTCTTTGACTTTCTGCTGATAAATGAGCGAGCCGCTGAGAAATTCCTTATCACGTTCGGAAGTATCTATTTCCATTACATTTGTTTTGTTCTCGGTAGTGTTCCTGGCCCATTCCTGTAATGCCCCTTTATAGTCGCCAGCCTCATTAAACTCTATTTCATCCAAGTGATCATAACGGTACCATTTCCAATTGTCTTCGCTATATTCTTTTTCCATCCCCATCTTCCTCCTGGAATCCTAATCCTTTTTAATAAATACATAATTCCCCTCTCACAGCCCTAGTAAAACCCTTTAGAAAGAGTAATTATTTCTAGTACTGGAAACAATGTTATTAAGACTGAATGTTTGCATTTCAATATGCCGGGTAAATAATCACCAAGAAATACAAATCCAATTAATTTGAAGGAGGAGCATAATCATGAATTCTCGTCCGTTAAATCCATATCTATTAGCCGGTGTTGGCATTACGAGTATTTTATTATTAGCAAGCAAAAACAATCGAAATAAAGTTCAATCTCTTGCAGTCAAAATGAAAGGCCTGCTTCCTGACCGCTTTTTAAATGATACAGTGCCTGAAGAAAAACTTGGCCATCCGGACCCGCATAATATTGAAGATAATAAAATGGTTGATGAAGGTGCCATGTATTCAGTAAATTACTATAACGAAACCGTACAGCAATGACCTAAGGACTAGATTCCTTAGGTTTTTTACATAATTAAAAATTTTCGGAGGAACCAAGATGGGTGTTCTTTTCGTCCTGATTTACTTGGGAATCGTTTTGGCTGTTATTGAAATTCATACCCTGATATTCACCTATACAGGACTTGATAAGCATATTGCCAGATTTCAGGTGATCAGTATGCTTACAGGAACCGGCTTTACAACCGGTGAATCGGAACTCATTATCGACCATCCTATCCGCAGGAGATTTGGAGCCTTTTTAATTTTATTTGGCGCCTTTTCTTTGGCAGTCATAATTTCAGCAATCAGCAGCATCCTATCAGATGAATTTTTCACTGCAAAAATCTCGGTCGTGGCCGCTGCCCTGATTATGGTCATTTTTGTTTTAAGGATGCCAAAGATACGTGATTATCTTTCGGGCAAATTGGAGCATGTGCTCGAAGAACATTATGATTTTCGCGATCTTCCGATAAGAGAAGCTTTGCTCACGGATGATACCGATCATGTATTGGACTATTTCATTGATGAGACATGTGAATACAAAGATAAAGAGTTAGGGGACATTATCGAAGAAGATGAGGATATCAATGTGCTGTATATCCAGCGAGGTGACGTAAAGATCAGAAAAGACCGGCTTGTGACGGAGCTTCAAGAAGGCGATCATATTATCCTGTACGGAGATGAACAAACGATTGAGAGCAAATTCGGGGAAAAAAATGAGGAAAAAAAATAAAGCATCTGCCCATGATGGGAGATGCTCTTTTAAATCTCTTTTTCAATTAAACTGCTTGGCTGGGGATAGATAGAGTGTCAGCCCGATTTTCCTGCATACTGTTACATAATGCATCATGGCAAGAAGGACTGCTCCTGCATTCATGCCCATAATGATCCCGTCCATCTGCAGGCTATGCATAGAACCAAGCAGGAACATGACTGTAAATGAAACAACCGTGGACCATACTGAATGATAAGCTGCATCTTTCATCAGACCCAGGCCGATTAAATAGGCCTGCATCGGGATAATAAAGAAATGAAGCAAAAAGAATGGCCAAAGCATCTGCAAATACACCGCTGCATCTGTTGAATGAAAAAACACATCGGTCAGCGGCCGGGCGAAAAAGTAAAAAAATCCAACCGAAGGAATTCCGTATAAAAAAGTGACAAAAAACACCTGCTGAAGAAGCCTCCTCAGTTCATCCAGGTTTTTATCCGCATATTCTTTAGACACAGTTGGAATCAGCATAATTAAAAATGAATGGGCAATGAAGGATGGAAAAAATCCGATTGTCATGGCCACACCTGCAAGCATCCCAAAATGCTCTGTGGCAATTTCTCCAGGCACCCCTGCTTTTAATAGCGCCCCTTTGATTAAAAATGGCTGAACCGCATGGGTCAAGGCATGGAATACTCTTAAAGCAGTAGTCGGCACAGAAACAGATAGAAGGTTTTGCCGTACACTTTTTCCGCTGATAAAACTCGATGGCTCTTTTTTTATGCGCTGATACTGGATAATAAACATATTCAGCAAATAAAGAAAAACAACAATCTCACTTCCTACAAACGTACAAAACGCAATAAAGACCGCTGTATTGACATCAAATTGAAAGGCCTGATAAAGAACCACTAACAGCAGAAGCTGGACGGATTTACGCAGAAAATTGGAGGCTGCAATTTTTCCCATTTGATGCTTTCCCATGAAAAAGCCTCTGGCAATCGAGGAAAATGACACGATTGGGATAAACCCAATCACAACCCATCTCAGCAGCGGGTGGTACTCATCAAAGACACTGACAAACGGAATAATAACTGCTGCAGCTGGCACCAGCACTGCCGTAAAGATAATGGTCAGCTTGATGACATGATGAAGCATGCTGAGATGGTACCTTTTATCCTTTTCCGCTATGAACTTGGAAATAGAAATCGGAAGCTCAAAGCTTGCCAGCAGCACAATCAAAAATATGGTCGGCAAAATCGACATGTACATGCCGAGTCCCCTCTCCCCCAGTTCCCGGGCTAGCACCATATTTACCACAAACTCTATACATTCGCTTGCAAAAGCCGCCAGCGCAAGCAATATGACCCCTTTGAAGAATTTACTCATTGCGCCTCTCCTTATATATTGCAGATTCTATATAAGATATGAGACATGCCCCAATAATATATTGCACATTTTGAACTTTTAAGAAAATTAATAATGAAAAGGAGGCTGGCTATCTGCCGGCCTCCTTTCAATTAAAATACAAAAACATGTGCAATCAGTACAATAACCGGTAAAGTAATAATCGTTCTTTCTATGAAAATAACGAATAAATCCAAAAAGCTCAGCGGAATGTTCGAACGCAGGATCAGTATCCCGATTTCTGACATGTATACTAATTGTGTTAATGAGAGACCGGCCACTACGAATCTTGTCAGCTCGCTTTCAATCCCGCTTCCTATCACGGCCGGAAGGAACATATCAGCAAAGCCAACAAGCATGGTTTGTGCCGCTGCACCTGCCTCCGGCAATTGCATAAATTCCAGAACCGGGATGAGAGGGTAAGAAATAAACTCAAAAACAGGTGTATATTCCGCAATGATCAGGGCTGCTGCTCCCAAGCTCATCACTAGCGGAATCAGGCCCATCCAAATATCCAAAACCGTTTCAATGCCATTGGTTAAAAGCTTTTTTGGACCTGGGGCATTTCTGGCTTTATCAATTGCCTGCTCCCATCCCCATTTCAATTTCGAAACTCCTTCTGGAATGGTTTCATCAATTTGCTGTCCCACTGGCTCATAATAAGTATCCGGTTTGCGGGATAATGGCGGAATCCTTGGCATAATCAATGCTGCCACGACACAAGCAGCCGAAACTGTTAAGTAAAATGGGACAAATAAATGACCAAGGCCTACCACATTCGCTACTACCAGACTAAAAGCAACAGATGCAATTGAAAAGGTTGTAGCAATGACAGCTGCTTCTCTTTTAGTGTAATATCCTTCATCATATTGCTTCGTTGTAACCAATACACCTACTGTTCCTGCTCCCATCCAGGATGCAAGGCAATCGATGGAGGACCGCCCAGGAAGTGTGAACAAAGGCCTCATAAATTTTTGGACTAGTGCCCCAATGAACTCCATTAAACCAAATTCCACTAACAGCGGCAGAAGGATGCCTGCAAACAGGAACCACGTAAGCAATACGGGCGCCAGGTCATAGAGAACAACTCCGCCTGTATTCCGTGACCAGATAAATTCAGGCCCGATTTCAAATAAAGTCATGATCCCAACGGCGAATCCAAGGATTCTCATTGTTAATCCAAACTTGCCTGTATCAAATAATCCTTTTAGAAACTTATTATCCAGTATAAATGCAGGCTTTGCTGCTTTTGCCAGGATTGAAAGAAAAACCGATATTCCTAAAATAAAGATGATAATGGCAGGCATCTGTTCACTGAACACATTGCCTAAAAGAGAGGCTAAAATACCAACACCGATCGTTACATCTCCTTGAAATTTAACTGGAACCAGAAATAGGAGCGACCCAATTAAAGACGGAATGATAAATTTCCAATACTCTCCTGTGACAGCTTGCGGCTTAACTCTTGTCTCAGCTTTCATTCTCATACCTCCTTATATTTTGGAAACAACAGCTTCCTGTTCTGTCAGTGCTTCATCCAATACTTTTAGTCCCTGGTCGATTTGCTCTTTTGTCACGATAAGCGGCGGAATCATCCGAATCACTTCCCCTGAGTTTCCGCAGAGATAAAAGAGGACACCTTTATCAAGTGAAGAGTTCAGGATATCCATTACCGCGTTCCCATCCGGTTTTCCGGTTTGCGGATCAATTATTCCAATGCCGATCATCAAACCTAAACCTCTGACACTTCCAATTGCAGGATGCTTGGCTTTCAAATCTTGTAATTTCTTTAATGCATACTCTCCCATTTGCTTTGCATTTTCCAAAAGGTTCTCAGTTTTTAAGACTTCAAGAGAAGCCAGGGCTGCAGAGCAGGCAATCGGATTTCCGCCAAATGTTGTTCCATGGGCACCGAGCGGCCATTTTTCCATTAGTTCCTTCGAGGCAACTGTCGCACTTAATGGCAGTCCTGCCGCAATTCCCTTTGCAATCGCCATAATATCCGGCACAACATCAAAAGCCTGAGCGGCAAACCATTCCCCTGTCCGCCCAAAGCCGGTTTGCACTTCATCAAAAATAAGCAGGATTCCATGCCGATCACAGATTTCCCTGATCTTCTTCATCCATTTTATCGGAGGAATGATATAGCCTCCTTCCCCGAGAACAGGTTCAATGATCATGCAGGCAACTTCTTCAGGATCCACCTGATGCTTGAACAGTGTTTCAGCATCCTTTTCCAGTTTCCTTGGGAAGTACTCCTCAGGATTTTCACCAAAAGGGCAATCCTGCTCATTGGCGTACGGAAGCTGATAGGTCAGCCAGGACGGCTGCTGAAACTTGCGGTATTTGCTCTTGGATGTTGATACACTTAATGCCCCCATCGACCTTCCATGGAAGCAGCCTGTGAAGGAGACAACATATGGTCTTCGTGTAACATACTTTGCCAGTTTAATAGCGCCTTCTATTGCCTCAGTCCCGCTGTTCGCAAAGAAAAAGCAATCCAGGTTTCCCGGCGTAATTTTCCCGAGTTCTTCTGCCAAACGCAAAATCGATTCATAGATGATAACGCCTGAGGGTCCATGCACCAAATGGTCAGCGCTGTCTTTAATGGCCTGTACAACCTTTGGATGGCGATGACCTACGTTTTCCACTGCGATGCCTGATGTAAAATCCAAATATTCTTTCCCATTGACCCCATAATAATAACAGCCTTCCGCCTTGATCACCGGCAAATTCGGATGATCCTTTGCCATGCTTGGCGCTAATAGGTTTGAAATGTTTCCGACAAGATGACTCCAATTTTCTCCGTTCATACTTTACCCTCCTGAATCTTGCATAGATGTAAATCTAATGTTTTATCTGCTATTCTTTAATGCAATATTCATGCCAAAGTATGTATTAACAATCATATTTTTTTAATTTTCTTACTACTGAAGGCTGGCTGATTCCCAAGGCACCCGCGATTTCAGTAGTGGTTCGATAACGCTTCCTTGCATTCATTAATACCTTTTTCTCTACATCTTCCAAAATAGCCGGGAGGGATTGTCCTTCATAATTTATAAGCTCATCTTTTCTTCCTTGCATATGGTATTCATAAGGCAAGTCTTGTTTTGTTATCATCAAATCGGTGCTTGTAACGATAAGCCGCTCCATCAGGTTTTCAAGCTCTCTTACATTTCCCTTCCATTCCAGCTGCAGCAAGTGATCCACTAGAGATTTCTCAAGCTGCCTTTCCCGATTATGCCGCTTGGAGATAGTTTCAAGAAAATAATGAATGAGCGGAAATAAATCCTCTTTCCTTTCCCTTAATGGCGGAATCTTTAATGGCACCACGTTCAGCCTAAAGAACAAGTCCTGCCTGAAATCCTTTGTTTCAACTGCTTTTTCAAGATCCTTATTCGTCGCTGCCAGTAGTCGAAAGTCAGCCTGAACTGGCTTTGTTCCCCCCACTCTATAAAACTGCTTGTCTTGTATGAAATTCAGCAACTTTGCCTGCAAATGGGCTGAGAGTTCACCAATTTCATCAAGAAATAGCGTGCCACCTTTTGCCATTTCAGCAAATCCCATTTTGCCTTTATTCTTTGCCCCTGTAAAAGCACCGCCTTCATATCCGAAAAACTCAGCTTCAAAGATGGATTCCGGAATGGCACTGCAGTTCACTTCAATGAACGGTCCTTCTTTTCGCGTACTGTTTTGATGAATCCATTTGGCGAGAGCCGATTTTCCGACACCTGATTCTCCCAGGAGCAGGACTGTGACATCTACATCCCGGATTCTTCGGATGGTTTCGGCAATATTTCTCATCGCCAGGCTGTCAGCAATCATGCCATCCATTTTGATGCTTTTATTGCGCAGAAGGTCGAGCTCGCTCTTAACCCTGGCCATTTCTTCCTCTACACTATTCAAGTATTCTTTAATAACAAGAAGCTCTGAAACATCATAGGAATAGCTGACAATATGATCGATTTTCCCAGTTTCATTGAATACTGGTATACCTGTAACCAGAATCTTTTTGCCTGAACCGGCTTTTTGCACCAAAATGACTTTTTTCCTTTTCTTTAATACTTCAGGAGTAATCGCCGGCTTAAACACCCCTTTTCTTTCCAATTCATAAACTGATTCACCAAGAAGAGTTTCCGGTTCGACGCCGTAATGATTGCCGCTCCCTTTACTGACCTTTATAATTATGCCGTCCGAATTGGTTACCATAATATCTTCTTCCATTGAAGAAATGACTTCTTTGTCATTATTCCAGTCCATGAAAAAGCTGTTCATTTAGGCCCTCCGTGAAAATTATTCAATATTGAATAGCGTTCATTCTTTTGAAAGAACTTATTATTAAAAGAAATCCCGCAAAATTATTCAGATTCAAATAATTATTCATTTTTGTATAAAACTATACAGGAAGTCGGTGAAAACTGAAAGGCTTATTTGAAATATTTTTATATTAATTCGATAGAATGCATAAAAAAAGGCTAACCAATTTGTTAGCCTTCACTTGTTTTTATAAGATATCATCCAATTCCCCGTATAGCTCTTCCCTCTTCTTCTCAAGTTCTTCTTTTTCTTGGTAAGCTACCTGCAGCTTCTCCAGATCCATTTCCGTTTCCAGAACCGTTTCCAAATTTATGAGAGTTGCCTCAAGCTGTTCAATGGCGTATTCCAATTCCACTGGGTCCAGCCCTTATATCCGTGTTCCCAATAAAGCAATCACAGACATTTCATCACCGCCAAATTTTTTTGTTTGGTTCTATTGTTACCCTCATGAGCCGATTCTGAATCATTTTTTCACTATGGATCAATCAGGCAAAAATAAAAAGAGCTAACAACCCATTAGCTCTTCAAAATATTATTTAACCAGCGAGTGCTTAAAAGCATAAATAACAGCCTGGGTCCTATCCTGTACCTGCAGCTTGCTTAATATATTGCTTACATGTGTTTTGACTGTTTTTAAGGCAATGAAAAGTTCGTCGGCGATTTCCTGGTTCGTTTTGCCTTCCGTCATTAAAAGAAGGGTTTCCATCTCGCGGCTTGTCAACTCTTCATGGGGCAGCTGCTGGTTTTTCTGCCTCATTTTCACCATCATTTTGCCGGTCACTTCCGGTTCCAGCACCGATTGTCCATGATGAGTCGAGCGGACGGCCTCAGCAATTTCACTGGCTTTAGAGGTTTTCAGCATATAGCTTGTCGCTCCTGCCTCCAATGCCGGATACACTTTTTCATCATCAAGGAAGCTTGTCACAATAATGATCTTGGCTTCCGGCCATTGCTCAATGATTCTTCTGGTTGCTTCTATGCCGTCCATTTCTTTCATAACAAGATCCATCAAAATGATATCCGGCCGCAATTCAAGTGCCAAATCAATGGCTGTTTTCCCGTTATCTGCTTCTCCTATAACCTCAATATCGGCCTGTGCTGTCAAATAGGAAGAAACTCCAATCCGAACCATTTCATGGTCATCCACAAATAAAACTTTAATCATTGGCCTCACCCTTAGAATTTAGTCTTGCCTCATAGCAGACACTATTTACATAATCGGAACCTTTACTTCAAGACGGGTTCCTTTATTTCTCACACTGATGATTTTCATGCTTCCGCCAACTTCAGCGGCCCGTTCATACATGTTCTGCAGACCGTAGGAGCCAGCCCTCGTTTCCTCTACATCGAAACCGATTCCATCATCAGCCACCCGGAGTATGGCATAATCATCTCTTTGAATCAGCAGCACTTCAAGATTTTGCGACTTGGAATGGCGAAGTGTATTGGACACAGCTTCCTGAAGGATACGGAATAAATGATCTTCTACCCCTTTATCAAGCGGAAAATTTTCTACCTTCCATTCAATTTCCATCGATACTTTTTGAAGTAATTCGACCAGAAGCTCTTCAATTCCTTCCTGGAGGCTTTTGCCCTTAAGTGCTGCTGGACGAAGGTGCAGCAGCAGGGCACGCATTTCCAGCTGTGACTGATGTATCATTTCTTCAACCATTTTCAGCTGTTTTGCCTGCCTTTCTTCCTGATCCTGCTGGGTTTCAGTAATAGCAGACATCATCATGGATGCTGCAAACAGCTGCTGGCTGACAGAGTCGTGAAGCTCGCGTGCAAGCCTGTTCCGTTCCTGGGAAACGATTTCCTGCATCCTGTTCTCTATATCTTCCGCTTTTTCATTTGCCAGCTTTTGAGAGATCTTTGCCTGTTCTGCCATATGCTTTTGAATCTTCTCGGCCCTGACTGATATAGAATGCAATTCTTTACCTGTTTCCAGCACATCCAATTGCCGGCCTTCTTCCACCTGGTGGAGCATAGTGTCTACTGCAGAAAGCTGCCGGCGCCAGTAAATGCCTGACAATAATCCAAAGATCAGACCAAGGGCCAGACTTATGCTAGGCACAAATATGATAAACGGAATATCGAGTATTTCCGTTTCCCACAAATCTCGCCAGCCGGGAATAGGAAACATCGTAAAAAAAGAAGCAGTCAAGACAGCAAGAATGAGGAGGGACATCCCCGCTCCCCAGGCAATTTGCCGCTGAATGATACTCATACGCGCTTCACCTCGATATCCCCGACTGCAAGTGAAGTAAAAATCTTAACGCGCTGTCCTGCTTGATCATAGCCAGGCGTCTGAAGCTGAAGGAGCTGGTTAAACATTTTTGATTCTTCGTGCTCGAATATTCTGGCCTTGCCGACAATGGCTGAATGGCTGACACTAACTTCAACGTCGTAGGGAACAAGCACCTGTACATTGCCGATGAAGTTCCGGATGAAAATGACTGTCTCTCCCTTTGGAATAACCGTATAGCTTAAGTCTATGACCGTATCACCTATGCCGGTCTGGATATTTATATCATTCCATTCATATACATGCTCAGGTGTTTTTTGCTGGCCGACAAATATATTGGAAAAAAGAGGATTCTTTTTAACGACCGTTTCTTTATGGAGGTTCACTGCCGGTTCCTTGAACTCCGGCTTAATCCGTTTAGGGTCTTTTTTGGACTGCCCAAACTGTATCAGCAGGTGAACCAGAATCGCAAGCAGGAAGAATTTTAAAGTCATCATGCTGAATACATTGATGAGCAGAAAAATTAAACCAAGCCAGAAAAGCCATTTTCCTCTGCTTCGGGGCATCCATTTTCTTCCAATATATACCATTCCTATTGGCACAAGAAGAGAGAATATTACACCGCTATTAAAAAAGGCTATTTCCACAAAAAGAAAGACAATGCCCAATATGATGATCCAGCTCATATAATCGCTTTTGTTGTTAATGTTCATGAGGCATCCCCCCTTCTGTGTTTTGGAATGATAAGAAATGCGGAAGCTCCTTGGTCAATAGACTTTAAAAGGCGCAGTATCTCTACGCCTTTTTAGAATACCATTATTTGTTCATAAATTAGAAAGAGTTTTTATCTTTTTTGGGAAAAAGATAGTACAGGCAGGCTTCATTTTTGTATTTTGCATGTTACAAACTATTTCTGGCTTGTTTTCGAAAACTACAATACAGGCTTCTTTTCAAGCTCTTTTTCCAGCTGTGCGATGCGGGCATCGATTGTGCTGCGGTGGTAGGAGCTTTTCACCTGATGTTCTAGACGGTCAAGATAGGATTCGATTTCCTGGAATCTTGTAAAAGTTTTATCATTGTTTTGATCAAGCACCTTATCCATTTGGTGGTTGGCACGTGTGATGTTTTCACGGCCCATCAGCTCCATGCGGCGGATGTGCATATCCTTCAGTTTATGCTTCATTTCCTCGTATTTTCTTTCAAGATCTCCCATTTGCTGAACTGCCTGGTTCAGCAGATCCTTCAAACGGCTGGCACGCTCTTCATACTGCATTTGCTCCTGTGCGGCAAACTGATAGAGTTCTTCTTCACCTGCCTGCGTGGCAACCTCTGCCTGGCGCTTGCGTTTGTCTGCAAGGTTTTTCGCCTGCTCGTATTCCCGAGTGAACTCTTCCTTCAATGTATATTGACGTTCCAAAAGATTACGGACTTTTTCAGTTTCACGCTCACATTCACGAAGATACTGGTTTAAAAGTGCGATTGGGTTCTTTTTTTCCTTTTTATCCAATGCTTCGTGAAGGTCTGCCATTACTGTGTCTTTAATTCTCGTTAATAAGTTTGCCATATCTATCTCTCCTTTTTTAATTTCTGTTTAATTCCGCCCATTGCTTTTCAAAGTTGGCAAAAGGGTCATTGTCTTCTTCTATTACATTGGTGCTTGAATCGTTCCACTTTTTATAAACCAGGTAAAGAACGTATGCAGCTGCAAGCCCTAAGATTGCCGGGAAGTTGGAAGCTGTGGCCATCAAAGCGATGAACCCGATGATTCCATAACCGATTTTAGCCATCGTGCTTTCTGCTTTTAGAAATAGTTTAAACACAAAGTATAGAATCGCCGCGCTTACTGCCAGACCCACGATCGGGCCAAGATTTGAAACCAGCACCATGGCTGCAATTCCACCTGCAATCAGTAATCCAAGTTTTTTCATTTCATTTCCTCCTTTCTTGATTTCATCTTACCTGTATTTCGAATTTGGTATAACGAGCCTCAGCTTTATTTTCAATTAAGACCTGAGACGTATCACATGGTCGGACTCTTTCTATTAAGATGGGAAATTTTGAAAAAGAATGTATGTTAATACGCAAAATGGGGGGGTACACATGTGGTAGGCAAACAAACAATGATGACGGCAGCACGCTGGCTTTTCTTACATCTATTGAATGGAGGTCCTCCTATGTTTGGCTATGATGATTTTTTAAAATTCATGCAAGCCTTTTTTGTGGTATTCCCGGTGGTAACACTCATTCATTTATTGGGGCATATTTTCTTTGCAGGCATCTTTGGAGGCAAAAGAATCCGTGTTGTCATTGGCACAGGTAAAATCCTATTCTCAATAAGGTACCTTGAGGTTAGACGGTTTTACTTTTGGTATGGAGGGTGTGAGTATACCTGTTTAAAATACAGCAATAAACTGACGAAATCTCTCATCTTTTTAGGAGGTTCTATTTTTAACATAGCCAGTATTTTTATTGTGAATTACTTGATCCGGATAAGCATCCTGGAAGCTAACATGCTGTGGTACCAATTTGTATATTTCTCCTTCTATTACGTCTTTTTCGCCCTGCTGCCAATGGATATGTCAGATGGCACACTTAGCGATGGGAAAGCCATGTACAAGCTCTGGTTTAATAAAAATAAAGATGATTCTTCAGCAGACTGCCAGCTGGTGGATGAGGAGAAAAGATAGTGTGCAGGTTTATGGGCGGAATTTCGGGTTATGGACGAAAAAATTGTTTATGGCGAAACTTCAGTTTTATCGGTGAAAAACCAAAGTTATCAGCGAAAACCAAATTTACGAACGTTCAAAAAGGAAGCCCGTTTACTCTGAGCTTCCTTTTTGCATAAATTTCTTTTCATAATGGCTTAGTGCCAATAGTGGCCAAATATATCGGTAGCTGTGATAGTGCATGTATAGAAAACCGGCCATTCCCTGCCCTTTTGGGTAATCTGTTGTCCAGTCATTTCTTTGTCCTTCGCGAATCAGGAAGGCAATGCCTTTTCTGATCTCAGGGCTGTTTTCATTAGAAACAGCAATTAAAGCATCCACAGCCCATGCCGTATGTGTTAATGTACTGTTTTCCAATGGAACATACCTTTTTTCAATATCGCTTCTGCAGGACTCTCCCCAGCCGCCGTCTTCGTTCTGGACAGACTTCAGCCACTCTGCAGCTTTTCTGATATATACCTCATCTGGCTTTTCTCCTGCAGCGGAAAGGCCGGTAAGGGCTGCCCAGGTTCCATACAGATAGCAAATCCCCCAGCGGCCATACCAGGAACCTTCTCTCCTCTGATTCTTTTTCAGCCAGCCAATCCCTTTTTTAATCGAAGCTTCAGCGCCTGTTGTGAAGGTGCCTAAATATTCAATTGTCCTGCCTGTTAAATCAGCTGTGGAAGGGTCGGTGAGAATAAATTCTGCTCCTGGAATGGAAACTAGGTTAAGCAGACGGTTATCCACATTTTTTTCAAATGCCGGCCATCCTCCATCCCGGTTTTGCATGGATAGAGCCCATTGCACTCCTTTCTGCCTGGACTTCTCAGCAGCCTCTTCTGGTTGATTATGAATGCTTCTTAGACTGGCGGCCGTATCATCCACATCAGGATGAATGGTGTTGAAGTTCGAAAATCCCCAGCCGCCAGGAAGTCCCCTTCGGTTGTGGACTGTCCAGTCTCCGTAACGGGTATGCTGCTTTGAGAGCAAATATTTATTCGCTTTTACAATAGCGGCATCTGATTGGTCTACACCTCCCTCCTGGAGAGCATGAGAGATTAAAGCCGTATTCCATACTTTCGCGTCTGTGAGCTGAATATGGATATGTCCATCAATCATACAGGACATTCCCTTTAAGCCTTTCACTGCCTTGATGATGACTGGATCTTTGGGAGAATACCCGAGGGCGAGGAGTGCAAAAATCATATAAAAAGTGCTGCTGAAATAATTTAACGATGTACCATCCGGTTCAATGCGCTCGAGCATATATTGCTTTGTTCCCTCATATGCCATACTGCGGAGACGTTCCGGTAATCCAATTAAACTATCGGCCATATCATTAAGAATGTTAACGAGTTTTCTCCATTCATCAGTTCGGCTTTCCTCCCACAGTTCTTCCCTTTCCCTTGTTCCATAGATTTCATTTAATTCCGGACTATTTTCCGTTCTTCTCTTGAATTTTTTGCTGCCAAGCAAGATAACCGGCAAGAGATTAATTCTTGCAAAGCTTGAAAGCTGGTAGATGCTGATTGGGCTGGATGGAGGAAGCAGAACAATTTCGATGGGTACTGGAAAAAGGACCGGCCATGGATATTGGCCTGTCATGGCAAGCATGATTTTTGTAAACATTCCAGCTTTTTTTATCCCGCCCTTTGATAAAATAAACTTCCGTGCGGCCGCCAAATGTGGATCTTGCCTTTGTCTATATCCTGAATACAATAGGGCGTAATAGGCATCGATGGTTAAAGATAGGCTTCCTTCCTCCTGGTCTTTGAAGAGCTTCCAGGCACCGCTCTCTTCCTGGCGGCTTTCGATTCTATCCGCTAATTTCTGAATAAGTTGTTCATCCTTCATGTCGAGCGTCCGCAGCAGGATAATCATATAAGCATCAGTCATAATTCCTGTTTCAAAAGGATAGGCCCAGGAGCCATCATGAGATTGGCTGCTTTTCAGCAATTCGGCTAACCGGTTAATCTCTGCCTTGACTAGCTGCAAATTCCTCATTCCCTCACTAAAGATTTATTACAATATATTCCTTAATGCATTAAAGAATTCGAGCTTCCGAGCTTTCTGAAAGGATAGTGAGTGATGAAGCAGTCCAGCACGTGATGTCATAATAGCTGCTTAAAGAGATTTTTCGGCACATGAAACATATCTTTCCTGCCCATACTAATGGCGGAGGTGAGCGCGTGATATGAATTTCTCATGGGTCTTAGGGATCGTGTTAATGGCACAAACACATACTGGCAGTCTTCCTCAAGACTTATCCATTGAAAAGGACGGCAAATACATTGCAAATGTCAACAGAATGGAATATCAAATGCCGTTTCCAGGTCTTCCGCTGGTCGACAGTGAACGGTTCATTCAGCTCCTGGAAAAACTGGATCGTCAGACGTATATTCCGCCTATGAACGCTTATATTGACGAAAGTGGACGGGTCGTTTCTGAGAAACCTGGAAAAATACTGCACCGTAAAGCATTCACAGATATTTTTTATACATTTTTTTACCATAACGGGCCAGCTAGAATTGAGATACCAATGCTCCCCGTTTACCCAAGAGTAGACCGGGATCTTCTTTCCCATATCCGAGTGAAAATGATTGGGCAGTATGTTACATACTTTAATCCGAATAACGCCACGCGTTCACATAATATTCAGCTGGCAGCCGAAGCCATTGATAATTATGTTGTTTTTCCGAATGAGGTATTTTCTTTTAACCGTGCTGTCGGCAAAAGAACAGTCAAGAAAGGCTATAAGCGTGCTCCCGTTATTGTGAGAGGGGAACTGTCAGAAGATATTGGGGGCGGGATTTGCCAGGTATCCTCCACTCTGTTCAATGCAGTTGACAGGGCCGGCGTCAATGTGCTCGAGCGTTATTCACACAGCAAGAAGGTTCCATATGTACCGCCCGGCCGGGATGCAACTGTAAGCTGGTATGGCCCTGATTTCACCTTTAAGAACCGTTACAGCTCCCCCTTGCTCTTACGGGCAAAAGCCATGCATGGCCAAGTGGTGATCAGAGTATTTTCCTCTGATGAGATTGATTATGATCCCCGGCAGGTCCCGAAAGCCTCAACAGTGCTTCCTGAAGAAATCACCATTGAAAAGGAAGCGGCTTCAGAGGATTGATGGCGTTGATCGGGAAAGTGCCATAAACAGGAAACACCCGCTTAACAGCGGGTGTTCAACTTTAAATAAGTGCTTTTGAAGAGACAATCACGCCATCTTCATCTGCATATACATATTCTCCCGGCTTCCAGTCAATCCCGCCAAACGTGACAGGAATGTTGCGATCCCCTTTTCCTTCTTTTCTGCTTTTTAAAGGATTGCTGCCAAGTGCCAAGATGCCTGTTTCCAATCCTCCAAGCTCCACTGTATCCCGCACGCATCCATAAATAATCACACCGGCAAGCTTTCTTGATTGAGCAATCTCACCAAGCCGGTCACCCATTAAGGCGCATCTTTTTGATCCGCCGCCATCTACCACCAAAACACTTTCCTCTGGAATAGACTCCAGTGCTTCTTTTACAAGCACGTTATCTTCAAATACTCTAACCGTTGAAATGGGACCGGAAAACTTGCTTTTTTGCCCATATGATTTAAACTCCTGCTGACAAATAAGCAGCTCTTTGCTGTGGTCATCACATAAATCTGCCGTTTTGAAATCCAAAAGAGATCTCCTCCTTTAGCGCTTTTGGCTGTAAAACTTTTTATGCCATCTTTCTTTACTTCGATATGCAGCACCCTGTTCCCTTCCTTTTTAACAATAGAAAGGGAAAGATTGCAGATTTCAGGCATATACCTTTTAGTAAGAAAACGCTCTTGGTTCAGAAAAGCGGAAGCGCCTTGCCCACGAAGGAACGCAGACTAAAAGCGCCACGTCCTGTGGCAACGTCTGCATGACCCCCATCCTGGGGGCCTCAAGCACAAGACGAGCCTCCCGGAATGGCGTTCTTTGCCATTTGGGAGGATTGCCCGAAATGTGGAGGCGACTGCCCAGGGACGACAGGCATAAGACGGTTCCTGTAAGAAGGTGTTCTTCCTTCTGAAAGGAAACGGCTTATGACCCCGAGTCCCTAGGCGCCGAAACAAGACAAGGTTGTGACCTCGAGGGGGTAGGCTGCTTGTGCTAGACAGTTATCGTCGTTCAAAATTTTATACTTTCTATCTTATGAAAATAGGGAGGTTAAAGGATGGCTTTAATGTGGGCAATTACAATCGGTTTTATAGTTTCATTGGGACTGGCGGGATTTATGCTTGTCCATTTTCTAAAGGGTGCGATGGATTCCCGTGATTCCACCACAGTTGACCGGGTTCAGAGTGATACGGAAGAGTAGAGAAAAGAGGCTGCAAGTAAAGGCAGCCTCTTTCCTAGCTTTGGCAATTTTCACAATAGAACGATTTCCGTGAAGAAATTTCTTCTTTCACTATCGGGCTGCTGCAGCGGAGACATGGTTCTCCTTCTCTGTCATACACTCTGCACTGCTCATTATAACCCCCGGTTTTGGCATCTCCTTTAAACAAAGGCTCTTCCATATAGCCCCCAAACTGAATGGCCCTGGTTAAAACGCCTTTCATAGACTGATATAGGATTTTTAATTCATCCTCATCCATTTCATCCGCTTTTCTCATAGGCAGCATGCCTGCCTCAAAACAGATTTCATCACTGTAGCAGTTGCCGATTCCCGAAAGAAACTGCTGATTGACGAATGTCGTTTTCAGCATACCTCTTCTGCTTCCGATCAGCTCGCGGAATTCCGGAAATCCCAATGTTTGATCCAGAGGCTCCGGTCCAAGATCTGAAAGCTCCTTTTCGAGCTCAGTGTCTGTCAGCAAGTGGAGATAGCCAAGTCTAAGTCCAATAAAATATAGCTTTTTATCGCCAAAAGAAATAATAACCTGTTTGGTGCGGTCAGGATTGTCCTCTTCATTGCCAATATACATCCAGCCGCCGAGCATCAGATGCAGCAATAGGTTTTTACCGGAGCTCAGCTGAAAAATAAGATGTTTAGCCCTTCGGTGGATTTCGGTTATTTGCATATTTATTAGCTGACTTTTGAATTGGGCAAGCTGCACATTGATGGACTTTTCCCGATTAACCTCTACATCTGTAATGACTTTACGGGCCATCTGCTCCGTTAACAGCCTTCTGTAGGTTTCCATTTCCGGAAGTTCGGGCATGTGGTCAGCTCCTTCCTAAAATACTGTTTCCTTAGTATCTAATGGAAGGAATCACTTCATTCCTGAAATTTCCCGCAAGTTGCGGAAACATCATCCCAGACTCCGATTAATAGCCTCATTCAGCTGTGCAATGATATCATCCGCATGTTCAATTCCGATGGATATCCGCACCACCTGCTTTGTAATGCCAAGTTCCCTGCATGCTTCAGGAGGCAGAGCACGGTGCGATGTTATCAGAGGATGAGATACCGACGTTTCAACACCCGCAAGTGTCGGGACAATTTTAATCCATCCAAGTCCTTTAAAAAATTCATTCACATCAGCACTGTCAGTTAATTCAATCGTAACAATGGCGCCGAACCCTTCTTCACCATGCTGATAAGGATAATAGACTTTCTTTACTTCTTTGTTTTGCTTTAATGCCCCCGCCACTCTATTGGCATTGGCGGACTGCTGCTTCATTCTGAGAGCCAGAGTTTTCGCTCCCCTGCAGGTCAGCCAGGCTTCAAACGGACTTAAATTTGCACCGAGGTTTACAATTTTCCCGCGTGCTTTTCCAACCAGCTCTTCATCTCCAGCAAGGACGCCCGCCGTAATGTCGCTGTGCCCGCCAATGTATTTGGTCGCACTGTGGACGACTAAATCAATGCCTTTCAGATAGGGCTGACAATGGTAAGGTGTGGCAAAGGTATTATCTATCAGGGAGACGAGATGATGCTTCTGCGCCAGGCGGACGACTTCTTCAAGGTTTTCGACCCGCAATAAAGGATTTGTGATGGATTCAGAATATATGAGCTTTGTATTCTCCTGTATGGCTCCCTCCACTTGAGCAGCATCCGAAAAGGAAACAACGGTTACTTCTATTCCAAGCTGTGTCAGCTCTTCCTTAATTAAATGGAAACTGCCGCCATACAGGTCATCTGCTGCCACAATATGGTCCCCGCTTTTGACCACAGCAAGGACCCCAGCCAGAATAGCAGATAAACCAGATGAAGCTGCCGCTCCAGCAGGTGCTCCTTCCAGTCTGGCGATTAATTCACCAAGCTCGTCGGTATTCGGATTTCCGACCCGGGAATAAAGATAATTACCGTTTCCCTGATAAAATCCCTCCAGCTCATCAAGATCATTGAACGCGAAAGCCGAAGTTTGATAGATCGGTGTTACTTTGCTAATAATTGTTCGTTCGGTCTTATTTTTCTTATGCAGAACAGAAGTTTCGAAATTCATATGACCCTTCTCCTTTAAAAGAAATAAGGGCTGGACAATGCCCAGACCTTTAAAATGAAATTAGCTGAATTATAGAAAAATTATATCAATACAGCTTTGATGCGTCAATGAAGGAAAGAATCGCTATTTCACTTCCTTCAGAAAGCTTTTTATCCTGATACCTGTTCGCCTAATAATTAGAGTTGTGTCTACATTTATCTCCGCATCAGCAAACTCTTCATCCCAGTTTTTCTGAACATTTTTGAAATCTTAATAATCCTAAACGGGGATTACTGCTATTGAGCCGGAATTATCAAAGAAATTTATGGGTATGGATAGAGAAGGAGAAATTGAATACAAATAGGGTTTGCAGGAAAAATTATGAACGAATACAACGTTACAGGAGGACAGGTATGACGACATCCAACCATAAAACGCCCCAATATCCAGAGCCTTATTGGAGGGAGGAGGAACTTCCTTCCTTTGACAAGCTCAGAGAAGATGCCCAAACGGAAATTGCGATTGTAGGCGGCGGCATTACTGGGATTACAGCTGGGTACCTTCTTGCCAAAGAAGGCTATAAGGTGGCTATCCTTGAAGCCGGCAATATTTTGAACGGCACCACCGGCCATACAACAGCCAAAGTTACGGCACAGCATGGGTTAATTTATGATGAATTAATCAGCCATTTCGGCGAAGAAAAAGCCAAGCTCTATTACCAGGCTTCCGCCGATGCGCTGGAATTTATCCGGAAAACAGTTTCTGACAAGCAAATTGAGTGCGATTTCAGCAATGAAGAAGCGATTATATATGCTGTTTCAGAAGAGTATGCACAAAAAGTTGAAAAAGAGCGGCAAGCATACGAAAAGCTCGGAATTCCAAGCGGAATGAAAGAGAGCATTCCTTTTAGCATCAGCACAACAGCGGTGCTCTCCATGTATGATCAGGCCCAATTTCATCCGCTGAAATACTTGAAAAAGCTGCTGAAAGACTTTGTGGATATGGGCGGCATCGTTTATGAAAATACAACAGCGGCAGATATTGAAGAAGGCAGCCTCCCTGATGTCGTAACCAGAGAAGGCCATCGCCTGAAATGCAAATATGTCATAGCTGCTTCCCACTTTCCTTTTGCAGACATGAAGGGCTTTTATTTTGCCAGATTATCTCCGGAAAGATCTTATGTTCTGGGAGTAAAGACAAAAAATGATTTTCCTGGAGGCATGTATTACAGTGCCGATTCACCGACCCGCTCGCTGAGGTACACACCTTATAACGGGGACAAGCTGATTTTAGTGGGCGGCGACAGCCACAAGACGGGCCATGGTCCGGATACAATGAGGCACTATAAGGCCCTGGAGATCTTTGCAGAAGAGGTGCTCGGCATAACCGATTATCCTTATCGGTGGTCTGCCCAGGATTTATATTCGCTTGATAAAATCCCGTATATCGGTCCGATTACGTCCAAGCAGAAGAATATTTTTGTTGCAGCGGGCTATCGGAAATGGGGAATGTCAAACGGAACAGCCGCCGCCATGCTGATAAAAGATCTGATTATGGAAAAAGAAAACCCTTATGCCAAGCTGTTTACACCATCCAGATTCCAGGCTGACCCAAGCATCAAAAAATTTATTGCAGCCAATACGGATGTAGCAGGACAACTGATCAAAGGAAAGCTTGAATTCGTGCCGAAAGAAACGGCCGATCTGGCAAATGATGAAGGCGGGGTCGTTATGATTAGCGGCAAGCGGACAGGAGCCTACAGGGATCCTGAAGGTAGCCTTCATCTTGTCGATACGACCTGCACCCACATGGGATGTGAATGCGAATGGAACCATGGCGACCGCACTTGGGACTGCCCATGCCATGGCTCCCGCTTCTCCTATGACGGAAAAGTGGTGGAAGGTCCGGCAGCCAAACCTCTGAAAAGAGTTGAAGAATAACTTATTGGCAGGCAATAACGTGATTTTTTGAAGAAATGAAGACAGTCTTCCCAGGAAAACTGTCTTTTTTTATGTATTTCCCATCATTTTGCGGGGAATTACTTGCGGGTGGTGGAGATAGTACCGATTTAAGTGCGGATAAAAATTTTTCTGTGCGGATAACTCACTTTTATGTGCGGATAAATTTTTTTATGTGCGGATAGCTCACTTTTATGTGCAGATAGACTTTTAATTTATAAATGAGACCTTTCGAATAGATGTATTTTACTTGCTGTTAACTCATTTTTATTTTCGAATAGATTTTTTCACTGCATATAGGTGCCTAGCACCAAATAAAAAAATCCCCCTTTTAAAAAGGAGGATTTTTTCATTAGTCCTGCACGTTATTTTCTTTCTTTTCTTTGCTTCCGGTTGTGAATTCAACAAGCTCTTCGCTTGTGCGCTGAGGTCTGTGTTTATTGTTATTGCGTTGTGCATTGCCGTTTCCGCGTTTGGTTCTGCCCATATTCTCATCTTCTCCTTTTTTGTTTTTCAGGAGTAGTATGAGTCAATAAACGGGCAGTTATTCTGAACAGTTGTGTGAATTGGAAAAAGCGCCTGGCAGTTTGATTTTTATACGATTTGACCGCCGCGCATTACTTTCTTTTCTGCAGTGAGGCCAAGTTCTTTGGCCAGTTTTTTGAGTTCTCGTTCTTCCCTTTCTGTGACAAGGGAGATGACGGTTCCGCTTGCACCGAATCTTCCTGTCCTCCCTGACCGGTGGACATATTGATTAATATCTTTCGGGAAGTCGAAATGTACTACATGGGTGACTCCTTTTATGTCCAGCCCTCTTGCCGCTACATCCGTGGCAATCAGCATATTGGTTTTGCCTGTACGGAAGTTCTTGATTGCTTTCTGTCTGTCAAATTTGCTCAGATCGCTGTGGAGGGTGCTTGAAGAGATGTTTTTAAAATCAAGCTTTTCCGCCATAACGGTGAGGTTGCCGATATCCTTGACAAATACCAGTGCTTTTATGTTCTCAAGCCTTGAGATCTTTTCGAGCATTTTAATTTTGTCCCGTGCTTCTGCCACAAAATAAATATGATCCACACCTGCAGCCTGAATGGTTTCATCCTTCTCAACACGAATAACTTCAGCTTCTGCAGTCAACTCTTTTGCAAGCTGTTCTACAACCGGCGGCAGTGTAGCTGAGAATAGCAGGACCTGGCGTTCTTTAAGGGTAGATTTAACAATATTTTGGACAGTCTGAGTGTGTTCTGGAACGAGAAGCTGATCTCCTTCATCAAGAACAACTGTTTTTACTTCATGCATTTTCAGTTTTTTCTGTTTAATCAGCTCAAGCACTCGGCCTGGCGTTCCTAACGCGATATGCGGATGCTTTTTCAATTTTTCAAGCTGCCTTTTCACATTGGCCCCGCCGATAAAAGAAGCCGCTTTAATTCCGCTGCCTTCTCCCCATTTTTGGATTTCCCCCAGGATTTGCATTACAAGCTCCTGAGAAGACGCCAAAATGACTGCCTGGACCGCTTGTTTATCCGGGTCAATTTTTTCAAGGACCGGCAGCAAATAAGCAAGTGTCTTGCCTGTTCCGGTCGGTGACTCAGCAATAATATCCCTGCCTTCCAAAGCCAGCGGAACTGTCTCTGCCTGAACTGTAGTCGGCTGCGCAAATGCAGACTTTTTCCATGCCTCCTGGATAAATGGCTTCATATTTTGAATGGTAGATTGTGTCATGAGTAACTCCTTTTTATGAAAAATAAAGTGAAACTTCAATCAGCGGGGAGGTTCTTTATCCTCAACTGATTCCTCTGAGTTTTGAAGTGGGGTCCTACCCCCTGTTAGACTGCGATAAACTCTTCTCCGCAAATGTTTTCTAGCCTATAGTATAGCCGATTATGAAAGAAAAGAGTACCAGCATATTCAGCTGGTACTCTGACAGATTATTTATTTAATTTTGTAATTCTTCCTTCAACTGATGGATTTACTTCTTTCTGTTTTTTTATGTAGTTGATTAAAGCATCAAGGTCAACGATATCTACTGTGCGGTTCTTGCCGTTTAAGAGGACGCTATAGCCATCTCCGTCCAAGTCAAACAGTTGTTAAAAATTCCTATATCCGCCCTCAGCCTTTTCCTTAAGCTCATTTGCTAGAAGAGACAGGCTTTCAGTCGTGTGATTAACTTCCTGAATGGATTGGACGATGCTGTCCAGGTCAGTTTTGTTGCGGCCGAACATATCCAGATACTGTTCCATTTCCATTTTTACTGTAACAAGCCCGCCTTTCACCTGCTGAATCTGAGCTTGTGATTCTTTCGTTGAGAGGTTCATTGAATTCATTGTATCGACCAGCATGCTGATTTGATTATCGCTTTTTTCGATTTGTTCCTTGATATGGCTGCTCATTTTTTTTGAGTTTTCAGCGAGTTTTCTTACTTCGGTTGCCACAACTGCAAATCCGCGTCCTTCATCTCCCGCACGCGCCGCTTCAATGGATGCATTCACTGCCAGCAGATTCGTCTGATCGGCAATATCCTCAATGCCCTTTTGTCATCGTAATAATTTGCTCCGAGATGCCTTTTAATGCTTCAATTCCGCTGATGGACAGGTCCACATCCTGAAGGACTTTATGGAAAGCCAGAACCATCTCGTCCATTTGCGTTTGGTTGAGATTAGTCAGGTTAAGCAGATTTTTGCTGCTTTTTTGCGTTGTTTCGGTTTCACTGCGGATATGATCAGCTTTTAAGCTTGTCTCATTGATCGAAGCTTCCGTTTGCTGGACCGTAGCTGCTACTTCCTGGCTAATAGAGTTTAATTCTTTTTGCAGCTGAGCATTCGAATCATTTAATTGATTAAGTTCATTCATTCTGGCCTGCAGATAATTTTCCACAACAAGCTGGGAATCTAAATTGATGATATGAGTAAGTGCCAGAAGTGCACTGGTCAGCTTCTCAGGATCCTGGTAAAGGTCCGCCACTATTTTAGGCACCAATAATGTATTAATGGCAGAATACGTGGCCAGAAACCACTCAACAGGAAGGCCAGCCCCGTTATGGGTATTTCCGATCCTCGTTCTCATGGCGAAGTATTCATCATCGAGGTGACCGCTTAATAAACTCTGGAGGTAGCGGACAAATACGCTATAAAGCCTTTCCCTGCTTGTATTATTTTCTGTAATTCTCTTTAATGGTGACTGTTTATAAAGGTGATCCAGAACTTTCTAAAAGCAAATCAGCCAGCAGGGGTGAGATCACCGGATTCAGATCCTGAAGTGTTTCAAGATGCTTTTTTGAAAAGCCCATATACCACAATCGGTCAGTAATACGTTGATTTTTCGCTTCCTCTGTTTCTTCCATTCCTGGAAAGTTCATTTCCAGCTGAAAAAATAAAGATGGATTTTTCTTTTTTAACTGAAATAGCATAGTAGTGTCACTCCGGCGCTTTAGCCACTTTGTGCATTTTTTGTATATAGTATGTATAACCAATAGGTAAATAGCAACTATTAACTCTCTATTTTTATCGGGCTAATAGTCCCGAAATCGAATAGGAGATGTACATTAAATGCACATCCCCCGAATTCTTTTATTCACTTGTTTGCTCTAAAGGAATAATAAGGTTTACAATGGTCCCTTTCCCTTTTTCACTTTCAAATGTGATTTCCGCCTTGTGTTCATCCACTATCTGCTTTGTAACCATCAGGCCTATACCGGTTCCATCCGGCTTTGTTGTATAAAAGGGATCCACGACCCGTTCCATATTTTCAGCCTCAATTCCGCAGCCTTCATCTTTAATACTGACCAGAACCTGGTCATCCTTCACCACTTTGGCAGAAATCAGGATCGTGCCGCCTCCTGCCATAGATTCCGTCGCATTTTTGACAAGATTAATAAAAGCCTGCTTCATCATATTTTCGTCACATTGAACTTTTGGAATCGATTCCAGATTCACTGTTTTAAAACGAATATTCTGATTGGCTGCCTGCTCATTTATGATTGAGATGACATAGTTAATCACTGTATTCAGTTCTACTCTTTTAAACAGGGGCAGCCTTGGCTTGCTTAGTAGCATAAGGTCATCTGCAATCAGATTGATCCGGTCGATTTCCTCAATCATGATTTTATAACGTTCCCGGTCTTCAGGATGTTTTTCCATCTGCAGCTGGGTAAACCCTCTTAATGCAGCTAAGGGATTTCTCACTTCATGGCCGACTGCCGAAGCCATCTGCCCGACAGCAGCCAGCTTTTCAGTCTGGCGGAGCTCCTGGAAAACATGTGTCAGCGAGTGAATATAAGAATAGAAGCGGTTCAGCAGAACATAAGAAACACTTGAAAAGATGACCAGAAGCACGATTGGCACCATTACCTTCTGGCTGCTCAGCATGACTCCCACGAGCAGATACTTCGCCACCATACCTCCGGTTACAATCCAAAAATAGCGTTTATTTACAAAAAGCGGAGCAAAAATAATAAATAACAGCTCAACTGCATTGCCGCTCTGGAACTCCTTTATCTCTCCAAAATAAATCAGCATGCTGTTACTAAAATCAATCAGGAAAAACCCAGCGAAATATAAGTATTTTACCTGAAATGGCCGTTTCGTTCTGATTAAATACATTGCTAAAGGCAAAAGCCCGATAACAGCCAGGTAATATCCCATCCCAAGCCCGCCCATTGGGAGCCCTGGGCTTCCGCCTGTATTGAGAGGGAGCAAATAATAAAAAAATAAATCATAAAGTGTTAAAATAATATAAAACAGCCATATAAAAAGGGTGACTGCTTTTGTTTCTTCTTTTATCAAAGTTTGTTGATCAAAGCCCTTCATATGTATGCTCCTTGATTAACTCTATTAAAAACGTGCCTTTAGCACTATTATATACGTTTATGTTAAAACATGTATAATATGTTATATTCTTAAACTTCAAAAAACCGGCCATGGTATATCCTGGCCGGTTTTTTGAAGTTTAAGGTTGCAAGAAGAATTGTATTATTTTTACATTTTCACTTCGATTTCTTTTGCTCCCTGGCAGGCAGCAGTTCTTATGTTTCACACTCCCTTAATGACTTAGCAGGCTTTACACTTTTGGGAGAGAAGCTGAACCCATAAATATCCAAAATACAATATTCCCAATACTTAAACCTTACTGCAAAACAGCCTGCTTTTTCAGCTTTCTGTTATAAATGATTTTGGACAGGCTGACACTCGCCTCATACAGCAGCAGGAGCGGCAATGTGACCAAGATATCTGATATAAAATCAGGCGGTGTGACTAAAATGGCAACCACAATCAGCACGAAATAAGCATACTTCCTTATCTTCTGCAGCGAATAAGGATTGATGATGCCAAGGCTGGTCAGGAACATGATCACAACCGGAAGCTCAAACAGGAAGCCGAATGGAAGCGTTAAATGCAGGACGAACTGAAAATATTTTTCCGTTGTAAAAAAGGCGGTGAACATATCTCCGGATAATGTCATTAAAAAATTCAAAACCAGCGGCAGAAGTATGAAATAGCCGAATGCTATTCCGGTTATGAACAGGAAAAATAACGCGGGAATATAAGATAATGCCACCTTTCTCTCCATTCCGGTAAGAGCCGGGCTAACGAACAGCCAGATTTGATGGGCAGCAACCGGGATTGCGGCTGCAATAGCTACAACCGACGCCAGCATCAGATAGACCCATAGAATCTCAGATGGACCCAGGACAGCCAATTTAAAGTCCAAATCTTTAACAAGCCATCGATAAATATCGCTGACAAAAATAAAGGATAATGCCATGAAGGCTATAAAGACAGCTGCTATAATTATCAGCCTCTTCCTTAGCTCTTCAAAATGCTGGAGAACATTCACTGTCTCATCATTCATGTATAATCACCTCTTAATAGTGAAAGGAAGGAAGATATCTCTCCCTTCCCTATTTATTCTTATAGCAATTCTTTTTTCTTTTCTTCCGGCTGCTCGTCGGAGACAAGTTCACGTGTAGATTTCTTGAATTCTTTCAGGGTGGTCCCGAATGCCCTTCCGATTTCTGGAAGCTTGGATGGGCCGAAAATGATCAGCGCCAGCACTAAAACTATAATCAATCCTGGTATTCCTATATTTGATAACATGATAACCTCCTAGTATTTGAAGCCTGTAATTGCCACAACTCCCGGACGCGGGATAGTATCTCCCTTGCGGTGAGGCCATTTGCTTGTCAGGTTGTTAAGGTCTGCCGTCTCTTCTCCCGGATGCTGAATGGACAGGAAAAGGGTTGTTTCGTTTGGTGTAAAGGACGGTCCAGTAAGTTCTGCTTCTACAGGAGCTGAAGCAAACTGAAAAGCTTCTCCCGTATTTTTTCCGATTGTCGGTATGACGAACATGCCATTATTGGCAAAGTGCGTGTATATTCCTGTATTCAGCTTGCTTGAAGACATATCTGTAACAGTCCAAAGATTGCCAAGGCTATCGAATGTTAAATTATCAGGTGCACTGAAGCCGCTCTGTTTTCCGCCGGCTGCAAAAATTTCAAAATCAAAAGTCAGTGCCCCCAGATCATCCCCCTCTTCGATAAATCTAGTAATATGGCCGTGGAAGTTTCCATGTTTATCATTGTTGGTGTGGGCAATGAATACCGTTTTATCGAATGGGCTGATTTCCACATCTTCCGGACGGTCAGTAGGCGTTCCTCCAATAAGCAGAGCTGCTTCATGGCAATGAACAACGACATCGGCCTGTGTTTGGAATTTCTTCAAAAGATCTGCATTCCCCTTGGCGGCTTTCTGCACATTTTCTATTGTTAAAGGCACCCATATTCCGCTGCCCATATTAGCCACATAAAGAGTTCCCTCTTCAAGTAGGTCAGCGTTGGCTTTCCCACGTGACTTTACATATTTATTTTTGCTGATAAATTTATACACACATGCATCTTTCTTATCATCTCCCATATAAACTACAACCCGCTTGTCATTTGTCAGGCCGACTGCTGCGTTTTCATGGTTGAAGCGCCCAAGAGCCGTGTGCTTGCGAGGCTTGAAATTCGGATCAAACGGATCGATTTCCACAATCCAGCCATAATGCGTATCATTTAATCCTGCATCCTTTGATGTAGATTCGAAATTCTCCTCAGCTGATAATACCGTTCCCCATAATGTCTTGCCGCCAGAACAATTGGCAAACGTTCCCTGTACATCGGTGGCACCGCCAACTGCCGTTGACCCTTTGGCAGGACCTGTAAGCCTGAATGGAGTTAAGCCCGTAATGCGGCGGGCGTACTTGGAATTAGTGTCCATTTTCCAGGTTCCCTGGCTATCCCTGTAGACCTCAATAATAGATCCTCCCTGGTTGTAAAGCATTTTCTCAATTTGCTCTGCTGTATACTTTCCATTTGCCGGTCTTGCACCATGAACAAAAAAATCACTGGAATATTCATGGTTCACCCATAAGAGGCCACGATTGTCTCCATCAATTGGAAAATATAATGTAAAGTCATTGTTAAAGCCAAATGTATCGCCCTTTTTGTTAATGACATCTCCATAAGCCGCCACAACATCGTATTTATATCCGCGCGGCAAAACCAGGTCATCTTTATCTGTCGGGTCAATCGGCTTAAAGTTCAAACCCGAGATTTTCTTCTGGAATCCGAATAAATGGGAAGCAGCCTCCATACCCTTTGCTTCTGCCTTTGGAACCATTGTCCCTAAACCTGTCGAAGCTACAGTTAAGGCTCCCACTCCTGTACCTACATACGTTAAGAACTTGCGGCGATTCAATTCAGTCATCCCTAGCACCTCTTCATATAATTTAAGAATGTTTACAGCGTATATATGTATCAAACCCAAGTACAATACTAGAAGATGAATATTAAGAGAATGCTAAGAAATAACCCGGAAATTGTAAAAATAGAATTAAAGATTGTAAAACAAAAAAATGCCCGGCATCAGCCGGACATCCCTTTATCTTTCTATTAAGATACTTTTTCTTCCTGGACTTTGTAGCCATCTTCCCAATACTCGGCGTTTTTGATGCCCAGCTTAGTAGAGTTAAACACTGGATCAAGTCCCTGCTTTTTCTGCGCTTCATAGTCTTTAAGTGCAATTAGTGCAGGTTTCGCAAGAATCAGAATGGCAATGAGATTCAGCCATACCATTAAACCAAGACCTGCATCTCCGAGTGCCCATGCAAGACCAGCTGTTTTGACTGCTCCATAGAAAGTTGATGCCAGAATAACAAACTTGAGAACCAGGGTAGCAAGTTTAAGGTTTTTCCCTTTAATTAAATAAGTAACATTCGTTTCTGCCATGTAGTAATAAGCCATAATGGTTGTAAAGGCAAAGAAGAACAGGGATACAGCAACAAATCCTGCACCGAATCCCGGCAATACTGATTCAACAGCAGCCTGTGTATATCCTGGACCTGCTTCTACACCAGGCAGATTCTCAACAAGGAATGTCTTTCCGTCTGTTCCCACTGTATTGAACATACCTGTGAACAAAATCATAAAAGCTGTTGCGGAACACACGAATAAAGTGTCAATGTATACAGAAAATGCCTGCACCAATCCCTGCTTGGCAGGATGGGAAACCTCAGCGGCTGCTGCAGCATGCGCCCCTGTACCCTGGCCAGCTTCATTAGAGTAAATTCCACGCTTTACTCCCCATGCGATCGCACTCCCTACAAGCCCTCCAAACATGGAGTCTGCAGCAAAAGCACTTCGGAAAATCAATGAGAATACAGCCGGCAGTTCACCAATATTCATCCCGACAATAACTAATGATACTAGAATATAACCAATTGCCATAAAAGGAACAACGTATTGGGCAACTGTTGCAATACGCTTAACACCACCAAAAATAATTAAGGCTAAAAGTGCGATAATAAAAGCGCCTGTAACACTTTTATTGACTCCAAATGCGTTCTCCATTCCCAAAGCAATAGAGTTGGATTGAATGCCAGGCATTAATAATGCCATTGCAAGCAAAGCAGAGATGGCAAAAAGAACAGCAAACCATTTAATCCCTATTCCTTTTTCAATATAAAATGCCGGACCCCCGCGATACAGCCCGTCTTTCTTTTCTTTATAAATTTGGGCAAGAGTTGACTCTATAAATGCTGTAGCCGCTCCGATAAAGGCCATGGCCCACATCCAGAATACAGCACCAGGGCCGCCCATTGCGATGGCAGTAGCAGTCCCTGCGATGTTACCAGTTCCTACACGGCCGGAAAGAGCAATAGATAAGGCCTGAAAAGACGAAACGCCCGCGTCGGAACTTTTCCCTTGAAACATGAGCAGTACCATATCCTTGATATGGCGGACCTGTAAAAATCGAGTTAAAACAGAGAAGAGCAACCCTATAGCCAAACAGATGTAAATAACAGGTGTACTCCATAAAATGCCGTTTAGCTGATTAACAAAAGCTTCCAAACAACCTCCCCCTTTTTCTTGTATATTCTGAATCTTTCTCCTATTAGGAATTATAGAATAAATACTGTTATAAGACAATGTTTTTTTCACGGAGTATGGTAATGATGTCATAGAAGTTTTTGGATTTCCGGGATAAAGCTGTTTTTATCAAGGTTAAGAGGATATAAAAAAATTAGAATTATAGCATAACCCTTCCTATTTATACAAATCTTCGCTATTATATATTTAGGGAAACGAAATGTTGACCGGAAAGAAGTGTTTTAAGCATGATAAAACAAACAAACAGAAATTTAATGATTATGTGGTTTGCCAATTTCTTTGTGGCAGGCAGCATGACGATGGTGCTTCCCTTCATTTCATTATATATAGAAACCTTTGGGGACCATTCCCCAACTTATGTTCAGCACTGGTCAGGGTCGACGTTTGCGATTACTTTTGTGACGGCATTTCTATTTTCACCTGTCTGGGGAAGAATCGGCGATATTTTTGGGCGCAGAAAAATCTTAATACTCTCTGGGATCGGTATGGGTATTTCAATATTTCTGATGGGATACGTGACCAATGTCTGGCAGCTGTTCTTCCTCCGGCTGTTTATGGGGATTTTTACTGGCTTCATCGGAATGTCCCAGGCGTTCATTTCCACACAGACACCGAAGGAAATTGCCGGCAGGGTAATGGGAACACTTCAGACAGGAAGCATCACGGGATCTTTAATGGGTCCGCTTCTTGGCGGAGTGCTCGCTGATTTGTTCGGATTTGCAGATACCTTTAAGTGGACCTCCATCGCCATCTTTGTTTCTGCCTTTCTTGTCTTATTCACAAAAGAACACAGAATCGAAACGAAAAAGGGCGAGAAAACACGGTATTCAAGCAAGGCAGTCATCCAGCATATTGTCAGAAACCCGATTCTGCTGACTGTTATGCTGATATCAACACTTGTTCAAATCGCGCACTTTAGCATCCAGCCTATATTATCTTTATATGTCAGTGAATTGCACGGACCGGAAAATCTAGCTTTCTTTGCCGGAATTGCTTTTTCGGCTGCGGGACTGGGCAATCTGCTGATGGCTAGGCAATGGGGAAAAATCGGGGATCAGCATGGCTATATTAAAACATTGGTTGTGCTCCTCTTTCTTGCAGGCATCTTTTATCTGCCGGGCGGATTCGTCACAAATATGTGGCAGCTTGTTCTTGTCCGTTTTGCACTTGGTGTGACCATCGGAGGCATCATCCCTGTCCGGATCGCCTATATCCGCCAGGAAGCTCCGGTCGCCATGCAAGGTGAAGTGCTTGGCTACAACACAAGCCTCCGCTTCTTCGGGAACATCATAGGGCCTGTCATCGGCGGCCTCATCTCAGGATATCTTGGCTTTTCGGCTGTATTCGTTGTCACAAGCCTTCTGCTGATCCTGAGCGGACTGATTCTGCTCGGTGCAATGAACCGCCATCCAAAGCTTGTGAAGGATTCTTATTAATGACAGTTAAAGCTGCCCAAATGAAGGCAGCTTTTTCTTTATTCTTTAAAATGGTAGACACCCAGCTTGTTTCGCAAAACCTTTTGAAAAAAATAAAAAGCCAGCGTTTCAGCTGACTTTAATCCTTTTTCACAGCGTTGCTGGCGATATGGACGGCATCCCAGACACCGGCAAACGGCGGGGCATAGCAGAGATCCACCATGCCAAGTTCTTCCGCTGCCATATTATTGTGGATGGCAACCGCAAATACGTCGATTCGGAGGACTACTCCTTTGCTGCCGATTGCGTGGGCTCCGAGAATGCGATTTGTTCCTTTTTCACAGATAAGCTTAATCCAGATAGGAGTCTGATTCGGATAATAGCTAGGATGATCAGCTGTTTTCACAAATTCGGCTGTGAAGCTGATGCCCAGCTTTTTCGCATCTGCCTCAGAAAGACCGGTTCTTCCAAGCTCCATATTAAAAACTTTAATGGCGGCACTGCCCAGGGTCCCTACATATTTTTCATGGCTGCCTGCAATATTTGCCCCTGCCAGCCGACCGCATTTATTAGCGTTTGTTCCTAGCGGGATGTAATCATTTTCTTTAAGCACTTTATGATAAACCTGAGCGCAATCCCCAGCTGCGTAAACACCTTCAATATTAGTCCGCATTTCACGGTCAATGATAATGGCTCCGTTCTCGGCTAATTCAATACCGGAGCCTTCCAGAAATTTTGTGGCAGGCCTTACACCTACAGCAACAAGCACTAAATCTGCTTTATAAGTGCCTTTATCCGTTTTCACACTTTCCACTTTCCCATCGCCGCTGAAGCTCTCTACCTTTTCTCCCAGATTCAGTTCAACACCGTGATTACGGATTTCTTTTTCAGCTATTTCTGTAATTTCCTTATCAAAAGGGGTAAGGATTCTCTCCCCCATTTCTATGACACGCACATGTTTTCCGAGGGTTATCATAGCTTCGACCACTTCGATTCCAATATAGCCTCCGCCGACAATGACAACATTCTTCACTTCTGGCTTATGGGAGATTTCTTTTAGAATCATCCCATCTTCCATTGTCTTCAGCACATGAACGTTCTCAAGATCTGCTCCTAGAAATGGCGGCATGATTGGAAAGTTGCCCGTTCCAATCATCAGTTTATCGTATGTATCCGTAAACATTTTTCCTGAGGTAAGATCTTTTACAGTTACTTCCTTATTGTTTGTATCCACTTTTAAAACTTCGTGCAGAAGATGTGTTTGGATGTTCCTCTCAGAAAATTGCTCCTGTGTTCTTGCGATCATTTTCCGGTAATCATCATTCTCGCCAGAAATATAATATGGAAGCCCGCATGCACCGTAGGATAGAAATTTACCTTTTTCATAAACGGTAATTTCGGCCCTATCGTCCATTCTTCTCAGTTTTGAAGCGGCTGACATACTCGCTGCCACCCCGCCAATGACCAGCAGTTTCATCGAGATCTCTCCTCACGTTTCAATAAGGTATTCAAGATAGGTTTGGTTAAAAGGTTAAAATTATGCAGAGTTTCTATACCCTTATAGCTATCCCATTCTGGTTATTTTAAAACGTTTTTCAGGACCTCTTCCGTTACTTTTCTGACAATGTTTTCGATCATTTCTTCTGGCAGTCCAGCTGCTGTCAGAGTTTTATTATCCGTGCCCGGAACAGGTATTCCTCCTGTGTGGATGCCCATTTTTTCACGAATTGAGATGAGCTCTGCAATTTGTTCTGTGCTTAACTCGTTTGACTCTTGAAGGATGTGTCTGGAGTACATTAGCATTAGTGCATAGTGTTCCAGAGACTCCATGCGAAAATAGGCCTCTGTTATATCCCGCCCCCATGTTAGTGCACCGTGGTTAGCTAAAAGCACAGCATTGTAATCCCTGCAGTACGGGGCAATGGAATCCGGCACTTCCTGTGTACCTGGAGTGGCATACGGTGCTACCGGCACTTTTCCAAGCAGGACAATCGCTTCTGGTGAAACGGGTTTTTCAAGACTGATTCCAGCTATGGCAAACGAAGTGGCTACAGGCGGGTGGGCATGGACAACCGCCTGTGCATTAGGATTTTCCTGATATACTCTGAGATGCATCTTTACTTCTGAAGAAGGCTTCAGCTTCCCTTCAAGTACATTGCCTGAAAGGTCCATTTTAACCATCATATCTGGTGTCATAAACCCTTTGCTCACTCCCGTTGGTGTCGTCCAGAGTTCATGATCGCCCACCTTAATGGAGATATTCCCGTCGTTTGCTGCAACAAAGTTTTTATTGTACACTCTTCTGCCGATTTCGCAGATAAGTTCTTTTGCTTCCTGATCGCTTTTATATGTATTTTGAACAGCCATTGCTTCAAGCTCCCTTCCTATTCACATCCACTCCTTATTGTATATTCAAAATTGATTTGCATCAGCATTTTTAATTAGATTTCATCTTTCGCTAAAATATGAGCATTTCCGCGGAAATATTTTGTAATTCTCGGTAATTCGATATTCGCAAAAAACCGCCCGATCATAGATCAGACGGTTTGTCGGGAGTATGATATAGTTTCCTTATTTTACGCGTGGGTATCCGAAGCCTGATGCATAGTCGTCACCTGCTGCTGCTCCATAACCGCCTTTAATGTCATATTGCTTGGCACGATTTTGAAGCTCTGTGCGAAGCTGAGTGTGGCTCATAGATGGGCTGGAAGACCAGATCTTAGCTGCAAGGCCTGCTATGTGAGGTGTAGCCATTGATGTTCCGCTGATCGTATTGTAGCCTCCATTATACCAAGTAGATTCAATGCTTGCACCCGGTGCAGACACTTCTACGTCTTTTTCCTGAATGACATAGTCGCCGTCAGTGCCAGGGTTTCCGCGGGACGAAAAGTTGGCTACACGGTATGTACCGTTTTGCTGAACGTTTTCAAGAGCTGCAACCGCAATCGCATTCTTTAAAGCTCCAGGATAGCCGATTGTATTAGCCTTGTAGCCAGAGTTTCCTGCTGCCGCAACAACAAGCACACCTTTGCTGTATGCATAATCAACCGCACGGCTGATTAAAGAATCCTTGCCGCTTGAGCCAAGTGACATATTGATTACCACTTTAGAACCTGTGCGGGAAGCTTCATCAGCAACGTGGCGAATGGCTGCTGCAATATCATCCGAGTAACCTGATCCATTATCTCCAAGTACTTTATATGCCCATAATTTTGCCTGAGGAGCTACTCCATAAATTCCCTGTCCATCATTACCGCCATGTGCCAGAACAGTACCTGCTACATGTGTCCCGTGTCCCTGGCGGTCAGTACAAGATCCATTTACGATCGGGCTGGATTGAGTGAAATCCTTACATTGCTCTGCAGATCCCTCGAGGTCTATATGACCTGTATAAACACCTGTATCCAGAACAGCAACCTTAATGCCGCTTCCGCCTGAAGTGCTGGTAATTCCGCTATTATTATAAATTGATGCAATTCCCCATGGTGTCTGGTCACTTGGGTATCCTGCTGCCTGAATGGAAACGGAATCTTTCTTGGACGCCTCTGTTCTGGCTGTATCAAGAGTAACTTCATTTACCTTTTCAATCTTTAAGTTCTTATTTTTCATGAGTGCCTGGTATTGCTTTGCATTGACCTCTGCAGTCATGCCATCGCTGCCAAAATCCCAGCGCTTGTCCACCTGGGAATTCACACTGGCTTTAGCATTTGACGGCCCCTGGATCAATACCCGATAGGTTTCGTTTTGAGTCTCGGGTTCTTTTGCAAATGCCCCCGCTGTGAAAACTGATAAACTCATGGTCATACTTAGAATTGCTGCACCTAATGCCCTTTTTTTCTTCATCCTTTTTCTCCTTTCAATTCAATATTTTCCCCGTCGTTTCCTGTTGTATTTAAAGTATATTTGAAATATTCAGTTTCTAACAATATGCTAAATTATTTAATTATCAGACTTTAGAATCAGGTCTATAAACATAGTTTCTTAAAAAGTATCAGGGATTTTGGAGGGTTTACAAATGATTTCTACTATTAACATGTTATTAACTTCATAAATTTTCCATAAATAATGTATTACCCCCAAAAAATAGTACCTTTGGTTGATGAAAAGAGTGGAATTACACTCCGTTTCTGTTGATTTTAGGGATTTTTTTCCAGTTGAACACATTAAAGATATGAAGAATAAAAGGATTCAGACATAAAAAAACCTCCTGACCGCTTGGCCAGGAGGCGATATTCTTCTTATTTAAACATTTTGGGAAGGCTTTCAGTGAACGGGGCATAAGCTATGCCATTTTCCGTAATGATGCCTGTGATCAATTCATTGTCGGTTACATCAAAGGCTGGATTATAGGTTTGTACACCTTCTGGCGCCATCGGCTTTTCGTACCATTTAGAAGTGATTTCTTCTGATGGCCTTAATTCTATATGGATATCATCCCCTGTTTTGCATGCGAGATCCACTGTTGACAGCGGGGCACAAACATAGAAAGGTATCTTATAATGTTTTGCGAGAATCGCAACACCGGATGTTCCGATCTTATTGGCTGCGTCACCATTGGCAGCAACGCGGTCACAGCCGACCAGTACCGCTTGGATCTTTTCTTCTTTCATTACGATGCTGGCCATATTATCGCAGATCAGCGTAACATCGACACCTGCTTCTTTGAGCTCCCATGCAGTCAGGCGGGCCCCCTGCAAAAGCGGGCGCGTTTCATCGGCGTATACTTTAAAATCATATCCCTTTTCCTGCCCTAAATAAATCGGAGCAAGAGCTGTCCCATATTTAGCGGTGGCAATTGTTCCCGCATTGCAGTGTGTCAGGATGCCCCAGCCCGGCTCAAGAACAGAAAGTGCATGATGTCCGATCGACTTACAAACCTTTTCATCTTCAGCGCGGATTTTTTCAGCTTCCTCTTTCAGAGCTTCCTTTATTTCAGCTCCAGCTTTGCCTTCTTCCTTCCTTAAACGGGCTTCCATGCGGTCCAGCGCCCAAAATAGGTTAACAGCAGTTGGCCTTGATGACGCCAGGTATTCCTTCGCCTTTTTAAAATCCTGATATAATTCTTCATAGCTTTCTGCCCCTGAGTGCTTTGTACCCAAATAGACACCGTACGCCGCTGCTATTCCAATAGCAGGTGCGCCGCGAACCTTTAAATGATAGATTGCATCCCATATATCCTTTAATTCTTTCAAATACAAAAAGTTCTTTTCATTCGGCAGAACTGTTTGATCTAATAAAATGAGCGTGTCGTTTTCATCATCCAATCTTACAGACTGGATGACATCCACTGGTTTTCCCATCATGCAGCCTCCTCTAGAATCTTTTTTCACAGTCTCCTAGAACACGTACAAAATCTGCTCCTGACTTAAAAGATTCCCTATCCATAATAAACATTTTTCCGGCTGACAGACAAATCTTTTCCGCTGCAGCTCTGCTGCTGTATTCTTCAATGGATGTGACATCTTTTACAGATGCCAGCCCAATAATTCTCCTGCACAGTTCAAGTCCCGCGGCAGCTGCCGTGTCACGCAGGACTGTATCCAGGTAGTATTCTTTAAAACCTTCATAACGGGCTGTTTGTTCAGTTGCCTTCTCATCCCATGCCTGCAGGAATTTCTTTTTGAACAAGTCTATGATATCTTCCATTGTATTTTTGAGATAACCCAGCTGATCGGCTCTTGATTCATCTTCGGAGATAGTATATTTCGCATTCACATAGGCGAAAATCAGGTTGGCAATCACGTTGCCGACATCGTATCCGGCTGGGCCGTAGAAAGCAAATTCGGGATCAATGACTTTAGTAGAATCTTCTTTCACAAAAATCGAGCCTGTGTGCAGATCGCCATGCAGCAAGGACTGTGCATGGTTCATAAAATCGAATTTCAGCTTTGCAGTCTCAAGCTGCATCTTGGAATCTTCCCAGATTTCCTTTTTGGCAAATTCCCTTGTACCTTCAAATACTTCATTCCTCGGACAATCGTAAAACGGCTCTGTGAACACAAGATCCTCAGAAATTCCGCATAATTCAGGGTTGGTGAATTTCTGAACAAGCTCCTTCTTTTCCTTATGCACCAATACCACGTCAGAAGTAAGCAATAAGGTGTTCACCATGAAAGTCGTGATATGATCAGCAAACAGCGGGAATTTTTTATGCTGCATCAGAGCGGTTCTCATAATAGTGTAATCGGACAAGTCCTCCATTGCTGTACAGTTCATAATTGGATCGTAGTTAAACACTTTTGGCACAAAGCCAGGGGCGAGTTTGTTTTGCAGATCCAGAATCTCGTATTCGATACGGTTGCGGTCAGGAGACAGCTTAAATTCATCAGAAATTCTGGCAACCGGTCCAGCCTGTTTAATGATCAGAGACTTATGGTATTTGTGGTCAGTCAATTTGAAAACGTAGTTTAAATTGCCATCACCAATTTCCCTGCATTCCAAATCGGCATCTGGAGCAAAAAAATTAAGCCTTGTTTTGGCATATTCAACCGCTTCCTGTTCAGTCATTGTAAAATAGGCAGATGTGAAAACAGTCATGCAAAAAGCCTCCAATACGAATCTTTTTGATAGTATCTATGATTTTGTGAATTTAATATATTTGAAAATATCTAAATACTATCACGGGAATGGAGGTTCGACAATATCTTTTTATATTAAAAAGAAGCCGCTTTGAAAGCAGCTTCGGATAATAACAGTTATTTAATGCTTCTAATCGCCTGCAGGACGTTCGAGTATACTTCGAGGGATGATAAATCGATGCCTAATGCAACGGCTTTTTTCGCTAAATCCGGTCTTATACCGGTGGCGATAGTATTAACGCCGATCACCAGGAGGATGCTGCGGATATCAAAAATATGCTTAGCGATTCCTATATCTATATTAACAGTGCCGGAAAAATCGATAATTAAGGTTTCAATTCCCAGCTGGCTTACCCGCGGGACTGTTATCTCAATTATGATTTGAGCTCTATCATAGTCTATGTTCCCAATCAACGGAAGAATTGCGATGCTGTCCTGAATCGGTACAATGGCTGCTGACAGCTCATTTACCTGGGATTGCGACTCCTTTAATTTTTCCTCAGAATGGCGTTCAAAAGCAAATACGGCCTCATTAATGCTAATGTCCAGCATAAAGTTCACTTTTTTAATAATAGAAATAATCTCTTCAACCGTTAAGTCAAATTCTTTTCCAATATTACGCAATCTATCAGTAAAAACGAAGCGGGTGTCCGGATATCGGATGACTATATCAGAAATTTTCCCTCCCATGGAGGCAGATCGTTCGCCGTTTCCTTTGCTCCATTCGACCAGACCTTCGGAATCCGATCTTCGCTGTTCGCTATCATGGTTCCCAAAAATTTCATAAACTCAACATACATCGAAACGGCCGCATCAAATTCCTGTCTGGGAATTTCGAAACCAAATCGGTTCACGATTTCTGCAACAATCTCTTCGGATAAAACCTCCGCTTTTTGAGTAAGATACGCTGAAACTTTTTGAATAGGCTCCATCTGTGAGTATATCTCCTCTCTTATGTCTTGCTTAGATTATATCCTACTATCTCTTTAAAATGACAGACTGGGAAATAAATAGGAGAATTTCCTTAACAGAAAAAATCTCTATCAAAATACTGCTCTGATTTTAATGACATTCCTCATAATCTTCTTCCCTTATATCGCTGATCAGGATAGATTGAAACCTTTTGTAAAGTCCCGGTATGTCCGGGTCCATGTTAATCAGCGGCAGCTTGTTTTGATAGTCATCTTCCGATTTGTAAAAATTGAGTTCTGTCCACTTTGTCTCATCTATCCTGCTTTTTAAAATTTTCGTCTGGACAGCTATGTATTTCCGGTAGATTTGACCTGCTTCCTGTTGGATCAGCATCAGTTCCTGTTCGTTTTCCGGGCGGATATGATATTGATAGAGTTTTATGTACATGGCAGCTCCTATGATTACTGGCGATATGGGCGAAATTTGGGATTTATGAGCGATTTTTATTGTTTATGGGCGAAATCCCCATTTTATGAGCGAAATTCCATTTTTATGAGCAAATCCGGTATTGAAAGACATTCAGATCAAAAAATGATTTGAGAGGCGACGAAAACAACATGCATCAGTTTCTCAATCTCCCAGCTTTTTATAAATACTGAGTGCTTCTATTAAAAATTGCAGTTCATATCCTGTCTTCTCATGAATCCTCGCAGCCCATTCTGCAATAGGCTCCGCTGGATCGTCATGATACAACCCTTCCGTGGTACTGAGGAAGCTTTTCCAATTATAGAATTCCCAGTGAGCGGTTTCGTTTTTATAGGGAATCCGCTGCTCGAGCAATGCCTTTGGATAAATAAAGTTTTGTGATCGTTCAGCAGCTTCCAGGAAAAAATTCATGTCAACCTTATCCGTCTCATAACTCTGCCGCGATATTTTTCCATTCGGGCGATGATAGGCAATTTCCAGCTGTCCGCCTTCAGATGAGACCTGGACATCTGCTGCCGGGAAAAATCCGCTTAATTTTTCCGGTGTAAAGTCTCGTGCCCCGGAATCAATTAATATTGGCTGCAGCCATTGGTCACCGAGGTCGCATAAAAAGCGGCTGCCATCTTCATCCACCGCCACCGCTGCTGCATGGGCAGAAGGTGTTTTTAAGTCGTGGCCAACCGGATAGGCCTCTATTCCAGCCTGCTTAAATTCATCAAGAAGCCAGATCGCCAGGTCAAAACAGTTTCCGGTAATGCCATATTGGACGCGATGTTCTTTCATTAAGGAAACATCACGCTGCTTTTTGGTTCCTGCTTTATCGTAAAACCACGCTTTAGTCAGGGTTTCCATCGGAAAGAAATCAAACTTCTTCCAAACCGACAATATGGAATGGGGTGCCTTCAACATGATCATCCTTTCATATATGGTACCTTCTTAATATTCTTTTACAATTCTAAAATTCCTCTTCCTTTTGCTTAAACTGCGATGTATGATAGAGTATTTTCAGAAGAAAACATTTAAAGGAGGGCCCATATGGTCAAGTACAGAGGATACATAGGGACATACACAAAGGGTGAAAGTGAAGGAATTTATTCATTCGATCTGGATACAGTAGCAGGCAGAATTTCCGATGTGAAAGCGGCAGCGAAACTGGATAATCCCACATATTTAACAATCAGCCAGGATAATCAATTTTTATACTCGGCAGCCAAGGAAGACGAATCAGGCGGTGTGGCTGCCTACCGTTTGGGCAGCAGCGGTTCACTTGAGAAGATCAATAGCCAGGTGTCTGCGGGTTCGCCTCCATGCCATGTAAGCGTGGATTCATCCGTACGCAATGTTTTCAGTGCAAACTACCATAAAGGGACAGTCGAGTCTTACCTAATAAATGAAGACGGCTCTCTAAATCCTGCCGTCTCGGTAATGGAGCATAGCGGATCGGGCCCTGACAGCAGGCAGGAAAAACCGCATACTCACTATGCTGGACTGACTCCGGACGAAAAGTATTTAGCTGCAGTTGACCTGGGAACTGATCAGGTGATTACGTACGAAGTGAATGAAGGCATTCTGAAGGAAAAAAGCATCTTGTCTGTAAAGCCCGGCAGCGGTCCCAGACACCTTGTTTTCCATCCTAATAGAAAGTACGCCTATGTGATGACTGAACTTAGCTCTGAGGTTCTTTTGCTTCATTATCTAGAGGATGGAAGTTTAGTTCAAAAGCAGGCTATTTCCACGCTTCCGGAAGGTTTTACGGAAAATAATCAGGGAAGTGCCATTCATATCTCTTCTGACGGCCGCTTCATTTATGCCGGCAATCGCGGGCATGACAGCATTGCTGTTTTCTCTGTCAATCAGGATAATGGAAAGCTTGCGTTTGTGGAACACACCTCCACTGAAGGAAACTGGCCGCGAGACTTTGTGCTTGATCCAACCGAAAAATTTGTGATTGGCTCCAACCAGAATTCCAGCAATATCGTTTTGTATTCGCGTGATGAAAATACAGGGAAGCTTACATTGCTTCAATCTGATGTGAAGGTTCCGGATCCGGTTTGCGTTAAGTTTTTACATGCATAAGAAAAAGGGTGAGAAACTGCATTTTGAGCAGCATCTCACCCTTTTTTATTCACTAATTTTAAAAGCAATCTTGCCCCATTGTTCTGCGTTATCGATTTTATCAAAAGCCTGCTCGAATTCTTCAAGCGCCAGTACCTGATCCAGTACCGGCCTGATTTGATGTTTTTCAATAAATTGGAGCATTTCATGGTATTCCTCCGCACTGCCCATTGTTGAGCCAAGCAGGTTTTGCTGGGCGTAAAAGAGGCTGCGGAGATTAAGTTCCAGCTGATCTCCTGTTGAGGAGCCAAATGTTACGATGGTACCGCCATTGCGCAGGATTTCCAGCGATTTATTGAATGTTGCCGGTCCAACAGATTCAATGACAAGATCCACTTTTTCCCCGCCAAGAGCTTCCGTCCAATCTTCGCTGCTGTTCAGTGCTTTATCAGCACCTAGTTCGAGTGCTCTCTGGCATTTTTCCTCCGAGCGGGAAGCCGCGTATACGGTTGCCCCTGCTGCTTTTGCGAATTGCATTAAGAAAGTAGCAACTCCTCCTCCAATCCCGGGAATGAACACCTTCATACCTGCCTGAAGTTTTCCTCTTGTGAATAATGCTCTGTAGGCGGTTAGAGCTGCCAGGGAAAGGACGCCTGCTTCTTCCCAAGATAGATACGCCGGCTTGGGTACTGCGTTCTCTGCCGGAATAATGATGTATTCGGCGAATGTGCCATGAAACGGCAAGCCTACGATTTCAAACCCCGCTGGCGGTGCATCGCTCTTATCCCTCCAGCCCAGTCCTGGATTGATGATAACTGCATCGCCTGGCTTCACGTCCGCAACGCTTTCTCCGACTGCGTCTATAGTTCCCGCTCCGTCAGACCCGATGACAAGCGCAGGATCTTCTGGCTTGTGGCGGTTCAGGACAAATAAATCGCGATGGTTTATGCCTGCCGTTTTTAATTTGACTCTGACTTCACCTGCAGCCGGCTCCGGCATTTCCATTTCTCCATAAGATAGTCCGGCGCGGCCAGATTTTCCTTCATGAATAATTGCTCTCATTTCTTCCACCTGCTTTTCTTTAAAAATTTCGTCTATTCTATCATATCTTGAAAAGGATGGGAGAAAAAAGCGATTTGCCTACTTTCCAGTGCTGAGCCTTAGTTTCACAAACTTTCTTTTCCCTGCCTGAAGAACTAATCCGTCTGTAATTTCCACAAGCAGCTGATGATCGCTGACTTTCTCTCCATTTAAACGGATGCCGCCATTGGCAATCATTTTTCTCGCTTCCGTTTTGGACGAAAGCAGGCCAATTTCGGCAATCAAGTCAGTAATGAGGACTTTATTCCCACCCTTCCATTTGGCTTCCGGAATCTCATCAGGCATGGCTCCTTTTTGGAAAATGGTTTTAAAATGCTGTTCGGCTTTATCAGCCGCAGCAGCACTATGGTACATGCGGACGATTGTTTTTCCTAAAAGCATTTTGGCGTCACGCGGATGCATAGTGCCGTTTTCGAGCTGCGCTGTGATTTGCTGTTTTTCTTTTACCGGCAGATCTGCTGCAAGACTGAAGTATTTTGCGATCAGCTCATCCGGAATGGACATAGTTTTGCCGTACATATTATTGGGATCCTCATCTACACCGATATAATTGTTTTTTGATTTGGACATTTTCTCCTTGCCGTCCAGGCCTTCAAGGAGCGGCATCAGGATGACCACCTGCTTTTCTTTGTCGAAATGCTCTTGAAGATGCCGTCCCATCAGGACATTGAAGTGCTGATCATTGCCGCCAAGCTCGATATCGCTTTCGAGAACAACCGAGTCATAGCCCTGCATCAGAGGGTAGAAAAATTCATGAAGCGAAATCGGTTTGCCTGTGGCCAGGCGCTCTGAAAAGTCATTGCGTTCCAGCAGGCGGGCAACTGTTATGCTTGCAGACAGGCGGATGACGTCTTCGAGCTGGAGGTCCGATAGCCATGCTGAGTTGTAGTGAAGATCGACTTTATCCATGTCCAGCACTTTGCTGAATTGCTCGAAGTATGTTTTTGCATTATGCTTCACTTCTTCATCGGTGAGCTGGTTTCGGGCTGCCGATTTGCCTGTCGGGTCGCCAATTTTTCCTGTGAAATCGCCAATGATCAGCTGGATCAAGTGGCCATTGTCCTGGAACTGCTTCAATTTGTTCAGCACAACCGTATGGCCTATATGGACATCCGGTGCAGAGGGATCAAGCCCCAGCTTGATTTTCAAAGGCTGGTTTTGAAGAATGGATTTAGCTATTTTATTCTTTAACTCCGCTTCAGGCAGAATCTCCTGGACGCCATTGCAGTAAACCTCAAGCTGCCTCTCTGTTTCGAGTTTTTGTTCAGCTGTTAACTTTTCAAAAAAATTCTCCATGTTCCCCATCCTTTCTGTTATTGGACTACAAAAAACCACGCCCCTAAAGAAAGGGACGTGGCTAACGCGGTACCACCCTTTTTGAAGATTGCTCTTCCACTCAGCGGATTAACGGTCCGTACCGTTCCCTGCTACTCATGTTCACACGGAAAGTTCAAGAAGGTAATTCACTGTTATCTTTGTACTGATTTTCACCGGGCATCAGCTCTCTAAAACAGGGAGATAATCAGCTACTTGTTTCTGTCATTACTTTAAAATTTGAATTTTTATTATTTTAGCGGAATGGCTGGGAATGTTCAAGTGTTTTTTCGTGATTAACAATAAATGAAGGTTTTTTGGAGATGCTTAGAATATGAAGGGAATGAATAAATTAATAGCCCATTCATACAGAATTACATCATTACATCATGCCCCTTTATAATATATAAAAACCAGGAACATGCAATGCCCCTGGTCCATGCTTATTTCGTTAAGATAATAGGTCCTTCTTTTGTGATGACAACCGTATGCTCACATTGCGCGACATGACTTTTGTTTGGTGTGACGAACGTCCAGCCGTCGCTCATTTCTCTTACTTCTTCGTCTCCGCTTGAAATAAACGGTTCAAAGGCAACAACCATCCCTTCTCTTAATAGCTGTTTATCCCATGGGTCAAAATAGTTCAGGATATGATCCGGCTTTTCGTGAAGGGAGCGGCCGACCCCGTGACCAGTCAGATTCATGATAACGTTGTACCCATTGTTTTTTGCCACTTTATGAACTGTCTTTCCGACAAGGCTCAGCTTGCCGCCTGGCTTTAATTTTTTCAGCCCTTCATCGAATGCTTCCTGTGCCGCATCACATAATTTTTGCAGGTTCTCGTCTTCACCAACGACAAATGATAGGCCTGTGTCTGCAAAATAGCCATCCTTCGATCCTGAAACATCAATGTTTACAAGATCGCCTTCTTTGATCACTCTGCTTCCCGGAATGCCATGGGCCACTTCTTCATTTACACTTATGCATGTGAAGCCGGGAAAATCGTATTCTCCTTTAGGGCCAGAAATCGCTCCGTGTTTTTCAAACAGCTCTCCGGCTAAATCATCAAGCTCCTTGGTGGTAACGCCAGGCTGTGTTTTTTCAATCATTGCATCACGGATCTCCGCGACAATTCTGCCGATTTCCTTCAGTTTTGCTAATTCTTCCTCATTTTTTACAATCATACAGAATCCTGCCTTTTCTTTAGTTGTTTTTTCTCTATTATAATCTAAATGGGGTGCGCTTAATAAGATTTCGTATTTTCTCTTGCTAAAAAGCTTAAAATGAACAAAAGCGTGATAAAACCTGTTAAGGAAAACAGCAAGATTTCAAGCAGATGTCCTCCACCTTCAATTGATTTTGCAGGGATTGGTGTTCTTGCTTCGCCGCTCAGTATTTTTCCGTAAAAACCCTCATGCCCTGATAAAATCCTGCCATCCTGCACTTGAACCATTCCATTTGGGCCGGCAACGGGAACAAGAAAGCGGGCTTCCTTTCTTTTTTCCAGCAATAACAGGAGCTTGCCGCCATCCTGCTGTAATTCCTCTGCCCATCCTGTATCGTAAATATCAATGCCCGCCGTGATGGTTTCGGCCGCTTCACCTTTATAAACCTTTTCGACATGAAACTGTCTGCCATAAAAATTACCCTTGCTTGATTTTGGTTTGCTTTTAAAATTATATGTTCCCAGCACAATTACTTGTGCACGGGATTCGACCTTTTCAGGATTAAGTTCAATCCATTTGGTTGCGAGAGATTGCGAACCGCCTGCCAGCAAAAGCGTCAAAAGTATAAAAAACACCTTTTTCATTTGTTTTCTTCCTTTCAATCAAACATTTGATTGAGCAGTCTGTTCACGCATCGAATGCAGCACGCGCTTATAATAGTAATCCTGATGGGGGACAAAGTCCTCTTTCTTCACAGTTATGCAGCCGGGAATTCTTATAGCCTTATCAACCTGGAATCCTTTTGCCTCAATGAATTCTTTTCCTCCGAACCACAGTTCATAAAAGTCTTCCAAAGCAATCCGATAAATCCCCGTAACCTCTTCAGGCTGCGGGCTGAACTCCTCTAAGGGATGATTGCTTTGATAGAGAAAAACATGGGCCAGTTCTTTGTCGATAAAATTTTCTTTTTCGGCGATGTAATCAATGACGCCCAGTGGAACCAGGTCCGCAAAATCCACCTGAATCCCCAGTTCTTCTTCCACTTCCCTCATGCCGTCCATGACAGATTCATGGCTTAAGAGGTGGCCTGCGGCGGTTATGTCCAAAAGGCCAGGATAATCCTTTTTCTCCTTGCTGCGGTATTGAAAATAAATATAATCCTGGTCTTTTTTCCTGTTGACGAACCAGCAATGGAAGGTTTCATGCCAGTGCCCTTTCTTATGCACCTCTTCACGGGAAGCCACACCGATTTGTTTTCGGTTTTCATCAAAAATATTCAGAAGTTCTGTTTCCAAATTAAATGGCCTCCTTTGCTTTATAGCAATTAAACAGCTCAACCAGGTCTGTCTCAAACAAATCCCGGTAACTTGTGATTTTCTTCTGGTCTGCATACATCTGAGATTGAAGGAAGCTCTTTAGGTTAAGCTGGCTTTCAATTAGTTCTTCAGGTGTAATTTGATTGAGGGTGTACTTCATAGAAAGTCCTCCTTATTTAGAGGTAAGCAGAAGGGACACCCAGTTTCCGGTATCCCCTGTCACTGCATTCCTGATTGATTCTGATAATTCCGCTGCACCATTCCGGAAGATTTGATCATTCCGAATCTTTCATAAAACGGCTGCAATTCAGGATCACACATGATGTCGATCATATAAATACCGTCCAGCTCTTCCAGCATGCGGGTGACCAGCTTTTGACCGATTCCCTGCTGCTGGTAATCAGGCAGTACTTCGAGTAGCGGAATGTAGGCTGATAGCACTCCATCGCTGATTGCTGTGATGAACCCAGCCACTGCATTTTTATCACGGTCAACAGCAAGTACGATTTTCGTGCTGTTTTTTAGAAGCTTCAGATGTTTTTCAGGGCTCGGCGGATTTGGCCACCCATCAAAAAAACCTTCCAGCATATCTTCTGAAATTCCTTCTAGATTCACTGCATATTCGATCATTTTATCAGCTCCATTTTTTATCAGAAAGAAGCATTCAAAAATCCTCCTACCCCTTTAATACAATAAATTTTCGACAAATATGCAGGAAAAGCCTGTACATTTTTTTGAAAAATTCAAACGGTACATTTTTCATTTACTCATCAATCTATTAAAATATTGATAACAAACTTGGTTAAAGGGGCACTAAGGATGCTGGAACTGCTGATTACGATGCTGGAGCGGCTTGGAATCATTGTCACCATTGCGCTGATTCTGACAAGGTTCCGCTTTTTCAAAGAGATGATTTATGGCGAAAGGTTAAAAAGGCAGCAGGAATACAAAGCCATTCTTTTTTTCGGTTTCTTTGGCATCATTGGAACCTATTCCGGGCTGGCATTCAATACGGATACACTGCAGTTTAACCGCTGGGCATCCGAGCTTGCTTCAGATGAAGCCATTGCCAATTCAAGGGTGATCGGGGTCGTGCTCGCAGGATTGCTTGGCGGTCCTAAAGTAGGAATTGGCGCAGGGATTATAGCGGGATTCCACCGATTTACGCTTGGCGGCTTTACCGGGATTGCATGCGGGCTGGCGTCCATAGTGGCAGGGCTGCTTGCCGGTTTTTTCCGCCGAAAAAATGAACATGTGAAGCTATCATCGGCATTCTTCATCGGTGCCACTGCTGAAGCTGTGCAGATGCTGATTATCTTGGGGATTTCCCGTCCCCTTGAAAAAGCGATTGCACTTGTCGAGATGATTGGAATCCCAATGATTATAGCAAATGGACTTGGCAGTGCCCTTTTTTTGCTGATTATTAATAATGTAATAAATGAAGAAGAAAAAGCAGGTGCTTTTCACGCACAGAAAACGCTTCGGATTGCTGACCAGACACTTGCTCACCTTCGTAAGGGAATTAATCATGAATCCGCTCTGGCAGTCTGCCTGATTTTACATCAGGAACTGCAGACGAAAGCAGTTGCGATCACCAATCACACCGAAATCCTTGCACATATTGGCTTAGGTAATGACCACCACCGGTCCGGAAGCCCGATCCAGACCCAGATAACACGGGATGTCATTCAGCATGGGGAAATTGTGGTTGCCAATGACCAGACGATTCACTGCCGGGAGGAAAACTGTCCTCTTGGCGCAGCCATTGTCGCTCCTTTAAAGCTTCGCGGTGAAACAATTGGAACGCTAAAGTTCTACTTCAGTTCCGAAAAGGAAATGACTAATCTCGTGATGGAGCTGATCTCCGGGTTAAGTATATTGCTCAGCAATCAGCTCGAAATCGCTGAAGCCGATAAGGCCTACCAGCTGGCAAAAGAAGCGGAAATCAAAGCACTGCAGGCGCAAATATCACCTCACTTCTTATTTAATTCATTAAATACGATCATCTCCCTTGTGCGGATTGAGCCTGCCCAGGCAAGAAAATTGCTTGTATCCTTATCGCATTTTCTGCGCCAAAACCTGACTGCCACGACAGTCAGCTGTACGACCCTTGAGCAGGAGCTCAGACATGTAAAAGCCTATCTGTCAATTGAAGAAACAAGGTTTGTGGATCGGCTCGAAGTCATTTATGACATTGATGAGGATGCCCTTTTGGAAAAAATCCCGCCGCTTACTCTGCAGCCGATTGTGGAAAATGCAGTAAAGCATGGGATTAAGGATAAAGAACAGGACTGTATCATTATGATCGAAATTCAGATACAGGACGGAATGACGATAGTAAAAGTGAAGGACAATGGACAGGGTATGAGCCGGGAGAGAGCTGAACAGATCGGCAAGGAAACTCTGCGGTCTAAATCGGGCTCAGGACTTGCACTGTATAATGTAAACCGCCGGCTGACCATGATGTTTGGTGAGGAGGCCTCACTGCAAATTTCGAGCACGCCAGGCATCGGCACCACTATTCATTTTGCCATTCCACAAACGGAGGAAAAAGCTGATGAAAAAAACGATTCGAATATTAATCGCTGATGACGAACGATACAGCAGAGATGAATTAAAGCATTTACTCGAGGAATTTCCTGCGGTCCAGGTAGTCGGCGAGGCTGAATCGGGTGAAGCGGCCGTGATGAAAGCCATCCAGCTGCAGCCGGATGTCGTCTTCCTTGATGTGGAGATGCCAAAAATGAACGGAATGGAAGCAGCCAAATCGCTTCAGGAGCTGAAAAAAGTGCCGCTCATCATTTTTGCGACTGCCTATCCGCAGTTTGCTGCTGAAGCCTTCCGCTATGAAGCAACCGATTATTTATTGAAGCCATACGACGAGGAACAGCTTGAACAGACCATCAGGCGCGTTGAAAAATTGATTGGCTCAAGAAAAGAAAATGACATCAGCAAGCCTTCCGGCAAGCTGGCTGTGGAAGAAGATGGGGAAATTCTATACCTAGAACCAAAAGAAATCCTCTATATCTACCGGGACGAAAAAGTTTCCCGGATCATAACCAGGGAGGGGGATCATGAAACCAAAACCCCGCTGAAAGATTTAGAAAGCCGGCTGCTGCCCTTCTCTTTTTTCAGGATTCACAAAAGTTATCTGGTGAACCTCGATTACGTAACACGCCTGATCCCCTGGTTCAACGGGGCATACCAGCTGGAGATCGAAGGCCGGGAAGAACTGCTGTCTGTGAGCCGGAACTATGTGAAGGCACTGCGGGTGAGATTGGAATTATGAAAGCATCGGAGACGTTGCTTTTTTGTTTTGTTTTTTGAGGTAGCAGGCGGCAAGCTTGAGGAGGGAAATCGCTTTGTTTGGCGGGGATGAGCCGGTTTGGACGGGGATTGCGCTCTTTTCACTGGGAATTGCGCCAATCTGGATGGCAAATACTCTCCCTCTAATTTCTGGAAACGGCAAAAGTCCAGTAGAAAATATAACGAATTTTCTAATCATTCCCACCATTCGATGCACGTTAATCCTCCTTCATTGCATTTTAATCTTCTTTTTTTACATGTTGGACACAAATTGTTCAAATTTCCTCCTATTCTTATATAATTTATGTAAACGCATTCACAAAGGGGGATAAATATGATTACTTTTTTAGCCTGTATTGCACTTTTAATTATCGGTTATTTTACGTACGGCAAGTTTGTTGAAAAAGTATTCGGTGTGAAGGAGGCAAGGACGACTCCTGCCTACACACATGCTGACGGTGTGGACTATATCGCTATGAGCACACCAAAAAACTCATTGATCCAGCTATTGAATATTGCTGGTACTGGTCCGATTTTCGGCCCGATTATGGGAGCGCTTTATGGACCTGTGGCCTTTATCTGGATTGTTATCGGCTGTATTTTCGCGGGTGCTGTTCATGACTATTTAACAGGAATGATTTCCATCCGTAACCGCGGCGCCCATTTGCCTGAGCTTGCAAGCAAGTTCCTGGGTAAAGTCATGAAACATGTAGTGAACGCTTTCGCCGTTCTTCTTCTGCTGCTGGTTGGTACAGTGTTTGTCACGACTCCAGCTGATTTGCTTTATGTTGTAATGGATCAAAAAATATCTTTGACACTAATCATTGCTGCGATTTTCATTTATTACATATTGGCAACTTTGCTGCCTGTTGATAAAATTATCGGCCGTCTATACCCATACTTTGGCGCATTGCTTTTAATCAGTGCACTTGGTGTAGGTATTGGTTTAGTGGCGACTGGGGCTAACATTCCGGAAATTTCGCTGCAGAATTTCCACCCGGCTAACGCACCCATTTTCCCATTGCTGTTTTTCACAATCACTTGTGGTGCTCTTTCCGGTTTCCATGCCACACAGACACCGATTATTTCTCGTACGACTCAAAATGAAAACCAAGGACGCAAAATTTTCTACGGCATGATGATTGCAGAAGGTATTATCGCCATGATCTGGGCTGCTGCTGCGATGAGTTTATTTGATGGGTATAACGGATTAAGCGATTTCCTTGCAAACGGCGGTCCAGGAGCAGTTGTCAGCGAAGCTTCCACTATGATGCTTGGAGCTATTGGCGGAACGCTTGCAATACTTGGGGTTGTTGTCCTGCCAATCACTTCGGGAGACACAGCATTCCGCAGTGCACGTATGATTATTGCAGATTATATCAATTTCTCACAAAAGAAATTCTCAAGCCGTCTATGGATTGCTGTGCCATTATTCGTCATTTCTTTGGGACTAACGCAAATCGACTTTAACATTCTATGGAGATACTTCAGCTGGGCTAACCAATCAACAGCGGTCATCGCGCTGTTTGTCGGTGCCATGTACTTGTATATCGCGAAGAAAAACTACTGGATTTCCCTTATTCCGGGTACATTCATGCTGCTTATGGTCTTAACATATATCTTTAACGCACCAATCGGATTCGGTTTATCCATGAATGCATCCTGGATTGGCGGAGCGATCGGTACAGTAGCTCTTGTGGCACTATTTTTCTCCGCTGCCAAAAAGGCTCGGGCGAATAACCTGCCCCTAGAAGAAGATATTTCCGGCTGGAAGAAATCCGCTTAATGGGCTGCTGCAATCCAAATTACCGGGAAACGGTCAATGAGGAAGAGAAGAGAGTAAACGCAAAAGGCACAGATTCTCTATCCCTTCCTGCCAAATTGATTTTGGCTGCAGTCATGTTATCAGGAATCGGGTTCTTCTTCTATTTAACTTAGCAATCCTGTAAAAGTGCACGTACATGCGTGCACTTTTCAATTTAACCAAAGGAGGCACTATAAATGAGAATATTAGTTGTCGGAGCCGGAGCCATTGGCGGCTATTTCGGAGGAAAGCTTTTGGAAAAAGGCGAAGATGTTACGTTTTTGGTAAGGGAACAAAGAAAACATCAGCTTGAGAAAAACGGGCTTCTTGTGGAAAGTGTACATGGGGATATGAAGTTTGGAGAACCGAAAACGATTCAGGCTGGAGAAAAAGGAGAAGCATTCGATGTCATCCTGCTCTCTACAAAGGCTTATCATCTCGAGGGAGCTATCCAGGATATTCGGCCATACACAGGCGATAAAACCTTGATTCTTCCACTCTTAAACGGGATCGCCCATATGGATAAATTGACAGCCGTTTTTGGTGAAGAGAAAGTTCTTGGCGGTCTTTGCTTTATTGAAACCACTCTTGGTGAAAATGGCAAAGTGATTCAAACAAGCCCGGTCCATGACTTTGTTTTCGGCGAGCGTTCAGGTGAAAAAACGGAGCGGATTTTGAAGCTTCAAGAGGCTTTTTCGGGTACAAAAGCGAACTTCCGCCTCTCGGAAAATATCGAACAGGAGATGTGGCATAAATACTTGTTTATCTCAACGCTTTCTGGCGTAACCTCCCTGTTCCGCTCTCCAATCGGGCCGATCCGGGATCAGGCATCCGGATTGAATTCGGTTAAAGAAGTTTTGAAAGAGGCATCTGCCATTATGAGAGGCTTGGGTGCTCCGCTGGCTGACGGGATTGAAGATGCCCAGGTAAAAAAGATAAATGAAATGGGCTATGAAATGAAATCCTCCCTGCAGCGCGATATGGAAAAGCAGCAGGCAATAGAAGCTGATCATTTCTTTGGATATTTGCTGGAAAAAGCTATACTGCTAGATTTGAATGCTCCTGTTCTCGGTGCGATTTATGCTAACTTGAAGGTTTATGAGAAAAATAGTCTTTAAACAAAAATCCGAGCAGTTTCCCTGCTCGGATTTTCACTCTATTATTTATTGCTGCTGTTCGTATTATAGTAGAATTTCGCTGTAATCGATCCATCTGCATTTTCTTTAATGTCTGTTACATGGATTCCGGAATCAGCTGGTGTTGAGCTATATCCCTTCCAGAAGTAGTAAGAGCCAGTGTGAACCTTTCCGGATACAGGTGTGATTTTGCTTCCTGTTTTGAAGAAGTCTCCTGCATCACCGCGGTTATTATTTTTCTCCAAGTCATACTTGCCATCTGCCTGAAGAACAGATAATCCATAGTGTGTTACGACAGTTCCGTCACTTGCTGTTTGAGATTGGTTGTACTGGAAGCGTTTGTTCATCCAGTTCTCCACGTTATTTGGACGGAAGCCGGCTGTCTGGTACAAGTTGATGATGTTCTCATCTACATGCCACGCCATCAGCCCTTTAGAATCTGCCCCTTGACGGACAAAGCCCTTGTTAAACCCATCCTGCTGGACGTTTTCAAATAAGAAGAATTCAGTTCCGTTAGAGCCCGGAACTTCCATTTTTACAATGCCATTGTCTGCATTGGCTTTATTGATTGCCGGCAGTGTAATTTCCTGCACGCCATCTTCAGGCTTCACTTCAATCGGATTTACCCAGCCTAAGAAAATCTTAGAGAACGGATCAAAGTGAGTCGGAGAGTTTCCAGCATAAGCTGCAGCATCCGGATAGCGCATCCAGGAACCGCCCGCCATCATCGAATAGTTGCCTACACCTTCAGAGCTATAAACCGTATCATAGAAATCAGGCAATCCTAATGCATGTCCAAATTCATGGGCATAAACCCCAGTTTGTGCTGGGAATGGACCCGTCTTTGCTTCTTCTTTGTACGAATTTGCTGCAGCATCAAATCCGGCAACGTTTCCGCCGATGCCTGGCTGTATGTTGTAGTTGTTAACGATTACGCCATCATAGGTCATATCTTCTGCAACTGTTTTATCAATCCAGGCTTCTTCAGTCATTCCTTCTTCTGCTGGTGCCGGATTTCCAGTTTCATAGTATTTGCCATAGTAAAGCGCACTCATGATATTCCACTTATGAGACCAGAACTGTGCAGGGTCACGGCTGAATTCAGCTCCTGTGCCTTCATGGATCACGAAGATATTAGGAACTTCCCCATCCTCGGCATACTTTGAGAAGTCAACCTGCTCGTCTGCCGCTTTCAGCAAGTCACGGATGAATTCACCTGTATGAGCATCACCATTCACGTTACCATTTACATATGTACCGTTTTCAGCATACTTGCCTTCCTGATCCAAGTAGTATGAAGCACCTTTTGGCATCTCTACCCATACAAATTCGGTGTTCTCTTTGCGGACCAGATTGGTTTTTCCATAGCTGGATTCCTTATAAGCGTTTTGCATGGTCCGGTCCTTTGGAACATTTGGACCATCGTATTTCTGAAATTGAGGAAGTTCATACGGATTATACTCAGTGCCAAAAATTAAATCCTCATAATATTTAGCTGGAACTTGTCCAGGCATATCACCGACCGGCTCATCGCCATCCGGATACTTCGCCAGAAGAACCAAAACCGGTATATCCCCTGTTGCTTCTCTATACGCCACATGATTGTCGCCTGGCTGCTGGAATTTTTCTCCTGCCTTTGCTGCTTTCTCAGCCGGATCGGCTTTTGATAGATCAATTCCCAATTCCTTTGCTTTTGCAGCAAGCTCTGGCGATGCACCGACATGATGTGCAAGGCTGATTTGGTACTTATTTTCCTGCTTGGCCTGAGTATCTGCCGGTCCTGCTCCTGCAAAAACGGCACTTCCTGCTAAAGCAAGCGATAAAGCTGAAGTTGATAGAACTTTTAACAAGCGGCTCACTCCCCTATAATCTATTTCTGCAATCTAAATAGTACAAAATATTCAGTATTTTCTAAATGGGGATAAAGGATGGTTTCATAGGGGATTTCGTAGTCTGAAAGACTTATTTTTCAAAAAAGTTACAAATGAGAAGATTATTTCTCAGTGAAATTTCCTTTAACAGGTTAATGATTTATAATAGAAGGATATGTAATAAAGGAGACTCTAACATGACACATATAGAAGAAACTGAACGAAAAAAGATCAGCCTCAAGGAAGCAATGAAACAGCAGCTTATGAATAAAAAACAAGAACAGTCAGGCGGCAAGTTTAATAATAATCCAGTTAAATCGGCTAAAACACTGAAAAGCCAGCAGACAAAGAAGACCAATAATCAGCGGAAACGGACGGGTGTGTAATGGAAGGGCAGAATCGCGCTGCTATTGCACCTGGATTAAAAGTAAAAATTGTTCTTAAAAAAGATCAGCGGACAGGAGTGCTGACGGAAGGAATCGTAAAAGACATTCTAACGAAGTCCCCTTCCCACCCTCATGGAATTAAAGTGAGACTTGAAGATGGGCAGGTTGGCCGGGTTAAACAAATCCTGCGCCATTAAGAAGCGGCCCTTTTAAATTGAAAACTCCTGGAGGAGACTATTGGTTACACTGGTTAAACCTTTACTGGTAAATATTACAATCCTTTTCTCATTTACGTTTAACGGGAATTTGTTTTTTCCTTATCAAACAAAGACCCTTCTTACCTTTAAGCAAAAATTGATTTATGGCCTGCTTGGCTCCTTCGGTGCGCTTTTGTGCATGTTTTATCCGATTGAAGTTCTGGGGGAAACCCATTTTGATTTGCGTATGGTCGCCATCATGATCGTGACACTGTATACAGGATGGCTGCCCGGATCCATTGTAATGCTAAGTACAGTCATTACCCGCTATTTAATAGGCGGCCAATTTTTTTTTATTGGAATTATGATTTCCATTCTGGCATTTGTGATTACCCTTTCCCTAAGACGAGTGTTTCTTAATTCTAAACATAGAATGGTCACTGGTTCATTCATTCTATTCTTTTATTTTTACCTATATATATCCATAATTGCTACATCCGTCATTTTTCTGGATACTTTCTTTTATCTGACCTATTTCGCGGCGTTTTACCTGACATTTATTGCTCTTATATTTGTAATTGAAAGTCTTTTTAGAACGAATAAACAGATCAGTGAAATGGTGTATATGGATAAGCTGACAATGGTCGGCCAGCTTGCAGCTTCCATTGCACATGAAATCAGAAATCCTTTATCCACTGTAAGAGGCTTCATTCAATATTTGAGCCAGGATACGGCGGATGAGAGCTTTAAAAAGTTCTCCCCGCTCATCATTGAGGAATTGGATCGGACAAACAGCATCATTACGAACTATCTTAAAGCATCAAAGCCCGAACAGTTCCATCTGGCAAACGTCCCCTTGCATGGCGTGATCCAGGATTGCGTCATGCTCATGCGGCCGCTTGCCTCTTATTCAAATGTGGTGATTGAATATGGGAATAAAGGGCCTTTTTATGTGCGGGGAGATGAACACCACCTGAAGCAGGCCATCATGAATGTAATTAAGAATGGGATTGAATCGGTTCCGGAAAAAGGGAAGATCCAAATCGTTACTTCAGCCGATTATTTTCATAATACCGTTGAAATAACCATTGCGGATAATGGCCGGGGCATGACATCCGAGCAATTAGAGAATATCGGATTGCCTTTTTACACAACGAAAACAAAGGGAACAGGCCTTGGCAGCATGGTAACGAACAAAATCATCCGTGAAATGCATGGAACAATTGAATATGACAGCGAAACTGGCAATGGAACGACAGTGAAAATAATACTGCCTTTGCTGAAGAGTGATTAAGAAGCGGAAGGCGGATATTTATCTGATCCATATATCTAAAAAAAGAGTGCCGAATGCACTCTTTTGCTGTATAGCCTTTTATCCAATCCGGCCCTGCACGGCTGGCTGGTATTTTCTCATCGGGCCTTTTGCCAGAACATCACGCATATAATAATCTCCGGCCGGATTTGTTTTTTTAAGCAGTTCTAAGAGGTATGTAATATCGTCCATGGCTCTGTGTGTCTGGCTGTCTGCAATCTGATGGGATTGAAGAAGCGTCAGCAGCTTGCTGTCTGTAAAGCCGTATTCTTTCCATGGGACACTTCTCATCGTGCAATACCATTTTAATTCATTAATATCTTCAGGATACATCCGGTATAAAAAGCTTCGGTCAAAGGATGCATTATGAGCGAATACCGAATCGGCATGAAAGAAGTATTTTTTTATTCTGATATCATCAAAGCTTTTTCCGCTGACAGCTTCATAAGGAATCCCGTGGACTCTGAAAGCACGGCTGTAATTATTTTTGGACGATTTGCTGATGGGCTCCCTCAGGAATGCAGCTTTATCCTTGATATCAAGAATCTCCCCTGTGTCCGCACGATACGAAAAGAGCTTTAATGCCAGTTCGATAATTTCATCGGAATTAGGTCCAAGCCCCGTTGTCTCCACATCCAGCAGCAAACCCATTTTTTCCTGGTTTCTCATGCCCAGCCTCCTCTATTCATATTAAATTAAGCATATAATAGAGGAGTGCTGAAAGCCAGCGGAACCACTCTTATATCTTTTTGTTGTTTTTTAAGCGGTCCACATAGTCGGCATGATAATGCTGATGCATGTATTCACGGTTTTTCATGGAGTAGAAATACCCTGTAGACAGAGATAGAAATGCGAACAGAAACCCTACAGCAAAACCGAAATTATGGTAGCCCATGACAATGCTGACAACGGAAGTAAGCAAAAGCGTCAGCAAAATATAAAATAAGATATTTTTGCTTTTCAATGATGTGCCTCCTTTTTTGGGTATATATAAAATTCATTTTTTAAAGAAACTGTCTTATTATTATACCAAAATCGAAACGAAACTGCGGCTTTCTACGTAAGAATAGCAAGGAGGTTTTTCCCATGATTGGACTTGTCATTACACAAATAGCTGTGATCGCGCTCTTCCTGATTCTGGGATGGGCAGTAAAATTCAAAAAGTCTTACTGGCTCATTTCCGGATTCATATCGCGGCCCGAGGAAGAGAAAGAACAATTAATTAAGAGAGGTTATCCGCAAAAAACTGGCAGCCTGCTCATCGGCACCGCAATCGGAATGCTTCTTCTTCTGCCTTTATCATTTACTGAATTCAGATTCGCAACGGAAATACAATTCGGCTTCATGTTGGTCGTTTTGCTTGGCGGATTCATCTTTTTATCGAGATATGAAGTGCCTGCTAAAAGAAAACGCAGTTATATAATCGCCATCATTCTTTTTATCGTGACGCTTGGCCCCCTCATTTACCTCACCGTCTCCAGTCATAAAGGCTATGAAGTTTCATTAACAGAAGATGCCATTCACATCTCAGGTATGTATGGAGATGAATGGGATTATCGGGATATTCAGTCCGTTCAATTATTGGAAGAGATGCCTGAAGTAACCTGGAAACAAAATGGAATCGGACTGCCTACCCTTGCACAGGGACACTTTAAAGTAACTGGCTACGGCAGCAGCCTATTATTCATCCAAAAGGACCATAAACCGATTCTGTACATTGAGCTCGAAGATAAACAGATATTTGTTAACAGCAAAGATCCCGCAGAGACTCAGAGCTGGTATGAGGAGCTGAAAAGAGAAGCGGAATAACAAATGAAGCCGCGGTCTTAAAATTCCGGTGGTTTTTAGTTGAATGATTTAAAATTCAATCCATAATTGGATAATCATAGTAAAAACGGGAGGTACTTCGGAAATATGTCATATTTACTTTTAATCATAGGATTTGCCCTTTTGATTGCAGGGGCAAACTTTTTTGTGGATGGCGCAGCAAAAATTGCCGGAAATATGAGGGGGGCTTTCTAGCAGCCTCTTACATTATGTATTTGATTTATATCATTATGCGGAATTAACAACAGCGCCGGTCCTATTGGGCCGGCGTTTCTTTACTGTCTAGCTACAGCGCCTGCCCCCTCGAGGTGTCTGGGCGGGCATGGCGCTGCAGTTTTTCTTAAGCTGAAGTTGTTTCTGAAAAGTACTGCTGTTTCCCGGGCTTTAACAGCTGCCAGCAGATATATAGAGAAAGCATTAAGTTAAGGCCAGCTAAAATGACAATTGTATAGCGGAGCGGGAAGAGATCACCAAGAACACCGATTCCGAAGAGCAAGATAATCTGCGCAAAGCTTTGGATGACACCGATTACACTGGTCATTCTGCCCATAATCTCCACAGGCACATTATTTTGGTAAAAGGTTTGGTACCCGGCACTAGAAAAGGCATTAAAGATGCCTAGTACTGTAAACCCAATGACAACCATTATAAAGGAGTCTGCCAATGCATAAATCAGATAGCCTGCCGCTACCAAAAGCATACCCATTCCCATGAGCTGTTTAATGCTAAGCATTTTTGAGACCATTGTGATAAAGAGAGCCCCAAACGCGAAGCCAATTCCGCTGATGCTGACAAGGAAACTATAATCTGCTTCTGTCAGGCCCACAACATCCTGGATAAAAACAACCTCCTGGGAATCCATTGCAAGGGAAAACAAACCGAATATTAGGAAGCTTCCGTAGGCAGAAATGATAAAAGTCTCTCTCCTGCCAAATGCGATGACCTGCTTCCAATCATCCCGGAGCGTTTCATATGCTGACGTTTTTATTAAAGCCTGCTTTAAATCTTTATCCATGTCCGGCAGCAGCCAGATGATGACAGCTGAAAAGACAAAAGAAGCTGCATTCAGATAGATGGCTGTTTCAATGGTTCCAATCAGAAATAATCCTCCGGCGATGGCAGGTCCCATGATGAAAGCGCCTGAGGTGACAAGGCTGTTGATGGAGTTAAACCTTTTTCTGCTTTCAATTGGAACCAGCTTGGTTATATACGTGGCCGAAGCAGGCATAAATAGAGCCCTCGCAATGCTGATTAGAAAGAGGACAGCGTAAATGAAGCTGATGTTTCCGAGAAGCGGTATCAGCGCTACACCTAGTGCCCTGGCCAAATCCGTCCAAATCATAATGCTTTTTTTATTCTTACGGTCAATCATGCCCCCACTCCATGAATTGGTTAAAACGGAAGTGATAGGGCCGATGATCCATAATCCTGCCACAGCGGCAGCCGATCCGGTCATTTCATAGACAATCAGATTAATAGCTATCAGGTAAATGAAATCTCCCAATCTGGAAATTCCAATCCCCGTCAGCAGTAATGACGCCATTTTCCAATTAAATTGTTTCATAGATCACCTGCATCTAGTTAGAATTTTCCCAATTATTAGTATACCATAAGAAAAGCCCTGGAGAGGAATCTCCAGAGCGCCTAATTATCAGACAGCTGCTGATTTTTAATTTTTCTTCTCAATCGTGTACATCATCCAAAAACCGATATCTTCAAACCCGATGCGTTTATAGATTGCACCTGCTGCCGGGTTATCATAAAACAGGCATAGCTCTTTATTTTCCAAATGAAGCTGGCGGCAGAGCTTGACCATGCATTGAGTGGCATAGCCCTTCTTCTTGTAGTTTCGATCTGTTGCGACGCCGACGACCATGGCAGAAAAGGAATTTTCAGCTGCAGTTGAAGCGGTGCTGACCATTTTTCCATCCTCTTTGATAAAAAAGGATCGAGATGAGCCATCCTCGAGACCCCTGCGTTTTCGTGCAACTGTAATGGTGGAATCACTGAATTCAGGAATGCTGTTCAGAAGCTCAGCCAGCTGCTCAGCATCTTCAGGTCCAGCCTGGCAAACAGCTGATGCATCAACACCTTCTGCCATTAATTCCACACACTTTGCATAATAGGTTTCCCGTTTTCTTTTTATTCGATGTGAAACATAAGGTTCAATTTTTGCAGTCACAGCTTTAAGGCCAGACATCATTCCAAAGTTCGGATCCTCGAGCATAATCTCTGCTAATCCCTTGGAGTCAAAGTCTCCTGCTGCATATGGAATGTAATTTTCTTCATATTTTAATAAGATTGCCTTTAATTTTCCGCTTTCATCGAATTCTCCCCACACCTTTTGAAATTCCTGCTCATAGCCGTATGCTTCAATGTCTCCAATAATGAACAGATTCTCAGCCGGCTGCTGTTTTAAAAAGCTGAAGCAAAATTCATGGTCTTGTTCAGTTAGCTTTCTGATCATTTCCCATTCCCCTTATTTGAGTTAAATCCCTTCCTATCAGACTGGCTGATACGGGCGCTAGATTCAGTTCCCTTGCCCAGACAGACAGCTGGCCAATATGATGGATCTCATGGGCAATGACATGGTTGAGGATATTCCCCTTTTTGTATTGGCCGTCCATCCAGGGAGGAGTGATCGTTTCATTATATGAAACAGGCCATTCCTGCTGAAAAAATCTTTCTAATTCCCTGTGGTATTCTTCAGAAAGTGCAATTACTTTTTCCAATTCATCATAGTCGGAAAACAGGGGGTCTACCACTTCCTTGCCCTGTACAACACAAATCCAGCTGTATTCTACATCCACGATATGAAAAAGGGTTTCTAGAATGCCTCCTACTCCTCCAGTCCGATTGGCATTCAGCTCCTCAGGTGAGAGCTGGCGGCACCATTCAAACCACTCATCACGCACATGCCAGTTATAGCGGAATAATGTCAACATATCCTCTTACCTCCTATCCAGATACCTATGGAAATTCGGCAGCTTATGAGAATTTCCTTCAAATTTCTTTTTCCTTCGCATAATTAAATGAAATGTATTGAATCCTAAAGGAAGCGGCTTGAGAAGAAAGGGGTTTGTACGTGAAAAAAAACTTAATCGTTTTCTATATATCGGTCGGCATTTTATTATTGCTTGTTTTATTGGGTGTTTTTGTCCCTGACTCACTTGAGAGTATGACAGCGGATATACAGGCTTTTATCACCGATAAATTCGGCTGGTATTATTTAATTCTTGTTTCGTTTATTGTCATTGTTTGTTTATATTTTTTAATAAGCCCCTTAGGAAGAATCAAGCTTGGGAAGCAGGATGATAAGCCCGAATTTTCCCGCCCCACATGGTTTGCGATGCTGTTTAGTGCAGGAATGGGGATCGGGCTGGTTTTCTGGGGCGCAGCAGAGCCGATTTATCACTATGCAGTCGGGTCTCCTACCGGCGGTGAATTAGGGACTGACGCAGCCATCAAGAATGCCATGAGATATACTTACTTCCATTGGGGCATCCATGCCTGGGCGATTTATGGAATTGTGGCGCTTGTGCTGGCTTACTTTAACTTCCGCCACGGGGAACCTGGATTAATCAGCGCCACCTTAAAGCCCATACTCGGCGACCGGACACAGGGTGCAGCAGGGAAAGTCATAGACATCCTATCAGTTGTAGCGACTGTTATAGGTGTAGCAACCACTCTAGGCTTTGGGGCTGTGCAGATTAACGGTGGGTTATCTTATCTATATGGCCTTCCTGTTAATTTCACGGTACAGTTTGTGATTGTCGCAATCGTTACAATCCTGTTTATGACCTCTGCCCTCTCCGGTCTTGGAAAAGGAATCAAAATTTTGAGCAATGCCAACATGCTTTTGGCAGCAGTTTTATTTCTTTTGACGTTCTTTCTTGGACCGTCATTATTTATTCTGAACCTATTCACCAATACACTTGGAAGCTATATTCAATATTTGCCGGGCATGAGCCTCAGGATTGCGCCACTAAATCCAGAGGTAAGGGAATGGATTAATAGCTGGACGATTTTTTATTGGGCCTGGTGGATTGCCTGGGCGCCTTTCGTTGGCATTTTCATTGCCCGCGTTTCAAAAGGGAGAACGATCCGGGAATTTGTCTTTGGAGTTCTGCTTATCCCCTCGATCATTAGCTTCATATGGTTTGCGACATTTGGGGGAACGGCCATTATCCAAGAGCATCAGGGCACAGCAAAAATTTCGGAATTGGCTACTGAGGAAGCATTGTTTGGCGTATTTTCCAACCTTCCAATGGGAACGGTGCTGTCGATTATCGCCATTTTGCTCATTTGTACATTCTTTATTACTTCTGCCGACTCCGGCACATTTGTATTAGGAATGATGACGACAAATGGCTCGCACCATCCGGGCAGCAAAATTAAAATCATCTGGGGAATTTTGCTTGCTGCCATTTCACTGGTTCTGCTTTATTCCGGCGGGTTACAAGCCCTGCAGAACACAATGATTGCAGCAGCCCTTCCTTTTTCCGTGATCATGGCTTTAATGACCTTTAGTCTGATCAAAGCCTTGCAAAAAGAAGCGAAGGAGCTCGGAATTGGAAAGATCCCGAAGAGGAAGGTCTAGTATAAAACCTGCAGATTTGTACTCTGCAGGTTTTATCGATGTTTATTTTACCGGAATCCAGATCTCTGAATAATAATCCGGACTGGATGCATCGCCGGCTGTATAGACTTCCAGTTCCGGCGCAGCAGCATGTTCATAGCCGCTGGATGGAAACCATTCCGAAAAGATTTTTTTCCAGGTGTTTTGCATGGCATGCGGCATGGCGCCATGTACTTCAAACACCGCCCACCTGGATGCCGGGACTTCCAGGCACCCGAAGCTGTCAGGCTTGCCGCCTTTGAAGCATGCCCCGATCCAGTAATCCATGCTGTCAGGCTTCGTGGTGCGTTTGTCTACACATACGCCGAGAATCCCTTTAATTTCGCCATTATTCAGCATGAACAGCTTGTCAGCGGTCCCATTACTATTTACTTCATCCCACATTTTCGGGATGCCCGCCAGATTCTCTTCATTGCATAAAGAGAACTCCCTCTTGATTCCCGCTACATGAAAAGCTTCTTTTTCTACAATTGAATACTGCATTGGTTCTGCCCCTTTCAGACTCACCTGGATCGCCAGGCGGTTATAAGATTTCAGCTTTCCAGAAAACTTCCTTGCTTCAGTCGGGGTCATGCCATGCTGTCTGCGGAAAGCCTTTGTAAAAGCCTCGGGAGTGTCGTATCCGTATTTATAGGCAAGGTCTATAATTTTACGGTCAGTGCGGATCAAATCCTGTGCGGCGAGGGTCAGTCTTCTGCCCCGAATATATTCGCCGACTGGCATATCTGTCAGAATGGCGAACGTGCGCTGAAAATGAAATACGGAGGAGTTCGCTGACTCCGCGGCTTTCTGGATAGAAAGGTTCTCATCCAGCAAATGCTCCTCTATATAATCAATGGCCTTCTGCAGCGATACGATCCATGACATTACTGATCACTCCCTTGAATATATCCTAACTTTTTCTCTTTTTGGCTTCCTGTCATTTTTTGCTTTGTTTTGGCAGGTGGATAGTAAAGAATTCTAATTATAGGCGGGGAATACCTGCTGATTGGGGAATTTTTGATGCGGTTGCATGGCAGGACCGGATAAAAACTGAAAAATACCGGCCGAAATGGGGAATTTACCAGCCTATTGTGCCATTTTACCGGCCAAGATTAGAAAAATACCGGCCAAAGTGAATGGTTTACCGGCCAAAAGGAATAGGCATTCTGCAAGGGCCAATTTTCCGATTCAATCGGCCAAAAATGAAGGTTCAACGGCCAAGTTAGGAAATTTAACGGCCAAACTCAACGATTTATCGGCCGACCTTTCAGTATATCAGTTTTATCGGCCACTTCATCAGCTTTATCGGTCAGAATTTTGATTTATCGGTTAGTTTCTGAGTTATTTCGGTCAGATTTCAATTATATCGGTCAGTCCTTATTCTATCAAGGAATCAGAAAAAAGCCAGCCGCCCGATAACGGGCAACTGGCTCCGCTTCCATCTTATATGGCATGTCCCCAATGACGGTGCATAGCAATACTATTGATTAAATTCTCGCTGCAGGATGCATTCCCACTTCTGATTTCGACGATTCCCATATCAGAGAGGCTCATTTACGCCTTTGTTTTGCGGATCTTGTTTCAAATGCTCTTCCTCCTTATATTAAGAAGCGATTGCTTCTGGGTTACGGTGTTAACTATGTACCTATAAGTTGAAATACCCCAGAATGATGGAGGTAAACTGCAAAATAAAAAAGAAAGCAGCGGGAAACTGCTTTCTCTTCAGGCTTGTGAGCTAATCTCAGTTTTTGGCTGATCCGCGTCTCTCAGCAGCTGGATAAAGGTCCTTTTTTGCAGATGATACAGGATCAGCACCAGGATACTGCCGCCGCATGCAGCCATTAGGATCCAGACAGGCATTTTTTCAAGTAAAAAGCCAAAAAAGATAAAGCCCAATGGTGTCATGGCACTCGCTCCTGTTTCAAGGAGAGACATGACCCTGCCCCGATAGGCATCAGGCGTGCCTTTTTGCAGTAAAACCATCACCGGAATGTTGATCACCATTATAACTGAAGATAGCAGCAGGACCATTCCTATTAAAAAAGGAAACATAATGCTGTTTGAAGTGCCCATCAGGCCAGGAAAATTCGGGAGGCCAAGCATAGCAATGATAAGGGACATGGCCATGATGCCCCCAAAGATGGTAACTTCTTTTCTTTTAACTTCTGGCCGGGCAGATAGAACGACCGACATAATCAGCATACCGACGGAAAATGCCCCTTCAATAATTCCCAGCTGAAGGGAGCTCATTTCCCGCACAGTCAGAACCAAATAAGGCATGGCAACGGGAAAAACCGCGAACCAAAAATTCAGCCAGATGCTAATGATAATGAGATTTTTTATGAACGGCTGATTTTTCACATATGAAACGCCCATTTTCAGATCGTAGATCATACCATTTTCTTCTGGTTTTTCTTTTTTCTCTGCAAATAGATTGTATTGAATGAGTAAACTGGTGATGCCGGAGACTGTGAAGGCGATGATGTTAATAAGCATGAAGACTGATAGATGAAAGATGCCAAAAAAGACGCCCCCAAGAACGGGTCCTAAGATGGCGGATGATGAAGCTGCGGCCTGATTGAGTGACATCGCTTTTTGCAGAGTATCAGGACCGACCATGTTGTAAATCGCTGAAGTGACTGCCGCTGAATAAAAGGTATTCAGAATGCTTAAAACGGCTGTGGCTGTATAAAGGAGCCAGATTTCCTGTGTGGCAAAAAGATATAGCAGCAAAATGGCAATAAGCCAGACGGCACAGGCAAAATCGGAAATAATGATAATCTTTTTGCGGTCCCACCTGTCACTGAGCGCGCCCGCAACAGGGGAAAGCAGGATTCTGGGGAGCGCACTGAGAATAAGGGTTATGGCAAAGTTCAAGCTGGACCCTGTTTCTGCAAGGATATATAAGCCAATGGCAAAGCCGTAAATGGATGAGCCGAGCACCGCTGTCATTTTCCCTGCCAGAAACAGTGTTATATTTCTTTTAATCTGGGCTTCCATCTATTCTTCCTCCTCTGAATATTATTAACTTCTAAAACTGCGAAGCCGTCCAGTTTGCTGCAGTCATAATACTCTGCTTGACAGGACCATCTCCGTGCTTCCCCAATGGCCTGAAAAAATCGGCAATTTTATTTGAATTGATTTCATTCGCATGTGAAATTTTTCATCACTCCCCTCCATAATACTGTATTTTCTGACAATATTATATAAAAAAAGCAAATGAGTATTGTCAATAATAGTAAAACAATATAGAATTTTCTTATAACCTCACAAAGAGGCAGGTGAAACGGTGGAAATCACAAAGCATTTTTTCTTTAATCTATCGCTCTTGATGGTCATCTTGTTTATTGTGCTGGTATGTGCAGAAAGAAGCTCTAAATTCCGATTTACCAAACGCTGCTCTGTTATATGGCTTTTATTTATGATCTGGATATGCTTTCAGTTTTCCTATCAGCCAAGTGCTCATTACTTTTTTGATTTACGGTTGATACCTGTCATCATCGGCGGTTTATATGCGGGAATGGGCCTCTCCTTGGCCGGAGCTGTGATTTTAATGAGAAGTTTATATGGAATAGAACCTGGGTTTTATTCTAATATTCTTTTATATTTGCCCCTTGGGATTATTCTTTGGAGGCTCTATCCCTGGTTTTGGAAACAAGTGCCGCGAAAAAGGATTCGCATTACGGTTATCATTTCCATGATTTTAAGTGTGCTGACCGTTGTAGTAATGGAAGTATCGGTGCCGCCTCAAAACCGGTTTGATGCCTGGTTTGCCTACCTTATGATTCCGCCGTTGGGTGTCTTCATGATTTCATATGTGATTGAGTTTGCCAAAAGAAATCTGGATATTCGGGAAAATCTCGTTCGTACAGAAAAACTTGAAGCTGTCGAGCAAATGGGTGCAGCCATTTCCCATGAAATCCGCAATCCCCTGACGGCTGCAATCGGATTTGTGCAGCTTTTGCAGGAGCAGCGGCTGCCTCCGCGCAAAAGAGCTGAGTATTTGAGCATTGTGAAAGCCGAGCTGGAATCAGCAGAGCAGGTCATTCAAAATTATTTAACCTTTTCTAAGCCATCCTTAGATAAGATCGAAGAAATTAATGTTAAAAAAGAACTAATGCAAGTCATGAATATTTTAAAACCGACTGCCAATCAGAATTCCGTTGAGATAAATGCCCATTTTTCCCTCCTTGGATCTATTAAAGGTGATCGGCAAAAGTTCCACCAATGCTTCTTGAATGTGATTAAAAATTCAATCGAGGCCATGCCGCGCGGCGGGCAATTATACATAGAAACGCACTATAGCATCAGCCAGATCACCATCGAAATAAAAGATACCGGTGTCGGCATGACGTCCGACCAGCTCCAGCGTCTAGGCGAACCTTATTATTCCACCAAAGGCTCCAAAGGGACTGGACTGGGAATGATGGTCGTATTCAGTATTGTAAGAGCCATGGATGGCAATGTTCGCGTCAAAAGCGAAGTCGATAAAGGGACCACCTTCAGCTTTACTTTTCCGAACTACTCGTCGGAGGTACATAGGGAATGATTATAAAAAACAGCAGGCGGACTGCTGTTTTTTAATTGCTTAACATGATTTTATCCGAAATAATAAGACCCGGCAGCAAAAATGAAGTAGGATGCTATTTTAAGAAATAGTTCCATAAGATCCCCCCTGATATTAAAAAAGAGCGGTGCTTGCCGCTCTTGAAAGCTACTCTACTTTCCTCATGCTTGTAAAAGGATACCAGACTAATTCACTGACGCCGATGATCTGCTCCTTCTCAATAAACCCGAGTCCATTTCGGCTGTCCAGGCTGACAAGGCGGTTGTCGCCCATCACAAAATAATGATCTTCGGGCACAGTAAGAGGGCCAAAGTCACCGGTCAGCTTGTTGACAATCCCTTCTGCCGCTTCACGATTTTCAGCAAGATAGTCCTCCTCCCATTGTTTGCCATTTATATACAGCTGGTCATCTTTCATTTCCAGTTCATCGCCGGGGAATCCTATTAGTCTTTTTACATAGTTTTTTTCATCGCCCTTGATGATGACAATATCGCCTCTGTTAAGTTCTTCAAATTTATTAACTAATATTTTTTCCTCGTCATGGAGTGTCGGGTCCATGGAGGCTCCTTCCACATAGTAAGGTGAAAAAAGGAAGACCCTAATCACCATTGCGATTCCAAAGGCAATCAGAAGGGATTTCAGCCAGCTCGCTATTTCATGCTTCCTCAACATGTTCCACCAAAGCTTTCTGCACCAATGTACCGATCTTTGATCAAGGTGCGATGATGAAGCTCATGGCCGGCAATGATGTAGGCAATTGCCCGAGCGGTTACTTCGGTGCCGTTTGCATTCCCGCGTTTAAGCAGCGCTTCCTCATCCATGCTTTTTAGTAAAGCAATCGTATTTTGGCGGACAAGGGACAACTGTTCTAAAAGTTCTTGGATGCTGAAACGATTAAAATGCCCATTTTTAACATACTCATTATCATCATAGCCCGGCAGCTTCGCCATCTCCCCTCTTCCGATGCAAAGCAGGCGGCAGCTCATGATGCGTTCGGTATCTGTGATATGGCCTATAACTTCTTTAACCGTCCATTTTTCCGGAGCATAGCGGAAATGCGCCTGGTCTTCGTTCAGGTCTTTTACCAGATTCATCGTTTCCTTCATTTGGTCATCGAGGATCTGCAGCAGATCCCCATCCGGTACGGAGCTGACATATTTCTCATAATAGGGCGCATACTCATTAGTTTCAGGTGTCTTTAACATCGCATTCCCTCCCATTCTATTACCTTATTTTACTAAAATTCTGTAAACAGTGCCAATTTTAGGTTTGAAAAAGCTCCCCCCTGATTGCCTTAGCATATCGCTCTGCTGACTGCTGCACTGCAAGATCTGCCTCTTTTTCTATAACTCTGTGAAACGCGTTATAAATCCGGTCAAATGTTAGCGGTTTTATTTTATTGGCCATTCTTTCAACCGTTTCAGCAGAAAGAGGGATGAGGTTCGGGTAGCTGTACATGAAGCTCACCCACTGCCGGTCAGCGACGACCTGGATGATGTCTCCTGTAAGAAGGATTCCTTTGCCCTCATTTCCCTTTTCCCAATGAAGGACAGCACCGCCTTTAAAATGGCCGCCAAGACGGTGGATGACCAGGCCATCCTGAAGTTTGAGCGACTCTCCGCTCCAGAAAATGATGTGCTCACTGTCCCTCATCACCCATTCCCTGTCGTCTTCATGTATATAGATCGGCACATTGAATGTTTCCGCCCATTCCGCCTGTGCTGAATAATAATGGGGGTGGGACAGTGCGATCGCGTCAATTCCGCCAAGTTCTTTTATGGTTTCAATCGTATGCTCATCCAGATAGGTAATGCAGTCCCACATCAGATTAAAGCCGTTAGTTTGAACGAGATATGCTGTCTGGCCGATAGCAAACTCCGGTACTGTTTTCATGCTGTAAAGGTTGGATTCGTCCTTCTGTATTTCATTTTTAAAAGCTTGGCTTTCCTTCAATTCATTCAATGTTGTCCATTCCTGGCCGCGGGGTCCTAAGTATTGGCGCTCCTCCATGCAAATCGGGCAGCTTTCGGGGTAAAGATTGGATAGCGGAAATTGCGTTCCGCACATTTTGCATATATATTTTTCCATAAAGATTGCCTCCGTTTCTAATACTGGTTACATTAACCATTTTAACGCTGGAAACGTACTGCTAAATTGCCGTTCCGGCTGAAAACGGCTACAACTTTAGTCCGAAGATTTATACTTTAAGCCTAATGTAAAAACCTCAAAGCCCAGCTTTTCATAATAGCCCGCTTTCTCATCCTCAGCCAGCAATTGTAAATGCAGACGGGCTATCGAGCACTCTTTTGCCAGCCTTCGCACCATTTCCTTGCCGATGCCCTGGCTTCGGCAGGCTGGATCGACGATTAATCCGCAAAGATAGGCATTGATCACACCATCTGAAATAATGCGCCCCGTCCCCACCAGGCGCTCCCCGTCCAAGGCACTGATTACCAGCCAGCTCTGCTCAACCGCTCTATGCAGTTTTTCTTTCGGCAGCTTCAAAAAGTCATTCCAGCCGTCATTTTCATATAATTGAAATAATTGCTCCTTATCCGGTATGGCGAATTCATATTTGATCATAAAAAATCTCCTTAACAATAGATGTAATCCTATTCTCGTTCGATGTGGAAAAATCCTTCCTTTTAACGATTATGCAGCATTGATGCACAAGATTCTTCCTTATACTCCGCCCTCCCTGATGCAATAATCTCCTAATATGAAACTTTTTTCGCATCTGTCCGTATAAAATAATACGAACTTAATTTTTAGGAGAGATTCTTATGGGCAATATTTTTATTTTTTCACTATTGGCCGGACTGGCGATTTCTATCCTGCTGATTCCGTTCAGCTATACAGCGAAGGCTAAGGGAAAGGGAAAGGAAGGCAGGAAGCTGGGTACCGGGATTATGGCCTGCACCGCCGCCGTATCTGTGCTGCTTGTTTTTGCCGTGTATTATTTCACTAATCTGGACCGGAACTTGACCAGCCTATGGCTGTTTGCAGTTATCGCATCATTAATTGGAGCTGTTCTTGCGACAGGCAGGGAACGAATGATAAAAACCGGTGTGTTTGCCGCCAGTCTGATTGCAGGGATTTTCTTACTGACAGCATTCCTGTTCAATGCAGATGATAAATACGAAAGTGCCAAAATGAATGAAAAAACGGAGATTGAGACGTTTGATGAAAAAGAAACACCGGCGAGTGTGCCGCCCCAGTTTGCCCGCAATAAAATGAAGAAGGCTTTCGGGCAGGTTCCGAACACGAGCTATTATGAACTTGGCAGCCTCCAGATCCAGAAAGTCAATGGAGAGTATGTTTATATTGCGCCTGTAGAGTTTTCAGGCTTTTTCAAATGGTGGAATGGGGATAAGACACCTGGCTATTTTACAATCAGCGCTACTGATTCCTCAGCCAATCCGAAGTTTGTGAAAAGCGATATGGTGTATACACCATCGTCTTATTTTAATAAAAATATTGAGCGCCATATCCGGATGCAGAATCCGCAGACAATCTTTTATGGAGATGTGCAGCTGGAAGTGGATGACGATGGAAAGCCATTTTATATCCGTTCGTATGGTGAGTTTATTTCGGCGCGAAACGGCTTTGATGTTAAGGGTATTGTAATGGTCGATCCGCTTAACGGACAGACGAGGTCCTATAAACTTGCAGATGTGCCTGCCTTTATCGATGGAGCCGTTTCCCCTGAAACGGTCAGTCTGCAGAACAGCTATTTCGGGAATTATATACACGGGTTCTGGAACAGCAAATTCGGAAAATCTGATGTAAGGCTTCCATCGGATGAAGGGACAGAAGCCAATGTGAGCCCGATTTTTGATGAAAATGGCGATATGTACTACTTTACTGATTTTACAAGTCCAAAGGAAGGCGTCGATTCAATGCTTGGCTATTCACTGACAAATTCAAGGACAGGTGAAGCAACCTTCTTTACAGGCAATCTTGAAGAGTCTTATATGGATTCGCAGGGTGCCCTGCAGATTATTGAGAAGAAATTCATTGAGAAGAAATGGAGCGGCGAAATGCCTGTTCTTTATAATTTCTACGGGGAAGCGAGCTGGCTTACACCTGTTCTTGATGCTAATGGATTCCTGCAAAACTACTTTATCGTATCGGCTGCCAACCCGGAAATATCTGCTTACGGTACAACGCCAAATGAAGCATTGCGTTTATATAAAACCGCATTGCAGCGAGGCGGCGGCACTGTAGACGGTAGTTCGAAAGCAGAGGAAAAGCAGATGAGCGGCACTGTTCTGCGGGTATATAAGGAAAAATCCGGCGAATTCACAGTTATCTCATTCCTGCTTGATAACCGCCAGAGCTTTGTGGTTTCATCTGAAACCGTGCCGATGGCCATTTATCTGCAGGAGGGCGATCAGGTGGATTTGAAATATCTGGATACAGGTGAAGCATTCCTGCCTGTGAAGGACATGAGGATTAAAGGACTGGAATAGATGCAAAAACACGATGAAGCCATGCTTCATCGTGTTTTTATTAGTTTGTTATTAAGTTTACAGATTTAAGGGCACTGGAAAGTTTGGATTTAATGCTAATGTTATCAAATGACAGTCCCAGCTGAACAGCCGTCTGAGCAATTTCCGGCCTCAAACCGGAAATCGTTGTTTTTACACCGATCAGGCTCAGCGCTTCAATCAGCTGAAAAAGCTGATGAGCCACCATTGTATCGATCATGACCACACCTGAAAGATCTAGGAACAGCTGGTTAACGCCTAATCTATTGCACTGCTGCAGTGTATTTTCAAGCATGATTTTTGCACGGGCTGTATCAATATCTCCGACAAGCGGAAGCAATGCGATATCCTCTGTTAAAGAGATAACCGGTGAACTGAGTTCAAGAATTAAAGCCTGCTGAGCCTGCAGCCTCTTTTGGGAATGGTTATTATACTCCTCAGTAAACCAGGTAATCACTCCACCAATGGTTTTGATGATAAGACGCCGCCATAAAACAATTTGTTTTTCATCATATTGGCCCTGTTTAGATTCGACGAATTGCTCAAGCAAGTTTAAATACTGTTCCTGGGTGTTAAAAAATTCCTGCAGAATCATCTGCAGGGGTGTGCGGAGATGTTCATCATCCTGCGCTACTTTGACTATCCAGCTTTCCAAATCATTAAAGAAAACTTCCTCTTCTTTTTGAAAGACTTCGGAGAACTGCTTGTGGAATTCGTAATTTTGCTTCTTTACCCTTTCAATCACAGCAGGGTCTTCTGAAGTATAAATCCCGCCGCTTTCTACTTTGTCCACATTTTTATACCATTCTTCTGTTAAATCCCAAGTTTTTTCCAGGAAAAATTGATAAAGATCATGATTACGATGCATGACTGACTCCCCTAACCGAACTGTTATTTCAATATTTTTATTTTAACCGATGGATAATGAAGTGTCGATTTTAAGGTCTTACCTATATTCGGCTATATCCCTGCTGTTCGCATACTGATAGTTTGCCCCTGGCTTTGGAAGCAATATGCTTAATGCGGACGCCAGAACAAGAAGTATGATGGACGCAATGAAAGAACTGTCATAGCTACCTGTCAGATCAAATAATACACCAGGAACAAAGGAACCGAGAGCAGAACCGAGCTGATGGCTCAAATAAATCCAGCCAATCACGGCTCCTGCAGACAGATGCTTGAAATATTCCGTAGCCAGTTTCATGGTCGGTGCGACAGTGGCAAAATTGACAATTCCAAAGCTGATTGCAAACAGAATTAACAGATGCGATTGAGTGACGAAAAAGCCAAACAGGGAAGCATCATTCACGATGATAAGCAGCAGAACAATGGTCAGAGCCCGGACTCCGTAGAGAAAAGCTAGGATCCTTCTGCAATTCCACCTGTCTGCCAGAAACCCGGATACAACTGTCCCAAGAATATTAAAGCCGGCCAGCAGACTGACAGCAGCTCCCGTTACGCTGGGCGTAAATCCGCAATACTGGGCAAAGGGAATAAGGTGAGTATCCATCAGGCCTGTAGTGGTGACACCACATACGAAAAACGGGAGCATGAGAAACAGGAATTCTTTCCGTCTTAAGAGCTGGAATATGGATATCGTTTCTTTTGGTGCTTCCTTTTTTCCTTGCTGGCTCTTCTCACTGTCATACGCCTTCGCTCCATAAGCTTCGATATGTATATCGGCCGGGTTCGAACGGATAAAGAGCAGAAGCAGCGGAAATACGATTACAATCAGGAAGCAGCCGAGCACGAGAACGGTAGTCTTCCAGCCCAGCTGGTCAATAAGGAATAAAGATAGCGGGACGAGAATAAGCTGCCCTGCGGCAGTGCCTGCAGACATTAGTCCCATTGCCATCCCCTTTTTATCAGCAAACCAGGTGGCAACTGCCATCGTTCCCGCTACATTGGAAGCCCCGCCAAAGCCAACTGAGGCGATTACACCATAGATGATGATCAGCTGGACGGCATTCGTGGTGAAAAAAGTAAGAAGTGTTGAAAAACCGATCACCAGTATACTGCAGGATAGAATATAACGGATGCCATATTTATCAATCAGCCTGCCGACATAAGGCTGTGAAATGGCAAAAACAATATAGCTGACAAAGGCTATGAAGGATATGACACTGCGATTTGCGGAAAACTCATGCTCCCAGGGTGCCATAAACGCGCCGAACGACAAGCGTACCCCCTGTGCAGCCAGCAAAGTTAAAAACGTCAATACTAAAATAATCCACGCATAATGAACCTTTAAGCGCTTCACGGTGTGAACCTTCTTTCCTGTGACAGGCACCCATATCCTGTCACTTTTTTTATAATCATATCATATAATTTTTATTAACTTTCTGAATTTTGCCCATTTGCATTTTTCACTGTTATTCAACATATTATTTTTCAATCAAACGTTTGATTGAAAAGGCATGCAGGCATTCTTATTCATGATTTTTTCCCGGGAAATAGCTGCAGGAATTGTCGCCTGCACAGCGTGGTTTTCGACAATAAATGACTAGGGCCATTCCCCTTATTGGAGAATGGCCCTAACTATTTTATACTGCCTGCTTTTGCTGTTCCTCCTTCATTAATTTCATTTCACTAATGGCTCTCTTAGCCTTGTTTTCATCAAATTCATTTTCGCTCTTAGCCACAACAATTGTTGCGATTCCGTTTCCGATCAAGTTCACGATCGCTCTTCCTTCACTCATGAAGCGGTCTACACCAAGAAGCAATGCCAATCCTTCAAGAGGAATAACCTGAAGGGCTGCAAGTGTTGATGCCAAAACGATAAATCCGCTTCCTGTAACCCCAGCTGCACCCTTTGATGTCAGCATTAATACTAGAAGAATCGTAATCTGCTGGCCGATTGTCAGATCCACTCCGAATACCTGTGCAAGAAAAACTACTGCCATGGACAGGTAGATGGATGTCCCGTCCAGGTTGAAGGAATATCCAGTTGGGATAACAAGACCGACAACCGATTTGGAGCAGCCGATGCGCTCCATTTTATCCATCATTCTCGGAAGCACTGATTCTGATGAACTTGTACCTAATACGATTAAAATTTCATCTTTGATGAACTTCAAATAATTCCATAAGCTGAATCCGTACATTTTACAGATAATGTTCAACACAACAAAGATAAATAAGAACATCGTCACGTACACGGAAATCATCAGTTTGCCGAGCGGAACAAGTGATGCCAGTCCGAAATGTCCGATTGTATAGGCCATAGCGCCAAATGCTCCAAGCGGGGCTGCCTTCATAACGTATCCGATGATTTTAAAGAAGACCAATGAAAGCTGATCCAAAAATTCAATGACGATTTTGCCCTTTTCACCAAGAGCGGCCAAACCAACACCAAATAGGATAGAGAAGAATAATACCTGAAGGATATCCCCTTTTGCAAAGGCATCCACCATGTTGGAAGGGACAATATGTGTAACAAACTCGATCCAGTTGATGCCCTCTCCGCCATTTGCTGTGTACTGTGAGACATCACCTTTTTCCAGTTCATTAAAGTTCAGTCCAGCACCAGGCTTAATAATATTAACGACAATAAGTCCGATCATTAAAGCAAGTGTGGTAACAACTTCGAAGTAAATGAATGCTTTGCCGCCCACCTTGCCGACTTTTTTCATATCACCCATTTTGGCGATTCCAAGGACGATGGTCAGGAAAATAATCGGGGCGATGACCATTTTGACTGCGTTGATGAAGGTATCTCCGACCGGCTTCATCTCTTTTCCGACTTCCGGCCAAATCAGCCCGACCATAACACCGATAAAAATAGCAGTTAGCACCTGAAAGGTTAAATTCTTATATATCCGCTGCTTCTTCACTTTTATCTCATCTCCTCTTTTTCTAACTATTCGTTCTATTAGAAATGATAGCGTTTTCAGATTAAAGCGAGAAGTTTATGGTCATAACGGATGTTTTGTTCATTTTGGTCTTTGAGTTTGATCACTTAACAATGACATACCGATTGACTGGCCGGCCGACTCCCCCATACTGCACATCAAGCCTGATCGCTCCGCTTTTTTCAAGATAATCGAGATAGCGGCGGGCGGTTACTCTGGCAATGCCAATGCTGTTGGCGACTTCTTCAGCAGAGCGGGGTTCGGACTGCTGCTTCATAAAAGCGGTAATTTCATTTAAGGTGAACTCATTCAGCCCTTTCGGCAGAACGTTTTCTTCTTTCTTCGCCTGTTTTGCATAAATCAGGGCATCGAGCTGCTCCTGTGACAGGGTGCCAGATTCCTTCAGGCTTTCCCTGTAATGGCGGTATTTTTCCAGAGCCTGCTGAATCCTATTCAGCTTAAAGGGCTTGATAATATAATCCCTGGCACCGTTTTGGAGCATCAGCTTGATGGTTTCTTTATCCTTTGCAGCGGAAACGACGATGACATCAGAATCAAGGTTTTGCTTTCTGAATTGCTGCAGGGTTTGAATGCCATCTTTTTTTGGCATAAAAATATCCAGGATAACCAGGTTAGGCTTCAGCTTTTTCGCAAGGGTGATGCCATCTTCCCCATTTCCGGCTGCGGCAATGATCTTAAATCCTTCCACACTTGCAATAAATTCTTTATTCACTTCCTGGACCATTGGGTCATCTTCAATCAGGAGCACACTGATTTCTTCTTTAACCGCCATATGATTCTCCCTCCGCTTCCATTGGAAAAACGATTGTAAATGAAGTTCCTTCATTTCGGCTTGTTGAAACCTCGATCATTCCTCCGCCTTTTTCTACAATTTGTTTGACAAGGTATAGCCCATAGCCTGTCCCGCCTGATTTATTAGCGGTAAATCCTTTTTCATATATCTTCGGCAGAAGCGCTTCCTCTATTCCGCTGCCGTTATCTTCCACCAGCAGCGCACAAATCTCTTCTGTCTGCTCGATGCTGATATCAATTCTTCTGTTTTCACGATCACTATGCTCAAAAGCCCCGAAAGCATTCTCAGCCAGATTGCCCAGCAGCAAAACAAAGTCATGGTGATCCATACGGTTCGGAAACTCCTCCAGATTGCTGTTTGGGTCGATGACCACAGTAATGCCCAATTCCTTTCCGCGCCGCACTTTACTTAATAAAAGGCCTGCAATGGCATCATTCCTGATTTTGTCACTAAGGAAATTCGAGAGGTTTTCCTGCTCCTCAGAAACATCAAACGTCAGCTGTAACGCTTTGTCTGCTTTCCCAAGCTGGATTAATCCGGCAATGGTGTGAAGCTTGTTCATATGCTCATGGTTCTGCACCCTCAGCGCCTCAACAAAGCTTTTCACACCGGTCAGCTCCTCTGCAAGCTTCGCGACTTCTGTCCGGTCCTGGAAGATGGCTACGGCTCCAATCTTTTCATTGTCTTTCCTGATGGGAATTCTGGTGCTCAGTATGACCTTGCCGCTTACAATGATTTGCTCGTTATAGACCGCCCGGTTGCTCTCAACTATTTCTGGAAGCCTGGTATCTTTTAGAACGGATCTGATTTTTTTGCCAGCGACATCTCCTGTCACATTAAAAATTTTCTTAGCCTTTTCATTAAAAATCGTAATGTTTTCCTGGTTATCGATCGCGATCACGCCTTCATTGATCGAATGGAAAGTGGCTGTTCTTTCCTCCAGCATCCGTTTTATTTCATGGGGCTCAAGCTGGAACATCTGTTTTTTAATATGATTGGCAAGCATTAAAGAGCCGATCAGGCCAAAAATTAGCGTCAGGAAAACAATGATGCTGATTTCATCTGCTAAATCCACGATAATCTCCGTAATCGAAGGGATCTTATTGCCGACAACGACCACACCAATTTGATTGAGGCTTTCATCTTTGATCGGGATGAATGCGCGGATAAAGGTGCCGACGTCTCCTTCTGCCTTGGAAAAATAAATATGCTCGGCAAAAGCCGGCTTCTCATCCTCGCCTGCAGACGGACTGCCGATCAATTCCTTGACCGGATGAGAATAGCGGATGCGCTCCATATTCATAATGACAATATAGTCTGTTTCATTTATAATGCGGATTTCCTCTGCGACTTTGTTAACAGTTTGCCATCCCTGCGGCTGGAGGATTCCTTTTTTTACATCTGACAGCTCTGCCACCGTCCTGGCTGTATTCATCGAACGTATTCTCAATTCTTTTTCTTCCTGCTCCTGGATGTTTGCAATGACGACCATCCCGCCAATCAATAGAGAAAAAATAACGACTGCATAAGACAGGATGGTAATCTTCCAGCGGATGGGCATCTGATTCACCAAGGGTCCCTCCCTTCTGTCTTTACGGATAGAATTCTTGTAAGTATGATAACATTAATAGTTTTAAAAAGGAGGATTCAAATGAAAAGCGCCGCAGGCTATGTACTCCTTGCCGGCACGGTTTTGCTGCTGGCTGCCTTCTTTGGCTATCAAAGCTTTTTTCCAAGGGAAGAGATTCCCTACGATGATGACCAGGAAGGGCTCAAGGATCAAATTGTCTTTAAGTTCAGCCATGTGGTGGCTGAAAATACGCCGAAAGGCCTTGCTGCCCAAAAGTTTGCAGAGCTTGTCGCTGAAAAATCAAATGGCCGTATTAAAATAGAAGTGTTTCCAAATGGCAGTCTCTATTCCGATATTGAAGAAATAAATGCTCTTAAAGAAGGGCAAGTTCACTTTATTGCCCCCTCCACATCTAAGCTTGGCATGCTTTCCCCGCAATGGGGAGTGCTGGATCTGCCTTTTGCTTTCCCTACCCGCGAAGCTGCTCTAGAAGGCTTGAACGGGAATGTTGGCAAACAGCTGCTGGGATCGCTGCAGGGAGACGGCATTAAAGGGCTTGCCCACTGGCCGAATGGATTTAAGCAGATCACATCGAATCAGGGGCCTATTCAAAAACCTGAGGATCTGAAAGGACAATCCTTCCGCATCATGCAAAGTGATGTGATATCAGCCCAATTCAGCCGCTTAAAGGCAGATGCTGTTCAGGATTCATTCAATTCCACCTACAAACTGCTTGAAGAAGGCGATGTGGATGGTGAAGAAAATACTATCTCAAACATCTATTCAAAGAAATTTTATAACCTGCAAAAGCATATGACAATCAGCAATCATGGCTATCTTGGATATGCAGTGATGATGAGCGAGAAAGTCTGGAATGAGCAGACAGAGGGAACAAAGAAGATTCTGCTCGAGGCAATGGAAGAAACAACCGCCTGGAACAGCCGGAGGGCCTTTGAAATGAACGAAGAACTGCTTGAAAAAATCAGGGAGAATTCCTCCATTCAAATCCATGAGCTCACACCTGAAGAAAAACAGAAATGGAAGGCTGAGCTTGTTCCTGTCTATGAAGACTTTTCACAGGAAATCGGGAAGAATCTTGTGGAAGAGATGAAGGAACTGCGGGCTAAATATGAATAAAAAGGTGACAGGCACCTGTACCAGCCTGTCACTCTTTTTTACAGTTTTTGTATGAATGCTACTTTAAGGTAGTCCCCTTCTTTGAATTCCTTAATGGTGCGGAAGTCTTCAGGAAGGGTGTATTCTTCAAGGATTTTGTAGCGGTTCCCTGTTTGTGCGAACGCTTTTTTGATAAAGTCTTTGAATTTCTTCATGTTAAATGTGCTGCAATTTGATGATGCCACAATGATTCCGTTCTTTTCTGTGATTTGAATGGCCTGCCCAAGCAGTTCCGGATAATCTTTTCTGGCGCTGAATGTATGCTTTTTGGAACGTGCAAAGCTTGGAGGGTCAAGGATAACCATATCAAATTTCAGCTGCTTTCGAACTGCGTATTTGAAGTAATTAAACACATCTTCCACAATGATATCCTGTGCCTCAAAATCAATGCCGTTGACGCTGAACATTTCGATGGTCTTGCTTTTGCTGCGGTTGGCAAGGTCCACACTGGTTGTTTTCACTGCCCCCCCTAAAGCGGCAGCCGCTGAAAAAGCACCCGTATAAGAGAACGTGTTCAGGACCGTTTTTCCTTCCGCATACTTGTCCCTGATCGTCTTCCGGACATGCCTCTGGTCAAGGAATACACCTACCATGGCGCCATCATTCAGATAAATGGGATAGTTGATTCCATTCTCCTTCACCATCAGCGGAAAAGTTGCCCGCTCTCCTGCTGCAAAATCATCGTCCTCTATATAAGTGCCTTTTACAGCAAAACGTTTCTTTTCATACAGTCCTTTTACATCTGCCGTGTTCATCAATGCCTGTATCACCGTATCCCTGAAGGTATAAATTCCTTCGCTGTACCAGCTGATCACATAAAATCCTTCGTAATGATCGATCGTGATGCCTCCGATTCCGTCTCCTTCCCCATTGAAAACCCGAAAAGCGGTTGTTTCGGGATCACGGTATAGAGCGGCCCGCCTCTTTAAAGCTTCTTTAAATTTCTTCGCAAAAAATGCTTCGTCAAAGGTTTCCTGAGGATTTCGCGTAAGAATCCAGCCCCTGCCTTTATTTTGTTTCCCATAATAGCCTTTGCCAATAAACCGTCCGCTCTCATCAGCCAGTTCAATGACCGCACCCTCTTCTATTCCCTTCGGGATCCGCTGCACAGACTCCTCCGTCACCAGCGGATAGCCATCCTTGAAACCGTTCTTATATTTAGAAGCCGCGATTAATTTGATAGCTTTACTCATACATCCACCCAATCATTTTGTTAGTATAGCTATCATTGTAACATTAAAAATGACAGGCACCTATACCAGCTGGCTGAAGGTGCCTGTCATTATTTGTTTTAGCAGAAGCTCCAATGCGGTTTAGCAGCTTCTTTTTCTTTCAGCATCGTTCCATTCTTGACGAAGTCTGTATGCCAGGACAGTGCTTTTTCCAGTACGTGCGGAGTCTGTCCGCCTCTTGTGAGGGCTTCCTGGTAATATTCGCGAAGCTGTCCGCGGTAAAGCGGGTGTGCGCAATTCTCAATGATCAGTTCGACTCGCTGTCTTGGAGCAAGGCCGCGCAGATCCGCATAGCCCCGCTCCGTCACGATGACATCCACATCATGCTCGGTGTGGTCTACATGGGAGACGAAAGGCACGATGCTTGAAATCTTTCCGTCTTTGGCAATTGATTTTGTCACGAAAATCGCCAGGCGTGCATTTCTGGCAAAATCGCCGGATCCGCCAATGCCGTTCATCATTTTCGTTCCAAGGACATGGGTTGAATTCACATTTCCATAGATATCAAGCTCCAGCGCTGTATTGATTGAAATCAAACCGATGCGGCGGATGATTTCAGGATGGTTGGAAATCTCCTGAGGCCGCATGATCAAGCTGTCCCTGTACCGACCAAAGTTCGCAAAAACCTTTTTCATTTTTTCATCCGAAAGAGTAATCGAGCAGCATGAAGCGAAGTTCACCTTTCCGGCATCCATCAAATCGAATACGGCATCCTGCAGCACTTCTGAATAGACTTCCAGATTCTCAAACTCCGAGTCGAGCATTCCATGAAGCACGGCATTTGCCACGGAACCAATGCCCGACTGCAGCGGAGCCAGGCTATTTGTCAGCCTGCCTGCTTTAATTTCCCCGCGGAGAAACTGAAGCAAATGCTGGGCCATGATGGCGGTTTCCTCATCTGGCGGCACGATCGTCGAAGGAGAGTCCTGCTGATTCGTGAATACGATTCCCCTTACCTTATCCAAATCCACTTTAATTCCAGGAGCGCCAATACGATCGTCGGTTTTCGTCAGCGGAATCGGATTCCGTTCTCCCTGCTTGCCAGGTTCATATAAATCATGCAAGCCCTCCAGCTGTGTGGATTGGGCCAGATTGATTTCGATAATGATTTGTCTGGCATTTTCCGCGAAAGATAGCGAGTTTCCTATTGAAGTAGACGGAATGATCAACCCATCCTCCGTAATAGAAACCGCTTCCAAAATAGCGAAATCAATAGGCTCCATGACATTGGTGCGAACAAGCTCTGCCGTGTGGGATAAATGCTGATCGACAAATAAGAAATCCCCCTGGTTAATCCCTTTTCTCATTGTCGGATCGGCCTGAAATGGCAGCCTTTTTCCCAAAATCCCCGCTTCAGCAAAAAGCTTATCCACATCAGAGCCCAATGAAGCACCCGTATAGACATTCACTTTAAAACTCTCTTGTTTGGCACGGTCGGCCAGCGCAAATGGCACCGCTTTAACATCACCCGCACGTGTAAAGCCGCTTAGCCCCAAAGTCATGCCGTCCTGTATCCAGGATGCTGCTTCTTCAGGTGTAACAACCCGGTCATGCAGGCGGCTGTCGCGAATCCGTTCTAAATGTTTCTCCATGATGCTCATCCCCTCTGCCATGATATATAAAATCATTTTACCTGGATAAAGAGGGAGCCAGGACTTTTCCGATTATCTTACGGAAAATTCGGATAAAACAGCAAATTCCAAAGCTGAAACAGAAAGAATTTTCTAAAAACCGAGCAATTTGCGGAAATAGCTGGAGTAAGACTGGCTGACAGGGACCCGGTCTCCATTTTTCATGACGAGGAGAAATGTTGAATGCGTGTCAGGAAAAATTTCCTTTATATGATTGACATTTACAATGAATGAGCGGTGGCAGCGGATGAAACTGTCCTTCGGCAGCGAATACTCAAAATCCTGAAGCGAGTATTTATGGGTTCCTGAATTGTCACCAGTATGTACATAGGTCTTCTTATCCTTTGCCTCAAGGTAGACAACCTCGGAAAAAGGCATCGGAATCCAGCCATCGTTCGTTTTCATCGTCACAACTGATTTGCCGTCAGTCAGAGCCGGAAAAATGGCGGTTACACAGCCTTCAAGCTTACCTTCATGCAAAAATGGCACGGCCATGCCGTGATAGGGAACCCCAAATATATCTCGGTCAATAAACTCCGACACTCTTTGCTGTGTCCCTAAGGCCTTATGGGCGATGGTTCCTTCCTTCACCATGTCACCCGGCCTGATTTTCAAATCGATCCGCTTGCTCGGCCGGTAATAGATATATTCACTCCTATTTGACACCGCTATGGAAATTTCATCGGAAAACAGCTCTCCAATCACATCCAGCAGCGACACAACTGTAATGCTTTCCATGTTCGCTCAGCACCTTTCCTGATGATTGCTTTTTCTTATTTTACAAGTTTTTGCAGGGGGATTCACTTAATTTCTTATCATTGCCGAAAAGGCACCGGCATAGAATAGAGAAGGTTAGGGGTAAAGGAGGATGCTGGTATGCTGATTCGCCATCAGATGGTGGAGAAAAAAGATGTTCGGTTTTGTGATGAGACTTTTAATTTGGAACAGGCGCTGAAGTTTTTAAATGAAACAGGTTACCGCTGTGTCCCTATACTGGATGCCACACATACAAAGTTTGCAGGCAATGTATACAAGGTTGATATTTTAGAATACAAGGAGAATCATTCTCTGGATGAACCAATTACGGCTCTGGCCACCGACCAGCAGACCGTGATCGACGAGGACGACTCTTTCATGAAAGCCTTTTTCACACTGAAAAGATATCCCTATCTGCCGGTTGAAAATGAAAATGGGCAGTTTGTCGGTCTGCTGACACATGCTGCTGTACTGGAACTGCTTGAGGAAGCGTGGGGGCTGAACCGCGGAAGCTATACACTGACTGTGGGAAGCTATGGCACACAGGGGACCCTGAAAAAAATGACGGGTATTATCAGTAAGTATAGCGATATTCAGGGAGTCATCTCACTGGACTCATCCAGCTTCCATATCAGCCTGATCCGCCGTGTCCTGTTCACACTGCCGAAGGATACGACAGAGGAAACCTTGGATAAAATTAAGAAAGAAATGGACGCAAATGGCTTCCGGGTGATCGGGGTCGAATGTCATAATGGTGAGTGTTAACTAGAAAAGCGGAAGCGCCTCGCCCACCCCTGACACCTCGAGGGGGCAGGCTGCTTGCGCTAGACTGTTATCAACGTACAGAGTTTTGTACTTTCTTCTTTAACAAGAAAAGCCGTTCCGTGATGGAGCGGTTTTTTTCCTGCTTGTGATTTCCTTGAAAGAATACCTGGTACCCGTAAATTTTATGGTTCAGGGAATTTTGAATTATTCTCCAATCACTTAAACGGCTGATTCCATCTTAAACATCCCGTCCATCTTCCTGACGATTTCTTTTCCAATTTCAATGGATGCTGTAGCGGCAGGAGATGGTGCATTTAAAACATGAATGGAGCGTTTGCTCGGCACAATGAAAAAGTCATCAACAAGGGAGCCATCGTCCTTCAAGGCTTGCGCTCTGACACCTGCCGGGCCCGGAACAATATCATCCTTTTGGATGTCCGGCATGAGCTTCTGGACATTTTTCATAAACAGCTCCTTAGATGCAGAGCGGATCATTTCATCCACTCCCTCTTTCATATATTTGCGTGCAAGCTTCCAGAACCCTTTATAGGCGACAACCTCCATAAGGTCTGCCACATTTAAATCCGTCTTTTTATAGCCCTCCCTCTTAAAGCTGAGAACGGCATTTGGGCCAACATCGATGGATCCATTAATCATGCGGGTAAAATGGACCCCAAGGAACGGAAAGTTGGGATTTGGCACAGGGTAGATCAGATTTTTGACGAGTCTGCTTTTCTCCGGTTTGAGCATATAATACTCGCCCCTGAATGGCACTATTTTTACATCGGTTTTCAATCCGGCAAGCTTGGCGATCCGGTCTGACTGCAGGCCGCCGCAGTTTACATAGTAAGCTCCCCTTACCTCCCCCTTACTGGTCTGGACGATTACTTCCTGAGCGGTTTCGTCAATGGCTAATACCTTATGATTCAAAAGGATGTCTCCTCCTTTTGCCGTGATGATCTCAGCCATTTTTTCCGAAACCTGCTTATAGTTGACAATGCCCGCCATTGGCACATGGATGGCCTTTTTTCCGTTCACATGCGGCTCGATTTCATGGAGCTCGCCATGGTCAATCATGCGAATTCCGAGGCCGTTTTCTAAACCGCGCTGATATAAATTGTCCAATAGCGGCAGCTCGAAATCTTCGCTTGCTACAATGACTTTTCCGCATATATCCACTTCAAGGCCATGTTCTCGGCAAAATTCCGTCATGGACTCGCTGCCCATTTTGGCAAGCCTGGCTTTATAGCTTCCAGGTTTATAGTAAATTCCGGAATGGATGACTCCGCTGTTATGGCCCGTCTGGTGGGCCGCCACATGGCTTTCTTTTTCCAGGATGGTCACTTTCGCTTCCGGAAACCGGCTCAGCAGCTCCATTCCTGTTGACAGGCCAACAATGCCCCCGCCAATAATGATGTAATCATACATGATCCTCCACCCTTTCTTTTATTTATGATCAATTCCGCAGGCTTCAGCCAATAATTCGATGATATGGACGACACGGATCTTGTCTTCCAGCCCTTCGCGTTTCACACCGAGGCACATTTGCAGATGGCAGCCAGGATTGGACGTAACAATGGTGCCGGGCAAGATTTTTTGGACATGCTCCATTTTGACATCAAGGATTTCCATGGATTCTTCATAGTGGGCAATATTATATATCCCGGCCGATCCGCAGCACATATCCCCTTTTGGAAGAGGAATATAAGTAATGCCCGATATGCTTTCGAGGAGCTTGACTGGATCTTCCGCAACCTTCTGCACATTTAACAGGTGGCAGGATGGCTGATACGTCACAACGCCCTTTAGTTCCCGGCTAAAATTGATTCCGAGTTTGTTCAGTATTACACTTACATCCTTATTCTTTTGTGAGAACACCTTAGCACGCTCTGCCCATTCCGGGTCATCAGCGAGAAGGCGATCATATTCAACGAGCATCGCGCCGCAGCCGCCAATAGCATTGACAACATAATCAAAGTTCCCCTTTTCAAAGGCAGCGATATTATCCTTTGCCAGTTTCCTCGATGTTCCTGTATCTCCGCTATGGTTCTGCAGAGCGCCGCAGCAGGTCTGTTCCTTGATTACCGTAACTTCACAGCCTGCATGCTTAAGAAGCTTAATGCTGAGGTCATTGATTTTAGCAAAAAACACATCCATAATGCAGCCTGTAAAAAAAGCGACACTGGCTTTAGGCACGCTTTCAGGCATGAGGATGCCTGTTCTCAGCTGCTTATTTGGCATTTCAGCAGCCGGAGCTATTTCTTCAAAAGCGCGCAGCTGTTCAGGAAGAATGCTGAGCATCTTGCTTTTGCGGGCAAACGACTCCATGCCCGTTTTTTGATAAGCCCGAAGTGATGCTCTCATGGCTGCCAGCAGTTTTTTATTCGGCAATGCTTTTTGCAGAGCCATGTTCTCCAAGAATGGAGCTGGCGTTTCTACAGCCTTTACTTCCTTAAATGATTCAAGGATTTTTCCATATTGCACATTCGTTGGGCATGCTGTTTCACAGGCGCGGCATCCGAGGCAGAGCTCCATCGATTCGGTAATTTCATCAATGGTTATTTTCCCTTCTGCGGCCATTTGCACAAGATTGATCCGGCCGCGGGGAGAATGTCTTTCCTTCCCCATGGTGGCGTAGGTAGGACAAGCCGGAAGACAATAGCCGCACTGGACACAATCGAACGTTTCTTTATAGGCAAGCTGGCTAGTCATGGACTAATACCAGCTTTTGCCCTTTGGTCTCTGGAAAAATCTTGCCCGGATTCATAATGTTGTTCGGATCCCACGCTTTTTTCATTCGTTTCATCATGTCGAGCCCTGCTTCCCCAAGCTCCATCTCCATAAACGGCGCCTTCATAGTCCCGATTCCATGCTCGCCTGAGAGTGTTCCTCCCAATTCAATTGCTGCTGAAAAAATTTCTTCAACCGCTTTTTCCACACGCTTCATCTCTTCTTTGTCCTGTTTATCAGTAATGATATTCGGATGCAGATTTCCGTCGCCAGCATGGCCGAATACCACTAAATCAATTTCATATTTTGCTTTGATTTCCTGAAGCCTTCTAAACATTTCAGGAATCTTGCTTCTTGGAATTGTGGCATCTTCCGATATTTTCGTCGGCTTTTTCCTGACAATCGCAGGCGAAACGAGTTTTCTCGCTTTCCATAAGCTTTCAGCAGACTCTTCATCCCTGGCGATGATGGCTTCCCTCGCCCCTACCTTCAGGCAAACCTGCTTCACCTGCTCGCTTTCATCCCTGATGGCGATAGGATGGCCATCAAGCTCAATCAGGATAATGGCATCCACATCAATTGGGAGCCCGATCGGCTGAAACTCTTCCACCGCCCGGATGGAAGCCTGGTCCATGATCTCCATTTTGGAAGGCAGGATGCCAGATGTGAGCACTGCCGAGATCGCTTTTCCGGCATCGATAATGTCACCAAAAATGACCATCATCGTCTGGGTTGCCTGCGGCCTTGGAATCAGCTGGAGAGTGGCCTCTGTGATGATGCCTAAAGTTCCTTCCGATCCAACAATCAATTTTGTAAGGTCATAGCCTGTGACGTTCTTAACCGTCCGTCCGCCTGTCCGAATAATTTCCCCTTCTGGCGTTACGATCTCCAGCCCCAGCACATAGTCCTTTGTTACTCCGTACTTTAAACCTCTTGGGCCACCGGCATTCTCGGCGAGGTTCCCTCCAATTGTGGAAACATGCGAACTGCTTGGATCAGGCGGGTACATCAGCCCATGACGTTTTGCCTCACTGTCAATATCAGCTGTGATGACACCTGGAGATACAATCGCAACGGTATCCTCCGGGTCGATGATCAGCTTCTGGGTCCACCTGGAAAAATCAAGGACCATCCCGCCATGGACAGGGAGTGGGCCTCCGCTAAGACTCGTTCCCCTGCCTCTTGGATAGACTGGTATTTTCATGTCATTGGCGAGCTTTACAATGCCTGCCACTTCCTCAGTCGAAACTGGCTGCAGGATGATCTCCGGAATATAGGCTCCAAATGAGCCATCGTATGAATATGAGACCAGATCTGCTTTCTCAAGCAGAATGCGTTTTTCTGATCCCATGATGCTTTTAAGCCGCTCAACAATCTGTTCCGTGATCACAACGGCACCTTCTTTCCATCCCTTTCGTTCACCTTCAATTTCTTTGTAACATTCTCAAGATGCACCCGCATCGCCTTTGCCGCTCTTTCTTCATCCTGTTCTTTTATAGCTGTAAAAATGCTCATATGCTCCTGATAAACCTGTTCGCGCTTTGCCGGAAGACCCACGTTCTTCTGAAGGGAAAAAGCAATCGCTTTACGGTACAGATCATCGATATTTTCCATTACCTGTATCATGAAGCGATTTTTTGTTGCCTCTATCAGGTGTTTATGAAAATTAACGTCTGCCAGATCGCCTACCGCTTCGGGGTTCGTCAGCGTGATTTGAAATTGATCGAGCGCCAGCTTCATTTTTTCCAGGTCGGCCTCATCACGACGCAAGGCAGCAATCGCTGCTGCCTGTGTCTCCATAATTATCCGCATCTCCAGGAGCTCAAAAACCTGTTCCACGGGAATGTATTCAATCGCTAACGAACCAAGCATGTCTGCCATATTAACCTCTTTGACAAAGCTGCGGCCCCCTTGCCTGGATTCAATAATTCCGCTGGCCGATAAAACGCTCAATGCTTCTCGAACAGGCGCACGGCTGACACCAAACAGCTTTGCCAGTTCATTCTCGGATGGCATCGGCTCATTTGGCGGGAACTTGCCGTCCTTTATCATTTCCTTTAGCTGATCCAGCACCTGGGCCGAGATTTTTTTCCGTTCGATTTTCATTGATGTTAGCTCCTTATATGGTGATTTCGACTGAACTGTTTTTCTTTACTCTGATGATATGGAAGAGAATTGCAAACACACAAAGTCCGAGTCCGGCAATATCGGTGATCATCCCTGGTTTAATCAGCATTAATGCTCCCGCAAACATTAGAATTCTTTCAACAATGGTCAGCTTGGCATTCAGGTAGTTTCCAAGTGAGCTTGCAAGAGCGTATATTCCCAGCGTGCTTGTAACGACCACTAGTGCGACTGATACAATTGATACAGTTTCTCCCTCAGCTGCCTGAAGCAGAATGATAGGATTATAGGCAATCATGAATGGGATAATAAAGCCCGGAAGTGAGATTCTAAGCGCTTCCCATGATGTCTGCATCGCATTGGCGCCGGCTAGTCCTGCTGCGGTATACGATGCCAGTGCCACTGGCGGCGTGATGTTGGACAATGCACCGAACCAGAACACAAAGAAGTGTGCCGCGATCGGATGAACGCCCGCCTCTATAAGGGCTGGAGCAGCCGTCACCGCAACGACGATGTAAAGTGCCGTTGACGGAAGTCCCATACTTAAAACAATGCAGGTGAGCATGACGACAATTAAAATCAGCCAAAGCTGTCCGCCTGTTAATTCAACTATATTATAAGCTAATGTAGATCCAATTCCAGTCATGGTAACAACACAAATGATGATTCCAATGGCGGCACAGGCAATCCCGACTTGAATCGTCCCTCTTCCGCCTTCAATAAAGGCTTCGATTGTTTTAGAGATGGTGATTCTTGAAGATTTATCCTTAGCCAGCCAGCTTGCCGCAATGACTGCCCCGATTCCGGCAAATCCGGCAAATAGAGCTGTTTTACCCATTAATAGTGTTGTGATGACAACGATGATCGGAATTAATAGGACACCGCGCTCTTTCAAGATTTGGAAGACATCCGGAATATTTTCTTTACTGATGCCTTTTAATCCCAGCTTTTTCGCTTCGATATCAATAGCAAAAATCAGCGCAATATAATAGAAAAAGCTGGGAATGATCGCTGCCAGTATGACCGTCGTATAGGAGATTCCAAGGAAGCCGGCCATGATGAAGGCCGCAGCACCCATAATCGGCGGCATGATCATTCCGCCTGTTGAAGCAGCAGCCTCTACTGCACCGGCAAACTTAGGCTTAAGGCCAATAGATTTCATCAATGGAATCGTAAACGCTCCTGTTGTCGCAACGTTGGCAACCGCACTTCCGCTCAATGATCCTGTCAGTGCACTGGAGATAACCGCAACTTGAGCCGGGCCTCCGCGCTTTCTGCCTGCAATAGCCAGGGCGAGATCATTAAAAAGCTGGGTGGCACCGCTGACAGACAGGAAAGCACCAAAAAGGACGAACATGACAATGAACGTGGACGCCGTCGAAAGCGTTAATCCCAGCACGCCCTCAGTCGTCATATAAAGGCGGTAGAGCAGACGTTCCAGTGAAAATCCGGCATGGCCGAAAATCCATGGGAAGTATGTTCCAAACAGTGCGTATACAATGGCGCCTCCGCATAGAATCGGGATAAAGATCCCAACTGCCCGTCTTGACGCTTCAAGCAGAACGATGATCGTAATTGCTCCAAACACATAGTCAATCATAATCGGCTGTGAGCCCCGGTCTACATGAATCGTTGTGTAATTCAAAAGCAGATAGCCAAGACCTGCAATGGCAAGCGCCGCAAATAGATAATCAAATAGTGTAAACCTCTTTTGATTGGACGATTTTGCGGCAGGATAGTAGAAAAAAGTCATCACCAGCAGAATGCCAAGAAAAATCAGGTTTCTATAAATCTCTTGAATATTGGATAATCCGTTCGAATAGATTGCAAAAGCAGAAAATAATACAGCGATAATGGCAGCCGCTTTTTTGTATGGCCCTTCGAGCAAACGCATGCCTCCGCCTGCTTCTTTATCCAGATCAGCTGGCTGTACAGTGTGTCCGCTTGTTGATTTCGTCATCGTTTTCCCTCCTTTATTTCGCTTCCGGCGGAATTAGATTTTCAGGTATATCAAGACCTGCTTCTTTGAAATATCTGTACGCTCCGGCATGCAATGGCACGGATACGCCATCAAGAGCGGTTTCCAGCGTCATTTCCTTGGCAGAGCTATGAACCTCATACATTTCATCCAGATTTTCATAGAGCGTTTTGGTTAAAATATAGATGGTTTTTTCATCCATTTCCTTCGTTGTGGATAAAAGGTTAGGCTGGGCAATGGTGTTGATATCTTTGTCAATGCGCGGATAGGTCCCTCCAGGAATCACATAGCGGTACCAGCTGTCCGATACAGCATTAATGGCATCCAGCTGTTCATCAGTCACTTCCAGAATGGAAGCTTTGACATTACTTGCATACATATCAGTCACAGCTGAAATCGGGATACCGGCCGGCAGTGAACCTCCATCCAATCTCCCGTCACGCATCGCGGAAACCGTGTCACTGTAGCCAAGATATTCTGGAGTAATATCCTTTTTTGTAAGATCAAGGCCTTCCATCATTACGACTGTGGATTGCTCCGTACCGCTTGCCTGCGGGCCTACCGAAAATCCTGTTCCTTTAATGTCCTCGATTGTTCCGGTTTTAATTTTGTCATTCATAAGGACAAAATGCTCCACATTTGGCCAGAGCATGGAGATCGTGCGCAAATCCTCATACCGCTTCCCTTCAAAGGAGCCATCTCCAGAATATGCCTGGGACGAAATTAACCCCTGAAGAATGGCAAGCTGTGCTTCTCCTTCACGAAGAAGTTCAATATTTTCAATGGAGCCGGCTGAAGACTGGCCGCTCGCCTGGATTTTCTCACCCTTTAAATGGCCGCTCCATATATTAGCCATTCCAACTCCTATTGGGTAATATGTACCTCCGGTTGAAGCCGTGGCAACGGATACGAATTTTTTATCCTTATTTTCGGCCGCTGTCCGCACGCCAACGATGACAATAAAAACAAGTGTCAGGATCGATATGATAATCTTCCACTTTTTTTGAATCATAAAATCCTCCCTTTCTATTAAAAATGTAAGCGCTTTTTCTAACTTGTATTACAAGTATACAAGGTTACAGGTTTTGAATTCAATCAAAATTCAGACTTTTTATTTTATTCCGCAAAATATTAGTTGCATACTCCTTGATATTTCGGGGTTTTCAAATGTTAAAACAGGAGGTTTTACCTAGCAGAGTAAAAAAGAAAGGCCATTTTCTCTGGTCAGAAAATGGCCTCTCTTTTATAAAAGCTTTCCCATGTAGTATTCATCGACAAATTCACCGTTTATCACAAGCGAATGTTTTTTGGTGCCTTCGACCTGGAATCCGGCCTTTTTGTATAGGGCGACTCCGGCCTGATTACGGATAACGACTGTGAGCTCCAGCCTGTGGATATTGTGTTCACGCGCCCAGCGGTCAAGCTCTTCAAACAGCTTTGTGCCGATTCCCTGGCCTCTGTGTCCGCTGAGGATGCCTGCAACGAGATATGCTGAGTGCTTATTTCTCCTGGCTGCACCGCCAATGGCCATTACGAAGCCGATCAATTGGTTATCTTTTTCCGCAATGATAATGGTCGAACCCTTTTCGATAGCTTCGATTCTTTTTCTTTGTGCCTCGGCGGTGGTCTGTCTTTCACCTGGCTCGAAAAGCATATATTCCGATTCGTTTTCTACTTGTGTGATCAAATCGGCCAAGGCCTGGGCGTCTGCTGGTTTTATGTGGCGGATGATCATACGGATTGCTCCTTTTTCTATTTTTTCATTAGTCCTTCAACAAAATCTTTCAAAACATGTACACCATATACACAGTCATTTAATGATGTCCATTCGCGCGGATTGTGGCTGATGCCATCCTTGCTGCGGACGAACAGCATGGCTGCTGGAATTTCAGTACCGACGATCATGGTGTCATGACCGGCGCCGCTCGGGATGTAAACGGGCCTAATCTCGAACTTGGCAAGGGATTCTGATATACCAGCCTGCAGGCTTTCGTCAATTGGCAGAGGTTTGATTTTTGCATTCAGGTTCATTTTCACGTCAATATTCCGCTCCTCTGCAATTTTCCGGGCTTCGGTCTTAATTTGATCAATCAGCTGATCGCGTGTCTCTTCAAAAATATCCCGGATATCCACGGTTAGTATTACTTCCTGTGCGATGACATTGAAGCCATTTGGATGTACGGTCAGCTTTCCGACAGTGGCAACAGCTGTATCACTGACCTGCTTTGGAAAATTCTCGACGGCAGCTACAAATAATGAGGCAGCCACCAGTGGATCTCTGCGTCCAGCCATCGGCGTATTTCCCGCATGCCCAGCTTCCCCCCTAAATGTCACCTCCAGCGAGGCTGGTCCTGCAATGCCTTTTACCACACCAACCGGCTGATTCTCTCTTTCCAGCACCTTTCCCTGCTCAATATGGACTTCCACAAATGTTTCGATTTCACGCCTGTTTTTTCCTGCCTTTAAGCACTCTTCAGCACTGCTGCCATATTCGTTCAATACGTCTCGAAACGACTTGCCATTTTCATCCCGCAGGCTATCCATTTCCTCCGGCTTCAGTTGGCCCATAAATGCCCGGCTGCCTGTTAAGCTGCTCTTGAATCTCGAACCCTCTTCATCTGAAAAAATCACAATCTCATAAGGCTTTTCAGGTATGTATCCTGTTTCTTTCCATGCCTCAGCAACTTCTAATGCTGAAAGAACCCCTAACGGCCCATCAAAGTGCCCTCCATTTGGAACACTGTCAACATGGGAACCGGAAGCGATTGCCGGTCCTTCCGTTTTGCCACCTATTCTTCCAAACACGTTTCCTGCTCCATCTGTTGACACACTTAAGCCGGCATTTTTCATCCAGCCTATTACTAATTCTTTTGCCTGTTTCTCCTCAGCAGAATAGCCAGGGCGTGTTACCCCGCCGCTTTCCATGTGGCCTATTCTTGAAAGCTCATCAAGTCTCGAGGTCAATCTTTCGCCGTTTACACCCGAATGAGTAAGTTCTTGGTCATAATCTTTCAGTAACTGTTCATAAAGGTTCATGGTTTTCACTCTTTCTATTTTTTTTCACTGTGAATTTAATGGAATGTTGTTGTAACGCGAAGTGACCGATATATCGGAAAACTGACCGATAAAATTGAATTTTGACCGATATTTTCAGAGTCAGCACCAAAAGGGTCTGAGGAAAAGAAAAAAACGCAAAAAGCCCAGCAGATCTCCACCTGCCAGGCCAAAATGATTAAATGATCCCCTGCATACGTAAAATGATCTCAGCGATGACCGCAGATCCAATGAAGGTTCCGAAGAACACGAAGACTGCGACAATAATGCTTCTCCAGCCCAGCTTGGAAAAGTCGGCCCAGTTCTTTCCAATTGAGATACCCGCATAAGCCAGAATTGGCGTAGCAAGAGCCAGGATATTCACCTGGGTTGTCCATTCTACAACATATTCAGAACCCGGTACTCCTGGAATCGAAACGATAATCCCGATAATCCCGATATACCCGACGCTCGGGATGTTGCCCGGCAGCACTTTTTCAAGAATAAGACCCAGCACACTAATGACAATTAAAACAAGCATGCCCGGAATGGCTGCAGATGGGAGTATATCATAGCCAGCCCAGTTTCCGATCAGTGCCGAAAGGCCGAATATACCTAATATCAGAAACCATTCTGTTATATTTTTAAGCATGGATGTCTCCTCCTTTGTCAGCAGCCTTTTTCTCTTTCCGTTTGATCATGATGCTGTACAGCTTCTCAGTAAGTGGCAATCCAATGAAAATACTTGCATACAGACCCGTTGAAAGAGAAAGCAGGTTACTGGCGCCTGCGAAGGCAATAATCTGATCTTCCATTGCTGGGAATGCCGCGACAAGCGATCCGCTGGCGGCCGCCATCATGCTTCCGCTGCCCACACCAGATGCCATCGCGAACGATAGTGGATGGAGCGGCGTAATGGTGGCCAGAAAACCGGATATCAATCCAAGGAAGGCAGCACCAAACACAGTACCAAAAATATAAATAGCCATTACTCCTCTGCCTTCTGGCGAATCAAATCCGTATTTATTCATAATCAGCCCGACATTCGGCTCGCGCCCAATCGAGTGAGTCATGCCAATTGCCTCTCTTTTAAAACCAAGAAAGATGGCCACCGGCAGTGCAAATAAAATTGTTCCTAAATTACCTAATTCCTGGAGCAATAATGATGGCCCTGCAGCAATAATTGCCTCGATTTGCGGCCCAATCGTTACCCCAATTTTCGCAATTAAGAGGGTAACCCCAAGCACGATAAGCGGCTCTGCATTTTTAGCCTGCTTTTCCTTAATAAGCGGAGTGAAGTAAAGCCCCAGCCCCAGGAAAAATGCATAGAGCATTGGCAGCAGTAAAATAACCCCGGCACCTACTTTAAAGCTGAACTGTCCAATCGCTTCGGTGGCCACGACCAGCACAAGCACAATGGCATGCAAGCGCCAATCTTTTAAAATTTCTGTCTTTTCACTTTTCATGATTTCCCCCCTAGATTAAAAGATTACTAGTTTCCCCCGCAGACCGCCGATGAATCGAGCTTCCCCTTCCCTTGCTCCATCGCCTTCTCATAGAGGCTGCAAACCACTTGCCCCAATGGAGAATCTTCGCTGTAATGGCCGGCTGTTTCCTGATACAGGTGAATATCCTTATTCATGTGTTCGAGGCTGAAAAGCACATTCTCATATGTATGGTTAAGGATATTATCGCCGAACACGGAAAGGACCCGATTATGGGCAGAACCGCTTTGAATGACCTCCGCCAGCTGAGAGCGGCTGACACCTGCTTTTTCCCCCACTGCAAAGGCCTCCCCCAGACCTGCAGTCATTAAAGCAACCAGCATATTGTGGCACAGCTTCGCCACCTGGCCAGAGCCTGAAGATCCAAGCAGAAAGATATCCTTTCCAACGCTCTCCAGGACCGGGCGAATGTCTGGCAAATATTTATCGTCTCCCCCGACCATTATGGTTAACGTACCGGCATCAGCACCCTTGGGGCCTCCGCTTAACGGACAGTCATAGAAATGGACTTCCTTCTCCTTTGCAGCAGCATATAAACCCTTTGCAGTCACGGGATCAATCGTGCTCATATCCAGGACAAAACTGCGGGGCTTTAAAGCAGAAAAGACTCCACTTTCACCCATCATAACATCTTTGACAATACCTGGTCCAGGCAATGAAGAAATTACTAGATCCGCCTGTCTTGCTGTCTCGAATGGAGAAGGCTGGGGAATAGCCCCCAGCTCCTCACATTTTGCAAGTGCGTCCGGGCTCGGGTCATAGGCATACACCTTATACCCGTTCTTGATTAAATTTTTGACAATGCCTTTTCCCATCGCCCCGCAGCCAATCACACCTAAGTTTTTCATCCTCTCCCTCCTTAAGGTTTTATATAAACAGTCTTTGTATCAACCCAGAAATCCAATGCGGTGCTGCCCTGTTCCCGCGGTCCGATGCTGGATGTCTTTTTGCCGCCAAACGGAAGCTGGTTTTCATAATGATTAGATGGGATATTTATGTGCGTGACACCTGTTTCAATTTTCCGGACAAAATCGAATGCTTTCTGAAGGTCATTCGTAAAAATGGCCGATGACAAGCCAAAGTCCGTATCATTTGCAAGCTCAATGGCCTCTTCGTATGTATCCACTTCCATCACAGCCACAACCGGACCGAAAATCTCTTCCTGGGCGATCGTAAAATTCTTTGTAACTTTACTGAAAACAGTCGGAGCGACGAAATAGCCACTCGCCATATCCCCATCAGTCAGCTGCTTTCCGCCATATTCGAGCACAGCTCCTTCTTCGATCGCGCTATTCACATAATGTAAATACGTATTTAACTGGTGCTTATTCGCAACCGCACCGTTGTCGTACCCTTCCCGGATCCCATTGCCGACTTTTATTTGCTTCGCTTTTTCAACCAATAAATCGATGACCTTTTGGGAAATGGACCGGGGCACAATCACGCGGCTTGTTCCCGTACAGCTTTGGCCGTTGTTGTAAAATCCGCTGATGACCACACTCTGAACAGCCTCTTCCAGATTGGCATCCTCCAGAATGATCGTCGCGTTCTTCCCGCCCATTTCAGCCTGCATTTTTCCGCCATGTGCTGTCACAAGCTTGCCAAGATGGATTCCCACATCAGAAGAGCCTGTAAAAGAAACAGCCTTAATTTCAGGATTGGTTCCAAGCTCTTCTCCCACTACAGAACCCGGACCCGTGATCATATTCAGGACACCTGCTGGCATTCCCGCTTGTTCAAACAGCTCGGCCACTTTAACTGCAACTAGCGACGTATCGCTCGCAGCTTTATAAATAATTGTATTTCCTGCCAGCATGGATGGGGCAATTTTATAAATGGCAATGCCCAGCGGAAAATTAAACGGGGTAACGACCGCCACTACTCCCAGAGGCTCCTGAATGGTACAGGCAAATGTGTTTGGGTCTATCGCAGGCACAGTCTCACCTGTTAGACGGTTTGCCTCCCCGCTGAAATGCTTCAGAGCCTGAAGGGTTGCATCCACTTCCTTGCGGGCCGCCTCGATTGTTTTGCCGACTTCCTTTGTGATGATTTCAGCCAATTCCTCTTTTTCCTGCTGAATGAGAAAGATTAATTTATAAAGGATGTCCCCTCGGCTGATTGGAGATGTTTTTTTCCAGAGCGGGAAGGCTTTCTTTGCACTTTCAATTGCTTTTTGCACATCCAAATCATTGGATTTCTGAAAATTTCCCAATACCTCTTCTGTATGGGCGGGATTAACACTCGGATATGTTTCCCCTGTCACAGATGGCACCCATTCCCCGCCTATATAATTGTAATACGTTTCTGCACCAGCATTCCTGTCCGCAATGTTTTGACTATTAACTTCTGTACTCATCCAATCTCTCCTTAATTCTTGTTAGATTAAGGTTATTATAATATTTAGAATATTCCATGTACATGTACCAGCAGCCAAATAATTCTTTCATCCATTGTGGCAAGCACCAATTAAGGGTTTAAAAAATCAAAGACCTGAAAGGCCAGGATAACTGTAGTCCAATCTTCTTTCCGGGAAAAATCGAGCTGTAATTCGCTTTCGATTTTTTTCATGCGGTATGCAAGGGTATTGGGATGGATATGCATCTCTTCTGCTGTTATTTTATGGCTTTGATTATGTGCTAGAAAGGTTTGCATTGTTTTCAAATATTCAGGCTCCATCTTTAAAAGAGCGCCAATTTTATCTGCCACAAATTTATTCAGCAAGCTGCGGTCAGTGTTGAGCCATAGCCTTTCAGCACCAAGCTCAGAATAAGTGATAAAGGTTTTGTGCTGATGGTTCTTAGCAAATGATAGAGCTTCAGCTGCTTCCTGATAAGTATCTGTCATATTTGTTAAGGCAACCTCCCTGCCCAGCCCAATGACAGCCTTTTTCACCTTTTTCTGAATATCATCAGCTAAATACTGGTCATATTTTTTCCGACCATTTACCAGGAGTGCAACAATCTGGTTTGATTTCGTAAAAACGATCGGGGTTTCACAGTAATTAATGAGGATCTGCTCGGTCGATTGGATAACCTTTTCTTTCTGAAGGATGGAAGCAGCATCCCATAGAAAACCTGACTTGGAGTCCACCATCATACAAGCGATACTGCTTTTCTCGTTCAAGCAGAACTTTTCCAAAATCCATTCATTCAGACGTCCGCCATTGATTAAATCATGAAAAGCCTCTTCCCTTAGGTGCATCTCTTTTTCAAAAAGTGTATTCAGCCTGACAAACTCCAGTGACAAAGCCGTTGAAGCATGTTCAAGAGCAGCCTTCTGGATATTCGTCAAACACTCGACTGGCTCATTCAAAAGGAAGTACCCGAAAAGTTCGTTGGAGTTTATGATCGGAAAAGAACTGGATGGCTCAATTGGTGACTCTGCAAAAAGTACCGGGGTGCCCAAAATATGACTGATGGTATCTAGAATATACGAAGTCCCCTTTCCCTCCAGCAGAATCTTCGTGAATCTCCGGTGGATATCAAGTGATTGGCTCAGTTCTTCATTCTTACGCTTCACTTCTTCATAAAGCTTCGAGTTCATGATGGCAATAGCCGCCTGGTCTGCCACCACTTCCAAAACTTGAAAGTCAGACTCAGTAAACTGTACATCCTTATCGAAGTTATCCACCACAAGCACCCCGATGCAATCCTCCTTATAAACCAATGGGACTACGATTCCGCTCTTCACATCACGCTGGAAAACGCCATTAAAAAAGTGAACAAAATTTATTTCAGACATACGGCTCATATGTTCTCTGAACTCACGGCCTGAAGCAATTACGCCCTTTTTGGTTAAAAAAACCTGTCCAGTCAAGGATTCTCCAGGCTGAAATTTCACTTGGCGCATTACGCCTTCGTCCACTCCGACCCCACTGGAAAAATGCAATAATCCATCATCTCTTAACGTGTATAGAATTGTCGTATCAGCATGATCTACTAAATCAAAAGCGGCCTGTACCAGCCTCATTAGAATCTCCTCAAGTTCAAGAGACTGGGTTAGGCTGCGGTTAATTTCAAGGAGGCTTGAGATTTTGTCCTGCATGATGGCCATAGCTTTTCTCCTTTCTAAAAGGCTTCCAGTTCTCTTAAAGTCATTGCTATCTATTATTCCCATAAACAAAGCATCTATTTTTCTGCCAAACTGCCATTCTTATTCCTTCGTTCCCTCACTGCATTGCCTTTCTGCCGTCCGAGCCAATACCGCCCCGGCAATGAGTCCCCAGACGGGAGCGCTGATATGGAGAAAGCTTACGCCGGATAGGGTGACGATGAAGGCTGCGAGAGCACTTAATCGGTAGCGGTTTTCGGAGAAGCCCATTTGCAGGCTTGAATGCAGGACGCCAATTAGGGCGAACCCAGCCAGCAATGAAACGAATGCCTGTGGAAGTGATTGGATAAAGGGCACGATTTTCCATGCAAAAATGCCGAAGACAATCGTAATCGCGCCTGAAACAACAGCTCCCATATACCTTTTCTCCCTGGGTCCTGAATCCGGTCCGGCACAGATGGCGCTCATCATGCCTGCGATATTGGCACACTGGCCGCCAAATAAGCCGGTGATCACAGAGAAGACGCCGCTTGATGAGACGATTTTACGAATAGGCGGCTTAAAATCCTCGCTTTCCAGTGCCCCTATTCCCGGTGCAGCATCATTGCTTAGAATCAGCATCGCAAGCGGCAGGGCAATCGTCACGAGCCCCATCCAGCTGAATTCCGGTGTTTGGATAGACGGCAGAAAATATTCAATCTCTTTGGCAGGAATCAAGTCAGCTGTCAAAAACAAGACAGCAAACGCAACCGCAACTGCTGCAAGCACCGGCGGAAACTTCTTCACATATCTCGTAAAAAGCAGAAAACTGATTAAAGCCGCGCCTCCGACAACAGGCATTTCCTGGATGGCCGGTACAAGCTTCACAACATAGCCGGCAACAAGCCCGCCAAGCATCGAGGCAATGACCTCTTTCGGCACCCACCCAATGATTTTGGTAAACAGCCCTGAAATGCCAACCAGAAAAATCAGCAGTCCGGACATCAAATACCCGCCAATCAGCTCAGGATACGAATAATGTGCAGTAACCGTCGCCAAAAAGGCGGCACCTGTAATCGAATGCCCTCCTGTAATAGGAATTCTATATAAAAGCGGCATTAGGATGCTGTAAACACCCCCGAAAAAATAAACAGCAAACATCCAGTTAATGGTCTGCTGATCAGTAAATCCCCCTGCTGACGCTGCCTGCAAAATGATCAGGGCCGGCCCCGTCATAACCAGCGTGCTTGCAATGATTCCTGATGATATGTTTTCAGCTGTCAGGTCCCTTAAAATTGAACCCTTCAGTTCTTCTTTCTTCAGACTGTATCCGCTATGCCTTTCCTTCGGCAAACCCATTTTTTTCTGCCCCCGCCTTTCGATTATTAATTACTATCATGATTTTAAACAAGGGAATTGTCAAACTATTTCGCATTCGGAAGTTTTGACCAAAAAAAGAAATACCCTCGCAAGGATATTTCTACGCGTTTTTCATCTATATGAGATTCCGGCGCTAAGTTATTACTCCCCTGTTAAAATCATGCACTTACCCGCAAAAAAAGACCTCCTAGGAGGCCCCTAACTCATTCTGATTAAAATAGACATTTATTTTATCTGCTGTAATATCGCCGAATAAAGGAATCAGGCATAATGTTTCCGACAGCGGAAGCGCACGTCAGAGGAATAGACTGTCCAAGGCGAGAAAGCATTATCTTCCTTCATTGAATTGAAGAGTATAGATACACCAAATGAAATCTCCCATAATGATGGGGAGCGCTTTATCTCTATTTCAGCTGATATCGAGGGCAAGGATCTTGGCGCTGTGAACCGGGATGTCCAAAAGCTGATCAATGATTTTGAAGCCCCTGCTGGCTATAGTGTGGCAGCTGCCGGCGATCTTGAGCAGCAGCAGGAATTGATTATGGATATGGTATTTGTTTTAGCAATTGCGATTTTCCTTGTGTAACTGGTGATGGCTGTCCAGTTTAACCACCTTGGCCATCCGCTGATTGTCATGTCTGTCATTCCAATGACCATCGTCGGCGTCATTCTTGGATTATTCTTAACCCAGATGGAGCTTAGCGTGATGTCAGGTATGGGAATCGTCATGCTGATTGGAATTGTGCTCAATAATGCCATTCTCCTGATTGACCGTACAAATCAGCTTCGCTCGGAAGGCTACTCTGTTGAGGAGGCCCTTCTGGAAGCAGGCAAAAACAGGATTCAGCCGATATTCATGACCACTCTGACAACGGTTGGCGGAATGCTGCCCCTTGCCCTGGCATCGGGAACCTCCGGCAACTATCAGGCACCAATGGCAACGGTTATTATTTCCGGCCTGCTGTTTGCAACCTTTATCACCCTGCTCCTCATCCCGGCAGTTTACCGTTTGTTCACGACTTCCAGCCTACGCTTTGGCTGGCTGAAGAAAAAGCGAAAAAAGAAAAGCAGTGATGTTAAAAGCATTCCAGAGACCGTTAATTAACTTAGTTCCGCCCCCTCAAAAACTGAGGGGGCTTTTGCGGATATTTCAGAACTATGGACAAGGGCTCTTACCTTCTGCTCTTTCCCTCATATATTAGCATTAGAAAGGAGTGAACTTCATGTGCCAATATTGTGTTGAAGAATATTATTACAAGAAAAAAGTCTGCTGCAAAAAGAAAGACGAACATGAACACCACGGCTGCAAGAAATGCACGAGTGATTTTAAACCTCACTGTTCCTGTAAAAAGTGCTCTGATGAGCATAAAAGCTGTTGCTGTAAAAAGTGCTCTGATGAGCATAAAAGATGCTGCTGCAAAAAATGCTCTGATGAGCATAAAAGATGCTGCTGCAAAAAATGCTCTGCATAAAAGATGCTGCTGCAAAAAATGCTCTGATGAGCATAAAAGATGCTGCTGTAAAAACTGCTCTGATGAGCATAAAAGATGCTGCTGCAAAAAATGCTCAATTGAATGGCATTTTTGCTGCTGCAAGAAGTGTTGCCATAGTTACGACTATTAATCAGTAAAACAGCGGCCAGCATTGCTGACCGCTTACTTTGATTTTTCAACTGCATGCTTCAATGACAGCATTACGAGACGGACGATAAGAAAAAAGATTATAAAACCGATGAAGGAATTTGTGTGAGTCCAATGTATAAGTACAAACATATTCCAAAAGCTAAATAACGGTTCAATGATATAAGCAAACATGATTCCAAGGCCTACCGCTGCAGCGGCATAGCTTTTCCATGTACTGAAATACTGATATATCAGCATTCCTGAAATTGGTATCACCACAAAATCTGCAGGCACTAACGGCGGAATAAAGTGTAACAGCTTATCCGGATATCCCCACAAAAGAAAACTCACTCCCACAATATCAAGAAAGCAGGCGAAGATCGCGCAGATTAAACCGAAAGCAAGTATTTCAAAGAACCGCCCCTTATCCACCAGCCTCCACCAAATGACAAATGGCAGAATGCCCGCTGCCAGCAGCAGCCACCAATTAAAGCTGAACAAATCCTCATTCAGCCAATGCTCAAGAGATACATCTCTTAGCGTTTCTCTAATTTTTTGCTCATCTTCATATGAGGGAATGCGGCTCATCTTATCACCTGCCAGCCTGAGTTGGTATCATGTTACTCATCTTTCCCCATGGAAGGAGTTACAAACAGTAAGCCGATGGTTTTAGTGAAATATTGGCGGGTTGGGGGAGAGCGGCGCGATTGGTTTGCGGAATGGCACAATTATCATGGGGTACGGCGCAATTATTTGATGCAGCGGCGCATTTATCGGTGATATTGACGCATTAAACCTTTCGGACAGTTCAATCATGATGCGGTACAGCACAATTATTCACGTAGCGGCGCATACAGTTTTCACACAAAGAAGCGGCTGGCAGAGCCAGCCGCTTCTTTCCTATTGCTGTCCAGTATAAACGTTAATTGCATCTCTTAAAAACTCAGCTGCACCTGGACGAATTTTATCATAATAAGCTTTAAACCTTTCATCTGCCACATACATTTCCGCCAGGCCGGCGTGAGCTTCCTTGCTGTATTCATTCCAATAAAATGTGATCCATTGCTTGTGCAGGTCGGCCGCCTTTTGTGCAAGCCCGCCTGCAGGATCACCTGTTTCCATGGCTTGGGCTAAGGTGCTGTTCACCTCTTCAGCAAGTTGGGTGACGGCCCCATGCTCCTCCTGGGTCATATTCATGAGTTTGGCATTGGAGTTATCAACCATCTCATTCCCATATTTCTCGCGGATTTCTTTTCCATATTGTTTCTCATTATCTTCAATCATTTTCTTTTTGAATCCTTCAAACTTCTCTTTATCTGACATCGTAGTTCTCCCTTCTGCTGACGCTATCGTTTTTTCTACATTCGTAATAAGCAGATCGAGCTGCTTTCTTTTTTCAAGGAGTTTCTCGCGGTGCTCCTTCAGTGCATCCGCAGCATCGAAAGCTGGTGCTGTGATGATTTCCTTAATCTGATCGAGGCTGACGCCAAGTTCTCTGTAAAACAGAATCTGCTGCAGTCCGTCAACTTCCTGCTGGCCATAAATCCGGTATCCCGATGAATTGGTTCTTGCCGGCTTAAGAATCCCAATTTCATCATAATACCTGAGGGTTCTCGAGCTGACCCCGGCCAGCTTCGCGAGCTTCTGCACTGTGTATTCCATGCGATTCGCCTCCCTTCTAGAAAAGCAGAAGCGCCTCCAGATGAACTTCAACTAAAAACCGCCACGTCCTGTGGCAAACGTTGAAGTCAGCACATCCTGTGCAAGCCCGACAGGCATAAGACGATCACGCAGGAAACCTCCCAAAGCAAGCTTTGTTCGGGCGATGCATCGCTGCCGAAGCTTTCCTTGTCCTGATATCTGAAGTGATTTGGCTTATGGCCCCGAGGGGCTAGGCGCTGCAGCTAGACATCGAAAAATGTTAGAAAGTACTTTCTGATTATTACGATACACCTTTACGCAGCGTGAAGGTCAAACACTTTTTATAAAAAAATGATTAATCCAGCTTTTTAATCAGCAGAGCCGCGGTCGTCTTTGAGATTCTGCATCCTTCCAGGTCCGCTTCCTTTAAGAATTGAAGGTCCAGTGCTGATTTTATTTTACTTTCATCTGGCCTTTTTAAAATTAACTCAGGCAAATTTAATTCTTCCAGTCTTTTCACAGTTGCTTCCGGATCGAATTTCTCCGTTCTTCTAATCTGCCTCTGCAATCGGTAGCTATCGATTTTCACTTCCCCTTTTTCATTCTGTCCCACTGCTGTATCGAAATACTGGTGGAACATGTCTTTGAGTTTATCGAGTTCGGCTTCCAGATCCTTTTTCCTGCGGTTCAGCTCATCAAAACGGATCAGCATCTCTCTTGTAATCATGTATGGATCGCCTCTTTTCTAGGATGATACTTTCATCTTATTTTGGAAATGGCGGATTTATGCATAAAAAAGAACATATGTTCTTATAAGTGAAAATGAATAATTTGGTATAAAATGGAATTAATAAACCTGGAGGAGACATGATTATATCAACCATTTTTTGGGAATTCTCGGACTATTTGTTTTGCTTTCTCTCCTGATTCTGCCTATGCAATATCGCTTTTTGACTGCTTTAAAAAAGGAAGAAGCAAAATATATAGTGAAGGGAAAAACGCAGGGAGAGATGTAGGACAATATGAGAGCAGGCGAGCTGGTTTTGCATGATTTCGCGGATATATCTATTTTTTCGCAGTTATATTGAGAATTTCGCGGATATATCTATTTTTTCGCGGTTATATTAAAAATTTCGCGGATATTTGTAAATTTTCGCGATTAAGTTACTAAAATAGCCTGGCAGACCACCTCTGCCAGGCACTTTTTCACTGCAATTCTTCCAGCGCAATCGTTTGATACGCTTTAAAAAAGGAATCGCAGAACAAATCCCACTCTTCAGCCGCTTCCATTGAGGCTTCGCTGACTTCCCCGCAGACTGGACGCTGCAGGAGATCGATTAGCTGCTCTGCGAATTCATCAATCGTTTTCTGAGAAGCACCTTCCAGCACGTTCGCCACGAAATCTGCAGGCGGGTACCAGTCGGTCATCCTCTGAATATCACGGTAAATTTGCGTCAGCAGCAGATTGCGCGGCCCCTCCCACTGTTCATTGACGACGATATCCCGGAATATGCGGGGCAGTGAGGAGAATTCCTCCATGACACCATGGCCGGCAAAGACAGAAATGGCATCTCGCAGCACCTCTGCTCCTTCGTTCGTTGCACAGATTTTCTGCAGAAGAACAAGTTCCCTCAAGTTAAACAGCTGTTTTCTTAATTCCAGTGGCTGATCAACCGGTGTGCCTGCATTCAGCGGCTGATCCAGGCGCAGGAATAAATCATAGATTTTAAAAGCGCCCGCGGCTGTACGATGTGCGGCATTTTCAATTTTTTTCAGCGTTCTTGCAGAGAGTGGATAATCTTTTACCTTTTTGCCAAAAACCGTCCGGAAATCGCCATAGAGACTTGCCTCCCTGGCTGCACGAAGCATGAAGCCGGCACAGGCAATGCCGATCTCAAGCCGGGATAATGTCAGGACAATGCCGACTGCAACGGCCACCCCTTTTCCTGCCGGGCCAACCGGATAAGCAAGCGCCCCATTATACTGAAATTCCCCTGTCGGCAGCTCGGCCGTGCCCATTTTCCACTTGATTCTGTTGATTTCATAACCATTGCGTTTTTCTTTTGCCTTATCACCAGGAAGCCAGGACGGCACGATGAATGTGGATACTTTATCGGTGCCGGAAATTTTCGCGGTGACCACTGAATAGTCGGCATGGGCAACCGAGCAGAAAAATTTATTGCCGTAGAGGCGATAGTTTTTACCATCTGCAACAGCTTCGAGCACATTGGCAGGCAAATCGGAACCGCCCTGTATCTCCGTCATGAATTGGGCACCGATTGCAAAGTCCCCGTCCAGACCCTCTTTCGTGTGCTGTAAAATCTGCTTCAGCTCAGGGTGATCTTCATTTGGATATTGTTCAAGGAGTGCAATTAATCCAATCGTGCATGTCACAGGGCAGGCGACACCTGCTTCGCCCAGCTGGTGAATCAGCATCCGCTTGGCGAAACTTTCCCAGGATGGCATTTTGCTTGAAAAAAGCCCTGCACCGAACACTTCTTTTTCCAGCTGATGGGTTTCCATTGGACGGACGACACGGTCAATGCGATGATTAAATGCATCAAAATGAAGCATATACGGGCGGACTTCCAGCCTTGCTGTTCTTTCAGCAAGAGTGTTCCATTCGGAAGAAACAGCCAAAGAAAAATTCTGCAGCTCATTATGTATCTGATCATATTGTGAGCCAGCATATTTCTTTAGGGCATTTTGCAAAAATGGATTATACCAATCCAGATTGCTGCGCTTCTCTAAAAACTCATCAAATGTGTATGAATTCTTTCCTCTTGCCTGCACGTCCTGTGAAGTTATATTCATGGAAAAATCACTCCTTTTTCGATTGACAAAACACAATTTTCAGAATTATTATAAAACTAAGCTAACGTTAACGTCAACTAGGAGGATACATAAATGGCAAAGGAAAATTTTTTTACGATCAGCGAGCTTGCTTCGATGTTTGATATCAGTTCAAGAACGATCCGCTATTATGAGGAAATTGGGATGCTGACTTCGGAAAGTCGGGAGAGTCTGACCATGCAGCGCAGCTATACGAATCGTGAGCGACGGCGCCTGAAGATGATTCTGCGCGGAAAAAAACTCGGCTTCAGCCTCCAGGAAATCAGGGAAATGATTGACCTGTATGAATCGAATCCGGAAGGTGAAGCAGAAAAAAGCAGAATCATTGAATTCGCTGACAGCAAGCTAAAGGAAATTGAAGAGCAGATCATGCAGCTGCAAATGCTGCGGGAAGACATTTTAACTTACAAAGAAAAGTATGAAAACACCCGGGTGAAGGCTTAAAATCATTCATTTTAAAAGGGGCTGAATGAAGTGGGAGCAACGATTCACGGAGTATTGGAAAGAAACGCAAGGAAATTTCCTGAAAAGGACGCATTTATTACGGCTTCAAACCGCCTTACATATGAAGACATGAACAAAACATGCAACAGGCTGGCACGTTTTCTTCAGGATGGAGGGGTTCGGCGCGGCGACCGGATTGCGGTGATGTCTCTGAATAATGAGCACTTTTTTTATGCATTCTTCGCCTGCATGAAAATCGGCGCCATTCCGATGCCGATGAATATCCGTCTGACACCGAAGGAATTGGGGGCTATTTTTCAAAATGCAAATGCAGCTGGGGTTCTGCATGAAACTGAGCTGGCTGAAACGGTAACTGCATTGAAAGAGAATTGCAGCTTGAACCACTATTTTTCCATTCAGGAATCGGTTGAAGCTTCTGCCAATTTTTCTGGCGGCAATCTGAATGTGCCAATTGATTCGCGGGATGTCTGTGAGATTCTTTTTACTTCAGGGACAACCGGGACACCAAAAGGAGTTGTGTTTAACCATGAACGCATCCTTGCGATTGCCGCGGCAGTTTCGGTTAATTTCAGCTTGTCGCATAAAGATTCCATGCTCACCCTGATGCCTCTCTCCCACTCTGCTCCATTGAATACCTTTTTTATGAGCGGGTTTTATTGCGGCGCATCTCATGTGATCGGAGACTTTACACCAAAAGGCTTCCTGAACTGGATTCAGCAGGAAAAGACGACCTTCTCATTTGCGGCACCGGTCGCTTATTTGCTTGCGGCCAAGGACCCGGATTTGGCGTCTTATGACTTATCGAGTATGAGCGTCTTTGCCTATGGAGGCGGACCGCTGGCACTGGCCTCCTATCATCATGTGAAAAAAGCATTCCAGAACGAAAACTTTTATCAGGTTTACGGGCTGACGGAAGCTGGGCCAAATGGAATTTTATTATATCCGGAAGAGCATCTGGAGAAAGCCGGAAGCATCGGAAAAAATCCAACGGTTAATATGGAAATCCGGGTCGTCCGGCCTGATGGCAGTGATACCGCTCCAAATGAGTACGGTGAAATTCTTTTGACAGGCGACAGCCTCATGCTTGGATATGATAATAATCCTGATGAAACGAATGCGGCGATTCAAGATGGGTGGCTTTATACCGGTGACATTGCCTATCGGGATGAGGATGGCTATTTTTATATCGTTGACCGTAAAAAGGATGTCATCATCTCGGGCGGCGTGAACATTTATCCGCGTGAAGTCGAGGAAGTCTTGGCCAAGCATGACGCGGTTTTGGAATCCTGTGTGGTCGGTGTGCCGCATGAGGAATGGGGTGAAACCGTTAAGGCTGTCGTTGTGCTGAAGGGGGCTGTTTCCGAGGAGAAATTGCGCGCATTTGCGGCTGAACAGCTGGCTGAGTTTAAGTGTCCGCGGATTTACTCCTTTGTCGATGAACTGCCGCGGAATGCGAGCGGGAAGATTTTGAAGCAGCAGGTAAAATTGGTACATGCCTAATTGTTATGGGGATCAGTGCTTTGAAACGAGCCTGGTCCTTTTTGTATGTGGAGGTTTTATGGCGACTATTTTTCTGGCTCTGATTTCTTTTGCGGCTTCATGAACCCTTCAAGAAGCACCAGAAAAAATGGGCGTTATCCGAGTGAATAACTACCAAATAAGAGATGCATCAGGAAAAATGCGGGTTAATCCGACAGAATACCTACCAAAAATGAGATGTATCAGAAAAAAATGGGCGTTAATCAGGATGAATAACGACTAAATAAGAGATGCAGCAGAAAAAATGGGAGTTAATCCGAGTGAATAACTACCAAATGAGAGGTGCATCAGGAAAAACGGGAGTTAATCCGAGTGAATAACTATGAGAGGTGCATCAGGAAAAACGGGAGTTAATTCGAGTGAATAACTACCAAATAAGAGATGCATCAGAAAAAATGGGAGTTAATCCGAGTGAATAACTACCAAATAAGAAATGCATCAGGAAAAATGGGGGTTAATCCGACAGAATAACTACCATATAAGAAATGCATCAGGAAAAATGGGGGTTAATCCCCGACAGAATAACTACCAAATGAGAGGTTCACCAGAAAAAACGGGAGTTAATCCGGCAGAATAACGACCAAAAATGAGATGCACCAGAGAAAATGGGCATTAATCCTGAAGAATACCAAAAAAAGAGAGATGTAATAGGAAAATGACGACCCTCTCTCCCACTCTTTCAACTTCATAAACCAAGTTCATAAAAATAGCAGGAATTCCTCCTTAAAAAAAGTATTTTAATAGTATGACCAAACACGACCCAGGAGGCCACATGAAGTCAAGAACCGAATCCGATATGATGAACCTTATTTTAACAACAGCAAAGGAAGATGAGCGGGTGCGCGCGGTTATCCTGAATGGCTCGCGGGCGAATCCGAATGTGAAGAAAGATGTTTTTCAGGATTATGATATTGTGTACGTGGTGAGGGAGATTGAATCCTTTACCTGTGATCACAGCTGGGTGGATGTTTTTGGAGAGCGGGTTATGATGCAGATGCCGGAGGAGAAAGTGCTGCCGCCTGCTGATGGGCACGGCCGCTTCGCATATCTGATGCAGTTTATGGACGGGAACAGGATTGATCTGACTTTGATTCCAGCTGAAAAGATGGTTGAGCTGCGCGCTCCCGACAGCCTGAGCGTGCTGCTTCTTGATAAGGATGGGCTGATTGGGTCCTTCCCGCCAGCCAGCGACCGGGATTATCTCATCAAAAAGCCAAGTGCGAAGGAATATGAAGATCTGTGCAATGAGTTTTGGTGGATCACGATGAATATCAGCAAAGGGCTTTGGCGCCGGGAGCTTACTTATGCGATGTTTATGCATGAGCAGATCAACCGCAATGTGCTGATTACGATGCTGGAATGGAAAGCCGGCATCGGGACCGATTTTACAAAAAGCGCAGGCAAAGCCGGCAAGTATCTGCCCGATTTTCTTCCAGCCGATGAATGGGAGCAGTTCCAGGCCACCTACTCAGATGCTGAATTTGAACACATTTGGGAAGCCCTTTTTACCATGTGCCCCCTTTTCAGAAAAGCGGCAGTCGAGATCGCGGAGAAACTGGGCTTCGAGTACCCATTTGAAGATGATAAGCGAGTGACTGCTTTTTTAATGCATGTCCGCAGCCTGCCTGCTGATGCACCATCCATCTATTAAAAAAATCCCCTTCAGACAGGGGATTTTTCTAGTTATTCTTCAATTCCAGCTGTTCAAACGCAGACCAGTTCACCATTTTTTCAAGAAAAATGGAGATCAGGACGCCCATCAGGAGCCCGTTGGATAGGAATGGCTGAATCAAAACCGGCAAATCCGCGAACACCGCAGGCGGTGTATTCATCAAACTGATGCCAATAAGGACAGGTGCGGCTAAACGGAAGATCGTGTCTGAGTTAAACACTTTTCCGCTTAAGCTGTTAAAAGCGGTCCCGAATAACTGCAGATATGCGACAAACAGCACAGCGTTCCCCACTGTTACCGGCATGCCCGCCAGCCATGAACCCAGGTGCGGGATCAGACCAATGACAGTCAAGAGCGCGCCTCCAATGAAGAATGGTGTTCTCATCAATATTCGCGTACTTTGCAGGAATCCGATCGATGAGGTGAATGGCGTATATGGCACGAGGCCAAACCCGCTTCCAATCACCGTGAATACCGCAGTGATAAAAATCGAGCCGCGGTACTCGCGCTTGCCGGATTCTTTTTTAAATAGACGGTCGCTGGAACTGATCGAAGCGACTGTGTTGCTCAGGTTCATCAGACCGGCAAAAAAGGAAACAGCCACAATTCCGATTTCAAGGTTAGGCTGTCCCAGCGGAAACAGTGTAAAGCTCACATCTCCGGATGCGGCCCCCTGCACTGCTTCACTCGCAAACAAGAGATCATAGCCAATCCATCCTGCCAGCAATCCGATTAAAATAGAAAAATTGCTGATGACAGCATTCCCTTTTAGTTTTAATAGACTCACAAAAATGACGAGTGCAAAAGAATAAAGCGTGATTGGAACATCAATCGTGCCCTGTTCACTGACTTTCATCATGCCTTTGAAAAAGATGAAAATCAGCTGGAAGGTTAATAGAAACAGATAAACGGACATCACCATCGGGTTGAAAATCGATTTTAGCAGTGATATGCCGTTGAATGCTGCGAGAATTAGCGTGACAGCCGAAGCCAGTAGCACGCCTGTCGCAATTCCGCCCCCGATTTCCGCATAGTTCATGCCGAGGGAGGACGCTGACAGGCCAAGGTTAAGGATGACTCCCCACAGCAGCCCCGAATGGCCCTCCATAAGCGGATAGCGATGCCCTTTCCAGCCTTGAAGAATCGTGGCCAGCCCCGTAAATATAAGCGAGGCTCTCAGCATCATCGCAATCGTTTCTTCCGGCAGCTGGAATACTGTTCCAACCGAAATCGGGACCATCACTGTATTTGCAAAAATAAAAAATAGCCATTGAACAGAAGAAAAAATCGTTACGGTACCAAACCGTTTATCCATGGTGTCAACACCGCTTTCTATTCTAGAAAATTTCGTTACTCTAAAAAAATAAACCAGCTATTATTATAGTACAAATCGTGAAAAATTTCTTTGGATTATTCTTGAAGAAGGATGGAAATTGGGGATAAATAAAGATGGACCTGGTACATCAGCAGCTGACCGATATATTAAAATAGTGACCGATAAAGTAAAATTTTGACCGAAATATTAGAGAGATTGACCGATATAATTGACGCAGATAATCAGCAGCCGTCCGCTTTCCTGCCAGATTCTTTTAATATTCACATGAAAAAGAAGCAATGGGATCGCGAGCGGAATGATAAAAGTCCAAACCGCGTCATAAACAGGCGATGCTTTAGGAATAATGCCAGTATTTGATAGAATGATAGCGCCAATCAGCGCAACAAACGCACCCGAAATTTCCGCAGCCCAGCTGTAGAGCTGCTCCAGATAGATGCTCGCCGAGGCCCACACTACAATAATTCCCCATAGTGTTACATAATCATCGGCTTTAATAAGTGTCTGTTCTAATAATGTTTCCTCCTTTTTTTACAGTTTCACTACTAATCATATTAGCCCTATCTTTTTTAAAATTCAAAATATTCAAACCAGAGTGGAACCTGCCGCCAAAAATTTCTTTTAACTTTTTTGAAGCCGAAAGTGCAGTTTCGTACGTCTAGATTGCAGACACTTTTTTAGAAGGAAGGTTATAGCGTGATTGAGGTTAGAGAATTAAGCCATGCTTTTGAGATTGGCAAAAAAGAAAAAAAGACGGTTATTCCTGTATTGGAGGATGTTACTTTTTCAGTGGAAAAAGGAGAAATTGTAACGATTGTGGGCAGGAGCGGATCTGGGAAGTCGACGCTCTTGAATATCATCAGCGGTTTTATTAAACCAAAGAACGGAGAAGTCTGGATTAAAAGCGAAAAGGTCAGTGATTATAACGAAGGCAAATTCGCAGATTTCCGCCTGGCAAATCTAGGATTCATTTTCCAGAGCTTTCAGCTGATTCCGAGCATGACGGCTTTTCAAAACGTCGAGCTGCCGCTCATTTTCAAAGGGATGACTGAAAAGGAGCGACAGCAGAAGACGGAAGAGACGTTAAAGCGTGTAGGGCTCATCGAATATAAAGATCATTATCCAAGCGAGCTATCCGGCGGACAGCAGCAGCGTGTCAGCATCGCTCGTGCGCTTGTCGTGAATCCTCCCCTCATCCTTGCCGATGAGCCGACAGGCAGCCTGGACAGTGAAACAGAAAGCGAGCTTCTTCAGTTCATCAAAGAGCTGAACCGCGATCTGGGCATTACGTTTCTGATTATTACACACGACGAAAAAGTGGCAGCCATCGGCCATAAGACAATTGAAATCACCGATGGAAGAGTAATGGAGGGAGCACTGGCATGACATTTAAAGATCAATTCAGATTTGTAAGGCAAAATATGAAAAAGAATAAAACGAGGCTTTTTATGACCATCCTGGCAACAGCGATTGGGTGTACTTTTCTGATTGTGCTGGCCTCAGTCGGATTCGGCCTGCATAAATCGATCATCCAGGATGTGATGGAAGACCGCCTTGTTACGGAAATTCAGGTTCACGGAAAGGAAGCGGGCGAAGGGAATTTCCAGGGCATAAAGGATGAAGATATCAAACATTTTGAAGAAATCAGCGGGGTAAAAGCAGTTACCCGCAGGCAATTTCTTCAGCAAAGCCCCATTTTTACAACCGGGGAATACTCCGGACAGTCAGAAGCGGTTGCTGCCTATTTTCCGGAAGAAGTGAAAGCAGGTTTTGAACTGTCTGAAGGAAGGCTGCCGGAAAAAGAGAATGAAGTAGTAGTCGGCTCTTCCTTTGCGGATGCTCTTTCGCTGGAGCCGAAAGATGGAGAAAATGCCTTTAATGAAGACGGAACTGTTAAAGACAAATACGCCTACAAGGGCGAGTTAGTCGGAAAGACGATTGAAATGGAAGTTGTCAAATTGGAGGGTGGCAAGGAAGTCAAAAAGTCCATTCCCCTAACCATTACCGGGGTCACAAAGAAGCCTTCTAAAGAATGGATGCAGATTCGCACGGTCTTTATTTCCGAAGAGATCCTTAAGGAATTGGAAGCTTTCACCGGCACATCTGGAGGCAGTCCCGAGCAGGTAGAAGGAGCTCCTGAGGATACTGGCCGAATTTACGACACTGTCAGCCTTTACGCTGAAGATGTCGAGGCTGTTACAGCGATCAATGACAAATTGAAAGACGGCAATTATATGGTTTATTCCATTGTGAACGAGATGAAGCAGATTAATATGGTCTTTACGATTTTAAAAATCGGCCTTCTTTTCATCGGTACCATCGCGCTAATAATTGCTTCAATCGGAATTTATAATACCATGACGATGGCAGTCACGGAACGTGCACCTGATATCGGCATCATGAAAGCGATCGGCGCACATCCGAAAACGATTAAGCGGATCTTTGTTCTTGAAAGCAGTTATATTGGCCTGCTTGGCGCGCTGTTTGGCACGATTGTCGCTTACGGTATCAGCTATGCTGTCAATCTGGCTCTTCCGCTTGTGCTTGAAAGGGTCTTCGAGGAAGCCCCTCCTGAGGGACTCATGCTTTCTTACATTCCATGGTCCCTAACCCTGATCAGTGTGGTGATTTGTCTGACTGTCACCATCTTCTCCGGCTGGCGTCCGGCCAAGCGCGCAACGCAAGTGGATGTGCTGAAGGCGATGAGACGGGAAGTTTAATAGAAAAAAACATCGCTGGGTTTTACCGGCGATGTTTTTCATTATAATGTTAATGCTTCCTCCCGAACTTTCTGCAGGAATTCCTCTACTACTTTAAGGTTGTTTTTTTCGCCGCCAAGCTTCAGCATAGCCCTGCCGACAAAGTTGACACCTTTGTTTTGCCCCTCATAAATAAATCTGGTTTGGGAAACGGAAGCGGTCATTATCAATCGTTAAATCTCCCGTTCCGTTTACAACTGCCAGCAGAATATGCTGATTTGTAAACTGGTGCTTCAGCTGCCACTGCATTTCTTCTTTTATATATTCAATTTTTCTCAGCCTGAAAATTAGGTCTTCTAATATAATTTCATGTGTACTCATCGTCTTACACTCCTGTTTCTATCTATAGATAATGATAATCATTATCATTCAATAAAACAAGAAGAATAGGCTGCGAACATTAAAAAACATCGCCCTCTTCTGGCGATGTTTTCCTGACTTACCCATTTAAAAATAAAGTAGCCGTTACATATTTCTTTGTCAGCGACTTGTAGTAGGCCGATAAAACCGTCAGTGAGGCCGTAACAAGTATATTGGAGACAATGTCTTTCTGCTGATCAGTAAAATCCTGAAAACTCTCTAATGTTTTCAATGCTTCTTTTTTAATGTATTGCTCTGTCTGCTCGTGCATGCTTTTCCCGGCACTATTGAGCTGCTGGGCTTTTTCAAGAATGGCCGCGTAAGCAGAATAAAATGGGATCGGCTCAATCAGATCGTCTGTGCGGTCATCCAGATCATTAAAAAGGAGAGCAAGAATTTTCCTGATCGAATCGAAATCAAGCGTCGCTTTCAGATCCTCCACTATAAAAAGCATGGCAGCCTGGTCGACAGAATATTTCTTGCCAAGATGCGGACTGCCAATCAGGTCCTTCACATCCCGCTTCACCCAGTTTTGCACGGCTGTCGAAGATAGATGTGTAAATTCAATCTGGTTTCCCAGTGCGACAATTTCATTGATGGAAAAGCCGATTTTATGCAAATCCGCCCGCAGCAATTTTTCAAAAATGGCCGGCATTTTCGTTTCCAGAAAAGCTTCCGTTGATATTCCTTTCTTTTCATGAGCAGCCGCCCATGCCTGCTGGAGGATTTGTTTCGGCGAATGCTCCCCTTCCCCCTTCAGCGACAGAAGAAAATCAGCCATGCTTTTCCTCGATAGCTGGAATAATTCCAAGGTTATCAGCCCCTGCGTTCTCTATTCGATGATTTCATCCTAATGGTTTCAATTATAACAGTCAATGTCTATTTCCATACCGTCTAGTTTTTGCTTGTCTTTTTTATTGAAACATTATATTATATAGTCAGAAGACAAGTTCATATGAACTCAAAATAAATTAAAAGGGTGAGGAAATGGGAAAACGTATTTTTTACTTTATATTAACGAACGTGCTTGTTCTATTGACGATCAGTATTATTTTCTCGCTGATTGGCGGAGGAAATTACATTAATGCCCAGGGCGGCATTGATTTTGGCTCATTGCTTGTTGTCAGTGCCGTGATTGGTTTCTCCGGCTCCCTTATTTCTCTGTTGATGTCCCGCTGGATGGCCAAGAGAATGATGAATGTCCAGGTGCTGGACCCGAATGGTGCCCTATCAGCAGCTGAACGCCACATTGTGGAAAAAGTTCACCGACTATCAAGAGCAGCAGGCTTAACACATATGCCTGAAGTGGGAATCTATCATTCCCCTGAAGTGAACGCCTTTGCGACAGGGCCTTCGAAAAAACGCTCACTAGTAGCGGTTTCAACTGGATTGCTGCAGGAAATGGACGACGATGCCATTGAAGGTGTCATCGCCCATGAGGTCGCCCATATCGCAAACGGAGACATGGTCACCATGACCCTTCTCCAGGGTGTAGTGAATACATTCGTAGTCTTCCTTGCCCGTATTGCAGCTTGGGCCGCATCCCGTTTCGTCAAAGAAGAAATGGCGCCAATTGTGCATTTCATTGCCGTAATTGTATTCCAGATCGCCTTCTCGATCCTTGGAAGCCTTGTGGTCTTCGCCTACTCCCGCCACCGTGAATTCCATGCGGACCGCGGCGGTGCAGACCTTGCCGGAAAAGACAAAATGACACATGCCCTGCAGATGCTGAAGGCCTACTCCAGCCGCATTAAGGGTCAGGAGCAGACAGCCATCTCCACATTAAAAATTAATAATAGAAGTAAAGCTTCATTATTCTCAACACATCCAGATTTGGATGAGCGTATAAGACGTTTGAGTGCGAAGTAATGAAAAGGGTGCCCTGATTGGTGCACCCTTTTTCGTGTTTCTTTCTCCTCCAATATCTGGATAACCTTCTTTAACCAAATGTTTAGTGGATTTTTCAATCAAACGTTTGATTGAATCGATAGACTAAAAAACGCTCATTTTCATTGCCCTCGAGGACCACCTCTTTTATCAGCTCAAATGGGGTGCTGTTTTCCAGATAAAAAATATAATCTTCTGAAGGGTAATATAAAATAATGTCCATTTCGCACGGGTTCTCTTCGGATGAGTGCAGGATGTTGTTAACAACTTTCATAAAAATCTGCACTGAAAACGGATTGAAAAAGTAAAAATGGCTGTCCTGTGGTGTTATTTCATACTCCTGAGCCAGGATGCACTGAAAGCTGATTCTGTCTTTTTCCCCTTTGTAATTCCTCAAATTTTCCATTGCTTCACGGTAAAAATCCTCACTCATCTCCACGCCGGCAGCAGATGCCCGAAATGTATGGTGAATATAAAATGGCAGCCGGCCTTTGCCGCTGCCGAAATCCACCAAGCGGTCACTGCTTTTCAGCCTGTATTCACTGAACAGTTTTTCCAGGCCTTGATATGGGGTAGGCTCGTAGCGGTGGTAGTGGAAAGATTCATGGAATCCTATTTGGTCGCCGCTTGTATGGATGTTGAGCATTTCATCAAAATTGTTCATATGAGACTCCTCGCTAAAAAATGCCTGCCGCCATCCTAAGAGGACGGTGACAAGCACCTGTATATGTAAAATCTAGTTCTGTTCAATCACTAAATACTCCCGTAATGTCTGCTGCAGTGTTCCCTTTGTTTCCGCCTGGTTCTCGAATGATACACCGGCGTGGATCATTTTGCGGACAAGTTCAGCACGCAAGCCGGTAAGGACCGCATCGCAGCCCATCATTTTGATGCCGCTCAGAATTTTCTTGAAGCGAACAATGACGTCAATCTCCATATCGGCAATTCCGGAAAGGTCCATGATCAAGGTTTGGATTTTAATCGATGAGATATCCAGCAAAACCTTCTCTTCAATCGTCTGAATCCGGTACGAATCAATCATGCCAATCAGCGGCAGAACAGCGACAGAAGTGCTGACCGGAATAATCGGCACCGATAAATGCTCGACCAATTTCCGCTGGGATTTGAGCATTTCATCTTTATAATCAGAATAGCCGATGAAGAAATTATTCAAAAATTGGTCAACATGATCATTGACTTCCTTTTCCAGCCTATAGAAATCTTCGCCTGTCTTATGCACTCCTTTAATTTTGTCATACTGAAATAAGAAGTGCCACAGAGTTCGCCTGATGGCCTGTACCCATTCCAGCTTGAATGAAAGAGTCAGGGAATGCTCCGCCCAGGCTACACCCTCTTGTCTGGCAAAAGCAATCAGCTCTTCTTCTCTATTTTCGGCAACATATAAAGCCAATCTCTCGGCATTTTTTAAAAGATCGATATTGCCTCTTTGCAGGATTTCATTAATTTTAGTGGCTACATTCACAGCCTCAGACAGAAGTTTTTGCTGAAAATTCCCACGATTTACGACAATAAATTCTGCTGTATTATTAGTTTCTTTGTAAGCTGCTTCCATTGTAAGCATACGCCCCTTTTTTAGATACTAAACACTTTCTTTTTATTCGTAAAAAATCCTTCTCTTGGACTTAATTATGGAAGATACTAGCACCCTTTTTCCAAACCCCAGGTTTTTCATACCCTTTCTAACTTACCCATAAACCTTAAATTTGATATTTTTTTAAAATTCTTTTGCCTTTGCACTTTTACAAGTAAAAAAGCGCCGCAAGTGGCGCTTCATACTAAATAAGCCCTATTGTGCTTATAAACACAACAACAATCGTGACAGGAACTAATACTTTCATCAGAATGCTCCAGGCTGTGTACATGGATGGCGAAAGATTGCTGCCGAGCAGAAATTCCTCTTTTACAAGCTGTTTGTCCATCCTAAAAGAAATAAACAGGGCAATCAGCAGGCAGCCTAGAGGGAGCAGGATGTTGCTGACCAGGTAGTCGGTTGCATCAAAAATATTTTTCCCGAAAATGGTGAAGTCCCCAAGCAGGCTGAACGAGAGTGCAGCAGGAATCCCGGCGGCAAACATGACAATGCCGGAGATCCAGGAGATTTTTTTCCGGGAATGCTTTCCGTTCTCGATGAATGCAGAGACAATGATTTCCAGCATGCTGAACGATGATGTTAAAGTGGCAAATAAGAAAAGCAGCAGGAAGATCGCCAGGAACACTTCCCCTAATGGGATCTGTGAAAAGACGGCCGGTAGGACCATGAACAGGAGTCCCGGGCCTTCCGCCGGTTCAAACCCGAATGCAAACACAACCGGGAAAATCGCCAATCCTGCCAAAACAGAGATAATAATGTTCATGATGACAACAGAGCCCGCTGAATTCGGGATGCTGACTTTTTTATCAAGATACGAGCTGTAAGTGACCATACATGAGAAGCCCACAGCCAGTGCAAAGAACGACTGTCCCAATGCATAAAGGGCCGATTCCCCTGTGATTTTGCTGAAATCAGGATTCAGGAAGAACTTGACTCCTTCCATCGCTCCATCCAGTGTCAGTGCGCGTACCACAAGCACGATAAAAAAGATGAATAATAGCGGCATCATATATTTGCTTGCAGCTTCAATCCCGTTTTGGATTCCGAAAGTGATGACCACAATGTTGATAAGCAGAAAAGCAGCAAGTCCCAATAGTGCCCAGCTTGGCGTGGAAGTGATAGTGCCAAATAGTTCCGGATAGCTTGCTCCAGGCGTAATGATTTGGCCGCCAATCGACAGGACTGTGTAAATCAGCACCCAGCCTCCAACAACCGAATAAAAACTCAGCAGCAGGAAGCAGCCGACAACGCCAAGCTTGCCGGTAATGGTCCACGGGCTGTTTGGCGCCAGTTTATAATAGGCAGACACCGCTTCTTTCTGCGCGCCCCGCCCGATAATAAATTCTGAAATGAGCATCGGAAGACCAATCAAAATCGTAAACGCGATAAACATCAGCAAAAAAGCGCCCCCGCCGCTCGTTCCGGCTACATACGGGAACTTCCAGATGGCTCCCAGGCCGATTGCTGCACCGGCCGAGGACATGATAAAGCCGAATTTAGATGACCATTGCTCTCGATTTGTACTCATAGTACCCCCCTGTTCTCTATTTTTAAGTAAAGGCCCGATTCAGGAAGGCTTTCGGGCCCCGATTTCCCTTTAAATCCTAGATCACAGCTCCGTACGGATATCCCAAAGTTCAGGGAAGAAACGCTGATCCAATACTTTTTTCAGGTAGCCGACACCGGAGGAACCGCCTGTGCCCATCTTGAAGCCGATGATCCGTTCCACCGTTTTCATATGGCGGAAGCGCCACTGCTGGAGCCAATCTTCGATATCCACAAGTTTTTCCGCGAGCTCGTATAACTCCCAGTACTTTTCAGGATTTTTATACACAGTCATCCAGGCTGCGCGGACAGAATCATTTTCTTTGTATGTTCTAGTTACATCTCTGTTCAGAATGTCTTCATCAACCGGCAGGCCTGCTTTGTGAAGCGCGCGGATGGCTACATCGTATAGGCCCGGCTTTTCGAACGCTTCCGTTAATTTCGCATGCAGCTCAGGATCTTTTTGGTAGATTTTCAGAACATGCTCAGTTTTATAACCTAACGCAAATTCTACCATACGATACTGGTAGGATTGGAAGCCAGATGCCTGACCGAGCGAATCGCGGAACTCCATATACTCGGACGGCGTCAATGTAGAAAGCACATCCCAGGCCTGGATAATTTGCGATTGCGTCTTCGAAACGCGCGCCAATCGCTTCTGTGCTGCGGATAAATTATTGTTTTCAATCGATTCGATGGCTGCGCCCATTTCATGAAGAATCAGCTTCATCCACAGCTCGCTCACCTGGTGGATCACGATGAACAGCATCTCATCATGATGTCCGGAAAGCCTGTTTTGTGCGGATAGGATTTTGTCGAGCTGAAGGTATTCGCCGTATGTCATGTTGTTGGTGAAGTCTGTATGGATGCTCTTTTCAGAGGTTGTCGCGTTTACGTCCTGGTGTTTTTCGTTGTGCATGTGGGTTCCTCCTTGGGATTGGTTCTTTGTTCTATTTGACTTGCCGTTTTCGATGTGGTCCGGTTCTAATGCCCGGAATATCAGCAGATTACCGAAATATTGAAAATCTGTCCGATATTGTTCTGTGATTGACCGGTATAATTAAATTTTGACTGATATATTATGTTTTTGACCGATAAACTAGTAGCGGATTGCGGCCGAACTTGATTTTGCCGGTAAATCAGCCATTTTGGCCGGTAATTGTACGGTTTCGGCCGGTATTTTCATTAAATCGGCCGGTAAAAGCTATTTCTGCTGGCTGCTGCGAATCCAGCAAGACAGCAAATTAGCTTTTGACCGATAAACCTGGCCGGTCGGCCGTTAAATATGTTATTTTGACCGATAAATTCAGGATTTTGGCAGTTAACCAGCTTAAACCGCCTAAATCGGCCGAATAACCGCCCGCACCGGGCTTCCATCTCCCTCTTTTATCGGGAGCGGCAAGGCAATGAGTTCATAATTTCCTTCTTCTACATCATCCAGCATGGTATTTTCCAGAATATGAATGCCATTTCGATATAAAGCATGGTGTGTTTCCATCTCTTTGCTGTCGAGCGGATCGACAGATGGCACATCCACTCCGAGCAGGCGCACGCCTTTACTGCCAAGATAGTCGGCCATATCAGGCGTCAGTTCAGGGATCCGATTCGGAAACACTTCCGGATCATTCGGAACCGCGGTCCTAAGCAGCACTCGTTCTACGCCTTCGAGATCAAATCCGCTCAGAACTTCCGAATCCACCCTTTCATAACCAGACACATCAATCACCCGGGCCGGTCCGATATACAGCTCGATGTCCAGGTCCAAGATTTTTTCGCCTTCATCATTAAAATGGAACGGCGCATCGACATGGGTGCCGGTATGCAGGCTGGTCGTAATCCGGCCGATATTAACAGAGCCGGTTTGTTCTTTTGTAAAAGCTGTTTCATAGCTGAATGGCGTATCGCCTGGCCAGTGGGCAATGCCGCTAGTGAGCGGCTGTGAAATATCAATCCACTCTTTTTTCATTATGCTACGACTCCCCGCTTATTTTCGAATTGCTTGTATTTTTCCTCTTCCATAATGCCTTTTAAAATTTGCACTGTTTTCCACACTTCTTCAAATGTGTTATATAAAGCAACAGGTGCCAGGCGGATTCCATTTGGCGCGCGGAAATCCGGGATGACTCCCTCTGCCTTCAGCGCCTTGCAGATCCGCGCTGCTTCCGGGTGCTCCAGATAAATATGGCCGCCGCGCTTCTTTTCATCAAGCGGGTTGCGCAGAATAAGGCCATGTCCATCAAGCTCATGCTGAATCAGCTCAATCATATAGCCTGTCAGTTTAAGAGATTTTTCACGGATTCTTTCCATGCCAGCTTCATTAAACATGCTGAGTGACCCAATAATCGGCGCCATACTAAAGATATTCGGCGTTCCAATCTGATATGCACCAGCATCTTCTGCGGCAGTCAGCACATGTTCCATATCAAACTGCTTATCCTTGCGGGAGCTGAACCAGCCGGCAAGACCCGGCACCTGGCCAAAATGGCGCTTGTTCACAAACAATCCACCGGTCGAGCCAGGTCCGCCATTCAGATGCTTATAGTTGCACCAGAAGGCGAAATCCACATCCCAATCACTCAGGGAATGAGGTATAGATCCAACCGAATGGCATAGATCAAAGCCAATCTCAATCCCGCGCTTATGCGCCTCAGCAGTCAGATGCTCCATATCCAGCACCTGGCCGCTGCGGTATAAAACGCCCGGCAGGACAATCAGCGCGATTTCATCTGTCATTGCCCCGACAATGTCCTCTTCCCTCAGCGTATGGCCATCGGCACTTCTCACCTGAACAAGATGCTCTTCAGGATCATAGCCCTTCAGCTTAACCTGACTTTGCAGCGCATAAATATCACTCGGAAAATTCAGTTCGTCCGCCAATATCTTCGTTCTTTTTCCAGCCGGCTTGTAAAAAGTCGATACCAGCTGGTGAAGGTTAACGGTGGTGGAACCGCTTACAATCACTTCCTCCGGATTTGCCCCCACAATGGGCGCCATCTCTTTTCCCAGTTTTTCAGATAGATAGAACCATGGATTATCCCCTTCTGTCCATCCGTCAATACCATGATGCTTCCAGGAATCCAGCAAGTCGAGAAGTGATTTTTCCGCACGTTTTGAAAGCAGTCCGAGTGAATTGCCATCCAGATATATTCCATCTTCTTTTATATAAAACTCTTCCCGGTAGGACAGGTCATTCCCGGCATCCATTCCGATTGCATACTCTCGTGTAAAATCCATTGATTTCCAACCTTTCAGAATATTTATTATTTACGAAAATTATATTGTTTGATTGACACTATGTCAATGATATAATGTCAGTATAGTTGTCAGAAAATTAATGAAGGAATGAAACAAATGACGAACCCGATGGATCAATTGCCCGCAAGGCAGCAGCAGGCCTTGAAGACGCGTCAAAAGCTTCTTCAAGCGGGAAAAGAAGTCTTTCTCGAAAACGGCTTTCAAAAAGCAACCATCTCCCAAGTGATAAAAAAAGCAAAAACAGGCTACGGAACGGCTTACGTCTATTTTAAAAATAAAGATGAGTTATTCATCACCTTAATGGAAGATCTCATGAACCTGTTTTACAAAGTCGCTGAGATGCCCTTTATGCCGCAGACTAAAGAAGAGGCCTATGAAAATATTAAGAAGCAGGTCAGGATGTTCCTGCAGCTCGCGCTCGACGAACGGGATATGATGAAGATTGTTAAAGAGGCGATCGGTGTTTCGCCTGAAATCGACCACAAATGGTATATGATCCGCGAGCGCTTCATTGAACGGATTTTGGTCGATATCCGCTACGCCCAGGCGCAAAAGCTCGCCAAAGAACGCCTCAATCCAGCTCTTACTGCGAGGGGCTGGTTCTATTCGAATGAAATGTTCATGTGGGAGCTTGTGATGAATAAGGATAAGTATAAGTTGGATGATGTAATTGTGAATTTGACGAGCATGTATACGGGCGGACTGTACGAATAAAGATATATGTGCCTCTTTTTAATTATATGTGCGACTTCCTATTCCGCCGTCTGTTTTAAAGATCAAAAAAGGTGCCTTCTCCCTCTGGAAAAGGCACCTTTTTTCAATTCGAAACACTCTCAGGTTCATTCGATGTAACCGTAATACTCCCTTTCGAGAGCTTCACAACCACATCCGAATCTCTCGCAATAGTCGGGTCATGCGTAACGACGATGACGCATTTTCCTTCTTCATGGGCCAGCGCCCGCGAAAGTCCAACGATTTCCTTAGCTGTATCTTCGTCCAGGTTCCCGGTCGGCTCGTCCGCCACAATCAGCTCGGCGTCACAGCATAATGCCCGGGCAATGGCAACACGCTGCTGCTGGCCTCCGCTTAATGTGAGGACTTTTTGCCGGGCCTGGATTTCGTAAATTCCGACCCGCTGCAGCATCTCCAAAGCAATCGCCTTTTTGTTTTTCGCAGAAGAACCCGTAATTTCCATCGCTGTCAATACATTCTGCAAGGCCGTCATATAAGGAAGCAGATTATAAGATTGAAAGACAATTGAAACATATTTGTTCCGGAATCGTGTCAATCCAATTTTCCGGACGTCTTTCCCTTCGTACAGCACTTTTCCTTCTTTCGGTACATCGAGGGCACTCGCCAGCGCCAGGAAGGTGGTTTTCCCGGAGCCAGACGGCCCGATGATGCTGTAAAAATTCCCCTTCTCAAAACTCACATTAATATTTTTCAAGATATCGTGTCTTTTGTTTTCGTGTTTGTACCAGTAGCTGATATTTTTAAACTCCAGCAATGAACTCATTTTTCCATCTCCTTTTAGTCCTGCTTGCTTAGAATAGCTTTTGGCTGAAGGCGCAATACGGATAGGGAAAGCAATAATGCTGACAATGCTGCAATAACAAGACCAATTGCTTCTGGCGGGCGAGATTACCCGACTTTTCGGCAGCTGTCTGGATTGACAGTCCTGCCAGTACTAATACACAAATCACGGTAAACACGAAGATCTGCGGAATGCTCTTCACTTTTCGCGCCTTCACACTTAAAAAAACTCGTTTTAAAAAATTTATCTCAAGATTCCTCTGAGTCCTCTGAGTCCTCTAAATAGTTCTTAATCTCATACTCTTCAAACTTTTCTTCCAGCCATGCAGTGTATTCGGTCTGCATCTCTGTTTCGAATAATGTATTTTTAATATCTTCCTTCACATCCTTATAGACCGCTTCTTTGGCTTCCTTCTTTTCTGCTACCTTAATGACATGATAGCCATATTCCGTTTTAACGGGCTCGCTGATTTTACCTGGCTCGAGGGCGAAGGCGACCTCTTCAAATTCCTCGACCATGTCTCCTTTTCCGAAAAAGCCGAGGTCTCCGCCAGAATCTTTGTTGCTCTCATCTGTCGAGTATTCAGCCGCCAGCTCCGCGAAGTCCCCGCCATCATTCAGCTTTTCTATGACTTCTTTTGCAGCCTTCTCATCTTCTACTAAAATATGACTCGCAGACACCTGTTCCTCCTGGGCAAAGCTGTCTTTGTTTTCATCAAAATAGGCTTTCATATCTTCTTCCGAAATCTTTATCCTTGGTTCAAGCAGCTTCTTCGTTGCCAGGAAGGATTCGACATCCTCCTCAAAATCAGCCATCGTCAGGCCGCTTGATTCGATCGTCTGCTTTAGAGCATCCTCACCGCCGTATGACTCCGCATAAACGGCCTTTTCTTCATCAATTTCTTTTTGTGTCACTTTCACATTTTCATTCTTCGCTTCCTGATCAATGACTTTCTCGGTAATCATCGAATCCAGAAGCTCCTGCCCGTACTGGTCGACAAGACGCTCATGCAGCTCATCCTTACTGATTTTTTCCCCGTTTACGGTCGCCGCTGTATTATCCTGTATGGTGAAAAAGATAGCTGCGGCTGCTCCAATTGTAAAAACACTGCCTAAAATCCAATATAAACCTTTTCTATTCTTCATCCTGTTCCCCTTTCCTAATTCGCTTTCTGATTGCTTGTTAGCGTTACTTCAGCTGTCTTTAATTCGCTTCCGCGGTAATATTCAATTTTGACCTTATCGCCGATCGAAAAATCGCTGTATAAATGCTTGCGCAAATCACCAGAATTTGTTATTTCCTTGTCTCCAATGCTGACGAGAATATCCTCCACCTGAAGTCCTGCTTTAGCAGCAGCCGAGTCCGGATCAATGTTGGCCACAATCGCTCCGCTTGTTACCCCCTCTGGCAGATTGCGCAAATATTGCGGAGGCACCTCTTCAAAGCTGGCCAGTCCAACTCCTAGATATGGGCGGATCACTTGTCCATTTTCAATCAGCTGATCAATCAGTGTTTTGACTTCATTGCTTGGGATCGCGAAACCAAGGCCTTCCACTCCGCTATCCGCGATTTTCAAACTGTTGATTCCAACCAGCTGGCCAGCTGTGTTCATCAAAGCTCCACCGCTGTTGCCAGGGTTGATCGCTGCATCCGTTTGAATGACATTTAAGTTCCATTCCCCTGCAGATGTGCTGACTTCAATTGAGCGGTCGACCGCACTCACGATTCCCTGTGTAACTGTTCTCGATAAATCAAGCCCAAGCGGATTGCCGATCGCCAGCACCTGATCGCCAGCTCTTAGCTTGGAAGAATCGCCAAACGGCATGGCTGCAGCGTCTACATCTCCTTTAATTTTCAGCACGGCAATATCTGTCAGCGCATCCGTTCCGACCAATTCTGCCGTCACCTTCTCGCCATCATGCAGTGTCACCTGAATTTCTTTCGCATTTTCAATCACATGGTTGTTGGTCACAATATAGGCCGCATCGTCTGTCTTTTTAAAAATAACGCCCGATCCCGTACCGCTTTCGGCAGCCTCGCTCGTTTGGCTGAACGGATTATTGGTTTGCTGCTGCATATTCACAATGCCGACAATGGCCTTGGAAGACTGCTCAATCGTGTCCGCCAGGGAATTGGATGCAGCCGATACTGGCGTCACATCCAGATTGGATGAGCTTTCAGCTTGTACATTTTCTTCCGGAACCGTCGCTTGTGGCGTGTCTTCCTGGAAAAACGGAACGGCTGCCAGCGTGAGCGCCGAACCCAGCACCCCTGCCGCAACGGTTGAGAGAAATCCTTTCCAGACTGGCTTTTTCGCCTCCCGATTTTCGGTTCTGCTTTCTTCGTTAAAATCAGTCATGTTAATACACTTCCTTTTTATCTATTTGAATTTGAGTTAGTTATTGTCCTTACAAGTCATACTTTAAAGGCCCAATGTGTCAGGAAAATGTCAAAGGGGTGTTTTTTGAGAAAAAATTTGTCACATGACTGCATAGGCTATTCGGACAGGAGTAGATGAAATCCGGGAGAATCATCAAATAATTGAAGCGCCGCAAAGACAGACACTGAACAGGACTATTATCGAGATCCAATTTTTATCCTCAAAAAAACACATGGCGCTGAAGTTCGCACATGTGTCGCTAAAACTTATTTAATCGTTACTTTTTTTCCATCAAATTTGGTTAACGTAAAACCGCTAAAATTTTCATTAAATGTTGAGCTGTAATCCCTCAGAAGGCCAATGGCCACTGCCTCACCAAGCTTCATGCCTTCAATGCCATCAGTACGCCAATGAACACCAGCTGTGTCTCTGCCAATTGATATATTCACACCAAGCTTATTAACCTCTCCCCCTGCTGTCAGAGGTGTACCCGTATAAGAAAGCAGCGAGAGTCCATCAGTACTGGCTTCCACCGGATCCGGAATCACAAACGATTCCTTAAAAAACACTTTAAGGATTGTCACCCCTGCACCAGCTATGCACGCATGGCCGGCTGGATACGCTGGATGGGTCGGGCACCCTTCCGGATAAGCCATGGGCAGAAGAGATGGGACAGAGGGACAGGTCCCTTGTCCCTCTGCTCCAATTAATTATCATTACCGGGACAGTTAACCTGTCCCCTTGTCCCAGTACGATATATTTTCGATGACTACATCCAGCTGGCCGCTTGGTATAATCAATGAAGTTTGTTCACCCAGATTTTTTAGCAGAAGCTGCCTGCCAACCGGGGACAAGAATGAAATGCGGCCATTATCAGGGTCCGACTGTTCGGGAAGGCAGATATGATAATCCTCCCGGTCATCCTCCCCGTCAAATATTACGGTTACCTTTGTTCCAATAAATACTTTTCTCAAGGGCTGTATGGCTGTAGCTTGATTACAAAGAGCAATGTATTGCTCTACTTCACTTACATAAATGCTAAGGAAATCCCTTTTCCTCTCCTTCAGCGGAGTGGAAGATAAATAGAGGCTGTTCAGATCTTGATAGTTTTCGTCAATAAAGGTCAGATGCTTAATAAAGTATTCTTTTTCAGTAAGGGCGGGAAGACTATGGTTCATAGTAGATAACCCCCCTGCTGGGATCAAGCACCTTGCAAAACTTCAATTCTACTGTCAATTCCATGCACCATCCTTTTTTTATATATAAAAAGCAGACCTTTCCCGTTTACAAAGAAAGGCCTACTATATATTTACAAAATAGCATATATGCTCCTGAAAAGCCAGTTAAGGATTAATCTAATTTACTCATTATCATGCAATAGAAAATGCAGCAAGTTACTAAATTTTAAAAGGTCAAAATGTACCTTTACACCATAATCTTTGTCCAAGCGTTCTCTGCCTTTTCTCATAGCTTAATAAAGTAAGAAACACTATAGGAGAAAGGAGAAAATAATAATGCTAAGTTCTAATAAAAACGGATGTGATGATAATTGCCCTCCACGCCCCCTTACTGAAAATGAGCAAAGTTTAACTTTTTCAAATTGTGTTCCTGTTTCTGGCACCAGCAGCACAACTGGAAATATTGTGTTTACTGCAGATCCGGAGATAGACGTGACGATGATTGGTTCATTTGAAAGCACAAATGGGGTTGGATTCAATGCTTTAATTGTTTTCAACAGCAGGCCAAGCATGAATTTAAACGTCCCGCCAGTAGACAGCGCTACTTTTATTTTTAATGATATTCGAGAGATTGCTTTATTTTCACTAGTTGGCGGACAGGAATATACAGGTATATTTAAATATAAAGTCTCCTTTACGTTTGAAGCTTAACCACTTAAATAGGCTGCCGCATTGGCAGCCTTTTTTGCTAATGGCCATTTAAAAATGGCTGTTAAAAGCTGATTAATTTCTGTGCCTCAAAAGATTATTAATAGAAGAACGCAGGCAATTATCAGCTGAAGCTCTTAAACTGTTTTGAGAGTACTGGCAAACCCCCAGAGGATTATCATCAGGATCAAAGAAAGTAAAGAATCTCGTTGATCCTTCTCCATCTATTGTATTCACTTTTACACCCTTCTCGAGTAAAAGTTTGTGGGCTTCTTCAATGTCTTCAGGAAAAAAGTTATAATATTTCCCCACTCCAAAAACATTTTCCGGAAACTTCATAGGCTGATGATGTCTGGTTCTAACGAGGCATACCACTGATTGGGCATGTTCCCCAATTCGCATGACTGAAGCCTCTTTTTCCATGTAAATCAGCTGAAATCCAAGTACCTCTTCATACCATTTTGCAGACAGCTCCGGGTCTTTAACCGGAATAAATATTCCTTCCACACCCTTAAGCAGCGGCTTACTCATAGAAAACAACTCCATGTAAAAATTTGTATTATATCTACAATACGGCAGATTTATCTTTATCCTTCTTATTGCTAACTACCTTCTGACAAACTCCAATAACTTTAGGCCTAATAAAGGGATGATAGAAAACAAAAATTTCTTCAAATACCCCTTTATAAAACTCCTTTATAGGGATATACTCATCAGCACAGACTGCATATCTATGTGGTTCAGGCAGCAAAAAGACTTGTATACAAATAGGGTATTTTTGCATGTCCCCCCGAAAAGGTTTATTAAGAAAAAACAACTTTTGCAATTATTTAACAAAAGTTGCTGCTGCAATAAAGTTAGAAATTGATTTTGATTGGTATTAAACTGTCTTCAGCTCAATACATGAGATTTGGTAAAGATTTATTATGGTTGCCGTACCCCAAGGAGCGTCAGCCAACTAGCAGGAGCAGTAATTGAGTAAGTACCTATGCATGTTGGTAATCAGTGGCTGAAATTTCATCCGTATTAAATAGGTCATTAATAGTTATAAGTTCGAGGAAGCGTTTTTTTGATTTTTTAATCTTTATAATATATGGCTGGACATTTAATACTTGTAGATAAAATATCGCCTTGTAGTAGTTTTTAGCTATCTCTTTCTCTGGAAATTCATCTAGTAATTTTTCTTGTGATTCTGCTAATCTCTCATATAAATACCCGATTATTTCCATATTATACTCTTCTTTGCATATTTTTATCCCTGCTTTACTAATTTTTATGGATTCATGGTATCTTCCTAAAATATATAGGCATTTTGAGTAGTTATTAATTACTTTTGCTTTAAAAATGGGGAATTTTTCTGATTTTACATCCGTATCAAGTATTTGTTTGTAAAAAATGATGGCATCATTGTAACAGCAACTTTCTGCGTAAATAGTCGCAATACTGTTAATGATTTTTAAATCCAAAAAATCATCGAGAATAAAGGATTGATCATCGTTTATTAATTGCAGCAAAATTTCAATGATCTCTGTGTAATTTAATATACCTAATTTAAATTTTGCTACAGTATTTTGCCATACTAGAAAAGTAAAGAAATAGTAATTATCTTTTTTAATTCTATAATTAAGTTCGCTATTGGTTAAATCGTAAATATCTTTATACTTAAACAATCTATTTAAGGACATTAAATATTTTATAGTTTCATCGAAATAGTCTGTTCGATCATTAGACAGTGATAAAAAATGTTGAATGGTAACTCTTAATCTTAATGAGATTTTATGTAAGACATCTATTCGTGGATAAACCTCACCCGCTTCAATACGACTAATTTCCGATTGATGGCAAATCCCTTTTGCAAGCTCTTTTTGTGAAATGCCAAGTTTTTTTCTTAGCCATTTTATTTCATTGCCTAATTTTTTGTTCAAGCCCCCATACTCCCTTAAATATGCAAAAATGCATGTTTTTTTAGTATTTATGAGTTTTTTCTACTTTATCCTATAAATACACCTTATTCAAGTAAAATTCAGAAATGTCAGAGAGGCAAACTTTTTGATAAACTTTAAGACAGAATATTTTCTGACTTTGTTTTTCTAAATTGATTTTAATAAAAAGAAAGAGGGGGTTAAGTGATGAAAGGAATTAGGAGAAAAATTCTTCAAGCTACAACCGTGCTTGTTTTAGCCGGCAGTAGTCTCTTGAGTTCTTCCGTGATTTCTCAAAGGCCAACGTATGCTTTATCAAGTGAGAGTGTGGCAGAGAATATTATTCGCTCTTTATCAGATGAACAAAGGGCTGCATTGCAAAAATTAGATACCACAGAATTAAAGACTGGACTGAGATTATCTGATGATGTGGATTTAACTAGTAAAGATGAGGTATCAGTGATTGTTGAATTCAAAGAACTTCCAGTAAAAGTAGCCCGATTAGTAAAAGCTACAAAAGGTGAATCGATTTCGTTTAAGAAAGCGGAAGAAAATATTGAAAATTCACATGTTCAATTTAAAAAGGAGTTACAAGAAAAAATAGGGAAAAAAGAGAAATCTGATAAGGAAAATTTTCGAATTAAATATACTTATCAGAATGCATTTAACGGTGCTGCAGTAACACTTCCAGCAAATCAAATTAAGAAATTGCTGGATTTTGACATGGTTAAAGCAGTTTATAGTGATACAACGATTCAAATCAAACCACCAATTGGAATAGAGGAGGAGAAAGATCAGACAAAGATTGATAGTATACCATTTTTACAGATTGATAAATTGCATAAAGAAGGTTATACCGGAAAAAATATAAAAATTGGTGTAATTGACACAGGTATTGATTATAATCACCCTGATTTAAAGGAAGCTTACAAAGGTGGATATGATTTTGTAGATAATGATAATGACCCAATGGAAGCTACGTATGCCCAATGGAAATCTTCCGGAAAATCAGAAATGATAAATGGAAATACGTATTACACTGATCACGGCACACATGTGTCAGGAACAATTGCCGGTCAAGCTAAAAACAATTCTGATTATAAAGTAACTGGAGTTGCGCCTGATTCTGATTTATTTGTATACCGCGTATTGGGCCCATATGGTTCAGGTACTAATTCTGCAGTTATTGCCGGGATTGATAAATCAGTGGCAGATGGGATGAATATTATTAACCTTTCGTTAGGTTCTTCACTAAACAATCCATTAGAAGCAACAAGCTTAGCTATCGATAATGCAGTATTAAGCGGTGTTACTGCTGTAGTAGCAGCAGGCAACTCTGGAGAAAGTGGAATGTACACATTAGGTTCTCCAGGGGCAGCAGCACTAGCATTAACAGTTGGAGCGAGTTCTGCAGGCACTAAGGTAACAACATTTGCGAGTAAATTTGTGGCAGATGGTAATAGCTCTGAGGGCACATTACAATTGATGACCAAAAAATGGGCAGATGATTTCACTAACTTTTCTGGAAAAACATTCGAAATTGTAAATGTAGGTGAAGGTGGAGCAAAAGATTATATAGGAAAAAACGTTCAAGGCAGAATTGCATTTGTCGTTCGCGGCACATATGCCCTTATTGATAAAATGCAATACGCAAAGCAAAATGGAGCTGCAGGTGTGATAATATATAACACCAATGCCACAGAGGGACAAATTCCTTATTATTTGGGAGAAAGCAATGAAAATATTCCGGTATTCTCAATGACAAATAAAGACGGTTTGGCAGTTAATGAGTTATTCGCCAATGGTACGCCGACCGTTACGTTGGGGGATATTGGAGAAGCTGAAATTCCAGGTGATGAACTAGCTAGCTTTAGCTCCAGAGGACCATCTGGAACATTATATGATATCAAACCAGAAATTACGGCACCGGGAGTTTCTGTCTTATCAACAGTACCTTCATATATTAGCAACAAAAATGATTTTTCAGATTATTCCTCTGCATACTTGAGAATGTCGGGTACATCGATGGCAACTCCTCATGTTGCTGGGATTGCTGCATTACTTTTGCAGGCACATCCAGATTATACACCTGCAGATGTTAAAACAGTTTTAATGAATACAGCAGATCCTTTAAAGGGTCAGTATAGTGTGTTTGAAGTAGGGGCCGGAAGAGTAGACCCATTTGAAGCGATATATTCTAGTACAGAACTGGCAGTTCAAGATGAAACACCCTATATTGAAAATAATGTAATAAAACTTATTAATGAACAAACAGGTGGCCTTAGCTATGGTTTTATTCCAATGGATAAGGATGATATCAAGAAAACAACGGATATTCTAATCTCAAATCATAGTGATAAAATGAAGAAGTATAACATTTCGGTAGAGTATAATGCTGGAGTCCGGGGGTCTTTAGATGCCAAGGAAAATGGTGTGTCTGTAGTAGTGCCCGAATCGGTTAAAATTAAAAAAAATAGCCAGGAAACTATACCTGCAAAGTTATTCATTCCAAAGACTGCTAGAAAAGGCACATATGAGGGATATATTCATGTAGTAAATGAAAAGGATCCAGATGAAAACTATCAAATTCCATTTGGCCTACGTCTAGTTGATGAAGGTTTCGAATATTTCAAAGTTCATTCACCAAGTATTTCAACAAATCGTGTAAAGAACCCTTATAGCGTAAAGACTACTGATTTAGATTTCAAACTAAATTCACCAATGAAAACATTAGATTTTATTTTAGTTGATCCCCAAACAAATAAAGACTTGGGTCTAATAAAATCAATTAATACTTCTGGCGCAGCAATCGACGTCGATTATTACGTTCAAGATGGTTTCTATGGAAGATATTATCCATTTACAGGAAATGCAAAGAAACCGATTGGATATGTCTCTATATTAGCAAAGGATGGATTATACAAAATTAAAGTCATAGGTACAAATCTAGACGGTAAACAGTTTATAAAGACAGATCAACTATACATTGATAACAGTCGTCCAACATTCACTTTAGATGAAACAAATGCTCTGCCTAAAGGGGATCTCCCATTTGTTGAATTGGCACCTGGCCAAAAAACAGTAACATTATCTGGAAGTGTTATTGATAATGAAGCAAAGGAAATGGAAACTAGCGGTATCAATGTCACGCAAGCTAATAATAAAGTTTGGTACGGAAGTAACTTTCCGTCCGTAAGTATTTCTGTCGATAAAAATGGAAAGTTTAATAAAGAAATTCTGGTAGATTCATACAATCCAGTTACTATGCTTCAATTTGCGGGTGCGGACAAAGCTGGAAATTCAACTGTTCCTAAGGTCGTTTATTATGTTAAATCAGGGGCACAATATATTTACGCTAAACCAAATAAAGAGTCCTTTACAATGGGAGATAAATTAACTTATACGTTCTACAGTCATGGTTTACAAAATGCAAAAGATCTAACGATTAACCTCGATTATGTATCAAGATATTTCGATTCCGTAGAATTTATTAAAAATAAGGCTTTATCCGAAGACACTGAGTTTACAGCTACTTCTAAGGGAACAACTAGCATAATGACTACTATAAATATAAAAGCACCTGGAGATGGTTTAATTGGTGATACTCCATTGTTTGATCTGGAAGTAGATACGAAGGCTGAAGAATTTGTAAATTTATACACTCAATTTTTTATAGTCACGTCATCCTTGTATAAAGACATTAATGGAACAACGATAAGACCGTCTACACAAATCGGTTTATTGCCAAGCTTTCCAGCCTATTCAAAAGCAGAAGCAAAGCTAAATGTTGCAGGGTTATATAATGAGGACGGCAGTTATAACTTTACGATGGACTATAGAACAATTGATGCACAAGTTAAAGTGCTAGATTCAAAGGGTCAGGTATATAATGGAGAAATTCAAAAAAATGGAACAATTTATATAAATAAACTGCCTATTACTGAACAGTTATATACAGTTATAATCGAGGTTCCAGGTCATTTTACAACTTACACACCTCTTGAAATTGGACGAAAAGAGGGTGAGCATAATATTGGCGAGAGTGCGTATTACTATACGGCAAAATCTAATGCAGGGGATCTTAACAAGGATAATGTAGTTGACATTCATGACGTGATTTTACTTGAAAAATATTGGGGAACGAATAATCGTGATTCCGATATTAACTTCGATGGTACAGTTAATGCAAAAGATTTCAAGTTGCTTGAAGCTAATTACTTAAAAGAAAACGATTATGTATTAGATACCCCTACTGCTGAAAAGGAGTCCAATGGAAAAACAATTGAGTCCATTAAGACAGCACTAGGGATAAATTAAGAATAAGCATTGTGGGTTTAATAGCGTTTCAACAAAAGAATGACGCGAAGTTTTCATAAGTGATTAAGGGTAGTGCTCATTTTATAGGGTGAATTTTCTTTACTGTGAAATATTGTCGGTACCCTATTCAACCACACTAGCTGTTCTACTAAAGGGCGCAAAAAATGAACAACGATGGGCTGTATTAGCAGCCCATTTTTCTTTGTTTTTAATCTTAAGACTGGATAGCATAAGAAGACTTTTGAAGAAAAAACAAGAAATGTTTTGTAAAAAGAATATGAAGGAATGGTACATATTAATGATGACGTAATCTGCCTAATTGAAAGAAGTAACGCTGGTGCTACGGATTTACATATAAGATCAACAGAAGAACAATTAAGTGTTGTCTTCCCAAAACAATACCAAGCTCTTTTTAAATTAACTAACAATGCTCAGCTTGGTGAATGGACATTATTTCCTATTAAAAACCCCAAAAGCTTAAAGCGAACGTGGGATGATATTGTAAGACAAGTCCTTAATTTTTCTTCCCCTGCAGGAACAGTCCACTTTTTATTGGCAGCGACGAAGCGGTCTACCAGTGTGACTTTCTCCATCACAAAAATTACCGATAAATATATATTGACGGAAATCATCATAATCTCATCCGAGAATCTCATCATGCCTACAATATAAAAATGAGTGGCCAAAAACCTAGCAATCCGTTTATCAGCATATCGATAAGATGGAATCACATACATTATGAGACCTTGTTCCTTAAGATATTTGGTGTTTCTGTAAAGCTCAGTCCACTCTTTTCTATAAGCTGATTCATCATCTATCCCTTTCATTGTGAAGTCCACAAAATAACCACTCCTTTTTTATAATTACTTCTCCTCCTTGTATTATTTTTCCTTTTTCTATTTAAACTGTCCCTACTCTTCGGCAAAAAAAACGCTCCTGCTTTTGCAGGAACACGTTTTGTACATGCTGAAATATAAAGACCGGGGTCGGACTCCTTTTCTTGGATTTTCTCCTATCCTGTCCAAAGGTCCACCAGTTTCATGTGATCAGAGGGACAGGTGCCCCGTCCCTCCTATCCAACTAATAATCACTCCTGGGACACGGAACCTGTCCCCATGTACCTCATTGTTATTTTAAAAGAAACAGATCTTCGGGTAGGATTTTCGGATCTCTTTCAAACATTAGCTACTCATGAACGATAATTCAACGATCCTTTTTTTGTACTATATATTGTCTATTTAACTGGAACTTTAGATGAATATAATTGTTACATTCTATTAGAAGTGGTTATTACATTATTAGATAATGATGCCTTTAAATAAACATTTGAGGCACCAAGTCCCCCCATCCAAATAGCATCAGCTGAATAATTAGCTAATTTATCTGACCGAGTTAAACCTATGCCAGATAAGTATCCTCCAATAATCCAATAATTCGCATCGTAAGCACTAGTTATTTTGGATCCACTTATATTTCCACTAGGTACATACACTTTAATATAATAACTCATACCTAAATATGGTGTGAATGCACTCACCTTATAGGTAGTTGTACCATATGGAAAATAGTGAGTAGCAAGTGGAGAAATTAGACCATTACCACTTGGTTGGCTATGTTCAAGACCAGGCTCCTCTACTGTCTCAACAGGTTCTATCGTAACAGTAACTTCTTCCCCGTTCTCTTTGACATATTTCTTTTCTTGTACATCCTCCATAGTCATGTCAAACTGTAGTTCAAATTCTTCTGTCTTTTTATCATTGTTTTTTCCTATTTCGACTGCACTTGCATTTGAAAAACCACTACCAAGAACCATAATTCCAACCGCGACTACCAAAAATCCCAACCATTTCAATTTCCCCATGTAAATCCTCCTAATTTGTAGAGTTATGTAGCACATCCATAATATAACAAAAACCCCAAATTTTTGTGCATTTTTTCACAAAATTGTAATAATTTTACTACTATGGAAATTATGCATATATTGGCGATGTGATATAATTTCGATAGAAATTACTTTGTAGAAATGCTACAGGAGGTGTATTTAGTTGAATTTCGCACTTATACCGTTTTTAATTTTTTATATTATCCCAATTATATTTGTAGTCTGGGTTGCATTTAGGATCCTTACCAATCAAAAAGAAACTAATGAGAATATAAGAAAGATATTAACTAAATTAGATCACAAAGATTAAATCATGATAGAGTAGAAGAGAGGCATACGCTGAAGAGGTGTTGACATTCTTCAGGTTTTTACATGTTTCCTAAGCGTATGTTCTCGACATTCAATACATGTAGCGTCAGGAAAATGGATTTTACAACGGTAAGCAAATTTTCATGACGAATAACCCGATTTTAACAACGTTAAATTATATCTAAACTGACATTTTCGTTCGAAGTATGGTTTTCGCGGGGCTTAGATGGCTTTAGGGTCTGCGGGTATGGTTTTCTAGAGTTTGCAGGTGAGTCCAAGGAGTAGCGGATAACAAGGCTTACGAATAGGGAAAATCCAGAAAGAAATACTGGAGGATAGCCGGTAGTCCGATTCTACATAAAACCCTCGATAACCCCTTTTGGAATAATCGAGGGCGGAAAAGTTTATATCATAGATATGAATTTCTACGTCAAACTTAATTGAATCGCCGTATAGGGGTAGAACCAGCAACTGAACTGAAGTGCAATTTCAGGAAAAAATGGTAAATAAACCAATCCATTTTAGAATTGGTCCATTCGTATTAAAGTGTTTAGTATATTGCAAGTCTTTTATCTAAATCCATTCGAAATTCTCCATATGGATTTATATGATTGTAAATAAGAGGAGTAAAAGCGCGATAGTCTTCACCGGTCATCTGGTCCATCCATTCTTTTTCTTTGAGTATATGTTGGATTTTGAGAGTATTGATTAAGACTAAACAATTTTGCAGTAATTGGAGACTAAGGATAGCGATTTCTTGTTCTTCTGGCTGATTCTTTTGGATTTCTCCACCTTTTCCATAAAAAACGAAGTCCCCGGCTGAATGCCAATTTTCCACTATATTTAATCCGGCATTAATTTCTCTACGTACTTTCTCGAAATGTAGGTATTCGCATAAAAAAATAGTTTTTAAATCCCTTCCTAGTTCCTGCAAAGCTTTATATGTAGGATGGATATGATACGGTCAGCCATACCCGGATAATGGAGCTAAAAATTAATTCTGGTTAAGAGTGAATTAAACGTTAATTCACTCTTTTTGCATTATGCATGCTAACCTTCCAATTATTATGCCTGGGTTAACAGCCAATAACAGAGTTGAAATCTTTAATGGATTAATGATGCCCTCAAATCACTAATACCATGTTCCAAATAGCCCTTAAGACAAGTTAGCATATAGATCCAGCCTTCTTTTTGTCCCAGCATTTTGCTTACGACTTCAGGGTCATTTTCGTCAAGACCAGATTCGTTCACCTCAATGATTGTACTCAAATGATCCGGCTCATTCAGTGTAATGACAACAACCGTTTCTTCATTCGCTTCTCCGCCCCATGAAAACACGATTTTCTTATTTTCCTCAATTTCTAAAACATTTAAAATGCCTTCTGCGTTATATTCATCATATTTCACTGTAATGGACTTCCCTTGTTCCCATCTATCGGAACTCGATGAGAACCAGAAATGACCGATTTTAAATGGGTCTGCTATGGCATCAAACACCTCATTAGCCGGCTTATTAATTTTAATTTTCGCAGTTATTTGAGTATCCACAATAAATCAACTCTCTTTCAGGTAATTAATACTTCTTTTATAATATCCTGAACTATTCCCAAATCTATTAATTTTTTGGAAGAAGTATTTGAATGAGTTGCTATACTACCTTCACAACTTTAGCTGGTTTCTCTGCAGGCTTTTTCCAAACCAGCGTTAAACCAATCCCCACTGCAAGGATGACAGTCGCAAAATAGTAAGGGTAGTTAATATCGATATCAAACAGCATACCCCCAATAATAGGTCCGCTGATATTTGCCAGGCTGGTAAACATCGAGTTCATGCCCCCGACGAAGCCTTGTTCATTTCCGGCGATATTGGAAAGATAAGAAGTGACAGCCGGACGGAATAGGTCAAATCCTACAAAAACAATGAAAGTTACAAGCAATATAGCGAAATAGGAATGAACCACCGTCATTAAGAACACAAGCACGGCTGATAGAATTAAGCTGTAGCGTATCAGTTTGATTTCGCCCCAAATGCGAGTGAGACGGTCAAACAGCAGGATTTGCGACACTGCGCCAAAAATGGCTCCGCCCGTAATCACAATGGCGATATCAGATGGTTTAAATGAAAACTTGTGATCCACAAATAAGCTAAAGAAAGATTCAAAAGCGGCCAGTCCGAATGAGGCAATAAAAATCAGAATAAAGGCAAGGAAATATTTTGGCTCTATTATACGCTGGATGCCGGTTCTGCCTCCTGAGGCCTCTTCGTGCTTTTCTTCTTCATTGCGCTCAGGCTCAGTTAATAAAATCATTGAAAGAACAGCTGCCAGTGCCCCGAGGCCTCCTGCAAAAAAGAATGGCACGCGCGTTCCGAACTCCGCTAAAAATCCGCCGATGCCGGGACCGATAATAAATCCGGTACTAATGGCCGCTGACATATAACCGAGTGCTTTTGGCCTTGTATCCGTCGTTGTAATATCCGCGATAAAGGCTGTAACGGCCGGCATAATAAAGGCCGCACTAATTCCGCCTAAAATCCGGGAAACGAATAGCAGCTCGATCTCTTTGCCGATCCCAAATAAAAATTCTGAAATGCCGAAAATAAATAAGCCCAGAACAATCATGATTTTCCTGCCCCATTTATCGGCTGCTCTCCCTGCAAACGGGGAAACAATTAATTGAGCCAATGCAAAAGCGGCTGTTAAATACCCTATTGTAGTTCCCGTTATGCCCAACTCATTCATTAATGTAGGCAGAACAGGAATGACGAGGCCGATACCCAAAAAGGCTATGAATAAATTGGTTAATAATAATCCTAGTGTAATTTTTTGAGTCTTCATCTATATCATGCTCCTTACAAAACAATTTCCCGCAAACAAACTTGATTTATTTATACGATATATCCTAGAGTATATAGTAACTATATAGTCAAGGGCAGTGATGTAAAAAATGAGTAAAAAAGATGGCAAATATTTAACGACAGGTGAATTTGCAAAGCTTTGCAAGGTAAACAAGCAGACAATCTTTTATTACGATCAGATTGGGATCTTATCTCCTGTGAAGAAAAATGAAAAAGGCTACCGCTATTATTCCATTCACCAATTAGAATTATTTTTTGTAATTGATTTGTTAAAGGATCTTGGCATGTCGCTCAACGATATTCAGCAGTACATGCAAAATAAATCGCCTGAAAGCTTTTTATCCATCATGTACCGGAAAAAAGAAGAGATTGTGAAAAAGCGGCAGGAAATTGAAATGAAGGAGAAAATGATCGAGGCCAAAATTTCCTTAATGGAAGAAGCGTCGCATCTTGAATTTAGCCAAGTTACGCTTCAACCATTGCCGGAAGCAACACTCTACCTAAGCAGGAATATTCAAAATATATCGGATGAAAAATTTGTAGAGGTCATCTCAGATTTTATTAATGAATTGCAGATCTCTCAGCTTGATTCAGGCTATCCCATAGGGTCCATTACGAAGCGGGAGCAGGTGCTAAAGGGGGAATTCTCTAACTACAGCTATTTATATATTGAACAGCCAAATCCAAAGGAAGGACATCCATATTTTCGAGCTGTAAAGGGGGATTTCCTCATCGGCTATCATGTCGGGAGCGAAAAAACAATCAGCCATACATATGAGCGGTTTTTTTCAGAGATGGAACGGCTGCATTTAGTCCTGGGAGAGTATGTTTTTGAAGAGTTCATTTATGATACCGTTGTACAGAATGATAAGGAGTATTTTGTTACTAAAATTATGATGCAGGTTGACCGGGGATAGGATTTCCGCCACTCTTTGTTCAAAGTCTGTTAGGAAAATTCACAATAATATGATACACTTTGTTTACCATTTGATTTACTGTGTACATGTGCCCTGCTCATTCGTGAGCGGGGTTCCTTATTTTCACAAAAAAACAGGCCCATTAAGAGCCTGCCCTGAGTTTGGTTTTATAATTAAGCTTTACGCACGTTAGCTGCTTGAGCTCCGCGCTGACCTTGTTCAACATCGAAAGTCACTTCTTGACCTTCTTCTAAAGATTTATAACCTTCGCCTTGGATAGCTGAGAAATGAACGAATACGTCTTCTCCACCTTCGCGTTCGATGAATCCGAAGCCTTTTTCACTGTTAAACCATTTTACTTTACCATTTTCCATTTTTGTTGCCTCCTTGTGCGTATAAACACACATTGTGTTACTATCCTTGCTCTCAGTGATCATCAAGACGTAAAGTACTACTCAAACTATCCTTTACACCGAACAAAAATAATTCTTATTTAGATTAGCACTTTTCAGAATTATATGCAAGAAAACACACAAAGAAAGACATCATTCCTCCATTCGAGCATGCACAAACTTCGAATATTAAGCATAAAAAAAACTGCTATTTCATAGCAGTCATTGATATCGCCTTTAGAAGTAAAAGAATATCCTGATGAATGCTGTTGCGTACTTGATCATCGCTACAGTTCTCAAAATCAGTCTGCAAACGTCCAAGTTCTCTAATGAATAGTAAGTTTTCTTCCTTACTAAGCATAGTGTTTTCGCTCCTTTTTACATAGGGAAAGACACTATGTCGTTTCAGGTTAACACTATTGCATTTTATTTACAATCCATCCACAGGGCTTTTAGAAAGAGGCATGTCTCCTTTCATGGAGTCCTTGCTGATGAACCCATTTCAAAATCAAAGTAGGAAAACTGAATTTGCAGGGATATTAGTCTCACCTTTAATAAGTGAGACACTAATTTGGCTCCCCCGTGAACGTTCCCCAAAACCTGCTTTGTTGGCCATTCATTTTAGTTTCACTATTTAGTAAAAACGAGGTATTTTTGCCCGATATAGTTAGTTAATGTGTAAATGCCCGCTCCCAAAAGAACTGCAAGCTCTTCAGGCGAAACATCATGTCCGAGCAGGGTAAAAGCCTGGATAAATTCTGCAGCCAGGCCGCTTATGGAATAAGAAAGAATATAGCATAAAAACAGAATAAAAATGAAGCGCACCGCACTGCTTTGAATGCTTGCCCCGCTTCTAAAGGTGAACGTTCTGTTCAGGAAATAGCTGACAGCTGCCCCCGTACCATTTCCCAAAAATGTAGCTGTCCAATAAGACAGCTCCGCCAAATCCAGCAGCATAAAAATCATTGATAATCCCACGAATGTATTGACTGTTCCGACAAGCAAAAATCGAATGAAGGTATTAGTTCGTTTCAGATAATGTTCCAAAATGAATGTCCGCGAGCTCATCATCCTGGTCTCCGTCCATAATCAAATGTCGGGAAATCGGCAGATTAAAGGCATCTACTTCAATTGAAAATTTAGGTCTGCGCTTCGTTTCTTTATAGATCTTCCCTATATATTCCCCCACGAGGCCAATGGCTGTCAGCTGAAGTCCGCCAAGCATCCAGATCGAGGCGATTAATGAGGTCCAGCCCGTTTCAGTTTCGCCAAAATAGCGCAGTCCAAGAAAGTACAGGCCAAATAGCAGGCTGATAATAAATGATCCGATGCCCAGTGCCAATACCATCCGGATCGGCGTCACGGAAAAAGAAGTAATGCCCTCAAAGGAAAAGGCCAGCATTTTTTTCAGCGGATACTTCGTTTCCCCAGCAAGACGCTCTTTGCGGTCATAGTAAACATTAGCTGTTTTAAAGCCCAGCAAAGGCACAATTCCGCGCAAAAACAGATTGGTCTCCTCATAGCGCTGCAGCTCTTCCAATGCACACTTACTCATCAGGCGAAAATCGGCATGGTTGTATACAAGATCAACGCCCATTTTCTTCATCAGTTTATAAAATCCCTGTGCGGTGCTTCTTTTGAAAAACGTGTCACTCTCCCTCTTTCTTCTCACTCCATAGACAATGTCATACCCTTCCCGGAATTTCAGGATAAACTCCCGGATCACGGCAATATCATCCTGAAGATCGGCATCGATGGACACCGTGCAGTCCGAAACCTTTCCTGCAGCGGTTAAGCCCGCAAGCAGGGCATTCTGATGTCCTGCATTTTTGGCAAGCTTCAGCCCCCGCACTTGGGGGTTATTGAGACTCTGCTTATAAATGAGCTGCCAAGTCCGGTCCCTGCTTCCATCATCTACAAACAGAATTTTGCTTTTATCAGAAACAAGATCATCATCCATTAATTCTTCAAGCAAACCATCCAGCTGTTCAATCGTATCCGGCAGTACCTCCTCTTCGTTATAGCAAGGAACTACGATGGTAAGTACTGGGTTGTTCATTCTTATTTCCTCCTGCTTATATGGCTTTATATAGGTAGATTTTCCACACAGAGCTTTTTGATTCAAAAACCTTTTCCAGCACAAGCTGATTATCTCCCGCATTGTCGATCGGAACGGAGGAAAAAAGATAGGAACCGCCCATGGCCTTAAAGGCTTCTGTATTCAATTCAAGATCCTTCAGCCTTTTTTTCGTGCGCTTTTTAAACATATAATGCTTGCCAAGCTCGTCCGTAAAGAGATAACATCTTCCTCCCCATTCGTCAAAATAAATGCGGATGGTTTTATTTTTTTCCAGCTCTTTTTCAATGATTTTCCGGAATTGATATTTGTATGTTAAAGGATAGAAATTATTATACGAATCCAGCGTGTAGAACCCATTGTACTGAGCAATGGCTGGATGAAGTCCAATGCTTGCCACCCGGTAATCCTCCTGCGGGAGACCAATGTATTCCTCAATAGCCGCGAACTGTTCTTCCGCGTAAAACTGTTTGACAGTTGGCTTATTCTGAAAAAGAATTTCCTCGTTAAAAAAGGACACGGCAAGCACCTGGGCAAGCACAAAAACCGGGACCAGCCTCCTCCAGAACTGTCCATGTGCCCAAATGATTTTCAAAGATAGCGCGAATAGCACATAAATCACAAGCGGCCTTAAAAAGTGATACCTGGCAAAGTTGAATGTATCAAGCACATGAAAACGCTCAGTAAGCGGCAGCCAGCCTTTGTAAAACCAGAAGGCATACCATACAGATAAAGCAAAATTAAGGAAAAACAGAAACATAAACACCTTTTCCTTCTTCCAATTTTTCTGCCTTATCGTCATAAAAAGCGCCACAAACATCAGCGGAAGAATGACCAGAGTATGCATCGTGGCAACATGGTGGTGCCCTAGAGCAAAGTTCTTGAAGGCTAGCCTGACGCAATGCCAAAAGGTTAACCTCGCATGAAAATATTCATCCCGGCTGTTCGGCTCATCGTCAAAAAGAAACGAATAAACCAGCCTGTATTCCACTATAAAAAAAATTCCGGTCATATAAACAATCGATAAAAGAAATGGCCAATTCCATGTTCTTTTCCGGATCACGTCCGTCAGCCAGAAAAGCCCCATGGCGCTCAGGAAAAAGAAAAATCCAAGGACAATGCTCGCATATAAAGGCAATAGTGTGAGGGCAAGGACATTTTTCCACGACCTTTCCCCCTGCCTGATGTTTAAAAAAGCCCAAAGCGCAGGCGGCATCCCAAGTGTGCTCAGCATCCCGGATGGCCAGAATGGCGTGAAGGCAAAAGCAAGGGCTGTCCCAATCGTGATGGGCGCCCACTTTTCTTCTTTAAGAAAATGCTTTTTCAAAAGCAAATACATGCCGATGAATGCAAATACCCTTGTGATCGTCTGGCTGAGTGCATAAGCGATCATCGTCGGAAAAAGGGCATACAGCCAAACAATTATTGTATATTCAGAGCCAAACGCATTGCGGGACAAATTTCCGTTCATGATTTGTGGAATGACAGCGTCAATCGACCCTGTCAGCTGCCCGCTTTCAGAAAGGACTTTATACCAGGCCAGATTGGAGTCAAGATTATCATGAACGCGGATATGGGCGTTTTCACCTAATATGTAAAGGGGGGATACAAACAAAACTAAGGCAATACCGGCCAGAATAAGGAGATTTTTCTCGGCTGTCATTTTTTTAAAAAGCAACCTTTACACCTCTGAGTTCAGGATTATTTACAGCTTTAGGGTTCACGAACAGGGGCAAAATATTCAGGAAGGGATAATACAACCACCTCCGACATAAAAACAGAGTGGAAAGGGGTGGGATTTTATGATTAAAAAAGCAGTTATTCCCGCTGCAGGCCACGGAACCCAATTTCTGCCGGCCACAAAGGCACAGCCCTAGGAAATGCTCCCCATCGTCGACAAGCCCGCTATTCAATACATTGTGGAGGAAGCCGCCGCTTCAGGGATTGAAGATATTATCATCATATGACTTGTGATATCCGTCAGGGTGGGACCTGTACCAGCTACGGGTTCGGACTCTCCCGTCAGCTTTCTCCTTCTCCTGTCCGAATGAGCACCAGGTCTTCTCAAATCCCTTTTCCCCTGTCAATTTCCATTTAAAAAGGGCCAGATATGACCTGGCCCTAACTTTCCCATATTTATTTATATCGACGCCTTAATCTGCTTCGTATAGAAAAAGCGTACAATAAAGAAGTAAACAACCTGGATGGCCAAGAACACACTTAAAACCATAACTGATTCCTTAAAGAGATTAAAATAGAACAGGTTCGATAACGCTGTCAGAGCTACAGCTCCGTGAATAAGAGCGACGAGTATCGGCGCGAAAAACAGAATCATGGTCTGCCTGTTCAATACCTTTTTCAGCTCTTTTTCGGTTAATCCCATCTTGGATATTGACTTGAATTTTTGTTTGTCCTCATCCAAGTCCATGTAAAGCCGGAAATATAGGAAACTGCCGGCCGATACGAAAAAGACAATCCCGATAAATAGTCCGACAAATAAAATGGGCCCATAGCCTTTCATAATTTCATGTATTTCATAGTCTACTGACATAATTTCATACCTAGGCAATTTCTCGTATAGCTTTTCAGAGGCAGCCATTCCTCCTTCCTCTCCATCTGTTGCCTGCCACGCATAATAGCTTTGCTGATCCTTTGATTCAGGAAGCTTTTTATAGTCTTCATCTGACACAATATAATACGAATCTGTTGCCGGCAGTGCTTTAGAGTGGATGACTTCTTTTGGTTTTAAAGCTGCACCTGAAGTCAGTGTAATCGTTTCATTCAGCAGTTCCTTCGTTTGTCCGAAGTGGGTCCCTTCAAACTCCACCACCATTACTTGCCCGTCTTTCAAGACAACTGCATCTTCGCCAATGAGTGCGGCAAAGCGGTTAAAAGCGGATTGACTTGCAATCAGAATGGTATCCCCGCCAATTTCAAAGTAACGTAAAATGGTATGCTCCGATGCGGATTCAATCTTTTCTTCCTTTAATGTTTGATTGATGAACGCCACATTCTGCTCTTCATTTTCTTCATAGGTTTTATAGGAAAACGTAGTCGCATTCACATTTTTTATACTTGAGGTCAGGAAGGATTGAAATCCGAACAAAGTGCCAATCGCACTGAATGCAACCGTTGAAACCATAGCTACCATGAAAAAAGTGCGCGCATTATCCTTCATGCGAAAAGCTAAGTCCGAAAACAGCAGCATATTGGTTTTAAACCAGAAAACCCGTTCATTCTTCTTTAATCTTCTAATAATAAACACGCTTAATTGCGTAAATAATAAGTAGGTTCCAATACAGACAACGATGATCACGGGCACCATTGCGGCTATTACCAGCATTCCTTCTGCCAGTAAGGCAGCAGCATACCCCGCGCCTAATAGAAGGACAGCTGACGCCGTTAAGAAAAGATTCGCTTTTGGCTCACCCTTCGATATTTTATTTCCTTTAATCAATTCAATCAGCTTTTTGCTGCGCAGAACATACGTAACAAATAAGGAAATAAAGAAAAATAAAATAATAAAGGAAACAAAGGTGATCAGGATGGCCTTCACTGGAAAATAAAACGACAGCGTACGTTCAATAATCAAAACATTTTCTGCCAGCAGCAAAATCGCCTTCGCAAAAACAACGCCAAGGAGGATTCCGCTTAGGGTTGCCAGAAAGCCAATCAGCATATTTTCCAAAAACACCATCAGACGGATTTGTTTCATGGACATGCCCTGAATCATTAATAACCCAAACTCTTTTTTCCGGGATTGCAAAAATGAACTCATCGAATATAAAACAAAAAAGAAGGAAAACACATAAATAATCCCTGCTGCTGCATTCATGCCTTTCGTGACAGTTGAGTTCATATCATCCCCGCTTAGTACAGGATGATTTGCAAAAATCGAGAAAGTAAAGAAAACCATGACCGTAAATAAACTGCTGAGAAAGTAGGCTGCATACAGCCGTTTGTTGCGTATGACGTTATTAAACGCGAACTGACGAAAGGTCATGTGCATCTCCTCCCAGCAAAGAAAGTGTATCGATGATCTTTTGGAAAAAAGCCTGGCGGTTATCACCGCGATGAATCTCCGAATAGAACTTTCCGTCCCGGATGAAGATGACCCGGTTGCAATAGCTGGCTGCCTGCGCATCATGCGTGACGAGCATCATGGTTGTCTTCTCAGTTTTATTAATAGATTCAAGCATCTCCATTACATCCTTGGAAGACTTGGAATCCAGATTTCCTGTCGGTTCATCTGCCAATAGAAGCTTAGGCGTATGAATCATCGCGCGTGCCACAGCTGCTCTTTGCGCCTGGCCGCCGGATATTTCATACGTCCGTTTTTTCATAATGCCTGTAATCCCCAGTTTTTCAGCGATTTCATATGCCTTTTCCTTCATATCCTTTACTTTTTTCCCGTCCAATGTTAACGGCAGGACAATATTTTCTTCAACGGTTAAGGTATGAAGCAAATTGAAGTCCTGGAAGACAAATCCTAATTCGCGCCGGCGGAATTGGGCTAACTCCTCTTTCTTTAAGATATGAGGGTTCCTTTCATTGATCAGGATTTCTCCTGTTGTCGGTTCATCAATGGTGGCAATCATGTTCAGCAGCGTCGTTTTTCCGCTTCCTGATGGACCCATGATTCCTACAAATTCACCTTCATCAATGGTTAAGTTAATATCGGTTAACGCACGATAGGCGATCTTTCCTTCATAAATCTTGCTTACTTGCTTCACTTTTAGCATCACAAGTTCTCCCTTCCATACACTTGACTTGTGATCAGTATATCTTCTATCCCATCTTCAAAAAATCGATTTTTCTTTCACTTACCTTACAATGGTGTAAGGTTTTGAGTTGTTCCAAAAATCAGCCGGAAGGATGAACCTTCCCCCGCCCTGGATTCAAATTCAATGCGATGTCCAAGGTGATCAGCTGCCTCTTTCGTTAAATACAGACCCATACCGGTTGATTCTCTGAATTTCCGTCCATTTTCACCTGTATAAAAGGGATCAAACACACGGCGCTTGTCCGTTTCAGGAATCCCTACGCCAAAGTCCCTTACCTCTAAAACAGCTTCTCCTCCTTTCTCAAATATTGAAATATCAACTCGATTGCTCTTCCCTCTGGAATACTTAACCGCATTATGAATCAGCTGGGATAGGATAAAGAAAAGCCATTTTTCATCTGTCTCAACGATGATATTCTGATTCTCCTGCAGGATATTCGGATACACCCCATTCCTGATATAAAACCTTTTGTTATCCCCATTCACTTCATGAATCATTTTGGATAGGATAACAGGTTTGATATGAAAATCCTGCTCGATTGTCCGAAGCCTTGCCATATAGAGGATGGTGTTCAAGCCCGTTTTCATCCGGTCTGTCTCTTCTCGAATATTTGACGAGTCAGGTTCATCCAGGTTTTGCGCGATCAGCTCAATGACAGATAGCGGTGTTTTCATCTGATGGACCCATTGATCCATAAACTTCAAATGCTCCTCCTGCCTGGATTCCAGTGCTTTTATTTTTGTCTGATAATGTTTATACTGATCCTTCAGCAGATGATCAAGCGCCTGTGAGATCGGGGAGGCTTCTGTTGATTGAAAGGAATCGTCAAGGGATGTAAGTTCGTTCGTCAGCCTCTTATAGAACTTGCGGCGGCTCAAATAGTGGTAAACAAGGTAGCCCGCAAGAAGGAAAAGGCCGAGAAAGACGGCATAGAGGGCAGGCAAAAGATGACGATAGCCATCCAGCCAATAGATGGCCAGAATCACCAGAAATTGAATGATCTGTACTGCTATTAACAAGGCATGCTCTTTAAAAAATAATTTCATTTCTCTCCAGCCTTTCACCAGGTAACGATCAAACGATAGCCGGCGCCTCTCACTGTTTCTATCGCTCCTGAAAGACCGATAGACTCAAATTTCTTTCTTACTCTTGCTATATTCACATTTAACGTATTTTCATCCACATAGACCTGTTCATCCCATAGCTTTTCCAGCAAGTCTTCGCGGCCGGCAACACGCGGATACCGCTCCAGTAAACTTTCAATAATATCCGCTTCTTTTTTTGACAGCTGGACGGTTTCATTGCGAAATGTCATTTCCAGTCTTTCCGGGAAAAGCTTTAATCCTTCCGTCTCTAAAATCCTCTCCTGGACCTGTGCTGCATATTCCCCATAAGCCCTGCGCAGCTGGCTGCGAATTTTCGCCATTACAATTTCAGGGTGAAACGGCTTGGTGATAAAATCATCGCCGCCATTCTCAAGCGCCATCACCTGGTCCATCTCCCCTACCCGGGCGGATATAAATATTACCGGGCAGATCGACTCCTTCCGTATTTGCCTGCACCAATAATAGCCATCAAAGCTCGGAAGATTAATATCCAAGAGGACAAGGTCCGGTTTTTGCTTATGAAACTCAGCCATTACATCATCGAACTGTTCCGCAATGACAGCATCGTAGCCATACTTCACTAAATAGGATTGCAGGTGCTCCGCAATTTTCGGGTCATCCTCAATAATGAATACTTTCTGCATCCTCTCACTCCTTTGTCTTGAAAATTATGCCATACACAGAATATGAATTCAAAATACATACCCAATGGGTTTACAAGAAAAGCGTAAGCGCCTTGCCCACCCCCGACAAGCACAAGACAAGCCTCACAGGAAGGCGTTCTTTGCCTTTTTGGGAGGATTGGCTTGTGACCTCGAGGGGGTAGGCGCTGGAGCTGGACAGTTATCGAAGTTCAGAATTTCATACTTTCTTATTTTATTTAAAAAAGCCTCCAGCCATTTGAGAAAATAAGCAAGGGACAGCGCCCCTGTCCCTTGCTTAGGCCCATTCACCCTGGCCCAGTTTCGTTAGACTTCCCCCTCTCTTTTTTCTGATTTTTCTAAACTTTACAATTCATCATTCTCACTTATGGTAAAATAAATGTGTTTCAAATGAAAAATTAATAAAAAAGCACTGTCATTTAATCGATGTATTTTAAAACAGTATATTTTGTTCAGAGTCCACAGTTTATCAATCATTCAAGGAAGTTGAGAAGAGAACTAATACAAAAAAAGTCCAAATATACTAAAGAATCTCACCTCGAGTTTTCACAAACAGTGCTGAATTACTTGGAGACGCAGAATTTTATAAATAATAAGTGATGTCTGTTTTGATCTAAATGAAGTAATTGCAGCTCCTTTACCTCTGCAGGAGTTGGGCTGTATATACCTTGGGGGTGAAATAATGAAAATGAGATTGGTTAATAAGGAAGAATATCGTTTTATTGAAGAATTTGTATATGAGATATTCCAAAATACCAATTATTCGGATGGATCAGCTGAAAAAGCTTTAGTAAGAGAGATCAGAAAAAAACACTATTATATACCCGAGCTTGATTTAATTGTTGAAAAAGAAGGTGCGATTATAGGACACTTTATCCTTTCTAAACTTCCAATTAGTAATAAGTTTGAAAATGAGATATTGATGCTATCACCCGTTTCAGTAGCAATTAATCATCAACGCCAGGGTGTTGGCAAGTATATGCTGCAGGAAGGAATTAAATTAGCTGCAAAAATGGGGTATAAGGGAATTATTGTTGAAGGAGATAATCGTTATTATCAACGCTTTGGATTTAGAACATCCACTGAATTCGGAATATATGCCTCCAAGAAAAACCTTCCGCCTTCTGAGGAGAATATGATGGCTATGGAGTTGTGTGAAAATGGGCTATCAAATATTTCAGGGGAAGTGGATTATTCGATTTATAATGCTTTGAGACATTGACAAGCATGGATATAGATTCTTTATCTACCTTCCCCTTCATCAGATAAAACAATATATAGCCGATGATCATCTCCAATAATATGAATAATGCCACAGGGATGACAACCATCCCTGCATTCGATAAAAGCTAACGTCGCTTTATGGACATCCAGTCATCCCGGCTTATTATTAAGGCATAAGGATCTTAATCCTTCCCTTTTAAGAACATTTTCAGAGGAAGGTTTTTTTTATCTCACTGTTACAGCATTTAAATTGTGCCTAATTGAAATGTCTTTTCTTATAAAATGCAAAAATTGAATGGCACTGTGCGACAGCTTCTTTTGTTTGGATGCTGCCCAGCCTGCCTTAATTGGCACAGGAGGATGAATGATGAGGTCGATAGGGATGATGCTGCCATTAAGGACATGCTGGTCATGTTTTGTAAAAAAATCCAATGTAAAACTAATGCCCATATTTGCAGCTACTGCTTTCATGATGATCTGAATATCATTTGATATGAACAGCATTCGTGCAGGCTGGGGAAACAAACTGTTAAATAGTCTCATCGTAACGGGTCCGTTGTATAAAACAATTGGCTGATACTGTATATCCTGGATGGTTACATGATCATAGCATGACAAAAAGGATTGCTGACTGACCAGCACTTGAATTTTTCCATCCAGCAATGATTCAAATGATATTTTATCAGCGTATCCTTCCATATTCTTTGCCAATATAAGTCCAAAATCCACAGTCCCCTTCTGTATATCCAGCATAACCTCTGATCCGTTTCTTTCGAAAATCTCCACTTGCACATTCGGATGGAGCTCTTTATAACTTAAGAGTGCATTCAGTGCAAAGTCCATCATGCTCGGAACAGAAGAGATCTTTATACTCTTTTGTGTATCCGTTTTGAACATCTGAACCCGATTCTGAAATTCCTCCAGTTTCTGAATGACTTCACTTGCCTTTTCAATCAGAATTTGTCCCTCCATGGTTGGAGCTGCACCCTGGCGTGAGCGTGAGAATAGCTGAATGCCCAGTTCTTTTTCCAGGCTGCTGATAGACTGGCTTAGGGCAGGTTGTGTAAGATATAGCGTTTCTGCAGCCAACCCGATCGAGTTGGTTTTTCCAACTTCTACTATATATTTCAGCTGATCAATATTCATGAAGAAATCTCCTATTAACAATTTCAAATTTAAAAAACAAAACCCTTAATTATATACTAACTTAATATTTTTCGAAATATGTAGAATTTTGTATTAATAGGAAAATTGGGTAAAATGGTCTACTTAGGGACTTCTGATCTATAGGCGTTCCTTATGGAAACATAAGCGGAACCTATTATTCGTTTTTTTCAATCAATTATATAATGAACTTATTGATTTTTGAATTTATAGAATTTTGAGAATTGTATTTTGGAATCTATGATTATTCAACATACAGGAGCCAAAATGGTTGAATTCATTAAATCAGAATCATAGATGAACTGGGGAGGAAAAAGATAGTGAGTAAAAGAAAAGGACTTCCTTACAAAGTATTTACGTCAGCTGCATTGGCAGCCATGTTATTGACAACAACAGCATTTGCAGAGGTGAATCAGGATCCAGCTCCAAGTGTGGAAAATACCTCATACCAAGGATTGGAATCGTTTATAGAAGAGCAGAACAAAGCTGCGGCGGAGGTAGAGGACAAGCTCGGCTATAAAAATATGAAGGAGAATGCCTTAAAGGCTTATGCTCCTAATGAAAAGGTGCGCGTGATTGTAGAAGTGGAGGAGCCATCTGAACAAACAGAATCTCTGCAAACAAAATCTGTACCAACCAAAAAAGATCAGTTTAAACAAAAGCAAGATCAGGTTATTTCGCAATTGTCTAAGAAAAAATCGGTTACAAAGGTAAAACATCGCTTTTATAAGGGCTTTAACGGTTTCAGTATGGATACTGAATTTAAAAATATAAAAGCCATTCAGTCTACCCCGGGTGTGAAAAATGTCCATATCGCGAAAGTATTCCAGCCTTCCATGGGAGCGAGCAAGGAATTGGTGCAGGCGCAAAAGGTTTGGGAGCAATATGGATATGAAGGCGAAGGATTGCTTGTCGCAATCGTGGACTCCGGTATCGACCATACGCATCAGGATATGACATTAACAGAGAAAGGAAAAGAAAAAGAGAAATGGACAGAAAGCAGCATTCAAGAAAATCTCTCGGAAACAGCTGTCAATGACGTATGGTACAGCGAAAAAGTGCCGACAGGATATGACTGGGCAGATAATGATGAGGACGTCATTCCACGCGGAAAAAATGGCAGTCCGCACGGTATGCACGTAGCCGGAACAGTAGGGGCAAACGGGGATGAAGAAAATGATGGTGTAAAAGGCATTGCACCTGGTGTGCAGCTTTTGGCAGAAAAAGTATTCTCCGATAATGGCGGTGGAGCTTACGAAGACGACATCATTGCCGGAATCGAGCACGCAGTGACGATGGGAGCGGATGTGATCAACATGAGTTTGGGCTCTGATTCAGGATTTGTCGGAGAGGAGAATGACCCAATCCAAAAAGCAATCCGCGAAGCCACAGAGCAAGGGACTCTTGTAGTGACAGCAGGAGGTAACACTGCTTACAGTACAAAAAACAACATTATTCCTTCTTCCACTCAACCGTATGCAGAAAACCCCGATATCGGGACAGTCGGTGAACCTGGAGTAAGCCCATATGCATTGTCCGTAGCATCCTACGAAAATACGAAAATTCATATGAACACACTGACAGAGAAAAATGGATTACAGCTTCCATACCAAGACCAAACGCAATATAATTTTACTCTCTCTAAAACCTTATCTCCAGGTGAAAGCTATGAAATGGTGTATGTCGGTGAAGGATTTAAAGCTGAACATTATGAAGGCAAAGACGTAACCGGAAAAATTGCGGTGATTAAACCGAATAAGTCTTATTACGAGTATGGATCCATGCAAAGAGAAGCACAAAAAAGAGGGGCAAAGGCTCTCCTGATAGTACCTGCAGATACAATGGCAGATTATCCTTTTATAAAAATCAGCCCTGTTTTTATACCGGGAGTGACAACAAGCAAAGAAGCAGGAGATTCATTGATTTCTAAACTGACAAGCGGTCACACCGTTAAGATGGAAATGACTAAGGGAACATGGGTTGAAAACGCTACTAAAAATACGATGTCCAATTTTTCATCTATGGGGGCACCGCACACATTAGACTTTAAACCGGAAATTTCCGCGCCGGGCGGAAAAATCTACTCTACGGTTCCTGGCAATGGATATGAGACGATGAGCGGTACATCCATGGCGAGCCCTCATGTGGCCGGCGGTGCTGCACTGCTGCTGCAATCTTTATATGATAAAGGTCTAACACAATCTAAAGACACAGCATTAAAAGCAAAAATCGCCTTGATGAATACATCGAAGGCTGTTATGGATCCAAGATTAAAAAATGCCCTGCCGTATTCCCCGCGTGTACAAGGAGCGGGCTTAATGCAAATTCAACATGCGATTGACACACCGGCTATTGTCACAAACCACGATGCACCGCTTGAGCAAGCTGGAGCTGTGGCATTAAAGGAAATCAAGGGCAGGACTGTAACGTTCAAACTAGATTTGGAAGCATTTAAAGGAATCGATGCAAAGAAATTAGAGTATGATATTTTCGTAGATGTAATGCAAGATGAAACAGAAACGAAAGAATTCGATTTGGATAGCGACGGCCAAACAGAGAAAAAAGACTATTTAACGCTCACAAGTAAACGGCCAGAAAACGTATTTACACTGATAAATGGAAAAGAAGTCACGGACAAGCAAGGGACCAAAATAAAAATAAATCCAGGACAGAAAAAGACGATACATGTAACTATGCTGCTCCCTAAAAACCTTAAGGAAAATACGTTCCTGGAAGGATTTGTCCGCCTCGTGCCGTCCGGTGAAAACAAAGAAACTGCAGTGCCGCTGACCGTTCCATATATGGGATTCCATGGTGAGTGGGATAGTTTGCAAAATCTGGATCCTGCAGCATGGGATAAAGATGCATTTTTAGGATACACTGCGCTTTGGGATGACGAAGGTGACCAATTCCCGATGGGCTATGATCCAGCAACAGATACCTTTAATTTGGATCGGATTGCGATTTCGCCGAATTCAATTTTAAATGGTGTTTTCCCTACATTTACAGCACTCCGCAATTTGGCGAAAACAGAAATGTATGTGGAGGATTCAAAAGGTAAAGTTGTTCAATATCTTGGCGACTTCAGTGAATTCACAGGGAAACCATGGAAATACCGGAAAAATATTATGTCCTACATGGACCTTTTCTACAACGGGTATCTATGGGATGTGAAGGACCAAAACGGACAAGCAGTGAAAGACGGAACTTACAACTTCGTTATTAAAACAACGCTCGATTACAAAAACGCTAAGGACCAGGAAGTAAAGCTTCCATTAAAGGTGGATTCCGTTAGTCCAGTTGTATCTGATATTCAAGTGCAGCCAAAAGACGGCCAATATGAAATTTCTTTCAAAGGTGCAGATGATGAAAATGGCGCAGGATTCAATGGAGCAATTATTTGGTATAACGGAAAATACAAGTCATTACCGTCAGGACAAACGTCTTTACTTATTAAAGATGAGCCGAAGAGCATTGTTGTAATGGGGATTGATTACGCGATGAACATAAGCTATACCGTTTGGGGTGACCCTTCTTATATTAAGGCAGAAATGCTCGTACCAGTTTTCTTGGTATCTCCAAGTACAAATGTCAATGCAAACCGTCCAGCCAGCATTAACGGGTTTGCCAATACGCGAGTGAACTGGACAATAAATGTGAAGGACGAGCAGGGCAAGGTAGTCGACAGTATCATCATTGAGAATGAGCATGAAATTCACGAGAAATGGACTCCTAAAAAGGATCTTCCAAACGGCACGTATACTGTAACCGCTGAAGCCATAGATAAGCAAGGGTTTAAGGTAACCACAAGTCCGAAAACAATAACTGTACAGCAGCAATAACAATCAGAAAGCGGGTCTTCTTTATAGAGGACCCGCTTCACACCGCAGAAAAACCCCACTTTCATTTTGTAAAAGTGGGGTTTTTCTATTTTTTTCAATGATATAATCCCGTATCTTTATTCGTATAAAGCACCCTCGTCTTTTTGTTTCGCTTTAACTGATAGATTTGCAGAGTATGTCACACCTTGATAGTCATTCGTTGCTGTCTCATCAAGTTTTACGCCAAATGAAAGATCAATGTATTCATTTGACTTTAAATTCCAGAATTTATTGCCTTTCCCTGATTCTGCCCCATCACCCAAAAGAATTTCTTTTTCGCCAGCAGCAGAACGCAGCTCAGAAGAATTTAGGTAACCTGTAATAATTTCTACACCTTCCGCAATTTCAACTGGTTCACCTGAAACCGAACGAGTAACTTCATTGGTTGTTCCTTCGAATAATTCTTCAAGCTTAACTTGTGATGCTTTTAACACCTCATCATTAGGTTTCACTTTGTATTTAAGTGCAACATAGCCAACTTTGTACGTATCTAATGAAAGAGGTTTATCCAATGATTGGTTCAGTTTTGCCTGTAAGAATGTATCGACCGTCCCGGTGTTGTCAATCGTCAGCCAATCACCAAATACCAGTTGTGATGGAGCAAAATTCTCAACTGCTACAATACTCTCGTTAATATTTTCACCGTTATTCAGCTGCACTAGTGCATTTGTTACTTCACCTTTAGCAGTTGTTTCAGAAGTAAACCAAGAGTATGTTCCATAGCTTGCTGAAACTGCAATTGCCCCCGCAAGTGTTGTACCTAATAATACTTTTTTTGCTTTAGCGATTTTCATAAATAAATCCCCCAACTTAATATAGTTTTTTATTTGGATACAATTTCTTCATTCGTTTGCTGTTTGCGGGAAAGACGTTCAAATACCGTTAGACAGATGTAGCCTGTGAGAGGAATGGTGATTAACAGCAAAAACCCAATCGGACCGCTTGCAAAATCTGATACATATCCAAGTTTAGGTATTGCAGCTACTTGTTTTCCAACGAAATGATCCTTCGTGACTATCATAGAATCCTCAACATTGTTGTTGTCACCTTTTGTCACCAAACCTGCTTGTCCATCTTGTTCTTTAACGTCTATTACTCTATGTGTAATGAATTTTGTATCTGATTCTTTAAAGGTAATAACATCATTCACTTTTATATCTTCGAATTCTGCTTTTTTAATAAATACAAGATCTCCCGATTGCAGATGCGGCTGCATACTATTCGAAAGTACAGTTAATGGTGTAAATCCAAAGAAACTTGGCAAACTGCCGGGATTTTTACTAGTTTGGAATACGGTAATACCGATATAGACAATTAGCAGAAAGAAAATAGATAAAATAATGTTTAAAAGCCATTTTGTCGATCTTTTTTTCATAGTTTTGCTCCCAACATCATTATTTTTGTGTTTTTTTCTAATTGAGATTGATGTCAGTAAATTTATTCACTGTGAAATATTTACCTCTTGTTGTTCCCCTGCCGCTTTCTATCAAGAAAAGAATTTTAATTGCAGCTGCAGGGGAAACAATAGGTTTCTGTACGTTTTCGATATTTGTTAATTATTATTCAGTTTTCTTCTTATGTTTACTGAATCCCCAACTCTTTCAAAATACTTTCTAATGTCTTGCCATCATGTTTTTCTTTTGGAGCTGGAGGATTATCAACATATTTGTTTTGCAATAGATAATTGCCTTTGACAAAGCCAATGTCTTTTGCATCTACCATGCCATCAAAATTAATATCAGCTGCACGGTTATCCGTCTTCCAAGCTTTTTGGATGTCTATAGCATCTAAGACGTCAATAACGTTGTCCTGGTTGACATCACCTGCCTTAATTATGATTGGGTTGACATAATGATTTCTACCTAATAGTTCTCCCTTATACTCAAACCCAATATTTTGCTTGCTTTGCACTTCAAAATGACCAGGAATCTTAATTTCTAAAATGTATGGATCTTTGCTTAACGGAAGCTTTTCTACCTTGTAGTCTGCTCTTTCTTTTATCAGAGAAGTAGCATCAAAAACATACCCGCTTGATTCTTTAAACTTTAAAGATGCGCCAACCTTTGTCCAGTCCTTTCTATCAGGAACACCGATCGCAGGATTAATGAATCCTTCCGGCAGCACGTAGCCAAATGCAGCGTTGAATTGCGGTGAAATCTCAAAGGCATAACCGGCATTAAACAGATTGCTTGATTGACCTTGGCTATTTTTCACTGTTGCTGTTGGATTGATGCTGGCTTTTGTAGTGAAGATTTCATCATTTATCTTAAACGTAACATCTACTACTGCCGCATGATCAAATGTCACATTCGCATCGTTGAAGACCACCTTCACCTCGTCACCATTTACCAATATAGTTCCTTTATCGGAAAATTCTTCAGCCAGTTTGGCATCCATTAAGTCCATGTAATTTCCATACTGTTCTTTCAAGTTCCAAATGACTTCTTTTGCATCACTTACATTATCCAAAAATAATTGGGCTTTAATCGTTTCGCCTGTTTTTACTTTTTTGATATCGCTTTTTGCGTAGGTAACTGGTGTCCCTTCTTTAACAAAGAAATATTCTTTTGTTAGCGGTGCATTACCGGCAGCATCATAACCAGACAATGTAAATTTCAAGGCTGGGATGGATTCTTCCATTGCTACTTCCTCTGCCCATTTGCCGTCTTTATCCATTCGAATAGGCCTGGATGGGAATGGCCAATCTCCCCACGTATAAATGACTGTATTCGCAGATTGATCAAGATCTACTCCAGCATTTTGCATCTCTTCCATGAGCGGGTCGATTATTTGAATTTCAAATGGATAGGTTGCTTGACCTGGCTGATATTCAACAAACGGAGATGGTCCATCTAAAGAGCTTGTAAATGTTGGATCGTCAATGTTGATGTAAATATCACGTGTTTCTTTTGTCACTTTTCCAGTCTGGCTTGTTGTCACAAAATTCAGCTTATAGTGCCCTGGCTTTGCATAACTTACTTCTTCTGCTATAGGCTTCTTGGAGTCTCCTGTAAATGAATAGTACTTTCCATTAAACGCAGCTATTAAAAGGTCTCTATCCATTGGCACGCCAGTTAAATCCAGCGTTCCGATCAGACCTAAGTCTTCCCCGGTTTCTCCATCCTGCAGAGTGACATCCATGGTTTTTCCTGGTGAACCAAAATTAATAACAGTCAGAACATTTTGAATTTTATCAATCCTCATCGGTGCCTGATTTAAATAATCCGGTGAAATGATGCTTATAAGGAGGTCTAAAGAGCTTACTCCATCCTTTGTAATTCTGAAGTTAAATGGAATCCGATATTGATCGGATGAATCTGCTTTGTTCGTCAATACAACAAACCCTTCGTATCGCCCTGCTTTAGCCGTTTTAGGTGCTGTCAAGAACACATTGTGTTTTACTTCTTGATTTGCTTTTACTTTAATGTTTTTACTGGTGCTGACGGAGATGCCATTTTCACTTAGACTGTTCGTACCTTCCTCTGCATTTTCTTCGATAGAAACGGAGAAATTTTTGGTACTATTACTGTTGTTTGTAAAACTTATGTTTTCATTCGCTCTGACATTGCTTCCTTCCACCCCAAAATGAATGCCGAAGTTAATATCTCCGGATGGATTTTTAAATTTTTCTAAATATTCCCCATCTGGAATATCGGTTTCATCAGTCACTTGCATTTTCATTTGTCCATGGATGGCTTGATAAGGGTCTACTCGGCCAGCACCTGCTTCATACAAACTATAACTGCCATTTAAAGGATCTGCCGTATTCATCAGAACTGTTTTAATATCATCTGGATCAAGCTTCGGATTCGCCTCTAATAATAATGCAGCAATTCCAGCTGTGTGCGGTGCTGCCATAGATGTTCCTGAAAGACGTGCATAGGCATATTTGTAATCTTCCTGATTTTCATGATCAATCATATAGGAAGGGAATGTAGATAGCACGCTCACCCCGGGAGCAACAACTTCTGGTTTCATATCATAATTAAGATTGACTGGTCCTCTTGAACTGAAGTCAGCTAATTTATCTCCTTCGGAAACGATATCTTTCATATTAGAGAAAGTGAATGCAGTGTTTCCTTGCGCAATATTCGCCTTTAATTGCTCGCCTGCTTCTTTTGTTATGGAGAAAGTGGGAACATATTCAGTTGATTCCCCTAAATTAACGCCGATCTGTCCGTCAGCATTGTTATACATAATAACCGCTTTCGCACCGTGTTCTTTGGCAAATTTGATTTTGTCATTAAGGGCAAGATTCCCGCGCTGGACGAAAGCAATTTTCCCTTTCACATCTTTTCCAGCATATTCTTCTTGTGAACCAAAACCTACATCGACAAGCTCAAGTGATTGCCCATTTAATTCAGAGAAATCATCTGCAAAGCTTCTTCCCATGCTGATGAGCTCAGTGGACCAGTTTCCTGAAATGCTTCCTGTAAACGAAGTGAGCGCAACAGGGACATCACTTGCTCCGATTGTAAGCGCCAGAGCCGCTGTACCTGGAGAGCCTACTGTGTTGGAATTCGGACCGGAATTACCTGCAGAAACGACAGCTGTTACACCATTTAATACGGCATAATTAATCGCGGTACTCGTTGGAAAATACGGATGGTTTACCGATGCACCTAATGAAAGGTTCATAACATCCATTCCATCTTCCACTGCTTTTTCAATCCCAGCAATAACCGCTTCAGATGTACCGCTTCCATATGGTCCTAAAACACGGTATACATAAAGGTCGGCGTCTGGCGCGACACCCACAACAGACACTTCACTGTCATTTTTGTTCTGCCCGGCAATCGTTCCAGAGACATGCGTACCATGTGACGTGTAATAGGCACTTCCATAAGCGTACTCAGGCTGATTCGATTTCTCCCAATCTGCATAGGTTGTTTCCATTGGGTCATTATCATTATCTACAAAGTCATATCCGCCTTTGTAAGCATCCTTTAAATCAGGGTGATTATAGTCAATTCCTGTATCAAGAACGGCTACTTTTACGCCTTCTCCCGTAATGCCTTCCTTATGTAACTTATCAATCTTTAAATAAGGAATACTCTCAACAGAAGTAGTGATTTCTCGATCAACATCTTTGGGAAGATCCTGCTTAATAGGATCAACCGTAAAGGTCTGGTTTTTGTAGACAGCTTGGACGACATCCGATTCTAAAAGGAGTTTTACTTGATCTCCCGGCAATTTCATAGCTACGCCGTTATAAGCTTTTTTGAATGTCTGGGTGATGGAATTTGAATTGCTCTTCGCTTTGGAGTTTTCTTGAGGCAAGTACATTTTGATGTCTTTCTTAAAGATTTTATGCTCTTTTTCGACCTGTGCTGCGGCATCTTCATTTTTCAATGTTTTGCCTTTGAATGCAGCTTCCAGGACAGCCACTTTGCCAGGTTTTGATTTGAATTTGACAATGACGGATAGTTCTTCTTTCGATTCCAGTTCTGCCTCACTAAATCCTTGCAGGCCCGAATGATCGTCCAATTGCAATTGATGCAGTGCTTCACGCTGTTCCTTTGTCAAGGATGACAGAATGTCCTCTGCCTTAAGCTCTTTTGCGAATGCTTCGGTGGATAATACCGAGTGAATCGGTGAAATGACTAAACCAGCTGATAACGCAACAACAGCTGCTTTTTTAACGAAAGTATGAAATTCCATATAACCCCCGCTTTCCAATTTTGGTAAACTTTTTAGAATACAAAAACCGACTGATCCTTTCGTGAAAATTTTGAATATTACATTTAATATTGTAATTTCTTTTTTATACTTGTGGCTATTGGGGTATTTTTCCATGACTATTTGGGTAAATGACCTCTTTAATCCAGTAAAAAACGTGTTTTCACACCGATTTTAGTACTTAAGGACTATTTTTTTTGGGGTTTTTCAACACTTTCTAACAAAAATGGATATTTTTTGATATCTCAATATACCGTTTCGACCATGAACTCCTATTAAAATGATAATTGATCTTAATTGAAAAAGCTGGTCTATGAAAATAAGACTAGCTTTTTGCATTTTCTGCGGATCAGACTTTGTCCACAAGCTGAAGCGGGTCCCCTATTAGAGGACCCGCTTTTCTTAACTGATTATAAATATATTTATACAGGAAAATGGCACTACTTCAAAAATGTAAATTCGAATATCAATTTACCTATGCTTCTTTGGCTCCATCAATATATTTTCATCGACCTTCCAGTAAATTTCTTCCAAAAAATCTTTATCCTTCAAGATTTTCTTCCTATTTTCTGCTACTAATTTCTCAATCAAAAAGGACATCATCTTTTTAAGATTGATGTCCTTCTCTGGAATAACTATAAAACATATGTTGAATATTCACTCTTTTTCGCAGCCCCCTCCCTCGAATCCCAAATGAACTCTTTATTGCCATTAATGATGTACTCAATAGTTGGTATGACAAAATCAGCAAGGTTTTGCAGCTCCTGTTCAGAGCCAACCCCAGATAGTACACCTATTCCATATCTCACTTTACTATTTTTGGCTGTTTTTAAATCAACCACTGTATCTCCAACAAAAGCGATCTCTTCTTTTTCTAATCCAAATTGTTCACAAAACCTCTCTACTATTTGAGGGCTGGGCTTCTTCTCGTAAAGATCAGATGTTCCTAAAAATTTTATATCATTTTCTATTCCTAAATGCTTTAAACAAAGAACAGTAGTTTCATAGTCATCAGCCGTGGCAATCCCAATTATGATTCCTTTTTGCTTAATTGCTTTAAATAGAGATGACAAGTTACAAACCGGTTTTACATACTCGATTGATTGTTCCGTTCTTCTTAATATACTCTCTGACATCCATCGATGGAAAAAGGGGATCTGCTGTGGGAGAACTTCCTGAAAAGCATTGGCAATATCACGAGTAGTCCCGCTTGCTAAATGGCCTTTCTCATCAACTTCCCCATTTCTTAGCCCAATTGAAAGACATAATTGTTTCTTGAGTTTGCTATTGCCAGTCTCACTGATCATCTTAAGTAAATCATCGATCACACCTTCCATTACCTTAATCCAAATAGATTTAAATTGTAATATAGTCCCATCTTTGTCAAATAAAATACCCTTAATTTTCAAACCTTCTCCACCTTGCCTTATGTATTGGCTTTCTCTATATTTGAATTAAAATGGTATTTCCCTATAGTTATTCAAAATTGCACGAGATGCATTTCATCTCCGCAATAGCAGGCCTATCACTTATTTACAATCTCAATTCCTTCTTTTATATACTTTTGATGGACTTTACTGGATAATTTGAATCTGCAATAATACGTTCGATTCGATCAAAATAACAAACCTTTAAAAGAGAAGCGACATCAAATTTGCTGCTATCCGCTAAAACAACGCAGTTTCGAGAACTCTCCAGAATCTTCATTTTTACCTGATATTCGCCGAGCCCATAATCTGTCAGCCCTTCAGTTAATGATATACCGCTTATGCTCATAAAGAATGTATCAATATGAAAGCTTTTAAAAAAACCCTCTGCCAGATGCCCTACCATGCATAATTCTTCGTTCCTAAGAACACCTCCAGGTAATATAATGGTGTAATTAGGCATTTCAGCAAGTTCATTAGCAATCACTAATGAATTGGTTATGACCGTTAGACGATGAAATTTACTCTTTAAAGCTTTTGCAAACTCCGTATTTGTTGTACTAACATCTAACGCAATCGATTGACCTTCTGACACATAACGTGTTGCAATTTCTGCAATTTCCCTTTTCTCCTCAATATTCTTTGTTTCTCTTAAAGTAAAGTTCATTTCTGTACTATTGATATCATCTAATACAGCTCCACCACGAACTCTTCTTAAATATCCTTCTTTTTCTAAATACTCTAAATCTCTTCTTACGGTTTCAGTAGATACACCAAACATTTTTGTCACTGTAGATACTTTTAACGATTTATTTTTTCGTAAAAGTTCCATAATTTTTTCGTGACGATCATACATTAACAATGATTTCACCAACTTTTTCAAACGGTATATTTAATTAATGCCACTTCTTCTCTTCGCTTCTCATTTTATATATCCTATATTCAGTCTCCCAGGGCGGAAGAATTTCGCCGATAACTAAACAATAATATAAAGAAAATGATAAATGCACCAAAGATAATAACCAGCAAGATTCATTTCACTTTCTTGCGCAATACCCCTAGTTAAAAAAAGAAGATGCAAGTTAAATGAGCTACTCACATCTTACTAGATTAATACTTATATACTTTTTTCTGTTTTTATTTTTGATTTCTCTTGTTCAGGCTCTTCATCTGAAACTAGGTCTCTTGTTGACTTTTTAAATTCCTTTAATGTTGAACCGACTGCACGACCTAGCTCTGGCAATTTTGACGGTCCGAAAATAATTAATGCAATTACAAGAACAAGTATTAAACCTGGAATTCCTATATTTTGCAGCATAGTTGACCTCCTATCGACCATTTTTTAGTCCTTTTTTAGCAAACCTTGTCATAGTTGTTAATATATTTGCTGCTACTGTTTACTGCCAACTTTAAAAGTTGCAGATGCAACAGCATCATAACCGCTACCATAAAAATAGATGAATTTTGGCTGGTGATGGAAAACAAAAACAACTCTCTCCACAAACCCCCTCCTTTCAACATAAATAATACAATTCGATTGTTATCTTTATGTAAATACAGGGTGAATTATTGTTTTTTTTCCTATTTTTAACACATAACATCACATTCTTACAACTCAAATAATTTAAATATATAAGCGAAGACTTTGAGCAATCAATGCGGCTGCAGCAAAATTGAAGAGATCCACCTATCAGATGAATTAAAAGAAGAATTTATGAAGCGGGCCATGGTGTACGGCCCAGTGGATTGACTGGAGTAAAGTTGCTTTACTGAAAACTATTAAATTTGAAAATCGCATAACAAGCAAGGCCAGCAGCTCGCCGGAAAAGTTAAGAAAGAACTTGGACCTTCCTATAAAGTAAGAGTCCTGCCTTCTTCATCACCCAGGATGTGTGCTGGCTTAGGTTTTTGATTTTTTGGATAGCGCCATAAGCTGAGGTGTTTTCAATTTCCCTTACCCTCTATTTGCAGGTTTATCCATGTGTCAAATTCAAGCAGGAGGGCCCTATTATAAAGAAAGAGCACAATTCTTGCTTCAGAATTGCGCCCTTTCGTTTAATAAGAATATTTATTTTTTACGTGCTTCTCCTTAAAAGCTTTTTTTACCCTTTCAATTTGGTCGAGATGTCCTCGGATATGTTGGACACGAAATTCTAATAATTCTTTGAATGTGAATCGTCCAGCATCTGCATAAACTCCAACTCTCTCAATTTGCTCTGTTGTCAAATTGTGAAGAATAGGGAGCATAGTGGAGCGAAGTATCTTAAAAAGAAGTAGGTATTGTTCATGATCTAATTGCTCATAATCCAATGAAATCGCCCAAGCGTCCTGGTCAGGCGATGTCAAAATTGGTTCAGCCTCGGACAAAACTTTTTTCAGTCTATGTGTAGATACCAATTCAGAATCTGTTATATGGATAATGATCTGATGTATACTCCATTTATTCTTTCCTGGCTTGAACCTAATCTCTTCCTCAGACAATCCTTTAATGGATTCCCTTAACATCTTATATCCTCGGCTGTACTCTTCAATTAACGATTTCATATGGTATTCTCCCTAAATATATATTAATGAATATAAATTCTTATTTAATTATATTTATCCTTCTTGATTTTGATTCAACTAACCTGCCTGGTTCGTCAAATAAGAAAAAAGAGCTATCCTTGCCGGACCAAGCTCTTGCACCCATTAGCTTAAGAAATTGGAGATAAAAGTTTCTAGAGATTTTATATCGTGACTTTTCGTAATAAAAGGAATTCACTTTAAAGACATAATTTTCCTTGGCTAGATGAATATTTGGGTAAAACTCCCCTCACCCTGTCTACTTTTTTTCCTTTTGGAACCAGGCATTCAGCAGCTCCTGCTCTTTTTCACGCGATATCCCTGCTTTCCGTACGGAATCCTGTCTCACTTTATCCCATTGATATACTTCATGGATTGTTTCTTCAAGCGGTCTGAAGGAAAGTCCGCTGTCCAATGCCTTTTTTACGCTGATGCACATTTTCCAGGGTACAGTTTCTCCTTTTAACGGGAATTGTTCAGGGATCCATATCGGCATTTCTGTCCATGGCTGTATTTGATGATCCAATACAAAATGTTCATCTGCCCAGACAAATTTGGCATTGCTATTTGTAACTGATTGACACGTACACAAAAGCTCTTCCATCGTCAATTCATAATCGGGACCTGTTACATTGAAGGTGCCAGTTTTTCTTTTTTCCGCCATATCGAACACCCATGTTGCTATATCCTTCACATCGATCAATTGTATTGGACGGTCCGGACGTCCTGGCACCACTATGTTCCCGCCTTCCGCGACACGCTGAACCCAATATGGGAGCCGATCCGTATAGTCAAACGGTCCAACAAGCAGACCTGCCCTTATATGCAGCACTCGTCCGGGCCAGTATTTCTCTGCTTCTGCTTCACATAGCACTTTCAATGCGCCGTAATGCTCATAAGGAGAAATTCTCCCTTCCTCAACGTCTTTCAATCGTTCCTGCGGCATGGACTGTAAATGATAGTTTTCCGTGATATTGAGAGGAATCCAATCTTTATAAACAGAGATGCTAGAAATGTACGTATAATGTTCGATGTTATCTCCAAGCATTGCTGCGATTTTGTTAATTTGGTGAGGAGCGAATCCACATGTGTCCAGTACGGCATCCCATTTTCTGTTTTTGAGCTGTGATACATCACCATCTCTATCACCGATGAGCTGTTCCACTTCGGAAAACGCTTCTTTATTGTTCCCGCGATTGAACAGCGTGATATCATGGCCTCTTTTCAATCCTTCCTTTGCCAGCGCTTTACCTAAAAAACGAGTACCCCCCAATATTAGAACCTTCATACTTTTCCCCCGTTCACTTTAATCGCCTGCAATAAATACATTCATTTTATATAACGTTTTTCCTTCTTAAAAAGATACGGAGAGTATGAAAAAAAGATGAACCTTATCGTAAAAGTTTTAAAGTTTCTCATACTGTCGAAGGTCTTGGCCTACTTGTAGAATTTCTGGAGGAAGTAAAGAGACAAACAGGTCAGAAACCACCCATCTTCCTAGAGGCAACATGACATTATCATTCCCCTGTTGTTCAATACCTGGAGGACCGTGGATATTTATTGATCATCATTAATCCACTGATTTCCTATAAGGCTAAAACTATTAGCTGGTTCAATCCAAAAAGAAAAAGCTGCCCGGTTTGGCAGCTGATATTGAAGATAAGCACCCGATAGCTTAATAGCAAATAAATTATAACTCGCTATTTCTCCCAAAGCTCGAGCAGTCGACCTTCAGGGTCTTCAATCCAAATAAACTTTCCAAACTCACTAACCTCTTTTTCCTTAACAAGAGGTACCCCAATTTGTTCAAGATGCTTAATAGTCTCGTTTAGATTATGTACTTGAAAATTTAACATTACTTGTTGTTCTGTTGGAAAATAACTGTCATTCTCGGCAAAGAAAGAAAAGATAGTCTCATTTCCTAATTGGGGTTTAATCACAGTCCCATTCCAATTTTCTATTTCAATCTTCAACACTTCACTGTACCATTTTTTTATTACATCAAGATTTTTAGTTCTCCAAAATATTCCGCCTAAACCTTTTATCATCGTAACTAACTCCTGTCTTTCTTTATTTTTTTAGTTTTTCGATTACATAAGCTATTCGAGATTTACTGTTAAGTTCCTTCTTCAACCAGGCCCGATTGCTGAACAAAAAAACCCCGTATCACTACAGGATTTTTAACGCGTTATCTTAACCGATTAACTAATTCCTCTTCCGCTCTTTCCTTAACAAATAAACAAAATATGGAGCACCGATAATGGCCGTCATAACACCAACTGGAACTTCTCTTGGAATAATGATTACCCTGCCAATGCTGTCACCAATCAACATTAAATTTGCCCCAATTAATGCAGCTAATGGAATGATATATTGATGTCTCCCTCCTACAAGCTGGCGAGCGATATGAGGAGCAATAAGTCCAATAAAGCCGATTGAACCTACCGATGCCACTGATACTCCTGCAAGGGAAACAGAAAGAAGCAATAGCAAAAATCGTTGGCGAATGATATCAAGACCTAAAGCCTTACTATATTCATCTCCTAGCTGAAATACATTAAGCTTTTGGTATTGCGACCATGAAATTGGAAGTAGAATCATGATCCATGGAAGGAGAGATAACACCTCATTCCATCCTCTACCCCATAGGCTTCCTGACATCCACAACAAAGCCATATTTATATCAGTAGGAAATTTAACAATCAAATATTGAATTCCTGCTTGAAAAATCGCTCCTACTGCAATACCTACTAGCGTAAAAGCAGCCGGACTTATTGTCAAACGCTTACTTATAATTAAAAGTAAAATAAAAGCGAAAAATGCACCGAAAAGAGCTGCAGCTGGTAAGACATATGCAGGTGAATCTGGAAAGAGAAAGATCACCAATGCCGCAAAGAAGCCCGCACCTTTTGTTACACCAATGACATCTGGACTTGCTAACGGATTACGAACAAGACTTTGCAAAATAACCCCTGCCACTGCTAATCCAAAGCCTGCAAGAATACTTATCACACTGCGAGGCAGACGGTATTCCATAACAATAAATGAAAACTGAGAATCCTTTTGCATAACGCTTGAGAACAAGTCTGGAAGAGAAATCGTTACAGTACCAACACTTAAGGATATGGTGAAGAAAATCACCATCAACAGAAAGGAAAAAATTACAATCATTATTTTTCTCATGCTAGTGATGCTCCTTTCTTGCGAGCTAAATAAATGAAGAAAGGTCCACCAATTATCGCGGTTAAAATTCCAACAGGAGACTCATAAGGGTAGGCAATAAAACGACTGAAGAAATCTGCATAAACAAGAAGCATACCTCCTAAAAGTCCTGTAAATGGAACGAGTAAACTTAACCTATTGCCTGCTAGCGAACGAGCAATATGTGGAACGATAAGACCGATAAAACCAATCGGCCCACAGGTTGCAACTGCAGAGCCAGCCAATAAGATGACTACAAGCATACCACACAATTTAACAAACAGAATTCGCTGACCTAATCCAACTGCAACATCATCGTTAAGTAACAATAGCCTAAAAGAAGGCAGCATCAATAATAAAACAGTCACCCCAATTGCTGACCATGGTAAAATGGTTTGAATTTCAAGCCAACTTGCTTGATCGACCGCTCCTACTAGCCAAAACATCATACTATCTGTAGACTGCTCGTTCATGATAATTAATCCTTCTGTCAAGGAGGATAATAAAAAATGTACGGCTATTCCTGCTAACGCTAACTGAATAGGCTGTTTTTGCTGGATTCCTGCTAATGAGAAAACGAGAAATGCCCCAAGGACTGCACCAAGAAAAGCAAAATAAATGGAAGCTGTTAAAGTAAAGTGCGAAAACATAATTAAACCGATAACAACTGATAAGGAAGCTCCCGCATTAATCCCAAAAACATGTGGTGAAGCAATCGGATTTCTCGTTATCAATTGTGTCAGTAATCCTGCTAATGCCATATGGCATCCAATAATAAAGGCCATAATTGTTCTGGGCATTCTTAACGTTTGAATATAAAGATGTTCTTTAGTTTGACCTTGAAAGGTTATCGCCTCAAATAACACCCTCCACGAAATGGCAGCTTGTCCCCATTTAAGGCTTATAAGAAAACCGATGATTATAAATAATAAAGTAACGGAAAAAAGTAAGAGCAGAAACAATTTATGCTTCTGCTTTCTTACTGGAAATCTGCTCATTTTATTTCTCTCCTAAATTTTCCACAATGTCCTCAGCCATTTTTTCTGAGCTTATTAGCCCGCGCGACAGTGCCCAATCTCTTCGTTCAACCGTAAAAACTTTGTTCGTTTTTACAGCGTCAATCCCTTGCCATAAAGGATTTTTTTTCCATTCATCGACAATAGTGTTTTCTGTAGCTGGAAGCAAGAATATTGCTTGTGGATTCGTTTCAACAAGCTGCTCTAAGCTTAACTCTGGATATGAATCCTCACTTTTTACAGGATCATCAAAGCCAATACTTGCTAAAAAAGAGCCAGTATAAGAATGATCAGAATGTGCAAAGAAACCTTCTGGATTTGTTACAGCTGGCAACACTGTCATATCCGTGTCTCCCAGCTTTTGCTTCGCTTCTTCAATTTTTTGTTTATGTTCTTCTAAACGTGCTTTACCTTCTGCTTCTTTTCCAACTGCTTTGGCAATGAGTAAATAGTTATCAAGCATTTGATTATAATCAGCTTGATGATCATCTAACACAATTGTAGGGGCAATTCCTTTTAACTGATCATATATCGCTTTATGGTGATTTAGATCTGCAATAATTAAATCGGGTTGTAATGAACTTAGTATTTCGATATTTGGTTCATAACGAGAACCAATTGACGTATAATCATTTAATTTTTCTTTTACATCATCCATGAAAAGATCTGGATTATCGTCATCCGCTATCCCAATAGGCTGAACATCCAACGTCATAAGTGCATCTGTATAACTAAATTCTAGAACAACAATTTTTTCAGGCCTTTTGTCTAGGACTGTTGTCCCAAGAGCATGTTCAATTTCAATTGCCTCTTCCTTATTGTTTTTTTGCACTTCTGTTTTTGCTTCATTTTTTCCAGAATTGCCACACGCAATAAGACTTAAGATAAGTGCGCTAATCACAGCAAAGCTTAGCATACGTTTTATCCACTGGTGCATATGTTGTTCCCCCTCAAGTGATTATGATAATTATTATCAATTAGGTTTTATTTTATGTGTTATCACTTGGATTGAACATATCAAAATGCAAGAATTAGCATGTCTTATTTTTAGATTTCTCCGCATTTTCACGAAAAAACGTTGGAGAGCAGCCAACCTCTTTTTTAAAGCTGCGGCTGAAATGAAAATAATCAGTGAAGCCAACTCTTTTTCCTATTTCCTTCGCAGTTATATTGGATTGCACTAAGTATTGTTTTGCTTTTTCAATTCGAAGTTTCAATAAATAAGATTTCACTGTCATATCCGTAAGCTTTTTAAATAACACAGTATAATGACCTACACTTAAACCAGCCCTTTCAGCAAGCTGTGGGAGCTTTATATCAAGCATATAATGCTCGTTTAAATATGAAACCGTTTCCTTAATTAAACTCATTGTTGTCTTCGTTTCCTTTTTCTTCGCTGACTCATACAAATATATATATAAAATTCTTTCAAGCATAAGCCGTTCTCGAATCAACTGAACTTCAGGATCCTCATTGGTATCTTTATTATTATGTAAGGTTCGGATCCGCATAAGCTCGTCAGCCATATAAAATATTTTTTCTTCACTAATGGAATACAGAGGACCGCGTAATGTCCACTCTTGATTTTCTGGAAAAAGTTGATAGGTAATTAAAACATATTGGGCTGACTTTGTTTTGGGGATTTCAATTGTAAAAGGGCTTTCTTTTCCATGGAGCGCAAAGCCTCCTGAACATATGAATGGGGGCTGATTTTCTGTAGTAATGGTTACATATCCATATTTTATAATAAGGATAGCATGATAATTAGATTGTAATTGATAGATTTTCGAAGTATCAAACAGTTGTATATCCTTAAATATCGGAATAATGGTAGCAAGTTGTTGTAAGCTCAATGGCAAATCATCCCTTTGTAAAAATTTTTAATACGATCATCTTTAGAATGTAGATTCACTGATAGGATATGAAATGAGAAAGAGACCTTAGCTTTTCAGTAAGATCTCTAAGCAAATTTTATTATCTTGATCACCACATAAATCATATGTTAAGCAAAACAGACAGCCAGATTTCGGTTCAATGATAATGCTTGCTTCAGTATCATACTATTTCTTTAATGTCTTGAGTCATCACCTCTAAAGGTGTCCCTGCTTTCACAATTTTCCCCGTATTCATCGTAATTATATGAGCCGAAAAACTTGCAGCATGATATAAATCATGTGAACCATGACAACCGTAAGATTTACTTGTTCAATTAATTTTCTAATAGATTAGAACATCTAATTGATTTGCTATTTTAAATAGGTTTCCTGTTCGTACAGTTCAACAAATTAATACATACTTTTTCATGACAGCCAACTAATAGACCATCAACTAGGAATTGTGCCATTCATATAGCTTTTCACTTGATAATAATTCTCATAGTTAGTTAAATGTAACTTTTTCATGAAGCGCTGTCAATGATTGTTTTTATGGAGAAATGAAAGAGGAAAGGTTTACTGATCAACAATAAAACCCCTATATCACTAGTGTTTTATGCAAAGAAAAAATCCTCCATAATGGATAAGTCAGATGGGAATCGTAGTTAACAATAAAGCAATTATCGGTACTGAAAAAGGATCTTCGGCTGGAAGATCCTTTTAGCTTTATTGAATAAGTACTATATGATCCTGTATCTTTTCTTACTAACAATTACCAGTAGTAAACACTTGAACACCTATTAGGCAGTCTCCAAAAGTCAGGAGAAATGAAGGTTTTTTCAGCTTTTCTTTAATACCTGCCGCTCTTCTTTATCCATTCTTACATAAAATGAGCGCCATCCTTGTTTTGGATAGGCGCCCTTTAATAATGAAATACTTATGATAAATGCTTGATCTTCCTGTCAATCGGAGTACGCTCCTTGGCAGCCGGTACTTCTTCAGGAAAACCGACTCCCAGAATACCGACTACATCGTAATCATCAGGGACATGCAAAGTATTTCTGGCTTTATCAGAAATCCCCAGAGAAGACCAGAATGTCCCTACTCCTGATGCCCACGCCAGCAGCATAAAGTTCTGGATAAAGCATGATACTGCAGCCATATTCTCATTTCGTTCCAGATCTGAAGACCCATGCTTGGATAAGATGGCCAGCACTACTGGTGCATTGCCAAAATCAGTTTTATGATTCAGCTTAGCTCTTGTTTCAGGACCAACAAATAATACTTCCCACGGCTCCGTCATTTTATGGTTCGGTGCCATGCTGGCAGCCTGCAGCCATGATTTTAATAAATCTTGATCCATCTTGTCAGATTTAAACTTTTTGATGTTGCGGCGGCTCGTGATTACTTTCTGTATATCCAATGTCAATCTCCCCTTTATACTGTTTGAATGATGTAAAGGTTTGTTCTTTCATAAACCCTCCGGAATATCTTTTGTTCTACAGAAAATAATAAAGAAACCCATCTCCAAAAGCAATCAACAAAAAATCTGGTTCTCAACAGAAAAAAGCCTAATTTCTATGAATTCATGAAGAAATTAGGATTTCTTTAATATTTTTATACATCCATCCGCGGCGCTTCCTCCAGCCAACCGTTGGAAATCATAATTTTTACGCCCTCTCGTATATAATCATAAACCTCCATTCCAAATTTGCCAAAACTCAGACTCAAATCATTGCGAAGACTGAATCCAATGCCAAATCCCTGACCTCCAATACTAAAGCCGCACAAAAGATAGGTACAAAATATCATTAGTTTATCCGAAAAAGGAGCCTCTGTTGAATTTGTCACTGTTCCCCCTGAAGTAGCAGGCGTCTGGATATCATTTTGAAGAAGTTTTTCCCCCTGCTCTTTAATAATTTCTTTCGAAAGCTCTTTGCCTTTTAAAAAATATTTTTTAACTTCTTCTTCTTTTGCGCATTGGGCAAATCCAGACATCAGCTGCATGCCAGTGATGTTCATTTCAATCCCGTGATACAGAAGTCCGAACTCTACAGCATTAATAGGGCGCTTCCGTCCAAGAATATTCGTTCCCTTCAAATAGTTATTATTGGTTACATAATCAGCTGATTTAGGCAAATTTATTAAGGTGGGACTTGGAAGCAGACCTTCTTCCAAAAGAAGTTGTGTAAATTTATCATAGTATTCCTGAGTTAATGCGGTCATGTCCCTATAAAGCTTAATAATATCCTTTCGATAAGACATGGTTAAATGAAGGACATACATGCCCATGCTTATTTCCTTTAAGATCCGGCAAAACATGATATCAAATCCGTTCTCATACAATCTTGGAGCGTTCAAATGAACATCTTGATCCGTAAAGCCGATTGGGACAGCAGCCCCCTCATTTTGAAGAATGTTTTTAACTTCAACAACTTTGGGATGAAGTTTTTTCCACAATCCTGACATCAAACTTTTCGCTTTTTGATTATCCGATTTCTCTATAAAGTATTCTAAAATCCGAAGAATCATTGTTTTTTTTTGATAGGTCATCCATAATGCACCCAGTTCGGTTGAACTGATTTTAGATTTTTCAGGCATAAGAACACCTCCATTTTGACTAAAAAATAGTATGTGTTCTTTTGGATTTTCTATGCGACGCATGTCTTACTCTGTCCTTATTTCACTGCCTGAGTTTTTGGAAGATCCTATTAAAACTCCTATTCCCAGCATTAAGAGGGAAATCCCTAACCAGGAAGTCATGTTAAAGGATTCACCCAATAGGAACACACCTAATAAGGCGGCTGTTAGAGGTTCTGCCAGCGCAAGTGTGACAGCTGTTGAAGAAGAAACATGGACAAGCCCTTTTGAAAAAAGAAAATAGGCGATGCCCGTAGCCAGGATCCCAAGGTGAAGACTGACCGTCAAACCTCGAACACTCCCAAGCCAGGACATATCAAAAACAAATAAAAATGGCGATAGCCAGATGGCACTTAGTGTGAAAACGACAGCAACGACTGATAATGATGAATAATTTTCAACCAGGTCTCTGCTGACGAGCGTATAGCCTGCAAATGTCAAACCAGCCCCCAAAGCCATTAATAGGCCAATTGGATCTACATGAACCGAATCTTTGTTCATGAATAGCAGAACACAGCCTAAAATAGACAAGATTGTAGAACACCACCAAATGGCAGCCGGGCGTTTTTTTAAATAGAGCCATTCAAGGAAACCCGATAAGATAGGCGCACTTCCGATCGCTGTCACCGTACCAATGGCAACCCCTGTAAGGGTGACCGCTGAGAAGAACAATGGCTGGTACAATGCCATACAAAGTGAAGCCATTATGGTGTTCTTGATTGGCCAATTTTTGAAGTTCAATTTTCCTGCCAGGAGAACCATGCATAATAAAAATAGACCTCCTGCTGCTAGCCTCGCAGCCCCAATGGCGATCGGGTGCGCGTTTTCAGGCGCAAGTGCCTGAGAGGTACCCGTGGTTCCCCAAAGCACTGCGGCAAGCAATATGTAAAATGGAGCCGTTTTCCCACTCATTTTCTCACCTCAATAAAAAAGATAAAAAGAATCATTAAGCTTATCTTAGAAAATTCCCTGAGAATTTTCTTTACCAAGTTTAATATCCCTTTTATCCATTCTTAAGGATTCTATATTTTTGTGGTGCTATTCCTTCACAACGGACGAACCATCGTGTAGAGGAGGAAGAATTTTCGAAGCCTAATTCCCCGCTGATCATCGACATGGACCAGGCCGTTGACATTAATAAATGCTTCGCCTCTTTCAAGCGAAGCTCGGATATGTAAGCTTTGGGGCTTTTCCCGGTTTTCTTCTTAAACCAGGCCGAATAATAGGCTGGGTGGTAATGTTCGATTTGCGCTAAAGTCTCTAATCCGATGGATTCCTTAAAATGCTTATGAATATAGTCAATGGAAGGGGGCCTGGCGATTTGAAGTTTGCTTGTCACATACCTGGTCAAATCTGCTAAGGAGGATCCATTCCCCTGACTCCTCGCCTCTTCGAGCAGCAAATAACGGATCGAAGCCCATTGCTGATCCACCCCAATATACATGCTGTTTGTCTCTTCCGGCAAATATGGCGACGGGATATCCAGGATCAAAAATTCATTCCGGTCCATCGACCGATAGTTATGATCAAACCCTGGCGGAAGATAAAAACAATAATCGGTGTCAAGCCTGATCTCCTGCCACTTCGTCTGAATATCCAGGGATCCCTGCAAGGGAAAAAGAAATTGGCCAAACTCGTGCTGGTGCGAATGAAACTCTCTGGAATAGGATCTTTTTTCGCAGGTGATGCTTTCCATTTCGCTCCCTCCTGATCGTGTTTTAGTTAATTATAATCCTAAACTATGAGGGATTAAAGATTGGAGAACGAATCTGAGAATTCAAAACGAATAAAAAACGCCAAATGTCACATGATAATGAAAAAAATTGGGGTGGCATCCGGATGGCAAATATCTTTAGAATAACCAATGCGATTATATTATGGGCTATAGTTATTATGTTTCTTCCAAAGAAATTATTTAAAAAATACTTACCGGTTACACTATTTTGTTCAGGTAATTTGCTTATACTCTCTCTTCTTAACTTCATCTTTAAATGGTGGAATGTAAAAGGCGGCACTAAATATCTTATATTCGATGACCTTGCTTTTATATACGGCCCATTTTTCACCATAAACCTGTGGGTATTTCATTTTACATATGGAAAATTCTCGATCTATGCCTTAAGCAATCTCATCATGGATCTATTATTCGCTTTCCCATTGAGTGCACTGTTCCAAAAAATAGGCCACTATAAGTTAAATAAATTAAATTCAATAGGTTTATTTATTATGTATTATGCCTTCGCATTAATAAATTACGGCTTTCAAATTCTTTTCGAAAAAGAAGTTAACCACTAAAAAAACAAGGACTGCCGGGAGTTTCTTCGGCAGCCTAACAAAACCGGCACATCACAAAGCCCCTTTGATCATAGCCGCCTGTTTGACAGCTAAATCAACCTATAGCATCCAAAGAAAATCAGTCTTAATAACGATGAATAACAATAATAAAGTAAATACCAGCTGGCAGAGGGTTACAACAAAAGCCTTGCGATTTTCTGCATTTCCACTCCATAAAAGCTCTAGCTATTTCGGACATAACGATAAAAATAATCAGGAGAAACCACGGTAAACCATTCGAGCGGGTCCCTCGTAATGTTTAAAGCGTATCCGATCAGGAGGATAACTAAAAAGCCAACCCGAATGGTCCAATCCAATTTCTTATGTTCTGCACGACAGGAACACTGCGTTAACTTACCTGTTCTACGGATGCGGGAGGAAAAAGTTCCCTTTCTTTAATTGACTGCTTTCTTACAGGCCGTGTTCTGCAGACTGTAAATATGAGCGGAACGCCTAGTTCGGACTCAAAAACTCGGGTTTCTCCCTATCCTGTCCGAATAAGCACTGCATTCGGACTCAAGATCTCTGATTTTTTCCTTTCCTGTCCGAATGAGCACCGGGTTCGGACTCAAAAACTCGGATTTCTCCCTATCCTGTCCGAATGAGCACTGCATTCGGACTCAATAACTCGGATTTCTCTCTATCCTGTCCGATTTGGCACTGCATTCGGACTCAAAGCCTCGGAGTTCTTCCTATCTTGTCCGAATGAGCACCGGGTTCGGACTCAAGACCTCAGATTTCTTCCTATCCTGTCCGAATTGGCACTGCATTCGGACTCAAAAACTCGGATTTCTCCCTATCCTGTCCGAATGAGCACCGGGTTCGGACTCAAGACCTCAGATTTTTTCCTATCCTGTCCGAATGAGCACTGGGTTCGGACTCAAAAAATCGGATTTCTTCCTATCCTGTCCGAATGAGCACTGGGTTCGGACTCAAAAAATCGGAGTTCTTCCTATCCTGTCCAAATGAGCACCGCATTCGGACTCAAAGCCTCGGATTTCTTCCTATCCTGTCCGAATGAGCACTGGGTTCGGACTCAAAAACTCGGATTTCTCTCTATCCTGTCCGATTTGGCACTGCATTCGGACTCAAGATCTCGGAGTTCTTCCTATCCTGTCCGAATTGACACTGCATTCGGACTCAAAAACTCGGATTTCTCTCTATCCTGTCCGAATGAGCACTGGGTTCGGACTCAAAAACTCGGATTTCTCTCTATCCTGTCCGAATTGGCACCGGGTTCGGACTCAAAACCTCGGATTTCTTCCTATCCTGTCCGAATGAGCACTGGGTTCGGACTCAAAACCTCGGATTTCTCCCTATCCTGTCCAAATGAGCACCGCATTCGGACTCAAAAACTCGGATTTCTCCCTATCCTGTCCAAATGAGCACTGCATTCGGACTCAAAAACTCGGATTTCTCCCTATCCTGTCCGAATGAGCACCGCATTCGGACTCAAAAGCTCGGATTTCTCCCTATCCTGTCCGAATTGATAAGTGTTCGGACTGATTTGGCAGAATCTATTGAATCGCCTCGAAACTATATACTAATCTCCCAGCTGCTGAATACAAATTAAAAAAAGCCGAAGAGGATCATCATCTCTTCAGCCTTGTTTCTCCAATTCAAGCAGAAGCTGCTTCATTTCAATGCCCCCGCGATAGCCGGTTATACTACCATTTTTACCGATGACACGATGGCACGGTACCGCGATTAACAGTGGATTCGCACCGATTGCTTTCCCGGCAGCCCGGACTGCCTGCGGCCTGTTTATTTTCTCTGCAATGTCCGAATAAGATGCTGTTTTCCCATACGGGATCTGTGCTAATGCCTCCCAGACTTCCTCTTGAAACGGAGTGCCTTTCACATCCATGTCCATTGAAAAAACTTGTCTGTTCCCAAGAAGAAATTCCTGTAATTCAATCATGTACGGCTGCAGTGCTTCTTTATTTTCTATAAGCTCTGCAGATGGCAAATATTTTTTCAGGGAGCTTTCAAAGCTCTCAAAAGTCGCGTCAGAGCCTACATAGCAAAGACCCTTTTCTGTTTTTGCCAGATACAGGCTCCATTCACCTTCCTGCATGTTCGCCCATTCAATGACCATTCTTCCGCTCCCCCCTTGTTTTGTTTCGATATGCAGCAGGTGTTGTGCCCAGCTTCTTTTTAAATAAAGAGATAAAATAAGGGGTGCTGGGGAATCCTGCTAGTGCACCGACATCTGCTATCGATTGCTCCGCCGCCTCCAGCAAATGGACGGCTTTTTCGAGCCGGATATCCTGAATATACTCTGTGGGCGACTGCCCGGTGACCCGTTTGAACACCCGCTGTAAATGATAGGGGCTTCCATGAAACAGGTCCCCCAATTGCTGCAATGTAATAGGCTCGCTATAATGCTGATCGATCCACCCGGTTATTTGCTCAATCCAGTCTTCTGCAGGCAGGCTGAGACCTTCCGGTTTGCAGCGCTTGCATGGCCTGAAATTTGCCCTCAGTGCTTGAGCAGCATTTTTAAAAATAGTGACATTGCCGATATTCGGGACTCTCGACCGGCAGGAAGGCCTGCAGAATATCCCTGTCGTTTTAACACCATAAAGAAAGATATCATCATAGGACTTGTCGCAATCCTTTATGGCGTTCCAATAATCTTCCGGAATCTGTTCATAAGTCACCTGCGCTCACCTCTGCTTCACAGTATACACAAAAAACAGTCAACAATAGCGATTTCCTAAATATAAACGCAAGATAACGTAATCCAGAAAATATAAAATAAAGACAAGGAGGGATTCAAATGAGTTCTCAATCTGTTAAATGGAAGGAGGTTGAAAATGGCCTGGTCATTTTCAACCCGCATGAATTCAGCTTTTCAGAAAACCTAAAATACTTGTCACGATCGGCAAATGAATGCCTTTATGAGATTTCCGGCCAGACAATCAGACGCGCCATTTCCATCAGGAATGAAAAACTGCTGCTTCAAATAAGTGCTGTGGCAGATCAATCCCTCTCCGTCCAATTTTTAGAAAGCCATAATCCGATTCCCTATCAAATGAAGGCGGAGATTGCGGCATATATTCATGATTGGTTCGACCTGGGAACCAGCCTGGCCCCATTCTATGAAATGGCGAAAACGGATCCTTTATTGCATAGGCCTTCAGAGCAATTTTTCGGACTGAGGATTCTGGGCATCCCCGACTTATTCGAGGCTCTTGCCTGGGGAATCCTTGGACAGCAGATTAATCTTACATATGCGTATACACTAAAGCGGCGGCTCGTTGAAAAATATGGAGATTACCTGGAATACGGCGGGAGCAAATACTGGCTTTTCCCTGAAGCTGAAACGATTGCCGGGTTAACCCCCGAAGATCTTTCCGACTTAAAGATGACCGTCAAGAAATGCGAATATCTGATTGACGTGGCCCGCTTGATTGCAAATGGCGAGCTTTCGAAAGAGGACTTGCTGAATGAGGGAGATGTAAAGGCTGCAGAAAAAAAGCTGACGAGAATACGCGGCATCGGCCCCTGGACCGCCCATTATGTTCTCATGCGGTGTCTGCGCTTTCCATCCGCATTTCCGATCGATGACGTCGGCCTCCATAATGCGATCAAAGGGATCCTCGGTTCTGAAAGAAAACCGGCCAAAGCGGAAATCCTGAATTATTCGGCTGCATGGAAGAATTGGGAAGCGTATGCTACTTTTTATTTGTGGAGAGTTTTGTATTGAAGTATTATCACCGTTCCATTGCTGAAAAGCTGATACGACGCGAGGTGACCGATATATTGAAATTTTGACCGATATCCTTTTGAAAGTGTCCGATAAAATAACAATCCGGCCGATATCTTTAAGATTTTGGCCGATATTTCGGATAGAGGACAGGTCCCCCTGTCCTATCTTTCCGCACCTATGTCAGAAAAAAATAAAGAGGTGCCATCACAGGTAATAAAGCCTAATAGTAAATTATTTTCCATAAAAAAGAAAAGGCATGAACAGCCCTCTCTTTAGTAATGAATTTTATATTTCTCCACAAGTATTTTTACATCAAGCTTGTAAATGAGATCAATCATCCTTGTCCCGATCATCTGGCAGATCACCGCATAAACAATAACCTTCCAGTCCACAACAACCCCGGTAAGCAGAAGCAGACTGCCATTTATGTAAAATAACGTTCGTCCCGGAGCACTTCCCCTTGCTTTGGCAATGATTAACGCGAGGATATCCATGCCCCCTGACGAAGCGCCCATCCGGAATAAGATTCCGACTCCCATTCCAAAGACTACTGCTCCCAGCATAAGATCCAGGAGAACCGGATTCAGCGGTTCCGTTATGTATGGAGTCAGAAGGTCAATCGTAACCGAAGTAACAGAAACACAAAACAGCGTCCAGATCACACTGCTTTTCCCAAGCCATTTGGCAGCTGCCAGCAGCAGGCCCGCATTCAAAACCCATAAAGTCACCGAATAGGGCATGTCCAATAAGTAATTGAATAAAACAGCCAGACTCGCAGCGCCGCCAGACGGGATAAAATGCGGAAACAAGAACAAGGTCATCGCGAGACCCTGGATAACGGAGGCAATTCCCAAAATCAAAGATTTATAGAGTACGTGCATGACAAAAACTCCTAACGTTTTTCCTCACACTATCTTATAATATTTTCAAAGAAGACGAAACCGCTCGAGGTGAATAGAATGACCAGTCCTTTTGAAACGGAGCGGCTCCTGCTCCGGATTATGCAGACAGATGACCTGAATGATGTTTACGAGATTTGGGGCAGCATCGAGGTAATGAAATACTGCGGCGGCGCAAGCACAAAAAGCCGAATCCAGCGCTCCATCGACTTTTACCGGCAGCTTCAGAATGAAAAAGGGTACTCTGTATATACCGTTCTGCTTAAAGAAACCTCCGCCATCATTGGAGTTTGCGGGTTTAACCCTTTAGAAAATGAAGATGAGGCAGAGCTACTCTATCATTTTAATCAGCATTACTGGGGAAAAGGATATGCTGCTGAAGCTGCTGCTGCCTGCTTGGCCTCTTTGAAGAAAAACAACACGCACATCCGGAAAGTTATCGCAGCTGTTGACCCGGCCAATCCTGCATCATGGAAGGTGCTCGGAAAAATCGGTATGACCGCAGTTGGAATGAAGTGGTTTGAAGATACGCAGCAGGAAGAACTCTGTTTTGAACTGGAATTAATGTGAAAAGCTGGCCAGCTAGCCAGCTTTTTTGATGATTACACGTCCTATCAGCAATCCTTATTTTAACAAACCGAATCCGTAGATTTTGGATTCTTCAGTCCAAACAGCGGACGGATGAACAACGCCACACCTGTTCCGAGCATGGCCATGATCGCCCATACCCAGCCGTGCAGGCTGAAGGAGGCAATTCCTCCAAAATAGGCGCCAATGTTGCAGCCGAACGCAAGTCTGGAACCATAGCCCATGAGCAGTCCGCCAACAACGGCAGCACCTGCCACGCCCGGCTTAATTTTTCCGGGCTTGAATGTTCCCTGTGATGCTGCTGAAATGAAGGCACCGAGGATAATGCCGAAGTTCATAACGCTTGTTGAATCAGCAAGCACTGTATTTTTCAACGCCGCTAAATTCGGTTCAGTCGCAAAATAACCCCAAGACGTTACGTCAATTCCCATTGCCATTAAGGCTTTTCCGCCCCATAGTGCGAACGCGGATGTGATGCCCCAAGGCGTTCCGCGGACAGTTAGAGTCAGTGCATTAAGCAAAGCCAATACGATTGCTGCTGCGAATAATGGCCAGGAGCCTCTCAGGATTTTTTTCCAGCCGGCCGTTGTAGGCAAAGCTTTCATCATTGGCGCTTTTCGCTTTTTCGCGATTTGCAGGGTCACCCAATAGATCAATGCAAATAAGGCAAGCTGCAGAACCAATGCTCCACCGTAACCGAGTCCAGTGGATGTTGCCAGAGAAATCGGCGGCAATGATGGTGTGTCTTCCATCCAGAACGTAAAGTGGTACGCCCCGATCGTGGAACCAACGATGAAAGAAATCAGTGTCAGGATCATGGAGGATTGCCCTCCCCCTACTGAATACAAGGTTCCGGACGCACAGCCATTCCCAAGCTGCATTCCAATTCCAAATATAAAGGAACCAAATAAGACACTGACCCCTACAGGTGATACATATCCTTTGGGCTCGATTCCTGTAAAACTGAAGCCTGTGCTTAAAACGATGGCAAATAGCGCAGATGCAACTGCCAGCATAAGCATATGCGCCTGCAGGCCTTGCCCATTTCCTACACTGGCGAAACGCCTGAATGCAGATGTGAAGCCGAAGCGGGCATGAAGCAGAGTCATGCCAAGCGCAATTCCGATAATAAATAGAACTCCCTGTGTCATGTTCGCTGCATTTATAATGGAAATGAATAAAATGATAGCTGCAAGAACCCCAGCTGCAACAAAAGGCTTTTGAACCGGATTTATGCTTGAAACAACTGTTGTTGGTGCTGAAATCCATGATTTACTTTTAACTTCAACTTGAGCCAACCTCATTCACTCCTTTTCTTATCTTTTTAGTCGGATTAATGTGTTATTTTATACTATATTTTTTAAAAAGTAAATGGTGAATTTTTCTCCAGCCCGATGATTTTCCCTGTTTCACCTGAAATTTTTTTTGGTAATTATGAAAATTTCATGAACAAATAAATAAAGGCTGCCTATTTTCGGCAGCCTCAGTTATGTAATCGTTTCTCCAGCACGATCTTATGCAGTCCTTTTTCATCAGTATAAGTTTCAATAACATCAAATCCATGTTTAATATTTAAAATCAGCATGCCTCGCCATTTGTTCATCGTCTTAGACCGGACAGCTTTATAGCCCATTTCTATAAGATATTCATGCTGCTTTTCCATTAACTTGGAAGCAACCCCGCTCTTCCTGTAATCTGGATCCACCCCGCCTAGCCAGCTATAAAATGTATCTTGATCAATGGCATATCCCATTTTATACCCGATCACCTTTTCTCCATCCATAGCCGTCAGCACCAGCAATTGAGGTTTGCTTTTCATTTTGCTGGCCAAATGATGCCCATCTCCAAATATGGTTTTATGCAGTTCTTGGATCCCTTCTAAAATTTCTGATTCAGGCATTAAATTAAAAAGAGTAATTTTCATATCCCGCTAATCACCCTTATCCTCCCGATCCGCTAACAATCGATCCAGTTTATCTTCCACACGCTTCAATCTGTCATTTCTTCTCTTGAAAACAAAAAATAGGATGACGATAATTGGAGGAACTGTAAGTAAAAATGCAAATGCCAAAAGCTGAAATAAAAGATCGCCACTATTAAATCCGGCTTGAGCAAAAGTTGAAAAAATCATGGTGAATCCTCCTTCTGTGATGACATAGTCAAATAATATAGTTGAATGAGGGATACTGTGAGAGCAAAAACAGTCAAAGCATTGGTCAATGAAAAAAAATCTATGCCCTTTATCATGTTTCTAATCATCAAGTATATAGCTATTACAGAAATGACGACACCCGAATAAAAATCAAACCTGCCGCTATTTTCTTTCAAAGTTAGCCCCCTCCCTTTTACTATTTTTTACGTACCTACCAGATAAAAAGTTTCATAAACTCTCCGAGGATACAAAAAGGAGAGACACATTTTTGGGGCAGTATCTATTCAAATTGGCTTATCTCCAATTGAAAGCTTGTTAATGTCCCTGTCTCATTTGCTGGTTCAGCACAATTTACCGTTCTTCCCATGATAGAGGAGAATTCACGTTTGACTGCAATGATTTTAACAACATTACTAATAAATTCCCGTCATTTATTGTATGGCTTATCACTGTCCAGTGGACAAAAAGTTTATATGGAGCTTTATAACAGTGATGGGAGTCGTATTAAGAGGGAGTATTATATAAATAGAAAAACCACAGCACTGTAAACTGTGGTTTTTCTTCATCATTTAAAAGAGTCCAGAGTATTTTTCAGGTAAGCAGATGTTACTTCAACCGAAAAAAAATTCACTCAGCTTCTCAATCTGACTATCAATTCTGCTTTTAGTTTTCTGCATATTCAATCACTCCGTATTACAAGAATTGTACAAAGATGCCTGCTAATATAACTGATACGATTGTAACTGTGATAAAGCCGCCAACAAGCATAGGCGGCAGCATATGACTTGTTAAAGCTTCTCTTTCCTTTTCATCTTCTGTTAAAGAATTGATTACTTCATTTGTGATAATATAATCTGCCGGAAAACCATAAAGTGCTGTCAGGGAGACAGCAAACGCCATTTCCTTGCTGACCTTTAAAATTTTGCCTGCAATATACGAGAATACATACATCCCGGCTACCCCAATGATAACCGTTCCAATTAGAGGAAGGATTATGCTCATAAGCATTTCTGGGGTTGCTTGCTTTAATCCATCGAAAATGAACAGCATAAGCACTAGGATGGCAATCCCAAACCCGTTTGCCTTCTGAAGCACCTGTTTTTCCAAAAAGCCAATACTTGTGGCAATAACCCCAAACAATAAGCAGAGGACAAATGGACTAATATTTACAATCGGTGCAAGTAAAGCCGATACCTGATAGGCTAAAAAAGCCACCAATGTAAGCCTGAAAAATTTGAAGAAATCTGTATTATATTTTTCCGGCATGTTTTTAAATAGCTTGGGTTCCATGGCAGGCATAACTTCCGCAGCAGCAGCAATTTCCTCTTGTGCAGAAGTGAGGTTTCCCTGCCTGTACATATCCAGCAGCCTTCTTCCCTCTTTCTTTAACACAAGCGCTGTTAATGGATATCCAGCAAAACCCTGCATGACATAAATGACGATAGCAAAGACTGAAAGGGTTGTTAAGCCGGCTGCCTGCGCTCCTTCAGACATAATTAAAGCTGAAACAATTCCTCCTACCAACGGCGGAATGGCAACGATCATGGTTTGCAAACCAAAGATCAATGACCCGATTCCTAATAAAGCAGCAACAATTCCAAAAATGCCTGAGAAAGCAATGATAATCGTCTTCCATTGATTTTTTAGCTCTTGGAGAGAAAGCAGGGTTCCCATATTCGTAATAAGCAAATACATCATCATAACAGCAACTACGGAAGGAACACCTGCAATAGCCACAATTTCTTTTGGGAAGAACGTCCAGTAACCGATAAGGAATAAGATTCCGGCAACGAACATGGATGGTATCCAAGCTTTTGTGCGGACAGCAACAAAGTCCCCTACTAATAAAACAAAAATGACAATGACCAGCGCGAGCATTTGTGACATCAAAAAACCTCCATTTCAAAAATATAAAATATTTAAAATTTTTAAAATATTTTAAATGTACTAGAATACTAAAAAGTAAGTCTGAACCCAAAAAGCTTAGAATATACCTTTTGGGCCAGAATACTTATCCTGTTACATATTTTGAAGGTGTTCTCATCATGGGAATAGAGCTATACTAAAGCGCCCTGCTTCTGTCCTTTTTTTACAATAACCCCGCCTTTAATGACAACATGAATGTTTGAGTTATCTTCCAAAGATTTTAGGTTTGTCAGCGGATTTGTTCTCGTTATCACAATATCAGCCAGCTTCCCTGCTTCAAGAGTTCCTATTTGGTCCTCCCATCCCATACATTCCGCTGCCACTTTTGTTGTGGCAACTATAGTTTCCATCGGTGACATGCCAATTTCATTCATTAACGACAGTTCTCTTAAATTAGTGCCATGAGGCATAACACCGGCATCTGTTCCCATGGCTATTTTCACTCCAGCTTTATAAGCTTTTTCAATGCTTGCCTTATGAGCATCTATTGCCTCCATTGCTTTTTTTATGCCATATTCCGGCATTCCTGCTTTTTCCGAAAGTTCAAGAACAGCAACAGGAGCCAAAAGGGTCGGGACCAGGTATGTGCCATGCTTGAGCATAAGTTCAATACATTCATCATCAATATAAATTCCGTGCTCGATCGAATGAATGCCTGCTTTTATTGCATTTTTAATTCCCTCTGCTCCCTGTGCGTGTGCCATAACCTTTAATCCACGGCGAAATTGCGCTTCCTCCACCATTACTTTTAGCTCCTCAATATTAAACTGAGTAAACTCCGGATGGTCTGTTGGGCTTAAAACTCCCCCTGTACTGTGCACTTTGATTACATCAGCCCCAGCACGAAGGATTTCCCGTACGGTTTTCCTTACACTTTCTACACCATCACAAATTCCATTTGGCATTCCGGGATATTCATCTAATAGTAATTTGACCGTTTGGCCAGATGCTGTATAAGAGTCACCGTGTCCCCCGGTCGTTGTAAGGGCCGTAATACTGATTTGCATACGCGGTCCTAGGATTAATCCTTGTTCGACTGCCTGCTTTACTCCTGCATCGGTGCCGCCGCAGTCCCGTACCGCTGTAATTCCTGCATTTATGGTGTTTTTCATATACTCTATTGCCTGATAGAAATTGTAGGAAAAGGGAGTGGCCAGTCGCTTTTCAATTGGCTGATACTCGAGCATCATATGTACATGAGTATCGATAAACCCGGGAAGGATACATCCTCCTTCTGCATCAAGAACCTGCACCTCCCCTGCAAAATTTGGAAGATCCTTTTCACTGCCTGCAAATAATAGTTTTTCTTTCTCAAAAGCTACCGCACTATTGACAATCGGTTCTCCGCCGTTCCCGTCAATTAAAGTCCCATTCTTTATAACCGTAATGGCCATTATGAACATCTCCTTTTTAAATATAGCTTTTCGAGAACAGTTTCTTTTTTATTGGAGCATATAGAAAACTATACGATTTCAGCTTTCACCTTATCCGTTTGCTGGACTCCGCCATTAATTAAGTACTTTACCGCAGATGCTCCAAGTAAATTGGCTGCGACTAATAGCCCTTTTTCTTCAATATCAAACTTCGGATGGTGATGAGGATATGTGGTTTCGCGGCCTTCTAATTCTGCACCTGTGAAGAAAAACGTTCCCGGTACTTTTTCAAGATAATAAGCAAAATCCTCACCGCCCATTTGCGGCTGTGCCTCTACTGTTTTGATAACTCCAGGAACGGAAGGCGCCAGCTCTGCAACAAACTCAGTTTCCTCTTTGTGATTGACAGTTGGAGGATAGCCTCTTAAAAATTGGTAAGAGAATTCGGCATCCGCCGCCAGGCATGTTCCTTCGACGATCCTGCGAATCTCATTTTCTACTTTTGTGCGAACTTCCTCTTTGAAGGTTCTGACTGTACCTGTTAATTTAACTGAGTCGGCAATAACATTAAACGCATTGATTGAATCAAAAGACCCGACAGATACGACGGCCGAATCAAGGGGATCAATGCGGCGGCTGACGATCTGCTGCAGGTTTACAACCAACTGAGAAGCAATGGCAATGCTATCTTTCGTAAGATGGGGCTGGGCTCCATGCCCTCCCTTTCCCTGGACTGTAATGTGAAAACGGTCGGCAGCAGCCATGGCAGGGCCTGATCGGTAGCCAATTTCTCCGAGAGGACTGGTTGCCCAAATATGGGTCCCAAAAATTACATCTACTCCATCAAGGCAGCCATCTTCCACCATGGCCACGGCACCACCGGGAGCATACTCCTCTGCATGCTGGTGGATAAAGACAACATTTCCCGTAAGCTCATCCTTTAACTGATTTAATGCTTTGGCAAGCCCAAGAAGTGTGGCTGTATGTCCATCATGGCCACATGCGTGCATGACGCCGGGAGTCTTTGATTTATAGGGAACATCATTTTCTTCCTGAATGGGAAGTGCATCAAAATCAGCCCGGAGTGCTGCGGTTTTGCCTGGTTTTCCACCTCGGAGAGTAGCTACCACACCTCTTCCTCCCACTCCCGTGCGGACTTCATGTCCAAGTTTTTCGTGAAAAGCCGCTATATACTTCGGAGTCTCTACTTCTTCAAAAGAGAGCTCAGGATGCATATGCAGATGCCTGCGGATTTCAACTATTTCGTTATAATTGTCTTCTAAAAGCTTATAGAGTTTATCCAGCATTGAATTCTCCCCTGTTCCTATTTGATATGAATGTTTCACGCTTTCGACATTCGCCCTTGTTTTCCTTAGCGAAGATGCAGCTACATTATGATTTCTTATCCAAGTAGCTGTAGATAGTGAACTTGGATACATTCAGCAATTCTGCTACATTGTTAATACTCCCTTTTATAAGGAATAACCCCATCTCATCCAGAAGACGAATAAACTCGATCCTCTCATTCTTTTCCAATAACGCAACCGGCTTCCCTAACTTTTCCTGTGCCCGATCGATCATTCTTTTTTCCAGATCATTTACAGATTGCGGGAAGGTTTCCTCTTCATTGTCTTCGTGGACATTTACCATTTCGTTTATGAAGGTTCCTGTCATGGTTAAAAGCGTTACATCCAGATTAATACAAAGGCAGCCCACTATATTCCCTTCATCGTCACGAATGATAATGGATGATGATTTGATCTTTTTTCCTTTAATCGTTTTGTTAGGGTAGTTTAATAGATACTTTTCCTCCTTGCCGCATCTTAAGACAGCAAGCCCTAAATCAGTCATCGGCGACCCGATATCCCTGCCTGTAACATGGCCATTATAAATGGCGACGATGGATGAGGAGATGTCGGTTAAATCATGAAGGACCACTTCACAATGACTGCCTATTGTCTTTGCAATGCCTTCTGCTATTGGAATATAACTTTTAAAAATTGGATGAGCTGCTGCTTTCTCGTCTAAATTAGTCAAAGCATTCCTCCCCCTATTTTCTGGAGATATTTATATATATCTAAATATTCAGTTATTTACTGCCGCGCTTTGTTTATGCTGCTCAATGAAAGCTGCCAATCCTTTTTTAAATATCTGTACTTCTTCCTTGGTATTGTAAGGCGCAAGCCCAATTCGAATCCAGCCCCCGCTAGAGTTAACACCAAATTTTTCCGCCATAGTTGATGCATAAAAGTCACCATCTGCTACGCACATATTATAATTTTCCGCAAGCCAGGCTGTAACATCTCTAGAATTATGAGCCTCTAATGTGAAAGCAAAGGTCGGTGTCTTTTTCCCTTTAGAAGCACGGTACAGCCGGATTCCCGGCAAGCTTTGCAGAAAACCTTCCAAATCAGAGGAAAGGCTGCATTCATATTCGTCTATGGCATGTATCCCAGAGAGTAACCGTTCTCTGCGTGTGGAACCGTTCCCAAGTTCTTCAATAAACCGAAGTGCCCCTATGACACCTGCAATTCCTTCATGATTCTGGGTTCCTGTTTCAAGTTTATAGGGAATATCCGAAGGAGCCGGCTTAAGCTTGTAGACTGATAGTTTCTTAAATAAATCTTCCCGGATTGCCGCTATTCCTACATGGGGTCCAAAGAACTTATATGATGAGCAAAGAAGAATATCACACCCGAATTCATTCATATCAAGAGCCATATGGGGTGCTCCATGAACAGCATCAATAACAGTCAGGGAACCAACCTCTTTTGCACGATTGATAATCGGCTTAATATCTGTAACGGTTCCCGTTACATTAGAGGAAAGTCCAGCTGCCACCAGCTTGGTTCTGTCTGTAATCATCTCATCAAGAGCATCCAGCCTGAGAGAAAGTGTCTCCCGATCAAGTTCCAGAAATTTCACCGTCGCTCCCCTATCATGAGCAAGGGTTATCCAGGGATCAACATTTGCCCGATGATCCAGCTCCGTCACAACGATTTCATCACCTTCTTTAATAAAATCGCTTAAGCTTCTGGCGATTGAGAAGGCAAGTGTGGTCATGTTGGCTCCGAATGCAACTTCCTGATCCTTACAGCCTAGAAAATCCGAGACAGCAGCTCTTGCCTCGTTCAGCATTTGATCCGTCTGGATACTTGTGTTAAATGGTCCGTGAAGGTTCGCCATGCCGTTCCTGATATATCGATTCATTGATTCTAACGCATAATCAGCCATCTGTGTTCCGCCAGGACCATCAAAAAAGATCACCTGCCGGCCTTGGTCCAATCGGCTTAAAGCAGGGAATCTGTCCCTAACTTTTTCAATCGGGAACATTTCTTTCATGTGGTGTTCACTCCTTTACCGTTACATTCAATATAAGGATTCCTTTAAGCATGCAGCGTTTTCTTCTCAGTGTTATATTCAGACTGCTGATGAACCATTCGGCCATTGGCAAAAACATAGACAGGAGATTTCAACGTGTAAATATCTTCCAACGGATTGCCGGCGACTACCAAAAGGTCAGAAGCTTTTCCTTCTTGTACTGAGCCTATGATGCCATCCTTTTTCACCGCTTTTGCCGCCCCCAAGGTAGCTGCGGAAATGGCTTCATAAGAAGTCATTCCATATTCCATCATAAGGGCAAGCTCGTCAATGAGAAGACCCGGTGTATTAAAAGGTGTCCCGGCATCTGTTCCTGCTGCAATCGGCACACCTGCCTTAATAGCCAATTGAAAACTAATTTTATGATCATCAATAATCTTTTTTAGTTTATCGATCATGTAATCCGGCACACTCCCGGGCTTATCTATGATCAGCTTTGGAGCTATAAGGGTGGGAACAAGATACGTTCCTTTTCTCAGCATCAGCTCTACTGCCTCTTCATCCAATAAGTAAGCATGCTCGATGGTCGTCACTCCGGCTCTAATGGCATTCTTAATGCCCTCTGTCCCTATTGTATGGGCAGCAGTAGTCTTTGAAGCCTTATTGGCTTCCTGGCAGATACAGCTTAATTCTTCCTCCGAAAACTGTGTTGCTCCCGGGTCGTTCCCTTCTGTTAAAACACCGCCTGTTGCCATTACTTTCAGTAAATCTGCACCGGCTTTGATTTGTGTACGGGCAGCTTTTCGAACCTCATCACAGCCGTCTGCCTCAATCGCCATGACATGTCCATGTCCTCCTGTCATGACAATCGGACGCCCGGCAGCAAATACTCGGGGACCGTCTATCACTCCCGAAGAAACAGCATTCCGGTAGGATATATCAACGTTATATCTTGTGCCCAGATTCCGTACAGATGTGATGCCTGCTTTAAGGAATTGATAGCCCTGCTGTACCGCTTTAAAAGCAATATCCTCAGGTCCATCCAGCTTCATACTGGCAAATGGATCTGGCGAAGTGTCCATCCCCAAATGAACATGGGAATCTATTAAACCGGGAAGAACCGTAAGGCCAGACCCATCAATTTCTTCAAAAACAACTCCTTCGGCTGTTACATGCTGACCAGCTTCAAGGATTCCTGTTTCATTAAAGAGGACTTCTCCATGTTCGATTACTTCCTCGCCACGGCATGTAAGAATTCGGATATTCGTTAATTTATACGTCATTGAACGACCTCGCTTCCCCTATAATTTTTCTGATTATACTCTCTTATCAGGGACTGGTAGAGTTCAAAGCTGATATTTCCGCCACTTACCATAACGGCAACCTTTTTATTTCTCAGGTGAACATGTCCATTAATCATAGCTGCCATGGCCGCTGCCCCTGATGGCTCGACAACCAGCTTCGCCCGCTCAGCCAGTAGAGATACGCAATTTGCTATTTCAGCCTCTTTTACTAATACGAGATCATCCACATAATGCTGTGTATGAGCAAAAGTCAATTCTCCCGGCTTTTTCGCCATTAATCCGTCTGCAATGGTATTCACTTTATCCACTTCAACGGGATGGCCGTGCTGGAGTGATGTATACATGGCCGTTGCTCCTTCTGTATTTACTCCAATCACTTTAATCGAAGGCTTTATTTCTTTCAGAGCAGCCGCAACACCTGAGATAAGCCCTCCTCCACTTACAGGGACGATGACAGCATCGAGCTCCGGCAACTCTTCAAGAAGCTCTAATCCGATTGTTCCTTGACCAGCAATAATATCATGGTCATCAAACGGATGGACCATTGTTAATCCTTCCTCCTGATGCAGCTGATAGGCTTTTTCATACATACTAATGGAAGTGGTGCCATACTCAATCGCTCTTGCTCCGTATGATTCAATCGCATTTTTTTTGCTGGGCACCGGATTCTCAGGCATGACCACTGTTGCACGGATGCCAAGTCTTTGGGCAGCATAAGCAGTACCGGCTCCGTGGTTTCCTGCTGAAAAAGCAACCACTCCTTTGCCTTGTTCTTCTTTAGATAGATTTACTATTTTGTTGTAAGCTCCGCGAATTTTGAACGAACCTGTTTTTTGAAGGTTTTCTGTCTTTAAGTAAATTTCGTTGCCGGAAAGTCTGGAAAAGGTGTTGGAATCTTGAAGAGGTGTCGGGATGGTAACACCAGCGAGATTAGCCCTGGCCTGCTGGATTTGTTTCATTGTTACGAGCATTCATATACCTCCTAATGGATTATTTCAGCAATCATTTCAATTTCCACTGGTATATTAAAAGGGAGCACGCTTGTTCCGAGAGCAGATCTGGAATGTTTTCCGTTTTCCCCCAGCACTTCCACCAGGAAATCCGAAGCGCCGTTTATTACCTCTGGCTGCTGATAGAAATCATCCTCACTGCTTACAAACCCAAGCAATTTGACTATTCTGATGTTATCGAGGCTTCCCACCTCTCCTTTTATCATACTTAGAAGGTTTAACGCAGAAATCTTGGCGGCATTATATGCTTCTTCTAATGTTACGTCCTTTCCAACTCTGCCTGTATAAGCAGGCTTTCCATTTACAAAAGGACCTGCACCGGACAGGTACAGCAATTGGCCGCTCCTTCTAACTGTCACATAATTTGCCATCGGCTGGGGAGATTCCTCAGGCCAGTCCATTCCTAAATCCTTTAATTTTTGATCAATCAATTTTTCGCCTCCATATCTTTAGGGTTACTAAAATTATGTCATGATTTTCAAATTAATCAACAATTTTTTTAAATAATTAAAATTTTTTGTATATTCCCAATTGTTTAGTTATACTAGTATAAAAAAAGAAGGGAAAGTGAAAGAGATGACACTAGAGATCTTTTCACAAAATAGCTATGAGAAAAGCTGTGAGGCTGCAATCCTCACTATCGACAATGAGAAGGTTGTCATGGATAAAACCATTTTTTATCCTACAGGGGGTGGCCAGGAGCATGATACCGGTTGGCTTAAGCAAGGAGAGGAAACCGTTGAGGTGTTCAAAGTAAAAAAAGAACAAGGAGTCATTGTGCATTATGTCAAAAACCCTGAAAAACTGTCCTCCGGAGCTGTCACAGCCGAAATTGATTGGCAAAGGAGACATGGGTTAATGCGGTACCATTCCATGTTACATGTGCTTGGAACAGTATTTTACCGGCACTATGATTCTCTTTGTACAGGCAATCAAATCTATACGGACAGGGCACGCATCGACCTGACAGGTATTACTGAGCTAAAGGAAGATGATCTCAATGAAATGGTTGCTGAAGCAAACAAAGAAATTTCCACTAATCATAAAATATCATCAAGGATTGTGCCAAGAGAAGAAGCATCCGCTATATCAGGCTCTATTAAAACCGTTGTGAATTTGATTCCGGAATCAGTGAGAGACATACGGCTCGTTAAAATTGGCAATATAGATGAGCAGGCTTGCGGCGGAACCCACGTAAAAGAAACAGGGGAGATTGGTGAAATTATATTGGAAAAAACAAAGAATAAAGGTAAAGGTGTGACGAGGCTGGAATTGCGTTTAGAAAATTTATAAGTAGAATGAACAAATTGCAAGGAAATGTATAATATCAACTGCTCCATTGTCAATGGACAGAGGGACAGGTTCTTTGTCCCTATTTCCCCTGGGACAGTGAACCTGTCCCCTTGTCCCTGCCCGATTAGCATGAAGAGAAGAGGGTGTCCCAAAGGTACAGCTTTTGGGACACCCTCTCTTTATAAATTCTTTATCATTCAATTGCCTATTAAAATTGAAAAGATTTTCTGCTGTTTAATTTTAGGACTGTTTAATGCAAAAGCTGAACTCATTACAGCCCATTTCCCCATTTTAAAAAACCTAGTTGTTTTGCACCGTTTCAATAACTAGATTATCAAGCATAAAATCTTTATAGCCATTAAAGTTTGCCTGTGAGCCTGTCACACCTTGAGTATCGGCAGCTTTGTCAGTAGAATAAATGCCAAACCAGCTTTGACCTGATTCATTCCCTTTTAAAGTAAAGGAATAGGTGCCAGCTTTTGCTTCCTTATTGCTGCTTGCAGTTGATTTTAATTCATCCTTGGTTAGTACTCCTTTTTCTTCAAAGGGAGCATTACCTGTAACTACTGCATAAGTTCCATCACTGCCTATTTCATAATCAAATGTGATATTATACGTGACACCTGGTTTGAATTTGAAGTTTTGAGGTATTGTTTGGTATACAAGTTTGTCACGTTTTGTTAAACCATTAGTTTTAACGGACCATTTACCAGAAATCACATCATTAACTACTTTTTGATTCCAGCCTCTTTGAGTATATGGCGCATGTAATTCAGCAAGGTGGGTTCTATTGTCTTCCACACCCTCAATATTACCAATTACAAACGGATAGATACCTTGGGCAACATTTTCAAAGTCTTGTTTGAATTTATTCTTGCTTACCTGGTTTTCAGCGTTATTTTCTACGATGCGGATATCATCAAAGTAACTTGCACCTTTCCCTGCATCTCTAGATAGATCGATGGTTATATCAGATACTTTTTTGCCAGTTTCAAAAAATACATACATATTTTGGAAATAACTTGTTCCATCTACTGTTGAAGCCATTTGACCATCTGCTTTTGCCTGCTCAGAACCCAGAGTATTGTGTGCATAAGCCCTTACATAGTTTTTAGCGATAGATTTTCCAGTACTATTTGTATACTTTTTATTGTTGGACGTAATTGTTATACTTGCTTCTTCTTCACTTCTGTTGTCAATTCCAACATAAGCAGCATACTTAGTATTTGGTTTTAACCCCGTTACTTTTTGTGTAACATTTACTTTCTTATTATTGTTTGAGATCGTTAACATGTTATTGTTACCTTCACTCTTCGTAATCTTTACCGCTTTTGAATCTCCTTTGACTTCCCAGTCTTTTAAGGAATTGCTGTTAAAGCCAGTATCTGTAACATGCATTCCTTCGCTCCATTTAACATCTTTGTTGGATTTTGCTTTTTTAAGAATTACATATGCGATAGATTTTTTGGCATTTAATGTGATCTTGCCATTTTTAATCGCAATCTTTTTCACATTTTTCTTACCCAGTTCGGTTAGCTCATAAACATTAACTGTTCCTTTCCAGCCCGCTGGAACAGTCCAGGTTGTTTTTCCGCCATTTGTATTCCAGTGGTATAATTTTTCATTCGCTTTGGATAATTTTTTACCATGTTGATCCCAGAACCATGGAATTAAATACTTTTCATCACCAGGTTTACCTTCAAATACTTTCTTGCCATTAAATGTCATAGTTCTTGTACGGTAACCATCTTTATCATTTGCAAAATCATTCGATTTTCTTTCAATTGCAAGTGTATCATTACCAGAGTCATCCTTTAGAACTGCCTTCATGCCCGGTACCCAGTTGTAAGTTTTATTATTATCTGTCATTTCAACAGCTTTTCCATCTTCCCACTGTGACACTTTATAATGCTGGATGAATTTTACAGGAACGTTCACAGCAAACAAGTTATCCATATAGGCTTTGTAGTCACTTCTGCCTTGCCATCCTTCAAAATCTTTCATGCTGTAGCCGCCTAATAATGGAGCATCAGCATCGCCGCCATACTGGGGATAGTTGCCAATCCATGCATCTTTTTGATGGTTTCTGATAAATCGAGTGATTGTACTATTGATGCCTTTTAGAGTATAGCCGCCATAAGTTAAATCAGCTGCCCAGTGCTGGAATGTAGAATCATACTCGTTGGCATAACCCCATTCACTGCCTAAGCGCCAACCTAAACTGTTAATTTCTTTGCTTATCTGACGACTTGGCCAAGTACTATTATCACCTGACTGTCCATTACCCCAAACGTCTACATAAATAAAATCTAAATCATTCTTTTTGCCGCCAAGAACGTCATAAAAATCTTTGAATCGCTGTGCTCTGCCATTTCTTAAATCATAATCAGCATCAATGTTTATTCCTTGGTCAATCCAGTTCCAGCCATATTTATAAGTTCCATCTGGATTTTTTAATAAACGATCTTCCTGAAAATATTTTGACTCTGGATAAGTTTCACTTGCATTCACGTGAACTCCAAAAGTTGCCCTATATTCTTTACCCTTCGCCAGCAGTGTTTTCATATCCTTTGCGCCGCCGATTCGAGTTCCAACATCAGCATAATTTAAATGGCCAGAATCATGCCCTTCACTGCCATAACCTTTCAGCAGGATTGATTGCCCCAGTCCATCGGTGCTGAAAGAAAACTTCTTAACTCCATCTAAAGCCATTAAGAAAGGATTTTGAGCTTGACCCCCGAAGTTCATGTTAACGCGGTAACCAACTAAGTCTGGAACCTTTTCTGCCCCTAGAGGCTGATTCATGATTTTTCTAAATTCAATAGCTCCATCCTGCCAGTTTATTTTTTTATCATCATTAGCGTCAGCAGTAATAACAACCTTCGCAGAAGGCATTTCATATACCTCGTTTACTGTTCCATCTTCCAGCTCCAGAGTACCGTCTTCCTTCCGATGCTTTTCTGATTTCTGATACGTCCAGAATGTACTGCTTAAACCAATTGTTTTTTGCCCTGCTTTATTTGTCGCAGCCGCAGCAGTAATTCTTTGTGCATCAGTTTTTGCAGCATAAGAATCCGGAGCTGATTTTTTTGCTAAACTATTCTCCGTATTAGACCATATTCCTGCACTTAATTCATCATTAGAAAGGAAAGCATACATATATCCTTTTTGCTCTTCATCTTCCGTATTTAAATTTTGATCAACCTTTACCTGTATGTCACCATTGATATGTGTATTTGTAGACATCTGTACTCCATCTAGTACAGCATCTTTTTGACTGCTATTTACAGAAATTAAATTGTGATTTGGAATTTCAATTGTTTTAACGATTTTGTTGTCCACAATTTTTGTAATATTAAATTCTAAAATATTATCTTTAACAGCCATTTCTGCTGTAATGACTGCAGAGATATCGTTGCTATCGTCTTCTAAAGTCATTTCATACACAATTTTATCGGATGAAACTCTTGCTTTTACTTTTGGCTTTACTGCTACGTCATTAATAAGGATTTTATCTAATGCCTCTGTTTGTCCGTAAAAAGTCTTCCCTGCTCCATTTCCAGATTTTAACCCGTACTGAATTACTCTTGGAAATTTCACATCGACAAGAACGTCCATTTTATTAGAAGAAATAACCGCTTGTGCACTTCGTGGAGTGAGTTGACTTGCTTCGTTTTTAATATCTGTTTTTTCCTCAGCTAGTGTCGGAGAACCATCCGCAAACCATGTAGAGCCTGCCATACAGCCAGCTAAAAGCACCGCAATCGTTTTCCTATACATATTTCTTGGTTTTTTCATCTAAATCCTCCTTTTCTTACACCGTTACAAAGCACTTCATTTTTAGTACAAAAAAACAAAAAATAGAAAGAACCTTAACTCATAATGCTGTCATGACAATACGAAACACAAGTTCATTGAAAGTCCTGCAAAATCACACAGTAAGCAATCTCTCCCTTGAATTTGATATTTGATAGAATATGATACCTGCAAGGCAGTTGAAAATATATCAAAACCAGAAGCAAATACCATTCTCTACTTGTACTCAAGGGTACTTTTGTTAAAACGCTTACACAAGTGAGATGTTGGCCTTTTTTTTATAAATATTGTTTTTTCCTAATATTCAGTAAAAAGTTGGACAAAGGGGCAGGTTCTTTGTCCCTGGGAGTGGGACAGGGGGACAGGTCCTTTGTCCCGCCCTCTCCAAAACAAATAAAAGAGGCATAATCAGACAGCATATCTGCCTAACTATACCTCTGTTATTTTCTATCTGCTGTTTATAGTCAAATGATGAATTAACTATACTTGAACGGAAAAGCTTTGTCTGTAAATTCAAGCATGCTTTTGGAAAGTTAGTTTGGTTTTTCGGCAAAAGCACCTTTCCTTTTGTCACCTTTCAAAAGCATACAGCAATATCTCCATCCCGCTATGTGTCTTGCGCCAATCATATACCACGATTGCTTCCTTATTTGTCCTGCTCTCCACTTCTGTCTTAAATCTGTTTTTAACTTCCTCGATAATGATTCTTTTATCCTCATATTTTCCGGAGTTCACTTCTCTTTTATCATCATAAGCAATTGTGTAGTCTAACAATTTGTTTGAAATATTCATATAAATCCCCCTTCGAAAATGGATATTTATGTTAACATTATTATATCTCTTCCATTCTGTTAAATCTATCCAAAATCTAATGATTCAGCTTAATGATATATTCCTGCTCTTTCTTCATTTCATGCTGCCTATAGGCAAGGAATATGAAAAAACATACGCACATGATCACGAATAACAGCCAAAATAAATCCGCAAAAAAGTCCATTTGCAGCCCTCCAGTGAAAAGATATGGCCATTTTAACACACAGGATTTTATCGAATTGAAGGCGGTGAAAGTTTTGAATAAATCGCAGCGATTTTTATTAAGCCTATTAGCCATCATTTTGAGTTTTGCCCTATTTGTGACTGGAATACTATTTGCTGAAAAAATGCCTTTCCTGATTGTGCTGGGGATTTTGGGGCTAAGCGGGGTTTATTATTTTGTATTCCTTATTGTCAAAAAATCATCCAAGACAGAACACTAAAGATCCCTATTCCATTAGAAAAAGGTGAAACTTATGAGGTCAAAATATCTAGATATTATAACTACCAGAGAAGAATTTGAGTCTTTCCGGGAAGAGATCGGCACTCCCAGTGCACGTGCCGCCAGCAAAGTCATTACTTTCATCGATGAGCATTGCATTGACTTTATTTCCAAATCTCCTTTTTTAACTATGTCCACTTCAGATTCGGACGGGAAATGTGATGTTTCTCCAAGAGGAGATTTCCCCGGGTTTGTGACGGTTCTTGACGAGCAGCATCTTTTTATTCCGGAGCGGAAGGGCAATAAAAGAATGGATTCCGCACATAATATCATAATTAATCCCAATATTGGACTTCTTTTTTTCATACCTGGGCTGGGAGAAACGTTAAGAATCAATGGCAAAGCTTATATTTGCCGCGATCCTGAGCTCTTAGCAAGGAGCCAAGTAAATGGCCGGGCTCCCTTATTTGGTATTTTAGTAGAAGCAGATGAATGCTTTATCCATTGTGCGAAAGCATTCATCCGTTCGGGATTATGGAATCAGGAGTCGTGGCTTGCGAAGGAAACTCTTCCCTCAGCCCCTGCTATGCTGGCAGCACATGCGAACTTACCGAATGATACCTTCGAACAAGTGGCAAAGGACCTGCAAGAGGGGTATAAGAATAGGTTGTATTGAAGCAGCCTTTCTATTGCAAGGGACACTGTTTTTGAAAGCATGAAGGAGGGTGTCATTGTTCTCATCAAAACGGGGCGATCGTAGATTATAACCAGGCTATGCTGCCTGTTATACCAGCCCTGAAGGAATCAGCCATCGGCATGCATTTTCATGATGTTCCCAGATGCCAACGTTTCACTTATTATGTTTGATATTGACCACTTCAAAAATGTCAATGATACATATGGACACGATGCTTGCGATCTCGTGCTGGCCCAGGTCGCAAGCATCGTGAAAAACAGCCTTCGAAAACGGGATATCATTGAGATATGGCGGGGAAGAATTCATGATTTATTTGCCTGACACGCCTGTACACGAAGCACATCTGCTGATCGAAGCAATCCGACTGGACATTGCTGAGAGCACGGTATTTGTGGATGATAACAAAATTTCAATCCCCTCAAGCTTCAGACTCTCACACTCTAGAGTCTCAGCGGATAATCCGGATGGTTTAACCAAAATCCTATTGAAGCACGCCGACCTCGCACTTTATGATGCAAAAAGGAACGGCAGAAACAATGTACAGCGTTATGGCGAAATACTCCATGCATGACCCTGATATCGGGAAAGGAGATGATTTTGTTGTTTGTTCAGAAGAAGGCATCCACGGGAGAGAAAAATGGTGTTTCCTATTTGAATGGCCAAATTAAGTTTCAAGGTGTGTCATTAAATGTCTACAGCTATTTAACGGATGGCGTCTTAATCGACACTGGCGCCCAGTCCTTACATAAGTTTTTCGAACCATTTATGGATGAAAGCGATTTTGACCAGGTCATGATTACCCATTTTCATGAAGACCATACAGGCTGCGCGGCACATGCTGAAAAAACAAAGAAACTGCCCATCTTTTTAAACAAAAAATCAATCCATTCCTGTGCAAAAAAGGCCAATTACCCCTTATACAGGAAGCTCTTTTGGGGAAAAAGAAAGCCATTTCACGCCCAGGATATGCCAGACTCGTTTTCATCCCGTAAAGCGCAGTGGGATGTCATCGATACCCCCGGCCACGCTTACGATCATAAAGCCTTCTTAAACCGGGAAACAGGCCAGCTGTTCACAGGCGACTTATTTGTCAGCGAAAAAACAAAAGTGGTTTTAGCTGAGGAAAGCATCCCGGAAATTATCCGCTCATTGGATAGGGTTCTAACTTATGATTTCGAAGATGTATTCTGCAGCCACGGAGGTTATGTAGAAGATGGACGTGCAGCACTCGAGCGAAAACGGGACTATCTGTTATCCATTAAGCATGAGGTATTCACTCTGCACAAAGAAGGAGACTCAGCTGACGCGATCTGTCAAAAACTTTTTCCGAAAAAATATCCCATCGTTAAATTTTCAGGAGGAGAATGGGATTCCAGACATATCGTTATATCGATATTGGATGAAAGCAAAACATTAAATCGATAAGGTGACGAAGGGGCAGGTTCCTTGTTTCCCTTGGCTCTTCTGCCCGATTAGTATGAAAGAAAAAACTCGCTTAGTGGGCGAGTTTTTTTGTTGGTGGATTTAGGGGGCTTATTTAACTAAAGCACCTTATAAGTGCATATTTTCACAATGTTATTAATAATGTTTTAAATAATATACTGTTTTCTCACCTGGCTATTAATTCCTGTTTTCAAATAAGAAATGAATTAAATTTCTGAAATTTACTGTTTAATACATTGGGGATCGTTTACAATTTATACATCAAATACCAGGAGGTAATTTACATGAAAAACATGACAAATAAAACCGCACAGACATATAAGGGTGGAACAGAGTTATAAAATAACGGTGTCCCCCTTATATGTGTTTATTTAAATAACACAGTAAAGGGGTAAGTTATGAGTTTTCCATTTAAAAAATTTCTATCATATTATAAACCGTATTTAGGATTGTTTGTTTCGATATTGGCATGCGCTTTAATCGTATCCATTATATCTTTGGTGTATCCGTTAATTGTTCGTTACATTACGAAAGATGTTCTTATTAATGACTTGTCCACTGCGCTTAGTGAAGTATATTGGATTGGTGGGCTAATGTTCGCTTTAGTCGCTATTCAGAATATAGGGAACTTTTTTGTCGACTACAAAGGGCATGAACTTGGTGCTCGTATGGAAAGTGATTTGCGTAGAGATCTGTTTATGCATATGCAACAGCTTTCTTTTAGCTTTTTCGATAAGGAAAAGACAGGTCAGCTCATGTCAAGATTAACAACCGACCTACTTTGGCTTTCTGAACTGTACCATCACGGGCCAGAAGACTTCCTCAAACATTCCGTTCGCATACTTGGGGCATTTATCATTTTGTTCTTTATTAATGCACCGTTAACAATTACAGTATTCTGCTTTGTTCCATTCTTGGCTATTTTGGGGTTGTATTTTAACCAGATATTGAACAAGGCTTATACAAGAAACAAAGAGCGAATTGCGGACGTAAACGGACAAGTAGAAGATAATCTATCAGGAATCCGAGTAGTAAAATCATTTGCAAATGAACCGATAGAAATCGAGAAGTTTAACATCGAAAATGATCGTTTCTTTGATAGCAGAAAGAAAACATATAAAGCTGAAGCATACTTTTACAATAGTTTAGAAACCATTATCAAATTGATTACAATCACCGTCATCATCTTCGGTAGTGCTAGCATCGCTGGTAACAAATTAGACTTAGCAGATTTGATAACTTTTTTATTGTATATCAACCATTTGATTGAACCAATTCAAAAACTGATTCAAGTGAGCACGATGTATCAAGACGGATTCACGGGCTTCCTGCGCTTTATGGAAATCATGAATGTGAAACCTGCAATCGAAAACAAACCGAACGCCCTGACCTTACAAGAGATACATGGAGAAATAGAGTTCAAACATGTCTCTTTTCGTTATGAAGAGCATTTGGACGATGTTTTTACAGACTTATCGCTTCGAGTAGAACCAGGTAAGTACATTGCCCTAGTCGGTCCGTCCGGTGTTGGAAAAACTACATTATGTTCGCTAATCCCTCGCTTTTATGATGTAACCGATGGAGAATTGTTAATTGACGGGATCAATGTCCGTGATATCGAGCTTCAGTCATTAAGAAAAGCGATTGGGATTGTCCAGCAAGATGTTTACCTTTTTGCAGGAACCGTGATGGAAAATATCCGCTACGGAAACCTAAGTGCAAGTGATGAAGAAATTATCACTGCAGCTAAGCACGCAAACGCGCATGAGTTTATCATGAGTTTACCAAACGGCTATCATTCAGAAATCGGGCAACGAGGTGTCAGACTATCGGGTGGGCAAAAGCAAAGACTAAGTATCGCACGTGTATTTTTGAAGAATCCACCAATTCTCATTCTAGATGAAGCAACAAGCTCACTAGATAACGAGAGTGAAAGCATTGTGAAGGAATCACTAGAAACGTTAGCAAAAGGACGAACAACCATCGTCATTGCCCATCGCCTTTCCACAATCCGTAATGCTGGGAGAATACTCGTTTTAACAGAGAATGGTATTGTAGAACAAGGAACACACGATACACTACTTACACTACTTACACTCGCCGGAACATATGCTAAACTGTATGAGAAACAGTTTGAATTACAAGTATAAACACTATAAATGAAAGTCGGCTCCCTCCTAAAGATGGAGTCGATTTTTATTTCTACTGCCACTATCCAATACTCCATAATATTCTATATTTACTTTTTCACTGTTGAACTAGACTGTCCCGTTTTTATAATAAGAAAAAGCTGCCGAAATGACAGCCCTGATCTTCAACTCATGCACCCATTAGTTAATTAACATACTCAATTTCTACAAAAAAATTGAACTCACTTATGTTAGGATTCTCCGTTACTGGTCTAATTACGCTTTCCAATTTGAGCATTTTTTTGCTATAAATTGCGAATCATTTCCTTTATTTCATCACGTTTTTGAATGGTTGTATCTTTTTCATTGGGGAAAATCGCTGTGGCACCACCGTCATTTTCAATATCAACTATTAAATCGTCTAAAAAATTTGAAAGTGGAATGTTGAACGCTTCGTATGACTCATCTAATTTGCCAGCCTCCATTTCAGCAAAGCTTCTGCTTGGCCAAACAGGCAGTAAAAATGCATATTCCCCATCATCTTCTAAGAGTAATAGGTCGCCATTTTCATCGCGTAGTAACCACACCTGTTCATCCGTTGCAACCATACCATAAAAATATGCAAGGCGCTTTTCAGCAGGGCGGTTTAAAATAAATCGTTTAATTAATTTCATATATAGGTCATTCCTTTACGATAATTAATAAAAAATATATCAAATTATATAGAAATTTACTACATTTATTTCATTTCCGAGCATAGTTAATTGCTCCTTCCTATACAATTCAAATTCCAGTCATGATTAATGAACCAAATACCTTATTCCACAAGTCGAGTAGAAGGGAGCCTTTCTACCTTGCGGTAAATTGTACTCCTCCCCCCTCACAGAACCGTGCTTGCGCTATTAACGCACACGGCTCCTCCAAATTATCATTTACAGAATGTGGCTAATTTCTTTTCTTAAATCATAAATATTCACTTTGATTCTTGGTAAAGGTAGTGGAAATTTCTTAAGAAAGAGCCTAAATTTATCCCAAGTAAAGGATTTCCTTTGGCTTCTTCTGTTTAGCCATTTAAATAGTAAGCACTCGATTTTCTCTTTAAAGTTGTTAACAGTTTGGGTATTATCTGTGATGCAATAATAGTTGTATTAACCTATTAGTGAGCGTTTAAATCTATCCATAATCATATGAATATCTTTATTCCTATTATTCTTCAGCCATTCTTTAGTTTCTTTTAGTTTGCCCTGGACTTTCCTTTTGCTGGTTTTCCGCTTTACTCGAAACTTCCCGTGTTTACTTACACCACAATAGTGTGTAAATCCAAGGAAATCGAAGGTATCCGGTTTGCCAATCCCCTCACGTTTTGCATTCTTTTCCGCAAACCGTCCGAAGGGAATTATTTTAGTTTTATCCTCGGCTATATCCAAGTTAAATTTCTTTAATCTCGCTTTTAATGAATGGAAGAATTTCTGGGCTTCACTTTTATTCTGAAAACAACAGACAAGGCAAGTAGACCACTGGAACTTCCCCAGTAGCCCCTCTCAGAACCGGACGTGAACCTCTCAGCTCATCCGGCTCCCATTATTCAGCCGTAGGC
>NZ_LGUF01000007.1:5341051-5539694 GCF_001274725.1 Sporosarcina globispora
AGTTAGGAATTGCGTATTCAATAAATGCGCAAGAGATGTGAATTTCATTTTAGGCTCGGATTTTGCTAATTCTGCTATCCTTAGTAGTTTTGTTTCCATTTATTATTCCTACCTCTGTGTGTAGTAAATGTGTCCCTAGTAAGGGTGATAACTGGTAGCTAGCCTTCCCTCCATCGGCATTACCCAACTTCATTGGTACTACACTGCTATCCGACTCCCTACAATCGGCATTTGGTTTCCTTGCTTGTTATCACTTGTAGACCATACTCTTCAATAGAAAAGACCGGTAGGGTCTCCCGAGTTGCCGTATCATATCGGTGTGTAACGTGCCAAGGTCTCTGACTCCAGAGAGGTCTTACCCTTCTTGCCTTTGACGAAGGATAAAATGTAGCTTTCTGCACGCAGGTAAGGCATCAGCCCTCTCGATTTACTAACGTTTATGGAGCTCAATCCCTTCAACCATTTGGCTTTCGGCCCGCCACCTAACTGTCTACGCTTAAAGACTAAAGTTACCTTTAGCCCTCCAAGACTCGCTACGAGCGAATGGCTAGTTCTTACTCGGCGGGAATCCCACCCGCTATATGATACGACCTAGGCTCGGCCGCACACCTGCCCATTTAGATTAAGTAGAAATCTTCACAATCTTTTCTTTACCTAACAATATCTAATCTCCTAAATGTGTTGGGGCATTACAAAAAGACGCCCTCTTATTAAAGTAAAGCGCCCTTTAATGGAATAGCCTTATTTCTGAAGCAATGCTCATTAACTCGTTCAGTGATTCTCTGATTTGTAGTTATTAAAACCAATTGCCGGGCAGTTGGATACCGCGCCAGCCGCTTACATCGCATTGGCCATATTCATTATCACCCACAGCAATCACAGTACCGTCCGATTTAAGGCCGATTGTATGAGCGCAACCCGCCGCAACTGCTACAATATCGCACCAGTCACTTACATTGCATTGACCATACTCATTCCAGCCTACAGCCGTCACAGTACCGTCCGATTTAAGGCCAATGGTATGATTTCTACCCACCGCTATCGCCACAATACCGCGCCAGCCGCTCACATCGCATTGGCCAACCTTATTTTGACCCACAGCAACCGCCGTGCCATCCGATTTAAGCCCAACAGTATGAAGATAACCCGCCGCTACCGCCACTATGCCGCGCCAGTCGCTTACATTGCATTGGCGATACCTATTATTACCCACAGCCTTCACCGTTCCGTCCAATTTAAGACCGATGGTATGCCAGTCACCCGCCGCTACCGCCACTATATCATGCCATCCGCTTACATTGCATTCACCTTCATTATTTCGGCCCACAGCTACCACCGAACCATCCGATTTAAGCCCAATGGTACGACGCCAACCCGCCGCTACCGCTACAATATCGCGCCAGTCGTTTACATCGCATTGGTCATGCTGATTCCAACCCACAGCCGCCACAGTACCGTCAGATTTAAGACCGATTGTATGAGCATTACCCGTGTTCGTCGCCATATGAACATTACCAGCCGAGACCGCCACAATATCGAGCCAACCGCCTACATTACACTGGCCATATTTATTATCACCCACAGCCATCACCGTTCCGTCAGATTTAAGACCAACGGTATGACGACGACCCGCCGCTATGGTATCTTTAGGCAACCGTTTCACCTTTAACACCGCTTCTTTCGGTGAAATGTAATCCATGTTTTACCTCCTTGAATATAAGCAACTGTATGGTTGTGTGATAAAGGAACCATATCTAACTGTTCTTTTAGCTAATTCAATTATCTGGCCCTATTCATGAAGAAAGGCGTTTTCCTTATTTCAGAAAAGCGCCCGATTGCGGAATAGCCACCAATCCTTGTTTTCATTCGAATGATATATTGAGCTCTCGTTTCCCGTTAACGACGAGGCCTTGATTTTTTCTTGTTTGAGATTATTATTTGCTCTTCATTTTTAGACAAAATCCAGTCTGCAACCAATCGCTGCTGCTTTTTCCAACCCGTCTTGTCCTCTCTTCATATGAGTCTATGAACGGGGCGGGAAGGGTGCCATAAAGAAAGGACGGAAGCCGCGTTGTCCGCGCAGCAGTGTGATCGTCGATTGCCGTACGGCCCGGTAGTCATCGGCCAATTGCGCGGTTGTCCAGCTTCCGAAAGGAGGCATGAACAATTCCTGGTCGTAACCGGGCAGAGGCGTCTGGTCCCCTCTTGCGAACCGGAGCAGGCGGTAGGTCATGACGCGTTCTCCGTCTGCGATGTGGCCCACGACTTCTTTCAGTGTCCATTTTCCTACCGCATACCGATACGCGCCATGGCTTTCGGTCAACGATGCCAGCAGCTCGGTCATTTGCTTTTCCTGGGCGAGCAGAATGTCGATGATGTTGCCTTCCGGCACCAACCGGATATACTTTCCGAAGTCCCCGGCGTATTCTTCTTCTGACGGTCTTTGGTTCATGTGTAATCACCTCTCTATGGAGTTATAGAAAATTAAAATGCTCTTTCCAATGCTCTACCGCGATTTTTTTGCGAATTTCGTAATTTCGGCATGTATAATGAATTCGCGAAAGGATAGAACTTTCCTTCCAATAATTGAGAGTAAGAAACCAATTAGTTGGTCGGTCGCCACGCTATCCTGCCCTTTAACTTAATAACAATCATCTCAAATTTCCATAATTTCCACAATAAGTTATTCAATATAATGGCCCGATTGTGGAATAAGAGCTAAAGATGATTCTTCAACTAACCCGCCCCTTTCGTATTATAAGGTCAGCCAGATATTTCTGGTTGACCATTTTTTATATGGTTTTATTATAACTGTAGCCGGGGTAGAACGTACCTGCCCATGGGAGGAGGATCCCGTCAACTAAACTGTTCACCCCCTACTTGCTTAAACATGATTTGGCTGGTTGGGACAGCGATCTCGTATAACAAGCGAAGCTATGAAACTGCAAGGAGGACTAGGGGCTGCCGGCAAATTTATTATTTTTTGGAGGAGATAAACGAATGAATCCTGTTGTTGGACTGGATGTAGCCAAAGGCGAAAGCCAGGTACAGGCTTTCTTGGATAAGAAAAAACCTTATAAAACAAGCTTTAAAGTACCTCATACTCTAGAAGGCCTGGGGACGTTAAGTGAGTTTCTTAAAGAGATAGAAGATCTTATTGGGATAAGACCACCCATCGTTTTAGAGTCTACAGGCCATTACCATACGCCAGTTGTCCAGTATTTTGAGGAAAGAGGCTACCTGCTTATTATTGTTAACCCACTCGTTTCTTATCGGGCAAAAAGCTCTTCCTTGCGGAAGGTAAAAACAGACATCATTGATGCCAGGCATTTGTGTGAACTCTATTACAAAGAGGAGCTGGAGCCTTATAAAAAGCGTGGAATTCAGCTTTTGAACCTCCGCAACCTTACGAGGCAGCACCAAAGTATGACGGCCATGTATGTACAAACAAAGCTTCAATTTCAAGCTGTACTTGATCAGATATTCCCTGAATACGAAGATGTTTTTGGTGACTTGTATTCGGCTGTCTCCCTATTAACCTTATTAGAATTCCCTACATCCAAAGAGGTATTGGGAGTTGAAGAAGACACCCTGGCTAACAGGATTGATGAGCTTTGTAAAAGCCGTTCAAGCAAGTGGGCACGCACTCAGGCAAAGAAGCTTATCGAGGCAGCCTCCAGAAATCCGTTCAAGGAAATATGGTATCAAAGCCATATCACAAGTCTTGAACTGTATATAAAGATGCTTCTGGAGTACCAAAGGCACCTATCGAAGTTGGAAGCAGAGATAGATGCCTTGGCAAAAGAAATGGAAGAATATCAAATCATCCAATCTATCCCGGGTATCGGAGAAAAGATCGCGGCAACGATCATTTCTGAAATCGGAGAGATTGAACGGTTTAGCCACCCTAAAAAACTTGTGGCCTTTGCCGGTTTAGATCCCAGCATCTTTGAATCTGGAAGATTCAAAGGAACAGTCAACAGGATAACTAAAAGAGGATCAAGCAGGCTTAGGCACGCGTTATATATGGCTGTCAGGTGTGCAATTCGTGATTCCCGTAAAAAGAAAACAACACCTGAAATTATCCCACGCAATAAGAAGCTGCGGGAGTTTTATGATAAGAAACGTGGTGAAGGCAAGCCATACAAGGTAGCCATCATCGCTTGTGCCAATAAGTTGATACACTGGATTTTTGCACTCTTAAAAAGCAATTCAATTTTCCAAGATATAGCCTAAAATGAAAAGCTAGCTAAATAAATCAAAACCTTCCAAAATTGTCCTGGTGGAGGGCTATTTGGCATGCGTACTTTTAGGATACCACACAACAAAAAATCAATTAAATGAAAAATGTTGACAAACTATTAGCTGGTTTAGTTTAAAAAGCTGCCCGGATTGCCAGCTGGTATTGAGCTCTGATTTCTGGAAGTAAAATTCTATAGTGCTACATGGCATTAAATCTCTTTTACCATTTTTAGAACCTCAGTTTCGTAGTTTAAATGCTTATAGAAATTTACCGCACGATCATTCTTGGCAAAGACATTCAGGACGAGTTGATGGTACCCATTTTGATGAGCCCATTCTTCTGCCTTCTCCATTAATCTCTTACCGATCCCCTTGCCTTCACCTTTAGATGAAACTGCAATGGCTACAATGTTTCCTTGTTCTATACCACTTAGAAAATCTTTATGTGGTTTTACTTCTAAGAAACCTAATAATTCCCCTGTCTCTTCCTCCGCCACAAAGATCTCTGTATCAGGGGAAGGATCGTTTAGTGATTCTTTAGCTATTTTTAATTGTGCCTCTTCCATTTTTTGAGGATCACGCCAGCCCATTAGGTTGCATTCCGCAAATCGTGTTGAAAGGCTTACAAGAAAATCTTTATCTGTCTCTTTATATGGTCTGATATTCAAAGTATTCCCCTTTATAATTGAAGTTTTTAACCGTCAAGATTAATAATTCTTCTCTCTATAAAACAATCCCTTTTTTCACTAACTTGCCCCGTTTGTCCAATAGTGACCTTAACAAAAGAAGCATTAATCCCTCCTGGATTAATGCCCTATTAGATGCAAAAGCAGTCCTGTATTAATCAACTTATATGAATGTCTGTTCCATACTGAACTAATTGTAGTTTCCTTGCCACAGATTGAGATGCTAAGTTGTCCTTAGAAGTGCTGTATAGAGCAATTCGTCCTTGTATTTGTACTTTTGCAGCCCAGGCCTTTGCAACATCTACACCGTATGCTCTTCCACGGTAGTCTTCATGTGTAAATACACTTGCTTCGTCGGCGTTTGAAGTCTTCCTTGCACTACAGCAAATTGAAACTGGTATATTGTCTTCAATTATTACAAAACAAGGTTGCTTATACTCAAAATCTTCATATGTATATGGAAACTGAGGCTTTAAAATTTCTTTGTTTTCATGAGTTACTTTAATTGCCCTTGAATAAGTCCTGTCCCTTACATCAGGGAATACATACGCTGGCCCAACCCATACATTATTTAAAAGATGGTCAATGCTTAATACCTTTATTATTTTTCCTAGATAAGCTCCAGGGTTAGCTCCTATAACTTGGTCTAACTTCTTTACAGTACTCTTATCCAGTGAGTTTGAATACCTTACTATACTACCCATTCTAGTGGCACCAACGAAAATTCGTGGCGCTGCAGCGTAAGGTGGTTCATTCACAACAGTCACACGATTTTCACTATCATGTCTAAATAACACATTCACATGATGCTCCATCAATTCTAAATCAGAGATCATACTATTCCTCCGAAATCATCTTTCCTGTCTAATATTCAAGATAACGCTGTCATTTCCTGCCCATTAATTTAACCCTGCCTCTTTAGCACAAAAAATCTGCCTCAGCTCGACATCTGATCTTGAACATAAGCACCCATTTGTTTAAGTTATCATGAACGAAACTAGCTCCTTACTCGTAACACTGTAGGTTAATTTGGTTACACTGTTTACTGGAAAAAACAAACCAAATCAGAGCTACATTACGAAAGGAGCTAGCTATTATGAAGGATACCATAAAATATGTAGGTTTAGACGTTTCAAAGGAAAAAATTGCAGTTGCCATTGCAGATGAAGGTCGTGATGAGCCAAGGTATTGGGGAATGATTCCTAACACCCCGGAATCCATTAGGAAGTTAGTAAAAAAGCTTGGAGACAAAGAGAATCTTCGAGTGTGTTATGAAGCTGGACCAACTGGCTATGGTTTACATCGACTTTTTCTTACCCTAGGAATTGAGTGTGATGTGATCGCACCTTCTTTAATCCCTAAAAAACCAGGTGAGCGTATTAAAACTGACCGTAGGGATTCGATTAAACTAGCAAAGTTATTTCGCGCCGGCGAATTAACTCCTGTTTATGTGCCAACAGAAGATGACGAAGCCCTTCGGGATTTAGTTCGGGCTCGTGAAGATGCCAAAGAAGATGAATTAAGAGCCAAACATCGATTGTCTAAATTCCTTTTACGGAATGATATTCACCCTCCTTTTAAAGGAAAAAAGTGGACTCGTAGATATCGTGAATGGTTAAATACTCTAAAGTTTGAACGTTCAGCATCAAAAGTAGTTTTTCAAGAGTANCGCTTCTCTTCTTAGAGTTGCCCAAAAACCGAACCAAAATCAATTTGTGTAGGGAGCATTGACAGTTTCGTTCATATCAGTACATTTATTCACAATCTTATTCTAAAATTGCTAACAGGGAGGATTAGTATTACAAATACCCGCCCAGTTAGCAAATAAAAGTAAATACGAATGTATAAGGGTTTTTACGACTTGTCTATTAAACGCCACATATCATATTGATAGAGATATCATCAAACCAAAATAAAGGGCGAAAACAAAACTCATGCCAAAAAGAACTGCAATAAAGGGTTTTACTTTCTTATAACTAATCACAACTAATGCTAAGAAAAGAAGTGAATTAGCTATTAAAAATAACGATAAAAAACTCGGTGTTAATTGTACATTCATGACTGTAAGAATATCAGTTCCCAAAAGCCATTCTACCCAATCTGAAGCTCCTTCCGACTGGACTGTAAATTCAACCTCGTGGGGCGGTGATAAAGTTCCCAATACACTTGTAAAACAAAAAACAAGGAAAATAATAATACTCTCCCCTTTGATCCATGGCCGAGGGTCAAAAGGGGAAACTCTTATTGATTTTTTGGTTAGCACTCCATTTAAAAATGCGAATACCAATAAAGGAATAATGCTTAGATGTTTTAACAGTAGCATTTGTCCGTAAGGCAAAACCCATGAATGTACATAGTCCTTTGGTTCAACCACATAGATCATTAAGGCAAAGCCGCTTATAAGCAAGATCATTAAGTTTATCATTGCAAATGGGGTAAACCACCGCAGGAACTCTGGCCATTTATCTTCATCACTTGAAAACCAGGCGACGTGAATTAAAATCCCTGTCCAAAGTGTTACCATAAGAAAATGGATGGAGTGTGCAATAAACCCATTCCAAAAAGACAGTGAGGCGACATGGCTGGAGTACCCAATGGCAAGTATCATCAGAAGCAGCCAAAGCACTTGCAGATATTTTGAACCATTTAATAACAAAGTCATCCATAGGAATACCGATATAAATCCAATAAAAATCCAGGCTCTTCCTACTTGAAAGTCTGTCAGAACTGAATAAGCTGCAAGAGTAAGACCTACGCCATCGCTAAAATAGGAAATGGTCTGTGCGACCGGTCCAAATGTAAAAATATAAATGCCTAAGGTTGATAAAAGCAGCATCTTTTTAGAGATATTTGTTTTGGGCTTTTTCTTTTCAGGTATAAACTGAAAAGCTGTGTTTCCGATTAAAATCGAAAATAAAAGATACGTTACGATTTCAGCTAATGGTACGATAATACTCATTTTAACGTTTCCTTCTGAACAGAAGGAACAATCCAATCACTAATACAGCCATTGTCAAAAGTGGAATAAAGATATTCATTATCATATTTGGGGAGGATTCTTTTTTGCCCTCTGCACTTTTGTTACTTTCTTCTGGCTGAATTATTTCTTCATCAGAGGTTTGAGATTCTTCTATTTGTGAATCTTGATCTGTATTTTCTTCAGATTTTACAGTAAAGGGGATTTCCCCGGTAATCTGGTGCCCATCTTCACCCACTATACTCCAATTAATAACATATGATCCGTTTTCAAGTGGGGATTCCAATGTTCCGCTCATTTGCTTGCCATTTGGTTCAACATTGGAAAGAAGGATTTCTTGTCCTTCCCTGACAAGTGTCATTGTACTCAATGATTCGATTTCACCCGCAAAGGTAAGTGTAATCTCATTTAGATCTTCCGTTACCACCTGCCCTGATTCTGGAGCCGAAGATTCTAGCCCAGTGTGAGCACTTGTCATTGATGGCAATATGATGAAAAAACATATGAAAGACAATAGTATCTTATTCATAGTAAAATTCCCTTCTAATATTCTTAATCTTTCAAACACAAACAAAAGTATTCCATTCTTATCTTAACTCAATCATCAGTAGAGCCATAGAGAGGCAACATTAAGACTAAGGGTTCTTTACAATTTCATTAACCAAATATTCAGCATCTAATCCAATCCCTTGAAGCAGAGCCGAACCCCTTCGATATTGCCATGGGAGTCCTAAAAAAAATAATCCTTGAATAGCTGTAACTCCACTTTTATTTAAGCTTCACTTTTAGTTCATAACCAAAAATCGGATCAGGCTTATTCCTTATCATCTGACCGACTTTGCTGTTTATGTTTACCTTTAATAATCCTAATTTATCAAACCACCAAAAAATGCTTTTGCCCCCTAAGTCCTGGGGCAGGAATATAGGTTTGTGCCCAACCGACAGATACACATCTCGATGATCCGCCAATTCTATTGCAATTTGTGCTCCAGAGTTTCCCCCGCCTACTACGACCGTGGTGCCGCTCAGGGGCTGAACAGGATTTTCATATTCTGAAGAATGAGCTGAAGGACTTCATCCGAAAGGAATTTTGAGAATTCGGGTATATTTGGCTTCTGGAAAGGACCTGTGGCAACTATCACCTGTTTGCTTCGATATTCACCCTGATTGGTGGACAATGGCTAGCGAAGAAGGTCGTTGAACTATGGTGCCTTTGAGCCCATCCGTTAGTCTGACTCCGACGACCACGGTGTACCACCAACTGTTGCGCCCTTTATGGGTAGCACTCATGGGAGATTAATCCTTTTTTGGTCGTCGCGCTAGCCTCTACTTAATAAGACTTTATTTAACATTCCCCTTGAAAAATGTAAGGTGTAGAGGATTTTAATAAGTCCTCTACTCCACCTGGGTGATAAGGCATTAATTTATTAGCAGTATTTATGTCTACCCATTTTATTTCTGCAATTTCGTTCTTATCTTTAATTGTAATTTCTCCGTCAATAACTTTTGCCCCAAATGTAATCATTAAACCGTGATGTCCGTGTTTAGAAAAGAACGCTTCATTAACTGCAATAATATTTTCTATTTCAACTTCTAAACCAGTTTCTTCTTTTGTTTCTCGGATAACTGCCTGTTCTAAGGTTTCACCTTTTTCAACTGCCCCACCTGGCAGAGACCAAGTGGAATGTCGATTATTAACCATTAATATTTTCTCTGTTATTTCGTCATAAATAAACGCATATACAACATCTACTCTCTTCACACTTAACACCTCTTGCTAATAGTCAAATATATATTAACTTTTTGCTTTCTTTTGTTTCTTTAAAATAAAGTTTGATCAAATTGATACTAATAACCTTGATAAACGATCATAGAAAAGAGCGTGTTTTTAAAGATTGATCAAAACACGCTCTTAATATTTTCAATTGACTTATTCAACTTGCCAAGCCTCGGTGAACTGTGAATGCCAACGGCAAGGGTCACTCTTTTCTGGTCGACTCCAAAACCTCCAAATAGTGCTGATTGTACATAATACCAAGGATGTTCCCAAAGGGATCTACCACGGAAGCAGTGATGAATCCTTCTCCGCGCTCTGTGGGTGCCTCGTACTCTTTCGCTCCCATAAAAAGCAGCTTCTTAAAGGTCGATGCTACATCGTCGACATGCCAATACACTACAGCACCAGCAGGGCTGGTCGTTGAACCATCAGGCGCGTAACGACTATCGATCAGGCCCAGCTCGTGCTGGTAGTCTCCGAGGCGAAACTCGGCATATCCTTGACGTTCGAAGTATGGTTCGATACCCAATAACTCGGTGTACCATTTCTTTGCCGCTGCTAGGTCATCCGTCCAAAAACTGACTGTGGTGAGTCCTCGTAATGTCTGTGTGTCGCTCATAATCGATTTCCTCCTTAATGTTGAGCAATATGTCTAGATGCTAAACGAAATAACATCTTCTGATTAACTTCGATTTTCTTACAAATAACCCCTTCTCTTATTCGAGAAAATGGCCCGATTGTTTAATAAGAGCTAAAGACGATTCTTCAATTAACCTGCCCCGGTTGTTGAATGAAAATGATCGGCTTAATTGCTGCCGATCTTGAAGTAGTGTACTTTTACTTTTGAAATTTTCTAAATCCTTTAATCTCCCTACTAGTTGTCATTTTTCCAACTCTTTTGCAGTTTCCGGACGTAAATGATTTGTCCAATATGGTAGGCATTATGCGTGGATAGATTCCCAAGTACTGCCCACCACTCTACAGCTTCAGGGAAACCACCAATTTCACTTTCTAGTTTTTCTTGGGAGAGTAGCTCTTGCCACTGCAAGAGTACCTCTAATAGCTTCTCTTTTAAGTCAGTGAACTTCATATTATCCGGAATTATAAAGCTTTCATTATTATTACCTAGGGGTGAAACAGCATCAACGTGAGATTTATGATACCTCTTTTGCCATGTTTCGTTCCAATAGAGGAGATGCTGCACAATTTCAGCGATACTATTGCTTTCCTCATTGGGTTTCCAAAACGCTTCTTCCTCTGATAAGTTTGCAACTGATTCTAAAAACGGAATGTACCAGCTAGGGTCATTTGCATTTGCTAACAATTGATCGGCCAAAACATCTATAGCTTGAGACATACTCGCCACACTCCCTATGATTAAATAATAACTAGTTCGTTACTCTTCTCATACTTCCCTGCTTTATTGATAAACTGGGGCATCTTAAACAAAAACAGGTGCAATTCATACTCAGAAATACGCCGTTTATTGAAGGTCATGGCTATTAAAGATTGATTGTGCTTATTGAACTCTAGCACCCATTAGCCATCCATGAAGCGCAAAAATCAGCGCTTCACCACAGAGAATGAAAATTGGTCTCTATGTCGATAATGTTTTAATGGCTAGCGAAGAAGGTCGTTGAACTATGGTGCCTTTGAGCCCATCCGTTAGTCTGACTCCGACGACCACGGTGTCGACTGTTGCGCCCTTTATGGGTAGCACTCATGGGAGATTAATCCTTTTTTGGTCGTCGCGCTAGCCTCTACTTAATTTGCTATGATTGGAGGTTTTTGTTTAACGCTTTACCAAACTCAATCAGATCACTCATAAGGCTCAGCCTTTTTTAAAAAGCGTTTTTACTGGGTCTATTTTGTTGTGACTTTTTTGGATTTTGAGCTTTTTTAATTTTCATGGGAGTTCAACAAAAAAGGCGCGGCCGCAGCGGTGAAAATGGCCTCCTGATATAAATCTTGTGCCTACGATTCCGTAGACTGGACATACGGCATCCATGACATTCCAAAAAGCTACCCTGGGGAGTGGAACAGTTTGCGCATAGATTGTAACGGGATTTCAAATCCTATTTGTATCATCGTCTTAGAAACGATGGATGGATATTCATTTTGATTTAGAGGAGTCGGATACTATGGCAAAAAAATTGGTTAGCGCATGGGTCGTTCTCATCACCTTCTTCACCCTCATGGGCTGTAACCGAGAAACGGATCATTCCTCTTCACCCAAACATACCGAAAGCGGCACAAGTCAGTCCTTAATGAGCAACCAATCCCATTCGAACCCAAACAGTATAGGGACAAACGTGTCGTATGTGAATAAGACAAAGACAAAGGATGGAAAGGTAACCTATACCACGAAATACCCCGCATCCCTGGGAGTCATCGTGAACAAGAAAATTTATCTGCCTCAAACGTATGTGCCGAAGAATCTGGTCTATCCTGAGACCTCCTTTCTCTTTAAAGAAAAAATAGAGAAACGGAAGTTGCGCCAGGAAGCAGCGGCTGCACTCGAAAAGATGTTTGCAGCGGCAAAAAATGACAAGGTTTATTTAAGCGGGGTCTCGGCCTATCGTTCGTATGCCACGCAGGCGGCCGTCTTTGACCGTTACGTCAAAAGAGACGGGTATGAAAAGGCAAGAACATACAGCGCCATCCCCGGCACCAGTGAACACCAGACGGGGCTCGCCATCGACGTTAGCGGAAGCAGCGGGAATTGTGCGGCGGCCACTTGTTTCGCCAATACAAACGAAGCGAAATGGCTGGATAAGAACAGCGCCAATTTCGGCTACATCATCCGTTATCCAAAAGGAAAAGAGTACGTGACTGGCTACAAATACGAACCCTGGCACATCCGCTACGTCGGCACCGCCGTTGCGAAGGAAATGAAAAACAAGAATTTGACGTTAGAAGAGTATTTCGGTATTTTCCCAAACCTTAAGTAAGCCGTGATTTTCGATACGAAAAAACCGCGAAAGCTTCACGCTCCGTGGCTAACCTTACCCCTCTTATCTATCTGGTAAGTGGGGTTTCGTTTTGTCCCTGGGCAGTTGGACCTTTCGACTTGACCAGGGTGGGATAGGTTTTTTGAAGCCAATCCTTCACGCACGAGATGAGCCTCTCATCAATCATATTTCTTACTTCCTTTTTATACTTAAAGGCGTTTTCTTCTCTTTGAATTTCCGTTTTAAGAGTGCTTTTATACCATTGATTATCGGAACATACATCACATATTAATTCCCTATAAATGACACCTCACTATATAATGGTTTCATTATAAATTTATCCAATGCTTGTTCAACTATCCTGCCCTTTCGTATTATAAGGTCAGCCAGATATTTCTGGTTGACCATTTTTTATATGGTTTTATTATAACTGTAGCCGGGGTAGAACGTACCTGCCCATGGGAGGAGGATCCCGTCAACTAAACTGTTCACCCCCTACTTGCTTAAACATGATTTGGCTGGTTGGGACAGCGATCTCGTATAACAAGCGAAGCTATGAAACTGCAAGGAGGACTAGGGGCTGCCGGCAAATTTATTATTTTTTGGAGGAGATAAACGAATGAATCCTGTTGTTGGACTGGATGTAGCCAAAGGCGAAAGCCAGGTACAGGCTTTCTTGGATAAGAAAAAACCTTATAAAACAAGCTTTAAAGTACCTCATACTCTAGAAGGCCTGGGGACGTTAAGTGAGTTTCTTAAAGAGATAGAAGATCTTATTGGGATAAGACCACCCATCGTTTTAGAGTCTACAGGCCATTACCATACGCCAGTTGTCCAGTATTTTGAGGAAAGAGGCTACCTGCTTATTATTGTTAACCCACTCGTTTCTTATCGGGCAAAAAGCTCTTCCTTGCGGAAGGTAAAAACAGACATCATTGATGCCAGGCATTTGTGTGAACTCTATTACAAAGAGGAGCTGGAGCCTTATAAAAAGCGTGGAATTCAGCTTTTGAACCTCCGCAACCTTACGAGGCAGCACCAAAGTNAGTAAGTTCAACAAAAAGGGCATTAATCCCTTCCTGATACAGATAGGTAAGCCTTTGAAGTTATCGCTGGCTTTCCCCCTGTTACACCGTACGTGCGACTTTCACCGCATACGGCGTTCCAACTAATTTAATTCATTTAATCATTAACACTCATAATTTCATCATTTGTGTCTCAGAGTTCGATCGGATAAGAATCGGTTGAATATCTGGGATTTCTTCTATTGATAGAGTCAAAGGAATCACCATGGAAAAGCTGGAGCATCAGGATGCAGGTATGAGTCCGAGGGTAAACAGTAGCATCGGGACCGCTATCAGAATCAAACCAAGTACCACAGGTGCGCCGACCACCCCGAGGACGGCATAGATTCTTCGTGTGCCGTAACGCCGCGAGTAGGAGACGGCCAGGAAACCATAGCCAGCCGCGGCCAACAGGAACATAAATACGTAGCCTACGCCTGCCAGATTGATTTGGTCGGCAGTGCCCGCAAACCCGGAGATCATGCCCAGCGCCTGTGTCACGCTGCCCAGGGCATATAAGCCGAGCGTGGCGAAAGCTCCCCACACCAACATGGTCATGAGGGCCGGTAGGTGAAGTTTCGGGATGTTCGCAACCGACAACAACGCCACAGCTGCGCCCAATGTCTTAAAGCCAATGACAAGCCAGTTCATCACAGACTATTTCGCCGTGTACTCGGCAAATGGACCCCCGGCGAAATAGTCTGTGACCTCGAAGACGATATTGACCACCGCAAACGCAATGCACCACAAAGCCATCAGGACCCCGATCACAGTAACACCTGGCCCCGGGGATGTCCGTGACACCTGACTTGTTATTAAATGCGTTTTCATTATAAATATTCACACTCCTTTGATTATCTTACCTTTGATAATACATGAGAAGTGTTTTATAATAACGGTTCCGGAGTTATATTTATAATTACGTCTGGAGTCCTGTTTATATCTACGTCTTAAAAAATTTCTTCGTCAATATTCCAGTTAATCTCCTAAGCATAGCTCACACCCCTTATTCAACTCCCCTTTAGTTAAAGTACATTTCTTCACAATCTCACACCTGTTTTAACATAAATATCCAGTTTCATTCGGGGTACATTCCCATAAATGGCCCTAATATAGAAAACGAACGCACATCCTTGTTCCAGGATAGCGCCATTTAATGGAAAATCGTTTTCCTGCTGTACTGGTGGCCACAATCAGGGCTGAAGTTAAACCTCTAGTATTTCTGCTGCAAAACCACCCATTTTATTCTGTTATCTCTATTTCTTGTGGATTTACACGGCTGAATCCAGATAGAGCCTGGCACAGGATTTAGATGCCAGGCCTATTTATTTTCTTATTCTCCCTTATTGTAAATCCATTTATCTTTTAATCGGTCAAATTCTCCATTGAGCTCCATCTCTTCCATCCAGAGATTGACCCAGTTCTGGAATACCGCATCTCCGCGATGCATAAGGTAGCCTTTCTGGCTCTTAGTGAACGTATTGTCCGTCAGAGCCGCATAAAGCCTGGAATCCTGGCTTGCATAGTAGATGGCTTCAATGCTGTCGGTAATCATCACGTCTACTTTTTTTTCTGCAACCATGTTCGGAATATCCAGATTGTTTTCGATTACGACAACCTTTGCCTGTTTAATGTTGGAATTCACGAATTTTTGGTTAGTCCCTCCTGGATTTACGCCGATGGTGACATCTGGCTGGTCAATCTCTTCCAAGCTTGTATATTTCTCCTTATCTTCCTGCCGGATTAAAGGAGCCTTTCCGTCATTAATATAAGGATGCGTTAGGTGTGCTGTTTTTTGCCGATCGGTATTACGGCTGATCCCCCCAACCGCTATATCAAACTTATTTTTATGGAGATCCTCCATTAATGTTGGCCAGGAAGTTCTAACGAAAGTGATTTTCACCCCAAGGTCTGCTGCCATTAATTTAGCCGCTTCTATATCATAGCCTTCATACACTTTTGTTTTCGGATTGAAGTACGTAAATGGCCTATAGTCACCGGTTGTACCTACCCGAATCACACCTTTCTTTAAAATACGGTCGAGCCTTGAGCCAGTGAGGGATGTATTTGCCTTATTATGTACATTCCCTCCTGTAGCCTGAACCACCTGATCCACTGATACATAAGGCTTTCCATTTACAGTAACCGTACTTAACGTCTTGCCGTTTAACTCAAGCTGCTCGGTCTGGCTTTCGGCAAGCGACAGGCTTGTCCCTCCTGTAATCAATAATGCAAAAACAGCAATCACGATGAGTACTTTTTGTACAAAGGATTTTTGCAAACTGTTTCCCTCCTATTCAAATGGTTATGTCTATTATCTTTAGGAAGGATCTCAAAGTAAATTTATTTTCTGAATTTTCAATAAAATAGTTCGTTTATACGAGGAAAATAGCCCCTATATTTTTTAAACACACTATCGTTCGGCCCTTAGTTAAGTTATTATGCACCTGGTATTCCTCTAATGGACCTAAAATGAAAGAAGCACTTTCCTTGTTACAGAAAAGCGCCCGATTATTAAATAACAGAAAAGCTTTGGTACTATCCCTAACCGCACTTTTGTGAATAAGAAAAGCATCCTTAAACTAAAAGATCAAAGATCCATATGAATGGTTAGTTCCCTTTATCAGATATCTTTCTTCTTCGTTCAATAAACTACACTTCATTATACGGCTTAAACACAAAGAAAGAGGACAGTTCTTGCTGCAGAATTGTTCCCTTTTGTTAGATTAAAAAGACCTTGGCTAGCAGAGCTCTGTTAACCCTTCTTTAGAAGTAACATAATTCTATTTTGCCTCTTCGATTTTTTTCTAAATAATAAACCATTTTCCATTATGTTTTTTACATTTTTTTTTCATCTATTAAAACTGATTTACACAACTTCTCAATCGTATAACATTATCGAATAATTTCTATGACATTCGACTCATTTTGCACATTAAGGTGTATGATAGTTTATTAGCATCCAGCTTTTATGAATGTAATCTAGAGAAACAATTTGCAGCTAGGAGGCCCATATCATGAGTAAGGAACGTGAATCCTATTTTGACAATGCTAAATTCATACTAATCTTTCTTGTCGTGTTGGGACACTTCATAAGTCCACTTAAAGGTGATAGTGACACTTTATATACAGTATACAATTTTATTTATACCTTCCACATGCCTGCTTTCATTCTTATAGGCGGATTCTTCTCAAAGGGAATTATGAAAAAGGGGTATTTAAAAAAGACTTTCAGAAACATATTAATTCCTTACTTCATTTTCCAGCTTCTTTATTTTGTCCTTCATAGAATCTGGAACGGAAAGGAAACCCTGACTCTTTTCGACCCATACTGGACTCTTTGGTTCTTATTGAGCATTGTGCTCTGGAATATCCTGCTTCTTCTATTCATCAAACTGAAGCACCCAGCGATCATGCTGATTGCAGCATTGACAATTGGTGTTTTTGCAGGTTATATCCAGGATATAGGAACCTATTTCAGTCTATCGAGAACCTTTGTATTCTTCCCGGTATTCCTTGGCGGCTACCTGTTGAGAAAAGAACACTTTACCAAAATCTTGCGACTCGAAATTCGGATTGCAGCCGGTTTGATATTAGGGTCCCTGTTTGTAAGTTATTTCTTCTTTTTCCCGCAGGAAGCGAAAGATTGGCTGCTTGCGTCATCCTCTTATGAAGAATTAGGCGTTGAATTAGGGCAAGCATGGTTTATCCGTCTGTTGATGTACGGACTCATGGCTCTTGCTACTTTCAGTTTCATGGCTATAGTTCCAAGAAGGAAAATGTTCTTCACTCATCTAGGGACAAGAACACTTTATGTATACTTGTTACATGGATTCATCGTGAAATTGTTCGAGTTTTCAAGGTTTTATGACTTAGTGGATGAATCTGGAAACTACTTTGCATTATTAGTCCTGGCAGCGATTGTAACCTTGATTTTAACATCAAAACCGATTATTACAGTCGCACAGCCAATAATCGAATTGAAGACCAATCTGCTTCAGTGTTATATGAACAGAAAAACAGCGGATGCATAAGAATTACTCAAAGAAAATCACCAGTGAAATATGGTCATTCGACTTTATAAGGGCTGGCATTTATATGAATGATCCCCTCATACTAGACAGAAAAAGAAACACATCACTCTTTCTAGTACGAAGGGGATTTTTCTTTAGGTATAGTAGAATTTAAGGAAAATGCTGTTGATATATTTTCGTTCAAGACAGCATATTAAAGGGAATCTGATGCTTTTCTTAAACATATGTGACCGCCTATATTAAAGTTCCTTACCAACTGGTTCTTATTCCACTACCCTGCCCCTCGTAGTGGAATAGGAACTTCAACAAAAAAGGGCATTAACTCTTCTTCTGAATCAATGCACCTGGTAATTCAAGAACAATCTAATTAAGTTAATTTTTCAATGTTTCTTACCCTAAGAAATAAAATAGTACCACAATCTAAACAAAAGCAAGCGTCTACAGGAGAACTTTTCAAAACAGAGTTCTTCTTAAAAACAGAACCATACCCTTTAAATTCTCCGGTTTTATTTCTTTGAGATCCACACTCAGGACAAGTTCTTTTTTCTTTCACAGTGCCCCTCCTTGATAGAGAATTTACTGTTCATTTAAATGAAGCTGATATGCTTTATATGCACGAAATATGGATATAAGCAGGGTAATGATAAAGATGGTAATGAAACTTATCAACATAAGACTTCCTTGAAGAAGCCCACATAACAACATAAGTAAGCCTCCTACAAAAAGTGGATAAGAAAATGGGCGTAATATTATATTCCATACTTGATTAGTTGAGTTCATAAGGGGTGAGGAGCTTTCTATAATATCTAGTTGGAATCTTGGAAGTGTATTTGCCGTGGTAATAAGGACAGTCCCTACAAGGATAGGTAATAACCTTAATAAGTCAAACTCCGTGCCCATACTTAAAAGAAGTAACCCACAATGCAGCATAAAAAGGATTACAGTAAGGGACAAAAAAATGTCATCAATTCCTTTCTTAAACCTAGAATAGATATCCCTCCGTTTAATGAATCTCGGTAGAAAAAAGAGCTGAATGTTTAATAAAACCATTGTTAAAGGAATAGTAAGCAGGATTACTTCACTGGTTCCATACTTTGGTTCAATCATTTTAATATTCGTGACATATAAATAGATACTTACACCGAAAGTAAAAATAGTTAAGGAACTAATAATGAGTTTTCGGGTCATTAGTTCTCCCCCTTAGAATTAAATTGAATGATCCACTTCATAACATCCTGAAAAACCGTAGAATTTAGAGAATAATAAACATACTGCCCTTTTTTAAATGCGTACACTAAATCAGCATTTTTTAACACAGATAAATGTTGTGAAATCCCTGGTTTACTTATATCAAAATGATTAGCAATTTCCCCAGCTGTCAATTCTCCATTCCGTAGCAAGTCTAAAATTCTTCTTCTATTCTCATCGGATAACGCTTTAAATAGCTCGTTAATTGACAATAAATTTTACTCCTTTCATTTAAGTAATTACTTAATTACTTAAATTATATACCATTGGAACAAAATGTCAACAAAATAAGATCGGTATCTTTTTCACCCCATCTTCCTAGAAGCAACAGGGCATTATCATTCCCCTGTTGTTCAATACCTGGAGGACCGTTGGTATTTTTTGATCATCATTAATCCACTGATTACCTATAAGGCTAAAAGTTCAAGTCTTAGGAAGGTAAAGACTGATGCGGTTGATGCTTACCATCTCTGCTAGCTGTTTTATAAAGAGGAGCTAGGGCCATATAAAAAACGAGGAGCCCAACTATTAAACCTTCGGAATCTTACAAGACAACACGAGAATGTTACTAGGGTGTTCATCCAAACGAAGCTGCAATTTCAAGCAATCCTAGACCAAGTCTTCCCCGAATATCGAGGGATTATTGGTGACTTATATTTAATCGTATCACTCTTAACTCTTTCAGAGTTTTCGTCATCAGAGGATATATTAGCGGTAAGTGAAGAAACAATAGCAGATAAAATCGCTGAATTATGTAAGGGGCGATCTAATAGATGGACAAATGAAAAAGCTATTGAGCTCAAAGCTGCGGCTAAACGAAATCCTTTTTAAAAGACGGTTTATCAGAGTCATATATTAAGTCTTGGACTGTATATTAACTTAATTCTTCAATACAAAAAGCATCTATCCAAATTAGAGTCTGAGATAGATGCCCTCGCTAAAGAAGTTGAAGAATATACTATTATCAAATCTATCTGGTATAGGAGAAAAGATCGTTGCCACGATCATCTCAGAAATTGGGGAGATAAATCGATTTACTGATCCTAAAAAGCTGGTAGCTTTCGCTGGAGTTGATAAAAGTGTATTCGAACAAGAAACCCGTTAGCCATCCATGAATCGCAAAACCGGCGATTCACCACAGAGAATGAAAATGGCTCCAAGCCGTCGATACTGTTCCTAGGCTGGGAGAGGAAGGTCGATCAACTATGGTGCCATAGAGCCCATCCGTTAGTCTGACTCCAACGACCACGGTGCACCACCGACTGTCGCTCCCCTTCGGGGGAAGCACTCATGGTAGATTAATCCTAATTCTGGTTGCTGCACCAGCCTCCATTATAACTGGCCAAGAAAGGAAGAGTTCAATGGATGTAATCATTGAGAGTGCTTGCGGGCTGGATGTCCATAAGGACAGTATTACTGCCTGCATCATGACATCTGACGGAAAGGAGGTTCGGACATTTTCTACTAAAACGATCTTTCTCCTGGAGTTAATCGACTGGATTAAGGAACAAAGATGCAGTCACGTTGCGATGGAAAGTACAAGTGTTTACTGGAAACCTGTCGTAAATCTATTGGAAGCTGAAGGAATAGAATTTCTCGTAGTTAANTAAAACTGATTGAGCTGCGTCTATTTAAGTATGGCCACTTTCCTGAAGTTACAGAATTTAATTTTCATGGTAGTGGAATAAGAAGTATCAACTTGCATATTTCCGAAATGTACTTATCCACCTCATTATTCCAATTAACAGAATAAGAATTCCATTTCCTAATGCTATAAGTCCTAAAAAAGCTCCACCATAGGCAGCACCTTCTCCAGTACCACCTGAACTCCAATCATAAAAGTGAAGAAATAACGCACCACTTGAAAACCCTATCACTGGAGCAAGTATCATCATAATGATTCCTGATACCATAAGATTTAATTTTCTTTTTTTAAACAAGATAAAGAAAACAATGTTAATCGAAATTAAAATTAAGATAAACAATGTCAAAATTAAATTCTCCATAAAATCCGCCCCCTTATATCAGTTAAATTTTACCACGCAAAAGAACTTATTGCACTAACCTGCCCGTTAGCTTAAGTGCAATTATTCACAATCTTTCCTATATAATTTAAACCTCAATACACAATTTCCTTTTTTAGGTGTTTTTTTCAACAATCGAACGCTTTCCTTATTTTAGAAACGCGCCTGATTATTGAAGATCTTTATAAATAAAAGGGCTTTATACGACCCATTTTTCCTAGTACGCTAATTATTCTGGCAATTATTGTAGGTTATTGGTTGTATTTTCCTTGGAATATATTGTAGAACTTTTCATTTTGTAGTATCCTGTCATCGATTTGGATGCCATCAAAGTAGTGAAGCTAGTTTATTGTTACTGGGAAAATCCTTCTATCTGTGTTTAAGACAACATTTATTCCAAATCAAAAAATAAGGGAGGGATAGGATGTCCAGGTTTTACAGACATATCGTTTTATCTGTACTTCTTTTGTTTTTGGTCATCGGAATGATTTCACCGGCACAAGCGCAGTCTGATTCAAATGGCGGAGGTTATTGGCTCCCAAACAACAAGGAGAAGATTGAAAAGGCAACGAAACTAATGAAGCAAGGCAAGTCAGTTGAAGAGCTTGGGATCAAGCAAGATCAGATCCAGAAAAAAGAAGGCATCCAGACATTAGATGCATTGATGCAAGAAGACCAGCAAAGTGACACAACATACAGAGCGAACATGGCGCCTCCGATCAAGACGGCAGCCGGATGGACACCCCCTGACTTCGAATATGATCATATCCTAACTACACAAGAATGCCAGAGAATTCCAGACAGCAGTTCAGGAACAGGGTATATCAAGAACCGGTATTCCTTCTGTTGGTCCCACGTCGCAACATATCAAGTCCCAACAAAATGCATTGGTGGGATCTGTTTTTACGAAGGCGTTCAATTTCAATTCACTGAAATAGGTTATGGCTCCAACCAAAGCCGGAAAATGAGGGTCTATTATACACTTGATGATATCCTCGTGACCCATCCATCCTTGAATGGAGCCAAGTTGAAAATCGATATGGTATGTGAAGCCAAGGTGAACGCGGGTGACTGTAAAGAGGATCCCGACTATCCACCGACGGAACGAACGATCGCCCAATGGAAAAACACGAACTTCAGTACAGAAATTTTTACATCAGAAGCGCCCCTACCAAATGATGTAAACCCTGACCAGATAGGGTACATGGAATTTTGGCCAAAACTTACCCTTACACATGCGCCAAGGAAATTCAAAGAAAGCATTGATGGCATTAAACAGACCGTTCGTTACGATTCTGCAAAATATATGTTCGCTTTCCCTAATCAATATTTCTGGCAAGGGGCAGTATTCAGCAAAGCCACGCCAATATTTAATGTTCCGATCACGAAACCGGAATTTTCGATGTTAGCCGAGGCCGGCCAGCATTGGAAGTTCGCGATGGATCACCCGGAACAGACGGAGCCTCAAATGGTCGGAAAGAAGATACCTGGCGCTGTCGGGGACAGCACGTTGACACGGTTGTATACGAAACGTCATCCGGATGAATACAACAGCAACAGGTCAAAGACAAGAAGTACTTGTGACCGGGAATTCAGAGACGAGGATCGGACTGGCAAGGATTGTGACGAGTATCCGTTCGCTTCCACCTGGCAAGGCTCCTCGACGAATGGAATGGATAATTTTTCTGTGAGTCTTATTTCATCGGACTCTAATCAAGCTGCAGGGTCATGGCTAGGTACCTGGTATGCGTATGACCGTATATTAGACGGAGACCGATTCCACGTCCAGGTCGAAGCCCCTGAGAAAATTGCGACAATCCGTTCTGAAGGTCAGCCACAAGACGGTCAGGACCACCGTTCCAGCGATAACTTCTCTATTCAGAACATACCGTCATATGCGACCAAGTTACAGTGGAAAATCGTCGATGGACCAACTGGTGCCAAGTTCGATGTCATGAAAGACATCAGTTTCGGCATCGATGAAACCATTTTCTATGACCTCCAGGACGGATCGGAAACAGAAATCAAAACCAGCGAGGATTTTTATATCGCCAATCCGGAAAATACGAATGGAGAGAGCTTCACTGTAGAAGTTTATGCAATCCCATAATAATAACTTAGAGTCTGTTCTTTAAGTATGTGACACTTAAAGGACAGACTCTTTCTTACCATTAGTGGATCGGATCCAATCCTACGGTTTTAACATTACGTTATCCCTTTAATTCAAGAAATACTATTTCTTTCTTATAGTCCTCTATTTATTTATAAAAAACGCTAGTAAAGATAAACAATTTATAAACAAAACAATATTTAATCACTATTTTTACACAACAAGAAAAAGGGATTGCCGCAGCACCCCCTATTCTACCCTTAGCTTAATGAGCCTTTTTACTATAAAATAATGCAAGGTAATTTTCAAAAAAATATAAAAATGGTCATATATCCCAACATTAAACCTGTCATGAAAAATGGTTCTGGTGCACAGATTACGCTCATTTAAAGGGGGCATGCAGATTTCTAACGAAATTTAACATGAGGATTTATACCACAACGGGTAAATCCCAATCTCTCAGTGTCGTAAATGAGAAATTGGGATTTGTTTATTCAACTATGCTGCCCCTATAGTTCAACAAGAAAAAACCTGCCTGGTTCGGCAGCTGGAATCTTCAACTCTTGCACCAGTTAGCTGAATAAAAAATTATAATTTTGACCCACATCACGGACAAAAATTAGTTCAAAACTTGAAGAACCACCATCATGTATTATCAATACAATTACTTTATCAGGTCATTCAAAAGGCCTTTCATGTCTATAAGGAGAAGTGAAATATGAAAAAGCATTATTGTGAGGGTATGGATCATCAAAAATATTTTTAAAAATATAGTTGACACCTTCCACTACTCAGTGATACGATATACATGTAATAAGTAATACTAACTAGCTTGATTTTCCAAAAGCTATTCAGTATAATTCCCCTCAGTACTAAGTTATACTGAATATAAGTCAGACAGAATAAAGGAGGCTCTGAACATGGAAAATTTAACTGAAATGCTGAAGGGTTCGCTTGAAGGCTGCGTGCTTGAAATCATCAGCCGCCATGAAACCTATGGTTACGAGATAACCCGCAGCCTGAACCAGCTTGGGTTTACCGAAGTCGTGGAAGGAACTGTCTACACCATCCTCGTGCGTTTAGAAAAGAAAAAACTGGTGAACGTAGAAAAGAAACCGTCAGATATGGGGCCGCCCCGCAAGTTTTACTCACTTAATGAAGCTGGCCGCCAGGAACTTGAATTGTTTTGGGAAAAATGGGATTTTGTATCATCAAAAATCAACGTCTTGAAGTCAATCTAGCTTCATAAGATATTCCGTACGATATTTTTGGAGTGTCTTGTTAAGCTTAATAAAAAAGGAGGAAAAAGAGCATGTTAGAAATGTTCAAAAAAATGATTGGTGATAAAAAAGAGTATAAGATGATGATGGCACGGGTTGAAGCCCTGCCAGAGGACTACCAGTTTGTATTTAAGAAAATTCAAAACTACATGTGGAATTTCTCAGCGGGCAACGGGATGGATATGCTGCACATGCAGTATGAATTAATCGATTTGTTCGAAGCCGGGGCAGCGGAAGGCAGACAAGTGCTTGAAATCACTGGAGATGATGTGGCGTCCTTTGCCGACGAACTAGTGGCAAACGCTAAAACCTATGTTGCCAAGTATCGTGAAGATTTGAATCAGAGTATCATGAAGCGATTTGGAAAAAAATAATTCAATTATATCTACTGAATAGCTGATTACAGATGTGAAATGCCACCTTGACTATTCAGTTTTATTTTTAACTCAGTAATAAGTTATACAGATTACCAGTATGACCTAGTAGTGAAGTGTAGGCAATCCAGCTCCGCATGGAGCATTTTATAAGGAGGAAAAAAGTATGAGCAATGCAGCGATTTCTGTAAAAGGGGTAAAAAAATCCTTTAAAGACAAGGAAGTCTTAAAGGGGGTGGATTTTGAGGTGCGGCGTGGCGAAATTTTCGCTCTGCTGGGCTCAAATGGAGCCGGCAAGACAACGACGGTCAACATCCTTTCGACGCTGATGAAGGCCGATGGCGGCGAAGTTGGTATTTGCGGCTTTGACGTCCAGCGTCAGCCGGATCATGTTCGCCAGAGCATCAGCCTGACAGGGCAGTTCGCAGCTTTAGACGGCATGCTCACCGGGCGTGAAAACCTGATGATGATCGCCAAGTTGCGGGGAGTTTCCAATCCCGCTCAAGTCGCCGACCATCTGCTTGCAAGATTCAGCCTGACCGATGCGGCTAACCGCCGTGCGGACAAATATTCCGGCGGGATGAAGCGCCGGCTTGACATCGCCATGAGCCTGATCGGGACGCCAGCAGTCATTTTTCTCGACGAACCGACGACAGGGCTTGACCCCGAAGCGCGGATTGAAGTCTGGGATACCGTCAAAGAGCTTGCCGTCGGCGGCACGACCATCTTGCTGACGACCCAGTACCTGGAGGAAGCCGAACAGCTGGCAGACCGTATCGCCATTCTTCATGGCGGAAAAATCATCACAACCGGTACCCTTACCGAACTCAAGGAGATGTTCCCGCCAGCAAAAGTGGAGTACATCGAGAAACAGCCGACGTTGGAGGAAATTTTCCTCGCGATCATCGGCAAAAAGGAGGAGATGTAAATGAAAAGCAAAACGGGGGTATTGCTAGGGCGTTTAATGCGCAACATCATGCGCAGCCCAGATACGATTATCACGGTGGCGATTACGCCGATTATGATGATGCTGCTGTTTGTCTACGTATTTGGCGGCGCCATAGAGACAGGAACGGCCAACTACGTCAATTATTTATTGCCGGGAATCTTGCTGATGGCTATCGCATCCGGCGTCGCTTACACTTCCGTGCGGCTATTTACGGATGTAAAGAGCGGGCTGATGGCGCGTTTCATTACCATGCCCATCAAGCGCTCGTCGGTATTGTGGGCTCACGTGCTGACCTCGCTTGTTGCCAATGCGCTTACTGTCGTGGTGGTTATCCTCGTCGCGCTCTTGATGGGCTTCCGTTCCAGCGCTAATATTCTGGATTGGCTCACGGTAGCTGGAATACTCGGGCTGTTTACGCTGGCGCTGACATGGCTGGCGGTCATTCCCGGATTGACAGCGGGGTCTATGGAAGGTGCGACAGCCTACTCGTACCCGCTGATTTTCCTGCCATTTATCAGTTCGGCCTTTGTCCCCACCGAAACCATGCCTAAAATTGTCCGTGCGTTCGCCGAGAACCAGCCCGTGACTTCAATCGTGAATGCGATTCGTGCCCTCTTGTATGATGGGTCTGTTGGCAACGGTATCTGGATCGCGCTTGCCTGGTGCGTCGGCATCATGGTCATCGCTTACTTCTTCGCCAATAAAGCATTTAAACGCCAGTTAGGGTAAGTACACCATTATGGGCTTAGCCATATCTATAGTCATCCGCTGCGATGTATGAATTTGCTATCACATGGAAGGCTACTTAAATGCCGGGGCAGCCATCGACGAATATGGTAATCAATGTTCATTAACTTAAGAAACTATGGATTATATTTCAGTTGGAATGTGATTCATAGTTTTTTTTCGATTGAAGGTAAGAATTCTTAAGGCAGCACGAAAATCTTTAACTAAACTGCACCTGCCCATTTTGTTTTAAAAAGAAAAAAGCTGTCCGATCAGCAGCTGATGTTGAACATTTCCGCCAATCAACGATGTGATGGCCAAGAACCTTGCATCTTCCTAATTTGAATAATTTGACCCGTATGGTATGCATCGTGAAGCATTATGTCTAATAGCTTTTCTTCAAGAGAATTTTGTTCAAGTACTTCAGTGGCTGTTTTACTTAAAGCTTCTCTTAAACTGCGCTGAACCATTTCTGCACGTTCAACCACTGCAATCCATTCCTTATCTTCATTTGATTGTTCAGTTAGGCAGAAGGTTTCATCACCATCGAGATTTTGTGACCATTCACGGCCTTCTAAATTTGCTGCAAGTCTCTCCTTATAGTAAATGAGATGATTGACATTTTCCCAAATTGTTTTGGCTGTGTCTCCTGCCGGTCTCCACCTAGCCTGTTCTGCGGTGAGTCCTTCTATTGCAGGTTTGAATGGCGCATACCAACTCTCCTTGTCGAACGTAGTATCGAGCATTCTTAAGAGCAAGTCAGTTCGATTCATTTACATCTTCTCCTTTATAATTAAGTTTCAGATAAAAAGTATTTCAACAAAAAGTGCGTAACTCCTTCTTAAACAAACCTGCCCCATTCGTATTATAAGGTCAGCCAGAAATTTCTGGGTGACCATTTTTTATATGGTTTATGGAATCCTATTGTTAAAGTACAAACTGGATGAAAGTTAGCCTATCTATACAAATAAAAACATATCTTGTAATATATTCCAAATTATTATATACTACATTACAACAGTAATGCACCATGTCGGAAGGAGGCGGAGACAATTCTGAATACGGATAGTACTAAGCCTATTTATGTGCAAATAGCAGATTGGATTGAATCAGAAATTTTAAATGGACATTTTGAGAATGATGGGAAGGTGTACTCACAATACCAATTAGCTGAAATGTATACGATCAATCCTGCAACTGCAGCAAAGGGCCTCAATCTTCTAGTGGACGAAAATATCCTGTATAAAAAGCGAGGACTTGGAATGTTTGTCTCTGGTGATGCAAAAGAAATCATCATCAATAAACGAAAAAACCAAACATTGAAGCGATTAGTCAGGGAGTTGGTTTTGGAAGCTAATCGGTTACAAATTAGTGAAATAGAATTAATCGAAATGATAAAAATGGCAAATAATCAGGAGGCTGAACAATGAGGGTGATTGAATGTACGGATTTAACGAAAACGTATTTAAGGAAAATTGTTTTAGATAAGCTCTCTTTTTCAATTGAAGAAAATAAAATAACGGGATTAATTGGTCGAAATGGAGTTGGTAAAACGACCTTACTTAAAATTATTGCTGGGTTCATCAAAGAAACTTCAGGACAGGTCAAGGTTTTTTCTGAAAGACCATATAACAACTTGAACGTCTCCCTAAACTCTATCTTTGTGGACGACCAAATGAGTTTTCCGCCAGCCATACCACTTAGTGAAATATTAACAGTGGCGGGGAACTTCTATCCAAATTGGGATAGGGAATTAGCTAAGCGCTTGTTTGACTATTTTTCTTTTGATCCAAAATCTTATCACAATCGGCTTTCAAAAGGAAAAACAAGTACCTTTAATATGATTATCGGCTTAGCATCCCGTTGTCCATTAACAATTTTTGATGAACCCACTACAGGAATGGATGCAGCGGTTAGAAAGGACTTCTATCGAGCATTGCTCAAGGATTATATTGCTTATCCCCGTACTATTATTTTATCTAGCCATCACTTGGATGAAATTGAGGATTTACTGGAAGATGTCTTACTCATTAAAGATGGGAAAAAACAATTCCAAATGTCAATCTCTGAGTTAAAGGAATGGGCTATTGGATTAAAAGGAACAACAGAAGAAGTACTTAATTTAACGGATGGAAAAGAAATACTTTTTAAAGAATATTTCGGTGTGAATACGATATATGCGGTTGTAAAAAATGATTTTTCTGAGTTCTTACTTAATAAAGCGCGCCTTGTAGGAGTGGAAATCTCATCGGTTCAACCTAGTGATTTATGTGTTTACTTAACCAGTGAAACGAAAGGAGGAATTGATGATGTCTTTAACAAGCATTAATTTGTGGGAAACGGTAAAAAAACAATACTTTTTTAAGCTAAAAGCAAATATAGATGCTTTTAGCTCACTCATTGGCATTCAGTTATTAGCGCTTCTCTTTTCATTCGGTGGTGTTGGTTCAGTTGGAATGGGAGGAGGGAATTTTAGTATTAATATAAAATACTATTCTGCGGATTTAGTCATTGGTTTCACACTTTTATGGGCTTTCGTTACAGCGATTACAATCACTACGAAACCATACAGAAATCATGATTTTACGTTCGTAACTAATCGCCTTAGTAGCAGCCTATCGAATATTCTCTTTTTATTAACGGCAAGTATCGTTGGGAGTATCACTGCCATTCTGGCTGGAAATTTACTGAAAATCTTAGCTCATATATTGCTTGATGGTCAGATTTATAGCATTAATACAGGGATACAAGAACTTGTTATGGGTGTTTGCGTAACAATCTTTTATGTTTTTTTCGTTACCTCCATTGGCTACTTTATTGGGACACTAGTTCAAATAAGTAAATTGTTTATCATTCTTATTCCTGTTTTGTTTTTTGGAACATTATTTCTTGATGCCTCAATGCAAAAAGAGCCTTTTCTCGTAAATGTATTTACATTTTATACGATGGAATCGGCGCTTTCTCTATTTATTATCAAAGTGATTGTAACAGTTGCTGTCTTTTTTACAGCTGCTATAAGCATCTTGAATCGAATGGAGGTAAGACGATGACAGTTATGACAGCAATATTGCCGTTAGTCATCCTGATTCTTATCTTTGGTGTTTTCATTTTTATGGTTAGGCTTGCTGGAAAATTTGCAACTCCCAAAGTAACTCACTGGCTTCTCTTCCTATATATTAGCGTACTTCTTCTAGGCACGGTTTTTGTTCCTTTCATCATTGATGATCCGATGAGTCAGAAAGGAATGGGAAAAGTGGTGGATACAGACCGGGAATTTAGTGATTTATATTCGAATCTTAATAAGGGAGAGCTCGACCAGATTGATGCGAAGTATTTAATGAAAGAAAGCAGCTTTAGTAATTACCAAAATCAAACAATAAGGGTCGAATCAAGCAACAATGACGGTTCACAGATTTTAATAGAAAGAAAAGCAGTAAACGATGACACGATTGAAGCTTTCATTTTTGGCAATGGATTAATAATAGACGGTTATGATTTTTCTAGAAAATTGAAGCCTTATCATCTCGAGCTAATGGATAATACCCTTACCATTAATCTTCCTCACCAACAAGATATTAATCTTTTAATAGCTAAAGCTGATTTTCCAATACGGCAATTTACAGGTGAATCGATCATAAACCCATCTTTCAGTACAGGCGACCAAGTCGTTTATTTACGAATACCCAATAATCTTGAGTTAATAGCTGGTGATCATGTTTTTCTTGAATTTATTGAGAAGTAAACGAATGGGCATAAGACTAAAGTCTCCCTAAGTCTAGCTAAGAGCGAATGACAAGTTCTTACTTGAGTGGACTCTCATCCGCACCTATAGGGTAAGACCTTGGCTCGTTCCAAATCTTACCCGTTAGATTAAGAAATTCGAGCGTACAGCTGCGTTTCTTTAATTGCGTTAGGGATTGCTTTACCAGCGATTTATGTATTCGCAACCAAACATAATCGAACAAACATCCTTTTTAGTAAAGGTAAATCTTCCGATATGAAATTATAAATCAATACGTATCAAAGAAAAAAGGAAGCCCACTTTACCTCTTCAAATTCCAGCGGTAAAGTAGGCTTTTTAATATTAGAAAACTTTGTTCATCATACTTCTTATTTTAAGGGTACCATAAATAAGTTTGTTTATTGTAATGGAGTTTAGAATTTCAAAGTGGATTCGAAAGTAGTTATTGTCAGATGTAAGATTAAATGATTGATACTTTTGTTACACTTTGAATATCTTTGTCTTTACTAATAAAATTTTTACTAAACATGTTCCAATTTGAAACGCGGGGAAAGCCGTATTCATTTAATTCTGCTGAGAATTGTGAGATTATTGGCGGCTTTAATTTTAAGGAATGCAGTTTTTGATAGTTTGTAAAAAAGACTTCATTCGGGCTGCCATCAAGTACAATTCTTCCTGCATCTACGACTACTACTCTACTAGCGTATTGAGCTACGACTAGCGTATTGAGCTACGACTTCCATATCATGAGTAATCATTACAATTGTTGCTTCTTTTTCCTTAATTAGATTTTCCATTAAAGTTAAAAGAGCTTTTAAGCTTTGCTCATCCTGACCTGTTGTCGGTTCATCTAATAAAATAATCTTGGGATTTGAAACTAACATCGCTGCCACGGCTAATCTTTGCCGCTCTCCTCTGCTCAAAGAAAAAGGATGTTCCCTTCTTTTTTTCTGTAATCCTACTGTATTGAGGGCTAATTCAACTCGTTCGCTGATTATCTCTTTGCTGTAGCCTCTATTTTTTAAACCAAAAGTAGTTCACTCCCATCAAGCTATTCGGGATTCGAGTTAAGGATCTGCACGTCGAAATTCGGTTCGAATGACAATCGCGGAAAGTCTTTGCAGCCATTCATAATACATTCGTTTTAATTCATTTAAAAAGGTGCCCTTTGACATAAAATTCTTTTGAACAACTGAAAAAAATCCCTTCTCTTTAGCATAAAGGGTTCCGTTTTGGGGTGCAAAATCTATAAATGACAATAGAAATGTCCTGTGAATTAGCACAGGACATTTTGCTTTTATATCAAGGGTTTTTCCTCTTTTAGTTGTTGAATGTTAGACCAATTGACAAGAAAATTTTATTGGACAACAGTTATTGTCCTCTTAAGAAAGCTTGTCAAAATGTGTGTCAATGTTACTGTCATTTCAGGTATCACTTACCGAGTATTTTTTCATATTTGTTATCCTGGCTTATGGTAAAATAAGTGTAGTAAATGAAATTGGAATATTCCGTTAAAGGGCAGTATTTTTGAATATAAGGTTGCTATTGAATTAACAAGGGGGATATTAACTATGTTAAAAGTAAAACCTTTAGAAGATAGAGACTATGAATTGATTAAGGAAGCGGAAAGAGTAATAGAAAAGAATTATAAGTATGGAAGACATCACATTGGTTCAGCAGTTAGAACAACATCTGGCAACGTTTTTTCAGCTGTTCACGTAGAAGCGAATGTGGGAAGAATAACAGTGTGCGGAGAAGCAGTGGCGATTGGTAAGTCTATTTCGGAAGGAGACCACGAATTTGAAACAATTGTAGCAGTGGCCCATCCTCATCCACACGAAGATATTGAAAAATGTTGGGTGGTTGCTCCCTGTGGTATGTGTCGTGAGTTAATTAGTGATTACGGGAAAAATACAGATGTAATCCTTTCTTATAACGATAAATTAGTAAAGTGTAACGTTATGGAGTTATTGCCAGAAAAATATACAAGTGATATTGAATAATTACATATTCCATTAACGGGGGCTTTAATGGTTTATTCATTAATACCGGTTCTCTTTCCCTATACACGACAAAAGACTCGTCAATTGACGAGTCTATTTAGTATCCTTTCATTGCCAATTAGAGTGCCAAAAAGTGTGTCATTATGGTTCGAAATTTTGGTGAGTGCACCTCAAATCGGAACCCTTTATCTTTAGCAGAGAGGGCCTTAATCTTCCCACACATCATTCATTAAATCATCAATCTCTCGCCAAAGTTTTCTGTTTCCTCTTTTAAAGGTAAACGTCAAGTAACTCCAAAATATAGGTTCTGGTGCAAAAAATACTCGATAGAATAATAGAGTGTCAATTTCCTTTAATCGCCAGCTTATGAAGCTAATCCAAACAATTTATGAATGAATTCTTTTTGATTTTGGACATACTTTTCCCTATGTCCAAGTTTGGGAGATTACTTGCAGAGATTTTGAAGTTTTTGCACCAGAACCCAAAAGTTAACTACATAATTAGGCTCACCTGCTGCTAATTATGGTTTATCCAGCTTTTTTTACATCGAAAAAATATTTTAACGTTTCAAAGTCTAATACAATCTGTTTAAATATATCTTCATTGCCAGTTGACATATCAGGATGATATTTTTTAGCGAGTTTTCTATATTCCTTTTTAATGAGCTGCATATCAGATGTATCAGATGGTAAATTAAACCTTTTTAGAATGCAATGAATTTCAGTTTCCTCGCTATTATCTTGATTAATTTTTTCTTCAAAATAGCTTCTATATTCATTCTGATGTTCAGGATTTTCACGTTCAACACTCTCATTTTCACTAAGTGCCTCTCTCAATGCCTCATGCAGACAAACTTTAAACCAATTAATTATCTTATCTACCCTTGCTTCCCATCTTTGTTCCCAGATTCTTTGATAAACCTTTTTTCCAACTGAGCGTTGTATCAAGTAATTTGCTAGAGATATTCCGATACCTATCCAAAAATTAACTTGTAATAAAACTGGCCCTACGCCGTCTATAAATTGGATTCCAAAAAGAACTGTAAACAAATAGCTAACTAACAATCCTATTCCAAAAATAGCTCCACCTAATAAGAAATTTGAGATATCTAACCCTTTATAAGCAAAATATATTTTCAAATCCCTTTCATAACTTTCTTCCTCTCGATAATACTTCCAAAATAAAATAGAAGAAGTGTACTCCAAAAAATTCCGGTTCATTGTTATCCTCCAATAATAACCCTTAAGATAATTATACTAGCTTTCAATCCTTTAACGATTTTAGCATATTCATAATACTTTTCATATTATATGGAAGCCATTTCAAGTGCTTCTGCAAGCAAATGAATGGTGGTGAAAAGATGGCGATTTCTTGTTTAATTCTAGTTCACCAATGTATTTGGTATTTAAATTACCCCTAATGCAACCTCTTTTCTACTTCATCAAAATGCAGCTGAGGTTAATCAATTAAATCAAAAATCTTGTTTCCTTTTCCGTAACACTTTCCCAATCTATGTCAAATTGTTCTATACTTTTTTCTTGTTAAAATATGATTTGCACAACTTTCTAATATATCATATCCAACTGCTGCGCCATATGCTCCAGATAGCGCTGTTGCTTGTACTTGATGTGCATTCTTAAATGAAGCTCCAATAACTTTTGCGTCCATTGACCATATCTTCAGCTATAGTAGCTACTAATTAAATATGAAATTCTCTTTCATTACCTATTTAGAAGCGCAGTTGAAGTTGCTCGTTTACCAAAAGATGCTTTGGTTGAGATTGAAGCGGTTGCTATGTTTTAATCATAATTATTGAAAAGAGAACATCAAATTTGATATTCTCTTTTCTTATTGGCTAATCTTAAACAGAGAATACAGGAGGAGAATCAATTTGAATTTAGCACAATTTCCCAGACAGCGATATACACCAACATTTACCCCTATCGAGAAATTAGATCATTTATCTGAAGTTCTTGGTGGCCCTTCTATTTATATGAAACGAGATGATTTACTTGGGCTGACGGCTGGCGGAAATAAAACAAGAAAACTGGAGTTCCTTGTTGCCGATGCATTAGACAAAGGCGCGGATACGTTAATAACATGCGGAGGCATTCAATCAAATCACTGCCGTTTAACGTTGGCCGCTGCCGTTAAAGAGAAAATGAAGTGCATTCTCGTATTAGAAGAAGGTCTAACAAATTCTGAGCCAGATTTTAATGGCAACTATTTTCTGTATCATTTACTCGGCGCTGAAAAAGTCAAGGTCGTGCCTAATGGAACCGACTTGATGGAAGAAATGCAGAAAATAGCTCAAGTAGTAACGGATGAGGGGCATAAACCTTATATCATTCCGGTTGGGGGATCGAATGTTATTGGTGCAACGGGATATGCAGCTTGTGCTCAGGAGATTTTGACACAGACCTTTGATCAAGGAGTCAATATAAATGCGGTCGTTTGTGTAAGCGGAAGCGGCGGAATGCATGCAGGCTTAGTAGCTGGCTTTTATGGAAATCAAAGCAAAATACCGGTAATCGGAATAAACGTAAGCCGAGGAAAAGCGGAACAAGAAGAGAAAGTTTTTCAGCTTGTTAAAGATTCTTCAGCACACTTGGGCATTCCTTCAATCCCTCGTGAGGCTGTTACTTGTTATGATGAATATGTCGGACCAGGATACGCTTTACCTACCCCCGAAATGGTGGAAGCTGTCAAGCTTATGGCAAGAACAGAAGGAATTTTGCTGGATCCCGTATATACCGGAAAAGCAGCCGCAGGACTCATTGATTTAATCCAAAAAGGCATCTTTAAGAAGGACGATAACATCCTATTTGTACATTCTGGCGGCGCATCATCGTTATATGCAAATACTTCGCTTTTTAGTGAAGTTTAATTGCAAATGTGGTGATTGTCCTCTCTTTTGGCAACTTCTATTGTTTGATAGCATGTTGAAATAGAGAGTCTTTTTACAATGAAACAAGAAAAAGACAGGCGGATTTTTCCCGTCTGTCTTTTTAATTTGTGCTGTAGAATGACAATAAAGTTATTTAATTTTAGAACCTCAAACACTCTTACCCCCGTCCTAATTTTAGGAAGAGTTGTTTAATTTTAATAAAAATAGCTTTATCGAATAAAAAAAATAAAAATCGTTTTAAAATCTAAGTTTTATTCCATAATAGCGCCCTTTTCTTGAATAAAAGAGTATATGTCTTTATACAAATACTGAATATTTATATCACTGTGCTTATTCTTACCTTATTAGAATGTTAATTGACTTTAACCACGGATTTGACTGGCTATTTGCTGATCTGCCTCTTCTAAGGCACGTGCAGTGCTGTTAAGCTGAGCTGAGATATCCTCCATTAATTGCTGCATTTGAATGAAAGAAGGCTTTAATGTTTCATACTGCTGAGCGAATGCACGGCTCGATTCACCTTCCCACATCCCTTCTAATTGGCTGATCATAGAATCTAAACGAGAAATCTGCTCTCCTACCTGACCACTTTCACCATTGTAACGTGTAGCCATATCAACTAATTCAGCTGGGGTAACGCGAATGATACCTGACATTTTAATCTCTCCCTTAAAATTAATTTTTATAAAAAATCAATGTGACTTCTATTTTTGAGAAGAAACATAGACTTCTATCTTATTGAGGATGTTATCCTACTTTTGTTCCACTTTTTAATCTTCTATAAAATATCTATTAGAACCACGCATTCCAAAGCTATTTATAAATTTTTTGTAATTTGCATTTGTAGTATTGCTAAGATAGAAGTTATTTTTTATTCTCTCATCCAGGGCATCTCTTGCTTTGCCACTAAAGCTCTGTATCAATATATTTGTAATATTCATTATTTGAGTTGGATGTTCTCGGAGTTGATATCTATATGATGCAATTTCTTGTAGATTTCTACATTCTTGATCCAGACGTTCTTTAATTTGCCTTTCTAATTGTTCCCGTTGAGATTGTAATAAAATTTCTTGAATTTTTTCTTCTTGATCTTTTGTTAGCTTGCCCTCGTCATATCTATCATATCTATGCAGATTATCTTCCATTAAACCCCTCTCCTTCAATCTAATTTTAACCAGTTAGCAATTTGCTTATCTATTTCTATAAATTTTCTTGCCATATTCCGTATATTATCTGCAATATCCATAGTATCGTTTTTTAGTTGATTAATATTTGATAACATTTCTTCTTCATTATGTTCATCGTAGAACTTAGGAATTCCCGAACTCAAACTTAAAGCGTATTTATGAATGATTTTCCTAACTTCATCAGGAGGAACTAGATTAAAATCTGAGCTAATACGCCCTTCAAATTCGCGTTGGATATTGAGTACGGTTTCATCATGCAGCAAACTAAAATCTTCTAATAATACTTGAGTATCAATTATTAACCAATGTAACTCATCCATCTGTTCAGCTAGAACCTTGGCGTCTGTTTCATTCATTCGAATAAAATTTTCAGATTTGTGGTTAAAATACGTCCAAAAACTTTTATTATCAACATATTTTACTGTACCTACTTCCGGAAATCGATATAATCCAACATTGCTATTTAGTTCTCCAAAAGTATCCCTAGGATCGGTTATGTCCTCTGTGTTGTTCTTGAATGCACCTTTATCAACCAATTCTTTTTCTTCATCAGTCAGCAGTCCATAGATATCGGGGGCAGCAATTGTTTTAGCTTCTACAACCCATTCCCTTCTTTTTACCCTCATATAAGTTGCTAACGCTCCTCCAAGAGAGTGCCCTGTTGTATAAATAAAGGCCTCTGGATGTTTCTTTTTAACCCTATCTGCAAACTTAACTGCTTCATCAAATGGATTCTTCAAATCTTTACTAAACTCGTTAATCTTTCCGGTCATCTTATTATGTTTTTTTGCCATTTCTATTTCTAAACGAGTTTTGGATGGTTCCCTATCTCCCCCATGAACTAGGTAATCGTAGTCTGCAATCCAGTCTTCTCTCTCTTGACTACCGCGGTACACAATAACAATTTGATTATCTTTTTTTACTGCCATTGCCTGCAATTCAGTTTCTTTATCATCTATTACATCTACAACAGTCCAGCCTTCAGGTCCATTTTCACCCTTAACATTAATACACGTATTTTTTTTATATCTGATATTGTCATCATTATCGTTTTCATAAACCATTATTGATAGATCTATATAAGTGTTGTAAGATATTTTTTGGTCAGAATTAGAATCTTGGGTACTTCCGCTTGCCACTTCATTAGCCATAATTCTCATCCTCTTTATTTTAGTAAGATATCTTTGACAAAATAATCGCATGATGCATTTATTCCGTTTTTACAGTAACCTTATATTCAGAAACGAAGCTCCAAAAGCTTCACTTGAGACCCCCTTCCCACATATCCTGAAGTTGGTTTTTCATTGAATCAAGACGTCCAACTAAATCTTGAACTTGACCGCCTTCATTGTTGTAACGAGATGCCATATCCCGTAGTTCTGCTGTTATTAATCCTTAAGCTAATGTCATTCTTTCTTCTCCTTTAAATAAGTAAGACTTAAAGTAAGATATTGACATATGATACTACTTTTGAATTGGACAAAACCATACTAACCGGTTATAATGATTTTATAATAAACGGAATTATCTGTAAAATCAATGCCTAAATTTCTAAGTATTTGATGATTGGTAAAGGAGAGCTAATTTATATGAAGTACACAACAGGTGAAGCAACTAAAAAGAAAGTAATCGATTCTGCCTTTCGTCTTCTTGCATATAAGGGGTATGATGCAATGAGCATTGATGACATTATGAAAGGAGCAGGAAAAACCAAGGGTTCATTCTATGTTCATTTTAAGAATAAAGAAGATCTGCTGTATGAAGTTATACAAAATCGATTAGATCGAGATTTTGATCACATCGTAGAAGAGACTTTAAAAGAATTATCGGGTGAAACATGTAATGTTCAATTGGTATTAAAACGATTGATGCATCTAGTCCATGTAGGTACAGGAGGAGTAGATCGGGAGTTATGGACTGCTGCTTATTATCAAATTGTCGTTCTTTCAAGGAAAAATCAAATTATTCGTGAATGGATGCTAAATCAGTATCATGCTTGGGTAGACTTTATGTCAAAGATTATCCGCAGAGGACAAGAGCTAGGACAAATACGCACTGATATAAACGTTCGTGTGATGGTTAATATGCTTATCAGTTTATTGGAAGGTTACGAACTTCGTTCAATGGTTGATCCCGAAATCGATGTTTATGAACAATTAAAACTTACCGAATTGTTCTGTATGGATGATCATTTATGAATACTTTATAGAAATCTAGTTAACTTAAAGTCAACTTTAAGAAGTTCCAATCAAACCCCTTGGTGCTTAAGGAGTTTCAGCTTTTCTGTTTTTTGATTATACATGATTGTATACATTTTTGAGAATCAATCTTTTCGGTTCTGAAGAATCCCAGTGGCTGCATAAAAAAAATTGCACCCGATTGTGAAAGATCTTAATTACATGCCTTATTGAACTAAAACTAGATATTCTAATCCTTTTTGGACAAGGAAAGCTGGATTATAGGCTGAAATAACTCTTATCGTTTAATTAACCGTAATCATTGTATTTAGAATTAGAAGTCTCTTTGGAATTTCTCTATATCACCTCCCCTAACGAAATGGAAGGAAGGAGTTCATCAATACATGAAACCGTAACATCTGGTTTGAACCCAAGATCTAAAGGGAATGTTTGCCCATGGGAAATCCAAACCGTACGCATTCCAGCCAAGTAGCCTCCTTTAATATCTGTGTAGGGATTATCCCCAATCATGATGCATGATTCAGGTTCTGCCGAGGATTGCTCAAAAATTTTTTTAAATGAAAAATAGGATGGCTTTCCAACAGATTCTACCTCTGATCCACCTGTTACTGCCTGAATAGCCGATATAAGTGCCCCAGTTTCCGGCACCCTGCTGCCATCTTCTCCGGGATGATACTTATCAGGATTGACTGCCACTAATTTTGCACCTTCTATAAGGGATCTTGTACAATCATACAGCTTTTCATATGTAAAAAAAGGATCTCGTCCTATCACAACTACATCACTCTGTTCCCTCCTGCCCACTGGTAAGATCATATGACCAGCAGCTTTTATCGAATGTTCGAGTGCAAGAGTGCCAAACGTTTTGACCCTAACTCGTCCATACTTTTCAAGTAAATAGTCTCCTGCTAATTCTGCAGCAACTAGAATATGTGAATCATGCACGGTTATATTCATTCCCATCAGCTTTTTTCGAATGGTTTCAGCAGTATCAGTGGAATTATTACTTAAAAAGAATATTTGATTTTTCTTATGACACAGGAATTGTAGTAATTTTTGTGCACCTGGGTACAATCGATTACCAGAATATACAGTGCCATCTAAGTCAAAAATAAATGTCGAGCAATTTGCCATATTTAATGTCATTTTTCTTTCACCGCCTTTTCATCCCCTAGTTGTCTTGCTGTAATAGATTGCAACCTATTCATTTCCACTTTTTTATGGAAAACTGAAAAAACCCAAGTATAGTTAGTCTTATTAAACACAATCTCTAAGAATTCATGTGAAAAATGGACTAAGAACTAAACCTGGGCTTTCTTCTTTACGCTGCTGTTCTTTCACAAGAATCCCAGCACAATATTGTAGATATTTTTCCTTTTGTTACCTGATTCACCTTTAAAGTTAGCTGAAACTCCTTTGTATTTAGCAGGTGTCGGCACTGTTGACGCCACCTGCTAGTATTTTCACTTTCATCTTATAGAAAGATCTCTTAGATTCAAGGTTTATATAACATGTTCGTTATAAAGCGTTCAGCAGTGTTAGTCTTTTATCGGCTTTTTTGCATAACCAACGCTACCAAACGCCAGTATTCATCCTTGAGTTCACCAGCGATTTCAAGGTCTACTTCTCTACCTTCCGCGCCTCCGTCCAGTTCAAAGTGGATCCACTTAAATTGGCCAATACTTAAACCGCCAGACCCTCCAAGTAGTTTGCCCTCAGATTTGATAATGGTATTACCAGATCCATAGGAAGCGTCTCCTGAAAGAATGGAGGTGTTGTGAACTCCTGGAGGCACTTTTAATCTAAGAATGGCTGTTTCATTTTTTGATAAGGTAAAATCTCGCAGTAATTCATTGAACTTATTTCGATCTCTTGAGGAAGGCACAGTACCAACCCAGCCGTAACCCTTTGCTTCTTCCCAAGTATCTTCAGGTGACAGTCTAGAGTATGACGGAAATATTGCGCTTGTTGCGCTTCCAGAATCAAGTGCAAAAATAAGCTCGTTACTAGATGGTACAGAAACGATTTGCACATCACGGGAAGCACCAAAAACAGCTGCCTTTCCTGCATTAACATCCAAAGTAAGCTTTTCTGCAACTGGCATATCTGAAGGTGGAGTTACTAGTATGTCTACAGTTGAAGAGCTATTTGGTTCTAAAGTTATTTTTGTTGTTTCACATTTCCACCCCTTTGGAACGTTCAGGCTAACTTCTGCCTTAACCGTTTCTGTGGTTCCGTTGGTTAGGGTTGCTGTAATAGGGCACGGCTTACCCGAGTACATTGTGTTTGCAAAAATGTTAGAAACATCGATTCCTCCAATTCTGATTGCTCCCGGCTTACCATTCTTCACTTCAAAGGAGGCGATGGTGCTTGCGGCAGCCTCTGGATTACCAGTTGAAGAGACAACTCGATAATCACTTTGCCATGATTTATGTGTGACGCGGAAGCGTACATATCCTCGGTATTCCCCATCAAAGAACTTGACATGCGGATTTACCGATAATGCGGCTTTAACCTGATCCTTCCAGCCACAGCCAGAGCTAATCGACGTCCCGACAAACTCGGTGGCAAGTGTCTTAGATTTGGGATTATTGAAATCCTCCTTTAAATCATTTACCCAGCTTGAATGCCAATCCCCGCCTAGAACAATTAGATTGGATAATTGGCGCTTTTTAATCAATTCGAAAAGGCGATCCCGATCAGCCGAGTATCCATCCCACTGGTCATGGTTAACACTAATTCCCTCGCCTGGATCGTAGTCATATTGAGCCATCATTGTTTGCTGTGCCAGCACATTCCATTTTGCGTGCGAACGGTGAAGATTTCCGATGAGCCATAATCCTTGTTCAGACCCTACCATCGTCCTTTCAGGATTAGAGGCTTCCGGATCAAGAGGACCGCCTGGAAATCCTTTTCCTACTTGATTGTCACGGTATTGTCTTGTATCCAGCACACTAAATTCTGCAAGATCTCCATATGTAAATTTACGGTAAAGAAGCATATCAGGGCCATTAGGTTTAGAGCGGCGTCTTAGCGGCATATGCTCATAATATGCCTGGAACGCAGCCGCACGCACTGCCAAAAAACGTTCACGCTCTCCTTCCGGATAGTTTGGATCAGATATATCATTTGACCAATCATTATCTACCTCATGATCGTCAAACGTCACAATAAATGGGAAAGCGCTATGCGCTGCCTGCAAATCTGGTGATGTCTTGTATTGTGCATGAAGGAGACGATAATCTGCCAGTGTTTCGGTATCCCCTTTTTCATAAATATAGTCACCAAGGTGGAACACAACGTCCAGGTCCTCCTCAGCCATATTTTTGTAGGCGGCAAAGCGTCCTCCTGCCCATGCTTGGCAGGAAGCAATTGCGAACGAGAGACTCTTAAGATGTGAGCCTTCATCAGGAGCAGTTTTGGTTCGACCCACAGGACTAATTTCATTACCAGCCTTGAAACGGTAATAATACTCTCTCCATGGCCTTAAACCAAAGACTTCAGCATGCACTGAATGACCTAGTTCAGGTCCTGTAATTTCTTTTCCTCTTCGAACAATCTTCTTAAACGCTTCGTCTTCTGCCACCTCCCATTCAACAGAAACATAGCGATTGTCCATCCCTCCATTTCCGTCCTCTGCAAGCGGATTAGGAGCAAGCCTTGTCCATAATACAACACTATCCGAAAGCGGATCTCCAGAGGCAACACCTAGCGTAAACGGATAAGCTGAAAAGACTGGCGCTTCCTCTGCGTTTACTGACTTAATGACAGGCAGCGAAAAAAATGCTGCAACCGCGGCTGTTTTTCCAGTAACTTCTAAAAAATTTCGACGAGTCATCTTTTTTGCGGTAATATCTTTTAACCAATTTTGGTTATTCAATTTTCTCTCTCCCTTTTACTAGATTTACAGATAAGTTCAAACTCTCTGGCAGAAATTTTCTCCAAGCTGACTATGCATTTGTTGAGTTATTTAGCGTCCTTATCTGATTCTTTGTCTGAGATAAGGTCTTTTGTTGCATTTTTAAATTCTTTCAAAGTATTCCCAGCTGCTTTTCCTAGCTCTGGAAGCTTTGAAGGACCAAAGATAATGAGGGCAAGAATAATGATTAAAACTAATCCTGGAATTCCGATATTTCCAAAAGGCATAATTTTCTCCTCCTAAATTAGATACTTTTTTAGTAGTAGTAGGTTATCGATGAAAATCTCCAATATCTTACATATTCCTCTTGCAAAGCTTTTATTTATTAGCACCTCCTTCTTTCAAAATATAGGTTTCTATATTGAATCCACTTTCATGGAGGTCAATTGACAAAGACTGGCAGAGTAAGAATTTCATAGGTATAGGCAATTTCCCCATCATAAATTGACTAAAGAGAACAAAAAACCCAAGGTATAGCCAGTCCTAAAAAACATATGTATGCTTAATAAGACTAGTAACTATACCTGGGTTTTCTCCATTAACTCCACCCTTGGCAGTTAATAATATGCAATTATTTTTTTTATTTTTGACTATATTATTGATTCATAATCTACAATGTCATAGTAAAACTTTTTTATTAAATCAGGCTTGTTATTAAGTAAATTTAGTGTTAATAATTATTTTATTTATCCTACTGATTGTTACATTTCAACTATATTTAAAGTCTAAATACCATAATTCAGGTTCACCGATAGCTACACCTTGTGCTCCAGCCTCTATAACCTTTCTTATTTCATTCGGATGTTTAATTAATCCAGCTGTAATAATGGGACAATCTATTTTTTCGTATAACTCCTGTATGATTCTTGGCATTAATCCGGGCATAATCTCAATTGCATCAGGCTGTACATTAGATACGTTTCGAATTCCATTTTCATATGCTTGTGTATCGAGCATAAATAAATGCTGGATCGCTAATAATCCCTCTTTTTTAGCAGCCTGAATCAATTGATTTTTTGTCGAAACAATACCATTCGGCTTTACTTTTTGAGACAAGTATTTTATTCCTTCTCGATCATTCGCGATACCTTTTATAAGGTCAACATGCAGAAAAATCGACTTATGATATTTCCTGCTTTCTTCAACGCAATGCTCAATTGAGAAAATATCACCTGTCATCAAAAAAATCGTCTCAACAGGTGAAAGAACAGCCTTCTTAATTAATGACACATCTCGTACTGCAGCTATAATAGGATTATTTTTCATTAAGGCCTTCTTCTCCATCACTTCCACCTCCAATAAATTGTTTATAGCACTTTGTCATTAAGAGAAATGTTACTTTTTTGTAAAGGTTTATTAAACTTCTGAGTAGGCAGGAAGCAAAACATCCTTTACTAGTCCCGCTTTTAACCGGAAATCGTTCAAGCCAAGCGAGTGATCTTAATTTGGACACGATTGCTCAATTTCTGTTTGGAAGAATAGTTTGAGAGAAATTTCCTCTGGGTAACTGTCAATTGACTTGTTTTCATTGTACAGACCCTTAACGTGTGTATTCCGCGTTTAGTTGATAGGACGTAAATATACTTCTTTATGGGGTCACTGTACCTAAAGGTGTGGCTCAATTTTACATCAAGATAATAGGTCTTCCGCTCCTTAGTTTTATAACTAAAGCAAAAAACCCCGAATAACGGAGTATTTTAAAATATCCGCTCTTCGAGGTGTAAAGACTATTCTCAAACTCAATCATAGCTGCTATAGTTGGATTCTACTAATTCCCTTCATTACTTTTTATTCTTTTTTTCATTTTTAACCATCACATCATCGAAGTAGCTATTCGGATTTTCCCAAGCATATAAAGCTACCGTACCTTTTGAATGGGAATCATCTATAATAGGCTCTCCAAATATATCGATTCCGTCCTGGTACGCCTGGATCTGATTCCCAACCACCTTGATTTCTAGTTCAAAATTGGCGCCTTGGATATATCCTGGTTTATCCACATGGGCCAGTGTTGTTTCCACTCCGTCGACGACTTTGAAGAGCTTGGAGAATTGACGCTCCTTGTCCAATTCTAGTTTATAGTAATTATCTGGATCCTGATAGCGGAACATCAGACCAATTCCGTCATTATCGGTAGAGCGTAATGTAGTGGAAAATGAGTAATCCTTCCAATTGAAGGCACTGTGCTTGTCGTAATAAGCAAAGGTACCCTTACGATTGTCAACAGCCGGAACATCCGGACCATAGATGTTGGAAGATTGTACAACTTCTCCTCTCACAATCGACCATTTAGATGGTGCGTCAATCGTTCCCTCATCCACGACTGTCCAGTCTTTAATAGGACCGGCATCATCATGGTTCTTGCCCCTACTAAAATCATCCTTCAAGAGTTCCCTAGATTGTTTAACATCTTTAACCAGCACATCATCATAGTAGTTACTCTGATTTCCCCATGAATATAAAGCTACCGTACCTTTTGTATGGGAATCATCCATAATAGGTCCTCCAAATATATCGATTCCATCTCGGTATACCTGGATCTGATTCCCAACCACCCTGATTTCTAGTTCAAATTTGGTGCCTGGGATATACCCTGGTTCAGCTACATGAGCCAGGGTCGTTTCCACTCCATCAACGACTTTGAAGAGCTTGGAGAATTTACGCTGGCTGTCCAATTCTAGTTTATAGTAGTTATCTGGATCCTGATAGCGGAACATCAGACCAGTTCCGTCATTATCGGTGGCGCGTAATGTAGCGGAAAAGGTGTAATCCTCCCAATTGAAGGCACTGTGCTTATCGTAATAAGCAAAGGTCCCCTTACGATTGTCAACAGCCGGAACATCCGGACCATAGATGTTGGAAGATTGTACGACTTCCCCATTCACAACCGACCATTTGGAAGGTGCGTCAATCGTTCCCTCATCCACGATCGTCCAGTCTTTCATATGCCCGTCATCATCACGTTTCTTATCCTCGCTAAAATCATCATTGAAGAGATACCTAGTTTTTTTAACATCTGAATCAGGTGTACCAAGCTCAGCGTTTGTAAATTGGAATTCATTTTGCCAGTCTGTTTTGTATTCATCTAGATAAGGGGAGTAACTGGTTGCTTTTATCGTCCCTGCTTCCGGATCGATTTCCAGAAGACGTATAAAACCATTTCCTCCATTTGCTTGCATCTGGTAGTTAGATAGCATTTGGTAGACTTTATTTCCATAATCTCCTACCGATACACGACGACCTTGACCATCATTCAACACGTGTCCATTAAGTACCATTGAGATATTTGAATGCAGCTTAACGAATTTCTGCCACATTTCTTCCCCGTCATTAACTCCACCTGGCTCTGAAGCTACACCATAATTATGGGCATTCCAGGAATGTCCTGTATTTTGACGTGTCTCATCAGAAAACATATAGCTATGCGTTACTACTATGACACGGTGATTGGGATGAGAAGAAACAACTTCGTTCGCCCAATCCAATACAGGATCTCTTGGTCCAAATTCCAGCGAAAGTACTAACCAGTCCGTTCCTCCAGCGTTGAAGGTATGATAATTGTTATCATACTTATCTGGTTCCGCCGGATAAACACCCCCAAAAGTCTCAGTTCCGGAAAAATCACTTACCGGAAAATAGGTATTAAATAAAGTGGTATCTCGTGTATTTGCCGAACCGCCCGTACCCATATCATGGTTTCCAGGTAAAACCGTATAAGGAACAACCCCATCTAAAGTTCGCATCGCATCATAAGCAACCTCCCACTGGGGTATATTGTTATTGTTAGTGATGTCTCCCTCGTGAACGACAAACTTGATATTCTGTTCCTCCGAGTTGTCGGCAATCCACTGCGTTTGGGCGCGAAAGATTTCCGGATGGTCCTTTGCTAAGTTTTGGGTATCAGGCAGGACAGCAATTTTAAAAGCAGACGAGCTAGCCTCTGCTTGGTTGGATCCTTGGAAAGAAGGAGCCACTACTAAACTGAAAATCATCATCAAAACAAAAATGAATTTAGTTGCTTTCATCTTTTACATCCATCCTTTTTAATTTTTGGGATAAGAATCTCGAGTCACCTTACCCTCTGATAAACCTGATGCTACTCGCATAACTTTTTTCAAATAATCTTTTAACTCATCCTCCCTTACAAAATAAAGGTGTTATATTGAATCCACTTTCGTGGAGATCAATTGACAGATACAAGTAAGATCATAAAGACCTCCCTTCCTTACTTTTTGGGTGGAATATGCAATATGCTACCTCATCCTAAATTGACTAAAGAACCCAATAAAAAAACCCAAGTATAGCCTGTCCTAAAAAACATGTGCATGTTTAATAAGACTAGTAACTATACATGGGTTTTCTCCAATTAACTCCACCCTTGGTAGTTAATAATATTCAATTTTTAATTTTTTACTATATTAGAGATTATTAATCTACACTTTCATAGTAAAACTTTTTTATTAAAACAGTATTGTTATTAAGTAAACTTACTATTAACTATTATTACAATAATCAGTTCATTATTCTTACTAATTGTCATATTTCAAATGGATTTATAGTCTAAATTCCATAATTTCAGGTTCACCGATGGCTACACCTTGTGCTCCAGTCTCTATGTCTCTATTATTTCATTCAGATATTTAATTAAACCTGCAGTAATAAACTTCATACCATTTATTTCAATTATCCTTCATTTATTAGGTATTCACTTATGTTGAAGGAGCTTGTCCCGAGATGCCCCTGCCTAATTTGGTACTAATAGCCAGTTCTAATCATATTGTTATAAAAGAAAACAATATGAAGGGGTGCAAAGTCAGTTGTTAAAAGTGAAGGTTGGTTTACGGCCCATTGCCAGTAAGATAAATTTACCTACTGTTTTGAAAACAGCTATACTTCCAGGTGACTCACTGGAAAGATTATTTATTGCAACCCAGGTCGGAGAGATCTTTTACATAAGAGACTCAAGCTTAAGGACTTTTTTAGATATTCGTTCACGAATCCTCAAACTAGGTGTTTCTGGTGGCGGATATGATGAACGGGGATTGCTCGGACTAGCGTTTCATCCCGAATTTTATTATAACGGTCTGTTTTATCTTCATTATTCAGCAGCTGGAACCCAAGGACCAGTTTCTCTTTCTGAATCTTTTAATCCTAACCCGTGTGATCCTGGAACATTAAACCTAAGGTGGATTAATAGAGAAACAAAATATGACCATATTGATACAATTGAAGAATGGATTTTACAATCAAATGGCTGGCCCCAAAAACGAAGGACCTTACTTAACTTAAGAAGGCCATTTTCAAATCATAATGGGGTCAATAGTTTAAACTTTTCACCAGAAACAGGAAAACTAGTTTTAACAACGGGAGATGGCGGATCAGGCTATGATCCATTTAACTTAAGTCAGGACGATCTCGAAATTGCTGATAAGATAATTGAAATTGATGTAGATAAGAATACATACATCATGAATCCCCCCATTGTCACACGCTTTAATGAACTTCCCGCAAAGATTCAGGAAACCCTCACTGTAATGGCCAAAGGGGTTCGCAATATTCCAGGCATTTCATTTCAAAGGTTTTATAATCAGTATATTAAATATGCAGGAAATGTCGGCCAGGATTTGGTCGAGTCGATTTTTTCATTCATTCATTATAAACCCATACCGGTTACTCAGCTTGTTCAAGCTTCTTTCATGAATTCTGAACCTGACAAGGAAGGATTTATAAACTTTGGCTGGCGAGGGTGGGAAGGTAATTTTCCTGCCTCCATTATAAGAGGCTGCACTAATAATCAGACTTTGGATGAGAAAACAATTGCTTATTACAATGAAGCAGCAGCACTTTCAGCGAGTCGTCTTCAGCCTTTAACCAGTTATTTTCATAAAGATACCAGACCCGATAAGTTTGGAGGAACTGCACTTACAGGAGTGCAAGCCTATATGGGGAAAAGAATCCCTGGTTTAACAGGAAGCGTTGTGTTTACCGATCTTGCCCGGAAGGAATCTCAGCCTCAGGTTAGAGGGGCTTTAGCCTATACCACAATAAGACCAAATAGTAAACAAAATGATTTTAGTGTGATACAAACCGATTATGATTTTGGGTCTCAATCAGCCTATTATGTTAATTTGGGAACGAATCTGAATCAGACCAGATTATATTTAGGGGTTTATGGCTCTATGAAAGTGACTGATTTTAACCAAGGCACTGTTTTTGAAATCGTTCCTTGAACAATAACTATAGAATTCTGCCTGATAATTCTCTTACATGGATGGAATCGAAATTAAAACCTAGGGATGGAGAATTACTAAACTATAATCATTTTTAATCTTTTAATAATGATTAAAGCAATTTCAACCCATAACCAGCTATAAAGGAAACCAAATAAAAAGATACTTCCCGCTGTAAGAAATGAAAAGGAAGCAGAGACGGCTGGACCTAAAACTGGAAAGTGAAAAATAAATATTAAACTCATAATTCCTATCAATAAAAGGATTGTCCCAATAGCAATAATACTTAATCTCTTCCTAAAAAGGGAAAAAGATGCCCCAATGCCGAGCCCTAACAATCCTGTTGTAAAAGGAAATATAATTAGTTCAGATGGCTGCAGGATGAATAACAGCATAATTGTCAGAAAATAGGACATTACTCCAAATGGAATAGAAAACATGGAACATACCAGAATAGGTGCAGTGGCAAGCGGACCTAAAAAATATCCAATACCTGGTAAAAATCCGCCAGCAGCCTGTAGAATAGCAGCAATACAAGTAAAAATAGACACTAAAATGAGCTTCATTGTTTTTTTATATTTATTGAATATTTTTTGAAAAAGACGAACTTCATCAGAAATAGGTTTAAAAAATACACCTGTTCACCTCCTCTAAAGTTTATGTGTTACCACACATTATATTAAGCATTTATTAGAGGTGGAACGATTTTTTATAATCCATTTGCAGCTAAAATTCGCTGTTATGATGCTATCTGGGTAAAGAAAATTTCCTTCACCCATAAAAAAAGCAAGGGCCTTATTGGCCCTAGTTATTATTTGACTATTACGCTTCCAGTCATTCCTTCCTGGAAATGGAACCGGCATATCAGCTCATATGTCCCGGGCTGTTTCGGCTTCACGGAAATGCTTGTTTCTTTTCCTGGCTGGATCTCGGCGTCAATTCCGAGCTTTTCCACTGTGAAGGTGTGCTTTTTCTTCCCTTTATTTTTCAATATCAACGTTGTGGTTGTTCCATTCGGAATAGTGATGACTTTCGGATTAAAGTAATCATCGTTCAACTCGACCTCAATCGATTTCACCTTAGTTAGAACACCGGATTCGGCAAATACGCCGAGTGAGCCTAGAGTTGACAAAACCACAGCCATTGCAAGCAGAGCGACCAATACTGTTACCCGCTTTTTCATAGACATTCGTAATCCCTCCTTTCCTAAACATTATTTTTTTCTGATTCACAAAAAATTATCACTATAAATTTACTTCTAAAGTGCTTTCTGAAAAAGTGAATAGACAAAGATCACTGCCGGTCTGCAAATCCAAATTCTAAACAATGTGCTGCCACTCCTCATAAACCTCTAGGCTCTCGAATCAGCTAGGTTCTTTACGTACTTGGTGAAGGCTGCTCTTCAAAAATCTCCTGCAAATTTTCAGTTTGAACGAACAAGTTCGCGGTTGGCATTTTTACTTGACTCTTATAGAATAAAGACATTAGTTCAAATCTTACCTGCCTGGAAGCTTCAAAATACTCTTCAGGCTTAACCAAACCTACAATACAAAATTCGCACCCAACATTTTTAAGGTTTGGATTTAAGTCTGTAATCCCAATATATTGAAATGGTTCAACAGCCTCGCCCCCTACCCTATATAGGCTATGATCTAATTTTTCATTGCAGATAACACTTGCTTTCTCTAACAATTGCTTTATTCTTGCAGGATCTTCCTGATAACTTACCGTTACCCGTTCAATAACCCGCATCCAGCCTTTATTAAAATTTTGTATCGCTCTAATCTCTCCATGCGGAATGGTAAGGAGCTTTCCCGACCATTCACGAATTTGCATAAAGCGAATACCTATCTCCTCAATGGTACCTGAACTTGTCCCGTTGAAAGTAACAAAATCGCCAACACGAAACTCCTTATCCGTTAATCTTGCGAACCCTAAAATAACGTCTTTTAACAACTGCTGTGCAGCAAAACCGATGACAACTCCGGCAATCCCTGCACCTGCAAGAATACCTTTTATATCTACAAATTGACTAATTAGATAAATAACAAGGCTGATCGCAATTCCATACCTAAAAATTGATCGAGTTACACTTTGAATCGTTTGTTCTACTTTTTCATCAAAAAAATTTGACTTCCTAAAGAACCAATCAATAATACGGTTTATGACAAAGGCAATGATCATGAGAACCAAAGCAAATAGAGTAAATCTTAAAAGTAAGAACTTCCTTATATAATTAAAAAATTCCTCAGTAAAAGTTAATAGGTCCATCCATCTTACTCCTTAAAAAAGGGAAATACCAGGATCATCTGTTACCCTGGTCTTAAATATTGTTTCCTTAACTATGTATTTTCATGATCATTCCCAGTTCATGTTCAGCAATTTAGCCCAAATAACGACCACCCGTGATAACGGGTGGTTTTCTCTGCGGCTGGAAGCCTTTGTTACTGGCCAAACCCTAAAGGGCTACTGAATGGTTCGCCAATTGCACTACTTTTACTGGCCAGACCTCAAAGGCCTTCCAACTGATTATCTTTTCTTTTTCTTAACCTCTTCACCTGTGAATGGATCAATATATTCCATCATACTTATTTGTTCTGCAACTACATCATCTTGAATCTGATTACGTATATAATCTTCAATTACCTTTTTGTTTCTTCCTACTGTATCCACATAATACCCTGTACACCAAAACTTTCGGTTTCCATATCTGTATTTTAAGTTGGCATGACGATCAAATATCATCAAGCTGCTTTTGCCTTTTAAATAACCCACAAACGAGGACACACTTATTTTTGGAGGAATACTCACTAACATATGTACGTGATCCTTACAAGCTGTCGCCTCAATAATCTCCACTCCCTTCCTTTCACATAGAGTGCGGAGTATTTCCCCAATATCCTTCTTAATTTTTCCGTATATCACTTGTCTTCTGTATTTAGGTGCAAACACAATGTGATACTTACAATTCCAAGTTGTGTGTGCTAAACTATTAGTGTCTTTTTTAGACATAAGAATTCCTCCGTATGCTGATATTTTGGTTGGCGAACCAAAAATATTTTAGCAATACGGAGGAGTTTTTTTAATACCACGCTGTAAGCTTTTTGGAACCCTAGGCCTAGCCTAGGGTTTTCTGTTTCATAATAAAAAGGACACGTTCCATGGAAACGTGACCGTTATATCAAAAAACAGTTAAAGTTACTCATTGTAAACACTATAAGCAAACCCTTCAACGGTCAGGACTGGTGTCCTTTTGATTTTCCATAATAAGTCTCCTTCTGTTAAAGTCTCAACATACTTGCCCTCTTTATTAATAAAGGGACTGCTGAATATTGGTGATATTCCATTTTTTCAAGCGCCTGTCTCATGGTTGCTTCGTATTGTATATAGGCGACTTCATTTTTGGGTATAAGAAAAAACGCGATGTTCAAAACTGTTTCCCTCACTTATCTGCCGTCTGCTACGATATGAATATCAATATTGGAGGTTTCCCTCATAATCATATTAACGATCGAACCCTTCCGTATTTCTTCCCATCTCGTTCTGGCTGACTGGCCTAAAAGTATTTGCGTGATATGATGTTTTTTCGCAATTTGAATGATTACTTCTGCTGGCTTGCGCTTTCCTTGCTTTTCAACAATAAAAGCAGCATTAAATTGCTCAGCAAGCAGCTTCCATTGTTCGAGCTTCTGTTCTCTTTCCGGACCGATCATGTGGCTGTTCCCGGAAGAAACGTTCAGGATAAATAGGTCAGCTTTGAGACGATGAGCCATTCGCCACCCGCGGCGAATAAGCTTTTCCGCTGTTGGTCCGTAATGAACACATACTAATATTTTTTCATGAACGCCAATCGGTCCGTTTATCACTTCCCCGCTTATTTGTTCAATTCTTACATCGACATCATCGGCTACTTCGCGAAGCGCCAGCTCTCTTAATGCAGATAGCTTTGCGGTTGTAAAAAAGTTATTCAAGCTCTGTTCAATTTTTACAGGTGCATAGATTTTCCCTTCCGCCAGCCTCTTTCTCAGTGTTTCTGGAGTCACATCGATTAATTGAATTTCATTCGCCTTTTGGATAAATGTATCAGGCAGGCGCTCCCGTACCTTTATGCCGGATATTTGCTGGACAATATCATTTACACTTTCAAGGTGCTGTATATTTACGGCCGAAAATACACTAATTCCCGCCTCAAGCAAATCCTCCACATCCATATATCTTTTCGGATTCAGCGAACCTTTTATGTTCGTGTGGGCCAATTCATCAACAAGGACAATTTCCGGCTTTCTCGTTATAATTTTATCAACATTTAATTCGTAAAATTGCTTTCCTTTGTAATTTATTGACTTTAAAGGAACCTGTTCCAAATCCCCCATTTGTGCTTCCGTTTCAATTCTGCCATGTGTCTCAATCAGACCAATGACAATATCAGCGCCTTCCTTTTTTAGGTCCTGAGCATCCTGAAGTATTTTATAGGTTTTCCCAACACCAGGGGCTGCACCTACATACAATTTTAACTTTCCCCGCTTTGATTGAGCTATTTCTTCAAGCAGCTCCTCAGGGGTTTTTCTCCGAAGGTAAGGGTGGTCATTTTTCATAACAAAAACACCTCTGCCGTCCTGTAAATAACAGGAGTTGAAATAACAGCAATAGGCACTCACAATAAGAAGATTCCTATTTGAGTGCCTCCCGCTTTTATAATAGTTCCATTAAATCAAGATTTAATTTCAAAACGTTGACCCGCTCTTCCCCAAAAAGACCTAATTCCTTTCCTTCTGTATGTTTCTCAACTAAGTCTCTTAAAGCTTGCTGATCTATTCCTGTTAATTCCGAAATTCTGCCTACCTGCGCAAAAGCTGCTTCAGGGCTGATATGCGGATCCAATCCGGAACCGGAGTTTGTCACCAAATCAATCGGAACCTCATTAATTGGAGTACTCGGATTAGCAGCCTTCCAAGCTTCGACTGAATCTTTTGTACGGTCAATCATTTCCTGGTTTGATGGCGCATAGTTATTTGATCCAGAACCTGCACCATCGTACTCAATACTCGATACCCTTCCATGGAAATATTCAGGACTTGTAAAGCTTTGGCCAATTAATTCTGACCCAATTACCTCATTTTTTTCATTATATATTAAACTTCCATCTGCTCTATCCGGCATAATTGCCTGGGCGATCCCTGTTACCGCAAGCGGGTAAAGAAGTCCCCCAACTAGCATGATCAAAAAACTCGTTCTTACTATTGGACCCACAATACTATTTAGTCCCTGCATATGATTTATACCTACTTTCTTCTATTATATATGTTCTCTTATACAAAAAGCGCAACGAGAATATCAATCATTTTAATGCCGATAAACGGAACCAATACGCCGCCCAATCCAAAGATCGTTAAATTTCTGCGCAGTAATGCATTCGAACTCATTGGTTTGTAAGTGACGCCTTTCATTGCCAATGGAATCAATAACGGGATAATGACCGCGTTAAAAATAAGGGCTGAAAGGATCGCTGATAATGGGGAATCCAATCTCATTATATTTAAAACATCCATTTGCGGAATCGCCAGCATGAACATGGCCGGAATGATGGCAAAGTATTTGGCAATATCATTCGCGATGCTAAAAGTAGTTAAAGCACCGCGGGTCATTAATAACTGTTTCCCTATAGAGACCACCTCAATAATTTTTGTTGGATCAGAGTCCAGGTCCACCATGTTGGCAGCTTCTTTTGCAGCTGTTGTGCCGCTGTTCATGGCCAGACCTACATCTGCTTGCGCAAGGGCCGGTGCATCATTTGTTCCATCGCCTGTCATCGCCACGAGCTTTCCTTGCTTTTGTTCATATTTGATGACATCAATTTTATCCTCTGGTTTACATTCTGCGATAAACTCATCAACACCAGCTTCCTTCGCAATAGTCGCTGCAGTGAGCGGGTTATCTCCCGTACACATAACCGTTTTGATCCCCATTTTCCGAAGCTGTTCAAATCTTTCCTTCATACCTGGCTTTACAGTATCCTTTAAATAAATCAAACCGCAGATCTGATTGTCCACCGCTACAGCTAATGGTGTCCCCCCCTCTTTGGATATCGCATTTGTTTCCTCGTCCAAATCAACCGGGATTTGTCCGCCTTGAGATTTTACCCAGCTTTTTATGGCTTCAACTGCACCTTTTCTAACTTGGCGGCCGTCCGCTAAATCCATTCCACTCATTCTTGTTTCAGCTTTAAATTCAATAAATGCTCCGCTTTCTGCCAGCTTTTTATCAATCTTTGCGCCTCTTTGCTTCAGCAGCTCAATCACAGAACGCCCTTCAGGTGTTTCATCCTTTAAGGAACTTAGCACTGTCCAATAAGAAAGCTCCTCATTCTTTACATCTCCAACTGGAATAAAATCGCTCGCCATCCTGTTCCCAAACGTAATGGTACCCGTTTTATCCAATATGATCGTATTAATATCACCAGCTGCCTCTACTGCTTTCCCTGACATTGCTATAACATTGAATTGAGTCACCCGGTCCATTCCCGCAATTCCAATGGCAGAGAGCAATCCTCCAATCGTTGTTGGGATTAAGCAAACGAGCAAAGCAATTAAGACCGGAATTTCCAGCTGGAAGCCCAAGTACTTTGTAAAGAACGGCAAAGTAACGACGACAATCATAAAAATTAACGTCAAACTGGTTAAAACGGTATTCAGGGCAATTTCATTTGGCGTTTTTTGGCGTTCTGCACCTTCTACCAAAGAGATCATTCTGTCTAAGAACGACTCCCCCGGATTACTTGTCATTCTCACCTTAATCTCATCACTGACTACCCGTGTTCCTCCAGTAACTGAGTTGAAGTCTCCACCTGTTTCTTTCACTACAGGCGCTGACTCCCCTGTAATCGCAGACTCATCAACGGATGCCAGACCTTCGATCACTTCCCCATCTCCAGGAATCATTTCACCTTGAGATACGATGACAATATCACCTTTTCTCAAATGAGCTGAAGGCAATTTTTCAATTTTCCCATTTGGTCTGACCACATTTGCCATGATTTCTTTCTTTGATTGCTTTAATGAGCTTGCCTGTGCTTTTCCGCGCCCTTCAGCTAATGCCTCAGCAAAGTTGGCAAATAAAACGGTAAATAACAAAATCAGCGTAACGGTAATATTAAACCATGGCTCAACTCCGCTGTTTCCAAAGGCTTGTGGAGCGAAAGACAAGATCAAGGTAATGAAAAACCCGATTTCAACAACAAACATGATCGGGTTCTTAACCATAGTTCTTGGATCCAGCTTTAGAAACGATTCCTTTATAGCCTGAAAGATCATGACTTTATCCATCATTTTTTTATTTCCATCCTTATTATTGAATTCATGATTGGCGTTACTATTCAATTCATTTTCACGTTTCGTTTGATCTGATATTTTTGAAGTACTGGTACGTTCCTTTAATGCTTGGTTTCCCAATTTAAATCCCTCCAGCCTGCATTGTTAAATATTCTGCAACCGGTCCCAGCACTAAAGTTGGGAAGAAAGTAAGTGCACCTACGATAAAAATGGTTCCAATCAAGATCGTTCCAAATAAGGATGTATCTGTGCGGAAGGTCCCAACTGTTTCTGGCACTAATTTCTTTGCAGCTAAAGATCCGGCCACTGCCAGCATCGTTACTAAACCGAAGAAGCGGCCAAGGTACATGACAATACCTGTGGAAATATTCCAGAATGGCGTCGCGTCGCCCAGCCCTTCAAAACCAGATCCATTATTTGCTGCTGAAGACGTATATTCATAGACTACCTGGCTGATGCCATGGAAGCCTGAGTTTGAAATCGCATCCGTTCCAAGCGGTGAAAATAAAGCTATGGAAGAAGCACCGAGAATTAATAGCGGATGCATCAGCATTGTTACCGCGATCAGCTTCATTTCTTTTCCTTCAATCTTTTTGCCCAAAAACTCCGGTGTACGGCCAACCATTAAGCCCGATAGGAATACGGCAATCATTGCGTACATGATGACGTTAATAAAGCCGGCTCCAACTCCGCCGAAAACAGTATTCAAAAGCATATTGGAAAGGACAAGCATTCCGCCAATCGGCGTCATCGTATCATGCATGGTGTTGACTGCACCTGTTTCCGATGCGGTTGTCACAACAGAATATAGAGCAGATTGCCCAGTTCCAAATCTTACTTCCTTGCCTTCCATGCTGCCTTGATCATGCTGAACGCCCATAGCATTTAAATCCGGATTTCCCTGGAATTCATGGGTTAACGTGATTCCAAGGAAAACAACAAAAATCATTGCCATTGAAACAAATAAGATTCTCCCTTGTTTTGCGTTTCCTGCCATTCTTCCATATGTGAATGGCATGGCAGTCGGCAGCAATAGCATTAATAGAATCTGTATAAAATTGCTAAGTGCATTAGGATTTTCAAATGGGTGCGCCGAGTTTACTCCAAAGAATCCGCCGCCGTTATTCCCAAGCTCCTTTATTGACAGAAATGAACCGACAGGTCCGCGGGCAATACTTTGCTCAGCGCCGTCTATCGTTTGTGCTGTAATCGTTGGCTCTAAAGTCTGCGGTACACCTAATGCGATAAAAATGATAGCAGTCGCAAAGGAAATAGGAAGCAGTACCCGGGTAATTGCTCTAATTAAATCAACATAAAAGTTTCCGATTGTTTTGCCTGACAAACCTCTTACAAAAGCAATCGCCACAGCAAGGGCAGTACCTGGTGCTGCAAACATCATAAACAGAATACCTATCATTTGAGAAAAGTAAGATAAGCCGCTCTCGCCGCTATAGTGCTGCAGATTTGTATTCGTCATGAAACTGATCGCTGTATTAAATGCCAGCGCTGGGTCCATTCCGGCAATGCCACTTGGATTTAATGGCAGGATTCCCTGTAATCTGAATATCAGATAGACGAGCACAATCATAAAGGCGTTTGCCAGTACCAGTGAAAGAGCATACTGTTTCCATGACTGGTTTTCTTTTTTGATGCCGCCCATTTTATAAAACACATTTTCGATAGGTCCATAAACTTTATCTAAGCTTGTAACATGATAATCAAATGCCTTGGCCAGATAGATGCCCATTGGCTTTGCCAGAAGTGCTGCAGCCAAAAGGGTTATGATGATTGAAAGGATAGTAGTAAACACCGAATTAACCTCCAAATATATTAAAATTTCTCTGGATTGACTAATACATATAAAAGATAAACACTAACGATTGAAGTGATTCCCAAAAGAATTGACATCATTGTTCTTCACTTCCCTGGTCAACAACTTTAGAGGACCATTTTGCCAGTCCCGCCATTAATATAGGCAGCAGGATGAATAAACCTGCCATCATAACATCCAACATGTTCGTAACCTCCTAAAAATCAATGAATTAAAAAAGAAATATTAAGGCTATTCGTATAAATAACTTGTTTTGCACCAAGTGATTGGGAATTTCAAAGGATATTGTTTATTTTTTGTCATGACTATGATAGGCGCCTTTGAACTTGCCCGAACAATTTTCAATAAGAAGCAAGTATCGGCCAAGCTGTCTTCAATAAAAATAATTTTTTCTAACTCTTCTCCGAGCTCGATAAATGTCTCCTGACCATCTATTAGAAAAATGTCCGTAATGCCCTTGCTCTGCAAGCCGGAATGGACTCGATGATCGCCGGTTAAAAAGACAAGGGAATCATCTCGTCCAATTTGATTAGTCACATCGATTAAGACCTGATAGCTGGGAATGCATAAAAGGAAACATGCCTTTTTCATCGATTCAGATTCTCCTTTTCTCCGTTTGAAAATTTTGCTGTCAATACCGGGTCCTTGCCTTTAATAATCTTGATCTTTTCAAACCACCTCCCTAACTTATAAAAATAAAAAGACCAATGCGTTCTCTTTCCCCAGACTGAACTATAGAGCTGCATGTCTATCCAGATAACAGATAGCCAAATGCAAAACTCAGTTGCTTCAGCTTGTTGGAGAAAAAGTACACATTGGTCTACGTAATGCCCAGCAAACAGCTTTTCTGCTTCCCCTGCATTCTGTCTCCCATAAGAAAAGCGCAAGCGCCTTGCCCACCCCCGACAAACGAGAGGGGGTAGGCACTGGAGCTAGACAGTTCTCGAAGTACAAAAATATACTATCAATTTCTTCAAAATATAAATCAATTAAATCAGTTAAGCACTGCTTACTCATCACTCCTTTACAGTTATTTGCAGCAGGCTTTCTGCTGTCAAGACTTGATCGTTCTCTAATAATATCCTGGCAGCAGCCATATAATTTTTACTTCCAATTTGTTCAGGGATATCAAGTCTGAAAGGCACTTCCTTTCTTTCAATTGCGTTAAGGACAAATGAACAAATAACAGAATGTGAGTTAATGATACTCTCATTAAGATTGCTGATATTATAATCTACTAAATCAATATCATATCTTTTCACCTTTAAGGGAACCATGCCGCCTGTCAGCTCTAAGCGGCCTTCAATAATATCCCCAGGTTCGAATGCATTCTTTTCAAAAATGATTTTGGCTTTTATGAGCCCGATCCCCATTTTAAGTGCATACTTTAACAGCATCATAATAAATTCACCCTAATTTCCTTTTAAATTGATTCATTTTTGCTTTTTATGAAAGCTAATCTAATTGCATACATTTCCTGTTAGGGCATTCTTTGTCCTCCCTTAATTTTTCAGCAAAAAAATAGACCAATGTTTACTAAATCCCCCAAATTAAAAACAAGCGGCAACCTGACTCAATTGGAAAGTCAAATCGAAATTGACACTTTTTTAATATTTAAGAGAAAAAGTATACATTGGTCTACTTAACGCCCAGCAAGCAATCTTTTATGCTTCCTTTGCATTCCGTCTTCCATGTTACCTTTTAAAAATAGGCATAATAAAAAGACCTACTATTGGCCAGGCTGCTTCTTCTGCTGGTGCACAACAAAAAAGCCCCCTGGTTTAAAGGCGGTCTTATGACCTCCTTCGCTTTAGCCGACGAAGTTAGCTGACGGGTAGGATGGCGAAAGAGTGATCTCATCCCTTCTACATTTGTAGAATTAACCCCTGAAAATTGGGTCCTCCGTTCTCATTTTGAGATTAGGCCGAAATATTTGATTTGTTGATTACGAGCTTATTTTACTCCCAATTGCATTTAAATGTAAATAGTTATAAAAACCAAAAATACATCTTTTCGGTTTGAAATTGACGAAAATCATAGCTTTTTCATATGTTTTTTAACTATATCTATATTTTTCTAACTTTTTCATTTCAATAAAAAAATGGAATTGACAAAATTCGTCCATTCCAAGTAAGATTATTCGGAATTAACCAATTGGGGGGAATAGGAAATGCCTTTTCATAAAAAGAGATTGGAAGCTGAAATAAGTGAAGCATTTATTAAACAGCAAAGGGACTTAATTGGCAGAGGGCCACAGGAAACAAAAACTTATATCGTTCATGATATGGTCATTGTGCGTTTCAAAGGCGTATTAACTGTTGAGGAAAAACATTTAGTTCAGCATGACACAGGAAGAAAGGTCGTAAAGCAAATGCGCCAGGTGCTGCGCGAGATGTACAGCAAGAACTTTGAAGATATTGTAGAAAAACATACAAAATGCAAGGTCCTTTCAAGCCACAGCGATATCAGCACAAAAATGGGCGAACGCATCGAGGTTTTTGTCGTGGATAAAGATTTAGAAAAATGTCTTGAAAAGGAAGAGTTAAGATAAAACTGCCAAGGATAGTTCCTCAATATGGGGAACTTTTTTTAATTGCATATGTTATAAAACTTAGAAATAAATAGGTTTCGCTAATAACAAAAATATACTAAAATGACCTCTATTTGAATTTTAAATTCTGATGATAATTATACATTTTATTCATTTTATAAATTTTATTCTACCTTCTTATTGAATGCTAGTCGAGTAGAAGGGAGCCTTTCTACCTTGCGGTAAATTGTACTCCTCCCCCCTCACAGAACCGTGCTTGCNCCACCAGCTTTCTTTGGAATATCTACGGCTTTAACAGCTGGAGGGAAGTAACTTCCCGAAGACATTCTGTTCCATAGTTTATAGAGATTATCCTTTAGGTTCAGTTCGAATTCTTCTATTGACTCTTCATCAATTCCTGCTGACCCTTTGTTTGCTTTCACTCTTAGAAAGGCTTCATAAACCACCTTTTTAGATATAGCATATGACTTTGTTTTATTCATAAGTTCCTCCCACTAAGATGGTTGACTTGCTAATAAAACTGAATAATATAACCCCTTTGCTCCACCTCCGTTAGGAGGTTTCTTTGCTACTACGAGTTATTCCGCCCCTATACATGGCATTGGTACTCTGATTCTTGTGGGTCTTCCACTTGAATTTCTCCCTTTACATCCATGTCGTAGGTTCCCACGTTCCACACTCAAGCCTATATTAAGTTCACGCCGCCTTTATACCGGTCACCGAACGGACAGTAAACAGGTTTCCTCCGAACTTATCCTGAGTTAACGACTCCCCCTCAGTTTTGATGACGTCCCTACGCTTTCGATACTTCCTCAGCGGTTCAATGGTTTTCGTCTCCTTAATATGTACCTGACAAAGTCCTGCTCTGCCTTTTCCTTAACGCTCAATACCATAGCTTTTGACTACAGCACCTTAAGGTGGTTTGCAATCTCTACCTGTATAGCGATTGCGAGAGGCCTACTCTCATCTTAAGTGCAGCATAGCTTTCTAATGTGCTTACGCACACTTTAGTTGCTTTCGTGGCACACAATCATCTGCGTATCTCACTATAAATGCCTGACCTTTACATTGTTTCCTAACCACTTTTTCAAACCATAGATCAAGAACGTAATGGAGATAGACATTGGCTAATATCGGAGATATCACTCCACCTTGCGGTGTACCACTGTCTGTCTTGTATTTCTTACCTTCTTCCATGTATCCACCTTTAAGAAACCTGCTGATTATTCTCAGTAGGTTAGGGTCAGTGATTCGGAGTTTCAAGAATTCCAACATCCATTTGTGGTCAACGTTATCGAAGAAGCCTTTAATATCTACATCTACTACATAACTTACTGCTCTCTTTTCAATATAATGATTCAGTATTTTCAGCGCATCGTGGCAGTTTCTATTTGGACGGAACCCAAATGAGCAGTCTAAAAAATCATTTTCATAGATGGCATTTAGTATTTTCGTGATGCCTTTTTGAACAATTTTATCTTCATGTTCCGGTATTCCCAATGGTCTCATTTTGTTTGAGTTGAACTTTGGGATATACATTCGTCTTACTGGAACAGGTCGATAACTTTTGCTTTTAAGTCTACTTACTAAGTCCTCTATGTTTTCTTTCAAGCTGTCACTGTATTGTTCTTTTGTCGTTCCATTAATACCAGTTGCCTTTTTATTAGGCAGTTCATGATGACACTGAGTTAGGAATTGCGTATTCAATAAATGCGCAAGAGATGTGAATTTCATTTTAGGCTCGGATTTTGCTAATTCTGCTATCCTTAGTAGTTTTGTTTCCATTTATTATTCCTACCTCTGTGTGTAGTAAATGTGTCCCTAGTAAGGGTGATAACTGGTAGCTAGCCTTCCCTCCATCGGCATTACCCAACTTCATTGGTACTACGCTGCTATCCGACTCCCTACAATCGGCATTTGGTTTCCTTGCTTGTTATCACTTGTAGACCATACTCTTCAATAGAAAAGACCGGTAGGGTCTCCCGAGTTGCCGTATCATATCGGTGTGTAACGTGCCAAGGTCTCTGACTCCAGAGAGGTCTTACCCTTCTTGCCTTTGACGAAGGATAAAATGTAGCTTTCTGCACGCAGGTAAGGCATCAGCCCTCTCGATTTACTAACGTTTATGGAGCTCAATCCCTTCAACCATTTGGCTTTCGGCCCGCCACCTAACTGTCTACGCTTAAAGACTAAAGTTACCTTTAGCCCTCCAAGACTCGCTACGAGCGAATGGCTAGTTCTTACTCGGCGGGAATCCCACCCGCTATATGATACGACCTAGGCTCGGCCGCACACCTGCCCCGTTGGTTCAAGTCAATGAATCGCTAAAAAAAAAGATGATGGAGTACAGTGAGGAACATTTTATTCCGTACAGCGGTCTTGTTACGTACTCGATTCTGGAGGGGCCTTATGAGGGTTTACCTTCATATGAAGACAGAGATACCGTCCAATTCTTCACGAATGTACCTGAATATGTCGGGGAAATCGTAAAAGAGGAAGCCGATGAAGCAAATATAAAAGAGCTTTTTTATACATCATTATGTTTATATAAACAGTTCATGACTCCAGAGGGAAGATTCTATAATAAAGATTGAAAAGAAAAGGAACCGGTTGACGATTCCTCTTTTTGTGCTTAAAGGGGTACGAAAACGATTCGAGTAATGAGGGGCCACTATGAGAAAAAGGCTGATATACAGCCCTAAGTTGCTCCACAAATGCGCCCGTTTCTGGAAGATCGTTTCAAAGAACTTATCAAAGAAAGTCCCTTGGTAATTGATCAAATTATATTCTTTTAACGGAAAAGAAGTAAAAAATTCCACCCGCCATCCAAAAAGGTTCCCAAAAAGCTAACCTCCAAAACGTTGCATATGAATCTAAGTCAAAATCTAAAATATTAAACGCACTTAAAGTAATCGTGACGAAATTAAGTAAGCCATACAAGAATAATAAAGCTCCCACAATTTTTGTCACGCAGTAAAGCATTCTGGTTATTATAGGTTTCTTCCATTGAACAAGAAGCATCAACAGTAATATCGAGCCAAGTAATTTAATTAAACCGGTAAACCATACAATAATGACGAACGAGGGGTCCGGGTTTAAGGACATCTCGTAAATGTACCCTCCTAGAGACCTAACACCAAGTAGGCCACCCATTGCCCAATAAAAACTCATACCAGAAAAAATAACAGTCCAAACAATGCCCATAGCTATGAACCAATAATTCTTCTTCAATAGAAGACTCTCCTCTAGTTTTCCACTTCTATTCCCTCTAGCTATTCACAAAACATAATTTCAGAATACTACAATAAATATAAACCTTCCACTAGCTATTCTCATTCGTTGAACAACACACTCCAGCCTTCTCCCAGACCCTTATTTGCTACTCCTCAACAATTTGGCCCGATTGTGGAATACTAAGATGGCAGCTGACTTAAATCGTTTATTATATCCTTTGTATAATATTGAATTGATTAATATCTGCATACAATTCTGGCTCAAGAATTTAATCAAATAAAGATTGTCTTGGTTCAGCCATCCCAAATTGTGCCCATTCTTCTTTTGATGGACCGTAAATCCCTGGAACATTAAGTCCTGCTTGTCTCATTAGAATTGTCATTTGTCCCCGGTGATGAGTTTGATGTTGGTTTAAAAATAATAAAAGACTTCCCTTTGTCATTTTTATTCCAAAGAAATCAACTTGTTCCAACAGGGTCTGATCAGTCCATTGAGTTTCCAAAGCCTCAACAAATTTATGTGAAGATTTAATATAGCTTTCAGCAATAAAATTAGCCGAAGATGGAACAGACCAGTCTTCACTAGGAGCTTCAAATCTTAAACCTGCCTGTGAACTAATCACTTTAATAGCAGTGACCGTATGCCACGCAATACGCCCTAAAGACCATTGATTTGGAGTGACTTCTTGCTTTAATGATTCATCCGTGAGATTTTTAAGAATCCTGCTTGTAGCTCCGGCCTCAAATTCCCAGGATTCGAAAAAACCGCTCAAGTTATGATACATCTTCAAACTCCTCTCAATTTATATTCATATTAAAATTCTCCCTTTTATTAAAATTACCTCCTCCTTTTTTTCTTTAATTGTCCCCCCTGAAACTTGGGGATTCCGATTCTAGTTGAATTTTCTTTGTTAGTAAAATCTCTTCTTAATCATTTAACTATCCCCTTTAGTTTAAGGCTTTGTTAAACCTTAATGTTGATATTTGAATTACGAAAGAATGTTCTATGATAAAGGTAACAATTCGGTTCGGAGATGATTTGTCTATGGATTAAAAGGAGCTAAAAAAGCTTGCTGATACATTAGACGATAGTTGTAAACAGGAACTTATCTTCTTTTTGCAATCACAAACCAAGGGTGTGTCGGCTCCCGTTCGAGCAATTGACGAAATCCAAGAGCAGAAGCACAAAGATGGGCTTGTTTGTCCGCATTGCAAAACCCATTCTGTCGTTCGTTTTGGGAAGTACGCCGTAAAAACACGTGCTAGAGAGGTTAAACGTCAGCGTTACCGCTGTAAATCCTGTCGCCAAACCTTTAATGACCTTACAAACACACCTCTTCAACGAACGAGAAGACCTCATGTGTGGGTTCGTTTTATTGAATGCATAATTGAGGGCTATTCGCTGAGAAAATGTGCCGAGCAATTAAACGACGAAGTCACACATGTCACCTTGTTTTACTGGCGACATAAGATACTTGCTGCCCTGAAACAGATTCCAACCGAATCATTCCAAGGTATCGATGAAATGGACGAGACCTACTTTCTGTACTCGGAAAAGGGCAAGCGGAACATCACCGAACGCAAGCCACGTAAACGAGGCGGAAAAGCCAAATATCGTGGCATAAGCAAGGACCAAGTATGTGTCCTCGTTGCCCGTGACCGTCAGAAAATGACGTACTCTGGCGTTCTTGGGCGTGGTCGCATTCGGACAACGAAATTAGATGATGCGATTGGCGGTCATCTATCGGATTCAAACGTGCTTTGCACGGATTCCTGGCGGTCATTCAGCTCCTATGCGAATGCAAAGGGCTTGGCTCATTACCGATTCAAGTCCGACGGAAAACTACGTGTCAAAGGCGTGTACCATATCCAAAACGTAAACAGCTATCACAGCCGCTTGAAGAAATGGATGGACCGCTTCAATGGTGTTGTAACCAAATATTTGCAACATTATTTGGCTTGGTTCCGTTATATAGACAACAAGGAATATGAGAATACCTCATCGAATAAGAAAAATATGTTTGTCAAATCGTGCCTGTTTACTGTCACCGACACGAACACAAAGCTTCGGCTTTCTGCTTATTCTTGTTAAGCTAACGGGCAGGTTTGGGATTAGCAATCCATAAGAGACAACCCAAGTTGAATTCTGCTAAAATGTAGTTAATGTATAATGTAGATATCCCTCATGAACAAAGGAGAACTGAAAATGAGAAAACTCGTTCTATTTCTGCACGCATCGCTTGACGGTTTTGTAGAAGGGCCGAATGGTGAAATGGACATTGGCTGGGTTTCCTACGATGCTGATTTGGAGAAACACGCGAAAGAAATTCTGAGTACTGCTGACACTGTCATTTGGGGACGTGGGACTTATCAGATGATGCACAGTTACTGGCCATCTGTGCCTTCGAATCCATCAGCTTCGCAGCATGAACGGAATCATGCCGAGTGGATCGAAAAGACAGCCAAAATCGTTTTTTCCACGACGCTGGAGAAAGTCGAATGGAATAATTCCAGACTCGTGAAAGAAGATGTCGAGGAAGAGATCAATAACCTCAAACAGCAGCCAGGCAAGGATATGGTCATCCTCGGCAGTCCTAGGTTCGCACACCACCTTATGCAGCTTGATTTAATTGATGAGTATAAAATTACGGTTTCTCCCGTCCTGATCGGTAAGGGATTGCCGTTATTCCAAGGTCTCAAGGAGAAGATCAATCTTAAGCTAATCGAAAACAAGACCTTTGATTCTGGAGCCATAGGTCTCGTTTACCAGACGGTAAGATGACCTTGTCACTTAAGGTGATTACGCTAACGGGAGACGATAGCTCAATTAACCGCCTTTTCACAAAGGCGGTTTTCTTATGGTCACAAATCAACATTAGAATTTAACATAGCCTAGTTTAAAAAGAAAAAGCTGCCTATTTAAGCAGCTGATCTGAACACATTTACTCTCAGTTCTAAAATGAAGATTTAATCTATCCCTTTCCACCTTAAAATCTGATGTCAATAGTCTTTTGCATAGGAACAACAGCAATTTTATTTCAAAGCGCACCTGTTTTAAATTAACCGTTTTCAATAATCCCTTTCATTTTTATAAGGGCTGGCATTTATATGAATGATCCCCTCATACTAGACAGAAAAAGAAACACATTAGTCTTTCTAGTACGAAGGGGATTTTTCTTTGGGGATATTAGAACACCTTATCAAATTCTTGTCATATGTAATGATGCCATCTTTTTAAACAGTTCTTCTCTCGATCTCGGATAATTTTGAACAGTCGCATTTGCTCCGTGAAACCTTTCAAATACTTCCATAATCCAAGGTATTTGTAAATGACTCTTTGCGAGGATTTCTCTTTTTTTAAATACCTCAATGGGTGTTCCTTTAGCTAACAAATGTCCATTATTCATGATCATGACTTCATCCGCCCACCCATAAGCTAAGTCTATATTATGCGTGGACAATAGGATCGTTCGATTTTCGTGATGAATGTCTTCTAATAAATCCATGATTTTTTTTGAATAATAAGGATCGAGTCCAGCAGTCGGTTCATCTAGCACCATTAAGGCTGGGGCCATGGCAACAATACCTGCGATGGCCACCCTTTTTTTCTGTCCAATACTCAAAAAGTGAGGCGGTTTATCTTTAAATGTTACAGTTTCGGTCAATTCCATAACCTCCATAACACGCCTCTCAATCTCTTCTGGTGTTAACTTCAAATTTTTCGGGCCAAATTTAATATCATCGTATACACTAGATGAAAATAGCTGTGTTTCAGGATTTTGGAACACAATTCCTACTTGCTGCCTTAGTTCTTGAACTTCTTTTCGTTTATAAGTTAACTTTTTCCCCCGGAAGGATATACTGCCGCTTGTTGGCTTTAATATGCCATTTAATAATTGAAATAATGTTGATTTTCCTGCTCCATTGTTCCCGATTAAGGCAATCTTCTTTCCTTGTTCAATGGAAAGATTGATTTGGTCCAATGCCAGCGTACCATCTGCATACTGATAACTAACTTGTTCAAACGTTACAATCGGTTCGTTCATTGAACATACTTCCTTTTTAAGATCTGCCCCCTTACGTCATCATAAAAATGATGAGAAGTGAGACAAATGAAATAATTATCATAATAAAATGCTTTTGACTATAATCCATCATTAATTCTACGTCAAATAAATGTTCATCTCCCCCACGGCTGTCAATCGCGATTTGGAGTTCTTTTGCAGAACGTATCGATTTGATAAAAAGACTGGCAATGAGCTGCGAAACACTTTTAATCCAACTTTGATAATTTTGATAGCCAAGTCTGCTGGATTGTGCGATATAAATTTCATGCATATTTTCTAAGTAAACAAAGATAAATCGATACGTAAGTCCGATTAATTCTATAAAAACGATGGGGAGTTTGGCTTTCTTCAACACCCACACCAATTGATGGAGAGGCGTTGACAATACAAGAAAATATAAACAGCTTACACTTGCTAAAACTGTTGCGGTTAGTTGATACGCTTGATTCACATTATATGGACTCACATAAATTTGCCATGGACCAAATTTTTTCACCCAAAGCACTTCTAAGTCTATTTGATCGATAGGTGTAAAAGAGAACAATATGGCAACCAAGCTTGTTATTAAAAAAGCAAATGGGACGGAAAGGAGTTTCAAATACGCTTTCAACGGGATGTCTGCTTTGAATATTACTCCTATACTCATCACAGTGAAAGTAAAACCAGCCACCCATATATTTTTTGTGATAATAGTAAAAAGGAGAAAGGTCAGAGCAAAACTGACCTTTTCAACAGGATGAACGTCTTTTAAACCACTTGTATATGCATAATAATCGATTTTAATCATCGAATCCCCTTCAGTTCCCTATTGTTTAGTTGAAGAATACTTTTTTCTAGCTTTTCCATATCCAATGACATAACCGATGACGCTGGCTCCTAAAGCTGCTTGCAATGAAAATAACAAGCTTTCAATCTCTCCGCTTGGCGGTTCCCAAATTGCATTAAACCAAGGCTTATAAGCAGGTGCTACCTCACCAATAACTTCTTCAGCCTGACCATCAGCTCCACCAAATTCAGCATCTTTTTGAATAATTAAAGGAATAATAGCTAATAGAATAACAAACAAGAGTAATACAACATTTTTCATGTTAGTTTGCCTCCTTCATCGTTGGTAATAGTTTTAATTCTGTCAAATGATATTTTCGCAATAAGTTCATCACAATGACAGTAAGTAAACCTTCAATTATCGCTAAAGGAATTTGTGTCAGCCCAAATACACTAGCAAACTTAGCAAATGAAGCAGCAAATCCGCCTATCTCAGCAGGGAAAGCTAAAGCTAACTGAACCGATGTCACTAAGTAGGTTCCTAGATCGCCTAACATGGCCGCTAAAAAGATGGAAACAGCAACTGGTACATTCACTTTTCTACCTAACTTAAATATTCCATATGTGAGAAGTGGACCAACGACTGCCATCGAAAAGGCATTTGCCCCTAATGTAGTAAGCCCACCATGTGCCAGCAACAAAGATTGAAATAATAGCACAATGGTTCCTAATACACTCATCACCGTTGGACCAAATAAAATCGTCCCTAATCCTACACCTGTAGGATGCGAGCAACTTCCTGTTACAGAAGGAATTTTCAATGCAGATAAAACGAAAGCAAATGCCCCAGATAAACCAAGCATGGTTTTCAATTCAGGATTTTCTTTTAATTTTTTTGTTATCGACTTTATCCCGACGGCTACAAATGGAATCGTGACCGCCCACCAAAAAACAGACCAGCCAAAAGGTAAATATCCTTCCATAATATGCATCGCGTAGGCTGGCCGATAAGAGTTTGCCCAAAAGTAGCTCGTCAAGCTTAAAAATATCGCAGACGAAATCCAAAATGACCCTCTTTTCATTTTTATTAAACCTCCGAATATGAATTTATTAGTGACCAAACTAAAAAGAGCATTTAACCTATAAGGTTAAATGCTCACAAAAAAACAATGGTATGTAATGCTTTTTTTAAAAAAACATCCGATACTTCCGTCTCCGTAAACACCTCCCTATATCCCGTAGGTCACTTCGTGTTCTTTTCTCTAAACAGGCAGGTCTCCTGACTTAACATCGATACTTCCTGCGCCTTCCCACTTTTAAAATCAAGCAGTGGCATTTTGAGGTCGCTCCGAATTACAGTGGCGGGAACCGTGTCGGATTTTCACCGAACTTCCCTTTTAAGCTATACATACTTCCATGTATAACACCTGTTTAAAAAATGTGTATATAGTTTTCTTAATATTACATTAACAAATTCTATCTGTCTACTTCCCTTTCCATAAATCACCTTTCGGAAAATTAGACCTTTCTGAGCAGGCAGGAAGCAGAGGTTAACATATGGTTTAAAAAATTTTCTTCGATTTTTGATTGAAATGCTCCCAAATATCAATTTAAACAATAAAGAGGAAATTGATAAAGTCTTGCCGTGGTCAACAGTTTCACCGTCTAGATGCAGAATGCCGAAAAAAGTGAAGTAAACAAAAAAACAACTCCAAAATTAACTTTTATTGTATATTTTGGAGTTACTTGACGTTTACTTTGTTGATTAAAAGGAATAGCTGCATAGTAGGGATAAGATAAAAACGGTAATTTTTGGTACCAGCAAAAATGACCTTATGTTATAGTAATAAATATAGGGATGATTCCCTTTATAAATAACATTAAAAAGGAGGCCTCGTCATGATTATCAAGTGGGTTCGACTGCGATAATTAAAGGTGCAGGCCAATTATGCCCCGGAAAGAGTTTATTGATCTGTGCCTTCGTAACGGCGATTAGATAATAAATAAAACGGAGGTAAAAAACATGAGTGAAAAGATACTGAAAATAAATAAAGTGGATATATGTACAGAAAGCTTTGGAGACCCTAAGGACCCTGCTGTGCTTTTAATCATGGGAGCGATGTCTTCATTAGACTGGTGGGATGAGGACTTCTGTCTCCTTCTCGCTGATCAGGGGAGGTTTGTTATTCGGTACGATCATCGGGATCTGGGACAATCGACCATTTATGATCCTGGTACTTCCAACTATACAATAACTGACATGGCTGACGATGCGGCCGGTGTCCTGGATGCTTATTCTATAGATCAGGCACATATTGTTGGAATGTCCCTGGGCGGTATGATCGGCCAGATTCTTGCCTTGAGATATCCGGACCGCTTATTTACACTTACGATAATTTCATCAAGTGTGTTCGGGACTGAAATGGAAAAACTGCCTCCAATGGATCAGAGCATACTGGATCACCATGCGAAGAGTGCTTCCATCGATTGGTCAAATCGGGATGCGGTTATTCCCTATCTTGCGGATGGATGGAAAACTTTAGCCGGCTCCAAACCTTATGAGCAGGAAAGAATATATAAACTGGCGGAAAGAGAGGCGGATCGCGCCAAACACCTGCCGAGCAGATTTAATCATGCTCTGCTGGGAGGCGGAGACGTATATTACGATAGAATGGGTGAGATCAGCGTACCTGTCCTCATTATTCATGGTACAGAAGATCCAGCTCTGCCATACGAGCACGGGCTTGCTCTTGCGAAAACCATCCCTCATGCTGAATTAATGACTCTTGATGGATCGGGGCATGAGATTCATAGTGAAGACTGGGATCAAATTATAGATTCAGTTGTAAATCTTAGTTCGTGATAAATATATAATTAGAAGCAGTACCATGTTACGTAAGACGGTTGCCTTTTTGTACTATAATTCACTAAATTTGATAAAAGAGTAAGATAAATATTCTTGGGCAGTGTCAGGAATATGTGGATTTACAACTATTAAAAGCCCAATTTCTCAGTGTTATAAATGAGAAATTGGGCTTCCTTTACTTCACAAGCGCGCCCTATTGCTGAAGAACCAAGAAAGGTTACTTAGATATTCCTTATTTGAGGTTTACTTCATTTTTCATCCAGTCTAAATCTGATGATTTTTTCAAAGTTATCGTTCCATTTGGACTCCAAAAATACTTTAACGTTCCATGAACATGTTCGATAATACTGGAAGCTGATAGATGATCTGCATCATTAGTGGTGTGAGCATCTGTGATAAGGGTAACATTATAACCTAAATCAAAGGCTCCTCGACATGTGGAATCAACACAGAATTCTGTCTGTGCACCACAAATATAGAGATGTGTTGCGTCCAGCTTGTCGAGTGTTTGTCTTAAAGAAGTGTTTGTAAATGAATTCGGTACAGTTTTATGGATGGTCACCTCCTGATGGAGGGGTTTCTCAAGTCGTGCGTGAAACTGCCATCCAGGTTGGCCCTTAATCATGGGACCTTCTTGTTCTTCGTGTTGAATATAGATTATCGGTATCTGTTGCTCTCTTGCACAATGAATTAATCGGTTAATATTATCAATGGTCTCATCACGTTTATACCCATGTTCCACGACTTCTGTTTGCACATCAATGACAACTAATACTTTATTTCCCAACAGTAACATCTCCTTATTCACTTAATTTTAATAAAAACGAAACTCTGATATGTTTACATAGAAATAAAAGAATTCGATCTTTCCTTTCCTTATGTTCATGACTAAATTATTCTGTACTAAATCTCAGAATCCTTCTTCTACTACCCTGCTGCCTTTTTGGCTACACAGCTGTCTTTTATGTTTTTTGCTAACAATGATTATAAATTCCATTCATTTGTAGAATAAGTTACTCAAGAATCTGGCCCGATACACAAAAAGACGCGTTATTCGATAAACGCGCCCGATCGTAATATAAGTTTAACCAGTTTTTACTGGTTGAACTTATTTTATTAGGTTTTTATAGCGGTAGTCGGAGTTGAACGTAGCGCCCGCAAATAATAATTAGCTTAAGAGGTAAACCAGAGCCTTCGAAACAGCGTTATTACGAACTTTCCCTTGCCAACCACTTATATTTTTTTGGAACGAATAACCGTTCAGAACCGCTCGTTTATATTCTTACACAGGTATAAAGCCGTTTGTTATCTGGACATATTGTGGATTTAAAACAAAGTTCAACCGAAACCCAACGATTCTATCTTATCTCAACAATATCGTAGAGAAGGATCCCGCTTTATTAAAAAACGAATTCGCCCGATGCTTGGATTAAAGCCCTTACGAACTGCTAAACGAATTATTGCGGGGATAGAGGCTATAAACATGATCAAATAAAGACAGACTCTCCAAAGGGAGAAGTCTGTCCAAAATCAAAAAGAATTCATTCATAAATTGTTTGGATTAGCTTCATAACAATTTAAAGGAAATTGACACTATATGTTTCTTTCGAGTATTTTTACCTATTCCTTTGCAATCTAATATTTCAAGCCTTTTATACTAGTACCCTATCAATACGTTTTATAGTTAATTATGGTGTATCGAGTGGATGCACGCTCGAACATAACGGCCAAGCCATGCTTACCCAAGTATGGCACAATCTGATAAAGTAACAAAACTTCCTTCGTTTCCATGTAATTCGAACAAAATAATTTCATTTTCTCCTTCTTTCAAAAGGGGCGCTGGAATATACAAAGTTTTCTGCGGACCAATCTCCCAATACCTGCCAAGATTAAATCCGTTAATATAGGCAATTCCCTTTTTCCATCCCTTGAGATTTAAGAAAGTATCTGCTTTCTCATCAATATGGAAAAAACCCTTATAAAAAGTTGGGATGTTATCGTCATTTCCCTTTTTCATTTCAAATCGAAGCTTTGAAAGATCATTTAAAGGAAGTGAATGTATCGTCCAGTGGTACAAGAATTGGCCTCCTAGGCAAACACCCTCTGTTATTCCTTTGCGGTCTTTCAATCTTGGACCATAGTTTATTCTTCCCATATTTTCTACTAATATACTTAATGTTGCTCCTTTATCTGGAATAGTAAGAAAAACTTGATCGTCACTATTCCAGCGTTCAATAACACCTATATAGACACCATCTAAAAAGATTAGGGCTCGATCATGAATATCCTGTAAAGTAAGCTTTGCTTCTGATCTTGGCCCAGATATATGTGTCGTATAAAGTATGAATCCGTAGTCCTGACCAACAGATTCCATCGTTTCAGGGCACGTTCTTTCTATTGGAGCTGAAAGATGATTAAGCGCATTAAATAAGGACACTTGCTTCGTTAACTCAACCTCACCATAGTTTTTCTTTCTTACAGGTTCAGGCAATTGAAGTGGATCTAATTTTACATATTTTGAAATCACTTCACGGACTTTATAAAATTTATCAGTCGGCTCACCACATTCATTAATTAAAGAATCGTAATCATAGCTTGTTATTGTAGGCTGGTACTTATCTGCATAATTAGCACCGTTGTAAAATCCAAAATTCGTTCCGCCGTGAAACATATAGAAATTAACAGATGCATTCGCTGCCAGCATTCGATCTAATACATCTGCAACATCATCCGCGTCCCTCGTATGGTGTTCTCCTCCCCAATGATCAAACCAGCCGTTCCAAAACTCCATGCACATTTTCGGAGCATTTGCCTGGTATTCATGCAATTTCGCAAATGCCTCTTCGGACCTTGAGCCGAAATTCACTGTTTCCAAAACTCCCGGCACCATTCCGCCTTGGAACAAGAAGTCAGCGGGACCATCTGACGTGAAAAAAAGGACATCGATACCTCTATTTACCATGCCGTCTCTCAAATAGTTCAGATACTTGAGATCATTTCCATAGCTTCCATACTCATTTTCAATTTGCATAGCAATGATTGGCCCGCCATTTATACATAGCAAAGGTTTTAGCATCGGCATTAAAACATCGTAATAAGCATCTACTTTTTCCAAAAACGGCTGATGAAAGCAACGTAAACGCATTTCTGGATCTGCTAATAACCATGAAGGCAAACCTCCAAATTCCCATTCAGCACAAATATATGGGCTCGGGCGTACGATTACGTATAAACCAACCTCTTCAGCTGTTTTTATAAAGCGGACAAGATCTGCCCCTCCCTCAAAATTAAACACACCTTGCTTAGGTTCATGGATATTCCAGGCTACGTATGTTTCAACTGCATTAAATCCACAAGCTTTCAGTTTAACAAGTCTGTCTTTCCAATACTCTGGAACAACTCGAAAATAATGAATCGCACCTGAAATAAGCTGAGTCGGCTTTCCATCAATTATGAATTGATCGTTTTCAGTTGCAAAAATGGCCATAAATATCTCCCCCAAAATGCACATTTTTTAATGAATAAACCTCTATTCCTGCATACATTGTATCTACTTCATTAACTAAAGGATCATCAACATTTGAATTCACTGCAAATTAATAGGACGAAGCCATTTGACCACGATTTCATCCATAAATCGGTCTTCTTTTATAATACAAGAGGAAACCTTGAGACGCTGTTTTATCCTTAAAGTGTTTCATAGTTGATTTTCTTTGCACGCCTGGCTCGATATGTGTTTGTCTCCCCCTCCTGTTTCTGTTCCGCTTTTTTAAATGTCTTTAGAGATACCCACATAATGAACAGAGCAAACAAACCGATACTAAAGAAAGGAATCAAGCCTGGGATCCATAAAAATAGCCGATATAGGACAAAACAACCAAACACAGCTAATAGTGTATAAATTGGCGAGGATATTCCTAAAAGCAAGGACATTGTAAAGTACTGAAAAAACTTCAAATCAAAGTGAACATATACTGGAAAGATATAGATAAGCACTATGAGGAACAGAATACTAAGCGTGAATAAACCTATTAATAGAAATAAATTGATATAACCTTCTGTAAATCGTATAATAGAAAAATTCATATAGAGTAAGAAACTTAGTAAACATAAAACAAGACCCATGGCATTCGCTCTCCAAAATTCTTTACGGAATGCACTCCAAAAAGCTTTGATTAATGTTCGATTATTATCTTCTCCCATCATCCACTTCCGAACAGCAGTAAACATCCCGATAGTAGCTGGCATAATTCCTAAAATAATGACTCCGCACAGTGTAAATGCTACCCATAGGCCCTGAATGAGGACTATTTTCATGACAATTTCAGAAAAACGATAAAATCTTCCGATCAGACCATTTGATTCCATACGATTCTCTCCTTTCCATTTTTATACATAAAAACTCATATGGAAAGCGGCCGCCGTCCATATGAGTCTAATGAATTATTGCTCTTTGTATCTCTTATAAGCTGCTTCATTAATTTCCATAAAGCGTTCAAGACCCATTTTTTCTAATGTTTTAACATAGTTGTCCCATTCATCGAGTGACTTCTTGCCTGTAATAAAGTTTGCAGTCATTTCTGTAACATATGTGTTAATATCTGTTGAAAGTGCAGACAACTCACTTGACTCATCGACAGTGTAATTAAAGTTCGGCCAGATTTCATCTTCTTTAAGAGTAAGTGGTTCTGCCTTCTCAGCATTAGCTAAAGATTCTTCAGATCCTTCTGCACCTTGGAAATATTTCTCCATAACAACTCCAGGATAATATCCGCCCGGCCATGTTAAATATTTGCTTAAGGCTTGGTCGAGGTTCAGTCCATCAGGGTTTTTGGTCATTTCATCCGTATACACGAATTCACCATTCTTTTCTGTATAGGTTACACCTTCAAATCCCATAAAGAACATTTTTATGCCTTCTTCACCATAGAAATGGTCGATCCAACGTACGGTAGCTTCTGGATTTTTATTCTTATCAGTTATGACAAACATCCCTACATTGCCCAATGGCGATCCGACTGCAGTATTGATTCGATCCCCATCCGGACCCTCAATTACAGGCATACCGACATATCCATCTAAGCTCAACCAAGCTTTAGGATCAATTTCAGGCAGCACTCCATAAATCCCTTTTGCAGCAGCTGCATTAAATTTTGTAGAGTCAGGGGTAAAGACCTCTTTATCTATTAAACCCTCAGTGTATAACTTATTTAAATAGGTTAGCAGCTGTTCGTATTCTTTGGATGTTGGCTGGAATCTTAATTTATCTCCTTTTGGATCTAAGTCAATGTGCCCGTTCGATGCTCCGTGATTGTTTAAACCAACTGATCCTTTAAGGAAATCAATGATTTGATTGATACTGTACGATGCCCCTAATGGGATCTCATCTGCCTGACCGTTTCCATTTGGATCTTCTTCTTTAAACTTTTTCAATACTTCGTATAGCTCATCCCAAGTTGTAGGTTCCTCTAATCCTAATTTGTTTAACCAGTCCTTTTGTATCCATGGAGTTCCCATGCGCAGTCCTTTAAAATTTGGATCATAGTAAGCAGGAAAACCATAAATATTCCCATCAGCCATCGTAATTCCTTGTTTAACAACAGGATTTTCATCCATAATCTTCTTAAGGTTTGGAGCATATTTGTCAATTAGGTCATTAAGAGGAAGAAAAACCCCTTGCTGACCATACTTTATAAGGTCAGATTTTGGTAAAGCTGCCGCAAACAATAAATCAGGGTAGTCTCCACTTGCTAACATAAGATTACGCTTTTCCGGCAACGCTTCAGTAGAAACCGTTTCCCAATTAATATGAATATTCGTCATTTTTTCATATTCTTTCCAAAGCATAAGATCTTCCCAATTCTGTGGAGATAAATACCTTGCAGCAAATCCATCTAGTTCAATTTTCTCTTTCACAATCGGCATGTTCGTATTGTTCAGATTATCCTTATTTTCTTTATCTGTCTCAGTAGACGCCTCTTTGTCCTTACAGCCGCTTAGTAAAATGGATACGGATAATGCACCTGTAATAAAACCGGTTAAATATTTTTTTCTCTTCATACGACATCCCCCTTATTATCCTTTAATAGATCCAATCATGAATCCTTTTACAAAGTATCTTTGCAAGAACGGATACAGAATCATCATTGGCAAGTTTGATACAATCAAGACGGCATATTTCAACCCTTCTACACTCAACTGCTGTTTTAAAAAGCTTTCTGAGGTAGCTTTAATCATTTCATCTATTTCACCTTTGATCAGTATTTCTCTTAAAACCAATTGAAGTGGAAAATTATCTTTATCTGACAAATAAATTAATGCATGAAAATAGGAATTCCAATGCCCCACTGCATAAAATAAAACCATAACAGCAATAACAGGCATCGAAAGGGGTAAAACAATATTTATCAAAATTCGTATATTCCCGCATCCGTCAATCTGTGCCGACTCCTGCAGTTCGAGAGGGATCGTCGTTTGAAAAAATGTCCGCATAATGATAATATTCCAGACCGCAACTGCATTTGGTATAACCATGACCCAGAACGTATCGATCATCCCAAGGTCGCGAATAAGTAAATACGTGGGAATTAATCCTCCGCCAAAAAACAGCGTGAATACAAAAATCGCCATAATCACATTTCGTCCGTAAAAGTCTTTTCTCGATAACGGGTATGCAGCCATAATTGTCATGATTACGTTAATAAGTGTTCCGAAAGTAGTATATTTAAGTGTATTGATAAATCCATTCACTATATCATCATTCTCGAACACCTTTTTATAAGCATCTAAATTAAATCCTTTTGGCCATAGCCACATTTCCCCTGTCAAGATATAGGTTGGATTACTAAAAGAAGCGCTTACAACAAAATACAATGGATATAAAATAAGCAATGCGATTATAGCCAGAAAGAAATAATTGAAAAAACTGAACACTTTATCCGAAGTAGAATTCTGCAATCTGGTTCACCACCTACCATAAGCTTGTTTTATTGATTTTCTTTGCAAAATAGTTAACCATCACAAGCATAATGAAGTTAATTATTGAATTGAATAACCCGACAGCAGCGGAGAAGCTATACTGTGCCTCCAAAATACCGCTCCTGTAAACAAACGTTGAAATCACATCTGATGACGACATGTTCAAACTGTTTTGCATTAAGAATACCTTTTCAAATCCGACAGACATTACAGAGCCTGCATTCAAGATGAAAAGGATGACAATTGTTGGCATAATCGCTGGAATGTTAATATGCCAAATTCTTTGTAGCCTTGATGCACCATCGATCATTGCTGCTTCATGCTGTGAGTGATCAACTGCGGTTAGTGCGGCAAGGTAGATAATTGAACTCCACCCCATCGTTTGCCAAACATCTGAGAAGACATAAAGTGTTTTAAACCAGCCTGGTTCTGTCATGAAATCAACAGGAGTTCCTCCGAATAAGGTGATCGTTTGATTAATTAACCCATCCGGTTTAAGGAACAGAATCAACATCCCAACTACTACCACCGTGGATAAAAAGTGAGGTGCATAGATTACTGTTTGAACAAATTTCTTAAACTTCGAATTTCTCACTTCATTCAGCATAAGTGCAATAATAATCGGAATTGGGAACGACACAGCAAGTGTATATATCCCAATTCCTAACGTATTCTTAATGAGTCTCCAAAAATAGTAGCTATCAAAAAAACGTTCGAAGTGTTTCACTCCAACCCATGGACTATCCCAAATGCCTTTCGTAGCAATAAAATCTTTAAAAGCAATTTGGATCCCATACATAGGAACATAATGGAAAATAATAAAGTAAGCGATTACTGGAGAAATCAATAAATAAAGATCCCAATTTTTACGAAATGACTTCTTCAAAATTGTCCACTTTGACAAGGAAGCTTCTGTTTTTATTTCTGATAAGCTAGCAGGTTGAATACTAGTTTTGTTTTGAACAATTTTTTCCAAGTTTTCTCCCCCTTCTCTGAACGAAAGCTAATTATACAGATTTAACAGTTGGACCTTGGCTGACCTCAATTACCTTTCCGCCAGAGCGAATGGACTCAGTTGCTGCACAACCTACCGCAACACTCATTCTTCCTGCATATGGTGTTGTTAAAGGCTGTATATTGTTTAAGACTAGCTCGACAAAGTCGCTGCATATTTTCGGATCTGCACCGCCGTGACTGCCTTGTTCTTTTTTCATGTCATACGTTATATCACTGAATTCATTCCAGGTGTTCGATTTTCTGGTTTTTACATAAATCTTGTCATTTACATCGTCGTTCTCTACTCTTCCTTTTGTACCGATAAAGGTATAATTTCTAGAATAATCTGGTGTAAAATGACATTGTAAGTAGGATGCTTTAATTCCGCCTTCAAGCTCCATGATCAACATATTATTGTCTTCGACATCAATTTCTTCTCGGAATGCGCATTGAGTCAGAATTTCCAGACTTGATTCAGTACAAGTATTCTTTTCATCACATGTTGGGCATGTTAACGTATTTGGTTTATCTCCGCCATAAAAATCGAGTCCTCCAAAAGCCGATACCTTTTTCGTATATTTCCCCGTAATCCAATGGATCACATCGAGATCATGAGAACCTTTTTGCAATAAAAGCGAAGTCGTATTTTTAGCAGTTCCATGCCAGTCATGATAATAAAAGTATCCGCCAAATCCTACAAAGTGCCTTACCCAAACAGCTTTGAGATCACCAATTACCCCTGAATCAATAATCTCTTTCATTGTTTGGTATATACTCATATAACGCATATTAAATCCAACCATCAAATGCTTTCCGGATTTTTTCGATTCCTCAATAATCCTGTCACATCCCTCTACTGTAATCGCTAAGGGCTTTTCACAATAGACATGTTTACCGGCTTGCAGAGCTGCAATAGCATGTTCTTCATGCAAATAATCAGGAGATAAAATAGCAACTGCATCAATGTCTTTACGTTCTAACAATTCTCGATAATCTGTTGTTATATATGCATGTTCGTTAATTTTTTCTTGAAATTCCTTAAGCCTTGTCATAGAAACATCTGCCGCTCCTACAACTACCGATTTCCCGCCGGGGCTATGCCAATACTTTGCAATTCCACTCCGAAGTCCTGCTCCAATGATACCTATTCTAACTGTATCCATTTTTTCACTCCTAATCTAAACTAGTAAACTGTCAAAATCGGACTAGCAACAACTGGTGGATCACCTCCTTAAATTTACCCCTTCCGTTTTCCGCAAAACTATCCAAACGCTTTCCGTTATTCTAAAAAAAAACATACCGGAATATTCTTTAATTTTCCAAAAAGGCACAAGATGGGGAACCCATGTTCATTGAATCTTTGATGATTCACGCATAACCAATTGGAAAGGAACAAGAATCTTAACAGACAGCTTTGCTTTCTCTTCAACCCAATCAATTATCGTTTTAGCTGCCAGCTCACCTATTTCATATTTTGGAATGTCGATTGTTGTAAGTGGTGGTGATGAGTATTTGGACATCTCAATATTATCTAAACCTACAAATGCAATATCTTCTGGAATTCTCAATTTATTTTCAACTACTGCCCTCATTGCAGCGATTGCCATCATGTCACTTGCACAAAACATAGCTGTTGGCAGGTTATGAGCACAATCCTTTAACAGCCTTGACATGCATTCATAACTAATTTCCATAGACCACTTTGTATTGTAGACCCATTCAGGATGGATAATAAGTCCAGCTTCACTCATCGCTTTTTGATAGCCTATAAATCGTTTTTCTCCTTCGAAATTTTCGTATTCCTCACCAACACCGCCGCCAAGGAAACCTATTTTTTTATGCCCCTGTTGAATTAAATGCTCTACAGCCATTTTTCCAGCTGCCTCTCGATCAAAATCGATGACGGATATATTTTTATCTGTATAGTGAATGTCAACACCGACGACAGGCATATATTGCATAATGTACTCCAAAGTGCTGTCATCAATGTAATCATCCAGAATTAGCCCTTCTATACCCGATTCATGTACAAACTTAAGAAGTTGAGTTTCATTTTGAAGTTCCTCTTTATATATATTTATTAAAGTATAGCCAGCATTCATTATATAGTCGCTAATCCCTGCGAAAACATGTGAATAGTAAGGATATCTTTCAACTAATTTTGGATGGGCAACCCATCCAATTTTCATTGTTCTTGTTTTATTTTTTTGATGATGATTGGCTACTAAATTTCTAGCATCCTGATTCGGCACATAACCCAGCTCTTTTACTGCTTTCCAGATCTTTCTTTTCGTTTCGGGTTTCACATTTCGGGTTGGATCATTTTGAATCACTCGAGAAACTGTAGAAATAGAAACACCAACATATTCAGCAATATCTTTAAGTCTAATCACTAGTAAATCTCCTCTTATGTATTCAGTTGATCTTTCTTTACTTGGATAACAAAAATAGTTAATGGGTTGTAGGTACAAGTTAATGAAAATTGAATTACCACCGCTGGTTTTCATTTAATTGTCAGATTTACTAAGAAAATTCTGATTAATTAGAATTTACAACACGTTTAATGACCTGTCAACCCATCAACTTTAATTATCTAAAATTTTCTCTTAATTCATAACAACCCTAGGTTCGATAATAAGTATTATACGAATTGTTTCCTCTTCTAACCATCACTTATATCCATTGATCAAATATCTCTTTTTTTACAAAGACAAAAAATTCTAAACCGATTGGACAGGAAAATCTAAACTCCGTCCTTTAAACTCTTTTCGAGACAAGAAAGTCTAAACTAATTCCAAGCCCTTTCTTTTCAGATTTACTGTATTGCATTTTTAGGCACTATTCTATTGAAGAATAGCGCCCTTTTCTTGAATAAGCATATTAATTGTATTTGGGATAGAGGGGCATCTCTCGATTTTGGTATATCTTCGAAGAAATGAAAATGACTTGAGATGCAACTTAAGACCCAAGTCATTTTGTGTTTTTATCTTAAGAACTTAGAAATCATACGATCGGGGTTCAGATTATAGAGCGTAAAGTAAATTTGGGCAAAAATCCCCTTAACAATAATTCCCATAAAGTGTAACATAACAGAGTATTTAAAATCTTTAGAACGAGGTGATTTTTAGTGAGAGCAGTGAAAAGAATCGTGTCGTGTACATCATTAACTTTTGTAGCATTTTTTGTTCTTTTTGGTACATCTAGTTTCTTTAACGGTAAGGCATCTGCAGAAACCCACACCTATGATGGGAAAAGTCCTTATTATAACAGCTGTGCTGCGAGTGGAGTTACAAAAAAGAGTGTGACAATTTACAGAGACGGCGCTTCAGCAAAATTAGAGTTGAAATTTAGTACAGTTTGCAAAACAGCCTGGGCAAAAATCACTTTAAGTCGACCTGCTAAAACTGATGGAGAGGCAACTGCATTAGTTGTCCGAAACACTGATAATAAGCAATATAGCTGTGCTTCACCAGGAGGCAATGGGGAAATTAATAAAGGGCAAACTTCATGTTACACACCAATGGTATATGATCTGGATCCCCGTAAAGCAAAGGCAGTTGGATTCTGGCCATATACAGCAGGTGAAACGGACTGGTATTAAAAAAATACATGCTTTAATCTGCTTTTATGTGAAGAAAGGATGAGCATTTTGAAAAAAAAGCTTAAACTGATTAGTCAATCAATGATAATGATTTTATCTACTTTGATAGTTGCTTTTGGATTTGGAAATAATCAAGCAGCTGCAGAAACTCATTCATATGATGGCAAAAGTCCTTACTACAATAGTTGTGCAAGCTCAGCTGTAACAAAGGATAAAAAATGGATTGATTCCGTTTCTTATGTAGAATTAAAATTCAGCACTTCGTGTAAAACTGCCTGGGCGAAAGTCACGGTTACCCGACCAGCCGTTTACGACCATGAAGCTGACGCTAGAATCGTTCGGAGCACAGATGGCAAAGCCTATACGTGTAATAGCTCAGGAGGAAACGGGGTTGTTAACAAGGGGCAGACTTCATGTTATACACCAATGGTATATGACTTAGACCCGCGCAAAGCACAAGCTCAGGGCATACATGCGATCCCTAATAGTGACGCCTATAATAAAGCAGTAACTATTTGGTATTAGTGTAAAGTGACAACACCGTTACTTAATTTTAAACCTCAAACACGCATAACCCCGTTCTGAGTAAGGACGGGGTTATAATAAACCAATTAATTTTAAATGTAAAATACTACATCACTAAAAAATATATCAATAAAGCCGTTTAAATCTAAGTGTTATTGCATAATAGCACCCGTTTGTGGAAGATCAAAGGCTGTTGATTACCACTTTTCTAGTATACATATACAAAAAGGTTATAGGTGCTTTCTATCAACCTTTTTTCGCTGATACTTTATATAAGCGCAAGTTAGTTAAACACCAAACTACTTATTAAAAACTAGGCAGCATCTCTTTCCTCTCTTGTTTTGTTACCAAATAGTTTTTCTTTAAGAGTAGGCATCATCATACCATCTAATCCATATCTCCCCGCATTCATAGCAGAAACTAAGATAAACATTGATAATAAAACAAGTTGTGGGTTTGTACTTGTCGTACCACTAAACATATAAGAAAAGTTCATCATCATGCCAAAAAACACGGCTGTTTTGGTAAAACAACCAATTATTAAACCTATCCCGACGAGGAATTCTCCCCAAGGTACTAACGTATTGAATATCTCTACATTAGGAATGGCTACATTTTCAAGAAATACAACCCACCATCCCTGAACAGCCGGATGCTCTCCCGTTGCTTTGGCTAACGCACCCTGTAAGAAACCAGAAGCATCAAACTGTCCGCTTGCTATCTTTCCCCACCCAGCCATAATCCACGTATATCCGAGATATACACGTAACACAGCTAAAAGTATAGAGATCTTTTTATTTTCTCTTAGAAAATCAATAAACATACTTTTCCTCCTAAATATTAAAAAATAATTACTAATTGATATAATAATATAATTGATAATAATTTTCATTATCAATTATGTAAACAATATGTAAAAGATATGTTACTGATATGAAAAAAAACTTCTGTTGCAATAAGTAGTAACAGTTAAAGATATATAGAAAGAAATGAATAGTATATACAACTTTTTTAACTCTTCTTGGGAATCTAAGGGAATCAACTTGTCACAATTTATTTTTTATACTTTTATGTAACCTTAATTCAATAAAATGGCCCGATTGTTGAATAATAGTTAAGACGATTTATTCACTAACCATTTAGTGAATAATAGAAAGCCATATCAAAAGGGAACTTTGATCATCGTTAGCATCTAAACTAAAGGATGCATTAGTTAATTAATAAAATCCTTATAATTCCCATAATGATAGCAGAGAGACAGAAAAATCAATCAAATCCGTTTGAAAATAAGCGTTAATCCTTCTTAATGAAAAATATGGTAAAATTTAAAAATGCCCAAACCATATATACCAAGGGTTTGGACATTTATGTAACCATTTATATTAAAGCGTTAATTTGTATTATACGAATTGTTTCCCCTTCTAACAATCACTTACATCCATTGATCATATGTACAAAGACATAAAAGTCTAAACCGACTGGACAGGAAAATCTAAACTCCGTCCTTTAAACTCTTTTCGAGACAAGAAAGTCTAAACTAATCTCAAGCCCATTCTTTTCAGATTTACTTTATTGCATTTTAGGCACTATTCTATTCAAGAATAGCACCCGATAGATGAAGATCCTTGATTAAACTTTATTCAAGATAATTCCATTTTTAATCGATAGACTAATTACAAAATTCCCTTATAATCTGCTGCTTCATTTCTTCTATCGGAATCTTCTGTGGATAGGTAGATATCATCAACATACTACCTTGTAGTACCGTTGAAAAATATAGTGATCGTCTTCTCGGATCTTTTTCTTTCATTTTTTCAAATATTTTACACTGTAACTCAAACTGTCTAGTATTTTCCTCGATAATGAGATGACTGTATTTAATCAACTCTTCATCTGCCTCTGGCTGAGTTTGCAGGTGTAGATAGAATCGATGGACTTCCGGGTTTTTGTGGATATTATCTATGGCACCATTGACTATATATTTAATCTGCTCACTAGGTGTCTCCAAGTTGACTGCTTCTGCCATTACTTCAACCACTTCCCTTATTCTGGCCTCGACCATTTCAGAAAGCAACTTTTCTTTTCCTTTGTAATAGCTATAGAGTAACCCTTTCGAAATGCCAGCTTGTTTGGCTATATCGCTTATAGAAGTAGCGTAATATCCTTGTTTCATAAATAACTCCATCGCTGCAGCGCGAATTTTTTCTTTGGATGCTTGGCGAATACGGTCATTCTCTTCGGGTGTACGCGGCATTTAAATTCAATCCTCCATAAAAGCAGTAATTTCTTGATATAAATCTTCGGAGTGAGTAAGGGGCAACATATGATCGGCATCTTGTATTTCGATGAAATGGATGTTTGAAACCTTACGGAAACAATTGGAAACCCGATAATTATCTGCCAAGTCCTTATTACCCAAAATAAATAAAGTTTCTGGATTCAATTCTTCTAGTCTTTCTTTTGCTGACGGCTGAGGCCATTTTATGCTGAAATCAGCGGGCCACTTAAGCATGCGTCCGAAATGATGCCTAAGCATTTGAACATTTAGAGCTTTTTGCGGACTATCGATAACGACTTGATAGTTTGGTGAATCAAGGGCAAGTTCTAACATCTTATCTATATTGGGTGCAGCATCCGATATCTTGATATGATATTCTTCAAACTCTTTTGAATAGGGAAAACCAGTCAAAGAAGGTGCAAGTAATACAAGTTTTGAAACTCTTTCTGGATAATTTAAAGCGAAATCGGTTGCAATCTGTCCACCCATAGAGTGGCCAATAATCGTTGCCTGTTTAAGTTCTAGGTAATCCATAAGTGTCAGTACATCTTCAACATAGTTTGTATCTTTTAAAGGAGATGGTGATTTACCAGCACCACGGCCATCAAAAGCAATCACTTTGTATTTCTTAGATAAAAGGGGTGCTAAAAATGTCCATAGCCTCAAATCAGTCCCACCGCTATGGATAAGAACAACAGGGTGCCCATTACCAGTGATCTCGAAATATAAATCCAATGCAATCCCTCCAATAATAAATGAATTTTCAGTATTAATTTATTATTGAATGAACGTTTAGTCAATAGAAAACACAATAAAAATTTTTAATGATCCAAGATTACGAGGAACCAAAAAAGCAAGACGGGGTAAAAACTCGCCCACATTCAGCAGGGGATAAAAGAAAACCCCACTAATGCCAAGAAATGTCGTAATAAAGAGAAAAAATTTAAAACATTCAAACCGATCGCCTCCTTTGTACGTTTACATAGGATGAAGGGTAAAAATAAATAAAGGGGGAGCTGATTGTCGTTTATACCTTTCGCATAACATGAACTGGGGTGAACCTATGTTAAAAAAAATGAAGTTGACATGTACATTGATTACTGCTTTAATTTTTGTATTTATTTTCACTGGGACAAGTTTATCTGCATCCGCTAAATCGAAAAGCTCTACAGCTGAAAGCGGATTTGACAGCCATATTACGAACAACTCCCTTGCTGTCAGTCCAAATGAGGATATCGCTGTCGTTTCAGATAGTCGCGAATCATCGCTTCTGATCTATGACCTTGCTAAAGGAAAAGTATCCAAAAAAATCAGCGGTTTTGTGACACCAAGGGACATTGAATTTGTTGATAGCGGTTCACAATTTGTTGTCTCTGACAGCACACACGGCACACTTCGTTTTTATGATTCTAAAAACTTGAAATTAAAAGATGAAGTAGTTGTTGGCCCTGGTGCATTTGGTTTAGCTGTAAGCCCTGATGAAAAAACACTTTATGTTAACAACGAGGCTCACAGTACTGTGACTGTGGTCAATCTTGAAACTAGAAAACCGGTTGAGGTCATTACAGGGTTTGCCCAACCAAGGCAAGGAATCACTGTTTCTCCCGATGGAAAACATGTGTTTGTGACAAATTTTGAGGGGGATAAAGTTTCAGTAGTTGAGTCTGCCACGAATACAATTGTCAACGAGATTACCGGATTTTCCAGCATTCGTGGGATTTCCGCAACAATTGATGGGACAGCCTTATATGCAGCAAACAGCAGCCGGGATGCCATTTCAGTAGTGGATCTTTCACAAAATAAAATTGTCAGTGAAATAACCGTTGGAGACGAACCATATGGTGCAACACTATCACCTGATAATAAACTTTTGTTCGCCAGCAATAAAGCCGACAATACGATTGATGTCATTGATACTTCAAACCATCAAATAATAAAGACGATCAACGGTTTTAATGAGCCGCGCCAAGCGATCGTCTTCAATCAAGCTGGAGAACAGGCGTATGTACTTAATCGTGACCTTTCTATTTCGGTAGTGGATGTAAAAGAGCTTGTAGTCATCGACACGATCCATAACGATAAAACTAGTAAATATAACCTTCAAGTGAAGAAATCTGAACAAGTCGGGAAATATTTAGCGGATGCTGAAGGAATGACTTTGTACTATTTTACAAAAGACGAACCGGGTGTAAGCAATTGCAAAGGGGCTTGTTTAGAAATTTGGCCGCCATTCCATGCAGAGAACATCAAAGCACCAGGCAGCTTTGACAAAAAGGATTTTGGAACGATCGTAAGGGAAGATGGACAAAAACAAACAACATACAAAGGCTATCCTCTCTATTATTTTGTCAATGACAAGCAACCAGGTGACATTAATGGACAAGGCGTCAAAGACGTCTGGTATGTCATAAATAAAAAGACTTTTAAAAACTAAATCTAACAAAAAGTTCATAATAAACGAAACGCCGGTAAAGATAGAGCCGGCGTTTTCATTTATTTGTTTTTCTAAGTGATAAGATAGATATCCACTTGGGGATTAATTTAGTCGAGTTAGCGATATTTTGAAGTTTTTTAAATCGTAACCTATTGATTTTAATCCTATTTTTCAGTATCTAGCAAAATAGGTCACTAATAATTGGAATATCTGCAACTAGATCACAGAAAAACTCGCCAACTTCTCCAAACACACTTTCAAGGGCTTCGCCTATATCTTCTAAATCAAAATCAAGTAGTTTTAATATATTTGCAACAATATCATTCGTTACAACAAATACAGTGTTTAGAAGTACAGCAATGGCTTGAGCTGTAAAGTCAAAAGCATTCTTGAGAACCTGACTAATTTCGAACAAAGTTAATTCGAAAACTTGTTCAAGAGCTTTCGCAATATCGTTGAAAACTATCCCAATCGCTTGTAACACTACAGCCGCTGCTTGGGCAGCCAGACCAAATACTACTTTAAGAGCATCCGCAATCTGGTTGAATACAAACCCAAGCAATTTTAAGACTTCAGCCGCTGCTTGGGCACCCAATTCAAATACTATTTTAAGAGCATCCGCAATCTGGTTGACAACATACCCAAGCGCTTTTAAGACTTCAGCTGCAGCTAGGGCACCCAGTTCAAATACTACTTTAAGAGCATCCGCAATCTGGTTGACAACATACCCTAGCGCTTTTAAGACTTCAGCCGCTGCTTGGGCACCCAATTCAAATACTACTTTAAGAGCATCCGCAATCTCGTTGACAATATACCCAAGCCCTTTTAAGACTTCAGCCGCTGCTTGGGCACCCAATTCAAATACTACTTTAAGAGCATCCGCAATCTGGTTGACAACATACCCTAGCGCTTTTAAGACTTCAGCCGCTGCTAGGGCAGCCAGTCCAAATACTTGTTTAAGAGCATCCGCAATCTGGTTGACAACATACCCAATTGCTTTTAAGACTTCAGCCGCTGCTTGGGCACCCAATTCAAATACTACTTTAAGAGCATCCGCAATCTCGTTGACAACAAACCCGATTGCTTTTAAGAGCTCAGCCGCTGCTTGGCTTGGGNTAAAAGAGAGTCAGCACACTTATAAATATAAATCGTGACTTTTTTAGTTTCATTATTCGACCTCCAGGTGCAAGGTAGAAGGCAGCCTTAGAAAAGACTGACTTTCCCCTTACAAAACAGATCCTAATCGTTTTCGTATTAGATACCTTCATCTCAATATAACCTACTTCATATTCCTCTAATGATGCTTTATCGACAGTGTGAGTATACGTTGCCTTTAAATGAGTATTTAAATCACTGCTGTTGCCTACGTTTAAGCGAACCGTACCATCCGGTTAATATGCTTTAGCCAAACCTTCTTTATTAACGCCATTAAATAGTGAATCTTTTTGACCTGTTTCGATCTAATCCTTATCAAAAAATAATTGTCCTTCTTGTTCCACCTTTTCTTCAGCCACTTGCTACTCAGCTGGCGAAACATCCCCTTCTGTAAAAAAGGTAAGTGATGAAAATAATAAGGAAGTCATCGCTGCTGTGTTCATGACTTTCCATGCCTTCATTTTTCCTTTTTTCATGAACCTATCTCCTCTTCATTATACAATAATAAATAAATGAAACTAGTTTATTATCTCTCTTTTTTACTTTTCTGAAAATTAATCAAAAGGTATAATCGCTGCAGCTTTTGGTTCTATGCCAACATAAAACAAAAGAACTATCTATTGCGGAGATAGGGGCTATGCACATGATCAAAAAAGGACAGACTCTCCAAAGGGAGAAGTCTGTCCAAAATCAAAAAGAATTCATTCATAAATTGTTTGGATTAGCTTCATAAGCTAGCCATTTAAGGAAATTGACACTCTATGTTTCTATCGAGTATTTTTTGCACCAGAACCACATTTAAATTGTTTACTTAATCGTTACATAACGGTCTACTTCATTGCTTTTATTTCCAGCTTTATCAATTGCTTGTAATGTTATTTTATTATTACCTTTACTTACATTTGATAATTTTACTGAAAATGTCCCTTTACTTGATACTTTAACTTTTGTCACTTCTCTATTATTGATTTTTACAATAATTGTAGTGTTAGCTTCTGCAGTACCTTTAATTTGAACTTCTCTATTTTTTATGATGAAGCTTGTAATCTCTGGATCTTTTGGTGCATTTGGATCTTTACGATCTAAAACTTTGACTTTTGTAGTTTCACTTTGAATGCCAGTTTTATCTTTAGCATATACAGATAACTCTGTACCTGCTTTTTGTTGTTTAATCTTGATACTAAATATTCCATTAGAATCAGCTTTTCCTGTTGCAATAACAACACTGCCGCTTTTTACAGTGATCGTTGCATTTGCTACCGTCGTTCCTGAAATTTTTGTATCATTGTCATCGATTGGATTAATAACTGGACTATTTAGTAACCATTTTGCGTAAAGAGTTACATTACCTGTCACTTTATCTGTTGCAAAATTCCATGTTGCTTGACCTGCAGCATCTTTATACCAACCATCAAATGTGTAACCTTTTCTTGTTGGTGCTGTTGGTTCTCCAACAGTAGTATTATAGATTACTGTTTTAGCATCTACCGTACTTCCACCTTGGCTATTAAATGATACTGTATATGAGTTGATATTCCATTTTGCATAAAGAACTGTGTTTTCTGTTACTTTATCTGTCGCAAAATTCCAAGCAGTTTGACCTGCAGCATCCTTGTACCAGCCAACAAATGTATAGCCTGTTCTTGTTGGTGGTGTTGGCGCTGTGATTATTGTATTATATTCTGCCGTCATAGTCTGTACTAAGCCGCCATCTTGACTATCAAAAATAACAGTGAATTTAGTAGGTGACCAATTTCCATAAAGTGTTTTTGAAGAATGGATCGAGCTTGTGAAATNAAACCCGATTGCTTTTAAGAGCTCAGCCGCTGCTTGGGCACCCAATTCAAATACTACTTTAAGAGCATCCGCAACCTCGTTAGCAACAAACCCGATTGCTTTTAAGATAAGTGCCGATACCATAGCACCCAAACCATAAATCTGTTTAAGAGCAGTTGCAACTTCCGCAGCAACAAAGCCGAGGTCCTTTAATATAGTGGCCGCAGCCTGAGCAGACAGACTGAAAACCTCTTGAAGAGCATCCGCAATCCCAATTACATCAAAACCAAGCGACCTAAGAAGATTGGCTGTTTCCACAACTCCCAAGTCAAATACTGTTACAAGTGCCCCCGCCACTTCTGGTGCTGTGAATGACTCTTCGGTAAGGATTAAGGCAATTTGTTCGAATGTTAAAAGGAACTCAGCATTTAATTGTTCTCCAATCTGTGTGGCTGTATCGCCTTGAATGTTTAACTGGCGTGCACGAATTACGGGATCGTTATCAATTCTAAATCTAATAGGAATGATCTGGTTATTTTGAAACGTACTTGGTCCAGCAGTCACAACAAGAGGAACTAGTTCAATAGGTAATAGTTCTATACCATTTCGAGTCACTTCGTTTACCTCAACTAGAAATTGAACTTGATCTCCTCGTTGGACATTTCTCACTCTCCAATTAACCCTGTAATTGCTTTCGGAAATACCGAATATTTCAAACTGATCAAGGGTGGCACCTGTCGTTAGATTTTGGATTGTTACGGTTATATAGGTTTCAAGTGAGTTATCAAATGTACTCGGTGCAGGCCCTCCATCTCCTAGTGGTGATAACCAAAAAAATGAAGTTTTTGGGTCTAGTGCATCATTAATGATCTGAAATGGTGATATTTCAATTGGGTGTTCTTCCGCCATTATTTATTTCTCTCCTTTTCAAATTATTCCTTACATAAATCAATGTATGTAAAGGAGTTAAATTTGAAAGGGACAAGTTTCCCTTGTACATTTTGTTATAGGTGTCTGTTACCGCCCGTTTTAAAAATAACCTTACTTTATCGTTGGTAGAATTTATGTTTTTTAAGAGGGAAGTTTGTTCGAAAACATTCATTTAAGGTGAAACTATAAAAAGTCTTAATCCAAAGAATAGAGCTAATATGGAAGTATAGTATCCAAGAAACTATATAAAGCAACTGAGGTGCCATTTTTGCGGTTTTTTCGTAATTTCCAATATTCAGCAACCTGGCACTTTAATTAAATAAGTATTTATTTTAAATAAGGCTTTATATACAAGATTTTATGTATAACTTGTATATAAAGCCTTGATTTCTTATTACCATTTTTTTCTAAAATTTCGCTTCGTCGTTCAGTTGCTGGTTCTACCCCTAATAGGTTTACAGTTTTTTTTATAATGTAACATAATAGATATTTTGATATATCCATTAAACTCATTTATCAGTGCTAAAATGGCTTGGGTTGAAACATAATCAGTTTGACCATTTCCACTTTCATTTAATTCTCGATATTCAGAGTTAAAAGAAGAAAAGCAGATGCCTGAAGGCATCCAACTAAGGCAAGAGCAGGATCATCGCTTCATTAAAAAACGAATTCGCCCGATGCATGGTTTAAAGTCTTGCGAACTGCTAAACGAATAATTGCGGAGATAGAGGCTATGCACATGATCAAAAAAGGACAGACTCTCCAAAGGGAGAAGTCTGTCCAAAATTGTTTGGATTAGCTTCATAAGCTAGCCATTTAAGGAAATTGACACTCTATGTTTCTATCGAGTATTTTTTGCACCAGAACCACATTTAAATTGTTTACTTAATCGTTACATAACGGTCTACTTCATTGCTTTTATTTCCAGCTTTATCAATTGCTTGTAATGTTATTTTATTATTACCTTTACTTACATTTGATAATTTTACTGAAAATGTCCCTTTACTTGATACTTTAACTTTTGTCACTTCTCTATTATTGATTTTTACAATAATTGTAGTGTTAGCTTCTGCAGTACCTTTAATTTGAACTTCTCTATTTTTTATGATGAAGCTTGTAATCTCTGGATCTTTTGGTGCATTTGGATCTTTACGATCTAAAACTTTGACTTTTGTAGTTTCACTTTGAATGCCAGTTTTATCTTTAGCATATACAGATAACTCTGTACCTGCTTTTTGTTGTTTAATCTTGATACTAAATATTCCATTAGAATCAGCTTTTCCTGTTGCAATAACAACACTGCCGCTTTTTACAGTGATCGTTGCATTTGCTACCGTCGTTCCTGAAATTTTTGTATCATTGTCATCGATTGGATTAATAACTGGACTATTTAGTAACCATTTTGCGTAAAGAGTTACATTACCTGTCACTTTATCTGTTGCAAAATTCCATGTTGCTTGACCTGCAGCATCTTTATACCAACCATCAAATGTGTAACCTTTTCTTGTTGGTGCTGTTGGTTCTCCAACAGTAGTATTATAGATTACTGTTTTAGCATCTACCGTACTTCCACCTTGGCTATTAAATGATACTGTATATGAGTTGATATTCCATTTCGCATAAAGAACTGTGTTTTCTGTTACTTTATCTGTCGCAAAATTCCAAGCAGTTTGACCTGCAGCATCCTTGTACCAGCCAACAAATGTATAGCCTGTTCTTGTTGGTGGTGTTGGCGCTGTTATTTTTGTATTATATTCTGCCGTCATAGTCTGTACTAAGCCGCCATCTTGACTATCAAAAATAACAGTGAATTTAGTAGGTGACCAATTTCCATAAAGTGTTTTTGAAGAATGGATCGAGCTTGTGAAATCCCAAGGAATTGTACGTGCTTCATCTGCAAACCAAGTTAAATCATAGCCATAAACAGTCGGTGCTGTTATTCTGCGTGCAACAATTTGATCTTTTGCTGCATCCTTGACCTCTGCAGGAGCATCACTTGGAAGGACGAAATGCACATTATATCCCTTCACCACTTTTTGAGTTACTGTTACATCTGCATAATCAGTTGCACTGATATTGATTGTGAAATCTCCAGCTTTTGTGAAAACACTCTTATCCAATGTAATTGTACGTGCAGCCGTATCTACCTTGTATTTCGTTTCATCTACAGTAAACGCACCAACCTTAATTCCGGAAATTGCATTTGCCCACTCAGAATCAATGAATTCAAGTGTAATATCGTTTCCAAGAGCGTTATCTGTAGTATCTGTTAGTACAAGAGAACCTACTAAAGCATATTTAGCATAAAGTGTGATTGGTTTTGTCACAATGCTTGCAAAATCATAAGGTGTTGTTAAATTTTGATCCGTATACCAACCGTAAAACTTATAGCCGACCTTTGTTGGATCGATTGGCTTCGCTGCATTTCGATCTGCGACTTGAGATGGTACAGGATCACCGCCATTTGATTCAAACGTTACTTTATATCCTATAACTTGATCCGTAACGATTGCATCCGCATAACCTTCAGAAACAATCACCACATTGACCTTTTGTCCTGCTGTAAATAAGTCATGGTTAAGCGTAATGGAGCTATTTGTAATGGTATAATCCTTATCTAAAACTAATTCTTTTGAACCAATCTTCACTTGTTTGATATTATCTTTCCATATTCCATCATCTGCAAATGTTAGAGTAATATCGCTGCCTACAACGTTTTCAACTGTATCCTTCGAAACGGTTGGAGGAGTTTTAATCCAACATAAATAGTAAGTTGCATTATCTGTAAGGAAAATGCCGTTATTCTGTGAAATATCCGAAACCTTATCACTTGAGTTCGCACTGTCCAGATATAATTTTTCACTTAGTGAAAGAGTTCCATTTGTTACATGTGCTAAAGCTGATTGCATATTAGGTGCGGTAGCTTTACCATTTACAAGTGCATCGGCGAAGTATAAGTCATTTGTATTCTTTAACGTTCCTCCGTTTAAGTCAATGTGACGTCTGTAACCAAGTTTAATATCAGGAATCTCCATCGTTTCACCAGTTGTTGCTGTGACTGTTACCTTATAACCTTTGATGTTTCCTGCATTTGTTAAACTTGGCACTGCACTAAAGGCAAACGTTTCATTTGGATGTGCTTCTGAATAGCTTTCCGTCGCAGTCGTAAATGAAAGCGTTCCAATTCTATCGTTAGTTGACATGTCATATGTGCTTGGATCTAACGTATACGTTGTAGGTGTAGTCTCTGTTGTTCCATCACTCTTGATTTTATAGTAAGTTGCATCGATTTTGGCAATTTTATCCTTACTTGTTAACCAAGGGATATTCGCTGAATAATCTGGAATGTTGATTTTAAGATCCCCTTCACCAAGAACCCAGCCAATTCCGCTTGCTTCACTTGTTCCATCGAACTTAAGACCATTTGGTTTCGATATGTCAACAGGGGAATAGTTTTGTGTGTAACTCATTTGCCATTTAGCATAGACGGTTTTATCTGCATTTAGGGTAACGCCTGTATTCCACTGACTTGTACCTGCTGGATCGTTAAACCAACCGATAAATTTATATCCAGGCCTAGTTGTCCTAGGATTGATAAAATTTCCAACACTATTGGAAATATATTCATCTCCGATTTTGGTTCTATCTGGTGAGTATCCAACCGCTACTGGGGCAACAGGTGCACCACCTTGACTATCAAAAGTAATGCCATATCCAACTGCTTGTTGAGCACTACCAATTGAATCAAGACCTATCGTTTTAAGCGGGTAAATCGTACCATCAGCACCCGTTGAACTAATATCAAACTTGTACAACTGAGGTAACCAGTTGGTTCCGCCTGGATTGATTGGCGATGTCCTACCGGCAGGTGATTCATTCGTCTTAAATAAATCAGCCTTAAAGGTAATTTGCCCCGGTACGCTTATATCGTAAAATTTGTTGCCACTACCGTCTGTCAAATCTGTGATATCCAGAACAGTTGAGTTTGATGTTTTCACCTTGATATTATCAATTCCCTCACGCCAATTCGCATCATCTGTAAAGGTAAAGGTTAAATCCTTTCCTACATGTGCTTTTGATGGGTCGGTTACTAATGTAATGGTAGGCGTCGGAATTGGTACATCTGAAACCGTAAAGCTAGTAGTTACATCTTGATAGTCTGCAGCCTCAATGGTAACCGTGTAATTTGCTGCCGTCGTGAATAAAGAACCAGGCAAGATAATTTGAGAAGGCATCGTCTGTGTTGCGCCATTTTGGTCACGATACATATAGCCTTCTTTAATACTTACTGCACTTGTTACATCGGTTGAACCGAGCATAACTTTTGTAATCGCTTTTCTCCATACCACATCATCTACGAACACATCGCTTAATGGGATGATGGAAATGGACCCACCATTTTGTAATTCTTCTAATTTTGGAATAGTCTTTCCTAACATTTTTTGTTTTGGTCCTGCAAAATTTAGCTTTTGCATGACTTGTTGCAGTGTATCTCCCGCGTTTAACGTGATGGATCCGCCATACTGAGTCGTAAAGGTAATATCTTTATCCACCGTCAGTTGGGCAGCTGGAACGGTAATTCCTGCATCGATCGCACTTTGATTTTGTTTACCAAAGTTTTTGAAGATGAAATAGAAGTCATTATAATCAATTCCATAACCTGTCGTTCCTGGCTTAATCCAATAAATATCCGCATTTCTGTTCGTGTTCAAGAATGCCGTTTTGTTAGCCACCGTATTCTGTGGATTATTAAAATTACTAAGGTTCTTATATTGATAATAGACATTGATTTCATCCGTCAAATCATTCATGTCGATGACGTTATCCCCATTGACATCTCCACCTAAAAGAATCGGGAAAAGACCTCGAAGAGTTTTTACTGTTCCTGATTGATATCCAAATTTATTTTCACCAATGACTGGTGTTTGTTCATATCCCTTGAAATGCCCTGGTACACTCGCTTCGACGGAATACGGCGAATCACTTACATCCATGGTAACGGCATAATACGGGTTGATAAACGCATAAGCCATTGTGTTATTTGGAGTTGTAGGATTATCCGTTTCAAAAGTTTTCCCCTTATCATCTTTAACCGTTACCTTCGCTCCTGAATCTACTGTAAATTGAGGATAGTTATTGTTTACTGTGTTACTTGCGAAAGCTTCTGCCGCCAACTGACCTCTAAGCATGGATGTTGACTGTCGCACATAAGGTACATTTGTTGGGAACCATGCCACTTTGGTATCTGCACCTGACAAGGTTAAAGTCGGCGCTTCTAATAACGGAAATTCAAGTGGTCCAACAACCGGATCGATATTTGTATAGGTCACATCTGCTTCTATAATATTCATATCATGGTCAAGTGCACCATTTGATTCAATTCCAGATATCGTAACTTCCGTGTTTTTACCTATTCCATAGACTGGATGTTTATATGGCTCACCTACAGTTAGTACCGTAGAAGGGTCGATCCCTTTGCCGATGAGATAGTTTTTATACTCATCTGTCAATCTGATATTGCTAAATGCGTAAACACCCGCATCATTGAGAATAATTTTACCGCCTGTCATTCCTTTTCCATATTTCGTAGCGATTGTCGTCTTGAACGGTTTATTCGCGTCGACTACAACCTTATCTTCATTGCCTTGACCTGCATCTACACCTCCAGAAGAGGTAAGTGTTACATATGGATTACCTTTTTTGATAAAATAATATTCCTGTCTAGTTGTAGATGGATCTCCTGTCCCAGAATAGTCATATGGATAGATCCAAAAATAGCTGCCAAATTTTGAAGTTAAGTCCTCAGGAGTAACTCCAAAGTGGAAACGGCCTTTCGTATCTGTATCAAAGAGTACAGTTGGGAAATAACTATCTTGGTAGCCCACAACCCCGTTCAATGCTTGATCGACAGGAACGGGCGTTCTACCATCTTTAGGGCTTGGCACCGAAGTCTCGCCATTATCTTTCATGACATCGACGTTTGAATCATAGACAGAACCATAAAATCCTTTAATCTCTTGACCAGGCTGGTAGCCTGTAGGGTCGATTTCATAAATTCCTGGCTTTGAATCATTGTCCATTGAAATCTTTGGCGGTGTACTGTCTACATAGACTGTATCTTCTGCTGTGTAGCGTTTTCCAGCTGCATCTGTCATAATCATCTCAACAGAATAAGCACCTTCTTTTATCAATTCGGGCTCTGTCGCTATTCCAGATTGATCAAATGAGCCATCATATGGCTTCGTAAATGGAAGATATTGTCCATTAAAAAGCATTAACAAAGGACCGTATTGGACACCTGGGGAAATCCCGCTAGCACTACCTAAAGTGTTTGTTACTCCTAAATAATTTCCATTCTTATCCTTTAATACAATATAGAAGTTTTCCATTGCACTGTTAATCGAGAAGTTATAGGCAGATATTCCACCTGGCATGGTCATTGCCTTGATAGCCACTTTAAAAGAATCAATTCCTTTTTCCGCAACGGTAATAGTGAACGGAATACGATAAGACTCCGATGAATCCGCCGCATTTACAAGATAAATAAAATANCATTGTCCATGCTTACGCCTAAGAAGCTCGATATATATCCTTGGCTATCTGCATCGGCAGTATTGTTCCAAATAATCATACCTGCTACGCCGGCTTTTTTAGCATTTGCCATCTTTGTCTGTAAAAAATCTCCGCCACGTTTCACGAGTGCTATTTTACCCGTCATATCTAATCCATTGTAATCTGCCGCACTACCTAAACCGACATCAACAATTGGAAAGGTTTGTCCTTTAAATACATCGTCTGCTTGTGCGAAGTTTTTACCAAACAAACGAGCTTGATAGGAATCTGAACCATTCTTAAGGGTCATCACTGGAATGTCTCCCGGAATGGTACTTGCACCAACCGTTATGGCTAGTGCTGAAGTTCCTGGAGAACCTACAGTAGCTGCACCCGGACCACTATTACCTGCTGCAACATTACACACAACACCGGCTAATGTAGCATTGTTAATAGCAACACTGGTTGGGTAAAGCGGATCATTAATTGTTGCACCAAGCGAAAGATTAATGACATCCATATCATCCTCAACTGCTTGATCAATACCGTTCAATACAGAGTCTGATGTGCCACGTCCACCTGGTCCCAGTACACGATAACCATAAAGTTCCACATCTGGCGCTGCACCATTTGCTGAATATACGTCGTTATTATTTGTCGTATTTGCAGCAATTGTCCCTGAAACGTGAGTTCCATGAGATGTAATATACTGCTTATAATCTGCAGGAGGTGGTCCAACAACTGGATCTGGATTCGCCTTCGCAGCTACCCAATCATCATAAATGGTTTCCATTGGATCATGGTCGTCCTCATAAATGACATTTCCATTTGCATCGAATCCTTTATTATTGACTAAGTCGTGCCCACCTTTATATACAGCCTTCAAATCAGGGTGATTGTAGTCAATACCAGTATCCAATACACCAATCTTCACTTTTTGGCCAGCACGAGGACCCGATTTAATAATACCTGTATGACCTTCTGCTTGAAGTTTATCTAATCCTAACAAAGAAAGCCCTGTTGTAGGCTTGCCTACAGATTTACTTGTCTTTGAAGCTCTGGGAGCAGATCCTTCAGCAGCCGTATATTCTACTTGAGACCAAATAGAAGCAACATCTGGATTTTTGGCAATATTTTCAACGGATTTTGCAGGTAGTGATAAAGCTACTCCATTAAATGCTTCTGAATATTCTCGCGTAATACTCATAGCCGTGTTAACAGATTTTCCGCCAATTATTTGCGTTTTAGGCTGCGTATTCACAAAGCTTTTAAATTTTGCATGAGAATCTTTCACCTTTTTTTGTGCCTCGGCATATTCGCTTGCAAAAGCTTTACTATTTACAGTTGCTCCACCTTTAGCTAACGATTGCTTAATGATTTGTATCTTAGCTGGGTCTTCTTTAAATTGAACAATCACGTTAATATTTTTTGAACTGCGTAAATCTTTTTGGTCCACATGGATTTTTTGAGCGATATCTGCTCCAGTGAGCTTATTAATGTTTGCTTTTTGCTCAGGAGTAAGCCCGTCAAGAATTCGGTTTACTTCCTTTGCATTAAAGGTTTCACTGGATGGACTTTGCTGATTTTGTTTCGATTCAGCCTGTACATGTGTTAGAGCCTGAGGTAATGCAATGTTTAATAGCATTGTACTTAACGCAAAGATCGAAAATATTTTCTTACTAAACTTTTTTCTGTACTTCATATTTTCCCCCCTAGAATAATGAAATATTCGATAACACTTTTTCAACCTTGGTAACTTTCACAACATTCAAACGACAAGTTAATTCTACATGGTTCAACAATTTTCCTGTATTGGGAAAATATCGTACTTTTTTATCGGCTTTTTTCGACAAAACTGTTATAATTTGACAAATTTAATAAAAATAGTAGTATTTTAATAAAAAAATAAACAAGAATTACTTTTAAAATTTGGGGGAATATGAACGATTTAATGAAAATTGGTTCTGCTGCAAAAAATACTCGATAGAAACATAGAGTGTCAATTTCCTTAAATTTCTAGCTTATGAAGCTAATCCAAACAATTTATGAATCTTTTTGATTTTGGATAGACTTCTCTCTTTGGAGAGTCTGTCCTTTTTTGATTATGTGCATAGCCTCTATCCCCGCAATAATTCGTTTAGCAGTTCGCAAGGACTTTAATCCAAGCATCGGGCGAATTCGTTTTTTAAAGAAGCGATGATCCTGCTCTACGATATTGTTGAGATATTTCACTTGCCTTAGTTGGATGCCTTCAATCATCTGCTTTTCTTCTTTTAACTCTTGGATAGCGATGGGATAATAAGCTGGGTTCCTGTCTACGGTTATCACACGAGGCTTAGAAACGTGCGAAAAAGCCAAGGCTTTCTTAAAAAAGCGCTTGGCTGCTTGTTTATTTCTCTCTTTACTTAGNTCTTTACTTAAAATCAATGGTATTCCCTTCTGAATCAACGACACGATACAGATGCATCCACTGACCTTTGACTTTCACATAGGTTTCATCGACTCTCCAGGAATCATTGGCTGGTTTAAGATAACGTCGTACTCATTCATCTAATTCAGGTCCATATTGATGAACCCAACGCATAATGGTTGTATGAGTCCTAGATAGTCCGCGTTCTTCCATCATTTCGACTAAATCACGAAAACTGAGGTTGTACCGCAGGTACCATCTCACGGTTAATAAAATAATATCAGGTTGATAATGAATCCACTTGAATAGATTTTGCTTTTCCATACTGATCACGTCCTTTTTTAGAGTACTAGTATCAGTATGTCCAAGATTTAAAGATCAATTGCAAGTATCTTAAAATTTTGCACCAGAACCCACACTACTGGGTGTAATAGTATCTGGTAAACTAAAACATCTACTTAACTCTTGTTTAAAAGATTCAAATCATTGAATGCCCCGTTAGCAAAAGTACTTATATTTCCAATCAGCATGCTATAATTTGGAGGGTAAACTAAAGATAGAGGTGACAACCCTTGGCCATACATGTTGTACTTTATCAGCCAGATATTCCGGCTAATACCGGAAATATTGCCCTTACTTGTGCAGCAACGGATTCAGCCCTGCATTTAATTGGGCCACTTGGCTTTTCAACAGATGAAGAAATGATAAGACGGGCTGGTTTTGATTTCTGGCAGTCTGCAAACATAACCTACTATGACTCCTTAGATGACTTTTTTTCAAAAAATCAAGGTGCGTTTTATTACATTGAGACGTATGGTGAAAAAGCACATTCATCCTTTGATTTTAGTGATGCATCCAAGGAACATTATTTTATGTTCGGAAAAGAAACAACGGGTTTACCAAAAGATTTATTAAAAGAAAATAAAGACCATTTTTTAAGAATACCAATGAATGATAATGTTCGTTCACTCAACCTTTCGAGTACAGCTGCTATCTTGGTGTATGAGGCTTTGCGCCAGCAGGGATTTCCCAATCTGAAATAAACCATCTTCCGCGCCGGAAGATGGTTTGTTTTTTTCCTCACAGAAATATTATGTTTATTAAAGCTAATTATAGATTAGAAAACTGTATACTTAAATATGAAACTCAAATCCCATACTTTCGTATAAACTTTGAGCGATTCTATTTTCCTCAATAATACTTAAATAAATTACGCTTACCCCATATTCTTTCGAAACGATATCAATCAGTTTCTTCATTGCGATTTTTCCCAAGCCTTTGCCTTGATATTTTTCATCTATCATAATCCTATCAATCCAAGTATCTTTATTAGGCCCAAAAGAACCGTACATAGCAAATCCAATAATCTCTTCATCATCATATATAGCTACTGGGTGCCATTCATGAGAAGTATCAGCTTCTTTTAGACATTCATCTACAGTTTCAATAAAGTTTTCCTGTCCAGGTTTTAATTTTATTTTTCTGACTATACATTCATTGGCTTCTTCAATATCCCTAAAATACACATTACTCATGTTATAATCTTACCTCCCCAATGTTATAACATTCCCCTTCTGCAATGATGGTCTATATAAAATAATTATACTCTTCTTGTACTAAACTTTACTTAAATAAGTAATAAGTGACTCCTCTTGGGCTGTAAATATAAAAACCGGGCGGAGCCAAAGCTGGGTCCCACCCGGTTTTCTGCATATTTTTCACTCTTTCACAGGATTTAAATGTTTAACAGCAGCTTTTTCATCCGTCATTTCTTCATGATGGGGTTTTACTCTTTTAATAAAGAAAGCAAGAATCAGCGCGATAACCGCAATCAATGCAGAAATGAAGAAGGTAAAATTAATGCCATGCAGCATCGCTTCATTCATGATTTGCTGCTGTATTTCAGCTGCAGCCTGTGCAGATGGCTGAGCTGAACTTGCACCCATATTTGCCATTGCGTCAGCAGCCAATTCCTCTGCTTTTTCTTTCGTTCGGTTGTTCATGACGGTAATCAGCAACGCGGAGCCAATAGCACCAGATACCTGCTGCAGTGTATTGTTCATGGCTGTTCCATGTGGATTATTTTTCGCCGGAAGCTGATTCAAACCATTTGTCATTACTGGCATCATGACCATTGACATCCCAAGCATACGGAAGGTATACAGCAGAACAAGGGTGGAATAAGCCGTATTCATATCAATTTTACTAAAGTAATAAGAGGTCAAAACCGTAATGGTCAGCCCAATCACAGCCAAAGTTCTTGCCCCATACTTATCAAAGAGTTTCCCTGTAATGGGCGACATAATCCCCATCACAATAGCTCCAGGAAGCATTAATAGGCCAGATTCCATTGGTGAAATCCCTCGGATGGTCTGGACATAGATGGGCATCAGGATCATGGCTGAAAACATCGCGACCGCAATCACAATTGAAATGGCCGATGACAAGGCGAACATTGGGTATTTGTAGATGCGAAACTCAAGCATTGGATCATCCATCCGAAGCTGACGGAGTATAAAGGTAATTAAAGCAATTGCACCAATTATGATTGTGCCGTACACGAGTGGGCTATCCCATCCTCTTTCCCCTGCAGAACTAAAGCCATAGAGCAAGCCGCCAAATCCGATGCTTGATAAAACCAGCGAGATGAAATCAAGCTTTATAGCACGTTGTGGTGTTAAATCTTTTAATTTAAAGGCTGCAAAAACTAATGTTAATACGGCAATTGGAAGAACAAGATCAAATAACATTCTCCAGCTGTAATGTTCAATCAGCCATCCAGAGAGAGTCGGCCCAATTGCTGGAGCTGTAATCATAACAAGACCGAACATTCCCATTGCTGCCCCTCTTTTTTCGACTGGAAATGCGGTAAGCATAACATTCATTAATAACGGCATCATAATCGCGGATCCTGAAGCTTGAATCATCCGCGCCCCTAATAAGACACCAAATGCAGGTGCAATACTGGCCAGGAGTGTTCCCAAAGTAAACAATGACATGGCTGTAATAAATAGCTTTTTATCAGAAAAGCGCTGAATGAAGAACGCACTCGCCGGTATTAAAATCCCGTTAATAAGCATATAGCCTGTAGACAGCCATTGTACGGCAGTTGCATTCACATCGAACTCTTCCATAATGGATGGGAGAGCAACGTTTAGCAATGTTTCATTCAATATCGCAACAAAAGCCCCAATAAATAAAATGGCGATCATGCCATATAGCGGTTTTTTTTGAACAGAAGTGTTTTCCTGCGACATATAGAATCAGCCCTGCTTTCTAAGTTATATTTGTTTATCGTATAAACCCAACTGAATCAGGCCTGGATGAAACCTTCCTGCAAAACATTCCGCAAAAACGGACTCGGTTCACCAACGCTGTAGAGCTGCAAATCATGCATAGCTCTGGTACAGGCGGTATAGAAAACTCTGCGCAGGCTCTCATCACCGTATACATTTTCCGATGCATCATAAATGATGACGGCATCAAATTCTATGCCCTTGGACAAATAAGACGGCACGACTACGACCCCTTCTTCATATTCAATCGAGTTGCTTTTCAAGAGTTTAATTCCATCGATGCCGGACAGGGCTTCATATGCCTTTAAACTTTCTTCAGCTGATTTACAAATAATTGCAATGCTATCCAGCCCTTGACTTCTCAATTCTGCGACTTTGGAGGCAATTGAGTTGTGCAGTTCTGCATGATTGGACAATTGTTTTAGCTCAGGCAGTTTGCCGTCGCGATCAAAAGGGATAATTCTCTCGCTGTTTGGAACCAGTCTTCTTGTAAATTCGATGATCGGCTTTGTAGACCGGTAGCTCCTTGCTAAATTGATCACTTCCGTTTCATCCGGTCCGTAAAGGCCCGTAAGCGGTTGAAAATCAGCCATTTCACTGGCATGAGTGAAGATGGCCTGATTAAAGTCGCCGAGCACTGTCATCTTTGATGCAGGAAACAAGCGCTTCAAAAACTCGAATTGAAAAGGCGAGTAATCCTGCGCCTCATCAACCACGATGTGTTTAATCGAGCTATTCGTCTGGAAGCCTTGAATCTGCTCTTTCATATATAAAAACGGAGTAGCATCTTCATAAAATAATTTATCTTCATCCAGTCTTTCCTGTGTCACCTGGCAAATTTCCGGTAATGATGCTGGCGTTTCCTCTTCTACCCACTGTTTAATCTGCCGGGGATCAGCAAAAAACTGCTTGTATATCGCCTTAAAATCGACAAAACAAAATGCCCGGATTCGTTTTCGCAATGGCTTCAGCTTTTGCCGAACAATCAAGCGCGCTAACACTTTAGGCTCGATCTCATAATCATGAATCGAATCTCCTTTAAAGCCGCGTTTTTTCGCCAGGTAGGCGTGTGCCTTATGATATTCCTCATTGCTGAGAAGCTCGATTTCCTCCTGCACCCATGGCCTATTCCGTTCGGATTTTTCAGCTTCATTTATTTGCTCAATGAGCCAATCCTTCAATTTTTCAAGTCTGTTGTGAAAGCGGAGTGAGGTGTCACTGCTGTAAAACCTGTCTGCAATTTGCTGAGCGGTGACAATCGGCTTTCCTCTGAAAATCATGTCCTTAAATAACATTCCAGATATCTCCAGTGACTTCATGTATGAGTTAATCGCCTCAAAAAAACGGGCAGATGCTTTGATTTGGATTCCCGCAACCCTTGCCCTGTATGAAGGGGAATTGGCTCCAGTTAAAACATATTCCAATTGCCCATAAGGATTTTCAACTTCGAATTCTTTACTCAGCCGGTGGTCCAGGTATTCCTGGAATGTGACCTGCTGCATATTCTCTTCACCAAGTTCCGGCAGCACGTTGGACACGTAACTGTTAAACATTGAATTAGGAGAAAACAAAATAATTTGATCAGCATTCAGATTATCCCGATATTTGTAAAGTAAATAAGCAATCCGCTGAAGGGCAGCCGATGTCTTGCCGCTGCCGGCTGCACCGTGAACAATGAGCAGCTTTCCATGATCATGACGGATGATCCGGTTCTGATCCTGTTGAATGGTAGCTACTATATTGTGCATATGTTTGTCAGTGCCTTTGCCCAGAACCTGCTGCAGGATCTCATCTCCAATGGTGAGACTCGTATCGAACATGGATTGAAGAACGCCGCTCCGGATCAGATATTGCCACTTTTTCTCCAATGTGCCCTGGATTGTGCCTCCAGGTGTTTCATACTTAGCCGGACCGGGCTGGTAATCGTAGTAGACGCTTGAGACCGGAGCCCTCCAGTCGTAGATAAGAAAATCTTCGCCGCTAGCATCACGCAGCGTGCTGATGCCAATATAGATTTGTTCCTGATCTGAAGAACCTTCTTCAATAAAATCGATCCGCCCGAAGTAGGGAACCTCCTGCATTCGGCGCAGCGTGGACAAGCGCTTGGATGCATGCTTATGGGTGCTTTGGCTTACGGACAGAGCTTGGGCCTCCTGCCTCAAGCCGATGATGGTCTCAAGGTAATCATCAAAGGTATCTGTATTTACCTTGATTTCATCCCAAAAGTGTTTGCGGATATGAATCACTTCGTTTTTACGTCTGGAGGTTTCATCTTCCAATCTGCTGACTTCCTCCGTAATGGTCTCCATTACACTGTCCAACCGTTTTTGCTCCTGCTGAAGTTTCGAATTCATAGCAAACACTCCTTAAAAAAAGTTTATAAAAGGGTTGACAAACGAATTGATTGCATTATATAATTAAGATAGGGATAATATATTTAAATTTAATTATATAATGTGCATCTATATAAATTTACCACATTCTCTCTTTATTTTCAATGATTTTTTAAAAAAGAGCAGTGTTTACGTTTCCAGCGTAAACACTGCTCTTTTATTACCCCTTATTATTTTTCTTATACTTCTAACCCGTCCCGTTAGCACAATAAAAATAAGCTGCCGTGTTGGCAGCTGGTACTATACTTTCTTACATTTTACCATTAAGAAATTTATTGGCTGTTTATTTTTCATGTCCTTACTTGGCTCGTCAATTTCTGAGAACTCTACCAGGCCGTAATCTCCAAATTCTTGTTTTATGGAGTCAGAATCATAAAAAAACATTTTTACTCCTTCCATTATCTCAAAATAGTCTTTATCCAATTGTTTGCCTTTACCAAACATGGGGGCTTTTTTTGAAACAGTTGTAAAAATCATATACCCATTTGGCTTTAACTGATTATAGCAATCTTTAATAAACTTCTCTCTCTCATGCTTATTCAATAAGTGAATAAGAGCATAGGAGAATATACCGGTGTAAAGTTTGTTATCAAAAGGCATCTCAGTTACTGAACCATGAAAAATTCTGCTATCAAGTCCATTTTGCCTCGCCAAATCAATTGCTGTTTTTGAAATCTCAATACCTGTAACATTTATTCCATTTCCAATGAAAACCTTCGCATTTCTACCATAACCAATACCCGGAAATAGTATATCCTTGACATTCATTTCAAGGAAAAAATCCTTTGTTAAGATGGCAGAATCTGCAGGCTCAAATCCCCACATCGTTTGTTTTTCTATAAAGCTTGATTCCCAGAATTCCATTTTATCTCTATCTCCTTTATGTTTTATTTTAATCGGTACACTAAGTTGCTTAGCACTAATATATATATTTGAATTGAAGACATAATAACTCTTTAATAACTATAATTACTATTCATCTTTATGTAAATGGAATGCTTTAACAATTTACAGAATGCATTCTCCTATTTTCATTATTATGCTGCACATTCAATAGGGGTTTCGCCTAATTCCTGTTTCCCCCCTGGAAAATTCCACAGACCCGGTCTATCTTGCACTACTAAAATATTTTGATCCTTATCTTTTATCATTACACGACTAAAAACATTTTTCATATGCGCTTTTCCCTCTCTACTAAACCCTATTACGACCAATAATGATAATAAAATTAACAAAAAGAATCCTCAAGTTTATGTAACTTAAGAAATGAAATAAGCTGCTTATCTCTTTCACTTGATAACTTACCTATCCAAATTAAATGTCCCCACGAATCAATTTCCCTTATTTCAGCATGCGGAATATTTTCATGGGCATAATAAGGATGTTCCAGTTGAATAAAACCATCATTCTTACTATGAAGAATCAAAGCAGGACACGAGATGCATTTAAAATCTTGGACTGTTAATTCTTTGGTTTGTTTAATATCAATAAGAAAACCATTACCCGAACGTTGACGGTTATTCATCTTTTTAAATTCCTCAATATCACTGTCAGCGATTCTTTGTTTAATGTCCTCTTTTGAGAGGGAACTAAACTGCGAAGACATCATGTTAAACATTAACTTCGAAAATGAATTATTGAAAAAACCAAGCACCTTCCAAGTTAACCCTTCAATAGATGGCCGAAAGATAATATGCGCTGCCTTATACTCCAGATCTTTTGGTGTCAGCCATTCCTTTGAAACAGCACTCTCTAAGATAAGACTTTTCACTCTTTCCGGAAATAAAGACGCGAATCGTATTCCTGTTGGCCCACCAGCTGAAATAGCTATAATATGGACTTGTTCAATTCGAAGATGGTCTAACAATTTAACATAATACTCACAAGCAACGGTTAAACTTTTTCCCAATTCTTTGGAAGTACTTCCATATCCTGCTCTAGAAGGGGTAATGATAGAATATCCATTATCCACTAAAGCTTTATAACCAAATTCTTCGTTGCAATTTGAGTGTCCTCCATGAAATACAAAAATAGGCTCCCCTTTCCCTATAACGGAATATTCAATGGATGCACCATCTACTGACAATAATTCAACTCTTCTTTCCACACTGCCATCTCCCTGCTCCCTATCTCAACACACCAATACTAACATAATATTCCAGTAATTCGGCTGGTATTTCTTTTTGCCTATCCTCTAGTCGAAAAAAAAGATTTCCGCAATCCTTTAACACTGCGCAATACTGTCAATCGATAATAAAGCACAGACCATTTTACTGCTGCTTCATTCTATAAACAACATAATCCAATCTAACCTATATGTTAAAATAGAAAAAAAATACAGAGGTGTTTTGTTTGCCGGATTGGTCGTATCATCCTATTTTTAAGCCAATACTTCAGAAGCTTCCTCCTTCCTTCAGCCGGGAGTTTATACATCGCGGGATGAGCATGATTTCATCCAGCCGAATAGGAGAAGCTTTCATAGAATTTCTTGGTCATATGGAACCCTCCAGAAAAGTTGCGAAAAACTTATTCGGCATCCATTTTTCCACTCCAGTTGGACTAATCGGCAAGATTGATCCTCAATTATCCGGGATGAAGGCTTTTCAGAATCTGGGGTTTGGCTTTATTGAAATTGGGCCTGTTTCCATTCATGGATCAGGAGAAGAACTATATATAGACCCAAAACAAAAGAAGATACATAGACTTACTGACGCTTCCGCAGAGTTACCGACGGCTAAGAAACAGCTAAATTCCTTAAAGAAAAAGAAGATTCCGTTTCTTATTAATGTGGAAGGAACTTATCAGGAGGCAAAGCAAATTTGTGAAGAGCTGCTTCCTTTTAGCGACGGATTTATTTTAAGCAGCCATACTTTCCAATCAGCAAGCCAATTTATCCAGTTTAAAAATGAATTAAATAAACCTATGATTCTCTCTATTTCACCAGATGATAGCCTCCACCACATGGAGAGGATCCAGGAATATAGACCAGACGGAATTCTCGTTATAGGCAGTGATTCACCGGAAGAACTCATACATAAACTGGCAGTTCTCAGGAATTTGTTCAGTGAAGATTATCCCATCATCACTTCGGGCTGTATTAAAGAACCTTCAGATGCGATTAAATTACTTGAAAATGGAGCTTCTTTAACCATGCTAGGCGATGAGTATATTTTCACTGGACCTGGTTTGCCCAAACGGATTAATGAAGCCTATAGCAGCACGTTCCCGAAGGAGCCTGCCAAACTTGAGGGATGGCTTTGGTATTGGCTATTTGGATTAGCTATTACAATTGGAGGAATCATCGCCCTGTTTTTCAGCATGACTTCAGTGATCCTTCCCTATGATGAAATTTTTCTAGGGATTCTTAGAGGAGATATTGTTTACTTTAATCCTGCCATTCTATATTTTATGGCCCATGACAGGATGACGCTTTCAGGAACGATGATCTCAGGCGGAATCATCTATATGCAGCTTGCCAGGCACGGAATAAGACATGGCCTCCATTGGGCAAGAAAAGCAGTCAATATAGCAGGTACCATAGGCTTCTTAGGAATTCTCCTGTTTATTGGCTACGGTTATTTTGATTGGCTCCATGGGCTGTTTTGGCTCCTTTTATTGCCCTTATTTGTTTTGGGGTATGTAAAAACAAGAACGGCAAGTGCATCCCCCTCTAGTTCAAATCTTTCCAATAGTCAGCTGTGGAAGCTGAGCTTAATTGGCCAGCTATGCTTTGTGATATTGGGATTTTCTTTAGCTATTGGCGGAATCGTCATTTCCGCCATTGGAGCTTCAAGTGTATTCGTACCGACGGATCTCACCTATCTATGCCTTACTCCGGATGCTCTTAACGAGTTTAATAATAAATTAATACCTGTGATTGCACATGACCGTGCAGGGTTCGGAAGTGCACTTTTAAGTGTGGGCTTACTTGTGCTGATGCTGGCATTATGGGGAATTCGCGAAGGGGAACGCTGGGTGTGGTGGACCTTTACAATAGGTGCCATCCCGGCTTTCGCAGCTGGAATCTTAACTCATTTTATTATTAACTATACTGATTTCATCCACCTGCTCCCTGCTTACTTCGCGTTGTTTTTGTATGTTGTGGGAGTGATTATGACAGCACCATTTTTATTAAAAAAATCAATAGCTTAATGATGTGTGATTAAATGAAGAGTGTTATCAAACTTTCTTCTTCGGACTTCATAGTCAACTATGCATTTTTTCTATTATATCCAAAGATCCTGAAGCCTTCTTTCAGGATCTTTTTGTGTACTTGTTGAATAATAGCACCCTACAGTTTAAGTGAAACACTTCACTGCTCTTCAACCTTATTTCTCTTCTCTTGGATTCGGAGGCGCTTTTGTATACGAAATGGAAAAATAGATGTATTTTTTTAATGTCTTCTAGAGTCATTTCTTCTTGTTTTTTCAAAGGCTCCAATAGGTAATTGTATCAAGGGCCCCTAATATTAGCATTGCAATGCCAGCTGCTTTCTGAACGGCTGTCCCCAACTTCCTCCCTTTCTTTTTAATCAATGACCCTCCCAAATCCAGATACCAGATTAGAAATATCGCAATGATCAAAGGCAGAGATGTCCCAATGGCGAAAAATACAGGGAGGACAGCCCCGTAGCTGACAGCTGCAGCCATGGGCATGAGAGTGATAAAAAATAAAGTAAACATAGTTGGGCAAAATCCAAGTGTAAAGCTTACCCCCATTAAAAATGCCCCTAGACTGCCCCTTGTTTGAAACTTCTCCAGGAAGCTGCCAAAAGATAAAGTTTTATTTACTTTTATGATACCTAACATAAAAAGCCCGATGATAATAAATAAGGGGCCGACTATCTTTCTAATCCATGGAAAATAAGTAATGAACGATGTTCTTATCTCACTGCCTACAATCCAAACTAACAGACCAAGTCCAGAAAAAACGGCGATTTTTCCCAAGATAAAAAATAGCACGTGCTTCCAGGCAACCTTTTGTTGAACAGATTGATTACCGTAAACCGTAATCGCACCTAGATTTCCTGTAAACTGACATGGAGCCACTGCACCGACAATTCCCAAAACAAAAGCAGATAGAACAGGAATTCCTTTAGTACTAATTCCGATATTGACCAAGGGCTGAGATAGTAAATTGCTTATTTGGCTAAAAAAATCATACATACTTCCTTCTCCTTTAATGAGAATAAATATAATCTCATTTTAAAATATAAATATCAAGAATTTATGCACAAAAAAAGAAGCACCCTTAAGGTGCCTTTAAATCAATTGCATAGTTGTAATACAAGTACCGTCATTCTCAAAAGTTGAAATTTCTGATTCTGATACTTTTCCATCATATCTAATCTTTATTTGATATGTTTTATCTCTTGGGAGCCAAAGATCGAAAAACCCATTAGATTGGGACTTTACCTTTTCATTCAAAATCTCATTGCCTTCCGTATCTTCAATATATACATCAAACTCTTTATCACTTAATTCACCTTGACAACCTGTCAAGCTATGATTAGTTCAAGGGTGAGTTTCGTTAACGTAAGGTGCAATAGAAACGAAAAACTCTTCTTTCGGGAGATCATAGACTAGTTCGTCACCATCCGCTTTTTTTACTATTAGCTCTTGTGAGGTAATCGAAGCAGACTCACTCTTTATGTTTCCTAAACTGTAATCATTCACTAATTCTTTAATATTTTCAGCCTTTACAGCTGCCTCATCATTTGAATCTGTTTGTCCGCAGCCAGCTAAAACAATAGAAATAAGTGATATGGCCAAAGCTATTTTTTTCTTCATCCTTATCACCTCCTAATTTAGTTTACTTCAACTTGCCCCATCATTCCATTATCCTCGTGTTCCAGCAAATGACAGTGGTACATATAAGTCCCTTTATTATTAAACTTTACTGCCAGTTTTACTGTTTGGCCGGGTTCAATTGCAACTGTATCCTTCCATCCCTGAAGGATTTCAGGAGGATCTTCTCCGTCAATTGTAACAATTTTAAATTGTGTTCCATGAATATGGAATGGATGTACCATTCCACCCATCGGATCTGGCTTATTATACACTTCCCAAATCTCAGTTTCCCCTTGTTTTTGGGTAAAATCAATTCGGTTCATATCAAATTGTTTACCATTAATGGTTACATGCATTCCCATTCCAAACAGCTCAAGTCTTTTAGCTACCGGCAAGCTTCTTTCTTCATCCGTTACTTTATAGTCATTCAGACTTTCTGGCAGTTCTGCCGAATTTGTTTGTTCATCCCTGACTTTAAACGGCAATAAAATGGTGTCTTCTTCATTTACTAATGCAATGTCGCTGTTCGAATTTTGCTTTGAAAAATCAACGATTATTTCGGCTCTTTCCCCTGGTGTCAGAGTAATTTCACTCATTTCTAACGGTTCATTTAAGAATCCGCCATCCGTTGCAATCTGCTGAAATGAATCACCAGTATTTAATTTGAATGTATAATTACGAGCGTTTGATCCATTTAATAAACGCAAACGGACTTTTTCCGCCCCTACGGTTAATTTAGGATTCAGTGTGCCATTTACCAATAAAGTATTGCCAATTGTTCCATCATCATTATGCATTGCTTTGAAATTTAATTGGTTTTTATCATCAAACTGACGATCCTGAAAAACTAATGGAAAGTCATTCACTCCATAATTATCTGGCAAACCAAGTTTTTGAGAATTTTCATCTTCAACATAAATGAGGCCTGCCAGACCTTTATACACTTGTTCTGCTGTAATGCCTTTTTGATGAGGATGGAACCATAAGGTAGATGCTTCCTGATTGACTGTGAATTTTACATCTTTTGTTTCACCAGGTTCGACTACTTGATGTGGTCCTCCATCGCCTTTACCCGGAATATCCAAGCCATGCCAATGAAATGTTGTTGGCTCAGTTAACTCATTCCTTGTTTTAAATGTGACGGCATCCCCTCTTTTTATACGAATCACAGGACCTAAAAAAGAACCATTATATCCGTACGTGTCTGTTTGAATACCTTCAAATATTTCCGTCGTTCCTTGTTGCGCAGTAATAGGATAACTTCCATCCACGGGTTCAAGCAAAGGCGGTATCGCCAGCTCATTTTCCTCTGTCGAGTCATTAAGTGCTGCAGGATTTTCATGACTCATATGCCCTTCCATTTCCTCCATATCCCCCATTTTCTGTTCAGGTTCCATTTTGGTATGGTCCATGGCTTGATTTTTTTCAGATTCATTTTCTGACTGTGTATTCCCCGCACTGCATCCTCCAATAATAATCGTGCTTAATAATAATGAAGAAATCCAAAAACTTGATTTCATTTTGTTTCCTCCCTCAAGTTCTATTACCAATAAAACAATAGCAAATAAATATGGAGAAATTGTGGAGGCTGAACTTATAATGTTTTTTGAGATACATAGTCATGATCAAAAATAAAAAGATGTCATTTTATGAGGAAATTCTACCCGCATAATGTTTTACGAAGCAGCGTATTTTTGCGATAAAATTTCTACTGTTTTAAGCATAGCTGTTTTCGTTTTTGAACCTACGATTGAACCTGATAGTGCTACGATTTTCGTGCTGTTCTCTCCTTTTAATATTATTTGGCTGTATATTTTTTAATGGCTGGAATAATATCGTTGCCGATGATTTCGATATTTTTCATAATTTTCTCAAAAGGTACACCGCCAAAGTCAATTTGGGCCATGAAGCGCTGCATACCGTAAAGCTCATATTGGTAAAGCATTTTTTCAATAATTTGCTCTTTGCTGCCAACCATTAATACATCACGTGTATCAGGTGCTTGGGCGAATTGCTGTTTTGGATAGCCGCCGCCGCGAATGGCTTGGAAGCCGCCATTAATGTGCGGATACATGCCTTGTAATGCTTCTTTTGTTGTATCTGCAACATAGAACAGGCTGGTTGTCGCAATAGGCAATGTTTTTGAATCAAAGCCAATTTGATCAGCAGCATCTCGATAAGCATCCACAGAAGGTTTGAAGTTGATGGCTGGTCCGCCTAAAGTGGTCAGCATCATCGGAATCCCCATAAATCCTGCTTTAATTGCACTAGCTGGCGGACCACCAACAGCACGCCAAATTGGGATTGAACCTTTTTTTGGCCGTGGAAGAATATGGGCATTTTCTAATGGGGCTCGGAATTCTCCTTGCCATGTAACATGATCTTCTTCATTTATTTTTTTAAGTAGTTCTAATTTCTCTTCGAAAATTTCTTCATAATCTTGTAAATTAACGCCAAGCAGGTGATAGGCGCCTACACGAGACCCGCGACCTGCAACGATTTCCGCACGACCATCTGAAATTAAATCGATAGTGGCGAAGTCCTCATATACTCTTACAGGATCTGAAACACTTAGTACAGTTGCTGAACTTGTGATTTTAATTTTGTTTGTTGCTTGAGCAATGGCACCCAAGACAACTGTGTGTGCTTGTGTAGTAAAGTAGGATTGGTGACTTTCACCAACGCCAAAAACATCAATACCTGCTTGTTCTGCCAGCTTACTGGCTTCTATTAATTCGTTAATTCTGGCTTGAGCTGAAATACGCTCTCCTGTTAGCGGGTTAGGAATATGATCTCCCAATGAATACAGCCCAAATTCCATACCTTTGGATGAATTGATGCGAAATTGTTCCATAGTTAATTCTCCTCAATCGGTTTTAGATTTTCTTCAATTTCGGTACGGCGGGCTTCTAAAAATGGAGGCAAATCTAATTTTTCGCCTAATTTTTGAATATCTCCGTCGATTGTGAAGCCAGGTCCGTCTGTTGCAATTTCAAATAAAATACCGTTCGATTCACGGAAATACAAACTCTTAAAGTAGAAGCGATCCACAATGCCAGATGAATGAAAGCCGCGTACTCGGATTTGTTCATCCCAATAGACAAGCTCAGCCTCATTTTTGACACGAATGGCTAAATGATGAATACTGCCGCGTCCAGGTTTTTCAGCAGGACCATCTAAATGTTTTACTACAATTTCGCCAAATGCTTCGCCGCTTACTGCCTGAAAAATTGCTTCATCTTTCGTACGTGATACTTCTGTATAACCAAACATTTCTGTTAGTGTCCTCGCTATTTTATCAAGTCTGCGAACGGTTATTTCTACTGAACCCATGCCCTGAATTTGGTGTTCTAAGGGTACGCTTGATCCTTCCCACGATTCCCAATGTTCTGCTTTATCCCCATTTGATACCAGCAGCACCATGCGCAGCCCTTCAGAGTCTTCAAAGTGCAGGGCTGGTCTATTGGCATATGCTGTAATATCCCCATGCTGCACACCATATTCTTCAAAACGGGCTTTCCAATAGGTTAAGCTTTCTTCTGATGGCACAAGCAAACCTATTTGAGTGATGGCGTTGGTGCCTCTATATGTGCGTCCAACGAGCGGGATTTCAAAGAATGATAACTCTGTGCCTGCACTTCCTGTTTTATCCCCATAAAACAAGTGATACATTGACGGATCATCCTGGTTAACCGTCATTTTTACACGACGTAAACCGAGTACATCACGATAAAAGTGATTATTTTGTTTTGCATCTTTTGTAATCATTGAAATATGATGATGACCTGGAATGGCGTACATACCTTTAACCTCCTTTTTTACACTTGACTAATCAAGTGACTAAACAAAAAAATTATCTATCTGACATTTTCATTTCACTATTTTTCTGTACACGGGACATGAGTGAATACAATGTTTTTTGCTCTTCTTCAGTTAAACTTTCCTCAAAAAATGAGGATTGGAAGGCAAGCTGGGCATCAAACGCATTAATTAATTTTTCACGGCCCTTATTTGTTAACGAAATTGTTTTTATTTTCCAATCTTGCTTTCGTTTAATAAGTCCGTCTTTCTCAAGACGGGTCAGCATACGGGAAATCCCGCCCTGTGTTACGGTGACTTTCTTAGCTAATTCACTTTGTGTTATTGGCTCGTAAGTTGAAATTTGCATTAACACATCAAATTGTGCAGTAGTTATATCAAATTGCTTTAAAAATTCATTTGAGAGCAAGTTACTTTGATGTGTGAAACGAGTGATCCGCAGCCAGATAAGTGATCCGAGAGTATTATTTTTCATATCATATTTTCCCTCCCTTTGATTATCATTACTTTACCACTCAAGTGATAAAAATGCAATGTATTTATCTCGAATTCGAGATTTTCTATGTATTCTTTCAAATTAAACCGGCAAGTTCTATAAGAAAAAACATAAGATAATCAGGATCTAAATACAATAACAAATACTAATAATGGCATATATGAAGGCAATAATAAGGTTAAATACAATTAAGAAGGAGCAAATTTATGTCTAAACACAATAGAAAAATTACATTCTCACTTGCTATGGTACTCTTTCCTTGGCTAACGGTTCCTTTCATGGGGAAGAGTTCATTTTTTAGATTCTTGCCTGTGGCATGTTTTACCAACTTGTTTATAAGTTTGCTTAGCGTAATTGCAAATAAGAAAAATTGGTGGGTTAATAAAAACCCTCTATCTCCAGGACTTGTAGATTTCAGCTATATTTTAGGTCCATTTTTTGTAGCAACACTGGATTTTTAAGGTATCCTATGGGAAATTCAGCAAATTCTTACTAACAAATATGGTATTAGACGCTATTAATGCCTACCCTTTTGCACAAATCTAGGAAAACCTTGAAATATTTAAATTTAAAAAGATGAATCATACGATGTGGTACTTTATTTGCGTTGGTTTCGCAATTGTAATTTATGGATTTCAGTACATGATAGAAAAATCGATTAAAAAAGCTTCTCTTACGACTGCAAAAAGTGTAAAAATCAATGAGTAAATAAATTAATATTTTTGTCAGAGTCAGTATCGGGATGGAAAAAAGGAAAAGAGGCTCCACGGGTTGTTTTGGCTCATTTTATTGCCCTTATTTATTTTGCTTTTGTATGTGATTGGAGTTATGGCTGCAGCACCGTTTTTATTAAAAATGAGCGATAACGATAAAGATCCTGATGCCTGTCAGGATCTTTTTGTTATAGCAGCTTTAGTTTGAAGACAGATTACCATGCCTTATATTTCCCCTTAACTTCCATACATCGCTGTAATTCGTGGGATATGTAACCCTTCATTGAAGAAATGATTGCTGATGCTTCCCGAAATGCTTCCTCATAATCCTCTTCCATACCTTGCTTAACTTGCAGAATAACAGCTTCTAAAATCATGTCATCTCCCCCTTTTTAAACACACTCAACTCTTCTTCCTTTTAATGATGATTACTTATCTGGCCCTTATTTATTGGCTGATCACATACCGAAAATTTTCGAAGTATGCATCGCTCACTCTCTCAACTCGCCGTAAATGATCGTAGAAACTAAAAGAAAATTTAAAAATATGTCCAAAATCCCAATTACTCCGGCTATAGTCTTTTGTCCAAAAATTGTACGCAGCTGGCAAAAACTCCGATGGTTCCGCCTTTTGTAAAGGCAGATGATCAACTGGTGAAATCAGCTTTATGGGTTCACCTGGTGTAGCATGGAGACTGCTTCGAAGAACTTTTATCAATTTAAGAAGAGGCGGCAGTCCTCTCTTAAAAAAAGAAACATGCCCAAGGTCATGTAAAATGTTCAATGCATGAGAAAATGTAATCATATGGCCAATCAAGTCATGGTGCGATTCTGCACGATATATGATTGGGAACTCCGATAATTGTTCCAGCACTAAGTACGAAAGTTGACTTGGATTTTCAATTTTATCAAGGTAATCTTCTTCATTTATCGCTAATCTTTTGACTTCAGAAGCCGAGAAACCAATCCATGATCGTCCTGGAATCGTTTTTTCGAATGACAGGATGAGGTCACATATTCCTGAAAGATCGTCATCTGTCCCCCATCCATTAAGTTCATGAATCGCCAATAGACTGATTGCACTATAAATAACGTTATGACCAACCCAATGCAGGTGATCGATAGTTTTATCAAGTGATCCAAGTATCGCGTCAGAAGAATTCTCTATATTGCATCCGGAATAACGCTGGTTCCTGCTTATTGGACAATTTTCTTCAATCATAGCCATTGACTGCTTATAAACGTTTGGTCCTAACTTCTTGATCAGGTCATTATCCCTAACAAAAAAATAACCAGCAATTGCTGCAGCACCAATATGAGCCTGCCAAATGCCTCCTGTCTTACTTTTGCATTGGGAAATGATTGTAAGCCCATCCTCCAGAATATTTTTATCCACCTTCTATAACAGCCACCTTTCATTAAGACTTTACTTCAATAATTCAGGCAATAATTCCTCTTTCTATTTATTGCTTTGACGGCCTTTTATTAGAATAACTAGGAAAATATGAACTGTCTTCATGCATTTCTCTAGTAACTGATTCAAAAAATTTTTATAAAAAACCATATTATTTATTGATAATGGCCAAACCTCTTCTATTTTTAAGTAAAATCCGAATAATAAACATTTACACACTATAAAAGTTCGTTTATAATCAAATTTGTGGTTATATAAAATATTTAACATCATTCGTATATTCTTAGAAATATGGTCTAAGAGTTTCTACTAGGAGCCGATAAATCCTAACTACGAATGGGCAGGATTGCTCTGCCCATTTATAGTCAGGATTTTTTTGTTGCTTTAAGTTATTTCCGAACATTACTATTAAAATTATTCTTTTAGGGGTGTCTATCATGGAAAATGTATTTGATTATGAAGATATTCAGTTAATTCCTGCTAAATGTGTGGTTAACAGCCGTTCTGAGTGCGATACCACCGTGACACTTGGAGGCCGCCAATTTAAACTTCCTGTGGTGCCAGCCAATATGCAAACCATCATTGATGAAAAGATCGCCCTTTATCTTGCTGAAAATAATTATTTTTATATTATGCACCGCTTTGAGCCTGAAAAACGGCTGTCATTTGTAGAGAATATGCAGGCAAAAGGTTTATACGCTTCCATTAGCGTTGGTGTGAAAGAAGAAGAATATCAATTCATAGAAGAGCTTGCAAAGGCAGGGATTACTCCTGATTTCATCACGATCGACATTGCACATGGCCATTCAAATGCTGTCATTAATATGATTCAGCATATTAAAAGATACTTGCCCGAGAGCTTTGTTATTGCTGGTAATGTTGGTACTCCTGAAGCTGTGCGGGAACTTGAGAATGCCGGTGCTGACGCGACAAAAGTCGGGATTGGTCCTGGTAAAGTATGTATCACAAAAATTAAAACAGGCTTCGGAACTGGAGGCTGGCAGCTGGCAGCCCTTCGCTGGTGTGCAAAGGCAGCAACTAAACCGATTATTGCTGATGGAGGAATACGAACACACGGTGATATAGCCAAATCAATCCGTTTTGGTGCATCCATGGTCATGATTGGCTCCCTTTTTGCCGGACATGAAGAATCGCCAGGAGAAACCATCGAAAAAGATGGAAAACTGGTTAAAGAATATTTCGGCTCTGCTTCGGAATTTCAAAAAGGTGAAAAGAAGAACGTAGAAGGCAAGAAAATGTACGTTGAGCATAAAGGCTCCCTGCAGGATACGTTAACTGAAATGGAACAAGATCTTCAATCTTCTATTTCATATGCTGGCGGAACCACTTTAGACTCGATTCGTCACGTAGATTATGTTATTGTCAAAAACTCTATATTTAATGGCGATAAAGTATATTAAGCCTTATTCTTAAAAAGCTTCTTTAGGCAAGGGCATGACACGACAGCATACTTACTCTGCAATGAGTAAGTATGCTGTTTTTTTTCATTTTTAAAGATGGCAGAAATTCTAGAGGACAACAATTTTTCTGTAAAACTGCCTCGTCAGCACAAAGAAAGCAGCCAAAACGGCAGCCAAGATATTTAAGTAACTCATCCTATTTTATGAATATGACTTGTATTTTTACAGTGACAATTCCCACGTTTCTCCAATTAAATCTTGCCCAAAGCTATGATGTTTTTCTTCATTTACTAGTTTAAATCCCTTTTTCTGATAAATATGCCGGGCTTCTTTAAGCACGCTATTCGTCCATAGGACGAGCTTCTTATATCCAGTTCGTCTAGAGAAGTTAATACATTCTTCAACTAATTGTGAGCCTAGACCTAATCCCCTGGCCTTTGGGTCTACAATTAGTAATCGAAGTTTAGCCATATATTCATCTCCTTCTACAACAAAAATGGAACCAACAATTTCACCATTCATTTCGGCAATCCAGCAGCGTTCACGCTTTGGGTTAAAGTTATTAATAAAATCCGCCGCAATTTGAGATACAAGAGCTTCAAAACTCTCATCCCATCCATATTCCTTCGAATAGGAAATGCCATGCTGCCGAACAACCCATCCCATATCACCGGGTTCATGCTGCCGTAAAAAATAGGGGCCTGAATATTTAAGACTTTCCTTCTTGCCGAGCAATCCCTCAACTGTCTTCATAGCATTAACTAATTGCTCTTGTTCGCTTTCCGGCAATTCTCCAAGGAGTTCAGCTATTTCATTATATGATCGTTCATTAAGCTGAGAAAATGCTTTTGCTCCTTCTGGTGTAAGTTTTAAAATCCGCTGCCTGGCATCTGCAGCAGAACGCTCTTTGTAAATAAGACCTTTCTCTTCAAACCGAGCTAATATGCGGCTTAGATAACCTGCATCCAATCCTAGCTCGTGAATTAATTTTGATGCTGTAAGGTTATCATTGTTAGCAATTTCAAATAATATTCGAGATTCTGTCAGTGAATAAGGGCTATGTAATAACCCCTCACGCAAAGCCCCAATTTGCCTTGTCATAAAACGATTAAAATGACGCACAGCATTAATTCTTTCCTCATTTGACAAAACAGCCACTCCTTGCATATAGTTGCTTTTGTCAAATATTTTAGAATAATTGATTGCTAAAGTCAACTAAATGCGAGCCCGCCGTAAGTTCAAAAAAGAAAAAAACTGCCTATTGGCAGCTTGGCTTAATATTGAGTTTTTTAGAGTAGAAAAGAATGAATCCAGTCGTAGGTCTGGATGTATTGAAGTTCTATTTCATTGCAAAATATTGACAAATTATTAGCAGGGTTTGTTTAAATATTTATTATAGCGTTGAAATGAATGTACAGTACATCCTGAAGGAGTTGCTTACTTTTTTTCATAAAAGAGTTGTTTCTTTTTCCAATTCACGATGTAATACTTCTCCCATACGCTTCATACCTTCAATAATTTTCTTTTTAGACATATTTGAGTAATTTAAACGTAATGTATTTTTTTGTGTACCATTTGGAAAAAATGGCACACCAGGAACACAAGCAACATTTGATTATAATACTGAAAGTTCAGTCATCCGCACTTATACTTTTCTCTTTTTGATGGATACCTGCCCATATAACAATGGGAATAAGCAATAATGAAAGGACAGCACCTGCAATAGAAAGGGCTGCATAACTGGAAAATGCTACAACCATTCCAGAAATAACTCCTCCTAATGCTCCTGACAAAGCAATCCATACATCGATAGAACCCTGCGTTTTAGCCCGCGTAGAAGCGTGAGTTGAATCTATAAGAATTGCCGTGCCGCTAATTAAGCCAAAATTCCAGCCAAGCCCGAGTAAAACAAGGGCTATATTGAGTACGGCCATTGAATCAGCAGGTCCCATCGCAGCCAGAATCCCAGAAGCAAGCAGCGTAACAGCAGAAGCAATAGCCATAGCAGCACGGCCAATTTTATCAACAAGAAAACCTGTTACTAACGAAGGCAAAAACATAGCACCTATATGAAATCCAATGACAAGCCCTACTTCATTCAAAGCATGTCCATGGTGTCCCATATGTATGGGGGTCATCGTCATAATGGCGATCATCACAAATTGAGTTAAAACCATTACGGCAGCTCCCGCAAAAATGCCTCGCCTGTTTATCGATAACAAATTAGAACTTTTCTCTAAATGATTGGTTTTACTTTGTGCATCTGATATTTCTTTTGCCACAATAAATGGATCAGGACGAAGGAAAATAAATAGAACGAATCCAGCAAGTAGATACGCTGCAGCAGCTAATATAAATGGACCGGCTAAAGCAGGAACTCCTATGGATATAGCAAACTCCCCCATTACATCCACCTGGTTAGGTCCTGCGACAGCACCGAATGTGGTGGAAACCATGGCCATGCTAATAGCCTTTGCCCTTTGTGCCGGGTTTGCCAGGTCAGTTCCAGCATAGCGTGCTTGTAAGTTTGTAGCCGTTCCAGCCCCGTAGATGAGCAGTGATATAAACAAAAGCAGAATGCTGTTTGTTAATGATGAAACCACTACTCCAATCGCACCGATGCCTCCAGCCAAAAACCCTGCTGCAAGTCCAGGCCGGCGTCCAAATCGCTGAGAAAGCCGGCCCACAAGCAGCGCAGCCCCCGCTGACCCTAAAGTAAATAACGCGGTCGGAATTCCCGTTACACTATCTGTACCCAGCATGTTTTGCGCTAGAAGTGCCCCTACTGTTATCCCTGCTGCAAGTCCTGCTCCTCCAAAAATTTGGGATATGACAATGACAATTAATGTTCTTTTGTATAATTGCTGTTGTTTTTCTGAAGAAACAATGTAGCTTTGCAGCCAAGCAGATTGGGTGTCTAACACTTTTTCACGATCTTTAGGTAACATTATCTAACCTCCCTTTCTAGAAATTCTATTTCTCAATATCTTCCAACGAGATTTAAATCATCTTAACACGCACTAAAAAACCATACAATATAATAATTGTATGGCGAACAATATTAGGTAAGACCGGTTAGCAGACGTTTAAGGATAATCAACCCTCGCTCAAGCTCTTCAAGCGTTTCCGCTGCACAGACAGAAACTCTTACAGCCCTCTCCGGACAACTATTTCCCACTACAAAACGTTCAGCCGCAAATACTTGTACCCCTTGCTGTTTAGCTAACGCTTCAAATTCAGCACCTGTAATCTTGCCTGGTAAGAGCAGCCAGCGAAAGATGCCTGTTTCAGCACCTAAACACGTAAAGTCTGCCAAATTTCGGTTTACGAGTTGGTTTCTGAGAATAGTCTGTTGCTGATGACTCTCGATTAAGACTTCAAATTGATTCGAGACAATCGTACGAGCTGCCAGTTCTGCCAGTAATGGGGAAACGGATACATTTAAATTATAAAGTGCCTTTGAGATTGGCTCCTTAAATTGCCTCGGCACTGCTGCATAGGCCAGCCTCAGCCCTGGTGCAAATATCTTAGATAAACTTGCAATATAGATAACCTGTTCTGGTGCAAATGATGCGACTGCAGGCAGTGGGTCTTTGTTGAGAAGATGGTACGATGCATCTTCGATAATGAACTGATTATACTTTTTGGCAATGGCTGCGATCATTTTTCGATTCTCGACCGACATAAAGGAAGCTGTCGGATTATGATAATCCGGAATCAAGTAAATGCCTTTAATATTATCATTTTTACACGCATATTCAAAAGACGCTGGACTCATTTCATAGTTCTCTGTTTTTATTGGCACCAGCTGCACACTTAGCATCGCTGCAGCAGTTTTTAAACCAGGGTATGTATGCTGGTCAACTCCAATGCGTTCTCCCGGCTTACAAAGACTGGCCAGTGCAGCAGCAATCGCATTTTGACCCCCATTCGCAAATAAAATGTGATCAGCGGTTGTTTCTAACCCGCCTCTGCGGATTAGCTTTACCGCTGCATCCCTTTGCCAATGGCTTTCGCCTCCCCTGCCATAACCAAACCATTTTTCATAATCTGTTTCCTGCAGCATACTTTTCAGCTGGAGCATCAGCGGCTCGAAAGAAGCGTTATCCGGAAGTGTTGCTCCCATTTCAATTAAGTGCTTCGGCTTTGTATCTTCAAGTAAATACGCATTCGATAGAGCATCATAGGACACAAATGTGCCGCTTCCGACCGTTGCACTTAATAACCCCTTTAACTCACACACTTTAAATGCTTTTGAAATGGTGCTCAAATTTAAATCTAAATAATCTGCCAATTCCCGCTGTGGAGGAAGTTTGGTTCCAGGCAATAAAACTCCGTTTAAAATATCCTGTTCCAATTGCCCTGCCAGTGCTTGATAGATGGGCTTATCTGTTTTTTCGATGGATGGCTTCCAGGTCATAGGATAGTTTTCAAAAGAATTAATCGGCATGATACGCATCCTTTTTTGTACAATTTTTCAATGAAGCTGTATCTATAATTATAACCTTTGTTCAACTGCCCCGCCCTTTCATTGAATCAAAGAAAAAACTTTAGTTTTTATTATTCAAATACTTTTCCCAATCGCTTAGATACATCTTAGGTTTATCTTCAGGCTCAGATGATAATTTACAGATAAATTCTAATGAATTTCCATCTGGATCATGAAAATAAACCATAGCATGTGTCTGGTCAGGCATTACAATGGGTTCAAGAGGTTTAAAGCCAAATTCTTCACGCATTTCAATGCCGCACTTTTCCAGCCACGTTTTTGCATTCTTTAGATCTCCTAAATCTACTCTAAATGCAATATGTCTGATGGATGGATGATAGGTAATTTGTGCTTGTTCACATTCCCATAATCCAAGCCAGCTTTCATTCTTAACAATCCAAAAAAAAGCTGCTTTTTCATATTTTATTGCTAAATCCAACCCCAAGCCCCTGTAAAACTCAATCGACTTACAGATATTACTTACTGGTAAATGTGCTTCATACAGTCCCTTAATCATTTTTTTACCCCTTTCCATAATTTTCTTAGCATTAATATATCAGTAACGGAGCCATATTCCGTCCACAATATGGATGAAGTCTTATACTGCTTTATATGTATTGACCTTTCTCTCTTTAGAAATTTCCAAAACAAAAAAGCTGACCCGCACTAATATTGTGCGGGTCAGCCCATACCTATTCGATCACTTCCACACGTACGCTTTTCCGCCCCCATTGAAGGGCATCGCCGCGGTTAGGAATGAACACATCGATTGAATTTCCATTTATGCCACCGCCTATGTCTGCTGCTATCGCAACACCATAACCTTCAACTTTGACGATGGATCCAAGCGGAATGACACTGGGATCGACAGCAATCACTTTCGCGTCAGGATATTTTTTTAAGTCCAGCCCCATCCTTGTCACACCAGAGCAGCCATCACAATCTGCCGTATAAGCTGTACTTTCCACAGTTAAAGTTCTGCCGGCAGCTGTGCCGCGCTTAGCCCTTCGATCCAGCTCCGCTCTTGTCCTCGGGCCGGCAATTCCATCTGCAGTCAGTCCTTGCTGCTTTTGAAAGCTCTTGACCGCACTCACTGTGCCATTTCCATAAATACCATCTAAATTTGAATTGTAGTGACCTGTTTGTTTCAATTGATATTGAATTTGGATGACCTGCTTCCCAATGTCTCCATATCTCAGCACTTTTATCGCGTGGCTTGTTTGCGGTCCAGCAATCCCATCAACCTTCAGATTGCGCTTACGCTGAAAATCCTTGACGGCTTCCACCGTGATACTTCCATAGTATCCTGTCGATGTATGGTACGGGAATACCCCTTTAGTCATAAGGTAATCCTGCAATTCGGACACATCTGACCCTGAAGATCCATTGGCAAGTGTCCGGTCCCCGAGCGCCGCTTCTGTAAATGAAGGAGCCGCAAGCATGAGAACTCCAGCCGCAAGAACCATCAGCATGTTCCTAAATCTCTTTAACATAAAAAATCCTCCCCAATTTCTTTTTACATAAAAGAATTCGAGAGGAAATGACATTATTCGTGTATAGAAAGCAGAATCACAACGTTCGGCCCTCTATAATCCATTAATTTGAAATAATGTGTTCTATTTTGTCTGCGTATATATGACGCAATTTTAATGAGAAAATAGAACCACGAAAAAAGCCCTTTTTGAGCTGCATCTGCGCTATTTGAATAAGGTTGCCGCATGTATCATCGAAGACAGCCAATAAGAAAGGTGTTAAGCTATTGCCTGCCGCGAAATGGAAAGGTCATGCCTCATAATGAGACGAGCGGTTAGTTCATACAGCGTCATCTCATTGCGTTCGGATAGTTCGTCTAAAATAAGCCGCCGAGTCGAATCTCCAAGTGCTTTGAATATAGCGTCTTTGTCCCAATTCATATAACGATAATAAGCAAATTCAGAGTTGCTTAATGAAGGTGCCGTATCAATCTCTGCAGTAAGCACAACCTGCGCAATGAATCATAGGAGTTAAGCCCAAAGAATGCATACCTCATTCTGTATTAGTAAAAAATATTGAAGAGGTGAAGACAATTGGAAAATGATAATTTAAAGCTTACATCTTCCGAAATAGGAACACTATGGGGGGAGTATGTAAATGGAACAATGACCGAGATCGTAAATAGGTATATGATTTCTATTTTAGAAGACGAAGAAATAAAACAAGTTTTTGAAATAGCCATTAAGGCAGGGGAAAAGCAAAAGAAGCAGTTTGTTTCCTTCATTGAGAAGGATGGATTCCCAGTTCCCATTGGGTTTACAGAGTCCGACCTCAATAAAAGTGCAGAGAGATTGTTTTCAGATACATTCTGCTTAAATTATTTACATATTATGACTATACATGGTTTGTTGGGTCATACAACCGCTTTAAGTGTTTCGGTCAGAAAGGACTTAAGGGAGTTTTACAATTCATGTGTTGATGATGCAAAAAGTATGTACGAATTAACCATTGAACTGTTGCTGAAAAAAGGAGTTTTTCAAAGAGATCCCTATTTTTATCCTAACGAGAGGCCTGAACTTATTACTGCAAAAGATTTTACTGATGGATTTTTCGGAAAAGGGAGAGTTTTATCTTCTACAGAAATAATCAGTATTTCTCTTAACATTAAAAAAGGTATTATGGCAAAAGCCCTTTCCATCGGATTCAGTCAAGTCACAGAATCGAAGGAAGTAAGAAAGTTTTTTGAGGAATTAGAAGAAACTGCCGATGAAAGCCTGCAAGCCCTTTCAAAAATTATGTACAAGGATAATTTGCCAGTCCCAATGTCGTGGGAATCAGAGATTACAGCGTCAAGAGACTCTCCTTTTTCAGATAAATTAATGTTGTATCATATGGGTTTCCTGGTACAAACTGCACAAGTATATTACGGAACAGGTCTTGCCGGAGCAATGCGGACAGACCTGGCCTTAGCTTATGAAAAAGCCATTCTAAAAACATTGGGAATCACCCGAAAATGGTTCGGTATTATGGTGAAAAACAAGTGGTTTGAACAGCCGCCACTTGCTCCCAATAGAAAAGAACTTGCACAAGATAAATAAGTTATACCCACATTTGTGTGAGGGGTGTTCCCCCAGTTAATATTTTACCGGCAGCTGAGCCGCGCTTGGCCATTCAATCCAGCTCGGCTCTCTTTTTATTAATCTCCACCCCCGCCGCAGCTTGATCAGGAACTGCAGGACGAGCAAGAACTGCAGGAGCTGCCCGACCCACAGCTTGATGAAATCTTGCTGCTGATTTTCATGTAACTGGAAAAATCAACATAACGAAAATAGGACACAGATAAAAAAGGAACCAGCATTGCGTTGTAAAAAATTTGTAGATATAAACTTATTTATTAAATGGCCTGATAACAGAAAGACACACTATTTTATATGCAGGCCTTCATTTCATTTAAAGTTAATTTATTTTGCTTTTTAAACCAGAATAGATGGAGATCCAATTGAAATAGGAGCTGTCATTTATTCAATTGGTTTTTTACTTTGTTCTGTTCTTAATGTAGATTTGAAGGTTGAAAAAAAGCTTCATAGGCTTTTCGTGGATTCGCAAACCATTCTGCAACTTCATCTGCAGTCTTTTGACTTTCTGCACCCGCTAACAGGATTTGCACAACATGCTGAGGCAGTACCTGAGTCATTGCATTTGTCCATTCTGTTACTTCTTTTACAAATGTTTTTGTTCGATCCCAATATGTCTCACCAATTCGGATGTCCCAAATTGAATTTCTATATTGAATCAAAGTTTCGTACAGCTGTTCAGCACAGTAAGAAGAAAGGTTGCAGCCTTGACCAGTAATCGGGTCATTAAGAAAAACACTATCTCCACAACCAACTACTAGTTTATTTTTAAAGATTACGTAAGGTTTTCTAATTACAGGCTTAATGGCAACATTAAGGAAGGCTTTATCATCGGAAAGAGCAAAGATATCTTGTTGGATACGTTCGTGGATGTCTTGGAAATATTTTTGTGTTATATTTTTCATTTGATTTGTAAATTCTTTTACGTGCTTTATTTCTTTAAATACATCTAACTCTCTACCTGGAACTGCCATAATGAACAATATTGTAACAGGCCCGTGTTCTGTCATTGCAGGAATCTCAAACATTTCACCTATTTCAGGCAGAACTGTTACGCTTACACCTAGAGGATCATTTGGCTTTACCCCCAAAAAATAACCAACGATACATTTTCGTTGAGGCACTTGGAAAGGAGAATACTCCTTCTCAATAGGAAATGGAAAGAGAGGGCCCGATTTTCCAGAACAATCAATCATTAAATCAAACTCATCTGCCAAACTTTCTATCTGTTCTTTATTTACTCTTAAAAGTCGAAAAGAGACACCCTTGTTTTCAAGATCCTTCAAACAGTGTGAAAAGTAGAAACGCTGGTCAACAGATAATGCTGGCTCTTTTAGCTTTCCAACAAATAGTTTTTGATTACCAATTGTCATGTGGATACTTTTAAGAAGAGTTTTATCCTCCCATTTTGGCATTTTAAAGCGATTTTCTCGGGTTCTTGTTGGGCCAAAGTGTACTTGGGTAGACATAATTCGTCCATTTCGGATCTTATCCGAAGAGTTTGAGTGAATAACAGTCACATCAAATTCTTCTTTAAGAGAATAAGCCAGCTGTAATCCTGCTGTGCCACTGCCTATAATACATATTTTCTTTCTCAAGATTCTCTCCCCTTTGTTATCAGGTAGCCGCAAATACATTAATAACATTGGTAATTTTCTGACTTTTATAGTCTAAGTAATAAACAGGGTGATGTAAATACGACGATTTATTTATTTTCCATATACTTAGTTGTCATTAGAATGTTGTTCTACAAAATCAAAGATTTTAGCATTAACTTCGTTAGAGAACTCACCATTGATTGCGTGAGATGCATTTTTCCAGTTAACAATATCGATATCTCTAACATATTTTTTCCCAGTTTCAACTGCTTTTGCTGAATCATGCATTGTACTTTTTTCTGCCATTAATGCAAGAACTGGAACATTGATATTCTTTAAATCCTCTTTAGTAAATAGATCAGGCGCTGGGGTTTTAAGTTTATAATTACGCATACCTGACTCGATTAATTCCTTTCAAATACTCACCTCCCAAATTGATTAAATCACATGACGTAACGTCACGTGCAAGGGTAAATTCATTTTCTATTTTTTCCATCCCATGCCTCCATATTTTAGAGTTAGAAAAGTTGTTGAAACTGTTATGGAAACTTCCACAAAAAAAGCGTTCCTTCCTATTGAAGAAACACTCAAAAATTAATAATTGGTGTAATAAAGACATAACTGTGATTAATCTTAATTTACCTGAATGGCTTATTGATATATCAAAGACTTTTAATGAAAATTTTCATTCTCAGAAATGGCAGATCAACTACAATTTCAAGAATTACAATCAACCATCCTACCCCTTATTCCACAATTTGGCCCGTTTAAGGACAATACTTCAAAATCTACTGCGTTAATTAAACAAAAAAAGCGATGACTTATTTTACAACGTACCCCTAATTTCAAGAATAGGTAGTGAAATTTCAATTAATTCATACATACTCGCAAAAGATAAAAAAGAGTAACTACTTAATATTGGTTACTCTTAATTAATTTCTCTAACTGTTTCACCTTTTCCTTGAGATCATCAATCTCTTCCCGCATCTGATCTCTCTTGATCTGACTTAAAATCATCCACTTGTGACTGAAAGTCGTCAAAAACATCTGTATTTAGCTGAATGATTGATCCAATAGTCGACAAAGCATCACCCGCAGTAGACAATATATCGCCAATAAGATCTATGATATTCCCAGTATTGTTAGGCGGCTTATATTTAAAAGTACGTAATGTAGAATTAGAGTTCGAGTTATTACTGTTATTGTTGACTGCAGGAGCGACAATCTTAGACCTTTTATCCTTATTCATGAACTCCACCCCATTATTATAAATTAAACAGTAAGATGGACATAAGTAATCATCTTTCTTCTTAATTCAGTTATTCAATAATATTCACCCATACTGATAAAGGTGTGGAGTTGATCTCCTTTTAGAACTAACCTGCCCCTATAGCCATCCATGAAGCGCAAAAATCAGCGCTTCACCACATAAGCTGCTTATGCAAGATCGGCTGCCGAACCAGGCAGCTTTTCCTTTTTAATGTTTAAGTATTTTATTTCATATACTTAAAGTTATTTGATTTTCAACTCAACTTAACAAATGGAAATAACCCAATTCCTAAGTAAGACATTGGGCTATTTTCAATTTACCTATATGAATCATGTATTGGATGGAACAAGTCTTCCACTGCATTTCTGACAACTGAAAAGTGTTCCACATTGTAATGACCATGAAGAGTTTTATTATGATGCTTGATAATTTGTTCTGCACTTAACGCATCGCTGTCCGTTGTTGAATGTCCGTCACCCACTAATGTGACATCCAACCCGCTAATAGTGGCTGTTCGAACTGCACTGTCTATACAGTGCTGGGTTTTACACCCCATTATAACAACATGCTCAATCTTTTGAGATTTAAGGTGATTCAGCAGGCCTGTTCCATGAAAAGAATTCGTGGCAGATTTATCAAAGATCTTAGCATCCACAGGCACATTAATTTCTTCGTGAACCTGAAATCCTTTGCCAATCCCTTCAGCAACATCTAAATCCCTTACACAAACAACTGGAACACTGGACTTTTTTGCTTTTTCAATTACTAAATTGATATTCATAATAAGTTGCTCTTTATTAAAAACAGTACTTTCTTCTTGATTTCCATCAATTAATTCTTGTTGGGCATCAATTATTAACAGTGTTTGATTCAACTGATTTTCCCCTTTCATTTTTGGGGAAACGCTATATTAAATTTATATAGACGTTTTCCCCTTTGTATTATTCTCACTAATATATTTTTTGTTTTTCATAATATCTACCTCCTAAATTACATATTGTCCGAAAAAAGTTGTCTAAATTTTTAGACATTAAAATCTTAACACAATATCTTACAAAATAATACTTTCAGGTTTTATTTTTTCATCAGATAACAAACCCGCCCCCTCATTAAATAATAAAAAGCTGCCTGGTTTGGCAGCTGATCTTGAATATTAGAACCCGTCCATTAAGTACATCCAATTTGAAGTTTAATTATTTTTTAAAAGATAAACCTGCTTCTTCTAATGAAGTTCTCAGAATAGGCAAGGAAGCTGGCCCTATACCATGAATTTTTAGTATTTCTTTTTCAGTGTACTTTGATAGTTTTTTCAAAGTGTCAATCCCTTCGTGAACCAATGCATTTCTTGCAGGTGAACTTAGCTTCGAAAGGAAGCCGCTTTTAGGCTTATTCTCTTTATCACAGGTTGGACAACTTTGACACTCGCTGCTTTTGTAAAACTTATGTCCCTTTTCACAAACCTTTAAACTTTTATCTGATGTCAAAATAATTCCTCCAAACAAATTCTGATCCCAGCATTTACAATTTATTGTATATTTGTTATACAATCTCGACAAGAACTATGAAATTCCTTATCAACCTGCCTTTGTTCGGAAGAAGCGGATTCTAAACGGAAAACACCATTTTGAAAAAGATACTTATACTATCATGCCCGCAAAATCCCCCCTCAGTACTTGTTTCTCATTCTGATTCGTGCAATGGACTTTTTCCAAATAAAAAGTGTCTTAAAAGCCAGGCTTTTAAGACACCTTGTAATCATTTATCATTTCACACAACTTACATGGTGCTGATATCAATCTTATACTATAAGACTGCATTGGATGCCGGAACGGAAGATATTCATAAAGAAAAAATAGAGATTAATTAGCAGAAAGCCACCTGTACTTCAATACAGATGGCTTTCTGTTTTTATCATTTATATTGCTTATTGCTGCTTTTTTAAAGCATAGGGCTAAATAAGCCTTCTGGATTCACAGCGGCCTTATCACAACATTACTTCTGCTCTATCATCTGAATAAGGTTGCCGCATGTATCGTCGAAGACAGCTATTGTGACTTTGCCCATTTCTGTTGGCTCCATAGTAAACTTTACGCCTTTTTCAACTAATCGTTCGTACTCTTTGCGAATATCGGCAACCCCAAACATTGTTACTGGAATGCCATCAGCGAAAAGCTTCTGCTGATACTCTTTGGCAGCAGGGTGCTCATCAGGTTCGAGTAAAAGCTCAGTGCCGTCCTGTTCATCAGGAGAAACAAGCGTTATCCACCTATATGCTCCACTGGGAACGTCATGCTTTTTTACAAATCCTAGCGTTCTTGTATAAAACTCTAATGCTTTTTCCTGATCTTGAACAAATATACTAGTAATAATAATTTTCATCATGGTTTTGGCCTCCTTTGATACTTGCGGGGTATAGTTCTCCTCTAACAATCTGGCTGCAAATAGAAAAACTCATACATTCGTCATTAGTTAAAAATTTATTCTACCCATCCTTTCAGCAAGTTTTTAAGTGGTTCTTTATTAAACATAAGTACTCGATATTTTCCCTTTCGTTTTGAAATTACGAGCCCTGCATCTTCCAATGTATTAAGATGTTTAGCGATTGCCTGCCGCGTAATGGAAAGGTTGTGTTTCATAACGAGACGTGCCGTAAGTTCATACAGCGTAAGCTCGCTGCGTTCGGAAAGTTCATCTAAAATAAACCGCCGAGTCGAATCGCCAAGTGCTTTAAATATAGAGTCTTTGTCCCATTCCATATCTCGATTATATGCAACTATACGGTTGCTTGTCAATTATAAGCAACTTCTTGGTTGCATAAAAAAAGGAACCCTATCATACAACCCTTAAAAACTCCCAAAAGCAGTTTGAACTAGAGGGAGTTTAATGCGAAAGCCAGTAATATCAAACGGAAAAAAAGACTAGTATAAATCTCTCTCCTTCCACCCAAAAAGACGAAAAACAAAAAGGAATTACCCATCCCCCCTTTAGCAAACAGCAAAGCTAATGTTACACTAGAAATAATGGAATAATTTTGAAATGGGGTTATAGTGATGGAGGAAGTTATATTAGAGATTAATGATTTAAAAAAGAACTATGGTCCGAAGTCAGTGCTGAATGGCGTATCTCTCCAAGTGAAAAGCGGGGAAATCATTGGCTATATTGGCCCGAACGGAGCTGGAAAAAGCACCACTGTCAAAATAATGCTTGGCATTGAAGATGGCTATTCAGGACAGGTCAAAGTCTTTGGACAGGATATTTCTGATGGAAATATGGAGTATAAAAGAAAAATAGGGTATGTGCCGGAAATTGCCGAAGTATACGACAATTTAACAGGACAGGAGTATTTAACTTTTGTGGGCGAATTGTATGGCCTCGATTCCGATCTCGCCAGCGATAAAGCCAAAACCCTAATGGAACTATTCGGCATAGGGGAAGTCTGCCATTCGCGGATAGCTTCTTATTCAAAAGGAATGCGTCAAAAGCTCCTCATTATCTCAAGCTTATTGCATAATCCGGAACTCCTGTTTTTTGATGAACCAATAAATGGTTTGGATGCAAACAGTGTCATGATTTTTAAAGAGATTATGGCGCAGCTTGCCGAACAGGGAAAGACTATCTTTTATTCTTCTCATATTATGGATGTGGTCGAAAAAATAAGCAGCCGCATCATTCTCCTGCATAATGGCAGAATTGCTGCAGATGGGACCTTTGAAGAGTTAAAGCAGCAAAATACGGAAGGATCACTGGAACAGATTTTTAACCAGCTTACGGGATTCAGTGAACATAAGGAACTTGGTGCCCGATTTGTATCGGTTGTAAGGGAGATGTAAGGATGCAAGACTATCGCACTCTTAAACTATTGGATCGTTTTGAGCGGATTTTTAGCAGCTTTGGCGTAGATTACAAGGTAATGAGGAGAATTCTGCAAGTTAAGCTAACAATGGATGGACGGCGTGTGCCCACCATTTTTTCGCAAAATGCGAAGAAAGAAGGCAAGGAAAAGAACAATCAGTACATAAAATCTTTATGGATTTACGTATTATTTGGCCTGTTTATGATTCCATTTGTGCTGATGGAGGAAAATTATCTTTTCCAAATGAGCCTCCTTTATGGGATATTCACCTTTTTTGTCATGACCTCCATGATTTCCGATTTTTCTTCTGTCTTACTGGATATTCGTGATCGCAGCATTCTGTTTCCAAAGCCAGTCGATCGAAAAACGATTAACACGGCTAAAATGGTGCATGTTACCATTTATCTCTCTTTCCTTACCATAGCACTGGTCGGAATCCCTTTGATTGTGGGACTTTTCAAAAATGGGCCCTTGTTTTTCCTTATATCAGCTGTAAATATCATCCTGATTGACCTTTTGGTTGTTGGATTAACCGCACTGATCTATTTATCTATTTTACGAGTCTTTGATGGGGAAAAATTAAAAGATATCATCAACTATGTTCAAATTGGGCTGTCAATTATGATCATGGTTGGATACCAATTGCTCATTCGCTCTTTTGAATTTATTGACTTAACGATTTCGCTTGAACCAAAGTGGTGGCAGGTATTCATCTTCCCAATGTGGTATGGGGCAAATATGGAAATGTTGATGAAGGGCACCTTCCAGCCGTTTTATCTCATATTTTCAGCATTAGGGATCATTATTCCGATCCTGTCCATTTGGATATATATGAAATTTAACAGCACCTTCGAGCAAAATCTGCAGAAGCTTGCTTATCATGGAAAAGCCAAAGAAACGAAACGAGGTAGAGCGGGGCACTTCCTTCTCAAAATCATTTGCCGCTCACCTGAAGAAAGAGCATTTTTCAGATTTGCCGGCAACATGATGAAAAATGAACGGGATTTTAAACTGAAAGCCTATCCATCCCTGGGTTTTTCCATCGTGATTCCGTTTATCTTCATTATGAATACTCTTCATGATGATTTTGCACAGCTATCTGACAGCAAGTCATATTTAACGATTTACTTTAGCTTGATCATCATTCCGACCATCATGATTCTTCTAAAGTATTCAGGGAAATATAAGGGTGCCTTTATTTACCGGGTTGCCCCTCTCAAACAGCTAAAGCCAGTGTTCAGCGGTACAATCAAGGCATTTATCTTTAAGTTATATTTACCAGTTTACTTGCTTCTAAGTGCACTTTTCCTTTTCCTGTTCGGGGCAAAAATCTTGCCGGATCTTATCGCTGTATTTATCAATGCCTGTCTATATGCGGTCGTTTGTTTTATGGTTCTAAAAAAATCCCTGCCCTTTTCGGAGTCTTTTGATGAGTACAATCAAAACGGCAATAGTTCCATTATATTCGGATTGATGCTGATTGTGGCATTACTTGCTGGTCTGCATTTCGCCAGCACATTAATCTCGTATGGGATCTATCTGTATTTGGGAATTTCCGCCGTTTGTCTGGGGATTATTTGGAGGCTGGCATTTAATATAACTTGGGAAAAGATTGTTGAATAATCCTTTGGAAAACGTTTTATCAAAGGAATGCCATTTTGATAACTGAAGCAGCTATACTCGTATTATGTCCTTCCCAGGCGAGGGTAAATATTGTAATGTACTAGTTGTTTTGAAATTATGCTGCCAATATTGGCGGCATTTTTTGTCCAGCAATAAGTATAACGTTTCACAATCTTGCTGAATTTAAAATAGACATCCCACTAAAGGATGTCCGCCTTAATAAGTATTTTATTCAAGATTTAATTATTTGGACAAAAACTAACATGATAAATGATATTCCGATCATACTCGCCACCCATAACCAGGCCATCTCCATATTGCCTGAATCAATTGCTACATAAATAGCTGTTGGAATCGTTTGAGTTTTTCCTGGGATGTTTCCTGCAAACATTAGAGTAGCTCCAAACTCCCCCAATGCTCTTGCAAAACTCAATATACCGCCTGAAATAATGGCTTTATATGCAAGAGGGATCGTGATGTTCATAAATAATTTAGCTTCACTTGCCCCATCAACGCGAGCTGCATTTTCAATATCAGGATCAATCGCTTCGAAGCCTGTTTTAGCAGATTGATACATCAGAGGAAATGCCACAACTGCTGAAGCAATAACAGCAGCCCACCAAGTAAACATAATTGGCTGTTTAAATAAATACTCAATTAATTGGCCCGCTAAGCTATTCCTTCCAAAAATGACAATAAGCAAAAAACCTACGACAGTTGGCGGTAAGACTAATGGCAGAAGGAAAGCTGTCTCAACTATAGCTTGTCCTTTAAATTTCCTATTTGCCATCAGCTTCCCTAAGATCGTCCCTAGAATAACCGCTATTACTCCTGAGACAGAAGCAATCTCAGCAGATAATATGACTGGTGACCAAAAATCAGCTGCCATTTAATTTAGTTTAGACCTTTAAACCCATACTTTTCAAAAATGTTCATTGACTTTTCATTTTGAAGATAATCATAGAATAATTTGGCTTCTTCTGGATGGCTGGTATCCTTAATCACACCCAAAGGATAAATGATGGCATCGTGAGTGTTTTCATCTGCAGTGTCCGCAATGTTAACCTTTTCAGATATTAAGGCATCTGTTTTATAGACAATTCCTGCATCAACATTATTTGTCTCTACATATGTAAGTACTTGCCGGACATCTTTGGCATATACTACTTTTTCTTCTATGGTATTCCAAATGTTCATATTTTCTAATGATTCCTTCGAATATTTCCCTGCAGGAACAGACTCTGGAGTACCGATAGACAATTTATCTGCCTCAGAAAGATCATTAAAAGATTTGATTCCTATTGTTGAATCTTTCGGCACCACTAGAACAAGTTCATTTCCAATTAAATCAATTCCATTCTTTTCTTCAATAAGACCGTCTTGTACCAATTTATCAAATTTATCCTCTGCAGCTGAAAAGAAAAGATCAGCAGGTGCTCCCTGCGAAATTTGCTGCTGAAGTGAGCCTGAAGCTCCAAAGTTAAAGTTCACCTGCACATTAGGATGTTCCTTTTCGAAGCTTGCTTCAATATCCGTTAAGGCATCCTGCAGGCTTGCCGCTGCTGAAATAGTCAATTCTACTTTCTCCTCAGATACTTCTTGTTTCCTCTCGTCATTACTGGAGCATCCTGCCAATAATAAAAAAAGTACCATTAACAAAAAAAATAAACGGTATTGTTTTTCCATTATGAATCTCCCTTCTTAATTAGTTATATCTACTTATAACTAATTATAACTGGTTATAATTAGTTTAGATATGACAATTGTCACTTTTTATCATTTTTTATGAATATGCTTTTTTTCGGGCAGTCAGTTAAAATAGGAGATGGAGGGATGTAAATGTCAAAGGAGCTTTCCTATACCATTGAAGAGGTTTCACAGCTTTTGAAAGTTTCGAAATTAACACTATATGATCTGGTTAAAAAAGGGGAACTGCCAGTCTTCAGAATAGGAAGGCAGATGAGAATAGATGCCAGGGACCTGGATGCTTATATCACCAATCAAAAGACAAACCAAATTCCTAAAGCTTCTCCTCCTATTGTTCAAAGAAACGAAAGAAAAGATTCTAAGACCCTTGTGATCAGCGGTCAGGATATCGTTTTGGATATTCTGGGCAAACACATTGAAAAAAGGTCCGCCTATAAGACTTTAAGATCTTTTACAGGGAGCTTGAACAGCCTGATTTCGATGTATAATGGAGAATGTGACATCGTTAGCTTACATCTATTTGACGGGGACACTGGGGATTATAATCTTCCCTATATAAAAAAAATCCTGGTGGGCCATCCCTATATATTGATAAACCTTCTTTCCCGAAAAGCAGGTTTTTACGTTAAAAATGGAAATCCCTTAAATCTCAGCACTTGGACAGATTTAAACCGGGAAGATGTGAAACTGATAAATAGAGAAAAAGGATCCGGGGCCCGGATTCTTCTTGATGAACAGCTAAGAATCAACGAAATTCCTTTCAGAAACATTAAGGGATATGAGCAAGAGGAGACCAATCATTTAAGTGTGGCTTCCTCTATCTTAACTGGAATCGCAGATGTTGGCGTAGGAATAGAAAAAGCTGCGAAAATGGTTGGAGTCGATTTTGTTCCATTAATTACAGAACGATATGATCTGGTCATTCTAAAAACTGCTGGAACAATGCAGCTAATAACCGCTATAAAAGAAATTCTATCTTCCCCGCAATTCCAGTCAGAAGTTAAGTCATTAGGGGATTATGATACATCTCAGACAGGAAAAATCATATATGAAACATAGTAAAAGGAAGGCACTATTGCCTTCCTTTTACTATGTTTTCTATCGACCTTTTTAACCTCGCCTCACATCCACCAAACTTTTTTGTTTGTGTTGTGCAAGGCAGTCAAACAAAATTTATTTGAACTTTTTTTCGAGTGCCTTTCGTGCGAGGGATGTGTGCAGCGTTTCTATAAACCTTTCGAATGCAGAGCGGTCTTTAAATACAGCTGCGTCCTCAAGTGCTTTAACAAACTTCTTGCCCAATTCTTTTTGTATTATTTCATCTGCCTGCTCTTTATTGCGTATCTGCCCGTATTCATGTGAAAGTTGCTCAGCCCAGCCCTTATGGTAATGTTTAATATTGCCTGACTCGCCAAGCAGATATGCTTCCAGTTCTTCTAATTCTTCCTTCAGCCTTGCCGGCAGGACGGCAAGCCCCATCACTTCAATGAGTCCAATGTTTTCTTTTTTAATATGGTGCACATCTTCATGGGGATGAAAAATTCCATAAGGATGTTCATCTGATGTCCGATTGTTTCTCAAGACAAGATCAAGCTCGAACTGCCCTTTCTGATATCTGGCAATCGGAGTAATACTGTTATGGTTCTCCCCTTCAGTCTCAGCGAGGACATCTGCCGGTTCATCACTATAAGATTTCCACATTAAAAAGATGTGTTCAGCCGCGTCGGCAAGCGGATGCCATGTATCTGCCACTAGACGAATAACCGAGAGTGGCCACTTCAGAACTGAAGCCTTAACTTCAGGATACTGCCCGAGAGTAAATGAAAAAGCATTCTCAGCACGATTCATAGCGAATTCATACTGGCCTCCCTGATAATGGTCGTGGCTAAGGATGGATCCTCCCACGACCGGCAAGTCAGCATTTGACCCTATGAAATAGTGCGGGAACTTTTCAGTAAACCTTAAAAGCCGTTCAAACGTTTTCCGGTTAATTTTCATTGGTCTATGCTCTTCTGCAAACAAAATGCTATGTTCTGGATAATACACATATGGAGAATATTGGAAATACCAATTTTCCTCCAATAACCTGATCTGCACGACGCGGTGGTTGGCTCTCGCAGGGTGTCCCAGTCTGCCTCTATATCCTTCATTTTCCATGCATAACAAGCATGCTGGGTACTTCTCAGCCGGCTGCGATTGCCGCTCCCTTTCAATTTCCTTCGGATCCTTCTCGGGTTTTGATATGTTGATTGTAATATCCATTTTCCCGTACTCCGTATCTGCTTTGTAATTGATATTCTTTTTGATTTCCTTTGTTTGAATGTAATTGCTGTTCCGGCTCAATTGATAAAAATAATTCGTTGCTTTACTTGGCGATTCTTGGTATTTTTCTTTAAAAACAGCCTGAATAGTTGAAGGTCTTGCCACACAAACATTCATAATATTGGCAGAGAAGATTTCTCTTTCACTTTGTGTGTCTTCAATGATGCCTTTTTCTATTGCATAAGCTGTCAGCTGCTCAAGTAAATCCGGAATCGTTTCTTCATCGTGACAGGCGGATCCTTCCGGAAATATATCTAATTTCAATTGAGCCATCAATTGATTTCTAGTATAAATGACATCAGCCTGTTCGATTAGCCGTGTTTTTAAAGCCTGATTGATGAGGCAGCTGATGGTGCGATAAATCATTCACTTTCATCCTTTCCACGATTTTTTCTATGTGTAAAAGAACCGCATGCCTGCCCCCATTACTACCTGGCTGTTATCCGGATAACTGATTTCAATTCCATCCAGGATATGACGCTGTTCGGGAAGCAAGTGTTTTGCTAGCTCTGATTTAAGCAATTCTAATAGGAACGGATTATAAGCTGCGATACTGCCGCCTAGTACAATTTTGTGTGGATCAAGGAGACTGGCAACCACATAAAGAACATAGGAGATTGAAGTGGCCAACTCGTTTACCGCTTGCTTAACCTCTGGAACGCCGTGATGATATTTTGTGAATAAATCTTTTGCCTCAAGCTGTTCATTTGCAAATAAACGACTGGCACGTGCCTGCAATGCCGGTGCGGAAACCATTTGCTCAAACCTGATCATTCGTTTTTGATCCGGATCGAGGACAGGAATAAGCCCTGCTGCACCGGCTAAACCTGCCCCCCTAATAAATTCACCATTTTTGATTATGGAGCAGGAGATGCCCGTACTGATGGCCATATAAACAAAGAGTCCGCCCTCTTGTAATCCCGCTTCTTTCCATTCTGCAAAGGCGGCCATGCAGACATCATTATCAATAATTGCATTGATGCCAACAGCCTGCTGTAATCTGTCTGCGATAGGGAAATCCTTCCACGGGAGATTGTTTTGAAATAGAGCTATCCCATTGTGGCGGTCCACGTTTCCTGGTATTCCAACACCAATGCCAGCGATTTCTTTTTTTGGAAGGCTGCAATGATCCATAAGCTGTTCGACGCAGTGAACCACTTGCCTGAACATTTTTTCTTTATCAGATGGATTATTTTGCACGTTTTCCTTCTGGATCAAAAAACCTCCTTCGCTCACAATACCAGCTTCAATTCTGGCAAAGCCAATCTGAATTCCTATCGCATATCTCATATATCTGCACCTCTTTTTAAATCAACTAACAAATAAAAGCAAAACCAGATGAGCCCGGGTTCTCACTGATTTTGCTTTTCAACATTACGTAAACTTCCTGTTGTAATTCCAAAGCAGAAACAAAAGGCCGCTCAAGCCCAGCAGCTGAGTGAAAAGCTCCCACCTTCCAACCGTCCTTTGCCCATTAATAATTAAGAATAAACATAAGAAAAAGAAAACGGCTTTTAAGATTGGAATGAGCTTAGCCTTCATTTGCGGAATCCTCCCATTTCAATTCACCAGGCCCCAATGTCACTTCACAGCTTGCACCAGTTCCGTCATAAACTAAGGTCACCTGTGTTTCTTTGGAATTATTGACGATCGCATATTTTTTAATGTCCGGATACGCATGAACCTCGCAATGCGGATTGGATGCGTGCCATACCTTATATTCCGATTCCTTGTTTGCTGCATAAAATAAGGCCCTTATGAGAAGGTCGGTATTTTCATGGCTATATGGAAGTCCAGCGATATAGACTCCCCTTCCTTCCCCATATGGAGAGCTTGATAAGTGAACCGATCCGTTAGAGTATTTCAAAATGTCCGTATCTTCTTTCAAAGCATAAATATTATCCTTGCTCTCGCCAAAATCATAAGCAGTCATGTTTTCAGTAATGAAATGAGCATGTACCGATTCTGTGAAATATTTATTTGTCGACAAACTAAACCCTAATTCTTTGTCGACCCCAAGAATATCCGCCAGCTGGAAGAAACGCCCCTGATGGTGGCATGCGCTTGGTTCACCGATACCGATGAGGCCGCCCCCTTTGTATACCCATTCCCTAATCTTCGATGTTAAAGATTCGTCCAGCCAGTTTTCTCCTCCAGAGAAAGCTGTTCCAGCATCTCCAGCATTGATTAAAACATCAACGCCTTCAGGAATCCCGCTCTCTTTAACATCATCAAAGCTCAAAAATATGACATCGACAGCTGAGCCGCTTAAGGCTTCCAGGATACCTTGGTAGGAATATGTCTGCTGATAATATTTTCCATGAGCAACCATGTGTGTCTGCCAAGTTCTCAATTTCCCCCACGCATTCAATACAGCCACTTTCAAACCTGTATAAGGCTTGACATGATGGATTGTGTCATGAATGCAGCGGAATTCATCAGTCACTTTTTCAACATAATCTACGAATGCAGGAAATTTGCAGGCAAGACTTAAGTATCCTCCATACCCAATCCGGTCTAACGGCTTCCGCAGCAAAGCACGCCTTGCTGTTAGCCAGTTTTCCTCAGCCTCTACAACAGGATCATTTCCCTCATAAAATGTATCCGGGAAAAAGTAAGGCAAAAATCTGCCTTCCGTGTATTTCACATGTGGGATGTCTGCTATCATTCTTAATGTTGTTCCATCCCCGACACTGCCTACAACAGCATCCAGGCCTGTTTCCCTGAAGTATTCCCCGTAGGGCTCTGCCCCGATCCAATTGTCCCCAAGAAACATCATCGCTTCCTTATCGTGGCCATGGACCGCATCCACTAATTCCCTGATCTCAGACACGACAAATCTTTGAATAAAGTCCATATAATCTAAATATGCTTTTGAAGGAGTGCGGAATGTTGAATTGTAATATCCTTGATCAACGATGTCTTCTGGTCTTAGACGATATCCTTTTTCTTTAGCGAAAGCCTCTAAAGCTGCTACCGACACACTCGCACCATATCCGAACCAATCAACGAACTTCTCTTTTCCCAAGCTGTTGAAAATCAGGGTAAAGTGATAGAAGAAGGTTGTAAACCGAACGACATCAGTGTCAGGATTCTCCTTCAGCCATTTCTGTAAATATTCCTTTATAAATTGATTCGAATGGGGCTGCCTTATATCAAATGGAATTTCGTGCGGTTTATTTCCCCAGTTATTTGTAATATGATTGTACATTTGCGTCGGATCCCACTTCATATAAGATAAAAAGGAAACCGTGTATTCGTGCCAAGGAACCGCATTTGTAATGACCAGGCAGTTCTCTTCCCGCTTAACTTCCCAAAATTCCGGGTCTACCACTTTCCCTGTTGTGCGATCAATGACTTCCCACCAACTTTTTGGATCGTGGATATAATCCGCTTCTACTTGTTCTTCAAAGTATCCATCCAGAAAGGAAATCGTAAGCTCTTTATCGGCAGCGGTATTATATTTTGACATCAAATAAAGCTGCTGCATCTCTTCAGGATGCTGTTCTGCGAATTCATTATGGCTGCGAGCGACAAAATACGTTGTATAAATAGCGGCATCCAGCCTTTTAAGTTCATCATCAAGCTTTGTCCCGTCACTATCCCTTAGTGCATCCGCTCCCCAGCGTTCCATCAATTCCTTCGTCTCTTTTAGAAAATTCTGCTGGCTCGGCAGCGTTACTCGTCCTTTATTTTTTTTCATTTTTAACATCTATCCTTTCAGTCCGCCAACCGTCATCCCTTGAGTCAAACGTTTTTGAACAATAATATATAAAATTAATGTAGGTAGCATGACAATGACCATTCCTGCATACATAGGCCCATAATTGACAGCCGCCCGTTCCGCTGCCATTAAGTTCAGCAGCCCTACAGATAAGGTCTTGTTCGTCTCGGGCATTAATGTCAGAGCCAAAATATATTCATTCCAGAACAATAAGAAGTTGAATAATATAACAATGATGATACTCGGCTTTGCCATCGGAAGCATGACAGAAAACATTGTCCTGAAGTAGCCTGCCCCATCAATGCTTGCCGCTTCTTCAAAATCTGATGGCAAGGTTTCAAAATAACTGGACAAAAGAAAAATCGTAAAAGGCAATGCTGTCGATGCATAAATGAGTCCAAGCACCAATCGGTTATTTAGGAAAAAGCCCTCACCTAAAATCATTTTCAGGACAGAATCCCAATCCAGCAGCATTAAAAAAATGGGAACAATAATATAGCTCACATTTATAAACAAGCCTGCTTTCACAAACGAATTCAAAAAACGACTGCCAAAAAAGGTAAACCTGGATAAAACATATGACGCAGGCAAAGCGACAATCAGCAAAATGATGATTGCTAATGAGGTGACAATAATGGAATTTAACAAATATTCCCCCATTTTTGCTTCAACAAATGCTTCAGCAAAATTTTGAAGATGCAGGCCTTCCGGACTAGCCCATGGGCTTCCATAAAACTCCGAATTTTCTTTGACCGAAGCCATTAAAATCCAGGCAACCGGAATGATAATTGAAGCCGCAAGGGTGATCAGTGATACATAAACAAATAGTTTATAAAGGGTTTCTGTTTTGAGACCTGTTGATTTTTCCATTTAGCAGAAGCCTCCTTAATACTCCAAAACATCACGTTTCGTGATATGACTGATAATTGCAGACAGGATGAATGAGAACAAAAATACCACTACGCCAATCGCCATCCCATAGCCGTACGTCGAATTCCCATATGCCTGTTCATACATATAAGAAAGGAAGACTTCTGTCGAACCATCCGGTCCCCCTCCAGTCATTGCCTTGACAAGCAAGAAGCTCAAATTGATCGTACTAATAATATAAAACGTCAAGGTTGTACGGATGTTATTCCAAATCAAAGGAAGGGTGATATCTGTAAATTGCTTAAATGAACTGGCTCCTTCCAAAGATGCAGCTTCATAAAAACTGGCTGGAACGCTCGCCATACTGGACATATACATGACCATATAATATCCAATCGCCTGCCAGACAAGCGCAAAAGCCACGCTGTAGATGACAATCTGCTGGTTCCCGAGCCACTTCTGCTGCCACATTTCCAAGTTGAACACACCTAAAATACTGTTCAATAAACCGCTGGAAGGGTCATATATTGCTGAAAATACACCTGCAATAACGACAATTGAGAGGATATTCGGAATGTAGAAAATAATACGGAAGAAGCCTCGCCCGTTAATTGTCTTATTTGTCAGGACAGCCGCGAAAAAGATAGCAAAAAGCAAGGTAACTATCGCTACAATGACAATTAAAAAAATGGAATTCTGAAAGGCTTGGATGAATTTCATGTCATTCCATAAGAACTTAAAGTTTTCAAAGCCTACGAATTGTTTTTCATTGGAGAAACCGCCCCATTGGTATAAGGACATTCTAAAGACATCGATCGTCGGAATGACCATAAAGATCGTGAATAATAGAATCGCAGGTGTAATACAAACAACAATAAAAAAATTCCTTGCACTTGTTTTACTCAAATACATTCACCTCTCTAAGCCTGAGTGTGACATCTAAAGCGCCCACAGAGTGATGCTGTTATTCTTCAGTACTGTGGAGACGCAAGAGAATTTCTTTTGTCCCCACTTCGAAATAACGGCTTATTTCATTGCAGCTCTAAGCTTGTCACTTACTTCCTCAATACTTGCCTGCCATTCTTTATACGTAAGCTTTCCACTCATGACGCTGTCGACCTTACCGTAAAGGACATCGCCCATGTTCGCTCCCGGAACAGGCTTTGTGGAAGCAAAGGTGCCCATTGCAGGAAGAACGGCATCATCTTCATAAATGCTGTAAAAAGTTTTCTTTTCATCCTCAAGCTTATCTGTCATTCCTGTTATTGGCTGGACAGCACCAGATTCCAAGAAATGCTGTGCAGCTTGATCGGAGTACATGTAAGCGATGAAATCCTTTGCTGCCTCTTTATTCTTAGCTTTAGCCGGGATCCACATTTGTTCAAAGAACGTGAACGCATAGCGGTCTCCATTCTCTTCAAAAGCTGGAATAGCTGTAATGCCCCATTCAAAATTATCCGCCCGCGGAGCTTCCTTCATTTCATCCACGACCCAAGTGCCGTTCGGCATAAATAAAGCATTATTATCCAGGATCATTTGCTGGTTTTTCGTATAATCCTTTGGATTTGCATTGGCTACTGTGTTTGGATGAGTATATTCTGAAAGCTTCTCAATCGTCTGTAATACTTTTTTTGCTTCTTTTGTTTCCCAGACACCATCTTCATACTTCATTGCTGAGTTAAAGAAATCCGCACCACCTGATGCATACATCATAGAACCTACAAGTGTGTCGAAATATCCTGTTGTAGGATAAGTGAAAAGAGAAATTCCTTCTTTTGCTGCTTTATCACCCAGTTCCCACATTTCTTCCCATGTCGCCGGAACTTCCCAGCCCTTTTCTTCAAAGAGACCTTTATTATAGAATAATCCTGTTGGACTATAGAACATTGGTGCCAGATACGTTTCACCGTCTGCATAAGGGTTTGTTGCCAAAGTTTCTGTAAATCCGCCAAGCAGTTTATCGCTGACCGATTGCTTTTCACCAGGTACTGTCCTTTCAAATACATCACTGATCTGCTCCAATCCATTTTCCTTGATCAGCGTCTCTGTCATTGCTTCCGGCCTGTTGGTAGCCAAGAGTAGAACATCGGGGAATTCTCCTGCCTGCATATTTGGACGTATTACTTCTTCCAAATTCTTTTCAATAGTCAGTTCAACCTTCACCCCTTCATTCATAGCTTCATAGCTTTCCGCTACCTGATGCCACATGTCCTTTCCATATGCCGATTCCAAAGCAGCTACCTTTAAGACTTTTTCTTCACTCTCTGATGCGCCATTCACATCTTCTTTTTCAGAACAAGCGCCTAAAGTAAATACCATCGCTCCCATGGACAAACTGATTAGAAGCTTTTTGAAATTCAAGACAAACTCCCCCTTTTTAATAGAATCTACATGTTTATCGTACTTTTTTTGAAGCGCTTTCACCATAAACATCTTGTTCACTTTTTTAGGAATATTGCTATTTATCTAATTTGTCTATAAAATAATTTTCATAGATTGTCGGAGGTGAACCGAAAATGTCATATGAAGTTTATCGTTTTGAGGGGGAAAGAAGCAAAAACCCTCCATTCACCCTTTTGTACATTACGCATTCCGAATATGATAAAGGGTGGCACAGCACGAGGCATTCCCACCACTTCACTGAACTTTTTTATATAGTGAAAGGGAGGGGATCGTTCATTTTGCCAAGTAATGAAATTCCTGTCAAAGAGAATGATCTTGTCATTATCAATCCGAACGTGGAGCATACGGAAAAGTCCAATTCTCAGGATTCACTTGAATACATTGCTTTAGGCATTGAGGGGCTTGCATTTTCCCATGCTCAAGATGCTGCTTCACAGATGGGGGTGTATACTCATCAGGTAGAACGGAATGAATTTCTTTTTTACTTGAATCAGCTGTTGGATGAAGTCAAATACAACGAAGAAGATTACGAGGTTGTATGTCAAAGCATCATTTCTATCCTGCTTGTCAAACTGCGCAGAAGGGATGAATTTGTCATAAAGAAAACCGAGCACAAAAACATCAACAAGGCTGTTGCTTTCATCAAATATTATATTCATCAAAACTATCGCGAACCACTGACATTAGACGACCTCGCAGCAGCTGGCAACATTAATAAATATTACCTGTCGCATACTTTCAAGCAGGATATCGGAATCTCTCCGATCGAATATTTAAATAAAGTACGGATAAGGGAAGCAAAAATCCTTATAGAAACAACAGATTACTCGATCTCTCATATAGCCGGCATCATCGGCTTTTCTTCGCAGTCGTTTTTCACCCAAGCATTTAAGAGATTAACGAAGGAAACACCATCTGCTTATCGAAAATCCCATACATGTTAGATTGGCAGGTGCTGTCTTACGAAGGATCTGCCCCTTCCCCAGCCTCCGATTGAATTTGATTTAATTGGGGGGCTGGGAGGACTGACACCTTGCTGTGAGATTGGCCCCTTTCTAACCGCTTAATTTCTTCTATGCCATTCCCAAGCTGTTGCAATGATTTCATTCATTGAAGTATAAGAAGGTTCCCACCCCAGTTCAGCTTTCGCTTTTTCAGAAGAAGCCACCAGCTGTGCAGGATCTCCCTTCCTCCGTGGAGCGACAATTGCAGGAATTTCATGTCCTGTCACCTCTCTTGCCGCCTTAATCATCTCTTTAACGGAAAACCCTGATCCATTTCCGAGATTAAAAATTGCTGAAGGGTTCCCTTTATCCAAAAAATCCAGAGCAAGAATATGAGCCCGGACCAGATCAACAACATGCACGTAATCCCTGATGCATGTGCCATCCTTTGTTGGATAATCGTCCCCAAAGATGGATATGCACTCTCTTTTCCCTTGCGCCACTTGCAAAATAATCGGTACCAGATGTGTTTCAGGATGATGATCTTCTCCGATATCAAAATTAGGATGAGCACCAGCGACGTTAAAGTAGCGCAAAATGACATGCTTGATGCCATAGGCCGCATCCGCCCATCCCAGCATCTTCTCTACAGCTAATTTTGTTTCCCCATAAGGACTTTCAGGCAGGGTATCGTCTGTTTCGACAATCGGGATTTGCTTAGGCTCTCCATAAGTCGCCGCAGTCGAAGAAAAAATGATTTTATATATCTCATTTTCTTTCATGGCCTGCAATAGATTGAGTGTTCCATAGACATTATTTTCATAGTAGTCCAATGGAGTATTCATACTTTCTTCGACTAGAGAACTTGCGGAAAAATGCATGACTGCATCAATGTGATGGTTCTGGAAAACAGAATTTATCTCATTCCGCTTTCTCAAATCTCCTTTTACAAACGCGGCTCTTTGATCCACTGCTTTTTTATGCCCTGTCTTTAAATTGTCGAACACGACCACTTTATGTCCTGCTTCCAATAATTCGGCAACGGCATGACTGCCAATGTAGCCAGCACCGCCACATACTAACACATTCATAGAAAAACTCCTCTCTAACATGAAGGAAAATATGTATTTTTTGTTCCTTTGACCCATTGTGAAGGAATAACCTAAAAATATGATTCTCAAGCAAATACTTGAGAATCATATGATTTAAAATGACAATTTTTTATAGTAATTAATTCTCTCCCTCTATTTTCTCAATACGGAGATTATCTAAAATAAATGTACCTTCTCCAGTATCGCCGTTTAATACCGTACCGTCATTAAAGATTCCGATGTAGGTTTGCTGATTTTCCGAACCTGTTACTGTAAATGAAACCGTCTTAGTATTAGCTGATGATGTTAATCGTTCATTAATGCTTAGTCCTTTAGCCCCATTTATGTCCTTCACATCAATTTCCTGATTTCCTGAGATGAAACGGTAAGAATTTGCTGTAGATTGATAATCGAACGATACTTTATAAGTTCCATTCGGTTCAAAATGAAAATGCTGCGGAATCGTTCGATAAACCAAGCCTTTATTTCCAGTATTCACCTTAACAGACCATTGTCCATCCAGTACGTCATCTACCAATTTCTTATTTGCCCATCCTTTTTGTGTATAAGGAGCATGGAGTTCGGATAAATGGATCCGATTGTCTTCAACTCCTTCTGTATTTCCAACAACGAATGGATAGATGCCTTGTACGACAGATTCAAAATCTTGTTCGAATACGTCAGGAGACACTTGATTTGATAATGTTTTCTGAACAATCCGGATATCATCAAATTTTGTAATCCCTTCTCCGGCCCCCCTGCTTAATGTTAATGTAGCCGATTTTGACTTTGCCGTAAAGCTAACCTGCATCCGCTGCATCTTGCTTTCGTAACCATCATTCGAAGCATGTGAATCTGCTTTCACATAGTTCTTCTGCAGACTGCGATACGTATAATTTGTTTTGTGTTCCTTCACTCCCGATACTTCGATGGAAGCTTTCACATCACTATTATTTTCCACATAAACCTCAGCTACATAATCCTTTCCCGGTTCGAGATTTGTTAGCTCCCTTGTCACTTTTGTGTTCTTTTTCGGGCTATCAAACTTCAAATAATAGTCTCCGCTGCTTAAATTACGATTTTTTCCTGTTTGGTCTGTTCTTATGACCGAGACAGCTTTTTTATCTCCTGACACCTTAGAATATTTATCCTTAACGGTGCCAGAGTTAAAACCAGAATCATAAATATGAGCTCCTGTGCTCCAGTTTTTGATATCCATTCCTTTGTTATTTGAAGCTTCAATAACATAAGGAGTCGCTGCCTCAGCTTCCAGCGTTATTTGGTTATTTACAACTTTTACTTTTTGTTTTTTGCCTCTTCCTTGATCTGTTAACTTATAAACATATACCTTTGACTCTTTTTCATACTCATCCGGAAGCGTCCAAGTCGTTTTTCCGCCTTCTAAATTCCAATGATAAAGCTTGGTTGAGTCAGGTGTTGGTGTTTTAAAGTCTTGCTCGACCCAAGGAAGCAAATATTTATGTCCATCCAGGACCACGCGGTCATTAAGTGTAATGACCCGATCTCTGGAATTTTCCTTCCGTGACACAGTAACAATGTCATCATTGCTTGGGTCAACTAATTTGATTTCCTTTTCTAAATTCGTCTTTGTTGAGTCACCCTCAACTGTTTTCCAATTCGACACATAATATTTTTGTAAAAATTTAGTTGGTATATTTGTATCAAATGTTTTTTCAATAAAGTGATCAAAATTCTTATCTGATTGCCATCCTTCAAATCCGGCCAATTCAAATCCACCCAGCAGAGGATGATCAGCCGTTCCGCCTGATTCAGGCCAATTCAGCACCCATGAATCTTTTTGATGATTACTAATAAAGCGCAATACGTCTGAGTTAATCCCTTTGTTGGCTGGACCTCCATAATTTTTATCAGTGGCCCAGTGCTGCCATGTGGAATAATTCGCAACAGAGGTTCCAAATTCCGTTGTCATTCTCCATCCTCTGTCCATGATCTGCTCAGCTACCCTATTCGACTCCCACTGATCTTGATACCATACATCCAAATATATGAAATCAAGGTCTGGTACAGTCTGCTTTAATTGATCCAAACGCTTTGCGCGTGCTCCTGAATACAGGTCCTTCAATTTATTGATCGTGTAAGACTGATCCAGCCAGCCCCATCCCTTTGAATTCGGGCCATTAATTAATTCTTCACTAAATGAATCCGCTTCCGGATATGTTTCCTGAGCATTGATATGAACGCCAAACTCTGCATTATATTGATGGCCTGACGAAATTAGCCTGTTGATGTCTTCGTCACCGCCCATGCGCTCGCCGACATCTCCATAATCCGGATGTGCACTATCATGGCCTTCATTTCCATATCCTTTTAATAAAACAGCTTGACCAAGGTCATCAGTAGCAAGCGCCACCTTCTTTACGTTATCCAATGTTTTTAAAAATGGCTGCTGTACTTGAGAGCCGAAGTTCATTGCAATACGCATTCCGACAATGTTATTCACATTTTCAGATCCTTTTATAGGCTGCATAATATCACGGTACGCAATGGCGCCATCCTGCCAATCAACTTGATTATCATGATTTGCATCTTCTGATATGGTGATTTTAACCATAGGTTTGTTTGAGGATGGTTCTGGCATAAAGGAGCGATGATAATATAATAGGCTGGATCCTATTCCTATTGCTTTGTCACCATTCCCATTTTGATAACGTTTTGCTATCAGATTCCGGTAGCCATCAACTTCGGAACTCGACCAAACACCTGCACTTAATTCATCAGTGGATAAAAAAGCAGTATAATAATTCTTTGATGTATTGACCCCTTCCATAACTGCATCAACAGATACTTCAACATCACCCTTTTTTGTCACATCACTGCTGAGATTCGTTAACATGGCTTTCGCATTTTGCTGTGAGGAATTAACCGAAATGAAATTCATATCCGCAAATTCAATACTTTCTATTGGTGTTTTTTCATTGCTGCTTACTTTTTCAACACTATAAATCACATCATTTCCCTCTACCTTTAAAGAGAGCGTTATGTTACCGTCTAATTTCTCAAATTCGTCTTTAAACTTTAAGGTGTAGACTGCTTCACTTGCACTAATTTTTTTAAAGTTCACTTCCGGATAAATGAGTGTATTGTTTATTTTTAATCCATATACAGGCGATTCTTGTCCATACATCACCTTACTGCCTACATTGTATTGCACAACACGCGGGAATACTTCATCTATTACTACACTCATATACTTCGATTTTAAGGTATTTTCTATAGGTTCTGCAGTCGGAGGTTCAGGTGGCGTATACTCAGTAATTTTAACATTTGAAATAGTAATATTAGCTGGCCCGCGGCTCTTCTCCATTCCAAATAGCCCTGCTTTATCAGTGCCTTCCGGCTGAGTCCAAGAACCGACTTTTTCACCATCAATAAATAGAGTGGCTGTATCATCATTAACTTTTACAAGCATATGATACGTTTGATTTGCTTTTAATGGAACACCAGCCGTCATATCCGTCCACTTATTGGATGTACCGAAAACCTCACCAAAATACTGATCATTTGTATCACCAGTTCCTACATATGTGTAAGTGGATGGATCTTGAACACGAAAGATATATCCAAACCGTTTTAAATCAGTGTCTGGTGTAATATCCGCTTCAAACGTACCATTTTTTATATTCTCTATTGAATCAAAGACAATTTTGTTTTTTCCAAAGGAAGTGACATGATAAGTGAAGGAGCCATCGCCGTTATCTGTTAATGTTCCGTCCCCTTGAATAATTCGGAAGTCTCCTTCTTTTAGATTGCTATCGGCTTCTTCTTGACTTTTCCCTGTCTGTACAGAAGGTTTTGCCTGCTCTTCATCAAAGTCAACTGCCACCCTGGATACTGCATCGACTGTAAGATCTAAACTGGAGAAGGCAGTTGGGAAAATAAGTGTACATACAGCAAACGTGGTAACTATCCGTTTCTTGAAAGCTTTATCCATCATTCTGTCCTCCTTTTATTATGAACAACACGAAAATTCTGAGTTGATGCGGTTATACCAGCTCCTTTCCAACGTAAATGATGTGCACATAGCAATGGTTCAATATGCGGCATACCTTAAAGCATTTGCACTTTTATATAAAAGCTTCTTTTAGGGTACAATCTATAAAGCGCTTTCACAATTTAAAAGTTGTCTAATTTTTTAGAAAAATTGTTTTTTCAACTGGTAATCCTAAATTTCAGTTGATTTACAGCTTGACAAGAAAACGTGGGCTATGCGGGACTCAATCGTATGAAAGACGAAAAAAGGATTGCGTGTCCAGTTTTATTACTGAACTCACAATCCTTTAATTTTAGCCTGGTAAACTCCAGTGCATTTGATGCAAAAGGGCATAAGGTAGACTGATCCATTTCTTCACATATTTATCTTTCTGTAATTCTTTTATTAATGAAATGCCGCCCTGTTAAAAAAAAGAGAGAACGAAGATCTATAATCGTTCATCAGCTCTAGCCCTGTATGGGTATGTTTATTCGACTAGCTTTATATTTACATATAAGACAAGTCCAAACATTACAGCTACTGCGAATATCATAAAATATTCAGGTGTGAGCCGACCTATAATTCCCCCAATAATTAAAACGATGCTAAGGAAGGTTAGTGTTCCTCCAACTAAATATGACAACTTCTTTTTATTTTTTACTCTCTTTTCATTAAAACCTGACAGAAGCCATGTTTGTTTTTTAACACCTATTAAGTAACCAAGGACAAGAAATAAAATACCAAAAATTATTAAATTTAAGTCCATATTTACACTCCTTAAAATTTTTTTATTATTAAAGGTATGATATAGAATGGGATAAAAAGTGTTATGAGTAAATAAATTAAAACGAAATTTGCATTTAATATAATTGGGGAAATATGATTAATCTCCATGACTAACATGATAAATAGTAAGGCGTTCATAACATACATTATTCGAAGAGACCATTTTGTAATGTTTGCATTAACACGATCATCGTACTCGACTTCTTCACTTTGCATTTTTTTCGGAAATATTTCGCTATCAGGATACCAACAGCCATGATTACTAAGAGGGCCCACTTCATTACTGATTCTTCCAATGCAAGAAGTATTATAAAAAAACAAATTAAAGGGAAATAGGTGAACAGTTTACTCATACCTCATCCTCCTCTATCCAAAATAGTTTCTCAATAGAGGTATTTAATGATGATGCTATCAATAAACATACTTTTATTGTCGGGTTGTATTTTTGTGCTTCAATTAGATTCATTGTCTGTCTAGTAACACCGACCTTTTGAGCTAATTCTCCTTGCGTAAGTTTCCCTTGCTCCATACGCATAAACTTTACTGAGTTCTTAATGTGAACTTCCTTCAATTAAATACCTCCTTTTTGAACATTTCCTTTTATATATTGTAACATATATTTTACTTTTGTCGTATATATATTACATGAAAATTTGAAATAAAACCCACAAGTGGATTCTGACTAACCTCAACCATACCTTATTCAACTCCCTCAGTTTAATACGATTTTCTCACGAATGCTCGCTTAATCGCAGGATTTCCTACGCCATGGAAATCATTCCTTGGCTGTAGGAAGTGACTTGAGGGCATTTAGGCTACGTGAAGGCATAATTAAATAAAGGAGGAGGTCTCCTTTATTTAATTATGCCATATGATGTATACCTACACGCCGCCCTTGGAGTCCTTCCCTCCCATGTCTCAACGGGTCAATCGCCCTCTCATTCCTTCGTCATGCCTGTCCAAGGGGTGGAGGCCAGTTTTGCTAACCTGATGGGTCAGTGCCCTTTTGTTGAAGAAACCTGGTACTCCGTACATATTTGAGATCCTGCGAATAAGCCAAAACTCATTCTAAAATAGTTGTTTCATGCTTCTCTTCGAGAATGAATTATGCTGCCAGCTTTGGCAGCGGTTGGACCTTCTTGGCACAATAGGGCTCATTTTTACGTGCTATTCCTACAAAGATCCTGGCCAACTTGCCTACCAATTTCATGATTGATTTCATCTTTTTTATTTTCTTTTCCTTAACATTGTTGGAGTGGATCTCCTTAAATTCCGGGTTATTCATCACTAGGCTCATTGTAGCTAAATAAAGAAAACGCCTAAGCCTTGATCTGCCACGCTTGGAAAGGACAATTTGGCCATTCCACTTCCCAGAACTTGCTTCAGCTAGATGCAGCCCGGCGTGACGAAGTAATGAATTGCCGTGCGAAAAACCGAACGAAATTCTTTCAATTAGTTGATTTTTTTGTCCTGCATTATAAACATAGTAAGGGTTCCTCCTTGAGATTGAGTTAGAGTGGTGTCTTACTCATATCTTACTGGGGAGCCCTATTTTTATCAAAGCTCAAAATAACAATCTACAGGAATGCTAGTCGAGTAGAAGGGAGCCTTTCTACCTTGCGGTAAATTGTACTCCTCCCCCCTCACAGAACCGTGCTTGCNTTCTTTCAAGCTGTCACTGTATTGTTCTTTTGTCGTTCCATTAATACCAGTTGCCTTTTTATTAGGCAGTTCATGATGACACTGAGTTAGGAATTGCGTATTCAATAAATGCGCAAGAGATGTGAATTTCATTTTAGGCTCGGATTTTGCTAATTCTGCTATCCTTAGTAGTTTTGTTTCCATTTATTATTCCTACCTCTGTGTGTAGTAAATGTGTCCCTAGTAAGGGTGATAACTGGTAGCTAGCCTTCCCTCCATCGGCATTACCCAACTTCATTGGTACTACGCTGCTATCCGACTCCCTACAATCGGCATTTGGTTTCCTTGCTTGTTATCACTTGTAGACCATACTCTTCAATAGAAAAGACCGGTAGGGTCTCCCGAGTTGCCGTATCATATCGGTGTGTAACGTGCCAAGGTCTCTGACTCCAGAGAGGTCTTACCCTTCTTGCCTTTGACGAAGGATAAAATGTAGCTTTCTGCACGCAGGTAAGGCATCAGCCCTCTCGATTTACTAACGTTTATGGAGCTCAATCCCTTCAACCATTTGGCTTTCGGCCCGCCACCTAACTGTCTACGCTTAAAGACTAAAGTTACCTTTAGCCCTCCAAGACTCGCTACGAGCGAATGGCTAGTTCTTACTCGGCGGGAATCCCACCCGCTATATGATACGACCTAGGCTCGGCCGCACACCTGCCCCGGTAGTTCAACAAAAAAGTAACTAACTATATGCAAAATTATTTTACATAACCATTTTTATCAGCAATTAAAAAGGTTGGGTACCTTCTGGACGTCCAAAAGGTACCCAACCTCTTTTTGATGACATAATGTCGGATATTAAGAAAGGTTAGTCAAGATTATTTCTCATAAAATTGTTGTCTATTCCGTTATTTATAATGTTATTCGGTTCATTGTCGTCGAACTTATTGCGAAAGATAAAATTATCGTTTGCTGTAGCTTGAAGGAGAATACCGTTGTTTTCATTGTCATTTATTTTATTTCTTTCAACGATATTGAAATCACCACTAACTAAAATACCAGCTCCATTATTGTTAACAATCAAGTTGCCAAATACACCGTTAGCCGTACTACTATCAGTAATCAGTATTCCATCACTTGTGTTATCCCTCACTTTATTGTCAACAACCCAGTTATTATCACTACTATCACTTATTTCAATGCCTGTGCCTCCAACATTTTTAATTTTATTTTTCAAAAGCAGGTTACCGACTGAACTCTCGAGGTCTATTCCATCTTCACCTACATCTGTGATTGTATTTCGTGTTATTAAGTTGAAATCGCTGTTACTGAGAGTAATACCATCAGACGTGTAATTGGCTATGTTAAACCTGTTGATTTCAACTCCTGTTATTCCAGTTAGGATAAATGCATTGGCCAGTGTATTATTTCCGTCGAGGAACACTTCTCGACTAGAAGTCACAATACGAATGTTGTTAGTTGTAATTGTTATAGACTCATTGTAAACTCCTTCATTCACAAGAATGACATCGCCTGGAGTTGCCATGTTTACGGCGTTTTGAATCGCATTTGTACCAGGAAAGACTGTGATAATCGCCATCCATTTCCCACCTCCTTTACTAGAGTTACTATAGAGTATGAATTCTAGTAAAAATAGCTTGGACAAAATTCATCCTTGAACGAAAAAAGGCGGTAGACGACCGAAAAAATCGGTGTATTTGGATGGATATAGATATATTCATCTTTCTTTTTATCTCCTATACAAATTTGTTTAACATAAAGCTTCTTATGAGATACGCGATCGATTAAAAATTTCGCTCTCTTGTTCAGCTAACCTCCCTCAATAAAAGAAGCGTACACACCCGATTACTCCTGATTTCTTAGATTTTCATAGCTATTTACCTACCGGTAAATGGGTTACAGTTGGAGGATAGTCACTGAAAAGGATATATTTGGACACATCGAGAAAAATGAGCTACAACCCACTAACCAATCTATTACAGAAATTGGTGGAGTAGTAAGAATATGATCGCACTGTCCACATATCTCATGGAGGTCAACCCTCCCATGCCTCACAGAGTCTTCGCTCTCAAATTCCTTCGTCCAACCTTTCCATGAGGTGGATGTCGGCCATGCTGCCCCACAGGGTCCATGCCCGTAATTTAGTTGCTTTGCCGACTAATCCGTGCTTCAGATGTCTCCAAAACTATAAGCCAAGAACTATTTCTAATCTAAACGAAACCAGAATTAAGCGGCCAGTTCTGCCTTCTTTGATCCTGCCAAGTGAGAGATATCTTTTAACATCTTTTCTTCACTAAATTCAAATTTCTTTTTACTTATACTAAAGAAAATACGAATCAATTTATTACACAAAGCGATAAGGGACTGCATCTTCTTTAGCGGGTTGTCTGGCCGTTGTGTAAAGTAAGCATGCAGGGCCTTAAAAGCTGAATTTTTGGCAACTAGAATCATGCAAACCCTAAACAACAGAGCTCTTAGCTTCTTCCGACCTCTCTTGGAGATGGTGGTTTTTCCCTTATGCTTTCCAGACGTATTTTCCTTTAGACTCAAGCCGGCCAGTTTAATGATTTGTCGGGGGTGAGTGTACTCACGTAGGTCACCCACTTCCGCAAAGAAACCAGCGACTGTATCTCTTCCAACACCCTTGATCGCTAACATTTGAGCTACACCTGGAATTTCATCAAGCAGGGAATCTTTTTTTCCGTCCTATTCTTCGAATTCCTTCTGAATCAAATCATATTTAGCCAGAAGAGTTTTCAGCTCCATTTTTGCCATCTCAGAGCCTTGGCGAAGTCCGATGGACTGACTCGCTGCTTGCTTTAACTCCCGAATCTTATTAGCACCTACACTTCTTTTTACGGATTTTCTTAAATGGATAAGCAATTCATCTTCTGTGAAATTTGCTATTTCATGCGGTAGAGCATAAAGCCGTAAGAATTGTAATGCAGCCTTGCCCTCCCACTTCTTAAAGACCTTAAGGAATTCCGGAAAGTACCGGTCAATCCAGTTATGCACCTGGCCCTGGACCGTTTGAAGGTCCTCGGTTAAAAGATCGCGTATTTTCTTTGCCACACGGAGTTCGGCATAAACACCTTGCGGTATGGTAGGTTCGGCGTATCTTCCGTCCTTGACCAGTTGGGCAATGACCTTGGCATCTTTTACATCATTTTTAGTTGGAGAATTATCATCAAGTTCCTTGCTTTTCTTTACATGCAAGGGATTTACAGCTACAAACTTAATCTCGTTCTCTTTTAAAATATGAGCCAGGTTAAACCAATAATGACCTGTTGGCTCCATACCGACAATCACTTTCTCCATACTATGTGCTTTCTTCGTTTCCGAAATCCAATGAAGAAAATGCTCAAAACCTTCTTTTGTATTTTCAAAATAACAAGGGGATCCAAACTCCATTCCCCTGAAATCCTGGGCACGTGCCACATGCTTGAATTTCGCGATATCCACCCCTATAATCAGGGTGTAAGGAGTAATTTGAGCAATCTTCTTATTCTGGTTATAATTCATTTTATAGCCTCCTGGTATTTGAGTAATGTCCTTTTCGCTTGCCGGCTTCAGGACTCTCTCATTCTACCAAGAGGTTATTTTATTATTCAAACTCCATTTTCCTTCATTACAGGAATGCTGCCCCTTTAGTTTAATAAGAAAAAGCTGCCAATCTTGGCAGCCGTATCTTTATGAAGAGCACCCCATTAGTAGAATAGAAAAAGTTGATTACATAGATTTCTTGACTATTAAAATAATAGTGTATACAGGAATGAGAGCCATCTTTCTTATTGGATTGTTAGTACGCAATCCGCCTCTCGGCCACTTACTTTATAGTTATTTCAGCAATAACCGGATAGTGGTCGCTAGGGAATTGACCATTTTTTTGATAGTTATTGATTTCGATCGTATTTGCGGTTACATTACCTTTGGCAAGAATCCAATCGATGCGGTTGTCTGCTCCGCCGCCTGTTGGGTCACGGAAGCCATTGAACGTTCCAATTCCCTCATTGATTCGTGACTCCGCTGTTTCCCATAAATCATCAAAAGCTCCATCGCTAGTTAATGTTTGATGTGGAAGAGTACCAGGACGAGCATTAAAATCTCCTGTCAGAATAATAGGTAATTCAGGGTTAAAGTCTTTGATTTTTTCTAAAATTAATTCAGCACTCTTTTCTCTCGCTTCGGCAGATTGATGATCGAAATGGGTATTTACGAAATAGAATTGTTTATCCGTTTGGTTGTCTACAAATTTCGCCCAAGTGACCATTCTTGGAATCTTGTTTCCCCATGTTTTTGAACCGATTACATCTGGAGTATCTGAGAGCCAGAAATGATCATACTCTACTGGAGTAAACCGTTTTTCATCATAGAAAATCGCGGAGTATTCTCCTCTATTACCGCCTTCGCGGCCCAATCCAATCCATGCATAACCTGGTAATACTTCTTCCAAATCCTGAAGTTGTCCATATAAAACTTCCTGCGTTCCAAAAATATCAGGATTTTCCATACGAATGAGCTTTTTAATGGTTGGAACCCTTTCAGCCCATGTATGCGGTGATGGATCATTGTTGTTTTCATACCTTAAATTAAATGTCATCACCTTCAAGTTTTGTTCCGTGCTTTCCGCAGCAAAGACATTGGAGATTCCGGAAAACATACTTCCCACCATTGCGAGTACCATTGCTACCGCTAAAAAAATCGAACCTAATCCTTTTTTCAACAAAATTCCCTCCTTTTTTTGATTACATTTGAAAGTATAGTTTTCAAAAGTAAACACGATGTTAAAAAAGAAGCAGATGTTTGTTTTGTTTTTCTAAACCAAAGGAGAATCCGATAATATCAAGGGATTTTCTATTGAAAATATGAAATTTTTCATAGAGAATCACTTGTTTTTGTAAATATTCACAGGGTGAATTTACCAGTAAAATTTACAGTTTTTTAATAATAGTTAGAATCTTTAAATAAAGATTCTTCCGATGGGAAGGGCCTTTATTTTAAGATTCTTAGCTGGGAATTTTGCACGAACAGAGATGCGGATTGATTTGTTCATCATAATAGTCACTAACCTTTAGTCCAATAAAAAAACCACCAATAAAGCTGGTGGATCTTTAGCTCATGCCCTCGTTAGTTTAACAAGAGTTTATTAACAATTACATTGAAAATTAAACACTTTTAATATTTCTATTGAACTCTAATTGTTTTTGAATTCCTAACCTATCAATCTGAATCCAATATTCTGAAATTTTTTCATTTTCTATTCTATACACCGCACTTGCCATTTGTATTACTGGGAGTCCTGTAGGTTGGTATCCATCGATTTCTCCTACGTGTGTACCTTTTTGTTTCCATCGTACATATACTTTATTTCCGTCTACTAAAAATTCTTGAATTTCTAAAGAAAAATTACCATATGCTTCAATCATTTCTCTTACGTGTTCAGCATAATCTTTAGGTGTCCTCAACACTGTTTGTTCGTCTTCAGATACAATTTGATGTGCCAATACTTGTTCTGCCATTAATTGATTTGAGTAATCAGGATTATTACCTGATCGTACTTCTTCAAAAAATTCTCTAACAATTTGTTCTGGTGTCATTTAAAAACCCCCTTAATAATAAATCCAATACTATCATATTATAGGTGATTTTATTAAACTAAACTCCCTCAATATAAGAAGCGAATACACCCGATTACTCCCGAATCTTATTAGCACCTACACTTCTTTTTACGGATTTTCTTAAATGGATAAGCAATTCATCTTCTTTGAAATTTGCTATTTCATGCGGTAGAGCATAAAGCCGTAAGAATTGTAATGCAGCCTTGCCCTCCCACTTCTTAAAGACCTTAAGGAATTCCGGAAAATACCGGTCAATCCAGTTATGCACCTGGCCCTGGACCGTTTGAAGGTCCTCGGTTAAAAGATCGTGTATTTTCTTTGCCACACGGAGTTCGGCATAAACACCTTGCGGTATGGTAGGTTCGGCGTATCTTCCGTCCTTGACCAATTGGGCAAGGACCTTGGCATCTTTTACATCATTTTTAGTTGGAGAATTATCATCAAGTTCCTTGCTTTTCTTGACGTGCAAGGGATTTACAGCTACAAACTTAATCTCGTTCTCTTTTAAAATGTGAGCCAGGTTAAACCAATAATGACCTGTTGGCTCCTTACCGACAATCACTTTCTCCATACTATGTGCTTTCTTCGTTTCCGAAATCCAATGAAGAAAATGCTCAAAACCTTCTTTTGTATTTTCAAAATAACAAGGGGATCCAAACTCCATTCCCCTGAAATCCTGGGCACGTGCCACATGCTTGAATTTCGCGATATCCACCCCTATAATCAGGGTGTAAGGAGTAATTTGAGCAATCTTCTTATTCTGGTTATAATTCATTTTAAAGCCTCCTGGTATTTGAGTAATGTCCTTTTCGCTTCCCGGCTTCAGGACTCTCTCATTCTACCAAGAGGTTATTTTCTTGTTCAAACTCCATTTTCCTTCATTACAGGATTGCTGCCCCTATAGCTTAATAAGGAAATATAACAAAAAAGCGTTAATCCTCATCATGGATTAACACCCCTGTTTGCTTATGTATTGTACTTACAAGGCACTCTTTTTATACTTTCTGTACAAACCATGATTCCAACAACTCCAACTAATACACTAGATGTTTCGATTTTTAACGCATAATATATACCTGTACCAGTCATACAATCGTCTAAGTTGATGTGGATGAATGCACTTATTAATTCCTGCTCTTTTGGAAATCTGTTGTATGACATATCTCATTTGTGCAATACTCATTCGATGTGGTGCTCGAAATTGCCCCCGCTAGCTTAATAAGAATCCCTTAATTTAAAGCCCTGTTTTTTGGCATACTCATTAATTTGATTAAATTATCTTTGTAAATTGAAATGGTTTTATGAATTTCCCTATGTCCATCCTCTGGGCAAACATATTCGTCAAAAATAAAAAGATTTATATGGTCCATCTTTTTAATAATGGCTGTTTTCGTAAAGTTTGTTGCTTTTTAGTGTAATTTACTTTAACAATCTGAGTTGATTGTAGCGGAGGGCACTTGACTCCTGCGGGAAAAAGGGAGAGGTGGGAGACCCCACAGGCGGTAACGCCGAGGAGCGTCATCCCTCCCCGCGGAAATCAACATGCGAAAAGAGCCTTTAGGTACAATGGTTTGGGGGTTTCAGACATAGGATCTAATTAACAAAAGAAAGGGAAAAATTCCCTATCAGAACATGTTTTTTTACTTCGAATCATCTGTGTTATGATAACAGAATAATAACTGGAGGGTTGTGGACATGCTGAAAGAAAAGATTAAGATCGGGGTTATTCAAAAAGTAATAGACAATTGGAGGGGATTCTTTCTGCCCTACCAAATGGCATTACACGAATTAGAAAGTGATTTCAAGATTATTGACTTAGCGTGGAAAACACAACATGGCTATTCCCCTATTGAACATATGAAAACACGTATGAAAACAATAAAATCTTTGGTTGAGAAAATTCAAAAAAAAGAAATTCACCTAACACAAGAAGCAGTAAGGAATGAAATAAGAGATATTGCGGGTGTTAGAATTGTTACAAGTTTTATTGAAGACGTGTATATGCTGAAGGAGCATATTGAGCAACGTGAAGACATTCGAATTATACGCGTAAAGGATTATATTCAGGACCCAAAAATGAGTGGATATAAAAGTCTGCACCTGATTGTAGAAACTCAAGTCATCCTGTCCAACGAAATATTATGGGTTCCTGCAGAAATACAAATTCGTACATCCGCTATGGATTTTTGGGCATCCACGGAACATAAACTAAACTATAAATATCAAGGCGAGACTATACCTGAGGATGCTAAAAAGCAGCTCATAGAGCTTGCTAAAGCTTCTTCCTTAATGGATAAAGAAATGTCAAGATTAAGAGCAAAATTACTATCCAATTAAATAAACGAAGAGACATAAATCCCCGAATCGTGACACTTTCCTCGTTCATTTTCGGGAACAAACGAATTATATTCTTAAATTTAATTCATACAAAAATAATAGTCTAGAAAATCTTTAGGATAGTAAAGGTTGATTGTAGCGGAGGGCACTTGACTCCCGCAGGAAAAAACCGGAAGCGGGAGACCCCACAGGCGGTAACGCCGCGGAGCTTCATCCCTCCCCGCGGAAGCAAGTGCCTGGAGCGGAAATCAACGTACAAACTTTATATCCTAAAAACAATATTCTATGCGAAAAGAGCCTTAATAATAAAGCGGCTGCCTTCGTATTCGCCGCATCTAATGTTAAGAGAAATGATAAATTCAGGAAAGAAATGCAAGTTTTAGGGGGGGGGAATAAAATGAAAAATCTTATAGATTCATTTTTAGAAGATGAGATTTCTTACCAAGAATACTATGATGGGATTTATGAACTTTGCATTTGCAAAAATCCTTCTTCAATTAAACTGCTACCTTTAGTTGAATAAAGAAAAATAGACTTACTCAGCAACCCCATCTTTAACATATGCACTCTTAGTAAAGTAATGAAAATTGCAAATGAATTGGTAGCGTGTTTTGTATCAATATTTTTACTGAAAAAGCAAATGGCTCAGTATAATACTGATCCGTTACTTTTTTTGTCCCCGAAGACCTCATTTATCGGAAATCTTAATAAATGATAATAGCTGTCTTTCGGTAGAACTTGTAGCTCCTCTTTAGCTTTTTTTCCCAGAAGAATAAACATCAGCCGGAATTAAATTATTGAAGTATTCAACAAATATTACCCATACATATTTTTGGGATGACAAATTAATTCCTCCGCCATTCAATTAGAATACTGAATTACTTCGCTATGTTTTTTCCTTTTCCTTTCTCAACTAGACTGCCCCTTTAGGTTAAAAGGGATTTAATATAAAAGAGCATAAATCCTTCTTGTGGAAATCAACGCACCGCTTTTTTTAAAAAACTAATTTAACTTAATAATCAAATGTATTTTTCTCAGCATAAATTGTTTCCTTTGTACTTTTAATAATAATGTCGAAATTCTTACTGTATGGATGCATAAATACTTCGTACTGAATACGTCGCTCATTGTGAGATTGATTTAAATAATCAATCTCTGTTCCTCTTTCCTCTTTATCTCGACCGAATCGTCTTTCAAGTTCTGTATCGCCATCAGTATAAAAATAAATTAGTAAATCAAATAGCTTAGGATTAGCAAAAGCAACACTCATACCTTCTACAATGGTTAATTTGTTTTGTGAAGAGAGTATTTCACTTTTTAAATAATGTGTATCAATCGTACGTAAATTCATATTTTCCTTTAGCATCAGTACATCTCTTTCTAAGGAAGGTACATGGTGTGCTGCGGGATGGCATGCTGTCATGTTAAAATGATGTAATGTTCCTTTATATGTATAGTTAATCACTGCGTATTTTCGTATTGATGAACTCACTATGTATGGATCCGTATTAAGATAGTTTACATCGTACTTTAACTCTTCCATTAATTTTTGTGCAAAAGTCGTTTTTCCAGCAGCTCCATGGCCAGAAATCCCAATAATCATCTTCTTCTCCGAGTTATCAATCCAGCGTTTGATTTCTTGAATTAATGTGATCATCATTCACTCTCATTTCTTTATTTTATGTCCATTAGTGAAAGAGCGTCTTCTGCATCTCACATAAGCGCCTCCCTTTCCTGTTCCACAAACCTGCCCCTTTTGTTAAATAAGAAAGCTGCCTGATTCAGCAGCTGATCTTGAATATAAGCACCTGTTAGCTCAATACACCTAAAAATTTTTAGTCCATTTATAGAATATAAAGTTTACTTTTTGTTTATTTATTTCAATTTGCTCATCACTAGTATCCACCTTCTCAAATCCATTCTTCTCCAAAACTTTTTGAGAAGCTATATTATTTGTTGTTGTTTTCGCTTTAATGACTCTAATGGTTGTATCAATGAGGGATTCTAATAGTAAAGCTAAAGCTTTACTAGCAATGCCTTTTCTAGTATGCTCTTGTCCAATTCTATAACCAAGATGACAAACTTTTTGATATTCATCAAAATCAACTAAATTTATTCTTCCTAAAACTTTTTGATTTCTATCTTTTATTAAATAAAATTGTGAAACTCCTTGAATTTGTTCATCAAGTAAAGCTGCAAGCCTCTCGTTGAAAATCTCTGGAGTGTAATAATCATCTCCACGAGTAGGTACCATTTCTTCAAAGAAAATTCTATTTTCAAGTTCAAATTGAAGCAAATTTACTGCGTCGTTTTTTTGTAATTTTTCAATAAATATATCCATTAGATAACCACCATTCTATTCTATCTGTAAGTTATTCTTTCTAATATAAAGAAATCCTTCTTCAACAAACCTGCCCCTGTAGTTCAATAAAAAGAACGGCTGTAATGGCAGCCGTTCTTTAAGTAATGCACCCTTTTCTTTAAGTCACATTATGTCACAATCTTTGTATTTAAAAAGGAACGCAACAGCGCCCCCTGAGTCAAATAAAACTTACTAACCATTCTTCTTCACTACCAACAGTCGTGTTAACACCGTTTATTTTCTCGAAATATTCCAATTCTTCCACTTCAAGAATCCACCTCTAATTTTGCTATCCTGTGAATGATCATTGCCCATTCTGAGTCTGGCACTTTGTTTTATTAACCTACAGGTCTGAATATGTTGAAAAAATTTGTAGATATAAACTGATTCCCCTTAAATGGTCCTATACCTCAAAAGACGCGTTACTCGAAAAGAGCCCGAGGCGAAAATTAGATACAAAACTTTACTTACCTTCCGGAATAAAGTTAAGCAAAAAACTAATTTGACGTGCTGATATCGTAAAGATAAAAAACATAATCATTAGATACACCTGAGTAACCCTGTTGACGTATCATTGCCGTAAGATTTCCGCGGTGATATGTGCCATGGTTAACAACATGCTGAACCAATTCAGAAAAATGAGTATCTAAACGCCCAAATTTAGGATGCACTGGTAGAGAATGAAAATTGATCAGGGAGTCTATACTGTTTTACTGCTGGCGAGGAAGGTCTTTGAACTATGGTGCCTTTGAGCCCATCCGTTAGTCTGACTCCAACGACCACGGTGTACCACCGACTGTAGCGCCCTCTAGGGGTAGCACTCATGGGAGATTAATCCTTTTCTGGTTGTTGCGCCAGCTTTATTTTTTCTTACTATAAGTAGAAAGGCATTATCATTCGATTTACCAGCTAACCCCATATATTCAATCCTTCTATAGGCTCAGCCTTTTTTTAAAAACTGGTTTTCCTGGGTCTATTTTTGTATGCCCTTTTTCAGTTTTTATTTTCATGGGAGTTTAAGTGCAGTTATTCACAATCTTTCTATTTCTATTAAAAAGGAGATGCCATAACTCATTTTCAACACTAGAACCCTGTTTGAAGGAATCGATATGGCATATTCTTACTAAAACTCAAATTTTACAGGTCTTAAAAATAAATCTTTTAATGTTTCTTCTGCATTTTTATTCTCAAATATTATTTCAAATAACGCATTACAAATTGGGAGTTGAACGTCATATTGTTTGGATAATTCATCTAATGCCTTTACAGTTGCAACACCTTCTGCTAATTTCCCAAACCTTTTTCCTTCGACTAGTGCCTGTCCAAACTTTCTATTATGACTATGATCCGAGAATAATGTTGCTTCAAAATCTCCTAGATGACTTAATCCGTATACAGTTACATCATTTCCGCCCATTGCTCTAACGAGACGAGAGATTTCCTTTGTTCCCCTTGCCATAAGTGAACCTTTTAAACTGCTATAATTTAATCCATCCAACATTCCTGCTGCTATCCCCATTACATTTTTTGCAGCAGCCCCAATCTCATTTCCAATAAGGTCTTGTCCATAGTAGAACCTAATTAAATCACTATTCAATTCTTGTACAATTCTTTTTGTTACTTCAATATTATCAGAACCTATAACCATACAGTTTGGTATATTATTCACGAAATCTTGTACGTGTCCAGGTCCAACCCATACCGCTAAATTTACATTTTTTCCAACCTCTTCCCGAAATACTTGAGAAAGTCTTTTTCCACTATTAGCCTCTAATCCTTTCATACACAAAATAAAGGTTTTACCTTGTGTTTCATTTAATGAACTTAATTGATTTGCAAATGAACGTAATTCTTGAGCACTTATCGAAATAATTATTATTTCAGCAAATAATATAGCTTTTTCTAATGAATTGGTTAGTTCTACATCTTCTGATAATGAAAGGTAGTCATTACTTCTAGTCTCTTTTAATCCAATAAAATTCCTGGAGTTTTCTCTCCCCCATAACATAACATTGTGCCCAACTTTATTAGCGTACCAAGCCAAAAAGGTTCCCCAACGTCCACAACCTAATACTGAAATATTCAATATTTCACCCTCATCTTTTTTAAATTTATCATTCTCCATTTAATAATTGCTCTTCAATCTCCACAATGGAAAGAGGCTAACTTTTTTCATTTGGACAAGGTTATATTCGACCAGCTTTATAAAATATCCTCCTGTTTGCCATTCCTTCTTGAACTAAACTGCCCCTTTAGCCATCCATGAATCGCAAAACCGCAGATTCATGTAATAACAACCTTTTATTCTTATCTAAAAGGATGACACTAGCTCCTGTTACAACAAGAGTTTTCATACGAAAGTAAAAAAATAAAAGACAGAGAAACCTCTCTGCCTTTTAAAAGGTTTTTCTATCAAATTGGAAGAAACAAACTAGTCTACTTTTAATTCTCCTTTTAAAGTTCCGCTGTACTGATAATTCTCGCCAATTTTCACTCTGATTGTTTCTTTTCCGGTGAATGGATCTTTTTCGTCAATCGTAACGAGGATTGGCATGGTTTCATTTTTCTTCAACTTTACTGTGCCAGTAAAGCTTGCCCACCCTTTATAGGTTTGCAGGATTCCTAGTTCGTCGAGATTAATTTGGAAATTATTATCTTTATCAATAATTTGAAGTTTTGCTTTAGATTGGGTTTGATCGGCTTGCTGATCTACCATAATATTAATTTTTGGCCCCTTTTTGGCTCCTCCATGATTTTCATTGACGAGATGGCCTTTAACGGAAACTTTATGTGCCTCATTCAGACTGATTGGCCGGCTAGGCATGTCGTAGCTTCGTTTCAGGGCTTTACCAGCCTGTACATCTGTTGGCTCACTGTTTTTTATCGCAAACTGCCCATTAATAATTACATGCTCGATACCTTCTGCATACTGTTTTGGATTATCAAACGTGGCTTTATCCGTTACTGTATTGGCATCAAACACAGTAATATCAGCTATCATCCCTTCGGCAATAAACCCGCGGTCAACCATGCCAATGATATTGGCAGGAAGACCCGACATTTTTTGAACTGCTTCCTCCAGAGATAATAACCCCTCTACTCTTACAAGATTTCCTAAAACTCGCGGCTGAGTGCCATACCTTCTTGGATGTGTGCTGCTGGAAACAGTAGCTCCGCCATCAGAGGCAATTGCCGTAGTAGGATTCTTAAGTATCCGTTCGAAATCCTCCTGGTGGCCGAAGAAGTAAATGGTTCTTATGCTTCCTTCTTTTTCAAGTATTTGCATGGTCGCTTCTCCAGGTGAAACCCCTTGTTCAGCGGCAATATCCGCTAACGTCGTTTGTTTTGTTGGGAAATAGACGTCACCAGCATCACTCACCCGGCTCTGAATGGTCTCATGAATTTCCTCTTCAATTTGCCCGCGCATGGCAGGATCAGCAAAACGTTTAAGCATTTCTTCATGGCCGCCATCCTGGATCCACTGTGGAACAATGGCAATTAATCCCGTTTGGCTGGCCAAATAAGGATACTGATCTGCCGCTGCAAATGTTCCCCGTTTATTTGCATCCTGAATCAACTTAATCGTCTCCAAGGATTTCCCCCAGTTGCTTGGCCCCATGACCTTCATGTGTGTAATGACGGGCACAACGCCTGCACTTTCGCCTATTTCAATGGTTTCAGCCGTTGCTTCGAGAACATGGTTATTCTCATTTCTGATATGATTAGGAAAGTTTGTCCTCCATTTTCCCGCGACACTGACAACGTCAATGACTTCCTGTATTTTTGCATAGTTCCCAGGAGCATAGAATAAACCAGCAGAAATTCCCCATGCCCCTTTTTCGAGAGCTTCTTCTATCAGTGATTGCATATCAACTATTTCTTCAGCAGTGGCACGGCGATCGTCATACCCAACCACTTCTTCCCAAACCGAATTAAATCCAATGTAGCTGCCAATATTGATGGCAAGCCCCTTTTCTTCTAGCTCAGACATATAGGAAAGGTCCACAGGGCCCCATCCATCCGGACCTATTAATTCCGTCGTAACTCCTTGAGTCAGTGAGCTTTTTGCCGTTGCAAGGACTTCAGTATCCGCATGGCTGTGCATATCAATAAACCCAGGAGAAACAATTTTACCCGATACATTGATTTCTGTTTTTCCAAATGCCCCGTCCAGGTTGCCAATTGATTGGATATACCCATCGGAAATACCAACATCTGCTGTATAGCGTTTGGATCCAGTTCCATCAATAATCGTCCCATCGTGCAGGATAAGGTCAAATTCCTGTTTGGTCTTCTCCTTTGATTGTCCGGTCTGTGGGTATCCTACACATACTATTCCTACAAGCAAAACAACGGCAGACAATAGAAACAGAAAACGTTTCCTAAAACTATTCACCTTAAAACCTCCTCGTAATCTTCATTAAAACGCAATAGCCGTTTTCGCCTCCTTATCTTGAATTTTAACAATTACACATTAACACAATTTACTAATTTTTCTAATATTTCAGATAATAATTGATATTATATAACTATTACACCTAAGATTTACTTCTTATTACTTCCCATGCTTTAGTCAATTAGTCCAGGTTCTTTTCTTAGTTAGTTGAAAAACCACGGTTTCTTAGTGCATATTTTATCGAAATGCGACATTATTTATTTAAAAATCGGTTGTTTAACAAATCCTGCCTTGTGTTTACTAATTTCCTGGATATCAACCTCTGGCCTAATACAAAGATACTCTCCTAGACCATGCCAATTAACATTTTATGGATATATACTCTACATATAAACTTTAAAGGGGTGAGTCATATGTACATATCAAAAAGAATCGGAATATTGAGTTGGGCTGCTACTTGCTTGTACTTTCTTATAGAACCATTTTTCATATTGACTTCTACAGCGCCTTACAGCTTTTTATATCATGCAATGAGTAACCTTGGCGTTACCACTTGTGGACAATACACTTATTCCATTGCACCTCATGAAATTTGTTCACCTAACCATTTATGGATGAATGTATTGTTTATCGTAAATGGATTAACATTTTCAATTGGTATTTTGTACCTTTCGCAATACCTTGATAAGACAAGATTCAGCCGACTAGCAACATTTTTTATTCTCATCTTAGCTTTAGGTAATATTGTTTCTGGCTTTATACCAGCTGATATTGATCTTTTTTGGCATTCTATAGTCCCTGCACTTGGCATGATCACTATCTTCCCAGGTCTTTGGATTTATGCATCATCCTTAAACAAGGGTAAGCGTTGGACTATTGGCTGTTTAGTTGCATTGTTAATCATTCTTACATTAATAGCGCTAATATTTATCATCCCAATGCCCGCAGGCCTCCTACAAAGGCTATTCTATATAGTAGTTTTCATATGGGGTACTGTACTTACATTTATTTTGGATAAATAATTTAACCCCCACTCTTGAGCTTTTTTTATTCTAATTAGCTCCTCTATCATTTTGTTTCACTAAATCTTCGAAATGCGACATTATTTATAAAAAAATCGGTTGTTTTGATATTCATTGGGCGTGATTGCTAACAGGGACATTTAAATGATCGTTTTGTTCTGGCTCATGAGTTAATGGATAACTGGTTACAGTTTGAAGTTTTTACTTTCCCCATTTTAATAAGGCTGCTGCCCAGGCCAAACCAGACCCGAAACCTGCAAGCACAACGTAGTCTCCAATTTTAATTCTTCCTGCATTAACTTCATCTGCTAGAGCGAGTGCAACACTTGCAGATGATGTGTTTCCATAATACTGGACAGCATGAGTGGCAACCTTCTCGATTGGAAATTCAAGGTTATGTACCGCACTTTCAATTATGCGCAGATTTGCCTGATGTGGTACAAGATAATCCAAATCATCAAGACTTAAATCTGCTTTTAATAAGGCATCTTTTACAATTACCGGAATATAGGTGGAAGCAAACTGAAAAATCGCTTCGCCATCCATTGATGGCCTATGGTTACTGTCTTCTCTCATGTACTCAGAGCCAGAACCGTCGGAACCAACAGATGAGGATAATAGGCCAAACCCTTCTGACACTTCACCTACCACAGCAGCGCCAGCTCCGTCGCCAAACAGAATATTTACTTTTCTTTCTTCCTTGTTTTCTATTTGCATGTTTCGGGAGCATTCTTCAACCCCAACTACCAGTACTTTTTTGGCAAAGCCTGTCTGTACATATTGAAAGGCATTCAACAGGGCGAACACAAACCCAGCGCAGCCGACACTCATATCATAGGCACCAGCAGTTGTTGGGATGCCGAGGAGGTTTTGAACCTGACAGGCTATAGAAGGATAGATGCGATCCTGTGTAATAGTGGAGAGAATAACAAAATCAATTTCGGATGGAGTAAGATTAGCATGCTCAATGGCCGCCTTCCCTGCTTCAAATGCCATGTCTACCATATTAATGCCTGGAACCGTAAATCTTCTCTCCTTGATGCCTGTCATTTTTTCGATAGTTCTTCCAGAAATGCCACACATCTCTTTGAAGTAATCATTAGTTACCACATGAGGTGGCAAATAGCTTCCTACACCAAGGATTCCTGCACTTTTCAACATGTTCATTCCCCCTTTTTGGATTTAGAGTGAGACTTGCAAATTCTAGAAAACTCTATAAGTTTAGGGGATTTTTTCATTATAACCTTATACCTGATAGGGATATGAAAATAAAGATTATGTTAGGAGTAAATTCAGGGAAGTATTCTTTTGAAATATAACCTTGTAGATTTTAAGAATAATGTAGAAATTTTGGGTGCTTATTTATCATATTATATCCAAAATTTTAATTCTTTGGGAGATTTTTGTAGATTTTTGGCTAATTATTAATGGGTAAAAAATAAATTAGGAGGGAGAAAATGAAGAAAATTAGTAGAATTGTTTGTTTTATCCTTTTGCCTTCGGTCTTTTTATAACCTTATGCAAAAGCTGTGAGTGCCGCTGAAGGAGCAGATTCTCCTAATTTCGATGGGGTGCAAGAAAAAGAAAACTAATAAAATAAAAAATGCAAGATACTATAAAAAGTGCAAAGATTCCTGGTGAAAAAAACAAATATAAACTAAATGGCAGCGACCAAACAAACGCAAAGAACATTAGCCATTGTTTAAAAGTTATTGAAGCAAAGAGGGCTAAACAAGCTGGAAGAAATAACATAAGAAACGTAATTACTAATGGCTCAGTTTCATTTGTGTTTGAGTATGGATTATAAAAACTAAATACAATCCATAAAATCATAACTGAAATTGCTCCTAATCCCCCTAAGATCAGTTCACATTCATTAATTTAATATTAAATAGACACAGAATAAACATACACTTCTTTTCCCCATTTGTTTATAGTTTTCATCTTCTCCATATCAATTCTTTCAGCGACTTTAATAGAAGGACTATTGTTTACATCGGGCAATGAGACCCTCCTATTTAATTTTAATCGTTCATTATTTATTATGTGTAATAGACTTAATTAATGGTATAACCCTTGTAGAACCTTATTCGACTAATCTCCGTTTATTCAAAAAGAAAAAGCCGCCTAATGGCAGCAAGATCCCAGTGAATGTTCCCATAATTATAAAAAAACCTGTTTGTTAAAGAATGAAATTACTGCCTTCTGCAGGTAGTCCGTTCCCAAATTTCCGTACTAAATTTAGACCCTCAGCGAGCCGCGGAACCCCCTTGCACCATAGTAGGAGTCTGCTCCATTGTGGTACATAAAGACAGTGTCGTAGCGGCGGTCACAAAAGATAGCCCCGCCAAGCTTTCTTATATTAGCAGGTGTTTGTACCCAGCTCGATGTTTTCAAATCGAAATTTTCAAGTTCCTGCATCTCCCGGTATTGTTCTTCCGTTAAAAGTTCAATCCCCATGGCAGCTGCCATATCCATAGCGCTATTTTCCGGTTTGTGTTTTTTCCTTGATTCCAGTGCTTCACGGTCGTAACAAACACTTCTGCGGCCTTTAGGACTTTCCACTGTACAATCATAAAATATGTATTCGCCCGTCTCTTCATCATGGCCGACAACATCCGGTTCACCGCCAGTGCCTTCCATTTCATTGAGTGACCACAATTTTTCAGGATTATCTTCGAGCTTAGCTTGTACATCAGCCCATTCCATACTTTCATGCCTGTGCATATTTTTCTCAAAACGGGCTTTCAAGGTTTTGAGCAGTTTTTCACGCTGTTCTGGTGACAGCTCCTTATTTTCCTTTGTCATGCTAGTTCCTCCTTGTTTTTACTCAATATTATATAACGACAATCTGCACAGTTTCTTGTTGTTCATATTCACACTTAATGTAATAGTATTATAAAGATAATTTTTTTAAAAGTTTACATTAACTAAACTCCAAATTTTCGAAGAAAAAAAACACTAACAAATATGAACATCATTTGTTAGTGTTTACCAATATATTATGAAGCTTGCTCAAATCTTTCTTCTGCTGGAGGGTTAAATTGACCTTCCCACTTGGCAATAACAATCGCCGCCAGTGAGTTACCCACCACGTTAACCGCTGTTCGGCCCATATCAAGGATACGGTCGATGCCGGCAATAAAGGCAAGGCCTTCTGCAGGCAATCCAATTGTGCTGAATGTAGCCAGCAGCACGACAAAGGATACGCCTGGCACCCCCGCCATTCCTTTCGATGTAACCATCAGTACTAACATTAACGTAATTTGCTCCCCTATGCTTAATTCTATGCCATACATTTGTGCAATAAATAAGGAGGCAATGGCCTGATATAAAACGGATCCGTCCAGGTTAAAAGAGTAGCCTGTTGGAATAACGAATGATGAAATATGTTTCGGGCTTCCCGCTTTCTCCATTTTGTCCATGATTCTCGGAAGCACAGTTTCTGAACTTGCTGTTGAAAATGCCAAGATTAATTCTTCTTTTATCATCTTCAATAACTTAAAGATGCTAAACCCGACAACTTTGGCCGTCACTCCTAGCACAACAAGAACAAAGAAGATCATAGCTCCATATACAGTAAGCGCTAACTTACCCAACGGAATCAGTGAGGCAAAGCCATACTTAGAAATCGTTACACCAATTAAGGCAAATACCCCGACTGGTGCATACTTCATAAATAGGTTTGTCACATAGAACATGGCCTTTGCCGTACCCTCGAAAAATCTCAGTACAGGTTTTCCTGTATCTCCAATTGCTGCGATTCCGAGGCCAAATACAACAGCAAAGAAGATAATCGCCAGCATATCGCCTTCAACCATAGCCTGTACTGGGTTAGTAGGCACAATATGCAAAAATGTATCGGCTATCGACTTGCTTTCCTGCTCTTCATTGGTTTCGACATAGCTTGAAATGTCACTTTGCTGCAGGCTGTCCATATTCAGGCCGACACCAGGCTGAAAGACATTACCAGCAATTAGGCCAACCAAGATGGCAACCAATGTCATGCCAATAAAATAAGACAATGATTTAACACCAAGCTTACCAACTGATTTTATATCTCCAACACCAGCAATGGCAACAATAATCGTTGATAGTACAATTGGTACAACGATCATTTTAATTAAGCGGATAAAAAGATCGCCTAACGGCTGCAGGATACTTTGCGCCGTTTCGCTTCCATAGAAAAGACCGCCAACCGCAATCCCCAAAATAAGACCAATGAAAATTTGAGTGGCTAAACTAAATTTAATTTTCTTCATCAATTACCCCACCTTCAATTTTAGTTATATACGTGCTGCACAGGCAAGGGAAACAAAGATGATCTCAACAAAAAAGAAAATCGACAAAAAATGCGGATTTGTCAATTCACACTAATTCATATACTCTTATGTTTCCTTAAACGCTGACGAGGTTAGCTTTCGGGTTAGGACTGTGGAAACAGTAAGCCCTTCCGTCTATCGGATTCACCCCAAGCGGAAACTCCGCTGTAAATATTGGGTCCCCCGTTCTTAAAATAAGATTAAGCATAGTACATAGATCACTTGATTATTATATTATTTTGAAATATTTTTTGTAAATAGTTAAGTTTTCCCTGTGAAGTTTGACCTATTATTGGAGCAAGGTTCAACTTGAGTTATTTACACCTTCATTTTTGACCTAAATTGCCCTTTTTAGTAAAAAAAATAGCCGCCAATTAGCAGCTGGATCTTAAAGTATTGGACACGATAAATGAATATCGAAATAGCTTTAGTCGAAAAATTCCATATGTGTTTTTTCTTGTTTGTAATACTCTAATCTATCTTTTAAAGTGCCAGTATGAAACTCAAATTTATGTCCATCAGGGTCAGTAAAGTAAATAGATTTTTTGTCTCTTTCGTCTCTTAGGCGACCTGACAATATGTTCACATTTAACTCATTTAATTTCTCATGCATTTTATCAAATTCTGCTGCATCTATTGAAAAGGCAATGTGGGTATATGATTGGTTTATTTCATTTCGCGGAATGTCTCTTTCCACATTAAGCGCAAGCCACATACCATTTAAATCAAAGTAAGCAGTGTTTCTTCCTTTTACCAATAATTTAGCATCAAATACTTTCTGGTAAAAGCTTATGGATTTTTCTAAGTTAGAAACTGAAAATAACAAATGATTAAGACCTTTTATTATCAACTTTATCACCCCAATATAGTATTTTAATGTACCAGCCGCTTAGTTATATACCGTTATTTAAGTATCTTCCAATAAAAAGGATATAGGACTGGGCAATATGTTAAAATTCAGAAAGATATTTGATACAATTTTATTAACTCCTAAGCAAGGGATTGAAACAAATGAAAAAAGCTGACAATTCGGCCTCCTAAATACAGTATAGATAATAATTTTGGAGGCCGTTGAAAATGAAATTTAATAAAATTGACTTAGAGAATTGGAAAAGAAAAGAGATTTTTAATCATTATTTGAATCAGCAAACAACTTTTTGTATAACTACAGAAATTGATATAAGTGAATTACATCGAGTTACTAAACAAAAAGGATATAAATTCTATCCTGTATTCATTTTCATAGTAACTAGTGTAGTAAATTCAAATAAGGTTTTTAGAACTAACTTCAATAGTGAGGGAGAATTAGGTTATTGGGATAAGTTAGACCCTATGTATACAGTATTTGATCATAAGACAGAGTCATTTTCTGGTATATGGACTCATGCAAAAGGCAATTTCAAAGAGTTTTATGATATGTACCTTTCAGATGTAAAAACATATACTGGAACAGGAAAATTGTTTCCAAAAACACCAATACCCGAAAACACTGTTTCTATCTCTATGGTTCCTTGGACTTCGTTTACTGGTTTTAACTTAAATATTAATAACAACACTAATTACCTTCTGCCAATTATCACTGGAGGGAAATTTATTAATAAAGGCGGTTCAATCTACTTACCGATATCTATGCAAGTCCATCATTCTGTTTGTGATGGATATCATGCAGGGATTTTTATGAACAGTGTTCAAAAACTAGCGGAAAATACGGCTGACTGGCTTTTATAATTAATCAGACACCGACTGTAAGATTTCAGTCGGTGTTTTATTGTTACTATACTGCCACATTATTTCAATAAAATAAGACCCTTCACCTTCTTGAAGAATGGCCTCCTTTAGATCAGCCAAAGAATAAAAGTTCATTTATTTGGAGCAGGGCTTTATTTGAAATCTTATACAACTAATTATTATGCTGATGTCCTCTCAATTGAACAACTTAGTTTTGTGAAAGAGTTTAGAGCATTAAATTATAATTCTCTGGACTTATCTCTGCCAGGTAAAATATGCTTCTCCCCTTTTTCGTAAAGCGATAGTAATTTTTCTATAAACTCGAGGCGAGGGACAATGAAAGAAACTATAAAAGCCGAAACAATACTGATTAGCGCTCCAGTCAAGACATCTGCAGGATAGTGAACCCCCACCCATATACGGGAAATGCCAACAAAAAGGGCGATTATGATCCAAGTGAACCCCCATCTTTTTTGATAGATGCAAAAAGTCGTACAAAATGCAAAGAATAAAATGGTATGGTCGCTTGGAAAAGAATTATCCACTGCTTTCTCTATTAACTTATTTACATTAGATAATTCAGCAAATGGCTGATAGTTTGAATGCAACTTTCCAGCAATTTTCCCGATCATTTCAGCCGCGATAAAGGCGATAGCAGCCGAAATGATCATAATCCTGTTTTCTCTTCTCCTGGTAAACCAGAATATTAAAGCCATTAATCCAAGGACAAATACCATATATTCGGCTATAAATATGAAAGTACTGTTTAAATATGTATGTTCTTTACCAAAGTCATTAATCAGCCTAAACAATTCCACGTTCATTTGAGATAAATTCACATATATACTTCCTTCCTGATACAAAGCTATGAAAGAAGTATAGACAATCTTTTGTTAGTTAAAAATCGATTTACCTTACACTAATCTAACAATTATGTAATATTAACATTAGCAGCTGATATCAGAAGCTGGAAAAGAAAAATTCTTTACTTCAGCACAAAGCAAAAAAAGCATTTGGCTCCGCCTGCGCCAAATACAATGATAGCCACACATGCTACCCCCGCTAAATATAAATTAGCATTTTTGTTTTAATTAAATTGAACAAGACTGTAAACCTTTTATTAAAATTTCCAATTCAAAAACACTGTGTTGTTATTCAACAAGTCAGCCCCTTGAGCTGAATATAAAAAGCCGCCTGGAATCGGCAGCCCTTGAACATGACTTGCATCATTTAAAAAGGTCCCCTGCTTATTATATTGAATACGGCTTTCCATACTTGACCAAAACATGCCACAAAAGCTTTAATTCCTGAAGATTCTCCTTAAATGATCCACGCTCCTGCCACTTTTGAGGATTCCGGTGTAAATCCATTACGGCTGAACCAATTACACTTGCATTGATACAATTATTTTGTGCAATGAGTTTTGCGAGGGAAGGCATAGACGGTCCTCTAAAGTCAAAAGGTACTTCTTCTGTCTGAAGAGCAAAGCCCCTATGCCAATATAATTTTATTGAATAAGTAAGGCACAGATTTTCTAAGATTCTTCCTATATTAGTACCTTTAAAAGAAGGATCTGCCACCAGCACTTCAACGTCTTCTGTAAGTGAAACGTCACCATGAACTTGGGCTTCAATATAGTGATTAAGGTTCCGCTTTGGTTCCTTATCAGCTGGGTCCATTAACGGCTTTGGCAGATTAGCCATCAAATGATTGACTAATCTGCCTGGTGTCATTTCTCTTTCGCCAATTGTGAATTCGCTGGTGAACGCATCTTCCAGCATGGCTCCCAAAATGAGGCTGAATTCTTCGTATGTCCCCTTTTCCATTGGTTCCTGATAAGAATCCAGGTACGTAAACGTAGAACGGCAGGATACTTCAGGATATAAAAGAAAGTAGCATGAACCAAAGCGCGGAGCTGGCCCGTCCGGGTGAACCATTACATTCAGTGCACCGTATTTTGGACGTTCCCCATTAGTAGTGCCCTCCGTTTGATATGCCCCTCCAAACATCTTATTCTCCCAAAGGTCACGATCACCGCCTGGATGAGCCGATACACTGCCGTTTGATATTAGGGTTTCAAACTGGCTCTTATATTTTCCTTGCTCTAATAGTGCTTCAGCAACGCTTTTCATAGCTGAATCTGGCCTGTCAGGATGAAAATGGAGTCCGATCCTCGCATTAGCTTTCAGACTGCTAACCGCAGAATCAAAAACGTCAACTGAGATATTTGACATGTTCAGAATATGATTTATTGTTTCATTAGATTTAGACTTTTCTTTCCTGGCGTAATTCGAAATATATTCCATAGCCAACTGTTGAGACTTTGTTAATCCAGCCATAAAAGCAGTCCCTCCATAAATTGTTATCTTATGTAACATAATAATGGGTATTGTTCATTTAACCAGGCGCTTGGCAATAAACTGCCACAAGCCCTTTTCCATTCAAGACAAAGCCATGAGGGCAGTTACCTTTGTCTCTCCACTACTCAAACGGGTGTTCAGCTAAATTGTCTGTGACACTCTCAATAAAAAATCCATCGTTTTGCTAAATGCTTCTTGTTCTGACTTTGCATCATATCTAGAAGAATAAGGGTCACTGAATCCGTGTTTTCCGGTAAATTTACGAATTTCAATTTTCTTTTTTTCTAAAGTTAATAGTAACTCGTCAACATTAAAAGATTGCTCTTCTTGCGGAAAAAATAGTAATGCAGGACACTGGGGTGTTAAATCTGCATAGTCCCTGATACGTGATCCATAATATCCAACTATTCCATCAACACCATCTTCCTCAGAGCACATCCAGGCAACAGTGGCCCCTACACTGAATCCGATGATATATATTTGTTCGTATTCATCTTTAACATCTATTAACAAATCTTTGATTTTTTGTAAAGCGCGGGCAAACCCTACATGATCCATAAAATGACGATACGCGACTTCCTCTTGGGAATATTCATAAGGTGTTTCTCGTTCTAATAAATTTGGACAAAACACATCAAAATTTTGCTTTAATAATGATTCACAAAAACTGTTCATATGTTGATTAATTCCATAGATTTCGTGGATTACGAGGATTAAAGAATTAGAATTACTCTGTCTTTTCATGATTGTGTCCCTTATTCACCATATTTTTTCTCCCATTCATCGATCCATTCTTTACACTTTATTCCACACAAAAACTTATTCTATATTTAAATGTTTTATTCCTTCATCATATAAACACTCCTTTAAATCAAAAAAGCCGCCTATTTGGCAGCTAGACTTGAAGCAATACACTATTATGAAATTAAACACAAGCTTCATATTCAGTTTTAAGGTTATTGATGATCGTCCTAACGGGCAGGATTTCGTTAATTTCATGGACTCTTGCCCCCGCAAATACGAGACCATTCTCGCAGTCCCCATCCATGGAAGTTATTAATGAGTCCATTGTGCAAAAGCGATAAGAGCAGTTTTTAAGACAATCGATACAGTTCTTTATTTTCACCTTTTTATTGTCAGATATCTGCTCTGTAAAATGGTTTTTAATGGCACGTCCTTCCAGTCCTACGGTGGTTTTCACCATGACGATATCTTCCTGTTTGGCGTGGACATACTTTTCTTTGAAGGATAATGGTGCATCACATTCGTGGCTTGCGACAAATCTTGTTCCCATCTGAACACCGGAAGCACCGATACGAATGGCATGAGCAATATCTCTTCCTGTCATGATCCCTCCAGCAGCAATGACTGGAATCTGTACTGCTTCCACGACTTCCTGTAAAATATCAAATAGCGGTCTTTCGGTCCCTAAATGTCCTCCCGCTTCATTGCCCTCTACAACAACGGCAGAAGCACCAAGCCGTTCTGACATTTTGGCCAGCCTTGCAGATGACACAATCGAGATGACCGGTGTGCCAGATTCTCTGCCCCAGCTGTACATATCCCTTGATATCCCAGCACCTGAAATAATGAAATCAGCCTTCTCCTCAATCGCCGCTTTCATTTTTTCAGCAAAATCATTCATGGCAAAAAGAACATTCACCCCAATATAGCCCTCACCCTTGATAGATGCCTTAGCCTTTCTAATATGCAATCTTAAATCTTCAATGCTAATCCCTGTTCCAGAAATAGTTCCAATACCCCCGGCATTCGCAACGGCTGACGACAGACCACTTAAAGAAATACCTACGCCCATTCCACCTTGCATGATTGGAAATTTAGGCATCATATGACCAATTCTTAATTGCGGAAATCTCAAAAGAATACCCCATTTCATCGTCGAATTATTTCTTCTCCATTATTGTGCGAATGGGGGTCAGTTGAATAGTTATAAATATAATACCTGATACTAAAATCAGGTGGTAATTTAGCAATCGTCACAGAATGTTCAATAAAGGTCAAATAACTTTTTTTATCGTATGTCCGATATACCAGAAATCATCACAACTCATCCTTTTCTTTTGTAGTTACTATACTATAAAAAATATTGAGTTTATCCCAAACCCAAGCGTGAAAGATTTCGTCTAATTCTTTTTCTAAGGCATTATCATCCATTTTCTCGTCAATGCCCAATTTTTCAAAAGTGAATGTCTCTGTCGCCTCAGCACCCTCATACTGGGCACTGCTAAATGAGAGAGTAACTGTTCTGCCCATAGTGTTCCCCCTATATAAAGTCAGCAGGTATTCGGTGTTAGCAGCCCTCACACGCATGAAAAAATTTTAACTACCTTTTTGAAATATAAGATGCAATATGTAAGCTAATCCTATAAAAATGATGGTGATGAAAAATACTTTATTTACGGAAAGCTGCTCCATTAGAGGGGTGTGCGTTGAACGATCCGAAGTAAATATAGACCACCAACTTGGCTCGGGAAATAGAAGAGATACTATAATCCAGGTGCCAAATAAAAGGATTCCTAGAAACCCATATAACTTCATACCCCCCTCCTTTTTTATCTATAGACGATAAAAGAATAAAAAGTCGCTATTTCCTTCTATTTATAGTAAACTAGCTTTCTTACTATTCTTGCCCTTTACTTAGTACTGTCGAAATAAGGTATAAGTAAAATATTATGTTTATTAATTTACAACTTTCTATCTCCGTATGCTGAAGCTAAATATCAAATATTGCATTTAAAGTAAAAACTAAAATCCAAATAGCTATAATAACGATCCCAAATATCCCGAACTCATTACTATTTTTATCTTCTCTATCCTGCTGCCTCATTTTTCTATACATACCTTGAACCTTAATTTGTTTTTGGTGCTTATTTTTAACGTTGTCCATTCCTTTCACTGCCTCCGATAGTTACGTCCCCATCTTAACTGCTTGAAAAAAATATCACTTAATTCCTATTAGTAACAGTAAATTATTTATTAATATTCTATAATAATCAAAGCAATTCCTTTATTTTGGAAATTACTTCAAAAGCTTACCTTTAGTGATATAAGAAAAAAGGACTGCAGAGCAGCCCTTTAACAAACTTAATAATTCGATTATTTATAATTATCCTCAATAAGATTTCCATCCTTATCATAATATCTATAATCCTCAGCTTGAGGAAAATCAAGCCAAGCAACATCAGCTTTATATGGAATAAACGTTTGTTCTAATCATTTTAGCATTTATATTTTCACTGTTAGTAACAAACATAAAAGCAGGCAGTCAGACAATTCCAGCTGTTGCATTTTTTTATTTTATAAGGTTAATTTACCGCCATGATAACAATAGAAGGTTTTTGCATTTAGGCTCTTAATCTTATCCAAGGACTCTTTTGCTTTCTCAATATCTAAACAAAAATGTGGATTTGCAATAACCAATTTATCATTCTCATTAACAGCTGCATCACCTGTAATAACAGATTTTATACTAGGAAAGTATACGGAAATATGACCCGATGTATGCCCTGGAGTTGCTATAATCGTACATTTCCCATCCAAGATTTTACTGCCACTCTGTACTTTTTGATCAACCGAAATATGCTTTATATTTTTTAGTTGCTGGATAAACCATTTGCCAAATTCAACTTCCTCAATTGGTAATTTATCAAGCATTTCTTCAGCTTGAACTAGCCTCTCCGCTTTCAATTCACCACTAATGTATTTTGATTCAATCTCACTTGCTATTAGATTAACCCAAGGAAATTTGGTTTTAAAATCGTATAAGGAGCCAATATGATCTTCATCATAGTGAGTGATAATAATATTCTTTAAGTTCTTCATTTCATATCCAATTTTCCTAATTTCCTTTTCAATCAGGGGCAGCAAGTTTGCATAACCTGTATCCACTAACGTTAAATCATTATTATCAATGATTAAGCTTGGATAGATTTGAATTTTTTGCCCATTAAATTCAAATTCTATTGGCAGTTCTAAAATCTCCACTTTACTCCCCCTTCCAAAATCATCTGCTATTGCTCTTTTTATACTTCTTAAAGAAACTTCTCTTTGATTGGCAGCCAATTTTCTTCAATTCACAAACCTTACACCATTAGGGTCCACTACTTGTTTTGATGAGAAATCCGTAATAACAGCTTCCCTGATTGTAACCTTATCACCAGTTACAGATTTTATGGTGTTAACAGTTTTTCCAAACAAAGCGGAAAGATCATCTTCTAACCCCTTTTTCTTTGTTTCTATTCTTAATTCTTCTATTTTTATGTTATCAGTCATCGAATCTACTATGTCTTTGTTTGTTTGAAGTTCTATTCTAAAAGAATAAGGCGTATTTATAAACGTTCTTCGTTCACCTCTATCAACAGACCAATTCATTTCCGCTGCATTTTCACATATAAGATCTTGTTCTTTTTCTGATATCAAAAAGCCAATATGATCAAATATAATCTTCTTTCCATATCCAAAAGTGATATTTATGGTCCCTTTTCTTGCTTCGATTATACGAAAAAGAATATTTTTCTCCCGGAAGTCATCCCATACTAAAGGAGGATTAAAGTTCTGAAAATCCCCCTGGTATTTTCCTATACGCTGAAAAACCTGAAAGCCATGATCTACGTAAAATCTTTCTGTTTCTTCTACATGCGGGGTCCAAAAATGATAATGAAAAAGCACAGAAATCACCTCTTTAATAGGTCCATTACCATAGATATTCCATACAAAAGAAATTTTTCCTTTATAGGCCGTTCCCTAGCCTTTCACAAGGTCATGATACAGTGCCGGCATATAGTTTTCAAATGGAAAATGGCCACTGCAACATAACTTTATTAAATGAAGACATCACATTTTAACTTATTCTTTAAATTCCCAAGCAGGATTCCAAACTACTTCCCACAAATGTCCGTCTGGATCTTGGAAGTATCCGGAATATCCACCCCAAAAGGTGTCATGCGCTTGAACTGTAATAACTGCACCAGCCCTCTCAGCCTGTTCCATTACCATATCTACCTCTTCTTTACACCTAACATTATGCCCAATCGTAAATTCAGTCGGGCTAGCAGCTGTATGGTTAATGCTTGTGTCATGAGCGATGTCTTTACGATTCCAAATTGCTAATTTTAATCCTGATTGCAGATCAAAAAACGCAACAGCACCATGCTCGAATTCCTTCCCTACTATGCCCTGTGTTGGAAACCCAAGACCATTCTGATAGAAATTTAAAGACCTCTCTAAATCATCTACACCCAATGTTATAACTGAAATTCGCGATTTCATATAAGACCTCCCAATAAACTCGCTCAGTACATTTTAACATAAAATGGAACTTTCAAATTACCTGTTTATTGAATTAACAAACCCCGTTACAATAAGAATAAGCTGCCGAAAGGGCAGCTATCTATAAAACTACTCCAATCTTTTAAAATCAGTTTTCAGCCTTCTTTAACTTTATAAAACCCATCCCTAGTCGACTAATCCTGTATCATTAATCCTGCACTTTACCTTCACATTAAAGGCATACCTATATCAATTCCATCTTCTGTCACTCTCCTGTAAGCATCAAATAGGGTTAGACCTTTCGCATAGGGCGAGTCTGTGCTGCTTTCTTCAAACATGGAAAATAAATAGCTGCCTGCTACTGTTCTACTTTAGGTTTAAATTCAAGTACCTGGTATGCGGCTGGAATTGCGACACTTAGATAGGAGGTCCTTTGTATATCGGGTCTTCTAACGAAGTACTCTAATAAAGGCCGGTTATCCTCTGTAGCCACTTTTTCACCAATTAAAATCGTTTCTGTTTGTCCATAAAATAGTTCCTTATCTGTCATAGAATTCAAATGCTTTAAAGCTTCTGAAATTGAATTGGCCTCATACGATAATAAAGTAAATTCTCAAAGATTATTATATAAAAAATTTATGCACATTAAACTCAAAACCGGAAATTCCTTACATCTCATTGATCCTTATAACCCGAAAGCTAATTTTGCATATATAAAAAACCCAATTCCTCAATAGTACATTTTGAGAAATTGGGTTTTTTTACTGCATTTCATTACATTCAGAAAAGGCTAAGCCTATTTTTAATTTACCTTAATATCTTTGTCAAACACATAAACAGTCATGGCAATATCCAAATCTATATTGATATCTGCATAAATACTGACAAGTTTCGCCCGAACTAATTCCTCCAATTTTTTTACTTTAGCAGAATCCTCATAGATTCTTTTCACTAAAGTGGTCCTTGCCTCATGAACCATCTGATGTCCTTCTCTCGATTCAATCATAAATTTTTCTATATTGGTCAGATTACCTTTCATCTCACTGATCGCCCAAGAACCTGCAAACCGGGTGGTAATTTCTCTCGGTCCATTCCCAACACATTCTTTACGTATTTCCCGAACCAGCATATTGAATTGATGTTCGATTGTCATTACGTTTCTCCTCTTTCTCAGATTAAAATTTCAACCTCTTAATTGGTAAAAAGTAACTAACCATGAGGACCAGAACCACCAAAGATAACCACAAATTTTGTAATGGATGTTCATTATTCACAATGATAAAACGGATGGTTGCTGTAATCCCAATATAAAGAAGGTTCCTTAATGGAAAATGGTGATTTTCCTTGAAATATTCTACAATCATCGAAATAAATCCGAAATACAAGAAAAAGACCAAAACCTTTCCAAGAATATCATGTACATTATAATTTCCAATAAGTGCATCATTTACAATATTGCAGAGTTCCCTAAAAAGAAAAAAAATAAGGACACAGCTAAGAATAATCAACGATGAATTTAACATTACTTGATAAAATTTTATTAACCATTTTCCTTTATTCAATCGATCTAATACAGCCATTATTCCCCTCCATCGTCACTATTCCTATTTCTCTTTAATCTAATTGAGGAAATGGCGTTTTGAGGCCTATTCCTTCATTCCTTCTCCAAGCCCTTTTAAAAAGTTGATGCCGAATCCCATTGCACGGTTAACATCAGGATCTTTCGTAAGTTTTATTAGTTCAAAAAGCCCAACTTTTTGATTCTGCTGAAGCCCCTCCTCTGCTTTTTGAAGACCTTTAGATAAGCCTTCCATCATTTTCTTCGTCATTTCAGGATTTAGCTCTGTCAATATTCCAGCGGCAGCCATACCATTATTAATGGCGTTTGTTACAGGCGGCCGAAGCATCTGCCCCACCGCAATTTTAGCTATTTTTTCCTTTGCTTCAATTAAACTATTAACAGCTTCTAGAATTCCGCTCTCATGAAGCTCTTGGAGCAGTTTTATCGCTTCTTGTATGCCATTCGCATTTTGTGTTACATCTTGTATGACTTTTTCAAGAACCTGGTTTTGAATTTCTTTTTCGTTCAAACTAGGCTCATTAATATGAGATATCGGTTTCGCCATTACTTAGTCCCTCCTGTTAGATCACTCAAGTCTGCAATAGGCTCATAATCTCCACGTGCCCATTTTCGTTCGACCTGTACACCGAGCTGAGGATTTCGCTTTGCATATCTGGGATTATATAACGGAAGTGGTGTACTGCCTTTTGCCTTTAATAATTCCATTTTTACTTTCGTCTGTTTGTAGGCAGGTGTCTGTGTCCGAATATCACCCACACTTCCAGTCAGCAGATTGATGGCATTTTCATGACTGACTGAGTGCATAGGAACATACAGTTCTTTTCCCCGTACCCTATCTGTTACGATCGCACGTAGCTTTATTGCCCCTTTGGTGACACAAGGCGTACGAGCGACCCATCCTTAACACCGCGTTTACGGGCAAGTTCCGGTGACACTTCCACAAATACTTCAGGCAGCTTATACTGAATCCCTTTGGATTTATTGGTCATATTTCCTTCATGGAAATGTTCCAGCAGACGCCCATTATTCAATGTCAGGTCGTATTCCAGCGAAAATTCAATAGGTGGAACAAATTCCACAAGAGAAAGACGAGCTTTTCCATCTGGAAAGTTAAACCGTTCTATATAAAGGAGTGGCTCATCCGTTCCATCTTTTTGTACTGGCCATATTAAGCTGTTCCACCCATCAAGCCGTTCATATGATATCCCTTCAAAAATCGGAGATAAGCTTGCAATTTCATCCATGATCTCGCTTGGATGCTCGTAATTCCAATCAGCCCCCATATATTTGGCGATTTGCTGAATAATCCACCAATCCGGTTTCGATTCACCCAATGGTTCAAGTGCGCGGTAGAGCCGCTGAATGCGCCGCTCTGTATTGGTAAATGTCCCATCTTTCTCCAGTGACGGAGCTGCCGGTAATACAACATCTGCAAATTGTGCTGTTTTTGTAAGAAACACATCCTGGACAACAAAAAATTCTAGTTTGCTGAGAGTATCATGCACATGGTTTGAGTTTGAATCGACCCATGCCATATCCTCACCCATTAGATACATGGCTTTTAATTCGCCTTCCTCCACTGCTTCTAACATTTCAATGTTTGTGAATCCTTGCATATCGGAAATGCTGACGCCATATGCCTGTTCAAACTTTGCTCGGGCCTTTTCATCTGATAGACGCTGATTCCCTGGAAGCCATTGTGGAAGAGTCCCCATATCACAGGATCCTTGTACATTGTTATGCCCCCTCAGAGGATACGCCCCTGCACCAGGACGGCCAAAATTTCCTGTTATGAGAAGAAGATTCGCGATCGCTGCGGATGTGTGGGATCCGGCAACATTTTGAGTGACGCCCATTCCCCATAAAACACATGTTCCATCTGCTTCGTGTATCATTCTCGCCGTTTCGATCAGGTGTTCTTTTGAAAGCCCTGTTACTTCCTCTGCATATTCTAGGGTGTATTTTTCCAGGAGTTTAAGATACTTGCTAAATTGATTTACACGTTTTTCAATAAAGGGTTCATCATGCCAGCCTTGATCGATGATATATTTAGCAACAGCTGTTATCCATACATAATCTGTTCCCTGTTTTGGGTGTAAAAACAAATCGGAGCGCTCAGCCATTTCATGCTTGCGAAGGTCTGACACAATCAGTTTCTGTCCGTGTAATTTCTTTGCACGCTTTACCCGGGTCGCAAGTACAGGGTGGCCTTCAGTTGGATTCGCACCAATAATGATCACAAGCCCTGCACCTGCAATATCTTTAATAGTGCCGGAGTCGCCTCCATGCCCAACTGTCGCAAGCAACCCATCTGTGGCAGGTGACTGGCAGTATCGTGAACAATTGTCAATGTTGTTTGATTCAAATACTTGACGGGCTAATTTTTGCATCAGATAAGCGTCTTCGTTCGTTGTTTTGGAAGAACTGACAAATCCTAACCCACTCCCTCCATACATTTGTTTAATGGAGCCCATTTTTTCTGCAATCAATGTAAGAGCCTCATCCCAGGAGGCAGGAACAAACTCATCTCCCTTTCGAATTAAAGGAGTAGTAAGACGCTGCTCACTATTGACAAAATCCCATCCAAACTTTCCTTTAACACAGGTAGAAACACTGTTTACAGGCCCGTTTTCAGTTGGCTCGATTTTTAAGATTTCACGGCCCTTTGTCCATACTTCAAATGAACACCCAACTCCGCAAAACGTACAAACGGTTTTGGTTTTCTTCGTGCGTGTCTCCCGCATTGCCGCCTCTACTTCTGATAAGGCAAAAATGGTCTTATAGTCGGGTTCGACTTCTTTAATCAGATCCACCATAGGGTTTAACAAATCATTTGGAATAGCGGTCATAAGGCCAGCTTCCCCGAGCATTGATTTTTCCATTAACGCATTACATGGACAAACAGTTGCACACTGTCCGCAGGATACGCAGGAAGATTCATTGATGGATGAATCTTTATCCCAAATGACTCGAGGCATTTTCCGCTCCCAATCAATCGTGAGCGTTTCATTAACCTGTAAATCCTGGCATACTTCCACACAGCGTCCGCAAAGAATACACTGATTGGGGTCGTATCGGTAAAAAGGATGTGACATATCCACTTCATATCCTTTTTCACGGAAGGGACGGGTTTGATGCTCAACCTCCAAAAATTCCGCTGTATTATGAACACGGCAATTCCCATTGTTATTGTCGCAAACTGTACAATAAAGCAAGTGATTCTCCAGGATGCGGTCCATTGCTTCTGTTTGTGCCGTTTTGGCCCGTTCTGAGGAAGTCAGTATATTCATTCCTTCCTCCATTTGCGTAGAACAGGCCCTTGCAATTTTCCCATCTATCTCACACATGCATGTATCACAAGTCTGTATGGGACCCAATACTTCTGAATAGCAGATATGAGGGTGTTCTATCCCATCCTGCAAAAGATAATCAAGGATACGCATTCCCTTTTCTGCCTCACGTACCTCCCCATTAATATTTACTCTGACTGTTTCTGACAATGTAAACTCCCCTTTTCCCAAAATAAAAAGCCCGCCATAAAATAGTTTTGTGCATGACTTTGCACAAACTATTTTATGGCGGGCTAATCTCTAAGCAGGTTATCCTACTAGTTATCCATCTCACCATTATACTTTTAAAAAAAGACATAGAGTCAGGCAATTATACATTACTTAACATCCATGAGCTTTTATACTGTTATTATAGTGCTTTTTATGTTTATTATCAATAATAAATTATTGAGCTTAAATCCCCTCTGATTTTTAAGCTGAGGGATTTTAAGTAAGTTTATTCACAAACTCCTCCAATAAAGGAACAAATTTTTCATGTGTATAGATGCATTCAGATTCTGAAATAGCTTGAGAAAGAGCAGTATGAATAGATTCTGTTAATACGTTTAGAGCCTGCTGGACAGAACCATTCTCAAATTGCTCCAATGACTCAGGCAATTCTTCCTCGTCTAAAATAAAGTATTCTCCATTCGGGAGCACTAAAATATCAATGATTAAATCTTCAAAAGATACCATTCTATCATTTATAGATGTATTTTTTACAATGTTAAAATAGGAGCCTAAATACTTTCCTTTTTGATCTCTCCAAAAATACAAATTATATGGGCGATCTTTCCAGTAATAGGCAATGGTATAACTGCCTTTAGGTATCGTTAATTGGGTTTGATTGGCCATCATTGTAAAAGATTCTTCAATAATATGAAAAAGCACCGCACTTTGATTTTGAACTTTTAAACGCATACAATGATATTCCACAACCTCAGCGTCATATCGTATTTTTCTTTCTATTATTTCAGCCCCATGACATTGGTGCGTATTTACATTTATGATAATTGCAACCTCCCTGTTCGCCACTATGGAAGCATATTTCAAATTCAATATAAAGTATAGTATATTTACTTTTAGTTAACACTTTCTGCCTTTTTGATTTATATTCTTATTTAACTCCCTCAGTTAGCTTAATCAAAGGAGATCTATAAGGTGAGTTCCCATTTGTGAAGAAAAGTAATAAAGGTATAATCATTCATTTATATCATAAATCAATTGATCAAATAACTCCCCATTCACATAAAGCAAAATGGCCCATTCTCCCTTTTTAGGAATTCTAACAGATGATGGCGTATGCGCATCTGCCCCATTATTTGGACCGTAAGCACGAATGGTCCATCCCATTCCATTCGTTAAAATTTTATGGACTGTTTGCGATTCTTTATGAAATCCAACTATTGTCAAATCTGCATTTTTTACTCCCCAAAGATGCCACATCCACTTTTGGCCATTTAAACTTGGCATGTCAGCGCCTATCACTCCTGACTTATTTTCATTTCCGATAATGCCCCTGTCACCGAACTCCACTGCTTTTCTCTTCCAATCTATATTTTCAAAATCGCTTACTTGAACAAAATCTGGTATATCTTCCGGCAGCGTAATAGGAGCGTCTTTTGCTTTCTCAGCCACATTGACAACTACATCCCCATAGGCTTTGCTGTTCAGGTATACCTCATACTTCCACAGGCCTTCGTAGGGAAGTGTGAATGTAGTCGTGAATCTCTGCAAACTTGGGTATCCAGAAGATGGTTCTATTATTTCTTGATGAGGTAAAACTTGTATTCTTTCACCAGTTTCTTTATGAAGGGCAGAAATGGAAAGTTCTTTTCCTTTATAAGTGTCAAAAGGCTCTGCGAAACTAAAAATATAGCCGTAAGGCGTTTCTGCTTTCAGATTAGGATCGGGCAATATGCTAAATTTAATATTTTGATTCACCTTGTATTCATGCCGTATTTCCCATTCATCAGTCGTACCGCCATTTATCTTGTCTTGATCCTGCCTGGCTACAAGCTCAGTTGAAACGAAGAAGGCCAAGAGGCAGATGGCAAAAGTGGAAACGGCGAATATAACGAATTTATTGGGCCTGTTTGGTTTCTCTCTTCTATCTGTATGGACCGCTTTTCTAATATTCATTTTTTGAAATTCCGTAAAGTGATTACCTTTGTGAGTCGTCGAGTCCATCGCCCTCCGCATCTGTTTAAGCTTGTTCTCCATTATATCCCCACCTCTCCATCATTTTTTTAAGCTTCATTCTCCCTCTGCTTAATCTCGTTTTGATCGTATTGTGGTTCACTCCTAATATTCCTTGGATCTCTTCAATCGAGCATTCTTCATAGTAATAAAGCGTAACAACTTCCCGGTACTTCACAGGCAAAGACAATACACACAATGAAAGAAATTCTTCCTCGCTGCGCTTTAACAGATCCTTTTCCGGCGACAATTCTTTTGAATAAAAAAGAGAAAACAGGCTTGAATTCATCACCATTTTTCGAAACACAGAACTCTTCACTACATCCTTTGATTTATTAATGGCCAATCGATAAATCCATGATTTAAAGGATATCACTTCATCGATTTTGTCATAATTCTTGTAGCATGCGATAAAGACATCTTGAACAACATCCTCCGCCAGCTTCCAGTCCTTCACATAATTATAAGCTAACTTTGTGAGCCGTTCACCGTACTCATCCATAATAAACTCCAGCCAAGCATCTCGATCTTCTGATGGGCCAATACCCCTGACCTTTCTCACACACTTCCCACCCCATTTTCACTTTAATGCTAAGACGAATCAGTTAAGTATAGGTTTCATTTTTTTCAATATCTTTTTAGAAAAAAGGCACTTACCCTTTTGCGGATAAGTGCCGTATATTATTTAACTGACTCATCTCTATTTAATAAAGTTCCATCTAAATCAAACAAAACAGCTTTAATCAACTTCGAGTAAACTCCTCCAATTTCATGATACTTATTTCTTCTAGGCAGCAATTCAATGTTGTTCATTCTTCTTCATTGAAAACAAATAAGCAATTGCAATGATAACTGCAATGATTGAAGTGATTGCAGAATATCTAAAGATATTAAAAAAGAACTCAGGATACGGTGTTACAATACTTGAGGTCATCCCTTCGACATCTGTTATGCTTTCTATCCGCTTCATAAAGGCTACTAATAAGAAAAAGGAGACAATAAATGAATATATCCCTGTTTTCACTATGATTTTCTCCATTAAATCCCCCCTAAATTTGACTCTTTCCATGACTTACTTTTTCGATTAGAGTTACCTGGAAGCAGCAAACAAATTATTGAAATCCTCCTGTGTCTTTATTATCTCCCATCAAATAATTTGAACTTTCTCCTGGTTTTGCGTTAGGATTTGTTGGGATAAGAGGATTATTATTGTTTTTCTTGCGTCTCCATTCAATAAATAAGGCAAATATAATAACTCCAACAATAAAAATCAATGGCCGTCACATAGGTTCATTCCCCCAAACCTTCCCTCTTTGTTCAAAAAAACCACCTTTACTGGCAGTAATTTTTTCAATATATAACTGTTATTTAGTTAAGAAAAAGATAAAGAAGTAGCGAAGTCATAACATTGGGTAGACCAATTAAAACCGAGCCAATGCTTGTTCTTTTTCGCTTCTGTCTTTCGTCAGGTGAATCCGGTGCTTCTAGGCCTGCCCTCATATGGTGGGGACCAGCTATAGAACCTGACATAAAAACAGAAATGGCTATAAAAAATAAACCAATTGCGCCTGTCACTAAGTAAGCCTTCCCTAATTCCCAAAAACCGAATGATAATAAAACACCAGTTATCGACAATATGATTCCTATAGTTAGATACTTCAAAACCAATCCTCCCTTTTACTAACTATACGATTTGAAGATTAAATTGTTTCAATTTTAATTCTATTCCGTCTCTACCTAGTTACCTGCCATAATTAGAAATTAAGCTTTATCACATCAGTTCAAAAACTCACTTTTATTGAGCCTTAAGGAATTCTTATCCAACAAAACCTGGTGGTAAGAAAAATCTCTTTGTATACCAATGTTTAAAAAGCATATCTTGAATTTGTCGTTCAAAATATGCTTTTTCTTCATATTAATGCTCGGACACAGCCAAGACCCGGATTCAACAACGCAGCAGCCATATATATTATGTACAAAGCTGTCCCCTTAAAAGAGTGACGCTGTCCCCTATTAATTCAACTGTCCCATCCATCACTCTTAATCTTATCTCACCACCACGCTCAGAATCCTGATACGCGGTAAAATCTGTTTTGTTAAGAAGTTTACGCCAATAAGAGGCCAACGCACAGTGTGCAGAACCTGTTACAAAATCCTCTTTAATTCCAATTTTAGGCGCGAAGTACCTTGAAACAAAGTCATACTTATCCGAGCCGCGGCTGGTAATTATTATTCCTGGACCATTTAGTTCCTTTATTAAATCAAAATTCGGAGCAGCTTTATGAATCATATTTTGGTTTTCCAGTTCAATAATATACCGATCCTCTGCCCAGGCAGCTGCTTTGATAGGGAAATTAATAACCTGTTGAAGGTTTTCACTTACATCGATTGGACAGGATTCTTTTAACTTCAATCTCATAATAATCTGCTGCCCGGACAATTCAGTTTGAAGAATGCCTGATCGGGTAGTAAAATTTTTTGTCGACTCTCTTACAACACGCTCACTCCACAAAATATGGGCAGCCCCCAATGTACCATGTCCGCATAAATCAATCTCTTGAGTTGGAGTAAACCATCTAAGCTTATATTTATTATCATTTGTTGTCGAAATAAAAGCTGTAATCGGTTGATTGATTTCTTTTGCAAATGATTTCATCCATTCATCAGATTTATCTGCTGTCAGCAAAACAACTGCTGCTGGATTCCCCTTAAACTCTTCTTTAGTAAAAGCATTAATTAAGTAATATTTAGAACTTTCTTTACATTCCACTCGTAAAACCCCTTCTCTGTCAGTTAAATCTATAACTCAATTATTAATGATTTCGTCTTCAAAGATTGTTTTTAGAAATTGAACCTCTTTTTGATACATGAGAGCCCAATTATCGCTAAATTCCGTAAGCCAAATCTTCATTTTGAGACCTCCAATATGAAACATACATTGGTTAATTCCTCCTCAATTAGGTGTTGGTCCACAATCTTTCAACCGCCACCAATTCCTGCCCATCAAACTCCATTCTGTATATATCTGGCTATGTTGTTTGCAGCAAAAAGTCCAGGTCATACTTACTGTCATAATCCCCCATCATTAAAGTCATTACTGCCCCATGTGTGCCTATGACTGCTTTCCTGCCCTGATAACTATCTAATAACCCTTTCAAAGTAACGATAGCTCTTTTTGGCAAACAGTATTTGACTCTGCTCCCGTTAAAGCATATTTGGGTTCGAAGAATGACTTTTTTAATAGAGGGATTAATTCTTGATCTGATATTCTCCTTTCTTCAACAGTAAAAACTCTTTCTTTCAGATCCTCCTACACTAAAACTTCTTGCTCAATTTGATTAGCTAACTCCTGTACAGTTAAGATTGACCGTACGTACGGACTAGAAGCAACCGCAGAAATTCCTTCCAGATGTAATACTTCAGCTATTCGTTTAGCATCCGACATACCTTTTTCGGTTAATCCTCTTTCTCGTTCATTTCCTTCTTTTGGCGAATCCCCGTGCCTCACCATATATATGAATGTTCTCATCCCCCCTGTTTTACATTTGGTACATCCTTATTACTTGAATAAGTTCAAACATAATTTCATATGTAAATTATACTCAATATTTATAGCTTCATGGGATTTTTCCCCCTCCCTGTAACAACCTGTCGTGTTACCGCCCAAATGATTTGTGATATAACAAGATTAGAAGATTTTTAGAAAGAAGGATGTGTTTTAGTTTGAACGACCGTCTTCACCTTTTACTATGGATTGTGATCATCCTGGTACCGATATTTGTATTTATAAATACGAACAATTGGGAAAATGCATTTCTGACTTTTCTAGGAGGGGTGATTTTTTATCTCGTTTACGGATTGTTTTGGTTTCGCCGGGATCAGACAAGGCAAGAGGATTCCGAAATCTGGGCTATCAGCAAGCTTGCAGATGAACAATTAGAGGAATTCACCATCTCTCTTTTATCCAAAGTAGGTTATACAGTTACAAAACCGAATGATGAAAATCCGGATATAAGTTTTTTACTGACTTCTCCAACGGGCAATCAGGTGATTGTAAAAGTCAAGAGCCATAAAAGAGAGGTGGGAATTCGCCTTGTCCAAAAAACTTTAAAACAAATGGATTTTCATAATGCAGCTGAATGCTGGGTCATCACAAACGAGCGTTTCACCCTTCAAGCAATAGAATTTGCCGAAGCAAACAATATGCGCTTATATGATCGGGAACAGTTCATTAAATGGATTCTTAAAGCGAAGAAAGGGAAAAAAATAGTATTCTAGATGTTAGGAAATCCTCCATGCTTCTATTATCGTGAATATGGACTACTGTTGTAAGCTGGTTTAGTGAAAAAATAAAAAGGCTTGCCACAGCAAGCCCCTTAATTCGAAAAACACTTTTTATTTTTTCTTGGGATGAACATTAGGCTGCAAAATAAAATGGATTTAATCAATACTTTTATTAAATAAAGTTTAGGAGAAAAGACTACAGCAACTATCAAGCCCATAAATATAGGATAAGCAAATTTTTTTAGTTGAGACCATACTAAATACGGCATTTCAAAATCAGTTAAATTGATATGATTCAACCCTTTCATCACCTGAAAACATATCTTTTATTTTGAATTGATTGTTGTTTACTTCATTCTCCCCAATAATAATAACGTTACGAATCTTCTCTTTATTTGCTTTATCAAGAACTTTGCCTAACTTTTTGTTACTCATTTCAAACTCGACTTTATAGCCTTTATTTCTTAAAAAATTTGCTACCAATAAGGATTCTTTTTGAGTACCTAATGGAACGATATAATAATCTATATTCGGATTCTCCCTTAATTCTTTCTTAGATGTACTCATAGCCGTATAAATTACATCTAAGCCGAATGATATTCCTACTGTTGAAAAGCTTTCATTTGTACCAATCAACCCACCAATTGCATTATCATATCTGCCGCCACTCCCAATACTTGATTTTATAGATTGGTCAGATAAGAATATTTCATAAATAGTACCCGTGTAGATCTCTAAACCTCTTGCTAAGAATGGATTAAATATGCACTGATTATTAATACTTAGAAATTCCAGATAGGATTCCAGCTCGTTTAATTCATTTAAACCTAGCCTTACCTCTTCATTTTGTTCGGAGAAAGATTCAAAATAGGTGAGACTTGAGTTCCTTTCATCAGTTAAAAACTGTTTAATTAATATAATCGTTGAAGTTGATAATCCTTGTTCATTAAGCTCAGAAATAACAGCTTCTAACCCGACCTTCTCAAGTTTATCTATAATTAAAATTACTTTATTGATTTTTTCAGATTCTGTACCAAATACATCAAGCATCCCCGTTAATAATTTTCGATTGTTGTATTGGATCGATACCTTCATATCGAGTTTTCTAAATGCATCCAATGCCATAAGCATTAACTCAGCTTCGGCTATTTGTGAATCTGCACCCACAATATCAACATCACATTGTGTAAATTCACGGAACCTTCCTGTTTTAATTGGTCCATCTCTAAATACTTTGCCAATTTCATATCGCTTAAAAGGCATCTTAAGTGCCGGGTTCATTGCAACAACTTTTGCAAAAGGGATAGTAAGGTCATACCGTAAAGCTAAATCTCTTTCACCTCTATCAGTAAATGTGTACATTTCTTCTAATATTTCAGCCCCTCCGCCGTATTTAGAGGCAAGTAATTCCGTGTAATTTAATATAGGGGTTTCTAATGGTTTACATCCGTATTGGATAAATACGTCTTCTAATGTTCTTCTGATGTCCCTTCTAACCACTTCGGCATTCGGTAAGTAATCTTGTGTACCCTTTACATTTTGATAATCCATCTTCTTCATTTTCATTACCTCCAAAGTTTAAAAAAAAATAAAAAACCGCACTTGATTTAAGTGATTAACTTAATCAAATACGGTTTAATGATAAATAGCCTTCCTATTTACGATTTTTATAAATCGAATAGCAAGGCTACAAGATATGATGATGTAGTTGTGAGAACGAGATCATTGTCTTCTTTATTGCACGCATATATACCCACCTCTAATTTCCATTAAATGTATCATATTGCAATTTAGTTTTCAATAACTTTTCTTAATCCTTCCCCTGCTGCTCTTTATCTCTTACAGACGTTAACTTTCGAAAGTTAGATATAAAATTTTTCAGTAAAATGTATATGCTTCTTAATTCACTGCAAATCTTTTTCTTGGAGAGTAATGATTTATCCCACTGAGAACACATTCGTATTTCCTAGTGCTGTATCAATTAAAAGAAGCATGAACTATGTTTGTCTTCAATAAAAAAGGCCGCCTGATGTGTTAATGTCCCCTTTAAGTAGACATTCAAAAAAACCTTCATGTTACCATGGAGGAAAGAATGCTACTTGGAGGGGA
>NZ_LGUF01000010.1:0-83730 GCF_001274725.1 Sporosarcina globispora
CCTATACTAACAGCAATAAAAACCGTTATTTTGAAAAAAAGTTTGAGTGAATAACAATTTTTTATAATAAAGTTTGATCATTTCTTTGTAGAATTTCAAGTACTATATTTCTTCTTTCATTACTTTTGATTTCAAAATAAAAATACAGGATATTATAGTAATTCCTATACCACAAGTTATCATGATATTCGATATACCAAAATTAAAAACTAGCGCTATAGAAACGAAAGCATAAGATAGAGGAACTAATCCGTTAGTGAATGCACTAACAAGACTCATAACCCTTCCAATTTTATCTTTTTGACTTTTCTCTTGTATAGAGGTTACTAACATCACATTAATAAAAGNGACGATTTTTTATCAATCCTACAAAATTGACCTTGTGATTAGATTCATCTAACACTTGTTGACTCTCCAATTAGATTCCTCCCTTAACTATTTATTGTTCTTATTGAATAGTGGTTCCTCTACTTGGAAGGCTGTTGTCATTATGTAATAAAGTTCTTTATTTTTATCATGAGAATCTTCATCCAATAGAGAATCCAATAAATCTCTATATTGGCGAGTAAACTCTAAAAATCTTTCTTTACTCAAGGAGAATTCTCTTTGGATAGACATATTCAACCACTCTTCTACATTTGATGAGTTCAATTCAAATGATTGCTCCGGTGCTGTTAGGACTCTTGTTTTAGCTCTGTTTATAACCTCTAAAAATGATTGCCTAGTAGCCTCTTTTGATTCAACATAACTAAGTAAATGATCAGCCGGAATAAAACCTCTAGCCACTGCTTGATAATATTTTAGAATGTTCCCACCCCTTTCTTCTTTCTTTACAAGCTTTATAATTCCGTGTTTTTCTAATTCCCTTAGATGATAAAGAATTTTAGCTCTAGAAAGATTTAATTCATTTGCAAGCATATGTCCTGTATGAGGTTGTTCCACTAAAAAAATAAGCATTTTTGTCCTAAGAGGGTCACTTATCGCTTTTAATTGATCATACGTTTCAATAATTAATATAGGTTTCTGATTCATCGCACATTCTCCTTTTTAACCGGTTAAATTTATTTAACTGTATTGTATATGTTTACTTTTCAGTTGTAAATATAAACTAAGATTTTTTATTCCGAAAGCCATTTTGTGTTATGATATGCGCTGTTAGATTGGGAAGCTTGACTATACATTCCAAAAAATGAAACTGCCCTATGGCTAAAGAAAAAAATCCTGCATAAACAGGATTTTTAATCAATCTTTGTTTCAAATGATCAATCTTTTTAATAAAACTACATTTACTCCTTTCCGTTCGCCTTGTAACCTATAATACTCAAACACAAAGAGTTGTTAATTTCTTTTATCAGACAATTTTAGCGATGAGAAACTGAACGGCTCTCTTTTACTTCGTCTTTCCGCTGCTGACGAATAGCCATTGGTTTATGTTTATCTTTCTTTATTTCCTCTATATACCACGACAGATAAGCGTCTGTTATACGACTGGGAACATAGCCAAGTCGCTGCCGAATAAGGTTTTCAAGCACAAACATTTTGCGTGTGATTTTCTCATACTCCTTCCCCGTGTACTTTTCGCTTTCGTTAAATTCTTCTGTTTGATTTTGCTTCCGTGCCTTATAAAAAGTATTCATGTATCGATACATATTTGTTCTTTCCGTTCGTGCATACTTAAGTAAATTAAGCATCTCAAAAGTTGAAAATCTCATAAGTTCGGGTGTTGTTTTGTCCAAATAGACTTCTAGCGCAAAATCTCTAATTCTGACAGAAATACGCTCATGATTCCGCTGCACCTGGTGAGGTCCTAATATCATGACGCAAAAATCACAATAATACTTTTCGTCCTGTTGGATCATCTCACTTCCACAATAGGGACAAGTAATGACATCATGCTCGGTCATATAAGATAATCTCCTTTCATCAGTTCAAAGGTTTGATAGGTTGCCGACTTCTATAAAGAAGGCGGCCAAGTCTTTTGTGCTTGTGATTTTATATGTTACTTTTTCTTTATTCTTCGTCTGATTCATCTTTTCCTAAGATAGTATCCGCCGCTTTCTGCGCTAGTGCAGCTGCTTGAACAACCATTCGGCTATCATCTTTTAAATTTCGGATCCATGAATGAATATAGCTTGCGCTGTTCTCAATGGTGCTGTTATCGATTCCAGCAATGCCGCAAAGCATTGCCGCTCCCATTTCTGCAACCAATTCTTCTTTTGAGTAAACCTCATCGCCAAAGGCTACATTGTCTGTTACAACGCCCGGGCGTGCTAAGCGTCTTTTATGTCCTGTACTGTGAACCATTTCATGAAATAGCGTGCTATAATATTCTTCCGCCTTCAGGAAGTCCTTTAGTGGCGGGCAATTGATTTTATCTAGCGTTGGATAGTAGACGGCTCTCCCTGGATAAAATGTATAATCCGGCCCATTGATGTATCCTTTATAAATTTCTTCCGCTTTCTCAATTGGATCATGGTCGAATACTATTTCTTTTCTTTTGCTTTCCAAACCTTCCACTTGGGAATTGATTTCAAATACTCGATAATACCGAAGGTAAGGAATTTTTTCGATTTCTCCACGTTCTTCATTTTCTTTTTCAAGCCAATTCCAAAATACAACGATATGCGATTTTTCACCCTTTTTAACCTTTCCGCCTGCTTCCTTAATTTGCTTAAATGTTGCATATTCTCCAGCTTCTAAAAGAAAAGTATTGATTCCTCTGTATGGCTTTTGCGTCTTCCAGCTGACCGCTCCTCCGTTGATCCACGGCTTGCGCCATGGGATAACTCCTTTTGCAAGCTGTTCGATGACCCTCTCTGTAATGATTTCATAAACGTTTTTCTGCATTTAGTTTTTCCTCCTTTTGAACTTTGCCTTTCGAAGCGAATCCGTTCCCCAAAGGGAAGGATTTTTGCCCCTTTGACGGTAGAAACGAAAAACCCGCATAGACAGGCGGTCAAGGGAAAAAGCACAAAAAGTTTTTGCTGTTGCGAAAGCGTCCGTAAGCAAAAAGTTTTTTGCCCCTTGACTGTCTGGCTCGCCGTCTTAGCTTTCAGCAGGTTGAGGGCGAAGCCGAGGAGGCTCGACCTGCTGGAAGATTAGTCGGCTTGCGCTGTTTTACGATTCGGAAGGCAAAGGGCAAAATCTTACTTAATAGCAGCCTTAAGGGCTGCTTTCCGCTTAGGCTTTTTGTGGTTTTCGGCTCGTGGGGTACGGCCGCAGGCGAATGGATCAGGAACCTACGGAATGTAGGCGCTCTTCCGTACAGTCCGTGGTTATCGAACCATTTAGTGCCACAGCGACACGTTACAGCTTGTTAAAAAGCGTTCTTTGCTTTTTTACAGGCTGTCGTGCATCCGCCCAAAAGAGGGTTTAATCTTTTAAATCTCTTTCTAAAGAAAAAAAGCCCGCCTAAAGGCGAACTTGGTCATTAAAAACGATCTCTTTGCTTCAGACAAAAAAAGAGAAGGATTCATTCCTTCTCTCTGAGCTCATTTTATAAGCAGGCGTTTATGATAAAGACGACTACCATTTTTTCTTCCAGGGCAACTTGCCATGATCTCTCTGCACTTCTGGTAGACACATAGGACAATATTTCCTCTCTAAATGAGGGGAAATATCATTTTTTTAATGGTTTCAGCTTTTCTGGAGGATAAGGTTTCATGCAATATGTACACATCTTGAATAAAAAGCATTCTTCGAAAAGTGTCATTGTTTTTCTTTCCAGAAATTCTCGATTTCTAATTCTTCATCTAGCTCTCTTTTTAATTGAGCTTCAGCAACTTCAGGGAAATTACACCCGTTATGCAAAACATGTATAGCCTCACGATATGCAGCCGTGGCTTTAAAAGATGGACAATCCGCAAGCTTTTCATATTGACCACTTTTCCATTCTTCTTTTAATTCCTCATATGATAAATCAAACCATGTTCTCAAACTGTTAATTGCGTGATCATCCACTCCCATTTTCTTTTCCTCCTTATCTTAATACGTCTGAAATTCACCATTTCTTTTAACTTTATTATGTGTAATTAACTTGAACGAGAGACTCGTACATGCTCAATGATGGCAAAAATGACCTGTTCTTCTAGACTTTCCAAGTTCTGATCGAGCAAAAGACGTTGTCCCTCAAAGCCAAAAGCTTCAAGCAAATAGGAAACGCGAGGTTGCTTGTATGCTCGGCTGTTTGCTACACATCGCTCCCAAACCTCAGCTTCAAGCTCCTTAGAATAGCGACGATGCTGGATACATTCATGGATACGTGTTTTCTTCAGCTCTACATACCCTTCCCAGATATTTTTAATAGCTATCTCTCGCCACATGTCAGCTCTGATACGTTCTTCGATTTCTTTTACATCAAATATTGTATGATAATCTGAATCCGTTCCTTTTACAACATTTGTTTTATTAGATGGATCTTCTTTTGCTAAAACATCTGCTTTATATGCTTCTGGTAGACGCTGTTGAATGAAATTTTCTAATGCTTCTTTGGGAATTTGCCATCCATCTTTACGAGAAGATGGAGCGATCCCTTTAATAATGCCTTGTCGTAACCACCGACGAACACTTTCTTTATGTGTTGTGATTTTATAGGTTTTTAACATTTCAAATGCTTCATCAACATTATACATACCTATTGAATCCCCTATTCTTATTAATACAACAAATGTTTTATTAAATACAATATACAACATTCGTTGTATTAAATCCACTCTTAGTATAAGAAACGTAGACAATGGTTGGCGTAATCCCTATTTTTTCAATGGATTGTTTTATCAGTCTTTTTAAAAAGGTATTACTATAACACTTCTTTATTATTTGGGTCAAACACGCATAAACCTCTTATTTCCTGACACATTATCTGCACGAGCAAGGTTCATCTTCCACTAATCCCAGTCAACTAGATTTAATCCTTGCTCGTAACATATTACTTAATCTGTTAGATAGTTTCTTCGTACTGTTCATCTATCTAAGCGCGAATTCATAAACAAAGTATATTTTTACAAAATACTATTGAAGTGGATACTTAACATCAAATGATGAATATGAATTGGTACAATTTATTTCATTAGAAGAAGAACCCGATACTGCTGGTATACAAACTGAAAGAAAGTTTGGAAAAAGGAACTTATATCTGTTAGTGGTGTACCAGAAGTTAAGATGGATACGTGCCACCGGAGAGTGAGAATACCAGGGGACGGTTCTCATGCGGAAGTTTATCTCCATGTAACTCCTGATAAAAAAATGATTGTATCAATACCAGGTATACATTGGTCTGCTCAATTTAACAGAAATACCGATTTGACCACACAAACTGAACATCTCAAATTTTCTCTGCAATTTCATTTGTTCGAAGGTAATACTGATGAATTAGTATTCGCAATTACTAATTTGGCATCTAAATATTTTTAATTCTAACAGCATTTAATTTATACTGTTTTTCTGTTCTTCTTAATGTTTATCTACCTAACAAAACCTTTTATTTCTTTTTTTATAGCCGATGCATACTTTAAATATTTCAAAGACAAACTATCTATCGTGGCCAATATCCTTACATAAGGAGAAAATCATGAATTTTAATAAGATAGGGAGTGCAATTATGGGCATTTTAAGCGGTAACCCAAAAGATGAACCTTTGCATTACGGTGAAGTATATGGTTTATTCACCAACCTTGCTACAAACAATGGGACAATTGCTGGGCATCAAACATTGATTAATCACGCCGGTGATGAAGACCTAAAAAAACTGATCGAAGAAGCAATTAAAGGTTTGCAATCAGAAAACCAACAACTAGAAGAACTACTTAAAACAAACGGTATTGGACTTCCCCCTGCACCACCTGCTCGACCTAATGCTAATTTGGAGGACATACCTGTTGGAGCAAGGTTCACTGATCCAGAAATTAGCGCAGCAATCTCAATGGGCACTGCAGCAGCATTAGTTGCATGTAGCCAAGCAATGGGACAATCAATCAGAGAAGACGTCGCAATGATGTATGGTCAGTTCCATATGAATAAAGCCCAGTTTGGTGCAAAAATGTTAAAACTTAATAAGGAAAAGGGCTGGTTAATTCCCCCTCCCCTACACATTAGCAAAGGAACAGATTCATAATAATCAGGCACCTCGTTTGGGGTGCTTTTTGTATTCTCTAATTTACTGGTCTATCAATTAGTTCTTTATTGGTATGGACTTGAATAATTTTCTTCGAGATTTCAAACATTAACGTTATTATCTATGAAAGGAGGAAAAAACTGTGTTTAACAAAATTCTTTATTCTTCTTTTACCCTGTTGTTTTCTTTAATGCTTTTTGGACTGCCAATTAGTTATGCTAAGACCCCTATTACAGACTTAAGTAGTAACAATGTCATCCATGTAGCTCAAAACGGTGATAATACTGATAACATTGATAATAATGACGATGATGACACGGATTGGGGTTGGATTGGATTAATTGGTTTAGCAGGTCTTTTAGGCTTAAGGAAGAACGACGATAGGAAATAAAAGAATTAACAGTTGATCATTTTTAAATGAGTCATCATTCAGCAGACTGACCTCAGAGAGGGTTGCCATCCTAATGGATGGGACTCTCTTTTTTTCCTATTCTTATTTCGCAATTTTTGTCTAATGCGATATTCCCTGCTTATTTTGATTACCCATCTGTTCTTTCGAAATCCTCAAGAAATCGCTTTTTACGACAAATCAATAACGAAAATTTCTTCCCTTTACGGATCCCTGCAAACGTCTTTCTTCCTGATCCCCATACAGCTGAACAGTTTTTTTAGACCAGTATTTTACACCACCAATTACAAGATCAGGCTGCGGCACTTTCCCCCTTTCAAAGTACAAATTCAACTTCTGGCGATCATAACGAAGTCCTCTATTGCTCAATTCCTCCGCAAATTGTGTCAAACTGAAATAATCCGAACCATCTTTGATTAGAGAATAGGACGGCTTTTGGATCAAATACGTGTCCTCTCGAAAATATTCTGTCATCAACTCAAGAGCAAATTCGAGCCAATCATTGTCCAGGCTACGATATAAGTAACCTAAGTCAAAACTTATTTTTTCCGGTTCTTCAAAAAAACAGGCTAACCCAAGAAACGTTTTTTGTATTTCATCTAGCTCTTGCAGAGCTTCTTCAGAAAGAAAGATGTTCTCATAATCATTCAATTTTTCCTTAAACATAGGGAACTTTTCAATGATTCGCTGTGTTGCCTTCTTCATCCAAAAACCTCCTTGTATACTATGTATACATAAGGTACCACAATAAGTATACTTTGTATACATGATTGAGTAAAAAAAGGGGATTTCTCCCCCTTCTCTATTACATTTGACCTTTTTCTTTCATGCTGTAGTATTCAGCTTTCGCATTTACGATGAGGTGATCCAGTACCTCTATCCCTAAGATTTGTCCGCATTCCACCAATCTTTTGGTTACGGAAATATCTTCGCTAGATGGGCTGACGTTCTGGCTTGGATGCTGATGCGATACGATGATGGATGCGCTGTTACTCAAGATGGCACTCTTAAAGACTTCGCGCGGCGCAACGACACTCATGTTTAGACTTCCGACATGGCAGCGATGGACGGCGATCACCTGATTCTTTGTATTTAGGCACATAACGAGGAAAACTTCACGGTCCTCATCTCCAATAAAGCTCGCTGCCACTTTCGCTCCATCTTCTGGCGAACGGACGATAAACGTCTCGTCTGCTTCCACCTCTTTGATTACCTGCTTGATCTTTACTACTTCATAAATTGTTTCCATTTTCATGTTAATCTCTCCTTTCTTTGTTCGGGAAACACCTGAACAATTCGCGCAAACAGATGGAAGGGTTCGCTTACGAAGAAGCGAACTTGCCAGAGAGGGGTAGACCCATCCCATGCTTTAGGGGATGGGTCGTTAGAAAACGAGTGAAGCCCAATGACTTAGGGGCAGTTAGGGAGCGTTTTTTGCTTCCTTAATGCCCCTTAGCCTACTTGGCTTTGCCTTTTTCTTTCCCCGATCGCCCGCCCTTCTGTCTGTCATAAGCGAACTTGTTACAATTAGGAGAACGAAGGAAAGAGGCCACCACACAAATGGCGGCTGAAACAGATCCCGAAAGGGATCAAGCCGACTGACGGCAAGGGTTCGATGCCCGCAGCCGTCATGATAAAGCGATGCTTTCGGAACTTCTGAAAGAGGTTTCGAAAGGGAAGCGTACTGTAGAAGGCAAAGCCGGATACAGTCGGGTTCTAGGGGGTTCGATACCCCCGTAAACCCGTCATTTATGTTTTACAAAGCCATTCGACAAGATGCTTTCCTGTAGAAAGCAACGGAGAAATGGTGTTTTGCATGAATGCGAAGCTGACATGCAATCGGCTTGTAAAGGCTCGATGCCTGAACAAGGCGACTACTATCAACAATCCTGATTAAAAAAAGAAGGAAAGTTTACCCTCCCCCCTCTAAATTTAAAGCACTGGCTTAATCACCTTAATAGGCCTGGTCACAGGGTTCTTGCTCTAGTCCGTCACATCACTTACATAAACTGTAAATAAACTTGTTGTTTCGGATCAAAATGCGTGTATCAAAAACGGTAACGATCTGTAAGTATGGGACTTTGTTTATGGGAATGGGTTTTGGACCTACAAAACGATCGATCAAATAAGATAATTTTTCGACCTAGTATGCAAAAGTTCCATAAACGTACGTTTTCAGTAACAGATGTAGTCATTAAAATAAGCATATTCAGATAATAAATATCCATTTTATGTAAAGCTTATGACAGACTACAGCAGCAACCCTGTGATTAAGCCTACTAGGGCTAGCACCAACATTTCGCGCAAAACATACGTATGTTAAACAAAATTAGACATAGAAAAGGCACGTTTTCCTGTCACTTTAGGAGTTATTTTGCACTCGTTTTAAGTGCTATTTTGCACTATATGTAATATAAAAAAGGTCCGATTTCCCAGCATTAAAATTGGGGAATTAGACCTTTTTGTTACTTCACAAACACGCCCGATTATTTAATAAGAAAAAATCCTACATTCAAAAATCCACCTAAACGATTGAACTTTGTTTTAAATCCACATTAAGCTAGATATTTCTGATTTCAATAATCGTTAATTTGCTTTAAAAAGTTTTCTATGTGCTCATTAACTTCTTTGGGATTATCCCTATTGGTAAGATGGTGTGCATTACGAATAACTTTTACATCAGCATACGAAATTTGTTCAGCTAACGACTTTTGTTGTCTCAGAACCATGTTATCTTGATCCCCATATAAAATAAGAGTTGGACATTTTATTTTATGAAGGTGCCCATGGCTGTCCATCTGTAGGTTGCCCGACCAATGACGTAAAAAATTGTCATGCGTCATCAAGTTGAATGCTTCTACAATAAACTGTTGATTATCAGGATTATTTTTCGAGAGCATATTAGCCGTTATTTTCCCCGTAAGTTTCAGAGGCATAAACCGCAAACTAAGTTTGCTTATTAGTGTAGTAAATCTTTCATAAAGATTAAACTGATTTGTATAAGGAGTACCAATTAATATTAATCCATCTACTATTTCAGGGTATTTAAACGCCGTTTGCAAGGAGATATGTCCTCCCATTGACAAGCCGCATAAATAGGATGATTTTATCCTCAAATGGTCCATTAAACTAACCAAGTCCTTACTAAAATCATCGGGTTCAATTTTCCCTTTAGGTAAGGAAGAATATCCGTGTCCCCTAACATCCCAAGTGATTGTTTGATAGAATTTAGAAAAATACTCCACCTGTGGATCCCATTGTTTGTGGTACATAGAATGTCCGTGTGTGAAAATAATTGGCTTTCCCGACCCTTTTACCTCATAATAAAGCTTTGTTTTGTTTACTTCACATGTTGGCATAGTACACCTCCTTAAAAATTCTACATTAGATTGGGCACTTTTGGTTATATAAATAACCTGCTTTGATAGTCAATAATCCTTATTCCACTATATGGTCCAACACATGATAAAGACGCGTTCCTAAATAAACGTCTAACATCAAAATGATCTCTTATTCTTTAATCCTTGAAGGAATAAAACAGGCTTTAGCCTGTCAATCGTTCCTAATGGATCTTTCTATATTATCTGTTTCTCCTGAAGAATATAGGTATGCGTATAGGTTAAAAAGGTTTGCGGAAACCGGAGCGAAACTGAAAACACAACTTTTTTCGTTCTTTCCGTTCTGGTTGTAAACCTAAGTATTTATGAACAACCCTTAATGAACAAATCAAAACCTTGATTTTACTGTATTTTCAAAAATTCGTTTAGGGTCTACACGAAATGAAAATTTAAAAGGGCTATCAATATTTAATGTCATTAAGTATGATGCTGCTCGAACTTGAGCTTAGGGTGACACGCTAAGCCTAAAAGGGGTAGGGCCTAACTCATTAAAAAGAGCGCATTTTTTGAGAAATGCGCTCTTTTGAAGATCACTATAAATCGGTTTAATGGAGATTCTGAATCCTTCGATTACAAGTAGACTTTAAATTAGCTATTTTAATTGATCATCTATTTCAGATGTATCTACATCTTCTCCAAACCAATCTATAAGCTTATTTTTTGCTTGGTGTTTGATATAACTAACCATCAGTGGGGGATGATGGAAGTTTCACTTTATTAATCTTCGTCATCTTCAAAGTCATAATCTTCATTTACAACAGTAAATTTATCAATGTTAACACCGTCAGAAGTAGTTGCTGTAAAGGTGATTTGATCTTTATCAACCTTTGCAGTTATTGAAACAGCAATGTCTTCCATGTTTACAAATTCAAATTTTTCATCTGCAACTGCGTCATAGTGTTTATTTCCAGTCGTACCAGCGAGAACATAAACAGCTCCGTTAGGATCCTCTTTGCCGGCCTTCAGTTTCTTCGTTCTGCCATAGGCATGATCATGACCCGAGAAAACGATGTCAATCCCTAATTCATCGACGACTGGAGGTAATTTTTCTTTCATAATTTCATTGCCGCCAAACGGATTTGTGTAATAAGGGGGCTTGTGGGTAACAAGTATTTTCCATGGCTTGTCCGAATTTTTCACATCTTGTTTAAGCCACTCAAGCTGCTTATTCAAAATCTCGCTATCACTTGTATATCCTAAAACGCTGATATGGATATTATTATAATCAACAGAATACGTACCGCCTTTGTCTACATCTGGTCCATTCTCAGGAGAGTTAAAAATGGCTTTAGCTAAATGTCCATCCGCATCTCCCATGTATTCATGGTTTCCGAGAGCCGCGACAAGATCTGTTGAACGAATATTGGTATATTGGCTCATGATACTTAGTGTATCATCCCATTGTTTGAATTTAGCGGATTCATCAATAAGATCTCCAACATGAATCAAAAACGATAAATCTTTTTTATCTAAATCTCCTAGTATTGTTTGAAAGAGACTTAAATCAGAAGGTGATTGAGTGTCTCCTAAAATCGCAAACTCAAAGCTATTCTTCCTTTTTAATGTGGTGAACTCTTGAATTTGTGACCAGTTCACTCCGTCACCAACACGATAAACATATGTCGTGTCTTTCTTTAAACGCTTCAATGTCACTTCATTCACTCTGACAATTCCATTTTTCGTAATATCCTGTTCACCAGAAAATACTTGGTCACTTGAGGAACCAGCAACTGTTTGAAGTGACTGCTCACCTTTCTTGTCATAGTCTTTTTTTCTTGCGTATTGAATGAAGGATGAATTTTCTTTTCCTAAAGGGCTCGATATCCATGTGAAGCCTTTTGACTTATACGGGTCGCCTGTAGGAGTTGAAATTACATTTTTAATCTCTGTTTCAGTGGTAAGAGATGGATACGTTTGCGTGTTCACTTTAAACGAATACTTCCCATCTTTCACTCCATATAAAGCGATTTTCTTCACATCATTAGTGATCGAATCAATGCGAAGAGTCCCATCTTTGTCTGTTTTTCCTAGAAAAACCGGTTCTGTGCTCCCTTCAATAATTGCGTAGATGTCCATGTCACTTACTAATTCGTTATTGCTATTCTTTGCAGTTATGACAAATGGCTTCCCGATTAATATAGGCTGTACGATAATGTCGAAAGCACTTTCCACTGCCACGCTGGTTGGTTCCATTGAATAAGTGGTGACAAAGTTTTCTTCTTTAGGGTCACTGTAGGTTAAGTTAGCTTCAATAATTTCATAGGTTAACTTGCTGCCTTCTTTCGCAGATTCAGGAATTCTGATCTGAATGGTTGCAGCATCAGAAGTTTGCGCTGCTTCACCGTTATTCACCAGATTCAACGTAAGGATACCTGTTTCAGCTTCATAACTTGAAGTACTTGTGTTAAATCCATTGGAAAACTTGATATCTTCCACTGGATAGTTCTTATCAATGTGTATTTTTATTGCAGAACTCGAGATTTCCGTTGGATTTGTGGCTTTAACTGAAAGTTCAAATACATCCCCGAGGAATGCTTGCTCTTGTTTTTTTGCGACTTCAATCTTAGCTGAACCTGTATTAACTTTAAAATAGCCAGTTTTAATCGCTTGGTTTCCAAACTTATCTGGTACCATAAGCATTATTTTATGTGTTCCATCCGCCCATTTATAACCGCTTAATGAGACAGAACCATCCATATCGTAAGAAAAATGGCCTTCAGCTTTGGAATAATCTTTCCCATCTACGAAGATACGAATTTTATCCCAATCAATTCCTGTTTTAAAATGATCCTCTTCATATTCATGAACCTTTGCAGTCAGATTGACAGCATTTTTCGTAAATTCTTTTCCGTCAGCGTTAATCGATTCAATGACTGGGGGATATAGATCATCCACTTTTTCTCCATAAACAGCCCGAATATTATCAATATAGATGGAGCCTTTCGTCATAGGTCCAGTAATTCCCGATTTTGTAGACATCACTCGTATTGCTTGAGTCCCAGATAATTTATAAGGACCGGTAAAGGATGCAGGAATTTCCGCCTCGATGTATTTCCAGCCAGTCCAGTCAATACCTGGTTTTTCCTGAGTTAGATTTAGTGTCTGGCCCTTACCATTCCCATCTACTATTAACATTCTCAGCCAATATCCTTGAGCTTCAGGAGTTCCATAAACCCACATTCCTATACTTGATGGATCTCCAACAATTTCTGTATTCGTACCAGAGCCCGCATAAACACCTAGTGTTGTCCCTGTTTGTGCTTTTGTAAAATCAAAATCCATTTTTAATGACTGATCACCAAATCTTACTGGAGCTGGATATTTTGCTAGACTCAGCGCCCCCGTTTCTCCGCGATTTGCAGTTGATGTTTTCCATCCGCCAAGCTCTTTTTCAAAGTCAAATAAGACTTCAGGAAGCTTTCCAACAGAAACCTTCATTTGCGCTGAAAGATTTGAATCCTTTAAGCGAGCTGTAATTTCCCCTGAAACCGTTTGATCACCTGTGTGCAGGACTCCAGATTCATCAATTGTTCCCATTCCTTCTGGAATTTCAAATTCAATATCCTGTAAACTCCAGTCTACAGATCTCTTTTGAAATTTTGTTATTAGGTTTAACGAGTTTTCACTATTTCTAGCCACAGTCAATTCAGATGAAGAGAAGTACATTTCGTCAGGCTTTGCGATTTCGATAATACTTTTTCCAACCTCTTTGCCTTCATGTTTTAATAGTACATAAAATTGACCAGCTTTCCCGTTTGAAATGAATTTTCCATTTTCATCGATCGTGCCAAATGAAGAATCAGCAAGTTCCCATGTTAAACCGGATGAAGGCAAAGGAGCAGAAGCCATGGATTTGTCTCTTCCCTTGGCGCTGAACTGAATGGTTGAGCCAGGGGTAAAGGATTTATCGTATGGTTCAATATGAGCGGTATTGAAAAGATGATCTGCTGGTTCTTTAGAAACAATTAGCCAAGAGTTCGCTACACTTCTTTCCATACGGTCGGATGGTTTATTGTCTACCTCAAGATCGTCACCGCCCAGTTCACGAGTTGTAAAGGTAGATGAGCCTCCACCATCCAGGTTTAAAGCATTTACCGCTCCTAAATCGATCATCAATTGCGCTAAATCTGGCATGGAGATTCCGCTTGAATAAGGCTCTTGTCTTCCGTCGATTACGACAAAAAATACATCGCCGTCTTCTTTTATTCCGACAGCCGTTCGGGGCTCTTTGTCTGCTCCTGTTTGAGGAGTCTGATAGACTTGGCCATCTTTTACTAGAATTGCATTTCCGCCAAGAGCTTCTTGCAATTGGTCTTTCATTCCTTCATATTCCGTATTGTTGCCAATGACTGCTTCCCCGGTTTTCTTTATGCCAAAGAAATTCCACGATTGTCCATTTTGAGCTTTTATAGCTTGGCCATCTTTGTAAACGACGCCAATGGGTTCACCTGTGGCCATATTATAGAAATCTGCATTCACAGCTGCAACGACTTTATGGTTATCCCCATTGGCTGCATTCGCTTGCTGTCTTACAGGCTGAAGACCAAAAGCTTCTTTGTCATGAGGTGTCCCTGCTTCTATAGATATAGTTGGATTATCTGCATCAATTTCTACTACGAAACTCTCAATCTTTTTTCCGTCTTTTCCTTCAAAACTATAGTGCTTTTCTTTTACACCAGGTGCCAGATCCGCTTGATACTCGTTGATAGGTGTTTGGACAACTACAGAGCTTAAATCAAAATTGCCTAAGGCTGATATTAAGCTTGGTGAAATGATACTACTTGCCAAAACAAAAGACAGGGTAATGGGCAATATCCTTTTTTTCCAACCTTTTCTCATTTCGCGTCTCCATTGTATATGTATTTCGTCAAATAGTGGGGATTTTGTATAAAATTCGACGTTATCTTTAAAATAATAAAAATATATTAATCTATTATTAATTTGATGTTTAAATTATGTAAATTTTCGGAACTTTCGGTTTAGCGTTGTCTATCTTTCTTGTGGCCGGTTCCGGTGCAAAGATCTATGCGTGCCTATCACCACCCGCAATTGCTGGTTCTGGTGCAAAAACTGGTTCTGGTGCAAAAACTTCAAGACAATTGCAATTAATCTCTAAATCTTGGACATACTGATACTAGTACTCTAAAAAAGGTGCGTGATCAGTATGGAAAAGCAAAATTTATTCAAGTGGAAACATTATCAGCCTGACCTTATTCTGTTAACAGTGAGATGGTACCTGCGGTACAACTTGAGCTTTCGTAATTTAGTGGAGATGATGGAAGAACGTGGCTTATCAATGGCCCACACAACGATTATGCGTTGGGTTCATCAATATGGACCGGAATTAGATGAAAGAGTACGACGTCATCTTAAGCCAACAAATGACTCCTGGAGAGTCGATGAAACATATATCAAAGTAAAAGGTCAATGGATGTATCTGTATCGTGCAGTGGATTCCGAAGGAAACACGATTGATTTTTATCTCAGTAAAACAAGAGACAAAAAGGCTGCAAAGCGCTTCTTCAAGAAAGCTTTGCGGTCTTTTCATGTTTCTAAACCTCGTGTCATGACAGTTGATAAGAATCCGGCTTATCCTATAGCAATTGAACAGTTAAAAAAAGAGAAAAGCATACCTAACGGTATGCAACTTAGACAACAGAAGTATTTGAATAACATAGTGGAGCAAGATCATCGCTTTATAAAGAAGCGAGTTCGTTCTATGTTAGGGTTGAAATCTTTTCGTACAGCCACTTTCATACTGAGTGGCATAGAAGTGATACATATGATTAAAAAGAAGCAGGTTCATCAAGGGGTGAAGTCTGCCCAAAATGAAGTGGAATTCATACATAGACTGTTCGGGATAACCGGCTAAGGGGTTATCTGAAAGTGGACCAACAACTTTTTTCTATTTGTCTTGGTATTTGCACCAGAACCCTTTTTGCTATATAACTAATCACCAATTGCAAATTTCAACACGATCATTTTTTGAAAATAGATGTATATAAATCTGGAAAACTGGCAAAGATGATAACATATTCCCCCTTTCTAAAAAAGCATCTGCTCACCGGCAGATGCTAATTTTTTGACGAGTTTCTTCCTATTATATACTTATTCTTGTGTTACTCCTTCATACTCCCTGACAAGTTTATAAAAGGTCTTTTTTAGACTCACTTCCTGCATCGTCCTCATTACCGTCATCTCTCCTACTTTCCATCGGTGGTATACTTCTTTAAACTCTTCGTGTTACCTAAGCTTTCGATAGCCCAAAAACTGCACCATTTTGTTGTGACTTTCTTTTTTATTTGCTGCAATTTATTTGAATTGATATGTCACCTCTCTCAAATTCATTTGATTGTGTCGTTTATAAAGGTATACCTTTACAAACATAAACTATGAAGCTATCAAACTCAGTAAAATCAAGTTTAAAAAGGTGGTTAAAACATTTTACAAACGTTTATAAAAATAAAACACCTTTACGAACACAAAGTGATATAATAAAGCAACAAAATGTAGAGGGGAAATAGAATTGGCAAATATTTATGGATACATACGTGTAAGTACGAAAGAACAGAACGAGCAGCGTCAGTTTAATAAAATGATTGATAAAGGCGTTGAGGCTCGGCGTATTTTCGTCGATAAGGCTTCTGGTAAGGACTTTGACAGACCACAGTACCAAATACTTCGTAAGGTGTTAGGCGAGGAAGACATCGTTTATATCGATGCGTTGGATCGTATGGGACGTAATTACGATGAAGTAATATCGGAATGGAAATACATCACACGCAAGCTGCAAGCGGATATCATCGTCCTAGAAAATGAGACGCTATTCGATAGCCGTAAGTTCCGTGAGATGGGCGACATGGGGCGTTTAATGGAGGACCAGTTCTTATCGCTGCTATCATACGTTGCGGATCAAGAACGCAAGAAGATACGTCAACGTCAGTCGGAAGGAATTGCGGTTGCTAAGGCGCAGGGAAAACACTTAGGTCGCCCGCAATTGAATCTTGATATATTAAGCGATAAACAACGTAATGTACTAACGTCTAACTATCCGAAATGGAAGGCGAAAGAAATAACAGGCGTTGAGTTTGCAGCGTTATTAGAATTAAAAAAGAACTCGTTTTATAAAATCCTTAAAGAATATGAAGCATCGTTATAAGTCGTCCGAGAGGGCGGCTTTTTATTATAAGGAGATGTTAAATATGTATGGAGTAAAAAAAGAGACTTTAATATTAGTTGGCTACGAGCGTGAAGAAGAATATAAAGTGAATACAAAAAGTGAAGAAAAGAAAAATTAATGTTTCAGAAGTCCAGTAGAATTAGATAAGGTCCTCTCTAAGAGGATCTTATCGATTCATGTTATATAAAACCTATTAGTAAGCATGGCTTGCTATAATAAAAATATAAATCGTATTAGGCAGCGGGTTTCGCAAAAGAGAAAAATGCGAAGTAGGCCCAGTAACAGCGTTGCTGTAACCAGGGGCAAAGTAGCAAATAATAATTTATTATTTCTACTCTGTCACATTCATTTGTATTGCTAATTATTTTTTTGTTGTATTTTACGATACAGTGTCATACGAGAGATACCAGCTTTTTCAGCAGCATACGTACGATTCATTCCTTGTTCTATAAGATATAAAGCATAATCTACCTTTTCCTCATCGGTTTTTGGTCTTCCAGGATGTTTCCCACGATTCTTTGCTGCCATGATTCCTTCTTTTGTTCGTTCAGAGGTTAAATCTCTTTCAAATTGAGCAATCCCTGCAAAAACAGTAAAGAGCATTTTTCCATGTGCCGTAGTTGTATCAAGCCACGCCTCTTTTAGACTTTTCAAGTTTGCTCCTTTACGAGAAATAAGTTCAGCAATCTCAATTAAATCTTTAGTAGAACGTGAAAGGCGAGTCAAATCTGTAACTACTACTGTATCTCCTTGACGTATAAACTCTAACATATGATTCAACTCAGGGCGGTCACGTTTAGTTCCAGTTACTTTTTCAAAAAAGATTCGTTCACAACCAGCATCTTTTAGTTGCTGTTCTTGACGGTCTAAATTCTGAACAATTGTAGATACTCGCATATATCCAAATTTCATGTAATTCTTCCTTTTTTTATTTTTATTGTATCAAAAATGTCTATCAATAGATAATGTTACAAATAATTTTGTTACATACTTTTGTTACAGCTAGATTACGGGTTTACTTGGCTTTATATTTTGATACAAACCCATGTAACAAAAATGGTCGTTTTTGTTACGGTAACTTCATAAAAAATCACGTATTGTTAGAGTGCCTTCTTACTTAATGAATTGTTAATATATGTTGTGTTGCATAATTTAGTTCCATTGTAATGTAACTCTTCTTTCTATTTCTTAATTAAGTTGAGAATAGAAATAGCTCACATCAATTGGGGCCTTACTGCCCAAATGTGGCAAGATAAGTGAATAATAAAACAGTACCACCCGTATAAAAGGGTTAGTACTGCCTTATAGATTTTAGTTAATTAAAACGTACTTGCTACTTTAACGGCCTTTTTAAGCCCTGCTGCAATTATTTCTTCTGCTTTATCAGGGAATTGGTTGTGACCTTCAATCACTACTTTTTCGATATCTTTTGCACCGAAGAAGCCCATCATATTTGCTACATATTTAACAGCCATTTCTACTTTAGCTTTTGGCCCTTCAGAGTATACACCGCCACTTGCGTTTAATAATGCAATTTTCTTATCCCCAATCAGACCTACTGGACCTTCTTGCGTATATTTAAATGTTTTGCCCGCGCGGTTTAAGTAGTCAATATATGTGTGTAGTACAGCTGGGATTGTTAAATTCCATAACGGAAAACCAAATACAACTTTATCAGCCGCGAGGAATTGATCTAAATATTTATCAGCAACAGCTACCGCTTTTGCTTCCTCTACTGTTAAATCAAGTCCTCTACTACTCTTAAATGTACCGTCAATCATATCTACTCCTACATATGGCAATTCTTCATTGTATAAATCGAGCTCTACGACTGTATCATTTGGATGGGATTCTTTATAGCTTGCTAAAAAAGCCTCATATAATTTCACACTAACCGCCTGATCTGCTGGACGATTGTTTGCTTTTACAAATAAAACTGTTGTCATTCTCTTTTCCTCCTGTTACTCACTCTTATGTTGTTATATATTTAAGGGTATTTTATTGTCTTTACAATATTTTTTTAAAACTATACTCCATTTCTCCACATAGAGCTTCAGCTGTATCACCAGTTTCTCTGAAATCATGTGTATGAATTTCTTCAAACGGACCAAAATTTACTTGCTTATAAAATTCATAACAAGGGAATCCATCATGTGCACCTTGAATATCGACAGTACCATCTTTTTTGACATGTACTGTTAATAGGTAGTCAACCGGAGGTGCATATACATTTAATGGGTTGCTAGCACTTGCACTCATTTGAAATTTGACGTCATCAAAGCTCCATACAATATTCGTACACAAAATATTTTCTGTACTTGCTTTTCCTGTTCTTTTCTTAACTGAACCATCTGGAGTTGTGACTCTTTCTGTTGTTATGCCAGTATTCGCATATGTGAAAATTTCTTTTTTGTAAAAATCTACAACTACTTCTTGTTCAATTCTGGAACGCATAGCATTTACAGCATAAGGTGTAAATTCACGTGAGTCACCTTCGAATTGGATTATATTTCCCATTTGAATATCCTTCTTAGGTTCAGTCCAAAACATTGGAATAAATACACTTGCTCTAATTTTAACGATGTTAGCCATGAGAAACCTCCATAATTTATTAATTTTTTTTGGTCAATCCTATTTCTTTCACAACAAAAATATAGTCAACTTGATTGACTATATTTTTGTATAGTACAATGGAATTCAAACAAAGTCAACCTAATTGACTTTGTTTGAGGAGGTTTTATGTATGAATCATCAAGTGTTAAATAACTTGGATCTTACATCACTTTTATCATTATCCTTTAGTGCATCGATTAATGAACTACATGACAGATTGAGTGAGTTGGGATTTGGAGATATAAGACCTGTACATGGTTTTCTGTTTAAATGTATCACTCCTAATGGAGCAACAGGTATAGAATTAGCTGAACATTTAGGAATTACAAAGCAAGCTGTAAGTAAAATGGTGGATTATCTTGAGAAAAGTGGCTATGTAATGCGTCGAACTCATCCCACTGATAAGAGAGGGAAAATTATTGTTCTGACCGAACGTGGCTGGTTAGTAATGAAAACAAAAGAGGAGATAATAGCTGAGATAGAAAAACGCTGGATTGAAAACATAGGTGCTGAACGAATGCAAATGCTCAAAGAAGATCTATCAAGTTTGATTCATGAAGCAAATGAAGATAAATCTCTATCGAAGGTAAGACCTGTCTGGTAAATATAACCTTACATCTAATAACAACTTAAGCAATAGACAATCCTCCAAAAGATAAAAGTGAAAGTAAGGATTTTGCCGAAACAGGAAAATAGGAATTGATTTAAAATATAATGTTAAAAGAAACTTCCTACCTGAACTATACCCCAGATAGTGGACACTGATAAAAAAGTGCCCCTTTCCGGGGTTTTTTGTGTTTCAATAGATTTAATGAATAGGGTGGAGGATTTATCATGAGTAAGAATTTTTATAATGAATTCCAAATGAAAGAGCTTGAGAAGAATCCTAATGTTTTGAGGGCTTCTGAAAGGTCGATCTCCTATAGTCCGGAATTTAAGATAAAAGCAGTGACGGAATACACAAGTGGGAAAACACCATCGCAAATCTTTATTGAACAAGGCTTTGATCTCGAGATGATTGGCAAGGAACAGCCAAAACGTTGTCTTAAGCGTTGGAGAGAAACATTCGAAAGGTTTGGGGAGGAAGGTTTCCTTACGGAACGTCGAGGTAAAGGGAGTACTGGACGTCCTTCTTCAAAACAACTTTCCATTGAGGAGAAACTAAGGAAGGCTGAGGCAAGGATTAAATTCCTTGAGGCAGAGAATGGCNCCACATAAGGAAGTTTCTTTTTATTTGAAAAATCTTAAGAAAATCTCTGAAATGTTAAACGTTCTTTCATATTTAATTTGAATGTCCCATATGGATTTACGTGGGCATAGATAAGTGGTATTAAAGCTCTAAAATCTTCTGGGACTAATTTTTTCAGTAAAGATTTATTTTTGTCTAAGAGAACTTCTTGATCCCAGTTTTGCTTCACCTTATTGTACCTCCTTATCGTATCTATCAAGAAAATTTTATCATAAAAAAAGTTCTGGAAGCCAGAATTCTACTGTTTAAAATATTTACTTTGCCCCTGGTTACAGCAACGTTGGTACTGGGCCAATGAAGATGGATAAGCATTTTTCCGATGGTCTATTTCAACTAATTGTAGAATTCTATTAACTTCTGCTTTTCTTGCCTGTTTTCTTAATGTTGATTCAGAAACATCTAGCATTAGCATTAGTTGTTCTTCTACTGTGAGAAAAGGAACAATATGTGCAAATTGAAATACAAAACCAAATTTACTTGCTCGTATTTTTCGAATTTGTTCAGAACTCATAGAAGTCATATTATTACCATCGAATATAACTTGTCCATTTGATGCTGGTTGAAGTCCTGCAGCTATTGTAAGGAGTGTACTTTTACTAGCGCCTGATGCACCTACTAATGCTGTTACTTCTCCTTCATTAAGAGAAAGGTTAATTCCTTTTAATATTCCTTTATTTCGCCATTAGTAAACGTTTTTCTCACTTTATCAAGTGTAAATATTGTCATATTAAACTTCTCCTTGTTGTATTGCTTGTAATGGTTCGACTTTTTTATTTGTATACCCGAGAGTGTAACTCCAATAAAACCGATAATTAGGGGTAGTACCAGCGTAGCTGACACCACCCGCAAACAATTGATATATAATGGTAAATTATTAATGACTTCTCACGATATTCATGTTTTTCAACCGTACGGCGTATTCGGGATAGTACCAGTGAAGCTGTCACCAAGTGCCAACCCCACTCTTACACCTAGAAATACCGGCGATACAATTCTCTGCGCAGCTCACCCCGTAGTTGGGCATATAATTGAGTGGTGGATGCTTTTTCATGTCCAAGCAGTCATGAGAAAACAAAGTATTAGACTGACGCGATAAACGAAACGGCAGCAGCCATGGACGATAAAATAAAGTCCTAGACTGCTGCTGTCTTATTGAACAAACATTCCCAGCTGAAACGTAATGTTCAAAGTGATTAAGGTTTTTTTGGCCGATTAACTTTATTATCGTATTCTAATTCAGGGAGACAAGATAGTCGGCAAGTTTATCGAAAGTACCCTCAAGATCTTGTTGAAGCTTTGGAGCCATACCTTTGTAGGTTTCTTGTTCCTCAGCTGAAGCGTTCACAGGGCAACCTTTCAGTTTTAAAACAGTTTTACCTTCGTCATCTTCTAGCGTTATGATATTCATAATTTCAAGAGGCCAGCTCACGCTAAAAGGCGCTCGGACCGTATTGCCTTGCTCATCGGAAAAGGATCGGATATAAGCCACTTTCTCAGGTTCGACAACCTCTTGGTATGCAAATTTCCCCCACATAACCTGATTTCCGTAAGGAGACGTCTGAATACCTAAAAACTCGCCACCTGATCGAGCGTCCATTTTAACGATTTCTAGGGTGACCCCCTTTGGTCCCCACCATTTCGCGAAATGCCCGAGCTCTGTCCATGCTTTAAATACGAGTTCGCGAGGGGCATCGAATACACGCGTAATTGCAATTTCGAACGATTGATTCAGATTGTTATCCATGAAAATCCCCCTTGTTTTTTGAAGGGAACTATTCCCCTACTTTGCTACAGAGTGCTTGAAGCCTGAACCAGAAGATCGGCCAGGAGATCGTAATCGGGTGATATCTTCGTCTGGCCCGCCTGGGGCTTGTATGACACCATCAAGAGATACATGTTCAAGCACAATAATTTTTCTCATAATTGAGTTCCTCCTAAATCTGGATTACTAACTGACTTAATGTACTTTCATTGATCTGGTCTTAGAATTCTTTCGTATCTCTTTTTAAATTGTCCATAATCATTACCAGCCCTCATGCTGCCTCACAACATCTTCCCTGGCGAAATCAAAGTCCATGCTACCGTATTTCGCTTCCATCCTTGTTTGAAAATGCCTACGAACCCGCAAATCATTTTCCAATGTTGGCGAATTCCATGTCTTTGAAGCGTTACTCTTTTTTTTGATTAATAGTTTCCATTTTGAATGACCTCACTCGATTATTGTTTTTTTATTCTCATTTATTTAGACGAAATTCGATTGCAAAATTCATCGGTCTAATTTTTCAGGAAGCCCAAATCTGGAAAATAATTTTGAGTTAATGAAATTTTGGATGTGGAAGATCTTCTTGTCTTTCATGACAATGACGTGAATGCCCCAGGGGACCAAGCAGGTTTTGTCGCAACTCGGCATATATTGAGCGAGAGCGGGATAACCGCCATTCACCGTAGTCGGCAAAAACCGTGATCCGTCGCAATTCCAGCGCGAAAGCGTGAAAAACTGGAACAAATCGTCCTCGCCGCATACCCACATTGGGAAAGGCGGCATGGACATATGGCCTTCTTCATGAAACAAGGCGACCAGTGCATGGATATCAAATTGTTCAAACGCTTCCACATACCGTGAGAGCAATTCTTGATCAGGCTCGAGATCCATCAAGCTATATTCTTCAGAACGATGTTTCGAACGATCCATCGTCTCACTGGCCCTTTGCAAGGCGCTGTTAACGATATATGCTGGAATTCTTACAGTAAATGAACAAAATCCTTTCGTAGGATTAATTGGTGGGATTGTTGCAGTTGTATTAGCTTATTTTCGTCTACACATTTTGTTTTTAATTATATGTACTATTATGACAGCATTTATGCTGTCATAATAGTACATTATCTTCCCTTGGAGGGCCCTAATAGCGATAGGATTGAAATAAGTCCAAAAACGGTTCCATAATATTACAGAAAGAATAGCGTTTTTATCGTTTTTGGGGTAATGATTTGCCTTAGCTTGATGGGCATTGGGAAGCACCAGCAAAACGCGAAAAAACCACGTTAAGGATTAAATTCATATAGAAAAGTTATTTCAAAAGCACTTAAAAGAAATGACATATGTCAAAATGAGATAATTCACCTTTTGACATACAGATTAGAGCTATAATTCTACGTGTCATAAAGTAAGCTTTATGACATTACATCCTTATCGTTGTGAAAAACTGGCTATTTCTTGCCTGAATCCCCTTAACGTTGTAAATCCGTGTTTTGTTGCTGGTATCCCTGGTATCCCTATATTTAATCCCGCCCTGTTAATTGCCCGACAAACTCAACGTCATCTACTTTCCATCCTTGCTCTTCTACATAAATAAGGGATGTTTTGACGATAACAGTATCAGTGGCTGCAACATTATTAAATTCCGTAGTAAGCTTAAATTCATTGAAAAACTCAGCCTCAGTCTTTGAGGACTGATATTCAAAAGGCTTCAGGCCTACCATTGATGACTTAACCGATTCTTCTGAACTTGGAAGTTCTGTTCCAGAGGGATATGTCGCCTTATATCCTCGATCGGTCATCAATGATTCAATATTTTTATATCGATCTGAAGTAGTTTGATAGGTAAAAAAATGTTCAAGGAACTCTTGATTGGTTTTTAAGGCATCCGTGTTCTGGATAGAGGTTAGAGATTTAATCTGTTCTTCATAGGTGCTTTGATTAGCCCTAACTTCCTGTAGTTGTGATCGTAAGCTGAAAACGTACATAATAACTAACGCAGCAGCAACAAATCCAATCAATAGTAAGATGTAGTTTTTCTTTTGGAATGGTTCCATAAACCTCTCACCTCCATTACTGAATCCGCCTAAAGCCTAAGAAGGGATATAAGTTCTTCCATTCTTCTACAGAGGAATAAGAAGTACCATTACCGCCATTTGCATTAATAAATTTTCCATCGCCTACATACATTCCTACATGAGAGGCCCCCGACTTATAGGTAGAGAAGAATACTAAATCGCCAGGCTTAATTTGATCTTCTGGCACAGGCGCAGTTTTGATGTACTGAGATTGAGCTGTCCCGTATAGATCAATGCCGACTTGCGCAAAGGCATATTCGAGTAATCCAGAACAGTCAAATCCTCCTGCTGCTGGCGTTCTCCCTCCCCACACATAAGGAAGGCCAAGAAACTCTTTCATAATATTATGGACTTCCTCCACATCAAACGATTGTGTACCGTCACCTACCACCACAACGCTTCCATCACCAGAATTGTAATAGCGCATCACATGTTCAACATAATTGGAGTCACCGTACCGGGACCAACCGGTTTTAGCAGCCATCATTTGACTAAATTGGATAGCTACTTCTTTGGAATATCCCCCACGTTCTAATGCATAGCCAATAAAGCCATTGCCGAAGTTGTAAGCTTGCAAAGCAAGATGAATATCACCTTTAGCTTGCTTCATCACTTCCGCAAAATATTTCACACCAATTTGAATAGAATATTCAGGGTCAGTGATTGTCCCCGGTGGAAGTCCAATTGATTCAGAAGATTGCATCACATCTAAATGCCTTCCGCCTGATTCCTGTTGGATGAGAGCCATGATAAGCCCCACATATTCACCAATCCCATATTCTTCTGCATATTTCCTTATAAGAGGTTCATATCGCAATACTTCAGCCGATACTTGCGCAGTTCCTCCAGCTCCTTCTCCTGACATGCCAGATTCAAATTGGTTCTCTCCGCCCAAGCTAATAGAAATAAATAAGGCGATTCCGAAAATAGAGGTAAGAAGAAGAAGGATGCCTGCAATAATCCAAGTAAGAGGGTTTTTAAGAACGGCTATGGTTCCCGCAACTTTTGCACCTTTCTTCAAAACACCTTGCATATGCTCTCCTTTCTAAAAGCTAGCTCTGACGCAATAAAACAGGTCATTGTTCATGAAACAAAATGTAATTGCGTCAAAACACTTTTCTCTAACATCATTTTCGTTGTTTAGAGTCCTTTACTTTTGGTTCTCTGCTTTCTGATCTCTTGACCGTTTCAGAAGGTGGATTCGGATTTCTTTTGTTGATTTGCTGCTGGGCTTCCCATTGAGTGAGATATTTATCCCCTTCTCTTGAAGCAGCTATCTGATTTTTGCTTTTCATTCTTTCTGACGGCTTACGGTGAGGGGAAGATTGATTTTCACGGTTAATTGTCCCCGCTGTTCGTTGGCCAGAAGGTTTAGCAAGTTCCGAATGGCCTTCCGAATTAGGGTTTCGAGCTTCCGAATCATTACGATTAGTATTTTGAGACGCCCTACCAGGTTTAGGACTCTTTCTAGCACCTTCACCTTTTCCAATTTTATAATCATCTAAATTCACAATGGATGCTCCGGCATTTCGTGAAGCTGAACGTCGGCCAGATGTTCCTGCTGAAGCTGCATTTTTCACACCTTTACCAGCAGGTTCTTGCTTTTGATTTTTACCTGAATCCCTTTTTTGATCTTTATCTGAATCTCTTTTTTGTGGGGGATTTTCCCCCGCTGTTTTACGGCGCTCCGATCGGCCTCCACTAGCTGTTGCACCATTTGTGGAAGTTCTCCGTCCTGCACCTCCCGTCAAAAGCTCTTCATGACGCTTTTTCTTTTGATGATTTCTGTATGCATTACCGACCATTCTTTTTACACTTTTGAAACCTCTTTCGCTGGCGTCACCCATTTTATCAAATGAGCTTGCTGTCACTCTTTCGGCGGCTTGCTGACCTTGAATCATTCCAGCAGAAGCGACCTCAAATATTTCAGTTCGATATTTGAATAAGCCCCACATGGTAATACAGATCAGGAAGACGACAAACGCATAGCCTTCTACCCCATTAGTGACTTTGACCGATTCGTAAAGCAAGGTAACAATTCCAGTTATAACAGCAATTAAAAGGACTAATCCTGCTTTCATTAAGAGGACACCTACTAACTTCTTACCATGATTTAAAGCACTTTCACTGTAAGAAGGGATTAATGAAAGTACAAGTGGAATTGCCGTGAAAATCACTAATGCTAAAAACCATACTTGAAGCAAAAACTTAAAAATTCCTAATAACAAAACAGGAATAGAAAGAGCAATAGTAGAAATAATCGTGATAATTAAATATCCAAATCTTTCTCCGCTAAAATCTGGTGACATTTGCTTGTTTTCAAATGTTTTAACTTCATCTTCGATTATGATTTTGCGTTGTTCTTTCCCTTCCTCCGTATATGGTTTTATTTCCAATAGACTATCTACCCGATTTGGGTCTTCACTTACAATGTCATCTTCTTTTGTGGACCCATAATTTAAAAGTAAATACGGACGTTTAATCATTAGGTTAAACAATTGATTCTCTAAAACCGCAATCCCCTCTTTTGGGTTATACGCTGCGTTGCTATCAAATTCATCTGAACTGACAAGAACGTTTGCCGAACTTGCAATCCCTTCAAGTTCCGCCCCTCTTTCATTCAGCCATTTGATATTTCCTGTTGCATCAGAGTAAAACCAAAAGGTGAGAACCATGATAGTTAAAGCACCGATAATTGCCTTTACCGCATGACCGACTTGTTGATTAACAAAATACCTCCATGCCGCAGCTCCCCCTACAAAAACGACAAACAGAGATAAGAAAGTACCAGACATAATTTCATAAATTCGTTCACTCATAATGCCTGCTTCGCTGGCTATTGTACTAATCAAATTGAAAGACATGAGTTGATTAATAGAATAAAGGGTAAAGCTAGAAATCGTTTTATTAAACCCCCACATCCCCTGATTAATGGCATGTAAGGCATTATCACCAGTGTCTTTAATTCCATCCCCAATGTCGGCTTCCATCTTGTAATGATCGAGAGGGTATTCCTTGCTTTCTAGTGTGACACGTCCAACGGTTTCCTCTTTTTTTTGAACAGTCGGTGAAGCATCTTCTGCAAGTGAAACTGTTGGCATTAGGAGAAACAGCAATGCTAACAATATCCCTAATCCCTGTTTCAGGAAGTTCATCTAATCCCTCCTTATTCGCAGTGAATACAAGCTTTCCTTTCGAATTCTTTTTTAACTTCATCACGATCAATATCTAAACTTTTACTTGTATCTACTTTCCATTCGTCATCTTTTTTTCTAATTAACAATTCCTCTTCGACGGAATTCTCTCCAACAGGATTCTTAAAATCTACCAAAACATAATAAAAATCTGATTCTTTATCATAGTAAATTTCATAACGGATATCTTCATACTTTAAGCCTGAATTTTTCTTTTCACGAGTCTTATGAACTTCAAAAGATCCTTCTTCGTAAAGTAACTCTTGCTCTCTTTTATAATCGTTATCAAAATATGCTACTTCCCATTCATAAGCTAGTTTCGCAATATCTCCATGAGAATCCTCCTGAGAAACACTCTGATTGCACCCCGCTAAAAATGCAACCAAAGCAATAAAAGAGATTAATAGTTTTTTCATCAAATAAACGCCTCCTCGGTTTCTGCTCTGCCTCGATCATTTTCTTTTGTGTTGAAGGCACTAATCCATTCGTCAAACAACACATCTGTTTGTATTTTGGCGGTACGACCGTACATATCTTCTACAATACACTGACCTTCTGTTAGGTTTTTCAGCATATCTCGATTCGCTTTGTTATCCTCCATGCCAAGAAACTCAATGATATTCGCTGCTTCCTCTGTCGTCTTCGCTTTAAAAGCAAATTTAGTTCCGATATTTTCTTTGATTTGAGGTTTGTTATATTCATAAGTGGATTGTGTAATGATATAAACGGCTGATCGTAAGGAACGGCCAGTACGCAGCAATTCGTTAATAAGCCGATCACCAGCACCCGTATTCATGAGCATCCATGCTTCCTCAAAAATCGTTAATTTCACGACCGAATCATCACGAGCAAATTTAGTTGCGAATTTCGCTAATGGCTGCATAAGAGCAACAGCAATGTGTTCATCTCGAGTCGCAGCCTTTTCTCCTTCATCTGGAAGATTTAGATTTTGAATCTGTAAGATGTTGACTTGTTCGCTAAGACTAATACCTTCCACATTACCTTCTGAAAACATTAGTTTGGCAACCCCGTTAGTGCCGATCTCGTAAAGCAAATCACCAACATTTTTAACATCCTGATCGTCAGACGATTGTAAATAGCGAACGACCTTTAAAAGCCCTGGCTTTTGATCCTGTTGCATAATATGACGGACACCTTTATAAATGGCGGTTTTAACATTCCGTTCATTGGACTGAAGTTCGGATAAATATTCCAAAACGCCTACGGCTGCATCCTGCGCTTCCTCTCCTTCAAGGAAGGTAAGAGGATCAAGCTTCCCTGCATCCTTCTTTTCACTCGATAGAGTGATATAGTTAAAGCTTTCAATCAACTCTTTGAAAAACGGAGCTGTATATTCCATTTCAGGCGTTAGCGCCTCTTTGAATTTCTTTTCAACTTCGTCCTTGGGATCCGTCATCAGGACTTTAGCTCCAAAAAAGACGGAATTCAGTAATATGTCTTTCAAAAGATAAGATTTCCCCATCCCTGTTGGTCCTGAGATCGTCACATGAGGTGAAGAATACTTAGAACCTTTCAAACCTAAATGAGCAAGAAAGGGATGGTAAAAAACGAGAGATTGAGAGCTTGTAACACTTTCTCCCGCGTGTGATATGTTTTTCCCTAAATAAAAGCCTACCGTATTACCAATTTTTCGCGTAAGAGAGAAAAGGGATTCCGCAAAAGATTCGGGAGTCAAAATTTGTTCCCAATCCTCTGCTATAATTTTGGCTGCTGGTATCGATTGATGAAATAAAAGGAGTTGATCGGCTAATGGCTGCACAATTTCAATCTGTTGGTCTTTAAAATCGATTTTGAGCCTTCTGGCTCTTTTTCGGACTTCTTCCCTTGTCCCGCCATAGACGACAAAATGGAAGTGAGTTCTAAGAAGTGGTTTCCCTTGATTTTTAATTTGGTTTTCTAAATCATGTAACAGCTCTCGCCCCGTATTAATCAAACTGTCGTCGTCTTCGTTCGCCTCAATTAGTTGAGCGTCTTGATCACGGAAACGTTTTTTTATGGTATTGGTTTGGTTTTCATCATCTTTCTTTTTCTTGTAGATCGTTCGCATATTGACTTCTACTGGAAAGTCATAGGACTGAAAAAAATACGCCCATTCCTTATAGGTTAAATCAATTGGAAATTCAGAAACAGGAAGAAACGCACACCAAGATTCATCATCTAACTGTTTAATTTGCACATATCCTGCTTTTCCTGGGTCAAGAATACCTTCCGTAAGACTGTACATACTTCCATCACCATTAGGCTGCTCCTGTCCTCTGACAAACTGATGACGAATGATATAGCGCAGTTCTTTCTCTTTTACTCGATATGCCCCTAAATAATTGTTAAGGATCGTAAAAGCATCTTCTTCGGATTCTTTAAACAAACTGACGGTTAAATCATCAACCTCATGTCCGCTAAAACCAGCAAGCTTTTGTAAATACCGGTTCATACTTTTAAAAGAAGAAGAAAAGGTATGAATGATATTTTCATCAAGCTCACGCCGTTTTAATTTAACGCCGACAAAGAATTTATAGTCCACAACATGTTTAGCTTCTTCACGCAAAATCTCTTTAGCTCGTTCAGCATAATATCTTCCTATTTCCGCATAATTACCTTCATACTGTTGTTGAAGACGATCCATCCGTTTATCAATATCAACTGGAATGGGAATGATTTTATAATCAATTTCCTCAAAGGCTGCGAACTGCCAAGCGAGCCTTTGAAGACGGTTAACAAGATGATTCTCAGCTTCCTGCTCATTCACGCCTACTGTGTTTTCATGTAAACGATAGTAGGACCAAGCTTCCATTTCATGAGTATAGATGACATTTTCTTTATAAGACTGAATCGGGAACTGTAGCATGGATCCACCACCTTATTGGAATCGCTCATAAGACTGTGATTTTTTCATTTGGGGCTGGTAAACAGGTCTGTGGCTGCTATAACAGAATCGTTTAGTAAATAGATATCGGAAATAACCAATAAAGAAACGATCCAGCCGTTTACCATCTAATTTACTTCTACAAATCACTCCGGCTATCATCCACGGCAACACGGCGTAAAAAGCCAGTTGAAAAGTGGTCGGTAAAACTTGATTAATACTTCCTCTAAAAAGAAAGAAGAACCCAAAGATTAGGATAGAGACAACAATTTGTCTAATTTCAATCCCTTTAGAGAAAACGAGGGATTTCTCGCCTTTTCCAATTTTCCAAATTTTCAAAGGGTATTTAAAGAATTTTCGGTAACTATAGGCTTCCGACCTCAATTAAGACCACCATTTTTTACTTGGTTCCAAATAGCTGTTGCCATACTTTCAAATTCACCTGGATTCGCGACAATTACATAACAGATAACCGCAAAAATAAAACTAGAGAAGAACTGACCCCATCGTTGTGAAATAAACGCTCGAACAATCATAACGGTCATGATAATAAATAAGGCTGCCGCAACCTGCCCTGAAACGTAATCTGTTAGACCTGTGATATCTGGTAACATGAAAATCATCCTCCTAAAGTGTGTTTAAATTCTTGAACATAAAATTTATTATTTTCTTTGCTTACAACAAGGGTAAATGGGTGCTTTGTTTGGAGCCCCGTATTCGTCTCCTGTAAGAGCACAAGAGTTTTCACAATGTATTGACCTTCTTTATCTCCATCATAGACGACAAAGTCTTCCAATCCCTTATACTCGTAAAGATCTTTAATAGATTCGGGGTTTTCCATTAAGTAAGACATCTCTTGGATAGAATTTGTCGTGTAAGAAGTGAAGAACTGAGTAGCAAACTGTTGCATTTCATCTTCCATTTTTACATTTTTCTTGGATGGATCGATTGGATCTTGAACGGCTGTGATTCGTGTTTCGCTCGGAAGAGCTTGATAATAAGGCTGCTCGATTACATTGAAAGAATTCCCGTCCGTCCCAAGTCGAACCACAATCATTTGTTCTTTCACACCGAGCGATTCATCCTTCATCGTAACCTTTTCCTCTTTCACGACCTCTTCCTTGCCTTCTTCGTTTTTCTTCTTCACTTCCACTTGCTCTTTTTCCTCAGTGACCTTGAAAAGCTCATATTCGATTGCGTAAACATAACTAGCCGAATCTTCATTTACATTCTTCACATCATATAAGCTAGCACTCTTCAAAACACGCTTTCCGTGAAACTCTGTAAGATTCTCTAACGCTCCTACTTTTAAACCTTCAGCAAGAATGCTTTGAAGTTCTTTCGCTCGTTTCTCTCGCTCTTTCTCGTCATTTGATATATTGATATACGTATCTATAAACTGATTTGCGTAGGTTTCACCGGCAGGCGAATTAGCAAAACCCACCTCATTCAGGCTGGCGATCTGCGCTGCTGCTTTATCCTGGTAACCATTCACTTTCTCGTTTAAAAAACCGGTCCGGGCCCATGATTGGAAGGAGAAAAAAATAACGCCTGCAAGCACCAGCCAAAACATGATGGAAAATGCCATCCTTCCGTTAAAACGAGAGGATTTTAAACGCCTTTCATCTTTTAAGACCTGCTGTCTGCCTCGTTCTGCATTCTTTTTAAGACCGCCGAAAAAACTCATTGAATCCCTCCTAAGTCTAATGCGTTTCGAACATACACTCGACGGAAATAGGTATCACTGTCTTCTTCCTCTACCATTTTTCGGTTAATAAAAATTTCACCGATTTGGAGATTTTTAATTTCACTTGGATTCGCCTTAAATCGTTCAACATCACGAACCGTTCCCATTTCAGCTTCATAACGAAGGTGGGGATATTTCTTTTCAATCTGCTGCGTGATTTCCCGGTCTGAAAAAGTACCGAAAACTTGGGCTATCCGCTCCGCATCCTTTGATGAATTGACACGGCCAGTGGCAATGATATTACAGTTTGAGATAATCTGTTCGGTCATAATGGGGTCAACGGCATCAATATCAGACAATGTTTGAGTAGAAATAATGCATTCAAACCCCGCTGAACGTGATTTATTAACAATGTCTACAATTCTGCGATCTCCATAAGCAGAAAATTCATCGTATACACCAAAAATAGATTTTCTCCCCTTTGCCTGTCGGTAAGCGACCAAACTATTAACGTCCAAAATGATCATTTTGCCAATTTTTCGAATATAATCGGCATACCGGCTTCCAGAAATACTGAAAATCACGACATCGTTGTTTTCTGTAATCTTTTGAAGGTCAATCCCCTTTTCACTTTCTATAAACAGAGTACCTAAGTCAGATTCTAACAATTCACCTAATTGCATTTTCAGACGGGTAAGACAGCCTTCCACAATCTCTTCAGGAAATTCATCATCCAAAATGTTCTTGATTCGCTTCATTCCCTCTTGAAGTTTTGTAACAGAACGCCTTCGCTTCTCTACAACCGTTTTTTTAACCGTCTCAATCATTGGTTCAGAAGGAGCGATAAAATCGCTTAAATCGTCATCCTGAGATGTTTGATCAGGATTCCCGACCAGCATCTCTTCTTCTATTTCAACTTCAACCTCTTCTTCTATTTCTTCCTCAATGCTGTGCTTTTTAAAAAATTCGTTCATATACTTAAAATTTGTTAATCTGGCAATGGTTTTAATCTCTCTTGGCTCGTCTGCTTCATCTATGAGTTTGACAACCAGCTGTAAATAACGGGAAGCGATATCTGTGTAATAGGCTCCATCTCCTTCTGAAGAAAAGGAAAAAAGCGACATCAATTTATCTCTTGTTTCTGTGGGAGTTCCATTCTTGATGGGGTTATAAGTGAGGTGATCCATTTCAGAAAATAAGTAAACGTTTTTCCCATATGCTTCACATAAAGATTTAAATTCAAGCATAGATTTCCGTTCACCTTTTCCATCAACAAAGATAATGGGTTTATCCTGCTGTAATGCTGATTCCATTAAAGAGGCAATTAAAGTTGTTTTACCTGTACCTGTTCCTCCGGTAGCGAGCATGTGATAGTTTAATTCTTTAGAATCAAGGGAAACACGCTCTTTAAAATCGGTGTACCCTACAAATACTTCCTTCGAAGGCTTTTCTCGATATTTTTGCTGCTTCTTGTCCAAAAACTTTACCCTGTTTTTACGAAATGCTTTATACTTCAGTTCTGCCTTTTGCTTCTGTACTTCGCCAGATTTAGTGGTTACTCGCTTTTTCCAAAAGTACTTCGCAAAAATGAAAAACCCGAACGTAAATAACAGCGCAATTCCTACTAAAACCACATAGGAAGAAGTCTTGGCTTTAATCACATGACCTTCATTTAAAAAACGCTCTATACCCGTTGATAAATAAGGGATATTCATTTCAGAAATTAAACCAAAATAAGTCAGAATGTTTCCAGATTGAAATTGCCATAAAAGAAGCAAAATCCCCACCCCAAGGGCAGCATAAGATATCCAATCCCTTTTGAGTATATAAATAATCCCAAAGAGCAGCATTCCCAATAAGGCAGGGAGAAAGAAAATAATCCCGATAATTCCTATAAAGCTATACATGACCATTTCACCAATTATACGGTCTGTTTCAGTTTGTTGTGTTCGCTCCTGGCTCTTCGCCATTGGATCCACTTGGCATCACCTCTTCCCAGCGTTCTTCTACGATAACCGAAGGAATTTTACGTACAGAAATTTTGTTAGCATTAATTAATCGTTGCTTCGCTTCATTGATCACCTTGTGTATTTTGGCATCATCTGCAAAATAAATAACTTGATCATAGGAATAAGGCTGCTCTTCTATACGTTCACCTGAAAGCAATTCCTCAAAAAGCTTAAACTTTTCATCATACCGTTTTCGTTCTTTTTTATTCAGTTCCAGCTCTACCCAAGTAGTCGTTACTTTTCCATCAGCTGACTTAAAAAAGAAAACAGCATCAGGTATTCGGTCCCTCTTTGCATTGTAGGCCTTTAACTTACTTTGATTATCCCCCTCCCCAATCATCGAATGACGAATTTCTCTTTCCGTCCGGTATTTAAATTCAACACCTTGCTTTGCTGCTTGAAACTCATAAAAAAGCACCAAATCCGTTATGAGAAGATCATGCTGTATTGTATAAATCGTTGCTTTTGTAGGAACCGTCACACTTACATTCGTTAATTTTCGAGCATCTAGCGTCCCAAAGTAAACGCCAACCTTATGAGCTATCTTTTCATGCTTTAAATATTTCTTATCCACTAATTTTTTTAACCTTCGATAAACACGATGAATATTTGGCTCTTGAAATTTCAACATGATCTGCTTTGCAGTAACCATTCCATTTCTCAAAATAAAATTAATGTAATCTAAATCCTTTTCCTTTAACGAAGTGTACTTCAACATCAAAAACATCATCCTTTTCTGACAAATATAGGAACCACTCTCCCTTTTAGCAGTTTACCAAAATAGAAAACTATTGCATAAACAAAAAACCAAAATAACACCGCAAATAGAAACATAATGAACCTTAAGAATTTAACAGTAATCCAGAACACCATTCCATATAAAAATACTAAAATAGCTAAGTAAGCACCTATCCATTTATTAACCCCAAAAACTTACCACCCCCCACGCATAAAAATACATTCATTATACCTTTGTAAACATTTAATATTCCACCAATACTCCTCTAAACACACAACTTTTCTTAGAATGCAAAATTTCACATTTCTATTTCTCTTGAACTTTTCTTTCCATCCCTTGGCCTTGAACTTTATCTTGATCTTGAACTCATTTTTTCACTTGAACTTATCTTTTGACCTTGAACTAACATCACTTATCCTTTTACTTGAACTACCTATTTAACTCAGAATAATCTCTAAAACATCCACCAAATCATCCCACTTATACATTGGATTGGCTCCGCCTTTATTTAGTAGCAGAAGACCTCGTCTATGTTTACGTAGTATAGGCGAGGTCTTCTGCTGTTTACGCAAATAAACAGGAGCCAATCCGCCCTTTGTATCAGTGGGATGGTCGTCATTATAAAACCGTAAATAAAATGTAAATTGATTAACTTTTCATTAACGTATAATTTCTATTTTATTAACGGTGCATTTTAACTTATTTCGAGTCTACTATACGCACACCTGTTTGGCAATGATTGTAAAGGAAGTCAATTCCATATGCCCACTTACAAATTTTTCTATGTGAGTTTTCTACCATAATTTATTACTATAAAAGACCTTTTAATTTGTCTGTCCTTCCGTAAAAAAGTATCTCAAGATCAAATCATTTCCCCCCTCTGGAAACCCCACTATTTATTTTTTTATTTCTCATAGATCAACCATTTCTTTAAATCACTTAATTAAAAATCTGATTTATATTGCATAAATTAATGAATATTTTTATATATAAATTCTCCTTTCAACCTTAAGCTGCCTTATAAAGTTATTACTTTTTTCGTTTTAAATATTTATTAAATTTCATTCTAACCCTTATTTAAAGTGTTTAGCCTATTCAAGAATATATATCCAAACTATAAGGTTTAAGAATAAACACTTTAAAGTAATACAAGAGACGCAGCAGAAGGATACTATAGATATGTATTGGCAGACTGGCTCATTAATTTTCAACTTGTCTTTTCGACTGGTGGCGAAGATCCAGATCGATAAAGAATATCCACTTCATGGCTAATAAGCTGAGAATCTAATGTTGGGAATATAAGGGGAGTGCCATTTAGAAATTGATATGGCCTAGGTAGTAGCTCGGCTAACGATAATTGAGCATGCTGAATTTGCTTCTTGCGCGAGTGCAACAAGCTTCTAAATAACATACTTCTGCTGCTCAATTTTGTAACAGCACCGCGGCCACGTCCTATTGTTCGTTTAATAAGCTTGCCAGACCTTTTTAGCACTTCTTTAAAAGAAGAAACAGCAATTCCAAAGGTTTCCGCAAGCACACTTAAAGAACCCTCTAAAAACGGCGCTTCAGGGCCCATGTGTCGCTCTATGTATAAAAGAATGTCTTCTTCCCACTCTTCGTAATGAGAACGCACCCGTTCTTCACGATTCTTTTTAAATTTATACCATCCTTCTTTACCTTGAAATTGAGCTTGTCCATCTGTCCAAAGTTCTAATAGCCCCTCTACATAAGAACGCTTTACACCCTTATATTTGCCTGAATAAGCGCTTTTTAGCGTCCGTTCAAATTCCCTCTTTGATAATGGTCGAGCCAAACTGCTGTTAAATTGGTCAAGTTCATCATAAGCTTCTTCAAATGTGCGATTACTCGCAAAATTCGCAAGAGCAAGCGTCATCAAAGCATTGTTACGGCTGGCGCTAGTATATCCCTTATCAATGTCTTTTGCGCAGATCAGTGCACGATACCAGTCTGCATGAATTTGATCAAAAGTCGAATCGTTAGAATTATAGACAACACGAAGAAAAGAACGCTTTTCCTGTTCTTCAAATTCCTTTGACCAGGACAGAAGCGAGCTGGTATTGGCCGGTTTATCATAGAAATCTAGCACATTATCTTCTCTTGGAACACGATAAAAGCCAAAAGGAACGCAGCTTGTATCCACGGGAACATACTTGCAAAGTGCTTTTCGAATATTATCAGATAATCGTTCTGCTACTCTTAAAGATTTATAATCGTTTTTTCTATGTATATAAAATGGTGTTTCCAACACAAAAAAGCACTGGAAACCTCTTGGCGTTTCCAGAAGAAGATTCGGACGCGGCAGTTTTAACTCTTCACACCCTAGATATAGACCGTAAAGATCCACCTCTTTGGTGTCAATATCAAAGCCAATGACATTGATTTGTTTTAAATTCTCTCGCTTATGGCCCTTAATAATTCGATTTTTAAAGTCATAGTATGTACCGCCGCGATACGTGTTAGGCGTCCAGTGAGACAAATGCTGATACCTATCCTGTAAAGCTTCATAAGAAGTCACTACATATCCCTTACCCTCTACAAGTTCGGCTTTAGTAGGCGAAACAAAGACAGCACCTTTAGGGTACGCATTATGCCTTTCCGATTTCTCGTAAGCTGTAATTCTATCAAACGATGCACGAGAACCTTTTTTCTTGTATAAATGCAGGCTATTATGGGTCATGAATTGCATGATTTCGACAGGTGAAATAACATTTCTTATTTCGTTATCTACTTCATGTACTACGTTTATTCCCATTACCATCACCTTCTTTATGACAATCTCTAAATCTACTGGAATAATTTGCTGAATTAAGTATAACGAAATCGATTTTTGAAAAATGGTGCTCTTTAAGAAAAAATGCACCAAAAAAAAAAGACCCTTGAGGTCATGTGCCACAAGGGTTTTGAAAAAAAATTAGATTTTTTTTACTACACAGGCTGGACGATAAAATGCACCAAAAAACATAAAAACGCACCACTTTTTCCGTATAAGCATATTTCATAAAAGTGCTCAAAAACGTGCATTTAATCAAGTTTTTACTTCTTAATTGAATCCCTTTTCCGGACAGGTTGGACGAAGTGGTGGGGATCAATGGTGCATTTTTACCACACAAGTTGGACGAAACGGTGTATAAAATGGTGCATTTTTAGGACGCTTATTAGAAAATTTTCTTCCGAAATGTTTCTATATCAAGGTTCATTCTAGTACACGGGTTGGACGTAACTTTTGAAATGGTGCATTCTAAATGGTGCAAAAGTGTTGTTTTCCACACGGGTTGGACGTAAATAGGTCTTGATGGTGCATTTTAGAGGATTTTGGGGCACAGTATGGACGAGGTGGTGCAAATTAGTGGTGCATTATTATTTTAAATAGTTTACTATAAACTTATATAAGTTTATGTACATATTTTTCCCAAGGAACCCAGACCGATTATTCCCCCACTAGGAGTGATTAAATGAGCGATTTAAAAACTAGAACGAGAATAGGAAATACTCTTGATACAGAATTACTAAAAAAGTTAAAAGAACTCTCCAGTATTACTCGTATCCCTATGTCTCGCTTGTTAGATGAAGCTGTAGAAGATTTAATTCAAAAACACAATACTACACATCTTCTAGCCTTTAAGAAGAACATAGTCGAGAAGTAAAGGAGGACCATGTTTGCTTACGATCAATTATTCAGAAATTGAAGATCAATTAATTTTACCGTATCAATTATTAAAAATTACTATATTTGAAGAAACCAAACATCTTTTTGAAGAACGGCAAAATATAGTTGAAAAATGGTGTAAAGAAGCCTATCAAATGTCTGAAGATGAGGTCAGGAATCAATATCCTCCTAATGGAATGAGTCCGAGTTTTAAGGCATTATATTTTTTCCTTACAGAAGGATTATATTTTCAAAAGAATATTACAAAATACATGATTAGAGAAGCCGTTGAGAGATATTCAGAATCCATCATTGCGAACATTTCTAGCTTTTTATACAATGAATTTCCTGAAGACGTAAATCACAGTTTAAACGAAAAAACGATTGATCAAACAATGGAACAAGATTATTTATATACAAGTATGGATAATGATTACCATATGATACGGAAAATTGTAGCGAAAAAGGAAGAATTTAAAGAAAGAGGAGAAGGACAATTGGCTGCTGATCTAATTGATAATAAAGGCAACTTTAGAGGAATGGCAGAACTCCGTCCCACTCAAACAACGGACATTGCATTACAGGAAGATCAAGAAGATCTTTGGATGAAATTAGTGGATTCAGCTTATAATGCATTAGACGAATGGACAGCTGATTTGTTTGATTTGATTACATATCTCTGGCTCGTATCGCCTAAAAACAAAGAAGGATATATTGAATTTCATAGTAACGATGCATTGCGCTTAAGGCAAATACAGGATTCCGAAGAAAATGCAAAAGAATTGGTCATTCGAGAAAGAGATCGCTTTAACATAATGAAGAGAGTTGCCGCATTATCAAGCATGTGGGTGTCTTTAAGTGAAGGGAAAGTTGTCACTCAAAAAGATAAACAATATGATTTTCAAGACTTTAAGCGTATGTTTGATATTGGAGCAATACGTGTGGCATATGATAAAAATTCAGGAGAAGCACAAGGGATTTATGCGTTGCAAATTAAACCCACGGCCTTGCTCACTCCTTTAATAAATGCCTCTAGTCAAATGATTGGATTGTTACACATCAAGGTTTTTCAATATAGCCATCAAACACAAAAAGAGCATAAACGCTTGCTAAGATACATTGATCGACAATGGAAAATGAGAATCCGGCTCAAATCAAAATTGACTAAACCTTTTAAAATATCTACGTTATTAAAAGAAATGGATATACCTATAAGGTATAACTGGAGTGAAAAAAAAGATAAGTTGGAGAATGTATTGGATGACTTTAAAACTGATTTAATTATAAAGGATTGGGGGTATACAGAATACTTTGATGAATCTTTAGTAGGAAAAAAAGGCTGGTATAAGAACTGGATCAACTACAGTATTATCATTTATCCAACAGATAACTTAATCGAAGGGTACAAAGAGAATTTAGAACTATCACCTCAAGCGATACTAGATCAAACCATCTTTGAAAAAAAATCAATGATTCCAGAAAACACCTTGTTAAAGACCGAAGAAGAAAAGTTTTCTAACAGTTTAGATTCTGCAATGAGAGAATCTGCTGCAGCTGTAGATGCTGAAATTATTGAACAAATTTCTAACAAAAGAATCCTTGAAAAAAATGAACAAACAAAAACCTCCAAATTTGAACAGCAAGCTTTTGATCTTGATGAAAACGAGGAAATTATATTAACGCCCGAACTCATGCAAGAAATGATTACCGATTTAAAAGTGAGTATTAGGAAAGCTGCTGAAGAAATTGGTATTTCCCATACTACCCTCTCCCGATATATTAGGAAAGAAAATAAGCGTCAAAATAAAAATAATGATAAGAAAATGCTTAATTGGCTAAAGGACAAAGCAAAATTTATAAAATTCTAACCCAAATAAATCTAAGTTAGAGTTTTGTGTTTATTTGCTTTCTTTTACAAGGGGTAGCGTCAGGAAATGGGGTAGTACCAGCGTAGTTGACACCACCCGCAAAGTAGATGTTAATAATTAGTGATAATTAAACCGGGGTACAGCCAACAAAACGCTGAAAACATACGTTAAGAGGTTGTTCAGAAAATCAGGAATTACTGAACACCTTGTAAATAAAGGGTTTAATCGGCTTTACACCTTTCAAAGAAGTTCAATAACTTGTTCCATAATCAATGTTCAACAACTACAAAAATATTAAGTTTTTTAACATATTTGATGTCTTAGCGTATGGAATTACACTAATTTATTTGTCGAATATTGCTTAGCGTATGTTTTCCGCGAAATGTTGGCGAGACCCCTTTAGTGGTTATTTTCTTCATTACCTGTTCAACTATGTACTGATATCCATATATAATAACTGCTAAAAACACACTTAAATAAAAGAAAACAATAGGTCTCATCTTTTTAAATTCAAACACTCCAACTTTTGTAGCAAGCTTAGCAAAAGGAAATGCAAGGATATAATCCATTACAATGTTTAAAAGTAAGTATTTAACGAATTTTCCATATGTTAATTTAAAAATCCATAGTGTTCCCACAAAGAATATACCTAACATATATGGCAAATTGATTGGTGAACCAAAAAGAGTGCCTTTATTTTTCCACCATTTATTTTTAATAGCAAATATACTCAATATACTCATAAAGAGATTTACAAAAGTAGTTACAGGTAAAAAACGTACAAATGAAACTTTTCCCAATAGAGGGACACTAAACCACGGAATAAGCAACATTCCTAAAGATAATAAATTCTTCTTATTCAATATGAAATCACTCCATAGGAATCAATTTTGTTATAAGAACTATGTTTACCAAATTTGATAAAATTATTAATACTCTATACAAAACTAGTTAACATAAAGCTCATTATAGGTATTGAAAAAGGATCTTCATTGGAAGATCCTTTTAGCTGCTTGTTTAATTAAAGCTACCCGTCAGCTAATAAACCGAATCTATAAATCAAAAATTGCATTCAGTACAATAATTAAAAGCCATAATAAAATAATTACTACCCCAAATACTCCTATTTCGTTATTTTTTTTATCTTCTCTGTTTTGTTGTTTTATCTTTCTATATACGCCTTGAACCTTATTTTGCTTTTGGTTTTTATTTTGACCATCTTTGCACATTGATTTCTCTCCCTTTTTATATCAATGGTAAAGAAGAACTTTCTTTTACTTTTTAGACTCATTTATAAAACAAGAAGTAATTGAAACTACTAACTTCATAAGTGAAGTTTACCATTTAATCTTCAATTTTCTGCACCGTTAGCCATCCATGAATCGCAAAACCGGCGATTCACCACAGAGAATGAAAATGGCTCCAAGCCGTCGATACTGTTCCTATCCTGGGAGAGGAAGGTCGATCAACTATGGTGCCATAGAGCCCATCCGTTAGTCTGACTCCAACGACCACGGTGCACCACCGACTGTCGCTCCCCTTCGGGGGAAGCACTCATGGTAGATTAATCCTAATTCTGGTTGCTGCACCAGCCTCCATTATAACTGGCCAAGAAAGGAAGAGTTCAATGGATGTAATCATTGAGAGTGCTTGCGGGCTGGATGTCCATAAGGACAGTATTACTGCCTGCATCATGACATCTGACGGAAAGGAGGTTCGGACATTTTCTACTAAAACGATCTTTCTCCTGGAGTTAATCGACTGGATTAAGGAACAAAGATGCAGTCACGTTGCGATGGAAAGTACAAGTGTTTACTGGAAACCTGTCGTAAATCTATTGGAAGCTGAAGGAATAGAATNAAAAACTGATTGAGCTGCGTCTATTTAAGTATGGCCACTTTCCTGAAGTTACAGAATTTAATTTTCATGGTAGTTGAAAAAAGTCCTAAAGGAATCAAGTGAATACCATATATAAATCTAATTAACATAAAAATTCTTATCGGTACTGAAAAAGGATCTTCGGTTGAAGATCCTTTTGTTTGTTTAATTAAGGCTACGTTAGTGAAATGAATGTATTTCATTGACTTTGCAAATTTCTAACATTTATATGAGTGGTGGAAATGCTATTTCTTTAAGGGGACTTCAGCAACTACATTTGTACCATCTAACAACAGTAAGGTACCTTCTAAAGCATTCTTTTTAACCTGATTTATATCTACATTGTCTTTAATTTGATATTCCACATGGAAGGATTCCTCTTTCCCCGGTTGAATAGTCCCTCCTCCACCTCCACCTCTATACATCATTTTAGAATATTTAGTATTAGGTTCTTTCTCCATTAAAACTGCAAGTTTTTTACTTGGTCTTATAGCTAATTCTAAACCATAATAATGATGACCTGGATAATCAAATTTATCACCAATTTGCGACACACCTTCGTTTTTAATTGTAAAATCATAACGAAGTATTCGTTCAGCTTTGATTACTGTTATTTGCACATCAGAAATGGATACCTTGCTTGATGAAGAAAAAGCAGTTAAAAACACAACTAAAACTATAAGAAACAAGAAGAATTTACGCATACACTTCTCCTTTTTTATGTTATTATTTGAGGAAATTTAAGTAATTATTCCATATTTATTTTTTAAAGAGATTACCTTATTGAAGGATCCATATGAATATGTTATACAAATCTAGTTTACATAAAGTTAATTTCCGGAAGTTCCGAAACATAAAACCCCTTGGCGCCCAAGGGGTTTCAGTATGTCTGAATTTATCGTTTATGCAGGATTTTATACAACGTTGATAAATCAGCGTTTTGATTAATTTTTCGTAAGTATGCTGTTTTTGTTCTAATGCATTCCTTCTTAATTCTATTAAGGGTAACAGTTGATTAGTTCTAATGGGTTTGCCTTTTTTCACCGTAGCACTCTGATTTAAAATCATAAGTTTATGAAGCGCTTGAAATTTTAGGTTGTTATAATCCATTCCTATCGATGAATTTCCTACAACTGTTTCTACTCTTTTTCGTATATCTGCTGAAGATAACATCTCAAAAATTCCAATTGAAGCAATCTCTATAATCTATATAGAGAACCTTGAAATATTCCTGTTACTGCCACTATCTCTTTTATGGAATACTCTTTACTATCATACATCCGCAACGCAACATATACCTTCTAATTACTATTTCTGCAAAATCTTATTTATTTTTAACAATATTTTTACATTTTTTCAATTGGTAACTTACATGAAATTGTTATGATTTTTTCATAAATCGTACTTAGGGAGGGAATTTGATTGAAAAAAGTATTGAAACCGGTTTTTCTGTTGTCACTTGCTGCTCTACTGCTCATTGGAAATCTGCTGTCTGGTGCTTCTGAGTCTTTTGCTGCCATACATAAGGGACAAGCTTCTGAGATGGATCTAAGGGTGATGACTTATAATTTAAGGTATTTAAATAACAAGGATGTATCTCCACACACTTGGGAGGAAAGACGGCCTACCATACGTCAGGTAATCCACAACGAAAAGCCTGATATTTTTGGAACTCAGGAGGCTGTATATGAGCAAATTAAAGATTTGGAGACTGATTTACCACAGTATGAATGGATTGGTGTAGGCCGAGAGGGAGGAAGTAAAGGAGAATACATGGCTGTCTTCTATGATAAAAACCGTTTTTCTCCGATAGAATACGACCATTTCTGGCTGTCAGATACTCCAGATGTGATAGGATCTACTTCATGGGGGAACACCATTCCCCGAATGGTGACATGGGTGAAATTTCTTGATACTAAAACGGGGCAGCACTTTTATTTCGTAAACACTCACTTCGACCACCGATCCGCAGAAGCAAGAGAAAAGAGTGCAGCGTTGATTGTTGAAAAGATACAAGAATTTGATCCAGAGTTGCCTATTTTGTTAACGGGCGATTTTAATGAGAGCCCTGACAGCAAACCTTATCAACTCCTTACGACGGAAGGACCATTTGTTGATTTATGGAAAGTAGCGGAAACAAGAATTAACGAAGAACTTGGTACAGCTAATGCTTTCCAAGACCCGACTGGTGGAGGGCCGGAGCGCCGTATTGATTGGATTCTTTCTAAAGGGAATGTCGTAACAAAGACAATTGAAATAGTTAATTATCAAAAGAATGGACAATTTCCTAGCGATCATTATCCAGTAATCACTGATGTGACACTTCAATATTAATAACATAATAATAAACCTCTCCCCCGGAACATTCCGAGGGGAGTTTGAATTCAATACCAAGGTGCTGTACAATACACCTCGTACAGAGAGTGAAGTCTGTAACCGACTAGGAGCAGACTTCTTTGCTTTTCATACTGTTGCTAATTAATGTTATAAGAGGGACAGCCTTTCTCAGCTCTATAGAATTCGCGAAAAAATGATATTCTACGTGAAATTTATCCTGTACGTTCAGCATTGTTTTGAATGAATTCTTTAAAATCATGATTTCTAGAGAAAAAACACAGCCTTGAGCTGTCCAGCTTGTTGAGAAAGGGGTATTTTTCTGTAGCTCGACCGGTTGACCGCTGATAAGGAGATCCTGTATGTTCCGTACATATCGGCTATGAATTCTTGAAGTGATTTTTTTGCACTTTGGACACGAAGCAGAGGACCGGGTGCTTTGAACTGTGAGGAGTAGGGAGTCAGAGTCAGATGAAGAAGAAACGTGAATAAGTTCCAGATGAGAATCAGGCGATAACCATAAGACCATCATAAGTTCACACATTTCTGAATATTATACTTACCTAATATCCAGAAACCGCCTTCACCAAACAACCGTAAGAACCAATTTTATGATGCCATAAACACCGGTTATCACTGGAAACAAGCAGACCTTACATGGTTACCTAGAATGGCTTGTAGCAAAATCGAAAGTAAGCCGAAATACGGTAAGTGAATTGGCAGCTGGTAAACGTAATCCTACATTGCCTACAATAAAAAAGATTATGAAAGCAATAAAGGAAGTTGATCCTAATGCTTCTGCAGATGATTTTTTTGATATGTAGAGAGGAAAAATAATGTACACCAATAAAGTCTTTTTCCACAAGAAGTATGAGATTATCGATAAATTAAGCAAATTTTAAATAGTTAAATACGAGATCTCACTGAAAAGGAAACTTTGTAGTTTGTTGAAACTAATCACTATAACTCTACAAGTGTGTTACTTGTAGAGTTTTTTTACCTCACTAGTAGTCTATATTTTATTGAAGGATTTAATTGCATTACATCAAAGAAAACAAATTGCATGCATTTTGCAAACACAATTGACAAACGCATGCAATTTGTATACAATTTAAATAGACTACTAGAAAAACCAACCAAAGGAGGATAAATTATGAGTTTACGTCTAGCATCTATTGATATTGGAAACGATGCGGTTAAGGGATATTTAGGAGATTTAAAAGAGCAGCTGTACATACCTAATGTGATTGCTTCTGCAGAAAATCGCGACATTATTGAAATGGAAAAAGATCCGCTTAGTGGTCTACATGTTGAAATAACATCCGGAGCTTTAAAGAAAAAAAATGGCCATTATGTAGTGGGAAAGCTCGCATCAAAATACCCAAATAACGATGAATTAACACCAGACATGGATAAATCAGAGTCAGATCAGCCTGTCGTTTTACTTTTAACAGCTTTAGCATACGATGCAGCGAAACATTTTCCTGAAGAAGATGGTGTCATTGAAGCGACTTACCTATTGTCTACGGGTTTACCTTTAGACGAGAGCAAACAAGGGAAAACTAAGGAATTCCGTAAAAAATTAAAAACAGCTCAACACGAAGTCACTTTCCTTCAAACTCCTCAATTAGAAGGGAAAATTGTCCGTATTAAATTTGAGCAAGTTTTAGTTAATACTGAAGGCTTTGCAGCTTATGTGGACTTAACAACAAATAATGATGGATCCGTAAAAAATGAAGAAATCTTAGGGAAAACGATTCTAATCAACGACATCGGTGGATTATCAACGGATTCTGCCATCATTACAAGCGATTCTGAAGTTGATAACGAGTATAGTGAAGGTATAAAACAAGGTGTTTCAACTTATTTAGATAATATTATCCGCAAGGTCTACACTCAATATAAATACATGATAAAAAGCCGACGTGTTTTAGTTGATATTATTACAAATGAAGATCCTGAGGAACAGTACAATATCTGGGTGGACGGGAATCGTGTATCAATTAAGAACATCATTGATGGCGAATTAGAAATATTAGCTAAAGAAGAGTACAAGTTAATTAAGAACATTTGGAGAAACGTTCCTGATATCCGTACAGCCTATCAAATTGGCGGAGGATCCCTTGTACTGCGCCCTTACCTTACAAAACTAAACCAAGAGGACAAAAACTACCCTCTTCGCTTTGTCACAAGTGAAGACAGCATCTGGATGATTGCAAGAGCGTATTTCAAGATTCTTTTAATGTATTGTGAGAGTAAATCTATTAATACGAAAGATCTCGTCACGACGAAAGGTTAATCATGGAGCCTTACGGTCCAGGAACGACCATTTCTTTTCGCCTCCCTCACGATACGCCAGAGCATGTCTATCAATATTTAAACGAGCGAAAAAAGAAGCTAGGGCGCAAATTCAGCAGTGAAATAGCCCCTCTCTTTATTCAGTCGGTATCAGAAAAAGCCTTACAAGACCAGCAAGAAGATCTTTTAGAAGTACCGATCCCTAAAGGATTAAGCGAGGAACAATTGGATTGGCTTACCCACCCTCGTACACAAGCACTTATTGGCCATCTAATATGGCAAATGGTAAAACAGCCATTGAAACCATTAGAGATGGCTCCCCCTCCTGTAGAATCGCTTCCTCAGAAGGATTCTCATTCTTTTAAAACCAATAATGCTATTACAAATTTCGCTCAAAAAACCTTTTTAGATTTTGATGATGACGATGATTAACCGAGTAGCCATCCAGTTACTCGGTTAATCATTAAAAAGACAATAAAATAAAGGATTTTTTTCCTTTTCAATCGAAAATACTCTACAAATAGAACACATATAGTCCTCTTGTTCCTTCAATAAACAACATATTTGATAATGATAATCACTATCGATTAAATCATAAACTTTAATATTATTACTTATAATGATCCTAGAACTTACTCAACTATATATAGACAACATATGGAATACAAATCACATAGAGATCACAATAGATACATTCCGATTAACCACATGGAGAACACATAATTACAAACTTCAGTAAATAAAGACTATTTACATCCATTTCTTCCAAGTCCACATATAGAAACCTTATAGACTACATATAACAAGTGGACCACATTTATTTTTGTTTTAGTATTCATTTGTAGGCTACAAATTCAAATTGTTGTTTTACATAAGTTTTATTAGCGTTTTTAATATTGAACACAAGGGCTAAACATGTAGATTACATATCACAAGTAGACCATAAATCATTTTTTTAATTTCTATATGTAGGCCACAAAGAGGCGTGATAAGCAGAGTTTGAATATGCTATGATATTAGTAGTAATCAAAATAGGGACCATAAATAGCTTACATAATACATATAAGCCACATTTAATAGAATAGTTGAGGTGAAGAACATGGAATCATTCTGGAGAATTAGTGATTTTGCCAAAGAAGTAGGGAAGCATCCCAATACTGTAGATGGCTGGTTTAAACAACTGGAAGAAAAACACATACATTACGTCAATCGTACAGAAAACGGTGAGAAACTTTACGATGACCTGGATTTGTCCATCGCACAATTTATAAATCAGCAGCGTGCGAATAAATGGGCGCTCGATGCCATTTTTGATTCTCTGTCTCATAAATTTGATTTGCGTTCTGCTCCAGATGAAGAGACATCCATGTCGACCACATATGGAACCCTTGGGGTGGACTTAGAACAATTTAAAGTAGAAATCTTAGCAGCCGCAAAAGAAATCGCTGCATCTCATATAAAAGAAGTCAAACAACAATATGAGGCAATAATTGATAAGCTGCCTGAACCAAAATCAAAAGAAGAAGAACGATCTGAACGAATGGAATCGATTATTATTCGTAGAAGGGTAGAAACAACTTTACGAGAAGAAGCCGTCAAAAGCTGGAATCAAAAACCTGAAGAAGAACGAGTGAAACGAGTAGGGTTCTTCAGAAAAGAAGAAGATTGGGGGAAAAGAGAAGAATTTATTAATCAATATATTAATGAACGATTTGAGGACAGAATTAAAAAGGTCTTTCAACTTTGATAAGTAAAATGATTATTACAACAGAATCTAATTGTACAAAAAGCGATTAACGGAAAACCAGACTTAATAATACAGAAATTAATTATTAATTTAAAAAGAAGAGGGGAGAAAGACAATATCCCTTCTTTCAAAAGGAAACAAATGCCGGCATTAAGCCGGCTGTATTTTTATCAGGTATAAACTATATTGAAATTAACACTAAGTTTTAACATATCCACCTGTTCCCATGAATTAAGGTCCGAGTGTAATCTTGGGCGGTTGACAGTTATATATGGTGAACAGGTGTATCGTGATTTTCAATGAGGAGTGAGCCACATTTTGAAAAGTTAGTTAGAAATAGGTCACAAATAGTAACAATGAGTGGAATAACAAGTGAGGTGGCATATGTTCCTTTGTTGATTCCTACATCCGTTACTCACCGGATATTCCTTTTTCAGATTAAATGACAGGTTTTATTGAACTATGGGGTGCGATCGTATTATTGAGTTAACCAGTTTTTACTGGTTGCTCTTTTTTTTATAGGACCTATTATTTCAGTAGCCAGGGTAGAACGTACGGGTGCGTGGGAGTTTGATCTCGTCAACTAAACTGTTCGCCCCCTACTTGTAGAATGATGTTTGAGGCTGGTTGGGACAAATGATCTCGTATAACAGGCGAAGCTATGGAACTACAGGAAGGTATAGGGGTTACTGGCGAGTACAACAAAGGGAGAGATAATTATTGAATCCAGTAGTTGGCCTAGATGTGGCCAAAGGGGAAAGTGAAGTTCAAGCCTTTTTAGATAAAGACAAGCCTCTTGGGAAAAGCTTCAGTGTGAAGCATACCAAGGAGGATTTAGATTCATTTGTTTCTTACTTGGGAGGAATAGAAAGAGATACCGGGGTTCGGCCAGCAGTCATTCTTGAATCTACCGGACATTACCATACACCAATTATTCAATGTCTGGAGGACAGTCAGTATCTATACATCTTGGTAAATCCAATTATTTCTTATCAATCCAAGAAAACAAGCCTTAGAAAGGTAAAGACTGATGCCGTTGATGCATATCACCTTTGTGTTCTTTACTACAAGGAAGAAGCCGTATAAGAAAAGAGGGCTAAGACTTCTAAACCTGAGAACATTGTCAAGGCAATACGGAACCGTGACGAACCTTTACATTCAAGCAAAACTTCAGTTCCATACGATTCTTGATCAGATATTTCCTGAATACAGGGGAGTCTTCGGGGATTTATTTTCGAAAGTTTCTCTCAAAATCTTAAAGGAGTTTCCAACATCCGAAGATGTACTGATGGCAGGGGAAGCAAAGATAATAGCGCGAATTGAGGAAATGCGTATTAAGCGATCTCCAAGTTGGAGGAGGGAGAAGGCAGCCAAATTAATGGCCTCGGCTAAACGAAATCCGTTCCAACAAGGTGTTTATGAAAGCCAGTTGTTTAGTTTGGATATGTACATCACTATGCTTCTTCAATACCAAGAACACCTATCCAGCTTGGAGAGGCAGGTAGATGTCCTGGCAGAAGAAATTGAAGAATGTAAGATAATCCAATCAATTCCCGGCATAGGAGAAAGAATCGCGGCAACGATTATTTCGGAAATCGGGGAAATCGACCGGTTTAATCACCCAAAAAAACTTGTTGCTTACGCTGGAATAGACCCGAGTGTCCATTCATCAGGTAAGTTTACAGCTACGATAAATCATATTACTAAACGAGGTTCAAGCCGGTTACGCCACGCTTTGTATATGGCTGTATTATGCGGTATAAGAAGCTCTAGAAACAAAAAGCTAAAAGAATATTATGATCGAAAACGAAATGAAGGAAAGCCCTCAAAAGTAGCGATGATAGCTTGTGTAAATAAACTCCTACACTGGATTTTTGCAATACTAAAACGAAATGAGCAGTTCCTAGATTTGGCTTAATCCATAAGAAAATACAGACTATGAAAAACCTTCCAAAAGGTGTTTGGAGGGTTATTTGGCGTGTCGTTAAAAAGTATACCACGAGAGATAATTCTTTTTAATAAAAAACTATTGACTCCTATTAGCTGGTTTAGTTCAATAAAGATTGCATAAAACACCTCTTTTTTATGCAGCTGCCAGGCTTCTTCAGAAGCCAAAAACGTTGATTCATCAACCTTTATAAAATCCTGCATAAACGATAAATTAAGACATGCCAAAACCCCTTGGGCGCCAAGGGGTTTTGTGTTTCGGAAGTTCCTAAAATTGGAATTATGTTAACTGGATTTGTATAGAGTATTCATTTAACATAGCCTTATTGCCATATACCAAAGAGCATTCGGAAAAAGGTATTAATACTATTGGTTTTAAAAGAATTAAATAAAATCGAACAATAAAAAAAGCCAATCCCTTTGTTAATGTCCCCTTTAAGTAGACATTCAAAAAAACCTTCATGTTACCATGGAGGAAAGAATGCTACTTGGAGGGGATTTTTTCTATGGCAAAGAAAGGACAAACTTTTAATAGCTATTCGGAGGAGTTTAAACATAACGCCGTCATGAGATACGTGAATGGGTCTAAGAGTTATAAAGTTTTGGCAGAAGAATTGGGAATCCGTCACTGCAGCCAGCTTAAAGTGTGGGTTAAGAAATGGAAAGATGGAGTACCGTTTGATGAGCGTAAAGGAGTCTCTAACCCTTTAAAAGGAAGGCCTAGGACTAAATTCAAGTCGGTTGAAGAGGAAAGAGATTATTTAAAAGCACANCTTATCTATTAGGGGATTGGCTTTTTCTAATGCCTTTGATAGACTAATTTAACTTTTTAGTTTTACAGCTGAGCAGAAAAAGCTTTTTCACTTTCTCTTTTTTTCTCTTTTTCTTTTAAAACATAGCTCAGTAAATCCAATGAGATACGGGCAGCTACTTGTCCAGTCATGCCAGTAGGATCATAAGGAGGAGCAACTTCAACTAAATCAAAACCAATTACTTCGCCCCTTTTTGCAATTCCCTCCAGCAACTCATTCACTTCATCATAAAGCAGGCCACCAGGAGATGGAGTTCCCGTTCCAGGTGCTATGGAAGGATCTATACCATCAATGTCAATGGTCACATAAAATTTTTCACCTGCCGGAATCTGTTCCAACACTTGCTCCAGACCCATTTTTCTCATTTGGCGTGGTGATAAAATGACACTTCCATATTCTCTTGCAGCATCAACGTCCTCTTTTTTGCTGCTGCTAATACCGCGGATCCCAAACTGGAATATTTTCTGTACATGATCCATCTCGGACAAACGGCGAATACAGCTTCCGTGACCATAACGTTGTCCTGAACGATGATCTGCCCAGTCTAAATGGGCATCTATTTGAATCACATGAAATGGACCCAATTCTTCCAATCCCTTACCAACTGCTGCTGTAATGGAATGATCGCCTCCTAATATGACTGGCATAGCACCTTTAGAAACAATTTTTCGAATCGCCTCTTCAGTATTTTCATGGCTTTGCATAAAATCCCCATGAACCATATCAACATCGCCACAATCAACAACTTTCCAATCCGGGCCAAGATACATAATATCGTTTTCAATATCATAGGCACCATCGAGTCCAAAGCTGTACAATGTAGAACCTTCACGAATTCCTCTTGGACCCATTCTTGCTCCAGATTTCCATTGTGTGCCCATATCGTTAGGTACTCCTATTACTGCTACATCGGCATCTAATTGATCAAGATCGGGGCATACCGGATATTTTCCAAAAGTACAAATCCCAGTAAAGGGAAGGTTTAAAACTTGTTTTTCATCATGCTTTACCATCATTTTTTCCTCCTTTTAATCTTCAATTCTACTAACATTATTAGTGCAAGTTTTATGCCAATTTATCTACTGGGATGGCTTGCAAGGGCTTCTCTTTACCTTCATCGGGTTGAATGGTTTTGGATACGACAATCATTGCTAGAATTGCAAAAACTAAATTGACTAAAATCCCGATTGTAGCAGCAACGTGAATACTGCCTATAGCCACTAATACACCATACACTGCTGTCGCAATGGCAATTCCAAAAGAGTATCCCAATGAGCTTGCCATCTTATAAATTCCGGAAGCTACGCCCACTTTATCATCAGCAATATTCACGACAGCTACATCTATCGAAGGCGTTGCATACATTCCAAGGCCAATCCCAGAAATTAAAAAGCCTGCAAATACGACGATAATATAAATTAAATCCGGTAAAAACGTCATAGCTGTCATACTCATACCTAACGTGGCTATGAAAGTTGATAAAATCATTGGCTTTCTTGCACCCATTTTTTGAAGCATTTTCTCCCCAACCCGAATCATCACAAGTACTGCAATGACGTTTCCTATGGTGAGCAATCCTGTTTGAAAAGGGGTAAATCCCCTTGCCAATTGAATATACGTATTTGCGACAACGACTGTGGCTGCAATTCCATTTTGCAAGAAGTTTGATACAACAGCTCCCGTATACGCTTTTGTTTTGAAGAGGGAAAATTCAATAAATTGATTCTTCTTTTTTCGTTCAACAGCAAAGAAAATTACTATTGTTGCTATTGCACCACCAATAAGGCTAAGTGTTAAAGGACTTGTCCATCCAAAATCTTGACCACGTGTCACAATCATATTTATCATCAACATCATGATGATAAATAGAAAAAAACCAGTTAAATCAAATTTCCCTTTACTCTGCTCATCTGCTTTGCTCTCTTCAATGTTCTTTAGTAATAACATCGATAATAGAGCAATGCCGATGGAAACTACAAAAATCCATCTCCATCCCATATACGTGGCAATGGCACCGCCGACTAATGTGGTTAAACCGCCACCACCCCATGATCCGAAGGACCAATAACTAAGAGCACGCTGTCTGTCTTTACCGTCAAAGGCTGCCTTAACAAGTGCAATAGTTGCTGGCATAATACAAGCAGCTGAAATCCCTTGAATCATACGGCCAATAATTAATAATGTTGCGCTTTGTGAAAAAATAATCAACAAACAGCCGATAATACTCAAAATCAACCCAATATACGTTAACTTCTTACGCCCTGCCCGATCAGAAATACCACCAGCAGCAACAATAAAAAGACCAGAAAATAGTGAAGTTAAACTAGTGGCAATATTTAACGTCCCCAATGAAACTCCTAAATCTTTTTGGATTGCCGGGATAATATTAATCATGGATTGTGCAAACAGCCAAAATGTAAGGACAGCAAGAACTATACCGACAATAAATGTATTCGTGCCTTGATTTTTTCCCCCCATCATATTCCTCCTTTATAGAAATCTATTTCGTTGGTGAGTCCATAAGATACCAAAACATAGTACTCAAAAACTTATTAATTAAAACGCTTTCATTTTCTATTAAAGGATTCCATATTACTTACATTAAACAGGGAACTTTCTTATTAAAAATTCTTCTACTTTGTTTGATTATTTTTACCGTCCAACATTATGTCCGTTACCTTCATCATGACAGCCATTAATTTGCCGTTGTCTTTGATTTATTTCAATTTTATCTACATTGGAACCATTCCACCTTTTTGTTTTTTTAACTCTGCTTTAATTATTTGCAATTTTCATGCCAATCTAAAAATTAAAGAAAAACAAACAGTGTTAGTCATAATTAACTGTTATCATGTCTTTAATTTATTTCAATTTCATATACATTGAACCCATTCTACCTCTTCATTTTTTAACTTCGCTTTAATTATCCTCAAGGTTACTGCCAATATAAAATTCCAAAAAAATGGACAGTGTTAGTCAAAATTGACTACAGTCCATTAACATATTTTTGTATTTTTCGGTTTGCGGTTGATTGACTAATTCCTAATTTTTTACTCAATTTAATGCTACTAGGATATTTCTTGAACAATTGTACAATAAACTCTTTTTCTACGCTTTCTAAGTATTCGTTCAAAGTCATATCTTGCTTATCCTTTTTGGATGACTCTCCGTTTGTTATATCCTCAACGATCCCAATGTCGATTTCTTTAGACTCTGTCGTTACAATTACCTTCTCAATAAAGTTGCGCAATTCCCTGACGTTTCCCGGCCATTCCTGCTGGCTGAGCCAGGCAACCATCCTCGGCGTAAAATGCTTATCCATTCCGTACTTTGTATTGACTTCTTCTGTTATTTCATAAATTAGGGGAATCATTTCCTCCCTACGCTCTCTTAGGGGCGGAATCGTCAATTTAACTACGTTAATGCGATAATACAGATCTTCTCTAAATTGTTTTTTATGAATCATTTCTTCCAAGTTTTGATTGGTTGCACAAATAATTCTACATTTCATCTCAATTTTTTTGCTTCCGCCGACTCTCATAAATGATTGATTTTGTAAAACGGATAATAATTTTACTTGAAGATTCATTGGGAGTTCACCAATTTCATCTAGAAAAAGGGTTCCTCCGCCGGCACTTTCAAAATATCCTTTCTTTCCTCCCTTTTTTGCACCTGTAAAAGCTCCATCTTCATAACCAAACAATTCAGATTCAATTAGGGATTCAGGTATGGCGCCACAGTTTATTTCAATGAACGGGTCCTTTCTTCTTGGTGAAATTTCGTGGACCATATGTGCCAAGTGATTTTTTCCGACCCCAGACTCCCCTTCCAACAGTATCGTAATGCCTAAACCTGCCACTTTTGATACTACGTCAAGCACCTTTTCCATTTTGCTGTTTTTTAAGAAAAAAGGCCTTGTTGGTTGTTTTTTGAGCTCTGCTATTTCTTCCCGATAATGTTGTATAGCTTTTGCCACCTGTTCATTTTCTTTTTTGAGATGTTCAAATTCCGTAACATCTCTGGAAAAACTTACTGCTCCGATCAATTTATTTGTCTCATCAAAAATTGGATATCCCGAGATAATCAGTTTTCTTTTGGTCTTTGTTTCTTGAATAAGAGTTTTTTCTTTTTTACTTTTTAACACATTTACAATAACAGATGGGGAAAAAACACCTTCTTTTTCTAAAAGGAAAACATTCTGACCTATCATTTTTTCATGTGGAATTCCGAATAATTTTTCTGTAGTTTTTCCAGTATAGATAATATTTCCAATGGTATCGGTAATGAAAATTTCATCAAAAGAATCCTCTAATATTTGTTTTAAAAGAATGTAAGCATGTTTCTTCAAATCCATACTCAACCCTCCTAGTCATTATTGATTATATAATATTCAAAAATGACTAGTGTTTCAAATGATTTTTTATTTTCAAAAAATATAATAGTCTTAAAGATTAAGTAAAAGATAGTTATATTATTGAGCTAATGAATACTTAATTAAATAAGCAGCTCAAAGGAACTTTCAATTGGAGATCTTTTTTAGTACCAATAATATTTGATTATGTTAATTGAATTTAAATCACTTAATTAAAAAAGAATATGATTTTTTATATTGAATTTAACAATTAGAAGGGATGAAAATGCTAGTAAAAAACACAATAAGGCAAATTGAATCAAAAGAAATAGCTGTTCAAAATATTGCAGATCATTATAATGTCACAAAACGAACAATCCAAAGTAGATTTAAAAATTTATGCTATAAGTGGAATAGCAAAGCCTCTAAATATGATTATATAGGGGATACTACAGAACCATTAGAAACCGATTTTAACGATTTATTTGAAAGTAATACCAAAGCAAACAGGAATTCATTAGAAAGCGAAATAGCCTCAACGAGCGAGCAATTAGATGATGAAGCAAAAGCATTAGATGGAATGAAACAAGAAGAAATGGATGCAGTTGATATTCTGCTAAAGGGGTACCGCCTGGTAGGACCCCTAGATAAGGTATTTGAACATCAATGTATCATTCATACAAGAAAACACAATCCTCCGGATTCATTTCAAATATACCCATTAGTAATACCCCTAGTTTAAAAAAGAAGATGCGAGTTAAATGATATACTCACATCTTACTAGATTTATATTATTACATACTTTTTTCGTTCTTAATTTTCGATTGCTCTTGTTCTGGCTCATCATCTGAAACCAGATCTCGTGTTGACTTTTTAAATTCCTTTAATGTTGAACCGACTGCACGACCTAGTTCTGGCAATTTTGATGGACCGAAAACAATTAATGCAATCACAAGTATTAAAATCAAACCAGGAATCCCTATGTTTGGCAACATTCTAATTACCTCCTATTTATATAACATTTTTCAAACTGTTATTTATCGATTTGCACAATGTACTCCTGCATCCAACTGTTGGTTCTAAAATTCCGACCTTTGATGACAACTTCATCCTCAAATACATGTACTTGCAAGCCTTGACTAAAAGCGCCGCCTTCTGGGTGTATCATTTCTCCGGGTTCCGGATTCTTCGCCATCCATCCGGTTTGAATGGCACCGGCGTTAACGACTGTAATGCCTTTCTTACTACCGCCCGGTACTTTAACATTTACCGCCCAATCTGGCAAATCCAAAGACCAGTGTGAATGGCCCGTAAACACGAATGTATTCGGGTAATCCCCGATAATATCCATAAACTCTGCTTGGCGCAGATAGTCTCCCAAATACGTTTTGTACGAGCCCGAGACGGTGTCGCGAAGGACATGGTGGGTCGCGATAAAAACCGGTTTGGCTTCTTTCGAATACTTTTCCAATCGATCGCGTAACCAATTCAATTGATCATCGCTAAAATATACTTGGTCTGTGCTGAAATTTGCATGGTTTTCGTTACCCATCACTAAAAATGGAATACCTCGAACTTTGCGCTCATAGTATGGCTTGTCCACTCCAGCAAAATCATAAAAACGCTGAAACCTGACCTCTACGCTATCCTGTCTTCTGTACAAATCATGATTTCCCATGGCAGGAATGATATTGAAGGGAACTGCATTGTTATTTATTATATTGCGTACCGCGTCAAATTCTTTGGGATCGCCGTAGTTTGTAATATCACCGTTAATAACCAGCGCTTTGGAATAAGGGTTGATGATATTCATTTGCTTCAAGGCGGTATCAAAATCCACGGTATCCCCTTGAGTATCACTAATGACGTTGAAAGTCATGATGGATTTTCTCGTGATGGCAATGTCCACATTTAATTCCGAAATAACAGTTTCCCGACCTTTAGCATCCGCTACGACAAGGTCTTTAATCGTGATGCGGCTAGTTTTACCTACTTTACCTTTCGCTTCTACGTTGAGTTTCGCAAGATTGACCGTCTTTCGTTGTTTTAAAGGATGTCTAGTTGTAAAGTTGACAGCGATTTTATTTTTGGAGACTTCCTTCATCTTTGCTTGCAATCCCTCTTGTGCTCCGATCACGTCGGTTACCTTGAGAATGGATTTATCAAAATGAATGTTCATGCTTTTCGGTACAAAATCGCTGAATACTTCATTCAATCGAATCATGACAGGAGTATGGGTACCCTCCTCAATAAATCCAGCATGCTGAACATCGGCTTGGACTAAGTGGATGAAAGAAATATCCGCAGGAATATCCACTTCAATTTGACTTAAGCTGACAAACGCATTGCTTGCCACTGCGTTCTTCTCCCCAGTAATAGTTACTTTTACTTTATGTTTCCCCGCTTCAAGTTCAGGGCTTTCATAATAAACACCTGTTTGTCTACTAGGTGCATACAAGTCTGCTTTTTGTTCCGGTCCCCCGTCAATAGAGATAGCGGCAATCCCGTTTCCGGCATCTAATTCTCCCAGTAGACGGAATTGATCTCCTATAAATTCAAATTCAAAGTAGGCGCCTGTTTTATTGTTAACAGAGTGCGAGGACCAATGTTCCCATCCTGTACCTTGGAAGTTAACTTTGAACAAGCCTGTCCCTTGTTCAAGATTCTTTATCGTGATGACATTACTATTGGCTGCAGCAAGGGCTGTTTGCCCTCCATTCAATTGAAGGCCACCAAACGGAACAAGCGAGAAGCCGAGGGCAAGTCCAGCTGTTTTCGTTGTCCCCTGTAAAAAATCTCGTCGATTCATTTCTTTTTCAAAAACACCACTATTTTTTTTCTGTGATTTGTCGTTATTCATAATGTTGATCCTCTTTTCATCATAAATTAGTAACCATTTCAACTGCAGGAAGATACATCAGATTCATTTCGACGATGTTTAGAAAATACTTTTAAGTTAAAACTTGATGTTTATAGCAATTATTCCTCCTAATTTTTTAATGAGAAACTTTATCAGTTCGACCTAATTGTAAATAGGGAATGTTAATGAACTATAAATCATAAGTAAATCCTATATTAATAAAGCAAAACAAAACAAAAAAAACAAAACATTTTATTTTGTTTTAGTTGGACTTAAGAAGAAGTTTGATTGAGGGATTTTTAAGTTTTTTTATGATAAACAGTTTTAGGGGTACCACCACATCGCCAGCAAGCTAAAGGTTTATAGATCCCCCCCATAACGAAATTTTTTACTCTCTTATATTCAAAAATTTATCGTTTTGGAGTCGATCTGTTTTCTTAGCTTGATGGGCATGGGGTACCGCCAACATTTCGCACAAAACATACGTTAAGCAAAATTCTACAGAGAAAAAGCACGTTTTCTATATGCTTAAAAAACACACCCGAATCTATTCTGGTGTGTTTTTGATACTCATAAGGTACTTTATGTTAACTGATAATTTATATATTATTATTTATACATTAATTTATATTACTTATACTTTCAAAAATAATAAGTATCAAGTTGAACAAATTCGTTTTGTTTCAGCTGTAAATTAGAAAAAGGGGCTGTCCAAAAGCCGAAATATCGACTTATTGGACAGCCCCTTTTTAATATTAATAACCCATTATTCGGAAAAATGTATGATTTCCAACTACATGCTCAGGAAGATTTTGAAAGTGAAACTGCTTATGTAAAAGCCATATGCATTATGCGAATGAGCTACCAGGCATGGTATTACACACTTTTACAATGAAAAATGAGAAAGAATTTAAATAGCAGAATTACTTCTCTCCCCGAAAAATTGGGAGAGAGAAGTTTGATAAGTTTTTTCTTTCCGAGTTCTATTTACCGAAAGAAAAACCTATCTTTATCTTAAAGATGTATTTACCCGAAAAGGTACGGTAAATTATAAATCGTCACCACGATCAGTCGAACCAGATGCATGTTCACCACGATCTCTTTTATGAAGAATCATTTTGAATCACCTCTCAGGAAAGTGTTGTTCTTTAATGTATCTTTCCCATAAAAGGAGCGAAACTATACATGATGGATAAACAAAACCCTAATATTCTGTCCCTCCAGCTTCAGCCCACTACAATCCAACGTCTTGATAAAGTGGCAACCTATCTCACATTTAAAAACGGGAAAAACATATCGCTTGAAAAAGTAATTAAAGGAGCTATTGTTGACTATTTAGATCTCATGGAACCCATAACGGAAGAAGAAAAATTAAATTTAAAAAGTATTGTGATAGGACCAAGCAACGATGAGGATTTTGTCCTCTATAATCGATTTAAGGAGATTATGAAGCAGAAAAAAATAAAAGCTGTCCAGTTACATAAAGAAACCGGGATAAGCGAAAGCAATCTCTCTCAAGTATTAAATAACAAAAATCAAAATATGAGCCTGGATTATTTTCTTCGAATTTGGGTTGCTCTGGATTGCCCACCAATAGGAGATTGTATATATCGAGTACAAAGGGAATCGGTCTGATTCTCTTTTTTATGTCATTTTCTTCGTTACACACAAAGAATTTATTTTGTGTTAAATGAATAGGACAACTTCCATTGCACATATTCTTAGGCAAATACCAAATTGGAGGATTAGATATGGGGTTAACCTTTATACTCATCCAAACAGTATGTTTCGTTTCTGCAGCAAGCGGCTTTCTGTACACCAAACTCCAAAAGGAGGGAACTTCTCATGTTATTTCAAAAAAAAGAAACATGGACCATCGCTGAATTTATTAACCGTAAAGACCCTCAACTAAAAGAAGAATTCACTTTTTTTCTCCAACAATGTCTAAAGGAGGTGACGAATTCAACTTCAAAGAGACAAAGAAAGAAGTATCAATCCATTCTTCTCAAAACGGCATCCGTCTCTCTATCGGTACTCATGATAACTACTCCAGCCTTCGCTCAAACACCACAAACCTCGATTTCAGAAGTCGATTCCGTCCTCAAGACCATTCAACTCATTTGCTTAGGACTCGTTGCCTCGGTAGCAACCATATGTCTCATGATGGCAGGCAGCATGAGGATGGTTGGAATGGGAGAGAAAGCCAAAGCATGGACAATCGAAATCATCAAAGGAGCCCTTCAAGTGATTTCAGCTCCAGTGATCATATGGCTCATCATCACACTGACAAAAGGACTTCTGAGCCCTCTACCAGGGTTTCAAAATTTTTAGAGCATCTACGTCTTAACAAAGGGAAAATCATGCCTATCAGCGTTCTAATGGTTCCTGGTGTCCTTTTAACAGGGTTCCCTACAGAAGCCTCTGCATCAACATTTTCTTGGTTATCAGATACCGTTCAATCCTCCTTTTCCTGGTGGGAATCTATTCATACCCAAAAAGAAGGGAATATCATTCAGGAAAATGAAATGCAGAAATTTATGATTTTCATCTACAAATGGGTCAGCATGGTCGTTTATACTCCTGCATTCCTTTTCCAAAACGACTTTTTTAAAGAAATGATTCGAATATTTTCTGGATTATCTATTGGCGTTGTGACGATAGGTTGCATGGTGGAAGGCTTTAAGAAGTTATTAGGCTGGAGTGGAACCTCAATAAAGCAAATTGCTGGCAGGCTGCCTATTATGATTGGGGTATGTGGGTTTGCACCACTTGGGTTCGTAAAAGCCGTAGAAGCGATGAACGGGATTACCAATTTGATCTTTAATCTCGGTACTAACCTTCTCAATCGATCCGTTCCATATAGGGATAAATTGTGGCCGTTGGATCTATACGGGGATATATTTGAAGCCGCAGGATTTTTGTTGTTTCTAATCCTCTATATTGCTTTATTGATTCCATTAATGCTGCATCACGGCAGAAGATGGTTTTCTATGCTGTCGTTGGGTGTATTAACTCCTTTTGCTATGCTCGGATATGTATTTGATTCTCTAAAAGGATTACATGAAAGCTGGTGGACAACGTTAAAAGGCTTATTTTTAGTTCAAATCGTTTATTCCGTTTTTGTAACCATTTTGGCTCTAATGATGTTTGCCGTACCATTCCCAAATACGTTAGAAGGCATATTTGGAAAGCTATTAGTGGTATTAGGCGGCCTTTATACACTCGCGGTTCCTCCGACATTTGTGAAGAAATTTTTTGATAAAGGACCCACACCACAGCAATCCTATGCCCTTTTAGCTAAAAAACTAGGGAAATTCATGTTATTTAAAAAAGCATAGAAAGGAGCCATTTATGGTGTCAATTTTACTGATTAATACTGGATTTATAATCATTAACACTTTGACCTTGTTATGGCTTTATCGGCAGAACCTTTTAGAATGATCAAGTAAGGGAGAATCTACACATGAAGGTACCCGATCTTTTTAAAATTGGCCCTTTAAAGGAGCCCAAGTTTTATTATTATCATCCACCTTCTCTTAGCAAAGAAGAATCAAACAGCTGGATAAACAGCATTCCAGAGGGGGGGATTGGCCGCATAGAGGGTTACATTAAGAACGAGGCTCTGTCTATTCAGATATCTTGCACGGACCCGCAAAAAATGAATCAAACACATCCTTACTACTATTCCAGCCCTACATCTAATACCGAAAGCTTTCAGTTTTATTTAAAAAAACCATCTTTTTATGCGATAAAGTGTGAAGTTCCATACAGTTTGCTGAAGCCCATTGAGCAATTTGAAGGAGAAGGAAGGATTCAAATAGCCTTTAACAAAGATAAAAAGGAGCAGTGGAAAAGTAAATTTATTCAACAATATGAAGATTATTTGAAGGGAGTGGACTATCCAAGCAGTTACATACCTATTAGGGCCCTTCAACTAAAATTAGCTCACCTAACCGAAAAACTAAACCTTCCAACCACTCCAATCCCATCTTTTGAAGAAAGAAAGAAGCAGCTCATATACCGAACACGAATTAGCGGCCTCGTAACTGGAACAGATGCAGCAAGAAATCTTTTTATCCAAACTTTATTAATGCGCTTAAACGAAAATAAGGGGGAAAATGAATGGGGAGTAGAAAGGCATAAAATTTCCCGTAACTACTCCAAATGGAGAGAGTACATCCAGCAACACTATTTACTCCTGCCTGAACAAGAATTACTCAATTTTTTACTATGTACTTCTACACAGACTAGAATCAGCCCTAAACCCTTACATCACAAAAGAAACATAGAAAAGAAAAGCATCTTTCCGATTTTTCATTTTTTACCGCGTGGTAAAGAGCTGGATGAACCATTTTTAGTAGATGTTTTTGAGCGGGAGTTAAATGGTGCTTTAGAAAAATTGGGTGTAATTAAAGAGGAAGGACTTAAAATTATTGGCTTTGAACAGGGCCCTACTCTTCTAAGGTTAAATATATCCTTACCAAAGGGAATTCGATTATCGGATCTTCAAAAGAATATATCTGATTGGCAAACAGAGATAGGCATTACAGATTTATCGGTGTTCCAGGGAAGGGAAAAGGGAATAGGGACGTTGACTTTACCCCGGCACCATCGACAAACAGTGTTTCTTAGAGAATTAGTAGACACAATAGCCTTCAAAGACTATGCAATAGACAAAATCCTTCCATTTGTTGTAGGGGCGACTGAAACAGGAGAACCATTATTCGAGGATTTAGTAAGAGTGAAGCACTTGCTTGTTGCTGGCACAACCGGGAGTGGCAAGAGCATTTGGCTCTTACAGCTTATTTTAACGTTATTATTGTGGGTGCCGTCTAATCAGTTAATGATGTATTTGATTGACCCGAAGAGAGTGGAGTTCCCAAGTTTTTCCCCATTTAAAAATGTAAAAGTATATACCGAAATGGAGGAAGCCCGACAATTGCTTCAAGCCCTTTTAGAGTTAATGGAGACACGATATGAGCTGCTGGGGAAAGAAGGGGTTCGGAATATAGCTCAATATAATCGAAAGTGCAAAGTGGCCCCTATGCCATACGTAATGGCGGTCATTGATGAGTTCAGCGATTTTTGTATGCAAGATGAAGAAGGTATTGTTGAAGAGAGTATTATTCGGCTTGCTCAAAAGTCCAGAGCCTGTGGAATCCATTTAATTATTGCTACCCAACGACCTAGTGTAGATGTCATTACGGGTTTAATTAAAGCAAACTTACCGAGCCGGGTGGTCTTTCATTGTTCTGGCCGAAATGATTACAGCACCATTCTCGATCAAAAACCCCCTTTTAACTTATTAGGGAAGGGAGATGGAGCATGTATGATGGAAGGGAACGGATTAAAAAGATTTCAGGGAGCTGTGATTGCTAAAACCGAAGAGGAAATGGATCACTTAATTCATGATTATGGAAAGAATCAATCTGGTTCAACTCCTATATCTATAGAAGTATCTACCAAGCAGCAGCAAAGTGTACCTGGTGGACCATTAGAAGAACTAAAAAGATATATAGCATTTACTGGGGAGACAAGAGTAACCCATTTACGTAAGCATATGAAAATGAGAATGAATGATGTAAAAGAATTAATGCAACTGTTAGTAGATGAGAACTGGTTAGAGGCACCCAAATCTAGGAATAGTGGGTATAAATTAATTTTAAGCGATAAGGAAAGAGAAAATTATTTAAACAATTTAGCATAAAAAAAGAGCCCAGGGGGAGGGCTCCTTGAATAGGGGGTACTAGGGTTTAATTGTTATACCATATTTTAACACACTTATATAGATATAAACATTTAGAGACCTCAGTACCCTTACTGTATTTTCGGAACGACTTTTTTGATTAACTTTTCGAACACGTTTACAAACTATTCAATGGTGAAATGACCTCAGCTAAATCATTTTTTGGAGAATTCACCAAAGTAGAGACAGGGTACAAATCCATTGCCTCAGCCGGGTAGGGAACCAGTAAAGATTTTAAATGCTCTGTGCAATCATTTTTGGGGTTAAGCCATAGATCATAGCTGTCACGATGCAGGATGACTGGCATGCGATCGTGAACCTTTTCTGTCACCTCGTTAGGAGTGGTGGTGATAATCGTACAACTATGTAAAGGTTGTTCACCCTTTTTCCAGGTTTCCCATAGTCCCGCGAAGGCAAATGGCCTATTATCTTTCATTATGAATCGGTATGGTTGCTTTCCTTTTTCGTCTTTTTTCCATTCATAGAACCCATCGGAAACAATCAAGCATCTTCTTCGCTTGAATGCGTGCTTAAAACTAGGTTTTTCATCAATTCCTTCTGCTCGGGCGTTGATCATTTTATAACCTATCTTTTCATCTTTTCCCCAGAAGGGAACCAATCCCCATTTCATGGTCCCTGCCCTTCGATTCTGGCCATCGGAAATGATCGTTAATATCTTTTGACTTGGAGCTATATTATATCGAGGGAAAATATCTTCTGCAATTTTAAAATTAAAGTATTGCTGGAGAATTGAAATATCCTCAGTAAGTGAAAAACGGCCGCACATTAAAAATACCTCCTATATATACAACAATAATTCCTTTAAAGGTAATAATGTAAACTCATATATTTTGAACCTTCAACTATCGATCTCTATTTCTACGTTGATCTAGCAGTTCTGCAGCAATCCTTTGTTTCTCCCGGGTAGTGTTGATATATAAAAGAGAGATATCTGATTGGGTATGGCCTAATTGGTTCATAATTAACGGTATATCTCCTCCGGTTTGTTCAGCTAAATTGGTAGCATACGTATGTCTTAACTTATGTGGGGACATCCGCTTATCAAAGGATTTCGTATATTTGTAAACAATGTTTTCAACTGCACGGTTAGTAAGTGGTTCTGAACGGCCCTTATAATACTTTATAAAAAGGAATTCATTTTCGCCATTGCTTGCTTTATATTTTTCCTCTCTAACTTGTAAGTACTTTTTTAAATCTTCTAAAGAAGAGGGGGTTATAGATACAGTATCTTTTTTTCCACCTTTTCTGATAACACTGATTTCAGTTGCACTAAAATTTATATCTTTTATTCGCAAATTAGTCAGCTCATTGACTCGAATTCCACTTCCTAAAAAAAGGGAGAGTATGGCAAAGTCCCTCTCTTTATCCCTCTTAAAATATTTTAATTGAGTGGGAGAGAGGGAGGCTGCATAATAATTTTGAACATATTCTAAAAAATCAATATCCATATCTTCAATAAAGATTTTATCCGTAATCTTTTTGGCACGTTCATTTAGCGTTTCAGAAACCTTTTTAATCGGTATCTTTACCATGACATTACGTTCAAAGTAAGGTTTACCCGCCGAAACCTCCGATTCAACAGTTAAATACTTAAATAATGATCGAAGAGAAGATTTATGTCTATTTACGGTTTTAGTATCAACTTTCTTGGTCTCATCATCAGAATTTGAAACTTTGTATTTCTTACGGGATACAAACTTGAAATAGTTATTAGCATCATCAAGAGAAAGATTTTCTAATGACTCTACTGGAATGTCCTTAATTGATTGACATTCAATAATTCCTTCAGATAATAACCAATAAAAAAAATCTTTATAATCTCTAACATAATTAAAAAGCGTAAGGGGTGAGCGAACATCTAATTTATCATCAACATATTTAACGACATACTCTGGCATTTCTGTTAAAAGTACTTCCAGGCGCTTTTCATAGTATTCATGTTGTTTTGTTATAGCCATGAGAGACACCTCACTATAAAAAGATAATTAAGGAGGCTGAAGCCTCAAAAAACACAAAATAAAGTTCGTATAATACAATTTAACGCCATTATATAAATGGTAAAAAAATTGCCTAAACCATTGGTATATATGGGATTGGGCATTTTTTTAATTATATCATATTTAACGTTAAGAAGGATGAACGCTTCTTTTATGAATTAACGCTTACTTTCAAATGAGTTTGATTGATTTCATCGACATTTTTGGTGGCAGGCACAGTCCGCTACTGGATGTGATGTGGAAGTATACTCGATTTCGATATGTAATTTAACGGGGACGATGGTTAGTTTCTGTTACGGCATATAAAAGCACCTCCTTAAATTAATACCTTGATAATAACAGGAGGTGCATTTGTTTTATATGCGTTGTTTGAATACGGGCTTACTGAATAACAGCCTTATTATCTGTAAAATCGATTTTATGCTTTGATCTTAAACTTTTTACCGCAACGATTTCATTTTCTGAAAATTGAACATCAAAGTTTCCTTCACTGTACTTATCTACCAATAATTTAAAAAAGAACAATTTTTCAACAGGAAAGATGTCCACTTCTTTGTCTTCCTGGAAGATGCTGATTCCTGCTATTTCTACCTTCTCATTGCTAATCTTTCTGATCCGGGGAAGGAAAGGGTTCACCCTTTTTTGATAGTCTCTGATCAGGCTGAAATTCTTGAAACAGGATAGTTCCTCTATATTTATCTTTGCCTGATCCTTCAAGCAGATCATATCCAACGGCTGCTTCAATATTGATATCATCAATTATCTCCTTTTCCACACATCCGGCAAGCAGCAGAACCAAACACATTAAGATAAGCCTTTTCATTTCTTTTTCACCTTCTTTTTTACCCTCTTGGCAATCATGATGGCGACAAAGAGCAAGGGAATATAAATGAATGTAAAGCCAAACCCTATTTTCCCAAAAAAGTCATTAACCATACTAATCTTTTCGCGCGTATTAATAAAGTTAATCAATAATAATAAAGCACTGACAACAAAAAACACACCGATTTTTTGTCTAATATTAAAGATTCTCTTGATAAGTCTAGAAGAAATCCAAATGGCAATACACACATTCGGAAGCATAACTAAGTTCCAGTTTGCAATTCCAATATATTCGAAACGTTCCACAAAAGGCATTTCAACAATTCTCCACATGGTCAAAGTGGGCCAGGCCTGTTTAGCAAGCAGATCTTCCGAATAATAGGCAAACGTAATGACTGCTAAAATAGTATAGATCAAGGTAGTGGTTAAAACAGCAAGGTGGGCCCACTTTTTGGATTTCTTTGGTTCTTTTATAAAAGGATAAATGAACGGAATAATCTCAAAACCGATGATGGTAAGCGACATATTGTAGGAACCCATGAGAAGTTCCTTAACTGAATGATCCCAAATAGGGAGGAGATTATAGAAATTTGAGAATTTAATGGCCCAGCCAAATGTCAGAAGGAGATAAGCCGGCAATACTAGGCCGAAAAAGGCTGTACCGACTACCGTTCTGAACCCTCCAAAAATGATATAAGTACAAAGAATCATGAATCCAAAGGAGAACCAGAAAGTGCTAAGATCCGGAAACATCCACACTTGAATGACCTCGATAAATGTTCGTAGTATAGCTAAGACGTACAAAAAAAAGTAGCCTATGAAAAAGGAGCTGATTGCTTTGCCGATCAAATTGCCTGTAAGGTACTTATGGGCTGTCACAAAATCACCATCAACCGTTTCGGCAATTTTATAAATCATCCAAATGAGGACATGTATGCATCCCCCGGCAAACAGGATGGAAATCCAGGCATCATAGCCTGCATCCTTTGCGATGACTCTCTGATAGCCAAGAACCCCAATGCCAATTTGCATGGACATAATTAAATAAAACACTAGAAATGGAGATATTTTCAATCTGTCTGGTATTGGCTGCTCCTGTATCTGGTTCACCTCCGTTTCATGATTGGTAACTGGCTGCTTTAAAACTGCGTTCCCGCTCCCGCGTTATTCATCAATATCCTTTTTCTCTTGTGCTTTTTTCTTGCTAAAGCAGGTAGGATTTTTAGTTCTCAAAAAGAGCGGCCTCTAGGATTGCATTTGAAATGGAAGTCTGATCATCTCATCTTTCATATCTGTAACCCTTGGCGGATATAAATGCTTAAGTTCTGTTTCAATCGTCAGCATGACGTAGCCATTTAAAATTTTTTGTTCGATTAATGAAGGGTCATCACAAATCTGTACTTCTGCAACAGGTACAAGCTGTTTAATGTCCTCGATTTCCCGGAATTTCCCTTCCAGAAGATAAGGGAGAATACCTTCCTGGATCATTTTTTCATCAATTAAAGTGGCTAAGAAAATAAGCCCAAAGCGCACCTTTGTTTTTTAGTTGTAGTAAAAAATTTTCTTAAAGTCTTTGGATTTAATAAAGGATTTTTCCCATACCTAATGCTGGATATCCTCTTTAATTCGTTTTTTTCAGCCATTTTCTCATAAGTAAATCACCATTATTTTCGGCATTACGCTTATTGTTGCCGGTTTTGGAAATCTTATGAATGGAAGGCAATAAAAAAAGGAAGGTATGGCGGTAAGGCAGTAATTATAGAGGAAATATAATCTGGGCAAATACTTTCTAAAAGATCTTTTAAACAATTACAGAGAGTGAGTGTTAAAAGGTATTCCATTAAAGGGTGCATTTCTGTAATAAGAATTGCGCTCTTTCTTTATGTATAGGACCATTTACTGGAGTATGGCTAATTGATCTAACAAAGCAGAATTGAAGAAGGAAAAAGATTATTGATGTTGAAGTTTATAAAGAAAATTATATTGGAGAGGACAATTTTGCAAAATATGGTATTAATTTTTGGAAAGACCTTGATATGCCGGATATTTACAAATTAACTTTTGATAATATGAATCTGAAAGAAGTTAGCAGAATTTGGAATAGGGCATAGGATAGTTATTCATTTAACAGTCTTCAACAATAGGCGCGTTTCCGTAAAAAGATCTGCGTCTATTTTGTATGAAAAGGCCCAGATTGTTATAGATCTGCAGGAACCTTTAATAAGGATCTCGAAGGTAAAATATATTATATAGTATTATTTTGAAACAATTAAACTCAACTGACGGACTATGTCAACTGAGTTATTATGTGGAATGTTTGGTTACATTTCTAAAAATAGGGAGGGCATATTATGAAAAAAGTGTTGGTTTTTATTACAGATGGTTTTGCTGATTGGGAAGCAAGTTATGTAACTGCAGAGTTAAATAAACCAGGAACGGGATTTCAAGTTCAGACAATTGCGATTGACAAGGATCCGAAAATTTCTATGGGCGGACTGACCGTTCTTCCGGATTATAGTTTGCAAGACTTTTCCTTAAAAATGGAATTTGCAATGTTGATTATTCCTGGCGGTATTGGATGGAGAGAAGAAAAAAATCATCAGGTAAAGAAGCTTGTGGATTATTGTTTTAGAAAGGATATCCCGGTTGCAGCAATTTGTGATGCAACTACCTTTTTAGGGAATCACGGATTTCTAGATCACCATAAACATACAGGTAATTCATTGCCTTATTTAAAAGAAGGGGCTCCTAATTATCGAGGTGATGAAAAATATATAGACGAACAATCTGTCAATGATGGCTGTCTAATCACAGCCAATGGAAGTGGAGCACTAGAATTTTCGAGAGATATTTTAAGTGAATTGGATGTTTTAGAAGGTAAGGAACTAAAAGAATGGTATGATTTATTCAAAAATGGTTTTATCAAAAGTTAGTTTCATGGATATCCGAGCTGCTCAAGAATAGCGCCATTTCGGAATAATATCTAAGCTTCTATAGGATGGATTATTATGGAATTCCTATTGATCAATACAGAATATCTAATCCATCCAATTAGTACAATGTTCGGGGAGATCAACAATACGGATAACCACCTAATATTCTTTCTGAGGTTGAAAGATAGAATAGTGCCTAAAATGCAATACAGTATATCTGAAAAGAAAGGGCTTGGAATTAGTTTAGACTTTCTTGTCTCGAAAAGAGTTTAAAGGACGGAGTTTAGATTTTCATGTTCAATCGGTTTAGACTTTCTTGTCTTTGTACACAAAAATAAAGGGGAGTTAATGTATAAATTTTTTACGATTATAATAATACGTATAATACAAATTAACGCTTTGATATAATTGGTTAATAAATTGTCCAAACCCTTGGTATATAAGGGATTGGGCATTTTTTTAATTATATCATATTTAACGTTAAGAAGGATTAACGCTTATTTTATGAATTAACGCTCGTTTGTAACAAGTTAAATGGATTTTATCTGTACTTCTGTTTTTGTGGGAAAGATAAGGATTTTAATAACCTGTTAGCTCACCTTTTAGTTAGGTGAATCCGGTGATCAAGTTAACCTTTTGATGAGGTTTTTATTATTAAACAAACGGGGCAGTAATGAAAATCTAAGAAATCAGGAGTAATCGGGTGTGTACGCTTCTTTTATTGAGGGAGATTAGTGCAATAAGAGATTTCGAAAAATATCCATACGATGTCAATATGATAGTAGGTTATTATATTAGATTTAGTAACTTTAACATAATCATTAGTACATGGAGTTTAGACCTCTTTTACTATTAAATCATAGAATATAGTATATATTATTGAAAAGTGTTATATATCCCGTTAATGCGGGATAAAAGGGTGCTAATGTACAATAAGTTCTTCATCATAATTAGATCATCTCTACATTCTGGATTATTCTTACAATTCAAATATAGAGAAGAACCTCTAATTGAATAACAGTCGAAAATTTAGAACCTACTTGCGGTATATCGTAGCTTAGCTCCTTCTACCCCTAATAGACAAACAGACGACCATACAATTAGTCGTCTGTTTTGTTTATAACTCGGGCCATGCTGGAATCGGTTTCCTCTATCTTTTCAAAAATACACTATTGTTGTTACAACACATATTGAGCGTCTCGCAGCAAATAGGTTGCAGCTTCACTTGAAATGTGTTTCCCATTTTGCGCCTTTACTCCATTCACAAAGCTATTCAAATTGTTTATTGCCAATTTGGCCTGCAGACTTTTGGCAATTCCGGCATTGTCGATCCATTTCATATCGGCAAAGCGTGACACCAACGCCTTTAAGGAATCGATGCCGGCCACTGTCTGAAAATGAACGGTTATGTTCCCCTGGTTACCGACTAGATCACTGGAGGATATAACAAGGGTATGCTGACCAAGCGGCAAGGTATACAGCGGAATTGCCGTACCGATTTTGTAAGAATGCGTATCGAGCGTCACCGTCGTCTTGCTGTTGTCGACATGCGAAAAGTTGTCGGTCAATGTAAATTGAGGCGTCAAATCATCGGAAGTTTCATAAATGCTTCCATCCCCCGGTACAGATACCGCGATTGCTGGCGTCCTCTTATCAATACCAATAGCAAGATGTTTCACTGCTTCCACATTGCCGGCGGTATCTATAGCACGATATTCAACACTGTGCACGTTCAGCAGTCAGCGTCAATTCGGTCTTGTTTGTCCAATCGCCGTCGTCTACCCTTGTCTCGATGCGATTTACACCAGTTCCAGTTGGATCGTCATCTGCAGTGAACTTCACATTCACATCGTTTGCATTCCAAACGTCCTCACCTGAAACTCCGTCCGTCGTTACCGTTGTAACTGGCGGCAGAACATCATCGTTTCCGCCCATAAACTTCAAATTCATAAATATTTGCAGTTCCTGTTTCCGCATAATTTTGCGGTGTCGTAATATAAAGCCTTACATACCTTGCTGTGGATTTCGTTATATACCTGTCTGTGCTGTTTGAAACATTTCCGGTTACTGAATCCAGATCAGTCCAAGTAATTCCATCTAGGCTTCCCTGAAGCTTATAATTTTTTGTATTCAGGGATAAGGTATCTCCGCCTTCTCCTGCATGCTTTACTACCCACCTGGATATGTCATAATTTTTTCTAAGATCGACCATCAGCCATTTGTCTCCGGTCGTATTGGAAGACCACTTTCGGCCGCTTTTAGACGATCCATCGACTGCCTTGAACGGTTCGTATCCCGCCACACTTCCGTTGGCTGTAACCTTCTTATTTCGAACCAAATTTATCGGAGCAGGATCGAAAGCTAAAGTGGTAACTTTTAATGGGCTGCTGGCCGTTGAAACATTCCCTGCTTCATCCCTCGCTTTTACAGTAAATTGATAGGACCTATTCGCTTTCAGTCCTGTCACTTTATAGTTCGTACGCCCTGTTGTGGATCCAATCAGTGTATCTCCATTATAAATATCGTAGCCTGTAACACCTACATTGCCCGTAAAATTATCTGTAGGTGCATCCCAAGACAGAATGGCCATCTTGTTTGTAACTACTTTCGTTTTGATATTGGCTGGTGCGGTAGGTGCTTGTTTATCTGCTGCAAGTGCATCCGCCGTGTAATTATTTATAGTCCAGGTAGTTACTGTACTTTTTTTCGAGAAATCCCTTCCATGTATTACCACCCTGTCGGCATAAACATCTAAAATCAAGCCTTGACCTGAATCCTTGATAGCTCCATCTCTCATCATTGTAAAGTACTGTTTGTTATAGAAAGTACCCGGTAACGTGAGAGGATAATGTATATGTCCCGTTATGAAAACGCTTTGAGGGTATTTTCCAATAATATCCTTTAACTTTTGATCCTGGACCTCATCACTTTGGTAAGGATCAAAAGGATATTCCTCATATACGGTATTATCTAGTGGCTGATGAAGGAAGATAAATATCGGTTTATCTTGACTTGCACTCTCCGCCAGCCTATCGTTTAACCACTTCATTTGGGTATCCGAAATATATGCACTGTCTTTATCATCAGCCTCCGTTGCCAAATAGATGAAGTGGTATCCGTTTATCCACTTATCATAATAAACAGCTGGCATACCAGTATGTGTCAAAAATCTGTTTTTAGCAGTTTCAAATCCCCCCATCCACCTTACATCATGGTTCCCTAAAATATAGTTACGATCAAGTTGAGGATATTTATTCATTGTTTTCATAAATGCATTATATTCTGCATCGGTTCCATATTCGGTAAGATCTCCGACAACGCTTACGTTTTTCACATTGTTACTAACTGCTTCCTGCAATGCATTGTTAAGCACGACATCATTCTTATCACCTGATACACGTGCATGTGTATCAGAAATAGCCATAAAGCTGAATTTATAGCTGTTATCCCTTTCTGGGGCTGTTGAAGCAAGAACCGTTACATTGATGCTTGTTGACAATTCTATATTATTCGGATTTGTAACCCCTGTAGGCGGATCTACTGCTCCCGTTACCGTAAAATTCTGCTCGGTCTTTACGGCTGGATCATAGCCTGAAGCATCTATATTCCAGGTTACAGGTGCATCCACAATTCCTCCATCGGTCCCCAGTACTACTGTGCTAGGCAATCCAAGGGCTACCGCTGTAGGCGCTGTTCCGTTTACGACATCTTTAATCGCTGTAGGTGCTGTGATGCTTGTAAGGATCTTCGGCTTTATTTCTATTGGAAAAGTTGCTGTTTTCCCACCTACTGTGACTGTCAGTGTCTGGCTGGCTGCTTCAGTAGAGCTGTTGAAGCCGCTTACGTCGGAAGCTCTGACTTCCTCTACCCTAGTCGAACCGTCAATATATGTGCCAGTGACTTCCATACCCGTAATATCAAGGTTCTCTCCAATACGGTATACAGTCTTTGCTGGTTGTTTTGTAAGCTCAATGCTGTTCAATGTCTTGGAAAATTGAAACCAGTTGAGGTTTGCTACATATGTTTTTCCCGCCGCTACCTTTAATACAAGGTATACATCATGAATTCCTGTAACCTCAGTAATTTCGGTTGACATAGTTTTATAAACATTCCAGTTATCCGGTGCTGTAGCTGCGACAGTAAGTGTTCCCACTTTTTTACCATTCGCGCTGGTCGGACCATCAATCCATACTTCAATATTTCCCCCTGCATTTGATCCCTTAACCGAAAGTCTTGCACTAAATTCCGTAGCTCCAACGACGCTACCAAAATCGATATTATCATATACTAAATATTGGTTGTCATTAGTACCTCCTATACATTTTCCACCATCTGGGCAAGATTCTACTTTAAGGTAGTTTCCCGACTTGGAACTAAAGCTTTCTGCTTCTGTCAGACTATATGCATTGTTTGCTGCATTCACCGGCGTATAGCCAATAATGTTGCTGAGTAGGAATGCAACTATCAAGATGAATGAAAACAAAGACTTGTTAAACTTTCTTAAGGCAACCATAAATATCTCCTTTGATTTTTTTATTCCTATCGATAGTACTTCTAGCGTATCAACCGTTTGTAAAATTCGAGTCTACGGACTGTAAATGTAGTGTAAAAATGAAATTGCTCCAACAAAGTATGCAGAAACTACATAAGAATTAGTTGCTAAAATGTCCTGGATGAGAAAGTATGCTTGTTTAGTTAACGGAGGGAAAAGGATAAAATTAGAAGTTTAAATACTATTGGAAAAGGTAAGGACCTTTTTTGTATAAAAGAGGGAGAGCAGAAGATCGATCTGAGCTGTCATTAAGGCATCTTTTCTTATTCAACTCAAGGGTAAGGTTTGAACAATAAGAAAGCTACAAAACAAATAATAATTGATAAAAGAGTGTTAAAAACAGGGGACAGGAGTAACTAATGTGAAGGAATTTGCAAAGAATAATAAGTTTAAGCGAATAAAATGGTATGAATATCTCTAAATAGCTTATCTTGTTTTATTTAATATCCCTTACACAATTTATCTTTACCTAAATGAAAATCAAGTGGATAAGTACGGGGGATATTTAGTTCAGCTGTTTATTATTATATTGGCACCCCACCATTTATTTGCAAGAAAGCTTTGGGGTTTCACCCCATGGCTTTTTTATGAACATGTTTCTAAATAAGGTATTAACGGTATAAATACCGAATTAAAAGTCATTTAATAATTAAAAATTTATGTTATATCAATAGAGTAGAAGGTGCTTGTTCCACTACCATGAAAATAAGTTTCTTCAAGAATTGAAAAATGACAATATTAAAGAAGACCCTTCTCAATGTTAAAAAAAAGAGGAGAGCGTTAATTAAAAAGCCTATGGATTAGGGTTGAATGGATTAAAGTCAGTATCAGTATTTACACTTCCTAACCATTTTCATTCTCTGTGGTGCAGAACTGATTTTGAGCACATGGATGGCTAACGGGTGCGATGCTTTAAGAGGCGTCGTCTTTTTGTTGTTCCACTAACGGACAGGTTAATGCTAGAAAGATAATTAGCTTGGGAAATTTAATAGGTGCTAATCCAAACCTAAATAATCTTATTAGAAAATATTATATTGGAAAAGACATTTCACTCCTTTGGAAGGCACAATTATTTGTGCCTTTTTGGTGAACTTTTATTAATAGTGGAGATAATCTTGCAGGCATTATGGGTTCACGGTATTGGGATTTCGACTGTTCAACACCAGAAAGATTGTGAAGAAATGTTCTTAAACGAACGGGTGCTTATGTTCAAGATTAGCTGCCGAATCAGGCAGTTTTTTCTTATTCAACAAAAAGGGCATTTAGTGGAAGAGTCCAGATTGATCTTTGGTCAGCAATCGGACCAGTTTGTGGAGTAACGAAAAAATCCTAACTTCTCAATATTAATCTGAGAAATTGGGATTTAATTATTCAACGATTTCGCCTTTTAAATATTTCTTATGGTTTTGTTAACACAATATTTACTTGTATCCACTATCAAATTAATAATTCCTCATTAAATTTAATGTGTGAAAAATACTTTGTTAGAAGGGAACAAGATTCAATGAAAAAAAATATGAAAGACCAAAACGAATTAAACGAAGAAGTAAAAACGGTAAAAAATGATCCTTTTAATGAGGAAATGGATCGCCGCGCCTTTTTGCAGAAGACCACGAAATTTGTTGGAGCTGCGGCCTTGGGAGCGACTCTAGTAAACTTAATTCCTAGTTTACCAGCTAGTGCGGCATCTAGTGCAGCATCTAGTTCATCCATCATGAAACCCAAGATAACATTAAATGTGATCAGTGACATACACCTTAGTGATCAACGGACTTCTGATAATCTTTCGGCTGCACTTCTAGATCTTTACGAAATCGACCCGACAGTAGATGCCATGGTTATCAATGGAGATTTGACGAATTACGGTACAGAAAAGGAATATTCAAAATTAAGAGAACTATTAGAGCAATCTCCTAAACCAGAGAAAACGTATATGACCATTGGGAACCACGAATTTTTTAACAGACAGGGCAACGAAGTGAATATTAAACGGTTTACAGACTTTATAGGTGAAGGTCGCGTGTATTATGAGAAAATGGTTAGAGGCTATTCTTTTATTTTTCTTGGCTCTGAAACCTGGGGACCAGATGGGCCATTAAAAGACGCAGCTAATTTAAGCGAGGAACAATTGAATTGGCTGGAAGATACTTTGGAAAAACGTAGCAAAAACAAAAAACCTATTTTTGTATTCCTTCACCAACAGATGGAAGAGACTTTTGATTGTCCTTTGCCAAAACTAATAATTCAAAATAAAGAACTGAACGATATTCTCTCGAAATATCCACAGTCCATTTTATTCTCAGGTCATACCCATCAAGATCTACATCGTCCAAGTATAATCCAGAAGGATTTTACAATGATTAATACTGCATCTGTCTATTATACTACTTTTTATGGTCAGGAAAGCCAAGGTTTGCATTTGGAAGTTTACGATGACAAGATCATCGTAAAGGGACGGGATTTCTACCGTAAACAATGGATTCCAGAAGCACAGTACACGATTGATTTTCAAACAAAAATAACCAGCCTCACTGCGCCTGCTGACTTAATAGGGGTGGCAATTGGAGCGGCGAAGACAGCGGACGCCCTTGGATTGCCAACGACTGTAGACTTGGTTACCGTTTCAGGCAGCCACCCCATTCGAGCCAAAGTGACATGGAATGTAGATGCTTCAAACTATGATCCCACTTTAAAGACTGTACAGACCTTCACTGTAAATGGAACTGTAACTTTGCCAAATGGGGTAGAAAATCCTAATAACATCCCTTTGACAACAAGCATTAAAGTAACGGTTAATAGTATCCCACAGTCTCAAATGACGGCAACAGCGACAAGTCAGGAAACAAGTGGCGAAAATAATGCAGCATCCATGGCGATTGACGGAGACCCATATACGATTTGGCATACAAAGTGGGATAAATCTGATGTTCTCCCCCAATCGATCACCTTAAATCTTGGAGGAGCTTACCTAATCGATAAGGTCGAGTATTTACCAAGGCCATCAGGCAGCAACGGAAATATTACAGGATATAACGTTTATGTAAGTACAGATGGAATGACCTTTACTAAAGTTGCAAACGGAACTTGGGCAAACAACAATTCGAAGAAATTAGCAACTTTTTATCCGACAGATGCATCACATGTCAAGCTTGAAGCAACGGCGGGTGTTAACGGCTGGGCAGCGGCTGCGGAAATTAGCGTCCTCCTTGCTGCAAAGAATTAGTTTCTAACTTAAAAGAATTTATTGTATTGAATTCTGAATTTTAAGATGAGATTGATGAGGATTAATAAACAAATTTTCCTAATACTATCTAATAAAAAACTTATTAGTTATTCAATTAAAGGGTGCTTTTATTTAAGAAGGGAACTAAATATTTCAAGTTAGAAAAAGGAATGTCTTCAATTTTGAGACATTCCTTTGGATTTCAGTAAAGGGAACAACTTACTTTTATTATGACATTATGCCAGGGCTGTGTGTCTTATAGAGTTAGTTGATATGAAAAAAAGTGGATATTAATTGGCAGGAACGCATGATAATGATTCCAAAAGGGTAACGTATAAAAGAACGAATTGTGCTATTTACACGAGAGTGTGGGGAACATCAGAAAAGCCTTTTTATACGCACGCGAGGTCACACTCCCATCCACATTTCGCCTTGCATTTGCTGCTCATTTAGCACGGAAGGGCATGCCGTTAGTATGTATATAGGTTCTATTTGGACATAACGACCCGCACCAAACGCAGCTGTGGGCTCGTTTATATCATTGAAGCAAGAAAAGAACTGTATGATCAAAAAATGTAAAACAATGGAATAAATGTTCGTATAATACAATTATTACGAATAGTAGTTTACATAATTATATTATTTAAAACCAAATCAGTGCATTAAAATGGTTTTTGTATATTCAAAGAAATCCACTAAATGATTATCAAGTATCTTTTGAAGGATCACTAAATTGATTTCTTGGTAATCATGAACTGCAATATTACGAAATCCAACCATTGCTTTCATCTTATCTGAAAGAGAGGAGGGAATAACACCTTCAGCTTCCAATAAGGTAAACGCATCCCGGCTTTGTTGTGGGAGTCCCAGTTTTTTTACGGCTACTATGTGCATTGCCAAGTCAATACTTGCCTCACAAGCGCGCTGCAGATTTAAAATAATTGAATCTTGCTTTGTATAATTCTCTAGATTTTTAGGGTTCTGGTCGTATTCTTCGTGAATGCGTTTAATACAGCGTTCAATAATATTTATTTTGTTTAAAATTACATCACTTTTCATATATTGTCCCGCTTTCGTCAATTTTTCTTAATATCTCTGATCTTTCCTCATTTAGCTTCGTATACATTTTCAATACTTTCATTTCAAACTCAGCTTTTTTTCGCTCACTGGTACAATATATAGTTGTTCCGGATTGAACAATTTGGGCTTGGAATACTGTGCTGGCCTGGTTTAAATCAATAAGATCAACATCTTTATTAAGTTTTGCTGCTAATTCTTGAGCAATCATGAATATCTGATATTTATCTGCTTTTATTGTTTCACTCAAATATGCAATATCAATGTCACTTTCTTTATGGGTGTTTCCACTGACAGTTGAACCAAATAAAACTATCCAATCGGGGGATAATTTTTCACGTAGTACATCTATAATGGTTTCTTGAAGGTGTTGATTCAATTTTAAACCGCTCCTTTACTAAAAATCCTGGATTTGATCTTTAACTTTAAAGGTCGAGAATGTACTTCGGACTGGTATAACTCCAATTATGTATAATTTCATCGTGTAATAAACTAGTTATTTTTTATTCGAAAATATAAAGAATACTAATTATGTTAATTATAGCAAGCCCTTGTTTACATGTCGATAACAATTATTCGTAAAATAGATATTATACGAATAGTTGTAAGGATTATGGTCTCAACTCCCCTTCTTCATAAAGAAGTTTAAATCTTGGATAAAAGAGTTACAATTATCAAAACTATATTTATTACCAGGTTATAAATGAAATCGAAAGCAATGGACTGTTTGATCTTCCTGAGCAAATGATCTTAAGAAAGTATTTGATAAAGCGAACCTTTCATTTCAACATATTAACAAAAAAGCCTGATTACAGCCAAGGGTTTTTACCACCCTTGCCATCATTTTTACCACTGTTCGCCAAGGAATTTACCAGGCTACGCCAACACATTTACCAATGGATAAAAAGCCCTACAGATTAACATTCTAAGAATCTGATAGGGCTTTTATTCTCAATTTATTACTTAGAGTGGTTCCTGAAGTAATCGAAGATTATCTTTCTAGATCCTTCATAAATATCTTGTTCAGTCCAGCTATAAGGAACAGGTTCCTCCCCGTATACCTCGAAAAGCTTTTCATTTAGTTCCTTCGGGAAAGGAATCCAGCTTTTGAAACCCACCCAATAATAGTATTCTTCTATTTTCTGAATCTCTTTTGTAGTCAGTGTGGTCATGTTATGGTTACCTGCCTAACCCATGACGCTCACGCATAGAAACTTCTCCGTCTAGTAGAATTTGATAGGAGTCATGAATAATGCGATCTAAAATTGCTTCTGCAATCGTTTCATTTCCTAGCTTTAAATGCCATCCACTAGGATCAATCTGTGAACAGAAAATAGTGGAACCAACCTTATGACGAGCTTCTGTAATTTCCAAAAGGATTGCTGCTTCATCCGTTGTTAAATCAGTTAAAAGCCATTCATCTAGGATAAGTAGGTCTACTTTCGTATATTTTTTTATGATCTTCCTATAGCTGCCGTCTGCTGCCAATTTGGCGAGTGACAGTTCATCCAGTAATTCTGGTAAACGGATGTATTTGACGTTAAAAAATTGCCGACAAGCAGATACTCCGAAGGCAGTAGCTAAGAATGACTTTCCTGAACCAGTGGGCCCTTTTAATATAATATTGTGACTATCGAGGATATAAGTACAACTAGCCAATTTCAAAATCAACTCTTTATTTAATCTTCGATCCTCATGATATTCCAGGTCTTCAATACATGCATTAGAGTTAAGAAAAGTCGCAGTTTTGATTAACCGTTGAAGCTTATTACTCTTTCGGCGGGCATGTTCTAAATCGACAAGTAAACTAAATCGATCTTCAAAAGTCATTTTTTGAAATTCTTTATTCGCTGCTTGTTCCTTATAGGCTTCTGCCATCCCACTTAATTTCATTTCGATTAATTTGGTTAATGTTTGTTCATTCATCATTTATCCGTTCCCCCATAATAAGAAGCTCCACGTGTAAATCCATAATTGTTTTTGTTGATTTCTGTTTTCCGTTTCAATTCTTGCTCTGCGTCATTCTTTTTGTTGGTCTTCAATAACGTTTGAATACTTTTGACCGTTGGTCTCTTAGTCATTGAGAGCACCATTTTACAAGCACGTTCAATTTCATATTTTGTGTAACGACGCTCAAACTTTTTCAAAGAAAATATGGACTGTAGGGCTAGCTTCTCTGTCTGTGAAGTATCTAGAAGATATCGAATTACGTTTAATGTTGATTCTCCGATATTTTCTGCCCATTCAATCGCAGCTTTTGGGGTTTGATCAACGAATAACTTGTGATTATCTGGCATATGGTCGTGAATAGTGGTAGTCTGTCCAAATTTCCCATATAATCGTTTATGAGAGGCTATTCTCATATGGTTAAAAAATACTTCTATGAGGTTATCTGACACCCTCACCTCGACTTCTCGATTGATATATTCGTATGGTACGGAATAAAACATGCTATCGAAAGAAACGTGATAGTCAGGGGCTACAGTTGTCTTTTTCCATTCAGACATTTTATAAGGTGCTATTGGAAGGGGAGAAACCGCAAATTTCTCCTCTTCTTCAAATGCAGACAAACGGGACCCTTTTTTCCGAGTAAAGGGTCTTTTATTAAATTCATCTAATTTCTTCCCAACCTCTTCGTTCAATTCATCAATAGTGAAGCAATGCATATTTCGTAATGCTGCAATAATCCAGGTAGAGATAACTCCAACTGAACCTTCTACACTAGCTTTATCTTTCGGGGTACGCACCCTTGCCGGCATGACGACAGTGTTGTAGTAGTCCGCCATCTCTTTGTAAGCAGGATTTAATATCAATTCACGGGTCGTATGCTTCGTGACGCTCGTTTTCAGGTTGTCTGGAACGACAATTTGAGTCGTGCCACCGAAATACTTATACGCATTATTGTGAAGTGTAATCCATGAATGCGAATCCATTGACAAGCTTGCTTCTGCGTATGAAAATTGGCTGCATGGCAGGGTCGCAACGAACACAAAGGCTTTTACCTTCTCTCCAGTATCTCTATCAATGATGAAAGCTGTGGAACCCGCCCAATCGACTTCCATGATTTCGCCTGGTTTTCTGCGAATGCGCAAAGTAGCTTTGTACTTATCTGCATAATTGCTGTAATGACGCAAAAAACTTCGATAAGAGTATGGAATCTTTTGATGCGCTCTACATTCAGCTTCATATTCATGATGGAGAAGTGAAAGCGTCACATTGGGCTTTGCCAACTCTTCATGAATATAGTCAAAATTCAAGGGGTGTCGACCCGAAGCCTCCAATGTCTTCTCAGGAAAAAGAAATTCCTCAATCCATTTATCTGTCATTTCTTCCTCTAACGGACAGACTAACCCCTTCTTTTCGGCAAGGCCGATAATCTCTGTTACTTTTTGACGAGAATGACCAGTACTTGAGGCAATACCTCTAAGGCTGATGCCCTCATCGTGTAATTCCAATATCTTTCGATAATGAATCATACAAAAATACCTCCTTAATAATAATGGCACACCCGAAGGTGTGCTCAATAAATTATACAGAAGGCATAGTGGTAAACAGCTTGTCATTTGCTGGTACATTTCTTGTCATTAGGTGGTAAATAGAATGTCATTGGTGGTACATTTCATTGGCCGTAATCAAAGCCTGCAGACTTTGGTCTGCGAACCAGTTTTTGTCTGCAAGCTTACCGTAAAATAATGACATGATGTAACTGCTAAACTAAGTTGAACAGTTTCTGACAGATAAAAATGAACACTTTTTGCCCGATTTTTTCTCAGCTAAGTTATGATGGGAGTTTAACACCATTGTTTTAGCTGGAGGATCTGAAAGGTGGAAAAATTACAATTGTTAGTGCAAGTTAAGCAACTTAAGAAACTAGGATTTTCAATCGCCGCCATTGCAAAAAAACTCGATGTTTCTAGAAATACAGTTTATAAGTATTTGGATATGAGTTTTGAGGAAGCTACAGATTGGATTAGTTCGTTGAGGACAAGAAAAAGGAAACTTGATCCCTATCAGAATCAACTTTTAACTTGGTTAAAAGAGCATCCAGATCTGTCTTCTGCACAGATTGAGGATTGGCTAAAGGAACGATACCCTAACTTAGAGGTTGGCGGCAGTACGATTCGTTCTTATGTTAGGGAGTTAAGAGATATTCACCATATTCCAAAAGCAGTACATATACGTTCCCATGAAGCTGTGGAAGAATTGGCCGCGGGTAAACAAATACAGGTTGATTGGGGAGAAATAAAGGTCAAGAATACTCAAAACAAAGAGGTGAAGCTTTTCTTTAT
>NZ_LGUF01000010.1:84187-108265 GCF_001274725.1 Sporosarcina globispora
GGTGTCCTTTTATACCATGGGAGACTTGATAAATCTTTTGAAAACACAAGAATACCTAAGAAAATCTCAGCTTCAATTAAAAACCATCCTGCAGGCTGATTTGGTAATCATTGACGACTTAATGTATATGGCAATGGACCAACGTGAAGCAAATATGTTCTTTCACCTGGTTAATGACCTGTATGAACGAAGTTCTATCATACTGACTTCAAATAAGGGTCCTGAACAATGGGGGGAGTTAATGGGCGACAAGGGAATAACAACAGCTATACTTGATAGGCTGCTTCATCGGGTAGAAGTAATCCATTTAAATGGAGAAAGTTATAGAATCAAAAACAGAACGACAATATTTGAAGCAGAAAGTGTTCAAACTTAATGAGCAAAAACTGTTCAAAATTACTTGACGGTTACACATGACTGCTTATTAACAATCTCATAACTTATTTACTTGATATTAATTAATTTAACCCTTCGTATTTTGACAAATTTATCAAATCCTTTTTCCTGCATTTCATTAATTACCATTTGAATCTGAATTACCATTGATTCAAAAAGAGTATTAATCCTCACTTTATGCTCTTCTGTATTATGAAGTACAAACCTCATAAAAGCATTCTCGTTTTCAAAAAGGTAGTCAGAAATATTAGTTAAATAAATGATAGAGTTAATTGTACCTGTAAAGATTTGTGAAAATGCAGCGTTATATATGTCATATCCTTTTTCAGCAAACTTTAGATACCCTCCAACCATAAAGCCATTAATTTCCACAGTGGGATCTTCATAAATTGTTATATTTATTCCATCTTCAATCTCAAATCTCTTCAATGATCGAACTGTCTTTTGATCAGACTCTTGTACCGCAACAAAATTACTTTTAATACCAATTATCACCATAAGTAAAAAATTAATTTCCATTTGCGAATCGGTTGAGAAGATTCTTTGGGTTTAAACATGTAAATTCACCACTATCTATTATGATTTATTAAATTAATTATAACATATTAACGCGGTGAATAATTAAAGTTAAATTGCAAAATAAAGGCTGTCGACAGTTTCTCGACAGCCTGAAAACCTGATAAGTAATTTCTTATCAGGTTTTTATTATCATTAATTTTTAGGCAATAATTCTTATGAAAAATGACTCCCCTATAATTTATTACTCAATAACAAAACCAAAGAGTTTTTTAAAGTAAGTTGTACTAATTTAAAGTAAATTGTACTTTAGATAATCTAAAGGAATGTCTCAATTTTGGAGACATTCCTTTTTTCAAAGCCAATATTATTTAATCCCTATACCCGTTTTAGTTGAATAGCAACCTTATATTTCCCCCCTTAAAGATGTTAAATGATTGAATAATACTCTCTAACTCATCCATCTCCTTAATTGTAAAACTTCCCAACTTTCTTACAAAATCATCTATTTGACTAAGGTCAGTAATAAATTGAGTTTTAAACTTTAAACAAAAGGAATTTACATGGATTTCGGGGGAAGACGTAGAAAATGTTACTCATTTTTTTATCTCTGCGATTTATGATAAATGAGGTTATGTTGGAATTGAGTAACTGCTGATAATAAACAGTCAAGTCCAAACTGGAAGATGCTGCCGTAATTGCAGATAAACTTAACCCAGCTGATTTTCTTGAAGAGTGAAACAGTACAAAACCCCTAATCTTGTAGTATTGAAAAGTTTTCCAAGCAAAATTATTGATTCTCTTCAATCCTAAAGAGTTTATCTTTTTCAGATAATCTTAAAACAATATGTTTATCGTTGTTTATTTCTTCAGGTATTTTATCTTCTAGTATTGAAAAGACTAATTGTATATTATTTTTCCAAGCAAAATTATTAACCTTCAACAGTTGATTTCCGTGCATTAATTCTTTCTTATCATTTAAGATAAAGTTTAAATTAGGAATCCCTTCACTTCTAGCAAATAATATATATGCAATATCAAAACATAAAATTTCACCTTGCTTTTTTCCTGAGCTTGTATTTAAATTAAAACACTCAAATGCATAGTATTTTTGCTTAGTTTTCCTGTCCTCTTTTACTGAAAATGTAATACCGTACTCTTCGCCATAAAGTTCTTTTGACACTTCTTTAAAATGTTTATTAAATTTCATGAGTTGTTTTAGGAGCAAATCTTGAAATTCACTTGTAAACCTGTTTCCATCTAATAATTCAATATCACTATTTATTTTAGTTATATTTTCTTCTGAAGTTTCAATCTGTGACAAACTATTTTCCAATTCCCCGAGTTTTCGATGATTATTGGTTAAGTCAGAAATAATATTTTCTAAATCACTAAAAGTATCACTTGAAGAAAGTTTGTTTATCAAATATTTTTCGTTTGCTAGTTCTTTTTCTAAGCTTTGATTATATTGTTCTATTTCTAACTCTAAATTAGGCAAATCTTGAGTTATATACCTGATTTTCTCGAGTATCATATTGTTGTGATATTCAATCATTTGCTCATATGTTACTTGAATATCATTAACACTTTTTTTTGCAACTGAATATAACTCTCTTAATGCATCTAAGTCAATATCTGAAATATCCTGTTTTAACTCACTTTCTGTCTCTTTTAATAGTTCTTTTCTTAAAGATAATTCGCTTACTTTTGAGCTAATCTTGCTGATTTTATATTTAGTATTATTAAGATCTTGTAGTTCTTCCTCATATTTTTCATTTATATTTAAATTGCGTTTTTTTTCTTCCAAGTTCTTAATGTTGTCTTTTACTATATCTATTTGTAACTCTAATTCTGTTTTAGCTTGTTTTTTTTCTAGTCTTTCCTTAAAGTTTTGCTCAATTTTAAGTTTTTTCATAAGATAGGTTCTATCAGAAACAGGTAATCCGAACATGTATAGATAGAGTGTCTCGTACTCAACATTTGTTGAAAATCTATTTAGTACTTTAAGTGTATTATTGATTCTTTCATCCTTGTACCGAATGTTATGAGCGAAAATTTGTCTTATTCCTGGCTTATTGTTTTCTCTCTCACCAATAATTAATGCACTTAGCCTCTCCTCAAAATCCTTACCATTATTTTTAGTAAGGTTTTCGCCGTTAACCTTCATGATTTTCTTATTTCTTTGTAGGAAGTTGCGCTCTATAGTTACTTCCTGTGATTTTTCATCCAATAAATCTCCCTTTAATCTTAGAGTAATTAATATCTCTTCTTCAACCAAGTAATCCTTAACAAAGTCTATATTCTTTTTAGATTCCGGATCTTTATAAATTTGTTCAGGATCACCACCTAGGCAATAATCTATTAACGCTAGGACAGTTGTCTTTCCAATATTATTACCTGTCTCAATATCACTTTTATTTTGAGTTTCATCTACAATTAAGTTAGTTCCTAAATGGAATGGTATTTCCCTAATAACCTTATTTCTTGATTCAATTTTTAGTTGTTTTAAGTACACAAGAACACACCTCCTTTTTTATCAACTTTGGCTGCTTCTACTAAGTAAAGCCAATCCAGACAATAAGCAAATATCTTCAAAGATATTTGATATTTTTCCTTCACAGTCTTATAAAGAGTTACTATATCTTGCCCTTCTTGATTTTCTATCTCTTTTATTAATAAAGAAGCACAGTAATAGATACTCAATTCTGGTTTTATATCATTAAGTAGCAACATGAGTATAACCCCTAGGATTCTTAAAGATTTTGCATCGAACAAATGCATCTACAACTATAATCCTAATACACATATCAATTTCCTCTTCTGGTATCTCTCTTACTAACTCGCTTTTAAGCACGTGCTCTTCAACTTTTCCAATAACATTAAAAAACTTCTCAACGTTCGTTGATGCTTTATCCAGTACTTCTTTCTCATAAAACGAGGTTATCTTTCTTAATACAGAAACAGTTTTATTAGATCCTTCTCTAATAAATTCCCTGTAAATCCTATCGAGTATACCATAATAAATTTTATATTCATCAAAAGTGGATTCCTTAATATCGTTCAGTTCATTGAACTCAATTTTTTCTTCAATCCCATATTCATTTAATTGTATTCTATTAGGAACATCATCCAAGTTTTCTTTAGATAAAAAGTTAACAATTGCCGCTAAATTAGAGCTAAGTTTTAAAGTATCGGGTCTCTCTCCAAATTCTTTTTGTATTAAGTCATGTATCAATGTCATTTTATCAATGGATAATTGCGATATTTTTTCTAATACAGTAACTTTATCCAAGATATCAGTATTAGAATCGAAGGTAATGTTATGTTTATTATTGTAAGTATTTCCCCTTAAATTTTTAGCTTCAGCAGCCACAAAAATAAACTTTATACTATACTGCTCAACTGATAACTCTTTTATTTTATCTTTCTCTAAGGTACTATTAATCTTCGCTTTCGTTGCAGTCGAAGATACTTGGATAACTAATTTTTTATCCATGTCTATTAAATCTACAGCCTCAGCATTAGCTTTTCCAATATTAAACGGTTTGAGGTTATATTCATACAAGATATTTAAAAGCTCTCTATATAACGTCTCAGAATGGATATTTAAATGAAGTAAATTAAGCTTTCCATTTGAAATGATTCTATATGAAAGAACTTCCAACTTCTCAGCAATGTAATCGTAATATCTCTGTCTATTCACTTTTATCATCCGTTCAAAGCAATTTTTCCTTTATTATACATTATCTAGAATTCTTTATAAATACTCCTTAGAAACCCTCATTCATTATCTGCAGGTGCCTATATCATATTTTAAAACTTTTTATATATAAACCATATACTGAATTCCCAATAAAACTTTATATAATTTTCCTTGATTGAGAAAACCACTGGACAGCAAGCCTTGAAGGTTGCCGAAAACGATATATCATCAATGCGTTTTCCGCAGATCATCCAGCACAGCTGATTCAGCCGATTGCTGAGAATCTTAGAGTACGGACAGGTGCTGATTATATTGTAATAGCTAACGATGAGGGCATCCGCTATTCCCACCCTCATGAGCCGTGTTAAATTGCTTTTACAACAAACTCATTTGTCTCTATATCCCAAAACCAAGTAGCTCATTTATCTTATCTGTAATTGACTCCTCATATTCAACGTCTTTTGCCAGCTGCAATTTTCATCACTAAAAAAGCCTTCCTGTATAAATGCAGCGTATAGTATAGCATTTGGATATAACTTCGAATATAATTCACTAGTTTGTCTAAGTCATCGTAAAATTCTCTATAGACGTTTGCCGCCTTATACTTTATTTCAATTAATGCCTCTATGTAGCCTTGAATAAAGTTTGATTAAATTAACTTAAAAAACTTTGATAAAAGAGGAAATAGAAAAGCGCGTTTTGAAAAAAGATTGATCAAAACACGCTTTTCTATACTCAATTGAATCATCCTTTTATAAAAAAGTTTGATTATTTTTGTGATCCTTGCTCAATTAAAGCGCCCTTTCGTATTATAAGGTCAGCCAGAAAATATTTCTGGTTGACCATTTTTTATATCGATAATTTATTCAATTTTCCTGTTTGTATTTATCTATGTAATGTTCTATTTTCAAAAGAAGTTCATCCGCATCATTTGCAGCAATATTTTCACCATTTACAATTGAAAATGGTTTAACCAAACATTGTCCGCAATAAAGCAAGCACCGCTCTTCAATCAAGTTTAAATTGCTTCGCTCCATTAACCGTTCTTTAATAATTTTCAAATCATCCTCAAAGTTACAAGGGCAAAATTTAACGTCAATTCCCATTTCTAACACCCCTTTCTTTATATTGCCAGTATATTAACTGAATTTTTTAAAAATATACAAGAATACGCCCAAACGCCGCATTGCATTAACTCAGTAAAGCGCCAATACCCTAAATAATAAACGCGTTGAAACATTTGTTTGCATCAAAAAATTTTATGTATTATCATGTGTTTCATCACAAATAGTTTATTGAAAATTCTGTTTGTTAAAACAATTTAATTAGAGGAGTGTTACAAATGGCAAAAAAAATGATGGCATCCTTAAAAGCTAGGCCAGAAGAAATTTTCCCGGTGAAGAATGTTTATTATCTTGAAATTTATACAGGTAATGCAAAACAAGCTGCGTATTATTATTCAAAGGCATTTGGTTTTAAACTAGTAGCATATAGGGGCCTTGAGACTGGGAGCCGCGACCGAGTTTCTTACGTGTTGGAACAGGGGGCGATTCGCTTAATTTTAACTGGAACACTTTCAGACAGTACTAGTGTTGCCGAGTTTCATAAAAAACACGGGGAAGGTGTCAAAGATATTGCTCTTCTTGTCAAGGATTTGGAAAAAACATACACAGGAGCAATTGAACGCGGAGGTATAGCTATCCGGGAACCTTGGGTGGAAGAAGATGAAAAAGGTAGAGTAAAAAAAGCCATTATCGGCACATATGGTGATACGATTCACACTCTTGTTGAAGTTATAGATTACAAAGGTGCGTTTTTACCAGGATTTGAGGCATGTAAAGACCGGATTGAAGCCCCATCCTCTGGATTAATTGGTGTGGATCACATCGTCGGAAACGTGGAAGCCATGGAGGAATGGACGAGTTATTATGAAAATGTTTTTGGATTCAGCGTCCTGAAACATTTCGATGATGAAGACATCTCAACAGAATATTCCGCACTTATGTCTAAAGTGATGATGAATGGAACAGGACGTATTAAATTCCCAATCAATGAGCCAGCTGAAGGAAAGCGTAAGTCACAGATTCAAGAATATCTTGACTACTATAATGGACCGGGTGTGCAGCATCTTGCCCTATTAACAAACGATATTATTAGCACAGTGGCTGCGTTAAAAGAAAATGGTGTTGAATTTTTGAATACACCAGAAACGTATTATAAAGAGCTAGCAAACCGTATTGGTGATATTGATGAAGACGTAAAAAGACTTCAAGAACTGAACATTCTTGTCGATCGTGATGACGAAGGGTATTTACTCCAAATATTCACAAAACCACTAGTCGACCGTCCAACCCTATTCATAGAAATCATTCAGCGAAAAGGTGCACTTGGCTTTGGTGAGGGAAACTTTAAAGCACTGTTTGAATCCATTGAGCGTGAGCAAGAACTCCGCGGAAATATTTAATATTGAACGGGTCATGTCTGTAAATAATTGTAATGACCTGCTTTAAAGGGAGGGTTGAACTTAATGATAACCAAAGTAAATGGAAAATGGACAGTAGATGCTATTAGTCATTTTATGACCCAACTCATTGATTATGCAGGGTTATTTCCTCCGGCCTCTCTTCCGCTTTCAAAGGCTATCTCAAACTATCACACTTATATGAATGGCTCTGATAGCTGGATGCTTGGTCCATTTGTTATACCTGCAACACGGTTAAATGAACTCGATCCATATAAGGCCCACTTTACCGAGCAGTATCCACTCCGCTTATCCATCATTTTAAAACCGGAGGAAATGGATCTAGACTTGGAAGCTATTAATCTTTTTTTAGAGACTTATAAAACTGCTGGTACTGTAGAAGCAATTGAAATACCGCTTACGCCATATGTCGATCTTTCTTTCTTAGAAAAAATCGAAAATAGAACAGAGAGTTATCCTGTTTATTGCGAAGTAACAGGAACAAATGATCAAATTCAATATACATTAGATGCTCTCCATAGACTTGATAAATTGAAAAGTATCGGTATCGGCATAAAAATGCGAATGGGCGGTATGGCAAAGCAATTATTTCCATCTGCTAAACAAGCAGCGTTCGTGATCAATGAATGTCAGAAACGAGACTTACTTCTTAAATTCACAGCGGGTCTTCATCATCCAATACGTCAGTACCGAAATGAAGTAGAAACAACCATGCACGGCTTTGTCAATGTGTTTACCGCTGCCCTAATGGCTTATTGCCATTCAATTGATGCAAAAACAATTGAAGAGATATTACTTGATGAGGATCCAACACATTTTTATTTTACAACAAACACTCTTTCCTGGTGCAACTTAACCGTCAGTTCCTCTGAAATCAATGATGCTCGCTCCTTCTTTGCCACTTCATATGGAAGCTGCAGCTTTGATGAGCCTCGGGAAGAACTGGGAGAGCTTACTATATTTCATGGGGAGGCAATGCTATGAAACATTCCTTTATCACAACAAAAACTGATTCACATTTTCCCATCCAAAACCTGCCATACGGAATTTTTCAAATAAAAGGGCAAAGCCCCCGAGTGGGTACAGCCATAGGAGATTATGTTCTTGATTTATCTGTGATCGATAAAGCTGGATTATTAGATGGCACAGGAGCAGAAGCAAAGAATATCTTTTCAGCAACTTCACTTAATCGATTTATGGCACTTCGCCGTCCAGTCTGGTCTGCGGTGCGGTCGAAGCTTCAATATCTTTTGGATGCGGACACGCCTGATATACGTGATAATTCAGCACTACGTTCAAAAGGATTTCACTTAATGGAAGATGTAGAAATGCTTCTTCCAGCAGAGATTGGAGACTATACAGATTTCTATGCTTCCAAAGAGCATGCAACGAATGTAGGAATTATGTTTCGAGGTAAAGAAAATGCTCTCATGCCAAACTGGACCCACTTACCGGTCGGATATCACGGTCGGGCCAGCTCAGTGGTTATCAGTGGCACCGACATACACCGTCCTCAAGGCCAGATGAAACCAGTCGATGTCTCTTTACCTGTGTTTGGACCATGCCTCCAGCTCGACTTTGAATTGGAAATGGGCTGGTTTATCGGACCGGGCAATGAAATGGGGCAACCAGTATCGATTAAGAATGCAGAGGACCAAATCTTTGGTCTCGTGTTAGTTAATGATTGGAGTGCTCGTGATATTCAGGCTTGGGAATATCAACCGCTCGGACCGTTCCTAGCCAAGAATTTTGCTACTTCCATCTCTCCTTGGGTGGTACCTCTGGATGCGCTGGAACCTTTCCGTACAGCTGGTCCAAAGCAAGACCCTGCACCACTTCCTTACTTACAGACGACCAAAGCTAGTGCGTTTGATATTAACCTAGAAGTCTCACTGCAAGGGGAGGGAATGGCTGTGCCGCATCGCATCACAATCAGTAACTTCCGTTACCTCTATTGGAGTATGGCTCAACAGATTGCTCATCACACTGTAGGTGGATGCAACTTGCGCCCGGGTGACCTGCTTGCCTCCGGAACGATTAGCGGACCCGAAAAAGAATCAAGGGGTAGCTTATTGGAACTGACTTGGCGTGGAACGGAGCCTATTCACATGGAAAATGAAGAAAAGAGGGTGTGGCTGGAAGATGGAGATCAGTTAACAATCACGGGGTGGTGCCAGGGGGAAGGCTATCGTGTCGGATTCGGTGAAGTGACCAGCCGGGTACTCCCTGTTGAACATCACCACCAGACCAAGCAATTAATACATCCATATATTAAGAAATGATACAAGAAAGAAGGAGGAAAGTTCATGCCGCATTATATCAAGATGGGAAATGTCCCGCATAAACGCCATACCCAATTTCGTAAGGGAAATGGTGAACTCTATTACGAACAATTAATGGGGACAAAAGGATTTTCGGGTATTCAATCATTGATTTATCATATCAATCCCCCAACAAGAGTCAAAGAGGCAAGAAAAATTAAAGATATTCAGTATGAATTTGAAGAAAAGGTCGCTCTCATACATCGCCATTTTCTTACATGGAATACAGAACCCGGTGGAGATTTTTTGGAAGCAAGAAAAATCTTACTGGCTAATGATGATCTGGCGATCGGCGTTGCTCGCCCATCACAGCCTATGTCGTATTTTTATCGTAACGGAGAATGCGATGAGTTGCTGTATGTACATGAAGGCAAAGGAAAAATTGAAAGTATCTTTGGAGAACTCTCTTTTTATCCGGGTGATTATGTCATCATTCCAATGGGAACTACCTACCGTGTGGTCCTGGATACGCATGAGGCACGTTTTCTAGTTGTGGAATCGAATTCAGCCATTGTTCCACCGAAACGCTATCGCAATGAGCATGGCCAGCTCCTCGAGCATTCGCCCTATTGTGAACGCGATTTTCGAACACCAGAAAGATTAGAGCCGAAAGACGAGAAAGGGGAATTTGAAGTTCGGGTACGTGCTCAAGGGATGTTAACTTCCTATCTTTTTGATTTCCACCCACTGGATGCTGTTGGTTGGGATGGATATATATTCCCTTACGCGTTTAGCATTCATGATTTTGAACCCATTACCGGGCGAGTTCATCAGCCACCACCCGTGCATCAAACGTTTGAAGCACATAATTATGTAATTTGCTCCTTTGTCCCTCGTCTATACGATTACCATCCAGAGGCCATACCGGCTCCCTATGTACACAGCAATGTTGAGAGCGATGAAGTGTTGTACTATGCAGATGGTGATTTTATGAGCCGTCGTGGAATTGAAGAGGGCTCGATCACGCTTCATCCTAGTGGTTTGCCGCATGGGCCACATCCAGGAAAAATGGAGGAGAGTATTGGCAAAAAAGAAACAAAAGAGCTAGCAGTTATGATTGATACGTTCCGTCCACTCCGTGTGGTAAAACAGGCACTTCACTATGAGGATGCTTCCTATATGAGCAGTTGGTTTGGAGAATAAAAGAACTCAAAGAAGTATTTCGAGATATTAAGAGAGAAATGTAGAAATATTGATTCTGGTGTAAAAATAAATTTTTTATATATGTTTTTCACGAATTGAATGTAACATTGTCGACCTCTTTTCGCTTCACAGTATACGACTTAAGGGATACTAAAAGAAACGTCCCGGCCCGGGACGTTTCTTTCGTCATTAAAACCGCCTATTATTGTTGTTGCGCTAATTCTACAATCATAGAAACTCCCTGAGGATGAAAGGGATTGCGCGGCAAACGCTTTTTTTGCCTCAATCAGTTCATTATCTTCTGTTGCTGTCTGTATTTGCAGTGCTTCTTTTACGTGATTGCAGGCCCACTGTTGGCTGCGGCATGCTGATCGGTACCCTTCCAAATTTCACCTGTTCAATCTCCGTAACCTTCATATGGAAATCATTGAATGCATCCAGAACCCTTAGAAATCATGCTGTCTACAAGCTTCTGGTCAGCCATTTTAAACCCTTCCTGAACATCATTTTATCTTCTAATTGCTTTCCTTGCTTGCACGTACAATAACTGCTTCGCGATATGGTGTTCTTGTATGATACCTCTTGATAACAATAAGTATAAATAGCCCAAATAAATAATAATTGGGCTAAGTCCCATAAAACATAACTCCTTTCAGGCTGTTAATAATACAGATAAGGGTAAATTGGGATTTACTTAAACAATGGATTATCCAGCCCCCTCTTAATATTTATCAGAAGACTCTATGCGATCTAATACTATTTGATAACCACCACTCCCATAATCCAATAACTTCTTAATTCTTGTTATAGTAGCCGATGAGGCACTAGTTTCTACCTGAATGTCCATATATGTATCGCCGTCTCTAAGCATTCTTGCAACCTCAAGTCTTTGAATAAAGGACTTTACTTCATTCATGGTACACAGATCATCAAAAAAAGCTTTACATTCTTGTTTTGTCTGTAAAGAAAGGATAGCATTAAACAACTGCACTACGGTTTTTTTAGGTAATTTTTTAATATACATTGCCTGCCTCCATTGATATCTGGAATTTACTATTTAAATAATCTTCATTATATTATTTTCTTAGTTTTGTTTTCTTATAATGTATTTGTGGAAAATTGTTCTCATAATAAAATCTAATATACGATTTTTCTTGTTCAAATGTGAATATATAAATATGATAGCTGCTTGATTTTTTTATGCCTGGAAATACAAATACTCAATATCCATTACATCGATAAATTTCCTATGCACAGTCAGAATTAAACTACCACTTCGAGTATTATGAATAATCTGTTATCTATCATTTTTACGTTTTCCTTTAATCTCTCGTGCACATTAAAGCTCTCCTTTATCAACTAAATTATTAGCTTCTTATTTTAAAACGCCCCTGTTTAACACCAGAGTAACTTTTTATACAATTTTTCTTCTTAGAATACTTTAAATACTCATGGTTTTAATTTTAAAGATAACCGTATTTCCCTGACACTACCCCATTTTGATAAGGGTTTTCGTTTTAACGGATTCTACTTTTGGGCACACTAAATGATTTTCCGAATGACAAGGTAAAGAAACAGACAGAAAAGATTCGAAGAATCACCAAAAGCCAATAGAGCAGAAATCTAAAAAAATGATTGGGAAGTTGAATGAGGTAATAAGAGTGTTAGAAACTATTATAAAGCGGGAAACCTCATAACGAAATTCAAGCGTTGCAATCAATGGATTCGTATGAAGGAGCCTTTATACGGAAAAAGAAATCAACAGTATCAAATCGGCTCATCACACACAGAGTGTTGGAACAAGCCTGTCTAATATCGTTAGAAAGCCTACTCACCGCAAGTTCCTAATCCAGTTGTGAAATATACAGCCCGATGACGGGTGAAGACGACTCACTCATGGATTGGGAACTAGCGATGGAAAGCCGTATGCTGGAAATTCGCACATGCGGTTTGTCGAGGGAGGCCAAGAGTGAAAGTCCTCGTCCTACTCTACTTTCTATAACCCTAAATCCTGGGCTTAATAATAGTTTTAAAAATTGTTGTATTTCCTACTATCCTTTTCGTTAAATTGCCAAAGGTACTGGCTTTAGGACAATTTCTTCATCACCTAATATTTCGGACCTTGTTTTTTTACCAGAAGCTATTTTTATCAAAAAATCTAGCAAATCTACTTTAATATCATCAAGGGTTTGCAGTCCCAAAAAAACGGAGCTAACATCAAAATCTATATTCGGCCCAAAATACTCAACGGTATTAGGATTTCCCGTAACTTTTATTGTAGGTGATATAGGTGATCCAATAATATTTCCTTTTCCAGTTGCGAACAAAATTATTTGCGCTCCGCCTGCCGAGAGCCCTGTCATTGATTCGGATGCTGGAGAAGGAGTGTCCATGACAAAAAATCCTGGTTCTTTAGGCGTCTCGCCAAATTCAATGACATCCTGAAGAGGTGATGATCCTCCTTTAATGATTGCTCCTAATGATTTTTCCTCTAATGTTGTTAAACCTCCAGCTTTGTTATCAGGGCTCGGGTTAATTTCTGAAATGTTTATTCCATTTTTAACTGTTTCCATTTCTATGTTTCTTACTATTGTGAGCAATTTTTCTTTAACTCTATCGTTAATCGCTCTTTTTGCTAATATATGTTCAGCACCGAGTATTTCTGATGTTTCTGATAAAATTACTTTTCCTCCGGCGTTAATTACTATATCAGCGATCCTGCCTAATGCTGGATTAGCAGATAAACCTGAGCTCGTATCTGAACCTCCACACTCTACTCCTATCGTTAAATAACTTAAATCAAACTTTTCTAATTTTACTTCTGATGCAATAGAAAGTAGGTTGGTACAAATTTCAATACCTTTAGCTACAGCGCTAATGCTATTCCCCTCTTCTTGAACTGCTATGTACTTAGCACGTTTTCCAGTCTTTTTGCTAATTGCAGTACAAAGTTTTTTTGCTGATACAGATTCAAGACTCACAACTAAAACACTGTGTATATTCGGGTTGGACATTAGACCAACAAGTGAATTGAAATAGGTTAAATCACCATTATCACTATATTGAGTTCGTCCATACCATACGGTAATCGGCAGAACATACCTTACTTGGGAAGATATTTTTTTCACTATTCCATTACAATTATCCATTGCCGATAAAACCGCCACATGATTACGAACACCTACTTCTCCATTTTCACGGAGATAGCCTGAAAATTCTTGCATCATCTAGCAGCCCCCTTCTACAAAAGTGTTTTTACTTCCACGAATACTTTTAAGATTATGGGTATGGACGATAGACCCTTTGGAAATTTCTTTTGTAGTTTTTCCAATTACTTCTCCATATTTTATAACAGGCGCATTTTCCCTGATGTCAGTTACTGCAATTTTAAATCCTAATGGAACTTCGTCTTTTACAGTAAGTGTTATGTTATTTAACTGATTATGAGAATATAAAATTTGCTCACCAGATTTTATTATTGATACTGCAGTAACAACATTATCTTTTTCATCTAAACAGATTGCCTTTCTCAAAAGATTTCCTCCTCAAAATTCGTAAAAGTTTAAGTTTGATTTTGAATGTCGTTAATTATTTATTTAATTTGTGCTTTTCTACAAGTTTGTTAGCATAATCATGATACTCACGAACCTTTTCTTCTAGTTCTTCTCCTGTGAGCCACGTTACAGGTTGGCCTATTTTTTCCATATCATTTTGATAATCAGAGTTTTCGCCTATAGTATTAAAGCCTTCTCGTAAGCGATTTAACTTTTCATCTGAAAGTCCTTTTGGTACAACATAGATTCTGCTTAATTCTGAAACAACTTCATATCCTTGTTCTTTAAACGTGGGAATTTCTGAGATTTTATCATTGCGTTCCTTAGTTGTAACAGCCAAAGTAGTTATTTGATCTAGTTCTTCAACCATTAAATCTAAATTAACGATAGCTGTATCTACATGTTCTCCAACAATCATTGCCTTCGCTTCAGCTCCATCTTTATACGGTACTAGAGTAACATCGATTCCGGCCTGATCTATGAAGTCAAGAATCGAAAGGTGTAAAACAGAATTTGGCGCATAAGCTATTGAAATCTTCCCTGGGCTCTTTTTCGCAGCTTGAATAAGATCCTCTAATGTCTTTAATTTACTATTTTTACTTGTTGTGAAAATAAGAGGACTGTGAGTGACCTCTGCAATATAATCAAAATCATCAATACTGAAATTATCGGTCACAGTTAATGGTTGAATTACAATATCAGGAAAATTAGCAACCATAATTGTATGATCTTCGTCCTTCATGGTAGCTACTTGCGCTGTTCCAACAGCACCAGCTGCCCCAGGCTTATAAACAAATGTTAAGGATTGTCCGAATTCGTCTTTAAAATACTTTTCAAGAATTCTGGTATGTATGTCACTTGCCCCACCTGGATTAAAAGGAACAACTAATGATACACCTTTCTTTGGATAGTTAAGTTTATCCTCGGTTCCCTTCGAATGAGATTTTTCGGAATTACACCCCATAAGAAATACTGTAGTTAAAATAATGCTAAGTACAATTAAGTAATTTCTGACCATTTTATTGAAACTCCCCCTTGAAATATTTTTCTTAATCAATCATTCTAACGGAAAATTAACATTGAACTCCTCTCCTAAGTATTTTAGGTCAGCTACAATATTTGAAGTTAGTTCTACTCCCAAACGTAATCTTTTTTCACGTATTTTTTCAGAGCGTTCACCAGGAATGAATATGTTCTCTTCGTCTCTTGCGGATTCTTTAATTGTACTTATTAAGTTTTCTAATGCGATTTGAAAGTGATCCCAATCTATGAAATTATTAATATTTATTGCCGTTACTAAATTTGATGTACCTAAAGGTCGATCTAATAGAGGTGGTGAGAGCATTCCTAAGGAGTATCCCGGCAATCCACCAATCAAAACGCTTGAAATAACCTCTATTATTAGAGATAAAGCATAACCTTTATGCTCAGCCATAGGTAAAACACTCCCTAACAAGGCCTCTTTTGGATCTGTCGTAGGATAACCTTCCTTATTTAATGCCCAACCTTCAGGAATTGCTCTACCTTCACGATCAGCTAAAATAATGTTTCCTCTGGCTGTTTTACTCAATGCCATATCGACTATTAGGGGCGGCCCGTTTTCTCTAGGCACGCAAACTGCGAACGGATTGTTTCCTAAAATTGCTTTTGAGCCTCCCCAGGCAGCCATCATTGGTCCTCCATTTGTTAGTACTGATCCGATCATCCGGTGAGGTATAACGCGTTTTGCTATTAATCCAATCTCCCCCAAGTGACCACTATTCTGAACACCGACGATTCCAACGCCAAATTTCCTCGCCTTTTCAATAGCAAGATCCATTGCTTTTGTTGCGACGATTTGTCCAAAACCGTTATCGCCGTCTATCACAGTTATAGCCATCTCATCTTTTAAAGTTTTTATGTTCGGCTTTACATTAATTGAACCACTATTTACAAAGTCAACATATGTTTTCAACCTCACTACTCCATGGGTTGAACGACCACGCAATTCTGCCTCAGTCAATAAGGTCGAAACATACACTGCTTCCTCTTGCGGCAAACCTGCCTTATGCAAAATCTGTGTACAAAAGTCGTTTAAATTTCTACTTTTTATTAAAATTTTTTCAGTAACCAACCCAATTTACCTCCTCTCAAAACTACCAATGGCTCAAGAGAACCTAATTCATAACAAAATTCCACTTGGAGTAGGCACTTGAACGAAAATATAAAATATTGCGAAAATAAGTAATATAACCATTAAACTGACTGCTGAGCTTATACCAAGAGCCTTAATAGAATAGTTCTTTCCTATTATCCATGCTGTGAATGAAATAAAAATAAAGCTTGTTATATAGAATCCGACTAAAGGCATTATTATTAGATAAATAACCGATCCAAAAAACATTCCTCCAATTTTAAACCAATTTGGAGTATCTTGATTTTCATCTTCAGATGTTATTTTTATTTTTCTTGGTTTTAGCAAAATTATCAACGCGAATAGGGCAATTAAAGCTTCTAATGTCAAAGGAAAAACATTACTTGGATAATTAAATTCCAAACTTTGAACAATAAATAATGATACTACCAGCAGGATAACAATTGCCAACAGCGTGTCCATATTTTTAAAGTGTTCAATAATATTTCTCTTCAAGTGCTATCCCACCTCCTTATTGTTTTCCGTATACTGATTTCCGCTTAACTTTCTACGTTTTGCTAATAAAGTGGGTAAAACTAAAGTAAAGATAGTTAAAATAATAAATACTAAAGATATTGGACGTGAGATGAACACATTGAATAGTGAATCTTCACTTTTTGCAAGCAATAAAGATTGTACTAAAGCATTTTCAGTGAGCGGTGCTAAAATCAGCCCCAATGCAATAGCTGCATTGTCTAGACCTGCACGATTGCCAAAAAAGCCGATTACTCCGAAAACAACCATCACAACTACATCTAACATGCTATTTTGTAAAGCATATGTACCTACCGTACATAGAACTATCATTCCAGTTATTACAAAACGTATTGGTATGTTTAGTACACGAATAGTCACTTTTATAAGCAGTAAACCGACAATTAGTAACAATAGATTTGCTACTAAAAAAGATATCATGAACGTATAAACAATATCTCCGTGGTTTGTAAATAACTTTGATCCCGGTTGTATTCCGTGCGTAAGTAAGCCCCCCATCATAATGGCTGCAGCTGCTCCTCCGGGAATACCCAATGTTAAAGTTGGCATTAACATGCCACCAATACTTGCATTATTCGCTGCCTCACTAGCTACAATTCCATCTATCTCACCCGTTCCAAATCTTTTTGGATTTTTATCCCACCTCTTTGCTTCATTATAGGAAACCATTGAAGCAATTTCTGCTCCAGCCCCTGGCATTACACCAATAATTGTTCCAATAAAAGATGAGCGAAGAATATTAAATTTGGAACTTTTAAAAAGTTTATAAATAACTGATGTTGCTGCTCCTTTCCTTTTTTGGTAGTTAGCTATTGTTGTTTTATTAGAACTGGCTAAAACAAGCATTTGAGAAAAGGCAAAAAGGCCGATCATTGCTGCAATGATATTAATACCTTGCATTAACGGGGAGTATCCGAACGTGAAGCGCGGAGTAGCCATGACCGGATCCAAGCCTATAGTACCTATCAATAAACCAATTGCTCCAGATAACATCCCCTTAAATACTGCCCCGTATGATAAAGAGGCTATGGTAGAAAGCCCAAAAATAGCTACCCAGAAATATTCGGGAGGTCCAAGCTTTATCGCAACACTAGAAAGGGGTATTGAGAAGAAAATCAAACCTAATGCTCCAACAACACCACCTATAACAGAACAGTACAGAGCTGTATATAAAGCATCATCAGCCTTGCCTTTTTGGCTCAATGGATATCCATCAAAAGTGCTGACAAACGAAGCAGGAGTACCTGGAGTATTTAATAGTATTGCAGAATTAGACCCTCCATATACTGCCCCAATTCCGATAGCGGCCAACATGGATATACCCGTTGCAGGATCCATCCCAAAAGTAACCGGAACCAGTAGTGCTGTGGCCATAGCAGCCGATAGACCTGGAATAGCACCGACTATGACCCCTGCTGCCAAAGCGAGAATAATTAGCGCTAAGTTTGCAGGATTTAAAGTGTTAAGTAACCCTGACATGATTAATTGTAGATAATCATTTTCCATTTTACCCACCTTCTCCCAAAAATAAGACGTAAATAATGTGCAATATGATATCATACCTAGTTATTATTTAAAATTTCTGATATTTTAACAACCTTGTAATTTCCAAAGGTTGTCGCAACTGAGGCTGGTGTTTCTGGTGTATTGAAAAGAATCGCTGTAGTTCCTCCCCCAACAACACCACCTGCTAACGCGAGCATGATGATGATAAGATTTACTGTGGGCCTGGTGATATCCCTGGCGTCGGTACATTTTATGATTCTTCACTCGTTTATGGGCCAAGAAGCCGAAAATATAAGATTCAGGCGACAAAAGCGTCGAAAGAAGGTGAAAAAGGTGTAAAATCCCCCATTAATCAAATGGTGGTCAAGCGTTTAGCTGAATTTGTGATGTGTTCATACAAGAAAAGTGATTTACCTTACGATTTACCGTTGTATCCAAGGATGCACCCAGCTTCTCACCATAATGCCGAAGCCAATTACTTGTTGTTGAATCATCAAAACATTGAACCGTTTATCGATCTCAATCCTCATGGGAATAAAACCGAAATAAAAGCGAACGGATATATATAAATATCTTCTAATGGCATCCCGATTTGCCCGATCGGTAAGGCGTTGAAACCTAACGGCTATGACAAATCACAATACCGACGAAAATGGCGATGCCCACTTGCTTGTGGAACGAAAAATACTTGCCAAAGTCCTTGTTCCACCATCAAAATATGCACTGAAGTTAAACACCAAAACCGAAGACGACCCAAGAATTTTCACAAAAAACCCCGTGATTCAAAGGTGTAGAAAGTGAGCTATGTACGATAGACGCCAATCAAACGGTCAAACAATCAAGAAAAAGTTGACTTTCATTTTGAATCCGGCGGCATCATCATGATGTGCCACACATTAACGCCTGGTATAAACACAAGATAGTGACTAATCAGTTACCATCCAGACATGAGATTTTCCGACAACCGGATTAAATACCGATATAAAAAAAATGAGGTTATATAAACTTTTTTTGGTTTGGTATGCCCTTTTTTGGAAACATTATGAAAGCAGACCATCAAACACTCACCACTGTTCAATTCCCAGTAAATTTTTTGTAAAACAGCAATGAGCACCCTTTTTATTCCGAGAGACTATTTATAATACTCGCCAAAAGTCACAATCCTCCACTTTCTCAGTAACAAAAGCATCAGTAAAAACACAATATGCCCTATAAATATGAGATTTCACTTCTTGTTCTACCTGTTTGGGATCTCCCTCAATGAACACTTTAATCAACTTGGCATGTTCCTCCCATTCATACTGCTTTGAGTATTTCCCCCGAAGCCTGCTATTGACCAATGCGACCTTAAATGAAATCGAACTAATGACCTCAATCAGGTGAGAATGTTGTGATAACTGATTAATATAGGTGTGGATGTGCGTCGTTTCCTCTGATAGGGAATCTACAGAATCACTATTCACCTTTTGTTTCATCTTTTCTAAACACATTTCTAAATGGCGGATGTCGTGAGGTTTTCTATTAAAAAGTGCAAGTTTAAAAGCCAGACTTTCCAAGTCCGCACGCAAAGAATAAATTTCAAATATATCTTTTGGCGTTAATTCTCTAATGGATGTCCCCTTGTTTGGAATAATGGAAACAATTCCTTCTCCTACCAGCTGGTGAATCGCTTCACGAAGGGGGGTTTGACTAATCCCCAACTCCTTGGCCATCTTAGTTTCAACAATCCGATCCCCTGGCTTTAATTGACCCGTCAGTAACTTTTCTTTTATATACATGACCAGATCAGAGCTCAAGCTTTTCTTATCTGTAAACGCATTCATATTCATGATTGTCTTCTCCTAACATCAAACTCTATATAATCGATTATATAGAATTTATATCATACCTTTTATATTATTGTCAATATTTTCTGAAAAATTTTATTTTACTAAATATTCTACTAAATATTTTACTAAATAATTGTTGCTTTAAAATAAAGTTTGATCTGAAACACTTCATAAACCAGCATTTTACGATAAATAAAAAGAATCCATTTTGAAAAAAAAGATTGATCAAAATGGATTCTTATCTATCAAATTTTAGTTTCGGTTTGGGTGGCTGGGAAATACTATTTCTACTACTACGCCGAGAGCCAAAGTAGTGGACGCTTCTGGCCAAGAGATGGTAATTTCGAAATCTGGGTCGATACTAATGCTCACGATACATGTGAGGATGATGTCCTCTGTTTTGAAATTCCTACTCCTGGACCTGGTGAAGTGCTTGGTTGCAGAAAAGTAATGATGGGGGAGATTAACCCCTCCTGGGAACTCATGGACTATACAGTCCAATTTTAACTTGAATTAAGGAAAAGATAAGTTTTATCTTTTTATCTAGTCGGTACCCATTTTAAAGCGTTGGGTACCTTATAAATATCCAATCTTTTTTTGTTGATAAAAATATTAATAACGAAAGTAAAAAATGAGCTGTCGGAACAGTCCATCGTTTTTTATTTTATACTATCAGTATTTTATTATGATTTGTTTCTCAAAACATTAAAGTACATACAAAAAGCAAATAACATCACGAAAGAAAGGAATTGCTTAAGTTTTATACAAATACCTCCCTACTATTGTTTTAAGGTTTAAAATGTCTTCTTCAACAAACCTGCCCTACTGGAATAGCTTACAATGTCCCCTTTAAAATCCTTCTTTGTTCAAAAAATATGGCCCGATTGCGGAACAAGAAACTCCTTCAAATTAGTTAGACAAAAAAATCCCCAACAATCTGGCTGCAATTTTGACCTCTTATTAAAGAGTCTTCATAATAGCAACTAGGGCTAGAATTTAGTCACTTTTCATTAAAATGTTTGGAATTTATTCACAATTACCCCACACCCTTAAATTTTTTATGGTTCATAATAAAAAGAAAAAAGGAGAAAAAAATGAGCCGACTTATAATGATGGAAGTTGCTATGAAAGAGGAATTACCCGAACTGTATGATATCTATTTTGGTGGAAATATACTTCTCCATTACGAAGATGTTAAAAATGAAAAAGATATTCCTTTTATTGTTGTTGGAATGACAGATGGTGTAGGTGAAGCAGGTGCAATTGAGTTTTTGAGAGGATGCGAACAATTCAAGGTCTATCACAAACATCTATTCGGTGTTGAAGTGAAATCATTCGTGACGGTAGCAGATAAATTTAAACAGGTGGATAATTGGTGGGACCATTTTCACCCTAATGGAATCTATCGTTAAACAAAATATTCAAAGAAAGAGCGCTGAATGTCCAGCGCTTTATGAAATCCTTTTTCAAATGTGTCAATACAAATAAAGTCGTTTCATTATGCAACTTCGAACATGTATGATACCCTTCAAATTTTTGATGATAATAATAGAATTCTAAAAGAAAAATTGAATCTGAAAAAGGCCAAAGGAAATTAATGTGGAAATGGGATGTAACCTTAAAACTATTGCCTTCACAGCAGTCTCACTCAATTTTGTTTCGATCTATCCAATCGGTAAGGGCATTTTTGATTGTACTTGTTCCTACCTTGATTTCATTGAATAGCACATCTATAAATTCAGCCCATGAAAACTCTTCATCATAGGGATTATTCTCATTAATGAATTTCATTACCTTCTTTAATTCTTTCATTCTTCCTTCATCTAAATAGGACCCTATATATTCTTCAATATATTCATGGACAAACTCAGAATTTTTTATGCTAGCCTCCAGTAATAAAGCCGTCGCTTTTGTCGGCGTTACATCAAGGGCATAAGCCAAACTACATAGATCATCATACGTACTTTGTGAGAAGCGAATTGTAATTCGCTCCTTAACTGTTTTATTTCTCCTTTGAAGTGATTCACGTTCTAGATCCCCTAAATACATCGTATTATTTAGTCGAATATCCCTTCTAAAAAATTGAGATAGATGATCCATAACCTTATTAGAAGTTACGCCGGACTCACAGATCTTTTCAGCTACATCTTTTACTGGTGTATTCGTTATGTAAGAAAGCCGGTGAATACATTCTTTTAATTTAATGGACAAGCTCGGTTTTACATCACGCTTTTTATCACTTCTTACTTTCCTCTTCTTCTCTATTACCCTCACTTTTTCCACCTCATTTTTTCTGAATTAACTTTAGGACTCTTTCTAAATGTTCCTACCTTAATAAATGTATATGGGGCATGGGGAAGAGGTATGTATAATTTTGATTTATCGTGGCCATAAAGAAGATAACAAGATTAGGAGAGGTGAAAGATCATGGCCATGACAAAAGAGAAGGCTAAAGAGCTTGCTAAAAAAATGAAAGAAAGCAGAGAAAAATACGGCTTTCCAGACAAAAAGAAAAAAAAGAAATAGCATTTTATTTCTTACATAAGTCTAGGACTCTTTCTAAATGTCCATAGGCTATTTCATAATAAGTCTAGGACTCTCCTCAGCGTGAAAAATAAAATTCAAAGTAATGGATAATAAAGACCGTCAGTGCATAGCCCTGCGGTCTTCTATCTTCTCAATAAACGTTGATTCTCTTGTTTTCTTTGCTGCTTTAAACGGATGCTGCCGACAATGCCACCAATAACTTCAAATAGTAAGAAAGGAACCATCAACCACCCAATTGCAAATGCCAGGGCTAACTTTATGCCTTTTCTAATGACGAAAAAAATCAAGTCAAAAAAGCCGTCAGAACTCTGCGCCCGGATTTCACTTATAATGCGATCCGTATCCGTTTTAGGCTGCTTAGATTTGTTTAGCACTGCCCCTCCAGCTGGAATAGCACTTATCAAATACATAGAAAAAGCATGATGCGGAAAGGAGACCGTTTGAATAGAATAAACGGCAAAGCATAGAAGCATCAGAAACAGGTTATTCATTATTCTTGCGTACATAGCTTTTACTGTAGCTTCAAAATAAAGAGTGATTAAAACCCATCTTCAATCCTATACTAACAGCAATAAAAACCGTTATTTTGAAAAAAAGTTTGAGTGAATAACAATTTTTTATAATAAAGTTTGATCATTTCTTTGTAGAATTTCAAGTACTATATTTCTTCTTTCATTACTTTTGATTTCAAAATAAAAATACAGGATATTATAGTAATTCCTATACCACAAGTTATCATGATATTCGATATACCAAAATTAAAAACTAGCGCTATAGAAACGAAAGCATAAGATAGAGGAACTAATCCGTTAGTGAATGCACTAACAAGACTCATAACCCTTCCAATTTTATCTTTTTGACTTTTCTCTTGTATAGAGGTTACTAACATCACATTAATAAAAGAGGAAAGAGAACCCATTAGAATCAATAAAAGTACGCCATGCCATATCTTTTCTATTTGCCCTAGAAAGGTAAGTAATACACCTAGTGTGCTTATCATTAATAGTATAGACAAACCCTTTTTTTTCTTAATGGTTAATACTCCTATAATTAATGCTCCTGTTAACATACCTACTTGGTATGAACTTTGTAGAAAGCTCATATCCAGAGCGCTCCCCTGAATCACCTTATCTACGATAAAAGGAATACCCATTAACAAAGGGCCAAAGAATAAAAAATTTATAATAATTAGAATTATCAAAATACCTTTTAGACTTTGCATACTTCTAACATATGTAATTCCTTCCTTTAAATCTGAAAAAGCTGACCTATTTATATGCTTTATATCTTCCTTCTCTTTTATAAAAAGAGAGAAAAAAAATGACATAAAGAGTAGTAGTGCTACGGAAAGAAACAAATGGATAAAAGATCCTTTGGTGAGAATTAACCCTCCGATCATCGGACCAGAAACCA
>NZ_LGUF01000012.1 GCF_001274725.1 Sporosarcina globispora
CTTTAAGAAGTGGGAGGGCAAGGCTGCATTACAATTCTTACGGCTTTATGCTCTACCGCATGAAATAGCAAATTTCACAGAAGATGAATTGCTTATCCATTTAAGAAAATCCGTAAAAAGAAGTGTAGGTGCTAATAAGATTCGGGAGTTAAAGCAAGCAGCGAGTCAGTCCATCGGACTTCGCCAAGGCTCTGAGATGGCAAAAATGGAGCTGAAAACTCTTCTGGCTAAATATGATTTGATTCAGAAGGAATTCGAAGAATTGGACGGAAAAATAGATTCCCTGCTTGATGAAATTCCAGGTGTAGCTCAAATGTTAGCGATCAAGGGTGTTGGAAGAGATACAGTCGCTGGTTTCTTTGCGGAAGTGGGTGACCTNCACTCACCCCAATCATTAAACTGGCCGGCTTGAGTCTAAAGGAAAATACGTCTGGAAAGCATAAGGGAAAAACCACCATCTCCAAGAGAGGTCGGAAGAAGCTAAGAGCTCTGTTGTTTAGGGTTTGCATGATTCTAGTTGCCAAAAATTCAGCTTTTAAGGCCCTGCATGCTTACTTTACACAACGGCCAGACAACCCGCTAAAGAAGATGCAGTCCCTTATCGCTTTGTGTAATAAATTGATTCGTATTTTCTTTAGTATAAGTAAAAAGCAATTTGAATTTAGTGAAGAAAAGATGTTAAAAGATATCCCTCACTTGGCAGGATCAAAGAAGGCAGAACTGGCCGCTTAATTCTGGTTTCGTTTAGATTAGAAATAGTTCTTGGCTTATAGTTTTGGAGACATTTGAAGCACGGATTAGTCGGCAAAGCAACTAAATTACGGGCATGGACCCTGTGGGGCAGCATGGCCGACATCCACCTCATGGAAAGGTTGGACGAAGGAATTTGAGAGCGAAGACTCTGTGAGGCATGGGAGGGTTGACCTCCATGAGATATGTGGACAGTGCGATCATATTCTTACTACTCCACCAATTTCTGTAATAGATTGGTTAGTGGGTTGTAGCTCATTTTTCTCGATGTGTCCAAATATATCCTTTTCAGTGACTATCCTCCAACTGTAACCCATTTACCGGTAGGTAAATAGCTATGAAAATCTAAGAAATCAGGAGTAATCGGGTGTGTACGCTTCTTTTATTGAGGGAGGTTAGCTGAACAAGAGAGCGAAATTTTTAATCGATCGCGTATCTCATAAGAAGCTTTATGTTAAACAAATTTGTATAGGAGATAAAAAGAAAGATGAATATATCTATATCCATCCAAATACACCGATTTTTTCGGTCGTCTACCGCCTTTTTTCGTTCAAGGATGAATTTTGTCCAAGCTATTTTTACTAGAATTCATACTCTATAGTAACTCTAGTAAAGGAGGTGGGAAATGGATGGCGATTATCACAGTCTTTCCTGGTACAAATGCGATTCAAAACGCCGTAAACATGGCAACTCCAGGCGATGTCATTCTTGTGAATGAAGGAGTTTACAATGAGTCTATAACAATTACAACTAACAACATTCGTATTGTGACTTCTAGTCGAGAAGTGTTCCTCGACGGAAATAATACACTGGCCAATGCATTTATCCTAACTGGAATAACAGGAGTTGAAATCAACAGGTTTAACATAGCCAATTACACGTCTGATGGTATTACTCTCAGTAACAGCGATTTCAACTTAATAACACGAAATACAATCACAGATGTAGGTGAAGATGGAATAGACCTCGAGAGTTCAGTCGGTAACCTGCTTTTGAAAAATAAAATTAAAAATGTTGGAGGCACAGGCATTGAAATAAGTGATAGTAGTGATAATAACTGGGTTGTTGACAATAAAGTGAGGGATAACACAAGTGATGGAATACTGATTACTGATAGTAGTACGGCTAACGGTGTATTTGGCAACTTGATTGTTAACAATAATGGAGCTGGTATTTTAGTTAGTGGTGATTTCAATATCGTTGAAAGAAATAAAATAAATGACAATGAAAACAACGGTATTCTCCTTCAAGCTACAGCAAACGATAATTTTATCTTTCGCAATAAGTTCGACGACAATGAACCGAATAACATTATAAATAACGGAATAGACAACAATTTTATGAGAAATAATCTTGACTAACCTTTCTTAATATCCGACATTATGTCATCAAAAAGAGGTTGGGTACCTTTTGGACGTCCAGAAGGTACCCAACCTTTTTAATTGCTGATAAAAATGGTTATGTAAAATAATTTTGCATATAGTTAGTTACTTTTTTGTTGAACTACCGGGGCAGGTGTGCGGCCGAGCCTAGGTCGTATCATATAGCGGGTGGGATTCCCGCCGAGTAAGAACTAGCCATTCG